>CAWGKC010000001.1:0-726071 GCA_963823105.1 uncultured Acidobacteriota bacterium
GTTCGGCGCTGAAGTAACCTCTTCCTTGAAGCCGCGGCCGACCTGCATCAGTTGCGGGAGGCTCTGCATGGAGAACAGGAACGCCGTGTTTGTGCCTCGCGCAGTCTGCAGAATCTGCGCGAAGTTGCGATAACCAAACGGAGCGAACTCGTCCAGTACGACGGAGAAGATGGGGCGATTCTGACGCCGGCGGTCCGCTTTGTCCTCGTAACGTTTGCCGACCGTGAGCTGGATGTTTTGAAGCAGCATCTTCCCGAGCGAGCGCACCGGCTCGATGTTCTTGTTTGAGTTCAGGCTCACGAACAGGATCAGCTCCTGGTCGATCACGTCTTCGATCGACAACAAGTCGTCGTACTGCCCCGTTACCGCCGACAGTTCGTCGTCCAGGAACGTCATGCACTCGTTAATCAGGCCTTGGATTTTGGGCACACGCTCCCGGTCCTCAAGCGACTGCGTCAGGTTCTTCACGCTCATCTCAAAGTTCAACCGCTGCTGGGCGGTGACATTGCTGTCGCGATCGAGCCGGTGGACAGCCTTGTCGATTTGTTCCTTCAGTACGTCCTGGTCGAGCAGCATGACAATCACGTCGTAGAAGTTGTAGCGGGCGCCGGTATAGAACAGGACGCGCACAATGTCGCCAAGGTAGTTCAGCTGGTGCTTGGCGAAGAACTCGTCGTGCAGGTTAAAGCTGCCGAAGATCATGTTTACCTGCGCCATATAGTTGTCGTCACGTGTGAAGAACGGGTTGTACAGGGCGGAGAACTCGGGACGCGATGGATTGAGCAACCGCAGTTGGTGCAGCCGTCCGGCGCGGTGAATGTGTGGCAGCAGTTGCTCGAAGAATTCGAGGTCTCCCTTGCCGTCGAAGATGACCATCGGGATGTGGTGACGATCCTCCGGTGGCCCAACGAAACGCGCAATATCCTGGGTGATGATGTTTTTGAGCAGAGTGGTCTTCCCCGATCCGGTCATGCCGAGCACAATGCCTTGCATCACGCGCACTTCATCCGGCCAAAGCCAGGGCGTTTCGTCCATGTCGTAGCCGAGCAGCACGGCATTTTGGTTCCAGGCGGATTCGATTGCACGCTCATCTTTGCGCGCCGGGATGACAAACGGCGGACGTTTGTTCCGCTTGCCCCTCGTGGTGAATTTTCGTAAGACCGGCGCAATTACCGCCGCGGCAATGACGAACAGGTAGAGGCCAGCTTCGACCAACTGCTCTTTGCGGATGTGGTAGCGTTCGACTGCAAGGTACAGCAGCAGGGCGATAAGCCCAAAACCGAGCACCGCGCCAACGACGCCAGCCTCGGCATTGGTGATCTCACGCCGGGAGTTTTCAGAGTGTTGGATCATATATGCACCTCACGCACGGCCTATGACCGTGCCGCTTGTGGCCGCTCTACATCGGCGCGAGATAGATTTCGAGCAACTTGCTGCAGCCCATGACGGCGACCAGGGTGGCGGCCGTTATGAGCATCTTCCAGGTCCGCTGTCCTCGTAGGGCGCACCAAACCGCATGTCCGAGAGATCCGACGACGCCGATCGGCGCCAGCGGCAATATCAGCCACGGAGGTGTGGTGATGCCCCACGGATCGTTCGCCGGCGCGGCGTAGGGTCCGGGATGGGTGAGCCACCAATCAATCAGGTATGTGCCGACGATGGCCAGAAGAAAGATGGTTGTCCAGTAACATACCGAAGTGACCAGTGCCGAGAACAGCACGTCCTGAAGCTGGACATCAGGCTGCCGTTCCTCCCCCGTCTGTTCCGGTTCGTTTGCCATTTTGGTTGCGCTTGACGCCATACTGCTCAGCTCCTCTTGTGCATCTCGTTCCGGTTCCATCTATCTCGCGTGATGGAAGCTGAAATAGAGAAAGATTAGTGCCAGGACGAGTACGAGGATGAGGGTGATGGCGACAACCGATTTAGGCCGTCGTTTGTTTGCAGGTTCGAACGGGTTCCGCGGCTCCAAGACAGCATCTGTCACGGCGAGCCGGAATCCCGTGTCGTTGCGTTGACGAATCATCAACCGCAGACGCTCGTACATCTGCCCAACTGTCTGATACTCGGATTCCATGGCTTCGACTCCGTAGAATCTACAGCACCAGTGTGGCGGTCAGATTTCCTGCGCGATCGATCGGAAACAGAATCTTTAGTACGGTGGGCTGAGTCTTCTTCGCGTCCGGGTTCACCGGCGGAAGCTGCAGCGCGATCAGGCCAATGCGCGCTTCGCCTGGACCCACTTCCGCAACTCCTGGCTCGCATTGTGTGATTTTGACTGGAATCGGTGCGTCGTAAGTCTTCAAACGGCTGGCGTATTCCATCCCCAACTGCGCGTTCTGGAAGGCCCACAGCGACCGATCAAACTTCAGTCCAGTTAGGGATACGACCGCCGGAGGGCCCGCGCGCAACGTCTGGCTTGAGCGGTTCTCGATTGAAAAACGGACAAAGACCTCATCCTGCCTGCGATAGACGTCCCGGATCAGCACACCCAGGTCGGCCTTCGCGGCCGCTGCTCCGCCAACCAGTCGGACTGGCGTGCTGTTCAGGAGCATTTCGTTCGGCACGGTAGACACGACGGCTACCGGTGCTGGCTTCGGTTGCGCGACCTGTGCCTGCGGCTGGGGCTGGCGGTAATCGATGGCGAAGTCCATTTGCCCCGCGTCGCTGACGGCCGGTACCAGTTCGTAGTTCAGGCGGGTCGAAGCGGTCCAGATGAAAAGGTTCGTGGCCACGTTCTCTTGAAGCGGCTGGATGAACACCTTGTTCTCGCGTCGCTCAACCTTGAAGGCTTGGGGAGAGCCGACAGCAACGGTGGCTACTGGCTCCGCTACTTCGATTACGGTCAGATGGTTCATAGCAGTTTGTACCCGCACCACGCGCTCGCGTGATGGGGTTTCAGTGTCGATTTTCTGCGCCGGCAGCGGGGGGAACGTCATTGTCAGCGCGAGAGTTCCTATCAGAAGGCGTCTCATATTCTTGATCTCCTTTCCTTTGTCCAACTAGCCCAGCGGCCGCTCTTTCGAGCGGCCCCGGGTGCTTATTTACTGCTCTACTCGCGCTCCCTGAAACGGCCGGGATTCCCAAGGGCGAACCGGCGCATGTTCGAGGAACGTTTGCTTCTTGGCATCGGTGTCGAGTTGCCGGATGCTCGCTGGATCGCCGTCCACGAACACCGAAAAGCTCGAACCGAGGGTTTTTTCGCAGGTTGCCAGAAACTCGCGCCGCTCCTCGCGACTGCGCAGAACTCTGGCCTTGCGGGTGCGAACAGCGGGGTGCTGCGGCAGGTTCGAAAACGTCACCATGCCATTCCGGATCTCTCCAGATCCTTCCTGGATGGCGAACGGTTGTACCGAATCCACACGCACACCGTCGAGAATGATGTTTCCGTGCTCCGTGATCTGGAACAGGAAAATACGCCGCTCCTGGATCTGCCCGCCTTCGAGCCGGATTCGCTCCACCCGGTACACATTCCCCGAGTTGTCGAACACAATCTCTCCATCAGGCAATTCAGGCAAATGAAGTTGAACGGGACGTCCGCCGGTCTCTTCGAGCAGCTTGTCGAGAGCTTCCTGCGGGAAGGCGTGAAAGACGATGGCGCCGGTGGCTTTGCCCTCTTGCGCGCTTCGTGTACTCGTCGCGATCGAGTGCAATGCCTGACACCAGCCTCTCCGGTTCTCCCGCTTGCCGTTTCCCCAATCGGCGAGGAAACGGTGAAAGTTTCGCATCTCTTCCCGGCAGCGCTCTTCGTTGTTACGCAGAGCAGCCTTAGCCCGATAGAGTGCCTTCGAAGCCTTCTTGCGAACGTCGGCGTTCTTGTGGTCTCTCACGGCTTCGAACTTCGCTTGCGCTTCGGCAACAGCAGCCTCGCACTTCTCAGTTCGTTTCCGGAGCTCGCCTACCAGGGTGCCGAACGTCTTATTGATCTTCCGGCATTCCTCGTAAATCTCCCGGTCGAATGTCTCTCCCCGGATCATTCCGCCGAAGTCGCGCAGCGGAAGAACATCCTGGAAGAGAATGCCGATCTCTTTGCGGGCGTGGTTATAAAGCTGCCCAACGATATCCGAGTTGCTAATGGCTACTTCCATCGGCATGTCGGAAATGCGTCTGGCCTCTTTTGTCGCCAGCCATGGTGCCTTGGGGACTTCAGTGCGGATCCGCTTGATCACGTCCTGATCCACCTGGACGTTGTGCTTCAGCGAGTCCAGTGCGTTTTGCAACTGATCCACCAGTTCGTAAGCGTTGTCGCTCCGCCCGGCCGCGATACAGTCACTGATCAGGTTCGTAATCCTGCCGATTTGATTGCCACGAGCCTTCATGGCAACGTCCGCCAGGTTCCACCAAGGGGATTTGGTCTTGGTTTTCTTATCCTTCTTCTTCTGAAAGCCCTCGCGCATGTCGAAACGGCTTTGCACAAAGCGGGGGAAATCAGAGTCTTGAAGGACGGCAACCAAGTCGAAGTCGAAATCGCCGCCATTGCGTTCCGCGGTCTTCGAGTGCAGTGAGAAGGTACCGGGAAGCCGAAGCTGGCGCTCGACCAAGTCGGGAATCTGCGCCGAATCCATCCTGCAGCCGGTTCCACGGAGAACCTGCTCCAAGAGGCGAGCGGTATCTTCGAACGACAGCATCTGGACGGGCAACAGGTCTTCCTTCATCCGGATGGGATAACGAATCACCAGTCCCCGCTTAGTTGAAAGCGAGCTGATGCTCCAGTCCTCCGGAATCCAGTCCGACCCAGCGAATACCTGTCCGTTGTGGCTGAACAGATATCCGTCGTCTGCCAGGGCAAATGCCGGCATCCGAAAGCCACCGCCGGTCGATACCTTGAAGGCCCACTTCGCCAGCAACTGTTGTAACTTGTTGTTGATGAAGGGGTGTTTGAACAGCATGCCGCTGCCGTCCGCTTTCAGTACGGCTTCGACAATGCTGTTCTCGTAGGAAGTGAACTCCTCGTCTTCGGAGTCCTCCACCTTTGGCTGCGCAGGAGACGTCCCAATTGCTTCGAGAAGCTTCTGGTAGTCGCCGGTCAGGGCAGAGGAGACCACGCTGCGGACTTCCTCAAGAGCGCGAGGGATGATCTCGGTCCTCAGAGAGTCGAGCGGCGCGTGTTCGGTCAGGGTGTAGCTCGACTTGAACTGCAGCTCGCGAGAGTAGTCCCGAATCCCCAGAACAATGGGAGACCGAAATCGCATCCCCTGGATCCCGCTCGTGAGCCCCGTAAACCACTTCTGGCACTCATCGAGGAAACCCAGCTCGAGCTTTGGTTTAACCGAGCTTTCCGGAAGAATGATGTCGGCCTTCAAGAGATCAGCAACGTCGTCTTGCATGAGCTTGAAGGAGCCTTTTGCCTGCGTCCGGTCGAAGGCGAGGCGGAACTGGTAGAAGCGATGATCGGGCAGGTTGAGTTTCCCGAACAGCCTCTCCGAAATCCACCCGCGGCAGTCGTTGGTTCCCAGCGCATGATCTTCGACCACCAACACGTCGACGTCCGGCTCCTGGATCACGACCTTGCAGTCGGAAACCAGAATGCCGAAGTACGTGATGGCAGCCTGCGGCCACTTCTGGAACCGTTCGGCGATCAGTTTCTCGTGTTGGGCGTCGACGGCATAAAACTTTCCGTCTTTGGCCGAACCGCTGGCGCCGACGAGACAATACTCCCGGCCTTCGTAGCGCACGCGCATCAGGACCTGGCTGATCCTTGCTTGTTCGTACGCGTCCAAAAGGCCGCCCGGTACTTGCATCGAGAGGACGCAGATCTCCGGATGAATCGCGAATAGCAGCGTATTTTTCAGCTGCCCTTCCGCGTCGATCCGGGGAAATCGCTTCGCCACGTTGCCTTCCTCATCGATTACGATCTGTTTCACGCGCAGAATGTCTGTCGTGTGGTTCGTGTTAGGCATCTCAAGTTCTCCTTTTCTCTGATCTGATTGGTTATGACAGAACAGAGAAAGGAGCCGCGCTCCTCTTCTGCCCTGCCGAAAACGTGAACGTTCCCGGCCTGGCCCCGAAGAGCCCGACCACTTGCTGATGCGATTCAGTTGTCTATTTGGTGAGGATGGGTCGCTCGAACACGAACCAACTTCGCCAAACTCATCACTACCCTAAGAGGCCCTAAAGGTTGTTACGCCTCCGCGGTACTCCCGAACCGAAGGCCGTCTCTGTACGAACGAGAACAGCTTCCGGATACACTCGAAGACCACTGGCTGGTTCTGCAATGTCCACAGCAGAACGACTCCAGCGACTATCTTCAGTGCCGTGATCCGGTCGACGAACGCTCCGAGAAAGAGCGCCACGATCAAGACCACGACAATCTGGTTCTTCTCTGACATCGGCTTCTCCTTTTTGACTGCAAGTGAAGTTGTGCTGCCCCTAAGGGAACAGCAGAATCCCAGAAAGTCTGGGTGCTTCCAGGAGACCGAAGTCTCCTCTATTTAAGAAGCCGGATTATTCTTCTTCAACGTCTCCTTCCTTAAGATCGGTTCCCCGGACCGGCCGATATCGGCACGGGTTTGAAACTCGGTAACTCTATAGAGGTTCACCTTCTCGCGAAACGCTTCGATGATGGCTTCCGCCTCCGTGGCACACTCGCGGCCCAAGGTCGGCACGTCTCCATTGCGATTCGCACTGGCCAAGAAGAACCGCTCTTCTCCGTTTGTCTCGGAGCTATCTTGCCGGTCGCGCCGGCGTCGTGTTGCCGCACCTCGCCCGACGGCCGGTTTAGCGTCCCTTGTTGCCCGTACGCTTCTTCCTTCGCTCGCGACGGGTTGAGAAGTCTTCGAATCTGCAATCGTTTCTGGTCCGTTCACTGGCATCGCTCAACCGTTTCCTTTCTTGCGATCTCCTGTTTTTCGCCGGCATCCATGTGCGATCTCCCATCGTGGGTTTCGGCTTTCCGATCCTTCCGGCGCCTTTCGATGAACTGGACGGCGCGCGGCTTCAGCAGGATTCCCGCCGCAAACAGGATGAGCGGCAAGATACCTACGGTGCCTTCCGACAAGCCTGCATGCCGCAATAACCCAGACATGCTGCTGTAAATAACGATCACGGTGAGAATCATGAGAACGTCGTACCTGTCGAACCATTTCGCCTTCGCATTGGTTGAACCCTCGGGTCCTTCCTTTACCTGTGAGCGCGCCTGAATTCGCAGCCGCGCCCGCGCTGCGAGAGCGCATCCGATGAAGAATAACCCCAGGAGGATTTCCAGCAAAACAATGCCAACTCGCGGGATTACCAGGATCAAAGCGGCGCTGACAAAAGTGCTGCAGCCAGCGCTCATCAGCACATCCGCTCGGTCATACGTAGAAGGAAACAACGAACGCATCTTTGCCTCTCTATTCTTCGCGGGTGTCTTTGCCCCGATCTCGGCGGCTTTCGACCACTTCGGTAATCTTCCGGCGCGCTTTGTAGCCGAACGCCATCAGCAGGAACGGAGATACCCATTCCAGAAACCAATCGGGTAGATCCAGAACATGGTGTTGCTTGGCGACGGTTCCGAGCAGAACGGACGCCAGGATCATGAGCCAGTCCAGTCGATCCAAACCTCCGAATCTTGCAAATCCCAACAGGTCCGTGTTCTCCCGCTTCTGGTTTGCGTCCGGATCAAACATTGCAGCGTACCTCCTTCGCTTCCATCGCTCTTTGAACTAGTCCTTTTTCCGTGTCGCCTCGCGCGATAACTCGTCCGCTTGTGAGAGACCGGTGTTCTTGTCCCCGACCATCTGTTGTTCCCAGTAATCCGCCACCAACAGTCCGCTCGGGTTGTACTCAGTTCGCCGGTCCAGCGCCAGCCGCACGTTGTACCGGCCAACAATTTGGTCCGTCGTCTCCTGCTTATTCTTCAGCCGGTGAATCTCTTTAACCCCGAACGCTGTGAAGGTCAGGGGTGAACCCTGGACCACGCTGATGGTGCGGACCGTGAAATTTGTAATGATTTGGTCGTCCTGGATCTTGTTGACCGTGTCATCCTCCCGCAGGCGGCTGAGGACGAGCGCCTTGAAGTTTCCGGTCATCATATTCAGCGCGTCTGCCATCTGGCGATCAACCGTCGCCGGTGTGTAGTTCAAATAGTGGTCCAGAAAGCGACGAACTACGGCCTTTGACTCCACGTCTGTGGGAGCGGCATCGGCAGCAGACGCCGTGAACGTCAGCCCGCGAGTATGTCCGGGAGCTGGCGTTCCGCCGACAATCGCTGCCTCACCCTCGCTGTCCACACGGATCACGGTCGGCGGCTGCAGGCGCACGTAGACGGCGAAAGCGAAGGAGCTTAAGGCGATAACGCCAAACACCATCGCGAGCACCATCGAGCGGTTCGCATACGCCCGCAACATGCCATCGTGTTCGTAATAGCGCGTGTAGCCAACTTTCTCCGGCGCATTCTGCCCATCATTGCCATTCTTCATTTCCGCCTCCAAGCGTCACTTCGTCTCCTTTACGCGGCGGCGGCCGCGCCGCCTCCACCGCCTCCACTGCCCCCACTGTTTCCTCCTCCGGCCTCCACCGCCACCTCCGCCCCCGCCTCCGCCTCCTCCACTACCGCCGCCTTTGAACAGGGAGCCAGCGCCTCTCGCTGCAACCATCGGTGGTGCTGATCACTGCGCTCATGGTTGTCCCGACATCTCCCTCTACAACCCGTTTCGCCAGGAAGGGGATAAGCGCGATACAGAGCGACAGACAGGATGCTGGCGAGACCCAGCAGCAGCGAGCCCGTTACGCCGTTGAAGGCGCCAACAAAGTTGCCGCTGTTGAGTACCGTGTTTACGGAGTTCATGTTGATCGCTGCCATCAGCGCTCCGAAGATCGAGTAGAGTAATCCCCAGGCGTTGAAGATCATCAGATTCACCAGATACTTTCTTGCCATCACTCCAAAGCCGAACGCCGGATACAGCGCCAGCACGAATGGTCCGACCACATAGAGGATTGACCCATAGAGCGTGTAGAACAGGGAGAACAGCGCGTAGGTGATGGGGAAGAGGATGTATCCAACGAGAAGTAGGAGTGATTCCAGCACCCCGGAAAACGCACCGGTGATAAGGCCCCACAATGCCTGAATCCCGTTGTTGTTGTTCCAGTAGGTGGACAGGTCTGCCATCCACTTGCCAAAGACATCGCCACCGCCCGCGGTGCTGGTATTGATGAAGCTCGCCACGTTGTTGAACATGCCGTTGACGTCACGGAATACGGTTCCGTAGTTGACCATCACGAGGCCGACCGCGAAGAAACGCACCGCCGTCGCTCCCAGAAAGTGTGTGTCTCCGCCGCGTGCCCAAGCCTCGTAGATGCCGAATAGCAAGCTAGCCAATAGAATGTACTGCGCGACTTGAACGGCACCTGCGGTTGCGCCGCCGGAATCGATTCCGCTCATGGCGGTATTGAAGAGTTGCTGAAAGTAAAACATGGCTATTTGTGTTGTAGCGTTGTACTTACGTTCTGTTGTGTGGTGACCGCCCAGGCACTGCCAAGTTTCAGATGGGCGCCATTGTTCGCTAGATCTATCGCTCGTACCCTCATGAGATCCGCCAAGGCCGATTGCGTGTAGGCGTGCGCTCTCACAAGCCATGCGTCCGCCTGTGCCTCGATGATCGGTGCACTTCCTGGCGTGGCGCTCTGCACGTTGGTGTTGATTTGATCGGCCGCAGCGAGCTCCTGGTCCGCGATTGCGTCGATGGCGATTGCCCGTTCCATGGCATCCTGAGCTACGGCGTCCGTCATGTCGATGATGTCCCTCACGGGTGGCGGGGCATTCTGGGGAGTGGGCACAACACCGTAAACGGCCGCATAGCCACCTGTCGTGTTCGGAATCTGACCGGGGCTTCGTGAGAGCAGAATGCTCTCAAGCTGCCTTGGGTTCTGCAACGTCGCCGTGGCGATCGGAATTTGGAAAATGGTACGAATCTGTGCGTAGAAACCTTGGATCTGCCCGGCCATGCCAAGAGCTTGCGCGATCGCTTGCTTTGGCCATATGACAGTCTGTTCAAAGTTACTGATATCCGACAGGACCGTGTTGATCGCCTGTAGACCGCCGCCAATCACGCTGCCCAACGTGCTGTTGATCGTTCCCAGACCGGCTGCCAGGATTGCGCAACACGGACTCGGAACCTGTCCTTGGATGTGCCTCGGCGAAATGAGCACCGTCAGGAGCAAGGCTACCGCGGCCAATACGGTGTGACGGCGTATCCAGCGGCCCACGTGCATACTTCCGGTCTTCGCTTTGCCTCTCCATTGGTTGAATTGATCTCGCATTCGATTCCTCCTCACTTGTGCTGGAGAACGTTGGTCATGTTGTTTTGCAGTTGGCCGGCGAACGTAGCAGTCCGCTTGCGTATTGCGTTGTCGTGCGCCACGCGTCCGGCCTCCTGTCGCAGCATCGCGGCCATCATCTTTTGCATAATGGCCTGGCTTTTGATCTCCGCGGACACGGCCGCCGCCGTAATCAGAGACGACGAACCCGGTGCGGATACGTTGATATTTGGATTTCCTACCAGGCTCTCGATCTGGTCGGCCGCCTGCAATTCCAGGTCTTGTGCTTGATCGGCTACCTTCAATAACATGAGGTTGTCCTGAGCCAGGGCGTCATCCATGTCGGTCATGTCTCGGTCCTGCGGCGCGATTGCGCCCGCCTGCGGCACCGGCCGGAAGGCGTTCACGTACACCTGGGGAACGGTGCCAAGATCTCCAGTGCCTCGGTTCCGGATGATGTTCTCAAGGGCCGCTGGATTAGGCAGCGTAGCGGTGTGAGGGTTGATCGTCATGATCGACTGAATTACACCGCGGAACCGCGCGATGATTGACTGGATTTGCGACTTGGCTAGGTTGATCGCACTAATGGGCCAGATCGTCTGCTCGTACAACTTGCGGATGTCGGAAACCACCCCGTTGATTACACTCAGCCAGTTGCCGATGGTCTGGCTGATGGTGGCCAGCACCGCCTGAATCACACACGGCAGGCAGAACTGAGCTTGTGCAGGTGGCGGCGAAACCCCGAGTATTGCGATGCAGCCGATCAGCAAAACTGCAATCATGCGGCGCCGGCTTTCGATGCTGAGCAGCATGAGACCGCCGAACAGTGCTGTAAAGAGCAACATTAAGACCTCCTAAACGTGCACACCCTCATTCGCATGGACCGCGCCCGACAGTTCTTCCGGAAGTTGTGGCAGACCGGCGAGGCCCTGCGGAAACTTCCGCGCCAACTCCTCGTAGCATTCAAGTAACGGCTGCTCCGGATTCCGCCTCAAGCACCAAGCTCGATACGCACGCTCGCGCGGGTACGTCGTACAGATCCAGTAGTCGATAGGGCGTCGGAACCAGTCGCACGGTTTGGGTCGTCTCCGACTTCTCCCCGATGACCAGCAACATCTCCGCGTAACGGCCCTTTTGTGGCGAGGTGAATCGCTTGATCGCGGCGAGTGCAACTTCATTAAGGTGGAGTTGGTTTTCCAGCACGCTCATATCTCCAGGTTGTTGGCCGATCAGCTTCGTATTCGCGTTCTTCACGATGCCCGGGCCGTGCGGACGCGGCTGTATAGAGGTTCCAACGAAGTCTTCGAGTGTCTGCGAAATGCCCCAGACGCTGGAGTTCCGTTTGCGCGCGGTTCGAAACAGTTGAACGACTTCCGGCGCCAGGACGGGCGAGTCGAGCAATGACCAGCACTCATCCAGCACGGTAATGCTCGGCTGACCGCTCCTTCCGGAAGCCCGCTCCGCCATCGCATTCGCGATCAGCATACTCATGGCGGTTTCCAAATGAGGATCCGATCCCAGTCCCTCAACGTTGAAAAATAGCCAGTTGTTGTCGGTGCGGATATTGGTGTGCCGGTCGAATAACCGGCTGTAGATGCCCTTGTCTGTCCAAGTTCGCAACTTGATCGCCGCTAGCTTCGCCTCATCGACGGCGCGTTGCATCTTCTCTTCGTCCTGCCATTGAGCAAGTTCATCCCGCAGGTCTGAGAAGGTGGGGACCGGATTAGCGTAGCGGAGCCCTACCCGTTTGTAGGTCCGTCCGATCGCCTCGCTGATGACGTTATCGACGAGTGTAGTATCCGAGCCCGGTGCGTCACCGATCATGTGCCGGGTGAGGTTTTTCAGAAATGCGATCTTCTCCTTCGACGGTGTCTTTTCTCCTTCGGGCAGGTCCCATGGATTCAGAGTTTCATTGCCGTCGAGATTCACTTCGATGACTCGGCCGCCCATGAGTTCCACGAGTGGCCGGTAGGAATCGCCGCGCTCCAGGATGGAGATCTCCACGCCGGTCCGGCCCAGCATGAGCAGCAACAACTGAGCCATGAAGGTCTTGCCTCCTCCGCTCTTCGCCATGATCAGCATGTTGGCATCGCCCAAGCTCGGATCGAATGGCGAAAACGGCACCATCTGGCGCGATGGCGTCTCCAGCAAGATCCCAGATGAGCTCAATCCTTGCCACGGGACTTCAGCCGGCAACAGGTCTGCCGCATGGAGCGTCAGGCACTCCAGCTCGCGTTTCGTCTCTTCCGACATCCCTGGGAGCGTCCCGATGTAAATCCTTTTTTGCGCGAGAGTCTCCGGAATACCCCGGGCGCCATTCATTCGAGCGACCGAGTGGAGGACGCGCTGGCGCCGGTCTGCAAGAATACGTTCAGCCTCTTCCAACTCCTTTGAATTGCGAATCGGGCGGGATGTCCTCAAGCCAACAAGCAAACTGAGCTGGCACACCTTCAACGAACTGGACACGACATCCTGGAGAGTTTGAATTAGCTGCTCTTGTGCGATCTGCGCCTCGATGTTGATTTTGAAGCCGCCATGGATATCGCGCTGTGCCGCCTGCATTCTCAAAAGCCGTCGTTTGTACGCCCGCATGATCTTGCTTTGATCCGGGATCGTGACCTCCGCGCTGATCACCAGCGGAAACTCCTGTCCGACTAGCTCGCGCGTGATACCGGGGAATGTGGCGTCCGGCATTTCCTTGACGCTGACCCAGGAGTATAGGAGACCGCCAACCTTTAGGTGGCCGTCCTGTTCGTCTTCAATGTTGACGTTCGCGATTTGGGCGCGGGCGCTCTCGTAAGCGAGGCCCTGCTTATACGGCCGCGTGTCACTCGTCAGCGGATTCAGTGCCCGCTTGACTTCGAGAAACATCTCCTGCTCGGTCAACCGGCGCGGTTGCATTCCCGTGGCCTCGAGTGTGGCTTGGGCGCCCGCCATCAAGCTCTCAAACTCCGATAGGAAATCCTCATGTTCACGCACCGTTCGCTGGATGCATTTGTTTGCTGAGAGGCTCCACTTGGCTCCCTTCTTGCGTGTCTTCCGCCACTCGAATTCCGAGCTCTCATGATGGATGTCGGGATTCCAGATGAAGTAAACGTGCAATCGCCGCCGCAAGTAGTGCCCTTCGTTCTGGCGTGTGTTCCATAGTTGTAGGCGTTCCCGATCCAGCGCCTGAAGCACTGCGTTTTCGATTCGCTGTTCCTTGACATAGCGCTCCGTCAGGTCGCCATGGCCATCCGTCACCTCATATCGAACCTGCATCCGCATCGACCGCTCGGGCAACGACCTTACCAACGCCTCCAGCGCTTCTTTGGTTCGATTGCGCGTGTCATCCGCGTGAAAGAATGTATTCAGTCCGCTCGCCTCATAGCCCGCTACGAAGCACCCGTTGGTGCGGATGATGCAGCCATCGAGATAGTCTCGGACCGGCAGTAGTTCGCAGAGCGCGGGCTGGCGCAGCGAATCTTCCCATTGGCGGAGCGTTTGTGGCATTTAGGATCCCTCTTTCAGGTATTCCATGCGCTGTTCTGAGTCGGACTCCAGTGCGCAGTACACGTGCGGCTTCATGTGAAACATCAGCCAGTCCTGCAGGTAGCCACGCGGTTTCCCGTACTTGAATAGGATGAGCGCCGGAATACTCAACACGGGAACCACGTACTGCAGGAACACGTTCATCGGAATACCAAACATCTCTCGTTGCAAGAATCGGCCGAACATGTTCATCACGACGGCCAGGCCGAGGATGACGAACAAATCCTCGAATTCCAGGTAAAGAAAAGTCACCTTCGTTGCCAGGTTCCTTGGAACCGGTGTCACTGTAAGTGCCATGGGCTTTTCCTGTCTCGCTCGTGAATTTGCATCGCCGCAATTCCCCTTAACTAACGCCTGCCGTGCCTTTCGTCACGAAGAACTCGCCGAGCCGGAGTAGGCCCGAGGCCATGAGGCACAGGATGGCCCCCAGGAAATGCCGGGTATGGTTGAACTGGTGGTGGACCTGTTGTTCAAACAGTCCGCCAAACTTCAGCGCGCCCACCGCCACGTGCATTCCGGCATACACGGGCAGAATGACATTCGCGAACCAATCCACCAGGTTCAACAGCGAGTTCCAGTAGAGATCTGGGTTGTTCCATCCGAGTTGGCCGGTGAACTTCTCGAACATGCGCAAGAGGCCGGAAACCATTAGGCACATCAGCCCTCCGTAGGCCCATGTCGAATAGAGATTGTGATAACCGCGTGCAAACTGGATCACGGCAATCGCGATGAACAATGCTCCGAGGGTGGGCATGATCACGTTGCCGGCCCAGTTCGTCAGGTTCAGGATTCCGTTATAGAAAGACATATTTCCTGCCAGTCGCTACATCATCTTGGTGATCAGTTTCCAGACTGCCGAGACCGTCAGTAGACCAACGGTTGCACCGACTATTGGCAAGACCGGTCTGCGGGAAACAAAGTTCCAAATGCCTCCGATGACTGCCAGTCCGGCGGCAATCGGGCAGATGGTGCCGGCCATATAATTCCACAAGCTATCGAGCACGTCCGCGGTGGCGAAGGACGTGCCGCTGTTATAGCCCTTGATTAGAGTAAGCGTTGTTTGAATCGCGAGCAGAAACATTGCGGCGATAACCGAAGGGAGCGGATGGCCGCCTTGAATCGTGTCGAGAATCGCCCGCAGGACGAAGAATGCCGCAAAAGACGTCGCAAGCCTGGTCATCACGAAATTCTGTACGAAGTTTGAAAGGTCAGTCTGGAGGTTGGCCATCCAGCCCGTACCGATGCCGCCGTTCGGCAGAGGCGCAGGCACTCCGAACGACGGGAACCAACTGATGAGTTGCGGCAGAGTGAGGAACACGATCGCCCAGAACATCCATTTCGCGAAGTTCCCCCCGACCAATGCGTCGGGAATGGATCCTTGCCGCAGGCTGAGTCCCGCTAGCACCAGGCAGATGATGGCTGCGGATGGCGCAAGCAGCAGCATCACTCTCATGAAGTCCGTGATTAGTTGAGGAGGGGCCATAATCGTTGGTTCCAAAAGAAACTGGCAGGCGCCGCGGGGCCTCCCCCGTCGCGCCTGCCGAAAGTGGGTCTAAGTAACTCCACCAGTGCCTTGGGCAATCCAGAACTCCAGCAGTCGTGTGACGCCGGAGACCATGAGAAGTCCGATTGCCGTGAACACCCACTTGCCGAATCCACGCCCCATGGCGAATGAGCCGATCGCCATGAGTGCTGCGCCGCCGGCGCCAACGGGTGCGATTACGTTGCCGATCCAGTTGATGAGGTTCAGGAACGTGCCTTCGGGCTGTGTGCCTTGCTGACCCTGAACGGCCACGTTGACCTGTGGGGCCGTTCCGAGGTTTTGGGCCATCAAACCCGCCTGCATCACCAGAACGAACAGCGAAAGAACGACGGCGATCATGACTTTTTGCCGCCGAGAATTTTGCGTCATCGGGATTACTTGCTCCTTTCTTCCCCGTTTGGGGATGAGGAAAAAATAGCCTGATTGGAAAACGCGCGCAAACGAATCCGACTCTGCGCAGTCTCGCTGGAGGGTCAGGGAGGAGATTGCAGTGTGGTCAAGAAGAGTACAGCCGTGGCGCAATTCCAGGAGCTATCGCGCGCTTAGCTGGCTCACCGGAATCGGGACGCCCTTAGTTACTTGCGGCTGAAGAAATAGAAGAAGTAGTGGAAGATGGCTATGTTCTTCAACGTGAAAGGCTGGATGGAGTCGTTTCCTGTCGCGCGACGCGACTCTCTAGCCCAACGGAGCGAGCGCCGAGAGCGCGGAATCGGAGACCGCGAAAAGCAGATACGAAGTGTCGCAATAAGCCAAACGATCGTCGATACGAGGATCAGAAAGCCTTCGGCCGTTGTTTCGGTTCTCGAATCCCAATGACAGCATCCATTTCCAGAATGGGTCCCATTTCAATAGATACAGGACCCCGCAGTATGCGAAGAACACAATGGCAATGCGGCAGACTATTTGGACGAAGAGTGGCGTCTTCGCTGCCGGCCCCTTGAGGAGAAGCCAAATCGCGAGTGCCGCAGCGAAGAGGAAAGGCCAAGAAGACATACAGCTCTCCTTGGAATCAATTTACTCCGTTCAGAGAGCTTTGCCAAGCCACTGGGAAATGGCGTCATGCTGACTTTCAGCGTCCGTACTATTCCTCACGTCTTTACTGTTGTTCGGTCGCCGTCTGCGCGATCAGTGCTTTCTGTTGCTGCTGGTACATCTGGGTCAGTTCCCGCTTCAACTCCATCAGTTCCCGTAGTTCTTGCACGCTGGGCGTGGCAGCCGTTGCGTAGCCCGAAGCGCCGCTGGGATTCCCGGCTGGCGCCGATCCCGCTGGCCCGGCGCCAGCGCCACTGCCAGTGGGTTTCGCCAACACGATGTAGAACCGCGTGTTGCCCGGCACAGTCACCACGATGTTTTGGTGATACGCCAAGTCGTTCAGCTGCTGCTCGCCTGCGACCGCGACGTTGTTTGCGACTCGCTCTCGCAGCAGAACGTTATTTGAGAGAGCGTCGGTAACCCCCGTGCCGCTCTGAACCCCAACCGTTGCAGCTAGGATGGTCCCGATTCCGGTCAGGCTTCGAACCAGAAACTTCTTGCCGGTGTTCCGGCCGGTAACCTGGCCTCGCAACGGCTGATATTGCAACCCGACCGCATGGCCTTCAATCTTCTGCGTCGTCTCGTCCGGCATTTGGATCGTGTGGAACTGAATACCGACATAGCCTTGATCATTCACCTGACTGAGTTCTCCAAATGCTTTCGAGCCCGCTGGGATGACAATCTCGCCATCCCGCTCATAGTTGTACTCAATGGCAGCTACAACGGGCGTCTTGACAGCCGAACTCACCGGGGTTTGCAGCCGGGCGATCAGCCGAGTCCCGGTCGGCAGCGCCATAAATTCCGGATTCCGTTCGAGCACCACAGGTTGCACGCTGCTCGAAGTCTGCGCGGTCACCCGCGGTCCGGATCCTGAACTCACGAACACCAGCGAGGCTTTGGTCAATTTCTCGACCTTCGGAGCTGGAATGGGCGTCGTGGTTTGTGGCTGCTCTGGAGGAAACTGAATTCTGTTCAAAGCGTAGTCTTTGGGCTCAGGACGAGGGGCTGGAGGCGGTGGTACCGGGGCATCCCCGAAAGAGGGGCTTGCTTGCGCTAACATCCGTTGCTTCGCGGTATTGCGAATGTCCTGCGCACTGAGGTTCCCGGCGTTGTCATCCGGATTCCGCGTATCGGCATTGAGAAGCGGCGTCACCGAGTGGCTTGTATCCGTATTCTCTCCGCCTGATCCGCGGCCGAGGTTGGGCTGGTTGGTTCTGGCGATGTCCTTTCGGCCCGTGCTGGGCGTAGAGAACATCACAAAGAACGCAAGCGCCAGCACAACCGTGAGCCCCGCAAGCAGGAGAAAGCTTTTGGTGCGATCCTCTCTGAGTTGCTGACGCTTGATGTTGGTTCGGGCTTCACCCTGCGCCGAACGGTGCATGATTTGCCGCAATTGCGCAGCCCATCCCGTAGGCTGTGGCTCCTGTACTTCCGCCGCCTCGGACTCACGCTCGCGTTCGATACTCGGGTTCTCCTCGCGATCCTCTACAGGCTTAATTCGTTCAGTTTTGTCATCGGGCTTCATAGGCCGAACCTCCTCGAAAACTGCTGATTCCGAAACCGATCGGGGCTAGCGCCGGAAGGTCCACCGCTCCCGAGTCGGCGACTTGCAAGAATAACGTTTCGCTGGACTGTTTGAAGTTCGGCCGCTCGAAGATCACCACTCCATCCGTGCGCTGCCCGGCGCCCAACCGCCGTGTGCTCAGTCGAAAGTCGATGACGCGTAGCTGCTCTGCGGTGGTCCACTTCTTCTTGACCTTGCCGCCGAGTTGAACCTGCGGTGGCAGAATCTCGATCGCATGGCTTGAGGGATTTACGGCGGAGAACAGAACGACGACCTCGTTTCCCTCGTCCAGCACCTCGCTGACACCAGCTCTGATGCGCGGCCCGGCTTCAATCTCACCCGGGTGCTGGCCATAGAGCACTGGAAGGGGTGCGCGTTTCTGACGATCGAGCAGTCTATCCAGGACCTCGCTGGATTTGCCGTCGATTGCCCTGGGCGGATCGAAACTCGCCGCCTTCATCAGCCCAGCGAGTTGCACCGTCGTCGGACTCCCTGATGCCACGTCCGATCCCTTGGCGTGTACATCAAGCTTTTGCGTTTCGGCGATGAACGAAGCGGAGAACGGGCTCTCCTCTACAAGGAAACTTCCCGCAGTGGGCTTACCGTATTTCAGCAGCACGTCAACCGTTTGGGTTGCGCCGTTCTGCTCACCGAAGCTGATCAACAAAAGATTTGCCTGGTGACCTAATGTAGTCGTAATCAACAGGTTGGTCTGCGCTGGCTGAGGGGCTACTGGCTTCACGGTCACGAGTTCCGGCTCATGTTCGGAATGCTCAGCCTGAAAGTTTTCCGGGTCTCCCACCACAACCGAATTTACGGGCTCGGGCATTCGGATCGATGTGGCCACCCGCGGAGCAAGCCGCAAAGTGATGACCTTCTCGTCAAGACTGGCCCGAGTCAGGATCACGGGTTCAAGCTGTGCCCGGTTGGTTGCAGGCGTCACCAACACCGCTGGCGTCGGTCTTGTTAGGCCCTGCTGCCCGGTCTGGGCCGAGACAACTCCCACCAACCAAACCAGACAAAGATATGCCTTTGGACGATCCATGCTATCTCCCTCCTTTGCGCCTCAACTCGGCGCGATACTGTTGCACAATCCGTTGGACGTATGTGTAAACCTCTTCCGACGAGTAGTCCAGCCCACGCGCGAGAATCGGCTTCTCGCCAGCCGCGTAGGCGGCCACGACAAGGCGAAAGTCTCCATGAAAGAGTGCTTGAAGCTCCGCCAGGTATGCGACTCCGCCACGCACATTTTCGTGGATGTAGAACGGGTGCGTCACGCCAAAGTGCTGCGCAGTCGCGGGCATGAGTTGCATCAAGCCCATGGCGCCCTTTGAGGAAACCACGCCCGGCTGCCATGCGGATTCGATCTGAATGATGGCGCGCACAAGAGCCGGCGAGACGCCATATTCCTGGGCGTAGTAGCTCGCGCAGCGCTCCTCGTACTCGCGCATGCTGAGCGACTCCCCCGCAAACGCGGGAGCCATCACGCACACTACGCTTAGTAACGCCGCCGCTCTGTGCATACAAGTTCCTTTTGCTCAAGAGCTGCCTGGCCTCCGTCCCTGCTGTACTGCTGTGTGTCGTAGACCAGGCTTTCGAAGCCATCCCGAAGCAAGAGCCGTTTGCGGTCGTTCTGCGTCTTGGCAATCAGAGGCAGGAGAACATCCCGCAGGTCGGCGCTGATTTCGCGAACGCCTAGGACTTTAAGCGCCTCGGCGAGGTCGAGCATTTCGGCGATCGATGGCGCCTTTTCCAGGGTGTAGCCGCGAAGTGCGTGCGCGAAGCCGGCAAGCTGGCCATGTAATTCCGCATGTGTGTCAGCCGTTCGCTTTTCCAGGATCTGGGTCTCCCGCTCGATCGTTGGGTGTTCGAACCGAAGATATAGACTTCGACGCCGCAACGGATCGCCGATCCGGCGAACTTCGTTCGAGGTCAGCACCACGAAGGGCTTGCTCTTCGCCTTGATCGTGCCGATCTTAGGGATGGACAGTTGCCAGTCACTCAAGATCTCGAGGAGTTCCGCTTCGAACTCTTCACTGACCTTGTCGATTTCATCGATCAACAAGACGCACGGCTTCTCACATAGGAGCGCCCTCAGGAGTGGTCCTTCCTGAAAGAATTCCAGCGTGTGCAGATCGCGCCGTAAGGACGCCCAACTGGCAGATGCCGTGCTGCCCTGTGTATTCAGGTAGAGACGCTGCAGGGACTCGTCGAACTTGCCGATGGCCTTTTCCTCATTGAGACCCTCGTAGCATTGAAGACGTTCGATGGTGGTGTCTGCCGCGAGAGCAACTACTTTGGCCAGTTCTGTCTTACCAGAGCCCGGTGGCCCTTCGGCCAAGACGGGCTTCTGCATTTGGGCGGCAAGATAGATCACCTTGAGCGTTACCGGATCCGTCACGTACTTGGCGGCCTCCAGCTTCTCGGACAACTCTTGGATCGAGGAGAACACTCGTCGGGGCTCCTTGAAGCCTCATGCTAAGGCAGAATCGTTCCGAGGGCTCCTCAACTTCTCGGTCTTTCGCCAAAACTGCCTTGTTACGGGCTCGTCGGAAGACCTTCCAATTCAGCGATGAACAATTTGCCCGGTACATTTTCTTTACGGAACCACTTTTCCTCATCCCCTCTGTTCAGACCGAGGTCCAGGAGTCAGGCTCCACCAGAGGTGCGATACTTTTTTCGAAGGAACCACTTTTCCTCATGCCGCCCGGCCGAGCCCGTTCGCCTAGAGGCAGCCAGGGAAGTCGGGTTCGCAAGGGGACCGCGGCACTCTTTTCGAGGGAACCACTTTTCCTCGTTCCTTCCCGCTGAGATCGGTTGCCCAGAAACGCCAGCAGATCGGCTCGCCGAGAATCACTGCACGTTTTTTTGAGGGAACCACTTTTCCTCCTTCCTTCCGGCCGAGACTGGCGCAGCAGGAAGCAACGACATTGGGCTGACAGGCGACCGCCGCAGTTTTTTCGCGGGAACCACTTTCCCTCATTCCGTTGGGTTCACGGACGCCCCGTTGGCCGCAATCTCTCTCCAGCAGTTCTTTCTCTAGCTCTTCACTGCAAGGAGGTAGCGGAATTCCGGCAGTACCGAAAACGGGCGCGTCGGTGCTCCGACTTCTTCCGCCAACATCCTGATACGGTCCTCGCGAAGGTTCCCAAGGAAATGGCCCCCCTCGGAGAGATGCCGAACCCGGAGCGGATCAAAGCCCATCAGTCGTGCGCAGGTCGCGTCTGCCGCGACAGGATCATCGGCAAGTACAATCTTGCCCAGTTGGCGGGGGCTTCCCTGAAGCGGTCCGTTGCCTTCCATTGCGGTAATACCGTCTGCGATCACGAAGTGGATCGGAACGGTCGCACAGATGTCGAGGATGCTTTCGTGAATTCCGCTCCAGTGCAGTAGATTCTTCGGCCAGCCGTACTTCATGCCTGGCACAACACCGAACATGTTTTTCAAGCTCAGCGTGACCCCTGCCCAATGATGGGTCTTCACTTTGGGCATTGAAACAACGAAGTCGGATTCGAGAACCGCACGCGGCAGCCAGAGCTCGCCTAGACCGCTGTAATTGGCTTTCAGCTTCACTTTTCTGAGCTCGTCCCGGTTGAGATCCACGAACTCGATCTGCCGTTCCGCGAGATGCGGCTTGAGACCTGCCGCCTGCACTACGAGTTCCGTGTCGCGTTGATGTCCAGGGCCCTCGCCAATCACAACCCGCACGGCGCCAAGACGGAGGAAACATCGCGCCGCGGCGCCAATCAGAGTCGAGTTCGTGTTCACAGGACCCGGCAAGTCTTCCACCAAGTTTGGTTTTAGAAGAATGGACCGCCCCAGCACCTGTAGCCGGAACAGCCGCAAACCATCCAGAAGGAGCGCCTCGATCCTCTCCGAGTACTCGGCCGCATTCAGCACCGCTACAGCCGAACGAGGTCTCCGGTACGAGACGGTGTGCTTCGGCCAAACCCATTCGGCCGTCACCCCTGCTGCCGCGGCCACACCTACTGATGAGCCAAGAAATCGTCGCCGATCGAGCTTCATCGCAGCACCTCGAAGGGATGAATCATCTCGCCGCACTTCAGCGCGAGAATCGCGGTGGCGAGAGTTGCATTATTCCGGATGTCGCGGCCGTCTCCGATGATGGTCGCCAATCTGTTCTTTAGCCCTCCGATAGGCTCTTGGTACACGAACAAGGTGAGAATGCACCAGGCAAGACTGGAAACAGAATCGACGCTGGCTGCGTTCTGTCGCAGCCATGACAAGCTCTTTTGAATCATTTCGGTTCGCTGTTCGTCCTGGAGAGCCAGCAGCGCGATCGCTGTCGCCTCAACATGCGGGCGCAGCGGCACTCCGTAAACAACGCTGTTTCCGGAGTTCCACCCTCCGTCAACACATGCGCGGTCCAGAAGCATCTCGACGCCCAGATGGATTCGTTTCTCCGATGCCTCTGAGCGATTGCAGACCGTGAATTGCTTGATGGCGATGATGCTGAAGGCTGTGGGGATGACCCAGCTTGCGGAGCCCGAAATCCAGGGCCAGCCATACTTGTCGGGATCGAAGCGAACGTTGCGATCAGCGGTTTTGAATTTCCATCGCCAGAACCAGTGGCCCTCTCGGCCCTTGGTTCTCAGAAGCCAGGATTCACCTCGTTCTCGGGCTTTTGACGGATCGTTGACTGAATTCAATGCGCAGACGGCAAGGGCCGTTGTCCACGAAGATTCCCGGTCACCAACGAAGGATGGCCAACTGCCGTCTGCGAGCTGCACGCCTGACAAAAGCTTGCCCAGCCGCAGCGCCTCAGAAGGCCTCTCCGCCAGCAGGCAGAGGATTGCTAAAGATGTAGCTTCCAAACTGACCTGCCGTGAGCCGAAGAAACTCCACCCTCCGCCGCGCAGTTCCCGACCGCGCAGTTCCTCAAGAAGATCAGAGTTGCTCATGTCGCAATTCTGCCGAAGGGTTCTTTAGCGATCAAACCAACGGCCCCTTCCGGAAGGCCAGAACGGCGGGACGTGAGGGAATGAACCTCCAGCACTTTCGAGATGGATCGAGAAAACGGGTACGAATACTGCCCGTCTTCATTTACGACGATCTTGTCCGTGCTGGGAACTGGGAAGTGATTGCGTCTAAAACGATTGCACTACTCGGCTTGCATCATCGTGCGGCGCCGTCTCAGGTCTGTTTGAAAAAAATCAGAGTAAGCCATATAAGAGGGTATGAATTCCGAGAGCCTCCCCCTCAAATCGAGCAGCGGGGGCGGACAATCCGCCTTTGCCATTGCTGACGAAATCCCGTTGACTGTTCGGCAAGCAGCGGTCTTCCTTGGCGTCAGCCCTCAAACGGTGTATCTTTGGGTTGAGCGAAAGCAGATTCCCCACCTCCGCGTGATGGGTCGCAACATCCGGTTTTTGAAATCGGAACTCGGGCCCTTCCGCGCAACTTTCAGTCACGAGGTGGGCTATGGCAAGACCTAGTAAACATGATGGTGCTGTATTCAAACGCAACGACGGAAAGATTCTTTGGATTACCTACCGAAATCGGGAAGGTAAGCGCATCCGGGAATCGACCTTTACCGAAGACTGGCAGGAAGCTCAGCGCAAACTCCGCGAGCGGCTTCAGGCCAGAGACGACAAGCTTCTCGAGATCGTCCGGAAGGGAGAACAACTTCAATTTTCAACGTGGGTGGATTTTTTCCTGGAAAACTATTCCCAGCCGCCCCTCCGCGCCGAGAAAACACACGAGGCCAATTTGCGCGCCGGTCTGCATTTAAAGAAAGCCTTCGGGGCTCGCAAGCTCGGGGAAGTCTCAGCGGACGACATCGAGTTGTATCTGCTCCGGCGGCTCCAGGATCGAGTCCGGATAAAAACCGGCGCCGGTGTTGTCCTGCGAGAGAAGCTGAAACCAGCCACGGTTCATCAGGAGCTTCGGATCTTACGCCGGGTTCTGAATGTGGCCGTGCGAAAGAAGTTGCTGCCTTCGAATCCGTGTGCCGGGGTTGAGTTCCCGGTCGCGGTGAAGGGTCTTTTCCGGCCGCATTACATGGGCTGGGCCGAGCAGCAGCAGATCGAGTTCCAGGCTCCGGAGTACCTTCGAAATATCATCCGGATCATCACCGAGACCGGCCTTCGGGTCTACAAGGAGTTGATGCCGATGAAGAAGGATCAGGTGAACCTGGAAAACGCGGTCGTGTGGATTCCGGACTCGAAGACTGAAAACGGGGTCGCCGAGGTTCCGCTGACCGAGATCGCCGTCAAAGCGTTTCGGGATCAGTGGGCTCTCGCTGGAAAGAGTCCGTGGTTGTTTCCAAGTGATGAGAACCCGAGCGGACACCAGAAGACTCTGAAGACGGTGTGGCATGCCGCTTTGCGGAGAGCGAAGGTGCCATACTTCCGCATCTACGACCTCCGTTCCACGTACGCGACGCGCCTGAGCGCCGGCGGCGTGGCGGACGAGTGGGTGACTCAACTGCTTCGGCAGGGAGACGCCAAGGTGTTCAAGAAGTACTCACAGATGAAGCTGCAGATGAAACGGGAGGCGCTGCAGAAGCTGAACCGGCAGGCGAATGAGAGCGGCCGGAGTTTTGACACGGAGAGGCCTAACTGATGGGGTTTTGTCACGGTTTTGCCACGGTCGGGCCTGTTTTGGGTAGTTTTTGTCCTCGTCGCGGAGTGCGGCGAGTCAAGAAGTGTTTTAGAATGAAGAGAGCAGCAAATGTCGGGGCGTAGCGCAGCCTGGTAGCGCACCTGCCTTGGGCGCAGGGGGTCGGGCGTTCAAATCGCCCCGCCCCGACCAACTCTTTCCGCCGGACGCTCGGGGCTTGGTACAATTCAGAACCGGCCTGTGCGCGCATGGAAGACCAAGACATTCTCACGGGGCGTCCATTTCCCGACTCCGGGATCGGGAGAGAACGGATTTCCAAACCGGCCCGCTCGCGGCGCGCGGGTGGCGATCCGGAGAAAGACGTTATCGACTCTCAGACCCAGTTTGAATCGCGCGGATTCCGTCACGAGGGCGAGCCGCGGCCGGACCCGCACGCGCACCCGGAAACCCTCCGCTTCTGGATCTCCGTTCTCGCTCCGTTGGTGGGTTCGCTCGCCATCGCCGCCGTTCTCGTTTTTCAAATTCGGCAGTTGAAAGAGATCGCCCGACCCCCGCGAAATGGAAACGTTTCGGCCTCTTACAGTTGGGTCGACACCGTCTCCGATCGGGGCGCGGCCGGGAACCCCGGACAGGCCTTCGCTCAAACCTATTCCGTTCCGGCCGGCTTTCTGGTGGCGAACAAGACGCTGCGCGTCACCGCCTTTTTCGACTTCTCCACGTCGAGCGCTCCACCCAAACTTACTCTGGTGCTCCAACTGGGAAAAACGAACATCGCCGCAATGACGGCCACGGCGCCGGCGGCCGCGCCTCCGTCTTCGGCGTCGATAGAGGCGGCGGTGGTGGAACAGGGGTCGGCGACGTGGACCATCCAGGGCATCGAACCCGCCGGGCCGTCGGCGTCGATATACGCGGGCAGCTTCCTGAACCTTCCCGGCGTCGGCGCCGCGAACTCCCTGAACAACGTGCCGCAGCCGGTGATGGGCATCGATACGGCATCCGCCGCCACGCTCGACATCGCCGCGGTGTGGGGTCCTGGCGATCCCGGAAACAGTTCCCTCACGCTTCAACAGCTTCTCGTCGAAGCTCTCAACTAAACGCCGGAGCGGTGCGCCCGCTTCCCATGCCTAAGCGCAGTGCCACGCACGCGGACTGAACTCATCTTTCGCGCGTGCGCTTGTGGACGCTCTACTGTTTCAGCAATTTCACGTCGACTTCCGCATCCTTGTCGATGCCCTGTCGCTCGCTTCCCGCTCTCCGGCGGCGAGTCGCTCTTCCTTTTGCGTCGACGGTGCCCGATTGGGTTGCCGAGCGGCGATCCCAACCGCGCCGTCCGGGCCCAACCCAAGACATCCCTCGCGCCTCCTCAGTAAAACCAGATGACATCCGCCGCGAACATCAACTGGCTTCTCTTGGCGCCGTTGTCGAAAGCGGGTCTGTCATACGCATAGTCGTATCGAAGCTCGGGGCGGAACACGACAGTCGTCCCTATCCAGTGATTCCAGGAAATATCGTGCCCGGTGTATCTCGTCTTGAAACCGGTTCTCTGACCCTTGAGGTCGTCGAAGTACTCGTTTCGCACGATGATCGCGTCCTTTTTTCCGACCTGGCGGCTAACGTAATTTACAGTCGCCCATTCCGGCGCAAAGCAAGTAAGCTCGAACGCGTTATTGCAGACCGCCCCATTGGAATTGTTGATTAGAAGCGACGCCGCGGCGGGATTATTGACGTTGGGCGTGCCTTCCATATACTGGTACCACGCCTCCCACGCCATGTGCCATTTCGACTGGCCGAACTTGTGATACCAGGTGGTGTAATAGGCGGCCAGATTATTATAATTGTACCTGCTGTCATTGATGGAGTTGGCGCAAACATAGACGTTATCGCCGCCTTGTGCCCAGGTATAACCCAAGCAGGCATTGCCGGTGAGCTTCGCGTCGGGCGCCCACGGCGCGGCCTCGCAACCGCCGGACAATCCGATCTGGGTAGTCCAGTGGTTACTCCATTTCGTCGTCATGTTGATGCCGGTTTGCGTGTAGCAATCGTAGGTGTAAGTCAGCGAGTGGGTGTAGGTGTAGTTATTCGGCGCCAGTTGCGCCTCGATGTCCGGCAGCGAGATATATCGCCCGATCCTAACATCCGTTCCTTCGCCGATCTTCGGAAAATATAAATCCACATATGCCATGACCGGGTCGTATCCATACTTGTTACCCAGCGATCCATTCTTTTGAGGATTATTCAGCAACTGTTGACTAAGATAGCCCTCTGCTGTCGTAAACCTGTAGTCGAGGCCATATAAATTCGTGATCCGGAACCCCCAATCGAAGTGGTCCGTCTGAACCGTGTCGGGGACGCGTTCGAGGTATAACGTCGCCTGGTCGAGCTGAAAAGAGTTCGGAGTCTCCGCATAGGCCGCCGGCAGATTTCCATACGGACGCGCGTTGGATGTGCTGAGGTTCATTCCTACGTCCACCCAACCGTAGAGTTGAATATTGGCCTTCTTCCACCAGTCCCCGTGAGCGCCGTTTTGCAAAGCGGTACTGAGCGGATAGGCGGTTGCGTTAGGGTAACCGATCCAGACCGTGCCGCCGATGGGCCAGACATTGAACGGGAATGGAGGGCTTGATACGGGCATCGGATATCCACGATATGGCGGGACCGCTTCAGCGCCGGTTCCGGGATGCCAATCGTCGGCGTACGCCTTCGCCAGCCGGCTCCAAAAGCCCTGGGGCGGGGACCGTAAAGCGAGCGCATCCGCGTTGGCCGGGTTCGGCGCGACGGAGGCGTCGCCAGGCAGCGCCGCCGGTGGTTGCGCTGTGGAGGATGAGTCCGTGGGTGAATCGGGCGAGATGGCATCGTCGCTCGCCAAAGGAACGGCATTCGCGTCCGCCGCACGCTCGGTGGCGGAAGTTTGCGGGGCGGGCGGATCGTGCAATGGCGGCGATTGAGCGAAGGCCGGGCAAAGTGCGCTAAGCGAAGCTGCGAGTAAGATAGCAATCCGATTGCTAGAAATCATAGTTGGCGACCGCTTCAAACCGGGTCTTCCCTGCGATAACTATAGGCGAACTTTCCCAAAGAAGTCATAAAGAATCCGTAAGATATTCATGGCTGTTCCATCCCCTTGATGACCGCTACGGTTTGCGGCGAGAAGCAGTGCGTGGACTTACACGACGGGGAGCCTCACTGGCCGCCAAAACGACGGGCCGGGAAAGCGATTCGGCGCCCGCGCCGCTCGAAGCATCCGCGGCGCCCCGTGAAACAATTCCGGATTCATCGGTATGATTGGAAGTGCCCCTGTTCACGCGATCGCAACGCAGAGCGAGGGCTACACCGGCTTGAACGTCCCCGTCGACGATCGTCAACGCTTTCAAAATTTATAGAAGCTCCGGCCGGAGCCGGACTGAAGGAGAAGAATGTCCAACGAACTGAAAGATCACCTGTGCCTTTCCTACGCGGAATTGGAGGAACGCAATCTCGCCGCGAAAGAGGCCCGGCGGAATCGCGTCCCCATCGGAAACATCCAGGAAGAACGAATCCGCTATTTGGAGGACGAGAAGCGGATTAAGGCCGTCACCGTGCTCTTCAGCGACCTCGAAGGCCGGCTGCACATGCTCGATTACGACAAGAAGTTTCTGGTGAAAAGCTGGGACAATCTTACGTTCGACGGCTCCTCGATCCGGGGCTTCACCGCGCAGCGTGAAAGCGATTTGCGGCTGGGCATGGATTGGAGCGCGTTCTATTGGGCGCCGTCCGACGTCTTCGGCTCCGGGAAGGTTCTCGTGTTCGGCGAGGTGATCGACAAGGACGGAGCGCCCTACTGCGCCGATATTCGCGGCGTCCTCAAGACCTATGCCAGGCGTCAGTTCGACCAACACGGCTACACGCTTAACGCCGCCAACGAGATCGAGGGCTTTCTTTTCCGCGGCGCCGACGCCGAGCGCCGTTATCACGAAACAGGCGATTTTGAATACGTCAACACCGGCGGCTACTATCACTCGCTGCCCGGCGACCCGCTCCGCATGTTCATCGACACCGCTTCGGAAGTCCAGCGCGCGATGGGATTCGAGAACGAAAAGGACCATCCGGAGGTCGCGCCGTCCCAGTTTGAGATCAACTTCAGCTACGCCGAAGTGGTCGCCGCCGCCGATCAAATCCAGCTCTACAAACTGATCTGCCGCCAGCTCGCCACGAAAATGGGCTTCACCGCCTGCTTCCTCCCGAAGCCGGTGGTGGGGGTGAACGGCAACGGCATGCACACCAACGTTTCCGTGAACAAGGACGGCAAGAACCTGTTCTGGGATCCTTCCGGCGAGGAAAAAATGAGCGCCTGCGCCTGGGAGTTTGTCGACCGCATTCTCACTCACGCCAACGATATTTGCTTAATGTTGAATCCCAGCGTCAACGCCTACCGCCGCCTCGATCCGCATTTCGAAGCGCCCAACCAGATCAAGGCCTCGGCTACCGATCGCGGTTCCATGGTGCGCATTCCGCTCGGCAACGAGAGAAGCTCCCGCGTCGAGGTCCGCTCCGTTGCGCCCGACGCCAACCCGTACATGACGCTGCTCTCGGTGTTTCAAACCGGCCTGGAGGGAAGCATATCCGACGTCGCCAACCTTCGCGCCGCCGACCGCTATCTGCCGGACAACATCTACGACGCGTTGGACAATTTCAACCGGTCCGATTGGGCCACCGCGCTGCTTGGCGCCGACGTCAAAAAGCGCTACGCCGACCTGAAGCAAAGCGCGGCCGACCGTTGCGCCCGCCTTCTCGGCACCTTCGTGAAAGCGCCGGAGGTGCAATACCACCACGAGGTTTACAATCAGTTTCTCTGGAATCGATTCTAAGCGGCCGCGGCCCGCGCGTCACTTCCCGTGGGCTTGCACTTCTTTCGGCGTGGGAAGCTTCGACGCATCCCATCCGCCGCCCAGCGCTTCCACCAGCAGCACGCTGGCCGTCATCCGCCGCGTCAAGATGTTCACCGCCGTGATTTCGTTCTGAAGCGCCGTCGATTGCGTGGTGATCACCTGCAGATAGCTTGCGATCCCGCCCTTGTATTGATCCGTCGTGATCCGCAGCGAGCGCTCCGCCGCCTTCACCGCGTCGTCCTGCGCCTTGGCCTCGTTCTCCAAAACACGCAGCGCGGCCAGGTTGTCCTCCACCTGCTGGAACGCCGTCAGCACCGTCTGCCGGTAATTGGCCACGGTTACGTCGTAGGCCGCCCGCGTCTCGTCCAACACCGCGTGCCGCCGGCCCGCGTCGAACAGCGTCTCGGCCAGTTGCGGCCCTACCGACCAAAGGCGGCTCGGCCACGTCAGCCACTTGCCGAAATCCGCGGTCTCGAATCCGAACGCCGCGCTCAAGGTCAGCGCCGGATAAAACGCCGCCTGCGCGATGCCGATTTGTTCGTTCGCCGCCGCCATTTGCCGCTCCAGTCCGGCAATATCCGGACGCCGTTCCAACAACTCGGATGGCACGCCGATGGGCACCGCCGGCGGCTCGATCTTGATCGGCCCGGCGGCGAGCGTTACGGCGCTGGGCGGCTTGCCGGTAAGAATCGCCACCGCATGTTCGAACTGCGCCCGCTGCACTCCGATATCCACTAACTGCGCCCTCGTTGTCGCCAACTGCGTCTCCGCAAGCGCCACGTCCCCTTGCGAGGCGATGCCGCCGGCGTAGCGGTTCTTGGTCAATGTCAGATACTTTTCAAACGACTGCACGTTGCTATCAAGCAATTGATAGTCTCCGTCCAAGCCGTGCAACTCGAAATAATCCTGCGCCAATTCGGCCTGAAACGTCAGCTTCGCGTTTTCCAGTTGCGCCTCGGTGGCCTGCGCCTGCTCGGTCGCCGCCGTCACCGTCCGCCGGATGCTGCCCCAAAGATCGGCTTGATAAGTCAGGGCGAATGGTAGATTATAAAAACCGCGCGCTCCCGCGTTCTGGCTCACCTGTCCGTTGTTGGTGAAGCTGGACGGCGAACGCGAGCTGGTCACCGCCGGCGCCGTCGTTCCCGTCGGCCAGTACGCCGCCCGGGCGATGCGCACTACCGTTTTCGCTTCCCGGTATTGCGCCTCCGCGGCGAGCACGTTCTGGTTGGAGATCGCCACCTGCTCCTCCAGCGCGTTCAATGCGGGGTCGTTATAGGTCTCCCACCACTTTCCCCGGATCGCCCCGTCGTTCGGTTGCGCCGGCTTCCACTGGCCCGCCTCCTTGAAACTCGCGGGAGGCTGTTCCTTGTACGCCGCCGGCGCGGCCGCGGGCGGTCGCTGGTACTTCGGGCCCACCATACACGCGCTTAACGCCAAAAGCGCCGAAGCCAACATCCAGCGCGAAATCCATCCGCGCGCCGTTACGAACCCGCCCTCGCTATGTCTCATGCGCATTCTTCCCCGTCAAGGCGCACAGCGGCGCCCGCTCTCGCGAAATCCACCGTTCGATATAGGGTGGACAGTTCACCAATTCCACGCCTCCCTCCGGCTGGCCCGCCAGAAAGCGCACGGCCACCCGATCCATCAACGTCACCTCGCTCAAATCCACCACCACGCGCCCGCCCTTCCTCTTGCCGTCGTCGATCGACTGCCGAAGCTCGGCGAGCGCTTCGGCGTTCATGTGGCCGGAGACCGCGAGAATCGCCGGTCCGGCCGGATTCGAGAGTTCGATCATCTTGAACATGGCATCGTTCCGCCGGAGGTCAGGCCTCCGAACCGATCAAACCTCCCTCGGCGCCGCGGCTTCGCTTGGTCCGGTCGCGCCACGCCTGCACGCGGTCCAGATATAGGTAGACGACGGGCGTGGTGAACAGCGTTAGCAACTGGCTGACGATCAGCCCGCCGATAATCGTGATGCCGAGCGGCCGCCGTAACTCCGCGCCGACGCCGGTGCCGAGCGCCAGCGGCATCGCGCCCAGCAGCGCCGCCATCGTCGTCATCAGGATCGGCCGGAATCGCAGCAGACAAGCTTCGTAGATGGCGTCGCGGGAGTTCTTGCCCTCGTTGCGCTCGGCCGCCAGCGCGAAGTCGATCATCATGATGGCGTTCTTCTTCACGATGCCGATCAGCAGAATAATTCCGATGATGGCGATGATGCTCAGGTCGGTATGGAACATCATCAGCGCCAGCATCGCGCCCACTCCCGCCGACGGCAGCGTGGACAGAATCGTGATGGGGTGGATGTAGCTCTCGTATAGAATGCCCAGGACGATATATACCGTGGCAAGGGCCGCCGCGATCAGAATCGGCTCGTTCCCTAGCGAATCCTGGTACGCTTGCGCCGTTCCGGCGAAGGTGGTGTGGATCGTCGAAGGCAGCCCGATCTCGCTCGCCGCGGCGCCAATGGCGTCCACCGCGTCGCCCAACGCCACGCCCGGCGCCAGATTGAACGACACCGTCACCGCCGGGAATAGCCCTTGATGATTTACCGCTAACGGCGCCGTGCCGGGCGAGAAGTGGGCGACGGCGTTCAGCGGCACCTGTCCCCCGCGGGGCGAGCGCACGTAGATTTCCTTCAGCGTCTCCGGACTCTGCCAGTACTGCGGCGCCGCCTCCATCACCACGTGATATTGGTTCAACGACGTGTACATCGTCGAGACCTGCCGCTGGCCGAAGGCGTCGTAAAGCGTGTCGTCGATCAACTGCGGCGAGATGCCGAACCGCGCGGCCGAGGCCCGGTCGATCGTCACGTCGGATTCCAGGCCGCTGTTTTGTTGATCGCTATTGACGTCGGCGATCAGCGGCACCGTGCGCAGCTTCCGCAGCATCAGCGGACCGAAGGCGATCAGATCTTTCAGATTGTCGCCGCGCATGGTGAATTGATACAGCGCGCTGCTCATGCGGCCGCCCACGCGAAGATCCTGCGACGCTTGCAAATAGAGATTGGCGCCCGGAATCCGCGCCAGCTTCGGCCGCAGCCGCGCGATGACGTAATCGACAGTGGTCTTGCGCTCCGCCAGCGGCTTCAGCGAAATGAACATGCGCGCGGTGTTCGTCGTCGATCCTCCGCCTCCTCCTCCGCCCGTGAATCCGTTCACCGTGTCCACCGCCGGATCGGCGGAGATGATCGCGATCACCTTCAGCAGCCGTTCGCGCATCGCCTGGAACGAGGTGTCCTGATCGGCCTGGATCGCTCCCATCATGCGCCCGTTGTCCTGTTGCGGAAAAAATCCCTTCGGCACGCGAATGAAAAGATAGAAGTTCAACGCGATCGTCGCCAACAAAACCGCCAGCGTAATCGCCGGATGGCGCAGCACGCGCGTCAACGTCCGCGCGTAGAGCTTCACGATCCAGTCGAAGCCGCGTTCGCTTTTCGAGTACAGCCACCCATGCGAGGTGTGCTCCCGCAACAAGTGCGCGCACATCATCGGCGTGGCCGTCAGCGACACGACCATCGACACGGCGATCGCCGCCGACAGCGTCACCGCGAACTCGCGGAACAGCCGCCCCACGATCCCGCCCATCAGCAGCAGCGGAATGAAAACGGCGACGAGGGAAACGCTGATCGTCAGCACCGTGAAGCCGATCTCCTTGGCCCCGCGGAAAGCGGCTTGCATCGGCGTCATGCCTTTTTCCAGATACCGGGTGATGTTCTCAATCACCACGATCGCATCGTCCACCACGAATCCGGTGGAGATCGTCAGCGCCATCAGGGAAAGGTTGTCCAGGCGTGTAACCCGCCAGATACATCACGCCGAAAGTGCCCGCCAGCGATACCGGCACGGCGATGCTCGGGATGAACGTCGTCCGCACGCTCTTCAGGAAGACGAAGACCACCAGAATCACCAGCAAAACCGAGATCATCAGCGTCCATTCCACTCCCTGAACCGAGGCCCGGATGGTGATCGTTTGATCCATCGTCACCAGCACGTTGATCGAGTGCGGAATCGCCGCTCTCAATTGCGGCAGCGCCGCGCGAATCAAGTCCACCGTGTCGATAATGTTGGCGCCCGGCTGGCGGAAGATGATGATCAGCACCGACGGCTTGCCGTTGGCGTAGCCGGCGTTGCGCAGGTCCTCCACCGAGTCCACCGCGTCGCCCAGATCGGAAATACGCACCGGCGAACCGTTCCGGTAGGCCACGATCAAGGGTCTATATTCCCTTGCCTTGAACAATTGATCGGTCGCGCCGATTTCCCACGTCCGCACGGCGTTGGAGAAGTGTCCTTTGGGAACGTTCGCGTTCGCCTGGCTCAGAACGCCGCGCACGTCTTCCAGGCCGATGCCGTACTTGTTCAACGTCATCGGGTTCAACTCGATGCGCACGCTCGGCAGCGTGCTTCCGCCGACGATCACCTGCCCCACCCCGCTCACCTGCGATAGTTTCTGCGCCATGATCGTGGACGCGGCGTCGTACATGTGCCCTCGATCGAGCACGTCGGAGACGAGCGACAGGATCATGATCGGCGAGTCGGCCGGATTCACCTTCCGGTACGTCGGATTATTCGGCAGATTGGCCGGAAGATAGCCTCGGGCGGCGTTGATGGCCGCTTCCACATCGCGCGCGGCGGCGTCGATATTGCGATTGAGATCGAACTGCATCGTCACGCCGGTCGAGCCCAGAAAGCTCGACGAGGTCATCTCCGTCACCGCCGCGATGCGTCCGAACTGCCGCTCCAGCGGCGTCGCAACCGACGAGGCCATCGTCTCCGGACTCGCACCCGGCAGTCCCGCGCCGACGGAAACCGTCGGAAAGTCCACTTGCGGCAATGGCGCCACCGGCAGCAACTGGAACGCGATCCCGCCAGCCAGCGCGATCGCGATGGTCAGCAGCGTCGTCGCTACGGGTCTGCGAATAAACGGGCCGGAGATATTCATGGCTAGTCCGTAAACGCCGGTTCCGGTCCGGCCTCGAATCCACGCGAAGGCGAGAGCCGTTTGGCCAGCCGGTCGAACCACAGATAGATCACCGGCGTCGTATACAGCGTCAGCACCTGGCTGAAGATCAGCCCGCCGACGATGGTGATCCCCAGCGGGCGGCGTAGCTCCGATCCCGTGCCCGTTCCGAGCGCCAACGGCAATCCGCCCAGCAGCGCGGCCATCGTCGTCATCATGATCGGCCGGAAACGCAGCAGGCACGCCTGGTAGATCGCCTCCGCCGGCGGCATGCCTTGGCTGCGTTCGGCGTCGAGGGCGAAATCGATCATCATGATGGCGTTCTTCTTCACGATTCCGATCAGCAGCACGATGCCGATCAACGCGATCACGCTGAAGTCGCTGTGGCAAATGTAAAGGGCCAGCAGCGCTCCCACTCCCGCCGAAGGCAGCGTCGAAATAATCGTAATGGGGTGGATGTAGCTCTCATACAGAACGCCCAGCACGATGTAAACCGTGATCAATGCCGCCAGGATCAGCACCGGCTCGTTGGCGAGCGACGCCTGGAACGCTTCGGCCGTGCCTTGAAATGCCGCCTGAATGCTGGCAGGCATGTTCAAGTCGTCCTTCACTTGGTTCACCGCTTTCACCGCGTCGCCGAGCGACGCCTTCGGCGCCAGGTTGAACGACAGCGTCACCACCGGGAATTGTCCCTGATGGTTCACGGTGATTGGCACCGTGGTCTGTTCGGTGTGCGTGAACGCGCTCAGCGGCACTTGCCCGTTGCCCGACAACACCGACAGCGACGCCACGCCGGGCGAAAGCGCCGCGTTACTCGCGCCCGCCGCGCTCGAAGAAGCGCCAGCGGAGGCGGCGAAGGCCGCGGTGGTTAACGCGGTGGCCGACGCGCTCGAAGGCCCGAACGACTGCGCCGCGGCCCCTCCTCCCGATACCACTCCCGTTCCTCCCGCCGCCCCGCCCGTCGATCGCATGTAAATATTCCGCAGACTCACCGGGTCCTGCTGGAACCCCGGCTTCACCTCCAGCACCACGTGATACTGATTCAGTTGCGTGAACATCGTCGAGATCTGCCGCTGGCCGAATGCGTCGTATAGCGTGTTGTCGATCGTTTGCGGCGTAATGCCCAGCCGCGACGCCGTATCGCGGTCGATCACCAGCATCGTCCGCAGCCCCATTACCGCCTGGTCGCTCGCCACGTCGGTGATCTCCGGCAGGCGCTTCAACCGTTCCACCATGCGTGGCGCGAAGTCGCCCAGCTCGGCCGCATTCGGGTCCTCCAGCGTGTATTGGAACTGCGTGCGGCTGACGCGGTCCTCCACCGTCAAATCCTGCACCGGCTGCATGTAGAGCGTGATCCCCGTCACCGCCCCAAGGCTTGTCTGCAATCGGCGGATCACATCGCTCGCCGAGATTCCGCGTTCTTCGATCGGCTTCAGATTGATCAACACCCGTCCGCTGTTCAGCGTCGTATTCGTGCCGTCGATGCCGATGAACGACGACAGGCTCTCCACCGCCGGATCTTTCAGAATGATCTTCGTCAGCGCCTGTTGGCGTTGCGACATCGCCTGGAAGGAGATCGTCTCCGCCGCCTGCGAAACGCCCTGGATCACGCCCGTGTCCTGAATGGGAAAAAATCCCTTCGGAATCCAGTAAAAAAGGATTCCGGTGAGGGCCAGCGTCGCCGCCGCCACGATCAACGTCAACGTCTGCGCGCGCAGCACCCATTGGAGCGTCTTGCCATAAAACGCGATCACTCCTTCGAACACCCGTTCGGAGGCGCGGTAGAGCCGTCCCTGCTTCGCCGGGTCTTGATGCTTCAGCAGCCGCGCGCACATCATCGGCGTCAGCGTGAGCGAAACGGCCGCCGAAACCAGAATCGTTACGCTCAAGGTCACCGCGAATTCACGGAACAGCCGGCCGACGATGTCTCCCATGAACAACAGCGGAATCAGCACCGCGATCAGCGAGATCGTCAGCGACACGATCGTAAAACCGATCTGCGCCGAGCCTTTCAGCGCCGCCTGCAGCGGCCGCTCGCCTTCTTCGATATAGCGCATGATGTTTTCGATCATCACGATCGCGTCGTCCACGACGAAGCCGGTAGAGATGGTCAACGCCATCAGCGAAAGGTTGTTCAGGCTGTATCCCAGCAGGTACATCACCGCGAACGTGCCCACTAGCGAAAGCGGCACCGCGACGCTCGGAATGATCGTCGCGTAGACGTTGCGCAGGAACAGGAAGATCACCATCACCACCAGCCCGACGGTCAGCATCAACTCAAACTGCACGTCGGCCACCGAGGCCCGGATCGTGGTCGTCCTGTCGGTGAGGATCGTCACCCCCACCGTCGCCGGAAGCGTCGTCCTCAATTGCGGCAGCAGCGTCTTGATGCGGTCGACGACGGAGATGATGTTGGCCCCGGGCTGCCGCTGGATGTTCATGATCACCGCCGGCGACTCGTTCATCCAAGCCGCCTGATGCACGTTCTCGATGTCGTCGGCGATGGTGGCCACGTCCGCCAGCTTCACCGGCGCGCCGTTGCGGTACGCCACGATCAGCGGCGAATAGTCCGCGCTGGAAAGCAGTTGGTCGTTGGCGCCGATGGTGTAGGCCTGGTGCGCCCCGTCGAAGTTTCCCTTCGCCTGATTCACGTTCGCCGCGACGATCGCGCTGCGCAGGTCCTCGAGACCCATGCCGTAGGAGGCGAGCGACGTAGGATTCGCCTGGATCCGTACCGCCGGCTTTTGCCCGCCGCTGATGTTTACCAATCCGACGCCCGGCAATTGCGAGATCTTCGGCGCCAGCCGCGTATCCGCCAGATCCTCCACTTTCGAAAGCGGCAGCGTCTTCGAGGCGAGCGCCAGCGTCAGGATCGGCGCGTCGGCCGGATTCGATTTGCTATAGATCGGCGGCACGGGTAAATCCGGCGGAAGATACGTCCCCGAGGCGTTGATCGACTGCTGCACTTCCTGCTCGGCGACATCGATATTCAAACTCAGATTGAACTCGAGTGTGATCACCGAGCTCCCGTCCGAACTGGTCGACGTCATTTGCTGCAATCCGGGCACCTGGCCGAACTGCCGCTCCAGCGGCGCCGTCACCGACGACGCCATCACGTCCGGGCTCGCCCCCGGATAGAACGTAATCACCTGGATCGTCGGATAGTCCACCTGCGGCAGTGCCGACACCGGCAACTGTTTGTACGCCACCGCGCCCACCAGCATTATGGCCAGCATCAACAACGACGTCGCTACCGGCCGCAGGATGAAGGTCCGCGATGGATTCATCCGCGAGGCCTCCGGCCATCGCCGGTGGGGAGCTTCGCGCTCACTTTGCCGCCCTCCTGCAGCTTATCCACGCCGTCGGTGATCACTTCGTCTCCCGGCGATAACCCGGAAACGATCTCGGTCCGCTCGCCCTCGATCGTACCCGTGACGATCGGGCGCACCGTCACCGACTGGTCCGGCTTCACCAGCCAAACATAGGTGGACTGCGAGTTGCGCTGCACGGCCGCGCTTGGGACCAGCGTCACTCCGCTCTTTTCCTGCACCAGCATCCTCGCGTTCACGAATTGGCTCGGAAACAACGCGTTATTGGCGTTGGCGAATATCGCGCGCATCTTCACCGTGCCCGTCGTCTGGTCGATCTGGTTGTCCACCGTCTGCAGCGTCCCGCTCGCCAGCTTTTTCGCCATCGCCCGGTCGAAGGCGTCCACGGCGATCTTGCTTCCGCCTCCGAACCGTTTCATCACATCGGGAAGCTGGTCCTCGGCGATCGTGAAGATTACCGTGATCGGCTGAAGCTGCGTGATCACCAGCAGGCCGTTCGCGTCGGAGGCGTGAACGATGTTTCCCGGATCCACCAGCCGCAATCCGATCCGCCCCGTAATGGGCGACGTGATCCGGCTATAAACCAAATTCAGCTTCGCGCTGTCGATCTGCCCCTGGTCGCTCTTGATGTTGCCGTCGTACTGTTTCACCAGCGCGTCTTGCGTGGCAAGCTGCTGTTCCGGTATCGCGTCCTGCTTCCACAACGTTTGATACCGTTTCAAATCGATCTTGGCGTTCTCAAGCAGCGCCTGATCGCGCAACAGTTGCCCCTCCGCCTGCTCCAACTGCACTTGATATGGCCGCGGGTCGATCTGAGCCAACAGGTCGCCCTGATTCACCATCTGGCCTTCCGTGTAGGCCACCTTCATCAACTGTCCATCGACGACCGTCTTCACCGTTACCGTGTAGATGGGAGTAACCGCGCCCAACCCCGTCAGATACACCGGAATATCGCCCCGCTGCGCCTTCACCGCGACCACCTGAACCACCATCGGCCCTCGCGGCCGCTGGCCCGCCGCTCCCGTCTGGTCCTGCGCCGCCGGCGCCGCGCCTTTGTTATGGAAGAAGTAATATCCCGACGCGCCCGCCGCGACAAGAAATGGCAACCATAACCAGCGCCATGCCGATCGCCTCCGCCGCGCGCCTCCACCAGTGGGCGGCCTTCCGGGCGCTTCCTTCTCTTGGGCGGGGGGATTTTGCTGAATCATGATTTTCGATCGACTCTTTCAGTATCTGTGGCCAAGCCGAAGTCCGCCTCTGCCGAAGGACCGCCTCGTTTCTATGCCAAATGGCATAGAAGTGCGGAACGCCAAATCCGCCCGGTGACTCCGCTCGGTTACTTCGCCGCCTCAATCGTCCAGATGTATGATGCCCCGCTGCAATGCGATCGTCACCGCGTGCGTCCGGTCCTCGGCCTCCAGCTTGCCCAGGATATTTTGCATGTGCATCTTCACCGTGCCGCTCGCCGTTCCCAGCCGGTTGGCGATTTCCTTGTTCGCCAATCCCGACGCCGCATATGTCAGCACTTCCACTTCGCGCGCCGTCAGCGCCACCTCGGGGAAATACTCGGTCAGCCGCTCGGACACCTCCGGCGGCACTAAACGCTGGCCCCGATGCACCACGCGGATCGCGCGCAGCACGTCGATATGCACCATCTCCTTCAGCAGATATCCGCGCACGCCCGCCTCAAGCGCCCGGTAGATATCTTGATCGCCGTCGTACGACGTCAGCGCGATGATGCGCGCTTCGGGAAACTCGGCGCGGATCGCCCGGATCGCCTCGATCCCGCTCATCTCCGGCAAGCGCAGATCCATCAACGTAACGTCCGGCCGGTGCGCCCGGAACAGCTCCACCGCGTGCCGGCCGTCGGACGCCTCCGCCACCAGCGACATATCCGGCTCGTTGGACAGAATCGCCGCCACGCCTTTCCTCACCAGCGGATGATCGTCCACGCACAGGACGCGGATCGGTACTTCCGGCTCCATGCGATCCACGTTATCGTGTTTCCACCGGCGGCCTCGCCGCCGCGCCGTCCCCGCCCGCCTTCGTCCCGCGCCGCTTGCCTGCCGGCAACACCAGCGTCACCTCCGTCCCCACGCCCGCTTCGCTCGTCAGCCTCAACTCCGCGCCGATCTCCGCCGCCCGCTCCCTCATGCCCACCAGCCCGTAATGTCCTTCCGGAACCGGAGCGTCCGCCGACGCGTCGAACCCGCGCCCGTTGTCTTTCACCGACAGCGCCAGCGCCGATCCCCGGCTCTTCAGCGACACCTCGATCGCGCCCGCGCCGGAGTGCTTTACGGCGTTGGCCAGCGCCTCCTTCGCGATTCGCAGTAGATGATACTCCACTTCGGGCGGCAGGTCGCGCCCGCCCTTTTCGATCGAAAGGTTCAACCGCGCCGCGCGTCCTTCCACCGCTTCCCGCGCCAGTTGGCCCAGGCGCCCCGGCATCGACGAAACCTCCGGCCGCGGGCTGCGCAGCCCCCACAACGATTTCCGCGCGTCCTTCAGACACACCCCGGCATCGTGCAGAATATCGTCCAGCGTCTCTTTCTCCGTCGATGTCCGCATCCGCGTCGACAACGCCTGCATCTGCATCGTCAGGCTCGACAATCCCTGCAGCAGCGTGTCGTGCAGCTCCCTGGCGATGCGGCTCCGCTCGGCCAGCACCAGTTGAAACTGCTCCTTCAACCGCCGGATTCTTAGCTGATACGCCAGCCACACACACAGCCCGATCAATCCCGCGACGGCGGCGAAAAACGGCGGCGTCTCGAAGAAATAAGGCACGATCGTAAACTCGGCGATCGTCGCCGGATCGTTGCACACCCGGTCCCCTTTGCACGCGCTCACCCGGAACCGGTAGTGCCCCGGCGGCAAGTTCGTGTACGAGGCGGCTCTCGATGCGCCTTCGCGCTTCCATTTCTTGTCGTAACCCTCCAGCATCGTGCGGAACGTCACACGCTCCGGAGCCAGAAACGTAAGGCTGGTGAAATGGATCTCCACGTTGTTCTGCGGAGGCCGCAGCGATTTCAGGTCCTTCGCTCCCGCTCTCTGCCCGTTGACCATCACCTCTTCGAGCAGCGCCGGAGGGGGTGGCACCAGGCTCCGCTGCACCCGCTTCCGGTCCACCGACACCAGTCCGTTCGTGGTCGAGAACCACAGCCGCCCGTCCCGCGTCCGCGCCGCCGCCGGCTGCACGCCCGCCCGGCATTCGAACCGCACGTCCCCCGTGCCCAGCGGAATGCTCGTAATGTTCTTCGTCCGCCCCTCGGCGAAAGCTTCCAACTGTTTTTCGTTCACGACGAAGATCCCCCGGCTCGACGCCAGCCATAGGTTGTTTTCGTCGTCGAGCAGCATGGCGTAAATCTGATCGTCGAACAACCCGTCGTTCACCGAATAAATCGTCGCCTTGCCGTCCCGGTATCGCCGCAGCCCTCCGCCGAGCGTTCCCATCCACAAAACGTGCGCCGGCGGGTCGGCATAAAAATAATCCGTCTCGGCCGCGCCGTGCCCCTGAAGGTACTTAGTGAACTTACCGTCGCGCAGAAACGCCAGCCCGCCATTCTCCGTCGCCACGAATAACTGCGATTTCCGCCCGCTGCCCAGCGCGACGATGCTGTTCCCCGCCAATCCGTCGGATTCGGAGTAAGTGGTGAACCGCCCGTTTTCGAACTTAGCCAGCCCTCGCGGCGTGCCCACCCACAGCACCCCTTTCACGTCGCGGAACACCACTCGGATCTCTTTGTCCGGCAGCCCTTCCTTCCTGCCGTAGTTCTCCGCCACCCGTCCGTCGTGAATGCGGCTCAGCCCATCCCGCGTCCCCACCCATAAGTCGCCGCGCTCATCCTCCGACAGGCTGTAAATGAAATCGCTCGCCAAGCCGTCCTTCTTAGTAAGCGTGGTAAATCGCCTGCCGTCGAACTTAGACAGCCCCGCGCCCAGCGTCCCCACCCATAGCGATCCGCCGCTATCTTCAAACACCGGCCCGGTGTCGTTGCTCGGCAGCCCCTGCCCCGTCGTATACGGAGTTACCCGTCCATCCAGGAATTGGTTCAGCCCGTTCTTGGTGCCCACCCAAAGGCTGCCTTCGCGGTCGAAGGCGAGCGACAGAACCGTGCTGTGCGAAAGCCCATCGCGCGCGCGAAAATTCGCCACTTCGCCCTCGCGCAGGCGGCTAATGCCGTCCCGCGTCCCCGCCCATACGCTTCCGTCCGGCCCCTCTGCCAACGCCAGAATCGAATCGTTCGCCAGTCCGTCGCCCGTGGTCCACGCGCGCATCTTGCCGTCCGCCTCGATCCGGTAAAGCCCGATGTCCGTCCCCGCCCACAGCGCTCCGTCCCGCCCGCACAACAGCGACTGCACGCGGTGATTCTCCGACAACGGAAGCGCCGGCCCCGGCACAAACCGCGTTCCATCCCAACGGTTCAATCCCGAATCGAGCGCCGCCACCCACAGCGTTCCGTCCGTCGTCTCGCAAGCCGTCGTCGCCCCCGCGCCCGACGATCCCTTTGCCTCGCTCAAGGGCCGAAACCGCCCCGCTTCTTCCCTGAAAATGCCCTTTTCCGTGCAAACCCACATCTCCCCGCGCCGACCTCGCGCTAAACATCCCACCGGCCCGTCCGGCAGCCCATCCTTCGCTCCGTATCGGGTGAACGCTCCGTGGGCGAGTCTCGTCAGCCCTCCCGTCGAGCCGATCCAAATGGAATAATCGGCGTCCTCCAGCAGCGACTGGATCAAACCGCTTCCAAACGGCGCGCCCGGCACGCCGATGAAGTCCGTGAATCCGGCGCCGTCGAAGCGCACCAAGTGCCCCTGCGTACCCAGCCACAGATACCCCTCGTGCGTCTGGAGAATCGAATAGATCGTCGGCTGCGGCAGCCCCTGCTCCTGCTGCCAGATGCGCCGGCTATATTGCGTCAGCGTTTTTCTTGGATCCAGGCCATACGCCGGATAAACGAGCGCGCCGGCGGCGATCAGGCACCACCATCGGGATCGTCTTCGCCGGTTCATTGCGGTTACGCCTTCAGTCTAACCGATGCCCGCGAAAGAAGGCGCGAATGTCCTCCGCCAGCGCCTTCTGCGAATCGTCCGGCCATCTGGCGCGTCCCCCGTTTCAACGATAATATCCGCGCCGCGCGTGAACCACCAGCCGCCCGTGGCCGCTCGCCTCCGGCGTCAGCTTCACGTGAATCTCGTGAAAAGCGCCCTTCTCCCCGTCCGTCGGCGGAACGTATCCCAGCGTGTAGCGCGTGCGGATGCGGTCGATCAGATCCCCCAGTTTCCCGCTGATTTCCTGTTTCTTGCTGGGCAACACCAGCCCGCCCGTCTGCGACGAGTATTTGTTCACATCGCCCGGCGGATTGTGCATCCGCTCGAACGGAAGCGTCGGATCGGCGAACTCCGCGGCCATCAGGAAATTCGAAAGCCCGCTGCGTTCCAGCAGAACGCACACCGCCGTGCCCGTTTCAAACAGCTTCGCAAAGGCGTCGGCCTCCGTGTGCAACTGGCCTTTTGGAACGCTCTTGCCGATCGTCTTCCGGTTGAGCTCGTTCGGCACGTTCGGCAGGCCGTCGGTCATCCAAATGATCACCCGCCGGTTGCCCGGATTCGCCGACTTCCCCAGTTCCGCCGCGGCTTGATACACCCCTTCGTTGAAGAACGCCGCCTCGCCGCTCTTCATCTCGCTCGCGTTCTCGATCGCCTCCACCGCCGTCGCGCGGTTCGTAGTGAATCCGGTCACCAGCCTCGCCGAGGCCGCATAAATCATCACCGCAACCTCGTCGCCGGGTTTCAGACGATCCAAAGCCTCCCGCGCCCCCGCCGCCAGCGGCTTCAACACCGGCTGCACGCTTTCCGTAAGGTCGAACAGCAGCAACACCGACAGCGGCAGCGTGTCGCGGCTGAAATACCGGATGCGCTGCGGAATCCCGTCCTCCGATAATTCAAACCCATTCGCGCTCACCGCGCCATCCCAGCGCCCGCTCTTCTTCTCCGTCACCAGCGCGTCCACCAGCACCAACTCCGAGTTCGCCGTAAACGAAGCCGCGCCGTCTCCAGGCGCCTCGCTCTTTTGTCCCGCCAACGGCAGGCAGACAAGCAGAACGGCCGCGATCCGCGAGAACATCCTCATCGAGACTCTAATTTTCGCAGGGCCGCAGCGACGCCGTAAAGTGCCGCAAAAACGGAGGCTCCGAAACGATCTCCAATCCGCGCAGCGTCTCCCGCCGCTCATTCACTTCGAGAATCGCCTCCACCAAATAATCGATGTGGCTCTGCGTATAAACGCGCCGCGGAATCGCCAGCCGCAGCAACTCGTGCCGCGCCGCCGCGCCGAACATCAGCGTTCCGATCTCCACCGACCGCACGCCCGCGTGCCGGTATAACTCCACCGCCAACGCCTGCCCCGGAAACCGGTCGCGCGGAATATGCGGCAGCATCCGCCCCGCGTCGATATAAATCGCGTGCCCGCCCGGCGGCTCCACGATCGGCACGCCATGATCGGCGATGTGCCGCCCCAGATACGCCGTCGACGCGATGCGATATTCCAGATACTCCGGCTGCAGAATCTCCTCCAGCCCCACCGCGATCGCCTCCAGGTCCCTCCCCGCCAGGCCGCCATACGTCGGAAACCCCTCGGTCAGGATCAACAGATTCTTCTGCCGCTCCGCCAACCCGTCGTCGTTGGTGCAAAGCAATCCGCCGATGTTGGCGAAGGCGTCCTTCTTCGCCGAAAACGTGCATCCGTCGGCAAGCGAAAACATCTCCTCGGCGATCTCGCGCGGACTCCTGCTTCCATGCCCGTCCTCGCGCTCGCGAATAAACCACGCGTTCTCGGCGAAGCGGCACGCGTCCAGATAGAACGGAATGCCGTGCCGCCGCGTAATCTCCCGCACCGCTCGCAGATTCGCCATCGAAACCGGCTGCCCGCCGCCCGAGTTATTGGTCACCGTAACCATCGCCAGCGGAATGTTCGCCGCACCATCCCGCTCGATCAACCCCTCCAGCGCCTCCGTGTCCATGTTCCCTTTGAACGGCAGCCGCGCTTGCGTGTCGCCCGCCTCCGGCAGCGGCAAGTCCACCGCCCGCGCCCCCATGTATTCGATGTTCGCCCGCGTCGTGTCGAAATGCGTGTTGTTCGGAATCGCTTGCCCCGGTTTGCACAGAATCGTGAAGAGAATCCGCTCCGCCGCGCGCCCTTGGTGCGTCGGAATCACGTGGCGGAAACCGGTCAGATCCCGCACCGTTTTTTGCAGCCGGTAAAAACTCGCGCTGCCCGCGTACGATTCGTCGCCGCGCATAATCGCCGCCCACTGCGCCGTCGACATCGCGCTGGTTCCCGAATCCGTCAGCAGATCCAATAAAATATCCGCCGCCCGCAATTGGAATAGGTTGTACCCCGCCTCCCGCAGCAGATTTCTCGCGCTCCTCCGGCGTCGTCCACGTCAGCGGCTCCACGCTCTTGATGCGGAATGGTTCGATGATCGTGCGCATGCCTGAATTCTCCCCTTCCGCGCTCACCCGTTGAACCGCAGCGGCACCGGCGTGAACGAAAGCAGGAAGATCGCCAGCGCCAGACATCCCAGCGCCACCCGCACCGCTCCCATTCCCCTCCGGTCCACGATCACCGGATGCCGCAGCGCGAACAAAAACAATACCACCGCCCACGCCAGCCAGCTCCATTCGCGAAAATACAGTCCCAGCGGCACCAGCGCCGCCACGAACACCCGCGACAGAATCCGGTGCCATTCCCCGAAAAACGAGTAAAGGATGTGCCCTCCGTCCAATTGCCCGATCGGCAACAGGTTCAGCGCCGTGGCCAGCAATCCGCCCCACGCCGCTACCGCCACCGGATGCAGATAGATGCCCGCGCTTGCCACGCCCGGAAAAAACATTCGCTCGAAGAAACGGAGAATCAGCGGCGCGCCGAAAACGAAATCCCCGCGCGCTCCGATCCCGGCCACGGTCTTCGACATCGCCACGCCCGCCGTCAACGCCGGAAGGATCAGCGCGAACCCCGCCAATGGACCCGCCACTCCGACATCGAACAGCGCGCGCCGCGAATAAATCGGCGACCGGATCAAAATAAAAGCCCCGAACGTCCCAATCAGCGTCGGCGCCGGCAGAAAGTAGGGCAGCGTCGCGTCGATTCCATAATGCCGGCACACGAAGTAATGCCCGAACTCGTGCGCCAACAAAATCCCCAGCAGCGTGAAGGAAAACGGAATCCCCGCCAGTAGCGCTCCCGGATGCCTCGTCAGTCCGGTAAAGATGTCCCACGTGCGCCCCAGATCCAGCGGCTCGTTCTTCTGGAAACACTCCTCGAATCCCGCGCCCATCAGCATCGTGGTGAACACCGTCAACGCGAAAAGCAGAACGGGAAGACCCAGGCGCCGGCTAAAAAAGCGCAAGCGTGCCGCGTCCCTTATTGCAGGGTCTGCAATTCTTTTCCCGGCTTGAAGCGCACCGCTTTGCCCGGCGGAATCGCCACCTCGGCCCCCGTGCGCGGATTCCGTCCGATGCCCGTCTTCCGCGGCCGCACATTGAAGATGCCGAAGCCGCGCAACTCGATTCTCTCGCCCGAGGCCAGCGCGCGCTTCATGCTCTCGAATACCGTCTCCACGGCCATCTCCGCCTTGGTCTTCGTGATCCCGGTCCGGTTGACCACTTCATTGATGATGTCGAGCTTAATCAAGCTGGTCCCCTCCATCCGCTGCGTTGGGCTGCCATTGGCCGACGGAAACAGAATTTGCCGAAATTGTTCGAATCGCTCCGGAAAGATCTGGCAAACCTCATGATAGGATTAGGTTTACCAAATTGTCAAGAGCGCAAATCTCCAGCCTCCCCCCTTCCGCCCCGGTATCGCCCGAAGCGTTCCGCGAAGCCTGCGCCCATTTTGCGTCCGGCGTCGCCATCGCCACCACCCGCGACCCCCTCGGCAATCCTCACGGATTGACCATCAGTTCCTTCACGCCCGTGTCTCTCGATCCGCCCCTCGTGCTGATCTGCGTGGATTCGCACTGCGCTCTGCTCGCCCACTTCCGCTCCAGCGCCTTCTTCGCCGTGAACATCCTCGAAGCTTCGCAGCGCGCCTTATCGGAAGCCTTCGCGCTCAAACCCGATCAACGCTTCGACAATGTCGATTGGTCCGCCGGCGTTACCGCCGCGCCCCTCCTCGCCGGCTCGCTCGCCACCATCGAATGCCGTAAAACCCGCATCCTCGAAGCCGGCGATCACGGGGTCGTTTTCGGCGAAGTAGTCGCCGCCGCCGTCCACTCCGGCCGTCCTCTGGTTTATTTCCATCGCGCCTACCGCGCGCTCGCCCTCACCGCCGCCGATTCACTTCCCCTTGACTAACTCCGGAAACTGCTTCCGCAATTGTTCGATCTTCGGCAGATCGTTATACACGATGTAAGGATACGTCGGGTTGCGGTCGAGAAAATGCTGATGATACGCCTCCGCCGCGTAGAACCCTTTCAGCGGTACCACCTGCGTCGCGATCCGGCGCCTATATACCTTCGCCTCCTCCAACTGCTTTATATAGGTTTCCGCCACCCGCTTCTGTTCCTCGCTCGTATAAAAGATCGCCGATCGGTATTGCGTCCCCGAATCCGGCCCCTGCCGGTTCACTTCGGTCGGATCGTGCGCCACCGAAAAAAACACTTTCAATAACTGCTCGTAAGAAATGCGCGACGGATCGAACGTGATCTCCACCGATTCCGCGTGTCCCGTCTCCCCAGTGCTCACCATCTCGTAATGCGCCGTCGCCGCGTTCCCGCCCGCGAATCCGGACACCACGTTCGACACGCCCTTCAACCGCTCGAAGACGCCCTCCACGCCCCAGAAACATCCGCCCGCCAGCACCGCCGTCTCGGTCGTCCCCGCCGCCGCCGGAGGCATCGCGAACGCGATGAGAACCGCGGCCGCCGCTACGTTTGATAACACCCATCCAATTCGTTTTGCCATAGCTACTCTCAAATCCCCCGCGCCTCTAATTTTATTCCTCTACATCGTCCGCGTCACCTTCGTCAGCGTCCTCGGCTGGTCCGGGTCCAACCCCTTCTCCTTCGCCAAAGCCGCCGCGAACAACTGCGCCGGCACGATGTAGGGAATCGGCGTATACACCTCCGCCGGCAGCACGCTCTTCTTCGTCAGCCGCGCCGGAATCACGATCGCATTTGGCGCCTGCGCCATCGCTTCCCGGTTGCTCCGGTCCGTGATCACCAGCGTCTCCGCCTTTAGATGATCCAGCTTCGCCAGCATCTCGCCCATCGACGGCCACGTCACCCCGGCCGGCGCGAACAGGAACAACGGAAACGAACTCTCCACCATCGCGATCGGCCCATGTAAAAAATCGGCCGACGAAAACCGCTCCGCCACCACGTAACAGGTCTCCATCAGCTTCAACGCGAACTCGAACGCGTCGGCGTAAACCAACCCCCGCCCCACCACCACCGCGTGGTCCATGAACCGGTACCGCTCCGCCCGCGCCGCGATCTTCGCCTCCAGTTGCAGCGCCTGGTTCGTCCACTCCGGCAGCCGCTCCAGATCGTCCAATCTCACCGGCGCCCCCAGCGCGTAGGCGAGCAAATACATCGCCAGCAACTGCCCCGTATACGTTTTCGTCGCCGCGACGCTTTTCTCGCGCCCCGCCCGCACCAGAAATGTATGTTCGGCCAGTTTCGCCAGCGCGCTGTCCGGCTCGTTCGTAATGCCGATCGTCATCGAACCCTGCTCCCGCGCCCGCTCCATCACCAGGTTCGTGTCCGTCGATTCGCCCGATTGCGAAATCGACACCACCAGCGTGTCCCGCAACTGAATCGCCCCGCCGTAGAGCGTGTATACCGACGGCGCGGCGAGGGAAACCGGAATCCCCGTCGTGATCTCCAAAAGATAGCGCCCGAATTGCGCCGCGTTGTCGGAGGTCCCTCGCGCGGCGAGTAAAATCATCCGCGGCCGCTTCTCTTCCAGGCGCTTCTTCAGCCGCTCCACCGTCCGCAGCGAATCCTTCAACGTCCGCTCCAGCGCCGCGGGCTGCTGGCGGATCTCTTCTAGCATTTTCGACATTTTGATTTCTTAAAGCCGGGCGGCTTCGTCCACGTCTATGAAGAAGAGGATACCAAGCGTCCGCGTTACAGCGTTTCGAGCGGCCGCGATTCCGTGCCCACCCACGCCTCGTGAATCGACAATTCGCTCGGCGGCGCGATCACGATGTGCGGCCTCAACACCAGCAGCGTCTCGTCCCGGTTGTTGTCGCTCGTGTTTTCCCGCAGAATCTTGCCGATCAGCGGAATGTCGGACAGCCCCGCGATGCCCGTCGCCGTCGTCGCCTCCGTCCGGCTCATCAACCCCGCCACCACCGCCAATTGCCCTTCCCTCATCCGTATCATCCCTTTATACTCGCGGTCGGCGATCACCGGAATCCCGTTCGCCGCCGTCCCGGTCAGCAACTTGAACGACGCCTCGATGTCCAGCGTCACCTCTTCCATTCCATGCACGTGCGGCGTCACCTTGATCACCAACCCCAAGTCCTCGAAGCTCACCGTCGGCGGCGGCGAGAATACCTGCCCGCTTCCCGTCGTGTTCCCGAAGTACCCGCTCGTCACCACCGGATATTTCGTCCCCACCTTCAACGTCGCCGCCTGCCCGTCGCTCGCCAGCAGATGCGCGTCCTCGATATTGCTCGTAAACGACAGGCTCAGTGTCCCAAACAGCACTGAATCGGCCAATCCGATGCCCATGAACGTCTTCCCTCCGCCAAATGCGAGGTAGTTGGAGTAGCCCGTCGGAAGCGGTGTCCCCGCGAGGTTCGATCCGTTACCGGTGAAGTCCACTAGCGGGAACGATCCCGGAATCGGAATCCCGTAGTGCTTTGTTAAATCCGTCGTCGTCGTCAACAATTGCACTTCCAGATATACCTGCGGCCTCGGCCGCATCAGATCCCGGATCAGTATCTCCGCCGCCCCCACCCGGCTCAGCGTGTCCCGGATCAGGATCAGGCGCTTCTCGGTGTCGATCATCAGCCGCCGTATGTCCAGCGCCGCCCGCACGCTCACGGAAATCTCCTGCGCCTCCTGCACCGTCACCGGGTCCGGAATAGGAACCACCACCGTCGCCATCCGGTCGTAAGTCTGGCGCTTCTGCTGCGTGTCCCGCGCCACGAATACCGTGCGATCGTTCTGAGGCACGAGGATCGAATCCGTAGCCGCCTGCAACGCCCGCAGCGCCTCGTGGAAATCCAGATTTTCCACGGTGAATCGCGCCTGCGGCGTCGCCTGAAAATCGTGGTCGAAAATCGCCTCGATCCCCAGCGTCTTCAATACCTGTTCGATCGTCGATTTCCCGTCCCCGCGCAGATCGAAATCGAACTTGCCCGCCTTCGCCACCAAATTCGGCGCCGGCAGAATCCGTTCCGCCTGCGCCAATTCTTCCGGCGTGATTTTGCCCGTCACCCCCGGCGCCTCCACCGCGATCTCCGGCCGCGCCCCCACCTGCGCCCGCGCGCACTGCGGCCCCATCAGGCACACCACCCCCAAAACTCGCCAGAGCCTCACAGGACTTATGACGCGCCGCGCCCTTCAGCCGTGCAACCCGATGTCATAATCGGATCAGCCCCCCGCCGATGCGTGTCCTCCTTGTTTCCACCTACGATGTGGGCCACCAGCCGTTCGGCCTCGCCTCTCCCGCCGCCTGGCTGCGCGCCCGCGGACACTCCGTCGATTGCCTCGACCTCAGCCTCGATCCCTCCGCCCTCGATCCTTTCCCCGCCGCCGATCTGTTCGCTTTTTTCTTGCCCATGCATACGGCAACCCGCCTCGCCGTCCCCCTCATCCGCCGCGCCCGCGCACTCCACCCCTCCGCCCGCATCGCCTGCTTCGGCCTCTACGCTCCGCTGAACGCCGCCCATCTTCGCGACGCCGGAGCCAACGCCGTCTTCGGCGGCGAATTCGAATCCGCCCTAGCCGATTACGCCGATGGCGTCTCCGACGACTCCCCTCCCATCTCCCTAGCCCGCCAAACTTTCCTAGTCCCGGATCGCTCCGGCCTTCCCCCTCTTCCGGCGCTACCCTTCCTTACGCGCCGGCGGCGAATCCCGCATCGCCGGCTACACCGAATCCAGCCGAGGCTGCAAACACCTCTGCCGCCACTGCCCCGTGGTCCCCGTTTATCAAGGGACGTTCCGCATCGTCCAGCGCGAAATCGTGATGGAAGACGTCCGCCGCCAGGTCGAAGCCGGCGCCCAACACATCACCTTCGGCGACCCCGATTTCTTCAACGGCCCCACCCACGCCCAACGCATCGTCGAGGATCTCCACCGCGAATTCCCTTCCCTCACCTACGACGCCACCATCAAAATCGAGCACCTCCTCGCCCATCGCGAGCTCCTGCCCGTCCTCAAAGAAACCGGCTGCCTCTTCGTCACCAGCGCCGTCGAATCCGTCGACGACGCTGTTCTCGAAAAGCTCGCCAAAGGCCACACCCGCCGCGATTTCATCGACGTAGTCCACGAATTCCGGCGCCTCGGCCTCACGCTCGCCCCCACCTTCATCCCCTTCACCCCCTGGACCACGCTCGAAGGCTACCGCGATCTCCTTCGCGTCCTTCTCTCGCTCGACATGGTCGAAAACGTCAGCCCCGTCCAACTCGCCCTCCGCCTGCTCATCCCTCCCGGCTCCCTCCTCCTCGACCTCGACGAAATCCGCGCCCGCATCACCCACTTCGACGCCCCCGCCCTGCTCCATCGCTGGACCCACCCCGACCCCTCGATCGACCTCCTCTCCTCCGCCGTCTTAAGCCTCGTCGCCCGCGAGCAAAAACGCGGCGCCCCCCGCGCGGCCGTCTTCGCCCAAATCTGGCGCCTCGTCCAACCCTCCGATCCCCTCCCCGAAAACTTCCACCTCCTCCCCCGCGCCGCCATCCCCTACCTCGACGAACCCTGGTACTGTTGAGCCGAACCCACCGAAGAGCAGTTGGCTCTTCTATAAAGGTAAAATAAAGTGGCGACGTCACTCTCCATGGAAGCCCAAAAAAACCTGCACGCAGCCGTTCCGCCGGCACTGCTCACGCAAGCCCAAAAGGCCGCGCAAGACGACCACATCACTGTCGATGAACTGATATGTGCGGCCCTGGAGCAAACGCTGCAAGCGCGCCGCCGCCAACAGCTATACGCCTATGGGGAAGGACAAGCCCGTTCTGTTGGGATTCGCGAAGAAGATGTGCCGCGCATCGTTGACGAATGGCGAGCGGAACATTCCGAACCTCGGCGCTGACCGGTGCTCGGCGTCACAGCGGACACCAACATCTATGTCTCCGCGTATCAGTTTGGCGGTCTGCCTCGGCGTTTTGTCGACTTGGCCGCGGCCGGTGTCTTCCGCCTCGACATCTCCGACGCCATCCTGAACGAAACACTGGCCGTGTTGCGCGACAAGTTTCAGTGGAACGCGGAAGCGTTGCGGGTATTGCAAGACGACATACGCGGCTATACGCGGCACAGCGCACCGGGCGAATCTCTGGATGTCATCAAAACCGATCCGTCCGACAACCGCATCCTGGAATGTGCCATTGCCGCGAAAAGCGACTTCATTGTAAGTGGGGATGCCCGCCATATGCTTCCGCTTGCAAAGTATAAGGGCATCCGGATTGTGAAGGTGTCGACTTTCCTCGAAACCATGCACGGGCATCAATAAAACCGCCTCGCCCCTCCCGCCGTCCTTAACCGCCGCACAAATCTTGCACTGATGTCCGAAAACGGCGTGTATTCCCCGCCGCCCCCGGCTACCATGTGGATGTGCCGCTCGAACCCGCCACCTGTTACCGCGCCCTCCGCTCCCACGACCCCCGCTTCGACGGCCGCTTCTTCGTCGGCGTCTCCTCCACCGGCATCTACTGCCGCCCCGTCTGCACCGTAAGAGCGCCCAAGCCCGCCAACTGCACTTTCTATTCGAGCGCCGCAGCCGCCGAATCCGCCGGCTACCGCCCCTGCCTGCGCTGCCGTCCCGAACTCGCCCCCGGCAACTCCAGCGTCGACGCCAAACACCGCATCGCCCACTCAGCCGCCGCCATGATCCAACGCGGCGCACTCGAAGAGATCGGCCTCGAGGGCATCGCCGCCCGCCTCGGCGTCACCGGCCGCCACCTTCGCCGCGTCTTCGGCGCCGAATTCGGCGTCACTCTCGTCGCCTTCGGACAAACCCACCGCCTGCTCCTCGCCAAGCGCTTCCTCACCGACACCGCCCTCCCCGTCACCGACGTCGCCTTCGCCGCCGGCTTCGGCAGCCTGCGCCGCCTGGAAAATCTCTTCAAAGAACGCTACCGCCTCAGCCCCTATCAACTCCGCAAAACCGCCGCGCCCTCCACCCCCTCCGACGCGCTCCACTTCGAATTAAGCTACCGCCCTCCCTACGATTGGCCCTCGCTCGCGTCTTTCCTTTCCGCCCGCGCCATCGCCGGCGTCGAAGCGGTCGACGGCTCCGCATACCATCGCATCGTCCGTCTCTCCCGCAACGGCAAATGGCACTCCGGCTGGATCGAGATCGTCCCACACCCACGCAAATCCACGATGCGCGTCGCCATCTCCGCCTCGCTCGCGAGCGTGCTCCCCGCCGTTCTCTCCCGCATCGAACATCTGCTCGATCTATCCTGCAGCCCCACCCAAATCGCCGAAGCCCTCGGTCCGCTGGCCGCCGCCAACCCCGGCCTGCGCGTCCCCGGAGCCTTCGACGGCTTCGAGATCGCCGTCCGCGCCATCCTCGGCCAACAGGTCAGCGTCGCCGCCGCTCGAACGCTCGCCGGCCGCGTGGCCGCCGCCTTCGGAACCCCCGTCGATTCCCCCTTCCCCTCGTTGACCACCGCCTTCCCTCCCGCTCAAGCGATCGCGGACGCAAACCTCACCGCCCTCGGCATCCTCCCCTCGCGCGCCCGCTCCATCCTCGAACTGGCCCGCGCCGTCGCCCAAGGCGATCTCGTCCTTGCCCCCGGCGCCGACGTGCCCGCGACTCTCGAAAAACTCCAATCGATCCCCGGCATCGGCCCCTGGACCGCGCACTACATCGCCATGCGCGCCCTCGCCTGGCCCGACGCTTTCCCCCACACCGATCTCGCCGTGATGAAAGCCCTCGGCGAAAAAAATCCCAAGCGCATCCTCGCCGCCGGCGAAGCCTGGCGCCCGTGGCGCGCCTACGCCGTCATGCACCTCTGGAACCATACTTTAGAAAGGACCCCCACCAATGGAACTGCAAATTGACCGCCTCCCCTCGCCGCTCGGCGTCATCGTCCTCGTCTCCGGCGGCTCCGCCCTGCGCGCCCTCGATTTCGAAGACTACGAAGACCGCATGCACCGCCTCCTCCGCCTGCACTACGGCGCGTACAGCCTCACCCCCGCTCCCGCCCCGGATTCCATTCGCGCCCCTATCCAGGCCTACTTCGAAGGCGACTTCGCCGCCCTCGCCCGCGTCCCCGTTGAAACCGGAGGCACCGCCTTCCAGCGAAAGGTCTGGGCCGCCCTCCGCCGCATCCCCGCCGGAACCACGGCCACCTACGGCCAACTCGCCGCCGTCACCGGCAATCCCAATGCCAGCCGCGCCGTCGGCATGGCCAACGGTTCCAACCCCGTCGCCATCGTCGTCCCCTGCCATCGCGTCATCGGCGCCGGCGGCGGGCTCACCGGATACGCCGGCGGCACGGACCGCAAGCGCTGGCTGCTCGCTCACGAAGGCGTTAGATTCCACGCCGCCCGCGTCGCATGACCCGCGTCCTCCTCGTCGCCTCCACCACCGGCTACCAAACCCGAGCCTTCGCCGAAGCCGCCCTCCGCTGCGGCGTCGAACTCACCCTCGCCACCGACCGCTGCCACATCCTCGACGACCCCTGGGGCGACTCCGCCCTCCCCCTCCGCTTCGAAGATCCGCAAGCCGCCGCCCGCGCCATCGCCGCCTCCCCCGATGCCTCCCGCCTCTCCGGCATCGCCGCCGTCGGCGACCACCCTACGCTCATCGCCGCGCTCGCCGCCGAAGCCCTCGGCCTTCCCTTCCATCCCTCCGCCGCCGTCGCCGCGTCTTCCAATAAATTTCTCGCCCGCGAGCGTTTCCGCGCCGCCGGCCTCCCCGTCCCCGAATATTTCCGCCTCCCTCTCGACGCCGATCTCCCCTCCGCCGCCGCCCGCGCCCCCTTCCCCTGCGTCCTCAAACCGCTCGGCCTCTCCGCCAGCCGGGGCGTCATCCGCGCCAACGATCCCTCCGAATTCCGCGCCGCCTTCGAACGCATCCGCGCCCTGCTCCTCTCCCCCGAAATCGCCCACAACCATCGCCCCGAGGACCGCTTCATTCAAGTGGAAGAATTCCTCCCCGGCCGCGAGTTCGCCCTCGAAGGCATCGTCACCCACGGCCGCCTCCGCCCCCTCGCCCTCTTCGACAAACCCGACCCTCTCGACGGCCCGTTCTTCGAGGAAACCATCTACGTCACCCCCTCCCGCCACCCCGCGTCCGTCCAAAACGCCATCTTAGAAACCACCTCCGCCGCCATCGCCGCCATCGGTCTCACCCACGGCCCCATCCACGCCGAAATGCGCGTCAACCCCCGCGGCGTCTGGATGCTCGAAGTCGCCGCCCGCCCCATCGGCGGCCTCTGCGCCAAGGCCCTCCCCGGCTTAGAAGAAGCCATTCTCTGCCACGCCATCGGCCGCGCCGAACGCCCCATCGAACTCCCCGCGCCGTCCTCCGGCGTCATGATGATCCCCATCCCCCGCGAAGGCGTCTACGCATCCGTCGAAGGCGTCGACGTCGCCCAATCCATCCCCGGCATCCGCGAAATCGCCATCACCGCCAAGCCCGGCCAGCACCTCCTCCCGCTCCCCGAAGGCCACAGCTACCTCGGCTTCCTCTTCGCCGCCGCCCCCACCCCCGCCGCCGTCGAGTCCTCCCTCCGCGCCGCCCACTCCGCCCTCCGCTTCGAAATCCGCACCGCCCTCCCCGTCACCGCGTCTCATAAGACCGCGCATGTGACCTCACTCCTGCCGCAGCGCCTCCATCGGGTCGATCCGCGCCGCGCGCGATGCCGGAACGTAGATCGCCACGAACACAACCGAGTAACAGCAGCAAAGGAACACAGACGTAAATCGCCGAGCTATGCACCCGGAATCCCTGCAGCGTCGCCGCGAACAGCTTGGGTAAAGGCGCGGCGGCCAGCAGTCCGAGCGCCGCGCTCACCAGCGCCAGCAGCATCCCCTTCCCGACTACAGACCGGAGAACATCGCCGGGCAGCGCTCCCAGCGCCATGCGAATCGCCGATCTCATGCGTGCGCTGCGCCACCGAGTACGCGATCACGCCATAGATCCCCACCGCCGCCAGCACCAATGCCATCGCACCGAATACTCCGAGCAAAGTGTCGAACACATAGTCCCCGCCGTCCTGCTCGTCGATCATCCCGGAGATCGTCTGCACTCTGCCGATAGGCTGATCGGGATCCACGGACCACACGGCGCCCCGCACCGCGCGTATCAAAAGATTCGCATCGCCCGCCGTGCGCACCGCCAGCCACATCTCCGGTTCCATAGGAACCTGCAGGTACGATTCGTACACTTGCGCATCCTGTTCTTTCGGGCGATAAGACGCCTTGATGTTCCCGGCGATTCCCACAATCTCGCTCCAGTCCGGAGAATCGTGATCGACGCGAATGTAGCGCCCCAGCGCGCTCTGTCCTGGGAAGAAGCGCTCTGCGAATACTCTGTTGACGATGGCCACCCGGAGCGCGCCCGCGTTATCGGATTCGCCGAACGCGCGGCCTTGGATCAGCGGAATGCCCAGCACGCGGAAATGGCCGGGGCTAACCGCGAAATATCGCGCGCTGGGCCGTTCCTCCGCGGGCACATCCCGCTGCCCACGGATGCGGAACGTCCGTTCCTCGGCGGTGAACGGCATGGCATTCGCAATCCCCGCCGCTTCGACGCCGGGCATGGCCCGAAGCTTCTCCACCACGCCTTGAAAGAAAGCGATCCGCCGCGCAGGCTCGCGATAGCGGGCATTCGTCAACGAAACGGAAGCCGCCAGGACCCGCGCCGGATCGAATCCGAAATCGCCGCCCGTTTCCTCCGCCGTGGCCTTGATCATCAGCCCCGCGGCAATCACCAGCACCATCGCCAACGCGATTTCGCTCCCCACCAGCGCGTTGCGTCCCCAACCGCGGCTAAGGTCGCCCGCGCGCCCTCCTTGCCGCAGCGCGCTCTGAGGATCTTTGGCGGAAGCCCGGATCGCCGGCGCCAATCCGAATACCAGCGCCGCGCCCATCGAAACCAGGCACGTGAAGGCCAGTACGCGCCCATCGAGCGCGACGTCGCCGGCAATCGCCGTGACGTAGTCGTTGAAATGGAGCGTGGCGCGCAGCAAATCGACACCCACGTAAGCCAGCACCAGACCCACGCCTCCGCCGATCGCCGCGATCAGCAGGCTCTCCACCAGCAACTGGCGGATCGACGCGCATGCGCCCGGCGCCCAACGCCGTTCGAATCGCGATCTCCTGCCGGCGTTTGGCGGCCCGCGCCAGCAGCAAATTGGCGATGTTCGCGCAGGCGATCACCAGAACCAGCGCGACGGCGATCATCAGCAGCGTCAGCGCCGCTCGAATGTGGTCTTCCTGAATGCCGTACTCCTGCAGCGTCATGACGTCCGCGCCCCAACCTTTTTCCGATTCTGGATAACTTTGCTCCGCCCGCCGCGCCAGCGCGGCCATCTCGGCGCGCGCTTGCTTGAGCCCGACGCCCGGTTTCAGCCGCGCGAAAAGCCAGAACAAACGGGCGTCGCGCGCCTTCGGTCCCGCGATCTTGAGCGGCGAGAACCAGCGGCGTCCAGATCCGCGGCAGGAACTCCACCTGCCGGAAGGAAGCCGGCATAACCCCGATCACCACATACTTCTCTCCATCGAGCGATACCGTTTTGCCGATCACGCCGGGATCGGATGCAAATCGCCTCTGCCAAAGGCCATAGGTCAGCACGGCCACGCGATCGCGGCCCGGCCGGTCTTCGTCCGGCAGGAAGGTGCGCCCCAGGAACGCCTGCACTCCAAGCGTCCGGAAGTAATTCGCGGTAACTCGCATCCCCGACAGGCGCTCCGGTTCTCCGGCTCCCGTGAGGCTGAAGTCATGGAAGGCGTCCGCGGCGGCCATATCGTCGAAGACATGGTTCCCATCCCGCCACGCGAAATAATCCACCGCCGGCGCCAACGCCCGCTCCACCGCCCTCGCCGGATTGGTCGCAACCACCACAACCACGCGGTCCGGGTCCCTCACCGCCGGCTTCTTCAGCAGCCAGCCGCTGACCAAGCTGAAAATCGTCGTATTGACGCCGATCCCCAGCGCCAGCGTCGCCACCGCTACCGAAGTAAATCCCGGATTCTTCCGCAGCATCCGCGCGCCATAGCGCAAATCCTGCAACATCGTTTCCAGCCACACCCATCCCCACACTTCGCGGCTGATCTCCCTGTAACGCGCCGCGTTTCCAAACTCCTTCCGCGCCGTCTCGCGAGCCTCCCGCGCCGGCATCCCCGCGTCCATCAAATCGGCGATCTTCTCCTCCAGATGCGACTCTACCTCTTCAGCCAGCTCGCGCTCCTCGCGCCGCCGCCGGAAGAAATCGATCCTCCACCTCATGACTCAGCCGGCCTCATCACGCGCGCGATCCCCTCCAGCATCCGGTCGAAACTCGACACCTTCCGTTCCAGTTGCTTCCGCCCCACCGCCGTGATCTTGTAAACCCGGACTCGCCGCTTCCGCGCCGATAACCCCCATTCGGCCGCCACCCAACCCGCCTTCAGCATCCGCTGCAACGCCGGATACAACGACCCTTCCTCGATCTCCAGCAGATCCCCCGAATTTCGCTGAATGACCTGAGCCAGCGCATATCCATGCATCGGCCCGCGCCGCAGAGTCTGGAGCACCATCATTTCCAGAGCGCCGGGGAAGAGATCGCGTGGCGGGGCTTGTTCCATCGGAGTAGGCTAGTTTAGTCTATGCCTAGAATAAACCAGTACTCCGGGCGGCGTCAACACAAATTCACCGCGTCACATAAAACCGCAGTCTGAACCCCTCTCCGTCCACGCGCCCCGCCAGCGCCAGCCCATGTGCCCGGATCCGCGACATACTTCTCGACAAGCCCATCGTTCCCCGCCAACGTCACACTCAACTCATCCCGCGCTCCCAAACGCTCGTATACAACCAACCCTCCACCCTTCCCCGCAATCGCCCCCAGCGCATTCAAACACTGCTGCGGAGGCCAGTTATAAGAACAGCCCCACTCGATGCGCACCGGCACGCGCGCCGCCCTAACCGCCAGCCCCAACCGGTACGCGTTGAAGTCGCTATCGTTCCCCGACACATACCAAACGGGCAGCGCCGCCCGCGCCACCCACCCCTCCGCCGCATCCACCGCCGCATCGCTCGCCGGCCGCCTCCACAAAGCCGGCACGAAATAGTCCACCGCCTTCGCCCCGAGTTCCGTCCGCGGCCGCCACGTCACCAGCGTCGTATCCACCGCCCGCACCGCCAACCACTGCGCCCCCACCACCACCGCCACGCTCACGAAAATCGCCCGCTTCCACCGTCTCCCCTTCGCCGCCGCCAACAGCAGCGCCAACGCCAACAACACCAGCGCCGGCAGCGGATGCCTGCTATTCGGCCAATCCCCCGTCGCCAAATAAACCAGCAACGGCAACGCCCCCGCCAACAACAAAGCGATCCGCCGCTCCGCCCTCGCCCACCCCAACGCGATCGCCGCCAAGCAAACCACCAACATCGGAAACCCCACCCCGTCCCGCGAATACGCGCTCAGCCATCCCATCACATGCCGCATCCGCGTCGCCGCCGGGTCCAGCGCCGCGTCCCTGGCAAACTGCGCGTACGACAACGCGCTCCGCCAATTGCTCCCATACCAAACCGAAGCCGTCGCCGCCCCCGTCACCGCCGCCACCGCGCAAGCCCGCAATCGCTCGACGAACGCGCTCTTCCCATCGCCCCGCCACAACCACCACAACATCGCCGGCCCCGCCACCGCCGCGAACGTCAGCTTCGCCAACATGCCCAGCCCCAGCAAAACCCCCAACCACGCGCTCCGCCTCCATCCCCACCGCCCGCCGCCGTTGGCCAACAGAACGATCACCGCCAACGCGATCGCCGTCATCTGCGTGTCCGGATAAGCCAGCGCGTCCCAATTCGCCACCGCCGGCATCGCCGTCACTCCCATCGCCGCCACCACCGCGAATCCTTCGCCCACCACCGGCTCGAACAACCGGTACGTCAAAAACGCCAGCAGCGCCGCCATCGCCGATGCCATCACCCACGCGCCGGCGACCGCATGATCCCGCCCCATTACCAACGCCAGCGCAGCCAGCGTGTTCACATACAGCGGAGGCTTCGCCGCCCCCTGCCCATGCCCGATATACCACACCCACGCCAGCACCCCATGCGCCTTCACATAGTCCACGGTGTCGAACACCTGCGACAAATACTCGCTCTCGTCCCAAAACAAAAACGCCCGCCCATACCGCAGCAGCGTCCCGCCCGCCGTCAACGATCCGGCCACGACAATCGTCAAAGCCCAGTGCCGCCGCGCCGCTTGCAGTGCCGTTCTCAATCGCCGCATTTTAACACCGCCGCCCCGCGAATCCCGTCTGTTACCATCGAGCTATGTTTCAGGGACTCGAGCACACCGCCATCGCCTCGCCGGAACCCAAGCGCCTCGCCGAATGGTACGCCGCCCACCTCGGCTTCCGCATCAACTACGAATACGCCGGCAATTTCTTCGTCCGCGCCCCCAACGGCTCCATGCTCGAAATCATCCCCGCCGAAGGCCCCCGCGCCGTCAACGAAATGCGCACCCCCGGCATCCGCCATCTCGCCCTCGCCGTCGACGATTTCGACGCCGCCCACGCCCAACTCAAAACCCTCGCCGTCACCTTCCTCGGCGAGCCTTACACCACCCAGGGCAACCGCCTCGTCTTTTTCTCCGATCCCGACGGCAACATTCTGCACCTCATCGAACGTCCCGTGCCTCTGCCCTAAGGCCGCCGCCGCTTGCTCACCCGCACCTTCAAAGCCTTCCAATATCCCGATTTCCGCATCATGTGGGTCGGCGCCTGCACCTCCAGCATCGGCACCTGGATGCAGCAGCTCGCCCAGGCCTGGCTCGTCTTCCAACTCACCGGCTCCTCCTTCCTCCTTGGCCTCGACGCCTTCCTCGGCCAAATCCCCATCCTCCTGTTCTCCCTGCTCGGCGGTGTCGCCGCCGACCGCATCGAGCGCCGCAAGCTCCTCATCGCCTCGCAAGTCGTCCAGATGACCTGCGCCTTCACCCTCACCATCCTCTTCGCCACCCACACCGTCAAAATCTGGCACATCCTCACGCTCTCCTTCGTCGTCGGCACCGCCCAATCCTTCGGTGGCCCCGCCTATCAGGCCCTCATCCCCTCGCTCGTCAAACAGGAAGACCTGCAGAACGCCATCGCCCTCAACTCCATCCAGTTCAACCTCGCCCGCATCATCGGCCCCATGCTCGGCGGCATCGCCCTCAAAACCCTCGGCGCCGCCTGGTGCTTCGGCCTCAATGGCGCATCCTTCGTCGCCGTCATCGTCTCCCTCCTCGTCATCAAAACCCGCTTCCAACCCGCCAAAGCCACAGTGACCATGCTGACCAGCATGAAGGAGGGCATCGCCTTCATCCGCACCCAAAGCGCCATGACCTCGCTCATCCTCCTCGCCTTCTCCATGACCCTGCTCAGCGTCCCGCTCCTCGTCTTCCTCCCCGTCTTCGCCGCCAAAGTCTTCCATGGCGGCTCCGGCACCTTCACCCTCCTGCTCTGCTTCTCCGGCGCCGGCTCGGTCTGCGGTGCGCTCATCGTCGCCTCCTTCGGACACCTCAAACGCCAAGGCTCCGTCGCCCTCGGCCTCCTCGTCATCCTCGGCGCGCTCATCGCAGCCTTCAGCCAATCGCACTATCTTCCGTTAAGCTGCCTCCTCATCTTCCTCTGCGGCGCCGCCCTCATGGGCGTCTTCGCCATGGTCAGCACTCTCGTTCAACTGATCGCCAGCGACCACATGCGCGGCCGCGTCATGAGCGTCTACAACGTCGCCTTCCGCGGCGGCATGCCCATCGGCAGTTTACTCGTCGGCATCGCCTCCCAACGCCTCACCGCCCCCGCCGTCCTCACCGCCAACGGCATCCTCCTCGCCCTCCTCGGCCTCTATTTCATCGCCGCTCACCGCCGCATCGCCGCTCTGTAACCCCGCCGCCCAATGTAAAGAATTGTCCCGTTCCCTTCTTACTGAAACCTTCCGCCCCCGGTTAAAATCAAAGGAGCATGCTTGCATTGTGTCTTCTGGCGATGTGGCCCATCGCCGTGCCCGCCGCCGCGCCCGATCTCCTTCACGCCAGGGATAAACAGGACCGCGCCACCCTCGACCGCCTCGCCGCCGAACGCCTCGATACCGCCCGCGCCAATCCCAACGACCCCGCCGCCCAGTACGCCGCCGCCCTCGCCCAATCCTACGTCGCCGAGGTCGCCCAGGAGCTCCATGACAAGCCCCGCGCCACCAGCGCCGCCGACGCCGGCATCCCCCTCGCCGAACGCGCCGTCACCCTCCAGCCCACTTCCGCCGAGTACAACCGCGTCCTCGGAACCCTCTGCGGCCAAGCCATCGCCGGCAACGGCCTCGCCGCCCTCAAGTACGGCAAATGCGCCCTCTCCTCCGTCAACCGCGCCGTCGAACTCGACCCCAAATCCTCCCAAGCCTACGTCAGCCAAGGCGTCGGCAACTTCTATCTCCCTCCCGCCTTCGGTGGCGGCCCCGACATCGCCATCAAAAGCTTTCAAAAAGCCATCGACCTCGATCCCCGCTCCTCCGACGCCTACGTCTGGCTCGGCGTCGCCCTCCGCAAAGCCAACCGCCCCGCCGAGGCCCGCAAAGCGTTCGAAAAAGCCCTCGAACTCAACCCCGACCGCCTCTGGGCCCGCCAGCAGTTAGAGAAAACCCCCGCTCCATGACGATCCCCGCTCCATGCTGAGCGCGCCCCTCCGCGCCGCCGGCGTCCTGCTTATCACCCTCCTCACTTTCTACTTTCCCGGCCGCACCTACCTGCAATCGGACACGCAGATCTACGTGCCCATGCTCGAGCACCTCGTCGATCCCTCCGCCCTCTCCGCCGACCTCAGCGCCACCCGCCCCCACCTCGCCTACACCCTCTACGACGAATCCGCCATCGCCCTCCATCGCCTCCCCGGAGCCTCCTGGCAATCCGTCCTCCTCGCCCAACAATTCCTCTGCCGCGCCGCCGGCGTTCTCGGCCTTTTCCTCCTCTTCCTCGCCCTCGGCCTCCCGGACCCGTGGGCCTTCCTCGCCGCGGCCTGGGCGTCTCTCGGAGCCGTCATCTCCGGCCCCGCCGTCCTCACCATCGAATACGAACCCGTCCCTCGCGGCTTCGCCATCGGACTGCTCCTGCTCGCCCTCGGCCTCGCCGCCCGCAATCGGCTCCTACCCGCCTCCTTCGCCGCCGCCGCCGCGTTTCTCTATCACCCTCCCACCGCCGCCGTCGTCTGGCTCGTCTTCATCGCCTGGACAATCTACCGCCGCCAATTCCGCGCCCTACTCCCTCTCGCCGCCGCCGTCGTCATTCTCGCCGTCGCCGCCCGCCTCCAACCCGGACAAACCGAACATCAAGCCCTCTTCGGCCGCATCGCCCCCGCCCTCGAACAACTCCAACTCCTTCGCGCCCCCTACAACTGGGTCTCCCATTGGGACTGGCGAACGCTCTGCCAATTTCCCCTCCTCTGCGCCGTCTCCCTCGCCGCCCTCTTCCGTCTCAAACCCTCTCCCGCCCCGCGCTGGTTCCTCGCCTCGCTCCCCCTCCTCGGCCTGCTTAGCATCCCCTTATCCTGGCTCCTCCTCGAAGGTCTCCACTGGACGCTCATCCCCCAATTCCAACCCGCCCGCGCCGTGCTCTGGATCACCCTCGCCGCCGTCGATCATCCGCTTCCGCCGCCGCCATCCACGCCGCCCGCAACTCCCGCCCGCTCGAATCGGCCGCCTGGCTCTTCTTCGTCTTCGCCATCCCGCAGCAAGCCCGCCTCCTCGACCTGCTATGGCCGAATCCCCCCTCCGCGCTCTCTCTCCGCCGCGTTCTCCTCGCCCTCGCCTTCGCCGCCGCCTTCTCCACGCTCGCCCGCTTCCCCTCCCGCCCCTGGGCCTGGCCCTCCGCCGCCGCTCTCACCCTCGCCGCCTTCTTCGCCCTCCCCACACTCGGCCGCGTCGAAAACTATCCCAATCTCCACACCCCGGACCTCGCCCTCCTCGCCGCCTTCGCCCACAACCAGACTCCCCCATCCTCCGTCTTCCTTTTCCCCGAAGCCGGCCGCGATCTCTACCCTGGCATCTTCCGCGCCGAAGCCGTCCGCACCGTCTACGTCGATTGGAAATCCGGCGGCCAAGTCAATTTCTATCCCTCCCTCGGCCTCGAATGGTGGCGCCGCTGGCAACAAACGCAGTCCCACCCGTTCCGCGCGGCGGACCTCGCCACGTACTCATCTCTCGGCGTCGATTACGTCGTCCTCAACGCCCCCCGCGCCCTCCCCGGTCTCGCCCCCGTTTATCGCAACGCCCGCTTCGTCGTCTATCCGGCGCGCGCCGCCAAAAACTCCTCCACTTCTTCTCTCGTTGGAATGGAAGCCTGCGCCCCCGCCCGCGTCACCGAAATCGCCGCCGCAGCGTTCGCCCACAATAGCGCCGCCGCCATCCCGCGCCCCTCCGCCAGCGCCACCGCCAGCGCGCCGTTAAAAACGTCCCCCGCCGCTGTCGTGTCTCTCGCCTCCACCACAAACCCCGGCTGGAACAACTCCGTCGTCCCGTCGCAATAGAACGCCCCCTGGTGCCCCAGCTTCAAAATCACCGCCCGCGGTCCCAGCTCCAGCAGCGCCCGCGCCAACTCCGGAGCCTCTTCTATCGACACCCTCCCCGCCGCCCGCCCCAGCAGCGCGAGCGCCTCGCCCTCGTTCGGCGTCAGAATATCCACCAACCGCAAAATCTCCGGCCCCAACTCCCGCGCCGGAGCCGGGTCCAGAATCGTCTTCGCCCCTTCTTCCCGCGCCGCCGCGAGGCCCGCCGCTACCGCCTCCATCGGGATCTCAAGCTGGAACAATACCCATCCGCACTCTGCGAACACCGGCCGCATCGCCTCCATCTCGCCCGCCGTCAGCGTCCCGTTCGCCCCCGGCGCCACCACGATCGAATTCTCCCCGCTCCGCTCCACCCAAATCAGCGCCACGCCCGTCGGCTCCCCCTCCACGACGCGCACCGCGCCCGCCTCCACGCCCGCCTCGCTCAGGCTCGCCTTCAGCGCCTCGCCAAAGACGTCCCCTCCCACGCGCCCGATCATCCTCACCGCCACGCGCCCGCCGCCCACCCGCCCCGCCGCGCACGCCTGGTTCGCTCCCTTGCCTCCGGGAATCGTCCGGAACCCCGCGCCCAGCACCGTCTCCCCCGGCCGTGGCAACCGCTCCACCGACACCACGAAGTCCATGTTCAGGCTGCCCGCGACGGCTACGCCCGGCTTCATCGCCCCAGGTCGATGCCCAGCTTCTTCAGTTCCTCCGCGTAGTAACGCCGGTGCAGCAAATCCCACTCCTCGCTGCCTTCCGGAATGTCTTTCTTCTGCGTGCGGATCTTCGTCTTCGCCGCCTTGTCCACTTTCTCTTCCGTCACCAGCAGCTCCGTCAGAATGCGCACCACCTCCAGCCGCACCTCGTTCGGGTCGCGCTTCATCCGCAATTCCCGCTCCTTGCGCAGCCCGGCCACGATCTTATGCGACAGGTCGTTAATTTTGTCCCGCGACAGTTTCATGCTGTCGCCCGTGTCGCGCCCCGCCGCCCGGATCACCTTCCGCTCCGCGATCATCTTGCTCTTGATCTTGCGGAACATATCCTGATAGCTCACGCCCTCGCGCCGCATATAGTCGCTGTATTCGCTCAGCAATTCGCGCACTTCTTCGTTCAGGCTGTCTTCGATTTGCAGGTCGCTTTCGATCACCGACGAGATCACATCGGCCACCGCCTGTGGATTATGCGTTTCGATAAACTTGGGAGCGAGGCCGTGTACGGCCTGCCGCGATAAATAGTCGATCAACTCTCGGGCGAGAAGCATCCGTCGGGAAAAAACTCCTTCAACGCGCAACGCACGTTCCGTAATTCTAACAAACGCCCATGCCCGCCCGCCGTCAATGCGTCGCCCCGCCCCGGTGCTTTTTCAGAAATTCCGCGTCAATCGGCTTCCGCCCGCCGAATCCCTCCTCCATCCCGTGCCAGAATTCGATTCCCGTTTCCCCCAGCTTCCAGCACAGCAACACCCGCTCTCCCCGGAACATCGCCGGGAAATCGATCAGCCCCTTGTCCAGATCCTTCACCACACATCCATGCTCCTGGATGCCGTCGATCACCGCCTTCAACCGCGCCAACGCTTCCGCCATCCGCGCCCGCGACGCCAGAATCTCCGTGTGATCCACCCTGCTCCCGCCCGCCATCGACACCCGCCGCAGCCACCCCCGCGCCTCCTCGTCGAGCGTCTCGTACTCGTTCTTCAAATTCAACGCCCGCCTCAGGTCACCCTCCAACGCCCCGATCAACCCCTCCGCCTGCTCCACCGTAAACAGCCTCTCCATAAACTCGGCACGCCCCTCTTTCCCATTATGCGCTCTCCTCAAATATGCGCCGGCCGCTGCGACGGCGCCTCGTGCAGCGCCTCGATCTCGGCGAACTCCTCCTTTTTATGCACGAAGAAGTACATCGTCGCCAGGCTCAACAGCAGCAGCCCCAGCAACACCATCGCGAAGGCGAACAGCGTGATCGCCCGCAGCGGCGCCGTCGCCGCCTTCAGATCCTGGCTCACCAGGATCACCCACCCCGGCTGCGGAATCCCCTGTACCGGCTTCAGATCCGCGAACGCGGCCAGACTCCGATTTCCGCCCCTCAAGTCCGTCACCAGATAGCCCGCTTGCCGCCCCTGTGGCGTCCCCATCGAATCGCGCACCGCCGCGAACTCCTCCGACTTCAGATTCATCGACAGATTCACGTCCGGCCCTCCAATGATCGTCCCGTCCTCCTTCACCAGGATCGTCTTCGCCCCCGCGCCCGCCCGCGCCGCGTTCAACTGCGCCAGCATCGGCGAAAGGTCGATCAACGCCGATACCGCGCCGATGAACCGCCCCGAAGTCTCGTCCTTCACCGGCACCGCGATGCCGATATAATTCGTCCGGCTCGCGTCGTCGTAGGCCGCGTTCCGGACGCTCACCGCGCCCCGTCCCTCGGCGTAAACCTCCGCCCAATACGGCGCGTTCGCCTCCACGTAGTTCGCCGGCTTGTCGCTCGCCGCCACCGCCACTCCCCGCTCGTCCGCCGCCACGATCAGCAGAAACCTCGGATCGATGCGCCGCCGGATCTGCAACACCTTCGCCGCCGGCGTCGCCAGTATCGCCTTCGCCGCCGCTTCCGACCCGGGCCCGCTCCACTCTTTCTCGATCTTGGCGATCTTTTCGCTCGCCGCCGCTTCCGGCGCCCGCTGATACGCCGCGTTCGAGGCGTTCATCGCCCCGGCGATCGCCGGATCCGCCGCCATCGTCAGGCAATCCTTCACCCGGTCGCCGATATACTGCGCCGCCATCGCGCTCGCGCTCTCGGCGTTCGCCTTGTACTGGCTCCCCAGCGCCTCTTCCAATAACTTATCGCTCCGGCTGGTGACATATAGCCCGGCGAAGCTCAATGGAACGATCGCCAGGACCAGCCCGGCGACAAGTTTATGGAGTGAAATTCGGACTTCGCTCGCTTCGAACGGCATACCTGTACCTCCTGGATACGCGCCGGTCCTCGGCTTTCTCCTTAAGAGGCGCGCTCCAGGGCGACGCCACTCACGGGGTGACCCACCGGCGCTCGACCGCTTACAGAATACCTCCGAACCCCGCCCCGGTAAAGCCCCTTTCTTCGACCTCGCCGTACTCGCGTTCCAGCCGTCCTAACGCCGGCTCGTCAAACGGAATCGACAGCGCCTTCTTTTCGTCCGAACCTCGACGTCTGCGATCGGCAACTCCGGAAGCGCGTAACACTGCATCTCCGGCGCGGCCTAACTCCGGATTGTAACTCTCGCCGAATTCCGGCTCGCGGCTTCGATCGCGTGTATGCCCAGTTCCCCGGGCTCTACCATCCGCTTCGATTCGGCTCTTTCGAGATCGTCGTCACGCCCTCCCGCCGGAGACATAAGGTTGCCAAACTGCGCCCCGGAACGGCGCATCGCAATCGCGGTATCGACGAATGAGGCGGCGCCGATCGCGACCCGCACCGTCCCGCGCTCGCTCGAGGACTCCGATCCGTCGTTCCGCGCTTGGCACCCATCGCTCTTGCGCGAATAACTGCCGGCGTAGAACGGCGAGCCGCCCGGTTCCGTATTCATCTCTCCTGGAGCGGCGCTATTCTGCGCGCGTAAAAGGACGCACCCGGACACCATCGGGCAAAAACGCGATAACCCGGCGCCAGTTCATCGGCAAGACACCGTAAACCGGTTCAGAGTCGCGCCATTCCATCCCGCGCCCGTCTGCGGGTATCGCGTGTAATAGATATAAAATTGCCGTCCCAGAATCCGTGGGTCGTCCCCACCGCCAACCGGCGCCACATACACCCTCGGTTGGCCATGTTCGTTCCGAAAGTCGTACAACAACGTCGGCAGCGTCCAGTGAATTCCGTCCGGAGACTCCGCGTAAGCCACCACCACGCCCTCGCCGACGATCATCACATAACGTTGCAGCGCCGCGTTGTAAGCCACCTGAAGTTCGCCGCTATAACCCGCATTCGGATTCAGGTCCGTGGAATAACCGCCAATCCCCGGCTGCAGGTCCCAACCTCCCGCATAGTATTTTTGGAACGCCGCCGCGCGCGGCTGCTCTCCAAACGCCGCCGCCAACACCGCCGCCACCGGCGCTCGAGCGACGGAGGCCAACGTCAGTGTATTTCCCCAATGAGTAGTTCCGTTGGCCAGCCAATCCTCGAAGTAAATATAAAAATATCCGCCGTCGGGAGAAATAACCAGCGGAGGATCGCCGATGTCGAAGCCGTCTAAGTCCTTCCGGTACGCCTGATTGGTCCTGATAATCTCCCCTAAGTCGGTCCAACTTACTCCGCCGTCGGAGGATGCCGCCAACCCCAGCACCGAATAGAAGCTCTGTGTCTGAACGGTTGGAATCTCGGCATGGTAAACCATCAACAAGTTACCCGCTCCAAACATCCCAGTTGGCACTTTGTAAACCGGTCCGCCCCCCATATAGTCGTAACTCGAGTAGTAAGGATTCACCGATGGATCGGGATTCGGACCGATGCTTACGTCGATCGGCGGCCCCGTGCCGAGCGGGCTGTCCAGCGTCCCGATCGTCCGCGTCGCCGAGCCATATTTATCGTTCCCAACCCATCGACCCTGCCAGAACTGGCGGGAGTGGAGGCCGCCGTCGCTCCCGAAAAAAGCGTACCCTCCGTCCGTTTTGATCGCGCCGATCGGCGTGTCCGGCCAGGCAAAGCCGTCCGCCCGGTCGGTAAGCGGCGGCTGCGCGATATCGCCCGCTGCTTCCCTTTGCGCCGCCGTCGCCACCACTTGGTTGGCCACGATCGTCGGCGAGCAAAGCTGCGTTATGCCCTGCGCCCGCACCACCGGCGGCCAAAGCGCCAGCACGGCATAACTAGCGATCGCAACCGCTCTAATGGGCGTTTCCAGGCGCGACATTATAGTCACCCGTCCGCATCCGGTCCACAAACGTCACCGTCAGGTTATCGCCGATGCCCTCCACGTGATTGTACTTCCATTCCTCGAACGGATACGGCATCCGCGGCGGTCCCGAGGGATGACTTTCAATCTCGTCCGGCGGCCCATAGACGATATAAACATGCCCCCGGTCGGTCTGCCACCCCGGCTTCCCCGCTACCGTCCGGTAGTGCTCGTTGGCGTACGCGATCCGCCGGTAATGTTCTTCCTTGAACTCGTTTTCGGCCGTGTCCGGCGTCGGATCGCGCCGCAGCCAGAACTGCTCGATGAACTTGTTCCGCTCCTCGTCGGTCTTCAGCTTCTCGAACGCCGCCCGCTCCGGCCCTTCGATAATGTACACCACATCCTCATTCAGCCATTTCGCATAAGGAGACGCCGCCGCTCCGCCCGCCTGCGTCTCGGTGGCGGAACTTTGCCGCGCCGGCTCCGCTTGCCAAGCCTCCAATGCGACAGCGGTGGTTGCCATTAGAACAACAGCAGCCAACCACGGCGTCCACTCGCCATGCGGCCCTTTCGGATAAAGCAATCGGTCGATTCGTTTCACCAGGCTCCCTCCTGTAGCGGCCAGCGCCGGCTCGCGTCCCGGCCAACGGTTTTCTTCCAATGCGGCCAGCGCAACGGCGTATTCGCGCGCATTGCCGCACATGTCCACCACCACATCGTCACAGCAGTTCTCCCGCTCGGCCCGGATCACCCGCGAAATCCACCACACTGCCGGATGATAAAACAACAGCCCCTCCACCGCTCTTTGCAATAGGTTCACCAAATAGTCGTAGCGGCGGATATGCGCCAACTCGTGCAACAGGATCGCCTCAATCTGTCCCGCGGGCAACCCCGTCAACAGTCCGGCGGGCATCAGGATCGCCGGACGAAAATGCCCGATCACCACCGGCACATCCGCCAGGCACGACTCCATCAACTTCACCGGCCGCGAGACACGCACCCGCGCGCTCAACCGCGCCAGTTCCTTCCGCCATTCCTCCGGCGCGGTACAAACCCCGCGCCGCCGCATCCGGTTCGCCATCGTCCAGCCCGCCACATTCCAACAGCAGAAAATCCACACCCCCGCCATCCACACCGGCGCAAGCCAAGGCACCGCCGCCGCCAGCCCTCCATTCGATGGTCCGGCGAAATCCACGCCGCTCCCCACCCTCCACGCCGGAAACGCGGGCTTCCCGGTAGCCGCCATCCCGTGGGCGCTCTCCGGCATCACCCGTACGAAAGTGACTAATAATCCGCCCAGCGTGGCCGCCATCGCCACACAAGCCGCCGCATACCGCGCCCGAGGCGACCGCAGCGCCAGCAGCGCCGCCCCCAGCGCCGCCGCGACAATCGCCCCTTCCCACAACGAATGCACCAGCGCCCACCCAACCGCCCCCGCCACCGGACTCGCCACCCACGTTTCCAGAAGGTTCATTTCCCGCCTCCCCGGTACTCCTCCAGCAACTTCCGCATCTCGGCCAGCTCTTTCTTGCTCGCCTTCCGCGCCGACAGCGCCCCCATCAACATCGCCTTCGCCGACCCGCTAAACGCCCGCTCCATCAGATCTCCCGCAAGCTGCCGTTGCGTCCACTCCCGCGGCCGCGCCGCCTCGTAAACGTGCGCCCGCTCCGTCTCGTCCCGCCGCACCAGCCCCTTTTCCGCCATAATCTGCATGAACTTCAGCACGGTGCTATATTGCGCCACCCGCCGCCGGCAAATCACGTCGTAAACTTCCCGCACCGTCGCCGGCCCCAGGCTCCACAGCGCGGTCAAAATCTCCAGCTCGGCGTCGGTCGGTCGCGGCGGATCGTTAGCCATCTAGTAAGACTTTACTAGTAAAGGATTCCTATGTCAAGAGGGGCGTGTTTGTTTTTGCGCTCCGCGCAGAACGTAGCTATTTCCGGGCGGGTCGCGACGAAGAAGGAGATGGACGTCTCCCGCCCGGCCTTTGCTTCGAGTGGGATGCGATTGTGGGTGGCCTGGAAGCCTTTTCGAATAAGCCGGGAAGAATTTCACTCTGCCCGATAAGCCCCGGGTAATGAATGGGCCCCGTGTCGGCGATGACGGCGCGCACCGGAATCGGAACCCATGGCCGCGCAAATCCTGACGCTCACGTTCGAGATCGGCGGCGGTTGGCAAATCCTCAACCACCGAATGTGCCCTGAGCAATCCGTCGAGTTGGCCGCGGCCCGAAAAAACCAGGCATCCGCGCATCGCGGGCTTCGTAAGCCGCCCGCTCCGCCTCCAGCCGCGGCCAAGTCGTGCGCAGTTCGTCGGGAACTAAAACGGTCAAATTCATCTCTCGCCTCGGGTTCATTCTTCCGGTGTACGCCGGTTGCATACCCTGTCACGCCGAGAAGACCGTGCCCCGTTACAATGAGAAGGGAGAGCGTATGATTCAGATCGGCCAACCCGCCGCTACCGTCGATTCACCCGTCGAACACCTCATGGCCTGCCACCGCCGCATCGAAGAACGGCTCGCCACTCTCCAGCGCTCAGGCGCTTCCCTCGCCACAGATAAGCCAGCCGCCCTGGAGGCCATCCGCAAAAGCATTCTCTTCCTCGATTCCAGCGGCGCCCTGCACACCAGGGACGAGGAAGAAAGCCTCTTCCCCCGCCTGCGCCCCCACCTCACGCCGGAGGAATCCCACTTCCTCGACGAACTCGAATCCCAACACCAAGCCGCCGACTCCGTCTTCATCGAACTCAAGCGGACCGCGGCCAAGTTAGCCGCGAGCCCCTCCTCCGCGTCGGAATCCCACTACCAACACCTCGCCGCCCTCCTCTCCGATCTCTACCTCCCGCACATCCGATCGGAAGACAAACTCCTGCCCCCCCTCGCCCGCCGCACCCTAACCAAGGAACAACTCAGCGCCATCTCGGAAGAGATGAAAGCCCGCCGCAAGTAGCGCACCCATCGGCCGCAACCCCAGCAGGCGATTCCACAAGTCGTATAGGCGGCCATCCGCGCGAGGCATCGCCTATCCTGCGAGTTACCAGCCGCGGGCATCGCGACGCCAAGGCCTAGTGAAAGAGGATGAACTTCAGCCAACCTTCCCAAGCGTCGGACCAGGCATGGGAGATCATGTTGACGCGGAGATTGCGGCGCCAAGCGGCCAGCATGCCATAAAGAAGGCCGAGGGCGGTAATGACGACAACATTCTTCCAGCCTTGATAGCCGTGGGCTATGCCAAAAACGATCCCTTGCAGAACGACGGCGGCCGCGATGCTGCCGGTGAACGCGTGGAACTGCTTCTGGAGGTAGCCGCGGAAGGCGATCTCTTCACAGAAGCCGGCAGTGAGGCAAAGTAAAATCCACAGACTGATTTCGACCGGCGATTTGGGGAGCAGGCTATTGACGGCTGCCTCTTTGCCGCTGGGATTGAGCGCATCGAGCAGGTAATGGACGCCATAGGCGGCGCCTTCCCACAAGGCCCAGAAAGGAATCGCGATCGCTACATCCGTGAGAACGTCCTTCGCCGAGGTCCAGCGGCCTGCTGAGAGTGAGGCGAGCGTGCCGCCTCTCCGGCGGACTCCGGCGTAGCAGTAGTAGAAGAGCGCCCAGTCCATAAAGAATGCACCGAGGTAGATGCGTATGGCTTCGCTATGGTCGGCGAGCTGCCCAACGGGAGCGGCGCCGATGGCGGCGTGGTGCTGCGCGAAGGAACCGGCGGCGGCCACGCCGAAAAGAATCAGCAGGAGGCCTGTCAGGTGAAGCTTGGAGGCGATCGCAACCGGCCTGCTATCGGCCGACGTCGTGCGCAGTTCACCGGCGGGCATGAAGTTTCTCCTTCTTCGATCCAGTGAGTGTTCTTCTGCCGCTTCTCGAGCTTGCGTAAGATAGCCAGAGTTTCTTCAGCCCAACCAAGGTGCGCTTCCATTTCGAGTTGGCCGAACCGGGCCGTCATACGCCAGAAAGGGGCTTCCGGGCGATGTCCCTGCGCGGCGATCTCTTCGCGTTCGATGCGGATGAGTTTTTCGAGCAGGGCGCGATGCTCCACGACCATGCGTTCCACGTAGCCGATAACTACCGCGGCGGGAACTTGCGACCCGAAGAAGAGCTTGAGGAGCATTTCGTTGCGTGGCACTTCCGGCTGCGGAGGTATCCCGAGCCACTCGGTTAACTGTTCGCGGCCCTTTTGCGTGATGGAGTAGATGGATCGGCTCGGCTTACCCTTTCGCTTTTCCTCTTTGGCGGAGACAAACCCGGCTGCGGCAAGTTTTTTGAGGTTGGGATAGATCTGTCCGTAGCTTTCACTCCAGATGTGGCCGATGGAGGCCCGAATGTTCCGGCCGAGGTCGTAGCCCGACATGGGCTCGATACTGAGAAGCCCAAGCAGAGCTTGGGTCGACGAACTGATTCGGCGAGCCATCTATCTATTAGATATACATCTGCTAGATATATGTCAATCGAAAAAAACGAAACGCATCGCAGCGGGCGGATGAGGCGCCATCTGGATACGGCCGTACAATCGCGTCGCGCGGCGGGAAGGCAGCCCGTCCAGCGTCAACAGCGGCGCTCGTGAGAAACGCTCTCGGCTCCTGCGCTTTCTTGCGGTCCACCGCGCCGGCGCCGGGGATCCGCGTGTAAGATCCGATCCGCCTCGGCGAACAGCGCCGACACGGCCGCAACGTTCAAATCGTCGAACCTCGCGAAGCTGAAAAGGTTTCGGCCCATTCGACACTCGCCCAGTCTGCCCGCATACGGCCGCACCATCGGCGCGCCCTCTTTGGTAACCGCGAATTAAACGCTGATATAGCTCTTTTGCAGCGCCACGCCCACAACCGGCCACTCCACCTCTTGGCCCGATTTCGCGACATAGTGGAATTTCCCGCAGCCAATCGTTTTGAACCGCATTCCCGGTTCTCCCGTCGGCGAACCCAGGTGGAAATAACGCTTCAGTACAGGCGCGGATTTTTTCAAAAGCTTGTCCAGCTTTTCGAGATCGGTCCTCCGAATAGGATCGAAATCGAACTACGTGTCCAAAGTATCTGCATGTACTCGAAACATATCGTGTTCAGGCCTTAGCGGCCGATCCTAGCGTATCCTGGGGGACTGGAAGGAGATCGGAATGTTAAGGATAATCCCAACGGCTCTCCTGCTTTGCCTCGTACTACAAGCGCAAAAAACCGGCACTCCCTATCTCAGCATGGCCCCGCTGGACCAATACCTGATCGCGGACCGCAATGCCGAAATAGCCCTGGCGAAAAGTGCGGCCCCACCGGGCATCGCCGATAACGCGGAGGTAATGGTCCTGGAGCGGAAAGGGTACAAAACGGCCGTGAACGGCACGAACGGTTTCGTGTGCATGGTGGAACGCTCGTGGACGGCGGGGTTCGGCGATCCCGCGTTTTGGAATCCCAAGATCCGGGGGCCGATCTGCTTCAATCCACCCGCCGTGCGAACCTACCTCCCCATCGTGATCGCGAGAACCCGGCTGGCCCTGGCGGGGAAATCGGAAACCCAGATGCTCGACGCGATCGACTCCGCTCTCGACAAGAAGGAGCTGCCCGCGCTCGAAGCCGGTGCGATGTCCTACATGCTGTCGAAGCAAGGCTATCTGGACGATCGGGCCGGGCACTGGCATCCGCATCTGATGTTCTGGGCCGAACGAACGGAACTCAAATCCTGGGGCGCGGGGATGCCGGGCTCCCCCATCATCGGCGGCGTGGAGATTCCCGGCCGGTTAACCATATTCATGATCCCTGTCGGCAAATGGTCGGACGGCACACCGGATTCCCACGACGAAAAGTGACCATCGATCCGCCTTGCGGACGAATTGGCGGACGGGAAGCGCGCTTTTAAGCCATCTCTTCGTGAAACCCAAAGCGGAAGCGGTGGCCCGAGGAAATAGGCAGCAAAACTTCACAGTTTACCTGTAGATGTGATAGATTGATCTCGTGAGCCGTCGAATGGCTTCAACTCGGGCCGGGCTCGCTTCGACGCTTGCCGCCGAGCTCCGTGCGGTAAGCGGCAAGCTCAAGCGGCGTTTACGCGAGCATGGGGGACGCCACGACCTGACCCCGTCGCAGGTTTCCGTTCTTCTTCGGCTGGAGAAGGAGGATTCGGCCACGGTCTCCAGTCTGGCGCGAGCGGAAGGCATGCGCCCGCAGTCCATGCGCGCTATCGTTACGCCGCTGCGGGAGTCCGGCCTAATTCGTGGTGCGCCCGACCCAAGCGACGGGCGCCAAACTCTGATGTCTCTCACGCCCAAGTGCCTGAAGTGGATTCAGGAGGGCAGGGCCGCGAGACAGGACTGGCTCACCGCGGCCATCTCGCGGAAGCTTTCCGCTCACGAGCAGGAGAAGCTTCAGGCGGCGCTCGAACTGCTGACACGGCTGGTTGAGGAGTGAACCCGCCGCGTCCCGCCTTGACCCATGCCAACTTTGTATCGGAAGAAAACAACCCTATGCCGCTTACGACTCTTGACTCCAATACCGCGTTGATCGTCATTGACCTGCAGAAAGGTATCGTCAACGGAAACTTCATCCACCCCATCGGCGAGATCATTGCCCGGACACGCGTGTTGATCGATGTTTTCCGTGCGAAGAAACTTCCCGTCGTGCTGGTCAACGTGGCGGGACGTCCGCCAGGCCGCACGGAACAAGGTCCGCGCGGCAACACATCGTTTTCCGAGGGCTGGACTGACCTCCTGCCGGAGCTGGATCGGCAACCGGATGACATCGTCGTCACCAAGCGAAGCTGGGGCGCGTTCGCAACGACGGACCTCGAAGGCCAGCTCAAGGCGCGAGGCGTTACCCAGGTCGTTGTGACCGGATTGGTGACCTCCGGTGGCGTCGAGGCGACGGCGCGCCAGGCCTGGGAACAAGGATTCAACGTGACCCTCGCGATCGATGCGATGACCGACGTCCGCCAGGAAGCGCACCAGTACACCATCGGAAACGTCTTCCCTCGTCTTGGCGAGACAGGGTCTACACAGGAAATCATTTCGCTGCTCGAAAGCCTGCTCGAAAAAAGGAGCTCTGCATCATGAATTGGCTTTGGCTTGTGTCGTACTTCTTTGCGGGCGTTTTTTTGACAAACGCCATTCCTCATTTTGTCGCCGGCACGATGGGACGTCCCTTCCAGAGTCCCTTCGCCAAACCGCCCGGCAAAGGGCTCTCCTCTTCCACGGTCAACGTCCTTTGGGGCTTCTTTAACGCGGTTGTTGGATATCTGCTCCTCGCACGCGTCGGTGCTTTCAATCCGCGGGCGGCAACCCACATCCTCGCGCTCGGCCTGGGCGTGCTGCTCATCGGCCTCGTCTCGGCGCGCCACTTCGGCCAGTTCCATGGAGGCAACGCGCCGCCGCGCACATGAAGAACCCAGCGTCCTGCACCTTTCGCTCCCTCGGAAGCTTCAACTTCCGCTTGTGGACGGCGGGCGGACTGGTTTCGAACACCGGCACCTGGATGCAGCGCGTCGCTCAGGACTGGCTCGTGCTGACGCAACTGACCCATCGCGATGCCTCGGCGCTGGGTATCGTGATGAGCCTCCAGTTTGCCCCGCAACTTCTGCTCCTGCCCTGGACGGGATCGGCCGCGGACCGCCTGAACCGGCGCAAGCTCCTTATGTTGACCCAGGCAACCATGGGCGCGCTTGCGTTCATCCTGGGAGTTCTCACGATCGCGGGAGTCATCCGGCTCTGGCACGTGTACGTGTTCGCGTTCCTGTCCGGCTCCGCCGCGGCGCTCGATGCTCCGGTGAGACAGACCTTCGTGGCGGAGATGGTTGGCGATGAGGATCTCCCGAATGCCGTGGCATTGAACTCGACCTCGTTCAATGCGGCCCGGATGATCGGTCCCGCCATTGCCGGTTTTCTCATCGCCAAGGTTGGCCTCGGCTGGGCCTTCCTACTGAACGGGCTCTCATTCGCGGCGGTCCTGATCTCGATGTCCTTCTTCCGTCTCTCCGAACTGCGCGCCAGCGCCCGAGCGCATCGCACAACGTCCGGATTTCTCGAAGGGTTTCGCTACGTGTGGAGAAAACCGGACCTTCGGGCGGTCCTGATCATGTTGTTTCTGATCGGAACCTTCGGCCTGAACTTTCCCATCTTCATCTCCACCATGGCCGTGACCGTCTTCCACTCCGATGCGCGCGGTTTCGGCCTGCTCTCCTCCATCATGGCCGTGGGCACTCTCTCTGGAGCCTTGTTCGCCGCCAGCCGGGCGAAACCAAGCTTAGCGTCTCTTTTGGCGGGAGCCGGTGTCTTCGGCCTCGGCTGCACCCTGGCCGCGCTCGCGCCTGGATACTGGTGGTTCGCGGCCGCGCTCATGGTCGTCGGCGCCGCCGCCCTCACCTTCACCAACGGCACCAACAGCATCATGCAGCTCTCGACGGAACCGGCGATGCGCGGCAGGGTGATGGCCCTGCGCGTTGGCATTGCGCTCGGCGGAACACCAATCGGCGCCCCCATCGTCGGTTGGGTCGCCAACAATTTCGGCCCGCGCTGGGCGCTCGGTATCGGCGCTGGCGCGGGATTCGCCGCCGCCCTGGTCGCAGCCTTCGTCCTGTCCAGTCGAAAACAACCCCTGCCCGCGTAATCACCGGTCCCCTGAATCGGTCGACTCGCCCCCGCGGAACCAGCCGCGTTCGAGCGGCCGCATCACGCCCGCCCCTGCCATCTGACCGCGGAAACCAGCGGAATCACGCCCAGTTCCACACGGGCCCTGTGTTCGGCCCACGCGCACCGCTCGCCGTCGGCTGCCGCAAGGATGCCCCGTCAATGTCGGGATCAATCGGAATCGCAAGCTTCGCCGATGGATTCACCGCGCGGCATGCAAAACGGTCCTAGAACTACCGGCAATGGGATACCCCGCGAGCGCCGCCGCACGGAAAGATGTGCCGTGAACCGTCAACCGCCCGGTCAAGCCGTACACGCCGCCTTGCTCGTGTCCGCTGTTAGATAATCGTGTTAGTGACCAAGTCAAAATACCCGCGCGTTTCTAGGCACGCGGGGCGCAACTAGAACGATCCGTCCCATGCAACGGCCAACTCTGAATCGTCAACGGGCAATCTTTTCCGTCTCGATCGCGTGCGCAACGTCAGCCGTGGCAATGGTGCTCGACCCGGCATGGTTCCTGACACTCCCAGGCGCTCTCCTGACCACGGCCCTTTTTGGTGACGTGGCCTCGATGACGAACCGCCCCTTGCGGATAGCTCTCAACGTGGTTGCCACATCGGTCGTGCTTTACTTGGGTGCTGCCCTATGGACATGGGGAATCGATAATCGGAAACAGCCCGCCCCCACCGCGACGCGGGCGTTGTTCATTTTCTGGCTCATCTTGCTGGTTCCCTGGATGCTCGTCGGGCCCCTCTCCGCAATGGCCTTTGAGGGAGGCGCCAACGCCGAAGCCTATGTGTTCTTTTGGTCGGCGATTACCTATCCCGCTTCCGTCGCCTTGGCGGCTTTCTTCACGAGGTGGTTTCCCTACGCGGTCATTCTTCCCGTTCTGAACTTCGCCGGCTGTTTCGCCTCGACTCAGCTCCACAAATAGCCGGACCCCACCGCACTCCGTATCGCAAATCAGCCCGCGGTTTTAGCTCGTCCCAAGTTCAATGTCGCAAGGGTTGTCGCACCGATTGCGTCCTGTGGCCGGGTATAGATGACACAATTAGTCGGCATCTCAGTACACGGCTCACGGCAACTTGGACATACAACGCTCAACCCGCACTCCGGAGACCCGGCGGCCGTTCTATCAGCCAGAAGTCAACAATTGCTTCCCGATCGCCGGTGCCCCGGCCCGCCTCACACGTCAAAACACATAGGGAATCAGCGCCTTGACACGCTTCTTGTAAGTGGGATATTCGTCGGGAAAGCCGCGCAGAAGGAGCCGTTCCTCTTGGATCAGTTTTATCCAAAACCCCACCGCGAACGACGCAAGCCCCGCAAACGCAACAAGCAAGCCCGAGGCAATGGCCGTTCCCAGGCCCATGAGCAGATGGCCAGTGTAAATGGGATGGCGCATAAACCTGTAGGTGCCGCTCTCCACTAACTTGTGCCCCTGCTTCAACTCCACATCCTGGCTCCACTCGGCGCCCAGCGCCTTGCGCGACCAGATCGCCACGAAGAGGCCCAGCGCGCACGTGGCCACGGCGGCCGAATCCGAAAAGATTGTGCGCCGTATCGCCACAGGGCCGAACGGGTGCGCCCAGGCCGCAATGAACAGAACGAACCCCAGCCATACCGGCATCCTGGCCAATCTGGCTGCCAATGTCTGCTGTTCAGCCGCGGGCTTGATGGAGCGGGCGCTGATGTTCCAGTACAGCCCGAGCGAAATCCAGCAGGCGAGAATAAGGATTCCGGCTAGCATAGAGCCGATGGTATCGCCGGAGCGGCTCGCGCGGCAATAACTGGACCGGGCGTGCAGTACAGGCCTCGCCAATCATAGCTTCGAATCTCGCGGTCGATCCCCGCCGGCGATATGATTCAGAAGGGTGGGACGGCCGGCGCAAAAACCGCTGCGTTCGCCCCGGCCGGGCACAAGGAGCACACGAACATGAAGCCAAAGAACACGATCTGCCTCTGGTTCGACAAAGACGCGCACGAGGCGGCGCGCTTCTACGCCTCCACCTTTCCGGACAGCAAAGTAACCGCGGTTCACGCGGCTCCCGGCGACTATCCCGGTGGCAAGAAGGGCGATGTGCTGACGGTGCAGTTCACCATCCTGGGCATTCCCTGTCTCGGTCTCAACGGCGGCCCTGTGTTCCGGCACTCCGAGGCCTTTTCCTTCCAGGTCGCGACGGAGAATCAGGAAGAGACGGACCGTTACTGGAACGCCATCGTCGGCAATGGCGGCACGGAAAGCCAGTGCGGTTGGTGCAAGGACCGCTGGGGCCTCTCCTGGCAGATCACCCCGCGCGCGCTGATGGATGCGCTTGCGGCGGGCGGCGGTGAGGCAAAGCGTGCCTTCGAGGCGATGATGACGATGAAGAAGATCGACATCGCCGCCATCGAGGCGGCGCGGCGAGGCTGACGCGAACGCGCCTGCACATCCTTATTCATGCCGGATCGCGCGTCCACCGGAAGTCGGGCAGGCCGGCCAAGTTGAAGGGAAACGCGCGACCTCCCCGTGTCTCCAGGATGCGCCCCCTGCCTCGGCCGCCGTATCCGGCTTCCCCTCGCGCAATCGCTCGTCCAGTTTTTTCCCCCAATGCATGTACGATGGCCTCCCGCTCTCGTTCCAACCTTGACGCCCGCGGCGGACGTCCGGACCCACCCGGGAACTGTGCCCAATACCTGGCATCAAGTCCTCGCCGCAAAGCCCTGGGATATGCTACAACCGAGCGTGAACACAATGGCCGCGGAGGTGGACCAATGAAGCGCACGTGGACGATCGTCGGGGTAAGCGACGTGCCGGCCAGCTCAAAATGGTACCAGGCGCTGTTCGGTCAGCCGTCCACCCCTCCCGCCCACGATTACTTTGGCCAAATCCTCGATTCCGACGGAACCGTCTTGCTCTGCCTCCACCAGTGGGGCTCCCACGAGCATCCCTCATTGATGAGCCCCGATCGCGGCACACCCGGCAACGGCCTCCTGTTGTTCTTCCGTGTCGACGACTTCGACCTGGCGCTTCAAAGGGCGCGCTCTCTCGCCTCTCGCCTCGAAGAGGAGCCACACGTGAATCCGAACACTCAAACCAAGGAGTTCTCGCTCCGGGACCCCGACGGATATTACGTGACGATCAGCGCGCTCTCCGCGGCCTGACACGCCGCTGCAAACGCCCAGCGCCGGTCGGCTCCCGTCCGCGGTCGCAATGTCCAGTTTGACGATCTCGGAATTAGCGGTGGTCGCATCCGGGCCAACAACAGGGCCGTCGTTTTCCATCCTTAAGGTTGGAACAGCCCCACTCGATCCGGCGGCTTCTGGTTTCCGCTTTTTTTGCCGACTCGATCCAACAGATCCACTCGTTGCGCGCGAGCGGCGTAATATCCTCCCACGCCGTCCATGCTTGCGCATCGGATGTAAGCGCTTTTTTCAAATCCGCGGGCACTTCGTGTACCACGCCGCCCGATAACCTTTTTTGCGGCATAGATAAGTCTCCTTTCAAAAGCCCCAGCGGCGCGAGGATCTCGTGCCGAACAGACGGCGCAGGTCGTTCGGCAATGTAGCAAGCCCTCACGCTCAGGTTAACGCGGCGCTTGCCTGCCCATTGCGGCCGCGCGCCGCGCCGTCCGGAAGTTGGCCTGTTCGCCGTCAAGTTGACGGCAGACGTCCCTTCCAAAGTTTGACCGTCGTAGAGCTGTTAACGCCACCGGCTACAGCACCGAACTTCCGAACCGGAACATTCAGCGAAGACACGCGGATGGACCCTTCGAAACAGCGCGAAGCAACCGTGCGCCCAATCGGAAACCCAGCCACCGCGCCGGCACTCTCAGGAACGCCAGCCCGGTCTTTGGTTGAGTGGTAGACGCTCGGCCCTATATCCGTTTGGATATAATGGAGCCGCACGGCCGATCCGCTTCCAAGGGTGTGGAAGAGATTCGCGTTTTGGATTCAAGTGGCGCCTACCGTGTGATTTACTTCGCCAGAAGCGCGGACGCCGTCTACGTCCTGCACGCCTTCCACAAGAAAACACGAGCGACGCCGGGGAAGGATCTGAAAATCGCGAAGATACCATTTGGGGAACTATTGGGAGGCAAGATATGAGCAAACCCAAGAGCTACGCCAGTGTTTGGGATGCGATCGCCGACACCCCCAGGCAGGCCGCCAATCTGCGGGCGCGGGCCGAGTTGATGCAGAAGATCGCCGCACGCCTTAGACGGCACGGCTGGACACAGGACGAAGCGGCCAGCCACTGCGGCGTAACCCAGCCGCGGATCAATGATCTGCTGCGCGGCCGGGTCTCGCGCTTCTCCCTCGACGCGCTGGTCAACATCGCGGCGGCGCTAGGGTGCCGCGTGCGCGTTGATCTCGAAGCCGCCTGAGCCGTGCTCCCTCTGTCGCGCTATGCACGGATCGCGCCCCCACCGGAAGGCTGGTAAGGCGGTTAAGTTGACGAGAAACGCCCGAGCCGCGCTCAGGACACTTGCCGGCCGTTCTGCCGCCACGAAGTCAACGGCAACGGCTCCTCGCTCACCTGGGTCGCTTCCCGATCGGCGACGACTGGAGATCGAGGTGGAATGACACCACTTGATGCGTTTGGCCGGAACCGGCCAACCAGGATCGTCTACGCCCTGACCCATTAGCTCTGATATAGTACTACTATGTCTCTTGTGGAAAACTTGATCCCACTTTCGACGGCGATGTTCCACATCCTGCTTTCGCTCGGCGAAGGCGAACGGCATGGCTACGCCTTAAAGCGCGAAATCGGGAAGCGCACGAACGGCAAGCTCAAACTCGGGCCGGGCGTCTTGTATGGATCGATCAATAAGATGCTGGAGCTCGGATTGATCGAAGAATCGGATGAGCGGCCCGATCCGCATCTTGACGATGAGCGGCGCAGGTACTACAGAATTACGAACTTCGGTAGACAGGTCGCGCGTGCGGAAGCGTCACGGATGCGGGGACTAGCCGACATGGCGGCGGTCACGTTCGGGAAGGCGCGACATGCTTAGGCTCTATCGTTTCCTGTTGCATCTCTATCCGGCCGCCTTTCGCGAGGAGTATGCGAAGGCGATGGAACAGGAGCTTCGCGAGGAACTCGCCGAAGCACAAGACGCGTCTGCGGTTGTCTCGCTCTTGATGCATTTACTTTTCGATCTGGCCGTTTCGCTTCCGCTTCAGCTTGGGATCGAGATATGGCGCGACGGCAAACACGCTTTACGGCTGTGGGCGAAGCACCCTTCGCACACCGGGTTCGCGGTGGTTGCGCTGGGCGTGGCGATTGGCGCGAATACCGGCGTGTTCAGCGTGGTGAACGCACTCTTGCTGCGCTCATTGCCTTTCCGGGATCCGGGCCGGCTCGCCGCGATGATTCATTTCTTGCCGCCTCACGACAGTGCCCTGCAATTCGATTCCTGGCGCCGGCATTCGAATTACCTTCAAGATGCCGCCCTATTTGAAGACGGCGACTTGAATATCGGCGATCCACAACACATGTTGCGTGCGCACATTGCCATGACTTCGGACAACTTCTTTTCGTTGCTTGGTTCGCGGCCGCTTATTGGACGAACATTTGCGCCGGGAGAGCATTCCGTCGCGGTCATCGGCTATGCGCTATGGCGGGAGTTGTATGCCGGCGGCGGCCAAGCCCTTGGCAAGACGATCCGCGTCTATGGATTGCAACCTCGTCCTGAGGATCCCTTGACGGTGATTGGAGTGATGCCGGCCGATTTCGATTATCCGGCAACGACGGTTCTGTGGAAAGCGCCCGAGTACGCCGCTGGCAACAACGGATGGGCGGCGATCGGACGTCTGCGACCCGGCATCGGTTGGACGCAAGCTCGGGCGGCGTTCGCAGCCGACGTGTCCCGCGTCGAGCCGCATCGCCGCCCCCGGGCCGATTGGATTCCGATGTTGACGCCGCTTCGAGACATGCTGGCTGGGCGCGTGAAGAACGTCTCGCTTCTTCTGATGGGTGTTTCGATGTTGACCCTGCTGATTGCCTGCGCCAATCTGGCGAATCTAATGCTGGCGCGGACGGCCGATCGGCGCCACGAACTGTCCATCCGTTCGGCCCTAGGCGCAAGCCGGGCGCGTCTCATCCAGCAGATGCTCACTGAATCCCTGCTGCTCGCGCTCGTTTCGGCGGGCCTTGGTTTAATCGTTGCGCTCTGGGCGACTTCAATCGCTAGCAGAGTGCAACCGGCCGCTCTGCCCTCTCAGACCTACAAGCTTCTTGATCCTCGGGTGCTCGCGTTTATGGTCGGGCTCGCCGTGCTAAGCGCGGTGCTGTTCGGACTGTTGCCGGCGCTGAGCGTTGGCCGCAGGCACTGGTTCGCGGCCCGGGGTTCGACCGGGTTGCGCCGCTCGCCGATGGTGCGCGACGCGCTCGTTGCGGCGCAGGTAACGCTCACAATCGTCTTACTCATGGCTTCAGTCTCGGTCGTGCGAGCCGTGTCTCACGAGCTTCACATCGATCGGGGATTTAAACCCGATGGCGTCGTTACCGCGAGCGTCGCGCTGGACGGCACGATTCGGGACAAGCCGGGGCTGCGGTTGCAATATTTCGAAGGGGTGCTCGATCGTCTGCGGCGCCTGCCAGGAGTGCGCGCTGCAAGCTCCACGGAGTTCTTGCCCCTCTTGTCTGGAAAGTTCGTCGGTGGTCCCTACGCGTTCGACGGTCGCCAATCGGCGCCAGGCTCCGGCGCCGATGTCATTCCAATCATGGCCGGCTACTTTGCGGCCACGGGGGGACGTGTTCTTTATGGGCGCGAGTTTACCGATGCCGAGGTCCGATCGAATGCCAAGGTCGTGCTCGTCAACGAAACATTCGCGAGAGTTTGGCTGCGGCCGGCCGATTCCCTCGGACACATGGTTACAGGGCCGGACGATACCGTCCGAAGGATCGTCGGCGTTGTCCGGAATCTCGATTTCATGGGCCAATACGTTTCGGATGTGTTTGATGTGGATCCTCCGGAGACTTTCGTTCCCGCGCACAACCCGGGAGGATTTGACTCGACGTTTATCGTAAAGGTCGAAGGGCGGCCCGAGGATCACGTAGCCGCGATCCGAGCCGCGCTGCAGTCATTCGATCGTGGCGTTCCGGTGTACGGCGTGGAGACGATGCAACAACGGATGAATCGCGCCTTTGCCCGCCCAGAGTTTTACCGCACGGCGCTCGTCTTCTTTGCGAGCTTTGCCCTGCTGCTCGCCCTTGTGGGCATCTACGCAGTCGTCTCGTATGCGGTTACGCAGCGAACGCACGAGATGGGTGTAAGACTGGCGCTGGGGACGACACCGGCGCGCCTGCGCACGAGTTTTGTCCGCCATGGTTTGGCGACGGTTGTCTTTGGCGCTCTCGTAGGAATTGCCGGCGCCGCGAGCACTGGAAAGCTGTTGGGCAGTCTCATCGAAGGAGCGGAATCCTCCGGCGTTGCGACTTACCTCCTCACGACGCTCTCGATCTGTGTGGTGGCTGCGGCGAGCATCTGGTTTGCTACTCGCCGTATTGCCAAAATGGATGTGGCGGAGATTCTTCGCGCCGAGTAGATTCCCACGGAAGGACTTGGGGGCTTGGCTCACCGTTATCGTATGCACCGGTCCGCCGGAGTATTGTCCGATTTGCTGGACGACGACGCCGAACCGTGGTAAAAAGCTACGACGAAAGGAGGGTACGAATATGGCGACTTTCGATTGGTCCGATCATCACCGGGAACTTTGACGCTTTCCGCGATGAGGGATTATGCGGTTCCCATTCCGCCCGCCCTTCCCCCCTCCCCAGCCCCCAAGCGACAAAACCTGAAGCCCTCTCGATTTCCTTCCCGCCCTCAGACTCGCAAATCGGCCGGAGGCGTCCGGCCCGCCGCATTACGCCCAGCCCGCGCGCTGAACATATGGAGGCCGGAGCACCGCCAGACCAGACGCCAGTCATTCGGAAGGCCTTTGAAGATCGAGCGCAAAAGCCAGCGCGTACTTTCAGTCGCTCCATGATCTCATTGGAAAGCCTGCCAATCCTGCGTTCAAGGCGCGCGGTGGGCAGGGACCCTAACCCTTGAACGTTGGCTACCGATTCGCGATCGAGAAAAGGAAGCCGCGGGAGCGGAACCTCGTACTGGCTATCTCTCCGCTGAGTGGTGAGAGGCACATACAAGACGAGAGATCGCGGCGGGTCCGGGTCCCGGCGGGAGACGATCACAACGGGACGTGTCTTGGCGGCGAGTCCCAGGTCCGCCAGCCAGACCTCACCGGGCTGGGGGTTCATCGAGCAGCTCGAGGACCTCTTGTTCGGCCGCGCGCGAGCGCGCGACATCCAGCAGATCCTGATCGGCGAACTCGATCACCTCCAAGATGCGCTCCCTAGCCTCGGCCGCCGTGTCCGGCTTCCACTCGCGCAACCGCTCGTCCAGTTTCTCCGCCAATGCGTCCACGATGGCCTCCCGCTCTCGTTCCAAGTTTAACGCCATTGGCCCTCCACAATGATGAAACGTGGCAAACGCGCCCGAATCCGCAAGTCTTCCCCGACGCATAGCCTGCCCTCCAAAGAATCCCTGCGGCGATACCGGTACGCGATAGACGAGAATGCCGGACCTCCGCGAAGCGGCGTTGTTCAACGAGCGGAGGTTCGATTCACCAATCCGTCGCACACCGTTCAGCGATTCCCGCTGCCCCGGACGGATCACTCGCAACTGGGAAGTGACCGGTACGCCGCGCTAACGTCCGGGTTGCAGGCTATCTGGAAGTTGGGTGCGCAGGTGTACCCTGCTCTGCCCTTGATGACTTGCCGGACTATCGGCTTGGCGTGAGCCCATTTGAATGTGATTTTCACGCGGTTCGGGAAGTCCCGGAGGCTCATGGTTCCCTTACCGGCCCCGCCGCAAGCTCCTCCCAGTTGGTGACGACGTTCAGCGTGGGCAAGGCAGCCTCGGGCAGAATCTTTGTCAGGAAACGCTGGCCGTCCGCGGAGGGACTATAGCTGAAGAAGTTGCCTTCCGGAATCACATGCCTCGATTGCAGGTCGAACAAAGCCTCGGGAACTCCGGCCTGGAGCGGCCCACCTGGGCGCGATCGCACCGAAACTGCCATGAATCCCGAATCACTCAGGTAATAGAGTTCTTTCCCATCGGCACGCCAGCGCGGTTCCTTCCCGCCACTGCTCGATATCCTCGTGGTTGCGCTGCCGGAGGGAAACGGGCGCATGTAGACCTCGTATTGTCCGGATTCATCCGAAACATAGGCGACCCAGTGTCCATCCGGCGAGAACTGGCCCTGGCTCTCGTTGAACTCGGTCTTGACAAACGCGACCGCACCGCCCGGCTTGCCGGAGGCGTCCAGCGGGAGATACCAAATATCTCCCCGAGTCTTCGGATCGAGGTCCGTATAGAGCAGATATTTCCCATCGCGCGACCAATCGGAGGGTGTAGCCCGGTGACCGGCTTGGAGCAGGAGCCGCTCCGGGCCCCCGCTGGCATTCTTCACGTACAGGCTCTGCGGCCCGGAAAATGCGATCCGGCTGCTATCCGGCGACCAGACGGCCGGCCCCGCAAAAGGAGGGAGTGCGAAGCGGGTTTCCACATCACGGGCCAAATCCCGTAGCCAAAGTCCTGAGCGGGAGCTACTTCCCGGGTACGCCCTCGCGACCGCCTTCTGATCCGGAGAAAGAGCGACTCCGTTTTGCTCTGCTAGTGGTCCGACTTTCCCCAATTCCTTTCCGGATCGATCCACCCAGGTGAGTTGGGTCTCATTTCGGGAAGGTCCAGCCAGGTAAACCAGTATGCCGTTTTCCGCCACCGACGCGGCCACTTGAGCCGGAGTCGAGGTGTGGGCAAGCGGAAGCGCAACCGAAAAGGGATCCCCAGCCAGTTGGAGAGTATCTAGCTTGAACGGCTGCGCCATCAGTGCATTCTCCCGCCGGAACAGAAGAAAATCGTTGCTTGCGCCCTTCCGCCGCGGGGCGATAATAGCGCTGCTCACGTCCGGCAGGAGCTTGCGGCCCGCAAGCTGACCCAGCGCGCCCAGGTACACTCCCGATTTGCTTTGATCCGGGCCCTGGGCCAAATACAGAAAGTGCTTGCCGTCGGGAAGGAACGCGGGCAGAAGGTGACGCACGCCGGGCTCGGCTTGAGTGACCGGCGAGGGGACACCGCCGCCCGCGTTCACGCGCTGGATCGGGCCGCTATCGGCCCCGAAGAGAATCGTTCCCTCACGGTTCCAGGCTCCCCCGCCGCCAGTGCCGGCTTCGCAGAGAACGGTCGCCGGACCACCGGTGGCCGCGACGATCTTCAGTTTTCCGTCGGCAAAAAATCCTAAGGAGCGGCTATCCGCGGACCAGAACGGGTGCCTTGCGTTGTCGGTATTCGAGACAGACCGCAGTGGAAGGGAATCGAGGGCGCGAACCCAAAGCCCACTGTTATTTCCTGAGCTGGCGACCATCGCCACCGTGCGCCCGTCGGGGGACAAGGCAACATACTCAACTGCAAATCTACCCGGAAGCGGCACCGACAGGCGCAGGGCAGTCCTCCGCGGGAGGCTTCTCGCGGAGGTAGAGGAAAGACGCCGCGGCGGCCAGCAGGATTGCCAGCGTAGCGAGAACCCACGGGAGCCTCGCGGCGCGAACTGGCGCCGGCGGTGGGACTTCGGCGTCACCCGCATTCTCAAGCGCGATGCGTGCTTCGCCGATGTCGCGCAACCGGTTCTTTACATTGCGGTCCAGGCAACGCTTCAGCAGGCCGCGAACTGGCGGACGGGGTTTCGCGCGGCAACTTGTCGAAGTCGATCGGGCCGCGCAACACGTCCGCCAGCGTGTGCGAAATGGTCTCGCCGTCGAACAAGCGCTCGCCGGTTAGCATCTCAAATAGCACCACGCCAAACGACCAGATGTCTGCCCGGCGGTCCACCAGTTTGCCGCTCGCCTGCTCGGGGCTCATGTACGCTGCCGTGCCGATGATGATCCCGGCTTGCGTCGCCCGCATCGTCAGCGTCGGGTCGTTCACCGGATTGCCGGTATTCGAGCCCGGTCCTGGGCGACCGCCGCCAGCCCAAAATCGAGTATCTTGACGACCCCGTCGGCGGTAACCATGACGTTGCCCGGCTTCAGATCCCGATGCACCACCCCTTTTTCATGCGCCGCCTCCAGCGCCTCGGCAATTTGCAGTGCGTAGTTCAAAGCGGTGGCCACCGGCAGCGGTCCCCTAAGCGTTTCGCCGCTAACAAGCTCCATCACCAGCGCGCGCTCTTCGATGCCATAGATCTGCGCGATGTTGGGATGGTTCAGCGATGCCAGCACCTTGGCTTCACGCTCAAACCGCGCCAGGCGCTCCGGGTCCTGAGCGAAGGCTGCGGGTAGAACCTTCACCGCCACTTCGCGGCCTAGCTTCGTATCCTTCGCCCTGTACACCTCGCCCATGCCGCCCGCGCCGATGGGCGCCAGGATTTGGTAGGCCCCGAGTTTATCCCCTGCCGCGAGCAGCATGTGATGAATTCAGTTAAGCTTAGCGGATCGAGAGCCGGATATGGAATAACGCCCACTCGGAAGTTTGGCACGGCGGTCAACTCGAAGGAAAACGCCCGACCCCGCCGTGTGACTGCGGGCAGCGCCGGTCGTTTTCAATCGGTGGGCAGGCGGCGGCACGTCCAAGTGGTATGCGGAAGCGAGTCGCCGGCGGCCTATTCGATGCCAAATCCAGCTTTGAAACATGCGCGTACCAAAGCCCAGTCAGATTCAGAAAGCCTTCCGATCAAGCGGACCTCCCTCTGCGGCAACGTGACGGCGAACAACCTGAAGAAGGAAGGCTGACGAAGCCCCGCGTGCCGCCAATCGAGCAATTCGCAATCGGTAGGAGCCAATTCCCTAGGGGGCTGTGTCGTGATCGGACCAACGATCGCGTCGGGACGATAGCGATGATAGAGCTCCGTGGAAAGTACCACGGCGGGCCGCACCTTGGTCGCGTCGGCGCCGGGAAACGCGCCGGCAACGACGTCGCCGGGTTTCAAACTCCTTCACGCTCCTGCTGCTCGAACCGCTTCAGGGACGCGGCTGTGGCTTCTCTCAAATCGTCGTCGGACCACGAATCCGACCACTCGACCGGCCGGCCGCCGCCCAGTTCCGCTAACTGCTGCGCCCAGTCGAGCACTTTCTTGGCCTCGCCGGGTGGAAGCATCCGCACAACGCTGTCAATATTCTACGGCTTTTCGGCGGTTCATGATGGCTCGTGCGGCGTCTGGTAGTGGGGTCTTAGCCCGGTGTTTTGGGACCCACCGCTCCGAATTGCCGGTGATAGGCCCTCTCAGCCCGATTGGGACCGGACGAGCGCCGGCCCGCGCGTCCTTCGCCGTGCCGCGGTGCCAAGTGTTCATTTGTTGGGGCATGGAAGCCCCCAATGGATGAAGCGTGGCAAACGCGCCCGAGGCCGCAAGTCTTCCCCAAAGCGCAGTTCGAACCTGCCGGATCGCGATCCAGCAAAATCGGCGGTTCGCAATAGCCTGCCCTCGAAGGAATCCCAGCGGGCATACTGGCACGCGATAGACGAGTAAGCCGGACTTCCGCAAAGCAGCGTCGTTCGCCGAGCGAAGGCTCGATTCCCCAATCCGTCGCCCAACGTTCAGCGATCCCCGCGGCCCCGGTTCAGCGTCACGCGCTATCCGAAGTTTGACCGTCGTCGAGACGCCAGCGCCACCCGCTACGTATTGAACTTCCGAACCGGAACATTCAGCGAAGACACGCGGATGGACCCTTCGAAACAGCGCGAAGCAACCGTGCGCGCAATCGGTAACCCAGCCACCGCGCCGGCACTCTCAGGAACGCCAGCCCGGTCTTTGGTTGCGTGGTAGACGCTCGGCCCTATATCCGTTTGGATATAATAGAGCCGTGCGGCCGATCCGCTTCCTTGGCGATTCGCTCAAATGCCTGCGAGACTTCCCTCAGAGTGCGCGCCATGATGCGGGATATCAACTCGATAAGGTCCAGCGAGGCGGCCAACCGGACGACTTCAAGCCGATGCCCTCGATTGGAAAGGGTGTGGAAGAGCTACGCGTTTTGGATTCAAGTGGCGCCTACCGTGTGATTTACTTCGCCAGACGCGCGGACGCCGTCTACGTCCTGCACGCCTTCCACAAGAAAACACGAGCGACGCCGGGGAAGGATCTGAAGATCGCGAAGACACGATTTGGGGAACTATTGGGAGGCAAGATATGAGCGAACCCGAGAGCTACGCGAGTGTTTGGGATGCGATCGCCGACACGCCGGGGCAGGCCGCCAATCTGCGGGCGCGGGCCGAGTTGATGCAGAAGATTGCCGCGCGCCTGAGACGGCACGGCTGGACACAGGACGAAGCGGCCAGCCACTGCGGCGTAACCCAGCCGCGGATCAATGATCTGCTGCGCGGCCGGGTCTCGCGGTTCTCCCTCGACGCGCTGGTCAACATCGCGGCGGCGCTAGGGTGCCGCGTGCGCGTTGATCTCGAAGCCGCCTGAGCCGCGCTCCTTCTGTCGCGCTGCGCACGGATCGCGCCCATACCGCCGATCCACCGGGATTTCCGGCGCTCTCGATGGATTACTCCCCGTAAACGCCCTTCACTTAGGCGATCGGCGACCGAACTCTCCATGAGCGCTTCATCGCCTTCCCACCCAGGGAGCGGTCCAGGAGGCCACTGTGGACGAGACCCCCAATTGTCGAATTGCCGTCGAATAACGCGCCAACCGGAAGTTGGTCAGGGCGATCGAGTTGACGGGAAAACGCCCTATCCATAGTCTGACTGTCGTCGGAGCGTTGGCGCCATCTGCGGCGCCCGCGGGCCAATCACCGCGCCCGCAAACACCCAACACTCCCGACCCTAACCGCTCCCGCGCCCGAATCCCCTCGCCCGCGGCCTCCCTATTCCGCCCGCCCGACCCCCCCTCACCAGCCCCAGTGACAAAACCGCGAACCCTTCCGATTTACGTCCCGCTTTCAGCCTCGGAAATTGGCCGGAGGCGGGCGAATTGCCGCATCACGCCCAGCCCGCCCGCTGAACATATAGCGGCCGGAGCGCTGCCAGTTCAGACGCCAGTCATTCGGAAGGCTATTGAAGATCGAGCGCAAAAGCCAGCGCGTCTTTCAGTCGCACCATGATGTCGTTGGAAAGCCTGCCAATCTTGCGTTCAAGGCGCGCGGCTGGCAGGGACCCCAACCCTTGAACTTTAGTTACCGATTCGCGATCAAGGAGCGGAAGCCGCGGCAGCGGCACTTCATACGGGCTGTTCCTCGCCTGAATGGTGAGAGGCCCATACAAGACGAGAGATCGCGGCGGGTTGGGTCCCGGCGGGAGACGATGATAACGGGACGTGCCCTGGCGGCGAGTCCAGCCCCGCCAGCCAGATCTCACCGGACTAGGGATTCGTCGAGCAGCTCGAGGACCTCCTGTTCGGCCGCCCGCGAGCGCGCGACATCAAGGAGATCCCAATCGGCGAACTCAATCATCTCCAGGATGCGCTCCCTCGCCTCGGCCGCCGTATCTACACGCATGCCGGAGGGGCGAATTCGCGGCATCTCAGATAGCGACGACTGGGACTTCGCGCCCAGAAGCTCTGACAAGCCGTTTTAGGTCTTCCGGGTCGCCCGTGAGAATCATGGCGCCTTGGCGAAGAGCTGTCGTCACGACAACCGCGTCGACGACATCCGCCATTCCGGTCACGCCGAGCAGCCGCCCCGCCTCGTGCGCCTCGCTCTCTCCGAGCGGAACCACCGCGCACCCGGTCAAGAAGCGCCGGAGTTGGGCTTGTTGCGGGGACCGGCTGACTTGGGCGACCACCGGCGCGGGAACCAATGGAACCACGCCCAGTTCCAAACGGACCTTGTGTTCGGCCCACGCGCGCCGCTCGTTTCTATCGGCGGCGACGAGAACGCCGGCGTCGTAGACGACCGCGCTCATGCCGGACGCCGCGCCGTTCGCAACGTTCGAAGCTGCGCCCGCACGCTGCGGCGAGCCGTCTCCATCTCTTCCGCCGTCAGGCGCCCGTGCTGCTTCTCCCACAGCGCTACCGCCGCCAAACCCGCCCGCCGATGCAACGCTTCCCGCGCCGCGGTGGTCATCCAGGCCGAGACACTCACCCGCTCCCGAGCGGCCGCCGCAAGGATGTCCTCGTGAATGTCGGGGTCTATCGTGATCGCAAGCTTCGGTGATGGATTCCCGCGCGGCATGCAAACTATCCTACTACAATAGGATACCGCGCGAAGGCGCCGCACGGAAAGATTTCGGACGGAAAGACGCGCCCCGAACCGTGGCTCGCCCAGTCGAGCCGGCGCCCTGCCCCTGCCGGGATCATGCCAGATTTTTATCGGATGCGCCGGGAGAGCATCCTAACCCTTGAACGTTGCCCGGCGGAAGACGCCGGCAACGGGACGCGTCGTGGCGGCGAGTCCAGCCCCGCCAGCCAGACCTCACCGGGCCGGGGATTCATCGAGCAGCTCGAGGACCTCCTCTTCGCCGGTCCACGAGCGCGCGGCATCAACGAGTTCCTGATCGGCGAACTCGATCGTCTCCAAGATGCGCTCCCTGGCCTCGGCCGCCGTATCCGGCTTCCACTCGCGCAATCGCTCGGAAAAACGTCGAATCGCCCCCGCTCGATGAGCGTCGGCAACACGCCGTTTTTGATGCCGCCCCAATGCATTCCGGCCACGGAATGAATCTCATGCCGGGGCAGCGAACGCGCCAGCTTGCCCGGTACGTCCTCATCGAACAGAACCTTCAAGGCTGGGCCTGAAATTGGTGCTCGGCGCGATAGTTGAGAATGGCTCGGATGGCTTCGAGGCCGGCTTCCGGGTAGCAATCCAGCGTTTCGGCGATGGCCGCCTCCGGCGATAATCCCTCATCGCGGAAAGCGTCATAGTTCCCGGTGATGGCGTCCACCGGCAGGCGGGTGTTTTTGAGCAGCGGTGCGCCGCTGACCTTGCCGGGGATGATTTCAACCAGGGGGCAATCGGACCAATCGAAAGTTGCCATATCCGTACCCTCCTTTCATCGTAGCTTTTTACCACGGTTCGGCGTCGTCGTCCCGCAAATCGGACAATACTCCAGGCTGCTCCAGCCGTGGCGGCGAGTCTCAAAACCGGCCCATTGCGAGACGCGGAAGCGCGAGCGTCGCAATCGGTGCCTAATCCGCTCGCTACTTGAAACGCGCGCAGGGACGGCGCGTACCGACGGACGGGTTTGCAGATCCAAACAGCTTCCGGTCGTCGGCAAGAAATGGCAAGCCGCATCCAAGTTGACGAGAAACGTCCTATCCGTAGTTTGACCGTCGTCGAGATGCTAGCGCCACCTGCTACGGTAGTGAACTTCCGAACCGGGAACACTTAGCGAAGACACGCGGATGGACCCTTCGAAACAGCGCGAAGCAACCATGCGCCCCGCAAACAGCCAACCCTCCTGATCCCAACCACCTCCGCGCCTAAGTCGCCTCGCCCGCGAGCCTCGCCCCGCCACACTCCTCACGCATGCCCGCCGCTCCCCCAAATTCGCACCCTCCCCATCGTCGCCGCCAACCCCCTCGCCCAGCCCCCAGCGACAAACCGGAAGACCTCTCGATTTCCGTCCCGCCTTCAGCCTCGGAAATTGGTCGTCGGTGGTCGAGTTGCCGCACCATGCCCAACCCACGCTCCGAACATTTGGCGGACGGCGCACCGAGAGACCAGACGCCAGCCATTCGGAACGCTTTTGAAGATCGAACCCAAAAACCAGCGCCTCTTTCAGCCGCACCATGACGTCATTGGAAAGCCTGCCAGTCCTGCGTTCAAGGCGCGCCGTCAGCGGAGATCCAAACCCCTGAACGTTGGCGACCGATTCGCGATCAAGAAAAGGAAGCCGCGGTAGCGGCGCCCCATACGGGCGATCCCTCCGCTGAGTGGTGAGAAGCACATACAAGACAAGAGGCCGCGGCGGGAGACAGATGACAACAGGGCGTGTCTTGGCGGCGAGTCCCAGTTGTGCCAGCCAGACGTCACCGGGCTGGGGGTCCATCGAGCAGCTCGAGGACCTCTTGTTCGGCGGCGCGCGAGCGCGCGACATCAAGCAGATCCCGATCGGCGAACGTAATCATCTCCAAGATGCGCTCCCGAGCCTCGACCGCCGTATCCGCCTTCCACTCGCGCAATCGCTCATCCAGTTTCTCCGCCAATGCGTCCAAGAGGGCCCCCAGCTCTCGTTCAGGATAATGAAACGTGGCAAAGCGCCCGAGGCCCCAAGCCTTCCCCGAAGCATAGTTTGAACCCGCCGGGACCGCGATGAAGCAACATCGGTGGTTCCCAATAGCATGCCCTCGAAGGAACCCCAGCGGGAATACCGGCACGCCACAGACGAGCTCGTGGCCTGGTACTGCTCAGAACCGCGGTTATCGTTCAATCTGCCCGCTGTCACCCCCTACCGAATCCGCCCGGAATCACGTCAGCTTGCGCCGGGCACGCTTAACGCCAGGACGAACTCGAATCCCAACACCAAGCCGTCGAGTCCGTCTTCATCGAACTCAAGCGGACCGCGACCAAGTTAGCCGCGAGCCCCCTCCTCCGCGTTGGAATCCCGCTACCAACACCTCGCCGCCCGTCTCTCTAATCTCTACCTCCCGCACATCCAATCGGAAGACGAAAGCGTCGCCCCCTCGCCCGCCGCACCCTAACCAAGGATCAACTCAGCGCCATCTCCGCCTAAATGAAGGCCCGCCGCAAATAGTGCATCCATCGACCGCAACTCCAGCCGATCCGTACCCGGCGATAAGATATAGTAGCTAAGGAAGATGAAGTCACCCGAGATCGAGCGAGCGTCAATTGTGATGATTGGGTCATTTAATCCGGCCATTTTCCAACCGCGCTGGCTCGAGACGCAACAACTGATTCGGCCCGAAGAGGCGGAAAGCGCAAAAATCACGATCATCCAGGCGGACGTGGCGGATTTTTCAACCGAGTGGTTTCAGATTCAAGTGCTCCAAAATCGATTATCGCTTTCTTCGGCCGATCCCGGGCAGTATGGGCCTCTCCGTGATTTGGGCGTGGCGATGTTCGCCCTCCTTCCTCACACACCCATCACAGTGCTGGGCCTGAACAGATATTTTCACTTCAAAATGCCATCGGCGGAAGCATGGCATGGCCTTGGACACCGACTCGCACCGAAGGATCCGTGGAATGCGATCATGGAACAGCCTGGACTTCGATCAATGCTCATGCAGGGGCGCCGTAAGGAGGCCAGCGGTGGAACTTCGTACATTAAAATCGAACCCTCGATCAAGTTCGAACATGGTCTTTTCGTCGAAGTTAGCGAAGAATTTAAACCCCACAGCGACGTCCCGCCCGACGGAGCGCAGTGGGCAACCGACTGTCTATCCGGGCATTGGGACTCTATCATGAGTTATGCGGAAGTAGCTGCGGATCACCTTCTAAGACTTGAGAGGATATAGTGATATCCTCGACCTCCTATCGCGACGCGATCACAAGGCCCGGAAGTCCCGAATTAGGTGTCCTGTTTCCGGCGCTCCAAAAAGAGTTCTTGATTCGCCAGTCGTTTACCCATTGGCCTACTCCCGAACGGAACGAACCGGCACCCGCATCTCTTCGCGGTCAGCAGGCTGCCACGCTTGACGTACTAGTCCGGCTCCCTTCTCTCCGCGAATCAAACGGGAAAGTAACGGTCCTTCAGCGCTGGGTCGGCCAAATCGAACGGGTCGAAGCCAGCCAATTCATCGCGATTATCAGCGATGCGACGAATCCTCGGAATCCGCCAGAAGAAGTTGAGTTGGACCTCGCGGAGGTATCCCGCAGCGATCTCCCGCTGGTCGCCGAAGGCGCCACGTTCTATTGGTCGATCGGCTATCGCGACACGCCAGGGGGTCAGCGGGAACGGATCTCGACTCTCCGCCTGGCCAGACGGCCTCGCCTCTCGCTCTCCGAAGTAAACCGGATCTTTGAGCGAGCCGATCGCTTAGCCGCATACCTCGAAAGTGACTGATACCCCTCCCGCTCCGCATCAATTGGAAATCACCGTATTCGGGCCTGGACTCGGCGAGTGCGTCGTCGTTCACGTCGGCGATGGCGATTGGATCGTCGTCGACTCGTGCATGGACAGGCGGTCCGGCCAGCCAGCCGCTCTGGACTATCTGAGGTCGCTGAATATAGACGTGGCCTCCCGAGTCAAGCTGGTCGTCGCCACCCACTGGCATGACGATCACATTCGGGGCTTGGCGGAGATCCTCCGCGCCGCCGAGAGCGCCAAATTCGTAAACTCGGCTGCCTACGCATTTCGAGACCTAGTAAGGGTCGTCGAACTGGGCGCTAGCACGGCCCCTGCCTCCTCGGCGACACAAGAGTACAACGGGATTAACAAGATACTGATGCAGCGAAGGCGCGGCGGCGAGAGAGCGGAGGCAGTCGGCCCCATTCCCGCGCTTGCAAACAAGAAGCTTCTCGCCTTAGCCGGCGCCGGACGGTCCGTTAGTGCCGAGATCTTCGCTATCAGCCCTGCGGATGGAGTGTTCAACCGCGCGGCGGAGGAACTCCGCGACGCTCTCGTGACGATTGAACAGCGAAGACGCCCGTCTCTGCAGGGACCGAATCAACTCTGTGTCGTGTTGTGGTTGAAGGTCGGAGTTCTCAATGTTCTGCTTGGAGCCGACTTGGAGCATGTCGTAGGGACGACGGAGGGCTGGAATGCAATCGTCGGCGCTACCGAGCGACCGGAAGGCCGGGCAGGGTTCTTCAAGGTGTCGCACCACGGCTCCGAAAACGCCGATTGCCCGGGCTGCTGGACGGACCTTCTTTTGGAGAACCCAATCGCCATCTTGACTCCCCACTCCCCCTCGAAGCTCCCGAAGCCCGCCGACGTCTCGCGGCTCTGCGCGCGAACCCCGCACGTATACTTGACGGCCCGCCCCGCGAGCTTCGGTTTGCCGCGGCGCGATAATGCCATCGAGAAAACGTTACGGGAGCTGGGTGTCAAGCGACGACCTTGACTGGCCAGATGGGCCACGTTCGGCGTGCGATGCGACGCGCGCGACTACAGCGACGAGCCGGTTATTGAACTTCGAAACGGCGCGAAACGGCCGTGCGCGTAATCAGAAACTCGATCACGCGCCCCAAAAATATTTCTTTCCCATTCCCCTCAATACCTTACAGCCCATTTTTTCTCGCCGCCCCTCAACTCCCCCACCCCCCGCGCTATCGTGTAGCCAAGAGCGAGACGACTGATCATCTTCGTCCTCGTCGCTAAGCGGTCTCCATTCTAGACAAGGGAGATCGCGAATGCTAAAAGGTGGGCGCTGGCCGCTCGCGTTTGACGCGGCCCCTATCCAGTTTAAGGGTGACCTGAACGGGTTTTTGATCTTCGTAAAACGCAACGTTGCACCATATTATTAGGAAACAAACAAACGAAAGAAAGAAAGCAAATCGAAGCGGCACGGCAAACCGAAAGCCAGCCAAGCGACTGGCGCGGACGACCGAACAACGCCACAGGTCCCATTGTTCCAGGGGATCCGTGCGCCAATCCACGTGCCCGCAATCGAACTCCGCCAGTAAGTCCTCCGCACTTTTGCGTTCAGTCGCAGTCGAAGCGATTCACCACACCGCCGCTCTCGCCGCCCGCCTTCACCCCTCGTCGCACCCGGCGCGGAGCGGCGCCCGCCGAGCGCCAATCACCCCACCCGCAAACACCCACCCCTCCCGGCCCCAACCACTCCCGCACCCAAAATCCCTCGCCCGCGACCCTCCCCACCGTGCCCGCCCAACCCCCCGCCCCAACCCCCAGTGACAAAACCGCCCATCCCCCTCGATTTCCGTCATGCTTTCCGTCACGCAGCAACCCTTTGTTATCAACGCCCTCATGACGCAAATCCCCTCCCAGCGCCCCACTTCGCGCCCTCCGTCACCCCCCGCCGCCTACCCAATCACCAGCAGCAAGTCCTTTGCCTCCACCTTATCCCCCACATTCACCAGCTTCTTCACAATCTTCCCCGCCACCGGCGCGTAAATCGTCGACTGCATCTTCATCGCCTCCATCACCAGCAGCCGGTCCCCCTTCTCCACCACCTGCCCCAACTCCACCGACACGCTCGACACCGCCCCCGGAATCGGCGCGCCCACCTGCCCCGGCTCGCCCGCCTCCGCTTTCTCTCTCGCCGCCTCCACCGCCCGCAGAGCCTTGTCCCGAACGGTCACCTCCCTCGGCTGCCCGTTCAATTCGAAGAAAATCGTCCGCGTCCCGTCCGGCTGCGCGTCGCTCACCGTCAAAAATTTCACCACCAGCGCCTTGCCCGGCTCCAGCTCCACCGTCACTTCCTCGCCCTTCTCCAATCCATAGAAGAACTGCGGCGTCGGCAGCGCCTCCAAATTCCCATACGCCGTCCGCGCCTTCGAAAACTTCAGGAACACCTCCGGGTACATGATGTAGCTCAGCACCTCGCTGCGCGTCACCTTATGCCCGGCTTTTTTCTCCAGCGTCGCCGCCGTCTGCTCGAAATCGATCGCCGCCAAATGCTCGCCCGGCCTTCCCGGCTGCCCTTTCCCGCCGCGCAAAATCACCCGCTGCAAACCCTCCGGCCACCCTCCCTCCGGCTCGCCCAGCACTCCCGAAAACATCTCCACCACCGAATTCGGCAGCGTCAGCGTATGCTCGGTCCCCAGCCGCTCCAGGTCCTTCACCGTCATATCGTGGCTCACCAAAAAAATCGCCAGATCCCCCACCACCTTGCTCGACGGCGTCACCTTCACAATGTCGCCAAACGCCTGGTTCACCTCCGCGTAAGTCCGCGCGATCTCCCTCCACCTCGCTCCCAACCCCATCGATTCCGCCTGCGCCCGCAGATTCGTATACTGCCCGCCCGGCATCTCGTGAACGTACACTTCCGCCGTTCCCGCCGGAGGAGCGTCGTCGAACGGCCGGTACCACGTCCGCACCGTTTCCCAATAATCGGCGCACGCGTTCAACGCATCCAAATCCAGTCCCGTATCGCGCCCCGTCCGCTCCAGCGCCGCCACCAGCGAATTCAAATTCGGCTGGCTCGTCGTTCCGCTCATCGAAGCGATCGCCCCATCCGCCGCGTCCACGCCCGCTTCCGACGCCTTCAAAATCGACGCCGAATTCACCCCGCTCGTGTCATGCGTGTGAAAATGAACCGGCAACCCCACCTCTTCCCGCAACACCTTCACCAGCCGCTCGGCCGCGTACGGCTTGCACAACCCCGCCATGTCCTTCAAACCCAAAACGTGCGCGCCCATCTTCTCCAGCTCCTTCGCCATGCGCACGTAATAGTTCAGCGAATACTTCTCCCGCTTCGGGTCCAGCACATCGCCCGTATAACAAATCGCCGCCTCGCAAATCCGGCTCGTCTTCCGCACCGCCTCGATCGGAGCCTTCATGTTCGGCAGCCAGTTCAGCGAATCGAAGACGCGGAAAATATCGATCCCCTCCGCCGCCGCTTCCACGATAAACGCCTCCACCGCGTTGTCCGGATACGCCGAATACCCCACCGCGTTCGCCGCCCGCAGCAGCATCTGGAAACAGATGTTCGGAATCGCTTCCCGCAGCATCCGCAGCCGCGTCCACGGATCTTCCAGCAAATACCGCAGCGACACGTCGAACGTCGCCCCGCCCCACATCTCCAGGCTGTAAAGGTTGTGCAGCCTGTGCGAAACGAAATTGGCGATCGCCGCCATGTCGTAAGTGCGCACCCGCGTCGCCATCAACGATTGATGCGCGTCGCGGAACGTCGTGTCGGTCATCAACAGCCGCGTCTGCCCGCGCGTCCATTCGGCGAACTTCTCCGGCCCCAATTCGTCCAGCAGTTGCTTGGTCCCCTTCGGCGGATCGCCTTCGATCCGTTTCGGAATCGGCGCCGGCCGCAGCACGCGGCTTCGGTTTCCCCGCCACCTCCGGGTTCCCGTTCACGATCACTTCGCCCAGGTAACTCAGCAGCTTCGTCGCCCGGTCCCGCCGCGGCGTGAATTTGAACAGCGCCGGCGTCTCGTCCAGGAACGACGTCGTCACTTCCCCCGCCTGGAAGCGCGGATGGTTCACCACGTTTTCCAGGAACGGAATGTTCGTCTTCACCCCGCGAATGCGGAACTCCCGCAGGCAGCGGTCCATCCTTTGACAGGCGTGCCGGAACTCGCGCCCCCACGCCGTCACCTTCACGAGCAGCGAATCGTAATACGGCGTAATCACCGCGCCGCCATACGCCGACGCCCCGTCCAGCCGTATGCCGAAACCCGCCGGCGAGCGGTACGTATGAATCCGTCCGTAATCCGGCACGAACCCGTTCGCCGCGTCCTCCGTCGTCACCCGGCACTGCATCGCGAACCCATTCACCAGCACGTCTTCCTGCTTCGGCAGGTTCATCTCGGCGTCGTGCAGTTTCAATCCCTGCGCAATCTGAATCTGCGCCCGCACGATGTCGATGCCGGTCACCATCTCGGTTACCGTGTGCTCCACCTGCACCCGCGGATTCACCTCGATGAAGAACCACTCCCCCGTATCCGCGTCCACCAGAAATTCCACCGTCGCCGCGTTGAAATACTTCGCCTCCCGCGCCAGCTTCACCGCGGCATCGGTCAACCCCTTGCGGATTCGCGCATCCAAATGCACCGCCGGCGCCACTTCCACCACTTTTTGATTCCGCCGCTGCACCGAACAATCGCGCTCGTACAAATGCAGCACGTTGCCGAACGTGTCGGCCAGAATCTGCACCTCGATGTGCCGCGCCCGCCCGATGAAGCGCTCCAAAAACACCGCGTCGTTTCCGAACGCCGCGCCCGCCTCCTGCCGCGCCTCCTCCAGACTCGTCTCCAGCGCCTCGGCGTTGCGCACCACCCTCATCCCGCGCCCGCCCCCTCCGAACGCCGCCTTCACAATCAACGGATACCCGATTCCATCGGCGATGGCCCGCGCGTCGTGTTCTCTCGTCACCGCCTCCCGCGTTCCCGGCACCACCGGAATTCCCGCCCGCTGCGCCATCTGCCGCGCCGCCGTCTTGTCGCCCAGCAAATCCAGCAATTCCGCGCTCGGCCCGATGAAGGCGATCCCCGCTTCCGCGCACGCCTTCGGCAGCGCCGGGTTCTCCGACAAAAATCCATACCCCGGATGGATCGCGTCCACGCCCTTTTCCTTGGCGAGTGCTACAATACCGTGAACGTCGAGGTAAGCTTGCACCGGCCCCATGTTCTCGCCAATCGGATAGGCCTCGTCGGCCTTGAAACGATGCAGGCTCAACCGGTCCTCCTGCGAATAAACCGCCACGGTGCGCAGTCCCAGTTCGTTCGCGGCGCGGAGGATGCGGATAGCGATTTCGCCTCGGTTCAAAGCAAGCAGTTTTTTCATTGGAAAAGAAGGGTGACTCGGCTAAAATACTGAGGATATCGCAAGCGGTGATCGCCGCGAGATTGTCACCCGGTTGAAACGCGAATTTCATCCGCTCCGGCTACACTGAAGAACATCGTTTTGGTTGGGGGAATTCAATGGCTTCCGGTTCTAATATTCTTTTTGGGAGAGGGGTTCTATCGATGGTTCGCCGCGGTCCGTTCTGCGCCCGCTTGACTGTTTTTCTCGCCGCTTGGCTGGCCTTGTCCGGTCCCGGCGCGCTCCTCGCCCAGCAGGCTTTGCTCGGCAACATCGTCGGCACCGTAACCGATTCCTCCGGCGCCCAGGTTCCCGGCGCCAAAATCGTCGCTCACAACATCGGCACCAACCTCGAGCAGACCGCAACCAGCACCGGCAACGGCTCCTACCAGATCTCCGACCTGCCCCCCGGCGCCTATACCCTGAACATCTCCAAGGAAGGATTCCAGACCGAAAACCACACCAAAATCCTCGTCCAGGGCGACCGCTCCACCACCGTCAACGGCAACCTCCAACCCGGCGCCGTCGCCACCACCGTCGAGGTCACCGGCACTCCGCTTCTCAATCAGGTGGACACCACGAACGGCTACATCCTCGATGAGCTGACCATCAATAACACCCCGCTCGGCACCGGCAGTTTCACCCAACTCGCCATCCTCAGCGCCGGCGTCAATGCCGATTTCCTCAACGGCTCCGGCGCCAACGCCGGCCTCGGCAATCAGAACATCTTCGCCAACGGCCAGCGCAGCTCCAGCAACAGTTTTTCGATGAACGGCATCGACTCCAACAATCTCTTCAACGGCAACTCGTCGAGCCAAGTCGCCTCCAACCGCTACGTCCTCAATACCAACGAAAACTTCCTCGCCGACGGTTCCATTTCCACCAGCACCTCCGTCTACGACGCCATCGGCCAAGGCCTGCCCACCCCGCCTCCCGAGACCATCGAAGAGCTTCGCGTCAACACTTCCATGTACGACGCCTCCCAAGGCGCGCACAGCGGCGCGCACATCGAACTCACCACCAAAAGCGGCACCAACGACCTGCACGGAAATATCTACGGCTATTACCAAACCAGCGATTGGAACGCCGCGCCTTTCTTCCGCAACTCCTCACCCGCCATCGCGTCCAACGACAAGGTCCCCTATCTCGATTCCCGCAAATACGGCGCCACGCTCGGCGGAGCGGTGATCAAAGACAAGCTGTTCTTCTTCGGTTCCTATCAGGGCGCGCGCGTCCTGGATGAGTTAAACGGCTCCAGCTTCCTCACCGTCCCTCTGCAACTCACCAACGACCGCAGCGCCGCCGGCCTCGCCCAGGTCGCCAATACCGGCTTCTCCGGCGACGGAATCATCACCCCCAGCCAAATCTCCCCCGTCGCGCTGCAATTGATGCAGACCAAGCTTTCCAACGGCAGTTACCTCATCCCCTCCCCAACCGTCACCGATCCCAACGTCGCCGCCGGCCTCGGCTACGACGCTTTTTTAAAGGTCGCCCCGCCGCTGTTTTCCATCGCTCAATATAACGGCAACCTCGACTATATCGTCAGCGCGAAGGACCGTCTCTCGGGCAAGTATTTTTACCAGAACGATCCCAACAACAGCCCCTTCGGCGTCAGCAACACGCTCGGCTTCCCGCAGTCTCTACAAGCCGGCGCCCACGCGTTTTCGCTCTCGAACGCCGTCATCCTCTCCCCGAATCTCACCTGGGACCAGCGCTTCGGCTTCACCCGCCAGCGCGCCTACGCCGGCACGTCGCAGCAATTCACTCCCCAGCAATTCGGCATCGATCTGTTCGGCGCAACGCGTTTTCCCGGCATCACCATCAACAACGCCGACAACAGCCTCGGCAACTCGCTCGGCATCGGCCCGGCATCGAACTTCGCCAACGCCGGCGTCTTTCAAAATCAGTTCGAATGGGCTTCCGGCCTCGGCTGGGTCGTCGGCAAGCACACCATCAACATCGGCTTCAACTTCAACTACACCCAGTTGAACATCCTCAACGGAAACAACGAAGTCGCCAGCATCGGCTTCGCCGACTTCAGCCAGTTTCTCCAGGGCATCGTCCAATCCGGCGTCGGCCACTCGCAACTGTTCACCGGTTCGAGCAATCGCTACTACCGGTCCAACACCGCCGGCGCATTCATCCAGGACAACTACCGGATCAAATCGAACCTGACTCTCAACGTCGGCCTCCGCTACGATTACCTCGGCCCGCTCACCGAAAAATACGGCAACCTGACCAACTTCTACCCCAATCAATATCAATACGATCAAGGCTCCGACACCATAACCAACTCCGGCCTGGTCATCGCCGGGAACAACTCCAAGTTCGGCACCAAGGGCGTCAGCGCCTCCACCATGCTCGCCAATCAGTGGGGCTTCGCCCCGCGGCTCGGCCTTGTATGGAGCCCCGGCTTCGCCAAAAACTTCGTCATTCGCGGCGGCTACGGCATGTACTACGACCGCGGCGAATTCTTCTCCGAACTATCGCCCAGCGCCGGCAACGGCTACAACGGCCCCTTCGGCGTCACCCTGGAGCCTCCCTTCGTCGTCCCCTACGGCGCCCCCGGCGGAACGACGTTGAACGCCCCGTTCGGAACCACCCCTCCACCTCCTCCGCCCGGAAGCGTGGCCAGTTTTGCCACTTTGCTCCCCAACATCGCCGGCCTCTCCAACGGCGCCCAGCCCTTCCTTTTCGGCGGCTATAACCCCAACAACAACGTGCCGTTTTCACAAAACTGGACCGTCGACATGCAATGGCAGCCGCAGAACGACCTCGTGCTCGATCTCGCCTACGTCGGCAATCACGGCATGAACCTTACCATCCCCATCCCCTTCAACCAGCCCAAAATCGCCACCGCCGCCCACCCCGTGAACGGGCAGATCTACTCCTACGGCTTCAACGTCACCAGCCTCGAATCGATCTTCAGCTTCGACGGCGGCAACACCGACTTGCGCACGCCCTATCCCGGCTACAGCCCCAACTCGGTTTCCTACACCGCCGAGGGCGTCTCCAATTACAACGCCCTCCAGTTCCAAGTGCGCAAGCGCTTGAGCCACGGCCTGATGATCAACGCCGCCTACACGTGGTCCCACAGCCTCGACGAGCAAAGCGGCCTGGGTCTTTTCTACAACGGCAACGACCCTCTCCATCCCGGCCAAGCCTACGGCAATTCCGACTTCGACCGCACACACGTCATCAGCATCAATTACCTCTATCAGGTCCCGGGCGTGGCCAAGGCTAAGAGCCTCCTCGGCGTGTTCACGAACGGCTGGGCCCTCAGCGGCACCACCATCGCCGAAAGCGGCCAGCCCTATAACGTCTACGATTACAGCGGCGCGCTCGGCGGCATTTTCTACAGCTTCAACGACTACATCACCAATCCGACGCTTCCGCTCGCCGCCGGCGTCACCGCCGGTCAAGCCCAGCTTCAAGGAACGCTCGGCGTGAACGCCGGCCAGCCCGTGTTGAGCAAGAGCGCATTCAGCTATCCCACCATCGCGCCCGGCCAAAGCGGCGTTCCGCCCTGCGACGTCAACGCCAACGGAACCCAGCTCTGCGACACTTACGAAACGCCCTTCGGCAACGGCGGCCGCAACATCTTCCGCGGACCCTTCCAAACGCGATTCGACCTCGCCGCGTACAAGGAATTCTCGATCACCGAGCGCGTCAAGCTTCGCTACGAAGCCGACGCTTTCAATCTGTTCAACCACCCCAGCTTCGACACGCCCAACAACAACGTCTCGTTCTACGGCTACCAATATAGCGGCCCGCCGACCCTTTACAATCCGCCCCGCGGAAGCCTCGGCTACATCCAGCACACCATCGGAAGCCCGCGCTTCCTTCAGATGTCGCTGCATTTGACGTTCTAAAATTTGCGGCGAACTTTTTCCCGCCCGGCGCGTAATACCCTTCAAGGAAGGGACTATGAAGATTCCGCTGCTTGCCTCGATCGCCGGCTTATTCCTGCTGGCGGGCTGTGAGTTCGGCGACTTCGTCGACGGCGCCCGTTTCAAACAGGATTTTCACTACACCTTCGACGTCCAGCCCGGCAGCCGGCTGTCGGTCGAAACCCAGAACGGCTCGATCGAGATCGCCAGTTGGGATAAAAACACCGTGGAGGTCGAAGGCACCAAGTTCGCCTCCAGCAAGGGCCTGCTCGACAGCATTTCGATCGATAGCCACGGCTCGCCGGATTCGGTCGCCCTTCGCGCCATCGTTCCGCCCGGCTTTCACGGGAACGCCGGCGCCAGCTTCACGATCAAGGTGCCGCGCAAAGTGACTTTGGAGCGGATCGTCAGCTCGAACGCCACCATCAGCGTCGATGGGATCGAGGGCGAGGCCCGCCTGCACACTTCCAACGGCGCGATTCACACTACGATGGTGCGCGGGCCGGTCGAAGCGCGGACTTCCAACTCGTCCATCGAAGTGGAGGACCAGCGCGGCGATGTGGACGCCCATTCCTCGAACGGCCACATCCGCGTCGAGTCCACCGGTGGCACGCTGCGCGCCGAAACGTCCAACAGCTCCATCGAGGCCACGCTGAAAGACCCCACTCCCAACGAGCCGGTGAAGCTCGATTCCTCGAACGGCCATATCACGCTGACGCTCGACGCGGCGAAGCTGCCGGAGGTGAAGGCCGATACCAACAACTCCTCCATCGAGCTGCGCCTGCCGCCCAACGCCGGCGTGCGCCTCCACGCCTCCACGTCGAATTCCTCCATCGACAACGATTTCGAAATCACCCTTTCGCCCGGCACGCAGTCCAAGCACCGCTTGGAAGGAACCATCGGCGGCGGCGGCCCGGACATGACCCTGAGCACCTCGAACGGCTCCATCAAAATCGTCAAGGGAATCTGACCGCTCGCTCACGCTCGCGGCTCGGAAATGGGCGCGCCGGTTTCGCGGCGTTTACCGAGCCGCGCCGTGAGAAGCCGTGAAAAATTCTCTCTCGCGCCGAAAGACCGTGGCGCCGGTTCCAGCGGGACTCTTCGTCGGAATTCCGAGCATCCGATGTTTGGTTATGGAATCGAAACGGCAAGGAGCGGCCCGGGAGGCGATCAAGCGCGATTTTGCGGCCGTTTCCGCTCCCGGAGGGTCTTTCCCGGCGTGTTTTCCGGCCGGTCAGACCGAAAAGGCGGCCTGTTTTCTCCAGCGCAGGCGGATCCAGATCTGGATGTTGTAGGTGAGGCAGGCCCAGACCGCTTCGGCCGCCGCCTTGACTTTCCCGCGCACGTGAAACTTGCGCAACCCGATCTTGTCCTTCAGCCACGCGTTTGGGAATTCCGCTACCGCGCCGCGTTGCCGGTAAATCTCCTTCGCCTCGGCGGTCCCCATCCTCCGCCGCATCGCCGCCACCGCCCCATTCTCCGCCTCCAGGCGCGATACCGTCCTCCCCGCCCCCGATTTCGGACAGCACTTCGATCGGAACGGGCAGGCCGCGCAATCGTTTCCCTCCGCCCGGTATTGCCGGTATACATTGCCGTTTTTCCGGCTCTGTCCCACATACTCCAGCCGCCTGTCCGCCGGACAGCGCAACGTGTTGCTCGCCGCATCCCAGACGAAGAACCGGGGCGCAAACGCCGGATCGATCCCCATCGCCTTCATCGCCGCCGCCGACCGTTCCCCCGGATCCTTCATCGATCCGATCATCTCGATCTGTTTCTCCGCCATCGCCTCGATACTGCCCCGGTTGGTGAATCCGCCATCCACCACGATCTGCCCCGGTTTCCGCCCCAGATTGTTTTCGATCTCCTCCACCGCCTCCGGCAAACTCCCGGCATCGCTGCTGTTCTGGCTGAGATGGATGCCCACAATGGCTTTCTCTTTGGCATCCGTGCTGATCTGCAAGTTGTAGCTGGGCGCGAAGGCGTGGTCGCCCTGTTTCATCAATCGCGCTTCCGGTTCCGTCAGACTGACCCGCGCCGCTTCCCGCTCCTCCGGCTCTTTCTCTTCCCGAATCTTGGCCAGTTCCTCGGCCACCCGCTCCAGCCGCGCCACCCTTTCGCGCGCCGCCCGGTCCTTCGCCGCTTCCCGCCGGTTCCGGTCTTCCCGCGGGTCGCCCATCTCTTCCACTACCTTCCGCGCCCGCCCCAGATGCTCCTCGACCGTCTTCCGGCGCCGGAAGCTGTCCGATCCGGCCTGTGCGCGCACCTTCGTCCCGTCGTGCATCACCCGTTCCAGGCTCAGCAGTTCTTCCCTTTCCAGCAGCCCCAGCATCTGCGCGAACAACTCGTCCAGGCCTTGCTTGTGCTTCACCCGGAAGTCCGACAACGTGTGATGATTAATGCCCGTGAGACCGCACAGCCATTGGAATCCCGGCTCGTACTCGAGCAAACGCTCGATCTCGCGCGCCGATCCGATCCCTTCGCTGTAAGCGTAGACCCACACGCTTACCAACAAACGTGGATCCCAGGCGGGCCGTCCGGCGCCCCCGGATCGCGTCTTCAGCGATTCGACGAAGCGGTCCAGATCGAGCCGTCCGGCCAGTTCCCAGATGGCCCGCGCTTTGTGATCCGCCGCGATCAGTTCCTCCACATAGATGTTGGCCATCATCATCTGCGCGCGGTCCACCGTGCGCAACTTCGGAGCCGCCAGTCCGGCGGCTTCGCCGGCTTCGCTCTCCGCCGACGGACCCGCCGGCATTTCCAATAGGTTCGGTTGCTCGCCCATTACATTCATTTTCTCCGAAACATTTCCAGGTGTAAATGGTTTTTTGGCGCGAGGGGGATTTTTTCACACCTTCTGAGGGAGCGGTTGCGCCCATCCTCAACTATTTGGTTGAATAGTTGAGTACGATGGACGCGGCCAGGAAACGGGAATTCAAGGACGGGATCTTCGAACAGTTCGCGCGGATCGGCGGAGCGCTTTCAAGCGGCCGCCGGCTCGAATTGTTGGAGCTTTTAGCCCAACGGGAGCGCACGGTCGAGGATCTGGCCGCGGAAACGCATACGTCGGTCGCCAATGCCTCGAAACACTTGCAGGCGCTGCGCCAAGCCCGTTTGGTGGAAGGGCGCAAGGCGGGTACGCACGTGCATTACCGCCTCGCCGATTCCAGCGTCCTGAAGCTGTGGCTCACGCTGCGCGAAGTGGGCGAAGCGCGCCTCGCCGAAGTCCGGGAGTTGGTGGACGAATATCTGGGCGACCGCAAAGCGCTCGAAGCCATCGGTCTCGAAGAGCTTCGCAGACGCCATGAAGAAGGACGCGTGGTGATTCTCGACGTGCGCCCCGGCGCCGAGTTCGAAGCGGGCCACATCGCCGGCGCGCGGTCAATTCCGTTGGAGGAACTGAAGCGGCGCCTGAACGAACTTCCGAAGAATAAAACCGTCGTCGCTTACTGCCGCGGACCGTATTGCCTGATGACCGACGAAGCCGTGTCGCTGTTGCGCGCCAAAGGTTACCGGGCGCTGCGGCTGGAGTGCGGATACCCGGATTGGAAGCAAGCCGAGGCGTCGGCATGACACTCGAAACGGCGCGCCGGTTGCGAACGAGCGTGCAAGGCGCTTACAGCGCGGCCGCCGAAAAGCCGGCCGATGGCCACGCCTTTCCCGTGGGAGAACGTTTCGCGCGGGAGGTCGGGTATCCGCGGGAACTGCTCGACCGGCTTCCTCGCGCAAGCGTCGAGCGTTTTGCGGGCGTTTCGAATGTCGCGGTGTTCGCCGAAATCGCGGAAGGAAACGCGGTACTCGATCTGGGCTGCGGCGCGGGGCTCGATTCGTTCGCCGCCTCGGGGAGGGTGATCGGGATCGATTTCAGCGAATCCATGTTGAGAGATCGCAGTCGAGGCCGCGCGCCAAAGCGGACGATCCGAGCGTATCGTTCGCGCAGGCCTCCGCGGAGAATCTGCCGCTGGCGGACGGCGCGGTGGATGTTGCACTCGTGAACGGGATTTTCAATCTCAACCCGAATCGCGCGGCCATTTTCGCCGAGCTTGCGCGAGTGGTGCGAAAAGGCGGAACGGTTTTCGCCGCCGAGTTGATATTGAAGCGGCCCCCGGAGCGGAGCGGGACGGGTGAGGACGATTGGTTCGCCTGAATCGCCGGAGCGCGGGAGGGCGGTGCCTTCCTCGAAGAATTCCGGTCGGCTGGATTTTCCGAGGCGGCTCGATTTTGAGGACCTCGCGAAACGCCCGCACCCAAAATCCGCAGAGTAGTGGCGGCGGATGTTCGGGCGCGGCGGTGAACGAACAATGAACCGCACGAACGGATTGCCGCTTCTCAATCACCCGCTGGAGGAGGCGTCGGCATTTACGCCGGACGCGCTGTTGGAGGCGGTTCGCGTAGAGAAAAATTTGCCGCGCGATCCGGTCCCGCGCGTTTGCCTGCTGGACTTCGACGGCGACGCCACCGATTGGCTGGTCGAGTCGGGCCGCGCCAAGCGCTGCGCTTCGTGGGCCTGCTTCCACACGCCGATGTGGTCGATCGAAATCGACGGGGAACTTTGCGGCATCGTTCCGAGGACGATCGGCGGGCCGTACGCCGTTCTCGTGGCCGAGCAACTGGCGGCGTCGGGAGCGAAGCTGATCGTCGGCCTCACCTCCGCCGGCCGCGTCGATCCTTCGCTGCCGCTGCCGAGTTTCGTCGTGGCGACGGGCGCGGTGCGGGACGAGGGAACGTCGCTTCATTACATTGCGCCCGGTGAGTTCGTCGCCGCGCCAAACGCTGTGATCGAGCCGCTGTGCGCCGGTTTAGAGGCCCTCGGGCGTAAGGTCTCGAAAGGCACGGTATGGACCACCGACGCGCCGTATCGCGAGACGCGCTCGCAATTGGCCGCTCACGCCCGCGCCGGAGTTCTCGCCGTCGAGATGCAAGCGGCGTCGCTGTTCGCCTTCGCCGCCGCGCGCGGAACAACGGTGGGCGTCGTCGCGCAGGTGACCAACTCCGTGGATCAAACCGGCGAGGCTTTCGACAAAGGCACGCCGATCGACGAAGGCCGCGTGGTGGAGGCGATTTTGCGCGCGGGGCTGCGGTATTTAGATCTCGCCGCGGCGCGCGGCTTGGGTTAGATGGTCCGCGGCGCGGAAGGCGAGGGCTTGAATGGTGCAGGTCGGCTGTTGGCGGCCGGAGGTTACGAAGCTGCTGCCATCGACGAGGAACAGGTTGGGGACGTCGTGCGCGCGATGGAAACGATCGACGACGGAGGCGTGGGGATCGTTGCCCATGCGGCAGGTTCCCATCAGATGGCGCGAAACGTCGAGCGGGCTTAGATCGTCGGCCCACACCTTACGCGCGCCGGCCGCTTGCATGATTTCGCGCTGCCGGTCCACGAGCCACCAGACGTTTTTCATGTCGTCGGGGTGGTATTGAAAGGTCACGCGCATCGCGGGCAGGCCCCAGGCGTCCTTCACTTCGGGGTCGAGCGAGATGCCGTTGCTCTCGACGGCGAGGCAGGTGGAGTGCGCCAGGATGGTCATGGTATGGGTGAAGTATTCGGCGCAGGCGGCCTTGAAGCCGGCTCCCCACTTGGGCGTTTCCTCGGGCATGGCGCCGAGGGCGAAGCCGATCGGGTACCAATCGAAGCGGGCGTCGAGTCCGCCGCCGCCGTAGAAGCCTCGCTTCGGGTCGGCGTCATAGAAATCGTGGACGACGCGCGTGGTCTGGATGCTTTTGTAGTCGTTCAGAGGGTGATCGAAGAGGCCGCGCACGGCGAGGCCGCAATCGAACATCAGGTTCTTGCCGACCATGCCGCTTGAATTGGCGAGGCCGTTTGGGAAACGGTTGGACGACGACATCAGCAGCAGGCGCGGGGTTTCGGCTCCGTTGGCGCAGACGACGACGGCGCGGGCGCGTTGGAAAGTTTCGCGGCGGGCGGCGTCGAAATAGACCGCTCCGGTGACGCGGCCGGAGGGGTCTGTTTCGATCCGGCGGACGTAGGAGTTCGGGCGGATTTCGCAGCGGCCGGTCTTTTCGGCGAGCGGGACTAGCGCGGCGAGGGTGCTGGATTTCGCGCCCACTTCGCAGCCGAAGCTCTCGCAGAATCCGCAATGGAGGCAGGCGGCGCGGCCGCGATAGGGCTGGCTGAGAATGGCAACAGGCGCGGGATAAGGATGCAGCCCCAGCTTGCGAGCGCCGCGTTCGAAAAGAACGCCGGAGGATTTCACGGGCATCGGAGGGAGCGGATAGGGCTTGGAACGCGGGCTTTCGAAAGGATTCGCGCCGCCGAGGCCGGAGATGCCCAGCTCCCATTCGGCCTTCGTATAATAAGGTTCCAATTCGTCGTAGGTGATGGGCCAGTCGGCGAAGGAGGAGCCGGGGACGGGGCCGTGGAGGCTGCGCTCGTGAAAATCGCTGGCGTGGAGCCGCCAATAATTCGCGGTGAAGTGAACCGAGCCTCCGCCGACCATGGACCCGTACTCGACGGCTGGCCGCACCGTGGCCTTGTCCCGCGCCGTTTTGCGGAACGTCTGCGGGCGGAGGCGGGTGTCGTTGGTGAGGCCGGCGTGGAAGGTCACGTCGAGTTCGTCGTGATGAAAATCGCCGGGGCGGCGATAGGGGCCTTGTTCGAGGACGACGACGCGGAAGCCGGCGGTGGAGAGTTCCTTGGCCATGACGCCGCCCGCCGCGCCTGCGCCGATGACGAGGAAATCGACGGGATCGTTGAAGGGGAATTTCACGGTGGCGGGCATTCAGGCGTTCCCACCTTTGTAATTGGCGTCGTAGTATCCGAAGGGCGGGGTGAATTGGAAGGTGTCCTCGAAGCCGATGAGCTTCCAGCCGGCGAGGCCGCGATTGCCGCCGTAGGAAGGGTTGGCGAAGAAGCCGGTGATGGTGTGAACGCGGACGAGGTCGAAAAACGGAGAGGTTTCGATGGTTTGGAGCAGCGCGATCTGATCGGCATTCGAAAGCGCGGCGAAGGATTTCGAGTGGGCAAACATCGCTTCGCGTTTTTCGGCGAGCGACGCCAGGCCGCGGCGGTAATCGTCCTGTTTGTCTTTGTCGAACGTGGTGAGCGCGCGATCGATGAAATAGACCACTCCGGCTTCGCGCGCGCCCGGCGTTTCGCCCGACGGGATAATCTGCGCGGCGATGGCTTCGACTTCGGAGGCGGAGGCGGCGTCGAAAAATTGAAACTCGCCCGGCGCATCGGAGGCGGCCATGCGATGGGCGTGTTGTTGCGCGGCGACAACCGCCGGCCAGCTCGCGGCGATGCCCGCAGTAAGCGCGCGAATCCAATCGCGCCGGGAAATGTCGCTCGCGTCCATGATGTAAGAGCGTATCAAAACGGCGTTGTTAGCCGCTCTTTGACCGCGTTGCTCCGAGCCAGAGGAAGGCTTGTTCGCCGAGGGTGTTGAGGCTGTTGACGATGCGGTCGGTTTCGACATTGACCAAAGAATAAACCTCGTGGGGGGAGACGGAGGCGTGGAGGAGGGCGCGGTGGTCTTCGCGCAGGTTGGGGAGAGTATCGAGGGAAAGGGGGGAGCCGCGGAGGGCGGCGGCGAGCAGGTAGAGGGTGAGTTCGACGTGGTTGGTGAAGGTGTGGAACTCGGGGCGGGGCGTGGGGAGATCGCGGCCTGAAACGCCGGCTTCCAGGGCCATGACGGCGTGGACGAAGCGATGGGAACTGGCGAGCATGGCTGCGAATGAGGCGACGAGCGGACTGGCGCCGCCGCGGGAGTCGAAGCCTTCCTCGGCGCGGAGACGGTCGAAGGACGCCTCTTGATTCGAACGGGCGAGGCGGGCGAGATGGCGGGCGCGGTCGAGGGTTTCGGGCGGCGAAGCGCCCTGGGTGAGATAGGTCTGGGTGACGGCGCGGAAGTAATCGCGATAAGCGTCGAGCAGTTGGGCCATGACCTCAGACGTCTGAGTACGCTCCCAGGTGGGCCATAGCCAATAGGCAATCAGGGCGAGCGCGCCGCCGGCGGCGGTGGTTACGCCTCGGGCGAGGATGACCTGTTGAGGAGGGGCGCCGGTTAAGGCGACGAGGAAAACGATGAGGGCGCTGATGGCGACGACGAAGATGCCGTAGTTGGCTTGGCCGATGGAGCGCAGGGCGAAGGTGAGAGCGGCGATTAGGACGGCCTGAAGGACGAGAGACGGCGCGAAGAGATGGAAGAAAGCGGTGGTGAGGAGGAGTCCGGCGAAGGTGCCGGCGAGGCGGAGGACGCCGCGGCTGAAGGTGGAGGTGAAGTCGGGCTTGAGAACGATAGCGACGGTCATGGGGAGCCAGTAGCCTCGATTTCCGAAGAAGCCGCGGGCGAGCGCTTCGGCGGCGGCGACGCAGACGGCGAGGCGGATGGCGTGGCGGAAGGCGGCGGAGCGGAGCGAGAGATTGGCGCGAAGAGTGGCGAGGGTTCCGCCGCGGCGAAGGGACCAGGGCTTGACGGATTCGGCGCGATCGAGCGCGGCGTCGCCGGCGGGGGTCGAGACGGCGGCGAGTTCGGTGGCGGCGCGGAGTTGTCCGGCGAGGGCGTCGGCCTGGTTTCCGGCATCGCGCAGAAGGGCGGTGAGCGGGGATGCGGGAGCTTGCGTTTCGAGGCGATGAAGGTCTTCGAGTAGCGGTTCGAGTTCACCCGTGTCTTCGGCGGCGGAAGGATCGCCGGCGAGAATGGAGCGGCCGATGGCGGAGAGCGAGAGGGAGGCGCTTTGCGAATATTCGTTCGAGGATGACGGAGGCGGCGCTGCCGGCGGTTTCGCGTTCCAGGCGCGCGCGGAGACGGGCGAGGGCGAGGAGGGAGAGGCGGATGCGCTCGGCTTGATTGAGAAGGGAGCGAAAGCGTTCGGCGAGTGGATCGCGGCCGAGGGAGGCGAGCGAATGCTGGGCCTGAGTTGTTTCGGCTCCGGCGGGCGGGGCGGCGAAGACATCGGGGGGAGAGCCGGCGGCGCGGGAGAGCGCGGAATAGAGAGCGGCGAGATCGCGGAGTTGAGAAGTGTGGCGGCGCACCGGCCACAGCAGCAGGGCAAGCGCGGTTTGGAGAAGTCCGCCAAGGAGGGCGAGAGCGGCGGCGGCGAGGGCGCGTTCGGGCGGGATGGGTTGGGCCGCGTAGACGATCAAGGTGACGAGGCTGACGGCGCCGAGGTCGGCCGCCTCTGTACTGAGAGCCACGAGGAGGCCGGCGGCGAGCGACCAGGCGGCGCAGAGGAAGATGCTGAGCACCGGTTCGCGATGCGAGAGGACGCCGAAGAAAACGGCGAGGGCGACGAGGACGCTGGCGGCCAGCATGCGCCGGGCGCGCTGGCGATAGGGCTGGTGGCCGTCGGAAAAAGAGACGTTGAGCGAACCGGTGGCGACGGCGAGTCCGGCGGAGGGGGAGCCGAGCGCGATTCCGACGGCGATGGGCGCGGCGACGCCGACGGAATTGCGCAGGCCGATCCAGGGAGTGACTTTATCGCCGTCGTAGCGGACGACGGTAGACCAAAATGTGCGCCACCTATTTCCAGGCACGAGGGCGAAGCTAGTCGCCGCCGGAGAAGAACGGGCTTTCGGCGAGCGATTCGGCGCCGCCCGAGGCATAGCGGGAGCCGTGGCCGCGCCTGCGGTTGCCGGCCCATTCCAGGCGCATATCCTTGCAGACCTCGTCTAGCATTTCGACGTTCGCGACATATTTCTCCATGGCGAAACAGGTGAGCAGAAGATTGTCGCAGATGGCGTTGATGATGCGGGGGATGCCCTGGGAACGGGTGTGGATTTCGGCGATCAACTCCGGAGGGAACACCGTCTGGTCCTTCATGCCGGCCTTGGTCAGGCGGGAGTTGATATATTCGGTGGCGTCGGCGATCGAGAACGGCTCCAACATGCAGCGGAGAACGATGCGCTGCTTGAGTTGGCGGAGATTGGGCGCGTCGAGCTTGCGGTCGAACTCGGGCTGACCGGCGAGGACGATCTGCATCAGCTTGCCGTGGCGATTTTCAAGGTTGCCGAGCAGGCGGATTTCCTCCAGCACGTCCCATTCGAGATTGTGCGCCTCGTCGACGATGAGGACGGCGGTGCGGCCCTGGGCGTTTTGCTGGAGCAGCATTTCGTTGAGGGCGAAGAGGACTTCGGTTTTGGAGGTGCGTTGGCAGTGGAGGTCGAAATCGTAGGCGATCATCTCGAAGAACTGGTCGGCAGTGAGGCGCGAATTGAAGATGAAGGCGAACTCGATGCGCTGGCTGTCGAGATAGTCGCGCAGGCATTCGAGCAGGGTGGTTTTGCCGGTGCCAACTTCACCGGTGAGAACGACGAATCCCTTGCGGCTTTGCACGCCGTAGATGAGGTTGGCGAGCGCCTCCTCATGCTGCGCGCTTCGGTACAGGAAGGCCGGATCGGGGCTTAAGTTGAAAGGACTTTCCTTAAGGCCGAAATAGGCGTTATACATATCTATTCTTATCGTCTCGGTCCGGCCGGACCGGCCCCGAAATTCTGATCGTACCATGGGGGTATGGGAGTCACGGGCGGGATGGGGAGGGTGTGATCGTGACGGCAGCATCCGCATGGATTACACTGAGCGAGTTAACCTAAGGAAGAGGGCCATGAACGTAACCGTCCAGATTCCCGACGATCTCGCCAAGCCGGCATCGCGGCGCTTTACAGCAACTCCCGGCGTCCCGGCGAAAGGGTTCTGAACTTCGCGCTTGACAGGTGTTGTTCTACAAAACAGCATTTGGCGTCCGCGTTACGGGGAGCGGGAAAAAGCGCAATTCCGACATGGGGAAGTCCCTGGGGTTATCCGTCGCGAGCCGCGAACGCCCGTTGCCGATCGCTACAGCGGCAACCGTGAGGTCCGGCAGCGCCAGAGCCAAGCCCTTCTGCCGCCATTCCCGATATAACGATCCGGCGTATTTGGCGATTTCCCACGTCACCGGATAGAATTCCAGGCTGGCGAGAAATTCCTCGGTCTTCCCGGCCTCATTGGGGCGCATTCCCATATGAACCTCGGTGACGTTGATCGAGCAGCAGGCAAGCAGAGTTCCCTCCGCAAGCAATTTTTCAAGCAATTGGCTGCGGCCATTTCGATCGTTGATTACGTCGATGATGACGGTACTGTCCAGCAGGCAGGTCGAAGCCATCTATTCGGCTTCCCGGTGCTGTCGGATTTTCTCGTATCGCTTGACGGACTCGTGACGGATCTCGCGAATCCACTGGGCGGCTTTCTCCGCCAACTCGGGGTGATCCTCCGCTTTCCACGCTCCGGTCGCCGCTTTCAGGGGCTCGCCGCTGGCGATCGAGCTTGATTTCGCGCTTCGCTAATTCGACCAAGAAGGCGGTGCGCTTTCCCTGGCTAACGATCTTGTCAATCTCAGCAATCACATCGGGTGGGTACGGAACCATGATTCGCTGACGCGCCATAAGACTCTACACTACTAATTCGAACACATCGACAGATCAGAAGCCAAACCACCATGTTGGCCAATGAGGTGAACCACGAAGGTAAGCCGCCTCCGAGCGCACGTAGGGGGCATATATGCATGCTGGCGGATCGCGGCTGGTCCTTCCAACGTCATTTTTCGGGAGCGGTCGTCCTGCGATAAATGCGCAATGGTGTCAGTGGGACGCATGGAGGTTCAATGAAATCGACGCCTTCGATACCTCCCGCCTCTTTGTGGAGAGTTTTGGGAGGGCAAACACTACTTGATGTTCTCCTTCTTTTGCGCAGCGAGTTCGCTTTCACGAAGCGCGATCTGGACGGGTGACTTTCTGCATTAACAAAGCCACAGGGCATGATATTTCGGTAGTTGCTTCATGCGATCAGCGACGCCACGCTGCCGGTCTGATGCCACCGTCATCTTCGAAAGATGCCGGGCCGTGTCTTCCGTGACGCGCAAGGTCAGATAGTTGGCAATGGCCGTGAAAAGCGCCGGGTCGAAATCCCTCGATTCCTGCGATGCAAGTATTAAGGCCAGCCCGAACTTTCGACATTCCTTAGCCATCGTCGGGATGAGCTTTAAGCGGCTTGCCTTATGGGCCTCATCGAAAATGATTGCGTGCGTCAGCCGGCTCTTCCTGCCTCGGCCGAACATATCCTGATAGATACGGTAGAACGCGAATGACGCATAGGCCCGTTGAACCGCCTCATTGTTCGTGCGGTGAATCTGCAGCACTACAGGTTTTTCGGACTGCAGCAGGCTGGGGCTTTCACTCGGCGCCTTAAAGAATCCATAGTCGTCCAGTTCGCCGAGGCGGGCTAACAGCGCGCGCCTTCCAGCGTCCGGTTTTGGAGTTTTTTGTAGCGTAACCAGGAAGTCGCGGAACCCAGGAACCTGTGGGGCCTTCTTCTTTCTAGCGGTGCCCCATCCCTTTGCCTCATACGCTTCCTTCAGCGCGCTGCGGATCGCCTCACGCTGAAGGTCTCCGATCTCGGGGAAAATCGCCGCAAAGATGTCCCTCAATTGCCCGGCGTTCTCGAGATGCCCCAGTGCCCCATCCACCTGAACCCGCATCGGATTGAAACCCAGGTTCGTGCAGTCATGCATCGACAGTTTGGGGAATAGGCGCGCAAGTTGCTCATCAATGTCGTCGTGGTACGAGAATACGATTGGCGTGATCTCGGCGGCGGCAAGCTGCTCGCAAAGGCTCACAAGACAGGTGGTCTTTCCCATTCCAGGAAGACCGGTGATCATCATATGCGGATTGCCGCTTATGCTGGGCTCCCAACGGACTACCTTTTCGTCTTCTGCCTTGCCGAGGATTATCGAAACCGCGGGCGCCCCTTTGGTGGTCTCAGGCTCATCCTCCTTGGTTTCAGCCTCAATAGGGCTGTCCTCTGCTGTTTCGCTTGGCCCGCTGCCTCCGCCTTCCGGTCCACCGCCAGGATCATCGTCACCTTTGATTGGCGTGTCGTCCGCTTCGTCGTCGGTTTCAAGGCTCAACAGCGATTGGATCTCAACTTCCGTGATGTGCTGCAGACGCAGTTGAGGGTCGCTCTTCGGGATGATTTCAATTCTCGATGGCTCGGCACTGCCGATTGCCACATAAGAAATGAGCCCGCGAAGAATCGGCATCTCCGGCTTGGGGCCAAATAGCTTCTCGAGCCATTCGGCCCATTTCTTACGAAGATCGGGAGCCGCGTACCGCGCCATCGACCCGTGAACAAGAACCTCCTTCAGCATCTCGTTACGAGGGGCGGCCAAGTAGTGGCCTTTCTTTTCGGCCGCGACAGTATCGCCAAGGCCTTCCTTTACTGCATTCAGGGTCGAGCTCAGCTGTAACCGGGCCGTCTCTATCTCTGGTGACCCGAGATCCCGCGGTTTTCCCTTGCCTGTCTTGACTTCGATGCACTCCGTGACAACTTGCCCGTTCTCCTCCCTCACCCCGAAGAAATCACCGCGCTCGCCTTGGCTCCCAAGCCGCAGCCAGGTCCGGGCAAGCTGGGAATCCGTAGACACAAGCAGCGCGTCGGGGTAGCGTCTTCGATAAGCGCGCGCGGCCAGCAGGGCTCCCACAAGTCCGATAACCTTAGGGGGCACGATTCGACCGTCTGATTTCACAAGGTCGAGCAGTCCGGCTCCAAGCAGATGAGCGCCTTCAGCCAGTAAAACCTGCAGGTCCTTATTGGGCATGAGCAGGTTGGGGGCTTCTTCCTCGAAAGTAGGCAACATTAGCCGCGCGAGAGGAGCATAGTCTCGCGCTGCAAGAAGAATTTGCCGCTGCCCCTCGCGCCGCCTCAGCAGCCGTTGGGAGTGCATCTCGCCTTCATCGGGGAGCACTCGATCCGCCAAGAAGAACCATTGAGCGCCGAAGCTGTCCGGTTCAAGCGTGTCATCAACCGCTTTCTTCAACCCTTCCGCTTCGGGATATGCGTATGGAGTGCCCTCGCCTTCGCTTCCCTCCGCGTGTTTAACCAGTTCAAGAAACTCGTAGAAAGGTGGATCACCTGACGTCACCTCAAGTCGAAGCTCATTCCAACGATGCTGGAACCGGACCTTCCGCCGAACGCAAAACGGGCTGATCGGAAGGCGGAGACCCGCGCCTCCGCGCCTGATGCTTACTGGCGCTTCGTCAAACACGGCCGCAATGCGCACCGGCTTCTGCTTCAATTCATCAAGCAAGTCATCCAGGCTGGCAGGCTTCCGATCCAGCAGCAGCTCAAGCCTGCCAGAGGCAAGCTTTTCTTCTATAATTTCCCGTTCCTTCGTATCGAAAAGGAGGGCGCGCTGGAGGCGGGCAACCTGACGTTGTGTTCCTCGCACTTCCACGACTATCCGCGGCAGAAAATCACGCCGTACCCGATCTAGGAGTTTAACGATATTCGTGAGGAGCGCCCCGGCCTGCGGCGGATTTACTAAAAGCAGACGAAGAGGCGACACATGTTGCCGGTTTAACGCCGTGAATCTCTCTATCGCATAGATGAGAAATACCGCCGTCCGCCCCGGCATAAGCATTGTGCAGGTTTTCGAAGGCGGCAAGACGATAGATGTCGTTTGAAACGGGAGGAACCTGCCCGGCGCCACGGCTATCCGCTGGGAGCGGTGCGGATTCAGAGCAGGAAGTGTATTTACGAGGCCTCGTCGATTTCGGCGGGGGGGGGGGGGGGGGGGGCCGTCGATTTTGGGGCCTTCAGGAACAGAATCTGTTTTTTGGAATCGAATTCCTCCTGACGACGAGACGAGCTGTGCTTCGGTGCGCCGATCGATCTGGAGTTGCCGGATGCGACGGGCTTAAACGGCGATCCGGCCGCGCGATCCTCAAGCCGGTTTACTTCGCGATCAGGAAGGAGCTGCCTCGGCAATTCCTGTCGCAGTTTTTCAAGGGCGACGAAAAGGTTGTAATCAATTTTGATCACGATCTCTTGCTTGTCCTTGCACTTGTAGCGCAACAGGAGGTGGTCGGGTTGGTAGTGAAATGCTCCCGTCATCCTGCTTGGGAGACGTGGCCGCAGCAGTTCTAATTCGCTGTCGGCGATGCTCTGGTTTGCTATGTATCCGTGCGATGGCTGCTCATGATAGCGATGGCCTATCCATAGAAACAGCCGTGTAGTCATTTTTGGACGAAGGACCGGGCAGTATGCGAGGTTGATCGATTCAATAATGGAATGCTTGAATTTCTCCTCAATTGCCTTATTCTCCTGAAGCACGTCGATAAAAGCCTTCCCTCGCTCGCCAGCGAGAAAGAATGCTTCCTGACCTTGGCTGTGGTCGAAATAGAACCGTCTCTTTAGGGCGACGAAATTCTCCGCATCCATCCTCATCAGGGTTGGCATGCCGTCAATATTCCAGCCGTCCGGTACGCTTCCGCTTTCCAGCCTAAAATCCCACACGGGATGGCTGTGAGCGGAAGGATCGGCAAAGGTACGCAGTAGTGAGCTGATCTAAGCGATCGTGTGCATGAAAAAGCCTGCTGGAATACCAGCGCCCAGGGGAACGTGCCGGCCTCTTATCCTCCGAACCTTTGCCGAACAGGAGACGTACCGCCCAAATCCAAAGTTCACGCACCGTTACTCTGTGCCCTATCGTCGCAAGACGGCTGAAAAGCTTAACTAGGCGTTCCTGAACTTGGGAATCGGAGAGGTGTCTAAGGTTCCAAGCCAGATCGCTGTCGGCTGAAGCCCGGCCACTGGCTTAATTTCGGGATCTCCCACCAGCTTCTTCAGGAGCGGACAAACGAAATCCTGATTCAAGGGGTTGAGTAGGTTCAGATCCACGACGAGGACCTGTTTACGCGCCTGCTCCTCGTCGGACGCTTTCGATTCGTAAATCAGGCGATTCCGGCATTGGCGATTGACCTCCTCCAACGGTTCAAAAGATTTGCAAGCCCGGCGCAGAGGATACAGGGGGACTTTGGCGTCCAGGAAATAAGGATCGCCCTTTTGCGCCGCCTTCTTCCACGCGCGAAGAATCGGGCTCACGTCGTTCGGGCGCATGGCGGCAGTCGCGTCCGGCTCGACTGCAATCCCGCTGAGCGATGCCTGCAGCCTCTTCAATAGATGCGTTTTGCCATCACCGGCGTTACCAGTAAGCACGATACTGAAGCCTTCTTTGGCCTTTTTCAGGAGGAAAGCGTCCAGCCCCTGCGTCACGTGCAGCCGGGCGAGATGTTCCGCTGATAGTTCGTCCGCACAAACCTCCGGACCCGCCAGCGCGAGATCCTTCCAGAAGCGAAGCTCTGGAATCTCTTGGTATTCCACCGCGGGAGGAGCATTTACATTCGCCTCCCCTTTAATCTGATTGCGACCAGTTGGCTTCATACGCTTCTCCGTCACCGGCAGGTGCGCTATCTCATCACTCAACAACCTCTTCTTGCTTCCCCGGACACGTTCAATCGCAGGCGCGTGGTCAAGGCGACTTGCAAGCCATCTCTTGCGCCAGAACTCAGCAATACGCTCCGTGGCATCGCGAAATCGCCACGGCTCCCGCAGGTATTCGGGGATGCAGACCTCTTCCCCACGCAGAAATTTATCCGCATCGGGCCAGAGCGGCACTGAATAGACCCGGCGCTGCCGATCATGCCTCATCAGCACAGTCGGATTGAAGCCAAGCATGACCATGCCGTCGCGTAACTTCCGGAATTTTGGGCTAAATCCTTCACCGAAGATGCTGTTAACTGCGCGGAACTGGAAGCGCTCCTCCAATGCACTCTGAACCGCCAGGGCGGTTGCTTCGGAAAACTGGACAGTGCCGAATCCTTCCGTATCCCCTATATGCGCGAACGAAATCTTTTTCTGGTCGGGGGAAATCACGCCCTCGTCCAGGCGGACGCGTTCGTATTGGCTGCTGCCGAGGGAATAGAGGCTCGTCGTATTCAGCCACGCAAGAGTGCAGTCCTTCTTGCGTTCTTCATTTTTCATCTGCGAACTGATAATCGAAGCCCGGTCTCCATACCGCTGGAGGTAATCGTCAGCCACTTCAGGACTCAGAAGCAGAAGAGCCACGAGCTTACCGCCCAGCACGTTGTTATACGGCGCCATAGACCCACAGGTCGTTATTTCAAGAATATTGGTGCCGACGCGATCGCTCTTGGTCGCGAAAAGGGCAGTACTCAAGGCGAACCCGAAATCTTCATCAAGAAGCGCAAGGGCGACGCGCTCAGGATCGGTGATCGCCCCCCGAAGCGCTTGAAGAGCATCTTCGCGCGCAATAGGCGTGAAAGCTCGAAGGCCCTCTTCTTGGCAACGAGCAATTGCCTAGCGATCGTCTCCGATGTGTTCCCCGGCGCCCGCTTCCCCTCGAGTTCGAGAACCTCAAGCGAGACGGGCGGTAGTGCGGGGCCAATCGTTTCCAGCTCCTGGATGACGAGCGGGACGCCGGCTTCGGACGCGGCTGAAACTTCTCGCAGCGCTCCCTCCCTACGATCCGAAAACTCTTCTGCCATCCTCTGCAGACGGCTTATGATATGTTCATCCGGAACTTCAATTTCCCGTGGCTTCGCCAGGCCCTTCGGATTTACTCCTCCGATTGCGCGGCTAAGCACCTGATCCAGGTAATCGGACAGCGACTCCAGGGTGCCGGTATCGCCGGCAAGCGCCGCCTCTTCCAAACGCTTCCTAAAGCGGTCTGGCGTCCACCCAATTGCTTCATCCCGCTGCGGAGACATCAATGGGCTATTGCCCAAACACGCAATTCCTATGACCGCGTGGCAGGGGTGCGCGCGATCCCTAACGAGAAAGAACATCTGCCTTCCCGGAATGGAGGTTTGCGGAATTGACCAGAAAAACCTGAAATACCTCCATATTTCCCCGAGAGGTATGTTGCTGAATTCATCCCGCACCGCATCATCCCGATCCCCTGGCACCAGCTGAAGGTAGGGCTGTATCGCCTCCCTGAGATTGTCGGGCCGCGCCTCCTTTTTGAGCGAGATGCTCGGGAAAAGCCGCGCAAAGAGTTCTTTGCCGTCTGCCACAAGAAGCGAGATGCTTTTTCGCTTTGACCCCGCAGGCGGGTTCTCCAGCTCCGAGATAAAGCGCCTAATTCCCGCATCACTAAACTGATGGTGCAAACTTGGGGCGAGCTCGCCGCACGCCATCCTTATATGCCTCGATACTTTCGGATGTGCGCGGTCCAAGCCGCGGATGAGGCGGTGACTTAAGTTCCAGGCCATAAGCGTTCGCTTTTACCTGCCACTTCAACAGGCGCAGGTCGACGAGAAGGCGCGCTGCCGCTTCATAGGCATGAACCTGCCCGTTTAGTTCTCTGGAATGTTGCGCCCAAACGGCCTCGCGTTCCGCGAGGCGGCGCAATTCCATCGCATCGGATGTCTCCGCCACCTTGATCGCAAAAGTGTAAAGCCGCTCGGCCGCGATACCGTCGAGCGACGGTTGAACTAAAACGTTCATTTTTCTCTGAAAATATGGCCTTAAGCGACATGGGTGCGCCGCCGATTGCGGCGGCTATGCAACTGCCCATCAGTAATCTTCGCTGTGCGACCTCGAACACCGATGAGAACACACCTTCAGGTGTCCTGACGCGCTGCCCTCAACTGCTTCTGGTTCAGACGTCGACCTGCCGAATCGGTCACGGGCTCCGCTGTTCTTGCTTGTCTTCCTCTCCCCGCTGCGCGAGCAAAGGCGCGGTGATGTCACGCTCGCGCCGGAAATCCTCTAGCGAGTATTCCAACCACACCCCGCGTTTCTTCAGAAAAGCGTCGAACTCGTACCGCGACGGGATGCCAAGTGCGCGACGGAGCTGCGCGCCTGTGAGGCGGTGGGCACGGTAAGCTTCGACTGCCATATCTTCGAGCGCTTGGCGCGACGGGTCGAGGCCCTCCGGAACGATCTGGCGGGCGAGTTCGTCGGGGATGGTTAAAGTAATCTCCATGCCACCATGCGCCCCTGGAAACACTCTAACATTTTGTCCTTTTCAAGTTCTTGACGGCGGCGAACGATGCCGTAGGTAGGGGTTTCCGCGTTTGCAGCGGTGTGCGGTACGATTTGGGAGATTTTCACCGGATGCGATTCTCTTCAGTTTCGATGAATTACATCAAGAGCCGCGGCGCATGATCAATACTGCCGTTCGAAGAGGGTTTTGAAGCGGTTCCGGCCTGGAATTTCCTTCGGTGCGGACGAACAAAGACTCGGAACGTGGAACACAAGTTCACCAAAACGGGCTGTTGCTTCAGTCGATGCCGGGCATCGTCCAGCACCGCGGACACGGTGATCCCGGAAAGAGCCCGCGGCGGGCGGGCCGACGATTTGTTTCAAATCGAAGAAGGCCGGAGCGAAAATCGACATAACTGATAAGATGAGGCCGATGAATCGAGCTTTCCTATCCTTCGTTCTGCTTGCGTTGGCGAGCGCACCGGGTTACGCCGCGCAGGGCGCGAGTGTCGCGGGCAAGGACATCCGCATTGAGTTTGACGGCGCCATGCATAGCCGGGTGATCGCGTTGCTGGGAGGGCGGGAACGGGTGATCGGCGATTTCACTCCGTCGGAATTCCTTCGCGTATCCGGCAACGACGTGACCGATTTCGCCTTGCAAAGCCAGAAGCGCGAGGCTGTCCGGGACCGGCTGGGATCGGGTTTCCAAACGGTGCTGATGGGGACGGCTCCTTCGTTGAAGAAGACCGTTACCGTCACGGTTTACGATCAGTTCCCGCGGATGGCGTTTTTCGAGGTCGCCTACACGAACACGGGAAAGTCCGATCTGTCCGTGGACGGGTGGACGAATCAGCATTACTCGATTCGCGCTCCCGCCACGGACGCTCAACCGGCGTTCTGGTCTTATCAGAGCGGCTCCTACGAGAAGCGGCCGGATTGGGTGCTGCCGTTGAAGGCGGGGTTCAAGCAGGAAAATTATCTGGGCATGAACGCGCCCGATTATGGCGGCGGGACGCCGGTGATCGATGTGTGGAGTCGAGACGCGGGCATTGGAGTGGGTCATTTGGAAATGGCTCCGAAGCTGGTCTCGCTGCCGGTGACGGAACCGGAGGCGGACCGGGCGACGGTGGCGGTGGAGTACAAGCGGAATCAGGTGTTGAAGCCGGGCGCGACGGTGAAGACGTTTCGCACTTTCGCCGCGGTGCATCGGGGCGACTATTTTCAAACGCTGCTCGATTACAGGGCGGTGATGATCGCGCAGGGCGTTCATTTCGACGCGTCGCCGGATAGCGCGTTCGGTCCTATTTGGTGCGCGTGGGGATATGGCCGGAAGATTACGCCGAGCCAGATTTACGGCGCGTTGCCGATCGTGAAGAAACTCGGCTTCACCTGGGTGACGCTCGACGACGGCTGGCAGGTGGCGCAAGGGGATTGGTACCCGCAGCCGAAGAAGTTCCCGAATGGCGACGCGGATATGCGGGCGCTGGTGGACAAAATTCACGCCGAAGGTTTCAAGGCGCAGTTGTGGTGGGCGCCGCTGGCGGCCGATCCGGGTTCGGAGCTGGTGAAGAACCATCCGGACTGGCTGCTGCTGAACGCGGACGGCAGCAAACAGAAGATCTCGTATTGGAACTCGTGGTATCTGTGCCCGGCTTATCCGGCGGTGGTGGCTTACCATCAGGCCATCGTGGTGAAGGCGCTGAAGGATTGGGGCTTCGACGGGCTGAAGCTGGACGGCCAGCATATGAACGGCGCGCCGCCGTGTTACAACCCGGCGCATCATCACGCCCGGCCGGAAGATTCGGTGGAGGGGATGCCAAAGTTTTTCGAAGCTCTCTACGACACGGCGCGGCAGGTGAAACCGGATGCGCTGGTGGAGTTCTGTCCGTGCGGGACGGCCTATTCGTTCTTCACGCTGCCGTTCCTGAACATGTCGGTGGCGTCCGATCCCGAATCGGCCTGGCAGGTGCGCACGAAGGGCAAGACGCTGAAGGCGCTGCAAGGGGACGCGGTGGCGTACTTCGGAGATCACGTCGATATGACCAAGGACGATTTCGCCTCTACTGTTGGCGTGGGCGGAGTGATTGGCAGCAACTTCACGTGGCCGGAAGGGTCCGCGGAGAGGAAGCGCGGCGATCTTACGCCGGCGCGGGAGGCGAATTTCGAAAAGTGGATTCGCATTTACAAAGAGAAAATGCTGTCTCGCGGGGAGTATGAGGGGACGCTCTACGACATCGGGTTCGACCGGCCGGAGGCTCACGCGGTTCGAAAGGATGGGAGCATGTACTACGCTTTCTTCGCTCCGCAGTGGAATGGCAAGATCACGCTGCGCGGGCTTTCCGATCGGGCATACCATGTGACCGACTACGAGGAGGGCAAGGATCTGGGAACGGTGCGGGGGCCTTCCGCCACGCTGGATGTCCAATTCGAGAAGCATCTGTTGCTGGAAGTGAAGCCGGAGTAACATGGACGGGGAGATGAGCGGAGGGATAAAAAAGGAACGTGTTACGCGGATGACCCGGCGGCGGCTGTTGGCGTGCATTCCGGCGGCCGCGGCGCTGACGGGTTCGCGCGCTGCCGCGGCGCAGGTGGAGCGCATCGATACGCACACGCATATCCACCGACTCGCTCCCGAGTTGTTCGCCGCCTTGGAAAAGGAGCGCTGGCGCTGCTTGAGCATTTGCGTGTCGCACGCGATTGGCGATGAGACATCCGATCTGGAGGAAACGATTCGCGGCGCCGCCGAGGTCTATCGCGCGACAAAGGGACGAATTGCTTGGGCCACGGCATTCGACGCTCGCGGGTTTGAAAACTCCGGCTTCGCCGAACGGACCATCGCCGGTATCAAGCAATCTTTCGACAACGGCGCCATCGCGGTGAAGATCTGGAAGAACGTCGGCATGGGGATTCGCGCCCGCTCCGGGGATTACGTTCTGCCCGACAATGCCGCGTTTACACCGGTTTTCGATGCGATTCAGAAAGCGGGGAAGACGCTGATTGCGCATCTCGGGGAACCGGATGGGGCGTGGCTGCCGCTGGACAAGGACAATCCGGAGATCGCCTATTACAGCCAACACCCCGAATGGCACATGCGTGGCCGGCAGGGTGCGCCTTCGAAAGAGGCGATACTGGCGGCGCGGGATCGCATCCTGGAACGTCATCCCAAGCTTCGCGTCGTGGGTTGCCACGTTGGCAGCGACGAAGAGCATTGGGATCGGCTGGCGAAACGCTTGGACACGTATCCGAACTTTGCAGTCGACGTGGCGGCTCGTGTTCGCTACTTCGTGCGAGGCGATCATGAACAGGCGCGCCGGTTCCTGGCGAAATATCAGGACCGCGTGCTTTATGGCACGGACTTTGTACTCGAATCGGGGGACGACGCCAAAGCGGCTGAGCGGTTGCAGCGGACGCATGAGCTGGACTGGAAGTTTTTCGCGACAAGGGATTCGATCACCTACCGGGACCGTCAAGTTCGTGGCCTCGGCCTCCCGGAGAAGGCTGTACAAAAAATCTTTCGCGAAAATGCGGTGCGCTGGCTGCCGGGAATCACCGGCGTCTAAAGCTTCCCGGTTCCGTGCCTGTGGTGTGCGCCGCATGGCGCAGGCGATCGCTAACTTCGCGCCATTCCGCTTCGACTGTGCTATTTAGAATTCGTGACCCTGGATTCGAATATAGGGAAAACGATCGGGGAAACCTGGGGGCGGCCGCCAAAAGGATATCTACGAGCGGACGATCCCGGGCCGAGGTATAGGCGGCGTTGGCTGAGGCATGAATAAAGTTCTTTGGATCGTACCTCTCGCATTTCTAGCGGCCGGGAATATAAATTGTGCCGGCTCGGAGACGGGAACCGTTTCCGGCGTCATCGTGAGCAGCGAAGGGGGACCCGTTGCGGGGGTGAAGGTCTACGCTCTCAATCCAAGCGTTGCGGCGGCGGATAAGACGATCTATTCTCTGTCGGAGGGCGACGGATCGTTTCTTATCGACGGAGTGGTTCCGGGCAGGAACATGATTTGCACGACGAAGCCGGAAGCGTTTTATCCCGACACCGGTTGGGGCGTGAATTCGCCCCCTGGAAAGGAGGCTCCGACGGTGGAGGTAAGGGCTGGCCAAACCGTGAGCGGCGTTCGCGTCGTGATCTACCCTGGGAGGAAGATCAACGGTGTCGTTCGCGACGCCGCTACCGGGGCCGCGCTGAGAGCCCGCTTCGTCATGAGCAGGGCGGGAGCGCCGGAATACTACGAGGACGATGAGCTAGCGGCCGACGGTTCGTTTTCGTATGTGGTGCCGGCCGTGCCGATGGAAATGCGGGTGACGGCTCCGGGCTACGGCGACTGGATCATGGTCGAGCCGCGGGATGGCCGCGACCCGGCGGTGCATACGGCGCGGACGGTGAAGGAGATCGAAGTGAAGCTGAAGCGTCTACCGTAAGGCGTCGTGGCAGGCGTGTCACGGGTAGGAAGCGGTTTCCCATAACCGGACGGGGAAGGGGACCGCGGCGAAGGCGGAGCTATTTCTTTTGTTGGGGTTGAAGATGGAAACGGAATTGCGGCGGGAACGGGAAAACCCATGGTCAACCTGGCGCAAGATCTGAAGTTCGGGATGAGAATGCTGAGGCGGAGTCCGGGGTTCGCGGCGGTGGCGGTGGTGTCGCTGGCGTTGGGGATCGGCGCGAACACGGCGATTTTCAGCGTGATGGACGCGCTGCTGCTGCGCAGTTTGCCGGTGAAGGAGCCGGGGCGGCTGGTGCTGATTGGGGCAAGGGCGGAATAGCGGGTTGGCGATCGGGTTTCCGGACGGGCCGACTGATCTTTATGCATTCCCGTTTTTCAAGGAATTGCGAAAGAATAACCGCGTGTTTTCGGAAGTGGCGGCGATGGGGAGCATGAGCGCCGACGTTCACGGGAGGATCGCCGGGGCAGGGACGGAGTTGGAGCCGCTGAAGGTGCGGCTGGTGTCGGGGAACTATTTTTCAATGCTGGGCGTGGGCGCGGCGATGGGGAGGGTTCTGACGCCGGAAGACGACACGACGCCGGGAGGGCATCCGGTGGCGGTGTTGAGCCACGCGTTTTGGACGCGGAAAATGGGGCGGGACGCGGGCGCGCTGGGGAAGACGGTGGCCTTCGGTGGGACGGTTTATACGGTGATTGGCGTGGCGGCTCCGGAATTTTTTGGAACGGTGCTGGACGAATCGCCGGATTTGTGGATTCCGCTCACGATGCTGAAGCAGGCGCAGCCGTGGATCGACGAGGACGTGTTCGGGAATCCGGAGGTGCAGACGCTTCTGGCTGATGGGGCGGATGAAGCCGGGAGTGACGCTGGCGCAGGCGCAGGCGAGCACCAACGTGGTTTACCAGCAGTGGCAGCACGAAGCGGCGGGAACGGCTCCGTCGGCGGAACGGCTGGCGGCGATGCGTAAGGCCAAGGCCATATTAACTCCGGCGGCGCAAGGGATCTCCGAACTTCGTTTCGAGTTTTCCGAGCCGCTGAAAATCTTGATGGCGGTGGTGGGGCTGGTGCTGTTGATCGCATGCGCCAACGTGGCGAACCTGCTGCTGGCGCGGGCGGCGGGGCGGCGGAGGGAGATCGCGGTGCGCTTGGCGCTGGGAGTGAGCCGCGGGAGGCTGGTGCGGCAGTTGCTTTCGGAGAGCATGGTGTTGTCGCTGCTGGGCGGGGCGCTGGGGGTTCTGTTCGCGTGGTGGGGAGGGCCGGTGCTGCTGGCGATGGTGGCGAGCGGACCCGATCCTGTGCCAATGGACGTAGCGCCGGACGCGCTGGCGCTGTTGTTCACGTTGGGGCTGGCTGTGGCGACGGGATTGTTGTTCGGGATCGCGCCGGCGCTGCGCATGAGCGGGTTGGAGCCGGGGGCGGCGTTGAAGGAGCGGACGGGGATGGGGGCGGGACATTCGCGCAGCCGGTTGGGGCAGGCGCTGGTTGCGGGACAAGTGGCGATGGCGCTGTTTCTGATGATCGGCGCGGGGTTGTTTTTGAGGACGCTGGGAAAGCTGGAAAGGGCGGATGTGGGGTTCGATAAGGACCGCGTGGTGCTGGTGAATCTGGACACGGAAGCGAGCCAGTGGAAGGGGCCGGCGCTGTTCAGTTTGAGCCGGAGGATTGAGGCGCGGAGTCCGGGCGCTCCCCGGCGTGGAGGCGGTGAGTTTTTCGATGCTCAACTTCGGCGAAGGGACATGGGTGAGTCGCGTCTGGCCGGCCGGAGTGGAGCGGAAGGAGGCGAACGCGAAGATCGCCGGTGGCGACCTGGTGGGAACGCCGGGTATTTCGAGACGATGGGGATGCCGATGATGGCGGGACGAGGGTTTGGTCTGCAGGATAGGCCGGAATCGCAGCGCGCGGCGGTTGTGAACGAGACGCTGGCGAAGATGCTGTATTCCCAAGGATCGCCGCTGGGCCGGCGCGTGTCGGCTGGAGGGACAAGATAAATCCGATTACGAGATTGTGGGCGTGGTGCGGGACGCGAAATTCGCCGCGCTGCGGAAGAAACCGCGCGCAATGTTGTTTCTTGATAACGACCAGGAGCGGGACGCGGGTGGGTTGAACGATCTGGTGGTGCGGGTGAAGGGGGACCCCACGGCGTTGATTTCGCAGATTCGTTCGGTGATTCGCGCCGAAGATCCGAACGTGGCTGTGGCAAAGGTGGCGACGTTGAGCGAGATGGTGGACCGCTCGCTGGGGCAGGAGAGGCTGCTGGCGAAGTTGGCGGGATTTTTTGGCGCGTCTGGCGCTGTTGCTGGCGGCGATCGGGTTGTATGGAGTGATGGCGTACGCGGTGGCGCGGAGGACGAACGAGATTGGGATTCGCATGGCGTTGGGAGCGCGGCCGGGAATGGTGTTGAAGATGGTGATGGGCGAGTCGCTGACGCTGGTGGCGCTAGGGCTGGCGGTGGGGATACCGGCGGCGCTGGCGTGCGGGAAGTTGGTGGAGGCGCGGCTCTACGGCGTGGCGGCGGGGGACGCGGGGACGATCGCCGGAGCGGCGACGGTGTTGCTGGCGGTTGCGGCGGCGGCGAGCTATTTGCCGGCGCGGCGGGCGGCGCGTTTGGATCCGCTGGAGGCGCTGCGGGAAGAGTGAGGATGCAGCGCGGCCAGTTCCTCGACGAAGGAGGAGACGTCGAGCGCTTCGACGCCGGGGGCGAGGGCGCGGGTGGGCGGGGCGCTGGGGGAGGCGCGATGGACGACGAGGAGGCGGGGATGGACCGCGGCCATGGCGTGGCCGAGCGACTGGAGCGGCGCGGCCATGGGCGGTAGAACGGTGCGGGAGGCTTTGCATTCGACGAGCCAGGGCTTGCCTTCGCGGCCGGGAAGAAGGAAGTCCACTTCGAGGCCCTGCTGATCGCGGAAGTGGTAGATCTCTTTGCGGGCGCCGGCGTTGACCTGGCTTTTGAGAATTTCGGAGGCGACGAAGCCTTCGAATAGGGCGCCGAGGAAGGGGGAGCGCTCGAGCTCGGCGGGCGAGGCGATGCCCAGGAGATGGCAGGCGAGGCCGGAGTCGGCGATGTAGACTTTGGGCGATTTGACGAGGCGCTTGCCGAAGTTTTGAAAGTAGGGAGGGGCGAGGACGATCTGGCCGGTGATTTCGAGGATGTGCAGCCATTGGTTGAGGGTGGGGACGGAGACGCCGAGCGGGGCGGCGAGATCGGTGCGGTTCAGGAGTTGGCCGTGGCGGCTGGCGACGAGCGAGAGGAAGCGGCGGAACGTGCCGAGGTCGCGGATGGCGGCGATGGAGCGGACGTCGCGCTCGAGATAGGTTTGGATGTAGGAGCTGAACCAGAGGGCGCGCGTTTTGGGGCGGGCGATGGCTTCGGGGAATCCGCCGGCGATGAGGGAGACGCGGGGGCTTTCGGCGCGGCTGAGGCCGAGCAGTTGAAGGATGGCGGCGCGGCCGGTCATCGATTCGGTGACGCCTTGCATGAGGGGAGCTTCTTGCGATCCGGTGAAAAGCCACTGGCCGGTGAGGGCGGGGCGTTGGTCGATGCGCGAGCGGACATAGGGGAACAGCTCCGGGTTGTTCTGGATTTCATCGATGAGGACGGGGGGAGTGAGCGCGTCGAGGAAGCCGCGAGGGTCGGCGCGGACGCGGGCCTGGATGTCGGGGTCCTCGAGAAGGATGTAGGCGGCGCGGGGGAAGAGACGGCGGAGGAGGGTGGTTTTGCCGGCGCGGCGGGGCCCGGTGAGCACGACGGCGGGGAAGGCGCGGGTGGCTTCGAGGACGATGGGGGAGAGCCGCCGGGCGGTGAAGGGCATATGAGAATTATAAGGTATAAGTTTAGAAAACTCAATTGTTAGACGTTGTCTGATGTTTGAGAAATTTAAAGTTGTAACTTTAGAATTCTCACAGATGGCATAGAGAGACTATGGATGTTCTTTTACCCCTTGCTTATCGACAAGAGAGGGTGTATGCTGTTGTCGTTGGCGGGAGGAGAGGCGATGAGCAGGCCGGTGGATTTGGTGCAGGGGACGCTGGACTTGTTGATTTTGAAGACGGTGGCGCTGGAGCCGATGCATGGCTGGGCGGTGGCGCAGCGGATTAAACAGCTTTCGAGCGACGTGTTGCAGGTGCAGCAGGGGTCGCTGTATCCGGCGCTGCACCGGCTGGAGCAGCGGGGGTGGATCGCGGCCGAGTGGGGCGAGAGCGAGAACAACCGGAGGGCGAAGTATTATTCGCTGACGAAGACGGGAAGGAAACAGTTGGAGAAAGAGACGGCCGATTGGGAGCGGCTGTCGGCGGCGATTTCGGGAATCGCACGGATGGCTTGAGATGCTGTGGCTGCGGATGAGGGCGTTGTTGCGGCGAGGGCGGGCGGAGCGGGAGTTGGACGAGGAACTGCGTTTTCATCTGGAGAAACAGACGGAACAAAACCTCGCGGCGGGGATGAGCGAGGAAGAGGCGAGGTACGCGGCGCGGAGGGAGTTTGGCGATTGGGCGCAGCGGAAGGAAGAGTGCAGGGACGCGCGGAGGTTGAACATGATCGACAGCTTAATTCAGGATTTGCGCTATGCGGCGCGAGGGATGCGCAGGGACCCGATGCTGGCGGGGATCGCGGCGCTGTCGATGGCGCTGTGCATTGGCGCGAACACGACGATTTTCAGCATCGTGGATACGATTCTGTTGCGGCCGCTGCCGTATCCGGATTCGCGGCGAGTGTATTGGATTGAGCGAGCGGATGGGGCGCATGCCGGAGATGGGCCTCGGGGCCGATTACTACAGCCTGCGGGAGGAGAACCGGGTATTCGAAGACGTGGGCGCTTTCGACTCGGCGACGGTGAACCGGACGGGCGTCGAGAAGCCGGAGCAACTGGAGGTGGCGCAGGTGACGCCTTCTTTCTTCCGGGTGTTGGGAACGCGGCCGGCGATGGGACGGTATCTCGCGGTGGACGAGGAGGGAACGAAAGCGCCGCCGGTGGTGGTGGCGAGCTACGGTTTTTGGCGAAGCCGGATGGGAGGCGACACGCGCGCGGTGGGGAAAACGATCTTGCTGGACCGGCTGCCGTATACGGTGATCGGAGTGATGCCGCAAGGGTTCGACGCCCCGCAAGGCGCGCAGTTGTGGAGGCCGCTGGATATGGACGAAGCGATGCAGAGACCGCGGTCGGCGGCGCGGCCGATGCGGATGGTAAATATCGTGGCGCGATTGAGACGCGGGGTGAGCGGGGAGGCGCTTGGCTCGGAGATGGGCAGGCTCTCGCGGGCGCTGAGAGAGGAGTATCCGAAGGAGTTCGAGCGCGCGGGGTTTCTGGATCGTATGGCGATCTGGGCGACGCCGCTGCAAGAGAGGTTGACCGGGAACGTGCGGCCGGCGCTGTTGGTGTTGAGCGGGGCGGTGGGGCTGGTGCTGCTGATCGCTTGCGCGAATCTGGCGAATCTGCTGCTGGCGAGGGCGTCGGCGCGGAGGCGGGAGATCGCCGTGAGGATGGCGTTGGGATCGGGACGCGGGAGAATCGTCCGGCAGGTGTTGACGGAGAGCGTGGCGTTGGCGCTGCCGGGCGGGTTGGCGGGCATCGCGCTGGCGTATCTGGCGGTGGAGGGATTGAACGCGTGGCAGCCGGCGGTGCTTCAGCGCTATCCGGCGATTGCGATGGACGCGACGACGCTGGTGTTCACCTTTGGGCTGACTTTAATTACGGGCCTGGTGTTCGGGATGGCACCGGCGCTGGCGGCGGCGGGAGTGGGCATTCAGGAAGCGTTGAAGGGCGGGAGCCATTCGTTGAGCGGCGGGCGCGGCGGAGTGCGGCTGCGGCAGATGTTGGTGGTGGCGGAGTTGGCGATTTGTCTGGTGCTGCTGATCGGAGCGGGATTGCTGGCGCGGAGCTTTGTGAAATTGGCGGGGACGGATTTGGGATTCCCGGCGGAGAACCTGCTGACGATGAAGGTGAATTTGAGCGGCGCGAGTTATGCGACGGCGGAAGGGCAGAAGCGATTCTACGACGAGGTGCTGGGGCGCATGAGGCAACTGCCGATGGTGCGCAGGGCGGCGGTGGCTACCGACGTTCCGCTGAGCGGCGGGCATGCGTGGAGAGGCTCGCTGATTCAAGTGTTCGGGCGCGCGCCGGTTCCGATGGCGCAGCGGCCGATGGTGGGTGAAATGCAGACAGGCCGCGAGTTCTTCGCGACGATGGGGATTCCACTGCGGCGGGGACGGCTGTTCGAGGCGGGGGACACCGTGAAATCGAAGCGGGTGGTGGTCGTGAACGAAGCGCTGGTCCGCCACATATTCGCCAATGAAGAGCCGGTGGGGCGGCGGATTGGAGTGCAGGGGGAGGATTGGGAGACGATCATGGGGGTGGTGGGCGACATTCGAGGGAATGAACTGGGCGCCGAGGCGGAACCGCTGATCTATCGCTGCGATTGCCAGACCGACGCACCCTTCCTTACGCGGATGACGTTCGTGGTGCGCACGGCGGGCGATCCGCGCGCGGCGATTCGCGATGTGGAAGGGCAGGTCCACGCGGTGGACCGGAACGAGCCGGTGTTCGACGTGAAGACGATGGAGGAGCGGCTGGCGGCGTCGCTGGCGCCACAGCGTTTTCACTTGGCGCTGATCGGGGCGTTTGCGGCGTTTGCCTTGGTGTTGGCGGCGGTGGGAGTTTTCGGGGTGATGTCGTACATGGTGACGCGGAGGACGCGGGAGATCGGCATTCGCGTGGCGATGGGAGCGACGGCGCGGCACGTCACGCGGTTGGTGGTGGGCGAGAGCGTTGCGCTGGCGGCGCTGGCGGCGGTGGCGGGACTGGCGGGCGCGTGGGGAGCGACGCGCTATTTGAAGTCGATGCTGTACGGGGTGACGGCGCTCGACGGGTTCACTTTCGCCGCTATGCCCGTGATTTTGCTGGCGGTGGCGCTGGCGGCGTCGTTCGGGCCGGCGCGGCGGGCGGTGCGGATCGATCCGATGGCGGCGCTGCGGGAGGAGTAACGGGGCGCTTGACGGCGGCGCGGGAATCGAGCAGAGTTAGGAGGAGGTTGAGCGATGAAACTTCTATCGATTTTGATTGTCCTGTTCGCTTTCAGCGCCTCGGCGGCGGATGTGAGCGGCAAATGGAAGGGGACGGCCGAGACGCCGAATGGAACGGTGGAGCGGACGTTCGTGTTTAAGGTGGAAGGCGATAAGCTGACGGGCGAGACGTCGAGCGACCGGTTTGGAAAGTCCGCGATTACGGACGGGAAAGTCGACGGGGACAATTTGTCGTTCACGATTACGGTGAGCTTCGATGGTAATGAAGCGCAGGTGAACTATAAGGGGAAGGTGAGCGGGGACGTTATCAAGTTCACGGTGGAGATTCCGGGCGGCGATCAGACGATCGAATACACGGCCAAGCGGGTTTCATGAAGACTCAGGCGGCCAAGTCGACGATGACCCAGCCGGGGAGGGTGGCGGGCTCGCCGTCTTGAAAAACGACGCGGCGGGTTTTGGGAAAGGGAAGGCCGGACTGGATGGCGCGGGCGTAGAACTCCGATTGTTTCAGGATGGAGCGGTAGGCGGCGTCGGTGGTGTCGAGGAAGGCGGCCTTGGTGAGAAAACCGCCGCCCCAGCCGATGGAGAACATGCAGGCGTGGGGGCTGGCGGCGAGCGAGGCGAGTTGGTGCTCGAGGGAATCGAGCGAGGCGGCGAGGCGGGCGAGGCCGGCGGTCTGCGCGTAGTGTTTGTGAATGGCCAGTTGTTGGGCGGAAGCGGCGTTGACGGCGGCGAAGATGGCGGCGCGGGAAGGGCGGTTCGCGGCGTTTGAGGGCGCGGACGGTTTCCGGTTGGGCGAGGAAATCGTTCTCGCGCCAATCGCCTTCAAAGGATGTTCCGGGGTCGGCCATTTCGGCGAAGGCGGGAGTGGCGTCGTCGGGGCGCTTGGAGGCTCCGCGGGGGGCTTGTTTCCAGGCGAGTTCGAGCTTGCCGCCGCCTCGGGATTCGAGGGTTGAGACGCGGAGGAGATAGACGCGGAAGCGGCCTTGGGCGGGAGCGGAATCGCCGGCCGAGAGGAGCTTCATGACGTTGGCTCCGCCGGGGCCGAGCGCGTTTCTTCGGCGGGGGCGGTGAGGCGGCGCAGCGCGCGAGGGTCGCCGGCTTCGAGTTTCGATGCGATGCCCGACATGCCGTGGCGGGTCCACTGCGCGTGGACGGCTCCGGTGCGGAGCGCGCCTTTGAGAGCGCTGGCGGGAAGGAACGGGCCTTGCAAGCCGGAGGCGAAGGTGGGGATGAAAAGATTTTCGGCGCGGGCTTTTTCCCAGGCCGGGGTGAGCGAGGCGTGTTCGAACGGGATGCGGCGGCCGGCGTAGCTTTGAGCGAAACCGCCCCAGGAGGCGAAGTCGAGCTTCTCGGATTTCTTCAACTGGGCGAGGTAGCCTTCGAGGCGCGGGCCTTTGGCGAGGAGGCGGAAGATGCGGCGCTGGTCGAGGATGTTGACTTGATCCTTCCAGACCATGTAGTCGATGGGCGAGAGGCGCTGGCCGTCGCCGACGAGGGTGGGAGTGACGCAGGTGACGCGGTACTTCATGCGTTCCCTCGCCAGGGGATGGGGATGGAGAGAGCGAAGCCGGAGCGGAAGACGGGGTGCGGGAAGTGGGGCGGAGCGATGTTATGGGCGGCTCCGCGCGGTTCGGAGGAGGCGAAGAGGACGGAGCCTTCGGCGACGAGCGAGGCGGATGGTTTGAGCGCGCCCCATTGGCCGGGGCTTTCGAAGCGGCCGGAGCGGGCGAGGAGCGAGTAGCTGCCGCGCGTCCAATCGACGGAGTCGGAAGCGGAGGGGGCGAAGAGGGAGAGCAGCCAATAGGCGGACTCGGCGGCTTCGGCGGCGGGAGGGGTGGAGAGGACGAGCGCGGGCAAATGGCCGGCGATGATTTCGGGCATTTCGCAATGGCCCCAGCCGAGGGAGCGTTCGCCGCCGAAGCCGGAATCGGCGAGCAGGCGGAGGGCGGCGCGAACGGGGGCGGCCCAGCGGTCGCGCGCTTCGTCGTCGAAGAAAGCGGCGGCGAACCACAGGCCGGCGCCTTCGGCGAATTCGAGGCAGGCGGTGGAGTGGGCGTCGATGCGGCCGGGTTCGAGGCGGTCGACGGCGGCGCGGGAGCGGAGCGCGGCGCGAAAGGGGCCGAAGCCGGGGCCTTTGCCGATGGGGAGGAGACATTCGCTGGGGCCGTCGAGAATCCAGCGGTCCTCTTCAATGGGAAGACCGGCGATGAGCGCGGAGGCGAGCGAAAGCGGGATGAAGCGCGCGCCTTTATAGCGCAGCTTGGGCGAGGGCGGAGGGGGCCAGAGATGATTGGGCGGCGTGACGAGCAGGGTGTCGCGGTGAAACGGGAAGCAGGAGCTGAAGGAGACGGCGGGGCCGGCGGCGTTTTCGGCGGTGGCGGCGAGCCAGTCCTCGATGTGGCCGAGGCGCAGACATGGCTTGGGTGACGGCGGAGAAGAGGGCGTCGCTGTGATAGAGGAAGCCGACGCGATCGCGCGCGCCGGAGTCGTGCCCGATGCGCCAGGGGCCGGTGGGGCGGAGTTTGACGAGAAAGCCGGCGGGCATCAGGCTTCGGTGAGCTTCGAGGAGAATTCGGGATCGGAGGCGAGGGCTTGAAGCGCGGCGAGATCGCCGGCGGCGAGCAGATCCTGTTCCGCGGCTCCGGAGGAATAGAAGGCGCGATTGCGCCAGGTGAGCTTGAGACCCGAGAAGGCGACGCGGCCGCTGCCGCGCGAGCCGCCGCCGCCGAGGGAGTCGTCTTCAAGCAGGCGGAGGCCTTCGACGACGCGGGCGAGAAGGACGCGGTCTTCTTCGCAAAGCACGTCGAGAACGAGGCGGAAATGGAAGCGCGCGCCGGAGGGGACGCGCTCCAAGGTGCGCGGGTTGGCTTGGGAGGTGATGCGGTCGACGGCGTTCTCGCTCTTCACTTCGGTGAGCTCGTCGTCGAGATTCTCGCGCATTTGCGGAGTGATGCTTTCGGGGACGAGCGGGGCGTCGTAGACGGTGAGACGGGCGGGTGTGGCGGAGGCGGACTCGGCCGCTTCGCCGCCGGAGACGCGCTCGACGCGGCCGGGATTGCGGCCGAAGAGGAGGCAGATTTCGTCGTCGGGACGGTCGCTTTGATGGATGCGCACTTCCTGGCCTTTGCGGCGGGAGACGTAGACCAGTTCGGAGGGGACGGCCATTCCGGTCGATTGCTCGAGCAGCGAGCGGAGGCGGCCGCGGAGGGAGCTGCCGGGGACGTACGGCAGGCCGAAGGAATCCTTGACGACGGGGTTATCGGCGCCTCCGATTTCGAGCGAGCCTTTGCCCGCGCCGATGTGCAGGCCGGTGCGGCATTCGAGGCCGCCTTCGAGAATCAACTTACCGATGAGCTTAAGTTCGGTTTGTGCGGTGTGCGAACTCATGAGCAATCCTTTTCGACGTGGGGCCTACTCGTTGTAGGCGACGATGGCCTCGAACAGATCCTTGAAACGCTCATAGCCGCGCAGGTCGTTCTTGCGGGTGACCTGGAGCAGCAGGCGTTCGAGGGAATCGAGGCTGCGCAGCGAATGGCGGGCGATGGTGTAGGCCAGGCGCGCGCGGAGCATGACGAACTCGTGCTGGCGCTCGTTTTCCGGGGCGCGGCAGGCGCGGCGGACGGCGTTGTAGAGGCGGCGCAACTGGCTCTTGGTGCCGGAGTCCATGTCGCGCATGCGGCTGACGATGGCGTGGGCCTGGTTGTCGAGATAGAGGCTGTCGGCGACGAGGCGCTCGATTTCGATATCGGGAGGAAGGTCGGGGCGTCCGCCCGGGCCGCGGTCTCCACCGCGATTGGGTCCGCCTTCGCGGCGGTCGTCCCGGCCGCGATTAGGGCCGCCTTCGCGCGGAGGGCGATCGTCACGGGGAGGACGGGTGTCGCGTGGGCGCGGCGGCTGGCCTTGCGGCTTCGGCTGCTCGCGCTGTTGCTGCGGCGGAGGGGCGGTTGGCGCGGCGGCGGCCTGTTCGGCGGCAGGCGCGGGTGTGGGCTGGAACTCTTCCAGCAATTCCTTGGGTAGATCCATTTAGCCTTCCACGGAGAGACGGGCCCATTCGAGCGCGACGCGGCCCGACGGGCGAAGTTTGAAATTGGCGGCGTTGCGTCCGATGAGGCCGCCGATGAGCGCCGAGCGCGCCTTTTGAAAATCGCGGGAGCGCGAGCCGGTGAGCACGCGGCTGAGACGGCGGTAGAAACGCCACGGGCGCTCGGAGCGACGCGAGCGGCCCTGGCGTTTGGTTTCGCGATAGATGGAACAGAGATCCTGAAGATAGGCGGCGGGCAGGCCGAAGTCGCGCGTCATCGAAGCGAGATTGTCCTTCAACTCGGCGGCGTCGGAGAGCTGTTTCCATTCGAGCGTGCGGCCGAGCAGATGGAAGCAATCCTTGTCGGTGGATTTGGCGACGTCGAGGCGGCGGCCGGCGTCTTCAAAGACGGAGGCGAGGCTGGAGTAGTCTTCGGGCGCGAGGGCGAGGGCCATCGAAATGGTTTTGCCTTCGGGGCCGGGGAAGTCCTTGAGGTTCTCTTCGGCGAAGCGTTCGAAGATGCGCTGGACGTCGCGGGCGAGGAGGATGAGAGCGTCCCAGGCGCCATAGACGGCGAAATCGTCGCCGCCGGAATAGAAGAGAGTGACCTTGTTCCAGAAGCCGGGCATGGTGCAGAGCAGCTCGAGTTCGCCGGCGAAGAATTGTTTAAAGAGGACGGAGAGCTGGACGTGTTCTTCGATGGAGGAGGCGCGGCGGAGGCGGATGCCGAAGTCGTCGGTGTCGCCGCGCAGGACGCCCCAGATGGGACGGCCTTCGGCGCGATGGGCAGAGCTCGGCGGCGGTGGCGATGGCCGAGCCTTCGTCGTCGAGCGCGGCTTGGCGGGCGAGCGGAATGGCGTCCTCGCCTTCGCGCAGCGGCCAGGAAAGCTTGCCGGCGCGGGGCAGAATTTCGGCGGGGTCCTCAGGCGACCATCCGGCGCAAGGAGCGTCGCGGAGACGGCGGCCGAGATCCTGGATGAAGTATTCGTCGTATGCGCCGGAGGCGGCGGGCGCGGCGGCGGAGAAGAAATCGGCGCCGGAGACGGCGAGGGGGACGCTCTTCTTTGTGCTGCAACTCCTCGTTGAGGCGCTTGCGGACGACGGTCCAATCGCCGAGGTTTTCGGTGATGGCCCAGATGAAGTCGAGCGCTTCGCCGCCGCGGCGATGGATGGCGGCGCGGGCGGCTTCGAGGAAGGACTCGGCTTGCGGGCGGGTGTCGCCAGGAAGGATAACCAGGAACTGGCCGGCGCCGCTGGAGCCGAGCAACATGCGCGAGAGGCCAAGCTCGGCGAGGAGGGCGCGGGGCAGCACTTCCATCAGCAGGCTGACCCAATGGGAGCGGCCGGCGAGCAGCGCTTCGGCGTCGGCGGCGCTATGCGCGGGATCGCCGGGGGCCGAAAGAAACGGGGCCACGCCGAGGAGTTTGCCTTGAACGAGAATCTGAACCGACATTCGTGATAACCGCGCGCGAACTCTCAAATGTAGCAAAAACGGGGGGTGGGAAGCGGGGTGGCGAGCTCGTTACTCGCGGGGAAAAGCGGATTGCTCGATAACTTTCGACCGGTTCGTTGTTATGGCCTGTCGCCGAAGCGAAGGAAGAAACGCGCCAGGTCTGCGCCGATGAGAAGCGAAACGGGCTTTTTCGTATCTTCGCGTAGCTTATCGAGGGCCGCGTCGAACTCTTTGGTGCTTGAGGCCGCGGTCGATACTATAAGCCCCAACTCGGCGTCTGGATAGCGTTCGAACGCCCGGCGAATGTCATCCGCCGCTCTCGTGTCCCAGTGTTCACCTTGAAAGGTGCGGCGCGGCGATGGCGATGAACTCGCGCGACGTGACCACTTTCGTCATCTTCCAATGATTCGGAAAATGACGCAGGTTGCCGGTCACCAGGAAGTCCGCGCGGGCGGAATCGGCGCACTCCAAAAACTTGTCGTCGCCAGGGTCCGCCGCGGCCCGGAGCGGACGCGAGGGGCGGACGAGGTGCGAATGGTTTTTGATGAGTTGGAGGAGTTGCCGCCGGAGGCCCTTGCGGATTCGGAGTTCCGGGCGAGCGAGCACCTCCTTGAATTCCGACAGAATGGCTTCGGTCACGTATAACCTGGCCGGTTTGGCGATGGCAAGCCGCAGGACGGTACGCTGAAGTCCGTCGGGCTTTAGCGCCGCTGAGACGAGGATGTTGGTATCGATGACGATACGAAACGGGATCATCCTCGCTTCGGCGATTGCGCGCGCGCGGCTTTGATGACCCGATTGATCTCCCGCGAACTGAGGGTGTTGGTCCCCTTGCGCCGCGATTCCTCCCCGATCACTGCGAGCACTTCCGGCGTCGGCCCGGCGAGCCTTGCGTATTCCTTGGTCCCGATCCGCACCGCTTTGGGCGCTCCGCGCTTCCCAATGGCGAGCGATGCGCGGGGCGCGGGCGCGAGGGCAGTGTCGTTCTTGCCGGGTCTCATGTGGATCCCTCCATTTCGATTATCTAGATTAAGGCGTTGAGTCCGCAACTACGGGAGGCATGGACTTCGTTAGAAAGGATCGATCTAAGACGCGTCGACACTTCGGGATGCGCACGCCTCCGGCCACCGACTGGGGGCGCCGCATTTGTTAGCATCGGAAATCTCTATGCGTGTTTCGCGTGTTTGGCCGTGTACGGCCGCCCTTGCGGCACTTCTCTCCATTGCCCACGCCGAACCAATCCATTGGCGGCGGATCGGACCCTTTCGCGGCGGACGCGTTACCGCGGTTGCCGGGGTTCCGGGTCAGCCCAACGTCTATTATTTCGGGACGCCCGGCGGAGGCATCTGGAAGACCACCAGCGGCGGGCAAGTGTGGAAGCCCGTTTTCGATTCCACCGGCGTCTTCTCTATCGGCTCGATCGCCGTCGCGCCGTCGGAACCCAACGTCGTTTATGCGGGGACCGGCGAGCGCTGGCCGGGGCGGGGCGTGTTCCGCTCCACCGATGGCGGCGCGACGTGGACCGCCGCGGGACTCGACAATGCCCGGTTCATTCAGGCGCTGATCGTCGATCCGCGCCATCCCGATCACTTGGTCGCGGGTGTCAACTCCCTTGGGTATTCCATCCTCTGGCGACCGCTTCCGAAAACCGCTTTTACCAACGACCGCGGCATCTATAAGAGCGACGACGGGGGGCGCACCTGGCGCAAGACGCTTTCGAAAGACGACACGATCGGCGTCGTCGATCTGTGCGCCGATCCCGGCAATCCGCGCAAGCTTTACGCGGTCCTCTATCATCCGGCCTCCGGCAAAGGCAAATCGGCTGTCAAGGGAACGTCGGACATCTACCGATCCACCGACGCCGGATCCACGTGGACGCCGCTGGCCTCGCAGGGCCTCCCGGAAAAAGACCGTGGGCGCATCGGCATTTCCGTCGCCAAAGCGCCGGGAGGGCGCCGGCTTTACGCCGTTCTTAGTCAGGGTGTTTTCCGCTCCGACGATGGGGGCGCTCACTGGACGCAATCGAGCAAGGACCCGCGCGTGGTCGCCAGCAATTACTTCAGCCGGGTCTTCGCCGACCCAACCAACGCGGACACCGTTTATGTGGCGCAAACTTCTTTCTACCGTTCCAGCGACGGCGGCCGGACGTTTGAATCCTATGTTGGAGCGCCGAGCGGCGACGACTTCCACGTGCTTTGGATCGACCCCCAAGACGGCAACCGCATGCTGCTTGGAGTCGACCAGGGGGCGATCGCGACCGTCGATGGCGGCAAGACTTGGAGCTCCTGGTACAACCAGCCGACGGGCGAGTTTTACCACGTCTCCACCGACCGCGCGTTTCCCTATCGCGTCTTTGCGGCGCAGCAGGACAGCGGCACGGTGGGGATCCTCAGCCGTAGCGACTATGGCGAGATCACTACGCGGGATTGGTCCCCGGTGGGCGGCTTCGAATACACGCACATTGCGCCCGATCCCGTCCATCCGGATCTCGTCTATAGCCAAGGCTGGTACGGAAGCGTCGTTCGCTACAACCGCGCCACCGGGATGACCGACACCGTTTTCGACAAAGGCGGCGACTATCGAACCGCCGCGATGGAGCCGCTGGTCTTCTCCCCGCAAGATCCGGGGAGCCTGTATCTTGGCACGCAGTACCTGCTTCAAACCGCGGATGGGGGACTGCATTGGAACCGCCTCAGCCCCGATCTCACGGGCTTCGTCGAAACGGCCGGCGATGAACGCGATCCGGACGCTCCGCCCGATCCGGCGATCTCGGCGCTGGCCGCCTCGCCTGCGCGGGCCGGTGTGATCTGGGCGGGCACGACGAATCACATCGTCCAACTCACTCAGGACGGTGGCGCGAGTTGGCGGAACGTGTCTCCGCCCGGACTCGCGGACCCCATCGGCATCCAGGTTCTGGAGGCGGGCCATCGCGACCCCGCCACGGCGTACCTCACCGCGGGAAGCGCCCGACTAGTGGCCGGCGCCGGTCCTTACATTGCGCGCACGCACGATTATGGCGCGACGTGGCGCGTGATTGTCGAAGGCATTCCTCCGGAGGACTCCGTCGAAGTGGTCCGTGAAGACCCGGCGCGCCCAGGGCTGCTGTACGCGGGCACCACGTCGGGTGTATTCATTTCGCGCGACGACGGCGACCACTGGCAGTCGCTGCAACTCAACCTTCCGCGCGCCGTGGTGAGCGATCTCGACGTCCATGGCGACGACCTGGTCGCGTCCACTTTTGGCCGGGCGTTGTGGATTCTGGACGGGCTCACGCCGATCCGCGAAAGTGGAAACGAGACGAAGCTTTTCCCGCCGGCCATCGCCATAAGGGCGCGCTGGGATAACAATCAGGACACGCCCTACCCGCCCGAAACGCCGGCCGGCGAAAACCCGCCCGACGGAGCGATTCTCGATTATTCCTGAAGACCGACGCCGCGAAGGACGCGACCCTCACGATCACCGACGAAGCCGGCGCCGTCGTCCGCCGTTACTCGACGAATGACAAAGCTCCCGAGTTACCTCTCCCCAATGTCCCCAGTTACTGGTTCGCGCCTCCGGCTCCGCTCCCCGCGGCCGCCGGGTGGAACCGTTTTGTCTGGGACCTCCGCTTGGCGCCGCCTCACGCGCTCCCGTATTCCTACGGCGGCGATCTTCTCGAATACACCGAGTACACGTTGGCCGACCACGCCATTCCCGGCAACACGCCGCGCCAGCAGCCGCTTGGCCCGCTCGTTCTTCCGGGGAAATACACCGTCGCGCTCGCCGTCAACGGCGAGACTTATCGGCAGACGCTTACCATCCAGCAGGACCCGCGCGTGCCCGTCTCCGGGAGCGACCTTGAAGAGCAGTGGCAATGGGAGCAGAAGATTATCCAGGCGATGGAGACGACTTACACGACTTACTTTGAAGCGGTCGCCTTGCAGAAGAAAACTACGGACGAAACGAAGAAGAAGCAGCTCGACGCCGTGATCAAGGGCACGAAAAAGGAGCCGGGCGTAGGCCCCATCAACCGCGACCTGACCCGCATGGTTACCAGCCTTCAAAGCGGAGACGTCCGCCCGTCGAACGCGATGCGAGAGGCGATCGAAGCGAAGCTGAAGGCGCTTGCGGACCGCCTTGGCGCGTGGCAGGCGTTGGCCGGCGCGCACTGAGCTTCGCGATTCCCGTTTCGCCGCGCGGGCCGTTGCAGTAAACTGGCACCGAGTTCAGGAGGCGATGCGATGCGAGTGGTTTTGGGATGGTTGGCCGGGTTCGCGTTTGCGGTGTCGTTGTTTGCGCAGGCGGGTGACGAGGCGGCGGTGCGGGCGATTGTGGGGAAATATATGGACGCGCGGACGGAGCGGGACGCTCATGCGATCGAGGCGTTGTTTACGGCCGACGCGGATCAACTTGTATCTACGGGGGAGTGGCGCAGGGGGCGGCCGGCGGTGGTGCGGGGGACGATGGCGAGTTCGCAGAACACGGGCGGGCAGCGGACGATTACCGTGACGTCGGTGCGGTTTCTGGCGCCGGACGTGGCGCTGGCGGATGGGCGGTATGAGTTGACCGGGCTGGCGGGCGGGGCGAGCCGCAAGATGTGGACGACTTTGGTGGTGACGCGCGGCTCCGATGGATGGCGCATTGCGGCGATTCGGAATATGCTGCCGGCGCCGCCCGCGCCTAAGACGGCTCCTTGAGCGAGGCGGCGGCGATTTGCGCGATGTCCATGAGCTTCGGCCCGTTGAGCGAGACCAGGGCGTCGCGGAACATCGTATTGCAGAACGGGCAGGCGGCGCCGACGATGGTGGCGCCGGTGGCGGCGAGTTCCTTGGCGCGGGTCATGCTGACGCGGTCGCCTTTTTCTTCGCCAAGGAACGCGAGTCCGCCGCCTGCGCCGCAACAGAAGGAACGCTCGCGGGCGCGGGGCGGATCGATCACTTCGGCGAACTGGCCGATCACTTGGCGAGGCTCGTCGTAAACTCCGCGATAGCGGCCGAGATAGCAGGGGTCGTGATACACCACCTTCTCTCCGCTCAAGGCATTCTGAGGCAGCTTGTCGCGATGGCGGGCGAGGAATTCGCTGTGATGCTCGATGGGCGGAGCTTCGCCGTATTCTTTCCAGTCCGTTCCGATGGTGCGGACGCAATGGGGGCAAATGGAGACGATTTTGGCGGCTTTGCTTTGGCTGCAAGTTTTCAAGGTTCCATTCGGCGAGTTGACCGAAAGCGAGATCGTTGCCGAGGCGGCGGGCGGCGTCGCCGGTGCAGCGCTCCTTGCGCAGCACGCCGAAGCTGGTTCCCAGATGGCGCATCACTTGCGCGAAGGCGGATACGATCTCGCGGCCTTGCGGATCGTAGCCGCCCATGCAGCCGAGCCACAGGCAATATTCCTGCGTGCCGTCGAAGACGGGGAACTCCTGTTTCGCGATAAATTTGTCGCGCTCGGTGGAGGAGAAGCCGAGCGGGTTGCCGTTGCGCTCCAGGTTCAGGAAGAGCTTGGTGCCGTAGTCGTCTTCCCACTTGCCGGTGTTGACTGCGCCGCGGCGCAGGCCGACGATCATCGGCAGGTGCTGCACGCCGACGGGGCATTGAAACTCGCACGCGCCGCAGGTGGTGCATTGGAAAGCGGCTTCCTGAGAAAGGAATTTCCCGAGCAGCGGCTCTTCGCTTGCCGGGCCGAGTTCGTTTAAGTATGAGCGGAAGCCGAGAGCGATTTCCTTGGGGTTTAGCGTTTTTCCGGTGTTGTAGGCGGGGCAGTGCTCGCTGCAACGGCCGCATTCGACGCAGGAGTAGGCCTGGAGCGCGACGATTTGCGTGATGTCTTTGCCGGTGTCGAGTCCGAAATCCTCGTCGCCGGAGAGCGGGGGAATTTGGCTGAAGCCATCGCGTTTCAAGAAGACGGTGAGCGGGCTGATGACCAGATGGAGATGTTTGGTGTGCGGGATCAGCGGCAGGAAGGCGAGGATGGTGAGCGTGTGGGACCACCACAGCCAGCGGTTGTTTTCCATGCCGGGGAGGAACGTGGCGAGGTAGGTGGCCATGAGGGCGAAGATGAGGAACGCGATGAATCCGCTTTCGGGCGCGACCTTGCCGAGCCAGCGCGGCTGCACCAGGAAGCGGCGGATGGCGAGACCGGCGATGGAGACGGCGACGGCGACGGCGAAGAGCGCGGCGAGAGTGAAATAGAAACGGCCGAACCAGCTTTGGCGCGGGAGAAGATCGACGTGGAAGCCCTGAGCGAAATGGTTGATGGTGACCAGGCCGAACGCGCAGAAGCCCCAGAAGACGAAGGCGTGGGCGATGCCGGGAAGCGGGCGCTGCCGGATGACTTTGGACTGGCAGATCACTTCCCAAAAGAATGTCCAGGCGCGCTTGTGGACGTCGCCGAGGTGGAAGTCCGCGTCGCGCTTCGAAGCCCGGACGCGCTTCCACACATTGCCGAAGCGAAACCAGAAGCCGTAGGCGGAGGCGGCCATCAGGGCGGCGAGCAACGCGGTCTCAACGCCGGACAGTTGTACCATAAGAGATAAAGTTTAGCTTAGACTTTAACCTGCGGCATTCCGGCGATAGCCCCAAGGCCGCTCATTAAATACCATTCCCGGAGAATTCGTTTGCGTTTTTTGATTTCCGGAGCCGCCGGTTTTATCGGCTCCCACTTATGCGACCGGCTGATGGCCGAGGGCCACGCGGTGCTGGCGCTGGACAATCTGATCACCGGGTCGGAGACGAACATCGAGCATTTGGGCGGCGCGGACGGTTTCGAATTCCGCCATTGCGACGTGGCGCGGGAATTTTCCGTGGAGGGGCCGTTCGATGCGGTGTGGCATCTGGCGTCGCTGGCGAGCCCGAGAGATTATTTGGAGCATCCGATCGAGACGCTGGAATCGGGGTCTTCGGGGACGCGCAACATGTTGGAGATCGCGCGGCGGGAGAACGCCGATTTTCTTCTGACTTCGACGTCGGAGTGTTACGGCGATCCGCAGGTGCATCCGCAGGTGGAGACGTATTGGGGCAACGTGAATCCGGTGGGGCCGCGGTCGTGTTACGACGAGAGCAAACGGTATGCGGAGGCGATGACGATGGCCTACCATCGCGTCCATCGCGTGCGCACGCACATCGCGCGGATCTTCAACACTTATGGGCCGAGGATGCAGTTGAACGACGGGCGGGTGGTGCCGGCGTTTCTGGATCAAGCTTTGCGCGGAGAGCCGATGACGGTGTTCGGAGACGGGAGCCAGACGCGGAGTTTTTGTTACGTGAGCGATCTGGTGGATGGGTTGTGCCGGCTGATGTGGTCCGACGAACGTTATCCGGTGAATTTGGGCAATCCGCAGGAGCTGACGATTTTGGAATTCGCGGGGCGCATTCGCGAGTTCACGGGCAACGGCGTGCCGGTGACGTATATGCCGCTTCCGCAGGACGATCCGAAGCAGCGGCAGCCGGATATCACGAAGGCGCGGGAGATTCTGGGGTGGTGGCCGAAGGTGACGCTGGAAGAGGGGATGCGGACGACGGTGGAATATTTCAAGGAGAAGATCGTAGCGGCGTGAAGACGTAGTTTTCGAAGTCGAAGCTCTCGTCGCCTTCTTCGGCGCGGCGCAGGTTGGCGGCGGTGGGTTTGCCATCGGGATCGAGCGTGAAGGTGAGAAAGGTGCGCGGGCAGGTGGGGTCCTTCCACGTAATCAGGAACGATCCGTATTGCCAGGGTTCGGCGACGCCTTCGAGACGCGGCAACGGGACCATGCGGACGGCGAGTTTCCCGTTTTCCGCGCGCAGTTCCATGTCGCCGAAGGCCTCGCTGCGGTATGTGCCGGCGACGTTGGCGAGCGGGGGAGTTGCGGCGGGGGAAGCCGGACGGCGGGCATCGAGCGCGGCGCGGCTGGCGGCGTCCTTGCGCTCCTCGCCGCGGAAACGGACCAGCGCTTCGGCGCTCCAGTCGCGCTCCGGATTACCGAGCCAGGCGTCTAAAACATATTTGGCCAGCGATGTTTGAATGGGCAATTCGCCGTTGGTGAGGATGACGAGGCCGAAACGCTCGCCGGGCGCGAGGAGGAGATACGAGGTCATGCCGGCGAGACCGCCCGCGTGGCCCACGATCTTGCGGCCGCGATATTCACCGATGCGCCAGCCGAGGCCGTAGCCGTCGAAGAGAGCTTCGTCTCCGTTGGCCGCGGGCGTGGTGTGGATCGGCGTCTGCACCTGCCACATCTCGCGCGAGACGGCGGGGCTGAACAGCTTGCGGCCTTCGTAGGTTCCGGCGCCGAGCTGAAGGCGGATCCATTGGGCCATGTCGCGCACGCTGGTATTGATGGCTCCGGCCGGGCCAATGTTATCGACGTTCTCGTGGCCGGCGGCGCGGCTTTCCCCGCTGAGATAAATATGCGGCATGGCGTTATCGCCGCCGGCGGCGAGTTGGGAAACGCTGGTGGAAGTGGAGTTCATGCCCAGTGGCGCGAAGATGCGCGTGGCGACAAAGCGGTCCCAGCTTGTTCCTGCCGCGGCCGCCACCAGTTGGCCGGCGGCGACGAACATGAGGTTCTGATACGCATAGACGGTGCGGAAGCTGGAGGCGGGGCGGAGAAAACGCACGCGGCGGAGCAGTTCGTCGCGGCTGTACGTGGAACCGAAGGCCATCAGATCGCCGCCTTGCGAGGGCAGGCCGCTGCGATGGCAGAGCAGATCGCGCAGGCGGATCTCGCGCGTCACCCACGGATCGAAGAGGCGGAATCCAGGGAGATAATCGATGACGCGATCGTCCCAATGGAGCTTGCCTTCGTCCACCAACATGCCGGCCGCGGCGGAGGTGAACGCCTTCGTTAGAGAGCCGATGGCGAAGATGGTGTTGTCGTCGACCGGCGCCGGTTCGCCCAGCTTGCGCACGCCGTAGCCTTTGGCGAAGACGACCTTGTCGTCCTTGACGACGGCGATGGCGAGGCCCGGTTCATGCCAGGCGCGGACGGCGTTGGCGATGTAGGCGTCGACGCGCGCCGATTGGGCCTGCAGCGCGGGGGCGAGCAGGAACGCGATGGCGAAGATCAGGCGGCGGCGCACGGCTTCACCCACACTTTCTCCGCGGCGGGTTTGCCCAATTGCACGGTGCGCGCGCCGACGCGGATGGTGAAGGTGTCGTCGTAGTTGCTGGCGAGGACGCGTAGAGCGGCGCCGGGATGAATGCCGAGGGCGTTCAAAAATTCCAGCAGCCGGCGGTCGCGCTCGAAGACGCTGACCACTTCGGCGTCGGTGCCGGTTTCGAGCTCGCTCATCGTTTTCCAGCCGCGCTTGCGGCGCTCGCGAGGCGTGTCGCGGCCGACGCGGTTGCCGTGCGGACAGGCTTCGCCGGTGCCGAGTTTTTCGACCAGCTTGCGCTCGAAGTCGGCCGAGACGGCGTGCTCCAACTGCTCGGCTTCGTCGTGAACCTTGAACCACTCCATGCCGAAGACTTCGGTGAGCATGCGCTCGATCAAGTGGTGGCGCATGAGGAGGCGGTTGGCGATTTCGTGGCCGGCAGGGGTGAGTTTCAGGTGGCCGTCCTTGACGACGAGGATCAGACCGTCGCGGCGCAGACGCTTGATGGCCATCGTCACCGCGGGCGCGGAAACGGTGAGCCGGCGGGCGAGCGTGGCGGCGATGACGGGCTCGCCTTCGCCCTCCGCCTCGGCGATGGTCTTGAGGTAGTTCTCCTTCGAGATGGTGATCTTCACGCCACCTTCGATTCTAAACGGTGTGGGTCGTGGGCGAGGAACCGCGCGCACAGCGGGTCCGGTGGGCGAGCCAAGGCAAAAGCGGGCGAAAAATTAAGAAGAATTAAGAACGGTTTTTGGGCAAGTGGGTGTATAATTCGCGGTGGCCGCGCGGGGACGGCGATTCTCTCGGCGATTACGGCCGCCCGGTCGCGGAGGTGGAGGCGGCGAGGCCCCTGTATGCCGTCGCCTTCACGTTTAACCGGGGGGCGGGCGGGCGTCTGAGGGCAGGTCCGATCCGGGACGTAGCGGGCAACTTCCGTGGCATGAACGGGCGGCGGCTTAGGCGGCCCCGAGCCATCATGCGGAGGATCAGGTTGCGGCGTGGCGTTCGGGATCAGGCCTTAACGGCGGCTGAGGATGCTTCGCCCTGCAAAGCTCTCCGAATCAACCACTTCCCGTTAGGTTTTGAGGACTGGGAAGGCTGTGTCTTCTTAAGCGAGGAGGCCTTCCACGCGCATGGTATCGGGGTCGTCAGCCTGGCGGGCGGGACGGATGCCGCGGAGCACGGCGATTTCGTCACGGGAGGCGAATTTGGCATCGCGCGGTCAAGCCTTCCGCGCCTTGACCGGGAGCCGGCCACGCTCTGTAGATCGAATCCGGCGCGCTCGACAAAACCGGGCATGTTGGTGGAAGCGGAGAGCGCGTCGAGCTGGAAATCCGCACGGCGTGAAGCGCCTCCGGAGCCGGCCAAACCCGGAATCGCGGCGATAAAAATTAAGAAAAAATTAAGAACAAATTAAGGACCGGATTGAGGCATTCGGTTTACACTGCTTTCGAGCCGGGATCCAAAATGGCTTCCGGCTAAGACAATTCACGGTGAAAGGGAGGGTTATTGCATGACAAACCAAGTACAACACGAGAGCCTCTGCGGCTCGATTTGGTCGATGTGTTTCCGGCCGTCAACGGCCTCACTGGTGGTTGGAACGGCGCTTCTGCTTACGGTTCCGGCGGCACGGTCACAGGAAGTGGATGCGGCGAAGCCGGTTTATAGTGTCCTCTACACGTTTACCGGCGGGGCGGATGGGGCGACTTCCTGGCTTTTCGGCACCCGTCTGACGCTGGACAAGGAGGGCAACCTCTACGGCGCCACTCCAAACGGCGGCGATGTAACAGGAAACTGCGGGGATCCGGCTGCGGGGTGGTTTTCAAGCTGGACCCGGCCGGGAGCGAAACCGTGCTTCACACTTTCACCGGAACCGGAACACCGGATGGAGCGAGTCCCGTCGCAGACGTGGTCCGAGACAAAGAGGGCAGCTTCTATGGCATCACGACATCGGCGGCGGTTCCAAGCCAGGAACGGTGTTCAAGCTCGGTCCGGCCGGCAAAGAGACTGTCCTTTATAGCTTCACCGGCGGGGCGGACGGGGGTGCTCCTGCCGCGGGTGTCATCCGGGACGAGGCGGGCAACCTCTTCGGCACCACGATAGTCTTTGGACTTTCAACAAAGGAGTGGTATTTAAGCTAGATCCAGCGGGCACCGAGACTGTGCTGTACAGTTTTACCGGGGGCGCGGACGGGGCGGATCCTCAGAGTTTGATCCGGGACAAGGAGGGGAACCTTTACGGCACTGGCGGCGGAGGTGGCTCCGGGTACGGGGTCGTGTTCAGGCTGGACCTGGCTGGCAATGAGACCGTGCTCCACAGCTTCACCGGGGGCGCGGGCGGAGAGACGCCCAGAGATCTGACCCGGGATGCGGCGGGCAACTTCTATGGCATTACGGCCCGTGGCGGATCGGCGACAGCGGACTGATCTATATGCTGGAGGCGGCCGGGAAGTTCACGGTGTTGTACGCCTTCACCGGCGCAGCGGACGGGGGGCATCCTTCGGACGTCTCTTTCGGGACGAGAAGGGCGACCTCTACGGCATCACTAGCCTACGGCGGCGAGTAAGCGGATGCGGCTGCGGGGTGGTGTTCAGGCTGGACCCGACCGGCAAAGAGACCGTGCTGTACACCTTTACCGGGGGCGCTGACGGGGGAATTCCTTACGAAGGTCTGATCCGGGACGCGGAAGGCAATTTCTATGGCGCTACTCGAGTACGGCGGCGACATAGGCAGCACCAACCCAGCGTGCGCCGGAGTCGGCTGCGGCGTGGTGTTCAAGCTCAAGCCTTAACGGCGGCGGAGGGTGCCCGCCTTGCAAAGTTCCCCTCACCGGCAGGCACCCTACGCGTTCTTGAGGATGGGGAAGGCGATGTCTTCCTGGGCGAGCAGGCTTTCCAGGCGCATGGTGTCGCGGTCGCCGGCCCAGCGGGCGGGGTCGATGACGCGGAGCACGGCGATCTCGTCGCAGGAGGCGAATTTGGCGCAGCGCAGGCAATCCTTCCACGCTTTGAGCGGGAGCAGGCCGCGCTCGATGGGATCGAATCCGGCGCGGGCGAAGAAGCCGGGGACGTAAGTGAACGCGAAGATCGCGTCGATCCGGAAATCCGTAGGGCGGGAGGCGTCCCCGGCGCCGGCCAATGCCGGAATCGCGGCGATGAAGATTAATAAGAATTGAGAAACGACTTGGGGCAATGGAATTTACACTGCTTTCCAGCCGGGCTTCAGAATGGTTCCCGGCTAACACGATTCCCAGTGAAAAAGGAGATTGATTGTATGACAAACGAAGTGCGATGTGAGAGCCCGTGCGGCTCGATTTGGTCGATGTGTTTCCGGCCGTCAACGGCCGCGCTGGTGGTTGGAACGGCGCTTCTGTTAGCGGTTCCAGCGGCCCGGCCGCAGGAAGTGGAGGCGGCGAGGCCGGTTTATAGTGTGCTCTACACGTTTACCGGCGGGGCGGATGGGGCATACCCCGGCGTCGGTTTTAGCGGGACGGGCGCGGGTCTCACCCGCGACAAGGAGGGCAACCTCTACGGCACCACTTTCAATGGCGGCGACGAAACAGGAAACTGCGGATCAAGTGGCTGCGGGGTGGTATTCAAGCTGGACGCGGCCGGTAAGGAGACCGTGCTCCACGCTTTCACTGGACCACCTGATGGGTATTATCCCGCCGCAGCTATGGTCCGCGACGAAGAGGGCAACCTCTACGGCACCACGAGCTTCGGCGGCAGTGCCAGTCTGCCAGCCGGGACGGTGTTTAAGCTGGATCCGGCCGGCAAAGAGACTGTCCTTTACAGCTTCACCGGCGGGGCGGACGGGAATACTCCCGGCGCCGGCGTGATCCGCGACGAGGCGGGCAACCTCTACGGCACGACCCTCGCCGGCGGAGGGTCCAACTGCCGGAGTGGTGTTTATGGTGGACCCGGCAGGCACCGAGACCGTGCTGTACAGCTTCACCGGCGGCGCGGACGGGAAGTCTCCCACGTCGGAATTGATCAGGGAAAAAGGAGGGAACCTCTTCGGCACCACTTTCAAGGGCGGCGACTTCGGGTTCGGAGTGGTGTTCAAGCTGGACCCGACCGGCAAAGAGACGGTGCTTCACAGCTTCACTGGGGGCGCGGACGGGGCGCAGGCCTTCGCACCTCTGGTGCGAGATGCCGCAGGCGATTTCTATGGAGTTGCTGCCGCCGGCGGCAATTTAGGCGGGAACTGCGCCCCTTTCGGCTGCGGGGTAGTGTACAAGCTGGACGCGGCCGGGAAATTCACTGTGCTGTACACATTCACGCGGCGGAACAGACGGGGCGAGCCCATACGGACGCCTACTTCGGTCCGGTGGGCACTCTCTACGGCACGACTAACAGCGGCGGAGCGGTGGGCGGAGGGGTGGTGTTCAGCCTGGATGCCGCCGGCAGAGAGACGGTGCTACACGACTTTACCAGCCTTGCGAACGGGGTATTTCCTTACGTAGGTCTGGTCCAGGATGCGGCGGGCAACTTCTATGGCACGACGGGATACGGCGGCAACCTAGCCGACGCAGTTTGCGGCAACGGAATCGGCTGCGGTGTGGTGTTCAAGCTCAAGCCTTAACGGCGGCGGAGGGTGCCCGCCTTGCAATGTTCCCCTCACCGGCAGGCACCCTATGCGTTCTTGAGGATGGGGAAGGCGATGTCTTCCTGGGCGAGCAGGCTTTCCAGGCGCATGGTGTCGCGGTCGCCGGCCCAGCGGGCGGGGTCGATGACGCGCAGCACGGCGATCTCGTCGCAGGAGGCGAACTTGGCGCAGCGCAGGCAATCTTTCCACGCCTTCAGCGGGAGCAGGCCGCGCTCGATGGGATCGAATCCGGCGCGGGCGAAGAAGCCGGGGACGTACGTGAACGCGAAGATCGCGTCGAGTCCGAACTCGGCCGCTTCCTCCGCCAGCGCTTCGACGATGCGTTTGCCGGTGCCGGATCCTTTGGCGCGCGGCGCGACGGCGAGCGAGCGGACTTCGCCCATTTGCGGGCTGTAAAAATGCAGCGCGCCGCAGCCGAGCAGCGTTTCGCCGGAGTAGGCGACGACGAAATCGCGGATGTTTTCGCTCAACTCGAATTCGGTGCGCGGGAGCATGACGCCTTCGGCGGCGTAGGCGTTGATGAGCGAGAGCAGCGCGTCGATGTCGGCGAGGGTGGCTTTGCGGATGGTCAAAGCGGCGGGGGAGGCGGCGGCGAGGGCGCGCTCTGAATGATTATTCACCACAACGAATAATCATAGCACAGCGTCGGCTGCATCCGAATCGTTCAAATGAGCAGGCGGGCTTTTTGTTCGGGTGTCAATTGCGCGGTTTCACGACAAAATGGATACTTGCCGCATCCCCAAAAATAGCCCTCAGAGCCGCCCCTAATCACCATCGCATGCTTGCGCGGACAGTATTTTGGAGGGTTCCCCTCAAGATCGAGAATCCGTGTGCTTACCCGAAAATTCCGGTTGGCGTTATCCCGCTCCCGAATGTTTGGCAGCTTTTCGTTTAATTCCCGGATTTCTTTCATTACTCTCATGCCGACTGCGAATGGAGCGAGCGTGTCCTTGATGCGGACAAGCCGGCCCGCCATGGCCGTATATTCCTCCAGCGTGTCCACATCGGCTAACTCGTCCTTGAGTTCAATAAACGACACCAGCGCGTGGGAGATCGAAGCCATTTTCTTCAAGAACTCCATGTGGCTCGGACTGAAAAAGGAACTTTGAGAAGGGAACGACCGCCGGAGGGCCGTCATCCGGTCAATGATCACCTGAAGTAGCTTCTCTTCGGGGACGAGACTGTCAAGCGAAAACTTTAGCCCGCCGATCACATTCTCGACGTCGATAGGAAGGGTTGCCCCGGCTTGTTGTGAGTTGGACACGCGATACTCCCTCGCCTCTCCCATCGATCTCTGGCCCCATTTACTTTAGAGCGCTCGGGAAAGCGACTCACGGGAAGCGCACAACCGAAATTTAGAGCACAGCCGTTTCCTCGATCAGGCGGCCTTCGGCGAAGCGGGAGGCGTTGAGCAGAGACGCGTCGATCAGGTCGGTGGCGCCTTTGAGGATGAGGTCGGCGGTGATGCGGCCGGTGGCGGGGGAGTGCATGACGCCGTGGCCGCTGAAGCCGTTGGCGAAGAAGAGGCCGGGGACGCCGGGCGCGGGGCCGAGGACGGCGTGGTGATCGGGCGTCATTTCATAGAGGCCGGCCCAGGCGCGGCGCGGATTCACCTCGAGCGATTCGAAGCAGGGGACGCGGTTGACGGCGTGGGTGAGGATTTTTTCGACGAAGGCGGGATCGAATGAGGTTTGAAAGCCGGGGCGTTCGGAGGGGTCGTTCCAGGCCATGAGCAGTCCGAGATTTTCCGGGCGGAAATGGAAGCCGGTGGACATATCGACGACCATGGGGAGGCGGTCGGGCAGGCCAGGAAAAGGCTCGGTGGGGACGAGCATGCGGCGGAGCGGGGTGACCGGGAGCTCCGCTCCGGCGAGCGCGGCGACACTGGCCGCCCAGGGGCCGGCGGCGTTGACGACGGTGCGCGTCGAGATGCGGCCTTGTTTGGTGACGACGGCGGCGACACCGGCGGAGTCGCGTTCGATGGCGATGGCTTCGTTGGCGCGCTGCAGTGTCGCGCCGCGCTCGAGCGCGCGCGCCATGAAGCCGTTCATGACGCTATACGGATCGACGAAGCCGTCGGTGGAGCAGAAGCTCCCGCCGAGGATGTCATCGGAGCGCATTTGCGGGAGGAACTTCGCGACGGCGGCGGCCGGGAGCAGTTCGACGTTCTTAAGGCCGAGAGCGGTCTGGCGCGCGTAGTTGGCGCGCAGGTAATCGAGATGCGCGGGCTTGGTCGCGACGAAGAGATAGCCTTGAGCCTTGTAGCCGGAGGGATGGCCCATCGCCTCTTCGAAACGCGGCGAAGAAGGGGATGGAATATAGCGACATGCGGATGTTCACCGGCGTCGCGAATTGGGCGCGCACGCCGCCCATGCTTTTGCCGGTGGAACCTTTTCCCTGCTGCGTCTCGCGCTCCAGAACGACGACGTTGGAGCATCCGGCTTCGGTGAGGTGATACGCGACGCTGGAGCCGACGATGCCGCCGCCGACGATGACTACATCCGCGGTGCGATCCATCGTCACTTCACCACAATGTTGACGAGTTTGCCGGGCACGACGATCACCTTGACGACCTGCTTGCCCGCGAGAAACGGTTGGATTTTGGCGTCGGCGAGCGCGAGGCGTTCGAGTTCCGCCGGCGGCGTGCCAGGGGCGACGGTGAGCCGCCCGCGCAGTTTTCCATGCACCTGCACGGGAATGTCGAGCGCTTCTTCGGCGGCGAGATCGGCGTCGAATTCCGGCCAGGGCTGCTTGAAGACGGGTCCGGTGCGGCCGAGATCCTCCCACATTTGTTCGGCGAGGTACGGCGCGAAGGGGGCGAGCAGCAGAGCGAGGTTGGGCAAAATTTCGGACAGCGCGGCGGCGCTCAGCGCGGCTTCGAGGGAATAGAGATCGTTCACCAGTTCCATCAGCGCGGCGATGGAGGTGTTGAAATGCCAGCGGCCTTCGAAGTCGCCGGTGATTTTGCGAATGGTTTGATGCAGCTTGCGAAGCGCTTGGCGATCGGCTTCGGCGGCGGGCGGGCCGCTGGCGGCGAGGCGGTCTAGGTTGCGCGTGAAGAAGCGGTAAACACGGCCGAGGAAGCGGTATGCGCCCTCCGCGCCGGCGTCGGTCCAATCGATTTCCTTTTCCGGCGGGCCGGCGAAGAGGAGGAAGATGCGGCCGGTGTCGGCGCCGTATTTTTCGATGGCGTCGTCGGCGCTGACGACGTTGCCCTTGGACTTCGACATCTTCGCGCCGTCGCGGATCACCATGCCTTGCGTGAAGAGGCGCCTGACCGGCTCGTCGTTCGAGATCAAACCGAGGTCGCGCATCATCTTCGTCCAGAAGCGCGAGTAGATCAGATGGAGGATGGCGTGTTCGACGCCGCCGATGTATTGGTCGATGGGGAACCAATAGGCGATGGTTTTGGAGTCGAAAGGCGCGGTCGAATTGTGCGGGTCGCAGTAGCGATAAAAATACCAGGACGAATCGACGAAGGTGTCCATGGTGTCGCTTTCGCGGCGGGCGGGGCCACCGCAGCGGGGACAGACCACGTCGCTGAATTCGGGCGAATCGGCGAGCGGGGATCGGCCCGTGCCGGTGATGCGGATGGTGAGCGGAAGCAGCACGGGAAGATCGGCTTCGGGGACCGGAACGACGCCGTCATTGGGGCAGTGGACCACGGGAATCGGAGTGCCCCAATAGCGCTGGCGCGAGATGCCCCAGTCCTTGATGCGATAGGTGATGGCGGCCTCGCCGAAGCCGTCGAGGCGGGCTTTTTCAGCCATTCGGCGGCGGGCGTCTTCGCTCGTGAGGCCGGACCAGTCGCCGGAATTTTCGACGATGCCATAGTCGCTGTAGGCTTCGGTGACGGTTTGCGGCAACGGGCCATCGGCGGGGCGGATGACGGGGCGGATGGGAATGCCGTACTCGGTGCAGAATTCGAAATCGCGCTCGTCGTGCGCGGGCACGGCCATGATGGCGCCGGTGCCGTAGCCGGTGAGGACGAAGTTGGCGATCCACACCGGGACGCGCTCGCCGTTGAAGGGATTGATGGCGTGGCGGCCGGTGGCGAGGCCCACTTTCTTCACATCGCCGACGTCCTGGCGGGCGCGCGCGTCGATCATCTCCTTCACGCGGGCGCGCAGGTCGTCGCCGGCGATCTCCTGGACCAGTGGATGCTCCGGAGCGAGGATGACGCAGGTTGCGCCGTAGATGGTGTCGACGCGCGTGGTGAAGACGCGAATCTTCTCCGGGCCGCCGTCGAGGGCGAAGTCGATCTCCGCGCCTTCGCTGCGGCCGATCCAGTTGCGCTGCATGGCCAGCACGCGATCCGGCCAGTCGCCCTCCAGCCGTTTCAGGCCGTCGAGCAACTCACCGGCATAAGCGGTGGTTTTCAGGAACCACTGTTCCAGCGCGCGCTGCACCACGGGCGTTTGCTCATGACGCCAGCAGCAACCATCGACCACCTGTTCGTTGGCGAGCACCGTGGCGCACTCCGGGCACCAGTTCACCAGCGCCTTCTTGCGATAGGCGAGGCCGCTCTCGAACATCTTGAGGAAGAACCACTGGTTCCAGCGGTAGTATTCGGGTTCGCAGGTGGTGACTTCGCGGGACCAGTCGTAACTGAAGGCCATGCGCCGGTGCTGGCGCTTCATGTTCTCGATATTGGACAGCGTCCATTCGCGCGGGTCGCGCTTGTTGGCGATGGCGGCGTTTTCGGCGGGCAGGCCGAAGGCGTCCCAGCCCATGGGATGGAGCACGTTGAAGCCGCGCATCCACATATAGCGGGCGAGCGCGTCGCCGATCGAGTAGTTGCGGATGTGGCCGATGTGCAGCGTGCCGCTGGGATACGGAAGCATTTCGAGCACGTAATACTTGGGCTTCGAAGAATTCTCCTCGGCCTTGTAAATGGGCGCGTCCTTCCAGCGCTCGTGCCACTTCCACTCGATTTCGTTATGGTCGTACGGCTTTTCCGGCATAGTCCCGTTTCTTCGTTTTCGCCGCGCGCTTCAGCGCCTCGACGTTTTTCAGATCGTCGCCTTCCTCGTCGATGGGGGTTTCGAGAATGAAGGCTTTGGCGCGGAGCTTCGGATGCGTCAGAATGCGGCCGAACCCCTCCGCTCCAATATAGCCTTCGCCGATATTTTGATGACGGTCGAGATGCGACCCCAGCGCGCCTTTGGAATCGTTGCAATGGATGATCGGAACATTTTCGATGCCTAATGTTTCATCCATTTCCTTCAACGTTCGCCGCAGACCGAGGGCCGTCGAGACGTCGTAGCCGGCGGCGAGGCAGTGGCAGGTGTCGATGCAGAATCCGATCTTCAAACGGGTTTCGCGCGCGGCGAGATCGCGCATGGCGGCCAGCTCGGCGAAGCGGCTGCCGAGTTGATTTCCCGCGCCGGCGGTGTTTTCAAGCAGAACCGTGATGCGACGAGGTTTCGAGGCCATCGGCGGCCGCGGCGAGCGAGAGAGCGACGGTGGAGAGACCGGCTTCGAGCGATTGGCCTTTATAATTGCCCGGATGCACCACCAGGTATTCGGCGCCGATGGCGAGCGCGCGCTCCAGTTCGCCGCGGAATGCCTCCACCGATTTCCGGCGCAGCGCTTCGTCGGCCGACGCCAGATTGATGAGGTAGTTGGCATGCACGACGAGCGGCGTCAGATCGAATTTCTTGCGGGCGGATTTCAGCGCCTCGACCTGCGCGGCATCGGGAGCCGAGGCGCGCCACATGCGCGGGCTGGCGGAAAAAATCTGAAATGTGTTGGCGCCCAGTTCGACCGCCTTGAGTGCCGCGTTCTCGAGCGAGCCGGCAATGGAGGTATGGATGCCAATGCGCAATGTGGGCCGCGATCCGAAGAGGGAGTGTGGTGCGCCCGGAGGGGCTCGAACCCCCGACCTGTTGATTCGAAGTCAACCGCTCTATCCAACTGAGCTACAGGCGCACGAGTATTTCCCAAGCCACCTTAAAAGCGGGGAGAGCCAGCATCGATATGGTAGCAACTTCCTACGCGGTCTCCGCTCTCCTGGTCGGTAAGCCGATCGCGAACAACCGGGCATCATCGTTATCAGCAGCAGTATCGGTCATTCCCAGAGCGTAACCCAGGGTGGTGAACGACATCCTGGCAGGCCAGCGGCCCTGGAAGTTCCGGCGGCGGATCAACGTTTCAGGCGCGAAGACGGTCCGACGGCCACTCGCGATTGAGAAAACGTAACGTCACTCGGGCATGCCGACCTGACGGGATCCCAATTCTTGAGCTTGCCTGGTTGACCCGCGAACACGGGCCCGGCAATCGGCTTGAAATCGCTTCTCGCTACAATCAAAATTTTGACAGACTGGCGTTGCGCATTCCTCGCTTCCAGTCGCGCGAGAGGCGTCGAGCACTCGCGACGGGTTCGGATCCCGCAGCGAGACTAGCCTGAACCCCCGGTCGCGGGGATCCGTCGTAGCCCATTCCTAAGCGAACAGATGTGGCCCGGACGCTCCCGCGCATCGGCATCTCGTTCGTATGGTTCGACTAATTTTTGCCCCGGGGAGATGCACGCGCGGCACCCACCGAATCGATGCACAGAATATGACCCTACGTCCGAAATTTGGAAGCTCGTTGGCTCGGGAAAAGTGAAATGGACGCTAAATGGACGCATGCCGCCGTCCTGCCGATTCTGCTACCATAGAGCCAACGTCAGCGGAAGCTGATTTATACTCCGACGGAAGTCGGGGCCGTCATAAAGACGGAATTAACTGCGCCTGTATGGTGCCAGAAAGCGTGTCTGAATGCCCGTTAAAGACGACCTCCTTTCCTCAAGGGTCCAGAAGTCCTTCCGGCAACTTTCGATTGCCGCGGCAACTCTCAACGAAGTTTCAGATCAGTTGGGCAAGGCAATTGCCGAGCTTGATTCAGGCTTAAAGAGGCTGGGTCTCGGAGTTACCACGTGGGTCGAGTTCGCAAGGTCATGCTCCGAGGATTACTTCTACTATTCTTACGATGAGATCGGTTACGCGAAAATAGGCGGCAAGTGGGGTATCGCTCTCAGGAGCGTTTCCGGTTGCGAGTCTGACAGTCCCGACAGCGTGGAATGTGGCTGTTCAACGAGGCCCCCGCGAACTGCGACTTCGAGCAGTCGAGAAAATACCCGAAGTGTTTGAAAAACTCGAGAAAAGTCGACCTGGCGACAAAGAAAGTGATCAACAAGATGGAGCAAGCGAACGCGCTTGTCGCCGCGGTCAACTCAATCGCGAATGCGCCGATCGGGAAGAAGTAACGACCTGTCACGGGAAACGACAAATGGCAATGCTCGTGGCGATACTCGTCTTCCTCGTTTTGTTGACCGTCATCCTCCGCAAAGGGGACGTCAAGGCAGGCCTCAGGATCCCGTTTTTCGCGTTCTTTTTTGACGCGAAAGAGCGCAAAGGCGTGACGGGAGACCGGGTAAACGAAGACATATTCAGATAGTGCCGTTCTCCGCGCAAGGCAGCCGAGCGAGTGCCTAGAAAGGCCTGATCAAACGGCAGAGCGGCCTCCCACCGACTCCCGGAGACGCGGCGAGCCTGGGTGAAAAGCGAGAGCGTCTGCCGTCGATTGGCTGGAGTGCCGATCCTGGCTTGATTCTAAGGCAATGGTCTATCAACTGAGTTACAGGCGCATATTATCCTAATTATACGGCGAGAAGGTGGTTTACGCTGGTAGGCGATGGCGGAAGAAATCGAGATCAAGCTGCGCGTGGAGACGGCGGAGGCGGCGCGCGCGAGGCTGGCGCCGCTGGGGTTCGTCGTCCGGCACGCGCGGGAGTTGGAAACGAACATCGTCTTCGACACCGCCGACGGCCGGATGAAGCGGAGCGGCGAACTGCTGCGACTGCGGCGGCATGGAGCGCGGACGGTGCTCACGTATAAGGGTGCAGGCCGCGTGGCCAAGTACAAGGCGCGCGAGGAAGTGGAGGTGGATGTCAGCGACGGCGAGGCGTTTGAAACGATTCTTGCGCGGCTTGGGTACGCGCCGGGTTTCCGCTACGAGAAATACCGGACGGAGTACGAGCGGCCGGGCGAGAGCGGGCTGGTGACGGTGGACGAAACGCCGATGGGAGATTTCATCGAGATCGAAGGCGCGCCGGATTGGATCGACGCGACGGCGCGGGAACTGGGCTTCGACGAGACCGCGTACATCACCGGCAGCTATGGAGGGCTTTATGCCGAGCACCGGCGGCAATACCCATCCGCTCCGCCGGACATGGTGTTTGAAGCACGCGATCCCGTGCGGGCGCGAGCGCTGCTTTAGAATGAAAATGTGGAAATCGAAGAGGGGCTGAAGCTGGCGACCGCGACGCTCGACCGCTTGCGGAGCGAGATCGGGAAAGTGATTGTCGGCCAGCGGGACGTGGTGGACGGCGTGCTGATCGCGCTGCTGGCGGGAGGGCACGTGCTTTTGGAAGGCGTGCCGGGCCTGGGGAAAACCACGCTGCTGCGGACGCTGGCGCGCGTGCTGCGCCTGCGCTATTCGCGCATCCAATTCACGCCGGACCTGATGCCCGGCGACATCGTCGGCAGCATGATGATCGAGACCTCCGACACCGGCGCCAAGGCGCTGCGCTTCCAGCCGGGGCCGATTTTTTCGAACCTCGTTCTGGCCGACGAGATCAATCGGGCCACGCCGAAGACGCAATCGGCGCTGCTCGAAGCGATGCAGGAGCGCACAGTGACCAGCGGCAACAGCACGCACGAGCTGGAAGCGCCGTTCCTGGTGATGGCCACGCAGAACCCGATCGAAATGGAAGGCACGTATCCGCTGCCGGAAGCGCAGCTCGACCGGTTTCTGATGAAGATTCTGGTGAATTATCCCTCGCGCGCCGACCTGAACCGCATCGTCGAGCGGACGCTGGTGCGGGAGGACGTGCAGCTTGAGCCGGTGATGGACCGCGCCGAGATTCTGGCGCTGCGCGATTTTTGCAAGGAAGTTCTGGTGGCGCCGCACGTGAGCGATTTCGCCATCGATCTGGTGCTGGCGACGCAGCCGGGAACACCCGAATCGCATCCTCTGGCCAACCAATACATCCGCTACGGAAGCTCGCCGCGCGGGGCGCAGGCGCTGGTGGAGTGCGGGAGGGTGCGGGCGCTGATGCATGGCCGCTTGAATCTGAGCGTGGAGGACGTCCGCTCCATCGCCGCCGCTGTGCTGCGGCACCGCATTATTCTGAATTTCGACGCGCACGCCGAAGGGCAGACGCCCGAGACGCTGCTTTCGGAAATTGTCCGGAGCGTTCTCGAACCGGTACGATGAACGCCGCGCCCCTCATCGACACGCCGTTCCTTCACAAGCTGGAACGGTTGGCGGTGCGTTGGCGGAACTCCTTCGGAGGGTTGGTGGGCGGGCACAACATTTCCCACTTCGCCGGACCCGGCCAGGAGTTTCTCGATCACCGGCATTTTCACCACGGCGACGATCTGCGCGCGGTGAACTGGCGCGCCTATCTGCGTCTGGAAAAACTGTTTCTGAAGATGTTTCAAATCGAGCCGCGCGTACCCGTGCGGCTGCTGCTGGACGTCAGCGCTTCCATGGGGACGGGCGAGGCCGTTTCGAAATTCGAGTACGCGCGCAAGCTGGCGGCGGCCCTGTGCTACATAGGGCTGGTGCGGCTGGACGCGATACGCATCCAGCCCTTTCGCGGGCATCTGGAAGATTCGCTGCTGTGCAGCGGAGGGCGCCACCGGTTCATCCCGGCGGTGGATTTTCTCTCGGCGCTTTCCTGCGGCGGATCCACCAACTATTTCGACATCGCCCGCCAGTTCGTGCATGAATATCCGCAGCGCGGACTGCTGATCTTCATCTCCGATTTTCTCGACGAGCGGGACTGCCTGCGGCCGCTGCAATACCTCGCCGACTTTGGCCAGGAGTTGCTGTTGATTCACCTTTGGGCCGAGGAGGACCGGACGCCGCCGTGGGACGGGCTGGTGGAATTGCGCGACGCCGAAAGCGGCGAAGTGATGGAGGCCAGCTTCGACGGCGCGGCCCGCGCGCGGCACGCCGCCGCCTTCGACGCCTACGCGCGGCGCATTCAGGAAACGGCGCTGCGCAACGGCGGCCGCTACGTCGGGCTGTCCACGGCGACGCCGCCGGAAGAGGCGATCTTCGGGCCGCTGGTGGCCGCCGGAGCGGTGGAGTAGCGCGATGTTTTTTTTAAACCTCAGCCTGCCGGAGTTTCTCGGATTGTTGGGCGGGCTGAGCGGCGTGTTGGTGACGCTCTATTTGTTGGACCGCTCGCGGCGCAAGCAGGTGGTGGCCACGCTTCGTTTCGTCAGCGGTTCCGGCGCTTCTCCCGAGCGAAGCCACCGGCGGCGTCTGCACCAGCCATGGTCGTTGCTGTTGCAGTTGGTTGGCGTGGCGCTGCTGCTGCTGGCGTTGGCGCAGGTGCGCTTTGGGCGCGGCGGGGGAAGGGGCCGCGACCATGTGTTGATTCTGGACACCTCGGCGTGGATGAGCGCGCGGTCGGGCGGAGGGCGGCTGATCGGCCGCGCCCGCGCCGCCGCGCGAAGCTACGTCCGCGCGCTGCCCGCGGCCGACCGCGTGCTGTTGGTTCGCGCCGACGCCGCCGCCGCGCCGGCCACGCCATTCACGAGCGATCGCCGGGCGCTGATTCAAGCGATCGACGGCTCGCAGCCCGGTGCAACGGTGCTTAACATCGATCAGGCGATCGCCTTCGCCCAGGAAGCGCGGAGCATGACCGGGGCGCAGCCTGGCGAGACCGTGTTCATCGGCGCGGCGCGCATCGGCGCCGGAGCCGTGTCGAACCCCACGCCGGCCAACCTTCGCTTCATCGAAGTGGACGAGCCGCCGAACGCCGGCAACACGGGGATCCGCAAACTGACCGCGCGCCGCTCGCCCACCGAAGCGGCGGACTGGGAAATTCTGGCGTCGGCGAGAAACTACGGTCCCCTGGCGAAGCCCGTTTCGCTGGCTCTATTTTTCAATGGCGCGCCGGTCGCCTCGCGCTCTTTCGTGTTGGCGTCGAAGGAAGAGCGGAGCGAGACGTTTCTGCTGCGCGGAACCGGCGCGGGGCGTTTCGAGGCGCGGCTCACGCCCGGCGACGTTTTTCCCGCCGACAACTCCGCCTCGATCGAGCTGCCGTCGCTCGCACCTGTCCGCGTGGCGGTTTATTCGAACGATCCAGGCCCGCTGCGCGCGGTGTTCGGCGCCATCCCGGGAGTGGCGGCGTCTTTCGAGCCGCCTTCGCGCTATGGAACCGGCGCCGCGGCGGGAGTCGTCGTGCTGGATCGATTCGCGCCGCCGCGCGCGCCCACGGCGGGCGCCATTTGGATTCAGCCTCCGGAGGCGGGCTCGCCGGTGCAGGTGGCGCAAGAAGCCGCGCGCGTGAAGCTTACCGCATGGCGGTCCGATCATCCGTCTGGGCGCCGGTCTTCACGCGAGCGATCTGGAATTGGAGAAGTCGCTGGTGTTCCGTCCCGCGCCGGGCGACATTCGCGTCGCCGAATCGGAGGAAGGCCCATTGATCGTGGCGCGTCCCGGTCCTCCGGCGGCGGTGGTTTTCGGGTTCGATCCGTTCAACTCGCGGATGCGATACCAACTGGCCGCGCCGTTGCTTTTCGCCAACGTGCTGCGTTGGCTGGCGCCGGATATTTTCCGCCGGTTGGAAATTTCCTCCGGCGCGCCCGGCGAGGTGAGCGTGGCGCTCGACGCCGAACCCGATCCTGCCGCGGTACACGTCGCCGATGGCGATGGAAGGCCGCTTCCATTCACCCTCGATGGCAAGACGCTGCGCTTTTTTAGCGGCGCGCCGGGAATCGTCCGCGTCACGGCGGGCGACCGCGAACTGGTCTATTCGCTCACGCTACCCGCGCCGGGCGATGCGCTGTGGCGGCCTGCGCGGGCGCGGCGCGGTCTACCGGCGGAGAGCGCTCCCAATGCTCCCATCCGCGATATCTGGCAGACGCTGGCGTTGCTCGGCGGCGCGGCGTTTCTGGCCGATTGGCTGCTCTTCCGCGCCGGGGGGAGCGGCCGCCGTTTCGCCCGTCCCGCGAGCGGCGCCGTGCCGGCGAAGCGTCCGGCGTGGAGAAGAGCGTCGTGAGTTTCGAGCGTCCGTGGATGATGCTGGCGGCGCTGGCGCCGTTGTTGTGGCTCGCGCTGCGTTGGCGCTCGACCCCTCACCGGCTCGCGTTCACGCTGAAGGCTCTGGCGCTGGCGGCCATCCTCGCCGCGGTCGCCGAACCGTCCGCAACTCTTGAGTCTTCGCGCACCGCCGTCGCGGTTCTCGCCGACACTTCGCTCAGCGTGAGCGACGCCGATCTGTCGCGGGAGACGCAACTGGTTTCCGAAATCGAACGCGCGCGCGGGCGGAACTGGCTGCGCGTTCTTCCCTTCGCCCGCTCGCCGCGCGCCATGCTGCCCAGGGAACGCTCCGGTTTCGAGCATTCGCCCGGAGAGGCGGGCACGGCCACCGGACTCGAAGCGGCCGTTCGCGACGCGATGGCGGTTTTGCCGCCGGGCCTGATTCCGCGCGTGGCGTTGATCTCCGACGGCAACGAGAACAGCGGGAGCGTGGCTCGCGCCGCGTGGCAGGCCAGGCAACTGGGCGTGGCCATCGATGCGTTCCCACTCGCCGGCCGGCCGCGGCCGGAGCTGTCCATCGCCAGCGTGAGCCTTCCTTCCAACGCCTTCAGCGGCGAACGTTTCCCCGTGGATCTCACCGTGACCTCGCCGCGCGCGGCCGCGGCGGTGGTGGAAATGAGCGCCGACGGCAAGCGCATCGGCGAGCAACCGGTGGATCTTGAAAGCGGCGCCAACCGGTTGCGGGTTCATGCGAGCGTCGCTTCCTCCGGCGCCGTCGGGCTCTCCGGCGTGGTGCGCGCGGCCGCGCTTGGGGCCGGTGGAGAAGCCCGCTTCGGGCAAGCCATCGCATTGCGCCGCCCTCGGGCGCTGTTCGTGTCGCAAGACCCGCCGGGCAGCGAATCGCATTTGTTTCAGACGCTCGCCGCGGCGCAGTTCGACGTCACCGAAGCTTCGGAGACGCCGGCGGACGGCTTGTCCGGTTATCAGATCGTCGTACTTAACAATGTCGATCTGAACGCGATTCCGGAATCCCGGAAAGAGGCGATCGAAGATTTCGTCAAGCAAGGCGGCGGCTTGCTGGCGATCGGAGGCGAGCGCGAAATCTACGCCGAGAAGAAATCCGAAGATCCTCTCGATCGCGTTCTGCCCGCCAAGATCGCGCCGCCGCGTTCGCCGGAGGGCACCTGCGTGGTTATCATCATCGACAAGTCGTCGTCGATGGAGGGCAAGAAGATCGAACTGGCGCGCCTTGCCGCCATCGGCGTGATCGACAATCTGCGGCCGTCGGACAAAGTGGGCGTGTTGATTTTCGACAACTCGTTTCAATGGGCGGTGCCGGTACGCCGCGCCGAGGACCGCGTGTTCATCGACCGCCTAGTCGCCGGCATCACGCCCGACGGCGGCACGCAGATCGCACCGGCGTTGAGCGAGGCCTATCACAAGATCCTTCCGGAAAAGGCCGTCTATAAACACATCGTGCTGCTCACCGACGGAATTTCCGAGGAGGGCGACAGCCTGGATCTTTCGAAGGAAGCGCTGGCCCAGCACGTCACGATTTCGACCGTCGGGCTGGGGCAGGACGTGAATCGCTCGTATTTGGAAAAAGTGGCGAGCGCCGCCGGAGGGAAGTCCTATTTTCTGAGCGACCCCTCCGGGCTGCAACAGATTCTGCTGCGCGACGTGATGGAGCATACCGGTTCCACGGCGATCGAGAAGGAGCTGAAACCGGTGGTCGAGGCGAAGGCGGAGATTCTCGACGGGGTGGGGATGGAGACGGCGCCGGCGCTGCACGGCTACGTCAAATTCAAGGCCAAGCCGGACGCGGAAACGATTCTCAGCGTCGATGAGCGCGATCCGTTGCTGGTGCGGTGGCAGAATGGCCTGGGGCGGGCGGCGATCTTCACTTCCGACGCCAAAAGCCGCTGGGCCGCGGCTTGGGTGACGTGGCCGGGCTTCGATCGTTTTTGGGCGAACGTCTTTCACGATTTGTTGCCGCACGCCGCCTCCGAGGAAGCGCGCGCCGAATACGATCCGGCCACGGGCGATCTGGTGGTGGAATACCGGCTCGCGCACAGCGCCGCGCCGCCGGCGCTATATGTTTTTGGGCCCGCCGGGTTTCAGCGGCCGCTGCCGGTGGCCCTTGCCGCGCCGGATCTTTACCGCGGCCGCATCGCCATCGGAGCGCGCCAGGGCTTGTTCCGCATCCGCCCGCTCGAAGACTCCCGCGAGTTTCCGGAGGTGGGATTCTATCGCGAGGAACAGGAGCGGCTCGACTACGGAACCAATACGGCGCTGCTGCGCGGCGTCGCCGAGTTTACCGGCGGACGCTTCAATCCCGCTCCGTCTCAAGTGTTCGACGCCGAGGGGCGATCGCTGCCCACCACGATTCGCTTCTGGCCCGGTCTGCTTGTCCTGGCGCTGTTGTTGAATCTCGCCGAAGTGTTCCTGCGCAAAGGGCCGGGCGTGTTGGCCTGGCTGCGCCGGAGCGATCCGGTGCAAGCTCAAACCGCTTCCAGTTGAACCAACGTTTCGATGTGGAAGGTCTGCGGGAACAGGTCCACCATCGTGATTTTCGCGATGCGATATTTCGCGAGCAGGGCGGCCAGATCGCGGGCGAGGGTCGACGGATCGCAAGAGACCACGTGGAGGCGCGGCGCGGCGATGCGTAGCAGCTCCGCCGTCACCTTCGCGCCGAGTCCGGCGCGCGGCGGATCGGCCAGAATGAAATCCGGCGTCTCGCCCATCGACGGAAGATAATCTTCCACCGCCGCCCTTACCGATGTCCACGGTGCGGCCGCGGCGTGTGAATTATGCTCCAAGTCGCGTCCCGAGGAAGCGCCCGACTCCACCGCCGTCACTCGCTCGAAGGTTTTGCTCAGCGCCGAGCTGAACAACCCAACACCCGCGTAGAGATCGAGCGCGAATTTTCCGGAAGCTCCGCCGGTGGCCGCTTCCACCAATGGTTCGATCAGGAACCGGTTCACTTGAAAGAACGATCCCCGGCTGACGCGCAGGCCGCGGCACTCGATGGCCGGCGTCACGCCCAGCGAGTCGAAGAACTCGCGCGCGGGCTTCGGAATGCGTCCCTCGACGTTCACTTGCACGCCGACGTCGTTGGAAAACAATTCGAGATCGGCATCGAAATTCCCCAGGCGGGGAAGTTCCGCGTCGAGCTTGGCGATGGCTTGCTCCAGGACGCGGAGAAGCGATGGGGCAGATGCTCACCGCGCACAGTTTGTGCGAGGCGGGAGCGAAATACCCCACGCGTCCCGAGGCGATGTGAAGCTGAATCCGATTGCGATAGCCCCATGGCGCCGCCGTCAGCGCAGGGATGTCGCCGTCGTAAGATATTTTGCCGATGCGCCGCAGCGTCTCGCGCAGGATCGCCCGCTTCCACTCGATCTGATCTTCATACCCGAGGTGCTGATAGTGACAGCCGCCGCAGCGGGTGAAGTACGGACACGCGGCCTCCCGGCGCAGCGGCGAAGGCTCTATCACGCGCACATTCGAAGCGCTCAGCAGGCCGCCCTTGGCCGGCGTGAGCGTGGCCTCGATGCGCTCGCCGGGAAGAACGAAAGGCGCCAGGACCACGCGCCCCTCGACGCGCGCCAACCCCTGGCCGCCATAAACCAACTTCTCCACCGTCATGGCGGTGGGCGCGCCGTTCCCGTCCTTTTGTTCCAAGTGGCTATTGTCGCTCGGTTACCATGGTTGCTAAGTCTCCACCCATGAAAGCAAGAGTTCTCTCCGGAGTGCAGCCATCCGGGAATCTGCATATCGGCAACTATCTCGGCGCGTTGAAGAGCTGGGTCCGCATCCAGCGGGATTACGAAAGCCTCTTCTGCATCGTCGATCTTCACGCCATCACCACGCAGCAGCCGCCGGCGGAATTGCGCGCGAAAATCGAGGAGACGGCCGGGCTGTTTCTCGCCGCCGGCATCGACCCCGCCTGCTCCTCCGTTTTCGTGCAGTCCTCCGTCCCGGCCCACGCCGAGCTGGCCTGGATGCTCACCTGCGTCACGCCGGTGGGCTGGCTGCAGCGCATGACGCAGTTTAAGGCCAAGGCCGAGTCGCAGGAGACCGTCGGCGACGGCCTGCTGCAATATCCGGTGTTGATGGCCGCCGATATTTTGCTGTACCAGGCGGCGATCGTGCCCGTCGGCGACGATCAGTCGCAGCATTTGGAGCTGACCCGCGACATCGCGCAACGCTTCAATTCCGCGTACGGAGACACGTTCACGATGCCCGCCACGCACTTGCCCACGGCCGGGGCGCGCGTGATGGGCCTCGACGATCCGGAGAAGAAGATGAGCAAATCGGCCGCCGGTTCCGGCCACGCCGTCGCGCTGCTCGATCCACCGGACGTGGCGCGGAAAAAGATCATGCGCGCCACCACCGATTCGCAGCCGCACGTGGATTTCGCCACGCTCGCGCCCGGCGTGCGGAACTTAATCGAGATCGCCCGCGCGTTCGAGGAATGGAGCGAGGATCGCGCCCGCGCCGAGTTCGAAGGCAAGCGCTACGGCGATTTGAAAAAGCGCGCCGCCGACATCGTGCTCGCGCATTTGGAGCCGTTCCAAAAGCGCTATCGCGAGATCGTCGCGGAGCCGGGCTACCTGGCCGGCGTCCTGCGCCGCGGCGCGGAACACGTTACGCCGATCGCCAATTCCACCGTCGATCTGGTGAAGCGGCGGATGGGTTTGTATACGCCCGCCTGAGCCGCGCCCGCTCATGGATAGCCCTGGATACATCGGCCTCGTCACGGGGAACCGCAACTTCCGGCTCCTGTGGATGGCGCAGATCGTCAGCGAACTTGGCGACTGGTTCTATAGCGTCGCCGTCTACAGCCTGCTGATCGAATGGACGGGCAGCGCGCGTTCGCTGGGCGTGGCCTTCCTGCTTCAGGTGCTGCCGCAGTTCTTCATCGCGCCGGCGGCCGGCATCGTCAACGACCGCATCAGCCGCAAGCGCGTGATGATCTTCGCCGATTGGAGCCGCGCCGCCATCGTCCTGGCCATGCTGCTGGCGCGCGGCCCCGGCCTGATCTGGCTGATCTACGTTCTGCTGTTCCTTGAAACCGTGTTGTTCGGCTTCTTCGAACCCGGCCGCAACGCCGTCATTCCCAACATCGTACCCGCCGGTCTGTTGATCAAGGCGAACAATCTCGCCGCCATCACATGGTCGTTCAACTTCGCCGCGGGCGCGGCGCTGGGCGGGCTTCTCGCGGCCTACCTGGGGCGCGGCCCGGTGTTCGTTCTCGAACGCCCTCTCGTTCATCGTTTCGGCGCTATTGATCCGGCGCATGCGATTCGCGGAGCCGCATTCCGACAACCTTCCTCCCGTGCGCGCCCGCGCGCTGTTCAGCTTGTCGCCCCTCGCCGAAGGCATCCGCTACGTGCGCGCGCGACGCCCGACTGACGGCCACGCTGTTCGTCAAATGCGGGCTGGGGCTGTTGGGCGCCAACTGGGTGATCGTGCCGATCCTCGGCGAGCGCGTCGTTCCCCGTTTTCCGGCCCGGGCTTCGACGCCCATCGCGCGGGCATGTTGGGGATGAGCTTGCTAATGGCCGCGCGCGGCGTCGGCGCCATCTTCGGCCCCGTGTTCGCCGTGTCGTGGGCGGGTGAATCGATGCCGCGTCTCGCGGTTGGCCATCGGAATCGGATTCTTCGCCGCGTTTCTCGGCTATGTGGGACTCGGTATCGCGCCGTCGATGCCGTGGGCCTGCGCGTGTTTGGTGCTGGCCCACGGCGGACTCTCGGCGGTCTGGGTGTTTTCCACCGCCATGCTCCAGATCCAAACCGAAGACCGCTACCGAGGCCGCGTCTTCTCGGCCGAATTCGGTTTCGCCGTCCTCACTATGGCCGCCTCCAGTTTCCTCGCCGGAGTGCTGGTCGATCGCGGCGTGCCGGCCGCGCGCGTCGCCATGTTCACCGGCGTCGCGATGCTTGTCCCCGTCGTGGCATGGGCGTGGGCGCAGCGCTATTGGCGGCGCGCGGCGGACCTACCCGCGCTCCGCCCGCTTCGTTAAACTCGTTAACGATGCCATTTGTCGTCACCTTCGGTGAGATCATGCTGCGCCTCGCCCCTCCGGGCCACGAGCGCTTTCTCCAGTCCCCGCAATTCGCCGCCACGTTCGGCGGCGGGGAAGCGAACGTCGCCGTGGCCCTGGCCGGCTTCGGCGTTCCGTCGCGTTTCGTCTCCGTTCTTCCGCCCGCCAATCCCATCGTCGACGCCTTCCTCGGCGAACTGCGCCGGTTCGGCGTGGACGATACGGGCGTGGTGCGCGCGCCCGGCCGCTTCGGCGTGTACTTCGTCGAAAACGGCGCCAATCAGCGGCCATCGAAAGTAGTCTACGACCGCGAAGGAAGCTCGATCGCTCTAGCCGCCCCGGGCGCGATCGATTGGCCCCGCGCTCTGGCCGGAGCGTCGTGGTTCCACATCACCGGCATCACGCCGGCGTTGAGCCAAAGCGCGGCCGATCTCTCGCTCGAAGCCCTGCGCGCGGCGCGGGCGGGCGGCGCCACCGTTTCCTGCGATCTCAACTTCCGCAAAAATCTTTGGAAATACGGCAAAGCCGCGCACCAGGTGATGCCCGAACTGTTCCGCCACGTCGACGTCGGCATCGCCAACGAGGAAGACTGCCAGGCCGCGCTCGGCATCGCCGCTCAATCCAACGTCGACTCCGGCACGCTCGATCCGGAGCACTACCGCAAGCTCACCGGCGACGTCCTCGACGCCTACCCTAATCTCAAAATAATCGCCGTGACGCTGCGCGAATCTCACAGCGCCTCTCATAACGGATGGTCGGCCTGCCTGAACGACCGCGCGGAGTTTCTCCTCAGCCGCCACTACGACATCACCGACATCGTGGATCGCGTCGGCGGGGGGGATTGTTTCGCCGGCGGGCTGATTTTCGGCCTCCTGGAACTGCCCTCGCACCGCGACGCGCTGGAGTTCGCCGTCGCCGCCTCGTGCCTGAAACACTCCATTCCCGGGGACTTCAACCGCTTCACGCGCCAGGAGGTGGAGCAACTGGTCCGCGGCGGAGGTTCGGGCCGCGTGCAGCGCTGAGACCCGCTGCCGCTATAATGAGACTCAGGTTCCCAGCATGTATTTCCGGTTCCTTCGCGCTCTCGCCGCCTTCGTCCCGCTGTGCTTCACCGCCGTGGCGCAATCGACCGCGCCCCATCCCGTCGCAACCGAAGCCAACGCCACGGTGCCCGCCACCGTCCAATCGCCCGTCAAGAGCGAAGAATCGAATATCCGCGTCCAGGTGAACGAAGTGGTGGTGCCGGTCACCGTCACCGACTTCCATGGGCGTTTCGTAACCAACCTCGATCAGAAGGATTTCAAGATTCTCGACGAGGGCAAGGAGCAGGCTCTCCAGTTTTTCAGCCGCGAGCGCAGCCAGCCGGTGGTGGCCGGCTTTATTATCGACATGAGCAACTCCTCGCGTCTGCAATGGAAACATTACCAGGACGCCGCCGCGGAACTGGCCATCACGCTGCTGCCCGGCGATAAGAAATACAGCGGATTCCTCATCGCCTACACCAACGAGCCGGAGTTGCTGATCAACACCACCAACGACGGCGACGAGATCGCCGAAAAGATCCGCAAGTTGAAGCCGGCGGGCGGCGCCGCCCTCTACGACGCCATCTACATGGCGATTACCAAGCACAAGATGGTGCTGGGGGAGCCGATCGAGCCGCGGCGGGTGCTGGTTGTGATCAGCGACGGCCACGATAACGCCAGCAAGAAAACGCTGGCCGAGGTGCTGGAATTGTGCCAGCGCGAACTGGTCACCGTCTATTGCATCAGCACCGTCTCCTTTGGCGACATCACGCCGGACGAGCGCAATCTGGTGAAGCTGGCCGAGGACACCGGCGGACGCGTCGTTTCGCCTCTGCAAAAGGTTTACTCCGACGTCTCCGGGTATCTCTCGACGCCCTCCGACGACGGCAACTACGCTTTCACCGTCGGCACCGGCGGCTACGCCTCCGAACTCGCGCAGGGCATGTTCCGCGCCATCACCGACATCGCCGGCGAAATCACCACCCAGTACATTTTGCGTTACATTCCCAATATCAACGACACCAAGCAGAAGCAGTTCCGCAAAATCGACGTCATCGTGAACCTGGCCAACGTCAAGGTTCGCGCGCGGCGCGGTTATTATCCCTACAATCCTTAGCCGATAAGCTTCCCATGAGCCCTCGTTACTCTCTCGTTCAGGTCTACCTTCCGGGGAGGGGTCTGGAGAACGCCGGGGTGCTGCTCGAGGACCCGGCCGCCAACGCCATCCATTTGCGTTTCCGGCGCGATTGGGAGGCCATCGCCGGCGAGGACGAGGCCGAGGTTCTGGAGTTGCTGGCCGGGGATCTGTCGCGCAAAGCCGAGGAGATGGGCGGCCGCGCGCTGTTCGACTATCTGGAATCCTCCGCGTCGAACGACTTTCGGATCACCGACCCCGAGGCCGTCGCCGTCGAAGATTTCGACCGCGCGGTGAATCGCCTCTACCGGGAACACATCCCCTCGAAAATTCTCCAGTTCCGCACGCATGTGCCGCGCTATTCCCTACGCGTCGCCGCCGGCAAGTTTCTGGACAACGCCGAGGTGAGCGAGGAAGAGTGGGTGGAGGCGCCGGAAGACCTTCGCCTCACCCCGGACTTGTTCGCCGCGCGCATCGCCGGAAAATCGATGGAGCCAACCATCCCCGACGGCAGTCTCTGCGTCTTCCGCGCCGGCGCCGCGGGCTCGCGGCAGGGCCGCCGCGTCCTGGTCGAAAATCTCGAAACCTCCGGCACGAACCGCTATTCGGTGAAACGCTACGTCAGCGAAAAATCGGCAACGAAGCCGGAATGGCGCCACACCCGCATCCGCCTGGAATCGCTCAACCCAGGGTATCCGTCCTGGGATCTCGACCCCGACGAGGACAAATACCGCATCGTCGCCGAGTTCATCCGCGTGTTGGAATAGCGGCGCTCTACGCCGTCGCCGGCGCCGCGCTGGCGATCTGACGCAGCACATAGGGCAGGATGCCCCCGCTGCGGTAATAGGCCACTTCGCGCGGCGTATCGATGCGCACGATCGCCTCGAAACTGCGCTCGACGCCGTCGGCCGCCACGACGCGCACCCGCGCTCGCTCGCCTCGCTCGATCGCGCCCGCCAGGTTTTCGATGGCGTACGTCTCGTCGCCGGTCAACGCCAGCGTCTCGCGGTTTTCGCCGGGCGCAAACTGCAGTGGAACGACGCCCATCCCCACCAGGTTCGAGCGATGAATGCGCTCGAAGCTTTCGGCGATCACCGCCTTCACGCCCAGCAGCAGCGTTCCCTTCGCCGCCCAATCGCGCGACGAGCCGGAGCCATATTCCTTGCCCGCCACGATTAACAGCGGCACCCCCTCGCGTTGATAGCGCATCGCGCCGTCGTAGATCGACATGCGCTCCCCGCTCGGGATGTGCGTCGTCCATCCGCCCTCCGTCCCGGGCGCCATCAGGTTTTTCAGACGGATATTGGCCAGCGTCCCGCGCACCATCACTTCATGATTGCCGCGCCGCGCGCCGTAGGAATTGAAGTCCGCCGGCTTCACGCCCTGCTCGATCAAATACCGCCCCGCCGGGCTGTCCACGGCGATGGAGCCGGCCGGGGAAATGTGGTCGGTCGTCACCGAATCGCCCAGCATCGCCAGCACGTGCATCCCGGCCAGATCGCGCACCGGCGCCTCCGGATCGGCCATCTTGTCGAAATAAGGCGGCTTTTTGATGTACGTCGATTTCGCCGCCCATTGGTACAACTCGCCCTTCGGAACGCGGATGGAATTCCACGTCGCATCGCCCTGAAACACTTCCGCGTATTCCTTGGCGAACATCTCCGTGCGCACGGACTGCCGCACCACCGCCTCCACTTCCGCCGGCGCCGGCCAGATGTCGCGCAGATACACCGGAGCGCCGTCCGTCCCCTCCCCGATCGGCTCGTTCTGAAGATCCACGTCGACGCGCCCGGCCAGCGCGTAAGCCACCACCAACGGCGGCGACGCCAGATAATTCGCCCGCACCAGCGAATTAATGCGTCCTTCGAAATTGCGATTGCCGCTCAACACCGCGGCCACCAGCAGTTTCTCCCGCTGCACCGCCTCCGCCACTTCCTCCGGCAGCGGCCCGCTATTGCCGATGCACGTCGTGCAGCCATAGCCCACAAGGTTGAATTTCAACGCCTCCAAATACGGCATCAGCCCGGCGTCGATTAAATAATCGATCACCACTTTCGATCCCGGGGCGAGGCTGGTCTTCACCCAGGCCGGCGTTTTCAGGCCCTTCTCGACGGCCTTCTTCGCCACCAGTCCCGCCGCCATCATCACCGACGGATTCGACGTATTCGTGCAGCTTGTAATCGCCGCGATCACCACCGCGCCGTCGCGAATGGTCGCCGTGGCGCCGTTGCTCCCCATCGTGGTTTCGCGCGGCGCCGCGCCCAACCCGCTCAGGAAATTCGCCTTCACATCCGGCAGATCGATCCGGTCCTGCGGACGCTTCGGCCCGGCCAGCGACGGCGTCACCGTGCCCAGGTCCAATTCCAGCGTGTCCGAAAATTCCGGTTCCGGCGAGCTCTCGGTCAGGAACAATCCCTGCTCCTTGAAATACGCCTCCACCAGCGCGATCAGCTTCGGCGGCCGGTTGGTCAGCTTAAGATACTCGATCGTTTTGTGATCTACCGGGAACACTCCGATGGTCGCGCCATATTCGGGCGCCATGTTGCCGATCGTCGCGCGGTCGGCCAGGCTCAACGACGCCACGCCCGATCCGTAGAACTCCACGAACTTGCCCACCACGCCCTTCTTGCGCAGCATCTGCGTCACGGTCAAAACCAAATCGGTCGCCGTCGCGCCCTCGGGCAGCTTGCCTTTCAACCGGAACCCAACCACTTGAGGGAGCAGCATCGAAATCGGCTGGCCCAACATGCAAGCCTCGGCCTCAATTCCGCCGACGCCCCAGCCCACCACGCCCAGCCCGTTGATCATCGTCGTGTGCGAATCGGTGCCCATCACGCTATCGGGATACGCCGCCGGGCGCATCGCCGCGCCGCCGCCGGTGAACACCACCGGCGCCAGATATTCCAGATTCACCTGATGCACGATTCCCGTATCCGGCGGCACCACGCGGAAATTCTCGAACGCCGTTTGCCCCCAGCGCAGGAAACTGTACCGCTCCTGATTGCGCTGGAACTCCAGCAGCGCGTTGGTGTCGAACGCCTTCTTCGTTCCAAACTCGTCCACCTGCACCGAATGGTCGATCACCAGATCCACCGGGATCAGCGGATTGGCCAGCTTCGGCTCCGCGCCCATCGCCCGCAGCGCGTCGCGCATCGCCCCCAAATCCACCACGCACGGCACCCCGGTGAAATCCTGCAGCAGCACCCGCGCCGGCATGAAGTTGATCTCCCGCGCCGGCGCGTCCAGCTTCCACTGCGCCACGTACTCGATGTCGCCGCGCTTCACCGTCTCGCCGTCTTCCATTCGCAGCAGGTTTTCCAGCAGGATGCGGATCGAATACGGCACGCGGCCCAATTTCGCCACGCCCGCTTTTTCGAGCGCGTCTAACCGGTAGATCGTATACTCGCCGCCCTGCACGCGCAGCGTCGAGGCCGCGCCGAAACTATCTTGGTTTTTCATGGAATCCCACCTTCATTGTAGGATTTCCGCCGCGCGCCCGCTAAACCTCCGGCGCTTCCCATCGTCCTGTCTTCCCCGACCGGACGATCGCCTCGATCACCGCCATCGTGCGCAGCGAATCCTCCAGCGGCACCGCCATTTCGCCTCCATCGAGAATCGCCTTTGAAAACAGGTCGCCTTGGATCGTGTATTGATCGCACACCGCGAATTCCTCCGTGCGCGCGCCCTCGCCGAAGAGATCGCCCTTAGTGTCCACCACGATTTTGCACGGCCGGTCCGGTGGAGCGTTGAACGGAATCCCGATGTCCACCCGGCCCTTCGTTCCGAAGATCTGGACCCGCTGATACGGCGTCAATTGCATGCTGCAGGTGAACGCCGCCTGTCCCGACGGGTAATCGAGAATCGCCGAAGCCAGCCGGTCGGTTCCGAGCGCCGGATCGTACTCCACCATCCCGATGACGCGGCGCGGCTCTTCGCCGAAGATCATGCGCGAGGTGAAAATCGGATAACAGCCAATGTCCATCATCCCTCCGCCGCCCCACTCCGGCACGTTGCGAATGTTCGCCGGGTCGGCGTTGAAGTAGCTGAAAGCCGCGGTGAACGCGCGCAGCGCTCCGATCTCCCCCGAATGCGCGATCTCCTTCGCCCGCAGCCACTGGGGATGCGTGCGGACCATGAACGCCTCGCCCATCTTCACGCCCGCGCGGTCCCGCGCCGCGATCAATTCATGAATCTCCGCCAGGTTCAACGCCAGCGGCTTCTCGCACAACACGTGCTTGCCCGCCTCCGCCGCGCGGATCGACCACGGCACATGCAGATGATTCGGCAGCGGATTGTAAATGGCGTCGATCTCCGGATCTTTCAATAGCTCCTCGTAGGAGCCATACGCCTTGGCAAGCCCCAGCGTCCGCGCCGCCTCCTTCGCCCGGCCCTCGTCGCGCGAGGCGATCGCCGTCACCTCGCTCCATTCGCCCGCCTGCATCGCGGGAATCACTTTTCTCACGGCGATGCCCGCAACCCCAAGCACGCCCCAGCGGATCTTTTTCGGCATACTCGCAGTTTGCCACGCCCGGAGGCCGCCGTCACTCGTGCGGAATATTCAGAATGCAGCGCAGCGTGTCGCGGGCGATCAGCAGCTCCTCGTCCGTCGGAATCACCCACGCCTTCAACGCCGATCCCTCCGCGCTGATTTCCTTCTCCACGCCGCTCGCCGCCGCGTTCCTCTCCGCGTCGAACCGCAGCCCCAGGGCTCCCAGCGGCCCGCAGATCTTCTCCCGCACCGCCGCCGCGTTCTCGCCGATCCCTCCGGCGAACACGATCGCGTCCGCGCCGCCCATCGCCGTATAATACGCTCCGATATATTTCGTCACCCGGTAACAAAACGCTTCCACGGCCATCTTTGCCCGCTCCACGCCCTTGCCCGACGCCTCCAGCAAATCCCGCATATCGCCGGAGACGCCGGAAATTCCATATAGCCCCGATTGCGTGTTCAGCGTCACGTCCACCTCGTGCGCCCCCATCTCCGCGCGGTCGATCATGTAGAGAACCGCCCCGGGGTCCACGTCGCCGGAGCGCGTTCCCATCACCAGCCCTTCCAGCGGCGTGAAGCCCATCGAGGTATCGACCGATTCGCCCCGGTCGATCGCGCATACCGAACAGCCGTTCCCCAAATGGCAGGTAATCAGCCGGAAATCGCTCCGCTTCTTCCCGTGAATCTGCGCGAAGCGATAGGACACATAGCGGTGCGACGTCCCATGGAAGCCATATCGCCGTAGCTTGTCGCGCGTGTAATAAATGTAGGGCACCGCGTAAAGATAAGCGTGCGCGGGCATCGTCTGATGAAACGCCGTGTCGAATACCGCCACTTGCGCGGCGTGCGGCAGCAGCGCCTTCGCCGCGAAGTATCCCTTCAGATTATGAGGATTGTGCAGCGGCGCCAGATCGCTCGCCTTCTCGATTTCCTTCAAGACATCATCGGTGATCAGCGCGGACCCTTTGAAACTCTCCCCGCCATGAACGATTCTGTGCCCCGCGCCTTCGATCTCGCGCGGGCCGCCGATCAGCTTGCTTTCCCCGGTCAGCCACTCGAAGGCCGTTTCGATGGCCTCCTTATGCTTCAGAACCGGTCGGTGCGAAACCTGCTTCTCCCCTCCGGCGATTTCAAACGTGATCTTAGAATCCACCGCGCCGATCCGCTCGATCGATCCGCGCCCCAACGCCCGGTCCCCATTCGCCGCGATCTGTTCCGGACTCGTCTCGATCAACTGAAACTTCAACGACGAGCTGCCGCAGTTTAAAACGAGTATCAACATGCCGCGTCAATACGGCCAGCGCCAATCGCGCACTTCCGGCATGTCGTCGCCGTATTCGCGAATGTACAGTTCGTGATCGGTCAGCCGGTCGCGATATCCCTGGCGCGCCTGCGCGGCCACGTCCCTCAGCCTGGGAATCCGGTCGATCGCCGCCATCGCCAGATGATACCGGTCGATCTCGTTCCGCACGCACATGTCGAACGGCGTCGTCGTCGTGCCTTCCTCTTTATACCCGCGAACGTGGATGTTGTCGTGATTCGTCCGCCGGTACGTCAGCCGGTGAATCAACCATGGATAACCGTGATAGTTGAATAAGATCGGCTTGCTGTTGGTGAACAACGCGTCGAAATCGTTATCGCTCAGCCCGTGAGGATGTTCGCCCGGCGGCTGCATCGCCATCAGGTCCACCACGTTCACCACGCGGATCTTGATCTCCGGCACGTCCCGCCGCAGCAGCGCCACCGCGGCGAGTATTTCAAGCGTCGGCACGTCGCCCGCGCATCCCATCACGATGTCCGGCTCCACGCCCGCGTCGTTGCTCGCCCACTCCCAGATCCCGATGCCCGCCGTGCAGTGGCGCACCGCCGCGTCCATGCTCAGCCACTGCGGCGCCGGCTGTTTGCCCGCCACGATCACGTTCACGTAATTCCGGCTGCTCAGGCAATGCGCGGCGACGGATAGCAGCGTATTGGCGTCGGGCGGAAGATAGACGCGCACCACCTCCGCTTTCTTGTTGATCACGTGATCGATGAACCCCGGGTCCTGGTGGCTGAAGCCGTTGTGATCCTGCCTCCAAACGTGGGAAGTGAGCAAATAATTCAGCGACGCGATCGGCCGCCTCCACGCAATGTGCCGCGTCGTCTTCAGCCACTTCGCGTGCTGGTTGAACATGGAATCGACGATGTGGATGAACGCCTCGTAGCAGGAGAAAAATCCGTGCCGCCCGGTGAGCAAATACCCTTCCAGCCAGCCCTGGCATAGGTGCTCGCTTAATACTTCCATCACGCGGCCGTCGTGCGCCAGATGATCGTCGTAGGACAGCGTCTCCGCCATCCATACCCGGTTGGTGGCCTCGAACACCGCGCCCAGGCGATTGGAATTCGTTTCGTCCGGCCCCATGATGCGGAAGTTGCGCCGCCCGGCGTTCTTCTCCACCACTCCCAGCAAAAACTCGCCCAGCACGCGCGTCGCCTCCGCATCCACGCAGCCCGGCTTCGTCACTTCGATGGCGTGCTGGCGAAAATCGGGAAGCTCCAAATCCTTCAGCAACAGCCCGCCGTTGGCGTTTGGATTGGCGCTCATCCGCCGCTCCCCCACCGGCGCAAGCGAGGCGATGTCCGCTTGCAGCGCGCCCCGCTCGTCGAACAACTCCTCCGGCTTATAACTCTTCATCCACTCTTCCAGCAGCTTCACGTGCCACGGTTTCGTGGCCATGTCCGCGATCGGCACCTGGTGCGAGCGCCAGTAATCCTCGGTCTTCAGCCCGTCCACTTCCTTCGGCCCCGTCCATCCCTTCGGCGTTCGCAGTACGATCATCGGCCACCGCGGCCGGTCCTTCACGCCGTTCGTCCGCGCGTCTTGTTGAATCGCCTGAATCTTGCCGATCACCGTATCGAGCGTCGCCGCCATCGATTGGTGCATCGTCTCCGGTTCATGCCCCTCCACATAATGCGGATCGTAGCCATAACCCTTCAACAACTCGTCCAGCTCCTCGCGCGGAATGCGGGCCAGCACCGTGGGATTGGCGATCTTGTATCCGTTCAAATGGAGAATCGGCAGCACCGCGCCGTCGGTGGCCGGATTCAGAAACTTGTTCGAATGCCAGCTCGCCGCCAGCGGCCCCGTCTCCGCTTCCCCGTCGCCCACCACGCATGCCACGAGGAGATCCGGATTGTCGAATGCCGCGCCGAACGCGTGGACGATCGAATATCCCAGCTCGCCGCCTTCGTGAATCGAACCCGGCGTCTCCGGCGCCACGTGGCTGGGAATCCCGCCCGGAAACGAAAACTGTTTGAACAGCCGCCTCATCCCCTCCTCGTCCTGCGTGATACGGCTGTAAACTTCCGAGTAAGTCCCTTCCAGATACGTGTTCGCCACCATCCCCGGCCCACCGTGCCCCGGTCCCGCGATATAAATCGCGTTGAGATCGCCCAGCTTGATTACCCGGTTCAAATGGACGTAAATGAAATTCAGTCCCGGCGTCGTGCCCCAATGCCCCAGCAGCCGCGGCTTAATATCGCCGATCGTCAACGGCTCGCGCAGCAGCGGATTGCCCGTCAAGTAAATCTGTCCCACCGAGAGATAGTTCGCCGCGCGCCACCAGGCGTGCATCCGGCGCAATTCCTCGGCCTGTAGCGGAGTTGTAACCGTCGAATCGGATGTGCTCATAGCGTCTATCCGCATTGTCGCATCGCATGGTGCGTTCACACCCCAAGGGTTACACTGGAAAGTTGAACGTTCGGAGAAATAACCGGTGAGGTGGAAGGGCGACTATCTGTACGTCCTGCGGAACCTCGTTTTGAAGGACTTCCGCATCCGCTACCGCAACATGTCGCTCGGAGTATTCTGGTCGCTGTTGAACCCTCTGGTGATGATGGGCGTGCTCGTTTTCGTCTTCACCAAAATCTTCGTCAATTCCACGCCCCACTACGCCGTCTTCTTCCTCTGCGGGCTGGTGCCGTTTAATTTTTTCGCCGCCGCATGGATCTCCAGCACCACCTGTATCGTCGACGGCGCCGCGCTCATCAAACGCGTTCCGTTCCCGCGCGAGATTCTTCCCATCGCCAGCGTCCTGTCCACCGTCGTCCATCTGGCCGCGCAGATCGCCCTGCTCGTCGTTTTCGCGCTCGGCTCCCACCTCGGCGTGAATATCTATTGGCTTTGGCTGCCGGTGGTGTGGTTCTTCGCCATCGTCTTCGTTTGCGGCCTCGGTCTGATCTGCTCCGGCGTGAATGTCTATGTCCGCGACACGCGCTACGTCGTCGAATCCTTCACCGCGGTCCTGTTTTGGCTGGTCCCGATCGTGTATGGATTCTCGGTCATTCCGCAGCGCTTCCGGGAGATTTACCAGCTCAACCCGATCGCCGCCCTCGTCCTCGCCCAGCGTTTCATCATCCTCGAGGCCAAGGCGCCGCCCACGACGCTCCTTTGGAAATTCGGCCTCGGCTCTTTCTTAATGCTCTTCCTCGGCCTCGCGGTTTTCCAGCGTCTGAAGCGCCGGTTTTACAACTATCTGTGAGCGCGCCCCCGCCATGACGGTTATCGAATTTCAGAACGTAAGCAAGATCTACCATCGCCACGGCGGCCAGCGCCTGTTCAAGGATCATCTCCGCGATTGGTTCGGCGGGGCTTCCAAGAACGATTTTTACGCGCTCAACGATGTCTCGTTCCGCATAGAGCGAGGGGAGCGCGTGGCCATCGTCGGCCACAACGGCGCCGGCAAAAGCACCACGCTCAGCTTGATCGCCGGTCTCGCTCCGCCGGAGCTGGGCTCCGTGCGCGTGTCCGGCAAAGTGGCCGCGCTGCTCGAGCTGGGCTCCGGCTTTCACCCCGATCTCACCGGCAAGGAAAATATCAAGCTCAACGCCTCGCTGCTCGGCTTCACGCGGAAGAAGACGATGGAACTCATGGATCAAATCGTCGAATTCTCCGGCATCGGCGATTTCATCGACGAGCACCTGCGCACTTACTCGACCGGTATGGTGATGCGCCTGGCCTTCTCCGTCGCCGTCAATCTCGACCCCGACATTCTCATCACCGACGAAGTGCTGACCGTCGGCGACGCCGAATTCCAGGAAAAATGCCTCGCCCGCATCCAGGCGCTTTCGCGCTCGGGAAAAACCATCGTCAGCGTCTCTCACAGCCCCGGCATGATCAAACTGCTCTGCGACCGCGCGATCTGGCTCGACCACGGCCGCCTGATGCGGGACGGCGACGCCGGCGATGTGCTGGCCGCCTATTCCGGACACCCGCCGGATCCGGCGTAGTTCCGCGGCGCCGCTACTGAAGGCCCCGCGCTTCGATCAGCGCCTCTTCGGCGATGTCGTCCCGCAGCCCGTCCACCCTCTGGCATATGTCGGCCAGCGTGGTCCGGTCCAGAATGCGCGCCACGGCGTCGCGGACTTCCCGCATCACCAAACGCGTCCCGCACGCCCGCACATCGCCGCACTCGGCGCATGGCCGGTACGCCGTCTCGCTCGCGCAGGGAAGCGGCGCAAGCGGCCCCTCGATCACCCGGATCACCGCGCCCAGCGTCACCAGTTCCGGGCTCTTTGCCAGTTGATACCCGCCGCCGCGGCCCGGCTTGCTATCGACGATGCCGTTGGACTTCAGCGACAACAGGATCAGTTCCAAAAACTTCTTCGGAATCGCCTCTCCTTCGGCGATCGCCGAAACCAGCATCGGCCCCTTCCCGTAGTTCCGCGCCAGCGCGTAAAGCGCCCTCAAGCCGTATTTCGTTTTCTTCGATATAACCCGCATCGGAGCCAGCGGGCCCTCCGGCTACGCGCCACGGCCCTCGTAATTCTTGGCGTAGTACTCCAAGTACTCTTTGGAGCGCACGCGCCGCACCCAACCTTCGTTCCCCACATACCAATCGATCGTCATCCGCAGCCCTTCCTCAAAAGGTATTTGCGGCGTCCACCCTGTCTCCCACGTTATTTTCGCGCTCGACAGAGCGTAGCGCCGGTCGTGTCCCGGCCGGTCTTCCACATACCGGATCAACGACTCCGGCCGCCCCGTCGCCTTAAGCACCCGCTTCACCACCTCGAGGTTCGGCAGCGAGCGGCTTCCCCCGATGTTATAGACCTCGCCCGGCCGCCCCTTGTGCAGCAGCGTCATCAACGCCCGGCAATGATCCTCCACATGCAACCAGTCCCGCACTTGCATCCCATCGCCGTATACCGGCAATTCCCGGCTATCGAGGGCGTTCAAAATCATGAGCGGCATCAATTTCTCGGGGAACTGCCGCGGCCCGTAATTATTCGACGCCCGCGTCACTACCGCCGGCAGTCCATAGGTCTTCGAGTAGGAGCGCACCAGTAAGTCCGAACCCGCCTTCGACGCCGAATACGGACTGTTCGGTTGCAGAGGAAATTCCTCCGTCGCCTCCAACGGCTCCTCCAGACTGCCGTAAACCTCATCGGTCGAAACGTGGCAGAACCGCTGAATGCCATGCTTCCGCGCCGCCTCCAGCAGCGTGAACGTGCCACGCAGATTCGTCTCGAAGAACGCGTCCGGCGATAGAATGCTCCGGTCCACATGCGATTCGGCGGCGAAATGAACCACCGCGTCCGGCTTCTCGCCGCCCATCAACCGGTCCAGCGCGTCCGCGTCGCAAATGTCGCCCTGCACGAAATGGTAGTTGCTATCGGCCGGCAACGCCTCCAGATTTTCCAGATTGCCCGCGTAGGTCAGCTTGTCCAGGTTCCACACCTCCAGCCCTTCGGCGCAGGCCATACGCACGAAGGCCGACCCGATGAACCCCGCGCCACCGGTAACTAAAATCTTCATTTGTGCTGCGTTTCCCAATCGTAGTGAATGCCGGCGTCGTCGTGCGGAATGCGCCCCTCGTCCTCGGGATCGTAAAAACGGTCGGTCATATACACCAACAGCGCCGGTTCCCCGCCGATCACTTTATAGCCGTGGGCGATGCCGGGCGGAATCAGAAGCTGCCATGGCCGCAGCGTGCCCACGTACATCGTGTTGCGCTGTCCGAACGTCGGCGATCCTTCGCGCAAATCCGCCAGCGCCACTTGAAACATGCCCGCCACCGGCGTCCAGCAATCGGTCTGCTTGCGATGGATGTGAAACGCCTTCACCGTTCCCGGATAGCTCAACGCCGCCGAAACCTGCGAACTCTCCACCGGAAACTCCGCCGCCAACCCCCGCCGCATGCGGTGAATCTCCAGAAAATATCCACGGTCGTCCGGCCAAACCGCCAGCGGCTGAATCCGCACCCCGGCGATTAGCTTCGCCGAATCCGCGGCCACGATCACGTCCCCGATCCCCTTGGCGCACCGGATCGCGCCCGCCTCTACATTAGTTAGTGCCATCGACCCCTTAGACGAAAGTATAACGGAAGCCCGCCTCGCGAACGGTGTCAACCGCGGCGAACACCCACTGCGATCACCGACGTCGGCCCCCACGGCAGCCGCCTGTCGATGCGCCGCCACAGCCACACCAGCCGGTCGAAAATGGCGATCTGCGTACGGCTGAAGCTTCGTTTGCGGAAAAATCTCCCGTTCACCACCCACGCCGGCCGCGTCACCCGGTTGAACTTCAAAATGGTTTTCACTTCGAAGCCCGCCGCCTCCATCTTCGCCCGCAGCTCCTCCTCCGAATACCGCCGGAAGTGCCCCAACACTTCATCCAGCGTTCCGTATGCCTCCATCCCCGCCGGCACCAGAATCAGCGCGTGGCCTCCGGTTTCGAGCACCGACCAAATATTCCGCAGCGCCTTCCCGTCGTCCTCGATATGCTCCACCACGTTCAGGCAAATCGCCGTGTCGAAGGCGCCTTGAAACGGCGCCATGTCGGCCTCCGAAGTGACATCGCCTCTCGCCACTTCCGTATTCGGCCGGAATTGCAGCCGCGCGTACAACCTCGCCAGAGATTCCTCTTCGATATCCGTCGCCGCGTATCGTTGCCGCCCCCGCGCCAACTGCACGCTGAGGTTGCCGATGCCAGCGCCCAGCTCGATCACCCGCTTGCCCACATACGGCCGGATCGTATCCGCCATCCAGCGGTTGAACCGCGGCGCGTTCGCCAGCACGTCCAGAATCTCCGGCCCCTTGTCGCGGTAAATGTCGCGAACGATCCCGAACCTCAGCATCACCGCGACGGCTTCAAACGCGTCGCGCAGCCCGATCTTTTTGCCCTCCTCATACGTCCGCCCGTAATAACGGATGGGCGTTTCATACACCCGCGCCTCTCTCTGTGCCAGCTTGATCGTCAGTTCCGGCTCGATCCCGAACCGCGGGCTGCGCAGAGGGATGCTCTTCAACAGCGGCGTCCGGATCGCCTTGTACCCCGTCTCCATGTCCGTCAGATTCAGCCCGGAAATCAGATTGCAAAGCGTGGTCACCATGCGGTTCGCCACCGCGTGCCGGTAATACAAAACCCTCCGCGCCCCGCCCGACATAAACCGCGATCCGAACACGCAATCGGCCGCCCCGCTCATCAGCGGCTCCAGCAGGGCGGGATAATCCTCCGGCGTGTATTCGAGATCGGCGTCCTGAAAAATGCAAACGTCCCCCGCCGCCTGCTCGATCGCCGCCGCCAGCGCCGCCCCCTTGCCGCGGTTCCGCGCCCGACGGATCAGCCGCACGGGCGCCTCCGGATGCCGCGCGCAAAACTCCTCCACCATCCGCGCCGACCCATCGGTAGACCCATCGTCCACCACGATCGCCTCCAACCCCACGCCCTCCGGCAGCGGCGCCCGCATCACTCGCCTCAGGCACTCGGTGATCCATTCCTCTTCGTTGTACAAAGCGATCAGTACGGAGAGCAGCAAGCTTGCAGGATACCCGATGCGCCCGCCCGTATGCTGCCAGCATTCCGCGTCAAGCCGCTTGGGCACTATGCCGAACGATCGCCCCAGCCGCGGCACTTCGTCATTTCTTCGTAGTTTTCGCAAATCACACCGGTGGCTCCATCGCGGTCTCGGCCTCTCGCCCCCCTCTTTCCAACGCTGGCGACCTTTACATTCTGCGCTGACCGAAGACGGCTCGCTGAAACTATCGAGAAATTCCGGTCTTCAGGGCAATCGTGCAACCGGTCTTGGGTGTGCGCTCGCGCGGACCGAGCCCCTCAACCTCGAATCGGCCGGACCGAACGCCCCGGACCAAGATTTCGTTAAGGTCCGTTTTCCAAACCAGAGGCAGCTCAAGGATGCGCGGTTGCAGTTTCTCGTAACGGACCGGCCCGTTCTTAAGCAAAGCGATCAACAGGGCGTCGGCTCTTCCCAGTTGCCGCTCACGGTCGTCGCGGAACTCCCGTGAGGGGACATCCAAACCGAAATCCATTTCCTTCTGGCCGCTCCTGGCTTCGCGCCACTCACGCTGAGCCTTTTCCCGAACCGACTGCTGTTCCTCGACAAATCCTCGTTCGACCTGGCGAAATTCTTCAATGCCCTTCGGACTCCGCGTCGCGTAGACCAAGTGAAAATAGGCCCTGTCCTGCAATGGTTTGAGGATGCGCGAACAGGTCGCGTACTCAAAACCGCCTGCCGCCCGGACCTGTTCGATATACAGATTCACCAAAGCCGACTCACGGTCCGCTCTGTCCCGGATCGAGCGCCACTCGCGAGTTCCGAAACAGCGATCCAGCGACTCCTCATTCGCCGCGTTATCGAAGCTCAGAAACCGGTTGATGAAATCGTACATGAAGTTAATCATCACTTCGCCCTTTGCGCGCTGAAGAATTGGCCGCAGATTATCCATGGCAAATCCGCTCCATCCAGTCGGATCGACGAAGAAAAACGCAAATGTGGCGCCGACATCGTCAACGATGCGGCCAATGTTGTCCTCGAAGCTTCCCTGTAGAGCCGTCGCCTCGATATCGCCGCGATGCTCCTGAAGGACCTGCTGAAGCGTGGCGAACGACAATGGGGACTTTTCGACGAAGATCGCCCGGATCGACGGGTACCTTTGCCGCTGGGCGAGTCCCCTGCGTACCGCGTCGAGCCGCTCGAGGGCAATTCGTATCGACGTATCGCCGAGCGCTTCGTCTTCCGTTCGCCATGGACCCGAAAAACAGTCGACATACACGAACTCCTTTTGCGAAAAGCCGATGTGGTACGCCACCGTTTCCAAATAGCGCTCGAGGAAATAATGCTTGAGGTAGGTTTGTTCGCGGTTCCGATAATACGCTACCGGTTTCATACAGCCAGGAGCGCGTCCTTTTAAGCGACCACCTGTCGCAACTTGAGCTGCACCAATGCCGAGCCGGACCACGCCTCCGCATGCCGGGCGGCAGCTCGCACCAGATCGAGCCGCTCCATCCGACTCGGAACCCGATTTCTCGACAGCGCCGGCATTTCGTCGTATGTGCGCCCATCCAAAACGCGCCCGCGGCGTCCCTTTTGGACACCGCCCCATTGCTTGAAGAAAAAGCGGGCTTGCGCACCTTGGCACGACCGGCGAATTGCCTTAACCCACTGCTCCTCCATGGGCCGTGCGCCGGCGCCGCTTTCGCCGCCGACGATGACCCAATCGATGCCCCGCAGATCGATCTCGCCAAGGTCCTCCAGGAGTGGCTCGATGCTGAGGAAACGAACACGGGCGGCCGCGTTGCGCAAATCCTCAATGCGGGGCAATCCGTGCTTTCGATCCTCGACGCTGACACCCCACCATATATGCGCCGCGTCAGCCGCACATCGGATCCGGCTGCCCAGGAGCGCCTCCAGGCGCTTCGACCGTTTCGTCAGGACCTGATATGTGTGCCACGGCGTGAGGAGCATGATCTCAGCCACCGCCGCGATGTAACCATCCGGAACAGCTTCCTGAAACAGGTCGCTCATGCTGTTCACGAAGACCGTTTTTGGAGACGCCCAATATAACGGTTCTAGAAGTTTTCCAGGAGCCAGACGAGGATCGAATCCGTCCTCGTAGGCATGACCGGGGACGCCGCGGAATCGTTCGGCGAACGTTTGGGCGTAGCAGTGCTTGCAGCCGGGACTGACCTTTTGGCATCCCCGAACTGGGTTCCACGTTGCCTCGGTCCACTCTATCTTGGAATGCTCGCTCATGTGAAAAAGGCCCCGCCGCCAACTCACATTATTGCGCAGAAATGTTCCGGCGCCTTATCGCGATATATATTCCGTACGATCCCGAACCGCAGCGTCGCCCCCCTTGCGCCTCCGGATGCCGCGCGCAAAACTCCTCCACCATCCGCGCCGACCCATCGGTAGACCCATCGTCCACCACGATCGCCTCCAACCCCACGCCCTCCGGCAGCGGCGCGCTCATCACCCGCCTCAGGCACTCGGTGATCCATTCCTCTTCGTTGTACAAAGCGATCAGTACGGAGAGCAGCAAGCTTGCAGGATACCCGATGCGCCCGCCCGTATGCTGCCGCGGGGGCGGGCGGCGAAAAGGCGGACTATCGCGAGGCGGCGGGAAATTTACAAACATGCGAAAATCCAGACTGCGCCAACCAGGCCGGGTGCGTTTGAAACCCGCCGCCGGCGTTGAAACGCCATGTCCTTCGCATTGCTCGAAAATTTTCGCAAGAATCCCCTTCTCGTGGCCGGCGGAACTCCCATCGTCTCCTTCGACCACGAACAGAACCAAGGCGGCGACATTCTCAAGAACAAGCCCGGAGACCAAACGAGCTTCTCGGTCAAAGGGGATTTCCGAATCGCCGCCGTCGATCTCGCGCAGCAAAACAACATGCTGATGGTCCGGGCCACCACCGAAGACGTCGAATCGAAGATCGTCAACGAGGATTGGATGCCGATCTTTTACCTTCCCTGGATCCCCGACGCCACGGCTCGCACCACCCTCCGCCGCAGATCGCAGACGACTCGCACCGGCGCGAATAAGGGCCTCCACCAGATGGCGGCCAATAACAAGTTCCTCATCGACCAGAACAATTTGCTCTCAGGCCCTCTCGACCCGAACGACCCCGACGTGTTCATCACCTCCTCCGTCAACGGGTGTTCGGTAACCATTCGCGGGTCGCGCGAAGAACCGACCGTCTATCACGGCAATGCCAAGAGCGTCGCCAACGTTGCCGGCATGAAGAGTCCCGTCGAAGTCGCCCTCCAAGACGAAATCGGCGCCGCCGCGCTCATGGACCTCAAACGGCAGACGATGGAAGGGTATCTGACGAGCTTTGAGAACGCCGATGCCAAGGCCGACCGCCTCGGCGGTACGCATACAGCCACTCCGTCCAAGATGCTGGTCCAGTCCAACTATCAGATGCTCGTGTTCCAGGGCAAGGCGCCTCCAAGCCAAATCGATGCCGTGAAGCAAATATCGAAGGGGATCGCGACCGACGAGGGCCGGAAGGTGAAGAATGTGAAGGTGACCAGTTCCCAGGGCACCGTTTTCGGCATTCGCAACGCCGCGCAATGGACGTTTTATTACCAGAAGCTCGTTAAATACGAATTGTGGGTGGACCGGGCGCCCTGGTACGCCAAGGCCATTTGGCAAAAAGAACCCGGCAGCACGTCGTTCCGCTTGGTGGAGTTCGGCGAGTTCTGGCCCGGCGGCCCCGGCCTCCTTGTGCCATGAATCCCCGCCCGCTCGACCGTGCCACCGCGTTCTGCGAAAACTATGGCCTAACGGCGCCCATCCTGCTCGCCCCGATGGCCGCCGCCTGCCCCGCGAGTCTGTCCATCGCGGTCGCGAACGCCGGTGGAATGGGCGCGATGGGCGCGCTCGTCACTCCGCCGGAAGGCATCCGCTCCTGGGTCCGGGAGTTTCGGACGCAATGCGGCGGACCGTTCCAATTGAACGTCTGGATTCCGGATCCCGCGCCCAGGAGAGATCCGCACGCGGAGGAACAAGTGCGGAAGTTTCTGGAGGCATGGGGCCCTCCCGTCCCCGCCTCGGCCGGCGACGCCATCCCGCCGGACTTCAACGCCCAATGCGAGACCTTCCTCGATCTCGCCCCCACCGCGGTCTCGTCCATCATGGGCGTATTCCCCGCCGCCTTCGTACGCCGTTTGAAGGAACGCCGCATCGCGTGGTTCGCCGCCGTCACCACGCTCGCCGAGGCGCGGACCGCCCGTGACGCCGGCGCCGACGCGATCGTCGCCCAGGGCTATGAAGCCGGAGGCCATCGCGGCTCCTTCGATCCCGCCGCCGCCGAGCGTCAAGGCGTGGGTCTGTTCGCGCTCATCCCCCGCTTGGCCGATTGCATCGATCTACCGATCGTCGCCGCCGGTGGCATCGCCGACGGCCGCGGTGTCGCCGCCGCCTTGACGTTGGGCGCCAGCGCGGCGATGCTTGGAACAGCCTTCCTGCGCTGCCCGGAAGCGAAGACCCATCCCGCCTGGGCCAACGCGCTAGAAAATCTCGAACCCGAAGCCACCACGCTCACCCGCGCCTTCACCGGCCGCCTGGGCCGCGCCATCTCGACCGCTTATGTAAACGCCGCCGCATTCCCCGGTGCGCCCGCTCCCGCTCCGTACCCCGTCCAACGCGGCCTCACCGCGCCCATGAAACAAGCTGGCGCCGCCGCCGCCGACCCCCATCGCATGCAACTCTGGGCCGGCCAATCCGCCGCCCTGGCAAAACCGATTCCAGCCGGCGACCTGGTGAAACAAATCTGGGACGAAGCTCGGGCCTTTTTTTAAAACCCTCCCATGCGCCTTCGCTCGTGCTTTCCGCCTCTCAGTCAGCCGGTTTGAACGCCACACCGAAAGATCGCGACGACGCAGATATACGAAGGACCCTTACGCAGGAGGAATCGACTGTATTGAGGTCTCCTCGATGGCCTCGAGAATCTGCTTGACGATTTTCGGGTGCAGCGTCGCGGCGCTATGGAACGGTACTACGACCTTTCGACCGCCGTTTCCGTAGACGCGATGGCTACCCTTGGACCGCAGCCAAGCAAAGCCCGCTTTCAGCAGCATCCCCTCGGCGTCCGCAGCGGTCAGACGCGGCCCTTTAGGCATGAACTTCGACTGCGGTGGTGAGAATCTCCCGGCTCAACGCCGCTGAGCGCTCTTCATCGCTCAACGTCTCCAGAAACAGTTCGATCGCCTCGCGGATATTGGAAAGAGCCTCCTCAACCGTCCTTCCCTGCGATTGACATCCCTTCAATTCCGGGCACCAAGCATAACAACCATGCTCGTCCTGTTCGATTACAACACTGACCTTGCCAGTCATTAACGCTTATTCTACCGCCACGCGCAACACAGCGAATGCTGCCGCCATTCGATCCGCAAAACATTTCAAGCTTCCGTACCGCCGAATCGAGAGCTTCATTCGGGAGGAACCTCCTCCAAACCCCGGCGGTGAATCTCGTCGAGGATGACGAGGCGCTCTTCGTGCTGGGAGAGGTAAAGTTCCGGCTCGGCCAGCTTCGCGCGATCGGATGGAAGCTCGAGATCGAGGTAGAGCGCCCCCTCCCCAATCTCCTCCGCCACGGAAAGTGCGAGCGTCGTCTTGCCCACCTGACGCGGCCCAAGCAGCGCCACGGCGGGAAACTGCCGCGAGCAACTCCCGACAGCTTTGGCTGAGCCAACCGGGCAACCAAACCTTGCAATTATGCCATGCCGGTGCATATTTGCAAGGAAAGAGAATCCCAACCCGGCCGGCGGAGCCGGGCTCAACGCGCACCCCGCCGCCACCCGGCGCGCAAAGCACCGTACACGTGAAGCACCGCGAGCCCGACGGCCGAGTAAAGCGCCCACTGAATCAGGAAGTAGAAGGATATCGCCAGGAAGGATGCGTATTCGGAGTAGCGAAGCCCCGTGGAAAGGACGATCCGTAGCGCCACCTCGGCTCCGGGGAGCTGAGAAATCTCCAGCCAGCCTTGTTGGCCCGTCAACTCGCCCTTCGCCGAAAAATCCAGCCCGAACAAAATCGACTCGACAACGAGTCCCGCTAACAATGAAACCTTGATATCGCGCAAGAGGCCGCCGCCCGCTATAGTATCCTAACCTCTGTCCGATGCCCCTCCCAACATGACTCGCGCCGCGTGCGAACTGTCCATCGTCGTTCCCGCCTTCGAAGAATCGCGGACGCTCGGCGCAGCCATCCCGCGCATCCTGGCCGAAGCCGCGCAACTCACCCCAGATTTCGAAGTGATCGTCGTCGACGACGGCTCCTCCGACTCCACCTGGGCGCAGATCCAGGCCGCCCGCCGCGCCGACCCTCGCGTCTGCGGCCTCCGCCTCAGCCGCAATTTCGGCAAGGACGCCGCCCTCTCCGCCGGCCTCGAATCCAGCCGCGGCCGCGCCGTCGTCATCCTCGACGCCGACCTGCAACACCCGCCTTCCCTCATCCCCGCGATGTACCAATGCTGGAAGGAGGGCGCGGAGGTCGTCAACGGCGTCAAACGCGACCGCCGCCGCGAACCCCACGGCCGCCGCTTCGTCTCCGCGCTCTTCCATTGGACCGCCTCCCGCCTCACCGGCCTCGACTTCGCCAACAGCTCCGATTTCAAACTGCTGGACCGCAAAGTCGTCGACGCCTGGCTCTCCCTCCCCGAGCGCCGCAATTTCTTCCGCGGCATGGTCGCCTGGCTCGGCTTCCGCGGGCGCGACATCGAGTTCGACGTCGCCCCGCGCACCGGCGGCGGCGGCTCGAAATGGAGTTGGTGGTCCCTCGCCCGCCTCGCCTGGGGCGCGGCCAGTTCCTATTCCACACTCCCCCTCCGCATCATCCATCTCTTCTCCCTCGCCTTCCTCGCCCTCAGCGTCCTGCTCGGCTCCCGCGCCATGTACCAGAAACTCACCGGCCAGGCCGTCGACGGTTTCACCACCGTCATCATCCTCGAACTCCTCATCGGAGGCTTCATCCTGCTTAGCCTGGGCATCGTCGCCGAATATCTCGCCGCCATCTATGAAGAGTCGAAGGGCCGCCCCCGCTACATCGTCACCGAAACGCTGCCTCCCTCCGTCGCCGCGCCCGCGGAGTATCCTGGAGAAGTTGCGCCGGATCCCCCAGAGTAAGCCCACCCCGTCCACCCTTCGCCCTTGCGTCTTCGCCTGCCTCCTCTGTTCATCGCTCCTCGTCGTCGTTCTTAAACTGTGGCGCATGAACCCCTGGGTCCCGCTCGACTACGACAGCGACGCCCTCGCCACTCTCGCCGTCGTCAAAGCCATCGCCCAGCATCACCTCCCGTTCCTCAATCCCAACCTCGCCGCGCCCTTCGGAGCCAACTGGCTGGACTTCCCCATCAACACCACCGTCGATTACATCGTCCTGTGGGCGCTGACTCTCCTCTCGCGCCAGCCCGGCCTCCTCGTCAACGTCTTCTGGCTCGGCGCGACCGTCTTCACCGCCGGAACCGCCGCCTTCGCGTTCCTTCGTTTAAACGCCCGCCCGTGGATCGCCACCAGCCTCGGAGCCGTCTACGCCCTCCAGCCCTTCGCCTTCTATCGCGGCATCACCCATCTCAATCTCGTCTTTTACGCCGTGCCTTTGCTTGCCGCCGGCGCCGTCGAACTCGCCTCCGGCCGCGTCACCGCCAATCCCCGCTTCCTCCGTTCCATCCCCGCCTATGTCTGGATCGCCTGCCTCCTGCAAGGCTTCTCCTACGTCTACAATTCCTTCTTCGGCTGCTTCGTCTGGATCGTCGCCGCGCTCGCCGCCTTCCTCGTCCGCCGCAATTCGCGCGAGCTTGCGGCCGGCTTGGCCGTCGTCGCCGCCCTCGCTTCCTTCACGTTCATCAACCTGTCCCCGTCCCTGGTCCACGTCGCTCGCACCGGCGAAAATCCCGGCCTCATGTACAAGAACGCCGCCGAGTCCGAGGTCTACGCGCTCAAACTCCGCCAACTCTTCACCCCCATCCCCAACCATCCCTTTCCCCCGCTCCGTTGGGTGGAACGCACCATCCGCGCCGTCCATTTTCCCGGCGACACCGAGAACGTCACCAGCCGCCTCGGAACCACCGCCAGCCTCGGCCTCCTCTTCCTGCTCGCATCCGCTCTTGTCCTTTGTCTGCGCGTCCCCTCTACCACCGCGCCGCCCGCTAATGCCATCACCGGCGCCTCCGCCATGCTCGCGCTCGCTTGCCTTCTCCTCGCCACGCAAGGCGGCTTCGGCGCTCTCTTCAACACCTTCGTCGTCCCCGACGTGCGCGCCTACAACCGCATCGTCGTCTTCGTCGTTTTCTTCTCGCTCGCCGGCCTCGCCCAACCGCTCAGCCGCGCCTGGGACCGTTGGACCGCTTCCCGCCGCCCTCCCGCCGCCGCCATCGCGCTCCTTCTCTGCCTCACCGTTTTCGCCGCCTACGACCAGGCCGACACCACCCGTTTTCTCGAATATCAGGATCGCGCCGTCCGCTATGCGGCCGACGAATCTTTCGTCCGCTCCATCGAAGCCTCGCTTGGCCCGAACGCCCTCGTCTTCGAACTCCCCTTCACCGATTTCCCCCTCGATTTTCCCCATCTGCAAATGAACGTCTACGATCAGGCCCGTCCTTATATTCACGCCGGCACGTCCGCCTGGAGTTGGGGAGCCATGGGCGAGCGCGAAGGTCAGTGGAATAAACAAACCTCCGCCCTCCCCGCGCAGCCGATGGTCCGCCGCCTCTGCTACGCCGGCTTCACCGGGCTTTGGGTCGATCTCGGCGGCTACGATCCCGCCCAATCGCCCGAAAAAGATCTCACCGCTTTGCTCGGCACGCCGTTGCGCTCTCCCAGCGGCCGCGTCGCTTTCTACGATCTGCGCCCGTTTCAAACCACGCTCGCCGCCGATTCCCCCGCCGTCCGCGCATCGGAACTCGCCGCCGCGCGTTATCCCCTGTTCGTCGATTACACCGGCGGTTTTTATCCCATCGAACAAACCGCCGCCGAATCCTGGCGCTGGTGCGGAAAACACGGCGACATCCGCTTCCGAAACACGCTGGACCGTCCCCGCTCTGTTACCCTTACGATGATGATTCGCACCGCCGACGTCCAGCCTCATCCGTTCCTGGCAACCCTCGATGGCCGGCTCAATCGCTTCACGGCGTCCGCTTCCGGCGTCGTCTTCCACGAAACCTTCACCGTCGCTCCGCGCGCCGAAGTCCGGCTCACCCTCGCCAGCGAAGGTAGCGAAGTCGAGACCGCTCCCTCCGATTTCCGCACGTCCCTCTATTTCCAAATCGTCAATCCAAAGGTAACCGCGAATCCCGAATAGCTTATGCCGCCGAAAGAGAGACCATGGCCCAGAAACGCGCGTTAATCACCGGCATCACCGGCCAGGACGGTTCCTATCTAACCGAGTTGCTGCTTGAAAAAGGCTACGAGGTCCATGGCATTGTTCGCCGCGTCGCCTTGGAAGATCCGGGCAACCGTCTGTCGCGTCTCGGAGCTGTGCGCGACCGCGTCACCCTCCACGCCGCGTCGCTCGAAAGCTTCCCCAGCGTCTACAAAGCCTTCGCCAAAGTCCAGCCCGACGAATGTTACCACCTCGCCGCGCAAAGCTTCGTCAGTTACTCCTTCGACGACGAATTTTCCACGCTCAACACCAACATCAACGGCACTCACTTTGTCCTCGCCGCGGTCAAAGACGTCGCGCCCCACTGCCACTTCTACTTCGCCGGCTCGAGCGAGATGTTCGGCAAGGTTCACGAGACCCCGCAGAACGAGCACACCATCTTCCACCCCCGCTCCGCCTACGGCATCAGCAAAGTCGCCGGCTTCGACCTCACCCGGAATTATCGCGAGGCCTACGACATGCACGCCTCCAGCGGCATTTTGTTCAATCACGAATCCCCCCGCCGCGGCTTCGAATTCGTCACCCGCAAAATCACCTCCGGCGTCGCCCGCATCCTCGCCGGCAAACAGGACAAGCTACCCCTGGGCAACCTCGAAGCCAAGCGCGACTGGGGCCACGCCCGCGATTACGTCCACGCCATGTGGCGGATGCTGCAGCAGGACTCGCCCGACGATTACGTCATCGCCACCGGCGAAACCCACTCCGTCCGCGAGTTCGTCGATCTCGCCTTCTCCGCCGCCGGCCTCGACTACCGCAAATACGTCGTCAGCGATCCCCAATTCTTCCGCCCCGCCGAAGTCGACCTGCTCGTCGGCAATCCCGCGCACGCCTACGCAGCGTCTGGGCTGGAGCCACACCGTCGCATTCCGTGAGCTGATTCACGAAATGGTCGAAGGCGATTGCAAAGCGCTCGGATTGGAATTGCCCACCGCGGCCCGCGCGTAGATCCCCCGCTCCCGCATCGTCTCCGCCAACCGCCGCCCGATCGCCTCCCACGAATACTCCGCTTCCACAACCGCCCGCGCCCGCCGCGCCATTTCGTCGAACGGCCCGATCCCCTCGCGCCGCGCCTCTTCGATCGCATGCGGAAACCGGATCAGCGGAGCCACCAGCAAATGCCGCCCGTCTTGGAATCGAAGCCCCCGCGCGCCAAACGGAGTGCTCAGCACCGGCGTCCCCGCCGCCATGTAATCCAGCATTTTTAGGTTGCTCCCCGACCCCGTCTCCATCGGATTCAGCGCCAGATCCGCCGACCCCAGCGCCACATCCTTCGCCCGGTCGTCCAGCGTCCCCAGCGTCTCCACATTCCCCGGAAGCTTCAATTGAAACACCCGGAAATATTGCCCCACGCTGCCCAAAAGCTGGAAACGCACGTGCGGAAGCAGCCTCGCCAGTTCCATCAGAAACAGCGCCGCCTCGATGTTCGGATCGTGCCAACTTCCCATGAAAAGGACCGTGAATGGGCCATCCCTCTTCGCCCGCTCGCCCGGCGGACGGAACGTAATGCTGCCCAGATCCACTCCGTTTGGCGCGACGACGATCTTCTTCGGATCGGCCCCATATTCTCTCGCGTAGGCCTCGGCGTCGGACTCCGCGCACGCCGATATCAGCCCCGCCTTCGCGCAACACCGCCCTTCCACCTCCCTCGTCAATCGCAGCAAATACCGCCCCATCGCGTTGTCCGGCAGCACCCGGCGTTTTAAAGCGAACTCCGTGTTGTGCGCCTCATACAACACCGCTTGTCCCTCTCGAACGCACTCCAGCGCGGGAAGCAGATACGGATGGCACGCCACTAACAGCCCGCTCCCCTTCGCCGACTTCGCCAGCGCATCCAAATAATCCGGCGACAGCGCGAACAATCTCGGCATCGCCACATCCGTCACCGGAACCCGCCCCGCCCGCACCGAAATCCGCGACTCCCGCTGCCGGTGCCGCGCCGATTTCGGCGTGCGGATCTCCCTCACTCCCTCGGCGATCCATTGATCCAAACCCGCCTGCCCATCGTCGGCGAACGTAATCAACTCCACGTCGCAATCGAGCTCCCGCGCCAGCGCCCGGTATAAATAGTAGACGCGATTCTTTCCACCGCCCCTTGGCGGATACACCGGAAACGTAACCGCCACGGTCATCCGCGCGCGCCGGCGCATTGGCCGCTTCGCCCGCGGACTCGCTTCCGCGCCCAGCAACCCTTTCACCACCCGCTCCCACGTCACCGGCGCCACTTTCTTCCGGCACGCCTCCGCCATCCCTCGCGCTTCGGGAATATGCGTGCTCAAGTAATCGATCCGCTCCGCCAGCGCCTCCGCCTCCGGCGCCACCACGTACCCCGTCTCGCCATCCACAACGAACTCGTTCGGCCCTCCCGCGTCCGTCGTCGTCAGCACCGGCTTGCCGCTCGCCATCGCCTCGATCGCCACCAATCCGTAATCTTCGTCGTACGGCGTGTAAATCGCCGCCAGCGCGTTCGCGTATAAATCCACCGCGTCCCGATCGTTCACGAACCCCAGAAACTCGATGCGCTTGTCCCCGCCCGCCAATTCGCGCAGCGCCGCCTCCTCGGGTCCCGTTCCCGCGATCTTCAACGGCAGCGTAGTCTCCGCCCGCAGCATCGCTTCGACGATCAACCGCGTCCGTTTCGCGCTATCCAGCCTTCCCACGCTGACGAAATAATCGCTGTCCCCGCGCCGAAACGCCGGTAGATCCGACGGCGGATACAACACCTCCACATCGGCGCCAGGAGGAAAATACCCCGCCCGCCCCGCCACGTTCTTCGAGATCGCCGCATATTTCGCCACCCGCTCCGGCGCTATCGCGCAATCGTCCAGGTAGTGAACGATCTCCCGAATCAGCGGCCCTGGGAACGCGAACGTCTCCGCCGGAATCCCCTCCACCGCGCGCAACGCCGCCAGCCGCTCGAAGCATTCCTCTATCGCCTCCGGCCCGCGCGTCTCCCGCCGCAGAAACGCGCACAGCGTCCGCGCTTCCGCGTTCTCCCCGTCGTACCGCGGCGGCAGCGGCGGATACGTATCGTATAACCCGCGCAGCCGGTGCAGCATGTAAACGATGTGCCGCGGATGCGCCGCCATCCACGCCGGATACTTCGAGCTGATCACCATGTCGAAGTGCGAAACGTCCAGTCTCGAAAACGCGCGGTACGAATCGATGAGGTCCCAAAAATTCAACTCGCGGCTCGGCAGCTTAATCAGCTCCGCCTGGTGGCTGGTTTCCTGATTCAAATACTCCGCCAGCCCCCGCGCGAACTTCTCCGCGCCGCCAATCGTGAACGGAACCGGGCTGGGCGCGACGATGCCGATCTTCATGCGCTTCTCATCCCCATCACTCGGTCAGCAGCGCCACCACGTTGTCCCACGAAATATCCATCGCCTGATAACGCAGATATCCGTTCATGCCCATCTCGGCCGCTTTCGCGCGATTAGCGTGCAGCCGGTCGATCGCCGCCGCCACCGCCCGCGCCTCCGGTTCCACCACGAATCCCGTCTCTCCCTCGCGCACGAATTCGAGCGGTCCTCCCGAGTCCGTGCAAGTGATCACCGGCTTGCGCGCCAGCATCGCCTCCAGCGTCACGTACCCATAATCCTCGTCGCGCGGTCCGAAAAAAACGCCCAGGCAATGCGCGTAATAGGCGAGCAATTCCTCCCTCGAAACCGCGCCTAGCAGCCGCACCCGCTCCTCCAGGCCAAGCTGTTCGATGATCCGCTGATAGGTGTCCCTCTGCCCGCCCGCTCCCGAGATCAGCGCGAACACCGGCGATGTCACATAGCGCATCGCCTCGATCAACAGGTTCTGCCGCTTCAATGTCTCCAGCCGGCTCGGCATAAATACGAACGGCTCCGCGTCCATCGTGTACAGCGCCCCGTCCAGCGGCGGCGGATGATACAACGCGCGCGCCTCGATGCCATTCTGTTCCTTCAGCCTTCGCGCCACGTTTTCCGAATTCGCGAACAATACCCGCGCTTCGCTCAAATAGCGCGTGTCTTTTTCAACGATGCGCTCGCGTAGTTCACGCGCTTCCGGCCCGGTGTCCTCCCAAAGCTCGTAAGCCGCGCGATGCTGATGCAGCAGCCACACCGCTTTCTTCGGATGCCGCAGATAATAGCTCGGAAACTTCAAACAGATCACCCGGTCCGGCGTGTAGCCGCTCATGCACTCGAAGTCCTCGGTCTCCCACTGCTCCATCGAACGCAGCACCGCCTTCGGCGGGAAAAACCGGAACGGCATTTCGACGACATCCGCCTCGTGTCCCGCCGCGCGGCAGGCCCGCAGCAATCCCTGTGCGTGGGCCTCCGCGCCGCCTTCGATGAACGGCGCGTGGACCGTGGCGATGGCGATTCTCACGCCCCGCTCCCCGTTCCCTCTTTCGCCTCCAGTCGTTCCTCCAATGCCTTCAACCGCCGCTCCACATCCAACATCGCCTCGCGGTCCACCTTATTAAAGGCCATCCGCGCCGTCTGCCGATGCAGTTCGGCGATCGAAACCTTGTCCGCCTTCGCGCCCAACGGCCCCAGCAGTTCCAGCCGGAACGCCTCATGGATCGCGGCGAACCTTCGGTGTACGTCGGCCTCGAACCTCTGTTGATTCGCCATCACCACGGGCAGCCGCACCATCGCGTTCAATACCCGCAGCGCGTAACCGATCACCGGAAGATGGAAGAGCCGGTTTATTTTGGACGCCCGCTCCAGTCCCGGCACTTCCACGCCCGCGCGCCGCCCCTCCTCCGAATTCCGCACCCCCGCGACGATGTCCAGCTTGCTCGCCGCGCCGCTGCGCAGCTTCTCCAGAACGTCCGCCATCGCCGCCGGCTCCGGCTCCCGCTTCAATAATTCGCGGTAAACCAAATGCACAAACGTCTCGTCGTGAAAGTCCTGGTAATGCGCCAGCGTCAGCGGCCGCGGCAGCGCATCGATCTCCGGCGGCAGCGGCGCCAGCGCCCTCCGGTGCGCCACCGAAGGCTCCGCCACGGCCGCCGCGCCGCCCGCCCGCGCGCCGCGTTCCGCCGCCTCTTCCTTCACGCGGCGGATCACTTCGTCCAGACTGGAATGATCCCCAGATGTTTCCGGTTTTAGCAAGACTATATTATAGTGTTGAGCCCGCATGAACGAAGTCCTTCCGTCTTCCCAGCCCTCCCAACCCGACGTCCAGTTCATCATGGCCGCCATTCGCCGCGAAGCCCGAAGCCAGGCCTCTAACGGCGCGGGTCGACGATCCTTCGCTTGCCGCGAAGCTCGAACCGCTCCGCGCCCTCGACCGCGAATTGGAAGCGCTTTGCGAAAAAATCGGCCGCCCTCCCTTGCAACCGCCCACCGCGCGCGGGCGCTTCGGCGGCTTCTGTATTCGCCTATTGAGCCGCGTGTTCTGGTGGCAATCGGCGCCCGTCAAAAATTTCGCCGAGACCCAGATCGAACGCAACCGCGAACAAACCCGCATCCTGAACGCCTGGGCGCAGTCCTGCCAGCAGTCCCTCCGCGAGACGTCCAGTCAACTGGAACAAGCCCGCGCGTTTCTTGAAAACGGCCTCGCCGGGTATCGCGAAGAAATCGCCGCCTGCGACCTGCGCATCCGCGAAATGGAGTTGGCTCAGATCAAGCTGCAATCGGACCGTCTGGACGACGCCGCATGGTCCAACAATTCTTTAAGCCGCTCCGCCGCCTCCAGCGCCGTCGAGTAGCCGCGAACGCCGCCCACTCCCGCCTCCGGAAAATCCGAAGGAACCAGCGCCGGCGCCCCGTGACGCAACGCGTGACGTAAGCCGTGACGACGCGCTTCCATCGTCACCATGCCGTCCACCACCCACACTCCCTCGGCGCCGGCCATTTGATCGGCCGTCAGCCACTCCGCCATCGCGAAGCGGCACGCCCGCGCGCCCATCGTCCGCCGCAGATGTTCCATCGCCTCGGCGCACACTCCATCCACGCGGCTCCCCACGCAGGCGATCAACGTCTCCCCGCGCTCTTCTTCTCTTCTTCCATCCTCATAGACGCGCGCGATTCTCCTCGCATAGCGGTCGAACGTGTTCGCCTCGATCCCCGCCAAAGCCCGCTCGCCGAACTCGGCGATCCATTCCGGATGCTCAATGAATTCCCGCATCCTCCCCGCCAACGCCTCCACGCTCTCCGCATCATATAGAAGGCCGTCCACCCCGTCGCGCACCTGCTCCGGAATCCCGCCCACGCGCGAGGCGATCACCGGCGTGCGGCTGGCCAGCGCCTCCGAAACGCTCACCGGTTGATTTTCCTCCCAGATCGACGGCAGCACCAGAACATCCGTTTCCGCCAGAACCTCGTCGACCACGCGATTATCCACCCTCCCCCAGAAGCGCGCGTTCTCTTCCATCCCCAGTTCACCGGCCAGCTTTCGCAGTGTGCCGCCCAGCTCCCCGTCGCCCACCACGTTCACGCGAAACCGGCTCGCATCGCCCAACAACGGCAGCGCTTGGATCAGATGGGCGACGCCTTTGTGATGGCCCAAATATCCGACAAAGCTAAAGCGAATGCGATCGCCCGGCCGCTTCCTCACGCGCGAAAACCGATCCACATCGATGCCGTTCGGAACCACCACCAACTTTCCCACCGGCAATCCGGCTCTCGCGTAAGCCGCGCCGACGTGGAAACTGGGCGAGATGAACGCGTCGACATCGTCGAACTGCCGCGCCAGAAAATCGTTGCGCAACGCGATGGGGATGCCGCGCTCGGCGCCGTCGTGAATGTAGGGCATGCACTCCGAACACCGGCGATGATCCCGGCAGATCTCCTCCGGTTGCTTCAAGCGCGTGTTCTTGAAGCAAAATCCCCAATAATCGTGCAACGTTGCCACCGTCCGCGCGCCGGCGCGTTTCGCCAGGTGTGGAATGCGCGCCGACAAGCCGCCGATGTTGTGGGTGTGAACGACGGAAGGCCGATACCGCGCCAGCAGTTCTTCGAAATGCGCGTCCACTTCCGGGTGAAAAAAATTGACATAACCGGAGTGAATGTCCTTGCGCCGAAGCTTCACCCGGAATACCGGGACGCCTTCCCAACTGTCTTCCCGCATCGAGTAGCGGCCGTCGCCGTTCGAATTCGTTTCGCCCGAGAAAACAATCGCCCGGTATCCACGGCGCTTCAGCGCCTTGGCCTGTTCATGCGCCACCAGTTCCGCGCCGCCGACGACATCCGGCGGATAATGCAGCGAGCAGACGAGAATCGTCTCCCTCACGCGAACGCCTCTTCCACCAACTCCGTCAGCCGCGCTCCCAACACCGCGCCGGCGAAACGTTCTTCATACCGCCTCCGTCCCGCCGTCTTCAGCCGGTCGCGCAACGCCGGCTCCTCCACGCACTCCGCCACGCTCTCCGCATAACAGCCGATGTCCTCGTCCATCCAAACCATCCCCGCATCGCCCACCGTTTCCTCCACCGCCGTCGCGCCGCGGGCGACGATTGGCACACGGAAATACATCGCTTCGATCAACGGCACGCAGAACCCTTCGTGTTCGCTCAAACACAGGAACAAATCGCTCAGGAAGAAATAGGTCTTCATCTCCGCCGCGCTCACCGCGCCAGGGAAGACCACGTTGTCCGCGATGCCGTGTGTCTCCATCACGTCTTCGAGGTGCCTCTGATAAGCCTTCAGGCGCGGGTCCATCGCTCCCGGCAAAAACAACAGTACGTCCGGATCGTGCCTCCGTTTGTACTCGGCCACCGCGCGCAACAGGTTCACGTGGCCCTTGTTCGGCTTGATTCCTCCCGCAAACAGGATCTTCGCCCCCCTCCGGTTCGCATAGCGCTCGAGTAGCTTTTTGTCGAGCGGCAGAGCGTCCATTTCTTCGGTCGCGTGAAACGGCGCCAGCACGCGGCAGCGCTCCGGCGGCGCTCCGTAGCGTTGCAAATCGAGGCAATTGAACGTCGAGTCCCCCCAAAAAAACGCCCCGCGGCGATTGGCGACGCGAAAGTTCGCCACCTCTCCTGCCCGGCACGCCCCGGTATAGGTTTCCGAATACGGCTGGAAAAATCGCGGCGGCGTGATGTTGTGATACTTGATGGCGATCCGATTCCGCGAGGCTTCGAGCAAATCCTGTCCCGCCGGCCAGCCCATGGAGTGATGATAGATCAACAGCGTCTCCGGATCCTTCCAAAAATCCTGCGTGTCCATGTCCAGTTTCCGCGCCACGCCGGCGAGCGTGGGATGCACTTCCGCCGCATAGGCCGCCGCGTCGAATCCCGCATCCACAAGGCTCGCCCGCATCCCCAATACGTCGTTGCCGATCGCGTCGTAAGGCGCCAGGTTTGTCGTCACCAGACACACCCTCCGCCCGCTTTCTCCGTGAGGCATTTCCCTCCGGCTACCCGTTGGCCCCGCCCGCTTCCGTCCTCCGGAGCGTCTCGCGTTCCAGACGGTGCAGCGCGGCGCGGCATTCCGCCGCCAGCGCCTCGCGCGCCCGCGTCTCCTCCCTTAGCAGCGCTTCGAAACGCTCCCGTTCCTGTCGCTCTCCCGTCTGTTGCCGGCTCAGCGCCTCGCGCAACATTGCCACTTCTTCCGCCAACCCGCGCACGTCGGTCCACAGCGTTTCGAGCGCCCGCGCCTGTTCGTCCAGCGCCGTCACCGCCGCGGTTTCGAAGCGCCGCAGTTGGTCCGTCTGCCAGAACATCGCCCGCCGCAGAATGCGCACCAGCACCCCGCCGACTCGCCCGCGCAGGGTCGGCGGCTGCGGCGGCATTTCGTTCACCCGCCGCATGGACTCGCGCAGTTCGATCGCGCTATAGCGCACGCGGCTCAATTCAAACGACGCCGCCGGCTGTTGCGGCGCGCCGCCGTCTTCGGGAAACACCAGCGGCTTGGCCTCCCGCCGGGCGCGCTCGCGGATCTCCCGCATCAGCGCCGCGACGTCGATATTACCGGGCTCCTCGTTCATCTCTCGCAAATAAGTCTCGCACAAGCGCCCCTCCCTCGCCGCCCGCCACACCGAGGGCGTCCAGATATTTCCGCGCCACCGTTTCCGGCGCGAATGTCTTTTTCACGAACGCCCGCCCGCTCTCCCCCATCGCCGCCGCCGTCTCGCGTTCGGCTTCGAGGAATTTCACCACCCCCCGAAAATCCTCGTAATCGGCGAACCACAGCCCGCCGTTGCTTTCGCTGCAAAAGGCCGACGTCACCGCGCAGCGCTCGTTGGCGATCACCGGCCTTCCGGCCAGCCAGCTTTCCATCATCACGATCGAAAAACTCTCCATCACGCTTGGCACGCACAGCGCCAGCGCCGCCGCGAAACAATCCCGTTTGTCCTGTTCGGAGAGAAAGCCCAGCGCGTGAATCCGGTCCGGCCTCCAGCCGAGTCCCGGAGGGTTCTTCACGCCCATGAACAGTAAACTCAGGCCGCTGCCGGTCTCCTCGATATACCGCACGAAAAACCGCACCAGCATCTCGGCGTTCTTGCCTTCGTCCGTTCGGCCCGCATACAGCAGAAAGTTTTCCCGTCCGTATTTGCGAGTGAAGCGCGCGCCGTCGCCGCTCCCTTCGCTCGCCAGCGGCAGCCCCAGCACGCCCAGGTCGCGAACGTCCCCATACAAGCTCCGCGCCAGGTCCCGCTCGGCGCTCGATAGGAAAATGGACCCGCGCGCCGCCAACATCGTCTCCCGCGTCGTCGACATCCGCGCGTAGCCCTCGTCGTGCAGGCACGGAATCAACACCGCGCTTTCCGCGCACGCCCGCACGCCCCAATAACTGGTGCCGAATAAATAAGGGATGAAAACGAAAATGTACTCGCCCTTGTTCGCCGCCAGAAAGTCGTAAAGCTCCGGGCTGTCCACCGCGCCGCGCAGGAAAAACCGCTCCTCTTCCTCGCCGATTTTCTCGCCCGCCATCAACCGTGCGTTGATTCGCTGGAAACGCGAACCCTCCCCGCGCCCTTCGGGAAAACGCGCCGCCGGAAAACGCCGCACCGCGATGCCGCCCTCGCTCGAAATTCCTCGCGAAAAGTGGTTCTTGCTCCACTCGGAGCGGAAGCCCTTTACCTGCGTGGTCAACACCTCCACCGCCGCGCCCGCCCCTTGCAGCAACTTCGCCAGCATCCGGCAAGCCGTCTCCGCGCCGCCGCCCATGGTGTCGGAGTAAAACGGAATCACGAAACCGATCTTCTTGCGTCCCGCCTCCATCTACGCCGCCACTCGCGCCATGCCGCAAACTTCTTGAATGTTCCGCAGGTATTTCTCCTCCACCGCTTCCCACGAATAATGCCGCTCGACAAACTCCGCCCCGTCGCGGCCAAGCTGCGTCCGCACGTCTTCGCGCGAGGCGAGAACGTCCACGCAGGCCGCGAATTCCTCGTACCCGCGATACCAAAGGCCTCCTCCGCTGCGCTGGCACTGCCCGGCCAGCACCTGGCAATCGCCGTTGGCCACCACCGGCTTGCCGCGCATCCACGCCTCCAGCGCCGCGATGCACAGGCTCTCATACGGCGACGGCGCCACCATCGCCATCGCGCCCGCGATGCAGCCGTTCTTCTCCGCCTCCGTTACATAGCCCGTCGCGAGAATCCGCGGATGTTTGGGGATGTCCATCATCGCCTGCCCGGCCAACGCGAGGTGCAACGGCGACGCCGGATGTTCTTTCACGTAGCGCAAAAAATACGCGATCAGCGTCTCACAACCCTTCGAAGGATCGATGCGCCCCAGGTACAGCAGGTACGGCTTGCCGCCCATCGCGGCCAGCGCCGGAGGAACGCTCGTCTCCGCGCATGGAGGCTCCATCCCCATCCCCGCCACTTCGCCCGCGTCTTCGGGAAGACTAAAACGCCGGTAGACGAAGTCGCGCTCTTCGTTGGTCATGAACAGCAGCCTCCGCGGCAAGCGGAACAGAGGGTCGAAGATAGATAAATAAATCGGCGGTTCGTCGTGCGCGGTCGGAACCAGAATGGCCCGCTCTTTCACCAGCGGCAGCCCAAAATAAGTGGTGGCGTAAAGATAGGTGAAAAAGATCACCGCGTCGTACTCGCCGCCGCGCCGCCGCAAATGATCGAGCATCGCCTCGCTCACCGGCCCCTGCATCCGCATCCACCGCTCTTCCTCTTCGAAGCTTGGCGTTTCCTTCAGCGCATATTCGGAATAGGCGTTGAACTTAGCCACATCCCGCGGCTTCTCCACCGGGAATCGCAAAATCCCCACCCCGTTTAACTCGCTCGCCCCCGGCGGAAACTCGTTCGCCCACGTCATGTAATCGGAGGCGCAAGTGGTGAGGACTGTGCAATCGCAAACGCGCGCCAGGCGCTCGGCCACCGCCCGGCAAAGCCGCTCGGACCCTCCGGCGATCCCCGCGTCGTAGCGTTGCACCACGAACGCCACGCGCGGCCGCTCGCCCGCTTCACTCATCCGGCGAAAGCCTCGCTTGAATCTCGCGCATCGCCATCGTCAGCTCCGCAACCTGAGCCTGAAGTTCCTCGATCGCCGCGGCGCGCTCGGACTGCAAGCTCCACAAGCGATGCACGTCGTTAGCAAGCGTCTCGATCGCCCGGTTATCTTCCTCGATCGCCTCCGCCGCCGCCTCCTCCAGCGCTTGAATCTGCCCGGTCTGCCAAAACAACGCCCGCCGCATCACCCGCACCGCCAACGCCCCCGCCTTCGCGCGCCAAGTCGGGGGCTGCGGCGGCATCCGCCCGAAGCGGCGGATCGCCTCTCGCAACTCGGTGGAAGAGGCGGTCAACCGGCTCAGGTCCATCTCCGGAGCGGGGCGCCGCGCCATCCCGCCCGCTACAGCGCCGATGCCAGATCTTTCCAAGGCAGGCCCTGGCTCTCGGCCACCGCCGGATACGTGATGTGGCCGCGGTACGTATTGACGCCCTCGGCGATCGCCTTGCTCGCTTTGCAGGCGCCCTCCAAGCCCTGGTTGGCCAGCGCCATCAGATACGGCGCGGTGGCGTTGGTCAAGCCGAACGTGGAGGTGTGCGGCACCGCGGCCGGCATATTCGAAACGCAATAGTGCAGGATGTTGTCGACGAAATAAATCGGATCGGTGTGCGTCGTCGCGCGCGACGTCTCGAAGCACCCTCCCTGATCGATCGACACGTCCACCATCACCGCGCCCTTCTTCATCGCCCGCAGCATCTCGCGCCGCACCAATCTCGGAGCCGAAGCCCCGGGAATCAGCACCGCTCCCACCACCAGATCGGCGTGGCGCAGCGCTTCGCGTATGGTCCACACGTTCGAAGCCAGCGTCACGATCTGGCTGTTGTAGATGTCGTCCAGCTCCCGCAGACGGTTCAAATTGCGGTCGATGATCGTCACCCGCGCGCCCAGTCCCACCGCCATCTTCGCCGCGTTGTGGCCCACCACGCCGCCGCCCAGGATCACCACGTTCGCCGGATTCACTCCGGGAACGCCGCCCAGCAGCACGCCGCGCCCGCCGTTCGGCGCCTCCAGATATTGCGCGCCCACCTGCACCGCCATCCGCCCCGCCACTTCGCTCATCGGCGTCAGTAGAGGGAGCGATCCATCGGCTTCGCGGATGGTCTCGTACGCCACCGCGTTCACGCCCGTTTCCACCAGCTCAGCCGTCAACTCCGGCAGCGGCGCCAGATGCAGGTACGTGAACAGCGTCAGCCCAGGCCGGAAGTAGCCATACTCGGACGGCTGAGGCTCCTTCACCTTCACGATCAACTCCGCCTTGGCCCATACCTCCGCCGCGGTGGGCAGAATCGTCGCGCCGGCTTGTACGTAGTCCTCGTCGGGAATCGAGCTCCCCACTCCGGCCCCGGCCTGCACGAACACCTCGTGCCCGGCCTCGCACAGCGCCGTCACGCTCCCTGGCACCATCCCCACGCGCGTTTCGTGGTCCTTCACTTCTCTCGGCAACCCGATTATCATGGACGCTCCACCGGATCGACTTTCGCCGTCAACGACCGCTTCGGCCCCAGGCCAAGGCCGATCAACGACAGCGAATTCAACTTGCCGTCGCCGTCGATCTTCTGCTCCCGCTGGTAATTCCGCAACGCCTCCACCGACTCCGGCCCCCACGAGCCGTTCACCGCCCCTTTGTAGTAACCCTTGTCGGCCAGCGCCTGCTGAATTTCCTTATAACGCTCCGGCGCCGGCGCCTGTTGCGTATAACGATGCGCCACCGCCTTCTTCGCCCGGCGCTTCCCGCGCTTGCCACGCGCCGTTCCCGTCTTCGTCTTCGCCGCCGAAGCGGTGGCCTTCGTCGATTTGTGACGTCGTCTTTTTCTTCGCCGTCGCCGCCGTCAGATCGAGCGCGCAAAGCAGCAGTCCGGCCGCCATCCAGATGCGCAACGTCATTTCGACGGCATGTTCCCGGACAGGAACATGGACTCCCACTGAACCGGAGCCTGCGCTCCGAACCGCGCCGGACGGAAAATGTGGATCGCCACCGGAGCGCCCGGCTTCAACCCTGCCTGAACGCGCCTCAAGTCGTCCACCGACGTCACCGCCTCGCGGTTGATCGCCACGATCACGTCGCCTTCCTGCAGCTTCAAATCGTCGGCGAACGAATCCGTATCGACGTTGGTCACCACCACGCCTTTCTTGTCCTTCAGCGTGTCGGACTGTTTATCCGCCGGCCCAAGCTCGCGGATCTTCATCCCGAACTTCGGCTGAGGCGCGGCTTCGGCGCTCACCGGCGCGGCCGCGGTCTCCGGTTGATCGGCGACGAAGCGCGGATCGTTCTTGAATACCTCCCGGCGATCCAGAATGGTCACCGGGAAGTCCATCTTCTTTCCCGCCCGGTCCACCGTCACCGTCTCCTGGGAGCCGATCGGCGCCGTCGCCACCTGCGCCACCAGATCCTCGCCGTTCTTCACCGGCTTCCCGTTCAGCGACACCACGATATCGTCGGCCCGTATGCCCGCCTTCTCCGCCGGCCCGCCCTTGGTCACCTGCTGCACCAGCACTCCGTGATTGGTGCCCAGCGCCTGGAACAACTCCGGCTTGTCGCTGGCCTTGTCCCAACTAATGCCGATCGAGCCGCGCGTCACGCGCCCGTATTTGATGATGTCGTTATACACCTGCACCGCCAGGTTCATGGGCAGCGCGAAGCCGATTCCCTGATATCCGCCGGTCTGCGTGGCGATCATCGTGTTCACGCCGATCACCTCGCCGCGGATGTTGGCCAGAGGCCCGCCGCTATTGCCCGGATTGATGGCCGCGTCGGTTTGAATGAAGCGCTGGAACTGCTGCGCGCCCGGAATGTCGCGAACCGTGGCGCTGACGATGCCCGCCGTCACCGACGCCTCCAGCCCGAACGGCGAACCGATCGCCACCGCCCAATCACCCACCTGAATGCCGTCGGAGTTGCCGATCGCCACCGGCTGCAAAGAGCGGCTGGCGTCGATTTTGATCACCGCCAAGTCCGTCTCCCGGTCGTAGCCGATCAGCCGCGCCGTATACTCGCGGTCGTCGTCGTGCAGCTTCACCTTGATCTTGTCCACCTTATCGACGACGTGATTGTTGGTGATGATGTAGCCATTCCGGTCGACGATGAAGCCGCTGCCGGACTGCTCCCGCCGGAACATCCGAGGGTTCTGGTCCGCGCCCTGCGGTCCGCCATGGAAAAAGCGCCGGAAAAGATCCATCCCGTCGCCGCCATCGCCGCCGCCGTTCGGAGCCGCTCCGCCATTGCCCGGCGTTTCGTCCTCGTCGGAGGGTGGTTGAATCCGCTTCTCATGCGGGTCCACCTTGGGCGTATAGTCGGCCGTGATGTTCACAACCGACGGTCCCAGCCGCTTGGCGAGCTTCGTAAATTCGCTGTCGGCGTGATCGGCCGCGGGCACAATCAGCGGCGTCGCGTCGGGCGCAGCCGTCTGCCCGTCGCGCGCCGCGTGGACGCCGGTATTCAGCACGGTTCCGATGAGGATTCCCAACGTCAGCGTCGCCAACAACAGGCTGACGGAGAGAACTTTCTGCTGGCGCATTCGATGAAACAAGCGCATGGGGTGGCGTTTCCTTTTCTAAACGGCGAGAACTTCCAACCTTAATTATAAGGGCAAAATCCCTCGGCGGCGGCAAAGGGGGTTGTGTCCGAAGTGTGCGTTGACCGCAAGCGCTAAACTCTTGGGTGGGAGTATGGCTCATGCACACGCAAACGGAAACGGCTTCGATCTCGCGTCGCGAAGAAGTGATGCAGCGTCTCTTCACCGATCTGCAGGTGGAACGATTCAACCAACTCTACTACCAGAAGAGAGCGAAGACGATAAAAGGCCTAATCACATCAGCCAACGTTGTTGCGGCAGTTGCCGCTAGTGCTGCGTTCACTGGGCTGCTAAAGAACGGGCAAGGTGTATGGCTCGTCGTCTTTCAAGTCCTTATGGCAGTCGCTGCGATTTCAGCCGCGATCGGCCCGGTGCTTGGACTAGAGGAGAAATACTCTCAGCTAGAAAAGGCTGCCCTAGGGCACACGATCGTCAAAGACAGAATTTGGTGTTTATTGCGAGACTTAAAGTTGTCCGACATCGGCGAAAGCCACGAAGCTAGAGAGAGCGAGATCGGCGCAGTTCGGGACGCCTTAAGCGCGCTGGACGAAGAGCCACATAATACCGTCAGGCTTAGGTGTTGGGAAGAGGTGGAACGCGAGTTCCCCGCCGATAGGGCCTGGACTATCGTATGAGCGCGGGGCCGCTCGAGAAAAGAGGTGGATAGCAGCCACCGGCGCCACCCAAAAGACCTCCTCCGCCCCCTCCACCACCTTCGCCGCCGCCTTCGAAGAAACCGAGCTAAAAGCAATCGCTCGCCGTTTTCGTTCAACGCGGACGTCAGACGCTGCCCGGAACGGGAGTGTGCGCTTCCCGCTCTCCGTCCGGAGAAAAAGCCACCCGGTCATACTTTCCCTTGACATTCTACCGGAAGCTCCGTACTATTCACCTAGAATGTCTACTCGGGACTCCGCCGATCGATTAGACCTGCTGCAGGGCACCCTCGACATGCTCATTCTGCGGACGCTTCTGTTGGGGCCCGCTCACGGCCACGCGATCGCCAAAGCCATCGAGCGCAACTCGGAGGAGGTGCTGCAAGTCGAGCAGGGATCGCTCTACCCGGCCTTGCACCGGCTCATCAAAAGGGGATGGATCTCCGTTGCCGACGGCGCTTCCGAGAACAACCGGCGCGCCAAGTTTTACCGGCTCACGGCAAAAGGGCGCAAGCAACTGACGGTTGAGACCGGCAAGTGGGACCGGTTGGCGGGCGCGATCGGGCGCATCTTGCGGCCCGCCGGCGAAGGAGGGCGGTCGTGAGCCGAAAAAGTACGGCCGCGCTCCGTTTTGCACGATCTTTTTAAAACCCGCCGCCGGCGCGCTCTGGACCGGCTCGACGAGGATATCCGCGACCACATCGAGCGCGAAACGCGGGACAACGTCGACCGCGGCCTGGCTCCCGATGAGGCGCGCGCCGCGGCGCTCCGCAAGTTTGGGAATGTGACCCGCGTGCTCGAAGATACGCGAGAGGTTTGGCGGATCTTATGGCTGGAGCAGTTGCTGCAGGACGTCCGCTTTGGAGCGCGCACGCTGCGCCGCAACCCGGCCTTTACCCTGGTGGTGGTTCTGACGCTGGCGCTCGGAATCGGCTTGAACACCGCCGTCTTCAGCGTCGTGAACGCGGTTCTGATCCGCCCCCTTCCTTATCCGCATGCGGAGCGCCTCGTCTGGCTGGCGGATTACTACCCGGTCTTGAAGGCGGAGATCGTCGCCGGAGTCGATTTCCTGGACTGGAAGGCTCAGGCGAAGTCCTTCGACGAGATGGTGGCCTATGGTTACTCCCAGCAAACGCTGGCGGCGGCGGACAGCGCCGAGCCGCATTGGATCGCCGACGTCACCGCCGATTTCTGGAAATTTTCCGGCGCGCGGCCCGCTCTCGGCAGGCTGTTCGCAAGCGGGGAGCGCGACGCGCTGGTGCTCTCCGATAGGTTATTCGAGCGCCGCTTTGGCCGCGATCCCCGCGCCATCGGAAGAGTCGTCAAATTGAGCGGGCGCGCCGTCACCATTACGGGCGTGCTCCCTCCGGAATTCCGGTTCGTTCTTCCCCAGTCATGGCGAGGTATGGAGCGGGCCGGACGCGACACGGAGAATATCGAAGGCTATATTCTGAACCCGATCGTGCCCGGCAGCGAGGTTCGCAGCGGGCCGATGACGATTCAAATGGTCGTGGCGCGGCTAAAGCCCGGCGTGCCGCTCAAGAACGCCAGGGCGGAAATGGCGGGAATTCAGGCGCGGATCGCCCGCGAGACACATGGCAATTCGTCCGATTTGCAGATACTGCGAATGATGCCGCTCCAGGAAAAGCTGGTTGGCGACGCGCGGCTGGCGTTGCGGATTCTACTGGGGGCCGTGGCGTTCGTGCTGCTGATGGCTTGCGCGAACATCGCCAGTCTGATGCTGGCGCGCGCCGCATCGAGGCGGAAAGAAATCGCGATTCGCACCGCCATCGGCGCGGGGCGGGCGCGCGTCGTGCGGCAGTTCCTCGGCGAAAATCTGGTCTTGGGTCTACTTGGTGGAGTGTCCGGGTTGATCCTGGCGCGGTTCGCTGTTGCGGCGCTGGTGCGGCTTGCGCCGTTTGCGGTTCCGCGGTTGAATGAAGCGAATCTCGACGGGCGCGTGCTGCTCTTCGCTCTCGCTGTCACGCTCGCCGCCGTCGCGCTGTTCGGAATCAGTCCGGCCGTGTCGCTCTGGCGATGCAGCGTATTCGACGACCTGAAGCTTGGAGGGAGAACCTCCTCCCCCGGTTCAACCGGTCTCGCGTTTCGCCGGCTTTTGGTGGCCGGAGAGATGGGACTGGCGATCGTTTTGTTAACCGGCGCCGGCTTGCTCATCCGCAGCTTCTGGCGAATAAACGCGCACCCGCCGGGGTTCGATCCCGCGCGAACGCTCATCGTGCGAATGAATCTGACCGGGCCGCGCTATCGCGATCTGCCGCCGCAGCGGGCTTATTTTGAGGAACTGCTCCATCGAATTCGGAGCGTGCCTGGAGTGCGGGCGGCCGGCGTGATCGACGTGGTGGCCGGCGGTCCCATCCAGCGGGAAGGCGTGACCGTGACACTGTCGCCGCGGACGCCGACGGGTTCTTATAACGCCGTCTCCGCCGCGTTCGGCCGCGCACTGGGAATGCGCCTGGTGAAAGGACGCTGGCTCACCGATCGCGAACCCGGCCACGCCGTCATGATCAACGAGAGCTATGCCCGTTTGATCTTCGGCGACTCCGACCCCATCGGCCAGCGCATTTCGGTTACGGCGTTGGCGCCGGAACACGCAGACATCTTTGCCACGGTGGTTGGCGTCGCAGGCGATCTGAAGTACACGCGGCTCGATGCCGCCCCGGACCCGGAAGTCTATCTCCCCTACTTGCAATCGATGAAATTGCGGGACGCCAGCGTCATCGTGCGAACGTCGGAGGACGCCTCGCCGATGGCGCCCGCGATCCGGGCGCTGATTGCCGGGGCCGACCGGACGCAACCGCCCGGCGAAATGAAGACGCTGGAACAGTCCCTGGCAGAGTCGATTGTGCCGCGCCGGTTCAACCTGTTTCTGCTGGGAACCTTCGCCGCGGCGGCGCTGCTATTGGCCCTGGTCGGGATCTACGGCGTCATCGCTTATTCGGTGAGCCAGCGGACGCACGAAATCGGCGTCCGCGCCGCTCTCGGCGCCTCGGGCGGCGAAATCGTGCGCATGATCGTCCGGCAAGGCATGACGATCGTACTGGCGGGCATCGCGGGCGGCCTCGCCGCCGCCTTCGGGCTGACCCGTTGGATGGCGAGCCTGCTGTTCGACGTGCGGCCCGCCGATCCGGCGACTTTTGCCGCGGTTGCCCTTCTCCTCATCGCTACCGCATCGGCGGCTTCCTGGATTCCGGCGCGGAAAGCGGCCCGCGTCGATCCGCTGGTGGCCCTTCGCTCCGAATAGGCGATCGTACGGCTTGACCGATCTACTACAGAGTAGTAGACTCATGAACAAGATAGTAGATCCGAATGACCCACCCGAAGCTCGGCAAGCTCGAACTGCAAATCCTCGAAGCCCTCTGGGCGCATGGGAAAGCGTCCATTCGGGAGATTCAGGAGGCCTTTCCGGAGCCCCGCCCCGCCTACACCACCATCCAGACCACCGTCTACCGGCTGGAAGGGAAAAAAGCCGTGCGCCGCGTGCGGAAGATCAGCAACGCCCACATCTTTGAGCCGGTCGTGGCCAGGGACGTGACGCGGCGCCGGCTGCTCGACGAGATACTGGGCTTCTTCGGCGGCCGGCCCCAACCGATGATGGCGCAGTTGGCCGAGGCGGGAAAACTGACGCTCGACGACGTTCGCGAGTTGAAGAAGACGATCCGGAATATGGATAGGAGGCGAAAGGCGGAGCGGGGGAGCAAATCGAAAGGATCGCGGACGTGACGAACCATCTCTGGCAATCGACGTTGTTCGCGGTCGCGGCGGGCCTTTTAACGATCGCGTTCCGCCAGAACCGGGCGCAGGTCCGCTATTGGCTATGGCTCTGCGCGTCGTTGAAATTCCTCATTCCGTTCTCGTTGCTGATGAGTTTGGGAAGCCAAATGCAATGGATGCCGGCCGCGAAGACGGCCGCCGCTCCGGCCATCTCGATCGCGATGGTCCAAATCGCCCGGCCATTTCAAGACAGCGCGCCGATCATACCCACCGTCCCGCGTGGCGACGATTGGACGTCCGCGGCGCTGCTCGCCGTGTGGGCGTGCGGTTTCGCGGCGATCGCATGGAATCGGTTTCGAGGCTGGCGGCGCATTCGAGCCGTGGTGCGCTTAAGCGCTCCGCTGGACATTCCGGCTGCCGTGGAGGTTCGCTCTTCGCCGGGTCTGCTGGAACCCGGAGTTGTCGGATGGTTCCGCCCCGTGCTCCTTCTGCCCGCGGATATCGCGCAACGCCTGACGCCACCTCAATTAGAGGCCGTGCTTGCGCACGAGATGTGCCACGTCCGGCGGCGCGACAACCTATCCTCGGCGATCCACATGATCGTCGAAGCGATTTTCTGGTTTCATCCATTGATATGGTGGATCGGCGCGCGGCTGGTGGAGGAACGCGAGCGCGCCTGCGACGAAGCCGTGCTGAGCCTCGGCAGCGACCCGGGCGACTACGCCGAAGCAATTCTCAACGTGTGCGGGAGCTATCTGGAATCGCCCCTGCGCTGCGTCTCCGGAGTCACGGGGTCCGATCTTAAGAAACGAATCCGAGCGATCCTGAGCGGGCGCATGGCGCGCAACTTGAGCTTTGCGAAAAAACTGACCCTGGCGGCGGCCGGGATCGCGGCCATTGCGATCCCAATCGCGGTTGGCATCGCCGGTGCGCCCCGCATCCAGGCTCAATCGCCGCGAACGGCGCCGAAGTTCGAAGCCGTCTCCATCCAACCCTGCAGCGCTTTTCGCGGAAGCACCGTCGAAGAAAACCTGTCTTCCGCAAAGTTCCATTCGGAATGCACCACCGTGCAGCGCCTCATCCAACAAGCCTACGGTCTATTCGCCAATGGCCACATGAATCCGCTATCGTCCCTCGCCGTCACCGGAGGCCCGGCCTGGGCCAGTTCCGCCCTCTACGAGATCGTCGCGAAAACGAAGGAGCCGCAAAGCCGCGCGGAGCGGAACGGACCCATGCTGCAAGCGCTTCTTGAAGACCGATTCAAGCTGAAGGTCCATCGCGAAACCAGAGAGGTCCCGGCCTATACGCTGACGGTAGCCAAGGGCGGCGCCAACCTGCCGCCATTTCAAGGAAGCTGCGTGCCCTGGGATTGGGACCATCCAAATCCCGGGCCTATGCAGTGCGGAAATTCCCGGCTCACCGGAAACGGGATCGACATGAACGGTGCGACGATGGCGGACCTGGGCGTGTTTTTCCTGGTTACCCTGGACCGGCCCGTCATCGACAAAACCGAAATGGCCGGAAGATTCAACTTCCATCTGGAGTTGCCCGCCGAAGAACTTGGATACTTTCACCACGCCCACGGCATGCCCGCGCTCAGCGATCCGCAGGCGCAGCCGGCCGATCCTTCTCTGATATCCGCAATCACAGCCGCGGTTGGAAAACTCGGGCTGAACCTGGAGCCGGCGCAAGGCCCCAGCGAGTTCCTCGTCATCGACCACGTCGCAAGGCCCACCGATAAATAATGCCCGGCCGCTTCGGAAACACGCGGGAACGAAGGCGCAGACTTAGAGCGCCGCCTCAGGCCCGCCGCTCCCCGGCTTCCACTCCACCGTCAGGATCCCGCCCAAAATAAGCGCCGCGCCCGCCGTCGCCCGCGCCGATAGCGTCTCGCCCGTCGCCGCCCACGACACCAGCCACGCGAACACCGGTTCCAGCGAAAAGATCAACGCCGTGCGCGTCGGGCCGCTGTACTGCTGCGCCCATGTTTGCGCCGCGAACGCCGCCGCCGTGGCCAAGACGCTGGTCACCCCCAACGCGATCCAAACCGCCCGCGTGGGCGTGAACTTCACCGGCTCCGCCCATCCGCACGCGGCCAGCGCCAGCGCTCCCGTTACCGCGATCTGCGTAATCGCCAGCGCGGCGATGTTGCCATCCTTAGTGAAGTGGCCCAGCACCAGAATATGAATCGCGTAGATCACCGCCGAAGCCGCCACCAGCAGATCCCCGCCGCTCATCCGCAACGATCCCCCTTGAAGCGTCATGAGCGCCATGCCGATCGCCGCCAACACTACCCCGCCCGCCTCCGCCGCCCGCGGCGCCCTCCGGTAAACCAGCGCGCCCAACACCGGCACCAGCGGAATGTACAGCCCGGTCAGGAACCCCGCTTTCGACACCGTCGTGAATTTCAACCCGATCGTCTGCAGCGTGTATCCGCCAAAAAGGCAGACCCCGGCCAGCGCGCCTCCGCGCAGACTCCACGGCAACCGCCCTCCGCGCAGCGCGCTTCGTCCAAACACCGCCGCCAGCATCAGCGCCGCCGCCGAGAACCGCAGCCCCAGAAACAGCAGCGTGGAGATGTCGCCGAGCGCGTTCTTGACAATCAGAAACGAAGCGCCCCACACGAACGCCACGCCGGTGAGAGCAAGGTCCACTCGCCAGCCGGGCGGATTCCGGCGCGCCATCGCCGCCGTCATTCCACGATCGGCGGGCGCTCGCGCAGCAGCGTGGCCAGCAGAAGAAAGATCCGCCGCAGCCCCAATTCGCGGCCCTCGGGATGGAACCACTCGGCCGCCGTATGCGCGCCCCCTCCTTCGCCGCCCGCGCCGATCGACAGCGCCGGCAAGCCCATCGACAAAGGAATATTGGCGTCGGTGGAGGCGCAATCGATATGCGCGCGGATTCCCAGATGCGCGTCCACCGCCCGCAGCGCCGCCAGCAGCGGCGAGTCCTCCGCCAGCCTGCCGCCCGGCCGCGAGCCGATCTCCTTCACCCGCGCCCCGATTCTCCCGGTGCCTGCCCGCCCGCCGTTTGCCCGCGGAACCGCCGCCCGTTCATTCTCCCGTTCAAGCGCCCGCTCGACGCAGGCCGCCAACGCCGCCGCCGATTCCTCCAGCCGCGCCGCGCTTTCCGAGCGGATGTCCACCTTCGCCCGCGCCGAGGCGGGAATCGAGTTGATGCTCAATCCGCCTTCGATCACCCCGAAGTTGAACGAGGATTTCGGCGCCGCCGCCATCGCCGCGTGGGCGTCGGAGAACAAAGCGATCGCCCACGCCAGCGCGTGGACGGGATTCCCCACGCCGTAATCGCTCCAACTATGCCCACCCGGCCCGCTAAAGCTAATGTCGTAGCGCCGGCTCGCCAGCGCCTGACAGGTGATGTGATCCGTCGACGGGCCGTCCAGCACCACGAAGGCGCGGATCTTTTCGCCGAGGCCCGCCGCCCGGCACAGATGCCGCATCCCGCTCAGGTTGCCCTCGCCCTCTTCGCCCACGTTCGCCACCAGCAAAGGCGCCGCCGCCCCGCCGCCGAGCGTCTCGGCGCACTGCGGATACAACCGCGCGACCGCCAGCATCGCCGCCAGCCCCGCTCCGTTATCGGAAACGCCCGGCCCGTTCAACCGCCCGTCCGGCGTCACTCGGATCTCCTCCGCCGTTCTCGGCGCCAGCACCGTGTCCAAGTGCGCAGTCAGCGCTACGAACGGCCCCGCCGCCGCCCCGCGCTCATGCGCCACCACATTGCCGGCCCGGTCGATCCGCGCCTCCCAGCCCAATTCCCGCAGTTGCCCCTGCATCCACTCCGCCCGCCGCTGCTCGAAGAACGTCGGCGCGGCGATGCGGCACACCTGCAAGTGCCGCTCCAGAATCCACTGCTTCTCCCGCCCAAACCAAGCCAAGGCGTCGCGCAGCGCCGGCGTCTGCGCCAAGCCGGCGATCTCCCGGCCGAGCGCCGTCTGCCCCGGCATCGTCTTAGACTGCGTCGCCAAATGCCAGTGTATCGAAGTCGCGAAAGCGGGACCCCGCTACGGCCACAAATGCCTCCGTAGCCGCTCGCCCGATCCCGGCCGCGGCGTGCGATCCGCGCTTGCGATCAAGCCAATTTATGGCCGCGGCTTGGGAAATGCCGCTGCGATCGATGCTTCCGGCTCGCGCTCAACAACAACTCTTCGTTCTCCTGGGTAGCGCTCCATCCCTCCGGAGGCGGCCTCTTTGCGCTAAACCAACGCGCGCCGCCGTCGATCCAGGCTCGACGCAGATCGGCGTGAGAAAGTTTGAAGTCGTGGTAACCGGATTCCGCACCACAACAGGAGCGTATGTTATGGTCCTCGGGCGGAAACGGCATGGCGCCAAATCCACGCACTTGTGGGATTTGCCGTCGGGATCTTTGATATCAAAGACGATCCTTGTCAACCCGCTATTCGACGGCGCCGTTCACCTCGACACGGATTGCCTTCGCGTTGCGCCGTCCGGCTCCGTTGCGGAAAGCGCCGCCACCACCGGGGAAAAAGACCACACGCTAACCTCGCTGGGCGAGGGGCTGCGTTTGGGCCGGTCATGCAACAGGGCGGAATAGGCTTCAATCAAAGGCCGAAGGCGCTCGGCGCTATTGGGATCGTAGAAGAATAGCTCGATATCGCAGGCGCGCAGATTCCGGAAGTTGACGAGGTCTGTGAAATCCAGCGCATCGCCATAATAAAAGCCCGGCGTTCCAATTTGAAAAACTGATGGGCGCGGCTTCGAGTTCCACCGTCGTCAGATGGTTCGGCGTGAGCTTTCGGAACAAGTCCGCGGGAAGGGGGTCTGCGGCGGCCAAGGGTGTGGTCTCCGCGGCGAAGGCTTTTTGAAAAACGCGCGCATAGTCACGCCTGGTTACGCCTTCCCGCGGATACCTTCCATACGTCGCGTGCAACACGAACCGGAGGGGATCGTCATCGTCCCATTGGTAAAAGGCCGCGTCGATGGCCGGCTTCTCTCGGCGGTCAACGTGGGTCTCAAATAAGTGCTGGGCGGGGTGCGCTACGTCGAGAAGCGTGGGCTGCTCCTTCGAAAAACGATCGACGAAAAGCTCGGAATGAAATTCCGGCCGCTGGATATGGGGGAACTCCTTGATGAACGCATCTACAGGCGCTGAAATGATCCAAGCTGCCTGCCTCGATGCACCAGCCGATCCGAAGCGGACGATAACGGACTGTCAGGCTGACAGGACCCATGGGCTACCGACTCTTCCAGGAGGGCAGGGACCTACACCAGCTCCAAACGAATTTCGCGGCCCACAACAATGGCGGCCTTCTGAAGCGTGCTTAGCGTCACGGCGGCATTGTCGGGATCGAGCAGCCGGTCGAGGGCCGCGCGGCTGGTGTGCATTCGCCGGGCCATTTCGGCTTTCGTGAGGCCCTTTTGCTCCATGGCGGCTTCAACCTGGCGGGCGACCACGCGCTTGATCGCTGTCGCGCTGACTTCTTCGTACGTGCCTTCCTGGCGGAGAAAGCTATCGAAGGTTGAGCCGATGTTTTTCTTTTTCATGTTCCGGTTCCTTTCTTTCGCCCGATTGCCAGATCGATATCCTGCTTGGGCGTCTTCTGGGTCTTTTTCATGAACCCGTGCAGCAGCACCATGCACTCTTTCTCCACGCAGAACAGCACGCGGGCAATGCGGCCGTGCGCCAGGCTGCTCCGAACTTCCCATATCTCACGGCCAAGTGAACGCACCAGCGGCATGCCGATCGGCCATGAGAATTCAACATCTTTAATATCCTCGCCGATGACCCGGCGGTCGGCGGCATCCAGGCTCTTCAGCCATTCCCGCACGGGCTCTCGCCCGGCGTCGGAGCGATAGAACCGTGCTGGCAGGCGTTTAAGACCTGTCTCCATGGGCTACTGTATCATTTTTGGTACTGATCGTCAAGGACGGAAAAAGGGCAAGGGACAAGGGAGGAATGGGGCACAAATACTATTCGACCTCTGCATGTGAGCGGATGCGCGGGCGCTGTAGCGTTCTGACCCGTGCCAGGGACTATGCGCATCATCAATCACTTCGAAACGTGCCATTGAACGAGCTTTCGCCCAGCGTGTCGGGAACCATGCTCCCCCATTGTCCGCCTTCGTGGCTGCCTACAACCGTTCCCGATGCATCATATGTTGCAAACGATACCGTTCGTATCTGCCGTGACGCACAAGCCGGCGATCTCCCGGCCCTGCGCCGTCTGCCCCGGCATTGTCTTAGACTGCGTCGCCAAATGCCAGTGTATCGAAGTCCCGAAACCCGGACCCCGCTACGACCGCCCCGCGCGGCCAACCGCCTCCACCACCTCGCGCACAGCCCGAGCACCTTCAAAGTTTCGCGTCGCCGTCCGAGGAACTTTGGCGATCCTCCAACTGCTTGACGAGGGCGCCTTGGTAAGGCATGCCAACTTAGGAATCTTTAAGGCGTTGAATAAACAATTCCCGATGTTCCTCGATCATCTTGAAGACCTCGTGAGCCTTGGCGTCCGCTACCTCTCCCGACGGCGGAGTGGCGGGAGGCGGGAGCACCGATTCCGGCACTTTGATTTTTCCGTGGACAATCTCGTGCGCGGCGATATTGGCCTCGAGAAAATAGCTCAGCAGCTTGGCTTGCGCCCATGGAATTGTAATCGAGGTGTGACACTCGACGGAGCCGGCACGTTGAGACCACTCTCCGAAGATCAACTTCAAATCCCACACCGTGGCCTCAAACGCGGTGTTATTAGCGTAATCCTCGCTTAACCCGTCGCGCTGACCGGCAATCGGTGTGCCCGCTTGGTCTTCCATTTCAGGCGGCCCCGGAAAGTCGCATCAACGCATTGTCGGGCCGCGACGTGTCCAAGGTGGACGAGCCTCTGGCCCTCCTCCTTCTCGCGCGCGCCAAACTCCACGACGATCCCAATTGTGGCCGCAGTCCGATGAGCGCCACATCGCTAGATGAATCGGCCTGCCCGCTCAGAAGCAATTCGTTGATTTGCCGCAACGGGCTCCATCCAGCGGGCGGCGGTAGACTTGTGCTGAACCAGGGCGCGCCAGAGTCGATCCAGGATCTGCGGAGATCGGCATGGGAAAGTCTGAAGTCGTGGTAACCAAATTCCGTGCCACAACAGGAGCATATGTTGTGGTGCTCGGGCGGAAACGGCGTTGCGCCAAATCCACAAACCGGGCATTGATATTTCATCGCTTCGCCTTCTCTTTCAGGTAATACTCGAGATTGGTTGGTTCGCCATGAACGGCAGGATCGGGGCGATAGCACGTCTTTATGAAGCGATCGCGCCAAATCGCAAGCACGTTCTCAATCTCATCGTATCGAACCAAATCTCCGTTGCGTTGACGGACAAACTCGGCCATTCCTGGCGGACATGGCTGCCTCAAAAACCGATCCGCGAAGCCTTCGTAATCTTCCTCGCTAAACAAACCGAGGCCGGCTCAGTGATTCCGGAAGTGGTCGGATCGACCCAACGGCGATCGAAACCCACGGGTATGATGGAGCGGCATTCAGTATAGGAAGAATCGAGACGTCGTGCCCGCTCCATTGTCGGAAGCGCTGGGAACGTTCGACGGTCTGCCCCGCCTCTGGGCGATGCGGCACACCTGCAAGTGCCGCTCCAGAATCCACTGCTTCTCCAGCCCAAACCAAGCCATGGCGTCGCGCAGCGCCGGCGTCTGCGCCAGGCCGGCGATCTCCCGGCCGAGCGCCGTTTGCCCCGGCATTGTCTTAGACTGCGTCGCCAAATGCCAGTGTATCGAAGTCGCGAAAGCGGGACCCCGCTACGGCCGCCCCGCTAGCCTCGCGCCTTCAGCGCCCGGTTATGGATGCTTATACAAGACCCCTCGATATACTGGCACCGTTCGATCGAGATCAGTTTCTTCTTCTTCAGCGGATTGTATTCGAAGAATTTGTGGAAATACGTGGAAGTCACGTAATCGTTGAATTTCACGCGGGCGTCGCTATCCGGGTTCTGCTCGTAAAGCAGCTTGCGCTTATTGGCGCGGAAGAATTCGTATTCGTTCACGAACGCCGTGTGTCCATCGTCCCCGGTGTCGCCGTAATGAAGCCGCGTCACCGTCATATAGGCCAGGAATTTGTCCGCCGTGACCAGCCCCACTCCGATTTCCGGAAACTTCGACGTCTGTTTCTCCTCGGTGTCGAACCCCGTCCCTGTGATCACCATATACAGGTAACACTGCGTCACCGTCACTTCCACCGTGCTCTGGGTTTTGCCCACCGTATCGTACATCACCACCTTTGCGCCCTTCGGATAAATCTTCAATTCCGGCGGCGCGTCGTTGATCAAGGGGAATTTCGTCGCCGTGGCGAACTCCTTCGCGATGCTGACCACGGTGAATAGATCGTTGTCTGCCTGGCCCTCGCGGAAATACATCGTATTGCGAATCGTGTCTTCGGAAAACGGATTCCACTTCGCCTCCAGGTTGTACTTGGTGACCTGGAACGGCGACTTCACCTTCGGCCGGAACTCACCCTCGTCGTGCGCCTTCAGCGTATCGGGATCGCGCGCGTCTCCGCGAAACCCCACCGAATGATACTGCGTTCCCAAAGCGTCGATTTTCGGCAGCAGATCCTTCGTCTCCACCGCCTCCTTCCCGGCCTTCAGATTCCACGGGGTAAATCCCTTGCCCATCATCTGTTTCAGCAGCGTTCGCAGCTCGTCCTGCCGTGGAATTCCCAACCCGTTCACATTTTTTGTGTTCAGATCCTGAGACGCGGGCAGGAGATTGCCGTCCGTATCCACGATCGTTTTCAAGATGGCAAGCCGGTCGGCCTTCGGCATTTCCTTCCAGAACGTGCCGAACCAGTACCAGAAATTCCCAATTTCGAAGTTGCGCGCGTACGCCGCGAAGGCCGGGTCCGACGGCGTCGCCATGGTTTCGTATTTCTGGCTATCGGGATCGACGACGACGGCGGCGACGGAAAAGCCCACTTTAATGGTCTTGAGCTTGTTCTGCGCCTTCAATACCATCAGCGGTTTGGGGGACTTCGCAACGATCGTCTCGGCGGCCTTCTTCTGCTGTTCGGGGCTGGCGGTGCTATTCGCGAGAATGTCGTCGGCCGCCTCCAGCAAATCGTCCAGGTCGCTCGTGGGCTTGTTCAACGTGTCCCAGGCCTTGACGAGCTTCAGCCGTTGCATCGCATCTTGCGGGACCGATCCTTGAGCCATGGCCAGAATTATAACCTGCTGCGCAACGGCCCGGTGAACCCCCGATGACAGCGCGGAGAAAATCCCATAAAAAGACCAAGAATTTTCCTTAACGTGCTTTTTTCCCTTGAATCGGCCCAGCATTTTCCCTTAGTATCGATTCTGGGCCCCTTTATGAGATCCACTTTTCTCCTCGCTTCCGCACTCGCCTTTGCGAGCGCCCTTCCAGCGCTCGCCGACGTATCCGAACAGTTTCCCTCGCCCACCTCAACCGTAATCGACAGCGGTGCCGATGGCTCCGGCTACTATTGCTGCTTTTGGGATGCCAGCCGCGGCGATAGCATCACGCAAACTTATACTGGCACCGGCCTCGCCTCGATCAGCGGCTTGGATTTGGCTTTCTCCGTTCCACTGAACTTCCTGAACAGCGGAGCCGCGGTGGACTGGAACGTGCTCGTCAACGGCATCACGGTAGGCTCCTGGATGTGGACGGTGGCCGACGGGACCGGACCCGTGAATCTCGCCTACAATTTCTCCAGCATCGCGGGCGCCGGCACATACACCATCGAGATGGCCGTTACCAACATCGTTCCGCCGGGCGAAGGCTCCATTGCCATCAGCAATACGGGCTTGGCGACCCTCGTCTCCGGCACTCCCGAGCCCACCACACTCGGGTTAATCGGCGCCGGTCTTCTCGGCCTCGGCGCTCTCGCCCGCCGCAAGCGCAACAAGTCCTAGCCGCATTCACAACCGCGGGAAGCGGCGGATCGTCAACGAAATCAGCCGCTTCCGGCGCTTCATCGCTCCGCCGCTTTCGACGCCGTGCTAACGTGGCTTCCGGATGCGAAGCCCCGCCTACTTCCGATTACCCGTTTCACTCCTCACCGCCACCGCGCCTTCAAACGAACCCAATTTCGAACCCAATTTTGGCTTGCCGGAGCGATCTTCATCGCGGTGCCGTATCTCCATTCAATCGATTCATTTTAAGTGGCTTACCATCGAAACCCACAGATCGTTTTCCTCTCCCCTCCGTCATCCCGGAATCGAAAAAAAGTACGGAACGAACCCAATTCTAAAGCCCTGCCCGTCGCGCCGTGGGTCAAACTGTCCCACTTGCCCGTTCCCCGCGTTGCGCCACGGCTTAACGGTGCGCTACCGTAACGAGAAGTGTGTCTCGGGTGGGCGCATATGGGGAACTTCAGGGAGGGATCGAAAGAAATGCTCATGCAAGGTTTGTTGAGTCTAAGGAAATTCGCGTGCCGTGGAGGCTCGCTACCGGCGCTGCTCCTTTTTGCGCCCGGCCTCTTGCTGGCCCAGGAGCCGAGCGGCGGCGGAGAAGCGAACCTGGTCCTCCCGGATCTGGCTCAAGCGACCTTTCTTGGTGGCATCAACGGCCGCACCCTTCTCACGTACGGCTTCCTCGTCGTCGCCCTCGGGCTGCTCTTCGGGTTGGCCATGTATCGCCAGCTCAAAAATATGGCCGTCCATCGATCCATGCTCGAAATCTCGGAGCTGATCTATGAAACCTGCAAGACCTACCTCATCACCCAAGGCAAGTTTCTGCTGATCCTCGAAGCCTTCATCGGCGCCATCATCGTTTTTTACTTCGGTTTCCTGGTGCATTTGGCCGCCTTGAAAGTCGCCATCATTCTTGGGTTCAGCGTCGTCGGCATCTGCGGCAGCTATGGCGTGGCCTGGTTCGGCATCCGCGTCAACACCTTCGCCAATTCGCGCACCGCCTTCGCCAGCCTGCGCGGCAAACCGTTCCCCTGTTACGAAATCCCGCTGAAAGCCGGCATGAGCATCGGCATGTTGCTGATCAGCGTGGAATTGGTTTTGATGCTCTTCATCCTGCTTTTCGTGCCGGGCAGTTACGCCGGTCCGTGTTTCATCGGCTTCGCCATCGGCGAATCGCTCGGCGCGGCCGCTCTGCGCGTGGCCGGAGGCATCTTCACCAAAATCGCCGACATCGGCGCCGATCTGATGAAGATCGTTTTCAAGATTAAAGAGGACGACGCCCGCAACCCCGGCGTCATCGCCGACTGCACCGGCGACAACGCGGGCGATTCCGTCGGCCCCAGCGCCGACGGTTTCGAAACCTACGGCGTCACCGGCGTCGCGCTGATTTCCTTCATCCTCCTCGCCGTCTCCAGCGACTTACTGAAAGTGGAACTGCTGGTGTGGATCTTCGCCATGCGCGTGATGATGGTGGTCTCCTCCGGCCTGTCTTATTTCCTCAACGCCGCCGTCGCCAAGGCGCGTTACGCCAACGTGGACAAGATGAACTACGAGTCGCCGCTGACCTCGCTTGTCTGGCTCACCTCGCTCGTCTCCATCGCCGCCACTTACGTGGTTTCCTATGTCCTGATTCCCGATATCGGCGGCGACACGTCCCTGTGGTGGAAGCTTTCCACAGTGATTACTTGCGGCACTCTCGCCGGCGCCGTGATTCCGGAACTGGTGAAAGTCTTCACCTCCACCGAGTCGTCGCACGTGCGCGAAGTCGTCTCTTCCTCCCGCGAAGGCGGCGCTTCGCTCAACATTCTTTCCGGTCTCGTCGCCGGGAACTTCAGCGCCTATTGGATCGGCATGGCCATCCTTCTGTTAATGACCATCGCTTACGGCGTCAGCACCCTCGGCTTCGGCGGATTGATGATGGCGCCCGCCGTCTTCGCCTTCGGTCTGGTCGCTTTCGGCTTTCTCGGAATGGGTCCGGTGACCATCGCCGTCGATTCCTACGGCCCGGTCACCGACAACGCCCAGTCGGTTTATGAGCTTTCGTTGATCGAGGAAATCCCCAACATCAAAGGCGAGATTAAGAAGGACTACGGTTTCGACGCCGACTTCGAAACCGCCAAGAACAATCTGGAGGAAAACGACGGCGCGGGCAACACGTTCAAAGCCACGGCGAAGCCCGTGCTTATCGGCACCGCGGTCGTCGGCGCCACAACCATGATCTTCTCGATCGTCGTCGCGCTCACCCATGGCCTCCGGCCCGAATTGCTGTCGAATCTTTCCATTCTCCATCCGCCATTTCTGCTCGGGCTGATCGCCGGCGGCGCGGTGATCTACTGGTTCACCGGCGCTTCCATGCAGGCCGTCACCACCGGCGCTTACAGGGCGGTGGAATTCATCAAAGCCAACATAAATCTCGAAAGCGCCGCCAAGGCCTCCGTCGCCGACAGCAAAAAGGTGGTGGAGATCTGCACCCAGTACGCCCAGAAGGGGATGTTTAACATCTTTCTTACGGTGTTCTTCTCCACGCTCGCGTTCGCTTTCTTCGAGCCGTACTTCTTCATCGGCTATCTCATTTCGATCGCTCTCTTCGGCCTCTATCAGGCCATCTTCATGGCCAACGCCGGCGGTGCGTGGGACAACGCCAAGAAGATCGTCGAGACCGAGTTGAAGCAGAAAGGGACCGAACTGCACGCGGCCACCGTCGTCGGCGACACCGTCGGCGATCCGTTCAAAGACACGTCGTCGGTCGCTCTGAACCCCATCATCAAATTCACCACTCTCTTCGGACTCCTCGCCGTGGAGCTTGCCGTTTCGCTCTCGAACGATCAAGGCTCCGGCATCACGCATGCATTGGCCGCGGCGTTCTTGGCCGTCTCCATGGTCTTCATCTGGCGCTCGTTCTACGGAATGCGCATCACGGCCAAATAACGTGGGCATGGCGCTCGTCCGCCATCCCCGCTGGTGCATCGCTCTTCTCGCCGTTTTGCCCGTGGCGCTCCGCCTCGCGCTACTCGTCCATCATCCCGTCCCCACTCCGCAAATTCACGACGAGTTCAGCCAACTGCTCGCCGCCGATACGCTCGCCCACCTCCGCCTCGCCAACCCTCCGCACCCACTGCACCGGTTTTTTGAAACCATCTACGTCCTGCAGCAGCCCACCTACAGCTCCATCTACGCCATCGGCCAAGGGTTCGCGCTCGCCGTGGGCCAAAGTCTGCTTCGGACTTCCCTGGGCCGGCGTCTTACTCTCAAGCGCCGCTCTCTGCGCCCTGTGCTACTGGATGTTGCGCGGCTGGACGTCTCCCGGCTGGGCGCTGCTCGGCGGCGCGTTCGCTATCGTCCAATTCGGCCCGCTGTGCGTGTGGACCAACACCTATTGGGGCGGCGCCGTTTCCGCCTGCGCCGGCTGTCTCGTCTTCGGCGCGCTCCCGCGTCTCCGCGCCCTCGGGCGCAATCGCGACGCCGTCCTCCTCGGCCTCGGCTTCTCGCTGCAGATGCTCTCCCGTCCGTTTGAGTCCCTGCCGATGGCCCTCGCCATCGCGATCTTCCTCGCTCCGAAACTTCGATGGCGCAATGCGCTCGCCGCCGCGCTCGCGCTGATCCCCGGCATCGGACTCACCCTGCTCCACGACTACCGCGTCACCGGCGACTGGACCACGCTGCCCTACGTCCTCAGCCGCTATCAATACGGCGTCCCCACCACCTTCACGTTTCAACCCGTGCCGGAACCGCACTCCCCGCTCACCCGCGAACAGCAAATCGCCTGGCGCATTCAAAGCTGGACTCACGGCGGCGCGCCGGAAACGCCTGCCCGCTACTACCACCGTTTTGTCTCCCGCCTCCGCTTCTATCGCTTCTATTTCTCGCCGGTGCTGTTGTGGATTCTGCCCGCCGCTCTCCTCGCCTTCGCCGAATTGCGTTTCGCGTGGCTCGCGCTCGCGATCCTCCTCTTCGCCCTCGCCGATAATTTTTACCCATTCTTTTTCCCTCATTACGTCGCCGCCATCGCCTGCCTCGCCATCCTGCTCGCCGTGACGGCGCTCGAACGCATCGCCCGGTTTACGCCGCGCGGAAGCGCGCTCATCGCCGCCGCCGCCCTCGCCTGGTTCGCCGTCTGCTACGGCGCGCATTTCTTCGACGATTCGCCCCTCGCCGTGGAGCTACGGCCCTATGAAAGTTTCTCCGGCATCAATCACGACACACCGAACGCCCGCGTCCTGGTGCGCGACCGCCTGGCGCAAATTCCCGGCAAGCTGCTCGTCTTCGTCTCTTACGGCTCCCGCCATCGCGTCACCGAGGAGTGGGTCTACAACGCCGCCGAGCATCGACGCGGCCCGCATCGTTTGGGCGCGCGATCTCGGCGCGGCGGAAAACGAGAAGCTTCGCTCCTATTATCCCGACCGCAACGCCTGGCTGCTCGACCCCGACGGCCCGCAGCCCACGCTGACATCACTCCCTCACGGTCGTGGCTCGGTAACGGATACCGCGCATTACCGATCCTCTCGCCCAGCCGATCCCCGCGCGTTACCGAGCCGCGCGCGTGAGCAAGCGGTCCTTCGTCCTTAATGAATCGAATCGTTCATCGCCTTGATTCGCTCCACCGGAAACTTTGGCTTGCGGTCGTCGGTAAGCAGGCCGTTGATCTCCTGCTCCACGTCCGTAAGCTGCGTGTAGCAATAGCCGCCGAACACCGGCAGCGCCGCGATGCCGGTCCAAAGCGACGCCATGCGCTCCATCGCGTCGTCCTGCGTTTTCTCCACACCCGCGTAGCCCCAGCTTTTGCCCGGCGTTTTATGCCCCTCGCGGAACGAAGGCGATGCCGCCGAACTCGGACAGATACAGCGGCGCGCCGTTGTAATCGAAGCCGGGGATCAGCGCCGCGCGCCCGCCGTCGGGAATCGGCGCGTCGTCCGATCCCAGGTCCTGATATTTGTCCGCCAGAATCGCTCCGTTCTCGGCGTAGTCGTGGATGGCGAAAAGATCGGTATGGTCGGTGTGCTCCCAGCCTTCGTTGTCGATCACCAGCCGCGTCGAATCCATCGTGTGCGTCAGATGATAGAGCGCGCCCAGATAATCCACCTGGCGCGGATCGTGCCGCAGATCGGGCACGCCCCAGCTTTCGTTGATCGGCGCCCAAATGATAATCGACGGATGATTGAAGTCCCGCTCCACCGCCGCCATCCACTCCCTGGTGAAGCGCTCGGCCGCGGCGGGATCGAATTCGTAAGCCGCAGCCATCTCGCTCGACACCAGCAGGCCCAACTTGTCGGCCCAATAAAGATAGCGCGGGTCTTCCAACTTCTGATGCTTGCGCGCGCCGTTGAAGCCCATCGCCTGAGTCGTCTTGATATCGAATTGAATGGCCTCGTCCGACGGCGGCGTCAGAATGCTCTCCGGCCAGTAGCCTTGGTCGAGGATCATCTTCATGTAGATCTTATGGCCGTTGATCGTGACGCGGTTGCCGTCCACTCCGATCGTGCGGAATCCGAAGTAACTCTTCACCGTGTCCACCACCTTGCCGCCGTCGACCAATTCAAAAGTGACGTCGTAGAGATTCGGATGCTCCGGCGACCACAGCTTCGGATCGTGAACGCCGAGGTTGGACCAGACGCGACGGTCGGCGGCGGGCGTCGAGCTCGTTGCCACGACGGCGTTGTCGAAGCTCACGTGGATGCGCAGCTCCTGGCCCGGCTTCGGATCGCTCAACGTCGCGTGGAAATAACCGAACCCGTCGTCGTCGGCGGCAATGCGCACGTTCTCGATGTGCTCGGCCTGCACAGGTTCAATCCACACCGTTTGCCAGATGCCGCTCGTGCGCGTGTAGAAAATGCTCTCCGATTTCAGCTTCCAATACTGCTTGCCGCGCGGGATGTAACGGTCGGTGGGCGGATCCTCGGCGCGAACGGTGACCGAATTCTCCCCGCGCTTCAACAGATCGGTAATGTCGAAGACGAACGGCACGTTGCCGCCCTCGTGCGCGCCGGCCATGTCGCCATTCACCCAAACGCGCGCGCGATAATCGACCGCGCCGAAATGCAGCAGCACGTGGCGGCCATTCCACGCTTCGGGAACGGTGAACGTCCGCCGATACCACACCCAGGGATGAAACGTCGTGTCGGCGATGCCGCTCAGCTTGCTTTCAAAGCAGAACGGAACCGTGATCGTGCGGCCGAACGTCTTCTTTCCATCCCACCAATGTCCGGTGAGTCCGGCGTTTGCGTCGTCGAATTCGAATTGCCAGGGACCGTTCAGGTTCATCCATTCGGAGCGTTCGAACTGCGGCTGCGGGTATTCGGGTCGCGGCACGGCGGCCGAGGCGGCGAGCGCCGTCAGCAGGATCAGGCAACTTGGCTTCATGCCAACAGGTTATCGAAGAAACGATTCCCCGTCATCGCCGATCGGCTGGCCCGGAGGCGGTTCGGGAAGCTCCGGCACTTCCGCGGCCTCCGGCTTGTCGAGGAACCGTTGGATCGCCGCGGCGGCGTATTCGTGGAACGCGGGATGCGGTTGGGTCTCGTTGTCGAGCCACGATTTCAGGTTTACAAGACTGCGCGTGGCGGCGGCGCGCGCGGCGGCCGCGGCCTTCGTATCGGCCGCGAGCGCCATCAGTTTCACCATCACGACGTTCTCGACCACGTGGCGGATCTCGTCCCTGGTGGCGCTTTGGGCGACGGAGGCTTGGAACGTTGCGCCGACCAACGCGTGGATCACATCGTCGAGGCTGGGCGTGGTTGCATCGGCCGCGTGCTCTTCGATCAGCCGCGCCGCGCGTTCGGGATTGAGCATCAGGCCGCAGGTGATGTCCGCCGCCGCTTCCGCCGCGCCCATTGGATCGAACGTGAGGCCGGTGCTGTTGGGAAAATTCTCCCGCGTGCGCCGGTAGCCCGGCGGCCGCGGAGGAATGAGCGCGATCAGGGCGGGCGGCAATTCGAGAAACGCCGGGTCGACGGTTTTGAGCAGAGTGGTCAGCGCGCGGCGCTGTTCGGCGGCGGGGATGGCTTTGGTGACCACCTGGCCATCGCCGCGCAACGCGTAGGAATACTGTTGGCCGCCGAGCACCTTCGCCGCCGCTTCCGTTTGATAGCGGTGCATCAGGTAAGCGGGCACGAGCACGTCTTCGAGCGTCGCCATCGGCGCGCCCATCTGAATGTTATTCGCGCCGAAGCGTGCCAACACGCGCTGCCGCACGGCGATCAGCCGCTCGAGCTCGTCCACGGCGTTCTTGCCGTTATCCCAAAGATGCGCCGTCGGGCTGGCGCTGCCCTCGGGCCTCGCATCGGCGTCGGTGAGATACAGCAGTCCGCTTTGAATGGCGGTGGAAAGAATGCCGTTCAGCGCCGAGGCTTCGTTCGTGCCGGCGGGGAAATCCTGATACCCGTAAGCGATGGTCACTTTATCCCACGCTCCAATGCCGGTCGCGTAAGCTTGCGAAAGATCCGGCGCGCCGGGGCCGTTCAAAGTGGCCACGGGCGGAGGGTAATCCATCACCGAAGCGCGGTCGTTCACGCTCGCGGCGAAGTTGTGTTGCAGGCCGAGCGTGTGCCCCACCTCGTGCGCCGCAAGCTGCCGCAGCCGCGCCAGCACCATCTTTTCCATCTCCGGCGGAATCGGCTTGCCCTCCTCATAAGGCGCGAGCAACCCTTCGGCGATCAGGTAATCCTGGCGGGCGCGCAGCGAGCCGAGCGTGACTTGCCCCTTGATGATCTCGCCCGTGCGCGGATCGGTGATCGCGCTGCCGTAGGACCAGCCGCGCGTGTAGCGATGCACCCATTGGATCAGGTTGTACCGCACGTCCATCGGGTCGGCGTCCTCGGGCAGCAACTCCACTTGGAACGCGTTGCGATATCCGGCCGCTTCAAAAGCCTGGTTCCACCAACGCGCCCCTTCGAGCAGCGCCGAGCGGATCGGCTCCGGCGCCCCGCGGTCCAGATAATAAACGATCGGCTCGACGGGGTCGCTCATCGCCGCGCTCGGATCTTTCTTCTTCAAACGATGACGCGCGATGAAGTGTTTCTCCAGCGGCTCGCCCAGCGGCGCGGCGAAGTCCCGGAAGCTTTCGCCGAAATAACCGGCGCGCGGATCGAAGCGGCGTGGCTCGTAGCCGGGGCCGGGAAGCTCGACCAGCGAATGATGCTCGCGGACCGTGATCGCTTCCGGCGACGGCGTCACTTGGCGAACGTACCTTCCCGGCTCGCCGTCGGACATCGTGAACGTCAGCGTCGCTTCCACTTCCGTGTTCTTCGGGAAGCTCTTCGTACGTGGCAGATAGATGGCGGAGCGCGACACGTCGATGTGATACGCGCCTTGTTTGGATCCGCGCAACGCTTCGCCAACGCCATGTGCGTCGTGCAGGAAAAACGCCGTCGCATCCACCAGCACGCGGCCATCGTCTTCGGCCTGGGACTCAAAGCCCCACAACACCGAACGCGCGAACGATTCTTCCACCGCGCGGCGTTGATCGGCGTCGGGGGTGTTGGCGCGGAAGGCCGGATGCATTTCCACCAGCAGGATCTTCGGTCCGCTTCGCTCGAAGCGCACCAGCCGCGAACGCCCGGGTTGGCCGCGGTCGAGGCCAATGTCGTTCGATCCTACGCCCGCCGGAAGCGAATCGATGTAAAGAAAATCGGTGTCGAAGCGCGGGATCTCCATCCACAGCTTGCCGGTCTTAGCCTCCCAATAGAGAGGAATGAAACCGTCGAGCTTCTGATAGCCGGCGGTTTTGGTGGCGATGGTGGGGATGGGTTTGTCTTGGGCGAAGGAAGACAGACAAACGAGGAGAGACAGGAGACCTGCGCGAAAAAGCCCCATAGGTAGCTCATCTTAGCAGGCGCGGGCGGCGGGCTATACGACCAGGATTTTATGATCGGGACAGTCGAGATGAATGTTGCCGGCGAGGGCGGGCAGCAACTGCGGACCGTGCTGCGCAAGGAAAGGAAGGATGGAGTAGAAGCGTTCCTGCGCGTGCTTGGCGGGATAAAGAAGATGGAGCAGCGAGTCGGCCTGGGCGCGGGCGCGCTCGTCGCGGCGCAGCGCTTCGCGCGCCACCTTACGTTCCAGCTTGAGCAACTGGTATTCGATTTTGCCGAGCCCGGTGCGCGTGGCCTTTTCGAGCGTCGGATCGAAGCGCGACGTTTCGGCGGCGAGCGACCCGAGCATCGCCTTCTGCGATTTGCGCGCTTCGGAAAAGCGTTCGAGCAGCATGGCGGGAACCAGATGGCGGGCGATCCGTTCGCGGACCTGTTCGCCGGGAGCGAAAAAGTTGGGCAGCGCCATGCCGTATTGGCGCATTTTGAGCATGCTGCGCTCGTCGATAACCGTGAAGCCGCTGCGCGCCAGCACGACCGGCATGCGATGGAGCAGTTGCCGGTAAATGACTTCCGATTGGGCGAGGTAAGCGAGTTCGGCGGGACCGCCGACGTAGGCGACGGTGGGCAGAAGATAATCCTGCATCACCGGCCGCAGCAGCGCGTTGGGCGAGAGGCTCTCGGGCGTGGCGGCGAGTTCTTCCACCGAATAAGAGCGCGCTTTCGAAGCGTAGCCGCCGTTGCGAACCTTGAGCGGGATGCGCTGGCCGTCTTCGAGGCGGAAGACGAGCGATGTTTCCGGTTCGACGAGAACCTGGGAGTGATAGCCGGCTTGTTCCAGTTCGCGGCCGCGGGCGAGCAGTGCGGCGTTGAGCGCAGGCGCGGCTTCGAGCGCCTGGGCCAGGAACGGCCCGGCGATCTCGCGGAGGGACGGTTCGAGAGGATCGAGATACAGGAGATTGAAATCGGCCAGCAGGCGTTGAAGCAACTGGCGGAAGGCGGCACCGAGCGTGGCTGTCGGGTTGGTAATATTCGGCGGCGAGCGAGGAGATTTCTTCGCCGTAAGGGAAATCCTGGAGCGCTTCGGCGAGTGCGGCGGTGGGCGGGTTGGGAACGGCGATCGTTCCGACCGGCTGTTGGCTCGCGGCGGCCTCGGCGCGGAGTTCCACAGGACGATAGCCGGGGGAGAACACGCGGCAGTGGTTGACTTCGGCGAAGTCGTGATCTTCGGTAGCGAGCCAGAAAACCGGCACGGCGGGGATGCCGCGCGCGGTCAGATCCTGCGCGAGGCGCGCCGCGGTGAGAGCTTTATAAATGGTGTAAGCCGGGCCCGAAAAAAGCCCCACCTGCTGCCCGGTGACGACGGCCACCGTGCCGGGTTTGGCTAATAGATCGAGCGCGGGCGAAGCGGGATTTATGTGGCCGAGCGCCGCGACCAGCGCTTGGCGCCGGGCATCGGGAAAATCGATTTCAGACGCCGCGCGGGTGTAGGAATCCGGCTCGTAAGGCGGGTGGCCGTAGAAGCGCGCCAGCCGGTCGAAATGATACTGGAAATCGGCGAAGAGACGCGAGGTTCCGGGGAATTCCGTATGCCGTAGACAGTGCGTCTCCATCTTTTAATGACACCACACCCGCGTATGGATGCAACCCGGCGGGGGAAAGTTGCTGGGAATTATTGTTGGGCGATTTGTAAGAATAGGAGTGCCCATGGATGAACAGGAGTTTCAGAAGCGCTGCGGCGAGGCGTTGGAAGCGTTGCAAAAACGGCTGATGGCCGCGGCGGAGAGCGCGGATTTCGAGGCGGACTTCAATTCCGGCGCGCTGGCGATCGAATTCGAGGAGCCGCCGGCGAAGTTCGTGATCAGCCCGAATTCGCCGGTGCGGCAGATTTGGTTGTCGGCGCATTCGAAGAGTTTCAAGCTTGGTTGGGATGCGGCGCGCGGGGAATTCGTGCTACCGGAGACCGGCCAGACGCTGACGGAAGTGGTGCGGGAAGCGATCGGGCAGCAGCTCGGCGAAGAAATCGTTCTGTAATGGCGGGCGTATACATCGCCTATCCGTTTTGCGCGCAGAAATGCACCTACTGCAACTTCGCCTCCGGGGTGCTGCCCGCCGATCTGGAGCCGCGTTATCTGGCCGCGGTCGAGGCGGAATTGCGCGGGCATGCGTGGGCCTTCACGCCGGAGACGGTGTATCTCGGCGGAGGCACGCCGAGCCGTATGGAGCCGTCGGCGTTGGCGCAACTTCTGGCGGCGATTCCCGGCAAGCCGTGGGCGGAAGCGACGATGGAAGCCGCGCCGGGGACTCTAACCGAAGAACGCCTGAACGCGTGGCGCGCGGCGGGGATCAACCGGGTGAGCCTGGGAGTGCAGAGTTTTGTCGAGCGGGAACTGCGCCGCACGGGGCGCAAGCATACGGCGGAGACGGTGGTGGCGGAAGTTGCGCTGCTGCGCGAGGCGGGGATCGGGAATTTCAATATCGATTTGATCGTGGGTCTGCCGGGGCAAACGCGCGAGAGTTGGCGCGAGTCGCTCGATTGGGTGGAAAGGTTGGATGCGCCGCATGTTTCGATTTATATGCTGGAAGTGGACGAGGACAGCCGCCTCGGGCAAGAGGTGCTGCTGAACGGGAAGCGGTTCGGAGCGCCGGAAATTCCATCCGAAGATTCGATGGTGGAGTGTTACGAAGAAGGCGTGGACCGTTTGCGCGCGCTGGGGATCGAGCGCTATGAAATTTCGAACTTCGCGCGGCCGGGATTCGAGTCGCGGCACAATTTGAAATATTGGCGGAGGGAACCCTATGCGGGCTTCGGCGCGGACGCCCATTCCTTCGACGGCGCGATGCGTTGGCAAAATATCGAAGACGCGCGGGAGTATGTGGAAGCGATGGCGGCCGTGGGCGCGGCGCGGTGCGGGAGTTCGGAGGCGAAGGCGTATGAGGAGCGGTTTTTCGTCGGGCTGCGGTTGATGGAGGGGATGCACCCGGAAGCGGAGGAGCGCCGGCGTTATCGCGAGCCGATTGAGCGGTTCGTGGCGGAAGGGTTGCTTGAAGACGACGGCGAGCGGCTGAAGCTGACGCGGCGGGGCGTGTTGTTGTCGAACGAAGTTTTCGCGGAGTTTATAGGCGGATGAGCGACATGATCGATTTGCGCAGCGATACGGTAACGCGCCCTTCGGCGGCCATGCGGCGGGCGATGATGGAGGCCGAAGTCGGCGACGACGTCTATGGGGAAGACCCGACAGTGAACCGGCTTGAGCGGCGCGCGGCCGCGATCGCCGGCAAGGAAGCGGCGCTGTTCGTGCCCACCGGGACGATGGGCAACACGATCGGGATCAAGGTGAATACGCGCCACGGTCAGGAAGTGATCTGCGAGGCGCGGGCGCACGTGCTCGATTGGGAGCTGGCGATGATGGCGTGGTTCGCCGGATGCCTCGCGCGGACGGTGCGGGCGGAGGACGGCGTGTTGACCTGGAGCGCGATCCGCGGCGTGGTGCGTCCCGATGGACCGCATTGCGCCGGGACGGGCGCGGTGTCGCTCGAAAATACCCACAACATGGCCGGCGGCACGGTGACGCCGGTGGAGACGATCGACGAGATTTGCCACGAGGCGCACAAGCGCGGCTTGAAGGTTCACCTGGACGGCGCGCGTGTGTTCAACGCGGCCTGCGCGCTCGGCGTGCCGGTGAAGGAGATCGCCCGGAGCGTCGACACGGTGATGTTCTGCCTGTCGAAAGGCTTGGGCGCGCCGGTAGGCTCGATGGTCGCCGGGAGCGATGAGACGATGCGGCAGGGGCGTTTGTATCGCAAGAGATTAGGCGGCGGCATGCGGCAGGCGGGCGTTCTGGCGGCAGCCGGGCTGATCGCGCTGGAGGAGATGCCGGCGCGATTGCCGGAGGACCACGCCAATGCGCGGTATCTGGCCGATGAGCTGGCGCGAATCCCCGGCGTGCGCCTCGACGCGGAGAAAGTGCGGACCAACATCGTCATCTTCGACATCGCGGCGGCGGGCCTTGCGCCCGCGGAGTTCAGCGCGCGGTTGAAGGCGCGCGGCGTGCGAATAAACGGCGTCGGCGAGACCGCGCTGCGCGCTGTAACGCACTGCGACGTGGACCGCGCCGCGTGCGAGCGGGCCGTGGAAGCGGTGAAGGAAGTTTGCGCGGGAGGTTGAGCGGGTTGGGGAGTTCGCCACCGTCCAGTCCGGTCCATAATGGGAGAAGAGATCAACCATGCAGATCGTATTCGATCTTCCCGAAGATATCGCGCGTGAATTGGAAGCCGGCGGAGGCGATCTTTCGCGCGCAGCACTCGAGGGCTTGGCTTTGGAAGGGTACCGTTCCGGGAGGTTATCCGAATCCCAGGTCCGCCGGTTGCTGAATTTCGGCACGCGCTACGAGGTCCACGGCTTTCTGAAGGAGCATGGCGCGGTGCTGCGCTACAGCGAGGCGGACTTGGAGTCCGACATCGAGAACGCGCGCGCATTTAGCGAGCAATGGTTGTCGTCGCAGACACCTCGCCCCTGAACTACTTGGCGCTCATCGAGTGCGCCGGAATTCTCCCCGAATTATACGGGCGGATCGCGATACCGCCCGCGGTGCTCCAGGAGTTGCGGCATCCAAACACGCCAAGAGCCGTCGCGCTTTGGCTTGCGAGCCGTCCGGATTGGCTGATCGTTGCGCAAGCAATTCCGCCTTTGCCTGGCTCTGCGGCGGGCCTCGATGCGGGTGAGTGTGAGGCCATTGCGCTGGCCATTGCCAACCAGCCCGGCGTGTTGCTTCTTATCGATGAGGAGAGTGGTCGCGAAGAGGCCACGTTGCGCGGGATCCGGACGACGGGGACGCTGGGCGTTCTCGACGCGGCGGCGGAAAGGGGACTGCTGGAACTACCGGAGGCGTTAGACCGGCTCTTGGCGACTAACTTTCACGTAAGCTCCCGTCTCGTGCGCCTCTTACTTGACCGCGATTCGCGACGCCCTAAGCCGGGCCGCCGAACCTGAGCGGCGGAATTGGGATCGATGGGCCGGGATTGCCGGTGGCGTCCGAACGGTGCGTTGCCGAGATTTTCAGAAAGTAAGGCCGACCCCGGTCGCTGGGTGCTTAGGTTCCGACGTTCATTGACGCATCCGGATGGCCTGAGGTGGACCGCATCAGTTGGACAAAAAAACGTCCATTCTTAGATGGAGCAGCGGGCTGATCCGAACGGACTTGCCGGCGAGACGGACGGCATGCGTGCCGATCTGCCTTTACCGTGAGCACCTGGTCGCGTTGCACGGGTTTATCAGGAAAACCCGCGCGACGCCGGATGACGATTTGGCGTTGGCGCGGAAGCGTCGGAAGGAGTTAGAGCGATCAGCAAGAAGCATATGGGTTCCGGCATCGACGATTTGCTCAAGGAGGAGGGGATCTTTGAAGAGGCGCAAGCGCAGGCGGTGAAGGAGGCGGTCGCGTGGCAGCTTGCCGAGGCCATGAGGAAACAGAAGATATCCAAGAGCAAGTTGGCCGTGCTGCTCAAGACAAGCCGCACTCAGGTCGACCGGCTGCTGGATCCGAAAAACGATATCACTTTGTCCAGCTTGCAGCGGGCGGCGGCGATGGTCGGCCGGCGGGTGTCGATCGAGTTTGTGTAGGGCGGGCCGGTGGAACTCGTTTGGGCACACGGCGCCAGGCGTCTTGTGGCTGGCCATGGACTGAAGGTAGTCGACGATGCCCTGGATGTCTTTCTCCGGCAGCTTATCGAAGCTGGGCATCCTGGTTCCGGTTCGAATCACGCCGGCGTTCTTGATAAACCGGCTCAGGAGGCGCGGATTCCAGTATTCCGTTACGCTGCAAGGCGAATTCAGTTCCGGCCCGAGTGTTCCTCCAATGCCATTCATCGCGTGGCATTTCAGGCAATGGGCGACGAACAGCTCCAGACCGGGCTTCGGGGCATCGGGATCGAGGCCAGCCAAGGCGTCGGAGGAAGAGACCAATTCGACGGCAACCATCTGGTAGGGCCATGGGTATTCTTCGGGGCGGCCCGGGGGCGATAGCCAGACCAAGTAGCTGGGCGCGAGAGTCGAAAAGGTTCCGCTTTCCGGCGACGGCTGCCAGTTTTGGCCTTGCGGAGCGTTTAAGTCGCGGATCGCGATCAACCCCTTGCCTTCCATCGCGCGGGCGAGGGGCATGATCGGAAGATACCCGTCCTTACAGCGGAAACGCACGTATACGCCGGCTTCCGGATGACCTCCGTGGGCTAGATCCTTTAAAACGTCGCTCAGCCAGAAGCCCTGATACCGCTGCCTCCGTTTATAGAGGGGATCATTCACCTCGGCCGTGGCAAGCGGATGCTGTTTGCGCAACTTCGCGATCGATTCTTCGTCGATCGGGAAGACTGCCAGCGGCGTTCCCGCAAAGGCGGCGCCCCATCCCACCGTCAGCAGGAACGTCGCTCCGGCCCGCGCAACTTCACCCATGCTTGATCTCCTATTGGCGAGTCAGTTGAGTATACTGCCGCCGCGAGCGGAGGCCGCGGGGCATGACCCGCCCCCAATGTTTCTCCCGGGCGAAATTGGAATTCGCCGGCAGTGTGCGGGGTCAAATGCGGGAATAAAATACGGCGATCCGGTCCGCCGCCAACGTCCCGGTCGCCTCCAGCCATTGCTCTTCGGCGATGGACGGTGTGCAGGGGCCGAACGTGCAGATTCGAATTTGGCGGCGGGCGGCTTCCCGCCGCAGCGAGTCCAGAACGGAGCGCAGAATCGTGCCGACGAAAGGTGTGTAGAGATAGAACACCGTTCCGGCGGACAAATCCGCCGTCCGGGCATCCTGCCGCAGGAACGTCACGTTGTTCAGGTTGAGCCCCTGAGCGCTCCGCCGGGCGCAATCGATGTAAGCCGGCTCTCGCTCGATTCCGATGGCGCGGGCGCTGGTACAAATGGATGCCAGCAACGGAACGTGACCCAGCCCGGAGCCGAGATCGACCAGCACATCGCCGCAGGTGAGCGCGGTGCGGCCGATCAGATCGAATATATGGCGCGCCGGCGTGGGCTGATAAAACACCATCCCGGCCTCCAGCGGGACAACGCCAACGCCTGGTTCCGCAAACTGCAAGACTCCCAGGATCAACTCGTCAAGATAGTCATAGCCTTCGCCCTGCGCGAGTCCGGCCGTATCGTAGCCTCGGCCCGATTTGTTTACCCACGGAAGCAAAACGTCCGGTCCGGCGCCCCGCTGAATCTCACGGCGGATGGCCCCGTAGAGTTCGAAATTGGCAGCTTCCAACCGGGCGGCGAGCGCTTTGGCCCGGTGGCAAATTCCCGCATCGATGGACTGGGCGCCGAGCGCCGGCAAATGCCCGCCTAAGAGATAGGCCTCCAAGCGGTCGAGCGCTTCGATGCGCCAACGCAGCCGATCCGGTTCGCGCAGCGAACGATCCCGTTCCAGTTCCACGACCAGACTCCGCAGCGCAAGCATCCTCCGCCGGTAGCTCCCTCCGCTTCAGTGTGCCATGCAGTGCGGACGGATTGAGCCGGCACGAATCGAGGCGGCACGATCGCGGGAGTAGCTTTTGAACGATGAGCGCCGACGTTGAACCGCCGGCTCGCCCGCGGACTGAGGTGAAGGCGAAACTCCTGGGGATTACGGTCGCGCCGGGCCCGACGGCTCCAAGGTAAGCCGTACGGCGTTGGGCTTGCCGCGGGGTGCCAGATGGCGGTAGGATGGGTGTCAGATGGCGAACTTTGCGGGGATTGAGACGGTGTTGGGCGGGCCGGAAGTGATGGGGCGGTTGCGGACGGCGGAGGATTTGCGGATGGCGGTGCGGGCGGGGTTGCCTTGGCCGGCGCTGCGGGCATTGCAGGAAACGCTGCAACTGAGCGGGGAGTCGGTGGCGCGGATATTGGCGCTGCCGGAGCGGACGATGGCGCGGCGGAAGCTGCAGGAGCGGTTGACGGCGGAGGAGAGCGACCGGATCGTGCGGCTGGCGCGGATTACGGCGCAGGCGATCGGGGCGTTGGGGTCGAGCGAGAAAGCTTCGCGGTGGCTGCAGGCGGGGAACCGGGCGCTGGGCGGGACGGCGCCGCTGCAATTGCTGGACACCGATCCGGGGACGCGGCAAGTGGAAGAATTGATCGGGCGGCTGGAGTACGGGATCTATAGTTAAGTGACCATTTGGCGGCTGAGCCGGCGGCGGCATTTGCGGCGGGCGTTTAGCGGCGAGGGGTCGCGGCACTATGGCGGGCGGTGGAATTCGCCGGGGCATCCGGTGGTTTACGCTTCGGCGACGTTGTCGCTGGCGAGTATGGAAACCTTGGTGCATTTGGGAGGGTTGGAGTTGCCGGACGATCTCTATGCGCTGCCGGCGGAGTTGCCGGAGGACTTGCGGGTCACTATCGTTGAAACGAGCCGGCTGCCGCGGGGGTGGAGGAAGTATCCGGCTCCGGAAGCGCTGCGGGAGATTGGCGACGAATGGCTGCGGGCGGGGATCACGGCGGCGCTGTCGGTTCCGTCGGCGGTGATTCCGGGCGAACGGAATTATCTAATCAACCCGCTGCATCCGGAGATGGAACGGATTGTGGTGGGGCGGGCGGAGCGGTTTGAGTTCGACCCGCGGGTGCGTCCCGTCTAACTGCCATCGGGGAACCCGCCGCGATGCAGCACCATGGGAAAGTGAGGGAGGGTTTGGGGCTTGGGGACGGAGGCGCGCCAGCCTTCGGGATGTGGCTCCAGCCCTTGGAATAGAGGGGAGGACTCGGCGGTACCCTCGCCGGCCAACCGCTCGAGCGACTCTCGAAGGGCGCGGAGGGCGTCCATTCCGTATCGTGCTTCCCAGCGTTGCTCCACGGCGGCGAGCAGGCGGCGGGAAGCGTCTTTAGCCGCCTGGCCCTTCGGGGTGAGGCGAGCGGCCTTCGTCCGGCTTGCGGAAGCATCCGGCTCGACGACGGCGAAGCCTTTCTTTTCGAGGAAACCGATTGCCATGGCGATCGCCTCCTTCGAGACGCCGGTGAGGAGCGGGAGGTCGCGAACGCGCACGCCTTTCTCGTCGAGGACGCGCACGACGTTTTCGGCGATGGCCAGCGACAACTCCGACTCGCGCTCGAACTCAATGGCGAACGCGAGCAACGGCTTGGAAAGGAGCGCCGCCAGAGGGAGACTGGAAGCGGCGACCTGTTCGCGCGACGGCTGGCGATCCGGCGCCCGGCTGAACAGCCCATACCCAAGAATCGGGAGACAATCGGGCAGCTCGACGTCGAATTGACCGATCAGCGCCGACAGCGCCTCTCGAAGCCGTGCGATCTCGTCCTTGCCGAAGCGCACCCGCCAGCGCTCTTCGATTTCGCCGAACAGCGGCCGCCATACCTCTCGCGCCCTTCGGCCTTTGGGTGTCGCGACGAATCAACGGGCTGCCGCCCGGACGCGGTTCGACGGTGATGTAGCCCCACCGCTGCATGCCGTTCAAATTCGTCGCCGTGCGGGCGAGGTTCTCCAACTCGGCGAGGGTCACTCCCTCTTCGCCGGCGAACCGCATACAGTTGGACCACATCGCCATCGAAACGAGCCAGGGGCCCGCCGCCGAGCCATGGTTCGTTGTCCGATGCGGCATGCGCCGTTCGAACTCGTTGTCGAACTCGATGGTGAAGGCCACGAGAGCTTGGGAGAGCAGGGCCGATACGGGGAGACGCTTCATGGCGCGTTGCGCTCGGCGCTAAATCGAGGCGATCAGGGAATTGATGGAAAGGGTGAGCGCGCCGCCTTCGCTTGTAATTAACGGCTCGAAGGCGTGGGCGATAACGGGCTCCAGACGCGGCCAGGGATTGTCCCACAGGTTCATGCGCTGGGCGTAGGGGACATAGCCGGGGATGGCTTGGCGGATCACTTCGCCGACGCAGTAGAACAAGACGGCGTGCTCTAGTTCGGGCGGAGTGGATTTGGTTTTGCCCCTGGCGGCGAGGCCGGCTTCCAGAAGGCGGTGGAGCTTACCGGAGACGCCGTGGGCGGCTTCGTGGAAGAGGATTTCAAAGCCGGAGTCGCCCTGGTTGCGGGGATCGGCGCTGGCGATGGTGAGGAAGAGGGGATGGCGGGTGGAATAAGCGCCGTTGGCGGAGGCGACGTAGCTGATTTCGGTGTGGACGGCTCCGGCGGGCCAGGGGAAATCGAGGACGCGGCCAATCTCGCCGGCGACGCGGCTGCCGTGTTCGGCGATGCGGGGGATTTGGGATTGGAGCCAGATGGCGTTGGCGGTGTCGTGTTGCGGCCACCAGAGGCGGCGATAGACCGGTGCGGCGAGATCGAGGGCGTGCTCGAGGGCGGCGTCGAGACCGGCGTCGCGGAGGGAGGCGCGCTCGGCGATGCCGGAGAGGCGTTGTTTGATGGAGAGGAGCCACTCGTCGTCGAGGAGGCTGCGGGCGATGAGATTTTCGTTGTAGTAGGCGACGCCTTCGGTCCAGCCGGGGAAGCCGGGCGCGGCTTCGCGGTCCGCGCGGTCGAGACGAGCCTGCTGATAAAGGAAATGGTGGAGGTTGATCCAAAAGTTGCGGCGGAAATCGAAGAGGGCGAGGGAATCGGTGGCGAGAAGCGGGAGGGCGCAGGCGGCGGTGGAGGCGCGGAGAAAATCGCGGCGGGTCATTCGTCCGAGGAGCCGCTCACTTTGAGAACGGCGAGGAAGGCTTCCTGGGGGATTTCGACGCGGCCGACGCGTTTCATCCGGCGCTTGCCTTCTTTTTGTTTTTCGAGGAGCTTGCGCTTGCGGCTGATGTCGCCGCCATAGCATTTGGCGAGGACGTTCTTGCGCATGGCGGGAATGTTCTCGCGGGCGACGATTTTCGAGCCGATGGCGGCTTGTAGCGCGACTTCGAACATCTGGCGGGGGATGAGCTTTCTCAATCGCTCGATTAATATTTTGCCACGCTCGTGGGCGACGTCGCGATGGACGATCATGCAGAGGGCGTCGACGGGCTCGCCGGCGACGAGGACGTCGAGCTTGACCATCGGGGAGACGCGGTTACCGGCCAGATGGTAGTCGAGCGAGGCGTAGCCGCGGGAGCAGGATTTGAGGCGGTCGTAAAAATCGAGGACGATTTCGTTGAGGGGAAGTTCGTAGAGCAGGAGGACGCGGTCGCTGCCGATGTATTCGAATTTCTTCTGGGTGCCGCGCTTTTCTTCGAGCAGTTTGAGGATTTCGCCGACATACTCTTCGCGGGTGATGACGGTGGCGTCGATGACCGGCTCCTCGATTTTGGCGATGTTGGAGGGGTCGGGGAAGCGGGTGGGGTTGTAGATCTCCATCTGTTCGCCGCCGGTGAGGGTGACCTGGTAGCGGACGCCGGGAGCGGTGGTGATGAGGTCGATCTGGAATTCGCGCTCGAGGCGTTCCTGGACGATTTCCAAATGGAGGAGGCCGAGGAATCCGCAGCGGAAGCCGAAGCCGAGGGCGACGGAATTTTCCGGTTCGAAGTTGAAGGCGCTGTCGTTGAGGCGGAGTTTTTCCAGCGCGTCGCGGAGGCGGCCGTGCTCGTGGGATTCGACGGGATAGAGGCCGGCGAAGACCATGGGCTTGATCTCCTGGAAGCCGGGGAGCGGCTCGGAGGCGGGGTTGAGATGATCGGTGACGGTGTCGCCGATTTTGGCGTCGGCGACGGTTTTGATGTTGGCGAAGAGGAAGCCGGCTTCGCCCGCCGAGAGCTCCTCGCAGGGGATGGGCTTCGGGGACTGGTAGCCGAGGCCCTCGATGTCGTAGGAGGTTCCGTTGGACCAGAGGCGGATCTTCTGGCCGAGGCGGAGGCGGCCGTCGACGACGCGAACGAGGATGATGACGCCGCGGTAAGGATCGAACCAGGAATCGAAGATGAGGGCGCGGAGCGGGGCTTCGGGATCGCCTGTGGGAGCGGGGACGAGATGGACGACGGCTTCGAGAACGTCGCGGATGCCGATGCCGTTTTTGGCGCTGACGAGGATGGCGTCCTGGGCGGGAAGCCCGATCAGTTTTTCGATCTGTTCGCGGATGCGTTCCGGCTCGGCGGCGGGGAGATCGATTTTATTGATGATGGGAATGATTTCGAGATTATGGCTGAGGGCGAGATAGGTGTTGGCGAGGGTTTGAGCTTCGACTCCTTGGCTGGCGTCGACGACGAGGAGCGCGCCTTCGCAGGCTTGCAGGCTGCGGGAAACTTCGTAGGTGAAATCGACGTGGCCGGGGGTGTCGATGAGGTTGAGTTGATAGTCGTTGCCATCGTCCGCCTTGTACATGAGGCGGACGGCGTGGGCTTTGATGGTGATGCCGCGCTCACGCTCGAGGTCCATGGTGTCGAGGACCTGAGCCATCATGTCGCGCTGGCTTACGGCGCCGGTGGTCTCAAGCAAACGGTCGGCCAAAGTGCTCTTGCCATGATCGATATGCGCAATGATGGAGAAATTGCGAATGAAGCGTGGAATCATTGGCTGGGAGCCATGCGATAGAATGAGGGGCTGAGTCCCAATTATCCCACACATGCCTGAATCGATCGAAGGAAACCTGGACGCGCGCGGATTGAAGCTGGCCATTGTGGTGAGCCGTTTCAACGGGTTCGTGACGGGGCCGCTGCTTGAAGGGGCGCTGGACGCGCTGCGGCGGACGGGCTGCGACATGGAAACGGTGGACGTGGTGCGCGTGCCGGGATCGTGGGAGATGCCGTTGGTGTTGAAGACGCTGGCGCAGGGGAAGCGATACGACGCGCTGATCGCGTTGAGCGCGGTGATTCGCGGGGAGACGCCGCATTTCGACTATGTAGCGGGTGAGGCGGCGAAGGGGATTGCGCAGGCGGCGATCGAGAGCGGAGTGCCGGTGGCCTTCGGAGTGTTGACGACGAATACGTTCGAGCAGGCGATCGACCGGGCGGGCGGCAAGGGCGGAAACAAAGGGTTCGACGCGGCGATGACTGCGGTGGAGATGGCGAACCTGATGCGAAGGCTGCGGGAAGCGGCGAAGTAGCGATGGCGGCGCGACACCGCTCACGGCAGCGGGCCTTGCAGGTGCTGTTTCAATGGGACATGAGGCGGCAGCCGGTGTCGGAGGCGATCGAGAGTTTTTACGAGACGCTGTATAGCGTGGAGACGCCGGTGCGGCCGGAGGCGGATGAGTTTATGGAACGGCTGGCGACCGGCACGTCGAGCGCGGCGGCGGCGATCGACGAGCGGATCGCGGCGAAGGCGGCGCATTGGTCGATCGAGCGGATGCCGGTGGTGGATCGCAATATTCTGCGGCTGGCGGTGTTTGAGATGACGAAGCTGGGGACGCCGGCGGCGGTGGCGATCGACGAGGCGCTGGAGCTGGCGCGGCAGTTCGCGGGCGATGAATCGGTGGCGTTCATCAATGGAGTGCTGGACGCGGTGAATAAGGAAACGCCGCAGCCATGAGCCGGGTTTTGATGGTGGCCTCGGAGGCGGCGCCGTTCTGCAAGACGGGCGGGTTGGCTGACGTGGTGGGAGCGCTGCCGGCGGCGCTGCGGGAGTTGGGGGAAGAGGTGGCGGTGGTGCTGCCCTACTATCTCGATTTGAAATTGCCGGTGCCGCCGGGAGAGGTGTGGCGGGATCTGCGGATCCCGTTGGGGCCGCGGTTATTCACCGCCGATATTTACCGGACGGAGCTGGGCGGGGCGCCGTATTATTTTGTCGCTTGCCCGGAATTGTACGGGCGGCGTGGTATTTACAGCGGGCCGGCGGGGGATTTTCCCGACAATCATTTGCGGTACGCGGTGTTGAGTCTGGCGGCGCTGGGGGTGGCGCGGCATTTGTTCCGGCCGCAGGTGCTGCATTGCCACGACTGGCAGGCGGGGCTGGCGCCGGTCTATATGCGGACGAAGTTCGCGGGCGATCCGACGTTTATGGGAATCCGGACGATGTTGACGATCCACAATTTGGGTTACCAGGGGCGGTTCCTGGGCGCGACGATGGGGGAATTGGGACTCGATCCGGCGCTGTTCAACCCCGAGGGGCTGGAGTTTTTCGGCGACGTGAATTTTCTGAAGGGCGGGATCGCATTTAGCGATTCGATCACGACGGTGAGCCGGAAATACGCCGAGGAGATTCAGACGCCGGAGAACGGATTCGGGCTGGATGGATTTTTGCGGGCGCGGGCGGAGCGGATTCAGGGGATCGTGAACGGGGTGGATTACGCGGAGTGGAATCCGGAGACGGACCGGCACATCGCGCGGAACTATTCGGCGGAGGATTTGTCGGGGAAAGTGGAGTGCAAGCGGGCGCTGATCGCCGAGATGAGGCTGCCGGCGGAGGCGATGGGGCGGCCGCTGATCGGCATCGTATCGCGGTTCGCCGAGCAGAAGGGCTTCGATTTGGTGGAGGAGATCGCGCAGGCGATCGCCGATGAGGACGTGAGCGTGGCGGTGTTGGGGAGCGGGGAGGCGCGATTCGAGAACGCGTTCCGGTATTTCGCGGCGGCGCGGCCGGACCGGTTCGCGGCGCGGATCGGCTACGACGACGGGTTGGCGCACCGGGTCGAGGCGGGGGCGGACATCTTCCTGATGCCGAGCCGGTATGAGCCGTGCGGGCTGAATCAGATTTACAGTTTGCGGTATGGGACGCCGCCAGTGGTGCGCGCCACGGGCGGGCTGGATGATACGATCGAAGACGGGACGGGGTTTAAGTTTCGGGAGTATACCGGGGCGGCGCTGTTGGTGGCGATCCGGGGCGCGCTGGCGGCGTACCGGGACGCGGAGGGGTGGGCGGCGAGGATGCGCCGGGGGATGAGGAAGGACTTTTCCTGGAAGGTCTCGGCGGGGGAATACGCCAAGCTTTACAAGCGTTTGACGGAGTCCCGCTAGGAGCGGCGGGAGGGCGTTTGGAATCTTTATGAGAAGAAACGGCATCCAACGAAACGGAGTAGATGAATATGGCCGGTGAACACACCTTAACTTTTACAGACGCGAATTTCGAGATGGACGTTCTTTCCGCGGAGGTCCCCGTTCTGGTGGACTTTTGGGCGGAATGGTGCGGTCCCTGCAAGATGATGACGCCCACGGTGGACGCCGTCGCGAACGACTACGCGGGCAAGGTAAAAGTGGGGAAACTGAACGTGGACGATAACGGCGGGATCGCGATGCGGTATAACATTCGCGGGATTCCGACGTTGCTGTTGTTCAAAGGCGGGCAGATTGTGGAGCAGCGCGTCGGCGCGGTGGGGAAATCCGACGTGCAGAAGATGATCGACGCGCACGTTTGAGGGGGCCGGGGCGGCTATTGGGAGAGGCCTCCATTCCACGACCGGGATAGCATGGCCGAGCAAACCAGAGATCCGGAAGGACTAGAGAGTCTTTACCGTCGCGCCTTCAGCGAGTACGGCAGCCGGGCGCTTTGGAACATGCGGCCGATTGCTGACCCCACCCGAGCCGACGCGTTGGCGATCACAAAAGCGTTGAGAACGCATGGGGGGATGGAAGGGCGGCGTCTGGCGGAAGAGATTGAAAGCCTTTGCCGTGCCACTCACTAAATTGCAATCCCACGCGCTAGGCGTGCTCGCGGCGGGACGCAGCCCCGACAGCTACGTTGCGGGTGGTGTCGCCATCAATCGGGAAGGGCCGCGCTATTCCGGCGATATCGACATTTTTCACGACTCGGAAAGCCGTCTTGCGGCGGCAGCGTCCGCCGACGCCGAGGCGTTGACCGGGGCCGGTCTTAAGTTAACTTGGGGGAGAATTCAGAGCGGCAAGAGGCAGGCGCAGATCGAAGGTCTCGGCGAGGCTATGCAACTTGAATGGGTCGCCGACAGCGCCTTCCGATTCTTCCCGGCCCAGCGGGACAAGCTCTTCGGTTACGTGCTTCACCCCGCCGACCTCGCCACGAATAAAGCATCCGCCGCCGCCGATCGGCGAGAACCGCGCGACATCGTGGACCTTTTGACGATCCACGAAAACATTCTTCCGCTTGGGGCGGTGATCTGCGCCGCAGTCGGACGCTTTCCGGGACAGTCGCCGGAGGAAATGCTGTCCGATATCACGCGGCACAGCCGGTTCACGGCGGAGGAGTTCCGAGTGTTGGCGATGGAGCGGCCGCTGGACGTATCCGCCCTCCACCGGAGAATCCGAAGCATGATAGAGGACGCGGAGCGATTCATCGGGCGGATTCCAAGCGACGCTGTTGGCTTCGTGTTTCTGGAGGGCGAAAAACCCGTTCAGCCCGACGTTGAGGCGCTCGGCAAGTATCGGCGCCATGCCGGTGCGCTTGGTGGCGTCTGGCCGTCCTCCCCGGAGATTTCGAGCGCCATGCTGGAAGGCTACGGCAAAGAACCGCCGGGACGCGACCCGGAGGCGTGAGATATCGAACCGGGCCATTTGCGGCTCCGAGGCAAGAGTCAGAATCGTGGGTGGCGGCCGAAACACGCCCGAAAATTGAAACCCAAGTCCCTAGTGGAGCATTCGGGCAAGCATAGACACCGATGCCAATAAAGGACCCGCTTCACCCCGGTGGATTTGTGTTGCGCCAGTACATCGAACCATTGGGTTTCACGAAAACGGACGCCGCGCGGCCCTCGAGGTCACGCGCGCGACGTTATCAAAGTTGGTGAACGGGCGGCGCGGGATCGCTTCCGAGATGGCCGTACGATTGACCAAGGTGTTTGGTGAAAGCGCCGAATGCGGGCTGGTGCAGCAGGCGCAATACGACATTTCGCACGTTCGCGCCGGGCGGCTGAGGTTCAAGCGGCTGGTTGTGGCGGGGCCTCGGCGTTGCCGCCTCGCTCAGAACACCTGGGAGGTGACGGCGCCTTCGGTGGCGGAGGAGACCAGGGCGATGTATTTGGCGAAGACGCCGGTGGTGTAGTGGGGTTTGGGTTTGGTCCAGGCTTCGAGGCGCTTCTTCAGTTCCTCGGCGGGGATCTCCAGGTCGATGGAGCGGGCGGCGATGTCGATGGAGATGGTGTCGCCTTCGCGGACGGCGGCGATGGGGCCTCCGTCGGCGGCTTCGGGGGCGATGTGGCCGACCATGAAGCCGCGCGTCGCACCGGAGAAGCGGCCGTCGGTGACGAGGGCTACGCTGTCGGAGAGGCCGGCGCCGACGATGGCGCTGGTGACGCCTAACATTTCGCGCATGCCGGGACCGCCTTTGGGGCCTTCGTAGCGGATGACTAAGATGTCACCGGCCTGGATTTTGCCTTCGGTGACGGCGGACATGGCTTGTTCTTCGCATTCGAAGACGCGGGCGGGGCCGCGCTGAGCGGAACGGGCGATGCCGGTGACCTTGATGACGCGAGCCTTCGGGAGCCAGGGAACCTTTCAAGATGACCAGGCCGCCCGAGGATTTGATGGGGTTGGAGAGCGGGCGGATGACTTCCTGGCCGGGCGTTTCGACGGCGGATTGGGCTTCTTCGGCGAAGGTCTTGCCGGTGATGGTGAGGGCTGAGCCATCGACGTAGCCGCCATCGAGAAGACGTTTGGCTAAGACGGGGATGCCGCCGGCTTTATCGACGTCGGCGGCGAGGAAACGGCCGGCGGGTTTGAGATCGACCAGGAGCGGCGTGCGGGCGCTGATGGTTTGGAATTCGTCGATGTCGAGCGCGAGGCCGGCTTCGCGGGCCATGGCGAGGAGGTGGAGAACGGCGTTGGTGGAACCGCCGGATGGCGGCGACGGAGGCGATGGCGTTGTGAAGAGCGGCGCGGGTGACGATGGCGCGCGGGCGGAGGTCCGCTTCGACGGCGCGGACGGCGATTTCACCGCACCGTTTGGAGACGGCGCGTTTGCGCTCGTCCACCTGGGGCACGGCGGCGGTGCCGAACGGGGCGAGGCCGATCATCTCGACGACGGTGGCCATGGTGTTGGCGGTGAACTGGCCGCCGCAGGCGCCGGCGCCGGGACAGGCGGCGTTTTCAATGGCGAGCAGTTCGGCGTCGGAGATGCGGCCGGCGGCGTTGGCTCCGACGGCTTCGAAGACTTCCTGGATGCTGATGTCCTTGCCATTGTGATGGCCGGGAAGAATGGAGCCGCCGTAGAGGATGACGCCCGGAATATTCAAGCGCAAGAGGGCCATCGCGGCGCCGGGGATGGTTTTGTCGCAAGCGACGAGGGCGACGATGCCGTCGAACATGTGGCCGCGGGCGACGAGTTCGATGGAATCGGCGATTACTTCGCGGCTGACCAGCGACGCTTTCATGCCTTCGGTGCCCATGGTGATGCCGTCGCTGATGGCGATGGTATTGAACTCCATCGGAGTGCCGCCGGCGGCGCGGATGCCGGCGGCGACATCGACGGCGAGATCGCGCAGCTTGAAGTTGCAGGGCATCGTGCCGATCCAGGTGTTGGCGATCCCGACGATGGGTTTGCGAAGATCCTCGTCGGTAAATCCGATGGCCTTGAGCATGGAGCGCGCCGGTGCGCGATCGCGGCCTTGCGTGATGATGTAACTATCCAGGTTACGCATAGAATCATCATGGTACCTTAGTGCGTAAGAATTGCGACGGACCGTTTTCGAGAAATGGGGGATACGGTTATTTCGGGCGCACCGATAAAGAGCTACGATTTCGCCGACAGCGACGCCGATCTCGTGTATACGCACGATTTCGCCGGCGCGATCCTAACGATTCACGGATCGGTGGAGCGGATTACGGGATATTCGCGCGAGGAGGCGCTGCGAATGAGCCTGCACGAGCTCTTCGATTCGAAATACGTCGAGCAGACGCTGCAGGACGTGATGGTGCAGATGGGAGGCGGGGCGCCGGCGCCACGGCGGTTTGCGCTGAAGACGAAATCGGGGAAGAGGAAACAACTGGAGACGTACTCGCGGATCCTGTTCGACCGAGGGCGGCCGGTGGCGGTGGAGGGGCTGGTGTGGGACGTGCGGGGGAGCGGACCGGAGAGAGCGCGAAGCCGGGACGCGGCGCTGGAACACCGGCTGGAGCGCTACAGCGCGCACTTGAAACATTTGCACCGGTTGAACGTGCGCAAGTACGGGACGCTGGAGGACGTGTTCGACGATTTCCTGAAGACGGGCTGTGAAATCTTCAAGCTGCGAACGGGGTTGATTCACACGGTGGAAGGAGGGAAGCCGCAGATTCACGCCTCGCTCGCGCTGCCCAGGGATTTCTCGATGGAAGGCGAGCAGGGGACGGCGGGGATGCAGTTGGGCAGCTTTCTGGGCACGCCGATCCTGGTGGACGGAAATCTATACGGGAGGCTGAGTTTCTTTTCCGAGGGCGGACCGCAACGGCGCTTCACGCCGCAGGAGCGGGAAGTGGTGGAGTTGATGGGACGGAGCCTGGGGCGGGTGATTCTGGAGCATCGGGTACACGCCGAGACGGGGCGGACGACGACGCTTGAGAAGGACCGGAACGAGCTGCTGGAGATGATCGCGGCGAACTATCCGATCGAGGCGACGCTGACGCATTTGGCGCGTATGATCGACCGGCAGAGCCCGTCGGGACGGTCCGCGGCGATCCTCATGGAGAAGGGAGCGGTGTCGTTTGTGGCGGCGCCGGGTCTGCCGCGGCACTACGCGCGGATCGTGAGGGAGTTGGAGCCGGGTTCGGCGCCGTTCCGGGCCTGCGCGGCGTCGTCGGGGCCGATGGCGACGGCCGATCTGGTGGCCGAAATGCCGAATTGGAAACATGCGCGGGCGCTGAGGAGGTTCGGTGTCCAGGCGGCGGTGACGGCTCCGATCCTATCGGGAGCGGGGCAATTGCTGGGGGTATTGGCGCTGCATTACCGGGAAGGGCAGGCGCCGAGGGCGGAGGATCAGAGCCTGTTGACCACGGCGAGCCGGCTGGCGGCGATCGCGATCGAGCAGAAGCAGCTAGCGCGAAGGCTGGCGTTTCAGGCCAATCACGACGAGATGACGGGCTTGCCGAACCGGCTGCAATTGATCGAGCGGGTGGAGGCGGCGATCGCGAGGGCGGGGGCCGGAGTGGTGGCGGTGCTGTTTCTGGATCTGGACCGGTTCAAACAGATTAACGAGGCGTTGGGGCACCGCGCGGGAGATCATTTGCTGAAGAAAGTGGGCGAGCGGCTGCGGGGGATGCTGAGCGCCTGGGACATGGTGGCGCGGATGGGCGGCGACGAATTCGCCATCGTGCTATCGGGCCTCGATAGCGTGGAGACGGCGCTGGCCAAGCCGGCCGAATTCATCGAGGCGATGCGGCGGCCGTTCGTGCTGGACGAGCGCGAGGTATTCGCCACGGCGAGCATCGGCGTGAGCACGTACCCCAGGGACGGATACGATGTGGAGACGCTGCTGCGCAACGCCGACCTGGCGATGCACAAGGCCAAGCGGCAGGGCAAAAACGATTGGCAACATTTTGTAGTGGATACTCATGCGGCGAGCTTCGCCACGCTGGAGGTGGAGAACGCGCTGCGGCATGCGCTGGAGAACCGGGAGTTCAAACTGCATTATCAGCCGATCGTGACGATGGAAGGAACGCTGGCGGGATTGGAAGCCCTGCTGGGGTGGAACCATCCGACGCTAGGGCGGATCTCGCCGGGCATCTTCATTCCGCTGGCCGAGGAAGCGGGGCTGATCGCCGAGATCGGGACGTGGGTGCTCGAACAGGTATGCGAGCAGAGCGCGAGTTGGCGGGCGGCGGGGTTGGAGCCGGTGCGAATGGCGGTGAACGTGTCGGCGCTGCAGTTCGGACGGCCGGCGTTCTTCGAGGCGGTGCGGAGGGCGATGGAGACGAACCGGATCGAGCCGCAATGGCTGGATCTGGAGCTGACCGAGAGCGTGGTAATTCGCGACTTGGCGGCGTCGGCGCGGGAGATGGCGCGGCTGCGGGAGATGGGAGTGCGGGTGTCGATCGACGATTTCGGGACGGGGTATTCCTCGCTGAGCTACTTGCGGCAATTGCCGCTCGATACGTTGAAGATCGACCAGGCGTTCCTGCGCGATCTGACGGCGGATGGGGGATCGTTGCCGGTGGTGCAGACGATCGTGACGCTGGCGCATAATCTGAGTTTGGAAGTGATCGCCGAAGGAGTGGAGACGAGGGAGCAACTGGAGCTGTTGCGGACGACGGGTTGCGATAAGGTGCAGGGGCATTTGTTCGGGAGGCCGGCGCCGCCGGAGGAGATCGAGACGATCCTGAACCGGGCGGACCGGACGATGGCGCCGATTTAGCACTTGGGCGGTTAGAGGACGATGCGGGTGTCGCCTTCGCGGCGGGTGAGGCGTTGGCGGTCGAGGAATTCGAGGAGAGGGATGGCGTATTTGCGGGAGACGCCGGTCCATTCCTTGAACTCGGCCACTTGAAAGGACGCGCCGCGGCGTTGGGCGAGCAGGGCGTGTAGGGCGTCGAGGGCGGAGGAGTGGAATACGAGGCCGGCGCCGACGCGGACGAGGCGGCGTTGGCGCAGGAGCATCTTGAGGAGGGTGCGGGCGCGGGCGGCTTCGACGCCGGAGGCGCGGAGCACTTCGTCGGTGGACGGGACGGCGAGGGCGGCGTCGCGGAAGGCGGCCTCGATGCGGGCGGCGGCGTCCTCTTCGTCGTTGCGCAGGGAGACGCGATGGGCGAGGAGACGGAGGGATTCGCCATCGGCGGCGATCGCGGGGGTTTGAGCGAGGAGGGCGTCGAACAGCGGTGCGGGGGCCTTACGGAGGAGGGCGGCGCGGAGGTCCTCCTTCGACATGCCGGGGAGGAGGGGATTGTTTTTGTGGAATTGAGCGAGGAGGGCGAGGGCATCGCGGCGTTTGGCTTCGATCCAGTTGGGATCGACAAACCACGGTTGGGAAGAGTTGCGGAGAGCGAGAGAGCGGGCGGCGGAGGCGACGGCCTCCTGGTGGAGACCGGTGCGGGCGGAGAGGGCGGCGAGGGAGAGCCCGTGGGGGGATTCGGAAACGTGCAGCGCGATGTGGGCTAAGTGGTTCTCCGAACCGATGGCGTCTTCGAGAATGGTGAGGCGCTCGGAGGCGGCTTTGCGCGGCGGGGAAATGTCGAGAACGGCGCCGCCGCCAATGGTGGAAACAGGAGAGAAGAGGCGGACGATGAAGCGGTCGCCGGGGAGAAGAAGGAGCGGCTCGCGGAGGCGAAGGCGGAGGTGGGCGCGGTGGCCGGGTTGGAGCATGGCTGAGGAGCCGATGCGGCGGAGGGAGGCTTCAACTTCGGCGGTGCCGGAGTGGAAATGGACGGGGGCGTGGTGCTTGAGGGGCTTGGCGGAGGGGAGGAGGTCGAAGGCGCAGTCGATGACTTGGGTGCTCAAGAAGCGGCCGGGAGCGGCGAGGGTCATGCCGCGGCGGAGGGTTCCCGCATCGACGCCGGTGAGGTTGAGAGCGGTGCGCTGGCCGGCGGATGCGTGGTCCTGCGATTCACCATGGACCTGGATGCCGCGGACGCGGGCGGTGGCGAGCGACGGATGAATTTCCACTTCGTCGCCGGTGGAGACGGCGCCGGAGGAGAGGGTGCCGGTGGAGACGGTGCCGAAGCCGCGGAGGGAAAAAGCGCGGTCCAGCGGCAGGCGGAAATAGCGGTTGGAGGCGCGGGGAGGGACGGAGGAGGCGACGGCGAGGAGGCTTTGGCGCAGTTCGTGCAATCCAGTACCGGTGAGGGAGTCGACCGGGACGATGGGTGCGCCTTCGAGGAACGAGCCGCGAACGAAATCTTCGACTTCCAGCTTAACGAGATCGACGATATCGGAGTCGACGAGGCCGGACTTGGTAAGAACTACCAGGCCGCGGGTAATTCCGAGCAGGCGGCAGATGTCGAAATGCTCGCGAGTCTGGGGCATGATGGACTCGTTGGCGGCTACGATGAGAAGAGCGAGATCGACGCCGCACGGCGCCGGCGAGCATGTTCTTTACGAAGCGTTCGTGGCCGGGCACGTCGACGATAGCGAGACGGAGAGAAGGGGAGAGATCGAGATGAGCGAAACCGAGATCGATGGAAATGCCACGCTGTTTTTCTTCTTTGAGCCGGTCGGTGTCGATGCCCGTTAAGGCGCGGACGAGCGAGGTTTTGCCGTGGTCGATATGTCCGGCGGTTCCGGCCACTACATGCTTCATGCGTCCGCTTCTCATCGTACTACTCGCTCTCATCGGGCTTCCGTCGAGTGCGCAGGGACCGGCGAGCGATCCGGCGGTGACGTTCAAGACGGGGGTGTCGGATGTGCGGGTGGACGTGCAGGCGCTAGACGCGGGGCGGCCGGTGGGAGATTTGAGCAAGCGCGACTTCGCGGTATTCGACAGCGGGATGGTGCAGCCGCTGACTTACTTCGGGCACGAACTGGAGCCGGTGTCGCTGGTGCTGCTGCTGGACGTCAGCGGGAGCATGCAGCCGAGGCTGGAGGAACTGGCGGCGCGGGCGCGGGAGGCCCTGGATTTGTTGCGGCCGGGAGACCGGGTGGCGATTTTGGTGTTCGGCAGGCGGACAGAGGTGCATCAGGAGTTCAGCGATAATCTGGCGGAGACGGCGCGGCAGATCGGGCTGGCGGTGCGCGGGCACGACGTGGGAGCGGGGACGGCGATCAACGCGGCGGTGGTGGAGGCGGCGAATTATTTGCGGGATCATCCTGCAGCGAGGGATGGGCGCAAGGCGGTGTTGATCGTGACGGACAATTTGAGTTTGAGTTACAGGATTCCGGACGAGCGGGTCGTGGAGGCGTTGGATGAGGCGGGGGCGGTGCTGGATGCGATCGTGACGGGGCGGGGGATCCGGCCGAAGCCGCCTACGCCGGGGGTGTATGCGAATCCGGACTTCACGCCGGCCGACGTGTTTCATTTGGCGGAGGCGACGGGAGGGGAAGCGGTGAAATCGGAGAAGACGGGAGTGGCGCTGCGCGACATGATCGAGGCGATCCGGGAGCGGTATACGCTGTCGTACAAGCTTCCGGAGGGGAGGCCGGGGACGTACCGGCGAATCGAGGTGAAGCTGACGGGGGCGGCGCTGGAGCGGTATCCGAACGCGGTGCTGCGGTACCGGACGGGATATTCGACGCCGGAGTCTTAGTTCAGATTTTGGAGGAGTACTTTATGATATAAAGTACTCATGACAATTTTCGACTTGCTGTTTCTCTTGCTTGTGCCCGTGCTGGCGATTTGGCTGGCGCGGGCGTTTTATTTGACGGCGCGGAACGAGTGGCCGAGGGCGCGGAGAGCGTGGCTGGGGTTGGGCGCGGTGGTTGCCGTGTATATGAGTATCGTGGTGGCGGCGTCGCTGGCGACGCCGCGGAAGAGGCTGCGGATGGGTGAAGATCAATGCTTCGACGATTGGTGTTTGGGGGTGGTGCGGGCGTTGAGGGCGAGTGGCGGGCGCTATATCGTCACGCTGCGCGTGTCGAGCCGGGCGAAGCGGGTGAGGCAGAGGGAGTGGGACGCGGGGGTGCGATTGGTGGATGGCCAGGGAAGGCGGTACGAAGTTTCCGCGGCGGAGAGCGGGGCGAGACCGTTGAGCGATGAAGTGGGGCCGGGGGAATCCTTTGAGACGACGCGCGCATTCGACGTGCCGGGCGAGCCGAAGGGATTGGCGCTGGCGGTGACCCATGGCGCGTGGCCGGGGTTATTTATTATTGGCGGCGAGGGGAGTTTGCTTCACCGGGATACGGTGACGGATCTCGTGGTTTCGAGCGAAAGATAGACGAGAGCGATCCAGAGAAGGTCGGCGAGGAATAGATGGAGGAGCTGCATCCAGACGGGAGCGAGGAGGGCTACGTTGAGGGCGCCGGCGCAAAGTTGGACTAGGACGAGGATGAGGACGGCGGCGCTGGAAGCGGGGCGGGAGTGTGCGAGGGTGTAGGCGGCGTAAGCGAAGAAGGCGGAGGAGAGGATGGCGAGGGCGGGGTGGGCGAGGCGGAGGCGGATGAGGAAGTGGGCGGCGGGGGCGAAGTCCTGGTGGAGACCGGCGGCGAGCGATGCGGCCGGGAAGAGGGTGTCGCCGAGGGCGGCGATGGCTCCAGTGACGCCGACGAGGAGGGCGAGAGGGAGCGAGATGCGGAGAGTGACGGGGATGGACCTCCAGGCGATGGGGAGATTGGGACGGGCGGCGAGCCAGGCGGTCGCGGTGAGGGCGGCGAGGAGCAGGAGGGTGTTAGCGAGGTGGGCGGCGAGGTAAAAAGCGCGGCCGATGGATTGATCGGCGCCGACATACTTGAGCAGCACGAGGCCCGCGCCGAGGAGCGCTTCGACGATGAGGAAGAACATCGAGAGCGAGGCGGCGCGGCGGACGGGATGGGCGCGAGGGAAGGCGCGGAAGGCCCAAAAGCAGAGGCCGGCGACGGCGAGGAGCGATACGCCGCTGGAGACGCGGTGGGTGAATTCGATGATGGTTTGTAGAGTGGGCGAGGGAGGAATGACGGCGCCGTTGCAGGCGGGCCAATGGTCGCCGCAGCCGTTGCCGGAGCCGCTGGCGCGAACGAAAGCTCCCCAGACGACGATGAAGACGTTATAGGCGAGGACGCCCCAGGCGGCGCGGCGGAACAGGGCGCGGCCTGGGGCGGGGGCGACGGAGCGCGGCTCGATTTGGGTGGCCACGTAGACCAATGTAGCGTTATCGGGTTAAGAGCGGAAGAGCTCCTTCATGATGGCGATGGCTTCCTTTTCGGTCCAGGGCTTGTCGGGGTTTTGGCCGGTGAGGGTGAAGTATTGGCGCATGAATTGGCGGCCGGCTTCGGGGTCGATGGCTTTGGATGACGGAGGTTCGACGGGGGCGCCGGGGAGGTCGAAATCGCCGGAGATGCCGAGGAACGGACCGAGTGTTTCGAGCAGGCCCGCGAAGGGGCGGCCGGCGACCTGGAGATTGCCGTTCCAATCGATGAAGGGATCGGCGAGGGTGGTGAGACCGAGCTTGATGGGGCCGATGGGAGGCGTGGACATGCCGTAGCCGTGGTCGGCGGTTTCGATGAACACGTTGGCGACCAGGGAGTAGCCGATGTCGGAAGGATGAACGCCGTCGAGGCTGAAGAGGCCGCCGAGGTAGCGCGTGAGGAGCGTAGCGCCGGCGATGTGGGGAGGGTTGGCGGCGATCTGTTGGAAGGCGGTGTGGACGTCGGCGACGGGGAATCCGGCGGAGGCGGCGTCGGTGGCGATGATCTGGTTGAATGTTTGGAGGCGCTGCTCGATGGTCGAGAGTTCGGTGGGATCGAGGACGTAGCTGGGGTCCTGAAGAATGGCGGGGCTGACGAGACCGAGCTTAATGAGCAGCATGGTGGGGACGGTGGTCACGCTGCCGGCGGGGAGGCCGAGATCGGAGCCGAAGAAAGTGACCAGATCCTGGGGCGTGACGACGAAGCCGATGTCGAGGACGTCGGGGATGTTGCCGAGGACGGCTTTCCCGCCGTTGGCGTGGAGGGTTTGGACGAGCGCGGCATAATCGGCGGTGAATTGCGCGACGGGTGTCAATTGCGAGGCGTCGAGTTGATCGAAGGCGAGAACGGCGGAGAGGACGTCGTTGTTGCCGATCCAGCAGACGGTGAAGGGCGACGGAGATTGCGAAGCGATTTGAATTTGGCTCCCGGAGCGGGGCTCCAGGACGAGCGAGGTTTCGGTTTGCGGCGGCTGGGTGGCCTGTTGATAGAGCAGGCTGTCGACGGTTGCGCCAGAGACGGCGAGATCGGCGGCGGCAACGCCGGGTTGGAGGCGGACGCGCGTTGTGGTTTCGCCGACGTAATCGACGGGGCTGCTGGAGATGAGCGGCAGCGGGAAGGCGACGCCCATTTGTTGAGCGATCAGGTTCAGGTAGCCGTGGGGTTGAGTGCGAAGGCTGGCATCGGCGGATTGAACGCCTTCGCCAAGGCTGTCGCCGAGGCCGGTGAAGGGCGGCGCCTGGGCGGACAGCGTGGCGGCGAGCGAAAGAAAGGCAAGCGGTGAAACGCGTTTTCATTCCATTCTCCTTATGAATTTAGACGGGGACGGGAGCGGGGATCGCGGCTTCGGCGTAGACGCGTTGAACGGCGGCGACGCCGGAGCCGAATTGGACCTCGATGCCGTGTGCGGCGAGGATGATCTCCAACTCGGCAACGAGGGCGAACAGATCGGGGAAGTCGAAGTAACCGAGATGGGCGATGCGGAAGATTTGCCCCTTCATTTCCGATTGGCCGTTGGCGATGATGGAGCCAAATCGCGTGCGGAACTCCTTGACGATAACGCCGGAATCGAGGCCCTTGGGAGCGCGGACGGCCGTGACGGAGGAACTCGGCGAATGAGGCGCGAAGAGTTCGAGGCCGAGTGCGAGGCAGGCCTGGCGGGTGGCATGCGCGAGGAGTTGCGCGTTTTCGATGAGCTTATCCATGCCCAGCGATTCGATGTATTTGAGCGCTTCGGCGAGGGCGATGACGAGGGAGATGGCGGGGGTCCATGTGGACTCGCCGTTGGCCGCGTTTTTGCGCTCCTTCGTCAGGTCGAAGTAGAGTTTAGGCAGCTTGGAGGTGGCGGCGAAGGCCCAGGCTTTGGCACTGACCGAGAGGAAAGCGAGGCCGGGCGGAATCATGAAGGCTTTTTGCGATCCGCCGACCACGACATCGAGGCCCCAGTGGTCGATGTCGAGAGGCATGGTGCCAAGGCCGGTGATGGCGTCGAGCAGGAGGAGGGCTCCGGTGCGCTGGACGATTTCGCCGATGGCGCGGACGTCGTGGGCGGCTCCGGTAGAGGTCTCCGACGCTTGCAGCATAACGGCGCGGGCGGTGGGATTGGCGGCGAGGGCCTCGGAGACGCGATGGGGAGCGACGACCTCGCCGTAAGGCGCCGTGAGCACGACGGGATCGAGGCCGAAGACGTTGGCGAGAGAGACCCAACGCTCGCCGAATTTGCCGGCCGAGCAGACGATCACGCGGTCGCCGGGGGAAAGGAAATTGGTGACGGAGGCTTCGAGCGCGCCGGTGCCGGAGGAGACGATGCAGAGGACGTCGTTGGAGGTTCCGAAGACGCGCTGCAGGGCGGAGAGGACCCCCCGGTAGAGCTTGCGGAAATCTTCGGTGCGATGGTGAATGTCGGAACCCATCATCGCCTGGAGGGCCTGGGGCAGTAGCGGCGTGGGACCCGGAGTGAGGAGGCGTTGCTTCTTAATATGCATAAATTCCGGGGGAAGCTAATAGAATATCAAACAGGATGTCACTACTAGACCGGATTCAAAAAGACATGGTGGAAGCGATGAAAGCGAAGCAGGAGGCGCGGCTGAGCGCGGTGCGGATGATTAAGACGGCGCTGAAAAAGGAGGAGGTGGACGGGATGAAGCCGCTGGACGAGGCGGCGGAGATGCGGATCCTGGGCACGTTGATGAAGCAGCGGAAGGATTCGGTGGAGATGTTCCGCAAGGGCGGGCGGGAGGAATTGGCGGCGAAGGAAGAGGCGGAGATGAAGCTGATCGAGAGCTATATGCCGGCGGGAGCGACGGAGGAGGAGATGGATGCGGCGATCGCGGCGGCGATGGCGGAAACGGGAGCGGCGGAGGCCAAGCAGATGGGTTTGGTGATGAAGGCGGCGCAGGCGAAACTGCAAGGCAAACGCGTGGACGGTAAGGCGCTGAGCGAGCGGGTGCGGGCGAAGCTGGGGTAACGGGGGAAGAAAACGGCGCCGGTTCCGAAAGGGAAGCGGCGCCGAAAGCAGCCGGGCAGAACCGGCTCTCCCACCGGGAGGATTAAAAATAGACGCGGGCGCCGAGTTGAACGATGCGTCCGGCGGCGGCGCCGAAAACTCCGCCGAAGTTGCCGGAGGCGATGTTCGACGTGGGGGCGTTGAACTGCGTATGGTTGAAGACGTTGAACGAATCCATGCGCATTTCAATGCGGTAGTTCTCGGTGAACTTGAGAACTTTGATGAGGCTGAGGTCGGTGTCCTCGATGCCGGGGCCATGGAAGAAGTTGCGGCCGGCATTGCCGAGGACGCCGTAGGGCGCGCGGGCGAAGACATTCGGATTGAACCAATTGTTGGTCAGCGAATGGGTGTTGTTCGGGTTCAGGGTTTTGTTGACGAACCCGGTGCTTCGCGGATCGTAGGTATTGACAGTGCCGAGAACGTTGGCGGTATCCGGGCAGCCGTAGTAGCTGAGGGCGTCGCAGAAGAGCGAGCGGAAGCCGGTGTCGGAGACGGTGATGGGGAAGCCTCCTTGCAGCGTTGTGATGCCGGTGAATGTCCAGCCGCCGAAGATGAGGGAGGGGAGAGCGTTCATCCGGTTGTGCAGGTTGGGCAGGTCGTAGCTGTAGGTGCCGACGAAACGGTGACGGGCGTCGAAGGCCGAATCGCCATAGTTGAGACGGAAGTTATAGGGGTTGGTGCCGCGCGCGCCGAAGCTACTGTTCTCGAAACCGGAGGCGTCGTCGAGGGCGTGGCTGTAAGTGTAGGCGGCGAGGAAGTAGAGACCGTTGCTGAAGCGCTTATTCAGGCTGACCTGGAGGGAGTTGTAATTGGAGTTTCCAACGGTGGCTTGCGTGCCGACCGAACCGAAGATGGCGCCGTTCACATAGGAGTGAGTGGGATAAAGGTAATGCTGCAGGAGCCGGTTGGCGATGCAAGTCTTATCCGCGGCGCATGCGGCTTGGCCGGCGGGCGTGATGGGATTGGCTTCGTAGGCCATTTCCAGGTGACGGCCGGCGGAGCCGACATAGCCGATTTGGAGGATCATCGCGCCGGGGAGTTCGCGCTGGATGTTTAGATTGTAGTTGAATGAGTATGGATCGGTGAAGTGTGGATCAACGGTGTTGATCGAGAGAGGATAGAACTGGGAGAAATCCACGGTGCTGCCTTTTGTGGCGGGCGTGAAAGGAAACTTATTCGGAATGGATTGGCCGGTGGCGATATCGGTGAAGGGCGCGGTGAAGCTGGGATTGCCTCCGATGTCGCCGATGCCTCCGGAACTGATGGAGAACGGGACGGCGCCCAGATTCTGCAGGGCGAGTTCTTCCTCGGAGCGGTTGTCGTAGACGCCGAATCCTCCACGGATGACGAACTTCTTTGCGCCGCCGGAGAGCGGACCCCAATCGGGGGCATAGGCGAAGCCGAAGCGGGGGTCGATGTGGTCCCAATGACTGTAGTATCCGGAGGTGCTGCAACCGGTGTCGCCGGGAAACACGAGGCCAAGCGGGGCGGTGGGGAAGACGGTGGACTGCTGGCCGGGACGGAAGCAATTGAAGGCTTCTTTGCCGAAGTGTTGATTCACCAGTGGTGTGTCGGTCTGGTAGCCGAAGCCGTAGTTTACGGTTAAATTCTGGTTGACCTTGTAGCTATCCTGCGCATAGAAGTAAAACTCGTAGGCCCGGGCGTCGATGTAGCCGCCGCTGCTCTGTCCGTAACTATCGGGAATTCCAAGGAGGAAGTCCGCGCCGGGATCGCCGGTCGAGTATGGACCGTTCCCACCGAAGGTGAAAGCGCCGTTATTGTTGGCATAGAAGGGATTGTTGACCTGGAAGCGGCGGCCTTCAAAGCCGAATTTCAAGCTGTGATTGCCGACGATCTTCGAGAGGTTATCGGTGAGTTGATACGTGCTATCGATGCGGGGTTGGGGACCGTTGGTGCTGAAGCCGAGATTGAAATAGCCGGTGAGGCTGACGAAGGGCGCCCCGGCGCCGGCGGTATCTTGAGGATTGATTCCCGTGAAACCGAAGGAGGAAGGCAGGGCGGGGGTCTGGGGATCGACGGCGACGAAATTAAAGCGGGTGAGCGCCACGCGGAATTCGTTGAGCGTGGTGGGGCTGAAGGTATGGTTCCAGGCGGCGGTTCCCTGTTTGTAGGAGCGCTTGGCGATTTCGCCGAAGCCAGGAAGGTTGGAGCCGGTGAACGGTAGGTCGTCGGTGGACGGCGTGTTCTCAAAGAAGCCGGTGCCCCAAACGGAATCGCGCGAGTTGAAGGTGTGATCGAAGCGGAAATAGCCCTGATTCTGCGTAAGCAAGCGTGATCGGGGTGAAGGAATATTGGGTGGCGCCGAGATTCGGAGGCGGCACGTAGGACATGTATTTTTTGGAGATGGAGTTGATGTCGGCCGCGGGGATGTGGCCAGTTGGAAAGAGGACATTATAGGGAGTGCCGGCGGCGAAGGTGGCTCCGCTTTCGCCGACCAGGGGTATGGGAGATTTGGCCGTCGAGGTGGCGATGTCGGGGAAAATACCGTTGCGTTGATCCGCGCTGAAGACGGTGACGTCTTGAGGGCCGCCGTTGGGTTGGCGGGATCGCGTTCCCTGGTAAGAGAGAAAAATGAAGGTCTTGTCCTTGATAATCGGCGCTCCGACGGTACCGCCGAACTGATTCTGGTGGAAGATGGGGTTTCCCTTCTGGAAGAAGTTGCGGCCGTTCAAAAACGTGTCGCGATAAAATTCGAACGCGTCGCCGTGGACGGCGTTGGTTCCGGATTTGAAGGTTGCGTTCAGGATGCCGCCGGAGTTGCGTCCATATTCAGGGTTGATGGTGCTGGTTACGTAGTCGAATTCCTGGATGCCGTCCTCGCTGGGGATGATGAGAGGTGTGTTCAAGGGCAGATCGTTCGAATCGGTTCCGTTGATGAGGAAGCTGTTCTGCTGGGACTGAGATCCATTCGTGGCGTAATTGTTCGAGAATCGATCGGAGGTGCCGACGACGCCGGGCTGAATTTGTTGCAGCGTGACCCAGTTGCGATTGAGCGTGGGCAAGCCGGTAATTTCCTTGTTCTCGATGACCGTGCCGAGCTGCGTATTGGTGGTCTCCACCTGGGCGGGATTGGCCTCGACTTCGACCGATTGATTCACTTGGCCGACCTCGAGCGCTACATTCATCTCGTAAACCTGATTGAGGACGAGTGTCAGATTGCGAGTGGTGGTTGTGTTGAAGCCGGTTTTGGAGGCGCTGACGTCGTAGGTGCCGGGTTGGAGATTGAGGAACTCGAAGGCCCCGCTGTCTGAAGTGGCGACTTCCGTGGTGACTTGGGTCGCGGTGTTGACGGCCTTGATGGCGACACCGGGAACGGCGGCGCCGGTGGCGTCGGTGACGCTGCCGCGAATGCGGGCGTAAACGTCGTCGGCCCTCAGATTCGGAAGGCAGAGCGAAAAAGAAACCAGCAGGAGGGACAGCAGAGATCGATTCATATACCCTTTCCCCAACAGTCGAAGATGAAAAGCCTCAACAACCAGCCAATTGGCTGGAACCGGAACCTGAAAAAACAGAACTCGAAAAACAGCGGATGGATCGAGTGCCGCTAAGCTAAGCAACTGGATTGCCACATTGCAAGTGTTTGTAAATTATGTGAGGGAGTACGACAACGGCACGGCAAATGTTCCACGATCTCATAGACAATTGGCGTGAGACTTCCAGGATCGGAATTTTTATGTCGCGGGTGTCCTTGGGTTCTGCGAAAGGGGCCGCAACACGGGACAGGCAGTTCGCGTTCGATTGAGTGCGGAAAAGTCCGAGCGGCAATCGAAGGCGGTATCGCGGGTCGGCTCAATATGCCGGCGATTGCAGGAAGTTCGAAAGTTCGGACCAAAGCCCATAGAAGACCGCGGCAATCGCTTCGAGCCGAACATCTCCCGCGCTAGGCAGACTTATTTGCTGCACTAGACTGGGCGGGGCCGGGAGAAAGTCCGGCGAGATACTTTCGCAGCAACTCGGATACCGGCTCTTGGCGATTTTCCGCGTACGCTTTCTTGAGCCACTCCCCAAAAGCGGCGCCCAGCGCGTTTGAACCAAGGTCCTCCGGAGAAAAACAAGAGGGATCCTTTTTAGGTTGATTGATTATGGACAGCCATTTTTCTTGAGCGCACTGGGTAATCTCGAGGCCCACTCCCAGTAGAAGAGTGCCTCCCTCGGAACCGCCGAAGGCGTGCTCTAGAAGAGTATCGTGCTTTAGAGGCGTGGTTGTGTGAAAGGCTTCACTCATGGCGGCGAAGAAATGTAGAAAGTCGATCACGCCGGGGCCGCCTTTGAGAGAGACGATCAGATAACGTTTGCCCTTCGCGAAGTCGAAAAAATGCCACCGCAAATCGCGCATCATCGCGAGCCGATCGGTGGGGTTTTTCGCTTCCGCCGCCTTCGCCAGGTTTACGAAATCGTCAACCGTTCCGAGTTCGGCAACGAATTTCTCGACGTTGGGCGAAACCGCAGGAACCGCGGCCGCGTTGCCGAGGATTGGCGGCGCTGGCGGCGGCGGCAGTGGCGCCAACCGCACCACAGGAGGGGGTTGCAATTTCGGCTTCTGGGCAGGCCGCCGGCGGGATCGAAGCATCTTCCAGGTGTCTTTTCCCGCAACGCCGTCGCGGACAATTCCGCCGGTCTGCTGGAGGCCCAAGAGCGCCTGCTCGGTCTTTTTGCCGAAATGGCCGTCCACACGGAGCTTATTGCCGGGCGTCAAGCGCGAGTTCAAGAGCAATTGCAAGAGCTTTACGGCGGGTCCAACGGATCCTAATCGTAGCGTTCTCATCATGGCGAATCCCATCCTCACTTATGGAAGCGGAATTCCGCCAAAAATTGGTTCAGCTCCGTGACGCCCTACTTGCGGGCCTGGGCCGCGACGCACTTTGCGATCGCGCGGTCCACATCTTCCGGTAGACTGCGACCAGCGTTCCGTAAAGCAGTCCGCGCTCGCGCAGGGCGATGAACTCGGGCTGGCTGCGCCGGTAGCCGTCCGCGGCCTGCTTCCAATGCCCCAGGCGTTCCTGAATATTGCCCTGCCGGAAATGCGAGATCGCTCGAATGGATAGAGGGTCCTGGCTGTAGGTGTTCGTTCCGGGCAGCGTTTGGATAAGTTCCAAAGCCCGGTCCAATCGCCGCAAAGCTTCGGCGGAGCGGCCAAGCTGCGCCAGTGGCACAGCGGATTGGCTGAGGGCGAGCGCCACGTCGGCTTGAAACTGCGCGTTGTTGGGGTCGGCGCTCGACAGCGCTTCCAACTGCCGCAGGCCCGCTTCGTCGTTGCCGGAGGCGCCCGCAACATCGCCTTCCAACTCCAGCGCCTCTCCCGATTGCAAGCCGGCCCACGCCGCGATCTGCCTGTAATCGGTATTGCGGGGGTCGGCCGAGATCAGTCCGGCGGTCACGGCCTGCGCGTTCCGGCCCATCGCCAGCGCCTCACGATAACGGTCGGTGTTCCAGAGCAGAAGCCGGCCGGCGCGGAGATAGGCCAGAGAAAGGGTGCGGCGGATCCGCCGATCGCCCGGTTCGGCGGCGGCCAAGCGCACCAGGAGCGGTATGGCTTTCTGGCTCATGGCGAGCCCGTTCGTCCAGTCTCCGGCGAGACCTTGTTTGTAACCGTAATCCAGATAGGCGGTAGCGAGCAGACGCTGGTTCCGGGGATCGCCGGGTGACAGGCGGTTGAGCGATTCGGCGATGTCGACGAGTCTCCGCGAGTGGTCCATTGCTTCCTTCCAATTCCCGGCGAGGCCCAACAGGTCGCCCACCTTTCCATGACTGGGAACCAAGTCCCTCAGCAGGGCGGCGTTATTCGGGTCGGAGGCGGCGAGCGACTCGCGAATCGCCAGCGCCTTGCGGTAGCTACTCAACGCACCGGCGGTGTCGCCGAGGTTGGCGGACCGGTAGCCTCCTTGTACATCGCCCACGCGGTCGTACGCCGTGGCCAGTTCTCGCCGCAAGCCATCGTCTCCGCCGGCCTCTTTCGCCAGACTGTCGAGGTATTCAAGAGCGCGGCCGACGATGATCTTCCTCGCCGGAGTCGAACCGGGAAGATCGCGGATGGAATCGTATACTTCGAAGAGCAGCGAGTTGGCCAGGTGGCGGACGTCGTTGAACCGCCGCTCCGCCTTTGCGCTTTGGGCCTGTGCGACCCGGTATTGCCAGAGCGTGGCCGCGAAACCGCCGGCCAGCAACGCCAGAATCGCGGCGACGGCGGCGAGGCCAATCGAATGGCGCCGGGCGAACTTGGCTGCCCGGTAGCGCACCGTATCCGCACGGGCCAGGACCGGCGCGCCGGACAGATGGCGCTGGATATCTTCGGAGAACTGTTCGGCCGAGGCGTAACGGCGCTCGGGATCTTTGTGCAGGGCTTTGAGCAGGATATTGTCCAGATCGCCATCGAGGGTCTTACGAAGCGCCGGGGCGGCCGAGCTCGGTTTGGCCGGCGGAGCGGCGCAGATCGCCTGGGCCGCCTCGAACGACGAAAGCCCGCCAAGGGAATAGGGCAGGCATCCGGTTAACAGCTCATAGAGAATCACGCCGAGGGAATAAACGTCGGTGGCCGTTGTCACCGGTTCGCCGCGCACCTGCTCGGGGCTGGCGTATTCAGGCGTATACATGACCGCCGTGATTCCGGTTTCTTCGCCCCGATCTTCGGCGCCCAGGGCTTTGGCGATGCCAAAATCCAGCAGCTTGGGCGCTCCGTCGGAGGTCACGAGCACGTTGCCCGGCTTGAGATCCCGGTGGACGATCAACCGCCGATGCGCCGCATGGACGGCGGAACAGATGGTTCGAAAGAGCTTCAGACGCTCCCGCGTTCCCAGCCGCTCCCGGGCGCAGTACTCGGTCAAGGGGACGCCCTCGACGTACTCCATCACCAGATAGGGCTGTCCGCCGGCGGTCGTTCCGCCGTCGAGGAGCCGCGCGATATTTGGATGGTCGAGGCCAGCCAGGATCTGCCGTTCGCTGCGGAATCGCTGGCGCAGCGGATCGGTGGCCATGCCAAACGCGATGAGCTTGATGGCTACCCGCTGGCGGTATTCGTCGTCGTCCCGAAGAGCCTCGTAGACCACGCCCATTCCGCCGTGGCCGATCTCCCGCACGGTGCGGTAAGCGCCAAGACGCAGGCCGGCATCGGCGCCATGGACGGCATCGGCGATTTCCGCCGCGTTCGCTTCCACCGCGGGCGTATCGAGGAACTCGCCCGCCTTATCCCACGCGCAGAGCAAGGACTCCAGTTCGCTTTTCAGCTCCGAGCTTTGACCGCAGGCGTCGTCGAGAAAAGTCCGCCGCGCGGGAGGGTCGAGATTGCGCGCCGCTTCGAAGATCGTCTTGACCCGTTCCCACTCCGTGGCCTTCACGCGCCGCGGCCGGCCTCCGGTCCGGGAACCCCCTCCCGCGTCAACTCGCGAAAAATCCAGGCTTTGGCCAGGATCCATTCGCGCTTCACGGTCGATACCGATACCCCAAGAAGTTCAGCCGCTTCTTCGTTGGTCATTCCGCCGAAGAAGCGCAACTCGACGATGCGTTCCTGCTGCGGGTCGATCCGCGAAAGAGTGCGGAGCGCCTCCTCGAGCGCCATCAGATCGACGGCGCCGGGATCGGGGAGCGCCACATTTTCGTCCAGCGTCACGCGCACCGCGCCAGCGCCTCGCTTGGCCGCTCCTCTGGCTCGCGCGTGATCGACGAGGATGGCTCGGATGACCTGAGCGGCGACCCCCATGAAGTGCGCCCGGTCGCGGAAATCGACGTTGGCCCTGCCCACCAGCCGCAAGTAGGCCTCGTGAACCAGCGCCGTGCTTTGCAGGGTGTGGTCCTTGCGCTCGCGGCCGAGGTAGGAGGCGGCGAGCCGGTGCAGCTCGGCGTAGACCAGCGGGATGAGCCGGTCCAGGGCACTCTTATCTCCGCCGCTCCATTGGGAGAGCAGCCGGGTTACTTCCCGTGGCGCGACATCCGCCATAGCGACTCCTGGCATAGTGTAGCTTATACGCTCCCCTGGGGGCTTCCCGCGTGGCCAGTACCGATTAGTAATGCCATTCGTGAGCCGTTTGTTTCATTCTTCCCGCTTGCGTAAGTAGGAGTGAAACAAAATGTACAAGCCGTCTTGTGTTGTCTTTGCGCAGTGCGCGTTTCTCGCATGCGCCCCCGGAGCGGGCGCGGCGCCGGCGGAGAACCTCACCGCTCCGCCGGCGCCCGTCGACGAGCGGGTAACCCTCCGGCAAGGCGCGGGCGTTCCCGTCGAGCTACTCGACCACCCACAGAAAATTGTTTTCGTTAAAACCGAGGCGAGCGATCCGAAGACCATTCTCACGAATTTTCTGTTCAGCGACGTCGGGATCTCGCTGCTCACGATGGGTATGGGTTCGCAGATGTTGCGCTGGAACCCGTACATGGGCCAGACGTTCGCCCAGGTGGCGAGCCTGGGTAAGAGCCTCGTCGCCCGGCACGGCGCCGAAACCAATGGATTCGAATACGACACGCTGCCCGGGCTCACTTCCACGGTGACGGCGCGTGCGGAGAAAGCCCAAGTCGTCATTCCGCTGAATCGTTACATGGTGTCGGCGGCCTTTGATTCCTCCGGTATTCAGCCGATCCTCGTCCGCTTGGATCCAAACGTCAATAATCAAGCGCGTCTGATCTCGTCGCGTAAAGTTTCGCTGAAGGAACAACGCAACGGGCGCTTCGACCTCAAGCCCACGGTCGCGCGCGAAGAAAAGGAGGTCCGCCAGACCTCGGTTCCGGTGGAAGTGGAGCGCATGCCCGGAAATATCCTGTCCGTCACGACGGCCGGCCCGCTCGCCGCGGGTGAATACGCGCTCGTGCTGCGCGGGAAATCGGTTGCCGGGGGCTATACCGATAACGTGCCTCTTCGGCCTACTCCCATAGACGCAGGCGCGGCTCGGAACCCTAAGCAAGGCCCTCCGCCAAGCGCATTCTCCGTGCTTCGGCGGATGCGTCCCGGAGGTCCATCGCCAACGGACGGGCCTAGCGATCCGCAGCCTTCGATGGCCGGATTCCTGGCCTGGGACTTCCGCGTTTTCCCGCAGAACTGAAACGGCGCCGGCTAGAAAATCAGCTTGGCTCCGAGTTGGACGTTGCGGTTGCCATTGAAGTAGCCGTCGACGAAGTTGTAAGAAGAGGTGTCGACGTCGGCGGCCTGCACGATGAAATTGGCGTGGTTGAACAAGTTGTAAGCCTCGAAGCGAATCTGGAGAGTGAATCGCTCGCTGAGGCGGTTGTTTTTGTAGACGCCGAGATCCATGTTCCACGAGCCGGGGCCGAAGACGGAATTGCGGGCGACCATGTTGGAGGGGAACGGCCCGAAGTCGCTGATATTTACTTTGGGATTGACGTAGTTGGATAGTTGCAGGCCCGAGAGTTTGTAGAACTGATAGTTGTCCGGGACGCTGCCGTTGACGACGTTGGTGACGCCGTGGTTGGGAGCGGCGCCGTTGATGAAGGCGCGCGGGCAGAAGGTGATGACGGGGGCGACGGAATTGTCGTTGGCGATGGAATACAGATTCTCGCCGACCGAACTGGAGGAGGACAAGCTGGCGAGGATTCCGTGGTTGAACTCGTGTTCCGGCCAGGCCCGGAGCTGGTGAACATCGGCGGTGACGATGTTGAAATCGGCATACTTCGGCGGACTCTGGATCAAGTTAAAGGTAACCTTGCCGAGTTTTCGCTCGTAGCCGCCGCGAAGGCCGGTTTTGCCATTGCCGAAAACGTCCCAGGCGGCGCGAAGGAAGGGCGCGAAAATCCTTTCGCTGGTCTGCCTGAGGCGACCGCTCGGGCTGCTCTTGGCGAGATCGACGGCTCCTCAGCGAATCTGGCGGATAATATTCGATCCAGTGCCGTCGTAGGAGTTCGAGTCCAGGGCTGGGTTGACGTTGCGCCGGACGCCGAAATATTCCCAGCGCACGCCGGGATTCAGGGTCAGACGGGGGTGACCTTGTAGCTGCGCTGCAAATAGAGGGCGCTTTCCTGGTAGCGGTAGCCAAGGGAGAACGCCGGGGGCCGGGCGGAAAGGTTGAGGGATTGTCCGGCGAGCTTGCCGAGCGGATTGACCGCGGCCCGGAACCGGTGATTCTGGCCGGGCAAGCTGTCGACCCGCACGTTGGCGCTTGCCGCCCGGAGTCCGTTGATGGCATTCCCGACGCTGTTGCCGCCTGGATCGGCGGGACGTGAAAAGGAATACGGCACCGCCTCCGCGCTGAGGGTCCAACGCCTGGAAATTCTCCAAAGCAATGCTGGATTAAAAGATAATCTTTGCGCCCACTTGAATTACACGCGCATTGCTGGCGAAAGTAACCTCCGGATTATTGAACGACTGGCTGGCCGGATTCAAGTAGTTTAAGACGGCTCCCCCAGCCTGGCCAATGGAATTGATTTGATTGAGCGAGCCCGGCGTAAACTGCGGGTGGTTGAAAGCGTTTAGGAGTTGTGCTTGTAACTGAAAGCTGAAACGCTCGGTGAGGCTGAAGCGCTTGATAGCCGAGAGATCGACGTTATCGATAGGACGCGTGGCCAACGTATTCCTGCCGCCGTTGGCGAGAGCGCCTTTGCCCGCCGTAATGTACTCGGCGTTCGGGTTCTTGGCGAGGTAGGCCACCGTTTGACCGGCGCTATTTGTCAGCGCCGTGACACCGCTGCCAGTACCTGGAACGCCGGCCCGATTGATAATCGTCCGGTCGCCGGCCGAATCTCCATTCAGATTGGAATCGACGGTGCTCTGCACCGTCGCATACTCAGGGGCTCTCGAAGGTGTAAATGGGGGCGAACTCCCAATTTCCGACGAGATTCTTGAGGAACCAGTTTGAGTTCTTGAAGTAAGGCAGGTCGTAGAGGACGGTCATAGTGAGGCGATGACGCCGGTCCAGGGCGGAAGTGCCCCGGTCCATCCGAAGGTTCTGGAAATCCTCCTGGCGGCGCGGCGTCAGGCGCGTGGTGAAGAAGTCCGCGGTGCTGTCATCCACCAGGTGACTAAGGGTATATGCACCAATGAATTGCAGCCCATGCGAAAAGCGGCGATTCAGTTGCAACGCCAATCCGTTATAGCTCGAGTTCCCGAGAGGTGCGAATTCGACGATGTTGTTGGTGAATCCGGCATTGAGGAATTGAGGTAGGATACCGGGTCTGGATTTCAGACCTGTGAGCGTAGTGGTCAACGAGTCGAGCTGCGCCTGCGACGGGGCGCTTAGATATGTCGGCAGGTAGTTTTGGCTGTCCACTTTATCCAAGACATTAAGGCGGGTTTGAACATTGAGATGAACGCCGCGAGTCCCCAAATAGCGCGCCTCGAAGGTGTAGTCCTTGGCAAAAACGTGCTGAACGCCGAAATTCCATTGGATCGAATAGGGGAGTTTCTGATTCGGCACATAATTCGATGTATTCGCGATGGCGCCCGCCCGGTCCAAAGACCCCGTGGCGGCGTTCGGAGGGATTCCGCCGTTCGCCAAGTAATTCGGCGCCTGAACGTTGATGTTCGAATCGACCGTGCTGCTCAATTGGGGAGGAAGCGCCAGAATGCCGATGTTGTCGTAGAGCACGTCGTAGGACATGCCAAACCCGGCCCGGATGGACGTGTTTCCACTCTTCCCCGGCGAATAAGCGATGCCGACGCGCGGGGCAAAGTTGTGATACTGCGGTTGGGGAGTATTGAACACCAGCACACCCGGAGTGTTGGATATGGCGTTCAGGCTCTGTAAACGTTCCGAGTACGGGACGCTCGTGAACTCATAGCGCAAGCCGAGGTTCAGCGTGAAGTTGGGGCGGATGCGCCAACTATCGTTGACATAAGGATAAAGGGCGACCTGATCGCCATAATAGATTACATTTCCCAGGCTGCGCTCGGCCAGGTTGTCAGGCGTCAAATCCCGCAGGAACAGATCGGTCGAATTGTAGTCGTAGTCACCTCGCGCACGTTGTGTAAACGACTGGGGCGAAATAGCCTTGTGGCCATCGAAGCCAATTGTGAGGGTATGGCTGCCCTTCACCCAGTTGACGTTGTCGGTGATCTGGTAGGTGTTCTGGATGGTAAATTGAGGGGCATTCGGATCGGGTCCGATCTGGAGGTTCATATCATAGAGCACGATATTTGGAAACTGGTCGAGGCCAGGATACTTGAAGCTACCCGAGGGCGTGGAGTTGTTGAACCGGTTGTAACCCAATCGGAACTCATTGGTGAGATTCGGCGTGAAGTTGTGGTATTCGGTGAGTGTACCAAGATAGTAGGTTGTAGGAGTCGGGAGATAGAACACGGGCAAGGTCGCGGCCGTGTCGATGCCCGCCGACTTGTTGTAAATGATTCGTCCACGCAACTGGTCCTTGTCCGATATGGTGTAATCCACCGATCCGACGACTGCGTAGTTGTTCGTATAATTCGGTGCGACAATAGGGATGATTCCAATTGGAACGCTCACCTGCTGGCCGCTGGCCGTGTTGGTAACGCTAATGGCGTCTGTGCCATTTTGCGTGGGCGCCGTCGCATATTTCTGCAAAATCCCCAGGTTGGTAGCCGAGAGCCCCTGGAATTCCACTTAGAATCTGGTAACCACCGGGCGTCGGAGCCTCCACGCCCGCCGCGGGTACCGACGACTGCCCCACGGGGTTGTACTCAAAAGCTCCGAAAAAGAAGAGCTTGTTCTTCAGAATTGGACCGCCGATGGTCGCCCCCAGGCGATTACTGTCGAAGCGGGGATTCTTGTAAATGCCTTGGTTGGCAAGCGACTGGTCCACCGCATCGAGGTTACGATTCTGCAAGTAGTCGTAGATCGTTCCATGAAATGCGTTTGTGCCGCTCTTCACCACGGTGTTAAATTGGCCTCCCGACGAATGACCATACTCCGGTGAAAACTGATTCTGCAGCAGGGTGAACTCGGAGACCGCGTCGTTTGGTATATAAACGAGAGGACCGGTTACCGACTTATTGTTGTTGTCGACGCCCTCGATGGTAAAGTCGTTGTTACGCGGCCTCTGGCCTCCGACGCTTGGACCCGTACCGGCGCCGACGCCGCCGCTTGAGGATACGCCGGATCCCAGCAAAGAAAGATTAAGCACTCCGAGGCCGACGGTGGCCGTGGGTAGATCCTGCGTCTGGCGGGTGTCGAAGGTATTTTGCAACTGAGCGGTGGTGGTGTCAATCGTCACACCCGCCTCGCTAACCTCGACGGTCTGCGAAACTGAACCCACTTGCAGAGACACGTTGATCGTGGCTGTCTTGTTCAAATCTATGACGACGTTATTCTGCGTTGCGGCCGCAAAACCGGCGGCGGCGACGGTCAGGTCGTAGGCGCCAATGGGCAGGTTGTTAAATCGGAATTCGCCATTTGCGTTGGTCTTGGCGGATGTTTCGATATTTGTGCCAACGTTCTTCACCTTCACGTCAGCGTTCGGCACCGCCGAGCCGCTTGCATCGGAGACTGCGCCGACCAGATTTCCTTCGGTCGCCTGGCCAAATAGCGTCAGGGCACCGCTACCGAGGACGGCCGAGAGCAAAACTACAAGGTTGAGTTGCCTCGGACGGCACATCGAAAAAAAAAGACACGAAAAGGACAGCAGAGGTTTGTTCATATTTTCCTTCCCCGAAGGTCGATGTGAAAAGCCCAAGCAATCGACCAACCCGAAGGCCGATTCCAGAGCCAGAAACACCGTAACTTGACTACAGCAGACCGATCAAGTTTCGCTTATAATAGCAAGTTGATCGCCATATTGCAAGTGTTTGTAAACTATGGCCAACGACGACGGCGGCAATTCGCGAATCCATAGAAAATCGGTGGCTACATACCAAGATCGGGATTTTCAGGACGCGTCTGGCACGTTTCGTCTGAGCGAAGTTGACACAAAGGGGAGCGGACGAAGGGGGGATCGATTGGCCGGGGACTGAAACGTGGCTGAGGGGACGAACGCTGACTTGGCGGACGGCATCAGTCTTTCAGCGTGGCGCCGTGGACCGCTCACGTCGCCGAGTGCAAGGCTGCCACCGGTTCGCTATTCGCCGATGGGGGACCGCCGCTCGCCGAATCGGGTGCGGAAATCCGGTATTGACACTGGTACTCTCGAAACTTGGGAAACGGGAGGGCGCGGCAGGGAGCCGGTGCGATGACGAACAACGGGAACGCGATCACGGTGGAGGGGCTGCGGAAGTCGTATGGCGATTTCGAGGCGGTGCGGGGCATCGACTTCGCGGTGCGCGAGGGCGAGGTGTTCGGGCTGCTGGGACCGAACGGCGCGGGGAAAACGACGACGGTCGAAATCATGGAAGGGCTGCGGCCGCGGTCCGCGGGAAACGTCGCGGTGCTTGGCTATGATCCGGGCGTCCAGGTGAACGCGCTGAAGGACCGCATTGGCGTTTGCCTGCAGGCGACGAATCTGCCGGACAAGATGCGGGTCCACGAGGCGTTGGATCTTTTCGCTGCCTACTATTCGCGGAACCTGGACCGCAACCAGATACTCAAACGGTTGCAGCTTGAGGACAAGCGCGACGAGTATTATTCGAAGCTTTCGGGCGGGCAAAAGCAGCGGGTGGCGCTGGCGTTGGCGCTGGTGAACGATCCGCAGTTGCTGTTTCTGGACGAGCCGACGACCGGGCTCGATCCGCAGGTGCGGCTGGAGATTCATAAGCTGATTGAGGAATTGAAGAGCGACCGGAGGACGATTCTGCTGACGACGCACTACATCGAAGAAGCCGAACGGCTGTGCGACCGGGTGGCGATCATCGACGAGGGGCGGATTATTGCCATCGGGACGCCGCGCGAGATTCAGGAGCGGACGCTCGATAAATCGATCATCCTGATCGAGTGCGCGACAGGGTTGCCGGAGGAGACGCCGGCGTTTCTGCGGGAACTGAAATTTACGCTTAGCGAGGACCGGCGGCATTTGAGCGTGAACTCATCGCAGCCGGCGCGGTCGATCGTGGAGTTGGTGAAGTGGATCGACCAGAGCGGGCTTGGAGTTGACCGATATCCATCTGAAGCGGCCGACGCTCGAAGACGTGTTTATCGAGCTGACCGGCAAGAGGCTGCGCGAATGAGAGCCTATTTAGCTCAAATCTCCATCAATCTGAAACTGACGACGCGGGACAAGACGGTGTTGTTCTTCAACTACGCCTTTCCGCTGGTGTTTTTCTTCATTTTCGGGCAGTTGTTCAAAGCGCAGCAGGGTTCCGCCATCGTGCAGGTGGTGAACATGGTGCTGGTGATCGGCGTGTTGGGGAGCGGGTTTTTCGGCGCGGGAATGCGGGCGATCATGGAGCGCGAGCAGAATATCCTGCGGCGGTTCAAAGTGGCGCCGATTTCCGCGGGGCCGATTCTGATTTCGTCGCTGGTGGTGGGCCTGATCAACTATTTGCCATCCGCGATCTTGATGCTGGCCCTCGCGCATTTCGTATATGGAATGCCATGGCCCGCGGCGCCGGTATCGTTTCTGGTTTTTCTATCGCTGGGGGCGCTGGCGTTCCGCGCGTTGGGGATGATCATCGCATCGGTGGTGAACTCGATGCAGGAGAGCCAGATCCTGATCCAGTTGCTCTACTTCCCGATGCTGTTCCTGAGCGGCGCGACCATTCCGATGGAGGTGATGCCGGGATGGGTGAAGATTATCGCCCAGTTCCTGCCGTCGACCTATTTGTTTAGCGGCCTGCAGGCGATTCTGGTGAACGGCGAGGGGCTGGCGCAAAATTGGACCGCCGTAATCGCGCTCATACTAACGGTGGTGCTGGCGACGTGGCTGGGCGTGAAGCTGTTCCGCTGGGAAAAGGAAGAGAAAGTGAGCGGAAGCGCCAAATTGTGGGTTTTGGCGGTGCTGGCGCCGTTTATCGTGCTCGGCGTGTGGCAGGCCAAGACGCGCGAGAGCATCGGGAAGCAGAAGATCGTCGACCGCGAAATCAGCCGCAATCGGACCAGGCTGATCCGCGGTGCGCGGATCTTCATCGGCGACGGGCGGGTGATCGAATCCGGCGGAGTGTTGATTAAGAACGGTAAGATCGCCGAGGTTTACGCCGGCAGCGTGCCCGATGCGAAGACGCTGAACGCCGAGGCGGTGGAGGCGAACGGGCAGACGGTGCTGCCGGGGCTGATCGACGTTCACGTGCATTTGGGATCGCCGGGCGGGGTGTACGAATCGCCGGGCGATTACACGAAGCCGCACCGGTTGGAGCGCGAGCTGGCGGCGTATTTGTATTGCGGCGTGACGACGGTGAAGAGCGACGGCGACGCGCTGGACGAGATGAAGAAACTGCGGACGTCGACCGGTTCCGGCGAGTGGCTGGGCGCGCGGCTGTACTTCGTGGGGCCGTTGTTTACCACCGAAGGCGGCCATGGGACGGAGTTTGCCAAGTATGTGCCGGCGAACTACCGCCAGACGTTCAACGCGCAGTTTCTGCGGATGCCGAAGACGGAAGACGAGGCGCGGCGAATGGTGGACGCGCTAAAGAGCGACGGCGTGGATGGGATCAAGGAGATTCTGGAAGCGGGGCAGGCCGGGATGCTGTTCCAGCGGATGGCGGTGAATTTGTTCGACGCGGTGGCCCAGCAGTCGCACCAGGACGGGCTGCCGGTGGTGGTGCATACAGGCGATGCCAAGGACGTCGCCGACGCGCTGGACGCGAAGGTGGACGGAATCGAGCATGGATCGTTCCGCGACCAGATTCCGGAGGCGCTGTTCGAGCGCATGAAGGCGCAAGGGACGGCCTACGATCCGACGCTGACGGTGGGGGAGGCGTTCACCGATCTGGCGGCGGGAAATCTGGAGCCGCTGCAGCGTCCGCTGGTGCAACAAGTGGGCCCCGCGGCGCTGCTGGCCGGGACGAAGAAGGCGCTCGGCGGGCAGGCCGGCAAGGCGGGAGACGAAGGGGTATATAAAATGTCGCTCGAAGACGCCCGGGCGAATTTGCTGCGGGCATGGAAGGCCGGCGCGATGCTGGTGACCGGGACCGATTCGGGGAATATCCTTCTGATTCACGGCCCGGCGCTGCATCGGGAGTTGCAACTTTGGGTGGCGGCCGGGATTCCGCCGGCGGTGGCGCTCCAGGCGGCGACGGGCAACGCGGCGAAGTTGCTGCGGGCGACGGATCGCATTGGGTTGATCGAGAAGGGACGCGACGCGAATTTGTTGCTGGTGGACGGGAATCCGCTGGAAGACATTAAGCGGACGGAGAATATTCAGACGATCTTTTTCCAGGGCGAGCGGATCGACCGGCAGGGCTTGTTCGATCAGGAATAGGGGCGATGCGCCGCCGCTACATATCGAGGCTGGCGAGGGCGGCGGGGAGGTCGGGGTAGCGGAAGGCGAAACCGGCCGATTGGGCGGCTTGGGGGAGGACGCGCTGGCTGGCGAGGATCATCCCGGCCATTTCTCCGTAGAGGGCGCGGAGGGCGAATGCGGGGACGGGGAAGAGGGCCGGGCGATGGAGGGCGTGGCCGAGTTCGCGCGTGAATTCGGCGTTGGGGACGGGGTTGGGGGCGGTGCCGTTGACTGGGCCGGCGAGGCCGGGGTTCTCGAGGGCGAAGCGGAAGAGGGCGGCGAGGTCGTCGACGTGAATCCAGGACATCCATTGGCGCCCGGAGCCGAGTTTGCCGCCGACGCCGAGCCGAAAGGGCGGGAGCATTTTGGAGAGCGCGCCGCCGTCTTTGCCGAGCACGAGGCCGATGCGGATCTTGACGACGCGGATTCCGAGGGCTTCGATCAGGCCCGCGGTTTTTTCCCATTCGACGCAGAGATCGGCGAGGAAGCCTTCGCCGGGCGCGGAGGATTCGGTGAGCGTTTCGTCGCCGCGCTCGCCGTAGTAGCCGATGGCGGAGGCGGCGACCACAACTTGAGGCCTGTTGGGAACCAAGGCGAGAGCATCCGCCAGGTGACGCGTCCCGTCGATGCGGCTGGAGCGGATGCGTGTCTTCACTTCGGCGCTCCAGCGCTGGGCGACGGGTTCGCCCATTAAGTGGATAACGGCATCGGCGGATTGGAGGGCTTCTCCGGCGGCGGTTGGCCAGAGGGAGTAGTCGACGCCGGGAGGCGGATTCGCGGGAGGGTTGCGGACGAGGAGGTGAGGGTGGTGGCCGGCTTCGAGGAGCGCGGCGACGATGTGCTTGCCGAGAAAGCCGGTGGCGCCGGTGAGGGTGACGTTCATAAGGCGAGCGCCGCTTGGCCGGTGGCCGCGATCTCCTGGATATAGGCGGCGGTATCGGTTTTGCGTTTCATGCCGTCGAGAGACATGTAGCGGATCTGGCCGAAGATGGGGCGCTCAAACCAAGGGCGGTCGTGCAGGCCGAAGCACCAGAGAATGTTGGTGTACGTGTTGGGATCGCGGCCATCCAGGGCGTAGCGGTCGTGAATGGAGATCATGGTTTGCAGGGCCTCGGCATGGGAAGCGGACCATTCGATGATCTTCTTACCCCAATACATCCGATAGTAGCCGTGAATCTTGCCGCGCGCGAGCATTTCTTTTTGTGTCGAGTTCCAGAGGTCGTCGTGGGTTTCGGCGCGCTCGAGCTGGGCGGGCGTGTAGAGCGGGGAGCGCGGGTCGGAGTCGTGTTTCTTGAGAGTCGCGCGCGCCCAGGCGGGGAGCGCGTCGAGCGTTTCGGGATTTTCCGTGAAGCGGGCGAAGTTGAAGGCCAGTTCGCGGCGGACGATCAACTCCTCGAGAAATTCGCCGGCCATGAGCTTGTGCTCCTCCGCGTAGGTCTTCACGGCGAGGGCAATTTCGAGCGACGAAATGTGGCCGAAGTGAAGATAGGGGCTGAGATCGGAGGTGGCATGGGCGGAGGGTTCGTTGCGTTGGGCGGCGTAGCGGCGGAGATTGTCGTGGAGGAAATGGGTGAGCAGGCGCTCCGCTTCGAGGCGGCCGCCGCGGAAGACGGCGGAAGGAGGGATGGAATGGTCGATCTCGCAGGAAGCGGCAAGCTGCGGGATGTTTTGGTCTGTAACCTCGGTGTGGAACTGCGGCGCGGGCGCGCCGTAGCGGCGTTTGACCCGGATCTCGGGTGCGGGCGCGAGGAAGCCGAGTGAGAAGTTTATGGATTTTTGGGCGGATGGTGTAGGCGGCGTACTCGCGTTTCTCGAAGAGCGCCATGGGAACGATGCAGCTTGAATCGACGGCGAAATAAGGGATGGAGAGTTTGGGTGGGACGCGCGAGTTGTGGTGGTGGGCGATGAATGTGGGGTAGTCGTCGGTGACGACGGCGCAGGCCTCGCGGGCGAGTTGGTAGAGGGCGTCGTCGGGATCGGCCATGCGGCGGCGTAAGTGAAAGACGTAGCCGATACCGCGCTTTTTCGAGCGGCGCGCCGTCTCGGGGACGCCTTCGAGGAGAAACGTGTGAAGGCGGTCGTTGGCGTGCGGGTAGGAGCACGTGACGCCTTCGTAGAACAGCACCGGCAGGCTTCGTTCGTTGGCGAGTTGGCAGGCGTAGGCGAGGGCGTGATTCGATTCCACGCGGCGGTTCATCTGCGCCCAGTAGAGAACGTAGCGGGCCGCGGGAGGGAAACCGGCGTCATTTAATTGGCGTACACGCTCACGCATCTGATTCGTCGATTCCGGCGCGGCCATACCCGATACAATTAAAGCTCAAAGGCATGGAACGATTCGCCACGCGAGCGGGGAACCGCGCCCGGCTGCTGTGGGGCTATTTGCGCGGGCAACGAAAGCTGGCGGGATTGCCGGTGGAATACATCGTCGAGACGACCGCCAAGTGCAATTTATATTGCCCGATGTGTCCGCGCGAGACGCACAAGCAGCCGAAGGAAGACATGACGGACGCCATCTTCACGCGGCTGGTGCAAGGGGCGTCGCGGAGCGCCGAGCACATGATGCTGATCGGGCTGGGAGAGCCGTTTCTCGATTTTGCGATCTTCGACCGGATCGAGTATTGCGCCCGGCACAACATCTCCACGCTGCTTTCGACCAACGGGACCTTGCTCGACGAGGAGACGTCGGCGCGTTTGCTGGCGAGTCCGATCGAGCACGTGACGATGAGTTTCGACGGCGCCACGAAGGAGTCCTACGAGTATTACCGTAAGGGCGCGAGTTTTCAGAAAGTGCGCGATAACTTCGTGCGGTTCGCGCGGATGAAGCACGAGCGCGGGGCGAAGGTGCAAGTGGTGGCGCAGATGGTGCGCATGGAGCGCAACGCGGGCGAGGTGGAGGAGTTCACGCGATTCTGGAAAGCGGTGCCGGGCGTGGACGAAGTGCGGGTGAAAGAAGACGAGACAAACGAGCTTCAGCCGGAGGCTTCGCATGCGGCCGAGGATTGGAAACATCCCTGCCATTATTTGTGGCGCGGACCGATGTATGTGAAGCACAACGGCGACGTCTATCCGTGCTGCCAGAGCTACATGCTGGACGGGGCGCCCGTGGGCAACGTGGGCCGGCAGCCGCTGGATGAGATCTGGAATTCGGACGAGATGCAGCGGATGCGGGGTCTGCATGTCGAAGGGCGGGCGGGAGAGATCGACATCTGCTCGCGCTGCCTGACGACGATTCCGCATCCGCTGCTTGTGGCCGGGAGCCTGATTTTTCACGGGAGAACGGTGCGGCGGCTGCTTCCGCTGGTGGAGCGGCTGGCGTATTATTCGAAGGCTCCGGGCCGGTTGCTGCGGCCTCCGAGGACGCCCGTGAAAGCGGCGGCGGAGGAGTTGGTGCAGATCCGGAAGGGGTAGGCTTCCAATCGCCCGCTGACCACGGAGCGCGGTGGAGAGCCATTCTGCAAGAAAATGAACTGGACACTCTGCACGGAAATAAAATCAGGCCCGTTTTTGCCAGCGCAACGGATTGCGGCTGGCGTGAAAACAGGCAATCACAATCAGGGCGTCGTCTTCGACGACAAAAAACAGCGAGTACGGAAAGCGGCGCAAGAGGGCGCGGCGAACATTTTTAAAGATGATGGGAAACCGCGAGGGATTGCCGGTAATCCGTTCGATCATGGCGTCAACCGTTTGGCGGAAACGTCGGCCCAGCCCGGTGGCTTCGCCTTCATACCAATTCTGCGCCTCGATCAACTCCGCCTGCGCGGCCTGAGTGAAGATAACCGAGTAGACTACGGGCAACGTCGCTCAAGTTCAGCTTTAAGAGATGCCCACGTTACGCCATTGCGCCTATCTTCGTCGAGGGAGGTGAGGCGGCGTTCAAGCTCCGCTTCCTGCGCGCCGGTCAAGGGAAGCCGCTCATGTTCGAGACTATCCCAAAGCTGCGCGATCAGCGCCAGACGTTCCGAGGGCGTCAAACGAACGATCTCGTCGGGAGTGAGCGATTCCATGCTTTCCAGCCTACGGAAAACAGAGCCGTAGGGCAAGGACATCAGGTTCGACCCCATGTGAGACGGAGGTGCGAACATCGCAATCGGAGCGAATCTTCTCGTCATGTGCGCATCGACGGCCCATCGACCGCTTGAGACCGCTCGCATGGGGAAGCGGCTCGGGTAACCCACTTGTAGTCGCGAAGGACTTACCGATCCGCGGCGAGGAACGCCTACGACTCTTTCAGCGCGATGCCAAGGGCCTTCATTTTGCGCTAGAGGTTGCTGCGCTCCAACCCGAGGAGTCGAAGGTCCCGGTGACATCGACATCTGCTCGCGCTGCCTCACCACAATTCCGCATCCGCTGCTCGTGGCCGGGAGTCTGATTTTTCACGGGAGAACGGTGCGGCGTCTGCTTCCGCTGGTGGAGCGGCTGGCGTATTATTCGAAGGCTCCGGGCCGGTTGCTGCGGCCTCCGCGAAGGCCGGTGAAAGCGGCGGCGGAGGAGTTGGTGCAGATCCGGAAGGGGTAGCCGCTCGTTGAGATCGACTTCGAAAGCGAAGGCGGAGGAGTCCGGCCGTGCGGGTGAGGGGCCCGAGAACAGCGCACATGCGGAGCCCTCGATGCCTCCCAAGAGATGGAGCCGCTTATCGGAACAGCGACAGATCGATCGAGTCGCCCATAGCCTTGTATCCAGCGGCGCTCGGATGAAGGTGATCGCCGGAATCGAACTCGGACTTCATATGACCAGGCTGCGCCGGATCGCGCAGGACGGCTTCGAAGTCGATGACTCCATCGAAATCCTTCGAGCTCCGGATCCACGCGTTGACCGATTGCCGCAATGTTTCCTTCTCATCGGTGAAATAAAAGGCGCCTTGAAACGGGGTCAAAGTTCCGATGTAAATTCTTACACCGCGCGCGTGCGCTCTCATCGCAATCTGCCTGTAGCCCGCGATAAGTTCCTGGAGATCGAGAGCCGGCTCCGCCCCCATCAGAGATGCGCCGGAGAAGCCAATGTCGTTGATTCCCTCAAGTAGGATTACATCGTGAAGGCCGGGCGCCGAGAACACGTCCCGGTCCGCTCTGGCCAACGCGGCGGGACCCAATCCGCTTCGAAGAATTCGGTTTCCGCCAATGCCGGCGCTCACGACCGCCAATGCGGGCGACTTGCCATCGGAGGCCATCCGTCCGGCGAGCGTCGCGACCCAACCGTGCGCAACCGAAGGCTGATCCCGAGCGCCGTCGGAGATCGAATCGCCGAAAGCGACGGCCAGATGCGTCGTTCGCGGCGGGATCACAAGAAGGGACGTCATCATCGGCCGGCTGACGACGTGGCGGGCATTGGCGAGCTTTTCGCTGAGCACCGCGTCTCCGTCCGCCAGGAGCATCGATGCGCCACCCATTGGCGAGAGGCCGACGGGATCCTTGACGAACACGCTCCCGACTAAATCGCTCGCGCCCGTCACTTCCAGGTCGATCGGATCGCTCAAGACGGGCGCTCCGGGAGGGATTACAACACTCTCTTTTCCGTCGAAGGTGAGACGCCGGATCGATCCCGGAACCGCGTTCATCTCACTCGCCGCGATGCCTATGCTGGCGCCGTCGATTTTGAGGGGCTTGTCGCCAAGCTCGTTGGACAATTTGACTTCGAGCCGGGAACCGCCGATTGAGATTCCAAACCGATACCGCAACGTGCCCGTCACCGGCCCGGTGCGGCTCAGGAACTCAAGTTCCTTCGGTAGGTTTTTAGGGACCGCAAGACTATAGGTTGCCGGACTCACTTGAAAGGTCTCGACCCAAGGCGCGGCGGGCTGCTGTGCGAAAACCGGGAAACCGGCCAGGCCCATCAAGGCGAAGAATCCGAAAGCTCTTGGCTTCATCTGTCGCGTCACTCGGCGGCCACCCTTAGCACGGTTACAGGCCCAAGCAGGCCCGAAGGAACCAGCGGCGACTTCGCCTTGTACGGTTTTGAGGGCGCGAATGTGTATTTCACGGCCGCATCCGGCTGCTGATCGCCGATCAGCCGATTGACCCATGGATCGATCACCTGGATCGTCAATTCGTTGGCGCCGGGCTTCAGAGCGCCGGTCACGTCGACCCGGTACGGGGCGTGCCACACGACTCCCAACGATTTTCCATTCACCGCGACCTCGGCCAGGTTCTTCACGTCGCCCAGATCCATCCACAGCTTCGCGCCCGCCTTGAACCAATCCGGAGGGGCCTGTATCGTTTTGGTGTATGTGCCGGTCCCGGAGAAGTACTTCACGCCGGTGTCTTCGTTCTCGCTCCATGACGTAAGCTTGTCCAAAGTAATAGACGCGGGCGCGCCTCGGCCAGGCTGGAAGGCTACGCTCCAGGGGCCGTCCACCGTCCCCACTTGCGATTCCGTCTCCTTGGGCAACGTCATCGAGGCCGCCTTCGCCGTCTTGCGGAAGACGACGAATACCGTTCCCCAGGGTTCCAAGCGCAGCGGCACCGTTGTGCGGCCATCGGCAATCCTGTATGAGGCAGCGTCCATCTTGCCGGTTTCCGCGTACCACAGCTCCGGAGCCTTGCCCGTTACGCGGAAGCTTGCATCGACCGAAGATGCATGATCGCCTCGGTTGTCAAGAAAGTAAATATCGCCGTCCGCCAGCCTGCGATGCACAAAGAGAATCTGTGAATCACCCGCCGGCTTGCCGTAGTCGAAGTCGGGATCGACAGCCAGCGCTTTCAGCGCCGCTTCGGCATTTCGACCGGCGTAGACCTTCCCTTTGCCGACCGTGTGTACGCCGGTTCCGTCGCCGAACAATTCGTCGCTCAATTTTTTGAACTCGGCCTGGTCGTCGGCGAGGCTCGGAGTATCGACCGGCTTCTCGCCGGCCACTACGGCCCCGCGCTCTACCAGCTTGTGAATGGCGCGTAGCACGGGCAGCGACATGTGCTTGCTGTAAGGATCCAGCGCCAGGAGCTTGTAACTCATCCCGCTGTTGGTTGTAATTCGTCCACCGGCCGCGTCCAGTTCGTGGATCAGGCCGTCGGCGTTGATGTAGTCGAAGCCGTAGCCGGCGGGAACGTCCGGCGCCTTGTCGGCGAAAAGAGCGGTGACGTTGGAATCTTCGCCATAGAAGTAGAGGACATCGGCGGCAAAGCGGCCCTGCTGCAACAGAAATGAGTTGCGCGCCAGATAGTCGATCCAAACGTTCGCTTGCTCGGCCCAGGTTTCATTCCGGTTGAACCATTGGCCGCATGGCCCAAGCGTCAAACCGGGAACCTTGTCGATCAATGGCTGATGCGCCGACTCGTGAATGACAATCCGGTTGATGCCATTGAGAAACTCCTGGTCGGCGGTCGGCTTCAACGTCGCCGGAGACCAAGCCCAGGCCGTCGAGGAATCGCATGAAGTCATCGACTCGGCCGCGGCGAGATTCTGCCCGTAGATGTGCGCCACCGACGCCGATTCGCGGTCGTCGGCGTTGTAGCCAAACATGGGCTTGTTTATACCCGGTTTCTGCACCCACATCGCGCTCATGGGGATATCGTCGAGCTTCTTCACTTCCATGCCATCCGCGATGAAGGCGCGCCCACTCTCGTGCGACTCGCCGTAGTGGCCCATGCCCCGCTCTTTCAGCGAAGCTTCCACCTGTCCGTAATGCTCATCCGCGGTCAGGTCGGCGATTGTCTTTCGCAGATCCCACAGGAACCGGTCGCTCGCCCGGGAACTCTCCACCACGCGCCCCGCCAGAACCGGCAGCCACGGGCGCGGATCGTAGCCGCGATACTTGGTGAATTTCTCGATCATATCGTCGGTCCAGTTCTGTGCTCCGGCCTCCCAGCTATCGGTTACCACATACTCGATACCGCGCCTGCCCATCCGGCCAGCCCCCACCGTGGTCTTGTAGCTGTCGAGGTAATTATCCATGTAGTGCTTCACGTAACCGGCATTCAGCTTGTCGACCTCAAGACCGGTCGCTTCCTTGGTCGCGGGATGATTGGTAATTCCGAGGAGCGAATATCCGATACGCAGCACCACCCAGTTCGCCCGCCGGCGGCGTCCATTCCAGCGTGCCGTCCGGATGCATCTTACCGGTCAGATCGATCACGCCGCTCTTCTTGATCACGCCGGTCGAATCGAACTCCGGCGTGGCGAACGGATACAGATCCGGCATCGGGTTGAAGGCCGCCTTTTCTTCGAAATGATTTACTCGCGCGCCGGGATGCAGCACGAGCTCGGACACCAGTACCGCGGTCGCGGGCTTCGGCATGGGAAACGCATCCCCCATATCGGCAAACGGATTCGGCGGCGTTGGCAGGGTCTTGAACGTCACGCGAAAGTACTTCGCCGTCACAGGGGCGAACGAAATCGTGTGTTCGGTCGAGCCGCTCTTCGGAATGACCATCACGAGGCGATAGCTTTGCCCATCGTCGCTCGCCTCCAGCGCCTGTCCGCTGTCGCCCTGTGGCGGCAGAAAGACGTCGAACGGATTTTTGCCCGCCACGACGATGGTTATTCCGCGAATGGTTTGCGGCTGCGGGTATTCGTACTGAATCCACGCCTTTTCGCCCTCTTTGGCCTTTGGAAGCGAGACCGTCTTCACCAGATCGCCATCGCTCAACAAGGCCGGGTCGATCGTTCCGCCGCTCGTTGTAAGCTTCGGCCTGCACCCGATTCGCCGCCACCTCGCTGGCCGGGACCTTGAAGGCGGCCACTGCGCTGTCGGCATAAAACTGGCGGCGCCTTAAACGGCGTGCCCAACGCGCCGCCCAGGTCTTCAATCGTTAGATTCTGAAATGCGCCCGTGTTCGACGGCGGATGGGCCAGCGTGCCCCTGAATGGCTTGCCGCCCTCCACTCGCGTCTCGCTCCACACATACTTCTTCATCGCCTCCGGCCCCGGCACCCAGGGACCGCCCGTCTCGCTCCATCCGGGCGACCCGGCGATCGCCTCTTCCAGTCCCAATTGACCGGCCAGCGTAGTGGCGTACTGGAAAGCCTCCTTCCACTCCGGCGTCATGTAGGCCAGGCGCTTGGCCACCACTTGCGGAGTGAAAAGAGCCGCATCGAAGTTCTGGAAACCGCCCAGGCCGGCGCGATGCATCCACTCCTCGTCCAGCTTGATGCCTTCCTTGGTGATGTTGCCGTTCATCCAATGCCACCACACTCTCGGACGGGCGCTGGAGGGAGGATTCTCAAAACCGCTCCGGAGCGGATCGGGTTTGGTTTGCGCTGCGACGATGCCGGCGCCGAAGGCCAGAGGGAGGACGGCGCAAATAAGCGCCATCGACCGTGGGCTCGTCACAATCTTTTCCGTTTGGTCCATAGTCGTTCAACCTCCGATCTCACAAATGGTTTGGCGCGACACCGCTCACGGGGAGGTTTGAACCTCCGTTTCGCTCGTCCGGTCCCGCGCCGAACATCCGAATCGCCGGTGGAGGGCCGAGAGCGCGTTGCGACAACCGGGTGAAAAATGGCTCGAAGATCCGGATGCCTCCAGGACCACACTCGCGTTCGGGAGTGCGGAGGGCGCCAATCCAGGGGCGCCGATTCTGGCAATGAAGGTTCAAGAGATCCCGCTCGCCGGGAATGTGGTGGCAGAGAGCCATGGTGCTCGAATCCGATTTGGACGCGGCATTCCCCATTTGAGACGGCAACCATGCCGCGCCGATTGCGCCATCGGCAATCCATTCTCTCGTGCTGGAAACTCGCGGAGCCAATTCCTTCGCCTTCCCGTAAGGTGTACAAAACTTTCGTATCACGTATATCTCATCTATCCGGACTCGTCAACGGCATTTTGTCACCCTACCGGCTGTCGAGGCGGTGCCGTTCAAGCCGGGACGGCGGGCGTCTCGCAGCGAGCCGAAGCGGTTCGGTAATTCCAGCCGGTACTTTAAGGTCTTGAACGGGCTTTGGACGAGCGGAGACGCAGGGGCCGCAGGCCCACCTTCGCTACTCTTTCAAAGCGATGCCAAGGGCCTTCATCTTGCGATAGAGGTTGCTGCGCTCCAGGCCGAGGAGTTCGGCGGTGCGGGTGACATTGCCCTTGGTCTCGTCCAGTTTTTTGAGGATGTATTCGCGCTCGGCGGCGGCGAACGCGGTCGAGGATTGGAAACGTCCGTGCCATTCTTTGCAGCGCGGGCCGATGTATGTGAAGCACAATGGCGACGTCTATCCGTGCTGCCAGAGCTATATGCTGGACGGGGGCCGGTGGGCAACGTGGGCCGGAAGCTGCTGGATGAGATCTTGCATTCGGGCGAGATGAAGCGGATGAGGGGACCGCATATCGAGCGAAGGGCGAGGGAGAACGACATCTGCTCGCGCTACCCGACGACGATTCCGCATCCGCTGCTCGTGGCGGCGAGCCCGATTTTTCACAAGAGCACGATGCGCCGGCCTCCGCGGAGGTCGGTGAAAGCGGCGGCGGAGGAGTTGGTGCATACACGGAAGGGGTGGCTAATCCGTTTGTCGCGGTAAACGGAATGCAGCGGACGTCCCGCTAGTTGACACAATGCGCGTTGAGAAACCGGAAGACGTCGTCAGCCCATACCTCGGCTCCAAAATAACCGAAACTATGGCCGTCTTGAGGGGAGTCGCCGTATGGGGGATAGATCTTGACATCGTATGCCTTACCCGCGTCCTCCATTACCGCTGAGAGAGTCTTGGTCGGCGACAGGTCATAGTCGTTCGCGGCTTGGAAAAAGAATATTGGCGCATGTGAGTTTCGAGCCGTACGAGTCATAAGCGATTGCAGTTCGGGTGCCCGCGCCCAACTTTGGGCGCCCGCCGCAGAAGCGACCGCCGCGCAATAATTTCCTCGTTCCGCGCCGAGCACGGTTTCGACGCCACCGAAGGAGTTGCCGGCAACGGCGATACGATTGGGTCGAACGTAGGGCTGATTTCGGAGCCACGCCAAGGCGGACAACTGATCTTGAAGGTGATCCTTCTCCAGTAACCGGACCATGGTCGAGGCAGCCGCCGATAGACCACCGTTCTTCATCGCCGCATCGATCTGGTCACCAATATACGGACCCGCCGACACACTCAAACCTTGACCTCGCCGGTAGGGCCCAAAGAACACCCACCCGTGGCTTGCGAACACCGGACCGAGCGCGTCGAATGCCTCTTTGCTCTGCATGCCAGCGGCGCTTCCGTGGTTGTAAACGACAGCAGGAAATGGCCCCGCTCCTTGTGGTTTGTACAACACCCCGTGAAGTGTGATGCCGCCGCTAGGAAAGGTGACGATCTCTGAATCCGCCGCGGACAGAACCAGAGGCGAAAGCGGGATTGAGAAGAGGATCAAAAGACGATGTCTATTGATATTTGGATCGTGAGCAGGCGCGAGGATCTACCGGCCCTCGACGAATAACGCCTACGGCTCTTTCAGCGCGATGCCGAGGGCCTTCATCTTGCGGTAGAGGTTGCTGCGCTCCAGGCCGAGGAGTTCGGCGGTGCGGGTGACATTGCCCTTGGTTTCGTCCAGTTTTTTGAGGATGTATTCGCGCTCGGCGGCGGCGCGGACTTCCTGGAGGCTGCCGGCGCGCTCGACCGGCTTGTCGAAGACGGCGCGGCGGGCGGGGTTGAGCGGGATGTGGCGGGCGTCGACGCGCACCTGCGGATTCATGATGACGATGCGCTCCATGAGATTGCGCAGTTCGCGCACGTTGCCCGGCCAGGAGTAGGCCGTGAGCACGGCGTGGGCTTCGGGCGTGATCTCCTTGGGCTTGCGGCCGTACGCGGTGGTGAATTCCTTGAGGAAATAAGCGGCGAGCAAAGGGACGTCTTCGATGCGCTCGCGAAGCGGAGGGACGTTGAAGGGGATGACGTTGAGCCGGTAGAAAAGATCCTCGCGGAAGTTGCCGCGCTCGATTTCCTCTTCGAGATTCTTATTGGTGGAGGCGACGACGCGGGCGTCCACCTGGATGGAGGTGTCGGCGCCGACGGGCTCGAAGCGCTGCTCGTCGATGGCGCGGAGCACCTTGGCCTGGGTTTTAAGGCTCATGTCGCCGACCTCGTCGAGGAAGATCGTGCCGCCGTCGGCTTTCTGGAGCTTGCCGATCTTATGCTCGGCGGCGCCGGGGAAACTGCCTTTGCGATGGCCGAACAATTCGCTCTCGATCAACTCCTCGGGGATGGCGGCGCAGTTGACCTCGATAAACGGGCCGCGGGAGCGCGGGCTGATTTGATGGATGGCGTGGGCGACCAATTCCTTGCCGGCGCCGCTTTCGCCGTAGATCAGGACCCGGCCGTTGGTGGCTGCCATCAGCGCCAGTTGCTGGCGGAGCGCTTTCATCGGGACGCTTTCGCCGATGATGTTGGAGGGCGGTCCGTCCTCCTTATAGCGTTCGAGTTCCAATTCCAGGCGGCGCTGGCGCAGGGCGTTTTTGACAACGACGCTGACCTTTTCAATGGTGAGCGGTTTCTCCAGAAAGTCGAACGCGCCGAGTTTGGTGGCGCGGACGGCGGTTTCGATGGTGCCGTGGCCGGAAATGTTGATGACGGCGGGCCGGCTGGGGAAAGGGATCTCCTGGATGCGGGCGAGGACGTCGAGGCCGTCCATGCCGGGAAGCCATATGTCGAGCAGAACGACGTCGTAGTTGGCGCGCTGCAACTCCTCCAGGCAGGCTTCGCCGGTGGCGGCGGAAAAAGTGGTGTACCCATCGTCTTCGAGAACGCCGGTGAGGGACTGGCGAATGAGGGGTTCGTCGTCGACGATGAGAATACGGGCGGGCGTCACAGGGCGGCGGCGCCTCCAAGGACCGCGGCCGGTTCGGCGTCGGAGGCCAAGGGCAGTTCGATGAGGAAGCGGGCGCCGCAGGGGACGTTGTCTTCGACGCGAATGGCCGCTTCGTGTTCGCTCAAGATGTGGTTGACGATGGCGAGGCCGAGGCCGGTGCCGCGATTTTTGGTGGAGAAATACGGCAGGAAAAGTTTTTCCTTGTCGTCGCGCGAGATGCCGGCGCCGGTGTCGGCGACGATCAACTCGACCGAGTCGGCGGCGGACCGCGTTCCGACGAAAAGGCGCTTCACAGGGGAGTCGCGCATGGCCTCCGCGGCGTTATCGACCAGATTGACGACGACGCGCTTGAACTGCTCGCGGTCGAGTGCGACGGTAGGGAGGCAGGCGGCGAGGTCCTTTTCGACGACGATGTCGTCGAGACGTCCGGCGAAGACGGCGAGGCCGTTCTCAACCACCTCGTTGAGGTCGGAAGGGATCAGTTGCGCGGAGGGGAAGCGGGAGTATTGGCTGAATTCGTCCACCAAGGCGCGGACGCTTTCCACTTCGCCGACGATGGTGGAGGAGCATTCGCGAAGAATGCGCATGGCGGAAGCCGAAGGATTGTCGCGTTCGAGATGGCGGGCCATGCGCTCGGCGCACAGGGCGATGGGAGTGAGCGGGTTTTTGATCTCGTGGGCGACGCGGCGGGCCACTTCGTGCCAGGCGGCGGCTTTCTGGGCGCGGAGCAGTTCGGTGGTGTCGTCGAGGACGAGGACGAAGCCGGAACGCGGGCGTTCCTCAAGGGCGGCGACGGTGACGGCGAGTTGGAGGGACTTGCGCTCGGCCTTGAATTCGAGCTGAGTGGCGGCGACGCCAGTGCGCCGGGCGCGATTCATGAGGTAACGGATTTCGGCGGCGTCCTCGCGCGAGAAAAGGTCCTCCAGCCGGCCCGCGCGGCGCACCTGTTCGGGCGTGAAGATGCCGGACAGGGCGCGGTTGACGCGCTGGATGGCCCCCTCGGCGTTCAAGGAAATTACGCCGGTCGGTATGCTTTCGAGAATGGCCTCGGTGAAGCGGCGGCGGCTTTCCAGTTCCTTGCTGTTGGTCTCCAGCGACTCGGTCATTCCATTGAAGGCGTTGATCAGCGTGGCCAACTCGTCGATGGCGTTGCCGTGGACGCGGTAGGCGAGGTTGCCCTGGCGCACCTGTTGCGCGGCGGTGAGGAGGGCGGTGATGGGGCCGCTGATCTGGCGGGCGAGGAACAGGGCGATCCACGTCGCGAAGAAGAGGATGAAGAGTGTGATGAGCAGCAGCAGAAGGAGGTAGAAATTGCGGAAATTGCTTTTGTTTTTGGCTAGGCGGTCGTATTCGTAGACATAGCTTTGGATCTCCCGTTTCTTGGCTTCGAGGTCGAGAGCGAGAGGGCCATAGAGGGTGAGCTTGCCTTCGGGAGTGTCGATGGCTTCGCCATAGATTTGGCCGCCGGGGCGCGGCATTTCGCACAGAACGCGGACAGAATCGGCGGCCGAAAGGACAGCGCGCTCGATGCCCAGTTGCCGGCAGAATGCGGCGTCGGCGCCCGGCTGGTCCCACTCGGGCAGCGAGGCCATCCAATGCGCCTCGGCGCGGAGGCGGGAGCGGACTTCGTCGTCGAGCGATACGCCCACCTGAATGAGGTCGCCTTTGATCTTTTCACCGGGGCGGCTGAACCATTTGTCGATATTGCGATTCAGCACCTGAACGCTGAAGAGGACGAGGAAGAGAACGGGAAGGAAGCTGAGGGCGAGAGCGCCGCCGACCAGTTTGGAGCGAATGCGCGATCCGGGCCGGTTGTGCTGGCGCTCGATGTAGAGCTTGACGCCGGTGCGGAAGAGCATGAAACCCAGGGTGACGGTGAGGATGAAGATGAGGGTGGAGACGGCCCAGAATGCATAGGTCTGGCCGAGGCTGGCAGGGGTAAGAGCGCCGGTGGTGAACGATCCCTGCCACACGACGAGGGAGAGCAGCATCAGGAAGAACAATAGTCCGGAGCCGGCCGCCAATCGTTTCCGCATGAGAAACCTTACCCCGATTATAAGGGGTTAAGATCGGGTCTTACGAACAAACCGCGCGTCGGGTATGAGGGCCGGTCAGACTTCGGAGAATGAGGACGGCTCCGCCGGGGTCTCGGCGCCGCTAGAGGAGCTCGGAGTCACCGATTGAGTCCGGAACTCGTGCTGGTGAATCGCCAATGCCACCCGGCCCTCCTCGATGCGAACCACCGGGCCCCTGGCTACCAACTGCAACTTTACGCGAGGATTGAGCTGCGCCGGCCAACTGATGGCCAATTCCAGCCATTCGCCGCGGCGGACGCGTTCCTTGGTCTTAAAAAGGACTCCCCGGCTGCTGATATTGATCGTTTCCCCGCACCCGGCTTGACCGTTGGAGGCTCCGATCCCATGATGCTTGAGGCCGCGGTTGAGAGGGAAACGGAGCGACGATCTGCGGTCGCCGGCGAATTTTTCGGGTGTCTTGTTTTTCTCCACTGTTTCGGGCATGGCGGTGTTCCTCCCTGGTTGGTTCACCCACGATCTCCTAGCTTGCCCCATTTGTATCCCCTCGCACAATAGACCTAAGCTCACAAAATGTCATGGGTCCTCTAGCCCGAAGGGATGGTACCTTTAGTTCGGAAGGCGCAACGGGATCCCCCGGCGGCGCGTTCGTTTGACACCGGTTTTGCCAAGCTTATATACTAACAAAAGGGATTCAGGCCGCTGCGTCCGCAGGGTAGCGCTTCCATTCTGGTCGCTTGCCCGGAACCAGGAAGAACATGCCAAAACGTACATTTCAACCCAACAATCGGAAGCGCGCGAAGACGCACGGCTTCCGCGCCCGCATGAAAAGCAAGGACGGGCGGGCGGTGCTAGCCCGGCGGCGGGCCAAGGGCCGGCACAAGCTTACCGTCAGCGACGAGCGCGTTGTGCGGTACGCCGACTGATTTTCCTAGTAACGCGATTGGCTTCCGCCCGCAATCGCTCCCAGGCAATGCACGACACCGGCGATTCCCCCACCTCGTTCGGCTTCGCCAAGAGTTCGCGATTGTTGAAGCCGGCGGAATTCCGCAACGCCTATCAAAACGGCGCTCGCCAGTCCGGACGGTTGTTCGCGGCCTTCTGCCTGAAGCGGGAAGGAGAGGACGGTGCCGGACCTCGGTTGGGATTCACGCTGCCCAGGGCGTTCGGCCGGGCGGTGGCGAGAAACCGCGCCAGGAGGAGGGTGCGGGAGGCGTTGCGGCTGCGATTGGCGGAAATCGGGCGTCAGTGGGACATCGTAATTAACCCCCGGCGGACCCTCCTGTCGGCCGCTCCGGCCGAGTTGCAAGCGGAAGTGGACCGTCTGGTGAGCCGATGCAAAGCGCGGTGATGGCGGCGCTGCGGTTTTACAAGCGGTGGATCTCGCCACTGTTGCCCTCGGCCTGCCGCTTCGAGCCGACCTGCTCGGAATACATGATGCAAGCGGTGGCCCGGCACGGCGTTGTGCGCGGCGTTTGGAAGGGCCTGGGCAGGCTGGCGCGCTGCCATCCGTTTACGCACGGAGGCTTCGACCCGGTGCGCTAAGCGCCGCTCTCCCCAGGGACAAGAAAGATTCATGCCCGATTCGCCCGATAAATCACTCTCGCCGCAGCCCGCGAAATCCTCCAAGGAGATGTCCATGGAGGTCCGCCTTTTGATCGCGTTCCTGCTGATGGGCGGCATTCTGTTTCTCACGCCTTACATATATAAGCCGCCCACGCCGGCGAAACCGGCGGCGGCTCCGGCGGCCACCGGCAACGTCGGCGCGGAAAAGCCCGCGGCGGCGGTGGCGCCGGTCCCGCCTATCGTGCCGGCCGCTCCACCGGCGGGACAGGTGGCGGGCGCGGCCGAAGCAGCCTACGTCGTCGATACCAGCCTGTATCGCATCGTCTTCTCGAACCGCGGCGCGGTGGTGAAGAGTTGGACGCTGAAGAAATATAAGGACTCGGCCGGCAAACCTTTGGAATTGATCGACACGGCGGCGGGCGGAGGAACGCCGGAGCCGTTCTCGCTGCTGTTTCCCGCCAACCACGCGCCCTCGACCGATCCTAATTCGGCGCTGTTCGCCACCAAACCGGCGAGTGACGGAATCGGCGTCGATTTCGAATTCTTCGACGGCAAGATCTCCTGTCGCAAGTCGTTTCGGTTCGAGCAGGCGAGTTATCTATCGAAGGTGACGACGGAGGCGACGCAGGACGGAACGCCGCTGCCGCACATGATCGAGTGGCGCGGCGGTTTTGGCGATGCGACGGTGCTGAACGCCCCGGCCGCGCAACACGCGCTTTACTACGATCTGGCGGACGACAAGCTGCGCGTCAAGACCGGGAAGGACGGCAAGAACGGTCCGGTGATCGCCAAGGGCAACTACTCGTTCGCGGGGTTGGAGGACGCCTTTTTCGCGGCCGTGTTTCTGCCCGCCGACAACACCACGGTGGAGCTCGACACCTACGGCGACAATCTGCCGCGCGGCCCGGAGAAGAAAATGGACCCGCACGTGGGCGTCGCCGTGGGCGGCGACAGCGTGAACCGTTTCACTCTGTTTGCCGGGCCGAAAGACGTCGATCTGTTGAGCCGGGTGGACCCGAGGCTGAAGCAGTTAATCGATTGGGGATGGTTCGGCATCATTGCCAAGCCGCTCTTTCTGGTGATGAAGGCGGTGGATAGCCGGTATGTGCATAACTGGGGCTGGTCGATCATTCTGCTGACGATCGCATTGAATCTGCTATTGCTGCCGCTGCGGTTCACCAGCATGCGCTCGGCCAAGAAAATGCAGGCTCTCCAGCCGCAAATCGCCGCCATCAACGCCAAGTACAAGAACGTGAAGATGAACGATCCGCGCAACGCGGAGAAGAACCAGGAGGTGATGGACCTTTACAAGAAGCACGGCGTGAATCCCGTGGGCGGGTGTTTGCCGATGGTCCTGCAGCTTCCCCTGGTCTACGCCTTTTATAAGGTCCTGACGGTGACAATCGAGCTGCGAAACGCTCCGTGGCTGTGGGTCACCGACTTGTCGCAGCCGGAGCATTTACCGATCCGTATATTGCCCACGGTGATGATCGTCACTCAATTTCTGGTTCAGAAACTGACGCCGAACCCATCGGTCGATCCATCGCAGGCCAAGATGATGATGTTCATGCCTCTGATCCTCGGCTTCTTCTTTTACTATCAATCGAGCGGGCTGGTGTTATACTGGCTCACTGGCAATCTGGTGGGGATCTTCACGCAGTGGCTGATGAACCGTGGCGTATCGCCGGTAGTGATCGAAGCGCCGAAGGCGATTCAGAAGAAAAAGCCCTCAAAGGCCTAAATCGACGTGAGCGAACGTAAGTATAAGGTTCAAGAATTCGGGCCGAGGATCGAGGCGTTCCTGGCGCCGGTGCTGGGTGGAGCCGGATTTCAGGCGAGCTTCGAAGTGGCCGAAGGCGAGCACTCCCATCCGGAAATCGAAGATCCCGGAGATCGTGGTCCGCTTTCGCGGAGCCGACGTGGATCTGCTGCTGGCCAACCGCGCCGGACTGCTGCTGGCGCTGGAACACCTGACGATGGAAGTGCTGCGCGTTCCGGCCGAACACCATGCGCTGATCTGTTTCGACGCCAACGATTACCGCATGTTGCGCATCGAGGAATTGAGGCTCAGCGCGGCGGCGGCCGCCGAGCGGGTGAAGAAGACGGGCGTTCCGTTCCACTTCAATCCGATGAGCAGCCGGGAGCGGCGGATCATCCACCTGAGCCTGCGCGGGGAAACGGAAGTGCGCAGCGAAAGCACGGGTGTGGGGCCGATCCGGCAGGTGGTGATCGTGCCCGCGGCGATGAAGACGGTGCCCGAGCCGGTGCGTCCGCCGGAGCCTCGCGAAAGCGGCCCGCGCCGTGACGGTCCGCGGAGAGACGGCCGCGACGGGCCGCGCCGCTCCGGTCCTCGTTTCGGGCGTTAGCCGCCGTCTCACGCAGTGCCCCTTCACGACACCATCGCGGCGATCTCGACGCCCCTCGGACGCGCCGGGATTGGCGTGGTGCGGCTATCCGGCGCCGACGCCCGCGCCATCGCCGCCGGCTTCCTGCGCCTTCCGGCCGATCATGAATGGCGTCCCTGGACTTCGGCGCTGGCGAGGCTGGTGGATCGGGAAAATCGCACGGTGGACCATGCCGTGGTTTCGTTCTTTCCCGCGCCGCGCTCTTACACGGCCGAGGACGTCGTCGAGATTTCCTGCCACGGCTCGCCGGTGATTCTTGCCCATTGTTTAGAGCGGGCCTGCTCGGAGGGCGCGCGTTTGGCCGAGCCGGGCGAATTCACGCTCCGGGCGTTTCTCAACGGCCGGATCGATCTTCCCCAAGCCGAGGCGGTTCGCGATCTGATCGATGCGACCACGCTGTACCAGGCGCGCGTGGCCGCGCGTCAGACCGAAGGCTCGGTAGCACATGCCTTACGCCCGGCGAAAGAGCGGCTGGTTGAGTTGATCGCCCTCCTCGAAGCCGGAATCGATTTCGCCGAAGACGACATTTCGGTGGCGCCGGCGGAGGACATTCTCGGCAGGCTGGCGGGAATTGAAGAGCGCGTGGCGGCCCTCGCGGCCAGTTTTTCTTTCGGAAGGCTGGTCCATTCCGGCATGACGCTGGCGATCGTCGGACGCCCCAATGTAGGCAAGAGCAGCCTGTTCAATCGCCTGCTGGAACAGGACCGGGCGATCGTGACGGAGATGCCGGGAACGACGCGCGATCTGGTTTCGGAGACAACGGCGATCGGAGGGATTCCGGTGAAACTGGTGGACACGGCCGGCATCCGCGAGGGGCAGGACCGGGTGGAGACGCTCGGCATCGAACGCAGCTTTCAAGCCATGGCCGACGCGGACGTGACGCTGGTGGTGGTCGACGCCTCGGCGCCGGTGGCGGAGGAAGACGCCCGGCTGATCGAGCGCGCGAAGAGTCAGGGCCGCTCGATCGTAGTGGGCAACAAATGCGACCTGCGGCGGCGCGCGGAGCTGCCGCGGGATGCGGCGGTGGTGTCGGCGCTGAGCGGCGAGGGGATCGAGGAATTGCGCGTGCGGATTTGTCCGGCGGGCGCGGCGGCCGGGAGCGAGGACGGATTCATCACCAGCCTGCGGCACGAACAGTTGCTGCGCGAGGCCGTGGAAGCCTTGAAGCAAGCGGCGCTGGCCACCGGAGCGGGGTTGCCGCACGAGATGCTGCTGCTGGATCTATACGCCGCGCTCCGTCCGCTCGACGCCATCACCGGCGCGACGACGGCGGACGACATTTTGAACCGCATCTTCTCCACCTTCTGCATCGGAAAGTAGGCTGATTACCGCCGCCCGCTCCGGCTCCAATTCAACCCTGGTTGGACGGATTCATGATCGGATGCGTTGGATAATCATCCACAACGTGGTTGATTATCATCCACCATCTGGTTGATTATATAAATGTGATCCATCGGCACATCATCGGCCAAATCAGGGAAGCCCTGACCGACACACCGGCCGTTCTCATCAACGGAGCTCGGCAGACGGGCAAAAGTACCCTCGCTCAGTCCGACGAACTCGGCGAACAAAACCGGCAGTACCTTACATTCGACGATCCTGGCGTCCTGGCCGCAGCGAAAGGCGACCCCAACGGCTTCGTCGCCGGCTTGAACCCGCGCGTCACGTTGGACGAAGTGCAGCATGTGCCCGAACTGTTCCCGGTCATCAAAGCGGCGATCGATCGAAAACGGCAGTCCGGGCGATTTCTGCTGACGGGATCGGCAAACGCGATACTCCTACCAAAACTGTCCGAGTCCCTGGCCGGGCGAATGGAAGTGATAACCGTGTGGCCGTTTTCGCAAGGCGAGATCAACGGCACAAAAGAGACCTTCATAGACGCCATGTTCTCCAAGCGTTCCATCGTTTGGACTGGAAAACCCGTCACCGTTCGGCGGGAGGAACTGCTGGAGACGGTCCTTGCCGGTGGATATCCTGTGGCGATCGCCCGCCATAAAGCCTCTCGCCGCAACGCATGGTTCCAGTCCTACATCATGACCATACTGCAGCGCGACATTCGCGATTTAGCCAATATTGCCGACGTGACGGCAGTTCCTCGTCTGCTGTCGGTAGTGGCCGCCCGCGCAGGCGGACTATTGAACTTTGCCGACTTGTCACGAACTATGGGACTGCCGCAGACCACGCTGAAACGCTACTTCGCTCTGTTGGAATCGACATTCGTAGTGCAAATGTTGCGGCCGTGGGCTACAAATCTGGGCCAGCGGGTCATTCAGACAGCCAAAGTTTACCTGAATGACACAGGACTGCTCAGCTACCTCTTGGGAATCACCGCCGGCCGCCTCCGGACCGAAGGAACGCTTGCCGGTGCGGCGCTTGAGAATTTCGTGTTTATGGAATTGCGGAAGCAGTCGGCCTGGAGCGCTACGAAGCCGGAGATATTCTACTGGCGCACAGCTTCGGGACAAGAGGTAGATCTGGTTCTGGAGGACCGCATGGGCAGACTCGCAGGGGTTGAGGTCAAGGCTGCCGCAACGCTGAGCGGTGGCGATGTGCGTGGCTTACAAGCCTTGGCAACCGCGGCAGGCAAGAAATGGGTGCGCGGCGTCGTCCTTTACACGGGGACGGAGGTGATCCCGTTCGCCGAGAACCTGCATGGCGTTCCCATCGCTCGCCTCTGGGCCGGATGAGAGGCAAAGCGGCACAAGCCCGCCCGGCGGTGGATGTCCGCGTTCCGCATCGGAAAATCAACGGCGATTTCGCTAGACTAAGGAACGAGAAACTACGAGTGTCTACTTCAAAAACCATGTTCTTTCACGCCCGGCGCGCGATCGTTGGCGCCGCGCTGGTGTTGGCCGCGGCGGTGCCGGGCGATCGGCCAGTTGGGCGTGGAGAACCAGTTGGATTCCAACCAGGACCTGTTCGCGGTGTTTCTGGCCCGCGCGGCCGCCGGGTACGACAATCCTTCCGCGCCGGACGCGAATCCGCTGCGCGCCGAATTGCTGAAGAACATCGGTGAACGGCATCCGGCGTCGCTTGAGGATCTGAAAACGTTCTTCGCCGCGCACCGGCAAAAGAATACGGCGGCCGATCTCAATCAGTACATCTCTTTCGCGCTTTCGGTGGGGCCGCCGCCGGAGTTCCGCTACCGCTACGAACCGTCGGAGTTGACGCCGGAGGTGCAGCAATTGGCGGGCTTCGAAAAGCTGGTGTCCCGCTTCTGGGTGGACGCCGGTTTGGACGATTTGTGGAAAAAGTCGCAGGGCGCCTACGAGCGGATTCTGGAGGCGTATCATTCTCCGGTGACCCGCGCGGTGTTTGAAACCAACGCCTATCTGCGCAATCCGACGAGCGGTTATCTTGGCCGGCGCTTCGAGGTGTTCGTCGATCTCACCGGGCCTCCTGGCGTGATTCAATCCCGCAGTTTCAAGGACGATTATTCGGTGGTGGTGACGCCGTTCGGCACCTCGGCCGAGCGGGCGCGGGAGATGGTGGAAGAACAGACGCCGGAAATCCGGCACTCGTATCTGCACTACGTGTTGGACCCGCTGGGGATCAAGTACTCGGCGCTGATCGAGAAAAAGAAATCGCTCGAAGATATCTCCGAGGGCGCGCCGGCGCTCGACGAAGTCTACAAGCGGGACTTTCTGCTATTGGCGACGGAATCGTTGATTAAGGCGGTGGAGAGCCGCCTCGCTCCCTCGCGGGATCGCCAGGCGATGGTGGATTCGGCGCTGCGGGAAGGGTTTATTCTGACGCCGTTTTTCGCCGGAGAGCTTCCCTCGTACGAGAAGCAGCAGCAGGCGATGCGGCTATACCTGCCGGATATGATCGACGCGATCGATCTAAACAAGGAGACGAAACGGCTGGAGGGAGTGGAATTCGCAAAGACGCGCCAGAGCGAGCGGCCGGAGCCGGCGCCGGCTCCGAAGCCGCAATTGACGCCGGGCCAGCAGGCGCTTGAGGAAGCCGAGTCGTTCTCCTTCGACAAGCAATACGCGAAGGCGAAGCAGGCGTTCGGGAAGGTTTTGGAGCAGCCGGACGGCGGAGGGTTGCACGCCCGCGCGTATTTCGGATTGGGGCGCGTGGCGGCGCTCGAGAAGGACCCGGAGCTGGCGGAGAAGTGTTTCGAGAAGGCGTTGGAGTTGACGCCGGACGCGGTGACGGAATCTTGGGCGAACTTGTACTTAGGGCGGCTGGCGGCGGCCTCCGGAGAGAACGAACAGGCGTCGGCCCGTTACCGCGCCACGCTGGCGGTGAACGGCGGCGCCGCCAAAGCCAAGGCCGAAGCCGAGAAGCTGTTGGCCACGCCGGCGGCGGTTCGCGCGCCGTAGAAAGAAGAGAGTAGCGGAAATTCTACAATGTGGAGAAACCAGATGAAAACCAGAACTGTAGCCTTCGCGGCGGGAATTATCCTGCTCGCCGCCCCGGGATTCGCGCAGAAGCCGAAGTCGCAGAAGGAGATCGAGGCGCTGCAAGCGATCCAGAACGCCACGGACCCGGACGCGCGGCTCAAGGCGATCGACAACCTGTTGACGAACTTCGCCGACACCGAGTATAAGATCGCCGTGCTGGACATGGCGGTGGAGACGGCCCGCCAGAAGAACGATGCGACTCTGGTGAACATTTGGGCGGACCGGGCGCTTCAGGTGAACCCGAAGGATTATATCGCCATGGACGATCTGGCGGCGATGACCGCGGGGCAGATGAAGGAATTCGACCTGAACCTGAAAGACGAAGCGGCGAAGGTGGACAAGAACGCCCGCGGGGCGATCGATAACATTAAGGACGCGACGAAGCCGAATCCGAGTATGACCGACACCGATTGGGCCGGCTACAAGGCCGATCTTGTCGCTGCCGCGCACGAGGCGCTGGGCCTGTCCGCCATGGCGCAGAAGAATTATACAGGCGCCATCGACGAGTACAAATTGGGGCTGGCGGCGCACTCCAACTCCGTTTTGATGGTGCGGTTGGGACAGGCTTACACCAGGACCAAGCAGTACGACGAGGCGATCGCCCAGTTTACGCAGGCGATGGCCGACGCCGGCGCCTCGACCGCGGTGAAGCAGGTGGCGCAGGCGGGGAAGGTGAACGCGGAAAAGCTGAAGGCCGCGGCCAGCGCGGCTCCCGCGGCGCCCGCTCCCGCTCCTCCGCCCGCGCCGAAGCCCTAAGGAAATCGAATGAGCGCGCCGCTCGACGAGTTGGAGGCGATTCTGGATTACCGCTTCCGGAATCGCGAGATGTTGACTCGCGCGCTCACACATAGATCGCGCATTGCCGAAAGTGGCCCGGCGGAGGATTTCCACGACAACGAGCGCTTCGAATTTCTCGGCGACGCGATTCTGGGATTTCTCGTCAGCGAATTTTTGTTGCACAACCAACCGGAGGCGCACGAGGGCGATCTGTCGAAGCTCAAATCGCGGTTGGTGAGTTCGGCGCATCTACTGTCGGTGGCGCGGGCGCTCGAGTTGGGACGGTTTTTGATCCTGGGGCGCGGAGAAGAGATGAGCGGAGGCCGTGAAAAACGCGCGCTGCTGGCCGACGCGGTGGAGGCGCTCATGGCGGCCATTTATTTGGATGGCGGCGTGGAGGCGGTGCGGCGGTTTGTGGCGCGATGGGTGACCGACGGCGAGATTCTCGAAGGCGAAGAGCGGCCCGTGACCGATTACAAAAGCGCGCTGCAGGAAATGACGCAGGCGTTGAAGCTGCCGCAGCCGAGGTACAACATCGTCGAAGAACGCGGACCCGAACACGCCAAGACGTTTATGGTGGAGGTGCGGGTGGGGCGCGATCTGGCGCATCGCGCCGAGGGCCTGTCGAAGAAAAGCGCGGGCCAGGAGGCGGCCCGGCTGGTGCTCGAAGAATTGAAAGTGCGGGATTCATGACAGGAGCGCGGCGGCCTCGCCCGCGCGTTGGATGAAGCGTCCATTTTTCACTCCGACGGCGAGATTGATCGGCGGACTCGCGGTGACGCTGGCCGCGGTGGCTGGATTCTCCTCCTATTCTCTTTATCAAATCGCCGGCCTGCGCGATTTGCAAACGGCCACGATCGACCGGAACCGGAAGGACTCCCTGCAACTGTTGCGCATCCAAAACGATTTGAACTCTCTCGGTTTGGCGATGCGCGACATGGTGAACGGCGAGGAGGGTTACCCGCTGGAAGCGTGGAAGACGCAGTTCGACCGGACGCAGCGGGACTTGTCCGACGCGCTGAGATTGGAACAGGGGTATGCCGGGGAGGATCTGAGTCCGGAGCGAAAGCGGTACTTCGCCGGATCGCTGGCGCAGTTCTGGACGTCGGCCGATCAGGCGTTCGCGCAGGCGTCGGCCGGCGACGAGCGCCGCGCGCGGGCATTGATCCGCGCCTCGCTCGAACCGCAGCAGGCGGCCATTACCTCCACGGTGGCGCGGCTGCTGGTGCAGAATAACGAAACCGAACAGCGGGCGGCGGAGCGGGTTCAGGATATTTACCGGGGCGTGGAGCGGAACGTCTATCTGTTTCTCGCGGCGGCGCTGGCGGCGATTTTGGCGACGAGCATTTATCTGATTCACACGAACCGGCGGCTGTTTTCGCGCCTGGAAACGCTCTCCACCCAACGCAGCGGGTTGGCGCGAAGGCTGATTACGATGCAGGAGGAGGTTCTGCGTTCGATCTCCCGGGAGTTGCACGACGAGTTCGGGCAGTTGCTGACGGCGATGGGAGCGATGCTGGCGCGAGCACAGAAGGCCGGAGCGGCGGAGGGTCTTCAAGCGGACCTGCTCGAGATCCGCGGCGTGGCCCAGGAGGCGCTGAACAAAACGCGAAGCCTGTCGCTGGCGCTGCATCCCTCCATCCTCGACGAAGGGGGGCTCGAACAGGCGATCGATTGGTACGTCCCGATCTTCGAGAAGCAGACGGGCATCCGGGTGCGCTACGAGAAAACGGGGCGGAGTCCGGAGATCGCCGACCACACGGCGATTCACGTCTATCGTGTGTTGCAGGAGTCCTTGAATAACGTCGCGAAACACGCGGGGGCGAGCGAGGCCTCCGTGCGCGTTCATTTTTCCAAGGACCGTCTGCGGCTGGAGGTGGAGGACCGCGGCTCCGGGATGCCCGCCGAAGGGACGGCAAAAGTGCGGCGGGGCATCGGGCTGGTGGCGATGCGCGAGCGCGCGGACCTGTTGCGTGGGACAATCCGGTTTGACCGCCCGCCCGAAGGCGGGACAATGGTTCGGTTGGACATTCCGCTGCTCGAATCCGAATAATTATGCCAATCACCGTTCTTCTCGCCGACGATCACGCGCTGGTCCGGAAAGGTTTCCGGCGCATTCTCGAGGACGATCCCGAATTGGAAGTGGTGGGCGAGGCGTGCGACGGCGCGGAGGCCGTGAAGCTGGCGTCGCGGCTTACGCCGCAAGTGATCGTCATGGATATGGCCATGCCCGGGCTGAACGGCACGCAGGCCTGCATCGAGATTCTGCGCAGCCATCCGAAGATCGCGATTCTCATCCTAAGCATGTTTTCGGAGGAGAACTACGTCCGAAACGCATTGGAGGCTGGGGCGCGGGGCTACATTCTGAAGAACGCGCTCGACATCGATCTGGTGGCGGCGGTGAAGAAAATCGCCGCTGGGCAGAAAGTGATCGGACCGGGACTGGTAAGCCCCGCTTTCGAACGAGGCCAGGAGACTGGAAAGCTGACTCCCCGCGAGAAGCAAGTGTTGCAGTTGATCGCCGAGGGCAAGTCCAATAAAGAGATCGCCGCTCTGCTGGAATTGAGCGTGAACACGGTCAGCGTACACCGGGCGAACATCATGGATGCGTTGGGAATTCACCGCACCGCCGAGTTGGTTCTCTATGCGGTGAGCAAGGGGCTGGTCCAGCTTCCATGACGCGGCGGGAACTGTTGCTGGCCGCGCCCCTGGCGTTCGGAGGGGAGCGCCGCCGAGCCTCCTTTCCGGCTGGTGGACGTCACGGGCCGCGCGGGCATCGCCTTCGAACACAACAGCGGCGCATTCGGGGGCAAATATCTTCCCGAAACACTGGGACCGGGCTGCGCGTTTCTCGACTACGACAACGACGGCTGGCAAGACATTCTTCTGGTGAATGGGATGGACTGGCCGGGTCACAAACGCACCCGCACCACCATGCGGCTCTACAAGAATAACCGCGACGGCACATTCTCCGACGTGACCCGCCGCGCGGGATTGGACGTGGAGATGTACGGGTTGGGCGTGGCGGCCGGCGATTACGATAACGACGGCTTCCCGGACTTGTTCATCACCTGCGCCGGCCAAAGCCGGCTGTTTCACAACACGGGAAAAGGGACCTTCATCGAGGTGACGAAGAAGAGCGGTCTCGCCGGCCACGAAGGGCTGAGCACCTCGGCGCTCTGGTTCGATTACAACCGCGACGGGCTGCTGGACCTGTTCGTTTGCAATTACGTGAAGTGGTCGGCGGCCGACGACGTTTACTGCACGCTGGACGGAAAAACGAAGTCTTACTGCACGCCGGAAGCGTATCGCGGGTCGACATGCTGGCTGTTCCGCAACCGTGGCGACGGCACCTTCGAGGACGTGACGGCGAAGAGCGGAATTTTCGACACCAGCTCGAAATCGCTGGGCGTCGCGATGCTCGACTACGACAACGACGGCTGGCCCGATCTTTTCGTGGCCAACGACACGCAGCCGAACAAGCTGTACCGCAATCTGCGCGACGGGCGGTTCGAAGACGTGGCGATCCAAGCGGGCGTGGCCTTCAGCGAAGACGGCAAGGCGCGCGCCGGCATGGGAGTGGACGCGGCCGACTTCGACAACTCCGGCATCTCGGGCCTGGTGGTGACGAATTTCGACAACGAGATGCTGGGGCTTTACCGGCGCGGCGAAGGCGGCGCTTACGTCGATCAGGCGCGGGGATCGAACGTGGGGGCGATTTCGCGGCGCAGCCTCGGTTTCGGCTGCTTCTTTTTCGACGCCGATCTCGACGGCCTGCTCGATCTGCTTGTGGTGAACGGCCACATCGACGACAGCGTGCGCAACCTGCATCGCGACATTCGCTACGACCAGCCTCCCCATCTGTTCTGGAATCGCGGCAAGGCGGGATTCACCGATGTGGCGGCCGCGGTGGGCGCCGGATTCGCCAGCCCGAAGGTGGGGCGCGGCGCGGCGTTCGGCGATTTCGACAACGACGGAAATCCCGACGTTCTGATTACCACCAACCACGGCCCGGCCTTTCTTTACCGCAACGACAACCTGGCCGGCAACCGGTTCCTCCGCTTCCGGCTGATTGGGACGAAGTCGAATCGCGACGCCATCGGAGCGGTGGTGCGAGTGTTCGTGGGCGGCGGAACGGTTTCGCGGACGGTGAAGAGCGGGTCCAGTTATCTCTCGCAATCGGAGATGCCGGTGACCTTTGGCCTGGGCAAGCGGGACCGCGTGGAGCGGGCCACGATCGCCTGGCCCAGCGGGCGGACCGAGGAGTACAAGAACCTCGGCGCCGGCCGCTACGAGTGCGTCGAAGGCAAAGGCATCCGGAGCGTTTCGGCGTAAAATAGAAACGAAAGGATGTGTGCGATGCGCGTGGCGGCCCAGGGTCCGATGGAGAGTGTCGATCAATGGGACGATTTCGTCTCGACCCGCTACGAGGCGGGAAAGGAAAAGGAGAAATTCCGCAACTATCGAGCCGACGCCAATCCCGGCGTGACGGAGTTCTACCGCCAGAACCACGCCCGGCAGACGCTGGACTTCGTGCTGGCGAAGAAGGCCGAGTACGGTCCGCGCACGAAAGCCCGGATGAGTATCTGGGAGGCGATGGATTTTCTGAACACTCTGGTGGACGATAGCGACCCGGATACCGACCTTTCGCAGATCGAGCATCTGATGCAGACCTCGGAGGCCATCCGCGCCGACGGACATCCGCGATGGATGATCGCGGCGGGGCTGGTTCACGACCTCGGGAAAGTGCTTTGCCTGTGGGGCGAGCCGCAGTGGGCCGTCGTCGGCGACACGTTTCCCGTGGGGTGCGCCTACTCGGACAAAATCGTTTTCCCGGAGTTTTTCGAAGCGAACCCGGATTCGCGGAACCCGCGCTATCAAACGAAACTCGGCATCTACGAACCGAATTGCGGGCTGGATCGGGTTCATCTTTCGTGGGGCCACGACGAATTCGTTTACCGCGTCACGCGGGATTCTCTGCCGGAACCGGCCCAGTACGTACTGCGTTACCACTCCTTCTACGCGGCGCATCGCGAGGGGGCGTACGATTACCTGATGAACGATCGCGACCGGGAGATGTTCCAATGGGTGCGAACGTTTAACCCGTACGATCTTTATTCCAAAGGCGCGGCGCGGCCGGATGCGAAAGCGCTCCGCCCGTTCTATGAGGACCTGATCTCGGAGTTCTTCCCGGCGCAGTTGGACTGGTAGACCGCAAAAGGGCTGGCGGGTGAGACTTCCCCTCGAAATCCGTCACTAGACAGTTGCGCGTCTTACTGAGTTCGGATAAAGTAGAGCGACTGGAGGGAAATGGAATGGCATTTTGCGCAAGTTGCGGCGCGGCGGTAGATGGAAAGTTTTGTCCCAAGTGCGGCGCGGCGCAGGGAGGGCCAGCCCCCGGCGCCGGTCCCGTTCCGCCGCCGCCATCGTATTCTCAACCATCCTATGCTCCGCCGCCGGCGCAAGCGGTGGGAGCGGGAATGGACGATAACATGGCCGGCGCGCTCTGTTATCTGCTGGGGTTCATCACCGGGATCGTCTTTCTGGTGCTGGAGCCGTACAGCAAGCGGCCGTTTGTGCGATTTCACGCATTTCAGTCGATCCTGTTCAGCGTCGGGTGGATCGCCATCTCGATCGCCCTCAGCATCGTCTTCCTGATCCTGGGCGCCATCCTTCACATGTGGCTCCTCTTCGTGCCGCTGCGCATGTTGATCGGCCTTTTGGGGTTCGTTCTTTGGATCGTGTGTATGTTCAAAGCGTACAACCGGGAGATGTTCCAATTGCCGGTGGTGGGGCCGATCGCCGCCAAGCAGGCTAACTCGTAGCGGGCTTCGTCCCGCGCCGGTTCAGGAAAGCGACGAGGCCCGCCGGGTCGTCGGTGATGATGGCATCGACCCCGGCGGCGATCATCCGCGCCCACGCTCTCGATCCATTCACGGTCCAGGCGAGCGTGCGGATGCCCGAGCGGCGCGCCGCCTGGACGCGGGCCGGAGTGATCAGCGATTTTTCGATCGACACCGAGGCCGTGCGCGCTTCCGCCGCTATTTCCGCGAATTCCCTGGGGCCTCCGTCCCACAACGCCGAGAGCGGGATCCCCGGAGAGATTTGCGCCATCGCGTGAAGGGTCCGGAAATCGAACGACTGCACCATCGAGCGATGTTCCAGGCGATGTTCGCGGATGGAGGCGGCGAGCAGGGCGGCGAAATCGGAGGGAGGCGGCGAGTAATCCGGACGCTCGGGGAAGGACTTGATCTCGACGTTGAAGCCGAAACCCCCGCGCCCGGCCAGTGCGAAGACTTCGTCGAGCGTGGCCACGCCCCGGCTCCGGATCCCGGCCAGATTCAGGCTGCGGATCGGCGCGCCGTCGGGCGCAAGGTATGGATCGTGCGAGACCACCAGGGCGTCGTCGCGCGAGACGCCGATGTCGAGCTCGATGAAGTCGGCGCCGGCGGCGATGGCGTAAACGAACCCGGCGACGCTGTTGTCCGGATGGGTCCGCGGAGAGCCGCGATGTCCATGCACGGCGGGCCTAACGGGAAACATTTCCGCCGCCCGAGGGAAACGCGAAGCGAGCGCCGTCCAGCGGCGGATTCATCTCAACCCGGTCGAAGACCACCGTCTGCCGCTGCCCGTTCTCAGGGGAAACGGACTCGATGCGGAAAGCGATCCGTTGACCGTCCACGACGCGGTAATCGCGGAAGAGCGATTCGAACATCACCTCGCGTCCCTCGATATCGCGGCCGCCTTCCCATTTCATTTCGAGCGCGGTGACGGCGTCGAGATAGTAATAAAAAACGTTGCCGTCCTTCAACCGGAGCTTGATCTTGTACGCCGGTTTGCCGTCGATCGGGACGCGGCCGGCGTAAGAGACCGCGCTGCCTTTGGAACGGTAATCGACAAACGCGCCGTCGAAATCGGCCTCTTCCGCCAGGTTGCCGGTCTCGTCTTCCGGCAGCCACGACGGACCGGATTGATCCTCGCCCTCGCCAATCCGCTCCTGCCAGCCGCGCGTGCCGTCGAAGACCCGCAAATACGTCAGGCCGCGCAGCTTCGTCTCCGTTCGCAGAAGGGCGGGCCGTTTTTGTTCCACCACGAACCGAACCTCCGGATCTCCATTGAACGAGATCCTCCCTGAGAAGCGTTTGGCGGCGACGGCCCTTAACCTGCCCGTGCCGCCGCGCGCGGCGATGTTTCGAGAGATCAATTCCTCCGCGGTTTGAGCGAGCGCCGGCAGGCAGAGAACCGCTGCGGCGAAGAAGGATGGCCTCATGCGGGCGGCGGCGAAGATGGAGGGAGCGACGGCACGGTCTCCTCCGTCCCGGCGCCGGCGTCAAGCGGCACTTCGCACAGGCAGCAGTCGCTGCAGCGCTTGCACCGCGCGCAGCGGTGATTGGCGCAGGCGTCCTTGGCGCAATAGACGCAGATGTCGGCAGACCGTTCGCCGCAGATGCTGCACTCGAAAAGATGCGGTTCGTTCATTTGGGCGCCTGCTTGGACCGGCCGGTGGCGGTCGGTTCGCGGCTGATTATCCCTCGGCAGCGCTGCGCTTCCCGGTCCATCACCGCGTATTGGGTCTCCTGCTGGCTGGCTAAATCGACAACGTACTGGCGGAACTGATCGCGGCCGGCGCCGCCGACGGTCCGCTCCAGCACTTCCGCCAGATTCGGATCTCCGTAGCGGAGGATGCCCGCGACAAGCGATCCCACCTGCCGATCCAGCGCCTCCATGCGGAGATAGGTGTCGAGGGCGAGGCTAAGCTTGTCGGTTTGTTTGGACATGGCCACCACCGACGCGGCGAGGTACCCTATTTCGTCCTGCGCGGTTTTTTTCTGCTCGACGTAGGAGTATGGGGCGCCGTGTTTCAGCCACTCTTCCGGATGCAACCGTTCGAGCAGCGGGCCAAGCGCCTTCGTTTCGATGCGTAAGGAATCGAGCATTTTTTCCGCGTCCCAAGCCGGAGCGCGGGTTTCGGTTGCGGCCGCGCCGGGCTGTTGCGCGTTCATGCCGGCCGCAACGCCGAGCAGGAGGCCGATGGAAAGGATTCTCATGGATGGAGCGCTGCTCTCACTTGTTAGTTTCGCATGGCGAATGCTGGCTTGGGCCTGTCTGGCGCGCGGCGCGGTGTTGATTCCAAACCGCCGGGTCTTTGCCCGATTCGTGCTATGCTATCGCAAACCGGTTTTGTGGTTGGGGTGTCACCTTGTCGTGCCGAACCTCTTTTTACAAGGAGTGGTGCATCGTATGACTCGCGTTTTCAAGGCCGTATTCACAGGCGCTTGCTGCGTCGCTTTTTGTCTTCCGGCTCCCGCCCAGGACGCCACGGGGAAGATTACCGGCGTTGTCACGGACCCCACCGGCGCCGTCATGCCCGGCGTGAAGGTGTCCGTGGTGAGAATCTCCACCAATGTGGGCAAGGACGTGACTACGGATTCCACCGGGCTTTACCAGGCGAACCTTTTGCCGATCGGCCAGTACAAGGTGACCGCGACCGCCCCTGGATTTGAGACGGTCACCGTGGTTCCGCAGGCGGCGCTCGATATTAACCAAACGTTGCGCGTAGATGTTCAGCTTCAAGTGGGCCAAGTCACCAATACTGTGGTGGTCGAGAGCAACGCGACGACGGTGGAGACGGAGAACGCTGTGATGGGCGGCACGGTAACCGGCGAGGCGATTTACGAATTGCCTCTGAATGGGCGCAATACGCTGGATCTGCTGAAGACGCAGCCGGGCATTACTCCCACCAATCCAGACTCGGGAGCGACGGGCCAGTACAGCATCGGAGGCCAACGCACGGACTCGGTCACCTACCTCCTCGACGGCGGTATGAACAACAACCTGCTGAGCAACGCCGTCGTCGCCAATCCGAATCCCGACACCGTGGGTGAGTTCAGGGTGCTGGAGAGCAATTACTCGGCCGAGTACGGGCGCAACGCCGGCGGCATCGTCAGCGTAGTCACCAAGAGCGGCACGAACTCGATCCACGGCACCGCCTACGATTACGTCCGCAATAACGACTTCGACGCAAATCCTTTCTTCAACAACCAACAGGGTCTGCCCGTGCCAGTGCTGAAGCGGAATCAATTCGGCGGCACGATCGGAGGCCCGATCGTGATTCCCAAAGTCGTCGACGGCCGCAACAAGCTGTTTTTCTTTTTCTCGTATGAAGGACAGCGCCAGTCCGCGCTCGATTCTTCGCCGGGCAAGGTAACGACGTTTACTCCCGCCGAAGCGCAAGGCAATTTCTCGGGCACTCCTTACGCGAGCACCGTGGCGACCTATCTGGCGAGTAATCCTTATTATCAGGCAAATCCCGCGCTCGCCGCTCAAGGCATCATCGATCCCTCGACCATCAACTCCGTCGCGCAGGCCTATTTCAAGAACAACTTGATTCCCACTTCGGCTTCGGGATTTCTGTTTCCCCAAGCCTCGGCCACCAGTAACTACGACGAGTTCTTAGGGAAGTTCGATTACAATATCACCAGCCGCGATACATTGAGTGGCACGTTCACCACCTTCGGCAATCCGCAGATTCGCCCGTTCCAGAACGCCAACGTAATTGGATACCCGAACATTTACGAGGGCGATTCCGATTTCGGAACCGTCACGTACACGCATACGTTCACGCCCGCGTTGCTCAACGAACTTCGGGTAACTGCCCAACGCGCCAATAACAAGAACGCAATCCCCGGCGCAACGCTTCCTGGCCCAAGCGCGCTCGGCATCAATGTCACGCCAGACCAGCCAACCGGACCGCCTCTTCTCAATTTCGGAGGCTCCGGCCTTTATACAGGGTTCAGCCCCCAGGGACCCACCACGCTGATCAACAACACATATGCCTTCTATGACAACCTATCCTGGACCAAGGGTAGCCACAGTCTGAAATTCGGCTTCTACTTCTCACCGTATCAAAACAACACCGTTTACGATTTCTATGTCAACGGGTCTTTTTATTTCTACGGCCCGAGCACAAGCGTCGGCTCCGGCGTCGATCTGGCCGATTTCCTGATGGGTCTTCCCGACGAATTTTTCCAGTCGCCCAAAGCCCCCTCCAACATCCGCTCCAATCAATACTCGGGCTATGCCCAGGATGCATGGAAGGTCAGCAAGACCCTTACCCTCACCTTTGGCCTTCGCTATGAATACTCCCAGCCGAAATTTGACACACAAGGGCGTTCGTTCTCCTTCATTCCGGGCATGCAGTCGCAACGGTTCCCCAACGCTCCTTCCGGATTGGTGTTCCCCGGAGATCCTGGCGCTCCCTCCGGTTCCAACTTCCCGGACAAGAACGACTGGGCGCCACGGTTCGGTTTCGCCTGGGATGTCTTCGGCAACGCGAAAACCAGCGTTCGAGGCGGTTGGGGCATGTTCTACGACATTCTGAAGGGAGAAGACAACCTCCAATTCAACGGACAGCCGCCGTTCTTCTCTTACGCCGATGTGTATCCCAGCGCGCCGGCGGCTGGATCTCCCGGAACCGGATTGCAAGATCCATATGGCGCGGCCGGGGCGATTAATCCTTTCCCGTCTCGTCCGCCTGCGTCCAACATCAATTTCGCGAATGCCGGTTTCCTGCCCTTCGGCGGCGGCGGCGTGTATTTGGTCGATCCGCATTTGCGAACACCGTATGTTTTCCAATACAACATGTCCGTACAGCAGGAGCTCGCGCGCGGAATGGTGCTTGAAGTCGGCTACCTCGGTTATTCGGCGCACAAGATGACGAGTCTGGTCGACGTGAATCCGTTCGCACTTGGCACCAACACGCGGCTTTACGATTCTGGAGTGAACGCGGGAAATTACAGCTATCTCGACGAGTTCCAGAACATTTCCGGCGCCAATTACAACGGCATGGAAGTGAACCTCACCAAGCAGTTCAACGACATGGGCAGCTTCGGAAAATCCTTCTTCACGCTCGCCTACACCTGGTCTCACGAAATCGATAACGTTTCCGGCTTCCGCCAACGCAACAGCAACGTGCCGTATTACGACCATGGCCTCTTCCGCGCTTCCGGCGATACCGACGTCCGCGATGCCGTCGTGTTCTCCGGCGGGTGGGAACTTCCCTTCGATCACCTATGGCAGGGCGGCCCGAAGCTACTAACGTCGGGCTGGACTCTCTATCCAATTTTTACGTATCACACCGGCTTCCCGCTGGACGTATTCGCGGGCCTAAACACCACCAACCACGACCCAGGTCCATCCGGAGCCGGCGATGCCGGATATGTTCGCGCGGATCTGGTTGGCAATTCCGTTCCAACCATCAATCCCAAGACGTTTCAGACAATCAATGGGAATTCGGGTAATTTCTGGTTCAATCCAGGTAACTTCTCCACCACCCGGCTTCTCGCACTCGACGCCATCGCCGCCTCGAATGCCGCGGGCCTCCCTTACTATACCTATGGCAGCTTCCCTCGCAATGCCTTGCGCGGGCCCGACGCCACCAATCTCGACCTGTCCATCTCCAAGCACTTCCGTTTCGCGGAGCGCTACGATCTGGAACTTCGCGGGGACGCCTTCAATGTCTTCAATCACCCGCAATTCGATAATCCCAACCTCAACATCAATTCTCCGACGTTCGGCCAGATCTCCACCACGGCCCCGGCGCGGATCTTGCAGGTCGCGCTGCACTTGCAGTTTTAGCCGGCAGGACGGCTGCGCGTTGTACAATAATCCCAAGGCCCGGCGCAACGCCGGAACTCCTGGGGACCGCGATTGAAAACCACCGACGTCCGAAATCCGGACTATTTTCATAAAGTCGTCGATTGCCAGTGGGCCTGCCCGGCGCACACCAACGTGCCGGAGTACATCCGGCTGATCGCATTAGGCCGCTACACCGAGGCCTATATGCTGAACCGGGAGTCGAACGTGTTTCCGGCGATTCTGGGACGCACCTGCGACCGGCCTTGCGAACCCGCCTGCCGCCGCGGACGCCTGGATGGCAAGCCCGTGGCGATCTGCCGCTTGAAGCGCGTCGCGGCCGATCGTCGCGGCGAAATCGCCCACCTCCTGCCGCAAATTCCCGAAACAAAAAACGGCAAACGCGTGGCTTGCGTCGGCGCGGGACCGGCCTCGCTCACCGTCGCCAACGATTTGCTGCCGCTCGGTTACGCGGTCACAATTTTCGAAAAACTCGACCAGCCGGGCGGGTTGATGCGCTCCAATATTCCGTCGTTCCGCTTGCCCGAAACGGTGCTGGACGAGGAGATCTCGCAGATCACCGGCATGGGCGCCGACGTCCGTTACGGCACGCCGGTCACCAGCATGAAGGATCTCCTCGCGGAAGGCTTCGACGCCGTTTTCACCGGCAGCGGCGCGCCGCGCGGTAAGAATCTCGACATCCCCGGCCGCTACGAAACGGATCGTATTCACATCGGCATCGATTGGCTGGAGTCGGTGGCGTTCGGACATATCGACTCGATCGGCGAACGCGTGTTGATCATCGGCGTTGGCAACACAGCGATGGATTGCTGCCGCTCCTCGTGCCGTTTGGGAGGCAAAGATATAAAGGTAATGGCGCGGCGTCCGCGCGGCTACTTCAAAGCCTCGCCCTGGGAGTTGGACGACGCCGAGGAAGAAGGCGTCTCCATTGTCGTCAACCACGCTCCCAAGCGCTTCGTCGTCGAAGGAGGCCAGCTCAAAGGGATGGAGTTCGAGCGCCTGGAATGGGACGAGGGCGCCAAACGCTCCCGGGTGATCGACACGGTTTTTTTGCCCGCCGAGGATGTGATTCTCGCCATCGGCCAGGAGAACGCCTTTCCGTGGATCGAGCGCGACCTCGGCATCGAATTCGGGCAGTGGGAAATGCCGGTGATCGACGAGCGGACGATGCAGTCCACGCTGCCCGGCGTGTTCTTCGGCGGCGACGCCGCGCTTGGGCCGAAGAACATCATTTGGGCGGTGGAGCAGGGTCATCAGGCGGCCATTTCGATCCACAACTATTGCCAGGGCGTCCCCGTCTCCGAACGTCCGCCGTGGGGCATGAACCTCGTCAGCCAGAAAATGGGCCTCAGCGAGTGGAGCTACCACAACGATTACAACCCGGCCTTGCGCCAGCGCATGAGCCACGTGGATCTGACGCACCGCTTCGAACAACTGAACATCGAAGTGGAGTTGGGCTTCTCGGCCGAGCAGACGGCGCGCGAGGTCCAGCGCTGCCTCAACTGCGACATTCAAACCGTCTTCACGGAAAAGTTGTGCATCGAGTGCGACGCCTGCATCGACGTCTGCCCGGTGCAATGCCTGACGATTACGCGCAACGGCGAGGAAACCGATCTGCGGCTTCACTTATCGGCGCCCGCCATCAATCTGGATCAGGCGCTCTACGCCTCTGCCCCGCTGCCGCAAACCGGGCGCATCATGTTCAAGGACGAAGACGTCTGCGTTCATTGCGGCCTGTGCGCCGAGCGCTGCCCCACCGCCGCCTGGGACATGCAAAAATTCGACCTTCTCATTCCACTAGCAGGAAAACCCGCTTGCATCAGCTCGCCCATACTCACTCCGGCGTAAACGACTTCGCCATCAAACTCGCCAACGTCAACGGCACAGGCTCGGCCAGCGCCAACGGTCTGCTCATGCAGGCCATGTTTCGCATGGGCGTTCCCGTGTCGGGCAAGAACCTGTTCCCTTCAAACATCCAGGGCCTTCCGACGTGGTATGAAATCCGCGTCAACAAAGACGGATACACCGCGCGCTCGCTCGACTACGATTTGATGACGGCGATGAACGCGCAGACCTATGCGCGCGACATCCATGAAGTCCGGCCCGGAGGTTATGTCCTTTACGATTCCTCCTGGCCGCTCGACGCCTCGCTCAACCGCCGTGACGTCACGCTGCTCGGGGTCCCGTTCGCTCAGCTTTGCAACGAGGCGTTCAGCGGCTCCCGCGCGCGCATTTTGATGAAAAACATCGCCTACGCCGGAGCGTTGGTGGCGGCGCTGAATATCGACATGGAAGTGATCGAGGCGCTAATTGCCGAGCAGTACGCGGGAAAGCAGGCGCTGCGAGAATCCAACCGCAAGGCGCTGCGCCTCGGCTACGATTACGCCCGCGAACATTTCGAGTGCCCGCTTCCGTTCCATCTGCGATCGATGAACGCAAACAATGGCAAGGTTCTCATCGATGGCAACACGGCGACGGCTCTAGGCTGTGTTTACGCCGGCGCCACCGTGGCCGCGTGGTATCCGATTACTCCGTCTACTTCGGTGCTGGACGCCTTTAAGGCATTTTGCGAGAAGTATCGCCGCGACCCGGATACGGGCAAGAACAATTACCTGATCCTCCAGGCCGAGGACGAGTTGGCCGCCATCGGCATGGTGATTGGAGCGTCCTGGAACGGCGCGCGCGCGTTTACCTCCACTTCCGGTCCGGGAATTTCGCTGATGAACGAACTTCTCGGTCTCGCCTATTACGCCGAGGTGCCCGCCGTCGTCATCGACGTGCAGCGCGTCGGGCCGTCCACCGGAATGCCCACGCGGACGCAGCAGGGCGATCTGATCGAGTGCGCTTACGCCTCCCACGGCGACACGAAACACATCCTGCTGATCCCGGCGAATCCGGCGGAATGCTTCGAATTCGCCGCGAAAGCCTTCGATCTCGCCGAGCGTTTTCAGACGCCGGTGATGCTGATGTCCGATCTCGACATCGGCATGAACGATTGGGTGGTGCCGCGCCTCACCTGGGACGACTCGTATCGTCCGGACCGCGGCCGCGTTCTCTCCGCCGAGGATCTCGAGCGAATCTCCAAGTTCCAGCGCTATAACCCCGAAGATGAAAACCACGTCGCCGCCCGCACGCTGCCCGGCGTCCATTCGAAGGGCGCTTATTTCACGCGCGGCTCCGGCCACAACAAGTTCGGCGGCTATACGGAGATCCCGGACGAATATCAGGAAGTGCTGGACCGGCTCGCGCGCAAGCATAAATCCGCGGCGGCTTTCGTTCCGGCGCCGGTGATCCTTGCCCGTACCGGCGCCAAGTTCGGCGTCGTCACTCTTGGCGGCTGCGATCCGGCGGTGCGCGAGGCGATCGACGTCCTGGCCGCGCGCGGCATCCCCGCGGACTTTCTCCGCGTACGAGGATTCCCGTTCGACGAGACCGTGGAGCGAGTTCCTTGAAGAGCATGCCTTCTGCTTTGTCGTCGAACAGAATCGCGACGCGCAACTACGATCGCTACTGACGCTTGAAACCCGCGTGCCGAAAGAAAAGCTGCGCTCCATTCTGGTTTACGGCGGCTTTCCGCTCAGCGCGCGCCACGTGGTCGAAGAGATACTGAATCAGGTGGAGAAATAGCCCAGTGCCATCGATCGCCAAACCCATCGCCACGCATCCCAGCCTGGAGCGCAACGACCTCGGCCTGACCATTCGCGACTACGAAGGCGCGATGTCCACGCTGTGCGCCGGCTGCGGGCACGATTCCATCACCGCCGCCATCGTGCGCGCGCTGTGGGAGCTATCGACCGTACCGCACATGCTGGCGAAGATGAGTGGCATCGGCTGCTCGTCGAAAACGCCGGCCTATTTCGTCAGCGGAGCTCACGGGTTCAATTCCGCGCATGGCCGGATGCCCGCCATCGCAACCGGCGCCAACGCGGCCAATCGCGACTTGATCTATGTCGGCGTCTCCGGCGACGGCGACTCGCTATCGATCGGCCTCGGCCAACTCTGTCACGCCATCCGCCGCAACGTTCGCATGGTTTACCTCATCGAGAACAACGGCGTATACGGCCTCACCAAGGGCCAATTCTCGGCCTCCGCCGATCCCGGCTCCAAGAGCAAGCGCGGGGAGGCGAACCGCCTCGCGCCCATCGATCCGGTTCTGCTCGGCCTCAGCCTGGGAGCGACGTTTGTCGCCCGCGGCTTTTCCGGAGATAAAGAACAGCTCGTTCCGATCCTGAAAGCCGCGTTCTCCCACCGCGGTTTCGCGCTGGTGGACATCATCAGCCCCTGCGTCACGTTTAACGACCACGAAGGGTCCACCAAGAGCTATCTGTACACCCGCAAGCACAAAGTGAGCGCAACCGAAACGGATTTCGTTCCGCCGGCCAGTGAGATCCTCGCCACCATCGAACCCGGAGGGTCCACGCGCGTCGCCATGCACGATGGCAGCGTGGTCCGCTTCACCTCCGTTCCCGAGGATTACGATCCGCGCGACCGCGGCAAGGCGCTGGCGTTTCTGGAGGCGCGGCGCGGAAGCGGCGAAGTGGTGACGGGCCTTCTTTATCTGGACGAGTCCGTTCCCGATCTCCACGAGACCAACAACACGACGGAAGTGCCGCTGGCCCGTTTGCCGTTTGAAAGTCTGTGTCCCGGCGCGGACGCGCTGGCCCGGCTGCAGGAAGACTTCCGCTAACGGTTCGTCATGAAATATCGGTATCGATCCACCAACGCCGCTCCCTTGCGGCCGCGGCTCAGAAAGCGCTTCCGAGCCGTGACCGTAAGGGAGCGGTTGGCACGGTTATTTCATGACAAGTCCTAACGGGACTTGGCTGGTTCACTCGCGGACTCTAACTTCCGCGACGGCGCGGCGCGCGCGCCAAATCGCACTTCGAGCGGGGTATCGCGGGCGAAGGCGACCTCTTTCCCTCGCGAGACCACGGTCCAATACATCGACGCGGCAAATCCGTAAAACCCCAGCGTGATGCCCGCTGCCTTCGAAGTGGCGCCAATCGCGGCTCCTAGAAATCCGAGACCCGCAAATCCTCCCAACACGCGGCCGGCGTAGTTGGTCTTGGTCGAACCCACAACCACCCCTTGGCGCGAAACGGCATCCGTGTCCATCGCTCTGCCGGCCGCCCACAGCGCGAAAACCGGTTCGAGAAACCGCCTCTTGGACTCGGTCGCTTTCGCCGCGCCCTCCTTGTCGATGCGGACTCCGGCGGCCGGATCGGTTTCGGCCTGAGTCAATAGACCGTCGACGCGCGCCGTCACCGCTGGCGCCAGCGCGGCTAATTGCGGCGTTTCCACGCTGTCGAAGGTGAACCGCAAGCGCCCGCCGCGGTGAAACCAGCGCGCCGCTTGAGCCTGCCGCACGGTGCCCTGCACGCGCGTTCCCTCGGGAAGGACAAGCCGCCCGCCGTCGGCATATAGCGGTTGCGACACTACGCCTTCCACCGCTTCTCCGCTGCGGGCCGCCGCGGAATTCAGCGGAGTCACCAGCCGGATATGCACCGTGCTCTCGTCGGGCGGCTGCATGCCCACCGATCGCAGCGACCCGGCCGCGATTTCCACCGTGCCGAACTCGATCGGCTCGATGAGCACGGCGTCGAACCGCGTGCCATTCCGGTACCACTGGGGATGGAAGGGCAATCTTCCGATCAGAAAATCTTCCACCATCTCCATCTTGTTCGGACCGCGCACCATGTCGGAGATATCTTGCGTCTTGGCCAGAATGGCCGCCTTCAACTGGCCGATTTTCGAGCCGGGTTCTTCCGCCGGCGTATGTGGGACGCGATTCAACATGGCGATGGAGGGAAGCCCCGCGGAGGCTTGCGTGCGGATCGATACGAGCCGCCCATCCGGCATCCGCAGAGCGGTAAACTCGACGAGAGCCTGGTGCAGAGGAGTGAAATCGCCGCCCAGGATCGACTGCACTCGCACGATTCGCGGCGCCGGGCGGAACCCATTGACGCGCCCGGTGACTGTGGTTCCTTCCGGCAACACCTCGCGGTCGAAGGCGTAAACGGGTTCCAGCAGTTTCGCCTCCACCGGCGCGCCGTTCTTCATGCGGAGCCGCTTGGTCAGGTAGAGCCGTAGCGGCACTCCGGCGCCGGCGCGGAGCGCGACCGGGAACGTGACCGGCGGCGGCTTCGCGCTCTCTTGCGCGGCGAGAGCGAGCGCCGCGAGAAGCGCGCAGAAGGCGGCGCGCGCGGGCGCGTCTACCGCCGTGCCGCTTCCGGGCAACCGCATATGGGCCTCCTGCGCATCCGGCAACAATCATAACGCGATGGCGTTTCAGGCACCCTCGGTGTCGCCAGCGGCCGGTGCGCTGTATCATGAAGAATCCCCACATGATTCCGGAAAGCATTCCCGAAGGCCTGACATTCGACGACGTTTTGCTCCAGCCCGCGCGCAGCAACGTCGTCCCCGCCGACACCGACACGCGTACCCGGCTGACCCGCAATATCGCGCTCAATATCCCCATCGTCAGCGCCGCCATGGACACCGTGACCGAGTCCCACTTGGCTATCGCGCTGGCGCAGCAGGGCGGCATCGGCATCATCCACAAGAACATGCCGGTCGACCGGCAGGTGGAGGAAGTGGACCGCGTGAAGCGCAGTGAGAGCGGCATGATCGTGGACCCGGTCACCATCGAGCCGGAAATGAAGATCGCCGACGCCCTCGCCGTCATGGCGCGCTACCGCATCTCCGGCGTGCCGGTGACCAAGCACGGCAAGCTGGTGGGCATTCTGACCAACCGCGACCTCCGCTTTGAAACGCGCCTGGATCTGCCCATCTCGGATGTGATGACGAAGGATCATCTCATCACCGTCGCCGTTGGCACCACGCTCGAAGAGGCGCAGCAGATCCTGCACAAGCATCGCGTCGAGAAACTGTTGGTCGTGGACGACAACTATGTCCTGAAGGGCCTCATCACGGTCAAGGACATCCAGAAGAAATTGAAATACCCCAGCGCCGCCAAGGACGATCAGGGGCGATTAAGAGTCGGCGCCGCGCTCGGATCGACCGGCGATTATCTGGAGCGCGCGCAGGAATTATTCAAAAAGAAAGTGGATGTACTGGTGGTCGATTCCGCGCACGGGCATCAAGCGCGGGTAATGGAGGCGGTGAAGACTCTCCTATCGAAACTGCCCGGCGTCGAGATCATCGCGGGCAATGTCGGGGCATACGAAGGGGCGCGCGACCTGATCGCCCTCGGCGTCAGCGGCGTTAAAGTCGGCATCGGGCCGGGATCGATCTGCACCACGCGCGTGGTGAGCGGCGCCGGAGTACCGCAGATCACCGCCATCGCCGAGTGCGCGAAAGCGGCCGAGGGAACCGGCGTGCCGCTGATCGCCGACGGAGGCGTCAAATTTTCCGGCGACATCACGAAGGCGATCGCCGCCGGCGCCGATTGCGTGATGATCGGCAGCCTATTCGCCGGCACCGAGGAAAGCCCCGGCGAGACGATCCTCTATCAGGGCCGGACGTTTAAGAGCTATCGGGGCATGGGTTCGCTGGGTGCGATGGCCCAGGGTTCGTCGGATCGCTACTCCCAGGAAGCCAGCGGGAAACTCGTTCCCGAAGGCATCGAGGCGCGCGTCCCGTACAAGGGGTCGCTGTCGGACCTGGTTTATCAGCTTGTGGGCGGGTTGCGCGCCGGAATGGGTTACTGCGGTTGCGCCGACATCGCCGAATTGCAAACGAAGGCGCGCTTCCTGCGCATCACCGCCGCGGGCTTGCGCGAGAGCCACGTCCACGACGTCATCATCACCAAGGAAGCGCCGAACTACCGGTTGGAATAATTCGCGCGCAGCGTGGCCACGCCGATGCGGCCGTGGATGCGCTCGTCCGGGCGCGCAACGTCGCCTCCGCCAAACCAGACGCGCACCGCATCGCCGTCCGCAAGGACGCTCGGATCGCATACGACTTTTCCATCCCAAGGCTCTTCACCCGCGATCACCGGCGGCTGCTTCGTCCAATGCACGCCGTCGCGGGAGCGGGCGAGGCCCATGCGCCGGTTTTCGCGCCGGTCCCGCCCCGTGTAGAGCATCCAATACCAGCCGCGGGAGGCCCACACCGCCGGCTCGCCCAGGCCGTTTTCGTCGAAGTCGCCGTACTCGCCCAATTCCAGAACGGGATTCGCGCGAAGCTTGGTCCAGGTGACGCCATCGCTGGATGCGGCCACTCCCAGCCGCTGCCTTCGCGCGCGATCCATGCCGGTGTAGAAGAGGTAAAAGCGCGGGCCGAATCGCACCACGTAGGGATCGGCTACGCCGCGTTCGTCCCAGCTTTCGTAAGGGCCGGCGTCGAGGACCGGGCGGGGAAGCTTGCTCCAGCGCCCTGGCGTCGGACGAGGTCGCCGCGCCGATCCGGGGCGGCTGGCCGGCTTGGTAAAAGTAGCGAATCGTCCCGCCATCGACGATCGCCGAGCCGTTCGCCGCGATGTAGTCTCCCTCCCATGCCGCCGGTCCCGGCGACAACACGCGGCCTTGTTTGCTCCAATGTTCGCCGTCGGCGGAAATGGCCAATCCCGTGTGCCAGGTCTTCCCGTCGAAGCCCGAATAGAGGTTGAACAGGCCGGTCCCAAAGCGAAATACGGAAGGATTGAGCGTATCGCTTGAATCCCACTCGCCCGGTGCGCCCGGCTCCAAAACAGGCGCGGATTCGGCTTGCCACGTCCATGTCACCGATGCCGGTTGTCCATCGCGCAACGGAAGCGAAAAATCGCGGTATCGCCCGCAGGAAACGATTCCGACGAGCGAGAAGACCGCGGCGCACCAAGCCAGGGCGCGGCCAGCGCGATTACGGCTCAATGGAAATGCGCACGGGGTTGCTCGTGTGGCCGCCCGCTTCGATGTACAGTTCGGCCGGTCCGTAATTGACGATCTTCGGCAACTCCACTTCCACCAGATAAAATCCCACATAGCCCGGCGCCAGCGCCGCCCGGACCACGGTCACCGGCTGGCGGTCCACATACGCGGTGGCGTCGGCGATCACCTTCGGCGGATCCGCCATCGGCGCGGGCAGCCCGGCCGGCCAATCCGGCGTGACACGGCCCAGGCCCGTCGCCAGAATTTGAATATGCGATCCGGAATGCGCCGGGTTTCCGGAGTCGATCAAAAATCCGGTGTCGGCGTCCAGCAGCAGCGGAGACCCGTCGGGGCCGGTGAAGATCACGGGCGACACCGGCGCCAGGGAGATGCTGCGGGTGAGTTGGCGCGATCCCTGCGCCAGATTCAACATAAGCGTATCGCCCGTGGCTTCGAACGGCACCTGGATCTGGGAACCGGAATCGGTTGCGTCCAGCACCGGCGCCGGCGCGTTCCCTGCCCTTGCGCTATCGATCTTTGCGCCCAACAGGCTGAGCAGCGATCCCGGCGCGGCCGGGCGGCGGCTGTAATCGGCGGCGTTCACAAGGCGCGGATCGGCGAATCGATGCGGTGCAAGCGCGGCATAAACTCCGTATCCGTCGACAGCCGCCCAGAGCTGGTTGTTCCCCGTATCGAGCCTCGCGTCGTGAACCGCACCCGGCGGCAATCCGCCCAGGAGCGACCACGCCGTTGCCGGTCCCGCTCCGGCCAAATCGGCGGTAGTGAAGAACAGCCCCGCGCCGGTGGCCACATAGACCGCGCCGCTGGCGAGGTCGGCCGTAACGCCAAACGCTCCGGTGTCGGGCAGATTCGCCGTCAAATCGTCCCAAAAGATTCCGGCGTTCGTCGTTCTACGGACGCGCGCCGATTTCGCGGCCGCATTCGCCGCGCCCGGCCGCGCATCGATCGCCGCCAGCGCCAGACGCGGGTTCTGGGCCTCGACGAAGATCGCCTGCACCGCGCCTTCCTCGCCCGCCGCGCCGAACGGACGCCAAGTCCGCCCTTGATCGGAAGACGCCCAAAGCCGTCCATCGGCCGCGCCGGCGTAAATATAGTCGCCCGCCGAGCCGACGGCGGTCACTTTCGCCGCCAATGTTTTCGACAACGAATTTTTCAACGCCAGTTCTTTTTCGAACGCAACGGGCTCGCCGGCCGGCCTCCAGCCGCTTTTTTCACCAGGCGCCCATTCGATCGTCCCTCCGGCGGTTCCGGTCCACACCAGCGCCCCGCGGGAACCCTCCGGCGCGGCCAGCAGCCGCCGCACGGGCAGATTCGGCAGAAATTCGTTCAATCCCGTCCAGGAGAGTCCGGCGTCGAGCGAACGCCACACTCCAAAAGCGTTGGCCACCGTCACCTCGTCCGGCTCCGTGACCGAAACAGCCAAGTCCGTCACCGGCCCGCCGAGGATCGACCCCTCCCTCGCGCGCGTCAGGTTCGTCCAGGTGACTCCGCCATCGTCGGATCGGTAGGCGTCCTGCCCGAAGGCATACAACCGTCCGGCCACCAACGGCTGCGCCCGCGTTTTCGCGCCATTCTCGGGGACGCTCGCCGACACGGCGTTCGGCTCCGGCGGCGCCGCCACGCTTCCCGCATCCCGCCACTGCTCGAAATCGGATGTTTCAAACGTCCGCCCGGACTCGGTTCGCGCCATCAGCCTCCCGCCGCCTGGATACCAGACGCGCTCGACCGCGCCGGTGGCGAGCGAGGGCAGCCCCAGCTCAAGCGCCGCGTTTCCGACGCGCCTCCACTCCAGCGGCGCCGGAACTTTGGCCGGTTGTTGAGCTAGAGCCAAGCCGCCGAGCGCCAGCGCGGCGAAAAATCGAATTGTGGCGTTACGACACATCCCCAGGGTCTATTGTATCCTCGACCGCCCACTCTTTCCTTCGGCAATTCCGTTAAAAACCTTCACTATACGCTATTGTGCGAAAAAAGGCTCTCTTCTTGCACTGCAATTTTGCAGTACACTGTTTTGCAGCGGGCCTTCTCGCGGCTTCGGTGGCTGGGACACGATGGGGAACTGGAAACATTCGGTCTCTCTGCTCGCCTTGACTCTATGGGCGGCAGCCGGAGTGTGCCTGGCGCAGGACCTGCCCGCCAACAACGATTACGCCGCTAAAGTGGTTTCCTTAACCGGCGACGTCTCGGTGCTGAAGGAAGCCGGCCCCTGGGCGCTCAACGCCGGCGATTCCATCAAGATGCAGCAGGTCATCGTCACCGGACCCGACGGCCACGCGATTTTCCAGGTGTCCGACGGCAGCACCTTCGAGGTGTTCCCCAGCTCGAACGTCGTCTTCCGCAATAATCCGCCAAGCTGGCGCGATTTGCTGGACGTGCTCGCCGGCCGGATCAAAGTGCATATTCAAAAATGGGGCGGCGAGCCGAATCCCAACCGCATCCACACCCCCGCCGCGGTGATCTCGGTCCGCGGCACCACTTTCGATGTGGCCGTGAACGAAGACGACGCCACCACCGACGTCTCGGTCGAAGAGGGCGTGGTGGATGTTCGGCACCTGCTCCATCCGGGCGCGGTGAAAACGCTCACTGCCGGCCAATCGATCCGCATCTACCGCGATCAATCCCTTTCCCAATCGATGATCGACAAGGGCGCCATCGCGCGCCAGGTATTGCGCGGGATCACCGACGCGCTGTATACGATGCTGCTCAATCGCGGCCCCGGCGGCGCGATCGGCGCTCCGATCCCCGGCGGCGGCGTGGGAAATACCCACCCGGCTCCGCCTCCCCCGCCGCCTCCGCCTCCCCCGCCGCATCTGTAGCGCCCCTCACCGTTCGCCGCCGGCACGGCCGCTATAATGAAACGTGATTCAATTTGTTCTGGAGACGGACCGCCAACTGCTTGAAGAGGCCTTCCGCTTCGCCTCTCAGCAGGTGAAGAAGACCGTCGAACAGTCTCCGGATTTCTATCCGATGTATACCCAGGACGGCCGCTGGCGCCACAACGGCGAGGCCTGGACCGATTGGTGTACCGGGTTCTTTCCCGGCATGATGTGGATCTTCCGCCGCCGCGCCGAAGAGGGCGGCGCCGACGCCCGTTTCTGGCAGGAGCAGGCCGAACGCTACTCCCGGCCCATCGAAGCGCGCAAGGCCGACCGCGAAAGCCAGGACCTGGGATTTCTGTTTTTCTCCACGTTCTATCGCTGGTATCGCCTGACGCGCGAGCCGCGTCTGAACGACGTGCTGATCGAGGCCGGCCGCACCCTCGCCGAACGCTACCGCGAGAACGGCCAGTATCTCAGCTCCTTCGTCTCGGAGGACTCGTTGTTCATCGATTTGATGATGAACGTCGGAATCGTCTTCTATGCCGCCAACGAGACCGGCGACAAACGGCTGCGCGACATCGCCGTGCGCCATTGCCTGACCACGCGGCGCGTGCTGGTGCGCGGCGACGGATCGACCGCCCACGAGGGGATCTTCGACGTCGAGACCGGCGAGTTCATCCGCCAAAGCACGCAGCAGGGCTATCGCGGCGATTCCTGCTGGTCGCGAGGCCTCGCCTGGGCCATCTACGGCTTCACCACCTGCTATGAATACAGCCGCGACCCGCGCCTGCTCCAAACCGCCGAGGCCTGCGCCGATTATTTTATCCGCCACACCAACGCCGACGGCATTCCGCCCTGGGACTTCAACGCGCCGTCGAACCGCCGCAATCTACTCGACACCTCCGCCGCGGCCATCACCGCCTCCGCCCTCCTGCGCTTGCATAACCTGCTGCAAGACCCGGTGAAAGGACATTTCTACGCCTCCAGCGGCCTGCACATCCTGCGTATGCTTTGCGAGAAGCATCTGGCCAAAAAAGACAAGAAGTGGGAGGGAATTCTCAAGGGCGGCGTCTATCACGTTCACAAGGAACTGGGCGTGGACGAGAGCGTCGTCTGGGGCGAGTATTTCTTCGTCGAAGCCCTCGACCAGGCCCTGCAGCAGTTGTAGAGCGCGCAGGACGCGGCGGCATCCTCCCCGATTGGGGCTAACGCAGCCGCCGCGATCCGTTGCGCGCGTTTACTATGCAGTCCGTTCCGCGCAGCCGGTGTTATACTCGAAACGTCGAGTGGACGGAGAAGGTTCAGCGTGGCGAAGCGGGCGCATTCGGGAATGTCTTACGCACGGCTTTTGTTACCGGGAGCCGCGCTCTTCGCGCTCAGCCTGCACGGCGGGGACGATGCCCCGAAAACCGTGCCGCCGCAGACCGCCGACCCCGACGCGCGCGTCGAAATTACGCCCCGCGTCAAATCTCCCAACGCCGAGCCGCCCATTCGCGGCGACATCCGCGTCGAATCGACCCTCGTTTTGATCAACGTCACCGTCACCGACCCCCTGAACCGGTTCGTCACCGGGCTCGAGAAAGAGCATTTCAAGCTGTTTGAAGACAAGTCTTCGCAGACCATCGCGCAATTTTCGAGCGAAGACGCGCCGCTTTCGGTGGGCCTGGTCTTCGACACCAGCGGCAGCATGGGTCCCAAGCTGCAGAAATCGCGCATGGCGGCCGCAGAGTTCTTCAAAACCTCCAATCCCGAAGACGAATTCTTTCTGGCCGAATTTAACGACCGCCCCAAGCTGGCCGTCCCCTTCACCCACGACATCGAGCAGATTCAAAACAGCCTGACCTTCACCGAATCGAAAGGCCGCACGGCGCTCCTCGACGCCCTCTATCTGGCGATGAACGAGATGCACCACGCCCACAACCCGCGCAAGGCGATTCTGCTCATCTCCGACGGAGGAGACAACAGCAGCCGCTATACCGAAAGCGAGATCAAGAACGCCGTGCGCGAGGCCGACGTCCAGGTATACGCCATCGGGATTCTGGAGCCGTCGGCCTCCCGCGGCCGTACCGCGGAGGAGATGAACGGGCCGGGCCTGTTGTCGGAGCTGGCCGAGCAGACCGGCGGGCGGGCGTTCCATGTGGAAAATGTCAACGAGCTTCCCGACGTCGCCGCCAAGATCGGCGTCGAGTTGCGCAACCAATACCTGCTGGGCTACACTCCAACGAACAAAGCGAAGGACGGCAAATACCGGCACGTGCAAGTGAAGCTGGTGCAGCCGCGCGGCCTTCCGCCGCTCAAAGCGTACTACCGTCTTGGCTACTATGCGCCCTATCATTAACGGCTGGGCGAATCGGGAATCGCGATACCGCTCCCTCACGGTCGCGGCTCTGGTACCGAGCCGCGACTCCGTACCGAGCCGCGACCGTGAGGGAGCGGTCGCTGGCGATTCCCCTCGCGCTTCTATTGCTCCTGGCGGGCGCAGCCGCCGCCCAAACCGCGCCGCCCGTCCCCGCCAACAAGGACGAAGGCGAAATTCCCACCATCACCTCCGACGTCCGGCTGGTGGTTCTTCACGCCAGCGTTTCCGACAGCAAGGGAAAGCTCATCACCAATCTCCCGGAGAACTCGTTCAAGGTCTTTGAAAACGGGGCCGAACAGCAGATCAAGCTGTTCCGCCGCGAAGACGTTCCGGTTTCGATCGGCATCGTCGTCGACAACAGCGCCAGCATGAGGGAGAAGCGTAAACAGGTGGAAACCGCCGCGCTCGATCTCGTCCGCTCCTCCAATCCCCAGGACGAGGTCTTCATCGTCAATTTCAACGACGAGTCGTACCTGGACGTGCCGTTCACCAGCGACATGAAGAAATTGGAGGACGGCCTCTCCCGCATCGATTCACGCGGCGGGACGGCGCTGCGCGACGCCATCAGCGGCTCTATCGACTACGTCAAGGAGCACGGCAAGAAGGACAAGAAAGTGCTGCTCGTCATCACCGACGGCAACGACACCGCCAGCGACGACCGCAATACGCTCGAAAAGCTCACCGAGAAAGCGCGCCAGAGCGAAGTGCTGATCTACGCCATCGGCCTGCTGAATGAAGAGGAGCGGCACGAGGCCAAGAAAGCCAAGCGCGTGCTTAACGCCCTGACGATCGCCTCGGGCGGCATTTCCTACTACCCTCGCGAGTTGGCCGAAGTGGACAAAATCGCGGTGGAAGTGGCCCACGACATCCGCAATCAATACGTCATCGCCTATTCGCCCTCGATCCAGGCGCTCGACGGGAGCTTCCGCGAGATCAAAGTGACGGTGAACGGCCCCGGCCACCCGTTCGTCCGCACACGCACGGGCTACTATGCGACGCCCGATTCGCCGAAGAAGAACGCCAGCCTGCGCCCGGCCAGTCCGCAACCGTGATCCGGTTTTTGTGGCGGGCTACGCGCGGGTACCGGCTGCGGCCATGGGCCAGCCCGTATTTGCGATGGCGGATCGAGACCGTTTCGGGCCTCGCGGCGGAACAGATAAGCCCAAGAGAGTTCTGGGGATACGTATGGCAAAACCGGCGGGACTTGGTCCGGTTTCTGCGCTGGGCGGAGCGGATCGGCCACTCATAGGTGGAGTGCGCGGGCGCCCCGGATAAGGCCGAATACTTCCAGAATCAGGAATCCAAGCGCTCAAGTCTATGACAACCGGAATACTTTCGCCGCGCGGAGATCGCGAATCCATTCTGTTCTTAACAGCTTGAAGCTTGGCAGGCCAATTGCTATATTGAAATCTCCAAAACACTTCGCCGCGCGCGGACGAGCGGCACTTAACCCCTGCACGGAGACGGACAAGACGACTTTTATGAAATTTCGATTCCAAAACTCAATCTGGTCAATCGGCCTTCTGGCCGCGCTACTTTTCACATTCCTGCCCGCGCTGCACGCTCAGACGGGGACCACCGGCGACGTCGCCGGCGTGGTGAAGGACAGCACCGATGCGGTCGTTGGCGGGGCCACTGTCACGCTCAAGAACATCGGACACGGGCGAGACGCGGACGGCGACGGCGAACGATTCGGGCTCGTACCGGTTCACCTTCCTGGTGCCCGGAAACTATGCGGTTTCGGCACAGTCGGCCGGATTGAAATCCGACACGGTCAGGGTCGGAGTCCAAGTGGGCCAGGCGGCCGAGGCGGACCTGATCGCGAAAGTCCAGGCGACTCAGCAGGTGATCGAGGTCACCAGCCAGGCGCCGAAGATGAACACGGAAAACGCGAATCTCAGCACGACCTTCACTACTACCCAGATCGCGGACCTTCCCGCGCCCGGCGGCGACCTGACGACGATCGCCTATACCGTTCCCGGCGTGGTGATGACCACCGGCGGCGGATATGGAAACTTCTCCTCCAACGGCCTTCCCGGAACGTCCAACCTGTTCACGATCAACGGCAACGATTACAACGATCCGTACTTGAACCTGAACAACTCGGGCGCCAGCAACAATCTGCTGGGACAGAACGAGATTGCAGAAGCGGCGGTGATACAGAACGCCTACAGCGTCCAGTATGGACGGCAAGCCGGAGCTCAAGTGAACTACGTAACGAAATCCGGCGCCAATACGTGGCATGGCGACGCTCTTTGGAACTGGAACGGCACGACATTGAACGCCAATAGCTTCTTCAACAATCGAAACGGATTGCCCCGTCCCGCCGCGATTTCCAATCAATGGGGAGATTCGATCGGCGGTAGCATCATCAAGAACAAGCTTTTCTTCTATCTCGACAACGAAGGCCTTTATTACACTCTCGCCACCAGCGGTGTTGTTTCGTTCCCATCGCCTCAATTGCAAAATTACATTCTCGGCACGATTTCGCCGGCGCAGCAGGCACTTTACAAGAATGCTTTCTCGGTCTGGTCGGGGGCTCCTGGCTCCTCCGGGGCTCAGCCGATTACAACCGGTACCGGAGGCATCCAAGACAGCAGCGGCAATCTTGGGTGCGGGTCTTTCGCGGCAACCAAAACAGCCGCCCCAGGAGGCGGGATCTTCGGCGCGACCGTGCCTTGCGGCGTTGCGTTCGCCACGAGCGGCGCAAATCAGAATCGCGAATGGTTGATGACCTCGCGGGTGGACTACAACATCAACGACAACGAGAAGATCTTTTTCCGATTCAAGCACGACGGCGGTTTCCAGCCCACCGCAACCAACCTGCTCAATCCGACTCTCGATGAGCAGAGCGTTCAACCGCAGTATGAAGGCCAGATAAACTTTACCTCCGTGATTTCACCGACGGTTGTGAATAATTTCATCGGTTCGGTCCTTTGGTACAGCGCGATCTTTGGTCCGGCGAACGTCGCTGCTTCTCAGGCCGTTTTCCCAAGCTATTTTCAGTTTAACGAGGGCGGCACCAATAGCGGCGCATTCACCAATATGGGAGACCAGTGGGACGCATTTCCGCAAGGGCGCAATGTCGGGCAACTTGAGCTGGCTGACGATCTTTCCATCGTTAGGGGCAATCACACCATAAAGGTTGGGGCGAACTATCGAAAGAACGATGTGTCCGATCACGGCCTGAGTGCGGGAACGACAGGTTCCTACATATTCCCGTCAATGACGGATTTCGTAAACGGTACCCTGAACAACGGTAGCTACTACTACCAGAGCATCCCTTCCATCGATGTAGCGCATATCCGGTTCTATAACCTCGGACTCTACGCGCAAGACGAGTGGGCAGCCAAGCCGAACCTCAAGTTGACTCTGGGATTCCGGATCGACCGGACAGCCAACCCGACATGCGTTGATACGTGCTTCTCGAATTTGAGCCAGCCGTTCTCGAACGTCGGCTTCCCCGGCACGGCAGACACGCCTTACAACTCCCTCATTCAAACCGGCTCGCACGCGTATTACGGCGTGGATAAGTTCGTCGTGGATCCCCGGTTCGGTGTGGTTTGGAGCCCCAAGGGCAACAATAAAACGGTGATTCGCGGCGGAATCGGGGTGTTCTCCGATCTCGCTGCCGGATACCTTGTTTCCAATATCTTCAGCAATGCGCCGTCGCCTTATCAAACCGTTGTTTACAGCGGCCAAACGGTGAACCTCGCGAGCGATCCGAATAGCGCGGCTGCGGCGGCGCTCAATTCCTATAACGCCTTTCACAGTGGCTATTCGAGTGGCGCCACATTCGCCCAATTGAACAACTCGATTCCCGGCGGGTTCAGCCCCCCGAACTTCTTCTCCATACCTCAGCATCTTTCAACGCCCCGTTACATTGAGTACAGCTTTGAGATTCAGCAGCCGATCGGGGACAAAAACGTCCTCGTTGCCACTTATGCGGGCAATCGGGGCTACAATCTCATCGCCCAATCCGCGTTCCCGAATGCCTTCAATGCGAGCGGATTCGGAGGTTTGCCGACGGCGGCGAAAGATTCGGCTTTCAATCAGGTGACGCAACTGACCAATAGCGGCTTGTCACGGTACAATGCCCTCTCTGTCGCATTCAATCGCACCTTCTCTTATGGGTTCCAGGGGCAGATCGCCTATACGTGGGCTCACGGTCTCGATACGATTTCGAACGGAGGCGCCTCTGAGCCGTTCTCCTTCCAGCCCGGAGCCGCACTAACGACCATTTCCAGCCCGTCGTTCGCGGCGAATTATGCGAACTCCGACTACGATATTCGCCATAATCTCGTAGCCGATTTTACCTGGAACACTCCCTGGAAGTTTGGCAATCGCCTCCTTCAGGAAGTGATTGGTGGTTGGACGCTCGCCGACAAATTTATCGTCCGTTCCGGCCTACCCTACAGCATCTTTGACAGCGGCATGAATGGCGTGGTCGATCCCGCGATCGGCACTCCAACTTATTTGGCAAGCTATGCCGTTTCGGGTGGGATTAATCGCATCTGCACGAGCGGCGCCGTGAATACTCCTTGCTACACCGCCTCGCAGTTTTTGCCATCAGGAACAGCGACGGGATTTGGCAACGTGGCGCGGAACTCCTTCTACGGCCCGATGTTCTTCGACATGGATACATCGCTCTATAAGGATTTCTCCATCACGGAGCGTCTCTCAGTTCCGGATCGGCGCTAGCGCCTACAACTTGCTTAATCACCCCAGCTTCGGGAATCCGGGCGCGAATGTGGCGGGAAGTGGCTTCGGTCTGATCAACGGAACGCAGTCTCAGCCCACCGGCCCTTACGGCACATTCCAGGGTTCATCCGTCGCCGCCGGTCAACGCTTGTTGGTTTTGAACGTCAAGTTGACGTTCTAGTCTCGCTCAATCGTTCGGTCTTACGGGCATCGGGATTCGTTCCGGTGCCCGTTTTTTATGTGCGACTCACGATGGACCGGGGCCGAAATTGAAAGACACGAATCCTGCAACAATTTTGGCGCGCATAACATGGTTCCGCCCCGATCCTTCGTTCCTTTCTCGCTTTCGCGTCTTTGCTTCCTACAGAATTTAGTGCAACGTTGCGTTTTTACGAAGATCAAAAACCCGTTCATTTGCCCTTGCACGGGTTAGGGAGCCGCGTCAAACGCGAGCGGCCAGCGCCCACCTTTTTGCATTCGCGATCTCCAGTGCCTAGGTTGAAGACCACTTAGCGGCGAGGACGAAGATGATCAGTCGTCTCGCTCTTGGTTACACAATAGCGCGGGGGGTGGGGAAACAAGAGGGGCGGGATGCGAAGAATCGGGTGTAAGTGATTTAGGGAGAGTTAGATAGGAATATTTTTTGGGGTTGTGACCGCGATTCAGTACGGGCGCGTTTTCATTTTTGTCGCCATCCGTTTACGCTACCATGTTGCCGGTTCACTTAAAGGAGAACGTATGAATCGAATTTTATTTGCCAGCGGCGCCGCCGCTTGCGCGGCGGTTGCCTTTGCGGGCAGCGGGTACCACGCGGCCCGCACTTTCGCCATCGGCGGAATGGGAGGATGGGATTATTCCATCGTCGATGCAAAGGCCGGGCGGCTTTATGTGTCCCATGGAAGCGAGGTCGATGTCGTCGATCTTGCGAGCGGGCAGGTGGCCGGCAAAGTACCGGACACCAAGGGCGTACATGGCATCGCCATCGCCAGCGCCGCCGGCAAGGGATTTATCAGCGACGGAGCGACGAACGACGTCACGATTTTCGACCTTAAGACTCTTGAAACCAAGGGCCACGTGAAAACCGGCAAGAAGCCCGACGCGATTATCTACGACGATGCGACAGACTCCGTATTGGCCTTCAACGGCGACAGCGACAGCGCCACCGTCATCGACGCCGCCAGCGGCAAGGCGAAAGGCGACATCGCCCTCGGCGGCGGCCCTGAATTCGCCGCGGCCGACGGCAAGGGAAAGGTCTACGTCAACCTGGAAGACAAAAGCGAAGTGCTGCAAATCGATCCGAAAACGATGAAGGTGGACCAGCGCTGGCCGCTGAAGCCCTGCGAGGAGCCGTCGGCGATGGCGATGGACCGCAAGACGCGGCGCTTGTTCATCGGATGCCATAACCAGATGATGGCGGTAATGAACGCCGATAGCGGCGCCGTCGTCGCCACGCTTCCCATCGGCCGCGGCGTCGATGCCGGAGCGTTCGATCCCGGAACCGGCTTCGCCTTCGCCTCCTGCGGCGACGGAACCACCACCGTCATCCACGAAGACAGCGCGGACCACTTCACCGTGGTGGAGAAGTTGACGACGAAGGTGAGCGCCCGCACGATGGCGCTCGACACCAGGACGCACAGCATTTATCTGCCGTATGCCAAAACCGTACCCGTGCCCGGAGGCGGATATCCGAAGGTTGTGCCCGATACCTTCGCGGTTCTCGAAATGGCGCGCTAACAGGCTGCTGAAAAAGGCCAAAAACCGCTTGCTCACGCGCGCGGCTCAGCATAGTGAGTACGTGTTTGCATGTGCTTACCGAGCCGGTGGCCGAGGGCCTTTTTCAGCAGCCCGCTAAAACATCGCGCGGATGACGTCGAACTCCACTTGAAATTCGTGGAGAACGTCGGGCAATTCGGCGGCGATCGGTAATTTCTCGATCAAGTGGGCGTTCGGCGCGTCCGCGGCGGAGAGCTTGGCGGAAACCGTCGCGCCGGTCGAGTTGACGTATTGATCCACCGTCCACAACAGGCGGCTGAGCGGCATCTCGGACGTGTCTTTCGGCGTAGGGTCTTCGTCGGGAGAGTGGTGATAGCGCACGGCGTTGCGGATCGGCTCCGGCAAGTTCCAGGAAATCAGCGCCTGCGTCGAGAGATTCGGGTGCGGCCAGCCGAGAACCTCCGTTTCGCATTCGCAAAGGGTTTTCTCCCCCGCTTCATAAAGAGTTTCGATTTCGGCGAATTCGTCGCGCAGTCCGACGGCGATCAAAAGCCGGCCGATATCGTGAAAGAGACCGGCGATGAACGCGCCTTCGGGATATTGAATCCGGGCGCGTTGGGCGATCAAATCCGCGAGAATGGCGACGGCCACCGAATGGAGATTGAAACGGGCCATGGACCAGCCCGGTGGGGTGCGCACGTTGTTCCACATGCGGAAAATGGACATGCTGAGCGTGGCGTTGCGCAGCTTGTCGATCCCCAGGAGAGAAACGGCGTGCCGGACCGAATTCACCGTGCCGCGGCGGGCGTAGAGCGCCGAATTTACCAGACGCAGGATGTTTCCGGCCAGCACCGTGTCCTTCTCGATGAGATCGGAGATCTTAACGAACGAAGCGTCTTCTTGGGAAAGCGTGGCGATCAGCCGGTTGAGCACCGGCGAAAACGGGGGCAAACGCCCCAGGCTCTTGAGAACCTGTTCCTGGTAACCTTCTGCTTTGTCCGCGGCGATCATTGTAATCCCACTTAGCGTATCGGCGGAAAGCGCGAAAATCATGAGCTTGGACACGGTGTATGCTGAGTTTTGATCGATACGGCCACGGAAGCGGACCCGGCTCCGGCCCTCGTCCTTCGCGACCTGCGAAAAGTCTACGGCGCCGGAATCGCGGGCGGCAGGGCGGCGGTGGATGGCGTTTCGCTCACCGTCCCCCGCGGTTGTTTTTTCGGATTTCTCGGGCCGAATGGCGCCGGGAAAACGACCACTATAAAGATGTTGATGGGCTTGGCCGAGCCCACTTCGGGCCAGATCGAGATGCTGGGCCTGAATATGCCGGAGCGTGGATTGGAAATTAAAGGGCGCATCGGCCTCGTTCCCGACGACAGCCTGCTGTTCGATCACCTCACCGGGCCGGAGTATCTGGAATTCGCCGGGCGCATGTACGGCCTGGAGCGGAAACAGGCGCGGGAGCGGACCACGGAGCTGATGAGCCTCTTCGAGTTGGACGGGAACGAGCGGAAGGTCGCCGGCGACTATTCCAAAGGGATGCGCAAGCGTCTGGCGATGGCCGCGGCGCTTATACACCGGCCGGAATTGTTTCTGATGGACGAGCCGTTTGAAGGCGTGGACGCCGTCGGCGCGCGGCTGATGAAGGATCTGCTGCTCGAGCAAGTGCGCCACGGAGCGACGGTTTTCCTCACCTCGCACGTGCTGGAGGTGGTGGAGCGGCTGTGTAGCCGCGTGGCGATTCTCCACAGCGGCAAGCTGGTGCTCGAAGGGGCGATGGAGGAATTGCGCGCCGGAGCGGAGACGCTCGAAGACGTGTTCGTTCGCGTCGTCGGCGGATCGCGGACGTCTGAAACGCTGGACTGGTTGTAGCGATGCGCCTGGCCTCCGTCATTCTTTGGGCGCAGTGGCGGACCGTGCGGAACCGGATGCCGCAATGGGGCGGTGGAACGGCCTTCGCCGCCTTCATCGGCCTGTTTTGGTACGGCGGGTTCACGGCGCTGGCGGTCGTTGCCGAGCGGTTCTTGGCCGACGCGCCGGAGACCGGAGCGATGCAACGGGCGCTCGCGCGCGGTCTCCTGGCGGTGTTCGTTTATTGGCAGACCGCCCCGTTGCTGATGGCCGCCGCCGGAGCCTCGCTCGACCTGAAAAAATTGCTGGTCTATCCGGTTCCGCGCGGCTCGCTGTTCGGCCTGGAGGTGACGCTGCGCGTGTCGATGTGTGCCGAGATGCTAATCCTGCTTACGGGCGCCGCCGTTGGCCTCGCGCGCAATCCCATCGTCCCTGGTTACACGCCGCTCTGGCTCGTCCCCTTCGCGATTCTGAACTTGCTTCTCTCGGTCGGAGTGCGGGACCTCCTCACCGCGCTGATGAGGCGCAAAGGCGCGCGGGAGATGGCGGCGCTGTCGCTGGTTCTGCTGATCGCGCTGCCGCAGTTGTTGCTGCGCCACGGAGTGCCGGATTGGCTGCCCCCGGCCGCGGCGGCGCTGAATCGCTGGCCGTGGCCGTGGGTCGCCGCGGCGAAGTTATTAGTCGGACCCCCAGGTTGGATCGAAGCCGCGGAGTTCTGCTGCCTGGCTCGCCGCCGCCTACGCCTTTGGCCGATGGCGGTTCGAGCGGGGGCTGGCGCTCGATCCCGGCGTCGTCGAAGCGGGCGGCATGCGGGCGGGGCGGCGCGGCTGGGTGGAGTCGATGGCGGCAGCGGCGGCATCGCCCTTCCGCGACCCTCTTGCCGCCATGGTGGAGAAAGAAGTGTTGAGCCTGGGACGCAGCCCGCGTTTCCGCTTGCTGGCCGCGATGGGGTTCATCCTGGGGCTTGTGATTTGGGTTCCGCTGTCGTTCTCGGGCGACCCATCGGCCGGCTTCATGACCGCCCATTACTTAACCATGGTCAGCCTTTATTCCGTCCTGCTGCTGGCCGACGCCCTGTTTTGGAACGTATTCGGATTCGACGCCGCGGCGGCGCAGTTCTACTTCGTGACGCCCGCCTCGGTCCGCACGGCGCTCGCCGGCAAGAACGCAGCGGCGATCTTCTTTCTGTTATTGGAAATCACCGCGGTGGTCATCGCATGCGCACTGTTGAGGCTCCCTGTTACGCCGGCCCGGCTCGGCGAGGCCTACGGCACCGCGCTCACCCTGTCGCTCTATTTACTGGCCGCGGGAAATCTCACGTCGGTGTGGCAGCCGAGGCGGATGGAGGCGCGCAGCGTATTTCGTAAGTCCTCCGGCGGAGCGGTGCAGGCGGCGGTGCTGTTGATTCTTCCGCTGGCCGGCATGCCTTTGGCGCTGGCCTATCTGGCGCGCTACGCCTTCGACAGCGAAGCGGCGTTTTACGGCGTGCTCGCCCTCGACGCCGCCGCGGGTTGGGCAGTGTACCGGATCGCTACGGATTCCGCCGCCGGCCGCGCCGCGCGCGAGAAAGAAAGCTTCACCGGACGGCTCAGCCATGGGGCGGGGCTGATGGGGGATTAGCGGGCGGCGCGCGTGAGCCGATCGAGGATCGCCAGCCACTCCGGTTCGTTGGGCGGAGGCTCGACCGCGATCCAATCCCAGCCTTGCGCGTCGGCTTCGTGGAGGGTGGAATAGAGCGCGGCGGCGTAGTCCGCTGGAGTGGAGGGCATCAGAACCGAACGCGCGCGAGGGGAGGCGCCGGAACGGTATAGAAAAACGCCCTCGCCCTTGTTCGGCAGATCCGTGGAGGCGGCGAGAAAAAGCGGAGTTCGCGGACTGTAATGCTGAGCATGCATTCCGGGCGACGGATGAGCGCCGCCGGGCGTGGCCGAGGGAAGGGAAATCGGTCCGATGACGGCCTCGATCTGCGCTTGGGAGGTCATGCCCGGTCGCAACAAAATCGGTTTGCCGCCAGCGAGCGAAAGGACGGTGGATTCCAGTCCGATGCGGCACGGACCCCCGTCGAGAACCATCGCCACAGCGCTTCCCAGCGACTGGCTCACATGCGCCGCCGTCGTCGGTGAAAGCTGCGTGAATAGATTCGCGCTGGGAGCGGCGATGGGCACCCCCGCTTCGGCGATCAACGCCAACGCCACCGGGTGAGCCGGGACGCGGACGCCCACCGTGCCGAGTCCGGCGGTGACGCGGTCCGGGATCGTGTCCCGCTTGCTGAGCACCAGCGTGAGCGGCCCTGGCCAGAATCGCGCCGCCAGCGCTTCGGCGGCGTTGGGCCATTCGGCGGCCAGTGAACGGGCCATCTCCCCATCCGATGCGTGAACGATCAGCGGGCTGGTCGCCGGGCGGCGTTTGGCGGCGAAGATGCGCTCCACTGCCGCCTCGTCCAGCGCGTTCGCGCCCAGGCCGTACACGGTCTCTGTGGGGAAGGCCACCAATTGGCCGGCGCGAATGAGCGCCGCCGCTTCCCGCACGAGCGCGGGGCTAATCGGGAAGCTCGTCTTTGCCATCGCCGGCCGTCTTCCCGGTCTTGCGCCACACCAGGTAAGCGTGGATCAGATTATCCAAGCCGCCGTCGAGGACGCGGTCCACGTCGCCCACGGACAGCTTGGTGCGGTGGTCCTTAATCAGCCGGTACGGGGCCAGAACGTAGCTGCGGATCTGGCTGCCGAAGTTGATCTCCAGTTTCGCGTCTTCCAGCTTGCGCTCGGCCACGCGCTTCTTTTCCAGTTCGAATTCGTAAAGTCGCGCGCGCATCTGCTTCATCGCCGTGGCGCGGTTTTTGTGCTGCGAGCGCTCATTCTGGCATTGCACGACGATTCCCGTGGCAAGATGCGTCATCCGCACCGCCGACTCCGTGCGGTTCACGTGCTGGCCGCCGGCGCCGGAGGCGCGGAAAACGTCGATGCGCACGTCTTCGGGCTTGATCTCGATCTTGACGTCCTCATCCACCTGCGGGTAGACGAACACGGAGGCGAAAGACGTGTGACGCCGTGCGTTGGCGTCGAAAGGCGAGATGCGAACCAGCCGATGGACTCCGATTTCCGATTGCAGCAGGCCATAGGCGTTCTCGCCGTTGATCTCGAAGGTGGCCGATTTGATGCCCGCGCCTTCGCCCTCCAGACGGTCGGTGACGTTGGCCTCCATCTGGTTGCGCTCGCACCAGCGCAGGTACATGCGCAGCAGCATCTCGGCCCAATCCTGGCTCTCCGTTCCGCCGGCGCCGGGATGAATAGTCATGATCGCCGCGCGGGCGTCGTTGTCGCCCGATAGCAGCATCGCCGTCTCCATTTGCTCCAGGCGCGTCGCGAAGGAGCGCATCTCGGTTTCGAGATCGCCCAGGACGTTTTCACCCTCTTTGGCCAGCTCGAATAGGGTGTCGAGATCGGAGGTGAGCGACGCCACTCGCGCCTCCGAGGCGACTCCTTCCTCCAGGCGCTTGCGCTCCTGCATCAACCTCTGGCTTTTCTCCGGATTCGACCAGAACTCCGGGTCGCCAATTCCCTTTTCGATCTCGTTCAGCCGCTTGGTTTTCGCGGAAACGTCAAAGATAGCTCCGCACAGCGTCGGCCTGCTGGCGGAGCGTAACGTACTCCCTCTCAAGTTCTTCTAGCGTCATGGGGAAACTTCAGTGTAACAGGCGCGCCGGGATATCATGGACGGGTTATGACGGATCGAAAACTCGAAGGGAAAGTGGCGCTGGTCACCGGCGGCGCGACCGGAATTGGAAGGGCCGCGGCTCTGGCTCTGGCGGAAGCGGGCGCAAGCGTAGTGGTGAACTACCGCGCATCGCGCGACGCGGCGGAGAACTTGGCCGCTGTCATCTCTGCGCGCGGCGGCCAGGCGCTGCCGATGGGCGCCGACGTGTCTAGCGACGCCGAAGTGACGGCGATGATCGAGCGCGTCGAAGCCGAGTGCGGCGGTCTCGATATCCTCGTCAACAACGCCGGATGGAGCACGCGCGTGCCGCACGAGCGAACGGAGGACCTGACGGACGCCATCTGGGACCGCACCCTCTCGACGAATCTGAAAGGGCCGTTTTACTGCATCCGCGCCGCCGCCCCGCTCCTCCGGAAGCGTCCCGGCGCCTCGGTGGTGAACGTGGCCTCGATGGCCGCCGTCACGGGACGGGGAAGTTCGCTCGCCTACGCCGCGGCGAAGGCGGGTCTGGTGACCATGACCCGCTCGCTCGCCCGCGCGCTGGCGCCGGAGATTCGAGTCAACGCCGTATTGCCGGGACTGATCCGGACCGGTTTCGCCGGCTGGGGCGAAGACCAGTGCGAGGCCGTCGAGAAGACCACTCCCCTCCGCAGACTGACGACCGTAGAGGACATCGGCGCGGCGATACTCTTTTTGGCGTCCGAAGGCTTGGCTATGACGGGCGAAACGATGCAGATGGACGGCGGTTTGACTGTACTGGGACAATCCTAGGCATTCTAGACGTTCGGTGCCATGCCATCACTGTTATGGTTAGGGTACCGTGATGTCCATAACGCATGTCTTAAGAGTTATCCTCTGGTCCGCCATTCCCCTCGCCGCACAAGTGAACGTCCTGACGTGGCACAACGATAATCTCCGTTCGGGCGCCAACCTTGCCGAATCGATCTTGACTCCGGCGATGGTGAATGCGACGACTTTCGGGAAAGTCGGCTTTCTCCCGACCGATGCCAAGCCCGACGCCCAACCACTCTACGTGAGTGGTGTTCCGATCCCCGGCCAAGGCATCCAAAAGGTAATTTACGTGGCGACCGAAAACGACACGCTATACGCGGCCAGCGCGGCCACCGGCGCGGTGTTTTGGCGGGCTTCGATGTTGAAGCCCGGCGAGACGCCTTCCGACGACCGCGGCTGCGGCCAAGTTACGCCCATCATCGGCATCACTTCGACTCCCGTAATCGGTTTGAAGGCCGGCCCGCGCGGAACGATCTATTTAGTGGCGATGAGCAAGGACGCGGCGGGGGCTTATCACCACCGGCTGCATGCGCTCGACCTCGCGACCGGCGCCGAAGAGTTCGGCGGTCCCATGGAAATCGCCGCGAAATTTCCCGGAATCGGCCCGACCAGCACCGGAGGCTACGTCACCTTCGATCCGGCGCAATACAAGGATCGCGCCGCGTTGCTGCTGCTGAACGGCGTCGTTTACACAAGCTGGGCCTCGCATTGCGACGCGTATCCTTATACGAGCTGGGTGATGGGCTACGACCCTCTCACGCTCCAGCAGACATCGGTAATCAATCTGACCGCCAACGGGAGCGAGGGCGCGATCTGGGGCGCGGGCGCCGGTCCGGCGGCGAGTCCCTCCGGCGAGATCTTCCTGTTGACGGGAAATGGGACCTTCGACACCACGCTGAACTCGTCGGGATTCCCCGTGAATGGCGATTTCGGAAACGCCCTTGTGGAACTGACGCCGTCGCCGGGACTCTTGTCGGTGACCGACTACTTCACCATGTACAACACGCAGAGCGAGTCGGGCGGCGACGTGGATCTCGGCTCCGGCGGGGCGATGGTGTTGCCGCCGATCCCCGACGGCTCCAAGATTCCGCATTACCTGGTCGTCGGAGCCGGCAAAGACGGGAATCTTTATCTGACGCACCGCAAAAGCCTGGGCGGTTACCATCCGCAAGGCGACAAAATCTACCAGCAATTGACGGGAGCGTTGCCGGGCGGCATCTGGTCCGCGCCCGCCTATTTCGATGGCTATATTTACTACTGCCCTCAAGGCGGCCAACTGCGGGCCTTCCAATTCAACCCGGCCACGGCAAAGTTGGGGACCTCCCCATCGTCGATGAGTTCCTACGCCTTCTCCTATCCCGGTGCGATCCCGAGCGTCTCCGCCAATGGCGCGGCCAACGGCATCGTTTGGGCCACCGACGGCGGAGCGAATCCCGCCGTCCTCCACGCCTATCTGGCCACCGATCTCACCCAGGAGCTTTATAACAGCGCCCAGGCCGCGGGCGGCCGCGACAACTTCGGCGCCGGCAACAAGTTCGTCACCCAAACCGTCGCCAACGGAAAACTCTACATCGCCTCGCAAACCGGCGTGGCGATCTTCGGAATCCTGCCTTAGCGCAAAAGCCGCCGTCCGAGCGGCTCTTCCGGCAAGCGTCCGAATCTCGCCGTTCGCCCCTTTGCATCGTCCATCCGCGTCGAGCGTGTTTGACGCTCCGGCGGAAGCGGCGATAGACTGGAAGCTGAGTTTCGCGCTAGGAATCTATAAGGGCCCGGGAACGGCTTGGCATTGGGACATGCCGCCAGTATGGCGGACGCCGCCAGGACCGGTGCGTTTCGCGCGAAACTTAAACGAGTTCTGGAAGTTTGCAGCCGGTATAATCGGGTTCTCTCACCGGAGGAGCCACGTTGCCGGTTAAGGAGAGATTCATCCCGTGGCAGAGAGCATGAAGCATATTTTCACGTCGGAATCGGTGACCGAAGGCCATCCCGACAAGATGGCGGACCAGATTTCCGACAGCGTTCTGGACGCCGTGTTGACCGACGACCCGATGGGCCGCGTGGCTTGCGAGGTTTTAGTGACCACCGGTATTTGCGTGGTCTCTGGCGAGATCACCACCAAGACCTATGTGGATGTCCCGAAGCTAGCGCGGGAGGTAATCGACGATATCGGCTACAGCGACGCGCGGTACGGCTACGATTCCAAAACCTGCGGAATTCTGAACATGATCCAGAGCCAGTCGCCGGACATCGCGATGGGCGTGGATACCGGCGGCGCCGGCGATCAGGGGCTGATGTTCGGTTACGCCTGCGACGAAACCGAGGAGTTGATGCCGCTGCCGATCATGCTGGCGCATAAGCTGGTGCGGCGGTTGAGCGAAGCGCGCCGGAGCGGCGAACTGAGTTTTCTCCGCCCGGACGGCAAAAGCCAGGTCAGCGTCGAATACGTCAACGGCCATCCCAAGCGCATCGACGCCGTGGTGGTTTCAACCCAACACCACGACGAGATCTCGAACGAAGAACTCCGCGCGCAGGTGAAGAAACACATCATCGACGCGGTGGTGCCTTCGAGGATGGTCGATTCCTCGACGCGGTATCACATTAATCCCACGGGGCGCTTTGTCATCGGAGGCCCGCACGGCGACACGGGCCTGACCGGGCGCAAGATCATCGTCGATACTTATGGCGGCATGGGGCGTCACGGCGGCGGGGCCTTCTCGGGCAAGGATCCGACGAAGGTGGACCGCTCGGCCTGCTATATGGCTCGCTATATCGCCAAGAATCTCGTCGCCTCCGGCCTCGCCACCCGCTGCGAGGTGCAGCTCGCCTATGCCATCGGCGTGGCCGAACCGGTCTCGGTGATGGTGAACACCTTCGGCACCGGCATCGTCGAGGAATCCCGTTTGGTAGAGTTGGTGCGGGAGCAGTTCGCGCTCACGCCGAAGGCCATGATCGAGCATCTGAAGCTGCGGCGGCCCATCTATCGCAAAACAGCCGCATTCGGCCACTTCGGGCGCACCGAGGATACGTTCACGTGGGAAGCGGCCGATAAAGCGGAGGCGCTGAAAGAAGGCGCCAAGGTTGCCCTCGCGGCCCGTTAGAGCCTCGAAGGCGGAAAAGGAATCGAAAAATGTCGACCAATGTAGCGCAGGGTGTGGCCGCTTGCGATGTGAAGGATCTGGCGCTGGCCGATCTGGGCAAGCGCCGCATCGAATGGGCGTTTCAACTGATGCCGGTCCTGCAGACCATTCGCAAGGAGTTCATCAAGACCAAGCCGCTGGCCGGGGTGAGGGTGTCGGCCTGCCTGCACGTAACCACCGAAACGGCGAATCTGATGATCGCTCTGCGCGACGGCGGCGCGGACGTCGTGGTGTGCGGATCGAATCCCCTTTCGACGCAGGACGACGTGGCCTCGTCCCTAGTGCGCGATTACGGCATCCCCACCTATGCCGTCAAGGGCGAATCGAACGACGTCTATTACTCCCATATTCACGCCGCCATCGATCACAAGCCGATGATCACCATGGACGACGGCTGCGATCTGGTCTCGATGCTGCACACCAAGCGCACCGACTCACTCGATAGCGTCGTGGGCGGCACCGAGGAGACCACCACCGGCGTCATCCGGCTGCGGGCGATGGCGCGCGACAAAGTTCTGCGCTTCCCGATTATCGCCGTCAACGACGCGCTCACCAAGCATCTGTTCGACAACCGTTATGGCACCGGCCAGAGCACGCTCGACGGCGTCATCCGCGCCACCAACGTGCTGCTGGCGGGCATGTCGGTGGTAGTGGCCGGCTACGGGTGGTGCGGGCGCGGCGTGGCGATGCGGGCTCGCGGGCTGGGCGCGAACGTGACCGTCACCGAGATCGATCCCACCAAGGCCATCGAGGCGGTCATGGACGGCTTCCGCGTCATGCCGATGAGCGAAGCGGCCGCGATTGGCGACGTCTTTATCACCGTCACCGGCAACAAAGCCGTTATCGCCCGCGAACATTTCGAAAAGATGAAGAGCGGCGCGATTCTGTGTAACAGCGGTCACTTCAACGTCGAAATCGACCTGGAGGCGCTGGCTAAGATGGCCTCCGCCCGGCGCGAAATGCGCGACTTCGTCGAGGAGTTCGCCATGCGCGACGGACGGCGGATCTATGTTCTGGGCGAAGGGCGCTTGATCAATCTGGCCGCGGCCGAAGGGCACCCGGCCTCCGTCATGGACATGAGCTTCGCCAACCAGGCGTTATCGGCCGAATACATCCTGAAGAATCACGCCACGCTCGAAAAGACCGTGCATTCGGTTCCGGAGCATCTCGACAAGCGGATCGCTAAAATGAAGCTGGACTCGATGGGCGTTGCCATCGACCGCCTCTCCGCCGAACAGGAAGCCTACCTGGCCGGCTGGTCGGAAGGCACCTAAGGAGGCATGGACCAGGCCGGCGATGCTCATTGAAGGTTGCAAGCACGAGTTGGAATTCACAGTTCCCTTGGAGGAGATCGCCGCCGAGACCGAGCGGATCGTCGCCGGTTTGCAGAAGAAAGTCCGCTTGCCGGGTTTTCGTCCCGGCAAAGCTCCGCCCAGCCTGATTAAATCGAAGTTCACCGGCGAAGTCCGCCAGGATGTCCTCGAAAGTCTGATTCCCAAGCATTTGAAGAAGCGCTTTGTCGACGAAGGCCTGGATGTGGTGGGAACCCCCAGCGTGAAGGACGTGCATTTCGAGCCTGGCGAGCCGCTGCGCTTCAAAGCGGAATTCGAAGTGGCGCCCGTTGTCGAACTGGGCGAATACCGCGGCTTAATCGTGAAGTACGAAGAGCCGAAAGTGGAAGACGAGGACATTGAGAAGCGGCTGGGCGAGCTGCGCGAACAGAAAGCTCAGTTCGTCAACGCCGAACCGCGGCCGCTGGTGGACGGAGACTACGCCCTCGTTTCTTTGCACAGCCTCTCCGGCGTCGAGGAGCCGGTGGCTCAGGAAGAGTTGAGCCTGCACGTGGGCGATCCCGAGTCGATCGCCGGATTCACCGAGGCGCTTCGCGGCATGTCGCCGGAGGAAGAGAAGGAATTCGACGTCACTTATCCGGAAGACTACGGGCAGGCAAAACTGGCGGGCAAGACCGTCCGCTTCCGCATGAAGGTGCAAATGGTGCGGACGAAAGAACGGCCGGAACTGAACGACGATTTCGCCCGCGACCTGGGCGACTATCAAAATCTCGACGAGTTGCGCGAGGCCGTGAGGAAATCGATCTTTCAGGAACGTGAATACGCTTCCCATCAGGCGGCCAAAAACGCCTTGATCGAGACATTGGTCGCCTCGCACGATTTCGCCATCCCCGACGCGTTCGTCGAGCGCCAGACGGAACTGGCGATCGAACAGCAACTGCGCGGTCTGATTTCCCGCGGCATCGATCCGCGGTCGTTGCAGGTCGATTGGGCCAAAGCGAAAGAGGCCCAGAAGGAGAAGTCGGCCAAAGACGTGAAGGCGTCCCTGTTGATCGACAAAATCGCCGAGCGCGAAGCCATCCACACCACGGCCGACGAAGTGGATCGGGAAGTCCAACGCATCGCCAAGCAGGACCGCGAACCGGTGGCCGCGACGCGGAAGAAGCTCGAAAAGGACGGAACGCTGCGCCGCATCGCCGGACACATCCGGACGGAGAAGACGCTGAATTTTCTTTTTGAACAGGCTCGCAAAGAAGCCTCGTGAAGCTCCTGGAACTGCCTGGTCGGCGTTCATCGCCCGATCCCGCCCCGGAAACCCCCGACCGGCGGTTGTGCGCGGCCATACGTGCTAACCGTACGGCGCGGCCAGACCGCCCCACCAGCTACCGGCCGGGCAAACTACGGCGATTGTCTTATATAAGTGCAATATTTTCAATTACTTACTTGCGACTATGCAATCAGTTGGCGTGAAAATCGCGTTTCACTGATATACTGTGATTATTCAGGCACGCTCGATCGCAAGCCAACATGACGTGTAGACTCTTACCACCCGGAGGCGTTTTGTGAAGCGAGCCGGTTCCGACGATTCTCTTCGCTGTTCTTTCTGCCATAAAAGCCAGGACGCCGTAGGCAAGCTCATCTCCTCGCCTAGCGATTACCCGCGCGCTTACATCTGCGACGAATGCATCGCCGTATGCAATTCGATTCTCGAAGACGACAAGCAGGAACAACCCTATGGCGCGACGCACAAGCTGCCGAAGCCACTGGAGCTTAAGGAATACCTGGATCAGTACGTGATCGGCCAGGACGCGACGAAAAAAAAGCTCGCGGTCGCCGTTTATAACCACTACAAGCGCGTGCAGATGAACAAGCAGCGCGGCGCGGAAGTGGAGCTTTCCAAATCCAACATCCTCCTGATCGGGCCGACCGGTACCGGGAAAACCCTGTTGGCGCAAACACTGGCGCGGATTCTGGACGTGCCGTTCGCCATCGTCGACGCCACCACGCTGACCGAGGCGGGCTATGTCGGCGAAGACGTCGAAAACATCATTCTCCGGCTTTTGCAGAACTCCGATTGGGACGTGCAGAAGTGCCAGCAGGGGATTATCTATGTGGACGAGATCGACAAGATCGGCCGCAAGGACGAGAACCCTTCCATCACGCGCGACGTCTCCGGCGAAGGCGTCCAACAGGCGCTTTTGAAGATCCTCGAAGGCACCATCGCCAACGTTCCTCCCCAGGGCGGCCGGAAACACCCGCACCAGGAATTCACGCCGGTCGACACGACGAATATTTTATTCATCCTCGGCGGCGCCTTCGTCGGGTTGGAGAAGGTGATTTCGCGCCGCGTCGGTTCGCGCACCATGGGCTTTGTCAATCCGGAGGAAACACCCACCCCGGAGTCGCTGCGCCGCGGCGGAATCAATCGCCGGGACACCGGGCTGCTGGAACAGATTCAGCCGGTCGATTTGATCAAGTTCGGCTTCATTCCCGAGTTCATCGGACGTCTGCCGGTGGTCGCCGTTCTCGAGGATCTCTCCAAGGAAGCGCTGGTGCAGATTCTCACCAAACCGAAGAACGCCATCGTCCGCCAATATCAAAAATTGTTCGAGTTCGAAAATGTTAGACTCAAGTTCAGCGACGATGCGCTCGAAGCCATCGCCGCGCTCGCCATGGAGCGGAAGGTGGGAGCGCGGGGTCTGCGGATGATCCTCGAAGATCTGATGCTAGACTTGATGTATTACGTGCCATCCTACAAAAAGGTCCGCGAATTCCTCGTGACCAAGGAGATGGTGATGTCGCAGAAAATCAGCATGGCGCTGCTCGAAAAGGCAGGCTAGGGCTCCCGGAGTTACTTCCCCCGGCCCCTTGCCGCCCTGCCGTCCGCGTCCACCCGTTCCTTTTAACCCTTTTCATGCTTACCTCCAAGGACAAATCCGACACAAAACGGCTTCCGATGATGCCCATCCGGGATGTCGTCATTTTTCCGTACATGATGACGCCCTTCGTGGTCGGCCGCGAATCGAGCGTGCGGGCGCTGGACGAGGCCTTGGCCGGAGACAAAAAGATCTTCCTCGCCACCCAGCACGACGCCTCGGTGGACGAGCCCGGCCGGACGAAATCTACGGTGTCGGCACGGTGGCCAACATCGTACAAAGCCTCAAGCTCCCCGACGGCAATATCAAAGTTTTGGTGGAAGGCGTCGAGCGCGGCAAGGTCGTTTCCGTCAGCGAAGACGAGGGCTATTTCCGCGCGGTCGTGAAAACGTTCAGCTTCAAGGTCGAAAGCGGCGCCCAATTGGAAGCGCTGACCGGCCGCGTGACGCAGCTTTTCGAGCAGTACGTCAAGCTGAGCCAGAACCTCAACTACGAAACGATGATCGCCGCCATCCGCGTCGACGAGCCGAGCAAGCTCGCCGACACCGTGGGCGCGAATCTGCAATTGACCATCGAGGAAAAGCAGGAATTGCTCGAAATTTTCGATCCGGTGGACCGGCTGACGCGCGTCGCGGAAATGCTGGACATCGAAATCGAGAAGCTCAACGTGGACCGCACCATTCAAGGCCGCGTCAAGCGCCAGATGGAAAAGGCGCAAAAAGAGTACTACCTCAACGAGAAAATCAAGGCGATCCAGAAGGAACTGGGCCGCGGCGAGAAGAGCGAGAGCGACGAGCTTAAGAAAAAGATCGACACGGCCGGGATGACCAAGGACGCCCACGAGAAAGCGATCGCCGAGTTGAAGCGTCTGGAAAGCATGCCGCCGATGTCGGCGGAATCCACCGTCTCGCGAAACTATCTGGACTGGCTGCTGGCGGTGCCGTGGAAGAAAAAGTCGAAGGAGCTACGCGACTTGAACTTCGCCCAGCAGGTGCTCGAAACCGATCACTACGGCCTGGAGAAAATCAAGGAGCGCATCCTCGAATTCCTCGCCGTGCGCCGGCGCGTTAAGAACCCGAAGGGCTCCATACTGTGCTTCGTCGGCCCTCCCGGCGTGGGCAAAACCTCGCTCGGGATGTCGATCGCCAAGGCCACCGGGCGTAAATTCGTCCGCCTGTCGCTCGGCGGCGTCCGCGACGAAGCGGAAATTCGCGGCCACCGCCGCACCTACATCGGATCTCTGCCCGGACAGATCATCCAGATGATGAAAAAGGCCGGCACCAGGAATCCGGTGATGATGCTGGACGAAGTCGACAAGATGTCGATGGATTTTCGCGGCGACCCCTCCTCGGCGCTGCTCGAAGTGCTCGATCCCGAGCAGAATTTCATGTTCGTCGATCATTACCTCGACGTCGAATACGATCTCAGCCAGGTCTTTTTCATCGCCACGGCCAATGTGCTGCACACCATTCCGCCGGCCTTGCAGGACCGCATGGAAGTGATCCGCCTTTCCGGCTACACCGAGGTCGAAAAGCTGGAAATCGCCAAGCGATTCCTCGTTCGCAAACAGATGGAGCAGACCGGTCTCAGCGCCAAGGAAGTCGCCTTCGCCGACGACGCCCTGCAAGGGTTGATCCAGGGCTACACGCGCGAGGCTGGCGTCCGCAACCTGGAACGCGAGATCGGCAACATCTGCCGCAAGGTCACGCGGGCCGTGGTGAACCGGCAGGCGGCCAAAGAAAAGCAGCCGGAAGACAAGAAATCCGTCACCGGCGCCACGCTGTCCGATTTTCTCGGTCCCAGGAAATTCCGCGACCAGGAGCGGGAAAAGGTCAATGAAACCGGCGCCACCACCGGGTTGGCCTGGACCGAGGTCGGCGGATCGATTCTGACGACGGAAGCGGCCGTCATGGAAGGCCGCGGCAAACTGCAGACCACCGGCAAGCTGGGCGACGTCATGCAGGAGTCCGCTCACGCCGCGATGAGCTACGTCCGTTCCCGCGCCCAGTCGCTCGGGCTGCCCAGGGATTTTTACCGCAACGTCGATATTCACATCCACGTGCCCGAAGGCGCCATACCGAAAGACGGCCCGTCGGCGGGCATCACCATCGCCACCAGCATCACCAGCGCGCTCACCGGTATTCCCGTCCGCTGCGACCTGGCGATGACCGGGGAGATCACCGTGCGCGGACGCGTCCTGCCCATCGGTGGATTAAAGGAAAAACTGCTGGCCGCCCACCGCCAGTCGATCTACGAAATCATTCTTCCCAAAGATAACGAGAAAGATCTCCTCGACATTCCGGAGAACATCCGGAAGCAGATGAAACTCCATTTTGTAACGTCCATGGACGAAGTGTTGCGCTTGGCGCTGGAGCGCGAATTGCCGGCGCTTCCGCTGGCGGCGGTGACGCCGACGGTGGAAATGGTTCGTTCCCCGGAAGACGAACTCACTCATTGAGGCTGCGTGGAGGCGGAATTTGTCAAAAGCGCCGCGTTGCCGGAACAATTTCCGGCCGAAGGGCTTCCCGAGGTGGCCTTTCTGGGGCGAAGTAACGTCGGTAAATCGAGCCTCCTGAACTGCCTCGCCGGCAAACCGGGGCTGGCCTTCACCAGCGCCCGTCCCGGCCGCACTCAAATGATTAATTTCTATCGCGTCGAGGGCGGACTCCAGTTCGTCGACCTTCCCGGATACGGATACGCCAAAGTTCCGCTCGAAATACGCCAGACCTGGAAAGGTTTGGTCGACGCGTATTTGAGCGTCCGCAAGTCGCTGCAGCTCTCCTTCGTCGTGCTCGATTCGCGGCGCGGATGGATGGATAAAGATCTGGAACTCAAGCGCTGGCTGGAGTTTCATGGAAGGCGATTTTTGGTGATCGCCACGAAAACCGATAAGTTGAAAACGCAGAAAGAAGAATACCACGGCATGGCCGCGATCCGGGCGCAAACTCCCGGAAACGCCCCGTTGCCATTCTCGGCGGTAACTGGCCAGGGAGCGAGGGAAATTTGGCAAGCAATTTGGACAATCGGGAGACGGGAATGCTGACCCCGGCGCCGGACGATCGACCGGAACCCAAGGGCGAATCAAGCGCGTCCGAGCACAAGCCGGCCGAAGCCGAAGCCGCGGGAGAACCGCGGAACGGCGAGGCCATCGCCGAGGAGGCGAAGCCGGAAGGCAAGCCGCTCGACGCCGGCGCGGCCGCGCGCAAACGAGCCGGCCAAAATCAGAAAAACGGCGGCGTCACGCTCGACCTGGTGGAGCTGAAGGATATGAGCATCCTGAAACTTAACCAGATCGCCAAGGATCTGGGCGTTCAAGGCACCGCCGGCCTGCGCAAGCAGGAATTGATCTTCAAGATCCTCCAAACCCAGGCGGAAAAAAGCGGACTCATCTTCTCCGAAGGCGTGTTGGAGTGCCTTCCCGACGGCTTCGGTTTCCTCCGCGCCCCGGAGTACAACTACCTTCCCGGCCCCGACGACGTTTATGTCTCGCCCTCGCAAATCCGCCGCTTCGACCTCCGCACCGGCGACACCATCTCCGGCCAGATTCGTCCTCCGAAAGAAGGCGAGCGCTACTTCGCCCTCATCAAAGTGGACGCCATCAACTTCGAGCCGCCGGAGGAAGCGCGCAACAAAATCTTCTTCGACAATCTGACGCCGCTTTATCCCGACGAGCGGCTCAAGCTCGAAACCACCAAGGAAAACTACTCCGGCCGGGTGATGGACATGCTCACCCCCATCGGCAAGGGCCAGCGCGGGTTGATCGTCGCGCCGCCCCGCACGGGGAAGACCATGCTGTTGCAAAGCATCGCCAACTCCGTCACCACCAACCACCCCGAGGTTTCGCTCATCGTTTTGCTGATCGACGAGCGTCCGGAGGAAGTCACCGATATGCAGCGCTCCGTCCGCGGCGAGGTCATCAGCTCCACCTTCGACGAACCGGCGTCGCGCCACGTCCAGGTGGCCGAAATGGTGATCGAAAAGGCCAAACGTCTGGTGGAGCACAAGCGCGACGTGGTGATCCTGCTCGATTCCATCACCCGGCTCGCCCGCGCCTATAACACCGTCGTTCCGCCCTCGGGCAAAGTGCTATCGGGCGGCGTCGACTCCAACGCCCTCCAGCGGCCGAAGCGGTTCTTCGGCGCGGCGCGCAACATCGAGGAAGGAGGATCGCTAACTATCGTCGCCACCGCGCTCGTCGATACCGGCAGCCGCATGGACGACGTCATCTTCGAAGAGTTTAAAGGAACCGGCAACATGGAAATCCATTTGGACCGGAAACTGGTGGACAAGCGCGTCTTCCCGGCCATCGACATCAACCGCAGCGGCACGCGCAAAGACGAGTTGCTGCTGCCGAAAGAGGAGTTGAACCGCGTCTGGGTGCTGCGCAAAGTTTTAAGCCCGCTCTCGCCCGTGGAATCGATCGAACTGCTGCTCGACAAGCTGAATAAGACGCGCAGCAACGGCGAATTCCTCTCGTCGATGAGCGGCTAAGCCGCGCCGCCCCGCAAACGGCGGAGGCCACCGGCGTTTACTGGCGGGTTCGCGTCATACTAAACGTCATAACCTTTTAGCCGTCCCCGACGATGCCCACCGTCACCAAGCCCGCGCCCGTCTCCTACCCGCCCGGCGCCCGCGCCGTGAAACCCAAGCGCCCCTACCGCTCCATGGCCCTGCTCGCGCTCGTGTTCGGACTGGCGGTCTCTACCGCCGTGGTTACCTCCAGGCGGCGGTCCCAATTGCCCGCGCCGCCCCCCTCGGCCAACGTGCGCACCGCTTCCATTGGGCCGGGCGCAGTCCATCCGGTGATCCGTCTCACGGGAGTGACGGAGGCGAAAAACGTTGTCTCACTGGTCGCGCCGCGGTTATCCGGCGGCCTCGCGTCGCGCTCCGGCGCGGCGGCCGCGGCGTCGCCGGAGGGCGCCGGCGCCGAAGGGCGCATCGTGTTGCGGGAAGCCGTTGCGCCGGGCACGCGGGTGAAGGCCGGACAAGTGGTCGCGGAGTTCGGCCGCCAGGACTTGCTGCCCCGCCTCGACGCCTACAAGGCCGCGGTGGGCGGGAGCGCCGCGGTGTTGGACACCCTTCGCGGCGATCTCGGCACCATTCGCAAGGCCCACGACGAGCAGGTCCACTCCGCGCTGGCGGAGCTTGAAAAAGCCCGCCTCGACATGAAGGCCATCCCCGTGCTCTCCGCCATCGCCGCCGAGAACGCCAGGCTCGCCTTCGACCAGGCGCAGGCCCGGTACCGCGAGCTTCTGGAGGAACGCCCGTTCCTCGCCGCCTCCCAGGAAGCCGATGTCCGAAAATCGGAGCTGGATTTGGAACAGGCCGATTTAGAGTTGAAACGAGCGTGGGAGTACGCCGGGAAGATGGTGGTGGTGGCGCCCATGGACGGGATCGCCGTCATGGAAACCACTTGGCGCGGCGGGGATTTCGCCAAAATCCGCAAAGGCGATGCGATCTGGACCGGCGAGCCGTTTATGAGGATCGTCGATCCTTCGTCCATCTTGGTCGACGCGACGGCGAATCAGGTCGACGTCGAACGCATCCGCCTCGGCGCGCCCGCGCGAGTTCATTTCGACGCCTATCCCGATCTCGCCATGGACGCCACCGTCGATCGCATCGGGGTTTCAGCCTCGGCGCCCGGCGCCCGGCCGGACTATATCCGCCAGGTTCCGGTCCGTCTGCGCGTCACCGGCGGGAGCGCGCGAGCGACTCCGGATCTGTCCGTCAGCGCCGACGTGGAAATCGAGCCGCCGCTTTCGGCTGCCGCCGTTGCGCCGTTGGGCGCGCTCTTCCAGGACCGGGCCGGCGGTCTCTTCGTTTTCCTTCAGGACGATTCCGGTTGGATACGCCGGAAGGTCTCCGTCGCCCGGCGGGACCGGCTGTCCGCCGCCATTGCGGCCGGGCTTGAGCGGGGCGACGTGGTGGCGCTCGACTGGCCGCCCAATGCGGGGAATCCATAAATGCTCCCGGACCGGATCCTGGATCGGCCCATGGACCGCCGCCGCTTCTCGCGCAATCGCGCCGCCCTTTGGGCCGGGCTGTTGTCGGTCTGCGCCGGTGGTCTGTTCGCCGCTTACCACTACGGCGCCGCCGCCCCGAACGTGGATGTTCCCGTGGCGAAGGCGCGCATCGGCGACTTAACGCTTACGATCGAAACGCGCGGCGAGGTGAGCGGCGCGGCTCTAGTCACGCTTTCCGCGCCTTTGGCGCAGGATCTGCGCATTCTCAAGCTGGCCGAACCGGGCAAGCTTGTCCATAAGGGCGACATCGTCGTCGCCTTCGGCGCTCCTCACTCGGGAACCGGCCTCGCCGCCGGCGGCGCCGGAGAGCCGGCGATCGCCGAGCCGGCCGGTGACGGAGAGCCGTCCATCGATGCCGAAAAAGTTCCTGCCTCCGCCGGCTTGCCCGAAGACGCGCCTCCGCAAGTTCCCACCGGCGTACCCTCCGCTGGCCGCAACTGTTCCGGGGACTGCGCCGGGGAGATGGTTCTTCGCGCCCCGGCCGCCGGAATCGTAAAGGTTCTTCCCAACCTCCGCGGCGCTGCATCGTTCGGCTCCCCATCGCCCTTCCACGAAGGCGACCGCGTCTGGGCTGGCTCGGCCGTCGCCGAGATCCTCGACCCCAGCCAGATGAGGATCGAGCTTAAACTCGACGATGTGGATCGCGGAGCGGTTCGCGTGGGCATGGCGATGAAGTTTCGCGTCGACGCCATTCCGGACAAGGAATTCCACGCCAAAGTGGAGTTTATCGGCCCGGTCGCCGAGTTGACGTTCCGCGAATTCGGTCCGCCCGCGAAATTATTTCCCGCCTACGCCACCATTCGACGTCCCGATCCCCGCCTCAGGCCGGGCATGACCGGTCCGGCTACGGTGATTACCGGGGTCGTGCGCAACCGGCTCCTGATTCCGTTGAAGGGCAGTTTTTTGTCTAATGGTCAACCGGCGGTCTACGTTCAGAAAGGCAACGACTTTCAGCTTCATGCGATCGAGGCGGGCGAACGCAACGACACCGATTTAATCGTCGCGAAGGGGCTGATCCCCGGCGACGTGGTGGCGCTGGAGAACCCGGTGGAGGCGGCGCGCCGTGCCAAAAATCCCTAAGCGCGGCGGGAACCGATGACGAAGATGTTTCTTCGCGCCGCGCCGGCCGTTCTCCTTGCCGCGGGTATATGGCTTGTCTGGGGCGTCTTGCACGGCCTTTCCGCGAGCCAACAAACCGTAGCCACCATCCGCGTCCAACGGGGCGAGGCCGTTCTCCGCGGCTTCGCCAGGGGCGAGTTGCGCGCTGCGCGCTCGGCGGCGCTACTTGCGCCGAATCTTTCCGGCCCGCTGCAGGTTACCAGGATCGCTCCCTTGGGCGCTTTCGCCCAGCCCAAGGACCTCATCGTCGAATTCGACGGTTCCCAGGTCCGCGCCCGGCTGGAGGAAAAACAACTGGAACGGGAGCAGCTCGACGAGCAGTTGAAAAAGGCCGAGGCCGACGCCGCCATCTCCTCCAACCAGGACGACGTGGATTTGCTCACGGCGCGCTACGGCGTCCGCCGCGCCGAGTTGGAAGTCAAGCGCAACGAATTGCTTCCGCCCGCGGAGGCGAAAAACAACCTGCTCGCTCTCGACGAGGCGCGCCAGCGGTTGAAAGAGTTGGAAAGCGACGTGCTATCCCGCCGGGATCGGTCGAAGACGCAAATCGCCGCTTTGCGCGAAAAGAGAAATCAGGGGATCGCCGGCATCGAGATGGAGAAGCGGCGCCTCGGCGAAACGAAACTCCTCGCTCCCATCGCCGGACTCGTGGCCGTCAGGCCGAACATGCCGAACTTCTTTTTCTCCGGCATGCAAATTCCGGAAATTCGCGAAGGCGACCAGTTAAGCGCGGGCGTTCCGGTGGCCGACATTCTCGATCCATCGGAAATGGAGGTCGTGGCCCGTGTAGGCGAGATCGACCGGGCCAACCTGACAGTGGGACAGGAAGCTGAAGTGCTGCTGGACGCCATCGCCGGGCAGCCGTTGCGGGCCACCGTTAAGAGCGTGGGTGGCGCGGCCGCCGCCAGTGGCTCGCCCGGCGATCCCACCAGGAAATACGAAGTCGTCTTGGCCCTCGATATGCCTCAACTATTCCACGTGTTGGGCGTCCGGCCAGAGGACGCCGCGCGTATCCTCGCCATTGGAGATCGGAACAGGGCGGTGCCCGCGACCGCCGCCGGCTGGGACTTCGGCGCAAAGGAAATCGCCATGGCCAAGCTGCCCGAGCCCCTCGACGATCGTTCGCCGCTTTCGGCTCTGTTGCGGCCGGGAACGCTTGCCGGCGTGCGGTTCGCCTTCGGACGCATTCCCAACGCGATCTTCGTTCCCAATCGGGCGCTCTTTGAGAAAAGCGGCAAAACCATTGTGTGGGTGAAGCGAGGGCCGCGGTTCGAGGCGCGGCCCGTCGTCGTGGCGAAACGAAGCGAATCGATCGCGGTGATCGCCGGCGGTTTGCAGCCCGGCGAGGAAGCCGCCCTCGCCGATCCGGATTCCGCCGCGTCGAGCGGCGATGAGAATCGGAGCGGCGGAGCCGCGGCCGTCCCCGATGCGAAAGGAGGAAATTAGGTGACCCGCGTTTCCGCCTACCTACCCGAGCTGTACATGGGACTTTCGAGCCTCCTGGTGCATAAGCTGCGCAGCTTGCTGGCCATGCTCGGGATGATCTTCGGTATCGGCGCGGTGGTGGCCGTGCTGGCGGTGAACGCCGGCGTGCGCCAGCAAGCGATGCGCGACATCGGAGCCTTGGGGGCGAGCAATATCGTGGTCGAGGCGCAAGAAGCGGTGGACCGCAACGAACTCCAGCGGCGGCGCATGATCTCCCCCGGCTTGACGTTCCACGATTTCCGCGCCATTCAAGAGGACGTTCCCTATCTCGACATGCTCACGCCCCGGAAGCGCTTCCAACCGTCTAAAATTCTGCCGAAGCCGGCCCAGGGCATCCCTCCGCTGATCGGCGTCCGCCCGAATTTCCGATGGATCGACGATCTCAAAATCGCCGACGGCCGGTTCTTCGATGCCGGCGACGACGCCCGCTCGGCGCCCGTCTGCGTTCTGGGCGAAGCGGCCAAGGTGAATCTTCTCGGCTACGGACCGGCCGTGGGAAAATACATAAAACTCAACGACAATTGGCTGCAGGTGATCGGAGTTCTCGCCGGGCGCGCGGTCGAAGGCGGTCCCGGCGGAATCGAGGCGGGAGGCCCCGGCGATTCGATCCTCGCCCCGTTGAATACGGTGATGCGGCGTTTCGAAGACGCTAATAGCTATCTGACGGACGAGATCGACGGCATCTACGTCAAGGTCGCGGCGAATGCCGATTCCAACGTCGCCGCCGGCCGGATCGCGGCGCTTCTTTCGGCCACCCACGGGAACGCCGGCGATTTCAGCGTCGTCGTCCCGGCGGCCTTGCTGGAGCGGAGGCGGCGCACCGCGTTCGACTTCGATTTGGCGATGGTCTGCATCGCCGTTATTTCGCTTCTGGTCGGCGGCGTCGGCATCATGAACATCATGCTCGCCACCGTGCTCGAGCGCACCGGGGAAATCGGAATTCGCCGCGCCATCGGCGCGCGCCAGGCCGACATCGCCCGCCAGTTCCTCACCGAGGCCGTGCTGATCTCCATCGCCGGGGGGCTGATCGGCATCGTCTTCGGCTTCATACTCTCGCGGACCGTCGTCGCCGCCGCCGGCTGGTCCACCGCCGTCACCGCGTCCTCTTTAGCCGTCGCCCTTGGCGTCTCGGCCGGCGTCGGAATCGTCTTCGGAGTCTTTCCGGCGATGCAGGCCGCGCGCCTCGATCCCATCGCAGCCATCCGCCAAAAATAGTCATAAGATGCGATTCTTCACCTCCGCCCCACCGCTCCTTGGCCGCCTCGCGCGGCGGCCCCATCCAACCTCCTCGCCCGATCGGCGCGGGACCGCGGTGGCATAGGCCGGCCATGGGAAGAATTCGCGTTCTCTCCGATCTGATCGCCAATAAAATCGCCGCCGGCGAAGTCGTCGAACGTCCGGCCTCGGTGGTGAAGGAGCTGCTCGAAAACTCGCTCGACGCGCAAGCGGACCGGCTGCGCATCGAGGTCGAGAGCGGCGGCCGCCGCCTGATCCGCGTCTCCGACAACGGCTGCGGCATGTTGCGCGACGACGCCCTGCTCGCCTTCGAACGCCACGCCACCAGCAAGCTCAGCGACGTCAAGGATCTCCTCTCCATCGCCACCCTCGGCTTCCGCGGCGAGGCGATCCCCTCCATCGCCTCGGTCTCCCGCCTCACGCTCGAAACCCGTTCCGCGGATGAATCCACCGGAACCTGCGTCGAATCCGCCGGCGGCAAGATCCTCCGCTGCGACGAACTGCCCGCCCCGCCCGGCACCTCCATCGCCGTGCGCGATCTTTTCTTCAACGTTCCGGCCAGGAAAAAATTCCTGCGCTCGGACCAAACCGAGTTGGCCCACATCGCCTCACTCGCCACTCACTACGCGCTCGCCCATCCATCGAAAGCCTTCCTGTTGCGCCACGGCGCAGTGGATCTTCTCGATCTCACTCCCGTTCTCACGCTGCGCGAGCGCGTCTATCAAGTCTTCGGCGGCCAGTTGCTCGAAGGCCTCGTCGATCTCGAAACCGTCGAACGCGAGTTGCCCGTGACCGGTGGCGCCGGGCGCATTCTGTTCCGCCTGCGCGGGTTCGTCTCCGCCCCGCACGTGCAAAAGCTCAACCGCAATTCGATCTACCTGTTCGTCAACGGCCGGCTCATTCGCGACCGCCTGCTCCTGCACGCCCTCTCGTCGGCCTATTACAACCTGATGCCTCCCGCCTGTTTTCCCGTCGCGCTGCTGTTCCTCGAATGCGATTTCGAGGAGGTGGACGTCAACGTGCATCCCGCCAAAACCGAAGTCCGCTTCCACCACGGGCCTTTCGTACACGACTTCCTTCGCGACGCGATTCGCCAGCGTTTGATCGCCTCGCGCCCCGCCGCCGCCATCCCGCTGCCCGCCTCCACCGTCGCCGGTCCGCAACCGGCCGCAGGCCTCCCCTATTCCGAATTCACGCAGCGCATCGAGAACGCCCGCTTCGACGCCGTGCCCGATCCCTCGCAAACGCCCGAGCGCGCCGAGGATCTCCCCGAATTCTTTCTGCGCGGCGCCTCCGGTCCCGCGCCGCGCTTCGATTTCAGCGGCGCGCCCATCCCCGTGCTGGCGGCGCCGGCCCTTCCAGGCGAAAATATTCGTCTCGCCGCGCCGGAAACGCACGCCGCCCTTCCCGCCGGTTTTGAAACCGCTTTCGAACCGGCCCGCAGCCTCGGCGAGCTCTCGGACCTTCGCCCGCTCGGCCAGCTTCACGACAGCTTCATCGTCGCCGCCGGACGCGACGGGCTATGGATTATCGACCAGCACGTCGCTCACGAACGGATTCTGTTCGAGAAAGTATTGCGTCAACAAGCGGAGGGAACCATCGAGCGGCAGCGGTTGTTGATGCCGCTGGTGCTGCAACTCACCGCCGCCCAACAGATCGAATACGCCCGCATCGCCGGCGAAATGGAGCGCTCCGGCTTCGACACCGAGCCTTTCGGCGATCGCACCGTCGCCGTCAAAGCCGCGCCCGCCGGAGTCGGCGCCGGCGATGTCGAAAAACTGGTCTTCGAAATCCTCGAGATCGCCGAAGGCGAGCTGCGGCAAGCCTCGCTCGACGGCCTTCGCCGCGGACTCGCCGCGTCGGTCGCCTGCCGCGCCGCGATCAAAATCAACATGCGCCTCGATACCGCGAAAATGGAATGGCTGCTTGGGATCGCTCGCCGCCACAAGCTGCCCCATGACCTGCCCGCACGGCCGCCCCATCGCGCTGCGCTATTCGATGCGCGACATCCTGCGCAGCTTCCACCGCATTTGAGCGCGGCGCGCGCGCTATTCCCACTCGATGGTGCCGGGTGGCTTGTGCGTCAGATCGTAGAGCACCGCGCAAACGCCCTCTACGCCCAACGTCCGGCGGACCATTTCCTTTAACAGATCCTCCGGCATCGCAACCGATTCGGCCGTCATCCCATCCACCGAATGCACCGGCCGCAAAACCACCGAGTCCGGCCGCTCCGCCGTCCCCAACGGAATTAGAATCGCCGGGAACTGCCACACCTCGTTATCGAACCCATAACTCGCCGACAACGCGCGAACAATCGAATCGGCGCGCCGCAATCGTTCCAGCCTCGCCGGCGAAAGCGAGCCTCGCGTCACGCCCAGAGTTTCGAGCGGCGCGGCGCTTCCGCACAACGCAACCACGCGGTTGCAATCGGCGCTGCGATTCACCAGCGCCGTCGCCCGCTCGTAAATGCCCTTATCGTGAATCGATCCATCGACGATCAACACCGAACGGTAACTGCGCGAGTCGCCCTGCACGCCCACCGAGCGCACCGGCGCGATCCACCCCTCCTCCACCCGTTGCAGCGGCGCTTCTGTCTCCGTGCAGAGACATCGGATCGCCAATCCGGGACCAGGAAAAGGGTGCCGCGAAAGAAACGGCTCCGGAACGCCGATCTCGCGGCCGATCTCGCGCACCTCGTCTTTATAAAACGACGCCAGCGGCTCGACGATGCGCCCTTCCTCGATCAGCTTCTGAATCCCCGCCACGCGATTGTGGTGCGTCTTGATCAGATCGGCCTTCGCCGTCCCGCCCGATTCGATCGTGTCGGGATAAATCGTGCCCTGTCCGAGAATCCAATGACCGTCGAAAAACCCGCCGCCGAGGATCCGCTCCTGCACGGCGACGAACTCCTCGCCGATGCGCTTGCGCTTCTCCTCCGGCTCGCACACTCCCTCAAGCGCGCGCAGGAAAGCCTCCGAGGCGTCCTCTACGCGAAACGCCGTCGCGCCCAGGTCCGCGAAGACTTCCCGCACGAATTTCGTTTCCCCCTCGCGCATCAGCCCCGTGTCCACATAGACTCCGTAAACGCGCTCGGCCCCCAGCGCGCGCAGGCACAGCGTGTAGGCGACGGTGGAATCCACGCCGCCGCTCACGAAGAAGAATACGTTTCGCCCCGCGGCGGTCTCGCGAATCGCCCGTTCGATGCCGGGAACGCGCCCGCGCGGGTCCCAGTCCTTCTCGCAGCCGCAGATGCGGAACAGAAAATTGGAATAGATCTCCTGGCCGTGCTCGGTGTGAACCACCTCGGGATGAAACTGCAGGGCGGTGAGCGGAAGGCTTCGGTGGGCCATCGCCGCCACCGGACATTCTCCCGTTGTCGCCAGCACGTCGAAACCCGGAGGCGCTTCTTCCACCACGTCGCGATGGCTCATCCACACTCGCGTTTCGCCGTTTAACCCCGCCAGCAGGTCGTGCGCCGCGATGCGATGCAACACCGCCATCCCATACTCGCCCTTCTCGCCCTTCTTCACCCCGCCGCCCATCTCCCGCGCCATTAACTGCAAGCCATAGCAGATGCCCAGCACCGGCGTGCCGGCCAGGCTCAGAATCCCCGGATCGATCTTCGGGCTGCCGCTTTCATAGACGCTGCCCGGCCCGCCGGAAATCACGATGCCCCTGTAGCCCCGCAACTCCTCCGCCGCCGTTTCGCTCGGCCGCACCTCCGACGACACGCCCAAATCGCGTATCTTGCGCGCGATCAGATGGCAGTACTGGCCGCCCGCGTCGAGAACGGCGATCTGCGGCGCACCGTTTCCTTGCCCCATCCTTACTCGCCGGCCGCGGCCCCGGAGGTCCGCTGCACCACCAGCTTGTTCGATTTCTCCAACAGCGCCACCGCTTGCGGCATCGCCGCCACCGCCTTCAGCACCACCGGATCGGTTTCCGCCGCCACTTTCTGCGAAGCCTCGTAGCTGAACGCCGTGATATACATCTCGCGTTTCAACTGCGCCTTGATCCAATCGTTGTTCTCGGCCCAGTCGGCTTCCGTGAACTCCACTTTGTTTTTCAGTAGAAATTCGTGGAATTGATTCAGTATGTCGTTATCCGGCTCCCAGCCTTTCGGCAGTTTCGCCGGCTTGCCCCCGAAGTAATTGGCGGTGAAATTGAAGAACGCGTACTTGCGGAAGAGCAGGTCCGTCTGAAATTTGGTCAGCTTCGGCATCGGAATTTTCTCATCCGGCGTAATCCCTCCGCCGCCGTAAACCGTCCGCCCGCTGTCGGTCATCTTCACGTCGGTCGGGATTCTTCGGCTCGACGTGCTTGCCGTAATAATAATCGAGGAACGAAATGTTGGAATAATCCCGCTGAATCAACCGCCCGCTGGGCGTGTAGTAGTGCGCCGTCGTCAACGCCAAACCGGTATTCTCGCTCAGCGGATACACCGTCTGCACCAGCCCCTTGCCGAACGTGACGTCGCCCACCACCCACGCCCGGTCGTGATCCTGCAGCGCGCCGGTCACGATCTCGGCCGCCGAGGCCGAATAAGCGTTCACCAGGATCACGATCGGATATTTCCCTCCGTCCGCGCTTCCCTTGGCGAAATACGGCTTCTCCGGCGACGACCGCCCGTGGTGCGACACCACCAGTTCGTTCCTCCGCAGAAAATGTCCCGCCACCGCCACGCCTTCGTTCAACAGCCCGCCCGGATTCCCGCGCAGATCCATCACCAGGCCCTTGATGTTGTCCTCGCCCAACGCGCTCAGTTGGTCGTCCATCTCGTGGCTCGTGGTTTCGTTGAACGACGTGATTGCCATATAGGCGATCCCCGGCTTAATCCAAAACGCCTGATCCACGCTGTTCCGCTTAATCTCGTCGCGAATTACGTTGAACGTCAGCGGCTTGTCCACGCCGTCGCGTCCCACCGAGATCGTCACCTGCGTGCCTTTCGGGCCTTTCAAAAGATCGGCGATGTCCGACGTCGTAAGACCGTCCGTCCGCTTGTCGTTCACTTCCAAAATCACGTCGCCCGGCCGCAGTCCGGCGCGATAGGCGGGCGAGCCCCCGAACGGCGCGATGACGATCGTCTTTCCGTCGCGCGGTCCCACCTGCATCCCGATGCCGTAATAGTGCCCGCGTTGGTCCTCGCGCAGCGCTTGAAAATCCTTCGGGTCGAAAAAGTTCGAGTGCGGATCGAGCGTCCGCAGCATGCCCGGAATCGCGCCCTTGTAAATCGACTTGTCGGCGCTCACCTTGTCGGCGAAATTCTGCTCCACCGTGCTGTAAACCTGCGAAAACGCCTGCAGGTTGTCTTTTACGCCATCCTCCGGCCCCGATGCCGCCGCCGGCGCCGCCCCCGGCCCCAGCAGCCCGCCCAAATACGCGCCGCCCAAAATCAACGCGGGAGCAATCAACAGATATCGCCGGCTTGTCGCCATACTTCCATTATATAGACTGGAGCGCGCCCGTTTCCGTCCCTCCCGATGATTCGATAGAATCGCGGATATGAAAATCCTGGCTTGGTTCAACGCGCTCCTGCTGGCCGGTGGCCTTGCCTCCGCCGCCCGCGTCACCGATAAATTCGAAACTTCCTCCGGCGACGTCGAAATCACGCCCGATCCATCACGCCAGCTTGATGATCTCGGCCGGCGGCAAAACGATCGAGGTCGATCCATGGAGCCAAGGCAACTACGACGGCCTGCCCAAGGCCGATCTGATCCTGGTCACCGACATCCACGGCGATCATCTCGACAAAGCCGAAATCGCGAAATTATCCACCGCCGGCACGAAAATCATCGCCCCCGCCGCGGTGGCCGCTCAGGTGCCCGCCGCCGAGACCCTGGCCAACGGCGCTTCTACCGTCTGGGACGGCTGGAATATCGAAGCCGTGCCCATGTACAACCTCAAGCGCGGCCCGTCGCCCGGCAAGTTCTACCACGACAAAGGCCGCGGCGACGGCTTCGTGCTCAGCTATGGCGGCAAGCGGTTCTATATCGCCGGCGACACCGAAGGCACCCCGGAGATGCGCGCCCTGAAGAACATCGATGTCGCCTTCATCCCCATGAACCTGCCCTACACCATGCCTCCGGAGGAAGCCGCGGACGCCGTTCGCGCGTTCCACCCTAAGATCGTCTACCCCTACCATTACAAAGGCAGCGACTTAAGCGTGTTCGAAAAAGCCCTCGCCGGTTCGGGAATCGAAGTGCGGATTCGCGACTGGTATTACTGACCCTACCCCAGACGCGCTTTGCGTCCGCCCGGCGCGCCTTCCGACTTCACCGGCTTGCGCGCCGGCGGCACGTCCAACCGCCGCGCCTGGTCGCTCACGCAGACCAGGAACATCGGCTGTTTCGCGTTCTTCAACACGTCGATGATCCGCTCGTGCCGGTCTTCCAGAAAGATCGAACGCCCGTCGGTAATCAGGTGAAGATCGGAATTGCCGTCCAGTAATTCCGCCAACCTCCGCCCCATCTCCCGTTGCAGGAAGCGCAACACGCGCCGGATTTTCTGCAGCGAAAAACCCTTCCGGCGGAGTTCGGCGATCACCGTGATCTCGATCACCTCCTCGGCCAGATAGATCCGCTTGTGCCCCTCGTGCCGCGGGCTTACCACCTTGCGCTCGTCCCACCATTGCAACTGCCGAAGGCTCACTTGCGCGATGCGCGAGACGTCGGTGCTGCTGTAAGTTTTGTCCTCGCCCTGTGCATCAAGACGAGCTTTCTTTGTTTTGAACATGTTGCCCCGCCCGCGTTTTAGGATCGACTACAGTCATTCTGATTCTACTTGACTTGCGGCCTAAGTCAAGAGGCAATCCACCCGCCCCTCGCTTTCCTCACCCCCCGCCAGCGAATTGCACGATCTCAACCGCCGCCCCCGCCTCCACTTTCACCCCCGCCCAGTCCCTCTTCCGCACGATGCTCCGGTTCAATTCCACCGCCACCCGCCCCCGGTCGATGCCCAGTTCCGCCAGCAAATCCTCCACCGTCACACCCGCCGGAACGCTGGCCGGCTTGCCGTTTACGACGATTTCCATTCGATCGTCCCTCCGTTTTCCGGAGCGCTCGGGCTGGACTTGGTTTGACACTGGTTCCGCCCCTCATTATAGTCAGAGTATAAGATTCACAGCCGGAGTCGATTTCGATGCCTAATTCTTACCCGGAAGTGTACTTCCCGGTCCTGGTGCAGGTGATCCTTGCCGTGCTGGTTGCCGGCGCCCTCACCTCCGTCTCGTATTTGCTCGGGAAGCGCACCAGGGGCCCGGTCAAGGATTCCGCCTACGAATGCGGCATGGAGGCCGTCGGCGACGCCCAGGGCCGCGTCAGCGTCAAATACTATTTAGTGGCCATCGTCTTCATTCTCTTCGACATCGAAGCCATCTTCCTCTACCCCTGGGCCGTCGTCTATCGCGAGCTGAAAATGTTCGCCTTCGTTGAAATGCTCCTGTTCATCGTCGTAGTCGTCTCCGGTTTCGTCTACATCTGGAAGAAGGGCGCTTTAGACTGGTCCGAAGCGGACACGACGAGACTCTAGGAATGTTGCCGGAATCCGTTTCATCCTATGCCCCAGCCGCCGCCCTTGAGGCCCGCGATCCCTCCATCGTTTCCGGCGGTCACGCCTCCCACGGCGACGTCACCCTCCTCCTCGACGCCGCGCGCATCGTCGAAGCCTGCCGCTTTTTGAAAGACGAACAGGGGTGCAGCCGCCTCAGTTCCGTCACCGCCGTCGATTGGTTTCCCGCCGAGCCGCGCTTCGAAATCGTCTATCACCTTCATTCGATCGAAAAAAAATGGCGCCTTCGTCTCAAATGTAAGCTCTCCGGCGGCGCGCCCGAGATCGATTCCGTCACCTCCGTCTGGAACGCGGCCAACTGGTACGAGCGCGAGGTCTTCGATCTTTTCGGCGTTCGCTTCCGCAACCATCCCGATTTGCGCCGCCTTCTGATGCCGGACGATTGGGAAGGCCACCCGTTGCGGAAGGATTATCCCGTACACGGTTATAAGTACAGTTACAAGGATTAGCCGACATGCAGGACGTCAAGGAAGCGCCGCCCATTCTCGATCCCCTCGCGTCCCCTCCCGACGCGCGCAAGCGCCGGATGACCGTAAACATGGGGCCGCAGCACCCCTCCACCCACGGCGTTCTGCGCGTCGTCGTCGATCTCGATGGCGAAGTGATCACCAACGCCGTTCCCGACATCGGCTATCTCCACACCGGCATCGAAAAACAATGCGAGGCCATCAATTGGCAGCAGGTCACCACCCTCACCGACCGCGTCGATTACCTCGCCAACCTCTCGAACAACCTGGTCTACGCTCTCGCCGTCGAAAAGCTGATCGGCGATATCGAAATTCCTCCCAAAGCCCAGTGGATGCGCGTCCTGCTCGTCGAACTCCAGCGCATCAATAGCCATCTGGTCTGGCTCGGCACCCACGCCCTCGACATGGGCGCAATGAGCATGTTGTTCTATTGCTTCCGCGAGCGCGAAGAAGTGCTGAAGATCTTCGAGTTATTCTCCGGCCAGCGCATGATGACCAGCTACATCCGCGTCGGCGGCCTTGCCCTGGAGCCTCCCCGCGGCTGGCAGCGGCGCGTGAAAAAGTTCATCGACGTTTTCCCCAGCCGCATCGACGAATACGAATCGCTCCTCGAGCACAACCCCATCTGGCTGAAGCGCACCAAGGGAGTAGGCTACGTTTCGCTTGAGGACATGCTCGATTGGGGCATCACCGGCCCCATGCTGCGCGCCGCCGGCGTGAACTGGGACATTCGCAAGGACGAGCCTTACTCCAGCTACGAAAAGTTCGATTTCCAAACCGTCACCCGGACCGATAACGACGTCTACGCTCGATACCAGGTGCGCATGGAGGAGATGCGCCAGAGCACCCGCATCGTCCGCCAGGCGCTCGACGGCATGCCCGAAGGCCCGTGGAAGGCCGACGCGCCCCAAGTCGTTCTTCCCGACCGCGAAAAAATGAAAACGCAGATGGAAGCGTTGATCTACCATTTCAAACTCGTCACCGAGGGCTTTCGCGTCCCCTCCGGCGAAGCCTATCAGGCCATCGAATCGCCCCGCGGCGAGATCGCCTACTATGTCGTCAGCGACGGCACCGCCAAGCCCTATCGCGTCTTCATGCGCACCCCCAGCTTCGGCAACGTCCAGGCTCTCGGCGTGCTTTTGAAAGGCAAAATGCTTTCCGATTCCATCGCCTCCATGGGCAGCATGGATTTCGTTCTGGGAGACGTGGACCGCTAATGACATTCTCGCCCGAACTCGAATCCCGATTCGCCAACATGCTCCAAATCTACCCGCCCGGCAGGGAGCGCTCGGCCGTGGTGCCGATGCTCATCTACGCCCAGGACGAGGTTGGCTCCATCACCCGCGAACTGGTCGAAGAAGTGGCCCGGCGCTGCAAAGTAACGCCGCTGCAGGTGGACGAAGTGGTCGGCTATTATTCCATGCTGCACACCAAGCCGGCCGGGAAATATCACGTCCAGGTTTGCACCAACATCAGTTGCCTGCTCGTCGGAGGCGAAGAGTTATACGAGCACGCCAAACGGAAACTCGGCATCGGGCACAAGGAAACGGCGGCCGACGGAGTCTTCTCGCTCGAAGAAGTCGAATGCATGGGCGCTTGCTCCTGGGCCCCGGCCGTCGAGATCAACTACGAGTTTCATCATCACGTCACGCCGGAGAAGCTCGACATGCTCCTCGACGGCCTTCGAAAAGCGCAATAGGGAAATCCGCGGATGCTCTACAACGAACCCAACCCGCTTGAAGTCAAGATACTTTCCAAACGCTTCACCGTTCCCAATTCCGCCGCCATCGAAACCTACCTCGAACACGGCGGATACAAGGCGTTTTTGAAAGCCGCGCAAATGGCGCCGGAGAAAATCGTCGAGGAGGTCAAGGTTTCCAATCTCCGCGGCCGCGGCGGCGCGGGCTTCCCCACCGGCCTCAAGTGGAGCTTCGTTCCGCGCAACAACCCCAAACCCAAATACATCATTTGCAACGCCGACGAGAGCGAGCCGGGCACCTGCAAAGACCGGCTGCTCATGGAATACGATCCGCACCAGTTGATCGAAGGCATGATGATCGGCGGCCTCGCCGTCGACGGCCATAAAGGCTACATCTACATCCGCGGCGAGTATCGTTATCTGATCGAAGTCATGGAAAAGGCCATCGGCGAAGCTTACGCCAAGGGCTGGTTGGGCAAGAACATTCAAGGCACCGGCTTCGATTTCGATTGCTACACCCATTCCGGCGCCGGCGCGTATGAATGCGGCGAGGAAACGGCGCTGCTCGATTCAATCGAAGGCAAGCGCGGCATCCCGCGTATGAAGCCCCCGTTCCCCGCGGTTTCAGGCGCCTGGCAAAGCCCCACTCTGCTGAATAACGTCGAAACGTTTTCGGCCATCCCCAGCATCATCCTCGACGGCGGCGCCGCCTTCGCCGCCCTCGGCACGCCCAGGAACGGCGGCACGCGTCTCCTCTGCATCTCCGGCCACGTGAACAAGCCCGGCGTCTACGAGATTCCCCTCGGCTACAACATGCTGAAGTTCATCGACGAATTCGGCGGCGGCATGCGCGGCGGCAAGAAACTCAAGGCGGTCATCCCCGGCGGTTCTTCCTGTCCGGTCCTCAAAGCGGATGAGTGCGATCTGGCCATGGACTACGACACCGTCGCCAAGGCCGGCAGCATGTTAGGCTCCGGCGGCATGGTGGTGATCGACGAAGACACCTGCATGGTCAAGTGCGCCCTGCGCATCATGCGTTTTTACGCCCACGAAAGTTGCGGCTGGTGCATTCCCTGCCGCGAAGGCACCACCTGGCTGCGCAAAATGCTCCAGCGCGTTCACGACGGCCACGGCCAGGCCAGCGACATCCCTTTGATCGGCGAGCTTTCCAAAAACATGCTCGGCCGCACCTTCTGCGCTCTCGGCGACGCCGCCGCCATGCCCACCATTTCCATCGTCGAAAAGTTCCGCGAGGAATTCGAAGCGCATCTCGATGGCAAACCCTGCCCCTATGAACACCGGCACGAGATGGCGCTGGCATGACCCGCGCGTCTACCGAAAAGATCTGGACGGAAATACATGAGTGATCCGATAAATCTCACCGTCGATGGCAAGCCGATCCAGGCCGCGCCTGGAACGTTGGTCATCAATGCCGCCAAGCAAGCCGGCATCGAAATTCCCGCTTTCTGTTATTACGACGGCCTCGCTCTGCAAGCCGCCTGCCGCATGTGCCTCGTCGAAGTGGAGAAGACGCCCAAGCTACAAGTGGGCTGCACCCTCCCCGTCGCCGAAGGCATGGTGGTCTACACCGATTCCCCCACCGTCCGCGAATCGCGCAAGGGCATGCTCGAATTCCTGCTCACCAACCATCCCCTCGATTGCCCCGTATGCGACAAGGGCGGCGAGTGCGAGCTCCAGGACATGGTGTTCCGCTACGGCGCCGGCGAAAGCCGCTTCGTCGAACAAAAAGTCCACGTCGACGAGCAGCAATGGTCCCCCGTCGTCTATTTCGACGCGCCCCGCTGCATTCTCTGCTACCGCTGCGTCCGCGTCTGCGACGAAGGCATGGGCGTCAACGCTCTCGGCGTCATCAACCGCGGCGTCATCGCCGAAATCGCTCCCAACGCCCACGATCATCTCGATTGCGACGAATGCGGCATGTGCATCGACATCTGCCCGGTCGGCGCGCTCACCAGCGGCATGTACCGCTATAAGACGCGGCCCTGGGAGATGACCCACACCGGCACCGTCTGCGCCCACTGTTCGAACGGCTGCAAAACCACGCTCGGCGTGCGCAACGATGAAATCGTCCGCGGCAACAATCGCGACCGCTCCGGCATCAACGGCGAGTTCCTCTGCGTCAAAGGCCGCTACGCCTTCGACTTCACCCATCACGCCGACCGCCTTCAATCGCCGCTCCTGCGCAAGAATGGCAAGCTGGAGCCGGTCTCCTGGTCGGAGGCTCTCTCTTCCGTCGCCGCCCGCTGGAACGAGATCGGCAAAAGCAGCGGGACGTTCGGCGTCATCGGTTCCACCCGCACCACCAACGAGGAAAATTTCTTCCTCCAGAAGTTCGCCCGCCAAGTGCTCGGCACCAACAACATCGATCATCACCGCAGCGGCGACGTGCCCACCCTGCTCGATTCCCTCAGCGGAAAACAAAACGCGCTCGCCTCCACCGCCGATCTTTACGACCGCAAAGCCGTCCTGATCGTCGCCACCGATCTCGCCCAGGAGCATCCCTTCCTCGCCTGGCAGGTCCGCGCCAACGTCCGCCACCACCAGGGCCACATCTATGTCGTAACCCCCGGCCCCGTGCGCGAGGACAAAATCGCCGTCCAATCCGTTCGCAATGCCGAGGGCGCAGAACTCGCCGCCGTCGAATCCCTGCGCGGCCTTTTGCAAGCCGAATCGGAACTGGTCGTTTTATTCGGCGACGCCGTGAAGGGCGACGCCCTGCGCCAACTCGTCGCCTTTGGCGATTCCCTCGGCATCCCGGTGAAATACATTGCCTTGGTCGACTATTCGAACTCCCGCGGCGCGATGGACATGGGCCTTCTGCCCGATCTCGGCCCCGGCTACCAACCGCTCGAAACGCCGGGAATGACCCTGGACGAAATGCTCTCCGGCTCCTCCCTCGACGCGTTATGGGTGATCGGCGCGAACCCCTTAAGCCGCCGCCCGCTCGCCTCCTCCTCCACCTTCGTCGTGGTCCAGGACCTCTTCCTCACCGAAACCGCCCAGCGCGCCGACGTCGTCTTCCCCGCCGCCTCCGCCTACGAAAAGACCGGCACCGTCACCAACGTCTGCGGCGAAGTGCAACAGTTGAAAGCCGCCATCAAAATTCCCGGAACCAAGACCGACCTGGAAATCATCGGCCTGCTCGCCAAAGAACTCGGCGCAAGCATCGGCATCTGGCTCCCGGATAAAGTCTTCGAGGAGATCCGCGCCACCGTCCGCGGCTATAATATTCCTTTGCCGATCATCGCCACCGGTGGGGCCATGCAAACCGCCGCCGTCAACGGACGCGTCCCCTCCGTCGCCCGGCCGGACCTGATCCAATCGGCCCGCAACACTTTATTCACCTCCGGTTCGCTCGGCCGCTATTCGCGCACCCTTCATTCGGTACTCGAAGCGCCCGGCGCGCTGTACCAAGGCAAATGATGCTTGACCATTTCCGAATCGGCGGCCGCATGGCGTCTGGCATCGTATGAACTTCTACGTCTTAACGCTCATCAAGGCCGGCCTCGTCGCCTTCGTTCTACTCACCGCCCTCGCCTACATCCAGTGGGTCGAGCGCAAAGTGCTCGCCCACATTCAGCTACGCCCCGGCCCTTACCGCGTCGGCCCGCACGGCCTTCTCCAGCCCCTCGCCGACGTCATCAAGCTGGTCACCAAAGAAGGCTTCATCCCTTCCCACGTCAACAAATTTTTCTATATCCTCGCGCCGTTCCTCGCCGTCGCCTTCGCCCTCATCTCCATTTCCGTCATCCCCTTCGGCCCGGAAATCCAGGTCTTCGGCGTCCGCACCTGGATGCAATTGGCCGATCTCAAAATCGGCGTCCTCTTCGTTCTCGCCATGTCGGCCGTCGGCGTCTATGGCGTCGCCCTCGCCGGTTGGGCCTCCAACAACAAATATTCGTTGATCGGCGGCCTGCGCAGCTCCGCCCAGATGGTCAGCTACGAGCTTCCTTACGCCGTCGCCATCGCCGCCCCGCTGCTGCTTCTCAATACCCTCAGCTTCCGCGAAATCGTCGATGGACAAGCCGGCTTCTATTTCCACTTCATCCCGCGCTGGTCCATCTTTCAGATGCCGTTCCCGCAGATCCTCAGCTTTCTCATCTTCCTCATCGCCGGTTTCGCCGAAACCAACCGCATCCCCTTCGACCTTCCCGAGGCCGAAAACGAACTCGTCGCCGGCTACCACACCGAATACAGCAGCATGAAGTTCGCGGCGTTTTTCATGGCCGAATACGCCAACATGGTCACCGTCGGCCTCGTCGCCACCCTCCTGTTTCTCGGCGGCTGGCATCCTCTCTTTCCCGCCCCCGCTTCCAATTTCGTCGCCCCTGCCCTGCTCGCCGCCGTCGCCGCCATCTGCTTCTATCACGGCGCGCACGCCTACCGGAAATGGGACCACATCACCTTCCCCGTCACCGGCGCCGTCGCCCTCCTCATCGCCGCCCTTTTCCTCGTCCCCATCCTCCAGCCCATCCTCATGCCGCTCTTCTGGTTCGTCGCCAAGGCCGGCACTCTGCTGTTCATCTTTATCTGGATTCGCGGCACCTTGCCCCGCTTCCGATACGACCAACTCATGCACTTCGCCTGGACGTTCCTCTTCCCCGTTGCGCTGCTGAACCTGCTCGCTACCGCGTTGATGACCGCCCTCTTCACCAAATAATCATGGACGCATTCCTCTTCCTCACACTCGCCGCCGTCGCCGTGGTCTGCGCCATCAATCTCGTCGTTCAAACCCATCCCATCTCCAGCGCCCTCTCGCTCGTCGGCGTCATGGGCTCGCTCGCCGTCCTCTATCTTCTCCTCGGCGCCGAATTCATCGCCGCCGCCCAGTTAATCGTCTACGCCGGCGCCATCATGGTCCTGTTTATCTTCGTCATCATGCTGCTCAACGCCGGCGGCGAGCGCCTCACCAAACGCGGCGCTTACGTCAAAGTCTTCGGCGTCCCGTTGATGGCCATCTTCCTCGGCCTCGTCAGCTTCGTCATTCAAGCCGCCCTCCCTCGCGGCGAATTGGTGCGCTTCGGCGGCTTCACCCACGGCGGCCCCGCCGACATCGGCCGCAGCCTCTTCACCCAATATCTATTGCCTTTCGAAGTCGTTTCCATCCTCATCCTCATCGCCATCGTCGGCGCGATCGTCCTCGCCCAGAAGGAGATGGAATAGTGAGCGCCGGCGTTCCCCTCAATTGGTATCTCATCCTCGGAGCCATTCTGTTCTGCCTCGGCATCGCCGGATTCCTCTACCGCCGCAACGTCATCACCGTCTTCATGTCCATCGAGCTTATGCTCAACGCCGTCAACCTCTCCTTCGTCGCCTTCTCCTATAAGTTCAAACAGGTGGACGGGCACATCTACACCTTCTTCGTGATGGTCGTCGCCGCCGCCGAAGCGGCCGTCGGTCTCGCCATCATCCTCACCGTGTTCAAGAACCGCCAGACGCTCCAGGTGGACGACGTCAACTCCATGAAGAACTGATCCTAAACCATGAATCTCTGGCTCATCCCGATTTTCCCCTTCATCGGCTTTCTGCTGAACGGCCTCTTCGGCAAGAGATTGCCCAAGTCCGTCATCAACGCCATCGCCATCGGTTCCGTGGCTCTATCGTTCCTATGGGTGCTGAAAACCCTCGCCGGCCTCGGAGCCATGGAGACGGCCTACTCCGAACATTACTTCACCTGGATTCAAAGCGGCGCGCTCAACATCGAAGCCGGCTTCACGCTCGACCGCCTCACCGCCGTCATGCTGATGGTCGTCACCGGCGTCGGCCTGCTCATTCACATCTACGCCATCGGCTACATGGAGCACGAGGGAGGCTACTACCGCTTCTTCGCCTATCTCAATCTCTTCATGTTCTTCATGCTGATCCTGGTGCTGGCCTCCAACTTCCTCCTGCTCTTCGTCGGCTGGGAGGGCGTCGGCCTCTGCAGCTATCTGCTCATCGGCTTCTATTTCACCGAACAGTTCGCCACCACCGCCGGCAACAAGGCGTTCATCGTGAACCGCATCGGCGATTTCGGTTTCTCCCTCGCCGTGTTCCTGATCTTCCGCCAGTTCGGCACGCTCGATTTCGCCCGCGTCTTCGCCGCCGCCAAAGCCATGCCCGTCGAAACCTCGATGGGCACGCTCACCGTCGTCTGCCTCCTGCTCCTGCTCGGCGCACGCGGCAAATCCGCGCAGATTCCCCTCTACGTCTGGCTGCCCGACGCCATGGCCGGCCCCACGCCCGTCTCCGCTCTCATCCACGCCGCCACCATGGTCACCGCCGGCGTTTACATGATCGCCCGCTCCTCGGCCTTCTTCCTCCACGCGCCCATCGCCATGGACGCCGTCGCCGTCATCGGCCTCGCCACCGCCTTCTTCGCCGCCGTCATCGGCCTCGCTCAAAACGACATCAAGAAGGTCTTCGCCTACTCCACCGTCTCCCAACTCGGCTACATGTTCCTCGGCGTCGGCGTCGGCGCTTTCTCCGCCGGCATCTTCCATCTGATGACCCACGCCTTTTTCAAAGCCCTTCTCTTCCTCGGCGCCGGCAGCGTCATCCACGCCCTCGGCGGCGAACAGGATCTGCGCAAAATGGGCGGCCTCTTCAAGCACATTCCCAAAACCGCCGTCACGCTGTTTTGCGCCGGCGTCGCCATCGCCGGCCTGCCCTTCACCTCCGGAGCCGCCAGCAAGGATCTCATCCTCGAAGCCGCTTACGCCCACGCCCCGTGGATGTACTGGATCGCCACCCTCACCGCCGGCATGACGGCGTTCTACGTCTTCCGCGCCCTGTTCCTGTGCTTCTTCGGCGAATACCGCGGCGACCGCCATCCGCACGAATCGCCCTTCGTCATGTGGGGGCCGCTCGCCGTCCTCGCCGCCCTCTCGCTCTTCGGCGGCCTGATCAATGTCCCCCGTTGGCTCGAACCCATGTTCCCCATCCACGAAGTGGAGATCGATAGCCTCGTTAAGTATCTGCCCTTCGCCGCCGGCTTTCTCGGCATCGGCCTCGCCTACGTCTTCTACGTCATGAACCCCGCCCTGCCCGAATCCATCGCCACTTCGCTCGGCGGCCTCTACAAATTCGTCTACAACAAATATTTCGTCGACGAACTCTACGACGCCGCGGTCGTCCGGCCCGTCGTCGAAGGCTCGCGCGCGGTTCTTTGGAAAGGCGTCGATGCCGGCCTCATCGACGGAACCGTGAACGGCATCGGCGCGCGGGCGCGAGGCGTCGGCGCCATCCTGCGCCTCGTCCAATCGGGCAGCATCCGCGGCTACGCCACCTGGGTCGTCTTCGGCTCCGTCATCGCCCTCATCGCCATCGGCCTCGCCGGGAGCATTCGATGAATCTCCTCGACATCCTCATCGCCCTGCCGCTCGCGGGCTTTCTCATCACCCTCTTCCTGCCCGGCGGCAATCCCGAAGCCATCCGCCGCTTCACGCTCGCCTTCTCGCTCCTCGTCTTCGTCCTCTCGCTCGGCCTCATCGCTCCGTACTGGTTCGCCAACCCCGCCGGATACGTCTTTCAAACCGACATCCCTTGGATCGCCTCGCCCGCCATCCGCTACCACACCGGCGTCGACGGCCTCAGCCTCTGGCTCATCATATTAACGACGCTGCTCACGCCCATCGCCGTCCTCTGTTCGTGGAAGCACATCGACAATCGCGTCAAGCAATTCTTCGCCTTCATCCTCTTCCTCGAGTTCGGCCTCATCGGCGTCTTCGCCGCGCTCGACCTGTTCGTCTATTACATCTTCTGGGAAGTCTCCCTCGTTCCCATGTACTTCCTCATCGGAGTCTGGGGCCACGAGCGCCGCATCTACGCCGCGCTGAAATTCTTCCTCTACACTTTCGCCGGCTCCGTGCTCATGCTCGTCGCCATCATCTATCTCTACGGCCGCGCCGGAACCTTCGATTACACCGTCATTCTTTCTCACCTGCAATCGGGCGCTCTCTCCTTCACCGGCCGCGAGGAATCCTGGCTCTTCCTCGCCTTCTTCCTCGCCTTCGCCATCAAAGTTCCCATCTTCCCGCTCCACACCTGGCTCCCCGACGCGCACGTCGAAGCGCCCACCGCCGGCTCCATCATGCTCGCCTCCGTCATGCTGAAAATGGGCACCTACGGCATGTTGCGCTACTGCGTTCCCATGTTCCCCAACGCCGCGCATAGCAACGCGCCCTGGATCGCCGTCCTCGCCATCATAGGCATCGTCTACGGCGCGCTCGTCGCCATGGTCCAGCCCAACATGAAGAAGCTCGTGGCCTATTCCTCCGTCAGCCACCTCGGCTTCGTCGTCCTCGGAATCTTCTCCTTCACCCAGCCCGGCTTCGACGGCGCCGTCTACCAAATGCTCAATCACGGCATCTCCACCGGCGCCCTCTTCCTGCTGGTCGGCTTCCTCTACGAACGGCGCCACTCGCTCGAAATCTCCGCCTATGGCGGCGTCGCCACTCCCGCCCCCAAACTCGCCGCCGTCTTCATGATCTGCATGCTGGCCAGCATCGGCCTGCCCACTCTCAACAACTTCATCGGCGAGTTCCTCGTGCTCCAGGGAACCGCCACCGTCGATTTCCGCTGGACCGTCTTCGCCTCCCTCGGCGTCATCCTCTCCGCCTGCTACATGCTCTGGCTCTATCAGCGCGTCTTCTTCGGCAAGCCATCGGAGGAAGTCACCCACCACATGCACGACATGACCGCCCGCGAATGGGCCGCCGCCGTCCCGCTCGTCCTGCTGATGGTTTGGATGGGCGTCTTCAGCCAAAGCTTCCTTCCCTCGGTTTCCTCCACCAACGCCCGCATCCTCGCCGGCAGCAAGATCAACGCGGAGACTCAAGTGAAGAACCCCACCGGCGTTCTCGCGTCCCTGGAAGGATTTTTCCATGCCCGCTAATTTCCTTCCCTCCTCGCTCGACTATCTCCGCTTCCTCCCGGAAACGATCCTAACCGCCGCCGGAACCATCGTCATGCTGCTCGCGGCCTTCTTAAAAGGACCGCGGAAGAACGGCCTCGCCTACTTCACCCTCGCCTCCCTCGCCGCCTCCATCGCCGCCGCCTGGATCGCCGGTCAAAATCCCGGTTACGCCTTCTCGAACATGCTGATCGTCGACGGATTCGCCACCTTCTTCCGCATCCTCGTCCTCGCGGTCGGCGTCCTCACCGTCCTCTGTTCTTCCAAATACCTCCAGAACGAAAAGGCCGGCGCGGGCGAATTCTACGCCCTCATCCTGTTCTCCCTCGCCGGCCAGTGCGTCATGGCCGCCGCCAACAACCTCATCATGGTCTTCATCGGCCTGGAGATCTCCTCCATCGCCACCTACGTCCTCGCCGGCTATCTTCGCGACGACAAGCGCAACAACGAAGCGGCCATCAAGTATTTCCTCCTCGGCTCCTTCGCCACCGCCTTCCTTCTTTACGGCATCGCCTGGATCTACGGCGTCACCGGCAGCACCAATCTCGACCAGATCCGCTACGCGCTCATGAGCGGCCAAGTCCCGCCCGATTCCGTCCTGGTCGGCGTCTCCGCCGCGCTGCTCTTCGTCGGTTTCGCCTTCAAAGTCTCCGCCGCCCCCTTTCAAATCTGGACTCCCGACGTTTATCAAGGCGCGCCCGCGCCCGTCACCCTCTTCATGTCCGCCGCGCCCCAAAGCCGCCGCCTTCGCCATTTTCCTGCGCGTCTACATCACCGCGTTCCAGCCCCTCAGCGCCCGTTGGGAGCCGTTCGTCTGGTCCTCCGCCCTGCTCACCATGACCGTCGGCAACTTCGCCGCCCTCTCTCAAACCAACATCAAGCGCATGCTCGCCTATAGCTCCATCGCCCACGCCGGCTACGTCATGGTCGCCCTCGCCTCCGATAGCCAAATCGGCGTCGCCGCCGCCATGTTCTACCTCGCCGCCTACGCCATGATGAACGCCGGAGCCTTCGCCGTCGTCACCTATTTCTCGCGCCAGGGCGAACGCTACGTCAACATCGAAGACTACGCCGGCCTCGGCTGGAAGCAACCCGGCACCGCCGGCCTCTTCACCGTTTTTCTGCTGTCGTTAATCGGCATGCCTCTCACCGGCGGCTTCTTCGGCAAGTTTTATATCTTCAAAGCCGCGCTCGATTCCCATCTGATCTGGCTCGCCATCTTCGGCCTGCTCAACAGCGCCGTCGGCGCATATTACTACCTGCGCGTCTTGGTGGTCATGTACATGAAGGAACCCACCGCCTCCACCGATACCCTGGAACCGCCGTCCCCTGGCATCCGCGTGGCTCTTTGGGCCACCGCCATCGGCACCCTCTTCCTCGGCGTCTTCCCCTCGGTGATCTTAAACTACGTCCGCTCCGGCAGCCTGCTCGACAAGTAGCGAACTCAGCCCGTGATGTCGAGCAGCGTCTTCGCCATCGCGTCGGCCATCTGAATCACTTTCACGTTCGCCGCCGTCTCGTTGCGCGCCTGCATCAGCGCCACCGCGTCGCCGCTCAGGCTCACGCTATCCGCCGGCTGCGCCACTCCCCATTGCGCGATCCGCGCCGCGGCCCCTTCCAGCGTCTGTTGCGCCGCGTCGATGCCCGACACCGCCGATGAAATGGCATTCATGGTTCAACCTTCTCGCCCGTCTTATCGGCCGCTTCGCCGGCAACATGAGCGAAAACCGCCTCCGCCATCGCGAATTTCAAACTCTCGATCCCCTCGCCCGTCACGCTCGATATCGCGAAAAACTTCAGCCCCCGCTCCTCCGCCAGCTCCTTCACCGCCTCCACCCTGGCCGCATCCTGCGCCACGTCCACCTTCGACGCCGCCAGAATCATCGGCTTCGCCGCCAGCTCCTCGCTGAAGCTTTTCAATTCCTCCATCACCACGCGAAAATCTTCCACCGGATCCCGCCCCGAAGCTTCCGAAACGTCCACCAGATGCACCAGCAGCCTCGTCCGCTCCACATGCCGCAAAAACTGAATCCCCAGCCCGTGCCCTTCGTGCGCCCCTTCGATCAGCCCCGGAATATCCGCCACCACGAACGTCCGCTCCCCCGCGCTCGCCACGCCCAGGTTCGGCACCAGCGTCGTGAACGGATAATCGGCGATCTTCGGTTTCGCCGCCGATATGCGCGAAATCAACGTCGACTTCCCCGCGTTCGGAAACCCCACCAGCCCCACATCGGCCAGCAGCTTCAACTCCAACCTCAGCCGCCGCTCCTGCCCCGGCTTCCCGTCCTCATGCTCCGTCGGCGCCTGGTGCGTCGAAGTGGCGAAATGTTGATTCCCCCGCCCGCCTCTTCCGCCGTGCGCCACCACGAACCGCTCGCCGATGGCCTTGAAGTCGTACAGCGTCTCCCCCGTCTCCTCGTCGTAGACCACCGTTCCCGCCGGCACCGGCAGCTCGATCGACGCTCCATCCCGCCCCGTCCGGTTGCTCCCCTCCCCATGCCGCCCGCGCTCCGCTTTGTGTTCCGGGTTAAACCGGAAATGCAGCAGCGTGTTGTGGTGCGGCGTCGAAACCAGAATCACGTCCCCGCCGCGTCCGCCGTCCCCGCCGCTCGGCCCGCCCCTCGGCACGAACTTCTCCCTCCGGAACGCCATGCAGCCGTTTCCGCCGTCCCCGGCCTTCACCCAAATGCGGACTTCGTCGATGAACATGGAAATACCCGTGTAAAAACGAAAAGGCCGCGCACCGGAAAAGGCTCGCGGTCCCTCGCCGCGTTTAAACCGCGATGACGAACTACTCCGCGCCGGTGCGGATGCTAATGAACTTGCCCATCCGGCCCCGGTCGTGAAACACCACGATCCCCGGCACGCAGGCGTACAGCGTATCGTCCTTGCCGCGCCCCACATTCTCGCCGGGCTTGAATGGCGTCCCGCGCTGCCGCACCAGAATCGATCCGCCCGTCACCACTTCCCCTCCGAACCGCTTCACGCCCAGCCGCTGCGCGTTCGAATCGCGCCCGTTCTTGGAACTGCCTAAACCTTTTTTGTGTGCCATGACTATTCCCGCCTACGCCAAAATCTCGTTTACGGTCACCCGGGTGAAGTTCTGCCGGTGGCCGATCGTGCGCTTGTACTGCTTCTTGCGCTTGAACTTGAACACCAGCAGCTTCTCGCCGCGTCCGTGCCCGGCAATCGTCCCGGTCACCTTCGCCTGCTTCACGGCGTCCCCGCCGATCCACTCATTTGAGTCGCCGAACAAGCCCACCACGCGGCCGAACTCCACCGCCTCGCCCGCGGCGCCTTCCAGCGTCTCCACTTCGATCGTGTCGCCCGGCGACACGCGATATTGTTTCCCGCCCGTTTCGATTACGGCCTGCATGACATGACTTCTCCCAATGTTTCCCGCGATTGCGTCGATTGTGGTTTGAAAGGCCCCGCCCGCATGGACACACGGGTACGGAATTCGTTCCGGCCACTAAATCTCATGGTACAGCACCCCCGCCGCGCGGCGCAAATCGCCCCCAACCGCTCCCGCCCCCTCAATGCGAGAACGCGATTCCCAGCCCCGTCGAATAAATCACGTCGTTGGTCTTCCGTCCCGGCACTGGATCGCTCAAATACCGGTCGCTCAACGTCACGTTCCACGTCAGCCATTTCTTCAATTGCGTCGTCGCCCCCGCGTCGAAGTTCATCCGGTAAAGCCCCAACTGCGAAACGTCGTTAAACATCCGGAAGCTCTGCACCAGCGACGAATTCTTGCTCAATTTATAGCTATAATCGTCGCCCCAGTACATCTCCGCCGCGCTCGATCGGAGGACCCACCGCGCCCACCGTCCCTTGCATGAAACTCGAATGGTTATAATCGGCCCCCGCCTGCACCCCTAGGTTCGACGAATCGGACTTAATCAACGTGTATCCCAAGCCCCCGCCGAAATCCACCCGCAGGTTCAATCCCTGAAATTTGTCGTACTCGTAGTCGTTAAACGAACTCACGAAGAATCGCGAGCCGATGTTGTGGTTGTAAGCCCATCCGCCCCGCACCGCCTGCGCCGTGTCCGCCGAAACGCCGTTGATCGACGACGACGCCTTCACCGCCGTGAAAAACACCGTCGTCTTGTCGGTGTTCGTCACCCTCGTAGCGTTCATCCCCGTCGTAAAACTAAACGTCTCGGAATTGCCCGCCGTCCCCGCCAGGCCCAGGCTCACGTTTCCGTTCCAAAGCTGATCCCAGCTCGGATGCTGCAGCCGCTCGTACGCCTTCTCCTCGTCGGCGTCCCGCAACGCCGTCACGTCGGCTTCCGGAACCACCCTCGGCGTGGGCGTCGTCGCCACCTCCACCCTCCCTCCACTCGCCGAAACCGTTCCCTGAATCGTCTGCCCGTCTTTCAATACCACGCTCAACGGCTTGTCCGTCTTGATCTCGGTCACCGCCTCCAACGGCAGCGTAATTACGCCGGCGTAATCCGACTTCATCGTCAGCGTCTTCCCGTCCGATTTCTGAATCGCCCCCGTAAACCGGTCCCCGTTCTTCATCGTCACCTGATCGGCCAGCGCCCCTAGCGAAAGCCCGATAAACCCTAAGAAAAACCCGGTAATCCTGAGTCTCAAAATTTTCCCTCTCACTATAGTATCGATGCAACGGAAGGCTTCCCGATCAGGTTATTAGCGGACGGCTTCGAATGCGCGCAGAACGATTTCCGCAGTCCCATGAAAATAGAGGCGGCAAGCCAACGATCCGGGCGCATGGTATGCCGGCACTCTGAGAGTCCTATCGGGCTTCCTTACCCGTGCGGCGCGGGGCTCTATCGATGGCAAATGAGCCGGACACTGTGCCGGGAAAGTCGCGGTCGAATGTCGGGAAGCAGTCCCGGCCCGCTGGCCTCGCGCACAACGACTCGCCCATTCCAACGCAACGCCCACGGTCCCGGACGAACGCGGTAAAATCTTCAGACGCGGCCGTACGCGAAGACCATGATCGCCGCGAAAACATCCGACGGCGACTACATGTTCATCGCGACAGGCCAGCGGGAAGAGGGACTGGGCCGGCAGTCGCGGACTCGCTGCTCAAACTTGGAGCGTCCAGCATCGCCGCTAAGACCATGAAAAGAATTCTAGAAGACCTTGCGGCCGAGGGCCAAGTCGTCATTGCGCTTGGTTGACCTTTCATCTTGCGTCCAGCCCACGGATGTTGCATACTGAGCTTAGGCGGGTCGGCGGGAACGCCGATTCGCTGGAGTCTATCCGCTACGCTCGTAGGCGAGCATTATCCCGAAAGGCCTCCAGGGCGGTAACCTTGGAGGCTTTTCTTATATATGCCCAAGAGAATTGCCGTTATGCTCGACGGCGGTCACGTTCGAGTTCACGCCAATCGCTCAGGCAAGATCTTCGATCCCGCCTACATCGAGAAGATCGGCTTGGCATGTGCGTTGCCGGCCGTGGAAGAGGTTTTCCGCATCCTCTATTACGATTGCGCGCCGTTCACCGGAACCGCTACGCTGCCCGTTTCCGGCGCAAAGAAAACCTTCACCGGGTCGGACCAATGGCTGCACGAGCTCGCCAAGAAAGACCTCTTCGCCGTCAGGCGCGGCGTCTTGAAATTTCGTGGATATGTCCTGCGAAAAATCCCTTACGTTCCTGCCGGTCCGCTTGAAGACGCCGACTTTGAGCCGAAGTTCGAGCAGAAGGGCGTTGACATGCGGATCGGACTCGACATGGCGACAATGTCCTCGCACCGATCTGTCGATCTCATCGCGCTGGCAACCAACGATACCGATTGCATCCCGGCCATGAAGCATGCGCGTCGCGCCGGTCTTCAAGTCGCCCTCGTGGTCTTGCCCGGTTACACGCCGGCCCCCGACCTGCTCGCCCATTCGGACTTTCACCGTGCGATACCGTGGCCCGTTTAATTAGGACTGCCATGGCCTGCAAAGTCTTCATCGGCTATTCGTCAAACACTCTCCATGTCGTGGATAGGGCGCTCAGCACGCTCGGGCGGCGCCGCGGCACGAAGGTTTTCGCCGCTGAATACTCTTCGCTATCGAGTCAGGTCCTCGATGATGAGATCGAAAAGGCAATCGGAGGTTGTCATCTTTTCGCTCTACTCCTGAGCCACGACGCCCGCGTATCCGGCTAAGCTCCGCCGGGGATCGGCATCGTCAAGGGACGCGACAAAATCATCCTTTCGGTAGTCATGAAAGACAGCATGCCAGTGCCGGTCTCCCGCAACAATTTGAAATTCCTCGCCGCGCGCAAAGAGCGGGACGGCTCTTTTCAATGGCTCGTGCGATCCGTCCGCCTCAACGCAATCGAGCGATGCGCCATCGTCGATAGCCTACCTTCGCCCCAGGCCGGCGAACGCTCGCCGCGAAGTCTGGTTTGCGTCGTACGAGCCTGGCCTGCGGTGCGGCCATGTCAGGTCCTGCGGCACTTCACATAGTGCGGGTGCCCGCAGGCAGGGTGGACGCGCTGCGTCTGATGCTGCGCAGACCCTGATCTCGACAGCTATCCCCAGCCAGCCGTTCGTAAAACCGCAAAGCTAGCTTTCGTCTGAGGCGGATTACCTCCGGTTTGCCGTCCGGAAGCTACTGCCAGGAGAGGGTGATGACACTTAAGAGACGCCGCGCTATTCTTGTTCTTTCAACTGGTGAACTCGGTTCTTCTATTTTGCCGAACTGCTCGATGGTGCGTGCCATAGTGGGAGAAATCCCTTCCCGGCAAGGAAAGCGTCTCCTTTAGCCGTCGCGTCAGCCCATGCTTTAGGGTCGGGATCGAAATTGTCCATGCTAAAAGGTTGCTTACGAGTGAAAAGGTGGCCGTCGCCCTCGTAGATATGCAGCTCGCATTCACCACCGTGCTGCTTCGCGCGCTCACAGTAAAACTTGACCCCATCAAGTGGGGTTAAATCGTCGAGAGAGCCGTTAAAGATGATTGTTGGCGGCGGGGCATTGTCCATCTGTTCTTCGGGAGAATACTCCCTGGCCAGGGCACGCTTGCCAAGAAGCCCCTGGAAATACTCATCATGAGCCATGGCAACGGCTGGCGAGATCAACAAGGCAGCGTTGGGAACTGCGCTGATTTGGTTTTTGTCGGCGGAGTTGAAGAATGCTAACGAGGCTGCCAAGTGACCTCCCGCAGAGATTCCATATGCCGCGATGTGGCCGGGATCGATGCGAAGTTCTGAAGCATTTCGCCGCATCCAGCGCACCACGTCGCGAGCGTCCTCTAGCGCTTCGATAGGGGTGATGAGCGTGTTCTTGTCAGAGAGGCGATACTCCGCGGCGACGGTGACCGCCCCGAAGGAGGCGTATCTCTTTGCAGCGTCGTACACCCAGTCCGGGGATCCCATCGACCAAGCCCCGCCGTGGAACAACACGATTGCCGGCCGGGCTCCGCCGGGGCTGTTCTCAGCGGGCCGAAACACGTGCGCCGTCAGCTTCGTGCCCGCCACCGTCTTGTAGACCACGATTTCGGGACCGGAAACGGGTTGTTGAGCCAACGAGACGGTCGCATGAACGGCAAGGAATAACAGAATGACCAGCCAAAGGCGGTAGGGCTTTCCAGTGAGCCTAGACGATTGAACATACACGTTCTGTGCGACTCCTTTCGTCGCTTCCCTTCAGATACGGGCATTCCTAGTACGAAGTTCCCTCCAAGAAACACATTGGGACATTAAATGAACTTTGCCATCCAACATCCAAGAGCAGGCGCAGTCTGAAGTTGGGCGTTTAAGCCGCGCCAAAAGCCGCCGCCCCTGCAAACCCCGCGTCAAATGTTGTCTCCTAGGATGAAGGAGAAACATACCGGTTTGATTCGCGAACATTTTCAATGGCGCAGCCGCTTCCTCAAACGGGAGATGGAAGTCCTGATGTATGGATACGCGGGCGAGGCCATGCTCGTCTTCCCCACCTCCGGTGGCCGCTGCTCGGAGTTCGAAGACCGCAATATGCCCGAGGTCCTTCAAGGCCGCCTCGAAAACGGCTCCCTCCAACTATTCTGCGCCGACACCGTCAACATGTTGAGCTGGTACAACAAGCGCCGCCGCCCCGCCGGACGCGTCAAAATGCAGGTCCAGTACGAGCGCTACATCCTCGAGGAACTGCTCCCCTTCGTGCGCGCCAAAAACCCCGGCGGCCCGCTTGGCGTCATCGGGACCAGCATGGGCGGCTACCACGCCATGAACCTGACTCTCCGCCACCCGGAGACCTTCACCCACTGCCTCACCCTCGGCGGCGCCTACGACATCCGCCGCTTCCTCAATGGCTACTTCGACGAAAACGTCTTCGAGCAAAACCCCGTCGACTACGTCCCCGCCCTCCAGGACTCCTCCCTGCTCGACCGCTACCGCACCGCCGTCCGCCTCGTCATGGCCGTCGGTGAAAACGACTTCCTGGTCGAAGAGAACCGCCGCTTCTCCGCCATTCTCGCCTCCAAAAACATTCCCCACACTCTCGACGTCTGGGGCGATGGCGCCGGGCACGACTGGCCCTGGTGGCAGCGCATGGCCGAAAAACACCTCGCCTAAACCTCGTCATGAAGTAACCGTGTCAACCGCTCCCTCACGGTCACGGCTCGGAAAGAGCTTCCGAGCCGTGACCGTGAGGGAGCGGAGTCCATGGATTGATACCGTTATTCGCGACGAACCCTTAATCTCGCCACCCATAACGATCAGACCTTCAGCACATCGTCGCGGCGCGCGGCGATCGCATAAAGCACCGGCGACAGAAAGATCGACAGCAGCAATCGCGAAAGCAGCCCGCCCACGATCACAATCGCGAACGGCTTCTGCGAATCGCTCCCGATTCCCGTCGATGTCGCCGCCGGCAACAGCCCGATGCACGCCACCAGCGCCGTCATCATGATCGGCCGCAGCCGCAGCATCGACGCCTCATAAGTCGCCGTCAGAATATCTTTTCCCTCCAGCCGCAGCTTATTGATGAACGAATACAGAATCACGCTCGTCAAAACCGCCACGCCCATCAGCGCCACGAATCCCAAGCCCGACGACACGCTGAAATTGGTCCCCGTCCACCACAGCGCCAGCAATCCGCCCACCGGTTCCGTCACCAGCACGCTGAACAGAATGATGAGCGGAAATTTCATGTTCCCGTACAACGCAAACAGAATCAGAAGAATCAATATGAAGGTCAGCGGCGCGATCACCTTCATCTGATCGCGCGCCGCCAGATAGTCCTTATACTCGCCGCCCCAATCGAACGTATAACCGATCGGAAGCTTCACCTGCCGGCTGACCTCGCGCCGCGCTTCTTCCACCGCCCCCGCCAGATCGCGATTGCGCACGCTGAACTGCACCCCGATGAATCGCGAATTCGACTCGCGATAGATGAACGAAGCGCCGCTGGTCACCTGGATATCGGCGAACTGGCTCAGCGGAAGGTGCTGCCCGCCCGGCGTGGCGATCAGCAGATTTTGAATCGCGTCCGCGTCCTTGCGGTACGGCTCCTGCATCCGCACCAGCAAATCGAACTGGCGCTCGCCTTGAATCACCTGCGAAGCGGCCGCGCCGCCCATCGCGGTTTCCACCATCGTATTCACGTCGTCCACGTTCAAGCCGTATTGTGCGATCTTGGCCCGGTCCGGCGTCACCGTCAGGCTCGGCTGCCCCAGTTCGCGCACCACCGTGATATCGGTGATGCCCGGCACTTTGGAGATAACCTGCTTCACCTTTCGCGCGTTCCGTTCAAGCGTCGCCAGATCGCCCCCAAAAATCTTCACCGCCAGCGAACTCTTCAACCCCGTTTCCGCTTCGTCCACCGCGTCTTCGGCGGGCTGGGTGTAGTTGAAAATCACGCCCGGGAACGCCGACATCTTCTTGTTGATCGCATCCACCAGCAGCTTCTTGTTGTGAATCGCCCCCGACCACGCGCCGTCGGCATACGGCTTCAGCCCGACGTAAAATTCATTGTTAAAAAACCCCGTCGGATCGGTGCCGTCGTCGGGCCGCGCCAGCTCGTTCGCCACCGTCGTCACCTGCGGGAAACTGCGCAGAATGTCGCGAATCTGCGGAGACAGCTTCGACGCCTCTTCAAACGAGATTGTGTACGGCGCCGTCGCTCGCATCCACAACGCGCCCTCGTCCAGGTGCGGCATGAACTCGGCGCCGATCAGCGGGATCAAGAGCAACGACGCCGCGAAAATCGACAGCATGATCGTCGTCGAAATCGCCCGGTTGCGCAGGCACCAGCCGAGCGCGACGCCATAGGCGCGGCGGATGAAATCGAAAACCAGGTTCCGCGGTTCTTTGATCTTGCCGCGCAGCAGATACGAGCACAACACCGGCAGCAGAAACAGCGCGCAGATCACCGACCCGGCCAACGCGAACCCCATCGTGTCCGCCATCGGTTGGAACAGGCGGCCCGAAGGCCCGCTGAGCACATAGATCGGCAGGTAGCCGGCGATGATCACCGCCACCGCGTAAAAAATCGGCCGCTCCACGTCCTTCGCCGCCGCGCGGATCACCTGGATCAGGTCGTACTCCTCGTCGCGCCTCGCCGTCAGTTCGCGAAACACGTTCTCCACCATCACCACCGCCCCGTCCACGAGAATCCCGAAATCAATCGCTCCGATCGAAAGCAGATTGGCCGGAATGTGGCGCCAGTCCAGGCAGATGAACGAAAACATCAGCGCGAACGGAATGGTGATGGCGACGATGATCGCCGCCCGCGCGCTGAACAAAAAGATACCCAGCACCACCAGCACCAGCACCAGTCCTCGGAGCAGGTTCCTCTCCACCGTGTCCGTGGTCTCGTCGATCAGCGCGCTGCGGTCGTAATACGGGACGATCTTGATATCCTTCGGCAGCACGTGCTCGTTCAATTCTTTGGTCAGCGCTTCCAACCGCTTCAGCACCACCTGGGCCTGCTCGCCGACGCGCATGAGAATCACGCCCTCCACCGCGTCGTCGTTCTTCATGTAGCCGAACTCGCCTAGCCGCACCGCGTGCCCGATCTCCACTTTCGCCACGTCTTTGACATAGGTCGGGATGCCGTTGTTGGTCGCCACCACGATGTTGCCGATGTCTTCCGTGGTCTTCACCAGCCCCAGTCCGCGGATGTAATAGAATTGGCCGCCCTGCGAATAGAATCCACCCCCCGCATTCGAGTTATTGACGCTCAGTTGCTGGAACACCTGCGGCACCGTCACCCCGCGCGAGAACAGCCGGTACGGATCGAGCTGCACCTGATACTGCATCGTCGTGCCGCCCAGGCTCGAATCGTCCGCCACGCCGGGGACGGCGCGGTACTTGCGTTCCAGCACCCACTTCTCCAGCGTCTTCAACTCCTGGGGCGTGTGGTCCGGGCTCACCAGCACGTACCGGTAAATTAATCCGCTCGGGCTGAACAAGGGCGAAACTCCGGGCGAGATTCCGTTGGGCAGCGTGGCGTTCGCCATCCGCTCGAACGCCTGCTCGCGCGCGAAATACGGATTGGTGTCGTATTCGAAATTCATCTCCAGGGCCGAAAGCCCATACAGGGAAATCGAGCGCAGCGCCTCGATGTTCGGAATCCCGTTCATCTCCACCTCAAGAGGAATCGAGATCAGCCGCTCGATCTCCTCCGCCGCGTGGCCCGGCCATTGCGTGATGATCTCCACGTGCGGCGGCGATAGATCGGGATAGGCGTCGATCGGCAGCTTCCGGAACGACGCCGCGCCCCACACCATCAACGCCAGCGCCGCCATGATGGTGATGAACCGCTGCGATAGGGCGAAAGAAACGATCCGTGCAATCATTCGATGTGTCTACTGGATGCTGTTGGCGAACTGCAAAAAAACCGAGCCTTCGGAAACGATCCTTTCACCCTCCCGGCATCCGCTTACCAGCTCCGTCTCCTCGCCATGCTCCACCCCTACCTTCACCAGCCGCTGCGCGAATTTTCCCGGCTCGACCTCCACATAGACGAACGGCAGGTTTTCGTCGTTGCGCAGCAGCGCCGAAGTCGGCGCCGCCAGCACGCTCCTTCCCGCCCGCGTATGGATCACCGCGTCCACAAACATGTCCTTCTTGAGCAAGCCCTCCGGGTTCTTCGTCACGATGCGCACCGAGGTCGTCCGCGTGGCCGGATCGATCAGCGCGTCGATATACGAAATCACTCCGTGGAACGTCCTGTGGAACGACGAATCGGTCTCCTCCACCTCGTCGCCGATCCGCACCGCTTCCAGATCGCGGTCGTAGATATGCCCCATCACCCACACCGTGGAAGTGTCGCTGATCGTGAAACAGGCCGTGACGCCCGCCTGAATCACCAGCCCCGGCGTCACCAGCTTCTGAACCACGACGCCCGCGATCGGCGACCGCACCGCCAGTTGCGGATTGATCGGGACGCCTTGACGCTGCGCCTCGTCGATCTCCTTCTGGCTGACTCCGAAAATTTTGAGCGCCTGCAAATCGTTCTCCACTTCGGCGCGCGCGTCGTTGTAGTCCTGCTCCGCCGCTTCCATATCTTTCGTCGCGATCACCTTGTGCTCCAACAGATCCTTGCTGCGATCGAGAGTTCTCTTGGAAAACTCCATCCGGTTTTGCGCCTTCTTGTAAGTCGAGATCGCGCTCGCCACGTCCGGACTCGACACATACAATAGCGGCTGATCCACCGTCACCGCGGCGCCGTTGTCCACCAGCAGCCGCGAGATCGGCCCGTTCACCTGCGTGATCGCCTGCGTCGTATGGTTCGCGTTCCAATCCACCGTCCCCGTAGTGCGGACGATCGTCGTCCACGCCGTCCTTCGAACCGCGGCGATCTTCAGATGCGGAAGCTGTTGCTGCGGCACCTCGAACAGCGCCGCCTCGTCCGCCGGAGCCGACGCCTCCGCCACCGGAGCCTTCTTCGAACAACCACACGTATACAGCGCCAGCGCCGCCGCCGTCGCCACCGCGAAGCCCCTCACGGGAGCACCTGCGTCCCCACCGCCTCGTTCACCTGCTCGGCCGCGATCATGTGCGCCGCCAATGCCTGCCGGTACGCCAATTGCGTCGCCCGGTAGCTGCGCTCGGCGTCCAGCACGTCCAGTATCGTCGCCGCCCCCCGCTGATACGCGTAGTTGCTGATGTCGCGCGATTGCGTGGCCTGTCCAAGATAACCGCTCTCATAAAGCGTGACGATCTGTTCGTTGCTCTGCAGCGCGTAGTATGCGTTCACCACGTCCGTCAGCACGCCCACCTGCACCGACGATTCCACTTCCACCGACTGATGCACCGCCGCCTGGCTCCGCGCGATCTCCCCCTGATTCCGGTCGTGAATCGGAAGATCGAACGACAACGAAAATCCCATCGCGTTGCCCGGAACGTTCGGCCCGATGCTCTGGAACGTGTAATCGCTCGCCCACGTCACGTCCTTCGCCCGATTCCCAAACGCCAGCGAAACCGTGTCGTTGGCCAGCTTCACCCCGGTGTGCGCCGCCTGCAGATCCGGCCGGTTCTCCAACGCCTTTCTCTTAAGATCCTCCAGCGTCACCGGCTGCTTGTTGTGCGCCAGAGTCCCCGTCACGTCGAAGTCCTCGGCAACCGATTCGTATCCAAGCTGTTGCCGCAGCGCCGCCCTGGCCTGCACCAGCCCCAGTTGCGCCGCCGAAACATCCTGCTCGAACTGAAGCTTTTGTAGCGACAACTTCAGGTAATCCCCTTCCGCCAAATCGCCCGCCACCATGCGCGCATGATTCAAATCCACCTCCTGAGAGAAGTTCGCCAAGTCGTCTTTGGCAAGCTGAAGCACCGACTTCGCCAGCAGAACGTTTATAAATGCCTGCACCACTTGAAATCGCAAGGTCCGCTCGTTGTCCGTCACGTTTTGGGCCGCGGCGTCGGTGCCGTCCTTCGCCACCACTCCCCGTTTCTTCCGCTTGCCGCCGCGCTCCACCGTGTAGCTCAGCGTCTCGGCGTAAATCTGCGTGTTCCACCGAATCAGGCCCGGATTAAAAATCGGGATCGTATCCACCAGCGTGCTGAAGGTCGGATTCGGCTTCAGCAACGCCGTGATCTCGTCCGCCTTCGACTCATCGACATTCAGCCGCTGCGCCCGCAAAAACTGGTTGTAGGCGAGCGCGATCCTCACCGCGTCGTCCTTCGAGATCAACTTAGGGAGAGTGCCCGGAGTCTGCGGCCGCGCCGTCTGCAGTCCGGCTAAGAATAATAGAGTCGCTGCCGCGGCGATCGGTCGCCGACTCGGTGGGCGGCGAACGAGCGGCCGCCCGGCAGCCCGGCGTTTAGATTTTCTCATATACGGTGGGACTCCCCATTATGACGCCCGTCCCGCCGCCGAGGTAACCACAAACAACCGCGCCGCCTCCCTACGGCGCGGCCGGCTGGAACAACAGCGGCGCAAACTACCGCCAGATTCCGCCGCCATACCATCCACGTGTGCATCCCCGGAGTTTCGATGTCCACGTGCTTCACGTCTTTCGATTGCAGCCACTCCCGGAACTTCCGGTTCGGCTCGATCAACCGGTCCTCCGTCCCGCAGGCGATCCACAACAGCCGTATGCGCCCGTTCGCCTTCGCGTCCAACCCCGGAAACACGCTGGCGTAATCCTGCGCCAACCCTCCCGCGCTGAACGATCCGATCCACGCGAACTTATCCAGCGCGTTCAGCCCCACGAACAGCGTCTCCGCCCCGCCCATCGACAACCCCGCGATCGCCCTCTGCTCCCGCTCGCGCGAAACTTTATATGCGCCCTCCACGCGCGGCATCACCTCGGTGAACAACGCGTCCCGAAACCGGTCGTAATTCCGCTGGCGCAGCGCCGGGTCCCTCAGCGTTGGTCCCGTGCGCGAAACAATCTCCGGCGCGCCATAGCCCAGCGGCATCACCACAATCATCGGCTTCGCTTTCCCCTGCGCGATCAGATTATCCAGAATCACGTTCGCCCGCCCCACCGCCGTCCATCCGCTCGCGTCGTCGCTGAACCCGTGCAGCAGATACAGCGTCGGATAAACCGCCGTCCCCGCCGCATCGTACCCCGGCGGCGTGTAAACGAAAAAGTCCCGATTGTCGCCCACCACCCCCGAATGATAGAAGTGATGATGCACCGTCCCCCTCGGCACGTCGTTCGTTTCCCAAGGCAGCGTTCCCGGCCCCGGAACATGAACCTCGCTTTGCGTGTTCAGCAAATTCGGCTTCATCAGCGAGTTATTCGGATCGATCAGCCCCACCCCGTCCATCACGAACGAGTACCCGTAAAAATCCGGCTCCCACGGCCCCGCCGTCACGCTCCAAACTCCCTGCCCGTCCTTCTCCATCGCCACCCGCGCCGCGCCTTCGCGCCCGAACTCCACCGCCTTCGCGTTCGGCGCCCTGAATCGAAACGTCACCGTCCCGTCCGCGTGAACCTCCGGCGATTGCAGCGGAGGCGGCGGCGGAGCGGCCGCCTGCGCCCAGCAAACCGCCCCGGCCATCGTTCCCACTAAGAAAAATCGAGCGCTCCACATACTGCGTACTCTATCACTCGTGACGCAGGGCGACCATCGGATCCACTCCCGCCGCCCTGCGCGCCGGAAGGTAGCAGGCCAAAACGGCCACGCCGGTCAATACGAGAGACACCGCCGCGAACGTCACCGGATCGCCCGCCCCCACTCCATACAGCAAGCTCGAAAAACTCGTCAGCACCCGCGTCAGAACCAGCGCCACCGCCGCCCCCATCGCCAGCCCCGCCAACGCCATCCGCAGCCCCTGCCCAATCACCATCCGGAAAACGTCCCCCTGCCGCGCCCCCAACGCCATGCGCACGCCGATCTCCTGCGTCCTCCGCGTCACCGAATACGAAATCACGCCGTAAATTCCCACCGCCGCCAGCAGCAGCGCCAGGAACGCAAACGCCCCCAGCAGCACCATCGGAAAGCGTTGCGCCGACATCGACTCCGCAACAATTCCTTGCATCGTCCGGACATCGAATACCGGCTCGCCGGCGCCTCCTCCATAAACCGCCGCCTTGATCGCGGGCATAACGATCGCCGGGTCGAGCGCGCGTCCGCACGACGATCGAAGCGTCGGGATAGTTCGCCGGCACCCACCGGTCCGGATCTTGGTACAGCGGAAAATAAGCCTCACTGCGGGTGTAGGCGCCGGGATCGTCCAGGCCCCAATTCCTCACGTGGCCCACCACTCCGACAATCCGGCAAGGGCCCACCGGTGAAAATCCGGCCGATATCGTCTGGCTCAGCGGATCGCTGTCCCGAAAATATGTCTGCACGAAAACGCTATCGACCGCCACAACGCACGGGGACTTGGTGGTGTCCTCCGCGGTGAAAAAACGGCCCCGAAGGAGCGGGATTCCCATCGTTCGGAGGTAATCGGGACCCGTGAGAAACATCACCACCCGCGGCGCTCCCTGCAGCGATGCGGGCTTCCGCGACCCGATCCAGAAGGGCATCGTCCCGCTCTGGCCACTCAACGGAACGGCGCCGGTATAGTCCGCCGCCACCACGCCGGGAATGTTCCGAATACGCTCGATCGTTTGCCGGTATGCGATTCGAGTGCTCGCGGCCGTCTTCGTCAGCGAACGCGAAACTCCGGCCTTGAATGTGATGAGGTGCTGCGTATCGAACCCCGGATTAACGTCCCACAAGTGTTGAATCGTGCGGAATAGCAGTCCCGCACTCACCAGCAGCACCAGCGTCAGGGCCATTTGGGCCATCGCGAGACCGCTTTGAAGCCGATGATAACCTCGCGTCGAACCGCGTCCTCCCTCTTTCAGCGAAGCGTGCGGATCGGCGCTCCAACTCTTCAGCGCCGGCGCCAGGCCAAACAGAATCCCCACCGCGATCGACACACCCAACGTAAAAAGCAGGACGGGAGCGTTCACGCCAATGCTTTCGCTCCGCGGCAGGATTCCCGGGACCACCGCCAACACCGGCCTCACGCCCCACATCGCCATCGGGAGCCCCAACCCCGCGCCGGCAAGCGATAGTACGACGCTCTCCGTGAGCGTCTGCCTCATCAAGTGCCCTCGATTCGCCCCCAGCGCCGCGCGAACGGCAAACTCCCGCGCGCGCGCCGCCGAGCGCGCAAGCAGCAGATTGGCGACGTTCGCGCAGGCGATCAACAACACCAACCCCACCGCTCCAAACAGCAGCAGAAGCGTTCCGCCCACATTCCCAACGATCACCCGCTTGAGAGGCTCGATGTAAATTCCCAGATCTCGATTCGCGTCGGGATACAGCCGATCCAGATCATTCTGGATCGTACTCATCTCCGCCTGTCCCTGAGATACGGTCACCCCAGGCGCGAGGCGCGCGATAGCGAAGATGCCGTCGTGAGCGGCGCGATCGTTCAGAATAAGCGGATCGCCCTGGCCGAGCGGAATGTAAACATCGGCGTCGCCTTCGAGACGGAACCCCGGCGGCGCGACCCCGGCGACGGTGTAATCCACGCCATCCAGGGTCACCGCCTTGCCGAGCGCCCCACGGCTGCCGCCGAACCGGTTTCTCCACAAGCGGCCGCTAAGGATAACCACCGGTGCTCCGCCGCGCCGGTCTTCCTCAGGCGAGAATTCTCGCCCCAGAGCCAATTTCGCGCCCAGCGTGCTGAAGAATCCCGTGGAGATCTCCTTGGCGTTAACGCGTTCCGGCGCGCCAGGACCCGTCAGATCGACCCCTTCCTCCCTAAACGCCGCCATCCGCTCGAATGAGCGAACGCCGTGCCGCCAATCCACGAAGTTAGGATAGGAAACCCACACCCGTGGAAAGCGCGGATTGTTCTCCCACACCACCACCAGCCGGTCCGGCTCCCGGAACGGCAGGGGAGCCAACACAACCCCTTGCACCACGCTAAAAATGGCGGTGTTCGCCCCGATCCCCAGCGCCAGCGTGACGATCGCCACGGCGGCGAAACCCGGATTCCGCCGCAGTTGCCGCAAACCGTATCGAACGTTCTCCATATCTACTCGAAATCACGGCCAAGTCGAGCCGCCCGCAACTCCCGGTGCCGATCGAACCACCACGCCCACACCAGCAGAATTACCTCCGCCGCGATCCCCGTCCACGCAATCTCGCCCACCCCAGTCGGCGGCGCGCTGAACCGGTCCCCAAAGTAGATCGCCACCAGCAGCGCGACATAGCCGAGGAACGCGAAGCGCCCGATCCGGTCGCTGGCGCGCGTCGTGCCCACATACAACCAGATCCCCGCCGCGAGCATCGCCAACTCCACCGTCATCGTCCCCGCCACCGAGTTCCAAAGCCCCAGTCCGTACCGCGCCCCGCCCGGATAAAGCGGCATGTCCGCCCGGTGCGTAATCCAGTCCAGCACCCAGTGGCTCACCACGCCAATCCAGACGACCACCGTCCCCGGCCGGTACCGCGTCGCAAGATAGTAAAGGAGCGCGAACGCCGTCGCCCAAACCATCGACATAAGCAAACTATGCGACCACGGATAATACTCCAGATCGAGCGGCGTAAACCGCGTGTTCCCCGGATCGATCCGCACCCTCTCCCACCCCAGCAGCAGAAACGGCGGCCACAGAATATCGAGAAACAACGGCGCCGCCAGCAGCACCGCCAATCCCGTCCGCGGCGCCGCCTTCTTACTGGCAAACCCCACGGCGAAGTGCCCAATGAACATAGATCTAACTTACTAGAACCGCGCCGCCACGATCAGCCACATGTCCGCCGCGCCGATTCGATCGCCCCCCGCCGCCTCCGGCATCCGCTTCAAATACGGGTCCTCGCACGACACGACGTGAAACCCCGCCCGCGTCAACTCCTCGCGCGCCAGCGCCGGATCGATCTCGTGAATCTTCATCTGCTCGTCCCTCGATTGGCTTCGATGCGCCGGCAAGCTGTAGTCGGCCACCACCAACCGCCCGCCCGGCTTGAGCATCCGCAGAATCTGCCCGTCCATGGCGTCATATTTCGTGAAGTGGTGATAAGCGTTCATCACCAACACCGCCGCAAACGCGTCGGCAGGCAGTTTGGGATCGTCCGCCGCGCCCTTCACGACTTCCACATTCCGCAGATCGAAAACCGTCACCCTCCCATGCAACCATCGCATCGCGACGTCGGAGATATCTTCCGCATACACCTTCCCCGCCGGCCCAACAAGATCGGACAACCGCATGGAATAGTAACCAGCCCCCGCGCCCACATCGGCCACCCAATCGCCCTTCGAAACGTGCAGCGCCTTCAAAACGTCCGTCGCCCGTTGATGCCCCTCCCGGTTCGCACTCGCATCCCCGGCCCTGAAGTCCTCGAGCGTCGACGGATTCCCAAGGTTGGGCGCGGAGCCACTCTGGAAACCCGCCGCCGGCCCAATCGCCGCCAACAACACAGCGAATCCCAAACGAGCCCGAATTGCAATCACCGGCAACACTATGTGGATTATAATGTATGGAACGCCTTGCCAAGCGCCTCACAGTTATCACAATAGTAATAAGTCTGGGAGGACGCAATGATCAAACTCAAAGTGCGTAAACTCGGAAACTCCCTCGCCGTCGTTCTTCCGAAGGAAGTCGCCAACCGCCTGCGCGCGAAAGACGGCCAACCCCTGTTCCTGATCGAAGCTCCGGACGGCGCGTACCGCCTCACTCCCTGCGATCCCGCATTCGAAAAGAAAATGGCCAAGGCCGAAGACATTATCGGCCGCCATCGCGGCGCTCTCCACATCCTCGCCAACTGAACAAACCGGCCGGGATCGGCGAACGCGATGCGCTCGCCCTGCTCGGCGGCGTGCCGGGTCTAGTTTTTATCCGCCTTGGCTCGTCCGCGGCAAATTCACGCCCATGCGGACAAGCCCGGCATCGTCGATCTGGCGGCCGCCTACACCGTGGGCATCGTGCGCAACCATCCATTCATCGATGGCAATAAGCGCGCCGGCTTCATCGTAGGGATCCTCTTTCTCGAACTCAACGGCTACCGCTTCACCGCCACCGAAGAGGACGCCGCCCAGGCTGTTTTGAAACTGGCCGCCCGCTCGCTCGACGAAGCGGGCTATACGAATTTCCTCCGCGCCAACAGCCAAAGCCCACGAAAAGCGAGCCGCCCTCAAAAGCCCGGGCGAGATGACCCGCGGCCCATATCCTGATAATGTGAAATTATAAGGACGCGGCCCACGAATCTAACCATTGAACTTTCAGACGCACAAGCCGCCGCGTTGAAGGCACAGGCCGACGCTCAGGGTCTCACCGTCGAACACTGGATCCAAAGAATCGCCGAACGCCACATCCCCGCGGAATCGATCGCGCATCTTCAGAAGGCAAACCCCAAAGAGTGGGCCCGCCGTTTCCGCGAATGGGCGGAAAGCCACGACCGGACGACGCCGCTACTGACCGATGAAGCGATCGGCCGCGAAAGCGTCTACCCGGATTGCATTGACCCGGCCTAGTAACATCATAAATACAGAGGCTGAGTAACAGACAGCCCTGGCCATATCAAGAAGATCATAAGCAGGTAGACAGAACGCTACGGAATCGGCCCCTCCGCTTTACGTCTCAATATACCCTATGTATACTTACTTATGAACTGATTAATCCGAGCTCGCACTCGGCAACGCGGCTTGCCCCGTCGTTCGGCGACCGCACTTGCGGAACGCCGAAATGCGCCGATCACCGGAGGTCGGAAAGAAAGTCTACCTCCCGCGCTTCAAGCTCGCGGCCGTCTACCCATAAACGCACGGTATGACGTCCCACTAACTCCAACGGCGCTTCTACATTTACCTTGTACCTTCGGTGCAGTGGATCTTCGCAGAAACTTCCCAAGTTACGGAGCAGGCAGCCGGACGCTATCGCCCTCAATGTCTCAACACTCGTACATCCCTCGAGACTGATCTGAACGCGCCCACAACGGATGATATTCTCTACGGTGAGATCCTTGCCGTCGGTAATGCTCAACAGGCGAGGCTGCAAAACGGGACTGGCATGCACGTCACCATCAGAGCCTCACCATCCTTCTTCCCCACAGCCGAGACGCCGATTCGGTGCGCTTCCTGAGCGGGGTGATTTGCCTCCTCTATCCTCGCGCAGCGGCCCAATATCGGACCTGCGCTCGACACTCACCTATAGCTACCGAAAGGTCAATCAAGCTGCAAAATCGTCGGCAAGCCGAGCACGAGAATCGCCGCGAAGCGGCCCGCTCCGCGGATACAATCTCTCTGCGGCTAAGGATCGCCTTGACGGTGACGTCAGGCCCAATTGAGTCCCGACCGCGCATGTCTGGTTTCTTGATCGAACTAGGTATGGTCTTGGCGCCTTCACTGGACAACCACCGGCCATGGCGTAAGAAAGCCGAAACGGCCTCGGTATGACCACGGCTCATGCGGCTGCGGAACTGGAAAGGGTCAAAGGAATGTTCCTTTTCTTGCCTGAGACCGCCGCGATTTATCCGGCTTGGGAAGATCTGGTCATCCAATATCGGGTGGCGGGGAAGCCCGCCCACGACGCCCGCCTCGTCGCGGCCATACACGACAAGACCGGATTCGCCGCGCGTTCTCTAACGCCGGGCATCCAAGTCGCGACGCATCCGCTGGACTATCTCCGATTCACCCAACGTGACCACCTCTCGCCGCACGCCTACGTACATTCTCGCATTGCGCCGCCCCGGCGAACGGCGAGCCTACGTTCACTACGGTTGCCGGGATACCACCGAATCCAGCGCCGCGCCAGAACGGCTCCATTTCCGTTGAGGCCGACGGCATCTCCCTTCGCCTGATTCAGGGGGGCCGACTGTCGTGACCGCCAAATGCCGGTCGCTGCCCGTTCTCATCAACCGAGCGACCAGCCATCTCCCGCCGTCCCGCCCGATGAGAATCAATCACCATCCCCAAAAATATTTCTCTCCCATTCCCCTCAACACCTTACACCCCATTTTTCCCCGCCTCCCCTCTTACTTCCCCCACCCCCCGCGCTATCGTGTAGCCAAGAGCGAGACGACTGATCATCTTCGTCCTCGCCGCTAAGCGGTCTCCATTCTAGACAAGGGAGATCGCGAATGCAAAAAGGTGGGCGCTGGCCGCTCGCGTTTGACGCGGCCCCTATCCAGTTTAAGGGTTACCTGAACGGGTTTTTGATCTTCGTAAAAACGCAACGTTGCACTAAATTCTAATAAAGCAAAGCAAAAAACGCCGCCTTCGCCGCCCGTTTTCGTCCCTCGTTAGGGCGGAAGCGCGGCGGCGTCCGTGGGTGAGCCACCAATCGATGAACCCCTATCCCGCTGATTCCACAACTCGAACACCTTGCGCCCCCGCGGCGCGGGACTCCGCCTCCGCTACCCTTCCCACACCACAACCCGCGCCCCACATCTCCTCCCCCACCCGCGTGACACACCCAACGAAATCCGTGACACACGGAACGAACCCCTCCCGAATCGCCCCGCAAATCCACCCGCCAACCCCATACAAACAAACGGGCTCTCCCTCAAACCCCTCGTCGCTTCCCCCCGTGACGAACCTCGTGACGCAACCGTGACACAGACCCTCCTTTCGTCACTCATACCGCAGCGCGGCCATCGGATCCAGCCGCGCCGCGCGCCGCGCCGGAACATAGCTCGCCGCCGCCGCCACGCCGATCAGGAACAGCGTCACCGCCCCGAACGCCAGCGGATCGAACGGACTGACCCCGAACAGCAGGCTCGACAACACGCGCGACACCGCCGCGCATCCCGCCACTCCCACCGCCGCCCCCAACAGCACCGGCCGCAGCGCCCCGCGCAGCACCATCCCCATCACGTCGCCCGCCTCCGCGCCCAGCGTCATGCGAATGCCGATCTCCCTCACCCTCCGGCTCACCGCGTACGACACCACGCCGTAAATTCCGATCGACGCCAGCAGCAGCGCGAACCCTCCCAACACCGCCGAAAGCGCCGTAACGACGCGCGACGGCAGCCGGTACAATTCCAAATTCTTTTCCATCGGCTGCACGTCCACGATGATGTCCGGATCGATCGCCCGCGCCGCCCCGCGAATCCCCTTCGCCATCGCTGCGAACCCCACGTTGCCATGCGCCATCAGCCTCAGCGGAAGCTGCGAATCGGGCGCCGTCGGAAAATAGAAGAAGTACGAATCCAGCTCCCCCAGGCTCGACGTCCGCGAGTCCGCCGCCACGCCCACCACCTCCACCGTCTTTTCGCTGTTCCCCGCGCCGTGGCTCACGAACGTTTTCCCCAGCGGGTCCTGGTTCGGCCACAATTTCCGCGCCGTGCTCTCCATCACGATCGCCACCGGCCCTCCCGTCCGCGCTTCCTGTTCCGTAAAATTTCGCCCGCGAACGATCGGAATCGCCAACAGCGAAAAGTACTGCGGCGTCACCACGTCGTAAGTGATCTGCCGGTTCTTGATTCCCCCCTGCGGATCGATGCTCGTCCCGTACGTACTGTGGCTCAGTGGAATGACAACCGCCTCCGCCACTCCGTCCACGCCCGGCAGCGCCGCCACTTTCTCCGTCAGCACCCGGTGAAAACGCGCCGCCCGCGCATCGTCATACCCCTGCTGCTGAAGATCGAATTGCGCGTCCACCACGTTCTTCATCTCGAAGCCCGGCTCCACGGCTTGCGCCGCTTGCAGTCCGCGCAGCAGCAGCCCCGCCGTAATCAGCAGAACCAGGCACACCGAAACCTGCACCACCACCAGCGCGTTGCGCAGCCAGTTCCTCGAACCCACGCTCCCCGCTCCGGCGCCTTCCTCTTTCATCGCCGTGCTCAGATCCAGTTTCGTCGACGCGAGCGCCGGAGCCAGCCCGAAAACCAGTCCCGTCAGCAGCGTCAGTCCCAGCGAATAACCCAACACCGCCAGATCGGGCCGCGTATTGATCGCCAAATGAGGAAAATCCGCCGGCAGCCGCGAAAGGGCCATGCTGGTCAGCGCCGGGATCGACCCGAACGCCAACGCCGACCCCAGCAATCCGCCCGGCAGGGCAAGCAGCACGCTTTCCGTCAGCAACTGCCGGATCAACCGCCCCCGGCTCGCGCCCACCGACAATCGCACCGCGATTTCTTTCCGCCGCGCCGCCGCCCGCGCCAGCAAAAGGTTCGCCACATTTGCGCAAGCGATCAGCAACACCAATCCCACCGCCGCCAGCAAAACCGCCGCCACGCTCAACACACCGTGCCGCTCGTCCGGAGCGCCGAAGAACGTCGCCACCTCAACCGACAGCGTCGTCTTCCGTCCCGGAGAACGCTGGTCGATCCGGCCCGCGATCACGCCCAGATCGGCCCGCACCTGGCTCAGCGAAACGCCCGGCTTCAACCGTCCCATCATCACCAACCAACTCAGGTTTTCCGCGGCGATCGAATCGTCCCCCGCGTTCAGCGCCGCCTCCATCGTCAGCGGCGCCCAGAAATCCACCTGCAACGGCTCCGCGCCCTGGAATCCCGGCGCCGCCACGCCGATTACCGTGAATCGCGTCCGGTTCAACGTGATCGCTTTGCCGATCATCGAAGCGTCCGCGCCGAATTGCGATCTCCAGAATCCATCTCTCAGCACCACCACCGCACTCGCGCCCTTTGCCACGCAATCCGATGGCAAAAACCCGCGCCCCATCGCCGGCCGCGCCTCCAACACATCGAAGTAATTGCAGCTCGTAAGCGTGCCGTCCACCGCCCGCGCCCGCTCGCCGCCCAATGTTGCCCGCAAGAACGGATAATACGCCACCAGACCCGAGAACACGTGGTTGTTCTTCCGGTAGTTCTCATACTCGGGGAACGAAAAGTAGCTCTCGTTGCCATTCACGTTCCGATCCTTCAAACCGCGAATCGTCTGGTACACGCCCACCATGCTTCGCGCGTCACGCACTGGCAGCGGCCGCAGCGCCATCCCATTCAGCAACGTGAAGATCCCCGTATTCACTCCCACGCCCAGGGCAACCGCCAGGATCGCCGCCGCCGTCAATCCCCGGCTCGCCCGCATCCCTCGCGCCGCATAACGCAGGTCGCTCCCAAACGAAGCCAACATTCCTCCACGCGCGAAATTCTCCCCGCGGCTTTCCCGCTTCACCGGCCTCGTCCAAAGCAGGCTGGCCACCTGCCGCCAATACCAGCCGTTCGTCCGCCCTTCTTCCGCGAACTCCTCCATCAGATCGCCCAACAAAAACTCGCAAGTAGCCCGCGAGAATCGCAGTCTCAAAACCATCGAAGCCAAACGGGGTGGTTGACGTTTCATCGCTCAGATCCTTTTCAGGTCCACACCTTTCCACATCGTGTCCAACACTTCTCTCGACCGCTCCAGCGCCCGGATTCCCAGCGGCTCCACGCGAAAGTACCGCTTCGCCCGCCCGCCGCGCTCGGCCGTCGGATCGCCCAGCCAAGAAACCACATGGCCCTTCGCTTCCAACCGGTCCAGCGTGCTGTACAACGCCCCGATCGAGACCGCCCGCTTCGTGCGCTTCTCGATCTCTTTCCTCACCGGAACGCCATAAGCGTTCTTACCCAATCGCAACAAAGCCAACAGCGCGATCTGCTCGAACTCTCCCAAGTACTCTCGAGAAGCCATATATGATTTGCATAGTAGAACAAATCGAGGCGCGAGTCAATGGGCGTTAAGAAATTCGCGGCTCCTCCGCCGCCAGAACTGCAGCAGCGCCATGCCAATCGCGATGATCGCGCCCGAAAGCCCCATCCACAACCCGCGCGCGCCCCATCCCACGTCGAAGCACAGCACCCATCCCAGCGGCAATCCGAACGCCCAGTATCCAATCAGATGGCAGAACATCGCCGTATGCGTGTCCCCCGCGCCGCGCAGAGCGCCGGTGACCACAACCTGCACGCCATCGAAAATCTGGAAGAACGCCGCGATCTCCACCAGCGCCGCGCCAGTGCGCAGCACCGCCGGATCGGAGCTATACAGGCGCGCGATGTCGCGAGGAAAAATCAGCAGCGCCACCGCCGACAGCGACATGAACCCCGCCCCCAGCGCGATCGCCGTCCATCCGCTCCGTCGCGCCGCCGGAGCGTCGCCGCGTCCCAGCGCCTGCCCCACGCGCACCGCCGCCGCCGAACCGATGCCCAGCGGCACCATGAACGTCAGCGACACCGTGTTCATCGCGATCTGATGCCCGGCCAGCGACGCCGCGTCCAGCCTCCCGATCAACGCCGCGCTCACCGCGAACACCATCGTCTCCAATCCGATCTGCGAAGCGGCGGGCAGCCCCAGCCGCGCCAACCGGCGGATGCGGTCCAGATGCGGCCGGAACGAAACGCGGAACAATCCGGTCTTGTGTTTCCGGTCGTGCCACACCGCGTAACCCGCCAGCATCGCCGCCATGTAAACCCGCGAAATGCACGTCGCCCATCCCGATCCGGTGGTCCCGTAAGCCGGCGCGCCCAGGTGCCCGTACACCAGCGCCCAGTTGCCCGCCGCGTTGATCGCGTTCGCCGAGATCAGCGCGAACGTCACCGGCCGCACCAGGTTCATCCCTTGCAAATAGCGCCGGAACGCGAAATAAAGCAACAGCGGCAGCGTGCTCCACGTCAGCGCCCGCAGGTAAGGAATGGTCTCTTCCAGCACCTCCGGATTCACGCCCGATATCCTCAGCAGCGGAACGAATCCATACAGAACGCCCATCAACACCGGCGCCAGCGGCAGCGCGAACCAGATCGAGTTGATCAATGATCTATGGCAATCTTCGATATCCGCAGCGCCGAAGGACTGCGACACCAGCGTGTCCAGCCCCAGCAGCAGCCCGCTTCCAAAAATCCCCGCCGTATAAAACAGGATGCTGCCCAGGCTCACCGCGCCGATCGCCTGCGCGCTGCGCGGCAGATGTCCGACGAAAATCGTATCCACGATTCCCATCGCCATCCAGCCGATTTCGGCCAGACACGATCGGCCCCGCCAGCCGCAGCATCGGCCGAAGCTCCAACCGCAGCGCCGCGCCCGCCCGCCTCACGCCGGCGGTCTCAACAACACCGCGATGAAGTCCGGCTCCGAAGCGGCCAGAACGTTCTTCGGGATGTAGCAGTAGCCGTGGTCGCCCCAATCCGCGCCCCAGGAATTTTTCACGATGAAGAAATTCCCCGTGTATCCCACGATCAGCATCGCGTGCCGCCCATGCCGCCCGCTCGGCGCCTCCGCCGCGTTGAAAACCCCATCGCGCCCCACTTGCATGAACGCCGGCCCGGTATTCATCGACACCTGCACCGGGCATCCCGCGCTCAACGCCTTCTTTACGTCCTCCAGCGCGATCGGCCACGGCGTCCCCTGCAATCGATGGCCCCCGCGTCCTGGTCCATATCGCGCTCGCGGGCCACGGGCGTCTCGGCGTCGTCCGGCCAATACTCCTGCTTGCACGTTCCTTGCCGCGCCAACACTTCGCCCGGCTCCGTTCCGGACACCGTTCCGTCGCCGCCCTCGTGCGCGTAACGGTAATCGCGCGCGTCCCCTTGCATCCGCTGAAACTGCAGCATCGAATAGGTCGGCGAAAGCCGCGTCGATTCCTCGTTCAACATGTTGCGGCTCGTCTCCACCGCATGCGTCCAGGCGAACGCCGCGCAGCGCGACGTCTGCCGCTGGTCGCCCACCGGCGAACAGAATCGCCGCAAATCCACCGCGTCTTTTTCGGCCACGCCCGCGAACTCCGCCGGCAGCGGTTGCGGCGGCGCAGGCTCGCCCTTCTGCGGAACCGTCACTTCCAAATTGCTCAAATCGAGCCCCGTATAACGAAGCTGCAGCAGCGCCAGCGCTGCCGTGGTCACGAATCCGAACGCCGACAATCCGCCGTCGCGCTCGAACAATCGAACGGTATCGGTGCTGCCCGGAGCCACTTGCTCGAACCCTTGCGCAAACGCCGGATCGTCGAAATATTGAAAACCTTCCGACTCGCGCTGCGTAATCAGATCGTCGCCGAAAAATTCGTGATCGCCGAAAAGATTTTCCGCCGACTGTTGATAATCGTCCGCGCTCCAATCGCCTTGGTCGTCGGTGAAATCCTCGTCGGTAGCGTTCGGGTAATCCGCGGCGGTGTCGACGTCGCCGTCGTCCGGCGCCGGATCGTCGTCCTGCCCATCGTCGTCCTGTTGAAGATCGTCGGGCTGATCGTCTCCCGGACCCGGATCGTCGTAGCCGCCATCGTCGCCCGCATCGCCGGGATCTCCCGAATCGCCAAAATCGAAATCGTCGTCCATGGGGAAACCTTCAGTTTACGAAGTGGCGAGCGACAGCGCTCCGTAAAGCACGCTATCGTCGCCGAGCGCCGCCGGTTGCACGTCGATCCGCGCCCTCGACCATGCGGTGATCTGCCGCCGCAGCGCGGTTCTCAAAGGAACGAAAAGCGCATCGCCGCTCTTGGCGATCCCTCCGCCGATCACGATCCGCGCCGGATTCAGCAGCATCACCACCGGCTTCAAACCCAGCGCCAAATCTTCCACGTATCCCGCGACGAACTCCGGATCGGCCATCAATTCCTCGGCCGTCTTGCCATGATCGCGCTCCAGCCACAAGCCGCAGCACATGCGCTCGAAACATCCGCGCGCCCCGCACAGGCACTCCGGCCCGCCGGGACGTATACCAATATGTCCGAGTTCCCCCGCCCACGAATCCGCTCCGCGATAAATTCCGTTTTCGGTGACGATCCCTCCGCCGATCCCCGTCGACAGCGTCATATAAAACAGCGGCAGCGCCCCGCGCCCCGCCCCATGCAGCGCTTCGCCCAACGCGCCCACGTTGGCGTCGTTGTCGATCACCGGTGTCACGCCGGCCACCGGCGCCAGATAAGCCGGCAGATCGAAATCGCTCCATCCGCTCACGTGCGTCGAAAGCGCGATACGCTGCCGCTCGAACTCCACCGGGCCGCCGAATCCGATGCCGCAGCGCTCGATCTTCCAATGCCGTTTCCATTCCGCGGCGATGCCGCTCATTTGTTCCAGCATCCAATCGCGGCCGCCCGCGCGGTCGGTGGAGCGCGTCACCCGCTCCATCATCGACGTCCCTTCAAACAGCGCCATCGAAAACTTCGTGCCGCCGATATCGATGGCCAGCGTGATCACGCCGCCTCGCCCGCCTCCGCCAGCAGCTCCTCCGGCGAGACCGTGCCCGTGCCGCGCTTCATGATGGTGATCGAAGCCGCCAGATTTCCCAACCGCGCCGCCTCCACCGGCGGCGCGCTCACCGCCAGAGCCATTCCCGCCGCGGCCGAAAACGCATCGCCCGCTCCGCAAATATCCACCGGAGCCGGGCGATGATTCCCCGCCACCAACGTTTCCCCGGCGGCGTCCACCACCAGCGCGCCCCGCTCGCCCAGAGTAACGATCAGAGTCCTGGCGTGGGTGTGCTCGCGCAGCGCCCGGTAATCGATGCGTCCGAACAATCCCATGCACGCGAGGTTGGCTTCCTGTTCGTTCGGCTTCAGCACCGCGTGGTGAAATTGCCCGATGCGCTGCCGCGAATCGATCCAGAAAACACGCTGAGGGTGAGCGACGCACAGCTCCCCCAGCAGATGCCGCACGCGCGGCGTCACCACCGCCGTCTGCCCGGTCTCCGCTTGATCGGAGACGAAAATCGCGTCGAACTCCGGAGCGAAATCGCGGAGGTGCGCGAGGATGCTGTCCTCGATCATGGACGTCAGAGGGCGCTGCGAAATAAAATCCACGCGCGGAAGATCTTCTTTGCCCGTTTTCCGGTTGATGAGTTTGGTGTAGGTGAACGTCGGCCAGCCGTCGACGCGAAGCACGAGAGCGGGCGAAATGCGCCGCTGGTCCAGATCGCTTATCAGCTCGTGCCCGTAGCCGTCGTTGCCCACCACCCCCAGCAGACACACGCGGCTCACGCCCAGCGCCACCAGATTGTTGGCGATCGTTCCGCCCGCTCCGGCGGTGACCTCCGTCGAGGTGACGGCGATGCGCGGGATGCCGGTTTCGCGCGACGGCTCGGCGGCGTCGGGATCGTATTTACACCACCGGTCCAAACAGATGTCGCCCACCACCAGCGCCGAGCGTTGCGGCAAAGCGGCCAGAAATTCCCGCGCCGTCATGCGCTCACCCCGGTCAGCGCGCGCCACAGCGCGGGCAGCGTGGCGCGATGATCGCCCTCGAAATAAAAACTCTCGCCGCCGTCGGCCACCGTTCGCACCAGCATGGTCTTGTGCGGGCGGAAATAATATCCCGGGTCGCTTTTCGGAAGCTCGCGGCGCGGATCGCCGTGAATCGGAACCAGATCGAACACGGCCGTCGTAAAATTCGCGAATCGACCGGCCGTGCCGGTGGGCGGCGTTGCGCGCCATTGCCAAAGCTTTCAAATAAACCTCCGGACCCATAATTGCCGAACCAAAATTCAAAACCACTCCACGCTCCAACTGCTCCACCGCCGCCGTGAAAATCAGGAAATCCGTATAGCTCGCCTCGCCCCACGCCGCTCCGTCGAAATTGGGATGCTCGCTCACGATGTCGTAGCCGACGCCGATGTGAACCGTCGCCGGAACGCCAAACCTCCACGCCGCGGCCAGCAGGCTCAAATCGCGATGCGGGAACGAACTGGCCTCGATTCCTTCCCCGAGGTGCTCGCCGAGGCCCCGCGACAATCGTTGCGCCTGCGAAACCCAATCGTTGATCTCGCCCGTCTCCTTCCACAACCCGAATTCGCCGGAGGCGATATAGCGGGCGACGCTCTCGGTGGTGGCGCCGATGCGCGCCAATTCGAAATCGTGGATCGCGCCCGCCCCGTTCATCGCCAAGTGGGAGACGAGGCCGCGCTCCATCAGATCGATGAGGTGCCGGTTCACTCCGGCGCGCAGCACATGCGCGCCCATTATAAGGATGCGCGCCGCGCCGTTTTCGTTAGCGGCGAAAATGCGGGCGGCGAGTTTCGCGAGGTCGGGATGATCGAATGCGGGCGTGGCGCCGGAAAGCTCCAGCCAATTTTCGAGCGCCAGGTCGTGCTTTCGCGCGGCGAGCGGTTGAATCAGCAGGCGGGAGCGGTCGAAAATCGGGTAACGCGAAGGCATCGTTCAAGCCGGAAAAAGGGTGGTTATCAAGCGGTCGAGATCGAGATAGTTGGGCACGATGTAATCGGCCCCGACGCCGATCAGCCGCTTGCGTTTCCATTCGTCGATCGTTTGGCAAGCCGGCTCCTGGCTGGCGACGCCGACGGTGACGCCGCCCACCTTCTTCACCTCCTCGATCTCCACATAGCCGTCGCCGAAGCCGAGAAATTCCGAGCCGTGAAACTCGGCCGAGGCGAGAATGCGCTGAATCAGAATCGCTTTCGAAAAACTCTTGTAATCGTCCAGCGCGCCGTAGACTCCGCCGTCGAAATAGCGCGCGACATCGAGCAGCCGCGCTTCTTCTTTCATATAGATCTCGTCGGTGCCGCTGGCCAGATACATTTTCAGGCCGCGCTCGCGCAGCGCTTCGAGCAGCGCCCGCGCGCCGGGCACCATGTATTCCTCGGGCGTCGCTTTGCCCGCCCGCAGCGCTTCCACCCGGCCTTCGATGCGCGTCCACAGCAGATCGAGGTACATCTTTTTATATACGAGCGCGTCGAGCGGCTTGCCGCCCCGCTTGGCGACCGCTTCGGCGAACGCGAACATCTGGTAGATGGTCTCCTTGCCGGTCAATCGCCAGACGAAGTCTTCCACCTCGGCGCGCAATTCGGCTTCGGATTCGCCGGTCTTCAAACCAGCCAGAATTTCCACCATCATCGGCACCATCACGTCCATCCAACCGGTGCGGATCAGCGACAGCGTGCCGTCGAAATCGAACAGAGCCACGCGGGTGTGGCTCGCGGTCGCGCCGGGGCGCACGGATTCAAGCATTGTTACCATCTTATGTTTTATGTTCGGGGACTACGCCACGGTGAGCACGCTGGCGGCGACGGCCAATCCTCCCGCTCCGCATACGACGGCGAACCAGAACATCGCTTCGCGGTGCGTGAGGATGGCCAGCGACGAGAGCACGATGGCGATTTCGAGAAGCAACTCTCCAAAATGGTAGCGCCTCGCCCGCCGGCCGGAGAATTCGCTCTCGGTTTGAAGTTTTTCGGCCTCCTTCTGGATGCCCGTCTGTTCGTCGCGGTATTGCGCGGCCTTCTTGGTGTAATTCGCCGCCACGTCGGCTTTCGCCATGGACTGGAGGATGTCGCGGGCCACTTCCGATTCATAGCGCCGGATCGACTTCGCCTGATAATAGGCCCATTGATCGGAGGACTTCTGCTGCAACAGCAACTCTTCGGTGGTGGCCATGTGGCCGAGAACGGAAACCAGCGCCAGCGCGGCAGCGATCATCGCCATCGTGGCGGCGACGCGCTTGTTAAACGGCTCGCCGTGCGCGGCATGTTCGGCCTGCTCGTGCAGCTCTTCTCCAGTCGACATCAGCTATCAATTTACCATTGGCGTCGCGGCGGCAACGGACCGCTCGCTAACGCGCGCGGCTCGGAAAGCGCTTTCCGAGGCGCGACCGTGAGGGAGCGCGGCGTGGCGCTCAAATTACTTTTCGAGGAAGAAGTCGCCGGCGAAGAGCGAGTCGATGCCGGAGGAGAAGAAGCTGCGGACCGCGTCGCGCGGCGTGCAGACAAGCGGGTCGCCAAAAAGGTTGAAGCTGGTGTTGTAAAGCACGGGCAGGCCGGTGGTCTCCCCCGCCGCCATCAGCAGCCGGTGGTACAGCGGGTTGTCGTCTGCGGAGACGGTATGGACGCGGATGAGATCGCCGCCGAGAATGGCGCCGGCGAACGTTTTGCGATGGGCGGGGCGCACGCGGCCGACGGTGGCGAGGAAACGGGCGTTGGGGCCGGTTTCGAAAAATTCCGCGGCGGCTTCGGCGGGAACGGAGGCGGCGAACTTGCGGAACGGCTCGCGGTGCTTGATATAGGCGTTCAGATTTTCGGTGGAATAGGGGTCGAGCGGGGAGGCGAGAATGCTGCGGTTGCCGAGCGCGCGCGGACCGAATTCCATGGGGCCTTGCATCCAGGCGGCGATTTTGTGGGCGTTGAGTTCGCCGACGGCGGCCGAGATCAATTCCTCGCCGGTGGCGAGATAACGGAAGCGCAGCTTGCAGTTTTCGAGCACGCGTTTAATCGCCTCCGCGCCGAAGCGCGGGCCCAGGCAGAGATCGCCGAGGGGTTCGGGGCGATGGCCGGAGAGGGTGCGCCAGGCGTGGTACGCTGCGCCGAGGGCGGTTCCGGAGTTCCCGGCGGCCGGTTGGACGAAAACGTTTTTCGATTTTTCGAGCGAAGCCACCAGCAGCGCGTTGAAGGCGAGGCCACCGGCAAGGCAGAGGTTGGGCGCGTCGCCGGCCATGCGGAGCACCGCCGATTCGATCGCGCGTTGGAGGCTGGCGGCGACATCGGCACGGAGGGTTTGCGGGATGGCGGCTTCGTCGGCCAGGCCCAGGGCGCGATAAAAACGCGCGCCGAATCCGCCGCGGCCGAGGCGGGCGGCGTCGAAGAATCCGCGGTGGATGCGTGGCCAATCGCCGCCGCCGAGAATTTCGTCGAAGACGCCGAGCGACGGCTCGCCTTGGGTGGAAAGCCATTGCACGATGTGTTCGGAAGCGTTGGCTTCGAAGCCGAGCAGTTGGGTGACGCGGCTGTAGAGATCGCCGAGCGAGTCCGGGTAATAGAGTTCGCGCTCGACGGCGATGCCGTGGGGGCCGCAATGCCAGCGGGCGCCGCAGCGGAAATCGCCGGAGCGGTCGAGGGTGAGCGCGGCCGCCTCGGCAAACGGCGAGCCGTAAAACGCCGAAGCGGCGTGGGCCATGTGGTGCTCGACAAGGAGGAGGCGGGCGGCGGGGAAGGCCTCCCGCAGGGCGATATGGAGGGCGTCGGGATCGGTGGCGGAAAGCGGAAGCGCCACGGCGACGGCGTCGATCGCGGACGGGGCGAGGCCGGCCAAATTGAGCGCCGTTTGCAGGGCCTCCGCGGGGAGTTGTCCGGGATGGTGGTGACGGGCGACCTTCTTTTGTTCCACCGCGGTAACGAGCCGCCCGTCGCGCAGAATGGCGCAAGCGGCGTCGTTGAGAAGGCCACCCAGTGCTAGAATTGTCACTGTTTTCCAGTGTAGAGGGTTGGGGCGAGGGTGCGGGCGATAAAAAAATTGGAATAAACTACGCCTGGAAAGACTCTACTATCGGAGGGCCAGCGGCGCAGGCCGCCGGACTCGAGAGATAGTTCGATCGAGGAGAATATTCTATGAGGAAAGTATTTGGTTTTCTGGCGGTTGGCGCTCTGATGACGACGGGCGCGATGGCGGACACCTGGACGGGGACCATCTCCGATTCCATGTGCGGCGCAAAACATGCGGACGCTTCGGCGGCCTCAGCCAAGTGCGTGGCCGGTTGCATCAAGAGAGGCGCCGATCCGGTGATTGTGAGCGACGGCAAGGTGCTGAAACTCACGGCGGATTCGAAAGACAAAGTGATGAGCATGCTGGGCAAGAAGGTGACCATCACCGGCAGCTTGGACGACGGCGCGGTGAAGGTGGAAGAAGTCAAGGCAGCGGAATAATCCTAGCCTGAGTCTGAAAAATCGAGGCTCCTCCTTCGCGGGAGGAGCCTTCGTTTTTTTGGGCCGCTGGTATCATGACGGACGATGGGGGATGAGTCCACATTACCGGTGGTGGTGATCGTCGGCAGGCCGAACGTGGGCAAGTCGACGCTGTTCAATTGCATCGTCGGGCAGCGCAAGTCGATCGTCGGGGATGAGCCGGGGATTACGCGGGACCGCATTTACGGGCAGGCGGTTCATCGCGGGCGCAAATTCGAACTGATCGACACGGGCGGGATTATTCCCGACGACGCGGCGATGATTCCGACGGAGATTTTGAAGCAGGCGCGCGTGGCGCTGGAGCAGGCGGCGCGGATCGTGTTTTTGGTCGACGGGCGCACGGAGCTTACGTCGTCGGACCGCGACTTGGCGCAGTTGCTACGGCGGCTGGGGAAGCCGGTGACGCTGGCGGTGAACAAAATGGATACGTTGAAGACGGGAAATCTGGCGCACGAATTTCACTCGCTGGGTTTCGCCGATTTATATCCGGTGTCGGCCGAGCACCGGTTGGGGCTCGAGGACCTGCTGAACCACGTCACGGAAGGCTTCGCGGTGGAGGAGGAAATCGAAGGCGAGGAGAAGAAAACGCCGCCGGTGAAGGTGGCGATTATCGGGCGTCCGAACGTGGGGAAATCGACGCTGCTGAACACGCTGGTGGGGGCGGAGCGGGCGATCGTTTCGCCGGTGGCGGGGACGACGCGCGATTCGGTGGACGAATTGGTGACGGTGGACGGGGCGGAATATTTATTCGTGGACACGGCGGGGATCCGGCGCAAGGGCAAGACGAAGGAGATGGCGGAGAAGCTGAGCGTGGTGATGGCGCGGCGGAACATTCGCATGGCGCACGTGGTGGTGGTGATGGTGGACGCGACGCGAAGGCGTGACGGCGACGGATGCGACGATCGCCGGTTACGCGCACGAGGAAGGGCGGGCGTTGATTCTGTGCGTGAATAAGTGGGACACGCAGGAGGACAAGACGCGCAAGGAGTTCGCGCAGAGCGTGCGGGACCAGTTTAAATTTTTGGAGTATGCGCAGGTGGCGTTCGTGTCGGCCAAGAACGGGCGCGGGGTGAAGCGGCTGTTCGGGATGATCAAAACGGCGTACGATTCGGCGTCCAAGCGCGTGACGACGGGGGAGTTGAACCGGTTCGTGGAGGCGCTGCACTTCGACACGGACGTGAAGGTGAAATACATCACGCAGGCCTCGATCCGGCCGCCGACGTTCGTGGCGTTCACCGACAAGGCGCTGCATTTTTCGACCGAGCGGTTCCTGGTGAATCAACTGCGTAAGCGGTTTGGATTCGAAGGGACGCCGGTGGTGATTAAGACGAAGCGGCGGTAGGGCTAGAGTCCATAGCAGGTCTTGAGGACCTCGGCGGCGGTTTTCACGAGCCGTCCGCCTTCGCCCTTCCAGGAATTTCTGTCGTAGTAATAATACCAGGGGACGTTGGGATAATAATGACGCAGCAGGGGGGCGCACATCATGGGGCAGGGGATTCGCTCGGTGAAGATTTGCAGGACGCGAAGGCCGATCTGGGTGCGGAACCACTCGGCGGCTTTGCCTTCGGAGTGAATGCCGGTCTCGGCGTCGGGCGTGGCGGCGGGGCCGAACTGTTTCAGCAATTCGGCGATTGTGGTGTTCGGGTTCACCTGAATTTTTTTGACGCCTTGCTTGTCCAAGTAAAGCCACGCGGTGACGTTGATCGCGCCGAGGTATTGCGACGAGATTAACGGCGGGTTGTTGGCCTTTCGAAAATTCAGCGCCGCCTCGGTGAGACGGGGGTCGCACGGGGGACTGCCGGGAGGCTTGGAAATAGGGGCCTTGGGCATTACCGGCTCCGTGGAGGATGGCGATTATTTGCGCGGGGCGCTGGAGGGCGGGACGAGGCCTTTGAGGCGAAGGTAGGTGACCATGTTGCCGTAGTGTTCGTCGGAGATGGTGCGGTCCGTTTCCGTCGACTCGGGCCCGGCTGTAGCGTCGCGACTGGCCTCGACGCGTTCGATTTCCGACTTGCTCGGGTCAACGTCCGTCTTCCTTGCTGATTTCCGATTTAGCATCCGCTGGAGATCCGCAGGCCCCGCGTAGCGCCTCGACTGCGTAGTCGAATCGGTCGGCGCGATTGACTTTGGCAAGATTTAGAGAAAGGGCATAATCGTCGTCTTTGGTCCTGATAATGAGATTTTCAGCATTGGAGAGGGTGCCCTTGTTCTCTACCTCGCGGATGTCCCCGCAACGGATGGACTGGTTAATGAGACCTTCGATGGAAAGTGTGAGTGTCTCTCTGGTGAGATTTAACGTCACATTATTACCCATTTTTAGCCCGCGTGGCCGAAGCGTGCCATTCAACGATGGGTAGCCCGCCGAACGCAGAAAGCCAAGCCTATGCCATGTGCTGTCTGGGTCAGCGGGCAGCGTCAAGATCGCGCCACTGACCTTCGAGGGCCAGTGCTCGCCGGCGGCGAGGGCTACGTCCAGGCTCTCAAACCTTTCGCCGGTGACGGAATCGATCAAGGTGATATGCCTCGAAGTCGGGAGATGATCTTCTTCCATCCTTAAGAACTCCCCTTCTACCTGGATTGTGTGTTGATGAATATAGACCAATTTGGCCTTAACTGGATCCACCCGGAACCTGTAGGAAAACCGGCCGATCTTAGCGGAAAGCAGTTCCTTGTCAGCGTCGTAACTGGTCAAGGTTGCGGTCACTGCTTCATCGTGGTATCTCCGCGACAACAGGTCGTCGATCCCAGCGTTATAGGGTGTCGATAACGTGGTTAGGTCCAGCCTGTAGCGGTTCTCAACGCCGGAGCGTGCCGCGTCTGCCGCCGCTACTCTTGCTTGATACTCGCTGGTCTTTTCAAATTGATCCTTTACGAGGTCGCTGCCCTTTGGCGGTAGCGGATTGGCAGCGCGAAGACGGGTCCCGACATCATGCACCTTGATCCGCAACGAAGCCAACTGTTTCCTGGCCTCTGCCAATGTTAGATTCGATTTCAACTCCGGCGCGCCCGGCTCCGGCCCGATCTTGTTCCGCAGATCTTTTGGCCGTGCCGCTTCCAGGCGACGGGTCTCCGCTTCCGGCGCACCTCTCTTCAGATTCCTCAGCTTCTCCCGCGCTTCATTTCCAAACTGACCCTTTCCATAAATTCGAAGAAACTCTTCCACCGGCTTTGCCTCCCCGCTGTCCTTAACGGTTCCCCAAGCTTGCTGTTCGCCTCTTCGGCGCACGGTTATCGTTACAACGGAAGTCGCGCCCGCCTCGCGTAGCCGGACCAAATTTTCGTCAGTGGCAGCGAAGCCAATCCCGCACGTGTTGACCAGGCTCTTCGCGCGCCCATCTGGCACTTTACTCCGAACCAGATCGACAATCTGGTTCTCGGAGAGCGGCCCGCTACACTGCAGCGGCTGCGCCGTCGGTGCGGCTACCGTTACATTGATCAGGAATAGTAAAGAAGCGATTCGCATTTCCGGTTCCCTGCTGTCACGGGCTTTTCAAGGTGTAGGGTACGTTCTCACGGGCGCGCACGCGTTTATCTCCCAGGAATGCAATTGCACGTGCAATAGTAGCCCGGCGGAACCGGCGTCGGCGTACAGGGGAGGGTTATCCGCCCGCCTGGGGTCGTAACGGGCGGAGGTGTGATGCGAGGAACCGGTTCAGGCGTCGGCGGATGGGTTTGCGGGGACAATTCGGTCCCCGCCACACAATTGCAAACACATTTCGCTCCCGGAGGGATCTCAGAGCCACAAGGCAGTGTGTACGTCACGGTCCTGCCGGTCGATGGGTCAAGTATCTGGAAGGAAACCCCCTTTGCCGTAGGATCGTTCACCGTGCGATCAAACAGATACGTACGGGTTTTCAAGGATGGCCACTCGAGGAGGATAACCTGACCGGAGCTAGTGCCGACAGCGAGGAGATTCTTCGTCGGAACCATAGCGATCGTGGTTAATTGCGTGTCGGCCGGGATCTCAATCTTTCCCGTGGCAAGGCGTTCACCGCTAAGCAGGGACGTGTCTTCAATTGAGCCATCCTCGGAGCCGGAGACCAGTGAATCGCCACCCGGTCCCAATGCCATCGCCCGAATTCGCGACTTTGATTTCGTGAGGGCAACGGCCTTCCCGTCCGTTAAAGACACGACGTTAATGGCTCCGTCGGGATGCGCGAGCGCAACGGCCGGCTGTCCTTGAAGGAGAAGCATCGAGATGATCGGGATTCCGAGGTAGAATCGACTCATCGACGCACCGCTTTCAAGGTCCCACAATCGGATCCACCCGTCCGTGGATCCTGAAATGATTGCCGAGTCGCTAACGGCGAGAAATGCTAGGGTATTTGTGAAATTGAAGTCGCCCTTAATCGTGCTCGTCAGCTGAACGTCGCCTGCAGCGGCGACAGACACTACCCCTATGTCGCGGCCGTCGGTGGTTGCAAGTCTCTTCCCGTCGGGCGCGAACGCGATGGCAATCGAGTTCGGAACGAGGCAATCGCCTACACGTCGGCCCTCCGGAAACGTGTAGATCCACGCTCCGCCCAGAATTCCGCGAGCCAAGCGGCTGCCATCCGGCGACAAGGCCCAGACGCCAGTGCTGATGGCACCTTTCTCCTATAGATCCTCGTGGTGCGCCGTCCGGGAGGCTCCACTTCGTCATTTTCTCGTCTCCCGATCCCGATACGAGCAAGCTCCCATCGGCCGCAACCAACAGGGAGGAGATCGACCCACGGTGTGCCCGGATTGGGCTGTCCGCAGCCTCAGCGCGTTCCGCGCAGAACGTCGCCAACGCTGCCGCCGCAGGGATTGCCGCCCCGAGACTAAGGAATTTTCGCCGGCCAAGCGATGGCGGGACGCGTGATCGACAGTGAAGATTTGTGGAGCCCCGGAAGAGTCTTGCAGAACCCGCGCGAGCCAAAATTGGGGCTTGCCCTGTTCGTTGCTCATGACATAACCTCCTTGCCAGATGAGGCGCCGGATTGCCCCAGCGCACCTTCGTGCCAGAATAGACCGCCGGAGTTGGCGATCTTAGCCAGAATCTGATCTTTGGTCAGCTCTCGCGTAATATGGCAGCGATCCGAGCCAGCAAATTCCCCCGGCCCATTCACAGTGAGCGATTTGTGGTAGCAATCGCCGGCGCAGGTCCATTTGGCAAAGCACCCAGAGCAGAACTCGCGATGCTGCACGGCTTGGCGCCGCAGGTTGTTCAGGACTGGCAAGTTGAATTCGTAGCCGGTACCGTTGGGCCGGCCATAGAAAAACGACCCGCTCAACGGATTGTCTTCGGAGAAGACTTCGTAACAAGCAGAAACATTCCCGTCCGGCGACAGGGCGAATGAGTCCTGAGTTATGCCGCAAAAATGGTTGGTGAGCGCGCCAACGCGAGCGGCGGAGTAAAACAACGACCTCCCGTGCTCTTTGGCTACGAGTTCAGCCGCCCGGAATGCTTCGATGAAGCTCTCGGTTTCAGAAGAGGCCGCATCGTTCCACCGGCCGAGCTGATACGCCGGCTCGACTTGCACGCGCTGAGCATTGAAGTTCGAACAGATGTGACGGATAGAATCGCTCAGGTTCGCGATTTGGTCGGCGGTAACGGTAACGCGGATCCCATAAGGAAACCCGGCCGCGTCAATACGGCGGAGCGACCGTTCGACCTGCGCGCTCGATCCTCGCCCAAGCACCGTCAGCCGATGCTTGTCGTGGGCCGAAGGCAGGCCATCAAAGGAGACGCTGAGCCCGTTCAGATTTTGAATGATCCAATCGATCTGCGAGTCATTCATGACGCCGTTGGTCGCCGAGTAAGCCTTGACATTGAGCTTGAGGCGCGAGGCCGCCCCGCGTGCATACTCAAGCGATTCCGTCATGACCTTCCAGTGAACCGTTGGCTCGCCGCCGCCATGATAGGTGATCTCAATCTCGGGGGCACCCTTGCGGCGCGCGTTCGCCGCAATGTAGTCGATTCCCCGCTTGGCCACGTCCAGGCTCATGAACTTGGTCGGCGTGTCTCCCGCGGCGGCATAGCAGTACGTGCACCGTAGATTGCAGGCCGTGGTAAGGAAAAGCGTGACGGTCGTAGGCTCCGGCTCACCCGCGAACTCCGTGACGGGACGGCGCTCGTCTCCGCCGTCGACGATCTGGAGGTTCCTAAGGACTCGGTTATGCGACCACCGGGGTCGCCAGCCTCATCGATGATTCCGGTCTCCTGTAACCGCGCGATGAAGTCCACCAGAGCGCTGTTCGCGACAAACGCCGCACGCCGCAGAGGAGCATAGACGATGAACTTGCCATCATCAAGCGGAATCGTGAATAGCTCCGCAGAGATGTTGGTTCGCTCCACCTCGCCCGGCCCGTCGGGCTCCGCCGGGACGCCGTGTCGAGTGTACATGGCCTAGATCCTCCACAGCTTACAGAGTGTGGGGCGATTCGGCGATCATAGCACTCTCGGGGAAAGGGTGTCATCCCGCCGGCGCCGCCGGCGCAATGTGTCGCCGGCGGGATGGAACGCGGCGTTCGCCGGGGTCGGGAGGATCGACTAGTTACGTTTATTTGCGCGGGGCGCTGGAGGGCGGGACGAGGCCTTTGAGGCGAAGGTAGGTGACCATGTTGCCGTAGTGTTCGTCGGAGTGGGCGGTGTTGACGGTGAGGGCGGTGAGTTTGGCGGTTTCGTTGCCGAACATTTTTACGAGCGCGGTGGCTTGGGCGTCGGTGAGGCCGGAATAGGCTTTGTCGCAATAGGCGACGGCGTCTTTGAGGGCCTGGACTAAATCGTCTTTCGTTGTTTTGTTCTTTTCGATTCCGGGCGCGGGATTTTTTTCGCCGAGAGCGATGGAGCAGAACAGGTACTGGGCGTCGGCGACGTGGCCGACCAGTTGGCCGAAGCTGCGGACGTCGGGGGTGGGTTTGAAGGAGTAATTGGCTTCGGGCATCTCTTCGGCGGCTCCGACGACGTTGGCGATGACGATGGAATAGAAACCCTTCTCGCCTCCCATGAGGGGGTTGGCGGGGGCGGCGGCGGGGGCCTGGGCGAAAACGGTGACGGAGATGGACGCAAAAGCGGCCGTAGCGAAGAAGACGCGGAGATTTCGAGTTCGATTCATGGGGACCTCATGATGGATGATGCCACAACGGGGAGGATGGTCGCGGAAATCGCGCCGGCGGGTGGGACTTGACAAGCCGTTCTTGTTATAGCTATCTATAGAAGGGACGGGCCATGGGCAAAACGAAAAACGATATTTTGCAGGGGACGCTGGCGTTGTTGGTTTTGAAGACGCTGCGGGCGGGGCCGATGCATGGGTGGGGGATCACGCTGCACATCCACGAAGTTTCGAACCAGGCGTTGCGGGTGGAAGAGGGGTCGTTGTATCCGGCGCTGCACCGGATGGAGCAGGAGGGGTGGGTGGCGGCGGAGTGGGGGATTTCGGAGAACAGCCGTAGGGCGCGGTATTACCGGCTGACGGCGGCGGGGCGGAAGCAGCTTGAGCGGGAAGAAGAGAGCTGGGGGAAGCTGACGGAAGCGGTGGGGCGCGTTTTGAGTTTTGAGCCGGGGAAGGCTTGAAGGGGGCGGGATATGGGATGGATTCAGAGGGTTGGGAATTTGTGGCGGCGGGGGATTTCGGCGGAGCACGAGGAGGAGTTGGAATATCATCTGTCGAGGTCGGCGGCGACGAAGGCGGAGGCGGGGATGACGGCGGAGGAGGCGCGGCTGGCGGCGCGGCGGCGGTTCGGGAATGTGACGGCGGCGAAAGAGGAGATGCGGGAGGCGGATTTGTTCACGTTTGTAGAATCCGTGGGGCGGGACGTACGATTCGCGGCGCGGATGTTGGCGAAGCATCCGGGATTTACGGCGATCGCGGTGCTGGGGTTGGCGGTGGGGATTGGGGTGAACACGGCGGTGTTCACGGCTTACAAGGCGCTGGTGCTGCAGCCGCTGGATGCCAAAGATCCGGGGGAGTTGGTGAACATTTATCGCAGCACGGCGCAGGATCCTTATGAGCAGAGGTTCAGTTATCCGGACTTCGAGTTTTACCGCGATCACAATCGAGTGTTTTCGGGGGTGGTGGCGACGACGGGGGATGAGCTGGCGCTGACGGGCGGGGAAGGGATCGGGAGTCCGGAGCAATCGATGGGAAGCGCGGTGGCGGGCGCGTTCGGGTTCCGGTTTCCGAGTTTGATGCACGGAGGGGCGGAGTATGTGAGCGGCGTCGACGTGTCGGAGAACTATTTTTCGGTGCTGGGCGTACAGGCCTTGCGCGGGCGGGTTTTTCTGCCGCAGGACGGGCGGGAACTGGACGCTCATCCGGCGGTGTTGCTCAGCGAAAATTATTGGCAACGGCGCTTTGGCGGGGACGTTGCGATGTTGGGGAAGACGGTGAAGTTGGACGGCGTTTCGTTCACGGTGATCGGCATAACGCCACACGATTTTCTTGGAACCAATATCAACGTTCCGGATTTTTGGCTACCGATGCGGCTGCGGCCGTTGGTTCGTGGCGGCGGCATCCTGCGCGACCGGGAAGATTCCTGTTGCGAGCTGCATGGGCGGCTGGCGCGCGGCGTTTCGATGGAGCAGGCGCAGGCGCAGATGACTTTGCTTGCGGCAAGCGTGAGGCGGCTTCATGGGCCGCGCTCGGAGGGCGCCAAGGCATCGACCATTCGCGTGACGCCGGGATCGCATCTGCGGCCGGTGAGCATCTCGCACGATCCGGGGCTTGCACTCCCCGTTCTACTGGTAATGGGGGCGACGGGGCTGGTGCTGTTGATCTCGTGCGCGAATGTGGCGAGCCTGCAATTGGCGCGATCGGCGGCGCGGCAGAGGGAGATCGGCGTTCGGCTATCGATCGGCGCGAGCCGGGGGAGGATCATCCGGCAACTGCTGACGGAGAGCGCGCTACTGGGATTGGTGGCGGGGGCGGCGTCGATGGGGATGGCGTGGGGCGCGCTGCGGCTGCTGATGAACGAAGTGGCGGCGAGCTTGCCGATGGAGTGGGGCAACGTCGCTGTACATGTGGAACCGGACGGGCATGTTTTCGTTTACGTGTTCGCGATTTCGCTGATCGCGGGGATTCTGTTCGGACTGGCGCCGGCGGTGGAGGCGTCGCATCCGGAGCTTTCGTCGGCGTTGAAGGAAGAGGGACCGCGCTTCGGATTGCGGATGCGGAGCGGGCGGCTGAGAGACGTGCTGGTGGGGACGCAGGTGGCGGTGTCGTTGTTTCTGCTGATTGGGGCGGGGTTGTTGATTCGGGGGTCGATGCGGTCGAGTGCGATGAATCCGGGCTATGAGACGCGGAGGGTGACGTGGGTGAATGTGAATTATCCGCCGGGGTTTGGCTACACGCATGAGAAGCAGATTGCCGAAGTGCGGCAGCTTCGCGACCGGATCGGCGGGCTGAGGGGGGTTGAGGCGGTGACGTCGGGAAACTCTCCGGATGAGGGAGGGTTGAGGACGGCGGCGGTGGGCGTGGATGGCGCGAAGCCGCCGGAGTCCGAAACGGCGCGGGCGCTGTTTTACAGCTTCGTGGCGGGGAATTATTTTAAGACGCTGGGGATTCCGCTGGTGCGCGGGCAGGGCTTCGCGGAGGAAACGGCGGGAGGCGAGGCGGTGGCGGTTTTGAGCGAATCGGCGGCGGAGGAGCTTTGGCCGGGCGTGAATCCGATCGGACGAACGATCACGCTGGACGCTTCGCATCAATTTCACGTGGACGGGGAACTGATGGCGACCGGGGATTCTTATCACGTGATCGCGATTGCCAGGGACACGCGAGGGGTGCTGATCGGGGGCGAGGATTCGCGGAGGGTGTATCTGCCGTTGCCTTCGGACCGGATCGACGATGTGCCGCTGCTGGTTCGGAGCGCGGGGGATCCGCGGGCGCTGATGGGGGAGTTGAACCAGCAAGTGAAGGCGGTGGATGGGAATCTGGTGGTGTATGCGGAGACGCTGGAGGGGCTGTTGAGTTCGACGCCGGCGTTTGTGGTTTCGCGGATCTCGGCGCTGTTTCGCGACGATCATCGGGGTGCTGGGGTTGTTGCTCGCTTGCGTGGGGATTTACGGGACGGTGAGTTATGCGGTGGTGCGGCGGACGAGGGAGATCGGGATTCGGATGGCGTTGGGGGCGAAGAAGGGGGATGTTTTGAGGCTGGTGCTGAGTGAGAGCGCGAGGCCGGTGGCGATTGGGTCGATGGTGGGAGTGTTGGCGGCGGCGGGGGCGGGGCGGGTGTTGCGGGCGCTGCTTTTTGGGATGAGCACGCTGGACCCGGTGTCGTTTGCGGCGGTGGCGGGGTTGTATTTGTCGATTGCGTTGTTGGCGGCGTATTTGCCGGGGCGGCGGGCGACGCGGGTGGATCCGATGGTGGCGCTGCGGTGCGAGTGAGTGAGACGGCTGTAACGTTGGCGGCGTTGGTTTCACCGTCAGGACATGGCGGCGGGGTGGAGGGCCGCGGCCATCGAGGAGACACTGACTATGAACCCATTTCTCTGCGTTTCGATGGTCGTTTTGGCGGCCGCAATGCTTACGCCCGGCTCCGGCTGGGCTCAATCGGGTAACTCGGGCGCCGAGGCGCGCGCGGTTCCGCGGCTGGTTGAGTTTCAGGGGGTGGTGACGGATGCGAGCGGCAAGGCGCATCCGGGGAACGCGACGGTCACCTTCGCGGTGTACGCGCGGCAGGACGATGGGAGTTCGTTGTGGCATGAAACGCAGCGGGTGGAGGCGGATAAGGACGGGCGGTATACGGTGCAACTGGGGTCGACGGTGGAGGGCGGGGTGCCGGCGGCGGTTTTTGAATCGACGCAGGCGCGGTGGATGGGGGTGCAGGTGGAGAACGAACCGGAGGGAGCGAGGACGCCGTTTGTGAGCGTTCCCTACGCGTTCAAGGCGGGAGACGCGCAGACATTGGGAGGGCTGCCGGTGTCGGCGTTTGCGTTGGCGGGAACGGCTGGAGGAGTGCAACGCGCGGCGGCGAGCGGCGCGGGGGCGGACAGGTGGGCATTGGGACGACGACGCCGGGAGGGGCGAAGCTCAGCGTGGTGAGTACGTCCGCGACGGGCGTGGCGGGCAATGTTACTAACACGAGTGGCAAGGTACAGGGCGTCTTCGGAACGACGGCTTCGACGGGCGGCATCGGCGTTCTGGGAATCGCCACCGCGACGAGCGGCGGAACGGTGGGCGTGGTGGGGCAGGCGAACAGCACGGCGGGGGCCGGAGGAGTGTTCATCAACAACTCGGGCGGGAAGATTTTGAGCGGGCAGCACAGTGGCGTGGAAGTTTTCCGGGTGGATGGGTCCGGGAACGTGACGGCGGCTACGAGCGTGGCGGCTCCGGTGATGTCGGCGTCGACGGGGATGACGGCGGGGAATCAGTCGGCGGGAGTGACGGCGCTGACTTTGAACACCAACTCCTCGGGAAAACTGATCAGCGGGAATACGCCGGGATTCGAGCCGTTCAGCGTGGACGGATTTGGAAACACGGGGACGAACAGCCTGGTGGCGTACGGGAACGCGGGCGCGGCGTTCTCGACGATCACGGCTTTCACGCAGACGGGGTCGGGGCTTGATGGGACCGATTCTTACGGCGACAATAATCCGGGTTCCTTTAATTACGGCATCGACGCCGAGGCGGATTATACCGGTGTGCTCGGGGTTGGGAACAGCTATGGAGTTTTCTCCGACGGCAATTTTGCCGCAACCGGAACGAAGTCGGCGGTGGTGTTGTTGGCGGACAATCGCGTCGCATCGCTGTACGCGATGGAGAGTCCGGAGAATTGGTTCGAAGACTTTGGCACGGGGCAACTAACGAATGGCGCGGCGCAGTTGACACTGGAGCCGCTGTTTGCGCAGACGGTACACGCGGGCGCGGGTTACCACGTGTTTTTGACGCCTCGCGGCGATTCGCGCGGGTTGTATGTGACCAACTTGACGCCTACGGGGTTTGAGGTGCGGGAACAAGGGGGAGGGACTTCGAATATCGAGTTCGATTTCCGGATCGTGGCGAAGCGGAAAGGGTACGAAGCGCTGCGATTGAATCCGGTGACGGCGGACGAGGATACGGTGGCGCAATTGCGCGAGTGGGCGGTGGCGAGGCCGGCGCAGACGGTGCGGCTAAAAAAGCCACAGGCGCGGGCGGCGGCCAACCGGTAAGGGAGGGAACGAGCACCGGCCGGGAGGCGTCCGAGCGACGACCTATTTGCCGACTGACACGGGAGTCCATAACTACTAGTACTTTTTCCCGATTCGCATGGCGGTCCAGCGTGTTGGAGACGCCCAGGGGCCTGTTATACTTTCTGGCATTGCTCGATAGCAAGGAATAATGACACTCGGAAGGAAAAAGAAAACTTTATGATTCAACGAATTTCAATGGTTGCCGCGATGGCGGCCTGTTTGGCCGGCGCCGCGGCGGCTCAAGACGACGTTCCGGTGGTGGTGAATCCGGTTCCAAAGTTCGCGGTTTTGCCGGGGGCGCCTCCCGTGGAGTCGCTCGACGCGGCGACTCAAGTGAGAAACTGGGCCGGCTCTTTCACGTATTCGGGACATGCGTACCCCTTCCGGATGGTTGGGACCAACCCCACCACCGGGCCAAGCACGACGGTGCGAGCGATTCTGATCCCGCTCAAGATGGTCGTTCAGAACGGCGGTCATGGGGTCGCGTTCAGCGCGGGGCATCTGCTGTCGAACGGGAGGACGGTGACTCAGAACACGGTGGATTCTCCGATCTTCGACAAGACGACGACGTACACGCTGGGCGGAATCGACGTGGGCACAACGCAATACCTGGACGCCTTCCAGCGCGCGAATTTCTGGGGCAGCGTAAAGACCAATACGGGCTATCACGTGCTGCTGGGCGGACCTACCATCGAGCCCATTCAAACGTTGAACGTACCGGCGGCGGATGGCAGCGAGGGGAACGCGTTCGGGGTGAACGTGGCGTTGGTGGATATCAATTGGTTCGACAGCGCGATTCAATCGCTGCTTACGAAGTACTCCACGCCGAATCAGATTCCGATCTTCCTGACCTATGACACTTACCTGACCTCGGGAGGATGCTGCATTGGCGGTTACCACAACTTCAACGGGGTGCAGACTTACATGCAGGCGACGTATATCGACAAGGTGGGCGTATTCTCTCAGAATGTTTCCGCGTTATCGCATGAAGTGGGCGAATGGGTGGACGATCCGTTCACTAACAACGGCGTCCCTTGCGGAATTCTGGAAGTTGGCGATCCCGAAGAGGGTTTCGCGAACTACGGCGCTTTTCCGTATACGGTGAATGGATTCCAGTACGATCTGCAGGACTTGGTGTTCCTGGATTACTTCGGGGCCCCGGCCGCTGGAAGGGTAAAGGGGTGGATGACCTTCCATGACAATCCGTTTGGGCTGGGGGTTTGTTCGAACGGCGGCTGATTTCCGGTCCGTTTCGCTTGAAACCGTACTGACGTAAACGCGATGCCCGCTCGCTTCGGTGAGCGGGCATTGTCGCGTTCGGAGGGTCGCGAAGCGGTGACGGCGGAGATGGCGGGGCATCGGAGATATTGCCGAGCCATCGCCGCGCAATGCGCTGATGCGCGTGCCGTTCGGCGGCCAGCGCTACCCAGACGTTTACGTCAGGCAAGAAGGTCATCAAAGTCGAAGCGGGACAGATCCATCGTTCCGGGCCGCTCCGAGCGGATCAGCGGAAGTTGCACTTCACGATCATCGCTGCCACGCGGTCTGGGTGACGCGAGGCTCTGGGCGACCTCTAACGCGACGTCGGGAACGGTTTGGCGGTACAACGAATCGGGGAGATTTACTATTGCCCGCATGAGTTCCGAATCCACCTTGATACTGCGATTGTCTCACGCGCGGTATGACCGCTCGCTTACGCGCGCGGCTCGGAAACGTTTCGCAAACGTTTCGGAAACGTTTCGGGAGCGTTATGGAGGCGTTATGGAAACGTCATGGGGATGCTGTTGGGGGCGGTTGGCGCACGGTGATGAAGAGGGAGATGCCGGCGATGCCGGTGGCGCCGGCTTCGATGCAGAGGGGGGCGTTCGATTCGGTGATGCCGCCTAGGGCGTAGATGGGAAGCGACACGAGGGAGCAGGCTTCGCGGAGGGCTTCGAGGCCTAGGGGTACTGCGCCGGGCTTCGATGGAGTGGGGAAGATGGGGGCGAAGACGGCGAAGTCGGCGGATTCGTGGGCGGCGGCGGTGAGCTCCGGCTAGGGTGTGGCAGGAGACTCCGATCAAGAAGCCGGGCGGGGCGATGCGGCGGATGGATGTTGGCGAGAGGCTATTCGCGGGGAGATGGACGCCGTGGGCGCGGGCGGCGAGGGCGATGTCGGCGCGGGTGTTGACCAGCAGTTTGCTTGGGCCGACAGACGGTCGAGCGCTTCGAGGGTGAGTTGGTAGAGGGCGCGCGCGGAGAGGGATTTGGCGCGGATTTGGATCATCGAAACGCCGGATGAGGCGGCGCTGGCGGCGACGGCGGCGGAATCGGTGATGCAGTAACGATTCACAGGACGCGGAGGCTTTCGGAGGGGAATTCCACTAACCATTCTTTCACGGGGCCGAGTTTGGCGAGAGCCGGGCGGGACATGTCGACGGCGATGCCGCGGTCGAATTCAAGGCGGACGGTTTCGGGGCGGTCGGTTGTCCGGAGGAGGGCGAGGGGGAGTTGATTGAGGGCGGGTTTGCCGTTGCGAGGGAGGGCGGTGAGGGCGGAGGGGCTGACGTAGATGGTGACCTTGATCGCCGATGAGGCGGCCGGGGAAATAGGGGCCTTGCAAATCGAAGTCGCCGTGGCGGAGGCGGCTCAAATTGCGCGAGGGATCGAGGGCGCGGATTTCGGCGGGGAGGAGGTTGTAGAGAGCGAGGAGGCGGGCGACTTCGAGGCCGGAGGGTTGGGCGAGGACCTGGCGGGGAGTGCCGGTTTGGGCGATGGCGCCGTCGAGGAGGACGTGCATTTCATCGCCAAGCTCGCAGCATTCGTCGAGGCTGTGGGTGACGAGGAGGACGGGGAGGGCGAACTCTTCGCGGACTTGGCGGAGGACAGAGTACATTTCGGCGCGGAGGGGAGCGTCGAGGCCTTGGGCGGGCTCGTCGAGGAGGAGGATTTTGGGGCCGCCGAGGAGGGCGCGGGCGATGGAGCCGCGCTGTTTTTGGCCGCCGGAGAGTTGGTGGGGGAAGCGGGCGGCGAGGCCGGAGAGGCCGAAGCGGTCGAGCATTTCGTTGGCGCGGCGGCGGCGCTCGATGCGGGGAAAACGGCCGGCGGCGAAGGCGAGGTTCTGGCGTAGGGTCATGTGGGGGAAGAGGGCGTAGTCCTGGAAGACGTAGCCGCATTGGCGGGAGCGGGGAGGGATGTCGACGGCGGAGGGGGCGTCGAAGAGGATGCGGCCATCGAGGAGGATGCGGCCTTCGGCGGGGCGGACGAAGCCGGCGAGGCAATCGAGGGTGAGGGTTTTGCCGGCTCCGCTGGGGCCGAAGAGGACGGTGACGCCGGCGGCGGCGCGGAGATCGATATGGAGAGTGAAACCGGAGGAGCCGGGGCCGGGCGGGAAACGCTTGTGGATGCGGGCTTCGAGCATGGGGCGGGGTTCAGTATTGTTCGATGGGGCGGCGGGAGTCGGCTCCGGCGGCGAGGCGGTTGGCGAGGGTGAGGACGAGGAGGGAGATGGCGGAGACGACGAGGACGAGGGTGCGGGCGAGGGCGCCGTTGCCGGAGAGGACGGCGTCGTAGATGGCGACGGAGAGGGTTTGGGTGCGGCCGGGGATGTCGCCGGCGATCATGAGGGTGACGCCGAAATCGCCGAGGGAGCGGGCGAAGGCGAGGGCGGCGGCGGCGAGGATGGGGCGGCGGGCGAGGGGGAGGGTGACGCGGCAGAAGAGGCGGAATTCGGAGGCGCCGAGGGAGCGGGCGGATTTTTCGAAGGCGGGGTCGACGCTTTCGAGGGCGGCGCGGGCGGATTTGACGAGCAGGGGGAGCGAGTGGAAGAGGGCGGCGACGACGGCGGCCTGCCAGGAGAAGACGAGCGGTTCGCCGAAGGCCCATTCGTAGAGCTTGCCGAGGGGGCTGGCGCGGCCGAGGAGGACGAGCAGGTAGTAGCCGAGGACGGTGGGCGGGAGGACGAGGGGGAGGCTGACGGCGGCGTCGAGGATTTCCTTGCCGCGGAAGGCGCGGTTGGCGAGGAGCCAGGCGAGCCAGAGGCCGAGGGCGGCGGCGATGAGGGTGGAGAGCACGGCGACGCGGAGGCTGAGCCAGAGCGGGAACCAGTCGGCGTGCATGGATACAAGATTACCTATTTTTGTTCCGGGCTATTTGGGGGCGGCGAGGAGGGAGCGGACGATGGCGGTGGCGCGATCCGTCGAATTGGGTGGGCTCGGCCAGGCGTTTCTTTACTCAGACTCGGGATCTGAAGGCAGCCAGGCCGAAGTCGAAACGGCGCGGAGACGCGGCTTAGGGTGCGGCTACCTTATAACCCTGGGGAATCTCGAAAACCGACGCGGCCGGCTCCGTTTCTTCGATGGAGCTGGCAATCCATACTACAGTCCCGCCGGGCACGGGCTTGATATCCTTCATGACGATTCCCAGGCCGTTGGCAGTCCAGACTTCCCCAGCGTTGGTCATCCCCGATTCGCCGTCCGATAGGATGACCTTGTTGCAGGTGACGCCGAGGATCGTGGTGGATTCAGTCGTGAGCGTTGGCTTCTTATTGAAGCCCCACATCGAGTGTGAGTCCTCGATCCTGTCAGGCGCAATGATGGCAATCTTTGACGCGTGGTCTATTACAACGAACCGCTGCGCGCCTACGTCCGAGATCCAACTGAGGCTGTGATTCGCTACATCAGTTCGAACCGACCCCAAGCCGTTACGCCAGAGTTCTGAAACCCAAAAGCGCTCGTCCTCCGACTGGGGGGTACCGATTATGTGAAATTTCGCGTGAAGTGGTTTGCCCTTTACGATGCCGCCGATGCCGGCACGGGGCTGGCTCGGATAAAGGGCGCCGGTAGTGGGGAAAGAACGCGTCATTTGCGCGGAGGCGGCGGCAGCCAGCAACAGAAGATAGGCGAGTCGTACCTTAGAATGGATAGCCGCGATCATAACATTTTTGGCCCGTCAGATCTTTGTTACTCAACGCGGCCGTAAAGGACACGCAAAAATAGCCGTTAGGGTTCGTTGAATACGCCACAAACGCGTTTATTAGCGTAATTCTGGTGGCCTTCGAGGCGGCAGCGTCTTGAGAACTGTAGCTTGACGGCCACTCAGTGTAATCTGACAGAAAGCTGTCGGCTATCCTTCTGACCGCATTCGCATCAGCTGGCGTGAGCCAGAGCCGTTGGAGGCGAAGTTCGCGCTTCGCGCTCTCCGTGGGAGCCGGGTTGGGCGGCTGGGCTATGCTCATCAAAACGAGGCGTGTGGCAATCACGTCTGGGATGAGCTGGGGAGTTTTGGAGCCGTCGATCACGATGTGCTGGGCATACGATTTCGATGCCGGCGAGAACGATAGCAGCACGGCTGGCACGAATTTAAGCATGAACGAGCGTTGCGTGTTCATGAGGTGTATTGACTGTAAAACTCGGATGGTTTGCTGTCAAGCGTTTTATTCATACAAGATTACCTATTTCTGTTCCGGGCTACTTGGGGGCGGCGAGGAGGGAGCGGACGATGGCGGTGGCGCCGTTGGTGAAGATCTGGATGCCGATGCAGAGGAGGATGAAGGAGGAGAGGCGGACGAGGATGTTGGTGCCGTTTTCGCCGAGGAGGCGTTCGAGGCGTTCGGCGTAGCGGTAACAGAGGAGGATGGAGAGGCCGATGAGGCCGGTGCCGAGGGCGGTGGCGGCGAGGAGGAGCGGGGCGGGAGCGGAGCCGTAGGGGACGTCGGCGCCGAGGGTGATGGCGACGGAGATGGAGCCGGGGCCGACGGTGAGGGGCATGGTGAGGGGGAAGAAGGCGATGGCTTTGAGGTTGCTTTCGCGGCGGCGGGCGGCGGCGTGGGCGCCGCTGTCGCGGCGCTCGGCGGTGGAGTTGAGAAGGCTCCAGCCGGAGGCGGTGACGAGGAGGCCTCCGCCGACCTGGACGACGGGGAGGGAGATGCCGAAGAATTTGAGGATGTAGGCGCCGGCGAGGATGGAGGCGATGAGGAGGACGAAGCCGTTGGTGGCGACGGCGCGGGCGAGGGCGCGGCGGGAGGCGCTGGTGTAGCCGGGGGTGAGGCTGAGGAAGACGGGGGCGGTGCCGACGGGGTTGACGATGGGGAAGAGGGCGAGGAAAACGACGAGGGATTGGCGGAGGATGGCGGCCGCTGCGGGCATTTTTATTTAGGATCGCATGGGGGGGGAGAGGCGTCGGCGTTGGAATACGCTGTCCTCGAAACCCCCTTCTTCAATACCTTGCCGAATTGGATCATGTAGTGGATACCGTCATGGCGTCAAGACTCGCAGAAATAGGCAAGACCGCATCGACGAACGGCCGCTTGTGTCAATATGCACACGAGCGAGCACCACGCATGACGGAGACTCTTTCGATACGAATCGACGCGGAGACGAAGAAGCGGCTCGAGGCGTTGTCGAAGCGCTCCAAACGGTCGAATTCCTTTCTCGCCGCCGAAGCGATCGCCTCCTATGTCGAGTCCGAGGAGTGGCAACTGGGAGAACTCCAGGCCGGGATCGCGGATTTGGATTCGGGACGGGACGTTGGCCACGAGAAGGTTTCGAAATGGCTGAACTCCTGGGGGAAGGGCAGCGAGACAAAAGCGCCGCGGTGAGTGTCGCCTGGTCCCGCCGGGCGCCGCGGCATCTCGTTTCGCTTCGGAATTTCATTGCGAGAGACCCTGGGCGGAGTGCGACGATGGAAGGAGATTCGCGATGCCTAAGCTCAAACCGATCGTCGCCAGAACGCCGGAAGAACTGGCTTCCACCCTTGGCCTCTCCAGCACCGCCGCCAAGGAATGGCAGGTTCAGCATCTGCTGCTGAAACGATTAAAGGAGATCGCAGCGCGACAAGGGATCACGCACGCTGAGATCGCCAAGCGTGCCGGTACTTCGCGAACCAGGGTGACAGCGATCCTGAACGACGATCTCGAGCATGTTTCAAGCGATCTACCGATTCGCATCCTCGCCTCTTTGGGATACCGGGTGAAAGTTTCGGTAGTCAGGTCGGGCAGCGCGGCTTAGCCGCCCGATCGATGGATGGTCCAAATCGCCAAGGCGGGCGGGGAGATGGCTTCTACGAATCCGACTTGAACGAAGCCGCAAGCGCCGCGGCCGCCGAAAACTCGCGCCACGGCGCACCGTCGATGCAGCCCCGACAAGTTCGCGGCAGGAACGAGGGAAGGGAATGGAGGATCGACGCACGCAGCGCTCCATAGCTTCTGTCAGCGTCCTCATCGCGGTGCAACCCTGAGACTGCGGAGGCGTGCCCCTTTTATGGCTTCGGCGCAAACGCGAGGGACGTTACCGGATGCAGTTCCCAAAGCGTCTTCGACGCCATGCCCGCCTTGCCGCGCCCCGTGCCACCGTCCGGCAGGTACACATGGGCGTCGTCGTAGAACAACGCGCCGGTCACCGTTACGAAAACAGGATGTTGCATGACGTGAACGCTGCCTATCTCCGGCGCGGTCTTTTGCAGAAGGTTATCGATAACCCATTGGCGCACCCCTTCCACTTGATCCGCAATGCCGGTGGCATACTGCCCGGAGGGGACCTCGACGATCATGCAGTTGTCATCCTTGGTGGGAGGATCGGCCGAGGTGCGCGGTTGGGGGCTGATCTGAATGTGAAAGTCGCAGTCGTCCGATTCAAATGCAACCAGGTACAGCCAACCGGAGACGGTGACGAGGGTATCCTCTTTCACGGGCTGGTCGGTGATGCGGGCGCTCTGATACCGCTTATCGTCCTTGGCGACGTTGGTGAGCCTGGGCAGATTGAGCGCATCGGCTAAAGTCATCTGTTTGGTTTGCACGGCGCCCGCGGGCAAACTGGTCTTCACCGGCCAGCGTTCCGTGCCCGGATGGACGCAAGATAACGACGCGCTGAAGCCGGCAAAGGCCAGTGTGAGCGAGGAAACGGCGAGATATATGACTCTGCGCAACATATGCGTGGAAACCTCCTGAACGGTGCTCATCCATCATCGCCGATTCTTCCACCGTTATGAGCGCGTGGCCGGCGTTGCCGACTGGCGCCGCCCGCGCTGCCTGAAGGGCGACGGGAGGAGTGGATTCTAGCGGGTCGGCAAGGACTTGCCGGCGCGTGACGATCCTTGTCGAAACCGAACAATCGGGCTTGTTTTAACGCCTATCGGGATATGATGGAAGGCTGAAATGCGATTCGTATTGTGGGCATTGGCTGCGGTGAGCGTGGCGGGGGCGGTGAAGGGGAACGGATATTTGTATACACGGATCGGGAATGCGGCCGATTCGGGGGTGAAGCCGGCGGCGGGGTATTTTTTGGCGGGGGGCGGGACGGATTTGGACGAGGGGTTTCGATGGTTGTGCGGGAAGGCGAACGGCGGGGATTTTCTGATTTTGCGGGCGGCGGGCGACGACGCTTATAACGCGTATGTGCGGGGGCTTTGTCCGGCGCTGAATTCGGTGGCGACGCTGGTGGTGTCGTCGCGGGAAGGGGCGCGGGACGCGTTTGTGGCGGATGCGGTGCGGCACGCGGAGGCGCTGTTTATCGCGGGTGGGGATCAGGCGAATTATTTGAATTATTGGCAGGGGTCGACGTTGCAGGACGCGATGAACGCATCGATCGCGCGAGGGACGCCGGTGGGAGGGACGAGCGCGGGCGTGGACGTGATGGGCGAGTTCGTTTATTCGGCGCTGCGGGACACGGTGACGTCGGCGCAGGCGCTGGGGGATCCGTTTCACGAGCGGGTGACGCTGGCGCGGCATTTTTTGAAGATTCCGGTGCTGGCGGGGGTGATTACGGACGCGCATGTGGCGGCGCGGGACCGGATGGGGCGGGACGTGGTGTTTCTGGCGCGGATCGCGGCGCAGGATTGGACGGGAGAGGCGAAGGGGATTTTTATCGACGAGAAGACGGCGGTGCTGGTGGAGGCGGACGGGAAGGCGACGGTGGCGGGGGCGGGGTCGGCTTACTTTGTAAGGGGGCCGGGAAAGCCGGAGAATTGCGCGCCGGGGGAGCCGCTGACATTTCATCACTTGGCGGTGTATCGGGTGTCGAAGGGTGGAGGGTTTCAGGTGTTGTTGTGGAGCGGGACGGGCGGGACGGAATATGCGTACGACGTGGAGAAGGGGGTTTTGAAATCGACGCAGGCGGGAGGGGGGATCTATTGAAAACGGCGGCGGTATGGGTTTCGCTGTGCGTATGCGCGATGGGGGCGGAGCGGTACGACGTGGTGGTTTATGGCGGGACGGCGGCGGGGGTGGCGACGGCGGTGAGCGCGGCGCGGGAGGGGGCGCGCGTGGTGTTGCTGGAGCCGGGGAAGCGGTTGGGCGGGATGATGTCGGGCGGGTTGGGGGAGACGGATTTTGGGAAGAAGGAGGCGATTGGGGGGCTGGCGCGGGAGTTTTTCCGGCGGGTGGGGGCGCATTACGGGACGGCGCAATATGGGGATGACGTGGCGTGGTACTTCGAGCCGCATGTGGCGGAGGCGGTGTTCCGGGAGATGTTGGGCGAGGCGAAGGTGCGGGTGGTGTTTGGGGCGCGGTTGAAGGAGCACGGGGGCGTGGTGAAGAGCGGCGCGCGGATCGTTTCGATGGCGACGGAGGACGGGACGGAATATGAGGCGCGGGTGTTCGCCGATTGCACTTATGAAGGCGACCTGATGGCGCAGGCGAAGGTTACGTATACGTGGGGGCGGGAGGCGGCGGCGCAGTATGGGGAGGCGCTGGGAGGGGTGCGGGGGCGGACGCCGTTCCATCAGTTTTTGGTGGCGGTGAAGGCGTTCGATGGGGAGGGGAAGTTGCTGCCGGAGATTTCGCCGGATCCGCCGGGCGAGGCGGGGGCGGGGGATCGGAAGGTGCAGGCTTACAATTTCCGGTTGTGTTTGACGCAGCGGGCGGACGATATGGTTGCGTTTCCGAAGCCGGAGGGGTACGACGCGCGGCGGTATGAATTATTGGCGCGGTGGATTGCGGCGTTGGGGGAGCGGGATGGTCATGCTCCGCGGATGAAGGACATGATGTTTTTCGGAAGGATTCCGGAGGGGAAGACGGACATTAATAATAACGGCGCGTTTTCGACGGATTATATCGGAGGGAGTTGGGAGTATCCGGAGGCGTCCTATGCGCGGCGGGCGGAGATTTGGAAGGCGCACGTCGAGTACACGCAGGGGTTCTTTTGGTTTTTGGGGCACGATGCGCGGGCGCCGGAATCGCTGCGGGCGGAGGTGGGGACGTGGGGGTTGGCCAAGGACGAGTTTGCGGAGACGGGGCATTGGCCGGCGCAGCTTTACATTCGCGAGGCGCGGCGGATGGTGGGCGATTTTGTGATGACGCAGAAGGATCTGCAAACGGAGTTGACGAAGGCGGATTCGATTGGGATGGGGTCGTACAACAGCGATTCGCATAACGTGGAGCGGGTAGCGACTAGGGAGGGACTGGCGCAGAACGAGGGGGACATGCAGGTGCCGGTGAAGCCTTACGAGATCCCTTACCGGGTGCTGTTGCCGAAGCGGGGGGAGGCGGAGAATTTGCTGGTTCCGGTTTGTTTTTCGGCGAGCCATGTGGCGTATTCGTCGGTGCGGATGGAGCCGCAGTATATGATTTTGGGGCAGGCGGCGGGGGTGGCGGCGGGCATGGCGGCGAAGCGGGGCTTGGCGGTGCAGGCGGTGGACGTGGGGGTGTTAAGGGAGAGGCTGCGGGAGGGAGGGGCGGTGCTGGCGTGGGGAGAGCGGTGAGTGGAGGCGAGGGACCGGCTTTGTTGAAGGCGCGATTGCCTCCGGAGACGAGCGAGATTCTGCCGCATACCGACGGCCTAGAATGAAAAGGCGAATTTGACTCCGGCGGAACGGAATGAAATGAAGAAACTGCTGCCCCGGCTTGTTGCGGGGTACCGGAAAAGGATGGCCAAGTGAGTAAAACCCTTGTTACGAAACAGCGCAAGCCAACGGCGGGTAGCCGGATCATCGAGAGCCTTAAGGAGGCGGTGAAATGGGCGGAAGGGGGGGATGTCGCCGTCCGAGTGACCACCGTTGAGGTGCCTGCGATCGATGTGCGTGCCGTGCGAAAGCGTCTTGGGTTGAGCCAGGCGGCGTTCGCGGCGAAATTTGGGTTCCAGCCCGCGACGCTGCGGAACTGGGAGCAGGGCCGGACGCGGCCGGACGGGCCCGCGCGGGTTCTGCTGGCGGTGATCGCGCGGCATCCGAAGGCCGTCGAAGATGCTTTGCGGCGGGCGAGCTGAATTCGACGGGCAGGCGATCGGCGTGGGGAAGGTGAGGGGGAGGTTGGGACCGGCGATAATGAAAGAAGAGACGGGCATGCAGATCATCGTTGAACTACCGGACGATATCGCGCGACAGTTGGGCGGCGATCAGCCCCAACTCTCACGGACGGCGCTGGAAGCGCTTGCCGTAGAGGGGGTGCGATCCGGCAAGCTGTCGCCGGGCCAGGTTCGGCGTCTGCTGGGGTTCAGCACGCGGACGCAGGTTGACGATTTTCTCAAGGCTCACTCCGTTTTTTTGCCTTTGACAGTCGAGGACGTTGAGCGCGACGCCGAGACGAGCCGCAGGTTCCGTGAACAATGGTTGTTGTCGCCGACACCTCGCCACTGAACTACCTGATTCTCATCGATGAGATCGGATTGTTGGCGGAGCTCTACCAGCGTATTTTGATTCCCGATTTGGTGTTTGAGGAACTGAGGCATGCCGATGCGCCGCCGCTCATGGACGAAGCGGTTGGACGCGCGGAAGCTCTTGATCTCATCGATTTATCGGTGGCATTCGCAAAATTGGGGAGCACGAGCTTCCGTGCTCCAGCGTCGCTGATGGCGGATTTGCTGGCACGGGATACGAGGCGTAGGAGCGGCGGCGGTTAGGAGTTGACGCCGGAGCAGAGGAAGCCGCCGTCTACGGCGATGCATTGGCCGGTGAGGAAGCTGGCGGCATCGGAGGAGAGGAGGACGGCGGCGCCGACGAGTTCCTCGGCTTTGCCGAAGCGCTTCATGGGGGTACGGAGAAGGAATTCGCGGCCGCGGTCGGTGCCGTCTAGGAGTTTGGAATTGAGGTCCGTTCGGAAGACGCCGGGGGCGATGGCGTTGACGTTGACGCCTTCGCGGGCCCATTCTAGCGCCAGGCTGCGGGTTAGGCTGAGCACGGCGGATTTCGACGCCGAATAGGCGGTGACTTCGAAGAGGCTGACGAAAGAGCTGAGCGAGGCGATGTTGACTACGCGGCCGCGCTGGTTCGCTTTCAGGGGTTCATAGAACGATTGGCAGGCGCGCAACATGCCGGTGAGGTTGGTGTTCATGAGATCGTTCCACTCGGTTTCGGCGATCTCGTGGGTGGGTTTGCGGAACGTGCGGCCGGCGGCGTTGACGAGAATATCGACGGCTCCGAAGCGGTGGAGGACGGCGTCGCGTAGGGCGTCTATGGAAGAGCGGTCGAGAATATCGAAGGGGTGGCGGAGGGTTTCGCGGCCTTCGGCTTCGACGGCGCGGCAGACCTCGTCGATTTGTTCATGGCGGCGGCCGGAGGGGACGACGTTGGCTCCGGCTTGGGCGAGGCCGATGGCGATGGCGCGGCCGAGGCCGGAGGTGCCTCCGGCGACGACGGCGACGCGGCCGGTGAGATCGAAGATATTTTTAACCATGCACTGGACATGGTAACGCCAGGCTCATTCGTAGCGCAGGGCGCGCATGGGATCGAGGCGGCTGGCGCGGCGTGCGGGGATGTAGCCGGAGAGAAGGGCGACGACGGCGAGGCCTAGGGCGGCGAGGGCAATGGTGACGGGGTCGGTGGCGGCGACGCCGAAGAGCTGGCTGCGGACGTAGCGGCTGAGGACGATGGAGAAGACGAGGCCGGCGGCGACGCCGATGGAGACGAGGAGGGCGACTTCGCGCATGACCATCCAGACGACGTGGCCGACGAGGGCGCCGAGGGCGATGCGGATGCCGATTTCGCGGGTGCGGCGGGCGACGGTGAAGGCCATGACGCCGTAAAGACCGATGGTGGCGAGCAGTGTCGCGAGCAGGCCGAAGACGGCGGAGAGGCTGGCGACGAGACGCTCGACGAGGAGGGAATTGGAGATCTGCGTGTCGAGGGTGCGCATGGCGTAGAGAGGTAGATTCGCGTCGAGTTGGCGGACTTGGGAGCGCACGGCGGAGAAAAGTTGTTCGGGAGGAAGGTTGGTGCGGACGTAGACGGTCATGCCGCCGACCCCTCGGCTGCCGAGATAGGGGAGGAACATCTGCTGCGGGATGTCGTCGCGGAGATTCGTGTATTTGACGTCCTTGACGACGCCGATGATTTCCATGTCGGTTTTGGTGCCGGGGTCGCCGCCGAAGCCGGCGTAGCGGCCGACGGCGTTGGTCGTGCCGAAGTATTTTTTGGCGAACTTTTCGTTGACGATCGCCTTGGTGGGGACGAAGTTGTCGGCTTCGAGGCCGTGTTTGACCTCATCGGTGTCCTGGGTGGTGAAATCGCGGCCGGCGAGGATGGGGATGCCGAGAGTGGCGAAATAACCGGGGCTGATCGAGTTCATGAAGGCGTAGACGTTTTCGCCTTGTTTGGCGCTGTAGCCCTGGACGGTGAGAGAGCTGTCCCATTCATTGTCTTCGAGGATGCGCATGGAGGCGAGGCTGGTGGATTGGACGCCGGGGATGGCGGCGATGCGTTCGGAGAGGAGGCGGTAGAAGGCCTTGGAGCGATCGCTGGTGTAGCCGTTGAGGGAGGGGTCGAGATTGAAGGCGACGAGGTTGGAGGAGGGGAAGCCGGGGCCGAGATCGCGGAGGTTGCCAAGGCTGCGCATGAAGAGGCCTGCGCCGACGAGCAGGACGAGGGAGAGAGTGATTTGCGCGGCGACGAGAATTTTGCGAAGGCGGACGTGGCCGCCGCCGACGACGGCGCCGGCTTCGTCCTTGAGAGTGGGAGCGAGATTGGGGCGGGTGGATTGGAGGGCGGGGACGAGGCCGAAGACGAGGCCGGTGAACACGGCGACGGAGAAGGTGAACAGGAGGACGCGCCAATCGGGGGTGGTGGAGATGTTGAGGGTGGTGGTTTCGGGAGGGAGGAAGCCGAGGAGGAGGCGATCTGTCCAGATGGCGAGGACGAGACCGGCGGCGCCGCCGGCAAGCGAGAGCAGAACGCTTTCGACGAGGAGTTGGCGGACGATGCCGCCGCGGCCGGCGCCGAGCGAGAGGCGGATGGCGATTTCTTTTTTGCGGGCGGCGGCGCGGGCGACGAGGAGGCTGGCGACGTTGGAGCAGGCGATGAGGAGGACGCCGGCGGTGAGGAACATTAGGACCCAGAGGGGCTTGGAGAGGCGCTCACGGAAATAAGAGCGGCCTTGGGAGCCGGGAAGAGTGTCGATCGTGCTTTTGACGAACTGGGCGCGCTCGTAAGCGGAGGCGTTGCGGAAGGCGGGTTCCTTCACTTCCATTTCGAGCACGGAGTGGAAGTAGGGCTGGAGGGAGGCTTTCGCCTGTTCGATGGAGACGCCGGGCTTGAGGCGGCCGAAGGCGTTGACCCAACTCCAGCGGCGATCCTTGAGGCCGTTCCAGAGCGGGGTCATCCATTCCTTCATCATGACGGGGACCCAGACCTGGGTGACTTGGCCCAGCTCGACGCCATCGAAGCCAGGCTGCGCGACGCCGACGATGGTGTAGCTGTGGCCGTTGAGAACGACGCTCTGGCCAATGACGGAGGGGTTGCCGGCGAAGCGCGTCTTCCAGAAATTGAAACTGAGCATGGCGACGGGGTTGGCGTTGGGAGCGCGGTCGTCATCTTCGGTGAAGGTGCGGCCGACGGCGGCTCCGACACCGAGCACGGGGAAGTAAGTGCCGGAGACAATCTCGGCGGAGACGCGCTCCGTTTTGCCGCTGAAGCCGAGGCTGGCTTCATAGGGGAAGCGGCAGAACATGCCGCTGAAGACGGTGTTGTGATGGCGGAAATCGTCGTACATCGGCCAGGAGATCGCGTTGCCGCCCCAGTTGCTTCCGTAGTTGCTGCCGTGGCGGGTGAGCAGGACGAGACGCTGCGGCTCCTTGACGGGGAGGAGGCGGAGGAGGACTTGATCGAGGAGGCTGAAGATGGCGGTGTTGGCTCCGATGCCGAGGGCGAGCGAGGCGATGGCGACGGCGGTGAAGACGGGGGATTTGGCGAAGGAGCGGAGGGAGAAGCGGAGATCGCGGATGAGAGCGTTCATCATTGACATAGACTACGGCGTGCCTCTGGGGTTGGGTTCAAAATAAACCGGGTTCGAAAAAACTTCTTCTATCGGTGAGTACCGGAGCGGGGAGGGAAGGTTACAGCGGACGCGGCGGGGAACCGCGTCCGGGGATTCGGGTTGGGGAGGCTAGCGGGGGAGGATGGGGGTATTTTTGCGGCTGGAGATGACGCGGTCGATCATGCCGTAGTCGACGGCTTGTTCGGGGTGCATGATGTAGTCGCGATCGACGTCGCGGGAGACTTTCTCCATGGTCTGGCCGGTGGCGTTGGCGAGAATTTCGTTAAGGTTCTCGCGCATGCGGAGGATTTCGCGGGCGTAGATGTCGATGTCGGCGGCTTGGCCGGCGAGTCCGCTCATGGAGGGTTGATGAATGAGGATGCGGGAGTGGGGGAGGCTGTAGCGTTTGCCTTTGGTTCCGCAGGCGAGGAGGACGGCGGCCATGGAGGCGGCCTGGCCGATGCAGTAAGTAACGATATCGGGCTCGACGAGATTCATGGTGTCGAGAATGGCGAGGCCGGCGGTGATGGAGCCGCCGGGGGAATTGATGTAGAGCGAGATGTCCTTTTCCGGGTCTTCGGCGGCGAGGAAGAGCATCTGGGCCATGACGAGATTGGCGACATTGTCGTCGATGGGCGTACCCAGGAAGATGATGTTTTCCTTGAGCAGGCGCGAGAAGATGTCGAACGCACGTTCGCCGCGGGAGGTCTGCTCCACCACCATGGGGACAAGGACGGAATTGTTCATTAGCGATTACTCCTTCAAAACAACCATGATACGCGAATGGGCGGTGGGGGGACGGAATTCGGGATTCGGGAACGCCCTTGGGATGGCGCGATGCCCGCCACGCCTTTGGCGTCCTGTCAAGTACCGCTTTATGATGTGTGCGGATAGATGGATATATGATTATAAGAGGAGAGAGCCGTGTCCGAGCCTGAAACCATTCGTCTAACGATTAGCTGGTCCAAGGAAGCCGATTTTGCCCTGCGCTCTTTTCTGGGCGGTCAGGGTATGAAAAAGGGCGATATTTCGAAATTCATCGAGGAAGCCGTCCGCTGGCGGATCTTTCATCAGACGGTCCGCGAGGCCCGCGAGGCTTTCGCCGACGTTTCCCCGGAGAAACTCCAAAAGATGATTGACGAGGCCGTCGAAGACGTCCGGGCAAAGCGCTACCGAAAGCGCGCCCAACGGTCGTGATGCGTCTCATCCTGGACACCAACATCTTGCTCTCGGGAATGCTGTCTGCTCTCGGCCCGCCGGCCAAGCTGCTGGACGCTTGGGAGCGGAAGGCGTTCACGCTCGTCGCCTCCGAAGCGCTCATCGTGGAACTCCGCGAGGTCGCCGGCCGGCCGTTTTTCATGGCGAGACTTCGCGCCAGCGCCGCCGAACTGCTCGCCGCGGGCCTTCGCGACTTCTCTTTTTTTTGCCGGGACCCGCCGTCCGGCCCCGTCGCGCCGGACCCCAAGGACAGTTACCTGCTCGCGATGGCTGAAGCTAGCGAGGCCGAGTTCCTCGTGACCGGCGACAAGGAACTCCTCCGCCTCAAACGTCACAAGACCACGCGAATTATTACTGCCGCCGCGATGATCGAAGTACTGAAGGCCCAGGGCGGCAAATAACGGAAGTTCACTGCAACGTGGGTCGGTATCATCCTCCGCGTTGCCTATGCTCGTCAACTGGGCGAGCCGCCCGACAGGTGTCGCTTTTCCGACGATTACTCAAAGATCGGCGCAAGCTTTGCCAGTACCTCGTCCATGATCGGGGCCGGAACGCTTTCCAGTTTCCTGCCATGGCGCGCAGCGAGATCTAGGGCGCGAGGTTGGTCGCAGCGGACAACGCCCGTCGTTTTGGTTCCGGCAGCGGTCAGCGGCACGGCAAAGCCGGCCATCCGCGCGAAATTCCCGCCGCTGGTTATCGGGAGGACTACGGGCACTTTCGTCACCCGGTTGAACGCTTCCGGCGAGACGATCAGGACCGGACGGTGGCCCTTTTGCTCGTGTACTTGCGATGGGTCGAGCCCGACGAGCCAGAATTCGCCGCGCTTCATCAGACGATCTCGCGGCCCACCGGCTTGTCATCGAGCCATTCGCGCTCTTCCTTGCTACGCCGAGCCTTGGGACTGTATTGAGCGAGCAGCTCGTCCAAGGTATAGCGCGGACGGCGCAGCGGCTCCACGATCAGCCGTCCGCTTTGGACCGCGATGCCAACTTTGGCTCCCGGCCGCAAGTGTAGGACATCGAGCAGAGCGGGCGGGACGGAGAGCATGATCGAGCCGCCGACCTTGCGCAGATTGGTTGTGTACATGGGTATCCTCTTTAGTGGCGGCAAGATAGTAAATTGTACAACCGCTCCCTCACGGTCGCGGCTCGGTAGCCTCTTCCGAGGTTGCACTCGATCGTACACATTATCGTTTCGCGAGCCCGCGCGGCGGGGTTATTTGGCGAGGTTGATGGTGCCGCGGCAGGCGCGGGCTCCGCAAGCGCAGAGGACCTTTTCGTCCTTCTTGGGGAAGTGGTAGTCGATGGTGAGTTCTTCGCCTTTGCGGATGGGGCGGAGGGTGAAATAGAGGATGTGGCCTTTGACGACGCGGGCGACGACGTTGGGTTCGCAGCAGTGGTTGATGAACTGGGCGCCGCTGCCGTTGACGGAGCCATCGATGGACCAATAGTTATCGAGGGTGAAGATGTAGTTGAGCGGGCGCTCGCAGCGGATTTTGGTTTCTTTGCGGGAGATGCGTTCGCCGGTGTACTCGATGATCTTGCGCCGGGCGGGGATGTTCTCGGCGGCGAAGACGCCCCAGCGGTGGATTTTCGAGCGCTTGAGGACGAGGCGGAACTGGGCGAGAGTGGGGTCGATGCGTGGGGATTCGCTCATGGCGGCTCAGTTGCCGCTCTTTTGTTGGAGGATGCCGATCAATTCCTGGACGGCGGCGGCGCTTTTTTGGAGGGCGGCGGATTCGTCGGGCTCCAGGCGAAGCTCGTAGATTTTCTCGATGCCCTTGGCGCCGAGTTTGACGGGCACGCCGACGAAGACTCCGTTCAAGCCGTACTCGCCTTCGAGGTATGCGGCGCAGGGGAGAACCTTTTTCTGGTCCTTAAGAATGGACTCGACCATCTCGATGGCGGCGGCGGCGGGGGCGTAATAGGCGCTGCCGGTTTTGAGATATTTGACGATCTCGGCGCCGCCGTTGCGGGCGCGGTTGACGAGGCGTTCGAGAGTGGCGGCGTCGAGGAGTTCGGTTAACGGGATGCCGGAGACGCTGCTGAGGCGGACGAGGGGGACCATGGTGTCGCCGTGGCCGCCGAGCACCATGGCGGTGACATTGGCCATGGCGACGTCGAGCTCTTCGGCGATGAAGGCGCGGAAGCGGGCGGTGTCGAGCACGCCGGCCATGCCGATGACGCGATGGCGGGGGAAGCCGGAGATTTTGAGAGCGGTCCAGCACATGGCGTCGAGAGGATTGGTGACGAGGACGAGGATGGAATCGGGGGAGTGCTTGGCCACCTGGGCGGTGACGGAGCCGACGACATCGTAGTTGGCCAGCAGCAGATCGTCGCGGCTCATACCGGGCTTGCGGGCGAGGCCGGCGGTGATGACCACGACATCGGAATTGGCGGTGGGGGCGTAGTCGTTGCAGCCGGTGACCTTGACTTCATAGCCTTCGACGGGGCCGGACTCGAGAAGGTCGAGCGCTTTGCCTTGGGGGACGCCGTCCATGACATCGACGAGAACGACATCGGCGAGGGCTTTACCGGCAAGGCGCAGGGCGCATGTGGCGCCGACGTTGCCGGCGCCAACCACGGTTACTTTTTTTCGCATAGAATCTCCAAGGTAGGACAGGGGGCGAGGGGGAGTCAAGCAGAGTGGGCGGATAACGATTGCAAGCGGCCGAGCGGCTTAAGGGATCACAACGCTGAGTTAGGGAGACACCGTGAAGTCGCTGGCGTTGAATGTGTAGATCCGCTGAACGCCATTGGCCTGCATGGTCGCGACGATTTGCAGGTCGAATACGTCTCGGCCCGTGACGGGGTGACGCTGCAACAGCCTCATCCATCCGGTGACGGCACTGGACGGAGTGGGCAACATATGGAGACCGGGAAGAGCCAACAGCGCCGAAATAATCCGCAGCGCTTCCGCTGGGGAAGATGGGATGGCAACCCGGCGTGGGTTGGTTATAACCGAATAAAATTCGCAAAGGATCTGGGAGGTTACGTAGAGAGTTGTCGAGGGCCCGCGCGCCGCTTCGAGCAAGGCGCGCGAAACCGAATGCCGCGCGGCGTCTGCGTTGAGGGCATAAGCAAGAACGTTCGCATCGACTACTCCCGGCTCAATGGACATCATTGTAAATGTCCCGCCGGTGCAGCGCGCCCATCGCTCCGAGATGCAAAACGGGGAGTTCGGGGATTACGCCCGAGTTGGGGACCGGGGCTGCGGCCCCTCGTTCACTCATGAGCCGTTTAAGTAGAGCGTCCACGGAAATACCTTGCTTCCGGGCTTCTTCAGTGAGGCGGGTTTCGGTTTCACTGGAAATTTCGATACTCATGGCGGGACTTCTGTTTTCAGGTTACCCTGACGGCAGGCGCTACGCCGGGTTCGCGGCTCAGCGAGACGGCTCGCGTGCAAAGCGGTTTTTTGACGGCGGAATGGTGAGCGCGGCTTGTGGGAGGGAGCGGGCGATGAGTCTTTATTTCGAGGATTTCGCGGTGGGGCGGGAGAGCGGGTCGCGGGGGCGGACGATTACCGAGGCCGATGTGGTGAATTTCGCCGGGTTATCGGGGGATTTTGTCGAGCTGCATGTCAATGAGGAGTATGCGAAGGCGAGTCCGTTTGGAAGGCGGATCGCGCATGGGGCGCTGGTGTTTAGCGTGGCGACGGGGTTGATGACGCAGATGGGGGAGATCAACGACACGGTGATCGCGTTTTATGGGATCGACAAGCTGCGGTTTACGAAGCCGGTGTTTATCGGGGATACGATTCACGTGACGAAGAAGGTGACGGCGGCGGAGGGGAAGGGGGTGGGGCGAGGGCTGGTGACGTTCGATACGACGGTGTGGAACCAGCGCGGGGAGGCGGTGTTGGTGTATTCGGACAAGCTGATGTTGAAAGCGCGCGGGAGCTGAGGGGCGAGGTGGGGACGCTCGACGGGATTGTGGTGCTGGACCTGACGCGGCTGTTGCCGGGGGCGGCGGCGACGCAGGCGCTGCTGCGGGAGGGCGCGGAGGTGATCAAGATCGAGCGGCCGGGCGAGGGGGATTATGCGCGGACGCTGAGTCCGGAAGTGTTTGCGCGGACGAACGCGGGGAAGAAGAGCGTGGCGCTCGATTTGAAGCGGGAGGGTGGGAGACGCGCGCTGATTCGTTTGACGCGGGGCGCGGATGTGTTGATTGAGAGCTTCCGGCCGGGGGCGATGGAGAGGTTGGGGCTGGGTTATGAGGCATTGGCCACGGAGAACGCCGGGCTGATTTACGCTAGCCTCAGCGGCTATGGGCAGACGGGCGAGTATGCGGGGATGGCGGGGCACGACATCAACTACATCGCGATGGGCGGGCTGCTGGGGTTGAACGCGGAGGAGGGGAATCGGCCGGCGATTCCGGGGGCGCAGATCGCCGATTTGGCGGGCGGGGCGATGCGGGCGGTGATGAAGATCGCGCTGGCATTGTTCGAGCGGGCGCGGACGGGGCGAGGGGCTTGGGTGGATGTGGCGATGACGGAGGGGGTGCGGGAGCTGTTGGAGATTCCGGTGGCGGAGTGGCGGGAGCGGGGGAGCATGAAGGGAATGTTGAGCGGGCGGTATGCTTGCTACAACGTTTATGCGGCGAAGGATGGGCGATGGCTGGCGGTGGGGGCGCTGGAGGGGAAGTTCTGGAGGGAACTGTGCGCGAGGGTGGGATGTCCGGAGTTGGCGGAGGCGCAATACGACGATGCGCGGCAGGTGGGGGCGAAGGCGCGGCTGCGGGAGGTGTTTGCGACGCGGGATGCGGAAGAGTGGTTTGAGGCGCTGCGCGGATTCGATTGCTGCGTGACGCCGGTGCGGACGGTGGCGGAGGTGGCTGGGGAGATGCGGCCGGGAGAAGACGGAAGAGTTCCGGGAATTGGAGAGCACACCGAGGAGACGTTGCGGGCGGCGGGGTATTCGGAGGGGGAGTTGGCGGAGATGAGAGCGGAAGGAGCGATCGCATGAACGTGCCGTATTGTTTGCGCCATGCCGCGAGGTTTCATGGCGACCGGATCGCGATCGAGCACGAGGGGCGGCAGGTGAGCTATCGGGAATTCGCGGGGCGGGTGGGCGGCGTCGCGGCCGCGCTGCGGAAATGGGGAGTGACGAAGAACGACCGGGTGGCGGTGTGGATGCGGAACAGCCCGGAGTATTTGGAGTTGTACTTCGCGGTGGCGCTGGCGGGAGGGGTGATCGTGCCGGTGAACACGCGCTGGAGCGAGGCGGAGATCGGGTTTGTGTTGGGCGATTCCGAGAGCCGGTTGTTGATGGTGGACGAGGCGTTCGCGGAGAGGGCGGCGCAGGTGAAGGCGACGGTTGAGGCGGTGGAGGAGGCGCTGACTTCGAAGGCGCTGGGCGAGGGGACGGCGGACGGAGGGTTTGAGGAGCCGGGCGAGGACGACCTGGCGGGGCTGTTTTACACCAGCGGGACGACGGGCGGGCCGAAGGGGGCGATGTTGACGCACCGGAACCTGTTCGCGAATGCGATGTCGGGGCTGTCGTCGGGGGTATTTGCGGCAACGCGCTGGCTGCATGCGGCGCCGATGTTTCACCTTGCCGATGCGGGGGCGATCCATGGGCTGACGCTGATGGGAGCGTGCCATTGTTTCGTGCCCGGATTCGATGCCGAAGGGGTGATGGCGGCGATTGAGCGGCATCGAATCACGGGAATGTTGCTGGTGCCGACGATGATCAATATGCTGGTGAACGATCCGGCGTTCGGGCGTTACGATTTATCGAGTGTGACGAAGTTGTCGTATGGAGCGTCGCCGATGCCGCTGCCGCTGCTGTGCGAGGCGAGGGCGAAATTGAAGTGCGCGTTCGCTCAAGGGTACGGGTTGACGGAGGCGAGTCCGCTGCTGACGGTGTTGGCAGCGGAGGATCACCGGTTAGAGAGCGCGAAAAGGAGGGCTGGCGCCGGCGCAATCGGCGGGGAAGCCGGTGGTGGGGGTGGAGGTGAGGGTAGTGGACGAGGAGGACGGGGAAGTGGCGGCGGGCGAAGTGGGCGAGGTGATCGCGCGCGGGGCGAACATCATGAAAGGGTATTGGAAGCGGCCGGAGGCGACGGCGGAGGTGCTGCGGGGAGGGTGGCTGCATACGGGCGACTTGGGGATGTTCGACGAGGAGGGGTTTCTGTATATTCTCGACCGCAAGAAGGACATGATTAAGACGGGCGGGGAGAACGTGTATTCGCCGGAGGTGGAGGCGGCGATTCTGGGGCACGAGGCGGTGCTGGAGGCGGCGGTGATCGGGGTCGCGGACGATCGATGGGGCGAGACGATTCGCGCGGTGGTGGTGGTGCGGGCGGGGATGGCGCTGAGCGAGGGGGAACTGATCGAGCATTGCCGGGGGCGGTTGACGCATTTTAAATGCCCGCGGTCGGCGGTGTTCACGGACGCGCTGCCGAAGGGCGGGACGGGAAAGGTGCAGAAGAACGCGCTGCGGAAGAAGTTTGGGACAGTGCGATGACGGAAGCGGGGCTATATTCGTTTTTGTCGGAGCGCAAGTTGGCGGTGCTGGGGAGTGTCGCCGGGGATGGGAGGCCGCAATCGGCGCTGGTGGGCATTGCGGTTACGCCGGAGTTGGAGATTGTTTTCGACACGGTGAAGAGTTCGCGCAAATATCCGAACTTGATGGCGAATCCGGCGTGCTCGTTCGCGATCGGTTGGACGGGCGAGCAGACGGTGCAGTACGAAGGCTTGGCGGAGGAATGCGGGGGAGCGGAGGGCAAGCGTTATAAGGAGGTGTATTTTCGGGCGTGGCCGGAATGCATCGCGCATCGGAGTTGGCCGGGAATCGTTTATTTTGTCGTGAGGCCGGTGTGGATACGGTATAGCGACTTCGACAAGGCCCCGGCGCTGATAAAGGAGTTTGATTTTCGGGCTGGGGTTGAACGGCCGTGATTTTTTCGGGGCAAAAACATTTGCAATGGTTTATGTTTCCGTGCTACCGTTGTCTCAACCGCGTAGCGCGTCTTGCATCGAGCGGCGCAACATGTCGTGGGAATGAACCTTCCAGTCGGCGATGGCGAAATGCATCCTGCGATGTCGTCTCCGCTAAAATGAAGAATCATCCACGAAATGAGTTCTAGCGAAGCAGCCGAGTGCCGAGTGCCGGACGGCGACATGGAGTCGATTTGATACCGTCTCGACCAGGATACCCCGGGCGCGGCTTCGGACGGGGGCTTTCGCTCATTCGATCGCGTTTGCGTGTTAGAGTAGGAGGTTCATTGATCCGATGTCTTCGCAACCCTCCCGAGCGCAGCTCAAGAAACTGATTCTCGAACACTCTGTCAGGCACGGTGAGTTCAATCTCGCCTCAGGACTGTCAACCGGCGTGTACATCGACGGAAAATTGACTACATGCAGGGCGGACGGGACCAAACTCGTCGGGAGAGTGTTTCTTGAGAAGATTGCGGAACTCGGCTGGCGTCCGGCCGCGGTGGGCGGTTTGACGATGGGCGCCGATCCGATCGTGATCGCGATAGCCCGCGAAAGTAACGAACCACCCTATGGTCCGATCGACGCCTTCCTTGTCAGAAAGGAGCCCAAGAAGCATGGACTCCAAAAGTTCATTGAAGGTATCGAGTCTACGCGCGACTTGCCCGTTGTAATTATCGACGACGTTTGCACCACGGGCGGCTCTACGGCCATCGCGATTCAATACGCACGAGACGCGGGGATGAATGTGATCGGCGCGCTTTGCCTGGTCGATCGAGAGATGGGTGCGGCCTCCAAGTTGACGAAGGATTTGAATTGCCCATTTGAGGGCATCTTTACGCTCGGCGAGTTGCTTGCGGCCGAGGATCAAAGCGCTCTTGAACCCGCTTCTGCATCGGCTGCCTGAATCCCCTTCGAATGACGAGGTCCTAGCGTCGATCCGGGCGTTTGCGGGACTAGCGGACGAGGGCGGACCACACACGTGGTTTTACGTTCTCTGCTGGACTTTTTACCGGAGCTTGTACGATTTTCTAAACGATTCGCCCCATACCGTTATCGCAAGGGACTTACAGTTTACGGGCGAATTCGCGGCATTGGCGGAAGCGGCGCACAAAGCCATTTCCGAGGGTTCCAACGCCGGTCTTAGACAGGCGGCCAATGGAATTGGCAAGCTTGTGCGAGAGATCGCTAGTCTCTCGAAGGAGAAAGACCGCTGAAGGCCCGACCGAGCTTGGCCGCATTCGCGTGCGTAATGTGCATATTCCCGCCCGGGGCGCGGTACGGACACTCGGAGAACTGCATTTTCGGGCGTGGCCGGAATGCGCCGCGCATCAGAGTTGGCCGGGGATCGTTTATTTTGTCGTGAGGCCGGTGTGGATACGGTATAGCGACTTCGACAGCAGCCCGGCGTTGGTGCGGGAGTTCAGTTGGGACCGCGATTAGCCGCAGCCGCCAGCGCCTATTTCAAATTCGCCGCAAAGAACGGCAGAACGACTTTCTCCAACCGCTCCGCCACACGGTTGATGTGATCGCCCTCGTAGGTTTGGTACACGTGGGGGATTCCGTATTCTGTCAAGATCCTGTCCAGCGTCGCCACGGTTTCGCCAATGCGCTGGTCTTTGGTCCCGACATCCATACCGATCGCCGTGTATCGCCGCAAGTTCGGGATTGACTGGTCGATCATCGCCAACGGCGCATTGGCCTGCCATTTGGCCACGATTTGCGGCTGCACTTCGCCGTTCTTATAGGGGAGATCGAGAAAGAACGGAGGATTTTTTGGATTCGGAGACCATGCCGCCGCGGAGGCAAACGCCGCTTTGGTGGAGAAGTCCGAGGTGGCAACGTCCGCGGGATCGTGGACCGCTTCGGCGCGCGGATTCGGACGCACGGCGCCGACCATCATGCAGCACGGGCTTAGCAGATACAGGCTCGAATAAATGCCCGGGTGCTTCATGCCAATGCGAATCGCGCCGTAGCCGCCCATCGAGTGCCCAGCCAGGCCGCGGCCGGAAGGTTCGGCAATGGTCCGGTAGTGACTGTCGATGTATGCGACCAACTCTTTCGCTACATAGTCCTCCCAATCGCCCGTTGTCACAGAGTTCGAGTACATACTTCCCTGATAACGAGTGAACGCGTCCGGCATCACGAGGATCATTTCCTCGATCCCAGACGCGAAAGCCCGGTTTGCCACTTCAGGGACATTGACGAAATGCGGCTTGACTCCCCACCAGTTATCGACATCGTCGGTGAAGCCGTGTAGCAGATAGACAACCGGGTAGCGCCGTTTCCCGGCGCTGTTGTAACTGGGCGGCAGGTAGACCGCCACGTCGCGGTCCGGGGAGTCACCTTCCAGATTGCCTTCCAGTCCCTTGCCGTGAACCTTGATGCGCTGCACGGTCCCGCGCGGAGTGTCGCTCGCGGCGCTGAAACCGGTTAGGGCTAGAAGCGCGAGGCTGAGGATGGTGGGTTTCATAAAGGCCAGTGTATTCCGTTCGCGCCATCCGGAGGAGGTGGGTTGACCTATGCCGAAGACAGGTAGCCGAGAACAAGCGGCTAGTAGATCGCCGATGCCGTCCGATCCGGATGAGGAAATCAGCCTGTGATGTCATTCATAGCGGAGCGAGATGGCGGGGTCGATGCGCGTGGCATTGCGCGCGGGGACGAGGCAGGCGAGGACGCCGACGAGGGCGATGATGGCGGCGACGAAGGCGAGCGTGGCAATATCGGTGGGCTTTACGCCCCAGAGTTGATCGGCGATCAGGCGGTTGGCGGCGAGGCTTGCTGCGATGCCGGCGACGAGGCCGATGCCGACGACGAGGGCGCTCTCGCGTAGGATCATGCCGAAGACTTGGCCACGGCCGGCGCCGAGAGCCATGCGGATGCCGATCTCGTGGGTGCGGCGCGACACGTTGTAGGAGATTACGCTGTAGGTTCCGACGGCGACCAAGACTAAGCCGATGGCGGCGAAGATGGCCAGGATGATCAGGGTGAAGCGCGGCTCGGCGTAAGAGAAGGACTTCAGATATTGCTTCATGGTTCCGACGAGGGTTAGGGCGACGCCGCGGTCGACCGCCCAGATTTCGCGGCGGACGGCGTTCAGAAGGGCCATGGGCTCGCCGGAAGTGCGGACGAGGATGCCGCGTTCATAAGACGCGGTGACGGTGTAGGGGATGAGAGCTTCGGGGATGGGAGGGTCCTGGATGCCTTGATTTTTGGCGTCGCGAACGATGCCGACGATTTCGAAGCTGGGGTTTGGGACGGGGTCGGGGGCGGTGGCGAGGTCTTTCAATATAATCTGGCGTCCGATGGGATCCTGATCGCCGAAGAATTTCCTGGCGAGCGTTTGGTTGACTACGGCGACTTTGCGCGCGCCTAAGACTTCCGTTTCCGAGAGGACGCGCCCGCGAAGGAGCTTTAGTCCGAGAACGGGGACGTAGCCTTCGCTGCAGAGCTGGTAGATGGCGCGCCACTTTTCGTTATGGGTGCGGCCGGGCACCTCCACTTCGCTGCCGATGCCGCCGTAGGGCGGGAGGGTGCTGGTTTCGGTGACGGCGACGACGCCGCGAAGATTGGCGAGGCGGGGGAGCAGTTGGGTGAAGAAGCGCTTGCGCGCGGCGGCGTCCTTATAAGTTTCTTTCGGGAGCGGAAGGCGGACGACGAGGACGTTGTCGGGGTTGAGGCCGAGTTCGACGGTTTGGAGGGCGATGAGGGTGCGCATCATGAGGCCGGCGCCGGCGAGGAGGACTAAGGACAGGGCGATTTCGGCGGCGACGAGGACGTTGCGCAAGAGGGCGTGACGCGATGAGCCACCGCCCGCGCCTTTGGCGGTGTCCTTCAAAGGATGGCTGAGCTGGCGGCGGGAGGCGTGGAGCGCGGGGGCGAGACCGGAGAGCACGGTGGTGAGCACGGCGGCGGCGAGGCAGAACAGAAGCACGGGGACGTTGAGGCCGATCACCGCTTCGTCGGGGATGGTGCCATCGGGAATCGCCCGCACGAGCAAACGGATGGCGGCGAAGGCAACGCCGCAGCCAGCGAGCGCGCCGCAGGTGGCGAGGATTCCGGCTTCGACGAGCAATTGGCGGGCGATGCGCCAGCGGCTGGCGCCCAGCGCGGCGCGAATGGCGATTTCCTTCTCGCGGGCCATGGCCTTGGCCAGCAGCATGTTGGCGACGTTGGTGCAGGCGATGAGCAGGAGCAAGCCGACGGCGGCCATGAGCACGATCAACGTGGTGCGGAAGCGGCCCACGACGGTATCGACCAGCGCCTCGGCCTGGACGGTGAATTTTTCGGGATAAAGATCGGGATAGACTTTCGCCATGCGGCGGGCGATGACGTCGAAATCGGCCGCGGCTTGGGCGAGGGTGACGCCGGGCTTGAGGCGGCCGTCCATGAGCATGAAGCGGCGGCGCGCGCCGGGTTCGGCGGGATCGAGGTCGTGGGGAATCCAAATATCGGCTCCGAAGAAAGTGAAACGCGGGGGCATGATGCCGACGAGCGTTCGCGGCTGGGCGTTCAGGACGAATGTTTTGCCCATCAGGTTGGGGGCGCGGCTGAAATACTTGACCCACATTTTGTAGCTCATGACGAAGACGGGCGGGGAGCCGGCTTTGCCATCGCGAGGCTCGATGCCGCGGCCGATGAGCGGTTTCATGCCTAGGAAGTTGAAGGTGTTGGAGGTGACTTCGTCGCCTTGCAAGCGCTCCGTGCCTTCGCGGGTGGTGTAGAGGACATCGAGATTGCTGGAGCCGAGCACCTCCTCGAAGACGTGATTCTGACGGGCGTATTCGAGGAATTCGGGGACGACGAAGGCGGGACGGCCGCCGCGGTCTCCGCGCTGGAGGTCGTGAATCTCGATGAGCGCGATGCGGCCGGCGTCACGGTAGGCGAAGGGGTTGAGGAGAACGTTGTCGACGACGCTGAAGATGGCGGTGGCGGCACCGATGCCGAGCGCGAGCGCTACGACGGCGAGGGAGGTGAAAGCCGCGTCCTTGCGCAGGCCGCGGAGTGCGTAGCGGAGGTCGTTGGCGAGAGAAGCCATGCATGGTTCTACGCGAACGGGAGGCGCGGGGTTCCAGTGGCGATTCGGCAATCGCCGTGCATGGGAATCGGTAGAGAATCCACCATGACACCTTCTCAATCTCAGGTTTCCGCACGACAGGCATCCACGCAAACGGCCTTCGACTCGATGGGGCAGGATTCATTGAAGGCGATCTGCGCGGCTCCCGGCCCTTTCGTCACTGTTTTTCTTCCCGCCCGTCATCCGGGCGCGGCGGATTTGCCTCGCACTTCGGGGATGAAAACGATCGTCGCGGAGGCCGCGCGCGAGCTCGAACGCCGAAGGTTTCAGGGCCCCATCGGCACGCTATTGAAACCATTGGAAGAGTTGGCGGAGAACCCGGCGAGCCTTGGGGGCGGGAGCGGCTTGGCGGTCTACGTGAGTCCGGGATTTTTCGGTCACTTTCAGTTGCTTGCGCCAACCCGCGAACGTTTGATTGTGGCTTCTCATCCACATATCGCGCCGGTGCTTGCCTATCGGATGCCCCAAAGGGTGTTCTACGTTCTGGCGATCAGCAAAAAACTCCTCCGCCTGGGGCGATGGCACGACGGCCAATTCGCGGAAAATCCTCTTCCCAGCGGCGTTCCGACGAGCTTCGAAGAGGATTTTGTCTTCGATCAGCCCGACCACGACCTGCAGAATCGCTCGGCGGCGGGTTCGCCGTCCGCTCAGGTGGGGCCGGCGCGATTCGGAACCGGCTCCGAGCGCGATCTGGTCCATGAGCGACTGCAGCGATATTTTCAACTGGTGGACCGTGAGCTGACCGGGCTTCTCGAGGGCGCGCCGCTGGTACTGGTGGGGGTCGCGGAGGAGTTGGCAGCATACCGTCTGGTGTCTGAATATCCTCACGTCCTGGCGGCCAAGCCGACGAGTCCGGGGCACCTTACCTGGGCTGAGCTAAGGGACCTCGGCCAGGAAGCGGTCCTGGAGACACTGCGAAGGGAAGCGAAGAAGGCGCTCGCGGAATTTCGAGAGATGGCGCGGCGAGACCACGCCGCCAGCGGCGTTCGCGAGGTATTGGAGGCGGCGCGCGAAGGCCGCATCCATAAGTTGCTGTTGGAAAAAAACGCCGAACAGGAAGGCCTCCTGGGTCCGTCCTTCCCGATGGATTCGGGGCACGTTGAAGGCGAGCAGGATCTGATCAACGCGGCCGCCGTCGAGACGATCCGAGGGCGTGGGGAAGTGCATCTCGTCGAGGAGGGGGAACTGGACGCGCTGGGCCGCGTTGCAGCCATCTTGCGATACGGAGGCTGAGCGGGTGTGTGAATTCACTCGCAAAGAGCGCGCGTTCGGGCGATTTGGCGCAGGCTTTCCGAAGCGCACGCGCCATTTCCGGCCGATCCACAGGGCGGGGCGCGGCCCGGTAACTGCAGTGTAAGCGAAGGAAGGAGAAACAATCATGGGTGGCGACAGTCAACTCAAAAAACATGTGGAGGATGAATTAAGCTGGCAGCCGAGCGTACACGAAGCGGCCATCGGGGTCGGCGTCAAAGATGCGATCGTTACACTGACCGGGCATGTCCAAAGCTACGCCGAAAAGATCGCGGCGGAGCGCGCCGTGATGCGAATTCATGGAGTCAAGGCGCTCGCGAGCGAGCTTCAAGTTTCGCTGCCAGGGGCGCAGGAACGGACAGACGAGGACATCGCGCGGGCGGCTCTCAACGTGTTAGTCTGGAACGCGGTGGTACCGAAGGACGCCATCAAGGTGAAGGTCACCAAGGGTTTTGTGACTCTGAGCGGAGCGGTGGAATGGCCGTTTCAAAAACACAACGCGGAGCGCGAAGTATCGCGCCTGATGGGAGTCAGAGGGGTGATCAACGACGTGGAAGTTAAGCCCTCGCGGACGCCGGTCAGCGCGGAAATCAAGATTGGGATCGAAGCGGCGCTGAAACGCAGCGCCGAGGTGGAAGCGCAACGCATTCACGTGGAAACGCGCGGGTCGACCGTGGTTCTGACGGGATCCGTCTCCAGTTGGCCGGAACGGAGGGCGGCGGAACGGGCCGCGTGGTCGGCTCCCGGTGTCGCGAAGGTTGACAACAGGCTTTCGATCGGCGCGGCGATGGCGATGTCCATATAGTCAGCGAGTCGGGGAGGGGACGGCATGAGTTCCGCTTCGAATCATGCATACCGGGGAACGGCGGGGTGGCGATATGCCGCTCCGCCGGACTCCGCGAATCGTCGAGGTTCGTCCGCCGCGCGCGGTTCGACGGCCGCGGCGAAGAAGGTAGCGAAGATCTTCGCCGCGGCCGGGGTCGAGATCTGCGGACGACGCCGGTGGGATATCCAGGTTTACGACGAACGCTTCTATCAAAGGCTGTTGTCGGACGGGGCTTTGGCGTCGGGTGAATCGTATATGGATGGCTGGTGGGACGCCGAGGCGCTGGATGAACTATGCAGCAGGGTCCACGGCGCCAACTTAGCCGCCAAGGTGGGGGAGTGGAAAACGATCTGGCTTGCTTTGAAAGGGCGGATCTTCAACCGGCAGACGAAATCGCGGTCCGCGGAGGTCGCGCAGGAACACTACGACCTGGGCAATGACATCTACAAGGCGATGCTGGATCCGCGGATGCAATACACGTGCGGTTACTGGAAGGACGCGACGACGCTGAATCAAGCGCAGGAGGACAAGCTTCGTCTGATTTGCCGGAAAGTCCAACTTGAGCCGGGAATGACGGTGCTCGAACTGGGCGGAGGTTTTGGCGGTTTGGCGCATTTCATGGCGTCCGAGTATGGGTGCCGCGTGGTGAGTTATAACATTTCGGAGAAGCAAGTGGCGTATGCGCGGGAGTGGTGCAGGGGGCTGCCCGTGCGGTTCGAGCAGAAAGATTACCGGGAGGCGGAGAGCGAGGCCGGCGGCTTCGATCGCGTGGTTTCGATCGGGCTGTGCGAGCACATCGGCGTCAAGAACTATCCCGCGTTCTTCGAATTGGCGCACCAGAAAGCTGAATCCCGGAGGGCTGTTCCTGCTCCACACGATCGGCGGCAATGCGTCCCGCACCTGCACCGACGCATGGATGGACAAGTACATCTTCCCCAACGGGATGATTCCCTCGGTGGCGCAATTGGGCAAGGCGATGGAAGATCGATGGGTGGTGGAAGACTGGCACAATTTCGGTCCGGATTACGACAAGACGCTGATGGCATGGTGGGAGAATTTCGACCGCGCATGGCCGCAGCTTCAGAGTAAGTACGGCGAACGGTTTTATCGAATGTGGAAGTATTATCTTCAGGGATGCGCCGGGGGATTTCGCGCGCGGGTGCTTCAACTGTGGCAGATCGTGTTGTCGAAGGGCGATATTCCGGCGTACACGCCCGTGAGGTAGGGCTTCGCATGGATCGCATGGCGGAGCACGGGGTGCGGTGTGGGGCGCTCGTGGCCAGGTTTCGCGCGGCGAAGGCTTCGGGTCTTCCGATCGGCCTTCGGAAGACGACCTCGAATTTGTTTCGGCGGCGCGAACGGGGCGCGCGGCGAACGTTGGATGTGCGGTCGTTCGACCGTGTGCTGCGCATCGATCCGGAGCGGAGAATCGCCGATGTCGAGGGGATGACGACCTATGAGACGCTGGTCGATGAGACGCTGCGATACGGTTTGCTGCCGGCCGTTGTGCCTCAGTTGAAGACGATCACGGTGGGTGGCGCGGTAAGTGGATTGGGCATCGAGTCGTCGTCGTTCAAGTACGGTCTGGTGCATGAGACGGTGGAAGAGATGGACATTCTGACGGGCGACGGGACCGTCGTCGAGTGTTCTCCGCGTAAGAACCGGGATCTATTTTTTGGATTTCCGAATTCGTATGGCACTCTCGGCTATGCTTTGCGTCTGGCGATCCGGTTGGTTCCGGCGAAGGCGTATGTTCACCTGACTCACGAGCGGTTTGCGGAGCCGGGGGAATACTTTGCACGTCTCGCATCACTCTGCGGCGAGGGCGCTCACGCACTTTCTGGACGGCGTGATGTTCGGCAAGGACGAGTTGTATGTTAGCGGGGCGGTATATTGCGACGATGCGCCGCGGGTGAGCGATTACACTTACATGGGTATTTACTACCGGTCGATTCAGCGGAAGCGCGAGGATTGGCTGACTGCAAAGGGCTATATCTGGCGATGGGATACGGACTGGTTCTGGTGTTCCAAGCACTTTGGCGTTCAAAATCCGATGATTCGGTTTTTTGCGAAGCCGGCGCTTCATTCGCGTACTTACCAGCGGCTGATGCGGCTATCGCAAAGGTTTCTACCCGATGGCGCGGCGACCGAGTCCGTGATTCAGGATGTCCAGATTCCGATCGAGAATGCGTTGGCGTTTTGCGAGTTTCTGTTTAACGAAATTGGGATCGCGCCGGTGTGGGTGTGTCCGTTCCGGTCTTCGGGTGAGACCTACGATTTGTGCGGGCTGAAGCCGGATCGGTTGTATGTCAATTTTGGATTTTGGGACATGGTTCCTAGTACGCATGAGAGCGGTTACTTCAACCGGAGGATCGAAGGGAAAGTGCGTGATCTTGGGGGGACGAAGGGGTTGTATTCGACGTCTTATTACGACCGGGAGAGTTTTTGGCGTATCTACGATCAGACACGCTACGACGAGCTTAAGAAGGCATATGATCCGGAGGGGGTCTTCCCGAATCTTTATGCTAAGTGCGTCGAACGCAGGTAAGGCGGGGGGAACCTGGGCTTGTCCCCACCTCGGCCAAGCATTGTTCTACGCGAGCGAGGGGCGGGTGGTTCCCGAGCGGTCCCGCGGGCCGGGTAAAGGGCTAGCCGTTCGGTGCGGCGTCCCAAGAACGGCGACGTTCGTCGAATATTAATTGTTGAATCGTCGAAATTTCTGTTGACACCTGGCATAAACCGGAGCATACTTTTTGAGAATGCGCCGTAGCCCAGGACAATCCGGGCCGATTCGCCGGGAATTTCTTGCCGGTGTGGCCGGTTTATTTGGTCTTTCGGGCACGTCGCTTAAAGGCGTCCCCCCCCCCTCCCCGAGTCTTGTCGATTTCAGCCCGGCGTCGTGCCTCCTATGACCTTCGGCAGCAGGCTGCCAATACGTATCTTGTCCGGGGCGCGCCGCAACAACCTTGCAACCCGGACGAGACAGATTATCCGAATAAGATCGGCAATTACTCTAAGGGACTTCCTCACGACGAGTTTGGCGAAGTCGATTTAAAAGCCTATAACTCCTTGCTTTCCGCGCTTTCGAGCGGCGATCCTGCCGATTTTGAAAGGGTACCGCTGTGCGGCCCGGCGCCGCTCTCGAATCCGCAAGCGGGGCTCGCGTTCGACATCGAGGGCGCGGATTCCCACCTGCTCGTTAGTCCGCCCGCGCCGGGCGTGGCTAGCGCGTGGCGCGCCGCCGAGGCCGTCGAGCTTTATTGGCAGGCGCTTCTCCGCGACGTTCCGTTCTCGCAATATGACGCTCATCCGGTGGCTCAAGCGGCGGCGGAGGAGTTGAGCGTATTGGAGGGGTTTCAAGGCCCGCGCGATCCGCGGACGGGCAGGGTGACGGCGGGAACGCTGTTTCGCGGTTTCACGCCTGGCGACCGGATCGGACCGTATGTCTCACAGTTCCTATACCCGTCTTTCTCCTACGGCGCGGCGCGCGTGGTCCAACGGTTTCAGACGACGCTCGCGCTCGGCGATGGAGGGAGCGAATTTCTCACGTACTTTGCGCCCTGGCTGGCCTGCCAAAATGGGGAGCTTCCCGTTCACCTGAATCGCTACGACCCCGTGCCGCGCTATCTGCGCTCGGGGCGCGACCTCGGAGAGTACGTTCATGTGGACGCGTTGTATGAAGCGTATTTCAACGCCTGCATCATCCTTTCCGAGATGAGAGCGCCATTTTCTCCGACCAATCCATACCGGAACTCGAAGACGCAATGCGGGTTCGCGACGTTCGGGTTGCCGCATGTCAAGACGTTGCTGGCGGAGGTTTCCACGCGGGCGCTGAAGGCGGTCTGGTATCAGAAATGGTTTGTGCATCGCACCGTGCGGCCGGAGGCATACGGAGGTCTGGTGCATCAGACGATGGCGGGCCGTCGCGCGTACCCGGTCTATCCAACGGTGATGGGTTCGGACGCCGTTCGGCGCGTATTCAGCCAAAACGGAACGTATCTCCTGCCGCACGCCTTCCCCGAAGGCTGTCCGCAGCACCCGTCCTACGGGCAGGGGCACGGGGCGGTGGCGGGGGCTTGCGTGACGATTCTCAAAGCGTTCTTCGACGAATCCTGGGCCATGCCGAAACCAGTTGCGCCTAGCGATGACGGGCTATCGTTGCAGGCATATGCCGGGGCCGACGCCGAGGCGATCACGGTTGGCGGCGAGTTGAATAAGTTGGCCTCCAATATCGCTCTCGGCCGGAACCATGCCGCGGTGCATTGGCGTTCGGACTTCGAGTCTTCGGTAAGGCTCGGCGAGCAGGTTGCGATCAGTGTCCTGCGGGACCAGAGGCACACATATAACGAGGCCTTCGGGGGCTTCATGTTTACCACGTTCGATGGACAGAAGGCGGCCGTCTGATGGGCGGGCGCAGGGGCTATTTGGAGGGGATTCCATGCTGAAACCAGGATGTACCACGGCACTGTTTGCGGTGGTTGTTTCGTTGACGATTCCGGCGGCGGCGCAATCGCCGAACCCGGCGGGAATGTCGAGTGCGGCGATGCCGGCGGCAATGCCGTCGGTCGCTCCGATCTATATCGAGAGCGCGGACTTTTCAAGTGTCCTGAATCTGGTGAATGAATTGAGGGTTCCCCTCCAGGCGACCGTGGACGTGTATTCGCTGGACGGCGTTAAGGCGGCGTCGGAGACGATCACGATGGCGCCGTACAGCTCGCGGCAATTGAGCATGGAGTCGATCTTTGCCAGCGCGGTTCCGCTGCAGTTGGGTTCCATTCGGGTCACGGCGGATCACACCGGCGGATTGCTGGCGGCGCTGTCGCTCACGCATCGCGGCTCGCCCGCTACTTACTTCGATGAGGAACTGGCGATGCCGAGCATGGAGGGTTCCAGCGTAGCCAGAGGCGTCGCCGACGATGCCAGAGGCGGAACTCCGATCACAGCGATCACATCGTTATCGAGTTCGCCACAGAATATCACGCTATCGTGTGTGCCCGAGAGCGGCGCGGCGCAGCAAAGGACGCTGGAATTCGGTCCGAACCAGACGCTGCTCATGAGGCCTTGCGCGGGCGATCTTCCGGCGGCCGTTTTGAGCCCTTCCGACATCGAGAACGCGGGTTCCGGCGCTCCCGCAAGCGGATCTCGAACGGCGGCGGCGATCGCCGTCACCAGTGACGCAATGCCCGGCGAGTTCGCCGTGTATGGTATCGTGCCGCACGGGAGCAAAGACAATCCGTTCTTTACATCGATCAATTTCTCGGACCCGAAGACGCGCCGGTCGAGCGGCTCGACTTATGTCGGCGTCCCCGTTGGACCGTCGACGCTGTTGACCGATGGCAGCTATAGCCCCGGAGATCTCGATCGCGAATTTCGGACCGACTGCGGCGACGATTACGCTGGAATCCGCCTCGACGGTAAACGGCGCGCCGCAGCGGACAACTCTGGCGACAATTGTTCTGGCCGGGGGCGAATCGAAAACCGTTCCGTTGAGCAATATGCCTCTTTCGCCGGGCCTCACGAACGGCCTGCGGATCCACACGGACGCCGCCCCTGGGGACGTATTGTCCAAGCTGGTCTCTCGCGGAGGATCGCAGCTTCCGGTCGTGGAAATGCTGGACAAGGACGAGCGGGGAGCGTTTAACGGCGGCGGTCATCCGTGGGACGTGGAGCCGGGCGTGACTTCGACTTTGCTCCTGTTCAATGGCGACTCGACGCCGCAAAAGGTCAACCTTCGCTTCGGGACGCCGTCGGGGCCATGGATGAGAAGATTTACACTGGAGCCGATGGAGACGAGGGCGATCAACGTTAACGAATTGGTCGGAATGCAGGAGAAGGACGACAGCGGTCTGGCGCTTGCTTCGAATGCGCAGTCGGGGGAATTGGGCTGGCAGTCCGATTCGACGTGGGTTTCGGGGCGGCTATTGCAGACCAGCACCTCGCTCGGGATGGCGAGGAGCTTCAGTTGCAGCCAGTGGGTTTACGCTTGCGCTTTTACCCTTTCGCCGACGCCTTCATTGACGTTGTACCTGAACAACGTCGGGGACCTCAGCGAGATCCCGGATTGGGCGGTGTATACGGGGTTTCATCCGCCGACGACTTGCAGTTGCGCCAACCCGTCCAGCGGCAATACGACTATCGTGGATAGCTGGCAATCCGGGAGCACGTCCATTGCGACGATCACGTCGGGGGGGACGTCGAGCGCGTCGGTCTGGCAGGGAGTGGGGGTTGGCTCGACGACGTCGTATTTTTATGGGACTAACATGTTTCTCGGCGGAGGGAGCTTGCTGTGTCAGGCGCAGCAGCCGGCGCTCGTTGCGCCTCCCCTGTCCTCCAGCAACCCGCTTTGGTTTTTCGGAATCGGCAATGCTCCACCGTCGGGCTTTACCCTAGGTGACATTAAGACGACACTGACGGCAAAGGGCGCCTCCGGCGGCTCCTTCAAGTGGACAGTTACCGCAGGAATTGGTAAGGCGAGCTTCGCCTCGGGCAGTTCCCAGACGTCGATCGTGACCTCGGCAAATTCAGTAATCCTGTGGAGCTTCAGTTACAGTGCCGCTCCGAACGACGTTTCGGTCTCTCTGATTTGGACCGATTCCACCGGACACGCGTACCCTGCCTCCACTTTGAACTTTGATATTGATTCGCCTTACGAAGATCAGGTTTCCGGCCCGATTGTAAACGAAAGCGTGTCCAACTGTATCCCAACCTCGGGGACCACAGGATACGCGTCGTTTATCACTTACCTGACGCACAGCTATTTTGGCGTCACCATCACAAATGAGTGGGTGAACGAATCGCTCGATAATTTCTCCGATGATCACGTCAACAATTGGCCGTGGGGAAACGAGGGTTCCGTTCTGTCACCGGATGGAAGGTTCTCGGACGAGATATGCGTCACACAGGGAACGGGCGGTCTCTCCCCGCAACCTACTCCGCCGCAGCAGCCTCAGTTGTCCACCTATACGATTGACCATGCGACGCAGGGCTGGTACGTCGGGTCAACAACACCCGCCAAGGGTGTTCAGATACAGAGGGACACGCTTCAGAGGTATATCGATCATGGGGTGCATCTAGGCATCCAGACCCCGGTGAGATAGCGTATGAGCGCGGCGAAATCGCTATCCATCTTGGTTCTTCTCACGGTCGCGCCGATTCCATCCAGTGGAGAAATTGTCCCGACACCTGGCAGCGGCCGAATTGAGCCGTCCTTCGCCTCCGCGGATCTCGTATGTGTGGGGAGGGTCACGGGCGTACGAGAAGTATCAAGGCAGGTCGTTCCGCAGCCTGCCAACAAGCTTTCTGTCTACCAGATCAATGGGGTGTTCGCGCTTTCGGCTGATCGATGTTACAAAGGGGGCGCCCGGCGCGTCGATATCTCCTTCGTCACACACAGCCCATCCCTATCCTCGGCAGACGTGCATGTGTCGATCGGCGACGATCTGCTGGTCCTGCTCAGGCGGTCAAGCGAAGGGACCTTCGAACCTGTCGATCCTTGGTGGAGCAGGTGGGATGCCGAGCTGGTGACGTTCGCCGAGCCCGACAGCGTGGGGCTGCGGCAGCTCGAGCGTGACCTGGCACAAAACATGGACGGGGATAGGGGCGCGGAGAGCCGGATAAAGAATCTGAGAATTCTGCACGCGCTCGACAGCGTCTCGGGTGACACGATGATTAGAGTGCGTCGGCTGTTTTCGAGTTCCGATCCGCAAGCGGCGCTCGAAGCCTTTTCAATCGCTGTTAAGGCCGGTAAGGCTGGCGATTTGATCGCTTTCGACAGATATCTCAAGGACAATCCCCAGCTTACCGAGCAAATGGTATGGGGTCATGGCTTTTCGTCGATCCAAGATGTGACGGACAGAGATGCCCTCGGGGCGCTGGAGAGCCTGGCGCGCTCGCGGTTCACGTGGTTAGGGGTCGCCGCGATGGACGGAATTCGGCATTTACGGGACCCGGCAAGCATCCCCGAGCTCGTCAAGTACCTTGACGACCCGGACCCGCGGAAGCAGTTCTTTGCGGCGGCAACATTGTCCGAGATTACTGGGCTGCGTGACGAAGACCACACGCCAACTATGAAAAGCTTCCACGAAGATCCGGCAAGATTCATCGTGACGTGGAAACAATGGTGGACGGACACCGGGAGGACGCAGTACCAACATGAGTGAGGATTGGGCATGCAGTCCCGACGTCCAGGCGCGATCCTGGTGTTCGTCCGACGTGAGCAAGGTCGCCTCCAGCGCCTCCTCGGTCGAGCCAGCCTCGAATTTCCCATCCGAAGACGCGCCGATCGAGCGGCTGAGCAACATGCCTCTGTCTCCCGGCCTCACGAACGGCCTGCGGATCCACACGGACGCCGCCCCTGGGGATGTATTGTCCAAGCTGGTCTCACGCGGCGGATCGCAGCTTCCGGTGGTGGAAATGCTGGACAAGGACGAGCGGGGAGCGTTTAACGCCGGCGGTCATCCGTGGGACGTGGAGCCCGGCGTGACTTCGACTTTGCTGCTATTCAATGGCGACTCCACGCCGCAAAAGGTTAACCTTCGCTTTGGGACGGCGTCGGGGCCATGGATGAGAAGATTTACACTGGAGCCGATGGAGACGAGAGCGATCAACATTAACGAATTGGTCGGAAGGGAGGAGAAGGACGATAGCGGTCTTGCGCTTCCCTCGAGCGCGTTGTCGGGGGAATTGGGCTGGCAGTCCGATTCGACGTGGGTTTCGGGGCGGCTTTTACAGACGAGCGCCTCGCTCGGGATGGCGAGGAGCTTCAGTTGCAGCCAGTGGGTTTACGCGTGCGCGTTTACGCTTTCGCCGACGCCTTCGTTGACGTTGTACCTGAACAACACGGGGAACCTCAGCGAGATACCCGAATGGGCGGTGTATACGGGGTTTCATCCGCCGACGACCTGCAGTTGCTCGAACCCGACGAGCGGGAATACGACGCTTTACGATAGTTGGCAGTCGGGAAATACTTCGATCGCGACGATTACGTCGGGGGGGACGTCGAGCGCGTCGGTTTGGAACGGCGCGGGGATTGGTTCCACCACTTCCTATTTCTACGGCACCAACATGTTTCAAGGCGGAGGGAGCCTGCAATGCCAGGCTTCGCAGCCGGCGAATGTTAGCTGTCCAGCTCTATCCATATCTGTGACCCGGTCAAACTTGACCACGACCTCCGCCACTGGGTCGCCGGCGAGCGCCGCGGCAAATCCCGCCTTTTCTTATGCGTCCACGGTCTTGGAAACATTCCTTCTTATACTACTTCCAACGCAAATGCGAACCCGAATACAGCCTTGATCGGTGGTACGAACAATAGCGGTGGACCGATACCGGGAGGGCTCGGGACGCTAACCGCGACCTACTCTTGTCCGGGTGGCGCAAGCGCGAAGAAGTCCTTTACCGTTCCCGCTTTCGGCCTATCCTGTTACTATTTGGCATTACAGTCGGACTGGTCGATTGGAGGCTCCTGTAAGACGGTGACGATATATGGAACAGTTTATAGCGGCACTTCGACAAACCCCACTGGCATGCCTGCGGGAACCTATTGTAATGCTTTTCTAGGGGAGCGGTTCCACGAATGGCGGCGCCAAGGTTCACTATGTTTCAGGGTCATATCCGAGTTGGGTGTTCTCTGTGATATCCAACTTTACCGGGGCCGATGGTACGCCGCTTGTCGTGAATGGCTCCGTTGCTAGGGATCGATCAATCGTTCCGTATAGCACATCCGTTCAATTGCCGGGCGGAAGCTACGCGGCGAATGATATTGGAAGTGCGATCGTGGGGTACAGGCTCGATGTGTTCATGGGAACTGGGGTGGTGGCGTGCAGCGGGTTTGTGAATAATGTGGTAGTCGCGGCGTGCAGTCCGTCGGTCACGACCTGTCCCGGTCTGACGATTCAATAGGAGTACATAATCGATGCGCCCCGGCAAATTACTACTGTTGATCGCCCTAGGTTTGATTCATCGACTGTCGCTATCCGCTGCGCCGCCCGCCATGGCGGCGTTTATCAAGGATGGACAAGTGTATATCGCTAACGGAGATGGGTCGGCGATGTCTAGAATTTCGCCTGGCGCAGAGAGGAAGGCTATGCCGCGATGGTCCCCGGACGGGAAGCGCGTCGTTTATCTCAATACTGGAACCGGTCGCGAAAGTATGGGGTCGCTGGTAATCGTGGACACGCGCGGGGTCGTCCTTGGCAATTTTCCGGTTGCCACGGTGGCTGCCGATGGCACGCGGATTGACGGGATGCGATTCGTCGAGAGAATTGGATGGATGGACAACTCTCACGTGTTTGCGGAGGGTAGTGTAAATCCCCACGCCGAGGAATATCGGAGGATCGATGTTGCTTCGGGAAAAGTTGGAGGCTTCGGCGGGACGGGTTTTGCTACATGCACCAAGGCTGGACTCGTTGCATTCTGGCTTCCGGTTTTTCCACCAAGTACGGCCATGACGCTTCAATTGTCGAGCGGAGATGCGCCGATCTTTACTTTCCCGGACTGGAATGCGCTCCCGACGATATCTGTGGATCTTGCGTGGGACCGGCAGTGCGAATCCTTGGTTTTTGTGGATCCGAGAGAGCCCGCCCAATTCGTCATAGTGGCCGGGGGGCGTGTTCACAGAGTCGTGCCGATTCCCGGAACCGGCGTTACGCCAAAGATCAAATCGATCGCTCGGGGATTTCTAATTGGCTCCGAGGGCAAGCTTTTTTACGATCTCGGAACATCGCGGATCGTGCCGACTCCCGCCGACATTTTCGCGGCCACTCGAAAGGAGGCTGCGGAACGGCAGCGTATGGCCGCTACGCTCGATGCCACCGATGTGGATTTTCAGAAAGGAGATGAATAGGTCTACGAATTCGTCGCGACTCCCTGGCGTCCGGCTTCGATGGCGGAAGATCGGGCGGTTTGCCAGATGTGGACGTGAGCGGAATTCGAGGGAGGAGGACTGTGTATGAGATATTTACCGATCCTTACCTTGCTGTTGGCCGGTGCGGCGATTCTTGTGGGGCAGGCGCCACGGGAGTCGTGCTGTCAATTGAGGCTTAGCTCCGAAGCTGAGACGCCGGGTGTATTGACGGCAAAGGTGACGAACATGAATCAGCCCCTTGTTACGGTCCGCGAGACCTCGGCCGAAGCCGATTGGACAGTGCATGTCATGTCCGTGACGGGGCACGAGGTAGAACGGACGCCATACGGCAAGAGGTTGCTAACGAGAGAGCGTGGCGGCCGCATGATCCTACGCGAGCTCAAGGCCGGTGAGAGCGTTTCGCAGGAACTCGATATCCGTAGGCTTTTCCAACTGACATCCGGGACCTACCGTGTGACTGTGGTACGCGACGTGATCCTCGGAGCGACGAGAATTCCGCTTCATGCCGCCATCACGATTCGGTTGCCTTAGCGACGGACCGGAGGAATCACGGAGCCAACGGTGGGTCGGCTTCAGCGGTTGCCTACTCTGGCGTTTCGTCGCCGGCGGGGCCGCCGGAGCGGTTTTCGAATTTGGTGAATTCTTTGAGGAAGACGAGGTTGACGCGGCCGATGGGGCCGTTGCGTTGTTTGGCGAGCAGGAGTTCGGCGATGCCTTTTAAGTCGTCGCGGTCGGGTTTGTAGATCTCTTCGCGGAAGATGAAGCCGACGAGGTCGGCGTCCTGTTCGATGGAGCCGGATTCGCGGAGGTCGCTCAATTGGGGGCGGTGGTCGCCTTGCCGGGTTTCGGGGGCGCGGCTGAGCTGGCTGAGGACGAGCATGGGGACGTCGAGTTCCTTGGCCAGGAGTTTGAGGCCGCGGGAGAGGGCGCTGACTTCCTGATTGCGGTTTTCATAGCGCCGGCCGCCGCCGCTCATCAACTGCAAATAGTCGATGATGACGAGGTCGAGGCCTTGCTGGCTTTTGAGGCGGCGCAGCTTGGCGTGGATGTCCATGAGGTTCGTACCGGCGGTGTCGTCGATGAAGAGCTTGGCGCGCATTAGCTGGGAGGCGGTGGAGCTGAGGCGCATGCGCTCGTCCTGGTTCAGGTAGCCGGCGCGGAAGCGCTGCTGGTCGACACGGGCGCCGGCGCAGATCATGCGGGTGAGGAGGGATTCGCGCGACATTTCGAGCGAGAAGACGGCGACGGTTTTCTCCAGACGCTCGTGCGTGGCGGCGTGTTGGGCGATGTTGAGGGCGAGGGCGGTTTTGCCCATGGAGGGGCGGGCGGCGAGGATGAACAGCTCGCCGGCGTGGAGGCCGCCGGTCATCTCATCGAACTTGACGAAGCCGGTGCTGAGGCCTTTGATGCGCTTGCTGGGATCGAGGAAGCTGTTGGCGCCGCCTTCGAAGGAGTCGAGGATCTGGCGGGGATTGACGAGGTCGTTCTTGGCGTTGGAGTCGCCGAGTTTGAGGAGGCCCTCCTCGGCTCCGGCGAGGATTTCGGAAGGCTCGTCGACGCCGATGAGGCAGCGGTTGATGGTTTGCTGGGAGGTGACGATCAGATCGCGGAGGAGCGATTTGTCCTTGACGATGCGGACGTAGCTTTCGAGATTGACGATGCGCGGGAGGCCGGCGTCGAGGGAGACGAGGTAGCTGAGGCCATCGACGGATTCGAGCTGGTTCTGCTTCATGAGCTCGTTGGCGATGGTGATGCGGTCGATGCGCTCGCCGCGATCGTTGAGATCGAGCATGCGCTGAAAGATGCGGCGGTGCTTTTCGAGGCTGAAGTCCTCAGGCGCGACGGTTCCGGCGACCTGGACGAACTGGCTGTCGTCGAGGAGGATGGAGCCGAGGACGAAGCGCTCGGCGTCGGGATTGGAGGGGAGACCCTGTTCGGCGATGAGATCGCGGGTGGCCATGGGGGGACGTATTACGTTAACGGGAATAGGCTCTTAGGAACAAGCGAAGGTGGGCGCGCGTGTTTCCATGGAGTTGCGCTGTGGGAAAAGCCGTGCAAAATCGGTGCGTACGGGGGGGTATGGTACTTGCGTCCTATCAACGGTGTAGCGGGGCCTTTCCACAGGCGCGTCACAAACAATAATACCTGTTTATGTTTGTACACCAAAAAAGGGTGAATGGGAAGAGCGAATTCCTCTCTCAGTTTAATCGGGGATCGAGGCGACTGGCAGGGATTCAGACGGTGGCCTGGGTTTTCACGGCGATGTGGTGCGTGCGTGGGACGACTCAAGAGCGGTGTGAAAAGGACGCGGTAGAAGGGAAGGGCCGCGGGCGCAGACCGGGCGCTGGGAAGCCGCGTTAATCGTAGAAATTGCGCTGCCAGCGGTGGCGGCGGAGGATGGCGAGGACGGGGGCGTCGAGGGGGCCGAGATCGGAGACGGCGCATGCTGCTTTCGACGGTTTGGACGCGGCGCATGCCGGGGATGACGGAGGAGACGGCGGGGTGAGTGATGCAGAAGCGGAGGGCGATTTCGGCGAGGGCGCCGGGGACGGAGGCGAGATCGGCGCGGAGGGCGGCGATGCGCTGGACGACCTGTTTTTTACGGTCGCCGCGGAAATATTCGGCGCGGAATTCGGTGGGATCGAAGACGGTGTCTTCGGCGATGGCTCCGGTGAGGCTGCCTTCATCGAGGGGGACGCGGGCGAGGACGCCGACGTTGAGATCGCGGCAGAGGGGGAAGAGGTTTTCCTCCGGGCTTTGATCGAAGACGTTGTAGATGACCTGGACGGTGTCGATGAGGCCGGTGCGGACGATGCCCAAGGCGGAGTCGGGTTGGTGGTCGTTGATGGAGACGCCGACGGCGCGGACTTTGCCGGATTTCTTTAGGTCTTCGAAGGCGCGGCGCCATTCGTCGCGGTCGAGCCAATCGGGATTCCAGACGTGCAGTTGCTGGAGGTCGACGGTTTCGAGGCCGAGGTTGCGGAGGCTGGTTTCGGTGGAGCGGACGATGTAGTCGTAGGGGAAGACCTCGGCGATGCCGATGCCCGGTTGAGCGGGCCAGAGCATGTTTTTGGGAGGGACTTTGGTGGCGACGTAGACTTTGCCGGGTGCGTCGCGGACGATTTGGCCGACGAGGCGTTCGCTATGGCCGTCGCCATAGGCGAGCGCGGTGTCGATGAAGTTCAAGCCGAGTTCGAGGGCGCGGCGGACGGCGCGGAGGGATTCCTCGTCGGTGCCGCCCTTCCATTGGTTGCCGCCGATGCCCCAGGCGCCGTAGCCGATTTCGCTCACTTGCCAATTGGTTCGTCCGAGAGGGCGCAGGTTCATCTTTTTAATGATAGGGGAGTTTGAGCGGCTCAGGCTTCGGAACGCCGCGAAGTTAGAAGCCGAACTGAGATTCGAGCTGGACGGCCAGAGCGTCCAGAAGTTGTCCGGCCGTCCGCCGCGCCGCTTCCGCCTCAGCTCGTTCGGGAGAATACGGGGCGCCGGGATAGCGAAAGCGCCAAGCATATTGCGAGAGCTTCTCTATGCCGCTCAAATAAGCCGCGGCGTCTCCGGCGAGGGGCAGGCACACTCTTTTCAGTTCGTCCAGGTCGTGCGTCTTCTTGAAAGCAACCTGGCGCCACGTGAGAACGGCTTTCATCGCTTTTTCCGCGCATTGCTGCGCATGGAACAGCGCCTCGGCTTCTAACGCCGCACCGATGAGGGCGGTGCATGCATTCAGGTCCGCCCGGGGCACGCTCCAGCCACTCCCGCGTCTCTGTAACCAGCCGCTCATGAGGATTCATAGAGCAACCTTCCCTCGCGGACCACCGTCGCCGGTAGCGACGCGCGCACATGGGCCGCGCGGCCTTCAAAGTCGGTCTGCCGCCACGGAATCACGTCCTTCGGGACACCGAATCCAGAGAGGCGCGAATACACCTCTCCGCTTCGCATGATCGGTTCCGGCGTATCGTCAGGCACCACCACGAGGAAATCCAGATCGCTATCCGGCCCCGCTTCGCCGCGAGCCTCCGAGCCGAAGAGATAGATGCGCACTGGCCGGTAAAATTCCACCAGCCGCCGCGTCATCTCTTGGATCGCTTCCTGTTTCGTGAGTTGTGCTTGCATCGTTCCGTCCGCTTCAATTCCGAGATTATCTCAGGTTAAACGCTTCCGATTTTTGATGATAGGGGAGTTTGACTGAGGACGCCGCGGTCGAAAAGCGTTTATGCTCGGGTTAGGAGCTTCGCTGAGGTTTTGCCGTATGGGTAAGATCATTGAATTGCCAGACGAGCTATATCGAGACTTGGAACGAGCGGCCCGGGAGCGGGGGCTTACGCCAGCGGGTTGGATCGCGACGACTCTTTCGGGCGGATCCGATGCCGCGTCCGAGCAGCCACTCCCCGAGTTGCTCCGAGAACTCATTGGCGCGGTGGACAGTTCAACAGAGCCGCGAAGCGCACCGGTCCCTACGCCCTTCGGTGAGTTGATCGCCAGAAAGTTCGATAGACAGGGACTGCGCCGACGGTGAGCGCCCTTGTGGACGCGGGTCCCCTTGTGGCGTTAATCGACCAAGGGCAGGGGGAAGCGCACCGGACCTGTGTCGCCGCTTTGAAAGCCATTTCCGCACCCCTTGTTACCACTTGGCCGTGTTTCACCGAAGCGATGTATTTTCTCGGCGACCTTAAAGGGTGGAAGGGGCAAGAAACGCTCTGGAAGTTTATTGAGAGGGGCGCTCTCCGCGTTCACGTTTCGACGGATTCAGAAGCAAAACGCATGATGGAACTAATGGAGAAATACAGGGACACTCCGATGGACCTTGCCGACGCTTCGCTGGTCGCCATTGCGGAAAGCCAGGGTCTACGTCGAATTTTAACCCTCGACGGCGATTTTCGGATCTACCGGATCAACGGTACTACTCCGTTTGAACTCGTTAGAGGCGAATGACGCCGAGGGCGAGGCGAGCGGAAGATTCGATGCGAAGGCCGGCCCACGGGCAAAGGGTGAGAATGGATTGAGGGGTGCGGATGAGCGGGCGGCATCGGGTGGCGATTTTGGGCGGGGGGTTCGGAGGGTTGTATGCGGCGAAGGCGCTGGCGCGGGCGCCGGTGGAGATTACGCTGATTGACCGGCGGAATTTTCATTTGTTTCAGCCGTTGTTGTATCAGGTGGCGACGGGGGCGTTGTCGCCGGGGGAGATCGCCTCGCCGCTGCGGTCCATATTGAGCGGGCAGAAGAACGCGCGGGTTTGGCTGGGGGAGGCGGTGGATCTGGACGCGGCGGGGCGGAAACTGATTCTGGACGATGGGGAGGTGGAGTACGACACGCTGATCGTGGCGGCGGGATCGGGGACTTCGTATTTCGGGCACGAGGAATGGGAGAAGCTGGCGCCGGGGTTGAAGACGATCGAGGAGGCGACGGAGATCCGGCGGCGGATTCTTATGGCGTTCGAGGAGGCGGAGCGGGAGACGGATGAGATCCGGCGGCGGGAGTGGTTGACGTTTGTGGTGGTGGGGGCGGGGCCGACGGGGGTGGAGTTGGCGGGGGCGCTGGGGGAGATCGCCAACGATACGCTGCGCCACGATTTCCGTTCGATCCGGCCGGAGGAGGCGAGGATTCTGTTGGTGGACGGGTCGGAGCGGGTGCTGCCGCCGTTTCACGCGGAGCTTTCGGCGAAGGCGGAGAAACAGTTGATCCGCATCGGCGTGCGGGCGCGAAATAACGTGATGGTGGTGGGGGTGGACGGGCGCGGGGTGGATTTAAAATCGGCGCAGGGAAGAGAGAGGATCGAAGCGCGGACGGTGATTTGGGCGGCGGGGGTTCACGCTTCTCCCTTTGGCGAAGTGCTGGCGGCGCGGGCAGGAGCGGCGATTGAAAAGAACGGGCAGGTGCGCGTCGAGGGGAACCTGACGGTGGCCGGGCATCCGGAGATGTTTGTGATTGGCGACCTGGCGCGATGCATAAATGCGGAGGGAAAGCCATTACCGGGAGTGGCGCAAGTGGCGATGCAGCAGGGAGGCTACGTCGCGCGGGCGATCGGGCTGCGTTTGGCGGGCAGGCCGGCCCAGGCGGCCTTCCGTTATCGAGACAAGGGGCAATTGGCGGTGATTGGGCGGGGCGCGGCGGTGGCCGACCTCGGGAAGCTGAGGTTATCGGGCTTCGTGGCGTGGCTGATCTGGCTGTTCGTTCATTTAATGTACATCGTGGAATTTTCCAACCGGCTGCTGGTGTTCGTGCAATGGGGATTTCTGTATTTGACGTTCAACCGGGGAGCGCGGTTGATTACCGGAGGCAAGGGCGATCCGGGCGGGTAAAGGCTATTCGATCGCGACAAACGGGGAATCGGCCAGAAACGCTTTCTTTCGGCCGTTGGATCCCACGGAGCCTTTAAACTTCAGCTTGCCGTTGATGAGCAGGTCCACGGGAGTGTCGACGGAATAGTCGAAGGCGAGCAGATCGCCGGGTTGGATGTCGAGCAGTTCGGAGGTGCGCAAGGTGGGGCCTTGAAGCCGGGTGTCGAGGCGAATTTTCGCGGGCTTGATGAGGCGGAGGACGCGGGCCTGTTCCTCCGTGGTGCTTTTCGATTTTCTCACCGACCATTGCTGATCGAATTTCTGCCGCAGCATCTTGATGACGATGGATGGGATGCCGATGTTCATCATGCCGGAGTTCTCACCGATGCGGACTTCGATGGAGATGGCGACGACGGCCTCGTTGGGGGCGAGGATCTGAAGCATCTGCGGCTCGGTTTCCTGGTTCTGGATCGAGAAATCGAGCGGAGCGACGCCGTGCCAAGCCTGGCAGAGGTCGTTGAGTATGATTCCGAGGATGCGTTCGAGGATGCTCTGCTCGATTTCGGTGATCTCGCGAGTGATTTTCGTCGTGATTTTGGCGCTGCCGCCGAGCAGCATTTCGAGGATGGGGAAAACGAGCGAGGGGTTCATTTCGAGCACGGCGCTGCCTTCGAAGGGCCGCATCCCTAGTCCCACAAGACAGGTGGGCGACGCCAGGCAGTGGGTGAACTCCATAAAGGAGAGTTGTTCGACGGAGACGAGATTGGCTATGACGTAGGCGCGTAGATAGGCCGAGAGGCTGGAGGCCATGGAACGGGCGAAGTTCTCGTGGAGGACGCGAATGGCGCGGAGCTGATCCTTGGCGATGCGATCCGGGCGGCGGAAGTCGTAAGGTTGGGCGCGGAGCAAGCCGTCGCCATCGTCCGCGCCATCGCGCATATTGCGAAAGGCGGAATCGATCTCTTCTTGGGATAGAACGCGTTCGGCGGGCAGAAGTGTTCTCCTGTAGGGTAGATCGGAGGGGCGGGGAAGGGACTTTAGTGTGGACAAGGGTACAATGGCGGGCAGATGACGGGTTTTTTCGTGCGGAGTTTCGGGTGCAGGGCGTCGCAGGCGGATGGAGCGGCGTTGGAGGAGGGTCTGCGCGAGAGGGGTTTCGAGGCGGTGGCGGAGGAGCGGGAGGCGGGGCTGGTGGTGTTGAACTCCTGCACGGTGACTTCGGCGGCGGACGAGGAGATCCGGAACGCGGTGCGGCGGACGCGGCGGGAGAATCCGGCGGCGCGGATTCTGGTGACGGGATGTTATGCGCAGCGGGCGCCGGAGGAGATCGCCGCGCTTGAAGGCGTGACATGGGTGGTGGGAAACAGCGATAAGGCGCGGATTCCGGAGTTTCTCGGCGAGGGGTGGGGCGGGGAACATTATCATGGGCAAATCCAGGTACACGACATATTCGCGGGCGGAGAGTTCTTTGCCGCGCCGGTGGGGGAAGGCGGAGGGGAGCGGACGCGGCCGAACTTGAAGATTCAGGATGGGTGCAACAACCGGTGCTCGTTCTGCGTGATTCCGTATGTGCGGGGGCGGAGCCGGAGCGGATCGGTGGAGTGGGTGGTGGAGCGGGTGCGGGCGCTGGCGGAGGCGAATCGCGAAGTGGTGCTGAGCGGGATCAATTTGGGGCGATGGGGGCGGGAGCGGAGCGGAGGGATGCGGCTGGCGGGGCTGGTGCGGCGGTTGCTTGAGGAAACGGGGATTGAGCGGCTGCGGCTGAGCTCGGTGGAGCCGATGGATTTCAGCGACGAATTGCTGGAATTGATGGCGGAGTCGCCGCGGATCGCCAAGCACGTGCATGCGCCGCTGCAATCGGGTTGCGGGGCGGTATTGAAGAGGATGCGGCGGAAATACAGGCCCGGTCATTATGAAGAGCGGATCCGGCGGGCGCGGGCGCTGATGCCGGAGGCGGCGATCGGTGCGGATGTGATGGCGGGGTTTCCGGGCGAGACGGAGGAGGAGTTCGAGGAGAGCCGGCGGTTTATCGAGAGCCTGCCGTTCACGTACTTACATGTGTTTACGTATTCGGAGCGGCCGGGGACGGAGGCGGAGGCGATGGGCCGCGCGGTGCCGATGGAAGTGCGGAGGCGGAGGAACCGGGTACTGCGGGAACTGGGAGAGGCGAAAAATCGCGAATTCCGGCGGAGCATGGTGGGGCGGACGCTTTCGGTGGTGACGCTGCGCGAGGGGGCGCTGAGCGGGAATTTTCTGAAGGTGAAGCTGGCGGGGGCGAGAGAGAGAAATCGGATGATCGATGTAACGATCGGCGGGCTAAGCGCCGATGGATTGATTGAGCGGGCGCTGCTGCCGATGTTGGAAGGGCGGTCAGCTTGTGTGGTCGAGAATGATTTTCCAACCGAGGGGGGTTTTGCGGAATAGGAGGGTGAATATGCCGCCTTTAGGGCCGCCGGCTGTCGCGGGTCGGTCCAATTGAAAATGGCCGAGGACGGAAGCGTAGGCATCGCCGAGCGGGCGAATTTCCAGGCCGGAGAACGTGAGTGCGCCCATGGCTTCGCGGGTGGGGTAGCGTTTTAAATAATTGGCGAGCACTTGGGCGTGGCCTTTGGTGATGGTGGCGCCGACGAAGGTGGTTTGCTCCGAGCGCTCGTAGCCGTCCATGAAGGCGCGGATATCGCCGCGATTCCAGGCGGCGACTTGGGCGGAGAGGACGGAGCGGATGGCGGCGTCAGGCGTTTCCGCGGACGATGCGAGGCTGAAGAATGCGAGGAGGAAGGTCGGCAGGGCGGCTAACTTGCGCATGGCGGACAGATTAGCATGGAACTCTTATGGTGGTAGCCTCGTAGTTAGGGGCGAGGAGTTTGTATGACAAAGTTGTGGAGAGGCGCGATCGGGATGTTGGCGGCGGCGGGGATGGCGCTGGCGGCCGATCCGGCGCTGTTGCAAATGGTGCCGCCGACGGCGAGCGTGGTGGCGGGGATGCAGGTGGACCAAGGGAAACGGTCGGCCTTTGGGCGCTACATGCTGGCGAAGCTGGGCGCGAGCGGCAACAAGGCGAAGCAGTTGATGGCGGAGACGGGGTTCGATCCGCGGCGCGACATGACGGAGGTGCTGTTCGCGGCCGAGGCTCCGGCGGCGGGCGGGGGCCTGACCAGCGGATTGATTCTGGCGCGAGGCACGTTCGATCCGGCGCGGATCGCGGCGGCGGTGCGAGCCAAGGGCGGCGTGACGACAAGTTTTCAGGGCGTGGATGTGTTGTCGGGAGCGAATGCCAAGCAGCCGTGGGCGCTGGCGTTTCTGGACAACACGACGGCGATCGTGGGAGACGTGACGTCGGTGAAGGCGGCGGTGACGCAACATGCGGCGGGGACCGCGCCGAGCGCGGATCTGACGGCGAAAGTGGCGCTGCTGAGCGCGAACAACGATTTCTGGTTTCTGACGCTGGCGCCGATGTCGAGTTTCGCGGCGTCGATGCCCGATTCGGGATTGGGCAACGCGATGCAGAACGGCCAGATGTTTCAGGCGATCACGCAGGCGAGCGGGGGAGTGCATTTCGGCGACAACGTGGTGGTGACGGCGGAGGCGGTGACGCGGTCGGATAAGGACGCGCAGGCGCTGGTGGACGTGGTGCATTTTCTGGCGACCATGATGCAGGGCAATCAGCAGCAGGACGCGACGGCGCAGCAGATGGCGGCGCTGCTGAATTTGCTGGTGCTGAAGGCGGACGCGAACGTGATGCATTTGTCGTTGAGCGTGCCGGAGAGCCAGTTGGAGAGCTTTCTCGATTCGGCGACGCAGCGACATTTGACGCCGCCGCCTCCCTCCGCTTTGAAGCCGGTGGCGCCGCAGGCTAACTGAGGGAGAGGCTTTGGAGAGCTCGCTGAATGGTCCGACGCGGCGTTCCGAAGTTCTTATCGTGCCGGGTAGCGGCCTCCCTGACGCTTGTTGGACCGACGGAACATTCGTGCGTAAGATTGAAGCGTGACGCGGGCGCAGATCGGATTCCCGAACTTCCAAGAGGAGGTGCGACGTCGGATCGGACCACTCCTGGATAGTGCGACTTCCTTTCGTGAGACCGGTCGAGAAATTCTCTCGAAACCGTGCTCAGGCGAGCTTGCCCCCGTCGTGCGTGAAATTGCCCGCAGCGTGGCGAACTCGATGGAATCGGTTTTGATTCTTGTGTCCAACGGCTGCCCAGACGATGCTTTCCGGATCGCGCGAACGATGTTTGAATCGGCAGTTACGGTTCACTATCTGGATAGCCATCCGGAACTTGTGCAGGACTACGTGGACTTCCTATGGGTAAAGCGCAAACTCTACCATGAAGATCGCTTGAAATCCGCTCCTGGCCAGACTGAATGGATGGATCCCAGAAAGTTGGAGCAGATGAACAGCGAGTACGAACGAGTCAAAACCCGTTTCATGGGCAGTAAGGGCAAAGTACGGAACAGATGGTGCAGAACGGACTTCAGAGCTATGGCAGAAGAGGTCAAGGCAGATTCGATGTATTGCGGCCTGTATGGGTTCACGTCGTCAATCACCCACACCGATATGCTCGGGTTGGTCTCGGCTTCGGGAGGCGGTGATGCGGTGATCTTAGTCCCCTCGCTTCATAGCGTGCCGCTTGCGCTCCAAATGGGCATCTTCAGCTATGCAATGACGCTGACCGCCATCAATCAAATCGCAGACTTGAAGCTCGACGACCGCCTGGACGAGGCTTTTAGGCAGTTCAAGAATGCGTCCGCCGTTCCCGCTATCGGTTGAAACTCGGATTGCTCCAGGGGCACAAGCGATCCGGGAGCGCCCACGTGACGCCATCGGACATCCTCCACAAGCAGACTCAGCGACGTGTCAGGACCTCCCTATAGACCACAACACAGATAATGCGATTATCAGCGGAAGAGTGGTCCAGGACGAGGGTGGGAGCGCGCTTATTCGTGCCGCAGCGCGACCATTGGATCCACTTTGACGGCGCGGCGCGCCGGTAGGCCGCTGGCCGCGAGCGCAACTCCGATTAGTAAAAGGACGACTCCCGCGAAAGTGACCGGATCGGTTGCCGCGACATCGTATAGGACGCTCGCGAGAACGCGGGTTGCCGCAAGCGAAATCGTCACCCCAACCAGCAGTCCGACGGCCACGCCTCTCAGTCCTTGGCCGATCACGAGACGCACGACATCGGGGCTGCGCGCGCCTAATGCGAGGCGGATGCCGATCTCCTTGGTTCTTTGGGCGACGGCGTGATGCAGTAGCCCGTAGATGCCGGTTGCGGCAAGCAGCGTGGCGAGCGCGGCGAAGATCGTTAGCAGGGTGGTTTCGAAGCGGCGGGGAGCTTCGATTTCGGCGATTTGTTGCTCCACCGTTGCGATCTCGAAATAGGGAACCGTGGGATCTATGCCGCCGACGGCGAGGTGGATGGCGTGGGTCAGAAGGCGCGGTTCTCCCATCGTGCGGACAACGATCGTCTCCGTTGAGCTATCGGCGTAGAGCTGGTAGATCGCCGGCAGCATGGCGCTTCCGGGGCCGTTGGAGAGACGGTCGCCGACGACGCCGAGAACCGTATTCCAATTCCCCTCGTCGAGTCCGGGGAGCGACCTTTTGAAGCGCTTTCCCAACGGGTCTTGCCCTGGCCAGAAGCGGCGGGCCATGGATTCGCTGATCACCACGCCCGAAACGTCATTGGCCGCAAGGAGCCGTCCCCGCCGGAGCGGAATGCCCATGGTCTGAAAATATTCGGGACTGACATCCCAACCCGTGAAGGGTTGTGCATCCTCGGCGGCGCGGCCTTCCACGGTAATTACCGCGTTCGGAACGTGGCTGTGGAATGTGCCTCCGACGGCGGCCGATCGGACGCCGGGCAAATGATCGATCGCTTCGATCGCCTGTTCGAAAAAGGCGTGAGCTTTCGCGCCGTACATTTCAGCGGGCAGGTCGATAGTGAAGGTCAAGAGGCGCCGCGGATCGAAGCCCGGCGTCACGGCTTGCAGTTTGACGAAACTGCGCAATAACAGACCGGCGCCGGTGAGGAGCACCACCGCAATCGCATATTGCACGGCGACGAGGGGGAGACGCATCCGGCCGCTGGCGGGTCCGCCATGCCGGCCGTTTTTGAGGGCTTCTTGCGGGTCCCGCCGCGCGGCTTGCCATGCCGGGAACAGACCGAAGAACAAACCTGTCGCCACGGAAAGCAGCAACGCGAACGCGAGGACGGAGGTGTCGATGTGAACCTCGTCCAGGCGGGGCAGATCGGCGGGCGCGAGTGCGAGCAGGGCCTTCAATCCAACGGCTGCCACGATCAATCCGAGCAACCCGCCCGCGCCGGACAAAACGACGCTCTCGGTGAGAAGTTGGCGGAACATGCGGGCGCGCCCGGCGCCGAGCGCGGCGCGTACGGCGAACTCTCTCGATCGAGCCGCTCCACGCGCGAGCAGTAAATTCGCGATGTTGGTGCAGGTGATCAGCAGGACGCAAAGCACCGCGCCGAGCAACACCCACAATGCGCGGCGCACTTGTGGGCCGGCCACTTGTTCGGAGAGAGGGACGACGCGTACGCCGAGGCCGGCGTCGGTCGCCGGATACTGAATCGCGAGCGATCTCGCAATGGTGTTCATCTCCGCTCTCGCCTGCGTGAGTGAGATTCCGGGCCTCAGCCGCGCGACGGAGGTGAAGGCGTCGGCGAAGCGGAATTGCTGAAACTTGGGCCAGCGGGGATCGGCCGAGATGAGCAGCCACATCTGGGTATCTTTACTTGGGAACTCGAAGCGCGGGCCCATAACGCCGATGATGGTGCAGTTTTGACGATCGATCTCCAGCGATCGCCCGAGCACGTGAGGCGACGCGCCGAAGCGCCGCCGCCAGAGGCGATAACCGAGGACGGCCACGTTCTCGCCACGCCGGGCTTCCGTTTCGGAGAACGTGCGGCCCAGCGCGGGAGCGGCTCCGAGGACGGAAAACAGATTGCCTTCGACCTTGGCGGCTTGGATTCGTTCCGGTTCGGGACCGCCGGTGAGAGTCACCACCGCGGCTTCCGGGCGGGCAACTGCGGCGATGTCTACGAAAACATGATTCTGTTCCCGCCAATTCCGGATTCCGGGGTAGCCCATCCAGTCCCATTCGAGATTCTTCGCGGGCACGGATTTCCAGACCATGCAGAGGCGGGACGGCTCGCGATAGGGCAGGGGCCGCAGCAGGACCCCCTCGACTACGCTGAACATCGCGGTATTCGCTCCGATGCCGAGGGCGATGAGCGCGATCGCGACGAGGGTAAATCCCGGGCTTGCGCGGAGCGTGCGGAAGGCGTAGCGAAGATCCGAGGCCAGATGGATCACGTTCATAGATTGACACACCGGGTGAGAACGGGATTTGGAGCTTCCGGCTGAGCCAAGCGCATCACCGGATGGCGGCGGGGACGAGGCGGAAGGCTTCGAAGACGGGGCGCTGGTTGCTGTCGTAAAAGGTGTCGAGGATTTCTTTGCGGTAGCCTTGGGCGGCGGCCAGTTTGACGAGGCGGGCGTTGACGCCGGTGAATTGTTCGTTGGGGGTGGTGTGGCCGAGCCAGACGGCGTTTTTTTCGGCGAAGGATTGGCTAGCTTCGGCGACGTCGGCGGGGGAGGGGTTGTCGGACATGAAGGGGGCGCTGGCGATGCGGAGCGGGAGGGCGCCGCGATGGATGACTAGGAGCGGAGTGAGGATGCCCCAGTCGTCGACGAGGAGGGTATCGGCGGGGATTTTAGAGACGCCGGTGGAGAGCGGGTAGATGGCGTCGGACCAGCTTCCGGCGCCGCCGAAGCGGCTGAATTGATAGAGGTATTGATTGCAGTTGAGCAGGTTGACGGAGACCAGGGCGGCTAGGGCGACGGCTAGGATCCATGGGCCGGCTTTCTTCAAATAGAAGGAGGCCTGGGCGAAAGCGACGGCGATGAACAGTTGGGGGAGGGGCCAGAGGAGGATGGCGTGGTGGGCGGAGCCGCCGGCGTCGCGGGTGACGGCCATTTGGAGCCAGCCGACGGCGATGGCGATCAGGGTGAAGGCGAGGACGCGGCGGGCGGGGGTGAACCAGAGGAAGGGGAAGAGGGCGAGGGCGGCGAGGAAGGCCCAGATCATGGCGTTGCGGCGGTGGTCGCCAAAGCGTTGGTGGACGGTTCCGGACCAGCGTTCCGAGCGGGTCTCGGGCGCGCGGGCTTCGGCGGGGGTTCCGTCGTTGGCCAGATAGCCGAAGAGGACGGAGCCGTCGGAGGTGGAGCGGAGAGTGGCGACTTTTTCGTCGAATTTAGAAAAAGTGAAACTTGCATTCGAGCGAAACGTCGCAAATTGGTGGGTCCAATTGTACAGGATCAGCGGATAAGCGCCAATGGAAAACGCCAGGATGGCGACGGCGGCGTTCAGAAAGGAGAGGCGCTTCCGGAGTTCGCGCGGGAAGACGAGGAGGAGCGCGATGACGATGCCTCCGAAGGGCCATAGAAACAGCGCTTTGTCCCAGAGGGCGAGGCCGGCGAGGAAGGCGGCGGCGGCGAGGTCGCGCGCTTTGGCGCTATTGGCGAAGCGGAGGGTGAAAAGGCATGCCGCGAGCAAAAGCAAGTGTTGGAGCGCGACGGGGCCCCAGTCGAAGCAGGAAGTGAGGAGGTAGCTGGAATCGGTGGCGAGCAGGAGAACGGCGGCAGCGGCGGCGCGCTGGCTGTGGATGCGGCGCACGATGGCGAAAAAGAGGATGGAGCTTAGCGCGCAGAGCAGCAGAACGGGCCAGCGGATCGATGCCGGCGAAGGCTTCCAATGCTTCAAGATCGGCGCATAAATCCAGGTTTTGAGGGCGCCGAGGTAACTGAGCAGCATGACGGGGACGTCTATATGCCCGATGCGGACGGAATAATGAAGACCGGCAATCTGATACAAAGATTGAGCGAAAAGCACTTCATCGTTTTGGAGGCCGGGATAGGGGAGCAGGAGACAGCCGAGGCAAAGAATCAAGAGAAATCCGGCGAGCGCGGGCCACCAATTCAGAAATCCGCGCACAGAGGAAATTGGGCGGGTTGCGGGTTCAGACATGGTGAACGAGTGGTAGGAATTTCGACAGCGTGCAAATAGTCATCATCAGTATAAGCTACCGGCGATGGTGGTCACGAGCCGCGAAAGAAATTTTGAGTTGCGGTTATCGCTCTCAGCTATCGGCGCCGATGAGACTTAAGCGGTTTTGGAGCAGAGATGGCGGAAAGAAAATTGCCGGTGGCACTTGAATTGCTCAGCGGATGTGGTATGATTTGCAAAGTCGCCCAGTGGAAGATCCAATCCGAAGCCCTTCCGGGTTTCGTAATGTCGTCCAGCAGGGCAACCTCTCCCGTCCGGGCGCGCGCATTAGTTGAACCTTTTTGGGGGTACGCGCGTCTAAACGTGGTGAAGTAGGAACAAAAAAAACAAGATAGGAGAAAGAAATGACGAAGACCGAACTTAACCGATTCAAACAAATCCTCGAAGAGAAACAGGCGGAACTGGCGAAGGTGTTGCGGAACCGCGAGGGTATCACCATCGAAAAAAGCCCGGACGCTTTGGACGAAGTGCAGAACGCCGCCGAGCGTGAGCTGGCCATCCGAAACCTGGACCGCGAGTCCAACCTTCTACGCAACGTGCGCACCGCGCTGGTTCGCGTTGGCGATGGAAGCTTTGGTGTTTGCCTCCATTGCGAAGAAGACATCAGCCCCAAGCGGCTGAACGCGGTACCTTGGACGCCTTATTGCATTCAGTGCCAGGAAATGGCCGATCGCATACAGGTGGAGGGCAGCGAAGCGTTCGACGACATGTTGATGCATGCGGCATGAGCTTGCCCGCGGCCGACGTCAACCCGGCCTGAGCGCGGTCTAGGCGTCGCGCTCCGGCCGTTGCCGGTTGTTCGCGACGGTTCAAGTTATCCTGCCGATCGCGGCAGTCATTCGGCCGGCCTTGGCTCCATCTCTTCGCCACGAATGAAAGAGGTGTCCCTCGCAGCGGGTGCATCGCGCGTCGATCAAGATGTTGCCGGGGATCAAGCCCCCGCCGATTAGTTTCCTTCGATTCGCTTCAGCGAGATCGACGCTCGTGTGGAGTCCCAGGTCCGCGCGTTCGGGGAAAGTTTCCTGGAACTGGGCGCTCACTTCGGGTCCCACTTCGAAACAACATGGTCCGATTCCGGGACCGATGGCGGCGACGAGATCTTCCGGGACACTGTCAAATAACCGCCGCATCGACAAAATCGTCGCGCCAGCGATGCCGGCGACGGTTCCTCGCCAGCCGGCGTGAATGGCGGCGACGGCGTGGGAGCGAGGGTCGGCGATGAGAATGGGAATGCAGTCGGCGGTGCGGACGCTTACCAGCGTGCCGGGACGGGCGGCGACTAAAGCGTCCCCCTCTTCGATCATGCCGTGGGGAATCGAGCCGGCATCGACGACGCGGTTGGAATGGACCTGTTTCAGACGGACGAGCGCGCCGCCGGTGAACCCCCGCTCAGGCCACTCGGCGCTGAGGCGGGTGCCGAATCCGTGCGTCAGCCAAGGGAAAGCGTCGAGGATCGGGGCTTTTAGGACGCCGTCCGCGTCGAGAACGAACGGCGTGCCAATGGTCAGCGAGTTTTGAGGCACTCGGCGATTTCCTTTTCGCTGATTGCGCCTTCGCGGATGACCTTCCAGAATGGTTCGGTGATATCGACCGTGGTGCTGCCGGGGCCATTGCAGGCGCCGCCGTCGAGCACCAGATCGACGCGGCCGTCCATTGCGCCGAAGACCTCGATGCCGCTGCGGCTGGTGGGATGGCCGGAGAGGTTAGCGCTGGTGGCGATCAGGGGTTGATCGAGCCAATCGAGAAGAGCCTGGGCGATTTTCGAACGCGAGCGGCGAATGGCCAGCCGGCCGGTATTGCCGGTGACCTTGAGCGGAACTTTGGAAGAAGCGGGGACGATGATGGTCAGCGGGCCGGGCCAGAAGTGGCGCGTGAGCAGATGGAAGCGGGCGGAGAGTTCCTTGGCGAGATCCTCGGCCATGAAATTGGAGCCGACGAGCATTGGGAGGGAGCGGACGGCTTCGCGGCCTTTGGCTTCGAAGACGCGTCCGACGGCGCGCAAATTGAGAGGGTCGGCGACCAGGGTATAGAGCGCTTCGGTGGGGATGGCCACCAAATCGCCGCGGCGTATGCAGCCGGCGGCGCGCTCGATGGTCTCCTCGTTAGGATGCTCGGGATCGATTTCGATAAGGTCGGTGGCCAAGTTTCGATTTATCCGGCGGGCGGGCGGTCGCCCGGCGCCTCCGGTCCTTCCAAAGGGATGGCTTCGGCTACTTCGATGGCCATGGCGTAACGTCCGAACGGGGCGCTCAACTGAACGCCGGCGACGAGGCCGCGGACGCGTTCGACCATCTCGCGGGCGATGGCGACGCCCTCGCGGCGGCCCTCTTCGGCGCCTTCGGCCTTGCGCATCCGTTCCATGAACTCGGCGGGCACGGGCACGCGCAGCTCGTTCACCATAAACTCGGCGTTGCGGAAACTGGTGAGCGGCCAGACGCCGCAGACGACGGGGAGGTGGAATTGGGCGGTGCGGTCGAGGAAGCGCTCCAGCAGGTTCAGATCGAAGACGGGCTGGGTGACGACGTATTCGGCGCCGGCTTGGGCTTTCCATTCGAAGCGGCGGAGTTCCTCGTCGATGTTGAGGGCGCCGGGATTGGCGCCGACGCCGAGCAGGAGCGCCGTCTGCGATCCGATGGGATTGCCGCCGAGATCGAGGCCGTGGTTGAGATTGTTGACGATGTTGGTGAGGCCGATGGAGTCGACGTCGAAGACGGCGGTGGCGTCGGGATAGCCGCCCATGCGCGGAGGATCTCCGGTGATGCAGATGAGGTTGCGGATGCCGGCGGCGTGAGCGCCGAGCAGTTCGGATTGGATGCTGAGAATATTGCGGTCGCGGCAGCAGAAATGGAGGACGGCTTCGATCCCGGCCTGAAGCTGGATTAACTGGCAGGTGATCTGGGCGCTCATGCGGGCGCTGGCGCGGGGGCCGTCGGGGACGTTGATGCAGTCGATGCCGTGGTCGCGGCACAGACGGGCGCCGGCGATTTCTTTGCTCGCGTCGACGCCGCGCGGGGGAAGGATTTCGACGAAGGAGACGAATTTACCGGCGGCGAGTTTGGCGCCGAGTTTCGACTTTTCCGAGACCGGGACCTTCGCCATGGCGTGGGGTTTCGCGGGGCGGTCCTCGACGGAGGCGGCGTGGCCGGAGTGGCCGGGTTGGAGCGAGCGGGCTTCGGCGCGGATGAGTTTGATGTGTTCGGGAGTGGTGCCGCAGCATCCGCCGACGATGCGCGCGCCGGCCCACAGGAAGCGGCGGGCGTACTGGGCCATGTACTCGGGCGAGCAGAGGTAGATATTGCGGCCCTCGACCATGGAAGGCAGGCCGGCGTTGGGCATGACGCTGACCGGCTTGGTGGTGAAGCGCAGCATGCGCTCGACGGTTTCAAGCGCGGCTTTGGGTCCGGTGGAGCAATTGATCCCGACGGCGTCGGCGGGCCATTGGTCGAGTTTGGCGGTGTAGGTTTCAACGCCTGTGCCGTCGCGCAGATTGCCGTCGTCGTCGATGGTGACCTGGGCGATGACGGCGAGGGAATCGCCTGCGACTTCGCGCGCGGCGAAGATGGCCTCGCGCAATTCGTGAAGATCGTAGAAAGTTTCGAGGATCAGCAGGTCGACGCCGGCGGCGACGAGGGCTTCGATCTGTTCGCGGAAATGGGCTCGGGCTTCGGCGAAGGAGGTGGGACCGAGCGGCTCGATGCGGATGCCAAGGGGGCCGACGGCGCCGGCCACGAACACCGATTCCCCGGCCGCCTGGCGGGCCAGTTGGACGCCGGCATCGTTGATCGCGCGGAGCTTGTCGGCCATGCCGAAGGAGGCGAGACGGACGCGGTTGCCTCCGAAGGTGTTGGTTTCGAGAATTTCGGCGCCGGCGCGGACGTATTCGCGATGGGTTTCGAGCACGAGTTGCGGCGCGGAGAGGTTCAGTTCGTCAAAGCAGCGATTGATGAAAACGCCGCGGGAGTACAGCATGGTGCCCATGGCGCCGTCGGCGACCATGACGCGGGTCTGCAACTGGCGGCGGAAGAGGGCGGCCTTCAGAAATCGCGGGTTGTCGGCGGGGGTGGAGGGAGGCGACGAGGTGATGGGCATGGCCGGCGGCGAGGGAGCGTCCGGCTTGGGCCGCCTCGCGTAGGAGGACCAGGGAAAGACGCCCGCAAACAGGGCTTCTCTCCGAATCTCCCGATTGTACCGCATGGCTTGGCGCGGCCGGGCGGGACTTGCGCAACGGTTGAGGCGGAACCCGTCCGCGAAGCGGCGGCGGAAAGCTCACGACTCGTCGAGTAGGCGGAGGCAGTTTGCCAGCAGCGCCGGAATGTCCTTTTCGGCCATTCTTCGAATCCATTCCGGCTTGAGGTAATCGGATTCGTGCATAACGATATTCCGCGCGCCGACGATGCCGGGCCATCGGATTTCGGGATGGGCCTGGTGGAACTCTCTGCCGAGCTTGCTCGCCGCTTCGCCGATAATCGTAATGTTGCGGCAGATGGCGTCCATCACGACGGGCTTGGAGGTCCAGTCAGGACCGCCTTCCAACGCGTATTCGCCGATACGCCGACGTGCATCCCGAATATGCATGATATGGACGCGCGGATCTTTGGGTAGCATGTCCGCTATAGAGTCACAGCCTCGTCAAGGACACGGTTCCGGATGTATGGATGTATGCAAGTGGATTCGACCACGTCTACTTCGACGCCCAGTAAATCGCTGAGGTCCGATAGCAGGCCGCCGAGATCAAGAAGTCCGCGATCCCGATCGAGGTCGACGAGGAAATAGATATCGCTCCCCGGCCTGCTCTGGCCCGTGGCAACGGATCCGAAGACGCGAACATGGTGGCAGCCGTGGATCGCGGCGAGACGCAGAATCTCCGAGCGTCGTTCTCTCCGTAGCGATTCCAGGGTCGGCATGATCCTCCTCTTCATTGTCTTTCAATCCGCAGGGAGATTCGAGGGACGACCGGCGCGCTGCGCGGATTAGGGCTGGACGCACACGTCGACGGAAGTGACGCCGTCGGCGGGGCCGAAGTCGCCGGCCCCAACGGCGATCCGCGTGATGACGGGGCAACCGCCGGAACCAGGAAGGGCTTGGGCCTGCGCCAATTCCGGCGGCAATGCCACGTTGACTTGATACAAGCCGACGTAGCCGGGGACCAGGCCCACGTAGGAGGGATAGATCCAGCGGGCGATGGGCGCCCAAACGACGGGCGGCGCGGGCGATGCAGCGGGAAGACTCAAACGATAACTGACTACCAGCGGGAGCGATGCGGGAGGGATGACCGCCGGTGGAGAGGCCGGAGCGGCTTGTCCGGTACCAACGGCCGGGTTTGTCGGGCCAAGTCCCACGGCATAGAAAGTGATGGTCTCCCCTGGTTTCGCGGGGAGACCGTTCGGATAACCCGCGTCGCCGACGAAAGTGCCATCGGCGTGGGTGACGAGCGAGTAGCAGACGCCGCCCTTATTGCCGAAAATCGTGTCGCATCCGTTGACGATGTGGGGTTCGCTACTGGTAATAGTGAACGCGAAGCTTTGGCCGGTCGCGCCACCCGCAGCGACCGACAAGAAAATCGGCGGCGCTACCATGCATGGATTCGGGAAGCCGTCGAGGAAGCAGGTCCCCTCCGTGGGCATCTGGACCGTGATTTGAGTGAGCGGGCAGGAGGTGCCGGTGCGGCCCGAGCAGTAGTCATAGGTGACGACACTGAAGATCGGAAGGCTGGTGGGGTAGTTCGGTATTTGGCTGGTCACGTTGACGGTGATTCCGGATAGCGTTCTGGGAAGCGGAGTGCTGGACGCAGTTGCATCCGGCACATTTAGTCCGTTCACAAAGAGGGTGATTACCTGTCCGTAGGCTGCCACTCCGACGGGTACCGGGATCGCGTAGCCCGATCCGGCGATTTGGTTTTGGGTTTGGGCGGAAAGAGGGGATGGCGAGCTCCAGTAAATAGAGCTAAGAAAGAGGACGAGCGGAGTTCTCAAAGCAGCCATGAAACGATTATGCGCCCCGCGGGCGCTGGCAATGCGGGCAGAAGTAGGTGGAGCGCCCGCCTTGTTTTAGGCGGCGGATGAGGCGTGCGCATTCAAAGCACGGTTGGCCTTCGCGGCCGTAGACGCGGAGAGGGAAGTTTTCGGCTTCGGAGCGCGATCCGGGGCGGGAATATTCGCGTTCAGCCGCGCGGAGAGCGCGGCGCAAAGTGTCTACGATCGCTCGATGCAGCGCGCCGATGCGCGCAGGTGAGAGGGTCTTCGCCGGCTTGGCCGGATGGATGCCGGCGAGGAAGAGCGCTTCGGCGGCGTAGATGTTGCCGAGGCCGGCGATGCGTTTTTGATCGAGCAGAAACAGTTTGACGGGCTGTGTGGAGGCGCGGGCGGCGGCGGCGAAGCGGGCGGGCGTAAAGGAGCGCGAGAGAGGTTCGGGGCCGAGGGCGGCGTCGAGCGCGGCAAGTTCGTCCTCATTGAGCAAGCGAATGCGGCCGAGGGCGCGCGGGTCGGTGAACACCAGGCCGGCGCGGCCGGGGAATTCGAGAAAAAACCGGGCGGCGGCGGGAAGGAAGCGGATGTCGGGAAGAACTTCGAGATTGCCGGTCATGCGGAGATGAATGTGGAGCGCGCGAGCGGGACTGGCCGGAGAGGTGGAGGAGAATGTTTTTGGCGCGGCGAGTTACGGATTCGATGCGGCGGCCTTGAAGGAAGGCTTCGACCTCATCGGGCGGGTGTGGCAGCGCGATGCGCGGGCGCAGGAGGCGCGCGGAGACAATGCGCCGGCCGGCGACGGCGGAGCGGATTTTGCGGCAGACGGCTTCGACTTCCGGCAACTCCGGCATCGGCGTTCAGGCGCGCGTGGCGAGGTAGCTCAGGCTGTGCCAATCCGGGCCGGCGTTTTCGTTCTCGCGGATGTCGACGATGCGGGCGCCGGATTGTTCCAGAAGATTCACGACGCGGCGGCGGGAATGGCCGTGCATTTCCAGGAACGGCTTGGGGCGGCGGAAGAGCCACCAGAAATGGCGATATCCGAATTCGAGCGCGCGGCCCATGCGTTTGCCCTCGCCGCCGCGGATGGAGGTGGGCAACTGGAACAGCAGCGCGCCTCCGGGCGCGAGCAGACGCACGAGTTCGCGCAGGTAGCCGCGGCCGAGGCGCGGGTGCATGTGCTGGAGCGTGATGTTGGAGTAAACGAAATCGAAGTGGGCGGAGGGGAGCGCGCGCAGGTCCCCGCGCTGGTTGAGAACGTATTCGCAGCGATCGGGGAAGCGGTTGTGGCGGCGGGCGAGTTCGATCATCGGCGGGGAAATGTCTACGCCAATGACGGATTCGAAGTGGCCGGCCAGGGCTTGGGTCAGCCGGCCGGCGCCGCAACCGAAATCGAGCGCGTATTTTTTCGAGGGCAATGGGTGAGTGGTTTCAAGGTAATCCATGACGCCGGCGATTTCCCAGACGCCGGTGGAGAAGAACTCATCCACGTCCCAGCGGTTGTCGTCCTTGCCCGGCGCGGTGAGGATGGCCCAATAAGGATCGCGCTCGCCGAGGATGGTCCATTGCCGTTGCAGCGCTCTGAGGCTCATCTCCCTTTATCATCGCCCAGCGCGGACGAGGCGTGGGATAATCGAACCGTGGCAAAGCCCAGGGAGCTCGAACATCGGCTGGAACGCGCCGGACAAGAGCTGCGGCTATTGCAAAAAATAAGCCGCTATCTGGTGCGCGACATCCCGCTACAGGAGGCTTTGAACGGCGTCGTTTCGCTGGTGGTGGAGTTTATGGATTGCGACTCCTGCCTGCTCTACCGGTTGGAGGGCAGGGATCTGATTCTCTGCGCTTCGAACACGGCGCAAGCCTCCGCGGTGGGGCGGGTGCGGCTAAGCCTGGACGAGGGTTTGACGGGATGGGTGGCGCGGGAGCGGCGGTTGCTGGCGATCTTCAGGGAAGCCTACCGCGATCCGCGATTCAAGACGTTCACCGATCTGCCGGAGGACACCTTCGAGGCGTTTCTCTCGGCCCCTCTCATCACGCGCAAGGGAGTGGCCGGCGTGATCAACGTACAGCATCGGGACGCGCACGCGCATACGGGCGGAGAGATGGAATTGTTGGCCACGGTGGGCGAACTCACCGGTTGTTTGTTGGAACTATCGAAAGACGAGAGGGGAACCGGAGACGGGGAGCGGGCGCTTCAATCGGCCCACACTTCGGCGCCGGACAATTAAGGAACGTGTCCAGACGCTTACTCTGCATTCTAATTTTGTGCGCGGCGATTCCTGGTTTTGGGGCGGGGCGGTGGAAGATGCAGTACTTCTACGACAAGCTAGACGCGTCACTCATCCTTCAGGACATCGAGTGCCCGGCGCCGGAGCGCTGCGTGGCGATCGGGGCGATCGACGACAAGAGCGGGCATCTGAAACCGGCGCTTGTGGCCACGGGCGATAGCGGCGCGCATTGGACCGAAAGTGAATTGAAGGAGGTGCCGTTTTCGTTGTTCTTTCACGACGCCTCGCTCGGTTGGATGGTGACGGAAAAAGGCGTATGGCAGACGGCGAACGGCGGCGGACGCTGGGAGAAGATTTCGAAAGAGGAACAACTGGAGCAAGTGTACTTCGTCGACGCCAATCACGGATGGGCGGCGGGGCGGGGAGGAATACTGCTTGAGAGCACAGACGGCGGCAAGCAATGGCAGAAGCTGCAGGTGGCGAATCTCGCCTGGCCCGTCGAACAGGTGGTGTATCAGTGGATCGGATTCGCCGGTCCGGACACGGGGTTTCTGGCGGGGTCGGCCTATCCTTACGGCCAGCGCCGCTCGGCGCGACCGGAGTGGATGGACCCGGAGCGGGCGCGGCGGTTCCATTCTCCTCCGGTGTTGTCGTTTTTCGTCGACAGCAAAGACGGCGGGAAGACATGGCAGGCGGGCAAGCCCTTTTCGCAATATGGCGACCTGGGGCGGGTGCAGCGCTTGGCGAACGGGAACATGTTGACGGTTCTGCAGTTCGACGACGGGGCGGAATGGTCGTCCCAAGTGGCCCAGGTGGATATGGCGGCGAGCCGATTGTACGTCATTTACCGGCGCAAGGACCGGGTGGTGAAGGACGCGCTGCAACTGCCCAACGGAGACTACGTACTGGCGACGATCGAGCCGCCGGGAATCTCGTCGGCGCTACCGATACCGGGAAAGCTGCGGATGGTCCAAGGCCATGGGGGAGATTCATGGCGGGAAATCAACGCCGATTACCGGGCGGTGGCGCGAAATGCGCTGCTGGGCTATGCGGACGCCAACAATATCTGGGTGGCGACGGATACGGGGATGATTTTGAAGCTGGAGCCGGAGGCGGCTCAAACAAAGCAGGCGCGATCTGATTTATCCACAGGTCTTGCACCGGGAGTTCGGCGCAAGGCCTTGATTCCAAAAGAAAACTAAATTGAGGAAAGTACGCTGTTACGGTCTCTTTTCAGTTGACTTAATCTCCGGTTAAGAGCATTCTAGAGAAGGTTCCAAGAGGTTCAAGGAACAGCAAGCCCAGCGATAGGTAGCGGGCCTGGAACGATGATCCGAAGCCGTTCGATGAAAAAAGAGGGTTTCGGGGAGCGAAGGGAAATCGGGCCAGTCGTTTGGGTGGGCTGAGTCAGTCGAGTTTCGCGGAGCGCTTCGATCCGGAGGGGCCAATGGTCCTGAAGGGGAGCGAATGCGGAAGGCGATTGATTCGGTTCCGTGCGGAACCTCGGTAACGGGTTAAGGTCGCTGATCGTTCCCCAATCCCAAAAGGAGAGAGGACGGGAGGCCGAGATCGAACGGACCGGGGAGAAACGCGGAAGTTGTGTTGAAGAAGTAGGCCGGGAACGTTGACCCTGCCGAGGCAAGTTCCGCAAGGAACGGGTCTCTGTAGGAGAGTGAAAGGCCGCTTCGAAACACGGGCCCCGAGCGCGCGGAGCGCGGATCGTGTCCGTAGCATTGAGATCAGGCTTGGCGAAATCCGGTCTGAAGGAGCGACGGAATCAGGTCCCCGATGCGAGGCTTGCCGTGTCAAAGCCGTGTATACCGGCTGGAAGACAGGCTGTTACCAATGGGTCGCTTGGAACCATTTTTATTGGTAGCTACGCAAGTTTAGTTTGAGACGACGGTGGGGTTTTGGGCGGCCTCAACCGTCGCGTCGTGGATGGGCCGGAAGCTGGCGAAGTTCCAACGGCAGGTGTTGCAATAGCACGGCTTGGCTCGAAGCCGCAATTTCCAGCGGGTAATCCAATCCAAATCGGCGAATTTTTCGTTACGCTGGCTCAGGTTGCCGCTAAGGCATTTTGGGCATTGGGCGAAGGCGATGCCCGCGCCATCGAGAAACGAATGCTCGAAACGATGGAGGCAATGCCGGCAGCGGAAAACGCCGGCGCCGGCCAGGCGTAAGAGAAAATCCTTCGCATTTCGCCTGCGCGAGGCGGAGACGCGGCGGCTGCCGCATCGGGGACACGATCCGAGATTCATATTGTTCGCTAAGCGCCACGCGGAGTGCCGCGAGGCTCGTTTCCCTTCCCCACTGTCATTGCCGCGGATTCTGGGCGGCCAATCCGGCGAACTGCGCGGCGTTTACTTGCGTATAATGCCGCCGGTATTCGGCCAATCGATCTCCCAGAGCGCGAGCGGTTTTTTGTACCGCTTTTACTTTCACACCGTCGATAAAGCTTACAAACATCACATCCCGCGTGGACGACGTCAGGAAGACGCAGTCGGCCCGTTCGAGATCGCCAAGAGTGAGCGGGCGTTCCCGGACGCGGGATCCGGGAACGGATACTTCTTCGAGCAGCAACGCTCTGGTCACGCCGGGAAGACAGCCGGCGCCGAGCGGTGGTGTCAAGACCTCGCCGTCGAACACGGCGAAAACGTTGGCGGAGGTGCATTCGCTTACCTCGCCAAATTCGTTCAACAAAAGAAATTCGTCGAAGCCCAGGCGGTGGGCCTCCTCATACCAGGCGAGATTGAAGGCCCAGGAGGTGACCTTGGTTCCGGAGAACTCGCAGGCGGCGTAGCGGGCATTGGCTTTGACGCCGAGGCGGGCCGAACGGCCCCAATCGGCAAGGTCGGCGGTGAAGGCGAACAGATCGAACGCCCTGGAAACGCCGGGGCCTTCAAACGCGCCGCCGTGATTGCGGACGACGGCGATACGAAGGGTCGCGTTCCACGCCGAGTTGGCTTCGAGCAGCGGGTGGATGCGTTCGAGAATATATTCAGGGGCCTCCGGGAACGGAACGCCGAGCTTGGCGGCGTCCTTGCTCATGCGCGCCCAGTGGCGCTCCCAGGCAAAAAGAACACCATCCTGAACGCGCAGGGTCGAAAAAACGCCCCAGCCATTCAAAAGGCCAGTTTGCCCAGGCGAGGCGGTGCGGCGGGCGGCGTCCTGGACGTCCTCGTTATGGAGTAGAAACCGGTGCATTACTCGACTCTATGATTATGATTATCGGACAAAACGGCCCGGTTGAGATGGATTTTTTGTAGAAGATCCGTCCTGAGATTCGAGGGCCGCGCGGCGCACTGGCCTGCTACATTGGAACTTGCCGAAAAGACCATCGGTTCTCGTCGCCGGGGCGGGCATTATCGGCTCTTCGATCGCTTGGCGTCTGGCGCAAGCGGGTTGCGCGGTGCAGCTTGTCGACGCCCGCCGGATGGGACGCGAGGCGAGTTGGGCGGGAGCGGGAATGCTGGCGCCGGGGGGCGAGTTCGTGCGCCGCTCGCCGTGGATCGATCTGGCGCTGCGAAGCCTGCGAATGTACCCGGAATTCGTAAGGGAATTGACGGAGGAGAGGGGCGGTTTGGCGATCGACTACCGCGCTTGCGGGGCGGTGGAGACGGCGGAGGCGAAGGAGGATTGGCCAGCGCTGGCGGAGCGGGCGGGGGCGCAGCGGGAGATCGGCATCGAATGCACGGTCGCGGAGGGCGTTGTGCATTATCCCAACGACGCTCTGGTGAACCCGCGCGAGACGATGGCGGCGTTGCGTGCCGCGTGCCTGTGGAGCGGGGTGTCGATCTTTGAAAACTGTCCCGAGACGGTGGTGGACGACGGCGAGAAGACGGTGGTGGTCGCCGCGGGGGCGTGGGCGAGCGGTATTGAAGTGCGATCCGGCGGCAGGGCGCTGGATCTGCCGAAGAGCTATCCGGTGAAGGGGCATTTGCTGGGATACATCCTTCCACCCGGCTCGCTGGAGTCGATCCGGCGGCGCGGCCACACCTATCTTTTGCAGAGATCGAACGGGTACACCATCGCGGGTTCGAACGAGGAAAAGATCGGCTTCGACCGGACGGTGGATCCGGCGATCGCCGCCGATTTGCACCGGCGGGCGGTGTCGCTTTTTGGATATTTGGAAGGACGGGTTCCGCGGGAATGCTGGATCGGATTCCGGCCGGCGACAGAGACGGGGGAACCGGCGATTGGGAGGGTGGAGGGTACACGGACGTGGCTGGCTTACGGCCACTTCCGGAACGGCATACTGATGGCTCCGGCGACGGCGGAACGGGTTGCGGAGGAGATTCTGAGCGGCTAGCGGGAGATCCAATCGGGGAAGGGGAAAGATCGGGCTTCGGCGGTCTCGCGGATCAGATCGGGAATCCGGGAGCGCCGGGCCATTAACCGGTCTAGCAAACGCTCCCACTCGGCGTCTTCACCGCCGGCGATCCAGGCGCGGGGGATGCGCTTCCAGGCTTGGTCCACGACGTCCTCGGGGAAATTGGCCACCTGGCCGAGCCACGGTTCGAAGTCGTCCAGGCCGCGCGCGCCGCGATAGACGGAGCGGCGGAAATAGAGGCCCTGAAGAGGGGAGTCCGAGAACGTCCATTCGGGGCCGTTGAAGACGAAGCCGTGGTCGATCATTTGCGCGACGAAGCCCAGCTTGGCGGGGGCGCGAATCGGAGTGGGAGAATGAGAGCGAAGACGGGCGCGGAAAAAAATCGATTGGCGGGAGTCGGCGTTGCCCATCCATTTATCGAAAACGAGGGCGCCGCGAAACTCGGCGAGGTTGGCGACTTTTTCGAGCAACTGGTCGGGGAGGAAATCGTAAACGGCGAGGCGTTCGGGATCGCCGGGGTGGCGCGAGCCGAAGTGCCAGCCGGGCTCGATGGCGATCCGGCGCGTGCCCAGACGAATGAAAGCTTCCGGGTTCTCTTCGAGGAAACCGGCTCCGACGCCGACCAGCGCTACCGGCGGGGCGGCGATTTGCAGGTAGTCGAGGAACATGGCGCTCATCCACTCGTTGACGAGGATGCGCCGGTGCTGGGGATTGTTGGCGAACTTCACGACGTACCAGTGTCCGTCGTCGCATTCGATCAAATGCGCCTGCGCGCCTCCGCGCATTTTGCGGATCAGGCGGCGGGCTTGAACGGGCATGGGAGAGAAGGAGCCAATGGCGAGTGAGGTAATCTAAAGGATTAACACAGACGCGAGGAGCCAAGAATGCCGGAAGAAAACGAGAAAGCGGAGAGCGCCGCCAAGGGACGAGACGAGGTCGCGCTGGAGTTGATGAAGTTCGTCGCCGTGACGACCGGGTACGGAAAAGGCCCGAGCAGCGCCGGTTTTTCGGCTAAACAAAACCGGTCACCGGAGGAGTACGCCGATTCGCTGCTGCAATTGTTCGAGCGCTGCCGGGCGATCGTCGCCAAGCAGCCTTAGCTGCCCTTAGCGCCTGGAGGACTTTTTCGGCGCGGCCTTCTTGGGGGCCGCTTTCTTGGGAGCCGCTTTCTTGGGAGCCGCCTTTTTCGGCGCGGCTTTCTTGGGGGCCGCTTTCTTGGGAGCTATCTTTTTCGGCGCGGCCTTCTTGGGTGCGGCTTTCTTTGGGGCCGCTTTCTTCGGGGCCGCTTTTTTCGGGGCGGCCTTTTTCGGGGCGGCTTTTTTCGCTGGCGCGGCTTTCTTCGCCGGTGTCTTCTTTTTCGCCGGCGCGGCCTTCTTTACCGGCGCGGCTTTCTTCGGCGCAGGCGGCGCGGCGGCTTTTGCCGGCGGAGCGGCGGCGGTGCGGCTGACTGCTTTTTTCGCCGGCTTTTTGAGGGCGGGCGCTACACCGGTCTCGGGAGCGGGCGCAGCCTCCGGGACGACAACGACTCCGGTGATTACTTCGACCACCTCGACCTCGTCGTCGTCTTCGGCTCCATACTCGCCAATGTCGGACTCTACGGCGACGTGCTCCTGTTCATAGTCGAAATCGTCCGCTTCCTCGTCGGCGGCGGTGAAGAAATGTGGATTAAACATTTTCTATGCCTCTCGTGCGCTTCAAAAAACTACATCCTAGAATAACTCGTTTTCAGCGCAAGGCAAGAACAAACTGAAGCGGAGCGCAAAAAGATTTTCGAGAGCGAGCGGAGGAGGAGGATTAACGGTCGACGGAGGCGCGCCGGCGGGGAGTATGGAGGCTGGCGGCGGCGTAGGTCTTGCCATGCGCGGGATGGGCGGCTTTATGAGGAGAACCCGGTTTCGACTTGCGCGCGTAGCGGGCGGCGTGTGCGGGGTGGGAAGCGCGCGTCTTCGTCGCGGAGGGGGCGCGATAGGCGACCGGGACCACCAGCAGATCGCCGGGCGCCGCAGCGGATCCGCCGCCGGTGTTGGCCGCCTCGATCGATTTCGGAGCCGAGCCAAAACGCCTGGCGATCATGGCGACGGATTCTCCCGCTTCGACGCGATGGAGACGCCAACTGGCGCGATGCTCCAGCGGCACTTGGCCCAGACCGGCGACGAGCCGGTCGCCGGCGCCCTTGGGGACGTTGAGAACGAAGCCCTGGGGCGCGAGCGGTTTCAATAAAGCGGGATTGAGGTCCTGCAATTCCGGCACGCTGCTTCCGATGGCGTCGGCGGCGAGCGCGAGGCTGGTGGGCGCCTTCATCTCGAGCGTATCCGTTTCGAGCGGCGCATCGGGCTGGACGTCGTCCAACGCGTAATCCTTGGGGTTCTTGGCCATTATGGTCATGGCCAGAATCAAGGGAACGTAGTTCATGGTTTCCTTGGGAAGGGCGTTCAGCCGGTGAAGTTCCCAGAAATCGGCATAGCCGGTGCGTTCGACGGCGCGGTCGACGCAATTGGGGCCGCAATCGTACGCGGCCATGGCGAGATACCAATCGCCGAAATGGCGGTAGAGATCGTGCAGATGGTGGGCGGCGGCGCGGGTGGCCTTTTCCGGGTCCATGCGCTCATCGACGGCGGCGGTCTGGGTAAGGCCGTATTCACGGCCTCGGAATTGCGCGAACTGCCACAGGCCGATGCAGGACTTGACGGACTTGGCGCGGGGAAGGAATCCCGACTCCTGTTCGGCCAGATAGATCAACTCGCGCGGGATGCCTTCGTCCTGGAGAGCGCTCTCGATCATGGCGCGATAGCGTCCGGCTCGGCGAAGCCCGGCGACAAGCGTCTTATGGCCGCGGTCGGAGGAGAAATAGTGGACGAAACCGAGGACGGGGTCGCGCAACTCGAGGGGCAACTGGGAAACGGTCGCGTCGAGTTCACCCTGCACTTTGGGCTTTAGATTGGGGTCTACCGGGAAGGTCATGTCGAGAATGCCTTCGAGAGGGGGTTTATCGTACACGATCTGGTCCGATTGGCGCCCGGCTCCCAGGCCCTCGGCGTCGTAACGGAAGATCGCCTCGGAGAGCTGTTCGATTTTCGCGTCCAGCTTCTGGCGATCCGGCATGTCGGCGGGAGCGGTAAGGAGCGTGTCGATGGCGGCGTCGAATTCGCTTCGCGCGCCTTCGGAGTCGCCGTCCTCATAGAGGCGTTTGCCGGAAGCGAAGTGGAGATCGGCGGCACGAATGCAATCGTTCAACTGGGACGAGCGGGGCGCGGCCTGGGCCAGCAGAGTGACCGCTTCGTGGGAATAAAGGCCCGCGTCGGCCGCGGCAATCTGCGGGGGAACGTCGATCACGGCCGCTACCGGCGGGGCGGGGAGGAAAGCGTTGGCGAACTTCGTATATTGCTGCGAACGGTTGGAAGCGCAGCCGCTGAGGAACCCGAAGAAACTAGCGCACGCGAGAACGATTGCGGTTTGATGAAGGCGCATGATCACAAGTGTGTTACACGGACGCTAAGTGACGCGGAACCCTGACTTTACCTCAAAGCTTCGTGTGCGTCAAGGCTAAAGTGGCACTCTTATTGTAGCCGATATTACAGTCAAGAAGCCAGCTCTCCCATTTTTCATCGGCGGTTTTTCCTTAATTCCATAGAGGAGTAAGCCTAATTTTCGAGTCCGAAACAGTAGAGCGTGCTGTCATACGTGGTGATGTAGACGTGGCCGTTGGCCACCGAGAGCCCGCTGAAATGGTTGAACGACGTGATTTGATCGCCGCTTGAATAGAGCTGCTTGCCGGTCTCGGGGTCGAGGGCATAAAGCACGGCGTGGCCAGACCGGGAGATGCGCAAAGGGCTATTGTCGAAGAGTCCGCGGTCGGCGTAGGCTTGCTCGGTGTACTCGCCGTTGCCATAGGCGAAAACGACATCGTTCGCGACAACGGGAGGTTCGGCGCGGTTCATGTCGCGGGACATCCAGGCGGGGGTGAGCCGGTACTTTCCGTCGCTTTCCTCCACTTTGAAGGCGACGACGGCGCCGTTGAGGACGGGGCCGTAGGAGACGGGAACTTTAAACGCGGGATGAACGGGACCCCAGAAAGGCGTCAGGATCCAGCGAGTGCCGTTGGAATCGAGCCAAGAGGCCATGGAACCCCAGATGCCGGCGGAGGCGAAGTTGACCTCTTCGTTGCACATGAGGGGCGTCTTATAGAGCGGCGTCTGGTGGTCGTCCCCGCCGGCGTTGGCGGTATCGAGGAGATAGACGCGGCACTCTTTGCTTCCGGTGACCATGAGTTCCTTGCCATTAAACGGGAAGATGGCGGGGGTGACTTGCATATCGAGATCGCGTTTTTGGAGCCAGAACCAGTTGGAAGGCTCAAACCAGTCTTTCAGCGTAAGATTGCCGTTTTCGACGTGGACGCCGATGAGGCCATTGCCGAACATGCGGTTTTCCGGATCGTATGTGCCGTCGCCGGTGGGGGCCCAGGCGGTACCGGTGGAATCGATGGCGGCTCCGGTGCGTCCCCAGAGGCCGCCGCTGCCGGGATTGAAGGTCATGACTTTGTGGGCGGGGTCGTGGATGTCGATGGCCCATACCTGATTGGGGTTGCCATTGCAGCCTTGGCTGGTGGTGGTGAAGACGACGCCGTTCCACATGTTGAGCGCGTACGATTTTCCGTTGCCGAAGCCGAACTTCACGGCGGGGGCGACGTCTTCGCCGTCGGCGACGTTGAGGGAGTGGAGCATGCCGTCGCCGGCGAGGGCGTAGACGGTTCTGGCTCCGCCGGCGCCGGCCGGGCCGATGATGGGCGTGGCGGTTTGACCTCCGGGGCAGAGCGGATCGCCGGGGTGCAATCCGCGGCCTTCGGTGACGGGAGGGTATTTGAAGTGTTTTTGCCAAACGATCTTGCCGGTGGCGGCGTCGAGAGCGAAGAGGTTGTCGGAGATGCCCGCCTCGATGAGCATCTGTTTAGGGCCGTCTTTGGTGGGGATGCCGGAGGCGATGAGCGGAGGGAAGAGCGAGTGCATTTCCCTCGGCTGGTTATGGAGTTTGACCTTCCATAGGATTTTGAGGTTCTTTACGTTGTCCTTGGTGAGAATGTGTTCGTCCCGCTGCCAACCGGCGCGAAGGGAACTTCCGCCGTCGGTGAGCCAATCGGCTCCGGAAAGCGAGCCGCAACAGAGGGCGGCGATGATCCAATAACGTAGCTTTCGCATTTCGATCCTTTTGCGCCTTAGCGTTCCGTGAGTTGCGGCTCCCGGGCGAAGAAGCCATAGCAATACAGCGTGTTGTCGGCGGTGGTGAAGTAGACGCGGCCGTTGGCCAGCGCCAGTCCGGTGTTGTGGGAGAAGGAAGAGATGCCGGCGCCGCTGGAATAGAGTTCCTTGCCCGTCGCGCCGTCGAGGGCGTAGAGGGTGGCGTGGGCGGCCATTCGCTCGCGCTCGGCGACCGTGAAGGGCGCGCCGTCTTCCTTGGCGAGGCGGGAGGATTCGCCGCTGGATAGGGCGAAGACGATGCCGTTGGTGGTTATGGGCGGGGCGGGGGCGAGCATGTCGCGGGAGATCCATTGCGGGGTTAAGGCGGGCTGGCCGGCGCGCTCCTCCACTTTGAAGGCGACGATGGCGCCGCTCGGTGCGGGGCCGTTAGTGGACGGGAAACTCTGGGCCGCGGGGCCGTCGAGGGCGGCATAGATCCAGCGGGCGCCGCTGTCGGGGTCGAGCCAGGTCGAGAAATCGCCCCGAAGCCCATAGCCGGAGTAAGGGGAACCGGCGGAGGCGACGGGCTCACTGGCGGCGAGCGGCGTGTGATGATCGGGTCCGCCGAGGGAAGCCGCGCTGAGCAGGTAGACGGCGCCGGCGCCTCCGGCGGCGATGACGACGTCTTTGCCTTTCCACTGAAACACCGCCGGAGTGACGCCGGGAGCGGCGGGGCCACTGTTCGCGGCGGGAGGAGGACCGGAAGGAGTGAAGTAATCCTGCACCGAGAGGTCCTTGGGGTTCAAGGCGAGGACGGTTTGATGGTAATCGCCGGCCGCGTCGCCATGTCCGCTTGCCATCTGGACGTAGACAGTCCCATTGGTTCCGATTGCGACGCCTCCCGCGCCGGAAGGGGCGCCGCCGTGGGTGGGGAAGGACACGACGTTTCTATCCTCGCCGCCGAGATCGACGGCGTAAATGGCGTTCGGCGCGCCTCCGCATTCGCCGGTGGTGGCGGCGTAAACAGTGGTGCCGGAGACGTTGATGGCGGATACGGTCGAATTTGCAGGAACGAACTTCACGGGAGCGAAGGCGGCGTCGTTGCCGTCGGATTGGCGGACGAAGCGGAGGTAGCCGTCGCCACCGATGGCGAAGACGTATCCGTTCCTTCCGAAGCCGGAACTAAAAATTCCTTGGGGCTGGGGAGGGCGGACCGCAGGGGCGGGGGTGGCGCCGGCGGCCGGGCGGACCATGGGGCGAAAAGTGCGGACCATGGGGCTGCTGCCGCCGGTGATGGCGATGGAGGCGGTTAAGCCGCCGGGGCAGCCGGGCGTGGGGTTCGCCGCAGGCTGGCCAGCTTTGGAGTCGAAGTGGGTTTGCCAAAGGAGGCGGTTGAGGGCGGCGTCGATGGAGTAGACGTTGCCCGAGCTGCCGCCGAGGAACAGCATTTCCTTGAAGCCGCGATAGGTGATGAGGCTGGTGAGGACGATCGGGCGAGGTAAGGGCGTTCAATCCCCGGGAGGCATTGTCGAGTTTCAGCTTATAGAGGAACTCAAGTCCCTGGACGTTGTCCTTGTGAATTTCGGTCTCGCCCCTGGCCCAACCATCGCGCTGGGGGTTTCCGCTCTCGCTGGACCAATCGGCTCCCGATAGCATGGCCATGGCGCCAGCGATTGCGGTCGCTAGGAATATTCGCATCCGGATCACCTTTCTCTCGTTTTCAATGCGCGGGCGGGTCTTCAAATACGATTCGATTCTTCTTGCCTTCGATTTTCTTGAAATCGAGTCCGGGAACTTTACGGAGATCGTCGAGCGATTTGAAATCGCCGTTCTCGGTCCGATAACGGATGATGGCCGCGGCCTGGGATTTCAAGAGCAAAAGCGAGGATTCCATGTCGACGGAGCTGGCCTTATTGATGTTGACCAGAGGCGGCGGGGCGGGGGAGAAGTTTTTCGACAGATAGTCGAGGACGACGGCCAGTTCGTCGCCGGAGGCGTCCATGCCCATGTTGGCCATTTTGGAGATGGTGCCCTCCCATTTGCCGCGGTTTTGGCGGACGGAAACGGCGAGTTCGGGGGCATGGCATTTTCCGCAGACGCGAATGGTGGCTTGTTTGCCGGGGGCATCGGGCAGGGTGGTCGAAGCCGCGTGGGAGGCGAGCGGAACCGCCAGCAGGAGACAGAACCGGAGATTCACAGTTTCTTGATCCAGATATTGCGAATGGAGACTTTGCCGGCGCCTTCGATCTCGAAGCCGATCAAGCCGGATTTTCTGAATTTCGACGGGTCGTCGTCGATAAGGATCGCCATGACGTGGCCGTTGACGATGTGAGTCATTTGAGTGCCGCGGGCGATCAGGTGCAATTGGTTCCAGTCGTCGATTTTGACGTAGCCGCCCAGCTCCTGAGGGTTGCCGAGAGTGGCGAGGAGGCGCGGCTTCTTGCCTTCTTCGGTTCGCACCAGTTGGCCGCGCCAGGCGATGATGCCGCGGCCGGTGGCCTGTTCGTAATATTGGCCGGTGTATTGATTCTTGCCGTCGAAATCGAATTGGGCGCCGAGCATGTCCCACTTGGCTTGCGATTCGGCGGAAGGGGGTGTTCCGCGCGGTTGGCCGCCGGGACACGTGCCCTGCATGGGGCGCGGAGGGCGGCGTTCCCGGTTCGGGTCCAGGATGGCGCCCCGGTATTGAACGCCGCTATTGATTTGAGCGCCTTCGCCGCGCATTTCGAGTTTCAGCTCGAAGTCCGACGGTTCGCCGCCCTTCCAGACCAGATAAATGGTGCCGGTGGGCTTTTCGCAGGTGGATTCGACGGTGATCGCTCCGTTCTCGACATGCCAATACGCGGTGTCGCCATCCCAGCCGTTCAGCGTCGCGCCGTCGAACATGGAAGTCCAGCCGGTGTGATCGGCATCGTCGATCGGTTCGGGTTGCGAGAAGCCGGGGAAGGAGCGCGGACGGGCGGGCGGATGCTGCGCGCGGGATGGGGCGGCGAGGAAGAGCGAGATCGACAGGGCGCAACCGGCCGCGGCCGCCGCAAGGGACCTTGCCGGCAGGCCGGTAATGGAAAATGGAGAGGACATAGATTCTTTTGGATTGGAGGGCTTGTCTCCGGTCACAATATCAAAAGTCGAACCCGCGCGGCGCGGGGTGGGGATCATGAGAATGGCGGCCTCGCCGTTTCTGGTATCACTGGAGATGATCCGATGGCGTTGCTTTGCGTATCCGGTGAGATCGGGTGTCCGGCCGAGGAGTTGGGCAGGCTGAGCGCGCGGCGTTTCGGTTGTGAGTTCGTTAACGAGGCCGCGCTTCAGAAAAGAATCGAAGCGGAGAATCCGGGCCGGGTGGAATCGCCCGACGGCGCGTGGCCGTATTTGGCGGCGGCGGTTTTGGTGCAGATGGCGGCGCGCGGAAGTGTCGTCTTCGTCCTGCCTGGAGGGCAGTTTCTGCTGCGCACATTGGCTGGCGTGTTCCGGGTGCATCTGACGGCGACAGAGGCGGCGAGGGTGGGCGCGCTGATGTTGGAACGGAAGCTGGACCGGTCCGCGGCAAAGGCCTGTCTGCGCGAGGAGGAAGCGGCGGCGGGTCGTTTGCGGCGGCGGCGCTTTGGACGCGCGGCGACGCGGCCGTCGGATGTGGATTTGGTGTTGAATAGCGGCTCGCTCGATTCGGACCGGCAGATGGCGGTGGTGGAGGCGAGCCTTGGCGCGGCGAATTTCATGGAGAGCGGCCCGCTGCCGGCGGCGGCGGAGGCGCAAGTGCTGTTTCAAATCCGGTTGAAGCTGGCCCGCTTCGGCCTGACCGCGCCGGGAAGTCCGCCCGCGGCGCGGACGATCTTCGGCCATCCGAGCGAAGAGACGTTTTCGAAGCTGCTCGATTTTTACCGCATTCAGTGGGAGCACGAGCCGCGCAGTTTTCCGCTGCAATGGGACAAGGACGGGAGGGTGACGGAGGCGTTCACGCCGGACTTTTATCTGCCCGAATTCGATCTGTATTTGGAGTTGACGACGATGAAGCAGGCGCTGGTGACGAAGAAGAATCACAAGATCAAGTTGCTGCGGGCGATTTATCCGCACGTCAACATCCAGGTTTTTTATCAGAAAGACATGCAGGATCTGATTCTGAAGTATGGCTTGAACCGGCCGGATGAGACGCGATGAGCGAAATGGAGCCTAGCATCGACCGGGTTCTGTTCACCGAGGAGCAGGTGGAGCGGCGGATCGGCGAAGTGGCGGCGGAGATTTCGGCGCGCTATGCCGGACGGGAGTTCAAGCTGATCGGCGTGCTGAAAGGATCGGTGTTTTTTCTTACGGCGCTGGCGCGGCGGTTGACCATTCCGGTGCGGGTGGACTTTCTGTCGATCTCTCCGTTCGGGAATCAGAAGGGCGCGCCGGGCGTGGTGCGCATCGCCAAGGACCTGGACGAGGGGATTCAGGGCGAGCATGTGCTGCTGGTGGAGGATATTATCGACACCGGATTCACGGCGCGGTATTTGCTGCAAAATCTGGCGGGGCGCGGGCCGGAATCGATCGGGCTTTGCACGCTGCTGGACCGCACCACGCGGCGCATCGTGCAAATCCAGGTGGACTTCCGCTGCTTCGAGATTCCGGATCGGTTTGTCGTGGGCTTCGGACTCGATTTCAAGCAGCTTTACAGGAACCTCGGGTATATCGCGGCGCTAAAACATGATTGAGAGCGGTTGGGCGGCGCCGGTTGCCCATATAATGAAGTTGAAACCCGCGCCCGCATGTCCACCCTAACCGACACATTTGTCCGCGAAAACGAACCGCGGCTGCTGGAAGAATTGAAGGCGTTCCTGCGCATCCCGAGCGTCAGCACGCTGCCCGAGCACAAGGACGACGTGCGGCGCGCGGCGGAGTTCGTGGCCGCGAGCCTGCGCGATGCGGGCCTCGAAAACGTGGAGACGATCGCGACGGCGGGTCATCCGCTGGTTTACGCCGACTGGCTGCATGCGCCGGGCAAGCCGACCGTGCTGTGCTACGGCCATTACGACGTTCAGCCGCCGGATCCGCTGGAGCTTTGGCGGAATCCGCCCTTCGAGCCGACGGTGGAGAACGGAAACCTATACGCCCGCGGATCGGCCGACGACAAGGGCCAGATGTACATGCACATCAAAGCCGTCGAAGCGCTCCGCGCGGTGAATGGCACGCTGCCGTTGAACCTGAGATTTCTGATCGAGGGCGAGGAAGAGGTGGGCGGAACGGGGATCGCCAAGTTTGTCGAGGAACACGGCGGCAGGCTGAAGGCGGACGTGGCGCTGGTGTCGGATACGGAGCTTTACGCCGAGGGACTGCCGACGTTGTGCGTCGGCCTGCGCGGCCTGATCTATATGGAAGTGGCGGCGCGGGGGGCGGCGCGCGATCTGCATTCGGGGATTTATGGCGGCGCGGCGCCGAACGCCGTATTCGGTCTGATCGAACTGCTGGCGAAATGCAAGAACGCGGATGGCGTGATTCAGATTCCCGGCGTATACGACGGCGTGGCGAAGCCCGCGGCGGAGGAAAAGCAGAGTTGGGAGCGGCTGCCGTTCGACGAAGCCGAGTTTCTGGCGACGGAAGTGGGCGCGGCGGCGCTGACGGGCGAGCCGGGCTACAGCGTGCTCGAACGCGTTTGGAGCCGGCCGACGTTTGAAGTACACGGCATTGCGGGAGGGTTTACCGGCGCGGGAGCGAAGACGGTGATTCCGGCCACGGCGACGGCGAAGGTCAGCCTGCGGCTCGTGCCGAAGCAGGACCCGGAGAAAGTGGTGGCGGCGGTGCGCGCGTTTCTGACGGCCAACGCGCCGAAAGGGATTGCGATCGAGCTGCGCGTGTTGAGCACGGGGCCGGCGATTTCGGTGGATCCAAGCCATCCGGCGATTCAGGTGGCGGCGAAAGCGTTCAGCGATATGCTGGGCAAGCCGACCGTGTTTATCCGCAGCGGCGGATCGATTCCGGTGGTTGGCGACTTCGCGCGGCATCTGGGAATTCCGTCGATTTTGATGGGATTCGGCCTTCCCGACGACGGTCTTCATTCTCCGAACGAGAAATACCGGCTGGAAAACTACTACACAGGCATCATGACCATAGCGCACTTCTTCGAGGAATACGGCAAGTAGCGCCTAGGGAGCGCCCCAAAGGGCCACAAGCATTTGTCCATCGAGACACAACTAAGAGAAGAAGAGGAATTACCGGCGCAGCGGGAGAACGTTGTGAGGTCGGCGGGCATCGTGTCGCTGGCCGTGCTGATCAGCCGCATGACGGGATTGGTGCGCGAGATCGTGATGGCGCGCATTTTCGGCGCCGGCTTCGTTTGGGACTCGTTTCTGCTGGGATTCCGGATTCCGAACCTGACGCGGGATTTGTTCGCCGAGGGCGCGCTGTCGTCGGCTTTCGTTCCCACGTTTACAAGGACGCTGGCGCAGGAAGGCAAAGCGGCGGCGGCCGAGCTGTCGAATCTGGTGGGCTCGGCGATCATTATCGTGGTGGGCGCGTTCTGCCTTTTCGGCATCGTTTTCGCGCCCGGTTTTGTCGACCTGCTGGCGCCGGGGTTCCACGCCATTCCCGGCAAATTCGAGTTGGCGGTGCGGTTGACGCGCATCATGTTCCCGTTCCTGCTGTTGGTGGCGTTGGCGGCGCAGGCAATGGGGGTATTGAACGCCTGCAACCGGTTCGCCGCGCCGGCCCTGTCGTCGACGGCGTTCAACCTTGGCTCCTTGGCTCTGGGACTGATCGCCGGCTTCTGGGTGGGTCCGCACGTGGGGCTATCGCCGATCGGCGGGATGGCGGTGGGGGTGGTGCTGGGCGGGGCGCTGCAGTTGTTGTGGCAGATTCCGTCGCTGCGCGGACTGGGCTTCCGATTTCGCTTCAAATTGAACTGGTCGCATCCGGGGCTGCGGCACATTATTCAACTGATGGGGCCGGCGATTTTAGGCAACGCGGCGGTGCAGATCAACGTGATGGTAAATACGAATTTCGCCTCGCGCATTCCGGGCAACGGACCGGTAAGCTGGCTGCAATACGCGTTTCGCTTTATGCAGCTTCCGTTGGGACTGTTCGGCGTGGCCATCGCCTCCGCCACGCTGCCGTCGATTTCGCGGAGCGCGGCGTTGGGCAACATGGAAGAGTTCCGGAAGACGCTGGCGAGGTCGCTCGGGATGGTGCTGCTGTTGACGCTTCCGTCTTCGATCGGGCTGGTGGTGCTGGGTCGTGCGATGATCGGCGCGATTTACCAGGGCGGCAAGTTTCACGTTTACGATACGGACCAGACGGCGCTGGCGCTGGCCTGTTACGCGATCGGCCTCAGCGGCTATTCGGCGTTGAAAGTGCTGAACCCGGCGTTTTACGCGCTGCACGACGCGCGGACGCCGATGTGGATCAGTCTGTTTTCGATCGCGATTAATTTCGGAGCGGCGACGATGTTGCTGACCGGCACGACGCTGGGCCACGCCGGACTGGCGCTTTCGACGTCGTTGGTGGCGTGGTGCGGGTCGATCGCGCTGTTCGCGATTTTAAGCCGGCGCCTGGGCGGCATTCACGGGGGCGCGTTGTTCACCAGTTTCTGGAAGATTCTCTCGGCGTCGGTGGCGATGGGGATTGCCGTTCTGGCGTCGAGCCACGGCGTTGGGGTGTGGCTGGGCGTGCGCAAGCTGGCGAACGTGGTGGATCTGGCGATCTCGATTCCGCTTGGCGTCGCGGTTTTCTATGCGGCGTGCCGTTTGCTGCGCGTGTCGGAATTGGAACTCGCCGGCAAGAGCCTGTTCGCGCCGTTGACGCGGCGGTTGCTGCCGCAACGGTAGAACCGGATGCTGCGCGGCGTCCGGTGCGCGGCGTTTCTTGCGGCGGTGTTTTCGGCCGGAGCCGCGCCGGGGTTGACTTCGCGCGATGCGGCTGTGATCCCGATGTTCCGGTCGGCGAATCCGGGGATCTCACACTACGGGATTCTTTGGCGATCCGCGATCGGGGACGGCCAGGACATCCTCGTCGCGCTGGGCAGTCCGAAGGCGCTCTCCGACAGCGACGATCCCTATCGCGGGCCATTTGGGTTTGGACAGAATATCTGGCTGGGCGTATTTTTGCAAAGACCCGGCACGCCGGCGGAGACGCGGCGGGTGGCGATGATTGCCGGCGACGGTGCGGAGGACGAGATCGAGGTCGAGCGGGTGAGCGCGGAGGAGGCGGTGTTTTTGCGAACGCCGGTGGAGCGATTGCCGGTGACCATGAAGCTGTTCTTCGACATTCGAAGCGGCAAGCTCATAAAACGAATCACCTATGATTCGTTTTATGTTTCGTTGATCCGTTGGCGCGCAGGGGTTCCCTATTTCATCGCTAGCGACCCGCGGAGAACGCTCGCCATACGGCCCGGCGCGGATGCCGCGGAATTCGAGGTGCTCCGCGGCGCGGAGGCGGCGCGGGTTCTCGCGGATGTACCGGAGCGAATCGATCCATGGGGGCCGGGGCCTCTTCCGCCGCTGCGCTTTGGCCCCGATCTTCGGTACGCGGTGATCGATACGCCCGAGACCGGATGGGCGAATCGACGCGTGATCGTGGAACGTACGAAATCGGGCACGAAGAACGTTCCGCTGCCCGCGGTTACGCTTGCCCAATATGCGCGTTTGCGTCCGGACATGGCGAAAGGGGGATTTCCCGAACCAGACGGAATTCGCGGCGACGTGGGGCCGGTTCAGCTTGTGGAGGGCCGGTTGTGGTTCGGCAAGGCTTTCACCGACGCAGCGGACGATTCGGGAGTGGGCGGTTTTGGATACTTCGATCCCGTCACGGCGACGTTCCGGATTTTCTCTCCGCCCGAAGTTCGCGTATGGTCGGTTTCGGCGATGCTGGTGGAACGGGACGCCGTTTGGCTGGCGTTGATGTTGGACGGAGAGTACGGCCTAAGCGGGGGCGGGGTTCTGCGCTGGGACCGCAAGACGCAAACCGTGAAGAAGTACCCATTGGAACCGTTTTCCTGGGCGATGGCGCGGTACGGCGGCAAGTTGACGCTGGCCACCCGGGATGGAATCGCCGCGATCGACGGCGGCGAGATTCGCGAATACTTCGTCGATGCCGATTTGCGCGGGGCGTTGCGCGTGGTGGAAAAATCGTGGGCTGGTGGGGCGCCTTCGGCGATGTTACATTAGAGCGAATCGCATCGACCATGAGCGCCGGAGAACAACTCGGATTTCTCGATTTATTCGAAACCGCCAAGCCGGCGAATCCGCTCCTGTGCCATCAGGACTTTCTCGAAAAGCTGTCGGCGCACGGGCGGGACGCGATCGGGCGGCGGGCGACGCTGCTGATGCAGCGGCTGGCGGTGGACGCTCGCAGGCAGCACTACAAACCGACCCAGGGAGCGAACCGGGGTTGGCGGCGTTCGCGGCTGGGAGGCAACAGCGGCAGCCATTTTTACGCCTGGTGGGCGCCGAAGGACGCGGCGCCGTTGCGCGATGCCGGCGATTTCGCCGCAGCCCCGGAGGGCGCGATCGTGCTGCGGGACATACGCCACCACGACGATCATTCACCCATGACCGTGCAGTCTTATGCGGAGCATTATCTCCCGCTGGGCGTGCGCGATCTGCGGCACGAGGAGTACGGCCCAGCGCCGTGGACGCAGCCGCAGGCGAAGTTCGCCTCCGCGCGGCAGGCGGTCCGCATTCTTAAGGGCCATCCCGGCTCGGGCAAAACCACCTCGCTGTGGCACGCGGCCGACCTGGCGCCGGGCGATAAAATTCTCTACGCGACTTTCTCGCGCGATTTGGCCGCGCTGGCCCGCGATTATTTCGACCGATACTGTTCGAATCACAAGAAGTTTCACGTCGTCGTCTTCCCCGCGCTGATCCGGGAATTGCTGGGCGCGGACATTCCCTTCACTTCCGAAGCCGAAAGCCGCAAGCGGTTCGCGGCCGACGTCGCGCCGTTCAGGACGACGCTGGGACCGTGGGCGCAGAACCCGATGGCGCTCTACGACGAGTTGCACGCGCACATGGTGGGGGACGCGTTGCCGTTGGCCGCCGGGCGCTTCGCCGCCTGCCCAGGGCCGCGCGTGCCGGACCGTATGTATCGCGACCGCCGCGGCAGATCGCTTGGGCCGGCAGCGGCCGCCGCCGCCGACGCCGTGGTCCGTTTGGAGCGCCTCGATAAGAGCGGCTTCGCCGAGCGGTATTGTCCCGAGCTTGCACTGGCTTGGCGAGCGGCGAAAGTGATGGAGGCGACGCGCAACTCCCGCGGCGCCTCGGCTGTTCCCGCGCCGTTGCTCGGTTTCGATTGCATCGCCATCGACGAATGCCAGGACCTGACGCCGATCGAGGCATTCGTTCTGATCGAGCTTGCGGCGGCCGCGAACCTTCGCCGCCTCGCTCCGGTGCAACTTCTGCTGGCGGGCGACGAGGCGCAGACGGTGCGCGCCGCCGATTTCGAGTGGGGTTGGCTGAACGACCTGTTGCACGCCCGCGTGGGAACGCCGTCCGAGCACAAGCTGGCCTCGAATTTGCGCAGCCCGCGGCGCATCGCGGAATTGGTGAACCGCGTCTGGGATCTTTATTCGCAGATCGAGAAGCGGGAGCGGCCGAGCGGCGCCGGACACGCCGAGATCGACGACGACGCGACAGATCAGATTCTCTATTGCAGCGCCGTGCCGGGGCGCGATCTGGATGAGCTGGTGACGACGCTGGCCGCGCGGGAGGGCCTGGCGTTGATCACTCTCGAAGACGCCGCGCCGGCGGCGATCCCCGAAGCCGCGCGGCAGGCGGTGCTCACGGTGGCCGAGGCGAAGGGGCTGGACTTCCATTCGGTCTGCGTGCTGGACGCGGGCCGTCACATCGACCGCATCCTGCGCGAGAACAATCATGTGCGGGCGAGCGCGGATATCGAAGGCTTGCGCAAACGGCTGGCGATCGACCAATTGCGGGTGGCGCTGAGCCGTCCCACCGAAAGGCTGATTTGGCTGGACATCAGCCCGACGGATAAAGTGGTGCGGCAGAGCGTGGAATTTTTGAATGGCGGCCCGCACGAATCGGGCGTTTCCTCCTGCGTGTCTTCGGCGTTGACGAAGACGCTGGAGGAGGACCAGCTCGATCCCGAGGAGCGCATCCAGCGCTGCCAGACGGACGCGCGCCAGTATCTTGAAGTGAGGCCGGAGATGGCGTGGTCGCGGGCGCAGCAGGCGGTGACGCTGCTGGGAAGGCTGGGCTCGCCGGCGGCGATCGAGTCGCAATCGCTGAGGGACTCCGCTTATCTGACGCTGGCGGAGATTTGTTTCTGCCTGGGTATCCGCAACGCCAGCCTGCCGGCGGAACTCGGCCGGCCGGATCTGTTCGACGAAGCGCACAACGCGGCGATGCAGGCGCGCCGCCTCGGGTTGGCGGCGGTGATCCGCGACATCGGGCGCGTCCATCACGCCGCCGGACCGGATCGCGTGGGACGTCTGGGCGATCTGGCGCAAACGCTGCCGCGCTATAAGAGCGAGATCGAGCCGTGGCTGTCGGTGGAGGTTGGGCCGAAAGCGGAAATGTGGACGGGCGATCTGGAGCGGGCGATGCACGTGGGACACAACGCCTCGGTGCTGGTGAATATTCTTCCTCCGTTCTACGAAGCGTTGGGGATGGCCGGCAGCGCGGCGCGCGGCGACAAGCTGCGGCAGCGCGCGCTGCAATTCATGATGAAGGAGAAGCAATATGGCGAGGCGCTAGCCGTGCTGCGCAAGCTTCCCGAACGCCAGCCGAAGTTGGAAGCGGCGTGCCACGAGGGCTTGGGCGATTTTCGCGCCGCCGCCGGTTGTTATCGCGAGGCGGGCGAATTGAAGGAAGCGCTCCAGTGTTACCGGTCCATCCCCGACTTCGACGCCTCGCTGGCTCTGCTCCGCGAGTTGGGCGACCATCCCGCGGCGGCGTCGCTCGAATGGGTGGCGCGAATGCGAGGGCTGGTGGAAGAGCGGCCGGAAAAATTCGGCAAGGTGATGACGACCGCGGAGAAAAAGATCCTCGAAGAACTGCTGGAGCGCAGCCTGGGCGTGACGCGGCGCAAGCCGGCGGCGAAGAAGGCAGCGGCAAAGAAAGCTGCCGCTCCGCGCAAACGGGCGCCGTACAGGTCCGTTCCCCGCCGCGACGAGCCCTTCTAGCGTTCCGGCAACGCGTGCGCGACGCCTTCCGCCGCGCGTTTGTTACACTCGAAGTAACCAATGACAGTAGATCTCGAGCTGGTTTCGCGGTTGCAGTCTCTCGACCAGCGTATTGCCATGCTTCAGCGGGAAGTGGGGGAGCTGCCTAAGCACGTCGCCGAAATCGAGAAGGCGCTCGATTCCCACTTGAGGCGCCTTGAAGCGGATCGGGCGGCGCTGAGCGCCAATCAACGCGGAAGGAAGGCGTTGGAAGACGATATCAAAATCCACGAGCAGAAACTCTCCAAGCTGAGGGATCAGGCGTCGCTCGCGAAAACGAACGAACAGTATAAGGCGTTTCAGCACGAGATCGAATTTTTGGAGAAAGAAATCCGCAAGTGCGAGGACCGGATTCTGGAGTTGATGGCGGAATCCGAGCCGCTCGACCGGGCCGTGAAGGTGGCCGAGGCGGCCCTTGCCGAAGAGAAGAAGTCGGTGGAGGCGGAAAAGACGAAGGCGCGGGAACGCACGGCCGTGGACCAAGCCGAGCTCAACGCCCTCGCCGCCGAGCGCAAGGACGCCGTGGCGAGGCTTAAGCCGGCGGTCTATAAAAGTTACGAGCACATTCGCAAGAAGTGGCGCGGCGTGACGATGGCCGAGGCGGTGGACGGGCGCTGCGGCGCGTGCCGGATCTCGCTTCGTCCTCAGTTTTACCAGGATTTGCGGCGCGGGGAAGAGATCATGTTTTGCGAAAGCTGCGGGCGATTTCTGTTCTATAATCCTCCGGTGGCCTTCGATCACGCCGCCGCCGCTCAGTCCTCGCCATCGGTGTGACGCCTCCGGCGCGGTTATCCAGTAAAATTGGGAAACCGCCATGCGCCGAGTCCTTTTAGCCTTCATCATATTTCTCGCTCCCGTCTTTTCCGGCCGGGCCCAGACGCTGGTGCGCATGGGAACGCTCGCGCCCAAGGATTCCAAGTGGCATCAGATCCTGCTCGACATGGGGGAGAAGTGGAAGGCGGCCACGGGCGGCAGGGTGGCGTTGAAAGTTTATCCTGGCGGAGAGCAGGGCGACGAGCCGGAGATGGTGCAGAAGCTGCGGATCAAGAAGCTGCAGTCGGTGGCGCTTTCGGGGGCGGGGCTGAGCGGAATCGACGCCAGCGTATCGGCGCTGCAAATCCCTTTGATGATCGATTCCTACGAGGAGCTGGACTACGTTCGCGACAAGATCGCGCCGCGCCTCGAAAAGGCGCTGGCGGCGCGTGGCTATATCGTTCTGAATTGGGCGGACGCGGGTTGGGTGCATTTTTTCTCGCGCGATCCGGCGATGACGCCGGACGATTTTCGCAAGATCAAGATCTGCGTGCTGCAGGGCGACAGCACGACGTTCGAGCTTTATAAGAACAACGGCTTCCATCCGGTGTCGCTGGCGGCGACGGATATCCTCACCGGCTTGCAGACGGGGTTGATCGACGCGTTCCAATCCCCGCCGCTCGTGGCTCTCGGTAGCCAGTGGTTCGGCGGAGCGAAGAACATGTTGGATACCAAGTTCGCGACGCTGGTGGGGGCCACGCTGATCGACAAGAGCGTCTGGGAGAAATTTTCGGCGGCGGATCAAAAGACCGTAATGGCCATCTCTCGCCAGGCCGGCGTCGAACTGCGCCAGGAGGTGCGCGGGTTGGAAGAAGGCTCCGTGGGAATCATGCAGACGCTTGGTTTGAACGTAGTGAACGCAACGCCGCAAGCGACGGAAGAGTGGCGGACACTGATCGAGGGCAAGCTTTATCCGGCGCTGCGCGCGCATGGCATGCCGCCGGATTTATTCGACGAAGTGAGGCATCTTCGCGACGAGTACCGGCGCGCGCACGCGGGGAAGCCGGCTCGCGCGGCCAAGCCGTGAGCGCCGTTTCCGCGCCGGCCGCCCCACCGCTCCGGCGCAACCCGTTTTTCACCGCCGAGAACGCGCTGGCGGCGCTGATGCTGTCGCTGATGGCATTGCTGCCGGTGATCGAGATGGCCGCCCGGCGCTTCTCGTTTATCCCCAGCGTTCCGGGATCTCCGCTCTATGTCCAGCACTTGACGCTTTGGGTGGGAATGCTGGGCGGGGCGCTTGCGGCGCGATCCAGCCGGTTGCTGTCGCTGTCGGCGAGCACGTTACTGCCCGCGCGCTGGCGTCTGCCCGCCTCGATTCTCTCCGCCGCGGTCTTAGCCTCCGTCGCCGCCAGCCTTGCCTACGCCTCGTGGCAGTTCCTTCTAACGGAACGGCAGGCTTCGAGCGAGCTGGTGCCCGGCATCCCCAAGTGGTATGCGATCGCCGTCATGCCCGTTGGGTTCGCGCTCATCGCGCTTCGCGGCGTCTGGCGCTGCGGCCCGAAATGGACGCATAAGCTAGCCGCGGCGGTTGGCCTCCTGGTTCCGTTGGCGCTGGGCCGCATCGATCCGGCGACGCTCGGCGTGTTTCCTCTGGGCATCGCGCTGCTGGTGCTCTCCACCATCGCCGGCCTGCCCATTTTCGCCGTCTTCGGCGGCTTCGCGCTGATTCTCTTCTGGCGCGATCAAACGCCCATCGCTTCCGTGCCGGTGGAGATGTACCGGCTGGTGGCCTCGCCGCTCTTGCCTTCCATTCCGCTGTTCACCTTTGCGGGATACCTCATGGTGGAGGGTGGCGCCACGCGGCGGCTGCTGCGCCTTTTTGAAGCGCTTTTCAGTTGGGCGCCGGGAGGCCTGGCCATCGTCACCGTGGTCATCTGCGCCATCTTCACCTGGGGCGGTTCCGGGCTCACCATTCTTTCCCTCGGCGGACTTCTGGTCCCGGTGCTCATCAAGGCGCGGTATCCCGAACGCTTCTCCATCGGCTTGCTCACCGCTTCCGGCTCGCTGGGTCTGCTGTTCCCGCCGAGCCTCCCCGTCATCCTCTACGGCGTCTACGCGCAAACCGCCATCGACAAGCTATTCATCGGCGGCATCCTTCCAGGACTGCTGATGGTGGGTCTGGTCGCGGCATTCGGCGTCCACCAGGGAATCCGTTTCGAAGCCGTCCGCGACCGTTTTTCGGCGCGCGAGGCGCTGCGCGCGACGTGGGAAGCGAAATGGGAGCTGCTGCTGCCGGTGATCATGCTGGTTGGACTGTTCGGAGGGTTTGGCACGCTCACCGAGGCGGCCGCGCTCACCGCCTTCGCGGCATTGCTGGTGGAAGTGTTTGTCTATCGAGGCCTGTCGCTTCGTCGCGATTACATTCGTGTTTGCGTGGAGTGCGCGACGGTGGTCGGCGGCATATTGCTCATTATCGGCGTCGCTCTCGGCTTCACCAATTATCTTGTCGACGCCGAGATTCCCTCCCGGCTGGTCGATTGGGTGCGTCTGCACATTCATTCGAAGATTCTGTTTTTGCTGGCGCTGAACGCCGCGCTACTGGTGGTCGGCAGCCTGATGGATATCTTCGCGGCCATTTTGGTGATCGTTCCGCTCTTGAAGCCGCTAGCCGCGCTCTACGCGATCGACCCCGTTCAAATGGGCATCATCTTTCTCGCCAACCTCGAGCTGGGCTACCTGATGCCGCCGGTGGGCATTAACCTTTGCCTCTCCGCCTATCGATTCGAGAAGCCGATGATCGTGGTTTACCGCGCCTTGCTGCCGTTCCTTCTGGTCTTGCTGGCCGGCGTTCTGCTGATCACTTATGTGCCATGGATCACCACGGCCCTTCCGCGCTGGCTTGGGAAGTGACGCCATGCGTTACCGAAGTTATCCGCTGCCGATGCCGGAAATCGAAACCGAGCGGCTGAGGCTCCGCCGTTTCCGTCCTTCCGATCTGCAGTCCGTCTACGCCTGGGGGAGCGATCCGGAAGTGAGCCGGTACGCCTTCTGGGACACGCACGAATCGCCGGTGGACACGCAGGGCTTTCTGGATTTCTGCTTTCGCGAATACGAAGAGAAGGGTATCGGCCCATGGGCGGTGGAGTTGAAGGGCAGCGGCGAGACGATCGGGAACTGCTCGTTCGGCCGGATTTATCTGGACGATTCGCGCATCGAGATCGCGTATTTTTTCGCGCGCCCGCACTGGAATCGAGGTTACGCAACCGAAGGCGTTCGCGCGATGCTCGGGTTCGGGTTCGACACGCTGGAATGCAACAGGATGGAGGCGCGGTGCGTTCCGGCCAACGCCGCCTCCGAGCGCGTGATGCAAAAAGCCGGGCTTGAATACCAGGGAACTCTTACCTTCCACATCGAGCCGCGCGAACGGGATGTGGATTTGAAAGTCTACTCGCTGCTAAGGTGGCAGTGGTTGGCGCGGGCGGCGTGGGGACGGCGCAGCCGGATTGTGACGGGTGTGATACTATCCGGTTTTCGCATCCCTAGTTTGGAGGCGCCGCTTGAAAGTCTACGAGAGTTCGGATATTCGGAACGTAGCGCTGATCGGTCATGGGCATTCCGGGAAGACGTCGCTGGCCGCCGGATTGCTCTTCACGACGGGAGCCAGCAGCCGGTTGACGCGCGTGGACGAGGGCAACACCGTCACCGACTTCGACGAGGAGGAGGTGCAGCGAAAGTTGACCATCTCCACCTCGCTGGCCTTCGCCGAGTGGAAGCGGACGAAGGTGAACCTGATCGATACGCCGGGTTACAACACCTTCATCAACGACACCAACGCCGCGATGGCGGCGGCCGACGCCGGGTTGATTGTGGTAGACGGGGTGGCGGGTGTCGAGGTTCAGACGGAGAAGGTTTGGAGTTTTTGCGAGCAGTTCCATATCCCGCGCGCGTTCCTGGTGAATAAACTGGACCGGGATCGAGCCAGCTTCGAGCGCGCCGTCGCATCTATCCAGGAAATGTTCGGGCGCGCCGCGGTGCCGATCCAGCTTCCGATCGGATCGGAACGGAATTTCAGCGGCGTGATCGATCTGGTGCGGATGACCGCGTACACCTATGCCCCCGACGGCAACGGACAGGGCAAGGAGATCGCGATACCGGGCGACATGGAGGAAGCGGCGCGGGTGGCGCACGAAGCGCTGGTGGAGATGGTGGCCGAGGGCAAAGACGAGTTGATGGAGGAGTTCTTTGAAACCGGAACTCTGCCGGTCGAGCATATCGTCGAAGGACTGCGAATCGAAGTGCGGGAGATGCGTATCTTCCCGATCCTTTGCGGCTCCGCGCTGCACAACATCGGGGCGGATCTGATTCTGGATTTTCTCGCCGGACACTTTCCCGCGCCGGCCGACCGTCCGCCCGCCGCGGGACGCAACAACGGCCATTCGATCGAACGGCCGATTCGCGATTCCGAGCCGCCGTCGGTTTTCGTTTTCAAAACGGTGGCCGATCCGTTTTCGGGGCGCGTGTCGTATTTCAAGGTGGTCTCCGGCGTCGTGAAGAACGACGCGACCCTCATCGATTCTCGCGTCAACGCTCCGGAACGCTTTTCGCACATCGGCGCGCTGATGGGCAAGACCATCTCGCCGGTCACTGAATTGCACGCCGGCGACATCGGCGCCGTCGCCAAGCTGAAGGACGTGTTGACGGGAGATACGCTGTACGACAAAAGCTCGCCGATCTCATTCCCCGCCGTCGAGCTGCCCGAACCGTCGATCGCCTACGCCATCTCGGCGCGCACGCGGCAGGACGAGGATCGAATGGGCAACGCGGTGCATAAGATCCTGGAAGAAGACCAGTCGCTGCGGTTTTATCGCGATCCGTCGACGAACGAATTTCTGCTCGCCGGAAGCGGACAGCAGCACGTGGAGATCATCGTCAGCCGCTTGAAGAAACGCTATGGCGTCGATGTCGAGTTGCACGCGCCGAAGATTCCTTACCGCGAAACGATCCGCGGCAAGGCCGACGTGCAGGGGCGGCATAAGAAGCAGACCGGCGGCCACGGCCAGTTTGGCGATTGCTGGATTCGCATGGAGCCGCTGCCGCGCGGCGGCAAGTTCGAGTTCGTCAACGATATTTTCGGCGGTTCGATTCCGCGGCAATTCGTACCGGCCGTGGAGAAGGGGATCATCGAGGCGGCGGCGCAGGGCTATCTCGCCGGCTTCCCGGTGGTGGACTTCCGCGTGAGCGTCTACGACGGTTCTTACCACGACGTCGATTCCTCCGAGATGTCCTTCAAGCTGGCGGCGAGGAAGGCGTTCAAGGCGGCGATGGCGTTGGCCAAGCCGGCGCTGCTGGAGCCGATCATGCGCGTGGAGGTGCAGGCGCCGGTGGAGTTCGCCGGCGATCTGATGGGCGACATGAACGGCCGGCGCGGGCGCGTCGCCGGAATGGAAACCAAGGGCGGCACGCAGATCATCCGCGCCATCGTCCCGATGTCGGAGATGCTCAACTATCAGAACGACCTGATCTCGATGACGCAGGGCCGGGCTTCGTATCGCATGGAGTTCGATCACTACGATTTCGTTCCGGCGCTTCAAGCGGAGAAGGTGATCGCCGCCGCCAAGGCCGCGAAGGCGGGGATTGTGGAGGAAGAGGAATAGGGTCGGGCCGTTCTATAAGGTCTGTTTCAGCGCCGCTTCCATGTTCGCCGGGTGGAAACCGAAGGGGCCGGGCGCGCTTTTGAACACCACTTTGCCGTCGCGGCCGATCACATAAAGGCGATCCGGCCAGCCTGTGTAGGCCGCTTCGATTTTATCGTCGAAGCCGTCGAGCAGCGCTGGAATGTGGATGTTCAGCTTGCGCACGCAGCTTCCGGCGATGGCTTCGCGCTCGAGGAAGCTCGCCGGGGAGCGGAACACGACGCCCTGCTTGACGTTGGATTCCATCTGCCAGACGTCGCTGGCGTGCGCCTCCTGAATGTAAACGATGTAGAACGCGGCGCGGTCCTTGTATTTTTCGTACAGGCTGTTGAGCGCGGGAACCTCCCGGCGAAAGGGCGGTCAAGTGTAGCTGCCGAAGATCAGCACAACCGGCTTCGCGCCGCGGAAAGAAGCGAGGGATACGGGCGCGTGCGTGTCGAGCGACGGCAACTGAAAATCGGGCGCCTCGTCACCGGGTTGGAGCCTTCCGGCGCGCGCGCGGTTCCACAGGGTCTCAAACGGGAACGCCAGGAAGAGCGGCCCCGGCATTCGAGCCATGGCGGCGGCGAAGCGCGCGGGCGGGCGAGTCATCAAATAGAAGATTCCGGCGACGAAACAAAGCCATGCCGCGAGGAGACCAACGAGGATTATTTTCCAAAGCGCCATTCTGAACAGTCTAATCCGTCGCCGCCGCGCGGCGCTCGCTATCGAGCCAGGACATTTGCGCCGCGTCGTAGCGTGTGCCGGCGACGGCGCTGGCGGGCACCGCCGCTTCGATGGCGGCGAGGTCTTCGGCGGCCGGATTCAGATCCATCGCGCCGAGCGCTTCGGAAAGCTGGTTGCGCCGCCGCGCTCCGATCAGTGGAACGATGTCGTTTCCGCGCGACAGCGCCCAGGCGATGGACAACTGCGCGGGAGTGGCGCCCTTCGCCGCGCCGAGCTCGCGCAGCGCCTCGACGAGCTTCAGGTTCCGTTCGAGATTCTCGCCCTGGAACCGAGGGCTATGGGAGCGGAAGTCTTTAGAATCGGCCACTCCTTCTTTGCCGATCCGCCCGCCGAGGAGCCCGCGGCCGAGCACTCCATAGGCGGTAATGGCGATGCCGAGCTCGCGCGTCACCGGCAGAATTTCCGATTCGATGCCGCGGCTCAGGAGGGAATATTCGATCTGCAGCGCGGCGATGGGATGCACGGCGTGGGCGCGGCGAATGGTTGCGGCGCCCGCCTCCGACAGTCCGATATGGCGCACGTAGCCGGCCTTCACCATGTCGGCGACCGCGCCCACGGTGTCCTCGATGGGTACGGCGGAATCGACGCGGGCCGGTTGGTACAGATCCACGTAATCGGCGCCGAGGCGCTTCAACGTGTAGGCGAGGTACGTCTTCACATGCGCTGGGCGCGTATCGACGCCGATGAACGCGCCGGAGGGATCGCGCAGCGCGCCGAATTTCACCGCGATGAAAATGCTTTCGCGCTTACGTCCTTTGAGGGCCTGCGCGATCAACGTTTCGTTGTGGCCCATGCCATAGAAGTCGCCGGTGTCGAGCAGGGTGATCCCGGCTTCCATCGCGGCTTCGAGCGTCGCCAGGCTCTCCGTCTCGTCGGCGTGGCCGTACAGCGCCGACATCCCCATGCAACCCAGCCCGAGCGCCGAAACCTCCGGACCATGCGTTCCTAATCTTCGCGTGCGCATCGGATTCACTTTTTCTTTATCTTCTTTTTCGCCGGTTGTTCTTCTACAACGGCGAACTGCAGTTTCCTCTCCATGGTATCCACGCGATCCAGCCGCACGGTCACGCGTCCGCCGATCGAGAATTGCCTGCGGGTGCGGATGCCGATGATCGTCCTGGTGTTCTCCTGGTAAACGAAACGGTCATCTGGCAAGGTTTCCATCGGCACCAGGCCCTCGATAAACATACTCTCCAGTTCGACGAAGAAGCCGAACTTGGTGGTGCTGATGATGAGGGCGGAGTATTCTTCGCCGACGCGATCTTCCATGAACCGCGCCTTCTTCCACTCCACCAGTTCGCGCTCGGCTTCCGCCGCCTGGCGCTCGGTTTCCGACGCCCCGGCGGCGATCGCCCGCAGTTCGTCCTCGCTATATTCGCTTGCGCGTCCGTCGAGCCAAGCCTTTAGCAGGCGGTGGATCATAAGATCCGGATAGCGGCGAATGGGCGATGTGAAGTGGGTGTAGCTGGGCGCCGCGAGAGCGAAATGCCCCTTGTTCACCTCGCTGTACCGGGCTTGCTTCAAAGAGCGCAGCATCAGATAGCTGAGGATCCGCTCCTCGGGTTTGCCCTCGATTTTCGCCACCAGGCGCTGATAATTGCGCGAGGAAACGGCGGGGTTTTCGGTGGCGATCACGACGTCGCGGCGAGTTTTTCCGCCATCGCGGCGGCGCTCGGCGATGGCGTGCCGCCGGACGGGAATGGCGCCGATGCCGAGCGAATAGCCGAACTGAGCGGCGACGTCTTCGAACTCCATCACGCGCTTGGCGTCCGGAGGGTCGTGAATGCGGTAGATCGAGGGGAGGCCCAGTCCCTCCAGATGGCCGGCCACGGCTTCGTTCGCCGCGAGCATGAATTCCTCGATGATGCGATGAGCGATGTTTCTGACCAAACGCGTTACGCCGGTCATCTCGCCGAACTCGTCGAATTCGATCAGCGGCTCCGGCAAATCGAAATCGATCGAGCCGCGGCGCACGCGTTTCTTGTTCAGGATCAGGGCCAGATCCCGCATTTTCTCGAAGCGCGGGATGAGCTGCGCGTAGCGCTCCCGCAACGCGGCGTCTCCTTCCAACACTCCATGCACCGCGGTATACGTCATGCGTTCGGCGCTGCGGATCACTCCGCGCGTGAACTCCTGCTGCACCACAGCGCCGCGATGGTCGATTTCCAGAAGCGCCGAGAGCACCAGCCGGTCCACTTGCGGTTTCAAGGAACAGATGTCCGTCGATAGCTCCACCGGAAGCATGGGCACGGCCCGGTCCGGGAAGTAGACGCTGGTGCCGCGCTGCCTCGCTTCGACGTCGATCGGCGATCCGGGGCGAACGTAATGGCTGACGTCGGCGATATGCACGTGCAGCGCATAATTGCCGCCAGGCAGAACGTCCACCCACACCGCGTCGTCGAAATCGCGCGCGGTTTCGCCGTCGATCGTGACGATCTCCATCGAGCGGAAATCGCGGCGTCCGGCGAGCGCCGCGTCGCCGGTTTCCGCCGTCACGGCCGCCGCCTGATCCAGAACGTCTTGAGGGAAGCGGTGCGGGATGTGATGCTTGCGGATCATGACCTCGACGTCCACGCCGAAGGCGTCGGGATGTCCCAGCACCTCGATCACGCGTCCCACGGGACGTTCCCCGTCTTCGGGGAATTCGATCACCTCGACGTTGACGATCATGCCGTTCAGATCGTCCACGCTTTTCACTTCCACCGCCGGCGCGCCGACGCGGTCCCGGTCGAGAGTTTCGCGCGGAATCTCCATCCCCTCGGGAATCTCGATCCATTGGTGGATGCGCGGGTCGTGTGGAACGACGAAGTTACCTCCGGGCCGCGCGCGAAACTCGCCCACGACCGTTGTTTGCGCCCGGGTAAGCACCCGGACGATGTCGCCGGAAGCGCGCCCGCCGCGGCCGGCGGCCTTCACGCGGACCAGCACGCGGTCGCCATGCATGGCCTTCCCCGCCTCTTCGCGCGAAATGTAGAGGTCGCCGTCGACACCCTGAATCGGATGGTTCGGCGTGATGAAACCAAAGCCATCGCGGTGCATCTGCAAACGTCCCGTCGCAAAGCTGGAGCTGGCCGCGAGCAAAACATAATCGTCCCTGCGTGTTTCAACTATCTCGCCCCGCTCCATCAGACGGGCGAGCGCCGCGTCTATCGCCGGGCGTTCCTTCTGTCTCGCGGCCAAGCCCTGCGCCAGTTGCTTCCGCGTGCCGCGGCCGCCGCGCAGCTTGGCCATGCTCTCGACGATCCGCTGTTCCATATTCTGTTCGTTGTTCGCCATTGCCCCGCCTGTGACTATAATGCACTTACGGCGCTAACGCTTTTTGCCGATGCGCGTCCATAAACCCATGTTGAACGATCTCCGCTTCGCTTTGCGTACATTATGGCGCGCGCCGGGCTTCACGGCCGCCGCCGTGCTGTCGCTGGCTCTCGGAATTGGCGCCAACACCGCCATTTTCTCGCTGCTCGATCAGGCGTTGCTGCGATCGCTCCCCATCGCCGATCCGGAACGATTGGTTCTGCTCCACTCCGACGGCCCCCACCCCGGTTGGAACACCTCCGACAACAACGAGACGGTTTATTCCTACCCGATGTACCGCGACCTGCGGGACCGCAACAAGGTTTTCAGCGGCGTCGTCGCGCGCGCCGGCGCTCAAGTGAGCATCCTCGCCGGCGCGGCGACCGAGATTGCCCAGGCGGAAACGGTGACGGGAAACTTTTTCGACGTGCTCGGCATCCGGCCTCTCTTCGGCCGCGCGTTCCGCCCGGAGGAAGACACCGCGCCCGGCTCGGGTCCTGTCGTGGTTCTCGCAAACAGCTATTGGCTTCGCCGCTTCGGGGGCAGTCCCGCGATCGTCGGGCAAACGATTCGGGTGAACAATCATCCGATGACGGTAATCGGCGTCCTGCCGCCCGGCTTCCGCGGTCTGCTGGCCGGTCAACCGGCCGATCTGTTCGTTCCTCTTTCGATGAAAAATTGGATCTCGCCCCAATGGACCGTGCGGATGGGCAAAGGCTCGGAGGACCGCCAGGTGCAGTGGCTGAACGTTTTCGCCCGCCTCGCCCCAGGTGTTTCCCGGGAGCGGGCGGAAGCCGCCATGGCGGTGACCTATCGCCCGATCCTCGCGGAGGAGTTGGCCACGATGAAGCACCAGGGCAGCCGTTTCCGCGATTTATTTCTTGCCAAGAAGCTCCGGCTTTTGCCCGCCGCGCAAGGCATCAACGCGTTGCGCGAAGCCTGGGGCACGCCGTTGACCGTGTTGATGGCGCTGGTCGGTTTCGTCCTGTTGATCGCGTGCGCCAACGTGGCGAATCTTCTGATCGCTCGAGCCGCCGGACGCCGCCGCGAGATCGCCATTCGAATCGCCGTCGGCGCGAGCCGCATGGCGCTCATCCGCCAGCTTCTAATCGAGAGCTCGCTACTCGCCTTAGCCGGCGGCGTGCTCGGTCTTCTGGTTTCGGCCGCCGCGGTGCCGCTTCTGCTCCGTCTGTTGCCCTCCGATTCCGCCGGAGTGTTCTCCGCGGATGCTCGATACCCGGCTGCTCCTCTTCACGCTCGCGCTTTCGTTGATCACCGGCCTGCTGTTCGGCCTTGTGCCCGCATTACAGGCCGCGAGCGCCTCCACGTCTTCGGTTCTGAAGGACCAATCCGCTACCGTCGCCTCCGGCCTTGGCCAAGCCCGCTTGCGCAAGACTCTGGTTGCGGCCCAGGTCGCCCTCTCGCTTGTGCTGCTGGCGGCGTCGGGTCTGTTCTTGCGCAGCTTGATCAACCTGATGCGCCACGATCCGGGCTTCCGCACCGAGAACGTGGTTACGTTCGCCATAAACCCCGTCCTCAACGGTTATTCAGGCGCGCAAACCGTGGCATTGGAGGACGATCTTCGCCATCGCGCCGCCGCGCTCCCCGGGGTCCTGAACGTGGCCGCATCGAGCATTGGAACGTTCACGGGCGACGATCGCGGCGCCAACGTATCTATCGAGGGCTACCGGCCGCGGGAGGAGGAGGATATGGACACGAGCGTCAATCCGGTGACGGCGGCGTATTTCAGAACGATGGGCATCCCGCTGCTAGCCGGCCGTGAGTTCTTGGATTCCGACGGCCCCGACGCTCCCAAAGTAGCGATCGTCAACGAGACCTTCGCCAAGAAGTTTTTTCATGGACAGAGTCCGATCGGCCGCCATATGGCTTTCGGCGCCGGCGATGGCGTGAAGCTGGACATCGAGATCGTCGGGCTCGTCAAGGACAATCAATCCGATAATTTACGCGACAAGCCAAACCGCTTCGTCTTCATCGCCTACGCGCAGGATCGCGACCGCATGTCCTCCGTTCACTTCTACGTTCACGGCAGCCGTACTATCGACTCCCTCGCTTCGGTTCTCCGCGGTCTGGTCCACCGGGCCGATCCCAATTTGCCGGTTACCGATCTGATGGCGATGCGGGTGCGCGTGGAGAACTCCGCTTCGACGGACCGCCTTGTGGCCGCGCTTTCGGTCGCGTTCGGATTGCTGGCGACGATGCTGGCGACGATCGGCCTCTATGGCGTCATCGCCTATACCGTCCTCCGCCGCACGGCCGAGATCGGCGTCCGCATCGCGCTCGGCGCGGCTCGGGGCAACGTTCTCTGGCTAGTGATGCGAGAAGTGGTCCTCCTCGCCGGTTGTGGCATCGCCGTTGGGCTTCCGATTGTTTTCGTCATCGGCCGCTATGTCGAGAGCCAGCTCTTTGGTTTAAACGCACGCGATCCATTCGTGCTGTCCTCCGCCGCTCTCGCGCTGTTCGCCGTGGCCCTGTTGGCCGGATTTATTCCCGCCCGCCGCGCCATGGCGATCGACCCCATTCGCGCCCTCCGCTACGAGTAAAAGGGGCGCGATAAAATGAGAGCAAGAGGATCGCGTCATGAAATCTCCGCTGTTTGCCTCCCTGGGAGTCTTGTACTTCGCGGCCGCCGGATTCGCCGACACGGCCAGTAAGGCCGCCAAGGTCGACGAAATCTTCCAGCTCACGAAAGTCGATCAGATGCAAAAGCAAATGCTTGAGCAAGTGAAGCCGATGATTCCGTCGCTCGAACTGCAAGCCGGCGTGTCGCAGGAAAATAAGGCGCTTTCGGACCAGTTGACTTCGAAGATCCTCGACCTTATTGCCGATCGCGTGAGTTGGGAGAAGATGAAGCCGGCTATGACCGAGCTTTACTCGGAGACCTTCAGCGAGGAGGAGATCGACGGCATGCTCAGCTTCTATAAGTCTCCCTCCGGGCAGGCGATGTTGACCAAAATGCCGTCGCTCATGGCGAAAACCATGGGCCTCGCTCAGGAGCAATTGGCCGATATCATTCCGGAGATTCAGAAGCTGACCGTGGATTTTCTTTCCAAACACCAAAAAGACGCGGCGGCGCCGGCCCCCGCGCCGAAGCAGTAGCCGGATCTACAGCAACATTTCCGCGTCGAGCGCGCGCAGGTCGGCCAACAGCAGATCGGGTTCGTGCGCGGCGAGTTCGTCGACGCTGAGAACGCCGGTGGCCACGGCGACCGCCGTCACTCCGTTCGCCCGCGCGGCCCGCACGTCGTTCGAGTGATCGCCGATGAGCGAGATCCGCGTTTCCCGATTCGCCCATCCTTGGCGGCGCGCCTGCCGCACCGCCAGTTTCACCAGCCCGGCGCGGTCCTTGGCGGATTCGGCGAAGGCGCCGAAGCGAAAGCGCGGGCGCAGGCCGGCGCGCTCCATCTTCCGCCATCCGATGCGCGTGAGGTTACCCGTCACCAGGCCCATCGTCGCGCCGCGATTCTCCAGTTGCCGCAGCAGCGTGCGCACGCCGGGGCAGACTTTCCGCCGCAGATCGGGACACGTCCGCGCGTAGATTCGTTGGGCGCTCTCGACGATTTGCGGCATGGCGCGCCGCACCGCGGCTCCGCTCACGCCGGCCTCGCGCATCATCGCCGCGACGATATCGCGGTCGAGCATTCCCGCTACCGGCACGTTGGCGGTGCTCGCCTCCACGCCCGTCACCAACCGCACGGCCTCTTCCAGTGCGCGCCGGTGGTGCGGCCCAGCCTTACGCACCAGCGTGCCGTCGATATCGAACAATACCAGCGCGTTTGCCGGGCACCATCTTAACCGGTGACCGCCCAGTAGGTCTGATAGGTTTCATCGCCGATGGAGGCGAACGGGCGAAGCCGGATCGCCGTGTCTCCGGATTGGAAAAGCCAATCGCCTCCGGCCGGCTTAAGCGAAGGCGCGGTGATGCCGCGCGCGACGCTGGGCCGTTCGTTGGCGATGGCGAACAATACCTGCGCCCCGCGCACCATCGCCACTCGATCGGGGGTTTGACGATCGACCGCCTCGAAGCGAACCGGTTGATCCAATTCCAATTCGATCTTGTCGCCGGTTTTCCATGTGCGTTGCAGCGCCAGGAACCTTCCCTTCGCGACGCCGCGTGGGCAACCGGCGTCCATTCACCGAGACGCCGGTGTTTGTGCCGGCCCACGCGGGGATTCGAAGATGAATGGCGAATTCGGCTGGCGAGGAAACCGTCAGATGGAGTGTTACGAGACTGCCGGCCGGATAATCCGTCTCCTGCGCAATCGCGCAGCGCGCGGAGCCTTGCACCCAAGTCAGGCGCGAAGGGACGTAGAGATTGACATACACGCCGTTCGACGCCGTGAAATACGAACTGATGCCGTAGTCGGCCACCACTTGCGGCAAAGTTCCCGAGCAACACGGCCACTTATCGTCCAGATCCCACGCCCGAGTCGCGCCTGGCACGACGCGTGTGTAAGTCTTCGAAGCCGACGCATGGTAGTCGGAGTAATAGAAACTGGAGCCGTCTTCGAGAATCGGTTTCACTCCCAGCAGCGCGTTGTATAGAACCCGCTCCATGCTGTCGCCGTAGCGGGAGTCCTTCGTTTGCGCGAGTAAGTAGCGCATCACTTTGAAGTGGGCGTATCCTCCGCATGGCGTCTCGAAGCTCCGATGTGTCGATTCCAGGCTCTTGCCCAGCGCGCCCTGGCCGGGATGGACGAAGGCTTCGTTCGGACCCCAGCCGCCGGTCGAGTAACTTTGATCGTTCAGAATCATGCCGGCCGCGTTACTCACCGCCCGGAGATATTTGGGATCTCCCAACTTCAAGTAACCCTGCATGCCGGAACTGAGCGCGTTCACGTGGCTGTAAGCGTGAAGGCCGGGGAGCACGTCGCGCCCTTCGGCGAGTGGATCGAAGAACGTCCGATCCTGTAAGTATCGCCGGGCCATGTCAAAGTATTGACGATCGCCGCTTCGTTCGTAAGCGAGGAACAGATTTTCGGCGAGCGTGTAGGACTCATCCGAAAGGTACGTGTCGTCCTTGTGCGGGCGTTCGCGCCGCTCTTCGGGCGTAAGGGCGCGGTCGGGCATTTGAGGGCGGGCGGAGCGCGTCGTTACGGCCAGCGCCGTCAGAGCGGCGGGGTCGCCGGCGAAGGAATGGGCGTCGATCAAGCCGCAAACCAGCTTGTCGTAAGTGTAGGCCGGATATCGAAGATCCGCGAAGAACTTGCCCGATGGATCCATCGTCAGCGCGCAACCATGGACGAGGCGGTTCACTTTCGCGCGCGTGGCCTCGGAGCGGGTGACGGCGGTGAAGCGAGCCAGCGCCGAGACGTATTGGCCGAAGCTGGCGCCGGGGCAGAAATCGTCGTACCAGCCGCCCATGTCGGGGCCCGGCGCCGGAAGCCCCGCACGCTGCCGGTAGATTTTCAGCATGCGGTCTTCATCCAGACGCAAAAAGAACTGGTGATTGACGTCGAATTGGCGCTTGAGCGGACCGTCGAGCAGCTCCACCTGCGAGTAGGCGGCCGCCGCGAGAGCGGGCCGGGCGGCCTCTTGCGCCGCCAAGCGGCCAAGTGGAAGCGCGGCGGCGCCCGCCAGCGATTGAAGCACCGATCTCCGGCTGATCCCTTCCATAATTCTCCTCCCGGCGGCGGAACTCGGTCCGCCGTTGCTAAACTAATGGCTTATGCAGGTTCTCCAGGCCGGCGATCACAAGCTGCTGCTGCTCGAACTCGATCCCGACCTTGTCGCCAACGTCGTCAAGCAATCGGGCTTCGACTTCCGGATGGAGGACACCGCGCGTAGCGTCAATCTCGACCTTACCGCCTCCGAGCGCCAGGCGCCGCTGCTGCTGTTCGACGCCGCCGATCCGGGCAACCTCGGCTGGTTCTCCCGCTGCCAATTCTACGTGGACGGACGCAGCGGAGCGGTGCTGCAGACGCCGTTCTCGGTGGGCAACTCCAAAGATCGATCCGGTCACGTGCTGCCCCACTCTCTCCGCCTGCGCATCAGCAAGGAACTGCCCGCGTCGTTTCGCCTTCCGCTGAAGCAGCCGGTCACCGAACAGATGGTCTACGGCCTTTTGTTCAACGTTCTGATGGCGCTGCTGAACACCGGCATCGCCGTGTGCGGCGCGGCTTCGGTGAAACCGCTCGCGGGACGCACCGAACATTTCGGCGCGCGGAACTAACGCGTCCGCTAAACTTCCAGCTTCCACGGTTCGCGATACTCCCGCGTCAAAAATGGCTGTGCTTCGGCTTGGCTTATCTTCCAGGTGGAGGCGTCGAAGTCCAGTCGCGTGTTCGAACGGAGCGCGACATTGCCCAACAGGCACGTCGTCGTCGAGCGCTGGCACAGCTCGATATCGCTATTCGGCCGCTGGCGTGTCTTCATACATTCCAGAAAATTCGCCCAATGCATCTTGCCGCCGTCGTCGAAGGCTTTCACCTGCTGCGCCTTCACGTCGGAGCCTTGTTCGGGAACGACGCGGAACTCGCTCCGGTCCAGGAACATCGTCGCCTTCTGGCCACAGAATAAAATGCCGCCGCCCTTTTGAAACATCGATTGCGAGTTGCTGTTTCGATTCTCGTAGGTGGCGACGAAGCCGCTGGGATATTCGTAAGCCACTTGGAGCGTGTCCGGCGTTTCGCGATTATCCGTCAGCCAATATTTTCCGCCCGTGGCCACAACCGACTTCGGCATCTCCTCGCCCATGGCCATCTGCACGATGTCGAGCCAATGAATTCCCCAATCGGTCATCATGCCGCCGGCGTAATCCCAGAACCAGCGGAACGACGAGAAATAACGGTCGTCCGGGTCTACTCCGAACCGGTTGGCGTTGAAGGGACGCTTCGGCGCCGGTCCCAACCACAGGTCCCAATCGAGGCCGGCCGGCGGATCGCTATCGGGCGGATTCCCCATCCCCTGCTGTTTGCCGTTCCCGTAATTCCACGTATGCACCATGGCGATCTTGCCAAGCTCCCCGCTTTTGACGATGTCGACGGCCTGGCGGAAGTGCCCGGTGGAACGCTGCCAGGTGTCGGCCTGCACCACGCGGTTATACTTGCGCGCGGCCGCCACCATCTTCACGCCTTCTTCCACCGTCACCGAGATGGGCTTCTCCACCAACACGTCCTTGCCTGCCTTGCAGGCCTCCACCATCATGTAGGCGTGCCAGTGATCGGGCGTGGAAATGCACACCGCGTCGATCGATGGGTCGGCCAGCACCTCGCGGAAATCGCGGCTCGTCTTCGCCTGCCCATGCGCGATCGCGGAGGCCCAGTTCAGGTTCCGTTCATAGACGTCGCAAACCACCACCGGTTCGACATTGCCCTGCTTCATGGCGATTTTCAGGTTGTCGCGGCCCATCTTGCCCATGCCAATGAAGCCCACGCGCACGCGGTCGTTGGCGCCAAGAACGCGGCCCGCGAAAAATGGCGCCGCTAACGCCGCCGTGCCCGCGCGCAGAAATCCTCTTCGATCCGTTTGCTCACTCATCGTGACTCCTATTTAACTACGAATGGGGGCGTAGCGGCGCCGGCTACATGTATACCGGCGCTTCGATGCCAAGCACGGCCAGCGTCCGTTCCAATTGAGTTTGGAAATATCGCGTCATCCACAGCAGAAACGTCTTGCGCTCGGGGTCTTGCTCGGAGAGAACGGGATAGCCGTGGTAGAAATTGCTGAAGGCCTGAGCGAGTTGGAAGGCGTATCTGGCGGCGTGCGCCGGCTCGCCCGAAGCCACGGCGCGCTCGACGGCCCAATCCGCTTTCGACGCCAGCAGCAGATACTGCCACAGGTCTTCGCCGGCAAGCTGCCGCGCCATCGTTTCCGCGTTCAACTGCGCGGCGAAGTCCGGAAGCGTTTCGCCCCGCTCCGCCAGCTTGCGCAAAATATTTCGCGCGCGCACGGCGGCATATTGCACATACGGCCCGGTCTCGCCCTCGAAGCTGAGGGCTTCCTGGAAGTCGAACGCAATGACGGAATTTCGCGTGAATTTCAGCATGAAATAGCGCAGCGCGCCGACGGCGATTCGGGAAGCCACTTCCCGGCGTTCCGCTTCCGGCGCCTCCGCGTGGCGCGAATCCACTTCCTCGGCCGCCTTCTCGATCAGCTTGTCGATCAGGTCGTCGGCTTTCACGCCGAGACCCTTGCGGCCGGAGACTTCGACGTAGGGCTTCTTCTTATCCTCCTCGGAAAGCTCGATACCCATTTCGACGCAGGTCCGCGGCGACAGCGCCACCATTTCGTAGGAAAAATGGATCGAACGCCGTGCCTGTTCTTCATAACCCAACGCGCGCAGTCCGGCGACGACAACGTCCTGCAAATACGACTGGCGCGAGTCGATGACGTTGTAAACCCATTCGCCGCCGCCGAAATGGACGCCCTCCTCGCCGCCGCTGGCCGCGCTGACGTAGACCGTATGGCCGGCGAATTCGCCAAGCGGCCGGTAATGAAAATCCTTCCCCAACAGGCCGAATTTCCAAAGCTGATAGGCGATGTCTTTGCCGACATAAGTCACGGTGCCGTTCGAGCGCACGATCACCTTGTTTTCGTCGGCGCCGTCGCCCGAAGCGGTCTTGAAGGCGCTGGCGGGCATCACCCAGCAGCCGCTATTTTTGCCCTCCGTCTCGAAATAGATCGCGCCGCGCTCCTTCAATTGTTCAAACGCCGTGGCCCAGAATTGCAGATGAAGAATCTCGCTCTCGCGCGGCAGAACGTCGTAGGAGATCCCCAGCCGCAGCATCGTTTTCAGATGCGCGGCGACGATCGAATCGGCGACAATGTGCGCCGCCTCCGCCGCATCTCCCTCGCCCGCTTCGATGGCATGCAGCGTTTCCCGGCGCCACTCCAACGCCTCTTCGTGCGCGGCGAAATATTGCGAAATGCGCGCGTAGACGTCCCAACAAAGATAATCGAACCGCTCCTGGCGGCTCAGCGCCTCTATCTGTTCCACGGTCCGATTTTCCAACTTGAGAAACGCCACCACCACGTCGGCCACTTGCACGCCGGTGTTGTCGATGTAGTTCTGCACTTCGACGCGTTGGCCGCGCGCGCGGAGCATCCGGACGAACGTATCGCCCAGGATCGCGTTGCGCACATGTCCGATGTGGGCGGCTTTGTTTGGGTTGATATTGGTGTGTTCGACGATGATCTTGCCGCCCGCCGCGGCGATTCCCGAGTCCGCCTCCTTCAGCAGGGAAGCGCCGTAAGACCCCGCGGTCCAGGCGGACGTTGATGTATCCATTGCCGGCGATTTCAAGCGCCGCCACGCCGTCGATGGCGCCGATGCCGGCGATGAATTCCTCGGCGATCTTCTTCGGCGCCTGCTTCAGTTGGCGCGCCAGGGCAAACGCCACCGGGATCGCCAATTCCCCGAACGCCGCCTGTTTGGGCTGCTCCAGCGCGGCCTGCGTCTCGACGCCATAGCGTGCGCGAACGTAATCGGCAACCTGTTCCGTAATCGATTTTTCTAACTGGTGAAACACAAGCTCTCAGTATCCCGCATTGGCTACGCGTCCCACGCGTGGCTCTATCATGGTGTCGTGAGTTTATCGAGTGCCGATGCCGTGCGCCTGTGCCATGAATGCGGCTTCGAGTTGGCTGGAGTGGCGGCGGCGCTCCCAGTCTCCGACGCCCAGGATTATTTACACTGGGCGTCCCGCGGGCTTGCGGGCGCGATGGGCTATTTGACGGATCGCCGGGCCGGTCTCCGCCAGGACCCGCGAAATCTATTGCCGTCCGCCCGGTCGATCGTCTGCGTCGCGCGGCTCTACAATACGCCTCATCCGTCCACGGCGAACGAATACGCGGGTTGGATCAGCCGCTATGCCTGGGGCGAAGATTACCACGGCGTTTTGCGGCGCGATCTGGAACGCCTCGCGGTCCGTATGGCCGAAGCCGCCGGACCGTTCGAACACAAAATCTGCGTCGATACCGCGCCGCTGCTGGAGCGTTCCTATGCGCGCCTCGCGGGTCTGGGATGGATCGGCAAGAATACCTGCCTGATCCACGAAGGGGCGGGCTCGTGGTTTTTCCTTGGGGAGTTGATCACCTCGCTCGATCTCGTGCCGTCAGAGCCGCCACCGGACCGCTGCGGCACGTGTACGCGCTGCATCGACGCGTGCCCGACACAGGCGTTAGTGCCGCTGACGTCTACGCGTTGCGAACTGGACGCCACGCGCTGCATCTCGTACTTTACGATCGAGCTGCGCGGCGCAGTTGATGAGGCGTTTCGGCCGGCGGCGGGCCATCATCTTTTTGGCTGCGACATCTGCCAGGACGTCTGTCCCTGGAACCGCTTGGCGCCCCTCACCGAGGACGCGTCTTTCGCGCCGCGCCACTTCGCCCCGCCGCTGGCCGAAATGGCGGCGCTCGGCGAGGCGGAGTTTCTCGCGTTGTTCCAAGGCACGCCGGTGACGCGCGCCCGCTATTCGGGATTTCTGCGCAACGTCGCGATCGCCATGGGCAACGCGGGGAAACAGGAGTTCCGCGCTCCCCTTGAAAAAATGGCCGCATCGCCGGATCCCATCGTGAGCGAGCACGCGCGATGGGCGCTGGCGCAGCTTCCGCTTGAAGCGACGCCGGTTGAAGAGCGAAGATAGGTCCATGCCCGACTGGTCTGAACACGGAATTCGAATCGTCCGCGCCGGCGAGCTGGACTCCAACACGCCGCAGACCGTCGGCATGACTCGCGCTGCCGCTATCACCCACGCCCGCACCGGAGCGGAGAAACTGTGGGCCGGAACGGTAGTGGTGGCGCCCGCCGCGCGCACCGGCGCCCATCACCACGGCGAATTGGAGACGGTGCTCTATATCGTCCGCGGCCGCGCGCGCTTCCGATGGGGCGAACGCTTGGAACACGCGGCGGAAGCGGGCCCGGGCGACTTCATCTACGTGCCACCCTATGTTCCGCATCAGGAAATGAACGCGCGCCCCGACGAGCCGGTGGAGGCGGTAGTAGTGCGCAGCGGCCAAGAGCCGATCGTCGTCAACCTGGATATCGAAAGCCCCGAGCCGGCCAGTCCCGACGCGACGCCAGGGCCGTTCCATTCGAAGTAAGCACCTCTCTGAATTCCCAATCATGCCCAACCGCCTCGCCCACGAACAGAGTCCGTATCTTCGCCAGCATTCGGAAAATCCTGTCGATTGGTTTCCCTGGGGCGAGGAGGCGTTTGCGAAAGCGCGCGCCGAGGATAAGCCGATTTTTCTTTCGATCGGCTATTCCACCTGCCATTGGTGCCATGTGATGGAGCGGGAGTCGTTCGAAGATGTCGCGGTGGCGGGATTGCTCAACCGCAACTTCGTTCCGATCAAAGTCGACCGGGAGGAGCGGCCGGATGTGGACCGGATCTACATGACCTTCGTGCAGGCGACGACGGGGAGCGGCGGGTGGCCGATGTCGGTGTTTTTGACTCCGTCGCTCGAGCCGTTCTTTGGCGGCACTTACTTTCCGCCGGACAACCGGTATGGACGGCCCGGATTTCCGGCGCTGCTGGAGCATTTGGCCAACGCCTGGCGGACGGATCGCGCCCGCATCGTCGAAGCCGGCGCGAACTCCATCGCCCAACTACGAAAGATGGTTGACCCGGCGCGCGCGACGGCGGGGCTGGACGAGAAGGTTCTCGATTCCGGCTTCTTCGCCTTTCGCCGCGCCTTCGATTCCACGCACGGCGGCTTCGGACAGGCGCCGAAATTTCCGCGGCCCTCGGCGTTGAATTTTCTGCTGCGCTATTCCCGCCGGACGGGTAACGAAGAAGCGCTGGAGATGACTCTCGCCACGCTGCGCGCGATGGCCGGCGGCGGCATGAACGATCAATTGGGAGGGGGCTTTCACCGTTACTCGGTGGATGAGCGGTGGTTCGTTCCGCATTTCGAAAAGATGCTGTACGATCAGGCGCAGCTTGCCATTTCGTATCTCGAAGCATTCCAGATTACGCGCGACGATTTCTATGCGCGCATCGCCCGCGACGTTCTCGATTATGTCCTGCGCGACATGACGCATCCCGGCGGTGGATTCTTTTCGGCGGAAGACGCCGACAGCGTCATCGACCCCTTGCACCCCGAGGAAAAGGGCGAGGGGGCGTTTTACGTTTGGACGAGCGGAGAGATCGAACGAATCCTCGGCGCGGAGGAAGCCGCGGTCTTCGCGAAGCGATTCGGTGTCGCGGCCGATGGCAATGTTCACAACGATCCGCACGCCGAATTCACGGGCCGCAACATCCTGGCTATCCAGGAGGATACCTCCGAGACCGAGAGCGTCCGCGCTTCGAAGGCGAAGCTGTTGAAGGCCAGGGCGGCGCGAGTGCGGCCGTATCTGGACGATAAAATTCTGACCTCGTGGAACGCGCTGATGATTTCCGCGTTCGCGAAGGCGGCGCAGATTCTCGACGATCCGCGCTACTTTGGGCGCGGCGCAGCGGGCGGCGGACTTTGTCCTCACGCGTCTGCGCGATCCGAAATCCGGAGCGCTCTTGCGCCGCTTCCGCGATGACGACGCCGCGATTCCCGCGTTTCTGGACGATTACGCGTTTCTGATCCAGGCGCTGCTCGATCTGTACGAAGCGGACTTCGACGTCGCGCGCATCGCGGCCGCTGCCGATTTCGCCGAAACGATGCTGGCGCGGTTTGAAGACCGCGAGCGTGGAGCGTTCTTCAGCACGGCCGAAGGCGACCCCGCGCTGTTGTTGAGGATCAAGGAAGACTACGACGGCGCGGAACCCAGCGGCAACTCCATCGCCATTCTCGCGCTTCTGCGTCTGGCGCAGTTCACCGACCGCGATGATTTTCGCCGCGCGGCCGCGCGAGCGTTGGAAGCGTTGTCGAACAAGTTGGCGAGCGAGCCATCGGCGGCGCCGCAGCTCCTGGTGGCTCTCGACTTCTATCTCGCCGCTCCGTTGCAGATCGTCATCGCCGGGGATCCCGCCGATCCGCGCACCATCCAGCTTTTGCGGGCGCGCAACCGCCGCTTTGTCCCGGCCAGCGTTACGATGCTTTCCGGATCCGCACAACAACGGGAAAGCCTCTCGGCATGGGCGCCTTCCCTCGCCGCGATGACAACTGTCGAAGGGCGCCCCGCGGCCTATATTTGCCGCAACTATTCCTGCCAACTTCCGGTCGCGGACGAGGAAAAATTCCTCGCCTTGCTACAATGAAATTCGCGGCAAAATCACATCGAGGAGAACAGGGATGGAACGTCCAGGGGCGACTACGTTAAAGGGCAATCCACTGACTTTGGTCGGACCGGAATTGAAGGTAGGCGACAAGGCTCCGCAGTTTGAAGCGGTCGGGGCTGGATTGAAACCGGTTACGCTTGAGGCGACCGGAAGCGGCATTCGGATTTTCAGCGTCGTGCCATCGCTCGACACGCCGGTGTGCGACGCCCAGACGAAGCGCTTCAACGACGAAGCGGGTAAGCTTCCGAACGTGGACTTTTATAGCGTGAGCATGGACTTGCCGTTCGCCCAGAGCCGCTGGTGCGGAGCCTATGGCGTGGACCACGTGAAGATGCTCTCGGATCACCGCAGCGGTTCTTTCGGCGAAAATTACGGCACCCTGATCAAGGAACTGCGCATCGAAAGCCGGGCCATCTTCGTCCTGGACGCGGAGAACAAGCTACGCTATGTCGAGTATGTCAAGGAAGTTGGAGACCATCCCGACTACGACGCCGCGCTGAAGGCGGTTCACGAGTTAGTGAAATAGCGCGCCGGTTAGACGCCGGAGACTTGAACCGCGAGCGAGCGGCTGCGCGGTCCGTCGAATTCGGCGAAGACGATGCTCTGCCAGGTGCCCAACAGAATCGCCGCATTGCGCACTTGCAGGCACAGAGTCTGGCCCATCATCATTCCGCGCATGTGCGAGTCGGCGTTGTGGCGCTCGCAGTCGGAATAATTCGGGTCGTTGTGCCGGTAATATCGGTTTTGATCGACGATCTCGTCGAAGAACGTCCGGGCGTCGTGAACGAGAGCGTCCTGCCACTCGCTTAAGAACACCGCCGACGTCGTATGCAGGGACTGGAGATGCACGATACCGTCCCGGACGCCGCTCTTGCGGACGATTTCGTTAATGCGATCGGTCACGTTGAGCAATTGCATCCGGTCGGTCGTGATCCAATCGAGAATCCGGCTAAAAACGCGGAAACTTTGTGCGGACGCCGCCGCTTCGGTCTCTTTCGGTCCCGCTGGCGAGGCTTCGACAACCTGGATTTTCGCTGATTTCATTGAGGTTCCTCAGTTTACTCACTACTCTTCGGCCCTACGCCCGAAGCGAACGTTAAGCAATTGGATGCCCCTCCAAGGGCGTAAGTTTCAAATCCGCTTGCCGATCCCCATTCGTTTGGCCACGCCCGACAGGATTTCCACGGCGCGGTCCAGGGATTCGACGGTGTGCGTAGCGGTCACAATGGCGCGGATTCGGGCCTTCCCTTCGGGAACGGTGGGAAAACCGATGCTGGTGGCGAACAGGCCATTTTCAAACAGCTCGCGGGAAAAGGCGTGGGCGGTTTTCGCTTCGCCGACAAAGATCGGCGTGATCGGGGTTTCGCTGTTTCCGGTGTCGAAGCCCGCGGCATGGAGCGCGCCCTGGAAGTGGCGCGTGTTGCTCCAAAGCGCTTCGATCCGTTCGGGTTCGTTCTCCAGAATGTCGAAGGCGGCCAGGCAGGAGGCGGGGACGGAGGGCGGATGCGAAGTGGAAAACAGGAACGGGCGGGCGCGGTGGTAAAGAAAATCGATGAGGTCGCGGGAGCCGCACACATAGCCGCCGAGCACGCCGATGGCCTTCGACAACGTGCCCACTTGAATTTCCACGCGGCCGTGGAGATCGAAATGGTCCACCGTGCCGCGGCCATTGCGGCCGAGCACGCCGGAAGAGTGGGCGTCGTCGATCATCATGATGGCGCCGTGGCGTTCGGCCAGCACCACTAATTCGGGCAGAGGCCCGATGTCGCCATCCATCGAAAAGACGCCATCGGTGATGAGCAATTTGCGCCCCGGAACGCCGTCCAACGCTTTCAACTTCGCTTCGGCGACGGCGGTGTCGCGATGGGGGAATACGTGAATTTTCGCTTTCGATAGGCGGCAGCCATCGATGATGCTGGCGTGATTCAGCGCGTCGGAGATAATGTGATCCTCCGGCGTCAGAATGGCCGATACGGTGCCGGCGTTGGCGGCGAAGCCGGACTGGAAGACGACGCATGCCTCGACATGTTTGAAGGCGGCGATGCGCTCCTCCAGCTCCATGTGGAGGCTCATCGTTCCCGAGATGGTGCGCACCGCTCCGGAGCCTGCGCCATAGCGATGGATGGCACCGATCGCCGCCTCGCGCAACTTCGGATGATTCGCCAAGCCAAGGTAGTTATTGCTGGCGAGGTTGATCACCTCGCGCCCATCGACGCGGGAGATCGGCTCACACGGAGACTCCAGCACGCGGAGGCGCTGGAACGTGCCGCCTTCGCGCCACGCGTCGAGTTGCGCGGACAGATAGACGAGAGGGTCGGTTTTAGCGGCGATCATGATTTTACACTTGGTCGGGTACCACGAACGGAGCGCGGTAACGGCGCTTCATCATGGCGTTGGCTTCGGGATCGTCGACGAACGTGAGGGTATTGGAGTCGAAGTGGAGCGAGCGGCCCAGGCGGTAGGAAATGTTCGCCATGTGGACAAGGTTCGCCGATAACGCGCCTTCTTCGATCGGCGCGTTCAAGTCCGATTTCTTGCCGCTGCGAAGGGCGTCGATGAAATTCGCCCAATTGTTGCCCGATTCGTGGGCCGATGGCCCCGGCGTCTGATCCTTGCCCAACCAGGACTTGTACTCCTCATACCATTCGACGGCGAGATAGCCTTTGGAGCCGTAGAAAATGTTACCGACAGTGTTGATGTCTTTGGGGCGATCCTCGTCGATGCCCGCTTCGTGATTGGTCATCCAGTGGCGCACTTCGAACACCATCATCTTGCGCTTGCCGCCTTCGTTGAACTCATAGGTCGCGGTGAGGGTGTTCGGCGTTTCCTGGTCGTCGTCAAACATGAAGTGGCCGCCCATGGCGCTGATTTTCACCGGATACTTCACGCCCAGGCCCCAACGGCAAATGTCGATTTCGTGGATGCCCTGGTTGCCCAGATCGCCATTGCCGTAGTCCCAAAACCAGTGCCAATTGTAGTGGAAGCGATTGCGCGTGAAGGCGTGTTCGGGCGCGGGTCCGAGCCAGGAATCGTAATGCACGCCGGCCGGCACGGGTTCGACGGGCGTGTGTCCGATCGTGTCGCGCCACTTGAAGCAGAGGCCGCGCGCCATATATACGTCCCCAATCAGGCCGTCGTTAATCTTCTGGATGGCCTCGCGCACGGCTGGGCCGGAGCGGCTGTTGGTTCCATGCTGCACGATGCGGTTATATTTTTCAGAGGCGGCGACGATCTGGCGCGATTCGAACAGATCGTGCGAGCACGGTTTCTCGCAGTAAACGTGTTTGCCCGCCTGGCAGGACCAGATGGTCTGCAGGGTGTGGCTGTGATTGGGAGTGGCGATCGAGATGGCGTCGATCGATTTGTCTTCGAGTAATTTCCGGATGTCGGTGTAGGAGGCCGGGCGCTTGCCGGTTTTCTTTTCCACCCAACTCAGGCGGTCGTTCAGAATGCTTTCGTCGATGTCGCAAATGGCCGCCACTTCCACGTTCTTCATCGCCGTATAATTCTGCAGATGCGCCCGGCCTTGCGAGCGGACGCCGACGCAACCGATGCGAATGGTATCGTTCGGGCTGGCGAGGCCGCGAACGGCGAATTGGCCCGCCGCCGCCGCCGCGCCCATAAGAAAATATCGCCGGTTCATGGTTCAATCCTCTCGTTGGAGTTCCGAGACTATAATATGACGGAAGGCACCCAAGGAGAAAACCGCCATCATGACTCCGGAAAACGCACTGTTTTTGCGAGACACTCTTCTGCGCCAGTTCACCAACGAGCACGGCACCACCAAGCGGGTGATCGCCGCCGTTCCCAGCGCAAATTCCGACTACCGGCCCGATCCGAAAGCGAAGACGGCCTTCGATCTGGCCTGGCACATCGCCAGTTCCGAGATTTTCTTTCTAACCGCGGTAAGCTCCGGCGGCTTCGAGTCGCCGCACCCGGAGAAACCGGAGGGGCTGAAGAGTCCGGAGGACATCGTGAACTGGTATAACGAACAGTTCCGCATCGCCGCCGCGAAGGTCGAAGCGCTCGACGCGGCGGCGCTTCAAAAGACGCTGGACTTCCGAGGCGTCTTTCAAAGCCCGGCGGTTTACTTTATATCTACGGGCATGACGCACGCCATCCATCATCGCGGCGAACTCGCGACGTATCTTCGTCCGATGGGCGGCAAAGTCCCTTCGATCTACGGACCCAGCGCCGACGAAGACCTTCGCCGCCCGGCGACGGCATAGGCGCGACCGGTTACAGCCGCCGCCGCATGCGATAATCCTCCACCTGCGGCATGCGGATGACGCGGCACATTTCAAACAGGCGCGACCGGGCGCGCATGCCGATGCGCTCTTCGAGGAAGAATTTGCTCTGCACGTCGGAATCGAGGCCGGACCCGCGCCGGTCGCCCAGTTCCGGATCGCGCAGGTTTGTGGTTGCGACCAGTGCGCGGCGGTGGTTGCAGCGGAAAGTGATGATGGAGGTGATCGTGTCCTCCACCCAATCCGTAACCCGATGGGCGCCCAGATCGTCCAGCAGCACCACCTCGGCGTCCAGTACGGACTGGTAGACTTCACGGTCCACGCCGCCTGTATTTTTGTCGTAGCCGGAGCGGATGCGATCGAGCAGATTCTGATAGTCGAAGAACCGCCCGTCGAAACCGCGGGCGATCAACTGGCGCAGCGCGGCCGCCGCCAGATGCGTCTTGCCCGTTCCTGGACTTCCCGCCAGCAGCAGTCCGGGTTTTTCCAGCAGCGGATACTCGCGGATGTAATTTCGGACGGTGAGAACGACGCCGGCCATGTCGGTGCGGCCCACCGGATTGTCGCGCGGCAGCACGAAGTTGTCGAGGGAAGCGTTGGCGTAGTTGGCCGGAATCGCCGCCGCCTCGATCAGCGCCTTCTGGCGCGTTGCGCCCCGGCACTCGCAAGGCCCGGCGGAGGAGATGCCGTCGGTTTCGGTGACCTTCCATCCCGTGCCCCCGCAGTGCGCGCATACCGCTTCAGCCATCACCTTCTCATAGTACCCGCAACGCCGCTCCCCCTATTCGACGATCGCCAACACGTCGCCGGCGGCCACAGTGCCATCGGGAACGACGCCAAGTTCCACCACCGTCCCGTCCTTCGGCGCCTTCATTTCGTTCTGCATCTTCATCGCTTCCACCACCACTACGCCCTGGCCGGCCCGCACCGGATCGCCCAGCGCGACCAGCACGCGAACGACTTTTCCGGGCATCGGAGCCACAATCCGTTGGCGTCCCTCGCCTCCTCCCGCCGCCGCGGAGGAGCGGCGGTCGCGTGGATCGATCACTTCCAGTTCGAGGGTCCGTCCGCCGATGCTGGCTGTGTAACCCGCGCGCGAGCGGACGATGCGAACTTCATCGACGCGGCCGTCGCGGAGAATCGAGTACACTCCGGGTTCCACTTCAACGATGTCTCCCCTCGCGCCGGTATCGACGCCGATCTCGTTTCCGTCACCGAACAAAACCCGCTTCACCGCAGCAGTTCCCCATGGCCGGACGACTTCCATCGGCCGGGAGATTTCATCGCCGGTTCCACATCCGGACGCCTGGCGTCGAACGCGGCGGCGGCGAGCGCGGCGGCGCTCTTCAATTCCTCCGGCGGGCCGGCCTGCTTTCTTCTGCTCTCAAACGCACCCAGAAAACCGGTGTGCAGGCGCGCGCTGCGGAACTCTTCGTCGGCGAGAATCTCGCGAAAATAGGAGATCGTCGTGCGGATGCCGGTGAGCGTGTACTCGGCGAGGGCGCGGTCCAGCCGGGCGATGGCCGTTCCGCGATCCGCGCCCCAGGCGATCAGCTTGGCGAGCAACGGGTCATATTCGAACGGCACCGTCCAGCCGGGGTAGACGCCGGAGTCCACGCGCACGCCGGGACCGCCCGGCTCGCGCAGGTGAACAATCTTCCCCGGCGAGGGCATGAATTGTCGATCCGGATCTTCGGCGTAAACGCGGCATTCCATCGCCGAGCCTCGCCAGACGATCTCCTCCTGCGTGAATGGCAGCCGTTCGCCGGCCGCGATTCGGAGTTGCCAATGCACCAGATCCAGGCCCGTGACCAGTTCGGTAACCGGGTGCTCCACCTGGAGCCGCGTGTTCATTTCCAGAAAGTAAAAATTGCGATGTTTATCCACCAGGAACTCGGCGGTGCCGGCGTTGTGGTATCCGGCGGCGCGCGCCACCCGCAACGCAGCGGCGCCCATGGTCTGGCGCATCTCCGGATGGGCGGCCACCAAGGGCGACGGGCACTCTTCGATCACTTTCTGATGCCGCCGTTGGAGGGAGCATTCGCGCTCGCCCAGATGAATCAGATGGCCGTGGCTGTCGCCCAGAATTTGAATCTCGATGTGGCGCGGCTCCTCCACCAGCTTCTCCAGGTAGATTTCCGCGCTGTGAAATGCGCGTTCGGCTTCGCTTGCCGCATCTCGCATCGCAGCTTCCAGATCTTCCTCCGCCGCCACCGTCCGCATTCCCTTGCCGCCGCCGCCGGCCGCGGCTTTCAGTAACACTGGATAACCCAGCCGCCTCGCGGTCTCGCGGGCTTCGTCCAAACTGCCCAGCGCGCCGGGCGCCCCAGGGACGATGGGTACGCCCACCGCCGCCGCCAGCTTGCGCGCTTCAATCTTCGAGCCGAGCTTGGCGATCGCCGAAGACGGCGGCCCAATGAAGACGAGGCCGGACGCTTCGCAAGCGGCCGCGAATTCGGCGTTTTCACTGAGGAATCCGTAGCCGGGGTGAATCGCCTCGGCTCCGCTCCGTTTGGCGGCGTCGACAATGCGCCCGATGTCGAGATAACTCTCCGCCGCAGCGGCAGGCCCAATGGCCACCGCTTCGTCGGCCATACGGACATGCAGCGCGCCGCGGTCGATTTCCGAGTAGACGGCAACGCTCGAAACGTTCAACTCCCGCAGCCCGCGGATCAGCCGAACGGCGATCTCACCGCGATTGGCGATGAGCACTTTGGAAAACATCAAACGGCGATTGTAGCAGTCCCCTCATCCGCAGACGGCTTCCCGCACGGTGGGATCGGCTTGCTCCGGGCAGTTTGGCGGGCGGTAAAGGCGAACGCGTGTTCAATCGACGCGGAGAAACTTATGTTCTTCTTTGATTCCGAACTGGGCGATAAAAGCTTTCCAGGAAGCCAAGGGATATCCGGGATCGTGCGCCCGCTGGCAATCAAGGACGTGGTTGTAGAGCGTGTGGCCCGTGAATTCCCTCTTCCGGGTGCCTTCCAACCTGGACGCCCGCGCGATAAGATCCCCCTCGGCTTCGCCGCACGGACAGTATTTGCACAGGAAGGACCGGAGCGCGTCGGCGTTGTTGGTCTTGAGAAATTCGTACCGGGCCTGCTCGATGCCAAGGAAGAATCTCAACGTTCCGAGCAGGTACGCGCGTACCGGCTCCAAGACTCTTGGGAGTGCCTCGTCCCGAAGGGCCTCTTCCTGCTTCCTGCCAATCTCCAAATTCCGGGAAGCATTCTCGAAGAATGCCGCATTGAGGACTGGATGGTGGCATTCGGCGTAGCCTGGCATGCACCTCTCCAGCGGCCTGACGCCGATGGTCTTCTCCCAGTGGTCCGTAGCGCCGTCGTAGGAGCTCGCCATCTCGAACGGGGATGGGACGTCCGGGGGCATGTAGGGCGAGAGCCACGCGATTCGTTTCATTTCATCCATCGGGATGCGCCGGTCGTCGAACGTGAGCCGGTAGCGATCCGTGTCGGTCTCGTAGGTGAGGATACGCTGAGCGGCGGCCAGCGATGAGGCATGCGGAATCAGCAGCGCGATGCCGAGGGACGCTATGTATCGGGGGCAGCTCACATGGCGCCTAGAATCGACGGGACGCCGATCGTCGGCTTGGATCCGAGTAGGTGCGGCACTTCCGATACGAGTTTTTTGTCCGGGTCTTCCATTAGAGTTCCCGCACGGCGGCATCAGCCTCGACCACGGGACGAATCGCCGCCGTGGCGGGCAAGGAAATTGTGAAGCGCGTCCCTTGGCCCGGTTGGCTTTCGACATGCACCGCTCCGCCATGTGCCTTGACGATCCAGGCGACGAAACTCAATCCGAGACCGAGCCCTTTGTGTGGATCGGCCGAGGGCACGCGATAAAAGCGGTCGAAGATGTGCGGCAAATGTTCCGGCGCGATGCCAACCCCGGTGTCTTCGACGGTCAACGCCGCCTGGCCCGCTTCCGCGCTCAGCCGCACCCGCACTTCGCCTCCGGCCGGCGTGTACTTGATCGCATTCGAAAGAAGATTCGACAGCAGCCGGTCGATCTGAATCCGGTCGGCCTGGACGGGAAGGTGCTCCGGCGTTTCGGCCAGGAGCCGGACGCCGTCGCCCTCGGCGGGAATCTGGAACTGGTCGGCGACATCCCGCACCGCCTCGGCCAGATCGAATTCGGACTTTTGCAATACCAGTTGGCCCGTCTCCGACTGCGACAACAGCAAAAGGGCGCGGACGATGCTCGACAAACGCTCGACGTCTTCGAGAGCGTTCTCCATCGCCTCGCGGTATTGCTCCGGGCTTTTCGCCGTGAACAGCGCCACTTCGAGTTGCCCGCGCACCACCGTCAACGGCGTTCGCAGTTCATGGGAAACATCGGTGGAAAACTGGCGTATCTGTTCGAAGGAGAGGTGCAGACGCTCCATCATCCCGTTGAATGTTTCGATCAAGTGATCGAGTTCGTCGCCCGCCCCGCGCGCCGGAATTTGCGTGCTGAGATTGGAACTGGTGATCCGTTGGGCGGTGCGCGACACCGAGTTGAGAGGTTCCAAAGCGCGGCCGGCGACGTACCAGCCCAGTACACCGCAAACCAGGATCACCAGCGGCAAAATGAGGTAAAAATCGCGCGTGAAACGGCCGATGATTCGCTCCCCCTCGCCGAGCGACCTGCCGATCGCCAGATAAAAGACCTGGTTTTTATCGGTCCATCGGCCGGAGCGGATGCGGTACGGCTCGCCATTGTCGTACTTGGTACGCCAGGAGGGCGCGCCGGATTGCAGGATGCGCTTGATTTCGCCCGGCGAATCCAGGCCGATCGAGTCGTAAATCGGCGAATGCATGATCGGCTTGCCGTCGGTGCCGGTGAGAAGGAAGACGCGCTGCAGCCGGCTGACGGTGAAGATTTCGTCGGAGTCGTAGCCGTCGTATTGCCAATCGGGGCCGTATTTCTCCACCTGCAGATAGCCCTTCACCGCGCCCCAGGCCTCCTCCAGCGCGTCGTCGGTTTCGTTCTGAATGATCACCTGCAGGGAGAAGCGGAAGAACCCGCCGATCAAGATCAGGCAAATGGTGAAGAAGACAAGGTATCCGGCGGCCAGGCGGAACCGCAGACTGCGCGTCGTTCTCAGCAATCCGGCGGTTAACCGCACGTCAATTCTCCCGCGTTGGATCCGCGGCGCCCGGCGCCTCCAGCATGTATCCGATGCCGCGCATGGTGTGGATCATCTTGTCCGGCCACTTTTCGTCGATCTTGCTGCGCAAATGGCGGATATATACGTCGACGATGTTGGTGAGACCGTCGTAGTCCATGTCCCACACATGCTCGACGATCATGGTGCGGCTGAGCGGGCGGCCGGGGTTGCGCATCATGTATTCAAGGATGCCGAATTCCTTCGGCGCCAGTTCGATATTTTGGCCGTCCCGCGTGACTTTGCGCCGGATGCAATCGAGCGCGAGATTGCCCACCTGCAGGCGCTCCGGAACGGGTTGGCCGCGGCGGAGAAGAGCGCGGACGCGCGCCAGAAACTCGACGAAAGCGAAAGGTTTCACCAGATAATCGTCGGCGCCCAGTTCCAGGCCGCGAACGCGGTCGTCCACCGCGTCGCGGGCGCTCAGAATCAGCACCGGCGGGCTGGATTTGCGGTTGCGGATCTTCTTGAGCACTTCCAGGCCGTCCATGTCGGGCAGCATGAGGTCCAGGATCACCAGGTCGTACTCCGTGGCGTGAACGAATTCGGAGGCCGTGGCGCCGTCTCCCGCGACATCCACGGCGTATCCGGCGCTTTCGAGGCCGCGCGATAGAAAATCCTGAATCCTCTTTTCATCCTCTACGACCAGTACTCGCATATCGTCCCGTGAAACCGCGCTCAGCCCGCCGCGCGGCCGGATTCCACCAACTCCGGTTCGGAGTGAATCGGTTCCGGCGGTTTCGAACGCTTAACAAAAAGCCGCCCCGCCAGCCGGTCCCAATTGGAGCGCAACAGGGAGACACCCGTCATCAGCACAACCAGGACCACCGACGCCAGAATACATTGTCCCGCCGTGAACGTTTGATGCCACAGGCCCAGCCACCGGCCATAAACCATCTCGATATGAACCCAATAAACCACGAGCGAGGTGGTTCCGAGCTGACGCACAAGGCTCCACCTGCTCAGGGCAATTCCAATGCCGGCATGCCCGCACCACACCCATGCGAAAGCGACGGTCAGCAATATAACGCCGAGCTTTACCGCGACGAGGCCGGGACTGTTCAGCCAGTATTCCGAGTGCGGGTAGACATCATAGGGAAGGTTCGAGAAGTACTGCCCGCCCACCACCAGCATGATTCCACCGAGCGCCGCCCACAGCATCCCTTTGCCCATGTCGCTTGCGTTCACAAGCCGCAGCACGCTGCCGGCGCTCAATCCGAAGGCGATGAATGCCGCCCAGGGAAAAAAGGCGAACGCCGAGTAACTGGGAACGAAATAGGCGGAAACGCCGCTGGGGAGCCAGTTCCAATTCGCGGAAGAGACGAAAGGCGACGCCGCGGCGATGCCAACGCCGAGTAGGGCGCAAACGCGAACCCGCGTGGGCGTGGTGAGCAGCGCCGTGAACGAGAGCAGGGCGATGGCGAAACCCATGCAGTTGAGAATGTCCACCTTGAAAAGATCGGTCCATGAACTGCCGGGGAACGCGAATAGCCATAGTTGGGCGCGAAATAGAAACGCCAAAGTCCACAGATAGACCGATCGGAGAATCGCCGCCTTCCAGCGCTCCCAAGGGCCAAGGCCTTTCCGTTCCCGCCCATCGATCAGGAACGCCAGCGTGATGCCGGTGACAAAGAGAAAGATCGCCGGCCCCTCGCCGCCAAAGAGCTGGGAGAGCGCGTAGGGCCCCTGGTTGCGCAGCGGGTTGAGGGAAAAGGCGTGGAACACGTGCCCCTGCAGCATGATGATGACGGCGAGGCCGCGGCTCCAATCCAGATAATCGAGGCGGCCGGACGTGGACGCGCCGGGGCCGGGGCCGGAAGACAGCGCCGCCATCCTCCGGCGCGCGCTCTCCTTGCTGGAAAGAGTCTCGAACATAGAGGCTACTTTTGCGGGTACAGGAAGTTCACGTCCTTGGGGAGATCCAGCCTCATATCCGCCTCGCTCAGCGGCGGATTGATCTTGACCTCATCATACACGACCAACAGCGAATCGCCCGACGGCTGGAGCAATTTCTCCTGAATGGGGTATCCGGTTGCGTCGGAGATCCAAAGGTCCATGCGCTTCACGTAATTCAGAGCTTCTTTCGAGCGGGGGATCAACTGAAGGTGAGTCGTCGCCTGTCCCTCCACCGTGTCCTGGCTCAAAACCGAGATGTCGTAATCGCGCTGTAACTCCGCCTTTGCGGTTCCGAAGCCGATCATCAGGAACTGGTCCAATTGCTCGCCGTGTTTGCCCAGATCGTACACCTGGACCGTTTTGCTGGCCGGTGTGTAGATTTGCGCCTTGCGTCCTTTGAACGAATAAATCTTGCGGTCGGGCGACGTGAAATCGATCAAGCCCTCCACCTCGCCCGCCCGCACTTTTCGCATCTTCACGGTGCCCATCTCCGTGCTGTCGTCGTTGATCACCGCGGTGTGCGTCACGTGCCGAACGGAGGCGGTCATCCCACGGAACGCCGCCGCCGCGTGGTCCATTCGCTCCAAAACCGATTGCGTGGAGGGAAGCGACAGGAACAGAATGAGCGGAACGGCAAGGCATTGTAAGACTGTCATAGAGGACCGGCGCGGCGGAGCCTACGGCTTGGTATAAGCCATGAAGCCCTTGATCTCCTCTTCGGAATCGAAGATCGGTTCGATTCGGAGTATCTGTTGCCGCTTCTGAGTGCGCGCATGAAGCAGCGCCGCCGCTCGCTCCGCCCGTTGCGCCTCGGGCACGCCATCAAGCAGCGCCGGTTCGATCCAGAACACCTGTTCACCCTGGCTGGCTGGAAGCATCACGATGCTGCTCGCTTTGGGCTGATCGCGGAACCACTCGCGCGGCGTCAAAAAAATGAACGCCAGGATGAGCCCCACCATGACGTCGTATTGCCAACCGGCGCGGGGATAATTCCAGAAAATAAAGCGCTTAACGCCCGACAGCGCGGTCGCCATGACGCCTCTAGTTTAGCATGAGGCTCTTCGACCACACCGGCTACGGCGTCTCGAAATAGAGGCTCGGGAGACGGAACGCCCGATACTCTATCGCATTGTCGGGATAGTTGTTGCCATGCGTGATCTGAAGCACGAATAGCAGGTCCCCGTTCTTTCCCGCCTCCGCCTCCTGGACGTATGGAATGTCGTTCGAGCTAAAGATCGCCCCGCTTTGGAACCAATAGTTCCCGTTCGGCAGAATCTGCGCCGTCCCCACCGCCACCGCGTAAACACCGAGGTCGGTATTGACGTTCACGTTCGCCTGGAGCGCGGTTTCATCGACCGCGTAGATCTGCCCCCGGCTATGTCCATTGGAGTCCACTTTCGAGATACGGGTGTTGCCATCGTCGTAAACGGCGAGAATCTGGGCGCCGTGTATCGGCCGGTCGTGAAAAGCGAACTCCGGGTCGTGCTGATGGGAAAACCAGGGGAACGTGGCTAGGTCCATCGTGGAACCTTGCGTGTTAATCGTCGTGACGCCGAAGTCGCCGTTGTTGCCCATGCGCCACATGATATGGCGGTCGCCGGCTCCATTGGCGTAATTCACTTTCAGAACCCAATCCAGATGGCGGATGGAAAGAATGATGTTGCCGTCCGCGGTGAGCGTGGAGGAGTTGGAATGCGTCCAGTCGTTGGCTATGGGCGCTAAATAGAATGCCGGGCAGCCCCCTTGATTCGGTGCGCAGGTCTCCCCCAGAATGGCCTTGTCGTTCACCAACTGAAAGGTGCCCTTGGAGGTCGTATAGGTGCCATCGTCGAACCCGTCCCAGGACCATTTGAATTGCAGATTGGAATCCAGGACGATCACCTCGTCGCCGAGGACGTCGCAGGTGTTTGGCACGCCTCCCGTCGATCCGCATTGGAACGAGTTGGCGATGAGCCGCTCTTCGGCGCCGATAAACAGGATGTCCCCGTTGCCCAGGCGCCGCGCCTCGTGGCTAAACGACGTGATGGGATGTTTCCCATTCGCCGCCAATTGCTCGCTGACGATTTCCGCGTTCGTGTCGAGCAAGACGTTCCCCGCCAGGTCGACTTCCAATAGCTCTTGCGCGTATGGGTTTGGAGACGATTGAACGATGGGCGGCGCGAGGATCGTGAATAATCCACCGCCCGTTTCGGTTCGCGTCCCAAAGACGAAGGTCTGGGGCGTGTACCAAAGGTAATTGCCCTCCAGATCGGTGGCCGCCATGCTGTACCGCGCCCCGAAGCCCGGTGTGAATAAATGCAGAATCACCGGGTACGACTGGTCCGGATCGGTCTGGTTGGGCGAATCGGCCGCCACGAACGGGGGCGCGGGCAAGGATATATCGGAGGGAATCGCGCCGCTGGTAAATTGCATCGGATTCCCGGTGGCCACTTTCGCGCCGGAGGCGTCCACGGTCTCCCAAAGCATGTTGTACGGCGTATTCGGATACATTCCGGCGATGTAGAAATTCATGCTCGTGGCGGCGTCGCAAGGCTGCGTATTCGTCGCCGATTTCAGAGCCGTCTGCCCGGCCTTCAGAAAAACGACGCGCATCGTCTGGCCCACCGGGCAGGCGGGAGCGCTGAAAAGCGCCACCAGCGTGTTGGCCGTCGGATGACGTCCTGCTTGATCTGCTGCTGCGACGACGCCAGGTTGGCGCTAAATTGAAAATCGTAGTTCCCCGAGCCGCCGCTGGCCGACGCGGTGAATACGATCGGAGTTCCCACCGGCTGCGGCGATGCCAGGTTCGATGCGAGCGAAACGGAAATCTGGGCGAACGCGGGCGCGGCCGCCAGAACGAAAATCGCGCAAACAAGGCGCACGGGATTCATACCGATTTCCTCCGGACTGCGATACGGGGCGGAACTTGATTAAGTTAGCGCATCTCCTTGGAGAGTAACCGCCCGCCGGAAGATTCTTGCCGTTCGATACGTCCTCGGGACTACCGGTACTTGCGCAAAACCGCGATCACTCTGCCCTGAATTTCCACCTCGGTCCGATCCACCAGAATCGGCGCCATCGAGGCGTTCGCCGGCTGCAGGCGTACGCGCCCGCCCGGCTCCAGGAAGAAACGCTTCAGCGTCGTCTCGTTGCCGACCAAAGCCGCCACGATGTCGCCATCTCGAACCTCCGACACCCGTTCAGCCAAAACGAAATCGCCGGGACAGATGTGATCCTCGATCATCGATTCGCCTCGGACCTCCAGCGCAAAGGTGCCTTCGTCGCCGGCAAAGTCGGAAAACTCCAGGTCCGCCGGTTCCGGGAATGTCTCGACCGGCGTTCCGGCGGCGATCCGTCCTAACAGCGGGACACTGGAGCGTCCGGCCCGGACCGGTTTCGCCGCCGCGCGCCGGCGCTCTTCCATATACTCAGGCGACACTTCGATGGAGCGGCTTCGATTGAAGCCGCGGCTAAGGTAATTGCGCGCCTCCAGCCCTTCGATGTGCTTGTGGACGCTGGCTAACGACGACAACGACAAGCCGTGGGCCAACTCTTCATAGCTGGGGCTGTATCCGTTTTCTTCAACGAAGCTGGAAATGAAGTCGAGGACTTCCTTCTGTCGCTTGGTTAACGCCATGATCCATTATTGGCGAAGAAAAGGAGAAAATCAAGGGGCGCAAAGAGAAACCGCCCAAGCCGTAAGTTCCATCCGTCTACGGAGTTTCAAAGTACATGTTCGGCATCCGGAAAGCGCGGTAGGCCAGAGCGTGGCTTGTAGCCGTCCCGTTGGCGACCTGGAGAATGAAAATCAGGTTTCCAAGCGGGTCCGTTTCCGACTCCTGAACATAGGAAGGCGAGCTCTTCGATGGCGCAACGACGCCGCTATCGAAGAAGTAATTCCCGTTCGGAAGTATCTGGGCGACGCCGAGCGCGAAACAATAGACCAATAGATCGGCGTTTACATTCAGATTGGCCTGGAGGGCGGGTTCATTGACCGCGTAAATCTGACCCCTGCTGTGGCCGTTGTGATCGAAGTTGGCGATGCGCGTGTTGCCATCGTCATAGACGGCGAAAATCTGGACGCCGTCGATTATTTGATCGTTCAGCGCGAACTGCGCATCGTGCTGGTGAGAGAACCAGGGGTACCCCGGCAAGTCCATCGTGGAGCCGGTGGTGCCAATTTGAGTGAGAGTGAAATCGCCATTCGGGCCCATGCGCCACATGATATGGCCGTCGCCCGCGCCATTGGCGTAGTTCACCTTGATGGTCCAATCGAGGTGGCGGATGGAAAGCGTGATGTTTCCATCGGCGGTCAGCGTTGTAGCGTTCGAGTGAGTCCAGTCGTTCGCCGACGGGGCGAGAAAGAACGCCGGGCAACCCGGGCCGTTCGGGACGCAGACTTCGCCCAAAACCGCCTTTGTGTCGACAAGCTGGTGCGTTCCCGTGGAATCGGTATAGGCGCCATTGTCGAACCCGTCCCAGGACCATTTGTACTGCATATTGGAATTCAGAACGATGATCTCGTCGCCCAGGACGTCGCAAGTGTTCGGAACCCCATTCGTCGATCCGCATTGATTGGAATTGGCGATCAGGCGCTCCTCGGCGCCAATGGTGAGCAAATCGCCATTCGGCAGGCGTCGCAGCTCGTGGCTGAAGGACGTGATGGGGTGCTTTCCTTTCGCAACAAGCTGCTCGCTAAGGATTTCGGCGTTGGTGTTAAGTAGCTGATTGCCCACCAGGTCGACTTCGATCATGGTCTGTAAGTAGGGTTGCGGGTTGCCCGGAATCATCGGCGGAGTCTGGATGGCGAAAATCTTGCCTCCCGTCTCCGTACGGCCGATCGCATCGAGAATCTGCGGAGTGTACCAAAGATAATTGCCGGCCAAATCGGTCGCGGCTACGTTGTACAAAGTTCCGAAGCCGCCCCACGTAAAGTCTTGGAAGATGATCGGGAACGTCTGATCGGGATCGGTCTGGTTCGGAGAATCGGCTGCCGTGAAAATCGGCGATGGCAGGGAAATATTCGGCGGGATCGCGCCGGTGGTAATTTGCATCGGCTGGCCGGTCGCCACCTTATTACCCGATTTGTCCAGCGTCTCCCAGAACATGTTATACGCCGTATTCGGGTACATCCCGGCGACGTAGTAATTCATGCTGGTGATGTTATCGCAGGGCTGGGAATTGGTTTCCGACTTGATGGCCGTTTGGTGCGCCTTCAGGAAGACCACGCGTTCGTTCTGGCCGGCCGGGCACGGCGGCGCGCTGAACAGAACAACCAGAGTGTTCGTCGTCGGATGGACCGCCTGCGCTCCGGCGTTCAGCGCCGGCGTGACGGTGAATGCCATCGTCATGTAGCCGCGCGAATTTTTGTTCGCCAGATCCCGGGCTACCACGCCGATGGTGTAGGTGCCTTCCTTCAAGCTTGGAACCCAGGGGAATTGATTCAGGGTATTGAAATCCTGCTTTATTTGCACCGGTGTCGAAGTAAGATTTGCCGTGAACTGATAATCGTAGTTGCCCGAACCGCCGCTGGCGGCCGCCGTGAAAACGATCGGCGTCCCAACCATTTGAGGCGGCGACAGGTTCGGCGTGAGGCTAACGGTAATTTGGCCGAATGCCGGGATCGACGCAATCGCCAAAGTGAGAAATGCACAGTATGAAGCTCTGTAACTCATTTCGTTGTCCTTTGCTCGGCTCGTGCCGCGAAGTCCACTCGACCGCCAGCCTGACTACTTACTCTTACCTAGGGCATCTAATGTAGACGGTGCTGACAGCCAAATCCAGTAGAGTATAACCGCGGCCAGAAGATCAGTCAAGGCCTATTAGTAACCCGCCTAACCACGATAAATATACTGGGTTATGGATGATATGGGGGGATCGCTAACCTGTTCCTGTCCACAAGATATTTGAAATGCGCTGCGGCGCCGGCAAGTAGCCTATGCAAGCATGCGCACACGCATTCGGCCCTATCTGCGGAACCCTGAGCGGTGATCGGTCCCGTTGCATGAGACCGGCGATGTTCATGCACGCCTTCGCCCGCTCGTCCATTCGGAGATGTTCGTGTTCTCCGTGGTTTTAAGGTCCCGCGCGTAAACGGCTTTAATTTGCCTTCGTACGCGATCCGGCCGGCCATTGACATCCACGAGCCATGGATCCAAGCGCCAGGGAGGCGAGTGGCAACGCCGGCATTCGAGGTGGTTCTCCCCAGGGACGACCCGGCTCAAGCGAAACCGAAATGGCTGTTTTGCGCCTATGGCGTTTCGAAGTACAGGTTCGGCATCCGGAAAGCGCGATACGCCAGAGCATGGTCGGTACCCGTGCCGTTCGTCACCTGAAGAACGAAGAGGAGGTTTCCAAGTGGATCGGTTTCCGATTCCTGAATATAGGAAGGATCGCCCTTGCCGGCCGCAATAATGCCGCTATCGAAGAAGTAGTTTCCATTCGGAAGCACCTGGGCGACTCCGAGCGCGTAGGAATACACCAGTAGGTCGGCGTTCACATTCAGATTGGCCTGGAGCGCCGGTTCATTCACAGCGTAGATCTGGCCCCGGCTGTCTCCTTTGGGATCGTCGTTGGCGATGCGCGTATCGCCATCGTCGTAGACGGCGAAAATCTGAACGCCATCGATGATTTGATCGTTGAAAGCGAACTCCGCGTCATGCTGGTGAGAGAACCAGGGGAACGTCGCCAGGTCCATCGTGGAACCGGTGGTGCCGATGGTGGTAAGCGCGAAATCGCCGTTGGGGCCCATGCGCCACATAATATGACCGTCGCCCGCGCCATTGCCGTAATTGAACTTGATGGTCCAGTCGAGATGGCGGCTGGAAAGAATGATATTGCCGTCGGCGGTCAGCGTGGTCGAGTTGGTGTGTGTCCAATCGTTCGCCACCGGAGCCAGGTAGAACGCCGGACAGCCGCCCTGGTTCGTCACGCAGGTTTCGCCTAATACGGCCTTGTCGTCGACCAGTTGGTGCGTTCCCGTGGAATCGGTATAGGTGCCGTTGTCGAACCCGTCCCACGACCATAAGTACTGCATGTTGGAATTCAGAACGATGATCTCGTCGCCGAGCACGTCGCAAGTGTTCGGAACCCCGTTGGTCGATCCGCACTGATTGGCGTTGGCGATCAGGCGCTCCTCGGCGCCGATAAGCAGGATGTCTCCGCCCGGCAGCCGCCGCGCCTCGTGGCTGAACGAAGTGATGGGGTGCTTCCCGTTCGCCGCGAGTTGCTCGCTGACGATCTCGGCATTCGTGTTAAGCAACTGGTTTCCCACCAGATCGATTTCAAGCATCTGTTGGGCGTAAGGCTGTGGATTGCTCGGGACGATCGGCGGAGTCTGAATGGCGAAAAGCTTGCCGCCCGTCTCCGTGCGGCAAATGAAACTGAGAACCGGCGGAGCATACCAGAGATAGTTGCCCGCCAGATCGGTCGCCGCCACGTTATAGTTATTTCCGAAGCCGGGCGTGAAGCCTTGGAGGATGATCGGGAACGTTTGATCCGGATCGGTCTGATTCGGCGAATCGGCGGCCGTGAAGATCGGCGAAGGCAGAAGAATGTTTGACGGGATCGCACCGGTAAGAAACTGCATGGGCGCGCCCGTGGAGATTTTATTCCCCAAACTGTCCAATGTCTCCCAGAACATGTTATACGCCGTGTTCGGATACATTCCGGCGATGTAGTAATTCATGCTGGTGATGTTATCGCAGGGCTGCGGGTTCGTATTGAACTTGACGGCCGTTTGGTGGGCCTTCAGAAAAACCACACGCTCCCTTTGGCCCGCCGGGCAAGGAGGCGCGCTGAACAAGGCCACCAGCGTATTGGCCGTCGTATGAATGGCCTGCGCTCCGGCATTCAGCGCCGGCGTAGCGGTGAAGGCCACCGTCATGGAGCCGGTCGAGCTTTTGTTCGCCAGATCGCGGGCGGTCACGCCGATGCTGTAAGTGCCTTCCTTCAAGCTGGGAACCCATGGGAATTGATTCATGGCGTTGAAATCCTGCTTAATCTGCACCGGCGCCGACGTGAAGTTCGCGGTGAACCGATAGTCGTAGTTGCCCGAACCGCCACTGGCGACAGCCGTGAAAACGATCGGCGTCCCAACCATCTGCGGGGACGAGATGTTCGGAGTTAAAGTGACGGTAAGCTGCGCGAAGGCCGGCGCCGCCGCCAACGCCAGGAGCGCACAACAGGGAACTCTACAATTCATTTACTTTTCCTCCCCGCGGATAGCCGTCAGATTCAGTCAAGTATAACCAGTGGAATCGGCATCGTCAAGGACTATGAGTTGCCCAAATTGAGGCATTTCGATAGATCCAGTTAGCGCCACTCAGAGGGAGTACCGTCCGTTGGACCGGCGACTCAAGAGCACCGAATCGAGCCAATGTAGACTCGAAATAGGGAAACTCGCGTTCCCCAGAAACCCAGTCACAACGCCCCGAAAAAATTATATCTCCCTCCCCCTCAATACCTTACACCACATTCTCGCCATCCCGCCCCCTCGCTTTTCCCACCCCCCGCGCTATCGTGTAACCAAGAGCGAGACGACTGATCATCTTCGTCCTCGCCGCTAAGTGGTCTCCATTCTAGACAAGGGAGATCGCGAATGCAAAAAGGTGGGCGCTGGCCGCTCGCGTTTGACGCGGCTCCCTATCCAGTTTAAGGGTTACCTGAACGGGTTTTTGATCTTCGTAAAAACGCAACGTTGCACTAAATTCTTAGAAAACAAAGAGAAGAAGGGAAGAAAGTAAGTCGGATCGGAACGGCAAACCAAAAACGAACCACGGGCGAAACACGCTTGGCATAACCTTGTTACAAGGCCAAAGGTTCCAGTCGTTCTATCTATGTATTGCCGTCGATAACTCCCGGCAAAAAGAAACCGCCCAACCAGGCGAGGGCTCGGTTGGGCGGTGGCTGTGAGAAAACGAGTGGGCCGCGAGTTCCGCGCGCCTACGGCGTTTCGAAGTACAGGTTCGGCATCCGGAACGCGCGGTAAGCCAAGGCGTGGCTGGAAGAGGTGCCATTGCAGACCTGAAGAATATATAGGAGGTTCCCCAGCGCATCGGTCTCGGCTTCCTGAACTACGGACGGCGAACTCCTCGTCGGCGCGACGATTCCGCTATCGAAAAAGTAGTTCCCGTTGGCCATTACTTGCGCGACGCCGAGCGCGAACGAATAGACCTGGAGGTCGGTGTTCACGTTCAAATTGGCCTGCAGCGCCGGCTCGTTGACCGCGTAAACCTGTCCGCGGCTGTGGCCATTGGGATCGACATTGGCGATGCGCGTGTTGCCGTCGTCATAGGCGGCGAAAATCTGAACGCCGTCGATGATTTCATCGTTGAAGGCGAACTGGGCGTCATGTTGGTGAGAGAACCATGGGAACGTCGCCAGGTCCATGGTGAAATCGGTGCCCGTGGTGCCGATCGTGGTCAGAGCGAAATCGCCATTGTTACCCATGCGCCACATGATGTGCGCGTCGCCGGAGCCGTTGCCATAATTCACCTTGATCACCCAGTCGAGATGGCGGATCGAAAGAATGATATTGCCATCGGCGGTCAGCGTCGTGGAGTTGGAGTGCGTCCAATCGTTCGCCACCGGGGCGAGATAGAATGCCGGGCAGCCGCCGCCGTTCGGCGCGCAGGTTTCGCCCAATACGGCCTTGTCGTCGACCAACTGGTGCGATCCCGTGGAATCGGTGTAGGTGCCGTTGTCGAACCCGTCCCACGACCATAAGTACTGCATGTTGGAATTCAGAACGATGATCTCGTCGCCGAGCACGTCGCAAGTGTTCGGAACCCCGTTGGTCGATCCGCACTGATTGGCGTTGGCGATCAGTCGCTCCTCGGCGCCAATGAGAAGAATGTCTCCGCCCGGCAACCGCCGGACCTCGTGGCTGAACGAAGTGATGGGATGTTTACCGTGCGCCGCGAGTTGTTCGCTGACGATCTCGGCATTGGTGTTAAGCAACTGGTTTCCCACCAGATCGATTTCAAGCAACTGTTGTGCGTAAGGCTGCGGGTTGCTCTGGGTAATCGTCGGCGTCTGAATGGCGAAAAGCTTTCCGCCCACTTCGGTGCGGCTGATCAGGTCGAGCACCGGCGGAGCGTACCACAGATAGTTGCCGGCCAAGTCCGTCGCGGCCACATTGTACGCCGTGCCGAAGCCGGGGGTGAAGCCTTGGAGGATAATCGGGAAGGCCTGATCCGGGTCGACCTGATTCGGGGAATCGGCGGCCACGAAGATCGGCGACGGCAGAGAAATGTTCGTCGGGATCGCACCGGTAAGAAACTGCATGGGCGCGCCCGTGGCGATTTTATTCCCTAAACTGTCCAGGGTCTCCCAGAACATGTTATACGCCGTATTCGGATACATTCCGGCGACATAATAATTCATGCTGGTGACGTTATCGCAGGGTTGCGGGTTGGTGTTGAACTTGATGGCCGTTTGGTGCGCCTTCAGAAATACCACTCGCTCCCTTTGGCCCGCCGGGCAGGGAGGCGCGCTGAACAAAGCCACCAGCGTGTTCGCCGTCGTATGAATGGCCTGCGCTCCGGCATTCAGCGCCGGCGTCACCGTGTAGGGCGCCGTCATGAACGCGCGAGAGGACTTATTCGCCAGATCGCGGGCCACCACGCCGATCGTGTAATTGCCTTCCTTCACGCTGGGAACCCATGTGAACTGAGACATCAGCCCATTGAAGTCCTGCTTGATCTGCGTCGGCGTAGAAGTGAGGTTCGCGCTGAACTGATAGTCGTAGTTGCCCGAACCGCCGCTGGCGACCGCCGTGAAAACGATCGGCGTCCCAACCATTTGCGGGGACGAGATGTTCGGAGTTAGAGTGACGGTAAGCTGCGCGAAGGCCGGCGCCGACGCCACCGCTAAAGTTAAGAGCGCACAATATGGAACTCTATAATTCATACATTTTTCCTCCAAGCGGCTTGCGCCGCGAATTCGACCGGACTGTCAACCCTTAAACATCCCTTGCCCCGATGGTATGAAAATGCTTAGATCGTGCTGACAACCAATTTCAGTCAAGTATAGCCATTAGAAACGGGTCCGTCAAGGACTACGGCCCACTCAAAAAAGCCTTATAAATATAGTAGGTTATGGACAATTCGCCATCGGTACTATTAGTTTGCCCGACTGGGTTCCATGACGAAACTATCTGATGCATTTCATACAAATTCCCCGCGATTATAAACCCATTGTTCGCGCTGGACGAGAACGCGAAGGCCGCGACAGACAAACGCCGATTCCGTTCCTGCGGCGCTTCAACGGTCGATCATCGCGAGCCCCTCGGCGTAGTCGCTTCGAATCATGGACGAACTCCCCGGAAAGAAGGCCCGTCGAGGGCGGCGGCGGAACGCTTCAAAGCCGCGGCGGCGGCGAATCTCCTACTTCGTCGCCGTGTACAAATCCGGCATCCGGAAGGACCTGTAAGTAGCTGCGAAGTCGGTCGACGTGCCCTTTCCAACCTGGAGTATAAAAACTATGTTGGCTAAGTTGTCCGTCTCCACTTCCTGAGTAAAAGGAGCGGCCGGGTTTTCCGTGCCGATGAGTCCGCTGTTGAACCAGAGATTCCCGCTCGGCAGCAACTCCGCCGCGCCCAAGGCGTTGGAATATTCGCCTAGATTGGCGTTGACCACCAAACTGGCCTGAAAAGTACTTTGGTTCAGCGTATAAAGTTGGCCGCGGCTATTTGCTTCCGGATCGTAGGGCGGAGTGCGGCGCGTATTGCCGTCGTCGAAGACGATGAAGGTGGCGTTGGGTCCGATCGTCCCGGGACCGTAGGCGAAGCTGGCGTCGTGCTGATGCGAGAACCACGGGAAAATCGCCAGATCTTCCGTTCCGTGCGTATGGCTGGTGTCGAGCGTGAAATCTCCCTGATTGCCCAGACGCCACATGATATGGCCGTCGCCCGCTCCGTTGCCGTAGTTCAGCTTGACCACCCAGTCCTGATGGCGCATGGACAATAGTACGTTTCCATCCGCCGTCATCTGAGCGGAATTGCAATGCGTCCAGTCGTTGGCGACCGGAGCCAGGAAGAACGGCGGGCAACCTCCGCGGCCAGGTGTGCAGGTCTCTCCCAGGATCGCGGGCCGGTTGATGAGTTCTTGAACCCCCGAAGGGGTATTATATTGGCCTTGATCGAACTCGTCGAAGGACCATTTGTACTGCATGTTGTGATCGAGCACGATCACCTCGTCGCCCAACACGTCGCACGAGTTCGGTACGCCATTCGTCGAACCGCATTGAAAGGCGTTGGTGACGATCCGTTCTTCGGAGCCGATCGTCAGTAAATCGCCGTTGGGAAGGCGTGCCAGGTCGTGCGAAAACCCCGTGATCGCGTGCTTGCCGTTGGCCACCAATTGCTCGCTGAGAATTTCGGCGTTCGTTTCGATCAGCAAATTCCCGGCCAGATCGATCTCGCGGAATTGCTGAGAATAAGGATCGGGAACGTTTGGATTGATCTGGGTCAGATAAAGAATGAAGAACCTTCCGCCGGAGTCGGTGCGGGTGAACAGCGGAGTCGTATATGGGTTGTACCAAACGTATTTGCCTTCTAAATCGGTTGCCGCGAGTTTATAGGAAGTCCCGAAGGAAGGAAGGAAACCTTGAATAATGAACGGCAACTGCTGGTCGGGGTCCACTAAGTTGGGCGAGGACGGAGGCACGAAAATCGACGCCGGAAGGGAAACCGACGGTGGAATCGCGCCGGTCGTGAAACCCAGCGGCGAACCCGAGCCGACGATGTTTCCCGATGCGTCCAGAGTCTGTGAAACCATCGTGTAAACGGAACTCTGGTACATTCCGCCGATGTAAAAGTTCATGCTGGTGGCGCCGTCGCAGGGCCGATTATCGGTGGTGAACCTTCGAGATCCCGCGACAGCCTGGAAAAACACGACCCGCATGGAGTCCCCCGCCGGGCACGCGGGCGCGCTGAACAACGCCACCAGCGTATTCGCGGTGTGATGGATCGCCTCGGCGCCTTGGTTCAGCGCCGGAGTTACCGCATAGATGATCGACGTCGAAGCGCGCGAAGATTTATTCGTCAGGTCGCGAACCGTGACGCCCAGCAGATAGCTGCCTTCCTTCAGCGTCGGCGCCCACTCGAAATTGTCGGTGGGGACGAAATCCTGAATGACCTGCGTCGCCGAACCCGAGAGGTTGGCCGTGAACTGGTAATCGTACTTGCCGGAACCGCCGCTGGCCGTCGCCGTCATCGTGATCCGCGTTCCTACCGGTTGCGGCGCCGCCAGGTTCGTATTCAGGGCCACTGTCAACTGCCCGAACAAAACGACGGGCGCGGCGCCGAACCACAGCACCGCCGCCCGCGCAAAAATCGAGTTCATACCCATTCCTCCACTTCCATTAAGCCAAGCCGCGGAGCCGGGAAATGCCCGCCGATGTTGACCGCGTGAAAAGGAGTATAGCGGCGCCCTCGATCCGAGTCAAGACAAAAGCCGTATTCCAGCGTACCGATAAGAGGCACGATGGTACTCCCGATGGTACTAAGGACCGCCCAACCTATTCCGTCGCGGTGTACAGGTTGGGCATCCGGAAGGTGCGGTAAGTGAGGGCGCTGCTGGTCTGTGTCCCGCTGGCGATCTGAAGGATGAAGACGGGGATTCCGTTCGGATCGGTCTCCAACTCCAGGCCATACCATGGTCCGGGTTTCGGCCCGATCGCGCCGGCGTCGAAGAACATGTTTCCGTTCGGCAGGATCTGTGCGCTGCCGAGCGCGAACGCATACACTCCCAGATCGGAGTTGGTGTTGAGATTGGCCTGGAGCGCGGCTTCGTTCACGGCGTACACCTGGCCGCGGCTGTGGCCGTTCGGATCGCCGACGCCGTCGATGTCGGCGATGCGGGTATTGCCGTCGTCGAAAACCTCAAGTATCTGCACGCCGTTGATCAATTGGTCGCCGAAGGCGAACGTCGGTTCGTGCTGGTGCGAAAACCAGGGATAAACGGATAGATCCTCCGTGCCCTGAGTATGAATCGTCGTGAGGCTGAAATCGCCGTTCGGCCCCATGCGCCACAGGATGTGTCCGTCGCCGGCGCCGCCACCGTAGTTCAGCTTGACGATCCAATCCAGATGGCGGATCGAAAGGATGATATTGCCGTCGGCGGTCAGTTGCAACGAATTGGAGTGGGTCCAGTCGTTGGCGACCGGGGCCAGGTAAAAAGCCGGGCAACCGGCGTAGTTCGGCGTGCAGGTTTCCCCCAGCACGGCCGGCTGATCCACCAACTGATGCGTGCCCGTGGAATCGGTGTAGGAGCCCTGATCGAAGGCGTCCCAGGCCCAGGCGACCTGCAGATTGGCGTCGAGAACGATCACCACGTCGCCCAGCACGTCGCAGGTGTTCGGCAGGCCTCCGGTGAGTCCGCATTGGTTGCCGTTGGTGATCATCCTCTCGTCGACTCCGATGGTCATGAACCCGCCACTCGGAAGCCGGGCCAACTCGTGCGAGAAGGCGGTGATAGGGTGCTTGCCCATCGCGGCGAGTTGTTCGCTGACGATCTCGGCGTTCGTTTGAAGCAGTTGATTCCCAGCCAGGTCCACTTCCCGGAACTGCTGGGCGTAGGGATCGGGGTTGGACTGCTCGATGAGCGGCGTTTCGAGAAACAGTATTTTGCCGCCGTTCTCGGCGCGAGTGAACAGCGGCGCCTCGTAGGGCAGCATCCACAACACATTCCCCGCCAAATCCGTCGCCGTAGTGGTGTAGGGAGTTGTCGTCGGCACGAAGCCCTGCAGGATCACCGGATACTGCTGGTCCGGGTCGGTGAGATTGGGTGAAGAGGATGCGGCCGCGATCGGCGAGGGAACCGCGAGTCCGGCCGGCAGACCCCCCGTCTTGAAATGGAGCGGCGCGCCCTTGGCCAACTGCTTCCCGGACTTATCGACCGTCTGCCAGAACATGACATAGGTGGAGTTGGCGTACATGCCCGCGATATAGAAGTTCATGCTGGTCACGTCGTCGCAGGGCTGCCGGTTCGTGGCGGATCTGCGCTGCGCGCCGGCCAATCCGGAGCTGGCCACGTACTGGAAGAAAATCACCCGCATCGCCCCGCCCGCAGGACACGCGGGCGCGCTGAACAGAGCCACCAGCGGATTCGCCGTCGCGTTCACCGTTTGCGCTCCGGACGCCAGAGCCGGAGTGACCGCATAGGCAAACGCCGAATACCCGCGCAGGCTTTTGTTGGTCACGTCGCGGGCCGTCACGCCGATCGTATATGTTCCCTCCTTCATGCCGGTGGCCCAGGCGAACGTGTTCTCGGCGTCGAAGTCCTGCTTAATCTCTTTCGGGGCGGAGGTAATATTGGCGGTGAACTGAAAGTCGTAGTAGCCGGACCCTCCGGTGGCCGCGGCCGTGAACGTCACAGGTGTCCCGACTTGCTGGGGAGGCGCCAGGCTCGGTGTCAGTGTGACCGTAAGTTGAGCGAACGATAAAACGCAGGCGGCCGGGCACAGCGCGGCCACCGCGAAAAAATGCTTGCGAAACATGGGAATTTCCTCCGCGCGGCTCCGCCGCGAATTCATACGAGCTAGGCCGCATCGGCGCCCCGATTTCCTTGGGAATCTTTACGGGAGCTTCGTGAGCCGGCCTACGCTAAGTATAGCCACACGCCGGAGACCGGTCAAAGGAAATCCGCGCTTAGAACCTATTAGAACGAATAGCTTGGACGTTGGTACCAGTGGTTCTATTCGCGAACCGGGCTGAAGGGAGAAAATGCTCCGCCTATCTGGCTTGCAGTCCGAATTCCCGGAGGAGACCGGGGGGAGTGGAAGGCAGGTAAATACGCACCCAATATTGTCCGGGCGCAAGCAGGATCGGAACTTGAGCCCGCAGGCGTCCGGCGTCCGTCCGGGCGGTTCCGGACCACTTCGTTTTGCCCGTGTCGTCCAACAACTCCAGCCCGTACGTGGGCGATTTCGCCAGCTCCGTCACCGCGACGTTGATGGCGAAGGGACGTCCGGCCGAGACCGGTTGAATTAACCGCGGTTCCGCGCCGCGCGAGGTTTCGAGGAAGATCTCCTGGGCGGGTACGGGGCGAAGATGAGCGGGGATTAGTACCAGAGCCATCGCCAGCGCGGCGAAACCCACCGCCCACACCGGCCAGAGATTCGCCGCCGGGCGCTTCGCGAGGGACTCGCCGGCGAGGATTTTCGTGGCGTCCCGAAGCGCGAAAATATAATGATCGGTCTCTGAGAGGCGCTCTTGGCAATCGGAACAGACAAGCAGATGTTCCTCAAGCGGCTCGATTTCCGCGGCGCGGGCGTTACCCAACGCATACCTTTCGAGAACTTCTTCCATGGGATGATGCCGGAGATCCAACTGAACGGCCATAACGCCTCCGGGAAGACTACGGCCCGCCGAGCCTCCCTCACTAAACTTCCGCCCTACGACATTAGTGAGATCGCAGCGACGAAGTTCTCAGTATAATTCGGTGGAGCGCGCCTTGCTGTAGTTTTCGCTTGCCCAATTCGCCGAAACGGGCTTTGGCCCTGGACTTGAGCAGCCGGAACTGGGTCTCGCTCAGCGCCATCTCCTCGCAGATCTGTTCTTGAGGCTGCTCACGGAGATAGAAGCGGGTGAGGATCTCGCGGTCCTTCGCCGAAAGCCCTCTCAGGACATGCGCCATCAACTCGGCCCGCTGGCGCTCGGCGGCGTTGCTTTCCGGATTGTGACGGAAATCGGCGATTCGCGAGCCGACTTCCAGGTCCACTTCTTCTTTCCGGCTGTGAACGGCGTGATCGATGTGAGCGGCCACCTGGCGGCGAACGACGGTACGGACAAATCCCATCAGGCGCTCCGGTTCCCGCAGATCGCCCCGTTGAATGGCCTGAACGACGATCAGAAAGGCGTCGTGAACGCGGTCGTCCAGCTCCTGCGGTCCCAACTGCCGGCAGAGATAATAACGGACGCCTCTCGAAAAAACGCGATAGAGCTCCTCCATGGCCGACTCGTCGCCGGCGCGGATGCGCGCCACCAGTGCGGGCCAATCGATCCCGGAGGGAGCCGGGTCGGCTTCGGCGACCGGTTTGGCGTCAATCGGAGTCGCCGCCAGCCGATTTTCGATCGGCTCGGCGCTTTGGTCGGGGGCCCTTCGCGCTGCAAACATGGTGTCGCTTAATCCTTTCCAATCGTGTAGAAGGAGGCCCAGTACTTCGGGCTGGCCCGCCACGAACCGCTACGAATCATCTCGATTTGCGCCATCTGTAGCGCCTCGGCGACCGCTCCCCCCCTGGGTGTTCCGTTCTGGTCTCGCAATCGCCGGTAAAAAACCTGGAATAGCGCGCCGGTGTCGTCCGGATACGCCCAGCGCGTGCCGACCACCGATCCCGCGCCCGCCACCAGCCACGCCCGCGCCAGCCCGAGAATCCCCGTGGGCTCGGGCGATGCGGCGGAAGCCGAACTGCACCCGCTCATGACCACCGTTCCCCCAGCCATCGGAAGGCGCGCCACATCATAGTGGGTGAGGACGTCCTCGCTTCCGTCGCGGTTTAACCCCAAGGCGATCACGGAATCCTCGCCGCCTTCGCCCGTGTCCAGCACGTGAGCGGCGATATGGACGATCGCCGGCGGAGTCTGAAACGCCCGCACCACCGTGTTCCGGTTGGCCTGCGCGCCGGTCAATACCGAAACCGTTCTTCCGCCCCAGGCGTGAGCGCAAGCGTACAATTCCCGCCCGCTACCCACCAGACGCGGCAGTTCCATGGCTGCCTGCGCGCTGGAGGGATTCGCCAGCGGCCGGTTCCAACGAACGTCGGCGCGATTATAGATGCCGTCTCCGATCCCCAGAAAGCCGCCGTCCCGCCCGGCCCGGCTCTGATCCGGCCCGATCAGAAACGCGCTCGGTATGAAACGAATCGAGTGCCGCTCCGCCAGGTACCCTCCGGTTCCCGGCCGCAAGGCCGCCAAAGGCGTGCGCATCAGCGTCTCTTCGCTCGTCAATACCCAGGCCGGTTTCCCGCTCGCCGGTGCGCTCAGTTGCCCAAAGAGGCGGGAATACAGCGTCCTGCCCACCGCTTCGGATTCGGGACTCTCGTTCTTCACCGACACCAGGAACTTCTCCGCGAGGCTTAAAATGGGCGCTTTTTGTAAACGGTGCGCTTCGAATCCCTCCCGGGTGACGGCCCAGACGCAGGATGCGTCCGATCCAAAATGGAAACTTAGCAACACTTCGCCCACGCTCAGGCGCCTTTGAATACCACTCAGTGTATTTCCGGTGGAGAAGTTCTCCCCGTTCGTCGTGGGAGTATTTCCAAAGGGTGAGAGGGAGCGCGCTTCGATCTCTTCGAGACTCTGCCGCAGTTCCGCCGCGCTGGCCCTCAGCTCGGGAGTATCCCGCGACAGCAGAGCCATCCGGACCGCCCGAATTTGTCCCAGCGTCCGCCAATATTCGTCGGGCAGATCCTGAGGGCGCGTTTTCCAGTCGAGCAACGTCTGGCGAAGCGCGGCCGAACGCTGCTCCTCGGCCGCGTGAAACGCCTCCTCGGCTGCGGAGGATCCCGGCCGGCTAAAGTCGGGACTCGCGATCAATACGTCGATAAATTGGGAATATAGATCGGGCAGCCGCCAATAAGACGCGGCGCTGCGGAGGGCGTCGGTTGGCGCCAGCCCGTCGCGCCATCCGGAGGCTTCCGCAATGGCCGTTCGATAATCCCGCAACGCATCGTCCCGGCGTCCTTCGGCCCGGTATAACCGCGCCGACTGAAAATGCAAATACCACGACGGAACTTCCATCGAGGTGTTTTCCATCGCCCGCTCGAGCAGGGAACGGGCCGCCTCGGTGTCGCCCTGCTGCTCGCGCAGTTCGCTCAAATGGGAATAGGTCGTCGCTTGATTTTCATAGTGAAACAAGCGCTGAAGCCGATAGGAGGCCAGCAGCGCCCGCTCGGCCGCGGCGAGCGTTCCCCGCCTCGTCCGCTCAAAACTCGATAGGCGCTCGAATCCCAGATAGTCCCACGCCATCGCCAGCAGTTCGCCGTTGCCCGTTCCGGCCGCTTCTTTGATCGCCTCGGAAAACGTTCCCTCCGCCTTCGCGTCCTGGCCGCCGTTGGCCTCAGCCAACCCCAGGAACATCAGCAGCGTCGCCCGTTCCTCGCTCGGTCCCGCTCCCACAACCTGCCGCAGCCCTCGTTCCGCGCCGATCCGCGCCGCGGTGAAATTGCCTGTTTGAACGTAGAGTGAGGTTAAGTTGGACGATATCCTCGCCGCACCCACGGTGTCGTGGTCCTTTTCGGCCAGATCGAGCGCCCTTAGATCGAACCCCAGAGCGCTGCGCAACTCGAACCGGACATAATGGAGGTTGCCAACATTGGCCAGATAGCGCGATGCCAGCGCCCGCCGCCCGTCCAAAAGCGCCAGCCGATAAGCTTCGCCATACTTCGCCTCCGCCTCCGCGAACGAGCCCTTCCGCGTAAGCAGCGCGGCCTCGCGATGCAGCGCCAGCAGGCGCGGATTCTCGCTGAGATCCGGAGATCGAACGATTTGCCGATGGCATCCGCTGAGGCACAGCACCAGAAGCGGGACGCCCAAGCGCGACCGAAGCGTAAAGCAAGTCCCCATAACTCTTAGTACCTACAGTAGTACTAGTACTAAATGTTGATACTTCAGAGTATAGCAGAGACTTCGGGGAATGCAAGGCTTCTGAGCGTCAAAAGTGCAAAAAGTTTGCACGAACCGGCAAAACCTGCAAAATATGATTTCGGACCCGCGACACCGGCGGGTCGTCCAGGATGTAATTTGGTAGCTAACTAGAACCAGAAAACGTGTGGCATCGGCATTTGTGTAAGGGTCCTTTCCGGCCTCCGGATCGACGCTCGATCTCGGAAGTCCTTCTTCGTTACCCTCACGTTATTTCGGCGCGAATCGGCCGAATACTTAGAGCGGCTGTAAGTGATTCACCCGTATAGGGAAATTGGTATGCGGATTTTTGTCACCGCCTTTCTGACGCTCCCCACGGCCCGGTCCGTGAATCGAGATTTCACCTCCCGCATCCAACCCCTAGATGCCTAACTACCCCCGTCTTTTTTCGCCTCTCGCCATTGGCGCCGTCCGCCTTCCAAACCGCGTGATTATGGCGCCTCTGACCCGCAACCGCGCCGGCGCGGGCAATGTACCCACGGCGATGAACGCCGTCTACTACCGGCAGCGCGCGGCCGCGGGATTAATCGTTAGCGAGGCGACTCAAATCTGTCCGGAGGGTCAGGGATATCCCGGTACCCCCGGAATCCATACCGATGTCCAGGCCGAAGGCTGGCGCGGAGTCACCCAGGCGGTCCATAAGGAAGGCGGGCGCATCTTTCTTCAGCTTTGGCACGTCGGGCGCATCTCCCACCCGGCCTTGCAGCCGAACGGCGCGCTCCCGGTCGCTCCTTCGGCGATTCGACCGGACGGAATGACGTTCACCGGTTCCACGCAAGCGCCTTTCGTTACCCCGCGAGCGCTCGAAACGGACGAGATTCCCGGAATTGTGGCGCGTTACGCAGAAGCCGCTGTCCGCGCGCGAGACGCGGGATTCGATGGCGTGGAGATCCACGGAGCGAATGGCTATCTGATCGACCAATTCCTTCGCGACGGATCGAACCATCGCACCGACGCCTATGGCGGATCGCTCGAGAACCGGATGCGCTTTCTACGCGAAGTCACCGAGGCGGTCTGCGGCGCTTGGACTCCGGGGCGGGTTGGAGTCCGCCTGTCGCCAACGAACCCGTTCAACAGCATGAGCGACTCGAATCCCGCCGCGACTTTCACGCGAGCCGCGGCGATACTGAACGGATTCGGACTGGCCTATCTCCACGTCATGGAGCCGATCGCCGACGGCATCCGGCCCAAAGCCGTGGGCGAAAGGGTCACGCCGGCGATGCGCGCCGTCTTTCAAGGTCCGCTGATCGCCAACGGCGGCTACAGCGGAGAAACGGCCGAGCGGGCGATCGAGGCGGGGGAGGCCGACGCCATCGCCTTCGGAGTTTTGTTCCTCGCGAATCCCGATCTCCCCAAGCGGCTCGCAAGCTCCGCGAGTCTCAATCTCCCGGACGTAACCACGTTCTATGGCGGCGGCGCGCGCGGCTATATCGACTATCCGGCGCTGCCGTTGGCGGTCGAGGCGTAACGCTCAGCCCGCGATCAACGCGGGACTGCCCGCCGGTTGTGCTTGCAGTAGATCGAGGAATGCCTGACCGGCGCGGGTAAAGCGCTTCTTCTTCCGATGGACGATCGACAGCGGACGGAACAGTTCTCCGCCGCGGAACGGAATGGCCACCAGCCTCCCTTGGCTCGTCTCCGTTTTCATGATGCGCCCCGGCATAATGCTAACGCCGACGCCGTGGGCCACCGCTTCTTTAATCATCTGCAAGTTGTCGAAGTGCAGCGCCACCCGCACGCCGACGCCGTGTTCGCGAAGAAAACGGTCCACGTCGCGGCGAATGGGCAGATCCTCGTCGAAACCCACAAAATCGATTCCGTCGAGCGCCTCCGGCGCCACCGCCGGACAATCCGCCAATGGATTCCCAGGCGCCACCGCCAGCACCATCTCCTCCTGACGCCACGGGAGCACGGCCACTTCGCGGGTACCCTCGGCGTAGCTCATCAATCCCAATTCCGCCGCTCCCGACACCACGGCTTCCCATACCTTCTCCGGCCGCAGATACTCCACTTCCAGGCGCGCCTGGGGGCAGACACGCGAAAATTCGGCCTCCAGTTCCGACATCTCCGAAAGCCCTACGGAGTAGATCGATGCCACCCGCACCACCCCTTCCGTTTCGTTTTTGAAGCGGTCCAGTTCCGCTTCCATCGCCTCTTTCCGGCGCAACACGTCGCGGCAAAAGTCAAGATACGCCCGCCCAGCCTCCGTAACCGTCAGCGGCCGGCTGGAACGGTCCAGCAGTTCCGCCTCCAGCGATCGCTCCAGCTCCTGCACATGCTGGCTGGCCGCGGATTGGCTCATGCCGTTGAGAGCCGCGCCCCGGCTCAGGCTCCGGCTCTGCGCGACGTCGATGAATAGCTTCAAATGTTCGAAGGACACAGGGTTACTCTTATTATAAGGTATGCTTATTGATAGTCAAGCCATATTCTATTTGATTAATAGTTTGAGCCTCTGCTATACTCCCTTTATTCCCCGTTGGACGAGGTAACCCCAGTGGTGTATTCCAACTCACTCCCCGCCGAGCAAGGCCTCTATAATCCCGCCAACGAACACGACGCCTGCGGCATCGGATTCGTGGTAAACATCAACGGCGAGCCCTCGCACGACATTATTCTCAAGGGTTTGCAGGTGCTCATCAACCTGACCCATCGGGGAGCTTGCGGTTGCGATCCGGAAACGGGCGACGGGGCGGGCATCCTGATTCAGATCCCGCACAAGTTTTTCGCCCGCGAGTGCGCCGCGCTCGGGTTCACGCTTCCTCCGGCCGGCGAGTACGGACTGGGGATGGTGTTTCTGCCGGTCGAGCCGTCGCAGCGTTTGCTATGCGAAGGAATCATCGAGCGCATCGTCCGCGAAGAAGGCCTGAGCGTGCTCGGCTGGCGCGACGCGCCGGTGAATGTCGACGCCATCGGACGCATCGCCCGCGCTTCCCAGCCCTACATCGAACAGATCTTCATTCGCGGCGCGGCCGGCATGACCCAGGACGTACTGGAACGGAAACTGTTCGTGATCCGCAAGCGGGCCGAATGGGAAATCGGCAACTCGGCCATCCACGATAAGAGCTTCTTTTACATTCCGTCGCTCTCCTCGCGCACGGTCATATATAAGGGACTGCTGCTGGCTTCTCAAATCGGCAAGTTTTATAACGAACTGCTCGACCCCGACGCCGTCAGCGCGCTCTGCCTGGTCCACCAGCGGTTTTCGACGAACACGTTCCCCACTTGGCCGCTGGCGCATCCTTACCGCTATCTCTGCCACAACGGGGAAATCAACACGGTGCGCGGCAACGTGAACTGGATGGCGGCGCGCGAGAGCGTTCTTCAATCGCCGCTGTTCGGGGAGGACATCAAAAAGCTTCGGCCCATTATCCAGGCCGGAGGCAGCGACTCGGCCGCGCTCGATAACGCCGTCGAACTGCTCACGCTGTCCGGGCGCAGTCTGCCGCACGTCATGGCGATGCTGATCCCAGAGGCATGGGATGCGGACTCCACTATGGAGCCCGCCAAGAAAGCCTTCTACGAATATCACGCGTCGTTGATGGAGCCCTGGGACGGGCCGGCGGCGGTGGCCTTCACCGACGGCCGCGTCATCGGCGCCACGCTCGACCGCAACGGATTGCGCCCCGCGCGTTATCTGGTCACCAAGGACGGGCTGCTGATCGTCGCTTCCGAAATCGGCGTGTTGCCGATCAAGCCCGAGAACGTCGCCTACAAAGGCCGTCTCCAGCCGGGCCGCATGTTGTTGGTGGATACGGTGCAAGGCCGGATCATTCCCGACGAGGAGATCAAAGCCACGCTCGCCGCCCGCCAACCTTACGGACAATGGCTCAAGGAAAATCAGATCACCCTCGACACGCTTCCCGAGCCGCCGCGCGTTTATGAATCCGACCTGGGCACTCTCGTTTCGCGCCAGCGCGCCTTTGGCTACACCGAGGAAGATCTGCGCATCCTGCTGGCGCCGATGGCTGCCAATGGCGAAGAGCCGCTCGGGTCGATGGGAACCGACACGCCGCTCGCCTGTCTCTCCGACCGGCCGCAGCCGCTCTTTCATTACTTCAAACAGTTATTCGCCCAGGTAACGAACCCGGCCATCGATCCCATCCGCGAGGAGCTGGTGATGTCGCTCACCAGCTACATCGGCACGGAGCGCAATATATTGGCCGAGACTCCGCAGCACTGCCACACCCTGAAGCTTCCGCATCCGCTGCTCACCAATCGCGATCTCGAAAAACTGCGGCGCGTTTCCTGGGGCGATTTTCTCGCCACTACGCTTCCCATGCTCTTCCGCGCCAGCGAAGGGGCGAGGGAGTTGGAGCGGGCGCTCGACGGCTTGTGCCGCCGCGCCTCTCTCGCCATCAAGAGCGGATACACCGTGCTCATCCTTTCCGACCGCGGCATCGACGACGAGTACGCTCCCATCCCCAGCCTGCTCGCGCTCTCGGCTGTCCATCATCACCTGGTCCGCGACGGCACGCGCACGCAAGTGGCGCTGATTATCGAATCCGGCGAGCCGCGCGAAGTGATGCATTATTGCCTGCTCATCGGCTACGGCGCCAGCGCCATCAATCCGTATCTGGCGATCGAGACGCTCGAAGACCAGGCCCTCCGCGGCAACCTTCCCCACGGCGCGACGTTCGAATCGGCGCTGAAAAACTACAAGAAGGCCATCAACAAAGGGCTGCTGAAAGTCTTCTCGAAGATGGGAATCTCCACGCTGCAAAGCTATCGCGGCGCGCAGGTCTTCGAGGCCATCGGCCTCAGCAAATCGCTGGTGGAGCGCTATTTCACCGGCACTCCCTCGCGCATCGACGGGGTGGGTTTGGAGGCGCTGGCGCGGGAGGCCAAGGCCAAGCACGATTTTTCGCTGATCCCGGCCACCGGTTCGAGCACCGACCTCGAAGCCGGCGGCAGCTATCAATTTCGCGCCAACGGCGAATACCACCTCTTTAATCCGCTTACGGTGAGCAAACTGCGGCACGCCGTCCGGCAGTCGAGCTTCGCTACGTTCCGCGAATACACCGCGCTCATCGACGACCAGAGCCGCCGCTTGTGTACGCTGCGCGGGCTGATGAAATTCCGCACCGTGCCGCATCCGGTTCCGCTCGAAGAGGTGGAGCCGGCCACCTCGATCGTCAAGCGTTTCGCCACCGGCGCGATGTCGTATGGCTCGATCAGCAAGGAAGCGCACGAGACGCTGGCGATCGCCATGAACCGCATTGGGGGCAAGTCGAACACCGGCGAGGGCGGGGAAGACGAGGCGCGGTTCGAGCGCGACGCCAACGGCGATTGGCGGCGCAGCGCCATCAAACAAGTGGCCAGCGCGCGTTTCGGAGTCACCACGAATTATTTGGTAAACGCCGACGAGCTGCAAATCAAAATCGCGCAAGGCGCGAAGCCCGGCGAAGGCGGCCAGCTTCCGGGCCACAAGGTCGACGATGAGATCGCCCGCGTGCGCCATTCGATCGCCGGCGTGCAGCTCATCTCGCCGCCGCCGCATCACGATATTTACTCGATCGAAGATCTGGCTCAGTTGATCTACGATCTGAAGAACGTCAACCCGAAGGCGCGCATTTCGGTGAAGCTGGTGGCGGAGGTGGGCGTGGGCACGGTGGCCGCCGGCGTCGCCAAAGCGCATGCCGACGTGGTTTTGATCAGCGGCCACGATGGAGGCACGGGCGCGTCGCCGTTAACCTCCATCAAGCACGCGGGCATTCCCTGGGAGCTGGGCCTGGCCGAAACGCAGCAGGTGCTGGTGATGAACGACCTGCGCAGCCGCATCTGCGTCCAGACCGACGGCAAGCTGCAAACCGGGCGCGACGTGGCCATCGCCGCTCTGCTGGGCGCCGAAGAGTTCGGCTTCTCCACCGCTCCGCTCGTTTCGATGGGCTGCATCATGATGCGCAAGTGCCATCTCAATACCTGCCCGGTCGGCATCGCCACGCAGGACCCGGCGCTGCGCAAGAAATTCGCCGGCCAGCCCGAGAACGTCATCAATTTCTTCTTCTACATCGCCGAAGAATTGCGCGAGATCATGGCGTCGCTCGGCTTCCGGACGATGGAAGAGATGGTCGGCCGCGTCGACATGATCGAAATGGCGCCGGCGGTCGATCATTGGAAGGCGCGCGGGCTGGATTTTTCGGCCATTCTGTACAACCCGCAAGTGCCCGGCCGCGTCGGGCGGCGATGCACCATCGCGCAGGATCACGGTCTGGATCAGGCGCTCGATTTCAAACTCATCGATCACGCCCGCGACGCGCTCGATCACCGCGCGCCGGTTCACTTCAAGCTTCCCATTCGCAACGTTCATCGCACGGTCGGCGCGATGCTGAGCGGGGAAATCGCCCGGCGCTACGGTTCCGAAGGTTTGCCGGAGGAGACCATCCGCTTCGAGTTCAACGGCTCGGCGGGCCAGAGCTTCGGCGCGTTTCTGTCGAAGGGCGTTTCGCTGTCTCTCGAAGGCGACGCGAACGACTATACCGGCAAGGGGCTTTCCGGCGGACGCATCGTCGTCTATCCTCCGAAGACCTCCACGTTTCTTCCCGAGGAGAACATCCTCATCGGCAACACCGCCCTCTATGGGGCCACCAGCGGGGAGGCGTTCTTCAACGGCGTGGCCGGGGAGCGTTTCGCCGTCCGCAACTCCGGCGCCACGGCGGTGGTCGAAGGAGTCGGCGATCACGGCTGCGAGTACATGACCAAGGGTCTGGTCGTCGTGCTTGGCAAAGCGGGGCGCAACTTCGCGGCCGGCATGACCGGCGGCGTCGCGTTCGTGCTCGACGAATCGGGCGATTTCGTTTCCGTGCTTTGCAATCGCGCCAGCGTCGATCTGGAACCGGTGACGGCGAACGACGACCTGCGGGCTCTTCACAATCTGATTCAACGCCACGCCGAGCTGACCGGCAGCCCGCGCGCCCGTTGGATTCTCGAAAATTGGGGCGAGATGCTGCCTCGATTCTGGAAAGTATTCCCGCACGAATTCAAGCGCGTCCTCGGCGTCCCGCGCGCCTTGGCGTGGCCTCGCTTCTCCCCCATCGCCGCAAGCTCCGCCGCGGCGGGCCAGGAGGTTTCGCATGGGTAAGATCACCGGCTTCCTCGAATACCAACGCGAGACGCCGGTGCGCCGCCCCGTGGCCGAGCGCGTCAACGATTGGTTCGAGGTTTACCAGCCCTTCGCCGACGACAGCGTCCGCACCCAAGGCGCCCGCTGCATGGATTGCGGCGTGCCCTTCTGCAATACGGGTTGCCCGGTGAATAACCTGATCCCCGATTGGAACGACCTGGTCTACCGCGACCGCTGGCGGGAAGCCGTCCGGACGCTGCACTCGACCAACAATTTTCCCGACTTCACCGGACGCATCTGTCCCGCGCCCTGCGAAGCGGCCTGCGTGCTCGGCATCAACGAGCCGCCCGTGGCCATCAAGGCCATCGAAAAATCCATCGTCGAACACGCTTTTGGCGAAGGATGGATCGTGCCGGAGCCGCCTCGCGAACGCACCGGCAAGCGCATCGCCGTCGTCGGGTCCGGTCCCGCCGGTCTTGCCGCCGCGCAACAGTTGAACCGCGCCGGACACTGGGTGGTGGTGTTTGAAAAAGCCGATCGCATCGGAGGCCTGCTGCGCTACGGCATCCCGGAATTCAAGCTCGAAAAGCGCGTGCTCGACCGCCGCCTCGATCAATTGCTCGCCGAGGGCGTGGAATTCCGCGCGGGCGTCCACGCCGGGGTGGATATTTCCGCCGACGAACTGCGCAAAACTTTTCACGCCGTGCTGCTCGCCGCCGGAGCCGAGCGGCCGCGCGATTTGCCCGTTCCCGGCCGCGAGTTGAACGGCGTTCATTTCGCCATGGAGTACCTGCCTCAGGCCAATCGCGTCTGTCTCGGCGACACGGTTCCCAACCAGATCCTCGCCACCGGGAAGCACGTGGTCATCATCGGCGGCGGCGACACCGGGGCCGATTGTCTGGGCACCGCCCACCGGCAAAAAGCGGCCTCCGTCCGGCAATGGGAGATCCTGCCCACTCCTCCGTCCGAGCGCTCCGCGAACACGCCTTGGCCCCTGTGGCCGCTCCAGCTTCGCGTCGAGAGCGCACATGAAGAAGGCGGCCGCCGCGAATGGAGCCTCGCCACGGCGCGCTTGGAAGGCGACTCGGACGGCAACGTTCGAAAACTTCACGCCATGCAAGTGGGACCGGCGCCGAAGTTCGAACCTATCCCCGGCACCGAATTCTCCGTGGATGCCGATCTCGTGCTGCTCGCCATGGGTTTCACCGGCCCCGTGCGCGACGGTCTCCTCGCGCAACTCGGCGTAGCGCTCGACGCCCGCGGCAATGTCAAGACAGACTCTTCTTACGCCTCCAGCGTCCCCGACGTCTTCGCCGCAGGCGACGCCCGCCGCGGCCAATCTCTCGTCGTCTGGGCGATCGCCGAAGGCCGGGAAGCGGCCGCCGCCATCGACCGCTGCCTGCGCAAAGAACTCGCCGCCTGAGGGCGTTTGTTTTCCGCATTACACGATCCACTTTTTTTAGTTTCGTTTCATTTTGTTCTTGACCGTTTCCGGGAACGACTGTAAACTCCAAGTAAGCATCGCCAAGTTGGCGAATTCTTGGTTTCGGGGAGAAAAATATGACGCCACGCCGGCTCGTATTCACTGCTTTTTTGCTTTCGTTTAGCGTCACCGGTTACGCGCAAAGCCAAGCCACCAGCGCGCAGTTGAATGGAACGGTGGAGGATCCCAACGGCGCCGGCGTTCCGGGCGCCAAGGTCACTCTCACCAATCCGGCCACGGGATTCACAAGGGAATTCACCACCGGCGACTCCGGCGCGTACTCGATCAACCTCATTCCACCCGGCCAATATCAACTGACCGTCGACAAGGCCGGTTTCAGCACCTACAAGCAAACCAACATCGTCCTTGAGCTGGGACAGTCCTCCACGTTGAACGCGAAACTCTCTATCGGCGCGGTGGCGCAGACGGTTGAAGTCGAGGCGAGCGCGCCGATTCTCGACACGGGAAATTCCGACATCGGGTCGGAGGTGGGGAGCAAACAAGCGGTGGAGCTGCCGCTAAACATCCGCAACGTCTTCGGGCTTGTTTCCCTCGACTCCAGCGTCAATAATTCCCAGCAAAATCAGGCGCTCAATCCACCGGGCTCGCAAGGGAACGTCGATCAGGACATTTCGTTTTTCAACTTCGGCGGAGCTCGATTCGGCACCACCGCGTTCCTGTTGGACGGCCACTGGGACGCCGCGGGCGATTGGGGCGGCATCATCTATGTGCCCAGCGTCGACGAACTTCAGGAGTTTAAAATTCAGACCAATTCCTTCTCCGCCCAATACGGCTGGAGCATGGGCAACGTCGTCAACGCGATCACCAAGTCCGGCACGCGGGATTTCCACGGCGACGCTTTCGAATTCCTGCGGAACAGCGATTTCGACGCCAATAATTACTTTAATAACCTGGAAGGTTTGGCCCGCCCGCATTTTGAACGGAATCAGTTCGGATTCACCGCCGGCGGTCCCGTCAATATCCCCAAGCTCTACCACCAACGCGATAAGACCTTCATCTTCGGGACCTACGAAGGACTGCGGCAGCAGACGCCCACGACGCTGGTGAGCACGGTGCCCACGGCGCTCGAACGGCAAGGCAATTTCTCCCAAACTTTTAATCCGGACGGAACCTTGGCGATGATCTATAACCCGTTCACAACCCGCCAGGTGAACGGCCAGTTCGTTCGAGATCCGTTCCCGGGAAACGTCATCCCGGCGGGCCTTCTCGACGCTTCCGCGATAAAACTGCTCAGCTATTATCCAAACCCGAACCGGCCCGGCAGCCCTCTCACCGGCACGCAGAATTTCGCCGGCACCGCCGGTCTTCCCACCGACAGCGATCAATATACGATCCGTGTCGATCACAATATTAACGACAGCCAGCGCTTGTTCGCGCGGTGGTCGCAAAAACGGCAATTCAAGCAGCTTTCCGGCGATTTCTTCGGAACCAACGATCCCGGTGGAAACGGCACACTGGCGCCCGACAACCGCTTCGACGGCGCCATGGGCTATAGCTTCGCCATTTCCCCCACGCTGGTTCTCGATACGAATTTCGGATGGGGCCGTTGGGTGGAAGGACGCAAACCGCAGGGCGTTCCTTTCGATGTAACGCAAGTAGGTCTCCCGGCTCTTCTCAACAGCGTCGGCGGTCCCGGCGCATTCCCTAGCGTGACGATCGCCGGAATGAATTCCCTCGGATCGGGAGGTCTTAACGCCACTCCGCGCGAGGCGCGGACCTTCGGCGCGGACGTCACCAAGATCGCCGGCTCGCACACCATCTCCGTCGGATTCACGGGGATTATTCTGGTGTTGAATACTTTCAATTCGACCCAGGCGTCGTTTAATTTCGGCCAGGATTTCACCCAAGGTCCGTTTCCCGTTTCGGCCAATCAGGACAGCGGAGTCGGTCTGGCCTCTTTCCTGCTCGGCACCGGCGACGGCGGCGGCGCTACGATCAACGCCGACGCCGCGTTCACGAAGAAATACTACGGCGCTTATATTAACGACCAATGGAAGGTCACTCGCCACCTGACTCTCAACCTCGGCCTGCGCTGGGATATCCAAACCGCGCCTACGGACCGGTTCGACCGGCTCTCGTACTTTACGCTGGCGCAAAATCCAATCAGCAGCCAGGTTGGCATGAATCTCCCCGGTTCCCTTCAATACACCGGAGGCGCGAATCCTCGCGGCGTCTACGCTCCCCAGACCGCCAATTTCGCGCCCCGGATCGGTTTGTCCTATTCGCCCATCGACAAGCTCGTGTTCCGTTCCGGCTACGGCATTTTTTACACGCCGGCGATGGAGTTCGGCGATTATCAAGGCCTGAGCCTGAACGGCTTTACTGAAACGACGCCGTACATCGGCAGCGTCAACGGCGTCACTCCGCAAAACCTCCTCAGCAACCCATTTCCGAATGGCCTGTTATCGCCTCCGGGAAAATCCGCCGGCGCGGCGACCAACGTCGGCCAGAGCATCAACGCCGTCTTCCGCGGCCGCCCTACGCCCTATGTCGAGCAATGGGCCGGCGGTCTTCAATACGAAGTGATGCCCGATACCATCCTGCAAGCCAACTACGTCGGGAGCCATGGCCTGAAGCTTCTCTTCGGCAACGGCGGGACGCAGTTGAACGCCTTGCCCACGGCCGATCTATCGCTCGGCAACGCTCTATTGAATCCCGTCGCCAATCCGTTTTACGGAGTGATCAACAACAGCTCGATCGGCGGCCCAACCATTCCCTACGGCCAATTGCTGCGGCCGTTTCCGGAGTATACGGGCGTCACCGACGTGCAAGCGCCGTCCGCGTTCAGCACATACAACGCCTTGACGCTCTCGGCGAGCCGGAGATTCCATAACGGTCTGCAGTTCCTTGTCTCCTACACCTGGTCGAAATTCCTGACAAACTCCGAAGGCCCGGAAGGATGGTCCGCCGGTCAAGCCCAAACCGTTCGCAACTGGTACGACACGGCGCTCGAAAAATCCTACGCCGCCGACGACATTCCGCACTCCCTCGTCGCCAGCTATGTTTACGAGCTGCCGGTTGGCAAGGGCAAAGCGCTCAATTTGACGCACGGAGTATCCAACGCCATCTTCGGCGGCTGGCAGATCACCGGCATCTCGACGTTCAAGGACGGCTTTCCGCTTTCTCTCACCGCGAACAACAACAACACGAATTCCTTTGGAGGCGGACAGCGTCCGAACATCGTGGGAAATCCCGCGGCCACGAATCAGTCGATCTATCAGTGGTTCAACACCGCCGCCTTCGCTCAGCCCGCGCCGTTCACTTTCGGCAACGCGCCGCGCACGGCCGGCTACATACGTTCCCTGGGAATTCTCAACACCGACGCGACGCTGGAGAAATACTTCGGGCTGTGGAACGAGTCGAGCAAGCTGCAATTCCGGGCGGAGTTTTACAACCTGTTCAATCGCACCGGCCTTTACGCGCCCGACACCGCCTTCGGCGACGCGACGTTTGGCCAGGTCTCCGGCGCTTATCCCGGCCGTTCCATTCAACTCGCTTTGAAGCTCTATTGGTGAGGCTCTGGACATCGCCCGCCACGCGGCCCTAACCTGAGGAAGTGCGCTGGCTTCTCATCGCCTGTTGCGGAGCGTTGTTCGCGCAGGAAGCGGACTTGGCGGCGCGCATCCACGAAGCCCAGTCCGCCGGACGCTATGCGGAGGCCGCGAAGCTCTATGCCGCTCTCATCGCCGGCGGCGAGGACTCTCCGCCCATTCGCAGCAACTACGGCTTGATGCTGCATCTTTCGGGCGACAACACGAAGGCCATCGAACAGTTCCGAATCGCTTTGCGCGGCGACTCTCATCTGGAGGCCGCCAATTTGTTCCTCGGCGTCTCGCTGGTCGATCTGCATCGCGCCGCGGAAGCGCTGCCCTATCTCCAACTCGCGGTGGACGGGGATCGCGCCGCGCCCGCGCCAAGGCTCGCGCTCGGCAAGTGCTATGTCGCGCTGCGCCGCTTTCAGGAGGCGCACGCCATTTTCGAGAAACTGGCGCAATCCGATCCGTCCTCCGCCGAGGCCTGGTACGGCTTGGGGATCACCGCCCGCAGCTTAGCGCAAGAACAGCTCAGCAGGGCGGCGCGCGGTGGATCCGTCGATACCGTGGCGGGGAGGACGCTGCTCGACGAGGCCGGGAAAGCCTTGAGCCGCGCCATCGATCTCGAACCGAATTCCATCGAAGCCCATTTGATCCTCGCCGAATCGCTGAGCGAGTCGGGCAAGCTGGTGGACGCCGTGCCCGAATATCAAAACGTCATCCGTCTCGCTCCCGGAATGGCCGCCGGTTATCTCGGGCTGGCCACGGCCTACTGGAAGACGGGCGCGTTCGACGACGCCTTACCCCCTCTTCTCCAAGCTCTCAAACTTTCGCCGCGGGACCCCGAGGCGAATGCCATTTGCGCCGACATTCTCATCCGCGATAACGACTACGTGGGCGCCCGGAAACGCGCCGCCATCGCCGTCGCAGGCAATCCCGCGCTCCCCGCCACGCGGGTCGTTCTGGCGCGCATCGCTCTTCACGACAAACAGCCGCGGCGCGCCGCCGACGAATTGGAGAAAGTCGCCAACGCCGATCCCGACGGCAGCTATCATTTTCTGTTGTGGCGGGCCTATAAACTGCTGGGCCAGGATGCGCCGGCCGAAAAGGCGCTCGCCGAATACAAGCGCCTGCGCGCCGCCGCCACGCCCAAGTAGATCAGGGCTGGCTGCGCAAACGCCGTTCGCGTTCGAGCGCCGCCTGGCGGATCGCCGAGGAGCGGTTCATCGCCTCCTCCGCTTCCTTTCCGTTCCCCAACTTTTTCAGCGCTTGCGCCAGTTGATAGTGGATCTCCCCTTTGTCGTCGGACGGCGCCGCCAGCCGCAGTTGCGCCGCCGCCTTCGCGTACTCGCCCATGTGCAGATACGCCTTGCCTAAATCGGCGCGCGCGGCCAATGCGTCCGGTTCGGCTTGAAGGAATTTTTCGAGCAACGGCGCAGCCTCCCGGTCGCGATGTTGGCGTACGGCGATATTGGCGAGTTCATAGGCCGCCCGCGGAGCGCCGGGATCGAGGCGCAGCGCGGCCTCCAACGCCTTGCGGGCATCGTCGAACTCGCCCAACTCCCAGTACACGGTGCCGGCGCCGAGCAGCGGCGCGGGACTGTCCGGTTGCAGCTTCGCCGCTTTTAGGTAATGATCGAGCGCTTCGGGAAACTGCCGATGCTGGCGGTTTACATCGCCAAGAAAGACGTGCGCCTGCCAGGAATCCGGCGCCAGCGATACGAAGCGCAAGAAAGCCTCGCGCGATTTTCCCGCCAGCGCGCGCGACTTATCGTACTGCGCCTCCGCCTCCGGCGCCGCCGTATCCGCGGCCTTCGCCGCTTCGCCAAACGCTTCCTCGGCCAACCGACCGCTCCCTTCGGCGAGCAGATATTCGCCGAGAAGTTTTTTTGAAAAGTACGCCGCCCCCGGCATCTTCGAAAGCGCCCGTGAAGCGTCTTCGGCCATGCGTTCGTAAACCACCGCCTGTCCGTACCAGGCGTTTGAGTCCTCCGGCGCGCTCGAAGTGCGTTTTTCGTAGAGCCGCGCCGCTTCGTCAAATTGTCCTAATCCGAGCCGCGCGCTCGCCAACCCCAGCAGCGCGTCGCGGTTGTCCGGCTGATCGCGCAGCACGCGTTCCAGCGGAGCGGCCGCTTCCTTCAACCGGTTCAGGCGGATCGCCGCCAACCCGGCGATGAGCGCCGCGGGGGAGGAGTCCGGCTGCTTCGCCAGCGCCTGCGAAGCCGAATCCCAGGCGTCTCGATACTTGCCGGCGGCGTAATCCACCACCGCTAAATTACTCAGCGCTTCGGGCGCGCCAGGCCGTAGCGCGAGAGCTTCGCGGTACTTGGCGATGGCGCCCGCGTAGTTCCCCGCTTGGCTCAGCGCCGCCGCCTGGGAGAACAGTTCGGCATAGTTGTCCGCCGCCTCTAGCAGCGCCGCGCAGCCCATCGCCATGCAGAACACGCCCGCCGCTCCCTTCCTCATAGCCGAATTATACGTCCGCCTCCATGCGTCTCATTGATAAGCTAAAGGGCGATGGTTCTCTCCGACGTCGATATCCGGCGCTACATCGCCGAGGGCAAGATTCGCGTTTCGCCGGCGCTTCCGCCGGAGCAATTCGGCAGTTGTTCGGTCGACTTCCGTCTCGGCGCCGAGTTCAGCGTGTTCGAGCACAGCCGCAATCCCTACATCGATCTGCGAGAGAAACGGGCCATTGAAGATCTCATGCGCCCGGTCGTCGTGCCCGCCGGCGAATCGTTCATCCTTCAGCCCCGCGAATTCGTCCTCGCCATCACCGAAGAGACGCTGGAGCTTGACGACGACGTCCTCGGCCGCCTCGAAGGCCGCTCCAGCCTCGGCCGCATTGGCATCATCGTTCACGGCACCGCCGGCCTCTTCGATCCGGGTTGGTCCGGAAAAGCGACGCTGGAGTTGAGCAATCTCGGACGCATGCCGGTCGCGCTCTACCCCGGCATGCGCGTCTGCTCGTTTACGTTCGAGCAGCTCTCGTCGCCGTCGTCCATGCCGTATAACAAAAAAGCCGGCAACAAGTATGCGGGGCAGACACGCCCGCTGGCCAGCCGTCTCAGCGGCGAATTTCAGCCGTAACCGCGGCCGCCCTAGCGCCCCGACGAACCGAACCCGCCCGCTCCGCGCGCGCTGTCCCCTAACGCGCCTTCCTCCCATTCGATCCCCTCATAGCGGGCGATCACAAGCTGCGCGATGCGGTCGCCCTTTTGCACGGTATACTCCGCCACGCCGAGGTTCAGCAGAATCACCCGCACCTCGCCGCGATAGCCGGGGTCGATGGTCGCCGGGCTATTCGGCAGCGTGATGGCGTGCTTCAGCGCCAGCCCGCTGCGCGGCCGGATCTGCGCTTCAAAGCCGGGCGGGATCTCCAGCGTTAGCCCCGTGGGAACCAGTTCCGGGTGGTTCGGCTTCAGCGTCACCGCTTCCACCGAGTACAAGTCCATCCCCGCGTCCTCCTTCGGCCCATGGGCGTATTGCGGCAAAATGGCGTCGGGGTGAACCTTCTGGATTCGCAATTTCATGAATCCGTTATCATAGCGTCTTGGCGCGTTCGGAAAGACGCCTTGTTCCGCGGAAGAACGCGCGCCCCCGCTGCTACACTAAGAAGTTCTCCCTCCATGCTGGACCGCATCACCGTGCACGGGGCGCGGCAACACAACCTCAAAAACATCGACGTCGCGATCCCGCGCAACAGCTTCACCGTCGTCACCGTCACCGAAATCTACGACTACCTCCGCGTCCTCTACTCCTCCAGCAAGCGCTCGCTCTCAAGAACGGCGAACGCATCATGATCCTCGCCCCCGTCGTCCGCGGCCGCAAAGGCGAATACCGCCATGGCCTTGGTCCGCTCCTCGACCACATATCGAATCGCTTCTCGCACATTCGCACGCCACCTCAGGCCCGCGCGATATCCGTCCGGCGGAAATCTTCGCCGGTGAAAAGCAGCGGCATCCCAGCCGACGCCGCCACAGCATAGGACATGCAATCCCCGAAATTCAAAGCGGCCGGATGACGTCCGCGCCCGAATCGAAGGAAGGCCGACACCGCGAAGCCGAGATGTCCTCCTGGAACGGCACCACCTCGCCTCCACGCGGCGCAGAAAAGCGAGGAGCATCGGAAGCGCATCGTGGCCCAATCTGGCCGTCAACACCATCGCCGTTTCGAGGAGCGTGGGAACGCCAACCACCACCACCTCGGCGGCGCCGATCTTCCGGATCAGCCGTTCGTGCCCCGGCTCGCGAAGGTGAATCGCGACGATAGCGGAACTATCCAAAACCACCCTTCAGTAACCCTCCGGCCCATAACCCAGAATCCGGTCCTCTTCTTCACGGCTCATCACCCGCCCCATCTCGCCGGGCGGCATCATAGGCCACACGTTCCGCTCCAGATACTCCCGCAGATCCTTACGCCCGCCGCGTTTCCCATGCCGCGCCCGCAGCCGGACCAAGCGTTCGGCCAGCGCCCTCCGGATCGCTTCCGTCTTGGTTTCATGGGCCGCGCTCGCTACTTCCGCCGCCAGACGTTCGACGTCGAGGTTCTTAATGTTGAGGGCCATGGTAGAAATATACCTACAATCTACCATTCCACCATCAACCGCGCAAGAGCTACAATGCACCCAGTCGGTTCGATCGGAATCTCCCCCCGCGCCCCCGCTGCTACACTAAGAAGTTCTCCCTCCATGCTGGACCGCATCACCGTGCACGGGGCGCGGCAACACAACCTCAAAAACATCGACGTCGCGATCCCGCGCAACAGCTTCACCGTCGTCACCGGCCTCAGCGGCTCCGGAAAATCCTCGCTCGCCTTCGACACCATCTACGCCGAAGGCCAGCGCCGCTACGTCGAAACCCTCTCCCCTTACGCCCGCCAGTTCCTCGATCAAATGGAGCGTCCCGACGTCGACTCCATCGATGGCCTCAGCCCCGCCATCTCCATCGAACAAAAAACCACCAACCGCAGCCCGCGCTCCACCGTCGGCACCATCACCGAAATCTACGACTACCTCCGCGTCCTTTATTCCTCCATCGGCGTCCCGCACTGCCCCACCTGCGACATCGAAATCTCCCGCCAAAGCACCGCGCAAATCCTCCAGCAAGTGCTCGCCCTCAAGAACGGCGAGCGCATCATGATCCTCGCCCCCGTCGTCCGCGGCCGCAAAGGCGAATACCGCAAGGAGCTTGAAAAATTCCTCCGCCAGGGCTTCGTCCGCGCCCGCATCGACGGCATCCTCCGCTCGCTCGACGAAGACATCCCCCTCGACAAACGCAAGAATCACTCGATCGACGTCGTCGTCGACCGCCTCCTCGTCAAGCCCGGCATCGAACAGCGCCTCGAAGCCTCTATCGAAACCGCCGCCAAACTCGCCGCCGGCCTCGTCATCGTCGCCGTCGTCAACGGCGAGGAGCGCCTCTATTCGCAAAAATTCGCCTGCCCCAACTGCGGCGCCAGCGTGCCCCAACTCGAGCCCCGCTCGTTCTCCTTCAACAGTCCGTTCGGCGCCTGCCCCGCCTGCAACGGCCTCGGCAGCAAATGGAACTTCGATCCCGCCAAAGTGATCGTCGATCCCTCCAAGCCCCTCCTCGACGGCGGCCTCGGCCCCGGCGTCAATTCCGCCTCCATCGTCTCCCTCGTCACCACCGCCGCCTCCCGCCTCCGCGTCGATCTCGAAAAACCCTTCTCCTCCCTCACCAAACGCGCCCAGGCTCTTCTACTCGACGGCTCTCCGGACTTCCGCGGCATCCTCCGCCTGCTCGGCGAATTGTTCGACGAAGCCTCTCCCTCCTATCGCGACTGGCTCATGGAATACATGTCCCCGTCGATTTGCCCCGAGTGCCATGGCAGCCGCCTCCGCCCCTCCAGCCTCGCCGTCAAAGTCAAAGGAACCGGCATCGCCACGCTCACCGCCCTCCCCATCCTCCGCATGTTGGGCGCCGTCCGCCAATGGACTCTCACCGAACGCGAAACCCAAGTCGCCGGCCGCGTCGTCGAAGAGATCGAACAGCGCCTGGAATTCCTCGACGCCGTCGGCCTCAGCTATCTGAGCCTCGACCGCTCCGCCTCCACCCTCTCCGGCGGCGAAGCCCAGCGCATCCGCCTCGCCACGCAAATCGGCTCCAAACTCCGCGGCGTCCTCTACGTTCTCGACGAACCCTCCATCGGCCTGCACTCTCGCGATAACGACCGCCTCATCGACACCCTCTCCCGACTCCGCGATCTCGGCAACACCGTCCTCGTCGTCGAGCACGACGCCGAAACCATCGCCCGCGCCGACTTCGTCGTCGACCTCGGCCCCGGCGCCGGCCGCCTCGGCGGCGCTCTCGTCGCCCAAGGCACTCCCCTCGAAATCGAACGCAACCCCGCCTCCCTCACCGGTCAATACCTTTCCGGCGCCGTCTCCATCCCCATCCCCGCCGTCCGCCGCCCCGGCAACGGCAAAAAACTCACCGTCCGCGGAGCCACCGAGCACAACCTCAAAAACCTCACCGTCGAATTCCCGCTCGGCTCCTTCATCGTCGTCACCGGCGTCTCCGGCAGCGGCAAGTCCACCCTCATCGGCGACATCCTCTATCGCGCCGTCGCCCGCGAAGTCTACGGCAGCCACGCCGAACCCGGCGCTCACGCCCGCATCGACGGCCTCGCCCTGCTCGACAAAGTCATCGAGATCGACCAATCCCCCATCGGCCGCACGCCCCGCTCCAACCCCGCCACCTACACCGGCGTCTTCACCGCCATCCGCGATCTCTACGCCATGCTCCCCGAATCGCGCGAGCGCGGCTACAAAGCCGGCCGCTTCAGCTTCAACGTCAAAGGCGGCCGCTGCGAAGCCTGCCAGGGCGACGGCCTCAAGCGCATCGAAATGAATTTCCTCCCCGACGTCTACGTCACCTGCGACGTCTGCCGCGGCCGCCGCTACAACAGCGAAACCCTCCAGGTGAAATACAAAGGCCTCTCCGTCGCCGCCCTCCTTGAATCGAGCGTCGAAGACGCCCTCGCCACTCTCGAAAACATCCCCGCCATTCAAGCCAAACTCAAAACGCTCGTCGAAGTCGGTCTCGGCTACATTCACCTCGGCCAATCCTCCACCACCCTCTCCGGCGGCGAAGCCCAGCGCATCAAACTCGCCCGCGAGCTCAGCCGCCGCCAAACCGGCCGCACCCTCTACATCCTCGACGAACCCACCACCGGCCTCCACTTCGAAGACGTCAAACGCCTCCTCGAAGTCCTCCAGCGCCTCGTCGATCTCGGCAACACCGTCCTCGTCATCGAGCACCAGCTCGACGTCGTGAAATCGGCCGACTGGGTCATCGACCTCGGCCCCGAAGGCGGCGAGAAAGGCGGCCATCTCGTCGCCGCCGGCACGCCCGAACTCATCGCCCGCACCCGCCGCAGTTTCACCGGCCAGGCTCTCGCCAAAGTCCTGCGCACGGGCAAAGTCGCATGATCGATCCCGTCGAGATCCCCGCCCGCGTCCCCGTCCGCGACCCCATCTGGGACTACCAGGACCTCGCCATCTTCCTCGGCCTCGGGCTCCCGTTGCTGCTCGTCAGCATGGTGTTCCTTCGCATCGCCGAGCCTCTCCTTCACCACTTCTCGCTGTCGAAAGAAGCCTCCGCGCTCCTCTTCCAATTCGTCTGGTACGCCCTATGGTGCGACGCTCTCTATCTGCTTCTGCGCCTCCGTTACCGCCGCCCCTTCTGGCCCGCGCTCGGCTGGACCCTCCCCCGCTCCGGCCTCGCCTTCCCCCTGATCGGCGGCCCCGTGCTCGCCTTCGCAACCGGCGCCATCGGCCTCGCCATCGGCGCGCCGCGCATCGAGATCGAACCCCTCCGCGGCCTCCTCGGCTCCCGCATTTCTCTGATCGTCCTCGTCCTCGGCGTCGCTTTCCTCGGCCCCTTCTTCGAAGAGCTGGCGTTCCGCGGATTCCTCATGCCTCTTTTCATTCGCTCCCTCGGCCCCGCTCGCCGGCATCCTCTTCACCGCCCTCTTATTCGCCCTCCTCCACGGCCCCGAATATCAATGGTCCTGGCGTCACGTCCTTCTGATCCTCGCCGCCGGCGCCGTCTTCGGCTGGGTTCGCTACCGCACCGGTTCCACCCTCGCCTCCACCGCGCTCCACGCAACCTACAACATCACCTTTCTCGCGGCCTTCATCGCCCAATCCGGGCCGCTTCCGGCAAAATGGTAGAAACAATTCAATGGACCGCCGCGGGCGTCGTCATGATCGACCAAACCCGCCTTCCCCAGATCGAAGCCTACGTCACCTGCACTCGTTATGAGGAGGTCGCCGAGGCCATCCGCTCCATGGTCATCCGCGGCGCTCCCGCCATCGGCGTCGCCGCCGCCATGGGCGTCGCCCTCGGCCTTCTTCACGCCGATGAATCGCGTCTCGACGAGGACTTCGCCCAAATCTGCGGCACGCTCGCCGCCACGCGCCCCACCGCCGTCAATCTCTTCTGGGCCATCGACCGCATGCAGCGCCGGTTTGCCGAATGGCGCGGGCTGCCCATCGCCGAACTCCGCCGCCGCATGGTCGAAGAAGCGAAACAAATCCGCATCGAAGACATCGCCATCAACCAGGCCATCGGCCGCCACGGCGCGCCGCTCGTCCCCGACAACCTCGCCGTCCTCACCCATTGCAACGCCGGCGCCCTCGCCACCGCCGGCTACGGCACCGCCCTCGGCGTCATCCGCGCCGCCGTCGCCTCTGGCAAACACATCGCCGTCTTCGCCGATGAAACCCGCCCGTTCCTCCAGGGCGCGCGCCTCACCGTCTGGGAATTGCAACAGGATTCCATCCCCGCCACCCTCATCACCGACAACATGGCCGGCCACTTCCTCAAATCCGGCCGCATCGGCTGCGTCGTCGTCGGAGCCGACCGCATCGCCGCCAACGGCGACGTCGCCAACAAGATCGGCACCTATTCCGTCGCCGTCCTCGCCCACGAAAACAACATCCCCTTCTACGTCGCGGCGCCCATTTCCACCCTCGACCTCACCCTCGCCTCTGGCGCACAAATCCCCATCGAACAGCGCTCGCCCACCGAAGTCACCCACGTCTACGGCGTCCCCATCGCCCCAGAAAACACCACCGTCGAAAACCCCGCCTTCGACGTCACTCCCCATCGCTACGTCTCCGCCATCGTCACCGAGCGCGGCGTCGCCCGCCCGCCCTTCGAACAATCCCTGCGCGAATTGGCCGGCATCTTATAAACTGTTAGCCAAATGCGGCACGCCCTTCGCCTTCTCACGCTCGCCTCCTTCGCTCTCCTCGTCCACGCCTCCACCAACCCCTTCGCCGGCCGCTGGGATCTTACCATCGTCACCCCCGAAGCCACCTATCCTTCCTGGATGGAGGTCGTCGACAACCACGGCTCTCCCGAGGTCCACATCGTCGGCCGCGTCTCCAGCGTCCACACCGCCAAGGACGCCAAGCTCTCGGGCGCCACGCTCTCCTTCGTCACCTCCGAGTGGTTCGGCAAGCCCATCGACGTCTCCTGGGAAATCACCGCCAAATCCGGCAAACTCACCGGCACGCAAAAACGCGGCGACGGCGTCACCGGCTCGCTCACCGGCCTCCACGCCCCCGTCCTCGCCCGCAAGATGCCCGGCTCCTGGAGCGCGCCCATCCGCCTCTTCGACGGCAAATCCCTAGCCGGCTGGGAACCCCTCGTCACCGAGCAAGGCAAATCCCCCGTCAACCACTGGAAAGCCATCGGCGGCGAGCTTGTCAACGAAGCCGCCGGCGCCAACATCCGCACCACCCGCACTTTCCAGGACTTCAAACTCCACGTCGAATACAACTGCCCCGACGATGGCAACAGCGGCGTCTACCTCCGCGGCCGCTACGAGCTGCAAGTGGAATACGAACCCGCCGACCGCAACGATAAATTCCACGGCATGGGTTCGGTGTACGGCTTCCTCGCGCCCTCGCAAGCCGTTCCGCCGCGTCCCGGCCAGTGGGAAAGCTACGACGTCGTCCTTGTCGGCCGCCGCGTCAGCGTCACCCGCGACGACGTGAAAATCATCGACGCCCAAGAGATCCCCGGCATCACCGGCGGCGCTCTCGACAGCCGCGAAGCCGCCCCCGGCCCCCTCTACATCCAGGGCGACCACACCGGCGGCATGAAATACCGCAACATCACCATTTCCGTGCCGGAGTAAAATCTATGCTTATGCCACGCCTCCACATCGCCGCCTGTTCCCTTCTCCTGGCCGCCCTCGCCGCCTGCTCCGAGTCCGCCACCCAACAAGCCGAAAAGAAGGAACTCGCCACGCCCGACCCTCCCATCACCGGCCGCGAAGCCTTCCAGCGCATGTACATCTCCGCCCGCGGCTGGGCTTCCGACGCGTCCCCGGTGCAACTGCAAAGCTACAACCTGCCCTCCGTCAAAGCCTCCGATGGCAAGGCCGGCGCTTGGCAAGCCGTCTTCACCTCCGCCTCCCGCGCCCGCTCCCGTTCCTACTCCTGGTCCGCCATCGAGTCCGAAGGCAATCTCCACAAAGGCGTCTTCGCCGGCCCCGAGGAATCCTCTTCCTCCTCCCAGCGTTCCTTCCTCGTCGCCTTCATCAAGTACGACTCCGACGACGCCCTCAAAGTCGCCCTCAAGCAACCCCATGTCGAGGCCTATCTCAAAAAGCACCCCGACCGCCCCCTCCAATTCCTCCTGGACTTCACCGACCGCGTCCCCGACCCCGCCTGGCGCGTCATGTGGGGCGACTCCCCCAGCACCGCCGAATGCACCATCTACGTCGACGCATCCACCGGCAAATTCGCCCAAAAAGACTGCTGAGCCTCGCCCCTCCGCTCGATCTCCTCCAGCAGATCCTTGGCGCGGATGGGCTTGGCGATGTATCCGTCCATCCCGGCGTTCAAGCAGCGCTCCCGGTCGCCTTCCATGGCGTGCGCGGTCATCGCGACAATCGGAATATGGCCGCCGTGGGCCTGCTCCATTTCGCGGATAGCGGCCGCGGCCTCGAAGCCGCTCACCTCCGGCATCTGCACGTCCATTAGAATCAAGTCGAGCCCGCCCTGCTGAAACCGCTCGATGGCCTCGCGTCCGTTCGTGGCATGCACCACGACGTGCCCCCGCTTTTCGAGGATCCTCGTCGCCAGCCTTTCATTCACGACATTGTCCTCGGCCAGCAGAATGCGCAGCCGCTTCCCGCTTTCGCTTCGCCGCGGAAGCACCATGCCCGCCGCCGCTGAAACGTCCGTCGACGGCGCGCCCAGCGCGTCGAGAATCGCGCTCCGCAATTCCGGCTGGCCGATCGGTTTGGTGAGATACGCCGCGACGCCCAACTCCCGGCAGCGCGTCGCGTCGCCGCGCTGCGCCCCGGAGGTCAACATCATGATCACCGCGCTTTCGAGCCTTGCGTCACTCCGGATCCTTTGCACCAACTCGAATCCATCCATCTCCGGCATGTTGGCATCGACAAGAAGCAGGCGGAATGGATGCCCGGCGACCGCGGCCTGGTCGAGCAGCCCCAACGCCGCGCGCGCGCCTTCGGCCAGGCTCGGCCGCATCCCCCACGACGCCAGCGTCTCGCCCAGAATCCGCCGGTTCGTGAGATTGTCGTCCACCACCAGCACCCGCGCGCCTTCCAGGCTCCCGGGCGCCGCCGGTGTTGTCTCCGCACGGCGCTCCCCGGCGCCGAATCCAATCGTGAAGTGAAACGTCGATCCTTCCCCCTCCTCGCTCTCTACCCACATCCGGCCGCCCATCCGTTCCACCAACTGCCGTGAAATGGTCAACCCCAACCCCGTCCCTCCGTAGCGGCGCGTCGTCGAGCAATCGGCTTGCGTGAACGCGTCGAAGATTCGCCCCCGCTTGTCCGCCGGAATTCCGATCCCCGTATCGCGGACGCGGAAGTGCAGACCCACGCTCCCCTCCTTCTCCGATTCCCTCTCCACCTGCAGCGAGATCTCGCCCCGCTCGGTGAATTTGATCGCGTTCCCCACCAGGTTAATCGCCACCTGGCGCAAACGTCCCACGTCCCCCACCAGCCTTTCCGGAATTTCCGGCGCCACATGAAACAGGACTTCCACGTTCTTTTGCGACGCCCGCAGCGCCAGCGTCTTCATCACCGGCTCCAGACTGGCGCGCAGGTCGAAGCCCGCCGCCTCGATCTCCAGCCGCCCGGCTTCGATTTTCGAAAAATCCAGAATGTCGTTGATCACGTTCAGCAGCGAATCCGCCGAAACTTTCACCATGTCCAGATAGCCGCGCTGCTCCGCGCTCAGCTCCGTGTCCAGCGCCAGCTCCGTCATCCCCAGGATGCCGTTCATCGGCGTCCGGATCTCGTGGCTCATATTCGCCAGAAACTCGCTCTTGGCACGGTTCGCCGACTCCGCCGCCTCTTTCGCGTTCTGCACCTCGGCCTCCGCCTGCCGGCGCAGCGAAATGTCCTTCCCCACGGCGTAAGCCAACCCCTCCGGGGCGTCCGACCATACGCTCCACAGGAACCATTTCTCCTGCCCGTCTTTGCAGACAAACCGGCACTCCAACTCCGTCGTCGGATTGCCCTCCGTCCGTCGCTGCAACTCATCGTTCGCCGAAGGACGGTCGTCGGGATGCACGATATCGAAAAACTTCATCTTCTGCATCTCGGCTTCCGTGAAGCCGAACGCCTGCTCCCACGCCGGATTGACGCGCAGGAAATCTCCGGTGTGCGTGCCGATGCACATCGGATCGAGCGACCGCAGGAACAGCACGTCGCGCACCTGCTCGGCGTGTTCCCCCCGATCGGTCATACAGCACAGGAATCTTGCGACGCGCTTCCCCTCCCTACGAACCGCCAACCCGCGGCAGGAGAATCGCCGGTAGCTTCCCTCCGCCGTTTGAAACCGGTATTCCAGACTCCACGACGGAACCGCGCCCTCCAGAAACGCCCGGTGGCTCGCCGTCACCAGCCCTCGATCGTCCGGATGAATCCCCTCCATCCACGCATCGGGCCGCCGCCGTTCCCCCTCACCGCCCATTCCGAGAAGTCTCCGCGCCCTCGAATTCCCCCAGACCTCACGACTCTCCAGATCCACGTCCAGGATCGCGTCCCCGCCCTCTTGTTCCAGGCATTCCAAGATCTCCGCAAGACGCCCAATCTCGCGGCCGTTGGAAAGGGAATCGGCGGACGTTCGCAACTCCGGAGCGCGATTCGACGCAAAGTCCATCTCGCTCTTCCATATCGGCGAATCGGCCAGGGACGTGACCCGCGGAATCGTCGGTTGCCGCGCCGGCGCCCGTCTCCCGGCGTACTTCCCTCGCTCGGGCTCATTACGTCGCCTGGATCGGCTAGAATTAGCTGGTGAATAACCCCGAGGGCCAGCCACGAATTCACGAGTCGTTCCTCGAGCACATGCAGACTTTTGCCGATCCCTGGCTGGAGCGATGGATCGTTCCGAATCCATTCATTTTGGCCCTCGCCCCGGTGCTTCGGAACGTCGGAGTCGATCTCGGCGACTTCTCCTTCAACAAAGACGCCGCCAATGTCGGAGGTACCTACCTCAGCATTACGATTCGAAAGCTCGACGCGGCCATTCGCATCGGACTCGACACCGTCGCGTTCGTCGTCCGGAACCCGCACTGGGAAATCGCTCCGGTGCTAGTTCAAGCCTTCGATCGAGCTTCCAGCGGAATTCGCGACGTGGTACGGTGCTCACCCAAGTCCCAGGAAACGACCCTCGCGTTCCATGTGTCTCCGGGAGCTGCGGATTTTACGAAAGCGACCGCTTGTCTTGTGAACAAAGATGCGCTTGGCGAGTATCTTTTCTACGGCGTTTCCCTTTACCGCTCCGATGGCGCGCTTGTAGTCGACAAGTCGCTTAAGCACGAAGGCGCGGCCTTCCTGCGCTTGCAGCGTAGATTTGCCGGAGACGTGCCGTTCGCCGAAATAGCCTCGCGGATTTACCGCGACGAGGTGACTGCGCTCCGCCTGCTAGGCATCCCCTCCATTCCCGATACCATGGAATTGTGCCGATGAACGATTCCCTGGAAAGCGCGAACCAACAACTCGACGAGACCGTCTGGCAACTCCCGAATCCGGGTTGCTTCAGCGTCGAAATCTCCGTCGCGGACGAGCTTTCCTCCGGCGAGAGGTTTCTAGAGAACCTACCGGAGCTTGATGCCCGCGCGCGGAAGGACGGCCAATTCGCCCGGGAAATGAAGTTGATCGCCGAGAATCGACACAAATTCTCCGGCCGCTGGATCGCTCTCGAAGGCGATTGTTTGCTAGCCGCAGGCCTCACGTCTAGAGAAGTATTCTCGAAGGTCGCCAACCGTCCTCAACCTCCCCTCGTGATCGAAATCGAGGACGAAGATCTTCCCTTCGCCGGCTGGTGAACGCCTCGTGGAGACGCTTGCGTTCCGGTCCAAAATCGACTATTCACGCACTCCGGATGGCATAGAGCTGTCCGTCACCCTCAAGGCGGATGAGTTGCGGCAGGTCCGGCTTCTGGCGAAAGTGGATACCGGTGCTTCGTTCTGTATTTTCCAAAGAGACTATGCCGGGCAGTTGGGCATTGAAGTCGAAACCGGCGAGCACCGGGTTGTCCGGACGGCGACAGGCCGCTTCGACGTTTACGGCCATGCTTTGAAGCTGATCTGTCTCGAGTGGGAGTTGGAGGCAACGGTCTATTTCGCCGCGCCCCTCGAATTCAAACGAAACGTCCTTGGCCGCACCGGCTGGCTGGACCGCCTTCGGCTCGGCATCGTCCATCACGACGCCACACTTCTCCTCAGCCACTACGACGATTAATTCACCCCCTACTCCAGCCTCAGCGCCACCATCGGGTCCACCCTCGCCGCCCGCCGCGCCGGCACATAACTCGCCACCAGCGCCACCGCCGTAAGAAAAATCCCCGCCCCCGCGAACGTCGCCGGATCGTTCGCGCTCACCCCGACCAGCATCCCCGCAACCAGCCGCGCCCCCGCCAGCGACAGCGCGATTCCCACCGCCAGCCCCGCCAACGTCAGCGCCGCCCCTTGCCACATCACATCGGCCAATACCTTGCGCGGCCGCGCGCCCAGCGCCATCCGGATGCCAATCTCCCGAGTGCGCTGGCTCACCGCATACGCCATCACGCTATACAACCCCGCCGCCGCCAGAATCAGCGCGATCAGCCCCAGCGCCGACAGCAGATTCGCCGCCACCTTCTGCGGCAAGCAGCGTCACCTCCGTCCATTCGATCAGCGGCATCGCGTCAAAGGCCCGCGCCCTCGCATCCACCGCCGCGATTTCGTTGCTCAACCCGGCGATCGCCGCGCTCGGCCGCCCGCGTACCGCGAATGAAGAAATAGAGCTGGCCGCCCGCGCCCTGTTCCTGCCGGTAACGGAGCGAAGAAATGCGGCCGCGGCGCTTCGGCGACATTGAAATACCGGCTATCCTTCGCCTCCCCGATCACCGTCGCCCACTGCTCGAAGCACCGCACCTTGCGCCCCACCGGGTTCGCCCCACGGAAGTACCTCCGCGCGAAGGACTCGTTCACAATCACTACCGGCGCCGCGTTCGCATCGTCGCTCTCCCGGAAGTCGCGCCCCTCGAGCAGCGGAATCCGCAGCGTCTTGAAGTACCCCGGCGCAACCAGGTAATCGTTAATGTTCATCGACTCGCCCAAGGCCGGCAAGTACCCTTCCACCTCGATACGCGCGTAGGGACCGGCGCCGGACCCCAGCGGCGCGTAATTGGCATAGCTGACGTCCGCCACGCCGGGATTCGCGCGCAGCCGCTCGCGCAGCCGCAGGCAGAACTGCTGCATCTCAAACGTCGAGAATCCGCTGCCTCCCAGGTAAAACCGCGTCAGCACGACGTGGTTCCGATCAAACCCCGGATCCATCTTCCTCGCGTTCTGGAAACTTTTGATGAACAGCCCCGCTCCGATCAGAGCCACCGTCGCCAGCGCCGCTTCGGCCGCGACAAGCAGTCCCCGCGTCCGGTGCGAATGCACGCCCAGGCTTCCGCCGCGGCCGGCTTCTTTCAGTGTCGCGTGGACGTCGGAGCGCAGCCGGAACAGCGCCGGCGCCGCGCCCGATAGCAGCGTTGCCATCACACCCGCGAGCGCGGTGAACGCCAGAATCCGCCCGTTCATCGTGAAGCCCAGCGCCACCGGGACGTGAATCTTCGGCACCAGCGCCGGCAGCCAATCCCCCATCCACGACGCCAGCGCCAATCCGGCCAGCGCCCCGCCGCCCGCCAGCAGCATCGTCTCCGTCAACAGTTGCCGGCTCAATCGCCCGCCGCTCGCCCCCAGCGCCAGGCGAATGCTCAGCTCCTTCCGCCGCGCCACCGACCGCGCCAGCAGCAGATTCGCCACGTTCGCGCAGGCGATCAGCAGCACCAGAATCGAAATCGCCATCAGAATCCGCAGCGGTTTCAGCAGCAACTCCGGCGCTCCGCCGTGCAGCGCCCACACCGGCAGAATCGTCGCGCTCACTCCCCGGTTGCTCTCCGGGAACGAAACCTCCAGGCTGTGCGCGAACGTCGCCGCCTCCGCCCGCGCCTGATCGATCCCCACGCCGGCCCGCAACCGCGCCAGCGCATACAGCCCCCTGCTTCCCCGGTTGCGGAAGGCCGATTCTTTCATCATCCCCAACTCCGCGCCCATCGTCACCGGAACCCAAATGTCGAACGCCAGCCCCGGCATCGTCCCGCGGAACTCGCGCGGCGCCACGCCGACAATGGTCAACTCGCGCTGGTTCACCCGCAGCGTCCTCCCCACCACCCGCGGATCGCCATGGAAACGCCGCCGCCAGAAACCGTCGCTGATCACCGCCACCGGGTACGCACCCAACCGGTCCCCATCCTCCTCGGCGCTGAACACCCGCCCCAGGGCCGCCTTCACCCCCAGCACCTCAAAATAATTCCCGGAAACCATTTCGCCCCACAACGCCTGCGTATCGCCGGCGGTCTCGCCTAGGCTAAACACGTCTTCCCGGTGTACCGCCAGCCCGGCGATCGATTTCAACCCGCCGCGATAGTCGCGATAATCCACATACGAGATCTGATTCGCGCCATTTGGCGCACCCGTCGTCACCGTCTCCAGCACCGCCAACCGCCCGCCGCCGCTCGCCCCCGGAAACGGATGAAGCAACAATCCGTCCACCCAACTGAACACCGTCGTATTGGCCGCAATCCCCAACGCCAGCGTAAACACCGCCACCGCGGTGAACCCCGGGCTGCTCCGGAAAAAGCGCAGACCAAACCGCAAATCGTCCCAGAAGTCTCGCATGATTCGATTTTTCACCGCTTCCATCCGCAATCGAAAGCCCACTCACAACTCGATGATTCCCCTCGCGCCGCCGGAACGCGCCTGCCCGCTTTTGGGATGCCCTTGCGCGTTGCCGCTCACCGCCCCCGCTCCACCATCCGCACCGTGTCCTTCAGCGTCGCCTCCAGCGTCCGCCGCGACGCCCGCGCCACCAGCGGATCGGCGATCCACCTTAACAGCGCCGGCGTCGGCCGCGACAACACCAGCGCCTCGCACTCCACATAGACTCCGCCGTCCCCCTCCGCATACCGCCAGTAATCGTCCAGCGCCCACATCAACCCCCGATCCCTCGCCTCCGCCCCGCGCGGCGCACCCACCCCCGGAACCTCCCGCACGCTCTCCGTTCGTGATTCGATCACCAGCTCTCCACCCTTCCGCGCCCGATAGCGAATCCGCAAAATCAAATCGAAAACGGCCGGCAGGATCGCCCGCTGTTGCAGCCGCAGCCACACGCGAAACTCGTCCCCACTCCCCGACAGAATGCTCGACTCCACAATCACCGGCGCCATCTCGCGCTTCCGGTTGTTGTAATCTCGCAACGCCGGCAGCGCCCGCGCGATCGTCATCGCCGGCATAAACGCCGCTCCCACCCAATGCTGCACCTGCCCGCCGGGAATCGCGACCGCCGGCCGCAAACCCAGCGTGTCCGCCGCCACCGTCGTCACATCCCCTGCCCGCAATCGCGCCCGCGCGCCCGCATCGGCGCCCAATTTCAGAAACCCCGCCGTCCCACGCTCCCCCTCCACCCGCGCCGCCACCGCGTCCGAGTACCGCTCAAACGCCCGCGCCGTTTCCGGACCCGGCTGCGCCGCCGCGCCGCCCGCAAACAGCGTCACAGCCAGCGTCACCAAACCTCTGCGCACTAACCGTTCAAAGCCCCGCCAGCGCCGCCTTCGGCACCTTCGCCACCACATGAACCTGCGGATCGACAACCTCCGCGATGTCGTACACCATCGCCGTCGCCAGCACCGACGACACCTCCGCCGCGTTCAACTTATAAGCTTTCTCGAGCCACCGGACCAGATTCGTCGTCGCCTCCCGGAACGCCTCGTCCAAACTCCCCGCGATTCCGCTCGCCATCAGATACTCGCCGTTCTCCATCCTCGGTTCCGGCGGCGCGCCTCCCGCCACAACGTCCACCGTGAACTCGATATCCATCGAAGTCTCCAGCGCGTTCCCCGTCAGCTCGCCCGCCCCCTGCGCCGCGTGCCCGTCGCCCACAAACAGCAGCGCCCCCGGCACATGCACCGGCAGGTAAACCGTCGCTCCCTCCCGCAATTGGTTGTAATCCATGTTCCCGCCGAAATCGCCCAGATACCCGGACCGGTACCGCGCGCCTCCCGCCGGAGCCACTCCCACGCAGCCCAGCATCGGCGCCAGCGGCACTTTGTAATTCTTCAATTTCTCCGTCGGCTTCTGTAGCGACGCAAACCCGCCCTTCAAATCCAGCTTCCAATCGGCGTCGTAGCCTTCCACTTTCTTCCGCTCTTCCACGTACCCCGGATCGAGCGCCTCGCTCACAATCAACGGACTGCTTATGGCCGAATCGCGGTTCAGCCGGATGCGGTTGAAGTGTACAACCAGCGTATCGCCCGGCACCGCTCCCTCTACAAAAAACGGACCCGTCAACGGATTCCCGCCCGCCGTCCGCCGTACTCCTTTCGGATCCGTTCCTCCCGCGTCCACCGACCACGTCTGCACCGTGTCGCCGGGGTTCACGCGAAGCACCGGTGGAACCGCATCCGAAAAATAGTGTTCAAAGCGCGTAGGTTCGAACGTCTGAGTCTTCGGTCCGCTCGCGCTCTTCTCCGGTTCGCGATACGCTTCCCACTTCAGTTCAACCTTCTGCTCCACCACCGTCGCCGCGCCTTCGATGCGGTCCCCATTCAACGTGCCCGCCAGCCGGATCGTCTCCTTCGAATCGGTCTTGACGACTCCCTCGATCCGGCCATCTTTAAACGTCCCTTCAAACGTATCGTCCCCCAGCTTTCCGCTCAGCTTCCCGCCGTTTATCTCCAGTTCCAGCCGGTCGTAATTGTTATCTTCGAAGTACTTCAAATTCGAAACCCACTTACCCGCGGGCGAAACGTCCGCCTGCGCGAAAGCGATCCAGCAAAAAACGAAGGGCAATGTATACCGCGGCATGGTATCCAGCTTACCCCGTTCACCAGCCCCCGCTACGCAAGAAACACCACGATCGACGGCGTTCCCACCGCCGTGTACCGCCCCGTGAACGCCAACGCCCCCGTCTTTCTGTCGACCCGGAACGTGGCGATCGCATCCGCCCGCTGATTGCACGAATAAAGAAAATTGCCCGCCGGATCGATGGTGAAGCTGCGCGGATAATCGCCCCGCGTCCACGTCTCGCTGGCAAACGTCAACTTCCCGTCCGCCCCCACCGCGAATACGCCGATGCTGTCGTGCAGCCGGTTCGCCGCGTAGACGAATCGTCCATCCCCCGACACCCTCACCTCCGACGTGAAATTCGTCCCCGCGAATCCCTTCGGCAAACTCGAAATCTTCTGCCGCGCCGCCAGCCTCCCCTTCTCCGCGTCGTAGTCGAACAGCGTCAGCGTCGATCCTTCCTCCTGCAGCGAATACAGCCATCGCCCGTTCGGATGAAACACGAAATGCCGCGGCCCGTCTCCCGGCGGCACCGCAACCGATGGCGGATCGTTCGGCGTCAGCTTGCCCGCCTCCGCGTCGAACTTCCACACCAATATCCGGTCCATCCCCAAATCGCTCGACAACACGAACCGCCCCGAAGGATCGGCGTGGATCATATGCGCGTGCGTCCGGTCGTGCCCGCTGATCGCGAAACTCCCCACCGGCGCGCTCGCCGCGTTCGCCGGCCCCACCGCGCCCTCGTCGTGTTTCACATCCGTCGCCGCGCCCAACCCGCCATCGCGCCCGCACCGGCAGCACCGCCACCGTCCCTCCCGCATAATTCGCCACCAAGACGAACTTGCCCGACGGATGCACGCTCAAATGCGCCGGCCCCGCGCCTTCGGAACTCACTTCGTTCACCGCCTTCAGCCGCCCGCTCGGACGCTCGATCGCGAATGCCGTCACCGATCCCGATTTCGCGCCTTGAAACTCCGCCGTCTCGTTCGCCGCGTACAGATGCGTCTTCGCCGGATTCAAATCGAGCCATGACGGATTCGATCCATCCGCGAAAACTTCCCGCTGCTTCAACTCTCCCGTCGCCGGATTCATCTCGAACAAATAAATCCCGCTCCCGTTTCCCTTCGCCCCCTCCGCCCCTTTCGGCGAACTATAACTTCCCGACGTACGCCAAAATCGGGCCATTCTCCGCACCCGCCGCCATCTTTGCGCCCACCGCCGCCATCCCCGCGGCGCTCTTCAAAAATCTCCGCCGCGACGTCATCCAACTCAACTCATCATTCGCCATGACATCTCTCCTGTCTTTCTTATGGATACGGAAACCAAGCCGATTCAATCGCCGGCTTAGCATCGCCCGCCTCGATGATTCTTTCGATCAAGCGCGCGCGCAAATCGGCGGCCACCGCGTGCGTCTCCTCCCGCCCCGCCAAATTCACCTGCTGAAACGGATCGGCCAGCAGATCGTACATCATATATTCCACATACCGATCGCTCGACCGCGCCGGCTTCCACCCTTCACGCTTCGGAGCCGCGACGGCATACGTCCACTCCGGCGTCCGCAGCCCGCGCCCCGTTACGAACTCCGACATCTCAAAATACACTTCGTTCCGCCAGCCCTCCCTCTTCCGCTTCAACAGCGGCAGCGCGCTCCGCCCCTGCATCGTAGCCGGCGCGCTCACCCCAACCGCGTCGAGCAGCGTCGGAGCCAAATCCACCTGGCTCACCAACTCCGGAATTTCCAAAGACCCATCGAACCCCGGCCCCGAAAAGATCATCGGAATGTGGATCGAGCTTTCATGCGGGCTGCGCTTGTATTCGGTATTCCGCGTCCGGAAGTGGCAGCCATGATCGCTTAGGAAAACGACGATCGTATTTTTTCCAAAGCCATTCTCATCCAGCGATCTCAGCACTCGCCCCACCGTCTCGTCCATCTTCGCCACGCATCCGTAGTAGTCGGCCAGTTGGCTGCGCCACGTCCCCGTGAGCGCGCGCAAATCCTCCGGCGTCCACGAATTCCGATACCGCTCCGAATAACCTTCCGGCGCCACGAACTTATCGATATCGTTCTGATGATGAACTTCCAGGTACGACAGCGTCAGAAAAAACGGCGTGCGCACATTTTTCAAAAACCGCTCCGCCCGCTCCGTCATGAAATCCGCGCGATAGATGTTCGAGAAATGCATCGCCCGCCCATCCCCGTCGTATAGATCTCCTTCGAAAGGATGCGACGTGAACTCCAGCACGTTCGAAGCCTCCCACAAATCGAGAAACCCTCCGCGGTCCGCCGCATCCACGGGCCCCAGCGTTCCGGTGGCGCCTTCGTTCGGCGCAAGGTGCCATTTGCCGATATAGTTGGCGCTGTAGCCCGCCTTTCGCAATTGCGTCGCCAGCGTCGTCGCCCCCGGCCGCAATCCCGGCCCGTTCTTCCAAACGCCGTGCGTCGACGGATACTGCCCCGTAAACATGCAAGCCCGCGCCGGCGCGCACACCGGCTGATTGCAAATCGCCGAACGAAACAGCGTGCCCCGCCGCGCCATCCCGTCCAGGTGCGGAGTCAGGTTCATCGGATTGCGGCCAAGCACGCCCAGGTTATCGGCGCGAAATTGATCGGAAATAATCACCACGATGTTCGGCTTCACGCTCTCGCCGCCCGCCTGCCCGCCGCCCGCCGCCAGCGCCGCCGCTCCCCGCAACCATTCCCGTCTCGTCGTTTCCTCGGTCATCGCCCGCCACCCCCCGCTAGCGCCGCGCCTCCGCTTGGAATAGCATGATTGGTAACCGCCATGTCCACACAACGTCGTGAGTTCATCAAAACCGCCGCGCTCGCGGCCACCGCCACCGCTCTCTCGCAAAGCCGCGTTCTCGGCGCAAATAGCCGCGTCCGCATCGGAGCCATCGGCACCGGCGGCCGCTGCCATTATCTCCTGAAACTCCTTAACGACATCGGCGGCAACGAGATCGCCGTCGTCTGCGACGTCTACGAGCCGCACCGCGCCTCTGCCCGCGAAAAACTCGCCCCGCAGGCCCGCGAGGAATCCGATTACCGCAAAGTGCTCGACGACACCTCGCTCGACGCCGTCGTCATCGGCGCTCCCGACCATTGGCACGTCCCCCTCACCATCGCCGCCGTGCAGGCGGGCAAGGACGTCTACGTCGAAAAACCCGTCACTCACTCCATCTCCGAAGGCGATCTGCTCGAAAAAGCCGTCGATCAATCCAAACGCGTCGTCCAAACCGGAACGCAGCAGCGAAGCTGGCCCCATTTCCAGGAGGCGAAGGCGCTCATCGGCTCCGGAGCCCTCGGCCAGATCACCTTCATCGAAACCCACTGGTATCAAAACCTGCTTCATCTCCAGAACGGCCCTCCGCCGGTCGATGAATCCAAGCTCGATTGGAAAACCTTCCTCGGCGACGCGCCCGGCCAGCCCTTCGACGCGCTTCGCTTTAGCAACTGGCGCTGGTTCTGGGATTTCGGCGGCGGCTCGCTCACCGACCTGTTCACCCACTGGGTCGATGTCGCCCAATGGTATATGGGCGGCGACACCCCCACCACCGCCACGGCCATCGGAGCCAACCTCGCCATCCCCCGCATTCAATGCCCCGACACCATCAGCGCGTCGTTCCTTTATCCAGGCAATTTCGAGGTCGTTTTCCGCTGCAGCATGATCGGCTATCTCCAAGGCGGCGGCCTCACCTTCCGCGGCACCAAAGGGATGCTGCGCATCGACCGCAGCGGCTACGCTTTCTATAACGAACCCACCCATTATTCCGAGACGCTGGATCTACCCGCGCCGTCTCAGCAGGCGAAATCCTCGGAAGACGGGACGAAATACCACATGAAGAATTTTCTCGATTGCATCCAATCGCGCGGCATCCCCAACGCCCCGGTCTCGGTCGGCATCGCCGCCGCCCGCACCAGCCATCTCGGCAACATCGCCTTCCGCGAGAACCGCATCGTCCGCTATCCTTCTTAGTTAGGAGAATCCATCTTAGTTAGGAGAATTCATCCATGTCCGACGATCTCAGCCGCCGTTCGTTCCTCACGCGCACCGCCGGAATCGCCCTCGCCGCCGCCCCCGCCATTCTGCCCGCGCGCGCCGCCGAGAACGCGATTCATATCGGCTTCATCGGAGCCGGAAGCCGCGGCTATTATCTGATGGAGCGATTTTACAAAGGCGGCTCGGCCGCCAGCGCCCAGATCGTCGCCGTCTGCGACGCCTATACAGGCAATCTCCAGCGCGGGAAAGATCGCGTGCAGACCCTCGGCGGCAACACCCCCAAGGCTTATGAGGACTATCACGACCTGCTCGCCGATTCGAGCGTGGACGCCGTCTTCATCGCCACGCCCGAGCATCTGCATTACCCGATGTTCATGGACGCCATCAAAGCCGGCAAGAATATCTACTGCGAGAAACCGCTCGCGCACACCATCGAGCAAGGCGAGGAGATGGTGAAGGCCGCCGAAGCTTCCGGCAAAGTGGTGCAGGTGGGCACGCAGAACCGCAGCAATTCCCTTTACATCAAGGCAAAAGAAATGGTCGCGCAGGGCATGATCGGCAACATCCATTATGTCCGCGCATACTGGTACCGCAACTCGCTCGACGACGATCCGGCCTGGCGCTACGCGATCCCCGCCGACGCCAACCCCAGCAACACCGATTGGAAAAAATTCCTCGGACCCGCGCCGGAACGCGCCTTCGACAAGCAGCGCTATTATCAGTGGCGGCTTTATTGGGATTACTCCGGCGGCATCTCCACCGACCTGCTGGTCCATCAAACCGACATCACCAACTTCGTCTGCGGCAAAACCGTTCCTTCCACCTGCGTCGCTTCCGGCGGCATCTACCGCTGGACGGACGACGATCGCGAAGTGCCCGACACCTTCAGCGCGCTGTATGAATATCCGGACCGCTTTCACATCAACTACAGCTCTTACTTCGGCAACGTCCACTACGGCTACGGCGAAAATTTCATGGGCGACGAAGGCACCATCGAAGTGTTGAATCGCAGCGAGCTGAACTTCTATCCGGAGTCGTTCAAGCGAGGCGGCAAGGACGCCACGCCGGCCAAAATCGCCGCCCGTAAACAGGTGAACATTCAACTGCCGGGCAACGACAACAAGGCCGTCGAGGCTCACATCTTGAATTTCGTTCAAACGATGCACGGCCAGGCGCAGATCGTCGCTCCGCCGCGCATCGGCCAGCAGGCGGCCATTTCGGGCCATCTCGCCACGCTCTCCTTCCGCAATAACAAGAAGGCGATCTGGCACGACGACACCCGCAATTACACGTTCGCTTGAACTTCGGCATAGAATAGCCCTTATGCCCAAAAGCACATCCGGCTCCGGCCGCTTAATTCTGGCGGCCATCCTCGCCATCCTCGTCTATGGCGTCATCGCTTCCATCCTGGGAACTATCCTGCCGGATCTCACCACGCGCCTCCAGCTCACCAATCAACAGAGCGGCAACATCGCTCTCGGACAGGCGCTGGGCCTGATTATCGCTTCCATCTCCGTGGGACCGCTGATCGATAAGCGCGGGAAGAAGCTTGCGCTGTTGCTCGGCTTGGGCTTGATCGCGATCGCCCTGTTCGCCCTGCCGCACGCGCCCACGTTCGAGATCGTGGCGTTTTTGTTTTTTCTGTTGGGAGCGGGCGGCGGAATCGTCGTGACGGCCGCCAACGCGTTGGCAAGCGACGTCAGCGAGGACCGGCGCGCATCGGTGCTGAACTTGCTCAATCTTTTCTTCGGACTCGGCGGCTTGATCACGCCGTTTCTCGCGGCGAATTTGTTCGCCGGAAACGCCGTCCGCCTCAGCCTGTTCGCCGGCATCCTCGCCGTCGTCGCCCTCGCCGTCCAAGTCGTCACTCCGATGCCGGTTCCCGTCCCCTCCACGGCCGGTGCTCCCGGAAAAGGCGAAGGCGTCTTATCCCGGCCGGTGCTCTATGTTCTGGCGCTGTTCCTCTTCTTATATGTCGCCTGCGAAGTCGGCGTGTGGAATTGGCTGCCGAAGTATCTCATCAGCCGCGGCATCGATCAGACGCGCGCGCTGAATATTCTTTCGCTCGGTTTCGCGCTCGGCCTCCTCATCGGCCGCGTGGTGATTTCGCGCGTCCTGATCAAAGTCCGCGCGGTCACCGTAACGCTGGGAGCAGCCATCCTAATGTCGATCACGACTTACGTGATGCTTCAGACCGCCGATCCGACGATGGCGGGCATCGCCGTCTTCTGCGCCGGCTTGGCGATGGCGCCGGTTTTTCCGACCACGCTCGCGATGGTCGGCGACGCGTTCCCGCGCTCGCCCGCCACGGCGATGGGCATCGTCATCACCTGCGGGTGGATCGGGCTGGCGGTCAGCTCCCCCATCATCGGTTCGTTCGCGCAATCGGCCAGCCTTGGCACGGCGCTCCTGCTGATCCCGGCTTTCTCGGTGCTGATGATTTTCGTGAACCTCGCGCTTCGCCCGATGCTCTCCAAGCCTGCCGCCTGAGAACCGCCGTGCGATCAGAGCGTGTGTTTCCCGCACCCGAACGGCCCGCACCTTAAAATGACGGCGGCCGTGATTCCCAGCGCGGCGACTCCAATCACCACTCCGATCAATACATTGCGCTTGACATGCGATTTTCCCGAAATCTTTTGAACCGAGGCCACATCGTCAAACGCAATCTGGCGTTCGCCTTGACGCGCATCGACAAGCGTAAAACCGGAGCTCGAAACCGGTCCTGTCGCGCCCCGCATTTTTTGTTTATTCTTGAGGTGGACTTCGATCCTGGTTCCCGCCGGCATTGCGGCAATCTGGCTTGCCACGCTATCGGCGCCGAAAGCCGCAGGCTCCAGATGCACCGCCATTAGCGTCATCAGGGCTAGAGATAGTAAACCTCTCATTTGTCCTCCCCGTGCGGAGCCCCATCTTGTCAGCCGATATAGCGGAACACCGGCAATGCCACCGCCATGATCGCACTGTCGCGGCATGATAACACGCCGGCGATCCGCGTTGCTTGCGGTGAGCTATTACCGGTTCTTGATAAATCCGGCCGTACCGCCGGGAAGTTCGTTCAGAACGTTTGGCGGCGGGGATTTGGCGGGCGGAAGGGTGACCGCGCAGGGCGGCAGCGCGGGCGGCGGTCGAAGTTCGCGCCGGCTCCAGCCCGCCAGCGCCAAAGCGCCAAGCAATAAATACCCGCACAGGATGGCCGCCGCCTTCCAATTTTGAAATCTAGCCATACGGAAGTCCTAGCCGGACTCGTCACTGCACATCGCGTTCCATATGGTATCCCGCGTGCCTCCTTAATGGGGTCATGAGCGCAAAGACTTGGGTTTCGCACGAACCGGCTGTAGAATTTACCGACGAGAAGAGCCCGTCCGGCAAAATTGTCAGACTGACTGGATTCGGGGTGCTGGCGCTCGCCGTCGTGGCGGTGGTGGCGTTTTTCTTTCTCCATAGTTCCGGGCCGCTTTATCCGGTTCCGATGAATGGAAAGTATGGCTACATCGACAAGACGGGGCGGCTGGCGGTTCCGGCGCAATTCGACGACGCCCGCGCCTTCGCCGAGGGATTGGCTCCAGTCGAAAGCCAGCAGAAATGGGGCTACATCGACCAGAACGGGCGATTGACGATTCCGGAGCAATACGACATGGCGAGTCCTTTTTCGCACGGCTTGGCCTTGGTGGGCGTGGGCGCTAAACTCGGCTATATCAGCCGCGATGGACGGTTCGTTCTGAATCCGCAATACGACCAGGCGGGAGCGTTCGGCGACGGAATGGCGCCGGTGCAGATCGCCGGGCGCTGGGGCTATATCAATAGGGACGGCAAATTCCCGATCGATCTGCAGTTCGACGATGCTGGAACGTTTTCCGAAGGGCTTGCGCCGGTGCGATTCGCCACCGTCTACGGATACATCGACAAGAAGGGCTTGCTGGCGATCAACCCGGTCTATTTGAGCGCGGGCCGGTTCTCCGAGGGGCTTGCCGCGGTGAACAAGAACGGGAAATTCGGCTATATCAACGAATCCGGAAAGATGACCATCGAGCCGCAGTTCGATTCGGGCGGGGACTTTTCCAACGGCCTGGCGCTGGTGTCGGTCGGCGGGCGGTTCGGATTTATCAATAAGGACGGGAAATTCGCGGTGAACCCGCGCTTCGATCAAGCCGGACCGTTCTCCGGAGTGCTGGCGCCGGTGTGGATCGGGACCCACCAGTATTACATCAACGGCAATGGCATGTACGTTTGGAAGTCCGCCAATTAAGATGTGGCGCATTGCCGCGATCGCGGGTCTCGTCGCCGTGGGCGCTCCGGGGCAAAGCCGCGATCCTGCGCGCGAAATGCTGGCCGCGCACAATGCGGTGCGGGCGCGCTTACAACTTCCCCCGCTGCGTTGGTCGAGCGGAATCGCCGCTTACGCCCAACAGTGGGCGAATTATTTGGAAGCGCACCACGAGTTCCAACATCGCAAGCAATCGAAATACGGCGAGAATCTATTCATGAGCCGCGGGGAGGCGGCGACGCCGGCGGACGTGGTCAAGGACTGGGCGTCGGAGGCGAAGGATTACGATTACCGGAGTAACTCCTGCCGCGGAGTTTGCGGACATTATACCCAGATCGTTTGGCGCGACACGGCGGAGGTCGGCTGCGCGGTGGCGCGCGCGGGCAAGGAAGAAACCTGGGTTTGCAACTATAGCCCGCCGGGGAACATCGTCGGCATGCGGCCGTATTGAAACCACTCCCTTACGGTCGCGGCTCGGAAATGCGTGTTCGGAACGGTTGTTTGGTGGCACGGGGTTATTGCCAGCCGCCGCCGAGGGCGCGATAGAGCTCCACGACCGAAAGGAGTTCGTCGCGGCGCAACTGGGCGAGGGTGAGTTGGCCTTGAAATAAATTGCGCTGCGCGTCGAGCACTTGGAGATAGCTGTCGAGGCCTCCTTTGTATCGCAAAGTCGAAAGGCGGACGGTGTCTTCGAGGGCGGCCACCAGTATCCGCTCCTGCTCGCGCTGTTCGACGGTTTTGCGATAGCCGATGAGCGCGTCGGAGACTTCTTTGAAGCCGTTCTGGATGGATTTTTGATAGGCGAGCAACGCTTCGCGCTTCTGCGCTTCGGTGAGATGGACGTTGGCGCGAATGCGGCCGGCGGTGAAGATGGGCAGAGTGGCGGCGGGTGCGAAGCTCCACTGGCGGCCGGGGCCGGTGAAGAGGCTGGTCAGCGCCTGGCTTTGGCCGCCGAGGAAACCGGTGAGCGAAATTTGCGGGAAGTATTGCGCCTTGGCCGCGCCGATTTCGGCGTTGGCGGCGATTAGCGTTTGTTCGGCCTGGCGAATGTCGGGGCGCCGTTCGAGAAGCGAGGAGGGGAGACCGGCGGGAACTTCCGGCGGCGAGGAGAGTTCGTTCAGCGGCCGGCCGCGCGGGATGTCGCCCGGACTTTTGCCGAGCAGTAGGCTGAGGGCGTCCTCGGTTTGCCCGATGGAACGCTCGGTGGCGGCGATCTGCGCGGTGGCGGTGTAGAGCAATTGCTCGGCTTGGCGGACGTCGAGGCCGGTGGCGACGCCGCGTTGTTTGCGCAGCGTGGTGAGCTTCAGGCCCTTGTTGGCCGGCGTCGCGGGTTCTTTGGGAGATTTCGAGTTCGAGGTCGAGCTCGCGGAGGTTGAAATACGTGGTCGAGACGTCGCCAATCAAGGTGGTGACGACGCCGCGGCGCGCTTCCTCGCTGGAAAGATATTGGGCGCGGGCGGCTTCATTCAAACGGCGGAGACGGCCCCACAGATCGAGCTCCCAACTGAGGCTGAAACCGGCCTGCGTATAGCTGAGCGCGGTGTTGGTGCTGGGCGGGAGGGGGAAGAAAATGTTGCCGATGGTGGAGGTGCGGACGGGCGACCATTGGGCCGTGGCGTCGAGCTCCGGGAAAAGCGCCGAGCGCTGAATGCCGTATTGGGCGCGGGTTTCGAGGACGCGCTCGGCGGCGATGCGCAGATCGAAATTTTGTTGGAGCGCGGTGTTGACCAACGCGGTGAGCGCGTCGTCGTGGAAAAGATCGAACCACTTCGTATCGGAGAGGGATTGCGCGGAAGGAGCTTGGCCGGGGTTGGGCGCATTGCGGTATTGCGGCGGAACTTCGGCCGTTGGGCGTTTGTAGTTTGGACCGACGGCGCAGCCGGTGAGGAGCGCCGCGAGGGGAAAGAGAAACGCGGCACGCATCATTCGGCGCCTCCGGGTTGGGGAACGGCTTCGGAACGGGCCTGGGTGGGATGGCGTTCGGCGAAACCCTGGATGACGAAATAGAGCACGGGGACGATGAAGACAGCAAGCAAAGTGGCGGCGTTCATGCCGCCGAAAACAGCGGTGCCGAGGGCGCGCCGGGCGGAAGCTCCGGCTCCGGTGGCGACGACGAGCGGAACGACGCCGAGAATGAACGCGAAGGAAGTCATCAGAATGGGCCGCAGCCGCAGATGGGCGGCTTCGAGAGCGGCGTCGTAAACGGACATGCCTTCCTCGCGGCGCAGCTTGGCGTACTCGACGATGAGAATGGCGTTTTTGGCGGCGAGTCCGATTAGGGTGACGATGCCAATTTGCGTGTAGATATCGTAGGCGTAGTTGCGGAGATAGACGGCGAGCAGCGCGCCGAAGAGGCCGAGCGGAACGGCCAACACGACGGCGAAGGGGATGGCCCAGCTTTCATAGAGCGCGGCGAGAAAGAGGAAGACGAGGATCGCGGCGAAGCCGAAGATGTAGCCCTCCTTGCCTTCGGAGAGGCGCTGTTGATAGACGGTTCCGGTCCACTCGAAGCCATAGCCGGGAGGGAGCACCTGGCGCGCGATTTCCTCCATGGCGTTGGCGGCCTGGCCGGAGCTGTAACCCGGAGCGGGGCCGCCGAGGATTTTCGCGGTGCGGAAGCGATTGTAGCGATAGACGACTTCTGGGCCGGAGATGGGCTTGGCGTTGACGAGGGTGCTGAGCGGAACCATGTCGCCGCTGCCGGTGCGGACATAGAAGCGGTTGATGTCGTCGGGACGGTCGCGATATTCGGGTTCGGCCTGGATGAGCACTTTCCAGGTGCGGCCGAAGCGGTTGAAGTCGTTGACGTAGAGGCCGCCGAGAAAGGTTTGAAGCGCGTCGTAGACGTCGGTGACGGGGATGCCGAGGGTCTGTGTTTTTTCGTTGTCGAGATTGGCCTGGAATTGCGGGACGCTGTTGCGGAAGCTGCTGAAGACGCCGGCAAGCTCAGGGCGTTTGGCGGCGGCGTCGGTTAGGGTATTCATCACGGTGGCGAGTTGGGCGATGTCGCCGCCGGCGCGGTCTTCGAGCATGAATTCGAATCCGCCGGAGGTGCCGAGGCCGAGGATGGGCGGAAGGCCGAAGCCGAAGATGAGGGCGTCGCGGATGCCGGCGAATTTCATTTGGGCCGCGCCGAGGATGGAGTCGAGTTGAAGTTGTTTCGAGCGGCGTTCTTCCCAGGGCTTGAGGGTGACGATGATGGTGGAGACGTTGGAATTGTTGGTGGAGGTGGTGATGTCGAGGCCGCCGAAGGTGGTGACGGCCTCGACGCCGGGCAGATCGCGCACGGCGGCTTCGGCTTGTTCGACGACGCGCAGGTTGCGTTCGATGGAAGCGCCGTCGGGCAGGCGGACGGCGACGAAGAAGACGCCCTGGTCTTCATCGGGCAGGAATCCGGTTGGCAGAGCTTTGAATAGCGTCCCGGTGGCGAGGAAGAAAGCGGCGAGAGCGGCGAGGGCGAAGACGGAGCGGCGGATGAGGCTCTTCACGCCGGTGAGATATTTACTTGTGGTCCATTCGAAGGCCCGGTTGAATTGGCCAAAGAAGCGGGCGAGCAAGCCGCGCGATTCGGATTTGGGTTTGAGCAGGAGAGCGCTGAGGGCGGGGCTGAGCGAGAGCGCGTTGAAGGCGGAGAGGAGGACGGAGGCGGCGATGGTTAAGGCGAACTGGCGGTAAATTTGGCCGCTGATGCCGCCGAGGAAGGCGACGGGAATGAAGACAGCGCCGAGGATGAAGGCGATGGCGACGACGGGGCCGGAGACGTCGCGCATGGCCTGGAGGGTGGCGTCGCGCGAGGACATGCCCCGGTCGATGTTCAATTGCACGGCCTCGACGACCACGATGGCGTCGTCGACAACGATGCCGATGGCGAGGACGAGGCCGAACATGCTGGTCATGTTGATGGAGAAGCCGAGGAGAGGAAACAGCGCGAGGGCGCCGACGATGGAGACGGGGACGGTGAGCAGAGGGATGAGCGTGGCGCGCCAGTTTTGCAGGAAGAGGAAGACGACGACGATGACGAGGAGGATGGCTTCAAACAGGGTTTGGACGACGTCGCGGATGGCGGCGCGGACGAACTTGGTTGCGTCGTAGGGAATCTGGTAATCGACGCCGGCGGGGAAACTTTTCTTGGCTTCGGCGAGGTAGGCGCGGACGCGGTTGGCGGTCTCGACGGCGTTGGCTCCGGGGGAAAGATAGACGATGATGAGCGAAGAAGGCTTGCCGTTCAAGCGGCTGAATGTCTTGTAGTCCTCGGCTCCGAGCTCGACGTGGGCGATGTCGCGGACGCGGAGAAACGATCCGTCGGGCTGAGCGCGCACGATGATGGCTCCGAATTGTTGGGCGTCGACCAGGCGGCCGCTCGCGTTGACGGGGTATTGAAAATCGGTTCCGTTCGGAACGGGAGGCTGGCCGATGGCGCCGGCGGGGTTCTGGCGGTTTTGCGCCTGAACGGCGTTGTTGACGTCGGTGGCGGTGATGCCGAGCTTGGCCATCTTGTCGGGGTTGACCCAGATGCGCATGCCGTAGTTCTGCTGCGCGGCGAGGCGGGTATCGCCGACGCCGGGAAGGCTGCCGATCTTGTCGACGAGGTTGATGGTGGCGTAGTTATTGAGAAAGAGCGAATCGTAGCGGCCATCGGGGGCGGTGATGGCGACGGCGGCGAGGAAGGCGGAGGAGACTTTTTTGACGGTGACGCCGACGCGCTGGACTTCGGGCGGAAGAACGGGAAGGGCGAGGCTGACTTTGTTCTGGGTTTTGACGGTGGCGAGATCGATGTCGGTGCCGAGTTGAAAAGTGACGTCGATGGTGAGGGTGCCGTCGTTGGAGCTGCGCGAGAAAAAGTACATCATGCCGTCGAGGCCGACCAGTTGCTGCTCGATGGGTTGAGCGACGGTTTTTTCAAGATCCTGCGAATTGCCGCCGCGGTAACTGGCGATGATCTGGACGACGGGCGGGACCACTTCCGGGTACGTGGCGATGGGGAGGGTGGGGATGGCGACGAGGCCGACGACGACGATGACGATGGCGATGACCATCGCGAAGATGGGCCGGTCAATGAAGAATTTCGACATGGGTCTATTTCCCTTTCGCCGCGGGAGGGCGATAGGGTTGGGGATCGACTGGCGAGCCGGGGCGGGCCTTCTGCATGCCTTCGACGATGACGCGGTCGCCGGGCTTCAGGCCTTGCTGGATAATCCAACGCTCGTCGACGCGATCGCCGGTGACAACGCTGCGGGCGAGCACCGTGTTATCGGGGCCGACGGTGAGGACGCTCTGGAGACCTTGTAACTCCTGTACCGCTTTTTGAGGCACAAGCATGACGTTCTTCTGGAACGCGGTCTGCATGCGGATGCGGCCGAACTGGCCGGGAAGGATGTCGCGGCGGGGATTGGGGAAGGTGGCTTGAAGCTCCAGCGTTCCGGTTTTGGCGTCCACTTGATTGACGGTGTTGGCGACGCGGCCGGTGAAGGGATGGACGATGTCGTTGGCGAGGATCAATTGAAGCGGAGTGTTCGGGATCTCGCCGGGTTTAGTGGAGTGAGTGGAGGCGTAGGCGAGATACTCGCCCTCGCTCACTTTGAAACGGACCCAGATGGGATCGAGCGGGACGATGGTGGTGAGCGGTTGGGAAGAGTTGGTGGTGACGAGGCCGCCGACCTGGACGAGAGTGTCGCCGATGCGGCCGGCGATGGGCGCGGCGATGGTGGCGTAGTTGAGATTGAGCTCGGCGGTGCTGAGGAGGGCGACGTTCGATTCCACCTGCGCTTTGGCGGTGTCGATTTGCGCTTTTGTGGAGAGGCGATTTTGTTCGACGTTGGCTTTATTGGCGTCGACGTTGGCTTGGTTGGCTTTGAGAGCGGCGACGGCGTTGTCGAGATCCTGCTGCGAAGCGGCATCCTGTTTGACGAGGGGTTCGAGGCGGGCGACGTCCTGTTCGGCTTTGACCAGATTCGCCTGAGCCTGTACGAGATTGGCCTGGGCCTGGGCGAGGGCGACCTGGCGTTTGGCGAATTCAAGATTGGCTTGGGATTGCTCAAGATCGCCTTTGGCTTTGGCGACGGCGGCTTCGTAGGGGCGGCGGTCGAGAGAGTAGAGAAGCTGGCCGGATTTGACGTCGGAACCGATTTCGAAGAGGCGCTTCTCGATGAAGCCATCGACGCGGGCGCGGACTTCGACCATATCGCGGGCGTAGGTTTGCGCGGCGTACTCGGCGAAGATGGGGACGTCCTCGGGATGGACTTCAATGATGGAGACGGTGGGCGGCGGAGGCGCGGACTGGCGCTGCGCGGCCTGATTCGCACCGCCGCACGCGGCGAGGAACAGAGCGAGCGCGGGAGGCGACAGCAGCGCTCCGGTGTGGCGAATCGTCATATATACGGAATGGATTCAGACGGAATTGTGTACGATGCGGATTTCTGGGTTTCCGTCGGGGGATTTGGAGCGATACGCAGAGGGTAAGTGGTGGAGGGGAAACGGCTTCGATGGAGTGACGCAGATCGTGCCGCAAAGCGTGACGGATGACGGAAGTCCCCGGCGAGGATCGGACGCGGTTATTTCGCGGGTGACGAGGCTGACGAATTGGGATGGGATCTGTTGCACGCGAGGGAAGTGTAGCAGAGGGTGCGAGGGGCGGCGGGGGTGAAACGGGGCTTGGTTATTTGGAGTCAGCGGGATGCGGGGCTATGGATTCGCGTGACTGAGTTTCTGCAAGGGCGGCAAAAGCGCGCGTGCGGCATTCCAGCACCGAAAACCACCGATCGGCAAGCCGATGAGTAGTGTTTTCCCAGCGCCAAGGTAGCTTCCTTCGACTGGGTTTTCGGATAGGATCGCCGGCGGCCTGCATTCCCATGCCACTTATGCTGGGGCACGTCTCTGTTGGAGTATCATCGAAGGCTAAGTGAATGGGCGCCGGGATGGGAACCAAGGGCGGCAATCCAGGATCGCAAACGCCCGCCGGCCGGATCGTTCGCATGCTGTGAATGCCCGATAATTCCCGGCGCGGAGAAGTGGTTGCGGAACAAAACGGGAGACGGGCGCGTTGGACGATATGCGGGAGGGTGCAAATGAATCGAGAATTGGCTCTGAAGATCGTGTTGGCGGTGGTGGGATCGCTTTTTTTGGCGTTAGCCTATCCCTTGGTGATTTTTGCGCGGCAGGACCCGGCGTTGTCGATGATGTTCAGTCTATACGTCACGCTCGGCGTTTTCTTGCTGCTCGCAATACGCAGCCCGGCGGCGAATCGCAGCCTGATCGCTTTTACGGCATGGTCGAGCTTCGCTCATGCGGTAGTTATGGGCACTCAGGCGATGCGGAACATGATTTCACGCGGAGAACTTATGGGTGTGTGGGTCCTCATCGCCATCGGCGTCGTTTTGATTGTGCTTGCGCCGGCAAAGCAGGGCGCCGCGCCGGCTTCACGTCGGAGTAGTGGCGTTTATCAACCCGGTTGAGTGGCGGCGGGAGGCGATGGAGTTTCTTCGCCGTGCCGTTCGTAGAAGCTGAGGGAATTGTCGCCCTGGCGGATGAGGCGGGTGTGGCGGAGGGCGCCGGTTTCCTTGGGTAATTCCTGGCGCGAGGAGTGTTGGACGATGACGAGCGGGCAATGGCCGGGGCCGAGGGCGGCGAGGGCGGCGTCGTATTCGGAGGCGAGGGGGTAAGGGGGATCGAGGAAAACGATATCGGCGTGGAGTGCGGCGAGCGAGGGGGCGGCGGGGCCGATGCGGACCTCGGCGCGGGCGGATGCGCCGAGGGTGGAGAGGTTTTCGCGGATGATGGCGGCGGCGCGGCGGTCCTTTTCAAGGAAGACGACTTGGGATGCGCCGCGGCTGAGGGCTTCGAGGCCGACGGCTCCGGTGCCGGCGTAGGCGTCGACGAAGACGGCGCCGGGGAGGCGCGGGGCGAGGACGTTGAAGAGCGATTCGCGGAGGCGGTCTGGGGTGGGGCGCACGTCGAGGCCGGGGACGGATTTGATGTGGCGGCGGCGGAATTCGCCGGCGATGATTCGCATGGGGGTCGAGTGGGGCATTTCTATTGCAGCATCACTTGCGCTTGCGCTGCCGCGATTGCACGAAGGCGCGGAGGACGTTGTTCATCAGGGTTTGGTAGCCGCGGCCGTTCGAGCGGAACCACTGCAGAACGTCGTGGTCGATGCGGATGTTGATGTGGTCTTTGGGGGCCGGAATGCCGGCGATGGCTTGCGTCCAGTCCGGTTCGGCATGAACATCGTCGGTGTCTGAGCGGATCGAGGCCTCCAGTTTTGCGCCGGTTATGGCGTTGGCCTTCGCCCAATTGGTCCGGTCGCCGCCCCGCGCGATTTTGGTTTTGATTTGTTTCGCCGTAAAGCGCACGGTATCGTTTTTCTTCCCCATCGCTTCCCCCCTTGCTGTAATGATTCGGACGGCTCCGCTGCGCCAAGTCCATATGACGGCGAAGAGTTTTCCTTCGATCTCGCCGATGCTCAGGAATCGTTCCTCGTTATCGCGCGGCGTTGGAACCGTAAGTACGGGACGGCCATCGAATAATGCGAAGGCGATGCGGAGGAAGTCGATCCCCGTTCGGCCAGCATCCATTCCCGCTTGAACTCGTCCCAGCTAAACTCCACGGCGCAGCATATCCACGATTGTACCCACAATTGAGCACGAGGGTCTGGTTTTTGCGCGGCGAATGGGCGCGGATACTAAGAGAGGGGCTCTTGAACGCCGACTGAAGGCGAACGGCTCGACACAGAAACGGCCTTATGTTGTGGGACCCGGGGCACAGGGTACGATGGGCTTGTCCCCTGAGCTGAGACAAGCAGTTAAGAGACAATCCTGTCAAGGCGAGCCAAGAAAGCAGTTAGCTGGAGTCCGTCTATCCCAGCGCCGTTAAGGCTATCGAGAAGATCGCCGACCTATAACAATGCGCCCGATGTTACTATGCGATTGTCGAGGTAGTTCTGTTTACAAACGAGGGGCTCAAGAATCTAGCTCGGGGACGGGCGTAAATAATTGCGGCGTAAGGAACAGCGCACGAGGGTCAGGCTCCATGGACGGGAACGAACTGGCGGAGGTTTTTAACGACAGCTACGAACGAGTTATGAAAACGCCCGAAGAGAGCACCGAATTCTTCTCCGCGTTCTACGCTCTTTTGATGGCGAATAGCGACGAGGCGGCGAGCAAGTTTCGCAACACGAATATGGAGAAGCAAGTTCGGATGATGCACGCCTCCGTCTCGATCCTTTTGGCTTATCACGCGATGGGTAGCGAGAGCGACTACCTTCGGAAGCTTGCCGGGATCCACAGCAAGCAAGACTTCGACATCCCCCCGAGACTCTATACGGTTTGGTTGGATTGCTTGATCGCAACGGTCGGCCGGTTCGACTCGGAGTTCAACGACGACGTGGCAACGGCCTGGCGAGATGTATTCTCAAAAGGCATCGAGTTCATGACCTCAAGGTACGAAGCAGGCTAAGAGAAAGCTTTCCGCCGTTAAGCTTCCCCGCCGCTGCCGCTCTTTGCCCATCCTTCCCGGATTACGGCGCAATGGGAACCATGGGCAAAAGACGGCCCAACGCCCCATCGCGTCATCGCGATGCGTCCAACGCCCCGGATTACGGCGCGTTGGACGTTCTAGAGTGCCGAGGGGCGGGGCGGGATCGCCGATCCGTACATGCCACTGGGCGACTGGTGTTTCACGTTGACGGATCGTCTGCGACTTGGGGGCCGCGATCGGATCATCTTCACGACATTGGTCACACGATGCCCGCTTTCGGAGACCGTATTCGGGGAGCGGGCGATTAGGCCACAAGCACGAGGCCGTACTTGCGTTGCCAGTGTTCGCGGATGTAGGCGACGGCGCGGGGAAGGGCGTCGGGGGAGGGTGGGGAAGCGATGAATTGGGCGGCGGATTCGCGGGCTTGTTCTAAGAGTTCCTGGTCGCGGAGGATGTTGGCGATGCGTAGGGCGGGGAGGCCGGCCTGGCGGGTGCCGAAGAATTCGCCGGGGCCGCGGAGTTTCATGTCCATTTCGGCGATGTAGAAGCCGTCGCTCGAGTCGACGAGAGTGCGGATGCGTTGGCGGGCCACTTCATTGAGTTTGCCGGTGACGAGGATGCAGTAGCTTTGGCCGGCGCCGCGGCCGACGCGGCCACGCAGTTGGTGGAGTTGGGAGAGGCCGAAGCGCTCGGCCTGTTCGACGATCATGACGGTGGCGTTGGGGACGTCGACGCCGACCTCGACGACGGTGGTGGAGACGAGGATGCGAAGCTCGCCGGCTTTGAAGGCGCGCATCACCTCCTCTTTCTGATGGCCGGGGAGTTTGCCGTAGAGGAGGCCGATGGGGACGTTGGGGAAGACGGTTTGCGAGAGATGCTCGTGCATTTGGATGGCGGCCTTCATGGCTTGCGTTTCGCTCTCTTCGACGACGGGGTAGACGACGTAGCCCTGGCGGCCGGCGTCGATGTGGGTCTTGAGGAAGCTGTAGACGAGCTCGATTTTGTCCTCGGTGGTCTGTTTGGTGACGATGGGGCGGCGGCCAGGAGGGAGTTCGTCGATGACGGAAAGGTCGAGGTCGCCGTAGACGGTGAGGGCGAGGGTGCGGGGGATGGGCGTGGCGGTCATGACAAGGACGTCGGGGAAGAGTGCGCCGTCGTGGCCTTTTTCGGCCAGCTTGAGGCGCTGCATGACGCCGAAGCGGTGCTGCTCGTCGACGATGGCGAGGCCGAGCTTGTGGAACTCGACGTTGTCCTCGATGAGGGCGTGGGTGCCGACGCAGAGATGGACTTCGCCCGAGGCGAGGAGTTTCTTGATCCGGATTTTTTCCTGGGAATTTTGCGAACCGGAGAGCAAGGCGACGGAATAGCCTAGCTTGAGGAAAAGATTCTTGAAGTAAAGATAATGCTGGGTGGCGAGGATTTCGGTGGGCGCGAGGAGAACGGTTTGATAGCCGCTTTCGATGGCGACGATGGCGGCTTCGGCGGCGACGAGCGTTTTGCCGCTGCCGACGTCGCCCTGGAGGAGGCGGTTCATGGGATGGGGCGCGGCCATGTCGCGGGCGATTTCTCCGAAGACGCGCTTCTGGGCGGCGGTGGGTTTGAAGGGCAGCATCTGTTTGACGCGCTCGCGGACGCGCGCCGCTCAGTGCGAAGGAAATGCCGGGACGGAGGCGGGCTTTGGCGCGTTTGAGGGCGAGGCCGCATTCGAGCCAGAAGAATTCCTCGAAGATGAAGCGGATCTGGGAAGGGGAGCGGAAGGCGTTGAGGAGGCGGAGGTCCTCGCCTTGGGGAGGGAAATGGATGTTGCGGAGGGCGGTGGAGCGATCGGGGAGTTGGTAGCGCTCGCGGAGATGAGCGGGGAGCACGTCTTCGAGCGGGGGCAGCCGGTCGAGGATGCGATGGAGGAGGGTGCGGAAGGCGCGGGTGGAGACGTTGCCGGCGGCTTCATAGATGGGAACGATGCGGCCGGTGTGAAGAGTGGCGTCGTCGCCGCCCTCCTCGCCGAGCAGCTCGAACTCGGGGTGCAGGATGAGGAGATCGCCGGAGTAGGAGTCGAGTTCGATTTTGCCGTAGAGGGCGAGGCGCGCGCCTTCGACGAGGCGTTCGGCGAGATAGCCGCCGTGGAACCATTTGCCGCGCAGGCGGGCGCCGGAGCCGTCGGTGAAGACGGCTTCGAAGAGGCCGAGATTTTTGCGGTGAAAGCCGGCGAGTTTGGCGGATTCGACTTGGGCGACGACGGTGGCCATTTCGCCGGGAGCGAGGAGGGTGATGGGCTTCAGGTTGCCGCGGTCCTCATAACGGAAAGGCGAGTAGGCGAGGAGGTCCTCGACGGTGCGAAGGCCTTTGGCTTCGAGGATGGCGGCGCGGGCGGGGCCGACGCCTTTGACGAATTGGAGCGGCGTGGAGAGGTCGAGGGGCAAGGCTACTCGACGGTGACGCTCTTGGCGAGATTGCGAGGCTGGTCGACGTCGCAGCCGCGGCGGACGGCGATGTGATAGGCGAGCAGTTGAAGAGGGACGATTTCGAGGATGGGAAGGAGAAGTTCGGTGGTGGAAGGGATGGGGATGACGTGATCGGCGAGGGTGGCCATTTCGGCGGCGTCCTCCTGGCAGGCGACGGCGATGACGATGCCGCCGCGGGCTTTGACCTCCTGGATATTGGAGAGAGTTTTTTCGTAGCGGACGCGGCTGGAGGGGCTTAAAGGATCGCGTGTGGCAAGGACGACGACGGGGAGATTCTCGTCGATCAGCGCGTTGGGGCCGTGTTTCATTTCGCCGGCCGGATAGCCTTCGGCGTGGATATAGGAGATCTCTTTGAGCTTGAGCGCGCCTTCGAGGGCCATGGGGAAATGGATGCCGCGGCCGAGGAAGAGGAAGCCGGGGGCGCGGAAGAGGTGCTTGACGAGATCGTCGTAGATGGCCTCGTTGCCGAGGATGGGTTCGAGTTTGCCGGGGAGCTCGACGAGATCCTGCATAAGCTGGCGGGATTGATCCTCGTCGAGTTTGCCGCGCACCTGGCCGAGGTACATGGCGAGGATGAAGAGGGCGGTGAGCTGGCAGGTGAAGGCTTTGGTGGAGGCGACGCCGATCTCCGGGCCGGCGTGGGTGAGGAGGGCGCCGGCGGCCTCGCGGGTGATCATGGAGCCGATGACGTTGCAGATGGCGAGGGTTTTGGAGCCTTTGCTTTTCGCTTCGCGCTGGGCGGCGAGGGTGTCGGCGGTTTCGCCGGATTGGCTGATGACGACGGTGAGGACTTTGGAATCGAGGATGGGATCGCGATAGCGGAACTCGCTGCCGTAGTCGACTTCGACGGGGAGGCGGGCGAGTTTCTCGATCATGAATTTGCCGGCGAGGGCGGCGTGCCAACTGGTGCCGCAGGCGACGATCTTCACTTGTTCGAAGGCGGCGAATTCCTTGGTCGAGATGTTCATTTCGTCGAGGAAGACGCGGCCGGTTTCCTGGCCGACGCGGCCGAGGACGGTATCGCGGACGGCGCGGGGCTGCTCAAAGATTTCCTTGAGCATGAAATGTTTGTAGCCGCCTTTTTCGGCCATGATGGGGTCCCAGAGGACGTGGGTGACCTGGCGGCGGATGGCGCGGCCGTCGAAGCCGGTGAGATGGACGCCTTCGGGGGTGAGGATGGCGAGGTCGCCGTCGTTGAGGAAGAACATGTCGCGGGTGTGGCTGAGGATGGCGGGGACGTCGGAGGCGACGAAATATTCGCCTTCGCCGAGGCCGATGACGACGGGCGGGCCGGAGCGGGCGGCGACGATTTTGTTGGGGTCGGAGGCGGCGATGACGGCGAGGGCGAAGACGCCGGTGAGTTGGTGGACGGCTTTGCGGACGGCGTCTTCCAGGCGGCCGTCGAAGTGTTTCTCGATGAGATGGGCGATGACTTCGGTGTCGGTTTGGGTGACGAAGCTGTGGCCTTCGAGCTGGAGCTGGTGTTTGAGCGCGAGGTAGTTTTCGACGATGCCGTTGTGGACGACGACGATGTTGCCGGTGCAGTCGCGATGGGGATGGGCGTTCTCTTCGGTGGGGCGGCCGTGGGTGGCCCAGCGGGTGTGACCGATGCCGTAGGAGCCATCGACGGGGCTGACGCGGATGGCCTCTTCGAGGTTGCGCAGCTTGCCGGAGGCGCGGCGAATGCAGAGGGTTTCGTCGGGGCCGAGGACGGCGATGCCCGCCGAATCGTAGCCGCGATACTCGAGGCGGCGGAGGCCATCGAGGATGATGGGGACCGCCCTGCGATTGCCGATGTAGCCAACGATGCCGCACATATACATTGAGGATAGCGGAGGCGGGCGGGAGGGTGGGTTGGCGGAGGGGGGAAATGGTTGAACTGGGGCGGGAAAGAGGGGAGAGAAAGTTGGGAACGGAAAGTCGTCACAATGTTTTCGTGGGCGGCGGTGCGAAAATACGATGGCGTGGAGCCGAATCGGGAGAGGATGCCGATCGGCTGGTGAGAAAGGGTTGAGGAGCTTATGAATTCACTAACGACGATGCTTTGCGTTGCGGCCTTGGTTTGCCTTGCGGCGCAGGGGAGTGTGTCCGGAGAGATCGTCGCGGCGAAACTGCGAAAGGCGGCGCCGGGATTTGTTTTGACGGATTCGACGGGCGCGGCGGTGAACTTATCCAGTTACAAGGGGAAGGTCGTGTTGCTGGATTTTTGGGCGACTTGGTGCGGCGGGTGCAAAGTGGAGATTCCGTGGTACATCGAATTCGCGAGTAAGTATAAGGACAGCGGGCTGGAGGTGATCGGCGTTTCGATGGACGAGGAGGGGTGGAAGTTAGTAAAGCCATTCATCGAGACGAAGAAGATGAACTATCCGGTGGTGATCGGCGACGAGGGACTGGCGAGGAAATATGGATTGGAGGCGATGCCGATGACGCTGGTGATCGACAGGGAGGGGAGGATCGCCGTTTCGCATACGGGGTTGGTGGACAAGGCGGGGTTTGAGGGCGAGGTTCGGGAGGTGCTGGGGGAGAAGCGCTGAGGCGAAACGTGCTGTCGGCGCTCTATTGGGCCGAAAACGCAACACCGGTAACGCTCCGCGAGGAGGAGAATTGCCGCCGAATTCACGCGCGTGGAATTCGGCCAGTGGAGTGCTAAGGTGAGAATCGGTCCGGAGGGTCCGATGTTTCGCTGGTTACCGGTGATTGCGCTGGCCTTCCCGGCAGTTGCGCAGGAGCAGTTCACCGTCGGGGGCCGTCTCGTCTTTCGCGACGGCCGGCCGGTGGCGAACGCAGAGATTACGCTCTCCACCAATGGTTGGACGGAGGCCGCCGACCCGGTGATGACCGATGCGCAAGGCAGGTTCGCATTCAGCGGGCTGGGCGAGAAGCAATACCTTCTTTCCGCCTCCCGGCGCGATATCGGGTTCCAGTTTTGGGGCCAGGAGCCCAGCGGCGGCCAAGTGGCGGGGATTCAGTTGAACCGCGGTCATCCCAACGCGGATATTCTGTTCCGGGTGGAGATCCCCAGCGCCATCCGCGGGGTTGTGCAAGACCGGGAAGGCAATCCGATGGCGGGGATTCGAGTTACTCCCAGCCGCCGCGCGGGTCCGGAAGCGCGTGGAAGGTTCGAGAACGTGGACAGCGTGATAACGGACGATCGCGGCCGCTTTCGGATCGCGCATCTGCACTGGGGCCGTTATCGAATCTGCGCGACGGCTTCGGGCGATGAGCAACTGGCTCCGCCCACGGGCGTGGCGTTTTTTAACAATCCGGGGCCGCCGGGCGCTTACCTGGAGGGCTGCTACGAGTCGACCGTGACGCTCCGCCCAGGACAAACGGCAGACGTGAATTTCGTATTCCTGCCGTCCATGCCGGTATCCGTGCGCGGAACGATTTCCGATTATTCGGCGGATGGCGGAATCAATCTGGCACTAGCTTCGCGGGATAATCCGGGCGGCTTTTATCCGCCTGCCACGATATCCCAGAATCGCCATTTCGAGTTCGCGCGGGTTTCCCCCGGTAATTACTGGTTGGACGCGCAGGCAACTTCCGCGGAAGGGAAGCCGCTGATGGCTCGGGTTCCCATCCAGGCGGGAGGCGCGGATATTCAAGGGCTGGACGTCGCGCTCGCGCCAGCGCCGAGGATCGATGTGGTCGTGGACGCTCCGGGATCGAAAGGGGTCACGGTGGGTCTGCGGAATGCGGAAGACGGTAGTCAGTCGATCGCGCAACTGGAGCAGGATGGAACGCTCCGTTTTCCCGCGCTATTTCCCGGCCGGTATTGGCTGTTCACGAGATCGGAGCTTTGCCAGCGCTCGGCAAAGCTAGGCGGTCAGGATATCGGGACACGCCCGTTTCAGATCGCCGAGGACGCGACTGCCACGCTGCGGCTGGCATTCACCGATCAATGCGGCCGCATTGATGGAGAGGTGGTCAGCGAGGGCAAGCCCGTTCCGCGCGCCAGAACGCTTCTGTTGATTACGGGAACTCCGGAAAACGCCGGGGACTATCTTGTCGAATCCTCGGACGAGGAGGGCAAGTTCAGTTACTGGGGATTACCGCCGGGAAAATATTCGTTGTGGGAATGGAAGGAGTCCGCGGAATGGAACGGCGACGCCGGGGATCTGAAGAGCATGGCAGACCGGAGGACCGTAGTTGAGTTGAAAGCCGGGGAAGTTACTAAGGTGCGGATTACCGCGCGGAACGGAGCCGCAGAATGAAGCGTGGCGCATGTATCTGTTTTTTCCTCGCCGGCTTGCTCGGCGCGCAGGACGGAACGTATACTCTCCACGGCCGCGTCATCGACGCCGCGAATTCCGCGCCGCTATCGGGCGCCCGCGTCACCGTCAGCGCTTTCTCCAACCCGACGGCGGACGGCCGGACGCCATCCGAAACGAGCGTTCTGACCGACGCGAGCGGCTCGTTCTCCATCGTGGGCGTGCCGCCGGGATACTATTCGCTGTCCGCGAAAAGGTCCGGGTATGGGCAAGGCTCTGAGCCGATCCCGCCGATTACGGTCGACGCCGCCAAAGGCGTTGAGCCGGTCACTTTGCGCCTGCGGCCCATGGCGATAATCCAAGGCGCCGTTCGCGACGAAAATGGCGAGCCAATGCCTGGCGTAAACGTTACTCCGGTGCGCAAGATCATTCAGCAGGGACGCGCTTCGCTCCAAGTGGCGGGATCGGTCACGACAGACGATCTGGGGGAATACCGCGTGGCGAATTTGGAAGGAGGCCGGTACTTACTTTGCTGGACGGCTCCGGCGAGTGCGTATCAACTTCACAAGGGTGTGGCGTATCCGATGGGTTGCTTTCCCGGTGGCGTTCCGGCCTCCGAGGCGAAGTGGATGGACCTCGCCGCGGGACAAGCTTTGATCGCCGATTTCGCGGTTTCGCCGGTGCAGGCATCGCGGATCTCGGGGACCCTGGATGGAGCGGCTGGGAGGCAGGTTTCCATTTTGGTGATGCGACGGGATCCGGATGGGCTGCCATTGCCGGCTCCCGGTTCCACACGATGGGACGATAAGACGTCGTCGTTCCAGGTGCTCGGGCTGCCGCCCGGAAAATTCCGGATTACGGCCGAAGTCTCGCGCCAGGGCGGCAACCCCCGCGCGGTTTATGATTTCGACGCGACCGGTCAGAACGTCAGCGGCATCCGTCTGACGGCGGCGGATCCCGTGCCGCTCACCGGCGTCCTTCGATTTACCGGGGACTCTCCCCCTGCGGGAAATTCCGTCGGGGTTAATTTGAGCGGCGACGGATATTATTCGGTGATGGCTTCGGCGGACAACGTGTTCTCGATCCCGGACATCCAGCCGGGCAAGTATGAGTTGAAGCTACAGACGCCGCAGCATTGGTTTATAAAATCGGCTACCCAGGACGGGAACGATGTACTGGAGAATGGGATTCACATTGAAGCGGGCGCCGCTCCTTCTCCGCTCGACATCGAGCTTGCCGAAGGAGGTGGTTCGCTGGAGGTGAGCGTCCCAGGCGAGGCGAGCGCGCTGATCACCGTTCTCCGACGCACGGCGTCAGGGATCCGGCTGGAGAGCGAGACGTATTTAGGCGGAAATTCCCGTTCGAACCCGCCTCACCGCGTGGAAGAATTTCCACCAGGGGATTACGTGGTTTTCGCCTGGGGGTCCGGCGCGAACGTTGAGTATCTGAATCCAGACGTTCTGCGCGAGTACGACGGGTTTGGCCAGACCGTGACGGTGCGGGAGGGGTCGACCGCTCGCGTCGTCTTGCGCTTGGCGCCGGTGGCCGCGGGGAATTAGCGCGCGGTGAATTCGAGCTACGCTAGACGCCATCGCAGTTCGCGGAGGGGTAGGTCGCGGCGACTCATACTTGGTTTGAAGGCGACGTGCGGTGCTCGAAGAGAAGCGCTGAGGCGCTATTCGGTGAGGAGGAGAGTGCGGACGAGGTGGTCGAGGGCGAAGGAGGGGGATTCGCAGAGGCCGGTGTGGACGGGGGAGATTTGGACGATGGTGCTGCGGGGGGCGACGAGCCAATGGAAGCGCTCGCGGAGGGGGAGGCGGGCGATGGGGCCGGCGGAGGGGTCGGCGGCGCAGATTTTTGGGAAGGCTTCGAGGTGTTCGCGGACGAGGGCGATGTCGAGGTCGGGCCAGAGGGCGCGGAGGCGCGGGCCGTCGATGTGGAGGCGGGCTTCCAGGAATTGGCGCTGGAGGCAGAAGACGATGACGCCGGCGTTGACGAACTCTTCGCGTTCGACGCGGGGCACGACACGGAGGAGGGCGTAATCAAACGAGATTGGCGCGGGCACGAACGGCCTCCTGAACGAAGAGCGGAGACGCGGCGAGACGGCGGGTGAAGTATTCGACATAGGCCGCGCGTTTGGCTTGCGGAGTGGGGATGCCAGGCTCGGGCAGGAGCCAGGCGTCGGGGACTGCGGCGAGAATGGCGGTAAAGACGGATGGATTGAGGCGATCAAGGGCGCCGGCCGCGGCATCCTCGATGGCCTCGGCCCAGGGGAGTAGCACGTGCTGGCGGATGGCCGGGAAACGGGACTCGGCCATTTGTTCGAGATTGCGCCAGTCGTGATGGAAGTAGAGCGCGGCGCCGTGATCGATGAAATAGAGGGTCTTGTGCCAGTAGAGCAAGTTGGGATTGGCGGCGGTGCGATCGACGTTGGTGACGAAGGCGTCGAACCAGACGGCTTGGGAGGCGGTGCGGGGATCGGCGGTGTCGCGGGCGGCGGGATCGAACATGATGGAGCCGGGGAGGTAATCGAGGGCGAGGTTGAGGCCCGCGCTGGCGTTCAGCAGGCCGCGGATTTCGGCGTCGGGTTCGTTGCGGCCGAGGGCGGGGTCGACTTCGACGAGGACGAGTTCGGGAACCTTGAGGCCGAGGGCGCGGCCGATCTCGCCGGCGACTAATTCGGCGAGGAGGGCGAGGGGGCCTTGACCGGCGCCGCGGAATTTGAGCACATAGAGGCCGAGGTCGTCGGCTTCGACGATGGCGGGCAGGGAGCCGCCTTCGCGGAGAGGGGTCACGTAGCGGGTGGCGTGGACCGTGCGGAGCATTCCTACAAAGTGTAGCGGCTCCTCCGCCTGGGAAGGTACGGCGGGGAGTATAATTTCGGTGACTGCCGAATTGGGAGAACGACGATGAAAAACGATGGAATTTCGAGACGGTATTTTTTCTTTGGGACGCTGCTGGCGGGAGCGGTTCCGGCGGCGGGGTTCGGGAGCAAGCCGTCGCTGAAGGCGCTGGGGTATAAATCGCCCAACGAGAAACTGAACATCGCCTCGATCGGGGCGGGCGGAAAGGCGGCGAGCGACATTCACGCCTGCTCGGAGACGGAGAACATCGTGGCTCTGTGCGACGTGGACGATAAGCGCGCGGCGAACACGTTCAAGCATTTCGACAGCGCTCCGAAATATAAAGATTTTCGCGTGATGCTGGACAAGGAAGAGAACAACATCGACGCGGTGATCGTGACGATTCCGGATTTCATGCACGCCACGGCGGCGACGTGGGCGATGGAGCGGGGCAAGCACGTCTATGTGCAAAAACCGCTGGCGCACACGATCGAGGAGTGCCGCGGGCTGGCGGCGGCGGCGGCGAAGTTCGGCGTGGCGACGCAGATGGGGAACCAGGGGTATTCGAACGAAGGGACGCGGCAGTGCGCGGAGATGATCTGGGCGGGGGAGATCGGGAACGTGACGGAGGTTCACGCGTGGACGAACCGGCCGGTGTGGCCGCAGGGGCTGCCGGATCTGCCGCCGCCGTCGACGCCGCCGAGCACGTTCGATTGGGATTTGTGGCTGGGGATCGCCAAGGACCGGCCTTATAGCGACGCGTACGCGCCGTTTAACTGGCGGGGATTTTTCGATTTCGGCTGCGGGGACTTGGGCGACATGGCGTGTCACATTCTGGGCGCGCCGAACATGGCTCTGCAGCTTGGGTCGCCGGTGAGCGTGGAGCGAGTGAAGGCGGAGGGGACGAGCGAGTTTTATTATCCGGCGAAATCGACGATCCGTTTCGATTTTCCGGCGCGAGGATCGATGCCGCCGGTGAAGATTTTCTGGTACAGCGCGATGAAGGAGCAGCCGGAGATTCCGGGCGTGCCGGCGGGCGAGATCCTGGGGGATTTGCCGAGGAACCAGCGGGGGAATCTGGATCAAGGGCCGGGGCGGAGGATTCCGGAGATTCAAGGCGGGGTGTTTACGGACGCGTTCTTCGAACCGGCGCCGGAGCGGCCGGCCTCCGAAGAAGCTCCGGCGCGGGCGGCGAGGCCGATGGATGCCAACGCGAAGCTCGACAGCCAGGTGGGGCGGTTGATCTCGATCGGCAGTAACGGCAGTTTATTCGTCGGCGATAAGGGGATGATCACGACGGGGACGTATGGCGAGTATACGCGGCTGATGCCGGTGGAGAAGATGAAGGGTTATCATTTTCCGCCGGAGTTTCTGACGCGGTCGCCGGGGCATTACCGGGACTGGATCCGGGCGTGCAAGGGCGGCGGGCCGGCGTGTTCGAACTTTAACGTGTCGGCGCCGTTCGCGGAGTGGATCGCGCTGGGGGCGATCGCGCTGCGGTTCGATGGAAAGCTGGAATGGGACAGCGCGAAGATGCGGGTGACGAACAACCCGGAGGCGAACAAATATTTGAAGCCGTCGTTCCGCAAGGGCTGGAGCTTGGCCTGAAGGCATACCGGGGCGAGGGATCGCGATCGAGGGCGCTGTACGAGCGCGCGCTGAAGGTGATGCCGGGCGGGAACACGCGGCATTCGATCGCGCTGGCGCCGTATCCGGTGTACGCCGCGAGCGGGCGGGGATGCCGCGTGACGGATGTCGAAGGCGAGGAGCGCGTCGATTTCCTGAACAACTTTACGGCGCTGATTCTGGGGCACGCGGAACGCGGGCGTGACGGCGGCTGTGCAGCGGAGGGTGGCCGATGGAACGGCATTTACGATGCCGACGGAGAGCGACGTCGAGCTGGCGGAGTTGATCGTCGAGCGGGCGCCGTATATCGATCAGATCCGTTTCTGCAATTCGGGGAGCGAAGCGGTGATGATGGCGGTGAAGGCTGCGCGGGCGTTCACGGGGCGGGCGAAGATCGCCAAATTTGAAGGGGCGTATCACGGGATCTACGATTGGGCGCAGGTGAGCGAGGGGCCGGGGGAAGACGAGCGGGGCGAGGACGAGGCTCCGGCGAGCGTGATCGAGACGGGGACGCCGCGGTCGGTGGCGGAGGAGACGGTGGTGCTGCCGTGGAACCGGTTCGAGGCTTGCCGGAAGTTGATCGAAGCGCACAGGGACACGCTGGCGGCGGTGATCTTCGATCCGCTGCCGACGGGGATTGGGATGATCGCGCCGAGGGCGGGGTTTCTGGAGATGCTGCGCGAGGAGACGGCGCGGCACGGGATTTTATTGATCTGCGACGAGGTGTTGACGTTCCGGCTGGGGTATCGCGGGGCGCTGGGGGAGGGCGGGATCGAGCCGGATTTGACGACGCTGGGGAAGATTATCGGCGGGGGGTTTCCGGTGGGCGCGGTGGGAGGGACGAAGAGGGCGATGGAGGTGTTCGACCATCGCGGGCGTTTCCTGGTGCATCACGGCGGGACATACAACGCGAACCCGGTGACGATGACGGCGGGACTGGAGACGATGCGGCGAATGACCCCCGAGGCGTTTGAACGGCTGGACGCGCTGGGCGAGAGGCTGCGGGAGGGGTTGCGGAGAGTGGCGGGGGATTTGGGTTTGCCGATTCAGGTGTGCGGGAGGGGGTCGCTGTTTGTGGGGCATTTGTCGGCGGAGCCGCTAGTCGATTACCGTTCGATGCGGGGATTTTCGCGCACGAATCCGGTGTATGCGGGGCTTTGCCACGATTTGCTGGAACGGGGATTCGCGACTTCGGCGCGGGGGATCTTTGGGTGCCTGTCGACGCCGATGGGGGAGGGGGAAGTGGACGGGTTCGTGGCGGCGGTGGGGGCGGGTTTACGATTCGCGGGTCTGAAGGGCTAAGCTCTCGATGGCGGCGAAGAGGCGCTGGCTGTCGACGGGTTTGGAGACGTAGGCGTCCATGCCGTTTTGCAAACAAAGTTCCCGGTCGCCGGCGACGGCGTTAGCGGTCATGGCGACGATGGGGATATGGGCGCCGGTGATTCGCTCGGCGGCGCGGATGGCGGCGGTGGCTTCGATGCCGTCCAGAATGGGCATTTGGACATCCATCAGGACGAGATCGAAGGGGACGCTGGAGAGAAGATCGAGCGCTTCGCGACCGTTGGAGGCGACGGTGACGCGATGGCCGCGTTTTTCGAGCAGGCGGCAGGCAACTTTCTGGTTTACCGGGTTGTCTTCGGCGACGAGGATGTGCAGAGACAGGGCCGCGGGGAGGATGGAGGAGGAAGCGGCGGAGGGAGGAGGGCCAGGGAACGGCGCGACATGAGCGAGAGGGGTGAGGGCGGAGAGAATTCCGGCTCGCAGCGCGGAGCGGACGATCGGAGTGGTGACATAAGCGCACTCCCCGATCGACCGGCGCCGTGAGCTGTCGAGATTATGGCCGCTGGGAATGAGCATGAGCACTCCGGGCGGCGGGGATGCGGGATCGCGGCGAATTCGCCGGGCGAGGGTTAAGCCGTCGCCATCGGGTAGCGCGGCGTCGATGAGAATGAGGGAGAACGGGCGGCCGGCGGCTCCAGCCTCGGCGAGGGAGGCGCGCGCCTCCGAAACGCCGGCGGCGGAGGCGGCGGCGATGCCCCAATGCCGCAGGATTCTGCAGAGAGCGCGGCGGCAGGCCTCGTTGTCGTCGACGATCAGGGCGGAAATGCCGGCCCAGCCGGGATCGGAGGGCGCCGAGAAATCGGGAGTGTCGGCGGCGACCTCGGCCGTGAAGTGAAAGGCGCTGCCCTGGCCGGGCGCGGCGTCCACCCAGATGCGGCCGTTCATCAGTTGCACCAGGCGCGAGGAGATGCTGAGGCCCAATCCGGTGCCGCCGAACCGGCGGGTGGTGGAGCTGTCGGCTTGAGAGAAGGGATCGAAGATCAGCCGGCGCTTTTCGGGCGCGACTCCGATGCCGGTATCCTCGACGGTAAAGTGGAGCACGGAGTGTCCGGGGGCGCCGGCCGGGGCGATTTCCCGGAAGACGTGGAGCCTGACGTGGCCTTTCGCGGTGAATTTTAGGGCGTTTCCAAGCAAATTGGTGAGCACCTGGCGAAGACGGACGGGGTCGGCGACCGCCAGTTCGGGGACGTCCGGATCGATGTCGCAGATTAAGTCGAGGCCCTTCTCGTGGGCGCGAAAGGCGAACATCGAAACCGCGTCCTCTAAATTGTCGACGAGGGCGAACTCGACGGGATTGAGCTCGAGCTTGCCGGCTTCGATCTTGGAGAAATCGAGGATGTCGCCAATGACGGACAGCAGGCACCCGGCCGAGGATTTCACCATGGAAAGATAGTCGCGCTGCTCGGCGGTGAGATCGGTTTCGAGCATCAGCTCCGTCATTCCGAGTACGCCGTTGATGGGCGTGCGGATCTCGTGGCTCATGTTGGCGAGGAACTCGCTTTTGGCGAGATTGGCGGACTCGGCGGCGGCTTTGGAGCGGCGAAGCTCCTCGTCGGCGCGTTTACGCTCGGTGATATCGTGGGCGACGGCGAGAGCGACGGTGCGGCCACCGAGGGTGAGGAAGTGGGAAGTGATCTCAACGTCAATGAGAGTTCCGTCCTTGAGGCGGTGCCTCCATTGGCCGAGGTCCATTAAGTCGGGGCCTTGCGCGCCCAGGGTTGAGATCAACCTCGGGACGTCTTCGGCCGGACGGACGTCGGCGACGGTCATCCTCAGAAATTCCTCGCGCGAATAACCGTAGTGGAGGACCGCGGCGTCGTTTACTTCCAGGTATTCGAGGGTCGCCGGGTCGAAGAGGAACATCGGAATGGGGGTGGCGGAGAACAGTTGCGCGAGGCGGGCCTCGCTCGCTTCCCGCTGGGACTCGGCGCGCCCGCGGCCGGCCGATTCCTCCCGCAAGGCCCTGGTGCGCTGCTCGACGAGCGATACCAATTCGAGTTCGCGGCGTTTCAAGCGGCGGAGGCGAATCCGCAAGGTCCAGAAAGCGGCTAACAGGACATCGAGAGCGATCAGGGCTTTGAAGGAGACGGTTTGATAGAAGCGCGGCTGGAGGACGATGGAGGCCGAGGCGCCGGATTCGTTCCAGAGGCCGTCGTTGTTGCAGGCGGCGACGCGGAAGTGGTACGAGCCCGGCGGGAGGTTCGTATAGGCGGCGAAGCGGCGGCCGAGCGAATCGACCCAGCCGCGGTCGAAGCCTTCGAGTTGGTAGCGGAAGCGGACCTTGGAGGGAGCGAGAAGGCTGAGCGCGGTGAAGTGGATCTCAAGATTTCCGCGTTCGGCCGGGACGCGGATTTCCCGGCCGAGGGGCTGGGCTTTCCCGTCGGTGAGCACGGACTCGATGACCACGGGCGGGGGCCGGCGGTTGACGAGAAGGTTGCGGACATCGACGACGGCGAGGCCTTTTAAGGTGGGGAACCAGAGCTTGCCGTCTCGCGTCCGGCATCCGGCGGGTTGATTCGAGCCGGTACATTCGGCGCTCTTCATGCCATCGGCGCGTCCATAACGGAAGGACTCGACGGAGGTTCGGGACCCGGCCGCGAAGGCGGCCAGTTGGGATTGCGCGACGCGGAATACACCGAGGCTCGAGCTCATCCACAGATTGCCATCTCCGCCATCGAGAATCTGCAAGATGGAGTCGCTGAGGAGGCCGTCGCGAGTGGTTAACGCCGAGAAGTTTCCGTTCTTGAAAAGATAGAGGCCACCGCCGCCGGTGCCGAGCCAGATTCCATGGGCGGCATCCTCATGAATGGCGTAGACGGGATCTTGCGGAGCGCCCCGCGCGGCGGAGTAATGAGTGAAGACGCCATCCTTGAAGCGGCTGATTCCGTAGTCGGCGGCGCCGATCCAAAGGCTCCCATCGGAGCTTCGGGATAGAGACATGATGTAGTTGGCCGGAAAGCCGCCGGGACCGTGGAACGTGGATATTTTTCCCTTCCGCAGTTTCGCCAGGCCGCGTGCCGTCCCAATCCACAGACCGCCATCGGGATCGGCGCAAAGAGAAAGCACGACGCCATTTGGCAGCCCGTCTTTTACGGTGAAATGAGCGATCCGGCCGTCGTGAAAGCGGTCCAGACCCGCGCCGTCGGTTCCAACCCAAAGGTTCTCGCTAGTGTCTTCGGCGAGAGCGCGGATGAGGTTGCTGGCGAGGCCTTGGCGCTTGGTGTAAGCGGTGAATCGGCCGTCCTGGAAGAGATTCAATCCGCCACCGGCGGTGCCGATCCAGAGTTTGCCGCCGCTGCTTTCGAATACGGAAGTGGCCAGATTGTTCGAGAGACCTTCGTTGACGGTGTAAGTGATGAAATTACGGGGCCGCAAGCGCTCGAGGCCGCCATTGTCGGTGCCGATCCAGAGGCTGCCTTCGGCATCGCCGAGCAGGCACTGGACGACGTCGTTGGCAAGGCCCTGGCGAGTCGTGTAACGCTCGAAGTGGCCACCGTCGAGACGGTTAAGACCCCCGCCTTCGGTGCCGGCCCAGAGATGGCCGTCGCGGCTTTCTCCGACCGAAAGGACGGCGTCGCTCGAAAGACCCTGGCGAGGGGTAAAGACGGCGATTTTCCCGCCGCGCAAACGGTTCAATCCGTGGGCGGTTCCTATCCAAATGTTTCCGGAGCGATCTTCAAACACAGTGGAGACCCGGTTGTCCGATAATCCTTGACGGGTTGTAAAGCGGGTGAGGATTGAGGCGCGCAGCCGGGCGACGCCATCCTCGGCCAACCCGATCCAGAGGCTTTCGTCGCGGCCCACGTGGAGGGAGCTAATGGAGTGGCCGTCTAAAGCGCGCAAGGAGGGGTCGCGCTGGAGTTGGCCATGGTCCAACCGCAGTAGGCCATGTTCGGTGGCGACCCAGATGGTTCCTCCGGGCGTTCCGGCGATCGCCGTTACCGGTTCGTCGCGAAGCAGCGGAGAGTCGATGCGGTCGAACCGGTGGTCGTCGTAGTGAGCCAGTCCTTTTTGAGTTCCGATCCAAAGCGATCCGTCGGCGGCGGCGAAAAGCGCCGAGATGAATCGCCCCGGCAGATTGGGCGTGTTCCGGTCGTCGAAGACGGTGAATTGGACGCCGTCGAAGCGGGCGACGCCGGCCTCGGTTCCAAGCCAAAGATAACCGTCGCGCGTTTTCGCGATGGATTGAACCGAGTCCTGGGGAAGGCCGTCTTCGACCTGCCAGACATCGTGGCCGTAGACGCGAAGAGCCTCGGTAGAGTCGACGGAATCGATAGGGCGTGCGCCTAAGAACGCGCAGAAGGGCAGGCAGGCGATCAGCCACCAGAAAGAGCCCCCGCGAATACAGCAACGCTTCGCCTTCCCCGCCACATTGATTAAGATCGGCCTATTCGGCTGGGGCTTTAGCTTGTCCGGATTCCCTGGCGCCTCGGGGCGGGCCGGAGGCTTCGCCCGTTGCATGTAAGGGAGTCGCAAGCGCATGTAAAAGAACCCGCAACTGGCGTCCACCGACGGACGCCAGCCGGCATCGTCCCGCGCAAGCCTCACACGCAAAGGGTGGAGCGCGACGTCCGTGGCTGCGCGGAGATTACGGAAGATTCGGCTCAAGGGCCGTGCCGCGGAAGGCCGCGTATGCCTTACGCTGGAATCGGCGCGGGAAATTGGAATCCCATCATCACGATGTTCAATGGTCGAATCCTTTGGTGGCTGTTGGCGGGATTCCTGGTTGTCACTCCACCTTCTTCTTTGAAAGCAAGCCTCTGCCTCTGGCACGATTGGACCCTGGCGGAAATTGCGAACGCTCCCGTGCTGGTGGTGGGCCGAGTCGTCGGCTTGGAAATGGAAAACGGGCCGCACTTTACCGGCGATCCGAAGCGGTCGGCTCCCGAGCAGAACATGACAGCCGAAGTCACGGTTCTGCGATTTATGCGGAAGCCGGGCGCGATGGCCTCCACGCCGGTGGGTCGTCTGAAGATTCGTTTTGTTGGCCGGGACGGTCCCGATTTCTCGTTCTGCCCCCGCGAGCTACCGCAAATCGAACCTGGTCAGGTGCTCCTTCTGCCGCTCAAAGCCAATGGAAACGTGGCTGGTGATCCCTGGCAGCTCGTCGGCACGGAAGGAAATGGGATCACGATGCGTGTCGCGGAGGAGATGCGGGTGCCAGCCGCGGCCGTGCAGGATGGCCGGTCGTTCGTCATCCGCGAGTTCGTCAACTCGTTTCGCGGGAGCGATCCGATGGCGGAATTCACGGCGGCGTCGGTGGTGGCGACGCAGGCGAATTACCTGGAGCCGGAGCTTGGCGCGCGCATTCGGAACTCCCTTGGAGGCGACAAGAGCCGATGGGTCCGGCTTCTGGCGAGCGTCCTTGTGTCTTATCCGGGCGGAAACCCCCTGACGCTCGCCGACGTTCGAGCCGGCGCGACAAACCCTCCGTGGGCGCGATTCCAGGGGTTTCGTCTGGCGCAACTTGCCCTCAAGCCATCTGCCGACGGCGAAGTCTGAGGAAGCTCTCGTGTGGCGGAGCGGTTTTGGCCGACCTGCCCAGCCTGACGGACGAGCCTTATCATCCGCTGTTCGCCTACAACTCGAGCTTCGCGCTACGCGAGGCGGTATCGTACTTGTCGCGCTCTCGCGACGATCCTGCGTTCATCAAGGCCGTGAAAGCGGCCCTTCGCGAGGATCGCCCGGGGTCCTCGTATCTCGCATCGACTCTGATCGGCGAGGGACGGATCGCGTGTCTGCCCGAGGCGTTAGATCGGGCCATGAAGGAAATTCGCCGGCCCGAGGGCAGCGGGGACGACGTGTTTACATCCATCATGCTGGTGCTGGAGCACGGCACGGAGGCCCAGCGCGGCCAATTCGCCGCGGTTGCCGGAGAACTCAAGGCTACCTACCCGGACTATGCCGCATTTCTGGAATTGAAACGATCGCAGATATCGCCCCAGAAATAACGCGGGGCATTCCGCTCGGTTCCGGCGGCGTGGTGAGGGAAACCGGATGAGCCCCATCGGTCTCCCGCCGCACGATGAACCGTGCAACGTGAAATCACCTAACGGGGCGTCTCACGACGGAGCGCCGCCAGCATTCGGGGGTCGGCGCGCAATTTCTCGGAGGCAAGCCACTCCGGTTCCACCTCCGAACCCGCGGAGACCAGGAGCGCCGCCACCCGATCGTAGCGGCGGGCGCCGATTGCAGGGCGGAGATCGCTCCATCCATGCAGCGCCCATCCCAACGGCGTGCCGCCCCAGGTTTCGTCTTTGACGCCAACGGGCGCATTCCGCGCCAGCAGCAACTTGACGATGTCCAAGTGTCCACCATGGGCGGCCCAATGCAGGCCGGTCTCTCCGTGGCGTACAAGCTTTGCACCGGCCTCGAATCCCTTCTGAAGCAGGAATTCGACGACGCCGGTCCGGCCATATTGACAAGCCCACGCGAAGGCCGTCTTCAATTGTTCGCTGGCGACGTCCGCTTTCAGGGCGCCGTCAACATCGAAGAAGCCTTTGACCAGATCGAGCCGCCCCACGCCGGCCGCTCCCGCCAGATCGAGCCTCGCTCCGCGTCTGGCGAGAAGTTCGGCGGCTTCTCCGCGCCCGTTGCCGAGACAGCCGTTGACGGCGCCGTGCGTGTATCCGCCGGAGTTGGCGCCGCCAAACCCGCCATCAATGGAAGCGCCGTAGCTCAGCAAAGTCTCGATGAGGGCGTTTTGCACGCCGGCTTGCAGCGGATGGATGCTGGTCGCCACCAAGCCCAGAGCCGTCGATCCGCCGTAGATCTCCGCCTCGGCGTCGACGGCGGCGCCCGCTTTGAGCAGCACCTTCGCGATCGTTACCGCGTTCTTTGGAGTTTTTTGGCGGAAATACTCGACGCCGTTGGCTCCCACATAGTGCAAGAGCGTGGCGCGATGCTTGCGCGTCGAACGCGCTCGAATCACGGCGGGATTGTCGCGAAGCAACCTCTTAAGTGCGGCCAAGCCTCCGCCGGCGATGGCGTCCACCGCCGCCTCGAATTGTGCGACGGCCGATTTCTCGATCTTAAGCGCTTCCTTATGTTCCTCGAAACGGACCCAGCTTTCGAAATGGTGGTTGCGCGCGACGATGGTTCGAGCGTCGCCACCGGAATAATCGGGACGGAGACCGCCGGATCCGAATGAGGGCGGCTGACGATCGCGAAACATGTCTTCGTGCTCGCGAAGCAATCGCTCGAGCGTGGCAACGTCGCCGGCGATAACGGAGTTCTCCGCCGATCTCCAGATTGGGTCCGCCGAAGTCCGCTGGTTCCGCGCTTCGATGTGTTTGGCAAACGCGGGCCAGCTCTCGAAACCGTGTTCGCGGGCGACGATGAGTTGCGCGCCGGTCAGGGCAAACTTGGCGGTTCGTAGCTCCGCTTCCGGCAGCTTGCCTAAGCGAGGGTGATGTCGTTTGATCCGCGCCAGCGCGCCGGGATCGCCGGATTGGTGGCTGTGAAGGAGGTCCTTTGCCTGTTTCTTATATTGTTCCAGGCTGGGACGAAACGGCAGTTCCTTGGGCTGCATACGAAACTCCTTTCAGATACGCCTGGAGTCCGCCCAAGTCAGGCTGAAAGAAGATTCGTGGACTTGTCTTGGCTGGGGGTGGGCACGGCCCTTTCCGCGGACTGGAAGCGCCCCTTCGCGCTAGTGCGAATGTAACGCGGGTCCGATTGCGAAGTCAATCGGGCCGGAACGTGGCAGGTAGCAGGCCCGACCGTCGGAGAGGCGTTCGCCACCGTGGGTCTTGCAGGCCAACTTTCGAAGCGGCGGGAAACAATTACGGAAGCCCGCGGGAACGCCGCGCAGTGCCCCGTGGGCAAATTCGTGGCGGAGGCCGCCGCCGCTTTTCCCAGCCGTAAGTGTCCGCCTCCGCCCGCCCCATGTGGTCAATGTCCGACGGCCCGGGGATTGGCGTTGGTGCCCGGGGTGGGACTTGAACCCACACTCCCGTTGCCGGGAAAAGGATTTTAAGTCCTTTGCGTCTGCCGGTTTCGCCACCCGGGCACGGCGGAAGCATCTAGTTTACTAAATACTGGCCACGTGGCTCTTACTCCGAGCGCGCGGGGTCGTGAATCGGTGCGCGCGATTCTCGCCGCCGACTCCGGAACGATTGCCTTTGCGGGTGTGGCATGAAGGGCGCAGGCGGCGAGTTCGATCGCTCCGTCGGGCGCCGGCCGCACGTTCCGTGCGCTGGCGGCGTATCGCCTCCACGAAACCGGCTACTCGGAGAATTGCGTAATCTTCACGGCGCGCCCATCGGGGAAGACCGCGCGAATCTCCAGATCCGCGCCGACGGCCTGAAGGTAGCTGGCGAGTGTGCTGACATACATGTCGGTACGCCGTTCCAGTTTGGATACATCGCCCTGTCCGATGTGAAGTTCACCGGCGATCTTGGTTTGGGTCAGCTCCCGGGCTTTCCGAAGTTGGTGAAGCGACATTTCGTCCACCAACCGGCGGTGCTCGGCCACGCTCGCCGCCTTTGCCTCGGCGGACATTCGGGCGCGCAGTTCCTGGAAATTCTTAGCCATGTTCAGTCCTCTCCTTCCCGATCGTCTCTAAATGGCGTTCGAACAATTTATCCGCCATGGGGACGAATGTCTCGTACCAGCGGTCGTCGCCGGTCTTGTCTCCGGCGACCAAAAGAATCGCGGTGCGGCGGGGATCGAAGGCATACAACATCCGCAAGGGATCGCCCCCGGCCTGGGCGCGCAGCTCTCGCATCTCCGGAAAGCGGGATGTTTTGACCTGCGAGCTGAAGGGAAAGCCGAGATTGGGGCCGCGCTCCATCAGCAGGCTAACGCGGGCGTCGACCTTTCCTTGCTCGGATTCAGACAACGTGTGCCACCACGTTTCGAACTCATCCGTGAATTCGACTTCCCACGCCACGCTCTGAATATAGCATATATTCCATATGGAGCCTGTGCCATTTCCGCCGGTAAGTTCTCCCTGGATACGGCAGTCATCGTGGTCCTCGGTTCCAGCGTTGGCGGAAGCCGGACGGCATGGCCGACTCTTTGGTATTGGCATTGTGAAACTCCTCGTTACCGGTAGGAACACTTTCACAATGCCCGCCATGCGCTATGTGAATCTATGCGCGCATATGTATGTTTGAGCGCGACCGCGGTTCTAATTCGGGATGCTCGTCAAGTTCACTCTCAAATGTCCTGCGAGCTTACTTCCTGCCGCTATACACGATCGGTTACCCTGCCCAAGCATTCTTTGGCAGCGTGCGCCTTGCGGCCGGCGCCCGGGCTGCGATAGAGCATCCTTCCGGCATCGCGGTTCAAATAGAGTGGATTCGCGCAACGCGGCCCCCTTTTAACGCGGTCCCGACTGAAACGCTTGTCAGATTCGAGTCCCTCGTTTCGTTCGGACTGCGGCTTTGGTTTGGTTTAACATCGCGTCCGCGGCGCCGCTTCCGTTGTGATAGAACGGGAGGCGGACGGATTCTTCCGCTCGCGTCCCGGAACGATCCCCTACTTTGGCGGGAGGTGGATGATGGACGTCACTTGGGGCGTGGTGGCGGCGCTGATTGCGGGCGGAGTTTGTTTCGGCGCGCCGGCGCGGGGGTTTGAACGGAACGAGGGGCAGTGCGATGCGCGGGTAAAGTTTATGGCGCGCGGGCCGGGGTATGGGGAGTTCGCTACCGGTCAGGAGGTGGTGACGGGAGCGGTACGGATGCGGCTGCCTCGGGCGGTGACGCCGGAGGGCGAGGGTCCGTTGCCAGGGAAGACAAACTACCTTGGCGGAGGGCGCGCGGCGATAGAGGTGCGCAGCTTCGCGCGCATCCGGTATCGCGAAGAGATGCCGGGGATCGATCTGGTTTTGCGGCGGGGAGAGAACGGCGCCCTGGAGTACGACTGGGTGGTGAGGGCGGGCGGCGATCCGGCCTCGATCCGGATGCGTTTCGAGGGCGTGGAGAAAGCGCGCGTGGACGGGAATGGAGATTTGGTGCTGCGCGCGGGCGGGCGGACGGTGCGGCATCGAAAGCCGGCGATTTACCAGGAGCGGGACGGCGTTCGAGAAACGGTGGCGGGAGGGTTCCGGCTTGCGGGGCGACGCACGGTTCGCTTCGAGATCGGTGGGTACGACAAATCGCGTGCGTTGGTGATCGACCCGGTGGTCGACTATGCGATCGGGGCGGGGGATGTGGCCGCCGACTTGCCATATATCGAAGGAGGGTATCAGGCCGACGGCGTGGTGGGCGTGGCGGTGGACAAGGCGGGGAACGCTTATATCGCGGGCAACACGTATTCGCCTTATTTTCCGGCGCAGGGAGCGCCGTTTCAAGGGCCGGGGCTGGGGCTCGGGCCGACGCAGGTTTTTGTGGCGAAGGTCGCGCCGGATGGCAGGTTCGTTTATACGACGCTGTTCAACCGGAGCGGGAGGGCGGCGGCGGTCGCGATCGACGCCTCCGGCAGCGTGTATTTCACGGGAACGGCGTCGGCGAACATTTCCACCGCTCCGGTTTCACTCGCCGCCGGATCGGGGATGTTCGTGGCGAAGCTCGATCCGACGGGGACGTTTCTCGAATACAACGCTTATTTGAGCGGCGGGAATCCGGCGGCGATCGCGGTGGATGGGCAGGGCGAGGCGTTTGTGGCGGGCACGGCGGATACGGCGGATTTGCCGGTGACGGCGGGAGCGTTCCAGGCCGTGAGCCGCGCCATTTACGCGACGGGGTTCGCGCTGAAGCTGAACGCGGCGGGGACGGCGGTCGCGTATGCGACGTATTTGGGCGGATCGGGGAATTCGGACGCGGTGGCGGCGATGGCGGTGGATGCGGCGGGGGATCTGTTTCTGGCGGGACAGACGAGTTCGCCGGATTTTCCGGTGACGCCGGGTGCGTTTCAGACCGTGCCGCTCGAAACTCCGGGCGAAGCGATGACGCATGGGTTCGTGACGAAACTGAGCGCCGGCGGATCGAAGTTGATTTATTCGACCTTCCTTGAAGGGAGCGTCGCCGACAACGCGGCGGGCATCGCGATCGACGCGGCCGGGAACGCTTACGTGACGGGGAACACCAGCTCCGCGGATTTTCCGGCGACGGCCGGCGCTTACCAGGCAAACGTCTCGGGAGGAGCGTTTGTCGCGAAGCTGAATCCGGCGGGGTCGCAATTGGTGTACTCGACGATTTTCAGCGCCTCGGCGACGGCGTCGGCGATCGCCATCGATCCGGTTGGGAACGCCTACATCACGGGATCGACCGGCGCTGGACTGCCGGTGGCGAACGCCGTGCAGTGGACGTTTAATCCGGAGCCGTGCTACGAATTCACGCCCTCGGGGACGGTCCCGACGGGAGAATACCCCTGCCAGAATGCATTCGCGGCGGAAGTGGACGCGACCGGCGGAGGGTTGGTGTTTTCCACCTACTTGAACGGGTATGGACCGGCCGGAGGGACCGGCGTCGCGATAGATGGGGCGGGCAACGTGTATCTGGGCGGATCGGGGGAATTGAGCGTGGCGGGAACGCAGACGTTCGGCTCCAATGGAACGGCGTTTCTGGTGAAGCTGGGGATGAACGGAGCGACGCCGCGATTCACCCCGCAATCGGTGACGAACGGGGCGAGCTTCGTGGCGGGGCTTCCGCCGGCGGGCGGACTGGCGACGATTTTTCTGTCGGGATTGCCGGGAGTGGATGGTCTGACGGAGGCGGCGGCGACGCCGCTGCCGCTGACGCTGGCCGGGGTTTCCGTGTCTGTCGGGACTTCCCAGAGTTCCGCAAACCCGGGAGGGGTGGTGGGCGCTCCGCTGCTGGCGGTGGTTGGGGCGAACGGGCAGCAGCAGATTAATTTCCAGGTTCCTTACGAGGTGGGCTATACGGGGGCGGCCGACGTGATGGTGACGGCGAACGGCGTGACGGCGGTGGTAACGCAGGTGAATATTTCGACCTCGCCGCCGGGCGTGTTCAAGGTGGACGCGACGCATGGGGCGATCGAACATAGCTCCGATTACAGCGCGGTGACGCCGGGGCATCCGGCGGCGCCGGGGGAGATCGTGATCGTCTATGCGACGGGGCTCGGGACCGTGACGCCGGTGGTGAACGATGGAGTCGGCGCGCCGTTGAAACCGCTGTCGACGACGGACCAGACGCCGGCGGTGACGATCGGCGGGCAGACGGCCGAGGTTCTTTTCTCCGGTTTGGCGCCGGGGAAAGTGGGGTTGTATCAGTTGAACGTGCGGGTGCCGAAGAACGCTCCGGCGGGAGAAGACGACCTGATCGTCAGCTTTCCGCCGGCCTATGCGTGGCAGGCGCCGTACAACTTCTTCTCCGGCGGGCTCGTGCCGCTCGACAGCGCGCCGGTGAAGATCTCCGTTCAGTGACCCGGTTAGTGGCGGGTCACTATGACGGTGCGCCAGGTGGCGTTGCCGGAGGTGTCGGTGGCCTGGATGGAGATGGTGTTGGCGCCGACGTAAATCGGGATGGGGGCGGTGGACCAACTGGTGGTGCCGGAAGCCGTGCCGGTGGCGCCGGCGGAGGTTCCCCAGACGACGGAAGCGACGGCGACGTTGTCGCTGGCGGCGCCTTTGAAGACGATGGAATGCGCGGATGTTGAGACGTTGGTGGAAGATGGCGAGGAGATGCGCAGCGTGGGGGGAGTAGTGTCCTTTGCGCCGGGTGTAGGCGCTGGGTTGGTGGGCGTGGGCGCGGGGTTGGTGGGAGTTCCCGTCGAGGGAGTGGAAACGCTGGTCGTCGTGGTGGAGGTTCCGGTGGTGGTTGGGGCCGGGGGTGGCGCATTGCGGGAAGCGTAGAGACGCTGTGCCGCGCCGCCGTCTTCGGCGGTGAGCGCGGTCACCTTGTGATAGTAGGGGTACATGACGGCGCTGGGGAGATCGGAATGGCCGAGGCCGAGTGCGTGTCCGGTTTCGTGGAGGGCGACGCTGAACAGGTCGACGCCGGAGGGGGTGTCCCAGGTGTTGGCGTTGTTGAAGTGCATGTCGCCGGCGATGGGTTCGGGATTGACGGGGTAGGGATAGAAGGTATGGGCGAGGATGCCGCCGGCTGGGCCGAAGGGATAGGGGTCGCCATGGGAGCCTGTGGCGAAGAGCAGGCCGATGGTTCGTAGGCCCTCGGGGTTGCTGGAGGCCTGGAAGTTGACCTGCACGTACTGTGACCACTGGGCGAAGGCGCTGACGACGATGTTCGCCACTTCGGAAGCTGGTAACTGGCTGGTGGAGTCGGCGAAGGCGTAGGAAAGGGTTGCGGCGCCGAGGCCGGGACCGTCCCAGCCGTCGCCGATGAGGGGGATCGACTGGCCGACCGTTCCGGACTGGCTATCGGCGCCGGCGCACGGGTAAACGGGATCGCCGTTCACGAGCGCGTGCGAGGCGGGGAAAATGTAAGCCACCTCGTCCCAGGCGGCGAGGGAAAGGAGAAGAGCGGGGTCGCCCTGAACGAGCAAGTGATTGGCGAGGAGGTTGGAGTGGTCGCGGGGGAGCCAACCGGCCTGGACGGCGATGGCGCGGGCGACGAAGGGGTTGACGTCGGGGTGGAACTCGACAACGAACCAACCCGGTTCGGATTCGCTGTCGGCGCCGGGCGTGGCGAGAGCGGGGCTGATTTTTTCAATGGGCGCGAAGTGGCGCAGGCGGGTGAGGCCGAGCGCGGCGGCGTCCAGATTGCCAGGACCGGCGAGGACCAGCGCGGTGTCGGGGATGAAGCTGACCGGCGCCATGCCGAGCGCGCGCAGACGGGCGAGATCGGCGGGCGTGGGAACGTGGTCGAGAGTGGCGAAATAATGCGAGCTACCGGCGGCCCAACGCTCCACCGGGACGGCGCGGTTGTCCTGGAGATCGTTCAATAAGGCCTTGTGGTGGAGGGCGGGCGCGGCGCAGGCGGAGGCCGCAACTAATAGAAAAACAATAGACTTCGATTGCATTATACTCAGCTCATCGCCCCGCAAGCTGAGAGTTTTTCGGAGGGTTAACACCTAATTCCCGTAGGAGTATTTACTGTTGCGTGTCTCGGGAGCGATCTTAGTTTTTTTCGCGGCTGGCGGACTTCAGGCCCAGTATGTGATTCAAACCGTTGCCGGAAGCGCTTTCGACGGCGACGGAGGCGCGGCGCTGTCGGCGCTGCTGGTGCAACCACAGGGCGTGGCGATCGATGCCGAGGGGAATCTGTACATCGCCGATGCGGGGGATCACCGGGTTCGTAAGGTGTTGCCCTCGGGCGAAATTCAGGCGTTTGCCGGGACGGGCACAGCGGGCTTTTCGGGCGATGGAGGGCCGGCGGCGGCGGCGCAACTGGACCGGCCGTATGGGATCGCGCTGGACGCGGCGGGGAATTTGTACATTGCAGATTTAGGCAACGCGCGCATTCGGATGGTGACCGCGGGCGGGGTGATGCAGACGCTGGCCGGAGGCGGGGCGTTGAATGCGGCGGCGGGCGGTACGGGCGTGGCGGCATCGCAGGTGGGCTTGAATTCGCCGCGCAACGTGACGGCGGGACAGGGAGGCGCGGTTTACTTTTCCGATTTCGGCGGGCAGAGGGTGTACGAAGTGAAGCGCGGGCTGGTGACGGTGTTTGCGGGAACGGGTACGGCGGGAGAGACGGGCGATGGAGGCGTGGCGGCGCAGGCGGAGTTGAATTATCCTGCGGGCGTGGCGGCCGACGGGTTGGGGAACGTGTATATCGCCGACAGCGGGAGCGGAGCGATTCGGGAGGTGAGCGGCGGGACGATCCGGACCGTCGCCACCGTGCCAACGCCGGTGGGGATGGCGGTGGATGCGTTCGGCAACCCTTATGTAGCCGGGGCTGGCATTCTGGGGTCGCCGTTATCGGGCGGGGCGAGCAAGATGACCGGGAACGATCTGGCGATCGACGCGGAGGGGAACATCGTGTTTTCGTCCTCGCATGTGGTGCAGAAGCTGACGCCGCTGAGCGATCTGACGCTGGTGGCGGGCAGCGGGCTGTCGTTGTTTTACGGCGACAATGGAGCGGCAACGGCGGCGCGTATGAACAACCCGTGGGCCGTGGCGGTCGATGGGGCGGGAAACTTGTTTATCGCCGATGCGGGGAACAACCGCATCCGGAAAGTGACAGCGGACGGGACGATTACGACGGCGGCGGGCGACGGCGACACAAGCGTGCTGAGTTCGCCGCTGGGCGTGGCGGTGGATGGGAACGGAACGCTATATATCGCCGACAGCGGGAACAACCAAGTGGAGGCGCTGAGCGCGGACGGTGCGTTTTCGATTCTTGTGGGCCAGTTGAAGAATCCGTCGGCGGTGGCGGTGGACGGGGCGGGCGATGTGTTTGTGGCGGACCGGGGGAACGGGCGGATTCTGGAGGTGAGCGCGGACGGTGCGGTGACGGTGGCGGCGACGGTGGCAGACCCCGTGGCGGTCGCGGTGGATGCGGCGGGGAATTTGTATGTCAGCGATAATTCGCAGAACGCTCTGCTGGAGATTGGCGCGCAGGGAACGGCGACGACGCTGTGGAAAGGCAAGGACGCGCCGCGCGGGGTGGTGGTGGATGCGCAGGGCAACGTCTATGTGAGCGATTCGGGAGGGAACCGCGTGCGGACGATCGCGGCGGGGGGCGCGGCGGCGGCGATCGCGGGTACGGGAGTGGCGGGATTTTCGGGCGACGGGGCGGCTGCTGGGGCGGCGCAGTTGCACGGGCCGGCGGGGCTGGCGTTGGACGCTTTCGGGGATTTGTTCGTGGCGGATGCGGGGAACAACCGTGTGCGGAAGTTGACGCCCACGCAGAGCGGGGTGATTACTCCGCCGGCCGACACGGCGCCGCCGTTGACGATCGCCAACGCGGCCAGCAACCAACAGGGTGCGATCGCCTCCGGGGAGATCGTCTCGATTTACGGATCGGGCTTCGACCCGAGCACCGCGGAGGTGAGCTTCAACGGGACGGCGGCGCGGGTGTTCTATATTGGCGCGGGGCAGATCAACGCGCTGGCGCCCGACGGGCTGGCGGCGGGCACGACGGCGAACCTTACCGTAACTTCGGGAGGCGCGGCGGTGGGATCGTTGACGGTGACGGTGGCCTCCGCGACGCCGGGGATCTTCACCGTGGGCGCGACCGGGCAGGCGGCGGCGACGAATCAGGATGGGACGGCGAATTCGGATCTGTATCCGGCGCAGGTGGGATCGATCGTGACGCTGTTTGCCACGGGGCAGGGGGAGAGCGCGAACGCGGCGGCGAATTTGTCGATCGGCGGCGCGGCGGCGGCGATGCTGTACGCGGGGCCGGCGCCGGGCTTCGCCGGGTTGATGCAGATCAACGCGCGGGTGCCGCTGGGGATTGCGCCGGGGGACGAGCCGGTGGTGTTGAACGTGGGCGGCGCGGTGAGCCAGGCGGGCGTGACGCTGGCGGTGAAGTAACGGCGGGCGGGAACCAGGGTGGATCCGGCTCCTCCACGCTTCGAGCGAAATCCAGCCACCGGTCTATCCGGCCGGAGTTAGGTCACGATCCCGGCGAACCCTGACGCGACGGGGCGAATTGCCGGACCGAGACGACGCTGAACGAACTCTCAAGCGTGCCGGACCGCTTCCATCGGATCGATGGCGATCCACGGCTTGGCGGAGAAATAAGCGACCAGCAGAGACAGCCCCAGCATCGCGGAAGCGACCGGAAGCAGCACCGTCCATTCCATCGCGCCTATCCCATAAAGTTGGGAGCGAAAGAGAACGGTGACGCCCCACTCCGAGCACTATCCCGATGGCGACTCCGGCGCCGGCAACGATCAGGGTCTGGCGCAGAACCATCTTTAGCAGTTGCCACGGCCGCGCGCCGAGAGCGACACGGATGCCGAGTTCCTTTTTACGCTCCCTGACCGAATAGGAGATCGCGCCAAACAGCCCGATGATCGCGAGTAACAATCCCAGAGCGCTTAGAGCGGCGACGCATCCGGCCGCGATGCGCTGAGTCAGAAGCGTCAGATTCATCCATCCCTCAAAAGTAACGGGCTGAATCATGATCTTCAGGCCGAGGGCGCGGAGGGCGTGAGCGAACGGCTCAACCCAGATGCGCGGATCGCCCTTGGTCCTGGCGATGACGTTGACCCCGCCTCGATAGGACTGGCTCAGAGCGTAATACATGAACGGTCGCGCCGGCTCGTCGGGATCGACGTACTTCCCGTTTGCAACCACCCCGACGATAGTGAACTTGCGTCCGGGATCGCCGGCAATCAGGGTCCTCCCCACGGGATCTCTCCCGGGCCAAAACATATCCGCCATTTTGTGATTGATCACCGCTACCTGCGGACCGTTCTCGCGGTCGGCGGAGTTGAAAGCGCGGCCGGCCAGCATTCGGATGCCAAAAGTGGCGAAGTAATCGGCATCCACCGCCGTATGGGCGATGGAGACCGTCTTTACGGCATCCGGAAGCTGCACAGGGACCTCGCTTGCCCCGAACAGCGGCAAATCCCACGCCAGCGAAACCGATTCGACGCCGGGCAGCGCGGAGACCGTCCGGCGAAGAGTCTCATAAAATTGCTTCCCCCGCGCCTCCGAGTACCCCTCCGCTTCCAGATAGATCGTAACCGCGACCAGATTGCGCGCCGAGAATCCAGGATCGACGTGGCGAAGGTTGTACAGGCTGCTTTGGCACAGGCCCATCCCCACCAGCACCAGAGTGCAGACAGCGACCTGAATCACGACCAGCGCGTTCCGGCGGACGCCTTTCCCCGTTCCGCCCACTACCGCTTCTCCGCTCAAAATTTGCGCCAGACCCGGAGACGAGGCGTAAAGGGCCGGCGCAAGCCCAGTGGCAAGGCTTGCGATGAGGATCAGGACGACCGTAAACGCCGCGACGGTTGCGTCGAGCCGGAGATTGAGCCCAAACGAAAAAGCGCCGAACATCGGGAACGCGATGGTGAGATCCGAATACCGGGCGATCGCCGCCGCGGCGATGCAATAACCCAGAACGCCGCTCACCGCGCATAGAATGGCGCTTTCCTTTAAGAATTCGCGTATCAGCCGCCCGCGCGGCGCGCCGAGCGCCAATTTGATCGCCGCTTCCCGGCGCCGCTCGACCGCGACGGCGAGCAGCAGATTCGCGGCGTTCGCGCAGGCGATCAAGAGCACCAACAGCACCAGGGCCATGAGAATGGCGCTCATCAATTGCGCCGTGGGGATTGTGTCCGGAGGCAGAAGGGTGGCGCGAGCGACAACGGCCGTACGATCTTTGTCCTCCCTCGGGTAGGCCGACGCAAGCCGCCGCGATAGCGCCGCCATTTCCGCCTGCGCCTGGCGCCGGGACACTCCGGGTTTCAGTCGCGCAATCAGAAACAGCCGGCGTACGCTCCGCTGCGAGAACCAGGCGGCGTTATCGTCAACCCCCTGTAGCGTGGTGAAAAGATCGCCGTTAAGGCCGTAGAAGGAACCTGTGAAATCCTTGGGCGTAACTCCGACGATGGTGTGCTTTGCAAGCACCTTGCCCACGATATGCGGGTCCGAACCGAGGCGCTTCCAGCAGGACCACGTCATTACGGCAATGGGCGACTTGCTTTCCTCGTCGCCGCGCGAGAAAAAGCGTCCAAGATACGGCCGGATTCCCATCACCGCGAAATAATTCCCGGACACGGGCCTCATGATCACCTTAATATCGCGGCCTTCGAAGTTATAATCGTCGTCGAGACCGATCGAATTGGGCGCCGCCGCCACATCCGTGAAGGCGTGATTGTTGTCCCGATAATATTCGTAATCCGGATAAGAGACTTGATCGATGGCGCTGTCCGGCGCGCGGTTGTAGATTGCGACCAGGCGGTCCGGAGCCGGTGCGGCGGGAGGCAGGAGGAGGATCGTATTCGAGACGCTCAGGCCAACGATGCCCAATGCCATGGCGATCGAGAGGGAAAAAGCGGAAATGGCCGTGAGCTTCCAGTGACGGCGTAGCACGCGCACGGATCGTAGGGCGGCAATCACGATGCGTTTTATTGTGGCACGCCGGATGCCAGGAGCAATGTTCGCTCGATTCAAGTCGTCGAATTCCAATCTTGTGTGAGGTTGGAGCACGGGTGTGCCTCCTCCATACACAGGCCCGGCGGGGACGCGCACGATTCACGATGCTCCGCGGACGCGAACAAAAAAGTCAAAGACCGAAGCAGAGTATGTTCGGGCCCGCCGCCACGGCGACGTATTGGTTGCCGCCCACCGTAAACGTCATGGGCGAGGCTTTCATCCGAACGTTGGTCTGAAACTGCCACAGCGTTTTGCCGTCGCGCGGATCCACCGCCGCGAAACCTCCGTTGGGCTGGCCGTAGAAAACCAGGCCGCCGGCGGTGGCGAGCACGCCGGTCCAGGTTTTCGCGCGCGCGGCGCCCGGTTGAGGAACCTCCCAAGCAACGGCCGCCGGTATCGATGTTGACGGCGCGCAGGAAGCGCTGGCCGCTCTCCTCCGGGTAGCCGCCGGGCTTGTCGCCGACGCACTCTTCCAGCGCCATGAAATAGTAAAGACGCGTCTGCGGAGAGAACGCCGTCGAGTCCCAATTGGCGGCGTCGCCGGGGCAGCCGCGCGGGTCCTTCACCACCGGCCGGCCATCGGGACCGATGCCCGAAGCCCAATCCACGCGGCGCAGGAACGGCTTGGCTAGGAGGAGTTTGCCATCGGTCCGATCCAGGACATAGAAGAAGCCATTACGATCGGCGTGAAGGAGTAACTTGGAAGGCTTGCCGTGATAGACGGTATCGACGAGGACATTGGGCTCCGTGGCATCGCGATCTTTCAGATCGTGTGGCGTGAATTGGTAGTGCCATTTGAGATCCCCGGTCTTTGTGTTCAGCGCCAGCACGCAATTGGTATATAGGTTGTCGCCAGGACGGCCCGAATCGTTGCCATCGGGCCACGGATTGCCGGTGGCCCAGTAGAGCGGTATCGGAGGAAGGGTCGTAAGAGCCGGTGAGCCAAGTCGAACCGCCGCCTGTTACCGGTTCTTTGCCTTGCCAGGTTGCGATGCCCGGCTCGCCGTGAAGAGGCACCGTCCAATGCCGCCAGACGAGAGCGCCGTCATCGGCTTTGAAGGCGGCGACGAAACCCCGAATGCCTTCGTCCGCGCCGGAGACGCCGGCGATGACCGTATCGTTGACGATGAGCGGCGCCATCGTTCCACCGTAGTGTTGCTCCTTCGCCGCGGGCGCCATCGGAGTTTCCCAGAGTAGCTTGCCGGTGGCGCGGTCCAGCGCCAGCAGGTGGGCGTTGTCCGTAACGAAGAAGACCTTGCCGTTCCGGATGGCGACGCCGCGGTTGGTTCCGAGTCTTGCGTCGCCGACCATGCCCGCGCTCGCCGGACGCGAGTAATGCCAAATTGGATTGCCGGTCAGCGCGTCGATGGCGAACACCTGGTTCGGGCCTGTAACATACAGCACTCCATCGGCGGCGAGAGGAGTTACTTCCAGGCCGAAGTACGCAATGGGAAACACCCATTTCAATTTGAGCGAGGATACATTTATGGCATCGATCTGTTTGAGTGGACTGTAGCGATTGGCCGAATCGTTTCCGTTATAGGTGAGCCAGTCGCCGGGTTGCGGAGCGCCCCAGGCGATTTTGCGGGAAGGCTCCGCCGCGGTGATGGTCCCAACGATCGTTTCCACATTCAGACTACGCAGATATTTAGCGAGCGCCATCGAATCCTGGGCGGATAAGTCGGCAAACGAAGGCATGCCCGCGGCAATGTTGCCATGCTCAAGGTAGGCACGCAACTGCTGGACGGATTGTTCCGCGACGCGCGGATTCATGGCTAACCCGGGCGCTTTGCCCGTACCGCGCGCGTCCTCCCCGTGGCAGCCCGCGCAGTTGCTGAGAAACAACCGGTGCGGCGATGCCTGCCGGGACGGCGCTTGCTGAAGCAACGGTATGAGTAACAGGCCAAATCCGATCAACGGGCATCCTCCTTAACGAAATTCGGAAGGGGTGAGACCTTTGACAAAGCCGCCGAAACCGAACGGATGCGGATGGTACTCGCCAACCAGGCTCACGTTGGCGTTCGCCGCGATTTGCCGCTCCAGCCCGAGCGCCCAGTAACAGGCATTCACCATTAACCTGCGGTTGGCTTCCGTCAACAGATCCTCGGAAGTTCCCAGGGTCGTCGTAAAGACCCGGGCTGTCTTTCCGCCGCTTCCCGTATAGCTCTTCACCCACGCAATCGGCATCATCGGATCGTTCACGGCGCCTGAAACCGGGGGATCCTTTGGGTTCATGCCGGAGAGCGCCTGTCCAAAGACGAGCACCTTGCTATCGCCCGGAAGCGGCAGACGAGCTTCATACACGTCTGTCTTACTCCATATCTCACCGTCACGGATTCCCGTCAGGATCGGATTCTTCGCTTCCTTCGGATTGAGAATACCGAGGGTGCTTTGCTTCCCATGTATGGCGTGGTGCCGGATCCACGTTTCACCGAGGACGCGACGTCCGAACCCTCCGTCTGGAGCGTCCCAATTGTATCTGGCGAAAGTTGAACTGGACTTGAGTTGAAACGCGTGCGTAGCCGTCCGCATTCCGACGATAGGTTTCCCGGACTCGACATAGTCGACGATGTGCTTCATCTGATCGTCGGGCAGGTCGCGAAAGCGAGTCAGGATGACCATCAGATCCGCGGAATCGAGCGCCTCCAGCCCCGGTATGTTGTCAAGCTGGTCGGGGTTGACCGTTCCGGTTTTGCGATCGATCGCGAAAAGGACGGCGCAGCGGAAGCCGTGGTACGTCGACAGAATTTTGGCCAGTTGCGGCAGCGTTTCTTCGGAACGGTACTCTTCGTCTCCGCTAATCAGAACGATGTTCTTCTGCTTCGCGATCCCGTGAGGCTCAAAAACCAGAAATGGTTCGGCCGCGTGGATGGGCGAACCCGAGCCCAACCGCAGAGCGAGCAGTGACATTAGCCAGAGTCTATGCCGCATTCAACGATTTCTCGCCTGTTCGATCGTGGAATAGACGCCGCGGGGTTTGGTCATGGACAAGAGGGCATCCGGCAGCCGAGCCGAAGCAAGCGCCGGTGTCGAAAATATCATATTGTCTTGATAGATTGCTATGCGTCACTTTTTCGCGGTAACGGTCGTCATCGGCGCGGCCGCCAGCTTGGCCATGCTCGCCGCTCCGGGCGCCGTCCCACAGGCGGCCATCCCTCTTCAGGTTCGCGTGCAGCCTTTCAAAAACAGCGATACATGGGAAGCGGCGACCCTCCGCGGACAATTCTCGCCGGCCGAGTCGGCCATCGTCATCTGCGACATGTGGGACAAGCACTGGTGTACGGGCGCCACTCGCCGCGTGGAAGACATCGCGCGGCGAATGGACCCGTTGCTGCGCAAAGCCCGCCAGGCGGGCATTCTGGTGATTCACGCACCATCGGAGACCATGGACTTCTACAAGGACTATCCGCAGCGGCAGCTTGTGTTGGAGGCGCCGGTGGCGAAGCCGCCCGCAATGCTGAACATTCCCGATCCGCCCCTTCCCATCGACGATTCAGACGGCGGCTGCGATACCCCAGGCGAGCACGAGCACAAAGCATGGTCTCGCGAGAATCCGCTTCTCTCCGTCGGACCTCAAGACGCCATCTCCGACAACGGCGAGGAAATTTATAACCTCCTTCGGCGGAGAAATATTCACACGCTCTTCGTCATGGGAGTGCATGCCAACATGTGCATTCTGAATCGAAGTTTTGCCATCAAGCAAATGACAAGATGGGGCCTGCGCTGTATTCTGGTGCGGGATTTGACGGACGCGATGTACAACCCCGCCAGCAGGCCTTTCGTCTCCCACGTGGATGGAACGGCGTTGGTGATTGCGCACATCGAGAAATACTGGTGCCCGTCCACAAGAAGCGCGGACTTGCTGGCGGCGATCCCATAGGAGCCACGGAGCTATGAACCGAAGAACGTTTCTTGTGAGCGCCGGGTCCACGATGCTTATGCAGGCCGCCCCTTCCGGCCGGGTCCGCGTCGGGATTATCGGCGCCGGTGGGCGCGGCCGGTTCCTCATGAAAGTCTTTCTGGCCGACCCGGCTGTGCGAATGGACGCCGTCGCCGATGTGTATGAACCGAACCTGGAGGCGGGGCTCTCGGTGGCGAAGGGCGGCGCCAAGGCGTATCGCCAATACAAGGAACTGCTCGCCGATAAGGAGATCGACGCGGTCATCATCGCCACTCCCGAACATTGGCACGCGCAAATGTTGCTGGATGCGATCGCGGCGGGTAAGGACGTGTATATCGAAAAGCCGCTCTGTCACACGGCCGAACAAGGCGTCGCCCTCATGGACGCGGTTCGCAATTCCAAATGCATCGTTCAAGTCGGCATGCAGCGCCGCAGCTACGATTTGTATCTCAAAGCCCGCGATATTCAGGCCGCCGGCACGCTAGGCGACGTACGTCTGGTCCGAAGCTGGTGGATCAACAACAGCCTGAACGATCGGCCCGCCACCACCCTCGAAGGCCGGCTCGACTGGGAGCAGTGGCAAGGCCCGGCTCCGCACCATCCGCTCGACCCGAATCGCTTCCGCAACTGGCGAGCCTATACCGACTATTCCGGGGGAATCGTGGCGGATCAGGGCGCGCACATTTACGACGGCATCCATCTGATTCGCGGCGTCGGCTTCCCCTCGGCCGTGACGGCTTCGGCGGGCCGCGTCCATGCGCCGAAAGTCGATACGCCGGAAACCGTCGTCGTGATCGCCGAATATCCGGAAGACTTCCTCGGCGTTTTCACCATCAATTACGCCGGCATGCGCTACCCGACGCGTCTCGATCAGCTCAATCAGTTCGATGGCGATCTGGCCCGGATGGACGTGGCGCGCGAGAGCGTCGCTGTCTACAAGCAAGCGCAACCCGAGTCCCCCGTGGATACCGCAACGGGTTCCTTCTCCGCCGCCACCGACGCGCATGTGCGTAATTTCCTGGATTGCGTGCGGAGCCGGAACCAGCCCAACGCCACCGTGGAAAAAGGATTCCACGCGGCGCTGGTGGTGCTGATGGCGAACGCCTCCATGAAGCAAGGGCGCCGCATCCGGTGGAATGCGGAAGCGCGACGGATCGAGGTTTAAGCTGTGCCTGGAATCCCGCTACGACGGCGTGAAGTTCTTGCGCTCGGGGCCGGAGCGCTGGCCGCATCGGTGACGGGAAGCGCGGCGGGCGCGCCCCTCGTGCCCAAGGTTTGCGTTTTTTCAAAACACCTCCAGTGGCTCAGCGTTCCCGACGCGGCGAACCTCGCCGCTGAAATCGGTTTTGACGGTATCGACCTCACCGTGCGTCACGGCGGTCACATTGATCCGGCGCGTTGCGAGGAGGATCTTCCCAATGCCGTCGAAGCGATTCGCAAGGCGGGACTCGAAGCGCAGATGATCACCACCGGCATCGTCGACGCGCAGTCGAGCTATGCCGAAAAAATCCTTGCCAGCGCGGCCGCGCTCCAAATTCGCCGTTATCGCTGGGGCGGATTTTCACTCGATGCGCACCGATCCATTCCCGATCAAATTGCCGCGTACCGCCCGGCCGTTCGCGATCTCGCGGCGCTGAATCGGCGCCACGGAGTCTGCGCCATGTATCACACGCATTCGGGCGCGGGAGTTTTGGGCGCCTCCATTTGGGATCTCTATCTGTTGCTCCGCGATTTCGATCCCAACGCCGTCGGCGTCAACTACGACATCGCGCACGCGACGGTCGAGGGCGGTCTGGGAGGCTGGCGGAATAGCGAGAGCCTTGTTGCGCCCCTGATGCGCGGCGTGGCGCTGAAGGATTTTTACTGGGAGAAATCCAACGGCAAATGGCAGCCGCGTTGGTGTCCCATCGGGGACGGCATGGTCGACTTTCCCGAATTCTTCGCGTTTCTCCGCGAGTCTCACTTCGCCGGTCCCATCCAGATTCACTTTGAATACCCGGAGATGGGCGGCGCCGAGGACGGAAAGCGAACATTGACGATCAGCCGCGATCGATTCAAGCAATTAGCCCAGCGCGACCTGGGCCGGGTGCGGGGGATGATGAGCGATGCCGGCTTAAGGCGGGTGTAACTTTCTCCCGGAGTTGAAATGCGCGCCACACGAAGACAGTTCCTGATCTCCGCCGCCGCTCCCGCGATCCTCCGCGCGGTGTCGAACCGGCGCATTCGTGTGGAGGACGTTTCGTTCTCCTATGAAGACTACGGCTACCGCACGCCGATGAAGTTCGGCGGCAACGTGGTCGAGCGCGTGACGCTGATCAATGTAAATTGCACCGTTCGAGGGGGTGATGGCAGCGTGGCTCATGGCTTCGGCTCCATGCCGCTCGGCAACGTCTGGTCGTTTCCCGTTCTGCCCTACGACACGACGATGGCGGCGATGAAGGCGCTGGCCGGGCGAGTATCGGACCTCACCCGAAGGGCCGGTATCGAAGGACACCCTATCGACATCAATGTCGCTTTGGAACCGGCCTACCTAAACGCCGCCGTGGACGTTTCGCGCGAACTCAAGCTCGCGGTCCCGATCCCCAAGCTTTGCACCTTGGTCACGTTCAGCCCATTCGACGCCGCCATCCACGACGCTTACGGTAAGCTTCATGGCCTCAGTTGTTATGACACTTACGGCCGCGACTTCCTTCCCCGCGACCTGTCCGCGTACCTGACGCCCGCGTTTCGCGGTGAGTATCTCGATCGGTACATCCTACGTAAGCCGAAGGCGCGTATGCCGCTCTACCACCTCGTCGGAGCCCTCGATCCGATCACCGCAGGCGACCTCAAAAAGCGGATCGGCGATGGATTGCCCGAGACGCTTCCCGAATGGATTCGTTACAACGGCATCACGCACATCAAGATTAAACTCAACGGCTCCGACCTCGCCTGGGATGTGGATCGCGTCGTGGCTGTGGACCGGGCCACGTCTGAAACACAGCGGTCCCGTAATGTCTCCGAGTGGTTCTACTCGCTCGACTTTAACGAGAAATGCCCCAACGTCGATTACCTCCTCGCGTTCCTGCGACAACTGAAACAGAAGGCGCCGCGAGGCTTTGCCCGCATTCAATATGTCGAACAGCCGACGAAAAGGGACCTCAAGTCCGATCGCGCCAACGTCATGAATGAGGCCGCAAAGTTAGTGCCGGTGGTCATAGACGAATCGCTTGTCGATCTGGAGAGTCTCGAGTTAGCGCGGGAAATGGGTTACAGCGGCGTCGCACTCAAAGCCTGCAAAGGGCAGAGCCAAGCCCTGCTAATGGCCGCGGCTGGGCAGAAGCACAAGATGTTTCTATGTGTGCAGGATCTGACCTGTCCCGGCGCATCGTTAATTCAATCGGCGGACTTGGCGGCGCATGTGCCGGGCGTCGCCGCGATAGAAGCCAACGCGCGCCAGTATGTCCCTGCCGCCAACGCGAAGTGGGAATCCAAGTTCCCCGGTATTTTCAAAGTTCGCGACGGCTATATGGAGACGGGCGAGTTGACCGGGCCCGGCCTAAGCGCCGTCGCTTGAACGGCACTGCTGGATCCCATCGGATGGCTATACTAAGGAACGTCATGAGCTCTCTTCAAGCCCTTGCAACGATTCTTATAGGCGCGACTCTGGTTGCGCAGCCTCCCGCGGCGCGGAAGCGGCCGGTGATCGACACTTACCACGGTGTCGCGGTCACGGACGATTATCGCTGGCTTGAGAATGCCTCCGATCCCGAGGTGAAAGCTTGGAGCAACGCGCAAAACGCGGCCGCGAGAAAGTATCTGGACGGATTGCCGGCGCGTGCGAACGTCTTCCGCGAATTGAAGCGACTTTACTCGCGGGAGTCCGCGCGATATGGCGAACTGACCTACCGTGGCGGCGTCTTGTTTGCGATGAAGACGCAACCGCCCAAAGAGCAGGCCGTGCTAGTAACGCTGAAGTCGGCGGACGACCTGGCTTCGGAGCGCGTGATCGTCGATCCCAATCAAATGGACGCGAAGGGAGGGACGGAGATCGATTTCTACCGGCCCTCGGCCGATGGGCGGTACGTAGCGGTTTCGCTGTCGTCGGGCGGCAGCGAAAGCGGGGACGTGCATGTCTACGATGTCGCGGCGGGGCGGGCGCTCGCCGACGTGATTCCGCGCGTGAACGGGGGAACGGCGGGCGGCGGCGTGGCGTGGAACATGGACGGATCGGGGTTCTACTACACCCGTTATCCGCGAAAGGGCGAGCGGCGCGCGGCGGACCTCGACTTCTACCAGCAAGTCTATTTTCACCGGCTGGGCACGGGAACGGAGCAAGACGTGTACTCGCTCGGCCGGGATTTCCCGCGGATCGCGGAGATCGAGCTTAGTAACTCCGAAGATGGAAAGTTCATCCTGGCGCGAATGGCCAATGGCGACGGCGGCGAGTTCGCGCACTACTTACTAGGTCCGAAGGGCGAGTGGACTCAAGTGACGCGGCTTTCCGACGAAGTTACGGCGGCGAGGTTCGGTCCCGACGGGAACTTGTATCTGTTGTCGCGTCAGCACGCGCCGATGGGAAAAATTGTGCGCGTTCCGCTGAGCCGGCCGAACTTGGAGGAGGCTCGCACGATTGTCCCCGAGAGCAAGGTCGCGATCCAGGATCTTGTGCCCGCGGCGAAGCGGCTCTATGTCGTCGATCAAACCGGCGGTCCTTCGCAAGTCCGGGTTTTCGAATTGGACGGGAAGGCGCGCGGCCTGGCGCCTTTGCCGCCGGTTTCGTCGGTGCGCGGCGTGGTCCGGACTGGTGGAGACCGGATCCTCATCGACACCGCAACGTATCTCACGCCGCCCGCCTGGGTCCGTTACGACGGCGATACCGGGAGAGTAACTCCCACGGCGCTGAAGGAAAACGGAGCGGCCGATTTCAGCGATTGCGAAGTGCTGCGCGAGTTCGCCACATCCAAAGACGGAACCAAGGTGCCGCTGAACATTCGTCCAGCGGAAGGGAACGAAGCGCGATGGGAACAACCCCGTCGTGCTGTATGGTTACGGCGGGTACGGCATCAATTTGGAACCCGCCTATAGCGTCCAGTTGCGGCCGCTTGCTCGACCGCGGCGTCGTTTACGTTTATGCGAATCTTCGCGGCGGAGGCGAATTCGGCGAGGCTTGGCATCGCGCCGGAATGTTGACCAAAAAGCAGAACGTGTTCGACGATTTCGCCGCCGCCGCGCGGCGCCTGATCGAACTTCGCTACACCACTCCGGCCCGCCTGGCGATCGAGGGAGGCAGCAACGGCGGGCTGCTGATGGGAGCCGCGCTGACCCAGCATCCCGACTCTTTCGCGCGGTTGTCTCGCACGTCGGAATCTACGACATGCTGCGCGTGGAACTTCAACCCAACGGCGCTTTCAATGTGACGGAGTTCGGCACGGTGAAAGAGGCCGATCAATTCCGCGCGCTGTACGGCTATTCGCCCTACCACCATGTCCGCGACGGAACCCAGTACCCGGCGGTTCTGTTTCTCACCGGCGCGAACGATCCTCGCGTGGATCCCTCGCATTCACGCAAGATGACGGCGCGCCTGCAGGCGAGCGGGACGAAGCGGCCCGTGTTCCTGCGGACAACGAACGCCGCCGGCCATGGAATCGGAACCGCTCTTAGCGAGCGAATCGCGCAGCAGGCGGACGTAACCGCGTTTCTGTTCGACCAATTAGGCGTGCGCTGAAAGCCTCAGTATCGCCAGCTTGTCAGGTCCGCGCCCCGGCGGCGCCGTTTTGCGGATGCGCTCCAAAATCTGGGGCACGTACATTTGATTGTAGTGAAGGCGCGAATACCAGTTCGGCTGATCGGGATCGCCATTCCAGCAGTGCTCGGCCCGCGGTCCATAGCGAACCTCACCCTCGTAAGGAACGCCGTGGCCGGGAGTGCCGGTTTGCTTCAGGAAGTCCTCCATCAGGTAAACCGCGTCGTTTAAAAAGTAAGTGTCGTCGGAGCCGACGTAGATGTGGAGCTTGCCTTGCAGCTTCGGCCCAAGCGTCGTCCAGTCGCGCTGCAGGATCGCGTCCAGGTCGTAATGCTCGCGCCAGTATTCCGCGGTGTGGTGGTCGATCGCGCCCGTCCGCTTGTCGAAGATCGGTTGCGGGTAGCCGTCCTCGGCGGTAGGAGAATAGACAGCCTGCCAGATGTCGAACTGGTCGCCCGACCGGCCGCGGTCTCCGAGCGCCGCTTCATAGGCGACATTGTCGCGCACCGAAATCAGGGTGTGGCCAAGATAGTCGCGCATCGCCGGCTGCTCGACTTTCTTATTGGCGCCCTGAAGATAGAACATGTTCTCGTTGTTATAAAGATCGACCGTCAAATAGGCGTGGAAGTCGACCGGGTCCGGGCACGCGACGAACGCTCCGTTGTAGTGCTCGGGATAGAACATCTGCGCGGCGAGCGATTCCCAGCCGCCGGTCGAACCTCCATAAAGGAATCGAGCCCAGCCTTGGCCGATGCCGCGAAACTGGCGCTCGATCGCCGGGATCAGTTCGCTTTCGATAGCGTCTCCGTAAGGACCGAGATTCGCCGAGTTCACCGCATAGGAATCGTCGTAGTAAGGGTTGGCGTGCTGTAACTTCACGATCAACATGCGCGGCGTGTTTGGCGCGATCCAGGCCTGATAGTTCTTGTACGCCTCCTGCTGCTGAATGCGGTTGTAACCGGCGAGATGAAACCGGTCCGAGTAATCGGGCTTCAGATCGGGGTCCGGCGGAGTCTCTCGGAAGTCGATGAGATCGGACACGAAATGGTCGTGGAAGACGATCAGCGGATAGTGCGCCGCCGGATGCGTGTCGTAGCCTTCCGGCACCAGAACGATCGCCGAGAGATAAACCGGACGGCCCCAGAACTTTGTCAGGAGCGCCGACTGGATTCGGAGGTGGCGAACGTACTTTGTATCCGGCTCGGGAACGATCGGCGGAATTACTTCGTCGAGCGAAACGGTCACTGGCGGGGCCGCCGGGCCGATGCGAACCGTGCGCGGCTTGGAGAACAGATTGCCCGGAGCGAGGTTCCAATGCTGGCCTTCGCCGCGATCCGGCGCCAGTTTCACCGTCTTTCCGTCCGACCGGTGAAAGGTCTCGTAAACATTCAGCACGGCCTGGATCGTATACTCACCAGGAGGCACGTCCTTCAGCCTGGCGCGAGGATAGCCCTGCGCGTTATCGCCGATCGCGAGGCGTTCACCGGGCTTCCATCCGTCCACCGTCACGCCGAAAACCATCTGCGATTTCGGCGTATCGTCGATCTGCATTCGCGGCTCGGCGCTGGCGTCGTTCGACAGCAGGAGCAGCACGCGGCCATCCAACGGCTTCGCGGAACGGGACGCCGGGAAGATCACATCGATCGTCTGAGCGGAAGCGGAGCCAAGCCACAACAGACCGGCGGCCGTCAGAGTGTATAGGCGAAGGTGAAAGCGCATATCGGATTATAGCCGCCTTCACCCTCCCTCATGGCCTCGTTCCGCCGCAGAAGGAACGGCGATCGATTTGACCGGCGACCCTTCGTGCGTCAATCTGACGTGTCTGCCCTTTTGGCGAACCGCGGCTTAACCGAGGCGATCCGCGGCGCGGATCAATCGGTCCGCTGAGGCGCCGTGTCGTCTTCGAAGTGGACCGAGATCGCTTCTAAGACATTTGCCCGAAGTTCTTCCCATGTTTCCGCTTCGGTGAAGATGGCATGGCCGAGCGCGCGCGCGCAGTAGCCGCCTTCTTCGGCGTCGCGAACTTCGAAGATCAACTCCATACCCACAGAATAGCCGAGGCCGGTCTGGGCGCGCGTTCGGACGGCCGGCGCGCTTACAGTAAACTTGTGGGAAGATTTTCGATAGTCCCCTCTTTGGAGCTCTTATGAGATTACTAGGTAAATTTGCGCTGGCGGCCGCGCTGGCGGCGGTTCCGGCGTTCGCGGCGGCGCATGCGGAAACGAAGACCGAGTTCGGCGAGATCGACGGCGCGGCATACCGGATCGACATTCCGGAGAACTGGAACGGCGGGTTGGTGGTCTACTGCCACGGCTATAGTCCGAAGCCGGTGACGTATGAACAGGGCAAGCCGCTGCCTCCGGTGGAAGAAGTTTTCACCGACGCCGGGTATGCGCTGGCGCAGTCGGGCTATCACGGCGGCGGCTGGGCGGTGGAGGAGGCGGTGCTCGATACGGAAGCGCTGCGGAGGCACTTTATCGACGAGCACGGCAAGCCGAAGGAAACTTACATCACGGGCCATTCGATGGGCGGGTTTCTGACGATGGCGCTAACGGAGAAATTTCCCAGCGAATACGACGCGGCGCTGCCGTTGTGCGGGCCGCTGGCGGCGCCGGAGTGGTTTATCGGGCGCGGGGCGTTCGACTCGCTGGTGGTCTTCAATTATCTATTTCCGGACGTGCTGCCCACGCCGGATCACATCCCGGCCGATTACGTGGGCGGCCCGGAGGTCGCGAAGAAGATCGCGGCGGCGCTAGACGCGGCGCCGGACAAGACAAAGCAGTTTCTGGCTTACTCAGGGTTGCACAGCGTGAAGGACGTGGCGGGCAGCGCGGCGTTTCTGGCTTACGTCGTCAAGGAACTGGAGCACCGTGCGGGAGGAAATCCGTTCGACAACGAGGGCATGATCTACGAGTTTCCCGGCGATCAGAACGCGTTGAACGACGGTGTGAAGCGGTATAAAGGCGACCCGCGGGCGGAGGAATATTTGCGGACGTGGTACACGCCGACGGGACATCTGACGCGGCCGATGCTGGCGATCCATACCACTTACGACCCGATCGTTCCGGTGAGGGTTCCGGCGATGTATCTGACGCTGACCGAGGAGGCGGGATCGCAGAATCTTTTCGTGCAGCAATATGTGAAGCACGACGGGCATTGCACGATTTCTCCGGCGGAGACGGCGGAAGGATTCCGCGAACTGCGCGAATGGAAGGCGGGCGGGCCGAAGCCGCGGGCGGGCGCGGAGGTCCAATGAAGCTGCTGGTTTTTTCCGATATTCACGGAGACCGCGCGGCGCTGGAGAGGTTGATGGAGACCGAGGCCGATTACTATTTCGCGGCGGGCGATCTGGTGAATTGGGCCAAGGGCTTCGAGCACGTCGGGCCGATACATGCAGCGGCGCGCGGGAAAGGTTTACGTGATTCCGGGGAATCACGAATCCGCGCAAGACGTGGCGGATTTCTGTGCGGCGTATGGATTTGAGGATTTTCATGGGCGCCAGATGAAGGCCGGCGAATGGAACGTGGCGGGGCTGGGGTACTCGAATCCGACGCCGTTTGATACGCCGGGCGAATATAGCGAAGCGGAGATGGGCGAGCGGCTGGAAAAGTTCGGCGGGCTCGAACCGCTGGTGATGATCTGCCATTGCCCGCCGCGCGGGACGGCGCTCGACGATTCGGGGGAAGGGAATCACTTCGGCAGCACGGCGATGCGCGCCTTTATCGAGAAAGCGAAGCCGAAGTATTTCTTCTGCGGACACATTCACGAGGCGGCGGGGGTGAGCGAGGAGATCGGCGGGACGTGGGCGATGAACGTGGGCAAGAAGGGGTACCTGCTGGAGCTTTAAGCGGGGATCCGCCGTGGCCGCGCTCTATGGTTGCGTCGTATTTCTGAGCGCGTTTCTGCTGTTTCTGATTCAGCCGGTCTTCGCGAAGTTGATTCTGCCGTGGTATGGCGGCTCGGCGGCGGTGTGGACGGTGTGTCTGGTGTTCTTTCAGACCGTGTTGCTGGGCGGATACGTTTACGCGCACGTCCTCACCCGGCGGCTGCGGGCGCGCGGGCAGGCGATCCTCCATACGGCGCTGCTGGCGACGGCGGTGTGTCTGTTGCCGGCGATGCCGGGCCCGCGATGGAAGCCGGCGGGCGGAGACGACCCGGCGTTGGGGATTTTGACGGTATTGACGGCGGTGTTGGGACTGCCGTATTTTCTCCTGGCCGCGACGAGCCCGCTGGTGCAGAGTTGGTACGCGCGCGGGGAGGCGAACGCGCGGCCGTACCGCCTCTTCGCGCTGTCGAACGTCGCTGCGCTGGCGGCGTTGATGGCCTATCCGTTTTGGATCGAGCCGAGAATGGCCACGCGCACGCAGGATTGGATCTGGTCCGGAGGGTTCGTGGCGTTCGCGATTCTGTGCGCGGCGGCGGCGTGGGTGCGGAGGCCGGAGCCCAGCCCGCCGATTCGGGGCGCGGAGCCGGCAATCGGGCGGCGGCTGGCGTGGGTCGCGTTGGCGGCGGGCGGCTCGGCGATGCTGCTGGCGATCACCAATCAGCTTACCGCGAATGTCGCGGCGGTTCCGTTTCTGTGGATTCTTCCGCTGGCGTTGTATTTGACGACGTTCATTTTGTGCTTCGAGGGAAGACAATTTTATCGCCGCGGGTCTGGTTCTGCGGTTGATGGCGGTCGCGATCGGCTCGGCCGGTTATGCCATCTACGACATTCAGGTGAGCGAGGCGATTCTGGTGGCGGCGCCGGTGTTTCTCGGCACGCTTTTCGTTTGCTGTATGTTCTGCCACGGCGAGTTGAGCCGGTTGAAGCCGGAGGAAGGGAACCTGACCGGGTTCTACATCTCGATCGCGCTGGGCGGCGCGTTGGGGGCGGTGTTCGTAGGGCTTGTGGCGCCGGTGGTGTTCGCGGGCGTTTACGAGTTGCCGTTCACGCTGGCCTTCGTGGCGGGCCTGGCGTTGTGGGCGACGTGGAGAGACGGATGGTCCCAACGGATGCTGTGGACGGTGGCGGCGGCGGCGATGGCGCTGGTATTCGCGATGCAGGTAAACGGTTACCGGAAGGGATCGATGATTCAGATGCGCAGCTTCTACGGAGCGCTGCGCGTGGTGCGGACGACTCGGATGGGATCGGAAGTGCGGACGCTCTTTCATGGGACCGTGCAGCACGGGTCCCAGTACTTCGCTCACGGAGAGCGGATGGTCCCGACGAGTTACTACGGGCTGAATTCGGGCGTCGGGCTGGCGTTGCGTTCGTTCGACGGCGCGCCGAAGCGCGTGGGCGTGATCGGGCTGGGAGCTGGCACGCTGGCGGCCTACGGGCGGACGGGCGACGATTTTCATTTTTACGAGATCAACCCGCAGGTGCTGGCGCTGGCGAATTCGTTTTTTTCTTATTTGCGCGAGACGCGGGCGCGGACGGAGGTGACGCTGGGCGATGGGCGGCTCGCGCTTGAACGCGAGCGGGCGCCGGCGTTCGACGTTCTGGTGGTGGACGCGTTTTCGGGCGACGCGATTCCGGTGCATCTGCTGACGCGGGAGGCTTTCGCGTTGTATTTTCGCCATTTGACGGCGAAGGGAATTCTGGCCGTTCACGTGTCGAATCAATATCTGGATCTGGCTCCGGTGGCGGGGCAATTGGCTGCGCTCGATGGCAGGCGCGCAGTGCTGATTCGCACGCCGAAGGACGAGGATCTGCTTCAGTCGGCCGCGGATTGGGTTTTGATTACGCGGAATACGGAGTTCCTGGAAACGCCGGATATCGCGATCGCTTCGCGGGAAATTCCGCCGCGGGCGGGGCTACGGCCCTGGACGGACGATTACAACGATTTGTTCCAGGTGCTGCGCCCGATGCTGCGAATGGAAGCGAAGCGGTGACGGGCTTCAGGCGCGCTTTTCCTTGAGCAATCCGACTTTGTGCAGGATGCGCCGGACTTTTTTCGGCGAGATCGAAAGCCGCGCGGCGACGCGGGCGATTTTGCGATCCTCGCGCTCCCAGATTTTGGGGATGATAAGCTCGGCGAACTCGTCGGAGATCTGGCGGAAAGTCTTCTCGCCAACGGCGCCCTGGCTCCAGGCGCGAAGGGTGGCGTCGATGCTGCCGGTGACGAGAAGTTTCGATTTCAACGCCTGGAGTTCATCCCACAGGTAATCGTAGTCGTCGGGTTTCAGCAGCGCCGAAGCCTGGCTGCAGCACTGGGAAGCGGCGTCGCGGGAATTGAAGAACGGAAGGCAAAGGGTGAGGCCCTCCCACGTATAGGCGCGGGCGAGCAGCCAGCGGTTTTGCGTGTGTTTGGCGGCTTCGACGGCGTCGCGGGCGAATTCGCGCGCGAGTTGAGCGTGGCGTCCGGGGTGGGAGCCTTCCTCGATGCCTTCGTCGAGCTTGGCGTGCTCGATCATGCATTGCAGGATGCGGGCGCGCGACATGAGAATGTAGTCCTGTTTCTGATGGCCTAGCTCGTGCGCGAGGTTGGCTTCCGAGCCGGCCTGGTCGAGTTCGCCCCCATCGAGGAACAGATACCCTCGGTCGATGTGGACCGTGCCGGCGCCGCGATGGTGGTGGTGAAGAAGGTAGATGCCGGCCGCTTCGGAGAGGTGAGCTAGGGACTGCTGGCGCAGTTCCTCGAAGCGGCGCCGGTAGCCGGCCTCCGACGCCGCGTCTTCGGAGGTGACGCCGTTGCCCACTCCGCGCGAGGCGTCCTTGCGGCGCCGGGTGACCGCGGTATCGACGCGTCTGCGGATCTGTAGGGCGATGAGGCGTTTGACGGTGGCAATGTTGACGAGCGTGCGGGCGTAGTTGCGATGGCGCGGATCGCGGCGTAGGTAAAGAGCGATAGCTTTTCCGAAATGTTCGAGGGCGGCGTCGTGGCGTCCTTCGCGGCGGGCCATGCGGCCGTAAGCGGACTGGATATTGCCGAGGGTGATGAAGTCGTCGGTCTCCTCCAGCACGGCCTCGGCTTCCTGCAGCGTGCGCAGGGACTCTTTGTATTTGCCCTTTTGGAAATACAGCCAGCTTTCCAGCGTGCGCATAACGGCCGCGGTGGGCGCATGGCCGAGATCGAGGGCGAGGTTCCGTCCGCGGACGGTGTTTTCAAGCGCGTCGTCGTATTCTGCCTGGTAGCGGCGGCAGCGGCCTTTCCAGAAATAAGCGAGCGCGAGCAGTTCTTTCCCCGCCGCTTCCTCGCCGGCCGACAGGATGAAATCGAAATGGCGGACGGCGTCCTCGGGATTTTCGTCCGACATGGTGACGACGCCTTCGGCCAGGCGCAATTGCAGGTAGTCGACCAGGGGCAGTTGAGAACGGCAGGCGGAAGGGAAGCGTGCGAGCAGGTCCTTCACCATATCTTCGCTGCCGTAGCCGACGTCGACCCAGCGCGCGAGCGCGGCGAGGCAGGCCGCGGCGCCGGGCATGGAACCGTCTAGGGTGTCGATGACGGCGCGGTGGGAGTCAAGATAATCGATGCCGCTCGAAACGCGGCGCGCTTCGACGTCGTCCCGAAGACGCTCGACAAATTCACGGCGCGCGGCGGGGGTAACCGCGCCGGGCGAAGGGACTGCGAGTCGTGCCATGGGTGTCGCTTAATCCAGTTCGTCGTAGGCGGCGAGGGTGAGGAATGGCGGGAATCGCTTGGCCGCGAGCAGCCCGTCGAAAAGGACGGCGGCGGCGTGGAAACGGCTCTCCTCGAAACCGGCCACGCCGAGCGTGGCGCGCAATTTGTCCATTCGTTCGTGGAGCGCGCGCTGGACAACGGCGGAGGTGACGGCCTCTCCGGTATCCATTTTCGCCGCATGCCGGACCCATTGCCAGATCTGCGCGCGGCAGATTTCGGCGGTGGCCGCGTCTTCCATTAAGTTATAAATCGGGACGCAGCCCGAACCGCGCAACCAGGCTTCGAGATACTGCAAACCGACGTCGATATTCCAACGCAGGCCCTCCTCGGTGATGCTTCCGGCGGGAACGGCCAGCAGGTCCGCGGCGGCGATGTGGACGGCGCCGCGGGGAACGGCGATCTGGTTCGGCGTCTTCATGTGCTCGTCGAAGACGGCCTTCGCGATGGGAACGAGGCCGGGATGGGCCACCCAGGTGCCGTCGTGGCCGAGGCCCACTTCGCGGAGTTTGTCGAGGCGCACTTTTTCAAGGGCGCGGCCGTTGGCTTGCGGATCGTTCTTGATGGGCACTTGCGCAGCCATGCCGCCCATGGCGTGGATGCCGCGGCGGTGGCAGGTTTGGATGAGCAGTTGAACGTAGGAGTGGAGGAAATGGCGGTCCATCGTCACCTCCGCGCGGTTGGGAAGTACGAATTCCGGACGCTCGCTGAATTTTTTGATGAAGCTGAAGATGTAGTCCCAGCGGCCGCAGTTGAGGCCGGCGGAGTGATCGCGCAGCTCGTACAGAATCTCATCCATCTCGAACGCGGCGACGATGGTTTCGATGAGGACGGTGGCGCGGATCGTGCCGCGAGGGATGCCGAGCGAGTCCTGCGCGGCCAGAAATACGTCGTTCCAAAGGCGGGCTTCGAGGTGGCTTTCAAGTTTCGGCAAATAGAAATAGGGACCGGCGCCGCGGGCGATCAGTTCAGCGGCGTTGTGGAAGAAATAGAGGCCGAAATCGAAGAGCGAGGCGGAAATGGGCTGGCCGTCGACATGGAAATGTTTCTCGATCAGATGCCAGCCGCGGGGCCGGACCATGAGCACGGCGGTTTTTTCGGCGAGCGAGTAGTGCTTGCCTTCGGGGCTCGTGAAGGAGATGGTGCGGCGGACCGCGTCGCGGAGGTTGATTTGGCCTTCGATGTTGTTGGCCCAGGTGGGAGAATTGGCGTCCTCGAGATCGGCCATGAAGACGTTGGCGCCGCTGTTGAGGGCGTTGATGACCATTTTGCGATCCACCGGGCCGGTGATTTCTACGCGGCGGTCTTCGAGCTTCGGCGGGATCGGGGCGACCGTCCATTCCGCGTCGCGCAGTGCCCGCGTTTCGGCGAGGAAGTCCGGGAGAGCGCCCGCATCGAGCGCGCGCTGGCGTTCGTCGCGTTGGGCGAGCAACTCCCGGCGGCGAGGTTCGAACTGGCGGGCGAGGCCGGCGAGGAAGGCGCAGGCTTCCGCCGTAAGAACCTGAGATTCAAGAGGATGAGCGGGAGCGTGAGCGGTGAAAGGGCGGGAATCGACTTGGGTTCCGGACATGAAGGTGGCTGTGGCCTCGATTAAAATCATTATGGCAGAGTCCGGCCAATTTGTCCCTGAGCCGGGTCAAATTGCCCTGGGTCGACGAAATCGTCCGGCAATTGGGCGGATAGGACGGATTGACCCACCGATCCAATGCGGACGGGACGATTTGAACTATTCAAAGCAATCTGGTTACAGTAACATTTAGGGATTTGTTGGCCTTCTGCGGGGACGGGGCGATTTATGGAATTGGGGATTCTTTTCGACGAAATGCAGGTGCGGCGTGCGGCGCATGCGCGCGTCCTGATCCTGTTGGGCGCGCCGGGCAGCGGGAAGGGGACGCAGGGGGCGTTCTTGCGCCGGGAGTTGGGAATTCCGTCGATTTCGACCGGGGAAATCCTGCGATCGGAGGCGTCTTCCGGCTCCGCATTGGGCGAGCGGCTGCGGAAGTTGCTGGCCGGCGGTGAACTGGTACATGACGAGATTGTGAACCGTGTGGTGGCAAAACGGCTGGCGGAGCCGGACTGCGTGGATGGGTTTTTGTTGGATGGTTATCCCAGGTCGGTGGCGCAAGCGGAGTTTCTGACGTGGCTCCTGCTGGAATCGGGATTTCCGGAGCCGGCGGTCCTGCACTTGGATGTGGCGCCGGAGGCGATCGTCAATCGCCTGGCCGGGCGGCGGCAGTGCCCGGTTTGCGGGCGGATCTATAATGTGTCGTTCCAGCCGCCGCGAGTGGACGGGGTTTGCGACGACGACGGCGCTGCGCTGGTTCAGCGGGCCGACGATCGGGACGAGGTGATTCACGAACGGCTGGCGGTCTACGAGAAAGCGACGAAACCGATCGTCGATTATTATCGAGCCGGGGATTACCATCGCGTGGATGCGAGCGGAAGCGAAGCGGCGGTGCGGGAAGAGATCGAACAGGCGCTGGCGCTGGTTCCGGTGGCGCGGTAGGCGGGGCGAGCCGCAAGTTCCTTCGATTCAGAACCGCCCTCGGAGCATCCGCTTGCGCCGCTCGGGAGGGAAGCGCTCGATCGCGTATCGGAGCGCGGTTCGGGGCATCGCGGCGTAGTGGCTCCGCAGGAACGCGAGCAGTTGCGGGCGGGCCACTTTGCCCACTTCGCGCAGCGCCCAGCCGACGGCCTTGTGGATGAGGTCGTGCGAATCGGTGAGCAGGATCGCGGCGATGCGGAGCGCGTCGTCCACTTCGCCCTTTTTGATGAGTGGGAGAGTCGCGACCATCGCGATGCGCCGCTCCCACACGCTTTCCGAGCGGGCGAGAACGTCCAGAAATTCCCGGGTTCCGACGCTCAGGCGATGTCCAACGATCGCCGGGGCCGAGCCATCGACGAGGTCCCAATTATTGATGCGGGAGGTGTGGCTGAGATAGAAGTCGAAAATTTCGCCGCGCCGTTCGGGCGTCGCGCGCTTGTGCTGCGCCACCAGGATCTCCAACGCGATCGAGCGGTGTTCGTGAAAGGAGGATTCGAGCAGCCGATGAATATCGCCATCGGTGAGGGCGACATAGCGATGGGCGATCTTTCGCTGGACGGGCGTGGAGATGCCGAGGAAACGGTCGCCCGCGCCGTATTCGCCGGGGCCGGTTTTGAAAAATCGCGCCGAGCCGAGCGCGCGGTGTGGATCGGCGGCGGCGGCGAGTTCGCCCTTTAATTGCGCCAGCGTTCGCCGCGGCGGAAGGGCTGAAGGCCGCGATTTCATCTCAACTGGCCCGCGGGAGGACCTCGGCTTCGATCCTGGCGAGGGTTTTGTCGCGAGCGAGATCCAATTCGTAATCCTGCTGAAGACCGAGCCAAAGCTCCGGGGAAGTGCCGAAGTAGCGCGCCAGCCGCAGCGACATTTGCGCGCTTATCCCGCGTTTTTCGTTGACGATTCCGGAGATATGGTTCGGCGGTACGTGGAGCGCTCGCGCCAATGCGTTCCTCGACAGCGCTAGAGGCGTCAAGAAATCCTCGCGAAGGAATTCGCCGGGGTGTACTGGGGTCAGTTTGATTTTCTTGCCTGCCATTTCGTCCTCCTTCAGTTAATGGTAGTCCGTCAGTTCCACATCGTGAGCGTCGCCCCGTTCCCAACGGAAGCAGATTCTGTATTGGTCGTTCACGCGGACGCTATACTGTCCGGCGCGGTTTCCCTTGAGCGCCTCAAGCCGATTTCCAGGAAGCGCCCGTAAATCGCCCAGCGTCTTCGCACGATGCAGTAGTCGAAGCCGCCGCAACGCCACGCGGGCGATCGCTCCCCAGCGGCGAGACCCCTTGCGGTCAAAGAGCGACTCCGTCTCGCGGTCCGCGAACGTTCGGATCATTCGTTGGCTATTATTCCATCGATAATACCAAGACTGTGCTGCGACCTGAAAGCCACGAGGGTCCTTTGGAGTCCGAACTATGACCGAAAAACCGGCCTCGCCGCTGCAATATACTTGTCGGTGTCCATGAAAACGATCGGACGGCGAAATGTATTGCGGGCGATAGGAACAGCGGTGGGCGGGCTGGCGGCGCGGCGAGAGATGGCGGCTCAGGAGGCGGTGGAAAAAGCCACGCGAGGCACGCCCTCGCCGAAGATTCGCGACGTGCGGGTCATCGCCACGGCGCCCGCGGGGTCGCGTTTAGTGGTCGTGCGCATCGATACGGACCAGGATGGGTTGCACGGCTACGGTTGCGCGACGTTCACGCAACGCGCCGATGTGGTGATCACCGCGGTGGAAAAATATTTGAAACCGTTCCTGATGGGCAAGCCGGCGGACCGCATCGAGGACACTTGGGAGGCCTGCTACGCCAGCTCCTACTGGCGCAATGGGCCGGTGCTGAACAACGCCATCAGCGGCGTGGATATGGCGCTGTGGGACATCAAAGGGCGGCAGGCGGGGATGCCGGTGTATCAATTGCTGGGCGGGAAATGCCGCGAGGCGGCGGGATGTTACACCCACGCCGGGGGCGCGGAGATCGCCGAGACGATCGATAGCGCGCGTCGGATTATGGCGCAAGGTTTCCGCTATGTTCGGGTGCAGGTGGGCGTGCCGGGGATGGCCGGCTACGGCTCCTCGGCGGGGAAGAACCAGCGCGCGGGCCTTCATGCCGGGCCGGTGTTCGAGCCGGAGGCTTATATCAAGCGCGCGGTAGAGTTACTCGAAGCTTCGCGCAAGCAATTGGGCGACGAAGTGGAGTTACTCCACGACGTACACGAGCGCGTGGAGCCGATCCAGGCGGTGCGTTTGGCGAAAGCGGTGGAACCGTTCCGGCTGTTCTATCTCGAAGACGTGCTGTCGCCGGAGAACATCGAATATTTCCGGATGATCCGCGAGCAATCGGCGACGCAACTGGCGATGGGCGAGTTATTCAACAGCCCGCACGAATGGACGCCGCTGATCAGCGGACGGCTGATCGATTTCGTGCGCATGCACGTATCGCAGACAGGAGGACTTACGCCGTGCCGGAAGATCGCCGCGATGGCGGAGATGTACGGCGTGCGGACGGCGTGGCATGGGCCGGGCGATCTGTCGCCGGTGGGAGTGGCGTGCAGCCTGGCGTTGGATCTTACTTGCCATAACTTCGGCGTGCAGGAATACACCGCGTTCAATGAGCGCGTGCGCGAGGTGTTCGAAGGCGTGCCGGAGATGCGGGAGGGTTACTTGTACGCCAACGAAGCCCCGGGCTGGGGCATCGAAGTAAACGAGAAAGCGGCGGCGAAGTATCCTTACGGCACGTTCGAGAGCCCGACGGCGAAGGAACGCAACGGGGGGTGGGGCGAGATCCGGCGCAGCGACGGGACGATCATCCAGCAGTAACTAGCCCGCAAAAGGCGCGCCGCATTCCATTCTGCGCGAGTTACTTAATCGTCAAGGATGAATCGCGTAAGTGACCAGGCTGTCTCCGCTGGCGAGATATAGATAACCGCCGGCGGCGGCGATACCGTAGATGCCGTAGCTGGTGACCCAGGGATAGATCACCGGCTTGGCGGGATCGGTGGCGTCGATGACGGCCATCGTCGAGGGGCCGCCGGTGTCGGTGTCGGGAGGAGGATAAGTAACGGCGAAGAGTCCGTTACCAAGCGCGGCGACCTGGTTGACTCCGTTGGCTTGAATGCCGGTGTCGATAGTCGCGATCACGTTGGGGTTTTGGATGCTCGAAACGTCCATGGTCGTGACGGTGAGATCGCCATAGAAGGCAAAATCGGGCAATCCGGGATTTCTGAAATTGGACGTGTTGCCGGCCGCCAGCAGAGTGTTACCGGAGACGGCGAAGGCGAGGAGTGTGGACGTGCCGGGCACGGTGACGTAGGCCACCGACTGCATGGCGCCGGCGCTGGAGATGTCGATCACGTTCAGCGCCCCTATTCCGAGGGTCGCGGCGCCGGAGGCCGTATTGCCGGCGATATAGGCGGTGGTGGGGCCGGCCACGGCGGCGTAGGGCTTCACGCTTTGGTCGTTCTCTCCCGGCTGTCCGGAGTTACCGGGCAGCGCGGAGACGAAGAGCGGTTGAGCCGGATTGACAAGGTCGTATGCGAAGAAATCTCCCGTTTGGCCGGTCACGTCGAAGGTCCCGGGATCGTACTGGAACGAACTGGAGTTGAAAAATGCGTAGCCGTTCGTGAAACTCGCGCCTTGCAGATCCTGGTAGCCGCTGGGCGTGAATTGGGCGATTTTCGCGGGCGCTTGCGGGTCGCTCAAGGTGTAGACATACACACTGGGCGAATTCGCCAGGCCAGCCACGTCCAGCAGAATGGGTGGGTTGGCGGCGCCATTCACCGCGCAGAAGAGGCCGTGATAGCTTAGATCGGAGAGGCCGTAGTCGCCGAGAAAAACGGGCGTCGAGGGCGACGAGATATCGAAGACGCGGATGCGTTCGTCGCCGCAGAGATACAACGTGCCGCCCATCAGTTGAATGTTATTCCGTAAGTCGATATCGTTGCCGTCGCTCGCGCTGACGCCTTCGAGGAACGCCGGAGCCTGGCCCGAACCTCGCACCGTGATATTGGCCGACGTGCTGACCAACCCGCCAATAGTAATCACCAGCGGATAGTTGCCGCTTGGAAAATCGGCGGGGACTTGAATGTTGGCTTGGCCCAGGCCCACGGCGTTTGGAGTAAGTCCGAGAAACTGGACCGGGACGTCGAGGCCGCTGATGGTGGCCGAATAGGGAGCGAGCGCGGTGGATAAGGGCGAGGCCAGGGCAGGTTCGCCGTCGGCGGGAGGATTCGAAACATCGCCGATGCCTGTCAGGTATACGACGGCGACCTCGCCCGCATCGATGGGCGCGGTGGGGCTGTTCGTCGATTGATCCGGATTGACGACAACGGCCTGAAGAGTGTCGGGCTGGCCCGCGTAGTATTGATCGATGCCGGGAGAAGTCGCCGTCACGGTGAACCGGAATTCGCGGCTGGCTACTCCGTTCACGGTGACGGTGAGAGTGGCGACGCCGGGCAGCGTCTCGATCGGTAATTGAAAATCGACTTGATTCGCGCTGACGGAGAAAATAGGCGCCGGGATATTGTCGACCGTCACCTCGGTGCCTTGAAGGTCGATGGGAAGCGGCAAGGTGTAAGCGACGGCGGGCGTGGAGGAGACGGCCAAGTCTGTGCCGAAAACGGCGGCGATGGCGCCCGGCGCGACGCGGCCGGAGAAGCTCGCGTTATCGACGACGGCGGCGGGAGCGGGTGTGGCTTGGCCCCAGCAAAAAGTGGCGAAGGAAGCGAGTATTGAGCATAGGACCGCGCAGCGAGTGCCACCCATCTTTCTTAGATTTTATCGCACCGCTTCCTCACGCCGCCATCCCTAATCCATTCTCAATGCCTTCACCGGATCGATCGACGCGGCGCGCCGCGCCGGGATGATTCCAGCGACGCAAGCGGCGAGCGACAAGGTCAGAATCGCGCCCGCCATCACCCCGAAGTCCGCGCTGGCAATCTCATAAAGCTGCGTCTTCACAAATCGCACGCAAAGAAGTGCGACCGGGATTCCAATCGCCAATCCAAGCGCTGTTTGAATCAACGCCCCGCGCATCACCATCCCGATGACGCCTCCGAACTCCGCCCCCAGCGCCATCCGGATGCCGATCTCCGGAGTCCGCCGCACGACGGTATACGCGGTCACGCCGTACAGCCCGATCGCAGCAAGCAGCAGCGCCAACGCGCCAAACAGCATGGTCAGCCGCGCGATCGTCCGCTCTTCCGTAAAACGATCGGCGATTTGTTCGTCGAACGTTTGAAACTTTACTACCGTCAGGTTCGGGTTGATGCCCGCAAGCGTCGTCCGCGCCAGTTTCTCGATGTCGTTCATTGGTCTCTCGGTCTGCAGCACGATCGCTCCGGCGTAGAGCGATAGATCGTTCTCGATCGGATCGTCGGTGTGCGCCGGCCGCTGCATCATCGGAATGAAATACATGCTGTGGTTTTTCCATTGCACCGCGGTGTAGGTGGTGTCCTCCACTACCCCGACGACCTCATAGGCCCCGTCGGACTTGGGTCCGGGCGAGCCAATGCGCTGCCCGATCGGATTGCGCCCGCCGAAGAACGCCTTCACAAACGATCGATTCACCACCGCGACCGGCGGCGCCGCCGACGTATCCCGCGCGTCGATCCCACGCCCCATCACCACACGCGTCCCAACGGAATCGAAATAATCCGCGTTCGCCTTCACAAACGAAGCGCTGAGATTCAGATTGGGCTGCCCTTGCACCTGCATGCCGTTGCTCCAGTTGTTGTCTTCCATCGCCGTATACGTCGCGATGCCCACTTTCACCACTCCCGGCAGCGCGTGGAATCGCTCTTCCATGGTCCGGTAGAGCGCCTCCAACCGCGTCTGCGAGTATCCCGCCGCCTGCGGATTGATATGCACGATATAACGGTTCCTCGAGTCCAGCTTCATGTCGGTGCTCTGCAATTTATTCAGGCTCTGGGAAAACAGTCCCGCGCCGACCAGCAGCACCAGGGAAAGCGCCGCCTGCAGAGTCACCAGCCCGCGCTGCAGCAGGGACGCTCCCGCCGCGGTCGTTCGCGACCCGCTGCGCAACGCGTCCGCCGGCTTGGCCTGCGACGCGATCCATGCCGGCGCGACGCCGAACAGAATGCCGGTCGCCAGCGACAGCCCAAACGCAAATCCGGCGACGATGAGAGACGGACTCGCTGTCGATCGGATTGTTCCGCGCTCCCGGGAACGCCAGCGCCAGCAGCATCCGCGCTCCCGCGTCGGCCACGATCAGCCCGGCCAGCCCGCCCAGTCCGGCCAACAATACGCTCTCGGTCAGCAGTTGGCGTACGATCCTTCCGCGTTTCGCTCCCAGCGCCGTGCGCACCGACATCTCCGCGCGCCGTCCCATCCCGCGCGCCAGCAGCAGATTCGCGATGTTGGCGCAGGCAATCAACAGCACCAGAGCGGCGATCCACATCAATAAGTGCAGATGAGAAGCATATTGCTCCTGAAGGTCTTGAATGCCCGACCCACCGGGCGTCAGCGCCACATGCGCTCTCGCCAACAATACCTTGCCGTGCTCGGTTGAGAACTCCCTACCCGATGCAAATACCTGCCGCAGTAGCGCGCTCATTTTCTCCTGGAGAGGAACCTTCGCCACACCGGGTTTCACCCGCCCGATGATATAGAGCCAGCTCGCCTCCGGGTCGTGAACGTACGGAGCGTTCGCAAGCGAAGCCATCGACCCGATAGGTAGATAGAAATCCGGCGGCGTGCTCGACAGCCGGTCGCCATAGAAACCCTCCGGCGCCACGCCGATCACGGTCACCGGCTTCGTATTCACAAAGTAAGTGCCGCCTATCGCGGATGGATCGCCGCCGTAGTCGCGCTGCCATGTCTCATAGCTCATCACCGCCGTCATGGGTGCGCCCTCGACATCGTCCGCGTCCAACAGCAAGCGTCCGGCGCGCGGCCGCAGCCCAAACGTGCGGAAGTAGTTCCCGGAGACAAACTCGCCCATCACCGATCGCGCCTCCGCCAGGCTTCCTTCGCGGCGCAGGGTGATCGGCCGGTATCCGAAGCCCGCCTGCATCGCGGCCAGCTCTTCAAACTCCGGCGCGTTCTTCTTCAAATATTCGTATGTGTTGGTCGAAAAGAGCGCGTAGTCGCCGCTTTCATGCGCTCCGGAATTCACGCAGCAATCGCTGTTGTCGCCCAGCCAAACCAGCGTCTTGGGGTCGGCGACGGGTAGATTGCTCAGCAGCACGGAGTTCACCAGCGTGAAGATAGCCGCATTCGCCCCGATGCCCAACGCCAGCGTCGCTAGCGCCGTAATCGTGAACCCAGGAGTCTTGCGCAACTGTCTGAGTGCATAACGCAGATCGAGAAACAAAGCTCCCATGATGGCCTCCGGACGGACGAAAACGCGCCGTAGGAATCGCAGTTGTCGTGCCAATCCCGCCCGGCCCCGGCCCGCTCATTTACAACGGCATCCGCCGCGCCGCGAATCGCGCGAAGGTGCAAGTTGTTCGAAATCGAAAATCGCTGTCCAATACCGAACGGTGTCCACGCGTCGTCGTGGAGCCTGTCGATCCTCCGATTCCGCCGCGATATACTCTGGGAAACATGAAATTTGGAATGACGATTGTTCTTGCCTGCGTGGCCGCGATGGCGCAGACACCGGACGCGGCAAAGCTGAACGCGGAGCTGCAGCGCGCGCGGCATACACTCGACGACTGGCCGGATCTGGCGCGTTATGCGGCGGCGAACGCCAAGCTCCCGCCGCCGGCGCCGGACGAGCATCGCGTCGTGTTCATGGGCGACTCGATCACCGACGCCTGGATCCGGCTCTCGCCGAAATTCTTCGCCGATCATCCTTATATCGACCGCGGCATCAGCGGCCAAACGACGCCGCAGATGCTGATCCGGTTCCAGGCCGACGTGATCGCGCTCAAGCCGGAGGTGGTGGTGATCCTGGCCGGAACCAACGACATCGCGGGCAACACCGGGCCGATGACGCTGGAGGAGATCGAGGACAACATTCGATCGATGGCGGAGCTGGCCAAGGTTCACGGCATCCGCGCGGTGCTGTCGTCGGTGATGCCGGTGTCCGATGCCATCCGGCCGCAAACGGAGCGCAGGCCGCCGGAGAAAATCATCGCGCTCAATGCGTGGATCAAGGAATATTGCGCGAGCAATGGGTTAGTCTATCTCGATTACTATTCGGCGCTGCTGGACGACAAAGCGATGTTCAAAAAAGAACTGACGCTCGACGGTCTGCATCCGAACGCGGCGGGATACGCGGTGATGGAGCCGCTGGCGGAGAAGGCGATCGCGGCCGCGGCGGGCGGTCAGCTCCAATAATTGCGGTCGAGGCTGCGGTATTGAACCGCTTCGGCGAGGTGCTTGGCGGTGACGGCGGAGCTTTGGTCGAGGTCGGCGATGGTGCGGGAAACTTTCAGTAACCGATCGTGAGCGCGGGCGGACAGGCCCATTTTGCGGATGGCCAGTTCGAGCGTGCGCTCGCCGGCGTCGTCGAGCGCGCAAAGCTGGCGCAGCGCGGGCGAGGGGATGTGGGCGTTGTAGAATCCGCGCGCGCGCTGGAGCTCGCGGGCGGCTTCGATTCGGCCGCGCATTTCGGCGGAGGACTGCGCGCGATCCTTGCCGCGCAGTTCTTTATAAGCGACCGCGGGAACTTCGATGTGCAGATCGATGCGGTCGAGCAGCGGGCCGCTCACCTTTCCGAGATAGCGCTGGATGATGGCCCCGGTGCAGCGGCATTCGTGCGTGGGATCGCCGTAGAATCCGCAGGGGCAGGGATTCATTGCGGCGATCAACATGAAGCTGGCGGGAAAGGAGAGCGTCATGTTGCTGCGGGCGATGGTGACGGAGCCTTCCTCCAGCGGCTGGCGGAGTTGTTCGAGGACGTTGCGCGGGAACTCCGGCAGTTCATCGAGAAACAGGACGCCGTTGTGCGCCAGGCTGACTTCGCCCGGACGCGCCGCGCCGGACCCTCCTCCGAGGAGCCCGGCGTCGGAGATGGAGTGATGCGGGCAGCGAAACGGACGTCCGGCGAGCAAGCCCGCGCCCGGAGAGAGCAAGCCCGCGACGCTGTGGACTTGTGTAGTTTCGAGCGCCTCGGCGAAGGTGAGCGGCGGCAGGATCCCGCCAAAGCGTTTGGCGAGCATCGTCTTTCCCGAGCCGGGAGGGCCCACCATCAGAACATTGTGCGAACCCGCCGCGGCGACTTCGAGCGCCCGTTTGGCCGTCGTCTGGCCGCGCACGTCGGCGAAATCGAGCGAGGATTCCCCCGCCGCCTCGCGTTCCGGCGCGGCGGCTACGGCCGGCTCGAAACGGTCCGGTTGATTGAGGAACGCGACCACATCCACAAGATGTTTCATGCCGAACACGCGGACGCCCTGCGCCACCGAGGCTTCCGCGGCGTTCTCGGCCGGGACAAGGAGATTGGCGATGCCCTCGCGCCGCGCGCAAACGGCCATCGAAAGAGCGCCGCGCACCGGGCGCAGCGAGCCGTCGAGCGAAAGTTCGCCGACCAATAAATGTTGATCGGAGCGGGCCACGGCGCCCATCGCGCCCAGAATCCCCATGGCCATCGGCAGATCGAACCCCGCGCCTTCTTTGCGAACGTTGGCCGGCGCGAGGTTGATGGTAACGGACTTATTGGGATAGCCGAAGCCGGAGTTGAGCAGAGCGGATTTGATACGCTCGCGGCTCTCGCGAACGGCGGTGTCGGGCATGCCGACCGTGACGAAATCCCGCGCCGAACCGGCGGCGTACATATCCACTTCGACATCGATAAGGTGAGCGTGGATGCCGAAGACGGCCGCGCTGCGGGTCCGGAATAGAGCCATGGTCCTGAGGGAGGTAGTGGGGGAGCGCCGGGAATACTCTTCCGCCAATTTGGAGAGGTTTACTCGACCGAGAAGCGCTGGCGCATCTCGCGCGTCTGGTTGCCGGTGTCGTCGGTGACGGAGATCGCCAGCGTGTACTCGCCCTTGGGCAGATCGGGCGGCATGTGCAAACTGAGCACGCCGGGCGCGGAGCGTTGCGGATAGAACGACGAACCTTCGGATCGTGCCGCGTGCGGCTGTTCGAAGGCGACGGAACCGTCGGCGCGCAGGATGCGGAGGCCGTATTCGAGCGCGAAATGGTTGCCAGCGACCGAGTTGATACCCGGCCATCTCGAAGCGCGCCCATAGCGTGTCGCCGGGACTGTATGCGGGGATCTCCAAAGCCTCGGTGTCGTCTTCGGAGCGCAGAAAACGGAAGCCGCGGATGGTGAGGGTAGCAGGCGGCGGCGCGGTTGGCCCATCGACGTCGAAAGGAATTTCGGCTTTCGCGCCGCCCTTGGCGAGATCGTCGCTGACACTCAACAAAACCCGGTAGCGGCCGCCGGGAGCGGTAGAAGGGATGACGAAGCTGCGGCGCCCGATGGGCATCCAGTGGCGATCCTCCTCCGAAAGATGCGTGGCGAGTTGTTCGTCCGAAGGCTCGACCAGAGCGACGCCTTGCGGGTCCAGCACGTCGATGTGCCAGGCGAGGCGAATGTCGCGGTCTTCGGTCCGTTGATAGCCGGAGAGCTGGAAATCGAAATAGACCGTGTCGCCGGGGCGAAAGCGATAGCCAATGGGCAAGTTGGCGCCATCGTCGGAGACGTGGACGGCCGGGCGCTCGATGACCAACTTCGCGTCCGCGGCGAAAAGAAGGACGCCCAGAGCGAACACCATCGATCGATGTGCCGCCTTCGTGTGCATGGGCCCTACCCGCTATCATAAGGGACGATGCGCGTCTCCGTCGTAGTTACCGCGGCGCTGTTCGTCCGCCTCGCGTTCGCCTGGCAAGCCACCGATCCGGTGAGCGGCCGGACCATCGCCCCGGTGATGAGCGCGAACGGGGCGGATTGGCTGGACCGGCCCGAGCGGGCAAGCGAGGAACAGCCGGACAAGGCGCTCGACGCGCTGAAGCTGACGAAGGGCATGGTGGTGGCCGACATCGGCGCCGGCACCGGGTATATGACGCTGCGCATGGCGCGCCGCGTGGGTCCGGAAGGCAAGGTTTACGCGGTCGACGTGCAGCCGGAGATGATCCGCCGCTTGCGCGCCAACGCCCAAAAGGCCGGCCTAGAGAACATCGAGACGATCCTCGGAAGCGACACCGATCCGAAGCTGCCGGCCGGAAAAATCGATCTCGCGCTGATGGTGGACGTGTATCACGAATTGCAACAGCCCCAGGCAATGCTGCGTGCGCTGCGCGCGGCGCTGAAAGACGACGGCCGGCTCGTGCTGCTGGAATATCGCAAGGAAGATCCGGCGGTGCCAATTCAGCCGCTGCACAAGATGAGCGTCGCGGGAGTGAAGCTGGAGTTGGACGCGGAGGGCTTCCGGCTGGAGCAAACGATCGAAACACTGCCGCGGCAGCATATTTTGATATTCGGGAAGCGCCCGGCGGGCGGCGGTTAATGCTGACCTTTGGAATTCGCCCGTCTTAATGGGCTTCTTCGCGATGCCCAAAGGAAGGAGCATGAAATCGTCCAAAGGCAAGAAGCCAGCCGCTTTTCATCGCGACCGGCCCGATCTCCCCGATCAACTCGAAGCCACCGGAAACCCCGAAGAATTGTCCGGAGGCGGCGAAACCGTCGCCATTGAGGAAAAGCGGCTGCAAGACCTCGAGCGAACGGATCTCAAAATCGGCACGTTTCGAATCGAAGGTTCTCTGCTCGAACGCGTCCAACTCGCCGGCGGCCAATTCGGATCCGCGGTATGGAAGGATGTCCGGCTGGTAGGTTGCGACTTGGCTAACATTCGCGCGCATCGCATCGTGCTGCTGAGAGTCGAACTCATCGACTGCCGTCTTACCGGGTTTCGCGCCGCCGCGCTCGATTGGCAAGACGTGCTGATCCGGAACGGAGACGCGCGCTACGCGCAGTTACAAGGCGGAAAGTTCCGGACTTGTGAATTCGACGGGTGTAACTGGCAAGAAGCCGATCTTCAGGAGGCGGATCTCACTGGCTCGATTTTCCGGTCCTGCAATCTGGCCGGCGCCGATTTCCATCGGAGCGAAATTGCAGAACGTGGATTTTCGCGCGTCCGAAGTGGAAGGCATGCTGGTTGGGATGAACGATCTGCGCGGCGCGATTGTCGATCCGGCGCAAGCCATGGTTTTCGCGCGCGTGCTGGGTTTGCAAATCAAGTAGCCGAAGGCGCGGGGCGTCGATGCTAACCTTCTTCGTATGTGGCCGGATGTCGCCCAACAGCTCGGCTCGATTTTGTCGAAAGAGATTTTCGGCTGCCTTCTTGAGACGCCGAGCTATAGCTTTTTTCTCGAGCGGGCGGGAGTGGTCCGTCCTTTCGAGCGATATCTCAAATACAAGGCCGAGCCATTCCCGGACTCTTACGCCGCCACTTGCCAGGAATATGGGCGGCTGATCGCCGGACAAGTGAAGGGTTCGAACTGCCTGGTGGAGGGGCCGAGCCTGCGGGCGGCGATCCTTCACGGCCCGTTGCGGCTCTACCGCGCGACGCAGACCCGCAAGAAACCGCCGGAGCCCACGGACCTGCGGCGCAATACCAATTATTTCGGCGACTGGTGGTTCGAGGAGCCTTTACTAAAGCAATGCGAACGCACCTGCGCCGAGCAGGAGGCGCTGCGGCGGAAACAACCTCTGCTGACGAGCATGACTCCCGAGGCGTGTCTCAAAACGCAGTTGCGGCGGCGGCTCGCGATCTCGGTCGATTGGAATGGCATCGGCGCGATCCGGCAACTGGTCCTGGCGCCGAATGAATCGTTGCCCGTGATTTTGGGCGAGGGACTTCCCATGCCCTATCTCTCGCGCACCGCCGACTGGCGAAAGTTTCCCGATAAAAACAAACCGGTGGCCCGGCAGCACCTTCCCGGTGGCGATCGCCAAGTTTGGCTGATCTGGACTCCGCAGAAGCATCCGATTAATTTGTACAAGACTTTTTAAACCTGCGGCCCGCGAATCCGAGTCACCCCCCCATGGTGACGCAATCCGTGACGCAAGCGTGACGGAGGGGACGGAAGTCTAGCTAAACACGACGCGCCATTCCCTCCCGCCGCCACCCCTCCAAAATCGCGGTCACAACCTTCGAAAATATTTCTATCTAACTCTCCCTAAATAACTTGCACCCCATCCGCGCCTTTCCCCCATCGTCCTTTTTCCACCCCCCGCGCTATCGTGTAACCAAGAGCGAGACGACTGATCATCTTCGTCCTCGCCGCTAAGTGGTTTCCACCCTAGGCCCTGGAGATCGCGAATGCAAAAAGGTGGGCGTTGGCCGCTCGCGTTTGACGCGGTCCCTAACCTGTGCAAGGGCAAATGAACGGGTTTTAGAATCTTCGTAAAAAAGCAACGTTGCACCATAAGTGAAAGCAAGGAAACGAACGAAAGAAAGTAAATCGAAGAGGAACGGCAAACAGGAGCCAGCCAGAGGCGAGACGCTCGTGGGATAACTATGTTACAAGGGGCGCTTGACATCTGCCGTCACATGTGTTACATAGTGACTGTGACACTATTCGGATTCGCCCTCAAGCCAGGCCAATCCATCTTCGATCAAGTAGTTTTTGCCGCGACGAAGGCGTTTGTCAGCGGACAGTTTCAGCCGGGTCAAGCCTTTCCCTCGGTTCGCGCGCTCGCCTCCGATTTGAAGATTCACCCCAATACGGCGCACAAAGTCGTTCAACACCTGATACAGGAACGGTGGCTCGAAGTGCAGCCTGGGATCGGCACGGTTGTCGCGGAGCGTCCCGCGGCCCGCGCCGGAGATCGCCAGCGGCTGCTGCAGCATGAAGTGGAGCAACTGGTTGTCGAAGCCCTTCGCGTCGGCGTCCATTTGGAGGACGTCGTCGACGCCATCGAAACGCGGTGGGCCAAACTTAGCGGCGGCGCGCGGCCGGCGGCGCGGGAGGTCAGCCGCAAGTGATCGTCGAAGTCAACAATCTGTGGAAGCGATACGGCCGGTATGAGGCGCTGCGGGGGCTCGAATTCGGGATCCCCGAGGGCAGTGCGTTCGCGCTCGTCGGTCCCAACGGAGCCGGCAAAACCACGTTGATCCGGATTCTGATGAATTTACTGCAACCGTCGCGAGGCGCCGCCACCATTCTCGGCGTGGACTCTCGCTCGATCGCGCCGCGGGAGCTGGCCGCCATCGGTTACGTCTCCGAAAATCAGGATCTGCCCGGCGGATTGACCGTCGACGAATACCTCGACTACTTGCGCCCGTTTTACCGGCGATGGGACCGCGCCCTCGAGCTATCGATGCTCCGCGAGATGCAACTGCCGCCGGCACGCAAGATCCGGCACCTGTCCCATGGCATGCGCATCAAAATGGCGCTCGTCTGCGCCCTTTCTTTCCGGCCGCGGCTGCTGATTCTCGACGAACCTTTCGCCGGACTCGATCCACTCGTGCGCGACGAGCTGATGGATGGGCTCCTCCGCCGCGCCGGCGAGTTGACGATTCTCATCGCGTCTCATGAGCTCGCCGAGATCGAAGGCCTCGCCACCGACATTGGATTCCTCCACGCGGGCCGCATGATGTTCCAGGAGCCGATGAGCAGTCTCACCAGGCGTTGCCGCGAAGTGTATATCACGCTCGATGCGCCCGCCCAGTTGCCGCATCCGCTTCCCGCGCATTGGCTTCACCCGCGCGTCGCGGGCAACGTGCTGATGTTTGTCGATACGCAATTCTCCGACGACACTTCGGAGGAGCTGGTGCGAACGCTGTGCGAAGGCGTCCGTTACATCGACGCGAAACCGATGACCCTTCGATCCATCTTCACTGCGCTCGCGCCCTCAGCTCATGACGGAGTTTTGCCGTGATGGTCTGGCACATTTTCAAGAAAGATTGGAGGCTGCTGTGGCCGCTCGTCGCGGCGCTGACGGTCTTCCAATGCCTTCTGGCATTCGCCCGTTTCGCGGCGGGGCGCTTTCTCAATGGCCTCCCGACGGTGCCCGCATCGCTTCTGGAACTCCTGGCCGCCGCCACCGTCATCACGCTGGCCGTGCATCGGGATCCGATACCGGGCATTCGTCAGGATTGGCTGGTGCGCCCCATTGCGCGCCGTGACTTATTCCTCGCCAAACTCCTCTTCGCCGTCCTGCTCGTCCAAGGTCCGTGGTTCGTCACCGACGTCCTGCAAGGAGTAGCCAACGGTTTCCCGTTTTCTCAATCGGCCGCCGCAGCCGCCTCCTGCGCCGTGTGGGTGCTGCTGACCTTGACTCTGCCTGTGCTGGCGTTCGCCGCGCTCACCTCCGGCATCACGGAAGCGTTCGTGGCCGCGCTCGGAATCTTTGCCGTCGTGATTGCGGCGTTGATTGTCCCAGGCCTCATCGGCGCAACCGATCCCACGGCGCTTACGGGCTTCGCATGGGTTCCGTCGTTGCTGCGGGAAGCGCTGCTGCTCGCCGCCGCCGCCGGCGTGTTGGTTCTCCAGTACCGCCGGCGCCGCACCCTCGCCGCGCGCGTTCTGTTTGCCGTCGCGCTCGTCGCCGGACAATGCGCAACGTTTCTGCCGTGGCGTGCGACGTATCGCCTGGCTCAGTTACTAACAGGCAATTCGCGAAACGATCCCGGCATCGCAGTCGCGTTTGCGCCGGGAGCGGGAAGATTTCGACCCGCACCCGGCCAGGGTCTCGACGACGTGCTGGAGAAGCCCGGCTTCGGTCCCGCCGATGTCGCCGAGGAGAATCAGCGGCGGCGTGCCGAAGGTGCGCGCACCGTGTTTCTCCCTGTAACTGTGTCCGGACTTGTCCCGGACTCCAGGCTACTCGCCGATCGATCGGAGGTGAAAGTAATCCGTCTCGATGGGCGCACTGTGTATCAAGGGACCGGCAACGATCTTGAGTTACGCGCGACCGGTGCGAATGTTACTGTCCATCAGGGCGTCCGCGTGCCCGGCGCGGTATTCAGCCGTTTCAAGTCCGACTCGCTCGACGTGCAAATCGATTATTCGTTCACGCTGTTCGAGCCCGGCGCGACTTACTCCCTCGCCGCGCGGGACGGCGATCGGCGGATGCCCGGAATCGGTTGGTGCGGCACCAAAGTGGACGATGCCGGGACCCATGTCCTGTTCCGGTGTCTTCAGCCCGGCGAGCGACCATCGTGTCTTGCCTTGGTGCTCGAGGACACTCCGGCGCGGCAGCGAAATCCGGAAGTCTCGCTCTGTGCGCCGGATTATTCGCCTTACCCAGGCCACACGTTCCCGGACGCGCTCGATCGCTTCGGCGGCAGATTGCCGTTCTACGATCCCTCCGGTTTGATCCACTACCCCGTCGGCGGGCCTCAGTTAGCGCAGGCGCGGGTGCTCGTGACCGCCTTTCGGCCAACCGAACACTTCGTCAAGCGCCTGCGATCCCATCCATCCGCCTTCAAGATTGGGAGGCGCAAGCGCCGTGAACGCGTTGCGCGCAACGGCGCTCATCGCGGCGCTGGCTGGGGCCGCGTGTTCGGCCGGTTTCATGACGCTCCGCGCGAATCAACGGAATAGTCCCCGGCTCTTGCTGGTATTGATGGCGATCTGGGTGCTCTCCCCGTTCGTGGCCTTCCTCTATGCAAGCGCAGTCGCGAAGCGTTGGCCGGTTTTTGCCCAAGTGACGCTTTATGGCGCGATGCTGCTTGTCACGCTGGGTTCGGTAGGCGTCTACGGCGTCGATGCGCTGAATCCGTTGAGCGCCAAAGGCGCTCCCGTTTTTGTTGCCGTTCCCGCCGCATCGTGGGTGATTGTCTCCGCCGTTGTCGCGGTAGCCGTTTTCAAGAAAAATTCATGATAGCCTCACCGAAGGAGCGTCCACCGATGTGTTTTTCGGGTTTACCGCGCCACCGCTTGCACTTCGTCTTATCGATCGTCTTAGCCATTCCATCCGCGCTCGGTCCGGGCGCGGTATTCGCCCAATCGCCGAATGAACCCGAACAGCGGATCCGGCGGATTCAAGACGCGATTCTTCCGGCCGTTCTGATCGAAGGGGAACCGCCGGCCACCACCAAACTCGCCGATCGAATGTCGGAGCTGCACGTGCCGGGCGTGAGTGTCGCCGTCATCCACGACGGAAAAATCGAATGGGCGCGCGGGTTCGGCGTAGCACGCATCGGAGGTCCCGCCGTGACCCCGGAGACGCTGTTCCAGGCGGCGTCGATCAGCAAGCCCGTGACGGCCTTGGCCGTATCTGCACCTGGTGGAATCGGGGAAGCTCAACCTCGATACGGATGTGAATCGGTACTTAAAAACCTGGAAAGTTCCGGCGAACGGCTTTACAGAGAAGACCAAGGTCACGCTGCGGGAGTTACTAACTCACACCGCCGGGATGACCGTGCATGGATTCCCCGGTTACGCCGCCGGTGCACGCGCTTCCCACCTTGGTGCAGGTATCTGAACGGGGAGCAGCCGGCCAACACCACTGCCATCCTCGTCGACACTTTGCCGGGCAGCGCTTGGCGATATTCCGGGGGCGGATTTGTCGTCACGCAGCTTGTGCTGGAGAATGTCACCGGCCAGGCATTCCCCACGCTGATGCACAATCTCGTTCTCGGTCCAATCGGGATGAGTCATAGCACTTACCAGCAGCCTCTGCCGCCGGATCGGATCGCCGAAGCCGCCACGCCGTACCAGCGGAACGGCCAGCCCGTGCCGGGAGGGGGGCACACTTACCCGGAAATGGCTCCCGCCGGACTTTGGACGACACCTTCGGATCTGGCAAGGTATGCGATCGAGGTTCAAAAAGCCCTCGCAGGAAAATCCAACCGAGTGCTTTCGCAAACGATGGCGCGGGAGATGCTCAAACCGGGGAAAAATCAGTGGGGCCTCGGAGTAGGAACCGGTGGCGGCGCAGGGCATTCGTACTTCACCCACAGCGGGGCAAACGAGGGCTTTCAATGCGACCTCGTGGCATATGACACCGGCGACGGCGCGGCCATTATGACCAACAGCGATAACGGCGGCCAGTTGGCGGAAGAGCTTCTGCGCACCATCGCCAGCGAATACAAATGGCCGGATTTCGCCCCGCGCGAACGCAAAGTGATCACCGTCTCCGCCGGCTTGCTTCGTAACTACGCCGGCGTTTACGCATTGGCGCCGGGATTCAACATGACCATTACCGTGGCGGATGGTCAACTGATTTCGCGGGTTTCCGGGCAAGAGAAGGTTCCGTTGTTCGCCGAGTCGGAGACGATGTTCTTCCCCAAAGTGGTCGATGCCGAGATCGAGTTTCCCGCAAATGGCGCGAAAGGCCCGGCGAGCCAATTGATCCTTCATCAGAATGGCCAGGACATGACGGCGAAGCGGCTGGACGACGCGGAAGCGAAAAAGATCGCCGAAGCCGCGGCTGCGTTCGACAAGCGGTTCAAAGCTCAAACGCCGGCCCCAGGGAGCGAAGCCGCGGTGCGAGGAATGATCGAGGGATTGCGGAGCGGCAAACCGGATTACGATGCGATGAGTTCCGGCCTGGCGGAGGCGACGCGCCAGCAACTGCCTCAACTCCAATCGATGGTCACGGAGCTCGGGGCGATGCAGGCGGTGACTTTTAAGGGAGTCGGACCGGGCGGCGCCGACATTTATCAGGTCAAGTTCGAGAAGGGATCGCTCGACTACAGAATTTGGCTCGGGCCGGACGGGAAAATCGAAAGCGCGAACGTGCGCCCCAGCGAATAGCCCGTCCCTTCTGGAATCGATCGGGGCGCCGTCAGGCGACGAAGTCCATCTCCACGCGGTCCATGGCGAGAAACTCGCGGACGCGGGGATCGGGACAGGAATCCATCTCCGAGACCGGGCCAAAATAGATGGCGTGGCCGTCGTATAGAAACACGACTTGGTCGGCGACTTTGCGCATCAGGTCGAGATCGTGGGTGACCACCACTGAAGTCAGTTTCAACTGATGCTTCAGGCGCAGCATGAGGTTGCCAAGCAGATCGGACATGATGGGGTCGACCATGGTGGTCGGCTCGTCGTAAAGGATGCATTCCGGCTGGGCGGCGATGGCGCGGGCGATGGCGACGGCGCGCTTGTAGCCGGTGGACAGGTCGCCGGGGTAGACGTCCCGGAACTCGAGCAGATCGACCATGCTCAAAAGCCCGTCGACGACATCCTCCTTGTTCTGGGCGTCGTAGTCGTCGCGCAGCTCCAACGAAAAGAGGATGTTTTCACCGACCGTGAGCGAATCGAAAAGAGCGCCGTTCTGGAAGACCATGGTGACCTTCTTGCGGATCTGGCGCATCTCAGCCTCGCTGAGATCGGTGATGTCGCGGTAAGCCACGATGACGCGGCCCTGGTCCGGGCGCTGGAAGCCCATGATGTGCGAGAGCGCCACGGATTTACCGACGCCGCTGCGGCCGATGATGGCCAGCGTATTCCCCGCGTCCACTTTGAAATTGACATCGACTAAAACCGGGTGGTCGTACGTCTTATAGACGTGCTCAAAAGCGATATAGCCGGAATTGTGCTCAGTTGCCATGGGCGAAGGAGAGCCAATCTTGCGGCGTATTGACGTTGCCGAGATGGCCGGGATCGGCCAACGGGATGAAGAGAGGGCCGAGCGTGGCGACCAGGTCCATCATTTTCAGGTGTTTGGCGGAGACCGCTTCCGAGACGGCGGGAAGGCAGCGGCGATGGTAGACGGCGCAGAGCGGATGCCGGCGGCCGTCGGGTGTGATGGTCACGACGCAATCGCCGGCGTGCGCGGAGGCGGCGGCGAGAAGCAGCCGCAGGTCGTCGCGGGTCAAACCGGGCATGTCGCAGGCGGCGACGAGGTTCCAATCGGCTTGGCTCACGCTGAGAGCGGTGAGCAGACCGCCAATCGGCCCCAGGCCGGGCACGAGATCGGCGAGAACGGGAAAACCGAGGGCGGCATACCGGACGGGGTCGCCGACGATCGAAACCGAACCGGCGGCGGCGAGAACTTCGGCGGCGATGCGCGCGGCGAGCGGCAATCCACGGTACAGAAGCAGCGCCTTGTCCACGCCCATTCGCGCGCTTCGACCCCCCGCCAGCACGAAGCCCGCCTGCCGCATGAGAGAATCATAGCATTGGGCGCGCTTCCCGCCTTGCGGGACGGCATTGGAAAAAACTTGAATTGCGGTTATAATCGAATCAAACATAAAGCGCTTTTTTGTTTTTTGACTGTGGGTTTTTGGATGGCCTCCACTTGCGCCGATTCGCCGAAGCTCTCCGCGCGGGACAATCCGCCCGCGGCGCGTTTGGCGTCCGTGGTGCGGGTGGACTCTAAAACGGGGCGTTTGATTCGAGTGACGCTTGGCCAACGTGGGAATGCCGGAAAAACGGCGGCGCCGGCGGCGTCCGTCGATGCGCTGGTCCGTACGGCGGCGCGCAGCCATGACGTGGATCCATTGCTGGTCCAGTCCGTGATTCAGGCCGAGAGCGCGTTCCAGCCGCTCGCCGTTTCGCCGAAAGGCGCGGAGGGGCTGATGCAACTGATGCCGGCGACGGCGCGGCGCTTCGGCGTAAGCGACATTTTCGACCCGCAAGAGAATATCGAGGGCGGCGTGAAATATTTGAAATACCTCCGCGATTTGTTCCAGGACGACCGGTTGGCGATCGCCGCCTACAACGCGGGCGAGGGCGCGGTGGCGAAATACAAGGGAGTGCCGCCGTATCGCGAGACGGCCGCTTACGTCGACAAAGTTTCGCGCCGCTACGACTTGGCCAAGAAGGCGGCGGGGAAAAGCGCGAGCGCGCCGCGGCCGGCGCCCGAGGAAGACGCCTACCGGCAATTGGCGAGTTTCTACGACGCGCAGGGACGCCTTCACATGACAACGCAATAGGATTGGCATGGTCCACCTCCCCCGAACGTGCGGCCGATTTCGAAACGTGGCAGGCCGGCGCCGCCGATTCCTTGTGTTGTTCGCGGGCATCGTCGCGGCGAGTGTGTCCGCGTGGCCGCGCGAGGCGCCGCGCGGGAGCGTGACAGCCGTTCGCGTCTGGTCTCTCGGGGATGTGACGCGCATCGCGATTCAAACGACGGGCGGCTTCGAGCTAAAGTGCGACCGGCTTGAGAACCCCGACCGGCTGTTTTTCGATTTACTGGGCGCATCCGACGGACTCCGGGGCAAGGGGATGCACACGATCCGCGTGTCCGATCCGCTGGTGAAGCAGGTGCGGGTGGCGGAGACCCAGCGGGGCGTGACGCGCGTCGTATTAGATCTGAAGCGGTTTACGCGCTTCACCACTTCGCGGCTGGACAATCCGCCGCGGCTGATGATCGAGTTACGCGAATCGGATGGGACGGAAGGCGTGACAGCGGCGGCCAGGCGCTTCATCGCCCCGGTGATAACGCATCCGTTGCCCGTGATCCGGCTGGACGATCCGCCGGCGCTCGCGGCGTGGGAGTTCGATGCTCCGGCGGGCGCACTTTCCTCGAAGCTGTTCGCGCCGCATCCCGCGGGGCGCGCTCCTCGGGGCCGGGCGATGGCGAAAACCATCCCCATTGAAGACGTGCCTCCGCCTCTGCTGCGCACCCCGGCCGCGGCGGCGCAAGGAACCGCGATTCCGGAACAATCCATGACGCGGGCGCTCGGCTTGAAGATTCGCCGCGTGGTGATCGACGCCGGTCACGGCGGACACGACACGGGGACGGTGGGCGCGGGAGGGTTGCTCGAAAAGGACCTGGTGCTCGACGTGGCGTTGCGGCTGGGAAAGCTGGTGCAGGAACGATTGGGCGCGGAGGTCGTCTTGACGCGGTCCGACGATACGTTCATTCCGCTGGAAGAGCGGACGCGGATGGCCAACCAATCCCGCGCGGATTTGTTTTTATCGATCCACGCCAACTCGTCGCCTATGCGGTCGGCTTCGGGCGTAGAAACCTATTATTTAAGCTTCACCAGCTCGCAGGCGGCGCTGGCGGTGGCGGCGCGGGAGAACGCGGCGTCGGATAGCTCGGTCTACGAGTTGAAAGATCTGCTGCAGAAGATTGCGCTTCAGGACAAGATCGAGGAATCGCGCGAATTCGGCGATTGCGTACAGGCGTCGCTCTATGCGGCCTCGCTGCGGCTGGACTCGCGGTCGCGGGACCGGGGGGTGAAAAAGGCTCCGTTCGTCGTGCTGATTGGCGCGTCCATGCCGTCGGTGTTGGCCGAAGTCGGCTTCATCAGCAATCCGCGCGACGCCGCGGCGCTGCGGCGCGGCGAGTCGCGGCAGAGGATCGCCGAGGCGCTCTATAAGGGAGTCGCGAAGTATTCCAACGGCCTGAGCCATTTCGCCGTGGCCGAGCGCGGCGCGCCCTGATTCGCGGCGCGGCGCAAGCCGAATGCTAGAATACTTGCCGATGCGACGGATCGGCCGCCTGGCGGCGCTTACTCCTTTTCTTCTTATCCTTCTTCCCGCGCAAGAAGTCCGCGTGACGCGCGGCGCGGTGGATCAGCAGGTGTTTCAGCGCAATGGCGAAGGCTTCGCCGATATTTCGCTGAGCGGGTCGGCGAGCGGACGCAAGGTGAACGGAAAGCCGGTGGAGGTGCGCCTGTCGAGCCGGGGTGGAGTGGTGCCGGGATTTCGATTGGATTCCCGCGGCCAAAGTGCAGAAGACGATGTGGACGGGCGTGCTTCGCAAAGTGCCAACGGGAGGGCCGTACCGGATCGACGTGCGCCTTGAGGACGCGACGTTCGTGTTTACGATCAATCAGATTCTGGTGGGCGATCTGTGGATCCTGGCCGGGCAATCCAATATGGAAGGACACGGCGATCTGGTGAACGTGCAGCCGCCGGTGGAACTGGTGCATAGCTTCGACATGGCCGACGAATGGATGATGGCGAAGGAGCCGCTGCACACGGAGGTGAGCGCGGCCGATGCGGTGCATTGGCCGCTGAACGCCGAACGGCAGCCGGAGCGGCTGACGGGCGAGAAGTTGGCCACCTATATCGCCGAACGGAAGAAGGGCGCCGGGCTGGGGCTGCCCTTCGCCGCGGAAATGGTGCGGCGGACGGGGATTCCGATCGGCCTGATTCCGTGCGCGCACGGCGGCACTTCGATGGCGCAATGGAATCCGGCGCTCAGAGATCAAGGCGGCGATTCCCTCTATGGCGCGATGCTGCGGCGGTTTCGCGCCGTGGGCGGCCACGTGGCCGGGATGCTCTGGTATCAAGGCGAATCGGACGCAAACCCAAAAGCGGCGCCGGCGTTTGAAACAGGTTTTATCGATTTTGTGAAAGCCGTCCGCGCCGATTTCGGCGAACCGGAACTTCCGTTCTACTACGTGCAGATCGGCCGGCACATCAGCACTCAGAATGCGGCGGAATGGAACAAGGTGCAGGAGGCGCAGCGCGAAGCCGCCTCGCACATCGCGAATTCGGGCATGGTGGCGGCGATCGACCTTTCGCTCGACGACGGCATACACGTGAGCACGCCGGATCTGAAGCGGTTAGGGCGCCGGCTGGCCAACCTGGCCTGTCACGACTTGTTCGCCACCGCCGACGGCTGCGGGCAATTGAAGCCGGGGCCGTACCCGCTTTCGGCGGCGCTCGACCGGGGCGTGGTCAAGGTGGTGTTTTCGGGAGTCAACGGGCGGCTTCAATCCGACGGACGCATCGCCGGGTTTTCGATCCGCGGCCCGAAGAACGAAGAATTGGCGGCGATCTATAAAGCGGCCATCGACCCGGCCGAGGCGAGCACGGTGGAGTTGTTCGTGCAGGGGAAACTTCCACCGGGAGCGGCGCTCTTTTACGGCTACGGGAAGGATCCCTACTGCAACCTTCGCGACGCCGAAGACATGGCGGCGCCGATGTTCGGGCCGATGCCGATCCGGACGGCGGCTCCGGGGGCCTGATGGGCGGGATCTGGCGAATGCCCATGTTAGAATCGTATTTTCTTCCGCAGTCACGCCCGTAACGCAAGGAAATCGAATTCCATGAAACTCAGTTTTTTTCCGCTACTGATGGTTGCGTCTCTTTACGCACAAACGCCCTCGCCGAAGGCTCCCGCGCCCCCGGGGATCGCGCCGCTGGCGGCAACGGCCACACCGGCGCCCGAAACGCCTCCCGATAAGATCGTCGCGAAGATCGACGGCAAGGAATACACGGCCGGGGAAGTAAAAAAAATATTGGACGAATTTCCTCCGCAGGTGCGCGACGCGTTCTCGAAGAACCCCGTAAAGACGCTGAACTACATTTTCATGCTGAAGCATTTGGCGCATCAGGCCGAGTTCGAGGGGTTGGATAAAAAACCGCAGTTCGAGCAGGACTTCGAGTTCAGCCGGCTGACGATGCTCAGCCAGGCGGAGCTAAACAATTACCGCAACAGCTACCGGCCGGCTCCGGAGGAAGAGAAGGCGTACTACGACAAGCGGGCGGACAATTATCAGGAGGCGAAGGTCAAGGTCATCTATATTTCCTTCGTCGCCAATCCCCCGAAGGACAATCCGAAAGCGCGCACCGAGGAGCAGGCCAAGGCCAAGATCGAAGAGATCCGCAAGCAGGTGGCCGACGGAGGCGACTTCGGCAAGTTGGCGGCGGACAATTCCGAAGACAAGGCTTCGGCGGCCAAGGGAGGCGACTTCGGCTCTATCACGCGCACCAGCGGTTATCCGGAGAACATCAAGACGGCCGTGTTCGCATTGAAGGAGGGCGAAGTGAGCCAGCCGGTGCGGCAGCCGAACGGATTTTATCTGCTAAAACTGGAAAAGCTGGAGGCGCATCCTTTTACCGAGGTGGAATCGAAAATCCATTCGCAGCTTCAGCAGGAACATTTTCAGGAGTGGGTGAAGAGCATTGAGACGCGTTACACCGTCAACGTCGAGGACCCGCAATTTTTTGCGGTGCGCGCCCCCCGATAGCGCGCTATTCGCCGCTTTGTCGGAGCGGCTGCCGGATTTCGACGGGCGGTCCGTTCGAATCAGCTTTCTGCCCGTGCTGCGGGCGCGGCGCGGCCACTTGCATTCGGGACCCGGCGAGCCGGGCCAACCGGTTCACGCCGCGTCGTTCATTCGCGGGAGGAAGATCGTTCTCGATTCGGCGCTGCGATCTTCGCGCGGCGAGCTGTTGCGCGTGGCCTTGCACGAGTTATTCCATTTCGCGTGGGTGCGGCTGGGAAATCCGGCCCGCCGGTCGTACGAATTGCTTCTCGAGAGCGAGCTGGCGGCCCATGCCCGCGGCGAGCTGGGTTGGTCGGCGGAGTTTCGAAAGCGCGGCGCCGGGCGGCAAGGCGCGAGAGGGTGGCGCGATTATTTGTGCGAGAGCTTTTGCGACAGCGCGGCTTGGTTCTTCGGCGGTTTGCGCCGGCACGATGAATTCACGCTGGCGCGCCGATTCCGCAATCGCCGGGCCGAGTGGTTCGTCGAGACGTTTGGGCGGCGGCCGATCCCGATATAATTAAAGTGCCATGCAATTCACGCGCTTCCTTTCTTTCGCCGCGGCGCTCGGCGGCGCGCTCGCGCTTGCGGCGTGCTCCCCGGTAAGCAACGAGGCCGAAGCGGCCGGAAACACGATGAAGCAGGAGGCTGGCCGCAAGCCCGCTCCCGACTTCGCGTTGAAGGATTCCAACGGCGCAACCGTGAAGCTGTCCGATTACAAGGGCAAAGCGGTGCTGCTCGATTTCTGGGCGACTTGGTGCGGCCCGTGCAAGATCGAGATTCCCTGGTTCACCGAATTCGAGCAGACGTATAAGGATCGCGGCTTCGCGGTGGTGGGCGTGTCCATGGACGAGGACGGATGGACGGTGGTGAAGCCCTATTTGGAGGAGCATCGGGTGAACTACCGCGTGCTGCTCGGCAACGACGACGTGGGCCAGGCCTTCGGCGGCGTCGATTCTTTGCCGACTACTTTCCTGATCGACCGCTCCGGCCGCATCGCGTTCGTACACATCGGATTGTCCACTTCGAAAGACGGTTTCAAGAATGAGATTTCCCAGTTGCTCGACGCCCGCGCCGATGCTCGCGCTCCTTTTGTTGGCGCGGCCGCTTTCCTCGCCGGCCCAGGCGCCCGATAGCACCGCGGTTCTCTCCATCGCGCCGGTGGCCAAGGTTCATGCTCAGCGCGGCAAGCCGTTCGACCAAGCGCTGGCGCTGGAGTTGCGCGCGGGCTATCACGTGAACAGCAACGCGCCGGACGACGAGTTTTTGATTCCGCTGCGGCTGACGTGGAATAGCGGGCCGCTGGAGGCGAAGGAGATCCGCTATCCGAAGCCGGAGCGGGCGAAGTTTTCCTTTTCGGAGAAGCCCGTCGCGATCTTTTCGGGGAAGTTCGAGATCGTCACGCGGTTCGTCACATCGCCCAACGCAGCGGACATGGGAATCGTGACAGGGAAGCTGCGGTATCAGGCCTGTAACGACCGGGAGTGCTTGCAACCGAAGACGGTGGACGTCCGGTTTTCGGTGGAAGTTCATTAAGAGCGCGAAGCGTGCGCCGCCTCCTGATCCGGCCCGGAGCGATCGGCGACTGCATTCTCGCGCTGCCGGCGCTGGAATGGCTGAAGGCCGAGTATACGGAGGTGTGGGCGCCTTCGGCGGTGGTTCCGCTGATCCGATTCGCGGATCGGGTGCGTTCGATCGCCTCCACCGGGCTCGACCTTCTGGAGTTGGGCCGGGAGGATACGGGCATCGTCGAAACGCTGCGGGGATTCGATTCCATCGTGTCGTGGTATGGATCGAACCGGCCGGAGTTTCGCGCTTGCGTCGAAGGGCGGGGACTGCCGTTCCGGTTTCTTGCGGCGCTGCCGCCGGAGGAGAACCGGATGCACGCGGCGGATTTTTTTCTCGCGCAGGCGGGCGGCGCGGGAGCGGCGATTCCGCGCATTGTGGCGCCGCCGACGGCCGAGGGCGGGTTCGCGGCGATCCATCCTTTTTCGGGAAGCTCTCGTAAGAATTGGCCGCTGGAGCGGTTTCAGGAGCTTGCGGAACGGTTGCTCATGCCGGTGCGATGGTGCGCCGGTCCCGAAGATCCGCCGCTGCCGGGCGCGGCTCGATTCGGGAGTCTGTACGATCTCGCCCAATGGTTGGCTTCGGCGAGACTCTACATCGGCAACGATTCGGGGATCACGCATTTGGCGGCGGCTGTGGGCGGGGCGGTGGTGGCGATCTTCGGGCCGACCGATCCGGCGATCTGGGCGCCGCGCGGGACGGCGCGTCGAAATCGTCCACGGCCCGCTGGAAACGCTTTCGATCGATGCCGTTCTTGCGGGCGTACACGACCTAAAAGTGGAGACTGGTAGGGAGCCGCGAATGTAAAGGAGCGGTAGTTACAGCCGCTCTCCCAGGTAAACTTCCATTGGTTCTCACATGGGCGGCGCCAGAGACTCCAGCCGCGGTGCCAGCGGACTTCGCGGAGCGCATCGAGTCGGTCATGCGGGGGTCTCTGTCGAGGAAATGGGGCAGTTGGTCGATCTGCTGGCGCATCGCTTCGACACGCTCTGGATTGGCTTCCGCCCTGCGGGTGCGACTCGTAGCGGGCGCGCCGTTACCGCTCCTTTACAGTCGCGGCTCGGTATTGCGTATCCCTCGTATGGCCAAGGCTTCCCCGAATCTATCGCTTCTGTGTCGCGCACCGGTTCACCTTGGCCTGAGCTATACTTTTGACGTTCGGAGAATGATCGTGAAAGCTCACTTCGCTCGCCTCCTTGCTCTTTTCCTGCCGTTATCGCTCTGCTTTCCGGCCACTGTCCACGCGCAGCAATCCAAACGGCTGGTGGCTTATTATCTTTCCGGTGACGGGAGCAACACGCCGCCTTACACGCCGGACAAGATTCCTTATCACAAGCTCACGCACATCATCCACTTCGGCATATGGCCGGACATCAATGGGAAAGGGGGCATCAACACCGCCGGTTTTGTTTTCTCGCCGGAGCTGATCGCGCGAGCGCATGCGGCGGGGGTAAAAGTGTCGGTTTGCGTCGGCTCGGGCGGACTGAAGACGGTGGCGATGCGGCTGATTTCGGAGAGTCCGGACGCGCGCGTGGCCTTCGCGAAAAACCTGCACGATTTCATAGTGGCCAATGGATACGATGGCGTCGATATCGACTGGGAAGTTCCGAACAAAGGGGATATGGGCGCGATGACTCTGATGATGCAGGCGCTTCGCGACGCTCTGCCTTCGCCTTACGTGATCTCGATGGCGACTTCGGCGACGCCGCAATGGTATGGATGGTATGACTTTCAAGGGCTGTCGCCGATCGTCGATTTTTTCAACGTGATGACTTACGATTTTCATGGCCCTTGGACGAACCACGCGGGACACAACTCGCCGCTAGTTATGAACCACGCCGATCCGGGGCTGGAGGGGAGCATGTTGGTTTCCTGGGAGTTTTATAAGGGCTTCCACGTGCCGCCGGAGAAGATCAACATGGGGACGGCGTTCTACGGATACGAATTCGACAACGCGGCCGGACTGTGGGCTTACTGCACCAACGACGATTGCTCGGCGGCGACGTCGCCTAACTACGGCACTTACATCAAGCAGCGGATCAACGGGCTGGGATGGGTATCGAATTACGATGGCGTGGCGATGGCGCCGTATTTGTTGCGTGAGGACGGAAGCCCGGGTTTTATTACCTATGATGACCCGGCGTCCACCTCGCGAAAGGCCGAGTATGCGTTCGGAACGATGGGCGTGGGCGGCGTTTTCATGTGGGAGTTGAGCCAGGACTACGACGGGCAATCGCAGGATTTGCTGGACGCGATGTACAAAGTGCTGTTGAAGTTTTCGCCGGCGGCGCCGGTGGCGGCGGGGCGGTAGGAGGCAGGGCATGAAGGCGATTTCCCAGCAAGTTTGTCTGGCGATGTCGGTGGTTGTTCTGGCTGGCGCTCAAACGCCGCGCGTGATGGGCTATTATCCGGCGTGGGGCAAGACGCAGACGCCGCCATACCGCGCCGCGAATATTCCTTACGCCAAACTTAGCCACGTTCTCCATGCGTTTCTGCTGGCCGATAAGGCGGGCGATGGGACGCTGAATATTCCCGGCGATCTGCTGGAGCCGGAGTTGATTTCGCGCGCGCACGCGGCGGGAGTGAGGGTTTCGATCTCGGTGGGCGGGGCAAGCGGCGTTCAGAAGAAGGCGTTTCGAAGCATCGCGGCCAATCCGGCGTATCGCGCGGCGTTCGCGCAAAACCTTCACAGTTTCGTGGCGACGAACGGATACGATGGCGTCGATATCGATTACGAAGTGCCGGTGACGGAAGCGGATAAGAACAATTGCACGCTGATGATGCAGGCGATCCGCGCCGAGTTCCCGCCGCCGCTGCTGGTCTCGATGGCCGTGACGTCGAACCCTCCCGGCTACGGGAATTTCGACATTCAGGCGCTGACGCCGATCGTCGATTTTTTCAACGTGATGACTTACGATTTTCATGGGCCGTGGACGAATCATACGGGTCACAATTCGCCGCTGATCCTGAGTCCCGCCGATCCCGGGCAGGAAGGCAGCCTGAAGGTTTCGATCGATCTTTATCTGAATACGTTCGGAGTGCCGGCGGAGAAGCTGAATATCGGGACGGCGTTTTACGGCTACCAATTCAACGACGCCGCGGCGCTATGGGCGTTCTGCTCGCCGAATTGCCAGAACACGATTTCGGAGAACTACGGAACCTACATCAAGCAGCGGATTAACGCGATGGGCTGGGTTTCGAAATACGATAGCGTTGGGCGCGCGCCGTATCTTCTGGAGGCCAACGGCGCGAACGGATTCATTACCTACGACGATATCGCCTCCACTGAGCGCAAGACGATTTACGTGCTGGGAGTGCGCAAGTTGGGCGGCATTTTCACTTGGGAGCTGAGCGCGGATTACGACGGACAGACGCAGGACCTTATGGATGCCATGCACCGGGCTGCGCACAAGGCGGCGGCGCCCGCTTCGTCCTGGCCCGAAGATTTGTCGAACCTGCCTTAGCGCCAGTGCTGTTCAGCTTAAGCATGGGAGCGCTCCCCGAATCGCCCTTTCTGGCTTCTGGCCCTGGCCGGTGGCGGGATGGACTGTTTTTCGCGCCAGGAATCCGGATGGCTTACCCTTTTCTTGACGGGTTCGCGCCGCGCCGAGCGAGCTGTTTCCGAGTGGACGATCCGGGCGGTGCAAACTCCCGCGCTTCTCAGAACGCCGTTTATGGTCAATTTCTCGTGTGATCTTCGACTCACGGCGGAAGCCAGAATATCGATACACGCCAAGAACACGGTTTAGCAGCCGAGTAGCGGTTGCGGCGCGGGGAGCGCACGTGGAGATGGCCGGGGCCGTGTTCCGTTCCTCCACCCTCAGTTCGGAAACTCATTGAACCCACGCCCACTCAGGATCATCGGCACGCACTTTTCCGCCCGCGCTGCTCTGGTTTTTGCCTGCTTCGCGGATGAGACGTGGAAAATGTGCGACTTCCTCCGGCCTGGCGTGAGCGTTGCGAATGCCGACCTGAGAACCGCGTTGTCATCCAGCCTCCTCTGCAGCTCCTCGGGAATTGGGTGCTCGGAAGGTTTCTTTAAGACTATCTTCGTCCCGGACTTCTCCAATTCGATGGCTTCGTAGAGGTAGTCCTTCAGGGTCGATCGTACGGCCGCAATCTCCCGAAGCGAGGTGAATTTAATCCATCGCCCGGCCTGCGTATGCTCTCCAATTCTTTCGAGAACGTGCTCTGGATCTTGGAGCAGCACGCCCTTGAAGAACGAGAACGCGCACGACTCCTTGAGCGGGATCACGATCGCCACGTTTTTCTTCAGAAAGGTGAAGCACGGTTTGCCCCACTTGAGTTCTTCGGTCAGGTCGCAGTCGAGCGCGATCTGGCGTAGCTTATCTGTTTCCTTCCGCCACTTCTCCGCATAGGGAACTTTCATCGTTTCAGGCCCGTTTCCGAGATTGCCGAATTCATTCAATTCTGCCAGAAAATACAGTAGGTTTGCCTCGTCATGCCGTACTTCGACGAGTCGGTCGCACAGTAAGTCTTCGATCGCGCCGGAAGCCGCGAGGCAGTGACCCTCAGCGTGGGCAGGGCGCGGAAAGGCGCCGCTTACGACGCGGGCAGGAAGTCCGGATCTGGGAAGCTTCGAGCGAGTCGCGCTACTCGGAAAGAGCCGCAGGCTTGGCCTTAGCGCGGAGCGAAGCCGGCGGCGGTGAGGATGACGGAGAGTTCGCGCTGGTCGCCGGGTACTTGGAACGTACGGTCTGTCGAGATGGTTAGAGCCACAGAATCGTGGCCGCTGAACGGCGCGCTTGCCAGCGTGTAAGAACCCGGTCCGGGATAGACGGCGCGGGCGATTTCGCGGCCGTCGGCGGTGAGGACGAGTTGGCGGGTGGGGGAACGGTCCGGGATCACGAAATGGACCTCGATCGGGGCGGGGGACGCGGGCGCTTTCAACAGCAGCAGCGCTTTCCCGCTCATCCAGCGCCATTGGTTCGATTCCAGCGCATAAATGCCGCTGACGATCTGCGCTTCCGCCTCGGGGGCGTTCATCGGCAGGTAGGAGAGAGTGGGCTTGCGCTCGACCATGGTCTGCGCTTCCAAGCGGTCGATCGGAGCGGAGGAGATGTCGAAGGGGCGCAGGCCAAACATCGTCGTCGAGTACGCGGCGCGGCCGTTCATGGCGACGAGACGCAGGGGGATGGAGGGTTGGATCACCGTTTCGGCGATCTTGGTGAGCACGCCGCCGCCGGTTGAAACGGGAATGGGGAATGCAAGCGCGCTGGTGACGACGAGGTCGCCGTCGTGAACCGGTTGGCCGCGCATCAGCGGGAGCGCGCCTTCTTGTTCGAGATAGAACCGCAAGCCCCATTCGCCGTTGATCCATACGCGGCCGGTTTCGGCTTGTTTAGCTCAGAGAACGGGCGAATTTACGGTAGCCGTCCCAGTGCTGGTAATTCACGATGGCGAGAGCGACGCTCAGCGCCATGCCGCATGCGGCGCCCGCGTAGAGCCAGCGCGCGGAGACGTTGCGCGAGGCGAGGATCGCTACCGGCAGCGCGAGCGGCAATAGATAGCGCGCCGATCCGGCGAAGAAGATGGCCAGCGCGGCGGCGAAGAAGATCAGCACCCACTGCGCTTCGAATTCGCGCCAATGGAGGGCGCACCATTGCAGCACCAGCAGACCCGCGGCGATGGAGAGCCAGAAGAGAGGGTTGGGGTCGAAGAAGGCGGCTGCGAGGACGAGGGGCGCCAGCAGGTACGCGCGCCGGTTGCGGAAGGCGAGGAAGGCGAGGGGGAGAAAGACGACCCAGCCGAGATGGCCGGTGAGCGCGGCGGCGCTTTTTAGTTTTTGCGCGAAGGCTTGGAGGCCGTAGCTTTGCATGTATCCGGCGAGGACGGTGGCGGGAAGATCGCCGGTGGAGGCGCGTTCGAAAAGCTGCCACGCGGCCAACACGAGAGGCGCGGCAAAGGTTGTCAACCACGCGGGTTTCCAATCGCGCGCCCGCCGCCAGCAGTAGATCGCCAGAATGGGAACCAGCACGATGGATTGATACGCGGCCAACGCGGCCAGGGCCATGGGAAGAACCGATAGAGCGAGCAGCGAGGCGGAGCGCCGGTCGACGGCGGCGATGTAAACGGCGATCGAGGCGAGCCAGAAGGCCAGAAACGGCAGGTCGGATTCGAGCGACGTTCCGTTGACGACGAAGGGCGGAGTGGCGAGGAACAGGAGCGTCGCGGCGAGCGGGCGCGGACTGAAGCGCCGGGAGATCGAAAGGGCGCTCAGGGCGGCGATCAGCGAGAAGAGAATGTAGGCGGCGTGGAATGGCGCTTCGCGCACATCCCCAAGAAGAGCCAGCAACGCGGCGAGGCACCAGGCGTCGAGCGGCGGATGGGGATGGCCGCGCATGTCCACTGTCACGCCCAGGAAGGGATAGCGGGCGTGGTTCGGATGCAGAGGATCGATCTGGGCGTGCTCCGCGCCGGCGAGATAGTAGATATCGTCGCCTTGAATCGCCTGGTGGAGAAAAGGCAGGCGAAGCAGAAGGACGGCCGCGACGATTAACAGGACGGTTCCGCGCAAGCCGCTCCCCGTTTCAGGTCAATCGGCGGCGCGATGCATGGCCGCTTCGCGCTTCCAGCGAACCACCGGCTTGCGCGCCGCGCCGACTTCATCGACGCGCGTGGTGCGTGTGGAGTACGGCGCGTGGAGGACCAACTCGGGGTTCTCTTCCACCTCCCGCGCGATGGAGATCATGGCGTCGACGAAGAGGTCGATCTCGCGCTTGCCCTCGGTCTCGGTGGGCTCGATCATCATCGCTCCATGCACGATCAGCGGAAAGCTGGTGGTGTAGGGGTGAAAGCCGTAGTCGATCAGGCGCTTGGCGATGTCGCCGGTGCGCACGCCGCGCTTGGCCTGAATGTCGTCGCTGAAGACGCACTCATGCATGGTCTGCGCCTTGTGCGGATGTTCGTAATGCGGTTCCAGCTTGGTGCGAATGTAGTTGGCGTTGAGCAGCGCGTCCATGGTGGCGTTGCGCAAGCCGGGACCGCCGTGGGCCATGATATAGGCCAGCGCGCGAACCAGAACGCCGAAGTTGCCGTAGAAGGCGCGAACCTTGCCGATCGATTGCGGCAGATCGTAGTTCCAGGTCCAGGCGCCGCCGGCGCGCTTGAGACGGGGCGAGGGAAGGAACGGGATCAGCGGGCTGCGCACGGCCACCGCGCCGGAACCCGGACCGCCGCCGCCATGAGGCGTCGAGAAGGTCTTGTGCAGGTTCAGGTGCATCACGTCGACGCCGAAGTCACCCGGCCGCGCGATGCCCACCAGCGCGTTCATGTTCGCGCCATCCATGTAAACCATCGCGCCCTTGGCGTGCAGGATGGCGGCGATTTTCGTGATGTTTTCCTCAAACACTCCGACGGTGTTCGGGTTGGTGATCATCAACGCGGCGGTGTCTTCGTCGCACAGCCGCTCCAGCGCTTCGACGTCCACCATGCCGCGTTCGTTCGAAGGAATGTTCGAGACCGCGTAACCGGCCATGCGCGCCGTGGCGGGGTTGGTGCCGTGCGCGGAGTCGGGGATTAGAATTTTCTTGCGCGGATTGCCGCGGGATTCGAGCAGAGCGCGGACCAATAGGATGCCCGTGAATTCGCCGTGCGCGCCCGCGGCGGGCTGAAGCGTCACCGCGTCCATGCCGCTGATTTCGGCCAGCGCGTCCTCGAGCGCCGCCATGATCTCCATCGCGCCTTGCGACAGACGCTCCGGTTGATAGGGATGCGCCCAGGCGAGGCCGTCAATGCGCGCCACGGCTTCGTTTACGCGCGGGTTGTACTTCATGGTGCAGGAGCCGAGCGGATAGAGGCCGAGGTCGATGGCGTAGTTATAAGTCGACAGGCGGGTGAAGTGGCGAATGGCCTCCACCTCGCTGACTTCGGGAAAATCCTCGATCTCTTGGCGGGTGTTTCCTGCGCCGAGCAGCGCCGCGGCGTCGACGGCCGGGACGTCGAGGTCGGGGAGTTGATAGCCGATTTTTCCTGGAGAGCTAGTCTCAAACAGCAGCGGCTCGTTCTGTACGATGTGCGGGCGGACTTTGCGGATCATTTAAGCGAAAGCCTCCTCGGCGGCGAAGGCATGGGCGACGGCGTCCATCTGCTCGCGCCGGGACATTTCCGTGGCGCAGAACAGCATCGTCCCTTCCAACTCCGGATAAAACCGGCCCAGCGGAAGGCCGCCGACGATCTTGCGCTCAAGCAATGCGTCGTTGATTTGGTCCGGCGAGCGGCCATTCGCCGCCGCGACGAATTCGTTGAAAAACGGACCGGAGAAACGCAGCGGCAATTGCGAGGAAAGATAATGGGCCTTGGCGAGGTTCTGCTCGGCCAACTCGCGCAGGCCCTTCTTGCCGTAAAGCGTCATGAACACCGTCGCCATCAAGGCGATCAAGGCCTGGTTGGTGCAAATGTTCGAGGTCGCCTTCTCGCGGCGGATGTGCTGCTCGCGCGTCGCCAGAGTCAGGCAATAGGCGCGATGGCCGTTGGTGTCCTTGGTTTCGCCGACAATGCGGCCGGGGATCTGGCGCAGAAATTTTTCCTTGGTGGCGATGATGCCGGCGAAAGGGCCGCCGTAGCTGGGCGGGATCGCGAAGGACTGCAACTCGCCGCATACGATGTCGGCGTCGCGCGGAGGCTCCAGCAAGCCGAGCGACACGGCTTCGGTGAAGTTGAAAATCAACAACGCGCCGGCGCGGTGGGCGATCTCCGCCGCCTGACGGACGTCTTCGACGATGCCGAAAAAGTTGGGCGATTGAACGATGACGGCGGCGGTTTTATTGTCTAATTGCCGCTCCAGATCCTCGACGTCGATTCGCCCGGAGTCGCGGTCGTAGCCGAACTCCTTCACCGGCAGGCCCTGATGGCGCACCGATGTTTCGAGCACTTGCCGGTACTCGGGATGCACCGCGCGGGAAACCAGAATGCCATCGCGTCCGGTGAGCCGCGCCGCCATCATCGCCGCTTCGGGAACGGCGGTCGATCCGTCATAGACCGAGGCGTTGGCCGCTTCCATCCCGGTCAACTGGCAGACCATCGTTTGAAATTCGAAGATCGTCGTCAGCGTGCCTTGGGCGATCTCGGCTTGGTAGGGCGTGTAGGACGTGAGGAACTCGCCGCGCGAAACCACGGCATCCACCACTACGGGGCGGTAATGACGATAGACTCCCGCGCCAAGGAACGAAGCGTAACCGGCGGCGGTGTCATCGCCGCGGGCGCGGAAATAATCGACAATGTCGTATTCCGACTGGCCGGGCGCGATCGCGAGCGGGCGGCTCAGACGAACTTCGGAAGGCAGGTGAGAGAACAGATCCTCAAGCGAAGCGGCGCCGCAATCGGCCAACATTTCACGGCGCTCGGAATCGGATTTCGGTAAATATCGCAAATCGGCACACGCCCGAGGCGCACGACGGGTGATTCGGGCGCTACTCGGCTCCTACATAGGTTTGATAGTCTTCGGCGGAAAGAAGCTGCTTCATTTCGTCGGGCGCCGATAACTTGATTTTAACAAGCCAGGCGCTTTCATGCGGATCTTCGTTCAGCTTTTCGGGCGAATCGGCCAGAGTCTCGTTGATTTCGGCGATCTCGCCGGAGACCGGGGCGTAGATGTCCGACACCGCCTTCACCGACTCCACCGATCCCATCGTCTTGCCTTTCTCCACCGTCGCGCCGACCTTGGGCAAGTCGACGTAGACGATGTCGCCCAGTTCTTTCTGCGCGTGAAACGTAACGCCCACGGTCCCAATGCCGCCTTCGTCGGCGCGGACCCATTCGTGTTCTTTCGTGTAACGGAAATTGGCTGGATACATTTTCTATTTCGCTCGCTTGTAGAATGGCGCGGCCACGGCGACGGCGCCCACCGGTTGGTTGCGGATGGCGATCTCGAAGCGCGTTCCCGACACGGCGGCCTCCGCTGGAAGATAGCAGAGTCCGATGTTCTTATTCAAGGTGGGCGAGGGGCCGCCGCTGGTGACCCACCCCGCCGCCTTGCCGCCGAGCTGAATCTCGTAGCCGTCGCGGGCGATCCCTCGCTCCAACATTTCGAAGCCGATGAGCTTCCGCGTCACTCCTTCGCGCCGCTGTTTCTCAAGAGCCGCGCGGCCCTTGAAATCGCCCTTGTTCATTTTGACGATCCACCCGAGGCCCGCTTCCCAGGGCGAAATCGACGCGTCGATCTCGTGCCCATAGAGCGCCATTCCGGATTCCAGCCTCAGGGTATTCCGGGCGCCGAGTCCGCAGGGCTTGATGCCGAATTCCTCGCCCGCGCCGAGGATCTCGTTCCAGATGCGCGGCGATTCTTCCGGCGCGACATAGATCTCGAATCCGTCTTCACCGGTATAGCCGGTGCGGGCGATGCGCGCCGGAACGCCGCACACCTCGCCATCGGTGAAGTGGTAATACTTGATCGGCGCGAGTTCCGTGCCGGTAAGCTTTTGCACGGTGTCCAACGCCTTCGGCCCCTGCACGGCCAGTTGCGCGTACTTGGGGCTGGAAAATTCCACCTCGGCGTCGAAGCCGGTGTTGGCGGCGATGTGGGAATAATCCTTATCCTGATTCGAAGCGTTCACGCAGAGAAAATATTCGGCATCGCTCACTTTGTGAACCAGGATGTCGTCCACGAAGCCGCCATGTTCGTAGAGCAGCCCCGAATACTGCGCCTGCCCGTCCACGAGCTTTGCGGCGTCGTTGGTGGTGGCGTAATTCACCAGATCGAGCGCTTGCGGTCCGCGCACCTCGATCTCCCCCATGTGGCTGACATCGAAGAGCCCCACGCCGCGCCGCACGGCGTGATGCTCGTCGAGAATCCCGGAATATTGGACGGGCATGTCCCAGCCGCCGAAGTCCACCATCCTCGCCCCGCACCCCTTATGAACGGAATGGAGCGGAGTGGTTTTCAGCGCAGCGGCTTCCGGCACGATCCCAATTCTACCAAGCTTCGCCCATTCGGCAGCAGAAACCGCGCTGGTGGTTACTCTCTTTACAAAGCGATGACGAATGCAAGCTGGAATAGTTTCCACGTCCAGTAGGAATCGGGTGGGTATCCGCGTAAGTATTACTTGGCTCAGAAAGCTCCTGTCGTGGAATCAATGGATTGGGAGTGGACGCCGGATTGCACTAACGTTAGCGACGCTTTCACCGGTCGACAGTGAGGAAATGTGGACCGGTTTGGCGGTGAGGAAAGGAAATATAATGAACTTCGCTAAAATGCCCGTGGTCGTTGCCGGTGTCGCGGCTCTCTCTCTTGGAAGCTGGGGCTGCGCCACCAAGAAACATGTGCGCGAGGCCATAGCGCCCGTGCAAAACCAGGTCAACACCGTCCAGAAAGAGACCGCCGACAATAAGCAGGCGATCGGCGATCTGGACCGCCAGGTTTCGGTAGCCGACGAGAAGGCGACCGACGCGGGCAAGAAGGCGGCCGACGCCAACAGCGCCGCGGGCCGGGCCAACGATGCCGCCTTGCAGGCCGGGCAGAAGGCCGATGGCGCGACGGCGATGGCGCAGGAGACTTCGAACGCGCTTAAGGGCGTCGTCGATAACCTGGACAACTACAAGCTGATGGACAGCAAGAAAGTCTACTTCCACTTCGGCAAGAGCGACTTGACGAAGGATGAGCAAGCGTCGCTCGACGACGTGGCGGCGAAAGTCGCATCGGCGAAAAATGTCGTCATCGAGATCGAAGGCTATACCGATCGCACGGGATCGAAGAACGCCAACTTGGTCCTCAGCCAGAAGCGCGCCGAGGCGGTGGTCCGCTATCTCGCCTCGCACGACGTTCCTCTGCGCCACATCCACCAATTGGGCGCCGGCGAATTGAATGACGGCACCAAGCGCGCCAACAAGGAAGACCGGCGGGTGGACGTCCGGGTGTTCGCGCTCAACATGAACGGGCAACAGGGCGGCGCTCTGCAGTCCTCGTCACAGCCCGCGGCCGCCGCCTCCAGTCCCCAGAACTAGGGACGGTTACTGGCCGGTTGCTCGCAACAAATCGCGAGACAACAATTCCGCCCGCTCCGCCAAACTGCGCGACGCTTCCAGATCGGAGGCGCGCGCAGTTTGCGCTTGCTGGATGAAGCTTTCCACTTGACGCGCCGCTTCGCGGCCCGCGGCGTCCAAACTCTTTCCGGCGAGCGCCGACAAATTCCGCCGCGCGCGCCCCAGACTCCGGTCGATCTCCTGGTTGAGCGCCTGCTGTCTCTCGGGTGTGAGCATCGTTCCCAGACGGGGCGGCGGGGCGGGCGCGGGCTGCGGCGGCGCGGGCTGCGGCTGTGTGACGGGAGCGGGCGCGGACGGGGCCGTTTGGAGCGGCATCGGCGAAGGCCGCGAATGGTGGCGGGGAGGGGGCGGCTGCGTGGCGGCGGGCGGTTGTTCCGCTGGAGGCGGCGGCTGCGCGGCGGCGGGTTGTTGTTCCGCTGGAGCGGTCCGCGGGGCGGGCAGGGGCGCCGGCGGCGTGGGGATGGGCGCTTGTTTCTTCTTGCCGCAACCGGCCAGCGCCAACGCGGCGCTCAGGCCAAGGACGGCGAACGGCAGCTTGATTTTAAGCATGGCTCGCTTCCGCATCCGGCAGACGGAACCGGAACGCCGCGCCGTGGCCCGGCTCGCTGGCGACGTCGATCGTCCCGCTGTGCAACTGGACCACGCGGAAGGTCATCGCCAATCCGATCCCGGAACCGTTGTTCTTCGTCGTGAAGTACAGGTTAAATATATTTTGCCGCACATCGGCGGGAATCCCCGGCCCGTCGTCCTCGATCACGATCACGCATTCTCCCGCCGGCTTTTCCGACCGCACCCGCAAGTGTCCTCCCGCCGCCACCGCCTCCAATCCATTCACCATGACGTTTAATAGAGCCTGGCGCATGAGTTCGGGGTCGCCGCGAATCCACAAGGGCATATCCAGAATAGTTTCCACACCGACGTTTTTCTCTTGCGCCTGGGGCGCCAGGAACGCCGAGACCTCGCGCGCCAGCAGCGCCAGATCGAACTCCTGAATCTGAACTTCCACCGGACGATTGAAGTCCAGGAACGTTTTCACCACGCGGTCCAGCCGGTGGATCTCGGCGGCGATGACGGCGATCTCCGGCTCCGGGGGGTCCATCTTGGTTTTCAGAACCTCCAGATGCAGCGCCATGGCGTTGAGCGGATTTTTGATTTCGTGGGCCACGCCGCCGGTTAGCCGGCCGATCGCCGCGAGGCGCGAAGAGATGTCCAATTGCAATTGCAATTGACGCCGGCTCTCGGCGTCGCGAATGCGCACCATCACGCTCAAACTCGGCGGCTTGCCGGGATCCTCCAGCGGCTCGACGGTTACCAGGACCCTTCCCGTGGCGTTGCGGAGAGTATCCTCTCCGATTTGCGTTCCCAGCACCACCAGCTCGTCGTGCAGCGGCTCGCGGGTTTCGATCGATCTCCGAATCAGCGCGCCGAGAGGGCCCGATGCGGGAAACAATTCCTCCAAGCTCGCGCCGAGCATCTCCTGGGGGGACCGGCCGAACAAGTGCTCCACCATTTGCCCGGCCACCACCAGACGGCCCTGCGAGTCGAAGAGCAGAACGGCGTCTTCCAGGCGTTTCAGGAGCTGATCGAAGTTGCCGCGCAGCGCGAGAGCGTCCTGGCGCGCGCCACGGAATTGTTGGCCCAACAGATTCAACTTCGATTGCACGGCGGCGAACTCGCGGGACTCGCCGGTGGAGGAAAGATCGGCCGCGGCGAACTGGCCGGTGCGGATTTCGTCGATCTTGCGGCTCACCCGCTCCAGGGGACGCAACACCAGGTTCGGTAGAACGAATCCCAGCAGCATCGAGACGAACAACGCCGCGACAAACACGGCGCCGAGCGTGCGCAAGGCCGGATCGAGGGTGTGGCGAAGGAACAGGCTCTCCACCTCGACCACGATCGTGAACACCGGCTTCGATTGGCCGGGCACTCCCAGGGGCATCAGCAACGCGTAGTTGCGCGAGAGGCGGAAGAGTTGGGAGATCGCCTCGAAGCGGTGCGATCCATCCATCACGTCGATGTCGGCCGGCGCCGGCGCCTTCCGTCCGACGGTGGAGGAGTCCGCAGCCGCCAGGATCGCGCCGTCCTCGCCGGCGATCGCCACGTTCACCACCATATAGGCCGTCGCGCGGCTGCGCTGCAGCATGGCGGAGATGTAGGGATCCGTCCGGACGATGCGCGTCCACGCGGCTTTATAGGCGGCGAGGGAGTCCGGTTGCGAAGGCTCCTGGCGCAGAACCTGGTCGAAGCGGTCCTGGACATAGCCTTTGACGTCGCTGGCGATATTGCGCGCGGTATCGGTGGCGTTCTGATACGCGGCTCTGGTGAAATCGAGAACGTACAGCCCCGACAGCGCGATCACCACCGCCGCCGCCAAGGTGACGATCGCGATGCGCAGCCGGGTTCGAAGTGACATCGCTCCCCGAGCCTACGCTCCGGCTTCGACTTCGGCCGCCGCGCCGTATTCTTTCAGCTTGTTGAAGAGCGTCTTGAGGCTGATGCCGAGGATCTCGGCGGCGCGGGTCTTGTTGTTTTTGGTGTACTGCAGCGTGGCGAAGATCAACGCCTCTTCGGCCTCGTCCACGGTGGCGCCGACGCGCAGCCGCACGGAGTTGGGATCGTCCTGCGCGATGGCGGAACGCTCCGGCGGAGCGCCACCGAACGACGGGGGCAAATGCCGTTCGAGGATCGCTCCCTCGGCAGCGAGGATGACCGCGCGCTCCAGCACGTTGCGCAACTCGCGGACGTTGCCCGGCCATGTATACCGCTCGAAATCGGCCATCACTTCCTTCGACACGCCGGTGACGCGGGCGCTATGTTTGCGGTTCAGCATCGAGACCAGCGCCTCCGATAGCGCGGGGAGGTCCCCGTGGCGCTCGCGCAAAGACGGCAGTTGCACTTGAAAAACGTTCAGCCGGTAATAAAGATCCTCGCGCAGCCGCCCGTCCTTGATCGCCTCCATCGGGATGCGGTTGGTGGCGGCGACGACGCGCACATCCACGTCGATCTCCGTTTTTCCGCCCAGCCGGCGGACGCGGGAATCCTCCAGCACGCGCAGGAGCTTGGCCTGCGTGCCGATCGGCATCTCGGCCAGCTCGTCCAGCAGCAGCGTCCCTTTGTGCGCCAGTTCGAAACAGCCCGCCCGCCGCTCCACCGCGCCGGTGAAGGATCCTTTCTCGTGGCCGAACAGCTCGCTTTCCATCAGCGTCTCCGGCATCGCGGCGCAATTGATGGCGACGAACGGTCCCCCGGCCCGCGGGCTCAATTGATGCATCGCGCGCGCCGCCAGTTCCTTGCCCGTGCCGCTCTCGCCGGTGATGAGCACGGTGGCCCGCGACGGCGCCACCTGGCGGATCAGGGAGAACACTTCCTGCATCGCCGGACACGTCCCCACCAGCTCGCCCAGCACGCCTTTGTATTGCAGTTCGCGCTGCAGCCGCTCCGCTTCGGTCCGCAGCCGGCTTTGGGAGGCGGCGCGCGCCAGCAGAATCTTCAGCGCCGCCGATTGAATCGGTTTTTCGAGAAACCAGAAAGCGCCCAGCTCGTGGATCGTTTCGAGCGCCGTCTCGATGTTCCCGAAAGCGGTCAGCACGATGGCGGGCGGCGCGGGCTGGGGCAGCCGCCGCAGCAGCTCGAAGCCGTCTACCCTAGGCATCATCAGATCGGTAATCAACACGTCCGGTATTTTCAGAGCCAGCTTGTCCAGGGCATCCTGGCCGTCGTACGCCGTTTCGACCACGTATCCCCACGACCGGATCATCGCCGCGAGGCCCGAACGCTGGCTCTCCTCGTCGTCGGCCACCAGGACGCTCGCGGGGGCGATTTGGGCTTGTATTGCCATGGCTTTTCAATTGTAACGGTACCCGCCGCCCAGCGCTGATGCCACCGCCGCACGTATTCCGTGGGTGCCAAAGACGCGGCCGGTTTTTGAGGAGGGGCGGCCCTCCCTTGCGGGCCGGCCTGCGGATCGTTCAAAACTGCACACCGCAAAGTGCCGATTTGGGAAGTATTTTCCAGCCCGGAAAGGCGGCTCGGCGCAAATTGCCCAAAAAACTAGGGTGAAACGCTTTGGCACCTAAGATGCATAACAAAGTGCGTGAAAAACAGGGATGACTCAAGGAACCAGGCTGCTCCCACGAAATAAGGCCCCTCAGTAGACTCGAAACCCTGAATTCTCTCCATAAACTCCCCCAGTACCCCACCCGGCCGGTTCCTTGAGCTCAAAAAATAAATCGTAAACGGCAAATTGTTGCCACCACTGGTGGTGGAAATTTGGCACCGCTATCCGGCGCAGCCGAAAATCACGCCGTTTTGAAAAGGATTGGTTGCGGCCGCTCCTGCGCCGAATCCTCTATGATTGATCCCTGTGAGACATTCCCCTTCGAACGCCCGATTCGCCTGTTTCGTCCTGGCTGGCGCAGCACTGGCGCAGAACCGTTTCCTGCCGGGCACGAAACCGTTCGTCACCGTCGACGCCCCGGTCGTGGCCCTCACCCACGTTAACGTGATCGTTGGGACCGGCGCCGCGCCCGTCGCCGATCAGACGATCGTCATCGACCGCGGCAAGATCGCCGTTGTCGGACCTGCCGCCAGCACGCCCGCGCCCGCCGGCGCGCAGGTGATCGATCTTCCCGGACACACCGTGATTCCCGGCCTTGTCGGCATGCACGAGCATTTGTTCTACCCCTCCGGCGGAGGGATCCCGATGTACAACGAGCAGGCGTTCAGCTTTCCGCGTCTCTATTTGGCGAGCGGCGTCACGACGGCGCGGACCGGGGGCAGCCTGGAACCCTACACCGACCTTAACGTCAAGCGCCTGATCGAGGCGGGGCGCATGCCCGGACCCAACATGTACATCACGGGCCCGTACCTTGAAGGCGCGGGCAGTTTCGCCGCGCAGATGCATGAGCTGACCGGCCCTGGCGACGCCGTACGATTGGTGGATTATTGGGCCGCCGAAGGGGTCACGTCGTTCAAAGCGTATATGAACATCACGCGGGCCGAGCTCGCGGCGGCGGTGGAGGCCGCTCACAAGCGCGGCATCAAGGTCACGGGGCACCTGTGCTCCATTGGCTTTCGTGAAGCGGCGGCGATCGGGATCGACAACCTGGAGCACGGCCTCCTGGTCGATACCGAATTCCATCCTGGCAAGCAGCCCGACGTTTGCCCGGCGCAATCCGTCACGCGAAATGAAATGGAGAAGCTCGATATCGCCGGTGCGCCCGTGCGCGATATGATCGCCGATCTCGTGAGCCATCACGTCGCGATTACCTCCACGCTATCGGTATTCGAGGCGTTCAATGGCTCCCGCCCGCCGATCGAACAGCGGTTCCTCGACGTGCTTTCACCGGAAGAGGCCATCAGTTATCTGAGTTCGCGCGCGCGAGCCCGCGGCGGCGAAGACGCCCCATCCGCCGTTGAACTCAAGAAGGAAATGGAATTCGAATATGCCTTCGTAAAAGCCGGCGGTCTGCTGATGTCCGGCGCCGACCCGACCGGCAACGGCGGCGCGATGGCCGGTTTCGGCGATCAGCGCAACATCGAGTTACTGGTCGAAGCCGGATTCACGCCCGTCGAAGCCATCCGGATCGCCAGTTCCAATGCGGCGAAATTCCTCGGCGGGATCGATCGCTTCGGCACGGTCACGGCGGGCAAGCGGGCCGACCTCGTGGTGATTGACGGCAACCCCGCCGCCCGCATCGCCGACATCCGCAAAGTGAAAATCGTTTTCAAGAACGGCATCGGCTACGACCCGGTCAAGCTGATCGAGTCCGTCCGCGGAGCGGTGGGCTTGCACTAACGTCTGAACCCTCGTAAAGCCGCTGAGCTCGACCGCGGGGCTCGGCCTGATAGAATCTGCCATGAGGAAACCGCTCTATGAACCCCTCGAAACGCGTGGCAGATTCCATTGCCCGGCGCGATCTGCTGGGAGCAGTGCCCGCCGGTTTGGCCATCGGGTCTATATTGGCCGCGCCGGTCGCGGAAGCGGCGCCGCACAAGGGAAAAAAGTTCGAGCCGCTGGAGAATTTTAAGTACGACATCAACACTTCGGCGGGCTGGGTGGGCGCGGCGGGATCGGCCAAGGAAGCGACCGTGGAAGAATTTCCCGCCTCCAAAAGCATCGCCGGCGTGGCAATGCGGTTGAAGCCGGGAGGGCTGCGCGAATTGCATTGGCATGCGATCGCCGCCGAGTGGGCGTATGTAATCGAAGGGAACGTTCGCACCACGGTCATCTCGCCCGATGGCGAAGCGGCGCAGGACGACTTCGGTCCCGGCGATACCTGGTACTTTCCCGAAAGGCCACGGCCACTCGCTGCAGGGCATGGGGCCGGGTGAAGCGTATTTCGTACTCGGCTTCGACGACGGGCATTTCTCGGAGTTCGGCACCTTCAGCATCACCGACTGGCTGGCGCGCACTCCGGCGGAGATTGTGGCGCGCAACAGCGGGCTGACGGTTTCCGAGATCACAGGGCTGCCAAAAGAAGAAGCCTATATCGTCCCTGGGAAGATTCCCGGACCGATTCCCGCCTCCCTGCGCGGCGGCAACGTCGAACCGGGTCAACTGGCTCACAAGTACAGCTTGGCGATGCAAAAGCCGGTCGTGTTTCCGGGCGGGGAAGAGCGCGTGGTTTCGAGCCGCGAGTTTCCGATCCAGACCACGCTGACCGCGGCGCGGCTCGATTTGAAACCGGGAAGCCTGCGCGAGATGCATTGGCATCCGAACGCCGACGAGTGGCAATTCTACGTTTCCGGGAAGGCGCGGGTCGGCATCTTCGGAGCGCATGGGCGGTCGGCGGTGGAGGAGTTCGGCCCCGGCCAGATCGCTTTCATCCAACAGGGCTTCGGGCACTATATCGAGACCCTCGGCGACGAGCCACTGCAAGTGGTGATTCTGTTCAACAGCCCGGTTTACCAGGAGATCTCGCTTTCAAGCTGGCTGGCGGCGAACCCGGTGCAAGTGCTGGCCGATAATTTCGGAATCTCGAGGGAGCAAATCTCGCGGATGCCTACCGCGCAGATGGGCATCACGCAAAAGTAACGCCGCATGCCGCGCATCGTCTCTTTGATCGCCAGCGCGACGGAGATCGTCCATGCGCTTGGGCTCGGGCGAGTTTCAGGTGGGCCGGTCGCATGAGTGCGACTATCCGGCGCGCGTCGCGAATCTCCCGGTGTGTACCCGCCCGGCTTTCCCGATCGATGGCGATAGCGCGGAAATCGACCGGCAGGTGAAGGACAAGCTCAAGGCCGCGGCGTCCATCTACGCGGTATTCGGAGACGTGCTGGAGCGGCTCCAGCCGACTCACATCGTCACCCAGACTCAGTGCGAGGTCTGCGCGGTGAGCCTGCGCGACGTGGAGAAGGCGCTGTGCGCGGGCGTCTCCAGCCGGCCCGCGCTCATCGCGCTCGAACCGAACGCGCTCGCCGATATCTGGGCCGATATCCGCCGCGTCGCCCAGGGCTGCGGCTATGGCGAACGGGGCGAAGCGTTGGTGGCGGAATTGCAGCGGCGAATGGAGGCGATCGCCCGCGAGGCGTTAGCGGCGGCACACCGTCCAACCGTCGCCTGCATCGAATGGCACGAGCCGTTGATGGCGGCGGGAAATTGGGTTCCGGAGTTGATCGCCATGGCCGGTGGCGTAAATCTTTTCGGCGCGGCGGGCCGGCACTCGCCGTGGATGCGGTGGGAGGAACTCGTCGCGGCCGATCCGGACATCGTCGTCACGACGCCGTGCGGCTTCGACATTGGGCGCACGCGAGCGGAGATGCATTGGCTCACGGCGAGGCCGGGATGGAACGAACTGCGGGCGGTGCGCGAAGGCCGCGTGTTTCTGGCCGACGGGAATCAATACATGAACCGGCCCGGTCCGCGCGTCGTCGAATCGCTGCGAATCTTCGCCGAGATTCTGCATCCGGATCTTTTCGACGCCACGCTCGAAGGGCCGGGCTGGCAGCGGTGGGATGCCTGAACGGCAGGCTATTCCGTGGTCGGCGCGCCCGGAGGAGGGCCCGCCGGATGGCCCTTCAACGCTTTCGGCGCCTTCGGGGCGGCGGGCGTTTCGGGCGCCTCCGGCGCATCCGGCGCGGCGTTGGCCTCGATACCGGCTTTGCGCACGGTGACGCTTCCGCGTCCGGTGGTCAGCCGCAGCGAAGGGCCTCCGCCGACGGCGCCGGTGATGGCGCCACCATCGCCGATCTCGCTCGTTTGCAGGGGCGTGCCATATTCGTCGTGGATCTCGCCATGATCGGTCTGCGCTTTCAGATCGAAGCGCGAGGCGGGCGGGAGGCTGAGGTCCACGTCGCCGGAGCGGGTGCGCACGTCCAGCTTGGGCATGTTGGCCGCCGGGCGCAGTTCGATGTCACCGCGGTCGACAGTCAGGTCCAGCGCCTGGGTGAAATCGGAGATCTGGATATCGCGGGAGCGGGCGTTGATCTCGATCGGTCCGACGAGGTTGCTGGCCACCAGGTCGCCGGGGGAAAGGCGAATTTCGCCGGGCACCTTCACCACCTTCATTTCCGTTTGACCGCCGTCGTAGCGCAGCGGCTGGGCCAGCTTGCGGAACTGCAACTGGCCGGTATAGCTGCCCTCCAAGGTGGTCTGGCCCGCGATGTCTTCCAGTTCCACGTCCTGGCCGTGGCCGCGCAGATCGACCGCGCCTTTTACGTTCACCGCGCGGATCAGGTCGCTGCGGCGCAGATTCACCCGGACGTCGCCGCCGATGTCCTGAAGCCGGACGCCCGCGTTATCGCTGTCGATGTCGACCGATCCGTCGATATTGCGGACGTCGAAATCGCCATAACGGCCGTGGCACTCAACGCTCGCTCCCTTGGGAACCGCGATGTCGAGATCGTCGCTCACCTGCATGCGGTCGCTCACTTTGTCCTGATTCAAACGCACGATAATCTGATTGCCGCTTCCGTTGACAATCTCCACCGGGGTCTGGCGGTCGGCCTGGTCGGCGTCGTGGCGCTGCATGGAGCGAATCGTTTTGCGGCCGGCGACTTGCACTTTCATCGCCCCGCCGATGCCGGTGATGCGCGCGTTGCCGCGAAAGTTTTCGATCACGATGCGCGGCGCGGGGCCGCTGGCGTGCTCGGCGGGCGGAAGCGGATAGTCGAACGGGTCTCCAAAATCCACCACCATGCCGCGCCACGCCCGGGCGTCGGGAAACCAGCCGGAATAGCGATGGGCGGCGAACATGCCGCTGCCGATCAGGAAAATGAAGGTCGCCAGGACCCACTCGCCCCCCGAAACGCCGCTGCGGGGAAGGACGCGCGAACGCGCCTTCAGGAAGAGAATTTCCACCAGCCGCAGGCCGCCCCAAACAATCAACAGGTAGGGCCAATAGAGCGCGATGGCCTCGGTGACGTGGACTTCCGGCCACACGTTGCGCAACAAAAACAGCACGCCGAGAACGATCAGAATCAAGGGACCGACAATCGATCCGCGTCTCATGCCCGGCCTCCGGGATAGGGTTGACCGCCGGGGTAAGGCGCGCCGCCAACGGGGGGAGGCGGGGGCGTGGGCGGCCGCAGGGAAAGCTCCAGCAGCTTCATCAGGCCGAAGACGATGAACAGCGCCGGCCAGGTCTGGCGGAAGGCGAACGGCCCGAAGTGATCGATGGCGGCGAGGGCGCCGACGGCGATCAGCATGATAGGCCCGCGAATGGCGCGGAGCAACGCCGAACTATCGTTCATGTTGAACCTCCTGGGCGGGGGGCGCGATATTTCGCACCGGGCCGCTCATTCGCTCGTAGAGCATAAAAGCGCCGAGGGCGATCAATCCGAGCGGCCAATACCGTATGATCTGGCCGAAGTGCAGGATTTCCAGATTGTTCAACAGGAACAGCAGGCCGAGGGCGATCAGCACGATGGGTCCGGCGGGAAACGAACGGCGGTCGCGATGCAGCGGGACGATGCTCTGAGAATTCGTCGACGGCCATGCCCATTTGGCGCCGCCGCGCGGTGTGGTAAGCCTCGAAGGCCATGTAGAAGACCCATACGCCGATGAGCATCCCGAAAACCGGCTCGAAGCCGCCGGCCGAATCGGAGCTGACGATGCTGATGAGCACGCCGAGGACGATGACGTGGATCAGGCCCTTGACATACTGCCCGTTGTAGATGGCGCCGACGCCGGGAATCCAGCCGAGCAGGAACGCCAAGCCGGGCGAGGCTCCGGCATCGGGCGTCATCATGCCGGGCGCCGGATACGGGTTCGGGGCGCTGTAGGGGTTGGCATAGGGCGACGGTCCTTCCCCCGCTCCGCCGGAGGGAGGAGGCGGGGTGTCCGGGCTATGCTCGAGACAAAAGACGGAGCTGCCGGAAACTCGCTGACAGACTTGGCAAACCGGCTTGCCGCAGGTCCGGCAATAGGCGATAGCCGGTGTATCGGGATGCGTGGCGCAATTCATTTTTGACGATCCTTCCCATCGGGCCGGACACTTTGTGCCGGCTCGCTTTGGCTTCGATTTGGCGGCGCCGGTGGCACGGCGCTCAGATCCTGTTCCGACCATTCCTTCAGGCGCGATTGAATCTCAATCACCAGCCGCAGGTTGTCGTAATACTTCATCGTGCGATCCCAGGTGCGGTGAACGCGGTCGTCGAGAGAGGCGAACACTTTCACCGGGTCCACGTCGGAGGCGCGCAACTGGCGGGGCTCGATGCCGGCGAATTTGAAAATCATCGAGAACGATAGGATGGTCATCGCCATTCCCATCGCGTAGCGGGGCGAAAAAACCGGACCCAGCCATCCGGCGCGAAGGCGGTGGAAGAGGGAGCGCCGCCGGGCGAGGTCGCGGCCCGGCATCTCGTGAAGGATGCGGGTGAGCAACTCGGGCGGAGGCTCGGCCGCCGAGGCGCGCGCGATGAAAGCCACCGCGGCGCCGGCGTCGGCGGCCAATTCGGCGCAACCGGGACACGAGGCCAGGTGCCCGGCGAACTCCTCGCGGATGCCGGCCGCGAGCGTTCCGTCCAGATAGTCGCAGATCAGAACTTCGACATGGGCGCAGTTCATATGCGCACCCCCTGCCGCTTCAGCAGACGGGTCAATTCGGCCCGGCCGCGGTTCAGACGCGATTTGACGGTACCTTCGGGAACGGAGAGCACGACGGCGATTTCTTTATACTCCAATTCCTCGAGATCGCGCAAAATCACCGTCTCGCGCAGTTCCGGAGACAGCTTGGCCAACGCGTGCCCGAGAATCTCACTGGCCTCCCGCCCGGCCAGGATGCCGTCGGCGCGGCCCATCGACGACGTCTTTTCCTCGAGCATCGGCATTTGGTCTTCGATCGAATCGGTGGCGCGTTCGTGGCGCGTGCGGCGGTAATGATCGATCAGCAGGTTGCGCGTCAGGCGCGTCAGCCACACGACGAACGCTCCCTCGCCGGCGCGGAAGCTTTTAAGATTTTTGAATACGCGGAGAAAAACTTCCTGCGTCAGATCCTGCGCCTCGGAGTCCTTGCCGGTGAAGCGGTAGCAGATCGAATAGACCCGGCGCGTATGAGTTTTGACGAGACTCTCCCAAGCCGTCTCCTCGCCCTTCAGGCACGACTCTACCAACTGGGCGTCAGCGTCCAAACGTTCTCCCATCCGCGCGGGATTATCATCGGCGGGCCACGCCACCGGCAACGTCGCGGGTTGCCGCGCGAAGTTGGACGGCGATACCCAGTTCCACCGGGCCGATCCCGCCGCGAATTGTGCTGCCATTGCCATGGGGGCCGATTGTCCTGTAAAGTAAACCGTTGCCGCCCGGAGCGGGCTTCTCATCCACCATCCGGTTTTGCGGCTTCCGATAGAGAAAACGTAGATTTAGCATGAGAAGTTCATTTCCCGTCCGGCTTTACATTTCTAGTTAGTGTACAGAACCCTGCGCCGCCATGCACGGGGATAGGGAGGACGCATCGCACCGGCAAAGCGGAAGAAGCGGGCGCTGGCGATCGCCGCCGCGCTGGTGGGCTTGGCGGCGCTGCTCGTTTGGCGGCTGAGCCACCGCGCTTTCGCCTGGCGCGTCTTTCTCGATTCGTTCCGGGGCGTCGACGCATTCTGGATGGCGGCCGCCATCCTGTTCATTTATTTGTCTTACCTGGGGCGCGCCTTGCGCTGGCGCGTGATGCTGCGCCCGCTTCGTCCCCACGCCTCCCTCGGCGGCCTTTTGTCGGCGACGCTCATCGGATTTACGGCGGTGGTGCTGTTGGGAAGAGCGGGGGAGCTGGTCAGGCCGTATTTGATCGCCGCGCGCGAGAAGGTGACTTTTTCCTCGCAAATGGCCGCGTGGCTCCTAGAACGCATCTTCGACCTGTTGATGGTCCTGGCCGTGTTCGGCTTCGCCCTGGCCATCGTGCCGTCGTCCAAGCTGCACTTGGGGACCGCGCTGCAATGGATGTTCCGGGTTGGCGGGTACCTTTGCGCGGGCATCTGCATCTTATGTTTGGGGCTGATTTTGGGCTTCTCCCGCTTTTCCGCCGTCGCCGGAGAGCGTTTGGCGGCGGCGCTCGGATTCCTGCCGCCGCGTTTTGAAATGCGCGTTCAATCCACCGCCGCCTCCTTCGCCGAGGGAATGCGCACGACGGCGAGCGCCCATTTGCTGTTCGCCCTATTCGCCTACAGCGCGCTCGAATGGGCGATCCTGATCGCCTCCAGCTTTTGCCTGTTCCGGGCGTTCCCGGCGACGGCCGCCTTCAGCCTGACGCAAGTGACGGTGTATATGGGGTTGGTGTCGTTCGGATCCATCGTGCAAATTCCGGGGATCGGAGGCGGTTTCCAAGTTGCCGCGGTGCTGGTGTTGACCGAGATCTTCGGATTGCGTCTGGAACTGGCTTCCGGCCTGGCCATCCTGCTGTGGGCGGCCGCCTACCTGCCGGTGGTGCCCGTGGGCTTGATCCTGTCCTTGGTGCAGGGGGTAAAATTAAACAAAATCAATCCGATACGGGAGTCGAACGAATTATGACCTGTCCTTTTTGCGCCCACCGGGAAGACCGCGTCATCGACTCTCGAGAAAGCAAGGAAGGGGATTTGATCCGGCGGCGGCGCCAATGTCTGGGCTGCGAACGCCGGTTTACCACCTACGAGCGCACCGACGAAATCCCCTACATGGTGGTGAAAAAGGACGGGCGCCGCGAGAAATTCGACCGCCAGAAAGTGTTGAATGGATTACTGAAGGCGTGCGAAAAGCGGCCGGTCGGCATGGCGAAACTGGCCGAGCTCGTTAACCACGTGGAAAGTCTTCTCTTTGAGAATACCGACCGGGAAATGTCCACCACGGCCATCGGGGAAGTTCTGATGGAGAGGCTGCAAGGGATCGACAAAATCGCCTACGTGAGATTCGCTTCCGTCTACCGGGATTTCCAGGATGTGGAGGCCTTTCTCGAAGAACTGCGTAACGTTATGTTTCAGAAGAAGTCTTATAGTTAACCTAGATCGAGTGTTAGGTGTAACCAAAACGGCATGGAAACATCTTTTAAATAGGGGCTTAACTTCGCGGAGCATCGATGATACAATTGGAGCATCGTTCCGATCAAGTTACCCTTGAGGTGTGAGGGTTTTGTGTGTCCGGCCGGGGAAAGTTCCCGTGCGACCCGCGCCGGACTTGGCGTCGCCCCCGCCGCCGGGGCCAAAGTGAGCAATTTGTGGATCATTTCGAAGAACCTTTTGTAGCCGAAAATCACGGGCCCCTCGCGATTCCCTTCGACGAGGAACCCGCTTTCTTCCATCCCGAAGAGGCGCCGGAGGGCGAGGACTTCCACGGCGCCGCGCCGGTGGAAGAGTCCATCTATACGGACGACCCCGTCCGAGTCTACCTGCGCGAAATGGGCGCGGTACCGCTGCTCACCAGGGAAGGCGAAGTGGAGTTGGCCCGGCGCATGGAGCGGGGCAAGCTGCGCATGCAGAAGGCCATCAGCCGCTCCGCGCTGGTGCAGTTGCTGGTGTTGGAGATCGCCGAAGGCATTAAGAAAGAAACGCTGGAGTTGGACAACTACGTCGATCTGGGCGATGTAGAAGACGGCAGCGCGGCCGACGTCAAGAAACAGGCCGAACTAAAGCTGGAATTCGCCAACCTGGGCCTCCTTTACAAAAAACTGACTCAAAACCAGGAAAAACTCAACGCCGTCGCTTTGAGCAACAAAAAGTTCCGGCGCCGCTGGATCGGCAAAGTGAATCGCTGCAAGGTGGAAGTTTCCCAGGCCATCCGCCATCTTCCCTACCTCAATTCGGTTTGGAAGCAGTTTGGCAAGGAAATCGACCGGGCGGTTGAGGAAATCAACCACCTCGACGCGGAGGTGCGTAAGCTGGAAGAGCGCGGCGGCGCCCAATCGCAGAGCCGCGTGCGGGAGTTGCGCCGCGAGATCCGCAAGCGGGAAACCACCGCGGGCGCTCCGCTGGCCGATTTGAAGCACAGCCTGTCGGTGATCCGGCACGGCGAGATCGAAGCCGAGCGGGCCAAAAAAGATCTGGTCGAAGCCAACCTGCGCCTGGTCGTTTCGGTGGCGAAAAAGTACGTCAATCGCGGTCTCCATCTGCTGGACCTAATTCAGGAAGGCAACATCGGCCTCATGCGCGCGGCCGACAAATTCGAATACCGCCGCGGCTACAAATTCTCCACCTACGCCACGTGGTGGATCCGCCAGGCCATCACCAGGGCGATCGCCGATCAATCCCGCACCATCCGCATTCCCGTTCACATGAACGAGAGCATGAACAAGTTTCTGCGGGCGACGCGCGAGCTCGAAAAGGAACTGGGCCGCGCGCCGACCAACGACGAGATCGGCCGCCGCATGGATATCCCGGTCGAGAAAGTTCAGAAGCTGAAAACCATCTCGCGCGATCCGGTTTCGCTTGAAACCCCGGTCGGCCGCGATGGCGAATCCGCGCTAGGCGATTTGATCGAAGACCGCTGGGTGGGTTCGCCCGTCGATGCCGTCATCGATTCCAACGTTCGCGACGAAACGGCGAACATCCTGAAAACTCTTTCCCCGAAAGAGGAGAAGGTCATCCGGCTGCGCTTCGGCATCGGCTGCGAGCGGGAGCACACGCTGGAGGAGATCGGCCAGGAGTTCGACGTGACGCGGGAGCGCATTCGCCAGATCGAAGCCAAGGCTCTGCGCCAACTCCGTTCTCCGGAACGCGCCCGCCATCTGCGCGCGCTGCTCGCCGCCCGGTAATCTTCCACAAACGATGCCCAATCAAGCGACCTACGACGACGCGAATCTGATCCTGCGGCTTTACGAATTGCGCCGCGAAGAAACGATGCGCAAGGCCCGCGCCTGGTTCTTCGGCCACTTTCTGGCCGCCAGCCGCGAGGAGTACCTCGCTTTGTGCCCGCCCGGCTCTCAGGAAGACGCCTATTTCCGGATGGTCACCACCTACTGGGAAATGGCCGCGTCTTTCATCACCTCCGGAGTTCTGAATCAGGATCTGTTTCTCGATAGCGGCAACGAGCTCATCCTGGTTTGGGATCGCGTGCGCGATCTCGTACCGCTTTGGCGCCAGACCATGAGCGCCCGTTTCGTGACGCATGTGCAGCGCGTCGCCGAGGCGGGGATCGAACGGATGGACCGAGAGCAACCCCGGCGCCTTCGCCCGTTTCAGCGAGCGCACACGCTCGATGGTTCCCAAACCCGTTTCCAAGTAGCCCGGCCGCGCGCATGAAGCGAGATGCGGAATTCTTCGGCGATCGCCCCGTCGAACTCGTCTTCATCGCCAAAAAACTGCAAGAAGCCTTGCGCTTCGAAGAGCTGCTCACCGAACGCGGCTTCGACTATGCCGTCGAGCCGGACCGCTACGTCGGCGGCGTGCTGTTCCGCACCGAACGCACCGGAGCGTTTTTTTACGTCGATGCGGATTCGCGCGAAGCCGTCGCCGCCTTGGCCGTCGAGAACGGCTTCCGCCCTACGCCCATCGGCGAATAACGCGCTCAATTCTTGTGCGTCCGCCGCAGCGTCAGAATATCGGCGTCCAGGCTCTGGTTCTTCAACTTCTTCCAATTGTCGCTAACCGACAGCATCTTTCCGCTGATGTGATTGGAGTCGTCGGAGGCCAGAAAAACGGCCAGCTCGATCTGCTGTTCGGCGGGAACGCCTCCGGTGCGCCGGACTTCGAGCGCGGCGTCGGTTTCCTTCTCGCCCGCGCGCCCGGCCGCTTGCAGGATCTCGTCGGTCATGTTGGTATAGCTGCCGCCGGGGCTCATGCAGTTGATCTGGACGTTGTGCTCGCGCACCTCTTCCGCCACCGTCTCGACCAGCCGCGCCACCGCCGCCTTCGACGCCGCATAGGCGGAAAAACAAGGCCGCGGCGTACTTGCGCCGCCTCCGGAAAGCACGATCACCTTGCCCGAGCGCCGTTCGATCATGAACGGTAGCACGGCGCGCAACGAATTGGAAACGCCCACCAGATTGGTATGGATGGTCTCGATCCACGCCTTGGGTGGGCAGTCGAGGATGCCGCCGATAGGGCCTTGAATCGCCGCCGCGCAAACCAGCGCGTACACGCCTCCGAAGACGGCCTTCATGCGATCCACCGCCGCGTTCAGTTGTTCCAGATCGTTGACGTCGGCGCGAATGCGCAGGGCGACGCCGCCCGCGTGTTCTATCTCCAGTTGCGCCAGATCGAGCTCGGCCTTGCTGCGCGCCAGCAACCCCACCCGCGCGCCGCGGGAAGCGAAACCGATCGCCAGACGCTTGCCGATTCCCCGGCCCGCGCCCGTCACCAGAACGCCGGCGCCCTTCAATGTATGCAAACGATTCGCTCCCACTACAAGGTAGTACAGTTTGGGCGGGAGAGTGGTTCATCGATTCGAAATTCAACGATGGGACGCGAAAAGTGTTTGCACTCTTCTTCAATCTCCGCTTGCCAAGTTCGCGGGCGCTTCCCGGCCCACGCTGCGAGAGTCGGCCGAACTATCCGCTACCGCATGTTCCGGCGGTTTCCGGGGCCCGGAAACAAGCCGGCCAAACGCCAGAGCGAGAAACGGCCTCGTCGATACGGATTCGCCGCCTCCTACGGCTCGCAATGGCCGGACCTCGCCGGTTTCTTCGCGGAACCATTGCGTCACGCATCGGCGTCCTCGATTTCCAGCTATTGTATTCACGTGAAGGAAAATCTTCCTCTTCCGCGTCCTCTATTGCGGAGACCGATGTTTCGTGTGAAAGGCAATTCATGATCGACGTATCGATTACGGGTTCACATCAAGAAGCGCTGACCAACGTTCCGGTGAAGGGGGAGTTGTTCTCGGCTCTCGACAAGTACGCCCGGAGCCAGAACCTCAGTCTGATTCTTCCGGATCGCTTGAAGACCCTCCTCGACCTGCCGCTGAAGAAAGCGGCGGCAACTCCGGTTTCGCAGGGGATCGAACTGGGAAAGGCGTTCGAGTTCGGCGCCGGCCAACCTCAATTTTCCGTCTCCGCCGGCAAAAGCGCGGCGGTCCATGCGAATGCGAAGAAGGATGCCCCGCTCGTTGCCGACGATCCTTATGGCGCGCAGATCTCGGTGAAAGACGGCGAGGGCTACTTGTCGCTGATGGTGGCCGGGACGGTCGCCGGGAACGAATCCCAGTCCGCTGGCGATATTACTCCGGGCTTCGGGGCGGGTGAATCCTCGACGTTCGAATTCTTTCGCCGGTTCCCCGTAGACGACGCCGCTCCCACCCTGGGTCTTGCCCTCGGCGAAGTGATCTCCGCGTTCGTGATGCCCGCCGATACAGCGGACCTTCATGCGCTTCGGGCGGGCGACGTCGCCACGTGCTCCGGGAAACGCCAGGTGAAATTCTCGGGGGAGTTTTCGGCGTGCGTTTCGGCCGTGCCGCTCGCTTCCCCCGCCCTTCCGCTCGCCGCCGAACCGATCCGGCTGAACGCCGGCGCGAGAATCGACGTGAAGGCCAGCTACGAGATCGCCTCCGATTGGCAGATCCGCGCTCGCGCAATCGGCGCTGGCATCGTCGAACTCGGCGTCTACCGCCGCAAGGGGAGCGAGTGGGATTTCTCCATCGCCCCGTCGGCCGGAATCGGCGTCTGCCTGGGATCTAAGGACCTTCTGACAGCGCTCATCGGCGGGCTCAGCAAGAAGCCGGAGGCGGAAAAGGAAGAGCTCGACGCGGCGGGACTTCACCCGGACGAAATAAAGGCGATCAACGCGGCGATTTCGAGCGCCATCGATCATGGCATCCGCGCTTCTCTCTGTCTCGACCTGGATCTGGGCGGCGGCCAGGAAGCGGCTTTTCTTTATCGTGTTGAATTAGACAAGCTGAACTCAGAAACCGCCGCCGCCGTTTCCTCCGCGCTCAAAGGAGACCTCACCGCGATGGACCGCGTAAATCCGAAAGCCCAGGAGAACGGCGCCGTCGGCCCCGGAGTCACGCTCGTCCGCAGCATCCTCACCCGCACTAGGGAGACCGGAACCACCTTCAAAGTTAACTTCATCGGTCTATTCAACTTCCTTTCGCTCCAGGATTTCCTTTCGAAGTCGCAGGTAATTCACGAGCCGGCGAGCGGCGATGTGGTTTTTAAGGAGACCGCCAGCGGCGAGCGAATCGGCGTCATCGCGCTGCCCCAAAACCAGACGAAACTTCGCAAAGCGATCTTCGACTCCATTCTGATGACCACGGTTTACCGTGGCGGCGGCGCGCTGGAAAACATGGGGATGGAATGCGCCGGGGTTCACTTCGCGATGAACTCCATGACCAACGAACACACGATGTCGGACTACCTCGATTGGTTCGTTGCGCTGGGAGCGCTGACCCAGGCGGGCAAGGGCGCGCTGATGGAAAACTTCCACGGAACGGGTGCGTCCACATGCACTTTGCGCGTCGCTTTCGGCGACGATGCCTGCAACAAAATGTTCTTCGATTCCGCCGGCCAGCCCAGACAAACCGGCGACTACATCCAACTTGGCCGCCGCGCCCTACAACAATTGTTGTTGCCAGGAGACGAGGCCGACGCGGACGGTTTCCGGCGGGATGTTCTGGGCGACGATGCGCTTTGGGACCAGTTTCATGGCCAAACGACGATCGGTCCGGCGATGGAGAAGGAGCGCGGTTGGCAGTTGGACGATCCTCGCCTTCGTTCGCTGATCGCCGACTATTCGGCGATTGTTTGGTGGGCCGGCGCCATGTCGTCCACCGGAAACAAGATCGCCGAGATGCGGGACTTGCTGAAAACCGCCGAGCCGACGACGCTTGAAACCAACGCCGCGTTCCTCGCGAAGAAAGCCGACGTCCAGAACCACGTGATGAAGATGGTCAAGAACTGTCCCATGAGCTTCGATCAGCCGTTTGGTTTGGTGGCTCTGGCGCGGGCGGGCGCTCCGGCGGCGATTCCGAGTGGAATCTTGCTTTCGCCGGCGCTGAACCGCGAATTCACAACGGCGGCGGCCGGCGCGTTGGGGCAGGGCGCATAGCGTGG
>CAWGKC010000002.1:0-684366 GCA_963823105.1 uncultured Acidobacteriota bacterium
GTCTCGATCTTCCAGCGCAGCGCGTACCAGGTGAGCTTCTCGATCGCGTCCATGCGGGATCGCACTGGCAGGCTCGTGATCAGCTTCCAGTCGATCTTGTCCCGATCTCGGGGCGCCTCCGCTTCTTGGGCGGGAATTACGGTCAACGTCAGTGGTGGGTACTCTTTCTGTTTGCCGATCGGTGGGTGTACCCGCAGCCGGTGATACTTCAGCCGGACCACCGCCTCCGACACCTGTCCTTTCTGGTCTCGGACTTCCACCCGGTGGACCGCTTTTACCTTGACGCCCCGCATCGCCGCCGCGATCGTCTGCCGGCCATCGCCGGAAATCCGGTCCACACAGGCACGAAACACAAAGTTCGTGCCCTGGTCCACGGCGCAGCAAAACAGTTCGTAGATATCGCTTTCGCGATCCCCAATGTGGACGCAGCGGGAAGGCTCCCGAGCAGTTGCGTGGATTGGTTCAGGTTTTCCAGCCAGCGGATGCTCTCCTTGGCCTTGATCGGCACGCGGGTCGGATGGATCTTCCGCTTCAAGGCGTTCGTCCCCTTGAACTTGCTTCGGGTCCAGAACTTAACCGCGGCCAGGCCCAGCGGGAGTCCGGCTGGAGTCACGACCAAGCTGGAATGCATCAGGAGGCCGCATAGGGTATGGAGCCGCAGCCGTCCTTCCTTATTCCTGCCATAAAGGCGTTGTGCCGAATCCCGATGGCTTGTCGCGACTCGCTCGCAAAGCTGAATTCGGTCGTGTCAGGCAGGATGAGCACGAGGCCGTCAACCGCCTCGAACTGTTCCCGCGTGGCTTGAAAGTGCCCGGCCAGAATCGCCGCCTCACTGACTCGCGCATTGGAGAGAAACTGATAGGCGGCCTTTGTGTTGGTCCAATCCTGACAGGCCAGCGGGATGCTCTCTCCAAGCCGGCTGGCAAGTTGCCCGTTCAGCTTCTGAAACCGCCGGCGAAGCCGCGAGTTGCAGAACTGGCAGCCGGCCAATTCCTGGTCAAGAGATTTGCCGGCTCCAGCACCCGCTGAGGGCGAGCCCGGCGCTTGCCAAGACTCCTGAAACAACTCAACCCATCTCTGTTTCGGCATCTTAACCGTTCATCATACACTTTCAACAGCTTATGGGTACCATGCTCACCTTCAACTTGTGGGTAATTGAAAGCTGACCAATTACAGAGCCGGAGATGTCTTGATTGCGGCGACGGGCAGACCCAGGCGGCCGGCGTGAGATCCGCGAGTTTCTGAATGCGAACGTCTGCCAGCCCCGGCAGTATTGCCGCGAGATATTCGCGGATTGGAATGTCGAGGCGACGGCAGCTTTCGGTGACCGACAGGATGGCGACAACCACTGCTGTCCGGGACACAAGTTTTCAATTCCAGCTAAGGCACAGGATTCATAGAAGTTAAGTCGTCTTTTGAGATTTTTCGATTTCAACTTTTTCTAGCACGCAAGCGCTTGCATGACGATCTGGGACCCCTGCGGCGAATTGCCGACAATGAGGCGTGAACCTTGGTCAGACTGTTTTCTCTCAGCTCATGGAGCATCTTCCCCGGTACGAGTTTCAGAAGTGTGTAAGTCGGTATCACGGTGATCGTCAGCAAAAGAGCTTTTCCTGTTGGGACCAGTTTCTGGCGATGGGCTTCGCTCAGTTCACTTACCGCGAAAGCCTGCGTGATATTGAGGCATGCCTCGGCTCCGTCGGTGCCAAGCTTTACCACATGGGATTTCGAGGTAATGTGGCGCGCTCGACTTTGGCGGACGCCAACGAATCGCGCGATTGGAGGATCTTCGCGGATTTTGCGCAAATTCTGATCGCCATCGCCCGCCCGCTGTATGCCGGCGATCCGATCGGGATCGACTTGGATGCGAGTTTATATGCGTTCGATTCCACCACCATCGACCTGTGCCTTTCGCTGTTTCCGTGGGCCAAGTTCCGCAAGCACAAGGGCGCAGTCAAGCTGCACACGCTGCTAGCAGCCTGTGGTAAAAGTCCGATTTTCGCTTCCAAACATGTGACCTCTGAAATGTTTCAGACGTCATAAACAGTATGGCGATGGGCAAGCGCAAGGCGAAGCAGGACGCGCTATTTTTCAGCGCTCAGGAGATTCCCCAGGCGGCGAGTCACCCGTTTTATACCAAGGTCAACGACATTCTGGAGAGGAACAAGGTCGACAAACGCCTGGAGTATCTGTGCAAGCGTTTTTACAAGCCGGTCATGGGTCGACCGAGTATGGCTCCGGGTGTGTATTTCCGGATGCTGCTGCTCGGCTACTTTGAGGGAATCGATTCGGAACGGGGAATTGCGTGGCGCGTGGCGGACTCGTTTTCGTTGCGGGAGTTTCTGGGATTCAGTCTGACCGAATCGACGCCAGACCATTCGACAATGTCGCGGACGCGGCGGCTGATACCGGTGGTAACACACAAAGCCGTGTTCCGCTGGTTCGTGAAAGTGCTGGGCGACGAAGGCCTGATGGACGGCCAGACTATCGCCATAGACGCGACCATGCTGGAAGCCAATGCCGCGATGCGTTCGATCAAGCGGCGCGACGATGGCCGCGGCTATGACGAATATCTGAAAGATCTGGCCAAAGCCGAAGGCATTGAGGAGCCGACGCGCGAGCAGGCCGCGCGTCTGGACCGGAAGCGCAAAAAGAAGGCCTCGAATAAGGACTGGATGAGTCCCGGAGATACCACCGCGCGCATCGCCAGGATGAAGGATGGGCGTACGCATCTGGCGCACAAGGCCGAGCATGCGGTCGATCTGTGCAGCGGCGCGGTAGTGGCGATCACGCTGCAAGCGGCGGATCTGGGTGACACTACCACCATCGGCGTCACATTACAGGAAGCTCAGTCCAACGCGGCCCTGATCAACCAACGCGGCGTCGAAGAGGTGGTCGCTGACAAGGGATATCACAGCAATGAAGTTCTGGTCGATTTGCATGCGGACGGTGTGCGCAGTTATATTCCGGAGCCGGCGCGTGGACCCCGCAATTGGGACGGCAAGGAAAAAGAACAGAAGCAGGTGTATGGGAATCGGCGGCGGATGAGTGGACGGCGCGGCAAGGATCTGCAGAAGCTGCGCACCGAGCTGACCGAAAGAAGTTTTGCGCACATGTACGAAACCGGCGGCATGAGACGAACGCACCTGAAGGGTCAAAAGAACATTCTCAAGCGGCTTCTGTTCCACGCGATCGGATTCAATCTGGCGCTGCTGGTCCGGAAGTCATCCGGAATCGGCAAACCGAGGACCCTGCAGGGCTCCTCTGCTAAGATTTCGCTCGTTCAGACCGTCTGGACATCAATATGGGCGGCCTGGGCCGACTTCACCGCGTTCGGCGAACCCCGTTTGGCATTTTTCAAGCGATGCTCAATAATTCTCCTGCTGACCCGGCTGTCCGCCATTTAGAGACTTCTACCACACGCTGCTCGACCTGCACGGCAATATCCCCACATTTATCAGCATTACCGATGGCAAAGTGCATGACGTCAACATCCTCGACGAGATCCTGCCGGAGGCCGGGGCGTTCTACGTCATGGACCGCGGCTACGTGGATTTCGAGCGCCTCTACGTCTTCACGCTCAGCGCGGCCTTCTTCGTCGTCCGCACCAAATCCAACGTCTTGCTCCAGCGCCGCTACTCGCATCCGGTGGACAAGACCACTGGCGTTCGATCCGATCACACCGTCATCCTGACCGCCATCGACTCCGCCAAAGCGTACCCGGAGACAGCTGCGCCGCGTCAGCTATCTCGACGTGGAAACGAGGAAGCGATTCAAGTTCCTCACCAACAACTTCACGCTTCCGGCACTTACCATCGCCCAGATCTACAAGTCGCGGTGGCAGGTGGAATTGTTCTTCAAGTGGATCAAGCAGCATCTGCGAATCAAGGCCTTCTACGGCACCAGCGAGAACGCCGTGAAGACCCAAATCTGGATCGCGGTCTCGGTCTACGTGCTGGTGGCCATCATCCGCAAGCGCCTGGGCCTGGAAGCGAGCCTTTACCAGATTCTACAGATTTTGAGCGTGACGCTTTTCGAGAAAACGCCCATTTTACAGGCACTCCAGCCATCCGACTCCCAGAACGATTTACCCGATTCCGCCAACCAGTTGATTCTGTTCGACTTATAGCCGGACAGCAGCGGGCGACAACCCGTGGCCCCGCCATCGGGCCCCGATGTGGATCCAGTTCTTCCTTCCGATCGCCACGCCCACGCATCGAATTCTCAGCCTGGTTGGTGCTCAGTTCCACTTCAGGGTATTGGAGAAAGATCTTCAGCCTCGGCCATAGTCCGAGCGCGTAGGCCACCGCCTTACCAAGCTTGCTGGCCGGCAACGCTTGCTGCTGCGCGGCCTCCATTTTTGCCTTAATCGTGCTGAGCAGCTCCGGCGCGTGGTCGGCACGCAATCGATGACGCGCAGCAAAATCGCATCCGTTCTCGCGCGCCACGCGATCGATGGCGAACAGATCGTCAATGCCTTCGACAATCCCCTTGGCCACCGTCTCGCCGGGCGCCAGTTCGTGGGCCTCGAACACGCCGCGGCGCGCATGCGCCCAACACGCGGCATGGACCATCTTCGGCCCGCCCACCTTTTCGTAGGCGACATAGCCGTCGGTCTGCAATAATCCCTCGAAACCTTCCAAAAACCGCTTCGGCCCCGCCCGTCCCCGGCCCATCTGAAACTCGAACACCACACTGCCCGCAGCCAGATAGATCTTGGTGGCCGGCCCCCAGCCGAACATGGTTACGCCCGCTCCAACTCTACTACCTAGCGGCGCACCGTGCCGGCGTCAAAGCCGCGCCTGACTTCAATCCGGCGACCGCCATTCACAACGATGGACAACTCGGCCGGGTCCCGGCGCTTCGCCGCCACCTCAACCGCAACCCACCGCTGCGTCCCTTTCTTGTCAGCTTGCTCCCGGCGATACCGGGCCAGATACCTTGCCAGCGTCTTCAGCGGCACTCCTCGCTGATCGCAGAACTGTTGCCGGCTGAGCCGCTCGCTTCACATTCGGCTGCCAATCGGTCGGCTGCCTCGCGGCTCCGCCGGCGTCCTGATCTTTGTAGTTGTTCGTCCACACTTCCACTAAATCAAATGCACCTGCTATCTCGAAAGGTGTGGTTGGTCCAACGGATACGATACACCTTGTCAATTAATGAATGGACCTTCTTTACACCCGTCGGGTTGATCCAGTCCGCCAGTCTCCTCGGACGAAGATGTACGGGTATTTCACTCATGGAACTGATCCACCTCCCCGCCCTTACTCATCTGGCTTCCTCTCTCTTCCCAACCGCCTTCGCCGGCTGCCTTCCCCGGCCCACTTCCGCCGCCGATCACCCGGTCACACGGCTTTCACCGCGCTTCAGGTACTACACAGCCGTCCGTCTACTGACAGAGCGTCGCTCGCCATTTCGCTTTCGCTTATAGGTCTGCTTACTCCGGTGCCACCCGGAGACCCTGCCAGTCCTCCTGAGGTCACGCATCGTTCTTCCGTACCGTGCCATCCGCAAACACCTTGGTGCGGTGGGTGAATGAGAACGCCTTCGCCTTCATAGTGCAGGCTCGACCTTGCCCCACCTTTGGCCGACCGGTTCATCTTCGGGGTGGCCCCCATCGATTACAGCCCGGTACTTCTCCTCATGCCCTTCGGATTCCACCTCGCGATGGACACCCTGCCCTCCGGAGAACCGCAGGTTGGTGGCTTCAGGTCCGCCTTGGCTCGTATCCGGCTTTCGCTTTCGTGCCCGTTTAGGCTTCTCCATACCTTCCACCTTCTCCGGCCCGCGAGGCATTACCCCCGCGTTTGGATATGGCGCTCCTCATTCGAGCGCCAGAGGGACTTCAACCCTCCTGAACAACGCGCTGCTCAGCGCACACTATGCACGCCGTCCGACTCCCCGCCGACGTGCATGTGGTCTTCTGGCTCATGGCCTTCTCCAGCCGGCCCGCCGCAAACTGCACGACGGGCGGCGATGGGGTCTCCCGGTTCCCGTGCGTGGAGTTTCCATGCATGCGAGGGGTCTCAGACTGCGCTGTGTCCGACGGATGCTCGCGATTACGCACCCGCCGGTGTTGCGTTCCGCCTTGCTGAACGCCGTCGGCACTCCGGTCGCGATTATTTCGCAGCTCAATACCCTGCCTGCACTTCCCACTCTCCAGAAACTACTCATGCTGTGACCTGGGGGTTGGCGGCCGGAACAATAGAGAAGCCCAACTGGACGGCTTTTTTGTTCAGCATGGAAATCTGCTGTTGGCGGTATTTCTCTTCGTAGAATTGCTGACCGCAGTCGACGTATTCCTGTCCAAAGCGCAGCATGCGGTAGAACAACACTGCCAGTTTGTGCGCCATGGCCATGATCGCTTTCGGCGCCCCCAGTTTGCCGCAGAAGCGGCGATACTGCACGCCCACATAGCTTTTGCTGGTTTTCGTGAGAAGGCCGCGATTCGCAACGCCGTGGCCGTCCGATTCACCACCTTGCGCGTTCCCCGGCGCAGCGTATTGCCGCCGCTGACCCCATTAAATGGGCATAGCCCCAGGTACGATGCGAAGTGGTCCTAGGAGCTGAAACGCTCCATGTCCAGCCCTACTTCGCTGATGATGGTCTGCGCCGTCAGCACGCTGATTCCGTCGATGCGCGTGAAATCCACTCCCGCGATCCGAACCAGTTCTCCCGCCGGGATCGAACGAAGGTGTGTTCCCCTGCCGCCTGCTTCCGCTTCCGTGGCGGCAGCGCCGGCTCACCCGCCTGAGAGGCTCTGGCGGCCTCGACGGCAAGTTGCCCAGATGCTTTTCGATTGCCTTGTCGCACTCCCTAATCTGCTGCTGGCAGAAGTCGTAACGCGCTACCTCCTGCTTCAAGGCAAACACCAGTTCCTCTCGCAGCTTGCCGTAAGACTAGCCACGATCTCCTCGCGGCTGGCTTGAATGCGCCAGTTTCGCAGCTTTGCCAACTCCTCCTGCATCCCGTTCTCCTGCAAGAATCGCGCGCAGAATCGCCTGTCCCGTCACGCCCATAATGTCGGATATCACGTTGGCCAACTGCAGATTCATCTGCGTCAGCGCCTTCTGCATGCGCTGCTGTACGCATTCCGTTGCCGTGTGGATGTGTTCCGCTCGCTGGCGCCAATACGTTCGCGGCGCCCCGGATCTCCGAGATGGGGCGGAAGGAGTTCCGCAGCAGTCCGTAGGTATGCAACTTCAAGAGCCACTGGCTCTCTTGCACGTCGCTCTTGCGGCCAGGCAGTTCGTGGTGTCCCGCGCGTTCACCAGGTACACCTCCAAACCGGCGTCCTCCAACAGGTCGTACAACGGGGTCCATTATACTCCCGTCGATTGCATCACCACCGTGACAATGCGGTGTTCCTTCAAAAACCTGGCCAGGTCCCGAAGCTCCGCGGTGAAACATCCGAACCTCCGTACCGGCTCCGCGCTTTTGTCCGGCGCAATGGCAACATAGTGCTCGCTATTCCCTACGTCGATCCCAGCCGCATTGAGATGCACCACGTCCAGCCCCGGATTCTCCGTCCAGTTCTTCCGCTGCTGCTCTCGTCTCTGCTTCCGATTTGGTTTTCCCGGTTTTGCTTCCGTCGTCGCTTTGTGCTCGGCCGCCATGTTGGTAGTCCAGTCCATTCATTGATATACGCGGCGCGGCCCGGCAGCGAATCGAAAATCACTCTCTCCAGCCGGGTCGAACCGCTCTTTTTCAAGACCGGCTGCCACCAAACGAACGATCGCCAGACACCGGAGCCATACTGTCAATCGGGCATGCAAGCACCTCGGATCGTCGGCTTTTCCTGCCGCGCCGCTCCTGCTAGCTTCCCATCACCATGAACCCTAAGTTTCTGTCACTAACGACGCCCGAATGGCGTCCGATACCGTCAACGCTTCGATGCCAGCCTTACGGGTGGTCACGCATGACTCGGGGCCAGGACGGCTCGCTACGCCTTTCCTGCATGACTCTTTCATTCACAACTCCACGCCGGTTTATCCCGGCGCACTCAGCAACCTTCTAAGGTAAAATGCCTATGAGCAACCCCTCAATGGCCGCCCATCATCAGGGGCATTAGAACCGCGATGTCTACACTGAGCGCCACCGCGGTCGTTCTCCGCTTCGGATTCTTATTGAGTCCGAAACTGCCGATGCGGAAAGTATGCATCAGTTTTCAACCCGTTCTAAATTACTTTGTCTCGTTGTTTGCGGTTCTGGATTATCCATGACGAGCAGGGCTGCTACCGCTCAGCTTCCCTTGGTCTTGGTTCACACCGACCCGTCGTTCACGCCGGTCACCGGCAGAGTGACGACAGTGACCGCTGGACCCAACCCGCTAATCAATGGACAGAACCTCCAGGCCGCGCTTAACGCTGCGGCTCCAGGCGATGAGATCGTCCTAACCGCGGGTGGCTCCTATCAAGGTACGATTACGCTTCCCGCTAGGTATTCGCCCTCGACAACTCCGCATTGGACAACCATTCGTACGTCCACACCTGACGGAACGCTACCAATGCCCGGCCAGAGAATATCTCCCACACAATCGGCACTCTTGGCCCGCATCACGACTCCTGGAAATAACGTCACGGCGATTGCGACCAGCGCTGGCGCTAATGGATATCGTCTTATCGGTCTAGAGATTACGACGGCATCGGCGACCTCGGCGTATGTAGTTGAAATGGTCATGCTTGATAACCGGGGGGCCGGAGCCAACCTGTCGAGTAATTTGCCGTCAAGAATCATCCTCGATCGCTGCTACATCCACGGACAGGCAACCGACTCAATACGCAGAGGCGTAACGATGAACTGCAAGAACTGCGCAGTAATAGACAGTTACATCTCCAACATACATGTTGTGGGACAGGACTCACAGGCGATCGCCGGATGGAACACCCCAGGCCCGCTCAAGATAAATGATAACTATCTCGAAGGGGCTGCCGAAAACGTCATGTTTGGTGGGAACGATCCGACGGTCCTTCAAAAGAGTTCCGTTTCCTCGTCTAACACGACCAGCGCGACACTAGCATCGACCACAGATTTGCAGGTCGGGCAGGTCATTGACTTCACCGTGCAGGGAAAAGATGGCAATGGCGGGTTTACCACGGTTCGGGCAATAAACGGAGAGACCGTCCAGTTCGACGCCCTCTCCGCACCGCCGGACGCCGGATCGGCGGTCTCCTGGGGCGCGGTCGCATCAGACGTGGAGATGCGCTTCAATACCATCAACAAACCGTCCTCCTGGAAAGTGGGCGACCCGGCCTACGCCGGAATACATTGGGAAATCAAGGACCTATTTGAGGTAAAGTGCGGCCAGCGGATATGGCTTGACAGCAATCTGATTAACAACGTGTGGCCGGACGCCCAAGAAGGGTATGCCATCGATCTTACCGTCCGTAATCAGGGCGGCCAAGCCCCATTTTGCACGGCTCAGGATGTTACGATCAGCGACAACATCATCACCAATACCTACCGGGGCCTCGAACTCAAGAATACCGACTACATCTATCCGAGCGGACCGGGCCAAAATTTCACCGTCACCAACAATTTATGGCTAAAGATGGTCGACATGTTAATCGTGAATTCCTCCGATGGGCTTATATTTAACCATAATACGGTGATCAACGGTAACTTAACGGAGTCCGTTGAAGATTTTGCGGTTCGCGCCGGAAACGTGTTCACGAACAACATCGTTATCAGTAGTAGCTACGGAGGATTTCATTATAACAACGCCGACGCCCCGAATTGGAGCCTCATATTTCCGGGTTTCGTCATGCAGGCAAACGTGATGGACGACCAAGCCGGCGACCCGTACATCTATATGAGTCAATACGCGTCGGAGAACTACGTATCTCCTGTGTCCGGCGTAGGGTTCGTCAGCACTCGCTGGACCCTAGCCCCCAACAGTCCATACAAGGGTAAAGCCACCGACGGCACAGATATCGGAATTAACGCGAGCCTCCTCGGAGGAGCTTTTCGGGCGATCCCGGGCAAATGAGGAACCCGGACAGGTGCGCGCCGATTCCGAAAGGGACTGCGCTACCGGCGCTCGGGGCCGAAGGCGAACAGCTTCTGGCTCCGGAGCGATGTTGGCGCCGCGATTGCAGAGCGAGCGCCCGGCCTCGGCGGGTAAAACCGGTCCGGAGCACGGTGGAGGAAGGGGCGTCGCCTCGGGATGTGGGATTTCGGGAGGGAGCGGTAGTTCATGGTATCCGTCCGACCAAACTTTCAATTACCCACAAGTTGAAGGTGAGCATGGTACCCATAAGCTGTTGAAAGTGTATGATGAACCATTGCTCTCCAAATTATTCGGGTTAACTGAGCGCGGTGGCGCATAGGAGCCGCTTGCGGTCGAGAGGCTGAGCTCCTGATACGCTGGATTGGGTTCTGGACAAGAACCAATTCAACCACAGGAGACTCAACCTATGTACAAAGTACGCAGCATTTTCTCGCAGGTGTTGACGCTGTTCCCGCGCGGGGAATTCGAGATGGCGGTGAAGGAGCACAAGACCGAGCGCCACGCGCGGGTTTCACCAGTTGGGGCCAGTTCGTGGCCATGCTGTTTTGCCAGTTGGGGCGGGCCCATTCCTTGCGGGAGATTTGCGGCGGCTTGGCGTGTTGCGAAGGGCGGTTGAAACATCTGGGAGTGCCGGTGGCGCCGAAGAGGTCCACGCTGGCCTACGCCAATGAGAACCGGCCGTGGGAGCTGTACCGGACGGTGTTCGAGCGGACGCTGTGGAAATGCCGGGAACTGGTGCAAAGCCAAGGCGGGCGGAAGAAGTTCCGCTTCAAGAACAAGCTGATGAGCCTGGACGGGAGCGTCATCGATCTGTCGGTGAGCATGTTCGACTGGGCGAAGTACCGGCGGAGGAAGGGCGCCATTAAGCTGCACCTGCTGCTGGACCACGACGGCTACCTGCCGTCGTTCGCGGTGGTGACCGAAGGCAAAACCAGCGAGATCAAGGTGGCGCGCACGCTGCGGTTCGATCCGGGAACGATCCTGGCCATCGACCGCGGATACATCGATTACGAGTGGTTCCGGGAAATGACGCGGGAGGAGGTGTACTTCGTGACGCGGATGAAGGAGAAGGCGGCCTACGAGGTGAAGGAAGAATTGCGGGCGCCGCAAAACGGCGACGTGGTGAGCGACCAGATCGTCTGCTTTCCCCGGTTGGCGCGGGAAGGGGAGGAGCCGGTGCTGTTCCGCCGGGTGGAGATTTGGGACGCGGAGAAACAGGAGTCCATCGTGTTCCTCTCCAACCTGCTGGCTTTCGGAGCGACGACCATCGCGGCCATCTATAAGGACCGCTGGCAGGTGGAGTTGTTCTTCAAGGCGCTGAAGCAGACGCTAAAGATCAAGACATTTGTCGGGACCAGCGCCAATGCGGTCCGGACCCAGGTGTGGACGGCTTTGATCGCAATGCTGGTGCTGAAGTACCTGCAGTTGGAAATCCACGTTCTCCTGGTCGTTATCGACGCTGGCGGCGCTGCTGCGGCAGCAACTGTTCTTCTATCGCGATCTGTGGGCGTGGCTGGACGATCCTTTTCAGGCCCGGCCGGCGCTGGCCGGGGAACATGACAACGCTCAACAGCTTGAAATCGTGTGGTAGGCGGAAGTTAGACAGCGGACAAAGGGTGAAACGAAATAACGTTGATTTTCAGGAGGGATGAGGAACGGTAATCCGGACAGCAGCGTTGATAGGACCGCGGGGAGGCAGTTACGCCGGCGAAGACCGGAGCGCGGAGGCGGATCCGGGCTTAAGGACGGGGTATGTCCGACGTTTTCAACGGGCGGAAGGTGGCTGAGGAGCTAATTTGAACGCGAATGATGATGAACGGTTAAGATTCCGAAACAGAGATGGGTTGAATTGTTTCAGGAGTCTTGGCAAGCGCCGGGCTCGCCCTCAGCGGGTGCTGGAGCCGGCAAATCTCTTGACCAGGAATTGGCCGGCTGCCAGTTCTGCAACTCGCGGCTTCGCCGGCGGTTTCAGAAGCTGAACGGGCAACTTGCCAGCCGGCTTGGAGAGAGTATCCCGCTGGCCTGTCAGGATTGGACCAACACAATGGCCGCCTACCGGTTTCTCTCCAATGCGCGAGTCAGTGAGGCGGCGATTCTGGCCGGGCACTTTCAAGCCACGCGGGAACAGTTCGAGGCGGTTGACGGCCTCGTGCTCATCCTACATGACACGACCGAATTCAGCTTTGCGAGCGAGTCGCGACAAGCCATCGGGGTTCGGCACAACGCCTTTATGGCAGGAATAAGGAAGGACGGCTGCGGCTCCATACCCTATGCGGCCTCCTGATGCATTCCAGCTTGGTCGTGACTCCAGCCGGGCTCCCGCTGGGCCTGGCCGCGGTTAAGTTCTGGACCCGAAGCAAGTTCAAGGGGACGAACGCCTTGAAGCGGAAGATCCATCCGACCCGCGTGCCGATCGAGGCCAAGGAGAGCATCCGCTGGCTGGAAAACCTGAACCAATCCACGCAACTGCTCGGTGAGCCTTCCCGCTGCGTCCACATTGGGAATCGCGAAAGCGATATCTACGAACTGTTTTGCTGCGCCGTGGACCAGGGCACGAACTTTGTGTTTCGTGCCTGTGTGGACCGGATTTCCGGCGATGGCCGGCAGACGATCGCGGCGGCGATGCGGGGCGTCAAGGTAAAAGCGGTCCACCGGGTGGAAGTCCGAGACCAGAAAGGACAGGTGTCGGAGGCGGTGGTCCGGCTGAAGTATCACCGGCTGCGGGTACACCCACCGATCGGCAAACAGAAAGAGTACCCTCCACTGACGTTGACCGTAATTCACGCCCAAGAAGCGGAGGCGCCCCGAGATCGGGACAAGATCGACTGGAAGCTGATCACGAGCCTGCCAGTGCGATCCCGCAAGGACGCGATCGAGAAGCTCGCCTGGTACGCGCTGCGCTGGAAGATCGGCGTGTCCAGTCAAGGACACATCGTCCAGCCGGTGAAAGACCGACCGAGGTCAAAAGACTCAGGCCTCGTAGCTGGGGAGGCGCCGTGGCGCGAGAGCAAGACGGCGAAGCCCTCCGACAACATGCTCGGAAAGGAGTGTGCGCAACGCACCAGGTTGCAACGTACAGTGAACGCAGACGTAGCCTCGTTACACGAATATCCGGTGGCTGAGACGGTCTATAACGCGCGAAAGCAGCAAGAGTTGGCCGAAACGAGTCCGATGCGGCAGCTCTCACCGGCGGGGTATCAGCGGCGACATGGTGTGAAGGATGATGTGGAAACTGGAGAAACCCTCGGTGCCCGGCGAAGAAATCTCGTCGAGGAGATGCCGGCTATAACCGTGAGTGGGAAATGCCGGCATAGGCACCAGGGTGGCGGATCGGGTCGCAGTACTGTCGATGGGCGTGCAGCAAAACGCGCTCGGAGGGAAGGGCCCGGACCGGTGAGTATTCCGTCTGTCAAGGTGAGGCAGGGGTGAGATGACAAAAGCGCCCATCAATCTGCAGGAACTGCGGCGGCGGATTTATCGAAAGGCGAAGTCTGAAAAGACGCATCGCTTCTGGGGTCTGTTCGTGCATGTCACGAAAATCGAGACCCTTGAGGAGGCTTATCGTATCGCGAAGGGAAACGGCGGTGCCCCCGGCATCGACGGCCAGAGTTTCTCGGATATTGAATCCGCGGGACGGGCTGCGTTTCTTGCAGCGGTGCGGGAAGACCTTGTCACAGGCAGGTACAAACCCATGCCGAACCGCCCGGTGGAGATCCCGAAGGGCAACGGCAAAGTCCGAACGCTTCAAATTCCTTGTATCCGCGACCGCGTGGTGCAAGGGGCATTGAAACTGATCCTCGAAGCAGTCTTCGAGGCGGATTTTTGTCCGAACTCCTACGGATTTCGACCGAAGCGGTCACCACATCGCGCCCTGGCGGAAGTCAGGCGCAGTGTGATGCGGCGCATGTCTACGGTCATCGATGTCGATCTGTCGCGCTACTTCGACACGATCCGGCATTCGGTGCTGTTGGATAAGATCGCGAAGCGAATCCAGGACCCACAGGTCATGCACCTCGTGAAGCAGATCATCAAGGTTGGCGGAAAGATCGGTGTCCCGCAAGGGGGACCGTTCAGCCCGCTGGCGGCGAACATCTATCTGAACGAGGTCGACTGGTTCTTCGACGCGATCCGCCGTAAAACGGCAGAAGGGGACTACGAGGCGGTCAACTATCACCGGTTCGCCGATGATATTGTCATCACCGTCAGCGGGCACCACACCAAACGGGGCTGGGCGGAACGCGCTCTGCAACGGCTCCGGGAACAGATCGCGCTTTCGGCGTCGAATTGAACCTGGAGAAAACCAAGATGGTGAATACGCTGAAAGGGGAAGCCTTCGGGTTCCTGGGGTTTGATCTGCGTCGCGTACGCAAGCAAAGCGGGGACGGGTATTTCATCTTGATGACTCCGAAGAAGAAGGCCCGCAAGGCAGTCAAGGCGAAAGATTCGCGACATCATCGCACGCGGGGGAGCAACCCCGGCAAAGGAACTGGTGAAGCAGATCAACGCCACGCTGGCCGGGTGGGTCAACTATTTCAGGGTCGGAAACGCAAGTCGTGCCTTTAGCGAGGTCCGCGACTACGTGGAGATGAAGGTTCGCACTCTGCTGACGCGGCGGAAACGGCGGCGAAAGTCGAGTGTGGGGTGGCGGCGATGGAGTAACGAATACCTCTACGACGTGCTGGGGCTGTACTGGGACTGGAAAATCCAGCCGCTCCCCGGCGTTGGGGGAGGGGACGTGAAAGTGGCCGTCGGACGACCAGGACTCATAACCCTTTCGACGAAACTCACTGGGTGAGCTGCTTGAGGGAAAACCTCACGAGCAGTTCTTATGGGGAGGGGCTGGAAACGGGCGAGGATGAGCCTCAGCACCGCGCCAGTCCTTTACCCGACAGACCTTCCACAAGATTCTGAAGTCCGGATGCAAGGCGGAGGCGTCGAAGCTGCGAACGGCGGAGAGGATCGTCCGGCTGATCGCGGTGTTCTGTATTCTCAGTTGGCGGATTTTTTGGATGACCATGATGAACCGGCTGGCGCCGGACGCATCCGCTCTGGTGGCATTGACGACGGTGGAAACCCGCCTGCTGGATACGCTCATCCCGGAGCGTAAGGCGAATCGGCAACGGAATGGGACGCTCTCCCGATATCTCACGAAGATCGCCCGGCTCGGTGGCGATATTGCACGATCCAAGGATCCACCGCCTGGCAATATGGTCATGTGGCGTAGCCTTGCGCGATTGACGGACATCGAACTCGGTTTCCTCACGGCCACAAAAGTTGTGGGTAATTGAAAGGCACATCTGGCGGTTACGACCGGCACAGATTTCTTTACGGTCGAGGCGCTGCCTCGTTACGTCTTGCTTCCTGCTCTTTCTGCACCTGGACACCCGGCGTGTCACCCTCACCGGTATCACGCGCCATCCCACCGAAGCCTGGATGGCACCGGCCGCTCGCGATGCCGTCAACGAGACCTCTGGCTTCCTACGCCAATCTCTGTGACTGCCACATGACCCCGATACAAAGTTCTCCTCCTGCCTTCGATGATGTCTTGCCGTCCGGAGACGGCGGTGTCTGACTCTTCCGCCGCGGAGCCCGAATTGAAACGCGTTCGCCGAGCGTTGGGTCCGATCCGTCAAGGAGGAGCGCCACTCCGATCCCGTCCCGTTCGGCAGAGGCTCGCTCACTCTGCGTTGAATGAGTTCACTGCCCACTCTCACTCTGAGCGAAACCTCCAAAGCAAGGGAAAGTCCTTCTGTTCGTTTCTCCGGCGCCACTGCATCGTCGAAGCGTTCACTACCGTGAACGGCTCGGCGCTTTGCTGAGACACTACTCCCGAGGGGCTAGATAACGTGACCATGCGAGGACGGATTGCGCTGCAACCTGCTGAAAGTGAAATTGCCGCCGGGGCCGGACCAGGGCTCGGCTTATAAGGGCGATCTCGTCCAGATCCCCCCGATTCTCCCCTTGCCCGGCACAGTGAATGCGCGCATCCGCTTCGGACGCTCCGCCAATGACTCGCGCCCGCCTTTCAATGCAAGACGCGCCACGAACCATGCGCCACCAGATCACTTTTCGCCATCACCTCGGAATCGCAAGCTTATACGTCCTGCACCAGCGAGATTCCGGCGAACCGAGACGCAGGGTCTACCGCGAGACCAGCCGCCTGAATGAGTCCGGCAGCGCGATTTCTTCCAGCCCCCCGTCAACCATTCCTCAGAGGATCATTGGTCTTAGCCGGCCAGCCTCACATCGGAAGCCCCAGAAAAGCACCGGCGAGATCCCGCCCGCAATGTGCGGCGATGTCCTATTCCTCCATCGGCACGACCATGCCGAGCGGATCCAGCAACAAGCTGATCGGGCTCCACGAGTTGGAATACATGAGCCAAGCGCACTCGCGACTCCAAAAACCGTCCAGCTAACTTTTCTTCAACTTCCGCCGATATTCTAGTTGTGAGGCACTAATTGAGGTGTGCCAATATGAAAACGCTGCAGACCCATATCTTCGACGGTTCGCCTAAAGCTAGAATGCCACTTCTAGTATTTCTGTTTCTCTCAGGATCACTCGCGCTCCACGCGCAATTTCCTTGTCCCACTCAAAATGGTACGACAATCATGAACGCTGGGCCAGCAGCGTTCAGCCAAACGATCAACACCAACGAACTATGCGAAATGGCGTTCACCACGGACACTCCTTGGCTTCACGACTCGGTGACCCCGACCGGTGTGCCCGGCGTTTCGATGTATTCCATTCAGATCGACCCAAATCAAGGCGGAACAGTCAGGAATGGTTCTTACTCTGTCACCTACGCGCCATTCGGTCATCCAGGGAATGCCATCACCGTGACAACAGCCGTCATTCAAAATCCATCCTCATGCTCGTTCCAAGTCTCACCCGCCGGATTGGTCGTTCCCGCCTCAGGCAGTCCTATCAATCTAGAAATCATTCCTACCGGTCCTTCCTGTTGGTATAACTACTTCATCCACGATCCAACGACCGGCCAAACCCCCGTCAGTAACTATAATCTGACAGGAACATCCACCGTAACCGGTTCGCTTCCGCCGAACGGAGAGTCGGGGCCATGGTCGTGGACGATCAGCGTATACTTTGGCGCTTCACTGGCACAGGATTTCACGTTTACCCAAGCCGGAGGCGCAAATATCACATATCCGCATAATACAGCCGGTTCCACAACTCCGTTCATAAACGCCAAGCTAAACCTCCCTACCAACCTATACGCGGGACAGTACTCGTCAAATCCTCTTACCGTCAGTGGGGGCGTTCCCCCCTACAGCTTCGCTATCAGCGGCCTGCCAGCCGGATTGAATTCCGCAGCCGCTGGTGGCACCTTCACAATTTCAGGTACACCAGCCCAAAGCGGCTTCTTCAATTATCTTGCATCGGTCTCCGATAGTGTCGGACAGACCGCATCGGTCAATAGTTGGCTAGATGTCGGCCCGGGTCTGCAATCCATAAGTCCCGCGTCGGCTCCAGCGGGCGGCGACAACATAACACTTGAAATAGGCGGAGCTGGTTTTTCGGCTTCTACTGTTGCGCTCTGGAATGGGCAACCGCTGCCGACCATGGTGGGAAGCAATACACATCTCACTGCGACTGTAACCGCCGACAAACTGGCCCGGCCAGGAACAGCATATGTTGCCGTCAGCACGCAATCACTTCCTTCTGTGACGGTGCCGTTTGTCGTCAGCGAGCCTGTTCAGCCCGTGACGTCTACGTCTCCTCTTAGCGGAGCGTCATCGGTCAGTCTAGATGTCGTGGCCGGGCGACCGGCGTCGTTTCAGTCCACGGTGACCGGCGGGACCGCACCATATAAGGTAGCGGTTGCCGTGTCGCAGCAATTGCCACCGGGTTTGTCCATCTCGTCAACGGGCGTCCTGTCAGGAACTTCATCTACTTCCGGATCGTATCGCTTCGAGGTGATAACAATGGACAGTGGTACGCCACAACAGCACGTTAGCCAGGGTTATGAAGTCAATGTGTCGCCAGCTATCACGTCGGTGTACCCGACGCAAGTAATGACGGCATCCTCCGATACTACCGTGTCTGTCGAAGGTGCGGGTTTCACTGGCGGCTCCGTGGCAACCGTCAACGGAACTCCGGTGTCGGCGGAGGTCGTCAGTCCGTCGAACGTCAGAGTTGTTATACCGGGTTATATGCTGAAAAGTGCTGGCATTAGACAGATTGCTCTAGAATCGAGCGGACTCGCGTCCAACGTTGCGAATGTCGATGTCGAAGCGTCTTCTCTATCCCTGTCGTGGTATGCCGTTAACGCTGGGACAGTCTCTCCAACCGCGCCTGTCAAGATCCCCGACATTGTTGTCTCTACGAGTCCGAGTCAGATGGCGTTTGTCGCTGGCGTGGAACCTGGATGTCCCTGGTTGGTTCTGTCAACGAACACAGGCGTGAGTCCTCAGAGTGTTGGCCTGAGAGTTGGATACAGTCCGTTACCAGGGCAGTATACATGTAAGGTGTCATTTAGTTCACCTGGAGGTCCTTCAAATGAGGCTGTGGTTTCAGTAACCGTTCCATCGAGCGGAGGGACAGTCGACTCCGGGTCCGGGAATGGCGTACTTTTCGATGTTATGCCTAACGTGGTTACACTTATCGTTCCAAGTACCGCAACGGAGGCTGCCCATACTGTTAGACTATACATTGCTGGCTCTGAGACGGCTGGAGATCAACGCTACAATGCCTCGGTCGAGGGTGACACGGCGTGGTTGTCGATCGAGAGCGGCGCAGACGGGTCTGTACCCGGAGTGCTCGAGCTGAAGGTGCTGACCGAGGGATTGGGCGTTGGATCATACAACGGCGTGGTCCGTGTTTTCGTCCCCGGGTTGTCTCCTCAAACAGTGGAGATTCCGGTCGAACTGTCGGTTAGCGGCGCTACTTCATCTGGCCCATAAGGGTGTGGCGAAATTGGTGTTTGTGGAGTTGTGGGCGGGATACCAATGTGCGTTGTTCATCCGGTTTGGCGCGCATCCGAATCTGAAACTTCAGTTGCTCGTCCACGATGGGGCCCCTGCGATGCCGACAGTTGAGTTGGATGGTGCCGTTTGTCGCAGGGGCGGTGTGCTTCTGTTAGCGCCGGTGGCGCCTCTCCCTGCCGGGGACCGAGCCTCTGCTTTGGCGCTTTGTCCGAGCGCCCCGCAACTAACCATTATCGATCACGACTTTCGGATCCCGCCTTTCCGATGCGGGCGGTCGCTGAAGTGTGACCACGCGTCGGCAATTCAAAAGATAGGTTTTCATCCCCAAAACGCAATTAAGGTTATGTGGGCAGCGGCAGATTCTACCGATCCGTACGGAATGCGAATTATCCTGAGCTTTAGGAGCCGCTAGTCGCTAACGATGTCCGGCTCTCGTGCGCCCTTATCGGCATCTGTTATTACTCAGATCATAAGTAAGTAGACAAAGCGGAGAGGTTAACCAAGCCGCCGCGTACCGGGCATCCGGCGTGAGCGAAAACATGCGAACGGTCCAGGGCAACTTCTGTAGCGAGGGAAGATGCGCCGAGACGTTCTTGCGCAGTTCCCGCTTCCCGGCGCGGAGCGCGACTTTGGCCGCGCCGTGGTGCTTCACGTAATTCCACACCTGCTCGTCCGGGTTAAGCTGCGGCGAGTACCGCGGTAGAAAGCGTAACCGCAGTTTTCCGCCCAGACTGGCCACGTAGTCCTTCACCGGCCGGCTCCGATGGTAGCTGCCGCCGTCCAGAATCAGAAAGATCGGCCGGGCCGCCCCGTGCATCAGCCTTTTCAGGAACTCCGTAAAGACCAATCCGTTGACTTTGCCTTCGATCGTCATGAAGCGCAAATGACCGCGCGCGCTCACCGCCGAGATCATGTTCACCGAAGTACGCCGCCCCGCGCCATGCACGACCGGCGTCTGGCCCTTGATCCCCCAGGTCGTTCCCGCGTGGCAGTCGGACCGCACCCCCGCTTCGTCGCCAAAATAGATCTCCGCGCCGGCCACGCGGGCCTGGCGGCGAATTTCCAGATACTCCCGCTCCCGCCACGCCCGCACCCGTCCCGGGTCCTGCTCCGTCGCCCGGAACAACGGGCGCTGGCACGTCAGCCCCAATTGCTTCAGTAACCGCCCCACACTGGCCAGGCTCAGCTCCAATTGAAACCGCTCCCGCAGCAGAACCAGGATCATATCCCGTGTCCACAGCGCGAACTCGAAGCGGAACTGCAGCGGACTCTTGCCGGTAACGGTCTGATACAGCCACCGTATCTGCGCCGGCCGAATTTTAAGCGGCCGTCCTTTCAAGGCGCGCGCCTTCAGCGCGCCCATCCGCCCACCCGGTACTTAGTAGTACTACGTTAAGTATCGACAGAACATAAATACCCTGATATGTTTGGGTATAACGAATGCCCAGGCGGAGCGTTGCCGCAAGCGGCTCGTGCGGTTTCTGGCCGACTTGCCGGAGCCGGTAGGACGGACGGAACGGCGCCATTGGGGCGGCGTGTACGTGCGGAGCCTGCTCTTGAATGGCGAGCGGAAATCGATAGAGCCGTTAGCGGCGCGACTGCCGGAGGGGAATGTGCAGGCCATGCAGCAGTTCATCGGGCAGAGCCCGTGGGATTGGAATCCGGTGTGGGAGCGGCTGGGAAGGCGGATGACGGCGGAACTGGAGCCGGATCCGGCATGGGTTATAGATGATACGGGGTTCCCCAAGCAGGGGACGCATTCGGTCGGGGTGGAGCGGCAATATTCGGGAACGCTGGGAAAGACCGGCAACTGCCAGGTGGCGGTGAGTGTTCACCATGTGGGCGAGCAAGGAAATGCGCCGCTGGGGTGGCGGTTGTATTTGCCGGAGAGTTGGATCGACGACGCCGAGCGACGAGCCGCGGCAGGCATTCCGGAGGGGATCGTCTTTCGTAAGAAGTGGGAACTGGCGCTGGAAATCATCGATCAGGTACGAGGCTGGGGTCTGCCGGATCGAGTGGTGTTGGCCGATGCCGGCTATGGCGACGGAACCGGGTTCCGGGAAGAGTTGGAAAAGCGGGGGCTGAACTATGCCGTGGGCGTCCCGCCGCAAGTGGGGGTGTGGCTGAAGCCGCCAAAACTTACCACTCTCCCGGCGAAGGGCAAGGGGAGGCCACCCTCCGCCGTCCGCTACGGCGATCAACGGCCGGTACCGCGCAAGCGGCGGCCCAGCAGGCCAAGGGCTGGAAGAAGATTCGCTGGCGGGAAGGGAGCAAAGGCTGGTTGGAGTCGCGCTTCTGGGCGGCACGAGTACAGCCCTCGCATCGTTATCAGGACGGCAGGCCGCCGTGCAAGGAGGTCTGGTTACTGGTCGAGTGGCCGGAATCGGAACAGGCTCCCACCAAGTATTCTCTCTGCGAGCTTCCCGCCGACTACTCATGGCGGCGTATCGTACGCCTCGTCAAGTGCCGCTGGAAGATCGAGCAGGACTATCACCAACTAAAAGAGGAGCTCGGCCTGGATCATTAAGAAGGCCGCAACTGGCAAGGCTGGCACCATCACGTGACGATGGTCATGCTGGCTCATGCCTTCCTCACGCTGGAAACCTTGCGCGGTAAAAAAAACTTCTGGGTGGACCCTGCCGAGGACGCGACGTGAGATTCAGTATCTCCTGTTCACGTGGACGGGCGTTTGCGCCTACTGCGGCGCTGACGTGCGGCGCTCGCGCAGTCCATAATCACTTAACGTAGTAATATTAGCAAGCCATGTGTAAATGCAACTCCGGGTAAAACCCAGCGCCTGGATCACGACCTCCGGGCTTTCACCAGCCTGGACTCTTTCCACGGCGCGAATCCGGATCTCCTCCAGCGTCTTATGACCCAGGGCACGGGCGTCGCTTCACTTCACTGGGGAAGGAACTTCTGTTCTGCGGCGGGAGAGGTAAACCGTCGCAACCGGATCTGATGGCGGTCGGTTGTGGGGAGAACGATATCGGCGTCGTGCAAATCGGAAACTAGAGCGCCCTCATTGGCGACAGCCGCTGGCCGTCATTGGCCCCCATCGTTTTTGGTTTGGGATCGACGGCGGGCGGCAGAAAGGCGTCGTATCGAGCCGGAATCGGCGAAACCACGCGGGGTGAGGTGGGCGATGAGCACCTACAATCGGAGGCCACGGGCGCGGAGGCGCACCCGTCGCGTCGGTATCGCCACGAGGACCAGGATAACTGAGTGAACGGTATCGAGGTTAAAACACCGGCCTTATCCTCGTTGCGTCCTCGTTGAAAGCGTTGTAAGCCGATCCTTCTCATTGAGCAATCGAAATGGAGCCACTCAGCGGTGACGCGACGCCATCAATAATAATCTGCATCACGTGATATCCACTGGTAAGGCTTTTTGGTAATACGATGTTCGCTTGGAATAGCCCAGCAAACCCCGGTGCGGCGCCGATATATAAGATGTCCGATATTGGCAGCGTCGCTCCATCAAGCGTTATCAAAGTTGCCTTCGCCACGGGCGCCGCCGCTTTTGGAAACGCCCCAGGCTGGACGGGAGGGTCAGTTACCCCACCCCCCGTAAAGAACAGCTCGAAGAGTGTCCCCCCGCCTTGCGGGCGAAAAACTTGTTCCGAGGTCGCTTGGCCCAACGCTGAGGCCAGTCGTCACGTCATACGCGGCAATATATGCCGTACCGTCGCTGCCCCGTCCAGCGTAGAAAAACTCTGGCGTGGCCAATTCGCTTCTCTCTATCAGAGAGTTGCTGCCTGACTCTTGAGCTGACCCACATTGAGCTACGACATCAATGCTGACATTTCCAGGAGTGACGAGTGGAACCTGTGCATTAATTTGGGTCGCACTCACGTACAGAATCGGAGCCGCCTCCCCTCCGATTTGTACGCACACTCCCGCGAGCGAAGTCGGCAACGCACCGTCAATTAGATCGGCAGATGTAGCTTCGCGCGCCGTTCCGGCGGGAGCGAAATTATATCCGAAAATTGACACAATGGCATTAGGAGACAGGGCCACGACCGGCGGGTTGCTTAGACCGGCGCCGACAACTCCGTCTGAGAAGATCATCGGTGGCGGCGTAGCTACTGAGGTTAACGAAAAGAGCGCGTTAGACGCCAATGGGGCCGACGCCTCAATCTGGGCATGTCCCACGTCTGAACCCAATGTGGCAACCGTCGATGCCGTTCCATCGCCCTTGGTCACTGCAGAATCAGCGTTCAACGCAATTTCGCCAGCGACCACGGTGAAGGACACAGCAATTCCTGCAAGTGGCCTGCCTGCGGGGTCTATGGCCTTGATGGTCAAGTTAATCGTGTTGTTGGGTGTCAAGGCCGCCGTCGTGTCGGTGACCGGAATCAGATTCAGAGAAACATCGGGGAAGGGCGTCATCTGCCAAATCCTTCCATTGAAAGAGTCCGTTACGTAAATTCCTCCTTTTCCATCACCGATGATCATTTCCGGGCGCAGTTGCGCAAGGCTCGCTGGGCCCCCATTACCAGCGGCTGGCGAACCCACGCCCGTTCCGGCAATCGTATGAATCAATCCATCCGGAGTGACCTCGCGGACGCGGTTATTTCCGGCGTCTCCGATGAATAAGGCCCCGCCCGCGTCAACGTAGATCCCAACCGGTGCGTTCAACTCCGCCATTATCGCGGGGCCACCATCTCCGCCAAATCCAGGCTGGACATTTCCGGCGACGGTTGCAATACTACCCGCTGGAGCAACTTTCCTCACGCAACTACAGGTTCCGTCGACTATGAACACCGCGCCGGCACTATCGCCGGCAAGCGTCTCGGGAGCCATGCCCGCGCTCAGCGCGGGTCCCCCGTCGCCGCTGTAGTTGATCTGACCGTTTCCGGCCACGGTGTGGATTGTTCCGGTCGATAAAACCACCTCTCGAACGCTGTTGGAAGCAGTGTCCACGAACACGATGTTATCCGCAATGACCACCATGGAGGACACATATCCAAATTCTGCGTTAAGTGCGGGACCCCCATCTCCAGAACTCCCATAATGACCGTCGCCTGCCACGGGCGTCGTCGTTCCACTGGGGTTAATTCTATAAATGACACCGCCCGAGGCTGCGAACAATGTCCCATCGCTCGCCGCGGCAATTGCGGTCGGAATAAGTCCGCCATTTGCGACGAGCATAATTGCTTCGCTCGGTAGAAAGACTCGAAGCCCAGTGTCATCAAGCACATAGACGGAGCCGTCAGGGCTACGGGAAATACTCTTGATCGATCCGAATACGGTGTCGAGGGCGTTGATGTTGTTCGGTGCGGAGGAGCCCGCGAACGGGGCAAGCGTTTGGTTGGCGGAGACTCTTGTGATGCCGTATTCGCATAGGATGAAGAGGTCGCCGCCCGGCGTCGTAGTTAGACCGTGGCCCGAAGCAAGTTGAGCATCGGAGGCGAAGGTACGAATCGATCCTGCCACGAGATCGATCGCGCTGACCCTCGATGCTCCAATCGTGTATAACACTTGTTGGCGGATCGCGATGGAGTTAACGTAACCGATCGCCGCATTTAATGCCGGGCCCCCATTGCCAGTCGGGGTGGCCGATGATCCGTTGCCGGCGATTGTGCGGACGATCCCTCTGTTGTCGATGACACGAATTCGATAGTTGTCGGCGTCAGAAAGGAACAATTCGTCGTCCTGATTGATGGCGATCGACGAAATAAAGGAAAACGTGGCCGCGATTGCGGGGCCGCCGTCGCCCAGGGCGCTGTTCGAGAATATATTGCCGGCAATCGTCGTAATCACTCCATTATGTATTTTGCGAATGGTCGTCTGGTGGTCGACAAAGTAGATGTCTCCCGTGGATCCGACGGCCAGTGATCCCGGCATGATCCCCGCGCTGAGTGCGCCCCCGCCATCGCCGCTTGATTGAGGGATGCCAATTCCTGCGACGGTCGTAATTGTACCATCCAGGGCTATCGAACGTATGCGAAATGAATCGACGAAGAAAAGGCTCCCATTTCGGTCAAACGTCAACGATCCAGGAGAGCTTAGGACTGCTTGTAAAGCGGGGCCGTTGTCGCCGGCGAAACCTTCTTGGCCAGTGCCCGCAAATATGTGAACTACGCCGAGCGCGTCGATTTTGTAGATTTGGGCGTGGTCTGTAAAACAAATATTTCCGAGCGAGTCAGACGCGATCGCTGCGTCAATGTCCATGAATATGGATGTTCGGAATTCGCCTTCGAGAATATGAGGTATCCCCGCTACGTTGACAATGTTATAGACTTGGCCCTCGATGGAGGAGAGCAATAGCGTCAAGGTAAAAACGATTGGAAGGAAGCGCCACAGATAGACCAGTACTTTCGCGTAAGTAGGTGGCAGTTTGACTTGGTGAAACCTAGCAGAGCTTTTGGCTGCCTCTTCGAGCGAAGTCGGCTGCCGCACAGCTTGAGCCTTGGCGAAAGACCGCGGGGCCAGAAGGATGCGTATACGCACACGGAGGGTGCAGTCGTAGGGACTGCCGTGCCCTGCCGAAATGGGAGGTGTGAACGGCATGCTACGATGGACGACGTTGGATTGGAGCCAGGAGCCTATTGGCGTACTCAGGAACATATTGTAGAGTGGCGTCGGGAGTGCCGTCCTCTCACGACAGTTGTCCGCCGACGAGCTGTACTTAATCGATGACCCTGGCAGAATCGACACGTGTTGTTCGATTGCCGCAGACAACAGAATCGGCAGGTCCAATGCACTCGCTCAGGATGCTGCATTGGCTTGCCGGCCGTTTACAAGCGGCAGCCTGTTCATGAACACGTCATTCGGCATCGCGAGGAGGACCGTCGGACGGCCGCAGCACGAGAACTACGCCGCCGCCGTGATGAACTGCTCATATCACACTAGAGCCGAATTGCGTTGGCCGGCGACTCGGGCCATGGCAAGATTGGGTGAGGTCGATTGCCACGCTTGCATGGACGCCGCATCGCGAGAGGGATAGGGATGCGTTCATCGAGTTCTCCGAACTCTCGGTCGAACAGAAGCACCAGACTCAGGTACGGGAAGACCCGAGGGGATTCTCCGCATTTCGACGGGTGTTTCCCTTCGAGCGTCTGTATCTGGCTTGCGAAATCGCAGCCGGGAGCTTGATAGCGTACCGAGCTTGGCGGCGGGAGTACGTCGCCGACTCGCGTTGTTCGTCCCAGACGGGCTATGTGGTCCGGGGTGGGCTTCCAGAACAGTTCGGTCGGGTCGGCCGTGTCCTCAATGAAATCCAATGGGCTTCGCGCAACGCCTGAGTCACTGACCCCCAGATCACTGTTTTCCGCTGATAAATCGTTTTAGTGTCTCGTGCGGGGCTTAAATCGCTACTTGCCTTGCGGAAGAAGTTAGCAGCCTGTGGTAAAAGTCGGCATTTTTCATAATTCGCAAAATGGGCTGAGCGAGACCTTCACAGGCGCGCTACAACGCGTCGCCGACGGGCGGTTGACAGTTTGGGTACCCCCGAACACCGGCCAAAATCCGCAGTTTTCTCAAGCGGGTACTTCTACCACAGGCTGTTAGGGTAATCGAAGCGTTTTCTCCTTAAGGAAATGTTGGCTGCGGCACTGGCAGGTATGACAGTATAAATAAATTATATAGAATCCGGTTGATTATAACCAGAAAACATGCGGCATTGGCATTGCTAAAACTTCCTTTCTGCTTCATGATGGCGTGGCCGATCTCGACAATTCCTGCAGCTTTGGTGCCTATTTTTCCGAGGGACTACGGAGACCATTTAAACCGACTTCGGGACTCAACGCGAAGGTAGAGGCTGTTTTGCGCCAACTTCTGGGCGTCATCGTATCGCACAATCCTGTCGGTGCCGAATCAAGCGCCCTAGTAATCTCGTCATGGGAGGGCGCACTTGCCGCCAATACAAAAGCGCAAGAGCCGTGCCCTAGGGAAGCCGCCAACTGAGAGGGCTACAAAGAGCAGACGGTAACTTGGGGAACGCTTCCCAAGGTTAGGACTTACCCCATAATAATTCTAGAAGTACTAGTACATTCGTCATCGAAAAATATCAGCGCGGTTTTCAATGCTCGGGCCGCTGCCTGACCAAGGTCTATTTGGCCACAACGTATTGGCCCAATTCCACCGAGCACCGCAGGCGCCAAGCTGAGTTTTCTCGTGGACTCCCGGTTCCAGTACGGACGTTGGATGGCAAGTAGCGGGGGCCTGATTCAGCCGGGTGGATCGCTCCAAGCTGCGGCTAGGTGCGTTTATTGGCGACATGAAACGCACAACCTGCTGGCGGCACGGCAAGAAGAGCACGAGTCGGAGTGAGAGGCCTTAGCGAGATTGAGGTGGCGCGCTTCACCAGCGGCACCGCCTAGGTCAGAAATCGGGAAAATGAAAAAACGCGCGGGGAGCGTTGCCGCTCTCGGGGCGTGGTGTGTAAACTTGTGACGATGAAGCGCCTCGCCTATCTCGTGAGCCAGTACCCGGCCATTAGTCACACTTTCGTACTCCGAGAGGTCCGGGGGCTCCGGCAACTCGGATTCGAGATCCGAACCGTGTCGATCCGTCCATCCGATCGGCCGCTCGAACATCTCACTGCCATAGAACGAGAAGAGGCAATCGCTACATTTTGCGTTAGTAGTTGCGGAATCCGGCGATTCTTAACAGCGCACTTTGCGACGGGATTCCGTCGGCCCGGATCGTATGTTTTGGGTCTCGGCTTTGCCCTGCGTTTGGCGGGTCTGGACCTTCGTCAATCTGTTCTCCACCTGGCCTATTTTGCTCAAGCCGTCGTCGCCGGGCGTTGGATCGAACGCCAACGGATCACCCACGTCCACACCCACTTCTCTTCGACCGTGGCGCTCCTTCTGGGGCGGGTCTTTGCCATTTCGGTGTCCAGCACCATTCATGGATCGGATGAGTTCATCGATCCGGCGGGATTTCATATGTTCGAGAAGTGCCGGGATTCGGTTTTCGTGCGCGCAATCAGCAATTTCGGCCGGAGCCAGTTGATGCGCTTCTCCGATCCCTCCGACTGGGACAAATACGAGGTATGCCAGCTGGGCGTGGATCCGTCGGAGTTTGCTCCACGATTGTTCCGGGCCAACCCGGAGCGCTTCGAGTTGCTCACCGTCGGTCGCCTCGCCCCGGTGAAGGCGATTCCGGTGCTCCTTTCCGCCGTGAGTGCGCTGGTAGCGGAAGGCAGGTCTCTTCGGCTGCGCATCGCCGGAGGGGGCGATCTGTTGGAGCCTCTCCGGGACGAGATTGTCCGGCGGGGTTTGGCGTCACATGTATTTCTTGAAGGGCCACTTGTAGAGCGCAGCGTCAAGGAGCTTTATGTAGAATCCGATCTATTCGTTCTCGCGAGCTTCGCCGAAGGCGTGCCGGTCGTATTGATGGAAGCGATGGCAATGGAGATTCCCTGTGTGGCGACGTGGGTCACTGGAGTTCCCGAGCTCATCCGCAACGAAATCGACGGCCTACTGGTTGGCCCTGCCGACGCCGAAGCTCTTACGGCGGCCGTTTCCCGTCTCATGGACGACTCCGAACTTCGCCGCCGCTTGGGCCGCTCCGCCTCCGAGCGCATACGCGCGCGATATGATCTAGCCACGAACCTGGAACGGCTCGCCGCCATTTTCCATCGACGCCTAGAATCCGGATGATTAGAACCAGAAAACATGCGGCATTGGCATTGCTTAAACCTCTTTTCTTGCTCCCGATAGCGTGGCCGATCTCAAAACATTCTCCAGGTTTGGTGCGTATATTCCGGGGGAACGGCGGAGACCGTTTAAGCCGACTTCGGGACTCAGCGCAAAGGCAACGGCTGTTTTGCGTGAAATTCTGGGCATCATCGCATCGATCCTGTCGGTGCTGAATCCAGCGTTCTAGGAATCTCATCACGAGGGGGCGCGCTTGCCGCCAATATGAAAGCGCAAGAGACGTACCCTCGGGAAGCCGCAGACTCACAGCGTCACGAATAGCGAGCGATGATTTGGTGAGCACGTCCCTAAGTAAGGGTTTGCCCTAGCTTATGTCTATAAGTACTAGTACCTTTGCGATGGAAAAATATCACCGGGGTTTTCAATAATTGGGCCGCTGCTTGACAAAGGTCTATCTGGCCACGACGTATCGGCCGAATCCGGCAGAGCGCCATGCACGGCAAGTTGAGCCTTTTCATGCGCTCCCGGCTCCGGTGCGGACGGCAGATGGCAAGTAACGGGGGCCTGATTCAGCCGTGGGAGGATCGCTACAAACTGCGGCTGGGCGCGCCAATTGGCGACATGACACGCACAACGTGCTTGCGGCACGACAGAAAGAGTCGGCGTGAGATGCTTTAGCGAGATGGAGGAAGTGTCTCACCGACGGCACCGCCAATAGCCGGCATGGGATTCACGGTTACAATTGGATGGGCGGTATGGGACGATAGGAAGGCCCATATCGAGGCCCTGAAGACGACTAATTTGCGGTGTTCACCGACATTCAATATCGAGTTCTAAAGAGGATCTCTCCTGGAGTGCCAGATTGCTGTAGCGGGCGCATTTACGAAGGGAAGTCGAAGCTCACGGTTCTCATGGGGGATGAATTCTTCGCCAAGATCGCGGGCAAGGTTGTCATCGACCTCGGGTGTGGCGTAGGTGCGGACGCCGTGGAGATGGCCGAAAGAGGCGCCAAGCGGGTGATCGGCATCGATATTCGGGAGGAAGTACTCCAGGAGGCAAGACAGAAGGCGCTCAGCATGGGTGTTCAAGATACCTGTTTCTTCGCAACGTCGACGAAAGAGATTGCCGACATTATCGTCTCCGTGGACGCCTTCGAGCATTTCGCCGAGCCCGCGGGAATCTTGCGCATCATGAACACGCTCCTCCAGCCCGACGGCGAAGTGCTCGTCAGCTTCGGCCCAACCTGGTATCACCCATTGGGCGGCCATCTCTTCTCCGTTTTTCCGTGGGCACATTTAATATTTAGCGAGAAGGCTCTGATTCGCTGGCGGTCCACGTTTAAGACAGATGGGGCAACACGATTCAGCGAAGTCGGGGGGGGCCTGAACGAAATGACGATAGCGAGGTTTGAGGAGTTGATAGCCGGCAGCCCCCTCAAGTTCGCCTGCCTCGAATGTATACCCATTAGGAAGCTTCGGCCTTTTCACAACCGCCTTACGCGCGAATTCACAACAGCGGTCGTGCGCTGCCGTCTGGTCAAACGAACACACCCAGAGCGAGGCCGATCACCCGTCCCGTAAATTCAGGTCTGATCGTGCCGCCGTTGAACCCCGCCAAGATCCCGCGCGTCCCGTGGACGCTGGCAAACTGGAACCGATCCTGGTTACACCCTGTCGCATTTCACCGACGAGAAGCCGCCTGCCATAATGTTTTTACGATTAGTCAGAAAAATCTGCGGTTGTGCAGCATGCCCGGAATACTCTTGCTAATCGGCATTCCACGTGGCCCAGACCACTAGCCTATGCGGCGCGTCTCGCGCTCATCTTCTCGTTCGCGAGTTGGTTAACCGGTGGCGGAGGAGGCGCCGCGTGGATTGGGTAGATGGGCCGTCGCTTCATTGCATTCTTGCCAAAAGCCCCGAGGCGTGCCTTCGCGCGCGATTTCAGCAGTCGAAATTGGGTCTCGCTCAAGGACATCTCCCGGCAGATTTGCTCTGCAGGCTGTTCATGAAGATAGAACCGAGTAAGTATCTCACGATCTTTGACGGATAAACTGCCGAGTGCCTGCTTCATCAACTCGGCACGTTGACGTTCGGAGGCGCCGCTTTCCGGATTAGGGCGGCCATCGGCGATGTGTGACCCGACCTCGACATCCACTTCGTCGGCCCGGCGGTGAACTGCAGTATCGATGTGCCCGGCGATTTGGCGGCGCACGATCGTATGGACAAATCCCATCAGGCGCTCAGGTTCCCGTAAAGCGCCTCGCTGGATCGCCCCGACCACAACGATGAATGCATCATGCACACGGTCATCAAGGTCCTGCGGACCCAAATGACGACAAATATAGAAACGGGTGCCTCGCGAGAAGACGCGGTAGAGCTCCTCCATCGCGGAAGTGTCGCCCTTCCGGATGCCATCGACAAGCGCTTCCCAACCAACGCCGGACGTGTTGAAGGGCGCGGTGTGGGTGTCCTGGGTCTCGTGAGAATCGCCCGCAGCCCGGTTATCGACTGATTCTGCGGAAGAGCGATGGGTGTGACTTTCTGCAAACATAACTCGGGTTATTCCTCGACTAGAATGCTCAGAAAAGCTCGTGATCTGGATTGGAGAACGGCCAAAAACAATACCCGGATCGGAACTGCGGAATTGTGAACAATTCGCAATAGCCTTTGCTCTCTTGGAAAAACCTAGGTGTTTTCCTACCTGAAAAGTTCTCCAGAAATGGTCATAAAGACGTTATTCAGTGGCAAGAGCATTAAGTCTGGCTTCCGATAGGCGGGACGAATCGAGCGCGCTGCGTACCATGGACCGACGACAAGAGCAGCCGTTTCGGAACTTTTCCGGCGGCTGAATCGAGAAGCCTGGAATCCTAGGGATCTTCGATCCCGACAAGAGGCAGGGAAGGTTTGAGATGGGATCCGAACTAATTATTGAGGGGACGCAACCCCTGTCCATAATGGGTGGAAAGATACCTCGGTCTGCGTTTCGTCGCAGCGTCCCCGCCCTCAGCGCCCAGAACGATGGCAGCCTTCACAGTGAACAGATGATCAGCGAGATCGCCGAAGCGACCAGAAGTTCGCGGGCGCGTTCAGCGCGGCGTGGCCGCAGAGCCGCTGAAGGAGAGTCGTCTCGGCTCCCTAATTTGGATTGCGGAGCGCACGAGGATCGGCCTTGCCACATAGCATATCGAGGAGCAAGAGCAAACGGTCGCGAGCGCAAGAGCGAAGAATATCCCGGCAACGCAAACGTGAGACGAGACCCGAAATCAAGGCTGCGTGAAGCTTATAATCGCCACTGACCACTGCCACGATGGCTGCGCCAGGCGAAATGGCGCCGGATTCGGCGTGATAAGTGTTGGTGAACGCCATCCCAGCAATTTTATGGGAGACGGCCACTATATAGCAGCTCGAACTCGGTGTGTTCGAAGGCCGCACAGAATGGCCGCCAGATCCTGGGTTTCGGTCAAGGCGCGATGGTGGTTGGAAACATCCTTCACGGCGCTGGCGAAAGATTCATTCCACTCCGGCCAATACTCGTCCTCCAGAAACGCATTGGCGGCTTCGATGGTGCAGATTTTGGCCAGCCGCAGTTGCTTAACCAAGCGATCTTGCGCGGTGCGGAAACCGCGCTCGACGCGGCCTTTGGCCTGGGGTGAGAGTGCCAGAATGGAGCCGATCCCCAGCTCCCGTAACGCCCGGCCCAGTTGCGTCAACCGGTCTGCTGCGCGCCGTTGGTCGCGGCTCTCGCCGGGCCGCGGCGGCACGGCGAACATTGAGTCGCGATCGGTGTAGACGTCCACCATGCGCCCGTTCTTGTCGATGTATTCCCACAGCACCGCCATATTGAAGGGCGTCGCATCGCGTTCCACAAAGCGGCCCAGCTCCAACTCGTGGCGCCGTCGATCAGGCGCACCGGATAGCGCACCGGCCCCCGTCCCTCTGGCCAGTCGTGCTCGGAAGTGTCCCACTGCACCAACTCGCCGAAGCCGCTACGGCGGGGCCGCCAACAATGCACCTCGTCACTGTTGTGTGAGCCTGGCTTCCACATCCCCGCCGCGATCATCCACCCGCGCAGGGTTTCCTTGCCCACTCGAATCTGATGCCGGGCGGCCAACTGTTGGGCCGCGAAGGTGGGCCCGAAATCGTGCCAGTCAGGCTGCCGCAGGATCTCCAGCGCCTGTTTCCGCGTTTTCTCCGGGAGCTTGCGATTGGAGGGCCTGCCTCGCAATCCATGCACCACCACGCCGTCGCCGTGTTTGTTCATGCGCTGGAGCAGCGTGCGCACCCAGCGGTCGCTAACCTTCATCTTCTCAGCCGCCTTGCGCTGGCTGATGCTTCCGTCACGGGCTCGTTTTAGCCAGTCCAGCCAGTCTCGTTCCTCTTGGCTCATCGCGATTCGTTCCATCCTTCAGCCTTGCGGCTGTCAAGAGGAACTTTTCACTTGGCCGCTACACCCTGCCGGCCGAGCTGCTTCAAGCCCGACCGAAACGCCTGCGGTTTCTGTCCTTCAATACAACGGGAGGTTCGTGCAGCAAGCGCGCAAGACGATATTGCGGCTGGCCAGGAGCGCGGCGCGGTTGGCTCAGTTACTTTTATCCCTGCGCTAGCTTCCCGCCTGGACGTAGACCTGATTTAAGCAGTTCCTTACCGGCGGATTTGCAGAACACTTTTGGCGGGAGCGCGCCCGAAATCTGGTCGCCAGACGACAATTCCGCTACGAAGAGTCTGAGAGCGACTATCGCCTCACATTCACTCTCCGAATTTCCCCGAGTTTTTCACAACCACAGCGAATTCCAGCATCTGATCGCCCCCGATTCCCTTACTCCAGGATATCCTAAATCGTCACCGGCGGATTAGGGATGTACGATGAATTCAAGGCAGGCCGTTGAATAAGAGATCGGTTAGCATCTTCTTTTCAGCGGTATTCAGCTTCGCTTGCCCTTTTCCACGCACAACAAGGTCTACACAGTAGCATCGCGCCGAAAAATAATCTGAGAACTTTCCCTCCGTGACGCACTCATGATTGTAATTGTACTATGTCTCGTTCTGAGACCTTCCTTAGGGGCGGCGCCACAGGCCGCCCCGCCTTTTCGAACCGCAGCCTGCGACGAACGCCTCATAGCACCAATTTCCGACAATTTGGACCCTCACAGCGACGAGTGTAGGTCCGCGACTAGAGCACGCGTTTGAACCCATCGTTTTCGAGGGATGCTCTCGGGGATCGCCCAATACCGACCACACGAGATCACCTGAAAACCGGCAATGAAGAAATGATTCAAGACATCGATGGGCGCGGGATAAGCTCCGCCGTTTGAGCCATGTCTTGAACCAGGAAAAGGAACATCAAGTGATCGCGCTGGGGCGGCGGGGATGGTCACTGAGGCGCATCGAATCGGAGACCGAAGTCCGGCGTGAAATCACGGCCGGATATCTGAAGGCGGCCGGGATCGGCGTGCGTTTTCCCGGCGCCTGGGGACGGCAGCCGCCGGTGGAAGTGGATTCAAAACCGGCCAAACGGGGTGACCACCGACAGTTTCCGCGGCCCAAAGCCGGCCAACGAGGCGGGCCCGTGGCCCTGGTACGAGCCCGCCGCGGAAAACGGGCATCGCGAGCCCCAGCGGACCCTATCCGGAACTTATCGAACGAGCGTTGACACGAAGCCGCAACGCCAAGAAGTATCATCAGCTACAAGTACACCCACCGATCGGCAAACAGAAACAGTATTAATCAGCTCATAAGTAAGTAGACATCTGGTATAATGAGGCATGAAGCGAAGCGACGCCCGTGCCCTGGGTCATAAGACGCTGGAGGAGATCCGGATTCGCGCCGTGGAAAGAGTCCAGGCTGGTGAAAGCCCGGAGGTCGTGATCCAGGCGCTGGGTTTTACCCGGAGTTGCATTTACACATGGCTTGCTAAGTACCGGGTGGGCGGATGGGGCGCGCTGAAGGCGCGCGCCTTGAAAGGACGGCCGCTTAAAATTCGGCCGGCGCAGATACGGTGGCTGTATCAGACCGTTACCGGCAAGAGTCCGCTGCAGTTCCGCTTCGAGTTCGCGCTGTGGACACGGGATATGATCCTGGTTCTGCTGCGGGAGCGGTTTCAATTGGAGCTGAGCCTGGCCAGTGTGGGGCGGTTACTGAAGCAATTGGGGCTGACGTGCCGGCGCCCGTTGTTCCGGGCGACGGAGCAGGACCCGGGACGGGTGCGGGCGTGGCGGGAGCGGGAGTATCTGGAAATTCGCCGCCAGGCCCGCGTGGCCGGCGCGGAGATCTATTTTGGCGACGAAGCGGGGGTGCGGTCCGACTGCCACGCGGGAACGACCTGGGGGATCAAGGGCCAGACGCCGGTCGTGCATGGCGCGGGGCGGCGTACTTCGGTGAACATGATCTCGGCGGTGAGCGCGCGCGGTCATTTGCGCTTCATGACGATCGAAGGCAAAGTCAACGGATTGGTCTTTACGGAGTTCCTGAAAAGGCTGATGCACGGGGCGGCCCGGCCGATCTTTCTGATTCTGGACGGCGGCAGCTACCATCGGAGCCGGCCGGTGAAGGACTACGTGGCCAGTCTGGGCGGAAAACTGCGGTTACGCTTTCTACCGCGGTACTCGCCGCAGCTTAACCCGGACGAGCAGGTGTGGAATTACGTGAAGCACCACGGCGCGGCCAAAGTCGCGCTCCGCGCCGGGAAGCGGGAACTGCGCAAGAACGTCTCGGCGCATCTTCCCTCGCTACAGAAGTTGCCCTGGACCGTTCGCATGTTTTCGCTCACGCCGGATGCCCGGTACGCGGCGGCTTGGTTAACCTCTCCGCTTTGTCTACTTACTTATGACTCACCCACGGCCCGGCTTCGCTCGGGCCACAACGAGGGATGAAAAGGCGCTGCGCGCAGAGGGCTTGCGAATTTATTCCGGCCGAGGCGGTTATTGCGTAAGTTATTGGTGGCGTGGAGCTTATAAATTCGGCTTTTCGAAGGATCCTATTAATACCCATCCCTGACGCAGACCGTAATTCCCGCCCAAGAAGCGGAGACGCTCCGAGATCGGGACAAGATCGACTGGAAGCTGATCACGAGCCTGCCAGTGCGATCCCGCATGGACGCGATCGAGAAGCTCACCTGGTACGCGCTGCGCTGGAAGATCGAGACCTTCCACAAGATTCTGAAGTCCGGATGCAAGGCGGAGGCGTCGAAGCTGCGAACGGCGGAGAGGATCGTCCGGCTGATCTTGGTGTTCTGTATTCGGAGTTGGCGGATCTTTTGGATGACCGTGATGAACCGGCTGGCGCCGGACGCATCCGCTCTTGTGGCACTGACGACTGTGGAAACCCCGCCTGCTGGATACGCTCATCCCGGAGCGTAAGGCGAAGCGGCAACGGAATGGGACGCTCTCCCGATATCTCACGAAGATCGCCCGGCTCGGTGGCTATCTTGCACGATCCAAGGATCCACCGCCTGGCAACATGGTCATGTGGCGTAGCCCTGCGCGATTGACGGACATCGAACTCGGTTCCCTCACGGCCACACAGCTTGTGGGTAATTGAAAGGTTAGTCGGACGCATACACTGTAAGCGTCGACACAAACCATTTCCTCGCACGCAGGAGTTGGTGCGGCAATTGAGGCGTGGGCGGACAACAAGCGCCGATAACAGGGTGTGGGGCGGCGTCGAAGTCGGACGGAGGCCAAGCAGGCATTTGCCGCTTACGAAGCCAGCAGACTGAGTTGCATTGAGTTCTACCGAAGGCAGGGGGTGAGATTGGCGTCGCTAGCGCGCTACGGGAAGCGACGGGCGCAAGGCGAGGCGGCCACCGGACTCCACTGCTTTTGAGTATTTGTCCATCCTTTCACGACGAGGCCGCTTTAATGGGTTTCTGAGTGCCCAAAACAGGCATTTTTTGGTGCTTGATCGAACATAGAGCCAATAACTCGCGAGTGCGTAAGAGCAATTCCAGGTGCTCCGGGAACTCTTGTCGCGGTAGGGACGCCGGTTACCAGGCGCGCCCCGTACATATCGGCACGTGCAGGATTGCTGCATACGCAGCTTTGCCAACTCCTCCGCATCCCGTTCTCCTGCAAGAATCGCGCGCAGAATCGTCTGTCCCGTCACGCCCATAATGTCGGATATCACGTTGGCCAACTGCAGATTCATCTGCGTCAGCGCCTTCTGCATGCGCTGTACGCATTCCGTTGCCGTGTGGATGTGTTCCGCTCGCTGGCGCCAATACGTTCGCAGCACCCGGATCTCCGAGATGGGGCGGAAGGAGTTCCGCAGCAGTCCGTAGGTATGCAACTTCAAGAGCCACTGGCTCTCTTGCACGTCGCTCTTGCGGCCAGGCAGATTCGTGGTGTCCCGCGCGTTCACCAGGTACACCTCCAAACCGGCGTCCTCCAACACGTCGTACAACGGGATCCATTATACTCCCGTCGATTGCATCACCACCGTGACAATGCGGTGTTCCTTCAAAAACCTGGCCAGGTCCCGAAGCTCCGCGGTGAAACATCCGAACCTCCGTGCCGGCTCCGCGCTTTTGTCCGGCGCAATGGCAACATAGTGCTCGCTATTCCCGACGTCGATCCCAGCCGCATTGAGATGCACCACGTCCAGCCCCGGATTCTCCGTCCAGTTCTTCCGCTGCTGCTCTCGTCTCTGCTTCCGATTTGGTTTTCCCGGTTTTGCTTCCGTCGTCGCTTTGTGCGCGACCGCCATGTTGGTAGTCCAGTCCATTCATTGATCATTCGCGTCCAAATTAGCTCCTCCGCCACTTTCCGCCCGTTGAAAACGCTCGACATACCCCGTCCTTGAGCCGGAACGCGCCTCCGCGCTCCGGTCCTCTCCGGCGTAAGTGCCTCCCCGCGGTCCTATCACGCTGCTGTCCGAATTACCGGGTCACTCAGCCCTCCTGAAATCAACATTACCTTCGTTTCACCGCTTTTTCTGCTGTCCAACTTCCGCCTACCACGTGATTTCAAGCTGTTGCGCGTCGTCATGCACGCCGGCCAGCGCCGGCGGGGCCTGAAACGGATCGTCCAGCCACGCCCACAGATCGCGATAGAAGAACAGTTGCTGCCGCAGCAGCGCGGCCAGCGTCGACAACGACCAGGAGAACGTCGATTTCAACTGCAGGTACTTCAGCACCAGCATCGCGATCAGCGCCGTCCACACCTGGGTCCGGACCGCATTGGCGCTGGTCCCGACAAACGTCTTGATCTTCAGCGTCTGCTTCAGCGCCTTGAAAAACAACTCCACCTGCCAGCGGTCCTTATAGATGGCCGCGATGGTCGTCGCCCCGAAAGCCAGCAGGTTGGAGAGGAACACGATGGACTCCTGTTTCTCCGCGTCCCAAATCTCTACCCGCCGGAACAGCACCGGCTCTTCCCCTTCCCGCGCCAACCGCGGAAAGCAGACGATCTGGTCGCTCACCACGTTGCTGTTTTGCGGCGCCCGCAATTCTTCCTTCACCTCGTAAACCGCCTTCTCCTTCATCCGCGTCACGAAGTACACTTCCTCCCGCGTCAGTTCCCGAAACCACTCGTAATCGATGTAGCCGCGGTCGATGGCCAGGATCGTTCCCGGATCGAACCGCAGCGTGCGCGCCACCTTGATCTCGCTGGTCTTGCCTTCGGTCACCACCGCGAACGACGGCAGGTAGCCGTCGTGGTCCAGCAGCAGGTGCAGCTTAATGGCGCCCTTCGTCCGCCGGAATTTCGCCCAGTCGAACATGCTCACCGACAGATCGATGATGCTCCCGTCCAGGCTCATCAGCTTGTTCTTGAAACGGAACTTCTTCCGCCCGCCTTGGCTTGGCACCAGTTCCCGGCATTTCAACAGCGTCTGCTCGAACACCGTCTGGTACAGCTCCCACGGCCGGTTCTCATTGGCGTAGGCCAGCGTGGACTTCTTCGGCGCCACCGGCACTCCCAGATGTTTCAACTGCCCTTCGCAACACGCCAGGCCGCCGCAAATCTCGCGCAAGCGAATGCGCCCGCCCCAACTGGCAAAACAGCATGGCCATGAACTGGCCCCAACTGGTGAAACCCCGCGCGTGCCGCTCGGCCTTGTGCTCCTTCACCGCCTTCTCGAATTCCCCGCGCGAGAACAGCTTCAACACCTGCGAGAAAATGCTGCATACTTTGTACATAGGTTGAGTCTCCTGTGGTTGAATTGGTTCTTGTCGGGAACCCAATCCAGCGTATCAGGGGCTCAACCTCTCACCGGCCGGCGGCCTCCACGCGCTCCCGCGCCCAGTTAGCCCGCTAATTTGGACAGCAATGTTCATTGATATACGCGGCGCGGCCCGGCAGCGAATCGAAAATCACTCTCTCCAGCCGGGTCGAACCGCTCTTTTTCAAGACCGGCTGCCACCAAACGAACGATCGCCAGACACAGGAGCCATACTGTCAATCGGGCATGCAAGCACCTCGGATCGTCGGCTTTTCCTGCCGCGCCGCTCCTGCTAGGAGCCTGTCGGAGATAGATTCCGCCGTTTGGGGCGCGATTTCGCAAGAACATTTTCGTAGACGAATGTTTCGGCATTCGTTATCCTGGGTCTGTGAGCAAGAGCTTCCGAACCTGCGATCTGGATCAGCCGTTTTTGCTGCCGCCTTCTTTGCAGGACTGGTTGCCGGAGAATCATCTGGCGCGCTTCATCGCGGAACTGGCCAACGGTCTGGATCTGTCTAAGATCTACGGCTTTTATGGGCGGCGCGATGGGCGCGGGAAGGCGGCGTATCATCCGGTGATGATGGTGCGGGTGCTGCTTTACGGCTATTGCGTGGGCGTGATGAGTTCGCGGCGGATGGAGCGCGCCAGCTACGAGGACGTGGCGTTTCGCTACCTTTGCGCGGACCAGCACCCGGATCACGACACCATCGCCGCTTTCCGCCAGCAGCATCTGCCGGCGCTGGCGCAGTTGTTCACGCAGGTGTTGCAGCTGTGCGACAAGGCGGGGCTGGTGAAGCTGGGGCACGTGGCGATCGACGGCACCAAGCTGCAGGCCAATGCGAGCAAGCACAAAGCGATGAGCTACGACCGCATGGAGGAGAAAGAGAAGCAACTGAGGGCGGAAGTGGAAAAGCTGCTGGCGCAGGCGGCGGAGACCGATGCGGCCGAAGACGCGCTGTATGGCAAAGGGAAGCGGGGCGACGAACTGACCGGCCGAACTGGCGCGGCGGGAGAGCCGGTTGAAGAAGATCGCGGAAGCCAAAGCGGCGCTGGAGCAAGAGGCGCGGGAGCGCGCCGAGGCCGCAAAGAAAGCTGGCCGAAGAGAAACTGGAAGAGCGCCGGCAGAAGGAAGACAAGCGCGGCAAGAAGTTTGGAGGGCGTCCGCCGCGGATACCCGATCCCGGAACAGGCCCGGCCGGAGCCGAAGGCGCAACGCAACTTCACCGATCCGGAAAGCCGGATCATGCCGGATGGAGCGCACAAGGGAGCTTCGTGCAGGCGTACAATGCGCAGATCGCGGTGGACAGCGCGGCGCAGATCATCGTGGCCGCCGAGACTCACGCAGGAGAGCAACGACAAGCAGCAACTGGCGCCGATGCTGGAGCGGGTGGAGCAAAATATGGGGCCAAACCGGAGGCCGCCACCGCCGACGCGGGTTACTTCAGCGAAGACCAGGTAAACGATGAGCGGGTCAAAGGCATCGAGTTGTATGTTGCCATCGGGAAACAGAAGCACGGCCGGCCGGAGCCACCCGGCGCGACGCGGCCCGAGGATCCCGCGACCTGGAGCGGATACCGCAACGGAGAAAATGAAGCGGAAGTTGAAAACCGAAGCGGGCCGGGCCCTGTATAAGATGCGCAAAGCGATTGTGGAGCCGGTATTCGGGCAGATTAAGGCCGCCCGTGGCATTCGAGCGTTTCTGCTCCGCGGGCTGACGAGGGTTCAGGCGGAATGGAAGCTGATCTGCGCCACGCATAACCTGCTGAAACTGTTTCGGGCCGGCCGCCCGCCTCAGGCGGCTTGAAAATCGCCCCCAAAGCCTCGCCAACCTTCGAAATCCGGCTCACAATCGCGCTTCGGCGGCTCGCATCGCTCCGCCCGTCGAAAAATATGCGGTCAGAGCCCTCGCCATCGGAATTTCCGGCCTCAACTCATCACTTGTTGGTTTTTTTCATTCCGACAGGCTCCAAGCTTCCCACCACCATGAACCCTAAGTTTCTGTCACTAACCCAAGTTCGTCACGAGTTTGGCCGCAGATTTGCTAAGCCATTGAAAACAGGTTCAGGCGAGGGCTGAGTCTGCACTACATTCGCGATTGATTCGAAGGTGGTCGGGCAGGCTGATGCCGAGCTGGCGGAGCAGGGATTTCTGCTCCGGAGTGGGCTCGGTGATGCGGCGCAGGCGGATCTCGCGACCGTCGGTGGTGGGAAGAACGATGTCGGCGCTTTGCAGGGTGGAAAGCAGAGCGAGCGCTCTCATCGGCGACAGAGGCTGGGCGTTATCGACGCCGCTGGGGGAGGGCTTCGGCACAATCGAGGACCGTCGCTTCAGCAGATGTTTCAGCGTGACCCAAAGCGCATAGCCCAGGAACGCCACCATGACGTGAGCCTTCACGCGCGGCTCCAGTTGGTGAAACAGAGGCCGGATCGAAAGCTCGCTCTTCAGCGCCCGGAATGATGCTTCGGCCTCGGTCAACTGCATGTACTTCGCCCACAACTCTTCGGCTGTCTCCGCTTGCAGATTGGTGCGCAGCAGGTAGGCGCCCTCGCGGGATTCGCGCCAGTTCTTGCGGTCTTCTTTCATTTGCCAGAACAGGCGGACGCCTTCGGCCGTATCCCGCAGCGCCACATCGTACAGATCGTTCACTTGCGGATGCCGGGCCTGGATCTTTCCCAGCCGCCGCTCCATCTTGTTGCGGTCCTTCAGCCGGCCCGCGGCGATGGTTTTCTCCAGGGCCTTCAGAGCCGTTTCCATGCTGTTGGAAAACCGGTTGCGGATCGCCTTCTCCTTTTCCTTGCGGCCCGCCGTGCGGCACAGGATGTATGTCTCCTCGCCCTCGCGGAATCGCCACCTTCTTCACTTCCACTTCGGGCCGCACCTGGGTCCAGTCGTCTTTCAGCAGTTCGGCTTCAAACCGCTTCATCTGGCTGCGCGGCGTGCCCGCCAGATACTGGCCGCCGCGCTTGCGGATGGCCGCCAGATTCTCCTCGCTCACGATGCCGCGATCGAATACCCAGATCCTCCGCGCCTTGCCGTACTTGCGCTCCACCATGCGCAGAATCGTTTCCATGGTCGAGACATCGGTGCGGTTGCCGTCGAAGGTTTCGTAGCTGAACGGGAAACCTTCGTTGTTGACGATCAGCGCGATCACCAACTGCTCGCAATCGGGACGGTGATCGCGCGAGTAGCCGCGGCGCACCATCGGATTCTTCTCCGCCGCCCCTTCCACATACGTGCTCGTCAGATCGTAGAGCAAGCACGTCGAACTCGGCTCCGAACAACGCGCCATAGCGGGCTTTCAGATGCCGTTCCAGTTTCGTCTTATGCGGCAGAATGCGGTCCAGGCAGCGGTACAGGCGCGTGTCGTTGATCTTGCCCTCTTCGATCCCCAGCAGATCGTCCAGCGCGGTGGAGGGATACCAGCGCTGCTCGATGGCCAGTTCGCTGCCGGGCGCGCACAGACGGTTGATCGCCAGCAACGCCGCCACGCGCGACCACGGCACATCGGCCGGATCGCATCGACTGAACTGCTCGAAGAACCGATCCAGTTCGAGGCGCTTCCAAAGTTCCAGTCCGAGAAAGCACGCCCCGAACTGCCGCGTTCTTTCCAGCCGCACCCCGTTCACCAGCACGCGCGCTACTTGCGGATCGTCTTCCGGCGGCGCCACATGCGACGGAAACAGCTTCAGCTGCCGCGCTTCGCCCTGCCCATTGAAGACCTCGACCGTCTCAGCCAGCGCGCCTTCGACCGAACCGTTCAACTCGCCCAGGTAGCAGACCGTCCTCTGGCGCGGACCATCCGGCGTGCGCACCGTTTCCACCAGCGACCAGTAGGTGTGATCCTTGCCATCCTTGCCGCGGTGGTTGCGGCCGCAAAAACATTCTGTGCCGATCGTGTCACGAATCAAACCGCGCTTACAAGAGGGTAGGTCTACACTACATCGCCGTTTTCGCCAGCCGTCGTTGCAAAGGCAAAGCTTACTCCATCCGAATGTCTCAAAATAGCCGAAATGCTGGCAGTCGCGACGAACTTGGGCTAACGACGCCCGAATGGCGTCCGATACCGTCAACGCTTCGATGCCAGCCTTACGGGTGGTCACGCATGACTCGGGGCCAGGACGGCTCGCTACGCCTTTCCTGCATGACTCTTTCATTCACAACTCCACGCCGGTTTATCCCGGCGCACTCAGCAACCTTCTAAAGCACGAAAGACGAAGCCCCGAGAGATGGTTTGACCTGACGCTTACCGATTAGACATAGCGCTAACTTGACGTCCATCACAAATTTAATGGTGGAATCCAGTTCATTTTGACAGCTATGGCAAAACATCAAATGCTCCTCGAGTTCAGCTTCGGCCGCTGGCGAAATCGTCTTGAGCACGTACATTTCCAATGCGCATGAATCGATATGCGGCCGTGACACTCTGATCGTGTCATCCCTTGTCCGCTTCGAACGCGCGCTTTCGGCCGTGCCGTAAAACCCAGATGATGTGGTCATCATTGGTGTTGTGTGGCTTAGGACTCGTTGTTCTCAAAGAGTCTCATCTCCTACAGCAAATACCTGAGAACTTCCTAGGAGTACTGCTACTATCCCGTAGTACCGAACAACGAGCATTCGATGGTTTAGGACTTCCACAATAGGGGGAATTGAGAATGATTCAATTATCTCACATGATTGCTGCAGCCCGAGAGGGAGATCCTCTCGCAATCGAGGCTGTCATTGGTCGGATGACTCCTGGGTTGCGATTGCTACATTCGCGCCGAGTGCCCGGAGCCGATTCAGAATTCTGGGCGCGCAATGCGTTGAAGGATGCTATTCAAGAAATCCTCACTGGCTCCATCAAATCGGCTGACGATCTGATCACATTCTTCAGGAGTGCGCTCTCATTTGAATGCGCAAAGCCTACTCGGCCTGTATTGCCTACGAGGTCGGCCGAGGCATTCATTCGAAGGATACGTGACCTATCCGATCGCAAACGGGAGATCCTCTACCGCCGTTACGAGCTCGCGCAATCAAACTCCAAAATCTGTTCTGAAATGAGAGCGACAGAAGAAGAACTCGTTAAGACGATTGGCGAGACCCGTGAATTGTTTCGGGTGGCGTCGTTGAAACCAAATGTTGGATCCGCCTCTCACGCAAATGGCGACATCACCTGCGTGAAGCGCCGCTCCGCTTAACGAAAGCCTCTTCGCAGGCTGGGGACCGCGAGGAGATTGTGTGCTCTGCCTAACGATTGGCCTATCTAAGTAGGGAGCACCGCGTTCGCAACGCAATCGATTCGAAACCCTCGCGCGGCATTTCCACACGGGCACATTTCGACCACTGACGTCAGGCTCCCCAAAACGCGCGGGACACTTATTTCTTCCATGCCCGCGTTGAACGGGTCACCCATCTCATCCTGGTAATTGCCGTTCACTTTCCGGCCCAAGAATCTGGCGATGTTGTCCGTTTCAACGGCACAAGCTGTGGCTCGCGTCAACCCCTTGCAGATATCTTACAAATCGCTCTGCTTCCGGAAGACGTCATCGGTTGCGAAGTCGACGTGATCTAGTATTACTACGCTAAGTATTGACAGAGAAGCCCTGATATGTTTGAGCATGACGGATGCCCAGGCGGTGCGTTGCCGGAAGCGGCTGGAGCAGTTTCTTGTGGACCTGTTGGAGCCGGTGGGCAGGAGTGAGCGGCGCCATTGGGGAGAAGTGTACGTGCGCAGCCTGCTGCTGGATGGCGAACGGAAATCCATCGAGCCGTTGGCAACCCGGCTACCAGAGGGAAACGTGCAGGCCATGCAGCAGTTCATTGGACAAAGTCCGTCGGAGTGGAACCCGGTTTGGGAGCGGCTAGGGAAACGAATGACGGCCGAGTTGGAGCCGGATCCGGCCTGGGTGGTAGATGACACTGGATTCCCCGAACAGGGCGCGCACTCGGTAGCGGTGTGGCGGCAGTGCTCAGGCACATTAGGAAAAACGGGCAATTGTCAGATCGCAGTGAGCGTTCATCATGTTGGCGAACAAGGAAATGTGCCCCTCGGATGGCGGCTGTAGTTGCCGGAGAGTTGGGCCAACGACGCCTAGCGGCGGCGCGAGACCGGCATTCCGGAGGGAATCGTCTTTCGCAAGAAGTGGGAACTGGCGCTGGAGATTATCGATCAGATCCGAGAGTGGGGACTGCCGGATCGAGTGGTGTTGGACGATGCCGGCTACAGAGATGGCACTGAGTTCCTGGAAGAATTGGAAAGGCGGGAACTGAAATACGCAGTGGGTGTCCTGCCGCAAGTCGGAGTGTGGCTGAAGCCGCCCAAGATCGCCCCGTTGAAAACTGCCGGCAAAGGGAGCCCGCCGATCGCGGCCCGCTACGGGAATCAAAGGCCGACCACCGCGCAAGAGGCGGCGAGGCAAGCCAAAGGTTGGAGGACGATTCGCTGGTGCGAAGGGAGTAAAGGCTGGTTGGAGTCGCGCTTCTGGGCGGCTCGCGCGCAGCCATCCCATCGTCATCTGGGCGGCAGACCGCCGGGCAAGGAGGTGTGGTTATTGGCGGAGCGTCCGGAGTCGGAAAAGGCGCCGACCAAGTACTGCCTCTGCGACCTTCCTGCGGACTACTCGCTGCGGCGTATTGTACGGCTCGTCAAGTGCCGCTGGAAGATCGAGCAGGACTATCACCAACTCAAAGAAGAACTCGGCCTGGATCACTACGAAGGCCGCAGCTGGCAAGGGTGGCACCATCAAGTCACGACGGTCATGGTCGCGCACGCCTACCTCACTCTGGAAACATTACGCGGCAAAAACACTTCTGGGTCGACCCTGCCGAGAACGCGACAAGTTCCTGCACCGGATCGTAGTCGGCCATCCCGCCGACGACGTTCTTCCGAAATCGACATTCGATTTGACCTTTGCGCATCATCCGCTATCAGTACCTGCGGCAGTTGCAGTCGAACTGCAGCCGGAGAGGGCTCCCCGTCGGCAACCACGGAGAGCAAAGCCCCAGATTGTCGTCGATGACGCTATGGTAGTAGAGACTACACTCGCCGTCGTCCAACTTCAGATATGTCTTGCGCGTCTTCTTGTCGCGTCCGGGTTTGTACCTTCCATCCGTCCCCTTCTCCGAGAGAACGGACACGAGCGCATTGTTTGCGCGTCGCCCCAGAATCGCCTCGACCCGGTCTTCGTTCTAGAAGCGTTTCCCGCAATGCACGAAATCGATCTCGATCACGGTGGCAGCGCTGAACACATTCTCACAAAAGGCCTCATGCGGCAATTCAGCCCACTTGGCGTGGTCAACATTACAAATGTGATGCGCGTAGAAAAGCTCAGTGACTCCTTGGGCGCACCATTTCGACACAGGCGCTCGAATGATGATTCACTGGAAGCAGGAGAGAGCACCGGAGATCCAGCGCTCGCAACATTTCGGCAGGTATTCGATGACTATTCTTGCATCATCATCGATATCCTGATTGGTTTCGACTATGCCGGGCTAGAAGTATTAGGCAAGAGTGACCAAGGTGGTATTCCTATTACGCAGTAAGGCAAACCGAACATACAATGTTGAGTTAACCGGCCGTCAACCGCGAATTTCGCGAGAACAGGCGGCCGAAACGTTCACTCTAATAATTCAAATCAATAGAATCGGTTAATTTAGTCACGCTTGTTCAGGTTAGGAGATCATATGGACTACCAAGTCAAGACATTCTACGATCTGCGCCAATTGCATGGCAAACATATAATTCGCGAAACTCGCGAAAGCCATCCCGTGATCCCGACGGGATGGCGCGAGCTAGACTCAACCCTTGACTGCGGAGGTTGGCCAAGAGGAAGAATGACCGAAATCTATGGCCCGTCCAGCAGTGGCAAGACAACTGTAGGTCTCCGTGCGGTCGCCTCAGTCCAGGCGCATGGGGGACGTGCGGTTTTCGTTGACGCGGAGCGAACGTTGAACATGAAGTCGGCAGCCGAACTTGGCGTGGACGTTGGAGAGATTATCCTCTGCGAACCAGATACCGCGGAGGCTGGGTTCGACTCGATGGCAAGACTCATATCCGACTTACGTCCAGAACTTGTGGTCCTTGATTCATTGGCCGCCCTCGTACCCAAATGTGAATACGACGATACGAGCACGCCAGACGGAAACTACGCAGCGCTGATCGGTCGATCGGTTCGGCTGTTGGGCGTGCGATGTTTTCGCTCAATGACATGCCTGCTGATTCTGAACCAAGTTCGCGAAAAAGTGGATGTTATGTTTGGCAATCCCATGAGCACTCCAGGAGGCAACGCGTTACGTCACGCTTCCTACCTGCGATTGGAGTTGCGATCTGTAAAAAAAGTAGTACCTGAGGGCATGCGGAGGCGTGAGTTCATTAAAGCTGTCGTCACCAAGTCCAAGTATGGGGCGACCCTGCGACAGACGGAGTTTGAGTTGCCGTATGGGCCGGGTGTTCTTCGTGGATAGCTGAAATAGCGTTGGCAGCGCACACATCCTAGTTAATACGATCATCGTTATCGTCACCGCCGTGGCCGACCGGTTGGTCGAACACTCGGAGATCTTGCTGTGGGGAGGAGATAGTCTCCGCACAGCGAACAAACGTCTCGATCCGTCGACCGCGTAAGCGGGCTACGATCATGCCCCGGTGTTGATAATAACGGGTACGGAGGAGTCCGATTGCTAACCCCACAAAGGCGCTGCCGAGGTGGGCGGGCCTTCCGTAAGTCCGCCCTTCTTGTCCTCCTCCCTCCATCCATGTTCAACTTCAACGCCAATCACCTGTTCCCTATCTCGCGGCTGGAATACCTCCGTGGGCGGAGTTGGTTGATGCTGGGCTACGAAACCCGCCGTCTGTATGGCCTATTCGACTTCACCAAAGGCCTTCGCCTCAGCCCAGGCTGAGCCTACTGTGGACATTAAGATACTTGACATTCCATGCATCGTGGCGCATTCCGGATTATGGAATGCGAAGATAACCTCCGCGACGCAGCTATCTGGTTCTTCAGGTTTGAGCATTGCCGCCAGTTCATGGTTGGAACCGCGATGGCCGGATGGGGTCGTAGAATTCCCGCAATGCGGTTCCGATCAACTGACGTTGCTTGCCAAACAGCGTATTTGGAAGTGATGTACCGGGCATCCGCGTCCTACCTTCTCTCTCCAGACCGGTATTATCTTCTAAGGGGAGCTCTATCGCTCTCGAAAAGTGGTTGTGTGCCGCATGGCTTCTTGTCTCCTGCAATAACGGCATCAGCTCTGACGAGATTCATCGAGGTCTGAAGGTGATCCAGGAGACCGCTTGGTTCGTGCTCCGCAGGATTCGTCTTGCCATGCAGGATCAGGGCCTTGATCCACTCGATGGCGAAGTCGAGATGGATAAAACATTCATTCGCGGGAATGCCCATAACACGCATGCAGCCATCAGGACGGAAAAGATCACCGGATGCCGCCCGGATGGAAAGGAAATCGTGTTCGGAATGGTCGAGCGCGGCGGTAAAGTTATCGCCGGGCATATTGACGCCCGTACCAAGAAGGGATCGCAGCCGCTCACGCGCGAACGAATCGAAGCGGGCGCGGCTCTCTTCAGCGACGAGTTGGAATCCTATGATGGTCTGGAGTCCGACTATCGGGACGCCGTTATCAGCCAGGCGGTAGCATTCGTAAATCGCAACGTTAACACGAATGCGCTGAAGAATTTCTGGAGTTTCCTGAAGCGCGGATTGCATGTAAACTACATCAGTGTCGAGCCATTCCATTTCTTCAGGTATGGCAGGCAAATCCAAACGACCGAAGCTCGCCATGGAGCCCGGCGAATTGGAACGGCGCCTGCGTCAAGCCCCCACGGCTCCGCTCCGCGAAGTCCAACGGGCGCAGATCCTCACGCGCTACCACGCCGGCGAGACCGTCGCTCAGATTGCGCGCAATCTCCACATGACCCGCAAGAGCGTGGCCAAGTGGATCAATCGCGCTCTGGCGGTTGGCCCACGCGCCGCTCTCAAGGACGCTTACCATCGCCCCAGGGGACCCAGCATCACCGAGGTGGCGCGCCTGGGTAGTCTCGTTGGCGTGCATCGAGCCCAAAGATCTGGGTTACGCCGCCGAGATGTGGAGCACGCGAGCGCATTGCCCAATCATGTACGAGGCCATGCCGTGGAGGCGGGCCATCCGTCGTTGGCCAAAGCCGTCAAAGCCACGGTGCAGCGGATTTTGGCCGAACAGCCGCGTCACCCCGAAAAGATCAAGTATTATCTGGAGCGGCGCGATCCGCGGTTCGACGAGAAGGTGAAGAATGTTCTCCTGGTCTACCAGGCCGTCGCGCGGCGGAATGAAGAACGGGCGGCCGGAGCGGCGCACCCCGCCGGTAATCGCGGTCCCGGTGGATGAGAAACCCGGCCTGCAGGCCATCGCCAACACCGCGCCGGACTGGCTTCCGGTCGCCGGCGAGCATGCGGAGGTGGCTCGCGACCACGAATATAAGCGGCTGGGGACTTGTTCCATCCTGGCGGCGCTGGATTTGCACGACGGCCACGTCACGGCGCGCGTCGAGCGTCGTCACCGCAGTGTCGAATTCATCGCTTTGCTCAAGGATCTGGGCGGCTAGTATCCGCCGCAGTGTAGCATCCGTCTGATCATGGACAACCACTCCGCGCATATTTCCAAAGAGACTCAAGCGTACTTGGCTACCCGCCCGAACCGATTTCGATACGTGCTGACGCCGACCCACGGGTCCTGGCTCAACATCGTCGAGACGCTGTTCGGGAAGATGGCGCGGACCTTCCTGAAACACATCCGCGTGAAAACTTGGGAGGAGTTGCGGGATCGGATTCTACGCGGAGTCGCCCAGATCAACGCCGCGCCCGTCGTTCGCCGCTGGAAGAAGTTCGGTGGATTAGATGAGGTTATATTTTAATGAAACGATATACTAGGAATCGCAATTCCGAGGGCTTCTGCTAAACATTAGTGGATTACCCAAGCCGCGGAGGGCCGCTGTGACAACGGTTGTGTACGCGCAGGACTGAGGCTTGGCCGTCGCGACGTTCATCACGCTGCTGCTGGTTCGGGTGCTCGATAGCATCGCGGTGTTGGGTCTGATAATTGCGAAGTGAGAAGCGAAGACAACCGGGAGATCAGCTCCTATGAAACTGCCCACCCAATTGCCCACCCAGAGAGGTATTTTTGGCGTTCAACGCTAGTTTTTTTGCGTAAATATTTGCTCTATAATCAGGGAGTTAGGGAGCGTGGCCTGCTTCGGGATCAGGCGGTCGATGACGTATCTCGGTTGCAGGGAATCGTGACGGGCGGTGGTGTCCTTTTTTCAAACCAGGCTGCGCTGATTCTTTGCGCTTCGTCTCTTAGAATCAATAGCGGTACGGCTGGCGGTAGAATCTGGGATTCTACCCAGCGCCTTTCATTTTGTGTCGATTAAGTTAGTTTGCTGTCTTTCCTGCTGTCCGCTAAGATGCGGCCCGCAGGAGAGAAATTGTGTTCCCGATGGCGTCTACTACGTCGAGGGGTACATCGGCGTCGCTCGCGACGCCTGCAGCCAACGCCGGCGCACGCGGCAAATGTGCTTGGTTCTCTCTTCGCAGGTATCGGGGCAGCCAGTCATCGGCTACCTTCCCATGGGGCTTTCGCCCGCACGTGATCGATCAGGAAGCGCACGCCCTGGTTGTCGGACGGATTCAGCCATAGCATACGATCGAAAACGCGCCCAGCCTCGTCGAAACGGCCGAGGCGCCAAAGGCATAGCCCGAAGCCATTCATGCATCGTAGGAACGGCCGGTTGTCGATCCAACCCCACGGCAGTACGCCGTGGAACCCTGCGCCGAGAGATAATTCGCCGATTCGAAACCCTGCCTCGTAGTGACGAATTGCGTCTTGGGGTCGGTGGTCGAAGACGAAATTGCCTAGGTGCGAGTGGGCGTCCAGGCAACGAAGATCAGTGTGGCAAAGATCCATCAGCAACTTGTATGCGCCCTCTCGATCGCCGGAGTCCTTGCGGTCATTGGATTCCCCGATCGGGTCGGAAAACGGATCATCAGAGTCCGCCCCCGGCAGCACCTGCTCCATCTCAAACTCCGGTCGCGGACCGCGGGCGATGATTGGCTTCGCCCAGTCCTCGATCGGTTCACCCTCCTCGCCCCAATAGTGTTCCGCGGGATTCCAAAGGCCCCGCTCCTCCAGTCGCAGCGGGACCAACCTCAATGCCCGGGCATCAAGCCGAGTCGACTCGATTACGCCGGAGAGATAGGGATTGCCCGCATAGATCCACTGCTTCGCGGGCCGTATGACCGCGATCTCTCCGGGCACTAAGTCCCAGAGCCGGCCAGCTCGGAAAGTGAAGGTTCGGTCGCCGCCCAACAAGCGGCAGCGCGCAGACTTCTGTTTGACCGACAGGACCACCAATTCGATGGGACCGTCGAGATCTGGGGGCGCAACGGCGGTCTGCTGCACGGTTCTACCGCGAGTACCGCGTGGGAGTGGTGCAAGCCCCATCCATTTGCGATACGCAGCCAGGTAACGCCCGCCTGACGCGCTCAGTGGAATCACCAGATCGGAAGCCGCCACTACGTAGTTTGTGCCATCCGCCCGGCGGCACATCGCAGTGAGCCCGCGTCGATTGTTCCCGTCATAATCGAACTTCATCACTTTAACCGGCTCGCCAATGACGGTCGCCTCGCAAGGCACTGAGACGTTGTCCTCGAAGGCTTGGCGGAAGGCCCAAAGCTGCTCGTCTTCCCCGTTGGCGTCAACCGTGATCTCCTCGACCAGTTCGTCCAAACTTGCCGCGTCGAGGTTGGCCTGGTCTCGTTTCTTCATGAAGGGTCGGTTCCGGTGAGACCTTCGATCTTGGCCGCGGCCTCTTCAAACCCGCTCGCCAATGAGAAGCAAGCGCAGTCGCTGATGAATTCCCCCGATCTGAGGGGCAGTTCGATCTCCTTCTCGAGAGGGTCTCCCGCCATCATCCGTCTGGTCATCAGGTACTCTCAGGCCAGAATATACTGGCGCTTCGGGTCGTGCGGACCGGTACCGATTTCGACAAGAAGGCCGCGTGATGTCATCGACTTCAACCGTGTCAGAGTGGCTCGCTGGGAAAGTCCAACGTGCTTCGCCACAGCCGCCGTCGACCGGGCAACTCCATCGCTAAACAAAGCGAGGATGCGCTGGTCCGTCTCGTCCGTATGGGGTTGCCTCACCCGCGCGCTGGAAATGGTCACGCGAAAATGCATCCCGATTTCTTCCAGTCTGGGAGCCTCCAGGCCAGCCTCTTGGCAAGCTGCGGTCATGCGCTGAATCCCACTGCCCCATTGTTCAATCAGGTGTAGTTCGTGGAAGACCCGCCCGATCACGCGATTCCGCAACTTGGAGACACCTTGCATAATGTCCTCGATCGTCAGGCCGAACGGCAGAAGGCCGGGATTCTCGATCTCGATCCGGTCATCAAACAGAGCGATACGGATGGGCGCCCCTTGCTGGGCGTAGTCCGCATGGACGATGGCATTCATGAGCGCCTCCCGGATTGCTACGAGAGGAACCGACCAACGATCCTCCCTGCGGACGCCCTCGATGATCGATTCGCGCGTCAGGTGCTTATGTGAAAATGTAATCGCTTCTTCCGCGGCGCGAGGCAGGAACGAGCGGATCTCTGCCGAATCCAGTAGACGTGTTCGATTCGTTCCGGCAAAGCGCCCCGCCTGGATCCAGGCATCCGGGAACCGGGCGAACCTGTCCTTGCCGAAAAGAAGCAGTCCGCCGATAGTCGGCACCTGACGGCCTTGGTGCTCCGTGACGATGCGCAGAGTGGTCCATGCCTGGGCGGTCATTTGCCTGTAAGGCGCAAACGACTCGGAAGCAGCTCGGAAGTCGATGGCTTCCGACTTGAGGTCCGGGATGGCCTGCTCGTCGAAAGAGTTCATCCAGTTTAGGCGTTTCAGTTCGTCGATCTGCAGCGCGTCCGCCTTTCGATTGGTTGAGCCCACCCGGATGAAGACGCCGTCTTGGGGTCCCAGCCGTTCCAGGTAATGGGGACGCGTGTTGCTGGGGTAGACCTGAACAGCCAACACGTTCAGATTTCGCCAAGGCATCACCTCGATATCCGGAACAAGGCGTGGGCGGATCGAGTCGGAGACCAGGTTTGCGAGTTTCTCTTCCGCTGCAAGCACGTCGGGAACGCCACGGACGTTCTTTGACCCGTCCTCAACACCGATGACGACGATACCGCCGCCAGTGTTCGCGAACGCAACCAGGCATTTGAGAATGCTCTCTGGGGATGACAAATCCCGCTTGTATTCGAGGGTCTTTCCTTCGTGGCGCTTCAGCAGTTCGACGAGACTCACAACTCCGCATTTTACTCGGAAGCAATCCTCACTGCAAGGCTTCCGAGCTGCGCTGACCGCGTCAACCGCAAAATCACGAACTCCAGGCGCCGTGGTGCTTTTTCCGCCTCATCGCACCGTGGCAAAACCGTGTCAAAACTCTTCTCATTGGAGCCATTGGGGTTAGCTTTGAGCGAAAAGCAGATTCCCCAAATTGTTGAAACCATTAGAAGTGTGGAGAATTAAAAGAAGCTTTGGAAGCCGCCGGTCTGCGCCCAAGGCAGGTGCGCTACCAGGCTGCGCTACGCCCCGACGTTGACGGACTCTTCATTCTAAAACACTTCTTGACTCGCCGAAGACCGCGACGGGGACAAAAAGCACCCAAAACAGGCCCAACCGTGTCAAAACCCCATCAGTGAGGCCTCTCTGTGTCAAAGGTCCGGCTGCTCTCATTCGCGTGCCCGTTCAGTTTCCGCGGCGCCTCCCGTTCCATCCGCCAAACCAGAACCGGCCCACATCGTCCGCAGCATCCACTACTTTCGCTCAATCGGGCCTGTTTTCATCCCCTCCTCTGCCAGACCCCAGGGGCCGCCATATTGCAGTCACCATCCCCAAAAATATTTCTTCTCCTTCCCCCTCAACGCCTTACACGCCTTTCGCGAATTCCGCCGCTCGCTTTTCCCACCCCCCGCGCTATTGTGTAACCAAGAGCGAGACGACTGATCATCTTCGTCCTCGCCGCTAAGTGATTTCCAACCTAGGCCCTGGAGATCGCGAATGCAAAAAGGTGGGCGCTGGCCGCTCGCGTTCGACGCGGTCCCTAACCTGTGCAAGGGCAAATGAACGGGTTTTAGATCTTCGTAAAAAAGCAACGTTGCATTATAAGTGGAAACAAAGGAAAGAAGGAAAGAAAGTAAATCGGAACGGAACGGCAAAACGGAAACCACTAAGGGATTGCTTGTGTCCGTATCGTCGGCGTAACAACGTTACGCGCCCAAAATTTGTTGAAGCATTTCTGTGTCCGAATTGCCGTCTAGGAATCTACTTCCAGGCCGAACGCGGTATTTCTTCCCGTGCAAGACTTACGCTTTACAGCCAGTATTCCCAGCGATTCGTGGCAATGACAAAGCCGGCCAGGCAGGCGTTGGTGACGGCGTGTACGAGAATGCAGTCGCCGAGCGAGCGCGTGCGCACCATCCACCAATTGTAAATGAACCCCGTCAAAAGGCCCACATCCCAGTAGGGCCCATGCTCCATCGAAAAGAGCACGGCGGTGGCGATGAAGGCGAAGGGCGAGAAGGCGCCCAACGGAACGCGCTCGAAGTCCATGTCGATCAGCCATCGCATCAGCCACGCCCGCCAGAAAAGCTCTTCGATCACCGGCACCAGCGCCACCGAGCGGAAGACGCGGAAGAAGAGGATCCACGGGTTGGCAAGCAGCGCCTTGGGAATGGAATTGGTCGATGTTCCAGTGAATCGATTCTGGAACAGGATCGAATCGCGGTAGTGCGGCATCAGCGTATCGGGCGCGATCCAAAGCAGGAACACAAAGACGCCCAGCAAGGCGCAGGGAACCAGGAGCCGGGCTTTCAGCCGGACGACCTTCCGCGAGAAGAACCACAGAACGGCGGTCAGCGCGACGGCGCGCCATGGGCCGTCGACGGCGGGCGGAAGATAAGGACCCAGCACCAATAGCGCCATGAAGACCGCGAACGGCGCGACGTAGGGGACACTGGGGTTCCGCTGGAACTCGAAAGAGCGCAATCGGGAAATTAACCCACCTTGGCGATCAAATCTTTGATCTTGCGCCGCTCGTCGCTGTTCGGCTTGTTGGACTCGGCGACGGCAAGCTCCTTGCGCGCCTCCGCTTTGTCGCCCTTCTGCATCAGGGCCATGGCCAGGTGGATGCGGAAGGTTGCGCTATCCGGACGCTTGGCGACGATCTCGCGCAACATGCGCAAACCTTCGTCCGTCAGACCCTTGCGCGTATAAATGTAGGCCAGGGTGTCTTTGACATTGAGGTCGTCGGGGGCCTGTTGATTCGCCCGCTGCGCCAGCGTGAGCGCCTGATCGAGATCGGTGCCCGCATCGGCCTTGATAAAGGCGAGGTTGTTGAGGGCGATCGGTTGGTCGGGTTGAATCTTCAGCACGCTCTCGTATTGCTGGCGGGCTTCCTCCAGACGGCCCATCCCTTCATAGATAATGCCCAGGCGCAGGATGGGGAACGTCTCGTTCGGGGCGATCTCATGAGCGCGATTGAAGGCGGCGATGGCCTTCTCCGCCTCGCCCGCGCGCATACACGTTTCGGCGAGTCGGAGATAGAGGTCCTCCACCTTGGGGCTGACCGCGATCAATTTTTCGAAATTCGCGATGGACTCGTTGAATTGACCCGCTTGAGCCTCTGTGTTGGCCAACATGTACCGGTAGAAGTTGTCGTTCTTGCCCTTCTTCATTTCGGCGTCGATGAGGGCGATCGCCTCGTTGTATTTCCCCTGCTTGTTTTTCGAATCGATCAGCCCGAGTAAGCCGCGCGCGTCGCCGTCCTTCTGAATCGCGGCGAACTGCCGATCGGCCGCGTCGTACTTCCCGTCGAGAAAGTTCGTCATCGCCAATTGAAAGCGCGCGTTCGGATCGTTCGGCCGAAATTTGAGAACCGTCTCGAGTTCCGTGCGGGCATCGTCGTACTTCTTAAGATTCATGTCGGCGGTGCTGCGCAACATTCGCGCCGAAAGGTTATTCGGCTCGGTCACTATCACGTCGTCGGTCAACTGCGACGCGCGCGCCGGATCGCCCTTGTCGAGATCCACCTGCGCCAGCGCCAATCGCGCGGCGGTGAAGTTAATTCCGGCTTTGTCGTGAGCCGTCTGAATCGACTGCTCCAGTTGAATCCGGGCCTGGTCGAGATCGGCAAGCAAGCTGGTGCGGTCGGCGACGGCCTTCTCCGCCTCGAACTTCGCCAGATAGGCGCGGCCAAGACTAAAGCGGATCTCATAGACGTTGGCGGCGTCGGGGCTGCGGGTGAGCACGCCTTGCAGATCGGCGATGGCGCCCTTGATGTCCTCGGCATTGCCGTTACGAAGGCGGAGAGCGGCGCGCATACTGATCCCTTCGGCGTCGGTGGGATCGGCTTTGATAATTTCGTCGACGAGCTTCGATGCCTCCACGTATTTGCCCTGCGACACTAAAACCTGCGCCTCCCGCTTACGGTACTTCGCCCGTTCGCTGGGCTGCGCACTCTCGCCCTTTTTGTATTCCGACAGCGCCCGGTCGGGCTCGGAGGCGCGGTAATAAAAGTCTCCGGCGATCACGTAGGCGTCCGGTATGGTGGCGAGGTGGGAGGTCAACTGGTTCAGCGTCGCGGCGACCTTGTCGTTCTGTTTGGTCATGTAATAATGCGCCGCCAGTTGCGCCACCGCATTGCCATTCCTGGGATCGCTCGCCACTTTCGCCGTCAATATCGCCTCGGCATCGGCCGGGCGATTGGCGCGAATGTAATAGCCGTATAGAAAATCGTAGATCGGAGCGTACGATTTATTGGAGGCGAGCAGTTGCTTGGCGAGCGATTCGGCGTAGTCCGCCTGTTTGTTCGCCACAAGCGTTTGACAAAGGGCCAGGATAAGTTCCGGTTGATTGGGCTTGATCCGGCGGGCCGCCTCGAACTGGCGGATCGCTTCGGCGAGGTTCTTGTCGGCCAACGCGATGAAGGCGCGCAAACGAAGACCGTCGTAGGACTTCGGATCCCTCTTGAGAAGGGTGTCGGCGATGGCGCGCACTTCGTCGAGCTCTTCTTTCCGCTTGGGCGGGTTCTGAATGTAGCTGGCGAAATAGAGATCGGCCAGCTTGGCGGAGGCGTCGGAGTTCGAAGGGTCGAGCTGGACGGCGCGTTGGAGCGAGTGCGCGGCCTCGTTAAACTGCCGTTGCTTGAGATCGACCAGCGCCAGCCGGTAGTAGGCCTCGGGATTCTTCAGGTCCTTCTGCAGGGCGCGCCGGTACATGATCGAAGCTTCCTTGTACTTGGCGCGGGTGAAATACTTATTGCCGGTATCGACATACTTACGGCTGGCCTCTTTGGGGTCGCGGTTGCAGGCGACGATAGAAGCGAGAAGCGGCAGGACGAGGAGCGGGCGGAGAATCTGCATCATACACCTAATCCTAAATTTCACCACATTCCACGCGTTAGCGCAGCGCCGCCAGCAGCGTACCCGTCTGGCGCAGGAGATTCAATCGCGCGTGTTGAAGCTGATTGTCGGCGGCATAATAGGCGATCCACTTTTCCTGTTCCTCGACCCGGGCCGCGTCCACCTGTTGCGATCCCGCGCGTCCCTCGTCCATTTGGGCCAACAAAAGCGAGAGTTGATCGCGCTGGACTTCCAGATCCAGCTTGGCCAGGGAGCGGGCGTCGGCCAGAGTCGCCATTTCCTGATAGGCGTGCCGGGCTTCCAGCGAAACGCGGTTACGCTCCATTCCCACTTGCGCCCGGATGCGGGCGGTATCGGTCAGCGCCTGGGCCTCCTGCGCAGAGGACGCCGAGCCGAGCAGCAGCGGGAACGTGACGTCTACTCCGATCTGGGCGTTGTTGGCCTGGAACTTTCCGAAGTAAGCCTGATAACTGCTCTTGGCGAAGAGGGCGTACTGCGCGACGAGGCCGACCTGCGGCAATCGCGTGGCGCGTTCCGAGCGGACTTCTAATATCTTGGCCGCTAATTGCGAGGCCAGGCTTTTCAAATCCTTGCTCGCCCCGAGCGCGGCGTCGGCCGCGGCGTCTTCGTCGGCGGGCGCCGCCTTCTCAAGAGCCGCCGCAAGACCGTCGTCGTCGGAGACGGGCGTCACGCGGTCGCCCGTGGCGTAGCCGAGAACCATGGCCAACGAACCCTCTCCGTAGTCTTTCGCCTCGGCGAACCCTTTGGCGCGTTGACGGGCGCGAGCCAGATCCACGTCCGCGCGCCGCCGGTCGAGTTCCAATTGGCGCCCCTCGCTTACCCTGGCGGCGATCACGCCCCGCACGCGTTCCAGGCTCTCCGCTTCCCGTTGAACCAATTCGAGGCCGCGGCCCGCTTGTTCGGCGTCCAAGAAAACCGCGGCGGTGCGGTAAACGATCTCATCGGTCTTCGATTCGGCCTGGATGCCGGCGCCGCGGGCGTTTTCCCGCGCCTCGGCCAAGCCGAAAGCTCTTCGAACGGTTAAAGAGCGCCATGTCGGTTCGAATCTGAATGATCGAGGGCGCGGCGCCGTCGATGCTGTTGGGATAGCCGTACGTGTATGCGTCGCCGCTGCCCGCGAAGACCTTCGGCAGAAACGGGTCGCGGGCGATTCGTACGCCCAACTGGGCTTTCTGTTCGTCCAGCCGGGCGATCATCACTTCGGGATTTTGACGCAGCGCCCGCTCAACCGCCTGCTTAAGGGTGAGAGAATGATTTTCGGCGCAAAGCAGGCCCGGCGCCAGAAGCAGCACATAGAGGGACTTCATCACCCCTCCAGAGTACTTGACTTCCCACGTCCCGGATCCGGCGGCCGGCCACCCTGCCGGCTTACTTCGTCTCGGGTACCCAGACGCGGCGCGCGGAGACAATTTCGGTCTTCGGGATTTCCGTCGTGAACCTCACGTTCTGAAAGCCGGGCTTCTTCCCCGGCTTGGCGAGGATCGTTACCAGATACTGGTTTTGCAACCGTTCGGTAATCTCGTTCAGCCACGGCACGAAAGAAACCGGATTGCCGAAACCGACGAAGTACGACTCGGCCCCGGTTGCGTCCGACACCTCGGAGAGGTAGTTTTGGCCCCAGTTCATCGACCAGAAGGAGTGACCGTAGTGGCCGATGCCCGGCGTATAGATCGTGTAAACCAGGATGCCGGCTTTCACCGCGGTGTCGATCGCCTCGTTGACGTACGGGTTATACGGGTCCGACCCGCCGAAACGGTCGATGCCGTCGGAGATCATCAACACTTCCCGGCGCGCCTTCTCCGGCGGCCAGCGTTTGATCAACTCTTGAAGCGAGAAGAACGGGCTGTTGATCGCGGCGATCGAGCCCATCGGAAGCCGCAGCGCGGCGGCCGCGGCGGCGTGGTCGGTGGTCGGATTTGCGGCAACCTGGACCGTACCGTTTTGCATATAGGCGATTCCGATTGCCGTCGTCGGCGGCTGGTTGGCGATGAACGTCCGGATATCTTCCAGTTGCGATCCGAGGCTCGTGTTCGCGGCGTCGTCGATCAGGATCATGAAATCAAGGCCGGCGTGTCCGTCGCGCAGCGGAAGCCAGTCCGATACCGCAACCTTCTCCTTGCCCTGATACCCCGTCACTTCCGTTTTGTGAACTTCGGGCGGCTGGTGGCCGTGAGTGCCTTCGGCAGTAACCACCATACTAACCGGAACCTCAGCGGTTTGATTCTGCGAATACACTGGCCAAGCTAATGCCGCCAGCGCGACGCCGTACGCAATCCTCATTTCGAATACCTCCCGGTGGGAACGGTCCGGCCCTCCTGTTTTAGCTAACCGCCGCTGACGGGCGAGGTGACCGACGGACCGGAGGGATAGAACTGTCCGGCGGGCATCCAGCTTCGGGACATATAATCGGTGAGCGTAACGCCGAGGAGTATCACCATCCACAGGAATCCCGCGCCGACAAAGAGCCGGGTGAGCGAATCGGCTTGGCGGACGTGCATGAAGATAATGACCACCAGGAGCATTTTGATCACCGCGATGGTGATGGCGGCGACGATATTAAACTCCCCAAGGTCGAGGAGCGCCACCTGCCACGTGGTTACAGTGAGCGCGCACAGCGCCAACCAGACTCCGACGTAGACTTTTACCGCGACAGCTTCGTGTTTCATGATGAGTGTATGTGCGCTCCAATGAGATAGAGTAGCGGGAAGAGGAAAATCCACACAATATCGACAAAGTGCCAGTAAAGACCGACGATTTCGACCGGGGCGAAATACTCGGAGCTGTACCTTCCGCGTGCCGATTGGACGATAAGATTGGTCAACAATCCGGCGCCGATAATCATGTGCAATGCGTGAAACCCCGTCATCGCGAAGTAGAGGAAGAATAGAATTTGCACCTCGTGAGCGAAGGCGCGGTTATTGAATTCGAAGTTGGGTCCCGGGATGAGGTGCTCCACCCACTTCTCGTGATATTCGTATGCCTTCACTCCAAGAAACGCAAACCCCAGGATCAACGTGAACACCAGCATAAGGCGCAGCATTTTCTGTTGATCGAGTTGCGCGGAGCGGACGGCGAGCGCCATGGTGAGGGAGCTGCAAATCAGAACGAGAGTGTTCGCTGCGCCAAGCGTTACGTTCATGTAATGCGTGCTGCTGGCGAAGGCCTGCGGATACATGCCCCGGTAAATAGTATAGGCGGCGAACATCCCGCCGAAGAACATGATTTCGGTGAGCAGGAACACCCACATGCCCAAAGTGGCGGAGCTATACTGCTGCTCCATCGTGTCGAAGTGGTGCCGAAGATAGGGCGAATGCCCATGTTCCGCAGTAGCGGTGGTCTCAGCCAACGGTGACCTCCTCGTGCGTGGTGGAATAAGCGTAGGCCTCTTCGGTGCAGATAGGAGGCGTATCGAAATTGAAAGTGGGCGGGGGCGATGCGGTCTCCCATTCCAATCCTTTGGCGTTCCAGGGATTCGGCGGAGCTTTCGGGCCGCGGAAGAGCGACCACGTCAGATAGATCATGGGAATCAGGAATCCCAGACCCAATACCGAGGCGCCGGCCGTCGAGAGAACGTTGAATACTTGAAACTCCGGCGCATAGGCGTGGTAGCGGCGGGGCATGCCAAGGTAGCCGAGAATAAATTGCGGGAAGAAAGTCAAGTTGAACCCGACGAAGACGATGATCGACGCGGCCTTTGCCCAGATTTCCGGATACATGCGGCCGGTCATCTTAGGCCACCAGAAGTGGATGCCGCCGAGATAGGCCAGCACCATGCCTCCCACCATTACGTAGTGAAAGTGGGCGATGACGAAATAAGTGTCGGTAAGGTGGACGTCAAGGGCGAGTGTCGCCAGGACGAGGCCGGTAAGTCCTCCGATCGTGAAGAGTCCAATAAATCCGAATGCGTAGAGCATCGGCGTATTGAAGCGGATGGAACCGCGATACATCGTCGCGGTCCAATTGAAGACTTTAATAGCGGAAGGTACGGCGACAACCATGCTCAGCAACGAGAAGACGATGCTGGCGTACATGGATTGGCCGGTAACGAACAGGTGGTGGCCCCATACCAGGAAGCCGAGGACGGCGATGGCGATGCTGGAACCAGCGATAAAAGGATAGCCGAACGGGCGCTTTTGGGAAAAACAGGCGACGATTTCGGTGGTCACGCCCATTCCCGGAAGAATCATAATGTAGACGGCGGGGTGGGAGTAGAACCAGAAGAGATGCTGGAACAGGATCGGATCGCCGCCGATGGCGGGGTCGAAAATTCCAACGTGGGCGACACGCTCCAGGCCGAGCAGCGCCAATGTGATGGCGACCACCGGCGTGCCGAGGATCTGAATGAGGCTGGTGGCATAGTGCGCCCAAACGAAGAGCGGAAGACGGTCGAAGGTCATGCCCGGCGCGCGCATCTTATGTATCGTGACGATGAAATTTAGACCGGTAAGAATCGAGGAGAAGCCGGAGATAAAGACCGCAATGGCGGCCGCCGTTACATAGGTTCTTGAGTAAGTGCTGCTAAACGGAGGATAGAAGGTCCAGCCTGTATCCACGCCCCCGAAGGCGATGGTGCCGACGGCGATCAGCCCAGCGACGATGTAAATGTACCAGCTCAGCAGATTAATCTTCGGAAATGCCAGATCCTTGGCGCCGATCATCATCGGGATAAGAAAATTACCCAGGGTCGCGGGGATGGACGGGATCAGGAAGAAGAACACCATGATGATCCCGTGCATGGTGAAAAACTTGTTGTAAGTGTCGGAGTTAACCAGGTCGCCTTGCGGTGTTAGCAATTCCAGCCGGATCAGCATGGCGAACAGCCCGCCCAGGAAGAAGAAGGCGGTGATCGAGATCAGATAGAGGATGGCGATCCGTTTGTGGTCTGTGGTGAACAGCCAGGATTTCCAGCCGTCGTCGACGTTCAGATAGTTGACCGGTGTTCCGGTGCGTGGATTTTCAAGCGCGGTGCTCATTGCGTGCTCCCTGCGGACGCTGACTTCACAAGTTTCGCTTTAGCCGGCGCGGCTGGGGCGCCAGATGGCGCGCCTGGAGCCTCGCCTGGACGCTTTCCGCCGATCGATTTCAAGTATGCGATCAGTTGCAGAAGGTTTTCCTCGCTGACTTGGCCTTGGAATGTGGGCATGATGTCCGGCTTATAGCCATAGACGATCTTGGCGTTGGGATTGAGAATCGATTCGCGGATATAGGCCTCGTCGGCCAGGACGGCGGTGCCATCGGCCAACTGTTGTTTGGTTCCATATACGCCATGAAGATTCGGACACCGGCCGGCGGATTCGCTGAGGTGGCAACTGACGCAGCCAAATTGAGAGAAAAGCTTTTCACCCTGCTGGGCCATAGTTCCAGTGGACCCTCCGCCGGACAGCCAGTTCTCGTACTCGTCCTGTTTCATGACGGTGACCCAGCCGATCATGCCCGAGTGCTCCGTTCCGCAGTATTCGGCGCAAAAGATGTGATACCGGCCGGGTTTGTTCGCGATGAACCACTCGGTATTGTATCGGCCGGGGACCACATCCCGCTTCAACCGGAACGCCGGCAGGAAAAAGCTGTGGATCACGTCTTCGGAGGCGAGCGTCAGCTTCACCGGCCGGTTCACGGGAACGTGGAGCTCGTTGATCTCGCGCTGGCCGCCAGGGTATTGCACTTTCCACATCCACTGTTTGCCGACGACGAAGATGTCGATGGCGTTGGCGGGCGGTTTGCCGTTGTCGAAATAGATCTTAGCCCCCCAGAAAAACATGACCAGCATGACCAGGAACGGGATAATCGACCAGGTGACTTCCAGCTTCGTCGAGCCGTGGATCAGCGGCGTACTTTCGTTACCGGGGCGGCGGCGGTATTTGAAGGCGAAGAACGCGACGGTGGTGAAAATCAACACCACCATGACGACGGTTACGATCGACTCGAAGTAATAAAGATAATCGTACGCGGTGGCGTTGGTGGCGGCGGCGTCGGGAAATACTTGAAATCTGCCCATAATTTATTACACCGGCCTCCAACGCCCGCCGGAGCCAATCGCGGCGCCGGGCCCGGGCTTCTCCCGTCGGTCCTTCCGGATGAGGATCGCCAGGAGGAAGACGAGAGCGAAAACGGTGACGCCTCCGCCGATTTTTAAAGCGTTCTGAATCGCGAGCCCATACTTGCCGGTGGTGGGGTCGTAGTGGTAGCAAAACAGCAAGAGTTCGTCCACGGGCGAGCCGATCTTTTCCGCGGAAGCCTCCACCAATCCGAGGCGAAGGTCGCGTTGGTCGTAGTGAATGCCGTAAAAGTATCGCGCCAGACGGCCGTCGGGAGTCGCCACCATAATTCCACTGGCGTGCGCAAACTGATTCTGCCGCGGGTCGTACGTAAAATGGAAACCCGCCGCGTCGGCGACTCGCAGGATATCGCCGCGCCGGCCGGTCAGAAAATGGAGAGAAGCGCCATCGCCGGCCGCGGGAAAATGCTTCAAATACGTCCGCTTCTTGGCCGCGGCCAATTCCGCCGTCTCCCGGTCGTCGATGCTGATGGCGACAACCTGGTAATCCGCGCCGGGCTTGAGCTCGATCTGTTTCAAGCTGGCAATCATGCCGTCCAGCACCAGATTGCAGAGCATGGGGCAGCGATAATAGACAAAGGCGAGGACCACGGGACGGTTTTGAAAATAGTCGCCCAGGCGAACCGGCTTCCCCGCGTCGTCGACGAATGCGCTATATAGCGGGAGCTGGTGGTTCAGATTCTGGTCGATGCCCACTTTGCGGAGCGGCTCGGGGCGTCCAAGGAAATCCTGAGCCGCCAGCGGCTGCAGGGCGCTTCCGGCGAGGAGGGCGCAGGCGGCAACCGGATAAAGAAATCGCATTTTATTGGCCTCCCCGATCCTTTTCCGGCGATTGCAGCGCCGCCGTCGACGGGGCGGTCTTGGGATTTTTCTTAGCGGGAACAGCCGGCTTATCTCCACGCAAGGGAAGTCCCCGCTCGACGATAAGCGCCATGGCGCGATCAATCGGAATACGCACCGTCTCCGTCTTTTGATCCGTCCAGCCATAGCTATTCAACATGCGGGTTTCCTCGGCGTGTAGAGCCTTGTATTCTTCCCAGGGGTGCTCCTGGACGCGCGGAGCGGCTGGCGGCTCTTTCGGGCGGACCAGAGAAGTAGTTTGCGGCGGCCCTTCTTGATGCGTATTGAGGTAATCGAAAATTCCCACCGTGATGAAACAGACGCTCAGCACCATGATGGCGACGCCCACCGTGGACAACAGGATCAGCTTGACGTTGGCGTCGCGGGTCTCATGTCCGGATGCCGGAGACACTTCGTGATTGACGGGATGGTCCATATCAAAAGCTCCTCGGCGGGACGATCGCGAAAATGTCGTTAAGCATGGCGATGGACCCGGACCATTTTCTCCAGCCGCGCGTCGTGGAGGGGCAGAAGCGGGCGCGCTTTCAAAGTACGGAAAAATAAATAGAGCCACGCGCCGCCCACGCCGGCGAGCGAAGTTACATCCATCCAATGCAGCGACAAAACAGGCCGGATCGGCGGCTCGATCAGCCAGAACATATCCAAGGCCCGCATTGCAAACATATACAAACAGATCGTGTAGAGGAGGCGCGGATCCTTCTTGACGAATCGCTGCAGCAGGAGAAAGAACGGCACGCAAAAATGGAAAACCGACACCGTCCACGCCACATAGCCCCAGCCGTTGGTGAAGCGCCGCAAATACCAGGGAATCTCGTCGGGAAGGTTACCTGCCCAGATGATGAGGAACTGGGAAAACGAAAGATAGGCCCAAAGCATGGTGAAAGCCAGCATCAGGTTGCCGAGGTCGTGATAGAGCGGCGTGTTCAAATGTTCGCGGAAGGGCGTCTCCTCCGACGATCGCACCAGTAGGACCAGGCAGAACGCGAGCGTGGCCAGCACCTGTCCAATGATGAACATCAGGCCGTAAATGGTCGAGTACCAATCGGGTTCGAGCGACATTACCCAATCGAAGAAACCGAAGGTGGCGCAGAGGACAAACACAAGCAGCGAAGGCGACGAGAACGCTCGCATCTTTTCTTGGATACCCGGATCGCCCGTCTTGTCCTGCAGATCGGTGCGGCTGCTGAGGCGGTAGGCGAAGAAGGTCCAGATGAGGAAGTAGCCTACGAAGCGAATGGAGAAGAAACCGGTGTTGAGGTACGGGAATTTGTGGGCGACGATGGGGTCGTGCGCGGCTTCCGGGCGCGCCCAGGAGTAGAGCGCGGGCATCCCGAACAGAATGGGCGCTAAGAGGATGCCGGAAAACGGGATGTTCTTCGCGCCGGCCTCGAGGAAGCGGCGGATGATGGCTCCCCAATTACCGCCCACCACGTTGTGCAATAAATAAAGACCCAGCGATCCGATCGAAATGCCCGTCCAGAAAAGGCTGCCGTATAGCCAGGACTGGAAGAACTGATGGCGGTCGGCCACGAAGCCGATGGCGCTGAGCACCAAGCCAATAACTCCGATCACGCCGGCGATTCGTTGCCAGGAGGTGTAGCGCTGGATAAGTACGGGCGAATCGGTCATTAGTTCGATTCCTTGGCGGCGGGTGGAATTTCGCCGGAGAACGGCGCGGGCATCTCCGGATGTCCGGGATTGCTTACGGTGCTGCGCGGCGGCGACCAAGTCAAGTGCGCGGTGGGGCCGTCTTCATAGGGCACTTGGGCGGTGGGCCCTCCCGCTTGCAGTTGTTGGCGGATATCGGGAGGAACGTCGGAGAGCTTCGCCGCCTGGCTAAGCTGAAGGGCGCGGACGTAGGCGATGATGCGCCACCGGTCGTCGACGGGAATGCGCGAGGCGTAACTCGGCATGGCGCCGAAGCCGTTCGTGACAACGTCGAAGAAGTGGCCCACCGGGGCTTTCATCAGCTTCTCGGTGTGATAAGACGCCGCGCGGCGGTAGCCCCGTTGGACGATCATTCCATTGCCGTCGCCGAGGCGGCTGTGGCACGGGCTGCAATAAATATTGAAGCGGTACTCGCCTTGTTGAAGGTCTTCTTGCGTCAGCTTCCAGGGGAAATAGTCGATATCCTCGCCGTCCACCTTGCCCGTGTAACGGGCGGCGTCCAGGCGAAGCTGGCCGCGGGCGACGGTGTCCTCGACCATCGGCCGGGCCGAACGCTCGTCGTTCCAAAAATCGCTTTGCGCCAGGGCTTTGTAGCGCGGCTGGTCGTGCATGTCCTGCCGGCATCCCAGCGAGACGAGGGCGAGAAGACCGGCCGCGGGAACGAGCAGCGGATTAGTTCTCGACATCGGCGACCTCGTACTTCGTCATCTGCTCGAGAAACGTCCGCGTGCCCGCCAGATCGAATTTCGGATCGTCCGATTCGATGCACAAAAAGAAGCGGTCCTTCGAGGCGCGGTTGAAGGCGGCCACGTTGAAGACGGGATGATAAGGCATCGGCAGCCCGTTCATGGCGAACATTCCGAAGACGGCGGTGAGCGCCGCCAGAAGCACAGTACACTCGAATGTGATCGGAATATAGGCGGGCCAACTGTTTAGCGGACGCCCGCCGATATTATGGGCGTACGCGATTTTGGAGATCCAATAAAGCAGCGTGAAGCCGCCCATGCAACCGAGCAGCCCTCCGGTAAGGACGGCGGGCGAGACGAAGTTGCGTGTAAACCCGATGGCCTCCGATAGCCCCTCGACCGGCATCGGCGAATAGGCGTCCATCTTGCGGTATCCAGCGGCGTAGGCGCGTTCGGCGGCCGTCACGAGTTCCTCCGGCGTGGCGAACTCGGCCATAATTCCGTGCAAACCGGTTTTTTGTTCCAGTGCGCTCATAGCCGGCTCTCAATCTCCGTGCGCGGGACTCGGCGCCGGAAGGTGCTCATGTTGCAAAGTGTGAACCACCTCGCGGACCTCGAATATGGCGATCATCGGAAGGAAGCGCACGAAGAGCCACATCAGCGTGGTGAATAGACCGATGGTGCCAAGGTACGTCGCCCAGTCCCAAATTGTCGGGTAATACATGCCCCAGGAAGACGGGACAAAATCGCGAGTGAGGCTGGTGATGACGATCACGAAGCGTTCCAGCCACATGCCAACGTTGATCACCAGGGCGACGCAGAAGAGAGCGGGAATGCTCTGCCGCACGGCTCTGAACCACAACAACTGGGGGATGGCGATGTTACAGGCGATCAGCATGGCGTACGACCAGCCATAGGGTCCGGTGATGCGATTCCAGTACATGAAGCTTTCGTATTGATTTCCGCTATACCAGGCCATGAACGCTTCCATCGCATATCCATAAGCGACGATGAGGCCGGTGCCGAGCATGAGCTTCGCCGAAGCTTCCAGATGGCGCATCGTGATCATATCTTCCATGTGGAACCACTTGCGCGTTGGAATGGCCAAGGTCACCACCATGGCGAAACCGGAGTAAATCGCGCCGGCGACGAAATAGGGCGGAAAAATCGTGGTGTGCCAGCCGGGAAGAATGCTGATCGCGAAGTCGAAGCTGACGACGGTGTGAACGGAGACGACCAGCGGCGTCGAAAGGCCGGCCAGCAACAGATACGCCATCTGATATCGCGACCAGTGGCGGGCCGAGCCGCGCCAACCGAGCGCCAGCATGCCGAAAAGCCGCTGTTGCCAGGGATGCTTGGCCTGATCCCGCATGGTGGCGAAATCGGGCACCAGCCCGGTGAGCCAGAACAATAACGATACGGTGGCATAGGTCGAGACGGCGAACACGTCCCACACCAACGGGCTACGCGGATTCGGCCACATCCACATGGAATTCGGATAGGGCAGCAGCCAATAAAACAGCCACGGCCGGCCAAGGTGAAGCACCGGAAACATGCCGGCGCAGGCGACGGCGAACAGCGTCATCGCTTCCGAAAATCGGTTAATCGACGTGCGCCAGTCCTGCTTGAGCAAAAGCAGAATGGCCGAGATCAAGGTGCCCGCGTGGCCGATACCGATCCACCAGACGAAATTGACGATAGCGAACCCCCAGGCGATGGGGATCACGATGCCCCAGATTCCGACGCCCCTGTAAAACAGCCAGGCGGCGGCGATCAACAGCAACTGGAGCATGGAGAACGCCGCGGCGAAGGCGAAGAACCACTGCTTCGGCGTTTTCCGGAGCGGCGAATAAATAACACCGGCGATTTTGTCGGTGACCGTGGCGTTGTCGTGTCCGGGGCCGAGGACGCTATCCGGGCCGGGATCGATATCGGGCGGGATCGGGCGCACTACTTCTTCGGTCTCGAAGGCCATTAGGCTTTCTCCAGATCGGGGTTCGGATTCCGCAACCGTCCGAGGTACGTGGTGCGGGGCCTCGTGTTCAAATCTTCCAACAGGCCATAGTTGCGCATCTGGCGCTTCAGCTTGGCCACATTGCTGTTCGGATCGTTGACGTCGCCGAAGGCGATCGCCTGCGTTGGGCAGGACTGCGCGCAAGCGGGCGTTATCTCACCGTCGCGCACGCGGCGGTTCTCCTTCTCGGCCAGAATCTTCGCGGCATTGATGCGCTGCAGGCAGTAGGAGCACTTCTCCATCACCCCGCGGCTGCGCACGGTGACGTCCGGATTGCGCAGGCCCTTCAGGCTGTCGGTGTACCAGTCCGAATAGAGGAAAAAGTTAAAGCGCCGGACTTTATAGGGGCAGTTGTTGGAACAATACCGCGTGCCGACGCAGCGGTTGTAGACCATCTGATTAATGCCCTCGCCGCTATGAACCGTGGCGGCGACGGGGCAGACCAGTTCGCAGGGCGCGTTCTCGCACTGCATGCATGTCACCGGCTGGAAGTACAGTTCGGGGTCGTCCAGGCTCTTCCCGGCGTAGTAGCGGTCCACGCGAATCCATTGCATGTGGCGGCCTTTAGCTACTTCCGCCTTCCCGACGACTGCGATGTTGTTCTCGGCCTGGCAGGCGATGTTGCACGTGTTGCAGCCGATGCAGGCGTTCAAGTCGATCGTCAGGCCCCATTTATAGCCTTCGTATTTGTAATCGGGGAACAAGGTGAGCTTGGCGCCGGCGGCGTCTTCTTTCCTGCCGACGTAATCGGGGTTCTTTTTGTACTCCTCGATCGTGGCGATGCGGACCGGATTGCGCTCCTCCATCGTCTGCGTGTGCTGGGTGGACGCGATGGGGAAGGTCTTGCCGGTCTTACGGATCTCCACACCCGCGCCATGCCAAAGCGAATCCGCCACGCGCAGCTTATAGGCGTCGAACCCCGTGCCATTGGCGACCCGGCCGCAGTGCGTGCGGCCGAACCCCAGATGCACGGTGACCGCGTCGGGAACATGTCCGGGGAGCACCCAGACCGGCCCCTCCACCATGCGTCCTTGATAGCTGAGCGCCACCACGTCCTCGGTTTGTACGCCGAACTTCTGCGCCGTGGCGGGCGCCATCCAAACCACGTTGTCCCAGGCGACCTTCGTCGTCGGCTTGGGTAACTCCTGCAGCCAGCCGTTGTTCGCAAAACGGCCGTCCCAGATTGAAGGATCCGGCCGGAAGGCGATCTCGATTCCCGTGCCGGAGGGCGCGGCGGAGGCCGGTGGCGCCTTCGCCGCAACGGTCACCGGCGGCAATGCGCTGCCCTCGACGATGCCGTTATGAAGCGCGGTGCGCCAGAAGCGGTCGAAGTCCTTTTCGCCTTTCTGCTCTTGCCAGTATTCCTTAAGCAAGTCGTGCGCGCTCTTGCCCGGATCCCCACCGAGGGCGGTAAGAATTTCCGCCGCCGTCTTGCCGCCGTAGAGCGGAGCGATTAGCGGCTGCTGAATGGTTACGGTGCCGTCGTAGGCGCGCGTGTCGCCCCAGGTTTCGAGAAAATGCGCTTCTGGCAACGCCCATTCGCAGAGCATCGAGGTTTCATCGTTGTACAGCGACAAATGGGCTTTCAACTTCACTTTTTTAAGCGCGGCCGTAAAATCGAGATCGGCGGGCGCGTCATAAGCGGGGTTGCCGCCGAAAATGAACAGCGTATCCACCTTGCCCGCGTTCATGTCGCCTACAAGGTCGCGAAGCGATTGCACGGCGTCCACCGGGTTCGCTTCGAGCGGCTCGGTGTACACCACGGTTTTGTCCTGATTCCCCAACGCGTCGTTGATGGCGTGGGCCAGCGCGTGAACGGCCGGCGGCTGAAATTGCCCGGCAATCACCACGGACTGGCCACGGTGAGCTTTCAAATCGGCGGCGATGGCCGCAACGGCCGCATGGGGCGATGCTCCCGCGCCGGCCCCCGCAACACCCACGGCGGCGGCGAGGTCTCTGGCGAATCCTTCAATCTGCGAGGCGCGCAGCGCGATGTGATGATCCGCCGTGGCGCCGGTGGGAGAATAGGCGGGCTCGATTACGTACAACCGGTTCGCCGTCGTCTCCTCCAGCGGCTTGCCTTCGGCTTTGGCTTCGACCACATTCGTGGGAGAGGGACTGGTGTCCTCTTCGACGTGCGCGGCCGCCTGGTTGCGGAGCGGCGCTTCCGGCCCGGCCTGGAAGCCTTCCTGCCGGTCGGCCTTCGAAGCCGGTTCGGCCGTGAGGTTGGTGCGCACGCGGCGGCCATCGGCGAAGTCGCGGGCATAACGCACCCGCCCGTCTCCGCTCACGAGGAAGTCCGAATCGAGCGAAACGATCACCTGCGCGTTTTCGAACTTGTAAACCGGATTCACGTACCGGCCGAACGCCAGCTTCGCGCCCTCGTGTACGTTATGGCGGCCCACAGGCGCCCAAGTGTGCCACCGGACGCCTGGCATCGCCTTGCGGACGCCATCGATCTGCGCCGCCAGGCTGGGCGAGGTGACGGGCGGAGTGAGGACGCTAATTCCCGCGCCACCGCTCGCCTTAGTCGCGTTTTTCAAATCGGCAATGACTCCGTTGAAACTTCCCCAGCTTTCGACGTCGCCATAGTGCATCACCACCTGCGCCCGGTCGGGATCCCAAAGATCCAGCACCGAGGCTTGCGCCCATATGTCGGTCGCGCCCAGGCTGCCCGGATGGTCCGGATTTCCTTCCGCCTTCGTTGGCCGCCCCAAGTGGCTCTCCACGAGCAAACCGACGGCCGCGCCGGGGCCGGGCATCGCGGTGGCGTAAAACAGCGGCTTGCCGGGTGTGAATTCCTCCGGCTGGCGCACGTAAGGAACGATCAGCTCCTTCGGCTGCTTCGTGCAGGCGCTAAGTCCCGCCAGTGCCAACGACGACGCCATCACCTTCAGCGCCGCCCGCCGGTTCACCGGGTCCAGCCAATCCGGCGTGCGATTGGCGAATTCGTCTTCGGCGAAAGCCTGGAATTCCGGCGTATCGGCAAGCTGCTCGAAACTCCGCCAATATTGCGGACCGGTGGATTCGGAGAGCCGCCGCCGGAGTTTCTCGATATCGATCGCTTCCCGCTTCGGTGCTGGTGTATCGGGTGTTTGGCCGTTCATCGGTGACAAGTTGCGCAATCCGTTAGCTTTTGAACATGATATTCCGCCACCAGCTTGGAGCCCAACTCCATCTGGTTCGAGGGATAAACATACGCCGTGTTGAACACCTCGGCGCGGGGGCGAATAAACTTCTCTGGCTGCCGGTGGCAATCCAGGCACCAGTTCATGTACAGGGTGTTCTGTTTGTACATATACGTGATGTTTTGCACTTGGCCATGGCAGGCCGAGCAACCGATCCCCTTATTCAAGTGAATGCTGTGATTGAAATACACGTAGTCGGGAAGATCGTGTACCCGCGTCCATTCGAGAGAATTGCCGCTGCGCCAGCTTTCGCGCACGGGCTCGAGCGCCGCGGCGTTGATCCAGATCTGCGAATGGCACGACATGCAGATCTCCGTCGCCGGCAGCCCGGCTTTCGCCGAATTCTCCACCGACGTGTGGCAATAGCGGCAATCGATGCCATCGTCATAAACATGGTGCTTGTGGCTGAACTGCACCGGCTGCTCCTTCACCACCCGCACGTCCGTAATGTAGGCGCCTCGGTCGATGGTATATGCCAGCGCAAGGACGCTGCCGGCCAGAAGCAGGCCGGAGACGATGCTCACCTTCGAGTATGAGTTGGCGCTCCGGTGAAAGATCTGCATGAGGGTTCGAAACCTTAACCTACGATGTTAATCGAAATTCTGCCAAAGTGCAAAAAATCTCTTCAAACCGGCAATTGCCGGTTTCTATGACGCATTTAGCGATAATGAAACGCTCGAATCTTTGTGCTGTCCGGGCGCGAAAGCCGCTGCATTCCCTTCGTGGTACCCGGTATCGAACCGGGCGGATGGATTATATCGAACCGGGGGCGCTCCTGACAAATTTTCGGCGCGAACTCTTTTTGGTCCAGGCGGGCGGCGGCGGGGCCGCTCATTTTCGGCCAGAACAAATCAATTCACGAATGTTTTTTGTCTCCGCCACACGATTGTAATGGGTAGCCGGTGTAAATGGAGGCATGAGGTGCGATCTGCACGTCCACACAACGGCTTCCGGCATGTGTACCGTTCCCTGGTTGAGCGCGATATGCCGCGAGAGCTATAACGATCCAGCGGAACTTTACCGGACTCTGAAACGGCGCGGCATGGATCTGGTGACCGTGACCGATCACGATTCCATCGCGGCCGTGGAGCCGCTGCGCCACCACGCCGATTTCTTCCTGAGCGAGGAGATCACCTGCGCGACGCCGGACGGCGGCGAAATTCACGTCGGCGTTTACGGCATCGAAGAACGGCACCACGAGCCGATGATGCGGCGCCGGAACGATCTGCCCCGCCTACTCGCCTATCTCGGCGAGGAGCGCCTGTTCCATAGCGTCAACCACATGTTCTCCGGCCTCACCGGTTCGCGAACGGCGTCGGACTTTAAAATGTTCCAGGAGCGCTTCCCCGCCTTTGAAACTTTGAATGGCCACATGCTGGCCTCCGCCAACCGCTCCGCCGCCGCGCTGGCCGCCCGGTGCGGCAAGGCGCGCGTGGCGGGCAGCGACGCTCACACCTTGGCTTCGCTCGGAAGAACCTACACCGAAGTGGCCGGAGCGGGCGACGCCAACGAATTCCTGGACGGACTCCGCCGTGGCCGCGCCACCGTACACGGCGAGGACGGCAATTGGGCAAAACTGACGTTGGCGGTTTGGGAGATCGGCCTCGAACTTGCGCGGGAACGCCCCTGGGCCGCGCTGCTGCTGCCATTGATGGCCGCGGTTCCAGCCGTAACGCTCGGCAACTATCTTCGCGAAGCCGCGTTCCAGCGGAAGTGGTCCGCAGTGGCGGAATCGCCGCGGTTTCCGCGTCCGTGGGCAGAAGCCGCCGAGGCCGCCGAAGTCGCCTAGCCGGCGATCTCCAACTCGATCTTCCGCTTGGCCGCATCGAGCGCGGCGATGCGGAAATTGCGCACCTGGCCGTTCCGGAAGCCCTCGTTTTGCGCCGCCGCGGCCGGACCCGCGCCTTCCTTCCATCTGGCCGACAGCATCGCCGTGAGCGATGACAGATCCGCCTTCGCCCCTTCCGGCGAAGGTTCCGCGCCGGGCGCCGGAGCCGCCGCGGCAAGCCGGCATTCAGCCACCACGCCTTCGTCCAACTCCACTTTCAGCCGGTGCGCGCCGACGTCCACGATGCGCCCCGTCACCGCTTCGCCCACTTGATGGCCGCCGATAAATTGATCCGACGGCGTCGGCTCGAGCTGCTTCATGCTGAGCCGGATGCGCCGTTTGCCGCGGTCGAGTTCGACCACCGCCGCTTTCACGATTTGGCCGGCGGAAAGCACGTTGCCGGCGTGCTCCAGCCGCCGTTCGCGAGTGATGTCGGAGATGTGAATCATCCCTTCGATCCCTCCGCCCAGATCGACGAAGGCGCCGAAGTTGGTGACCGATGTCACCGGTCCCTCCACCACCGCCCCAATGGCGAACTTGGTCTCCGCGTCTTCCCATGGGTCGCCCAGGGCCTGCTTGAGCCCGAGGGCGATCCGTTTGTCGGCGGCGTTGACCCCAAGCACCACCACCTCCACTTGCTCTCCGGCCTGCAACAGATCGCCGGGCTTGCGTATTTTCTTGCTCCACGACATCTCGGAGATGTGGATCAAGCCTTCGACGCCGGGCATCAATTCGACGAAGGCCCCGAAATCCATCAGCCGCGCCACCTTGCCGCGAACGCGGTCGCCCGTCTTAAACGTAGCCGCCGCGAGCGTCCACGGATCGGGGATCAATTGCTTCCGTCCTAACGATACTTTGCGGCCGCCGGGCTGAATCTTGAGGATTTTCACCTCGATCGAATCGCCCGCCTTCAGCAGATCGCTCGGCTTGTTTACCCGCGTCCAGGCCATGTCGGCCACGTGCAGCAGGCCGTCGATTCCCGGAGCGATCTCGACGAACGCTCCGAAATCGGTGAGGCTGCGCACGCGCCCCGCGACCACCGAGCCTTCCGCCAGCGACGCGAACGCTTGCTCGCGCTCCTTGGCGGCGTCCTCCTCAAGGATCGCCCTGCGGTCCAGTACGACGTCTTCCGACGCCGTGTCCAGCTTGATAATGCGGCACTGGATCTCCTGGCCGACGAGCTTTTCCATCTCGGCCTGATCGCGCGCGCCGCTGCGGGAAGCCGGAAGGAATGCCTTCACGCCGCAGTCCACGCGCAGCCCGCCTTTGATCACTTCCTGCACCGTCGCGGCGATGGCGAGCTTTTCGGCGAACGCCCGCTCGAATGCGCTCCAATCCCTCGGCCGCTCCACCCTGACCGTCGAAAGTTGATAGGTACCTTCCTCGTCGCGGCCCGTGATGTTTACCAGAATCGTGTCACCCGGACGAATCTCGGGAATGCCTTCGGCGCGTGGAATGCGGTCCAGCGGCAACACGCCGTCCATCTTTCTTCCGATGTCCACGAACACCGTTTCCGGAGTAACCGATACCACCGTGCCGCGCACGGTCTGGCCTACGGCCGCGTTGTGTTCCCGCTCGAATTGGGAGAGGATCGATTCGAAGGAGGCGTCGGCGGCGGGCGCAGTTTCGGCGCCGGAAGACAACTCGGAAAGAGGTGAATTTTCCATGGAGTGATGCGTGAGCCTTCATTCTGTCACAATCCCCGATAAGATGGCAGCTTGGAGACCGGAGTGAAAGACGCGGGACCGTTGCGGCTGGTGCGGCCCCAGGACGCTGTTTGGGTTTTACTATTCACCGCGCTCGCGCTCTTTGGCCCATCGCGCACGCCATTAGTGATTTCGCTGCTTGCCGCGCTGGGCGTCCTGCAGGTGGCCGAACCGAAGGCCGCCTGGTTTGAAACCCGCCTGGGCGGCGCGCTGGCGATCGGGCTGAAGCTGGCGCTGTGCTCGGTCCTGATCGCGGTCACTCATGGCGTCGCCAGCAGCTATCACTGGATTCTCCTTTTTCCGGTGATGTCGGCCGCCACGACGCAAGGCCTGCTGGGAACGGCCGCCGCGGCTACTCTCGCGTCCGCGCTTTATCTCTCGTCCTTGTTCTTGCTCGATTGGGAGCACCAGTTCATCCCCGCCGACCAGATACCGGAGCTGCTGCTGCGCGTGCTGATTCTTCCCGTCGTCGGATTCCTTACCTATCAGCTCGCCGAATCCAGCCGCGAGCAGGCGCGAAAATATCAGGCGGCGGCCGAGCAGCTCTCCGGCGCCAATCGCAGTCTCCAGGAGGCGGAAGCCGCCGTGCGCCGTTCGGAACGTCTGGCCGCGCTGGGCCAACTTTCCGCCGGCCTGGCGCACGAGTTGAGAAATCCGCTGGGCATTATCAAAACGTCGGCCGAGATGCTGGTGAAGAACGTCGATGGCGGCAACGACGTGGCGAAAGAGATGGCCGGGTTCATATCGAGCGAGGTGGACCGCACCAATTCGCTAGTGACCCGCTTCCTGGATTTCGCCCGTCCGCTCGCCGTGCGCGCGGAACCGGCCGACCTGGCGGCGGTGCTCGATCGCGCCGTCGAACAGATCGAGCGCAATCAGCCGCCCTTCGACGTCGTGATTTACAAGAATTACTCGCCGGATATCGGACCCGTTCCGCTCGACGCGGAGCTGATGGATCGCGTTTTCGTCAACCTGCTGTTGAACGCCGCCCAAGCCAGCCCGCCGCGCGGCGCGATCACCGTGAAAACGCGCCGGGACGAGGACGTGGTGGAGATCGCCGTCATCGACCGCGGCGAGGGCATCGACCCGAAAAACCGCGAGAGCGTGTTCAATCCGTTCTTCACCACCAAGCGTGGCGGCGTCGGGACTGGGCTTGGCCATCGTGTCGAAAATCGTCGACGAACACGGCGGAAAAATCGCCGTCGAGAGCGAGAAGGGCGGCGGCAGCGTGTTCCGCGTATTTCTTCCCGCCGTCGCCGCGGCCGGGAAAAAGGAGGAAGCGTGAGTGGGCGTGTTTTAGTGGTGGAGGACGAAGAGAAGCTGCGGCGCGTGATCGAGTTGCAATTGCGCGCAGCCGGCTTCGAAGTGGACCAGGCGGGATCGGCCGAAGACGCCCTGCCCATGGCCGTCAACGCCGATTTGATCGTCTCCGATCTGCGTTTGCCGGGCATGGACGGCTTGGCATTGCTCGAGCGCGTCAAGGCTCAACCGGGCCATCCGCAGATGATTATCATGACCGCCTTCGGCAGCATCGAAAAGGCCGTCGAGGCGATGAAGGCCGGCGCGGAGGATTTTCTGCCGAAGCCCTTCTCGCTCGACCATTTAATGGCCGTGGTGGAAAAAGCCTTCGCCCACCGCGCCCTGCGCGAGGAGAACCGCCAACTGAAAGCGGAGTTGACGTCGCGCTATCGGTTCGACAACATCGTCGGCCGCAGCGAAAAGATGCGCGACATTTTCTCGACGCTGGAACGCGTCGCCGCCACCCGCGCCACGGTGCTGCTGTGCGGAGAAAGCGGAGTGGGCAAGGACATGATCGCCCACGCCATCCATCACCACTCGCCGCGGCGGGACCGGCCGTTCGTCAAGATCAACTGCACCGCGATCCCGGAGAACCTGATGGAGAGCGAGCTATTCGGCTACGAGAAAGGCGCCTTCACGGGAGCCAATACCAGCAAGCCCGGTAAGTTCGAACAGGCCGACACGGGCACGGTATTCCTCGACGAGATCGGCGACGTTCCGGGCTCCGTGCAGGTAAAGCTGCTGCGCATTCTGCAGGAGCGCGAGTTCGAGCGGCTGGGCAGCAACAAGACCAAGCACATCGACGTGCGCATCCTGGCCGCCACCAACGTCGACCTGCGCGCGGCGCTCGAACAAGGAACTTTCCGCGAAGACCTTTACTATCGCTTAAACGTTCTGCCAATCAACGTTCCCGCGCTGCGAGAGCGGAAAGAGGATATTCCCTTCCTGGCCGCGCATTTCGTGAAGAAACTGGGTAAGGATCTGGGCAGCACGGTGCAGTCGATCTCCGAAGAGGCGATCGCGCGCCTGATGCAGTACCATTGGCCGGGCAACGTGCGTGAGCTTGAAAACGTCATCGAACGCAGCATGGTGCTGGCCTCGGGCGAGGTTCTTGAAGCGTCGGGGATCCGGCTGGACAGCGAATCGCGGGCCAGGACCGCGGGCGGCGAAACGTTTCTGCCCGAGGGCATGACCCTGGAGCAGCACGAACAGGCGATCATCCGCGAGGCGCTGAAGCGCGCCAACGGCAACAAGAGCCAAGCCGCGCGGATGTTGGGCCTGACGCGCAACGCGCTCCGTTACCGCCTGACGCAAATGGGGCTCGACAGCGACGGAGCCTAAGCGGAGAAATACGTTCCGCTCGCGGCGATCTGCGCCGGGCCCGTCAAATATGCGTCTCCGCCGTCCTCCCATCGGAACCGAAGCGTTCCGGCCGGCGTCCGGACTTCCACCGGACTTGTCGCGATGCCGCGCAGAACCGCCGCCGCCGCCGCGCCGGTTGCCCCCGTCCCCGAGCTTTGCGTTTCGCCCACGCCGCGTTCCCAAATCAAAATTTCGATGGCATGCTTGCCCGCCGCTTTCACGAAAGACACGTTGGTGCGGTTGGGAAAGCGCCGGTGACGTTCCAGCGCCGCGCCGGTTTTCCTCCAGTCCGCGGGAAACTCATCCGCAATCACGACGCATTGTGGGTTGCCGACGTCGATCAGAGTGGCTTCAACCGCGCCTCCGGGCACATCGATCGCCGTTTTCAATCCTTCCGGTTCCAATTTCGGCCGCCCCATGTTCATCTCGAAGATGAACCGGTTTCCATCGCGCTCGATCAGCCGGAGTTCCTTAATTCCGGCTCCGGTGCGGATGCGGATGCGCGGACGGGAGACGCGGCATTGATAAATCAGCAGCGCCGCGGCGCAGCGCGTGCCGTTCCCGGAAAGTTCCGCCACGCCGCCGTCGGCGTTATAGAGCGCAATCGCGGCGTCGTGACCGGCTCCGCTCTCGATCCGCGCCAGCATCCATCCGTCGGCGCCAACGCCCGTATGGCGGTCGCAAATTGCGCGCGCCACTCCGGACGGATCGGGAATGGAGGCTTCGTTCTCCCACGTGATCAGAAAATCGTTCCCGTCCCCGTGCGCCTTGAAAAATGGTATCTCCATGCTGTTAGTCTCGCCGATAGATTTCGATTACCGGAGCGCCTGGCTCCATAATCGCGCTTACGAGACGGTAATGCGGGCCGGTGCGCCGACAACGAAGTATCGCCGTTGCCAGCGCGTCGCCGGAAATCGCCACCGCCCATTCTTCGTGAAGAAAGAAACGCGGATTGGCGATCGCGGCCGCCCAAGCGGGACCGTTGCCTTCATGCAGCGTTTCCCGCAAGGGAATGCCCGCTTCGCGGAAAACGCCCGTCACGTCGCCGAACGGGGCAATAACGCCGGAACCGGGACGATAACCGCGCTTTAGAACCTCCGCCGCCGCTTTTGTCCAAGCCCGGCGCGCGGTGGAGTTCACCTGCGATTCCTTCCAGCAGATCGAACGCTCCGGTCCGGGATGAAACAGCCAAGGCGCCAGCGCCACAGCGGCTACGCACAGCGCCACGGCCGCTCGCCAGCGGCGCGGGCAGAGCAACACGAAAGCTCCGGAACATACGGCCAGAAGCGGCAACGCCGGAAGGCCGTAACGCGTGTTGTAGTATCCATGCGGCCACAGTTCGGGAACGAAGATCGGCGTGCCCCCCGAATGCAGGCTCCAAATATAGAAAACCGGCGGAAGCGCGAGCAACAGAAACGGCCACGCGCGGCGCTTCGCGAAGAGAACCAACGCCCCGGCGGCGGCCATCGCGATAGCGGGCCATGCGGCCGTTCGGAGTACCGCCGCTCCGTAATAGCGAATGGCGTCCGGCCAATGGCGATCGCCCGGATAGCGGGCCATCCCGGCGTCCAGCGCCCGTTGATAAATGCCCTTGGCCGACCACGGCCCGTCGAAAAAATAGAACGCGTCGCCAAAGAATACGTAGTTGTGCGCCAGCCACCACAGCGGCCCCAGCGAGGCGATCAGGCCGAAGAGAATCACGGCGAGCCAGCGCCGGCGGCGTCCACATATCAAAATGACCAGCGTGGCGAAAGGAATGAGGAACCAGCCTTCGTAGCGCGTTAGAGCCGCCGCGAAATTCGCCAAACCCGCCGCCGCGGCCCAGGCCAGGGACGGACTCTCGCAGAATCGAAGCAGACACCAAACGAGCCAAGAAAAGCCGCCAATAGCGCCGGCTCGGTCATTGGAATCGACGACAGATAGAGCAAATTGGGATTCAGCGCGAAGACCGCCAGCGAGGCGAACCCGGCGCTCGCCGATCCGCATACAAGGCGCACGGACGCGAACAGAAACATCCCCGCGAGAACGAAACACAGCGCCGCGGGAATCGCACCGGCGAGTCCGCTGCGCCAAAGCGCATCGTTTCCGATGAACGGCAGCATCAGCAAGTGGGGCAACGGAAGCCAGACCGTGCCGATCTGCTCGTAGCCCGGCGTACGCGAATCCACGATGCGGCGGGCGATGTTGAGATGCGCCTCGGCGTCGCCATAATAAAGCGTCCACCCATTGCGCGCGACCACGGTTACCGCCGCAGCCGCCAGCGCCGAAAGCGCAACGAACGCCAAGCCGGAATCCAGGCCCCTGAGCCTGGAAGCGGAAAACACTAAAACTCCGTGAATTCGCGGAATTCGACGAAGCGCCGGTCGATCTCCTCGCGAGTCAGCGCGCGGAAACGGTCCACGCCGAACTTCTCGCAGCAGAAACTGCCCAATACCGAACCGTAAATCACCGCGCGGCCCAGTTCCCGCTTGTCGATGTGGCCCGCGCCCAGATCGATGCCTTGTCCGGCAAGGTAGCCGGCAAAGCCTCCGGCGAAGCAATCGCCCGCGCCGGTGGGATCGAAAACCTCTTCGAGCAGATATCCCGGAACCATAAAATGGGCGTCGCGCCGAAACAGCATCGCCCCGTGTTCGCCACGCTTGATCACCAGCGTATTCGGCCCCATGCCGAGTATCGCGTTAGCCGCCTTGCGCAAGTTGTATTCACCGGAAAGCTGGCGCGCTTCTCCGTCGTTGATCAGCAGGAAATCCCACTGCCGGATGGTTTCAAGCAACTCCGCCCGAAAATCGCTAATCCAATAATTCATCGTGTCGCCACCGGTGAACCGGACGCCGTTCATCTGCGACCGGACGTCGCGCTGAAGCGCCGGCTGGATGTTTCCGAGCATGAGATAAGGCGCGGTTCGGTAAGCCGGCGGCAGCTTGGGTTTGAAATCGGCGAAGACGTTCAGATCGGTCCGCAGCGTCGTCCGCTCGTTCATGTCGTGCGAATAAACGCCGGACCAATAAAACGTTTTTCCGGCGGCGCGTTCCAAGCCGTCGAGACCGATGTTGCGCCCGGCGAGAAACCGCACGTCCTCCTCCGCGAAATCCTCGCCCACCACCGCGACGACGCTCACATCCGTGAAATAGCTCGCGGCGAGAGCGATGTACGTCGCGGCCCCTCCGAGAGTTCGCTCGACGCGACCATGCGGCGTTTCGATTCCATCGTAGGCCACCGAGCCAACCACCACTAATGACATATCCTTCGAGTTTAACGTAGGCTCGCCGGCGGAGGCGCGGCGGGCGTCCACTACAATGGAGGAAGCCGCCGCCCCGATGCCCAACTTGCACTACTTCCCCGATTTGATATTGCTTGCCGTCGGGACAGCCGCGCAGGCGCAGATTGCTTTTTTCCTGGCCATGGGCCGGGTCCGCGGCGCCGCCCGGCTTCCCGCCAAGTGGATATGGCCGGCGGCGGCCGCTAGCGTCCTGTTGCAGGTCGTCGCGTATCTGATGGGTTTCCGCCGCGTGTCCATCCATTTCCCCGTGTGGTGGTCCACGTGGATGCAGGGCGTTTCTTTGCTGTGGGCCGTAATCGTCGTGGGCTCGTCGTTGGCGACCCTGGGCTGGTGGGCGCTCGACCGGATGTCGCGCCGGAAAGCCGCCAGCGCGGCCCGCGAGGGAGGGAACGGACGCCGGGCTTTTCTGCGCGCAACCGGCGCCGCGTCTCTTCACCGCGCCCGTTGCCGTGGCGGCCTTCGGCATCGTTCAACGCAACCGTTTCGAACTGAACCGGATCGACATCCCCGTCGCAGGTCTGCCGGAGGATCTCGACGGTCTTCGCATCGCCCAGATCACCGACATCCATTTGAGCGCGTTTCTCTCCGAACGCGAGTTCGCCCGCGCCGTGGATATGGCCAACGAGACGTTCCCGCACCTGACGCTCGTCACCGGAGATTTAATCACCCGCCGCGGCGATCCGCTGGACGCCTGCCTGCGTCAACTGGCGCGCCTGAAGGCCGGCTTCGGCGTGCTCGGCTGCCTGGGCAATCACGAGACCTACACCGGGACCGAGGCTTACGTAACCGAGGAGGGGCGCAAGATCGGCATCGAATTTCTTCGCATGGCCTCGCGCGAGATCCGTTTTGGCGCCGCCTCCATCAATTTCGCCGGCGTCGATTATCAACGCACCGGCCGGCCGTATCTGGTGGGGGCGGAATCGCTGGTGGAGCCGGGCAAGTTGAATGTCCTGCTTTCGCATAATCCCGACGTCTTCCCAGTCGCCGCGCGCCAAGGCTACGCCCTCACCATCGCCGGACACACACATGGCGGTCAAGTGAACGTGGAAATACTAAACGACAATATCAACCTGGCGCGCTTCTACACGCCGTTCACGCGCGGCTTATACAGCCGGGGGAACGCCTCGATTTTCGTATCGAGCGGCATCGGAACCGTGGGGATGCCGATGCGCCTGGGCGCTCCCGCGGAGGTGAACCTGATCCGGCTGCGGCGTGCGGAAGGGTAGCGTTGCGTTTTCTCATTCTGAGCGATCTTCATGCCAACTGGGAGGCTCTGCACGCGGTGCTCGGCGCCACCGGCGGCCAATACGACCACGTCGTTTGCTGCGGCGATCTGGTGGGATATGGGGCCGATCCCGATCGCGTGACGGGCTGGGTGCGCGAACATGTTTCGGCCGTGGTGCGCGGCAATCACGACCGCGCCTGTTGCGGACTGGAGAATCTCGATTGGTTTAATCCCGTCGCTCGCGCCGCGGCCCTATGGACGCAGCAAACGCTGAGCCCCGGGAACCTGGCCTATCTCCGCGAGTTGCCGAAAGGGCCCGCCGAACTGGAGAACTTCGCCATCGTTCACGGCTCTCCGTTAGACGAGGACGAATATGTGGTGAGCGTGGAGGATGCCAAGGCTCTGGCCGGCTATTTACCGGCTGCGCGCTGTTTCTTCGGCCACACGCACATTCAGGGAGCCTTCGAGTATGTGCGCCAAAACGTGCGCGCCGTTCGCCTTTCGGCGCTCCCCGTGGAAACGTGGAGTCTGGAGAAGGAGAATTGGTGTCTGATCAACCCCGGCTCCGTCGGACAGCCCAGGGATGGCGACCCGCGCGCCGCCTACGCGCTCTTCGATACGGACCGGGACGCGCTAACTCTCGGCCGCGTCGAATACGATATTCAAACGGCCCAACGCAAAATCGTCGCCGCCGGACTGCCGGAGTTGCTGGCGCTGAGGTTGGCGACGGGCGAATAGACGGCCCGATGCGCAAAACAGGCTCGCTTGCCGAAGCCCGCGAGCCTGTTTCCGAGGGAGCCAAACGTCCGGTTACAGTTTGACCGTGACGGTCTTGATCTCGGTGTAGTTTTGCAAACCGTACTCGCCGAGCTCGCGCCCGATGCCGGATTGCTTGAACCCGCCGAACGGAGCGCCGGCGTCGAAGACGTCGTAACAGTTCACCCAGACCGTTCCCGCGCGGACATTATTGGCGATGTGATGCGCTTTGCCGATGTCGCGGGTCCAAACCGCGGCGGCCAGGCCATACATCGTCTTGTTGGCGCGTTCCACCACCTCGTCCATGTCCTTGAACTTGATGATGCTCAGCACCGGTCCGAAGATCTCTTCCTCGGCGATCTTCATCTTGTCGGTCACGTCGGCGAAGACCGTGGGCTGGATGAAATAGCCCCGGTCTCCCACGCGTCCGCCGCCAGCCATCAGCTTCGCGCCTTCCCGTTTGCCGGATTCGATATAGCCCATCACTTTGTTGAACTGCTCTTCGTCCACCTGCGGCCCTTGCTCCGTCTTGGGGTCGAACGGATCGCCGACGACGCGCTTCTTCGCCCGCGCCACGCTGCGTTCGACGAAATCGTCGTAGCACTTTTCTTCGACAAACAACCGCGAACCGGCGCAGCAGCACTGGCCCTGGTTGAAGAAGAGAGCGAAGTGCGAACCCTCCACCGCCTCGTCCATATCGGCGTCGGCGAATACGATGTTCGGGCTTTTGCCGCCCAATTCCAGCGTCACCCGCTTCAGGTTCGACTTCGCCGCCGCTTCCATGATGAGATGGCCCACTTCGGTGGAGCCGGTGAAGGCGACCTTGTCGATATCCCAGTGGTGGGAAATCGCCGCGCCGGCCGTCGGGCCATAGCCGGGAAGCATGTTCACGACGCCCTCCGGGAAGCCCGCTTCGAGAATCAGCTCGCCGACGCGCAACGCCGTCAGCGGAGTCTGCTCGGCCGGCTTGAGGAGGATCGTGTTGCCGGTGGCAAGGGCCGGGCCCAATTTCCACGCCTGCATCAAAAGCGGGAAATTCCAGGGGATAATCTGGCCCACCACCCCGACCGGCTCGTGCCGCGTGTACGTGAAATAGTTGCCGCCCACCGGAATCGTTTTGCCTTGAATTTTATCGGCCCACCCGGCGTAATAGCGGTAACAGGCGATGGTCAGCGGAACGTCGGCCGCTTTCGCCACCGAATACGGTTTCCCGTTGTCGAGCGACTCCAGCCGGGCCAATTCGTCGGCGTGCTTCTCGATCAGGTCGGCCAGGCGGTTCATCAACAGGCCGCGCTGGGCGCCCGACATCTTGCGCCATGGGCCTTTTTCAAAGGCGTGGCGCGCCGCCTTAACCGCTTCGTCGACGTCGGCCGCGTCGGCCTCGGCAACCTGGCAAATCTCCTCGCCTGTGGCGGGGTTGAACGTCGGGAAGGTCTTGCCCGACTTGCTGTTCGTCCATTTGTTGTTAATCAGCAGCTTAGTTGGGCCTACGGCCACTTCTGCCGGTGCGGATGCTACGGTAGCCATTCTTTTCTCCTTCGTAGAACTGCGCGGCCCGTATCCGGATTCACCTACTCGGGCGATCGCACTCCTGAGTGTACATCCGCGGGATGCCGATTGGAATCCCACGAATGCCCTAGTCCCGGCACCGCCCTTGCGCCAAAATCCAATCGCGATCTTCTCCGGCGCGACCGGCGAAATCGTCTCTTCTATTTTTGAAAGCGGGCGATTCAATCCGGGGGGGGCGCATCGGTTTTGACTGTCTCGCGGCGGCCCGGATCACACGATCGGATTTCGGGCTCCGAGTGGGCGCCCGACCGGCCATTCCTTCGCGGGACGCTGAATGCCCGTGGCGATGTATAATATACATCGTGCGGCGGACGCAACTGTATCTTGACGACAATCTTTGGAATGCCCTTCACGCTCGCGCGCGGAGTGGAAGGACTACCGTCTCGGAACTCGTACGGGAGGCCGTTCGCGAGCGTTACTTCGGCAAACGGGACGAGCAGGTGAAGGCGATGCGGGAATTCGCCGGGATTCGAAAGGAAGGCCCCGGCGCTCCGGACGCCGTGGAGTATGTTCGAAGTCTTCGGCGAGGAAGCCGCCTGGACCGGCTGCGCAAAGGATGACCGTTCTGGTCGATTCCGACATCCTGATTGAAGTCTCCCGCGGGAAAAACACCGGCATCGTCTCAAGATGGATCGACTTGAGCGGCTCCGACGCCGCTGTACTGTATTCACCGGTCAGTGTCGCTGAACTGTGGGCCGGCGCCCGGCCGCACGAGTATGACGCCCTGAACAACCTTTTTCGGGCACTGACATGTATTCCGATTGACGAAGAAACGGGTCATCGGGCGGGAGGCTATCTTCGAAAGTACAGGCGGAGCCACGGAGTCGAAGTCGCGGATGCGTTCATCGCCGCCGCGGCAGTGGCAAATAACGCGGTGCTGTGGACGCGAAACCGCAAACACTACCCGATGAAAGAAGTCTCCTTCTTCGAATGATCCGGCGTTTACCTTTGTCTTGCCGCTATTGTTTCAAAATCCAACTTGCGATCTTCTCCAGGGCGACCGGCGACATCGTCTCTTCTATTTCGGCATACTCGTTGGGCGAACCCGTCTTCGCGGTTTGAAAGAGATGATTCAGTCCGGGCATCTCATCTACTTCGAAATTCTTATTCCCGCCCGCTTCGAGAGCTTTTCGGATTTCCGGTAGATTCAGTTTGGGTGGAACCTGCAAATCCTTTTCGCCGTTGAGCGCCAGCACCGGACACTTGACGCTCCTTAGCGCCGGGGCCGGATCGTAGGAGATGAAATAGCGGAACCATGGCGAACTCAGCTCATGGATCTCCGCCCCTAATTGCGCTTCCGGAATCGTCCCCGCCAGCTTCGCCCGCAGCGACTTCTCGATCCCCGCATCGTCCTTCTGCGTCTTCACCAGTGCAAGGACTTCGCGCTCCGTCGCGGCGTTCTTTTCAGCCGCTTCGTGCGACAAGCCTCCCGCTTCGAATATCAGTAACGTCTGCGCCACAAGGATCTCGTCTCCCGGCACTCCCGGACCCGCCATCAACACAATGAAGGCGACGTCCGGATTTCGCGCCGCCACCATTGGAGCGATCTCTCCACCTTCGCTGTGGCCGATCAACCCGATCTTATGCGGAGCGGCCTCCGGGCGCGTCTTCAGATACTCGACAGCCGCTTCCGTGTCGGTGGCGAAGTCGGCGGTCGTGGCCGCGGCGAAATTCCCGCCGGATTTCGCGGTGCCGCGTTTGTCCGCGCGCAGCACCGCGATCCCTTTCCGAGTCAGATAATCGGACAGCACGAGAAACGGCTTGTGTCCCATCAAACTCTCGTCGCGGTCGTGCGGTCCGGAGCCCACAATTAAGACAACGGCGGGAAATGGCCCTTTTCCTTGAGGAATTGTGAGGGTGGCCGCAAGTTCGATGCCGGCCGCCCGGTTGCGGTACGCGACTTCCTCTTCGCGATACGGGTAAGGCTTCACTGGATTCTGCGGGCGGCGCCGCTCCAGGTCCGAAGCGTCTTTAACGCGCTCAAGCTTTAAAGGAGCCTGGCCGCCGCCCTGGGTCCACGTCCCATCGATCGTCGTAAGGTCCGGGCTAATTCGGCCTTCGAACTTGCCGCCAATCTGCTTCATCTCCAGCGTGAATAACGAGCCATTCCGGGTGACGGAGGTCACGGGCAGCCCTTCGGCGTTTTGGTCCGGGCTATCCATCGTCGCGACGAGACCGTCCTCGGTGTTCGAGACATGGAACACAATCCGCAGCTTGATCGCGCCGGCATCCAAGGCGCCCATCCATGCGCCATCGATGCCGGACGGGTTTGCCGGCTTGCTTCCCGTCTTCTTCGAGATGGCGCGCCGGAACTCGAGCGGAAGCGGCTGACCCTGGGTCCACGTCCCTTCGATCGCCGTCCCATCGCCCTGAATTTTGCCCACATAGGAGCCGTGGATCGAGTCCAACGTGAAGACCAACTTCGAATCATTTAAACGACATCGATGTGACGGGGATGCCGTTCGCGCCCTGATCCACGCTGTCGAGAGTGGCCTTCCAGTCCCCGCTTTCGCCCTCGGAGACGTGCAAAACCAGCCGCAATTCCACGCCGCCGACCTTCAGGGTTCCCTGCCAGTCGCCCACTAACGCCGGTGCCGCTCTCTGCCCAAGGGCGTTTCCATCAAAGCCGACCGCCATGAAAAACGGCGATCGGAACGCTCAAGGCACATCGCCAGAATCCTCTTCGCATCGGCCGGCTCATTGTCCGCTCCCGGTGAGTTCATCGTGGCCGGTTATCGAAAGCAATCTGGCGCGCTCACTCGACAACCGTCCGACGGCAACAACTTCATTCAGCCACCAGACCGCGGCAAACACGGAGGTAACGATAGCGGGTTCGGCTAGGTCCCACCAGCCGCGGCTTCCCTCCTTCGCGTCCACGAGGCGCCCTGCGCTAAGGATCAGCAACCCGGCGTACATCGGCGCTAGATACCAGTACTTGACGGATTTCAGCAGACGGATTTGACGATCGTACCGATCGACAAGGTCCCGCGTGTAACCAGCCAGCTCCTGGCTCGGGTCTGCGCCGGGCGCCGCTTGTCCGTGACGTAGAAGATAATAAACGATCCACACAGCGCCCGCGGCGACCACGATGGATCCAGTCTTCATGACCGCGTTCGGCATGCGAAAAGCGCTCCAGGCGAAAAAGACCGCCACCACCACGGCCGCGATGCATTCCAGCAGGTTTCGCAGCGCGATGGCGCGATCGAAATGCCGTATCTTTCTCTGAACCATTTCCATGATTTCCTCTCCTTTCACGTCGCCGCAAAGGGGCTGGCTACTCCAGATCTCTCGCAATTCATCTTGCCCGTTCATTGGCCGCCAACCTCCTTGCTTCGGATACTTTCCTTTAACTTTTCCCGGATCCGCGTTAACCGAGTGGCGATGGCGCTCACCGATAGTCCGGTAACTTCTTCGATTTCGGCATAACTCAAACCCTCCAGATGCAGGAGGATAATCTGTCTGTCGATCATCGGCAGATCCCGGATGGAATCGAGAAGCAGCAGCCGCCTTTCCTCCTTGAGCAACGCGTGTTCGGCGCCGGGCGAAGACGAAAAACGATCAAAGGGTATCGGCATGGATTCCTCCTTCCGCCCCACTCGCCGGATCTTGGCCGACGAGGAAATCGCCACGTTGTGCGCGATTCGATACAGCCAGGTCCGCTCGCTCGACTCACCGCGAAACCTTGCGATCGACTGCCACAACGCGACCGCGATGTCCTGAAACAGATCTTCGCGATCGGTCGGACGCTCCATGTACGCGCCCGCCAGGCGTCTCAAGGCCGGTTCATACTGGCCAATGAGCCGAAGAAAGGTTTCGCGCCGGTCCGCGGACATGGCCATCCGCCGAGTTTCATCGACCTCTTGGTCAACCATCGATTTACGCTTCCAGTCAGGTAGTCTCATCCGGGAAGAATTCCTTGCATGACCGGACAAGTTTTTGTCGTTACAGCACCGGCGTCTTCTCGAAGAATTCCCGCAACCGCCGCGCCGCCGCTTTTCCAGCCACGCGGGCGAGGTCTTCGTCCGCCGCCGCGCGGATGCGCTGGGTACTGCCGAATTCGCGCAGCAACTTCGCGACGGTCTTCTCGCCCACGCGGTCGATCTGCAATAGCTCCGTCGTCAACCGCGCGGCGCCGCGGCGCGTCCGGTGGAAGGTGACGGCGAAACGGTGGGCTTCGTCTCGCACCGTCTGAACCAGGTGCAGCACCGGCGAGAAACGGTCAAGCTGGACCGGGTCCCCCTCCTGCCCGTAGACGTAGATAATCTCCTCGCGTTTGGCGACGGAGGCCAGCGGTTGATTCAGTATCCCGAGCGCCTCAAGGGCGTCGGCCGCGGCGTGAAGCTGGCCCAGACCGCCGTCGATCAAAACCAGGCCGGGCATCGGGCGATTCTCCTCCCGCAGCCGCGCATAGCGCCGCGTCACCACTTCGTGAATCGACGCGAAGTCGTCGTTTCCCTCGACAGTCTTAATAATGAACTTGCGGTAATCGGCCTTCTTCATGCGCCCGCTTTCCCAAACCACCATGCTCGCCACCTTGTCCGTCCCCTGGATGTGGGAGATGTCGAAGCACTCGATGCGTCTGGGGGCGTCGGGAAGATTCAGCGCCTCGCGCAGCGCCTCCTGAATCGCCTTCGACGACGGACGCAACACGCGGAAGCGCTGGTCGAAGCTGTGGCGGGCGTTGGTCTCGACGAGCGCCAGCATGGACTTCTTCTGCCCCCGCTGCGGAGTGTGAATCTCCGTCTTGCGGCCGCGCTTCTCGCTCAACACCTCCTCCAGTTCCTGGCGGTCCTCGAAGTCCACCGGCACATGAATCAGCCCCGGAACGTAGGGTTGATCGAGATAAACCTGCTTCAACAGCGACGAGAAAAACTCCGGCGGATCGAATTCCAGGCGGTCTTCCCAAAAAAACTCGCGGCGCTCCACGATGCGCCCGTTTCTCAAATGGAACAGGTTCACCGCGATGAGCGGAGGCTCGGCATAGTAGGCGTAAATATCGGTGTCGTCGCCCTCGGCCGCGGCGATGCGCTGCTTCTCCTCGCGCTCTTCCACCGTGTGCAGAACGTCGCGCAGCCGGCCCGCCTCCTCGAAGCGCAGGTCGAGCGACGCCGCTTCCATGCGCCCGCGCAACTCCGAGGAGAGATCTTTCAACCTCCCTTCGAGAAACAGCCGGACGTCGTTCACCGCCCCGCCGTAAATGGCGTCGGTGGTGAGTCCCTCGACGCAGGGGCCATGGCAGCGATGAATGTGGTACTCCAGGCACGGATGGGTGTGGTGGCGCGTCAGATCCACCTTGCACGAGGGCACCTTAAAGTGGCGATGAATGAAATGAACCAACCGGTGCGCGAGATTGCCGGGGAAGTAAGGACCGAAGTAAGTGGCGCCGTCCTTAAGTAACCGCCGGGTGACGTAAACACGCGGGTATTTTTCGTTGGTGAGCTTGATGTAGGGGTACGTCTTGTCGTCGCGCAGCAGAATGTTGAAACGCGGCTTGTAGCGCTTGATCAGCTCGTTCTCGAGCGCCAGCGCTTCTTTGTCGTTGGCGACGAGAATGTATTCGATGTCCGCGGCTTCCGAAATCAAGGTGCCGGTCTTGGAATCGGCCAGCCGCTCGTCGGAAAAATAGCTGCGGACGCGCGCGCGAAGACTCTTGGCCTTGCCGACGTAGATGATCTCCCCTCCGGCGTCCTTGTACAGGTAAACTCCCGGCAGCAGCGGCGCTTGGGAAGCTTTTTCGCGGAGTTGTTCCCGCGCATTCATAGGAGGGTTATAATTCGATTGTGGCACGCGCCCGCGGGAAGCCGCTCATCTTCATGTCGATCGCCTGCGCGGCGGGAGTTTGCGCGGCCGGCCAGCAGATGGATTCGAAGCCGCCGCAAGGCCAGACCAAGCCGCAAGCACAGCCACAATTGAAGACGCGCGATCAAAAACAAGCGCCGTCTGCGGATTCGCAAACCGCCGAGCCTCAGGAAGAAGACGAGGAGACGAAGCCGAACCAGATCTATGCCTTCAACCCCGTGCGAGCGCAGAGCGAACTGCACACCGGGAATTTTTACTTTAAGAAGGGCAATTACCGCGCGGCGATGCGGCGTTTTCAGGAGGCGGGCAAATGGAATCCCGGCTACGGGGAAGCGTTCCTGCGGACGGCGGAAGCCGCGGAGAAGTTAAAAGACACCGTCGCCGAGCGCGAAGCCTACGGCAAGTATCTGGACGTCAGTCCCGAGGCCAAAAACGCCGCCGCGATCAAAAAGAAGCTCGCATCGCTGCATTAAGTTTCGTCACGGCGCCGGATCTAGCTTCAGCGTTTGAAGAGCCACGCCCAGCTTGCGCATGTCGACGGAGATTCCCAGCTCGGCGGGCGAACGCGCATCGTCCACGTGAAATACGATGCCGTTAATGCCGTGGTGGATCAGCCCAGCAGGAACACCGGCCGAGCATTCTAAGCTTGACTCTCCCGCCCGCGCCGTCCACTCCCCTACACGCTGACCGTTCACCAGCACGACGAAATGCAGGTCCGGATGTTGCGGAGGCGTGAAGCCGATCAAGCGGGCGGCCAATCGGAAGTTCTTGGCGGGCGCGTCGCTCAATCTCAGAAAGAGCGTGGCGTCGGACCCGATGGTCCACGTTGCGCCAGGCTCGGCATAGCTCCAACCTAGACCCTGATAGGCGGAAGCGTCGCCGCCCGTTCCGAATCGAATCTCGCGGCCCGGGAGATACGGCGCTCCGGGCGTGACGCTCGCGGACGTCCATGCGCCGTTTGAAAAATTCGCCTCGCACAAACCGTTGGCGATGCCAAGCTGCGCGGCGTAGTTCTTCGCCTGGCTGAGATATCCGTCGTCGAAACGGACCAGATACCAGTTCTCCGGCAGCATGCCATGGTAGCCGTTCATCGTGGGGATGTTCCATTGGCGGGCGAGCAACATCGCGTCCGCCTGGCCCGCGGCGCCGGGCAAGCGGGGATGAGTTTCGAAGAACGTGCGGCAATCCGGAGGGGGTTGAGTGAATTGGCGGAAGACCGCATTGTCGGCGCGGCGCCCGATCAGCGCCATCGGCGACACGTTGATCTGTTCGCTGATCAGAAACGCCGCCAGAACGCATGCGCCGATCCGAGCGAGCCGGCGGCCGCGAAGCAGCGCCTCCAACCCGCAGGCGCACAGCGCCGCTACGCCTATGCCGAGGATGTGGTGGATTCGCCCCGGCACACGGACGCCCTGCGCGCCGGGGACCAGATGAAACACCAGCCACCAGGGAACAATGGAACCGAAGCGAACGGTGAGGACATAAAGCACCAGACAACTAATCCCGATCGCCGCCGCGATTCGATGACGCGCGTCCGCGCCTGGCCTTCGAAGCCTAATGCAAGACCCTATCGCGACGGCGGCCGCCATCAGTGCGGTGACCGGCGGCCAACCCTGCCCATATTCGCCGGTCATCGGGCGGATCGGATCGTAAAGCCGGCGCACCGCACCGCTCCAAACCAGATTCCCGGGACCCACGTCCAGCGCTTCGCGCCATCCGCGCAGGTAAAGGATTGTTTCTGCCAAGCTGCGTCCGCCCAAACGCGCCAGCGCGGGAAGGTAGATGTACAGGAACAGGCAAAAGGTCGCCGCAAAGATCGCCAACGCGATTCCCCACGGCGCGATAGCCTCCCGGTTCACCATGCGGAACCTAGCTCCACGCTCGCCGATTGCGAACCAAACCGCCATCGCCACGGCCATCGAGAGCGCGGTAAAGAACGCGATATAGAAGCTGGTGGAAAACAGAAGCCCGGCGATCGCCGCAGCCAGCCACAACGCCCAACGCGCGCGCCTCTCATGGAAACGCCAGAGCAGCCAAGCCGCGGCCGGCACGAACGCTTCGGCCACCAGTTGCGCGTGCGCCGCGGACACGAAGGACAGGCTGGAGATGCTGAAAAGCGCCGCGCCGAGGAGCGCGGGCGCCATGGAAAGCCTCATGGGATTTCGCAGCAGCGCGTAGAGACTGGCGAAACCCAGGCCCTTCACCAGCATCAGCGTGAATTCGTAAGCGAGGTACCGGTCAAGCCCGGCCAGTTTCAGAATCGCGTATGGCGGCGCCAACAGAAACATCGCTTCGCCAAATCCCAGCGCGCCGCGAAAAGGCGCGAAGAAGTTGGGACTGGCCAACGGGGCGCGTCCCGAGAACACAGCATGCCAGTGCTCCATAATCGCGAGGAGAGACCGCGTGTCGGCCATGTCTCCCGCGATGAGGTCACCCCCGGATGTGAAAAAAGCCCTGTAGAAGAGGGCAAGCGCCGCCAGCGCGGTGACCGTAACCGCCGCCAAACGCCCCAGCCGCGAATTCCCAATGCCGTCCGGCATCGCCACCAAACCGGCGCGTCAACCGCGCTTGGCCCGCTCCGCCTCGTGCTTGGACAACGCATTCACCAGCCGCTGCAAACCTGCCTTCCAATCGGGGAACATGTTCAAGTATTGCAGGCGGCGCGACATCCAGTGTGGAAGTTCGCACTCGTCGAGCCGGACCGGAATCAGAAAGATATCGTCGGAAGGGACACGCGAAGCGCAGTCGATGGCAAAGCGCAGCTCGGTTTGAAACGTTCCGCGCTTTCTCACCGAACGGCGCGAGAAACAAGCCACAAAATAATCGCTCGAGTCGATGGCCGATTCGATCGCCCGCGGCCAATTCTGGCCCGGTAGCAACTTCTTCTTATCGAGCCACGGACAGAACCCACGCAACTCAAGCCCGGCGTAGATCTTCTTCACCACATCCAGGTCCTCGGATGCGTAAGCGATAAAAACACGAGGCTTTTTCTGTGGAATGAACTCGAAGTGGCGGCCTCGGCCCGGTATGAAGGTGCCCAGCCCGTCGATCTCGACGCGCGCGCCTTCGGCCAGACACTGGCGGACAATCCGCGAGAGTTGGCGGGTAAGGTTTGGCGCGGAGTTCATGCGCCGGAGGTTCTTCCTTTGCCGCGCTTGCCGCCTTCGAATGAAATCTTCGATCCGGGGAGAAATCTGCCCAGGCCCGGAAGCGTGGCCGCCTGGCCTCTTCGGGTGCGTTTGCGAATCTCCGCGACGACGCGATTCACCGAGTCGGCGGCGTCGGCAGGGCTGAGCTGGAGGGCGCGGGCAATGCGACGCGCCAGTTCTTTGTTCTTCATGCGCATTCAGAGTAACGCGGCGGTTCCCGCGCTTCGGCATAGCGCCCCAGATACTGCGGCGTAAGTCGCTGAAGCGCCAACGCCTCGGGCGCTCGAAAAAAAAACCAAACGTTGTGACCGGCTCCGCGACGCTCAGTTCCCGGAGGGCAGCCCGAGCTTTTTCAGCAAGTCCAAGTACCCCGGCTCGGACCGAAGCGAGTCGAAACCGCGCGAGCAGGCCAGATAGGCGAGCATCCCATCGCGTTGCAGATAGCCGCGTTCCAACCACTTCATCGCGCTGCGCTTGTCGCCCAAAGCGAGATAGACGCTGGCGAAGGACGTCGGACGGACATATTCGGTTTCCGCGCGGCGCTCGCTCGACCGCAACAACCGCTGCGCGCCGGCGCGGTCTCCTTGAGCCGCCAACATAAACGCGCGGGATAAGTCGATGCGCGCCTCGGGCATGCCGGAAACCTGATCCAGTTCCCGCTTGGCGTCGGAGTACATGCGCTTGGACATGTATGCGTCCGCCAGTTCATAGTGCGCCTCGGCGAAACTGGGATCCATATCCAGGACGCGCTGGACCTGTTCGATGCCTGCGTCCCTTTGGCCATTGAACTGGAGTACCAGACCTAAATAGGTATTGTTAACGAGCGACAACGGGTCCAATTGAACGGCGCGGCGCAATTCCGCCAGCGCTTCATCGGTGCGGCCCATCGGAGCCAGATAAACCAGCCCGTATGCGAAATGCGCGTCCGGCGAATTGGGATTCACCTCCACCGCGCGCTGGAACTCCCGCTTCGCCCCGGACCAATCCCACTCGTAAAGAGCGCGGATATAGCCGAGCGAGACGTGGGCGTCGGCCAGCGAATCGTCCAACGCGATCGCCTTCTCGGCGGCCGCCCGCGCCTTCGGCATCGCCTCGGTGGGGACAACGTTACCGAAGAATGCCAGCCAACAGTATGAGTCGGCCAGACCGGCCCATGCGGGAGCGTAATTGGGATCGCGCGCGATAGCCTGATTCAGATATCCGATGGACTTCTCCGCGCCCTCGGTCCTCCAGCGATTCCAATAGAAACGGCCCTTCAGATAGAGTTCGTAGGTGGCGATGTCCTCGGTCTGCGCCTTCGGCGTCGCACCCGCGCGCTGCGGCAGTTTCTGCTTTAATGTATCGACGATGGCGCGGGAGATTTCGTCCTGGACGGTGAACACGTCCTTTAACTCACGCTCGTAAGTCTCCGACCAAAGATGGTAGCCGTCGGCCACGCTGATGAGCTGCGCCGTCACCCGCAACCGGTCGCCGTCCTTGCGCACGCTCCCTTCGAGCACCGCGCCTACGTCCAGCTTTCGCCCGATCTCGCGGATGTCCTGCTGCTTGCCCTTAAATGCGAAAGACGATGTGCGGGCCACCACGCGGAATGCGCCGGCGCGGGTAAGCGCGTCGATGATTTCCTCCGTCATCCCATCGCAGAAATATTCCTGATCGCGCTGTGGACTCAGATCGACGAACGGAAGAACGGCGATCGAGTTCGGGCTTGGCGCGCGGCTTGCCGCCCGTTGCAGGCGGAAGCTGTAAACGGCCGCCGCCGCCAGCGCCAGGACGACGATCAACCCGGCAATCGCCACCCCCCGTCCCCCGCCTTCATCGGCGGACGCGGGATCCAAAACAGCCGGCGCCGTCTCGGCCATCTGCACCGGGTCGGCTTCCCGGACGCTGAACCGCGCCACATACGCGCCCTTCGGCAGGTCGATACGCACCGAATCTTCCCGCCCCTCGGAATCGTAATAGTCTTTGAGCCGCGCGCGGAGTTTCACCGCCTCCGTCCGCACCACCGCGTCCATCCGCGGATCGTACGTCGGCTTGCGCCCGAATACTTCCACGCCCAGCATGGATTCCTTCAGTTTGTCGGCCCCTCCGGCCAACGTTTCGTGGACGGTGAAGGACAAAAAACGGCTGAGCCGCTCGGCATTGGCGAATCCGGCGCTGGCAAGGATTTTTTCGAGCGCCGCTTCCACTAATTCGGCCGAAACGCCCGCGGGACCTTTGCCGTTTGCGCCTTGTCCTTCGGATGTGGAGGCTGGTTTCATCGATGCCCACTCCGGCCCAGGGCGTACTTCAGCAGTTACGAAATCGCGCTGGCGAAAGTTTCCTCTAATTCTAGCGCTTTCGGGATTTCAGCCATTACAATGGTTGCAGCGCCGTCGCGATTCGATCGGAATCCCGGCCGGCTTCCGAGAATGTTGTCGCGTAGAAATTTATTGGCGCTCCTGAGCGCACCGGCTCTAAGACTGCGCGCGCAAGGCGTCGCTTCCCGCGGCGTCAAGCCGATGCCGCGCGGGAAACCCTCCGGCGTGCCGTTTCATTCGCGATTGGTGGATGTAGCCGCGCAGGCGGGGCTCAAATTTCCGACGATTTACGGAGGGGTGGACAAAAAGGACTACATCCTCGAGACCATTGGCTGCGGCTGCGCTTTCTTCGACTACGACAACGACGGATGGGTGGATGTGCTGGTGCTCAGCGGCACGCGTGTTGGACAGCCGCCTCCGGAAGCTACCAACCGACTGTACAAAAACAACCGCGACGGCACCTTCACCGACGTCACCGAAAAGTCCGGCCTTCGCAAAACCGGATGGGCGTCGGCCGTTTGCGTCGGCGACTATAACAACGACGGATTCGACGACCTGTTCATCACCTATTTCGGGCAGAACGCGCTCTTTCGCAATAACGGAGACGGAACGTTCACCGACGTGACGAAGCAAGCCGGCTTGGCCGCGGGACCCGAGCGTTGGGGAGCCGGGTGCAGCTTCCTCGACTACAATCGCGATGGCCATCTGGACCTTTTCGTCTCCAACTACGTCGATTTCGATTTTTCTCACGCTCCCAAACCCGGAGAGAACCTGAACTGCACGTGGAAAGGCGTGCCGGTGAATTGCGGTCCGCGCGGCCTGCCGATGGGCCATCATTCGCTTTATCGCAACAATGGCGACGGCACTTTCACCGACGTCAGCGAGAAGGCCGGCATTCCGCCGTCGATGAAAGGCTACGGCATGACGGTGGTGGCAGCGGATTTCGATAACGACGGCTGGCCGGACATCTATGTCGCCTGCGACTCTACGCCCAGCCTGCTGCTGATGAATAACCGCGACGGAACGTTCCGCGAGGAGGGTCTCATTCGCGGGGTGGCGTTGAACGAGGACGGCATGGAGCAGGCCGGCATGGGCCTCGGCATCGGCGACTTTAATCTGGACGGCAATCTCGACGTTTTCAAAACCCACTTCGCCGACGACACCAACATCGTTTACCGCAACGATGGCAAGGGCAATTTCGAGGACATGACGAATAGCTCCGGGCTGGGCGTGGAGACGCGCTATATCGGCTGGGGCGCGGGCGTGGTGGATCTCGATAACGACGGTCTGCCGGATCTGTTCTTCGTCACCGGGAACGTCTATCCGGAGGTGGAAGCGAAGCTGCCCGCCTATCCGCTCAAGACTCCGCGCATCGTGTTCCGCAATTTGGGCGGCGGAAAGTTCGAGGAGCTGATCAAGGAAGCGGGACCCGGCGTCGAGGCGCCCCATGCCAGCCGAGGCGCGGCCTTCGGCGATTTCGACAACGACGGCGATATCGACGTGCTGATCGTCAATATGAACGAGCCGCCCTCGCTGCTTCGCAACGATGTCACAGGAACGGGTCACTGGCTTAAGGTGAAGTTGCTTGGCACGAAATCGAATCGGACGGCCATCGGAGGCCGCGTGACGGTGCATTACGGCGGAAAGCTGCAGGCGCAGGAAGTGCTAAGCCAAAGCAGTTTTTATTCGGCCAACGATCTGCGGCTTCATTTCGGATTGGGAGCGGCGGCTTCGGCCGACATCGAGGTACGCTGGCCCACCGGTCAGAAGGAAATGTTCAAGGCTGTGCCGGTGGACCGCTTGATCACCATTCAGGAAGGCAAGGGAATCGTCAAGCGAACCTGGTAGGCGGGGTTCACGGCGCCAGCCGTTCCATCATCCAACCGCCGGTAAGCGCGCGGTAACGGATGCGGTCGTGCAGGCGGTTCGGCCGGCCCTGCCAAAACTCGATCGCATCCGGCTCAACCCGATAGCCGCCCCAGTAGGGCGGTAGCGGCACGGACTCTGCGCCGTAAAGCTCTTCCAGTTCCTTCAGCCTCGCCGCCAAAACTTCACGCCCGGCGATCACCGAACTTTGGCGCGACACCCACGCACCCAGACGATGCCCCTTCGGCCTGCTTTCGAAATACGCCTCGGATTCCTCCCGCGTCACGCGCTCCACCCGGCCCGTTATGCGGACCTGGCGCTCCAGCGGCCCCCAATAAAACAGCAGCGCCGCCCGCGGGTTTACCTCCAGCTCACGCCCCTTTTGGCTTTCGTAGTTCGTGTAAAAAACGAAACCGTCGGCGCTGAGACCTTTCAAGAGGACAATGCGCGCCGATGGCTCGCCATTTCTCGTCGAAGTGGCCAGCGTCATCGCGTTCGGCTCCAACAGATTCGCCGCTCGCGCCTGCTCGAACCAGACCTCGAATTGCGAGATCGGGTCGGGATCCATTTCGTTCTCAAGCAGACCCGCCAGCATGTAGCTCTCGCGCAGTTCCGCCAGCGGCGCATCGGCCGGCCGCCGGAGAGGCACGTCGTTGCGAGCGCCGCCCCAATACCAATAGTGAGCGGCGATGTAGGCGCAAAGGAGAGCGTCGAGCCGGACCTCCACCAGCTTCAGATCGGGCCCACTCGCCGGAATCGCCGGAAGATCGGAATCGGATAGCGCCAGGCGAGGCGTTAAGCGCGGTAGCCGGTCGAGCAGTAACTCGCGGAAGCGGGTAAGTTCCGCCCGCGCGCCGCGTTCGCATTGGACGATGCGATTCAATCCGAAAAGCTGAGCGGACGCCGCATCGGGAAAAACATCGATCTGCCACCGGCCTTTCGAGCGCGGGATCATTGTGTCGCCGTGAAGAAACCCCCGCCGCGCTAAATCGCTGAGCCAAACCATCCGCTTCCGCGTCTCCGCCTTGGTCCGGATTCGCCGCTACCGCATGGACGCCCACTACCGTATCCGGGCCAGCGGCCTCGTCGATCCATTTCACAACCGCCGCCGGCCCCATCGCCTCATCGAGTTGTTCCAGATGCAGCGAACTCCCGTTCCATGCAAGCAGCGCCAGCCCGCTCGCCCGCCCGTCCTCGCCGACATCGATCCCCGCGAAACGCATCTTCCTCCCCCACTATAGATGCGCCCGGCCTAGGATGGCACGAATTTCTTACTTCAGCTTGCGGATGTAGATGTTGCCGTTCAACGTGGTGAACTGCATGTCCGGGCCGCCGCCGTTGATCGTGCCGCGCGTGCCTCCCTCGAAGCGGACGCGGTACTTTCCGTCGCCCCTCCGTCCGTCCTCGGTAATCGGTTTGCGGTTCGCCTCCAGCTTGATGTCGAAGTCGCTGAACGATTCCCCGTTGTCGGTCTTGATGCGGACGTTAGCTTTCAGATCCCCAGGAAACGTCACGTCGATATCGCCATTCAACGAACTGAACGACATCGCCTTCTCCGCGGCGACGCGGGCGAAGGAGGCCACAATCTTCCCATTCAATGCATTTACCAGCGCCGATCCGGAGATCTTGTTCAGCGTCACCCTGCCGTTCAAATCCTCCGCCTCGATGTCGCCGTTTACGCCTTCCACCGAAATGTCTCCGTCGTTCACGGTCTTCAGCTTCAGCGAAGTGGAGTAGGGAACCTGTAGCGTGAGGTCGGCCGTTTGGCTCCAGCCGCGCGTCTTCACCTCCACCACGTTGTCGGCTTCTTCCACGCTCAGGCCCGCATTGCCGGAATCGATGCGATGCATCCCTTCGGTGTGGTCCGGCCGCGGGCCCCGGTCGCGCTGCGCGCCGCCCCGCATGTGGGCCTCCACCACCACCTCTTTCCCCGCGTACCCCTTCACGGTGACGCCGCCATTCAGAAGCTGCACGTGGACCCGCGCCGGCCGCGACGGATCGCTCAGCGGAACGCTCACGCGGTCCACGCCGTCCTCGGCCGCTACCAGACCGCAGATAGTAATTGCGGTAAGACAAACAAAGTATTTCATGATGACATATCCTTTTTACGAATCCTGCCGGTTATGAATCCGGATCGTTCCATTCAGAGTTTCAATTTTGAATTCCGGGCCGCCTGCGCCGATGCGAAAGCGCGAAAAATCGTTGCCGCGATATACGAAGCGCCCATCCTGGCGCGAGGGTTGCGTTACGGCGGCGGGAGCGGCGGCGACTTCATAGTCGGTGAATACGCCGCCATGCATCGTCTTCACGCCGATGTCCGCCGAGAGGCCGGGCTGAAAGTACAGGTCGACATCGCCATTGACGGTGTGGAACGACGACGATCCGGAGGGATTCCTCGCGAAATGGATCGCCACCTTCCCGTTCACCGTGTGCGCGTTGCCGCTGCCCGATACGCCGGACATCTCGATGCCCCCATTTACATTGCTCACATCAAACCCTCCGGAGACGCCGCTCACGGAGATATTGCCGCCGTTAACCGTCGCCAAGTCGACCGAGACATCCACGGGAACCTCGATCCGGAAATCGTAGCGGACCTCGTAGTCGCGCCCGCGGCGGCCGTTCTCGCGCCGGCCGGAATTCCCGTCCGGACAATGGCAGCGGAATGGGCCGTCCACATAGACGCGCACCTTGCCATCGGTTTGTGAAATATCCAGCTTCACATCCCGCTCCGCTTCGCCCGCCGCGGATTCGTCCTCGGCGCGGAGATCTTTCTCCGCCGTGATCTTCACTTCGCGGCCCGGCGAGGCGGTGACGTGGATCGATCCCCAAATGTTATCCACCTCCAGCCGGGCGGCGGCGCCGGAGGGAATCGCGAACGTGCGCTGGATGGTTTCTTTCCTCTCCACCGGCGCCGTGAAAGCGAGGCCGCAAGCCGCCAAAACGCAAACGCCAAAACGCGCTAGCATCGCCGTTGTCATTGCAGCCTCCGGATCGCCCATTCCGCCCGCTGCCGCACTTCCGGGCTCAAATCCGGCTGCCGCAGCAGCGAATTCACCACTGGCGCGGACGACCGCTCCCGGAGGTCCACGAGCTGATCGAGAATGGCCACCTGCACCAGCGGCGAGCTTTGCCGCGGCAGCGCTTGAGATAGGCCCGCGCGGGCTTCCGGGCTGACCGCGAAGTTGCGCAGCGCATCCACCACCGCCAGCCGCACGTTCACGTTCGAATCCGAATTCAGCGTGTGCAGCAGCGCCGACAATACCTCGCTGTCCGATTGCTCCACGCGATACGACCAGGACACTCCCTTCAGCCGCTCGCTGGCCGATTGTTGTTGCAGCAGTGAAAGCGCAACCAGTTGCCGCATCTCGTTTACCTCCTTTTGCAGATCCGTAAGACGGCCTTCCTCGCGTTCCACCCCGGGCAACGCGCTGACGCGGCCCGCCGCGATTCCCCCCGCCACCAGCACCAGCGCCGCGGCGATTTGCAGCCACGGTTGCCGCAACCACCCCGCCGGCCCTTTGCGCTCGAACTCGCGCCGCTGCCATTCGCGCAGACTCCCATAAAACTGCGTGCGCAGACCCGCTCCCGGCGACGCGGCGGGCAGCGCGCCCAGCGCGTCCCAAACCCGCCGCAACTCCTCCACCTCCGCCCGGCAGATCGCGCAGGAATCCAGATGGCCCTGCAATTCCTCGTCGTCCCGTTCTTCGATATCGCCGCGCCACGCGCCGGCGAACAGCTTCCTCGCCTCTTCGCAGTTCATGTGTTTCAATCTCCCAATCCGCCACCGCCCCTCAGCATGCCCTCTCCTTGGCAAGCTGGGAATAAATCTCGCTCAACGCGCGCACCGCGCGGTACACCCGCACCTTCACCGCGCCCACTTCGCAATTCAACACCGAGGCGATCTCCTCGTATTTCAAATTCTGAAACCGGCTCAGCACCAACAATTCGCGCTTGTCGGCCGGCAGCCTGTCGAGCGCCCTCCGCAACAACGCCACTTCCTGCTTCCGCCCCAGTTTGTCTTCCACTCCGTCCTCGCCGCTCACCGGCTCCGGATCCGGCGCCTCTCCTCCTCGTATCACTTCGAACCTCCTCTTGCGCATGGCGTCGGTGTGCGTATTTCGCGCGATCTGGTACATCCACGCCGTGAACGGCCGATCGGCCTGGAAGGTGTCGCGATATTTAAGAACACGAAAAAACACCTCCTGCACCATGTCTTCGCTCAAATCCCGATTGCCGCTCAGCCGCGCGAAGAACTGGAAAAGCGGACGATGATGCCGCTCAAAAAGAGCCGCCAGTCCGCCCAAGTCTCCCTGGCGAACGTCCTGCATCAGGTGGCTGTCCGGCGTTTCGCTCACGTTTGATATTACTGTCGCGCCGCGAAATGGTTACTTACCGGCGCGCCCGCTCAGCGCACGGCGAGTAAATAGATCACCATCGCAAGCCCGGCGCAGGCCAGCGTGACCGCGACGGCGATGGCCGCCCGGGACGGCCCATTCGATACCTTTGAGTTTCGAAGATCTCGCACGATCCGGACGTGTTGTATCGCCGCCACCACGTTCACCAGCACGCCGACGAACACCAGCCCCGTTCCCAAAAGCGACGAAAAACCCGAGGATTCGGCGGGAATCTGGTGCTCAAGAATGTTGAGATGCCGCAGAAACAGCCCAAAGCGCGCCACGACGAAGCCGAATCCCATCAGCGCCAGACCCGTCCGTATCCAGGCCAGGAACGTGCGCTCGGCCGCCATATAAACGCGGGGATCGTTGGCGGTTTCCGGGGGCATGCCCTCCATTATGACCGGGCGCGGCTACCAGACTCGGCAGGCCGGGTTCGCCACCATCGGTTGCCCCAAATGGCAAGAGTAAGCTCTCTGAAACTCCGGCATGTTCGACACAACGCCGTTCACGCGAAACTTGCCCGGCGAGTGGGGATTCACGTTCGCGCTCAGGCGGCTCATCTGCTCCGTGGTGTTCTGGCACCACACTTGGCCCCAGCCCAGGAAAAACCGCTGCTCCGGCGTGAAGCCGTCGATCTTCGGCGTCTGCTTATTCTTCAGCGTGTCCATCATCGCCATGAACGCCAGCCGCAACCCCCCGTTGTCGGCGCTGTTTTCACCCAGCGTGAGCTTTCCGTTCAGATGCACCCCGGGCACCGGCTCGAAGCTCGAATACTCCTTAATAAAGCATTCGGCGCGCTTTTCGAATTCCTTGGCATCTTCCGCCGTCCACCAATCCTGTAAATTGCCATGCCCGTCGAATTGCCGTCCTTCGTCGTCGAAGCCATGCGTCAATTCGTGCCCGATCACCGCCCCGATGCCTCCATAATTCACCGCGTCGTCCATCTTGTTGTCGTAAAACGGCGGCTGAAGGATGCCGGCGGGAAAGTTGATATTGTTCATCTTCGGACTGTAATAGGCGTTCACCGTGGGCGGCGTCATGCCCCATTCCGCGCGGTCCACCGGTTTGCCGATCTTGTCCAATTGGCGCCGGAATTCGAACTGCCTTGCCCGATCCAGGTTCCCCAGAGCGTCTCCGCGCGCGATTTCAAGCGCCGAGTAATCGCGCCAGCGGTCCGGATAGCCAATCTTATTCGCCACCGCCTCCAGCTTGACGAACGCTTGTTTTTTGGTCTCCGGCGTCATCCACGTCACCTGTTTAAGATCGTTATCCATCGCCTTCTCGATCTCGTGAACCAGTTCGAGCGTTCGCCGTTTCCCTTCCGCGCCAAAAGTCTCCTCGACGAACTTCTTGCCCAAATCCTCGCCCAACGCCCGGTCTGTGGCGCCCACGCAGCGCTTCCATCGCGGCAGCATCTCTTTCGCGCCCGTCAGCGTCTTGCCGTAAAAATCGAAGTTTTCCCTCTCGAACGCCTCGGGAAGAAACTCGGCCACGGCATGGACGTAGTGCCAGCGCATATAGGTCTTCAAATCGTCCAGGTTCGAAAGCACCACCACCGATTCCAATCCGCGGAAGAAGCTAGGTTCGGCGACGTTGAGGCTTTCAACCCCGGGCGCGCCGATGCGCTCGAAGTATTTCTGCCATGGAACGAACGGGCAAAGCGAGGCCAACTCGGCAACGCTCATCTTGTGATACACGTTATTCGGATCCCGCCGCGCCGTGCGATCGAGCGACCCCTTCGCCAGGTCCGTCTCGATTTTCACCACCGCCTGCGCGCCCGCCGCCGCTTGGTCGTCCTTATAACCCAGCAACGCCAACATGCGCTGGATGTGCGCCAGATATTTCTCGCGGATCTCTTTCGATTTCGCGTCGTCTTTCAAGTAATAGTCGCGGTCGGGAAGTCCCAGTCCGCCCTGCGCAACCTCCGCGATCACCTTCGTCGAATCCTTGGCGTCCTGGCTCGAATTGAAACGGAAGAAGACGTTCACGTCCATCCGGTGCAAGCGCATCATCGCCCATGGAAGATCGGTCTTGGACGCGATATCGTTTATGTGGTCCATTTCGGCCTTCATCGGCGCGGCGCCCTTCTTGCCGATGCCCGCCTCGTCCATGCACGACGCGTAGAAATCGCCGATCTTCTGCTCGCTCGCATCCCTCTGGCTTCGACGTCGAGGCGGCCTTCTCCAGAATGTTTTGCAGCACCGCGAGATTGTGATCGGCGAGTTCGTTGAAGCGTCCCCACACGGCCCGGTCCGGCGGAATCGGATTCTTCGCGATCCACCCGCCGCAGGCGTATTGATAGAAATCCACGCACGGATCGGCCGTGGTGTCCATGGACTTCAGATCGAACCCTTCGATCTTCTCTGGAGGCTCCGATTGTGCCAGGAGAGAGGCGGATACCGGAAAAAAAACGAACAAACAAGCCGTGCGAAATCGCGCGAAACACATTCTTTCATTGTACGCGCGCTATTTATTCAATAAGTCCAGCAGGTAGTCGTTACCTTCCTTGGAGTTCATGATCGAAAGTTTTTGGACGATCTCCCGCTTGCGCGCCGGGTCGGTCTCTTTTTTCGCCAGCTCCACCAGCGCCTTGGCGTTTCCCTGCAGAAACAAGCCGTTGATCGCCGCCCGCCGCGCCGCCGCGTCCGCGTCTTTCGCATAGATGGAAACCAGATAGTCGCCGGTCTTCTCGCGCCCCATCAGCCCCAGCTTTTCGATCGCGTGAGCTCTTAGACCGGCATCCCGCTCCGTCTTCACTAAGTCCATCAGGCGCTCGGAATGACCGCTGACAAAAAGACCGTCGATCACCGCACGCTTCACTCCCGCGTCGGATTCCGTCGAGTAAAGCTGCATCAACTCATCGACGCCTCCCGACACTCCGAGTTGATTCACGGCATGCCTGCGAAGCTCCGGGTCCTTCTCCGATTTCGCCACGGCCAACAAATCGGCGCGGTCGCCGGAAACCATCAGGCTGTTCAGAATCCTCCGCTTTAACTCGGCCGAATTCGACGCGCGGTACGCATCCACCAGCAGTTGCCGGCTCTCCTTGCCGCCGAAGATTCCCAGATACTCCACCGCCTTCCCCTGCAACTCCGGATTGCCTTGGCCCTTGGCGACGCCCGCCAGAATATCGCGAGCCTTAGGCGATCCGCTTTGCGCCAACACAAAGAGCGCCCGCTCCTTCAACTGCCGCGAATTGCCGCTCTTGAGAATCTTTTCGAGCATCGGCAGCGCCCGGTCCGGATCGGAGTTCACCAGCGCGTTCAAGGCCAGTAACTTCAAATCGTCGTCCCCGGCGGACTCCGGCGGCACCGGCGCGCCCGACGCCTGCCGCACCTCCACCTCCAGCGCTTTGGCGTCCTCCTGCCACCGGCTCGCCGGATAACTCTTACCCAACTCGGCCAACGTCGCCAATGCCTCGTCCCTGCGTCCAAGCCGGTTCTCGGCCCACGCCTTCCAATACAAGGCGCCGTCGGAACGCGCGTCTTTCCCGCGGATCGCCGCGTCGAATGCGGCGATCGCCCTGTCGTATTGGCGCGCGTCGATGGCCGCCACTCCCGCGCGATAATCGCCTTGCGCTTCCTGCGCCCACTCGGACGCCAGCCCGCAAGATAGCGCCGCAACCAAAATCAACGATTGTTTCCACATAGCCTTTTTCCTTTAAAGATTCCCCGCCGCGGGCCGCTCGCGCTGCCTCACCTGCGAACCGACCACTCGTACCTTGAACAAAAGCCCCTCCGCCTCGATGCGCCGCTGCAACTCCTCCAGGTGGCGCGCTGAAATATCGGATGGTCCGTTGGCGATCTCCACCAGCACGCGCTCCAGATCGTCCAGTACGCTCGCCAGCGCGCCATCGCCCGCCGTCCGCGCGGTCTCACGGTACAGCCGGTTGTCGTCAAGCAAGTCCTCCGCCGTGCGCCGTTCGGACGAAATATCAACGTTGCCGCCGTCGGAGGGAGCATGCGTCAACTCCGCCAGCACCACTTGCGACCGGTCCAGATGCTCGCCGACCGCAACCATCAATACTCGCTCCCGCACCGCGCCCGCTTTCGCCGCCGCCCCGCCCGTTACCGGCCGCGGCCAATACCGGCCCGCCAGAAACGCCGCAATCACGATAGCGGCCATCGCCGGAACCCAAACCAGCGTCCGCCACCCGGCCCACTCGCGCTTCGCTTCGGGACGGTCTTCCAGCCTCAGCCGCGCCCACACCTCCGCGCCGTAATCCGCCCCGCGCTCCGGCGCGTCCACTTCGCTTACCGCGTGCAGCGCCGCTTGCATCCTGCGATATTCCTCGCGGCACTCGGCGCAATCGGTCATATGCTCCGCCGCGCCTTGGACGGCCTCGCCGTAATAATGAAGCGCCAATTGATTCGCATTCAGATGTTTCATCTCGCCCCGCCCATCATCGGCTCCAGCGCCTGCCTCAACTTCTGCACCGCGCGAAAAACGCTGTGCTTGGTCGCGTTCGTTCCCGTTCCGAGCGACGCGCCGATCTCTTGGATCGAAAGCCCCTCGAAGTGGCGCAGCACAAAAGCCGTCCTCTCCTGCGCCGTCAATGTCTGAAGCGCCGCTTCCACCGTCTCCCGAACCCTCCCGCTGAACACCAGCCGGTCCTGCCCCGGCGCGCTCGCCGCCACGCGATCTAAAACGTCACTGTCCTCGCGATGGTTCACCATCCGCCCCCGGTCGCGGCTCTTCTTCTGCCGGATCAGATCCAACGAATAATTGGCCGCGATCCGATGCAGCCATGTTCCAAAACTCGACCGCGATTCGTAGTTGCGCAGATCGCGCCAGGCGCGAAGAAACGCCACTTGCACCACATCTTCCGCGTCCTGTTCGTTGCCTGTCATGCGATACGCCAGCCGGAACAGAGCGCGGCTATGCCGCTCGACAAGCGTGCGGAACGCGTCGCGGTCGCCCGCGAGCGCCCGGCTCACCGCCGAGGAGTCGCTCTCTTCCATCGCCCGTTTAGACTACGCCCGGCCGAAGCGGTTAGTAACGTTTGCGTTTTCGGCCCTAAAGAGCGCCGGATTCCGGTTCCCCGAAGCTCGCCAGCGCCTTGCCCTCGTCCTCGAAAACCTCAAAGACCGTGTAGAGCTTGGTGATCTGCAGCAGATCCTTCGCACGCCGGTTCAGATTCACCAGCTTCAACCGTCCGCCGCGGCTGGTCACGTGGGTGTAAGCCGAAACCAATTCCCCCAGCCCGCTCGAATCGATGAAATACACATCGCCCAGGTTCAGCAGAATCTTCTTGCGGCCCTGCACCAGCGCTTCCTGTATCCACCCGCGAAGGCGGCTGGTCGCCTCGCCAAGCGTGATCGAACCGGTGAGCGTGATAACGCTCACGTCGCCCACTTCCCAATCGATCGCTTCAAGGCTCATCGCATTTCGCGCCGCACCGGATGCACCCGGTTAAGCGCGCTCCTGGTAAGTCCCCCCGGACGTGCTGATGCGGATCATCTCGCCCTCGATGATGAACGGCGGCACCTGCACCACCAACCCCGTTTCCATTTTGGCCGCTTTGGTTACGTTCGAAACCGTCGATCCTTTCAGGCCTGGTTCGGTCTCCATCACTTTCATGTCCACCGTCGGCGGCAATTCCACGCTCATCGGCTTGCCTTCGTAAAACTCCACGTTCACCTTCAACTGCGGGATCAGGTAATCCACGGCGTCGCCCAGAATGTCCTTGGTCAGGTGCATCTGCTCGAACGTCTCCGTATTCATGAAGTAATAATACTCGCCGTCGTCGTACAGATACTCCATCTCCTGCTCGTCCAGCATCGCCCGCTCCACGCGGTCTTCGGAGGAGAACCGGTGCTCGGTCATGGAACCCGTGCGCAAGCTGCGCATCTTTACCTGAACGAAGCCTCGCAAGTTACCCGGCGTGCGGTGAACCATGCTGAAAATGGAGTAAAGCTCGTTGTTGAACTTCACCACCATCCCTGGCCGAACTTGCGTCGCTGCGATCATTCCTGGCGATACCCTTCCTGTCCCCGAGTGATCTCCTATTCTAACAGGCGCGCCACTTGGCGCTTAATTCTTTAGCTCCGCAATCCGCTTCCGCGCCACCTCCAGATTCCGCCGCGCGGCCTCGTTCGACGGATCGCTCTTCAACGCCGCTTCGAACTGCTCCGCCGCGGCCGCGAACGCTCCCGCGCGCGCCAGTACCACTCCATAGCTATTGCGGACCGCCGCATCGCTGGGCGCCAGCCTCGCCAGTTCGGCATAGTTTTTCGCCGCCGCCTCCAGCTTGCCCGCCCGCTCCGCCGCCTCGCCGCTCTCTCGCAAAGCCTCCGCGAAACGTTCCCGCGCGGCCTTGTCCTCCGGCGCCGCCGCCACCACTTGCCGGAACTCTCCCACCGCGTCGTCCAACTTCCCCTGCGCCGCCAGCGCGTTGGCCAGGTTATAGCGGGCGTTGGTGTATTCCGGTTGCACCCGCAACGCGTGACGGAACTCTTCTTCGGCCTCCGCGAACTTATTTTGCGTTTCAAAGGCCGCCCCGAGCGCGTTCAGCGCCGCCGGCTGATCCGGCTTCGCCCGCAGCGCCTCCCGCAAATATTCGATCGCCGCATCGGTCCTCCCGTGCCTCAGCATCAGCGCTCCCAAATTGAAGTGTGCGGAGAAATCGGCCGGGTACTTCTCCAACCGCCTCCGCATCACCGCCTCCTGCAGCACCGCGCGTTGGTCTCCCTCTCCGCGCGGCAAAAGCTGCAGCCACAGGTGCCCCATCTCGTCGGTGGATTGATCGCCGCCCCGCACCCGCACCGGCGGACGATTCGGGTTCCGTTTGTTTCCCTCCGAATTGTCGTAGTGATAGCGCATCGAAATCACCGTACCCTTGGGCAGGAACACCGGCCGTCGATAGTGGTACACGGCTTGCCAGTTGAGGTCCCAATCGGGAATACGGACCAACCACTCCCTCCGTCCATCGGGCAGCGTCGCATATCCCTCCAACAATTTGCCCAGGTAGTGCGCGTGCGGGTAAACAGCCAGAACATCGGCGTCCACCGGTAACCGGAAATCGTCGGTTACCAGAAAATCGGCGTCGCCAGCCGGAATATCCAGCACGCCATCGTGCTCAAGCTGCACCAGCATCGGAAACTTCGTCTGCGGCCGGTCCGTAAAATACAATCCCACCGATGGCCGCACCTGTTCCGGCTTTCCCGAAGGCTGCATGTGAACGTTCAATACGAGATCGTCGCCTGGATCGAGACGCCATGCCAGGCCGGCCGGCTCGGCGCTCGGAACGCTCCCCGGTTTCCAAAAAAGGAAGTGGCTGTCGGGATCGAACGCACCGGCCTCGATGGTCAAATCCATACCCGCGAAAACCCGCGCCCGGACTTTTTTCCTGGAGCCGCGCCGAGTGCGTGCGATCCACCAGCATGTTCGCATGATGCACAATTCGGCGGTTGCCTGGGCGGATCTCGATGGCCCTTACATAACGCGTCGTTTTCACGCCGGGCGAGAGAACGAAATTCCAGAAGACATCCCGGCCGCCCGCGGGCGTGGTGTACGGCTGCTTCGCTTCCACGATCAGATCCGGCGTCCCAAACTGCCACCCTTGCGTGAAATGCGGAAGCGCGGGCATCTCCGCCACGGGCCCTTCGGGCGCCCCATCCTTAACCCACGCCGAGATGAGCCGGATCTGCGCATCCGTCAACCGCCGCTCACCGGCGAACTCCCCATAGCCTTCCTGCGGTAGCCACGGCGGCATGTACCTGCTGGCCGTCACCATGGCGATCTGGCGGGCGTGCTTTTTCACATCCTCATAAGTGAGCAGCGCGAACGGCCCCGCCTCGCCCAGCCGGTGGCAGGGAGCGCAATATTTAAAAACGATGGGGGCGACGTCGCGAGTGAACGTCACGGGAGTTTCGGCCGCCCCGCTTCGCACGGCCTGCGACAGCGCCAGCAACAGGGCCGTCCATCTCATTCGAGATCGGCGATATAGCACCCGATGGCGTGCGTGGAAGCCGCCGCCACGGGCTTACCCTGGAGCGTCGCCTCGATCGCGTCCTCCAGATCGTGCTTCGACGCCTCCGCGCGGCTCTTGCCGAAATCCACCACGCGGTCGTCGATCCGTCCGTGATAAACCAGCTTCCCCCCTGCGTTGAACACCGCCGCCTCCGGAGTGATCGACACCCGCGACCGCTTCACCAGCTCCCGCGACGGATCGCGCAGCGCCGGAATATGATAGCCATACTCGCGCAGGTGTTTTTCAATCGACGCCTCCGTCTCCGCACGGTCCGGGTAAACCAGAAAAAATGCGACGTTCTTCTTCGCGAACTTATCGTGCAGCCGCTCGATCTCCGGCGCGTACCGGTTCGATACCGGGCAGTCCGTCCGCACAAAAATAAAAACACGCGCCGCCGCCGTACCTTCAAACGGGTCGCCGGTGCCGGGCGCCGCGTGCAACAACGCCGCGCCAGCCGCGACGGCCAGAACAGCGCGCAGGCGTGACAACCCCATATCCGCAGCATAGCATCGGAGTTCGCGGGGCCGAATCTTTTGCCGCGAGGCGTCTCGTCCACGCATCCAACCGGCAGGGACACGTATGCTAAAACCGTGAGCGTTCTCAAGCTGGACCGCGTGAGCAAGCGGTATTTGACCGACGGCGCGGCTGTGCATGCGCTCCACGAAGTGTCTCTCGACGGCGCCTCCGGCGAGTTTATCGCGCTCGTGGGCCGGAGCGGATGCGGCAAGTCCACGCTTCTGAACCTCGCCGGAGCCATGGACTTTCCCACCGGCGGCGAAGTGTTTATCGACGGGCGTTCCACCGCCTCTCTGAACGACGCCGCTCTCACCCGCCTTCGCCGCGAAAAGGTCGGCTTCGTTTTCCAATCGTTTCAGCTTCTGGCGAACCTCAGCGCCGTCGAGAACGTCGAATTGCCGCTCCTCCTCGCCGGGGCCAAGCGTGCGCGCGAAACGGCGATGGAGCGCCTCTCCTCGGTGGAGATGCCCGATCTCGCCGCCCGTTATCCGCATCAGCTTTCCGGCGGCCAGATGCAGCGTGTGGCCATCGCCCGCGCTCTTGTGAATTCCCCGCGCTTGCTCCTTGCGGACGAGCCTACTGGTAATCTCGACACGGCTACCGGAGCCGTCATCCTCGATCTCCTGCGCCGTCTCGCGTCTCAACAAGGAACCACGGTCGTCATGGCCACCCACAGCATGGAAGCCGCATCGCTTGCGACGCGCGTCGTGCATCTGCGCGACGGCCGCATCGAGCGCGTCGAGATTCCGCTCTCCGGTTGACATGCAGGCGTTCCGATTCTTTCTGCGATTCATTCTGCGGCCCCTCCGCCGCGATCCTCTGCGCGCCGCGCTCATGGCGCTGGCCATCGCTCTCGGGGTCGCCGTCGTGCTCGCCATCGAACTGGCCGGTCAAGCCGCCGCCGGCTCGTTCCACTCCTCCGTCGAAACCCTAACCGGCGACGCCGATTTCGAAGTCTCCGCGCCCGGCGGCATCCCCGCTTCCGCCGCCGGAGTTCTGCTCCGCTTGCCCTATTCGCTCGACGTGCGCCCGCGCATTGAGGACTTCGCCGAAGTTCCCCGCATCGGCCGCGTCGTGCCGTTCCTCGGCGTCGATATGGTCGCCAACGCCATCGGCGGCGAGGGCGATCTGGAAGATCTCGACACCGGCCATCGCATCTGGCTCGGCGTTCCTTTTCACAAAAAACGCGGCGACCGCATCCAGTTACTGATCGGCGATCGCACCATCGATTTCACCGTGCAAGGCACGCTCGCCGCCCGCAACGGCGAAGTGGCCGTCGTCGATCTCTCCCTCGCCGACGCGCTCCTCCATCGCCAAGGGCGCCTCGATCGCATTCTCGTTCGCGTCCCCGCTGGGCGCTCGATCGGCGAATGGCAGAGCATCCTCCGCTCGAGCCTGCCCGCCGGCGCCGTCATTGAGCCGCAAGGCGCGCGCACCCGCGAGAATCGCAAAATGCTCGAAGCCTTTCGCTGGAATCTGCGCGTGCTCAGCTACATCGCGCTCGTCGTCGGAGCCTTCCTCATCTACAACACCATCTCGGTTTCCGTTGTCCGACGCCGCGCCGAAATCGGCATCCTGCGCGCCCTCGGCGCTACACGTGCCACGGTGCTCGCCGCTTTCCTCGGAGAGGCCGGCTTCTTCGGTCTCACCGGCGGTCTGCTCGGCATCGCTCTCGGCCGCCTCATGGCCGAGGGCGCTCTTCGCTTGGTGGCCGCCACCGTCGATTCGCTCTATGTCAGCAGCACGCCCGCGCCCATCGTTCTGACCGCGCAATCGATGATCCTCGCGCTGGTCGTTGGCGTCGGCGTCACACTCGTCTCCGGACTCGCTCCCGCCCGCGAGGCCGCGCTTGTATCACCGGTCGAGGCGATGGCCCGCGGCCGCGTCGATTACCGGTCCCGCGTCCATAAACTGCGCGATCTTCTCCTCGCCGCTCTCTTCGGCCTCGCCGCCGCCCTCGCATCCCAGGCCCCGTCCATCGGCGGCAAACCGCTCTTCGGCTATCTCGCCGCCATTCTCCTCGTCGCCGCCGGAGCGCTCGCCATCCCCGCCATTGTCGCTGCCTTCTGCACCCACACCGGCGCGTTCTTCCATCGCGCCTTTGGCGTCGAAGCCCTGCTCGCCGGCCGCAGTCTGCTTGCGTCTCTTCGCCGCACTTCAGTCCTCGTCGGCGCTCTCTCCACCGCCATCGCCATGATGGCCGCCGTCGGCATCATGGTCGGCAGTTTCCGCCAAACCGTCGTCGTCTGGATGGACAATCAACTCCAAGCCGATCTCTATCTCCGCCCCGCCGGAGCCGCCGGAGCCGACCGCCATCCCTCCCTCTCCCCCGGCATTGCGTCGCGCATCGCCGCCCTTCCGCAAGTGGAAGCCGTCGATTCGTTCCGCGCTTACGAAATCGGCTTCGACGGCCTGCCCGCGACCCTCGGCGCCACCGACATGCGCGTCGCCGCGCGCTTCGGTCGCACCGTCTTTCTTGGCCATCCCGATCCCGCCCGCATCTACGCCCAACTTCAGCGCGGTAATTTCGTCATCGTCAGCGAGCCGTTCGCCAACAAACATCGCCTAGGAACCGGCGACACTCTCACGCTGGCCCTCGGCGGCCGGAACGCAACGTTCCGCATCCTCGGCGTCTATTACGACTACGCCAGCGAGCGCGGCTACATTCTTATGGACCGCTCCACCCTGCTGCGCTACCTGCCCGACCCCGCGCCCTCCAACGTCGCGGTCTATCTCAAACCCGGAGTCTCGCTCGAAGCCGGCCGCCGCGCCGTCGAAGCGGCCTGCGCCGGCCTCCGCGTCCACACCTTCGCCAACCGCACCCTCCGCACCGAGGCCATCCGCATCTTCGACCGCACCTTCGCCATCACCTACGCTCTCGAAGCCGTCGCCATCGTCGTCGCCGTCCTGGGCGTGGCCGGCGCCCTGCTCGCCCTCGTAATCGATCGCCGCCGTGAGTTGGGTCTGCTCCGTTTCCTCGGCTCCTCCACCCTCCAACTCCGCCGGCTGATCCTCTTCGAAGCCGGTTTCCTCGGCCTCCTCGCCTGCGCCGTCGGCCTCGCCCTCGGATCCGCGCTGTCGCTGATTCTGATCTACGTCATCAACAAACAATCGTTCGGATGGACCATCCAATTCCATTGGCCCATCGCCGTGCTCGCCGGCGCGCTCTCCATTGTCTTCGCCGCCACCGTACTCTCCGGCCTCTACCCCGCCCGCGTCGCCATGCGCCTCAATCCCATCGAGGTGGTCCATGAAGAATAAACCCGCCCGCGCCGCCGCGCTCCTTCTGGCCTCCACTCTCCTCGCCGCCGGAGCCTACCGCCTCGCCCTGCCCGGCTATCGTTACGAATTCCCGCGCGATCATTTCAACCACCCGGAATTTCAAACCGAGTGGTGGTATTACACCGGCAACCTGCTCGCCGCCGATGGCCATCGCTTCGGCTTCGAACTGACCTTCTTCCGCCAAGGCGTCTCCCGCGCCGCCGCAAACCGATTCGCCCTGGAACCTCGACGATCTGTATCTTGCCCATCTCGCGCTCAGCGACATCACCGGCCGGCGCTTCTTTCACTTCTCCCGATTGAACCGGCCCGGCCCCGGCTTCGCTGGCGCCGGCGAAAACTCCGGCCGCATCTGGAACGGAAACTGGCAGGCTCTGTGGCAGCTTCCTCCCCCAAAACCGTTCTTCACCGCGCAACGCCTTACCGCCATCGCGCCCGATTTCTCGCTCAATTTGGACGTGCGCTCCTCCAAGCCGCCCGTCATCCACGGCCGCGACGGCGTCAGCCAGAAAGCCGCCGGAGCCGGCCACGCCTCCCACTACATTTCCTTCACCCGCCTCGAAACCACCGGCGCCATCGATCTGCATGGCAAGCGATCCGCCGTCGCCGGCACTGCGTGGATGGACCACGAATTCTTCACCCACCAGTTGCAGGATTCGCAAACCGGTTGGGACTGGTTCAGTATCCAGCTCGACGGCGGCTCCGAGCTGATGCTCTTCCGCATCCGCCATAAAGACGGCACCGTCGATCCCTATTCCGCTGGAACCTACATCGATCCCCAGGGCCACGCTCTCCCTCTTTCATGCGGCGATTTCTCGCTCACTCCCGGCCGCGTCTGGATCAGCCCCGAAACAAAAGCTCCGTATCCCGTCGCTTGGACGCTGCGCGTCGCCCCGCTCCATCTGGCGCTCGACGCCACCACCCCGCTCGAATCGCAGGAACTCGCGGCCTCCGATTCCGCCGCACCCAGCTATTGGGAGGGCTCGATCGATCTGCGCGGAACCCGCGGCGGCAAGCCCGTGCAAGGCGTTGGTTATCTCGAAATGACCGGCTATGGCCGCGCCGTCAAATTCGGCCGGTGACGCTCGGCGACGATGGTCACTTGCATCTGCTGCGCCAGGCGCACCACGCGATGCACCAGATTCCGCCCCAGCAACCCCGGAAAGCCCGAGTAGGCCGGTCGCGCCAGAAAAATCTGCGTCACGCGGTGCATGCGCGCGAACTCCACCAGCGCCTCGGCCGCCTTCTCCCCGGGCAGCACCCGCGTCTCAATGTGCAGGTTGCGCGCGAAGTTAAGATGCCTCTCCATCGCCGCCCGCCGCTCCGCCGCGATCCGCTCCATTCCTCCCGGAGGACACACGCTCACCGCGAAGCACTCCCCGTGCAGGTAATCCGCCACGCGCTTGCCACGGCGGATCAACTCCGCCGAAGACGGATCGGCGGTGATGTGAATCAGAATGCGTTCCTCGGAGCCTTCCCCCACCCTGTCGCCCAGCTCGGCCGCACGCGGTTCCTGCGCCTCCCCCGCCGAGTGGCGCGTATCCACTTCGTGCGCCGTTTGGCGAAGCGCCAACTCCCGCAACGCGGCCAGATGCGACTCCTGGAAAAAATTCTCCATCGCCTGCCGCGCCTTCTCCGGCGCATAAACCACTCCCCTCTCCAGCCGGTTCAGCAGCGCCCTGGGCGTCACGTCCACCATCACCACTTCTGCCGCCTCTCCCACCACCCAATCGGGAATGGTCTCCCGCACCCGCACTCCGGTGATCTGCCACACCTGGCCGTTCAGGCTCTCCAGATGTTGCACGTTCATCGTCGTGTACACGTCGATGCCCGCCTCCAGCATTAGCTCGACGTCCTCCCAGCGCTTCGTCCGCTCGCACCCCGGCACGTTGGTGTGCGGAAATTCGTCCACCAGGCATACAGCCGGCTTCCGCCGTAGAATCGCCTCCGTGTCCATCTCCTCGAACGCCGTCCCCCGGTATTCCACTTTCCGCCGCGGCACAATCTCCATCCCCTCGGTCTTGGCTATGGTGTCCTTGCGTCCGTGCGGCTCGAAATAGCCGATCACCACGTCCACCCCGCGCCGCCTCAACTCCTGCCCTTCCTCGAGCATCTGGTACGTCTTCCCCGACCCCGCCGCATAGCCGAGAAAAACCTTCAAACACCCGCGCTTTGCCGCTTCCTCCATCGGCGCTAGTGAGGGAACACCCTTACGTCGATGCCTTCGGCCGCGCGGATAAACCGGTCCACCGGCCCGCCGAAAATCCGATCCCACCAACTCTCGCGCAAACTGTGCCCGATGAAGATCTGCGTGATTCCCCGCTCGCGCGAGAGCCGCATGATTTCCGGAATCGGATCTTCCCCATGCAGAATCTCCAGATTCGCTCGCGCCTCGCGCACCAGCGCGAGATTGCCATCGAGCGAGGCGCGGTCCTCCGGCGAAAGCTCCGCCTGTTCCACGTAACAGGCGAAAAGCTCGCCGTGAAAACGATCCGCGTTGCGGCGCCCCGCCTCGATCATCGAAGCCGCTTTCGCGCGCGGAGTCAGGCACACCAGAATCCGCTCCTGCGTGCCCCACAAGTTTTCGATGCCGTGGCGCTCCAGGTACGCTTCCAACTGCTTGTCCACCACATCGGCCGCCAGCACCAGCGCGATCTCGCGCAGCGCCGAGAGGCGCTGTTGCCGGCTCAGCCCTGCGCCTTCGCCCGCGCCTTCGCCCTCCTCCGATAGCGCCAAGTCCGGCGGCGCGTCCACCAGAACGATCTCGTCGGCCGAGCTTATGAAGCGCTTCGGAATCGTCTGCGTGATGTGCTTGCCCGTGACCTTCTCCACCTGTTCCCGCAGCTCGTCAATATATTGAATATTCACCGACCCGATCACCGAGATGCCCGCGCGAAGTATCTGTTCCACGTCGCGCCATCGCCACGGATTCTCACTGCCCGGCGGATTGTCGTATGCCAGTCCATCCACCACGCAGCTCTCCGGATGCCGCCGCAGAATCGCCCCCAGGTCCATCACCGGGGTTCCATTTACCATCCGCGGCGGAATCACCTCCAGCGGCGCAAGCAGCGCCTCCACCTCCGGCGTCCGCACCGCTTGGATCGCCCCCACCACCACATCCTGCCCCCGCTCCGTCCGCCGCCGCGCTTCGTCCAACATACGGAAAGATTTGCCCACGCCGGAGGCATAGCCCAGGAACACCTTCAACCGCCCGCGCCGTTCGTCGCGCTCCTCCGCCTCCACCTGCCGCAGCAGCTTCTCGGGATCGGGTCTTTTGGCTTCGGAGTCTGGCACGTGGGCGGACGAACCTCGCGTCCCTTTCATTATCCTGAATCGCGGCCCGCGCTCACTTCGCCGCGGGCGGTGTCAGCATGGACGGCAGCACCGGCTCGCGGTATGGCGACACCAGGCTCGCATTGCCGTCCTTGTCCACCGCTTTCACTCCTATCGCGATATCGTCGATCGATACATTGGGCATCGTGTAACTGGTCACATCGCCGACCCACGTTTCGCGCTCCCATTGCGGCGAAGTCGTCGCCCGCGTCACGACTGCGTACCCGGCCAGATCCGCCTCCGTATTCGGCAGCCAGTGCAACGCCGCGTCGTATCCGGACTTGCCGCGTGAAATCAGCGGAATGTGTCCTCCCTTGTTCGGTCCCGAGGCCCACGTCCAATTCAGCGTGGGCGGCGCCGGAGCCAGCGCCAGGCTGGCCAGCACCGCGGCGTTCATCCGGACGACGCGCGCCGTATAGGGAACGGACGTATTCGCGAACGTGTCGGTGGCCGCATGTTGATTCACGTAGTTCTCCGATGCGGTTGTCAACCGCACCGCCGCGTATCCCTGATTGACGAAGGAAGTGTGATCGCCGCCTCTCATGAACCGGTCGCGCCGGAACACCATCCGCACTTGCATCGAAGGTACGTACCGCTCCGCCGTTTCCTTCATATACCGCCCCAGTTCCCGCGATGGCGAGTCTTCCGGCCCGGCCGCGAACACCCGCAGAACATTGGTGTCGGATCGCCCGTTCCCCGACGCGTCGCTGCCGATGATGTCGTTATTCAGAACCGCCTCGATCTCCATGCCCTTCCGTTTCGCCATCGCCGCGTAATCCTGACTTCCGCTAAGACCCACCTCTTCCGCCGCGAAGGCGAGGAACACGATCGTGTTGTCAAAGCGGTACCCGCTCATCACGCGCGCCAGCTCCATCACCGCCGCCGTCCCGCTACCATCGTCCGTCACACCCGGGGACAGCGGCGCCGAAGCGGTCGCCTCGAAATCCAGTGGCCCGAGATGCGTTTCGGGCGGAGCCGCCTTGAGGAGCCGCCTCTCCTCGCTCTCATCGATCCCCCGCCGTACCGCCTCGGCGACGGTCTGCTCCTCGCCCGTGTACGCCTTGCGGACCAGCGCCACCGTATCGTAGTGCGCCGTCACCAGCACGAAGCGATCCGGATGCGCCGTGCCCGGTAGCACCGTGACGATATTGGACAAATCGACGTCCCGTAAGACTTGCCCCTGCCGCGCGCCTTTCTTGACGGTGAAGTCCTGATAGCTCACCTCGAGTCGAGGACTGTAGCTTTGCATCTCGTCGTGAATCCACCGCTTCGCCGCGCCGATCCCGTGCGCCGGATCGTCCTGCGACGAGAGGATGTACCGCGTTCCGAAGCTTTCCAGCTTCTTCAGCGTCGCCGCGATTCGGGTTTCGTCGATCGAATCGACAATCTGCTTTACCGTTGGGTTGATACGCGCTTCGGGCGCTTGCGCCAAGCACCGGCAGGCGAAACTCGTCAAAACGAAAGAGAGCCAACGGCTTCGGACCATAGCGTCGATTATACCGGCGGGGCCGCGCTCCGTCTCCAGCATTCCGAGTAAAGCCTCTCCATATTTCGCGCGAAGCTGCGCGTGTCGCAAACGGTGGACGCGGATAGCGTCGAGCGCATGTTCCTGCGCAATTCGACCAGCCGGTCGCGGGCGTCCGGCGCATTTGCCCAATGCGACGCCAATGCGACGTAGCCAGCGAGATCGCGAGCCACGAACTCCCCCAACCCTCCGGCCCGCAAGATCGAAGCGCTGGTTCGCGAGGCCCAGCGGTCTCCATCGAACGCAATCACCGGAGCACCCTGCCAGATAGCCTCCGTCGTCGTCGTTCCTCCGTTATAAGGAAACGGGTCCAGTGCGAGATCGATCCGTTCGTACGCCTTCAGGAACTCATAATGCGCTTCCGGCCCTTCGAGTCGAACCCGCTCCGGTACGATGCCGTTTTTCTCGAACAGGCTATGAACGAACTCTCGCGAAGCCGGCGAAGCCAAGTGCTTATTCTTTAAAACGAGCGAGCTACTTGGGCTTATTTGCAGGATGCGGCTCCAAGCGGCGGCGACTTCGTTCGTGATTTTGTATTGGGAGGCGAAAGATCCGAAAGTGATCCCGCGATTTATAAGACAAGGCGGGTCCGTCACCGGCGGCACCGGATAATCCACCGCGAACGTCAAGTAACTGCCCGGCACACGCAGTATCTTCTCCGAATAAAAGCGCTCCTCTTCGGCGGGAATCACGTGTTCGTCGCCGATCAAGTAGTCGAAGCCGCTCATCCCCGTCGTCGCGTACATGTTAAACCACCCGATCGCGAGCGGAGACGGACGTAGTGCGAACAACGGGAGCCGGGGCACGTTGCTGTAACCGTTCAAATCGATCAGAACATCGATCCCGGCTTGCCGGATCAGCGCCGCCAGCGCCTCGTTCGAAAGGCCCGTGGTATCGAAGAATCGGTCGTCCGGGTGCGCGCGGTATCCATGCCGGATCGAAACGGCTGGCGCATCGGAAAACAGGTGGACTTCAAACGAAGCGCGGTCGTGTTCGTTGATGAGGCCCCAAACGGGCTTCATCCAGTTGTCGCGGTGAAAGAACGAAGATACGTAGCCGATTCGAAACCGCCGCCCGCCTACCGGTTCGCGGACCGGGGAACCGGCCGGAGCCGGAAGATCCCGCTTCGCCCAATTCGAGCGCTCGGTGAGCACCATTTGATTGTCCGCGTCGGGAACGCCGGGTATGATCAGCGCGATCATCGCCCGCGCCTGCGCGCTGGCCTCCCGCGACTGCGCGGCACACCATCGAAAGTGAGCCAGCGCTGCGCTCACTCGACCCATTTCGCACAGGGCGCGCGCCAAATTGTGCCGCGCTTCCAACCAATCCGGCTGTAACCCCAACGCTTTCTGAAAACACTGGATGGCAGGAATGTATTCGGCCCGCGCCATCTCCGCGCAGCCTCCCGCGTACCAGGCTCGCGTCAGCCGGGGATTCGCCTGGACCGCGCGCGCATACAGCGCGGCGGCTTCCGCCAGATCGCCCGATTCCTGCAAGACGTCGCCGAAGTCGCAAAGCACTCCGGTGTCTTGAGGCGCCAGCGATAGGGCTTTCCTAAAATACTCCGCCGCCTCCGCGTTGCGCCCCGCCGAATGAATGGTTTGCCCGAGAGCCGCCAGCGAATGTAAATGATCGCCGTCCAATTTCAGCGCCCGCCGAAAGCATTCCACCGCCTCCTCCGCGCAACCGTCGTCCCGCAAAGCGTTGCCCAGATTGTAGTGCGTGTCCGCGGAGTTCGGATCCAGCCGCAATGCCTCCCGGTAATCCGCAATCGCCTCGTGCAGCCGATTCTGCTTTCGGCGAAGCGCGCCCACGCTCCCGTGAAACTCCGCCCGATTCTCCAACTGGATCGCCCGCCGAAAAGCAAGCTCGGCGTCTTCATACTTCTCCAGCGCCGTCAAAGCCAAGCCCAGTGCGTTTTGAGAATCGGCGTCGTCCGGCGCGATGTCGATCGCTTCGAGCAACAGATCGGCCGCCGCCTCGTGCCTGCCACTCTGATATTCAAGACAACCCAATAAATATAGACCGTCGGGATGTCTCGGATTCTTCCGAAGGAACTTGCGGTAGCCCTTCGCCGCTTCCGTCAAATTCCCGGAACGATGTTGATCGAGCGCCCGTTCGAAAAGAGAATTGCCGCCGGCCACAAAATCACCGTAGCACCTCTCTCGACGGGCGCCGCTCGGTCACTTCTTTGGAAATCGTTCGTCGAGAGCGAGGTTCGCCGCCAGCACGTTCACTCGCGGCTCGCCCAGAAATCCAAGCGTGCGTGGCTCGACATGCGCGGCGATCAACGCCCGCACCGCATCGGCCTCCACGCCCCGCGCCCGCGCGATCCGCGCCGCCTGCAATTCCGCCGAAGCCGGGCTCAGATCCGGATCCAGTCCGCTCCCCGACGCCGTCACCAGATCGGCCGGCAGCGGACCGCCCGCCTCCGGATTCTCCGCGCGGACCTTCGCCACCGACGCGCCCACCCGGTCGATCAACTTCTGGCTCGTAGGCCCGTAATTAGACCCTCCCGAAGCCATCCCGTCATATCCGCCGTCGCCCGCCGCCGACGGCCGCGGATGCAGATATTCCACCTTCGAAAAATTTTGCCCGATCAACGACGACCCCACCGTGCGGCCATCCGCCGTCACCATGCTTCCGTTCGCCTGCCCGCGGAACAGCGCCTGGCATAGCGCCGTCACCACCGCCGGATACAGCAACCCCGTGAGCACCGTGAACACCAGCGTGATTCGAAAAGCGGGAAGCATTTGACGCCACATAAAAAACTCTCCGGTCTACGCCAATTTCAGAAACACCAGCAATTGATCCAACAGCCAGATACCGGGAAATGGAGCGACGATGCCGCCCAATCCATAGATCAACAAATTGCGCCGCAACAAACTCGCCGCTCCCTGCGGACGGTACTTCACGCCGCGCAGCGCCAGCGGAACCAGCGCGATGATGATCAGCGCGTTGAAAATCACCGCCGCAAGCACCGCGCTCTGCGGCGTATGCAAATGCATCACGTTCAAGTGCGCCAGCGCCGGATACGTCACCACGAACATCGCCGGGATAATGGCGAAATATTTCGCCACGTCGTTGGCGATCGAAAAGGTCGTCAACGCTCCGCGCGTAATCAATAACTGCTTGCCGATCGCCACCACCTCGATCAGCTTCGTCGGATTGCTGTCCAGATCCACCATGTTGCCGGCTTCTTTCGCCGCGCTGGTCCCCGTGTTCATCGCCAATCCGACATCGGCCTGCGCCAGCGCCGGCGCGTCGTTGGTGCCATCCCCCGTCATCGCCACCAGCCGCCCCTCGGCCTGTTCCCGGCGAATATATTCCAGCTTGTCCTTCGGCGTCGCCTGCGCCAGAAAATCGTCCACGCCCGCTTCCGCCGCGATCGCCGCCGCCGTCAGCGGATTGTCGCCGGTGATCATTACGGAGCGGATTCCCATCGCCCGCAATTGGCCGATGCGCTCCTTCATCCCGCCCTTCACGATGTCCTTGAGATGAATGATCCCCAGCAGCCGCGCTCCGTCCGCAACGGCCAGCGGCGTGCCGCCCGATCGCGCGATGCGGTCGGAAAGTTCCAGAAATCCCGCCGGCGCCGTGCCGCCCTCTTCCTTCACGAAGTTGACGATCGCCTCGCTCGCGCCCTTCCGCAGCCGCCGTCCGCGCAAGTCCACTCCGCTCATCCGCGTGTAAGCCGAAAACGGAATGAAGTGCGCTTCCTGTTCGCCCACCTCCCGCGAACGCAGCCCGTACTTCTCCTTCGCCAGCACCACCACGGACCGCCCCTCCGGCGTCTCGTCCGCCAGGCTCGACAGTTGCGCCGCGTCCGCCAGGTCCGCTTCCGTCTCACCTTCCACCGGAATAAACTCCACCGCCTGCCGGTTGCCCAGCGTAATCGTGCCCGTCTTATCCAGCAGCAGCGTGTTCACGTCGCCGGAGGCTTCCACCGCCTTGCCGCTCATCGCCAGCACGTTGTGCTGCATCACCCGGTCCATCCCCGCGATGCCGATCGCCGACAGCAACCCGCCGATCGTCGTCGGAATCAGACACACCAGCAGCGCCACCAGCACCGCCACGCTCGGCACCGTCCCGCTTCCCGCCGACGCCACGCTATAGGCCGCGAATGGCTGCAGCGTCACCACCGCCAGCAGAAAGATCAGCGTCAGCCCGGCGATCAGGATATTCAGCGCGATCTCGTTCGGCGTCTTCTGCCGCTCCGCCCCTTCCACCAGCGCGATCATCCGGTCCAGAAACGTCTCGCCCGGATTCGACGTGATCTTTATCTTGATCTGGTCCGACAACACCTTCGTCCCACCGGTCACCGCGCTACGGTCGCCGCCCGATTCGCGGATCACCGGCGCGCTCTCGCCCGTAATTACCGACTCGTCCACCGTCGCGATCCCGTCGATCACGTCGCCATCGCCGGGAATGATGTCCCCCGCGTCGCACAAAACCACATCCCCCGCCCGCAGCGCCGACGCCGGCGTCGCTTCGATCTTGCCGTTGTTAGCCAACCGCTTCGCCACCGAATCCGAGCGCGTCTTGCGCAGCGTATCGGCTTGCGCCTTTCCGCGCGCCTCCGCCATCGCCTCGGCGAAGTTGGCGAACAACACCGTGAACCAAAGCCAGATCGCGATCTGCAGCGGAAATCCCAATCCCTTCGCCCCGCTCATGGCGTCGTGCGCCAGCAGAATCGAAGTCACCGCGGCGCCCACTTCCACCACGAAGATCACCGGGTTCTTCGCCAGCGTCAGCGGGTTCAGCTTGACCACCGAATCCTTCAGCGCGCGCCGTACGATCTCCGGATCGAACAGCGGCCGCGCCCGCGCCAGCTTCTTCGGCAGGAGCGCCGAAGTGGGATCCTCGATATGCGTGTGTATCGCCGTAGGCATCGCGCTAACTCCAGACTCCGGCCGCTAACATCGAAAACAGTTTCCCCTCGTGCATCAGAAAATGCTCGACGATCGGCCCCAGCGCCAGCGCGGGGAAAAACGTCAGCGCTCCGACGATGATCACCGTGCCGATCAACAGGCCCACGAATAATCCTCCGTGCGTGGGAAATGTTCCGCTGGTCGCCGGGACTTTCTTCTTCGCCGCCAGACTTCCCGCCACCGCCAACAGCGGAACCATGAACAAAAACCGTCCGACCAACATCGCCAATGCGGTCGTGATGTTGTACCAGGGGGTGTTCGCGCTCAATCCCGCAAAGGCGCTGCCGTTGTTGCCGGTGGCGCTCGAAAAGGCGTACAACACCTCGCTCAACCCGTGCGGTCCGCCGTTGGTCAGATTGGCGATCGCCGCCCCCGGCGGATTCAAATACCCGCCCTTGTGGAACGAAATCGCAATGCTCAAGCCGGAGAAGACGAGGATGCTGGCCGCCGTCGAAATCAATGCCAGCATCGCCATCTTCACTTCCTTCTGCTCGATTTTCTTCCCGATGTACTCCGGCGTCCGCCCCACCATCAACCCCGCAATGAACACGGCCAGAATGGCGAACAGCAGCATCCCATATAGTCCCGCGCCCGTTCCGCCGAACACTACCTCGCCCAATTCGATATTGAACAACGGCACCAATCCCCCTAGCGCCGTAAAACTGTCGTGTACCGAGTTCACCGCGCCGCAACTGGCGTCGGTGGTGATCACCGCGAACAGCGAAGACGCCGCGATGCCGAAGCGTACTTCTTTCCCCTCCATGTTGCCGCCCGCCTGGCCCGCCGTCGCCGCGTTCTCAATCCCCAGCTTGTGCAGCAGCGGATTCCCCGCCTGCTCCGCCGGCGTCACCACGAACACACCCGCCAAAAACAACGCGGCCATCGCCGCGAACAGCGCCCAGCCCTGCCGCGTATCGCCCGCCGTCTTCCCGAACGTATAGGTAAGCCCCGCCGGGATCACGAAAATCATCAGCATCTGCACAAAATTGGTCAGTGGCGTCGGGTTCTCAAAAGGGTGCGCCGAATTGGCGCCAAAGAAACCGCCTCCGTTGGTACCAATCATCTTGATCGCCTCTTGCGAGGCCACAGGCCCTTGCGGAATCGTCTGCGCCGCCCCTTCCACCGTCCGGACCTGTTCATAAGGATGAAAGTTTTGGATCGCTCCCTGGGAGCACAAGAACAGCGCTCCCACGAGCGAGAGCGGCAGGAAAATGTACAACGTCGCCCGCGTCAGGTCGACCCAAAAATTCCCGATGCTGTGCATCTGCTGCCGCGCGACCCCCCGCACCAGCGCGATCGCCACCGCCACGCCCGCCGCCGCCGATACGAAATTCTGCACCGTCAACGCCGCCATCTGCACCAGATAGCTCAGCGTCGCTTCTCCGCTGTAGGCCTGCCAGTTCGTATTGGTCACAAAACTCACCGCCGTGTTGAACGCCAAATCCGGTGTCATCACCGCGGTGTCGAAGTGCCGCGGGTTGAAAGGCAGAACCCCTTGTAGCCGCTGCAGTCCAAACGCGAAACAGAAACTCGCCAGGCTGAAGGCGATCAGCGACGCCGCGTATTGCGTCCATCGCTGCTCCGTCTCCTCCCGCACTCCGCTCAGCCGGTAAATCGCCCTCTCCATCGGCCTCAGCAAAGGATGCAAGAAAGTACGCTTCCCGTCAAAGAGCCTCGCCATATAAAGCCCCATCGGCTTTGTCAGCGCCAGTAGCAGCCCGAAGTACACCGCCAGTTCGACGATCGCGTAAGCTGTCATTTAAAATCGCTCCGGCTTTAGCAGCGCATAAATCAAATACGCAAACAGAAAAACGGCCGCCGCTCCGCCGATCAGGTAGTCCATCGCCATCCCCCTTTTGCCGCCTCGCTAAAGGCGTTCACACGCTTTCGTAAAGGCCCATAGCGCCGCGAAGAATCCTGCGCCGGCCAGTATGTAAATTAAATCGAGCATTCGCCGCGCCTCATCCGCGCAATTCCAGTGTAAGTCGGCTGCGCATAAAAAAGACGTAAAAACACCATCGGCATTTCGTAAATAGAATTGCCGCTATTCCACTTCCGGCAGCACGAACCGGTAGCCCACCCACGGCTCCGTCAACAAATACCGCGGATTCCCCGGCTCCGGCTCAATCTTCTTCCGCAGTTGATTGACGAACACGCGGAGATACTCCACTTGATCTCCATAGTCGGGACCCCACACCGCCTGCAGCAGTTCCCGGTGGCTGATCGCCTTATTCGGCCGGCTCGCCAGATACCGCAGCAAATCGTATTGCTTCGGCGTCAAATGAAGCTTCGCCTCGGGCGTATTCACATTCCGGCTTTGAAAGTCGATTTCCACCGCGCCCAGTTGCAGCCTTCTCGGCCCTCCCTCGGCCACCGTCGGAGACCGCCGCAGCGCCGCGCGAATCCGCGCCAGCAGTTCCGGAGAGCTGAACGGCTTCGTCACATAATCGTCCGCCCCCGCGTCCAGCGCCTGCACCTTGTCCAACTCCGTGTCGCGCACCGTCAGCATGATGATCCCCATGTCGGACCCCGTGCGCAGCGCCCGGCACGCCGCCATCCCGCCCATTCCCGGCATGTTCACGTCCAGCAGCGCCAGGTCGTACTTCTCCTCCCGCACCTTTTCGAGCGCTTCCTCCCCGCTGCGCGCCTCGTTCACTTCATACCCGTGCCCGCTCAACATCGTCTTCATCACGCGCCGCACCTGCGGCTCGTCGTCGACGATCAGAACCCGCCCCGCGCTCATCGAATGGCCTCGGCGGCGACTGGCAGCGAAAACGAAAATCTCGACCCTTCGCCGGGCTTGCTTTCCACCCAAATCTCGCCCCCGTGCGCGTGAACGATCTCCCTTGCTATGGCCAGCCCCATTCCCGATCCCGCCACCTCGCCCCTTCCCGCCCGCCGGTAAAACTTCTCGAAGATCCTCGTCTGCTCAAACTCCGGAATGCCCGGCCCGCGGTCCGCCACGCTGAAAATCACCATGCCCTCGTCCTCTCTCGCCTCGATCGTCAAAGGCGTTCCCGGCGCGGTATATTTCACCGCGTTGTCCATCAGTTGCCGCAGCGCCATCTCAATCATCTCTCCGTCCACCGAAATCGCCGGCAAATTCTCCGGCGCTTTCAACTCCACCGCGCGCCCCTCCAGCCTTCCCTCCATCTTTTCCACCACGTTCTTCAACAACTCCGCCGCCCGCCCCAGCGTCCGGTTCAACCGCACTTTTCCCGCCTCGATGCGCGCCATCTGGATGGCCTCCGTCACCAGACGGCTCAACCGGTCCGCTTCTTCGTCGATCACTCGGAGCAGTTCGCGCCGCGCTTCGGGGCCGCTCTCCGGCTCGGCAAGCAAATCCGTCGCCGCCGCGCGAATCGACGTCAAAGGCGTCTGAAACTCGTGCGCGATCGCGTCCAACAATGTCGATTTCAACTGGTCGCTATGCTGCGCCACCTGCGCCCGGTTCGCCGTCTCCTGCGCCCGCACTCTCTCGAGCCCTATCGCCGTCAGATTGCAGATCGATTGCAGGGCCGCGTCCGACATCGGCCCTCCCCGCCCCGCCAACGCTCCGATCGTGCTCCCTCCAAGCCGGATCGCCGCGACGAACGTCCCGATGCCCGCCTCCGCCGGCGATCCTCCCTGCAGCGCCGTCTCCTTTAGTTTGTCCTCGATGCCGTTCCATTCCCCTTCGCCCGCGTAATAAGTGCGCCCATCGTGCCGCCAATGCAACGCCACCGCCTCCAGCTCGAAGATCCGCGCCATCTCCCGCGTCATCTGCCGCGCCGCGTCCTGGCCCGGTTCCGCCAGCAAAATCCCCCGGCTGAACGCGTACAGTCGTTCCATTTCCTTCTGGCTCGCCACCGCGTCCAGCGTTCTCCGCCGCGCCCGGTTGGAGAGCTGGCTGGCAATGATCGCCGCCGCCAAAAACGCCACCAGCGCGATCCAGTTCTGCGGATCGGCGATGGTGAACGTCCCCACCGGCGGCAAAAAATAAAAATTGAAGCACAGCATCGAAAGCACCGACGCCGCGATTCCCTCCACCAGCCCCCAGCCGCTCGCCAGGATCAAAACCGTCACCAGGTAGGCGAACCCCGCCGTCGTCGCGTTCACCGGGATCAGCCGGAAAAACAGCAGCGTCACTCCCGCCACCGCCGCCGCCACCGCCGTCAGACGAAGAATGCTCGCACGGGTCATCCTACTTGCCGGTCCAGCAAGGCGTCCGTTTTTCGAGAAACGCCGCGATCCCCTCGCCCGCATCCGGCGCCAGTGCGTTCATCGTCATCACTTCCTTCGCGTAGGAGTAAGCGTCGGCTTGGCCGCGGTCGATCAGCGCGTAATACGCACGCTTGCCCAATGCCACCGTATAGCCGCTCGCCTCGGCGATCCGCAGCGCCAACGTCCGCGTCTCCTCTTCCAGTTGCCCCGCGGGAACCACGCGGTTCACCAATCCCCATTCCGCCGCCGTCGCCGCGTCTACCGCTCTTCCAGTCAACAACATCTCCATCGCCCGCTTCCGTCCCACCGCCCGCGTCAGCGCCACCATCGGCGTCGTACAGAAAAGCCCGATCCGCACCCCCGGCGTCGCGAACGTCGCTTCTTCCCCCGCCACCGCCAGATCGCACGTCGCCACCAGTTGGCAGCCCGCCGCCGTCGCCACCCCTTGCACCCGCGCGATGACCGGCTGCGGAATCCCCTGGATCTTCTCCATCAACTCCGTACACGCCGAAAAAATCTCGCGATACTCCTCCACGCCGCGCCCCGTCATCTCGCTCAAATCGTGCCCGGAGCAAAACGCCTTCCCCTCCGCCGCCAGAATCACCACGCGAATCGAACGGTCCTCGCCAATGTCGCTCAGCAGTCCGATCAACTCCCGCATCAGCCCCAACGACAACGCATTCCGCCGCTCCGGCCGGTTCAACGTGATCACGCCTACCACCCCATCGGAGCGCCAATCCAGATGCTGGTATTCCATGTCAGCAATTCTAGCCCCATGGCATACTGGCCATAGTGTTGGCTTCGATCCGCCCGCGCCGCATTTGTCCGCCTCTGCTGCTATTCTTCGCGTCGCTCGCATCGGCGGCCGCCTCCTCGCGCTCCCCCGTCGTCCTCGTCAACGGCTTCCAGTTCTCTTGCGATCCCAATGCCCCTTCGTCCAATACCTTTGGCCTCTTGCAGCATTATCTGACCAGCGACGGAGCCGTTGTTTATTTCTTCAACAACTGCCTCTACCCCAACGCCTCCATAGAGAAACTCGGCCAGGATTTCGGCGCATGGCTCGCCACGCTTAAGGACTCCTCCGGCAATCCCGTCACGAGCACGCAGATTGACGTGGTCGCCCACAGCATGGGCGGCCTCGTCGTACGCTCCTATCTCGCCGGGAAACAGGATGCCGCCGGCTCTTTCGACCCTCCCTCTACCCCGCCCATCGGCAAGCTCGTACTCATCGCCGCGCCCAACTTCGGCACTCCCGTCGCCTCCCTCGGTTTCGGACTCGGCGCGCAAACGGATGAGATGACGCCCGGCAGCCAGTTCGTCTGGGACCTGGCCACGTGGAACCAGGGCCTCGACGATCTCCGCGGCGTGGACGCCCTCGCCATCGCCGGCAACGCCGCTCCCTATTTCGACTCCAACCATTCCATCCCCGGCCTTGCCGCCGCCAGCGACGGCCTCGTCTCCCTCGCCTCCAGTTCGCTCGCCTTCTGGCCCACGACAACGGACGAACGCACCCGCATCGTCCCCTATTGCCACACATCGCTCTCTTTCTTCCCCTGCTCGGCGCCCTCCATCGCCAACGTCGATTCGCCCACCCACCTCACCGGCGAAATCGTCCGGTCCTTCCTCGCCGGCACCTCCGATTGGCAATCGATCGGCCACACTCCCAGCCAGGACCCCATCCTCTCCGCCTACGGCGGCAGCCTCGTCGAATTCGAAGACACCTCCGGCTCGCCCATCGGCGGCGTCACCCAAGTCTCCTTCGGCGTCCCCCAAGACAACTACGCCACCAACGGCCACGTTCAGTTTTTCAACGAATTCATTCCCGCCCAATCGGGAACCGTCACCGGGACGTCGCCAACCGGCCCCTTATCCGCCAGCTTGACTCTCCTCGCCGGCGGATACCACGCCGCCTTGCTGAAGGCACTCCCCGCAATCGCCCGCGTTCAGCCCGCGGCCGGCTACGTCTCCACCTACGATCTCGCTCCCGGCTCCATCGTCTCCATCTACGGCCAGGGCCTCGCCTCGTCGGCGTCCAGGGCGATGGCGCAGCCGCTTCCCACCGAACTCGCCGGCGCTTCCATCACCGTCAACGGCCGGCCCTCGGGCTGCTGTACGCCAGCGGCGCTCAAATCAACGCTGTCCTTCCCACGGGCCTCACCGGCCTCGTCCAATTGGAGTTGAAGAACTCAACCGGCGCCCAATCCTGGAACCTTCTGCTCGCCTCCGCCGTCCCCGCCCTCTTCACGCAGGACTCCACCGGCGCCGGTGCCGCTGCCGTGCTGCACGCTCAAACCAACCAACTCGTCACCGCAGCCAACCCCGCCGTCCCCGGCGAATTCCTCGAACTCTATCTCACCGGCCTCGGCGCAACCCACTCCTCCGGCAACCTGCAAGTGGCAACGCTTACTCCAACCCTCACCCTCGGCGCTTCCCCCACCCAACAGCGACTCCCCATCGCCTTCGCCGGCCTCGCCCCCGGCTTCACCGGCCTCGATCAAATCAACTTCCAAGTGCCCGCCAACGCCCTTTCCGGCGCCGCCATTCCCATCCAAGTCTCCAGCGCCGGCTTCTCCAGCAACGTCGCCACCCTCGCCATCCGCTAAGCTCAGCCCGTCAACCCCTGATCCAATAACTGCCCCACCGCCCGCTTCGCCTCCAGAATCGAGTTGCGGTGGTCCATCAACCCTTCAAGATCGGTATTGGCGAACGCGATCCGCCCAAACGGAGCCTGGCGCAAAATTTCCCGCGGCGCCGGCTTGCCGTCGCGCCCGAAGAAAAACCCCGGCTGCGGATTCACATATGCGTGTCCCCACCGGTTCAGTATGATCCCCGCGATATCGCGCGAGGCGTCGAACCCGTTCCGCGCGAACATCTCGGTGAACTGCTCCCGCAGCCTCCGCTCATATTCGCGAAACGATGTCGTCAGCAACTCCGCCCGTCCCGCATCGCCTTGCTCGGCAATCGGCTTCCCGGGCTGCGAAAACAGAATCTTTACCGTCAGCGCCAACGGCGAATCCGGCCCGATCGCCGCCGCGCCCGGCCCGAACGTCGCCAGCTTCCGCACTTCCATGTAATTCCCAGTCCCCTCAAACCACCGGCATCCCGAAATGCCCATGTTGTAAAGGAAGCGCCAGTTCCGCACCGCGACGTTCGCCATTATGCACGGCGAGCGGTAAAACTGCCCATAAGCCTCCCGATGTCCCGCCGGTAAATCGCGAACGATATGCTTGCTGGTCCAGCTTCCTCCCGCCATCACCACCGCGCGCGCCCGCAGCGAATAGGATTTCCCGCCACGCCCGTACACCAGCCTCACCTACTCCGCTTTGGCCGGATCGCCCTCGTGCTTTACCCACCCCACCGTCGCCCCCAATCGTATCCGCGCCGCCGCTCCCGACTCGGTCCAGCGCATCGAAACGCACCGCCCCGCGGCACACTCCCTCCAAAGTCCTTCTCCTTCGATCGCATCCGGCAGCAGCGTCTTCACCATGTGCCGCGCAAAGCCCGCATTCCCGCCCGGAAACATCTGCGCCCCACTCTCCTCGCTGATATCGAACGGATGCAGCACGTCCGGCGCATAAGCGCAGTAAGCCGACAAAACGTCCGGCCCCAGCCCGTATCCGCCGCCTTCCACCGGCGATAGATACGTCCGCACCGTCTCCCGCCGCATCCCATGCCGGTCCATCAAATATTGCTCCAGCGTCATCGTGTCCAGCCGCCGCGAAATCTCGTCGCCTGCGAACACCGGAGCCTTCCACTTCTCATCCGGTTCCCCGCCTCCATGCCACCGCAGCAACTCTTCCCGGTCGAGTGCCGGAATCGGCGCGCCCTCCAGCTTCTTCCCCCACGGATCGTTCAGCCACATCCCCGGCCGTTGCCCGAATCGCGCCCCAAAATAAAACCCGTACGTCGGCGCATCGGACCCATACGGCGTCCTCGGCAGCGGCATCTCCTTCGTCCCTGGCTTCCAAGTCTGATATTGAAACTTCCGCCAATCCACGCCGATCGACTCGTAAAACTGGCCGATAAAACTCCGCGGATACGGAATCGGGAAGAATGCCGACCCTTGATGCGCCACCACCCTCTCGCCATCCACGTCGAACTCGTTCCGCTTCGCCTCGCCTCCGAAAATCGCGTGGTTGTCCAGCACAATGCACGTCCGCCCCGGCCCCGCTTGCCGCAGAAACAGCAATGCCGCCGCGATCCCGCTAATCCCTCCGCCCACGATCGCGCAGTCGTAGGTCTCGCCCGTGTCCGTCACATCGGCGGGCACCTCGGCATAAGCGTGGTCGCGAATCTTGTGCCCCGCGTTCATCACCGCCGCCGAGTTCCCATGCGACGTCCGGTAATCGCCCACCCCGCCGTAACCGTCCCAGTCCTCCTCTTTGGCCAGCAGTTGCGACGGCTTCAACGCGCCCAGCAGCAGGCTCCCGGAGGCCAGCAACGTCGAATTCAAAAAATCGCGCCGGTCGATCGGTTGATTCATCCCCAGCGCTCCGTCGCCCGAAGCGTTCGTTTTGTCGTCGTTCATGAAGTTTTACCGGATCTATTCTTTCATCAACGCCGCGCCGGAAGCGAATCGTAAATCTCGCCCATCGTCCGCGCCGACGCCGCCATCGAATATCGCTCGCGCATCTTCCTTGCGCCCGCCTCCGCCATCCGCTCCCTCAACTCCCGATTCCCCGCCAGCGTTTCCAATTTCGCTGCCAGATCCTCCGCGTTGCCCGCCTCGAACAACATCCCCGAAACCCCCTCTTCCACCATTTCCGGATTCCCCCCCACCCGTGACGCCACCGCGCAGCATCCGCAAGCCATCGCCTCCATCAACGAATTCGATGACGCCTCCGACACCGACGGCAGCACGAAAATGTCGAACCTCCTTAACCAATCCGCCACCGCGCGCGAAGCCGGCTCGAAATGGCAATGCTCCGCCACGCCTAACCGCCGCGCCAGCGCTTCCAGACCCTCCAACATTTCCCCGCTCCCAACGATTTCCAGCCGCGCCGTCACCCCCCTCGCCCTCACGCGCGCAAACGCCTCGATCAACGTGTGCAGGCTCTTCTCCGGCCGCAGCATCGCCGCCACGCCGAACGTCAACGCGCCGTCCCCGCGCCGCTCCTCCGGCGGATAAAACACGGTCAGATCGATTCCATTGCGGCACAGGTGGATGCGCTCCGCCTTCACTCCGTCCCGCTCCACCAGCGCCCTCCCCACCGCCTCCGAATTCACCACGATCCCATCCACCATCCGGTCCGTCATCCTCAGCAGCGGCCACTGCGATTTCGGCGTCAACTCCCGAAACGCCCTCTGGCTCGCCAGCACAAGCGGCGCCCGGTACCAGCGCGCCGGCGCCACTGCGAACAGCGTCCCCGGCACGTCGAATGCATGCACGATGTCGATGCGCTCGTCTTTCAAATACCGCCCCAACGCCCGCGCCGCTCTCAGGTGCGCCATCCGGAGGAAACCGCGCAGCGGAAACTCCACCACCGGCACGCCCGCCTCGCGCAAGTCCTGAAGCCGCGGACCCTCCTTCCTCAAACACCCCACCCGCGGATCGAAACGCGACCGGTCCAGCGCCTTCGCGATCTCCGTCAGTTGCCGCTCCGTCCCTCCGCTTTCGAGCGACTGGCCGATCAACAACACTCTTCGCCGCTCAGCCATCTTCTCCCGCGTTCTCCTTCGCGCCCTTCATATAATGGTGCCAGCCGTGACCGATTCCGTCTCCCGCTTCTCCAACCGCGTCTCCGATTACGTCCGCTTCCGCCCGTCCTATCCCCGCCAGATCCTCGACCTCCTCGCGCGCGATTGCTCCTTATCGCCCGCCTCCATCGTCGCAGACATCGGTTCCGGTACCGGCATCCTCACCCGCCTCTTCCTCGACTACGGCAACACAGTCTACGCCGTCGAGCCGAACGCCGCCATGCGCGCCGCCGCCGAAGAAACGCTTGCCGCCAACCCCCGCTTCCATTCGATCGACGGCCGCGCCGAATCGACCACGCTCCCCAACCACCGCGCCTCCCTCGCCGCCGCCGGCCAGGCCTTCCATTGGTTCGATCCCCCTCGCGCCCGCGCCGAATTTCAACGCATCCTCGCTCCCGATGGATGGACCGCGCTCATTTGGAACGAACGCGTCCTCACCGGCTCACCTTTCCTCGAAGCCTACGAGAACCTCCTCCAAACCTGGGGTATCGACTATGCCAAGGTCGCCGCCTCCTATCCCCAATCCCACACGCTCGAGGCCTTCTTCCACCCCTCCCCCATGCGCTCCGCTTCGTTCCCCAATTCCCAGCGCTTCGATTTCATCGGACTCCGAGGCCGCCTCCTCTCCTCCTCCTACGCCCCTCCCTCCGGCCATCCCAACCACGAACCGATGATCGCCGCCCTCTCCCGCCTCTTCGATGCGCACCAGGAGAACGGTCATGTCAAACTCGACTACGATTGCCGCCTCTACTACGGCCGCCTCGCATAACGCGGCGCTCTCTCAAAGGTATATTCTGGAATTCAAATGAACGCGCGAATCGCTTCGACACTCGTATTCGCAGGTCTCCTTTCCTCGGCCGCAATCCGCGCGGAGAGCACGCCATCGCCCGCGTTACTCGTCCTCTCCAAAGGCGATCACACCCTGGCCATCGTCGATCCCACCACGTTGAAAGTCGTCGCGCGGATGCCTTCCGGCCCCGATCCTCACGAAGTCACCGCGTCCACCGATGGCAAGCTCGCCTTCATCTCCAACTACGGCGGCGGAGCCTATAACACTCTCACCGTCGTAGATTTGATCGCGCAAAAGAACCTGCCGATCGTCGACCTCGGCCCCCTCCGCGGCCCGCACGGCTTGATGTTCGTCGGAGGCAAGGTCTGGTTCACCGCCGAAGCCGCAAAGGTCATCGGCCGTTACGATCCGGCGGCGAAGAAAATCGATTGGGTCCTCGGCACCGGCCAAAATCGCACGCACATGATCTACGTTTCCAGCGATCAAACCTGGATCGTCACCTCCAACGTCAGCTCCGCCACCATGACCTTCATCGAAAAAAGCAAAGCGGGCCCCGGCGGTCCGCCGCCCGGTGCGCCGCGCGGTCCCGGTCCCGGCGGTCCTCGCGGCCCCATGGGCCCGCCCGGAGGCGATTGGAACGAGACCGTGGTCGCGGTCGGCAGAGGCGCCGAAGGCTTCGATGTCTCCCCCGACGGCAAGGAACTTTGGGCCGCCAACGCTCAGGACGGCACCATCTCCATCCTCGACGTCCCCGCCAAAAAAGTGGTCCAAACGCTCACCGCCAATGTGAAGAGCGCCAACCGCCTGAAGTTCACCCCCGACGGAAAACTCGTCTTGGTCTCCTCCTTGAACCTGCCCGATGTCGCCGTTTTCGACGTGCCCACGCGGCGTGAAGTAAAGCGTATTAAAATCGGCCACGGCGCAGCCGGCATCGAAATGCAACCCGACGGTTCCCGCGCCTTCATCGGCTGCACCCCCGACGACTACGTCGCCATCATCGATCTCAAAACCCTGGAAGTAACCGGCCACATCGACGCCGGCAAACAACCCGACGGCCTCGCCTGGGCCGTCCAGCGCTAAGTTAGACGCGGTGCATCGCTCGCCCATTCGAGCGCTCGAACGTGATTGAAGTTTAAGGTGTCTAACTCGCGCTCTTCAAGCGCAAGATGCAATTTGAGATCCGAGGTGAGGACTAAGATTCCTTTTGAACACGCGCTCGCGATGGCGGCATCGGCCAATCCCAAGCGCGCGAAAAGCGCATCCTCCACGATGCCGCGACTTGGGTCGTAGATTTCCTCGATCGTTTCTACCGCTGCGCAAAAGAGCCTTCGAACTTCGTGGAGTTCCTTGCCAGGAAGATCGGTTAGATCGCTTACCTGACTCATTACGTGAGGAGTACTGACCAAACGTGGTCCAAGCCAGTTGATCAAACGTAAAAGCAGGTCGAAGTCGCCGACGTCGAAATTTTGCGTGCGCTTGAAATTCAGGATGCGCCGCCGATTGACGGAACCGACCAGAAACAGCACCAGCAGGTTCGTGTCAACGAAAACGCCTCTGCCCTTATGTTTGTCAAGCAGCCCGCGAGAATCGAGCGTCACGTCGTCGCGAATTCCCGAATCCTCATCGCGGTCACATCGCCATTGTCCTTCGCCACCGTGAATACCTTGTATTCGCGTCTGGCATCCGCTCCTAATGAGCTGGCAGCCGCGTTTATTGGCGCCGAGCGGTCCATCGATATTGATCATGCTCAGGGTGATCAGCCATGCATCCTTGCCGGCGACGGTCTCCGATTCCACTTCCTCAAGCCGCATGTCAGCCGTTCGCCCGGCTCCCAGAGTATCCCGCGCAAACTGCATCGCGTTCTCGACTGCGGTCTTAATCGGCTCCATTTTTCGACGGTATCATACGCGCAGTCCGTAATCCGGGACTGTTGCTACCGGAACAGCCCCGCCGTCGCCCCCACCCATTCCAGATTGCGGTTGTGATCGACACCCATCATCTTGCCGCGCCCGGTGCGGACGATCGTCGTGAGCGCAATCGGCTCGCCCTCCAACCACACATACATAATCCTCACCTCCGCCTGCGTCATCCCGTAGGGCGTGTCGATCACCGGCTGGAACCTAACGCGCTCCTGAAGAATGAAGTTCGCTGGATCTGCCGCGCGCACTTCCTCCTCGCTCGGACCGACAATCACTCCGAGGCCCGCGAACGAATACAGCGGCTTCAGAACGTAGTTGTCCAAATCGGCGGGAAGCCCGGCCACTTTGTCGAGGAACCACGTCTTCGGGACGCAAGCGTGGTCGAGAAATGGAATTGAAAACTTGCTCAGCTTGAAGTACCAGTTCGGATGCCCGGCCCATTCGACATCCAGATCGTCCCGGAAGTCGAACCCCGGAACCACGCCCTTGCGCTCCAGTTCGTCCACGATCACGCGGTTGTAAATGCGATGGATCGGCACGTCGCTCCCGCCGGAGGCATAGTAAAGCCGGTTGGCCCGTTGCCGAATGTCCGTCACCGCAACCGTCGGCACGCCGAAACACTTCTCCGTCAGCAGAAAATCCGGCAGCGTTTTTTGTTCGAGCGGATCGATCTCCATTAAAACGACGTTCTCCGGATCGTGCCCGCCGGTAATCGCCCGCCCGGTGATCTCCCAATAATCGTCACGGAACTGATGCCGGATGCCCTGCGGCTCGTAAATATCGCGGCCGTAAACGTCCAGATACGTGTCGCCCAGCACCGGTTGATAAGCGTAGAGCGAAGGGAACCCCTGAATCTCCACCAGCTTCGGCTCCAAATCCGGTCCGATTCCGAAATCGGCTTGGACGAACAGCGGATGCGGCCGCTTCGTTGGGAACCCGGTACTTCTCCGGAATCGCGGCGGAAGCCTGTGCCAGATAACTCGGCGTTGCCCGTCACCTGGTGCAGCAACTCCATTCCATAGCCCGCCATCTTCTCGAGCATCGCTGCGGGAAAAAAGCACGGCGTCTCCGAATTCCGGAATTTCACCGGCGTGCCGCAGCGCCGGTCGAGTTCCGCCAGGAATTTTTGATACAGCTCCGGCCGCCAGCGGCGATTGAATTCCTTGCGGAGTTCGGGAATCATGTCGCCCTCCGCCGCGCCTCAGGCGATCAGAAACTTGCCCTGACGCATAATCTGGCGGCCGTCGGTCCAGATATTGAACTCGCGCCCCACCACGTCGATATGCGTCGAGGAGTACCACTCGGCTCCCGTGTGCGCGCCGTACGGATTGCCAAACGCCATGTGGATTCCCGGCAGTTTCTCATCCTGCAGAATATTGCCGATCACACCATGCAGCCCGATGTTGGTCCCGATGGCGAACTCCCCCACCCGATCGCTGTTCTCATCCGTGTGGGTGTAGCGCCAAAACTCGTCTTCGAGCTCCCGGTTCTCCGAATGCGCTTCCGTCAACCGGTTCCCTTTGACGCGGATCGTCAGCGGCGCCGCTTTCAAGTCGCCATACTTGTCGCACAAATAATCGCCCACCACGCCGTCGATCACGAACGTCCCGTTCACCTCGCCCGGCGTCGTGAAGATCTCGCCTCCGGGCAAATTGCCCCATTTGGCCGAGCTGATAATGCCGCTCGTCTTGATCCAGCGGTAATTCCTGTTCATCTCCGCTTCGATCTCCGTGCCCGCCGCCGTGGTGGCCCGAATGCTCCGCGCGGCCGAGGCGAACTCCATCACCTTGGCGCTCAACTCGTCCACCTTCAAAAAATCGGCGCGCATCCCTTCCAGCATGATCCGCTTCTCGATGTTCACCATGTGCGCGTGGCGCATTTTGCGCCGATTGACCACGTCGGTCATCTGCATGCGCGTCTTTAATTCGTTGGCCTGCGCGCGTACCGCGAAGATGCTTACCTCGCTCGTCTCCATGTCCTCTAGAATCGCCCGCGGCATCTCCGTTAGCGGCCGCGGCGCGCACTCCTCCAGCACGAAGGCGCGATAGGAGGCGCCCACATCCCACAGTTCATGCGCCAGACTTGCCGCGATCTCCAGGCACGCGGTATCGGTGATCACCGTCACCTTCTCCGAAGGCTGCACGCGCAGACAAACGTGTACGGCGTTGTGCGCGCCGGGCGTCAGTTCCGGATCGAAAGCCATCGTCTCCAGGCTCTGTTGCATCGCTTCCTTCACGCTCCCGCCGTGCTGGTTTCATACAGGCCGGCTTCCGTTTCTTCGAGTATGTAGTCCACCACTTTCGCCAAATCGCCGGTCTCGCGGAAGACGCGCAACTGTCGGTCCGCCCCGCTTCCCGTTTCAAGGATGTGGTGAACATAGTTTATTTCCTCGCGCGAGCCGAGATCGTCCACCACGTCGTCGACAAAGTCCAGGTATTCGAGCATCAAATCGCGCATCGGCACTTCGGTCCGCTTTCCGAAGTCGATCAGCTTGCCGTCGAGGCCGTAGCGCAGCGCGCGCCATTTGTTCTCCATGATCAGCGCGCGGCGATATAGCCGGAACCCCTGATTGGCCGCGTGCAGCTTATATAGCTTGGCCACCGTCGCCTGGATCAGCGCGGCGATGGCGATCGTCTCCTCCGCGCGCATCGGCAAATCGCAAATGCGGAACTCGAGCGTCGTGAAGTGCGGGTGCGGCCGGATGTCCCACCAGATTTTCTTCGCGTTGTCGATGCAATTGGTCTGCACAAGCAAGTTGACGAAGCTCTCGTACTCGCCCCAACTCGGGAAATAGTCCGGAATATTGGTGCGCGGAAATTTGTCGAACACTTTGCACCGGTACGATTTGAATCCAGTCTCCATCCCCAGCCAGAACGGCGAATTCGTCGACAGCGCCAGAATGTGCGGCAGAAAATAACGCGCCGCGTTCATCAAATGGATCGAGGTCTCGCGGTCCTCCACGCCCACGTGGACGTGCAGACCGAAGATCAGATTGGCGCGGGCCACCATCTTCATGTCCTCGACGATCTCCCGGTAGCGCTGGTCCGGATAAATCTCCTGATCGCGCCAGTCGGCGAAGGGATGCGTTCCGGCCGCGGCCAGGCGCAATCCGTTTTCCCGCGCCAGTCGGATAATCTGGCGGCGGATCTCGAAGATCTCCGACTTGGCTTCCTTAATGTCGCGGCAAATCCCCGTGCCGATCTCGATCACCGACTGGTGCATCTCCGGCTTCACCGCCTCGCGCAGCAGCGCCTTGCTCTTGGCGATGATCTCCATCTCGATATGCGATTTGAGATCCCGCGTCTCCGGATCGATCGATTGGTATTCCTCTTCGATGCCGATCGTAAAGCTCGGTGTCATGACGCCGCCCCCAACGCCGCCGGCCCGTTCAGAAACCGCGACCAGCGCAATTCCCGGTTCTGATCGATCCCGCTTTGCGCCACTTCGATCGTGTAATCGGCGACGTTCGATACGATCCAATCGAAGTTCTCCTGCCCCACCGAAGCCACATCGGCGTCGGGCGCCGGATTGAGAAAATCGATGGCGTACGGCACGCCGTCCTCCACGGCGAACTCCACCGTGTTGAGGTCGTATCCCAGCGCCTCGCACAGCGTCAACGCGTCCCGTTCCACCCGTTCGAGCAGCCGCGCGTCGTACTTCGGCGGATCCAAAACATAGCGCTGTTCGTGCGGCCGCCGCGGGTCGTAGGGCATGATATGCACCTTCTTTCGCCCGACCACATAGCAGCGGAAATATTCCCGAAAATCCACCGCCGACTGCAGCACCATGCACAGATCGCCGGTCTTCGCGTACGCCTCGAACAACTCCTCCGGCGAATCCACCTTGTACACGTGCTTCCACCCGCCGCCGCTATGCGGTTTCAGAAACGCCGGAAAGCCCAGGTAATCGAAGATTTCCTCCCAATTCAGCGGATACATCAGATTCCGCATGGAGCGGCCCGTCGTTCCCGGCGGATGTTCCTTGTGCGGCAGAACCACGGTCTTCGGCACCGCGACGCCGATTTTCGAGGCGATGGCGTAGTTGAAAAATTTATCGTCGGCGCTCCACCAAAACGGATTGTTGATCACCGCCGTCCCGTTCAACGCGGCGTTCTTCAGGTAGGCGCGGTAAAAGGCGATGTCGTGCGAAATGCGGTCTATGATGACGTCGTATCCCGATGGCTCCGCCATTTTGACGCCGCCGAGGACGATGCTCTCCGCTTGAACCCCCGCCCCCTTGCGCGCGTTGATCTCCTCGATCAGCGCGAAGGGAAACGTGTTCTCCATGCCATAGATGATGCCCGCTTTTTTCATAAATCTCCGTGGGACGTGGCGCTTTAAAAGAATTTTACCGCCATCCGCTGCCACCAGGGCCAATCGTGCTGCATCCCATTGCCCCAAATGTCCAATAAATGCGGGATCCCCTTTCCGCTCAGGATTCCGCTCAGCCGCTCGTTCTCTGCCCGGCAAATGTCCCATTCGCCCGCCGCCAGCACGATGTCCATTCGCCGGTACGCGTCCAATTGCCAACTCTCGCCCAAGCCCTGCAAAAAGTCCACCGGGCAATTGAAGTAGCAGTTGTCGTCGTAATAGCCGTCCAGAAACTGATGAATGTCGAAGGAGCCGCTCATGCTCACCACGCGCGAAACCAGGTCGGGATGGCGGAAGGCGAAGTTGACGCAGTGATAGCCGCCGAAGCTGCAGCCCGTCGTCGTCAGATAGCTGGACCAGTTCTTGGAACGAACAAACGGAATCACGTCGCCGATGAGATAATCTTCGTACTCCATGTGGCGCAAAACGCGATACCGTGGCTGCGCCCAGCGGTTATACCAACTCTCGCTGTCCACGCCGTCCACGCAGAAGACCTGAACGTGACCCCGTTCGATCTTCTCCCACATCGCTCCGATCATGCCCCGGTCTTCGTATTCGAAGAACCGCCCCATCGACGTCGGAAAAACCAGAATGGGCGCGCCGCCGTGCCCGAACACCAGCAGTTCCATGTCGCGACCGAGCGAGCGGCTATACCACTTATGATGTTCTCTATTCATTTTCTTTGGCGTCGCGCCGGCGCCCCGTCACATCCGGAATAGCGCCCTCAGCTTCTTCGTCTGCACGCGGCTGACGGGAATCTCCGTCTGCTTGCGGTCGTCCATGCGGATCTGGAAGCTCGACTTGAACCACGGGATCACCTCTTTGATGCGATGGATGTTCACCAGGAACGACCGGTGCGCCCGCCAAAAGACGTCCGGGTCCAGGCTCGACTGCAGCTCCTCGATGGTCCGATAGTTCGACTCGCCCTCGACGCCGCTGGCCACCACCGTGATCAGTCCGTCGTCGATGGTGGCGTAAATCAAATCGCGCGAATCCACGATAAAATTGCGCCCGCCGCTCTTCACCAGCAGCTTCGTCCGCTGCGCGGTAGGCCGCTGCGCCGTCGCCGCTTCGGGCGCCGTGTATTTCGCCTTCTCCGCGATCGCCCGCCGCGCCCGCTCCACCGCCGACGCCAGCCGCTCCTTCTCCACCGGCTTCAGCAGATAGTCCATCGCCTCCAGCCGGAACGCCTCGATCGCGTATTGATCGTAGGCCGTCGCCAGAATGAAATGCGGCGCCGGAATCCCCATTCCCCGCACCTTCTGGATGACGCCCAACCCGTCCAGGCCCGGCATCTGCACGTCCAGGAACACCAGATCCGGCTCCAGATCGCGGATGAGTTTCACCGCCTCGACGCCGTTCCCCCCGGTGCCCAGCAACTCGATGTCCTCGTACTCCTTCAACAGGTAAGAAAGTTCGTCGCGCGCCAGTGGCTCGTCGTCCACAAGGATCGCCGCGATGGTGCTGGTCGCGCGGACGGACATGAAATGTTAGTATAACGAATTGCAGGCTCCAGCCTGTTCTTCCGCGAAGAAATCATCTTAGGAGAGTGCAGGTTTGTCCCCATCGGAAAGCGTTCGCATTGCGCCCGCGGACGGTAAGCTCGGAATCCTCATCCCGGGTATCGGCGCCGTAAGCACCACCTTCATGGCCGGCGTCGAGGCCATCAAGCGCGGCCTTGGTGTTCCGGTCGGATCGCTCACCCAGCTCTCTACCATTCGCCTCGGCAAGCGCACCGACGCCCGCACCCCGATGATTAAGGACTTCGTGCCCCTCGCCGGACTCGACGATCTGGTCTTCGGCGGCTGGGATATTTTCGAAGACAACGCCTACGAAGCGGCCGTCAACGCCAAGGTCCTCGACGCCGCTCTGCTCGAAAAAGTGCGGGAACCGCTCCAGGCCATCCGCCCCATGAAGGCCGTATTCGATCCCGCCTATATCAAGCGCATCAACGGCCCCAACGTAAAAGAGGGCGGCTCGAAAATGGACAAGGCGGAGATGTTGATGGAGGATATCGAAAACTTCCGGACCTCCAGCGGCGCCTCCCGCATGGTCATGATCTGGTGCGGATCGACCGAGGTCTTCCACCGCCCCTCCGAGGTCCATGCCACCCTCCGCGATTTCGAGTGCGGATTGATGAAGAACGATCCCGAGATCTCCCCCAGCCAGATCTACGCCTTCGCCGCGCTCAAAAGCGGCGTTCCGTTCGCCAACGGCGCGCCGAACCTCACCACCGACACCCCCGCCCTGCTCGAGCTGGCCCGAGAGCGCCGGATTCCCCTCTGCGGAAAGGATTTTAAAACCGGCCAGACGTTCATGAAGACCCTTCTCGCGCCCGGTTTCAAAGCGCGCATGCTGGGCATGTCCGGCTGGTTCTCCACCAACATCCTCGGCAATCGCGACGGCGAGGTGCTCGAAGATCCCGGCTCCTTCAAATCGAAAGAGGAGACCAAGCTTTCCGTGCTGGAACAGATCCTCCAGCCGCACCTGTATCCGGAGTTGTACAAGGATCTGTACCACGCGGTGCGCATCAATTACTATCCGCCGCGCGGCGACTCAAAGGAGGGCTGGGACAACATCGACATTTTCGGTTGGCTCGGCTATCCGATGCAGATCAAAATCGATTTCCTCTGCCGCGATTCGATCCTCGCCGCGCCTTTGGTTCTCGATCTGGTTCTCTTCCTCGACTTGGCGCAGCGCTCCGGCATGAAGGGCGTTCAGGAGTGGCTTTCCTTCTACTTCAAAGCGCCCATGACCGCTCCGGGACTCTACCCCGAGCACGATATTTTCATCCAGCTTATGAAGCTGAAGAACACCCTGCGCTGGATGCGTGGCGAAGATCTCATCACGCACCTCGGCCTGGAGTATTACGACTAATTTTCAAGCATGAAGGTTCTGGTAATCGGCGGGACGTCATTTATCGGCCGGCCCCTCGTCGCGTCGCTGGTCAAGGCCGGGCACGAGGTGTGGATTCTGCATCGCAAGCCCAAGCACGACTTCGGCAAGAAGGTGGGCAATCTGATGGCGGACCGCAACGACGCGGAATCCGTCCGCTCCGCCCTCCTCGTGCAGAAGTTCGACGTGGTCTACGACAATGTCTACGACTGGGAGCGCGGCACCACCGCCGCCAACGTCGAGGCGACCGCGCGCGCCTGTGGCGACCGCTTGCACCGCTATGTATTCATGTCGAGCGTGGCCGCATACGGCGACGGCTTGAACCACCACGAAGGCGACGCGCTCGCCCCCGACGATCATCCCGACCTCTACGTCCGCAATAAGGCCGTCACCGAGCGGATGCTGTTCCGCATGCATCAACGCAACGGCTTTCCCGTCGTCACCATCCGCCCGCCGTTCATCTATGGCAAGGGAAATCCGTTTTACCGCGAGGCCTTTTTCTGGGACCGCCTGCGGGAGAACCGCTCCATCGTTCTGCCCGGCGACGGCCGCCGCCTGATGCAGTTCGTCAACGTGAACGACCTGGTCGAAGCGTGCCTCAAAGTGATCGAAGTGCCGGACTCTTCCGGCCACGCCTTCAACGTCGCAAATCCCCGGCCCCTCACGCAACTGGAAGCCGTCGAGGCCTTCGGCCGCGCCGCGGGACGCGAGCCCGTTTTCGTCCGCATCCCGCGAGACCGCATCCTCCGCGCCGGCGGCCATCCCATGGGCCCGAAGCTTTATTTCGGCATGTACTACGACGTTCCCGCCATCACCATGGTGGTGAACAAGGCCCAGCGCGTGTTGAAGTTCAAACCGGTCGACTTCGCCACCGGACTAAAGGAAACCTACCGCTGGTACGTTCGCAACGCCTCGTTCCCTAAACCGGACTACGCGTTCGAAGACGAGCTGCTCGCCTCCGCTCCCGCCTACGTCGTCGAGGAGTTTTAACTCAAATCAAAACGCGCAGTCCGTGCAGCACCGCCCGCCACTGCGGTTCCAATTGAAGCAGTATCCGCGGTGCCGTCAGCGCCAGCGGCGCCAGTTGCCACCATCGCTTCGCCCCCATCCCTTCCAAACCAACGCACATTAACAGCGGCGTCTGCGTTCGCGAAAACGAATAGGACTCCGACCAGATGTCCGCCTTCGCCAGGAATAACGCTCCCAAGGCAAATACCCATGCCGAACATGTCAGCGCGGAAATGTTTTTGCGGACGATCCACCACGCCGCGACCCCCAGCGCAATCCAAATTCCCGCCAGCGCGGCGTTATCGAGAATCGCCGCCTCCTTCAACCACCGGCTGGTCAGCGCGAACTGCACCGGATGCAGCGTCCGCTCGACGATCCCCTCGAACGGAATCCACGAAGCCCACCGCGTCCCATCCGGCCCGCTACGCGCGCGTACATAAAGAAACCAGCATCCGGCGGGCAGTCCGGCCGTGACGAAGACGGCGGCCCGCTTCCACTGCCCCCGCAGCGCCTGAAACAAACACCATCCGGCGATCAGCGCCATCCCCGTTTCGCGCGCCAGTGGCGCCATCGCCAGCACCGCATACAGTCGTTTCGGCGCGTTCGACGCGGCGTAAAGGGCGAACCCGGCACACAGAGCGGCCAGCGCCCCATCGACGGTCATGCGGTCGATCGAGGTCAGCGCGGCGGGAGCGAGTAGAAAAAGCAAACCCCAGCCGGCGCGCCATCCAAGAAGCTCCGCGTATCGCGCCAGCCAGTAAACGCCAAGACAGAGGAATAAATCGACAACGCAGATGTACGCCGAATCGACGCGTTCGTCGTCGCCCAGCGCCGCGAGCCGCGCAATCCCCGGGACCAGAATGCGCCGCCAACGCAGCCCCGGATTGTCCACGTAGTTCGCAATAGCCGCGCCGCATCAGCGGATCGTGCGCGATCACGTGATAGAACGCTCCGTCGTAGCCGCGCGAATCGGGGAACCGGTAAACGTCCTCCTCCGCGATCTCAACCGGCAGAGTCATCGCGCTCCCCGTATAGAACAAAGCGTCCCAATCGCCGTGGTAATTAAAGCGAACGGTGAGCGCCTGCCACGCAAGAATCGACGCCCCGCCCAGCGCGGCGCAGGCCAGCGGCGCCATCCACGCCCGTTTCATCATTCCGCCGCGCCCGCGCCCTGCACCGCCGTGACGATCGCCGAGGCATATATGTCCTCCGCCGAGCAGCCGCGCGACAGATCGCTCACCGGCTTGGCCACGCCCTGTAAGAACGGCCCAAACGCGGAAGCCCCGCCCAGCCGCTCCACCAGCTTGTACGCGATGTTGCCCGCGGCTACTCCGGGAAACACCAGAGTGTTCGCGCGGCCGGCCACTCTCGACCCCGGAGCTTTCGAAGCCCCGATGCGCTCCACCAGCGCCGCGTCGGCTTGCATCTCGCCATCGGCCGCCAGTTCCGGCGCGCGCTCGCCCAGGATGCGCATCGCCTCCGCCACCTTGTCCACCGACGGATGTCCCGCGCTGCCCTTCGTCGAAAACGAGAGCAGCGCCACCCGCGGTTCAACCTCCAACAGCGTCCGCGTGCTGCGCGCGGCCGCGATGGCGATGTCGGCCAGTTGATCCGGCGTCGGATCGATCACCACCGCGCAATCGGCGAACGTCAATAGCCCGCCGGCGCCGAATCCCCGGTCGCGCACGGCCATAATGAAGCAACTCGACACCGTCTCCACACCCGGCGCCGTCCCGATGCAGCGCAGCGCCGCCCGCACCGTTTCCGCCGTCGTGTTGCATGCGCCTCCCACAAAGCCGTCCGCCTCACCCATCGCCACCATTAACGCCGCGCGGTACAGCGGCCGCCGGGCGGTTTCGAGCGCGTCCTCCATCGTGCCGCCCTTGCTCCGGCGGCGCTCCAAATAAGCCTCGGCATACCGCCCCGTCTCTCCGCCTTGGTCCGCCTCCAACAGCACCGCCTCGGCCAGTCCCTCGCGTTCCAGGCGCTCCGCCGCTTCCCTTACCCGCTCGTCGCCGCCTTCCGGGAACACAATGCGCGCCCGCCGCGTCATCTCGCGCAGCCGCCGCGCCTGATGCTCGACAAACTCCACCGCCGCCTCGGGAATACTGGCCATTCTCGAAGGATAAAATGAAAGTAGCTCCGATGTTCCGCTTGATTTTTTACCTGATCGTCAGCGTCTTCCTCATCTCGATCCTCCGCGCCATCGTAGGCGTCGTCCTCAAAGGCTTCGCCTCCCTGTTTCAGAACGCCCAGCCGCCCTCGCGCCGCCCCGTGCAACCCGGCGGCGCTCCTCTCACCGGCGAGCTGAAACGCGATCCCGTCTGCGGCACTTACACCGTCGCCTCCAGCGCCATCCAACAAAACGTCAATGGCCAAACGGTCTACTTCTGCTCCAGCCGCTGCCGCGACGAATACCTCGCCTCCGCCCGCCGCTGACCTCCCTTCACGCCTCGCGCCAGCGCAATCCCACGCCCAATTTCTTCTTCGCGTATTCGAGACTCCGCTCCAGATCCACGCGCTGCTGCTCGCGCAGCGCCTCGCCATACCCCGGTGGCTCCGGCTTCAACCCGTCCGCGACGACCATGAATCCGCTGAACTGCCGCCCCGCTTTCGCGATCGCCACGAAGCGCGCGAATTTCTCCGCCTTCGTCTTCGGCTGCTTCTTCCAGAACTCCGGCTCCAGATACGGCAGCACCGCCGGCGGCCGCCCCGTGATGATCTCCAACTGCATCGAAGCGTGCGGGCACAACCGCCGGTACGCCGCCAGGAATTTGTGGAAGTCGATGTTCCCATCCCCCAGCGCAACCCACTGGAACGCCGCCCCGCGCGGATGCTCCCACAGCGCGCTGTCGCGGATGTGCGTCGTCACCACATACGGCGCCAGCGTCTCCAGCGTATACAGCGGATCCTCGGCCAGCCACATCGGGTTGCCGGCGTCCAGGCACGACGCCGTAAAATCCCTCCCCGATTCCTCGATGATCGTCTTCACTTCGTCCGCTTCCAGATCTCCGCTGTGATTCTCCAGCGCAATCTTCACCCCCGCATCCACCGCCTCGTTCTTCACCGAGCGGAACGTGCGAATCGTCTCCTCCATCAACGCCTCGATCGGTTTCTCCTGGCTGCGGTCGTTGTTCGCCCCAAGATAGCAGCGCATCGACGTCGCCCCCAGCGTGTGCGCCACCTGCAACCCGCGCCGTAAATAGTCCGCCGCCGGTCCGGTCTTCGGATTATAGTTGCGCGACAGCGAACAGATGCACCCGATACCGCAGTCGATCTTGATCCCTTGCCGAGCCGCATGGTCTCTGACGTCTTTCAAGTGCGCCGGCTCCAGGCTCTCGTAATCCTCCAGGCTCGAAATCTGAATCGTGTCCAGCTTCAACCCCGCCGCGTAGTCGATCAACCGCATCGCCTTCCACTCGAAGCCGCGCACCGAATACGTGTCGAACCCCAGCCGTATGCCCGCCCCCGGCCCCTCCGCGCCACTCTGCTCCTGCCCCACGCCCTGCATCATCGCCAGCCCTCCCGCTCCAATCCCTTGTAAAAATTGTCTTCGCCGCATCGCCCGCATCTTATCAAGCCGCGCGCCCTCCCATGCGATCATCGAAGAAACCGGAGAGCGCGATGGCCACAGCGGCGGCACAACTCGGATTTCGCGACGTCATGAGACTCGTCCCCGTGCGCCGCCTCTGGATGGCGCAGGTGGTCAGCGTCTTCGGCGACTTCCTCGCCATCTTCGCCGTCTTCAGCATCGTCTCCTTCCGCATGCACGCGCCCGCCGAACAGGTCAGTCTCATCCTCGTCGCCTATTTCCTCCCGCTCGTCTTCATCAGCCCCTTCGCCGGCGTTCTCGTCGATTCCTGGAACGTCAAGCGCACCATGATCGCCAGCGACCTCATCCGCGCCGTTCTCGCCTTGCTCCTGCTCGCCGCGCCCAACCTCTACTCGATCTACGCCATTCTCTTCGCCATCAGCGCCGTCTCCAGTTTCTTCATGCCCGCCCAACAGGTCGCCCTCCGCACCCTCGTACCGCGCGAGGGCATGCTCAGCGCGAACGCCCTCTTTCAACAGGCGTTCCAGGTCCTTCAGATCGTCAGCCCCGCCATCGCCGGCGCCCTCGTCGCCGCCTTCCGGCCCGAGTCCTGCTTCTGGATCGACAGCGTCAGCTTCGTCTTCTCCGCCGCCACCATCTTCACCATCGCCATCCTCCGCGCACCCGCCCCCCATGGCGCACAGGCCCGCTCCGTCGTCTCCAGCATGGCCGAAGGCCTCCGCTTCATCGCCCAAAACCGCCCCATCTCCTTCGTCATCGTCTCCATGACCGCCGGCATGTTCGCCATCCGCTGTTACGGCGCGCTCATCGCCGTCTACGTCCGCGACGTCCTTCGCGAAGGCACGTCGCTGTTCGGAATTCTCGGCTCGCTCGTCGGAATCGGCATGATCGTGGGCACGCAACTCATCCACCGCGCCGCCCGCGGCCATTCCAAACAGCGCCTCGTCATCTACGGCCTCTTCGGCATCGCCTTCTCTATCGCATTGCTCGCCGCCGTCGGCACCAAAGCCGCCGCCATCGCCGGAACCGTCGGCATCGGCTTCTTTGTCGCCTTCGTCATCGTCCCTTGCCAGACGCTCATGCTCGAAGAAACTCCGCCGCATCTCATGGGCCGCATCGGCGGCACGTTCATGTCCGTCATCTTCGCCGCGCAGGTGGCCGCTCTCGCCGGCTCCGGAGCCATCGCCAACCGCGTCGGCATCCGCAATCTCTATCTCGCCGCCGCGTTTTCCCTCGCCGCCATCGCCGCCCTTGGCCTCCAATGGACCGGAGCCGTCCCGCTTGCCCCGGCGCAGCCCGCTCCGGGTATCGACGAAGTTTGACACGCCCCTCCCGGAGTGTTCCAATCGGCTTGATGAAGCTAGGCGATCTCGCCGCAACGCTCGGCTGCCGTCTGCTGGGCGACCCGGAAATGGAAATCACCGGCGTCGCCGGCGTCGAGCAAGCCGGCCCTTCCGAAGTCACCTTCCTCGCCAACTCCAAGTACGCCTCCAAGGCCAAAGCGACCCGCGCCTCCGCCATTCTCCTCGCCCAGCCGCTCCCCGGCGCTTCCGCCGCCAGCCTAATTTCAACGAATCCCTATCTCGATTTCGCCCGCGCCGCCGCCCTGTTCTACCAGCCCCCGCGCCCGCCCATCGGTGTCCACGCCACCGCCGCCATCGCTCCCAGCGCCCGCATCGGTGAAAACGCCTCTATCGGCGCCTACGCCGTCGTCGGCGAGCGCGTCCTCATCGGTCGCAACGCGGTCGTCCATCCCCACGTGGTCATCTACGAAGGCGCTCAAATCGGCGACGATTTCTACGCTCACTCCCACTCCGCCGTCCGCGAATTTTGCCGCATCGGCAACCGCGTCACCCTCGGCAACGGCGTCGTTGTCGGAGGCGACGGGTTCGGCTTCGCCAAGGACGCCGAAGGCCGCCACATCAAAATCGTACAAGCCGGCCCCGCCGTGATCGAAGACGACGTCGAAATTCAATCGCTCTCTTCCATCGATCGCGCCACGGTCGGCGAAACCCGCATCGGCCGCGGCACTAAAATCGATAGCCTCGTACAAGTCGGCCACGCCTGCGCCGTCGGCGAAGATAACATCATCTGCGCCCAAACCGGCCTCGCCGGCAGCTCCATCCTCGGCGATAACGTCCTTCTCGCCGGCCAAGTCGGCGTCTCCGGCCATCTCACCATCCACGACAACGCCGTCGTCTACGCTCAAAGCGGAATCGGCGGCGACGTCCCCGCCGGCTCGGCCGTCTCCGGCTCCCCCGCTTTCGAAGCCCGCGAATGGTTGCGCGCCATCACCGCCTTCCCCAAACTCCCGGAACTCCTGAAGACGATGCGACAATTGGAGCGTCGGATTCAAAAGTTGGAGTCCGCGGCGAAACCTTCATGAACGATCATCTTTCCGGCGATGGCCACCGTCCGCTCGCCTATCAGAACCCCGAGTTCCTGAACGGTCCCCAGGCGCGATCCCTGCGGATTCTCTCCGAATACCTGGAGCCGCTGGCTCAGTTTCGGAAGGAAAAGATTCGCGACACGGTGGTTTTTTTCGGCTCCGCCCGCCTGAGGGAGGACGGCCCGCTTGGCGACTATTATCGCGACGCCCGCACCCTCTCGCGCCTCCTCACCGAATGGGCGATGAAACTTCCCGGCCCCAATCACCGCTTCGTCGTTTGCTCCGGCGGAGGTCCCGGCATCATGGAAGCCGCCAATCGTGGCGCCGAGGAAGCGGGTGGGATGACCGTCGGCCTCAACATCGGCCTCCCCTTTGAACAGCGCCCCAACCCTTACATCACCCCCGATCTTTCGTTCGAATTCCACTACTTCTTCATGCGCAAGTTCTGGTTCGCCTACCTCGCCAAAGCGCTCGTCGTTTTCCCCGGAGGCTTCGGAACGCTCGACGAAATGAGCGAAATCCTCACGCTCGCCCAAACTCACAAGCTGCGCAAGAAAATGATGATCCTCCTCTACGGCTCCAGCTATTGGAAGGAAGTCATCAACTTCGGCGCTTTGGTGAAATACGGCACCATCGCCGCCTCCGACCTCGATCTGTTCCAGTACGCCGACACGCCCGAGACCGCCCTCGCGTTGCTTCAGGATATGCTTACCACCTATCATCTCCATCCCGAAGACGTCCACCGCGAACCCGAAGGAGCGCCGGACATCGCCACGTCCAACGTCTGACCGTTTATGTGGGAGGAAGCCAAAAGCCGGCTGCGACGCCTCGGGCGCCTGGCTAAATTCACGCTCGCCGCCCTCGCTCTCTATGGGCTTCTGGTCTGGGCCGCTCCCTCAAGCACTTTCACGGTGATCGCCCAACTCGTGGTCGTCGCCTGTTGCTTTTGGCTAGCCGTCCGGGCGGCGCGCGCCGGCGTCCGCAAAGCCATTTGGGGCCTGCGCAACCGCCTCCTCGTCACCTATCTTTTCATCGCCGTCGTCCCGGTTTTGTTGATCGCCACTCTCGCCTTGCTCGCCGCCTGGGGCGTCGGCAACCAGATCACCCTCTTCCTGGCCACTTCCGAACTCGAACGCCGCGTAGACGCCCTGAAGTTCGCCAACCAGTCGCTCGCAAAAGCCAAGCCCGCCGAATGGAAATATGTCATGGAGGGCATGGGCGCGGGTTACTATGACAGCGAATTCCCCGGCGTCGGCTTCATCGCCCGCAACGCGGATGGCGTCGAAAAATGGCCGCCGGGGCAGACTGCGGAGGCGCCATCGGAGAAGTGGACGGACGCGAGCGGCGTGGTCTTGCTCGACGACGCTCCCTACGTTTGGGCGCACACGGTTAAAGACGGCGCGGACTTCTCTTCCTTCGCTCCGATCACTCCGAGGTTCCTCGCCTCCCTGGTTCCAGGCGTAGCCGTCTCGGCGCTCGAGGCGGTGCGCGACAAGGACGGATCCGCCGCCGGCGCCTCCGCCGTACAATTCGATCTGGATGGCCAGACGTATCGGTTGAAGCGCGCCTCGCGCGACGCGATGCAGGCCAGATTGCCGCCTCCGGTGAACCGTTTCGATATCGATCTCGGCTGGATCCTGGCGATCTCGACCGCCAAATGGAACTCGCCGGATATCCAGGGAGGCGTCGTCCTCTCGGTTCACACACGGCCTTCGGTCCTGTTGAATATCCTCACGTCGCAGAACCTGGGCAAGCTAAATCTATTCCTGCCGATCGCGCTGGGTGTGGTCGCGATCTTGTTTCTCATCGTCGAGCTCATTTCGCTCGTCATCGGTGTCTCCCTCACCCGCACCATCACCCGCGCCGTCTTCGATTTGTATCGCGGAACTCAGAAAGTCATCGAAGGCGACTTCTCCCACCGCATCCCCGTCCAGCGCAACGATCAACTCGGCGAGCTCACCACCTCCTTCAACGTCATGACCGGAAACGTCGAGCGTCTTCTCTCCGTCGCCACCGAAAAAGAGCGCATGGAGTCGGAGCTCGAAATCGCCCGCGAGGTTCAGAACCAGCTCTACCCCCGCATCGTTCCGGCCATGAAAAAACTGCGCCTCACCGCCGTCTGCAAGCCCGCCCGCACCGTCTCCGGCGACTACTACGATTACTTGAGCATCGACGAGAACCGCATGGCTCTGTCCATCGGCGATGTCGCCGGCAAAGGCATCTCCGCCGCGCTTCTCATGGCCACGCTTCAGTCCTCCATCCGCGCTCAAATGCGCTCGGCCGTCGAGTACGCCGCCGCCGTCGACGGCGCGCCGCGGCCCTGCATTTCCACCTCCCGCTTCGTCTCCGAACTCAACCGCCACGTCCACGCCTTCACCAGCCCGGAAAAATATTCCACGTTTTGTTTCGGCGTCTACGACGACCTCTCCGGCGTCTTCTCCTACACCAACGCCGGCCACCTCCCGCCCATTCTCATCCGCGACGGCGTCCCCTCCACGCTCGACGTCAACGGCATGGTCGTCGGAGCCTTTCCCTTCGCGAAATACGAAGAGAGCAGCCTCCAACTTCGCGCCGGCGATCTTCTGCTGTGCTACACAGACGGCATCACCGAGCCGGAGAACGCCTATGGCGAAATGTTCGGCGAGGAGCGCCTCATCGATCTCGTCGCGAAGAACTCCGGCGGCGACGACGCCAAACTGATCGACGTGGTCATCGAGGCCGTCGAGGAATGGTACGGTTCCAGCGAACAGTTCGACGACATGACCATCCTCCTCGCGCGTAAACAATGACGCCGTCCCTGCGAGTCCGCCCATGAAAGCCCTCACCGCCGCGCAGATGCGCGAAGTGGACCGCCTCACCATCGAGCGCGGCATCCCCGGCCTCATCCTCATGGAGAACGCCGCCCACCGCGTCGTCGAAATTCTCGAGCGTCTCTTCTCCCCGCTCCCCTCCCAGCGCATCGCCGTCTTTTGCGGCAAGGGCAATAACGGCGGCGACGGCCTCGCCATCGCCCGTCTGCTCCATGTCCGCTTCCATCCCGCCGCGTTGCACGTCGTTCTCGCCGCGCCTCCGGAGGAGCTCAAAGGCGACGCGGCCGCGAATTTCCGCATGCTCGAAGCGGCCGGAGGAATCGCCCTTCTCGAAACCACCGCCGAAATGCACCGCGCCACCGTCGTCGTCGACGCTCTGCTCGGCACCGGTCTCGAAGGTCCCGCCCGCGGCAGAGCGCTCGATCTCATCCGCGAAATCAACGCCGGTTTCCCCGCCGCCAAAATCGTCGCCGTCGACGTCCCCTCCGGCATGGAGAGCGACCGTCCGCAACTCGACGGCGAATTCGTCCGCGCCTGCCACACTATCACCTTCACCGCCCCAAAAATCTGCCACGTCCTCGCTCCCTCCTGCGACCACATGGGCGAAATCCACATCGTCCCCATCGGCTCTCCCGCCGAACTCTACGACCACGACCCCTCCCTCTTCCTTTCCCTCTCCGAACCCTCCGCCTTCGCCCATCTCTTCCAACCCCGCCCCCTCGAATCGAATAAAGGCGGCTATGGCCACGCCCTGGTAATCGCCGGCGCCCGCGGCAAAACCGGCGCCGCCGCCATGGCTGGCCTCGCCGCCCTCCGCGCCGGAGCCGGCCTCGTCACCGTCGCCTCCGCCGCCTCCGCCATCCCCACCATCGCCGCCCACGCCGCCGAGTTGATGACCGAACCCCTTCCCGAAACCGCTTCCGGTTCCGTCTCCCTCGAATTCCTCGATCCAAAAATATTCCCAACCCTCCTTGCGAAGAAAAACGTCGTCGCCTGCGGCCCCGGACTCGGTGAACACCCCGAAACCGTCGCCGCCGTCCGCCGCCTGGTGAACGAATCCGCCCTACCGATGGTCCTCGACGCCGACGCTCTCAACGCCCTCGACGGCGCAGAGATCGGCCTCGCCGGTCCCCGCATCCTCACGCCCCACCCCGGCGAAATGTCGCGCCTATGCGGCCTCTCCATCCCCGAAGTTCAAGCGGACCGCGTCGGCGTCGCCCGCTCCTTCGCCCAACGCCATCGCCTCTGGCTAGTCCTCAAAGGCAACCGCAGCCTCATCGCCTCGCCCGAAGGCGCGGTCTGGGTCAACCCCACTGGCTCGCCCGCCATGGCCACCGCCGGCACCGGCGATATCCTCACCGGAATGATCGCCGGACTCCTCGCCCAATTCCCCCAGGACATCCTCTCCGTCCTCCTCGCCGCGGTCTGGCTGCACGGCCGCGCCGGCCAACTCGCCGCCCTTTCGCTCGGCGAAAAATGCGTCATCGCCGGCGACCTCCTCCGCTTCTTGCCCGGCGCGATGCGGGAGTGTGCCCTTGAGCCGGAGTGACACCCGGGTATTCGAAACGCACTCCGCCGAGGAGACCGTCTCCCTCGGCGCTTCCCTCGCCCGCGAATTCACCCCGCCCGCCGTCGTTCTCTTAATCGGCAATCTCGGCGCCGGCAAAACGACCCTCGCCAAAGGCATCGTCGAGGGCCTCGGCGCCGCCTCCCCCGACGACGTCTCCAGCCCCACCTACACTCTCGTCCACGAATACGGCGGCGGCGCCCGCGCCAAGGTCTACCACATCGATCTATACCGTCTCGACCGCCTGGAGCAGCTCGCCGCCCTCGGCCTCGACGAAATCTTCGACGCCCCCGCCGTCGTCCTTCTCGAATGGGCGGAGCGCTTCCCCGAATCTCTTCCCGCGAACCGCTGGGAAATCCGCCTCACCCCTCAAGGCGAAGACGCCCGCCGAATCGAAGTGCTCCGCCTCCCATGACCGAGATCGTCACCGACCGCCTCCTGCTCCGCCGCTGGCGCCCCTCGGACCGCGAACCATTCGCCGCGCTCAACGCCGATCCCCGCGTCATGGAGTTCATGCCCGCCACGCTCTCCCGCGCTGCGAGCGACGCCCTCATCCTCCGCATCGAGGATCACTTCGCCCGCCACGGCTTCGGTCTCTGGGCGGCCGAACTCCGCGCGGACTCGTCCTTCCTCGGCTTCATCGGCCTATCCGTCCCCGCCTTCGACGCCCACTTCACCCCCTGCGTAGAAATCGGCTGGCGTCTCGCCGCCGCGTATTGGCGTCAAGGCCTCGCTACCGAGGGAGCCCGCGAAGCCGTCCGCCACGCCTTCGAATCCCTCGGCCTCCCCTCCCTCGTCTCCTTCACCGTCCCTACAAATCTCCCCTCCCGCCGCGTCATGGAAAAACTCGGCATGACTCACGACGCATCCGACGACTTCGACCATCCCGCCCTGCCGCCCGGCCACCCTCTGCGCCGCCACGTCCTCTACCGTTTACTCAATCGCCGCGCTGCGCCGCTCCATTAGCAACACATCTCGCCAGCGCCCATCCATTCTGCCGATCCGCTCCCGCGTCCCCACAATCCGAAACCCGGCCTTCTGGTGAAGCTCCACGCTCGCCCGGTTCTCCGGAAAAATGCCGGCTTGCAGCGTCCAGATTCCCTCGGCTTCCGACTCTTCAATTAACCGCGACAGCAGCGCCATCCCAATCCCCATCCCCCGCGCCTCCGCGCTCACGTACACGCTCACCTCCGCCACGCCCGCATACACCGCCCGGCTCGAAATCGGACTCAGCGCCGCCCATCCCACGACGTCCCCACCCCCGCGCGCCACCAACCGGCACCGCTTTAAATGTCCGCCGTCCCAGCGCTCCCACTCCGGCGCCGAGTTCTCGAACGTCGCGTTCCCCGTTGCGATGCCCTCCAGATAGATCGCCCGCACCGCCGGCCAATCGCCCGCCTCCATCGAATCGACCGCGATCGGACCTGCCGCCGCCCACGACCCCTCAGTCGCCGAATTCCACCCGGTACTCTTCGATCACCGGATTCGCCAGCACGTCCCGCGCGATCTGATCGATCTCCACCTCGGCCTTCGCCCGGTCCGCCCCCGGCTCCAGCGCGATTTCGAAATACTTCCCTTGCCTCACCGACGCGATCTCGCCATGCCCCATCCCCGCCAGCGCCCGCCGGATCGTCTGCCCCTGCGGATCGAGCACCGTCTTTTTCAAAGATACGTAAACGAAGGCTGTCATCTCTTTCCACTGTACTATTCTGTTAACTGGAGGGCCGTCATGGCTCACGGAATCGCCCTGCCCGGCGCGCAAGCGCCATCCATCCCTATCGCCGCTCGGTCCGCGGGCCGTGTCCCCTGGTACGTCTGGTGCTGCGTCCTCGCCACCACTTCGGCCACCATCGGCGGCGTCTGGGACATCTCTTGGCACGAAAGCATCGGCCGCGATAGCTTTTGGACCCCCGCCCACATGCTCATCTACCTGTGCGGCATCCTCGCCGGCCTCGGCTGCGGCTTCTTAATTCTCTCCACCACCTTCGACCCCGCCGCGCCATTGCACAATGCCTCCGTCCGCCTCTGGGGATTCCGCGGCCCGCTCGGAGCCTTCATCGCCGCCTGGGGCGGCATCGCCATGATCGTCTCCGCCCCCTTCGACAATTGGTGGCACAACGCTTATGGCCTCGACGTGAAAGTCCTCAGCCCGCCCCACGTCGTTCTCATCCTCGGCCTCCTCTCCATCCGCTTCGGCACGCTCATCCTCATCCTCGCCGCCATGAACCGCGCCTCCGGCCCCTTACGCCGCCGTCTCGATTGGCTCTTCCTCTATATCGGACCCTCTTCCTCGGCGGCATGATCGGCGCTTTCATGGAACAGAACCTCCGCGTCTTTATGCATGGCGCGCGCTTCTATCTCATCGCCGCCATCTTCGTCCCGCTCGTCCTCGCCGCTCTCGCCCGCGCCTCCTCCGGCGCCTGGCCCGCCACGCTCGTCAACCGCCATCCTCTCCCTCATCGCCTGCCTCTTCGTCTGGATTCTCCCGCTCGTCCCCGCCGCCCCCAAGCTCGGCCCCGTTTACCAGAACCTCACCCACCTCGTCCCGCCCGACTTCCCCAAACTCTACCTCTTCGGCGCCATCGCGTTCGACCTCGTCCGCCGCCTCGCGTCGAACAAATCCTGGAACGATTGGAAACTCGCCTCCGCCGGCGGCGTCGCCTTCCTCGCCGCTTTCCTCGCCGTCCAATGGCCCTTCGCCGATTTCCTCATGTCCCCCGCCTCCCGCAACTGGTTCTTCGCCACCCAAAACTTCCCCTACATGCTGCCGTCCTCCTCCGAATGGGTCCGCAACATCTTCGTCCCCACCGAATCCTCGCCCGCCCAATTCACAATTCGCATGTTTTTCGCCTTCCTCGCGGCGATTCTATCCACCCGCGCCGGCCTCGCCTGGGGCGCGTGGATGCGCCGCGTTCAACGCTGAACCCGAACCACCCCGTGAATTCGCGTCTGAAACGCCTCCAATTCACTTATACTCATTTTGTTAATTCGCAAAATTAGGGAGTGTAGCTATGGCAACTATTCTCGATTATTACAATTTGCAACGAGGCGACCTCGTCTACGGAATCGGCGACGAAATCAACAAATATCTCGACCACCTCTATAACAACGGAAAACTCGCGACCACCTTCACCGCGATGAAGCTAAAAACGGATCGCTACGCCGCCATCAACACCTACAACCGAGCCCTCGTCACCAAAGCCTTCACCATGAACGGGACGAACATCGAGGTCGACCTCGCCAAAATCCGGGACGCGGCGCCCGGAGTGGATGGGAGCACCACCAAGTCCGGCTACACCAAGCACTACATCGGCCAGCTCCTCGCTTCTCCCAAGTTCAGCCCCTCTACCGTCTCCGGCGACCTCGATGATCCTTCGAGCGACAAACTCAAAACCGCCTTGCTCAAGGGCCGCGACAACGTCAACCAATCCACCGACCCCGCCGACGTCGCCGCCGCCGCCAAGGAACTCGCCATCCGCCGTTCCTGCAAATTCGGAATCGAGTACGTCCTCAAACTCGACAAAGCCATGATTCACTACGTCCTCGACGGCATGGATATGTTGAAGGTGGCCCAAAAGGACTGGTTCGACAAGACCATCCCTCGCATGGGCGCTTCCATCAGTTTCCGCAAGATCTCCATCTGCACCACTGAGCTGCGTTATCTCTTCCGCAACTGGGGCCGCATCGGACCCACCGGCCGCGTCAAGTTCTATTACAACTACACGGAAATCGTTCCTCCTTGGACCGACGACTTCTTCAAAGCCACGAAGCAATGGGCCGATTACGCCAAGCATCTCGCCGAGAAACACCTCGCTACGAGAAACGCCACCATCCTCGGTTTCTACGCCACGGCTAAATACAAGGAAACCGTCGAGGAATATCACAAAGTCGCCGGCGGCATGGAGATCTAACCGCGAACCCGCGTCCTCGATCGTCGCCATTCCCCACACCGCCACCGCATCCAGCAGCATCACCATCGGATCCACCGGCAGCCGGTACCGCGGCAGGGCCAGCGTCAAATAATACGCCCACGGAACCACCACCGGAAATGCCGCCAGCGGAATCGCATACTCGCTTCGCTTCCGCGCCAGCACAACGATCCCCAACAACGCCCCCACCGCCGCCGCCAAGTTAAACACCAGCACCGACCGCGACCACAACGAGTGCCCCTCCGAAAAATACCCCACCGGGTCCGTCGTCCCTCCCGACCACACCGCCACGAACCGCCGCGAAATCAAATGCCACTCCCGGCCCGGATGCGAAACCATATATTCTTCCGCCAAACGCCGCTTCTCCCGCATATACGAAATCTCGCCCATCGCCTCATACTTCGCCCGCTCTTCCGTATCGCGAATCGGATGCCCCTCGCCCTTCCAAACGTCGCGCGCCAGCTCGCTGTTTCCCATGTACAACTGCAATCCCAACACGCTGCGCAGCGGCACAAAAGCGTGGAACACGCGATAATTCCGCACCGTCCACGGCACGCAGCACAACGCCGCCACGCCCGCCGCCAACGCCACCCGCCGCGCCCAACCCCTTCCTTCGCGCCGCCTCCGCCATGCCGCCCACCCCAATAGAAACGGCATCGCCGCAACCAACGTCGCATTCGTCAGCGCGATGAATCCCCACAACAATCCGTAGCCCAACCACGCCCGCGCCCGCCGCGATTCGGCCAGCTTCAGCGTCGCCCACAACGCGACCGCCGCCAGCAGCGCCGCGATGGACGCGTCCCACACGCTCTCGACAGCCAGCAAAATCGCGTTCGGAAAAATCGCCCAAAGCCACCCCGCGCCCGCGCCCACCCCCGTCCCGCCCACGCGCTTCCCAACAAAGTACACCGGAACGCACGTCCCCGCGCTCGCCAGAATATTCAACGTGATCGCCGCCAGGAACGCCGCGAACGTATACACGCCAAAGATTCGGAAAATCCCCGCGATCAACAGCGGATACACCGGCGTGATCCACGCCGTCGGCCCCGTGTCCACGCGGAACGGCGACGCGAACCCTTTCCCGTCGGCCAGCGAATGCGCGATGTTGCCCGATTCGAACAGAAACGGAATCGTGCCCAGCGCCCGCTGCGGATTATGGCTGGCATAATTCCACGCGAAAAAAATCCGCAGCGCCAGCGCCACCGCCACGATGGCCGCCAGATGCCACGCCCGCCTTCTTTTTTCGCCGCTAATTCTTCGCCGCCACCGAGCCGAGTTCCTTGCTCGTCGGCCCCGCCGGTTCCGCCGTCCAATTCTCCCGCTTCACCAAACTCTGGTCGCTGAAAAACGTCCGGCGCCCCGTGCTTCCGAACGTAATCGGCGCGGCATTCACCGTGTACCCTCCCGGCGTGGAGGTCATCGTGAACGCGTAGCCCTGTTTGGTGCCCAGCGCCAAATCGGCCGGAATCAAATCGGCCGCCGCCGGCCCCGCCGTCCCGCTCGTCGGCGGCCCCAACTCCTGCAGCGAAGCCGCGTACCGCCCGAACTGCGAATAATATTGCTGCTGCGCGGTGTTGATCGTCTGCACCGCTTGAATCGCGCCCATCTCCTGCGCTTGCATCCGCGCGCTGGTCAGCTTCGGCACCGCCACCGCCAGGATAATCAGGATGATCGCGATCACGATCAACAATTCCACCAGCGAGAACCCGCCGGAACGCCGCCGCCGCCGCAATCTGTCGTTCATATCCATTATTATGACGCCGCCCGCGCCCGCCGCGTGCAACCCGTTATCCCGCCGCCGCCACCACGTGAATCTCTCGCAATTTCCTCCACAGCCCCGCCAATAAATCCAACCGCAGCGCGTTCGGCCCGTCCGACAACGCCCGCTCCGGCGCCTCATGCACTTCCACAAACACCCCGTCCACCCCCGCCGCGCACGCCGCCCGCGCCAGCGGCCCGATAAACTGCGGCTGCCCTCCGGAGGCGCGCCCCATCGCTCCCGGCGTCTGCACGCTGTGCGTCGCGTCGAAGATCACCGGCCATCCCGCCTCCCGCATCACCGCCAGCCCCCGCATGTCCACCACCAGATTGTTATATCCGAAGCACGATCCCCGCTCGGTCAGCAGCACCCGCCCGTTCCCCGTCTCCTCCACCTTCTCCGCCGCGCGCCCTATGTCGTGCGGAGCCACGAACTGCCCCTTCTTGATGTTCACGATCCGCCCCGTCCGCCCCGCCGCCACCAGCAGATCCGTCTGCCGGCACAGAAACGCCGGGATCTGAACGATGTCCACCACCTCCGCCACCGCCTCCACCTGCGCTGTTTCGTGAACGTCGGTCAGCACCGGATATCCCGCCTTCCGCACCCCCGCGAGAATCCGCAGCCCCTCCTTCAATCCCGGCCCGCGAAACGATCCCCCGCTGCTGCGGTTGGCCTTGTCGAACGAAGCCTTAAACACGTACGGCCCCACGATCTTGCCGATCTCGGCGGCCAGAAAATGCGCGTGCTCCTCGCTCTCGATCACGCACGGCCCCGCGATCAGCGCCAGCGGCTGCCCCGCGCCGAAGGCGATCGTCGCGCCACCCGGCGCCGTCAACTCAACCGTCTTCATGCCCGCGCTTCGGCGTGCTCGGCGGCCCGCGCCACCGCCTGTTCCCTCGCCGCGCTCTTGATCCGCGCCTTTCGATGTTTATACGCCGCCCCGATGAACGCCGCAAATAGCGGATGCGGCTCCATCGGCTTCGATTTAAATTCCGGATGGAACTGCACGCCCAGGAACCACGGATGATCCGGCGCTTCGCAAATCTCCACATACACCCCGTCCGGCGTCTGCCCCGCCAGCCGCAATCCATGCGCCGTCAAAACCGGCTCGTACTCGCGGTTGAATTCATACCGGTGCCGGTGCCGCTCGCTGATCTCCGCCATCCCGTAAGCCTCCCGCGCGAAGCTGCCTTCCTTCAACAGGCATGGATACGCGCCCAGCCGCATCGTCCCGCCCAGCTCGTCCACGCCCTTCAGCTCGCGTAATTTAAAAATCACACGGTCCGGCGTCGCCGGGTCGAACTCCGTCGAATTCGCCTGCTCCAACCCGCATACGTTGCGCGCGAACTCGATCACCATCGTCTGCATCCCTAAACAAATCCCGAAGTACGGCGTCTTGTTCTCCCGCGCGAAGCGAATCGCCTGGATCATCCCCTCCACGCCGCGCTTTCCGAACCCTCCCGGCACCAGAATCCCATCGTATTTCTTCAACGCCGCCGCGCACTCCGGCCAATGCACCTGCTCGGAATCGATCCACTCGATATTCACCTTCAACCCGTGCGCCAGCCCGCCGTGCATCAGAGCCTCTTTCAGGCTCTTATACGAATCCTCGTACTCGACATACTTGCCCACCAGCCCGATCGTCACCTCGTCCACCGGGTTCTGCATCCGCTCCAGCATCCCCGTCCACCGGCTCAGATTCCTCGGCCCCGCTTCCAGCCGCAGCACCTGCAGCACGATCTCGTCCACCGCCTGCTCGGCGAACACCAGCGGCACCTCGTACACCGATTTCACGTCGCTCGCGGTGATCACCGCCTCTTCGCGCACGTCGCAAAACAGCGCGATCTTCTCCTTCATCTCCTGCGGCAACGGCCGCTCCGAACGGCACAGCAGCACGTCCGGCTGTATACCCAGCGCCCGCAGCTCCTTCACGCTATGCTGCGTCGGCTTCGTTTTCAGTTCCTGCGCCGCCGCGATCCACGGCACCAGCGTCACGTGAACGAACGCCGTGTTGTCCCGCCCCATCTCGTGACGCAACTGCCGGATCGCCTCCAGAAACGGCAGCGATTCGATATCGCCCACCGTCCCGCCGATCTCGACGATCACCACATCCACGCCCGCCGCCACCTTCCGCGCCGCGGCTTTAATCTCGTTCGTCACGTGCGGAATCACCTGCACCGTTTTGCCCAGGTAATCCCCGCGCCGCTCGCGCGTAATGATCCGCTCGTAGATCCGCCCCGACGTCAGATTATTGCTCTGCGTCAGCGGCGCGTGCGTGAAGCGCTCGTAATGCCCCAAGTCCAGATCCGTCTCCGCCCCGTCGTCGGTGACGAACACCTCGCCGTGCTGAAACGGACTCATCGTCCCCGGATCCACGTTCAGATACGGATCGAACTTCTGCAGCGTCACCTTCAAGCCCCGGCTCTCCAGCAGGCAACCGATGGACGCCGCCGCAATGCCTTTGCCTAGCGACGAAACCACGCCGCCCGTTACGAAGATGTATTTCGCCATGAGTCCCCCATTTTCACCTCGCGACGATCGTTTCCAGCATTCCCCGCGCCCGCTCCAGATCCTCGGGCGTGTCCACCCCGAGCGAATCGTAATCGGTTTCGGCCAACCGGATGCGATATCCGTTTTCAAGCGCGCGCAACTGCTCCAACCTCTCCGCCCGTTCGAGCGGCCCCACCGGCAGCGATGGATATTCCAACAAAAATTCCCGCCGGTACACATACAGCCCAATATGTTTGAAGTAAACCTGCGCCCCGCCTTCTCTCGCGTAAGGGATCGGGACAGCGCGAAAAATAAATCGCGTCCCCCGCGTGATCCGTCACCACTTTCACCACATTCGGATTGCGCGATCTCTTCCGGGTTCTCGATCCGCTTCTTCAGCGTCGCCATCGGCAAGTTCGGATCGTCCAGCAGCGCCAGCGCCGCCGCGTCGATCGCCGCCGGATCGATCAGCGGCTCGTCCCCTTGAATATTTACGATGATGTCGGCCGTATCCGCCGACGCCACTTCCGCCGCCCGGTCCGTCCCCGAAGGATGGTCCGCGCGCGTCATGCACCACTTGCGCCCCAAATCCCCGCGCCGCCTCGCGAATCCCTTCGTCGTCGGTGGCGATCACCAGTTTCGTCAAATACCGCGCCTGGCTCGCCCGCTCATAAACGTGCTGGAGCATAGGCTTAGCCGGCGAGAATTGCGAGGGGTTTTCCGGGGAAGCGGGAGGAGGCAAACCGGGCGGGTATCACGCCCAGAATTCTCATACGCACGCTCGATTGTATCACGCCCCTCTTCGCCCGCCCCGCCGTTTTTTATGCCTCTCCAGCCAGTACACCCCCGGCAACGAAACCAACACACTTTCGATCATCCGGTCGAAATACGCCCCGATGAGAAGCGAGAACGCGGCGCGCCCTTCGCTACTTCCAGTCCTGCGCGCCATGATAAATGTGCAGGATTTCGATGGCCTGGGCTTCTTCCTCTCCCTCGGCAAACGGGCCTCGCATCTGCGCGCGAATCCGGTCATAAATCCTCCGCACGGTCGGCTCTGCCAGGTTTGAGCTGTTCTTCTCGAGATAGCTTTTGATGCTTTCTAAGTCAGCGGCGGCGGGAACCGTCCAGCGAATTCGCATCAGCGCTTGAACATGTGTTCGACGCGGGCATCCATTTCCTCTTCTTCAATAAATTCTCCCCGTTCGGCCGCTTCGATTCCTCGCTCCACTGCCGCGAAAAACCGGGCTTCATCCTCGATATAGCGGACGAGAACATCCTGGACGAATCGCTCAGGGTTCGTCCCTGCCATAGCGGCCATCCGCGCAAGCTGCGCTTCCTGCTCGGGTGTGAACTGGACTTCCATCGTCTCCAGAGTACGGGAAAGGTTCGCTCGAAGCAAGACGGTCAATACGAATACAATCGCTTCGCCGCTTCTACCGTGGCGCCGCCTCGCGAATGTCTTCGTCTTCGGTGGCGATGACCGGCTTCGCCATCCGCCGCGCCTCGCCCACCCGCTCACGCCCCTCTTCGCCCGCCCCGCCGCTTTTTATGCCTCCCAAGCAAGTATGGCCCCGGCAACGAGACCACCACGCCCTCGATCGTCCGGTCGAAATACGCCCCAAAATGACCCACGTCGCCCGTCAACAAATGCGTCGCCCGCGCTCCGATCGCCGCCAGAAGAATCGGGATGTCCTTATCGGGAAGCGACACTCCCTTCGGAAGTGTTCCAGTCCCCGCCACAGCCAGCTCAACGTGTTTTCCAAGCTCCGCCAACCGCTCTCTCTGGCCAGCGTCCGGAAGATTCACCCGCGCCTCCTCCAGCGCGTAAGCGGACGAAAGCAACTTCACGTCCTCGAGTCCCCACAGCGCGAGCAGGCCCGAGTCTTCCCGGTACGCCGCCGAAAACAGCACGTTGGCGTCGAGAAACAGCCGGTCCATCTACCGCCGCGGACGGCCCGCAACGGAGTCCGGATCGACTCCAAGCTTCGCAACTTCTTCCTTGGCGCGCCGCAAATCTTTCGCGTCGGTCGCCGTCGCCAAAAGGAACTCGGCCTTTCGCCGGGCGCTGTAAATCTCCATCGGAACGATCACCGCCGGCCGGATCAGAATACCGTCCTCGCGCTCCTCCGTAATCACCATGGAGCCTTCTTCTATGCCAAACCGCTTCCGCAATCTCGCGGCCACGATAATCGATCCCCGCTTCCCAACTTTCGCCGATTCCATAAAACCACCCGCCTGAAACTCAGCATGCCTGATATTCAGGCATTTGTCAAGCCCGTCCCCTACGCCACCGCCGCCGCCCGCCGCGGCGAAGTCACCGGCGCCGGCGCCTTCACCCCGCCGCCCGACGCCGCCAACGCCCCCAGATACAGCGCCCCGCCAATCAACAGCGCCGCCCGCAATCCCAAATAAATCGCCAAAAAAATCGCTCCCGCCGATCCCATCACGCTCGCCGCCGCGTTCAGCGCCCACGCCCACCGCACCGCCTGCGGATAACGCGCCTCTAACCTCGACAACCCCGCCGGAAACGGCATCCCCATCAAAAATCCCACCGGTGCGATCATCGCCGCCGCCGCCACGATCTTCGCCGCCAGCGGCCAACCCACGCACGCCAATGTGAACGGCGACACCGTGAACGCGAGCGCCGCCACCAACGCCGCCACGCCGCCCAATATCCATCGCAGCCGCCCCTCGCCCTCTCCGGCGATCCTCCGGCTGAAGAAACTCCCCACCCCGCTCGACACCAGCATCGAGAAAATAATCACCGTCAGCGCATACGTCGGATGCCCTAAAAACAAAATGAATTTCTGAATCAACGCCACCTGGATCAGAATGTATCCCGCCCCGATGCATACGAAATAAATCAGCGCGCCGCGCACCCCGCGCTCCACCGGCAGCCGGCTCCCCAGCAGCAGCGGCGGCAGCGCCAGCACAATCAACGTCGCCAACACGCTCACGCCCACCAGCCCGAACAGCAGCGGCAGCGCCCGGTTGATTTTATAATCCGCCGCCAGCTTCCCCCCGTGGCTCAGATACCCCAGCACGTCGCGCGCCTGCACCGTGTAAAAGAAAAACGGCCGGTCGTCCCCCACCGGCGTTACATCGAACGGATACGCCCGCTCAAACTCCTCCGGCCGCTCGCTCAGCAAAAACTCCCCGAACGGATTCACCGCCGCATCGCCCGGCAAATAAATTTTCTGAAGTTTCGGATCGCCCGCCAATGCCGCCCGCATCCGCGCCAGATCGGCGTCCCCCACCGGCTTGCGAAACACCAGCACCGTGTCCTGCGCGCCCCATCCGCGCAGCTTCTCCGAATCCTCACGCACCACCGCGATATGCCGCCACGCTTCCTTCTCGCCCATCTGCTCCAGCGCCGCCCGCGCCAAAGTCAACAGCCGCAGCGACTCCCTCGGCGGATCGAACCCCCACCGCGTGAAGCTCAACAACCCATCGTCCGTCAGATGCGAAAGATAGTCGTGAAACGCCTCCGTCGTATACAAATTGTTTTCCGAAAGCGCGAACGCCCCCGCCGCCGTCGCCGCCCACGTATCCACCAGCGTCGCCTGCAACACCTGATATTTCTCCGCGCTTCGCCGCGTGAAACTGCGCCCATCCTCGACGACGATATGCACCTCCGGCCGGAAATACAGCCGCTGACTCAACTGCGGATACCGCTGCCGCATCACCGTCGTCGCGATGATCGGATTAATCTCCACACCCGTAATATCCTTGCTCCCCGAAGCGAACGCCCGCGCCACGTCCCATCCTCCGCCCGGCCCGATAATCAGCGCCTTTGCCCCTGGCCGCACCGCGTAGGCAAACCCCGGCCCCTGCCGCAACAGATTCGCGTAATCGTTCTTCGTAAGACGATCCCAATCGAACGAAGGAATCCCCGTCGCCGCGTCGGCGTCGATGATAATGCTCATCCTCGCGCTCCCACCTTCCGGCGCCAGCCCGATCCGCGAAAACGCGTTCCACTTCGAAAACAATTCCTTCGGCAACGGCTGCCCCTTCGCCCAACGGATGTCGATCAAGTGCGCCTTGCCGTTATAGGCGATCAAAAACACGATCGCCAGCGCCGCCGCCACGCCCGCCACGCGTCCCCGGTTGTTCCCCGCCATGTTGAACCACAACGAAGATGCCACCGCGAACAGCACCGCCGCCGCCAGCACCGTGTTCGGCCCGCCGAAGGCGTTCAACAACGGCAATAGCAACAAGCACCCGCCCGCCGCGCCCAGCAGATCGAAGAAGTACACCCGGTCCACCCGCGCGATCGTCTCGCCGATCACCAGCGAGAGAATGATCCCCGAAAACAAAAACGGCAGCGCACTCGCGAAATACACCGCCGCCAACCGCGCTCCGCTCGGCTCTCCTTTTTGCGAGATCAAGAACCACAACGCCGCGATCACCGCCGCCGCGTGGCAAGCCGCCAGCCTTCCCAACCGCTCGTACAACCGTCCCCCGCCGGCGATAGCATAAGACAACACGCCGCCCGCGCCCAGCCCGAACAACGCGATCGAAATCGCCAGAAACGCGAAGTGATAATAGAAAACGACAGAGAAGATGCGAGTCAGCGACAACTCCACCAGCAACGTGCCCATGCTGGTCAGTGCCACACCCAGATAAATCTGCGGCCACGCTACCGGCTGTTTTTCATTTCCTGCGATAATCCGCGGCAAACCTCTATCGTAGAAGATCCGCCCTCGCCTTCGCAGAATCGCCTTCTACATCATCGCCACTGGCGGAGCCGGTTCGTCCGGGCTTCCCGCGTTCCTGAGCGGCAACTGCGTCAACAACACGCCCAGCAACGCCATCACCAAAATCCCTCCCCAGTACCCCGTCCGCACTGGCAGCGCCGGAAACCCTCCCGTGAAAAACACCACCGTCGCCACGCCCAGTCCCATCAGCGCCTCGCCCGCGATCAGCCCCGACGCCGTCAACACCCCCGCGTTCTCGATCCGCGCCCCCTGCGCCTCGTTGAAACCCTTCTTCGCCCGCAGCGTATCCGTCAGCCAACGGAACATCCCGCCCACGAAAATCGCGAACGTCGTATTAAACGGCAGGTACATCCCCACCGACACCAGCATCGGGCTTTTCACTTTCAACATAATCATCGCCACGCCCATCGCCATCCCCACCACCACCAGCGGCCACGGCATGTCCCCGCCTACGATCCCCTGCGCCAGCGTCGCCATCAACCCCGCCTGCGGCGCCGAAAGATTCTTGTCTCCGAACCCGATCCCGCCCTGCCGTATGTTCCCCTCATAAAGGATAAACAGCGGAAAATACATCACCGCGCTCGCCACCATCACCGCAATCAACTCCGTGATCTGAATCGTCCGCGGCGTCCCGCCCAGGATGTATCCGACTTTGAAATCCTGCAGCAACTCGCCCGCCACCGCCGACGACACGCAAACCACCGCCGCAACCCCTAACACCGCCGTCACCCCGCTCGCTCCGGAAACTCCCAGCGACACCAACAGCAGCGCCGCGATAATCAATGTCGAGAGCGTAATCCCCGAGATCGGATTGTTCGTCGATCCGATCACTCCCACCAGATACCCCGACACCGTCGCAAAGAAAAACCCCACTACCAGCATCACCACGCCCGCCACAATCCCCACCATCCCGTTCCCCGACATGTAAACATACAGCGCCACCATCAGCGCGAACACCACCGCGATCAACGCGAACACCGTCTTCGAACTCATGTATCGCTCGGTGCGCCCCAACGCCTCGAACTCATCCGTCTTCATCCCAAACTCGCTCACCGCCCGCGCCAGCCCCGCGCCCAGATTCTTGCGCATCTTGAATAGCGTGTACGCCGCGCCCACCAGCATCCCGCCCACCGCGATCGGCCTCACAATGAATCGCCACACATCGTAAGCCAACGCCATCCATCCCTCATCCGCCGCCGCTCCCGCCGGCAAATAGTGAAACAACTGCGGCCCCAGGAAGTAAAGGATCATCGGCACCAGCAACCCCCACGCGATCACCCCTCCCGAAAAATTCAGCGCCGCCAACTCCGGCCCGATGATATATCCCACGCCGATATAAGCCGGACTCACGCTCGGAGCCGACAGCAGCGAAACGCCGCCCACGCCCACTTGCTTCCCCGCGCCCATCTTGATCGCGCTCTTTCCCAGGCTGCCGATCCGCACCAGAAAATCCTTGTCCGGCGAAAACAACTGAAGCTGCCCCAACAAATCGATCACCGCGCCCAGGCCGATGTTATAAAACAAAAACTTCGCCGCCTCCGCCCCGCGCCGCCCCGCTTTGTGAATCTCCGACGCCGCCACCGATTCCGGAAAAGGAAGCGTCGGATCCTCCACCATCACCCTCCGTACCAACGACACAAACAGCACTCCCAACACGCTGCCCACCATCATCAGCGCCGTCGCCTTCCAATACGCGTCCTTCGGCATAAACGACGGCCACGATTTCGCGATCAGAAACGCCGGGATCGTAAACACCGCCCCCGCCGCCACCGCCTCGCCGATCGATCCCGCCGTCCGCGCGATGTTCTCTTCGAGGATCGATCCTTTGAAGATCCGCAACACCGCCATCCCCACCACCGCCGCCGGATACGTCGCCGCGATCGTGATCCCCGCCCGCAATCCCAGATACGCGTTCGCCGCCCCCAGGATCACCGTCATCACCAATCCCAGCAGCAGCGCGCGCAGCGTGAACTCCTGCATCTTCACGGTTTCGGGTACGAAAGGACGATGTGTTTGGCTCACAGGTCCAACAGGATATCGCAAAACCCGCTCGTTATCCCGGACGGATGTACATCGCGACGTAAAGCCTGCGAATGTGCTCCTGAAAATTGAAAAGAATCCAACTACCGCCGCACCGGTGGCAAAGCTTGGTGACCTCGGCGCCTTTGGCGCTCTTGAGGGTTCTGGGTCGACGCGCTTCATGCAAACTGGATCGGTGATTGGAACACTCTATTTCCTCGCTCCCGAAATCCTTACGGGCAAACCGTACGGCCTGACGGCGGATGTTTACTCCGCTGGGGTCCCTGCATACGACATACTCTCTGGCAAGTATCCGTACGATTTCCCACCAGCGGAAGCGTACGTACGGCTATACCGTACAGATCAAGCGTTCATTGTGAAAGTTGTGCAAGCTGATTCGCAAGCGAAGGAATGGTGGGCGCGGCAGGACTCGAACCTGCGACCTCCTGCGTGTGAAGCCCGCAACTTGTTTCTTTTGGCTCCATGGCATCCCTCCAGTTCTTTGGCTTTTCAACGATATGGAGAGTCTGCTCTTCGCTCAAAGGCACGAGGCGGCGATAGCGCCCTGCTTTCCCACTACACGACCACCTTTTGCCGTACAGTTCGGCAAGCAAGTCAAAGGCCCCGTCTTCGGTGCTAATTGTAGTGGAATTCCGGTTAGACGATATGTCTCCGGCCTGTCGGCTTTGGCCTCGGATCGTCTTCGGCAATGCCGGACAGAACCACCGGCGCACGGTCGGGAAACTCGGCGACCAGCGAAAGATTCCCGCCCATGGCCTCGACCGTTTTTCGGAGCGTGGAGAGCAAGAGATCGCTCCGCTTTTCGAGGCGCGAAACACTGTCCTGGGTGACCCCGAGCGTCTTGGCCATCTTTACCTGCGTGAGCTTGCGCGCGTGCCGCAGTTCGCGCAAGGTCATTTCCTCGGCGATCAGCTCGGCGGCGCGGGCCTCTACCTTCTTGCGTTGGGCGGGGCTCAGTTCCTTCATTTTGTCCTTCAGCGTGATTGGCATGGCTATGTCCCCTTCTTCTTCGTTCGTGACAGGTGCTCATCGAATCTTTCGTCGGCCTTGGCTATGAGCTGGCGATAAAATCTCTTCTCGCCGCCGCCCGACTTGTCTCCCGCGATCAGAAGGACAGCGTTGCGTTTCGGGTCGAAAGCGAAGGCGACGCGCCAGACACCGTCTGCCGCGTCAAAGCGCAACTCCTTCATATTCGCGTGGCGCGAACCTTTGAGCGTATCGACGCGGGGCCTGCCGAGCTGCGGGCCAAACTGCTCCAGCAATAGGGCATGAGCGCGTAATTCGTTCTGCACGTCATCCGGCAGCGCGTCGAATTCGGGATCGAAGTCCTTATGGAATTCAACTTCCCACTTCACTCTTATAGCATGTCATGCAGATAATATGTTGTAAAGAACATATTGTGCTCTGGGGCCTGTTTCACCGAGCCGGTGAAGCTCAAGAAGAAGCCCGCCGAAGAGCCAAAATTCTCTCCGGGTGCAAACCGGCAGAGACGGGCCTTCTTCAGCCCAGAAACTTGCTGGTCACATGCGCCCGCGCGTCTTCGCCGCCCTGCCTTCAGGCCGGGATGTACCGCCTGATCGAGATGTCCTGGGCGTGCTCCCGCGTTTTCGCCACGTCGTAGGCTAGCTTCGTGCTGAGAAGGTGGTCCATGTCCGGGCCTTGCGCCTTTTCGATCCGCAGAGCCATTTCCGGCGTCAGCGCCGCCTTGCCGTGCGGAAGATCCGACAGCGTGGCGCGGCGCACTTTCAAAATCTCCGCCGCCTTCGACACATTGAGGCCTAGGGCTTCAATGACTTTGGTCTTAATCAGGTTGCCCGGATGGGGCGGATTCTTCATGGGCGTCGCGGGCGTCCTAATTGTAGTCGATCAAGTTAATATCGCTCGCGGTGCTCGTCTGGTCCTCGTAGCGGAAAATCAACCGCCAGTTTCCAGTGACCGTCAGGCTCCAGAACCCTGTCAGGTCGCCTTTAAGCGGATGCAGCTTCCAGCCCGGAAACCATCCGAGCTGCTTTCAAGGTCTTGGCCGTCTCAAGTGCGAACGGAAGCTTGCGCAGCTTGTCGGCCATCGCCGGCGGCGCCCCCTTGGCGTTCCCGTCTTCGTGAAACGGCCTTAGCCTCGTATGGCGAAAGCGGACAAGCTGCATGTCATCCCTTTATGCTTCCCGTATGTACGGTTATACCGTACATATCAAGCGTTCATTGTGAAAGTTGTGCAAGCTGATTCGCAAGCGCGGGAATGGTGGGCGCGACAGGACTCGAACCTGCGAGTTCCTGCGTGCGAGGCGTGCGCGCAAGATCCTAGATTCGCCGTCGAAGTGGAATCGCGGCGATACCCGCGTCTGCCCGGCGGACGCCAAAACATTCAGCCTCTATTGCGCGCTGGAAAAAGCCACCGATGAGGTAACCGGAACTTTCAAACACCGGGGCGCGGCGATGCAGGAAGTGCGCTTTGTGATTGATGACATCGCTCCCAACCGGAATTACCATCACCGCCTGATGGGCTACAACAACGACCCCTCTACCACGTTCGCCGACATCCAAAAGGTCTTCCGTCTATTGGAAAACCGTATCGCGAAGCGGCTGAAAGCGGAGCGCCCCAAGGCGTAAACGCGCGTCGCCACCGGAGCCTGCAAAATAATTCACTCCTCGTGAGGGAACTCCTACCCCTTTGCCGCTTACCTCAGTGGAGCGGGAGGGCGGCGTCGAACCCGAAGCCTTCTCTCGCTCTCCGCCCAAGGGCGGCTCGAACGCGGCGTACTCGATGCGCCGCTTCATTAAAACCAATAGGAGAAAACCAATGTTACGCAGTTACACGGCTCTATCGAGCCTCCTTGGGGCAACTCTGGCCTTCGCCGCGTTTAGCCCGAACCTCGCCGCCCAGGGCGCTCCCTTCAGCGCCTTTCTCAACGACATCGGGCCCGCTCAGGTCGTTTCCACCATCCCCTCCAACGGCGACGTGAATCCCTACGGAGTGGCCTTCGTCCCCGCGGCGTTCCCCACCGGCGGGCTAATCCAGCCCGGCGACATTCTGGTCTCCAATTACAACAACAGCCAGAATCTGCAGGGAACCGGCACCACCATCGTCACCGTCCGCCAGGGCCAGCCATCGTTGTTCTTCCAGGGCAAGCCCGGCCTCGGTCTGTCCACCGGCCTCGCCGTCCTGCGCAGCGGTTACGTCATCGTCGGCAATTTTCCCACCACCGACGGAACGCCTAACACCGCCCAACCCGGCTCCATCCTCGCCATCGACCGCAACGGCAACATCGTCTGGAATTATTCGATCGGCCAGCTCGTCAACGGCCCCTGGGATCTGACCGTCAACGACCAGGGCGGCGCAGCTCAGATCTTCGTCGCCAACGTGCTCAGCGGCACCGTCTCCCGGCTCGACATCACCGTCAACGCCCAGGGCATTAACCTCGTCCGCGCTCTCGAAATCGCCTCCGGCTACGGCCATCGCGGCGATCCGGCCGCGCTCGAAGTCGGCCCCTGCGGCCTCGCCTACGACGCCTTCCGCGACACGCTCTACGTCGCCTCCAGCCTCGACAACGAGGTCTACGGAATCCCCAACGCCGGCAAAACCAATGGCAAATCCGGCAAAGGCTATCCCGTCTATAAGGACGACAAACATCTGCACGGCGTCCTCGCCATGATCCTCGCCCCCAACGGCGACCTCATCGCCAGCAACAACGACGTCGTCAACCCCGACCCCAACCACGGCTCCGAGCTCGTCGAATTCACCCCCGCCGGCAAGTTCGTCGCCGAATTCGAAGTCGACAACGCCCCCGGCGGCTCCTTCGGCCTCAACGTCGGCTTCAACGCCAACGGCGGCCTCATGTTCGCCGCCGTCGACGACAACACTTCCTCGCTCGAAGTCTTCACCGTCACTTCCTCCATCCCGATCGTGATTCAGTAATCTCCCCTTCCAGCCGGACCCGATCGGCATCGGCGGGACTCGCGTCCAATCCGCGAATCCCGCCGATTTTTGCCTGTTCCCGTGATACCCTTTTCCACAATGATCCGCGTAGGAATCCTCACCGCCGGCCTCACCACCCCCTACGCTCCATACGCCGCCCAGCTCGGCATCGCTTTCCGCGCCGACTTTCCTAGCCCCGCTCATCCCGTCGACGCCGGTCTGGCGCCGTTCTTTCAATTCTTCCAACGCATCCTCCGCCCATCCGACCCCTCGCCCGAATTCTACGTACTCGGAAATGTCCACGAACCCGAAGTCCCAATCGCCCTGGGCCAGTTGGCGGCACTCGCCGTCGACATGATTCTCTGGTGGACGCTCTCTCTCCCGCCCGCGCGAAACTCCTCCGTCGCCAATCCCGCGCTGGATGCCGCCGTCCTGCGCGCCGCCTCAAACGGCGTCACCGTCGTCTACCCCTGCTTCAGCGGCCCCTCGCTCGACTCGCCTCAAATTTTCCGCGCCGGCGGCATCGTCGTCGCCAACCGCCATCTCGCCCTCTGCCCCGCTCCCTCCGTCGCCGCTCTTCTCCCGCCCAAGCTCGTCAGTTGGGGCGATTGGGACACCTGCAAGAAATCCTGGATCTTCGCCGGCTTCAGCGACGGCCTGCCCGATTCTTCGCCCAATATGAACGAACACTCCCTCGCCACCTGGTCCATCGCCGCCTACCTCGCCATGCTGCGCAGCCGCTCCCCCCGCGAATCCGCCGCCGCCAACCTCGCCCGTGTCTGGCCCTCGCTTTGCATTCCCATCGAAATGGGCCAGCCCGGCGCTTCCTCCGCCGCCATCCATTTCGATCCCCGCCACGTCCAGCAATATGGAAAATGATCGCTTCCCGCTCGACCGCTCCCACGTCCGCCGCCACGAGGATTGCAAGTTTCTCCTCTGGCAGACCGGCTTCATGGGCCAAGGCTGCAAAGTGGCCGTCGTCGACACCGGCGTCGACCTCGATTGGCTCCGCGAAAACGGCGATCCGGCCCAGGACACGACAGTCCATCCCCTCGACTTCACTCCCGCCTCCGAAGGCCCCGGCGACTCCGCCCCCGGACTCCACGGCACGCGCGTCATCCGCGAAATCCTCCTCTCCGCCCCGCGCGCCGAAATCTTCAGCCTCAAAGTCTACGGCGTCACCCACTCCCCTTCGCGCCAGGATCTTGCCGCCGCACTCGAGTGGTGCGTGCAATCCGGCATCGCCCTCGTCAACATCAGCACCGCCATCTATGGCGGCGAGTGCTCCGTCGGATTCCCCTGCCTTCTTTGCCGCTCCATCAACAGCCACGCGCTCGCCACCGGCATGTTCACCGTCTCCGTCGGCGGCGACGCCTATACCCTGAACGAAATGCTCGCCCGCGGCGAGACGCCCGTGATCTGTCCCGCCAATACCGCCGTGGGATGGGCCGTCGAAGGCCCCTCCGTCGTCGGCGACCGCCGCCAGTTACTCGAACGTTCCCTCTCCACCGGCGGTGGCCTCTCGGTCACCACCGCGCAATTTTCCGGCGGCGCCGCCCTGCTCCGCTCCGCCGTTCCCTCGCTTGACATCTTCTCCCTCCGCAACGCCATCCGCCGCACCTCGATCCCCCTCTCGCTTCCCCGCGCCCCCAATCTCGGCGCCGGCCGCCACTGTTTCTTCCTCGCATCGCTCTGTGCGCAAGCCTGGGCCGCCGGTTCTTTTGAGTTCAAGAGCCTAAAGATCTCCGAAAATCTAGATGCGCCGTCGGGCCGCGCCCAAGGCCGCGCCGACGCAGCCCTCTGCCAGCAGCTCGCTTTCATCGCCGCCACGTTCATCCAACGCGACCAATGGGACCGCGCCGCGGCCGCCGCCGAAGAGACCGCCGCCGCCATCGCACCCTGGGCCGGCCCGCTCGACCGCTCCCTCGTCGAACACGTCTGGGCCTCGTGCCTCGAATCCCTCGGACAAACCGAGTCCGCCGCCGCCCACTACGAACGGTCCATGACGCTCTTAGAGTCCTTCGTCAACGCCGGCTAACTTTCCGCCGGCGGCTCAAACCCCTGGCAGTACATTTCCAAGCCCGTTCGCGCGATCAACACCGCCGCATATAACGCCGCCACGTGCGGAAGATTCATCTCCTGGCTGCCCACGATCGCCGTCGCGATCGCGTTCAACAGTCCCGTCTGCGTCAGGTCCTTCAGCCCCTTCCGCGGCCCGTTCGCCCCGCAGACGGCCATTTGCAATTCGCCATGCAAATCCGCGAACGCCCGCTTGCCCATCTCCACCAGCGTGCCCAGACTCTGCGGCACCCCCGCGCCGCGCGACATCTCGCGCCCCAGCATCAGGTACAGTTCGTTCTCGCTCAGCGCCGCCAGTTCTTCCAGATTCGCTTCCGGCGAAGACATGCGCCCTCCCTATGCCGGCGTCACCGGCTCCTTCCGGCACCGCACTTCCCGCACCGCGTAGATCCGCCGCCCCTGGCTTTCGAAATACGTCCGGATCATCACCTCGCCCAGCAGCCCCGTGGAGAACATCATCAGTCCCGCCAGCACCAGCATCGCGCCCATCACCATCAGCGGCCCATGCTCGATCATCACCGATTGCCCGGCGATCTTCGCCACCAGCAGCCCGCCCAGAATCGCCCCGCCCGTCGTCAACCCCAGCAGCCCGATCCGCCCGAAGAAATGCATCGGCCGCGTGAAATACCGCAGCAGAAACTTGATCGTCAGAATGTCGAACAGCACGTTGAACGTCCGCCCCAGCCCATAGTGCGAAGCCCCGTTCGCCCTCGGAATATTGCGGATCGGCACCTCGACGATTCGCGCGCCGTAAAAACTCGCCAGCGCCGGAATGAACCGGTGCAGCTCGCCATACAAGTTCACTTCTTTGATCACTTCCGCCCGGTACGCCTTGAACGTCGTGCCGAAGTCGCGCAAGTCCACTCCCGACGCCTTCGCCATCAGCCAATTCGCGATGCGCGAGGGAAACTTCCGCGTGATGGCGTTGTCCACGCGATTCTTGCGCCACCCGCTGGCGATATCGTACCCCTCGTCGATCTTCTGAAGCAGCGCCGGAATATCCTCCGGCGCATGCTGCAAATCCCCGTCGAGCGAAATAATCACGCTCCCCTGCGCCTCGTCGAACCCCGCCGACAGAGCCGCCGTCTGCCCAAAATTCCTCCGCAGCCGGATCACCTTCAGCCGCGCATCGGTCTCCACCAGATTCGCCAGCAGATCGAAGCTCCGGTCCGTCGAAGCGTCGTCCACAAACAGGATCTCGTAAGGCTTCCGCAGCCCTTCCATCACCCGCGTCAGCCGGTCGTACAACGGCAGAATCGAAGGCTCCTCGTTATGAATCGGTATGACGATCGACAGCATGTCCCGCGAACCCCAAGTATATCAGCGCGCCTACAGGACCCCCTCCTCTCTCAGCGCACGCCGCAGCGCGGCCACCTCCGGGTCGTTTATGAACAACACTTCGATCGTGATTTGTCCAACTGGCGTGAGCCCCGTTAACACCGCCTCATTCCACTGGAGATGAAGAAGCCGGACGATTTCCCCCACTTCGGCGTCGAACCCCGCGAGAATCGCCCCCGTGAATCGATTGCAGTGCAGCCAGGATGGCTCAATCGCGGTAGTCGCCGCACTTAAACGCTCGCCGCCAGATCTCGCGAATATCGTTCGCCTTCAACCTGGCGATCCGGCCGCTCCCGGGATATTCAGCGCTCGCCGCGCTTTGGATTGCATCACCGCCAGCAAATTGCCGGCGTGCAAATAACTATCAAGCTCGGCCAGTTCCACGTCGGTCAACTTGCCCTCGCGCCCGAGTTCCGCCAGTTCATCCATCCGGGCAATGTCGCCGTCGTCGAACCGAAAGGAAAGCAGGTACTCGGCCACGCCACGGGACAAATCGTCTTGCCGCATCTGAATCAGGCGGGAAAGAATCGCGGCTTCGGTATTTTGCGGGATAGCCTGCTTGCTCATTGCGCTGAACTCCACTTTTATTTTGCCATCTTGCGGCGCCCACGTGCGCCGGACGGCGTCCAGGCATGACAGCTCGATTCGCGACTCCAAAATTTAGAACTACGGAAGCGCGCGAACGGATGCGATGCGGAGCGGGGATGTACGCCGCCCATCTTGGCGGTTCCGCGATCGACCAGCGAGTCGCGCGGCTGGTCGCGACGGGAACGTTGGTGGAGGTGACATGCAATGAAAAAGCGATACCGTAGCCCCCTTACGGCGGCGATTCATGAGACGGCCGAAGCCATCCACGCCGCCGGCGTCATAGCCAACCAAACGATTCGCGAATTCGACGAACTGTGCCTTACGCCGGCCCAGCCGCTGAAACCTAGGGAAATCCGCGCCCTTCGTCTACCTTTCAGCCGCGAAGGACGGCACGGCCCGCCTTCCCGCGTAAACCTGGTCGAGAACGGCATTCGTGCGCGGCGAGCCTGGCGGAGGCTGACGGCCCTCAAGCTCGTTATGCAACATCATCGCCTCCGACGGCTTCCGTTCCACATAGCCGCGCGCTACGCTCAACTCCGCACGGTCCGGCTCCGTCCGCATCACCTCCGTCACCGTCTTGCTCACCGACGCCACCCGCCGTCCGCCGCGATCCTCGATCTCACTCGAATCGCTCAAAGGGAAACAATCGAGCGCGGGCGCCAGCTTCCTGGTCGTCACGATCCGCCCCTCGCCGATGTCGAATGTTCTCGTCTCCCGCACCACGCCGTATCCCAGAATCGTCCCGGCCTTCGGCAAGGACGCGCAATCGGGCTTTGCTCTCATGCGTTCCAACTCGCCGCGCGAAAGCGCATAAGTCGTCTTCGACAATGTCTCGCTGTCGAGCGCGATCTTGACCCCTCGCCGGACGTCGGTAATCACCCTCATCCCGTCCGGTCTCCCGTCGATCGCCTGCCGCGCCTGCACGGTAGAACCATCGCCCCAAACCGAGTGCGTCTCCAGAAAAACGCCCTTGTCCACTCCCACGCGATCATAGTGATTTTCAACCTGAACGGCGATAAACGCAACGTGCCGCCCCTTCACCTATCGTCTGGCCTCCACACTCACCGCCACGCCAGCCAGAACGATACCCAACCAGACGAGAAGTTTCCTGTTCACCGCCATGACCCTCCTCCGGCTACATTTTATACCGCCCCACGCGGCGCGAGTTGTCCAACCAAGCGACGTCCGCGCTTGACACCCGCCTCCCTGCCTCTTACGCTCAAGGGTATGGAAGTGAGCCTTACTCCGGACCAAGAGGCCTTCGTTCAACAGGCGATCGAGACCGGGCGCTTTCACGCGAGCGAAGACGCCGTCCGGGAAGCGCTGTCCCTGTGGGAAGAGCGCGAGCGCAAGCGAGCGGAATTCTTGGCGACTCTGGAAGACTCCAAAGCCTCTCTGGCGCGTGGCGAAGGCCGCGTGATTACGGAGCAATCGATGCGCGAACTCGCCGAAGAAGTGACCCAGCGCGGTCTCCGCCGGTTTTCCTTTCCCGCACGATTAGAACTGCTCTCGCCGGCAACCGCGAACGCTTCACCACCACCCATAGCCGGACCTTTTCCGCCCGTCGCGAAGTCACTTTAAGCCCCCCGCACATCCCGCAACACCGCCTGCCACCCCTCCCGCCCATACTCCCGCCCCGCTTCGTCCCGCTCCACGCAAATCGCCGCATCCACCCTCGCCCCCGCCTGCAACTCGCCCGCCCGCTCCGCAAAGCCCCACCCGATCGCCGTCATCTGCCTCCCGTTCTTCCGCAGGTTCACCCGCAAATGTTTCTCCTTCACCACCCGCGCCGCCGTCACCTCCGCGCCCATCACCGCCAGCACCGGCTGCCGGTTGCCAAACCCAAACGGAGCCAGTTCCTCCATCTCCCGCACCATCCCCTCGTCCAACTCGCCAAACTCCACCACCGTGTCGATCTTCACCACCGGCCGGAAATCCTCCTCCGTCAATCGCGCCGCCGCATGCGCCCGCAGCCTCTCGCGAAACTCCGGCACCTTCGCCGCCGCCAGAGTCACGCCCGCCGCCTGCCGGTGCCCTCCAAATCGATCGAACAGATCCCGCATCGCCTCCAGCGCCTCCAGCAAATGAAAACCCGCCGCGCTCCGCCCCGATCCCCGCGCCACGCCGTCCTCTTCCCCCAACACAAACGCCGGCCTTCCGAACCGCTCCGCCACGCGGCTCGCCACAATCCCCACCACCCCTCGATGCCATCCCTCGCCGCTGAAAACCAGCGCCGCGCCCATCTCCCCCTCCGCCGCGCCGCCCTCCAGAATCGTCTTCAAAATCTCCGCTTCCGCCTTCTGCCGCTCCCGGTTCATCCCATCCAACTTCGCCGCGATCTCCCTCGCCCGCCCCGCATCGACCGTCGTAAAAAGTTCGATCACCTCCGCCGCGTCCGCCATCCGCCCCGCCGCGTTGATCCTCGGCGCAACCCGGAACGCCACCTGCATCGCCGTCGGAACCACCCCCGCCGCGAATCCCGCCGAATCCAGCAGCGCCCGCAGCCCGATATTCTTCACCGCCCCCAATCCCGCCAGCCCGTGCTTCACGATCACCCGGTTCTCGCCCGTCAACGGCACCACATCGGCCACCGTCGCCATCGCCGCCATTTTCAAAAACGATTCCGTCACCGCCTCCAACCGCGCCGCGGTCCAGCCCATCGTCCCCAACAACGCCCGCGCCAATTGAAACGCCACCCCCGCCCCGCACAGCGACTTATTCGGATACGCGCAATCGCGCCGGTTCGGATTCAACACCGCCACCGCCGGCGGCAGCGCCTCGTCCGGCAAATGATGGTCGGTGACAATCACGTCGATCCCGCGCTCCCCCGCGCCCCGCACCACGTCGCCCGCGCGAATCCCCGTGTCCACGCTCACCATCAACCGCACCCCGTCCGCCGCCGCCCGCTCGATCGCCTCGGCGTGCATCCCATAACCTTCCTTCAACCGGTGCGGCACGTGGAACTCCGCCTTCCCTCCCGCCATCTCGATCGCCTTGCGCAGGATCGTCACCGCCGTCGTCCCGTCCACGTCGTAGTCGCCGTAGATCAGAATCTTCTCCCCGCCCTCGATCGCCGCCCGCAGCCGCGCCACCGCCTCCCGCATCCCCGCCAATTGGTAAGGATCGTTCAACCCGTCGAGCGTGGGCCGCAAAAAAAGCGCCGCCGCCTCCGCGTCCTCGAACCCCCGCGCCGCCAGCACCCGCGCCGTCGCCGCGCGCACTCCGAGCGCCGCCCCCAGCGCCGCTTCAATCTCCGGCTTCGGTTCCGCGAATTCCCAACGAGCCTGCCGCAAGAAACGACGCGCTCAGTTCTTCGAGAAGTATCCGCCCATCGGATCTTCGTCTTCTTCCTGCGTCTGCGGTTCCGCGAAATCCAGATCGTCCATCAGCGTCGTGAACTCCTCGAACCACGGCGCCCGCATCTCGTAAATATAGATCCGCCCCTCGTGATCGAATGACAACTCCACCGCGCAAGTAAATCCCTCATACCTTCTCAGCTCTTCCAATCGCTGCTCGGTCAGCCGGTAATCGTCGCGATTCACCCCGCTCGCCTCCAGTTGGTCCAACGCCTCGTCGAGCGTCTCCGCGTCGAACTCCCGGCGATGAAACACCACCAGCTTCGTCCCCGCCGCCCGCGCCGCCTTCAGAAACTCCCGGTAATCGGGATGCCGCTCGCAATCCCAATAAACCGCCTCCTCCTCCGTCGCGCGCGAGTAGCCGTGGAAGACATTGAAGCCCTCCTTGCCGAGAAACTCCTCGATCTCGGTTTTCAATGTGTCCAAATTGGTGCTCATGCCGCCGCCTACACGGTATCACAGAAATCCGGCTGCGAACTCCGGATTCAGCCCATCCTGACGCCCCAGCGTCACGGCGTCGGCGCCGCCGCGCGCTTGCCCGGCCCATCCGTAAGTTCGCACTTCAGCTCCTTCGCGAAGCGATCGAAAAACCAGTCGTCGTCGAAGCGGCGCTCGGCATGCATCCAGTACGCGCGGTCCTCCACGTCCCCTGCCGCAAGCCGCGCGCGGGCCGCGGGAAAGGCGGCATACTGCGTCAGCCGCTCCACGACGCGACGCCGCCGTTCCGGTCCGAAGTGGATGGTCGCCAGCCGCAGCTTATTGTGCAGCACCGGCTCCCAACCGACCTCGTAGGGATAACGCGGGCGGAAGAAATGCTCCACATCCACACCCGGCGCAACCCAACACTCATAACCGAGCGTCCACAGCCGGATGGACAGCTCCGCATCCTCGGAACCCCACACGATCATGCCGGAATCGAAGCCCCCTGCGGCGGCGAAGACATCGCGGCGCATGGCCAGAAACCCCCCACCGAGCAACGGCGCCGGATAGGGTTCGGCCTTCGCCCGCCCAAGCCAGTCGATATCCAAACTCGCATTGCGCCATTTCTGGCCATAACCCGTGCTCTCAACCGGCGTTGGCCGCATGATGCTGATGGCCGGCGCCACCGCCCCGGCTTCGGGGCGGGACAGTAGATCCAGCAGCGGGCCGGCCCAGTCCGGCGGAACCGTGACATGAGCGTCGCTGAATACCAGCGTCTCCCCCAGTGCATGCTCCGCGCCGAAATTGCGCGCCCTGGCAACCCCCAGCCGTTCCGCCGGGCGAAGCAGCGTCACCCCCTCGTATCCGCCCATCAGAAAATCGGCGCTATGATCGGCGGACCCATCGTCCACCACGATGATTTCGCCGCCGGGCGGGAGTCGCGCCGCCAGATTATCGATCGGTGCGGCGCAAGTGCTCTCCTTCGTTGAGGCTCGCCACAATCACGCTCACCCTCATCCGGCGGCCTCGTAACGGAGCGAACGATAAAACTCCAGGCTCTCCGGATCGATCAACTCTTCAAGCGCCTTGGGATAAACGGGCATGCGCCGGAATAGTTGGTCCACCGTTTCCGATCCCCAGTCCGTCCACGTGTTGCCGCCGTGCCGGACGAGCAGATAGGACTCCGGAGCGCGCACCCGGACTAAGTGCGGATGATGATCCAGCAGAAAATACTTGTCCACTTCGCCGGGACGGTCGCGAAACGGCGCTCGCAGCCAGACTTCCCGGTGAAAGCATAACGTGCCACCCGCCGCCCAATGCTCCCCCGAGAAATGCAGTTGCGCGCCGCCCGCCATCAGTACCAGGAAACTGCCCCAGGCCACCACCGTGCGCTCGCGTTCGCCCGCCGCTAAGCCAGCCACCGCGCGCTCCAGAAAATCCGGCGCGTAGTAATCGTCGTCGTCAAGTTTTTGGAGGATCGTCCCCCTCGCCTCCTCCGCGCCGATGTTCAGTTTGATCCCAACCGGCGTGCGCCGTTCCAAACGCAGATATCGTACGCGGGACGCGCCGCGGCAGAGTTCGGCGACGGGTTCGTCGCCGTCGTCCACGACGATCAACTCCGAATCGGCGTAGCTCTGCCGCTCGAAACACCGAATCGCCTGGCGCACGAAAGCGCCCCGGTTGCGCGTCGCGACTATGCAAGATAAAAGTTCACCCATACGGACCCCTCCGTCCGGCGCTCATATCTCGATCTCGAATCTGCGGCAAAACCATTCCGCGTCGCGCTTTCGCAGGGCGCGCACCGAACCGTAGCGCGCCCAAATGTCGCTCGCCAGCAGCGTGCAGGCCGCCTCCGGGAATGCGGGCTTCGTGCGGGCGCAAGCCAGGATTCTCTCGAGCTGAGGCCCTTCAAAGTGCAGCACCGCCGTTCGCAGCCGATTATAGAGAAGATCGTGCCAGCCGATGGGAAACCCGTCCTTCTTGAACAAATGCGCCACCTCCGCTTCCGGGACCATCGTGACCGTGTACCCCGAAAGCCAGCAGCGGATGCACAACTCGACGTCCTCCATCCCGAAGCTCCGCATCGGTTCGAACCCGCCCACGTGGTCGAAAAACTCCCTGCGCATCGCCATGCAGCCGCCGCCAACGAGCGGAACCGCATAGGGCTCGCTCCCCCACCTGGGTAGCCATTCGACCCCCAATTCCTTATCGCGCAGCGTCAACCCGAACGTCGTCGCGCCGGGGCGCTCCAGGCTGCTGATCTGCGGCGCCACGATCCCCGCATCGGGTTGGTGAAGTTCCACGAGAATTCGTTGCAGCCATCCGCCGCGCGGAACGCAATGCGCGTCCATAAAAATCAAAACCGGCGCAGCCGCCCGCGCCACTCCAAGAGTCCGCGCCCCCGCCACCCCATGGCGCCGCTCCAAATCCACCAGCGTGACGTTCTCAAACCCGCCCGGCCCCGACCGAAGAAAATCGCATCCACCGTCTGTCGACCCATCGTTGACGACGACAATTTCGTACTCGGCCTCCGCCGTCTCCCGAATCGCCTCCAGCGTCCGCCGCAGCCTTTCGCCTTCGTTATGAACCGGAAGAATGATAGATAGATCGATCATCGCCTGTAATGAGATCTTTACCGAGCCACGCCGTCTCGCCCACGTTACGAAATTAGCTCACTAACCGTCGAACGCATGTTACATCGCCCGAAGCGCGGTCATTTTCCGTTCAAACTCTTCGGATCCCGGGAGTGAGACCGGAGGCCGTAAGAGTAAGTTGCACCCGCAGAGCCGCAGGCGGATTTGCGCGATCCGGATGCGTCGAATCGTACAGAGCGGCGGCGTAGTCGAAGTCTTCTAGAGTAGACACAAGGCAAAAGTAACATGCGTTTGGGCGGATGGCATCGAAGTAATCGTCGCCGCACCAAACGCGGAAGTCCCCCGTCCACAACGCCTCGGACTCGGGCGTCCTCTTGACCGTTTGAGTGCCGACGACAATTGTATCGCCATGATGCTGGCGAAGCCGGCGCCACTTCGCCCAAGCCATGAATCGATGCCCGGCTGGACACCACGCAACCACGCTGTACGGATTTGGGAAGTTGTTCCAAGGTTCGAGAAACCGCCTTACTCGGAGCCTGTCGTGGATTCTCTTAATGAGTTCAATTGTTTTTTCTACCTCGTCGCCGACCCGGACAACCACGGTCAACCACGGTTCGCCCCACTGTACGCCGGGCGCAAACTGAGGGAAGTTTTGTTGGCACCATACCAGGCGTTCTTCATAGACCGATCCGTATTGGTTCGGCCAGATCCCCGTTTCCCGAAACAGTCTTGGAAAACTGCCGGAAGCCCGGCGATACGGATGGACGTTTGTAACGACATGGACGATGATTCCCGCCAGGAACCACCGGTATGCCATCTCGTCGTCGTCTACGCCCCAACCCGGTTCCGCGAACGGTCCTTCCTCGGAGAAACGCAATCCATGGAACGCCGCGGCTCGAGCCAGACAATAGTGCGTCTGAGACAACTGCCAGTTCCGGTACGTGTCTTCGTCGCGGATCGGATCGGGCCACTCGCGGGATGCCGCCTCTTCGTCGTTTATGGTTTGTGGTAAGTCGACGCCGATGACGTGAACCTCGGGGTGGCGCTCAAGGTATTCGATCATTCGAGCGACGCCGCCTCGAAGCGGTCGAATGCCCCCGTCCAACATCAGCACGTAATCGAATCGTTCCGCGCGGTCCAATCCCGCGTTTCTCCCTGGGCCGGCGCCCTTGTTCTCCCGGTGGATCTGGTTTACCTCGGGCTGCGCGCAGAGCCACTCGCGTGTACCGTCGATACTCCCGTTGTTTACGACTACGATTTCATCGACAAGCAATTCCTCCCGCAGGATCGAGACCTGCTGCCGCAGGAGCGGCAAGTTGTCCAGTGTGGTGATGACAGCCTTGACGATCACGGGATAAACAATCAGACTGGACCTAAGGCCAGCGGGCCGTCTTTCCAACCCTGCCAGCACGCTTCTTCATCAACGAGCTTCTTCTCCAGGAATTCCCTTCCATTTGCGGCGATTCGCCGGTGTTCGCTGGGATTCATGGCCAAAAGGCTCGCGTAGTAGCTGAACTCATCGGACTCCGCAGCCATAAACCCAGTCTCACCGTGTATGACGAGTTCCGGAAAAGCGTAAGAGTCCTCCACGATAGGAACTGCGCCATGCGCGTATGCCTCGACGAGGACACGGCAGTACGACTCTCGGGAGCCGCCGGTCTTGTGTACCATCGTATCGATCAGACGAAAAAAGTCCGTCGCGGGAATTCCGTTCGGCTCCCACGTCTGCCAATCGAGTCCGGGGGGCGGCTCGCCAGTCTTCCGTGCCGCGTTAGATCCGTATCCGAGAATGTAAACTTTCTTCTTCAACGCGTTCGGCACCACGACTCGATCGTAGATGCGCCATGTGTCGCTCGCAAAGCGATCTTCATCGTCGCGAGAAATTCGTCCAAGGCTGTATGTACCATTCCATTGGCGATATCGCCATTCCACCCTCCCGGTGTTGAAGTAGGGCAGATACGCGAACGTGCGAACGGGCCGAATGACTTCGAGCTGCGGTGCGATACACTTCCTTTGGTAACCGCTAACAAACCCGAAATAATCGATCCAGCCCATAGCATGTGCGTGCTTCTCCGCCTCGAAGAGCCATGTCATGCAGTTGAACCACACCACCAAGGCGGGAGGTCCAACCGCCATGATGGCGGGAAGGCACTTGAGAAACTGGCCGTTGCAGAAACTAATGACAAGCTTTTCACGGAATATGTCGTCCCGATATTCATGTATGACACACCCCCGCTTGGTCACGCTCTCGACCATCGAGGGATCGGCGCCGAACATCGGGACCAGATGGACCGCGCGATCGTGAGCGCGAAACAGATCGATAAGATGATCGAGTTCCGTGTCCGCGCCGCCATAAAAAGAGGGGAAGCCCGCAACCCAGATCTCCTGCTCCATATGATGCACGCTCCTGATCGGGCCTATGCCGTCCTCAACAATATCATGAGGCTTTGCCTCCGGATCCGCGGAGCAGCGAGCATGCATACAATACGTTCCATCATTTTTACCGCGCGTGATAGTCCGTCAATCGGCGATCGAAGTGCGCTCATTTGCGCCCTCAATCCACGTCGAGTTTCAGTCCGACGTAGTCCATGTTGAAAACCCGATGGGCGCGCTCGCCTGAGGCCGAAATCAAGAGGACGATCAACTTGAGCTTGTAGGCATCCTTCGGGATCGGAACCGGAACGGCTTGCCGCGTAGGATCCACGGGATCGCCAAGCACGATGCGGTCGATCTTTATGCCGATGTTCAGCGTGCCCCCCGCCGGAAGGGTCCAGATCAAGTCCTCCGCGATGGAAAGGAGATCTTTGCCAGATCCGACTTCTTTTATTTCAAGCACCTGGTAAGGCCGGATCACTTGTAAGTGGCCGCGATAGTTGATCAACGTCCTCGGAGGGGTGCTGGGCGGGAGACGGACCGGCCACCCCTTGCCATTCAGCAGGGAGAGTTGCAAAGTTTCGAGGGGGCTCTGCACCTTCAACTCCTCGTTGGAGCCATTGCCGATTTGCAACGAAAATGAAAGTCCGCGCGAAGCGGAGGGCTGAAGCCGGCGCGAATAGAACACCACGGCCAGCCTCGTGAAAGGACTTTCGCCGCTCGGGGAGCCATCTGTAACTCTCAGAGGGATCTGTATTGAGTTTGGATCGGGATCCTGATACATCTCATTGTCTCCAGCCATCCTTCAGTTAGTAAGATCTCGCAGCGCAAATCACGGACACGCCGCGCAAGCCCCCCAAGCGTTCGCGTGCGCGTGATTGCATATCGTGGCAATCATGGGATCGACCACTCCATGTTCCGCTGCAGCCGTCGGCCCGCTGTGATCGTTTGCAGCCAAAACCAGAACCTGAGCCAGCCAATTCGCCTGCGCGGCGCTCAAAGCCGCGGCGAATCCCGGAAGCGCCTGAATTGCCGCGGCGGCGGAAGCCTGAGTCGTACCGGCCGCGTTCGGCACGCAAAGTCCCTCGATCGCGGTCCGAAGGACCGGCGTCACGCTCGCATGTTGGAGGGCGGCAAGGAAGTGAGCCGCATGAACATTCTCGTGGGCCACCACCGCCGCCAGGATATACCATGCCCCCGGACAAAAGCCGAGTGCCTTGAGCTCGGTAACCTGCGCGCAGAAATTAGCGGCTGTCGTATTCCCTCCGGGGCCAGTAACCTCCACCTCGGCTGGAAGGAGTCTTGTCTGCTGCGAGTAATTACCCGTCACCGTTTCCAATACAGCGCACCATTGTCCCGCATTGGGGCAGGCCCGAATCGTTACCTGGACATTCTCGGGAAACGTCAGTCCCCAAGCGCATGCGGCGAGCGCGTGAGAGGGCGCCGCGCCCGACGCCACCGTGGCACTCGCGATCGCGAATGCAGGCTGTCGGCAGTCACTCGAAGAGGAACTGCTGGATGAAGAGGAACTGGATGAAGAACTGCTGGACGAAGAGGATGAACTTGAGGAACTGGATGAGCTGCTCGACGACGAAGTCGTAGCCGCGCAGGGTGCCACTGGGTCCCCTACGTTTCCCTTTCCCGCTTCGGCATCGGCATTCTTCGCCGCGGCGACGAGTCCGCCATTTGGTGTTGGCGTCGGTGTCGGTGTTGGCGTTGGCGTTGGTGTCGGTGTTGGAGTTGGAGTCGGGGTTGGAGTTGGAGTCGGAGTTGGTGTCGGGGTGGGAGTTGGTGCCGGGGTGGGAGTTGGTGTCGGGGTGGGAGTTGGTGCCGGGGTGGGAGTCGGTGTCGGGGTGGGAGTCGGCGTCGGCGCCGGGGTAGGCGTCGGCGTCGGAGTCGGAGTCGGGGTCGGAGTTGGCGTTGGGTACGGCATCTCTCTACCTGCGCCTCAAATGGCCCTTTGCCGCTTCATGCAATGCCTCGATTTTCCGGCTGGGGTTTTCCTCTTTCCCCAGAATGTCCCGCGTCCACGCGAATCGCCGGTCCTCGTCGAAATCCCGCCCGAACACCACCATCAAATCGATGTACTTGCAAACGTCGCGCTCAGTGGTTATCCCATAGGACGCCGCGCGCTTAACCCCATACTGAATGGTCGCCCTAATTTGCTCTTCCCCAGCGGCTTCGCACTGGCCCGGAAAGAATTTATTCAGATGCTCGACCATCCAATCCTCGAACTTCCTCAATTCGATTCGCGAGAGGATGGCGAGCTGCGCCTGCCGGATCGTCAAATTCGTGTACCGGGGACGCGTCTCCTCCTCCGCCCCGGGATTCGCATACGATTCGCTCCCGGGCGCCCGCGGGTCCGAAGGCCTCTCCGAATCGAGGCCCAGCGTCCGCCGCGCCAGGCTGCCGCGATGAAAACGGAACTCCAACATGTCTCTCGGATCTTCGCCCTCACTCCAAAAGCACTGAATCGGTCCGAACAGGCTGTTTAGTTCCTCCTCGCGGCACGTGGGCAAATACACTCGCAATACCCGCGGATCGTAATAGCGAAACACCAGCCGGCCGCCCCGCGGATCCCTCACAACCAGAAATTGTCGCAGGTGCCGCCGCAACCGGTCCAGGCCGAGATCGCATTTGAGAAATATACCCCAACTGTCGCCCCATCCTCGTTGCAGAATCCGCCGCGTATACTTGTCCCGGTGTTCGAGCTGCACCAGGTACGGGGCGGCGATCTCGAGCGCCGGCGGCAGATATCCACTATACAGGCAGGAATACTCAAGGTGGCATTCCAGCAGCATCCGGAAGATCGCCCGGTCCCGCGCGGCGTCGGCGATCATCCAAACGTCGCGCCTTTCGCCCCGAGGCCAAAGATGCTCTTCCATCCGGCTTAGCTGCTCGTTCGTCATGATCGCCCAGCCATCGCAAAGCATGCCCCGCGCACGGCCAGCCGTCGGAAGAAACTCCTCGCGTCGCACTCCGTTTTGCGCGTTCTCTCCGCCAGCGCAAAGCGTGCGCCGCGCACGACACGCCGCCGAGTCAAACCCCTCGCGCCGCACTCCGATTTGCGCGTTCTCTCCGCCAGCGCAAAGGGTGCGCCGCGCACGACACGCCGCCGGAGGAAACCCCTCGCGCCGCACTCCGTTTTGCGCGTTCTCTCCACCAGCGCAAAGGGTGCGCCGCGCACGACACGCCGTCGGAGGAAACCCCTCGCGTCGCACTCCGTTTTGCGCGTTTTCATGAAGAGCCGACCGGCCCCTTTCGTTTCTTCTCTCATTCAGGGCAAAACGGCTTCCCCGATGCGGCGGCCGCTACCAAAGTCGCGGCCTGAATCGAGGGATCCATGTCGGAGGAAAACGTCGGCGGAGAGAACGGCGCCGCGCTCGAAGTCACGGCCGCGCGCGGCTGGCGCCCGGATAGAGGAAACGGTGCCGGCGGGTTATCCGTCGAGGAGGCTTGCGACGTTCCGCGCGTCTCGATGGGGATGGCGTGAATGTGCAGCCGGCCGCGGGCAAGCAGCTCGACGACCTGATCGATCGCCTTCTCGTCCGGCATTCCGAACATCGCCGGCCCGCCCCGTTCCTGGTACAGCAGCCGCCGCATGTCGCCCATTTTCGAAGCGTCGTCTTTGAAGCGCCCAAGCCATAGACGAGCCATTACCCGATCCTGCGGCGCCGGCAGAGCCCCGGGATCGAGGCAGCCCGCTTTCCGGCACAGTCGCCATTCGGACCCGAGCGGCAGCATAGGTGTCAGTGATTTTAGCTCAACGGAAGTTTCGACAGGGATTTCGAAACGCGCGCCGCCGCGCCCCTTCGCTCTCCGAATGCGCTACACTCCGTCCATATATTTATGAGCGATCGACCCAAAGACCGCGAACTGGGCATGTCGCGCCGCATCCCCCGCCGCGACTTTCTCAACGGCGCCGCCTTCGCCGCCGGAGCCTCTCTCGCATCCCCCGAATTCCTCCTCGGCTTCGATTCCCCATCCGATCCCGAAAAATCCCCCGGCTACTATCCCCCCGCCCTCACCGGCCTGCGCGGCAGCCACGACGGTTCCTACGAATCCGCCCACAGTCTCCGCGACGGCAAGTTTTTCCAACACGCCGGTCAACCCGAAGACACCGGCGAATCCTACGATCTCGTCATCGTCGGCGGCGGCATCAGCGGCCTCGCCGCCGCCCACTTCTACCGCCAAACCACCGGCAAAAACGCCCGCATCCTCATCCTCGACAATCATGACGATTTCGGCGGCCACGCCAAGCGCAACGAATTCCGCCCCGCCTCCCGCACCGTCCTCGGCTACGGCGGCACCTTCTCCATCGAAAGCCCCGCGCCCTACAGCCCCGTCGCCAAGGCCCTCGTCCGCGACCTCGGCATCGACGTCCCCAGTTTTTCCCGCTACGTCGATTCCGGCCTCTACGCCTCCCACCGCCTGCGCCCCGGCGTCTTCTTCGACAAGGAAACCTTCGGCGTCGACCGCCTCGTTCACGACCCCACTCCCCGCTGGGAAAGCGAAGCCGGCAAATCCCTCGAAGCCGGCGACCTTTGGACCGCCTTTCTCAAAGACGCCCCGCTCCCCGAAGCCGCCCGCCGCGACCTCCAAACTCTCTGCCAGTCCCCCAAAGATTACTATCCCGGCCTAACCTCCGCCGAAAAAAAATCGCGCATGGCCCGCATCAGCTACTCGAACTTCCTCACTCAAGTCGCCGGTTGCGACCCCGGCGTCGTGAAATTCCTCCAAGCCCGTCCGCACGGCCTCTTCGGCCTCGGCATCGATGCCGTCTCCGCGCAGGACGCCTGGGGCCTCGGCCTTCCCGGCTTCGACGCCATGAAGCTCGATCCCTCCCCCGGCCGCGGCATGAATCGCGACGCCATCCGCAACGACGAAGCCGAAAAATTCTTCTTCCATTTCCCCGACGGCAACGCCTCCATCGCCCGCCTCCTCGTCCGCCGCCTCATCCCCGCCGCCATCCCCGGCGCCACCCTCGACGACCTCATCACCGCCCGCGCCAACTACGCCCGCCTCGACGAACCCTCCTCCAACGTCCGCATCCGCCTGAACAGCACCGTCGTCCGCGTCAACCACCGCGGCGATCCCGCCTCCGCCAAAGACGTCGAAATCACCTACATCCGCGAAGGCAAGTTGAAAACCGTGCGCGGCCGCAACACCGTCCTCGCCTGCTGGCACGTCGTCATCCCCTACATCTGCCCCGAACTCCCCGCCGCGCAAAAACAAGCCCTCCACTACGCCGTCAAAGTCCCCATCGTCTACACCAACGTCGTCCTCCGCAATTGGACCGCGTTCACTAAGCTCCGCGTCAATTCCATCTACGCCCCCGGCAGCTTCTTCACCCAGGCCAATCTCGACCTCCCCGTGAGCATCGGCAAATACGAATGCTCGAAGAAACCCGAGCAGCCCATCGTCGTTCACATGATGAAAACGCCCAACCACCCCGGTCTCCCCTCGCGCGCCCAGCACCGCGCCGGCCGCGCCGAATTGCAAGCCACCACCTTCGAAATCTTCGAGCGCAACATCCGCGATCAACTCAGCCGCTCCCTCTCCGCCGGCGGCTTCGATCCCGCCCGCGACATCGCCGCCATCACCGTCAACCGATGGCCGCACGGCTACGCCTACGAATACAATTCCCTCTTCGATAAATTCTGGCTCGAAGGAACCGAAACCCCCTGCTCCGTCGCCCGCAAACCCTTCCACAAAATCACCATCGCCAACTCCGACGCCGACGCTTACGCCTACACCGACTGCGCCATCGACCAAGCCCATCGCGCCATCCACGAAATTGTCAAAGCGTGACTCCGCCCCCTCTCGCCCCCGTCACGTTAACCCCCGCCTCGTTACCGAGCCGCGACTGTCAGGGAGCGCAACGTACGCGTCACCCCTCTACTGCACTCCGTACGCGTGCATAATCCCATCCAGCGTAACCATCCCCTTCAACATCCTCACGTTCGCCCGGTCCGTCACCGGCAGCAAACTCAACCCCGTCTTCCCCATCCGCTGCAACGCCACATCCAACCCATGGTCGACATGCAAATGCGGAAAAATCTCCGCGCCCGGAATTTCATTCGCCAGCGTCGCCAGCGCATCGCCTCCCCGCCCGCCCGCGAACGCCTCCTCGATCTTCGCCCGCGGCACCACTTGAATCACCAGATTGTTCTCCACCAATAGGCAATCCCCGTGCGGAGCGGCAGTGAGAAACTGCGCCACCGTCATCGAAGGCAAAAACGTCGCCGCGTCTTTTTCCATCGCCGCCAGAACCTGCATACTCGCGCCGCTCGCCCTGCCCCCGCCGTGCTCGGGTAGATGAATCCCCTCCTGCCGCGACAGTGCTTCGTAAATCGGCTGCTTCTGAAAACGCCACGAAAGATAGTAGCTGATCATGTTGGCGATCATCAGCGGCACCACGATCGAATAATCCCTCGTCAGCTCGAAGATCATAAACACCGAGGTGAACGGCGTGCGAATAATGCCCGCGAACGCCGCCCCCATTCCCACCAGCGCGTAAGCCCCCGCCGTGCCCGCATAGTGCGGAAAGAAGTGGTGCGCCAGGCTTCCCACCGATCCGCCCAGCATCGCCCCGATGAACAACGCCGGCCCGAAAATCCCTCCCGCGTTGCCCGAACCATAGCAGGACGCCGTCGCCACTAGCTTCATCACCACCAGCATCGCCAGAAATCCCGCGACGACATGCCCGTTCAACACCTGGTTTACATAGTCGTAGCCGACTCCCAAAACCTGCGGCACCGCCAGCCCCAGCAGGCCGGTGACGATCCCGCCGAACACCGGTTGATACGCCCGCGTCCACATCGGCTGCCGCAAAAAAAATCCACGCAGGAACAGCGTCAGCTTCACGAAGGCCACCGAGACGAACCCTCCCAGCACCCCCAGCACCGCATAGAGCAGGAACTCCACCGGATGCACCAGTTGATACGGAGGAACATGAAACAGCGGATCGTCGCCCAGGATCAAATGCAGCACCACCCACGAGATCGCCGAGCTCAACACCACCGACCCCAGCACCGGCGCGTGCAGATCGCCCATCACTTCTTCGAGCGAAAACAGCACCGCCGCGATCGGCGTGTTGAACGCCGCCGCCAGCGCCGCCGCCGCCCCCACCGGGATCAGCCCCTTCAATCGCTCCGGCCCCACTCCCAGCTTCTGTCCGATCTGCGAAGCGATGCCCGCCCCGATCTGCACCGACGGCCCTTCCCGTCCCAGCGCCAGCCCGCTCGCCAGCGACACCGAAGCGCAGAAGAATTTTCCGAACACCGTCCGCAAACGGATCTTTCCGTTCCGAACAAATAGCGCCACTTTTGTTTGTGGAATCCCGCTCCCCCGCGCATCGGGAAAGAACCGCTGCAGCAGGTACCCCATGAACAGCGACCCCGCCACCGGAAGCACAATCCTCCGCCAGGCCGCGTGATCGTCCGGATACAGCCGCCGGTTGAACCCCTCGGTGACCAGAATAAACGCCACCACCACTAGGCCCACGAGCGCGCCAATCGCCAGCGTCAATACAAGAAAGAATTTATCTTCGTTCCTGCGGATCGCCTCGTTCCAACCCGCAAGCTTCGCTCGCCAGAAGGAAACGGGCGCCTCCGCCTCGACTTGCCCCACCATCCCATCTTGCGCGAATCTTCCGCGAATCGCAACCTTGCGTTATGGCTTAAACAGCGCCGTCATCCCATCCAGCAGCGCCGCTTCCCTCTCGATAGCCGCCGCCGTCCGCCCAATCCAATCGTCCGCCTCGCCCCACTGCTTCTCTTCGATCGCCTCCCTCACCCCCGGCAGCGTCTTCACCCCATACCCCGTATAAAACCCCGGCGCGTAAATCGTATGCTCGAACCACGGCCTCCTCGGCAGCCCCTTCGCGATCCAGAAACATCCGCTCGCTCGAAATCAGCTTCGTCTCTAACGCCCTCTTCGCCTCGCTATCCAAGTGCCCCAGTCCCCCATGCCCCGCCGCCTTCTCGTAACCCTCCGCCGCCCGGCTCAAATGGTCCACCGCGTCGTCCAGCGGAGCGAAATTCAAATGCGGCGGAATCGGCTCCTTCGCCGGCGGCACGAACGTCTTGCGCGGATCGGCCGAAGCCTCGAACGCGCCCTCGGCGATCTGCTTGTCCCGCTCTTCGATTTCGTCGTGCTTGGTTTGCCACAGCGTCTTCACCTCGCCCGCGTAGCGCCGCACCGTCGTGGCCAGATCGCCAAACTCGAACGGCAGCGTCTCGTCGTCCGCCAGTCGCATCACCATCGTCCCCGCCGTCTGCGCCAGCGCCCGCCCATAAACGAAATCCTTATCCGAAAAATGCTCGTACCAATAAATGTCGTCGTAAATCGAATGGTAGATCCCTCCGCCATCCTCGCCGCCATAGCCCAGGTTCAACGACGCCACGCCCGCGTGCTGCAGAAACGGCGTGTAATCGCTGCCGGACCCCAGCGCCGAAATGCGCAGATCGCCCTTCCCCCGCATCTCCTTCCGCTGTTCCGCGTTCGCCGTCCGGATGCGCGACAGCCGCTCTCGCTCCCACACCGTCATCTTCTTCTCCGGATCGTCGATCAGCTTGGCGACGTCGTTCACCAGCCGCTCCAGCGTATGCGATCCGCCCGCGTGAAGAAACCCGCGCCCGTTGCCGTCGCTATTGATATACGCCACCGCGTTGCGCGACAACTCCTCGCCATGCGTTTCCACCCACTCCGTCGATCCCAGCAAGCCCGGCTCCTCCCCGTCCCATAGCGTAAACACGATCGTGCGCTTCGGCTGCCAGCCCTGCTTGCGCAGCTCGGCCATCGCCCGCGCCTCTTCCAGCACGACGCTGGTGCCCGAAACCGGATCTTCCGCGCCGTTCACCCACGCGTCGTGATGGTTGCCGCGAATCACCCACTCGTCGGGAAGATCGGCGCCCGGAATTTTCGCGATCACGTCGTACAGCGTCTTCGTATCCCAATTGCTCTTCATCGCCAGATGAACTTTCGCCGGCCCAGGTCCGATGCGATACGTAAGGTCGATCCCTCCGCGCCAATCCGCCGGCGCCACCGGCCCTTCAAGCGCCGCCAGAAACGGCTTCGCGTCGCCATACGAAATCGGCAGCACCGGAATCGTCGTCAGCGTCTTCGCCTCCGCCAGAGTAAGCCGCTTGGCGTCCTTCGTCGCTCCCACCCCCGGCGTCAACGGATCGCCCGGATACATCGGCATGTCCGCCACGCTCCCCCTCTGCACTCCAAACGGCGGACGCCACGCGCCGTCCGGAAATACTTGGCCCTCGGCATAGCCGTCGTCGCGCGGGTCCGAATAAATGATGCAGGCGATCGCTCCGTGCTCGGCCGCCACTTTCGGCTTAATGCCGCGCCACGATCCCCCATAGCGCGCGATCACAATCGCCCCCTTCACGCTCACCCCCATCCGATCCAGCGTTTCGTAATCCGCCGGAATCCCGTGATTCACATAAACCAGCGGAGCCGTCACGTCCCCATCGGCCGAGTATGCGTTGTACGTCGGAAGCTGCTCCTTCGTCTGCCCCGAAGTGGGATCGGCCGCGATCGCCGGCTCAGCCAGCTTGGCCTTATACTGCGTCGGAGCCGTCAACTCCAACACCCGTTCCTTCGGCGTCGGAAACAGCACGTCGAATGTTTCGATGTGCGCGTCCAGCCCCCACTCCTTCAGCTTGCCCAACATCCATTCGGCGTTCGCTTTGTCGTAAGCGGAGCCGACGTGATGCGGCCGCGCCGCCAGCCGCTCCATGTAGACGCGCAGATTGTCGGGGCTGGGGATCGCGCGAAATTTCGTTTCCCAGTCGCGCGAAGCCGCGCTCTGGGCGGACAGCAAGGAGGCGGAGACAAGTATCCCCAAGGCGTATCGGAGCATGTCCGTTAGTATAGGACGGCTCGATACCCCCGCGCGAAGCGCCTATCGCGCGTGGAACAACTTCTGCTGCACGTCCGGCCAGAATTCTTTCAGGACGTTGAAAAACCCATCGGTCGCAATCTGCGTTCCCCACGCCTGTACGACGTCGCTTCCCGTCCGGTTCGCCGCCGGATAATATGCCGTCGCGATCCCCGCCGCCACCGCGTTCCCGCCCAACTCCGAATAGTTCAACTCGTGTCCGCCGCGATCCGAGCGCGTGATAAATAGCCGGCTCAGCGCCCAACCCGAGCGCTTCATGAAGCCGCCCGTTCCCATGCGCAGATACCGCGGATCCTGATGCAGCAGGACGGGGAAAATCGCCTCCGTCATGTAATCGCCGATCGCCTGATCCGCATACCCCGCCGCGTACCGCTTGCCGAAACCCGGAGCGCCCGAACCCCAACTCTTGTATTGATCTTGAAACTGTTCCGGAGCCGCATAAACGCCCGCCACCAAGATCGAAGACCAATCGAAGGCGTCGATCGTGGCCAGCTTGAACTTGTCCTTCGGCGTCAGCCGCCGCAGTTTTTGATTGCGATCCGGAATCGTTTTGTAATTGGGTAGGATCCCCAAAATGCGCCCGTGATTTTCCAATTTGTCGTAATCCGGCTCCGTCGAGGCGAGGGTCCCCGGAGCGGTTTGCTGTGCGCTCGCCGTCCCCATCCATAGGAAAAGGAAACAAAAGGCGAAAGCGGTATTCATGAACGAGCGTAACGGCACAAGACAGACCCCGGAGTGTGAGCGGCTGAAAAAATCCGGCCCAATATACAGACACCCGAACCGGCAAGATCGTTGCAGATATTCGTCACCGGGGATTTCCCTGACACCAAACGCGGCGTGGCTGCATCCTAAGAAACGAAGCAAGAAACGTGGTGAATATGAGGGGAATTATTACGGGGCTGTGTGTGCTGTCCGCATCGGCCGTTTTTTCGGGATTTGTTTGGGCCGCTTCCATTCCATCGGATTTCGATTTAGCCGCTCCCCGCGGCGCGGTCCGCCATTTTCAGAACGTTGAGGATTTGAAGCCTTCCTCGGCGGCGGAGTTCGCCGCGCAAGGCGACATCGCGTTCCGTGAAGTCGACTACAAGCGCGCGGAGGCTTTCTATTCTCAAGCCGCGCGTCTTGCGCCGGACGTCGGCGATTACCGCGTGCGTCTAGGCGAAGCTTACGAGCGTCAGGCCGAGTCGTCTTCCTTTCCCTCGCCGCTCGTGCGCCGCGCCCGCCATAATTTCGAACAGGCGCTGCGGATCGATCCGCAAAACGCCCAGGCCCTGGCCGATCTCACCGCGCTGTCCCTCCAGCCGGTCGGCGCTTGCTACGGCAACCTCGAAGATTCGCGGCGCATGGTCGAGCGGCTGACGCGGATGGACCCGCAGTTGGGTGCGCGCGCCGCCCTCCAATTGGAAAACGCGCGGAACGACCGCCGCACGCCCGAGCAGCACGTCGTCTGCGGCTGCTCCACGCTCACCGGCCTCTTCGGCGGCCATTCAAAATATGCCGCAAGCGAAGAAGCCTCGCTCCAAGGCCAGCCCTGACGCCGTCATCGCCACGCCAATTTGTTGAGAGTCTGCGCTAACCGGTAACCCGCCGCCGCCACCCGCTCTCCCGCCACGGCCGTCGCGACGACATGGTATGGACGCGGGACGGCCAACGCTCCGTACTCCATCCTCCCGCCCGCCAACCCCGGATATACGAACTCCACCGCCAACCGCGCCCCTTCCTCCTGCCAATCCTTCTCGTTCGTCTTTCCCTTGCCCGGAGCGTGCGTCGCCATCAACCCCTCCCCCAAGGCCTTCACCGCCGCGTCGCTCGCGTCCTCCTCCATCAGACCGTCCCAATACGCGTGCAGGTTGTGCGCCGATCCCGCCAGCCTTACGCGATTCCCTCCCGCGTCGTCCGCCATCTTCCCCGTCGCGGCGTCCACGCTATATCGGCTCGCGCAATGCAGCGGCTGATGCACGTCGCCCACCAGATGGATCAGCCACGCCAGCGCCCATACCTTCGCCGCCTCCGAGGTCCGCTTGTCGCCCAGCATCGTTTTCATCGCCCCGATCTGCGACACCACCGTCGGAGCCTTCCGCCAATCCGCGTTCAATCCGTCGTCGATCTTCACCGCTGCAAAATCTCCGCTCAGCGGCTCGTCGATATAGTGCCAGTTCTGATGGCGGTACATGTCGGGATAGGACGATGCGCCCGCCGTCGATCCTTCCCGCGGCTCGTTCGTGTACCGCGGATCGCCCTTGATTTCGTCCGCCCAAACCGACGCGTGCAGAAACGCCTCCAGCGGACGCCGCTCCGCCGGAACCCCCTCCACCCACCGCGCGTAATCGGGATGCGACTGTAGCAGCAAATCGATTCGCTGCCGCGTGCCGCTCTGCAGATTGCGATACGCGATGTAGGCGATCGTCCGATGCCCCGCGGCGTTCCAGGCATCGACACTGCCCGCGAGAAGAAAAAGGAGAGCGAATTTGGCGGCGCGCACTTCTCAGAGGATACCGAAACCGCGCCCCGCCGTTCAGCCCGCCCGCAAAAACAACGACAGCCGCGCCATCGCCTCTTCGACGATCCGTTTCTCCGAAGCGAAACAAATCCGCACCGACCCCTCCCCGCCCGCGCCAAACGCCACCCCCGGCGCCAGCCCCACCTTCGTCTCCATCAACAGCCGCTTGCAAAACGCGAACGAGTCCGCCAGCCCCTCGATCTTCGGAAACAAATAAAACGCCCCGTCCGGACGCGGCACCGTGACGCCGGGTATTTTTTGCAAAGCGGCCAAACACAAATCGCGATTCTCGCGCAATCCCGCCAGCATCTTCGCGATCCCGTCCTCGCCCCACAGCAGCGCCGTCTCCGCCGCCCGCTGCGTGAACGTCGGCGCGTGCGACACCACGAATTCGTTCAACCGCGCCGCCCGCGCCGCCAGATCCCGCCGCGCCACCATCCACCCCAGCCGCCATCCCGTCATGCAATACGCCTTCGAAAACGATTGAATCACGATGACGGCGTCCTCGCGCGTCGCGAATTTCAAAATGCTCGCCGCCGGCTTCGCCGACAGATAATTCAGCCGCTCGTAAACCTCGTCCGCCATCAGCCAAAGCCTGTGCCGCCGCGCGAATTCCAGCAGCCGCCGCTGTTCTTCCTCCGTCGCCACCCACCCCAGCGGATTCGATGGCGACGTGTACAGGATCATCCTCGTCCGCGCAGTCACCGCCGCCTCCAGCGCCTCGAAATCGATCCCATACCGGTCGCCCGTCAACGGCTGCGCCATCTCCAACGGCGTTGCGTTCGCCATCCGCACGTTCGCCGTCCCGTTCGGCCACGCCGGCGTCAGCACCAGCGCCTCGTCCCCCGGATCCAACACGCAGCGAATCGCCAGGTGCAGCGCCTGCACCCCCGACGCCGTCACCACGATCTCCTCCTCCGCGTCCAGCTCCACCCCGTGCATCTCCGCGTAATACCGCGCCAGCGCTTTCCTCGTCGAAGGCATCCCCGCGTTCTCCGTGTAAAACGTGAACCCGTCCGCCATCGCCTTCTGCGCCGCTCGTTTTATATATTCCGGAGTCGGCAGGTTCGATTCGCCGAAGTACAGCCGCAGCACGCCCTCCATCCCCATCGCCATTTCCGCCAGTTCGCGAATGCGCGAATGTTGGATGCTTTGCGCCGAAGATGCCACGGCCGGCTGGAGATCGAGTGTCGAAGCCATATAAAACAGGATACCGGGCGCGCCCTACTCCGCGTCCATCACGCAGCGGAATCCCAGCGTCCCCGCCCGATCCTTCGACGGAGCCATCAATAAATATTTCCCGTGCTGGTTCAGCCGGTAAGCCTGAGGAAAATACCACATCGACCCCTGCGGCTGATAATAGCTGCCTCCGCGCACCGCGGCCGCGCGCGTGTGCTCGTCCACAAACTCGTCCGTCCACTGCCACACGTTGCCCGTAAGATCCATCACCCCGAACGGACTCGCCCCTTTCGGATGCGCGTCCACATCCGCCGGCCCGGTAAGCGTGCGCCCCTTGTCGGGCAGCGGAACCGCCTCGGCGTTCCATTCCCCGCCCCACGGATACAGCCGCCCATCCGTCCCTTGCGCCGCATATTGCCATTCCCATTCGTGCGGAAGCCGTTTACCCGCCCACGCCGCATACGCCCGCGCGTCTTCGAGCGACACCCACGTCACCGGCTTGTTCTCCCACCCCCGCTGCGGCGCGCCTCGCTCCCAGTCGCGAAGAAAATTGTGATCGTCCGCCGGATGATACCCCGTCGCGTCCACAAATTTCTTGAACTCCGCGTTCGTCACCGGAAACCGGTCGATGTAAAACGACCGTATCGCCATCCGATGCCGGTGCGACCGCCGCGGCGAGTCCTCCCACGGATACTGGAAATCCAGCCCCTCCCAATTGTCCCCCTCGATCTCCACCCCATCCACTTCGAAATCGAATTTGCCCTCCGGGATCTTCACCATGCCCGCCGGCGCGGACGCGGCGGCCACGGGGGAGGGCGCCTCCGCCATGCGTTGCGGAAGAAAATGCCACGCGTGATCCAGGCTCTGAAGCGGGATCGCGGACCATTCGCGGAACTGCACCAGCAACGCGTCCAGGCCCGCCATCTCCACGCCCGCGTCCAGCGCCAGCACCGCTCCGAACCCGTGCGCCTCAATCGGAAATTCCAGCGCCGGCCCGTTGGCGCGCCCCGTCGGCATCAGTTCCACCCCATGCCACACGTCGAAGAATCGCCGCCCCTCCGGCGCCGGAACCGAGATCTGCTCCCCCTCCACGTCGTACTCGTTGCGATTGACAAACGTCCACAGCGTCTTGCCGCCCAGCGGAAACGCGCTCGCATAAACCCCCGGATGCTCCACCGGCACGTGCGGCGTCCAATCCGCGCTCACCAACAGATCCGCGAACGCACGCTCGATCCGCGCCACCCGCCGTAGCGCCTCCGCGTCCCGCCGCGTGATCTGATTCCAGATCCCCCACACGTTTTCCCAGCTCTCATACCCTGCTCCATTGAAGAACGCGAATTGCAAATCGTCGGTCTTATCCCGCGCCCAGCGGTCGCACACATTCACCGTATGCCGCGGCTCCAGCCACTTCAACTTGCTCACCGTCGGCGCGCCGCTATAGTCCCAATACCCCCAACTCTGGTTGTTCCACATCAACATCTCATCGTTCGACGGCGCCCCTTCCGGCTCCAATACCACTGGATGTCCCGTCTTATCCGACGCCGTGCGATACGCCTGCGGCAACCCGCTAAACGTGTCGCCGTTCACTCCATCGGCGCCGATCTCCGCCATCAGCTTCGCCGTCGCCTCCCAATAAGGCATCCCCGGATCCCTCGTCCCGGTGTCCCACGGCATGCTCGGGAAAAAAACGCGCACGCCCCGCCGGTGAAAATCCTCCACCATCGCCCGCAGCGCCGGAACCCCGCCCGGAAGATCGCGCAACAGGTCCCATTGATTGCGATTGTCGATGCCGATGTTCGGATACACCGGCCAAATCAGCACGCTGTCGATGCCGCCATAACGCTTCTCCAAATCGTCCAGATACCGTCCCACCGTATACCGGCGCGCCGCCGGATCGTAGAAGTAGCGCTCCTCGGCCATCATCTGCGGCTGAATGAAATCGCGCTGCGCCCATTGAAGCTCCGGCCGCCGATACTCGGCGTCGTCGTAGCCCATCCGGATCAGCCGCTCGTGCCGCCACGTTTTCAAATCGCCCAGCCACGCCGCGAACCCGTCCGCGCCGGGGCCTGGAATCTGGCTGCCCTTCGGCGGGTAGCGGGTGTCTTGCGCGAAGACGGCGGTGCAGGAAACGAGCGTGAAAATCGCGGCGAGGCGATGCGGCATGGCTTCCGCTATTTTACGGCTGAAAACGCCGCCGCGGAAGAACCGGCCGTCGATCCCCTCCCGGCCCTTCCCTCGGCCGCGCCGCCATCGGCCGCGGCGGAGGCGGCGGCGCTTCCGGCGGCGGAGCCGGCTCCCGGAACATAATCCGCGAAACGGCGTCGGCGATCTGCACCGCCGCCTTCATCTCCGGAATGTCGTGAACCCGCACCATGTGCGCTCCGTTCAAAATCGCCGCCGCGATCGCCGCCGCCGAGGCGTACCGCGTCTCCTCCTCCGTCTGCTGCGCCAGAAACGATTTCCGCGAAGGCCCCACCAGAATCGGCAGCTCCAGCCGCGCCAGCTCCGGCAGCCGCGCCAAAATCTCCGCGTTCTGTTCCTTCCGCTTCCCGAAGCCGATCCCCGGGTCGATCATAATGCGCGCCCGGTCCACGCCGCTCCGCACCGCCCGATGCACGCACGCTTCCAGATCGGCGTAAATCGCCCCCATCACATCCTTCAGCGGTGGCAGCTTCGCCCACGTTTCCGGCGTGCCCCGCATGTGGTTCAGGATCAGCGCCGCATTCCCCGCCGCCGCCGCCCGCGCCAAGTGCGGATCGAACGTCAGCGCGCTCGGATCGTTGATAATCTCCACGCCGAACTCCAGCGCCTTTTCCACCACCGCGCTCTTATAAGTGTCCACGGAAATCGGAATCGTAAGCTGCCCCCTCAGCCGCTTCAGCACCGGCACCAAACGGCGCAGTTCCTCCCCTTCGGAGATCCTCGCCGAGCCTGGCCGCGTCGATTCCGCCCCCACGTCGATCGCATCCGCCCCCTGCTCCTCCATCTCGATCGCCCGCGCGAACGCCCGGTCCGGGTCGTTATAGCGCCCGCCGTCGGAGAACGAATCCGGCGTCACGTTCAGCACGCCCAGAATCAGCGTCCGTTCCCCCAACAGCAGCGTCCGCGACGGAAGCTTCCACTCGAAATGTTTCAGCGTCATACCGCCGGCACCCGCACGCGCTTCCATTTTTTCCCCGCCCGAATCGTCAGCGGCGAAGTGAAGCCGCTCAGCACCAGCTCCGTGCAGCGCTCCCCGTTGATCTCGATCGCCCCCGCCTTCAGCTTGCGCTCCGCCTCCGTCCGCGATTCCACCAGCCCCAACCCCACCAGCATCTTCACCGACCGGATTCCCTCCCCGCTCATCGCCTCCGCCGGCATATCCACTTCGTCTATGTCGTCCGGCACTTCGCCGTGCCGCACCTCGCGGTCGAAATCCGCTTGCGCCTGTACGGCCGCCGCCTCCCCGTGAAAGTCCCGCACGATCGACCGCGCCAGCTCCATCTTCACCCCCATCGGCTCGCGCGGTTTCAGCGCCGCGATCTCCGCCACGCTCTTGTCGGTCAGCAGCTCCCAATACCGCCACATCAAATCGTCCGCGATCCCCATCACCTTCCGGAACATCACCTTCGGCGCTTCCGTGATGCCGATAAAGTTCCCCTTCGATTTCGACATCTTCTCCACGCCGTCGGTGCCCTCAAGTAAAGGTACCGTCGCCACGATCTGCGGCGCCTGCCCGTAATCGCGCTGCAGTTCCCGTCCCACCAGCAAATTGAACTTCTGATCCGTCCCGCCCATCTCCACGTCGCATTGGAGCGCCACCGAATCGTAGCCCTGCGCCAACGGATAAAGCAGTTCGTGAACCGAGATCGCCGTGCCTTCCTTGAACCGCTTCGAGAAGTCGTCCCGCTCGAGCAGCCGCGCCACCGTGTAATGCGACGCCAACCGGATCGTATCCTCGAATCGCAGCTTATCCAGCCATTCGCTGTTGAACCGGATCTCCGTTTTCTCCGGATCCAACAGCCGGAACACCTGCGCTTTGTAAGTTTCCGCGTTGGCGTTAATCTGCTCGCGCGTCATCGGCGGACGCGTCAGATTGCGCCCCGTCGGATCGCCGATCAGCCCCGTCACGTCGCCGATCAGAAACACCACCCGATGCCCCAGATCCTGGAAATGTTTCATTTTGCGCAGCAGCACCGTGTGCCCCAGGTGCAGATCCGGCGCCGTCGGATCGAACCCCGCCTTCACCCGCAGCGGCCGCCCGGATTTCGCCGAACCCTCCAACCGCTCCTTCAAATCCTCCGGCCGGATCAATTCGGCCAGCCCCTTGCCCAGATATCGCAACTGTTCGTCGAGAGTCACTACCCTCTCATTAGACCGCGAGTGGCCTGCCGGGCGCGCAGCCGCGGTCTAATAGAAGTGTGAAGACGATACTACTTCTCGCCGCTTTCGGAGTCTCCGCGTTCGCCCAGGACGCCCTCTACGACCGGTTCTTCGACGATTACTACTTTCACTATTCGCCCACTCAGGGCACCTCCGCCGGTTTCCACCAATACGACGATCAAATGGAGGATTACTCCCAGAAGACGATCGCCGCGCAAACCCGCGATCTCCACCGCTTCGAAAAAGTCTTCGAGCGCCTGCACCCCTCCAGCGACCGCGACATGGTCCTCGGCAAGATTCGCGGCGATCTCCTCGAGATCGAAAACATTCGCCCCTGGGAGAAGAATCCCGATGTCTATTCCAGCGCCGGCCCCACCGCCATCTTTCCTCTCATAAGCCGGACCTTCGCGCCGCCCGAGGAGCGCTTGAAATCGGTCATCGCCCGCGAAAAGCGCATTCCGGACGTGCTGGAAGAGGGGCGCGAGAATCTCAAGAACCCGCCGAACGTCTTCACCCGCGTGGCCCTGGAGCAGATCCCCGGAAATATCGACTTCTTCGAGCGCGACGTGCCGGAAGCGTTCAAGGGAGTGAAAGACCCGGCTCTAATGGCCGAGTTCAAACAAACGAACGCCGCCGCGATCAAGGCGTTGAAGGACTACGCGACATACTTGACAGCGGACTTACTCCCCGCCTCCAACGGCGACTTCCGCATCGGCGCCGATAACTACCGCCGCAAACTCGCCTACGACGAAATGGTCGACACCCCGCTCGACGAGCTTTTGAAGGTCGGTTACGCCAACTTGCGCGACAACCAGCGCCAGTTGAAGGAGACCGCCGCCAAGCTCGACCCCAAACGCACCCCCGAACAGATCCTCGAAGAATTGCAGAAGGACCACCCCACCCCGGACAAGCTGCTCGATGCCTTCCGCGGAACTCTCGGCGGACTGCGCGAATTCATTACGTCGCACCACATCGCCACCATCCCCTCCCAGGTCTTGCCGATTCTCGAAGAGACCCCGCCGTTCCTCCGCGCCCTCACCACCGCGTCCATGGATACCCCCGGCCCCTATGAGAAGGTGGCCACCGAGGCTTTCTTCAATGTCACCCTGCCCGACCCCTCCTGGCCCAAGGAGCGCATCGAGCAGCACATGCAGGATTTCCATTGGGGCACCATCGTCAGCACCGCCATTCACGAGGCCTATCCCGGCCATTACCTCCAGTTTCTCTGGATTCCCCAAGCCCCCTCGAAAACGCGAAAACTCCTCGGCTCCGGCACCAACGCCGAGGGCTGGGCCCATTACTGCGAGCAGATGATGCTCGACGAAGGCTACGGCAACGGCGACCTCAAGCTCCGCCTCGGCCAGCTCCAGGACGCCCTCCTCCGCAACGCCCGCTACATCGTCGGCATCGAAATGCACACCGGCAAAATGACCTTCGACCAAGGCGTCGAATTCTTCGTCAAAGAAGGCCATCAAACGCGGGAGCTAGCCCTCGTGGAAACCAAGCGCGGCGCCTCCGACCCGACTTACTTGATGTACACCCTCGGTAAGTTGGAAATCCTAAAACTCCGCGCCGACTATAAGAAAATGAAAGGCGCGGAATACAGCCTGCAACAATTCCACGACGCGCTCCTAAAACAAGGCTTCCCCCCCATCAAAATCGTCCGGCGGGAACTATTGGGCAGCGACAGCCCTGCGCTGTAGTGCGGTAGCGGCCGCATCGCGCGCGGCTCAGAATCGTGAGTGCGTGTTTGCATTTGCTTACCGAGCCGCGACCGTAAGGGAGTCGGTGGCCGAATGCCTTTGTCGGCAGCCTGCTAAGGGTGCCCGTGTCGCTCGCGGCGGCTCGAAGTGAAGCTCCAGCGCTTCCCTCAGCCCCGCAAGCGCCTCCTCTTCGGTTTCTCCCTGCCTGGCGACATCCACTTCCAGGCACTGCGAGACATACCAGTTCCCCTCGCGCCAAACTGTCGCCGCGAATGGCCGTTTCATGCCTCCCTCGTTTCACACGATCGCCGCGCCCGCGCCATCCCCCGTCTGTTACCATCGAAACCTATGCCCTCGGCCAAAGTCACCGTCGTCAACAATGGACCCCTCCGCGTCGAAGGCGATTTCATCGTCTGCGACGCCGAAGGCCGCGAATACGGACTCGCCGGCCGCACCGTCGTTTCCTTCTGCCGCTGCGGCCAATCGGAAAATAAACCCTTCTGCGACGGCAGCCACAAATCCTGCGCCTTCGCCTCCGCCTGCGAAGCCAAAGAACTCGCTCCGCCCAAACCCAAGCTCTAGCCCCCTCCTACGGCAGCGCGAACACGACGTATTTCCCTCCCGACGCCGTCCCGCTCTTCCCCCCTCCCGCCGCGATCGCCACATACTCCTTCCCCTTCACTTCGTAAACCGCCGGCGTCGCGCTCCCCCCCGCCGGCAGCTCCGTCTCCCACAGCAGCTTCCCCGTCGCCTTATCGAACACATGGAATTTCCGGTCGTACAACGTCGCCCCGATGAACAGCACCCCTCCCGCCGTCACCACCGGCCCGCCGTAATTCTCGCTCCCCGTATTGCGCATCCCCTTCGCCGCCAATTCCGGATACTCTCCAAACGGGATCTTCCACCGGATCGCGCCCGTGTTCAAATCGATCGCGTTCAACGTCCCCCACGGCGGAGCCACCGCCGGATACCCTTGCGGATCGAGAAACTTGTTATACCCGTCGATGCCGTATTTCAAATCGATCGGCGACGGCGCCCCCGCCTTCGCTTCCACCGCCGGATTCTCTCCGTAAACGATAAACCGCTCGATCGCCCGCCGCTCCTCGTACGGCAGACTCCCGAACCCCGGCATCCGCCCCGCTCCATGCCGCACCACCTCGTCCACATCGTCTTCGCTCAACCGGTCCGCGACATGCACCAGCGACGGAAACTCCGGCGGCGTCCCCCGCCGGTCCGCGCGATGGCAGCCCGCGCACTGCTTCATATAAAGCGACTCCGCGTTCACCGGCCCCCCGCTCTCCTCGTGCTTCACCAATCGCAGCACCCACGCCATCTCGTTCGCGTTCACATACAGCAACCCCGACTCCGGATCGAACGCCGCCCCGCCCCATTCCCCTCCCCCGTCGAAGCCCGGAAATACGATCGTCCCCGCCAGGCTCGGCGGTATGAACTGCCCCGCGCTCCGCAGCTTCCGGAACCGCTCCAACACCGCCTCATGCGCCTCCGGCGTGCGTTCGGTCAGCATCGCCTCCGTCAACGCCTGCCGCGCGAACGGCGGGGGCGACGTCGGCAGCGGTTGCGTATCTTCCGTCACCTCTCCATCCACGTCGCTCGCCGGATACTTGCGGTACTCGATCGGGAACAGCGGCTTGCCGTTGTCCCGCTCGAACAGATAAACGAAGCCCGATTTCGTCGTCTGCGCCACCGCGTCCACCCGCCGACCCTCCCGCGTCACCGTCACCAGGCTCGGCGGCGACGGCAGGTCGCGGTCCCATATATCGTGCCGCACCGTCTGGAAATACCACACCCTCTCGCCCGTTTCCGCCTTCAGCGCTATCAAACAATTCGCATATAAATTGTTTCCAAGCCGGTTCGCCCCGTAAAAATCGAACGCCGCCGAACCCGTCGGAACGAACACCAGCCCGCGCGCCGCGTCCACCGTCATTCCCGGCCAATTGTTCACGCCGCCGATGTATTTCCACGCCTCCGGCGGCCAGTGTTCATAACCCGGCTCGCCCGGATGCGGAATGGTGTGAAAGCTCCAGCGCAGCTTCCCCGTGCGGGCGTCGTAAGCTCGTATGTCGCCCGGCGACGATGGCAGCGACTCGCTCACGATGCTTCCCGTGATGATCAGATCTTTATAAACGCTCGCCGGACTCGTCATCGACACCGACATCTGTTCCGGGTCGCGCCCCAGGTCGCGCCTCAGATCGATGCGCCCATCCTCGCCAAACCCCGCCGCCGGCTTCCCCGTCTTCGCGTCGAGCGAGAACAGATATTGCCGCGCCGCGAAATAAATCCTCCGCTCTCCGCCCCCCTCCCAATAGGCAACCCCGCGGTTGCGCATCTTCCCCGCGCCCTTCCGCCCGCCGCTCGGATCGAAGCTCCAAATCAAACGCCCAGTCGCCGCGTCCAGCGCGATCGCCCGCAGCTTCGGCGTCGTCGCGTACATCACCCCGTCGATCACCACCGGGTTGCATTGCATCTCCGACCCCTCGAAGGCGTCCCCCGTCTCATACGTCCACGCGACTTTCAACTGCGCCGCGTTCTTCCGGTCGATCTGCTTCAATCCCGAATAGCGTATGCCGTCCGGGCCGCCTCCCACCATCCGCCATCCATCGCGGGACTCTCCTCCGGCGACGGCCGCCGCCAACGCCATCGCCACAACGCATGTCTTCAACATGGCATCCATTCTCCCTGAAAATCGCTACGTCGCTTCCAGCACGCAAATGTCGCGCAGCGCCCGATAGTCTTCGTCGTAATCCAGTCCGTAGCCCACGACGAACTCATCGGGAATCCGAAATCCAACATACGCCACATCCACCGGCCTCTGCCTGCGCTCCGGCTTATCCAGCATCGTCGCGATCCGCACCGATTTCGGCTTCCTCTGCTGCAGCAGCTTACTCAGATAGCTGAGCGTAATCCCGCTGTCCACGATATCCTCCACCACCAGCACATCGCAGCCCTCGATCGAAATGTCCAGATCCTTCGTCAGCTTCACTTCCCCCGATGAAGTCTTCCCTTTGCCGTAACTGGAGATGCCGATGAAATCCATCCGCGTCGGCGTCGAGATCGCCCGCGCCAGATCGGCGAGAAAAAAACAACTGCCCTTCAGGATTCCAATCAGGTACAACGGCCCCTCCGGGTAGTCGGCGCTGATGGCCGCGCCCATCTCCCGCACTCGCCGGTCGATCTGTTCGGAGGAGAGTAATACCCGCGATGGGCGGAAGGCCATGAACTATATCTTAATCGGCGGCGTGCCAGCGCGTGCTTCCGGTTCCGATATGGATGTGCGCGCCCGTAGCCTTGCCCGCCACCGCGCCGCGAAACGCGTAGAACGGAATCCGCCTCGCTTCCAAATACCGCCTCAGCCACGCGCCCTCCGCCCCGTCCGGAGCCAACGCCACGTCCACTTTTCCCCGGTGGTCGAATCCCATCGCGCGGTGAACCGCCGTCTCTCCGTTCGCGCTCACCGGCAGCGCCTCGGAAAACCGGCGCTCGAACGCCGCTTCAATCCCCGGCAGCTCGCCGGGATTGAACCGTCCGTCCCCGTCGAAGCGCTCCATCAACGGACTCGCCGCGCCCTTCGCCTCGGCTGTCTCCATCGCCTGTTCCTGCCGCGCCGCCGCTTCCACCTCTTCAAACAGCCGCGCCCGGTTGCGCGCCAGATCGAGCGTCGTCTCCCGCGCCCGCAATTCGTCGTTCATCGCCGACACCGGCCCGCGCGCCACCGCCCCTTCGCCCATCAGCTTCGTGTACCGCTCCACTTCCACGCGCGACCGCTCCACCCGCCGCTCCGCCGCATCCAACATCTCTTTCGTTTGGGCGTCCGACAAATCCTGCGCCGCAAGCGACCCGTAAAGAGTACGTTCCAGTATCACGTCGTCTTCGGCGTCGGCCAATTTGTCCTGGGCCATTTGGAGCCGGACGGGGGGCAGCGCCCCGCTTTTCACCAACTCTTGCACCCGCCCGATTTCCGCGCGGGCCAAATCGATCTCGCGTTGCGCGATCGAAGGCCCCGCCGCCCGGCCTTGCATCGAAAAAAGCCCGAATATAAGCAGAAAAATAGCCGGACGGTATTGCATTCGGGTACTTTCAGGTTAACATACGGGTAAGGGAGAATAGCCTATCCGGCGCGCTACGAATTTCGCTTCCGATTCCTCAGCAAACTCCTCCGCGACTGTACTTCCCTTCCCTCGCCACAACTTAACAGACGCCGATCCGCCTTGGCTGGTGGCCGCACGCGCCGCCGAATCCAAACAAGCCAAGGAGATCCGCGTCCTCGACCTCCGCGGAGTCGCTTCCATGGCCGATTATTTCGTCATCTGCACCGGCGTCAACGCGCGCCAGATTCAAGCGGTGAGCGAAGAAATCGGCAACCAACTCGCCAGCGTCGGCGAACACCCCATCAGCGTCGAAGGCATGCGCAACGCCGAGTGGGTGTTGGTCGATTACGGCGATTTTTTGGTTCACGTCTTTTCCGAGAAATCCCGCAACTACTACGGCCTGGAACGCCTCTGGCGTCACGCCAGGGAAGTCCCCGTCCCCGCCCTCTCCACACCCGCCTGATCCGCGCGTTCGCCACACGCCCGCCTAATCGGCGCGTCCGCCACACGCCCGCCCCATCCGCTCGCCCGATCCGTCCGCCGCGCCGCCCGATCCGTCCGCCGCGCCGGTCTGTTCCGCGCGCCCGAGCCGCGCGCCCGCCACACCCCTGCCCAATCCGCCGCATCCGTCCGCCGCGCCCACGCCATTTATATCGTGATACGATATTTATGTGAGCGCCAAAGACTTCTCCGCGCATAGCTATCGCTCCCTCGCCGAGTTCCGTTTCGAGATCCGCCGCTTCCTTCACTTCAGCGAGGAGCAAGCGCGCGCGCACGGCCTGGAGCCGCAGCAACACCAACTGCTGCTGGCCATTCGCGGCCTGCCCGTGGGCGCGAAGCCAACCGTGACGGAACTGGCCGGCCGTATGTTGATCCGTCACCATAGCGCCGTCGAGTTGATCGGCCGCTTAGCGGCGCGCGGCTTCGTGGAGCGCTCCCCCGGCGAAAAAGATCGCCGCGAAGTCATCGTCACGCTCACGCCGGCAGGCGAGGCCGTCCTGCGCGAGCTGACCCGCGCCCATCGCGAGGAATTGGAAACCCTGGGACCGCGCTTGGCCGCCAGCCTGCGGGCCGCGACGCGCCGGGCATGAAAAAGCGGCCAAAAAACCACGCGTTGGGCGACTTCACCACCGATGCCCGCGTCATCCCGATCTCGCTCCTCGCCATCGCCATTGGCTTCCTCAGCACCGGCGTCGCTTGGACGCTCCTGAAGCTGATCGGACTCTTCACGAATTTGTTTTATTACCAGCGCTGGCAAACGTCGCTGGTCTCCCCCGGCGGCAATCATTTGGGGCTGTGGGCCTTGTTAGTGCCGGTGGCCGGAGGGTTGATCATCGGCCTGATGGCCCGCTACGGCTCGGAGCGCATCCGCGGCCACGGAATTCCGGAAGCGATCGAGTCCATTTTGATGAACGGCAGCCGCGTTCAACCGCGCCTGGCGATTTTGAAACCGCTTTCGTCGGCCATCTCCATCGGCTCCGGCGGCCCCTTCGGCGCCGAGGGCCCTATCATCATGACCGGCGGCGCGTTCGGCTCCCTCATCGCGCAGTTCTTCCATTTAACAAGCGCCGAACGAAAAACTCTTCTGGTCGCCGGCGCCGCCGCGGGGATGTCGGCAACCTTCGCGGCGCCGATCTCGGCCATCCTCCTCGCCGTCGAGCTCCTGCTGTTTGAATGGAAGCCGCGCAGTCTCATTCCCGTCGCTTTGGCCAGCGCCACCGCCGGCGCCGCACGCCGCTACATTCTCGGCACCGGCCCGCTCTTCCCCGTTCCCGCGCATCCCGTTTTCATCGGACCCGAAGGCCTCATGGGCTGCGTCCTCGTGGGCCTTCTGGCCGGCGCTCTTTCGGCCTTATTGACCATCGCCGTTTACGCCGCCGAAGACGCCTTCGAACGCCTGCCCATCCATTGGATGTGGTGGCCGGCGATCGGCGGCCTCGTCGTCGGCATCGGCGGACTGATCTTCCCGCAGGCGCTCGGCGTAGGTTATGAAACCATCGGTGCGCTGCTGCGCGGCGACGTCGCCCGCAACGTCATCGTCGGCGTGCTGCTCGTGAAATCGATAATTTGGGCGGTTTCGCTCGGCTCCGGAACCTCCGGCGGCGTGCTCGCGCCGCTGCTGATGATGGGCGGAGCGCTCGGCGGCGTCGAGGCCATGTTTCTTCCCAACGAAGGCGCCGGCTTCTGGCCGCTCGTAAGCATGGGAGCCATCCTCGGCGGCACCATGCGCTCGCCGTTCACCGGCATTCTCTTCGCCGTGGAACTGACGCACGACATGAACGTATTCCTTCCGCTGCTGATCGCCTCCGTGCTGGCGCATGGCTTCACCGTGCTGACGCTGAAGCGGTCCATTCTCACCGAAAAAATCGCCCGCCGCGGCTATCACCTCAGCCGCGAATACGCCGTCGATCCGCTGGAACTTCTGTTCGTCCACGAGGTGATCGGCGCGGGCCAGCACATCGAGAGCGAGGAGCCGGCCGGCGCTCGCGTCGTCGCCTATCCCGATGAACCGTTGCGCGTCGTCGTCTACCGCATGGCCGAGAGCGGAATGACCTCCCTCCCGGTGATGAGCCGCGAGGAGCCGTCGAGGACGATCGGCACTTTGACGCTCGAGGATCTGCTGCAAGCCCGCACCAGGCATCTCGAAGAGGAGCGCGGCCGCGCTCGCACTCTTGGATTTTCGCGCCGGAGGGAATGATAGAATCCGGCAAGGTTTATGCCGATTCTTAACAAACAGTGGCTCCTGAAATCGCGCCCCAAGGGCAACGTAAGCGAAGACGATTTTTCGTGGCGCGAGGAGCCGTTGCCGGATCTGACGGACGGCGAACTGCGCGTGCGCGGCATCTATCTTTCGCTCGATCCGACCAATCGCGCCTGGATGAACGAGGCGGACACCTACCTGCCTGCGATTCCGCTGGGCTCCCTCATGCGCGGCGGCGCGATCGGCGTGGTGGAGGAATCGAAACACCCGGGTTTTCAGCCGGGCGATCTGGTGACGGGTTTGTTCGGCTGGCAGCTCTACGCCGTGACGGACGGCGCCGGTGTGACGAAACTGCCGGCGCTGCCCATTCCTCTCACCGCGCACTTCGGCCTGCTCAGCCATATCGGCATCACGGCCTATTACGGATTGCTCGACGTCGGCAAGCCGAAGGCCGGCGAAACGCTGGTGGTCTCGGCGGCGGCCGGCGCGGTCGGATCGCTCGTCGGCCAGATCGGAAAAATCCACGGCCTCCGCGTGGTGGGCATCGCCGGCGGCGAAGCCAAGTGCAAGTGGCTTCTCGAGCTCGGCTTCGACGCCGCCGTGAATTACCACGAGGGGAAGGTCTTCGAAAATTTGAAGGCCGCGTGTCCCGGCGGCATCGATATCTATTTCGATAACGTCGGCGGCCCGATTCTCGACGCCGCGCTCGCGCTGATCAATCTTCACGCGCGGATCCCCGTTTGCGGAATGATCAGCCAATATAACAACGTGAAGCCGGAGCCCGGACCGTACAACTTGGCCAACCTGATCGTGAAGCGGGCGCGCATGGAGGGGTTCCTCGTCTTCGATTACATGGACCGCGCGGAGAAAGCCGTGCGCGACCTGGTCACGTGGCACATGCAAGGGAGGCTGAAGTACCGCGTCGACGTGGAAGAAGGTTTGGAGAACGCGCCGAAGGCGCTATTGAAATTGTTCAACGGCGGCAACACCGGCAAGTCGATCGTGAAGTTGTCGGAGGAGCCGGGGTAAGCGTCAAGGTTTTTGGATGGCGGCGCGCTCGGCGGTTTGCAGGCGAAGTTTGAGGTCCGCGTTTTCCGGTTCAAGCTCAAGCGCGGCGCCGAAGATGCGTTGCGCGTCGGCGAAGAGACTCGCGTCGAAATAGGCGGCGCCGAGCGCGGTGAAGTTGTTGATGAGTTCGGCGGCGTCGACGCACTGGGGCCGAATTTTGCGCCAGACCTCCTCGGCTTCCTTGAAGCGGCCAAGCTGTTGGAGCGCGGTCGCGAGGCCAAAGCGGGCGCGGTCCGGCCATTCGGCGTTCGCATCTCCGGGAGGTTGTTGGAGCGCCTCCTCAAAAGCCTGCACAGCCGCTTCCGGTTGTTGGAGTTGGAGGAGGCAACCGCCGAGCCCGAGCCCGGCCAGCCACCGTTGCGGTCCCGACTGTGTCGCGCGCCAGAAAGCCTCCGCCGCCTCGTCGAAGCGACCGGCCTCGAAGAGCGCGATCGCCCCGGGAAGGGGACTCGGTTCCGGCGCGCGTTCAGCTTCGGGCGCGGGTTCAGGCTCCGGCGCGAGTTCCGGCTCCGGCGCGGGTTCCGGCTCCGGCGCGGGTTCCGGTTCGAGCGCGGGTTCTGGCTCGGGCGCGGGTTCCGGTTCGAGCGCGAGTTCCGGTTCGGGCGTACGCTCCGGCTCGGGCGTAGGCTCTGGTTCAAGCGTAGGTTCCGGTTCGAGCGCGAGTTCCAGTTTGGGCGCGGGCTCCGGCTCGGGCGGGGGCTCCGGCTCGGGCGTAGGCTCTGGTTCGAGCTCGGGTTCCGGTTCGGGTGCGGGTTCCGGCTCGGGCTCGGGTTCCGGCTCGGGCTCGGGTTCCGGCTCGGGCGTGTGCTCTGGCTCAAGCTCGGGTTCCGGTTCGAGCGCGAGTTCCGGTTCATGCACCGGTTCTGGTTCCGGCGCGCGTGCCGCTTCTGGTTCGAGCGCAAGGTTCGGCTCCGGCGCGGATTCAGGCGCGGGTGCGGATTCAGGCTCGGGTGCAGGTTCTGGATCGAGCGCGGGTTCCGGTTCGGGTGCGGGTTCCGGCTCGGGCATAGGCTCTGGTTCAAGCTCGGGTTCCGGTTCGAGCGCGGGTTCTGGTTCCGGCGCGGGTTCTGGCTCGGGCGCGGGTTCAGGCTCGGGCGCGGGTTCAGGTTCGGGCGCAAGATTCGGTTCGGGCGTGGGTTCCGGTGTCGGCGCGAGTTCAGGCTCGGGCGTGAGGTTCGGCTCCGGCGCGGGGTCCAGCTCGGGCGCAGGTTCAGGTTCGGGCGATGGTTCTGGCTCCGGCGCTGATTCCGGTTCGAGCGCGGGCGCGGGTTCCGGCTCCGGCACGGGTTCAGGTTGAGGCGCGGGTTCTGGTTCGGGCGCGAGGTTCGGCTCCGGTGCCGGTTCGGGGTCTGGTTTCGGGGCGGCTTCTGGATCCGGTGCCCGTTCTGGTTTGGGCGCGGGTTCGGGTGCGGGCGCTGGTTCAGGTTCCGGTGCGGGTTCTGGATCGCGCGTGGGTGCGGGTTCTAGCTCCGGTGCGGGTTCTGGCCCCGGTGCGGGTTCCGGCTCTAGCGTGATTTGGTCTAGGATCGCCAGGCCGGTGACTACGGGATCGGGATCGTCCGGCTCCTGGTATGACGGACCGCGGACGAGGGTCTCGAACATCTTTTCGTCGTCGATGAGCGAGAGCCATTGGGCGAGGTCGTCAGGCATGGGATTCCTGGAGTTGCGCCCTCAGATATTCGACGGCGAGCGTGCGGCCGAACTGAAGCGTGATGGGAGCGAAGGAGGGCATGGGCTCGGGGGCCGGCGGCGGAGCGGCGGCCGGCTTGACCGCGGCCTTCGGACGGGCCGCGCGCAAACGGGCGAGCGCCTGCCGGTCGAATTCCTCCTGAAACAGGCGGCGATGTTCGGCCGAGCAGAATTCGGGCTGCCCGGTGAGCTTCCGAAAGAAGGGCATCTCCTTTCCGCAGTGCAAACACACCATAACGATTAGATCGGCAACCTTACGGGAACCTTCAGGGCCTAATGCGAAATGGATCTTACGCCGATATGGGGATTGGCGGCGGGAGGAGAAGGATGATTCCAAAACATGAGGCGCTCAAAGCCCACTTAGACGGGCTTCGGGACGCGATTCCAGAGCTGCGCGGCGTGCTGATCGCCTCCTCGGAGGGACTCCCCGTGGCGCACTCGGTTTCAAACGGCACCGATCCAAACCGGTTGGCGGCGATGGCGGCGGCCGCGTCGAGTCTGGGGCGGCGCATCAGCGAGAGTCTGGCGACGGGAACGTTCCAAGAGGTAAGTATTCGAGGCGACGACGGAGTATTGTTCCTCTATTCGGCGGGACCGAAGGCGGTGCTGGCGGTGGTAGGGCCGATGACGGCCAACGCCGGCTTGATCCACCTGGAGGCGCGCGGGACGGCGAAAATAATCAGCGACTTGTTTTAACCGCGGGCGAGTCTACTTGATAGCCTCGTCTTTTTCCACTTTGCCGTCGCGGATGTGGATGACGCGATGGGCGTGGAGAGCGATGTCGTGCTCGTGGGTGACGAGCACAATGGTGTTGCCCTGTTGGTAGAGGCGTTCGAAGAGCGCCATGATCTCGGCGCCGGTGACGGAATCGAGCGCGCCGGTGGGTTCGTCGGCGAGAAGGATGGATGGGTTGTTCACCAGAGCGCGGGCGATCGCCACGCGCTGGCGCTGGCCGCCGGAAAGCTCGTTCGGCTTGTGCAGCATGCGCTGTTCGAGATCGACGGCGCGCAGCGCGGACTTGGCCTTCTCCAGGCGTTCTTCCGAACGGAGACCGGCGTAAATTAACGGCAGTTCGACGTTGTGCAACGCCGTAGCCCTGGGCAAGAGGTTGAACGTCTGAAAGACGAAGCCGATTTCCTTGTTACGGATGCGGGCCAACTCGTCGTCGCTCATATCGCTGGCCAGGTTGCCGTTCAAATAATAAAGACCCTTGGAAGGCGAATCGAGGCAGCCGATGAGGTTCATCAGCGTCGATTTTCCGGAGCCGGATGGACCCATGATGGCGACGTATTCGCCGCGGCGGATTTGAACGTCGACGCCGGAAACGGCGTGGATTTCCTGATCGCCCATGACATAGGATTTCCAAAGGTCGTAGGTGCGGATGACGATTCCGTCGCGCTTAAGCTGTTCGCCGCGGTCGATGAGTTCCTGGGTCGCTGTCGCCATCGCGATTCCGGGGCCGGGGCCTTAGCTCGCTCCCGTGATTTTCATCGGAGATTTGTTATCCACTTTGACGCGGGTGTCGTTGCGCAAAGTGCGGATCACCTGATAGGTACCGGTGACGATTTGATCGCCGGGATTCAGACCGCTCAGCACTTCGATTTCCGTGGCGCCGGTGATACCGGTCTCGACCTTGTGGAATTCGGCGCGCTCGCCGTTGACGACGAAGACGCCCTGAATTTCCTCTTTGGCGGCGCGCTCCTCGGCGGGCGTCGGCTGCGAGGGGGCCGCGCCAGGCTTGATTTTTTCCAAATCGCCCTTCTTACGCACGGTGAGCGCCTGAATGGGAATGGCGATGGCGTTGTGGCGGACGGCGGTGGTGATCTTGGCGGTGCAGGACAGACCGGGACGAACGTCGGGGGGCGGGTTTTCGAGAACGACGACCACCTTAAAATCCTTGGCCTCCTGGCTGGAAACGGCGCTTTGAGAGGCGGCGAGACCGGTGGAGCGGAGAATGGCGGTGTCGCCGATTTCGGTGACATGGCCCTTGAACGTTTTGTCCGGGATGGCGTCGATGGAGACGTCGGCGGGCTGGCCGATTTGGACATTGACGATATCGGTTTCATCGACCTTCACTTCGGCGGTGATGAGGGACATGTCGGCGACGGTCATGACGGTGCTGCCGGCCGAGTTCTGGATGCCGGGGACGACGGTTTCGCCGATGCGGGCGGGGAGATCGGTGACGACGCCATCGATGGGAGAGGTCACGGAATAGTCGGCGAGAATGTTGTCGAAGCGGGCGAGATTCGCCTGGAGCTGCGTGATGCGGCGCTGGGAGGAGGAAAGCTGTTCCCGGGATTGCGCCTGCTGCGCCTTGGATTGGGCGAGGTGGGTTTGCGCCTCGGCGACGCCGGCGACAGCGGTTTCATACTCGGCCTTCTTCTGGTCGTAGTCCTGCTTGGCGATCAGCTTTTCATCCAATAGCTGTTTGTAGCGGTCGAGATTGATCTTGGTGCGATCGAGTTCGGCGTGGGCTTTGTCGAGGGTGGCCTGAGCGTTGCGTACGCCATCGGCCTGCGCGGCCATGCCGGCCTCGGCGGCGGCGGAATCGGCGAGAGAGCCTTGAATGTTCGCCCGCTGGGCGGCGACGTCGGCTTTGGGCTGGTCGGCTTGAATCTGCGCGACCACCTCGCCCTTACGGACGTGATCGCCCTCCTTAACATAGATGGCGACGAGCGGACCGATGGCGTTGGCGCCGAGGTTGTGATAATCCTTCGGCTTGATTTCGCCGGACGCGGTGACGATGGCGGTAAGATCCTCCCGCAGTACCTTTCCGGATTGGAGGGTGACGATGCCCCGTTGGTTAATGCGAACACTGGCGAAGATGCCGCCGGCCACGAGGAGTGCCAAGGCGACGACCAGCAGGATTTTCCATTTGCGCTTCAAGTGATATGTCTCTCCGCCAGATTAAGACGTAATTTTCAGCCCATTTGTTCTGAAAAGTCCAGCTTAGCATGAAGAATCGCGGCGGCAGGGGTTCATGGAGCGCGAAGTGAGCGCTAACTGTGTTGCAAGTGAACAGGTTACCGGTTTTAAAGGGCGGTGTCACCGGCTACGGGCGCTTGAGCCAGCGGACGCTGGTGGGGGTGGAGTGTTCGCAGGCCATGACCTCGGTAACGCCTCCGGCGAGGGTGGAGCAAGCGTCGGTGGTGGCGGAGCGGAGGGCAAACTCCTCGGTGGAGCCGGCCGCGGTGCGGCATTGGGAGCGGCCGTTGAAATCGATGCAGACCTCGGCTTTGTATTGAGCCAAGTGGAGCGAGGACATGACCAAGAAGGCGACGACTGCGGCGGCGAAGAGCAGGCCGAGGATCAGGGCTTTTTTCGAGCCGGAGGTCATAGGATCGGCGCGGAGGTCAACGGTCCTCGCCGGTTAGGGAAAGATTGCCCATGTGGCGGAATTTTTGATAGCGGTCCTCAATGAGGGCGGCGGGGGAAAGGGATTTGATCTCGTCGAGGGCTTTGAGGAGGGTGGCGCGAAGGGCGGCGGCGGCGGAGTCGTAGTCGTTCTGAGCGCCTCCTTCGGGTTCGGGAACGATGCCGTCGATGAGGCCGAGTTTGAGGAGATCGGGGGCGGTGAGGCGGAGGGCGGCGGCGGCGCGGGGGGCCTGGCCGGAGTCGCGGTAGATGATGGCGGCGCAGCTTTCGGGGGTGATGACGCTGTAATAAGCGTTTTCCAACATATAAACCCGATTGGCGACGCCGAGGCCGAGCGCGCCGCCGCTGCCGCCTTCGCCGATGACGGTGGCGAGGATGGGAACGCCGAGGCGCGACATTTCGCGGAGGTTGACGGCGATGGCTTCGGCCTGGCCGCGCTCCTCGGCGTCGATGCCGGGATACGCGCCGGGGGTGTCGAGCAAAGTGATAATGGGCCGGTTGAACTTGGCGGCGAGGCTCATGATGCGAAGAGCCTTGCGGTAGCCTTCCGGTTTCGGCATGCCGAAGTTGCGGTGAAGTTTTTGTTTGGTGTCGCGGCCTTTTTGCTGGCCGATGACGACGACGGCGCGGCCATCGAGATAGGCCATGCCGCCGACGATGGCGGGGTCGTCGGAAAAGGCGCGGTCGCCGTGGAGTTCGACGAAGCCGGTGAAAATGCGCTGGATGTAATCGAGGGTGTGGGGGCGCTTGGGATGGCGGGCGAGGAGAACGCGGTCGTAGGCGGGGTTAGAGACGATCTCGACGGGGGGTGCGGGAGATTCGGGAGCGAATTGTGGATCTTGTTCCGGCATTTTGGACGGTGCGGGCGCGCTCACTGGGCCGATCCTTTAATTCGCTAAAATCTCGACGGACTCGGGCCCGCAGATACGCTCGACCTCGGCGCGGAATTCCTTATCCGGCCGGACCTTGGCGGTAACATCCAGGATAACGGAAAAGTCGCGCGGTTTTTCGAGGCGGAGCCGGACGTTGGCATCGCCCGGCTTGCGGGAGAAGAGTTGGTTGAGCTCGGCGGCGCGGGCGGATTCGCCGTTTGCGCCGACGGGGATGCGGATGGAGATGAGCGAAGGCAGGTCGACGCGGGCGTTTTCGAGCGGTACGAGGCTCTGGATGGAGATCTTGGGCGAGGCGTTTTCCTCGGGCAGGATGAGGCCGCGCACGAGCATGGGAGTGTCTTCGACGAGCGAGGAGAGTACGCTCTCGTACTGGGTGGAAAAGGCCATGCCTTCGAGGCTGCCTTTGCGATCCTCGATTTGAAGGGCGGCCCAAAGCTTGCCGTCTTTGTTGCGGCGGCGTTGGATGCCGGTGAGGACGGCGCAGAGGGAGACTTCGGTCCCGCGCGGAAGGTCTTCGAGGCCTTCGGTGGAGTGGGTGGAGAGATCGCGAATTTTGTCTTCGAAGGCATCGAGGGGGTGACCGGTCACATAGATGCCGAGGACTTCCTTTTCGCCGGCGAGTTTTTCGCGCGGGGACCAATCGGGGAGCTTGGGAAGAGGGGCGGCGTGGGAGGCGTCGCCGGAATCGAGAAGATCGCCGAACAATCCGGCTTGGCCGGACTCGCGGTCGCGCTGGGCGCGCTGGCCGGTTTCCATCGCCGATTCGACGACGGCGAATAACTGGGAGCGGTTGCCTTCGAGCGAATCCATGGCGCCGGCTTTGATGAAGCTCTCGATCATGCGGCGGTTGACGGCGCCCAGGTTCACGCGTTCGCAGAAATCGAAGAGGGTGGTGAAAGGCGCGCCGGCGGCGCGGGCTTGCGGCGATGAGATCGACTGCGCCGCCGCCGACGTTCTTAATGGCTCCGAGGCCGAAGCGAATGCCGGCGGGGGAGGGAGTGAAGTCGCGGTCGGAGACGTTGATGTCGGGAGGGAGAACGGCGATGCCCATGTCGCGGCACTCGTTGATGTACTTGACCACCTTGGCGGTGTTGCCGGTTTCGGAGGTGAGGAGCGCGGACATGAACTCGCTGGGGAAATGGGCTTTGAGATAGCCGGTGATGAAGGCGAGGTAGGCGTAGGCGAGGGAGTGGGATTTGTTGAAGCCGTAGCCGGCGAACTGCTCCATGAGGTCGAAGGTTTTGGCGGCCTTCTTTTCGTTGTAGCCGCGCTCGGCGGCGCCGGCGAGGAAGCGGGCGCGCTGCTTGGCCATCTCCTCGGCGTTCTTTTTGCCCATGGCGCGGCGGAGGATGTCGGCTTCGCCGAGCGAATAGCCGGCCAGGCGGTTGGCGACCTGCATCACCTGTTCCTGGTAGACCATGATGCCGTAGGTCTCTTCGAGAATTTCCTTGAGGATGGGGAAATCGTAGACCACTTGCTTGCGGCCATGCTTGCGATCGATGAAGTCGTCGACGACGCCGCCCTGGATGGGGCCGGGGCGGTAGAGGGCGTTGAGGGCGCAGAGATCCTCGATGCGGACGGGCTGGTATTTGCGGAGGATGTCGCGCATGCCGGAGGATTCGAACTGGAAGACGCCGCTGGTGAAGCCTTTGGAGAAGATGGCGTAGGTGGGCGGATCTTCGAGGGGAAGGTTGTCGATGTCGAGCTTCACGCCGCGATGTTTTTCGATGAGCGAGACGGCGTCGTATACGATGTCGAGGGTGGTGAGGCCGAGGAAGTCCATCTTGAGAAGCGAAAGCTTCTCAAGGGCGGACATGTCGTACTGAGTGACAATTTCGTCGCGATTTGTTTTATAAAGCGGGACGAGTTCCTGGAGGGGGACGGGGCTGATGACGACGCCGGCGGCGTGGACTCCGGCGTTGCGGGCGAGGCCCTCGATTTTGCGGGAGACTTCGAGGACCTCGCGGACGCGCGGGTCTTTGCGGGCGGCTTCCTCGAAGCCGGGCTCCTGTTTGAAGGCGTCGGCGAGCTTAATGTTGAGCTGGTTGGGGACGAGCTTGGTGACGCGCTCGACTTCGGCGAAGGTCAGGTCGAGGGCGCGGCCGACGTCCTTGATGGCGGCGCGGGCGGCGAGGGAGCCGAAGGTGATGATCTGGGCGACTTGCTCGCGGCCGTATTTTTCGGTGACGTATTGAATGACCTCGCCGCGGCGGCGGGTGTGGAAATCGACGTCGATGTCGGGCATGCTGACGCGCTCGGGATTGAGGAAGCGTTCGAAGAGCAGGCCGTATTGAAGGGGATCGACGTCGGTGATCTCCATGGAATAGCTGACGAGGCTGCCGGCGGCCGAGCCGCGGCCGGGGCCGACGGGGATGCCGCGCGATTTGGCGAAGCGGATGAAGTCCCAAACGATGAGGAAATAGCCGGAGAACTTCATTTGCTGGATCATGCCGATTTCGCGGTCGAGGCGTTCGGCGTAGGCGGCGAGATCGTTCTTGAGCGCGCCGTCGCGATGGAGGGTTTCGAGGCGCTGGCGGCGGCGTTCGAAGCCCTGGCGGACGATGAATTCGAAATAGGTGTCGGTGGAGTGTTCGGCGGGGACGTCGAATTTGGGGAACGGCTCCTTGACCTTTTCGAGCTTGACCTGGCAGCGTTGGGCGATGTCCCAGGTGCGGTCCAGCGCGTCTTCGGAATCGGGGAAGAGGGCGAGCATTTCGGCGCGCGGTTTGAGGTAGAACTCCGGCCGGTCGAAGCGCATGCGATTCTGGTCGCTCATGGTCTTGCCGGTCTGGATGCAGAGGAGGATTTCGTGGGCGCGGGCGTCGTCGCGGCGGAGGTAGTGGGCGTCGTTGGTGGCGACGAGCGGGAGGCCGGTGTCTTTGGAGAGGCGGTAGACGAGCGGGAGGAGGGACTTGTCCTTGTCGAGGCCGTGGTCCTGGAGTTCGAGGAAGAAATTGTTTTTGCCGAAGAGGTCCGAGTATTCGTAGGCGAGGCGGCGGGCTTCGTCGTAGCGGTCGGCGAGGAGGGTTTCGTTGATGTCGCCGCGAAGGCAGGCCGAGAGCGCGATCAGGCCTTCGGAGTGGCGGCTGAGCAGGTCCTTATCGATGCGGGGCTTGTAGTAGAAGCCTTCGAGATAGGCGGTGGAGACGAGCTTGATGAGGTTGCGGTAGCCTTGCTGGTTTTGGCAGAGGAGGACGAGGTGGTTGTAGCGGTCCGAATCGTCGCGGAGCTTGCGGCCCTTTTGGGAGACGTAGACTTCGCAGCCGATGACGGGGTGGACGCCGGCGGATTTGGCGGCGTTGTAAAATTCGACGGCGCCGAAGAGGTTGCCGTGGTCGGTGAGGGCGACGGCGGGGGATTTTTGCTCGGCGACAAGCTGCATGAGCTGCGAGATTTCGCAAGCGCCATCTAATAAGGAGTAGTCGGAGTGGCAGTGGAGATGAACGAAGGGCGTATCGGAGGCCATGGTATCTGGCGGGGGAGGAAATAACAGTGTAGCGCGGGGGGTGGTGCGCCGATGCGCCGATGTCGTCGCGTGAAGGACAATGGAACGATGAACGGCATCCAATTTGTCACCGATGGGAAAGGTCGCAAGGTGGCGGTTCAAATCGACCTCAAGAAATACGGCGCAATTCTGGAGGACTTCTGGGACGGGCTGATTTCGGAATCGCGCCGCAACGAGAAGGGGATACCGCTCGAAAAGATCAAGGCGGACCTCGTCAAACGCGGCCGGTTGCGTGAGTAATTGCAGCGTCGAGGTGACGCCCGCCGCGAGGAAGGAGCTCGAAGCGTTGCCGGATAACCTGCTGGCGCGTGTTGTCCGCAAGGTCGAATCTCTGGGCGCGACGCCCCGGCCCGCGGGATGCAAGAAATTGAAAGGCTATAAGGATCAATGGCGCGTCCGCGTGGGTGACTGGCGCGTTGTGTACATCCTCGACGATGCGGCGACCCGCGTAAAAGTGACCCGAATCGCGCACCGGCGCGAGGTCTACGAGTAGCGACGTCGGGGATTAATCGGGAAGCTGTCTCATGCAATGGCGCGGTGGTTTCGTCACGCTGCGTCACGGTTTCGTCACGATTTTTGTCACGTTTTTCCGGGGGCGGTTAGGGGAGGGTGGCGGAGACGGGTTGGACGCCTGAGTGGATGCCGGCGAGGACGGTGCGGGTGGCGCAGACGGCGGGGCCGAGGGGGAGGTTGGTTTCGAGGAGATTGGCTTGGATGCCGGTGAGGTCGGGGGCTTGGCCTTTGATGGCGTTGGCGAGTTGCATGGCTCCGCTGGCGCCGAGGGTGAGGCTGACGATGATGCGGGGGCTGGCGGCGATGAGGCCGCCGGCGGTGAAGATGGAGGAGAGGAAGACGGCGTTCTGGAGGAGGTTGGCGATGACGACGCTGCGGTCGTGGACGTGGCTTTGGGTGAGGGTGGCGAGGGCGGTGGCGTGGTCGAGGGCGAGGAGGGCGGGGGCGGCCATGAGGATGCGCTCCTCGGGGAGGTTGATGAAGGCGGGGCCGTCGTTACAGACGAGGACGGTCCAGAGGCCGACGCCGCGGATGCCGACGGTGCGGGAGGCGCGGAGGGGGAGGGGGGAGAAGAGCAGGGAGACCTGGGCTTGGGTGGGGATGGCGAGGGTGAGAGAGAGAAAGAGCGCGATGGCGGCGAGACGGGATGGGCGGTGGATGGACATTCGTGATTCCTTAGGGAAATTTCCTCTTCGGAAGGGAGGATAGCAGGGGAGGGGGAGGCGGGAAGGGGGAACGGGGCGGGGAGGGTAATGGAATGAAGGGGATGGGGGGAAAAGATTTTTGTGAATGACAAATGAAGGCGGCGGAAGATCGCAAAAAGCAGTTACCCGGATTGAGCATCGTTATTATGGCGCCGCGAGCGCGTAAAATGAGGGAGAGGAGAGGGCCATGGACGTAACGCTGCCGGCGGATTTGACAAAACAGGTGGAGCAGGAACTCGCCAACGGCCGCTATCGGAGCAGCGATGAATTGATCGAGCAGGCGGTTCGACAGTTCTTCGACGAACGCCAGCGTGGCCAGCAGCGGCTCGATGCGCTCCGCAGAATCGGCCAGGCGGTCGATCAGGCGGGCTTGTATGAGCGAGTGCAGATCCCCAGTCCGGAATGACGGGCACACCGCTCGTGGTGCTGGACGCCTGCGTCCTCGCCAACTTCTCTTTATGCGATACGCTCCTGCGCCTTGCGGAGCCGCCCCGGCTTTTTGAGCCGAAATGGTCAGATGAGATTCTTCGAGAGGCTACCCGGACCTTGGAATCGAAACTCGGGTGGCCCGAGTCTCTGACCGCCCATCTTGAAAAAGAACTGCGCGCCCACTTCAGCGAGGCTTGGATCCGCGGTTACGAGCCGCTGATTCCGAGGATGACGAACGATGAAAAGGACCGTCACGTGGCCGCCGCCGCGGTTCACGGCGAGGCGGCGATCCTCTTAAGCTTCAACCTTCGCCACTTCAGGCCCGAGCACTTGGCGGCGTGGGGTGTGCGCGCGCTGCACCCTCAGTCCTTTCTGATCGAGATCTTTCGCCAGGATCGAGCCGCGGTAATGACGAAACTCAAGCAGCAGGCAGCGGATCGCGGCCGCAGCTTGAGCCAACTTCTGGACATTCTGAACGCCACCGTGTCCGGCTTCGTTGCAGCCGTTCTCGCCGCAACCTCAAAATAATAGAGCCGATTCGTCGCCGCGTGGGAGATTACCCGCGTGTGGTGGCAAAGGGTTTATCGGCTCAAACCGCTTCCAGCCGGCGGCAGGAGAGGGCAGGCCGCAGACAAGTTGGCGCGCAACGCCGGGTTCGAACCTAACGCTGCGTCACGGTTTCGTCACGATTATTGTCACGTTTTTCCGGGGGCGGGTTAGGGGAGGGTGGCGGCGACGGGTTGGACGCCTGAGTGGATGCCGGCGAGGACGGTGCGGGTGGCGCAGACGGCGGGGCCGAGGGGGAGGTTGGTTTCGAGGAGATTGGCTTGGATGCCGGTGAGATCGGGGGCTTGGCCTTTGATGGCGTTGGCGAGCTGCATGGCTCCGCTGGCGCCGAGGGTGAGGCTGACGATGATGCGGGGGCTGGCGGCGATGAGGCCGCCGGCGGTGAAGATGGAGGAGAGGAAGACGGCGTTCTGGAGGAGGTTGGCGATGACGACGCTGCGGTCGTGGACGTGGCTTTGGGTGAGGGTGGCGAGGGCGGTGGCGTGGTCGAGGGCGAGCAGGGCGGGGGCGGCCATGAGGATGCGCTCCTCGGGGAGGTTGATGAAGGCGGGGCCGTCGTTGCAGACGAGGACGGTCCAGAGGCCGACGCCGCGGATGCCGACGGTGCGGGAGGCGCGGAGAGGGAGGGGGGAGAAGAGCAGGGAGACCTGGGCTTGGGTGGGGATGGCGAGGGCGAGAGAGAGAAAGAGCGCGAGGGGGGCGAGACGGGATGGGCGGTGGATGGACATTCGTGATTCCTTGGGGAAATTTCCTCTTCGGAAGGGAGGATAGCAGGGGAGGGGGAGGCGGGAAGGGGGAACGGGGCGGGGAGGGTAATGGAATGAAGGGGATGGGGGGAAAAGATTTTTGTGAATGCGGTTTTGACATAAAGGCTGCGAAGCGGACCTGAAGTTTGTATACTTCAACTGCGATGGATTCGCTTAAGTTCGCATTTGACACGATGGTTGTCGGCGCGCTGGCTCTGCCGTGGCTGTGGCTGTTCATGCGGATCTTTTTCCAGACCGGCACCGGCGAACAAGACCTGACGTTTCCGATCTTCAGCGCCATGTCGGATGCGACGCGGCAGGCCGTGGGCGGAGTCCTGATCCTGGCCCTGGGGTATTTTCTGGGCTCCGCCGTCTCGCGCATCTCCAGCGACTTTTTCGACGACACTGAAATCCTGCACCGGATGCCTACTCAAACCTCCATTCGGCAGGGAGTGTATCTGCACGAGTATTGCGACGACCACGGCGTTCTAATGGCGACCAAACTACCGGAGGAACTGATCGCTCTGACTGGGGGACGAGCGGCGCTTTGCGCAGAGACGACCGAGATCGGTTCGCAATTGGTAACCGAGTTCTTCAGCCTGCAGGAGAGCAAGTTGCTTCTACAGGGCGAGGATAAGCTTGGACGCCTGCGCGAGTTTCACGACCAGATTGAGATCCTTCGCGGCGCCACGCTCAATGGCGGAATCCTATTCATGCTGTCCTGGTTTGGTTTGTGTGCGCTTTACCGGGCGCGGCTCCCGGCCGGCAAACCGGCGAATCGCGCTGCTGTGGGCATCGTACGCGCCCGCGGTGGCTTGCCTACTGATCGGCCTGTGGGAACTGAGTCAACACTTCGCGCACTTGGTCGAGCCACGGGCGCATAGACTCGCCGCAGGCGCGATCGCGTCCATCGTCAATCCTTACGAAATACACCGCGATCCGCCGTTGGCGGAGATTCTGTTGGTCCTACTTGGCGTTGGGGGGCTTTGTCTGCGCCTTACCCACGACAACCCGCGCTTGTTTCGTAACGTATGCCTGATGGCGGGGGTTCTGACGCTGATCGCTTACGGCTCCTGGTGGTGGACCGAGGTTTTGTACGACCAGCAGGTGATTCATTCGTTCCCGACCAATATTCAAGCGAGTCTCAGATAGGCGGGGACAGCGAACGGGGCAAGATCCCGGGGGCTTGCAATTGGCTTTGGCTCACTTATTCCGGGAACGTCGTGGCCCATCATGAATTTGTAAACGCCGCGGCGAACCTTGAGCGAACTGTTTTCTCCGTTCGAATCGAAACTTGTGTACAATCCACAGATGCAAGGAATACTCTGGAGCACAGCCGCGCTCAGCTCGGTGTTGCTCATCTCGGCCTGCTTAAAAGGAGAACAGGAAGTGCAATCTAAGCAAACTGAAACGTCGAAGCCGCCCGTCAAAGGGGAGCAGCGCGGGCGCATCGTTGGAATCGGCGGTGTCTTCTTCAAATCCGCGAATCGCGATCCGATGCGCGAATGGTATTCGAAGCATCTTGGACTCGCCGATAAAGGCCACGGCGCGATGCTTCCATGGCGCGAACACGACGACCCGCAAAAGGAACACGTTACGGTTTGGACTGTTTTTTCGGCCTCCACCGACTATATCCCAGCCACGCAACCGTTCATGGTCAACTACATCGTGGACGATCTGGATGCATTGCTCGACCGTTTAAAACAAGAGGGAGTAAAGATCGACGCCAAGCGAATGAATGAGTCCTACGGGAAGTTCGCCTGGATCTATGACCTGGATGGGAATAAGATTGAGCTCTGGCAGCCGGCGCCCGAAAAGCCCTAAGGGCCTTCCACTGCACTTACTCAATCGGTTTTCCGTACTTACGATGAAGCAACTTCCCGATCGCGACACTTGTCCAGAATGACAAACCGTCAAGATGAATGGGTAAACCCCGCGGCGTTACGAGCGATCTGACAGGAGTACGCGGTTACGTTTAAGGCCCCGGCGGCGCGGCGATGTGCTACAAAGCCGCGGCACGAGGAGGGATAGGCGTGTGTAGTCGAAGTAAGCCGGCACGTCCGGCCGGAGTGTTAACCTGGGGCGATGGCAGAGGCTCCCATCGCGGGCGAACTTGCACGGGATTTCGAACTGCCAGATTCGACACGAGTGCCGCGGCGGCTGTCGGAGTTGGCCTCACACGGCCGACTGGCGCTGCTCTTCTATCGCGGCAATTGGTGACCTTTCTGCCTCCGCCAGTTGGCGGACTACCGGGAGCACTACGTGGAAATCCGGTCGGCGGGCGCGAGCGTAGCGGCTGTCTCGGTGGATGCACCCGACGAATCGGAGGCCCTGCGGGTTCACCTCTCTTTGCCTTTTCCGATTTTGTGCGATACCGAACGTCGCGTCGTTAGGGACTGGGGCATCTTCAACTCCCGCGAGAAAGGCGGCATCGCCAAGCCAGCCGTCTTCATTATCGACCCCAGCCAGGTGGTACGTTTCGCAGCGGTGGACACGGTTGCGAGGCGCGTGCCGGCGGCCGAGATTGTTTCCCTGCTACAAAACGCCGCTAAAGCGCAGCCGGTTCGACGCAGACTTTACGTCCCGCTGTTTTCCGATTGGATGAGCGCGATTCGGAATAGCATTCGGCGGTAAGCGGAGCGACATCCCCCCGCAGGGGTCGTGGCGATCAATTCGCCGGCAAGAAATATCAGGCCGCTGTCACGTTGATGCGAGACGCCGGGTTCTAACGCCCTACCCGTGGTTTTCACGGTCGTGGAGGTGCGGGCGCCATCCGGTTACGTTAGCGAACTACTGAACTGGTGTACTTAGGCATTTCGCGCCGGAGAAGTTCCTCCGTTTCGTCCGGATTGCGCGGCGGGCCGAGCCGCCGTTGCACCCGCGCCTGGCGCCACATTCGGAAAGATTGGGCGCTCTCGGCATGACGGAACGCGCGATGAACCGGCCGCACATGGGCTAGGTCGAACGGCTCGCGGCGCGATGCTTGAAGCGGGGATTGCGGGGACTTTCGGGTGAATCGCCGCGGCAGGGGGCATGGCATCGCAGGGCGGTTTCGTCACGCTGCGTCACGGTTTCGTCACGATTTTTGTCACGTTTTTCCGGGGGCGGTTAGGGGAGGGTGGCGGCGACGGGTTGGACGCCGGAGTGGATGCCGGCGAGGACGGTGCGGGTGGCGCAGACGGAGGGGCCGAGGGGGAGGTTGGTTTCGAGGAGATTGGCTTGGATGCCGGAGAGGTCGGGGGCTTGGCCTTTGATGGCGTTGGCGAGTTGCATGGCTCCGCTGGCGCCGAGGGTGAGGCTGACGATGATGCGGGGGCTGGCGGCGATGAGGCCGCCGGCGGTGAAGATGGAGGAGAGGAAGACGGCGTTCTGGAGGAGGTTGGCGATGACGACGCTGCGGTCGTGGACGTGGCTTTGGGTGAGGGTGGCGAGGGCGGTGGCGTGGTCGAGGGCGAGCAGGGCGGGGGCGGCCATGAGGACGCGCTCCTCGGGGAGGTTGATGAAGGCGGGGCCGTCGTTACAGACGAGGACGGTCCAGAGGCCGACGCCGCGGATGCCGACGGTGCGGGAGGCGCGGAGGGGGAGGGGGGAGAAGAGCAGGGAAACCTGGGCTTGGGTGGGGATGGCGAGGGTGAGAGAGAGAAAGAGCGCGATGGGGGCGAGACGGGATGGGCGGTGGATGGACATTCGTGATTCCTTAGGGAAATTTCCTCTTCGGAAGGGAGGATAGCAGGGGAGGGGGAGGCGGGAAGGGGGAACGGGGCGGGGAGGGTAATGGAATGAAGGGGATGGGGGGAGAAGATTTTTGTGACCGTTAAGCGGCCAATCCTCGAAGGACGCGGGGTGGGTTCTTTTTCAGCGTAAATTCCGACACCAGGGAGCGAAGGCGGGGCAGTGAGCTAAAACGACTCAACGGGCTTGTGAAGCCGTCACTCTCAAGATGGAGTATTCGCAAATTCGCCGATGGCATCGGTTCTTGAGGGTCAATCCGTTGGCGGTGTGCATGCGGATCGCCGCTGGGGCGATAGTGGTGGCGTTCATCGTCTTTCGGGTCGTGTTGACGCCTACGTTTGTCTCGGACGCTTTGAAGGGGAATGCGGTTCCGGAATCGAAGGCAATTTGGATCGCCTTCGGGTTTGTTGGGACGTGGGTGGCGATCTTTGCCACCGTCCGGACGCTCAAGAAGTTGTGGGCGGTTTGCGACTGGATCGTGTGCGGTTGCCAAAGGCCGGCGGACTTGTCAGCGGTGGCGCAATGTTTCGGCTTGTATCTAATAGCGCGGGCGGCAAAAGCGCCTTTGGTAGCGGGTTGGGAGGGACCGTCGCGGAAACTACGGGACTGGTCATTGGTCCGCTTCTCGCGATCGACATGCTGGTGGCAGGCCCGATCCGGGATTGTTTCGCACGCGAAGGGCGCTTGGGCCGCGTTGCTCCTTGTTCTCACGTCGACGGCGGTTTTGGTTCAGCAACTAGTCAGCCGCTAACGGGAAGGCGGTCTCCGGCCACGGATTGGGCGGGGGTTCCGCGCTGCCGAGGATGAATCCGCTGTTAGATTCATAGACGGAAATTTGGAAACAGTAATACTTCAACAATTTTGGCGCGTAACATAGTTACGTCGACGATGCGTCCTTACTTACTTACTTTCTTTCCTTTGTTTCCACTTATAATGCAACGTTGCTTTTTTACGAAGATCTAAAACCCGTTCATTTGCCCTTGCACAGGTTAGGGACCGCGTCGAACGCGAGCGGCCAGCGCCCACCTTTTTGCATTCGCGATCTCCAGTGCCTAGGTTGAAGACCACTTAGCGGCGAGGACGAAGATGATCAGTCGTCTCGCTCTTGGTTACACGATAGCGCGGGGGGTGGGGAAAGCGAGGGGCGGAATTCGCGAATGGCGTGTAAGGCGTTGAGGGGGAAGGAGAAGAAATATTTTCGGGGGCGGTGACTGCGATTTGGGGAGCGCGGGTTTCCCTATTTCAAGTGTGTTTTGGCTTGAATTGCCGTACGCCGGTTCTTTAATACAGCCGCACTCCCCGCGGCCCCGGCCCCTTGCCCATATGAATGCTGTCGACGAAGCGCACCTTATTCGACGCCAGCGTCATCACGATCGAGTGCGTGCGGCAACCGTCGCCGAAGAATCGCACCCCATGCAGCAGCGCGCCCTCCGTCACGCCGCACGCCGCAAAAATGATGTGCGTGCCCGGCGCCAGATCTTCCGCGCGGTACACCCTCCGGGGGTCGCGAATGCCCATCCGCTCCACGCGCGCCTCCAGCTCCGGCGTGTCGACCACCAGCCTTGCCACCATCTCCCCTTGCAGACAGCGCATCGCCGCGGCCGTAATCACGCCCTCCGGCGCGCCTCCCGTGCCCATCACGGCATGGACGCCCGCACCCCGAACCGCCGCCGCGATCCCCGCCGACAAATCTCCATCGCCGATCAATCGAATCCGCGCCCCCGCCGCACGGATCGCCGCGATCAGCGCCTCGTGCCGCGGCCGGTCCAGCACCATCACCACCAAATCCTCAACCCGCCGGTCCAATGCCTTGGCGATCGCTTGCAAGTTCCGCTCCGGAGGCGCATCCAGATCCAACACCCCCCGGCACGCGGGCCCCGCCACGATCTTCTCCATGTAACAATCCGGCGCGTGCAGCAGCCCGTCCCTTTCGGATGCCGCCAACACGGCGATCGAATTCGCCGCGCCCGTCGCGCAAAGATTCGTGCCCTCCAGCGGATCGACGGCGATATCGATCTCCGGGTATGCGCCGGCGCCCTCGGCGCGCGCTCCCACGCGTTCACCGATATACAACATCGGCGCTTCGTCGCGCTCGCCCTCCCCGATGACGATGGTCCCGGCGATGGGCACTTCCTCGAACGCCTCGCGCATCGCCTGCACCGCCGCGTGGTCCGATCCGTCGCGGTCGCCCTTCCCCATCGTGCGCGCCGAGGCGATCGCCGCCGCCTCCACCACCCGCACCAGATCGAACGACAACATCTCCTCGATATACGGCGCGGGCAGTGCCGCTCTTTCCGGTCCATTCACGGCCTCTAACATGGAGCGCCCCTTTTACCTGCTGGCAAGATCGCCTTCGACGATCCTATCACCGTGCCCGAATATCGCACCACGTCACTGCGGCGGGGCTTGCGAAATCTGCGACGCCAGGCGCAACTGCCATTGCTCCAAGGCGAATAGGAGCCTGTCGAGGCGCGATGCATCCACCGGCGCGCGACGGTCCATCGACTCCATGTCGAACAAATTGTGACTGACCACGAAGCGACACGCTTTCGACGGCGACGAATTCGTCGGAATTGCGAGCCGTCGATTCGGTCGAGGCCCGATGATCTTCCAAGGCATCCAGGACGGTATCGCTCCGATTTTCGGCTCCCCTGAAACCGGCTCAGGGCCGTGATGTGCCAGGCGATCTCCCTCGCCGTCAGTACCCTTGACCGCCGAAGACGGTCGACCATCGTCGCGTCGCCGATCGCCGTGCCATCCAGGAAGAGAGCCGCTTCCACCGTTCCCGTACACGCCCAATCGCCAAACGGCGGCGGCGCGCCTCCGATCTGGTACTCCATCGTCCCTCCGGGCGCGATCGCGGCATCGATGCCGGGACGTATCCGCACAAAAGGATCGTCGCGCCTTCCGACGCTGTTCGGAGGCCTCCCGCCCGACTTAAGGGCGCACAGCGACCGCACTGCGATGGCGGTAATCGGCGAGGCCGACTGGTTCGTGACCTTGATCGATACGTTCTTCCAGGCCGGCCCATTCGGAACCTCGGACACATTCACCGAAATCGGAGTCTGCGCCAAGACGAACGCGCCGGAGACCGTCATGCCGCAAAGCAGGTTTCGGAAAGGCGTTCTCATCGTCATGTCCGAGCCAACATCTGGCCACCATCCCGAATTACGTCCCGCCGGTCGTCGCGTAGCGCTTGACGAAAACCGAGCCGCGTGCCACGTACGTGTTCTCAATTTACCTCAGTTGCACCGGAGGCGGGCTTTAACGCAAACTCTTGTTCTCTCGACCTGCGGCGGGCTGGGAAGCAGGTGCATCCGACGCGGCTACAAAGAGGAACGGCGGCTCTTTGCCGTCGGCTACGCCCGGCGCGGCAAAGTCAGCCGGCTGATTTCCGCGCAGAAGGCGAACGAACGCGAGCAGAGGGGGTACGATGCAACGCTATCGGCTTGACCCGAAGAAACCCCTGCGTCTGACGCCCGCGCAGGCGCGGCGTCTGGATGCGGCGCCGATCGAATATTCCGACATTCCACCGCTTGGCCGCGAGTTCTTTGCGAGAGCAACGGCGGAATGGCCCCCGCGCCGTTCGCGCTCCACCCCCGCCGCGAAATAAACGCCTCCGCCAAAAGCCGGGCGCCGCCCCGATGCTACAGTGAGAATCGGGAGCCTCCGCCCGCCTTTTGTGCCCCTGAATCCCGTCTATTTCATCGTTCTCATCGGCGTCACCGGCGCCCTCGCCGGCGTTTGGCTCGAGAGCGTCCCGCGCGCTTCCCGCGCCATCGTCCTGCTCAGCGGTATCGTTCTCGTGGGGATGTCCTTCTTCTGGGTCGTGCCGGAAATCGCCCAACACTTCGGCTGGGCGGGAGGCCTTTCCTGGGTGCTCGCCGGGTTTCTGCTCATGTGGACGGTCAACCGCTTCGTCCATCCGGTCTGCCCCACGTGCTCCCACGATCACGACCACACCGGATGCGCCACGCCACTGCACGGCTTCGCCATCCCCCTCCTCGCCGCTTCCAGCTTTCACAGTTTCATGGACGGCTGGAGCCTCACCGCTTCCCATCAACCCGGCTTCGAGGACCTGCAGGCCGTTTTCCTCACCGGCATCGCCCTGCACAAGCTGCCCGAGGGTCTCGCCCTGGGCGGCATCCTTCGCGCCGCCATGGCCTCGCCGCGAAAAGCGTTGCTGGCCGCCGTTTTCGCCCAATCCATGGCCCTCGCCGGCTCCAGCCTCGCCCTTCGCCTCGCGCCTTTCGCCGGCCCGCGCTGGCTTGGCGGGATGCTCGGTATCGCCGGCGGCACGTTCCTCTACCTCGGCTACCACGCGCTGGAATCGTCCCTGCGCGGCCCGCAACCCTTCTACGCCGCCGTCTCCATCTTCTCCGGATCCCAAAGACAAACCCGCCGCTCGAAATAGCTCACGTTCGTCAGCAGCGCCGGCCCCGCCGCGCGATACCCAAACACGGCGTCTTCAAAGAACGGCTTCCGCGTCCGCACCGCCGTGTAGAAATTCCGGTGATGCTCCAGATGCATGTCGAAGCCCTCGGGCGCGAAAACTTCCTTCTTGTCCGGCCGCATCGCGTCCGCCGACGGCGCTTGCGGCGGATATTTCTTGTGATAATCGGCCAGAAACTCCTTCTGGATTTTCTCCGGAAACGTGCCGATGGTATAGCCCGGCTCCGCCTCCCTCGGGTGCCGCGTCAACACCAGGCTGTTAAAGCTGGTCGTCATCTTCCCTTCGCTGCCGACAAACTGCACGCCGAACGCCTCCGCCTCCCCGCCGCTCTCGAAATTCACCCTCAGCCGCGTGTTGAACGCCGGATGCTCCGCCGTGGCCTGGTAGTCCAGCAGCGCCAGCATCGCGTCCGGCACGTCCCGCCCGTCCTTCCAGAAACGCAACCCTCCGGTTGCATAAACCCGCGACGGCCCAAGCGACCCGGTCACGTAATGCATGCCGGTCAATAAATGCACGAACAGATCGCCCGCCACGCCCGTCCCGTAGTCCTGGTAATTGCGCCAACGGAACAGACGCACCGGCTCGAACGGCCGCTTCGGCGCGCTGCCCAGGAACCGGTCCCAATCAATTCGTTGCGGTGTCGCATCGGGCGGAATCGAATACTCCCACGCGCCGATCGCCGTGTTCCGGTCCAGCCACGCCTCCACCGAATTCAACTCGCCGATCGCGCCCGCCTTCAAAAGCTCCCGCGCCTTTTGATAGACGATCGAGCTTGCATACTGGCTGCCAATCTGGAGAATGTGGCCGGTGGAGCGCTGCGCCTCGATCACCTCCGGCCCCTCGCCGAGCGAATGCACCATCGGCTTCTCGCAATAGACGTCCTTGCCCGCCCGCAGCGCGTCGATGGTGATCCGGCTGTGCCAGTGATCCGGCGTGGCGATAATCACCGCGTCCACGTCCTTGCGCGCCAGCACCTCGCGGTAATCGCGAGCTGGTGAAAAGATCGGCGCCCCACTTTTCCTTGGACCGCTCCAGCCGCCCGTCGTAAATATCGCTCACCGCGACCAGCTTGACGCCCTCCACCTTCAGCGCCAGCGCCGTGTCGCCCATCCCCATCCCGCCCGCGCCAATCAAGGCGATCTGAATGTTATCGTTCGCCATCGCCGCCTCCTAGACGCTCATGCTTTCCGGATTCCACTCGCAAATCCGCTTCTCGAAATAGCTCACGTTCGACAACAGCGCCGGGCTGGCCGCGCGATAGCCGAAGACCGCGTCCTCCACCACCGGCTTCCGGCTCCGCACCGAGGCGATGAAGTTTTGATGATGGTGGAAATGGTCGTCGTAGCCATCCGGCGGATCGAAAGTCTCATCGGCGTCCGGCCGCATCGAGTCCGCGGTGGCCGTGGTCCGGGGATACTTCTCGCGATACTCCTTCAAAAACTCTTTCTGCACCGCTTCCGGAAACGTTTCGATGGTATAGCCCGGCTCGCTCTCCCGCGGACGCTTCGCCACCGTCACGCCTTCGTCCACCGTCATGATCCCCTCGCTGCCGATGAACCGGAACCCGGAGTTCTCGCTGCCGCCGTCGACGAAATTCACCCGCAGCGCAAGGTTGAAGGCCGGATGCGCGCCCTCCCGCGCCTCGTAATCGTAGAGGCCGAAAAACACGTCCGGCACGTCGCGCCCGTCCTTCCAATAGCGCAGCCCGCCGGATGCGTACACGCGGCGAGGACCTTGCGCGCCCGTGATGAAATGCATCCCGGAGAATAAATGCACGAACAAATCGCCCGCTACGCCCGTGCCGTAATCCTGGTAGTTCCGCCAGCGGAATAAACGCACCGGCTCGAACGGCCGCTTCGGCGCCGAGCCAAGAAACCGGTCCCAATCGATGTTCTCCGGCGTCGCATCCGGCGGGATCGAATACTCCCACGCGCCGATCGCCGAGTTCCGGTCCCACCACGCCTCCACCATGCTCAACTCGCCGATCGCCCCGGAGCGGAAAATCTCCTGCGCCTTCTGGTACACGATGGAGCTGACGCGCTGGCTGCCCACCTGAAAAATGCGCCCCGTCTTGCGTTGCGCCTCGATCACTCCCGGCCCCATCTCCAGGCGCTGCACCATCGGCTTCTCACAATAGACGTCCTTGCCGGCGTTCATCGCGTCGATGCTAATGTGGCTGTGCCAGTGATCCGGCGTGGCGATAATCACCGCGTCCACATCCGGCCGCGCCAACACCTCGCGGTAATCCCGCGTGACGAACACGTCCTTGCCCCAAAGCTCTTTCGAACGCGTCAGCCGCCCCTGATAAATATCGGAAACCGCCACCAGCTTCACGCCCGCTACTCTTCGCGAAGCCGAGGCGTCGCCCATCCCCTGCCCGCCCGCTCCGATCAGCGCCACGTGAACGTCGCCGTTGGGCGATTTCCGCCCCGCGCCCGTCTCTTGCGCCATCAGCGGCGCGGCCATCCCAGCCGCCGTCGCGGCAAGGAAATGCCGTCGCGTCGTCGCCATCTCTACCCTCCTCGTTTACCTAACCTATCCTACGACGAAGATTTCGACGGCGCTGGAGAGGATGCGGTACTCGATGACGAGGAATCCGAAGACGCGGCCGCTGCGGGCGCCGCCGAGGAGCTTTCCTTGGAAGAAGAGGAACCTTCCTTCGACGACGAACCTTCCTTGGAAGCCTCGCCGCTCGCCTTCGCCTCGCCCTCCGGCTTGGGCTTGGCTCCGCCGTTGCCCTTGGCGTAATCGGTCACGTACCAGCCGCTGCCCTTAAAGTTAAACGCCGAAGGGGAGATCAGCCGACGCACAGGCCCGCCGCACTTCTCGTGAATCGTCAGCGGCTCGTCGGAAAATTTCTGAATCACCTCGAACCGCTCGTCGCAACTCTCGCAGAGGTATTCGTAAAGAGGCATGGTTACTTCTGGGGTAATTCGTTGGCCGAAGGAACGGGAACGGCGTCGGCCGGAGCGAGTTCTCTTCGGGCGCTGTCGTTGGCCTCCGCGGGCCGCGCCGCCGCCACGCTGGCGTCCTGCTTCACCACTTCGATGGCCTTCTTCATCATTAAATCTTCGCCGGATTTCGGCGTTTCCGGCGTTGGCACGGCCGAATCCTCGTCCGTTTGATCCTGCGCCACGTCGCCGTCCATCACCGGCACGTTCGGCGTCACGCCCGTATCCTGAATCGCCTTTCCGCTCGGCGAGTAAAATTTCGCCACCGACAAAATCACCGCCGCGCCGTCGTCCATCGTAATGGCCTTCCGCACCGCCGCGTCGCCGTAAGTTCTCTCGCCCACCACCCGCGCCCGCTTGTCGTCCATCAACGCGGCGGCGGCGATCTCCGCTCCATCGGCCGTGCCCCGGTTGGCGATCACCACTAGCGGCAGTTTCGCATCCACCGGCTGCCCCGTGGCGTTAAAGTCCTGGCGCGGCGATTTCTGCCCCTGCGAATAGGTGATCAGTCCCTTGTCCAGGAATAGGCTGGCCAGCTCCATCCCGCGCTCCGGCGATCCGCTGGCGCAATTGCGCAAATCCAACACGAAGCGCTTGGCGCCCTGTTTTTCCAGGCTTTTCACCTGCGCGTCCACTTCTTTTACCTGGTCGGTTTCGAGGCTTCGCACCTCGATCACGCCCACGCCGTCCACCAGCTTGCCGGTCACCGCCGGATATGCGATCTTCTCCCGCGTCAACGTGATCTTTTGCGGCTCCGGTTTGCGCAGCCTCAGGATGCCCAGCTCCACCGTCGATCCCGCGTCGCCGCGCATCAGGATATCGGCGAAGGCCAGCGGCATATCGCGCGTCGCCACGCCGTTGATCGATTCCACCACGTCGCCCGTCGCCAGCCCCGCCTTCGCCGCCGGCGAACCGGGAATCGCGCTCACGATATTCACGTATCCGAAGCGCTTCGACAGCAGCAGGCCCACGCCGGCCTTTCCCTGATCGTTCGTCTTCAGGTATTGCTTATACTGATCCGCGTTCAAATAGCTGGCGTAGGGATCGACGGATTCGAGCAGCCCGTTCACCGCGCCGAGGGTGACGCTCTTCATGTCCGGCTCTTCCACGTAATCGCTTTTAATGCGCGATAACACTTCCGTATACACCGCCAAATGGCGATAAGTGTCCTCGGGCGAAGCGCTCCGGCCATAACGCGCGCCGGCGAGCAGCAACACCACCAGCAGCGTCGAAGAGGTAACCATCACGAACTTGAAACGGCTGTTCATTCCTACTCCGTAAAACGAAAAATCCTACCTGATATCAGTATATCGCGCCCCGTGGCCCAATCCCCGCCCGTTGCCGCAAGATGGAAAGATGCCGCTCCTCGAAGTGATCGCCTGCTCGGTCGAAGACGCCGTCGAAGCCGAAGCAGGCGGCGCGGGCCGCATCGAACTGGTCCGCGATCTCGCCCGCGGCGGCCTCACACCGCCTATCGCCATGGTTCAAGCCGTCCTCGCGGCCGTTTCGATCCCCGTCCGCGTGATGCTGCGGGCGAGCGAAAATCACCAGGTGGACGACGAGAGCGAGGTCGCTTCGCTTCTTGAAAACGCCCGCGCGCTCGCCGCGCTCCCTATCGACGGCCTGGTCCTGGGCTTTCGCCGCGGCTCGCTTCCCGATCTCTCCCTCACCGCCCGCGTGCTCGCCGCCGCGCCAAATCACCCCGCCACTTTCCATCACGCCTTCGAAGAACTCTCCGATCCCCTCGAAGCCATCGCGCAGCTCAAACGCCTCCGGCAAATCGACCGCATCCTCACGTACGGCGGCCCCGGCCCGTGGTCATCGAAGATCGCCGCCCTGCAATCCTACTTCACGGCCGCCGCTCCCGAAATCCGCATCCTCGCCGGCGGCGGCATCGACGAACGCGTCCTCCGCCTCCTGCGCCGCGAAACCGCCGTCGAAGAATTCCACACCGGCCGCGCCGCCCGCCTGCCCGCCACCGCCGAAGGAAAAGTCGCCAGCGCCAGCGTCCTAAGTCTCGTCGAGGCGCTGCGCCACTACCGGTAAGGGACCATTAACTCCGCTCCCTCACGGTCACGGCTCGGAACGCGCCTTCCGAGCCGCGCGCGTTGGCAGGCGGTATCGGCCGCTAAGCCGTCTTTACCCTCGGAATCCGCGCCTCCACCGGCGGCAACGCCGGAAAATCCGTATACGGTTTGTCCTGATACCAATACCCCGCCGAAAAGAAATTATCGCCCCGGTCGTTGGCGTGCCCATGCTCGATGGTGTGCTTCATATAATGTCCGAAGCTCACCGGATTGTCCCCATGCCAGCGGTAACAGCAGTAACGCCCGCCCGTCCGCTCCCCATTGATAATCATCGGCGCGCCGTATTGCTGATAAGCAAATGGCGTCGCCGTATCGCGTCCGCCGAAATCCCAACTCCCCAGAAAATAATCCTCCGATCCCGTGCCATTAATCGCCGGCTTATTCTCGTCGTCGATGAAAATCATCTCGTCCCCTTCGCCCCACCACCCTTCGGCGTTTTGCAGCACGCCCAGCGTCACGCCCATCAGATGCCCGCGTCCGCGCGTCTCGGCGAACACATAGTTATTCTTGCCGTCCAGATTCCGCTTCGCCGCCTCACCCGTCACCGGATGGCACGGCGCGCTCTGCCGGTATTGCGCGTGAAAGTACAAGGCGTCGGAAGGCAACTCCGGCACGCTGCGGTAATCGATGTTCGAATACAGCGCGCCCACCGCCTGCTTCCCTTCGTTCGTGATCGCCATCCGCGCCGATTTGCGGTACGGCATCGCGAAATAGCAGTTCAACGATTTCCCCGGCGAGCACGACAGATACTCGGATTGATAATTGACATACGATCCCAAATTCAGCCCGAAGAAATCCCCCACCGGCGCTTCCACGCTCGGCTTCTCCTCGCCATCCCACCACGCCCGCAGCACCATTTCTTTCAAGTGAAATTCGCTCCGCGCGGCGATCGTGAACCACACGTGCGTGATCACCCCCGGCCCCTCGGCCCGGAACACCTCCCGCGTCTCGCCCGCTTTCATCGGCCAAGCGTCGGCGTTGCCTCCCGTGCGGTCGTAGCTAGACTGCTTCCGCGACGTCCCCGCAATCGGCCGCGCGTAAACGGGCAGCAGTGTGCCGGACGAAGCCGCCGCCTCCGCCGTCTGCCCGCTCGCCGCCATCGCCGCGACACCGGACAATCCGCCCAGCTTCGCCAGAAATCCCCGCCGTCCCGCACCGTTCGAATTCGATTGGCCATTCATGACCAAACGATTCTATCAACGCTTTGTCCTCGCCGCCGTCCGTTCCGAAGCATCCGCTCGCAATCCTCGACGGAGGATCTTCTGCGCGGCGGACAGGATAACGCCCCTGGCGATTTGGGCGGGAACGTGGAATCATGGTGTGTTGGAAGTCGCCATGGCCGCGGAAGAAAAAATCGACTGGTCACAGTGCCCCTTGGTGGAGGTCAACCCGCGCGTGCAAAGCGGCGCGCCCGTTCTGCGCGGTACGCGTATGCCGGTAAACGCGATTGTAGATAACTTCGACTACGGCGTGAGCGTGGCCGAAATCTCGGAACAGTTCGAGGTACCACGGGATCGTGTTCAGGCGATTCTGGCCTACGCGAAGAGTCATCGCGTTGCGCATCCTGTTTGATAAAAACGTTCCGGTCGGCGTGCGCAGGTTCCTGGTCAAGCATGAAGTCCTCACGGTCGTCGAAATGAACTGGCCGTCGCAGCTTGAAAACGGGGAGCTTCTAAACGCCGCGGAAGCGGCGGCCTTCGAATTGATGGTTACGTCCGATCAGAACATCCGGTATCAGCAAAATCTGACCGGCCGGAAACTCGCCTTGGTGGTGCTCGGGTCGAACATCTGGCCCATTGTCCGCAGCCATGGAGAGCTGATAGCGGCCAAAGTCGACGAAGCGGCGCAGGGAAGCTATTACTTCATCGAAATGCCACTTCCGCCGAAGTCTCGCCGCAGGTGGGCGCCGGAGTAAGCGGCGGCTACACGGCAAGCTGCGCGGCTCGCCCGCGAACCCGGCCACAATTTCTACCAGCGCGCCCAAGACCGCCAGCCCTACCTTTTCCGCGCCAGCGCCAGCGACGGTTTTCACGAGGCCATCGGCGACACCATCGCCCTCTCCACCGCGCCCTCTCCCACATCGCCGGATGCGAAGGCCCGCTCAGCCGGTGCTCCATCTACGGCGACGCCGAAGCCGGCCGCCGCCTGAACGCCATGCTCAAGATGGGTACAAGCCGCCCCTGGCCCGACGAATTGGAGGCTCTCACCGGCCAGCGCCAAATGGACGCCTCCGCCATCGTCGATTATTTCGCCCCGCTCAAAAAGTGGCTCGACGAACAAAACCGCGGCGAACCGCAGGGCTGGTAGCGCGGTTTGCGATAAAATCGAGCCGGTTCGAAAGGAGCGTCCATGAAGAACTCCGGTGTTTCGAGAAGAAGCCTGATCGGGGGAATCGGCGCCGCGGCCATGCTGCCCGCGCTCTCCTCCGGCGCGGCAAAAGAAAGCGCGCAAGTGGACGCCGGGCGCGGGGATGCCGCAAGAAGGTCCCACAACGCCGAAAATCGCCGCGCCCGTCAATGGCCGCGACGTCACGGCGGAGGCGATGCGCGAGGTGAAGCAAATCGGCGTCAATAACGTTCTTACCGGCGGCCCGCGCATGCCCTGGGAGGAGGCGGAATTGCGCGCCTTCGTCGACACGCTGAAAAGGGGCGGTCTCGCCCTCGGAAATATGATGATCGGCGGCTTCCCCAACACCCTCTACGGCAAGCCCGGACGCGACGAGGAAATCGAAAAGTTCATAGCTTCCATCCAGGCCGCGGGCAAAGCCGGCCTGCCCGTCGTCGAATACAATTTTTACGCCCATCGCGCCATCGAAGGCTATTACGCCGAAGAGGGCCGCGGCGGCGCCGGACTCACCGCCTTCGACGCCGATCGCGTGAAGGATCTCGCCGCCGCTGCCCGCAAGAAGGCGCGCACACACTCGATGAAATGTGGGCCAACATCACTTACTTCCTCAAAGCCGTGATCCCCGAAGCCGAGCGCTCCAACGTGCGCCTGGCCCTCCATCCGAACGACCCTCCCGTCGCCCTCAGCCGCGGCTCCGGCCAGATCATGGGCACGGTGGAAGGTTGGAAGCACCTGATCGAAATCGTCAACAGCCCCGCCAACGGCATCACCTTCGATTGCGGCGTCACGCGCGAAATGGGACACGATCCGGTGGAGGTTTGCCGCTACTTCGGTTCCCGCGACCGCATCAATCACGTCCACTTCCGCAACGTGCGCGTGCGCAAGCCCTACGACAGTTACACCGAAGTCTTCATCGACGAAGGCGAGAATAACATGCTCGCCGTCATGCGCGAACTGGTGCGCGTGAAATACCCACGGCTCATCTATCCGGAGCACGAACGCGCCCTCGATTACGACCGCAAAGTGGGTATCCGCAATCAATATCCAGGCGGCGGCGGTTACGCGGGCATGGTCTACGACGTCGCCTATGCAAGAGCGATGTTACAGGCTGCGTTGATGCTGTCGAAAGGGTAGCGAGGGCAACTTCGCGGCGCGTTACTTCCGCCGCAACTCCGCCGGCGCCCGCGTCGGATCGAGCGCCTCCACCTTCAGCTTCCACACCACCGGCAGCGTCTCCGGGATGTAGCACATCGTGTCGTCGCAAGCCTGATAGCGCAGCGAACCCTCCACCGTCAGCGTCCCGCTTGCGTCCACCGCCGCTTTCAATCCATCGGCGTTCGCGAGGGTGATTTCCCGCGTCAGCCGTACATGGCCCCGATACGCCGGCACTGTTTCGTCGATGGCCTTCAAATTCAATTGCTCCGCCGCCGGATACCGCACCTCGTGCGCCGTCCATCCCTTGGAATCCTTCATCGTCCAGGCGATGGGAATGTAATCCTGAACGCCGGGCGCGTAGACATGCATGCCGGGCCGCAACTCCATGTCGATCGCCAGCCCGATGCGCTCCCCTGCGCTTACCGCGGCGTTGCTCGCCGACACCGTCAACGTCAAGTCGCTTCCCCGCCACCTCCGCCCGCGCTTCGCCGGTCTCCACGCCGAACTGCCTCAGCAGGATCGCCGCCGCCGTATATCGCTCCCGAAAATCTTCCTCGAAATACTTCGCCGTCACTCGCCCCGCGCCGTCGAGCAAAAACACTCCTGGATGCGGAATCCCATAGAAGGGACTGCTTCTTGGGCACCTCTTCGTTGAGCAACCCCAGCATGCGGATGAATTTCGAATCCGGGATCCGAGAGCAGCGGAAAGTGAATTGCCTTACGTTCCGCGAAGTTTTTCAACACCGCCGGGCTATCGTAACTAATCCCCACCACACTCAGCCCCAGCGCCTTCAGCCTTCCCGAATTTCGTTCCAGCTCCACGAGCTGGGCTTTACAAAACGGTCACCAATCCGCCGACCGGAAAACGAGCACCAACCCGCCCTTTGGACCCAGCAGACTCTTCAAGTTACGAACCTTGCCGTCCTGGTCTTGCCCGCTGAATTCGGGCATCTGCGCTCCCACGGCCGGACCCAGATTCGCGTAGTCCACCTTTTTCACCGCGCCGCTCTGCCCCGCCGCCGCCGATGCAAGGCCCAGCGCCCACGCCGCTAACATTCGGAACTTCCGCGTCGCGGATCATACCCTATATTAGGCCCGAATCCGGCGGCTTTATTCCCTCCGCTGCCCTGCACCGGACCCGGACTGCGGTAAAATCAGGCTGGAAATGGTTGATCCTGAACCAGAAAGCGATCCTCCCGAAATTCCCGACAAGCTGTACTTCCGCATTGGGGAAGTGAGCCGTCTGGCGGGGATCAAGCCTTATGTCCTCCGTTATTGGGAGACGGAATTTCCCGGCCTGGGTCCGAAGAAATCGGGCACCGGCCAACGCCTCTTTCGCCGCAAGGATGTCGAGTTGGTCCTAGAGATCAAACGCTTGCTCTACGAAAAACGATTCACCATCGAAGGCGCTCGTAAATATTTGGAAAATAGGGGCAAACTCGTTCCCGCCGCGGCGCGCGAGCCGGCGCTCGATTCGAAAAGTCGACAGGGTGAGCTGTTTATCCCGCCGATCCTCGAAAAGTGGGACGAAATCCGCAAAGAACTTCGTGCCATTCTCAACATCGTCCGCTAATCCTCCTTCTCGGCCATAACACAACGCGCGGCTCCTGCCGATATGCAAGCAGGGCGTCGCGGCGCACCCCTTCGGACCGCTAACGGAATGATTCACCTCACTCGCATCAACCGGACTCCCATGGTTCTGAACTCGGACCTTATCGAGCATGTCGAGGTGACCCCCGACACCGTCGTCAGCCTAACCACCGGCCAGAAATTCCTCGTTCTGGAATCCGCCGACGAGCTCGTCCGCCGCGTCATCGAGTTCCGCCGCGCCGTCCACTGCTTTCCCGGGCCGGAAGCGGTTCGAAAGGCGACCGAAGCCGAGGCGATCCGCTGACCCATGGCAGAGACCCCAAACAAGCCCCGGACGGATGAGGCCCGCCTCGATCTCGCCTCCATCGGCGGTCTGCTGCTCGCTTTGGGCGGCATCGTCGGCGGGTTGATCCTCGAAGGCGGCCGCATCCAGGACGTCAGCCAGATCACCGCCGCCATTATCGTCTTCGGTGGCACCCTTGGCGCCGTCATGGTCAATTCTCCCATCGCCGCCCTGCGCGGCGCGCTTCGCCGCTTGCCGGAAATCTTCCGCGAGCGCGGTTCCTCCTGGGACGGCTTGGTGAACGACATCATCTCCTACGCCGTTAAGGCCCGCAAAACCGGCTTGGTCTCGCTCGAAACCGAAACCGCCGCCATCGCCGATCCGTTTCTCAAGAAGGCGCTGGATCTCGCCATCGACGGCACCGATTTGCAGGAACTGCGCCAGATGATGCAACTCCAAATCGCCATTGAGGAACAACGCGCGGAGGCCGACGCCAAGGTCTTTGAGAGCGCCGGCGGGTTCGCGCCCACCATCGGCATCATCGGCGCCGTCATGGGCCTGATCCAGGTCATGAAAAACCTCGCCAATATCGAAGAGGTCGGTCACGGCATCGCCGTCGCCTTCGTCGCCACCGTTTATGGCGTCGCCTCCGCGAACCTCTTTTTCCTCCCGGCGGCGGGCAAAATCAAAGCCCGGTCCCACCGCGAAACCGAACGAAAGGATCTAATGCTCGAAGGCGTCTCCGCCATCGTCGAGGGCCTGAATCCCATGATCATTCGCAGCAAGCTCGAGCCTTACCTCGACCATCCCGCCCAGGGTAAACCCCCCGCCGCGCCCGCAAACCGGCGGGGCGCGCGGGCGGCCTGAGCCTAGAGTAAACCCAGAGTAAAAAATGACCCATCGAAAACCTGCCGCCGAAGCCTCCGGCCACGAACGCTGGCTGGTTTCTTACGCCGACTTCATCACGCTGCTTTTCGCCTTCTTCGTGGTCATGTTCGCCACCTCGCAAACCGACCATTCCAAAGCCAGCCAAGTCTCCGATTCCGTGAAAAAGGCCCTCTCGCAAAACCAGTTCAGCGCCATCGTCGCAACCGTTCTCGGCGGCACCGCGGATCAAAAAGGCAGTGGCAACGCCATGATGAAGGGTCCCGGCGGGCGCCAGCCTTCGCCAGCTCCCCCCGCCAGCGTCCCCGTCCCCGAACTCCAGTCGTCGCTCCAGATCCTTTCCAAGGAACTCGACTCGGAAATCAAGAGCGGTAAAATCGCGATTTCCATGCAATCCCGCGGATTGGTCATCAGCTTCCGCCAGGCCGCGCTGTTTCCGTCGGGAAAAAACGAGATCGCCACGGAAAGCTATGAAAGTGTCGCCAAAGTGGCCGGCGCCATCCTGCGTATTCCCAACCCCGTGCGCCTGGAGGGCCATACCGATTCCGTGCCGATTCATAATGGACGCTTCCGCAGCAATTGGGACCTGTCGGCGGCGCGCAGCATCGCTCTCCTCGAACTTCTCGCCGGCCGCTTCGACGTCCCCGACAGCCGTCTCTCCATCGCCGGCTACGCCGAAAACGATCCCGCCGCCGACAACACCACGGAAGAAGGCCGCGCCCGCAATCGCCGCGTGGACATCGTGATCCTCAATTCCACCGGCTCCCAAGCCGAACCCTCCGCTATCGCGAAACCTTCGGTCCCGGCCGAGCATCCGATACAAGGGTCGCGACCTTCCGCCGCTCGATGACAGGAACGATCGTTCAAATCAACATTTCGCCCGGTGGCATTCCCAAGCGCCCCGTTCCCGAAGCCGACGTCACATTCGCCGGGATTCGCGGCGACTCCTGGGCACACCCGCGGATTCACGGCGGTCCCAACCAAGCCGTGTTGTTAATCGGAGTCGAAGCGATCGAGCATCTCCGCTCCTTCGGCTACCCCTTGTTTTACGGAGCGCTCGGCGAAAATCTCACCGTCTCCGGTCTCGACCGCGCCCTCATGCGCTTCGGCCAGCGCTATCGCGTGGGCTCCGTTTTGCTCGAGCTCACGAAAATGCGAGAGCCTTGCGCCACCCTCGACGAATACGGCATCGGCATCCAACGCCTTATGTTCGACAAATTCGTGCGGGACGGCGACGTCGATTCGCCCAAATGGGGACTCGGCGGCTTTTACGCCCGCGTCCTCGAGCCCGGCGCCATACGCGTTCAGGATACAATCACACTGGTGGACCACGGCGTCCCGTCGCTTCATGCATCCTCTTCTTCAGTCTCTTGAACTGGGCGACCCCGTTCGCGCCCTTCGCGAGCTTCACTCTATTCTCCTCGGCCTCGACGACGAGTCGCGCCAGCGCCTGGAAGCTCTTATCGCCACCTCGCCCGCGCCCAGCCAACTCCTTCATTACTTCTCCACGTTCCGCCAGCGCCATCCCGGCCGCTTCGACGCCTTAGTCCTTTCTCCGTTCCAACTCCGCGCCGCCGCCGCCGTCTTCTCCTTCAGCCGGTTTCTTTCCGAGAGCTGCCTGGAACATCCGCACTGGCTCCAACAGCTCGACGCCATGGATCGCGCCCGGACGGTGGAGGAATACACGGCGCTGCTCACCGCGCTCCTCGATCGCGAATCCGCCGGCAAGCCCGAGCCGGTGCTCCTGGCTCTCTTTCGCCGCCAACAGATTCTCCGCATCCTGGTGCGCGACGCCCTCGGCCTCGCCGGACTTTCCGAAATCACCGAGGAGCTTTCCGATCTCGCCGTCGCCATTCTCGAAACCGGCTACCGGCGGCTTCGCGATTCCCTCGTCGCGCGCCATGGCGTGCCGCGATATACCGCCGAAGACGGCTCTCTCCGCGAATGCGGCATGAGCGTGATCGCCCTCGGCAAGCTCGGAGGCCGCGAACTCAACTACAGCTCCGATATCGACCTGATGTTCGTCTACGCCGCCAACGGCGAGACCGACGGCCCCCACCCCATCTCGAACAAGGAGTTCCACAAAAAGATCGCCAACCAATTTAGCGATCTCCTCTCGGTGTACACCGCCGAGGGGATGTGCTACCGCGTCGATCTGCGCCTCCGCCCCGAAGGCAGCCTCGGCGAAGTCTGCATCTCGCTCGACGGCGCGCTGAAGTATTACCGCACGCGGGCGCGGGATTGGGAGCTGCAAATGCTGATCAAAGGCCGCCCCGTCGCCGGCGACCGCTCTACCGGCCGCGCCTTGCTCGACGCGGTAGAACCGCTTGATTTATTCCACCACCCTCGATTTTTCCGCCGTCGAAGCGGTGTCGGAAACCCGCGAGCGCATCGGCGAAAAACTGGCCGCCCGCCGCGGCCGCAACTCGGGACTCGACGTGAAACTCGCTCCCGGCGGCATTCGCGACATCGAATTTCTGGCCCAATGCCTCCAGCGCCTTCACGGCGGCCGCGTCCCCTGGCTCCGCCACGGCGGCACCCTCCACGCGCTCTCGCGCCTCAGCGATAAGGACCTGTTTTCCGACGCCGAGCACGGGCGCCTCGCCTCCGCCTACCGCTTCCTGCGCGAGGTCGAACACCGGCTGCAAATCGCCGAGGATCGCCAGACCCATTCCCTCCCCAACAACTCCGCCGATCTCGACCTCCTTGCCCGCCGCATGCCCCGCGCCACCGGCTCCCCGGAGCCTTGCGCCGCCACGTTCCTCCAGGAACTCAACGCGCACCTCGAAACGGTCCAGGAAATTTACCAGCGAGTCATTCACGCCCAGCGGCCTACGTACTATTCCCTCGCTCCGGCGCCCGAAATTCCCGACGTGGGGCCGCCGGAATCGGCCCGCACCGCGTCCGCTCCCAGCAATCTGGTGCGTTTTCTCGACCGGCTCGCCCCCAACTTCGCCTCCGCCGTCGCCCGCGCGCAATTGAAGAGAGGAGCCGCCGCCTTCGAGCACTTCCTCGAAAAGGCCTCCTCCACGCCGGACTTGCTTCAGCTCGCCGATGCTCAACCCGCCCTCGCGCGCGACCTCTTAGACGTCTTCGAGCACAGCCCGTTCTTCGCCGAGCAGCTTGCCCGCACTCCCGATCTGATCGAGGAGCTCACTCGCCTGCATGAAAACCGCTCGACCGATCTCGAGCTAACGGCAACGCTCGCGGACGCCGGCGCTCTTCGCCGGGCCTTCCGCCGCGAGATGTTCCGCATTCAAACGGCCAGTATCTGCGCCTCGATTCCCGTCTTTGAAACCCTCGCGCACACCTCCGACCTCGCCGCCTCGGCCATCCGCGCCGCCTACCGCATGGCCGTAGGACAAACGCTCGCCATCCATCCTCCCGCCGCGCCGGATTACGCGCCTTCGACGGAAATGATGGTGGTCGCTCTCGGCCGTCTAGGGATGAGGGAATTCGATCTCAGCTCCGACGCCGACCTTGTCTTCGTCCTGCCGGAAAAAGACAGTTCCGAGCACGTCTTCTGGACGCGCGTCGCCAACCATCTGATCGAAATTCTCACCGCCTACACCGGCGAAGGCCAGTTGTTTTCCGTCGATACGCGGCTCCGGCCGAACGGAACCGCCGGCCCGCTTGTGCAAACCGAGTCCGCATTCAAGGATTATTTCGCCCACCACGCCGAAGCATGGGAGGGAATATCGTACATGAAAGCGCGCGCCATCGCCGGCGATACGGAATACGCCCGCAACTTCCTCCCCGCTCTCCAGGAAGTCGATTGGCGCCGCTACGGCCAAAACCGCCGCTCGCGCCAGCATCTCCGCCAGATGCGCCTGCGCCTGGAAAAAGAACAAGGCGCGGCCAATCCGCTCAAAGCCGGCCTTGGCGGCTATTACGACATCGACTTCGTTTTGCTTTATCTCCGTCTCAAAGGCGCGGGCATTTTCTTCGACGTGCTTAACACCCCCGCCCGCATTGACGTCGTCGAGAAGATGGGCCACCTCGACCGCCCCGACGCCGAGTTCCTCCACGACGCCGCCATCTTCTACCGCTCCGTCGATCACGGTCTCCGCGTTTATTCCGGCCACGCCGCTGGAAGCCTGCCCGTCGCCGAATCGCCGCTCGAGGCGCTTACTTCCCTGGTCCGCCGCTGGACGCCCGATCACCTGCACGTCCAGCCGCTCGAGGCGACGCTCACTCACATCCGCCGTCGCACCCGCGATCTCTTCGACCGGCTATTTTCCTGACCGATTTTAGACTTTCCCCCGCGCCGCCGCCGCCGCTTTGAGAAACGCCTTCGCCCGTTCCTCGAACACGCCGAAGTTCCCCGAGCGAATCGTCGCCGCGTCGATCAACTCGCCTCCCACGCCCACCGCGCACGCTCCCGCCTTCAGAAAATCGCCGATCGTCTCCAGGTTCACCCCGCCCGTCGGCACCATCTCGATGTGCGGAAACGGCGCCCGCAGCGCCTTGATATACTTCGCCCCGCCCATCGATCCCGCCGGGAAAATCTTCACCGCGTCCGCGCCCGCCTCCCACGCCGTCAACACCTCGGTGGGCGTCAACGCGCCGGGAATAATCGCCTTCGAATAACGATGCGCCATCTCGATCGTTTCCAACTTCAAACTCGGCGTCACGAAGAACTCCGCCCCCGCCAACATGCACGCCCGCGCCGTCGCGGCGTCCAATACCGTCCCCGCCCCCAGCACGATCTGATCGCCAAATTGATCCGCGATTTTTTCAAGTGCCCTCAGCGCCCCCGGCACGGTCATCGTAATTTCCGCCGCCCGGATCCCGCCCCGGTAAATCGCCCCGATCGCCTGAATCGCCGACTCAGCGCTCTCCGTCCGCACCACCGGCACGATCCCGATGTCTCGTATCGCCGCCATCACCGCTTCTTTTTTCATTGCCCTTATTTTACGTCAGTACTTGGCTAGATCTCGCCCGCCGGCGCTCGTGAGAAAATCAAAACCGGCGCAAGCGGAAGCCCGGCTGGCGGTGACAGAGGAGAAGGTCGTGAACCTCACAATTGTCGTGTTGGCTGTCGCCGCCGGTTCCCACGCGTTCTCCGTGGCTCAGACCGTGAACACGCGGCCCCTGCGCGTGCTGAACCTTCGAGCGGCGATCGCGGCGGCGACCGGCCGCGACGATTTCACCGTCGATGCGGTCGCTCAAAGCCATGGCAGGTGGGCGGCCCTTGGCAATTTCGAGAGCACCAGAGAAAGCGTCCTTGCCGCCGGCGACGACAGCGCCAGCATTCGCGTATCCGATTGGATTCGTCCGCCGGCGGACCGGATCGCCATGGACGCCAGTGGCCTCGTTCACCTGCGCCTTCGGCAGATCCGAAACGGCGCCGGCGAGATCGAGGTCAGGGACCATTCCACCCTCCGGCCCGTCGCCCGTTATAAGGTTCCCGAGATCGGCCTGGAGCCCATGGTTTCCGGATCGGAAGTGTTTTGGGGACGCCGAGGCTCTTTATTCAGGATCCATCCCTCGTTCGGGCCGGTGGCAACACTGAGCGTTCCGCCGCATCCGCCGCCCCGACACCGGAACTGGCGGACGAACTGTGTTGATCTTCGCGCTTCCGACGGGGCGCTGGGTCCAGTTCGGCATGCTCTCGGAGGACATCTCTGTCTTTGAAAGCGATGGCGCCCCGGCTGGCACGGTGCGCGCGGCTCTCGACGACGCATATCGGGACACGAATGCGAAAGGGCTGAAATACCGGCCTGCCTCCGGATACTCGCGGGTTCTATGGGCCGCCGGAACGCGGGATGGCCGTTTGTATGTTTGTTTGGCCGGCTTGCCAGTGACCGGGCCAGCTTACCTCGCGGTCGATAGATCCACTGACCGGACGCCTGGCAAAGCTGATAGCGGCGGAAACTCCAGTCATGCCGGAGCGGGTAGCCAAGTATGACGGCACGGGCGCGATTTACCCGTTCGATGGGCGGTTGACGACCGCATTGCAATTCTTGACGGTAAGGTGGGAATATTAGCGATTTACCGCGCCGAATAGAGGAAACTCGGCTATCGCGCCGCCGCCTGGATCGCACGCGCAAGTTCCTCTTCCTCACTCGCGAAAACCGTTCGCAAGTCGAAGATCAACCGGCCGTCTTCGATCCGCGCAATCACCGGCGGCTCGTTCGAGCGGCATCGCCGCTCGGCCTCCACCACGTTCGCGCACTCCACCGCGATCATCCACGTGGGGAGCGATTGCTCTGGGGTAGACCCTCCACCCACCACCGATTCTCCCGGTATCGCCTCCGCCCGCACACCCTCCAGCCGCTCCACCATTTTCATCGCCCGCGCGTGCAGCGCCTCGGCCGTCGCCGCAATCATCCGTAGCGCCGGAATGTTCTCCCATCGCTCCAGCAGCGTCATGCGCAGCGTTGTTTCGAGCGCCTGATGAATCAGCTTGTCCAGCCGTAGCGCGCGGAACATCGGGTTGCGCCGCAGCCGCCGCACGATCTCCCCGTCACCGGCCAGAATCCCCGCCTGCGGCCCGCCCAGCAGCTTATCCCCGCTGAAGCTCACCAGGTTTACGCCCGCCCGGATGCTGTCGCCCACCAGCGGCTCGTCGATCCCGAACCTCCGCAAATCGGCCACGCATCCGCTGCCCAAATCTTCATAAACCGGAATCCCCCGCTCCCGCCCCAGCGCCGCGAGCGCGCTCAACTCCGGCTTCGACGTGAACCCCTCCATCCGGAAGTTACTCGGATGCACGCGCATCAACAGCCGCGTTCGCTCGCCGATCGCCTGGGCATAATCCTCGACGACTCGTCCGGTTCGTCGTGCCCACTTCGCGTAGAATCGCGCCCGAACTCCGCATAATGTCCGGAATGCGAAACCCATCGCCAATCTCGATCAGTTCCCCGCGCGAAACCACCACTTCATATCCGGCCGCCAGTTCGTTCAACGCCAGATACACCGCGGCGGCGTTGTTGTTCACGGCGATGCCGGGCGCACCCGCCAGCCGCTCGATCCACTCCGCCACATGCGCGTCCCGCTTCCCGCGCCGGCCTCGCTCGACGTCGTACTCGAGGTTCGAATAGCCTTCCACCGCCGCGAAAGGCCCGATCGGCGCGCGCCCCAGGTTGGTGTGCAGCACTACGCCCGTGGCGTTGATCACCCTTCGCAGCGACGGCCGCTCTAATCGAGCCAGATTCTCCCGCACCGTCCGCGCGATCTCCCCCGCCTCCAGCTCCCGTCCGCTCCGGATCTCCTCCCGCAGGCGGCTCTGCGCCCGCCGGATCTCGTCGACAATCAACCGCCGCGGATACCGTTCTTCCAGACCGGCCAACTCCGCCAGCGTCTCGTCCACCGACGGAATCCGCCGCAGCCGCTCCTCGACGCTAAGAGTTTCCGCCAATGCGCCGGTTCCCTTCCGCGTCCATTGCGTCATTGTATAACCCTACTCATACCGCAGCGCTTCGGTGGGATTCAATCTCGACGCCCGATTGGCCGGCAACAACCCGAACGCCACCCCGACCACGCCGGACACGGCGAAGGCGACGGCCACCGAGATCCACGAGACCGGCACCTTCACCTCGAAAAACAGCGACACGCTCAGCGGAATCGACACTCCGATCAGAATGCCCATGAAGCCCCCCACCACGCTGATAATCACCGCCTCCGTCAGAAATTGCAGCATCACGTCGCGGCTCGACGCGCCCACCGCCTTGCGCAATCCGATCTCGCGCGTCCTCTCGGTAACCGTCACCAGCATGATGTTCATGATGCCGATGCCGGAAATAATCAACGCGATCGCCGCGACGAAGAACAGCACCAGCGAAAGCACGAACGCGATCCGTCTGGCCGCGTCCAGAATCCCGGTCAGCGTATCGACGCTATATTTCGCCCCGTGCCGGTGCCGGCTCTCTATAATCGTGCGCACCGCCGCCTGCACCTCCGTCACCTCGCCGGCGTCGCGCACCTGCACATAGAGCGGATCGATACGCTCCACTTTGTTGAACACCCGGATCACCGTGATCGGAATCAACACCGTCTCGTCGTGAATCTCGGTCAACCCGAACGTGCTGGTGCGCTCCTTGAACGTCCCGATCACCGTAAATTGCAGGCCGTGCAATTTGATCACCCGGCCGATCGCCGCTTCCTGGCCGCCGTAGAGCTTGGAGGCCAGTTTCTCGGTCAGCATCGCCACCTTTTGGTGCGTGATGACGTCGCTCGGGTCCATCAACCTTCCCGCCAACAGAAACAGCCGGCGGATCAGGATGTATTGATCGTCGGAGCCGATCATGCGCACGTCCTGCGCCTTGCCGTTCAGAAACATCTGGTCGTAACTCGTCATTACGCCCGCCGCCGCCACGATGCGGTCCGCAAGCTGCCGCCGCACCGCGTCCACGTCGGACATCTTCAGATAATCGGCGTCGGCCTGAACCGCCGCGTCGCTGCCGGCGTCGTAGCTGGCGTAAATCAGGTTCGATCCGACGCCGCGAATCTCGTCCAGGATCAAATCCCGCCCGGTGAGCGACGCCGTCACCACCAGGATCACGCACGCGTTGCCGATCACCAGGCCCAGCGCCGTAAGAAATGTCCGGACTTTGTTTGCGCGCAGCGCTTGAACGCTAAAGCGTAACGCTTCGTCGAAGTTCATCGCCCTCCGCGCGGAGCCGCCCGGCCCCATCCGTTTTTCAGGCCCCGATGGCCTTTTTCAGAAGCTGTTCGGCTTCCTCGCGTGGTGGATCGTCCGGCGTCAGATCGCTCCGCAAATAGCGTTTCAGCAGGTTTTGCGCCTGGTCCAGGTTCCGGTTCTGCTGCACATAGGTCTTGGCCCGCCAGAACATCACGCCTGGATTGCCCGGCGCCACCTTCTCGGCTTGCGCCCATACCGCTTCGCTCTCCTGGTTCCGTCCGCGCTTGGCCAGATAGCGCGCGAGTTCGATGAAGCGTCCCACATGCTGCGGCGCCAGCGCCACCGCCCGCCGGAAATGCTCCTCGGCGCTGTTATACTCCTTGCGCCGCTCCGCCAGTTGCGCCTGAGAAAACTGATATTCGGCCGGATTGATCTCGGCCATTCTCGCCGCCAGGTTTGCCGCCTTGTCCTCGCCCCCGCCCAGGAACCCGGGAGCCTGCAGATAATAGTCGAACAGATCGCTCAGCGCCTCCAGGTTCTTGGGATCCAGTTGCACCGCCCGCTCGAAGGCGTCGCGCGCCTTGGCCGCGCTCATGGGCGCCGTAAACGGGCTGGAGGTTTCGGCCCGGCGTCCCCACGCCCGGCCCAGCCATAGCGCGTAATTGGAGTTGCCCGGCTCCATCCCCGACGCCCGCTCCAGGGCGTCGGTCGCTTTTTTGAAATCGCCCAACATCATATAATCGCGGCCCATCACGCAGTACGCCGCCGCCGTCGGGTTGGCGACGCCCCGCAGAACCTCCAGCGACGCCGCGTAGTCGGTCTTCTGATAAAGATCCTCCGCCCGCTCCAAGGTGGACTGCCCCGCCTGGAGCGAAACCGCGACCGACAATATTAGTAAACCTTGCCTCATCAGCCTCTTCACCGGCGTCCCCGTTTCGTGGGATGCTTTCTTCTTTTTAGATGCGGAATCGGCCCTAAGGTTCCAACCATACGGAGACCCCGGGCTTTTTCCGCGGATCGCTACCGGATTCTTTAGTATAGTATCGTAGTGATGCCGGGTGTTAAGGCCCCGCTAAAAATCCGCTGGAGGCATGGTTCGATGAACGCCAGGATGCGTCTGCCCATTCTGTTATCGCTTGGTTTCCTATCCTTTGCAGCCGTCGGCTGGGCGCAAGTCAGCTCGATCGAGGGCGATGTGAAGGGTGAGGATGGCCAGCCACTCAAAGGCGCCATGATCAAGCTCGAGCGCCAGGATATTAAAGGCCACTATCAGGTCAAAACCGACAAGAAGGGCCACTATTTTTACGGCGGCCTTCCGCTCGGCGTCTACAACATCTCGATCGAAGTGGACGGCGTAGTGAAGGATTCGGTGAACAAAGTCCACACCCAACTCGGCGACCCCACCGAAGTGCCATTTAACCTCAAGCTTCAGGCCGACAAAAACGCCGCCCTGCAAAAAGCCGCCGATACGGGAACGCTTAGCAAGGAACAGGAACGTTCCCTCTCGCCCGAACAGAAGGCGGCGCTCGAAAAACGCGCCAAGGAGGAATCCGCGCGCCTGTCGAAGAATAAGGAACTGAACGACGCCTTCAACGCCGGCAAGGAAGCGGCGCTGGCCAAGAACTGGCAAGCCGCCTCCGATTCATTCGAAAAGGCGTCGCAACTGGACCCCGCCCAGAACGTCGTCTGGGCCAATCTGGCCGAATCGGAAATCAGCCTCGCCGGGACCAAGACCGGCGCGGATCAGCAAGCGGCGCTGGACAAGGGCCTCGCCGCCTATCAGAAAGCCATCGAGCTGAAGCCCGACGATCCGTCCTTCCACAACAACTACGCCCTCGCTTTGGTGAAGGACAAGAAGCTTCCCGAGGCCCAGGCCGAACTCACCAAGGCCGCTCAACTCGATCCCACAAACGCCGGAAAATATTACTACAACATGGGCGCGGTCCTGGTGAATAGCGGCCAGATGGATGGCGCCGGCGAGGCGTTCAAGAAGGCCATCGCCGTGAGCCCCAACTACGCGCCGGCGCAGTATCAATACGGCGTTTATTTGGTTTCCAAAGCCACCACCTCCGCCGACGGGAAAGTCGTTCCTCCGGATGGCACGGTGGAAGCGTTCCAGAAAGTATTTGGAACTCGACCCCACGGGACCCTACGCCGAATCGGCGAAAGGAATGCTTCAAACCCTCACCGGCTCGGTAGCCACCACGTATCAAAATCCCAACGCCAAGACCGCGCCGAAAAAGAAAAAAAATTAAAGCAACCGGATCCAAACCCGCTGCGTCGATTGCAATAACAGCAGATGGACCTCTGTGTGGGAATCCTTTCCCCAACAAACCGTCCCACACAGAGGATCCAGACTCTCGCTCTCATCCTGTATAATTCCGAGTAGGAGGGCTGACGATGAGGAGCCTGCTCGTTCCTTCTTTCGTGTTTTTGTTGGCCGGAACCGCCTGCTTCGGCCAAGCGTCGCCGAAAGGCCGAGAGCGTCTCGAAAAAGAGGTCAGGCACGAGTTGCGGCTATTGCCGTATTTCACCGTGTTCGACAACCTCGCCTTTCAAGTGGAGGGCGATAAAGTGATTCTTCTGGGCCAGGTCGTCGATCCCGTTCTGAAGGCCGACGCTCAGCGGGTGGTCGAGAAAATCGAGGGCGTTTCCTCGGTGGATAACCGGATCGAGGTGCTCCCGGTCTCCTCCAACGACGACCGCATCCGCCGCGCCGTTTATCGCGCCATTTACGGCACGCCCGGCCTCGACATGTACGCGTTGCGCGCCGTGCCCACCATTCACATCCTCGTGAAGAACGGCAACCTCACGCTCATCGGCGCCGTCGGCAACGAGATGGATCGCGAGCGCGCGGGCATCGTCGCCAACGGCGTCCCCGGCGTCTTCAAAGTCACAAACGATCTGGTTGTCGATAAGCGGTAGCCGGCCGCAACGCCCGGTTGAAGTACTCGACGAACGGCAGCATCAATCGGAACCGCGAGGTCAGCTCTTTCGCCAGCGCCGCGGTTTTCGCCGCTTCCGCATCGAGCGTCACATCCAGAATCCAATCCTTCTTGCGAATCAGATCGGCCGCCGGATGATCGCATGGAAATCCCTTCGGCGCGCGCGAAAGTTCATCGCCCTTCAACCCGCCCATCGCCGCCCGCAGTTTGCGCGCCGCGAGAATGCGCTTCAGCTCCTCGTGATTTTCCGCCACGTGCATCCGCACCCGCCGCAGCGCTTCCGGCTCCGGACGATAGACCCCTCCGGCGACCTCCACGCCCTCCGGCGAGACGTGAAAATACAACATCCCTCCCGAATGTCCCGCCATCCCCCGCTTGCCGAACACCGCGGCGATATGCGTTTTGTATGGCGTCTTGTCGTGCGAGAATCGCGTGTCACGGTAGATCCGGAACGTCGCCTTCTTCGGATCGGTCACATAATCCGGAGCGATCTTCACCAGGTCGCTATTGATGGCGCTCACCAGCTCCAGCATCGGCGCCTTCAGGCTCGCCTCGTAGATCTCCTTGCGCGGTTGAAACCACTCGCGCCGGTTGTTGCGCTTCAGCGATTTCAAAAACCGCAGGCCTTCTTCCGGAAATCCGGTGAACCCCGCGCCCGATCGCGCCTGAAACGACGGTGAAGCTGCGCTCATGAAACCCCTCCTGTTACCTTAAACGAAGATGATCGCCGCCAGCGGGACCCTCGCCCGCCTTCAATCCATTCCCAATGTAACCTCCGTCGAGGGCGAGCCGCTCGCCCGTCACACCCGCTTCCGCATCGGAGGCCCCGCCCGCATCTTCGCGGAAGCTTTTTCAGACGAGGCATTCTGCCGCGCCATCGCCGCCGCGCGCGACAGCGCCTTGCCCTGGATCGTCACGGGTGGCGGGACCAACCTCATCGTCGCCGACGCCGGCTTCCCCGGCATCGTGCTGCGCAACCGCGCCGCCGGCATCCATCTGTTGCCCGAAAGCCGCGTCTATGCTTCCGCCGGAGCCGATCTCCAGACACTCGTCGACTTCACCATCGCCGCCGGCCTGCGCGGTCTCGAAACGCTCACGGGTATTCCCGGCACAGTCGGCGGCGCGGTGTATGGAAACGCGGGCGCTTACGGCCACTCCATCGAAGAGCGCATCGCCAGCGTGTCGTTCTTCGATGGCTTCGTCACGCGCGAACTCGACAACGCCGCCTGCGAATTCGCCTATCGCGAGAGCGTCTTCAAACGCCGCAAGGAGTGGATCGTACTGTCCGCCGAATTGCGCCTGGACCCCGCGCCCGCGGACGAACTGCGCCGCACCGCCGAGGGCATCCTCAAAATTCGCAACGAAAAATATCCTCCGGACATGCTCTGCGCAGGCAGCATTTTCAAGAACCTGATCTTCGCCGCTCTCCCCGAATCCGGCCGCCTCCTGGTCCCCCCGGGCGCGGTGCGGGAAGGCAAAGTCGCCTCGGCCTTTTTCCTTGAAAAAGCCGGCGCGAAAGGCATGTCGAACGGCGGCGTGCGCGTCGCCGATTACCACGCCAATCTGATCTACAACACCGGCTCCGGCACCGCCGCCCAACTGCGCGAGCTGATCGGCGAACTCAAACGCCGTGTGAACGAACTCTTCGCCATCGAGTTGGAGGAAGAGGTGCAGTACGTGGGATTTTGACGGGACGCGGCATCGCCGGTCCCTGGAATACCATCCCGGCGAATTGGTTGGCATGTGAGGGCGGAAAGGTACCAGCGATCAACCGAAGCTCGTGGCGAACTGTGGCGGAGGTTGAATTGGAGATTCAGTGCATTCAAGCGTTAATTTGGCGGAATATATTCATGGCTGCCTGTCCGAAAAGGATTTTTGGTGGCTCAGGATTACGACACCCGCCCGCATTTCCCCCCGCTCCAATGTGCTACTCTAAAGTATCTGTCGGAGTGTCTTGTATCGGTCTCGCCCTCGTCCAACCCCGAACCCGTCCGGGTTCCCCCTTCCAACCGCTGTGTTAAGGAGCGTTCCGTTTGTCCACGTTTAGCTGCCTCATCTGGCACTGCCACGGCGCCGCGCTCGCGGCCCCGATTTTGAATTCCCGATGATTCCGTCCCGAAGTTTTCCGCCCCGCCGCCCGCGAGTCCGGGAGAACGTCAACGAGGCCATCCGCGCCCGCGAAGTCCGGGCCGTGTTCCCCGACGGCACCGTGGAGGTCATGCCGACGCCCGCCGCCGTGCGCCGCGCCCAGGAACTGGGTCTGGACCTGATCCTCATCGCTCCCACCGCCGAGCCGCCCGTCGCCAAAGCGATGGATTACGGCCAGTGGCAATACGAGAACAAAAAGAAACAGCACGAGGCCAAGCGCAAGCAGCACGTCATCCAGGTGAAGGAGCTGAAGTTCCGCCCCAACACCGACGACCACGACTACGACTTCAAGAAAAACCACGCCATCCGCTTTTTGAAAGAAGGCAATCGCGTCAAAGCCATGGTGCAGTTCCGCGGGCGCGAGATCGCGCACGTCGATCTGGGCAAGAAACTGCTCCTGCGCTTCGCCGAGGATCTGGCCGCGATCGGCGCGGTGGAGGGCCAGCCGCGTCTGGAAGGCCGCTTCGCCCACGTCATCATCAGCCCCATCAAGGCGCTGAAGGACAAACCGAAGGACGCGCCCGATTCACCGGCGCCCGCGCCCGCCGTTCAATAAAACAGATACTTCCGCCAGCGGTCGTCGCCCTTGGCGAGCAGCCGCATCAGATGCCGGCTGGTGTGCAGGCTGAATGGCCGCGGCATGCGCGCCAGCTTCATCCCCGCCTCCTCCGGCGTATGGCTGCCCTTCCGGTTATTGCAGTGATGGCAGCAGGCCACCAGGTTTTCCCACGTCGTCTCGCCCGCCCGCGAGCGCGGAACCACGTGGTCCAGCGTAAGCTCCGACGAGGGCAGCGTCTTATGGCAATACTGGCACGAATAGCGGTCCCGCATCAGAATGTTTTTTCGCGACAAAGCCCGCGTCTGGTGCGGAATGCGGCGGTATTCGAGCAGCCGGATCACGCTTGGCACCGCCATCGTGTTCCGCGCCGAATGAACGTGGCTGTGAGACAACTCCTCGGTCGAGGCCACCCCTTTCAACACCAGCACCAGCGCCCGCCGCGCGGCGCAGATGTTGATCGGTTCGTAACTGGCGTTGAGCACGAGTACGGGCTTATGCAGGCGATCCAGACTGGGCATCTTCAAAGCTCCCGGAGGAATGCGGCTGAGAATAAAATGCGCCCTCTTGCGGGGCGCCGGCGGACACTTGAAAATCGACACCGGCTCTGGCCAGCGTAATCGCCGCGACGCGCGAGGCACCCGCCCGCTTCATCGCCCGCGCGCAAGCCGAAAGCGTAGCGCCGGTGGTCATCACGTCGTCCACCAATAGGACGCGCTTCCCGGCGATGGCGGCCGGGCGGCGCACCACGAACGCCCCCCGCACATTGGCTTGCCGCGCCGTTCGGCTCAGCCGCGCCTGCGCTTCGGTCGAGCGGCTCCGTCGAACGGCGTGTACCAGCCCGGTTCCCGTCGCCGCCGCAAGCTCCCGCGCCAGCAATCCGGCTTGGTTGAACCCCCGGCTCCAGCGCCGCCGCCAGTGCAGCGGCATCGGCACGATCGCCTCGAACCGCTCCTCCGCCGGCAGCGCGAGCGCCAACATCCGCCCCAGCGGCTTCGCCAGCGCCTCCACCCGCCCGTACTTGAAAAGGTGGATCAACTCCCGCAACTCCGCGTCAAACGGCCCGAAAGCGTAAGCGGCGTCGAAGCCCGAATCCGTCCCCGCGCACTCCCCGCAGCTTCCATCGCCGTCGAGCGCGATCGCATGGCGAAACGGCGCCCCGCACCGCGGACAAAAGCACTCGCTTGCAAAAGGCCGCGGCTTCTTCAAGCACGCCGCGCAAACCGGAATGCGCGAAACCTCCTTGAGAGGCGTCTCGCACACACGGCAATCGTCGGGAAAAAAGAGGGAAAAGGACGCGGTCCAGCACTGGTTGGCTGCGGTGGCGGCGGGCCGCACCGTACGAGTGAGCCAATTACTGCTGAAGGCGCACCTCCATATAAACCCCTAGTGTACTGCAATGCCGGACGGAATGGACGGACTCTCCACACACGCTCCCCCCGGCCGGCCTGGCGCGCTATCACTGCACCGGCGTGGCGATGAAGCCGTACGTGCGGTTCCGGCGATGGCGGTCGCCCTGCCACCAGCCGGAAATCACGCCGCTCGAATTGACTCCCTCGGGATACGTGGACCCCGTCCCCGACGAAGCGTCAATCGGAATCACATCGGGATGCTCGATGACAACCGCCGCGCCCGGCGCCGAATCGGTCCCCGTGGCGTCGAGCGGATGCGGATAGTGGTAGACGTATCCGTGAGCGTGCCCGTTGGAATCGTAGTAGAATCCAACGACCAACTGAAGCTCGGAATTGATGCCCGTTGCGTACGTGCCGGGATATCCCGCTCCCGCCACCTGAAACACATGGATCTTCCCGTTCGGACCGCGTAGGAAGCCGTAATTCGATTTGCCAATACCGGCGGTGCCTACGCTCGACCCATCCAATGCCAGGCCGGTGACGCTGGTTGTGATCGCGCCGGGAACGTTAACCTGAGTCACCTGTCCAGCGATGCTGATGAAGCCGGTGCCGGCACCAGGCCCTGGACCAAACGCTCCGGCAAAGTCGCCGTTGTTGTTGAGAGTGTATATGAACGTGTCTCCGTTTGCGATCTCGTCGACCGTCGTGAAGGTTCCGTTGTCGAGGAGAAATCCGTGCATTCTCCCATCGGGGCTGCCGAGGTAGTAGCCGGCAATCAGGCCGGAGGAATTGACAGCCCACGGGATCGTCGCTTGAGCTCCGACGTCGTTTGGATCGGTGATCGGATATTGAAGCGTTCCGTCGGCTTGGCGGATGAAGCCGCGGTAGAATGCCCCGAACTGCTGGGGTACAGCGTAGTCTCCGACCACCACCCCCGAATCGCTGAGGCTCCTGGCGTAAGTGCTCACGCTAGGGGGGTCCGGAACGGCGAATGTCGCGACGTTGTAGTTTTGTGCGGCGGCGGGAAGGCCGAATACGGCGACAAGCAGTGGTACGGCAACGCGAACCGAATAGTTACGAACAGACATGAAATGACAATCCTCCGGGTTAGACGTTTGGACTTTCTAATACCAAAGCCTCACTTACTGCAAAACCCTCAACTGCGGGGAAATACCCACATGGCCTGTGAAGGCGACCGAAGGCGCCTTGAAGAACCGCGCCGTCATCTGCCAGGCAACGTAATAGTTGTAGCCGCTGAAGTTCATGAAGACGCTAACCGTACCGTCGCCATTGTCATGGGCCGTCGATCCGGGATACTGATAGGCGCCGTATGGGTTACCAGGCTGGAAGTACGGCGGAATGGTCAGGCTGTTATTAATGGTTCCGCCGTTCACTGGGTCCAACATGTCCACTTTCGGCTGCGTGTTCGGGTCCGGCGCGGTCATCGACGCGCCCGGCGGATAGATAAGCTTCTGCATCCACCCGGAACTCCCGTCATTCGGAAAGAAATTGGCTTCCACCGTCCACGGTCCCCACGGCGTGGCCGAGGTGCGATACCAAAGCCCTCCGCATGTCTCGCTTCCGTAAGTCATCAGGAACCGATGCAGAGGAGGAATCCAGCGCACGGAAACCTCGCCGACGCAGGGAGTGGTTACGCCTCCATGATTGAACGAAGTCAATAGATTGGTCGACTGGGTCTCATCCGCGTGCGCATACACTGTGTTGCCGTTCGCGTCCACGCTGGAGAGATAGTACATAGCGCTAATGCCCGGGATGTTCATGTCACCGTACGACGCGCTTTCTATGGTGGTCTTGTTCGCCGCCATGCAGCCCAGATAGACGTTGCTACCCCGGTACTTGAAGTCCGATCCCCAGAAGCAGACGATATCTCCGCCGCTAAGCGCCGACGGAAGGCCCGCCGCCCATCCGTTCGCCGAGATCATCGCCGTCGTCAGAACGATTGGCGAAACGTACATGAATCGCCCTGGGCCCTTGCCTTCGACGGGGATGGCGCTGTAGGGAAGGCTAGGCGGGCACAACGTCGCCCCGGGGTAGGGTGGCGGCGGCATGCCCAAAGTTAGCGACCCGCTTCCAACGGTTTGAACCTGGTAAACCGTGCCGTTGATGTCGATGCCTTGCCACGCGCCTCCGGAGGACACCCACGCGGGGTCGAAGGACGCTCCGCTACATTGCGTGATCGTCGCACTACCGCTGGCCGATACGGTTCCATTGGGGACCGTGGAAAACGTGTACAGACGCGCGAGATTGGGCATTTGAGAAGGGCCCACGCCCCCTGTCCCGTTTACATTGTCCTGATACAACAGAACCGACTCGGTCGCGAAGTTCCGCCCTGAATTGCCCTTCTGGGTCTGAACAAGGTAGATCACATAAAGGTCGGAGTTCCCGCTGACCGGATCCTGAAGTACAAACGTACCGGTAGCGATATGGCCGCCCAGCATATCCTCCGGAGGGACCAACCCCGTCGTGTGCTCGTAAGTGAATCCGGCCCAAGGGTACGTCGTCCCATCGTGCTTCACCGTATCCACGATATAGGCGGCAAGCGGACAGGTGCCGCCTTCGCCCATGATCCCTCCGGTGTAACTGGGAACGGCCGGGACCTGGCCCAGAAGATAGAAATCGAGGTCTCTCATGTACGTACACGAGGCGAAGTCGGCGAAACTGGAAACGTCGGGGACGATGGAGACGGTGTCGACGCCCAGACACGCCCCGGCCACGCCCGTACCTGGCGGACACTTCGCCGTCTGGTAGGCGTTAGGCGGCGAGGCGCCCGTATCATACGCCGTAACCGAATCGCCCCAGAAAACAAGCAGCCGGTTGTCGGTGCTCGGGTAGGTCAATTGCACTGACGGACCCTCGTCGTGTCCCCAAACGCCGGCCGGATTTCCCGCCGGCGATTGCGTAAGAGCCTTGGCGTTGGTGGGGCCGCAATAATAATTGAACATATTGCTGGTGCATTCGAAGCCCGTCACCGCGCCCGGCTCGTACAACTGCATCACGTCGCCCGGCCATTGCTGTTGCGGCGTCGCGCTACCCGGAACGAATAACACACTGGGAGGAACGTCGGAGCCGGAATTCTGCGCGCAGATGGGAAGTGCCAGCAAAGGAAGGGTGGCTAAGGGGCGGGCGATTCGCAAACGCCGGTCCATCAGTTCAGCTCCTCGACGGTCAGCGTCTGAAGCTGAATCGCATTGCCCGCCGTGGCCGCGCTGTATTGTATCGTGAAGACGACGCTATGGGCCGCGTTCGTGGACCAACCCGCCGGAGGCTGAGGGATCGTGTTCGCCGTGCCGACGAGCGCTGCGCCGGGCAGGTTATAGCCGAGAGCGTTGGCGATCGTCGGTGCGCCCGCTCCGGCTGCGGCCGTACCCGTCAGCGACCATGTCCCGGAATAGCCGATTCCAGTGCGTGCGCCGCGGGAGGCACGTTCAGAGGCGGAGGACAAGTAAAGCGGACTCGCCCGTTGCAGTGTCCAGCATCATCCCGGCCACAACCGTTGGACCGCCGGCGGAATTAAACAACTTAAAATCGGCGGTGAAGACAAGACGCTTGCCCGCGATCAGGAAATTCGCCGGGATCGCAAACGAAGTCTGGAAAGCCGTGACGGCGGTCCCGTCGATCGACGAATTGTTGCACGTGATGCCTGTGATCGAGTCGTGGTGGAGGGCGCAAATCGCATCGCTGGACGGGACGGCGACGGAGAGGACACGTCGAAAACTGCCGGTCAGGCTTTGATTGCCTTGCCCAACAAAATCCTGCTGCGCCGTGTTGTAGGCCACTTGCCCCAGCGCCGTCGGCGCAAACGACGCCGTGTTCGGCAGAATCAGGCTCCCGAGCGTAAAATCGTTAAGGCCGGAGAAGGCGTTGGTCAGACTGTCGATTACAAAATTTCCGGTGGCGTGCAAGCTGGAAGTGGGAATCGTCATGGTGGACGCATAGGAAACGTTCCCCATCGTGACTGTCACCGAGCCGCCGCTGGTCGCGAAAAGCGTCATCGCGCCGGAGGGGCTAGACCCCGCACCCGGCCCGACCGTGACGTAATTCGCGCTTTGACCGAACGCTAACCCCCCCCCCGAGGGAAAGCGCGGCAAAAAGAACGATGTGCGGGAAAAACCTTGGGATCATTGGGTCCGTGCCTCCTGGTTGGCAAATGGGAAGGCCAGAGGGGGACCGTACGGCGATTCGAGGCTCGGTTGTCACTGGCGGCATGGCGGCCTGCCATCGAGCGTAACCGGGTTTGCCGGTTTCGTCAAGGTTCAATCGGAGTGTCCATCGTACGGGAAGCCGTCTAATCGACGCCGAACACGCGGTTCAGCCACGGCCGCACTACCGCCCCCGCCTGCGAAGGAAACCGGTGCTTTCCCGGCAGCATATGAAACTCCACATCCGCGGCCCGCAGCCGCAGCCGCCGCGGAAAGTCCTCCGCCACCGCGACCGGGTAAAATTCATCCTCGTCGCGGGAAATATGGAGAATGGGCGCCCTCACCGGCCGGTACTTCTCTTCTTCCCAATCCCTCGGAACCCCGCCGCAAATCGCCAGCACCGCGCCAATCTCCTCCGCATAAGTGGCTACGAAGCGGTAGTTCAAACCCACCGGCTGGGAGAAGCCGGCCAGCAAACATCGCGCCGCCGGGATCGCGAACCGCGTCCGCACCGCGCTCAACACGTGCCCCACCATCCGGTGATGCAGCGCCACCGAGGATTCCCACCGATCGCGAACGCCCCAATTGTAGACGCTCTTGCCCGCGCCCGGCCCCTGGGAGTAATGTTGGTTCGGCGCCCGCACCGCCGCCACGATCCAATCCGGGCCGAGAAGTCCGGCGGTGAATCGAAGCATCTCTTCCGGGGTCGATCCATAGCCGTGCAGGGTGACCGCCGCGGCCGGCTGGGCCGGAAGCGCTTCGGGAATGCGCAATATGTAGTCGCACTGTAACCGTTCTTGAAAAACATTCACCTCCTCCTGGGCGGACATTTCTCGATAGTATAGCGGTCGGAGGCGTCTTCGGCATTCAACTTCACCCGTCGACGGGGTTGACGGCGAAAAGGACCGTACAGGAATCGATCCGAACCGCCGATAAGACGGATGTGGGTCGGGAGCAGGATAGGCGCAGGGCGCCGCCGCTATAACGTTCAAGGAGAGCCGATTGTTAAAGGAAGTTTCATTCATGGCGGAATCCGGCGGGCTAAGCCCATCCAATACCCAACTGGACATGACCGTGGCCCTGGCCCGCGTCGGCGGCCAATTGGATCTATTGAAGGAGATCGGCCAGCTTTTTTTGGAAGATTACCCGAACTCTCTTAGGCAAATCCGCGAAGCCCGCGACCGCGCCGACGCCAAACTTCTGAATTCCAGCGCCCACGGCCTTAAAGGCGCCGTTTGCAACTTCGGCGCGCCGGAAATCGTCGCCATCGCCGCCGCTCTCGAACGCAAAGGACGCCTTGGCGACCTTTCCGATATCGACGAACCCATCGCCCGCCTCGAACAGGCCCTCGCTTCCCTGCACGCCGAACTCGAAGCGCTCTAAAACCTCCTCCCTCCCTCGCTCGCCGGACCGGTCTTTCCGGGGCCGTTTGGTATCATGAAGGGCGGCCCCACCGATATGGTTCCCTCCTCCGTAACCGAGATCGTCTGCGCGCACAGCCCGGACTCCGACGACGCCTATATGTTCTATGGCCTCGCCACCAAAAAAGTCCGCTCCAAGACGGTCAATTTCCGCCATGTTCTCGAAGACATCCAATCGCTTAACAGCAAGGCGGAACAGGGAATCTACGAGCTAACCGCCATCTCCTACCACGCTTATCCCTACGTCTGCGACAAATACGCGCTCATGGCCAGCGGCTCCAGCATCGGCGACGGCTATGGCCCCATGGTGGTGGCCCTTCACCCATTCGCTCCCGAGGAAATCAAGGGAAAGCGCATCGCCGTGCCCGGCAGCAAAACCACCGCCTATCTCGCCTTGCGCCTCCTCGAACCCGACTTTGAAGCCGTCCAAACCCCTTTCGACCAGATCCTGGACGCCGTTCGGGAGCGCACCGTCGACGCCGGCCTGATCATTCACGAGGCCCAACTCACCTACGGCAAGGGCGGATTCCACAACATCGTCGATCTCGGAAAATGGTGGAAAAAAACCCAGGGCCTTCCCTTGCCGCTTGGCGCCAACGCCCTGCTGCGCGCCTTGCCGGCCGATATCAAAAGCGAATGCTGCCGCATGATGCGCGAAAGCATTCAGTACGCGCTCGACCACCGAGAGGAGGCTCTCAATTACGCCATGCAGTTCGCCAGGGAACTCGAACAGCCACTCGCCGAAAAATTCGTCGGCATGTATGTCAATCATCACACTGTCGATTGCGGCGAGGATGTCCCTCTGGCCGCACAGAAACTCCTCGACATGGGCTTTGAAGCGGGAATCATCCCGAACCGGGTGCAGGTTGAATTCGTCCGCTAAATTTCTGCCGGCGCTCCTTTGCGCGGCCGTCTTCGGATGCGTGGCCGCACCGGGTCAAAACGTTCCCGCGGAGACCGCTCCCGCCGCTCCCGACGCCAAGCAGCGCGCCAAAACCGTTCGCGACCTCGCCAAGCAAGGCGCCACGGCGATGCCCCAACTTGTTCCCTATCTAAAAGACCCCGAAATCGATGTCCGCATCGAAGCCGTCAAGGGGATCGCATCTATCGGGGGCGCGTCCATCCTGGACCCGCTGATCCAGGCTCTCCGCGACAACGATCCCGAAGTCCAGATGCGCGCCACCAATGGCCTCGTCAATTTCTACCTCCCCGGCTACACTCAGTCCGGCCTCGCCGCTTCGTTCAAAAAAGCCGGCGGCGCCATCAAGAACCGCTTCAGCGGGGACAGTGACGACCGCATGATCCCCGCTTATGTCGATGTCCGTCCCGACGTCGTCCAGGGCATCGCTTCGCTCCTCGCCGGAGGCTCCAGCATGGACTCTCGCGCCAACGCCGCGCGCGCCCTCGGCGTTTTGCGCGCCCGCGCCGCCCTGCCTTCGCTCACCGCCGCCCTCCATGTCAAAGACGACAATGTCATCTTCGAATCCGTCGTCGCCCTCGAAAAGATTAACGATCCCTCCGCCGGCCCCGCCGTCGCCTTCCTTCTCAAAGACTTCACCAAACGCATTCAGATCGCCGCCCTCGACGTCACCGGACTGTTGCACAACCGCTCCGCGCTGCCCGATGTGCGCGAAGTCTTCGCCCGCGCCAAGGATAAGAAGGTCAAGCGCTCGGCCCTCGAAGCGCTCTCCCAAATGCCGGAGGCGCAGGACTTGGGCCTTCTGCAGCACTATCTCCTGAATAAGGACCCCGATCTCCGCACGCCCGCCGCCGAGGGCATCGGACGCCTCGGCGACGCCGCCAATCGCCCGGCGCTTGAAAAGGCCTTCGAAAACGAACCGAAACCCGCCCCGCGCATGGCCGCCGCTTTCGGAGCGGTGGTGCTCGGAAATCGCGACATGACGGAACTGGCCCCGCTGCGCTATCTGGTTAACCAGCTTAATTCCTCCGCCTGGAACGACGTCGCCCTCGCCTATTTATTCGAACTCGCCCGGTACGCCGACGTCCGCCAGGCGCTCTATCCCGCCCTCTCCGGCGCCACCAAAGACGAGAAAATCGGCCTGGCGCGCGTCCTCGCCGCCAGCGGAGGCCAGGAGTCCATTCCTTACGCCGACACTCTCTCGCGCGATCCCAACACCGATGTCGCGCAAGCCGGCCTCGACGCCCTTCGCATCCTGCGCGCCCGCTTCCCTTAAATTACGGCAGCCGCTGTTTGCTCAGAAACTCCCAAGCATCGGAGTTGATCTTCCCGCTGATCGCGCCATAGTTGTGGTCGTGTCCGCGCAGTTCCTTATAGTGCAGCGGGAATCCGTTCGCCAACAATAATTCACGCGTCGCCCGGACCTTTTCAAGCGATACGGCCTGGTCTGCGTCGCCGATATAAAGAGCGATCGGGATCTTGCGCGTCGCGCGGTCCACGATTCCCGCATAGGCCGGCGCGATATAGGAGGCGTGGACGGCCGCCGCCGCGAAAACATCCGCGTCGAACATCGCGGCGTCGAACGCCAAATATCCCCCCATCGAGTGCCCGAAAACGTAGACGCGGCGCTTGTTGACGCTCCACTCGGCCTCCACCGCGCTCGTCAACCTCCGGAAGAACTCCGGAGCGGCGTCTTCAAACGCGGCGTCGCGCGGCAGATCGGGCGCAATCAGCAGAACTCCATTGTTGCGGGCCACATCCCTCCACGGCGCCAACAGATCCGCGCCCCTTCCCCCCGCGCCATGCAGCAGCAGGATGGCCGGGAGATCGCGCGAACGGTCCTCTCCGTTCGGAGAAAAAACCAGATAAGGATAAAGCTTGTGCCGGAATTCCAGATACCGCTCCGCGACGCCCGGAATGCCTTCCTGGGCCGCGGTCAGGGACGCGAAGAAAACCAGCGCCGAAAGCGCGGAGAGACTACTTCGCCTTCTTCTGTTTCTGCTGGCCGACGCGTACCTTGAAGTGGAGTTGTTTGGCATCCTGGTACGCCTTATGATCGTGCCGGGCCACGGCATCTTGAACAAAAGCGTCCACATTGGTGTCCCGCGGAAGTACCGCCATCAGCGTGTAGGTATCGTTGCACACCGGGCAGAAGGGACGTAAACGCTTCACATTGGGAATAGCCATAACGGTTCCAGAATACCATGTTTGTATTCCGTTATCATAGAGGTACGCGTGCGTCGTCCGGAGTGCCGCATCGCTTTTTCCCTTTCCCTAAAAAAACGTGCAGCCACTCGACCCAACCCAACTACCCAAACATTTCGATTCGAAGCAAGTGGAGGAAAAATGGGCGCGAAATTGGGAGGAGCGGGGAACGTACCGCTACGATCCCAGCCGCCCGCGCGAGGAGACGTTCGTCATCGACACCCCTCCTCCCACCGTTTCCGGCTCGCTCCACATCGGCCATGTTTTCAGTTTCACGCATACCGACATCATCGCCCGCTACCGCCGCATGTCGGGCCTCAACATCTGCTACCCCATGGGCTGGGACGACAACGGCCTTCCCACCGAGCGCCGCGTCCAAAACTATTTCAACGTCCGCTGCGACCCGCACGAGCCTTACGTGCCCAACCTCGATCTCGCGCCCTCGGGCAAAGACGACGGCCCGCCGCGCAAAGTGTCGCGCCCGAACTTCATCGAGCTGTGCCTGAAGCTGACCGTCGAGGACGAGCGCGCCTTCCAATCCGTCTGGCAGCGCGTGGGGCTCACCGTCGACTGGAGTCAGGAATATTCCACCATCGACGGGCGCTGCCGCCGCGCCGCCCACTGGAGTTTTCTCGATCTCTACCGCAAAGGCCACGTCTATTCGAGCGAAGCGCCCACCATGTGGGACGTCGATTTCCAAACCGCCGTCGCTCAGGCCGAGGTGGAAGACCGCAAAATCGCCGGCCATTATCATCGCCTGCGGTTCGCCGTCGATGGCGGCATCCGAATCGTTCGTCATCGCCACCACGCGCCCGGAGCTGCTCGTCTCCTGTGTCGGCGTCGCCGCTCATCCCGAGGACGCGCGCTACAAACACCTCCTCGGCCGCACCGCCGTCACGCCCGTCTTCCACGCCCCCGTGCCCATCTTCCCCAGCGAATTGGTGGACCCGGAAAAAGGCACCGGCATCCTGATGGTTTGCACCTTCGGCGACGCCACCGACGTGTTCTGGTGGCGCGAACGCAAACTACCTCTACGTCAAGCTATCGGACGCGACGGCCGTTTCCTGCCCGTCGAATTCGGTGAAAACGGCTGGCCCAGCTACAATGCCGCCGCCGCCAACCGTGCCTACTCTTCGCTCGCCGGCCGCAATATCAAGCAAGCCAAGCGCGCTATGGTCGAACTCCTGCGCGATCCCGCCTCCGCGTCGGCCGAAGGCGGCGCGCCGCTCATCCAAGAGCCCGAGCCGATCGAACACTCCGTGAAGTTCTACGAGAAAGGCGACCAGCCGCTCGAGTTCGTCACCTCGCGCCAGTGGTTCGTCCGCCTGCTCGACAAGAAGGAACGTCTGCTCGAAATGGGCGACCGCATCGAGTGGCACCCCGAGTTCATGCGAGGCCGCTACCGGAGCTGGACTGAAAACCTGAACATGGATTGGTGCATCAGCCGCCAGCGCTACTTCGGCGTGCCGTTCCCGCTCTGGTATCCGGTCACCGCCGGCGGCGCGCCGGATTTCGAACACCCGGTTCTGTCGCCGGAAAATCTTCTGCCGGTCGATCCCATGTCCACGCCTGCCGCCCGGCTTCGACGAATCCCAACGCGGCAAACCGGGCGGATTCACGGCGGAAACCGACGTCTTCGACACCTGGTTCACCAGCTCGCTCACCCCGCAGATCGTCTCCGGCTGGATCGCCGATCCCGCCCGCCACGCCCGTCTGTTCCCCATGGATATCCGGCCGCAAAGCCACGAGATCATCCGCACCTGGGCCTTCTACACCATCGTCAAGGCGATGCTGCACGAAAACGCGATTCCGTGGAAACACGTCGCCATCTCGGGATGGGTGCTCGATCCGGACCGCAAGAAAATGTCCAAGAGCAAGGGCAACGTCATGACGCCGATGGGTATGTTGGAGGATTACGGCTCCGACGCCGTGCGCTATTGGAGCGCCAACGCCCGTCTCGGCACCGACACCGCGTTCGACCTCAACGTCCTCAAGGTCGGCAAACGGCTGGTCACGAAACTCTTCAACGCCGGCAAATTCGTTCTGTCTCAATCCGCGGCGCAGGACGGCCCCATCTCTCACCCGCTGGACCTCGCGTTCCTCGGCGGCGCTGAAGCTCACCGTGGAGCGGGCCACGGCGGCGATGGAGCGTTGGGATCACGCCGGAGCGCTGTCTGAAACCGAGCAATTCTTCTGGCGCGGATTCACCGACAATTACCTGGAACTCGTCAAAGCCCGCACGCGCTCGGAGACGGACCTGGAAGGCCGCGCTTCCGCCGTCGCCACGCTGCGGCTGGCTCTCTCCACGTTCTTAAAACTCTTCGCTCCCTTTGTGCCGTTCATCGCCGAAGAAGTTTGGTCCTGGTCCTTCGCCGAAGCCGAAAGCCAGCCCAGCATTCACCGCGCACCCTGGCCGAAACTGGACGTTCCCACTGGCGATCCGGCGGTGTTTGAAACGGCCATCGCCTGCTACGCCGCCGTGAACCGCGCCAAAAGCGAGCGCAAGCTTTCCCTTCGCACTCCCGTCGCCTCCGTAACGCTCTGCCGCCGGCCTCGAAACGTTGCGCGATCTTGAACTGGTGCGGGAGGATATCATTCAAACCGCCGGCGCCGCCACGCTTCGCGACGGTGCAAAACTCCAGCCTGCCGCGATCTTCCGTCGAAGTCGCGGAGATCGAATTCGCTCCCGGCGGACCGGAGTAGCGCCGTGCCTTACGTCGAGAGCGCCGGCGCCCGGATCTATTGGGAGGAACAAGGCGCCGGCGATCCCGTCCTGCTGATTATGGGCATGACGCTGACCATCGAAATGTGGCACCGCACTCTGCCGCGCCTCGCCCAGCGTTACCGCACCATCGTCTTCGACAACCGCGGCGTCGGCCGCAGCTCCGCGCCTACGGGAACGTACTCGATCGTGAAAATGGCCGAAGACGCCGGCGCGGTGCTCGACGCGGCCGGCATCATAAGCGCCCACGTGATCGGCGCGTCGATGGGCGGCATGGTGGCGCAGGAGTTCGCCCTCCGTTGGCCCGCGCGCGTCCGGTCACTGGTCCTGGCCTGCACCACCTGCGGCGGACTTCGCACGCACCTGCCGAACCTGGCGCAATTTCGCAGGCCGGCGGTGGGCGCGCGGACGTTCGAAGAGCGCATTCGCGGCTTCGCGCCGTTGCTCTATTCGGACTCGACGCCGCGCGAGCGGATCGAAGAAGACAACGTCATCCGCGTGAATCACTTTCCCGCGGTCAACGCGTACTTAAAACAATTAGCCGCCGTTTTGTCGTGGTCGAGCTACCGCCGCCTCCCGGCGATTCAAGCCCCCGCGTTGATCATTCACGGCGATTCGGACCGCATCCTGCCGCCGCGAAACGCCGGCACTCTCGCCCGCCGCATCCCCCATTCCCATAAAATCATCCTCCCCAACGCCGGCCACCTGTTCACCACCGATCAGCCGGAACTGGCCCACGAAGCGGTGATGGGTTTTCTTGGTAACCTCGGTTGAATATGGCGAAAACGCCCGTGGATCGCAAGACGGTGGACCTGTCGGGCTATCCGGACCTCATCGTCATCTATCTCGGCATGAGGGTTAATTCGTTGCGCGGCGTCCCGACTCTGTTCAAGATCGGACCGCGTATCGCGGCCGCGGCCGATGCCAAGCCCGACGGACTGCTTTACCATCAGGCGTTCTTCTTCTCGCTTTTATCCGCTGCATGCCGGCATTCGCCAATATTGGCGCGATTTCGCCTCGCTTGAAACCTGGGCTCGCTCCTTGCCGCATCAACAGTGGTGGCTCGATTTTATGAAGAACCCCCGCGGCGTCGGATTCTGGCACGAGACTTACTCGATGCGCGGCGGCATGGAATCGGTCTACGACGATATTCCGGAGCGATTCGGCTTCGCCGCTTTTGCGCCCGAGATCGCCGCGCATGGACCGATGTTTTCGGCGCGAAAACGGCTCGGGCTGCCAGGTGAACCCGAGTCGCCTCCCCCAGTGACGGAAGACGTGACGAAAGCGTGACGGAAGGGACGGAAAGCTAAGGACCGGTTGGACTCTGTGTCGCGCTTCCGGTGGGCGGCATTTGCGGCTGTTGCGGTCCATTCGAGAACGGCGAATTGTTCGTACCCGTGCCGGTTCCGGTGGCGCCCGACACCCCGCCTGTCGCCGGTTGGCCGGGCTGTCCAGGCTGGCCTTGCTGTCCGAACTGCGGCGCGAGACCCGCTTGACCCGGCAGACCGTTCATCTTTTTCATGTCGAAGAGAAATTCCCACTCGTTGTACTTCTTGTGCTTGTCGAAGAGCTTGATGCCGGTGATGGCCTTCTTGCTGGCGACGCCGACGATGCCTCCGCCGACGATTTGATTGTTGCCGAAAGGACTGGCCCCGGTTCCCGCCGAGATTCCCTGCTGCTGCGGGGAGGTGAGCTGCGACTGAATCGCGTTCAGCGCCGGGTTGGAACCACCGCCGGCGTTGACACCGGGAAACGGCACGCCAAGCTGTTGGCCGGGCGGGCCGGTTTGCCCCGGAAAACCGGGCTGCTGCGGGAACCCCGGCTGGCCCTGCTGCTGAGGGAATCCGGACGGGCCGGGCTGGAACGGATACCCAGGCTGGCCCGGTTGGCCGGGCTGTTGCGGAAATCCCGGCTGGCCGGCCATACCGGGCTGGAAAGGATACGGCGGCTGATTGGGGATTCCGGGCAGTCCCGGTTGGCCATAAGCGCCAGGCTGTTGAGGATATCCATATTGACCGGTAGCCCCGGGTTGGCCAAGCGCGTTCGGATCGAGCGGGACATCGGAGCCGGTGTTCCCAGGCAGCGCTCCGGACGTGCCGTTTATGAGTCCGGTGCGGTCGCTGGGGCGGCGCGTCAGCGCCATGTTGACGCCGCTGTTGGGGTCGTTCGGATCGGCTGAGTTGGTGTCGGCGGCGGGCGCGTTCGGTTGCCCCGTCTGCGCCGTCTGCGCCGTGGCTGTACCCGCGGCGCCGGGAGCTCCATTCGCGCCCGGTGCGCCGTTGGCCAGCATTCCGGGCTTCTGCACCAGCGAATCGATCAGCGTGCCGTTGGGGCCGGCGTGAATGAAGCGCCAATCGTCCTTCCCGGTCATCGGATCGACATAACGTTTGCGGAGGAAGCGAAGGTTGTTGGTATTTTCGAGGTCGTCGACTTTCGTAGGAAAGCGGCTGAACTTCATGTAGAAGCGGCGTATGGCGGTGACGTACTGCTGGCCGCGATCGACCAGCAACTCCTCTTTGGCGCGCTGTTGCTCGAAGGCGATGCGCGGCATCTCCATATATAAGGAGATGGCGATGATCGCCGCGAACACGAAAACCAGCAGCAAAGCGAAGCCGCGCTCGGTGTCCCGTCCCCGCATCCTCATCCTTCCTGGTCTTCCTGGATCAACTGCAGCGTCTGTTCGCTGTTGGATTGTTCGTCCTTCACCACCGCCGAGCCGATGCCAATGCGAATCACTTTATACCGCTTCTTAATTGTCTCGCCCTCGGCCGCCACCAGTATTTCGTCGCCGTCGAGGAAAAACGCCCGCTTGTTGTCCGTGCCGCTGACGAAGCCGTAAAACTTCAACGGGATCGGCGGCGGAGGCGGCGGACCGGCCGGCGGGTCGGGCTTCGCCGCGTCGGGCCCTTTCGGCATGCCGATGTGTCCCTTGTCGGCCAAGATCACCTTTGGCGCTTCTTTCACCGGCTCCGCCGCGAAGTCGAAAAGCGAACGCTGGCCCCCTTGCAGCGGGACCTGTTGCAGCTTCACCAAAAGCGCCAGCTTCAGCGTCGGATCGATGCGCGCCGGGTCGATCTGGTCTTCCTTCTTGCGCTTGAGAGTGGGCCGGAACTCGGCCAGGCTATCGCGCCCGCCGGAGTCGTGGCGGAGAGAAACCGGCTGGGCCGCGGCATCCCCGGTTTCCGTTTGCGAAGCCGCGGGCGTGGCGCGGCGCGCGGCGGGGCGCGAGGGCGCCGCGTCGCCGGGGCTGGAGCCGAAGTTGGACCAAAGAAAATACAGCGCCACCAGGACCAGCGCTCCGAGCACCGCCAGTTTTTTCGGCTCCGCGCCCAGCTTGGTCGTTTTCAGATTCACGGCGCGCCGCCCGCTTCGCCCTCGTCGCCGTCTTCGCGCACGAAAGCGTCCAACTTCACGTTGATGTTCAGCAACGCCGCCTGTTGCTGCGGCGTGGCTTGCAAGCCTTCGATAATCAGGAGCTGGCTGGATTTATCGATGCGGTTGACGAAATGGATCAGGTCCGCAGTAGCTGCCGGCGTAGGTCGCCGTAATTTTCATGAACTCCAGCGTGTCGCTGCCCTCCACCGGCTCGATGGTGTAGGTGCTTTCGCGCGCCTGGATGTTGGCGTCCTTGGCGGCGGAAACCAGTTCGGAAAGAACGGTGGAATAGGCGGTGCGGCGGGCGAGAAAGTAATGGTCCAGGAACCGGTCGCCCTCGGCGCGGCCCGTATCCACTTTGCCCAGCAATCCGTAGGTGTGATCGTAGAGGACCGATTGCTGGCGCAATTGGGTGCGCAGATCGGCCAGTTCCTCCCTCAGCTCTTCGGGCGATCCTCCGATCGGCCGCACCAGCAACACCGCCGCCGCGACGTTGGCGGCTACCAGGAGCGCCAAGCCCAGATGCAACACTCCGCGCGGCTGCCGCGGGTCGAACCATTTGCCGAAACTAGAGCTTTTGGGCATAGTTCACGCTGATCCGGTAGCGCAGCAGTTTTTCCGATTGCGACGGCGGCAGGGAATTGTAAACCGACGCCGGGCCGAAGCGAGGCGAGACTTCCAGGTGCTTCAAAAGCTCCAGCACCGGGCCGGGGTCGTTGGCGCCGACGATCATATCGAGCAGCACGCGGTTATAGGCGTCGATCTGAGGGAGCCGGACGGAGATCAGGCGCACGTTGTACGGGAACACTTGCTCCAGGTCGGCGAAGAGTTTCGTCCAACTGATCGCCTTGCGCTCAATGAGAGCGTTCAGCAGCAGGCTACGTTCCAGCACCTCGGCGTTCCGCGGCTGGCGCAGCGTTCCGGCCATGGCGCTCTCGCGCTGCCCGATGGCGGCGAGCTTTCGATTGAGCAAGGCGATCTGAATGCGTTCGTTCGCCGCCTGGCCGCGGCTGGCCAGGATCAGGCCGACTTGGGCGACGAGCGCGATTCCGAAGACGAGATAGGCGGCGAGAAGCGCCAGCCGTGGCGCTCGGCTAGGGACGAACGGCTCGCTGGCGAGATTGAGGGGGATGCGGATCATGCGGCGAGCGACTCCATGAAGCCCATCACGCCGGCGTCGGTCTCCCCAGGCAAGCCAAGGCGGGAGCGCAGCGGTTCGACCGCGACGCCCCAAGTCCGGGGCCACGCGGCGGCCCATTCGGCGGCGCGCGGTCCGAATCCGCAGAGCAGCACGCGTTTGGCCGGCCGCCCCAACTCGTCCTCGACATAGGCGAGCGTCGGCAGCAGCACGGACTCGATCTCGCCCGTCTCCACCTTTTCGAGATCGACGCAGCGCACCAGTTTGAGCGCGTTGTCGTCGAGCACGCCGACGGTGAGCACGCATCCGCAAATCTTCGCTACCACGGTGATTCCGCCGGCGGTCACCATATGCAGGGCGGCGAGCAGCGAGGTGGTGACGATGCCCGGGTGCAGGCCGGCGGCGCGGAACGGCGCTTCGTAGCGCGCCAGGATTTCAAGCGCGGTGACCGCCACCACCACCTCGATCTTGTTCTTCCGGCCGGATTTCGGCTGGGCGTAATAGCTGAGCGCCGCGCCCTCGATATCGAAGGGCACGCTCTTTTTCATGCGGAAGCGCACCAGGTGTTCCTGCTCCTCCGCCGTACCCGGAAACGCGTCGAAATCGAGCACGGCGATGCGGGTGCAGTAATCGGGAAGAATTAACGCGACGCGGCGCTTGCGCCCTGGCCCGCCTCCGGCGGCGGCGTGTACGGCGGCGGTGAATGCCTCCTCGTTCAGCACGTTGTCCTTCAACGGCGAGATGTCGAGCGAGCCGGGCGAGAGCGGTTGAAAGGCGATCGCGGAAGCGCCATCGCCGAGGCGCGCGGAGGCGATGCCGCCCGCCGAGATCTCGAAGACCTGGCCGGGAGGAGGGTCGGCCAACAGCGCCCGCAAGCGCGCCAAGACCGGATGATTTAAGACCGGCGCCGCCATCTCAGTTTTCAATGAAAGTCACCTTGTTGATCTCTTTCATCGTGCTGATGCCGGCGAAGGCCTTCTCCATCGCCGATTCGCGCAGGAACGTCATCTTGTCTTCCTTGGCGGCGCGCTTGATCTCCGACGCCGGCCGTTTGTCGAGAATCATCTCGCGGATCTTTTCGCTCAAATTCAGCAGCTCGTGAATCGCCGTGCGGCCGCGAAAGCCGGTGCCGCCGCATTCGAAGCATCCCGCGCCTTCCGAGAACGGGAAGTCGCGGTATTTGTCCGGATCCATCCCGCTCTCGACGAGGAACGCGTCCGGATAGCGGACTTCGTGCTTGCAGTGCTCGCAGATGACGCGCACCAGCCGCTGGGCGAGAATGCAGTTGAGCGCGGAGACGAAGTTGTAAGGCTCGACGCCCATGTTCAGAAAGCGGCCGAGCACGTCCAGGACGTTGTTGGCGTGGACGGTGGTGAACACCAGATGGCCGGTGAGCGCGGCGTTGATGGCGATCTGCGCGGTTTCCTGGTCGCGAATTTCGCCGACCAGAATCTTGTCCGGATCGTGGCGCAGAATGGAGCGCAGGCCGCGGGCGAAGGTCAGCCCCTTCTTCTCGTTCACCGGGATCTGGGTGATGCCCTTGATCTGATACTCCACCGGATCTTCGATGGTGATGATCTTGTCTTCGTCGTTCTTGATCTCGCTGAGGGCGGCGTAGAGAGTGGTGGTTTTGCCCGAGCCGGTGGGCCCGGTGACCAGCACCATGCCGTAGGGTTCTTTGATGTAGCGGCGGAATTTCGCCAGGTCGGTGTCGGCGAAGCCCACGACGTCGAGGCTGAGCTTGGTGAATTTCTCGCTCATCGACTCTTTGTCGAGGACGCGGAGCACGGCGTCCTCGCCATGCACGGTGGGCATGATGGAGACGCGAAAATCGATGAGGCGGGTTTTATAGCGGACGCGGAAGCGGCCGTCCTGCGGCACGCGGCGCTCGGCGATGTCGAGCTCGCTCATGACCTTGATGCGGGAAATGATCGTCGAGTGCCAGTCCTTGGCGATGGGCGGCATGGCGTAGTGCAGCACCCCGTCGATGCGGTATTTGATCGCCACTTCCTGGTCGCGCGTTTCGATGTGAATGTCGCTGGCGCGGCGTTCGAGGGCGTTGAAGATGGTGGTGTCCACCAGCTTGATGACCGGGGCGATGTCGGCGTCGCCGGCGGCGAGCTTGTCGATGGACAGCGTTTCGTCGGGGTTGTCCTCGCCTCCCACCACGTCGAGGGTGAAGCCCTCGGTCACCTCGTCCAGCACGCGCTGGGACTGCTCGGTTTTCTTGAGCAGATCGGAGATCTGCGAAAGAGTCGCCACTTTCACCTTCAGCTTCTTCTGCAGCAGCATGGCGAGCTCGTCGATCAGGTTCAAGTTGCGCGGGTCGGCGAGGGCGATGTCCAGGTTGCCGTTGTAGGCCTGGATGGGGACGAAGTTGTAGCGGAACATCAGGTCGACCGGGATCGAATGAAACAGGTCGTGATCGATGCGCTCCTCGCGCAGGTCGACGAAATCGCAGCGGTAGCGGGCGGCGAGCGCGCGGGCCTCGCCCGCTTCGCGGGTGGTGTCTTTCAATGCGGAACGGTCGGAAGCGCCCATAAGTTTCTTTTCGCGCCTAACGCAGGGAATCCGCCAGGGAGAAGATGGGCAGATAGAGCGCCACCAGCACGAAGGTGACGAAAATTCCCATGAAAATCATGATGGCCGGCTCGATCAGGGACAGCGCGGCGGTCATGCGCGTGTTGACATCCTCCTCGTAAAATTCGGCGACGCTTGAAAGCATTTGCGGCAGCGCGCCGGTGGATTCGCCCACCTCCATCATGTCGATGGCGAGGCTGGGAAACATCTTCGTAGAACTAAGCGACGTCGAGAGGGATTTTCCCTCTTTCACCATTTGCGCGGTATTTGAAAGGGCTTTGCGCAGCAGCGAGGTGCTGAGCGAGCTGGAGGCGGTGTCGAGCGCCTGCAGGAGCGGGATCCCGCCCACCATCAGCGTGCTCAGGATGCGGGAAAACTGCGCCACTTCGTATTTCGTCCAGATTTCGCCGGCCAGAGGGAGGCGCATCCGGAAGCGCTCCACCCACTCGCGGCCGGTGGTGGTGCGCGTCCAGTAGCGGAAGGCGGCGACGGCCAGGGCGAAGGCGATGGCGCCGGTAAGAATGTAGCCGCGGGCGGTGGTGCCGATGGCGATCAGAATCAGGGTGACGGTGGGCAGTTGCGCCGACATGCTGTGGTAGAGCTCCGCGAAACTGGGCACGACATAGGTGATGAGGAAGACCACCAGACAGAGCACGAGGGTAATCAGCAGCGAAGGGTAGACGAGGGAGAGCAGCAGTTTCTTGCGCACGGCGAGCGCCACGCGCTGGTAGGAAATAAAGCGGTCCAGCACCTCGGCGAGGGCGCCGCTGCGCTCCCCGGCGAGCACGGAAGTGACGTAGATGGGCGGGAAGATGCCCTGCGCGGCGAAGGCGTCCGAGAGCAGCGAACCGGCGTGGACGCGGTCGCGGACGGATTTGATGTAGATGGACAGCTTGGCGTCCGAGAGCCGGTCGGCCAGCAGATCGAGCGCCTTCATGATCGGCAGGCCGGCCTTGATCAAGGTGACGAACTGCTGGTTGAAAATGAGAAACTTCTCCAGATTGAGCTTTTTCCGCTCGCCGCCGAGGGAGGCGGGCAAGCCGGCGATCTGGCCTTTCGGCTTGACGGAATAAATGAGGAAGCCTTGCTGGGAATACCGGTCCCGCAACTCCTTTTCGGTGGCGGCGAGCGCGGTTTGCTGGTGGATGGCCCCGCGCGAATCGGCGTATTTGAGCAGCCACTCGGCCATGATCAGTCGCCTCCTTCCGGCCCGGCGAACGCCGCTCCCTCCGGCATGCGGAAACGGAACATCGCCTCGTTTACGGGCGGGTTGATTTTTTCGGCGTCGAAAAGGAACGTCAGCACGGACTGGTCCTGGTTGGTGACCACCAGCCTGCGGATTTCGTAGCTTGGGGTGACCAGCATTTCGACCTTGTCGTACGGAAGGCGGTCGTTCTGCGCCCGGGCGGTCAGCGTGTAATTGGCGCCATTGGGCTTCCAGGCGAAATCTCGGAATTCGCGGCTGAAATCGAGCTTGCCGAGGAGAAAGGCCAGCGGCCCGCGCATGTCGTCGCTGTCCTTAAGCTTGGTGCGCTCGACCCGCCGGTTCTGCGGGGTGTAGAGGTACAGGTTTTTGCCGTCGGAGAGGAAGAGCTTGCCGGAGGGGGTGGAGTAATCCCAGCGCATGCGGCCGGGCTTCCGCAAAGTCAGCGTGCCCGATTCGCTCTGGCGAGGCCGGCCCTGAACGCTATACGATTCATTAAATTGGACTTGCAGCGATTTCGCGGTGTTGTAGCGCTGTTCGATTCCTTTGAGCAGCCGGGCGAGGTCGGCGTCGCCGGCGGCGAGCAACGGGGAGGCGAGGAGGGACACCAGAAGCGCAAGTCGAACCACATAAGGGTAGACGTGAAACCGTCGAGGACCGTGCAGAAAAACAAACGGGACGGGCCTGTTATGCCCGTCCCGTTTGGTTGGATGCGAGAGTTAAAAACCCGGCCGATCTTACTGCATCAGCCGGGTCTGGGTTTAGTGGCCGCTGAGGAGGGCCAGCACGGCTTGCGGCGCCGAGTTCGCCTGAGCGAGAGCGGCGACGCCGGCCTGGAGCTGGATCTGCTCCTTGGTGAGGTTGGCGGAAGCGGTAGCCAAATCCGCGTCGCGGATACGGGCTTCGGCGGAGGCGAAGTTGGTTAACTGCGACTGGGCGAGATTGGACGCGTAGTTCAACTCGTTTTGCCCTTGACCGACAGCGGCTTGTGCGCGGCCGAGGAGGGTGACGGAGTTGCCAAGCGCGTTCACCGCGTTGGTGGCGGAAGCGAGATTGGCAATGCTCACCGTGCTGCCCGTGCCCAGAAGCTGCGAGGATTCCACCTCGCCCTGGACGGCGATCCGGTGGAGTTGTCGGTGAGGCCCTGAGCCGTGGCGCCGGTTGAACCGAGACTGACCGAGAACGTGCCGACGGAGCTGAGGAAGCGGACGCCGGTTGCCGTGCCCGCGTTGTTGGTTTGTTCCACAGCGACCAAGCCCTGAAGTGTAGGGTTGTTGGACTGTTGGAGGGCCGTGTTAATGGCCGAAACGGCCGTGGCGATGGTGGCGGCGTTGGAAACCGTCAGATTGACGGCGAGGGCGCTCGAAACGCCCGCGGGGCTTTGCGCGTTGATGTTGAGCGTCTGCTCATTCGTGCCGCTGAGAGCCGTGAAGTTGTAGACGTCGGTACCGGTTGCATTGACGCTTTGGTTGGCTCCATTGGAGTTGAAGTCGTTGGCGACGACGCCGCTGGCGTTGACCGTGCTTACCGAGCCGAAACCGAGGAAGTTGCCGGTATCCGTAGTACCCGGATTGACGCTGAACGACGTCGAAGCTCCGGCGATCTGAATTTTGCCGGCGCTGTTTAACGAAGCCGTGTAGCCGGTTAACCCCGCGGCGGCGAGGCCGGTGTTGATGTCGGTGACCATCTGGGCTGCGGTTTGGGTGTTAAGGATAGCGACGTTCACAGCGACAGGGGACGAGGAGGCGCCGGTAACGGTAAGAACGACGGATTCCGCGCCCGTGGCGGTGATCGGCGTGCTTCCCCCCGTGACGGTCGCGCCCGCGCTGGCCGAAGTGCCAGCCTGGATGTTGCCCATTAACGCGTTGGCAACGCCATCTCCGGACTGCACTTGGAACGCGGAGCTGCTGGAGCCAAACGTGAGTTGGGTTTTGCCGGTGGAATCCACATTGAGACCGGCGACGATGTTGGCGTTTGCGAAAGCCGTGTCCTGCTGACTGCCGCCGCTGCCCGCCGCCTGGATGGCGGAATTGATGGCGGTGACCAGGGAATTGGCGTCCGTTACGCCGTTCAGGTTCACCGAGACCGAGACCTGGCCGGAGCCGCTGGTGTTGGAGAAACCGGGGCCGTAGAAGTTGAAGGTCGTATAACCGGCCTTGGTTTCGGTGTTCGTGTTGGCCGTGTTGGCGAGGATCGCGGCAACGCTGCTTGCCGGCGAACCGGTTCCGATATCGGTGCCGGCGACGCCGGTCGCCTGAACACCCTGGAGCCCGAGGCTCTTAGCGTCCACTGTGGCGTTGGCGAGGTTCACGGAAACCGATCCGTTCTGGACGGCTGTGTTGCTGCCGCTGGCCGTTCCGCCACCGATGAAGACCGAAAGATTCTGGGCGAAATTGCCGCCGATGTTCAGGCCGATGGCCTGCGCCTGGCGGTTGATTTCCGTAATGACGCCCTGAAACGTCTGGTTGAGCACCGTGCGGTCACCGGTGAAGGTGCCCGTGGCCGATTGCGTGGCCAAGGTGCGCGCCTGATCGAGCAACTGGGAAATGTTGCTCATTCCGCCGTCGACGATCTGCAACTGGCTCAACCCGTCGTTGGCGTTGCGGATACCTTGGGTAAGGACCGCTTCGTTCGACCGGTATCCGTTGGCGACTGCCAGACCGGCCGCGTCGTCGCCGCTCTGTACGATGCGAAGACCGGAAGTGACCTGGCTGATGGTTTGCGCTTGGGCGCTGCTGGTCTGCTGCAGGTAAGACTGGGCATTCAGCGACGCGATATTCGTGTTGATGTAAAACGACATTCTTCTCTCCTTGAAATAAGAATCAAGCGGGAAATCCTTCTCCCGCCCGGATGAGGACGCCTGGGCGTTTCATCCCCTGGATTGGCATTGGACTGACATTGCCTTTAGCGCGCCGCCACTCCACTCCAGAATTCTTATCGCCGCGTTTCACGATCTTTTGAGGAGGAACCGCCGAGGGATGCGAGAAAAGCGGCCAGCGACTCGGCCTGGAGCCCGAGAGAGGCGGCGCGATTCTCTTCGGCGGCGAGCTTAATTTCCTTGCGCAGCACCACCACCTCGCGCGGAGCGCGAATACCGAGTTTCACCTGACCCTGGGTCACTTCCAGAACTTCCAGCTCCACCGAATCCCCAACCAGAAGCGACTCCCCCGCCCGGCGCCGGATTACGAGCATGGGGATTCCTTCGGCGAGGCCGCCGCAACGAGCGAAACCGAATGGCGGCTGGAATATCTCCGGTCCCGCCGCACGGCCTGAACGGCCTTCCCACAGCGCGGGTTGACGACGATCGGCGCCAGCAAATTGGCGGTGGCGCCACCTTCGACGGCCACCGAGAGCAGCACCAGCGCTTCGACATCGGTACCGATTCCGGGCTGGGCCTGTTCGGGAATCTCCAAGGCTTGCGACTCCTCGGGCGCGATCTCCAGGTCGTAGCGATCGTCCACCGATTGGACGGGAACCGCGAGAAAGCATAGATCCGGCGTGGTGGCGCTTTGAAGAAACACGAGCGGCTCGTGGGTTTCGGTGCGAATCCGGACGAAACGCCGCTCCCGTTCGAAGCCGGGCAAGCCGGAGGGAAATTGTAGGAATGCTTCCTGGGAAGCGTCGATCCAACCGAAGTATCTGGTGAGCAAGCGGGTCATTCTCCCACTTCATCGGCAAATTTGGCGTTTGGCATTACAGAGGAGGCGCGCCCGGTTTCGCTATAGTTAGCGTTTGCATGTCCGTTGCCGCCCTTGTGCGCATCACAACTCGCGCTTTTGCCGCGCTGGGGCTGCTTCTGAGCGTGGTCACGCTAGTTCCCGGCCTTTTGCTCGTCTGGACGCACCAGCTTTCCGGTCCCTATCGCGATCCGGTGGGAGACGTTCTTATTGTTCTCGGCGCGGACCAACTGGACACCCACTCGATCGGCGTAACATCTTATTGGAGAGCCACTTACGCCGCGCTCGTCTGGCGCGGAGGGAGCTTCCGGCGGATGCTGATCTGCGGCGGCCCGCCGCAAGCGCCGGTGTCGCAATTGATGAAAGACTTCGTTGTCGCCGAGGGAGTTCCGGCGGCGGCGGTCGAAGCGGAAACCGCGTCGGACTCCACGCGCGAGAACGCGATCGCGGCCGCGCGCCTATTGAAGGATACGCCGGGAGTGAAAGTTCTGCTTTCGAGCGACTATCATATGTACCGCGCCTCCCGCGTCTTCGCCAAAGCCGGCTTGAAAGTGACGCCGGCCTATTTTCCCGACGCGGGAAAGCGGCTGCTACATTGGCGGGACCGTTGGGCGGTTTTTCTCGACTTGTGTCAGGAGACGGCGAAGATCGCCTGGTACCGGATTCACGGCTGGATTTGAGAGTAGGATTCTAAGTGCGCACCGCCGAACGGAGCGCTTCAAGGAATGGCTATGACATTCATCGACACCAGCGAACTGCCAGCGATCGAACGCCTGCCTGGTTGGAGAGGCCGGTATTTCGATTCTCCAAGCATGACATTCGCGCATTACGAGTTCGACGCCGGATCGTCGATTCATGAGCACTTCCATCTTCAGGAAGAAGTCTATGAAATCATCGAAGGCGAGTTGGAAATGACGATCGGCGGGGTAGCCGGGAGAATAGGTCCCGGCTGTGCGGCGATCGTTCCGTCCAATACTCTCCACTCGGTGAAGGCGCTCTCGAATGGGAAGGTTATCGTCGTAGATTATCCCCTACGCCATTAGGACGCTACCGGTTATTACCCGCGAGAACAAGGGACGCGATTTCCAGGTGGCTCAACTCGACCAGGCGCGGCCAAAGAGTGTCCGGATCGGGATCGAAGACGAGGGCGGCATTGGCCTGGAGCACGCGCCAGGCGCCCATACGGATCTCCATATCGAGTTGCCCCGGCGCCCATCCGCAGGAGCCCATGTAGAGGCGGAACTCGGCGGAGGTCTTGCCTCCGGCTACGCTTTTTTCAACCAGTTTGCGGGTGGCGACGAGGAAGACGTCGCCGAACACCCTGCTCGCCTCCTCCGGCTTTGTGGGCGAGCGCAGCAGGGCGATGCCGTCCGTTTGCTCGACGGGTCCGCCTCTGAAGACCGGGTCGGTTCCGGGGAGGGGCGATTTCTCGCCGGGCGCGATCGAGGCCATCGCTTTCGAGAGGGGCGTTTTCGTCTTGCGATTCACGATGAGTCCCATCGTCCCTTGGCTGTCGTGATGGAGCAGGAGAACGACGGTTCCGGCGAAGTTCGGATCGCGAAGGTCGGGGCTGGCCACCAGCAGCCGTCCCGCGGCCAGTTCCGGGGTGGAATCCTCCTGCGCCAGGAGGGGAGCGACGAACCCGAGAACCAAGGCGAGCGGAACGGAACCCCGCATGTCCTCGATTGTCCTCCTTTTGCGGCGGCGCGGGGCGGAGTAGTACGCTAAAGCCCGGTTGACGGGCGCGGACGCCGCATGTAGATAACAGGCTGACCATACGCCGGACCATTGACCGCGTCCACGGCGGGATGTTCGATGTCTTCAAAATCACCTAGCTTGCTTGTCCAGGTACCGGTTTCAAGCTGCAGCGCCGCGTGCGTGGGAATTTTTCGATCATTCCTTTCTATTGCAAAAATGGCGATCTTTTCTACTCCGTTCTCCAATGCGGCGCTGAAACAGACGTTGAACCCCAACGTGTTGTACGCGAGTACGAAGGCTTCGATCGTTAATTTCCGCGGGACACCCGGAGGCCAGTAGTAGTCCTCATCCGGGTCCGGTTCCCATCGTCGATGGCTGTCTCCCGCAGCCCAAGCAAGGCAATTGTATTTCCTCGTAGCACCACTTGTCACTATGCAAGTGGTCGAGTCGAGGTACGGCAATTCGCTTTGTGGCCAACTACCGGGCATATCCGGAGTTTCTGCCCCATTCGATCCATGCCCGGGCCATCTTAACGATATCGCCTCGATCTTCCACCGTCACCGGATTTGCGCCCGTTAGCGCGCGCAAGGCCCAAAACCAGTGATCCGGCTCATCGCCTTCCGATTCAAGCCGGGCCAGAATCAACGGAATTGCAGCGGGGCCCATGCCGATGACGCTCTGATAGGCAGGGCACATTGCCATCTCCGTGACCCAGGACAGCGCCCCACGTTGATCGCGCCACTCGGCTACAAGGCGCTCAAACTTTCGATAATCTTCAATGGTGGGTCTCTCGCCTGTCTGCGAAGGAGCGCAAAAGATACACTCGTTAGCGAAGAGACGGTCGAATTCCGGCTCGCTCCGTTCCTCGTTTGGATTCGCTTGCTTCGAAAAGAATTTGTAGTACGCCCCGAGAATAATGGAGACTTCCGGAGCCTGCGAAAACAGCGTGATCCTCGACATAAATTTTAGTGGACTCCCTTCGGGGCGCTACCACCGTCCTTGCGAAGGTGATCTGGAGCGGACACGGCCATCACTTGGTTGGCTTTAACCATATACATCGGATTGCCCTCTTGATCGTATTGGCCCTCGATCCTGGCGGCTCCCATAATGACGATCTTGATGCGAAGGGTCGAACCATCCTCCAACGTTACGTCCGTCCATCTTTCGGTCGAGTCAGATACTCCGACCTCGACTGCATCGGCCACAGCACCCGTGGGCAGTAGCACCTTGGTTTTCTTTTCGGGCACACAACCCTCCTGTTCGTATCATGGTACTTCATCAAAAACTTCCCAGATGAGAGCGCCTAGGAAGGTTCCGGTTTAGCGGCGCTTTTTACCTTAGCCCAGCGCGTCACGACGGCGTTTCGCGCACTCGCGCTACGTTCTTCGTCGGTCATGTTGGCGGCCCTAGCTGCGCCGCCCTTTTTTCCACCCTTCTTGCCGAGCTTAGAGAGATACGAGCGAACGTTCTTGGGGAGCCTCTTTGCCACCGCTTCATTCTATACGTAAACGGACTACGAAATCAACCCAGGAAACCGCCTCAAGATACGCATACCATGCATATACAATCGACTCATGAAACGACAAAGGCCGATAGCTGCTTGAGCCGTTGCCGGCGTTCCGATCCGCACGGTCGAAACCGCACGGGTCCCCAACCCAAGCATCCGGCTTTTGGCTGTGGATTTCAGCGCGATACCCCACGGCCTGTTACAACCGCCGGAGCGAATGCCGCAAATGTCAAGCGGTCCGATCGCGGCCTTCGCACGGGACCTCGCTGATTCACTCGTAGCGAACGAGTTTACGCGCAAGTGGCGGAACCATTGGGATTCAGTCATTTTCCGGAATACGCGGCACAACTTCGGACGCGTCGGCACGTCGCTTCGCCGCACTCCGGTAATAGAGGCCGAGATCGCCGATCACGTTAATTCCGCTGCGAGCCGCTGGGAACGTTGACACGGATGGGATGTTTTCCGCCAACGCCCAGCCACCCTCGAGACTCAAGCGGAGTTTAGCGAAGAGCCGGGGCCGAGTCCGGCCAGCGTAGAGTAAATAAAGTGGAACAGATCGAATTAGCGTGGGAACCGGCGCGGCGGACGTGGACGGTGGCCGAGCTGAGCGCGCGCATTCGCGGGTTGCTGAGCGGGGAGCTTGGCGACGTTTGGGTTTCGGGCGAGATCTCCGGCGTGCGCGTGGCGGCGAGCGGGCATTGCTATTTCACGTTGAAGGATCGCGAGGCGCAGCTTCCCTGCGTTTGTTTCCGGCAGACGCTGCGGTATCTGAAGTGCCGGCCTAAAGACGGACTGGCGGTACTGGCGCGGGGCGGAATCGATGTGTACGAGGCGCGGGGGCAATATCAATTGATCGTCGAAGCGCTGGAGCCGGAGGGGCTGGGCGCGCTGCAACTGGCATTTGAAAAGCTGAAGGAGAAACTGGCGGCGGAGGGGTTGTTCGACGCGGCGCGCAAGCGGCCGCTGCCGAAATTTCCGAGGCGCGTCGGCATTGTGACGTCGCCGACGGGGGCGGTGATCCAGGACATGCTGAACGTCTTCGAGCGGCGGTTTCCGGGGATTCACATCCGCGTTTATCCGGCGCTGGTGCAGGGGGAAGGGGCGGCGGAGGCGGTGTGCGCGGGGCTGCGCTACTTCGCCGAATCGGGTTGGTGCGAGGTGGCGATCGTCGCGCGCGGAGGAGGGTCGCTGGAAGATCTTTGGGCGTTCAATGAGGAAGCCGTGGCGCGGGCGATCGCGGCGTCGCCGGTTCCGGTGATTTCGGCGATCGGGCACGAGACGGATTTCACCATCGCCGATTTCGTGGCCGATTTGCGGGCGCCGACGCCTTCGGCCGCGGCGGAGTTGGCGACGGGAACGTTGGCGAGCGTGCTGGAGCGGTTCGCCGCGCTCGAGGGCAAGATGGGCCAGGGGTTGCGGTACAAGCTGGCGGTGTCGGGGCGGCGGCTGCACGAGTTGGGAATCGGGCGGACGGCGGCGACGCTGCGCCGGACGCTGGGGCGGAGGCAGCAGCGCGCGGACGAGCTCGATTCGGCCTTGCGGGAACGGATGCGCGCGGCGGCGATTGAGCAGCGGCGGCGGTGGGAGCGGGCGGCGGCGCGGTTGGCGGCGCTCGATTTGCGGCTGCGGTTCGCGAAATTTCTCCGGCGGCTGGCCGCGGCGGAGGCGGGCGCGGAGCAGTGCGTGCGGCTGAGGCTGGGGCGGGCGCGGGCGGCGCTCGATACGCGGGCGGCGCACCTGAGCCAGTTGAGCCCGCTGAAGATTCTGGATCGCGGGTACGCCATCGTGCAGAACGAAGCGGGCGCGGTGGTGAGGGAACCGGAGGCGGCGCCGGCGGGATCGGCGATCGCGATTCGGCTGGCGCGCGGCTCGCTGCGCGCGAAAGTGGAGCGGGAACGGCCGCGGGGCGCATCGAAGAAGAAATGAAAATCGGCATCACTTGTTATCCGACTTATGGCGGCAGCGGGATCGTCGCCACCGAACTCGGCCTGGAGCTGGCGCGCCGCGGGCACGAGATTCACTTCATTACTTATGCGAATCCGATTCGCCTCGCGCCGGACACGCCGCGCATCCATTATCACGAGGTGGAGGTTTCAAGCTATCCGCTGTTCCAATATCCGCCCTACTGCCTGGCGCTGGCCTCGCGCATGGCGGAAGTGGCGCGGACGTATCATTTGGATCTGCTGCACGTTCACTATGCGATCCCGCACTCGATCGCCGCGCTGCTGGCGCAACAGATGTTGGCGAAAGAGCGGCGGCTGCCGTTCATCACGACGCTGCACGGCACCGACATTACGCTGGTGGGCGCGGACCGGTCTTATTTCGGCATCACGAAGTTTTCGATTGAGCAGTCCGACGGCGTGACCAGCATCAGCGAGAATTTGCGGGCGCACACGGAGACGTTTTTCTCGATCGCGCGGCCGATCGAGGTGATTCACAATTTCGTGAACTGCGATATTTACTTGCCGGCGCGCGAGCGGAGCGGGGAAGAGAAGCTGTTGGTGCATCTTTCGAACTTCCGGCCGGTGAAGCGGGTTCACGATTGTATTCGCGTGCTGGCGGAGGTGCGGAGGAGGGTTCCGGCGCGGCTGGCGATGGTGGGCGACGGGCCGGAGCGCGGATCGGCCGAGCGGCTGGCGGAGGAGTTGGGCGTGGCGCCGTATGTCGATTTTCTGGGCAAGCAGGATCATATCGAGCGGCTGCTGCCGGCGATGCATGTGCTGCTGATGCCGAGCGAGATGGAGTCGTTCGGGCTGGCCGCGCTGGAGGGGATGGCTTGCGGCGTGGTTCCGGTGGCGACGCGGGTGGGCGGAGTGCCGGAGTTGATCACCGACGGCGTGGATGGATTTCTGGAAGCGCCGGGCGCGGTGGAAGCGCAGGCGGGGCGGGTGGTGGAGTTGCTGACAGACGAGGCGCGTTACGCGTCGATGGCGGCGGCGGCGCGGAAGACCGCGGAGACGCGGTTCTGCTCGTCGCGGATTATTCCAAGATACGAGCGGTTTTACGAGGCGTGTTTGGGGTGAGGGGGATTTATGAGGGATCCAGTCGTAGAGGAAGTTCGCAAGCTCCGCGAAGAACACGCCGCGCGCTTTCACTACGACGTCGACGCGATCTTCGAAGATCTCAAGCGGCTCGAACGGGAGAGCGACTGGACGATTGTGTCGCTGGAACCGAAGCGCATCCCGAGCGCGGGAGAGAACGCGGTATAACCCGAGTTAAACTACAACCATGAAGACCGCTGTGTCGTTGCCGGACGAATTGTTCCAATTGGCCGAGTCTCGGGCGAAAAAACTCTCTATCTCCCGTAGCCAGCTTTATGCTACGGCGATCGCCGAATATCTGCGGCGCACCCAATCGGACTCCGTGACCGCGCGGCTCGACGAAATCTACGCAACCGAGCCTTCGAGACTGGACCCCGCGTTCCGCCGCGCGCAGGCGAAATCGCTTCCGAAGGACTCGTGGTGACGGCCTCGCTCCAGGCTCAACGCGGAGAGATCTGGTGGGCCGACCTTCCGGAACCGCGCCGCTCCGAGCCGGGCTTTCGGCGTCCGGTCCTAATTATCCAGGCCGACTCATTCAACAACAGTCGGATTCGGACCGTGGTTGTGGCCGTGATCACCGGCAATCTACGAGTCGGCTCCGCTCCCGGCAATGTATTGCTTCCGGCGCGCGCCTCCGGGTTGCCGCGCGACTCCGCCGTGAATTTGTCTCAGTTGTTGGCGCTCGACCGCGAGTTCCTTACCGAACGTGCGGGGGCGGTTTCGCCGCGGGTTCAGAACTCGGTCGACGCGGGTTTGCGGCTGGTGCTTGATCTTTAGGACCGCCGGAATCAGTCGTTGCGGCTTAGCGAGTCCTTGGCTTTCACCCACGCGCTCATCAGGTGAGCGATGCCGCCGCTTACGCGCAGGCCGTCGGAGCGGTTGGAAAAATAGCGGGTGTTGATCTCGTCCGAATCCGAGGTCGTCGATAGTCGTCGAAGCCGATGCGCGGTGAGTTCTTGGGCGAGCGCCGCTGGATCGAGGAACAGGCGGAACGGCTCGCCGGCGGAGGCGACGCGGGCGGCCAGGACGTCGTGGGCGATCTTGCTTTTCCAAGTGAGCGACGCGCGGGGGAGCGCGTAATCGAAGACGACGCCGCTGTGGGGAGGTGTGGAGGCGATGAAGCGCAGCGTGGCCGACATGGCTTCGCGGGTTAGATACGGCACGACGCCGAGCCAGGAGAAGAAGGTGATTTTGGCGGGATCGAAGGCCGCGATTTCGAGGGCGGCGGCGATTGTTTGGGATTCGAAATCGACCGGGGCGTAGGTCACCGACGGAGGAATCGGGATGGCGGCTTCGTCGAGCAGGCGCCGCTTCCAGGCTTGCGTCGCGGGGTGATCCAGTTCGAAGACGCGGAGGCCGGAGGCGGCGAACGGGTTGCGATAGGCGAAGGTGTCGAGTCCGGCGCCGAGGACGACGCATTGGCTGGCTCCGTGGGCGACGGCGCGGGCGAGTTCGTCTTCGGCGAAACGGCTGCGGGCGGCCATGAAGGCGCGGATGCGGCGGGAAACGGGGGTCTCGAATATCGAGTGCGGCGAGCGAAGACCGGCGGCTTCGGGGCCGAGGATGGGGACGGCGAGCGGGTCGTCGAAGACTTTGGGGTGGTCGAGAATCTGGTGGGCGGCGCGGCGCAGGGCGACGCGAAGCGCGGTCGCGCTGGGGCGGCCGTCGCGCATGGGGCTATCGGGTGGCTCCGGGGATCTGGGCGAGCAGCGAGAACGCGACGATGAGGCCGGCGAATTGGGCGAAGCCGGACCAGTCCTCGTCCTCCGGGACGTCGCGCTTGGTGTAGGCGCGGAAGGCGAGGACCAAGGCGACGAGCAGCACCATGCCTTCCTGAAAAACGAACCAGCAGCCGGCGGCGGTGAGGGCGAGCATCCAGATCTGCATTTTATTCAGGGAGCGGATGGCGCGGCTGCCGTCGAGTTGCCAGACGGGGATGAGGTTGAAGAGATTGACCCACGCTCCGGCGCGGGCGACGGCGGCGAAGAGGCCGTTGCCGGTGGCCAGGAAGAGACCGTAGGCGGCGAGGCTGGCGAAGAGGCCCCACACCGGGCCGCCGATGCCGACGCGGGCGTCCTCCCTGGCCGAGGCCGGGTGCTGCTTCAGACGCACGAAGGCTCCGAAGCCGGGGATGAACGTGGGCGCGCTGGCGGGCACTCCGAAACGATGGAGCGCGGCGACGTGGCCCATTTCGTGAACGTAAATGGACAGCAAAAAACCGAGCGCGAATTTCCAGCCCCACAGCGCCCAGTAGACCGATAGGCTGACGAGGAACGAAAGCAGCGTGCCGAGCTTGGAAAAGCCGAGCAGAAGGAATTTCGCTTTGCCGAGAAGGGCGGCGGCGACACCCACCGGACCAAGGGCCTTGGCGCGCTTCCACCACGGCTGGCCGGGTTGTCCGCCGGCGCCGGCTTGCCTGCTCAATGCAGCAATCTTCGCCTCCACTTCCGCGCGCTGGCGCGTGCCAGGCGGGAGATAGACGACCGCTTCGCGCCATGCGGCGAGGGCCGCGGACCACTCGCCGGTACGTTCGGCCATGGCGGCGCGCTGCGCGAGGTTTTGCAGAGCTTGCGAATGGACGAGACGTCCGCAGGAGGGGCAGCTTAACAGGCCGGGAGCGATCTCGCCGCCGCATTCGCCGCAGCGCAGGGAGGGCGGCGCGATCATGGGCGATCCGGGACCGCGGCGTGGGCGAAAAACGGTCCGGTGAATTGCACGGGCACGCGGCGGTTGAACTTCCACGCTTCCCACAGGCCGATGGCGATGACGACGATGCCCAGGATGTCATGGAAGCCGCCGAGCAAGGGCGCGACGATGGCCAACGCCAGGGCGGAAACCATGTCGAGCGCCTCGTGCGATTTCAGGATGCCGGGGACGTAGGAGGAGACGATGGAGAGATAGGTGAGCGACATGGCGAGCGCCTGATAGCGCCAGCCGCCGAGGGAGTCCGATCCTTTGCGCACCGCTTTGCCCACGAGGAGGCCGACGACGACGGCGACCAGGCCGATTTCATAACCTGTAGCGGCCAACACGGCATAATAGAGGGCCGCTCCGGCGATGGCCGCGCCCACGCCGTAGAGCGCCGCGCGGCCGAAGCTGGCGGAGCGTTCCAGGCGGTCGAGCGAGCTTTCGATGCGCTGACGGCATGGCGCGCAATAGATATGACCCTGGAATTGGAAATATTCGTGTGCGGGCCGTTGGCAGGCGGCGCAGAGCGGGCCTTCACCGCCGTGGGTGAACTCAGCGCGTTCGAATTGCAGGTCGCCGGAACCCGGCGTGGAAGGGGGAGGCACTTTCTACCTTTTAGTATAGGGTTCACATTGCCGTAAGCGGACGTCGGATAGAATTGACGTTTGACCGCCGAAGACGCCATCATCGAAGCGCGCGACGTGGAGAAGTTCTACGCGCAGCCGGACGGGAACCGCATCCAGGTGATCGCGCCGGCGTCGATTTCCGTCTATCCCGGCTCGATCGTCGCGCTGTTGGGGCCGTCGGGTTCGGGGAAATCCACGCTGCTACGCATGCTCACCGGGCTTTCGACGCCGTCGGCGGGCGAGGTTTTTTGGCACGGCAAACCGATCCGGGAGGAGCCTCCGAACGTCTCCATCGTGTTCCAAAGCTTTGCGCTATTCCCGTGGCTCACGGTGTTTGAAAACGTGGAGGCGCCGCTGAAGGCGCGCAACGTTCCGCCGGAGGAGCGGCGGAAGCGGAGCATGAAGGTGCTGGATACGGTGGGCCTGGACGGGTTCGAGGCGGCGTATCCAAAGGAGCTGTCGGGCGGGATGAAGCAGCGCGTAGGCTTTGCGCGGGCGCTGGTGGTGGGGCCGGAGATCCTCTTCATGGACGAGCCGTTTTCCGCGCTCGACGTGTTGACGGCGGAGAACCTGCGCAGCGAGTTGCTGGAGCTTTGGCAGAACCACCGCATCGAGACGCGGGCGATTTTCATCGTCACGCACAATATCGAGGAAGCGGTGCTGCTGGCCGACCGCGTGATCGTGTTGGGAAAGAATCCGGGGCGCATCCGGACGGATTTTCGCGTCGAGCTGCCGCATCCGAGGGACCGCAAGGCGCGGCCGTTTGTCGAGTATGTCGACTATATCTATAAGGTGCTGACGAAGCCGGAAGCCGAACCGGACGGGATGATCGGGCAGCCGGGAAAGGCGGCGGGCGCGGCGAAGTATCAGATGATTCCCCACGCGCGTTCGGGCGGGATCAAGGGGCTGCTTGAGATCTTGATCGATCAAAACGGGCGCACGGATTTGTACCGCCTGGCGGACGAACTGGGGCTGGAGATCGACGATTTGCTGCCGATCGTCGAAGCGGCGTCGATGCTGGAGTTTTTGAAGGTCGACGAGGGCGATGTCGAGATTACGGCCGGCGGGCGGCGATTCGCCGAGGCAGAAATTTTGACGCAGAAGCAGATCTTCCGCGAGGCGGCGTTCGGCCGGGTGATCCTGCTGCAGCAGATCGCCAAGGCGCTGGCGGCGAAAAAGAATCACGCTCTGCCCGACGAGTTTTTCCGGGATCTGTTGGACGAGCATTTCAGCCGCGAGGAAGCGGACCGGCAAATGGAGACGGCGATCGACTGGGGCCGTTACGCCGAGTTGTTCGATTACGACGCGGCCGGCCAGCGGTTGTTTCTTCCCGAGGAGGCCGAGCACGTGGCCGAAGCCGGAGCCGCGGGTTAGGTGCGGCGTCCGGAACTTGCCCAGGCGGCCGCGAAGTGGACGCCGGAGCGCACGTGGTCCGTCTTCACCGACATCGCCGTCTTTGCGACGGTGCTGGCGGCTTTTTACGGAGTCCTGAACATCGCGCAGTATTGGATGGGCCAGGCCACGCCGTCGGTGACCATCTCGCGATCGCTCACCGCGCTTCCGTTTTACGCTTTCTATTCGCTGGTGCGGCTGCTTTTGGCTTATGTGCTGAGCCTGGCGTTCGCGCTCGGCTACGGATACATCGCGGCGCACAATGTGCGCGCGGAGAAGCTGATGATCCCGCTGCTCGACGTGTTGCAGTCGATTCCGGTGCTGAGCTTTCTGCCGGGCGTGATGCTGGCGATGATCGCGTTGTTTCCGGGAAGGCAGATCGGCGTGGAGCTTGGCTCGATTCTTCTGATTTTCACCGGCCAGGTCTGGAACATGGCGTTCAGCTTTTATTCGTCGCTGAAGTCCATCCCGCGCGAGTTGCGAGAGGCGTCGCGGATTTACGGCTTTTCGAAATGGCACCGGTTTTTGGAGCTGGAGCTGCCGTACGGAACGATCGGCCTGGTATGGAATTCGATGGTCTCGGTGGCGGGCGGCTGGTTCTTTCTGATGGCCTGCGAGATGTTCGAGTTGGGCAACCGCGACTTCCGGCTGCCGGGACTCGGCTCGTATCTGCAAACGGCGGCGGGGCACGGCGATACGGCGGGAATATTGTGGGGACTGGGCACGATGATTCTGGTGATCGTCTTGTTGGACCAATTGATTTGGCGGCCGGTGATCTCCTGGGCGGACAAATTTAAGTTCGAACAGACGGAATCGACGGACGCGCCACGGTCGCCGATCCTGGCGCTGCTGCGGCGGTCGCGCGCCTTGGAATTTTTGCGCGCCCGAACGACGGAACCTATGATCGAGCGGTTGTGCCAAGGCGGACGGCGCGCGGCTCCGCAGGCGACGGGGCCATTGGGCGGCCGCTCGAACTTCGCCATCTGGATCGCCGGGGCGCTCGTGGCCATTGCGGTTGCCTACGGCCTCTTTCGCTCGGCGACGCTCCTGCGTGGATTGACGCCGGCCGATTTTGCGGTGACGATGCAGGACGCCGGCGCGACATTTCTCCGCGTGAATGTGTCGCTGCTGATCGCCGCGCTTTGGACCATCCCCGCCGGAGTCGCCATCGGATTCCATCCCCGCCTCGCGCGCATCGCCCAGCCGCTGGCGCAGATCGCCGCTTCCGTTCCGGCCACGGCGCTGTTCCCGATCATTCTCCTTGGCCTGATTCAATTCGGCGGCGGTTTGGGCATCGCCTCCATTTTGCTGATGTTGCTGGGCACGCAGTGGTACATCCTGTTCAACGTGATCGCCGGCGCGATGGCGATTCCCTCCGACCTGAAGGAAGCCTCCAGCGTTTTCCGCTTCGCGTCGCGCCAGCGATGGCTGACGCTGATTCTTCCGGGGATCTTCCCGTACCTTGTGACGGGAATGGTTACGGCCTCCGGCGGCGCGTGGAACGCGAGCATCATCGCCGAGTATTACCGCTTCGCGGGCAAGCTGTACACCACGACGGGTCTTGGGGCGCAGATCAGCGCCGCCAGCGACGCGGGACGGTTCAACCTCCTGCTGCTGTCTACCATCGTCATGGCCTCCATCGTCGTCAGCATCAACCGGCTGGTGTGGCGGCCCCTTTACCGGCTGGCCGAAACCAGATACCGTTTAGAGACATGATGTTTTCCATGACTGCGTTTTTCGTTCTTCTTTCGTTGCTCACGGCCGCTCCGCAATTCGGTCCGGATAAACGCCTCCAACTACCCGCCAATTACCGCGAATGGGTCTGGCTCAGTTCGGGCCTCGGAATGAACTACGGCCCGATCGGCGCCAATGAGGAGAACCCGAGCTTCGACAACGTGTTCGTGAGTCCGGCTTCTTACCGCGCGTTTCTCGAAACGGGAACGTGGCCCGAGGGAACGATGTTCATTCTTGAGAACCGCGCGTCGGCGAGCAAAGGGTCCATTAACAAGAGTGGCCATTATCAGGGCGATTTGGTGGCGATCGAGGCCGAGGTGAAGGACTCCAAACGCTTTCCGGGCAAGTGGGCGTTCTTCGGCTTCGGGGCGAGCGGCACGAACGCGGCGCAGATTCCCACGACGGCTTCCTGCTACGGCTGTCATGCCAAGAACGGCGCGGTGGATAACACGTTTGTGCAGTTTTATCCAACGCTGATCGGCGTGGCGAAAAAGAAAGGGACGTTCAAGCTCTCCTCCGAATAAAGCGCGGCGGGTGGCACGCTAAAATGGTTGCTTCGATGCGGCTTGCGCTGGCCCAGATCAATACGACGATGGGGGATCTCGCCGGCAACGCGGGGCGCATTCTCGACTTCGCCCGGACCGCCTCCGATCTTGGCGCCGATGTCGCCGTGTTTCCGGAGCTGGCGCTTACCGGCTATCCGCCGCGCGATCTGCTCGAAAAGCCGAGTTTCGTGGAGCGGACGGGCTTGGAGCTTCGCGCGCTGGCCGAGGCGACACGCCATTTGAACACCGCCCTGATCGTGGGCACCATCACCGGCGCGGCGGCGGGGGAAGGCAAGCGGCTCTACAACAGCGCGGTGGTGATTTCGCGCGGGGAGATCGTTTTCGAGCAGCATAAAATGCTGCTGCCCACCTACGACGTCTTCGACGAGGCGCGCTATTTTCGTCCCGCGGAATCGCAAAGCCTGTTCGAATGGAATGGTTGTAAAGTGGGCCTGATCATCTGCGAGGACGCCTGGAACGACAAGCATTTCTGGGAGCGCCGGCTTTATCGCCGCGATCCTTTGAACGAGATGGCGGAGGCGGGAGCGAAGGTTCTGATCAGCATTAATGCCTCGCCGTATCATATGGGCAAGCGAACGCTGCGGCGCGACATGTTTTCCTCGGCGGCGCGCGAACACGGGCTTCCTCTGGTTTATGTGAACCAAGTCGGCGGCAACGACCAGCTCGTTTTCGACGGTTCGAGTTTCGCCATGGATTCTTGCGGCAATATCGCCGTCGAAGCGCGGTCCTTCGAAGAGGACCTGGTGCTTTTCGACGCCTTTGGCGAAAATCCGAGGGAAAACCGCGCCATCGACCGCGGTGAGTGCGACGCGGTGTACCAGGCGCTGGTTCTGGGCACGCGCGATTACATTCGCAAGTGCGGATTCTCGCGCGTGTTGATCGGCCTTTCCGGAGGCATCGATTCCTCACTGGTAGCGGTCATCGCCACCGACGCCGTCGGCGCCGGGAACGTCACCGGCGTAGGCATGCCGGGACCTTATTCTTCCGGACACAGCGTCACGGACGCCCGCGCTTTGGCGCAAAATCTGGGCATCCGCTTCGAACTGGTTTCGATCGATGCCGGTTACCGGGCCATGCTCTCCACGCTCGAACCCGCGCTCGGCGGCGGGCCTTCCGGCGTCACGGAAGAGAATCTGCAATCCCGCCTGCGCGGTCTCACGCTGATGGCGCTGTCGAACAAAACCGGCGCGCTGGTGCTCACGACCGGAAACAAAAGCGAGCTCGCGGTGGGCTATTGCACGTTATATGGCGACATGGCCGGAGGTCTCGCCGTAATCAGCGATGTGCCGAAAACGCTGGTCTACGAGCTTTCGCGAACGGCCAACCTTCGTCACGCGGACCGCGTTCCCGCCGGCGTCATTCCGGAGAGCGTTTTCACGAAGCCGCCTTCGGCCGAGCTTCGCCCCGATCAGAAAGATTCCGATTCGCTCCCCGAGTACGGCGTGTTGGACCGCATCTTGAAAGGATATGTGGAGCAGGCGCTCTCGCCCGAACAAATCGCCGCCACAGAGGAGTCTCCCGCTCGCCCTTGTGCGCGATATCGTGAACAAGGTGGACCGCAACGAATATAAACGCCAGCAGGCCGCGCCCGGAATCAAGGTCACTTCGAAGGCCTTCGGGATCGGCCGGCGATTCCCCATCGCACAAAAATTTTCCGAATAACCGGGAGCATTCCTTGAAACACGCCCTCTTAATCTCTCTCTTCGCCGCCATGCCGCTTTTGGCGCAAGACTCCGCCGCTGCTCCCAACGCCCGCGTCGGGCCGCTTCCCGGCGGTGGCTTCCTGCTCAACAGCGGTTGGACCGTTCGGCCGGCCGGCGTACAGATTCCGCTCGACACTCTGCCCATGGCTTCGCTTGTCTCACGGGACGGACGTTTCCTGATCGTGTTGAACGGCGGCTACAATCCGCCTTCGCTCAGCGTCGTCGATCTCGCTTCGAAAAAAGAAATCTCGCGCACCAAGGTCGCCGACGCCTGGCTTGGAATGGCTCTTTCCGCCGACGGCCATCGATTGTGGGTGGGTGGAGGATCGACGTATAGCGTCTTCGAATTTACTTTCTCCGACGAAGGCGCGCTCGCCGCCACGCGCACGCTTCCGCTGCTCAACGGCAAGCCAACTTACCGCGACTTCGCCGGCGACGTCGCTCTTTCCCCCGACGGCAAGAGCCTCTACATCGGCGACGTCTTCCACGACCGCGTTCTGGTGGTGAACGTTCAAACCGGCGCCATCGACAAGCGCTATCCCACCGGCCGGCGTCCGTACAAAGTGCTTCCCGCCCCCGACGGCAAGTCGTACTTCGTCACCAGTTGGGCCGACGGAACGCTCTATCAGCACCAGGCGGACAACGGCTACCGCATGAACGCCATTCCGCTGGGAGCGCATCCGGCCGATATGGTTTGGAGCGCGCGGAAGACCGCGGCCGAGCCGGACGGCGACGAAGCGCCGGCGTGGGACGCGCGGATTTTCGTCGCCGCGGCGAACACGAACAACGTCTACGTGGTCGGCGTGAGCGGCACTTCGCTGAGCCGGCTTGAAACCATCGACGTCGCCACCACGCCCCGCCATCCCTTGGGTATGACGCCCAGCGCGCTGGCGCTGAACGCGGACGAGACCCGGCTCTTCGTCGTCTGTTCCGACGCCAACGCGGCGGCCGAAGTGAACGTCGAGGACCGCCGCAGCCGCGTGCTCGGGTTTATCCCAACCGGATGGTATCCCACGGCCGCCAGCGTTCTGAAAGACGGCACGGTGGCGATTCTGAACGGCCGGGGAGAGCGTAGTTATCCGAATCCGCAAGGCCCCAGCCCGGTGCGCCGCGCCGCGCCCTTCGAAGCCGGCAGTGGCGCCGCCCAATACGTCGCGCATATACAGACCGGGTCGGCGTCGATCGTTCCCGCTCCCGACGCGGCGCAACTGGCTCGATATACGCGCGACGTTTTGGAGCAATCGCCTTACAACGACAATCAACTCGATCAACCGGGGATTCCGGCCGGCAATCCCATTCCGGCCGCCGCGGGCGCGTCCTCGCCCATCCAGCACGTGATCTATATTTTGAAAGAGAATCGCACTTACGACCAGGTGCTCGGCGACATCGGCAAGGGCGCAAGCGATCCGTCGTTGGAATTGTTCAATGAAAAGGTAAGCCCCAATCATCACAAGTTGGCCCGCGAATTCGTGTTGTTCGACAATTTCTACGTCAACGCCGACGTCAGCGCCGACGGGCACAACTGGTCCGACGCCGCCATCGCCTCCGACTATGTGCAGAAAATGTGGCCCAGCACGTACGCCAAACGGCGCAACCACTACGATTTCGAAGGGGGCGAACCCGCCGCGCTTCCCGCCGCCGGATATCTGTGGACCAACGCCGTGGCGGCGGGCGTTTCCATGCGCAATTACGGGCACTTCGTCGTGAATGCCGCGCCGGCGCCGGCGGGCGGAGTTCAAGTGGCATCGGTTAAGGATGGCACTCTCGACGCCGTCACCAACCGCGATTACCGCGGATTCGATCTGGATTATCCGGACGTGGACCGTGTCGGGGTTTTCGTGCGCGACCTCCGCGCTTTCGAAGAAACGAACAACATGCCGAAGCTAATCATGCTGCGCCTGGGGAACGATCATACGTACGGCTCGATGCCCGGCAAACTCAGCCCGCTTTCGTTATTCGCCGATAACGACTACGCGTTGGGGCTTCTTGTCGAGGCCGTTTCGCACAGTAAGTTCTGGGCGAGCACGGCGATCTTCGTCATCGAAGACGACGCGCAGAACGGGCCCGATCATATCGATTCCCACCGGTCGCCGGTCTTCGTCGTTTCACCCTACACTCAGCGGGGCGTCGTGGATGGCACCATGTATAACACCGCCTCCGTGCTTCGTACGCTCGAACTCATCCTCGGCATGCGTCCCATGACGCAGTTCGACGCGGCGGCCACGCCGATGTGGCGGGCGTTTTCGAGAGAACCGGTGATGACGCCCTACGACGCCGAAAAACCCCGGATCTCGCTCACCGAGCGCAATCCCGCCGCTTCGCCAAAACAGGCGCGACTGCGGAAGCCGAAACTCACCGAAGACGATTTCCGCGAAGCGGATATGGCCGACGACAACGAACTGAACGCGCAGTTGTGGCGGGCGATTCGCGGCGGCGAGCCTCCACCGCCGGTCAGCAGCTACATCGGCGGGCGTTGAACCGTGGGCGTCGAAGCGGTGATGCGCTCCTTTCGCCGGAAGCGCATGCGGCGCTTCGAGGAGACGTTCGGCATCACGGAGAACACCACGGTGCTGGACGTCGGCGGAACGCCGCTCAACTGGACGCTGGCCCGAGTGAGGCCGCGGCTGACCATCGTCAATATGCCGCGGGCCAGGGAGAGCGCCGGCGATTCCGTGGCCTGGGTGAGCGCGGACGGGCGCATGTTGCCCTTTCCCGACCAATCCTTCGACGTGGTGTTCAGCAATTCGGTGATCGAGCACGTCGGCGATTCGGCGAGCCAACGGCGATTCGCCGCCGAGATCGCCCGCGTCGGCCGCGGCTATTGGGTGCAGACGCCGAACCGCCGGTTTCCCGTGGAGCCGCACCTGCTGATGCCCTTCCTTCACTTCCTGCCGGGACCGTGGCAGGCTGCGATCATCCGGCGATTTTCGATTTGGGAGTTATTGGCGAGACCGGACAGGGACCAGAAGGACTTCTACATCGAGCACTACCTGCGGGACGTCCGCCTCCTCGACGCGCGCGCGTTGCGGGCTTTGTTCCCCGACGGGCGCCTGATCCGCGAACGGGTGGGAGGACTGACCAAATCCTTGATAGCGGTGAAATGACGAGCGGGGACCGGCGGCCGGCCGGCCCCCAAAGTAGCGGCTAACTGGTTCTCTTGCTGGAATACTTGGTCAGCTTCGTGGTAAGAGAGCGTCCAACGGCGGGCGTCCTCTCCTTACCCTCGGCAAGCTCGGTATTCGTCACATCCTTGCCGTAAAGTTGCTTGTTCGTCTCCTCGTCGGGCCGCAGCGTCGCGCCGTTGAGCGCGATGCCGGCGAAGACGCCGCGCGCACGGGACCAGCTCAGGATCTCTGCATGCATCAAGGGGTCCGTTTCCGCCGCGGACGTCCGTCCCACCGGGCCGGCCGCAACCGAAGCGTCGGCGCCCAATGTAAATTTGTCCTTCAGCAGCTTACCCATTCCGCCCTCGTTCATCACGAGCATCACGACGTCCGTTTCGGAGGCGCCGATCTGGAATCCGAAGCTCCCGCCTTCCATCTTCACCGCGGCGGGCGCGGTCCACCCGCGGCCGTGCGGTCCGCGGCAAGAGAAAAATCCCCGGCCGTATTTGCCGCCCACGATGAATGCCGCTTTCTTCACGCCAGGTACGACGACCACGCATTGGGACCGGTCGAGCAGTTCCTGGGGGATGCCCTTATCGGGAGTGTCCATAATCTCGGAAATTACCGTTGCCGATTCCGCCAAACGCTTTGGGGCGTCGTCGGCCGCCATCGCCAGCACCGTGCCCAACAGCAAACTCGTCGCTATTTTAATTTTCATCACAACCTTCTCCTCGCTAAATAGATTAGCAACCGCTTCACTTCTACTATTATGAGACTTGATTCCCGCCATTCTGTTTCTCTTTATGGCCGCGACGGCCACCGGCGACGGCCTGGCGAAAGCCGTGCAGGCTAAATTGCAGCGGATGCAGGCGGGCGGGATACCGCGGGGCGGCTCGGTATACTTTTCCACCGCGGAACTAAATGCTTATGTAATCAGCAAGATACCAGATTACGCACCTCGCGGGGTGCGTGCCACAAAGCTCGAGTTGAGGCAGGGGGGCGCGACCGGGACGGCTCTGATCGACTTTCTGCAACTCAGGCATGCCGCCGGTGTCGAGTCAAGCTGGATCGTCACACAATTGATCCATGGCGAACGGCCGGTGCGCGTGTCCGTTCACGTTCAATCCGCCCATGGCTGGGCGACCGTCTTCGCCGATCGAGTCGAAATCTCCGGCGCGGCCGTGTCCGGAGTTCCGCTCGACTTTCTCATCGACGCCTTCTTTCGTCCGCTGTTCCCGGACGCCAAAATCGACGTGCCGTTCCGCTTGCGCTATGGCGTCGACCGGATCTCCATCTCGCCGTCGGGAATTGCGTGTTTCATGACGAGATGAAGGCGTGGGATCGGGCGGGACTCCGGGCGCCGTTATACGTCGGCGCCCGGATGGGTCGGGACGGCTACGGTTGCTGGGAGAAGTTGAACATCTCCATCAGGTCGCCGATGGCGGGACTGTTCGAGGGCACGTAGGGATTCCCGGCGCTGGGCACGGGATTGGGTAGATTGTCGCGGCTGCGGTTCGTCACCGGCGCCAGGTTCCAGTTTTTCTCGATGAACTTCAGGATCGAGACGTGATCGTAGTATTGATGAACCACTTTTCCGCCTTTGGAGTAATTCGACACCACGATGAGAGGGACACGCGTCCCGTCGCCGAAGAAATCGAGCGGCTGAACGTACCCGGAATCGTAATAGCCGCCGCCTTCGTCCACCGTAATCAGCACGGCGGTCGTCGCGGCTTGTTGCGGGTTGGAATTCAGCGTAGTCAAGACCTTGCGAACGAAGCCCTCGAACAGATCGAGTTTCGAGGAAGACGGATGGCCGTCCAAAAACCCGTCCGGCTTTACAAACGAGACGGCCGGCAAGGTTCCATTCGTTAAATCCGCGTACAGTCCGTTCGGACCGGTGACATCGACGAGATGCGCCGTTCGCACGGCTTGGTTGGTCATGATCGAGGTCGCATAGGCGAAGGGGTTGCAGATGTTGCAGTATACGTTGTAAGGGTTGTTGAAATTCGGATCGGTAAGATACAAATTCCAATCTTCCCCGTAATACTTCCAGGAAACCCCCTTCTCCAACATTTCGTCTCCGATGGTCCGCACCGAAGATGGAGGGATGGTGAATTCGGAGGTATTCACGGTGCCGTCGCCATAGTAGCCGGGGTTATAGTTGTTCAGGAGATAGTAAGTGTTGGCGGCGCAGCGGGAGGCGGGCTTGTAAGGCAGCGCCGACAGATAGGAGAGAACGGGTCCCACGCCGGGCTGAGACGGGTCCGCACAGTTACTGTAAGTACCGCCGGAGTAACCGTCTTGGGTGTACCAGTTATTGGTTGACAGCGCGGGATTCGGGTTCTCGATCTCGTTGGAGGGCGGGGTCAACGCGTTCCCCTTACCGTCGCTATACCAAACGGCGTCGCCGGTTCCGATGGCCACGTGGTTGGCGCCGGTGCCGCCCATGATCGCTTGATGGTAATTGTCGCTCAAGGCGAATGTGTGCGCCAGCGCGTTCAGATAGGGCGCATCGCCGTTCTGAACGTTGAAGAAGGACATTGAAGTGGCGCCTTCGTGCGTGGTTTCGTCGTTGAACGGAACGGGGCGCGGCTTGCCGTTCGATCCGGCTCCGATGGTGATCTCTACCCACGGGAAAAGGTCGGCGAGACAGCCGGAGGGGTTGGCCGAAGAAGCTTGGCCGGCGCCGCAATCCAACTGCTGCCACATCTGGTAAAAACGATGCACCGGGCTCGACGCGTAGTCGTCGTAGCCGATGGAGGGAGTCAATTGGAACGGGCCGTCCGGCAGCGCCGAATAGTTCAGGACGCGCGTATCCACCACGTCGTTCGGCTCCCCGGTGGCGCCCGTTATTAGACGCCCCAGATCCTGCTTCAGCAAGCCGTGTTCGTTTTCCGCCGCTACGGTGAGGGTCTGAAACGGCGCCGGATGGGTGTCGCTGGGATAAGACGGAGCGCCGCCCGTGTTCTCCGGGGGCAAGGTGGTGAACGCCGTCTTCATTCCGGGCGTAAGAAGGTATCCTTGCGTCGAGGTATCGACGGCCCGATACTGCGCCGCCATAGCGAAATTCGGTCCCGGGGTTCCGTCGGCGTTCACGATGCCTTTCGACAACAGATTCTCCACCGTCTGGCCGGTGGCCGGCTTGTAAGTGGCAAAAACGTTATCGAAGGTACGGTTCTCCCCGATGATTACAATTACGTGTTGAATCGGGGTCGCGGTCCCCGCGTTGGACTGGGCGAGAAGCGGCGCGGCATTCCACTGCAGCAGCACCGGCATCATGGCCGGATAGATTAACCATCGCTTTGTTGCAAACCAATTCAATGACACAAATGCCTCTCCTTTTCGAGTGACTTGGTAGTAACTACCAATTCAATCTACTCAGCGAAAGTTAAGCGAAAATGAAAACCGGCCAAGGGAGAATCCGCGAAAGCGGGATGACACTGGGGCCCGGCTGCGAGGTCGTCGTTGATCCAATGTTCCGTAGCCTTGGGCTTTATTCGGACACTCTCCCACTTCTTCCGTTCCGGCGGCACGACAGGCCATTCGGCCTCGGAGCGTAGAAAGTTCGCGCCTTCGCCAACGCGCGGCGTCTTTCGCTCGTCGTCGTCATCAATACTTCCCCCCTCGCCGAGGTTTCTCCGTTTGCCTACGAGACCGGCGGTCGACACGGGGTTCCCTTCCTCGCCATCAGAATGTGAAACTGAAAGGGTCTCTGAAAGAAGGTACCCGGTGCTATAGAATGAAGTGTTGGGCGCTGTGCGAATCTTTAAGTCCAGGTGGTTTCAACGATTTGCGCTGAAAGAAGGAATTGGGGAGGCGGTTTTGCGCGAGGTCATCGCGCGGGCTGAAAAGGGCCAAGTCGACGCGACTCTTGGTGGCGAGATTATCAAACAGCGGATCGCTAGGCCGGGGCAGGGCCGATCGAAAGGCTACCGGGCCATCATCGTTTTCCGGCGCGGAGTCAAGGCATTCTTCTTGTACGGGTTCTCCAAAAGCCAGAGGGCGAATATCGACAATGAAGAACGGGAACAGTTTAAGGAGGCCGCGAAGCACGTTCTGGCTTTGACCGAGGAGCAACTGGCGGAGTTGTTGAAGAGGGGCGATTTTGTAGAGGTGAAATGCGAATGAGCAAGAAGTATCGAAGCGATGCGATGGCGGCCATCCATGAAACCATGGAGGCCCTGCACGGTGTGGGGGCTGTCGACAAACGGACGATGCGGCATTTCGACGACGCCTGCCTCACGCCGATCCGTCCGTTGAAGCCCAAAGAGATCAAGGCGATACGGGAGAAGGAACACGTCAGCCAAACGGTTTTCGCGAACTACCTGAACGTCACCAGTAGCCTTGTCAGCAAGTGGGAGCGCGGCGAAAAGCGGCCTTCCGGAGCCTCGCTCAAACTGTTATCGCTGGTCGAGAAGAACGGGCTTGCCGGCGTTGCATAGACGCATCACCCCGCGATCGCCTGCGGGAAATCTATGGGGGTCCTAGCGGTGCCCACTCCTCGCCCTATTCTTCCCGTTCCCGTGGCGACGCAAAGCCGATGCGACGCTTCGGATGTTCCGGAGCCGGCTCAAGGAGCCGCTGGATGCAGTCGTAAATCTCTTGGATGTGTGCGCCGTGTTCCCGTTGGGTGCGCTCGACATCCTCCAGTTTTCGAGCCAAGTCCTTGTGGGTGGCCAGATACTCTCGTAAGCGAATAAACGCCCGGACGATCAGAATGTTCAACTCGACTGCGCGTTTACTCGTGAGGACTGACGAAAGCATCGCCACGCCATGCTCGGTGAAGGCGTACGGCGGGCGGCGGAGTCCCATCTTTGCCCGTGGATTGGAGGTCACAATTTGCGACCTCCAATTTTCCAACTCCTCGCCGTTCAGTTGAAACATGAAATCCGCCGGGAATCGGCCGAGGTTGCGGCGCACCGCTTGGTTGAGGACTTTGGTCGGCGCCCGATATAGCTCGGCCAGATCGCTGTCGAGCATGACCTTGTAGCCCCGGATGAGGTAGATCTTGTGTTCAATGAATTCGACCGGGATTACGTGTACCGCTGTCGATGGTTTCTTGGTCATTGTCTCCGTGTATGATTTGGGGGTATGGATAGAAGCGTAACATCACCCGCTTCCACCTGGCGTCATCCAGCGGGATGTCGTCCTGCCTCCGGTCGCGACGTGCCGCCGGCGGGCGTCATTCCCGCTCTGGCGCCAACGCCTCCGCCGCTTCCTTCGCGCCGCGGATGCAATCCGGAATGCCGATGCCGTGATAGGCGTTGCCCGCGAGCGCGAGGCCCGGGATCGCGTCGACGATCGATTCGATTCGCTGCACGCGGTCTTCGTGGCCGACGTTGTATTGGGGCATGGCGCGGGGCCAGCGCGAGACATTGGCGAAGAGGGGCGTGGCGGTCAGGCCCAGGATTCGGCGTAATTCGCCACGCGCGGCCGCAACCACGCCGGCGTCGTCCAGATCCATCGCGCCGGCGCCGAAGAAGCAGCGCAACACCGCCTTGTCCGCCGGCGCGCGGCCGTCGAATTTGTTGTGGACGAAGGTGCAGGCAAGCAGGCGCTCGCGCTCGCGTTTGGGAACGAGAAAGCCGAAGCCGGGCGGGAGAGCGACGCAATCGGCTCGCGAATAACCGAGCGCCAACGTCAGCGCATCGTTGTAGGGGATGGCTTCCAGGAGTCCGCCGAGTTCCTCATTCAAGGGCCGCATCACCGGTGCGGCCGCCCACGCCGGACAGGCCACGAGCACAGCGTCGGTGGCGAAGTCAGCGCCGGAGACGCGCAGGCGGAAGCCGGGCTCGACGCTCTCGACAACGCCCGTTACGAACTCGACGCGGCCGCGCAACGTTTCTACCAGACGTTCGACAAGCGATCCGAGGCCGCGCTTGAGAGAACGGAATACCGGGCCGGCAGTGCGAACCGCGTTTCGCCGGGCGGCGATCGCCCCGCGCGTCAGGCTGCCGTAGCGTCGCTCCATCTCGACGAACTGCGGCAGCACGGCCCGGGCGCTCAACCGCGCCGGATCGCCGCCATAGACGCCCGCCAGCAACGGCTCGGCGATGTAATCGGCGACCTCGCGCCCAAAGTGGGCCAGCAGAAACTCTTCGACGGAGCGGTCCGCGCCCGCTAGCGCCGGCCGCCGAAAAAACTCCAGACCCATGCCCAGCTTCGCCCGCCACCCGAGCAGCGGCGTGCGCAGCATCGGCCCGATGCGCGACGGCGCCACCATCATTACGCCCTCAGGCAGCGGGATCAGCCGGCCAGCGCGAAGAATGTAGGTGACGCGGCCGCGATCGTTCGAAGGGATCACTTCGTCTTCCAGACCCAGTTCGCGGATCAGTTCCATCGCCCACGGCTTCGACGCCAGAAAACTGTCCGGGCCGCATTCCACCACGCAGCCGTCCACGCAATCGGTGCGCAGCAGGCCTCCCAGCCGCGGCTCGCGCTCGATGAGCACAACGCCGGCGCCCCGCCGCGCCAGATAGTAGGCGGCGGCGAGACCGGAGATTCCGCCGCCGACTACTGCGACTTTCATACTTCGCTCAGGGCGCTAAGGACGGAACTCGCGCACCATCTGCACCACGGCCTTCACGTTCTCAACCGGCGTTCCGGGCAGAATGCCGTGGCCGGTGTTGACGATATGGCCGGGGCGCGTGCCGGTGCGCTTCAGCAGCTCATGCACTTTGGCCTTCAGCTCGGGAAGCGGAGCGAAGAGCGCGGCCGGATCGAGGTTTCCCTGCACGGCCGAGCGGTAGCTGATGTCCATCCAGGCCAGGTCGATATTCACGCGCCAATCGACGCCCATCACGTCCCCGCCGGCGGCGTGCAGCTCGCGGAAAAATCCCGCCACGCCCGTGCCGAAGTGGATCACCGGCACGCTGGCCGAGCGGATGCGTTCGATCAGCGCGCGCGAATAGGGCGCCACGTAGCGCACATAGTCGTCCGGGCCCAGGCATCCGGCCCAGCTATCGAAAACCTGGATGGCCCGCGCGCCTCCGGCCACTTGCGAGAGGGCGAACGGGCCCAGAACGTCCACCAGTTTCCCCATCAAACGCCGCCACAGCGTCTCGTCGCCGTACATCATTAACTTGGTCTTCAAAAAGTCCCGCGACGGACCGCCCTCGATCATGTAACTGGCCAGCGTGAACGGCGCGCCGACGAAACCGATCACCGGCACCCTTCCGGCGAGGGCGCGCGTCACCATCTGGATCGACTCGCTGACGTAGTTCAGATCGTCGGTGTTGGAAATGGACAAGCTGTCGATGTCGGAAGAAGTGCGGACGGGATTGTCGATCACCGGCCCCTTGCTTTCTACGAAGCGCAGCTTCAATCCCATCGGCTCGACGGGCAGCAGCAGGTCGGCGAAGATGATCGCCGCGTCGACATCCAGAATCTCCACCGGCTGCAGCGTCACTTCCGCGGCCAGCTCCGGCCGCTTGCAGATCTCCAGAATCCCGGCGTGCGACCGCACCTCGCGGTACTGCTTCAAATATCTTCCCGCCTGCCGCATGAACCACACGGGACGAACGTCGGTCGGCCGGCGGCGGCAAGCATCCAAAAAACGGCTGGTCATTGTAGCCATGCGCATGGCGTGTCCAATCTGTCTTCGCAGAAAAAGACGCGATATTCCTTCTGTTTATGTTTCGCCGCCCAAGCGCGGCCCAAAATGTAATACGGCTTGGCCCAGGCTTCGCTGTCGATCGTCCGGGGAGCGATTACCGACACCGACAACATACCCTCCGATGGATAGCCGGTGCGCGGATCCATTATGTGAGAGTACATCTTCCCTTCGGCGTAAAAAAACTTCTCATAGTTACCCGACGTGGACATCGATTCGTCTTTCAGCGCCACGCGCGCCACCCGCCGGGATTCGCTTTTCGGATCGCGAATGCCGATCTTCCATCCCGGCTCGCCCGGCGGCGCGCCGATGGCGTATATGCTGCTGGAGGCCGCCGAGATCAGCGCCGAGGCGATGCCGGCGTTCTTCAAAATCTCCGCCAACCTGTCCACCGCATACCCTTTCCCGATGCCGCCCGGATCGATCTCCACTCCCGGTTTCGCGAATCGGACGGTCCGGGTTTTTTCATCGAGCAGGATGTTGCGCCAGCCCACGGTCTCCAGCGCGCCGTCGATCTCGGCGCGGTGCGGCAGATGTCCGGTTCCTTTGTAGAAGCCCCAAACTTTCATCAGCGGTCCAACGGTGATATCGAACGTCCCTTCACTTTGCCGGCTGTATTCCACGCACGCCGCCAGCAGATCGAACAACTCGCGGGAGATATGCACGGGCCGTTGCCCAGCCAATCGGTTCACTTCGCTCCATTCGCTCTCCGGCCTGTAATTCGACAGCTCGCGGTCCAATCTCCGGGCCTCTTCGAGCGCCTGGGCGATGGCGGTCTCAAGCCGGGTGCGGTCCAGTCCGTAGGCAACGATGGTAAACGCTCCGCCCATGGCGTCCACGCTACCCTCGGCACGCAGGGGCGTCGGGGTGGCTGCCGGGGTTCCCGCCGCCCCGCGCGAAATGCACGATGCGGCAAACAACAAAGTTAGCACACCATGTTTGATTCGTCGCCTTTTTTTGGGCTTCGGCGGCTCAAGTCTGCAAAGTATTGATTTCAAAAGAGAATCATTCCTGCGCATCGCGGGGCCGGCCGCGCCGCACCCGCTTCAGCAAATGCTCCATACGCTCGCCGAGCTGCGAGGAAATGTCCGCCGCAAAGTGCAGCTCGGGAACGCGGAATAACTCCAAACGCTGCGCCACCTTGCGCCGCAGGTAATCGCGCGCCCCCTGGAGCGCCTTAACGCCTTCGGCGGCATCCTCCTTATTGGGAAAGCCCAGTTGAATTTGGGCGTGGCGCATGTCGGGAGAGACGATCACCTGCGTCACCACCGCCGACAAAACACGCGGGTCCGACATCTCATAAGAGATCAGCTCGCTCAACTCCTCGCGCAAGGCCTCGCTAACTCGTTCGGTACGATGAGAATCCATAGATAACCCGCCGGCTGCCGTCCCCCGTTACTCCAGCCATTCCACCACCGCTTCCACCAGCATCTCGCCCAGCAACCCCGCCGCCTCGCGCTCCACCGCTTGCAGCACCTTGGCGGCGAATTCGTGGTCGGGCGATACGGTTACCACCGAAATCAGCGCGCGCTGCCAGGTGTCCTGGAAGTCGATCTCGGCGACCGCGACGTTGAATTTGCCCCGCAACCGCTCGATCAGACCGCGCACCGTATGCCGCTTGTCTTTCAAAGAATGCGACTCGGGCAACCGCAATTCGAGGGTGAGAACCCCAATGCTCGCCATACGCTAAACCCGCCCCGCGCATCGTTTACAAACTTGGAAATCGTCGAAAAGCCCTAAACCAGCACTTCCGGAGCCACCCGCTCGGTGGCGAACGCCTCGATGATATCGCCCGGCTTCACGTCGGAGAAATTGCGCAAGGTCACGCCGCACTCAAAGCCGGATTTCACTTCGCTCGCGTCGTTCTTGAAGCGCCGCAGCGACTCCACCTTGCCCGTGTAGACCACGACGTTGTCACGCAGCAGCCGCACTTCGCTGTCCCGCGTCAGTACTCCGTCCTGCACCATGCAACCGGACACGTTGCCCACCTTGGTGATGCGGAAAACCTCGCGGACGATCGCCCGGCCGCGGTAGGTTTCCTTGTAAACCGGCTCCAGCAGCCCGGTCATGGCGCGCTTCAGCTCGTCGGTTAACTCGTAGATGATGGTGTGCAGGCGGATCTCCACCTTTTCCCGCTCGGCGAGCGCGGCCGCGTTGCGTTCGGGACGCACGTTGAAGCCGATGATGATCGCCTCCGAAGCGGTGGCCAAATCGACGTCGGTTTCGTTGATCGCGCCCACGCCGGAGCGCAGCACGCGGATCTTGACCTTCTCGTTCGAAAGCTTCTGCATCATGTCGGCCAGCACTTCCGCGGTTCCGCCGACATCGGTCTTCAGGATGACGTTCAACTCCTTCACTTCGCCCTGCTTCAGTTGCTCGTGCAACTGTTCGAGCGTCACGCGCGAGCCGCGCGACATGGCGTCGTCCCGCGCCTTGCTTTCGCGGTAAATGACGATCTGCTTGGCCTTGGCGGTATCGGTCACCACCTGGAACGAATCGCCGACTTCGGGCAGAGAGTCGAGGCCCAGCACTTCCACCGGGATGGACGGCCCCGCCTCGCGCACGGGCTGGCCGCGGTCGTCGAACAGCGCGCGGACCTTGCCGAAAACGGAGCCGCAGATGAAGAAATCGCCCACTTTGAGCGTGCCGTTGCGCACCAGGACCGTGGCCACCGGGCCGCGTCCGCGGTCGAGTTTGGCCTCGAGCACCGTGCCCATGGCGGGGCGTTCCGGATTGGCTTTCAGATCCTGCATGTCTGCCACCAGCAGAATCATTTCGAGCAGGCCGTCGAGATTCGTTTTGGCCTTGGCCGAGACCGGCACCATCACCGTATCGCCGCCCCAATCCTCGGCGAGCAGGCCGCGGTCGGCAAGCTGCTGCTTGATGCGTTCGGGCTGCGCGCCGGGCTTGTCGATTTTATTGATCGCCACGACGATCGGCACCTTCGCCGCCTTGGCGTGGTCGATGGCTTCGAGCGTCTGGGGCATCACGCCGTCGTCGGCCGCCACCACCAGCACAACGATGTCGGTGACCTTGGACCCGCGCGCGCGCATTCGCGTAAACGCCTCGTGGCCAGGCGTGTCGATGAAGGCGACCTTCCGGCCGTCTTTCTCGACGTAATAGGCGCCGATGTGCTGGGTGATTCCGCCGGCTTCGCGGTCGGCCACGCTCGTTTGGCGGATGGCGTCGAGCAGCGACGTTTTGCCGTGGTCGACGTGGCCCATGATCGTCACCACCGGGGGCCGTTTCACCAGGTCCTTGGTGTCCTCGGCCAGCTCGATACCCTGAGTCGCTTCCTCTTCGTAGCTGACCTTGCTGGTGGAGGCGCCGAAATCCCGGGATAACTGCTCGGCCAGCTTGACATCCAGCGTCTGGTTGATCGTGGCGAAGATTTTCTTCTCCACCAGTTTCTTCACCACCAGATTGGCTTTGACGCCTAGCTTTTCGGAGAGCTCTTTAACGGTAATGCCCTCGGCGATGGTGATGTCGCGGTCGATCGGCGGCGGCTCCACCGGCTGATCGCGGCGCATCGGCGTCCGCTGGGAACGCTCTTCCTCGGTGTGGTCGCGATGGCGCGCGTCGCGGGCGACGGGTTTGGCTTGGTGCCGCCGCTGCTGTTCGGCCGGCAACGGCATGGCCGGTTCCATGCGCGCCGAAGGCGACGTCGGGTGCAACGTGCGCTGCACGCGGCCCCGAGTGGAGGGACTTCCGGGAAGCCCCGGAGCGCTGGGACGCGCGATCGACTGTCCGGGACGGATCGGGCCGCCGTAAATCGGCCTGCCGGGAACGGGGCTCGATGGCCGCGTTGGAATACCGGGTGTCGGCGCTTTGGGAGCTGGAGTTCCCAAGCGCGCCAGAATATCGGCCCTGGGCGGAACGATGGGCCGCTGAACCGGTTGCGCGGCGAGCGTAGGACGGGATTGCGGACGCAGAGGTTGGCCGGCGGTTGGGGAGCCCTCCCCGCCGGCTGGCGCGGGACCCCGTTGAACGAGACGCCCTGGGGTGCCCGATCCCGGGCGCACCAGCGACGACACGCCTCGCGGCGCGCCCGGCATCGTGGTAGCCGCGGGCGCCGCCGGCCGTGGCGAGTCGCTCTTGACGATCACCGTCGGTTGCGCCGGCGCCCCGCCGCCGGGAAATGGCTGTCGCGGGCCGGACAAGATCTGCCCCGGCCGCGGCGAAGCGGGCGCGGAGGGAAGCGGGCGCGCGGGAAAACCGGCCGCGGGCCGTTGCGGCTGTGCCGGAGCCGCCGGGCGCACTCCACTGAACAGGGGCGGACGCACAGGCTGCACCGGAGCCGCCACGGGAGCGGGCGGGGCCGGCGTCTCCCGTTCGGCAACCGGCTCGGGCATTTTCGGAATGGCGTGTTCGATCGCCGCCGGCGGCTCTTTCTCGACCACCGCCGGGGGCGTGTGCGAAACGGGCTGCGGAGCGGGCGCCAACTCCGCGGCAGGCGGCTCTTCCACGGCCACCGGGGACGACTCCGGCGGCTCGGCTTCGGAAACATACGGTTGACCCTGGCGCTCGATCACCAGAAACAGCCGAAGCTTCTCGGCCACATCTTCATCCACCGAACTCGAGTGCGTCTTCTTCTCCGTGACGCCGAACTCGGGCAGCATCTCAAGGACGCGCTGCGGTTTAATTTCGAGTTCGCGCGCCAGCTCGTTGATGCGGATCTTTCTCATAATTGGGGGACGGTCGTGTTGCTCCTCGCCAGACGCAGTTTCGCCCTGTGCTCTCAGGGCTCCAAACCTCTCATGGTATCAGATTCGGCTTCGACGCCTTCCACCGGGGCCTCCATGACGGCCACGGGATGGCCGGCCGCGGCCGGTTCTTCGACCTCCGCCGGCTCTTCCTCGAACTGGCCGTAGTAGCTGTTCACCGCCGCCTGGATCTTCTCCACCAGTTGCGCTCCGATGTCCGGAACGGCTTCCAACTCCTCCGGGGTCATCGCTCCCAGTTTCTCCACGGTGCCTATGCCCGCTTCGACAAGCTTCGCGGCCACGCTCTCCTCCAGGCCGTGTTCGATCAGCGCCGACACCGGCGCGCCGGGAACGACCAGCGCCGCCATCGCCGACTCCACTTCCTGCCGCTTCTCTTCCTCGCTCTTGATGTCGATCTTCCAGCCCAGCAGCTTCGCCGCCAGCCGCACATTCTGCCCTTTTTTACCGATCGCCAGCGACAACTGCGTATCGTCCACGATGACTTCCATGTGCTTTTCCGCCGCGCTCACGATGGCCACGCGCGAGATTTTCGCCGGGCTCAAGGCGTGCGTGGCGAACACCACCGGATCGTCGGAATAGGGGATGATGTCCACCTTCTCACCCCGCAGCTCGCGAATGATCGATTGCACCCGCATCCCCTTCATCCCCACGCAGGCCCCGACGCAATCGACGTCGCGGTCCCGGCTCAGCACGGCGATCTTGGTGCGCTCACCCGCCTCCCGGGCGCAACCTTTGATCAGCACCGTGTTGTCGTAAATCTCCGGCACTTCCTGCTCGAACAAACGCGCCACCAGCTCCGGCGCGGCGCGCGACACGATGACGCCCGCGTTCTTGCCCGTCTTCTCGACGCTGCGGATGACGCACCGCACGCGGTCGCCGGTGCTGAAGCTCTCCAGCTTGCTTTGTTCTTTCTTCGGCAGCCGCGCCTCGGTCTTACCAAGGTCGGTCACCAGATCCGGTCCTTCGATGCGCTTCACGACGCAATTCACCAACTCGCCCACGCGGCCGGAGTATTCGGAAAAAATCGTCTCGCGCTCGGCCTCCCGCACTTTTTGCAGAATCACCTGCTTGGCCGTTTGCGCCGAGATGCGCCCTAACTCCGCCGTCGGCTTCGAAATGCGAATTTCGCCGTCGATTTGAACCGAGGGGTCGATTTTCACCGCCTCCGCCAGCGCCATTTCCTTGACCGGGTCCTGTACCTGCTCGACGACTTTTTTCACCGCGAAAATATCGAATGCGCCGCTGCGCTCGTTGAAGTCCACCACCAGGTCTTCGACGGTGCGGAAATGCTTCCGCGCCGCCACCAACATGGCGTCCTTCACCGCGTCGATGACGATTTGCGAATCGATTCCCTTCTCTTTGCTGAGGATCTCGATGGACTGATAGATGGTTCCCACGCTGCTTGTCGCTCCAGTCTGTCCTTTGTTAAAAGGGGATTACCAATCGAACTTGAGGTTGGCCTTCTGCACTTGCTCCAGAGGAAAGCTGACCGCCTTGCCGTTGCCCGCGTCGAGCGTGATTCGCCCGTCGTGGCATCCCGCCAGAACGCCCATCCAAAGCTTCTGGTTCTCCACCGGCTCCCGCAGGACGATTTTCGCTTTCTGGCCCGTGAAGCGCTCGAAGTCTCCGGCCGCCTTCAGTGGCCGCTCCACTCCGGGCGAGCTGACTTCCAAGGTGTAGCTCCCGCCGGGGATGACGTCTTCGATATCGAGAATTGTGCCCACTTGATGAGATATGAACTCGCAATCGGAGTGAGTGACGCCGCCCGGCTTGTCGATGTAAATGCGCAGCAATCGGCTATTGCCGCCGCCCAGCAACTGCGTCTCGACGATTTCAATTCCCTCGGCCAAGCCCACTCGCTCCGCCACTGCGGCCACCTTCGCGGCGATCGTTTCTCGAATCGGATCCGGCATTTTGCGCCCTACAAATAAAAAAGTGGGCTTTCGCCCACCGCTCTTCTCGACAATTTCAGTATACACCACGGGAATGTTCCCCGCGAATCGACTCTACGAAATTGGATAGGATGATGAGTCCTATGCGGATTACAAACCGTGCGATTCGAGCGGTTCTTCCGGGTTGGCTTTGCGCCGCGCTGCTATTCGGTCAAGCCAGCCAGCCCCAAACGGCGAGTGCAACCCTGACCATGGGCGGGGACGTTCCTACCAAATTGGCGCTGACGGCGCAGGATCTTGCCGCGATGCCTCGGGAGACGGTGTCGGTGCCGGAAAAGAACGGGACTAAAGCCGAATACGAAGGCGTTCCCCTACGCGAGATTTTGAAGCGGGCGGGAGCGCCGCTCGACAAGGACTTGCGCGGCAAGGCTCTTGCCACCTACGTTCTCGCCAAGGCGCGCGACGGTTACCAGGTCGTCTTCGGGCTCGCGGAGGTGGCGCCGGAGTTCGCCAACGAGCCGATCCTGGTGGCCGATCGACGCGACGGAAAGCCGCTTACGGAATCTCAAGGTCCGCTCCGGCTCGTTTGCCCAAACGACAAAGCAGGTGCGCGCTCGGTGCGGATGCTCGAGGCGATCGAAGTTGTCCGGCTGCGGAAATAGTAGCGATCGCCGCGCGAAAGACGACGCTGGCTCGTGCGCCATGACGGGAACGATTACCGGCAAAAGTTTCGCATCGAATGCGATAGAGTAGTCCGGTTCACCATGAAACGTCTCCTCCTGCTCTGTCTGGCCGCGGGAATTCTGCTGGCGCAATCGGCCTCGATCTCCGGCGACCGCATCCGCGCGCACGTCAAATTTCTATCGAGCGACCTGCTGGAGGGGCGCGGCGTCGGCGTGCGCGGCGGGGAGACGGCGGCCGAATATATCGGCACCGAGTTCGCCCTCGACGGCTTGAAACCGGCCGGCGATAAAGGCACCTTCTTTCAAGCCGTGCCGCTGGTGGGCGTCACCACCGGAGCCGGCGTTTCGCTCACCGCTTCCAAGGACGGCCTGGAAACGTCGTTCGAGTGGCTGGAGGATTTCGTCGGCTCGGCGGAGAATCAACAGGAAGACAACGCCTTCGACGGCGAGGCCATTTTCGTCGGCCACGGCATCAGCGCCCCGGAGTTCCACTGGGACGATTACAAAGACCTGGACGTCCGCGGCAAAATCCTGGTGCTGTTCACCAACGAACCGCCCTCCGACGATCCGAAATTCTTCAATGGCCGCGCGCTCACCTATTACGGCCGCTGGGTCTATAAATACGAGGAAGCCACCCGGCGCGGCGCGCGCGCCGTTTTTATCCTGCACACCACTCCCACCGCCGGCTACGGCTTCGACGTCGTCCGCAATTCCTGGGGCAAAGAAGATCCGCAATTGAAACTCGCCCCCGGCGCGCACGGGCTCGACTTCGCAGGCTGGCTCACGCAAGGCGCGTCGGAAAAACTAGCGGTGATGGCAGGCACTACGCTCGACGCCATGCTCGCCTCCGCCAACTCGCCGGGCTTTCACGCCGTGCCGCTGGGAGTGAAGTTGCGCGGCCACATCCCTTCGAAAATCCGCGCCATCGAATCGCGCAACGTCGCCGCCCTCGTGCCCGGAAGCGATCCGAAATTGAAAGACGAAGCCGTCGTCTTCAGCGCCCACTGGGATCATCTTGGCGTCGGGACTCCGGTGAATGGAGACGCCATTTACAACGGCGCCGTCGACAACGCCACCGGCTGCGGCGTCATCCTGGAGATCGCCCGCGCCTGGGCCAACCTGCCCCGCAAACCCCGCCGTTCCGCGCTCTTCCTTTCCGTCACGGCCGAGGAGGCCGGGCTCCTGGGATCGGAATATTACGGACTACATCCGCTCATCCCCAACGGAAAGGTCGCCCTCGATCTCAATTACGACGCCCTCTATCCGTTCGGCCGCACGCGCGACGTCGCGGTCACTGGAGCCGAGCGCACCACAGTGTGGCCGGTGGTCGAAGCGATCGCGAAAGAACATGCATTTGGCCATCGTTCCCGAATCGCACCCCGAGCAAGGGCATTACTACCGTTCCGATCATTTCTCCTTCGCCCGCTTCGGCGTGCCAGCGTTCTCGATCGGCATGGGCGGCGATTTCGCCGGCAAGCCGAAAGACTTCGCCGAAACCGTTTTCGCCGATTACAACACCAAGCACTACCACCAACCGTCGGACGAATATCGCGACGATTGGGACTTCTCCGGCATGGAGCAGATGGCGCGGTTCGGCATGGAGATCGGAGTCGCAGTCGCCAATCAACAGGCGATGCCGACGTGGAACGCGGGCGACGAATTTCTCCCGGCGCGCCAGAAGAGCGGCGTCAACTAATCAGTGGGCCTTGAGAAAGGCCGCCAGCGCTTCATAGTGATCAGAGGCGATGAAATCGGCGCCCGCACTTTGCGCCGCGCGCCAGCGAATCTCCGCCGCCGCGCGCGAGCCGAAATTATAATCGTCGAACCAGCCGTTCGTTTTCAAATTCTCCGCCGTGTCCCCGTCGAGCGTATAAAAACGAATCCACAAACCCTCCCCGTGGGCGTAAGCCACCAGCGCCCGCAGGCGCCGGTCGTCGGCATCGGTCCAATCCCCGGCTTTCGGCTGCCCGCCTTCTTCCACCACTTTCCACGGATTGTTCCACCAGCGCCGGTAATTCGTCGCGCCGCCGGAAAAGATCGCCTCCGGAGGCGTGTCGAACTCTTCGTTGCGCGTGCGAACGGCCCCGAACACGAGCAGGTTCGCCCCCACCGGCACGATGTCGTGAAAATCGCGCTGCTGCGAATCCGGATCGCCGGTCAACACCAGCAGCGGCCCGGCCTGCATCGGCGCCACTTTTTTCTTATCCGCCAAACGCTTGGCCGTGCAGAGCCAGCCCTCATACTCGCTCAACAGCTTCCACACCGCCGCGTGATGCGCGGCTTCGTTCGATTTTAAATCCAGGTTTAAAGTAATCAACGGCCAGTCGCCATGATTACCTTGACGTAAAGCTTCTTCCATCAGTGGGCGGATGCGTTCGAAGAAATAATCGCGCATCGACGGTTCCTTGCCGTCGATCGGTTTGCCGCCGTGCGACACGATGGAGCGTTTCACTCCCGTCGCCGGATCGGTGTACCAATACAAATCCTGTTCGATCGCCAGCGGCGGCCCCGCGCTCAGCGCCCGGTCGATGCGGTCCTTCCACCGCCCGTCGTAGGGATAACAATTGTGCGCGTCCATTTCCACGCGCGCCCCCGGCGGCGCGGGCGGCGGACCGGCGGCGAACGCAGTCCAGGCGAGAATGAAGATCAGTGGCGATCGCATATTCTATTTCAGGTCTTTCGGACGGTACATCTTCGCCGCCGCGCCAGTCACCAGGCGGCGTGGAGCGAGGCGCTGCAGTTCGACGGTCAAACGATTCACGAATCCGGAAACCACCGAGTGGTCGCCATTCGCGAGCGCTTCCAGCCCAACCCGCGCCACTTTCGCCGCGCTTTCAAAACGCGCTCCGGGGCGCCACGTCCCCGCGACATCCTGAAACTCCGACGTCGTCGGACCGGGACAAAGCGCGCAAACCTTCACGCCGTAGCGCTTCACCTCCTCCGCCAGCGCCTCGGCGAAGAGAAGATCGAACGCCTTCGTCGCCGCGTAGGTAGCGATGTAGGCGACCGCTTGAAACGCGGCGGTGGAAGACAGAATCAGGATCGCCCCGCTGCGCCGCTCCACCATCGCGGGAAGAAACAGGTGAGTCAGATGCACCACCGACAGGCAGTTCACCCGAACCATCCCCAACTCTCGCTCGCGCTCGTGGCGATGGAACTCGCCGTAAGCGCCAAAGCCGGCGTTGTTGATTAACAACTCCACCGCGATGCCACGCGCCTGAGTGAAAGCGAAAATCTCCTCAGGGCCTTGTTCGGAGTTCAAATCCGCCGCGACAACTTCCACTTGCACGCCGTGTTTGGAGCGCAGCTTCGCCGCCACTTCCTCCAACCGGTCCAACCGGCGCGCGGTCAGCACCAAATGCGTGCCGCCCGCGGCGAGTTCTTCCGCCAGCGCGACGCCAATGCCCGCGCTCGCTCCCGTCACCACCGCCCACTTTCCCTTCCACTCGCTCATGCCGCGCTCCGTTTATAGAAAGTTCCGCAAGTACCCGCCGCTCTGCCGCAGCGATTTTTTGCGCAGCTCCAGCGTCTTCTCGTAAGAGCGGTCTTCCACCTCGATGCACACCGGCCCGTTGTAGCCCGTGTCGCTCAGCACCGAACAAAACCGCCCCCAATTCACGTCGCCTAGGCCCGGCAGCTTCGGCGTGTGGTACTGCAAAGGATGCGCCAGGATGCCCACCTGATTCAACCGGTCGCGATCCAGCCGCGCGTCCTTGGCGTGAACGTGGAACAGTTTCCCGGCGAATTCCTTCATCGGATGCAGATAGTCCATCTGCTGCCAGATCATGTGCGAGGGATCGTAATTCAATCCGAAGTTCTTGCTCGGAATCGCTTCGAACATGCGCCGCCAAATCGCGGGCGTCGTAGCCAGATTCTTTCCGCCCGGCCACTCGTCGGCCGTGAAATACATCGGGCAATTTTCAATGCCGATCCGCACGCCCTGATCCTCGGCGAATTGGATCACCGGCTTCCAGGTGGATTCGAATCGCCGCCAATTGTCGTCCACCGATTTCGTCCAGTCGCGACCGATGAACGTGTTCACCAGGTTGACGCCCAGCAGCTTCGAAGCGCGAATCACTTTCTTGATATGGCCCACATAGACCTTCGCCTCGGCCGCGTCCGGCGCCAGAGGGTTCGGATAATAACCCAACCCACTGATGGCGACGCCCGTCCGCGCCGTGAGGTCGAGGATGCGCGCCGCATCGCCCGCCTTCAGCTCCGACACGTCGATGTGGGTCACGCCGGCGTATCGCCGTTCGGCCTTGCCCTTCGGCCAACACATGACCTCCACACAATCGAACTTCGCCTCCGCGGCGAAATGGAACACTTCATCGAGCGACAAATCGGGCAGAATCGCGCTTACGAAACCAAGGTGCATCTTTCCATAATCCCCTATTGACCGGCCTTCAGGAGACGACGCAGAATTTTGCCGCTCTGCGTCTTCGGCAGTTCGGGGAGAACGCGCACCGCTTCCGGCCGGAACGTGGGCCCGAGCGACCGAACCACTTCGGCGGCGATCGCGGCTTCGTCGAACTTCGCGCCCGCCTTCAGCACGACGAAACAGAGGATGCCCTCGCCCTTCAATTCATCCGGCACTCCCACGGCCGCCGCCTCCGCCACGCTCGGATGCAGCAGGAGCGCCGCTTCGATCTCCGACGGCCCCACCTTGCGCCCCGCGATGTTCATCGATTCATCCGCCCGCCCGTGCAAAAACCAGCAGCCATCCTCGTCCACGCTGGCCCAATCCCCATGCCACCACCAGCCCGGAAATCGCGACCAGTACGTCTCGATGTAGCGTCCCGAATCCCCCCACGTTCCGCGCGTCATCGAAGGCGAAGGCTTGGTGCAAACCAAATAGCCATGCTTGCCGCGAACCGGAACGCCGGCCTCGTCCACCACTTCCGTGGCCATGCCCGGCGCCGGCCCGCCCACCGTGCAGGGCTTCAGCGGCTGGATCGGCAGAGGGAAAAGAAAACACCCGATGATCTCCGTGCCTCCGGAAATGTTGATGATAGGGCAGCGCCGCTTGCCGATATTTTCAAAAAACCAGCGGTACGATTTTTCATCCCACGGCTCGCCGGTGGAACCCAGCAGACGCAGCGCCGGAAGCTCCAGATCCTTGGCCGCATCGTCGCGCATCAGCAGGCGGATCGCCGTCGGCGAAACTCCGAACGTCGTCACCGCATGGCGTTCCAGAATGCGCCACAGCCGGTCCGGCCCCGGAAAATCCGGCGCGCCGTCGTAGATGACGATGGTCCCGCCGAAGTTGTGATTGCCCAGAATCGTCCATGCGCCCATCATCCAGCCGATGTCCGACAACCAGAAAAACCGGTCGTCCGGCTGGTGATCGAACGCCAGCCAGATCTCTTTCGCCACCTGCGCCAGCGCTCCGGCGTGCGTGTGGATGCATCCCTTCGGCATCCCGGTGGTGCCCGAAGTGTAAAGCAACAGCGCCGGCGTTTCCGAGTCGAGCGCCAGCGTCTCGCATTCCCCGGGTTGCCCATCGAGCAGTTCCCCGAAACCGCCGCCATCGTATCGATAAACCAGAACCCGCTCGACGCCCGGCGCGTTCCCGCGCGCCTCTTCCACCTTCTCAAGCAGCGGAATCCGTTTCCCGCGCCGCACCAAAACATCCGCCGTGAAAACCACGCGCGCGCCGGAATCGGCCAAACGCGCCGCGATCGCCCCCACGCCGAAGCCCGAGAAAATCGGCACCGCGATCAACCCCAGCTTGAAGCACGCGTATAAGATGTCGACGATCTCGGGAACCATCGGCATTACCAGCGCCACGCGGTCGCCCGGGTTCAGCCCCATCACGCGCAGCGCATTCGCCAGCCGGTTGGTTTGCGCGTACAATTCCGCGAAGCCGACCGTTCGCGTTTCGCCGCCCTCGCCTTCCCACAGAATCGCCGGCCGCGGCGATGCGCGATGACGGTCCAAGCAATTGTGCGCGATGTTCAGTTTTCCGCCGGTGAACCACCGCGCCCATTCCGGCCCGCGCGAGGCGTCCAGCACCTGGGTATACGGCGCGAACCATTCGATGCCCATCTCGCGCACCATCGCGTCCCAAAATTCTTCCGGACGCTCGCGCGAAAAACGCAGAAACTCCTCGCGGTCCGTAAACCCCAACCGCGTCAGGAACCGGTGGACGTTCGTCCCCTCGATCCACTCCCGCGACGGCTCCCAGATCCACGGCGACGGCGAATCCACAGGCGCTATTTTACGCTCTCCTGCGGCTTCTTCTCCATCCAACTCGCCCAGTATTCCTTCCACTCCACCGCCTCGCCCGCCGGCAGAACGTGGATCGGATTCAGCCCATCCAGCATCACGGCGTACTCATCCGTCTGCGTCTTTTTCTTCTGGTTGGCCAGCGCCTTCGGATGCGGCCCGTGATGAATGCCGCGCGGGTGAAGCGTGGCCATCCCCGGCTTGATATTGTCCTTGCTGAAAAAATCGCCGTCGTGATAAAACAAAAACTCGTCGTAGTCGGTGTTGCGGTGGAAGAACGGCACGCGCAGCGCTTCCTCGTCCTGCTCGAGCGGCCTTGGCAGGAAGCTGCACACCACCGCGCCCTGCGTCACGAACGTCGTATGCGCGCTCGGCGGCAGATGCGCGCGATGGCTCATCACCGGCCGTATGTCGCGCATGTTCAGCTTCCACACCGTCAGGTCGCCCTTCCATCCGACGACATCCATCGGGTTGAACGGATAAACCACTTTCGAGATTTCGTCCTCGGCCAGAATGCGCACTTCCCATTCCTGCCGGTCGTCCAGCAGCGGCTCCGGCTCCGGCGTAATCAGCACGCCCGGATCGTAGAGCGCGTGTTGGCCCAGCAGCCCCTTCTCCGGCTGCTCGAACTCGCCCTTCGATTGAATAATGAGGAAAAAATTGTCGCGCGTTTCCGGGATCACGCGATAGGTCACCGCCCGCGGAATATTAATGTAGTCGCCCGGCTCGAAGGCGAGCGGCCCGAAGTCGGTCTCGATCTTTCCCTTGCCGCGATGCACGAAATACAGCTCGTCGCCGTCGGCGTTGCGAAAATAAAACGGCATCGGCTCCGAGCGCCGCGACACCAGTACGCGAACGTCGCCGTTGCCGAGAAACGCCGCCGGCCGTCCTTCGGCGTCCGTCATATCGGCCGGCTTCAGAAGGTTCAAATCGAAGCAATGCGGCCGCAGCTTGCCTTCGAAACGAATCCATCCCGTCGGCGGATGGGCGTGATATAAATGCGCGGATTTGCCGTAAAAACCCTTCCGGCCGTGCTCTTCCTCGAACGTTCCCTCCGGCAGCGCGACGTGGGCCTGGCTGGCGGTCTTGCCTTTTTTCAGCGGAAACATGGGCAGCCTCCTGAAAGTTAGGATACGCCTTGGCGAAGGGAAGCGGGGAGGCGACCCGTTGGGCACCACATTCCCGTGGTGGGTGTATACTGTCCTCGGAGGTTGGAACATGCCGGTTGAATCCCCCGTCTCCGGGTTGACCACGGGTCACTCGCCCTTCATCGATAGCGAACGCCGCGACGGCCAGCTTTATACCCACCAGCCTTACGAACTCTACACAGAGGAAAATCACGAAGCTTGGCGGCGATTGTACACGCGAATGACGCCGCGGTGGGAGCGCTACGCGAATCCACATTTTCTCAAAGGGATCGATTCGCTGTGTCTCGACGCCCATCGCGTGCCACGCCTCGAAGACGTGAATCGGTTCCTAAATCCGCTCACCGGTTTCCGCGCGAAAGCGGTCAGTGGCTACGTCCCGGCGTTTCTGTTTTTCGATTGCCTGCGCAATCGCGAATTCCCCACCACCATCACCATCCGCCAGCCGGACCAGCTCGATTATCTTCCCGAACCCGACATCTTCCACGACATCGCCGGCCACGTGCCGATGCATACCGATCCCCATTTCGCCGAGGCTCTGGTGCGGTTCGGCGAATGCGCGCACACCGCGGCGGAGCTCGTGGCCGGCATCCGCGGACGCGAAGAGAAAATGGAGACGCTCACCAGTGTCATCCGCGCCATGGCCCGCTTCTTTTGGTTCACCGTCGAGTTCGGGCTGATGCGCTCGCCGGATGGGCTGAAGGTTTACGGTAGCGGCTTGCTCAGCTCTTTCGGCGAGATCTCCCACGCCATCGAGTCGCCAAACGTGCAGCGCTCCCCTATCCGCCTGGAATCGGCGATCAACCAAAGCTTCGAGATCGACCATTACCAGCCGCGGCTCTATATCGTCGATTCGTTCGATCATTTGTTCAGCCTCGTCGGCGAGCTCGAAAGCTGGATGAAAATAGGCAACCTCAATCACGTCGCCCCCGGCGAGCCCGAAGTGAACGTACACGACCTGGAAAGTTTTATCCGGCCCTACTTGGAATAGGTGACGCGCCAAACCGAACTGGAGCCGTCGTCGGTGACGATCAGCGAGCCGTCCCCGGCCACGGCGACGCCCACCGGCCGGCCCCACACCCTGCCTTCCGGCGTGACGAAGCCGGTGAGGAAATCCTCGTACGCACCGGTGGCTTTGCCGTTCTCGATCGGAACGCAGATCACCTCGTACCCGGTGCGGATGGACTTGTTCCACGAACCGTGCTCGGCGGCGAAGGCATAGCCGGTATACTCGCGCGGAAACATTTTGCCTTCATAGAAAGTCATTTCGAGCGAAGCGTTGTGCGGTTGCAGAAGCACGTCGGGAACGATCGCTTTATTCTTCAACTCCGGATGCTTGCCCGCGTGCCGCGGGTCCTGGTTGCCCCCGATGTAGAACCAAGGCCAGCCGTAGAAACCACCTTCTTCGATGTGCGTGATGTAGTCCGGCACCAGATTGTCGCCCAGCTCGTCGCGCTCGTTCACCGAAGCCCAAAGCTGGCCCGTGGTTGGGTTAATCGCCAGGCCGACAGGATTGCGGATGCCGTAAGCATAGACGCGCAGGCCGCTGCCGTCCGGGTTGAACTCCAGAATATCGGCGCGGTGAAACTCCTCTTTGTGCGTGTCGGAGTCGTCGACGTTCGAGTGCGAGCCCACCGAGACGAACATCTTCTTGCCGTCGGGCGTGAAGGCGATGTCGCGCGTCCAATGCCCGCCGCCGCGCAGCCGCCCGCCGCCCGGAAGGTCCGGCACCACGATCTCCTGCTTCCCGCGCGCGTGCAGATCGCCATTGTTGTAGGCGTAGCGCACGACGGAATCGGTGTTGGCGATGTAGACGTACTTGGGATTCGTCCCCGGCGGATAAAACGCGATGCCGAACGGTTGTTTTAAGTCTCCGGCGAACAGCTCTACTTTTTGCGCCTTCCCGTCGGCTCCGATGCCGCGCAGAACCTTCACCCGGCCGGCTTGTCCAACGCCGGGCTCGCTCTCGGCGACGAACAGATCGCCGTTCGGCGCGGTGCGGATCAGACGCGGATGTTGCAGGCTGCCGGCGAACAACTCCACTTTGAACCCCGCCGGCGCTTGCGGCATCGCGCCGCCCGGCCTCGGCACCAGCTTCGGACTGTTGTCGGAGGACTTGGTGGCGTAAGGCTGCGGAAGATCGGCCGCGGTGATCCTCCGCATCGTTCCGGGCTTCTGGTGAAGGTAATCGGTGAATGCCGCCTGGCCCGTCAGCACCGCGACCGGTCCCGCGCTGGCCCCGATGGCCAATCACCGCACAAGCGCGACAGGGCCGGCAATACAATGGTGCGCCGCATTGTCTTATTCTTCGTTCGATTATTCATTGGCTTCTCTTTTAGTATCCAACGCCCCGCCGCCAATCGTCTCGCCAGCCAGCGCGGAAACGCGTCCGGGGCGATAATGAAAGCATGCGAGTCCTGTCCGCGATCGTTGTTGCCATGGCGTTGTGTTTTGTTCCGGCCGCCGCGCAGACTCCGGCGCCCGATACGTCCTGGGTCACAGCGACGGAGTTGCCGGGCACGGATCTGAGCGGCCTCACCGCCGCCCAGAAAACCGTCGCGCTGAAGTCCCTCCGCAAAGAGGATTGCTTATGCGGGTGCCAGATGAAAGTGGCCCAGTGCCGCGTCGTCGATCCTCCTTGCACCGATAGCAAGACGCTGGCGGCGATGACCGTGGCCGCGGCGAAAGAGGGCAAAACCGTCGCCGAGATTCACGACGAGTTGATCCATTCGAAACTGGCCAAGATGCGCGCCGATCAAAACCGCATCCTCGGCGATCCGCAGGTCATTCCCGTCGCCGGCGACCCCGTTCGCGGCCCGGCTAACGCGAAAATCACCGTCGTTGAATTTTCCGACTTCGAGTGCCCCTATTGCTCCAAAGCGGTATTGACCATCGCCGCCTTGCTGGGGGAATATCCGAAGGACATGAAGCTCATCTACAAGCAATTTCCTCTTGAAATGCATCCCAACGCCAGGATCGCCGCCGCGGCTTCGCTCGCCGCCGCCGAGCAAGGGAAATTCTGGGAGATGCACGACAAGCTCTTCGCCAATTCCCGGCAGCTCTCTCGCGACCGCATTCTCGCGCTGGCGAAGGACCTGGGCCTCGACATGATGCGCTTCCAACGCGACCTCGATTCCGGCCGCTTCGACAAACGGATCGAAACCGACATCCACGATGGCGAGGAGGCGGGTGTCCAGGGAACGCCGACCATTTTCCTGGACGGCAAGCGCTATAACGGCCCGGTGGAGGAAGCGGCGCTGCGGCCCTTGTTGAACGAGGAATTGAAACAAGGCAACGCGGTGGCGGCGCGTTAGAAACGTTACTGCTTCACGACTTCCACCGCCGTGCCGTAGCAGAGAACCTCGGTGACGCCCTGCATCACCTCCGTGGCGTCGTAGCGGACGCCGATGATGGCGTTTGCGCCTTTTTCGATGGCATGCTTCACCATCAATTCGTAAGCGTGATTCCGCGTCTGCTCGCACAGCGTCGTGAACAGAGAAATGTTGCCGCCCACGAGCGTTTGCAGGCCGGCCCCCAGCGTCCCGAACAAGGAACGCGAGCGGACGATGATTCCCCGGACGATGCCCGCCGACCGCACGATGCGGTAACCGTCGAGCGTGAACGCGGTGGTGACCATGCCCGGATCGAGCGCGGGCCCATTTTCTTCGGAACCTGGATAGGATGTCGATGGCATTGTTAAACTCCCTCCGCCGGAAATCTCCGGCGCTTCATTGTAAGCCGGCGCTTTATTGCCTGCTCGCGATATCCGCCCACGCGCAGACCGATCTCGGCGCCGTCCTCCCGAATTCCGGGGCGTTGCACGCCGTCGCGTTCGGAGATTATGGCCGCCGCGGCCGCCCGTACCAGCGCGAAGTGGCCGACGCCATCGCGAAGGAGCATTTCGACAATCCCTTCCAGCTTGGTCTGACGCTTGGCGACAATTTCTACGAATGCGGAGTGCGCAGCGTCCGCGACCCCGCTTGGCGCGATCTCTGGGAGGCGTTCTATACGCCGCTTAAAATCCCGTTCTATGCCACCCTCGGCAACCACGACTATGGACACGGCGACGGCTACTGCGTCGCTTCGCGCACCAATACGCAGGCCGAGGTCGACTATACCGGACACAGCGCCAGTTGGCACATGCCCGCCCGCTACTACACTTTCCTCGCCGGCCCCGTTCAGTTCTTCGCCCTCGACACGGAACTCTGGAGCGGAGCGCAGAAACAGTGGCTCGTGGAAAAATTGTCCGCGCCGCCGCCGACGGGCGTAAGCTGGCGCGTGGTCTTCGGCCATCACCCCATCTTCACGTCCGGCATTCATCACGCCGATCCCAACGTCAAGCGGCTTCAACGCGATTTGCTCCCGGTGCTAATGGACCACGGCGTCGATATCTACCTCGCCGGCCACGACCACGATCTGGAACACCTGCGGGCCGGTGGTGTCGAGCTGTTCGTCGCCGGCGGAGGAGGCGAGGAGGTGCGTGGCGTCAACCACCGCGATGCCCACTCCCTGGCCGCCGCATCCAAACACGGCTTCCTCGACCTCACCGCCGACGTAAAGAAAATCGAAGCGCGCCTCGTAGACAGCCATCTGCAACCCATCGAAGCGCAGCCGTGGGTGAAGACGCGATAAATGCGCCGCGTTTATGCGCTTCCCGGTTGGTCCGGGAAGGGAAACGCAAGCGGCCGGATCGGCGCGCCGGTCGCGCCCTGAATTTTCATCGGCGCGCCGACGAATAAGAACTCGTACACGCCGTCGTGCGCCAGTTGTTCCAGGTTCAGAACCTCGATAATGTGAATCCCCGATTCCACCAGCAGATGGACATGCACCGGCATCGCGGAGCTGGGGCTTTTTTCGAAAGCCACCGTGTCCGAGCCGGCCGCAAACACATGGCGCGAACTCAGCCAACGCGCTCCCTCGATCCCCGGACCCGGCGAAGCCACGTTGTTGATGAACCGCCTGGCGTCGTGAAAAAAACGTGCCCACCCGGTCCTCAGTAGCACCACGTCGCCGTCGCGAACCTCGGCCTTCGACGCGCGGTTCAAATGGTCCGGAGTCACTTCGAAATCCGCAGGAAGCGCATCGGTCCCTTCGAGCGCCGCGATATCGAGCAGGACGCCGCGCCGGACAATGGGCGCGATCGTTTCCACGCCGAGCTCCGACATCCCACGCTCGTAGGAGTGTTCCACATTCCGGCCGCCGAAAAATACGCCGTTGCAGGAGAAATGGCTGAGCGCATCGATATGCGTGCCCACGTGCGTGCCAAGCGCGATGGCATCGGCCGCCGACGCTGTGCCGTTTCCATACACGATGTCGCCGTGCCTCTTCGTCAGACTGTATAGGAAAGGCGGATGCGTCGGATAATGCGGCATGCCGGTGAAATACGGCTGGCCGAGATCGTAGGCGCGCTGGTTCAGGAGATCGAGAGTTTCCATTTTAACGGTCCAGAAATTCGCGCACTTTCGGGGCGACCGTGGCGCTGTCGCATCCCGTCGCCAGATGTCCGCAGTCACTTTGCAAACGAAGAATCTCCGCGTGGATCGCGCCGCCGAACTCGACGGCCGGCGTGGGATTCACCATGTGATCCCGCATCGACGCGACCACGAAAACCTTCGCCTTCACCGCGGCCGCCGCACGAGCGATCGATTCGCCGAATGGCTTGTAAATGTCCAGGCTCATCATCGCCCGAAGCTGGCTCAACCAGTCATTGGCGTCCATGCGGCTCAAACCCTCCTGGTCGATACCGGAAAGAAACTTCGGGAAGGCCGCGGGCGCCGTTTCGCGCACGCGGTAATCTGGAGTGGTCAGCGCCAGCGTTTGAATTTCGATCACCGCGTCCAGCTTCGGCTTCGCGCGGTAGTTTCCGCCGTTCCAATCCTTCGACTCCACGATGGCGCTCTCCTCGCTCCGCCACAGCAGCAGGTCATAAGACGTGAGGCGCGGCGAACCGACAATCGGCACGGCCTTCGACATAAAATCCGGGTACGCGGCGATCCACTGGAACGTCTGCATACCGCCCATCGAAACACCCATCACCGCGTGCAAATGCGAGATCCCCAACTTTTCGGTGAGCAGACGGTATTCCGAATTCACCATGTCGCGAATGGTGAAGCGCGGAAATTTCATGCGCGGCTGCGCCGCACTGTTCGACGGCGACGACGACACCCCGTTCCCCAGCGCGTCCACGACCACGACGAAGTAACGCGCCGGATCGGCCAGCCCTTCGGGTCCGAATTGCCCGGCCAGTTCCTCGCTGCTCCCGGTGAACCAAGTAGGAGCCAGGATCGCGTTCGATTTGCCGGCGTTGAGTTTCCCCAGCGTCCGGTACGCAACGCGGCATCCGTGTATCGTCTCGCCGCTCTCCAGCTTGCAATCGCCCAAATCGGCGAACTGCAACGGCGGCGCCGATTGCGCCGCGGCGAGCGTGGAGAAGACGGAGGCAACCGCCAGGAAAGCGCGGATCATCGCTTCGGCTGCTTCGCGATGATCCGGTCCTTTATCCCGCTGTAGACCGAAGCCGGAATAATCTTGCGCACCACCAGATCGTTCTTAGCGCGATACGGGCGTCCGGAGACGATCTTGGGCGCATACGCCTTACCGATCCCCGGAAGAGTCTCCAACTGCGCCGCCGTCGCGGTATTAATGTCCACCAGACTCGAAGCAGCCGGCGCCGTCTTGCGCCCGTTCCTCGACGCCGCCTGTGGCGCCGCGGCCAGGCAAATCGCCGCCACGAAGAAAAGTAACCATCGCATCGATTTCATCCCCGTTCCTGCTTAATGTGCTCCAACCGGCCGCGCTCTGTCAAGCGCCGCGCTTGCAGCGATTCCAGTTCTTCGAGCGAGCGCGGCCAGTCCTGGCGCAGCAATCGCGAGAACGCCCGGTCGGCCAGTAAACGCCCGCCCGTCTGGCATCGGGCGCAATAATTCGTCTCGTTGTCGGCGTAGCGGATTCGCTGCACTTTCTCCCCGCACCGCGGGCACGGCAGTCCGTAGCGCCCATGAACGGCCATGTCCTTCCGGAACGCCGTCACCTTTTCCGGGAACCCGCCCGCCGCCTCCGCGCGCAAACGCACGATCCATTCGCGCAGCGTCTCTCCCACCGCGAGATGCAGCCGCGAAATTATCTCTACGTCAAGCTTTTGCGTCAGCGCCACCGGCGACAGCATCGCCCGGTGAAGAATTTCGTCCGAATACGCATTGCCGATTCCGCTGAACAAGTGGGGATCGGTGAGGGCGCGCTTGAGCGTATGATTCTCCGATCGCAAAACCGCGCCGAACTCCTCGACCCCCGCCACCAGCGGCTCCAATCCTCCCGGATCGAGCGCCCGCAACCCTTCCTCACCCGCGGCCATGTGCAGCGACGCCCGCTTCTTCGAGCCCGCTTCGGTCAGCGTCAGAGCGCCGTTTGGAAAATCGAACGCCGCTAGCGCTTGCCGCCCCGCCAGCTTCGCTCCCGGTGCGCGCCAATGCAGACGCCCCGCGATCATCAGATGCAGCACCAGCCACACGCCGCCTTCGACGCCGATCGCGATCCGCTTTCCGACGCGCCGCACCTCCCGCACCGTCCTGCCCTCAGCCTCGCCCACGACCGGCGTCACGGTGCGCACCAGAAATGGGCTGACGATCCGCACCCGTTCGAGCGGCCGGCCCACGATTCGCTCCTCCAAGGCTTCGACGTACACGGTAATGTCGGGCAGCTCTGGCATCGCCTTCGAACGAGTATAACCGCGTCCGGCAAAGGCGATACAATGTCCGTTGCCATGACAACTGGGTTCATCGAAGCATGAGGCTCGTACTGCGTCTGTATAGCTACGTCTTCCATCTCGCGCTCGGGCTGTTCCTGTTCGCGCTCGGATGCCTGACGGCGCTAAGCGGCGTGAATAATTTGAACCTCGGCATGTTGCCCTGGGAAGGCGCGCGGCTCACCTACGGCGTCCTCGGCATGGGCCTCGCCGGTCTCCTCTTCACCGGCCTCGCCATCTTCGGCCATCTCAAAATCCTGTTCCCGCTGTGGGCGGGCGTTGTGTTCGCGATGATGTTCCGCGGGTTCTTCCTCTCGCCCTATACGTTCGAAGGCCCGCACCAATTCCACGGCGCCATCCTGCTGACGTTCGGAGCCTTGGGCGCGTTCCTCTCCTCCTGGACCGTCCTCCAATCCCCCAAACGCGGCTTTTGAAAGCGCAAATCGAACGGAGAGCGCCGCGCGAGCGACGGACGGATTTACGGACGGGCGATTCTCTCCGTATCGCCACGATCGACGGTTCAAGGCCGGGAAAGGCATGAAGCATCCGGGCATACAAGACTCGCCGAGCCGGCCATGTTTTGTAAACCAATTGCCCGGAGCCCGATCTCGCCGTCTGCGCCGAAGCAGCTACCGGGCGGGCGAGGCTTGCGGCCGTCGCCTCCTCGAGTCCCGGCAAGGGCATCGCCAACCTCTCGCTACACGACGGGGGATGGTTCGGACTTGGTCATAGAGATTCGTTCGAACCACGGCCGGATGCCGGTGCTCACCATGCACGAGTCGCCCCTCCGTGTCCGGAGCGCCTTCGCGGCCGGCTCCGGCGGCTACGTCACCAATCAAGACATGACCGAGACGCTGCCGATCGGCATCCATTGCGTGCGTAGATTCTTAGACGGAAATTCCGAGACACTTATCCTTCAACAATGTTTGCGCTTGTAACACTGTTACCTCGGCGATCCGATTTACTTTCTTTCCTTCTTTCCTTTGTTTCCACTTATAATGCAACGTTGCTTTTTTACGAAGATCTAAAACCCGTTCATTTGCCCTTGCACAGGTTAGGGACCGCGTCGAACGCGAGCGGCCAGCGCCCACCTTTTTGCATTCGCGATCTCCAGTGCCTAGGTTGAAGACCACTTAGCGGCGAGGACGAAGATGATCAGTCGTCTCGCTCTTGGTTACACAATAGCGCGGGGGGTGGGGAAAGCGAGCGGCGGAATTCGCGAATGGGTTGTAAGGCGTTGAGGGGGAAGGGAAAGAAATATTTTTTGGGATGGTGACTCCCCCGCGGCCCGGCTTCGCTCAGGCCACACCGAGGGACGAAAAGGCGGTGCGCGTAGCGGGCCGGCGAATTGATTCCGGCCGATGCGGTTACTTCGTAAGTTGTTGGTGGTGTGGGGCTTATAAATCGGGCATTTCGAAGGACTGGGGATTCGGGGGTCTGGTTTCGGAATTTCTAATAGGTTCGGCTGGTCGTCTGTTAGCAACGCGGTCGGGCCGGAGGCGCAATCCAGTCTGCCAGAGAGAGAGGATCGGACGCGGAATCGAGACGGACGCTGGAGTGCCGCGATCGGGCTTGGCCGGCGATTGATGACTTGATCGTCGATTGGGGATTTTCGCGCTCGTGCTCGCTCGGCATTTTGGGTCTGTGTGCGTAAATCCGGAGGTCCGTGGTAAGGGTGAGACGCTCGAACTCGGTTTTCTCGACGACCCGATCGTCGGCTGTTCCTTTAGCCGCCCGTCTCCTGAGCACCGCTTCTCCCGAAACGTGACCAATCTCCGGCTGCGACGCGCTCAACTGGACTCGTTTGCGCTATCCGCTCATGAGCCAGGTTCAGAGGGACGAACTCATCCGCAACAAGCGGCCCCACTGGCTCACAAAGTTGCACCGCCGAGGCGCGGGATTGAATGGGAGCCCGTTGGCATTGTGCGCCCGGAAAGGATCGTCTTCGGCGGGGCGGGAGCGTCATGCGAAAATGACGGAAAACCGGACCTCCAGCAGCGCAAGATCACGTAGGGTTTTTGGCCGGTCACGGAAACCCGAGAAAATGTTTCGGGCCGGCGTGTATGCCGGTGTTTCCACCGCAAATCAACAGACCTCCCCGTTGCAGATCCGCGCCTTGCGTCAGTACGCCGTTCGCCGGGGTTGGATAATCGCACTCCAGGTAAGAAATTCGTTCCGATGCCGCGCAATGGAAAGCCCGTGAGGAAGCGCTGGACGATTTGCCGCGACGTGGCGTCCCCGGATGCCGGCCGACTTCCGGGAATCCGGGAACAAATGTATTGAAGTCACTTGTCGCGCTAGACTACACTTGTATTGTTTTGCCCGTGACCTCTCCTCTCAGTTGCGCTCAACCGCAGAAATCGAGACAGTGTTCCAGGACCGGAGTTTCTACCATGGTGAAGACATTCAGGGATGCCGTATGCATTGGAGTTGTATCGCTTGGCGGACTCCTATTCGCGCAGCAGACGCCGCCCAAAGGCTGCCCCGGGGAGGGATTTAGCGGCGGGTTCAGCCGCGGTTGTCCCCAGAAGCAGTTCGCGAACCCGTCCGACATCGCGGCTATGATGGCGGCGCTGCCGGATAAGCCGTTCACAACGCCGCAAGGGCTTCGTCACGTGCTCGTATTGTGCAGGGCGGTCGGCTGGGTACATACTTCCATTCCGTTGGCGGCGAAGATGGTTGAGTACCTCGGAGACAAGACGGGTGCGTGGATGACGGACATCACCTACGATTCCGCCACGATCACGCCGGAGAATCTCACAGCATTACGACGCGATCTTTCTCGACAGCACCACCGGCGAGTTTCTCGACGATCCGAACGACAAAGCGGCGACGGACTCGCGCAGGCAGGCACTGCTGAGTTTTGTGAAGGGCGGCAAGGGCCTAGCCGGTATCCACGCCGCGACCGATTCGTACCACACCAGCGGCCGGCCGGCTTCACCCGGCGCGGCGCCCAGCGCAGAAACGGGCACTTGGCCTGAATTCAACGAAATGATCGGCGGCTTTTTCAAGTTTCATTGGACCTATCCGACTTTGATTCCCGTCAAGATCGACGATCCGAGCAGCCCGCTGACGTCCATGTTTCCGGCTCGTGGCTATGAGATTGTCGACGAGACATACACATTCGCGCAGGACTCGTTCAGCCGCAAACGCGTTCACGTGCTGACCAGCATCAACTATAAAAAGATGAGCGCGGAAGATAAGGCCAAGGAACCCGCCGCTACCAGGCGCACCGATGGCGACTACGCATTGAGTTATATCCAACGCGTTGGCGATGGCCGTGTATTTTACGAAGCGCACGGCCACGATGAGAAGATCTACTTTTCGCGGCCCTTTGTGGCCCACATGCTTGCGGGAATTCAGTACGCGCTCGGCGATCTAAAGGCCGACGATAGCCCGAGCGAAAAGTAAGAAGCACCAATCGACACGCACCGTTGGGCTGGGCAATGCGTCAAGCTTTCCAGTTGCGGGACCGGTATGTCATTCATTATTTCCGCTAAGTCGGTAAGTGGCGGTTTCATCAAGTCCCCTAACCCGGCAGGTCCTCGCGCCGGCGCCTCATTCATCAGCGCCGGTCAGTTGACGATCAGGGTGAGTGGCTGTCGGGCTTGGCTCTACCGGCGTAGCGCGTGCATGGAACCGCTGGCGGCCGGGCGCGACTTCAGGCGGGTAGTAGCCGTAATTGGCTCCCGGCAATGAAAACAACTCTCGCGGCGCGGATGGATCCATTGAATCCGGCCCGCGCTTCAGGCTGACCTGCACCGGCTTCCTCGCCCTGCGACCGGTCCGGCGGCATGTATCGCAGGACTCCGCAATCCGACCCAGCCCGGTGAGCGCCCGCGTGGCATCGATCTCCTTGACAAGTGCGGCTTACTTGGCCAGCCCGAAATCCACCAACTTGATGCGTTGTTTGTCGACTGGGATGTTGGCCGGCTGATGAGTGCCGCCATTTTGGGACGCCGCAACCGGCGCGTCCAAAATCCGACCCACGTGTTCAGCGGCCATTTCGAGTGGGAGCCGTCCTTTCGACCGCCCAGCCTCGACGCACTCCGTCACCAGTAGTCAGGAACGGCATCGTGCCGCGTTCAGATGTGCGGATGGCTCGGCGCCGCGACAGCGCGCGCTTCGCGTCCGAAGCGATCGCTGAATCTTTCCAGCAAAACCGGGATGGCAACGACGCGATCAGGACGCGTGTCACGCGCCTTGTAGACCGCTCCCCGCCAGCGCCAAACGGCACTTGGTGGCTCAACACAGTTTACGCGAATTAAGGAGAATAGGTAACGCGAAACGCGCGTGGGTCCGGTGATCCAGGCTGACGGATTATCCCGGTGAACTCCACCTGCTAACGAACCGAGCGGGCGCCGAAACGGAGAAATGGAACGGGAAGTTCCGGAATTGATTGGTTGCGGGGGAAGGATTTGAACCTTCGACCTTTGGGTTATGAGCCCAACGAGCTACCAGACTGCTCCACCCCGCATTCTTATGGTAACAAGCGTGGCGCGGGGGGTCAAATGAACGACGGTTCGCGAAACACTACAGCGTGATGCCGCCGTCGACGGAAAGGATCTGGCCGGTGATGTAGTTATCCGGTTCCAGAAAGAAGCGGACGGCGCGGGCGACGTCGAGCGGACGGCCAAAGCGGGGGACGATGTCCTCAGCGAGGTAGCGGTCGTATTTTCCGCTGGCGATACTGGCTTCGGCCATACCGGCGGCCATGACACCGGGAGCGACGACGTTGACGCGAATGTTCATGCGGCCGCGGCACTCCTTGGCCAGAATGAGAGCGGCGTAAGCGAGCGCCGCTTTGGCGCCGGCGTAGGCCGTGGAACCGGGGAAAAGCGCGACGGCCTGCATCGTGGAAAACAGCACGATGGAACCGGGCGTGGTGGTCTTTTGCATGCGCGCCACGGCCTCGCGAGCCAGCAAAATAGGTCCGGCGTAATTCACGTCGTAGGAAAGCCGCATCGCCTCGGCCGGGTCGCCCCGGGCGGGATCGCCGGCGAAGACGACCAAACCATAGAGCCGCGGTACGGCGTCCAGAAGGCGGGCGCGGTCCCCCGCGACGGTGATATCGGCGCGGACGCCGCTCTGGCGCGAGCCAACGACAACGCTGGCGCCTTCGGACTCGAGCAGGCGGGCGGTCTCGGCACCCAATCCGCCCGCGCCGCCGACGAGCAAGACCTCACGATTCCGCAGCGACATATCCAAGACTCGAAGCCGCCAGAAACATGGTAAGCACTTCACTGTCTCCGAGATTGAGTTCGAAAAAGCCCACGACCAGAACCGAAATCAGCACGGCGACGGCGCCATGGACCGCCCAGCGCCGGCCCGGGTCGACGCCCCGGCGTAACGCGCGGATCAAATCGTAAAGAATCTTTCCGAGCAGCCACATCAACATCAGCATAGTGGGGATGCCGCGCTCGGCGGCGTAGTGGAGATAAATGCTGTGGAGATGGCCGTACCAGCCGGACGGCAGCGGCCTCGGGATGTCGGCGGGGATGTAGCTGTCGAGTTGCGCTTTGACTTCCTCGGGCCCAAGACCGAACCAAGGATGCGCCTGGATCATGCGCAGGCCGGTGCGCCAGACGACGACGCGGAATTGATTGGAGTCCATGTCGCCATGCGGCTCGAAGACCGAGAGGGCGCGCTGGCGAACGGGAGCGGCGAGCATCGCCATCGCCAGCACCGCCGGGACCGCCAGTACCAGCCATCGCTTCCAAAACCAAACGAGGTAAAGCCCGGCGGCGACGGTGCCGATCCAGATGCTGCGGGTGAGGCCGAGCGTCATGGAGGCCAACAGCACCGCTGCGGCGGCCCAGCCGGGAAGCTTCCAGCGATTATGCGGGGCGAAGAACAGAAACGCGGCGAGCATGAGCACAACGATCATTTCCTCGCCGCCAAACGTCATCCAATGGCTCATGAAGCCGGTGATCCGCTCGCCGACGTAGAACTGGTAGAAACCGGAGTGCTGCGCCTCCGATTGTTGGTATTTATGGACGAACTGCGCGAAGCTGCGCAGCGCCGAGAGCGTGGCCACGCCGCTCCAAAGCAGAACGATGGCGCGGACGCGGGCGATCGATCGAATCGAGCTGTAGACCAGCAGGGCGATCAAATAAACATAGAATTTGCGAATCTGAGGCGTGCCTGCTCGGGGATCGGGGGAGAGGGCGAGGGAGACGAGGGTGCCGAGAAAGAACAGCGCCAGGGGAAGCTTAAACGGAGGGAAGCGGATTTCGTCCCGCGAGAGCAGGAGACAAATGAACGCCAGCGCCATCAGAATCTGCGAGACGGCGATGGAGAAAAGGATGGAGACCGTGGCGCCGGCGGTGAGATAGAACGTGGCGCGGCTCAGCGCCGTGGGAGTCTGGTTCATGAATGGACCGAACCTTGAGTATGGCAAAACGAATCCGGGTAATCTAATAGGATGGAGTTGTATATTCTGCGTCATGGAATTGCCGCCGATGGCGAAGCGGGCCAGCCCGATTCCGGACGGACCCTCACGCCGGAAGGGCGGAAGAAGCTGCGCGCGATGCTGCAATCGGCCGCGGCTGCGGGAGTGGCGCCGTCGCTCATTCTCACCAGCCCGTATAAGCGGGCGGTCCAGACGGCGCAGCTTGCCGCGGCGGCGCTCGGCTACGGCGGCGAACTGCTGCGGACGAATGCGCTCGTTCCGGGATCGACCCCGCAAGCGGTGTGGGAGGAAGTTCGCGTGCATCGCGACCAGCGGCAGATCCTCCTGGCCGGTCACGAACCGTTGCTGAGCGCGACGGCCGGTTTTCTGCTGGGATGTCCGTCGATGGGGATTGAGTTTAAGAAGGGTACGATGGCGCGCATCGATCTCGATCGCTTCGGCCCCGCGCCGCACGGGACACTGAAATGGCTCTTGGCTCCGAAACTGGGCGGGGCGTGATCCTCCGGGTCGTGATCCTAAAGTAAGGCGTTCCCGCCGCCGATGATCGCTACAGCATGGCGGATCGGCGGAAGATCCTCGCGGTTACGATTCTTGCGTTGGCGCTCCTCCCTTCGCTCGCCCTTCTTTTCCGTTATCCCGATATGCCGGAGTTCGGACGCGCGCACGACGACGGCGTTTACTTCGTCTGCGCCAAGTCCATCGCCTCCGGTCAAGGCTATCGCATCGAGAGCCTCCCCGGCCGGCCGCTGGAATCGAAATACCCTCCGCTCTATTCGCTTTATCTCGCACCGGTGTGGCTGCTTTGGCCTCATTTCCCCGACAACCTGCGCGCCGCGGCGTGGTTCGCCTGGGCGCCGTTACCCATCGTCGCGGCGCTTTCCTACGCCCTGTTTCGCCAAATGCGATTCGTGGGAATCACACCGCTGATTTTGGCTGCCTTGGTAGCCATCAATCCGGTCTTCGTCTATTTGAGCCACGCAATGCTGTCGGAGTTATTCTTTACGGCCTGGCTTTATGCCAGCCTGATCGCCGCCTTGCGCGCGCCGGACTCGCTTCGTTGGACATTGATTTCGGCAGTATCGGCGATGGGCGCTTGTCTCACCCGGACGGCCGCGGCGCCTCTCCTTCTCGTCGTTCCTGTTTGGATCGTGTTGGGAGGAACGGCGTCCATGTGGCGGAAAGCGCGCCTGGCCGCGATCTTCGCCGTTCTCGTGGCCGTTCCTCTCGCGCTGTGGAGCTTTTGGAGCGCCGCGCACCGCCTTCCCGGCGCCGACGACATTTCGTTGTATTACACGGATTATTTGGGTTTCTTGCGTCACAACCTTCAGCCCGGCGACGCTCCGCGCGTTTTGGAATGGAATTCCCTGTTCTTCTTTGTGGCCAGTTCGCGTTTGCTCGCCTGGACCGGAGCGTTGAACGGTTGGGCCGCGCGCTTGGCCTTCGTTCTTACGGGCTTCGCCTTATTCGGCGCGGTGCGGGCCTGGCGCCGCCACCCGCCACTGGCCTTCTATTCTCTGCTTTATGTAGTGCTCCTGCTTGTCTGGCATTACCCGCCTAACGAGCGCTTTCTGGCTCCGCTCCTCGTCCCTCTAGCCGCCGGGGTGGCGCACGAAGGGGCGCGTTTCGTCCGCCAGCTTAGGGCGGCGTTCGGCGGATCTTCGGGTTCCGGGCGCGTCCTTGCGCCCGTCATGGGAGCGTTGGCCTTTTGCGTTCTTGCAATTCCGATGTTTCAATTGGCGCTCGCGGATGTCCGCGACCTTCCCCATTTGATGGACTTGAGCGGAGGCGTGCGCGCCGACGAAGCCGCAGCGCGAAACTGGGTGACGAATCTTCCTTCCTCGGGGCCGGCGCGGCCCATCTTCAGTTACCACGACCCCGCCTTCTACCTCTATACCGGACTGCCGGCGTGTGGCGCGCACGCCCGTACTCATTATTTCTACGCTCAGAACCTAACCGGCGCGGTGCCGGGAATTCTGGACGCGCTCCGCGCTTGGCACACCCGCCTCGCCATCGTTACGCCAAACGACTTCGACCTGGATTTCGGCGGCGACGAACGGCGGGAGTTCATCGCCGAACTTGTCCAGAGGCCAGGCGTGCGCATACTGCGCCAAACACCCCGGTTTGCCGTCTACTCGATGGATTGGTAGTCCGCTACGCCGGCCGTTCGGTCAGAACGCGGACGTTATCCTCGAAGATCTCCACGTAGCCGCCATTCACGGTCAACGTGTGGCTTGCGTTGGCCGGGGTGACATAGGTAAAGTCCCCGGAGCCAAGCTCCGACAACAGCGCCGCATGGCCGGGAAGAACACCGATGTATCCACTCTTGGCCGGGATCTGGGCGCTGATGGCATCCGAATCCACCAACATCTTTTCCGGCGTCGCTACCCGGATATGAAAACTCCCCGTCATCGCCCTACTTCGCTTTCTTCAGGCGCTCGGCTTCTTCCAGCACGTCGTCGATCGATCCCTGCATGTAGAAGGCCTGCTCCGGAATCTCGTCGTACTTGCCGGCCACCACTTCCTGGAAGCTGCGCACGGTGTCGGCCAGCTTCACGTACTTGCCGGCGCGGCCGGTGAACTGCTCGGCAACATGGAACGGCTGGGAAAGGAACCGTTGGATTTTTCGGGCGCGGGCGACGATCTGTTTGTCTTCCTCCGACAGCTCGTCGATGCCCAGAATGGCAATAATGTCCTGGAGATCTTTGTAACGCTGGAGGATCTGCTTGACGGCCTGCGCCGCGTTGTAATGATCCTCTCCAAGAATGCGCGGATCGAGAATGCGCGACGTCGACGCCAAGGGATCGACCGCCGGATAGATTCCCTGTTCGACGAGGGCGCGCGTGAGATTTGTCGTGGCGTCGAGGTGGGCGAAGGTTGTGGCGGGAGCCGGATCGGTATAGTCGTCGGCCGGCACATAGATGGCCTGAACCGACGTGATGGAGCCGTTCTTGGTGGAGGTGATGCGCTCCTGCAGATCGCCCATTTCGCTGGCCAGATTCGGCTGGTATCCGACGGCCGAGGGCATGCGCCCCAGCAGCGCCGAAACCTCCGAGCCGGCTTGGGTAAACCGGAAAATATTGTCGATGAACAACAGCACATCCTGTTTCTCGACGTCGCGGAAATACTCGGCCACGGTTAAGCCGGTGAGGCCGACTCGTAAGCGCGCCCCGGGAGGCTCAGTCATCTGGCCGAAGATGAGCGCGCATTTGCTCTTGGTATAGTCGTGCGGATCGACGACGCCGGATTCCTGCATTTCAAGCCAAAGGTCGTTGCCCTCGCGCGTCCGCTCGCCGACGCCGGCGAACACCGAAACGCCGCCATGCTTCATGGCGATGTTGTTGATCAATTCCTGGATGATCACCGTTTTGCCGACGCCGGCGCCGCCGAACAGGCCGATCTTGCCGCCGCGCAGGTACGGCTCCAGCAAATCGATGACCTTGATCCCGGTCTCGAACATCTGCGACTCGGTGGATTGATCGTCGAAGGATGGGGCCGGGCGGTGAATCGGCCAGCGCAGCTTGGCGTTCACCGGACCCATGTTGTCCACCGGTTCGCCGATGACGTTCAGCACCCTCCCGAGCGTTTCCTTCCCCACCGGCACCGACACCGGGCCGCCCAGGCTTACGGCGCGCATTCCGCGCACCATGCCATCGGTCGGCTGCAGCGCGATCGTCCGCACCCGCCCTTCGCCGATGTGCTGGGCCACTTCGGCGATCACGTCCACCGGCGTTGGCACGTCGAAGCCCTCGCTGGTGATGTGAATCGCCGTGTAAATCACGGGAATCCGGTCCTCGGGAAACTGAATATCGACGGCCGGTCCGGAGACCTGCACCACTTTCCCATCGACTGCTGTTTGCGTTTGCATACGATAAACTCCTCGCCCCGTCTAACTCAGCGCGGCGGCGCCGCTTACAATTTCGATGATTTCCCGCGTGATCGAAGCCTGCCTCACCCGGTTCATGGTGAGCGTCAAGCGCTCCAACATGTCGGCCGCGTTGGAACTGGCGGCGTCCATCGCCGTCATGCGCGCCGCCTGATAGGCCGCCGCCGACTCCACCATCGCCTGGAAGATTCGATTCTCCACGTATCGCGGAAGCAATCCCGCCAGAAGTTCCGCCGGAGGCTGTTCATAGATGTAATTGATGGCGCCGGCGCTTTCCGGCAATTCCACCGGCAGAATCCGTTGGATGGAAATCTCGGGCGACATCACCGACTTGAACCGGTTGCCCATAACATACACCGCGTCGATCTCCGCGTCCGCGAAGCGTTTCGCGATCTTCGCCGCGATGCGATGCGCGTCTTCGGCCAACGGCGCCTTCAGAAACAACGTCGTATATTCGCCGGCGATCTTTGCTCCACGGCGGCGGAAGAAATCCCTTCCCTTGCGGCCTAGCAACTCGAATTCCAGGTCCTGGCCGGCCCTTTCCAAGGCGAATCGCTGCGCGCTCTTGATGATGTTGGAATTGAACGCCCCGGCGAGTCCGCCGTCGGCCGTTATCAGAACGATGAGGATTTTCTTTTCCGGCCTCCGCGCCAGCAGCGGGTCCGTCTCGCCCCCTCCGCCCTCGCCCGCCGCTTTCGCGATATTGGCAAGCATCCGCTCCAGCAGCCGCGAATAAGGGCGCGCGCCCACCACCCGGTCCTGTGCGCGGCGCAGCTTCGCCGCCGACACCATCTTCATCGCCTTGGTGATCTGCTGAGTGTTCTTAACCGACCGGATGCGCCGGCGGATGTCTATCAGGCTCGGCATCGCTTGGCCCTATACCGCCGCGGGCGGGGCGTTGAAGCGTTTCTTGAATTCCATTACTGCCACGCCGATGCCCGCCTTCAACTCGTCGTCGAGCGCTTTCTTTTCGCGGATTGAGGCCAGCAAATCGGGATGGGCGTTCTCGACGAAAACGGAAAGCTCCTGCTCGAACCTCCGGCACTCCTCGGACGGAATGTCGTCAAGCAACCCGCTGGTGCCGGTGTAAATAATCAAGACCTGCTTCTCCACCGGCAGCGGAGAAAACTGGCCTTGCTTCAGGACCTCCACCAGGCGCTTGCCGCGGTTGAGCTGATCCTGCGACGCTTTGTCCAGGTCCGATCCAAACTGAGCGAAGGCCGCCAGCGCCCGGTATTGCGCCAGATCCAACCGCAGAGAACCGGCCACTTGCCGCATCGCCTTCACCTGCGCGGCGCCGCCGACGCGGCTCACCGAGAGGCCGACGTTGATCGCCGGCCGGATATTGGAGTTGAATAGATCCGCTTCGAGGTAAATCTGGCCGTCGGTGATCGAAATGACGTTCGTGGGAATGTAGGCCGAAACGTCGCCCGCTTGCGTTTCGATGAACGGCAGCGCCGTCAGCGAGCCGCCGCCTTTTTCCTTGCTCAGCTTGGCCGCGCGCTCAAGCAGGCGGCTGTGCAGGTAAAACACGTCGCCGGGATAGGCTTCGCGCCCCGGCGGACGGCGAAGCAGCAGCGAGATTTCCCGATAGGCCGCGGCGTGCTTGGATAGATCGTCGTAGATGCACAAGGCATGCTGGCCGCGGTCGCGGAAATACTCGCCGATCGCGCAACCCGAATACGGGGCCAAGTACTGCATCGGGGCCGGATCGGAAGCGGTGGCTGCGACCACCACCGTGTACTCCATGGCGCCGAAATCCTCCAGCGTCTTCACCACCTGCGCAACCGTGGAACGCTTCTGTCCGATCGCAACGTAGATGCAGATCACGTCGCCGCCCTTTTGGTTGATGATCGTGTCGAGAGCGATCGTCGTTTTGCCCGTCTGGCGGTCGCCGATGATCAACTCGCGCTGGCCACGCCCGATGGGGATCATCGCGTCGATGGCCTTGATGCCGGTCTGCATCGGCTCCTTCACCGGCTGGCGGTCCACCACGCCCGGCGCGATCCGCTCGATCGCGTTTCGCTCCGTCGTCCGGATTGGCCCCTTGCCGTCGATCGGCGCCCCCAACGCATCCACGACGCGCCCCACCATCTCCGGTCCCACCGGGATCGACATGATGCGGCCGGTGCGCTTCACCTCGTCGCCTTCGATCACCTCCGCCGCGTCGCCCAGGATCACGGCGCCCACCTGATCTTCTTCCAGGTTCAACGCGATCCCCGAAATGTTGTGCGGGAACTCGATCAGCTCTCCGGCCATCACATTTTCGAGACCGTAAATGCGCGCGATGCCGTCGCCCACCGAGATCACCGATCCGGTCTCGGAGACGTTCACCACCTTCTCGTAGTTCTCGATCTCGGCGCGCAAGAGGCGCGTAATTTCATCTGCTCGTAGCGATCCCATGGTTGTTCCCTAACTAAGTGAATGTCCTTCGGCGGTGGACTCCGCGTCCAGAGCTCCGCGCAAGCGGGCTATGTGTCCTCTCAGACTGCCGTCGTATACGAAGGTTCCGATGCGCGCCAAAGCTCCGCCGAGCAACTCCGGATCGGTGCGGTACCGCGGCACGATCCGCTTGCCGCTCAGGCGCCCGAGCTGGGCCTCGATCGCTCCCGCCTGCGCCGGATCGATTTCCCGCGCCGTGGAAATTTCGGCGCGGGCAATCCCAAGCTGTTCGTCGAGAATCGCTTCCAGACCCTCGGCGATCTGCGGCAAAATCGCCATGCGGCGATGATCGGAAAGAACGTAAAGAAAATTACGCACCGGCCGCGAAGCGCCCAGCGGCTCGCCGAGTTTGGCGATCACCGCGCGCTTGCGCGAAGGTTGCACCGCCGGACTCAGCAACACATTGTGCAATTCCGGGGAGTCGTGCAACAGACCGGCGAAAGCCTTCACCTGAGCCAGCGCCTCCTCCGCGTTTACACCCGAGCCGGGCGACAGGACGGCTTCGGCTAAGGCGCGCGCGTAACGCAGAGCGGCGGCGGAGGTCATGTCCGCTCCCCAGCGTTCACCACGCGCTCGCCTAAGTCGCGCACAAAGCCGTCGATCAATATCCTGTCCCCGGCGGCGGTCAACGTTTCCCGCACTTGCCGCGCCGCCATTTCCAACGCCAGCTTCGCCGTGTGCGCCTGAAGTTCCATGCGCGCCTCCTTGGTCATTGCGGCGAGCTCGTGTTCGCGCTGCCGCCGGAGGCGCTCCAAGGCTTGCGCCGTCTCGCTCTCGATGCGCAGTCCTTCGGCGGCGAAGGCCGCCTTGGCGCTGGAACGCAGTTGTCCCACCTCGTGATCCAAGGCGCCGAGCTTGCTCGCGATTTCGGCGACGCTCGCTTCGGCTTCTTTCCTTTGCCGCGCCGATTCGGCGATGCCCTTTTGAATCGTCGCGGTCCGCGAGCGGAAATAGGCTCCCGCGCTCTTGGAGATCAAATAACCCAGCCCCGCGAAGAGGATGACGAAATTCACCCACTTCCACAGCAACCAGGGGTCGCCCGCGCCGGCCGCTCCCTCCGCCTCCTGCGCGGCGGCGCGCAAGCGGATCGCGGAAAGCGCCAGCGCGGCCGCGGCGCCTCGAGCCAGCGAAGACCACCTCATCAGTTCCGGCTCCCGGCGAGCAAAACCTGCGTGATCCGGGCCGCCAGTTCGCGGCCGGCCGGAACAAGTTCCAACTGGGCGGCCGCCACTTGTGCGGCGATCTCTTCTTTCGCGTGGGCGATCGACCGCTGGTTGGAATGCCGCGCCTCTTCAATTTGCCGGGTCTGCTCGTCCAGCCAACGCCGCCGCGTCTCTTCCTGATCTTTGTAAATCCCCGCGCGCGCGCTATCGAGAGCCGCTTGGTATTCCGCCGCTTTTTCGGAAGCCAGTCGCAACGCCGCTTCGGCCGCCTCCCGCGCCCCTTCCGTGGCCTCCCGCCGCCTGCGCAAAACCTCTTCGAGCGGCTTGAAAAACATTCCCTTCAAGTAAAGGTGCAGCAATACAACCAGCACCAACGTTGGGACGGCCCGCAGCAGAATTCCGCCCAGCGCCTGTAACGTAGAATCCATGACTTTTTCTAGGAAATGACGATCTCACCGTAAGCGGGCGCAAAAATAGCGCCTGCCTTACCCCGAAATGGTTACGCTACCACATCGGGCCAAGGGGATTCAAGGAGCGCGAAGCGGGCCCGGTCACCGCTTGTAAACCACGCCCGCCTTCATCACGAACTTCACGCGCTCCAACTCGGTCACGTCCGACAACGGATCTCCCGAAACCGCCACGATGTCGGCGATCTTCCCCACCTCAACCGCCCCGAGGTTCTCCTGTTCATCGAGCAGCGCCGCTCCCACTAGCGTCGCCGCCTGGATCGCCTGCATCGGAGTCATCCCGTACTTCACCATGTAGCTGAATTCCTTCGCCTGGTTGACGGTCCACGGAAACCCTCCCACGTCGGTGCCGAAGCTGATCTTTACGCCCTTCTTCACCCCGAGAGCGAACGCGTTTTGCATCACACCCATCATCGCCGTCCAGATGGGCGCGCCCGCCGCCGTCCGCCCCGGCGCATCGTAAATTCCGATAAAAATCGTCGGGCACCAATAAACGCCCTTGCTCACCATCCTGTCGATCAGCGCTTCGTCCAATCCGTCGCCATGCTCGATGGTGTCCACTCCGGAATCGAGCGCCGCTTCGATCCCTTCCCTGCCCATCGCGTGCGCCGCCACTTTGTGTCCCAGCCGGTGGGTCTCCTCCACCAGCGCCTTCGATTCCTCCAGCCTGTAATTCACTTTCGAATGCAGCACGCCGTCTTTCAAAAAATACCCTCGATCCGAGTAGTACTTGATCCAATCGGCGCCGTACTTCACCTGCTCCCGCACGGCGTGGCGCAGGTTATCCACTCCATCGGTGACGTCCACCCCCTCCGGCATCTTCAGCTCCCACGAATAGCCGAGCAACGGATACATGCCGGTGGGCGCGAAAGCGCGCGTCGAAACGAACAGCCGCGGCCCCGGAATGATGCCGCGCTCGATGGCTTTTTTCACGTCGACGTCGGCATACATCGCGCCTTCCGTCTCCAGATCGCGCATGGTAGTGAAGCCGTTCATCAACGCGTTGCGCACCGCGACAGTGGCGCGAATGGCGCGGTAGGGAGTCGATTCTTTCAACAATTGCTCGTCGTAATCGGCCTCCGTCACATCGCCCTGCAACATCACATGAACGTGGTTATCGATCAGCCCAGGCATCACCGTGGCGCGGCTCAAATCGATCGTCTCCGCTCCGGCGGGCGCGTTCACGGTCCCGGCCACTTGCCGGATGCGCTCCCCCTCCACCAGAATCTGCTGGTTTTCGAGAACGCGTCCGGCCCGCACGTCGATCAACCGCCCTGCCTTGATGACGATACTTTTCGGCTCCGCGCTTTGCGCCCATGCGCCCGCCGCGCCCGCCAGCCACAGTGAAATGACGATGCTTTTCATGTCGCTCCCTCATACGGCCACACCGGTTTTGAAAACAGCGCGCCGTCCACCCAAATCGTTTGGCCGCTGATGAACGACGCCGCGCCGCTTGCAAGAAACACGACGGCGTTGGCAATGTCCTCCGGCTGGCCGACGCGGCCGAGCGGCGTCACCTTGGCCCACGTCCCCGCGAAGTCGTTCGCCTCGCCCCGCGTTCGCTCGATCTCCACCGCCCCCGGCGCCACGCAGTTCACCGTGATTCCATACCGGCCCAACTCCACCGCCGAAACCTTGGTGAACATCTCGATGCCGCCCTTGCTGGCCGTGTAATCGACTAGATTCGGAAACGCCAGCTTATTGCAGCCCGATCCGAGATTCACGATTCGTCCGCCGCCGCGTTCCTTCATGCGGCGCGCGGCTTGCTGCGTGCAAAGAAAACACCCCTTCAGGTTGGTGGCGATCACGCGGTCCCACTCGCTTACTTCCAGATCGAGCAGCGGCTTCCAGGTTTGGATGCCAGCGTTGTTCACCAGAATGTCCAGATCCGGCGCCCAGGCGGCCACCTCACCGAACATGCGCTCCACCGCCGCGGCGTCCCCTACGTTGGCGCCCGTCACCAGCGCCCGCGGGCCCAGCTTCCCGATCTCCTCCGCCGTCCGTTCCGCGCCCTCCCGGTCGGAATGGTAGTTCAATGCCACGTCGCACCCGGCCCGCGCCAGCCCCAGTGCGATGCCCTTCCCCACGCCCTTGCTCGCGCCCGTCACCAGCGCGGTCCGTCCTTCGAGCGAGAGTATTAGAGCCATGGTTGCAGGCGTCATTGTATCAATGGGGACGCTCCCGAAAAAATACTTGCGGGCGCGCACGATTCGGCGGACACTGAGGTTTTAGCCGTGGCTCTTTGCCGCAACCCGAGGTAACGCATTTGAAACTATCCGAGATGAGCGTCCGCGATCCCGCGGCGCGATGGTCCACCACCGACACAGCCGAGCTGTACGACGTCGCCAGTTGGGGCAAAGGGTATTTTTCCGTCGGCGAGAACGGCCATTTCTGGGTCCACCCGAACAAGGATCCCAGCCGCGGCATCGACTTGAAGGAGCTGGTGGAGAAGCTTGAGTTCGCGCGGCATCTCGATGCCGATTCTCATCCGCTTCGCCGACATCCTCAAGCATCGCCTCGGCGAATTGCACCAGGCCTTTCAGACCTCCATCGCCGAACACAATTACCAGGGCGGCTACCGCTGCGTGTATCCGATCAAGGTCAACCAGCAGCGCCAGGTTGTGGAGGAGGTCTTCGAATACGGCCGCCCGTATGGCTTCGGCCTGGAGGCCGGATCCAAACCCGAGCTGCTCGCCGTGATGGCCATCGCCGACAACAACACGCCCATCGTCTGCAATGGATTCAAGGACGACGAATACATCGAGATGGTGATGTTGGCCAAAAAAATTGGCCGCCAGATTATCCCGGTAGTGGAAAAGTACACGGAACTCGGCCTCATCGTAAAACATTCCCAGCGTGTCGGAGTGAAGCCGGTCATCGGGCTGCGCGTCAAACTGGCCAGCCGCGGCTCAGGGCGCTGGAAATCCTCCGGCGGCTTCCGCTCCAAATTCGGGCTCACCGTCACGGAAACCCTCAAGGCGCTTGAGGAAATGAAGGCGCACGGCATGGAGGATTCCATCCAGTTGCTCCACTTCCATCTCGGCAGCCAGATCACCAATATCCGCCAGATCAAGGGCGCGGTGATCGAAGCCGCGCGCGTGTATGTCGAACTCAAGCGGGCCGGCGCGGGCCTGCTGTATCTCGACGTCGGCGGCGGTCTGGGAGTCGATTACGACGGATCGCAAACCGATTTCGAATCAAGCGTCAATTACACGCTGCAGGAGTACGCCAACGACGTCGTCTACCACATACAAAACGTTTGCGACGAAGCCGAGGTGGCGCATCCGATCATCGTCTCCGAGAGCGGCCGGGCCATCGTCGCCTATCACAGCGCTCTGGTGTTCAACGTCGTGGGCGTCACCGGCTTCGGGGAGGAAGACGTGCAGCTTCCCGTTCCCGAAGAGGCCGAGCAGCCCGTGCTCGATTTGCAGGAAACTTTTCGCGGCCTGAGCGCCAAGAATCTGCTCGAAAGCTACCACGACGCGCAACAGGCGCTGGACGCGGCGTTAAACTTATTCAGCCTCGGTTACCTTCCGCTGCAGCAGCGGAGCCTCGCCGAAAATCTCTACTGGGCCATCTGCCGCCGCGTCTTCAATCATGCCAAGGAATTGGACTTTTTTCCCGAGGAACTGGAAGGTCTCGAAGGCTTGCTCGCCGACACTTACTTCTGTAATTTCTCCTTGTTCCAAAGCATGCCCGACAGTTGGGCCATCAAGCAGCTCTTCCCCATCATGCCGATTCACAGGTTGAAGGAAGTGCCCACGCACCGCGGCGTTCTCGGCGATATATCCTGCGACTCCGACGGTAAGGTGGATCAGTTCATCGACCGCCGCGACGTCAAGCGCACGCTGCCGCTGCACACCTTCAACGACCATCCGTACTATCTCGGCGCGTTCCTCCTCGGCGCCTATCAGGAGATTCTGGGCGACTTACACAATCTCTTCGGCGACACCAACGCCGTCCACGTCACGCTGAGCGATTCCGGCGAAGTGATCCTCGAAACGGTGGTCAAGGGCGACACCGTGCGCGAGGTGCTGGACTACGTTCAATTCCAGGCCAAAACGCTGCTCGACCAATTCCGCCGCGACGTGGAAATGGCGCTGCGCGAAGGCCGCATCGGCTACGAGGAATCCGGCCGGCTGCTGCGTTTTTATGAGGAGGGCCTCAACGGATACACCTATCTGGAGCAGTAAGCGTGGCGGATTCGCCAGTGAATCCCGACAACCTCCGCGTCGTCTTGGTCTCGCCCCGCAATCCTCTGAACATCGGCGCAGCCGCCCGCGCCATGAGCAACTTCGGATTTCTTCATCTCCGGCTCGTCAATCCCTACGATGTCGCCTTTCGCGAATCGCGCGCGGCGGTGAACGCGGCGGCCGTGCTGCAAGCGGCGCAGGAGTACGAAACGGTGCCCGAAGCCATCGCCGATTGCGAATATGTCGTTGGCACGGCGGGCGTCGCCCATCGGGAACTTCAGCACACGCTCCTGCGCCTGGAAGCCGGAGCCCGCGGGATGCGCAAGCGGCTCGCTTCCTCTCGAGTGGCATTGCTTTTTGGATCGGAAAAATTCGGCCTCTCCAACGACGACATAAGCTATTGCCATGCTCTGATCCGCATCCCCACGCGCGAGGCTCATGAATCGATGAACCTCGGCCAATCCGTGGCTGTCTGTCTGTACGAACTCGTCCGGGTATCCCGCGCCGCGGCGCCCGAGCCGCGCGCCCTCGCCTCCAGCGCCGATCTGGACCGTGTCACCCACTTACTCGCCGAAGCGCTCCGCTCCTCCGGCTACATCCACTCCGATTCCACGGAAATGAAAATCCGCCGCCTCGTCCGGCGTATGAATCTTGCCATCCACGACGCCGAAGTCCTGCACGGCATGATACGCCAGATCCTCTGGAAACTGTCTCGCGAAGGTTAGGAGGGCCGCGCTCCGGAGCGAACGGGCGCGCCTCGGCAAAGATCTTTTCCCGCCGCCTTGACACCCGCTCCGGCCCTCGCGTACCATACCCGTGCAAACGTTTTCGGAAAGCCAAGCCGCTTATGATGCCAGCCTTCATGATGGCCGCGCCCCAGCGCCTCCTGACCCTCGCCCCGGTCGACCTGGTCGTCATCGCGCTCTACTTCGCGATGGTGCTGGGCATCGGTTTCTACCTGAAGCGGTTCACCCGCACCGGCGAGGATTTCTTTCTCGCCGGCCGCGACATGACCGCCTGGATCGCCGGCCTAAGCTTCGTCGCCGCCAATCTCGGTTCGCTCGAACTGATGGGCTGGGCCGCCTCGGCCTATCAATACGGCATCCTCGCCACGCACTGGTACTGGATCGGCGCCATTCCCGCCATGCTCTTCCTCGGCATCGTCATGATGCCGTTCTACTACATCAGCCGCACCCACTCCGTGCCGGGCTATCTTAAACTTCGCTTTGGCGAGCCGTCGCGCGCCCTTTCGGCCATCACCTTCGGCTTCATGACCGTCCTCATGAGCGGCATCAATATGTACTCCATGGCCTTGGTCTTGAAGGTCATCCTCGGCTGGGATATCCACTTCAGCATCTGGATCTCCTCCGTCACGGTCGCCGCCTATGTCTTCCTCGGCGGTTTGCTCTCGGCCATCTTCAACGAGGTTCTTCAATTCGTCCTCATCTGGCTCGGCGGCTTGGTTGTGTCGATCGTCGGCTTGATCGAAACCGGCGGCTGGCACGGGATGACACAGCGGATAGCCCACAATTTCCCCGGTCAGGATTACACTCACATGTGGAAGCCGCTGGCGCACTTCGCCGCGAACCCGATGGGCATCCACTGGACGGGCATCGTACTGGGACTCGGCGGCGTCATTTCCTTCGGCTACTGGACCACCGATTTTCTGGTAGTGCAGCGCGTCCTTTCCGCCCGCGATCTGCGCTCGGCGAAGATGGCCCCCATCATCGGCGCTTCGTTCAAAATGCTGGTGCCGTTCATCGTCATCCTGCCCGGCTTGCTTGCGCTCGCCGTTCTTCCCGAGCGTCTGGTGGGCGAGGGCCAGGCCATCGCGACCGGCGCTCACAGTTACAACGAAGTGCTGCCGATCATGCTCGCCCGCTATTGCGGCCCCGGCCTGCTGGGCCTGGGAATTACCGCGCTCATCGCCGGCTTTATGTCCGGCATGGCCGGGAACGTCACCGCTTTCTCCACCGTTTGGACGTACGATATCTACCGGGCGTTCTGGCGCAAGAACTCGACCGACGCCCATTACCTCGCCGTCGGGCCGCTGGTGTACCGTCCTCGGCGTTCTCGTCAGCATCGGCGCCGCTTATCTCGTCATGCAATTTCTCAGCATCATGGACTACGTGCAGGCGCTCTTCAGCTTCTTCATCGCACCGCTTTTCGGCACCGTGATCCTCGGCATGCTCTGGGCCCGCGCTACGCCCGCGGGCGGTTTCTGGGGTCTGCTTAGCGGAACCCTCTCCTCCATCGGTATGTGGCTCTGGGTTAAGATCGATCCCTCGGCGCTCTCCTATATCGCTCTGTCCCCACGCGCACGCGACATGGCCGAGAACATGTATCGGGGTCTTTGGTCCTGGCTGATCTGCGTCGTGGTCACCGTGGTTGTCAGCCTACTCACCGCTCCCAAGCCGCGCGAAGAATTGGTGGGGCTCGTTTACAGTTGCACCGAGATTCCCTCCGACGGCGATCTACCGCTTTATCGCCGGCCGGTCTTCTGGGCGGTGATCGTCGCGCTGGTCTTGGTGATCGCGAACCTCGTGTTTTGGTAGTAACTAAGTTATAGGAGTTTTCCGTGCAGACACATAAGGGCCAAAACCATCAAGGAATGATCTCCATTTGGTTTTTCATCGGCATTCTACTTCTCGCCTACGGCGTGCTGATCGCCGGCGCGGGACTATATGAGTTCGTCCGTCCGCCGGAGAAGCCGGTTGTGCTGGCCAGTCTGCACGCCAACCTTTGGTGGGGTACGATTCTGCTTGCGCTCGGAGCGCTTTATTCCTGGCGCTTCCGGCCCGGACGCTCGAAATAATCCATGTCTACCCCAACACCGCCCTCCATGACGCTCGGCCTCATCGTCGGCAATCGCGGCTTCTTCCCCGATCATCTCGCCGCCAGCGGCCGCCGCGAAATGCTGGCCGTCCTTGAAAAAGCCGGCGTCCATGTCATCGCGCTCTCGCCCGAAGAAACCAAATTCGGAGCCGTCGAAACCCGCGAGGAATCGCACCGCTGCGCCGATCTGTTCCGCAAAAATCGCGACGCGATCGACGGCGTCGTCGTCTCTCTTCCTAACTTCGGCGAGGAGCGCGCCATCGCCGACACCCTGCGTATGGCCGGTCTCAACGTGCCGGTGCTGATTCAAGCCACGCCCGACACGCCCTCGAAAATGGCCATCACGGACCGCCGTGATTCTTTCTGCGGCAAGATGTCGGCCTGCAACAATCTCACCCAATACGGCATCCCGTATTCGCTCACGACGCTCCACACCGAATCTCCCGAGTCGGAGGTTTTCGCCCGCGATCTGGACTGGTTTCTCGCCGTCTGCCGGGTGGTGAAAGGTTTGCGCAACTTGCGCATCGGCGCCATCGGCGCGCGCCCGGCCGCGTTCAATACCGTCCGCTATAGCGAAAAATTGCTCGAAGCCAACGGCATCAGCGTCGAGCCGATCGATCTCTCCGAAATCCTCGGGCGCATCGCGCGCATGAAGGACGACGACCCCGCGGCACAGGCCAAGCTCGCCGCGATTCGCTCCTATGCGCCCACCGGCGACACGCCCGACTCCGCGCTGATGAAGATGGCCAAGCTCGGCGCGGTGATCGACGGCTGGATGCAGAAAACCGAGGTCGCCATCAGCGCCATCCAATGCTGGACTTCGCTCGAAGAATTCTTCGGCGTCGTTCCCTGCACCGTCATGAGCATGATGAGCGACGATTTGCTTTCAAGCGCCTGCGAAGTGGACATCTGCGGCGTCGTCGGCATGCACGCCCTGCGTCTGGCCTCCAACAGCCCCAGCGCCCTGCTGGACTGGAACAATAACTACGGCGACGATCCCGACAAAGCCGTCTGCTTCCATTGCAGCAACCTGCCGAAACATTTCTTCGAAGAGATGCGCATGGATTTTCAGCAGATCATCGCCGGCTCGGTAGGTAAAGAAAACACCTTCGGCACTTACTCCGGCCGAGTCAAAGCCGGCGCGATGAGTTATGCCCGCTTCTCCACCAACGACCGCGCGGGAACCATCGACGGCTATGTCGGCGACGGCGAGTTCACCCGCGATCCGCTCACCACCTTCGGCGGCGCCGGCGTGGTGCGGATCCCCCGCATGCAGGAGTTGCTCCGCTACATCTGCGAGCGCGGCTTCGAGCACCATGTCGCCGCCAATTTCTCCACCTCCGCCGCCGCCGTCCATGAAGCTGCGACGCGTTATCTCGGCTGGAACGTATACTGGCATCGATGAGCATCGTCGCCGGTGTGGATTTCGGCACGCTGAGCGTGCGCGTGTCGATTTTCGAAGAAACCAAGAGCCGCCTCGGCGCGGGCGTGGCCGAGTATCCCCTGCGCCGAAAGAAGGACGATCCCGACTACGCCACCCAGAGCCACGCCGATCAAATGAACGCGCTCGCCGTCGCCATGGCCCGCGCAATCGAAGCCGCCGGCGTCGATGGCCGCGACATCGCCGCGCTCGCGCTCGACACCACCGGATCGAGTGTCATTCCGCTCGGCCCAGGCCTCGTTCCGCTCGACGATTATTATCTCTGGTGCGATCATCGCTCCTGGCGCGAAGCGGCCGAAATCACCGCAAAAGCCCATGAAACCGGCCTTGAGGCGATTCATTGGTGCGGCGGAGCGTACTCCTCCGAATGGGGCTTCTCGAAGCTGCTTCATTGGCTCCGCCACAATCCGGACAAGCGCGGCCAGTTCGTCACCGCGCTCGAAAATTGCGACATGGTGGCGGCCACTCTCTGCGGCGTCACCGATCCCTCCGATGTCGTCCGCAGCGTCTGCGCCATGGGCCACAAGTGGCTTTGGAACCGCTCGCTCGGCGGCCTGCCGCCGGAAGAATTCCTCGCCGCGGTCGATCCATTACTCGCGGGCGTGCGTTTCAAACTCGACGGCCGCTATGCGACGTCGAACGAACTGGCCGGAACGCTCTCACCCGATTGGGCGGCGAAGCTGGGCCTGAAATCCGGCATCCCCATCCCGGTGGGCGCGTTCGACGCCCATTGGGACGCTATCGGCGCCGGCGTGCGCCTCGGCGATGTCGTCAACGTCATTGGCACTTCCACCTGCATCATCGCTATGAGCGATTCCGCGCGCCTTGTCCCAGGCGTCTGCGGCGTCGTCCCCGGTTCCGTCCATCCCGAATTCACCGGAATCGAAGCCGGCCTCTCCGCCACGGGCGACATCTTCGATTCCATCGCCCGCCGCGCCGGTTCCACGGCCGCCGGACTCTCCGCCGGCCTGGAACGATATCGCGCCGGTCAAACCGGCCTGCTCCGCCTGCCTTGGGACAACGGCGACCGCACCGTGCTGGTGAATCCCGCATTGGGCGGCGTCACCCTCGGCTGGAAGCTCACCCACACCGCGCAGGACGAGCTGTTCGCCGCTATTGAAGGCACCGCGTTTCACACTCGTATCATCCTTGAACGGATGGAGGAGCACGGCGCGCCCATCCATCGCGTCATCAACGCCGGCGGCATTCCACAACGCAACGATACGCTTAACCACGTCTACGCCAACGTCCTGAACAAACCCATCGCGGTTCCCCAATCCGATCCCACCAGCCTCGGTTCGGCCATCTTCGCCTTCCTCGCCGCCGGAACGTTCGCCAGCATTGAAGACGCCCAAGCCGCGCTCTGTCCTTCTTACAAAATCTTCGAACCCGGCGCTCGCGCCACCGCGGTTTACGAGCGCCTCTACGCGCACTATCGCGATCTCTACTTCGCCCTCGGCCGCAAGGATTCTCCACCGGCGTCCCTCGGCGCGGTCCTACCCGAGCTCCGCCGCATCGCCATGGAGGCGCAGGCGTCCTGATGCTCCTCGAAGCTCTGTGCAACGAAGTGCTGGAAGCCAACCTCGCGCTGGTGCGCCATGGCCTGGTCGTCGATACGTTCGGCAACTTGAGCGGCATTGCCCGCGAGGAGGGCCTCGTCGTTATAAAACCCAGTGGCGTTCCCTACGACAAAATGACCGCCGCGGATATGGTGGTGACGGCGCTCGACGGGCGCATCGTCGAAGGTGCGCTGCGGCCTTCGTCCGATCTGGCCACCCATCTCGTCCTCTACCGGGCTTTTCCGCGGATCGGCGCGGTCGCCCACACTCACTCCCGCCACGCCACGGCATGGGCGCAGGCCGGCCGCGAGATCCCCTGCTTCGGCACCACTCATGCCGATTATTTCCGCGGCTCCGTGCCGCTTACCGCGCCGCTCACCGCCGCCGAAACCGAGTCCGATTACGAAGCCAACACCGGCGAGTGTATTGTCCGCCGCTTCGCCGCGCTGGACCCGCTGGAGATTCCAGCCGTCCTTGTCGCCGGCCACGCGCCGTTTTGCTGGAGCGTCTCTCCGGCCGGAGCGGCGCGCCTCGCCATGTTGCTCGAAGAGATCGCGCGCCTCGCCTGGATGACGGTTTCGATCAACCCCGATGCTCCGCCGCTCCCGGCCGCGCTCCGGGACAAGCACTTCCTTCGAAAACACGGGCCGGCCGCTTATTACGGCCAGCCCAAGCGGTCTTAAACCCTACTGGAGCGGCAGTTCTCCCTGGCCGTCGCCGCCATCGCCGTCCTCCGCCACTTCCGAATCGGGGATGACGCTGGCCGCGGCCACCTTGTCGCCTTCGTCCATCCGGACCAGCCGCACGCCCTGCGTGGAGCGGCCCGCCTGCCGGATCTGCGCGCTCTCGATGCGGATGATCTTGCCGTCTTTGGTGATGATCATCAGGTCGGTGTCTTCCTTCACCGAAAGAATGTCCACCACTTTGCCCACCTTCGCCGTCGTCTTCATGTTGATGACGCCTTTGCGGCCGCGCGAAGTGAGACGGTAATCCTCCAGTGGCGTCCGCTTGCCGAAGCCGTTCTCTGAGATCGAGAGGATCAGGCCCTCCTTCTCGACAACCTGCACGCCCACCAGATAGTCGCCCTCCTCTAGATCCATGGCGCGGACGCCACGCGCGCCGCGGCCCATCGCGCGCACTTCGCTCTCCTCGAACCGGCTGGCCATGCCCTCGTGCGAGCCGAGGAACATATAGTTCTCGCCATTGGTGAGCTTGGCGGCCAGCAATTCATCGCCGTCGTCGATGTTGATCGCGATGATCCCGCGCGCCAGCGGATTGTCGAATTCCGTCAGTTCGCTCTTCTTGATGACGCCGTGACGCGTCACCATGACGATGTACCGGCCAGGGACGAACTCCTTCACCGGCAGGAACGCCGTCGGCGCTTCGTCGGCCTGCAAATTGATCAATCCGGAGATGTGCTTGCCTTTGCCGGTGGTTCCGGCGTCGGGAATTTCGTAAATCTTCAGCCAATACACGCGGCCCTTATTCGTGAAAATCAACAGGTACGCGTGCGTGGAGGCGATCACCAGGTAATCCACCACATCCTCGGCGCGCGTGCCCATTCCGATGCGGCCTTTGCCGCCGCGTACCTGGCGGCGGTAGGTATCGACGGCGGTTCGCTTCAGGTAGCCGCCGCGGGTGACCGTGAGCGCGACGTCCTCCATCTGAACCAGGTCTTCCAGACGAATCTCGCCCGTGTCTTCGATAATCTGCGTGCGGCGTTCGTCGCCGAAATCCTTTTTTACTTCCTTGAGCTCCGCGGCGATCAGCGCGCGCAAAACCGTCTCCGACCCGAGAATTTCCAGATACTCGCCGATCCTTTTCTGTATGTCGGCCAGTTCGACGAGGATTTTCTCCTGCTCCATTCCGGTCAGGCGCTGGAGTTGCAGTTCGATGATCGCCTGCGCCTGCCGCTCGGTGAAGCGCGGACCGGTGGCATCCACCAGCGCGGCATATTGCGCCGCTTCCTCGGTCGTAATAAACGCCATCAGCCGCTCGCGCGCGTCCTTCGGCGTCTTGGAATCTCGAATCAATTGGATTACGGCGTCCAGATTGTTTAGCGCGCGTTGGAATCCCAGCAAAATGTGCTCGCGCTCGCGGGCCTTGCGCAGCAGGTAATCGGTCCGCCGGCGCACCACGTCGGCCCGATGGTCCAGAAAGCGCTTGATGACGTCGATCAGCCCCAGCTCGCGCGGCTGTCCGTTCACGATCGACAGCATGATGACGCCGAAATTCACCTGCATCTGCGTCTGCTTATACAGGTTGTTGAGGATGATCTCGGCCTGCTCGCCGCGCTTCAGCTCGAAAACGATGCGCATCCCGTCGCGGTCGCTTTCGTCGCGGATCTCGGAAATGCCTTCGATCTTCTTATCGTTCACCAGCGCCGCCGCGTGTTCGATCAGGCGCGCCTTGTTCACCTGGTAAGGGATCTCGGTGACGATGATCGCCTCGCGGTCCTTGCCCGATTTTTCCGTCGCCGCCTTGGCGCGGATCTTGATGCTCCCGCGGCCCTTCGTGAAGTAATCGAAAATTCCCGAACGGCCAAGAATGAATCCGCCGGTGGGGAAATCCGGCCCCTGCACGATTTCCATCACTTTATGCAGCGGCGTATTGGGATGGTGCAGCAGCAGGATGGCCGCCTCGACGATTTCGTTCAGATTATGCGGCGGAATGTTCGTGGCCATGCCGACCGCGATGCCCGACGATCCGTTCACCAACAGATTCGGAACGCGCGTGGGCAGAACTTCGGGCTCGTGCTCGCTGTCGTCGTAATTGGCCTTGAAGTCGACGGTTTCCTTGTCGATGTCCTCCAGCAGCGCCGCCGCGATTCGTGAGAGCCGCGCTTCGGTGTACCGCATCGCCGCCGGTGGATCGCCATCCACAGATCCGAAGTTTCCCTGCCCATCCACCAACGGATAGCGCATCGAGAACGTCTGCGCCATTCGCACCAACGCGTCGTAAACCGGGACGTCGCCGTGCGGATGGTATTTCCCCAACACCTCGCCAACGATCTTGGCGCACTTCCGCGTGGGCCGGTTGTATTGAAGTCCCAACTCGGAAAGCCCATAGAGAATGCGCCGATGGACCGGCTTCAGGCCGTCGCGAATATCCGGCAGCGCGCGCCCCACGATGACGCTCATCGAATAGTCGAGATACGACCGCCGCATCTCGTCTTCGATGTTGATCGGGATGATGTTCTTGTTGCCGCTTCCGGGCGTCAGAGGCAATTGGCCGCCATTGGGAGGCGTGGGGGGAACGGGTGGAATGTTTGGATCGTCGGGCAAAGAAAACTCCGGGGGCGTGCGTGCGCGGACGCACTGGAAATGTGCTGGTTACAGACCTATTTTAGCAAGCTGAGGGCTGAGAGAGGGGAGTTTCGAGGAAGGAAATCGGGGACGGCCTATGGAGGAGGGAACGGGCCGTCCCCGCGATGCATTACGACTGGCGGCGCTTGCGGCGAAGCAACCCGCCCATGCCAAGCAGTCCGAGGCCGATGAGGGCCGCCGAAGCCGGCTCGGGACTAGCGGGTCCACCGAGCACGTCGAAGGCGCTCAGCGTCCCATTGAACGTATTCCAGTTGCCGTTGATTTCTTGCGCGAAGGTGCCGTTCGCGCCGGTGGAATTCTCATTCCAGGCCGACCAATTCGACGGATCGCCCGCCGACGCTACCAGCCAATAGGTCTGTCCGGCGCCCAACATCACTCCGGGACCAGACAGCATCGAAACGGGAGCGTAACTACCGCCGAAGGTCGGCAGATTCGTTAACGCCCACGACTCCATGATCACGCCGGGGAGCCCGCCAACATCTGTATTCAAGGTAAACGTGATGGAGTTAACCCCGGTCACGTATCCGAGCGCCGCGTCGATTTGTGTCAGGTTGTAATTCCCGGTGGACGTGAACGACATCGCGGATACGATCGATTCACCGACGGGCGACGTGTTACCGCTGATTGTATAGCCGATGTTGTCCTGGAAAGTATTGCCGGGACCGAAATCGGAAAAAATGGTGCCGGCAAGGGACAGGCCGTTAAAAGCCAAGCACCCCGCGGCTAAACCCAAAACTGTGCGTAGGGCACGATTGTTCATCCGCATCTCCTTTTTAAGTTCGCGTAAAAACAAAGACAAGTTCGCCATCTACATGGACGTGATCTAGGATACGTCGGCTTTGCCCGCTTGTCAAGGATCGGGATTGTCCTAGGCGGATGGGGGGTTCTACTCCGGTCTATCCAGCTAGTACCCGGTTGCGCCCGCTGGAGAATTCGCTAGTCGCGATGGACGTTCTGGTGCAGGTTGTTGTGGATTGCGTAGAGCGCCAGCTCCAGGCGGTCCGATACGTTCAACTTATCGAAGATGTTGTGGAGATGATTCTTCACCGTTTGTTCACTGATGAACATTTTCTCGGCCATCTCCTTGTTTTTGTACCCTTGCGCCACCAGTTGCACAATCTCCAGCTCGCGCGCGCTTAGCGGCGAACGGTCCCTGGGTTTCAGCGGAGCCTTGGACGGCTGAGTATGCACGCTAGCCACGCCGGGCGTGTTCGAAAAGCTATCCATTACCGCCGCCGTCGTTTCGCGGTCCAGCCAAATCTCCCCGGCGTGGACCTTGCGGATGCTCTTCGTGATCAACTCCGGCGAAGTCTGTTTTAGGAGGATGCCGCGCGAGCCGAGCCGCATCGCCTGAACGTAGTCGTTGCGTTCGTCGGATGCGGTAATCACGATCACCTTCGTCTGGCTGGGGTCCGATTGAAGCGCATGCAGAGTGGCGATGCCATCGAGCTCCGGCATGCGGAGATCGAGCAGCAGAATGTCCGGCTTCAACGAGTGAACCAGTTTGATCGCCTCCTGCCCGTTGGAGGCTTCGCCGACAATGTCGAAATCGGATTCAAAAGACAGAAGTTTGCGCAGGCCGTCTCGCACGATCGGGTGATCGTCGGCGATCAGAATGCGAATTCGATTGCTGGCGGTAGGTTCTGTACCGGCTTGGCCTGCCATTTTATCGCGCCGCACTACACTGCACGCGGTTTGTTCACCTTCCCCGTGGTGTGCAAACCTCTTCCTACTATTCTACTAAGGGTACTGGTACCTGGTCAACGTCTATATTCTCTTGTTTTTTAAGCCAATCCCGGCCAGGAAGAGCGCGGGTTTTGTTACTTTGCTAAGGATATGGGTATTCTGGCGGGGATCCATCCGGTCCGGGAAGCCTTGTTGGCCGGAAGACCTTTGGAGAAAGTTTTGGTGGCCAAGGGCGCGGGCGGCGTTCGCGTAACGGAAATACTGGAATTGTGCCGCAAGGCCGGCATCCCAGTCCAATACGTTCCCAAAGACGCGCTCGACCGCCAGAGCGCGGGGGCCGTGCATCAGGGCGTAGTGGGCGTGGGCGCCAACCACTCCTATGCCGGTCTGCAAACGGTTCTGGCCAGCGAATTATTGCTGGTGCTCGATGGGGTGGAGGACCCGCATAACCTCGGCGCCATCGTCCGGACCGCCTACGCCGCCGGCGCCGGGGCCGTTCTCATTCCCGAGCGCCGTGCCGCCGGACTCACCGAAACCGTGGCGAAAGCCGCCGCCGGGGCGCTCGAACACCTGCCCGTAGTGCGGGTAGGCAACGTCAACCGCACGCTTGAAGAATTGAAAGAAAAGGGGTTTTGGATCTACGGCCTGGATGAACGCGGAACCGCGCTTCACACCGCCGTCGATTATTCCCTGCCCACAGTGATCGTCTTGGGAGGGGAAGGCCGCGGATTGCACCAACACACCCGCGACCACTGCGATTTCCTGGTCCGCATTCCCATGGCCGGCGCCATCGCGTCACTTAACGTCTCCGTCGCGGCGGGAGTGGTTCTATTTGAGTGGAGAAGGCGGCGTTGAGCTGGTTTCGGCCCGCTTTTCGTACCCTGGACATCGAAGAACGGGGAGCCGGGGATATTTCGGATAGCGCGCATCGGTCTTCGCCCGCTCGCACCGAAAAAATACCGAGCCTTTGTCGGATTCGACCACCGCGCAGTGCAGACAGTCGCCGCAAAGCCCGGCGGCGCCGACGTTCATGCAAGAAAGGCGTCGATTTCCGGCGCCAGCCCCGGCGTCAGCGCGATGGCATTACCGGCGTAAATGGAACTCCCGCCGTCGAAATTGCGAAAAATTCCCCCCGCCTCTTCGACGATGATTTTCGGCGCGGCGAAGTCCCAGGGCGAGGCCGACGGCTCGATCCAAATCTCGGCTTGCCCGGAAGCCACCATCATCGCGTCTGGCGTCCCGCCCAGATTGCGGACCGCCCAGAACCGCGCCATCCATGGCAGTAGTCCCGGCAGACGAGAGGCTTCGAGCTTATTGAATTGATTGATGCACAGCACCGATTCGGCGGCCAATGTCTTCGCCGACACGCGCAGCCGTGTTCCATCCCGGAACGCGCCGCCACCGCGGGTCGCCCAATACATCGCGCCGCCAAGCGAGGGAAAATGAACCACGCCCACCACCACTTCGCCGCGGTCTTCCAGCGCGATCAACGGACCCCACAGCGGATTCCCGCGCACGTAGTCCCGCGTGCCATCGATCGGATCGATAATCCAGCGCCGGCCGCTGCGCGATTCCACCGCCGATCCCTCTTCTCCCAAAATCCCGTCTTCGGGAAAGGCCCGCTGCAACGCCGTGGCGAATAGGCGTTCGCATTCGCGGTCGGCTCGCGTCACCGGCGAATGGTCCGATTTTTCCTCCGCCTCGATTCCCGCCTGATACCCCAGCGCCAGCGCCGCGGCCTCCCGCGCCGTGCTCCGCGCGAGGTCGATCTCCCGTTCGTAGGCCATGTCGTTTCATAGTAACCGACGCATGATAGGATGATCGCAATGACGGCCCGCACCATGTTCACCATCCTCGAAGAAGCCTCCCGCGAGTGGGGAGACGTGGCCGCGCTGCGCCAGCCGGAGGGCAACGGAAACTACCGAACCTACACTTACCGCGAGTACGAACAAGCTGTGCGGGAGGTGGCCTGCGGACTCCGGCGGCTGGGCGTCGAAAAGGGTGAAAATGTCGCCCTTTACTCCAATACTCGGGCCGAATTCTACATCGCCGACCTGGGGATTATCTCGAGCGGCGCCGTGGCCGCGGCGTTGTACACCAGCTATCCGCTCCCCGATCAGGTAAAGAATCTCCATGCCGCCGGCATCAAAACCGCCTTCGCCGAAGACGCCAAGGGCATGGAAAGCCTGCGCGCCGCGGCCGGAGGCAGCCTCGATCCCGTCCGCTGGATTTTGCTCACCGGCGACGCCGCCGGATCGGACGCCTTGACGCTGAGCGGTCTCCGCGAGATGGGCCGCCGGGCGATGGAGGAGGATCCGGACCTGTTCGTCCGCATCCGCGCCGCCATTCGCCCGGAGGATCCGGCCATCCTCTATCTCACCAGCGGCGCCACCGGCGAACCGAAGATGGGCCTCGCCGCTCACTCCGCTCTGGCCGCAAACGCCGACATGGGCCCCGCCGCGTTGGGCTTGGCCGCGGGTGAATCCACCATCGTCTTCCTGCCGTCCGCCCACATCGCCCAGCGCGTCGTCATGGAAATGGTCACCCTCCGTCTCGGCGTCACCGTTTGGTTTTCCGAGAGCCTCTCGAAACTGCCCGCCGAAATGAAATCCATCCGGCCCCAGTTCTTTCTCGCCCCGCCGAGGGTCTGGGAACGCATTTATGCCAGCATCGGCGCCGAACTCCGCAAGAAGCCGAAGCTCAGCCAAAAGCTGTTTCACGGAGCGCTGGGTTTGGGACTCGCCGTAAGCCGCCTGAAGCAGGCCGGAAAGTCCGTGCCGCCGCACTTGAAGGCCCCGTTGCGCATCGCCGACAAGCTGGTGTTCTCGAAAATCCGCGAACGCCTCGGCGGCCGCATGCGCATCGCCGCCTCCGGCGCCGCGCCGCTCGGCAAGGAGTTCGCCGATTTCTATTCCGCCATCGGCATGCCGCTCATCGAAGGCTATGGCCTCACCGAAGGCGGCGTCGCGACGCTGAACCCCTTAACCCGCCCCAAGTCGGGCAGCATCGGCAAGCCTTTGCCCGGCATCGAAGTGCAACTGGCCGAAGATGGCGAGCTGCTGCTGAAGAGCCCCTGCCTGTTCGCCGGCTATTACCGCGACGACGCCTCCACCGTGGCCGTGATGCGCGACGGCTGGCTCTACACCGGCGATATCGCCGAGATCGACGCCGAGGGCTACCTCTACATCACCGGCCGCAAGAAGGAACTCATCGTCTCCTCCAACGGCAAAAAAATCTATCCCGCCCGCATCGAAGGGCTTTTCAAAACCGAGCCGCTCATCAATCAAGTGGTCCTCGTCGGCGACCGCCTTCCCTTCGTCACCGCCCTCTTCACCCTGAACTTCCCCATCGCCCATTCGCTGAAAGGAATGGAGGCGTGGAAAGACAAAGCCGAGGCCGCCATCGCCTCCGCCGCCCCGGTGATCGATTGCATCCGCAAAGCCGTCGCCCGCGTCAACAAACAGCTTCCGCCCTTCGAACAGATCCGCAAGTTCCGCGTCCTGGACCGCGACTTCACCATCGAACTCGGTGAAATGACCCCCACCATGAAAGTCCGCCGCGGCCGCGTCCTCGAAAATTTCCGCTCCGTCGTCGGCGAAATGTACATGGGCAAGGAAGAGAGCGCATAACCAAACCGTCGGCGCGAGTTGCGCGGTCCGCTGGATCCGGTTCCCTCTCTGGACCGTCAAGGCCATTTCTGCGCGCCATGCAGGATGCGGTTAATTTCGATCGCATCTGGGCGGACGCGGTAAACCGCGAGAAACGGAAGGCCGGGAAAGATTAGTTCTCGCGTGCCGGGCTTCCGCCCAGGCCGGCCACGGTGCGGAAATGGACCAAGCCTTTCCACCCCCTCGTATATGCGAATCGCAACCTTCCGGGCGGCTTCCAACCCATCGCGTTCTTCGATATAGTCGCAAATTCCTGTGAGGTCGCAAGCGGCTGGCGTCGTCCAGCGGATAAGCATCAGCCTGGATACCGGCGGTCAATCAGCTTGCCAATATCCTCGTGCTCGATGAGTTCGCCGCGGTCGGCGGCGGCAAGACCCTTCTCTACTTCCTCGCCAAACCACGCATCGTAGTCCACCATGCGCTCGACCGCTTCCACCACGAGGGCCTCCGAGTCCCGTCCTTGTTCGATGGCGAGACGGGTAAGCTTGGCTTGCAGGTCGGGGCTCAGATGTAGTTCCATCGCTCTCAGCGTATGGGTTGCCGCGGCGTCTGTCAACGGGCCGAAGCCTCCTGCCCGATAAGTAGCGTAAACTGGTCCCGTTTGGAGAAACTCGGAATCATGAGGCTCTTCGTTTTCGCTATGTTACCTTTCCTCGCCGGGGCGGCAAATTATTCCGCCGAGAAGACCACCGTCGACGGCGTTCCGGTCGTCCGTCTGGCCGACGCCGCCGATCACACCGAGGTCTTCGTCGCTCCCTCCATGGGCAACAATATTTACTCCATGACGGTGAATGGAGCGCAGGTGATTTATACCGCATCTCCCTCGCCCGCCGGACTGAGCAAAGGCTTCTCCGGCATCCCGTTTCTGGAGCCTTGGGCCAATCGCCTCGATGGCGACGCCTTCTGGGCGAACGGCAAGGAATACGTTCTCAATCCGAAACTGAACAACGTTCCCCGCGACGGAAACCATCAACCCATGCACGGCCTTCTCACCCACGCCTCCGATTGGAAAGTGGCTGCGCTCCAAGCGGACAGCAACGGCGCCGAAGTCACCAGCCGTCTGGAATTCTGGCGCCATCCCGATTGGATGGCCCAATTCCCCTTCGCGCACGCCATCTCCATCACCTGCCGCTTGCGCGATGGCGCGCTCCAGGTGGAAACGACGCTCGAAAACCTGTCCGACGATCCCATGCCCGTCTCGGTCGGCTTTCACCCCTACTTTCAAATCCCCGGCGTCCCGCGCGATCAATGGCAAGTTCACATCGCCGCCCGCCAACGGCTAAAACTCTCGAAGGTCACCATCCCCACCGGCGAAGAAGAACCGGTCGCGTTTCCCGACCCCCTCACCCTCTCCGGCGTTCAACTCGACGAGGTCTTCGGCTCCCTCATCCGGAACGCCCAAGGCGATGCCGTGTTCTCCGTCACCGGCGGCGATAAGAAAATCTCCGTCGCCTACGGGCCAAAATACCAAAACGCCGTCATCTACGCCCCGCCGGGCCGCGAATACATCTGCTTCGAGCCGATGTCCGGCCCCACCAACGCCTTCAACCTCGCCCACGCCGGCCTCTATAAGGACCTGCAAACCATCCCGCCGCGCGGCGAGTGGCGCGAGAGTTTCCGCATCCAACCGTCCGGCTTCTAATCGGCGTTCGTTTTTCCCTCAACGTTTTCTCCTCGGCGCCGGTTATATCTATTGAACGTGGACGCTTTGGAGTTGACCCTGAGAATCGCCGATCGCCGCGCGGCCGAAGAAGATGCGTTCGAGCGGCTGGTGCGCCAGCACGAAAGGCAAGTGCTGAACACCGCGTGGCGCATGCTCGGAAGGATCGAGGACGCGCAGGACGCCAGCCAGGAAGTGTTTCTGCGCCTGTTCCGCAACTTGGGCAAGCTGGACGGCGCGGCGTTGAACGCTTGGCTTTATCGCGTGACGGTGAATGTCTGCCTGGATTTCGCCAGCGCCGCGGTGGCCTTCCTCCGGAGGTTCCAACCCGCTCGGAAACGGCCTCCGCCGATCCCGGCCCGGAAGAAGCCTCGGCTGCGGCCGGCCAGCGCGAGTGGATGCGGAAGGCGCTGTTGCGGCTCCCGGAGAAAGAGCGCGCGGCGCTGGTGCTTCGCGAGATCGAGGGATTGACCACCGCCGAAGCCGCGGCGATTCTCGACTCCTCGGAAACCACAGTCCGTTCGCAAATCTGTGCGGCGCGAAGGAAGCTACGAAAAATGGCCGTGGAAGGAGGGATTCATGAACTGTGAAGAATGCACACGTGCGCTGGCCTCGGAAGACGGCGCTTCGGAACTGGACGAGCACCTGAGGCAATGTCCCGCCTGCCGGGACTACGCGGCCGCGCTGGAAGCGGATCGGCAAGTGTTGGCAACCCTTCGCCACGTGGCTCCGGCGGCGCTCTTCGCCTTGCGCCGGGGAGTTTCAGCCCGCATCGCGAAGGAACGGGCCGTGCGGCGCGTCTGGGCCTGGAGCGCCGGAATGGCCGCCTGTCTTGCGGTAGCGTTTTCGATATTCACGAGCGGTGCTCCGGAGGCAACTCCTCCCAAGCCCCAGATCGCCTTCCGCGCCGCCGGCCCCCCGGTCGATTGGGAAGCGAGAACCGTTTCAAGACCGGCGCGGCGCCCGCCCGCGCCCGCCCACGAATTGGCGAAGGCGGCACAGCCGTTGAAAATCAAGATCTTCACCGACGACCCGAATGTGGTGATTTATTGGCTGGTGGATAACGAAGGAGGCGACTAATGAAAAAGACTCTTGCAATCGGACTGCTCGCGCTGGCGCCCATCGGCTGGGCGCAGGAATTCGTGCGAAAAGTGATCCCGATCAAGTACGCCGACATGAGACAAGTGAAAGACCTCGTGAGCGTCTTCGGTGCCAACTGCGTTCAGATCGGCGACAGCATCGCCGTAAATGGACATTCGGACGCAGTGGATGCGATCGAAGCCGCGTTGAAGAAGATCGACGTGCCACCGCCAGTGGCGCCCGACGTGGAACTCACGGTGTACCTTGTTGGAGCGTCGAGCGGACCCACCTCCCAAGCCCAGGAGCCGCTACCTGCGGGCCTGGAGCCAGTGATGAAGCAGCTACACGGTGTCTTCGCCTATCGCGATTACCGTGTGATGGAAAGCTTTGTGATGCGCGTGCGGCCCGGAACCCGGGGCTCAAACAGCGGCACAATCGCCGACAAAGATTTTTACTCGTTCGGATTCCGCTCGTTAACTCTGACCGAGGAATCCGGCCACCATACGATCCACGTGGACGGCCTAGGCCTGACTTTGGAATTCGCCACCGACCATGCGAAATCAATGATTGGCGCCGATATCGACATCGGCGAAGGCCAGAAAGTCGTCGTTGGCAAAACCAGCCTCCCTAACAGCGCCGTCATCCTCGTCCTCTCCGCGCGAGTCGTCGATTAACCGCGCCCAGACGTGAGAACCCCCGGCGCCACCTTCAACTCCACCTCGATCCCGCCGAAGCGCTCGGCCAGCGCGTTATACAACCCGCAAGTGATCGCCGTCAGCACGAACCCGCCCACCGCCGCGGTCACCGGAACCCCGATCAATCCCAGGATCAGAAGGATCGGCGAATACGCCGCAATCCCGGTCGAGGCGAACAGCGAAGCCAGCAAAAGAGCCGCCCCAAACGGGACGCTCACGACAACCGCCAGCATGCCCAGCAGGATGGCGACAAATCGCGCTGTGTGCATCACGCTGAACGACTTGATCCGTTGCTTTGGGGCCTGCATCCCCGTATGGTAGCCGGTCCCTCCGGGCCTGTACAGACATTTCCGTACTATGCCGTCCTGTCCCTTCACGTACACACGCGTCCCACAAACGGACAGCCAGCGCCGCCCCGCTCGGCAAGCGGGCCGCACGAATCCGCTGATTCCACTCGGGATGCGGCCCTCCTTTCGAATGGTCTCGTAGTTGCCACAATAGAAGGAGCCATGGATATACCCCGCGGAAAAGAAGTCGGTAGAAGGCGCCTCATTCGCCGAATCGTCACGATCACGCTCATCCTGATCTCGATTCCGGCGATTTTTTGGGGCTTGTCCCGGCTGAAACCCGCCGCGCCCACCGTCGAGCGCGCCACCGTCTGGATCGACACCGTGAAGCGCGGCCCCATGGAGCGGCAGGTTCGCGGCCTGGGCACCCTCGTCCCCGAGTCCGTGCTCTGGATTCCCGCCGCTTTCGATGGGCGCGTCGACAAAATTCTTCACCTGCCCGGCACGCCCGTTCACGCCAACGACGTCCTGATCGTTCTCAGCAATCCGGATATGGATCTCGCCGCCGCCGATCTCGAATGGCAGGTGAAAGCCGCTCAGGCTACCTATACGGATTTGAAAGTGCAGCTTCAAACCAAGCAACTGCAACAGAAATCCACCACCGAGCAGGCCCACGCCGATTTCATCCAGGCCCGCCTTACCGCCGACCGCGATGAACAACTCACCAAACAGGGCTTGAAATCGGACCTCGAAACCAAACTCTCCACCGCCAAAGCCGACGAGCTCCTGAACAGCTACGGCCTCTCCAAACAGCAGCTCGACATGAGCGGTGAATCGATCAGCGCCCAACTCGACGCCCAGAAGGTCAACATCGAAAAATTGCAGGCCGCCTACAATCTGAAAAAGAAACAGGTGGAGCAGTTGACCATCCGCGCCGGCGTCGACGGCACCCTGATTCAGCTCGGCACCGCTCTGCAGGTGCTCGAAGTGGGCCAACGCGTAGCGCCCGGCGCGATTCTCGCTAAAATCGCCCAGCCGTCGAAACTCAAAGCGACGCTGAAGATCCCCGAAACCCAGGTAAAAGACATTCAAATCGGCCAGGAGGCGTCGATCGACACGCGCAACGGAATCATCCCCGGCCACGTCACGCGAATCGATCCGGCGGCCAGTAACGGAACCTTCGATGTGGACGTCAAGTTGGACGGCGCGCTGCCTCCCGGCGCGCGTCCGGATTTAAGCGTGGACGGCACGATCGAAATCGAGAAGCTCACGGACGTGGTCTATGTCGGCCGCCCGGTGATCGGCCAAAGCGGCCAAAAGATCAGCCTGTTCCGATTGGACGAGGACGGCAAGGGCGCAACGCAAGTGCCGGTGACGCTGGGGCGGAGCTCGGTGAGCACCATCGAGATCGTGGACGGATTAAAAGTAGGCGACCAGGTTGTCCTTTCGGACATGTCGCAATGGGACGTCCAAAAGCGCGTCCGGCTTAATTAAAGGAGATGGCATGGCAACGAGCGACGCTCTGATTCATTTGGAAGGCGTGACGAAGGTGTTCACCACCGACGAGGTGGAGACGCACGCCCTCGCGGGCATCCACCTGGAGGTGATGAAAGGCCAGTACATCTCGATCTCCGGCCCTTCGGGCTGCGGAAAATCGACGCTGCTGGCGATTCTGGGCCTCCTCGATTCGCCCAGCGACGGCACCTACGTGCTCAACGGCAAGCCGGTGCAGAGCCTGAAAATGAGCGAGCGCGCCCGCATCCGCAACCGCGAGATCGGCTTCATCTTCCAGGCGTTCAACCTGATCGGCGATCTCAATGTCTATGAAAACGTCGAGCTGCCGCTCACCTACCGCGGCATGCCGTCGGCCGAGCGCAAGAAGCGCGTCCACGACGCTCTCGAACGCGTCGGCATGTCCCATCGCGTCAAACACTACCCCTCCCAACTCTCCGGCGGCCAACAGCAGCGTGTCGCCGTCGCCCGCGCCCTCGGCGGCGATCCATCGATTCTGCTCGCCGACGAGCCTACCGGAAACCTCGACTCCACCAACGGCGAAGCGGTGATGGAGTTGCTCCGCGAATTGCACCGCGGCGGCGCCACCATCTGCATGGTCACCCACGACCCGCGCTACGCCCGCTATGCCGACCGCACCATCCGCCTGTTCGATGGCCGCATCGTGGAAGAGGGCGTGGGGGTGATGTGATGTCGCGGCGGGATCCGGATCTGATTGCCATCCTTTTTCTCGCGGCGGCGGCGTTTGTGTCGGACCTCGTTCAGCCCACTCCCGGCGCGGCCTTCTTCCCGCCCGTGGAATTTCAGTGTCCGCGGCTGAGCGCGCCTACTCTCCCCGCTCCAGCCGAGTGCGTTTTGTCCGCGATCATCGATGAAATAACGGCATTAAAACCTTAGCTCCGTTCCGAATGCGCATTCCGAGCCGCGACCGTAAGGAAGCGGTTGGCGCGGTGATTTCATGAAAAACGCTAGATAAGGGGAAGTGTGTCCATGCGCCAGGATCTTCGTTTCGCTCTGCGCGGCTTCGCGAAATCGCCGGGCTTCTCGCTCACCGCCGTGCTCGTGCTCGCGCTCGGCATCGGGGCCAATACCGCCATTTTCGGCGTGCTGAACGCCGTCCTTATCCGGCCCTTGCCCTATAACCATCCGGAACGCCTCGTCTCCATTTCGGAAACCCGCAAAGGCGGACGGTCCATGAACGTGGCCGGGCCGAACTTCCGCGACTGGCGCGATCAGGCGACGGCGTTTCAAGGCTTCGCCGCCTACGGCGCCGGCCTCGACGACGTCTCCGGCGGCATCGAACCCGAACGCGTGATGGCGGCCGCCGTCTCCCGCGGTTTCTTTCCCGTGATGGGCGCGAAACCAATCCTGGGACGAACGTTCTCAATCGACGAAGAGCGCACCGGCGGCACGCAAGCGGCGGTGATCGGCGAATCCCTCTGGCGCCGCGCCTACCACTCAAGCCCCGCCGTTCTCGGCCGCGCCATCACGCTGGACGGGAAAAAGTGGACCATCGCCGGCGTCGTTCCCGAATCGTTCGACCTCCCGCGCCTGTGCGAAATCTGGATTCCCGGCGAACTCGAGCCGGACACCACCGCCCGCAGCGCTCACAACTATCGCGTCGTCGGACGCCTCCGCGACGGCGTAACATTTGCCCAGGCGCAAGCGCAGATGACCGCCATCATGGAGCGGCTCGACAAACAATATCCCGACTCAAACAAGGATCTCCGCGCCCGCCTTGTTCCCCTCCAACAACAGGCCACAGCCTCCATCCGCCCCACGCTCTATCTGCTCTTCGGAGCCGTCGGCTTTGTCCTACTGATCGCCTGCGTCAACGTCGCCAATCTCCTGCTGGCCCGTACCGCCGCGCGTCGCACGGAAATCTCCATCCGCGTCGCGCTCGGCGCCGGCTCCGGCCGCCTCTTGCGCCAGCTCCTCACCGAGAGCCTCCTGCTCTCGCTCGCCGGCGGCGCGGCCGGGCTGCTCCTCGCCGTATGGACTAACGACGCGCTCACCGCCCTCATCCCCGCCCAGTCGCTCCCGGTGAACGGCGTCCCGCTCGATGCTCGCGTCCTTGCATTCGCTCTCGGCGCATCCGTTCTCACCGGTCTGCTCTTCGGCCTCGCTCCCGCATGGTTCGCCGCCCGCCTCGACGTGAACGAGGGGTTGAAGAACGCCACACGCTCCTCTTCCGCCCGCGGAGGCAACCGCCTGCGCGGCGCCCTCGTCGCCGGCGAAATGGCCCTCTCCTTCGCGTTGCTCGCCGGCGCCGGCCTCACCGTCAAGAGCCTCCTTCTGCTCCAAAACGTCGACCCCGGCTTCGATCCCAAAAACGTCCTAGTCGCCGAGATGGCCCTTCCCACCCCTCGCGCTTATCAAACCCTTCTCGACAACGTGAAAGCTCTGCCCGGCGTCGCCGCCGCCGGCATCACCGACACCGTCCCGCTCACCGATCAAGGCCGCAACGGCGGCTTCGAGGTGCAGGGCGGCACTGCTACCGGTAATAAAGAATCCGATTACATCGACTACACCCTGGTGAGCGAAGATTATTTCCGGGCCGTGGGTATGAGGTTGGAACGCGGTCGCCTGATCGACGTAACCGACCGCTCCCAACCCAACGTCGCCCTCCTCAACGAAGCCGCCGCCCGCCACTTCTGGCCCCACGGCAACGCCATCGGCCAGCGCATCCGCTTCTATGGCTTCGAAGAAAAGCCGCAGTGGCTCGCCGTCGTCGGCGTCGTCGGCGACATCCGCCACGAGAGTCTCGCCGAAGCGCCTTCGATGGCCGCCTACATCCCCTTCTATCAGAACCCTGGCATGAACGGAGGCTACAGCTTAATGGTGAAAACCGCCCAGGGCGCTAACGCCGTTCCCGCAATTCGCCGCGCCATCCGCTCGCTCAACTCCGAAACGCCCATCCGCATCACGCCCATGGAGCGCATCGCCTCGGATTCCGTCGCCACGCCGCGCCTGCGCGCCCTTTTCATATCCCTCTTCGCCGTCTTCGCCCTCGCCCTCGCCGCCATCGGACTCTATGGCGTCATCGCCAACACCGTCGCTCTGCGCTCGAAAGAGATCGGCATTCGCCTCGCCCTTGGCGCCGAACCGCGCGAGGTCGTCGCCATGCTTCTCGCCAAAGCGCTGGCGCTCGCCGGTTTGGGCCTCGCCATCGGCCTCGCGGCATCGCTCGCCCTCGGCCGCGCTCTTCGAAGTTTCCTCTTCGAGGTCAGCCCCGCCGACCCCGGCGTCTTCGCCGCACTGGCTCTCACCCTCGCCGCCGTGGCCCTGCTCGCCGCCTTCGTCCCCGCGTGGCGCGCCTCCCGCCTCGATCCGGCCATCGCTCTGCGCGAAGAGTAAACCCCGCGGCGGATAATAGGAACACACCCTCATGCTGATTTCCCTACGAAACATCGAAAAGTACTTCGAACACGGACCGACGAAAACGTTTGTCCTCCGCCGCATCAACGTGGACATCCAGGAAGGCGAGTTCATCTCTATCATGGGCCCCTCCGGCGCCGGCAAGTCGACGCTGCTCCATCTGCTCGGCATGCACGACAGCTCCTGGACCGGCGAATACTACCTGCTCGATCATCCTGTCCACAAAATGAATAAGAAGGATCGCATGGAGCTTTACAAAAAGCACTTCGGCTTCGTGTTCCAGAGCTACCACCTGCTCGATTCCCTCACCGTCTACGAGAATCTGGACATTCCGCTGTCCTATCGAAACATCAAGAAGAGCGAGCGCGAAAGCATTGTCGCCGATACGCTGGACCGCTTCCATATGGTGGGCAAGAAGGACCTGTTCCCCAACCAGCTCTCCGGCGGCCAGCAACAGCTTGTCGCCATCGCCCGCGCCATCGTCGCCAGCCCGAAGGTAATCCTCGCCGACGAACCCACCGGCAATCTCCATTCGAGCCAAGGCAAGCAGATCATGGACATGTTCAAAAAGCTTAACGACGAGGGAACCACGATCATCCAGGTTACTCACAACGAGAAGAACGCCGAATACGGCAACCGCATCATCAATATCGCCGACGGTTGGATTACGGCCGCCTAGGCCCGCCCATGAAGCAGCTTGGCAACTCCACGCTCCGCATCCTCGTCGCCGACGATCAAGCCGACGTCGTCGAGGCCCTGCGCCTGTTGCTGAAGGCCGAAGGCTATCGCATCGAGACCGCCGCCTCGCCGGCCGCCGTCCTCGCCGCCATCGAAAATAACGATTTCGACGTCGTCGTCATGGACCTCAACTATAGCCGCGACACCACCTCCGGCCAGGAGGGTCTCGATCTCCTCTCGCGCATCCAAGCCCTCGACAGCGTCCTCCCCGTCGTCGTCATGACCGCTTGGGGCACGGTGAACCTCGCCGTCGAAGCCATGCGCCGCGGCGCCCGCGATTTCATTCAGAAACCCTGGGAAAACGAGCGCCTACTCAGCGTCGTCCGCACCCAGATCGAACTAAGCCAGGCCATCCGCCGCGGCCTGCGCCTGGAGGCCGAAAACCGCCTGCTGCGCGCCGAAGGCCGCCCGTCGTTGATCGCCGAAGCGCCCTCCATGGAGCCGGTCCTCCAGCTCATCGCCCGCGTCGGACCCTCCGACGCCAACGTCCTCATCACGGGCGAACCCGGCACCGGCAAAGAAGTCGTCGCCCGGACGCTTTACGCCATCTCCAACCGCTGCTCCAAGCCGATGGTCACCGTCAACGCGGGCGGCCTCGCCGAGGGCCTCTTCGAAAGCGAATTGTTCGGCCACGTCCGCGGCGCCTTCACCGACGCCAAGATAGACCGCGTCGGCCGCTTCGAGCTCGCCGAGGGCGGCACGCTCTTCCTCGACGAAATCGCCAACGTCCCGATGAATCTCCAGGCCAAGCTGCTGCGCGTGCTCGAAACCGGCGAGATGGAGCGCGTCGGTTCTTCGAAAACCCGCCGCGTCGATGTCCGCATCATCTCCGCCACCAACGCCCGCCTGGACGAGGAAGTTTCCGCCGGCCGCTTCCGCCAGGATCTGCTCTTCCGCCTGAACACCATCGAGCTGCATCTGCCCGCCCTGCGCGAGCGCCGCGAGGACATCCCTCTGCTCGCCGCCCACTTCCTCGGCATGCACGCCCAGCGCTACCGCAAACCCATCACCGGCTTCGATCCCGCGGCTCTGCAAGCTCTGCTCGACAATCCCTGGCAAGGCAACGTCCGCGAGTTGAATCACGTCGTCGAACGCGCCGTCTTGATGGCCCAGGACACCGTCATCCGCTCGCCCGACCTCGCCCTGCGCGCCGTTCGCGAAGGCTCCCCGCGCCTGGAGGACATGAGCATCGAGGATGTCGAAGCGTTCCTTATCAAGAAGGCGCTCGGCCGCTACAACGGCAACGTCAGCCATGCCGCGAACGCGCTCGGCCTCAGCCGCAGCGCCCTCTACCGCCGCCTGCAGCGCTACGGACTATGACCGCCGCGCCTTCGATTCCCCGATGAATCGCCGCCCGCCGCGCCTCACTCACGATCAACACGCCCTTCTACTCGCCCTGATCGCCGGCGCGCCGGCGATGCTCGTGTCGATGATCCTGCTCTGGACCGGCGGCCACTCACCGAGGCTCGTCTGGACCCTCACCATCGTCCTTGCTGGCTTTTGGCTCGGCTTCTCCTTCGCCATGCGCGATCGCGTCGTCTCGCCCTTGCGCACCGTCGCCAATCTGCTGGAGGCCATGCGCGAGGGCGACTATTCCATCCGCGCCCGCTCCGGCTCCGGCGGCGACGCCATGAGCGAAGTCATGCAACAGGTAAACGCCATGGCCGCCACCCTCCGCGCCCAGCGCCTCGGCGCTCTCGAAGCCACCGCTTTGCTTCGCAAGGTCATGGAGGAGATCGAGGTCGCCATTTTCGCTTTCGACGGCCAGCAAACCCTGCGCCTGGTGAACGCCGCCGGCGAGCGTCTGCTCGGCGAAGCCGCCGAGCGGCTCCTTGGCCGCGACGCCGATTCGCTCGGCCTCGCCGAGTATCTCACCGGCGAGGATCAACAGACCATCCAGCGCGCCTTCTCCGATCCCACCCGCCGCTGGGGCGTCAACCGCGCCACGTTTCGCGAAGGCGGCCTGCCGCATCAATTACTCGTCATCACCGACATCACCCGCCCGCTGCGGGACGAGGAACTGCAAGCCTGGCAGCGCCTCGTCCGCGTCCTGGGCCATGAATTGAACAACTCGCTTGCTCCCATCAAATCCATCGCCGGGAGCCTCGAATCCATCCTCTCCCGCGACCCCCGCGCCGAGGATTGGGAAGACGACATGCGCCGCGGCCTCTCCATCATCTCCTCGCGCAGCGACGCCCTCAGCCGCTTTCTCTCCTCTTACGCCCGCCTCGCTAAACTCCCTCCCCCCACGCTCGCCGCCGTCGACGTCGAGACCATCCTGCGCCGCGTAGCGGGCCTCGAAACCCGCCTCAAGGTCGCGCTTTCCCCCGGTCCTTCGCTCTCGATCGTCGCCGACTCCGATCAGCTCGAACAGCTTCTCATCAACCTCGTCCGCAACGCCGCCGACGCCTCCCTTGAAACCGGCGGCGCCGTCGAAGCCGGCTGGGGCCGCGCCGGAACCAATCTCGCCATCTGGGTGAAGGACCAGGGCCACGGCCTTGCCAACACCAACAACCTCTTCGTCCCTTTCTTCACCACCAAACCCGGTGGCTCCGGCATCGGACTGGTGCTCAGCCGCAAGATCGCCGAGAATCACGGCGGTACTCTTTCCCTCGCCAACCGCGCCGATTCCCCCGGCTGCGAGGCGAAATTGCTTCTTCCCCTGTAACCTCGCCCCCTTCGCCCGGTAGTAAAAGTTTGCGGAACCGAATCCCGTCCGGTGTCGTAACTTCAACTGAACGGGAAACCCAGGCTAACCGAAAACCGCTCATGCCGTCCAATCCGCTGTTAGCGCCGGAATTTCCAGCCAAGAAGGAGCCACTATGTCCGCCAGCCAGCCGTTGATCTGCCTCGAAGGCGTCACCAAGGTGTTCAACACCGATGAGATGGAGACCCACGCCCTCGCCGGCATCCATCTGGAATTACATAAAGGCGAATACATCTCCATCTCCGGCCCTTCCGGCTGCGGAAAGTCCACGCTGCTCGCCATTCTCGGCCTGCTCGACAGCCCCTCCGGTGGAAACTACACCCTAAACGGCACCCGCGTCGAGAACATCAAGCTCAGCGAGCGCGCCCGCATCCGCAACCGCGAGATCGGCTTCATCTTCCAGGCGTTCAATCTGATCGGCGATCTCAACGTCTATGAAAACGTCGAGCTGCCGCTCACCTATCGCGGCATGCCCTCGTCGGAGCGCAAGAAATTCGTCCATGAAGCGCTGGAGCGCGTCGGCATGTCCCATCGCGTCAAGCATTACCCCTCCCAACTCTCCGGCGGCCAGCAGCAGCGCGTCGCCGTCGCCCGCGCCCTCGGCGGACGGCCGTCGATTCTTCTCGCCGACGAGCCGACCGGCAACCTGGACTCCATCAACGGCGAAGCCGTCATGAACCTCCTGAGCGAACTGCATCGCGAAGGCGCGACCATCTGCATGGTCACTCACGATCCGCGCTACGCCCGTTGCGCCGAGCGCAGCATCACGCTCTTCGACGGCCGCGTCGTCGAGGAAAGCATCGGCGCAAACGCCTGACGCTGAGTGCTCGACTTCAGTAGTTCGCTAACGTAACCGGATGGTGCCCACACCTCTACGACGGTCAAAACTACGGGTAGCGCGTTTTCCGGCAAGTCGCGGAACATTGTTGCGAAGCCGACTTTTGGTTACCTATCGGATCTCGAAGCCGCCGCCGCGTAGCTCGAATCTTCTGAAGCAAGAAACAGCGCGCCCGTCGCAATTTTCTCAGGACGGCACGCCGTTTGCGGTTCAGAAGGCGTTGCCGCTGTTCAACGCATTCGTAGACATTACGAATCGTCTCGTATGGTATCGGTGTCGATGGGTCAGGACCTGGGGCCCACGGCCATCTCGGAGGCCCGCGCCAGTGCTTGCGTGTCGACATACTCCCGGACGTTCGCCAATTTGCCGTTTCGAACGGTAATGGCGAAGACCCAATGGTCCTCGAACGTCTTATTCGTTGCTTTGATTCTCCCCATAGCGAAGCCGACGACCAGAACCCGGTCTCCCTGCGCTATGAACTCGGGGGGTTCTGGGTACGAAGTTTCCACCGTCTCGTTAGCCTTCTGAAGCAAATCCGCCAATCCCGCGTGCCCGCAGTGCGTGCCGGCCAGCGGCCAGTCCTCGCCCGGAATGATCCACTCAATATCTTCGGCAGACAACGCCAGCAAACCTTGCTTATCGCGGCGGCCGAGTGCCGCAAGAAAATTCTTCACAACCTCGACATTCTTTTCGATGCTCATCGAAATCTCTCCTTTTCCCTTACATCAAGCGTGTCCGATCTAATCAGACGTCCCGGAACCATCCTTCTCGGGCCAAATCACAGGTCGACGATCGATTACTGCTCTTTCGAGAAACGACCGCGCCGGGGTCAGACCTGCGCCATGCCTCCATCGACGGCGAGATCCACACCGGTGATGTAAGAACTTTCATCGGAAGCAAGGAACACGACTGCGGCCGCGATTTCCTCGGGCATGCCTCTGCGACCCATTGGGATCTGCGTGGTGAACTGTGCGGCCGCTTGCTCGGCCTGTTCAGCGGTAAGGCCCGTCGTCGTCGCTAAGGCCGGCGTATCGATTGCTCCGGGGCTCACGCAATTCACGCGGATCTTGCGGTCTTTCAATTCCAGAGTCCAGCCGCGCGCGAAGTTGCGCACAGCCGCCTTACTCGCGGCGTAGGCGCTAAACCCTGGGAGGCCCAACACGTTCGAGACTGAAGAGGTCAGGATGATCGAACCGCCGTCTTTGAAGAGGGGAAGGGCCTTCTGCACCGTAAAGAACAGCCCCTTCACGTTCACGTCGAAGGTCTGGTCAAAATGGGCCTCAGTAGCCACCGCGAGTGGTGCGATTGTGCCCGCGCCCGCGTTCGCGAAGAGTACGTCGATGTGACCATGTTTCTCTTTCACCGCGACATAGAGCCGGTCCAGATCTTCCAGGCGCGATACGTCGCCCGCGACCGTCGTGACATTTCTCCCGATAAAGTCTGCGGCCTCCTTGAGCTCTTTCTCTCGTCGCCCAGTGATCACGACGTGCGCGCCTTCTTCAACGAAGCGCTTGGCGGTGGCCAAGCCAATCCCGCTACTTCCGCCTGTGATCACGGCGATTTTTCCCGCCAATGTTTGCCCATGATTATTATTCATAAGTTTCCTCCAAAGCTGACATAGTCATCGATTACTGCTCCTTCTTGAACAAATCCTGAAAGATGAGCGGACCCCAAGTGCGGCCGCGTGCATGCACTAGCGCGCCACCCTCGTTGAGCTTTCCCAGCTTGACGGGTGCGAACCCAAGTTGTTTGGCCAAATCCGCCACGGGAGCGATCGAATCCTCTTCGTCGCTCGATAGAAAGACGACCCGGTGGCCGCCGTCGACGATCGGATCGGTAGCCAGTTTGGCCGCACCCAGGTGATTGAAACCTTTCACGAGCTTGGCGCCGGTGAACGACTTCGCAACGAATGCGGAGGACGGGAGACCGTCCAGTTCCTCAGGTGGGACTGGAAACGAGTTCATCGCGTCGATAATCGTCTTGCCTTCCCAGCTCGGCAGGGCCTTCGCAACCTCGCGATGCTCCCCGAACGGAACCGCCAAGATGATTGTGTCGGCATCGAGCGCATCCCGCAGCGACTTGGCGACGACCGTGGGTCCAATCGCCTGAGCCTGCGGAGCCAACGCTTCGGCCGGCCGGCGACTTGCGACTGTCACGTTGATGTTTCTACGGGCGAAGGCGTGGGCGAGGGCCTGGCCTATCTTTCCGAATCCTACAATTGCGTAGCTCATATATTCTCCTTTGGTTTACTGAAGCGCCGTAGGGCGAGTGCGTCAGATTTGCGCCAGACCGCCGTCGACGGCGACCTCGCTGCCGGTCATGAAGCTGCTGTCCGATGACGCGAGAAAGGCAGCTGCGGCCCCGATCTCCGCCGGATCGGCCATGCGCTGGAGCGGAGTCATCGAGGCGTAGACCTTCTGGCCCTGCTCGCCGAGCGCCGCCTTCGCGAGTTCGGTCGCAGTCGCGCCAGGCGACAGCACGTTTACCCGGATGCCGGTGCCCTTCAGGTCCTCCGCCCAGGTCCGCGCGAGGTTGCGCACTGCCGCCTTGCTCGCGCTGTAGGCGCTCATTCCCGGGGCGCCCGTGGTGCCCGCGCTCGATCCGGTCAGAATGATCGAACCCCCCTTGCCCATTAGCGGCAGCGCCTTTTGGACCGTGAAGATCGTACCCTTCACATTGGTGTCGAAGGTTTCGTCAATGTGCTCGGCGGTAATCTTGCCGAGCGGAAGCGGGCTTCCCGCCCCGGCATTGGCGAAGACGATGTCGAGGGTTCCGCGCTCGGCCTTTACCGCCGCGTAAAGTCGGTCGAGGTCGGCCTCATCGGAGACCGAGCCCTTCACCGCGCGGGCGTTGGGCCCGAGGTCGGCCACAGCGGCGTCGAGCTCTTTCTGTCGGCGGCCGAAAATGAAGACGAGGGCGCCCTCCTCGATGAAGCGCTTCGCTGCGGCGCGGCCGATGCCGGTAGCGCCACCGGTGATGACTGCAACTTTTCCTTCAAGCTTGCCCATAATTACTCCCTTTGGTTGATCCATCGCATCAGTACACTAGAGTAGAGTTCTTTAACGGTGGACGAGAACTGCTCGGGAGTCCAAGACTTTTGTCTACTCGTCCAAAAACAGGGGTCTAAATTGGACCCGATAACAGACATCTTCACAACGATGCACGTCACCGCCTTCGGTCAGCACAGGCTCGAAGCTACAGCCCCGTGGGGCTTGATACAGCAGAATCAGACCGAAGAAAAAGTCACGCCTTCCGGCAAGAACAACTCTCCCACAGATTTGGCGCATTTCGCCATGCTGTCGCGCGGCAACTGCTGGCTGAGTGTGGAAGGGATTCCGGAGCCGATTCCCCTCACCGGTGGTGATTGCTTTTTGCTGGCCCGGGGGACTTCGATTGTTTTGCGCGACAGCCCGCGAACACGTCCGATGTGGACTTTCCGCGCGATCGGGGCCAAAGCCAACGGCAACGTCGTTCATTGTGGAGGTGGTGGCGCAGCGACGACGATAGTCTGTGGGTCCTTCAGTTTCGATCGCGCCAGTCTGAGTCCCATCACTCAGTTATTGCCCAGCTTCATTCTGATTAAGGCCGATCAGGCACGCACACTTGCTCTTCACGGCACTATGCAGGCACTGGCGTCAGAAATGGCAGAACAGGTGCCGGGATCTGAAATAGTCGCGAATCGGCTAGCCGAGGTTCTCTTTATCCAGATACTCCGGGCACATATCGCGTCTGGACCGGAACGCAACAAAGGATGGCTGCGTGCTGTTTTCGATCCTCAAATTGGCACTGCCCTGAGCGCCATTCACGACAGCGTGCATACACCCTGGACGGTCGAATCCCTCGCCGAAGCGGCGGGCATGTCTCGCTCTGCATTCGCAGCCCGTTTTAAGGAGCTGCTCGGACAAACGCCTCTGGAATATGTAACCGAGTGGCGGATGCAGAAGGCGATGCAGTTACTACAACAGCGTGACAAAAAGCTCATAGACGTTGCTCGGTCGGTCGGTTACGAGTCCGACGCTGCGTTCAGCAAGGCGTTCAAGCGAGTTGTCGGGGCCAACCCTGGTGAATACCTCAAACGCGGTATTTGAAGACCAGGGTCATGCCGGAAATGGTGGAAGATTTTTGAAGCGGAGAATTCTGAGGTTGCGGGACCCAGGTGCCATGGAAATTCTCCCACTGAAATGGGCGCCCCAAGTGCCTCGCACTCGGGAACGCGAGACCACGGACCCAAAGCCGACCATGATCAGTCCCGGTAAAGCCATCAAGCGGCCGATTCACCTTGACGGGTTGTCGCCGTTCTGGACAAGCTGCGCTATTGGGCCGTTGATGGGCCACGGGGTCATCGGAATAGGTGGGCGTAATTATGAAGGCGTCTACTCAGCGCGTGAAACACCGGGGCCGCCACACGCTCGCCTCGACAACCAGCGCCGCCGCGTAACCCGGCGCCGGCTCTAGCGCCATCATCGTCCAGCGCTCCGCGTCCGCCGCGCGCGACAACTCGGCCCGTTCCCGCGCAAGCGTCACATCGAAGCTGTCCAGCGGGATCGACAACCCTCCACCCCGCGCCTTCACATAGGCTTCCTTCCGCGTCCAGCAACGGAAAAACGCCTCGTCCCGCTCCTCGGCCGGCGTCGCGCGCAACTCGGCAATCTCGCCCGGCGAAAAAAACCGCTCGGCGATTCCTTCGCGCTCCACACCCGCCCGAATCCGCTCGATGTCGACGCCGAGTTCCGTCTCTAGCGCGATGGCGATTAATGCCAGATCGTGGGAATGCGAAACGTTGAATCGCGGCGAACCCTCCCTCAACTCCGGCTTGCCCGCCTCGCCGTAGCGGAACTCAATCTCCTCCGGCGCGGCGTTCAAACAGCCCGCCAGCAATTCCCGCAAAACGCTCCGGCAAACGGAATAGCGCCCGCGGTCGCGCTCGAAATGAAACCGGGCCGCACGTTCGCGCTCGTCGCTGGACAAAAACGCCCGCGGTTCGCCGCGGCTCAGATCTACCAGCCACACATGGATCTCGCCCGGCTCCAGCGGCGATGCATCCATGCGATTCTCCCAAGTCACTTCCCGAGAATAAACGATCCGCTCCGGGTGTTCTACTGAATAAAGAATGATCTACGGCAAGATCCTTTGCAGCGCCGCTAACGGCATCGCCCGCATCACTCTCAACCGGCCCGAAAAACGCAACGCTCTCGATGCCGGGACCATCGCCGAAGTAACCGAGGCTCTGCGCGAAAGCGCGGCCGGCGCGGACGTGCGCGTAGTCGCTTTAACCGGCGCCGGAAGAGATTTCTGCTCCGGCGCAGACCTCGCCGAGCTAGAAGCCGGCTTCGACAACGGTCCGCTCGAAAACATCGCCGACGCCCGCAACCTATCCGCGCTATTTCTAGCCATGCGCAACCACCCCCGGCCCGTCGTCGCCCTCGTTCGCGGCCGCGCCCTCGCCGGCGGCTGCGGCCTCGCCACCGCCTGCGACATCGTCCTCGCCGAAGATTCCGCCCAGTTCGGCTATCCGGAAGTGAACATCGGCTTCGTCCCCGCCATGGTCATGGCCATCCTCCGCCGCTCCGTCTCCGAGAAGCGCGCCTTTGAATTAATCGTCTCCGGAGAAACCCTAACCGCCGCCGCCGCCCTCGAAGCCGGCCTCGTCAATCGCGTCTTCCCCGCCGCAAGTTTCGAGACCTCTGTAGAAGGCTACTTAGCGAACCTCTCGTCCAAATCCCCGTCCGCAATAAGCCTCTCCAAACACCTGCTCTACCACATGGACTCCATGAACTTCGAAGCCGCCCTGGAGACCGGCGTCCAGGCAAACGCCCTCGCGCGCATGACGGACGATTACCGCCGCGGCGTCGAACGGTTCCTCAAGAAATCTTAGAAGCGCAAAGGGTGCGGCGCGCACCGCCAGACTCGGCAAGGAACGGATCGCGCCGCACTCCGTTTTGCGCGAGTTCCTTAGACGCCGAAGTCACTTCTTCAGCATCGGTGTCAGCTTTTTGAGCACCGTCCGCGCCACGATCTCATTGCCCTTCGCCGTCGGATGGATGCCGTCGGCCTGAATCAACCCGAGCTTCCGGCTCTGGAACTCGATGTCGGAGAGCAGAAAGGGAAGCAACGGCAGGCGATGCGCCCGCGCCAGGTCGCGGTAGATCGCCTGGAACTGTTGGATGTATTCCGGACCATAATTCGGCGGCAGCGTCATCCCCGCCAGCAACACCTTGCAGCCCGCCTTCTGCAGGCGCGCGATCATGCCTTCCAAATTGGCCTTCGTGCTCTCCACCGGCACTCCGCGCAGCCCGTCGTTGCCGCCGAGCTCAAGAATCGCCACCACCGGTTTCTGATCCACCGCGTCTTCGATGCGCGCGAGGCCATCCGTGGTCGTGTCCCCGCTGACACCTTGGTTGACGACGCGATAGCGATAGCCCAACCGATCCAGGTCCTTTTGCAAATAATCCGGGAAGCTCTGGCCGGGGTCCGCCCCGAAACCCGCGCTAAGACTATCGCCGAAAACGACGATCCGCGGCCGCGCGTCTTTGACGTCCGGCGCCGCGTGCGCGGACGACGCCCAAGCCAACGTCACGGCCAGAAGAAAAGGAAGCGCGGCTCTCACTGATGACATAATAAAGTTAGACGCACCGGATGTCGATCTCTCGCCCAATTATTGAAGTCCGCGGGCTTACCAAATCGATCGACAGCGGCACGCACCGCGTCGACATCCTTCGCGGCGTCGATTTCAGCGTCCCCGCCGGCCAGTTCGTCGCCATCATGGGCGCTTCCGGCAGCGGCAAGAGCACTCTGCTCGGCCTCCTGGCCGGTCTCGACACCGTCACCTCCGGCCGCGTCGTGCTCGATGGCGAGGACATCACCACCCTCGACGAAGACAGCCTCGCCCAAGTGCGCGGCCGCAAGATCGGCTTCGTCTTCCAATCCTATCAACTCATCCCCACGCTGACGGCCGAGGAAAACGTCCTGCTCCCGAACGAGCTGGCCGGCGCCGGCGACGGCATCGTCCGCGCGCGCGAACTTCTCGACAGCGTCGGCCTTTCGGATCGCCGCGATCATTATCCCGTCCAATTATCCGGCGGCGAGCAGCAGCGCGTCGCCCTCGCCCGCGCCTTCATGGTGCGCCCGCCCATTCTGCTGGCCGACGAACCCACCGGCAATCTCGATTCCGCCAACGGCCGCCATGTCCTCGATCTTCTCATCTCGCTCAACCGGCGAGAGGGAACCACGCTCGTGCTCGTCACTCACGACCGCGAGTTGGCCGCCCACGCCGGCCGCGTCATCACGCTGCGCGATGGCTTGATCGTCGCCGACGAGTTGCGGGGCGAGAGTGCCGCGTAATCCCACCGCCGCGTTCTGGCTCACCGCCGCCAAAATCGCCTGGCGCGAATTGCGCGCTTCCCCCGCGAAATTCGCCTTCGTCGTCATCGCCGTCGCCGCCGGCGTTGGATCGCTCACCGGTGTGCGCGGCTTCAGCCAGGCATTTCACGGCATGTTGCTGTCCAAGGCGCGCACGCTCATGGCGGCCGACGTCTCCTCCCGCGATTTCGCCCTTCCCACGCCGGACCAACAGGCCGTTCTCGACAGCCTGGTCCGGCGCGGCGCGCGCGTCACCAGCGTCACCGAAACCCTCACCATGATGGCCGGCGCTGAGCGGCCCAATCCTTTGATGGTCTCTGTGAAGGCTGTCGACCCAAGCGCCTATCCTTTTTATGGAACCGTCAAGCTGCGTCCCCAAACGCCGCTCGCCTCCGTGCTGGACGCAAATACTGTCGCCGTCGCCGACGACGTTTTGGTGCGCTTGAAGGCCGTAATCGGCGACAACGTGCGCATCGGAGGCCAGGAGTTCCGCATCGCCGCCGTGGTGCTCTCCGAGCCGGACCGCATGTCCGGAAGCCTCAATCTCGGCCTCCGCGTTCTCATGACGCGCCAAGCGCTCGACCGCACCGGCCTCATCCGCTACGGCAGCCGCGCCGCCCAGCGCCTACTCTTCAAACTGCCTCCGCAAGGCCTTCCCGTGCAGCAAGTGAAAACGGAATTGCAGAAAGCATTCCCCGAAGCCCAGGTTATCGATTTCCGCGAATCCAATCCATCTATCACCCGCGGCCTGGATCGCGCCACCATTTTCTTAAGCCTGATTTCGCTCATCGCGCTCATCATTGGCGCTCTTGGCGTCGCCTCCGCCATGCACGCCCACTTGCAACAGAAAATGGATTCGATCGCCGTGATGAAATCGCTGGGCGCGCGTTCGGCTCAGGTCATACGAATTTATTCCATCGAGGCGATGCTGCTCGGCGTCGGCGGCGCGCTGCTCGGCGTCTTCGCCGGCCAAGCCATCGAACGCGTCTTTCCGTCCCTGCTTCAGCGTTATTTTCAAATGTCGGTCGAGTATCGCTGGGATTGGCTGTCCATGTCGCAGGGCATGGCCGCCGGCATTCTCAGCACACTGCTATTCACCCTCCCTCCGCTGCTCCGGATCCGCCTCATCCGTCCGAACGTCGTGCTGCGCCGCGAAATGGCCGGTCAGCGCGCGCCCTGGTACCGCCGTTGGCGCGAATCGCGTCTGGCGCTCGTCTCCGGTGTCGCCATTCTCATCGGCCTCGGCGCGCTCGCCACCTGGCTCGGCGGTTCCGTTCGCATCGGACTCTATTTCGCCGCCGGCCTTCTGGTCAGCCTCCTCGCCCTCTCCGGCGTCGCCTGGCTCCTGTTGCGCGGCGTGAAGCTGCTGCTGCGCACTTCTTCGCTTCACTTGCCCCCCAGCGTGCGCCAGGGCCTCGCCAATCTTTACCGCCCTGGAAATCAGGCCCAGTCCGTCCTCGTCGCTCTCGGCGTGGGCGTGATGTTCACCTTGTCCATTTACCTGGTTCAGAAATCGCTGATCGGTGAGATTATCGAGAGCGCTCCACCCGGCATGCCCAACGTCTTTCTCATCGACGTGCAGCCGAACCAACGCGACGGCGTCGCGGACGTCGTTCGCTCGCACGCCGCCCCCGGCGACAAGCTGGACATCGTGCAATCGGTGCAGGCGCGCCTCACCACCGTCAACGGGGTTCCGGTTGAGAATCTCAATCTGCAAGGTTTCGCCAAACGCTTCCTTCGCACCCGCGCTATGACCACCGCCGAGGGGCGCCCCGACGGCCTTACCGTCCTTCAGGGCGCTTGGTGGCAAAATGGCGATGGCACGCCGCAAATCGCCATCTCCGAGGAAGCGGCGAAAATCCTGAAGATCGGCCCCGGCTCACTGCTCGATTTCACCGCGCTGGGCCATCAATTTCGCGTGCGCGTGGCCGCCATTTATCGCGCCGAAGGCTTCCGCATGGGCGGCATGAGCGAATTCACCGTCACTCCTTCTTCCGTGAAGGATCTTCCATCGATCTATTACGGCGGCATTCATTTGAAGCCGGAAAACGTCCCCGCTCTCCAGCGCGCCGTCTACGAGGCTTACCCCACCGTCACCGTCGTCAACATCGCCGAGGCGCTCGCGCTGATTCAGGAAGTGGTGGATCAGATCGCTCTCGTCATTCGCTTCCTCTCCGCCTTCGCCATACTCGGCGGCGTCATCATCCTCGCTTCGAGCGTCGCCGGCACGCGCTTCCGCCGCATTCGCGAGGTCGTGATCCTGAAAACGCTGGGCGGGACGCGCAACCGCATCGCCCGCATCTTCTCGGTGGAGTTTCTTGTCCTCGGTTCCGTGGCCGGCCTGATGGGCGGTTTGCTCGCCGTCGCCTTCTCGTGGCTGGTGCTGAAGCGGCTGCTGGAGGGCCAGGGTCATCTCCAGTTGTCGCCCGTGCCGTTGGCCATCGTTTTAACCGCGTTGACCGCGACGATTACCGGTTGGCTGGCCAGTTTTCGTATCCTAGGACAAAAGCCCCTGCAGGTTCTTCGGGAGGAGTAAGCCATGACTAGCGTCGATCAAACCGTGAATGAAGTGATGGATCTGCTGGGCCGTTCGGCTTCGTCGGCATACTTTGGCGAGCCGGTCACCCAACTCGAACACGCTCTGCAAAGCGCCCAGCTCGCGCGGGATTCCGGCAGCCTGGACGACATGGTGATCGCCGCGCTGCTGCACGACATCGGTCACCTTCTCGAAGCCGAAGGGGCGCGCAAACACGAGGAAGTCGGCGTCATCAACCATGACGACATCGGCGCCGAGTATTTGCTGGAACGCGGTTTCTCGCCGCTGGTGGCCGAGCTGGTCCGCGGGCATGTCGATGCCAAGCGCTATCTCACCGCGACCAACGCCGGCTATGCCCGCAGGCTGTCGGAGGCGAGCGCGGCCACGCTCGTCCTGCAAGGCGGCCCGATGAACGACGCCGAGGTCGCGGCGTTTCAGGAAGACCCGTTGCTCGCCGACAAGCTGCGCCTGCGTTCTTGGGACGAGCAAGCGAAAAAGGTGGGCTGGCAAGTGGCGCCTCTGGAATCGTATCGCGCCCTTCTGACCGCTCATCTGTCGGAGTAGCCTCGCGATTGCGCGCGGGCATCGCCATCGTGGGCGGAGGCATCGCCGGGCTGGCTCACGCCTACGCCGCGGCGAAACGCGGGCGCAAAGTGGTCCTCTTTGAGCGGCACGCAGCGGCGCGCGGGGCTTCGGTGCGCAACTTCGGCATGATCTGGCCCATCGGCCAACCTCCGGGTGCGATGCACGATTTGGCGCTGCGCAGCCGCGAGTTGTGGCTCGAAATTCTGGAGGCCGCCCGCTTGCCCTATTTCGCCACCGGCTCCCTGCACGCCGCGCGGCGCCCCGATGAAGCCGCGGTCTGCGAGGAGTTCGCCGCTCTGGGCCCTTCGCGTGGCTACGATTGCCGCTGGCTGAACGCGGACGAAGCTCTCGCGAAAAGCCCGGCGCTGATTGCCGAGGGCCTCGCCGGAGCGCTGTGGAGTCCAGTAGAGATCACCGTCGATCCGCGCCTTGTCGTCGCCGCGCTCCCGGCGTTCCTCGCCGAAAAATATGGCGTCGAGTTGCGTTATGGTTGCCTCGTGCGCTCGATCGATCTTCCGCGCGTCGAAACCTCCGAGGGCGCGTGGGAAGTGGATCGCGCCGTCGTCTGCGGTGGCGATCTGTTCGAGGAACTTTATCCGCAAGTTTGGCGCGCGGCCGGCCTCACGCGTTGTAAATTGCAGATGATGCGCACCGCGCCGCAACCCGGCGCTTGGCGGCTGGGACCCGCTCTCGCCGCGGGTTTGTCGCTGCGCTATTATCCAACGTTTCAGATCTGCCCCAGCCTCGCCGCGCTGAAACAACGCTTCGCCCACGAGCTTCCGCAATATGACCAATGGGGCATCCACGTCATGCTCTCGCAGACGATGAAGGGCGAAATCACGATCGGGGATTCTCATGAGTACGGCGCGGAGCCGAGCGTTTTCGACAACCCCGAGATCGACGAATGCATCCTTTCTTATCTGCGCGGTTTCGTCCGTCTGCCCGATGCCGCGATCGCTCAGCGCTGGCACGGGGTCTATGCGAAGCATCCGTTGGCGCAGTATCTGTCTCTCGACGCCGAAGGCGGAGCGCGCATCGTCGTCGTCACCAGCGGCGTGGGGATGACGCTATCGTTCGGCCTCGCCGAACAGATCATCGGTGAAATGGATCTGCCATGAAAATTCAAGCGATCGTCCTCGATTGGGCCGGAACAACGGTCGATTACGGAAGCCGCGCTCCCGTCGCGGCGCTCGTGGAGGCGATGCAATCGCACGGAGTCCTCCTTACGCTCGACGAAGCGCGGACGTACATGGGACTGCCCAAGCTCGATCACATTCGCGCCACCTGCGCATTGCCCTCCGTGCGCCAACGCTGGATCGCGCGGCACGGCGCGGCGCCGGACGAGGCGGCGGTTCAGCGCCTCTATGCCGATTTCATTCCGCGCCAGTTGGCGTGTCTCGAAGATTATTCCGGCGTGATTCCCGGCGTGGTCGAAGCCGTCGGGCGCTTCCGCGAGCGCGGGATTCGCATCGGATCGAGCACCGGCTACACGCGCCCGATGCTCGACGTGGTCATCGAACACGCGGCGCGGCAAGGCTATCGTCCCGACGCCTCCGTCGTCCCCGATGAAGCGTGCGAGGGCAGACCGGCGCCCTATATGTGCTACGTCAACGCCGTGAAGCTGCGCGTCTTTCCGCTCTCGGCGTGCGTCAAGATCGGCGACACGCCGAGCGACATCGCCGAAGGCCGCAACGCCGGCATGTGGACCATCGGGGTCGCGCTTACCGGCAACGAAGTGGGACTGACGCCCGAGGAATTCGCCGCGCTTTCGCGTGAGGAACGGGAGACCAAGTTGCGGGCCGCGCGTGATCGTCTGCTCACCGCGGGCGCCGATTTCGTTGCCAATAGCGTGGCGGATTGCGATCCCCTGCTCGATGAGATCGAACGGCGCATGGCTTAAGGACCGTCGAAACTAACACCCGGACGCATCGCGCGGGCAATCTCCATTTCCCATTCGCGCCAGGCTCCTAACAGCGGAAAGTACAGCCCGAGCCGGACCGGCCGCGTTTCGCCCACCGCCATCAGCTTCGCGTACCGCTCCAATTGCGGTCCATAACGCCGCTGTTGGTCGTCGATAAACGCTTCCGTCCCGGTGCCAGAGTGCGCGCTCGTTTTGTAATCGACGATCCACCGCGTACCGCTTTCGTCGACGAAGGTCCGGTCGATGCGCCCATCGACGAATTTTCCGTCCAGCACTCCACTGATCTCATATTCGGAACGCGCATCGAAGTGCGGCGAGAGAATCCATCGGCCCTTCTCATCGGTGATGACCCTGTCCAGCGCCTCCTGCACGCGTGAGATGGAATCGGCCACGTCGTCCGGCGCGACGCCGAGGTTGGCGAGCATCTTGCCGATGACGTTCCTCGAAGCGGCGACGGCCGGCGCGTTCCAACGCGCCAAGCCTTCCCGCGCGATGCGCTGCAGCATGGCATGAACCACCGTGCCTGCGTGCCGAAGCTTGTCAGTCACCCAATCGAAGGTAATCTCCGGCGTGGCCTCGACGGTCCACGGCGATTCCCACTCGACCGCCGGTTGGAATGCGGGCACGGCCCACCCCTCCGGAACTCGCCGAAGCTTAAGTCCGGACGCGGCCTCCGCCGGGGCTGTCTGGCTTGCCGTCGCGTTCGTGAAGAGGGGGTCGAACTCGTCCCACAAAATTCTTAAGAATGTGCCGGACCGCGCCCGTTTGTTCCCGCCCGTTTGCGTACGCGTGGTGTTGGCCAACAGGTGCAGTTCGCTCTTGGCGCGCGTCGTCGCGACGTATAACAACCGGCGAATCTCCTCGTACTCTTTGTCCTTCTCAAGCTTTGCGATTAGGCTCGAGATCGGCTCGGCGTCCGCGCCCGTTTCGCGAATCGGCGCGGCCAAAAACCGGCCGTCGTCCGGACGCGTCCAAAAGAGCAGCGGCTGGGTGAATTTTCCGCTCCCGCGATGCAGCTCGGGAACGATCACGCAGTCGAATTCCAGTCCTTTCGCTTTGTGAATGGTCATCAATTGCAGACGGCCGCCGGCGCCGGGATCGGGGTGCGCGTAGAGCGATTCCACGCGATCGGAAAGCAATTGGAAATCGATCAAGTCTCCGCCCTCCTCAATGCTGTCGAGGATGTCGAAGAAGGCGGACGCATCTTCGAGATCGGCTTCGCTCTCCACGCACTGCGGACCTCCCAGCGCCCGCCAGGTTTCCTCCACCAACTGCCGCAATCCGGCCATGCCGCGGCGGCCGAGAGCTTTTTCGAGCACCGGAACCACGCGCGCCAAACGGTCCGCGCCATCCATCGTGAGACGAAGATCGGGACGGCGCATTAAATCCCATACCGCCGAATGGGGATCGACGCCGGCGATCGCCTCCAGATCCGCCAGCGTCAGCCCGCACCACGGCGCGCGGAGAATGGCGAGCCACGAGACGCGGTCCGCCAGATGGGGCAGAGCGCGGGTGAGCGCCATTAAATCCTGGATCACGGGTTTTTCGTCGAGCTGCGCGAGTTCCACCGCTTGAAACGGCTTCCGTTTTCGCGGAGCGTCTTGACGATGGAGAGCAGGTGTTTCCGGTTCCGCGCGAGGATGGCGATCGTGTCAGTTTTCCTTCGGCGCGCCATGCGACGATTTCGAGAACTTCCTTCGCTTCCTCGCCGCCGCCGTCGTCTTCGAGAAAGGGATGCAACGAGACGCTTCCGTCTGATGGCTTCGCAGCCGCTCCGTCGAACGCATGGGCGACCCAATCCACTAGGGACGGGACGGAGCGGAAATTGGTCGTAAGCTGCAGCGTCTCCAGCCTCACCGATCCAACTCCCTCGATTTGAGCCTTCTCAAAGAGACTCACGTCAGCCTGACGGAAGCGGTAGATCGACTGCCCGGGGTCGCCGACGAGAAACAGCGTGCGTCGGTCGCCCTCGGACCATCCGGCGGTGAGCGACTTCAAAAGTTCGAACTGCGCGCGCGAGGTGTCCTGAAACTCGTCGACTAAAATGTGTTCGATGCGCTCGCCGAGACCGAGGGCGAGGTCGGTTGGATCGTCCGGTGTGCCAAGCGCCGTCCGCGCGGCGATGCCAACCTGCGAAAAGTCGATCGCTCCGCGCTCCCGGAAGACGGCGAAGAGCTGCCCGACCGCTAAGGGCAGAACCGTCAGGATCGCCTCAAGCACGCCCCATTGGCCATCGGTGTAATGCGGCTGCGGCAAGGTCCGGAGATTCTCGAGGGCGGCGCGAAGCGGATCATTTCCTCGAAGCTCGCCGACCAGAGCGAGGAGTTGGGTCTTCCGCGGTCCCGGCAGAAACACCTTGGCGCGCGTCCAAGCCCTTGCGCCATTCGGATTCCTTGGTCAGGAGTAACCCGATAAGGACAAGCCAATCGCGGAAGATCTTCCGGCTGGGCCGATGGAAACGCCTCGAGGAGGGCGAGCTTCGCCGCTTCGGCCTTCCGGTGTTCGGGGAACAAGCGGGCCGCGCCTTTGCATGCATCCTCAATCGTGCTGACGCAGACGATTCTTCGAGATATTCCCTCGCCCTCGAGCCGGATCGTTCCTGAGCTCGAACAACATCTTCCATCCATTGCTCGCGGCGGCCGAGCATCGCGGCGATCAACTGCGCTACTTTTTCCGCCCGATTGTCGAGGTGGCTTAGCAGCGTGGCGACGGCATCGGCCTCGGGGCCGTCGCCGGTGACCATGCGCAACGTCTCCCGCGCGGCTTCGGCGTAGAGCGCCCCGGCGTTTTCCGCGATGTCGGGCATGTCGCCCAAACGGGCTGTCCACGGCATGCGGCCGGCGATGCTGGTGCAGAGAGAGTCGATGGTCTGAATGGCCATCCGCGAGGGATTTTCCAGCAGATGCCATTCGCGCCGCCGGTTTTGTTCAAGCGCGGCCTGGGCGAGTTCGCCATCGGGATTCCGGAGCTTTTTCAGAACGCGGTCGCTCATCTCGGCTGCCGCTTTTCGAGTGAACGTGATGGCGACGATGGCCTCGGGCGCTTCCACGCGGGCGAGCAGCGCCAGATAGCGTTGGATCAGCAGTTCGGTTTTGCCGGAGCCGGCGGGAGCGCGGACCAGGAAGCTGCGCTCGACGTCGAGGGCACGCTTGCGTGCCTGGATATCCGGCGGATTAATCTGCGGCATCGTCGGCCCCCTCCGGCTCGTCTTTCGGGCCGCGCTCGTAAATGCGGCAGAGGGGCTTGACGTCGCAATACTTGCAGGCGTCCTTCAACGGATCTACGCGAGCGTCGCCCTCCTGAAAACGCTTGGCGAGGTCTTCCAAACGCCGCCGCCAAAGCTGAACCTCCGTGTCGAGACGATCTGTTTCGAGCTTGATTTTCTCCATCCGCGGCAAATCGACTCCCGCACCGACGAATTTCAAATCGTTGGCGCGAAGCTGAGCGAAGGCGACGCCGGCGAACGGCTCCGGTCTCCGTGACGCAGTAGAGCGGCAATTGCGGCTCGGTGGGGCGGTCGCTCCGCCAGGAAGCTCTTGTCGACCTCGCCGGTCTTGTAGTCGAAGAGGATCCGAAGTCCGCCGGCAAGCTGGTCGATGCGGTCGGCGCGGAGGTTTACGTTCAGGCCGCCGACTTCGGCGCTGCGTTTCTCTTCGAGCGACAGCACGGTGAACGGGTCCCGGAGCTTTTCGATTTCCAGCCATTCCTTCAACAGCTTCTTCAGACGCCGCTCTTCGATCTTGTGCGTCACGTCGCAGCGCTGCGCTTCGAGCGCCTCCTTCGAGCAACGGACGATGCGCGACTGGAGTTCGTCGCTTGACAGTTTGACGAGGTTGGCGTGGGATTTCGTTTCTTCCCAAAATAGCTGGAGCGCGTTGTGCGCGGACGATCCGCGGTCGGTGGCGCGGATGCCCAGTTCCGCTTCGTCCAAGCCATCCGCGTGCAAGCGATGGCGGGCGAAGGCGCGGAACGGGCAGGCCGCGATGTCCTTGAAAAGGGCCGCGCCGCCGGTGTGTGGTTTGGAACCGGAAAGCGGAGGGGCTTGCGAGTCGTCGATGGCTTGCATCTCCGCGCGTTCGATGGTCTGAACCTGATAATCCCCGGCGGCCCATGAGCCTTCGATCAGCGGCGTGGGCCGCAGATCGCGGTCGCCTTCCCGAAGCGGGAAACTGAGCGTCACGCGCGGAGCGGCGGATTGCAAGCGTCCGAGCACAAGTTGAGCGAACTCCAGTTCGCGGAGCGGCGTGGAATGCGGGAGGCCGCGGTCCCTTTGCATCGACAGCGGCAGAAATGGATGCGGCCTGGAACGGCGCGGGGAAGGCCCCATCGTGCAGTCCCATCACCCATAAGCGATCGAATTCCACGCCGGCCGCTTCGAGGGTTCCCATCACTTGCACCGGCTCGCCGGCGTTCTCGGGTTGAAACTCCTTCCGCGCGGCCATGCGCTTCAATGTGCTCAGCGCGGAGGAAAAGGACATCGGATTCACCGCGACGTCGAGCGAGGCGAACTCGCGCATCAGTTTGTTCCAGGCCTCCGCCGTTTGATACGATGCGCTGTCGAGCGCCGATCCGCGCGGCCATCCGGCGGCCTTGAGCACGCCGGCGAAGGATACACTCCATGCTTCAGCGCTTTGGCGCGGCACAAATCCATCGCGCTGGTTCTCCACCCCGTTCAAGAGGCGCTTCCAAATCGGGCAGGCATCGGCATCGTCAATCCACTCGCGGATGGAGAGGGTGGGTTTTCCGCGCTTCCGCAGTTTGGCATCGAGTAACGCGCGGGCGGAGGCCTCCTCGCGCGCGCCTTCGATCCACGGCGTGCGAAGGAGAAAGCCGGCGGTCTCGATGGGGATGTCTTCGCCGCAGAGTTCGAGGATGGAAATCGCCGCGTGGACCACGGGCGTGCGGGCGAGCGGGGCGCCGGCGGAGATGTGGAACGCGGGGGCGGAAGAGGAAAACGGGCGCGGGTCGAGAACGTCGCGAAAGATGCGCTCGATCGTGCCGCGGCGAGCGGCGAGATCGGGAACGACGATGCCGACGCTGGCGGTGGGGTCGCGTTCGATCGTCCGGCGTGCCCATTGAGCGGCCGCTTCGGCCTCGGCGGAGGCATCGGGAAACGAGAAGCGCTCGATCGCGGCTTCAAAGCCTTGTGTCACGGCGAGCTTGGCTTTCAGCGTTTCGTGGAACAGAATCTCCTGGAGCCGAGTGAGTTCGTCGAAGCCGGTGTAAAAGACCGGCGCGGGAATTTCGATTTCGCCGGCGGCGATCTTTTCACTCACGAACCCGGGTAAACGGGCGCCGTCGAGCCAGCGTTTATCCTTGCAAAGCTGTTCGAATAGCCGCGCCCAGCCGAGAAACGCCTCGCAATCTTCGTGGGCTTGAAACCGGCCGTCGCGGACGGGCAAGTCGTATTCGGCGATAAGCGCCCAGGCCTGGTCCGCCCGGAGCGCCGCGGCGGACACGTCGAGGAGCGAGTCTTCGCCGGCGGCGGGAATGACTTGCTCCCAAACGGCGGTCTGCTGGGAAGGATTCAGCAACAGCGGCGCCAGGCGGGAGGTGGGCAGCCAATCGTCCCAAAGCCGCCGGATAAAATCCCGCCATTGGAAAATCTTCGGCGACGGCCAACTTAAAAGGCCGGCTTCGCGCTGGCGGGCGTGGAAACGCAGCTTCAAATGACGGGCGAGGCGGCTGGTGGCGGTGAGCACGGTCGCGCCGTTTTCGAGAGCTTTCAGGGGTTCCAACACTAAGAGTTTACAGCCGCCGGTGACGAAGCCGGCGCGGAGCGTTGTTAATATTGAAGGTTGGGAAGACGAATTGTCGTGGCGATCGACGGGCCGGCGGGATCCGGCAAGAGCACCATCGCCCGACGTTTGGCCGAAAAACTGGGCTTCGTGTACATCGACACCGGGGCGATGTACCGCGCGGTGGGACTGTGGGCGCTGGAGGCCGGAGTGCCGATGGACGACATGCACCGGCTGGAGCAGTTGGCGATCGGGGCGTCGATCGAGTTCGTCAACGGCGCATCCACCGTTATGCTGAACGGACGGGACGTGACGGAGGAGATTCGCACGCCGGAGGTGAGCGCGGCGGCGTCGAAGGTGGCGGCGGTGGGCGCGGTGAGGCGGGCGCTGGTGAAGCGGCAGCGGGAGATGAGCGAAACGGCGTCGGTGGTGATGGAGGGGCGCGACATCGGAACGGTGGTTTTCCCCGACGCCGATGTGAAGTTCTTCCTGGACGCTCATCCCGACACGCGTGCGAAACGGCGGCTGGGCGATTTGGAATCGCAAGGCGAGGCGGCGGTGGAAGAGGACGTGGCGCGGCATATCGCCGAACGGGACGGCCGGGACCGCGGGCGGGCCGAATCGCCGCTGGTGCAGGCGCCGGACGCGATGTACGTGGACACGAGCGAGAGATCGCCCGATGAGGTGGAAGAGACGCTGCTTAAGACGATTCGCGAGCGGACATCGAATGGGAAGGAGTTGCATCGTTGAAAAATTTGCTGGTGATGAAGTTCGGGGGAACCAGCATGGGGTCCGCCGAGCGCATCCGCGTGGCGGCGGGAATCTGCGCGGACGCGATGCGGGAGCGGCCGGTGGTGACGGTGGTGTCGGCGATGTCGAAGATCACCGATCTGTTGCTGGACGCGCTGCGGAAGGCGGAGGCGGGCGACGAATCGGGTCTCGATTTCAATCTGCACACGCTGCGCGAGCGGCACCATGAAACGTGCCTGGCGCTGCTGGAGGGCGACGCGAGAGTGGCGGCGCTGACGGGCATCGACGCGCTGATTTCGGATTTCCGGCGCATTTGCCATGGCGTGCGGATTCTGGGCGAACGGCCTCCGAGGTCGGTGGACGAGGCGATGGCGGTGGGCGAACGGCTGTCGGCGCTGCTGATGGCGGCGCATCTGGAATGCTCCGGCGTGCCGGCGCGGGCGGTGAACGGGGCGAGCGTCATCGTCACCGATTCCGTGTTCGGAAACGCTTCGCCGCTGATGGAGGAGACGCGCAAGCGCGCGATGGAGACGTTGGGGCCGCTTCACGCCGAGGGGATCCTTCCCGTGGTTACTGGCTTTAACGGAGCTACGCTCGATGGGCGGCCGACGACGCTCGGGCGCGGCGGCTCCGATTTTTCCGCGTCGATTCTGGCGGCGGCGCTGGATGCGAGCGAGCTGTGGATTTGGACCGATGTGGACGGCATTATGAGCGCCGACCCGCGCTCGGTTTCCGACGCGCGCGTTCTCGAAGAGGTGACTTACGCCGAGGCGGCCGAGCTGGCGTATAACGGCGCGAAGGTGCTGCATCCCCGGACGCTGGCGCCGCTGGTGGACCGCCAGATTCCGGTGTGGAGCAAAAATAGTTTTCATCGGGCGCATCCGGGGACGAAGATCGTGCCCAAGACGCCGGCCTCGCCCGGACCGCGCGCGGTGACGTCGATGGCCAACGTGGCGCTGATCTCGATCGAGCCGGCGAGCGCGGCGGTGACCGGGACGCGCATTATGTCGCGCGCGCTCGATTCGCTCGCCGCGGCGAACGCCGAGGTGCTGGCGTTTTCCAGTTCCAGCTATCGCCAGAGTTTCTGTTTCCTGGTGAGGAACGAAGAGCTGGCGGCGGTGATGAAGAATCTGGAATCCGCCCTGGCGCTGGAGCTGGCGCACGGCTACCTGAAGCCGGTGGAAGTGGACCAGAACGTCGGGCTGCTGGCCGTGGTGGGCGAAGGGATGCGCGGTACGCCGGGATTGGCCGGCCGCATCTTCATGGCGATATCGAGGCAGAACGTGAACGTCATCGCCATCGCGCAAGGATCGAGCGAGCTGACGATCAGCATCGTGGTGCGCCGCGACGGATTGGAGCGGGCCATTCGCGCGGTTCACGCCGAGTGCCATATGGGCGTGGGCGCGGCGCCGGTACACGAGGAAGCGCCCGGCGTTGTGCGCGGGCGGTGAAATGGGTTCGATTGGGTTCGTTTTTGTGGGGGCGCAGAGCATCGCTTGTAATATCGTCAATGGGTTACGTTGTGGAGATTTGGGTTCGTTTCGTATTTTTTATTTGGAGAACGTACCGCTCTCCCCGGAGCGGCGTGGAGGTTCCCGCCGCAAGAACAGTAGCACGCCGCTCGGCGCGGCGGACGGATAAGCAGGCTTTGGTCTTTTTGTTTTGAAGCGCTTGCGGGGTCTTCGAATCGCGTGATCGGTTACGAAGCGTTTTCCAATCCAGAGATGAGCCTGAAGAAGGAGGATAGCAGACTTGATTGAGGCTCCTTTCGACTTTTGATTTTGGGAAGGGAAAAAGAGCGTGGGAAAGTGGGAATCCTGCTTTTGGATTTCCACTTTCCCACGCGGTAGTAGCCGGGGCCGCGGGAATGTGGAAATCGCGGGAGCGATTTCCATGGGCTGGTGGGCGGCGGCGGGAAACCTGGTTTTGGTTTTCCGCCGCCGCCCACAGCCCGGCATTTCCGCAGCCCTGTTTCGGTCATGCGATTTTCCTTTGTTGGAAACCGGCGAACAGATTCCGCTTGGCCGCTCGCATCTTCGTCGCGGCTCCGGTGTCGCTAACGGCCCCCGCCAGCCGTTCCATGTGATCCACGGTGAGATCGTCTTTCAGCCATCCGCCCAGCCCTGGCAGTTGCCGTAGGATTTCCCACGGTGTGGCGTACCACTTGGAAAAGCGGCAGGCGACAATTGCCCTACTGTTGCGATCGGATTATCTGAAATATGCGCAGAAGAGGGCTGGCGCGCTATGCACAGCCGGTTTCAATGAACTCACGTATGATTCGAAATACGGAATTGACAGTGTTATCGTAACGGTTGATAGGATCGCGAGGTCATCCGAACTTCGGCAATATGATAGCGGGCCGAAGCCTAAGCGTTGCGGAATTAGGCGATGCGTTTAAATCCGGCATTCAACAAGGCCGGCGCCTTGGTATCGTTGGGATTGTTATCGCGAGGCACGCGATTTCGTTTGAGCGGAGCAATCAGCGCGGGTCCAATACGGGTTGGGCCTGATTTCCCCCGTGCTCGCATATCGGGTCCTCCTTTTGTTGCGGGCGGTCGTTGTTGGACGCAGGTCCAGCCAAAGGCACGGCCCTTGAGATCCTGGCAACTTGTCAGCCGGCTAAGCGTCTTCCTGACACCGTTGCGCACTCAAAATTGGCGTGGGATGCCTCACTGAATGCTCGAAGGAGGGCTGCCAAACGGCGGCCCTCCCGTGCTGCTTGGGGTCGACGGAAAAGCTGGCGTCAGAATGTAGAAAAGGGCTCCCATCGGTGGTAGGACTCGTTTTTGAAGATCGCCCTGTTGGATGGGATCCAGTTGCCAACACGTTTTCCCGTATATTTCCGTGGAGGCCTGCATTAGGTTTCCTAGATGCAGTTCGGAAACGATAGCGCGCAAAAGGTTGATAGTGAATTCATCCATAAGGTTCCTCGGCTGGTTTCGTGGCTTGCAGTGGCATATTCTCCAACGGGTTGTCGTGCGGCTCGCCATGGATGTATGTGCATGCGTCGGACTGGGAACACCTAAGCCCCGTTCGCGGTAGCTCGCCGAGCTTCCGGCATTCAGAGCTATAGATGTGTCGCGACAAATTCGGCCATCGCCTTCTTGCGGGCAATCAGAGTCAAAATATAAGGGGAAGTCTAATACCCCTCCTTTGGCACAGGATCTCCGCGTTCGCCGGTCCACTTAGCGTCTCGTGGGCCTCATCCACTTCCGCCAGCAACGCCACATCGGCCGGGGTGTAGTAGGCCATGAATTTCCTTCCACGCCCCCGCCGTACCTGGACCGTTCCGCCTTCCACGTACCGCGCGATGAGCCGCGTTGCCTGCGCCCGGCTCATGCCCGTCACTTTCGAGATGTACTGTTTCACCAGGCCCTTGTCCCTCCGTGGCAAGCCCACATACTCTTGCGCACACAGGGTCGCCTGCGTCCACTCATACGCTTCCTTTCGGCTTGCCGCCTTGAATCCGACTTCTTCGTTGCCTCCCAGAAATGCCCGTATTTGCTCCAGGCTCTGGTGTTCGCTGTTCTTCATCCGGATGATCAATCCTCAGCATCCGCTATTTTTCCTTTAGGCTCATCTGGCGTTGGAAACCATTGGCCTCTTCAGGCTCATCCGGCGTTGGAAGAGACTACGAAGCGGCTGCAAACCCCGCTTTGATACAATAGAAGTTTTGGTTTCCGCCGTATCCCCGTAGGAGTCCTTTCACAATGTTCGATCTATTCCGCAGCCGCGATAAGGCGGTTCGTATATTGCTGGGCGTGCTGCTTGGCGTCGTGGCGCTTTCGATGCTTCTTTATCTGGTGCCCGGCTATGGCGGCGGGGTGGGGGGCGCGGACGATCAAGTGGTGGCGCAGGTCGGCAAAGAGGAAATTTCGCTGCGCGACGTCCAGGTACAGATTCAGAGCCTGCGCCAGAACCGGCAGATCCCGGCCGAGCTGCTGCACGTCTACATTCCGCAGCTTATCGATCAGATGATCACCGAGCACGCCATTGCCTACGAGGCCAAGCGGCTGGGCTATGTCGTCACCGACAACGAGCTGGCCGACACGATTCAATCGCTCGCCAACGGGCAGTTCGCCGATCCGGCGGTCTACAAGCGCTATGTCGAGGAGCAGGGCATGACGGTGCCGCAGTTCGAGAATTCGCTGCGGGACAGCATACTGATGACGCGGCTGCAGACCGTGGCCATGGAAGGCATCATCGTCGCTCCGGAGGAGATCAAGAAGGAGTACGACAACAAGAACGCCAAGGTGAAGGTGGAGTATCTGCTGTTTTCGGAGAGTTCGCTCGAATCCAAGATCAAGCCCACGCCGGCCGATTTGCAGACGTATTTCAATCAGCATCGCGCCCAGTTTCAGATGCCGGAGCAGCGGGCGGCGGGGGTTCTGGTGGCGGACCAGGCGAAGGTGGCCGACACCATTCAAATCTCCGACGCGCAGGAGCAAGCCTACTATAACGCCAACCTGGATCAATACCGCACGCCGGAGCGGGTGAGCGTGCGCCATATTTTGTTGATGACGACGGGGAAATCGCAGCCCGAAATGGAGCAGATCCGCAAGAAGGCCGAAGACCTGTTGAAGCAGATTCGCGCGGGCGCGGACTTCGCGGATCTCGCGAAAAAGAATTCGCAGGATCCGGGTTCGGCCGCCAACGGGGGCGATCTGGGATGGATCGTGCGCGGGCAGACGGTGAAGAACTTCGAGGCGGCGGCGTTTTCGCTGAAACCGAAACAGATCAGCGATCTGGTGACCACCGAATACGGTTTCCACATTCTGGAGGTGATGGACCACCAGGACGCACATGTGAAGAGCCTGGCGGAGGTGAAGAACGACATCGCGGCGCTGTTGAAGAAACAAGCGGCGAATCAGAAGATGCAGGATCTGACCCAACAGGCGCAGGCCGCGCTGACGAAAACGCCGCAGAACGGGCCGCAGATCGCCGCACAATTGGGTTTGACTTACATCGCGGCGCCGAAACTGGGCGCCAATGACCCGGTTCCGGGGCTGGTTTCGCCGGGGCTGTCTTCCGCGATCGCGGCGCTGGGCAAGAACCAGGTGAGCCAACCGGTGCAGGTGAGCGATCAAAAGCTGGCGGTGGCCGTTTGCACCGCGGTATTCCCGGCGCACCCGGCCGAAATGGCCGATGTGGAGAATCAGGTGCGGCGGCAGTACACGAGCCAGGAAGCGCTGCGGCTGGAGACCGCGGACGGAGCGAAGGCGGCGGCCGATTTGAAGAGCGGCAAAGACATCAAGGAAGTGGCGAAGACGTACGGCGTGGAAGTGAAAACGCCGGAGCCGTTCACGCGCATCGGGGCCATCGAAGGCGTCGGTCCGGCGTCGATTCTGGCCGCGGCTTTCACTCAGCCCGCCGGTTCCATCGTTGGCCCAGCGACAGTCTCCGGCCAAACGATCGTCGCCAAAGTGCTGGAGCAGATTCCCGCCGATCCGGCGCAGTTGGCCGGCCAGCGCGAGGCCATCGTGAGCCAGATCAAAGGGCGGAAGGCGCAGGAGCGGCTCTCGCTGTTCGAAGACAGCGTGAGGACGCGTCTGGTGCAGGAAGGCAAAGTGAAGATTCACCAAGACGTGGTGAACCGCATCGCCGCCAGCTATCAAAGCTGACTGGGCGATGCTTCACACGCTGGTCGACTTCCTCCGCACGCTGACCGATCCGGACCGATTGATCCGGTTTCTATCTACCGTGGTCACGGGTTGGTACAGCTATGCGCTGCTGATGGGGATCGTGTTCGTCGAGACAGGGCTGTTGGTGGGCTTCGTGCTGCCGGGCGATTCGCTGCTATTCACCATCGGCGTGGTCACCGGCGCGGGAAAGCTGGATGTGACGCTGATCGTCGCGGCGCTTATCGTGGCGTGCATGCTGGGCGATTTCAGCGGCTATCTGCTGGGACGGCGCGCGGGGAAGGCGATCTTCAACCGGCCGGATTCGCGATTCTTCAAACGCGAACATTTGCTGCGGACGCAGGCGTTCTATGAAAAGCACGGCGGCAAGACGATCATATACGCCAAGTTCGTGCCCATCGTCCGCACGTTCGCGCCGTTTGTGGCGGGCGTCGCGGGCATGCCCTATTCGCGGTTTCTGCCGTTCGACATCGTGGGCGGCGTGGGTTGGGTGACGTCGATGACCACGCTTGGGTATCTGCTGGGCGGCATTCCGATGGTGCGGCGCAACTTCGAAAAGTTCGTGCTGCTGGTGGTGGTCGTCTCGCTCCTGCCGGTGCTGATTCACGCCCTGCGGGCGCGGCGCGAGAACAAAACCGCGGTGGGCGCGGGGCGGTAATCGAACTCCGGCGACCGGAAGCGTTTCGAGCGAGATTAGGCGAGAGCCTCTTGGGTTTTAGCCATTCCGCGTCAGTTGTGGTATAACGCTTAGTCATTGCGCTCTCAATACGAGGGGAATCGATGGTGAACGGGTCGACGACGCGCATCGTGCCATTTGAAGCCGGCGACGGTTTCCCGTGCAATTTGGTCCATGTGCAGGGGCCAGTGCCGGCATTGAGGAGCCCTGTGTTGCTGATACACGGCGCCGGCGTTCGCGCCAATTTGTTCCGCGCGCCCGTGGACACGACCTTGGTGGACTATCTGCTGGCGCGCGGCTACGATGTGTGGCTGGAGAATTGGCGAGCCAGCATCGACCTAAGGCCGAATCTATGGACCCTTGACGAGGCCGCCGTCTTCGACCATCCTTATGCGGTTCGGAAAATCGCCGCCGAGACCGGCTGCGATCGCATCAAGGCCGTTATTCATTGCCAAGGGTCGACGAGTTTCACAATCTCCGCCCTGGCGGGCCTGGTGCCGCAAGTGGACGTAGTGGTCAGCAACGCGGTTTCGCTCCATCCGGTGGTTCCGGCGGTTACGAAATTCAAAATCGGCGCCTCCCTGCCGATCCTCAAAAAGCTGACGCCGTATCTGAATCCGCAGTGGTGCGTACACGCGCCGACGTGGACAGCCAAGGCCGTCGCCGCGCTGATCTGGCTTACGCACCACGAGTGCTATAACCCCGTTTGCAAGGGCGTGAGTTTCACTTATGGCACGGGCTTTCCCGCCTTATGGAGCCACGAAAACCTGAACGACGCGACGCACGAATGGATCAAGCAGGAATTCGCGCAGGTCCCGATCCGCTTTTTCGAGCAGATACTCCGAAGCATCCGGACCGGGCACCTGGTTCCCGCGGAAGCCCGACCGGAGCTGCCGGCCGATTTCGTTGCGCAGGAACCGCGGACCACGGCGCGCTTCGCCTTTTTCGCGGGAGTAAATAACCGCTGTTTTCTAGCCGAGAGCCAGCGCCGAACGTTCAACTTCTTCGATTCCTGGCACAAGGGCTATCATTCGCTTCGAATGATACCCAATTACGGGCATCTCGACGTTTTCATCGGAAAGGACGCCGTGCGCGACGTTTTTCCTCAAATCGCGGAGGAGTTGGAGCGGCCGGTATAAGGGGGAACTTATGGGACAACCCGCACGCATTCGTCATGAAGCAGGCCGATGGGCGCTGGTCGACGGCATCCCGTTTCACATGCCTGTGTATTGCAGGAATTCGCCCGCGCTGTTTGCCGTTTTCGAAATCAATCCGGACAAAGCCCGCAAGTTGATCCCGGGAGACGAGATCCATCCCATGCGGCTTTGGAACAAGGGGCTGTTGGTGGTCAGCGTGATCGATTACCTGGACACTAACATCGGCAAGTACATTGAGTTCAGCATAGCGATCGCATGTACCCACGGCGGGAAGCCGGCTCCAAGGCTGCTGCCCGCGCTTTTGATGGGACATTACGGAACCGGACAATGGGTCTTCGATTTGCCTGTCAGCAGCGAGGTCTCGGTCAAGGGAGGCAAAGGCATTTGGGGCATGCCCAAGCATCAGGGCAATTTGAATTACATCGTCGGCGAGAGAGTAGTTAGTAGCCAATACGACCTCGATGGCCAGTTCGCCGTAAAAGTGGAGATCGAGAGACCGGACAACGTTTGGTTGCCTCTCAACATGGGCGCGGTCAACTACTGCGGTTTCCGCGGAATGCTGATGAAGTCCACGGTCTATTTCAAGGGCAAAGTAGGCTTCAGCTTCCACAAGAAGGGCTCAGGACGCCTGCTGATTGGCGACCATCCCCGGGTGCAGCCGCTTAAAGAGCTGGAGATCAATCCCGATCCGCTGCTGACCGCGTTCCTGCCGCAGGCGAATGGAGTGCTCGACGATCACTTCGAGAGCTGGTTTCTGAGCGAGCAACAACTTCCGGAGGCGATTCCCGAAGGCATGGAGAGCGTTGTCAACCTGGGGCAAAGCCAGCAGTGGCTGACGCCGCCGCAACCGATCTCCGATGAAGCCTACATTCACCCGGAGCGAACTTTGCCATGAAAACAGCGCGGAATCATGTGGCGGCGGAGCGGGGGAGTTCCAGGCGATGAGTTCGCGAGCCCCACTCTACTGGCTGCTTCTGATCATCTCCGTTGCGACCGTTATTTCGGGCGTCGTGCAACTGGTGAAACCGGACTTCGTTCTCGGGATCGTTTCAGCCGAGGCAACGCCGGCGAGTGAGCACTTCTTTGGCATCGTCGGGATGTTCATGGCGCTGTTTGGCGGGATGCTGATGCAGGTGCTGCTCTCAAACCAACAACCCCCCGTGGTGTTCTTATGGGCCGGCTTCCAAAAGTTGGGCGCTTCCGCGGCCGTCGCTCTCGGAGTCGCACGCCACGTTTTCGGTCCATTGGCGCTGGGGATTTCCGCATTCGACCTGACGTCCGGATTCTTAATTTTCATGTATCTGCGCACTCTCACGAGCCAAAAGGACGGCCGATGACGGCTCCCAGGCGCTCGCTGATTCTGGCCGGTGGAGGAATGCGGGTAGCGTATCAGGCGGGAGTTCTGCGAGCGCTTGCCGAGGAAGGGATTGAGTTCGATCACGCCGATGGTACGTCGGGCGGCACCATGAATCTCGCCATGTTACTCTCCGGCCTTTCACCGAAGGAGATGACGGAACGCTGGGAGACGCTCGATGTCCACAACTTTGTTTCGTTCATGCCCTTCGCGAAGTACACATCGTCCAAGGGACTGGAGGCGATGGGCGATGCGCGCGGAGTTGTCGACCATGTCTTTCCGCATCTGGGGATCGACTTTGAGAAGATCCGCTCGTGCCAAACGCTACAAGGGACATTCAATGTATGCAATTTCACCCACAAGACCAGCGAGGTCATTCCGCATACACGCATGAGCTTGGATTATCTGGTGGCCGGAATTTCGCTTCCCATTTTCATGTCGCCGGTCCAGATCGACGGCTGCCTCTATCTTGACTCGGTGTGGATCAAGGACGCGAACTTAATGGAGGCGGTGCGGCGCGGCGCGGAAGAGCTTTGGGTGGTTTGGTGCATCGGCAACACGGGCCAATACCACGATGGGGTGTTCCGGCAATATGTACAGATGATCGAGATCGCCGCAAACGGCGCCCTGTTCGAGGAATTCGAGCAGATATGCGACATCAATCGGCGGATTGAGTCGGGGGAAACGGTTTCGGGTCACACGCGCCCAATCCGGTTGCACTTGATTCGACCCGAATACCCGCTGCCGTTGGACCCCGATTACTATCTCGGAAGGATCGACGCGGCGACGCTGATCGGGCGCGGATATGCGGATGCGAAGAAATATTTGGCGGCTCGGACCGGGGAAGGGCTGCCGTTTGGGCAGGAGGTGACGAAGATGGCGGACGAGACTCTCGGATTTACTTTTCGAGAAAAGATGGCGGGGGGATTCGCTTTAGGCGAAACCGACCCGCAAACCGGAGCGGCCACGGGGCACGCCGCCGGAAATATTTTCACAATGCACGCGACAATCGATATCCAGGATCTCAATCGCTTCTTCAGCGATTCCGATCACCCCGGGTCCATCACGGGACGTATCGATTTTGCTCCGCTTGGTCTCGATATTCCTTCAACTAGCGGGGTATTCAACTTATTTTCACCTACGAACGACCCGGCCATGAAATACATGGTATATGAACTTGGTTTCGAATCGAACGGGCGGAAGTACTACCTTGCCGGTAAGAAAGAGGTGCAACAAGGACCGGTAACCGACCTCTGGAAGGCGACCACGACGCTCTATTCTCAATTGCACGAGGGTTCGGATAAGACCGGTCCGGTGGTCGGAGCCGGCGTGCTGACTTTGGGAGTAGGCGACCTGAGTGGCCATGATCCCTACGATGCATTCCACCAACGCGAGTTCACCGGAAGAGGCCGCCAGGGCGGTTGCGCGTTTCGGCCAGTTCTTCCTTGGCGAGCTTTGGGAAACGTATGTCAAGAAAGGCCAGCCATAAGCCATGGACTTCGATGTCATCGTTATCGGGAGCGGCTTCGGCGGCGCGATCATGGCCTGCCGATTGGCCGAAGCGAACTATAAGGTCCTGGTGCTGGAGCGTGGACGGCGCTGGGATAAGACCAGTTATCCGCGTGAGCCAGAAGATATGTGGACTTGGAATCAGGAGAATCCCGAGCGCGAGCACGGCTGGATCGATCTGCGCGTGTTTCCGCACATGTCCGTGGTGCAGGGCGCAGCGGTGGGCGGCGGATCTTTGATCTATGCGAACATCTCCTGCGAAGCGCCGGAGAGCGCATTCCGCGCCGGATGGCCGCGCGAGATCACCGCCGCGGAACTGAAGCCTTACTACGACAAGGTTGCGAAGTTCATGAACGTACAGCAGGTGCCGGCGAACCAGTGGACTAACCGCATGCTCCTGATGAAAGAAGCGGCGGACAAGACCGAAAATGGCGCCCGCTTCAAGCAGCTCGAATTAGCCGTTTCATTTAACCCCGGCTGGAGCTATGGCCAGCCGGACTGTTTCAACATCGCCCACAGCGATCGCTTTGTCAACGCGCAGGGCGTCGAGCAGGGGACCTGCGTTCACCTTGGCAATTGCGATATCGGATGCGATGCCGACGCGAAGAACACACTCGATCGGAATTATATTCCCTGGGCGGAGAAGCACGGCGCCGAGGTCCGGCCGCTGCAACTGGTTACTAACATCGCACCGGCGGACGGCGGCTATAAAGTGTCTTTCGATTCGCTCGTAAATGGCGCGCGAACACCCGGAAGCGAAACCGCCCGCATCGTGATTCTGGCAGCCGGCTCGCTCGGGTCGACTGAATTGTTGTTGCGATGCCGCGAGATCGACCGGACCTTGCCTCAAATTAGCCCGATTCTGGGCCGGAACTGGAGTTCCAATGGAGACTTCTTGACGCCGGCCTTCTACGGCTCGCGCCAGGTGGACCCCTCGCACGGACCGACGATCGCCAGCGCCATCGATTTTCTCGACCGCAGCGTGGATGGACAGAGCTTTTGGATCGAAGACGGCGGATTTCCAAGTCTTATGGTCGATTACATAACGCGACTGGACCAGGATGCGAAGAACGTAGCGGCGAAATCGATCATCGACGGGATCCGCTATATGCTGGGCGGCGCGGAACCGTTTGCGAACGTGATGCCATGGTTTGCGCAGGGCGTCGACGCCGCCAACGGCACGCTTTCCATGCATCACTCCCTATTCACCGGTAAACCTTGCTTGTCGTTGACATGGGACATCGGACAATCGAAGCAATTGATCGACACGATCGTAGCTATGCATTTGAAATTGTCGGCGGCTACCGGCGGCCACCCGGTTGTACCGCCCACCTGGTCCGTGGGCCATGCGCTTGTTACACCGCATCCGCTGGGCGGTTGCGGTATGGGCGATTCCATGGTGAACGGCGTGGTCGATCATGCCGGAGCAGTATTCAATTACGACAACTTGTATGTTGTGGATGGTTCCATCGTTCCCGAAGCGCTGGGCGTTAACCCATCGCGCACCATCGGGGCCTTGGCTGAACGCGCCGCCGCGTTGCTCTGCGCAAAGGAGGGACGGCAAGGCGCTTGAAGCGGAGACGCGCCTGGACGAGGTAAAGCGTTCCCGCGGTGGCGCCGCCTACTTGGCCGTACGTGGCGCGATCAACATGAGAATCCCGGTGACCGCCTCAAGAGTCGCAAACACGAGAAACGCCCAATGCGGCATCCCATCGATAAACAGCGAAAGGACGCGCGCCCCTACCCCGAGGAATACCATGGTCACAAACAGGAACCGCAGGCTAGTGCCTTGAAAGATTTCTTTTCGAAAATAGTAACAGAAAAGACCGAAGCTGAATTCGGCGCTTTTTAGAAACCGGTATTGGGTCAGGATAGTCGCCTGTACTTCCGCGCCCAGGCTGGAGAGGGGAAGCCGGAACACGTGAGTCAATTCCCAATGGGCGATGAATATGCCAGAAGCGCCTACACCAATCAACATGAAGGTGTATCCGTAGAAGAATAGCCTGCGCAGTAGCGTCATATCTACACCGTTATTTACAGCATGCCTCGAAGCCCGAGCGTCGATTAACCGGCCGCCTTTACCGCCGCCCGAGCGTTCCGCGCGAAATAGAACATCATGGCGCCCCATTGCACGCTCCAAATCAGGACGCGCACCCGATTTAGTTTTATCCAGTTCGCCAGGACCGATTGAAGTTCGACCGGATCTTTGATGCCGGCGGTCATGGCATCGTTGTATGGGAAGATGAACCAGATGGTCAATCCCGTGGCGGCCAGCACACCGGCGAGTACGACGATTGGAACCCAGCGCAGCGAGTCCTTCCACTCCGCCCAGAGCATCACAAGCGACGAGGCGATCATGAGCCAAGTCATCACCGTGAAGAAGCGCGTCGCGGCAGCGACTTGCGGCACAAACACCCAATAGTAGTTGGCCGGCGAGAGATGCGGCGCTACCGGAAACTGAAACAGCCACATCGACCAGCCGGTTCCCAGATACATCGCCGTGGTGAGAAAGAGGAAACAAGAATTGGTCAGTAACGCAATAGGTTTCATCTCCGAGCAACTCTCTTTAACTTTGGCCGGCGGCAAGCGGGGCGCCAAGGGATTCACTATAGAGCGGATCGCCCAGCTTGGGCGGATTGCCAGGCGTCGCAGTTGTGGTGCCCACCTGATAATAGTCGATTGTGAGTGTCGGGCCTTTTAATTCGATAATGGCGTAGCAGCTATTAAATACTTGTCCGTCATTGCCGAGGGCCGTTCCGTCGATAATTTTTGGCGGACCCGATTCTCCATTAGGCGGGAGAAGGTTAGAAGGTGCGGTTGGCGCCTGGGAGGTGAACACGGGGACGGCGCTCGCCCCTATACAACGGCCTTTCGGCAATGGCCGATCCAGGCCGTTGGTATAAGGCTGGAAGATGCACAGGTCGTGCTCATGGCCCCACAGCCAGAGGTCGATTTGGCTGAACACGGAAGCGAACGCGCTCGCCAGGTTAGGGTTTACCGCCAATGGCCGCCCGGTGGCGGCGTCTTTCCCTATCCCCGTAAACGAAAACAGTTGATGGTGCGAAAGGAGAACGGTGCTCCGCGAGCCGCTCGGGTTCGCGGCTGTATCGACACCTTGTCCGTTTTTAGCGATCTTATCCAGATGCCAGGTAACTTCTTCCGGCACCAGCCTTGTTACGTTGCTGTTTACGTTATTCGGATCGCAATCATAGTAACCGGTGTCCATCGCGAGAAACTGCCAGAAGTTGTTGCGTAGGGCAAAATAGCTGTTCGGCTGCGGTTTGCCCGCCGATCCGTTCAGGTTCGCGATGAGGTCGTAGTAACCACCGCTCGTTCCGGCGTACCGGTCGTGGTTACCGTCGAGGGTGAATACAAGCGGCATTGGCTTTTCGCCGGTATCCGGCCAGACCTCCTCGAGTAACTTCGTGAAGTGGTTGGAGCATTCATCCGGCAGGCCGGAATAGTAGATATCGCCGAGATGAAGCAAAACGTCGGGGCTGAAATTCTTCTCGATCTGTTGAAGCAGCACGAGGGCCGCGTTCATTCCCGTTCCCCAGTCTCCAATCACCGCGACGGTGGCGCTGTCGGGTAAACAATCGTTCAGAACGAAATCGTCGAGGCTTACGTACCGGTCGTAGCGCTGCTGTCCGCCGGCGATCCGAAAGCGCTCGTACACGGCCAGACACTCCGCCCAAAAGGGATCGCACGTGCTGGCTCCGAATATATTCTTCCATTCCGCCGCTTTGGCCGGATTGGTAGCCGCATACAAGGCTATCTGCGCGGCCAGCTTGGCGCACTCCACGGGAGCGGGCACGTGCGGCGCGGCCTCAAATGGGGAAGGCGCTCCGCGCGTCGCGCCGGCCGACGACGCTTGGGCCAATGGCAGTTCAAAATCGCCATGCTCGTCGAAGTATTTGAGCACCTGAGCCGTCGCGACCATCGCCGAACTCGAAGCAGTGGCGCCAATTCCCTGGTTTCCGGTTGGGGAGCCTTGCTGTAGTAATACGCTGTGGACCGCCGATTGCCACAAGGATAGGGCCGAATTATGAGCGGAATGAATTTGGACGGAACTGCCCATGCCGATCATCTTACCTTGAGCGCTGGAAGCTGTCGAATAAAATGTTCTTGGCGTTTCGGCAAGGCGGGGCATCGCGGAAGGCGCGGAAGGCGCCGCTGGGGAAACGATACAACGGACCGTCGATCCCGCCGGCCCCATCGTCGTAAATAGGAAGCTGCGCGGACGTCCGGATGGTTCCAGGTTCCGCCGGCGCAAGACGGCGCGATCTTCCCGGACAAAACGCAACTCCCCTCTGCACACGCGGCACTCGCCGAGGATATCCGATAAATAAATCCGAGGCAAGGCCCCGGCGGGAAGCGATCCTACTTCGCGATGGCGTCGAGAGCGCGCTGGATGACCAGGTCGCGTCCGGCGGCGACTTCATCGGCCGCCGCGAAACCGGCCGCCTGCGTCGCGATCTCCTCGTTTAGACGGCTCTCGATCCAAGGGATATCGGCGGACCATTCGTCGACGCCGGGCTGAATGCCCCGATCGGAGGCAAAGGCCTCAAAATCGTCGAGCACGGACGGGGGGACGCGAAAAGCGCCATCCACTTTGTGATTCCGGGTGTAATCGATGGCGAAAGAAGAAATGACGCCGCTGCCGTCGAGCGCAGCTTCCAAGCGGGTGGGCGTTTTCGGTTCGACGACGATGTCGGGCTGGATGCCGCCGCCGCCGGCGACATAGCGGCCGGAGTCGGTTTCGAATTCGTCCGTCTGATGAGCGATCTGGAGGTTGCCGCTCTTGAGCGGACGCTGGATGGACCGGCCGCTGGGCGTGTAATAGAACGCCGTCGTCAAGGCCATCGCCGTGTCGCCGCTAAGCGGATAGACGCTTTGGACCAAGCCTTTGCCGTAGGTGGGAACGCCCACGACGACGGCGCGGTCGTGATCTTGAAGAGCGCCGGAGACGATCTCGGCCGCACTGGCGGTTTTTTCATTGACGAGCACGGCGACGGGGAACGAATAAGGGGTGACGCCTTTGGGAACCTCGACGTCTTTGCTCTTCACGGACCGGCCGCGAATGCTCAGGATCTTCTGGCCGGGTTGGAGAAACAGGCTGGCCGTTTCAAGCGCCGCCTCCACCACGCCTCCGGGATTGCCGCGCAGATCCAGGACAAGGCCCTTAAGCTTTGCGCCGCCCAACTTTTCGATGGCGTCCTTGATGAGCTTGCCGGTTTGCGGATCGAAGCTGGCGGCGCGCACGTAACCGAAGCCAGGACGCGCGATAAACGCGCGGTCGACGCTGGGCGCGTCCATCAATGCCGGTTTGAGCGTGAAGTTCAGCAGGCGCACGCTGCCGGGACGCCGTACGACCAACTCCACCTGATGCTGGCGGGCCATGCCGAGATATTCGACGATCTGATCGAACTCCAGGCGATCGAGCGCGACGTTGTTGACAGCGAGAATTTCGTCGCCGGGCGAAAGGCCGGATTGAGCCGAAGGCGTGCCCGGTAAAGCCTGGAGCACGATGACGCGCCCTGGGAGGACGGAGACCACCGTGCCGAATCCTTTCTGCTCGGACCGCTCCATCTGCTTCACTTGGTCGTACTGTTGCGGATCGAAGAAGATGCTGTGCGGATCGAGCGTGCGCAGCAAGCCGGGAATCGCGCCGGAATAGATCAGTTGATCGTCGGCGGCGGGGTCGGCGGCGTTCCGTTGCACCACGCCCAACACATCGACAAACGTTTTTACCAGGGAATCGAGATCGCCGCCGGCGGGCGCCGTGGGAACCGGGCCGGCCATCAGCAGCAGAAGTGGAAGCAGCATCCTTTACCGTGAATAGCGGAGACGTTTCTTGCGGGCGTCGCGTTCCATGGCAAGCTCGATCAGGCGGTCGACTAACTTTGGCATGGGGATGCCCGCGTACTCCCACATTTTAGGAAACATGCTGATGGAAGTGAAGCCGGGAATGGTGTTGATCTCGTTGATGAAGAGAGTTCCGGTGGCGGCCTCCATAAGAAAATCGACGCGCGCCATGCCTTCGCAGCACACGGCCTGGTAACATTCCACCGCCAGGCGGCGCATCTCGGCGGTTTGCTCCCCGGTCAGCGGCGCGGGGAGGATGGTTTGCGCTTTTTCGAGCAAGTACTTGTCTTCGTAGTCGTAAAAGTCTTTGGATGGGAGGATCTCGCAGGGAATCGCGGCAACCGGCGAATCGTTTCCCATCACGGAGCATTCGAACTCGCGGCCGGCGATGCCGCGCTCGATTAAAACCTTGCGGTCGAAACCGGAGGCGAATTCGACGGCGGTTTTCAATTCCGCGCGATCGTGCGCTTTGGAGATGCCGACGGAGGAGCCGAGGTTGGCCGGTTTCACGAACACCGGGAACGGCAAGGCGGAGCAAAGATCTTCGATGGCGGCGGCATCGCCGGTGAAGACGCGATACTCGACGATGGGCAGATCGTTTCTCGGCCATCAGGCGCTTCATGACTTCCTTGTCCATCGAAACGGCGGAGGCCAGGACGCCGGCGCCGACGTAGGGCAGCTCAGCCAACTCCAACAATCCCTGGACGGTGCCGTCTTCACCGAACGTGCCATGGAGAACGGGAAAGACGACGTCGATTTCGGGATTGCCGCCCGGTTCGGGAACGAGGAACCGCGGACTCCATTTGCCCTCGCGGGAGATTTTGTAATGGAGGACCTTGTATCGCTCCGGGTCCATCGCCTCGATCACCGATTGGGCGGAGCGCAACGAGACGTCGTGTTCGCCGCTGCGGCCGCCGTAAATCACCGCCACGCGCAGTTTCATAGAATTCGTTTGCCGAGCGCAGAGGTGACCAGTTCGACGGCGAGATCGGCCGTGCGGTTGGCCTCGTCGATCACCGGATTCACTTCCACCACATCCATCGAGCGCATGCGGCCGGAATCGCAGACCAGTTCCATGATGAGATGCGCCTCGCGATAAGTGATGCCGCCGCTTGATGGGCGTTCCGACGCCGGGCGCTTCGCGCGGATCGATGGCGTCCATGTCGAGCGAGAGGTGAAAGCCATCCGTCTCCTCCGATGCCAGCAGAATGGCTTCGGCCATGACGGCGCGCAGGCCGCGCTCGTCGATCTCGCGCATGGTGCAGACGCGGACGCCGGCTTGCTTGACGTTGCCGCGCTCCAGTTCGTCCACCGAGCGGATGGCCACCATCACCACGTTGCGCGGGTCCACCTTCGGCGCCCAACCGTAAATATGAGTCAACTCCGCGGGACCCATTCCGACGCAGCAGGCCAGCGGCATGCCGTGAACGTTGCCGCTGGGGCTGGTCTCCGGCGTGTTCATGTCGGCGTGGGCGTCGATCCAGAGCAGGCCCATCTTCTTGCCGTTCTTGCGATGAAATTGCGCGGCGCCGGCGACGGTTCCGACGGCGACGGAATGATCGCCGCCGAGCACCAGCGGAAATTTCCCGTCGTCGAGCGCCCGTTCCACCTTGGCCGCCAGGCGCACGCAGGTGTCGGCGATCTGGGCGAGATAGCGCGCGTTGGCCGGCCCTTCGGGATGAGCTTCGGGCTGGGCGACGGCGATGTTGCCCAGATCCTCCACCTCATAGCCGAGCGAAGCGATGCGGGCGTTGAGATTGGCCACGCGAACCGCGGAAGCGCCCATATCCACGCCGCGGCGCCCGGCGCCCAGATCGAGCGGCGCTCCGATGATGGCGATCTTCGATGGTCTCATGACAGCGCTTTTCTCAGGGACGAATCCGGTAGAGCATGCGCGGGTAGGCGATGGTTTCGCGAATATGCTCCAGCCCGCACATCCAGGCGACGAACCGCTCGACGCCCATGCCAAAGCCGCCATGCGGAACGCTGCCGAACTTGCGGAGATCGAGATACCAGTTGAACGCTTCGGCGGGGAGGTGGTGTTCTTCCAGGCGTTGCTTCAGCAGGTCCAGATCGTGGATGCGCTGGCCGCCTCCGATGATTTCGCCATAGCCTTCGGGGGCGAGGATGTCGACGCCGAGGGCGACCTCGGGCCGCGCGGGATCGGGCTGGAAATAGAACGCCTTGACCTGGCTGGGATAGCGGTCCACCATCACCGGGCGGTCGTAATCCTCGGTCAGCAGCGTTTCGTCGGTGCCGCCGAAATCGCCGCCCCATTGGATTTCGCTGCCCTTTTTCTTGAGGGTCTCCACGGCTTCGTCGTAGGTCATGCGCGGGAACGGCGCCTGCACCGCTTCGAGCTTCGAAACGTCGCGTTCGAGCGCTGCGAGTTCTTCGCGGCGGTTTTCGAGCACGCGCCCGGTGACGAACACGATCATCTCCTCGGCCACGCGTTTCACGTCGTCGAGCGTTGCGTACGCCATCTCCGGTTCCACCATCCAGAACTCCGTGAGATGCCGGCGCGTCTTGGATTTTTCGGCGCGAAAGGTGGGACCGAAGCAATAGACCTTGCCGAAGGCCATGCGCGTTCGCTTCGTTATAAAGCTGGCCGGATTGCGTGAGATAGACCTTCTCGTCTTCGAAATAATCCACTTCGAAGAGCGTGGTGGTGCCTTCGCAGGCGGCGGGCGTGAAGATGGGCGTATCGACCAGCGTGAAGCCGTTCGAATCGAAATAATCGCGAATGCCTTTGATTACTTCGTGGCGGACGCGGAGGATGGCGTGCTGGCGTTTGCTGCGCAGCCACAGATGGCGATGGTCCATCAAAAAATCGACGCCGTGGTCCTTGGGCGTGATCGGGTAGGGGTCCGATTCGGAGACGCGCTGGAGGATTTCGGCGCCTTCGACGTCCATCTCGTAACCGCCGGGCGCGCGCGGCTCGGCGCGGATTTTTCCGCGAACGATCAGCGACGATTCCTGGGTGAGGTTCTTCAGCGTTTCAAAGAGCGCTTCGTCAAGCTGGCTCTTCACCGCGACGCATTGCATGATGCCCGTGCCGTCGCGCAGCAGCGGGAAAGCGATCTTCCCGGACTTGCGGAGATTATAGAGCCAGCCGGCGATCTCAACCGGTTCGCCGGCGTGTTGGCCGACGCTGGCGATGGCGACGCGAGGCGGAGATGCGGAAGTGTCTTCGGACATCAGAGGCTTTCCAGTTTTTCGAAGATATCCCTGGCCGCCTCGATCGGATGGGCGACCTCGGGAACCTCGCTCAGTTCCAGCAGCAGCGGATATTGATCCGGCCGCGCGCGCAGCAGATCCATCGTCTTTTTCCAATCGATGGTCCCTTCGCCGCTCAGCGGAAACAGATGCCCGTCGGATTTGCCGTCGTTATCGTGCAGGTGCGTGGATCGGATCTGTTTCTTCATAAGGCGGAACGCGGGCTCGACGCCTTCGTTCATATTGGCGTGGCCCACGTCGAAACAGAAGCCCAGTTTCAGATGGGTGATCTGAAGGAACATCATCAGCCGCTCGGCGGTGGCGAGGCGGTTTTGGGTATTTTCCAGCAGAACTTCCACGCCGCGCTGCGCGGGCGAAAAGGCTGATCTCTTCGAGCGACGAGAAAGCGGCGTCGATCCGCGCTCGTCGTATTCGTCGCCGGTGACTCCGATGTGCTGGATCAGGAATTGGAAGGGAACGATCTCGGCGATGTCGAGCGCGCGCTTGATCTCGTCCAGCATGTCGAGCCGCTTGGCTTTCACCGGCTCGGTGATGTCGATGATCGAGTTCGGTCCGGAGCGGCCCCAGATTTCATCGGTGTACATCGGGGAGTGGAGCGAGTGGAGCTTCAACGTGGAATCGCGGAACCAGTGGCCCAGTTCGGCGATTTGCGCGCGGTCGCGATAATCCAGATGCTGGCGGGCGCAGAAAATCTCGACGGAGGGGATGCCGGCCTGCCGGATCTTTTCAAGCCATACCGTGGTGAGGCGATGATTGATGAACAAGTGGGTGGACAGGACGTGCCGCATGGGTGGTTCGATCTTCTCCGGGCGCGGGGCGCTCCCTTAGTATCCCCCGGCTTTGCCGTCCGCGCCGCGCCCATCGGTTCCGCCCTGCAACCAGCCGCCGGAATTGAGAATCCCCTCGACGCGGGCGACACCGTTCACTTTGTCGATCGGGTAACCCATCTTGAAGAGCAGCTCGGCGGTGTCGGGCGAGACGCCGCGCTCCAGATACAGCTTGTCGGGTTTCCATTGATGATGAAAACGCGGCCAATCGATCGCGTCCTGGACGTTCATGTGAAAATCGAGAACGTTCAGCATCACCTGCAAGACGCCGTTGATGATGCGCGACCCGCCGGGCGCGCCCAGGACGAGGTAGAGCTTGGCGTCCTTCAATACGATGGTGGGCGTCATGGAGGAGAGCGGACGCTTGCCGGGCTGGATGGCGTTGGCTTCGCCCTGAACCAGGCCGAACATGTTGGGCGCACCGGGTTTGGAGGCGAAGTCGTCCATTTCGTTGTTGAGAAGGAAGCCCGCGCCGGGGACGGTGACGCCGCTGCCGTAGCCGCCGTTCAAAGTGTAAGTGACGGCGACGGCGTTGCCCGCCGCATCGACGACGTTGTAATGGGTGGTTTGGCCCTTCTCGCGGGTGACGGCGATTTTGCCGGGCCCGATTTCGTCGCTGCCGGTGGCGAGCGTGGGCGAAATGGATTCGCGGCGTTCACGGATGTATTCGGGGTCGAGGAGCTTCGCTACGGGTACCGGGTAAAAGTCCGGATCGGCGAGATATTCGCTTCGGTCGGCGTAATAGCGCCGCATCGCTTCGGCGACGTAGTGGATGGATGCGGCCGAGCCGGCCCCGCCTTTTTCGTACCCGGTTCCATCGAGCATCGCCAGCATTTGCAGAATGCCCACGCCGCCGGAGCTGGGCGGCGGGGACGCCACGATTTCATAGCCGTGGTATTGGCCGGTGAGCGGTTTGCGCTCGATCGCCTTGTACGCCTTCAGGTCGTCGAGAGTGATGAGGCCGCCGTTGGCTTGCATCGCGCGGTTGAGAAGCCGGGCCGTCTCGCCGAGATAAAAATCGTCGGCGCCGCGGCGGGCGATGCGTTTCAGCGTGCGGGCCAGTTCGGGCTGGCGCAACGTATCGCCGGGCTGGTAGTAAACTCCGCCTTTGAGAAAGATGCGCTTCGATTCCGGGAATTGCGCCAGGAGTTTGTTCGCCGCCTCCAGCGATTTCGATAGCGCGTGGGAGACGGTGAAACCGCGCGCGGCGAGTTTTTGCGCGGGCTTCACCACGTCGGCCCACTTCTTCGAACCGTACTTATTCACCGCCAACTCGAAGCCGCGAACCGAGCCGGGAACACCGGAGGCGCGCCAACCGGCGAGGCCGTCCCTGGTGAGATTGCCTTGCGGGTCCAGATACATATTGCGCGAAGCCTTGGCGGGCGCGGCCTCGCGGAAGTCGATGAAGGTGGAGCGGCCGTCGGCCATGCGAATCAGCATGAAGCCTCCGCCGCCGAGGTTGCCGGCGAAAGGATAGGTAACGGCAAGCGCGAAGCCGACGGCGGCCGCCGCGTCTACCGCGTTGCCCCCGGCCTTCAGCATGGCCACTCCGGCGTCGGTCGCCAGCGGCTCCTGCGCGGTGACCATGCCGTGCTTGGCGTAAAACGGCTCGTGGGCGGTGGCGGAGACCGAGAGAAGAAGAACGGCGGCCGGAAGGCGCATGAACCTTCGATTTTACTAATGTTCCCGCGGAATGTTGGAGGTTATCATTGTCTGATAACATGGGACGGAGAAAGAAGTACGGCGAGCGCGACACGGGTCTAGATGCGCTCCTCGATCTCGATGGCCAGGTGCTCGTCGTCGACGAGAAAGGCGGCTATTGGGTGAAATTCGAGGCGCGGCGAGTGGCGGCGACGCCGCAACGTCCGCACGGGCTGCGTTATTCTTTGACGTTACACGGTTACGACAACAGCCGGTTGGTTGGCTTCGACAACTCGCACGCGGTACGCCGGGTAGAGGGTCCGGGCGGTAAGGCGCCAACGGCCTTCGACCATCGGCACGGCTTGTGATCGATTCGGCCCTACTCATATCGCGACGCAGCCTCGTTGCTCGCCGGCTTCCGGGCCGGGGTGGACTTCGTACTTAAGGACAAGGGAGTTTTACCTTGAAAGTTTTACGAGTTGGAATTGCCTCTTACGCGGACATGAAAGCCAGGACTATGGCGATTGCGCGCGGGGAGTTGAAACCCAAACCCGGCGATCCGACGGTCTGGTTTCCCTCGACCGCAAGTCTGGCGAGGGTTCTCTCCGAAAAGAATCGGGCGTTGCTCGCCACAATCCGGGAAGAAACTCCGAAATCCCTTACGGCGTTAGCCGAGATGACGGGCCGCGAGAAATCGAACCTCTCGCGGACTCTAAAAACGATGAGCCGATACGGCCTTGTGAAGTTGTCGCACGAGGCAGGCGGTAGGGTTACCATCCGCGTCCCCCATGAACGTGTCAGCATCGACTTTCCGCTCGGCCGCCCGGCATGACGCGTTGAAGAGCGGGCGTCCCGGCGGGCTGGGTTACAATTTAGAATCGGTCTCAAATTATGAAACATCGAGCGTTGTTGGCCGCGCTGACTTTCTCTGTGTGCGCCGCCGGGCAGGAAAAAAGCATGGACATTAACATACCCTACGAAAAGTTTGTCTTGAAGAACGGTCTAACCGTGCTGGTACACGAGGACCGCAAGGCGCCGATCGTGGCGGTGAACATCTGGTACCACGTCGGATCGAAAAACGAGAAGCCCGGACGCACCGGTTTCGCCCACCTGTTCGAACATCTGATGTTCGGAGGGAGCGAGCATCATCCCAGCCAGTATCTTCCGGCCATGGAAGAAGTGGGCGCGACGGATCTCAACGGAACGACGAACGAGGACCGGACGAATTATTTCGAGAACGTGCCCACGCCGGCGCTGGACCTGGCGCTGTGGCTGGAATCGGACCGCATGGGGCACTTACTGGGCGCCATCGATCAAAAGGTGCTGGACCTGCAGCGCGGCGTCGTGCAGAACGAAAAGCGGCAGGGTGAGAACCAGCCCTACGGCGTCACCGACGAGTTAATCGTCGAAAACACCTACCCCAAGGGCCATCCGTATTCATGGACGGTGATCGGCTCGATGTCGGATTTGAACGCGGCATCGCTGGAGGACGTGAAGGATTGGTTCCGCACCTACTACGGACCATCGAACACGGTGCTGGCCCTGGCCGGCGACATCGATGCGAAGACGGCGCGGGAGAAAGCGGAGAAATATTTCGGCGACATTCCCCCCGGACCGCCGGTGGCGCACCAGGAAACGTGGATCGCTAAGCGGACCGGCACGCACATTCAACGCGTGGAAGATCGCGTTCCGCAGGCGCGGCTGTACATGGTTTGGAACATCCCGCAGTTCGGCTCCGCCGACGCCGATTATCTGGATCTGGTGAGCGACATCCTCTCCCAAGGCAAGACGTCGCGGCTGTATAAGAGGCTGGTTTACGACGACCAGATCGCCACCAGCGTTATGGCGAGCGTGGACCTGCGCGAGATCGCGGGCCAGTTTCAAATTGTGGCGACGGCGAAGCCGGGCGCGGACCTGGTGGCGGTCGGGAAGGCCGTGCGCGAGGAGTTGGACCGGTTCTTGAAGGACGGCCCCACGAAGGAGGAGATGGACCGCGCCCAGACGCAATACCGGGCGAACCTGATCCGAGGCATCGAGCGCATTGGCGGCTTCGGAGGCAAATCCGACCGGTTAGCGATCGGCCAGGTGTTCCGCGGCGATCCGGAGACTTACAAACTTTCTCTCGCGCGCGTCATGGCTGCGTCGCCCGCCGATTTGAAGGGCGCGGCGGATCGCTGGCTGAGCGATGGCGTGTATCAGCTTGAGGTGCAGCCGTTCCCTAACTACGCTGCCTCCGGGACGGGTGCGGACCGCTCTAAGCTGCCGGTTCCGGGCGCTCCTCCGGCGCTGAAAGTTCCCACCGTCGCCCACGGCAAGCTATCGAATGGGATGAAGGTGGAGTTGACCGAACGGCACGATTTGCCGGCCGTCGATTTCTGGCTGGTGTTAGACGCAGGCTACGCCGCCGACTCGCTCTCCACGCCGGGAACCGCGAAGCTCACCTCGGCGACGCTGGTAGACGGCACGAAGAAGCGTACCGCACTGGAGATCAGCGAACAGCTTCAATTGCTGGGCGCGCAACTGCGGGCGAATTCGAACGTGGATCAAACCACGGTTTACCTGAGCGCTTTGAAAGACAAGCTGGACCCTTCGCTCGATCTGTTCGCTGACGTGGTGCTGAATCCGGCGTTCCCGGAAGCCGATTTCGCGCGGGAGAAGAAGCTGCAACTGGCGGCGATCGACCGCGAACGCGTAACGCCGGTACCGATGGGATTGCGCGTGCTGCCCGCGTTGATTTACGGCAAGGATCACGCCTATGGAAACCCGCTGACCGGATCGGGGACGACGGAGAGCGTGACGAAGTTGACCCGCGAGGATCTGGCGCGCTTTCATGAAACCTGGTTCCGGCCGAACGCCGCGACGCTGATTGTGGTGGGCGATTCCACGCTGGCCGAGATTATGCCGGTGCTCGAGAAGCGGTTTGGCGGCTGGAAGGCGGGCGAGATTCCGAAGAAGAATTTGAGTGCGGTCACGCCGCCGGAGAAACCGGTGATTTACATCATGGACCGGCCCGGATCGCAACAATCGGTGATCTTCAGCGGCGGCATCGCGCCTTCGGGCGGCACGCCGCAACAGCCGGCGATCGACATCATGAACGACATCCTGGGCGGCACGTTCAGCTCGCGGATGAACATGAATCTGCGCGAGGACAAGCACTGGTCCTATGGCGTGTTTAGCCTCGTCATGGAGGCCCGCGGCCCGCAGCCGTTCCTGACCATCGCTCCGGTGCAGACCGACAAGACGAAGGAATCGATCGAGGAGATGAACAAGGATCTTCACGGCATCGTGGGCGCGCAACCGGTGACGGCGGAAGAACTGAAGCTGGCCAAGGACCACGCCATCCTGCAATTGCCTGGGGCGCTGGAGACGAAGGCTGGCTGGGGCAGCCAGCTCGCTTCGCAGTTGCAGCTCGGTTTGCCGGACGACTATCTGGCCACTTTCGCGACGACGGTGAACGCACTGGCCGCTTCCGCGGTGGAAGACGCCGCGCACACCGTAGTCCGGCCGGAACATCTGGTGTGGGTGGTAGTGGGCGACAAGGCGAAGATCGAACCGGGCATCCGCGAGTTGGGTCTGGGCGAGATTCGCCATATCGACGGCGACGGCAATCCGATTCCGTAAAAGAGGCTGGTGCTCCTATGCGAACTCGGGCGGCACTTCTCGTTCTCGCCGGTTTCTGTTGGGCTCCGGCCATACACGCGCAAACCGCGGACATGGACCTTGCGCGCCTGGCGCAGATTCCCAAGCGGCTGGAGCAATTGGTGAAGGACGGTACGATCCCCGGCGCCGTTTCCCTGGTGGCGCGCCACGGCCGCATTCTGGAGCTGGACGCCGTGGGCAGCCAGGATATCGAGGCGAAGAAGCCCATGGCCACCGGCTCCATTTTCCAGATCATGTCGATGACCAAGCCCTTCACCGGCGTCGCGGCGATGATGCTGGTGGAGGAGGGAAAGCTTGAGCTGCGCCGCCCGGTGGAGGACTACCTTCCCGAGTTCAAAGGCCAGTTGGTGGAGGAGAAGCGCGCGGACGGATCGACGGACACGCACGCGCCGGCGCATCCTCCGACGGTGTGGGAGTTGATGTGCCACACCTCCGGCCTCGCTGGCGATCCCGACGGCGCGCTGGAAGACAATCCGCGTACGATGCGGGTGCCGCTCGCGGACGCCGTGCGCTTCTATTCCCAGCAGCGCTTGCGCTTCGAGCCGGGCACGAAGTGGAGCTACAGCAACATGGGCATCGCCACGCTCGGGCGCATTGTCGAAGTGGTCTCCGGCGACGACTACGTCCACTTCGTCGAAACGCGCATCCTGCGGCCGCTGGGCATGAAGGACACCTTCTTCCGCGCGCCGGAAGACAAGCGTGTCCGCGTCGCCATGGTTTACAAGCACGAGAACGGCAAGCTGGTTCCCTCGGGCGCGGAGATTCTGGCGGGCGATCCGGCGAAATTTCGAGAAGGGGCGAAGTATCCGGCGCCGGAGTTCGGCCTTTATTCCACCGCCCCGGATCTGTTCCGCTTTTACCAGATGCTGCTCGACGGCGGCACTTACGGCGGCCATCGGTTTCTGTCCCACGCCTCGCTGGACGTGATGACCCGCGTCCATACGCCACACGTCCATCCGTCGGGCTGGCTCGGCGGCACCGGCTACGGATTGACGTTTGAAATCGTCGATAGCCCGGAGGGGATGCTGCTGTTGCACCCGATGGGCGCTTTTGGGCACGGCGGCGCTTTCGGCACGGAGGGATGGATGGACCCGGTTCATAACGTAGTCCGTATCCTGATGGTTCAAGTGTCCGATGGCACGGCCGGACCGGCGCGCGCGGCGGTGATGCAGATGGGCGAAGCGGCGGTCTTGAAGTAGCCGCAGGCGCTATTTATAAGCCGGAATTCCGGTGACCCGTTCGCCGATCACCAGCGTGTGGATATGGTCGGTGCCCTCGTAGGTCTTCACCGTTTCGAGGTTGCACATGTGGCGCATGATCGGGTAATCGTCGATGATGCCGTTGGCGCCCAGCAGGTCGCGGCTCAACCGGGCGCACTCGAGCGCCATGGCGACGTTGTTCCGCTTCAGCATGGAGATGTGCGCCGGCTCCAGCTTGCCCTGGTCCTTGACACGGCCGGCGTGGATGGCCAGCAATTGCGCTTTGGTGATCTCGGTGATCATCCACGCTAGTTTTTCTTGCACCAGTTGATGGGAAGCGATCGGCCGGTCGTCAAATTGCTTGCGCAGGATGGTGTACTGCCGCGCCGTTTCGTAACAATCCATCGCCGCGCCGATTACGCCCCAACCGATGCCGTACCGGGCTTGCGTCAGGCAGCCCAACGGCCCTTTCAAGCCCTTCGGCTCCAGGCAGCATGGCGGAGGCCGGCACGCGGCAATCGGACAAAGCGAGACTGCCGGTGACCGAGACGCGCATCGAGAGCTTGCCGTGAATCTCCGACGCCGAAAAACCAGGCGTGCCCTTATCCACCAGGAACCCGCGAATACCTTCTTCCGCTCTCGCCCAAACGATGGCAAAATCTGCGACCGTGGCGTTGGTGATCCAGGTTTTTTCCCCGTTCAGAACCCAGTGATCGCCGTCGCGCTTGGCGGTGGTCAGCATCCCGGCGGGGTTGGAGCCGAAGGCCGGCTCGGTAAGGCCGAAGCATCCGATGGCCTCGCCCGATTGCAGCTTCGGCAGCCAGCGCTGCTTCTGCTCCTCGCTGCCGTACGTGAAGATCGGGTACATTACCAGCGCGCCCTGCACAGAGACGAAGCTGCGCAGCCCGGAGTCCGCGCGTTCGATCTCCTGCATGATCAGCCCGTATTCGACGTTGCTCATTCCGGCGCAGCCGTAGCCGTCCAGATTGGCGCCCAGAAACCCAAGTTGGCCAAACTCCGGAATCAGTTCCTTCGGGAAGCGGCCGTCGCGAAAGCAGTCCTTGACCAGCGGCATGGCGCGGTCTTCGACGAACTGCCGGGCGGTCTGCCGCACCAGAAGTTCCTGTTCGCTGAACAGGGAGTCCACGAGAAAGTAATCGACGCCGGGGAAACGAGGCATTCGGAGAATGGAGCGGGAGACGGGATTCGAACCCGCGACATCAACCTTGGCAAGGTTGCACTCTACCAGCTGAGTTACTCCCGCAAAGTGCGGCTCCTTCATTCTCCACCCCTGGTTTGGCCGATGTCAAGCGGGCCGGCGAGCCGGAAGTCCACTACATTCCAGCCGTCTCCTGTTTTACATAAAAGTATGAAAATAAACGACTTAAAAATATTGTAACTTAGTAATTGCGGGTCTGGGGAACTATGTTAGACTGAGAATCCGCAGACGGAGGACATAAGCGGCCGGGTCCGCTTTGGTTAGTCTGTTGGAGCCGTCGGTTCCCAATCGAATCGAGATCCTGGGGAGTCGTGTTTTCCACAAGCCTGTGGAAAATATGTGGGAAGTTTGCGTTTAATGGCATGAACATCTGGGAACAGATCAAGACTCGGATATCGACGAAGATCAGCGCCGAGGCCTTTCAAAACTGGGTGTCACGCACCACCTTCCTCTCCGAGGAAGGCGGGACGCTGAGTGTGTCGGCGCCGGACGATGCGACGCGCCGGTGGATGCAGGAGGAGTATGCCGGCGAGGTTTGGGCGGCGATCCACGATCTCGGGCTTCCCGTTCAGCAGGTGATTTATCGCGATCCGGCAATTGAGGCCGAGACCGGGGCACCCGGCAGATATGGCGGCGAGACCGAGGAGTTGTTCACTCCGACAATTAACCTGAACCCTAACTTCACCTTCGAAAATTTCGTCGTTGGAGCGTGCAATCAGTTCGCCCACGCCGCGGCGAAGGCCGTAGCCACGGTCCCGGCGAAAACCTATAACCCGTTGTTCATTTACGGCGGCACCGGCATGGGGAAGACGCACCTGATGCATGCCATCGGCCGCGAACTGCTGTCCCATTACGGGCGAATGCGCATTATTTTCACCTCGAGCGAACGCTTTATGAACGAGATGATCAACTGTATCCGCCTCCAGCGCATGCAGCAGTTCCATCACCACTACCGCTCGGCCGACGTGCTGCTAATGGACGATATTCAAACGCTGGGCGGCAAGGAACGCACGCAGGAGGAGTTCTTCCATACCTTCAACGAACTTTACGAGCATCAAAAGCAGATCGTCATTTCGAGCGACTCTCCTCCGAAAAACACGCCCGGTCTGGTCGACCGCCTTCGTTCGCGCTTCGAGTGGGGACTGATGGTGGACGTGCAGCCGCCGGATCTCGAAACGAAAATGGCGATTCTCGACACCAAAGCCGGCGCGATGGGTATCCGCCTTCCAGAGGACGTCCGGGTTTTTATCGCCACCCGCACCAAATCGAACGTTCGTGAACTGGAGGGCGCGCTGGTGAAACTCGCGGCGTTCTCTAGCGTCACCGGATCCCCCATTAATCTCGCCATGGCGCAGCAGACTTTGAAGCACCTGACGCTCGGGCAGGAACGCAAGGTGACCATCGAAGCGATCATCCGGGCCGTCGCCGAACGCTTCGGGTTGCAGCCGGCGCAATTGAAGCAAAAGAGTAATTCGCAACAGATCGCTTATCCGCGACAGATCGCCATGTATCTGGTGAAAGAGCTAACTTCCGCCTCGCTTCCCGAGATCGGCCGCGCCTTCAATGGGAAACACCACACGACGGTTCTCCACTCGGTCCACAAGATCGAAGTGCTGCGCCACCGGAAACCGGATTTGAACAGCTTGTTGAACAGCCTAATCGATTCTTTTCATTAGGTTTATATTAATTTTCCACAGGCGGGCTATGAAAAGCCTGTGACTGCCTGTGTGCAAAGCGTGGGAGGGCGGGTTTTTCCGGCTCTGGAGACCCGGAAATCCACTGCGGGCGCTAGCCAAAAGCGATTTATTTTTGTATAATTTAGAGAGAAATCAACATTTCAACAATCCCTATGACGGCTAGTAAGATTTTGTTGATTCTTTACCAGAAACATCAGTAGCTGCAAGAGGCGCGAAAAGGGGAGGCAATGGAGTTCACGGTAAACAAGACGGACCTTGTACGCGAGCTGAATCTGTCTCAAGGGGTGGTGGAGAAAAAGACCACTATTCCGATTCTGTCGAACGTTTTGCTGGAGGCCTCCGACGGTGTCGTTCGTTTGACCGCGACCGACCTGGAACTGGGAATCCAGTGCGAGTGCCCGGCGCGGGTGCAGAAACCCGGCGCGGGGACGATTCCCGCCAAGCGACTGCTCGATTACGTCCGCCTGTTGCCGGACGCCGATGTCCAGGTGAAGATGCTGGACAATCAATGGGCCAGCCTAATCTGCGGACGATCCCGTACGCGCATGGCCGGAATGTCGCGCGAAAGCTATCCCGCGCTGCCTAAGATTCCGGAAGTCCTGGCGGAAATCCCGAGCGGCATTCTTTCCTCGATGATCGCCCGGACGATCTTTGCAATCTCGGCCGAGGAATCCCGCTTCACGTTGAACGGCGCTTTGCTCGTCCTTCGGGCCGAAGGAATCGTGATGGTGACCACCGATGGCCATCGCTTATCGATGGTGGAGAACCACGTCGCGCTTCCCGGACTGACCACGCAATTCCGCGCTCTGCTCCCTCGCAAAGCGATGGCCCAGATTCAGAGTCTGGATCAGGAAGCGGGTCCCGAGGCGACGGTGAAATTCTCCGGCGAGGAGAATCATCTCTTCTTCGATTTCGGCAAGCGCCTGCTCATCAGCCGCAAGCTGACCGGCAATTTTCCGGACTTCGAGCGCGTGCTGCCCAAGGACACGCCTCTTTCACTCGACATTAACCGCGACGATCTACGCGGTTCCTTGGAACGCGTGGCGCAGTTCTCCGACGAGCGCTCGCGGACGGTGCGCGTGAAATTCGCCAGCGGCGAGATGAAGATCCACTCCTCGCTGTCGGAGACCGGCGAGAGCGAAGAGAGCATCCCGGTTCCCTACGAAGGCGATTCGGTCGAGATCGGGTTTAACGCCCAGTATCTGCTGGATTTCCTGCGCGTCGTCACCGACGCCGAAATCAAGTTTCTATTCAAGGACGCCAACAGCGCGGGCGAGTTTCGCCCCGGCGTGGGTGGCGCAAACCAGACGTATCGCTATGTCGTAATGCCCATGCGTATCTGAGTTGGCATCTGCGTTCCAGGCGGCAGGAGAAGGTTTTGAGATTTTTGATATGGCAACAAAAGAAATAACGCCCGGCGAAGTTTACGACTCTACGAGTATTAAAGTGCTGGAAGGTCTGGAAGCGGTCCGAAAGCGACCCGCGATGTACATCGGCTCCACGCGCGAGGCCGGTCTTCATCACCTGGTTTACGAAGTCGTCGATAATTCCGTGGACGAGGCTCTCGCCGGCCACTGCACGGAGGTCGACGTCGCCATCCACATCGACAATTCCGTCACTGTCATCGACAACGGACGCGGCATCCCGGTCGACATGCACAAGGAAGAAGGCGTGTCGGCGGCGCAAGTGGTGATGACCAAACTCCACGCCGGGGGCAAGTTCGACAACAACAGCTACAAAGTCTCCGGCGGCTTACATGGCGTCGGCGTCAGCGTTGTCAACGCTCTTTCGGACACGCTGCATTTGGAGATTTGGAAGAACAAGGCCACGTGGGAACAGGACTACGAACGCGGCGTCCCCAAAGGGCCGCTCACCCAAACCGGGAAGGCGGGAAATAAAACCGGCACCAAGATCACCTTCCGGCCCGACCCGTCCATCATGGAGGCCACCGAATTCAATTACGACACCCTGTCGCAGCGGTTGCGCGAGTTGGCGTTTCTGAACAAGGGTCTAAAAATCACGCTCACCGACGAGCGAGTGGATCCGGTGAAGAGCCACGAATTCCTTTACAGCGGCGGCATCGCCGAGTTCATCAAGCATCTCAACAAAGGCAAGTCGCTTTTGCACGAGAAGCCCATCCAGCTTGAAGGCGAGCGCGAGTTGCCCGGCGGCACTCTGACAATGGAGATCGCGCTGCAGTACAACGACGGTTATTCCGAAACGCTGTTCAGCTTCGCCAACAACATCAACACCGTCGACGGCGGCACGCACCTTAGCGGCTTCCGCGCCGCCCTCACCCGCACCATCAACGCCTACGGCGCGAGCGCCGGCATGTTCAAGGACGTGAAGGAAAACCTCAGCGGCGACGACGTGCGCGAAGGCTTAACCGCCGTCATCAGCGTGAAACTCCCGCAGCCGCAATTTGAAGGGCAAACCAAGGGCCGGCTCAACAGCGACATCCAGGGCAGCGTCACCGAGTTCGTCAACAAGAAACTGGGCGAATATTTCGACAAGAACCCGGCGGTGATGAAGAAGATCGTCTCCAAGTCGATCGACGCGGCGCGGGCGCGAGAAGCCGCGCGCAAGGCCCGCGATCTGACGCGGCGCAAAGGCGCTCTCGATTCCGGCGGCCTTCCCGGCAAGTTGGCCGACTGCCAGGAGAAAGACCCGGAGCGCTGCGAGTTGTTCCTGGTGGAGGGCGAGTCGGCCGGCGGCACAGCCAAGACCGGCCGCGACCGCCGCTACCAGGCCATCCTGCCCCTGAAGGGCAAGATTCTCAATGTCGAAAAGGCCCGCTACGACAAGATGCTGGCCCACGACGAAATCCGGTCCATGATCACCGCGATTGGCACCGGCATCGGCATCCAGGATTTCGATCCGGCCAAGCTGCGCTATCACAAGATCATCATCATGACCGACGCCGACGTGGACGGCTCCCACATCCGCACGCTGCTGCTGACGTTCTTCTTCCGCCACATGCAGGAGTTGATCAAGCGCGGCAACGTCTTCGTCGCCCAACCCCCTCTTTATCGCATCAAGAAGGGCAAGAGCGAAAAGTATATCAAGGACGACAAGGAATTCACCCGCGAGATTCTGCGCCGCGCCACCGAGAACCTGACGGTGGAGATTGGCGCCGAACCCGTCACGCGGTTGGATGGCTCGGAATTGCGCGCGTTCCTCATGATGCTAGACGAATTGGGCCAGATCTGCCGCCGCGCCGAGCGCCGCCTGCGCGAAGCCCGCATCGTGGAGTTGCTCACTAACTCCGCCTATCACATCGATTCAAAAACCGATTTTCAGGACGATTCGAACGCACTGCCCCTGCTGCAGGCGATTCAAGACGCCCGCGTTGAAGCGCGCCTGGACCGCGACGAGGAGCATTCCGCCTGGAGCATCGTCTACAAAGACCCCACCAACGCCGAGCGCTCGATCAACATCGAACTCGCTTCCCAACCCGAGTATCGCCGGCTGCGCGCCCTGGCACGTCAGGTTTCGAAGTTCAACCAACCGCCCTTCGTCGTCGTCAAAGACGGCTCTCGCGACACGATGGCCTCCTGGACCGCGTTGCTCGACCACGTCAAGGGCGAAGGCATGCGCGAGGTGAACATCCAGCGCTACAAGGGCCTGGGCGAGATGAATCCCGAGCAGCTTTGGTCCACCACCATGAACGCCGAAACGCGCACGCTGCTGAAAGTTGACATGCAGGACATGGCCGAAGCCGAGGCGATTTTCTCTACGCTCATGGGCGAGGACGTCGAAGGCCGACGCAAGTTCATCGAGGAAAACGCCCTCGACGTGCGGAACCTGGATATCTAAATCGGCAACCGCCATTTTCCTGGGAACTCCACCGTCCGCTGGGCGTATAGCTAAGTGACACGCCCGGTGCGCGCCCATGCAAAACCTCCTCGATTCCCTCCGTCACGTCTTCCGGCGGTTGCTTCGCTCGCCGGTGTTCACCGCCATCACGCTGCTGACGCTCACCATCGGCATCGGAGCCAACACCGCCATCTTCAGCGTGCTCGAAGGCGTACTGCTAAGGCCGCTCCCTTATCCCCATCCGGACGAGTTGATCGGCGTCTGGCACACCGCGCCCGGCATCGGCATGAAGGAGCTGAACTCCTCGCCCTCCTGCTACTTCACCTATCGCAGCGAGAACCACACGTTGCAGGACATCGGCCTCTACACGACCGACTCGGTGAGCGTCACCGGTATCGCCCAACCCGAACAGGTTCCCGCGCTCGATTTTACCGACGGCGTTCTGCCGCTGCTCGGCGTGCGTCCCGCGCTTGGCCGCGGTTTCTCCCGCTTCGACGACGCGCCGAAAAGCCCGGCTACCGCCATCCTCGGCTATGCCTATTGGAAGGCCCGCTTCGGAGGATCGCCCTCCGCCATCGGCCGCCGCATCGTCGTCGACGGAAAGGCGCGCGAGATCGTCGGCGTACTGCCGGCGGACTTCCGCTTCCTCGATAACAATCCGTCTCTGATTCTCCCGTTTCAATTCGACCCGGCGGAAACGAAGCTCGGAAACTTCAGCTTCGATTCCCTCGCCCGGCTCAAGCCCGGCGTCACGTTGGCCCAAGCCAGCGCCGACATCGGCCGTATGTTGCCCATCGTGAATGCCCGCTACGCCGCTCCTCCCGGTTTCAGCGTCAAAATGTTCGAGGATGCCCGCATCGGCCCGAATCTTCGTCCGTTTAAGCAGGTTCTGGTCGGCGACATCGGCACGCTGCTCTGGGTTCTCATGGGAGCGATCGGCATCGTGTTGCTGGTGGCCTGCGCCAATGTCGCCAACCTGCTGCTGGTCCGCGCCGATGGACGGCAACAGGAACTTGCGATCCGCGCCGCCCTGGGCGCTGGCCGGTTCGAGCTCGCCCGCGAGCTGTTGCTCGAAAGCGTTCTACTCGGATTGGTTGGAGGAACGCTCGGCCTCTTCGCCGCCTACGGCGCATTGCGTCTGCTCGTTTTCCTCGGCCCCAACCTTCCGCGCCTCGCCGAGATCTCGATCGACCCGGCGGTCCTCCTGTTCACCCTCGCCGTCTCGCTGTTCGCCGGGCTGCTCTTCGGCCTTGTCCCGGTCGTCAAATATACCGGTCCGAATCTCGCTACCGCCCTCCGCGGCGGCGGCAGGACGCAAAGCCAGAGCCGGGAGCGGCATCGCGCCCGCGGCACTTTGGTCGTCGTTCAGGTCTCCCTCGCCGTCGTCCTGTTGATCGGCTCCGGCCTGATGATCCGCACCTTCCAGGCCCTGAAACACGTCAACCCCGGCTTCACAAGCCCCGATCAGTTGCAGACCCTCCGCCTGTTTATCCCCGAGTCCCAGGTCCCGGATCCGCTTCGCATGGTCCGCATGCAGCAGGACATCCTCGACAAACTTCGCGCGATCCCCGGCGTCTCCGCCGCCGCGCTGGGCGACATCGCTCCCATGGAAAGCCGAGGGGAACACGATCCCGTCTTCGCCGAGGACCATACCTATGCCGAAGGCCGCCTCCCACCGATACGCCGGTTCTCCATTGTTTCCCCCGGCTGGTTCGCAACTATGGGAACTCCTCTCGCCGCCGGACGCGACTTCACTTGGAACGATCTCGCGAATGGCGCATCGATCGCCATCGTCTCGGAAAATATGGCCAGGGAGCTTTGGGGCACGCCCGCCGCCGCTCTCGGCAAAAGAATCCGTCCGTCGCTCTCCGATCCCTGGCGGGAGGTCGTTGGCGTCGCCGCCGACGTCCACAACGACGGCTTCGATCAAGTAGCCCCCGCCACCGCCTACTGGCCCATGTTCATGAAGAATTTCGAGGGCAACCCGGTCGGCGTCCGGCGCACCTCCGTCTTTGTCGTTCGCAGCCCCTCCGCCGGCTCGACCGTGTTTCTCGGACAGGTCCGCCGCGCCGTCTGGTCGGTGAATCCCAATCTCCCTCTGTTCGACGTCCGCACCGCCGGCGACCTTTGCCGCCAATCTCTCGCCCGCACTTCCTTCACCCTCGTCATGCTCGCCATCGCCGGCGCCATGGCCCTCCTTCTCGGCGTCATCGGCGTCTACGGCGTGCTCTCGTATTCGGTCTCCCAACGCACCCGAGAAGTCGGAATCCGCTCCGCTCTCGGCGCGCGCCGCCGTGAGTTCGTCTTCCTATTCGTTCGCCACGGCCTCGTCCTCGCGCTCATCGGCGTCGCTTTCGGTCTGGCCGCCGCGCTGGCGCTCACCCGGTTGATGTCCACCTTGCTCTTCCGCGTCGATCCCTTCGACCCTCTCACCTACGCCGTATCGGCCGGCGCTCTCGCTGTAGCGGCGGCCGTCGCCAGCTTCATTCCCGCACTCCGCGCCGCCTCCATCGATCCCGTCCAGGCCTTGCGCGCCGAATAGAGGAAACCGCTTCCTGACGGGCGCGGCTCGGTTGCGTTCGGAGCGGTTACCGAGCCGCGCGCGTCAGCAAGCGTGGGCGCTCGCCCTACCTCGTCCTGTGCTAGTCTGGCGGCAGCGGGAGAAACTGCCCATGAACAATTTCACACGGCGTCACTTTCTCAAATCCAGCGCCGCCGGAGCCGTCCTTCTCGGCTCGGGCGGGGCCGCCCTCAAAGCCTTCACCCCCCAACGCACCGCCACCGACTTTGTCACTCTCGGCCGCTCCGGCGTCCAGGTTACCCGCCTCGCCTTCGGTACCGGCACTTTCAGCGGGCGTGTCCAGCGCGACCTCGGCCAGAAAGAATTCACCCGCCTGGTCCGCTACGCCTATGATCGCGGCATCCGCTTTTTTGAAACCGCCGAAAGCTATCACGGCATGCCGCAAATGCTCGCCGCCGCGCTCGACGGCGTCCCGCGCGACAGCTACCGCCTGATGACGAAGTACAACACCGGACACATGGATAACACCCAGGCGATCATCGACGGGTATCGCAAGGACCTCGATTCGGAGTACTTCGACGTCCTGCTTCTCCACTGCGTGCGCACTCCCACTTGGCCGGAGGATCTGAAGCGCCTGGAGGACGCCTTCTCCGAGGCGAAGGCGAAGAAAGTGATCCTGGCTCACGGCGCTTCCGTGCATGGCCTACCCGCGCTCAGCGCGTTCCCCGGCGCCAACTGGCTCGACGTCGCCATGATCCGCATGAACCACAACGGCACCCGCATGGATACGCCCGAAACGCACGACACCGACGGCCGCGGCAATGTCTCCGAGGTCGTCGCCCAGATGCGCAAGGTTCACGCGCAGGGCGCCGGCGTCATCAGCATGAAACTGGTGGGCGAGGGCCAGTTCACCCGCCGCGAGGACCGCCAGGCCTCGCTCCGTTTCGCCATGGGCCTGGGCGTCGTCGACGCCGTCACCATCGGCTTCAAAAACACCGCCGAAATCGACGAGGCGATTGAAAACATGAACATGGCGCTCAGCGCCTGAGAGACGCGCAGACTTGGATGACGAATTAAGCGCGCGCCTCGATCGCGAGGCAAAGGCGCGCGAAGAATATCTCGACGGCCTATCGCTCGGAGACCTCGCCGAGGAAGCCAGGCGTCAATCGCTGCTCGCGGCCGCTTCCGAAGGCCCCGGCGCGGCACTTTGGAGTGGCATCGCGGATACGCGCGGCTGGCGGTGAGACGCCGGATTCGCTCTCACACATAAATCCGCTTCACCCGCGCGCTGATTCCGCACAGCACGCTGTAGGAAATGGTTCCGGCGGACTTGGCCATCTGTTGCGCGTCGATGCTCGCGCCGCCCTCTTCCCCCAGCAGCGTCACCGCGTCGCCGGGCCGCAGATGCGGAGCCTGCGTTAAGTCGACGGTGGTCAAATCCATCGACACGGCGCCCAGAATCGCCGCGAACTTTCCTCCCGCGATCACCCGCCCCTTGTTCGACAACCGGTGCGGGATGCCGTCGGCGTAACCGGCGGCCAGCACGCCGATGCGCATCGGACACGGCGTGCGGAACATCCCTCCGTAGCCCACCAGCGCCCCGGCCGGCAGATCCTTCACCGCCAACAGCGCGGCTTTCCAACTCAGCGCCGGCATCACATCCAGCAGCCTCGGAGGCGCTTCGCCGCGCGCGATTGGCGATACGTACCCATAGATGGCGTGGCCCGGCCGCACCATTCGCCTCCACGCCGCGCGACGCCCGTATGCCACCGGTATGCTGCTCGCCATGTGAACGATCGGCGGTGCCACTCCCAAATCCGCCAATCCGAGGCGTACCGCTTCAAACGCCCGCGCTTGATCCTCCGTCTGCGCCCCGGCGTAGTCCGCCGCCGAGGCCAGATGCGTCATCAGCCCTTCCAGCCGCGCGTTGCGGCATCCAACCACCACCTCGGCGATTTCCCGCGCGCTCGCCCGCGTCCCCAGCCGCCCCATTCCGCTGTCGATCTTCAAATGAAAATCGGCGGCGCTCTCTCCCCGTGCCTCCGCCATCCGGTCCCACTCGCGCACGCCCTCGAGGGAATGGATCACCGGCGTCAGTCCAAATTCAAACAGGCCCTCGCGCTCGGCGGGCAGGAAATCGGCCATCACCAGAATCCGCGCCGCGATCCCGGCTTCCCGCAATGCCGCGCCCTCCTCGACGCTGCTTACCGCCAGCCATCGCGCGCCTTTGCCCATCAGCGTCCGCGAAACCTCGATCGCGCCGTGCCGGTACGCGTCAGCCTTCACCACCGGCATCACCTCCACGCCGTCGCCCGTAAGCGCGCGAATCGCTTCGAAGTTCGCCGCGATCCGGCCCAGCGACACCTCCACCCAGGACCGGCGCGCGAACTCGCTCATATCCTCATCCTAGCCGCCGCCGCGCCAGGCCCACCAGCAGCGCTTCGTATTGGTCCGTCACCGCGTCCCAGCTATAACGCTCCTCCACCCTGCGCGCCGCGCGCTCGCCCAACGCCTCGCGCTCTTCCGCGCTCATCGTCAGCACCCTCCGCATCGCCTCCTCCAGCGTCTCCGCCTCGAAGGCGATCCCGGCGTCGCCCACCACTTCGGCGTTCTCCGGCGTATTCAGATACAACGTCACCGCCCCCCGCCCCATCGCCTCGATCAACGCCGGATGCGTCCCGCCCACCTCGGTCGCGTGAATATAGGCGAGGCAGTGCGACTGCAACTCGCCGTAGCCTACGCCGTAGATCGCCCCCGGAGCGACGACTCGGGCGTCCCTGGTGTCGCGCACAAGGGCGATGTACTCCCGCGCGTAAGGCGCGTCGCCGATCAACGCCAATTTCACCGGCGTATCGATCCGCTCGAAGCACTCGCGCACCAGCAGCGCGTTGTTCTCGGGCTCCATGCGGCTGACGTAGAGAAAATACCCCCCGCGCTCCAGGCCCAGCGCTTCGAGCGCCGCCGCGGTCTCCACCTTCCCCGTTTCCGCGCCGTAAGCGATAAACACCGACTCCTTGCCGTAGCGCTCCCGATAGTAACTCTGGATGTGAACGGCGTCGCTCACCACCACGCTCGCAAACCACGTCGCCATGCGCTCGGAAAGCGTGTACCAAGCCTTCGCGAACGCGTTCCATTTTTTCCGCTTCCGCTCCAACCCGTCCACGTTCAGCGCCACCGGCACGCCCGCCATCCGCGGCCACAATGTGAAGACAGCGTTCGCCGCGTTGCAATATAGCGCCGCGTCCACACGATGGAACAGCAAATGGATCGTCGAGAGAAACGTGTGGCACAGCGTCTCGAAATACTTGTGGCGGACCGCCGGGATGTAACATCGCCGCACGCCTCGATACGCCGCGCCCGGCTCCCGTTCCCGGCAATAGACGGTCACCTCGTAACCGCGCCGCGCCAGGCGTGTGGCCAATTCTTCGGCGAACGTCTCGAATCCGCCGTAGTGCGCCGGAATCCCCCGCGTGCCCACGATCGCGAAGCGTCCGCGGGCGCCCGCCGCTTTCATCGCCCGCATCGCCGCGCGGCTAACGCTTGGACCGCGAGAGCACGCGCGCCGCCGCTTTGGGCGCCGGCCGGCTCACCGGTTCGAACGCGAACCAACTGGCGATGTACTCGTCGTTGACCCGCTTGCGGCTCATGATGTCGCGCCGCTTTGCCATCAATCGTTTCCAATTCCTGAAAATGTACACGAACGCTTTCAGCGAGCTGCGTTCGCGCACCAGGCAGGCGCCCAGGACGATCAGATCGCGCGTGACGATGGACACCCAGTTGCGCCGGTACAGGTCGCCGTTGATGTTCTTGATGCGCATCAGGAAGCGGTTCTTCACCGAGTGCATGTTGATCTCCGGAGGGAGCGCGCGGCGGTTTCCCGGCAGCACGTTGCGCACGTGATATCCGCGCGCGTGCGGCGTATAGATGCAGCGCCAACCCATCAATTGCGCGCGCCATGCGACGTCGGCGTCTTCGCGGTAAACGAAAAAATCGGAGTCGAAAAATTCGCCGTCCACCGCCACGTCCTCGATCATCCGCCGCCGGTACAGCGCCGCCGCCGCCGTCGCGCCGAACACATACTCGTGGTTCAGGAAATGTCCGTTGTCCACTTCCTGGCTCCCGCGGTCCAGATGCCGCAGCATCGGCGTGAAATAGATGCCAGTCGAATCGACCAGCGGCTTCTCCGGCAAGTCGAAGTTCGAAAGAATCGTCAACAGCTTGCCGCACACCGTCCCCAGTTTCGTGTCGATCTGCCCGGCGTCCACCAGCGCCTGGATGAAATTCGGCAGCAGCAGCACGTCCGGATTCAGCGTCAGCACCCAATCGCTCTCCGACATGCCGATCGCCTGATTTTGCGCCGCCGCGAATCCGATGTTCTCGCCGTTGTAGACGATCGTGCAGCGGTCCTCGAACTGTTCAAGAATGTCCGCCGTCCCGTCGGTGGAGGCGTTATCGACGACGAGAATCTCCTTGTCGCGATATTTTTGCGCCAGAACCGATTCCAGGCACCGTTTTATAAACCGGCCGCTATTGTAGGTGACGATCGTTACCGCGACGCGATCATTATTGGACATGCAGGCGCTTTTTGTTCCCTATTTCCGGTTGCTTGAATTCGTCCAACTTCTCAGCTCCGTTTGCATCGCTCCCTTTGCCGCCCCCCGCTCCCGCGAACACGCATCGGGCCGCAAGCCGCAACACTTGGCGGTAAACCGCGAACGGCTTCAAACTGCGCCTCCGGCATATCGTGATGAGCGTCCGAAACAAACTGCCGGCGGCAACAGCCAGACCCACCACCCGCCGCTCGAAAGGCCGGAAGTGCTTGGACGCGTACTTTAGCAGGCTATCACACCAGTGTAACTCACGCCATTCCCAGCCGATGGAGATGACGCTGTGGCCGCCGAGGTGTTTCGCTCCAGCCATCGGGAAATAGTAGATCTTCGCGCCCATATCGCTTGCCCGCTTGCAGAAATCCACGTCTTCGAACCAGATGGGGTGGAAGCGCTCGTCGAAGCCCCCCAACCGCTCCCACAGCTTGCGCCGGAACAAAAGGAACGCGCCGGCCGGTTGTTCCACCTCTCCCGCCGCTTCCGGATCGCGATTTAAGCAACGATACGCCGCATTGATTCTGTTATTAGGAAAAATCCGGTTGATACCCAACGTTTCAAATGTCAGTGCCGCCGCCGTTGGAAAGCGCCGGATCTGGAAACCGGCCTGCGCCCGCCCGTCCCCGCCGGTAAGCTTTGCCGTCGCGAGGTCGGCGCCCACTCTTTCGCACGCCTCGATCAGCGCCCATGGCGGCGCGGATAATTCCGCATCGGGATTCAGCAGCAGGAGGAACTCGGCGGCGCATTCATTCACCGCTTGATTCACCGCCCCGGCGAAGCCACGGTTGTCGTCATTGGCGATCATGCGTACGCCCGCGTGTTCCTCGGCAAACTTCCGGACGATCCCCGCCGTGCCGTCCGTCGACGCGTTGTCCACCACGATGACATTCAGTCCACCGCACGATCGCAAACAGCGCTCGATCACGCCGGCTGAATTGTAAGTAACCACGATCACGCACAGGCTCATGTCAGCGCACAGTAAACCTTCCAATAAGTGCTGAACCCGGATTCCCGTTGTAAACTTCGGATTTCCTTTTCGCTTTCTTCCAGAATTTGGCTGACCGCCTCGCGGTCTTCCGCCGGCGCCGCCGTCCGCCGCATCCGCCGAAACTCCCGCGCGCCTTCCCACTTGCCTTTCACGAAGGCGCCGCCCGCGCCGTGCCGCAAGGCGACCGCGCCCCATAACGTCTGTCCCACCACCACTGGCCATCCATAATAGCGGAACCAGCCCTTCGGATAATGCTTAGCCACCAGCAGCAATTGATTCCGGGCGATCCGCCGCACGGTTTCGCCGTTCCATTTTCCCAGCGTCGCGCTGCCGCCATGCCACGCCACTGCCTCCGGGACATAGACGCCTCCCAGCCCGCGCAACGCGCAGCGCAGTCCGAAATCGACGTCTTCGAGATAGCTCTCGAAGCGTTCGTCCAAGCCGCCCACTTCATCGAACAATCGCCGGCGGCAGAGCACCGCCGTGAACGGGGCGAAGCGAATGGCCCGCGCCGTGTTCCACCGCGGCCCGTCGGGGAACCCGCTTCCGCAGCGCTCCGCGCATCCGCTGCGGGCGATCTCGTCCCACGCCCCGTCGATACTGGACCGATCGCCCGCCCGCAACAACTTGCCCGTCGCGAACCACGCGCCGCTCGCCCGTGCCGCCGCCAGCAGCGTCTCCAGCCAGTCCTCGCGCGGCTCGACGTCGTTGTTCACCACCGCCGCCCATTCGTTGCCGCAGCTTTCCACCCCGCGGTTCACCGCCGCCGCGAAGCCCAGGTTGCGGTCGAGACGGATCACCCGCGCCCCCGCGCGCTCCGCCGTTCCCGCCGAATCGTCGTCGCTGCCGTTATCGACCACGATCACCTCCGCCGGCCGCAGCGTTTGGCGATCGATTCGCCGCAGTAGTTCTTCGAGCAGCGCCCGCCGGTTCCAAGTCGGAACGACGATCGACACGCCGCCCATCTCAGCCCTTGCGCCGTCCGGTAAAGCGCTTCTTCACCAGGAACGACAGGTTGTAAATTCCATCCCGCCACGGATTCAGCTTGATCTCGCCCAGCCGCGACGAATAGAGAATCGAAATCTCCGCGAACCGGATCTTGCGGTTCTTCAGCGCCTCGATCTTAATCTCCTCTGAAAACGCCATCCCGTCGGCTTCCAGCGTCATCGATTCCAGAATCGACCTCCGGAAAACCCACATCCCCGATTGCGAATCCCGCACCCAGCGAAAGTAGAGCAGCGACATCGCCAGCGAAAGCACCCAGTTCCCGAACTTGTGCTTGAAACTCATCGCCCGCCGGTCGCGCACCGGAAAGCGCGAGGCGTTGAGAAAATCCACCTCCAGATGTAGAAACGCTTCTAGCAAGTACGAGATCGCATCCGGCGGATAGCTGTGATCGCCGTCGAGGGTGACGATCAAATCGCCGTGCGCGAACGAGAACCCGCGCTTGTACGTCCTCCCATACCCGCGCACCGGCTCGCGAATCACCTCCGCCCCGAACGAGTGCGCGACGTCGGAAGTGCGGTCCGTCGATCCGTTGTCCACCACGATCACCTGGTCCACAAACTCCGGCATCTTTCGCAAAACCCGCTCGATTCCCTGCTCTTCGTTGAGGCACGGGATGATCACTGTGATCGTCTGTTCTTTATACACGCTCAGCAAACCAAGCTATCATGGCCTCATGAAGCGGTTTTTCCTTTCCGGCGGCATCGGCGCCTTCGCGGCCATCTTGTTGGCCGCCTCGAAAGCCCCCGAGCCTAATCCCGCCCTGCTCCGCGTGAAGACGGTCTACGTTCTCCCGATGAGCCACGGACTCGATCAACACCTGGCCAACCAACTCACCAGCCTCGGCGTGCTGCAAGTCGTCACCGATCCAAAACAAGCCGATTCAATCCTCACCGACCGTCTGGGCGAACCGTTCGAGCGCAAGATGACCGAGCTTTATCCTCCACCGAAGCCGCCTGCGCCCGCAGTCGAAGCCGCCGCCAAACCCGACGACGACAAAACCAAACCCCACGCCGCCACCGCCTCCGAGAAAGCCGAAGCCGCGCGCATCTCCAGCGAAAACGAAGTGCCGATGGTCGCCAGCTTCGGCCGCAACAACGGCATGGTTTTTCTTGTGGACCGCGCTTCCCGCAACGTGCTGTGGTCGCTCTACAACAAGCCTAAAGACTCTCAAGCCGCCACGCTCGATCACGCCGCGAACAAAATCGTCCGCAGCCTAAGAGCCGCGATGTACCCTTCGCCCAAGTCCAACGGCGCTTCCGGCCAGTAAGCTCTTCCGCCGTTTCTCGACGATCGCCCTCCGGTAGCTCGCCTCCAGTTGCCGCGTCATCGCCGTCATGTCTTTGTGCGCGGTCACTTCCGTGCGCGCGCGTTCGGCCATTTCCCGCGCCCGGTGCCGGTCTTCGAGCAGCGCAACCACCCGTTCGGCGAACCCCTCCGGCGCCGCCGCCAATGCGCACAGCGCGCCGTCTTCATTCGCCAGCCCCTCGGCGCCGAGCGGCGTCGACACCACCGGAATCCCCGCCGCGAACGCCTCCAGCAGTTTTACCCGCATCCCCGATCCGCTGAGAATCGGACACACGAAGACCGCGTAGCGCCCCAGCGGCTCCCGCACGTCGTCGACGAAGCCGCGCAGCTCCACCGCCTCCATTCCCGGCAGCGAATAACTTGGCGGCGGCTCCGATCCCACCACCACCAGCCGCGCCCTCGGCCTCCGCGCAAGCACCAGCGGCAATACCAATCGGGTGAACCACGCCAAACCCTCCTGATTCGGAACGTGACGAAAACTCCCGACGAACAACATCGTATCCGGCTCGCGTCCGTCGAGGCGGAATTCGTAGCTCGCCGTGTCGATCCCAGCGCGCAGGCCGTCGTCGATTTTTCCCTTCAGCTCCGGCAGGAATTCGAGGAGGTAATCGCCATTGGCCGCGCTGCACACCTGCACGCGATCGAGCCGCCGCAGCATCGGCAGCTCGTAATGGAGCGCGCGCAGATACTCATATCCCGCTTTGATCCGCTTCACCGCGCCGCGCAAATACGGCAGCCCGCGGGCGATCGATTGAAAGTAAACGTCGTGCTCGAACAGGATGCAGGGAATGTTGTCGAACTCGCAAGCGTATTGCCCGAGCGACGTGTATTCGAATTGAACTACGTCGATCTTCCGCAAGTAAATCATGCGGTGCATCAGCCATTCGATATCGGCGTGGCGGAACTCGCGGACTCCATGCGGAATCGCCGCCGCCACTTCTTTCCGTTTGTGTTCCGGCCGTACGAAGAGCTCGGCCGACGCCGCGGCCGCCTCCAACTCCGCGTGCGGCGCGCGTTCCCATGGATGATCGATCAGAATCAGCAGGTGCAGATGGCAAAGCGTGGCCAACTCGCGCGCCGTCTGGTACATGAACACGCCGCCGCCGTGCGTCGGAGGACAAATCGGGTAGGGCGAGAAAAACAGAACGTTCAACTGGTCCGCCTCCGCTGGGATCGCCTCGAACCGGTCGCGATAGTAGCCGCCCATCGGCCTGCGGAACGCTTCCGTATCCCCAATCGCGGCCAATTCCCGCGCGCGGCGGCGCGAGCGCAACGCCCCGCCCAGTTGCCGCGTAGCCAGCCAAAGCCCGCGAAGATTGGGCCGTTCCGGCGAGTCTCCGAAAAACGCCGACAGCGTCACCCCCGCCGCCGTGAAAGCGAAGTGCGCGCCCAAGCGCCGCCACTCGTGAATGTTTTTCCAACTGAACAGCAGAAAGTTCTTCTTCAGCGCCGCTTGAATATCGCTCTCGCGGAATCGCTTTCCGATCGTTCCCCGGTGCTCGTGAAACACCACGCTGCGCGGCTCGTACAACACCTTCCAGCCGCGCTTCCAAGCCATGTACCCCAGGTCGGTGTCTTCCATATAGAACGGCCGCAGCAGTTCGTCGAATCCACCTAACTCCAGAAACTTGTCGCGGTCGAACGCGCACGATCCACCCCCGCCGTAAAAACATGGAAACGCTTCCGTGACGCTTGTGTCCTCGCGGTGCGCCACCCGCAGGCCACCGTTTTCCCACCACCCCTGCGTCAGCCCCGTCTCTTCGCGCCGCTTCAGCGGATCGCTGAAAAAGATCTGGCACGAAACGGCGAAGACGCTTTCGTCGCCAAAGTTTTCAAGCAACGGACGAAGGAAATTCCGGTCGACGCGCATGTCGGAATTCAACAGCACCACCACGCCGTTCCGCGCCGCGGCGACACCGGCGTTCGAACCTCCGCCGAATCCCAGGTTCTCCGGAAGCGCCAGAACGCGTATGGAGGGAAATCGCTCGCGCACAAACTCGGCGCTTCCGTCGGTAGACCCGTTGTCCACCACCACGATCTCGTTCTCCGCATTCTCCTCGGTCGCGGCGATCACCGAAGGCAGATATTTTTCGAGCAGTTCCCGCCCGTTCCAGTTGGGAATCACGACGCTCGCCGCCTCCGCCCCTGGCCGCGCCGATCTCCGCCAAACGCCGCCGCTTGCGAAGGAGACCCATCAAATCTCCCAGCGCAAGCGCTACCGCCGCCGCGATCGCAAGCAGCGGCGCCAAGACAAGCGCCGGAAGCCCGCGCAGAAGCCGTGCGAGGAATGTGGCGAGATTCTTCAAGGGTTCTTACGGGCGTTCCAGCGCCGGTCCCGCGCCTACCGCGCGTCCGATTTTCACCCAACGCGATTGGCGCACCATTTCCAGCACCGCCTCGGCCCGTTCCCGCCGCGCCGCCTCGTTCTGCGCCCAGTGCGTCCGCTCCACCACCAGCGCCTCCGCCGCGTCCAGCAACCGCGCGCACTCGGCCAATTGTTCGCGCGTGGCCAGGATCTCTTTCGTCAGCCGCGTCTCGGTGTCCCGCGCCCACTGCGTCTTCTGTATGTTTTCCGCCTCCAGCCGCTCGATCGCCCGCGCGTAGCCCGCCGCCATCTCCGCCGTCAACCGCTCCTGCCTTTCGATATGTGCCCGCGCCGCCTTCACTTCCTCGTCGAGACTCGCCGCCCAGCGGTTGTGTTCTTCCAGTTCCGCCTTTTGAACCCGTAACGCGGCGCGCGCCGCTTCCAGCCGGCCTTCCACCGCGATGACGTGCCGCTCGCGTTCCCGAAGCATGTTCGCCGCCCGCGGAACGTACACAAACGAGCGCTCCTCGAAGACGGCCTCGTGCGAACACACAGCCAGGAAAAAGTGCGCGTCGCTCGCCGTTCCATTGCCGCCGTCGATCCGCCCGTCCGCCGGCCAGAACGCCTTCTCCGGATGAAAGGCGAACGCTTCGGCGCGGTTCTGCATCAGCAGCGTGACGCGCGGAAACACTCGCCGCAGCTCTTCTACGAACTCCTCCGCCTCGAACTCGTGTTCGTGATACAGATTCGCTCCCGCCTCCGTCCGCGTCTCGGAGTAATACGTTTTGTTCGGCGTCGAAACGATGAAAAGTCCTTCGCGGCGCAAAGTCCGGCCGCACTCGTCGAGGAACGTCCGGTATTCCGCCAGATGTTCGATCACCTCAAAAGCGGCGATTAATCCGAAGCTTTCGCCCGCAAACGGCAGAGCCAGGCAGGATCCCGCGACAAAATGGAGGTTCGCCATAGGATAATGCTTCCTCGCGTATCCCACCGCGCCGGGAGCGATATCGAGGCCCGTCACCTCCTCCGCTTCGAGCGCCATTTCGGCCGAGCCATAGCCGGTTCCGCAACCCGCGTCCAGCGCTCTTTTCGCTTTGGCGAAGCGGCGCGCGAACGCATAGCGTGCGAGGTGCTCGCTCCAAAGATCGTCGTTCACCAGGCCCGGAATCACCCGTTCGCCGGTGAATTCCGCCTCGCTCCCCGGCTCCTTCTCAACCAAGGCTCGGCTCCGCAACCCGCGTCTCCGGGGACAGCCGTTGGTTTAGCGCGACCCGGCACGGAAGGTGAACGTGCCCGTATACTTCAGCCTTTCCCCGGCCCATTTGCAATGCGATCGCGTTATCGATCCAATCGCACATCGTGTATCGATGCAAGGTTCCGTCGGCGATAGCCGGCGAAAACGAGAAGGACGAAGGATAGAGCTCGGGCAGCGTAAGATGAAAGTCCACCGTAAACAGATCGCCTGGGTTCATCGGCGGCAGAGGGAAGTCTTCCCGCGACGTGTTCGTTCCCGCGAAATCCAGGCCCAGATGATTGCGCATCATGAATCCGACCACCGGCAGTTCGATTTCCGCTTTCGCCCGCACGCTGATCCGCACGACGATCGCGCAGCCCGGCTCCAGTTGCGGCAGCGTCCGGCCCTCGCCGTCCAGAATAGCGATCCCGGCGATCTCCGCCCGCCCGTCCCCAAAACGATGATCGATATTCGGAATCTGTTCGACGATCTCGGGCGCCGTCGTCGCTCCGCCGGTTGGCTCGTTCCACGCCGGAGCGTGAGGCGCGCCATGGTGCTCCTGGTACGCCGAGTCTTTCTCGAGCATCGCCGCCAAATACCGCGTCACAACCGATTGTGTGTCGCCGATCGCCTGTACCCGCCCACGTTCCAGCCACATCGCCCGGTCTCCGATCGCTTTCACATCGCCCGTGGCGTGAGACACGAACAGGATCGTGACGCCTTGGCTGCGCAGATCGTGGATCTTCCTCATGCATCGCTGCCGGAAGTAAACGTCCCCCACCGCCAGCGCCTCGTCCACGAGAAGTATTTCCGGATCCACGTGGATCGCCACCGCGAAGGCCAGCCGCACCAGCATCCCGCTCGAATACGTCTTCACCGGCTGCCGGATAAAGTCTCCGATTTCGGCGAATTCCTCGATCGAACCGTACCGGGTGTCGATCTCGCTCCGGTTCAATCCTAGAATCGCCGCGTTCAGGTACACGTTGTCGCGGCCGGTGAACTCCGGATTGAATCCCGCTCCCAGCTCAAGCAGCGCCGCCACTCGGCCCGATACTTCGAACTCTCCCGACGTCGGCCGCAGAATCCCGGCCACGATTTGAAGCAGCGTGCTCTTTCCCGAACCGTTTTCGCCCAAAATACAGAACGTCTCGCCCTTTTCGACGCGGAACGACACTTGATCCAGGGCGAGGAATCGATCGTGATACGATACTTTTCCCAGCGTCGCGATCTCCTTCAAGCGGTCTACGGGCGAGCGATAGATTGGGTAGGCTTTGCTGACCTTGCGGAAATCGACTGCCAGGGGAGACACTAACTCGAATCTACGAAACGGTGGACGGGGTGTCAAATAAGCGGTGAAGATGGAATCAGGGCGGCCGCCCGCCCCCGCTCGGATTGTTGCGCGTGCCCTTGTGATGCGGCTTAGGCGCCGCTTGCCTGTGAAGATTCACTCACCGGATTCGGAGCCGCGACAAATTCCAAGTCGAGAAGGCCGGTAGCCGCCCTGAAAGCTGGGTATGGCGATATAACCTTCTTTCCGGGCTGCGGCTTCTGACAAGGAGAAGGAAAACCGGTAGCATCACCGCAGCCCAACATTAAAGTAACGTAATGTAGGGAGTTTGTCAAGATCCTTCCGCCCGTTCGCGGGCTGCGGCTTCGGTTGACAGAATACCGAGGCTCTCGTTACCCTAGGCTTGTCCTGCCGGTGTAGCTCAGGTGGTTAGAGCGACGGTCTCATAATCCGTAGGTCGCAGGTTCGACTCCTGCCGCCGGCACCATCATTCGTCACCGTTCCCCGACGATCGTCGTATAGATTCGATCGAGATCTTCTTGCGAAAAGTAGTCGATTTCGATCTTCCCGCGCTGCTCGCTCTTCTCCACGATCCGAACGCGGGTTCCAAGCGCCTCCTCCAGGGCCTGCGCGGCCGCCTTGACGTTCGGATCCTGCGCTTTCGATGAAAGCGGCTCGGATACGCGATCTTGTGTAAGATGAGATACTGTTCGTTCAACTTGACGAACCGAAAGGCCTTGTGCGGCAGCCCGGTTTCCCAATTCGATGACTTGCTCCTCATCGCCAAGTCCCAGCAGCGCGCGTGCGTGCCCCATCGAAAGCCGGCGCTCGGCAAGTAACACCTGGACGTCGCCCGGCAGCTTGAGCAGCCTCAGCATATTGGTGATCGTCGTTCGATCTTTCCCGGTGCGCCGTCCGATCTCTTCGTGGCTCAAATGGAGTTCCCGCACCAACCTGTCGAACGCCTGCGCCGTTTCGATCGGGTTGAGATCCTCGCGCTGAATATTTTCGATCAGCGCCACCTCAAGCATCCGGTCGTCCGCCAGGTCCTGGATCACCGCCGGAACCTCGAGAATTCCTGCGACCCTGGCGGCGCGGAGCCGCCGCTCTCCGGCAATCAATTGAAACCGCTCGCCGTTGCGGCGGACGATCAGCGGCTGAATGACACCATTCGCCAGGATCGAGTCGGCCAGTTCCTGTAGTTTGGCCGGATCGAACGACACCCGTGGCTGAAGCGGGTTGGGGTCGATGCGGTCCGTCCTCAGCCGCAACGCCGCCCCGGTCGGGGTTGTAACCGCAGGCGCCGGGCCGGCCGCTGGCGGAACATTTGCCATGGATGCCGTTCGTCCCGGCAATAGCGCGGAGAGGCCTTTACCCAGCGCCTTGTGTGGTTTTTCTTGCGATTTGCTCATGTGCGAGAATCTCTTTCGCCAATTGAATGTAACTCTCCGCTCCCCGGGAGCGCACGTCGTAGGAGAGGATCGATTTACCGTGGCTGGGCGCTTCGGCAAGGCGGATACTTCTCGGAATGACGGTTTTAAAAACCTCCTTCGAGAAGAATTCGCGGATATCGTCGGCAATCTGCCGTGTCAGATTCGTTCGGTCGTCATACATCGTCAGCAAGACGCCCTCGATCGCCAACCGCGTATCGAACGTCTCCCGGACGCGGTCCACCGTGTCCAGGAGCTGAGACAGCCCCTCCAGGGCGAAAAACTCGCACTGAATGGGGATGAGGACGGAGTCTGAGGCGACCAATGCATTCAGCGTCAGCAGATCCAGCGCCGGCGGGCAATCGATGAGGACATAGTGATATCGGTTCTTGACCTCGGCAAGCTGTTGGGCCAGGCGAAATTCACGGCGATCCAGGTCCACCAGCTCAAGGTTCGCTCCGACCAAATTGCGATCCGCCGGGAGAAGATCGAGTCCCTCGAATTCCGTCGCGATAATCGCCTCCGCCGCCGGCCGTAGGCGAATCAGTACGTCGTATAGCGTCAGCGCTTCGCTTCCTTTGGCGATTCCAAGTCCCGTGGTTGCGTTCCCTTGTGGATCGGAATCGACCAAAAGGACCTTTAGATCATTGGCGGCGAGCGACGCGGCAAGATTGATGGCCGTTGTCGTCTTCCCGACCCCGCCCTTCTGATTCGTTACCGCGATCGTCTTTCCCAAAGGGACCCCGCTCTGCGTGGACTCATGTCATTCAAAGTAGCATGCGGCTAGAAGGATTCGCGCGCGGATGTTTCACGTGGAACGTCGGGCTTCGCCAAATAACGCGAATCGCTGGTCGCCCCACGGCAGCCGCATCGCCGCATCCCACTCAAATCGCGAATCCTGCTCCAGCTTACGGCAATCCTCCAATCCCACCAGCAAACCCACCTTTCTCGCCAACCTGGGTACCTGCTCGATCACCTCGCTCATCCGTACCGCCCGCGAAACCAAGGCGTCCCATCTGCCTTTCACCGACTCAACGCGGCTTCCCGCCACATTGATGTTTGCGCTTCCTCGCGCTGCCTCCCGGAGAAAAACAACCTTTCGTTGATGCGACTCGATCAGCGTGAACTCACAATCCGTTCGCAGAACCGACAACACAAAACCCGGAAACCCGGCGCCGGACCCTACATCGCAGATCCTCGCGCCCGCCTCCGCCTTCATCCATGCTCCAAAAATCAAACATTCCCCGTAATGCAAACGAACGGCCTCGTCCAACGTCCGGATCGCCGTCAAATTCATCCGCCGGTTCCAGAGCGTCAGAAGTTCGTAATGTGCCCGAAGACGAGCGCTTTGCTCCTCCGAAAGATCCACCCGCGGAAAACCGCGCTCCGCCGCCGCCGCCAACTCGCTCCGCAGCAGATCCTCAAACTCACTCACAACACGACTGCGGATCGCGAGAGGCTCAAATAAACGTCCAGCACCGCGATCGCCGCCGGAGTCACCCCCGAAATCCGCCCAGCTTGCCCCAACGTCTCCGGCCGCACCCGCTCCAGTTTCTGCCACGCCTCGGTCGAAAGCCCCGGAACCGCGCGGAAATCGAAATCCGCTGGAATCCGCCGTCCTTCCGAATCCCGCAGCCGATCGATCTGCTTGGACTGCTGTGAAATGTAGCCTGCATACTTCGCCTCGGTCTCCACCGTCGTCAACGCCGGCTTCATCGGCGCTTGGCCCAATTCCCGCTCCAGCCAACCCGTCAGCGCCGTAATCCGCGCCTCCGGCCTCCTCAACCATACATCCAGCGTCGGCCGGTCGTCCAGCCCCAGCATCGCTCCCGGCGCCACTTCCTCGCTCAGCCGATTCGCCGCTAACAATGCCCGGATTCGCTCCTTCTGCTCCTGCCGCCGAAGATAGTCCTCCCATCGCCCGCTCGAAACCAAACCCGCCTTCCGCCCCATCGGCGTCAATCTCTCATCGGCATTATCGATCCTCAGGTGTAGCCGGAACTCCGCCCGCGACGTGAACATCCGGTACGGCTCGTCCGCTCCCTTGCTGATCAGATCGTCGATCAGGATTCCCGTATACCCTTCCGCTCTCCCCACCACCAATGGATCCAGCCCCTGAATCGAACACGCCGCGTTCACCCCGGCGATCAAACCCTGGCACGCCGCCTCTTCATACCCCGACGTCCCGTTGATCTGCCCCGCCAGAAAGAGGCCGCGAATCTTCTTCACCTCCAACCGGTGATCCAACTCCCTTGGATCGATCGCGTCGTATTCGATCGCGTAACCCGGCCGGATCATCTCCGCGCCCTCCAGCCCAGGGATGGACGCCAACATCGCCATCTGGACGTCCACCGGCATGCTGGTCGACATGCCATTCACGTAAATCTCGTTCGTGTCGACGCCCTCCGGCTCCAGGAAAATCTGGTGCCGTAGCCTTATCCGGGAACTTCACGATCTTATCTTCGATCGACGGACAATATCGCGGCCCCACGCCTTCGATCTGCCCGCTATACAACGGCGAACGCGCGATGCTGTCCCGCAAAACGCGATGCGTCTCCTCTGTTGTGTAAGTTATATAACACTCTATCTGATCCCGCTCTATCTTATTGGTAAGAAATGAGAACGGCGTCGGCTCGGCATCGCCCTCCTGCGGCTCGAAGCGCGACCAATCGAGACTCCGCCCGTCCAACCGTGGCGGCGTCCCTGTCTTCAGCCGCGTCCAGGCCAAACTAAGGCCCCGCAACTGATCCCCTAAATGGTTCGACGGCGCCTCCCCGTTCCGCCCGCAAGTGTACTTTGTCTCACCAACGTGCGCCAACCCGTTCAGAAACGTACCCGTAGTTACAATGACGGCCCTCGCTCCCACCGTCCTTCCATCGCGCAGCACCACCCCGGTCGCCCGCCGCGGCTCGCCGTCCGTCAACTCCAGCGCCGCCACTTCCGCTTGCAGAATGCGAAGATTCGGCTCCGGCTCCAGCGCCTCGCGCATCCGCAATCGGTACTGCTTCTTATCGCACTGTGCCCGCGGCGACCACACCGCCGGCCCCCGGCTCGTGTTCAGCAGCCGGAACTGGATCCCGGCCGCGTCGGCGATCTCGCCCATCACCCCGCCCAGCGCGTCCACTTCCCGCACCAGGTGCCCCTTGGCGATTCCCCCGATCGCCGGATTGCACGACATCTGCGCCATCAGGTCGGCATTCATCGTCGCCATCGCGGTACGCAGCCCCATGCGCGCACACGCCCGCGCCGCCTCGCAGCCGGCATGCCCCGCGCCCACCACGATCACGTCGTAATTTGCCGAATTTGCCACTTATATCAATTCTACGCGCACGGCGGAGCCGCATGCGCCCGGTAAACTGGGGACGAGGACCATCCCCTGAAAATTCTCGTCGTCGGCTCGGGCGGCCGCGAACACGCCATCGCCTGGAAGCTCGCCCAAACCCCTGGCGTTCATCTACACGCCGCGCCCGGCAACCCCGGCATCTCCGCCGTCGCCGCCTGCCACGCCGCGGCCGATCCGCTCGCTCTGGCCGAATCGCTCGGCGTCGATCTCACTGTCGTCGGCCCCGAAGCCCCTCTCGCCGATGGCATCGTCGACCGCTTCCGCGCCGCCGGCCGCCTCATCGTCGGTCCCACGCAGGCCGCCGCGCGCCTGGAATCGAGCAAGTCCTTCGCCAAGGACTTCATGCGTCGCGCCTCCATCCCCACCGCCCGCTCGGTGACGGTCGCCTCCATCCCCGCCGCCCTCGATGCTCTTAAAACATTTCCTATCCCCGTTGTTCTAAAAGCCGACGGCCTCGCCGCCGGCAAAGGCGTCGTCGTCGCCCACTCCTCCGCCGAAGCCCAAGCGGCCATCCCGCAACTGCTCCCGCCCAACGCTTCCCTCCTCATCGAGGAATTTCTCGCCGGCGAAGAAGTCAGCTTCATCGTCCTCTCCGACGGCGCCCGCTTTCTCCCGTTTGAAGCCACGCAGGACCATAAAGCCGTCCACGACGGCGACACCGGCCCGAACACTGGCGGCATGGGTGCTTATTGCGATGGCCGCATTCTCTCATCCGCCGATCGGGCCCGCATCCTCGATAATGTCGTCGAACCCGCGCTCTCAACGATGCGCGCCGAAGGCACGCCGTTCACCGGCTTCCTCTACGCCGGCATCATGATGACCTCCGCCGGTCCGAAAGTCCTGGAGTTCAACGCCCGCCTCGGCGACCCCGAAACCCAGAGCTCTCCTGCACCGCATGGCCGGCGATTTCGCCGCCCCTCTGCTCGCCGCCGCCGAGGGCTCCCTCGCTTCCGCAACGTTCACCTGGAAACCCGAACCCTCCGTCTGCGTCGTTCTCGCCGCGCACGGCTACCCCGCCGCGCCCCGTACCGGCGACGCCATCCACGGCATCGAAGTCCTCGCCCGCCGTCGTCTTCCAAGCCGGCACGCGACTAGGCCCGCGAGGCCTCGAAACCGCCGGAGGCCGCGTCCTCGGCGTCACAGCCTCCGGCCCCGGTCTCCCTTCGGCCATCGCAAACACCTACGCCGCCCTCGCACCCATCCACTTCGATGGCATGCACTTCCGCCGCGACATCGGCGCCAAAGGCCTCCGCCGCTGGTAGATTGTTAAACTGGAAGCGTCCATCCACCAGCGGGGACGTAGCTCAGTTGGATAGAGCGGCCGCCTCCTAAGCGGCAGGCCGGCAGTTCAAATCTGCCCGTCCCCACCATGCGCGATGACCGCTGTCGACCGCCGCCGCCGTCCGGCTTGACACGTGCCTCGCCCGCGTCTACTCTTGTGGCATGGAAGTTACGCTCACCCCCAATCAGGAAGCGCTCGTCCGCCAGGCCCTGAAATCCGGGCGGCTAAGCAACGCGGAACAAGCCGCGCAGGAAGCCTTTTCGTTGTGGGAGAAGCGCGAGCGCAATCGCGGGGAATTGATCGCGGCACTGGATCAGGCGGAGAGCGACTTGGCTGCGGGCCGATATGCCGACTACTCCGACGATGCGCTTCCCCAATTGGCGGACGATCTCAAACGGGAAGGACGGGCCTTGCGTGATCGCAATTTGTCCTGATGGCTTATCGCCTTACCCGCCGGGCTCGCCTCGACGTTCTCGATCTATGGCACTACATCGCGGAAGACGATGAGCGTGCCGCGGATCGTTTTATCGATCTGTTAATTCGCCATTTTCAACTGTTGGGAGAGAACCCTTATTCAGGAAGAACACGGGAAGAGTTGCGACCCGGTTATCGAAGCTTCCCGGTTGGGCGATACGTCATTTTCTATCGCATCGCGGGGACGGGTGTAAGTATCCTCCACGTCCTCCATGGCCGTCGCGACATCGAAGGGCTGTTCGACGATTAGAACCTCAACCACCACCCGTCTAAACGCCCCGTCAAGCCGCCAGCATCTGCCCCATCGTCCGGTCCGACCACGCCACCGCGTCGGCATAAAGCGCTGCCGTCGCCGACGGCTCCAGCGCAATCTGCGTCGCCAGTTCGAAAATCGTCCCCCATTGCGCACCCTCGCAGGCCCGCGCCAGCGCGTAGGTGCGGCTGGTGTGGGCGTTGGGCTTCATCTGCAGCAGCGACGCCGTTACATCCTCGGGCAATTTCAGCTCGCCCAACACCGCCCCCAGCGGCCGTCCCAGCATCAGATCCAACAGCGAGAACAGCCCCATCAAAAAATAGTCCGGCTGGCGCGACATGTTCCCCGTCTTCGCCGCCACCGCCTCGCAGAACCGCGCCCGCGCCAGACAAATCGTCACCGCCTCCGGCGGCTGATCCACGCCCATCCGCGCCAGCACGATCAGCGACAGCCACCGCCGCAGCTCGTCTTCCCCCAGAATCACGATCGCCTCGCGAATGCTGGTAATCGCCACTCTCCGCCCGTATAGCGCGGAGTTCACGTACCGCAACAGCTTGTGCGCCACCGACAGATCCTGCCGGATCGAATTCTCCAATCGCGGGAAATCCAGTTCGCTGAACTGCAACTCGCGAATGATATTCATGCAGCCGCTCTTGGACTCCCGGATGTCGCGGCCCGCGATCACCACCGGCCGCGTGAAAAAGAATCCCTGAAACAGCGTGTATCCCATCCCGCGCGCGGCTTCGTATTCCTCCCGCGTCTCCACTTTTTCCGCCACCGCCCGCACGCCGCGCCGGGCCAGGTCCACCGCCAGCGATCGCCGCACTTTCTCCCCCGTAAGGCGGAAGTCCACCTTGACGTAGTCGGCCATGCCCAACAGTTCGTCGTAGCCGGCCGCGCCCGCGTAGTCGTCCAGCGCAAACCGGTAACCGTTGCTCTTTAGTTTCCGGCAGGCTTCCATCACCTCGCGGTCCGGCAGGATCGTCTCCAGCAACTCGATCACCGTGCCCCCGCGCGGCAACGCCTTCCAGCTTCCATCCAACAATAAGGACCGTGGAAAGTTAATGAATCCGGGCTTTCCCCCCAGGATCGAATCCGCGCCCATCGTGAGATAGGTGTTCACGATCAACCGGCTCGTCGCCTCCGCGCCTTCGGTCCCATCGAACTCGTTCACCTCGCCCGAGCGGAACAGCAGTTCGTAACCGTGAGTGCGCAGACGCTGGTCGAGAATCGCCTGCCTCCCAACGAAAACGTCCATGTTCGCCTTATCGGCGAAGATCCGCTACGCAAGAGCGGCTGGAGCGCCGTCCGGATTCTCGCCGGCGAAGGAAAACAATCTTGACATCGGGATCACCTCCGCCTTCAAGCGGCGATCATTTCGCCCATCGTCCGGTCCGACCACGCCACCGCGTCCGCGTATAACTCCGCCGCCGCAGCCGGCTCCAGCGCAACCAATTTTGCCGAGTCCCGGATCGGTTTCGACTCCGCCGCCTCACACGCCTGCGCCAGGGCGTACGTCCGGCTGGCGTGGGTCTTCGGCTGGGCGCCCAATAGCGACGCCGTCACGTCTTCCGGCAATTTCAACTCGCGAAGCGCCGCATCGAGCGGCCGGCCCAACATCAGGTCCAGTAGCGAGAACAGTCCCATCAAAAAGTAATCCGGCCGCCGCGGGCCATTCCCCGTCTTGCCCGCCACCGCCTCGCAAAATCGCGCCCGCGCCAGAGAAATCGTCACTGCTTCCGGCGGCTGGCCCACGGCCAATTGCGCCAGAATCATCAGCAACAACCACCGCCGCAGTTCGTCTTCTCCCAGCGCGACGATGGCGTCCCGTATGTTCGTCGTCGACGTCCTCCGGCTGAACAGCGCCGAATTCACATAGCGCAGCAGCTTATGGGTCAGCGACAGATCTTTAAGAATCAGCGCCTCCATTTCGCGCAAGTCCAACTCGGGCTTCTGCAGCGCGCGCATCATATTCAAATACCCGGACTTCGTCCCCGTCACATCACGCCCGGTAACCACTACGGGCCGCGTGAAGAAGTATCCTTGAAACAGCGTGTAGCCCATGCCGCGCGCCACCGCGTACTCTTCCCGCGTCTCGATTTTTTCGGCCAGCATCCGGATTCCGCGCCGCGACAGATCCCTGCCCAGTTCCCGTTGCACCGCGCGGTCGGTCAACCGGAAGTCCACCTTCACGTAATCGGCGATGTCCAGCAATTCCGCGTACCCCTTGGTCGAAACGAAATCGTCCAGCGCGAATTTATAGCCCTTCTTCTTCAGCTTCCGGCAAGCCTCCACCACCTCTTTATCCGGCTCGATCGACTCCAGAATCTCGATCACCACAAAATCTTTGGGCAGGATCTTCCAGGTCTCGTCCAGCAGCAAAGACCGTGGGAAATTGATGAACCCCGGCTTCCCGCCGAGCACCGGCTCGGTCCCCATCCCCAGGAACGTGTTCACCATCACGCGGCTGGTCGCCTCCGCGTCTCCGGTACCATCGAACCCGTTCACCAGCCCGGAGCGGAACAACAGCTCGTAGGCGTGAGTCTGCAGCCGTCCGTCCAGAATCGCCTGCCGCCCTACGAACACATCCATGTTCGCCTTATCGGCGCATCGGCCACCGGCGAGAGCCGCCCTCCCCTCACCGCGTCTTGTTTTCGAACAAAAACAACCCGCTCTTGCCCGCCACCACGAAATCCAAATCCCCGTCCCCATCCAAATCCATCACCGGAATCTGCATCCCCCCGCCCGTACGCCCGCCGTAATCCACCACATGCCTCACCCACTCCACCGGCTTGCCCTTCTCCGCCGCCGGCAGATATTCATACCAATACACCCCCAGCGGCTCCCGTCCGCCCGGATCGTGCCCGTTGTGCGCCCAGAATCGCTTCCCCGTCACGAAGTCCATCCGCCCGTCGCCGTTCAGATCCACCATCGTCATCGCGTGCGCCTGAGACCACGAATCGTCGATCGTGTGCTTGGTCCACTTGCCGCCTTCGCCTTGCTCCATCCAAAAGATCCCCGAATCGTGCGCCAGCGACGTCACGATGTCGTTCTTCCCGTCCCCATTCACGTCCAATACATAAATGAACCCGGTCGCGCCCAGATCCCAATCCCCATGCCACTTCCACTGGCCCGCGCGCGGGTCCTTCGGCGCTTCGAGCCAACCTCTTGGCGTCAAGATATCCGTCCGCCCATCTCCGTTCACGTCCCCCGCCCCGATCCCGTGCCCGTAACTCCTGTCGCTCACGACGTGCGCCACATACTCGCCACCGCGAATTTCATACCACGTCAACGGCGCTTTCTCGTCCCCGAACTCCGGCAATACCTCGCGCTTCCGCCCGTCGTTGTCCAGATCCACCAGAAACGCGAATTCCACCGGCCACCTCGTTTCCATCGAGTGCTCGCGCCACGCCGCTCCCTCGCGCCCGGGATTCTCGAACCACAACAGCCGGTGCGCGAACCACGAACAGCTCACGATGTCCACCCGCCCGTCGCCGTTCACGTCCACTGGCAGGTCGCTGAAATTATCGACGTAGTAATTGGAATACGGCAAGTCGCGGAAGTGGTGCTTCTTCCAGCGCGGCCCCTCGTACCAGTTCTCGCCCGAAATAATATCCGGCTTCCCGTCCCCGTTCACGTCGGCCACCGCGCAGCTCTCGCTCGCGCCCAGATCGATCGTGTGCTTTTCGAAGGGAATCTCCGGCGGCCGCGTCACCGCCCACGCGATCCACCCTCCCGCCGCCACCACCGCCGTAGTTCGCCATAGCGCCCGCATGCGTTCGTCCATAATGGGAGCATACGCCAAACGAAGTGAAAATGGACATGGCCTCTAGCGGAATTGCGGTGGACGCCCCAGCGAATCTCCCTCCGGAGAGCCGCGCCGCCAAGACCCTCCGCGAAATCTTCGAATCCGGCCGCCCCCTCACGTATATCCACTCCGCCGAGGAGGCGCGCGCTGGTAAGGCTCTGCGCGACGCGGGCCGCCGCCTTTCCCCCGCCTCGCCTATCCCCGTCTGGACCTGGAGCCTCACCCAAGGCATGGTTCACGACCATGAGCCCGCCGTCGCCGGCACCCACGATCCCCGCGCCGCGCTCGAGTTCATCGCCGCCCACAACACCGCCGCCATCTTCCACCTCAAGGATTTTCACGAACCCCTCCGCGAATCGGCCGCCATCCGCCGCGGCCTGCGCGATCTCCACGAAAGCATCCACGGCCGGCGGAAATTCGTCGCCATCACCTCTCCCGTCCGCGCCATCCCCGAGGAACTCGAACGAAGCATGATCTATATCGAGCTTCGCCCGCCCGACCAGATCGAGATCGTCGAATTTCTGCGCGCGGAGGTCTCCGCCGCAAGCGACGAAACCCTCCAACAACTTGCGCCCGTGCTCCAGGGCCTCACTCTCGATGAATCGCGCTTCGCCCTGCGCCGCGCTCTTGGCGCGAACGGCATCCTGGGTCCGGAATCCCTCCCCGCTCTGCTGGAGGAAAAGCGCCTCCTCGTCGAGCGCGGCGGTGTCGTCGAATTCATCTCCGGCGGCACCGACATTGGCGAGATCGGCGGCCTCGAGGGCCTCAAACAATGGCTCCTTGAGCGCCGGAAACTTTTTCAGATGCGCGAAAGCGTCAGCGCCGAGATCGTTCCCAAGGGCCTTCTCCTCATGGGCATTCCCGGCTGCGGAAAAAGCCTTGCCGTCAAGGCAATTGCCAATTACTTCCAGCTTCCGCTCTATCGCGTCGACATGATCGAGATCTTCTCCGGCGTCCACGGCAAGCCCGAAGGCGCTTTTGTCGCCGCCTGCCGCATGATGGAAGACATGGCGCCCGCCGTGCTCTGGTTCGACGAAATCGAGATGGGCATCAACTCCGCCGACTCCGGCGGCGAGCAGGGCCGCATCTTCGCCTTCTTCCTCACCTGGATGCAGGAAAAAGCCCGTGGCCTTTTCATCGCCGCCACCGCCAACCGCATCGACCTGCTCCCCGCGGAAATGATCCGCAAAGGCCGCTTCGACGAGGTCTTCTTCGTCGATCTCCCCCTCGACGACGAACGCACGGAGATCTTCAAAATCCACCTCGCCCGCCGCGGCGTCGACACCGCCGGCCTCAATCTTCAACAACTCACCGAATTCACCGCCGGCTGGTCCGGCGCCGAGATCGAGCAGTGCGTCATCTCCGCCATCACCCAGTCCAGCCTCACCGGCGCCGAAATCACCGGCCAGGATCTCATCAACGTCGCCGTGAAGATTATCCCTCTCTCCCGCACCATGAAGGAGCAGATCAACCACATCCGCGCCTGGGCCTTCGAGCGCGCCGTCCGCGCCTCTCCCCGCGCCGCCGGCCGTTAATGTTCCGCGCACGATGGAAAGCTCTCCATCGCCATGTTCCCCTTGTAGCCCAACTCCTCCACCAGCCCCGCGCGCGACGTGTAATACCCGTCCGCCGTCATGTTCTTCGCCATCTCGAAAAACCGCGCCCCAGGCTCGTCCAACTTCTTCGCCTCCGCCGCCTCGCTCACCGGCTCTAGCAGCGCGATCTGTTCCGCCTCGCCCAACTCCACAAACTTCTTCCCATGCCTCCGCCCGCTCTCCGCGTCCAGCCACAACAGCCCTTCGCGAAATGGCTTCCGGTACTCGGCGTTCGCCCGCACCACCCGGTCGATATACAACGGAACTCCCGCCGCCGCCGCTCCCGGCGTGTCCGTCGCGGGAATAATCAAATCCGCCAGCACTCCCAGCGCGCTCATCTCCTCGCCACTAAAAAACAGCGGCCCCGCGTTCCCTGCCTCATGCTGGCCGTACAATTCCACCGCCGCGAACGGAAACGCGCACGTCGATCCGATCGCCCCGATAATCTTCAGCGTCTCTCTTCTCGACTCCATTACATCTCCCTCGTCCGCAGCCGTTCCGCGATTCCATCCGCCGTCCGCGCCGCCAGCGCCATAATCGTGTGCGTCGGATTCTTCTCCGACGCCGACGGAAACACGCTCCCATCCACCACATAAAGATTCGGCACGTCGTGCGACCGGCACTCCCCGTTCACCACGCTGCGCCGCGCATCGCTCCCCATCCGCGCCCCGCCCAATTCATGATTCGTCGCCGGTTGATCGTAAACCCGGTAAATCTCCGCCCCCGACGCCTTCAGAATCTCCACCGACCACTTCTGCATCGATTCGAAAATCTTCTTGTCGTTCTCACCCCAAGCCACGAATCTCCGCGCCCGCGGCAGCCCGTACTCGTCTTTTTTCTCCGGATCGAGATCGACATACGACTTCGCGTTCGGCAGCATCTCCCCATACGGCGAGAACACCAGAAACGCCGGATACCGCTCCTTCACCGCTTGCTTATACGACTTCCCAAACCCGTGGATCCCCCGCGCCCAACCCACCCAGCGATGATTCTGATAGTTGAACTGCACCCCGAAGCTCCGCGCATAAGTCCCGCCTCCGCGCATGCATGAACGATGGAATATAGGCGTGATCGAGAAACCCCTCGTCGTCGGTCGCCGGCTTGCCCTTCAACTCCTCCAGAAAACACTCCACCCCTCCGGTGAAATGCGGAATGAAGTTCTTCCCCAGCTCGCCGCTCGAATTCCCGAGCCCCGCCGGATACAGCCGCGACTTCGACATCTGCAGCAGCGCCACGCTCTGCACGCACGCGCAGGAAACCACCACGCAGCGCGCCCTCACTTCACCCTCGGCCAAAGTCTTGCGGTCCACATACCGCACGCCCGTCACGCGGTTCTCCCCCGTCACCATCACCTCGCGCACCACCGCGTTCGAGCGGATCTCCAAATGCCCCGTCTTCAACGCCGGCAGCATGTGTACGTCGGCCGAATTGTATTTCGCCGCCACGTCGCAGCCGGCCATGCAATTGCCGCAGTAATGGCAAGCCGGCCTTCCCCCGCCCGCCACCGTTCGCGTCGCTTTCCTCACGTGAATCACCTTCACGCCCAGCTTCGCCGCCCCGCGCTTCACGATCTCGTCGCTGCACTTGAACGGCGCCGGCGGCAGAAATATCCCGTCCGGCAAATCCTCCAACCCGTCGCGATTCCCGCACACGCCCACCTCGCGCTCGATCCGTTCGTAGTACGGCGCCATATCGGCGTAATCGATCGGCCAATCCTCGCCCGCCCCGTCGATCGACCGTCCTTTGAAATCGCGATGGCTCAATCTCCACGCCACCGCGTTCCACAGCATCGTCTTCCCGCCCACCCCGCGCGACCGCTCCGTGTCGAACCCCTCGTGCCCCGGTTTCATCGTCGGAATGCGCCGGTCCGCGAAGTCGAACGGCATCGCGTGCGTGTTGAACGCCGTGCGCGTGTCGATCTTCGGCCCTCCCTCGACGACGATCGTGTCCACGCCCCGCCGCGCCAGGTGCGCCGACAACACCCCACCCGCCGCGCCCGACCCCACTACGCACACATCGTAAATTTTCACGGCCATCGCAATGTCACTCCGAAAGAATCGGCTCCGCCACATCCTCGGCGCGCGGCCCCAGCTCTTTGTGCCGCTCCAGAAACCGCACGCATGCGTTCCACCGCAGCACCGCGTCGTCGTTGCCCGCCGCCCGCAACCGTTCCGCTTCCCCGAACAGCTCGAACGCCTTCACGATCCAGTCGTAAACATACCGATCCGCCCCGTGCCCGCCGCCCAGGTGCCGCGCCTTGGCTCTGCGCTCCCACGCGATGCCCGCATAATAAGCCCGATCGTAGGCCGTGCTCATCCGCCCCGCCGCCGCAAGCGCGTTGCCAAAGGCGTGCGAATCCTGCGGAATCTGATCGGTCAGCGCCAGCGTCAGGCTGATCAGCGCCGCCTGATTCTCCGGGTCGATCTCCAGAATGTCGCGGCAAATGCTCTCCGCTTCCGCCGGCTCGTTCAGTAACCGGTATCGTTCCGCTTTCGCCAACGCGGCGGTCAAGCTGTCGTGTGAAATCGGTTTCAGCGCGTACATGCGCCCTCCTCGCTACAGAATGTGCAGGAACTTCTTCAACGGGTCGAAAAACTGATCCACCACCCGCTCCTTCAATGGAATAATCGCGTTCTCGGTAATCGTAATCGACTCCGGGCAAACCTGCCGGCAACACGTCGTGATGTTGCAATACCCGATGTTGTGCTTGTTCTTCAAATCCTTCACCCGGTCTTCCGTATCCAGCGGATGCATCTCCAGCGCCGCCGCGTAAACCAGGAATCGCGGCCCGATAAATTCATCGTGCTTGTGATGCTCCCGCAGAACGTGGCACACATCCTGGCACAGAAAACACTCGATGCACTTGCGAAACTCCTGCACCCGGTCGACGTCGGCCTGCTGCATCCGCCACGTCCCGTCGGGCGCGTCCGCCGGCCGCGGCTTGAATTTCTTGATCGTCTTCTTCACGGCGAAATTCCACGACACGTCCGTCACCAGATCGCGAATCGAAGGGAACGCGTGCATCGGCTCCAGGATCACCGGCATATCCAGATTCAATTCGTTCAGCCGCGTCATGCACATCAGCCTCGGCATCCCGTTGATCTCCGCCGAGCACGATCCGCACTTCCCCGCCTTGCAGTTCCAGCGCACCGCCAAATCCGGTGCCTGTTGCGCCTGGATGCGATGCACGGCGTCCAGCACCACCATCCCGTCGTCCACCGGCGTCACGAAATCCTGAAACTCCCCGCCGCCCGCGTCCCCGCGCCAGATCCGGAACATGGCCTGTGTCGCCATCTATTTCATCTCCTCGATGATCTGCTTCAATTCATCCGGCACCGGCTGCACCGGCCGCGCTTCCACCACCATTTCCCCACCGCCTCCGCGCCGCACCACGATGTTCCGCTGGCCCCACTCCGCGTCTTTGCCCGGAAAATCCTCGCGAAACTGCGCGCCCCGGCTTTCCTTCCGCAACAGCGCCGCCCGCGTGATCGCCTCCGACACATCCAACAGATTCGCCAAATCCATCGCCGTATGCCAGCCGTTATTGTATTGCCGATGGTTCCCGATCCCCGTCTTCACCGCCCTCGCGCGCAATTGCCCGATCCTGCTCAGCGCCGTCTGCATCTCGCTCCTCGGTCCGCACGATGCCCACAAGATCCTGCATGAACTCCTGCAGCTCATATTGAATCTGATACGGATTCTCGCCCGCCGCCCCGCGCTCAAAAGGCTCCAGCGCCGTCTTCGCCGCGGACTCCACAGCCTCCTCATCGATCTTTCCCGCCGCCGTTCTGTTTCGCAAACTGCGCCGCGTACTCCCCCGCCCGCTTGCCGAATACCAGCAGGTCCGACAACGAATTCCCACCCAGACGGTTCGCCCCGTGCAGCCCCGCCGCCGCTTCCCCCGCCGCGAACAATCCCGGCACCGTGGACATCTGCGAATCGCCGTCCACGCGGATACCGCCCATCATGTAGTGCGTCGTCGGCCCCACCTCCATCGGCACCTGCGTGATATCGATCCCCGCCAGTTGTTTGAACTGGTGATACATGCTCGGCAGCTTGCGCTTGATGTGTTCGGCCGCGTTCGGAATATGCTGCTTGATCCACGCGATGTCCAGAAACACGCCGCCGTGCGGGCTCCCTCGTCCCGCCTTCACTTCGCGGTTGATACACCGCGCCACATGGTCCCGCGTCAACAACTCCGGCGGCCGCCGCGCTTCCTTATCGCCCTGCGTATAGCGCCAGCCCTCGTCCTCGTTGTCGGCCGTCTGGTCCTTATAGAGCGCCGGAATATCGCCGAACATGAACCGCTGCCCTTCGCTGTTGCGCAGCACGCCGCCCTCGCCGCGCACCCCCTCCGTCACCAAGCAATCCGCGCACGCTCATCGGCCAAACCATCCCCGTGGGATGAAACTGCACGAACTCCATGTCCAACAATTCCGCGCCCGCCCGATACGCCAGCGCGTGCCCGTCGCCCGTGTACTCCCAACTGTTGCTCGTAATCTTGAACGCCCGCCCAATTCCCCCCGTCGCCAGCACCACCGCCTTCGCCGTCCACAGCATGAAGTGGCCCTTTTCGCGATCGTATCCGAAGGCCCCCGCGATCCGTCCCGAATCCACCAGCAGGCTCAGCACCGTGCATTCCATATGCACTTCCATGCCCGTATGGATGCCGTGGTCCTGCAGCGTGCGAATCATCTCCAGGCCCGTGCGGTCTCCCACATGCGCCAGCCGCGGGTACCGGTGCCCTCCGAAATTCCGCTGCAGAATCCGCCCGTCCTTCGTGCGGTCGAACAGCGCTCCCCACGCCTCCAACTCCCGCACCCGCTCCGGCGCTTCTTTGGCATGCAGCTCCGCCATGCGGCAATTGTTCAAATATTGCCCGCCGCGCATCGTGTCGGAAAAATGCACCCGCCAGTTGTCACGGTCGTCCACGTTGCCAAGCGACGCCGCCACCCCTCCTTCCGCCATCACCGTGTGCGCTTTCCCCAGCAGCGATTTGCATACCACGCCCGTCGTCACACCCGCGCCCGCCGCCTCGATCGCCGCCCGAAGCCCCGCTCCCCCCGCCCCGATCACCAGCACATCGTAGGAAAAGGCCTGGTACTCGGCCATCAAAAAATTCTCCAGTCGGTCCACACGCCCATCGCGCACAGCCGGACGTAAATATCGGCGAATCCCACCGAGCACAGGCTCGCCCACGCCCACTTCATATGCTTCCCATTCAGGCAGCTCACGCAGTTATATAAGTTCCCGCCGCGCCGGATGCTTCGACATCTGATCGATCGACCCGCCCACCAGGTGACGGAACGCGTGACATCCGAAGACATACCCGCCCAGCAGCACCACGTTCACCGCCAGCACAATCGTTCCCACTCCCACCCCGAACCCGTTCGGAAACCACATCGCCTTCCACACGTCGTAAACCAAAAATCCCCAAACGATATAAGACAGCCGCAGGAAGTACCGATGAAAATTCTGAAGGATCAACGGAAAACTGCGCTCGCCCAGATACGTCTTGCGCGGCTCGCTCACCGAACACGCCGGCGGGTCGGCCCAGAACGATTTGTAGTACGCGCCGCGGTAGTAATAGCACGTCAACCGGAAAAGCCCCGGGATCCAAAGGATCAGCAGCGCCGGCGAAAACGGCAGAAACGCCGGATACCACGATGGCTTCGGCCCGAACATCGCATGCGGCGACGACCCCCATAATTCCGGCGAATAAAACGGCGAGATGTACGGTCCGTAAGTGTAGTGCTTATTCTGAAACGCCGCCCAATTGGCGTACACCAGAAACGTCCCCAGCCCCAGAAACACCAACAGCGGCGATACCCACCACCGGTCGCGCCGCGAAGTCTGCCCGAAATGCCCGCTCGTCCAAACGATATCGGGCGCACCGATGTGCGGCGGCGTTTTGGCCGAAGTTCCCATTCTTTTTTCTCCTGCGTCTGCGATGGAAGTATATCAATCCATCCGGCTCAATCGGTATAACAGAAAAACGTTCGCTGCCCCGTCCCCAGCTTCAGCTTCAACCGCGGCAGCACCAGCCGCCCCGCGTCCGCCTCCTCGCTCCCCGGCGCCATCCGGTTCAATTCTTCATAAAGCGCGATCGCCCGTTCCCGCGCCCGCTCCGCCGATGCCTCGTCCACGTGGGATCCCTCCGCCGTCGGATCGCCGGGCACGGCCCTGCTCAACGACCACTCCGTCTCATTCGCCACCGCCAAAAAGTAAAGCTGCTCTTTGCGAAACGCCGTCTCCGGATCGTCCCGCAGAAACTGCTCCCCCTCCCGAATCACCCCACGGAAAGACTCCAGCCCTCCGAAATCGGGAATCGAACAACTCGCCTGTTGCAGCAGTAGGAACGCCCTCTGTCCCCACTCCGTCTCCGGAAATTCCCTCCACGCCCGCCGCAACAGCGAATGGTCGTAGTTCCGCCCCGGCTGGACATATCGAATCCCATAAGCCGCCAACCGCTGCCGCACAAGCTCCACCTCCGAAGCTTCGGCCTGAACTTCACTCAGGCGCACCGCCAAATCGTCCGCCGCCACCAGCCTCGCCGCCCGCCTCTCGCGTTCCCCCTCCCTGGCCCCGCGCAAAAGCCCAACCAGAGCCTCAAGCGTCTCCCGCGCGCCCTTACCCGGCGGAAAATACAACGTCCCCAAATCGGCCGCAATCACCGGCGGCGAAAGCTTCGTCGTGGACCGAAACGCTTCCTCCACACGCCGTTCGTCCTCCTCTTCTTCAAGAACCTCCCGCCGCACGGCGATGAGCGTCACACCGTCGTGAACGCCATCGGGCGGCGTGTAGACGAGATGCCCGGTTCAGGAAAACCGTGACATCCCCCACCCGCCACGACAACCCCGGATTCGGCCCGTCCGCGCCGATCTCATACAACCCCTTCGGCGGCTCTCCCGGTCCATACGCCCTCCTTAGACGCTCGCCTAATGCCCGCTCCACCTCCGCGCTCATCGCCGGATAAACCGCCGCCATCCGAAAATCCACCCGCCGCAGCAACAACCCCGGGTCGCTCTCCCCCGCCGGATAATAGAATGTTGCACTAACCACATCCGCCATCGCCTGCGTGCAGTAGGAAGCGTATCCGTCCAACCCCGCGCGGAGATTCGAAGTGACCGGTGCGGCTCCGCACGCCACCGTCGGCCGGTACGCCGTCCCCCACCGCACCGCCTGCAGCCCCGTCCACATCTTCTCCGCCAGCCGCTCCGCCGGTTCAGTTCGCGGCCCGGTCCCCAACTTCACCACCGCCGCCGGCCCAAACCGCCCCTCGTATCCGACCCTCACCGCCGCCACGCCCGTCACCCCCACTCCCTGCGGCATCTGAAAATTAATCTGCATCGCCTGCACATACAGCAACCCCGCCGCGACGCCTCCCACCCTCACTTCCACGTCGCACAGCCGCTTCGGAAAAACCGCCAGCTCTAGCGCCGTCTGAACGGGCCGCAAAGCATTCGCCGTCTCCCGCCGCAACGGATCCGCCTTCCCAACGCATCCAGCCCGTGGACCCAGATGATACCCATAAACCGAAACGATCATCCCCGGCGCAAGCGCCTCCTGCCGCTTCACGCCTTCGGGAAGAATCGTCCGCGCCGAATACTCTGGCGGCGCCTGCGCCCAAGCCAGCCCCATCGCCACCACCATCGGAGCAAGCCAAAATCCCCTCATGTCCATCATTCCACCACCAATCTCCGGCCCCGCCAAATAGTACGGTCCGCACCTTGATCACCGCTTTGCGCCGTCCTCGTATATCCTCATTTACGGCGTCGTTACTCACGGCGCCGGCCGCGACGATTCCATTCGCGTTGGCGGTGTTTCAAGCGGTATCGACGCCGAGGCGATTTCCTTAACCGTGATCGAGTACGTCTGATCGCGCCACCACCGCGGAGGGATTGAGGCATTCGGCGGCGATACCGCAATCCGGCAACGCTTTCAAAGCCGTTGCCTGAGTGCCGCTTTTCCCGTATCTTTGAAGGCATGGAAGTACATCTCGCCCCCGAGACGGAAAAGAAGCTCAAGGACCTCGCCGCGCAGAGCGGACGCGGGCCCGACGAGCTGGTTGAGGACGCCATGGCCGGGTACTTCGAGGAAGTGGCGCAGGCGCGCGAAATGCTCGACAGCCGCTATGACGACCTGAGAAGCGGTAGGGTGAAACCTATTTCCCGTGACGAGCTCGTAGCCCATTTCCGCGAAAAGAGCGCCTCCGCTCGCCGCACCCCGCCCCGTTAACTGGTCACTTATGATTTCCACCCGGAAGTCCGGGTTGACCTCGACGAGATTTGGCAGTTCATTGCGGCGGATAGTCCCGACGCCGCCGACCGGCTGATTGCGGAAATTGTTGACGCCGTGGATGCTGTGGTTCCTTTCCCCAATGTGGGCCACCAACGCCCGGATCTCACTCCGCGGCCCCTGCGCTTCATTCTGGTCCGCGAATACCTGATCGCCTATGCGCCCGACGAGAAGCCCCTCTGGGTTGTCGCAGTCCTGCACGGACGGCGCAGCCCCCGCGTGATGGCCGCTATTCTCAGGGGCCGAGAGTAGTCTCTCTCGCCGCGATCGAATTTCAAACCTTAGCAACGCAATTGCGCGATCACGGCCTCGCGCCCGATGAGAAGACGAGGCAGCGCCGTATGGACGTCGGCGTGATTGGTATGTCCCTCAAGCGCTTTCTGATGACAGCGCCTCGTTCTTAGTGAACGTTTCACCAACCAAGTCCGTCATCGCCTGGGTGCGGTAGGAAGCGTGTCCGTCCAACCCGGCGCGGAGATTCGAAGTGACCGGAACGGCTCCGCAGGTCACCGTCCGCCAGCCGCTCCGCCGATTCTGTCCGCTGCCCGCTCCCCAACTTCACCACCGCCGCCACGCCCGTCACCCCCACTCCCTGCGGCATCTGAAAATTAATCTGCATCGCCTGCACATACAGCAACCCCGCCGCGACGCCTCCCACCCTCACTTCCACATCGCACAGCCGCTTCGGAAAAACCGCCAGCTCCACCGCCGTCTGGACGGGCCGCAAAGCGTTCGCCGTTTCCCGCCGCAGCGGATCCGCCTTCCCAACGCATCCAGCCCGCGGCCCCAGATGATACCCATAAACCGAAACGATCATCCCCAATCGCCACCACCATCGGAGCGAGCCAAAATCCCCTCATCTCCATCATTCCACCACCAATCGCCAGCCCGGCGAAATAGTACGGTCCGGACCTTGACCGCCGCTTGGAAAAGCGCGATGCTGGCGCTAAAGGGGGAGCGGGGAATGGTTCGATTTGGATCGTGGGGCCGCGCTGCGGCATGCGGAATCCTTTGGGCGGCGGCATCCGGAGGCGCCTTCGCACAGACCGCGCCGCGGATCACGGACGTCGTCAACGGCGCCCTTTTCGACCACCGCCTCGCGCCGTCGTCGTATATCTTCATTTACGGCGTGTTTACCCACGGCGCCGGCCGCGACTATTCCATCAGTGTCGGCGGCGTTTCAAGCGGCATCGACGTCGAGGCGAATTCCTATTTCCTGGCCGCCCAGATTCCCGCCACGGCGCCGCTGGGCAGCCAGACGCTCACCGTTTCCTACCAGGGAGTGGAATCGAATGCCTTCCCGGTGACCATTTTGCCGTCTGCGCTCGAGTTGAACGGCACCGGTTACGGCGTCGAAGGATCCGATTCCCCGCCGTTTTTTCAACCCTATTTCCCCTTCAAACACTTTTCGGACTCGAGCCCCGTAACACCGCAATCCCCAGCCGCGCTGGGCGAGGAGATCATCGGCAATCTCTCCGGCTTGCAGGAAACGGGGCCGGCCGCCCCGGTCGTGACGGTCGGTGGCGCCGCCGCGAAGAGCCAGTTGAGCGGCGGCGGCGGGGAGTTCGTTTTCCTGGTGCCGAAATCGGCGGCGCAGGGCGACAACGATGTCGTGGTTTCCGTCGGCACAACCGTCAGTAACACCGCCTTGCTCGCCGTGGGCAACCCCTTCGCCGCGCTGCCCACCCCCGTCTTCGCGGCCGGCGGTTTGGTGAACGCCGCCAGTTACGCATCCGGCGGCCTCGTTCCGGGCGAGATCGCGACCGTCTTCGGTACCGGCCTCACGCAAGCCGCGGGAATCAACCTGGCATCGTCGCTGCCGTTGGCCGAAAGCCTCGACAACGCAGTGGTCGTCGTCAACGGCATCGCCGCGCCGGTCTTCGCCGTAGACAACGTAAACGGCCAGCAGCAGATCAATTTTCAGGTCCCCTGGGCGGCGGGCACTCTCACCTCCGCCACCGTCCAGGTCATCGGGCTCAGTGGCGCCGGAAGCGCGCAGGTTACCGTGCCCATCCTCGCCGCGCAGCCCGGCATTTTCAGCTACAGCTCCGGCGGCGTTGTCTACGGTGCGATCCTCCACGCCAACGACCAGCTTGCCGATACCGCCCATCCCGCCGCGCCGGGCGAGACGGTTTTGATTTACTGCACCGGCCTCGGCGCCGTCTCGCCCCAGCCCGCCGACGGAGCCGCCGCCGGAGGCTCCAGCAAAACGACTGTTTCACCAACCGTCACCATCGGCGGCGCGGACGCCTCCGTCAGCTTCAGCGGCCTTGCACCCGGATTCGTAGGCCTCTACCAGATCAACGCCGTCGTCCCCAGCGTCGCCCCGGGGAACCAGCCCGTCGTCGTGTCCCTAAGCGGCGCCGCCGGCAACACGGTCATGCTCCCGGTAAGTTAGCGCGTTCTTCTCTTCAACCGCCGCGCCCTTTCCCGTCCTTTATACTTAGACTAGGTCGCCCTCAATGACGAAGGAATACGTCGAAAATCGTGACGGTGGTTACTACGTATCCGGAACCCGCGTCTCGCTCGATTCCGTCGTATACGCTTTTCTACGCGGCGAATCCCCCGAAGGGATCGTGGACTCCTTCCCGCTGCTAAACCTCGAACAGGCCTTCGGTGCGGTCGCCTTCTACCTGGCGAACCGCGCCGCCATCGACTCATACCTCACGGAGCAGAAAGCGGAATTCGTCCGCGAGCGAGAAGCGGCCCGCGCCCGTAATCCTCTCCTCTACGCCAAACTCGATTCCGCCCGCCAAACAGCGTTGCCGCCGAATCGGTGAGGCCCCGCTTCCAGGCCGACGCGGATCTCAATCACAAAATCGTCCTCGGTCTCCGGAGGCGCGAGCCGGTAATTGACTTTCAGGACGCCCGCCAGGCGTGTCTTGATGGCAAATCTGACTCCGAAGTTCTTCTCTTAGCCGCGTCGGCGGACCGAATTCTGGTTTCGCACGACCGCAAGACGATGCCATCTCAATTCAAACGCTTCTTGAAAAACCACCCCAGTCCAGGCCTCATCATCCTCGCTCAAGACCTTGAGGCCGGCACCGCCATCGGCCAGTTGCTCTTGGCGTGGGCGGCGTCGGAAGCGGAGGAGTGGGCGAACCGCATCGGGTTCATTCCGTTCTGACAACCCGCCGCGCCGCCCCGTGTTATACACTCACCCTATGCCGCTCGCTCGCGCCGTCTTCTGGCTCGCCGGCCTCCTCGGCATCGCCGCCGTCACCCCGCTCTACGTCCTCGAAGCCCGCTTCGGCGCTGCCTATCCCCCACCCCTCAACCACCCCGAATTCTTTTACGGCTTCGCCGGCGCCGTCCTCTCCTGGCAGTTCGCCTTCCTCCTCATCGGCTCCAGCCCCAGCCGCTACCGCCCCCTCATGCTCGCCGCCATCCTCGAAAAATTCTCCTACTCCATCGCCATCTTCGTCCTCGCCTGGCAGAACCGCATCCCCTCCCCCATCGTCCTCTCCGGCGTCCTCGATTTCGCCCTCGGCCTCGCCTTCGTCTTCGCCTGGCTGCGCACGCCGAAACATCAACCTCTCGCCACCCTGAAACCCCTGGAGGCCCGCATTCCATGAATCGCCGCGAAGCTCTCGCCACCCTCGCCACCGTCGGACTCGCCGCCGCCGCGCCGTCCGGCGATAAACCCATGACCTACCGCACGCTCGGAAAAACCGGCGAGCGCGTCTCCGCCATCGGCCTCGGCGGTCACCACATCGGCCGCCCCAAGGACCCCGCCGTCGGCATCGCCATCATCCGCTCCGCCCTCGACCGCGGCATGAATTTCCTCGACAATTGCTGGGACTATAACGGCGGAGAATCCGAGATCCGCATGGGCCGCGCCCTCCGCGACGGCTACCGCGCCAAAGCGTTCCTCATGACCAAATTCGACGGCCGCACCAAAGCCGCCGCCGCCGCCCAGATCGACGAATCCCTCCAGCGCCTCCAAACCGATCGCATCGACCTCATCCAGTTCCACGAAAACATCCGCCTCGAAGATCCCGACCGTTTCTTCGCCCCTCACGGCGCACTCGAAGCCGTCCTCGCCGCCAAACAAGCCGGCAAAGTCCGCTACATCGGCTTCACCGGCCACAAGGACCCCTCCGTCCATCTCCGTATGCTCGATCAGGCCGCCGCCAACAACTTCCACTTCGACGCCTGCCAGATGCCGCTCAACGTCATGGACGCCCACTTCCGCAGCTTCGTCCAGCACGTCGTTCCCCGCCTGGTCGACGAAGGCGTCGCCGTCCTCGGCATGAAGCCTCTCGGCGACGGCAATGTTCTCAAAAGCGGAGCCGTCACCGCCATCGAGTGCCTCCACTACGCCCTCAATCTCCCCACCTCCGTCGTCATCAACGGCTGCGAAAGCATCGAACGCCTCGACCAGGCCTTCGAAGCCATCCGCACTTTCAAGCCCATGGACGGCTCCCAAGTGGAAGCCCTCCTCGCCAAAACCCAAACCGCCGCCCTCACCGGCAAGTTCGAGCCATTCAAAACCACGTCCATGTTCGACGGCACCGCCCAGAACCCGAAGTGGCTCGGCTAATCGCCGCCGTCAATCCTGCCGCAGCGCATGCACCGGGTCGATTCGCGCCGCCCGCCGCGCCGGAATCCAGCAGGCCAACCCCGCCACTCCTAAAAGGACCGCCGGCGCCGCCAGGAATGTCGCCGGATCCGTCGCGGTTACGCCGTAGAGCAAGCTCGTAAGCATCTGCGTAAGTCCCAACGCTCCGAAAATCCCAACCACGATTCCGGCGCCGGCCAGAGCCAGGCCCTGTCCCAACACCAGCGCCAGCACATTCCCATACCGCGCGCCCAGCGCAATCCGCACCCCGATCTCGTGAGTGCGTTGCACCACAAAATGATGCATCAATCCATAGATGCCAATGGCCGATAGAAACAGCGCGATGAACGAGAACAACCCGATGAGCGACGTATGAAAACGCCGCTCCGCTGTCTGTTCCCCCAACTGCCTTTCTACCGTCGTAATTCCGGCCTTCGCCACGGTTTTATCCATGGATTGAATCGCGCCACGAACCGCGGCTGCCGCCTCCAGCGGATCGGATGTCGTGCGGACGAGGATGTCCATTTCGTTATCCGGACTCTGCCTGTGCGGCCGGAATACCTCTGGTCCAACCTGCTTCTCCAGTCCTTGCCGATGCATGTCTCCAGCCACCCCGACTACGGTGATCCACGGACTCGGCTTGCGCTCGGAAAAACGGAATCGCTTGCCGATCGGGTCTTCGTTCGGCCAGTAATTCCTTGCCATAACCTCATTGACGATCGCCACCGAAGGGGAATCCTCGCGATCCGCATCGGAAAAGTACCGCCCCTGCTTCAATGGAATACCGGCGGTCTGGAAATACGCGCCGCTAATCACGTCGTCGTCGGCCTTCCGGTCTCCCCCCTCCGGCGCGGCCGGCTGCCCTTCCACTACCACTGGCTCGACCCCGTACGACCTGAGAAACCGCCCGACTGCGGCGGCCGAACGCACGCCGGGAAGAGCCTGAATACGCTCGATCGCCTCCGGGAAGTAAGCGATGCGTTGCGCCGCCGTCTTGGCGACGTGCAGATCGATTCGTGTGACCAGAAGATTCTCCGGCCGGAAGCCGGGGTCGACGCTCTTTAAGCGCAGAAAGCTGTGGACCAGCAGCCCCGCTCCCGTCAGCAGGACCAGGGCCAGCGAGAACTCGCCGATCGCCAACAAGCTCCGTATGCCGCGGTTCGCCACCGTCGTCCACTGCCTGCTTCCGCCGAGCCGTGTTCCGCTCTGCATCGCCGGCCAAAGGCCCGAAACGACCGCCGCGAACACGGAGATCGACAACGTAAACAACAGCACCCGAAGATCGAGGTGCGCCTCGCGCCAAGCGCGGAATATCTTGCGGCCCAAAAGCAATCAAAGCTCTCAGCCCGGCGGCGGCCAGCAAGCAGGCCCAGCAATCCGCCCGCCCCGGCTAACACCAGGCTTTCCGTCAATAACTGTCCGATCACTCGCGCCCGCCCCGCGCCCAGCGCCCTTCGAACCGCGAATTCCCTCTCGCGCACCGACCCGCGAGCCATCAGCAGATTGGCCACGTTGATGCACGCAATCAGCAGCATGAGAAACACCGAACCGAACAACACCGCCAGCGGAAGCCGCAAATTCCCGGTGGTCTGAATGGGCAGCGGCACCACGGCGACTCCTCCCGGACCTTCGCTACCCGGGTACTCCGCCTTGAGCCGGCGGGCGATCGTATTCATTTCGCCTTGCGCTTCCGGCCAACCCACGCCGGCCTTGACGCGGCCCAGCACGAACCAATCGCCGGAAGAGCGCGGGCTGGTTCTGTTGCGCGCCCAATACGGATGCGCGGTCAGCGGCTCCCACACCTGTGTATCCGCGAAGGGAAACTGAAACTTCGGCGGCATCACCCCAATGATTCGCGACGCTCCGCCATCCATGAACAGCACCGACCCGATCGCCCGCGCCGAGCCCGCAAATCGCCGCTGCCACAGACCATAACTCAAAACCACCACCCGCTCGCCGCGTTCTTGCTCCTCCTCCGAAAACGCCCGGCCCAGCTCCGGCTGGACGCCCAGCAGCGGGAAGAAGTTCGCCGCCACTCTGGCAGACCGCATCCGCTCCGGCGGCCCGTCCGAGCCCAGCAGAAACGTCTGCCCTACATAGAGCGTCATGTCCTCGAACGTCCGGCTCTGCTTCTTCCAGTCCTTGAAATCGGGCAGCGAAACACGACCCTCGTGGTCGTCGTGTACGGGGTCGTCCATCCACAACATCGCCAGCCGCCCAGGGTCCTTGTACGGCAGCGGCCGCAGCAACACCGCGTCGATCAAGCTGAAAATCGCCGTGTTCGCGCCAATCCCCAACGCCAGGGTAATCACCACCACCGCGCTGAATCCCGGCCTTCGCCTCATCAAGCGCAGCGCATGCCGCAGGTCGCGCCCAAGCTGATCCCAAAACAACCACCTGCCATGTTCATAGAGGCCTTCTTGGACGGAAGTCACATTCCCGAAAGCCCGGCGTGCCGCCGCCTCCGCGTCCGTCCCCGCACCGCCGCTCTCCCGGTTCTGCTCGGCCTCCATCGCCAGATGCGATTGGATCTCCTCCGCGAAATCGTCCTGTGTCCGTTTCCTGCGCCAGAACATCTTCATACCTCCGGCTCTTGCGGTCCGAGAATCAGCGAAATCGCCCTCGCCACCCGCCGCCATTGGTTTGCCTTCTCCGTCAATTGTTTGCGCCCCTTCGCCGTCAGCGTGTAAAACCGCGCTCGCCGGTTATTCTCCGAAACGCCCCACTCCCCCTTCACCCACCCCTTCTCCTCCAGCCGCTGCAGCGCCAGATATAGCGACCCGTGATCGACCAGAAACACATCCTCGGATTCCCTCTGAATCGACCGCGCGATTCCCTGCCCATGCCGCGCCCCCAGTACCAAGGTCCGCAGAATCAGCAGATCCAAAGTTCCCTGCAGCACCGCCTGTCGTTCATTATCGTCTCTTTGGGAAGGCATCCGACATGAGTATGCGCCATCTTGGGTCGGATGTCAACAGGAAAGGCTGGACTTCACGCGGAGCCGTTCCCCCGCTTCACCGAAAATTCATCCGTTCGTAGCGAAGAGGTAGCAACCGCCTGTTACTTTCGTGAAGTCAAGCTCTCCGCATCGCGGAGACGCTGAAGATTTCTTGACTCAAACGAAAGGGTATCGACCATGAAAAGAAAAGCGATTCTCGGCCTCTTGGCCGCGGCGTCGGCGGGCATGGCGTTTGCCGCCGAAGGCCCCATCCCCAGCGGCATCCCGCGCCTGGACCACGTCTTCGTCATCATGATGGAGAACCACAGCTACAGCCAGATTCTCAACAATCCGAACGCGCCTTTTATCAATCAGCTCGCCCTCACCGCCAATACCGCCACCAACTACTTCGCCGTCGGCCATCCCAGCCTGACCAATTATCTCGAAGTCGTCGGCGGTTCCAACTTCGGCGTCCGCAGCGACAATTCTCCCGACTGGCACAACACCTCCTGCTCTCCCAACCTCGCCTCCGGCCTCGTCAATACCGACGTCCCCGCCAGCTCGAACATTTGCCCGATCTCCGGCGTCGGAACCGACGCCACAACGCCCTCGATCGACTTCACCAACGAAACCACCGGCCCTCCCGGCGTTCTCGACATCGACGGCGTTCAATCGGTGCCCGCCGCCTCCGACACCTCCGGAATCACCATCGCCGACCAACTCGCCCAAATCGGGAACTCGTGGAAAAGCTATCAAGAAAGCCTGCCGTCCCAAGGGGCCGATCGAGTAAACACCAGCGATGGGTTCTTCACCGACCAGACGAATTTCAGCGCCATCGCGCCCGCCCTCACGCCGCCTCTTTCCTCAAGCGATATCGTCGCGTTGTACGCCGCCAAACACGACCCGTTCGTCTACTTCGCCAGCGTCCAGGAAGGCGTGGCGGCCAATAACGGCCTGAACAACATCGCCGGCTTCGACGGCTCCGCGGGCCTTTACGCCGACCTCCGCTCCGGCGCCGTTCCGCGGTTTTCCTTCATCGCGCCCAACCAGTGCAACGACCAGCACGGCCGCGGCAACGCCGGCCCCTTCTGCAACTATGATCCGAACGATAACGGCACCCAGGCCGGCCTCAACCCAGCCTTGATTCTGCAAGGCGACGCCGCCGTGCAAAAAATCGTGACCGCCATTAAACAGTCCTCCATCTGGACCGGCGGCCAGAACGCCATAGTCATCCTTTGGGACGAAAACGACTATAGCGTCGCGCCCAACACCAATCAAGTGCTCCTCATCGTAGTCAAGAATTACGGCCTTCGCGGCACGCAAAGCGCGGTTCGTTACAATCACTTCTCGTTGCTCAAGACGATCGAAGGCGGCCTCGGCCTTCCCTGCCTCAACCACGCCTGCGACTCGAACGTCAAGGCGATGTCGGATCTCTTCTCTTACTAAGTCCCAACCGAGCGCGGCGGGCCGCCACTTACTCGGCCCGCAGCGCTTCCATCGGCGAAATCGAACTCGCCTTCACCGCCGGAATCAACGCCGCGACGAACGCCGAAAACGCCAGCGCCCCAACCGCCGTCAAAACGACGGCCGGATCGTAAGGGTTCACTCCATAAAGCTGACTGCCCAGAAACCGCCCCGCCGCGAACGTCATCGGCACGCCGAGCAGCAGTCCGAACGCGATCAGCACCAGCGCCCCTCGCAAGATCAGCGCGATCACATTTCCGCGGTCCGCGCCCAGCGCCATCCTCACGCCGATCTCGTTCGTGCGGCTCCCGGCGTTATACGCGATGACGCCATAGATCCCGACGGATGCCAGAACCAGCGCGAGAATCCCGAACAGCGATGTGATCTGCGCCACTAGCCGCTGTTCGTCGAAGTTGCTAGCCACCTGTTCCCGCAGGCTTCGAATTCCCATCACCGGCATATTCGGATCGACGCCGGCAATGGCCCGCCGCACTTGCGCTTCCGGCAGCTTCACGCCCGGTTGCATGCGAATTACTATGTCGTGAAGAAAATGCGAGCGCGCCTCGTCGACGACCTCCTGGGCCTTGGTAAGAACGGCGGTTTGGTTCTCCGGTACGAAGAAAAACGGGCCTACCGGTTGGTCGAGATCATAACTCAGATACCGCGCGTCCTTGGCGACGCCGACGATTTCGAATTCCCCGGCCCTTTGGATGTCGTACTGCCCGAAACGTTTCCCAAGCGGGTCTTCATTCTTGAAAAACTTTCGCGCGAACGCCTCGTTAACCACGGCTACGAGCGGCGACGCCTCCGTGTCCCGCTCCGAAATGGGCCGGCCCTTGACGATCGGGTTGCCGATCGCCTCGAAGTATCCGGTGGACACGCGATCCCATGAGGCCTCGCTGTCGTCCTTGGGTCCTGGCGCTGGCCGGCCCGCGATGAAAATTCCGGAGTTCCAACTGTCCCCGCTCTGCGGCGAGTACATGCAAAAAGCGACCGACGACACTCCTGGAATGCTCGCCAGCGAGTCGTAAACGCGCCGGTACAGCGTTTCTAATTTTTCCGGCCTGTAACCCGCCAGCACGGGATCGATTTTCACGATCGTTCGGCCCTCCTGCTCGAAACCGAAGTCCTGGTGTTCCAGCTTGCGCAGCGTCTCGGTAAGCAATCCCGAAGCGCACAGCAGCACCAGCGACAGCGCCGCCTGCAATACCACCAGCGTTTTGCGCGAAAAAGATCCAGTCTTCCGCGTGGAGCGATTGGCGCCTCTCAACGCCTCCACCGGATCGATGCGCACCGCCATCCAAGCCGGAGCGATCCCAAAGGCGACCCCGGTAATCACCGAAACGCCCAATGCGAAAAGGAGCACCGGCAACGACGGCGACGCGCGAATCGGCGACGCCGTTATGGTTTCAAATGCGAGATGGAGAATCAGACGCGTCCCCGCGAACGCAACCGCAAGCCCAGCCGCTCCCCCGGCCAGGGATAGCAACAAGCTCTCGGTCAGCGCCTGCCTCACCAGCCGCATCGGCCGCGCACCCAGCGCCATGCTCAGCGACATCTGCTGCCGCCGCTCCATCCCCCGCACCAGCATCAGGTTCGCCACGTTCGCGCAGACGATCAGCAACACGAACCCCGACACCATCATCAGGATCTGCAGCCAATGCTCATACTGCTCCCGCATGCTGGTAATTCCCGCGCCTCCCGGACTCAAATAAAGCGTTTGCTTCGGAAGCCTCAGCCGCCCGTTTGAATCCATCTCGCTTATGTGCGACCGCAGCCACTGTTGCAGTTCCACCCTCATCTGGGCTTCAATCGATTTGGGACTAACGCCGGAGCGCGCGCGGCCGATCAAGTCCAACCAATGGGAGTCGGCCAACGGAAGCAGCGAGCTGTCGCCTTGAATGAGAGGTTCCGTCGCCAACGGCAGGAAGAAGTCGGGCGGCGTATTTCGCAGCGTGTCGCCGTAAAACCCCGGAGGAGTAACCCCGACGATCGTAAACGGCTTCTCGTTGATGTTGAAGACGTCGCCGATCACCGACGGATCCAATCCGAACTTCCGTTGCCACACGCCATAGCTAATGACGGCCGCGGGCGGAGCGCCTATTCGATCGTCGGCCATCGTCAAAGCGCGCCCGGCATAAGCGCTGACGCCGAACATCGCGAAATAATTCCCCGAAACGAATTCGCCGCCAAAGCTCTCGGCCGCACGATTGCTACGCGCGCGCCGCACGCCGAGAGCCGTGCCGCCCGCCTGGAAAGCGGCCAGTTCCTCGAAGCCTTTCGTCTGTTGGCGCAAATGCCGGTATAGCTCGTAGGAAAAAATCGAGTATTCACCGTCTTGGCTGTATCCACCCCACACACAGCAATGCGTCTCTTTTCCCACTCGATAAAGCTGGCTCGGATTCGCCACCGGCAGCGACTTCAGCAAAACCGCATGCGCCAGCGTGAAGATCGATGTCGTCGCTCCAATCCCCAGCGCCAGCGTCAGGATCACCGAAATCGTAAACGCCGGCGCCTTCCGCAACCGCCGCAGCGCGTGCCGCGCATCCTGCATCGTATGCTCCAGCCACAACCACCGGTTCGCCTCGTAGAATCGCTCCTCCGCGCCAACCAGGTTCCCCAGGTTCCTCCGCGCCGCATGATAAGCCTCGTCCTCGCTCATCCCCTCGGCGCGAAGCCGATCCATCTCCAGCGCCAGATGCGCCTTCAGTTCTTCGGAAAAATCGGCCTCGGGCCGCCGCCGGCGAAACATATTCTTAGCCCTCCATCGTTTTCAGTTCTTCCAGATCCAGAATCCGCGCCATCGCCGTGGCCAACTTGCGCCACCGCCCCATCTCCTGCGTCAAATGCTTGCGCCCCTTCACAGTTAGCGTGTAAAACCGCGCCTTGCGATTGTTCGACGACACTCCCCACTCCGCGCTAATCCACTCCTGCGCCTCCAGCCGCTGCAGCGCCGGATACAGCGCTCCGTGATCCACCAGAAGGACATCCTCGGAATTCAATTGGATCGCCCGCGCAATCCCCTGCCCGTGCTCCGGGCCGAAAACGAGGATGCGCAGAATCAACAGGTCCAGCGTCCCCTGCAGCAGCGCGACGCGATTCTTTTCTTCAGGAGTTAACATACCTTGGGTAACATGCTAACCCATAATACGAACGCCGCGCAATTCGGTTACTAAAAAAGTTTGTATTCTGATCTGTGGCTGTCTATATGAAACATTCCGCCGCCCTCTGCCTCTTCTTCCTCGGCCTTAACGTCGCCGCCGCTCCGCCGGATGGCGGCTACCACCTGCTCAAGAAAATCCCTCTCGGCGCGGCCCCAGGCGGCGGCGAATATTTCGACTACATCGCCGTCGACGCCCCCTCGCGCCGCGTCTACCTCTCCCACGGCACCGAATTCATCGTCCTCAACGCCGACAGCGGCGCCCTCATCGGAAAAATAACGGGCCTCAAGCGCGACCACGGAGTCGCCATCGTCCCCGCGCTTGGCCGCGGATTCATCAGCGATGGCGACGCCGGCCAGGCCGCCATCTTCGATCTAAAAACGCTCAAAATCACCGGCGCCGTCAAAGCCGATCGCGACGCCGATTCCATCCTCTACGACCCGTCCTCCAAACGCGTCTTCGTCTTCAACGGCGAACCCAAAAGCTCCACCGTCATCGATCCCGCCACCGGAACCGTCGTCTCGACCATCCCCCTCGGTGGCTCTCCCGAGCAAGCCGTCGCCGACGGCAAAGGAACCATCTACGACAATCTCGAAGACACCGGCGAAGTGATCGCCCTCGATACCCACACGCTCAAGATCAAAGTCGCGCTGGCCGGTTTCACCCGCCGGACAGCCCGTGTCCATGGCCATGGACCGCCGCCATAATCTTCTCTTCATCGGCGCGCGCAACCCCAAAGTCCTCGTGGTCATGGACGCCTCCAACGGCAAAATCATCGCCGGCCCGTTCCCCATCGGCGACCATGTAGACACCTCCGTCTTCGACCCCGAAACCGGTCTCATCGCCCTCTCCACGCGCGACGGCGCCATCCACATCTTCCACGAGGACTCACCTGCCAAGTTCACCCCCGTCGAAACCGTGAAAACCGAATTCGGCGCCAAGACCATGGCGCTCGATCCCAAGACGCACAACCTCTACGTCGACCACCTCGGACTTCACCCCGCCTTCCGGCGCCAACGCCCAGCGCAAGCCGATTCCCGGAACCTTCCACGTCCTGATCTACGGCCGCTGAGCGCCGCGCCGGCGGCCCGCTCCTACAGCCCCGTATTCCCCAGCCACGCCGTCTGAAACGCCGGCTGCCCCATGATCGTCCCCACCGCGCCCGCGGTCGAGATCAAATCGATCACCATGCTCCCCTTGCCCCCGCTCAGCTTGTCCTGCCAGTTCACTTTCGTCTTCGTCCCCGTCGCCGGATCTTTCAATTTCGCCCCGCCGAATTTCAATCCCCCCGTTCCCGAAAACGTATTCGACCCTCCGAAGATCGAGTGCCCTCCGCCAAACTGATCGTCGTGCTTGGCAGTCTTCCGGTCCGGCGGCGCCGATCCTTCGCAGCCGATCAACAACCCTCCAAATTTAGTCGGTGTCGGCGGCAGGTAGTAAAGGTACAAATGCCCCGACGCCCCGTTCGGCGCCACCGCCTTCCCCGAATACGGATTCGCGTTCCCGGCCCCTCCCAACGCGATCTCCATCCCGTAATGCGCGCCCCCGCTGCTCGTCTTGAAAGCCGCCAGCTTCCCGCCCACTTCCTTCATGTGAAGATATTTCCCCGCCGTCATCTGCTCGTTCGGATCCGTCCCCCGGTCGATGCCGTGCGTCGCCGCCGCCCTCGGCTTCGGGGCTTTGTAATCCCACAGCCATGTCCAGAAATTCGCGTTGTTCATCCCCGGCATGTTCCCCTCCATCGGCAACTCCACCAGCACCCGCCCGCCATGCGACAACGCCATCGCCACCGGCCAGTTCATCGACCGCCAAGTCTTCCACGTCCCATCCTGCCCCTTCGCAGCCATCTCCCCGTAATACAGCAAGTGGAAGCAATTCTGAATCAGCCCATACGCCCCCACCGCGCCCGGCGAAGTCATCGCGCCATACCACATGGCCACATCGACATCCATCTGCTCCTGCCCGTAGGTGTTGTTCTGCGTCCACGCCCACGCCCCCTGCTTCATCAGCCCGCCGACGGCGCTCGCGTTCACCCCCGCCCCAGGCAACCCTCCCCCCAACACCCCCGTCCTCGCCAGGATCTTCGTGTTGTATAGGTTCGCCGCATCCACAATGTCAGGCATCGCAATCCCTCCCTCAAAGTCGTTATCCGCCACAAAAGCATAGCATGTCCCACGCCGCATTCACATAATTCTTCCCAACCCCATCCCATTCATTCCATTCCCTTTCCTCTATCTCCTCCCGCGGCCCCGCTCCCCCCGTCTGCTACTCTCCCTTTCGAAAAGGAGATTCTCCATGAGCACTACAACCGTGACTCCCGTCAATCCCACCCCGGACGATAATCCGGTCTTCGACGCCGCCTATTGGGCCGCCCAGCCGCCCGAGGTCCAGGCTCTGCAAAATCTGTCCAGCCCCGCGACAACCGCCATCGCTCTCGCCGCCAAGGGCTTCACCATCGACGTACCCATCATGATCTGGAAGTGGGACCCCTGGAAGGTCATGCGCCTCCGCCAGTCCTACGGCTACACCTGGGTCCCGTCGGCCCTCCAGCCACCCATCCAGGAAGCCCCCGGCATCTTCGAACCCGGCCTCACCCCTTACGACCCCAATAATCCTCCCGCCGGCTCCATCAAAGTCTCCACGAACATCGCCGACTTCCCGGCCTTCGTTCCCCCCGCCCCCCCTCCCTCGCCGGCCCCAGCCCCCTCCGATTATGTCGGTGGCCTCAACTTCGGCAGCGTCTACTTCGCCCTCCCCGGCGACCCCACTCCCGACGGCGTCATCGTCACCGACCCCCGCGGCAGCTTCCTCAAGCACCGCATCGTAACTCAAACGCCCTTCGGCCCCATGATCAACGGCTGGTACGAACTCCTGCCCGTATAATCCGCTTCTCCTTTCCACCCGGGCGCCCGTTCCCTCCGCACACTTCGTGCGAATCTGGAATCTCGGGCGCCCGGGTGGAATAACCCCCGGAGGAGCAAACTATGAGCAGCAGCTTCGATCTGGCCGTCATTGGAACCGGTTCGGCGGCCTTCACCGTCGCATCCCGCTGCCGCTCCGCCGGTTGGCAAGTCGCCATCGTCGATTCGCGCCCCTTCGGCGGCACCTGCGCCCTGCGCGGATGCGATCCAAAGAAGGTGCTGGTCGGCGCCGCCGAGCTGATCGACTGGTACCGCCGCATGGACGGCCACGGAGCCGGCGACGCCACCGCCCCCATCGACTGGCCGGAGCTGATGCGCTTCAAACGTTCCTTCACCGCCCCAGTCCCCGAAGAGCGCGAGCGCGCTTTCGAGAAAGCCGGCATCGCCGCCTTCACCGGCCGCGCCCGGTTCACCGGCCCCACCACCCTCCGCATCGGCGACGGCATCCTCGAAGCGAAACACGTCGAAGCGAATCGCGTCGTCGTCGCCACCGGCGCCCGGCCCGCGTCCCTCAATATCCCCGGCGAGGAATTCCTCATCACCAGCGAATCTTTCCTCGAGCTCTCTCACCTCGCCTCGCCCATCGTCTTCATCGGCGGCGGTTACATCGCTTTCGAATTCGCCCACCTCGCCGCCCGCGCGGGCGCCCAGGTCGCCATCCTCCATCGAGGCGCCGTCCCGCTGCCCCATTTCGATCCCGATTTGACCCTTCGCTTGGTGGAAAGAACGCGCGCCCTCGGCGTCGCCGTCCATCTCGGCGCCAAAGCCGTCGGCATCGAAAAAGGTCCCGCCCAATTCACCGTCCACGCCGAAACGGAAACCGAAAAACAAACCCATCCCGCGGCCATGGTCGTCCACGCCGCCGGCCGCGTTCCCGAAATCGACGATCTCGATCTCGACGCCGCCGGCGTTCGTTACGACCCTCTCCGCGGCGTGGCCGTCAACCAATATCTGCAAAGCGTCTCCAACCCCAACATCTATTCGGCCGGCGACTCCGCCGCCACCGGCGCGCCCCGCCTCACCCCCGTCGCCGCCTACGATGGCGCCCTCGTCGCCGCCAATCTGCTCGAAGGAAATCACCGCATCGCCGAATATCGAGCCGTCCCCTCCGTCGTCTTCACCGTTCCGCCCCTAGCCTCCGTCGGCCTCCAGGAGAAGGACGCGCGCTCCCAAGGATTGCAATTCGACGCCCCGCTTCTCGATACCTCGCAATGGTATTCCTCCCGCCGAACCGCCGAACCGTGCTCCGGAGCCAAGGTCCTTGTCGAGCGCGCCACCGGCCTCATCCTCGGCGCCCACCTCCTCGGCTCCCAGGCGGAAGAAACCATCAACCTCTTCGCCCTCGCCATCCGCCACGCCCTCCCCGCCGCCAAGCTAAAGGAGACCCTCTTCGCCTACCCCACCCACGCCTCCGACATCAAATACATGCTGTAGCGGATGCTTGTTTCGCCGTTTTGGCCGATAAGTCCGCAGTGGACGATCCCGCATCGCAGAGGGCGTTTCCCTTCGCCGAAGACGCCTTCGGCGTTACCGATTCCCCTTGCGACAAAAATAGCCCAAATTGTTTGAACCGCCGGCTGCTATCCTTAAATGCAATGGGTGCGGGCCGATCACCATCACCGATCTACGTCAACGGCGAGCCCGCGGGAACCGCCGCCTCCGATCCCCGGAAAAAGCGCGGAAAACTGATCGCATTCGGCTGGTATGGCGGCAAGTTCAGCCACCTGAAATGGCTGCTTCCCTTGCTTCCGGAGTGTCACCACTACTGCGAACCCTTCGCAGGATCGGCCGCCGTTTTGCTCAACCGGCCTCCGTCGCCGGTAGAAACCTATAACGACATCGACGGCGAAGTGGCGAACTTCTTCCGCGTCCTCCGTGACCAAAAAGATAAGCTTGTCGAAGCCATCGGCCTTACTCCGTTCTCTCGCGAAGAGTTTTTTGTCGCCGTCTCGAAGGCCGATGGCGCTCTTTCCGATCTGGAGCGAGCCCGAAGGTTCTTCGTCCGCGCTCGCCAAGCCCGCACCGGCCTCGCTCAGACCGCCTCCCTCGGCAGGTGGGCCAACTGCAAAAACACCAGCCGCGCCGGCATGTCAGGGGTCGTTTCCCGCTGGCTCGGAAGCGTGGAGGACCTTCCCGCAATCGCCTCCCGCCTCCTCCGGGTTCAGATCGAAAATCGCCCCGCCATCGATATAATCAAACTCTACGACGCCAAGTCCACGCTGTTTTACTGCGACCCTCCCTACGTACACGCCTCGCGCGGCGACAGCAAGGCGTACGCCTTCGAAATGAACGACCTCGAACACCGGGCCTTGTCCTCCGCCCTGAAATCCGCAAAGGGGAACGTCGCCCTTTCCGGCTACCGCGGCGATCTGATGGACACTCTCTATCGCGGCTGGCGATGTGTCGAGGCTCCCGCCAAACTCTGCCATTCGATCAAGAAACTTCGCAGCGAAGCCCTCTGGGTGAACTATTAGGCCGGCAATGCCGCTCGACTACGATGCCGCCCGTAAACTACTGAACGAAGTCTTTTCCGAAGCCGAACAAGACCTACTTTCTAACCTGACGCCCGAGGTCCCTCCGCAAGTCCAGGAGACCTGCGAGGTCGTCTTCGCCTCTAACACCCAGGCCTACCGCGAGGCGCTGATAGGTTGCGCCATCGCCCGCATCCAGGACCGTGGCATTGACATTCGCCTGCCGTACGTCAATCAAGGCGGCCGGGCGTTCAACGGCCGCACCCTGGATGAGAAGGCCGTCAATCCGTTCCTCCACGAACATCGCATCCCGAGTTCGAAAGGGGCGTACCTCGGGGTCTTTCGCCGCTCCGTCACGTTTACCGAGAGCACTCGTGGCGGCCTGCGGGACAAGCCTGGGTACGACGCCTTCTTAGCCCTGATCGAATACCTCGAAAACACCGGCGGCGAGGACGAACTTCGATCCTTCCTTCGCTACCTCATGTTCAAATTCGCCGCACTACGCGAAGCCTCCATCGTTCCGCTCAGCCGCCTCCGGCAAATCAGCCTGGAGCAGTTTGGCGCCTTAATTTCCGGCCTCCTGGCCACGCCCAGCGGAGGCCGCTTCCCCGTCTTGCTAGTCGTCTCAGCCTTCCGGACGATTCGCGAATTTTACTCCCTCGATTGGAAGATCGAATTTCAAGGAATCAACGTCTCCGACGCCGCATCTAGCGCCGGAGGCGACATCACCATAAGCTCCGCCGGCCGTACACTCCTCGCTGCGGAGGTTACTGAGCGGCCCCTGGACCACAATCGTATCGTCTCCACCTTCAACACAAAAATCGCACCTCACGGCATTGAGGACTACCTCTTCTTCGTCCGCCTCGCCAGTCTCGATCCCTCCGCGCGCCTGCAAGCCGCGCAGTATTTCGCCCAAGGTCACGAAGTGAATTTCCTCGAAGTCAAGGAATGGATCGTCCAGTCCCTGGCGACGATGGGTCGCAAAGGACGAACGATTTTCAACCAAGCTCTGATGGAACTTCTCGACGCCCCGGACATTCCCCGGTCTCTCAAAATGGCCTGGAACACCCAAGTCGACCGCCTTCTAATTCAATAGCCAGCCTCGATCAGTGGATCGGAAGCCCGGCGTCGCTCCACGGATGATCTATCGTCTCCTTCAGAATCCCCAGGAACGCGTCAACGCGCTGCCCATCGTAGGTCTTCAACTCCGGACTGGCCGCGGCGGCGAAAACCACGCGCCCGTCGACGATCTTCGCCTTCCCGCTCCATACGCCCGTGACCGCATAGCGAGGCATGCCCGTCCGATTCGGCAATTCCCGCCGCGCGTCCGGAACCAGAAAAAGAACATAGCGTTCGCCGGGCAGCACCAGCGGGTCGCCCTCGGCCGAGACGCTCCGGTCCCCCAACCGTCCGCCGATTTGCGCCATCAGCAGGTTCGCGGAACCGTTCGGAACGCGGCCGTACAGAACCGCGTTCACCGCCACGATCGAATGGGTTTCCAGCCTTGGCGCGCCTGGACCCTCTCTCGTATTGATCACCGTCAGGAGGCCGCTCACCGTGCCGTCCACAATGACGCTGGACGCCCGAATCAATTGCAGGAGCGTCCTGGGTGATGCCACCGGATCGACAAGGAGCACCTCCGCGCCCCCAGTCCCAGGAATGGTTCTCTGCGCACTCGTTTGCGCAAAAGCCGTAGCGGCGCTCATCCCCAGAAGCGCTACGCCAATCCGCCTCCGCCACACAAACACACCGCCGATCCCGCCGCCCGCCTCGCCCATCACGATCCCCCCGCCCTCGCCTTCCACTCCCCGGCCAGCTTCGCCCGCGCCGCGCTGGGCGCCGCGCGATTCCACGCCGCGTACATCGCCGCAATCTGCCCTTCCACCGCCCGCTTACCCTCCGCAAACCGCGCCGGCGCCTTCTCCAACCACCCATAGTCGCTCAGCAGCAGCGGCTCGGCCTCCTGAAAGCGCCCCTCCCGCGCCAACACCCCTCCCAGCTTCCCCTCGCTCGCGTAGATGTCCGGATGATCGGCCGGAAGCACCTTCCGCCGGCTCCGTAGCGATTCGCGAAGCATCCCCTCGGCCTCCGAAAGCTTCCCCCTCTGAGCCAGCAGCGAACCCAGATTCGCTTCCACTCGCGCCGTATCCGTCTGGTCGGCGCCCCAAACTTTCCGCCCGATCCCCAGCGCCTGCCGGAACATCGCCTCCGCCTCGTCCAGCTTCCCCTCGTCGCGCAACACCGTCGCCAAGTGATTCAATCCCACCGCGACATCGGGATGCTCCTCGCCCAAAAGCCGCCGCGACATCGCCAGCGACTCGCGCGCGTATTTCTCCGCCTCGTCCAACTTCCCCTCGTCGTGCAGGACGTACGCCAGTTGATTCATCGTCTGCGCCGTCGACGGGTGCTCCGCGCCGGAGATCTCCAAACGCGCCGCCAGCGCCCGCCGGAACATCGCCTCCGCCTCCGCCCGCTTCCCTTCCATGCGGAGCATGATGCCCAGATTGTGCTCGCTCGCCGCGGCTTCCTCTCTGGCGCCGTTCTGTATGTCGATCGCCAGCCCCTTGCGCGCCAGCGTCTCGGCTTCTTTCAGGTTACCTTCGAACTGTAAAACGATCGCCAGGTCGGTAAGGCTTTGCGAAACCTGCGAATCGCGGTCTCCGAACGCCTTCATCCGAAGCCGCAGCGCGTCCCGCTGCATCGCCTCCGCCTCCGGAAGTTTATCCTCGAAGGCCAGTTGCTCGGCCAGCTTCGCCTCGCTCTCCGCCACCTCCGCCTCGGACGCCCCCGGCGCCGCACGCCGCAGCGCCAGCGCGGCGCGAAGCTCGCGCTCGGCCTCCGCGTACCGCCCCAATCCCGCGAACGTCGTCCCCAGGCTCTCCCTCGCCGCCGCCTCCACCAACGGCTGCCCGCGCAGCGACCCCCCATCCAACCGCCTCGCCGCCTCGTCCAAAACATGCGCCACCGTCACGTCCCGCCCCTTCTCCGGGTCCGCCTTGCTCGCCTGCCGCGGATCCGCCGATTGCAGCATCTCCTGAAGAAACGCGTTCACCGCCTGCGCCTTCGCCGTCTCCTCCCGCGACCGCTTCAAACTCGCCGCCGCCTCCCGCCCGGCCCGGATCGCCCGAATCGCCTCGCGCGTGCTCACGATCGCCGCCCCCATCAAGATCAGCAGAATCGCCGCCGCGCTCCCCACCAGCCCCCGGTTGCGCCTCACCAGCTTGCCAAGCCGGTACGCCGTCCCCGGCGCCCGCGCCATCACCGTCTCGTCGCGCAAATATCGTCCAATGTCCGCCGCCAGCTCCGCCGGACTCCCATACCGCCGCGACCGGTCCTTCTCCAGCGCCTTCCCCGCGATCGCGTCCAGATCGCCGCGCAGTTGCCGCGCCAACGCCGCCGGCTCCGTGTGCCGCCTCTCCGCCAATGCGCCGGCTCGCTCCCCCAGCGTCCGCACCTTCGTGCTCGGCTTCGGCGTCTCCTCCTCCCTCAGCTTCCGCAGCATCTGGTCCAGCGGCAGCGCGCGAAAATCCAGCGGCAGCGCGCCCACCAGCAGCTCATATAGCACCACGCCCAGCGAATAAACGTCCGTTCGCGTGTCGATGTCTTCCCCGCCCGAATCCGCCTGCTCCGGACTCATATAGCCCGGCGTGCCCACCAGCGCCCCCGCCCGCGTCAGCATCGTCGCCGCCGTAAGCCCCTGCGCCGTCGCCTTCGCCACTCCGAAGTCGATGATCTTCGGCGCCGCCGCGCCATCCACTTCCCCCACCAGAATGTTCGACGGCTTCAAATCCCGATGAATAATCGCCTTCTGATGCGCGTGCTGCACCCCTTCGCACACGCGTACAAACAGCTCCAGCCTCTCCCGCATGCCCAGCCGGTGCTTATCGCAGTACTCCGTAATCGGAACGCCGCTGACATACTCCATCGCGAAGTACGGCCGCCCCTGCGCCGTCGCACCCGCGTCGAACACCCTCGCGATCGCCGGATGATTCATCAGCGCCAGCGCCTGCCGCTCCGATTCGAATCGCGCCACCACCTCGCGCGTATCCATCCCCGGCTTAATCAGCTTCAGCGCCACCCGCCGCCGCACCGGCTGCTTCTGCTCGGCCAGCCACACCTCGCCCATCCCGCCCGTCCCAAGAAGATCCACCAGCCGGTACGGACCGATGATCTCCCCCGCCGCCTGCTCCGGCGCGGCGGTCATCGCCTCGGTCGCATCGAGCGCCTCCGTTTGAGGCGATGGTTCGGGCTCCTGCATCGTCCATCTCTCCGAGATCGGCTTGTTCAGTCTAGCGCAATGAAATCACTCCCGCCCGGGCCGATAAATCCGCACACTGTTGCCCCCTTGTAAATCCTTTGTCAAATCGCGCGACAGCCCGTTGTCCTTACTTACAAACCGTCCTAACATCGATTCACTGGAGCACTGTCAAATGAAACCCATCGTCTTACTCGTCTCCCTCGCCGCCGCCCTCGCGCAATCCAATGCGCAAACCGCAACCGCCGCCCCGGACATTTCCGTCGTCGCCTCCACCATCCCCTCGAACGGCGACGTCAACCCTTACGGCGTCGCCCGAGTCCCCGTCACCACCGGCCGCCTCATCGCCGGCCACATCCTCGTCAGTAACTTTAACAACGTCTCCAACCTCCAAGGCACCGGCACGACAATCGTCGATGTCGCCCCCGCCGGCACCGTAACGCTCTTCGCCCAAATCGACGCCAACACTCTTCCCGGCTCCTGCCCCGGCGGCGTCGGCCTCACCACCGCCCTCGCCGTCCTTCGCTCCGGCTGGGTCGTCGTCGGCAGCCTGCCCACCACCGACGGCACCTCCGCCACCGCCCAAGCCGGCTGCCTGATCGTCCTCGACAACAAAGGCAACGTCGCGGAAACCATCTCCGGCACACTGGTCAACGGCCCTTGGGACATGGCCGCGCTCGATCAACCGAACGGCGCCACTCTTTTCATCACTAACGTCCTCAACGGCACGGTCGCCGCCAGCCCGAACGTCGTCGACCAGGGCAGCGTCGTGAGAATCGGCCTCGCCATCGCGGAAGGTACGATTCCCCGCGTTCGCTCCATGGACGTCATCGCCTATGGATTCCCCGAACGCACCGACCCCGCCGCCCTCGTGATCGGCCCCACCGGCGTGCAACTAGCCGCCGACAACACCCTCTACGTCGCCGACAGTCTTAGTAACCGCATCGCCGCCATCCCCAACGCCCTCGCGCGCCACACCTCCGCCGGCATCGGCATCACCGTCGCCGAAAACGGAAGCTTCAACGATCCGCTCGGCCTCGCCATCGGCCCCCACGGAAACATCGCCACGGTCAATGGCAACAACGGCCTCTTGATAATCACCCGCCCCGACGGAACCCAAGTTCTCAAAGCGCTGCTCGACAAAACCGGCAACCCTCCCGGCGCCGGCGCCCTCTTCGGCCTCGCCTTCGCCCCCGAAGGCCTCTACTTCGTAGACGACGTAACCAACACCCTCAATCTCCTCCACTAAGAAGTGGGAATGTAGCCTGAGACCTCTTAGTGCTCTTGAACTGGTCGGCATAGCCGCTCAATGAGAACACCCCAAGTTCTCTTTGAACGGCTCCGGCGCTGACGCGACCGTCGTTCGGACGGTCTTTCTCGGAAGCGTAAAGAGAGCGGCGCGCAGCGCCAATGGGACCAGGAACAAGTCGGCGTCGCACTCCGTTTTGCGCGTGTTCCTTAAAAGCGCAAAGGGTGCGGCGCGCACCGCCAGACGATCGAAGAACCATTTCGCGCCGCACTCCGTTTTGCGCGTGTTCCTTAAGACATCCCGGCTCAAATGAGCCATCGATATGGATATAATGATCCCTGAGGAGCAAGTACATGATCCGGCCGGAGAGCATTGCAAACGTCATGGGCGGCACGGCCATCTTGGGCCGTCGTATCCGGTCAATCCGCGACTTGGAAAGAACCATCTCCCTCGGCCTGCCCAAAAGGGCTTTGCGGCTTACCGCGGAGCGGATCTCCACCTCTGTGGGCGATGCGCGCCGCGTCATGTTCCGCGTTGTTCCGGAAGCGACTTTCAAACGGCGCACGCGCCTCTCGGCGGCGGAGAGTGAACGCACGGAGCGCCTGGCGCGCGTGATTGCCGCGGCGGAATATGCATGGAACGATCGGGAAGATGCGCGCGAATGGCTGACCAAACCGCACCCGGAGCTTGGGAAGCGGACTCCTCTCGAATCGGCAATGACCGAGTTGGGCGCGCGGCGGGTTGAAGACCTCCTCGACCGGCTCTTCTACGGCATCCCTGCCTGATGCGCGCGTTTCGCGTCGCCGACCGGCGCTTTCCAGTTTTCGACGGCACAGGCGCCCGGCTCGTTGGCGGCCGTTGGAACTCCCCAGGCCGGCCCATGATCTATGCGGCGGAGACCTTCGCTGGTGCTGTCCTCGAAATCCTGGTCCACGGCAATTTGGGCCGCGTACCCAAAACACACGCTGTCGTTGAAATCACAATCCCCGGCGCGATTGGAGTAGAAGCTGTTGTTGCGGAGAAGCTGCCGGGCTGGGACGCCGACGACCGGATTGTGAGCCGCTCCTACGGCGATGAATGGCTGGAAGAACGGCGGACAGCGGTTCTCCTCGTACCAAGTGTTGTGACCCGTGGCCGCGAACACAATGTTCTCCTGAATCCTGAGCATCCCGAATTCAAAGACATCGCCGCTTCCAAGCCGCAGAATGTAATTTGGGACGAGCGGTTGTTTCAACGCAAGAAATGAATCGACAGCCGGCCATACGCTCGCATGAACCTTGCGGAGCCCGAATCGTCGTCGGCCCGCCCGCGCTAAAAGAACACCTTCAGCGCCAGTTGAATGATGCGCGGATCGTAAGCCGCCGTGATCGTTCCAAAGCCGGCCGAGTTCACGCTATTGTTCGGGTAGTTATTCCCCGAGTTAGTGAAATTGGGATGGTTCAGCGCATTGAAGAACTCGCCCCGCAGTTGCGCGCTCCACCGCTCCGTGATCGGAATGTTCTTGAAAATCCCCATGTCCCAATTGAACAATCCCGGCCCGAAGATCGCGCCCTTCCCCACGTTTCCCACCGTGCCCTTGGCCGGCAGCGCGAACGCCTGCGGATTGAGCCAGCTTACGCAAGGCGCGCTGTGGCAGGCGGTGCTTCCCAACACGTTCCCGCCCACGTACACGCCGCGGTCCGCGTTCAACCCGCTTCCCGAAATGTCTTTGCCCGCGTAAATAGTAAATGGGAACCCCGTCTCCGCCGACACAATGCCGGTAATCTCCCAATTGCCCAGTAATGCCGTCACAAACGCGTTCGAGCCGGGGGGCTTCGGGATGTCCCACACATAGGAGAGCACGAATACGTGTTCGCGATCGAACTCCGAGGGACCGTAGTCGAGTTGGCTCCCGCCGGGCACATACCACGGCAGCGGCGCATTGCTCCCGCCTCCCGCGACAGAGGCGCCGGAACCTCCGCCGGGTGGCACATTGTCGATCGACTTTTCGAAGGTGTAGTTCGCCAGAAGCGACATCCCGCGCGCGAACCGCTTTTGCAGCGTCACCTGCATCGAATTGAAATTCGCGTTTCCCGATTCGTCGTTCAAAAAGACATCCGAATAGTTTTGAAAGATCCGCCGCTTGTCCACCGACAGATTACTGCCCGGAATATAAGTCGCCGGGTTCAAATCCGTCTTAAGCTGCAGATGGCTCGAATGCGATCCCACATAGGCGATCCGTCCCAGCCAGTCCCCGCCGAACTCGTGCTCCACCGCGATGTTCCAGTTATAAACCAGCGGAACCAGAAATGGTCCGCTGCCAAGATTGAACGTCTGCGCCGACACCGACACCGGCAACGGAAAGGCGACGTTCTTCGGCGGCGGGAAAACGCCCGGAAGAACGGAAGCGTCGGGCGGATCCGGTGCAGGAATTGTAGAATCGCCTGGGCGCTTCCGCTGGCGGGAGACTGCCCGATTTCGAGGCACTGCTAAAGGTGGGCGTAAGCGGCGGAGTGCCAATGCAGTTCCGGCTGCTGATGGTCCGCGCCCGCAAGACGGGTCCGGCGCCGGAGGCCGGCCCAGCACCCCGGTCGCCAGCTCATATTCTTTGATTGCCTCGCCCGGCTTGTCCAGCGTCCGCTCCGCCAGGAAGGAAAGCAAACTCCTCAAAAGCGCAAAGGGCGCGGCGCGCACCGCCAGACTCAGTAAGGAACGGATCGCGCCGCGCTCCGTTTTGCGCGTGTTCCTCAAAAGCTCCGAGCCGCTCAGCACTCCGCTCCGGAGGATCCTGTCCACTTGGTCCCGTACGGTGGCGGCAGACACGGCGCCGTTCTGTTCGTGGCCAGGCATTTTGGCGCCGACACCAGGGTCGCGGGTACTGTCCATCCTACGTGAACAACCGCTCTTGCGCAAGCCCGCTCCGTCAGCGAAACGTCACCCCGCCGTCCATCCCCATCGCCCACGCCGGATTCCACGCCACTTCCCAGGCGAACCCGTCCGGATCGGCGAAATAACCCGAATACCCTCCCCAGGACGCTTCCCGCGCCGCCTTCAATATGGTTGCGCCCGCGCGCGCGGCCCGCGCCATCAGCGGATCCACTTCCTCCTTCGCCCGGACGTTATAGGCCAACGCCATCGCCGCCCGTTCGAACGCCGCCGCATCGCACTCCATGTCCGCCGCGAGCTGCTCCCGCCCGAACAGCGCAAACACCGTCCCGCCCGCCTGAAAAAATACGATCTCCTGGTCTTCATACACCGGCTTCCATCCCAACCCCTCGGCGTAAAATCGCCTCGCAACAGCGAGGTCTTTCACCCCCAGCGTCACCACACTGATCCGTTGTTCCATCTTCTTCTATCCTCCCAGCGCGCCATTCGATACACTGTCATTTGGCAACCCCCACCAGACGCGGCTTGGGCGGCCCGTCGGCGCCTCCTCCCAAAAACTTGCAAAAGCTCGGCTTCGCGCTCGCGCAGCCCATCAGTGTCGCCACGCCCACCGGCGCCCAAAAGGCAAACTTGAACGCGCCCAAAAAGTGCTTCGTCGGGATACTCGCGCAAAACGATTACGTCGCCGCCACCGATCTTCGCAGTTGCACCGCCCTCGCCGTATACGACCCGGTAACGGACATCGGCGGCATGTACCATTTTGGCGGCCAGTTCGGCGACGAACAAGCCGAGCTCGGAGCCTTCTTCCACCAACTGGTACAGGAAGGAGCCTCCCTCGCCCGCCTCGTCATTTTCCTCTCCGGCAGCGAGAAATGCGCCCACGCTCACAAGGTGGTCGCCTTCCTCACCACCAACGGCATGAACCAAACCCCAACCGTCTCCGAAGGCACCGCCTCCGGTAATGGAGCCACCACATTCTATCTCCTCTCCGGCGGTGCCGTCGCCAATACCTTGACGTGAAGGCCTCGCGCTCATGTACCACCCCCAAATCTCAAGTCACAACGCGCCGAAAAAATTATATCCCCCTTCCCCTCAATACCTTACACCCCATTCTCGCCATCGCGTCCCCTCGCTTTTCACACCCCCCGCGCTATTGTGTAACCAAGAGCGAGACGACTGATCATCTTCGTCCTCGCCGCTAAGTGGTCTCCATTCTAGACAAGGGAGATCGCGAATGCAAAAAGGTGGGCGCTGGCCGCTCGCGTTTGACGCGGCTCCCTATCCAGTTTAAGGGTTACCTGAACGGGTTTTTGATCTTCGTAAAAACGCAACGTTGCACTAAATTCTTAGAAAACAAAGAGAAGAAGGGAAGAAAGCAAATCGGATCGGAACGGCAAAGCGAGAAACGAACCAAGGGCATCGCCCGTAAAACTCCATCGGTTATGTGAGAACGTTTCGTCGGCGTAATAAAGCTACGCGCCGAAAACTTGTTGAACTATTTCTGTTTGCCGATTTCCTTCTAGGAATCTAAAGTCGCCGAAGCATTCCGTCGATGGAATCTTGTGGCGCGATTCATTGCTCTTGTTTTCCTCATTGGGATAAGTGGGTTGCTGGCCGCGCAAACACCGGCGGCCGCGCCCGCGCTTCCCGAGCCTGCGGACGCCGTTCATGCCTCATTTACCTCGGCGCTCCAGGAACAAATCGTGTCGGTCCGCCGTCAAGCGGCACTGCCGCCCAGCGGAGTTTCATCGGGCGATGGCGGGTTTTTTACGGTCCCATGGCCTACGCCTCCGCCGCTAGGGGATACCGCCAGCGCCGACTGCGACCCTCTGCCGAAGAAAGACCTCGATCCGATTGTGGACGAAGCGGCCGAAAAGGGAGGGGTGAAGGCGGAACTGGTCCAGGCCGTGATTCAACAGGAGTCGGGTGGGAAGCCTTGCGCCGAATCGCCAAAGGGCGCGATGGGGCTAATGCAATTGATGCCGGCCACAGTGAGTCAGATGAATGTGGGCGACGCTTTCGATCCGGTGGAGAACGTAACCGCCGGCGTGAAACTACTTAAGCAGTTACTCGATAAGTACCATGGCGACACTTCGCTGGCGCTCAGTGCGTATAACGCCGGGGAAAAGCGCGTAGACGAGGCTCAGGGCGTTCCTCCGATCGCGGAAACGAAAAATTATGTAAATTCGATCGCCAGCCATCTTTCAACGGCAGCGGCGAGCGGAGGAGCGGCGAGCCCATCGCAAGCTTCTCAGCCCTAATCGTACTTTTCCCCTCAAGGGATTCCCTCCATTTGCCGATAACAGCTTATTAAGCGGGCCAGGGAAGCGACTGCTTTCGGGTTCACCGCAAGCATTGGAGACCCATGCGCACGCAAGACGCCGCCGTCATCGAACGCTTCAAACCGGGGCCGGTTCTAAGTGTCAGCCATGCCCTTCGCCCTCAGCCCGCGGTTTTGTTGGTAGAGCCGGACGAAGCCAGCCGTGGCGCGGTCAAAGCGGTGCTTCGGCACGGATCGTACCGGGTTTTGGAGTGTCGTCACGCCACCGAGGCGATGGAGATCTTAGGAGACGACCCGGTTGACCTGGTCATCGTCGCGACCAAATTGGCGGGCATCTCCGGGTTGGAATTCTGCCGGTGGGTCAAAGCGAATCCCGATACCCAATTGATTCCCGTCTTAGTTCTCACGACGGCCCGCGGCGTAAACCACGAGATCGCGGCGATCGAGTCCGGCGCCGATGATTTCATCGCCAAACCCGTACACACCGACTTACTTCGCGCGCGCGTCTCGGCGATGCTGAGAAATAAGACCATGACCGATTCGCTCGAAAAAGCGGAAGCAATCCTTTTCACTCTCGCCCAAGCGGTCGAGCAACGGGACCGATTCACGGGAGAGCACTGCCACCGGCTCGCCGTCTACGGAGTCGCGCTGGGCAAAGCGATGGGCGTTTCGGCGTCGGAGCGGCTGGCGATTTATCGAGGCGGTTACCTGCACGATATCGGGAAGATCGCCATTCCCGACAGCGTCCTGTTCAAACCCGGCGCGCTGAACTCCAAGGAATGGGAGATCATGCGCATGCACCCCATCAAGGGCGAAGAAATCTGCCGTCCGATGAAAAGTCTCACCGACGTTCTCCCCATCATCCGCAATCATCACGAACGCTGGGATGGCAAGGGCTACCCCGACGGTCTTCGCGAGGACGATACTCCGCTCGGCGCACGGATTCTGCAGGTTTGCGACATTTACGACGCCTTGACAAGCGCCCGGTGCTACAAGCCGGCGATGAATCACGAGGACGCCGTGGAAATTCTCCGCGAAGAAGTCCGGAAGGGATGGCGCGATCCCAACGTGGTCGCCGCGTTTTTGAACATCGCGCACCAGTCGCTTCCGGGCATCATGATTCCCGCGATGAACGATCTTTCCGGCATGTTGTCGATGCATCATTCCATCGCCGATTCGTGTCTCGGCTTGGCCGGTTAGTTCCCCGCCATGGGAAAATGAAACCCATACGTGGGCCGCGATTCCTTTCCCTTACTGAACGGCGAGATCACGGCTTGCACGCTCTGTCCCAGGCTGGTTGAGTATCGCACCCGGATCTCCCGGGAAAAACGCCGCGCCTTTCGCGAATCGGAATACTGGGGACGCCCGGTGCCCGGATTCGGGGACTCCAACGGTGAATTGCTGATCGTCGGCCTCGCTCCGGCGGCGCACGGAGCGAATCGAACGGGACGGATGTTCACCGGCGACCGCTCCGGCGATTTCCTATTCCGGGCGCTGTATGAGACCGGCTTCGCCTCGCAGCCTTCCAGCATTTCCCCCGGCGATGGGCTCGTTTTGACGGGAGCGTATGTGACCGCGGCGGTCCGCTGCGCGCCCCCGGATAACAAGCCGTCGCGGGAGGAAACCGGCGCGTGCCGCGCCTTTCTCGAGCGGGAGATCGATCTTCTTCCCAACGCCAGAGTGGTCGTGGCGCTGGGACGTTTTGCGTTCGACGTCTATCTCTCGATGCTGTTCGACCGGGGGGTCATCGAGCGCCGCGCGGCTTTCGTCTTCGGCCATGGAAAGCGATACCGGACGGGCCTCGGCCATCCCGCGCTCATCGCTTGTTATCATCCCAGCCAGCAGAATACCTTCACCGGAAGACTGACGCCCGCGATGCTTGCCGATGTCTTCCGCGCGGCCAAGAGCGCCATCGGCGAATAGACGGCGCCCGGGTTATTTAGCCATCGCCTGGAGCAGCGCGGCCTCGTTCGGCATGTAGCCGCTGTAACTTTCATCGTCGGTGGAATTGTCGTTGAAACCGAGCACGGACGCCCGCACCGTGGTGCTGAAATGTGTGGGCATCCAAACTCCACCCGCCACCGGCGCTTGTTCCAGCTCGAACTTCGTTCCCGGCCCTACCTTGGCAATGAACATTCCATAGGTTACGGGTCTAAACACCTCGGCCTCCACCTTCACCCACTGATACTGCGTTTTGTCGATCCAGAGCTTGCCACGCATGGATGTCAGCACTTTCGTTTCGCGCGACTTCGGTTGGTAACCGGGGCGCGGCGAGGCGTCCAGCACCCAGACATCGTGCCCGTCCAACTTGCCTTCGCCAACCAGTTTGAATTCGAAGCCGGCGGTCATTTCGACCAGCATCGCCTGATCCTGTTTGCGCTCCTGGGCGTACTTGGCGATGCGGCGCTTCGCGGCGGCGGGCGACTGGCGCCGCCTCCGTTCGGCCTCGCTCTTGAGCTTGGTCTGTTCCCTCGCGTCCTGTTGTTTGGAAAGAGGCCGGCCGCCGATGGAGATTAATCTTTGGTAAGGCGAGCCCGCGATCATGAGGACGCGATAGACTTTCACCGTCTTCGCGCCGCCACGATGGCTTTCCACATCCCGCTCTGTAAACGAGTATGCCGGCGCGGCTTTCCAGCCGGCTTGGTTCGCGGCGACGGAGCGGCGGATGATCTCGTCCACCGTGGGAGGGTTGACCGCCGCCTCGGCTATAAGACAGTTGGCGGGGCCAAGCGCGAGAGCGGCGAGGAGTACCGTGCGGATCGTCATCACGGTCTTTCTCCATGCACGTCACTTGCCACGGGCGATGGCGCTTCAAACGAATGACTTGCGTCGATGGAAATATGGGAACGAGCGGAAGATATTTCCGGGGCTAGCAAATCAGGACCGCTTTGCCGAGTACTCTGCGCCCGGCGATTTCGGCCAGAGCCCGCGGCGCGTCCTCCAGCGAATGGCGCGACGTCACTCGCGGGTGCAGTTTGCCTTCGCTATACAGCGCTTCAAGCGCCCGCTGCGTTTCGCCGATGTAGGCGGGCTTCGCCTGGACATAGCCGCCCCAAACCGCGCCCACCACCGAAATATTTTTGAGCAGTACCCGGTTGGCTTGGATGGAGGGAATGCGCCCGGAAGCGAATCCGATCACCAGGAGGCGGCCTTCCATGGCGATGCACTTACTCGACAGATCGAACACGTCGCCGCCCACGGGATCGTAGATCACATCGGCGCCATTGCCCCCGGTGATCTCTTTCACCGCATCCACCCACGCGGCCGAGTTGTAGTCCAAGGCGTGCTCTGCCCCCTGTTGCTCGCAAAATTCCCGCTTGGCCGGCGTTCCCGGCTGTTGCGATCACCCGCGCGCCAAATGCCCGGCCAAGCTGAATCGCCGACATGCCCACGCCACTCGCGCCGGCGTGAACCAGCAGCCACTCACCCGGACGCAGCGCGGCGCGCTTTCGCAGCGCGAAGTACGACGTGTGATACACAACGGGCATGGCCGCCGCTTCGGGAAAATCCATTCCAGCCGGCAGGATGAACGTCCGGTCCGTGGCCGCGAGGGCGTATTCGGCATATCCGCCTTCTTTCACGAACGCCATCACTCGATCGCCCGGAGCGAACCCCGCTTCCTCGCCGCATTCGTCGATTTCGCCCGCCACCTCCGCGCCCGGCGTGAAAGGAAACGGCGGCTTGTACTGATACTTGCCTTGAATTTGCAGGATGTCGAAGAAATTCAAGCCGGCCGCGCGGACGCGAATACGTACTTGTCCTGGGCCGGGGACGGGCGCCGGCGTCTCTTCAAACCGCATGCCGCCGGGGTCGCCCCATTCGTAGACACGCCAAGCTTTCATGCTCTCCTTGATAACAGATTTCGTGGAACTTGGCGGCGAGACCTCGGCCGCCGTCCACGCCGCCGCGCGGCGGTGTATCATCACTAGCGGACATGGATCGAAAATTCCCGCCCGCCCGCGCGCCGCTGGCGATTCTATTTTGCGGCGCCGCCTTGTTTGCCGCGGCTCTACATGCCGACACGTACTCACTGGGTCCAGACTCGCTGCCGCAGCCCGGCGTGCCGCATGGATCCCTCACTCATCATACTTGGACCAGTAAGATCTTCCCCGGCACGACGCGCGACTATTGGGTATACGTTCCCGCCCAGTACGACGGTTCGAAGCCGGCGTGCGTGATGGTGTTCCAGGACGGGGGCGGGTTCGTCTCCGAAAAGGGCGCGTGGCGGGCGCCGGTGGTATTCGACAACCTCATTCAACAGGGCGCGATGCCGGTGACGATCGGGATTTTCATCAACCCCGGTGTGTTGCCCGCGCTGTCGCCCGCGCAGCAGGACCGCTTCAACCGAAGCTATGAATACGACGGCCTGGGCAACCGCTACGCCCGGTTTCTCATTGAGGAGATACTTCCCGAGGTGGCGAAAGAGTACAAGCTGTCGGCCGATCCCAACGACCGGGCGATCGCCGGATCTAGCTCCGGAGGCATCGCGGCCTTCACCGTAGCGTGGGAACGTCCCGACGCCTTCCACCGCGTGATGAGTTTCATCGGCAGTTTCACCGATCTTCGCGGCGGCGAAATTTATCCTTCGCTGATCCGCAAAACCGAAGCGCTGCCGCTGCGCGTGTTTCTTCAGGATGGTTACAACGATCTGAACATCTACGCCGGCAACTGGTATCTCGGCGCTCAGGAAATGGCTTCGGCGTTGCAATTCTCCGGCTATGAGGTGAATCTTGTCACCGGCTCCGAAGGCCACAATGGAAAGCAGGGCGGTGCGATTTTTCCCGACGCGATGCGCTGGCTGTGGAAGGGCTATCCGAAGCCCATCGCCAAGCCCGCGCCAGTTCCCGGCCGCCGCAATTTCGTCAGCGACATCCTCGACCCGTCGTCGGAGTGGGAAGTGGCGAGCGAGGGCCATACATTCACCGAAGGCCCGGCTGTCGATCGCGATGGCAGCGTCTACTTCGTCGACGTTCCCAATAGCCGCATTCATAAGATCGACCCAAGCGGAAAGGTGACGGTCTTCAAGGAAGACGCGGGGAAGACCAGCGGTTTAATGTTCGGCCCCGACGGCAGACTGTATGCCGCGCAGAACGGCCGCGAGCGGATCGTCGCCTATTCACGCGATGGCAAGGAGACGGTGATCGCCAGCGGCGTCCATTCCAACGACCTCGCGGTTTCGAGCCGCGGCGAGATTTATTTCAGCGACCCGCCGGACAATCGCGTCTGGTTCATCGACGCCAAGGGCAATAAACGCGTCGTCAACGAAGGGATCAACTTTCCAAATGGCGTCCGTTTTTCGCCCGACGAATCGCTATTGCTGGTGGCCGACACGTGGAGCAAATCGGTATGGTCGTTCCAGGTGCAGCCCGACGGATCGCTCGCCAACGGCCAACCGTTTTATCATTTGGAAATTCCCGACGACGTAACCTCGGGTCCGTTGCGCAGCGGCGCCGACGGCATGACGCTCGACACGGAGGGTTACTTGTATGTCGCCACCAAGCTCGGCATTCAGATCTGCGACCAGCCGGGACGCGTAGTCGGAATCATCGGCAAGCCTTCCGCCACCGATCCTTCGAACGTCGTTTTTGGCGGCGCCGATTTTCGTACTCTCTATGTCACGGCGGGCGACAAAGTGTACCGCCGCCGTCTTCGTCGCCAGGGATTCTTTCCCGGAACACCGATGAAACCGCCGAAGCCAGGCTTGTAAATTCACTCGAGGAGCGATCTTACACATGAGCGATCACACAATCACGCGAAGGGCGTTTTCAGCCGCGCTGGCCGCGGCGCCGTTCGTCGGCAGAGCCGGCGCAAGCTCGCGGAGCGCGCGGGTCAAGATCGACACCGAGCGCATCATCGGACAGATCGATCCGAAAATCTACGGTAACTTCGCCGAACATCTGGGACGCTGTATTCAGGGCGGCATCTTCGACGAAGGCTCGCCGCTCTCGGACGCCAACGGCTATCGCAAGGACGTGATGGAAGCCGTGCGCAATCTGGATGTCACTCTGCTGCGCTGGCCAGGCGGGAACTTTTCCTCGAACTATAACTGGATGGACGGCATCGGACCCCGCGACCAGCGTCCGGAACGCCTGGAAATGGCCTGGGGGACGATCGAAAACAACCGGTTCGGCACGCACGAGTTTTTGAACTACGTCGAGATGTTGGGGATCGACCCGTACGTCTGCGCGAACCTTGGCACCGGCACGTGGCTCGAAGCGCAGCAGTGGGTGGAGTACTGCAATCTCGACGGCGGCACGGCGATGACCAAGCTGCGCCAAAAGAACGGCCGCCAAAACCCGTGGAAGGTCAAATATTGGGGCCTTGGAAACGAGATGGACGGCCCGTGGCAGATGGGACACCGTAGCGCGGAGGACTACGGGAAGTTCGCGCTGGAGGCGGCGAAGCTCATGAAATTCACCGACCCCGGAGTGAAATTGATCGCCGCCGGATCGTCCAACTACGGCGCCAACGCGGACTGGGTGGGTTGGAACCGCACGGTGTTGACCTATCTGAAGAGCCACGCCGATTATCTCTCGATGCACTTGTACGTGGGAAACGCGAAGGACGATTATTACCAGTTCCTTGCGAGCGCGCTCGGGCTGGCCGACAAGATCGAGACGGCCGAGGGCGTCATTCGCGGCGTGCTCTCCGGCGCACCGGCCGGCCGCAAGATCTACATCGCCTGGGATGAGTGGAACGTGTGGTACCGCGCCCGCGGCGATGGCAAGGAGAAAGGGCGCCGCATTCTGGAGGAGAGATACAACTTAGAGGACGCTCTTGTCGTGGCGACGATGCTGAACACCTTCGTCAATCACGCGCACATCGTGAAGATCGCCAATCTGGCGCAAATCGTCAACGTCATCGCGCCGATCTTCACGAGCGAAACCGGATTGTTCTTACAGACCACTTACTACCCGTTGCAGTTGTTTTCGAAGAATTCGCGTGGCGAGGCGCTGGAGTTATTCGTCGATGGCCCCACTTATTCGATTCCCGGCCACGAGAAGGTACCGTATCTGGACGTCTCCGCCGTCCACGACAACGGGAAACTGGTGTTGAACGTGGTGAACCGGAATAAGGACGAAGCGGTGGACGCGGATTTCGAGGCCGAGGACAAACAATTCGGCGGCGAATTCGAAGTGTGGGAAGTGAACGGCCCGGATATCAAGTCGGAGAACGATTTCGGCAAGACGGCGGTGAAGGCGGAAGGGAAATCCGCCGCGGCTTCCGGCAAGCGTTTTCATTACTCGTTCCCGCCGCACTCCTACACGATGCTCAAAGGAAAACTCGTTTAAACTTTGGCTCGGGTTTTCCCGAGTGAGTTTCGATATTCCACGCGGCTACAATACCGGATAGGTGATGGTTCGCGGCAAAAACGGCCTGAGCAATCCGCCATCCGACCCCGAGTGGTACAAAGACGCGATCTTTTACGAGACGCACGTCCGCGCCTTTGCCGACAGCTCCGGCGACGGCATGGGGGATTTCAAGGGCTTAACCGGAAAACTCGATTACCTCCAGGACCTCGGCGTCACGGCGATCTGGCTGTTGCCCTTCTTCCCGTCGCCGTGGAAAGACGACGGCTACGACATCTCCAGCTACACGGAGGTCCATCCGGCGTATGGAACGCTTCGCGATTTCGAAGTGTTCCTGCGCGAAGCGCACGCCCTGGACATGCGCGTGATCACGGAGATGGTGATGAACCACACCTCCGACCAGCACGCCTGGTTTCAGAAGTCCCGCCGCGCGGCGCCGGGGTCGCGGTGGAGGAATTACTACGTGTGGAGCGACACCCCGGAGCGTTATGAAGAGGCGCGCATCATCTTCAAAGACACCGAGACCTCGAACTGGGCCTGGGATCCGGTGGCTAAGGCGTATTACTGGCATCGTTTCTATTCGCATCAGCCCGATTTGAATTTCGATAACCCGGAAGTTCGAAGCGCGATCGCCGGCGCGGTGGATTTCTGGCTCGATCTCGGCGTGGACGGATTGCGTTTGGACGCGGTGCCGTATCTTTACGAGCGCGAGGGCACTAATTGCGAAAACCTTTCCGAGACCCACGCCTATCTTCGCGAGCTGCGTGCGCACATCGATTCCAAGTACAAGGACCGGCTGCTTCTGGCCGAGGCCAATCAGTGGCCCGAGGACGCCATCGCGTACTTCGGCGCCGGCGACGAATGCCAGATGGCGTTCCATTTCCCGTTGATGCCGCGCATGTTCATGGCGATGCGGATGGAGGACCGCTATCCGGTTACCGAGATCCTCGGCGTCACGCCGGCGATCCCGGAATCGTGCCAGTGGGCGCTATTCCTGCGCAATCACGACGAATTGACGCTCGAGATGGTGACCGACGAGGAGCGCGATTACATGTACCGCGTCTACGCCAACGACCGCACCGCGCGCATCAATCTCGGTATCCGCCGGCGCTTGGCGCCGCTTCTTGAAAACGACCGGCGCCGGATCGAGCTGATGTACGCGCTTCTGTTCTCGCTGCCCGGCACGCCGGTGATTTATTACGGCGACGAGATCGGAATGGGCGATAACTTTTATCTGGGCGACCGCAACGGCGTCCGGACGCCGATGCAATGGACCGATGGACGCAACGCGGGATTTTCCACGGCGAATCCGCAGCGTCTCTATTTGCCCGTGGTCATCGATCCCGAGTATCACTACGAGGCGGTGAACGTCGAGAGTCAGCGGAACAATTTTCATTCGCTGCTGTGGTGGGTGAAGCGTCTGATCGCGCTCCGCAAGCGGTCCAACGCCTTCGGACGCGGCAGCCTCGTTTTCTTGAATCCCTCCAACCGGCGTGTTCTCGCTTTCATACGGAGCTATGGGGACGAGCGGATTCTGATCGTGGCGAACCTCTCCCGTTTCGTGCAATCCGCCGGGCTTTCCTTAGACGAGTTCCAGGGGCTCGTGCCGGTGGAGATGTTCGGCGAATCGGAGTTTCCTCCGATTTCCACCGGCCCTTATCCGATCTCTCTTGGCCCGCACTCGTTTTATTGGTTCGCCCTTCGCGCGAAACCCGCCGCATCCGAAGACTTGCAGGGCGCGGCCGGCATGAAGCCTCTTGCGATCCGCGCTTCCACCTGGGCCGATGCACTGGCGCCGGCGATGCGCGCTTCGATCGAGCAGTACCTTCCCGCCTTCCTGCGGGCGCGGCGTTGGTTTCTGGGAAGGTCGCGAACTATCACACGGGCGACGATCGCCGATGTCATTCCCTTCCCAAGTTCCGGCGCCCGCCTGCTGATCGTACGCGCCGAATATGGCGAAGGCGACCCGGATCTCTATTTGATTCCCTTGTCGATCGCCGTCGATGGCGCCGAGGAGATCGAACGAACCATGCCCGAGGCGATCTTCGCCCGTTTGGAAGGAGAATCGCCGGGATTGATCTATAGCGCGGTTCGCAACCCCGACTTCTCTAACGAACTCATGGGCCTGATCACCCGGCGCAAGCGCCTGGCCGGCGATCGCGGCGAACTGGCCGGCGTGCATACGCGCGCGTTGCGAAAGATATGGGGCGCCGCGCGGGAGGCGATGATCCCCGCCCTCGCCCTGGGGGAACAGCGGAACACTTCGATCGTATTCGGCTCCAAATTCGTTCTCAAGCTGATCCGCAAGATCGACGCCGGACCGCACCCGGAATTGGAGATCGGCGAAGCGCTGGCCGGATTGCGCGAACCGCCCCGGGTCCCGCCGCTTGCGGGCTGGCTCGAATACCGCGGCGCTTCCGGCGATACGATGACCGCGGGAGTGCTTCACGCTTATGAACGGAACGAAACCGGCGGCTGGCGTTTCACGCTGGAGAATTTGAGTCTCTATTTCGATCACGCTTTGGCGTTGCCGCCGGAAGATTCGGCGAAAATCGATTTGCGAGGATCGTCGCTCGAAGCGTTGCTGAACGAGAATACGCCGGACTTGGCGCGCTCGTTGATCGGTTCCTATCTCGACATGATTCAACTCCTGGGACGCCGCACGGCGGAGTTTCATCTGGCGATGGCGCGCGTGCCCGGCGCGGCATTCGAACCGGAGCCGTTCACCGATCATTACCGGTTGAATCTATATCACGGACTGTCCGCGCATTGCGGCCGCGTCTTCGACGGATTGCAGACTGGCGTGGGGCGGCTGCCGGAGGAGTCCCGCGCCGATTGCGAGGAGCTGCTGAGCGTGCGTACTTTGGTGCTATCGAAATTCCAGTATCTCCGCGACCGGCGTCTCCATTCTTTCCGCATTCGCATTCACGGGGACTACGATCTGAATCAGGTTCTTTATACCGGCCAGGATTTCACCATCGTCGATCTGGAAGGAGAGCCCGACCGGCCGCTCAGCGAACGCCGCATTAAACGCTCGCCGCTGCGCGATGTGGCCGGCATGCTGCAGTCGTTTTATTACGCCTCTCACGGAGCGTTGTATGGCCAGGTTCCGGGCTTGATCCCGCGCGAAGCGTCGCTACCGGCTCTCGAACGGTGGGCGGGATTGTGGCGGCGCTGGGTGAGCGTCGACTTCCTGCGCGGCTATCTAAACGTCGCGGGCATCGGCGCTCTGCTGCCACGCGATGTCGAAGAGACGGCGTCGTTGCTGGAGGTGTTCATCATCGAAAAGGCGCTGCAAGAGACCGCATATGAACTGATCAACCGGCCGGATTGGGTGCGGATTCCGGTGCGGGCCATCCTTGGATTTTTGCGCGCCAACCGATGAAGACGCCGCGCGCCACATACCGCTTGCAATTGCACGCGGGCTTCGGATTCGACGACGCGGCGGCGATCGCCGGATACCTCCGCGATCTGGGCGTCTCGCACGTCTACTGCTCGCCATACCTGCAAGCCGCGCCGGGAAGCATGCATGGCTACGATGTCGTGGACTATCACCGCATCAACGAGGAACTGGGCGGCGAAGAGGGCCACCGGCGATTTTGCCAGGCGCTCGAAGAGGCCGGCCTTGGGCAGATTCTCGATATCGTGCCCAATCACATGGCGATCGCGGGAGGCCATAACGCGTGGTGGTGGGACATATTGGAAAACGGCCCGGTGAGCCGGTACGCGCCGTACTTCGATGTGGAATGGAATCCGCCGGAGGAAAAACTTCGGAACAAAGTATTGTTGCCGGTTCTCGGCGAACGCTATGGGCGCGTGTTGGCCGGCGGCGATTTGAAGCTGGAACGTAACGGAGGCAGTTTCCTCTTCCGCTATCGCGATTCCACGTTTCCGGCCGCTCCGGAATCGATGGCCGACGCGCTGGCGGCCGCCGCCGAGGCCTGCGGTACGTCCGAATTAGGATTTCTGGCCGGTTCGCTCGCGCGCCTTCCCGGAACGGACGAGACCGGCTGGGCCAGTTTGTTCGCGCGCCACCGCGATAAGGAAGTGATCCGGGAACTTTTGACTCAATCTGTGCGAACACGACGCCCGCGCGGCCCGCGAGATCGACGCCGAGATCGGACGTGTCAACGCCGATCCGGACCGGTTGGACCAGATCCTCTCCCGCCAGAATTACCGGCTCGCGTACTGGCGGGCGGCCGAGCGGGACTTGGGATACCGCCGCTTCTTCGACGTGAATTCGCTGGTGGGGTTGCGGATGTCGAATGAGCGGGTCTTCGCCGACACGCATTCGCTGGTGTTACAGTTGCTGCGCGACGGTACGCTCGATGGCGTGCGCGTGGACCATCCGGACGGCTTGCGCGATCCCGGACTTTACTTCCGCCGCCTGCGGGCAAGCGCGCCGGAGGCGTGGATCGTCGCCGAAAAAATCCTCGAATGGGGCGAGACGCTGCCCGAGTCGTGGCCCGTGGCGGGAACCACCGGTTACGAATTTTTGAATCTGGCGGGCGGTTTATTCGTGGACGCGGGCGGCGAAGCGGCGATGAACGAAATCTACCGCGATTTCACTGGCGATTCGCTCGACTACGCCGCGCTGGCGCGCGAGAAGAAGACGCTGGTTCTTCAAGACATTCTCGGCAGCGACGTGAACCGGTTGACGGCGGCGTTTCTGAGTATCTGCGAACGCAATCGCGATCATCGCGACGTGACCCGCCACGAAGTACACGAGGCGATCCGGGCGACGGTGGCGTGCTTCCCGGTATATCGCACCTATGCGCAGGCCGAGAGCGGGAGTCTCACGGATGGGGACGCCGCCTATATCGATCGGGCGGTGGACGAGGCCAAGGCCGCCCGCGCCGATCTCGACGGCGAGCTGTTCGAGTTTCTGCGCGACGTTCTCTTATTGCGCACTCGCGGTGCGGACGAGGCGGAGTTCGCCATGCGCTTTCAGCAGTTGACGGGAGCGGCCATGGCAAAGGGAGTCGAGGACACGCTTTTCTATTGCTTCAATCGTCTGGCGGCGCTGAACGAAGTGGGTGGAGATCCAAGCCACTTCGGCGTCTCGGCGGACGATTTCCATCGCTGCTGCGGGGACGCCTTCGCGCATTGGCCGGACGCGATGCTGGCCGGATCCACGCACGACACCAAGCGGAGCGAGGATGTGCGCGCGCGGCTCTATCTGCTTTCCGAATTGCCCGCGGCGTGGGGAGACGCCGTGCGGCGATGGACCGCGCTCGCCGCGCCATACCGCACCAACGGCCTTCCCGACCGCAATACCGAGTACTTGTTGTATCAGACTCTAGTGAGCGCATGGCCGATTTCCGAAGAGCGCGTTCGCCGATACATGGAGAAGGCGACGCGGGAAGCCAAGCGGCAGACGTCGTGGACCAGCCCCAACGCGGCGTTCGAAGACGCGCTGGATAAAATGGTGAGCGGACTGTTCGGCGACGCGGACTTCGTTCGAGACATCGAAGAATTCGTCCGGACTCTGCTCGAACCGGGCCGGGTGAATTCGTTGTCGCAGACCTTATTGCGAATGACGGCTCCCGGCGTGCCGGACATTTATCAGGGGACGGAGTTATGGGATCTCAGTCTGGTGGACCCCGACAACCGGCGGCCAGTGGACTTCGATTTGCGCCGGAAGCTTCTGGCCGGTATCGGTACGCTGAGCGTGGAGGAGATCGTCAAGCGCGGCAACGAAGGCTTGCCGAAGCTCTGGGTGATTCGTCAATGCTTGCGCGCGCGGCGATCGCGCGCGGAGAGCTTCGGAGCGAAAGGGACTTACTCGCCGCTTTGGGCCACTGGATCGAAAGCTCACCACGTTGTCGCCTTTCGGCGTGGTGGCGACGTCGCGGCGATCGTTCCGCGTCTGACGGCCACTCTGGCCGGGAAATGGGAATCTACGTTTATCGAGATCCCGGAGGGCGTCTGGGAAAATCAATTCACGCGCGATGTGGCGATGGGCGGAAAGGTCGAAGTCGCGTCATTGCTGGCGGGTTTTCCGGTGGCTCTGCTGATTAAAGAGGAGAGGGCGGCGTGAGTGTGTTCCGAGTCTGGGCGCCAGCCGCCGGCGTCGGTACGCGTATCGGCGGGCGGAGAATCGCTTGCCATGGAGCGGGAAGCGGGTGGGTGGTGGTGCAAGGACGCGCCGCAAGCGGGACCGGGAACGGACTATTCGTTTTCGCTCGATGGCGGAGAGCCGCTTCCCGATCCGCGCTCTCCGTGGCAGCCGCACGGCGTCCATGGCGCGTCGCGTGTTGTGGATCACGGGGCGTTTCGATGGAGCGACGCCGGTTGGCGGCCGAGGCCACTTTCCTCCGCGGTCGTTTATGAACTGCACATCGGCACGTTCACGCAAGAGGGCACATTCGAGGCGGCGATCGGGAAGCTGAAGCATCTGGCGCAGCTTGGCATCACGCACATCGAGGTCATGCCGGTAGCCGAGTTTCCGGGGGATCGCGGTTGGGGTTACGACGGCGTCAGCTTGTTCGCGCCTCATCATAGTTATGGCGGGCCGGAAGGTTTGAAACGCTTCGTGAACGCTTGCCACGCGGCGGGATTGGCGGTCTTGTTGGACGTCGTCTACAACCACTTAGGTCCCGATGGAAACTACTTGAGCCGGTTCGGACCGTATTTCACCGCCAAATACTCGACACCCTGGGGCGAGGCGGTGAACTTCGACGGCGAGGGAAGCCACGAGGTAAGAAGATTCTTTTGCGACAACGCGCGGATGTGGCTGCGCGACTATCATTTCGACGGCCTGCGTTTGGATGCCGTTCAGGCGATCTTCGATTTCTCTGCCGTTCATTTCCTGGAAGAATTGGCGGCGGAAGCGAGCGAATTGGAAGCGCAACTAGGCCGGCAACTGGTTCTGGTGGCGGAGAGCGATCTGAACGACCCAAAATTGGTACGATCGGCGGACGCCGCCGGATACGGCTTGGACGCCCAATGGAACGACGACTTTCACCATGCCCTGCATGTGGCTCTCACGGGGGACCGCAAAGGTTACTATGTCGATTTTGGCGGCTTACCGGACCTCGGCAAGGCTTTGGAGCGCGGATTCATATTCGATGGACGTTACTCGACGCTGAGAGGCCGCCGTCATGGCCGGCCGGCGATAGGACTGGGAGGAGATCGATGGATCGGTTTCTCGCAGAATCACGATCAGGTTGGAAACAGCGTAGCGGGCGCGCGCAGCTTCGAGAGCATGGGGGAGGGGCGGGCTAAGATCGCCGCGGCGCTCGTTCTGATGGCGCCGTTTATTCCGATGCTTTTTCAAGGCGAAGAGTTTGGCGCCTCGACACCGTTTCAATACTTCACGCAACACGGCGACGCAGCCTTGGCCGCGGCGGTGCGCGAGGGGAGGCGGCGCGAATGTTTGGGAATGGGTTGGAGCGACAGGGACATGGTCGATCCCGGGAGCGCGCAGACGTTTGAAGGTTCCAAACTCGACTGGATGGAGATCGAGGTTGAACCGCATTCGTCACTGCTCCACTGGTACCGGAAACTGATCGCGTTGCGGCGGGACACGCCTTGCCTGGCCGACGGCAGGATGGACCGTGTCAGGACACGATTCCAGGAAGCACCCCCGTGGTTTGCGATGGAGCGGGACGCGATCGGCGTCTTCTGCAATCTCGCTCCGGCGGAGCAGTTGATTCCATCCTCCTTCCGAGGGGAGTTAGTGCTTGCCTCGGAAGCCGGTTGCGTGGCATCCGGCCTCGGCTGGCGGTTACCTCCCCACGCGGTTGCCATCGTTAAAGACGTCTCAAGATTCACGTAAACGAGGATATCGACACATGCCACCACCACAAAACGTGTTGCCCGGGAAGCCCTATCCGCAGGGAGCGACTTGGGATGGAACCGGGGTCAACTTCTCCATTTATTCCGAAGGCGCCGCCGGAGTGGAGCTTTGCCTTTTTGAAAGTGCGGACTCCGATGTGTGTCAAAGGTTCGGCGTTCGCGAATCCACCGGCCATGTCTGGCATTGTTACCTCCCCGGAGTCAAGCCGGGCCAGTTGTACGGATATCGAATCCACGGTTCTTACGAACCCGAGAAGGGATTGCGCTTCAATCCAGCTAAGTTGGCGATCGATCCGTATGCAAGAGCGATCGCGGGACAAGTGGACTGGAGCGCGCCGGTGTTCGCTTATCCGTTGGGGAACCCCGATGGCGATTTGAAGATCGACGACGCCGACGACGCCAAGGGAATCCCGAAATCGGTTGTCACCACTTCCCACTTCGATTGGGAAAACGACCGGCCCCCACTTACAGCGCTTCACGATTCGATTCTTTACGAGCTGCACGTGAAGGGCTTCACGGCCACCCATCCGGGCGTGCCGGAGAATCTACGTGGAACTTATAGCGGCATTGCGCATCCGGTGATGATCGAGTATTTGAAAGCGCTAGGCGTAACGGCGGTTGAATTGATGCCGGTACATGCTTTTGTCGACGATAAGCGTCTGCTCGAAAGCGGACTGAGAAATTACTGGGGATACAACAGCATCAATTTCTTTTCGCCGGAAGCCCGGTACAGCGCATCGGGCGATCACGGCGAGCAGATCGGCGAATTTAAGAGCATGGTGAAGACGCTGCATCGCGCCGGAATCGAGGTGATTCTGGATGTCGTATACAATCACACCGCGGAGGGTAACGAACTGGGACCGACGCTTAGCTTCAAAGGGGTAGACAACGGAACTTACTATCGCCTGGTGGCGAATCAGCCGCGCTATTACATGGATTATACCGGCACCGGCAACACGCTGAACGTCCGTCACCCGCAGGTGTTGAAGCTGATTATGGATAGCTTGCGCTATTGGGTATTGGAAATGCACGTGGACGGCTTCCGGTTCGATCTCGCCGCCGCGCTCGCCCGCGAACTGCACGATGTCGACCGCCTTTCGGCGTTCTTCGACATCATCAATCAGGACCCGGTGATTTCACAAACGAAACTGATCGCCGAGCCTTGGGATGTGGGGGAGGGCGGTTATCAGGTGGGGAAGTTCCCGCCATTGTGGGCCGAGTGGAACGGCCGTTATCGCGACGTGGTGCGGCGGTATTGGAAGGGCGACGACGGCCAACTGGCGGAGTTAGGCTACCGCCTCACTGGGAGCAGCGACTTATATCAGCGGGACGGACGCCATCCGACGGCGAGCGTGAACTTTATAACAGCGCACGACGGCTTCACGATGGAAGACTTAGTAAGCTATAACGACAAACACAACGAAGCCAATGGCGAGGAGAATCGCGACGGCGCCAACGACAACCAATCCTGGAACCATGGCGCGGAGGGGCCAACGGACGACACGGGCATCGTCGAACTCCGGGAGCGCCAAAAGCGCAATTTCATGGCGACGATGCTGCTGTCCCAAGGCGTTCCGATGATCAGCGGCGGAGACGAAATAGGCCGCACTCAAAAGGGCAATAACAACGCCTATGCGCAGGACAACGAGGTGAGCTGGTACGACTGGAACGTGGACGGGCGCGGGAGCGCGTTTCTGGAGTTCACGCGCCGGTTAATCGAATTCCGGAAAGCGCACCCGAATCTGCACCGGCGGAAGTTTTTCCAGGACCGGCGTATCGACCCCGACGCTCCGGACTTCGAGGTGAACGGCGGCAATGAACAGGATATTCTGTGGGTGAAGACCGATGGCCAGGAGATGGGCCAGGACGAGTGGCACGCCGGTTGGGTGTGTTCGGTGGGCCTGGTGCTGAATGGCCGGACGCTCGACGACGTCAACGCGGTGGGAGAGCCGATCCTCGACGACACGTTTCTCATCCTGTTTAACCCAAACGCCACGCCGATGCGTTTCCACATGCCCTTCCTGCGCGAAGGCATGCTTTGGGAGCTTTGTCTGGACACGCGAACGGCGGACGACCCGCAGCCCGCGGCGCTTGCCCCCGGCGAGGAATATGAGTTGGTGGATCGCAGTATGGCGCTACTTAGATCCGTGACGAAGCCGGCCGAAGCGGAGAAGTAAGAGCGAGCGGGCGCGCGGGGCGAGTGGTTAGAGACCGAATAGAAAAGGCTCCGTGTGTTGGAGTTCTTTAAAGCGGACTTCCGGGGCTTGGACGGCGAGGGCGGCGCGGAACATTTGGGGATTGGCGCAGTTGTCGGGGAACATGTCGTAGTGGCAGCCGATAGCGAGCTTGGGTTTGATCTGGGAGGCGAGATGACCGGCCTGCCAGGCTGAGAGATTGTGGAAGCCTCCGTTGATGCAAGAGATCATCAGGTCTGGCCGGTGGCGGGCGGCGGAACTTAGTAGCTCGTGCGGCGATGTGTCGCCGGTGACATAGATGCGCGGGCCGCTACCAAACTGAAATAGGAATCCCATGTGATTGAGATCGGTGGAGTCTGTGGGCAGAGCGAAGGTGCCGGTGATTTTCAAGTCCTTGTATTCGAACTCGCCGTCCGGCCACGTTGGTTGGATGCGGCTCTCCTCCACTTTCTCATGACGAAAGATGCCGCAACTGGGCATGGGGCCGGCGAAGACGATCGCGTCCTTGTTGCGTAGTCCGCGAATGGTTTCCGGATCGGTGTGGTCCTGGTGGTTGTGCGTGCAAGTAAACACATCGACGTCCACTTCGCCGGGCGGCAGAAAGATGGGGACTTGGCGGCTCAGATTAATCGCCGTGGTGAGGGTGGCGCAACTATCGGTGAGATAGAGATCGACGCTGGCGAGCGTGCCTTCGGGGGACTTGAAGATGAAGCCGTTTTGGCCGAACCACCAGATGCCGATTTGGTATTTCGGAACCGGGAAGGCGCGGATCTGTTTCATGAGAGACATGGCTTTAAAGAACTCCGTACTTAGCGTATACGTCGCGGAGCAGGACGCCGCGGCGCAATTCGTCGCGGGTATGAGTTTCGCGCGTTGCCTTATCGGTGGCGAGAGCGACGGCTTCCTCGACGATGCGCGCAGGAACCACGACACTCCGTCGAAATCGGCGACGATCAGATCTCCGGGGTGAACGATGACGCCGCCGCAATCGACCGGCGCCTCATATTCGTTGACGATGCCGCGGCCCTTGGAATCGAGCGGCTTAATGCCGGAGGCGTAAACGGGGAAACCGATTTCTTCGATTTTCTTGACGTCACGGACGAAGCCGTCGATCACCGCGCCGCGCGCTCCACGGGCCTGGGCGGCGGTGGAAAGCAGCTCACCCCAGGGGGCGTTGCGCTTCGATTGCGCCGTGCCGACGACGGCGACATGGCCGGGAAGGAGGCTGTCCACCGCTTCGATCTCCTTCGCGTAGGGTTCGGGGGTTACACGATAGACGTCGATACAGGCCATGGTGAAGGCCCATCCGGCGAACGGGCGGCAGGGAAAAGCGGGGCGCACGTTCTCGCGAAGCGCCTGGTCGCGGAAGCCGAGCTCGTCGAGCGAATCCGAGAGGACGGCGGTATAGAGCGTGCGCTCGATGTGCTCCAATAATTCCAAGCGAGGCGAATGAGGCATCCCGGCTATTTTTTCACGGCGCGGCCCCATTCGGGGAATGCCTCCAGGGCGTCGACGATGTTGTGGACTTTATCGGTGTGGGCGTCCTCCTGCCAGCCGCCGGGCTCGGCGTTTAGCACGGAGTCGTGCGGGCAGCCGTTATCTTCCACCGCGTAGAGTGCGAAGGTGAGTGCTTGTTCGGCGACGCGTTTATAAACCGGCGATCCAGTGGCGGCGGAATATTGGGCGAGCACCGCGCCATAGGTGGAATTGATGCCGCCCCAGGGATTGCGGTCCTCATCCTGCTCGCCGCAGACGGCGACACCGAAGCGCACATTGAGTAAGTTCGCGCCGACGAACTCAATCAGCGTGCGCGCGTCCCGGTCCCACTCGGGATCGAGGGCGGCCTTCTTCTCGATAAGGTAGCGGGCGGTATTGAGCGGCGCCCAGGCGGTACGGTTGCGATCCGATTGATGGTCCTCGAAGAATTCCGCCCACAGGTAGCCATCCTTGGCGGCGTTGGGGATCTGTTTGTTTTTGATCCACGTCCAGAGGCGCTCGCGCGGATCGCGGAATTCCGGGTAGCCGAGTTCGATCAGCTTGTCGAAAAGCTGGAGGATGAAGACCATGTCGCCGGAGATTATGCCTCGGGGTTCGCCGGTGCGGTAATCGGCGCGAAAAGGCCAGGGGGAGTGAGTATCATCGCCCGGCTGCATGTTGGCAACGAGCACGCGGCCGTTGTGTAGCGCCTGATCGAGGTAGCGGCGGTCCTTCGTTTCTTCCGAAAGCAGCGCGAGCGCATAGCCGGCGATGGCGCCTTTATCGGGCTCGATTTCGTACGGATGGTCGTCCTGGGTTCCGCAATCGGGCGGCTGCGGGAATTGTCCGCGCTTTCCGGTGGATCTGGTAAAACGCGGGTACTTACCCGTATCGGGAGTCAGCGATTCCTTGACGAGATAGTCGCCCATGTAGCGGGCGAACTCAAGGACTTTGGGATTGCGGCGGTTAGTGTGGCGATAATATTTCAGGTAAGAAATGATGCCCATGCCGTTCTGCATCGCCGGTATTGTGTCCTTGCGCCTCTCGACGGGCTGGTAGTTCCCGTTCATGAAAGTCATCCAGACGAAACGGGGATAGCCGTGTTCGATGGGGCAGTTGAGATACCAGTTCATCTCGCGGTTGAGTGCGTCTTCCCAACTTGTCCAGGGCAGCAGCGAACCGTCGCTGGAATAGATGGCGCGGTGAACGCCCAACTTCGGCGGTTCCGCGGCGGATGCGGCGGCTGCGCCCAGCAGGAAAACCAGAAGCATCTGTTTCATAAAACGATCTCGACGGCCGTCGATCCTTGGCGGGTTACGCGCAGCACGCCGCCGTTGGTAAGCGGCTGCCAGGTGGAGTGAGCGACGCCACGGAGTTTTTTCGGTTTCGCGGCCAGGCGGAGCACTTCGCTCCCAGCGTCGTCGAAGGTCTCATACGCGACGCGGCGCGGCTGGTAGTCGATGTGTTTGCAGACGGAGCTTGTGCGCAGAAGATGGTTCTGGCCGGGGGGCGCGAGTTCGGGCGCCGCAGCCATGGCCCGCAGATAGTGGCGCACGTAATCCGCGTATCCGTCGGTCCACCAGATTTCGTAGACGTTGAAATTCGGGTACCAGTTCTTGCCATCGTCGTCCACCATGTAGGTTGCCCAATTGAGGAGACGGATCGCCTCGGCCTTGCGCGAAGTGTCGCCGGTCTTCTCAGCGTATTCGAGCTCGACGGAGGCGTGGCGGGAGGAATGGCTTTGGCCCTGAATACGGTAAGCGGTTTGTTCGGCGATGACGGTCAGTCCGTACTGTTTCCAGTAGTCGAGGCCGAGGTTTTGAATCACCCAGTCCTGGATGCCGCGGACGTCCGCGCGCCAATTCGGATCCCAATCCGGATGTTCCAGAATGTAATAGGCAAGCGTTCCGGCGTTGATCTGAGTGTCGGAGAATTGCACGATGTCCTCGAAGAACGGACCCCATTTGTTCGTCTTCATGGGGTATCGCTTGAGCCAATCGCTTAGGGTCCGGTGGGCGGCCTCGTAGTGAGTGGCATCGCCTTGCTTGAGCGCGGTAAGAGATTCGAACAGACGGAGCGTGCCCGTCCAGTTCGTCGTGTAGGCGTCCTTCACCACGCCTGTCTCCGCCTGTACGCGAAACGGCAGAGGGGAGTGGTCGGCGTCGCCGGGCTTCACTTTCGCGGCTAGGGTATCGGCTATATTCCGCGCGACGTCCAGGTATTTTTTATCGCCGGTGATCTTGTAGAGCGTCACGAGTTCGGCGCCGAAGGAACCGGCCTTGTCCGGCTGGGTGAAGCCTTTTCCGGCCACAAGGTCGCCGTCGTAAATGGCGAAGCGCGTCGTGTTGCAGGGATATGGAATGTTGGGCCAGGCGGACGCGCCCGGCGAGAGGCTGTTGGCGATGTAGATATCGGCCTCGTCGCGCAGATCCTGGAGAACGGCGGGGTCGCCGGTGTAGGCGTAATACAGGGACCAGGACGACAGCGCCATGGCGAACTGATCGCCTCCAACGCCCGGATCGTCGAGCGTGCGGAAGACGAAGTATTTCTTCACGCCGGCCGTTGCGCCGTAGCGTTTTCGATATTCCGGCGGATTGTTGGTCCAGTAGTTGGGGACGTGCTTCCAGTAGTTCCAAACGAGCCCCAGGACATGGTCGTAGGCTACCGCCGGGTCGGGGTTGTACCAGGGAATGATATTACCGCTTGAGTCTGTTTGGATATCGTGATAGATCAGGTGCTTGCGCTTGCCGACCTCCGGGGACTGTGCGATCGCCAATGCGGCGAACGCCAATGCCAGGGCAAGGGGACGGGCCGGGCGGAAGATCATATGTTTCGCTATTACACACCAGCGAAGGCCGGGCTGTCAATCCTCGAGCAGCGAGGCTATCGCGCGGTTGCGGGCGGGATCGTCCAAGCCGGTGGCCTCCGTCCATCGGGCGATTTCAATGGAGCGGAGCAATGTCCACTGCCGAATGCGCTCCGCGGGGAGGAGAAGTTTGCGGGAGAGGAGGTCCACGAGAGCGCGGCCGCTTGTTTATCGGGGTGCGCGGTGTTGAAGGCGTGCTCCCCAACCATCGGTTTCGGAGCGATGAGTTTCCACTCCCCAAGGTGCAGGAGAACGTTGCCGAGGTGGAAGTCGCTATCGACGACGAACTGTTCTTCGCTCGCGGCGAGTTCGGCCAAGCCATAGGCGCGCGCGAGGTCCGCCGCCTGGGCGAAGGGATGCCCGGCCCGTTCGTCGGCCTCCAGCGGTCGAACCGCGGAGTTGCCGTTCCAAAATCGTAGAGCGGCCGCTTCGTGCCGGGTCTCCTCGTCCACGAAGTTGATTTTGACCACGACGGGCTGGCCGTTGCGTATCGGCGGGAGCTACCCACGCCGCCATGCCGTCGAGGAACGGCTCGCCAATCGTCAGAGACCAACGTTCGGCGAAATGCCCGATGAGCGCGGGAAGACCGGCGATCCACTCACGCCCGGCCCCGCCATTCACGGCCTCGTGAAGAGTGCGGAGACGTTCGGGGATCGCGCGAGGCCATGCGCTCGAGCTACGAACGCTTTTGCGCGAGATCCATCACGCGAATGGCTTTTTTCGCGTCTTCCAGCGTATGGCGCATCAGGCGGCGAACGGCCTGGCGGGCGCCCACCGCGCTTCCCTTTTCGATCTCTTCGGCGATGCGGACGTGCATGTCGGCGCCCACGGAATAGCTGTCGGTGAGTTTCACCTGCTGGACGAAGACCGCGGTGAGCGGATCGATCACCATCTCGAAATACGGGTTGTGCGCGGCCCTGGCCACGGCGCGATGGAAGCGCAGGTCGGCCTCCACCACCTCCGGACCTTCGCCGCAGGCTTCCATTTCTTTTAAGGCCGACTTCATTTCCGCCAGATCCTCGGGTGTGGCGCGCACCGCGGCGAGACTGGCCACGGTCTCTTCGAGCACTTCGCGAATCTCCAGCATCTGCTCCATTTCATTCACCGAGGGGATGGGCTGATCTCGAAACAGGCGAAGCAGCGATTCTTTCACCTTGTCCACCGAAGGCGCGACGGTGAACGTCCCGCTGCCGGCGCGCACTTCCACCGCGCCGCGGCCTTCGAGGATCTTCATGGCTTCGCGGATGACGATACGGCTGACCCGGAACCGTTCGGCGAGTTCGGACTCCTTGGGTAGGCGTCCCCCTGGCGCCGCATGCTCTTGCGCGATGAGCGCTTCGAGTTCCGTGACGACCTGTTCGCTCAGGCGTCCGCGGCGAAAAGTCCGTTTCTTAAGGGCCTTCACTGCCAAACCGGAATGGTAGCACAGCAAAAGATAAGATCTATCTTGTTTCTTTCCTTGTCATTCGTGCCGAACACGAAAGATCATACTTGACAAAGCCGGGAAAGTTCGAGAGATTCCCTTAGAGGAGCTTCCATGAAATCGCTAGTGACGGCGGTGTTGCTTGTCTGCTCCGCCAGCGGCGCGGACCACTTCAACTCCCATGACGTAGCCGTGGACTCCGGCGGCAAGCTGCTCTCGTGGTCGCAGCCTCAAGACCGCGCGTATGGAGAGGTGGTAAGGCTCGCGTGGAATTACCTGTTGGAAGAGATTCCGGTGGAAAGCAATGGCCTGCCGACGTTCTATACCCATTGTTGCCTCGACACCGTGAAGAGGAAGGGGACGGCGTGGCCACATAATCCGGCGGGGTTGTATGCGATGTTGGCGGATTCGGCGGCGGCCTATTATGCCTACTCGGGAGACAGGAGGGTGGTGGATCTGACGCGGGGAGTTCTCGACTATCAGATCCGGCACGGGACCACGCCGGCGCACTGGCGATGGGGCGGCCTGCCTTACGCGAGTTCCGACGATGGCGCGACGGAATATCGCGGCGCGTATGAATCGCACTACGACGGGAGTAAGATGGGCCGCGGCGATGGTTACGGCGTGGTGGAGCCGGACAAAGCGGCCGAACTGGGCGTGGGCTACGTCAAGTTTTATAAGTTGACCGGCGACCCGATTTATCGCGAGGCCGCCGTTGCGATCGCCAATACGTTGGCGGCAAATATTCGCGAAGGAGACGGCGAACACTCGCCGTGGCCGTTTCGCGTGTATGCGGAAACCGGAGTGGTGCGGGAAGAGTATACGGCGCAGGTCATCGGCGCCGTGCGATTGTTCGACGAAATCCTGAAGCTGAATCCGGGCGGCGCGCCGGGGATCGCGCGGGCGCGGGAAAAGGCTTGGACGTGGCTGATGCGCTACCCGATGAGGAACGGGCGCTGGGTGAACTACTTCGAGGACATTCCGATCATGCCCCGCCTGGACAATTTTAATCAGTACGCGCCGATGGAGACGGCGCGCTATCTGATGGATCACCCGGAGTCGGATCCGGATTGGAAGGCGCACGTGAAGCTTCTGATCGAGTTCGTGGAAAAGACGTTCGCCGTGGACGTACACGAGGGGCGCGGGCGGCAATGGGGCGCGAACGCGATCTCCGAGCAGATCGATTACATGCCGAAGATGGGCAGCCACACGTCGCGCTACGCCTCGGTATTAGCGCGCTGGGCGGAGTTGACCGGCGACGCGGAGGCGAAGGAGAAAGCGTTCCGGTCGCTGAACTGGGCGACTTACATGTGCCGGGCGAACGGCGAAGTGGACGATCAGCCCCATCTGGACCACGCGGGCATCTGGTTTAGCGACGGGTATGGCGACTATATCCGCCACTTCCTGGCAGCGATGGGCGCGATTCCCGAATGGGCTCCGCCGGGCGAGGATCATATCCTGCGGTCGTCGTCGATTGTCGACTACGTGACTTATCGAAAAGGGAGCATCCATTACCGGGTGTTCGATCCGGATTCGACGGAAGTCGTGCGTCTCTCGTCGAAGCCATCGAGTGTGACCGCCGGCGGGAAGGCTTTGCTCCGAAGAAGCGATCTGAGCGAAGCTGGCTGGACCTTCGATGGCCACTGGAACGTGCTGCGAATCCGGCACAGCGATCCGGACGTGGAGATCGCCGAGTAAACAGAGTTCTACTATGACTAACTCAGCCATCCTGAAGCTGTTCCTTTCGTTGGCCGCGGCGCTTACGCCTTTGTGGGCGCAGCAACCTTTCAAGGTGATTTCCACGATCGACGCGCGGACGATCGCCGGCCGGCCGGTGCAACTCGATGCGCAAGGCAAGCTGCTTCCCTGGCCGATGCCGGACAATACCGGCTACTCCTACAGTTCGCATTTCCTCACGCAGTGGGGCATTCTGTGGGACCAGTACAACCGCCAGCGCATTCCTTACTTTTTCTGCTGCTACGAGTTCGACCGCGAAACTTTTGAGATGCAGCCGGATTGGCACTGGGCCAACTCGACCGGATATTTGCGCGCCATGCTGGAGGGCTTTGTAGAACGGCTCTATCCTTACACCGGGAATGCGAACACGCTGACGTTTCTTGAGGACTTCGTGAACTATGAGCTGGAAAACGGACTAACTCCGGAAGGTTACGCGTGGTCCCGAGTGCCATACGCCTCGGCCAATCCCGGCGACCGGCGGTATACGGGATGGAGCCGGCATGGCGAGGATCTGATCGAGCCTCATGTTGTGGGCGAGGATGGATACGGGTATCTCCGCCTCTATGAGATGACCGGCAACACCCGCTACCTCCAGGCCGCGATCCGATGCGCCGACGCGCTGGTGAAGAACTATAAAACGGGCGATGCGCAGAACTCGCCATGGCCGGTCCGGTGCTACGCGCGCGATGGCAAACTGGGCGCCGTGGGCGCCGGGCCGTACTCGGCGAATGTCGTCGAGCCGAATATGCTTTTCGACGAGCTGATTCGCCTGAAGCAGGGCGATGTCGAGGCCTACGGCCGCATCCGCCGCGGCGCGCAGGAATGGTTTTTGAAATACCCGATGAAAACCAACACTTGGGTTGGCTACTTCGAGGACGTGAAGCCAAGCATGGAGAATATGAACCAGGTGATACCGCTCGAATACGCACGCTATGTGCTGCTGAATCCGGACAAAGACGCCGATTGGCGCGAGCACGCGAGAAAGCTGATCGAGTGGGTGAAGACGACGCCGAAATGGCCCAAGTACGTGGTTCATGGCGCCACCATCACCAACGAACAGGGCGACGGAAAGGGATTCTGTTGCAATAACCCAAATGAGTGCTGCGATAGTCATACCTCGCGCCTTGCGGCCGTGGAAGCACTGTATTTCGCGAAGACCGGAGACATCTCTTATAAAGAGGAGGCATTCCGATCGTATAACTGGGTTACTTATTTTCAGGGCATGCCGGCGAAGGCGAACACTCCGTTCGGAAAACAGTGGTGGTTCACCGACGAATACACGGACGGCCCGCGCAGGTTGATGGACGCGTTCTGGGCCGTTCCGGAATGGGCGCCCGCCGATGAGAGCCACTTGCTTGGTTCGAGCTCCGTGGTTACGAAGATAAACTATGGAATGGGCTCGGTTACTTACTCGACCTTCGACCGGTCCTCGGAGGATGTGCTGCGCCTGAACTTCGCGCCGGATTCGGTGTGGTCCGGCGGGCGGCGGCTTGCGCGGCGCGCCGATCTCAAGCAGGAGGGATACACGGTGGACGAGGCGTCGCATGTGGTCCGCGTCCGGCACGACAATTCGCGCGATGTGGACATCCAGGGGCAGTCCGAGGAGCCGGTTCCGTCGTTCGTCGACTTCGACAACCCGCATGTGGGAGCGAACGTCGCGCTGCGCGGCGAGTATCCTTCCGGCGTGATCGATTGGGGCAAAGGCGTCTGGAAGGTCTGCCCGCCGGGCGGACGCATGAGCACGTTCTCGGCTTTGTGCGGCGGATTCCAAGGCGGAAGTGGCGCGGTTCCATTTCTTCTATGAGCGTATACTCCTCGGCGCGGACGTATACAACCCGACCGACAAGGACATTACTCTGACGATACGGTCTCCGCAGTTGCGCGAAGTGGTGTTCGTTTTGAAGGCCGGACAATTGCAGAGAATCAAAACCGGCTGGCACGATCGCGTGACCAACGTCAGCCTGGAGGCCGAAGACTTATCGAGCTTGCGCTTCGACAATCTGGCGTATTCGCTTTATCTGGCAGGCCGCGTGACTCAGCCGGAGTGAACGTCCTGAGGTTTCTCAAAGACCGTAATCATGAGCGTACTGGCGAGGGCGAGCGTGCCGCCGGCGATCATATACCAGGTCAGCCTCTCGTGCAGGACAACGGCCGCGATGATGAGTCCGAAAAACGGGATGAGATAATTCGATAGCGCCGCCTGTGTCGCGTCGAGGCGAGTCAGAACGTTCAGAAAGATCACCATCGATAGAAAATACTGGAAAATGGCGAGGATAGCCAGGCCGAACCAGACCGTTCCGCTGAAGTGGAACAGGTTGAGGAAAGCGGGCCGTTCGGCGTAGAGAGTAATCGGCAGCATGAAAACGTTGAAGGCGTAGTAACTATAGAGCAGAACCTGCAGCGGACTGTGCCGCTCCAGCACTTTCTTGCTATAAGCATTGTAAAAAGCGCTGCCGTTGACGCTGAGAAAAATCATTAAGTTTCCAAGGAGGAATTGTCCGCTGGTGAAGTTCAGTTCCTTCCAGTCCACCCCCGAGCACGCCATCACGCCAAGAATGGCAAGGGCGAAGCTGGCCCAGCGCATCCTGGTCATTCGCTCACCGAGGAAAAAGTGAGCCATCACCGCCGTGGAGACGGGCATGATGAGCGACAGGAGCGCGGCATTCGAAGCGAGCGATAGCTTCACGCCCCAGGTGATGAACAACTGCGCTACCACTTGTCCCATTACGCCGAGAAGGATGAAATCGCGGATATCACCGCGGATAACGGGACGCTTCGGCTCGCGCATCACGAGCGGAATGAGCATTACGGTCGCGATCGCCATGGGAAAGAATACGGCGAACAGCGGACCCATTTGTTCCTGAACCAGCTTGACCATGACGAACTGGCTGGCCCAGATCAGATTACAGGCGAGCAGAAGAAACCAATCGCGGAGTTTTCCGGTACCTTTCAACCGCGCACCGCGTGAAGGGCGTCGCGCAAGCTCTTATCGATGAGATCGCACATCTCGTCCAGGTCGGACTCTTCGGCGATCAACGGCGGCGCGACTGCGAACCAGGACGGGTCGATGCGCATCACCAACCCGTTGCGCAGCGCCGTCTTTTTGAGAGCCGTTCCGAGTTCGGGGAAAGGCGCCATGGTCTTCGTGTCTTTTACTAACTCCACTCCGAGGAGAGTGCCGCGTCCGCGGATTTCACGAACCACGCCGTGCTTCTTGAGACACGCGAGGCGGTCTTGAAGATAGCAGCCCAAACGCTCCGACTTCGCGCACAGATCCTTCTCGACAATTTCGTCGATCACCGCGATGCCGACGGCACAGGCAAGCGGGTTGCCGGCGAATGTGTGGCCATGGGCGAAGAAGCGCATCTCGTGGGCCTCGCCGGTAAAGGCGCCGGCGAAATCCTCGCGGACGATGGTTGCGCCCAGCGGCATGGCGCCGCTCGAAATCCCTTTGCCCGTGCAGATGATGTCCGGAGTAACTCCAAAGGTCTGCGCGGCGAACATATTGCCGGTTTTTGCGAAGCCGGTGATCACTTCATCGAAGATGAGCATGACGTTGTGACGGTCGCAAATATCGCGCAGGATCTGAAAATATTCGGGCGTCGGCGTGATGATTCCGCCGGTGTTGCCGATCGGCTCGACGATGATCCCGGCTACGGTTTGCGGATCCTCCATCAGGATCATGTCCTCGAAGCTCTGCGCGGCGAAGCGGTTGGCTTCCTCCCACGTACCGAAACGGTCGCGGTAGAAGGTCGGCGGGAAGACCTTCAGAAACCCGCCCATCTGCGGCTCGAACTTCGAGCGGCGGGCTCCGTTTCCGCTCGCGGCCATACCGCCAAACGTCCCGCCATGATAAGACGAATAGCGGCTGATGAACTTATACTTTCCCGGCTCGCCTGTCTGCTTGAAGTATTGACGGGAGAATTTGAACGCGGACTCGACCGCCTCCGATCCGCCGCTGAAAGGTTTAATGTACTTGAGATTTCCGGGCGTGACGCCGCCGAGCTTTTCAATGAAATCGAGCGTCACATCGGCGATGCCGTGTAACGGCGGCGCGAAGGTCATACGGTCCATTTGGCGGCGCATGGCGTCCATGACGCGAGGGTGCCGATGGCCGAGGATCGCGACGAAGATACCTCCGATGCTATCGAAGTATCGCTTTCCGTCCGTGTCCCAATAGTAGAGGCCCTCGGCCTTCTCCACGATCAAGGGGTTCTCAAGGAACTCTTCGGTGGCGTGGTAATCGATGAATGTCTTCTTTAGTAAGTTACGCTGACGTTCTGTAACAGGCATATCAAGCGGCCGGCGGTAAGCCGGCACTAAATCCTCCATCGACATAGATGGCCGATCCCGTCATGAACGACGCTTCCTCGCTGGCGAGAAAGACGGCGGCGCGAGCGACCTCTTCCGGTCTTCCTATCCGGTGTAGCGCGTGGAGTTTACCGGCCTGCCGTCTGGCTGCGTCCGGGTCCGGCTGCGCCAGAAAATAGCCTTCGGCCAGACCGGCGTCGATGTAGCCGGGGCAAATGGCGTTGACGCGGATCCCTTCGAACCCGTGGTCGATGGCGACCGCCTTCGTAAACCCGAGGATGGCCGCCTTGGTGGCGCAATAGCCGGCGCACATAGGTTCGACGAACGTGCCGTTTACCGAAGACATGTTAATAATCGTTCCTCGGGTAGCGCGTAAATAGGGCAGGAAATACTTCGAACAAAGGAAGACTCCACCGACGTTCACAGCCATTTGCCGCGCCCACTCTTCCGGCGTAGTATCTTCGATTTTCTTATTCACCTGGATCGCGGCGTTGTTCATCAGGACATGGACGGCGCCGAAGCGCGTCACCGTTGCCGCCACCAGGCGGCGGACGGATTCCGGATCGGCGACATCGGTCTGAACGGCAATGGAGGATTCCCCAAGCGGCGCTGCCGCGTGGATGTCGGCCAGAACGACCTTCGCTCCTTCCGAGGCGAAGGCGGCCGCGATCGCCTTCCCAATTCCCGCGGCGGCTCCAGTGACGACCGCGACTTTGCCCGCGAGGCGCATTAAAAGAAGAGCCGCAGACCAAACTGCATGCGGCGGTTGTCCACGGATGTGGAGAAAATCTGGCCCATAGAGGGATCTCCGACGAAGGCGTCCGGAGCGGAGAAGTTAGGGTGGTTAAACGTGTTGAATGCGTCCGCGCGGACCTGAACGTTTACACGCTCCGTGATATTAAAGGTCTTGAACAGGGAGGAATCGAGTTGCTGCAGACCGTCCGTGTGGAGCGGATTGATACCGGCGTTGCCGTATGTATCGGGAACCAGGTTGTCCACGAAGCAACTGGTGTTAAACCATTGGTTCACGGTGGGATTGGAAATGTTGCCACTGCAAACACGGTTGGCGCGGTTGCCCTGGCCGTTGTTGAGGAGGCTGACGCCGGAGAAAACGTCGAAGCGCAAACCGCTGCGGATCGTGAGGAAGCCCGAGTATTTCCATCCGCCGAGAAACGCGTCCACAATACGATTGGAGTTGCCAAGAAGCTGCTTGCCCCGGCCGACGGGCAATTCATAAGTGAATTCGGCGGTGAACATGTGGGCGATGTCCTGCTAGTGTCGGACCGTAATATTGGTTGATGTTGGTCTGGTCGATGTTATTGCCGTTCGAAAAGTTACGTCCGTGGGCGTAGCTGGCGTTAAGCGTAATTCCGTGGCCTGGCTGAGCGGCCACGCGCGCGGTAAGGGCGTCGTACCAGGATGAGGCGTCCGAGAAGCTGATGGGGATGTCGCCAAGCTGGGGATACTGTTGGGCCAGTGGACGAGCCAGATTGTAGTTGGCGGCCGGCGGCTGCGGCGGCGCCTGATTAATGTTGGTGCTGTGCAGATTGTGCGAGCCGTCCACGCGAAGGTAGCCGACGTCCACTAATACGCCTCGAAAGATTTCGCGCTGTAAGTTCACCGAGATCTGCGATACTTGCTGGCTATGCCAGTTATTGTCGACCCCGCGGATGACGGCGTTTGCCGGGATAACGAGATTTCCGGAGGAATCATAAACCGCCTGCGCAAGCGGTAGCCCATCGCGGGAGAGGAGCAGGCTGGGAGTGAGGTTGTTCGGCGTCAGCAGTTGCTGCTTGGAGTAATTGGGGTAATCCAGGCCGAGGATCGTCAGAGGGCCCGCCCAGTAAGCCTGCCAGTACGAGATGCCGTAGCCGACGCGAAGGCTGGTTTTTCCCTTGTCGGGCGACCAGGCGAGACCGAGACGCGGACCGACGTCGCCATTATCGAGGTTGAGCGCGGGGCTACGGTCGTTCTTCGTGGCGACTACGAGCTGGTTAGTGGCCACGTCCCAATTGGACTGGCGGTTATAGCGTTCGATGGGGCGCGTCGTGAGCTCGTAGCGGAACCCGAGGTTTAGCGTAAGCGAAGGGAGGATTTTAAAATCGTCCTGGGCATAGAACGCGTTTTGCCAATAGGACTGGTAGGGCCACCCGTTGACGAAACGGGCGCGGGCGATGCTGGTGGGCGTTCCGAGGAGGAAACTCGGATACGCGAACGGAGGCGCTACGCCGTTGAAAGAGGTCATGGCCGGATCGAAGCCGAGCGATCCGCGGGGATCGTCGCCGCCGATGGTGTCCGCCGACGTGTCTTCAATGTGGTTGAGATTGGCTCCTAGCTTGATTGTGTGGCGGCCTTTCACCCACGTGAAATTGTCAGTCGCGGTGACGCTGTTGCTGATGATGAACGCAACCCAATCCGGTGCGCCGAAGTTGCTGATGGGCGGCATCGACGAGAACTCGAAAATGCCTTGCGTGATGGGGTCGCCCAGGTTTCCATTAGGGATTCCATAGGAATTGCTCCAGGCCTTATTCATCGAGTTGGCGTTCGTGTTGACGTGCGTGCGATTATAGCCGATCCGCGCTTCGTTGGCCTGCGATGCGTTAAACGTACTAAGCAGCGTGAGCTGCATGTTTTGATTCACGCTGTGCGAGTTCGCGTTGCCGTCCTGGAAGAACTGGTTGATGCTTGTGCTGTTACCGTTCGTGGAATCGAGCAGCGAGTAACGAAACAGCCAGCGATTCTTGTCGGATTGGTTGAAATCGATGCGCGTGTCTCCTTCGTGCGCGTCCTGGGTGTTACTGGAGAGGTAATAGAGATTATTCGTTAGCCCCGGCAAGTTCGCGACGCCGAAGATTTTTCCGGCGTTCATCTTGGCCGCCGGGCCGTCGAAGCGGGACGCGGGAATGACGTTACCCGGAAACGGCGTCGCGGAAGTCACGTTGCCGTTGCTGTCGAAGGTGCGCGAGAACGGATCGTAGATCTTCCCATAGGTGCTGTCGGCGCCCGGCGGAGGCGCGACCGATAGCAGCTCGGAGAAATCGCCATTGTACATTTTCGCCGTCGGGGCGCTGGTGTATTCGTTCGTGCTCGTGCCGAAGATGGTCCCCTGATAGTCGGCGAAAAAGAACAAGCTTGTTCTTCAGGATCGGTCCGCCGATCGCCCCGCCGAACTGATTCCTGCGGAACGGATTGGACGTCGTGGAAAAGTAGTTGTTGGCGTCGGTCGCGTTGTTGCGCAGGTATTCGAACGCCGCGCCGTGAAGTTCATTGGTTCCGGATTTGGTGACAACGTTAATGACCGTGCTGCCCGAGAATCCGTACTCGGCGTCGTACTTACCGGCGAATACCTGCACTTCCTGGATGCCTTCAATGGGCGGCACGACGCCGATGTACGCGTTCTGCGGCTCGCGATTATAGATGCCTTCGATGTATACGCCGTTGGCGTTGGCATCTACGCCGCCGATGGAACTCAATTGCGGCCGGGTAAGTCCGACGGCCGATCCGTTCTCGCCGCCATTGGAACCGTAGTTTCCGCTGCCCGTGCCGTTGTTGGCTCCCGGAAGCAGGTTCATCTGGTAAAGCGGATTGCGGTCGAGATTCGGCAGTTCGTCGAGCGACTTGTAGCCGAAGGTTTGGCTCAATTCGGCGCTCTCCGTGTTGACGGCAAGCGGCCGCGACTGCACTTCCACCGATTGACGGACTTCGCCAATCTGCATGGTGAAGTCGATACGATTGACGCCGCCCGCGCTGACTTCGACGTTCTTTTCCAGGCTGGTCTTAAATCCCTGCGACTCCGCTTCCACGGTATAGAGTCCGGGAATGAGGAAGTTAATGAGGAACTCTCCGTTGTCTTGCGTCTGCACGGTAGTTCCCACGCCCGTGGCTTGGTTGGTGGCCCGCACAGTGGCATTGGCGATCAGCGCCCCGCCGGAATCGGTGACGATGCCGGTAACCTTGCCGGTGTTGATCTGGGCCCAGGCCCCGGGGCCGGCGAGGAACACGACGAGCGCGCAGGCGAGGACGAGCGCGAATGGATGCGGGAAGCGGGCTGCACGGAGTTGGGACACAAAGACCTCCAGGTTGCGGACTTTGAAACAGCATACCTTTGATGCGCTGCCAGGTCAAGCACATTTTTGCGGGGAACTGGCGAAGTTCGCCAATGAACAGATATGATGACTGTGATGCAGCCCATCCTTCTGCGGAACGAGTTTCTAGAAGTGGCGATCCTCCCGGAGATTGGCGCGAAGATCTTCGATCTGATTCATCGTCCCACCGGGCACAATTTCCTGTGGCACAATCCTCGCATTCCACCCCGGCCGTTATGCGATCGAGGCGAATTTCGACAATTATTGGTGTGGCGGCTGGGACGACGCGTTTCCGACGTGCGAGGCCAGCGTTTATCGCGGCGAGCAGTACCCGAACCTTGGCGAATTGCGCTCGCTGGCCTGGACCGTGGAGGATGCGGGGCCGGAGTTCGCCGTGCTTTCGGCGTTCGGACCCATCAGCCCGGTGGCCGCGAAAAAGACCGTCCGTCTGGAGACGCGGACCCTGGAGATGGCTTATGAAATCGAGAATCTGGGGCACTCGGAGATCGATTTCTTGTGGGGGACGCATCCGGCGTATGCCGTCGGAGCCGGGACGGTGTTCCACATTCCGGCGCGCACGGGCATCGTCGGCGTTTCTTCGCACCCTTCGATCGGGGCTGCCGGACAACGCTATCCCTGGCCGCTGCTCCCATCCGAACACGGGGTGGCGGATATGAGCCGTGCGCGCGGCGCGGGCGCGAATTTGAACGCGGGCCACTATGCGACGGACCTGACCGCGGGTTGGTACGCGGTGGAAGACACCGGCCGCCGGCAGACTCTGTTGTTCGAATTCGATCTCCAGATTTGTCCGTATCTATGGTTGTGGCTCAGCTACGGCGGATGGCGCGGATATCAATTGGCCGTCATCGAGCCTTGGACGAGTTGTCCGGTGACGCTTTCGGAGGCTGTGGAAGCCGGCACCCATCGGCGCCTACTTGCCGGGGAGCGATTCCAAACCTCGGTTCGCGCGACCGCGGGCGAACCGGGTCAACCGGCGCTGGACTTAATCGCCGCCCACGGGTATTAGTGGCGAGTCCGGCAGTCCGGAAGCGATGGGCCGATTCGATCGCGTGAACGGCGCGCAAATCGCCGGGAACGACCTCGAAGACCGCCGTTCGGAATGCAATCGGATCGGTTGAACCTCGGCTTCGAAACGACACCCGGTGGATACGCCGTAAGAACCGCACGCGGGTTTTGTGCCGGAACCAGTTGCCGGAGGCGACCTCCGGTACTCGCTCGCGCTCCTTCAAAAACTAATCGAGGCCTTCGCCAAAATCCCGCCGTCGCAAACCAGGTGCGACCCCGTCACGTACGACGCCTCATCGGAAAACAGCCACATCGCCGCCCGCGCCGGCTCTTCCGGATCCGCCAGCCGCCCCATGGGAACCTCCGCGCAAATTCCCTCGCGCAAACGCGGTATGTCACCCTCGGCGGCGTTCGCCCACATCATCGGAGTCTCCGTCGCGCCGGGAACGATCGCGTTCACGCGGATTCCGTGGCGCGCATAGTCCACCGCCAGGCACCGCACCAACGCGCTGATGCCGCCCTTCGAAGCGCTGTAAGCCTCCGCCCCGCCCGCCGCGAATCCCACCGACGCCGCCGGCGACGACGCGCAGACGATCGATCCTCGCAGCCCTTCCCGCACCATCGCGGCGATGGCGTGCTTCGCGGTCAAAAACACGCCGTCGAGGTTAGCGGCGATCACCGCGCGCCATGTTTCAAACGCCAGCTCGTGCGCCGGTCCGCCGCGGTCGATTCCCGCGCCGGCGAACACCGCGGTGGGAACGCCCATACGCTCCACCACGCGCCCGAACGCCTCCACCACCGCCTCCTCGTTGGACACATCCGTTGGCACCGCGATGATATTCCGCGCCCCGGCCTCCGCGCAACGCCTTCCCGTTTCCACGGCGCCCTCCGTGTCCCGGTCCAAAATCGCGATCCGCGCTCCGCTCCGCGCGCACAACACCGCCAGCGCCCGCCCAATGCCCGATCCGCCTCCGGTGATCAGCGCCACCCGGTCCTTCACCGCCCGCGCTCCATTTCCATCCAAAACATTCCGTCATCTGCATGTTTCATTCGTCTTTAACCCCGCGCATATCACAGTGTAAACGACGCCAGTCACCATGGAGACGATGTTGGCCGCCAATCCTCCCCGCGTCGCTTTCTTTACCGACTCCTTCCACGAGGTCAACGGCGTCGCGCTCACCAGCCGCCAACTCGACGCCTTCGCGCGCCGCCGCGGGCTTCCCTTTCTCAGCGTCCACGCAGGCCCTCGCACAGAGCTAACCAAGGACGGCCCCGTTTGGACCTTCGAGCTGAAACGCGGACTCGCCCGCGTCGGCCTCGACCGCGGCCTATTCTTCGACCCCTTCCTAATCCGCCACGCTCCAGCCGTCGTCGCCGCCACCCGCCGCTTCCGCCCCTCCGTGATTCACTTCACCGGACCGGGCGACATGGGATGTCTCGCCGTTCTCACGGCGCTTGCGCTCGGCGTCCCCTTGGCCGGATCGTGGCATACCAACCTCCACGAATACGCCGCGCGCCGCCTGGAAAATCTGCTCGCCTTCCTCCCCGCGCCCGCCAAGCTCATGGCCGGAAGAGTGGCCTCGGCCGCCAGCCTCGCCATCGTCCTCGCCTTCTACAAATTCGCCCGCGTATGTCTGGCCCCCAACCCCGAATTGACCGCCCTGCTTGAACGCGGAACGGCGCGGCCCACCTTCCCTATGCGGCGCGGCGCGGACCCCGAGATGTTCCACCCCGCCAAGCGCGAGCCCGGCGCGCGGCCCTTCACGCTCGGCTTCGTCGGCCGCCTGCAAGCCGAAAAAAACGTACGCTTCCTCGCCGCCCTGGAGCGAGCCCTGCTCGACTCCGGCTGCCGCGATTTCCGCTTCCTGGTGGTGGGCGATGGCGCCGAAAAATCCTGGCTCCAGCGCAACTTGCGGCACGCCGAATTTCCCGGTGTCTTAACCGGCGAGCCGCTCGCACGCGCCTACGCCAACATGGACGTCTTCGTTTTTCCCTCCCGCACCGACACCTTCGGCAACGTGATTCTCGAAGCCATGGCTTCCGGCGTCCCCGTCGTCGTCACCGCCGATGGCGGCCCGAAATTTCTCGTCCGCTCCGGCGTCGATGGCTTCATCGCCGCCGACGAGGAGAGCTTCGCGCGCTGCGTCCGCCAACTCTATGACGACCGCGCGCTGCGAGACAACATGTCCGCCGCCGCGCGCCGCCACGCAACTTCGCTCTCCTGGGACGACACCTTCGATCGGCTCTACGAAGCCTACCGCGTCTGTCTGCCGCCGCTCAAAACCGTCCGCCGCGCGCTGTCTCCGGTTTAGCCGCCGCGAACCGTGGCCTTGCGCTCCAGTTTTCCCCAGCCAACCAACCGTCCGCGCATCGCGTAGAGCAACGACTTTCCTAAAACGTAGTACATCAACTGGCGGTAATAAATGCGCTGGAAAAACAAGAGCGCCAAATCCGTCGGCCGCGTCTGTTCCAAAGCGTAGGCGAGCGCCCCGGTTGCCAGTTCCAACAAGTAAAGTCCGAAATAATAGAGCAGCACCACCGGCCAATTCCCCGAAAACAACGCCACGAACATGGAAATCTCCGCCACCGGAGAAAGCGCCGCCAGCAGCACCTGAAACACCCAGATGCTCGGCAGCGCCACGAAGCCCAGATACCCATAGCGCGGATTGAACGTCGCTTCGCGGTGCTTCCACGCCGCCTGCAGCGTCCCGAAGGCCCAGCGGAAACGTTGCTTGGCCAGCGCCGCCGTGGTCTCCGGCGCTTCGGTGAACGCCACCGCGTCCTCGTCGTAGCGAATCCGGTAACCCAGCCTGCGGATGGCCAGCGTCAGATCCGTGTCCTCGGCCAAAGTGTCGTGCCCGAACCCTCCCGCGCGCTCCACCAGATCCTTTCGCCACGCCCCCGCCGCGCCCGGCACCACTGTGATCGCGTTCAATTCATCGAGCGCCCGCCGGTCCAAATTGAATCCGACGATATACTCGATCGACTGAAATCGCGTAACCCAGTTACCCCGGTTGCCCACCCGCGCGTTGCCTGAAACCGCACCCACTTGCGGATCGCTAAAATGGCGCACCAGATTGCCGATCGTGCCTTCGCGAAACACCGTATCGGCGTCGATGGCGATAAGAATGGAGTTCGAAGCCAGGCGGATCGCGTGGTTCAGCGCCGCCGCCTTCCCGTGATTCGCCTGGGTCACGATGCGCACGCGCGCCTCCCCTCCGAAGTCGCCGTTCAACACCGCGAGCGTGCCGTCCTTCGATCCATCGTCGACGACAATCACCTCCAGCGCCGGGTAGCCGTTGTTGAGCACCGACCGCACCGTGCTCGCGATCACCTTCTCTTCGTTGTAAGCGGCGACGATCACCGACACCGCCGGCCGGAACCCCGCGTCGAACACCCGCCTGCGGAATTGAATCTTTTGCGCCACCGCCAGCGATCCGAAGACCAGCGACCGCAGCAGCGTCAGATAAATCGCGATCAGAAACAACAGCCCGGCGATCTTCTTAAAATTGCCCTTCGTCGTCAGCGCGTCGCCTTCGATGCGCGCCCACCGCGCCTCCTCCGGCGTCGGCACGGGCATCAGTTGATCCCGCGTCTTGCCCATCAATTGTTCCAACGGCACGAATTGATAGCCGCGCCCGCGCAGCGTATCGATAATCCGGGGTAGCGCCTGCGTCGTCGCCGTCCGGTCCCCGCCCGCGTCGTGAAGAAGGATGATATGCCCAGGGTCGCGCTGCGCCTGCTCGGCTTCGCTAATCTCGGTGACGATATCGTCCAGAATCGCATCCGGCGTAATGCCCTTTTCCCAATCGCGCGGATCGATGCTCTCGGCGATCGTCACATAACCCAACCGCTGCGCGTAGACGATCGGCAGAATCTCGTCGTGCGTCACCGGCTCGCTGTCGGCGTTGTAAGGCGGACGGAACAGAATCGTCCCCCGCCCCGTGTCGCGCTCGATCAGCCGCAGTGTCGTGCTCAGTTCCAGCTTCACCACCTCTTCGGATTTGACGGCGATGTTCGGATGCGTGTACGTGTGATTGCCGATCGTATGGCCTTCCGAATATTCGCGGCGGATATAGGCGGGAAACTCCTCGGCGTTGATGCCCACCACGAAAAAAACCGCCTGCGCGCGCTTGGCGCTCAGGATGTCCAGCACGCGCGGCGTATACGGCGACGGCCCGTCGTCGAAGCTCAGCGTCAGCCACTTGTTCGACGTGCCTCCGCTTTGCTCCACAACATAATAGGACGGGTATTTTTGATATTGCTCCGAATAGTTCCCATCCGGTTGCGGCCAAACGTTCCGCCGTCCTTCTTCCGGCGTCGAGGCGATGCGCAGCACTTCGCCTTCGCCATAATGCGTCGGTGGTTTTTGCGAAGTCAAATCGAAAAGCGTGTACGAGGGAAACGGATCGGCCGGCCACGCGCGCGGATCGAGCACCGTCCAGAGCCCGGATCCTCCGCCCCCAATCGCCACAGCGCCACGCCGCGAAAGCCTTCGTCCGATACGTCGTTGATGTGGTTCAGCGCCGTCACCGCGTCCAGAAACCAGATCTCGTGCTCGTCCTCGCCGGTCTTGTACCGCAGCACCGGATTCAGCGTGTCCTCATCCCAAACCACGCTCGCGCGATTACTCCGCGCGGCGGTGATGATGTCGCTAAACGACACCTCCGTTCCGCCCTGGGACCCGATCACCCAGTCGTAGCCGTAGTTGCCCACCCCGGCCACCACCTTCTCTTTCGGAACCAGCTTCGCCACGTCGTCCAGTTGCTTCTGATACCAGTCCTCCGACGCCACCGGCCCCGGCGTTCCCGATTGGTAGTGCTCGTCGTAAACCATCGGCACCAGATAGTCGTTGATCTCGCCCAGACGTTTCAAATCGTAATTGTCGTCGCCGGTCGGAACGCTCTGCGTCAAGATATAGCCCGCCGGCTTCAGCTTCGCCCGCAGTTCTTCCATAAAGCGCACCATACGCTCCCGGTCGCGCTGCCGCAGCTCCTCGAAGTCGATGTTCACACCGGCGAATTTATGCTCCACGATGTTGCTGTAGATGTTGTCGATCAGGTTCGCCCGCGCCACTTCGTTGTTCAGCACATTCGCCAGATCGCCCCCCTGCCAGCCATCGCGAAAATTATTCACCTCCACCAGCACCGGCAGCTTCGCGTCGGAGGCGATGCGCGCCACCGCCGGGTCGGTCTCGTCGATTAAATCCCCCGATCCGTCCTTCAAACGCAGCCACTCCGGAACCAAGTGCGTCATCCGCGTCAGGTTCTGCCGCAGCGATGCGATGCTGGTGGCGTCCCAATTCACATAGAAGGCGAACACCAGCGGTTGATCGCCGCGCGCCACCGGCGCCGTGCGCGGATGAATCACCGGATTCCCGCCGTTCCGCACGTACTTCACCGGCTTGCGAAACTGAAACGGCACGTTCTTCAATGCCCTCTCCCCGCGAATGATGCCCGGCACCTCGGAGAAATCTGCCAGATGCTGCACGCTCGGCAATCCGAGCGCGGGCAACTGCGGATTGCTGATCAAACTCAGGACGAGGAGCACCACCAGCACCGTCAACGCGATCCCGGCCAAACTCAACCCACGCCGTATGCGCGCCCAGCGCCTTCCGCTGGGATCGTGAAAGACGAACAATCGTTCCATGAAGTGACGCGGCCGTCCCCGTTACGGCCTGCTTTCATTATGAGCGGGCTTCGTCGACGATGTCGAGAATCGCCCCGATCACCGTCGCCGGTTCGTCGATCGGAATCCAATGTCCGCCCCCGCTTGCGATTCGGTGGCGGCCTCTCGTTGAAAGGCGCGCCGCTTCTTCTTGTTCGGCCACGCGTTCCGGACTCGGATGCGCGGCGGTAAGAACAACCATCGGCAAATCGCCTAAATCGCGAATCGCCGCGACCTCCGCCGCGCTCTCCGGCAGGTTTTCCATTTGGCTCGCCAACGCTTCGTAAAATCGCGGCTTCAGCCAGGCCTCCGGCGCCGCCCGTTGCAACTCCGGCGGCAGCTTGCCTAGCGGCGCCAATAATCGCTCCGCATGCCCGCGCAGCGCCCCTCCGCTGAACGTGACCGAGACGCGTTGCGCCGCGCCAGCCGCCCCCGCCCGCACGAGCCACGATACGACTCGGGCCACGCCCCATCGCGCGGCCAACGATCCCCGCCTCGCCAGCCACGCCCCCTTCTCCAAACGGCCGCGGTCGTACACGCTCATCGCCGACCACTGGCGTCGGATTCGGAGCGTCCACCAAAACCAACCCCGCCGTCTCCGTCCGGTAGCGCTGCGCGAATTGCAGCGCGCACATCCCTCCGAATGAATGCCCCACCAGAATAAACGGCGGCGCGATCCCCGCCCGTCGAGCAACACGCGCAACTCGTCCACGATGCGCGAAACCGTCCGCGGCATCGGCCCCGCCTCGCTCCGCCCCAGCCCCGCCCGGTCGTAAGAACAGGTACGCGCCGCCTTGGCGATCTCCGGCTGCACCAACGCCCAACTAATCGAAGACGCCCCCAATGCCGCGTCAAACACCACCGCCGGCCCGCTCCCCGCTGCACCTCGGCAATCGGCGAACAACCGGTGCGCTCCAACACTCACAAGCCCGCCCGCCGTGTCCATCCTCTTTTAGTAAACACCCCCGGGCCGATCACGCGCGCGGTGTTCAGAAGTTCGCAAAACACGCGGTCATTGACAACGGCGCATTCGTAGCGGTTCCGAGCCGCGCGCGTTAGCAAGCGTTCCGCAATCACGCCGTGCGACGAAAGGGAAGCGCTGTGTCCATCTCCTGAGTGCCCAACACCTCAAATGACAGTGCCCCTCCAGAGGCACTAACGGCAAAACTACGCGGATGGCAGCGCCTCAGGCTTGCCGGTAGCGAGGCGATGCCCTTGCAGATTTCACCGATCGTCATAACGCTGAGAAACACGCTGCCTGTGCTCGCGTTTTTAAGGAACGCCGCCACGCGCGCATCGGGCTTTTCGCGAGTCAATTCCGAAGGTATATTTGTGTCAACCAAATATCCCTTCACAGATCGATGTCCCGGCCCGTGTCCCTGTCGCGCTCAAAATCGAGATTGAGGCCTCGCAATGGCGCAAATAGCTCAACCATGTCCTTCGCCTCCACCGGAGGTGTGGGCTTGACTGACGAAACGTTCGCCGCCTCTTCGAGCAGACTTGCCGCATACTCTCCCATTTCCAAGCCCTGCGCGGCAGCCTGTCGCGCCAGCTCGGCCTCGATCTCCGGTCTAATGTCAAGAGTGATGGTCATAGGCGGCCTCCTTCATTATTATGGCCCCTCTGCCCTACACCCTGCGTGCAAACGGGACCGGGCAGCCAGCCCGAAGACGGTTTGGTGACGGGCGGGGTATCGCCGCAAAGGTCGTTAGATACTTCACGTCGCGATACTAGCCTACGCTGAAGCTCGCTTCCGGTCGACGGCTTTTGCCGGACTCGCGGATTTCTGTATTGGCGACGGAATAGAGTCGCGGCTTAATCGGTCCTCTCGACTGATGCTGTTTGGCAACTATAATTGTGACAAACGTGAGTTTTCGGTCTGAGGGAGGCGACGCCCCGAGATGCACGAGTACTGGCAAGTGGAAGCCGGCAGTTTTGGAAGAGACTACAGCGAAGCGTTCTTGCGGTACGGAATCGCCTTCGGCGGTGAGATCGCCAATCAGATCGATGGTGTGCAGGTGGGCCACCGGATCGTTCTCAAGAGGGGCCGCGCGGTTATTCAGGCCGTTGGCGTTGTACTGGATCGTGGCGGGAGGTGCAATGGCCACGGGGACAAGGATTGGCTCCTTCAGTTCGATGGATGGAAGCTACCGGACTACTGCTTTGTTGAGTGGCATCGCCCTACGGAGCCGGTGCAACTCGCGGCAATGGGCCTGGATCGCCGGACATTTGTCAGGCTAAACAACGTGGCCATCCAGGAGGCTGCGGAAAAAATCCTTTCGGACTGTCCGATACCCCTTGAAATCGACCCGGAACCTCGCCTAACGAAAAGGGTCACAACGGAAGAGATCCTGGATTTCCTCGTAGCGGAAGGATTGAGTATCGGAGCAGCCGAAGACTTCACGTTTGCACTTAATCGCATCGTGCGATTGGCCTCCTACTATACAGGGCAGTGCTGGTGGACCGACGTTCGTGAGCATGAAACGAGGACATTCCTCAACGTCCCGCTTCTGTTAGCACTTGGTTGGTCGGAACAGCAGATCAAGATCGAATTGCCGAACCCAGCCGGGAGGATCGATATCTCCTGTTTCGCACGGCCTCATCGCCGAGATCATGCTCGGAAGGAGAATATCACCGACTGCGTGCTGCTAATCGAGGGGAAGGGGCTTTCTTCTGGACTTGATTTTGCCACCGAGCAAGCTCATGTCTATGCTCGCCACTTTCCTAGCTGCCGGGTTGCGGCTGTTTCCAACGGTTACTGCTACAAAACCTACGAGCGCAGCAGCGACGGGAGCTTCTCCACGAAGCCGACGGCATATACGAACCTTCTTGATCCACGCGACCGCTATCCGCTCGACCCGGCTGAAGTGGATGGCACCCTGGCGGTACTGAAAATGCTGCTGCCGCGATCGCTTCGCTAACCGCCCGGCTAAAGGGCACGGCCGCCTCCACAAGTTTCCTGTTATGGGCCTCGTGAAACGAAGGCCTGGGCACGTAGTGACACGGATTGATCCAGCCGGTCGAAGGAACAGGGCCGTGTCGTCGGCGACAGTTCGCCGTGCCGGACCGCAGCGACGCGTTTTGGACGCCCTCCTTACCTCCCGCCCCGAATTGCAAAATTATGTAACGCCACTCCGCCCAACGCCGTCGCACCAATCGAATTCACCACCGTGAAGGGACGATATACCTCGTCTGTCTTCGCCGCCGAGCGTCTCGCGCGGAAGATCTCGTATGCCATGATCGCCGACACCGCTCCGGCTTTGATCCCCGCCGCCTTACCCATGCTGAACTGGCCCGATGGACCTTGCAACAGCGGATTCAGTTCACGCGCGCCACGCGAGGAAATCAGATCCAACACCTCCGCTCCCGCCAGAGCGGCGCTCGATAGAACCCATCCCCGCTTCCAATGCCCGCCCTCTTGCGCCGCGCAGCGTGCCGGCGCCACCGCGCACGCGGCCAGCACCACTAAAAAAACGAAAACTCGCGAATATCCGGCCCGCATCCTCATCCTACTCTTTGATCGTCTGCAAGCCAGCCGCACTTTAGTATCCTTTAAAGGTCCGTTGGGGAACAGTGTGACCGAAGAAACGTTTAATGAGGATTACCTCGCCCGGCTCCGCGACGCCGACGCCGCCACCGAAGCCCATTTCTCCCGCTACTTCACCAACGTCATCTGGTTAAAGCTGCGCTCCAAAATCCGCTCCCCGCAATTGATCCAGGACATCCGCCAGGAAACCCTCCTCCGGGTCATCGGCATCGTCCGCACCGGCCGCGGACTCGACAATCCCCAGCGCCTCCCCGCCTTCGTCCACACCGTCTGCAAAAACGTCATGCTCGAACACATTCGCAGCGAAACCCGCCATCCACAGATCCCCGAACATACACCCGATCCCGCCGACCCCCGCATCGACGTCGAGGCGTCCATCGTCAACGGCGAGCGCCAAAAAATGGTGAAGCGCATTCTCGAAGAATTGCCCGAACGCGACCGCGTTGTCCTGCGCATGGTGTTTCTCGAGGAGCAAGACAAGTCCGCCGTATGCTCCCGCCTCGGCGTCGACCCCGGCTACCTGCGCGTCCTTTTGCATCGCGCCAAATCGCGTTTTCGTAAGTCGTTGGAAAATGAGGAAAGTGAAGCCCGGTGAGCCGCACAAATCCCGCAGGATTCCTCTGGCCGCTGAAACGCTTATACTCCAAACCTCACCCATAAATAGAGACCACTGATGGACCACGCCGAAGCCCAAAACTTACAAGCCGTGGAAAAGTATCTGCTGGGGCAGTTTTCCCCCGCCGAACGCGAAGAGTTCGAAGAACACTTCTTCGCCTGCCACGAATGCGCCGAAGAATTGCGCCTCGCCGCGATCTTCGAAGACAACGCCCGCGCGATATTCGAGGAAAATCCCGTCTTCTTCCCAGCCCAACAGCCCAAGCCCGGTTGGCTCGCCGCCCTCCTCGCCGCCTGGCGCCAACCCGTCTTCGCCGCGCCCGCCTTCGCCGCCGCCCTGCTTTTCGCCGTCGTCGGTTATCAAAATCTCGTCACCATTCCCACTTTGCGCGCTCAATTCGCCGTTGGCCCCGCCGATGAACAAATGGTTGTTCTCCCCGTCCGCGCCGCTAGCCGGGGCGTGGAAACCGGCGCGTCGGAGCGCGCCTTCAAAGTCCCCAAGGGCGCCAAGTCGTTCCTGCTCCAGTTTTACGCCGGTTGGGAAAATCCCACCCCCAAGCTGCACTACGAGATTCAGGACGCCTCCGGGCGCACCGTATTTAGCGGCTCCCTTCACTCGGCCGAAAATGGTATGCCCAACGCCGTTCGCGTCCCCACCGCCAGCGTCGCGCCCGGCCGCTGGGTGCTGGTGGTTCGCGATAGCATAGGCTCGAAAGCGGGTCCCGAGCGCTCCCGGTACCCGTTCACTTACCAGATTGAATAGACCGAAAGGAACCGCATGTTCAGCCAATTCAAGTACCATGCCGACGCCTATGCCGCATCCGGCGTCATCACCTCCCCCACCCCGCATTCGATCGAAGTGCAGGCCGCTTCCACTCTTCCCGTGACCGGCGGCACCTCCACCGCGCGCGTCGAAAATTTCACTTACGAGGGCCAGAACGGCAAGGTCCTCGCCTTCTCCTCCGGCTATACGCAGATCCTCGGCTATTACAACGATGCGGAGAAATCGTGGCTCACCTCCGTTACCGCCACCGTTGAAAACCTCAACATCCTCGACGTCGTCACCGCCGATAAAGTTGTCGCCCGCATCTCCTCCAAACACACCGGCGACGGTGAACCCTCCATCCTCCTCGTCGGCAGCCACTTCGAAAACCTTGTCATCGCCGGCCACCCCGTCGTCGTGAATTTGGCCGTCGACTCGATCGACCGCTGCGACACCTATTCCGCTTTGACCGCCGCCTACCAACGCGACGACGCCTTCCGCGCCCTCTTCTCGCGCCTGACGCTTCCCGGCCTCGGCGCCGGTCCCGGCTCCAAAACCATTCCCATGTCCAAAGATGGAATGATCGGCTGTACTCTAGTCGATGGGATACAGTGCCCCACCTCCACCCAGATCGGCCAGTCGAACACCGTCATCGCCATTCCGCAATTCGGCGTGATTCACTTAGCCGAGCTTCTCATCCAGCCCGACGAACGGCGCCTCACCATGGTTCGCGTCGAACTCGGCACTCCTCCCTCCGGCACGGTCAACGCCGGTGGCGGTGGCAGCAATGGCCGTGGCTACTAACTATAGTTAGCCTCGCGCTTGGATCGGGCGCATGTTACTCCCATCCCCCTTCGCTCGACGCCGCCTTCGACGAGGCTCAAGCCCAGCAGCGCCGTAACGCGCCCGAGGCGCTCGCCTCCGCCCGGAAAGGTCTGGCCGCCGCGCAAGCCGCCCGCACTCCCCGCCTCCAATGGAAGTTCCGGCTGCTGGAGGCCGACATTCTAACCGCCCGCGGCCGGCCCGGCGAAGCGCTCGAGTTGGCAGGCCCCACCCCGCCCCCCGGGGACCGCGATCTCGCCGCCGGCTGGAACCTCCAGCGCGGCTACGCGGCCCTGGAGCTTTCCCAATACGCCGATGCCGAACGTTTCCTCGCCGCCGCCCGCGCCCTCTCCGGCCCTCCCGGCGCCTCCGGCATCGCCGATCACACCGCCTTCCACCAGGCCATTCTCTTCGCCGCCACCGGCCGCGCCTCCCAAGCCGATTCCGCCCTGCGCGCCGTTGTCGAACATTCCCGCGACCCCTGGCTCGCCGCCCGCGCCCTCGGAAATTTGGGATACTTCGCCACCCGCGCCTTTCGCCACGAGGACGCCGTCTATTGGCTAGAACGCACCAAAGTGGCCTACGCCCACCTTGGCGACGACCGCAATGTCGCCAGAACCATCGGCAATCTCGGCTGGGCATACAAAGGACTCGGCGACTACGATGTCGCCCTCGCCTCCTTCGCCCAGGCCATCGAAGAATCCCGCGAATTGCATGACGCCGACGACGAGCTGATGGCCCTCACCGGCGAATGCGAAATCTATCTCGCGCTCCTCGATCCCGGCCAAGCCATGGCCCATTGCGGCGATACGCTTAAAATCGCTCTGGCCTCCGGCGACTTGGCCGCCCAATCCGACGCCTTGGCCGACCTCGCCCTCGCCGCCACCATCGACGCCAACTGGGACGCCGCCCAGAACTACAACGGCCGCTCGCGGGCGCTTCGCCGGCAACTGCGCCAGACCGGGAGTCTCGTCTATAACCTCCAGATCGACGCCCGCATCGCCGCCGGCCGCCGCCAATTCGCCCAGGCCGAAGCGCTCTATCGCGCCGTCATCGCCTCCGCCGGCAACGGCAATCCCGCCTTGATCCTCGACGGCCGCGACGGTCTCGCCGGTCTCTACGCCTCCGAGGGCAAGAACGCTCAGGCCGAACGCGAGTTCCGCGCCACCCTCGCCTTCGCGGAAACCGAACGCCTTCGGCTCCGTAACGACTTGAGCCGCCTCGCTTACCATTCCAGTCTCATCGCCGTCTACCAGGATTACGTATCCATGCTCGTCGCCTGCGGGCGGCCCGATCGCGCCCTCGCCGTCGCCGATTCCAGCCGCGCCCGCCTGCTCTCCGATAAACGGATCGCCGAAGCCGATCCTCCCAACCCCGCCCGCTTCATGAGCCTCGCCCGCGACTCCGGTTCCGTCTTGTTGTCCTATTGGCTCGGCCCCGATCGCTCCCTCCTCTGGGTCGTCACGCCCGGCCGGATCGTCACTCTCCACTTGCCCGCCGAAGGGGAGATCCGCAAGCTGGTGCTCGGCTACCGCACTTTCATAGAGAACCAGGGCGATCCTCTCGCCACCGATTATCCCGGCGGCCCCAAGCTCTGGGATACCCTCGTCGCCCCCGCGCGCGCCTACCTTCCTCCCGGCGCCCGCGTCACCATCGTCCCCGACGGCGTCCTTCACTCCCTCAACTTCGAAACCCTCCCCGTACCCGGCTCCACGCCTCATTATTGGATCGAAGACGCCACCGTTTCCATCGCCCCTTCGCTCGGATTGCTTCTCGCCAACGTCGATCCCCTTCCCGCCTCCCTCCCTTCGCTTCTGCTGATCGGCGCGCCCCAAAGCGCCGGCGAGGAGTTTCCCGCGCTCATCCACGCGACGGAGGAAATCGTCAAAGTGCGCGGCCATTTTCCTCCCGCCAACCGCACCGTCTTTCAAGGCGCCGCCGCCCAGCCCTCCGCCTACCGCGCCGCCGCGCCGGAACGCTTCTCTATCATCCATTTCGCCACCCACGCCTCCGCCAATCAATCCAGCCCGCTCGATTCGGCGCTCATCCTTTCTCCCAGCTCCGGCGGCTCTCCAGCTCCGGCGGCTCTCCTAGCTCCGGCGGCTTCGAACTCCGCGCCCGCGACATCGCCGCCGTCCCCATCCATGCCCGCCTCGTCATCGTGTCGGCCTGCCGCGGAGCCGGCGCCAAGGCCTTTTCCGGCGAGGGTCTGGTGGGCTTGGCTTGGGCCTTTCTACAAGCCGGCGCCAGGAACGTCATCGCCGGTCTGTGGGATGTCGACGACGCCTCGACCCCCGCTTTGATGGACCGCTTGTACGACGGCCTCGGCCAAGGCGCCCGGCCCGCCGAGGCTCTGCGCCAAGCCAAGCTCGCCATGATCCACTCCCCAGGCGTCCGCCGCAAGCCCTACTACTGGGGCGCGTTCCAGCTCTACCACGGCTTCGGCGTCAGTCCCGGCGGAACCGCCCGCCCGTCCAACCAAGCGCTAGTCCCGCCGCCGCGCCCAGCACCGCCGGCCCCAGGTGCCAGATCAGAATGTGCCACATGTTCAGGTTCGGGCAATGGATCTCCAGCACCGAAGTCCCGAGGAGTCCCGCCAGCATTCCCGTCGCCGCCCCGGTTACGCCCGGCGTGAGCGTCGCGCCTCGCCGCAGGATCAGCCAGAACAGAATCGCCGCCGGAATTCCCACCACCGATCCCGCCTTCAGGCACGCCACTCCATTGGCCACAAAATGCGTCTCGCTCCGGACCTGGAAAATCGCCGCGACCACCAGCGCCGCCACCATGAGCACTCCCGCCGGCAACAGCGCCGGCCGCACGCGATTCCGGCTCCCCGGCGCCATCTGCCCCACCAGCGAGTACGCGAGCAGAGCCGCGCCCGCCCCCAGCGTCGCCAGGATTGCCACCCGCTGCCCCATCGACATCGCATCGAACCCATACGCGCGCAGCCGCGCCGCCGCCAACGCTCCCACCGCCAAAAAAACGATCGCGAACGCCGCGAATAAATAGCCGGCGGCGGGTAACGCTCTCACCGGCTTCAAATCGGCCGTGACGCGCTCCTCGATCCGTGCTACCGCGCTGGCCGACGGCCCCGGCCCAGGGCCGTCCTCGAAATACGCCGCGAGTTCCCGGCACGCCGCGCATTCCTCCAAATGCCGCCGCACTTCCGGCGGAGCCGCGCCCCTCCCGCTCTCCGCCAACATCTTCGCCGCCCGTTCGCAATTCATCCCACGCCTCCGTCCGAACGCGAAACCAGCGCCCGCAATCGCTCGTAAGCCCGATGCGCCTTCTGCTTCACCGCCCCCACCGTCGACGCCGTCGCCCGCGCCACTTCTTCCAAGCTCAGCCCCTCCACCTTCAGCAGCACAATCACTTCCCGCTGGCCCTCCGGCAGCGCCGCGAGCATCGTCTGCAATCCCGGCCCCCGCGCCGCCGGAGCCGCGTCCCGCGCCGCTTCCGGCAGCCGCTCCACCGCCGTCTCGTGCTTCCCGATGCGACGCCGCTTGCGATAGTTGTCGATCCGCACCCGCCGCGCGATGGCGAACACCCACGGCAGCACCGGCTCCCCCGCGCGGTAAGTATGCCGCACGCGATGAATCCGCAGCCAGGCCTCCTGCAGCATGTCCTCGGCCTGTTCGCGATCCCCCATCTGCCCCGCCAGAAATCGAAACAGCGGCGGACTCAGCGCCTCAATCAACGCCCGCGCCGCCTCCGCGTCGGCCTGTTGATAGCGAACCATCCAAGCCGCCAGATCCTCCGCGCACCCGCTCGTCTCGCTGTCCATTCGCCCAATTCCCTGTTCGCCGCAAGCCTCGGAAAAGTTACGCCGCTCCCAGATCCAATTCTAAATGCGGCGGCGTCGAACGCCGTGCGACACTACGGCGGAAAGGTCGATTTCTCATGAGAAGCCTGATCGCGCAGTCGATAATCCTCCCCGCGCCCGCCGAACAACTGTACGCGACCTATCTCGACCCGGCGGCGCACGCCGCGGTAACCGGCGCACCAGTGACCGTGAGCGCCGAGCCCGGCGCCCCATTCCTCGCCTTCGGCGGCCAAATCAGCGGCGTCACGCTCTCGGTGATCGCACCGCGCCTGATCGTCCAGTCATGGCGCTCCACAAATTTCCACGACAGCGATCCCGATTCCACACTAATCCTCGCCTTCACCCCCGAAGGCGCCAACGGCCGCATCGATCTCATCCACATCGACGTACCGGAACAGGATTACGAGGGAGTGAGCGAAGGCTGGGAAAAATATTATTGGGAGCCCTGGAGACGCTATCTTGCCAAAAATGAAGGCGAAGCGCTCAATGCGGTCGCGCTTGATAGAACGACGGGGTCCGTTTTCCGATTTCCCTTCGATAATTCCGAGGGGCCTTTTGGGGGACGCATGCGCCTCTAAGGGGAGCTATTTGCGCTTCCAAGCGCTCGATCAGTAACAACGACGGAAAAGGGTCCGTCAACAGGAGCGCACCAACCGGCGTGGTATAATGGAGACGACATAAATACCACACAACACACCCACAAATTTCAAAGCCCTACCTAAAAGCTACACACACTCAAAACAAACTAAAAAACTTCTCCAAAAAACACATAACTTAGAACCCTTTATTTCTTGAGTTTAGACCCACCGGTTGGGGTCACAGTTGGAAGTGGCGCGCAGTGAAATAGGGTAGCGACAATCATCCGCAGCCGGGAAGGAGATTGTGTGTGTAGAAGAACCAACAGGCTTGACCCTCACCGGCTGTTCCATAGCATCAAATTCTGGGCCATCGAGGTCATCGCCTTGATCGTCTTTCTTAACTGGGCGGGAAAAGCCCTCTGGCATGAACTCGGATTCGACCATCCGGCTGAAACAAGAGCGGCGCAGAGTTGTGGCGTCGAGCAGCTGAGATGTTCGGGCCGGCTGCACTAGAACCGGCGGCCGCGTAGATTCGTCAGGTAATCTGGAAGCGAAAGTCGTGTTCGACCGATGGCTTGGTATCCGGGGTCGTTCGGAAGATCGGCGTTGGCCATTCTTGATGACCGTCTGCCGGGCTTCCGCGAGTTTGAAGTTGCGGCCGGTCGAGTTGAGCGAGTCGAGCAAACCCACACGCAGCTGTTCCTCGCCGAGCCGAGTTCCGCAATGCGAATCACAACTTGCGCCGAATCCTGAAGGAGCGGCACCACACCCTTCCATGCCTCCGAAGGAATTGCCAGTATGACTCGATTCGCCTATGGCGGTCGTCTTTTCCCGGCCGGCATTGGGCTTGGCCGCCCCGCCGAGAAACCACAGCCGAAGCCACTGGTCTTCGTGGTAGTCGGTGATGTCCAAGTACGGCGGCGAGGTGATAACTAGCTTCACCTTGTCCTTGTACGAACGCAGCAAAGTGGACGCACGGCGCGCGTCGCCCTCGATGACCCGCCCTTTCAGTGGTGGAACCGGCGATTGATACCGATAGGCAGCACACGTCCGGAGAATGGAGAACACATCGCGCTCGGGTGGGACGCACCCTTTTTCGCACCACCACCGAACGGAGTACGCCGGCTTTGTGCTGATCGTCCGGGGCATCCGGTTGCTGAAGCAAAGCTCGGTACGATGACTTTCCCCATGCAGGCAGCCAAGAGCGAGCGCACCGATAAAGCAGTCTGCGCGGTCGCCGCGCCAGTCCAGCCTTTTCTTGAGGAACAGGAGTTGCCGCAATGTTGTTTCATGGAAACAAAGCGCGAAAAACTAGCCCGATACCTCCGGGGCTTTCGTCTTAAAACGACTGGACGCCCGTTCAAGGACGGTTAGACGCTCCAGTATGTCCTCCAACTTCGGAGGATCGGCTTTCGCTTTCGAAAGACAAACCGCCACCGGGTTTGTGTCGAGGCTAACGCCTTTGCGGCGGTTGAGAAGACTTTCGAAAACCGTTGTTCCACGGCCAGAAAACGGGTCGAGGATCACGTCGTTGCGCTTTGACCATGCAAGCACGTTCCGCCGGACGAACGATTCCGGGAACATCGCGAAGTACGGACAAATAGAATGGAAGGGATGTCGGGAGGGCATCATAAATGTGTCCTCAGTGTCTCGGAATATTCACGCACCTAAGTCTCAACGCGAGGAAGGTCGCTCACTCTTTCCACCACGGCTCGGCCGGATTGATGCACCGTAAGACCGATCGCACTGAAGCTGGCGATCCGGTATCGGTAAAACATCAATCCATACTTGCTGGTTAGACGCTGCATGAGATCGACCAAAACTTCTTGCGCCTTCGCGTCCTCGCGAGGGTTTTTCGGTTCGAGACAGAACGGCATAAACATGGCATCCTGATGCCGGGAACAGGCGTCTCTCGAACCAATATTCATGGAACTGGTCGCTATCCGCCGACGCTCTCGCCTTTCATGTCGCCCGACGCTCTTTGCAGCAGATGCGATACCCGGCAGGCCATCAGGAGACTGCCGCCATGCGATGACATCGATCCCGTCATCCTTAGACCAGGCTCTGGGGCCGCGGGCCGCGGTACGGCTACAGGAAGACCATCGCCAAACATCGCGTAGGTTCGATGCAAGGACCTCCAGAAACGTCGCGTCATCAGGGCGCGGCCAGCCAAACGAAACAGCCATCCCTTCGACATATCCGGCAGCAGCGATGGTGCGCGCAGGCTTGGAAAAGATCGCGAACGCTGTTATCGACATTTGGAACCATGTTCTCTGGCACTATGGTTCGATCAGTCACATGAGAGAGAAATAGACAGAACAGGTAAACCGATCCAATCGCAGTAATCGAACTAGCGAAGCTGAAGGTGCAATCCCCTTGGATCAATCGAAAAAAGGGTAATCGCGCCCAATGCATTTTCGTCGCGCACTGATCTCGTTCTGCAAGTTCAGAACGAGTTCGTCCTCCCAGATTTCTTCGTCGGAAATATCTTCGGGCTGTTCGTCGGCAGACATGCCGGCCGCTGAAACCAATGTGCCGAAGCCTATCCGTCCGCTGGGAGACTGGATCGAACAAAACTCAAGCCAGTCGGCCAGCTTCGTCACGTGTACCGTGCGGTCAGGGATCGCGAACATCCTACTTTTTGGCCTTGACCGCCCCTGATTTTTCCACCATCGAACTCATTGTCGAATACAGAACGTCGCTCGTTTTTCGCAGCTCCCCGCCGATCTCCAACAGTGTTAGATCTGCGGCGTCGTAACCGGAGATTTGGGACATCGCGTTTTCCGTTTCCTGCTTCGCGTTGATCAAAGCAGACTCGAACCGAGACCCTTTCGATTCCACCTGCGCGTAGGCTTCTTGCAGGTTATTCCGCATCATCATGATGCTACGCGCGCGAGGATTCTGCAAAACAGCCCCAAGTTGTTTGATGTGGGGGTTCTGCGACGTGATGATCGGCGCGAGATCATCGGACTTCGAACCATAAAGCCAGACCAGAAACTTTTGAAGGTTTTCTAGTTTATCCGCAGGTATCGGATTGGGAGCGGGATCTACATCGCGCCATTCATCCGGCAGGCCCAGGAACTCCCGATAGCCAGGCCGCGTGAGAGCCGTGTAGAGATGCGAGAACGCAAACTTCCTGCCTGGATACCGGTCTTCGATGTCGTAGACGTTATTCTCCTCCGCCTGATCCAGGACGAAGACACCGTTTACCAATCTAACGACGGTGTCGTGCCTGTCACCCAACCGCTGCGCTATTTTTTCGAGCGTAATTCCATTCTTGCGTTCCTTTCGGTACCACGCAGCCGCGAAGCGTGCCTTCGCCAGCGCATCCCAGCGGTGAGGGCCATTGATGTGCTTAAAGCCGATGTAATCGCGGGCCTGCGCAGCACTCTCGACGGCATAGACCGTCACCTCTTTAATGCTGTCTTCAACTTCCTTGGAGATTTCCGGGACACTGATCCCGACGCTCCTTCCCATCGCAGGGTTTTGGAGAAGTCGGATCGCGGCCAGCCTTCTATTGCCCTCAAGGACCCTGAACCGATCTTTAACGCGCTGGACGATTAGGGGCTCAATGTCGAAGTAGCCATTGGACGCGATTGACTCCACGACTTCAGAAAGATCCGCAGTTTCGGCAAGCGCATTGATGATGTGGGTCTCTGCAGGATTCTTCGTTCCGTCCTCCACCAGTCGTGGATTTTCCGGGTCGAAGTCGAGAAGGTCAGTCGAGATCTTTCTTGTCGTCCTCGGTGGAATATTCGGAACGGCCATAGGATCGGAAAGATAACTGTATCACGCAAAGCTAATTCGCTTCGATCGGTTTGCGGGCGTCAAGGCCTTAACGCCGAACGTCAGAGCTTTCTTGCGATCATGCTCGGAACCATGCTTGGCACAAAATTCAAGGCCGAACTAGCACGCTCATCGAAAATGGCTCCGGCTCTTTTTTAGACTACGGTGCTGGCAGGGGATCTCGAATCGCCACCTTTTCGTGCCCAACCTGAAGCGATAGGAAACCGTCGCAAACTCCGCGGAAGCCACCACTCCGCGTTATGGGCGCGTGCGGATGCGGGTTCGTCGCGGTTGGTGCTTGCGGATGATTCCCGCCAAGGCCTGTAGCGCCTCGTTCACTTCCCCCGCGTTCGGGAACGCCTTTGCGACGTCGGGTTCCAGCACGACCACCGCGCTGCCGGCCAGATAGCGCGCCGCATACCGGTTCGGACCGGAGCCGGCGAAATCGTACTCCGCTAAGATTTCGTCCCTTTCGACGGGTCCGGCCTTAGTCTTCTGACTTTTTCTCTTCATAATCTCTCCGCTCCCGAAGAGTCGCCCGCCGCGCGCCGATCCGGCGAACCGCTTCCGCGCGCGCTGCGCCCTTCCCCCGCGGAATGCCTCGGATCGCCCCTAATCCGGCCAAACCGGTCGCCAAAAACCGTCGCGGCTTCCTCGAAAGAGACCCCATGCTCAGCGACGGTGCCCGCCGCCTTACGGGAATCCCACTCGAAGCCCGGCGCCACGGGTTATTGTCTCAAAATGTCCGCACCGGATCTAACGATCCATAGAAGTCGCCATCGGTTCGGCAGGGCAAGCCGGCCGTCGAAGCTGTAGGCCCGCTCGCCAATTCCGCCCATTCGGGGCCAGACCACAAGGCTGGAAAAATACTGTTGCGGATCCCTGCGGACGCTATCTCGCGCAACAACGAACCCAAAATGGTAAGGCATCGCTGCGCCGAACGCACTGGAAGCCGAACGCGATAGAATGAGAAACGCCATTCGGCAAGGAGGGTAAAAATGCCGCTGCAAGTCTGTATGGGGGCGATGATGCAATGCGCCATGGGCGCGGCGCCCAGCGCATTGGTGGTCCTGCCGGTGAACCGCGTCATGACGGTAACGCCCGACGCCAACATCATGGATCACATCCCCCTGGTGAATATCATGCCGTTCGGGGTGTGTATGTCGCCCGCCTTTCCCGCCACCGCCGCCGCGACGACCGCCGCCCTGGGCGTACTAACGCCGATGCCGTGTATCCCCGCGACCCCCGCTCCGTGGATCATGGGAGCGCCGACCGTCCTGCTCGGCGGGATGCCCACTCTCGACAATGTGTCGCAACTGATGTGCATTTTTGGCGGTGTGATTACATTCTCGGACGCGGGCGAGGAAACGGTGATGGTGCCGTAATTGGACACCCATGCTTCCGAAGCTCCCATCGCTGCCGCCGCCGCCCCCGCTCAGCGCTGAATTCCACAGTATCTTCGAACCGCTGCAACCGGCCGCCGCGGCGCAGCCACCTGCGGCGCAAGTACCTGGAGCGCAGCCGCCCGCGGTACAACCACCCGCGCTGCAACCGCCCGCGCTGAAACCACCCGCGGCGCAGCTACCTGGGGCGCAACCGCCCGCGCCACAAACCCACGGGTGGAGCTTGTTCCGATCTTCGGATGGAAAGACGTGTATCGATCAAGGCAATCATTCGGTGATATCCAATCCGGAGGCTGGGCATACGATCCGCCTCGATCACTTGAAAAAGGAGGCTCAAATATTCCCTATGAGCCCGGCTCCCGCAATCGGAATGCCCGCCGCGCCGTCCGGAATGGGCATCCCTTCGCTGAAGCCGCCGCCCGTTCCACTGAGCGTGAAGGATCTGGGCAAACGGTTCATCGCCGGCCATGAGGCGGAAGGCAAATCGTACACGTATCCGCCCTTGAAGCCGCCGGGCGTGCCGGCTATGCCGCAAGCGCCGAGCGCGCCGCAAGCGCCGAGCGCGCCGCAAGCGCCGGGCATGCCACAAGCGCCGAGCGCGCCGCAGGCGCCGGGCATGCCGAAATTGCCGTCGATGCCGAAATTGCCATCGATGCCGAAATTGCCAACGATGCCGGCGCCGCCTGCTCTTCCGCAGCCGCACACGATGGAGGTGTGGACCAGCCACAAGCTCCACTTGCCGCTTGAGAGTCGTGTTTCTACCGGGATGGGCACGCAAACCACGATCAGCAAGCAGATCACGCCCGGCGAGCCGCCCGCGTCTAAATTCCAGATTCCTCCGAACTATAAACTCATCCCGCCGCCTCTTCCACGAACCCCTTCCGTCTGAGGCCCGCTCGACTTCCGGAGAAGCCGCGGAGCGGCGGCGTTCCCGCCCCGGCCCCGCACCAAGGGCTCAATTGGATGAATCGGGTATTCGGTTGCGCAAATCGTACGCCCGTCCTGGGAGATTAATTCCGCAAGAGCTACGCGCAACTGGTCCGCTCCTCCGCGGCGTGCTTGAATCGGTGAGCAATCCTCGCCTACACGGACGCCCTCCCCGTCGGGAGCCTCGGCGAGGACGGGTTCGTCGCGGTTGGTACTTGTCGATGGTTTCCGCCAGCGCGCGCAGCGCCTCGTTCACCGCCCCCGCGTTCGGGAACGCCTTCGCGACGCCGGGTTCGAGCACTACCGCCGCGCGCCGATCAGTCGAGCCGCCGCCGCGAAACCCCCAGGAGCACGCTGCGACCTTCCTCCGCTGAATGCGTTGGGTCGCCCATAATCCAGCCAAAAGGGACCGCCCATAACGGTCGCGGCTTCCTCGAATGAGGCTGCATGATGGCCGAAACTGCCCCCCGATTTCCAGGGATCCTAACCAAAGCCCAGTGCCATCGGCAATCCTCACAAAATATCCGCGCAGTATCCAACGATCCGTAATCGCCGCCAACGGCCGCGTCGATCTCATCCACATCGAGTCAAGCAAGGCTGGGACAAGGTTAATGGGAGCCGGTACACGCTCTCTTGCCCACGAATGAGACTGGCATACCCGATGCGGCCACGCTCGATAGAACGGAGTCCGAACCCCCGCCCCGACGGCTCGCCGAAAACTCCAATAGGTCTTTTGGACGGACACATGTGCGTTTCTAGTTCCTGATCGGGCGAGAATTCCTGGAACCGGACTTCCTGGGAGCTTGCTGGTGCGAAGGGGATTTATCGCCAGGTAGATCCATGAGGCGTCTCTTAGTGTCGTGTCGCAATGAATTGTTGCGACTGGACGAGGGCAGCTAACGTGAGGTCCTGGAAAACAGCTGCCTCGAAGAGCGATTTGCTGCCGGCATTCCGACGCAGTTCCGGCAGTTTTCGCTTTACGGCACGATAGCTCGCGAGCATCTCCGGAACAGTGGTTGCATCGCCGGGTTGACGAAAGATATTGCGCAGCGCACGCATGAGCCCCTTCGGCGTTCCTTTGTGGATTTGTGGATCGATCCCATTCACGTCGCTCGTCGAGCGCTGTGCACGATGAGCTTTGCTCTCAAAGATAAAAACTCGGTGTTTGCCTTTCGTTGCATGAGACCGGTATAGTGCGAGACCAAGCTCCACGGGCATATTGAACCTCGGTACGCCGCGAGACGACTCGACTCGAGATAGATCATGGATGGAGAATTCACATTTCTCGATCAGTTCGATTATGGTCGCAAGGCGGCCCTGATTTGGAACAGCTACCGCAACATGGATGCGAATCCCGAGTTGCGTCAGGCCGACAATGTAGGCGAGGTACAGATCCTCGAAGGCGCTGTCGTACGGTATGTTAAGAAAGACGGACTCGATGCTCTTGGTCCGAGCCACGCTATCTCTTACCGGCAATTCTTCGCGACCTTTTTGGGAACGCTGCCTTCCGGAGTGCTTTGCGGCCAGAGCGAGATGCCTTGGGCGCATTTGGGGTGCTCATGATCCTGCGCACCGCATTCACGCGCTCGGAACTGAGCCCGAGAATTTCGCCCATTTCCTCGGGAGTGGGCACGGGATTACTGATCGTATGGGCGCTCACGTCTCAATTATAGAGAGTTTCAGCCGGCCCGGGAATTGCGCCCTGCGGACGCACGGTCCTCAACGTTTCGGCAAAGAAGCCGCGAATCCGCGCGATTCGCGGACCCGAGCGAGGAGTCGATGGCAGGCTGCCACCGCAATACACCCTGAATCGGTGGCCGCCGATCCAGAGTTCTGCCGGGATATCAGATCGCCAGGAGACAAAATCGAGCGCATAATCGCGGAATGCCGATTCGGCATCGACGATCTGTCGGCCGTTACACTGGATGCAACTACCGCCTCGAAGAGAAACCAAGTGTGCTTGCTTTTTGGTCTTGTCTGCAGCCACCCAAGAACAAGACCTAGCTCGAAGGGCATATTGAATCGAGGAGTCTGGGGTCGTTTGGTATCGAGCTGAACCCGTGATAGATCGTGAAAAGAGTATTGGCAGGACGTAATGAGTTCGAAGATTCGGTCAAGACGCCGAGCGCCACCGGGGATCTCAAGCGTTGCTCTGGGGTCCAATCCAAACGCGGTAAGGCCGGCAATGAAAGCCAAGTACAGGTCCTGATACCGCTGGTCGTAAGGAATATTTATGAATGCCGAATCCGCATATCTGCGGGCCATCTATTTGCGCTTCGTGCCGGTGATCGCATTTTTCGCCGATTTGGCCGCGCGGAACTTCACAATTTTCTTCGCGGGGATCTTGATCGTTTCACCCGTCTTCGGATTGCTCCCGATGCGCGCCTTCCGCTCCACCCGCACCAAACGGCCGACACCCGGTATGGCAAATTCGCCGGACTTTACCGAACGCTCGGCCATTTCCGACAGGACCAAAGTGTCATGTTTCGAGACGCCAAGTCTCTTTGCCGTCTCGAGGACGGAGGGAAACCGGGTCCTGATTTTCGCTGGACGAGCCATGCTGCCCCCATTATGCCACTGGCATAGCTCCAGCGACCGGCCGTGCGGGTTCGTACAATTCCGAGCCTAACTTCGCCAGGATAGCCGCACGCAAGCCTGAGCGGCAATACATCGAGGATTCACCGGACATCGGGGCGCCGGCGAGGCCCCCGCTGACGCGAAGGGGATACATCAACAGGAATGATGTGGGTGTGGCACGGGCGCGCATTCCCCAAGCGCCGTCTGGGAGCCATTTTCCGAGTGACCATCCGGCTGCTATCCGGTCGGACCACCCTGCATTGGAAGCGGCCATAAATGGAATCAGGCGAGTTCCCGGCCAATGTCCGTCGCCTGTGATATAGTGCCTTTTTCGAGAATTGGAGGTACGCCGTGTACAGCATGACTAACCTGGGAAAACTCAAGATTCTGGATGCGAACGCCCCGGCCGCGATGCAAGCTTTCTGGGCGTTTGACAAGGCCGCTATGGCCGACGGAGCGATTCCCGCCAAGTTCAAAGAACTGATGGCGCTTGCTGTCGCGTTCACAACGCAATGCCCCTACTGCATAGAGATCCACTCGGGCAAAGCGCGACAGGCTGGCGCGACGGATGCGGAGATAGCCGAAGTGGTGACGATCGCCGCTGCACTGCGGGCAGGCGCTGCCATCACTCACGGCACCCATGCGTTCCCAGGAGCATAAGCCGGAATCACGCCACTCGGAAACTGCAGGATTTCGGTGCGAAGCGGATCGTGAGCCGGAATCGCGATTCGATGGTGAGCCAGCTCGGCGGTCTCCACGATAATGTGACTGCCGGCTTGATGAACCTTCATTTACCGCCATATCCGGCACAGGAGGTCGGCGAGACGCAGTCCGGAAACGTCGCGAGGAATCTTCACGCTACTAGAAGGATTTCATCGCGGACGAAGCGAAGGCGAACTTGATCGGGGCGCGGCCGGTCGAAGAAAAACGCGGCGGTCGCTTCCAGCGCGTTCTTCCGCAGTTCGTCCCATGTGCCGCCTTCGGTGAAGACGCTCTCGGTGAGGCATTCCGCGCAGTAACCGCCGTCGGACTCCTGGACAACCTCAAAAACCAACTCAGGCATACGTCTCATGAGACGGTACCGGCCTCCAAAGCAGGGCCGGTCGGCCGTCGGCGGGCGGCCGCGTAGCGGGTTACTCCCGACACGCCAGTATCTCTATGAACTCTGCACGCCGCCGGAAAATGGAAATACCGGTATCGCTCAGGTTGCAGACGTTCTTGCGACCGCCCCGTTCCAAGCGGCAAGCCCAAAACCCGAGTGCCTACCCTTCGCAGGGCCGATCCGCCCGCCCAACTCCCTGAACGAGAGCTTCGCCCCCGATGAGGAGCGTTCCGATCCGCCCCAGTCGAACCTGGGCAACGCGCAGTTCCGCCGCGTCGCCTAGCGCTTCGCCTCGACTTCCGATTACCGCCGGTCAGTTCGCGAGCGGAGGGCCGCCCGGCACGAGGATGGTACTCGATCCCGCCGGATAGGGCCGCCGCGTCGCCGTGAACTTGGCGTTGAGATATTCGCCCATGTAGAGCGTGCCGGAGAAAGCGTCGCCGGAACCGGTTCCCGCGAAGAGGAACGGCACCGAATCTCCGCTGCCGCGCTCGGAGCCGTTGCTGCGAAGTTTTATCTCGCCGCCTTCGACCGTGCCTTGCACATCGCGCAGGGAGAAGTCGCTCTTGTGCGAGCCGTTCACGCGGCCTCCGTCCTGCTGCAAAAACAGCAGGTGCCGGCTCTTGCTGCTGAAGTATTCGACGTTGACGTCCCAGCGTCCGCCGAGATTCATTCCCGGCGCGGCCGGCTCGGGTCGCGGGCCGCGCTTCCTTGAGAGCACTTCGTAGATGCGGCCGGCCACCACCTGATCGTCGCCCGGCTGCATCATCCAGGCGGTGATCGCAAGCGACGTCTTCCCGTTATCGGGCTCGCCCCGGTTCTGGCCGAAGCTTCCTCCGGCGAGCGCGATCCTGGGCTTCGTGCGGGCCAGTTCTTCGGCTACTTCCTCGCCAATGACATGCATCTTCGCCGAGTCCCAACTGATTACCAGCGTCGGGCTGCGATTCGAAAGCCCCGCGGGCTCGCGAACCGACGTCTCGATGCCGTCAATCGCCGATACGCGCTTGGAGATCGTGTCCAGATAGGAAAGCCACGTTTTCCACTCGGCGTCGTGATCGCGCTTTACCCACGCTTCCACGGCCGCGAGAAGGCCCAGCATTTCCTCCCGCCCGACCTTGTTGTCGCGGCCCGGTCCATGATGGGGCGAGCTCGCCTGCCACGCCGACATCAGGAGATCTTTGCGCCCCAGCAGGAGTCCCGAGCACTGCGGACCGCGGATCGCCTTACCTCCGCTATAAGCCACAACCGTTGCGCCGCGCTGAAGGTGTACGTTGGGGATCGTTAGATTCTCGGCCGCCGCGTCCACGAGAACTGGAATGTCTCTCGGCTTGGCCAGCCTGGACACATTCTCGAGCGAAAGGGGCCCCGAAACCGAAGGCCCGCCGGCGGTCAGGTAGACCATCGCGGTGCGTGGGCTGAGCGCATCGGCGAGTTCTTCCGCCGTGTCCACAACGATGATCTTGACGCCGATATTGCGCACGGCGTGATCGTAGACGCTGCGCGAACTGCGCGGAATCACTACTTCGGTCTTTTCGAAACCCGCGAGATCCGGAATGCGGATCAGCTTCTCGGGATTCCCGCCCGCGACACAGGCCGCGGTCACGTGTTTCAGCCCCGCCGCGCAACCGGCCGAGACCATCCCCCACTCGGCGCCGGTCAACTCGGCCAGGCGCCGTCCGACGCCCTCGGCCAGCTCGTCGTATTGCACGAAATACCGGGCCGCATACTCCATTGCCGCGCGCGTCTCCGGGGTTTCTACCGACGCGCCGATGATGGTGAACGTCCCGCGGCAATTGATGACCGGTTCGACACCGATGGATTGGTAAATCTCCGGTCCCGGTGTGAGCGCGCCGCCGGTCGCGCCTTTGGCCGCCGATGCGCCCAACAGCACCGGCCATACCAGCGCGTTTCCAAGTTGGAAAAGCTCGCGGCGGGTTGCCCCGTCCGGCTCTTTTTTCGCGGATACTCCGGACTCCTCGTTATCCATAAATCCTCCACGCCTCGTAAAAATGTATCACGCTGGACCAAGGTCTCTGTTCTCACTCACCCTTCGTCCCATCGCATGCCCCGTGTGCGACAAAGACACGCCGTCACGGCACCGGTACCAAAAGCGCCTTGCCGATCACCGTCGTGAAGCCGTCCAACACGCCCAAAAAGCCTGAAGCCATCGACGGAAGCGCGCGAAGTTGAAAAAGTTGTTCCGCGTTTTGCCACGCCGACTCGCGCGCCGCGCTCACATTCCACGCCGCGATCGTGTCCGCCAGATGAGAAACCGCCGGAAGCGCCCCGCCGGGAAGGCGCACATTCAGCGTGCTCTTGGCGGATTCAACAAGGCCGTCCAGCGTCGTGTTGAGCGCGCTGTAATCGTTATACTGCGCGCCACCGCGATCCGGAGTCGTGCCACGGACCTGGCAAGTGGCGACAATGGCTTCGGGCAGGTCGTGATTGATATGCGCGTTAATGCCGGCCAGCGCGAACTGGATGCGCGCAATCATGCCTTCGCTGCGGCTGTTGAACAAGATTCGCCAACACTCCGGCGCGGTCTTATCGGAGAGCCACGACTTGAGCGCCGAGAAATAGAGATTTGCGAATTGTACGTCGAGCTGGGCGAGCCATCCGGGATCGGTGAAACCTCCGGCGGCGATTCGCCCTTCCACCGCCTGCGTCACCTGTAAATAAAGCCAGTTGAACCATTTCAGACCGTCCGCGTCGACGCAGGCGGCCTCGATCGTTTGGAGAGTTTGGATGACGTCCGAAACAGATATGCGGAGTGGCATCAACGGCGGCCAGCAGCACATCGTCGTAGGGAAACATGGCCAATCATAACCCGTCGCCGGGTGGCGTCCACCGCGCCAGCCCCCTCAGCGCCTCCCCGCTCAGCCGGTATTTTCTCCACTCATCCATCGGCACCGCGCCCAGCTTCTCATAGAACCGGATCGAGGGCTCGTTCCAGGCGAGCACTCCCCACTCCAGCCTGCCGCACCCCCGTTCCGCCGCCACCCTCGCCAACTGATTCAACAGCGCCAACCCGATTCCCTTGCCGCGCAGATGGGGCTTCACATACAGGTCTTCCAAATACAATCCACGCTCGGCCAGAAACGTCGAGTAAGTCGCGAAAAATACGGCCAAGCCCGCGCATTCTCCCTCCCAATGCGCCAATAGCACCTCGGCCGCGGGCTTGACGCCGAACAACGTCTCACCCAACTTTCCTTCGGTCGCCGTGACGGCATCGGCGAGCTTCTCGTAATCGGCGAGCGCGCGAATCAGTTCCAGAATCACAGGGACGTCCAGTTCCGTCGCTGGGACGATCCGTAGCTTCGACATGATCTTACAAGTCTATGCGGGAATCCGGCCATTGCGCCGCCGACCTGTGGCTGCGATCATTGCTGTGAACATTCCCATGCGCAAGTATCCGCTCCTCCTCGCTTCCCTTCTCGCCGCCTCCGCCGGTCTCTACGCTCAACAGCCCGCCTGGCAGCCCGCCCCTGGACACCTCACTCTGCCTCTCTGGCCAAACGGCGCGCCCGGCGCTGCGACGAATCCGCCGCCGGAATTCAACGCCACCACTCCGAAAGACAACGTCGTCGCCGGTAAGCCCGTCATCCGCCTCGGCAACGTTTCCAGCCCCACCCTTACCTTCTACGCCGCCCGCGGCAACGCCACCGGCGCGGCGGTCGTCGTCTTTCCCGGAGGCGGCTACCGCATCCTCGCCATCGACCTCGAAGGGACCGAAGTCTGCGATTGGCTCAACTCCGCGGGCATCGCCTGCGTCCTCGTAAAATACCGCGTGCCGGACTCCGGCCCTTACCCCAAATCGCCCGCCGCCCTTCAAGACGCGCAGCGCGCTCTCGGCCTCGTGCGCCTCCACGCCGCCGAATGGCACATCGATCCAAATCGAATCGGCGCACTCGGATTTTCCGCCGGCGCCCATCTCGCCGCCGCGCTCAGCAACCACTTCGACCAACGCCTCTACGCTCCCATCGACGCCGCCGACGCGCTAAGTTGCCGTCCCGATTTCGCCGTCATCGTCTATCCCGGTTACCTCGCCCTCGCCAATAAAAACTTCGCTCCCAACCCCGACATCCAGGTCACCGCCCGCACCCCGCCCACCTTCCTCGTGCAAGCCGAAGACGACCCCGTCCACGTCGAAAACGCCGTAGTCTATTTCCTCGCGCTCAAGAACGCGAAAGTCCCCGCGGAGCTTCACGTCTACGCCCAAGGCGGTCACGGCTACGGCCTGCGCCGCACCGCCCTCCCAGTCACCACCTGGCCCCAGAGCGTGGAAACATGGCTCCATACCATTCACATCCTGCCCGGCGGCGGCTCCGAACCTCCAGCGAAGTAACGATCCAAGGGCTGCGCAGCCAGTCACGCCGAGCCAAAATATTTATATCTAACTGCCCCTCAATAACTTACACCCCATCCGCGCCATCCCGCCCCCTCGCTTTTCCCACCCCCCGCGCTATCGTGTAACCAAGAGCGAGACGACTGATCATCTTCGTCCTCGCCGCTAAGCGGTCTCCATTCTAGACAAGGGAAATCGCGAATGCAAAAAGGTGGGCGCTGGCCGCTCGCGTTTGACGCGGCCCCTATCCAGTTTAAGGGTGACCTGAACGGGTTTTTGATCTTCGTAAAACGCAACGTTGCACTTAATTATTAGGAAACAAAGGAACGAAAGTAAGTTAGTAAGTAAACATCGGTCGTCGATGGACGAATGTTACGCGTGCCAAACTTGTTGCGGTATAACTGTCTGTGAATTTCCGTCTAAGATTCTACCCCCCCAACCGCCACTTCATCCGCGTATACGCAACCCGGAACCCCTTCCGCTCGGCATTCCGCTGCGAATCGCTGCCCGCCTCCGCCACCATCATCGCTAAATCGCAGCCATGCTCGAACGCATACCGCATCCGCTCCCTCAGCAGCGCCCCTTGCAGCCCGCGCCGCCGCATCTCCGGAACCGTAGACGCTCCTCCGAACAGCGCAACCCCTTCATGGATACTCAGCGCGCCCGCCGCGCCCGACTCCCCATCCAACTCGGCCAGGAAGCACACGCTCTGCGAGACCTCCGGAATCACCGCGCCGAAATCCAACAGCATTTCCAGAATTTCCGGATGCTCGTGCGCCCACCCCCTCGCGCTCACGCCCGCCCACAACCGCCCTTCCTCCCGCCCCGTAACGCGCACCGCGATCCCGTCGCCGTCCTCCTCCGCCGGCATCTCCACCCGCCGGTACATCACATTGCCGATCTCCATCGGCCGGTAGCCGCGCGCGCAGAGCAAACCAAAAGTGGCGGCGCCCGCAAACGGACTCACCTCGTGCATCACCGGCGCTCCGCGATCCAGAAAGAACCGCTCGATCTCCTCCAGCGACGCCGCGGTCGCCTCCTCGAAAATCCCCAGTCCGAACGTCTGCGTGATCGGCGAATCCACCCCGTTGAACACCGCATACGCTCCCGCGCACTCCATCCACGCGGCATCGCAATCGCGGATCAATCTCCGCCGCGCCTCCGCGAACTGCACGCACGCGCGCCCCTCCGCCCGCTCCAATCGTCTCGAAAGCCCGAGATCGGAAAACATCATTGCGTCCGGTTATAGCACACCACCCGGTGACAAATTTCCCCCGCCTCTTTCTCCCGTCCGTCAACCACTTCGCCCCCCCAACCGCCCGTCTCCCGCTCGCCCGCTTCCATCCTCCCAATTCCGTGTTTGCCGCAACCCAATCTCCGATTAACCGCGTTCCGGACGAGTGGTTCGGTCGCGATGCCGATCCGGCGGTCGTGGCGTCCGTTGCGGCTGGCGAGGACCAAGCCTCATCTCCCGGAGCCCGGCTCCTGGGCGCCTTGCCGACAGGAAAGGGATTTAGCTAAAGGAGCCGGTTGGCGCCGTCAACTTCACGGCTTGGACGAGACGTCCGCGTCGGTGTCTTTGCGCTGCCCGCCACCGGAATCGATTTCGTCCATCCCGAACGGAAGTTATCGGTCGAGGGCGATCAAACGATCAGCGGATCTCGACAACTCGGCGATGCGGATCGCGTTGCGCCGAAGCACCGCAACCGCGACATCGGTTGGATAATTGCAGGATCGGAGAATAACAACTTTAGCGCCGGGGATCCGGCTCAGCAGACCTTCGAAATCGCTATCTGTGGAGACCAGAATGAAGTTGCCCGCCGATGCGTACTCGAGAATCCTGAGATCGCCCCCACCGGCAAGCCCGTTTCGAAGTGCGCTTTCGGACTCGGGAAAAAGATCGCTGAGCGATTCAACCAGCCTCGGCGATAGGCACTCGTCGAAGAGGAGCTTCATCCTCTGGAGATTTCACGCCCCGCCGCCAATTCCGCGGCATAAGCGTAAACGGCTAAGAAGTCCTCGGGTTCCAGTTGGGGGTAATCCGCGAGGATTTGCTGCGGAGACGCCCCGTTCGAAAGCCACTCCAGAACTTCCTGAACGGTGATCCTGTGACCGCGGATGCACGGCTTCCCAAACCGCACTTCGGGGTCGGTTGTAATCCGCTCAAGGAGTGAACCATAGGCTGCTGACATGGATACCCTACGCCCATTGTAGTGCGGCGTGGACCTGCCCGATCCGGAAATTAGACGGGCCTTTTGCGGCCACCGAGCCGCCGCTCGGGATTACTATGCGTGAGGGCCTTCGGGCGCAAGTGTCCGCGGCCCCATCGGGCATAACGCAACGGGCCGCGCTCCCATTCTGCCCATGAGGACTTTCGTCCGCGAGGGCGGCATGGAGCGCGGGAACAACGCCGTCGGAAACCTCCTTTGTTCGTCCGCACTCGGCAAGGTACTCTGTCGCAAGCAGTGCCAAGCCTTTACAGGCGTGCGCCTGGCAATGCGATTTGAGAATACATCATTCGTCTCCTCGCGTTCGCGCGGACCTTAGCTCTATTAGGAGACGCGGGATGGCCACGTCTCCGGCTTATTTGGCTTCTTCGTATTTTCCTGCGATTACTGCCACCAGTGCGCTCTGGCTTGGCGACGTGGGGCACCCGCGCCGCCGGTGTTCGGCCGCGCTTTCACGTGCAACCCGCCGATCGGAGTCGTTGGTGAGGCCCGCTAGGAGCGCAGACGATCTTTTGTTGACCGAACGTGACAGCTCACGCACTCGCTCAATTCGAGTGAGCTGACTGTCGGACTCGCGCTCACGCCCGCCCACAACCGCCCTTCCTCCGGCCCCGTAACGCGCACCGCGATCCCGTCGCCGTCCTCCTCCGCCGGCACCTCCACTGGCCGGTACATCACATTGCCGATCTCCATCGGCCGGTAGCCACGGCCGCCTCCTCGAAAATCCCCAGTCCGAACGTCTGCGTGATCGGCGAATCCACCCCGTTGAACACCGCATACGCTCCCGCGCACTCCATCCACGCGGCATCGCAATCGCGGATCAATCTCCGCCGCGCCTCCGCGAACTGCACGCACGCGCGCCCCTCCGCCCGCTCCAATCGTCTCGAAAGCCCAAGATCGGAAAACATCATTGCGTCCGGTTATAGCACACCGCTCAGACGGTGCCGATCACGGAACGGCGGGCGCCGCACTTCTTTCCGCGCGTGTTTCTAAGATGCGAACGGTCCATTGCAGGCGACGCGGCGAATTCGTCAATAATCGCCGAAACGGTGAAGCACCCTAGCGCCGGCATGTCGAGAACCGGCTATCCCTTGAAAACGGCCACAATGAACGCATGGCGTTGATTGTGCCAACGTGGCTCGCGGCGAACTGCCGCAAGACGCCGGAAAGGGCGGCATGGCTCGACCGGCTTCCCCGCGCCGTGCGAAGCCTGGAGCGCCGATGGTCGCTGACGATCGGGGCGCCGTTCGACAGCGACGACGTGAGTTGCGCCTGGGTAGCGCCAGTGGCGCTCAATGACGGAACATCCGCGGTCCTGAAACTCGGAATGCCGCACATGGAGGCCGAGCACGAAATCCACGGGCTGCGCTTTTGGAACGGAAACCCGGCGGTGCGGCTCCTGAATGCCGACGACGATCTCGGCGCCATGCTCCTCGAGCGTTGCGCACCCGGCACTTCGCTGCGCGCACTGCCCGAGCCCGAGCAGGATCTTATAATCGCAGACCTCCTACGCCGCCTCTGGCGCTCGCCGTCCTCACCGCACCCCTTCCGGCCCCTGTCGGCCATGACGGAGCATTGGCGCGACGAGACGCTGGCCGCCCTCGGGCAATGGCCCGACTCGGGGATAGTCCGTGAGGGTCTCCGGCTCTTTGAGGAACTGCCGCGCACGACGGCGGCGCCCGTGCTCCTCGCCACCGATCTCCACGCCGGCAACGTCCTCCGGTCACAGCGGGAGCCGTGGCTCGTCATCGACCCGAAGCCCTTCGTCGGCGATCCGGCCTACGATGCCACCCAGCACCTTTTCAACTGCGGCGCGAGACTTCGCTCGAACCCGCGTGGGACAATTCACCGCATCGCGGGCCTGCTCGGCGTGGATCGCGAGCGTGTTCGCTTGTGGACCTTCGCCCGCGCCGCGGCCGAGCCACGCGACGATTGGCGCGACGGCGATTCAATGGCGCTGGCAAGAGCGATCGCCCCGTAGCGCCCCAGCCGGTTTGCCGGTAACAAATTTCCCCCGCCTCTTTCTCCCCTCCTTTCAACCACTTCGCTCCCCAACCGCCCGTCCCCCGCTCGCCCGCCTGATATTCCTCGGTCGCAAGCGAAATCTCTATCATGCCTCGCCATCCCATCGCCGCCGCCGCCCTGCTCCTCTGCCGCCTCGCGCTCCCCGCCGAAAATCCCATCGTCCAAATCCAATCCCTCCGCGCCCAAGGCAAGCTCGACGAAGCCGCCGCCCTCTCCGTCTCCGCGCTGCGCCTCTCCGCTCCCGCCCTCGCCCCGCGCCTTTGGAACGAATACGGCATCGTCCTCGAACAACAACGCAAATTCTTCTCCTCCGAAAACGCCTTCAAACGCTCCATCGCACTCTGGCGCTCGGCCGAGGGTGACGCAAGCCTCAACCTCACTTGGCCGCTCGACAATCTCGGCTCGCTCTATTATTCCGCCGGCCTGTTCGCGAAATCCGAAGAATGCCGCTCCCGCGCGCTCTCCATCCGCCGCGCCGCCCTTGGCGAACACAACCGCGACTTCGCCCGCACCCAACAAAATCTCGCCGCCGTCTACGTCGCCCAAGGCCGCGACGCGCAAGCCCAGGCGCTTTTCGAACAATCCCTCGTCTCGCTCGACCGCTTGCCTAACGCCGAAACCGACCGCGCCTGCATCCGCAATAATCTCGGCGTTCTCTGTTTAAAACACAACCGCAACCAAGACGCTCTCGTCCATTTCATCGCCGCCGTCGACGCTCTTACCGCCCGCCCCGGACCCCGTGACGGAGAGAGTGACGCAACGGGTGACGCAACCCCGGAAAGCCGCGACCCTTTGATCCTCATCCATCCTCTCGGAAACCTCGGCCTCACCTATTTATTTCTCAACGACGCCACGCGCGCAGAGGCGGCGCTCAAACGCGCCGTCGATCTCTCCACCCTTCGCCTCGGCGCGGACAGCGCCGAAACCGGCCGCATTCTCGAAACCTACGCAACGGCCCTTCGCTCTCTCAAACGCCGCGCCGAAGCCCGCGACGCTCTCCGCCGCTCCCGCCGCATCGCCCGCGACCGAAGCCGCGAAGATCCGAAAACTCTCATCGTCGACGCCCGCGATGCCCTGCGCCAACCTTGATTCATTCGTACCGCAGCGCCGTCATCGGGTCGATCTTCGCCGCTCTTCTCGCCGGCAAATAACTCGCCGCCAACGCCACCGCGCCCAGCGTCACCGTCACTCCGCCCATCACCACCCCATCCACCGCGCCCACGCCATAGAGCAACCCGGCCAGCAATTTTCCCAGCGCCAACGAAACCGTCAACCCCGCCGCCAGCCCGATCCCAACCGGCGTCATCCCCTGCCGCACCACCATTCTTCCCACGTCGCCGGCCCGCGCGCCCAGCGCCATCCTTATGCCCAGCTCGTTCGTGCGCCGCGCCACCGCGTAGCTCACCACTCCATAAATTCCCAAGCACGCCAGCATCATCGCCGTCGCCGCGAACAGCAGCACCAAATTCATCTGGAACCGCCGCTGCGAAACGGAATCGTCCACCAGCTCCCGCATCGTCTTGAACTCCGGAATCGCCATCTCCGCATCGACGCCGCGGATCGCGGACCGGATCGCCGGCGCCAGCGTCACCGGATCGCCCGCCGTCCGCACCGCCAGCGCGTCCCGCCCCCACGAGCGCCGCTGCCAAAAAGGAATGTAGACGGTGATCGTCGGCGCGCGGTCCAGGCTCACTCCGCGCACGTCGCCCACCACCCCCGCCACTTCCACCGGCTCGTTATTCGGATCGCCGATACGAAACCGCTTGCCCACCGCGTTCCCTCCCGGCCAAAACCGCGCCGCCGCGTTCGCCGACACCAGGGCAATGTTCCTCGTCCGGTCCGCCTCCTCGAAAATCCTCCCCGCCCGCAGCGCGATCCCCATCGTGCGGAAATAATCCGGATTCACTCCGCGAATATCGGCGATCGGCCTCTCCATAATCGGCACGTTCGTTCCATCGACCGTGATCAGATTGTTCCCGCCCTCGCCCGCCAGCGGCAGCATATTCGAAACGCCCGCCGCCACCACGCCCGGCAGCGGCCGCACTCCATCCAGCACCGCCCGCAGGAACCGCGTCCGCGCCTCCAGGTTCGGGTACCGCGCCTGCGGCATATTCAATTCCACCGTCACCACGTGGTCGGCCGCGAACCCCTTGTCCACGCCCATCAGCTTCACGAAACTATGCAGCAGCAGCCCCGCCGCGATCAGACATACCGCGCTCAACCCCACTTCGACGCTCACCAGCAACGAGTGCAACCGCCCGCTCCCGCGCCCTTGCGTCGATCCCCTCGCCCCCGCTTGCATCGCCTCCTGCGGATCGGATCGCGAAATACGCCACGCCGGCAACAGCCCGAACGCCAGCCCCGCCAGCGTCGAAACGCCCAGGCTGAACCACAGCACCCCCCCGCCCAGATGCACCTCATCGAGGCGCGCCAATCCCGCCGGCGCATACGCCAGGATCGCCTTCAGCGCCGCGCCTGCCAGCACTACGCCCAAGGCTCCTCCGGCGAACGCCAGCAGCAGGCTCTCGGTCAGCGTCTGCCGCGCCAGCCTGCCCGCGCCCGCGCCGATCGCCGCGCGGATCGCCATCTCCCGGCGCCGTCCCGTCGCCCGCGCCAGCAGCAGATTCGCGATGTTCACGCACCCGATCAGCAGAATCGCCCCCACCGCCATCGACAACAGTTCCAACCCGCTACGCGACCGGCTGGTGATCTGCTCCCGCAGCGGAACCAACACCGCGCGCAGCTCCACTTTCTCTTCCGCCGCCATCCCCAATCTCGCCTGCACCGCGTCGAGATCGCTCAGCGCACGCGCGAGCGTCACTCCCGCTTTCAATCGCCCGATGCACGCGTAGTTGAAATCGCCCATATCGGAAAGCTCGTCCTTGCTCACCGCGAACGGCTTCCAAAGCTCCGGCCGCTCCTCGGCAACGTCCATCGCATAAAGCTGGCTCAGCTTGGGAAAATGAAAGCTCTCCGGCAGCACCCCGACGATCTCATACGGCTTCCCGTCCAAATCGATCTTGCGCCCGATCACCTTCGGGTCCGCCGCGAATCGCCGTCTCCACAACGCATCGCTCAACACCACCACGCGGTCCCGTCCCGGCTGGTCTTCCTCCTCGCGAAACGTCCGCCCCAGCGCCGCCCGCACTCCCAACATAGGAAACAAACTCGACGATACCCGCGCGCCGTTCAACCGCTCCGGCTCTCCCGTCCCGGTCAGGTTCAGCGTGATCCCTCCGATCATCGCGATCCCGTCGAAGGCATGTACGCTCCGCCGCCATTCGAGAAAATGCATCGCGTTCACCGGCAGCCGCGGCGCGATCTTGCTGAGCCTCGGAACCGCTTCGTGAATCGCCACCAGCCTTCCCGGCTCGCGAAACTCCAGCGGCCTAAGCAGCACTCCGTCCACCACGCTGAAGATCGCCGTGTTCGCGCCGATCCCCAGCGCCAGCGTCGCGATCGCCACCGCCGTGAAGCCCGGATTCTTCGCGCTCGTCCGCAGCGCGTAGCGAATGTCGTTTGTCAATCCGGTCATGTTCGTTCACTCGTACCGCAAAGCGATCATCGGGTCCACTCTGGCCGCCCGCCGCGCCGGAAGATATCCGGCCAGCAGCGCCACCACCGTCAGTCCCACGTCGCCAGCGCGATCGTCGCCACATCCGTCGCCGCCACGCCGTAAAGCTGGCTTTGCAACAAACGCGTCACCGCGAACGCCACTGGCAATCCCACCGCGATGCCCGTCCCGGCCAATATCAGCACCTCACGCATCACCAGCCACAGCACTCCGCCCGCCGCCGCGCCCAGCGCCAGCCGTATGCCGATCTCCTTCGTCCGCCGCGCGACCAGATACGCCATCACGCCGTACAGCCCGATCGCCGCCAGCATCGTCGCCAGCAATCCGAACGCGCTCGACAGCGTCGCGATCAACCGCTCGATCGCCAACGAATCGTCCAGCCGCTTGTCCAGCGTTCGCAATCCATACACCGGCAGATTCGCGTCCAGCTTGCGCACCGCCGCCCGCAGCGCCGGGAACATCCGCGCCGAAGGGAGGTCCGTCCTCACGTAGGCCGTCATCTCCCGGCTCCACTTCTGCTGCAGGTACGGAAAATAAACCTCGCGCGGAATCTCTTCCCGCACGTTGCGATACGCCGCGTCCCTCACCACGCCCACGATTTCGATGTCCGTCTTCGTCCCCGGATCTCCTCCGTCGCCGATATGCCGCCCGATCGCGTTGTTCCGGCCAAAGAAATGCCGCGCGAAGTTTTGATTCACGATCGCTACCCTCGGCGCCTTCACGTCGTCGCGGAGCGTGAAATCGCGTCCCTTCCAGCACCGGAATCTGCAGCGTCGCGAAGTATCCGGGGCCGATGTAATTCGTCCACGGCCCCATGTCCTCGCCCGGCTTCGGCGCGTAGCCTTCGACGGTCATCGTCTCATCCCACTCGTCGAAGTTGAGCAATGGCACCAGGGACACCGCCGCGCTCTCCACGCCCGGCGTCGCGTTCATACTCGCCGTCAGCTCCTTATAGAAATTCTTCGCCCGCTCCGGCGCGTAGCCGCTCAACGTCGCGTCCATCTTCATCGACAATACGTTGTCCACCGCGAAGCCCGGACGCACATTCCGCAAATTCTTCAGCGTGCGCGCGAACAAGCCCGCCGCGATCAACAACAGAAGCGACAATGCCACCTGCGCCGCCACCAACACCTTGCGCAAATTCACTTGCGCCCCTCCGCCCGCCACCGCTCCGGCCTGCTCCTTCAGCACCGGCGCCAGGTCCGGCTTCGTCGCCTGCAGCGCCGGGATCAACCCGAAAAAGATCCCCGTCCCCAACGAAACCGCCAACGTGAAAAGCAACATCCGCGAATCGAGGTTGGCGGAAATTTGCAGCGGCGGTTCGGTCTGCGGCAGGATGCCGATCAGCACGCTCACTGTTCCCGAGGCGATCGTCAATCCCAACGCCCCGCCGGCGAGCGAAAGCAGGACGCTCTCCACCACCAATTGCCGCGCGATGCGCATCCTCCCCGCGCCCAACGCCAGCCGCAGCGCGATCTCCTTCTGCCGCGCCACCGCCCGCGCCACCATCAGGCTGGCCACGTTCGCGCAGGCGATCAGCAGCACCAGTCCCACCATCGCCATCATCGCCGTCATCGGCGTCTGAAGGAACATCGCCAACATCGAGTGCCCGCCCCCGCCCGGCAGCACGTCCAGCGTCATCCTCAGAAACTGCTGCCGCGTGTACGCCGATGTTTTGGCGAACTCCGGCTGGGCGACCTCCATTACCAACATGTTGTGAAAAATCGGCTGCAGCGCCGCCTTCGCCTGCGTCGCGCTCACCCCCGGCTTCAACCGTCCAAAGACGTTAATCCAGCGCTCGCGCCTTTTCTTCAGCAGATCCTCGCCCTCGGCCATGATCGGCTTCTGCATCGCCACCGGCATGAAGATCTGCGTGGAGAACCCGTGCTCGACGCCGTCGAATCCGCGCGCCGCCACTCCGATTACCGTCAGACGCCGGCCGTTCACCAGGATCTGCTTACCCACCATCTCCGGATCGCCGCCGAATCGCGTCAGCCAATAATCGTAGCCCAGCACCGCGTACGGCTCGCCTTCCGGCGTCTTGTCTTCGTCCGGCGTGAACACCCGTCCCACCGCGGCCTTCACCCCCAGCACCGGGAAATACGTTCCCGAAACCAACTCGCCTCCCGCCCGCTCCGTGCGCCCGCCGAAGCTCACGCTGATCGGCGTCTGGTACGTGCAGAACATCCCCTCGAACACCGGGTTCCGGTCGCGAAAATCCGCGTACATCGGATACGACATCGCGTTCACCCCGCGATTGCTGCCGTAATGAGTGCCCACCCCGGCCAGCTCCACCAGCCGAGCCGGATCCTTCACCGGCAACATACGCAGCAGAAGCTGGTCCATCAAACTGAATACGGCCGTGTTCGCTCCGATGCCCAGCGCCAAGGAAACGATGGCGACGAGGGAAAACAGCGGGCTTTTGGCGAGCGTGCGGAAGGCGAAACGCAGATCGGCGGTCAGGCCCATAGACACTTCTCCTCGATACTGACCATCATTACGCAACGCCGGCCAAAAACGTTCCCGCTAAACACGCCACCGCTTACTTACGTGCGCGGCTCGGAAACGCCCGGCCTCGCGCTCGCCTCCCCGCCGTTACCGAGCCGCGACCGTGATGGAGCGGATGCCCCGCTAAAACGTCCGCACGCCCAGCGTCGTGATATCTTCGACGCGCATCGCTTCCTTCACCACGAACGGCTCGCCGAATTTCACGCCGATCGTGTTCCCGTAAAACCGCGCGATCGCCGCAAGCCGCTCCCGGATCTCCTGCCGCTTCGGAAACAGATCGGCCGCCGCGTCCATCTCTCCGTACTGCGACTCGTAACAAAACAGCGCGTCCATCCTCCGCTCGAACTGAGCCGTGATATCCACCACGAACGACGGCTTCACGTTGGCGTACAGCGACGAATACAACACCTGCGCTGGCCGGTGCGGCGCCGTCTCCTCGTCCAGTTTCTTCAATCCGGCCAGAAAACAGCTCTCATAGCCGATCTCGCTCGCCCGATAGTGATCCGGATGCCGCCCCTCCCAATAGGGCAAAATCACCACCCGCGGCCGCAGGTTGCGGATCTCCATCGCCAGCGTCATCCGCGCGGAAATCGTATTCTCCAGCCGCGCGTCCGGCCATTTCAAATTCCCGCGCCACGCCAAATGCAGCGCCTTCGCCGCCGCTTCCGCTTCGCGAATGCGCAGCTCCGGCGTCCCCCGGCTGCCCATGTCGCCCGCCGTCAAATCCAGCGCGCCCGTGCGGTATCCCATCGCCGCCATGCGCAACATCGTCCCGCCGCAGGTCTGCTCCACGTCGTCCGGATGCGCGGCGATCGCCAGTATATCGAGCGGCTCGCCCACTCCCGCCGACACCGCCTCCAGCGCCCACATCGGCTCAGTCCCAGCTCCGCCGGCGCCGTTGGATCGGCAATATCAAAATCAATCCCATTCCCGCCAAGAATCCTCCCACGTGCGCGAACCACGCCGTCGTCTCGCCGCCGTTCACGTGCGAAGCGATCGTCCCCGCGTAACCGCTCACAAACTGAATCGCGAACCAATACAGCAACAGGAACGCCGCCGGAATTTCGAGCGTCGTCAGAAACACGAACACGGGCACCAGCGTGATAATCCGCGCCCTGGGAAACTTCACCATATACGCGCCCATCACCCCGGCGATCGCCCCGCTCGCCCCGATCGTCGGAACCGTCGAATAGGCGTTTGTCATCACATGCACCAGCCCCGCCGCGATGCCGCAGGCGAAATAAAGAAACACGTAGCGCGCGTGGCCGAGAAGATCCTCGATCCCTTTGCCGAATACCCACAGAAACCACATGTTGCCCAGGATGTGCAGCCATCCGCCGTGGAGAAACATGGAGGTGATCAGCGTCGAGTAATGCAGTTGGTCGGGAACGATGGCGTACTGGAAAATAAAACGGTCCCGCGCCCACGGCGGCATGCTCAACTCCAGCAGGAACGCCAGCACGTTCACCGCGATGATCGCAAGCGTCGCCGTCGGCCGCGTATAGGTGCGGTCCAATGCGCGTAGCGGAATCATGCGCCGGTCCGCGCCGAGGAGCGCGGCTCATAGTCCTTCAGCGCCCGCCGTCCTCCTCGCGCCATCAACTCCCCCGCCTCCTCCAGCGTGGCGATTCCACCGCGCGCGCCCAGGCGCGTGCAATTCAGCGCGGCCAGCGCGTTCGAAAAATCCAGCGCCTCCCGCAGCGGCATCTTCTGCAACACAGAATAACAGAACGCCCCGTGAAACACGTCTCCCGCGCCCGTCGTATCGATGCAATCCACCACGAACGCCGGCGAATAATAAAACCGTCCCTCGGCCCGCGCCAGCGCTCCGTGCGCGCCCAGCGTCATCGCCGCCACCCTCATCCCGTACTCTTCCTGAATCATTTCAAGCGACCGGAACGGATCGCGCTCGCTGGTCCATTGCGCGGGAAATTCCGAGCTGGCGATCAGGTAATCGATATTCGACAGCACCTGGTCGAAGCCATGGTAAATGGTGTCCACGTCGAGGGTCACCGGAATGCCCAGCTTCCGCGCGATCCCCGCCGCTTTCGCCACCGCCGGCGTGTCGTGCGCGTCGATGTGCAGCAGCCGCGCGCAGGCGATCTTTTCCTCCGTAATGGCGTCGGGCGAAAGCCGCAGGCAATCGTTCCGCTGCCACAACACCGTTCGCTCCCCCGTGCTCTGGTCTATCAATATATATGCGGTCTGGTTCGGGCAGTCCGCGCGCGTTTCCAGATCCTCGAGATCGATGCCCGCTTCGACCAGACTCTCGCGCTGGATGCGGCCACGCTCGTCGTCGCCCACCGTGCCGATGTATTTCACCCTCAGGCCCAGCTTCGCGCAGGTCGCCATCGCGCTCGCTACTTGCCCGCCGGGGCTCAGCGTTTCCGCTTCGAAGGGAACTTTGCCCGCGTATGCCGGGAAGCGCGGCAGAAGAATCAGAGTGTCCGTGGCGTTCAGCCCCACGCCCACGACGTCGAAAGAAGCCATAAATTGCAGGATAACCCCTTAAACGGCGGCTCAGCCCGCCGCGCGCGCTTCCGCCTCCTGCGCGTCCACCACGGCGATCGCCGCCACGTTCACGATATCGTTCACCTCCGCGCCGCGCTGCAGCACATGCACCGGCCTCGAAAGCCCCATCAGGATCGGGCCGATGGCCTCCGCGCCGCCGAGGCGCGCCAACAGTTTATAGGCGATATTGCACGACTCCAGATTGGGGAAGATCAGCACGTTCGCGCCGCCCTTCAGCGGGCTGAACGGGTACGTCCCGGCCAGAATCTCCGGCGTCACCGCGGTGTCGGCCTGCATCTCGCCGTCCACCGTCAACTCCGGCGCGCGCTGCTTGACGATCTCCGTCGCCCGCCGCACTTTGTCCGCCAGCGGATGGCGCGCGCTGCCGAAATTGGAGAACGACAACATCGCCACGCGCGGCTCGATGTTGAAGCGCCGCGCCGTTTCGGCGGTCGAAATGGCGATCTCCGCCAGTTCTTCGGACGACGGCTCCACGTTCACCGTCGCGTCCGCCAAAAAATACACCTCGCCCTTCATCGTGATCAGCAGATACAACCCCGACACGCGGCGGAACCCCTCCCGCACCGGAATCACTTCGAGCGCCGGGCGGATGGTCTCCGGATAATGCTGCGTCAACCCGCCGATCAGCACGTCCGCCTCGCCCAGCCGCACCATGATCGACCCGAACGTATTGCGGTTGGCCATCATTTCCGACGCCTCGGTCAGAGTAACGCCCTTGCGTTGGCGCACGCGGTACAACTCTTCCGTATAGCGCGCCAATTGCGGCGCCTTCGCAGGATCGACGATCTCGATCGAGTCGAGGCTCAATCTCAGATCGGCGATCCGCTCGCGAATCACCGCTTCGTCGCCCAACAAAACCGGCGTGGCGATCTTTTCGTCGATCAGAATCTGCGACGCGCGCAGGATCTTCGGCTCCTCGCCTTCGGGAAACACCACGCGCTTCGGTTTACGCTGCGCCTTGTGGATCATGATGCGCATCACGCCCTGCGAACGGCCCAGGCGCCGCTCCAGTTGGTCGCGGTATTCTGCCAAGTCGATGGCCTCGCCCGCCACGCCGCTGTCGATCGCCGCTTTCGCCACCGCCCACGCCTCGCGAATCAGCACGCGCGGATCGAAGGGCTTCGGGATGATGTATTCGGGCCCGAACTCCAGCCGCTCCAGCCCATAGGTGCGGATGACGGAATCGGGAACATCCTCGCGCGCCAGCCCGGCGAGGGCGTGGGTTGCGGCCAGTTTCATTTCGTCGTTGATGGCCGTCGCCCGCACATCCAGCGCCCCGCGGAAGATGAACGGAAAGCCCAGAACGTTGTTCACCTGATTCGGATAATCCGAACGGCCCGTGGCGACAATGGCGTCCGGCCGCGCCGCCACGGCAACCTCGTAGGGAATCTCGGGATCGGGATTGGCCAGCGCGAAGATCACCGGCTTCGCCGCCATGGCCTTCACCATCTCCGCCGTCACGCAGTTGGCCACCGACAATCCGAAAAACACGTCCGCGTTCACCAGCGCCTCGGCCAGCGTCAGCGCCTTCGTCTTCGAAGCGAAGCGCGCCTTGTACTCGTTCATGCCCTTCGCGCGGCCTTCGCGGATGGTTCCCTGGGAATCGCACATCACGATGTTCTCGCGCCGCGCGCCCAGCCGGATGGCGTGTTCGGCGCAGGAGATGGAGCTTGCGCCCGCGCCGTTGAACACCATTTTCACTTCCTCGATCCGCTTGCCCACCACCAGAAGCGCGTTGATCAGCGCGGCGCCGGAGATGATCGCCGTCCCATGTTGATCGTCGTGAAACACCGGAATGCGCATCGTACGCCGCAGTTCCTCCTCGATCACGAAACAATCCGGCGCTTTAATGTCTTCAAGGTTAATGCCACCGAAGGTCGGCTCCAGCAACTGGCAGGCGCGGATGATCTCCTTCGGATCTTCCGTGTTCATTTCCAGATCGAACACATCGATGTCGGCGAAGCGTTTGAACAGCACCGCTTTGCCCTCCATCACCGGCTTGCCCGCCGCCGCGCCGATATTGCCGAGGCCGAGCACCGCCGTGCCGTTTGTCACCACCGCCACAAGGTTGCCTTTTCCGGTATAACGGTATGCGAGTGACGGATCGCGCTCGATCGCCAGACACGGCACGGCGACCCCGGGCGTGTAAGCCAGGCTCAAATCGCGCTGCGTGTGGCAAGGCTTGGTGGGCGTGACCGAGATCTTGCCGGCCGGCGCGGAGGAATGGTACTCAAGGACATCCTGGTCGCGAATCACCATGGTTTCAATTGTGGCACGCGTTACGTAAATCGAAGCCGGATGGACGCTCTTGGCGATTTGGAACAACAAAGGGGCTGCGACACGTCATACTTAGGGAGTATGTCTTTGTTCGGATTTATCGAATATCCCGATGCCTGTCCCGAAGTGCGCGCCGTCTACGACGACATCATGGCTACGCGCAAGACGGATTGGATCAACAATTTCTGGAAAAGTATCGCGCACGACCCCGCCACGCTGAAGCGAACCTGGGAAGATATCAAACAGATCATGGCTCCCGGCGCGCTCGATCCGCTCACCAAAGAAATGATTTATCTGGCTGTCAGCGCCAGCAATCAATGTAACTATTGCATCGCCTCGCACACCGCTTCGGCGCGAAAAGCGGGCATGACGCCGGAAATGTTCCACGAGTTGATGGCCGTCGTCGGCATGGCCAACGAAACCAATCGTATGGTAAATGGTTACCAGGTGGAGATCGACTCGCAATTTCGCGAAGGGTGGCGGAAATAGCATGCACATCCGACCCGCCTCGATCCTTTTATTCGCCGCCGTCGCGCTCTCGTCCCGTAACACCGCGGCCGCCGCGCGGTTGACGCCGGAAGCCTCCAGCGCCTTCGACCGCTACATAACGCTGGTGGAGGCGCAGCTTAACCGGCCCGGTCCTTATTTATGGCTCGACGTCTCGCCGAAAGACAAAGCCGCCGCCAGGCGTGGCGAGGTCGTGGTGGAACCCGTCAATGTTTTAGACAAGGGCCAGCCCCTCGATGTGCCCAACGGGCAGATCCAGGATTGGCAGGGGGCCATCTTCATTCCCGGCGTCAAGCTGGAGCGGGTTTCCCGGGCTTTGCTCAACTACGGCCGCTATCCGGAGTTTTATAAACCGGAGGTCGTCCAGGCGCGCTTACTCTCGGGACAAGGCGGCAACTGCAGTGTCTTCCTACGCCTCTATCGCAAGGAACTGTTGACGGTGGTCCTCGACACCGAGTATGCCGTCGAGTATCGCAACGACGGACCGGGCCGCATGCATACCGTTTCGCGGTCGACGAAAATCAGCGAAGTAAAGCACGCCGACCGCGGCGGCGGAGTCGATCTGCCGCCGGGCCAAGGCTTCGGCTTTCTCTGGCGGCTGAATTCTTATTGGCATTTCGAGGAGACGCCGGAGGGCGTTTTCGCCACCTGCCGCGCCGTCTCGCTCTCGCGCGACGTTCCCTTCGGTTTCGGATGGATGCTGCGCGATTTCCTGGACCGGTTTCCGCGGGAATCGATGGCGGTCACGCTCGAAGGCACGCGTAAGGCCGGCTTGGCCCAGTGAGCGGGGCTAGACTAAAGAGTGCTATGGCCGCCGAAGCAGTTCCCGTCTCTGTCCTTTCGGCCCCAAGCGTGGATCTCGACGATCCGTCGCTTTATCTCAACCGCGAACTGAGCCTGCTGCAATTTCAACGGCGCGTTCTCGAAGAAGCGCGGGACGCGCGGAACCCTCTGCTTGAGCGCGTCAAATTCCTGAGCATTCTCGCCTCGAACCTCGACGAGTTTTTCATGGTCCGCGTGGCCGGGCTGATGCAGCAGATCGAGAACAACGTGCGCGACCGCGGCCTCGACGGTCTCGGCCCCGCCGAAGGCCTGGAAGCGATTCACGCCGAGGTGGGCAAATTGATGGAGGAGATTTACTCTTTCTTTCATCGCGAGCTTGTTCCCGCACTCGAGGAAGCGCGCATCCGCCTGATCGATCTTGCCGCGCTGAACGCCGAGCAGCGCGCGCATTTGGACGCTTACTTCGTCGAAAAAGTGTACCCGGTGCTCACGCCGCTGGCCTTCGATCCAGGGCGGCCATTTCCCCATATCTCCAATCTCAGCTTGAACCTCGCCGTCGCCGTTCGCGATCCCGCCGGCACCGAACACTTCGCCCGCGTCAAAGTGCCGGATTCGCTGCCGCAGTTCCTGCCCGCCGGCGTTTCGGGCGATGGCCCGCAGCGCGTTCAGACGTTCGTGTGGGTCGAGCAGCTCATCCTCGCCAATCTGAACCATCTGTTTCCAGGCCTCGAAATCCTGCAAGCCAACGCGTTCCACGTCACCCGCGACGCCGAAGTGGCGATCAAGGAGCTGGAGACCGACGATCTGCTGGAGACCATTGAAGAAGCGGTGTGGCAGCGACGGTTTCGCGACGTCGTGCGGCTCCAGGTGGATGCTGCGATGCCGGCATCGATGGTGGAAACGCTGGCCAGCAACCTTGAAGTGGAGCCGACGGGAATCGATCGCGTCGACGGCCCGCTCGATCTGGGCCGCCTGCGTTTTCTGCTCGCCCTCGACCGGCCGGATCTGAAGGACAAACCCTTCCTGCCCTCGACGCCGCCGGGCCTGGGCGCGAAAGAGGACGACATCTTCGGAACCATTCGCCAGGAAGATCAGCTTCTGCATCATCCTTACGAATCGTTCCAGCCGGTGATCGAGTTTTTAAAAAAGGCGGCGAAAGATCCCGACGTGCTGGCGATCAAGATGACGCTCTACCGCCTGGGCCGCAATTCGCCCGTCGTTCCGGCGCTGCTCGAAGCGGTGGAGCACGGCAAACAGGTGGCCGTGCTGGTGGAATTGAAGGCGCGCTTCGACGAGGAGAGCAACATCGAATGGGCGCGGGCGCTTGAAAGCGAAGGCGTACACGTCGTCTATGGATTGCTGGGGTTGAAGGTGCATTCGAAGGTCGCGTTGGTGGTGCGGCGCGAGGGCGACGCCATCCGCCGCTACTGCCATTTGGCGACCGGCAACTACAACGCGGCGACGGCGAAGCTTTACACCGACCTCGGGTTCTTCACCTGCGACGAACAGATCTGCGAGGACGCGACGGACCTTTTTAATTACCTCACCGGCTACTCGCGGAAGAATCAGTACCGCAAGCTGTGGGTGGCGCCGGTGAACATGCGCCAGCGCTTTGAGGAACTGATCGAGCGCGAGATCGCCGTGCAGCGCGGCGGCGGGCACGGCCATCTGATATTCAAGATGAACGCCATCGAAGACGGGCCGATGATCAAACTGCTTTACCAGGCTTCGCAAAGCGGTGTGAAAGTGGACCTGCTGGTGCGCGGGATCTGTTGCCTGCGGCCGGGCGTGCCGGGGGTAAGCGAAAATATCCGCGTGACCAGCATCGTCGGCCGGTTTCTGGAGCACAGCCGCGTCTTTTATTTCGGCAACGGCGGCGCGGGCGAGGTGTATCTGGGCAGCGCCGATCTGATGCCGCGCAATCTGAACCGGCGCGTGGAAGTGCTGTTCCCGGTGCAGCGGCCGCAGTTGGTGCATCGCATCCGCGAGGAGATTTTGAACGCGTATCTGCACGACACGGCGAACGCGCGCCACATGCACGCCGACGGGCGCTACTCGCCGAAATCGCATAACGGCGGCCGCGACAGCCAGGCTTGGTTCGTGGCCCAGAGGGCGGCGCGCTAAATGGCCTCGGAGTTTGAGATTCCGCCGGCCGAAGTGAAGCTGCTGCTCGACGCCGGAGCGAAGCTGGCGCTGGTGGACGTGCGCGAACCGATGGAGTTTCAAATCGCCTGCATCGCCGGCGCGGAGCTGATCCCGATGGCCGACATTCCCGCCGCGCTGCCGCGTCTGGAATCGATGGCCGACGACGCGATGGTGATCGTCTTCTGCCACCACGGCGTGCGCAGCTTCAGCGTGGTGAACTGGCTGCGCAGCCAAGGCGTCGAGGAATGCGTGAGCATGGCCGGAGGAATCGAGCGCTGGAGCCTGGAAGTGGACCCCTCCGTCCCGCGCTACTAAACGACCCGTTACCTGAGTCCGCCGGAGGCGAGCAACGTTTCCCCGGTCAGCCATCCCGAGTCGGACGACGCCAGAAAAACGGCGATCGGCGCGATGTCTCCGGGCTGCCCGATCCGCCCGAGCGGGGTTTGCGCTTCGAGCTGTTTTTGGAAATCGCTTCCGATGACTCCGGCCGTATGCGTACCTTCGGTTTCCACCATACCTGGGTTGATCGAGTTGACGCGGATGTTTTTCGGACCCAATTCCTTCGCCAACACGTGAGTGACGGCGTCCACGGCCCCTTTGGTCGCCGTATATACCGCCGTCGCCGGCGGCGCGATCGCGCTGACCGTCGAGCCGATGTTGATGATGCTTCCGCCTGCCTCGCCGAACGCCTTCACGGCTTCCTGCGTAGCCAGAAGCAGCCCCAACACATTGGTGTCGAACAGGCGATGGAACTGCTCCTCGGTGATGTCGCCGATCGCTCCGAATTCATAGACGCCCGCGTTGTTCACCAATACGTCGAGCGTTCCGAATTCCTTCTTCGCGGCGGCGAAGACATGCCGCACCTCGGACGCCTTGGACACGTCCCCCTGCACCGCGATCGCCTTGCCGCCGTTTGCCACGATTCCGGCGGCGACGCGTTCGGCGCCCTCTTTGCCGGACGAATAATTCACCACGACAGAGGCGCCCGCTTCCGCCAACGCCTTTGCAATGCCCGCGCCAATGCCCTTCGACGCGCCAGTAACCACCGCGACCTTGTTCTTTAGCTTGCTCATATGTCCGCTCCCGTTCGAATGTTCATCGCCATCATTTCGATGGCTGTCTAAATGATGAGCTTCCGCGGGGGAAGGGTTCAGGTTTACGGCAGGATTTTCGCGAGGCGTTCCAGGTAGGCTTCGAAGACGTCGCGCCGCAACGTGAAATTGGCGAACTTGCCCTCGCGAACGATAGCGATCAATCCCGCCGCCTCCAATTGTTTGACGTGGTGGGAGAGCGTGGCGGCGCTCACCGGTTGGCGGCTATGCACGTCGGCGCAGGAGACCGCGCAGTTTTTTGCGCCGATCTGTTTCAGGATTTCGAAGCGGCGCGGATCGGCGAGCGCTTTCGCGATGAGCCGCATTTGGGTTTCCGTGAGCGGTTTGTTTTCCCGCGGCACACTCGTTAGCGCAGTTTCGCCGAGACGGGCGCGCTCGGGTTTTGGGCGGGAGGCGCGTCGACGTATTCGATCCAGCCGTCCATCATTTCCGTTTCGCTCGCCGCGCCCCAGCGGATGATCTTCGCCGGATCGGGGTTCAAGGGATTATTGGGCGAGTTGTCGAAATGGGCGTCGATTTTGACGCGAGTTCCTTTGGGAAGAAAGATGGCGTCTTCGGCGCGGTAGGTGATCTGCCAGTTGAAATCGTAATGGGGAACGTCGAGCAGGGTTTGCTTATGGCCATCGGGGAAGGTGGCCTCGATGCGCATGGCCTTGCCGCGCAGATGCATGTGCGGGGTGAGGCTGGTGACGTACATGTCCTTGGTGAAGGTGTGGCACTCGGTGACTTCGTGGTTGGAGTCGCCGGCCGGGATGAGGAACATGTGATTGCCGAGGTCGATGCGGCGGGCGATCTGCCTGGGAGGCTCCTTGGCGAAGATGAGGCCGACGGAGGTGATGTCGGTTTCCGGCTTGTGCGTGGCGCGGGAATAGTGGATCTGGAAATTGAGTTTGGAGCCGGCGGGGACGAGACGCGCGGTGCCTTCGGGATAGCGGTCCGGGCCGCGGCCGGGAAGGTAGGAGCTGATCAGGGAGCCGAGGTCGCTTTGTTTGGAGCCGGGCAGCAATCCGTTGTCGTCGCGGAGGCAGCCGTCGTCGATGGCGGGCGCGTCCAGGCTCAGGAAGCTGAGCGTGCCCGCGTGGACCTCGAGCGACTTTGCATAAGCGACGGCGGGGTCCGGCGCGGCTTTCGCATTTGCGGCGGTGGAGGGTTCCTCCGGCTCGATGACGAAGACGTGGGCGTGATGGACGACGCGGCGGTTGCCGGGCCGAAGCTCTGCGGCGACGACCCATTTGTCCTCGGTGAAGTTGGTCGGAACGGTGATGTAGGAATATTCGTCGGGTCCGGTGGCGTCGAGCTTGTGCTCCGGAATGGCGATGACAACGTCGGGCTTGCCCACTTTCCAACCGTCGGGGAAATCGGGCTTGGGCGGCATCTCGCTGGGGTCGCCTTCGAGCTTGGGGCCGTCGGCCCAGGCTTTGAGCGTCGCGATTTCCTCCGGCGAAAGGCGCGGATCGTTGGACCATTTGCCATAATGCGGGTCGGCTTTCCAGGGCGGCATTTTGCCGGTGAGGACGGCTTCCTTGATGGAGGCGGCCCAGGGCTTGGCGTCGCCATACGTCAACAGCGACATGGGCGCGATGTCGTTGGGGTGGTGGCAGGAGACGCAATGCTTATATAGGATGGGCGCGACGTCGTGGGTGAACGTGGGGGCTGCGGCGAAAGCGGGGAGCGCGGTTAGAGCGGCGAACGCGGCAAACTTCAATTTCAACGTAATCGCTGCCATACTAGTAGTCTAGCCGAAGGCTGAGTTGAATAACACGGGGCGGTTCGGCGCCGACGATCTGGCCGGAGCTAAGGAGGATGGGAACGGCGAAGGTGTGCAAAACTCCCGCGGGTTTTCGATCACTCGTCATCGAGCTCCCGTAAGCGCTTCGCGCGCCCGATCCGCGGGCGCGGACGGATTCTCAAGTTGCATGGATTTTCGCCAGACTATCACCATCCGGCTCAGAAAACACGTAGGCTGGGACATTAGCAGTGCGTTTCGCCATGTGAAACGCGGAAAACTAGCGTGGAGTCGGGCAAGCGGCGCAAGGCGTGGCGGCGGTTGGATTTAGCCGGGTGCGGCGAACTGGGGCCAAGTTGCGCCAAAAACCGGATTTTGAGACGGCGTTTCGTATAGCGAAGCGCGGCGGCGGACCCGTGGCCCGAGGTTCGGGGACGGGGCGCGGGCTACCACGCGAGGCGCTTCAACCCCGGCACGAGGTCGAAGTGCGAATCGCGGCTCCCTAACGGCAGCGCGTGCTGGCGCGCCAAACCGGCGATCCCAAGATCGTTGGACCGGACCGGGCGGCCCTTGCGTCTCTGATCGCGCCGGATTTCGGCATATGCCGCGGCCGTTTCTTCGCCGACCGCCAGCACCCGGTACTTCGGGCGCGACTCGGCGAGCCACGGTTCCTAGCGGTCCGCGTTGCGCGGTTGCCGACAACCCGTTGGTGTCGAGGGTCGAACCTGACGTTATTTCCAGCCCTCGGGTCCAATCTGGCCGAACTCTTCTTCGATGATGCGATCGATTCTTGCCGTCTCTTTGTGCAAATTGCGCAGCGTGCCAAAAGCTTCCATCCAGGGTTTTTCGCCGGAGCCACTGGGGCGCGATTTGGCGGCCAGCGCTTCGGGCTTGGGGCGGCGGAAGAGTGCGCCGGGAGGTTTGTTCGTTGTCTTCACTTTCCCTTAGTTTCCCCTATTTACGGGCGGGCGGAGCGGGATTTTAGGAAGGCGAGGATCGCGGGGTCGTTGGCGGTGCGAAGTTCGGGGAAACGGTCGCGGAGGAACTGGAGGATTTCCAGGCGGTCCCGGCTGTTGCGCTCGATGGCGGCGGCGAGGAAGGCGAAGCCGGAGGGGCGGTCCGACTGCACGAGTTCTTTGGCGGACTCGGTTCGTATCCAGGGCAGATCGGAGCGCGCCATGATGGTTTCCAGGTACGGCAGCGCGGCGGGTCCGTAGGCAGTGTGGAGTGCGTAGGGCAGGCTCGAGTATTGCCGATCCTGGCGGTCTCCGTTGGCGGGGACGAGCATCAGTTGGACGAGCTTGGGAAGATCGGGCGGGAAACGCCGCCATGTTAACGCAAACTCAGTTTGGCCATCCGCGATGTGGCGAGCGATCAGGCCCCAGAGGACGCCGCTGGCGCGGTCGTCTTTGACCGTTCCGAGAGATGCCGAGTAATCTATGGTGGTTTGATTGTCCGCGAAGTTTATGACGTGATTTTCGGCATCGAGCAGAGCCACTTCGGCGCGCGCCCGGACGGCGGGAGCGACGAGCGAATGCGGGCCGTCGGCGATTCGATACATAGCGGCGATGGCTCCGTTGAGGAGAACGGGGGAATCCGATTGTAAGTAAGGGATGGAGGCTTCGACGATTGCGTCCGCGGCGGCGGGGGATAACGCCGCGCGTAGAGTGAGGAATCGGACGGCGACGTCGGACGGTCCTTTCGCCAAGACCAGGTTTATTACGCTGGCGCGCGCTTGAGTTAATGGCCAGTAAGTGAGTCCGTACATGGCGAACTCTCTGACCAAACGGTCTGAGTGGTGGAGATAGGGGACTAAGATGCGGAGCGAGCGGTTGTCGGGGATGCCGAGTATGTCCGGCAAGAAATCGGTTACGAGGGCGGTCGCATCTTTCGGGGCGTGGGACTTCGCGTTCGGTCAACCATTTGGCGCGGGCCGTTTCGCCGCCGGGGAGAATCTCGATGCGGGTCCAGGCGGATCGTACCTGCGCCGGCGTTTCGTTGGACCACGTAGGCAGCGCCGAATAGCGGACTTCGTAAATTCCCGGCCGATCGAACCTGTACTGCAAATGGAGAGGGATTCTTCCAATGTGGCTTGACTCGGAGGGGGAGACTCAACGAACCGCACGGATTGCCAGTCATCGCAATTCCGCCGATCGCCTGCGTGGATAACGAGGCGAAGCGGGGCAGGAGTTTTCCGTCGCGGCGGACTTCCACTTCGTTACATCCGAAACCGGCGGGATAGACAGTGAACGGGTATTGAATCGAGTCGGGAGCGCCGGTTATGGATACTTTCAGCCAGACGGGCATGCCGACGCGGGCCGGCCGTTCCAACTTCACGACCGCCCGGTCGGGGCCGAGTGGCACGGTGACGGGCTTGCTCGATTGGCGGTTGTAGACGACGCGGATGTCGGCGTCGCCTTGGACGGCGGACTCTGGCGGGACTTTGAAATTGATCTGGCGAGCTTGCGCGTAGAGCAGATTGGCGGGGACGCCACCGACGAAGACCTGGACGCCGCAAATTGTTTTCGAAGGATCGGGGGCGTGGACTTCGCAGCCGGTCTTGGGGCCGAGGTGAGAGCCGTAAATGGACACGAGCATGCCGGGCGCGAGGGGGACGGGAGCGGCGCCGTCCGACGGCAACACTCCGGCGCGGGTGAAGGATGGAGCGGGTGGGAGCTTCCATTCGGCGGAGGTAACTTGGTCGCTTGGGGAAAGCCCGACGACGAAGGAGGCGCGGACGGAGTAGCCGCGTTTCAGGAGCGTATCGAGAGGGACGTCTTGCCGATTTTGGACGCAGAGGAGTTTTTGCAAAATGGATACAAATTCATAACTTTTCCCGGGATCTATGTGGGCGACAATGAACCGTGGAAGGGACGATGGGGGAGCGGCGAGGGCTTGGGTATCGAACACCGGGTATTCCTTCCCGCCCGGCGAAGTGGCGGTGAACTCGACATTGTAGAGCGGGCCGCTTTCGGCTACGGCGCCGATGGAGACGTCGCGTTCCGTGGGACCTGTGTTTTCGAGGATGACGCGCAAGGCCGGCTCCGAGGACGAAGAATCGTACGCAATGCCTATCCGGAAACCATGGGCGCTGGAGCCCCAGAGAGCGGGATCGGCGGCGACGGAAATTGCCGGCGGAATGGCGAATAAAACGGAGGCGGCGACAATGAAGCGGGCGGGGTTCATGGCCGGTATTTTTACTCTACGCGATTTGGCGAAACCGGGCGTTGGGCAGTAGCGTCAAGGAGAGAGCAAAACAGGGGATGAGTTGAAAACGATTTTTGCGCTATGGATATTGGCGGCGGGGGTGCGTCCGCGTGGGCGGCGGACACAACGCAGCCGGCGCTGCCGCCTGGGTATGCGGGCAGTAACGCTTGCCGGGCGTGCCATCCGGACGTGTGGCTGAACTTTTATAAGAATCCGCACTTCAAGACGCTGGCGATGCATAAGCTGCCGGCGGAGCAGACGGGGTGCGAGAGTTGCCACGGGCCGGGGAAGGCGCACATCGCGGCGCTGGGGGATAAGACGAAGATCGTGGCGTTTTCAAGGCTTGCACCGGCGCAGGTGTTGGACCGGTGCCTGCCGTGCCACGGGGAGACGCTGCCGAGGGCGAACATCCGGCGGAGCGTGCATACGCAGAACGACGTGGTTTGCACCAACTGCCATTCGATTCACAAGGCGGCGACACCGCGATATCTGCTGGCGAAAAATCAGGCGGAGCTTTGCTACGGCTGCCACACCGATGTGCGGGCGCAGTTCGATATGCCGTCGCATCATCGCGTGAACGAGGGAGTGATCGCTTGCAGCGACTGCCATAATCCGCATGGGGCGTTCGATCCGACGTGGCGGATGGCGTCGCGGCCGAGGATGGTGAACCAGGCGCTGGCGAACGAGGAAGCCTGCCTGGGCTGCCATCCGGAGACTAGGGGGCCATTCGCGTATGAACATCCGCCGGTGCGGGTGGAGGGTTGCGAGATCTGCCATTTTCCGCACGGCTCGACGAATGCGCGATTGTTGAGACGGCCGGTGGTGTTCACGCTCTGCCTGGATTGCCATAACGGAGCGGCGGGGTTCGGACGGACGGGGACGGGGGCGCTGCGGACGTCGCCGCTGCATAATCTGGCCAACCCGCGTTTTCAGAACTGCACCTCGTGCCATATACGAATTCACGGCTCGAACGCCGATGCGTTCTTTCTAAGATGAGGCGCGCGGCGATGGTTTTAGCGGCCGCGATGGCGGCGTTTGCGGGATGGGCGCAGGAGCCGTTGACGCCTACGCCGGAGCAGACGGGCACGGCGAAGGGCGAGAACACGGGCGACTACAACGTGGTCGATTCGGCGGAGACGGGGTACCGGTTCGCGACGGTGGGCGGCAGTGTCGATAACTACCGGGCGAACGTGAATTACAACGACGGCATACGGTTATTCAGCGGGTTTCTTTCGGTGACGTCCAAAGACGGACACGGGCCGCTGTTCGACCAGATCACGCTGAGCGCGAGCGGACTGGGCAACGATCCGTACGAATCGGCGAATCTGCGGATTCAGAAGAACGGGTGGTACGACTACGACATGGGTTGGCGGTTGAACGATTATTTCGATCCGGGCCTGGTGACGGGCGGGGCGACGGGGTCGAACTTAATGGACACGCGCTATACGCTGCAGAATCACGATCTGACTTTGTTTCCGCAATCGAATATCAAATTCTTTCTGGGTTACACGCGAAGTTTGCAGGACGGGAGCGGGTTCCTGGGCGTAGCCGCGCCGGCGGTGAGCGGGCTGTCGCTGCCATTAGTGGGCAATATACGGCGAGAGCAGGACGATTACCGGATCGGGAACGAATTCAAGATTTTCGGATTCCGGGTGAATTGGTTGCGCGGCTGGGAGGACTTCAAGGAGGACTCGCCTTACGCGTTGAGCCCGGCCGCGGGGGCGGGGCCGGGGGCGTCGTTCAACCGGACCCAGCCGTATCACGGAACGAGTCCGTATTGGCAGGTGGCGATGTTCAACGACGGAAAGTTCTATTCACTCAGCGGACGGTTCACTTACACGTCGGGACAGAGGGCGTTCGCTGTGGACGATTCGGCGTTCGGGCTGGCGCGTTTCGGCCTCTCCAGCGTGGAGACGCTGACGCAGGGCAACGCGCAGCGGCCGGTGGCGACCGGGAATTTTAACGCCAGCCTCTTTCCCACGAAAAAGATCACCGTCACGAACACGACTTCGGTTTATAACATCCGGACCGAGGGTTACTCGACTTTTATGCAGATATCGCCGTCGTTTCCGGCCGGGACTTATACGAGCTTTCAGTATTTGGGCATCCGGCTGGTGGACAACGAGACGGACTTGAATTATCAGGTTACGAACTGGCTCGGGTTTTACACCGGGTATCATTTTACGGACCGGCAGATTACTTCGGTACTGGCGGCGACGCTGCCGGCTTACTCGCAGGATAACCAACTGAACTCGGGCGTGGCCGGAGCGCGATTGCGCTTTAGTAATGGATTAACTGTGACGCTGGACGGAGAAGTGGGACGGGCGAACCGTCCGTTCACGCCGCAAAGCGATAAGAATTATCAGACGTTGGGCGGGCAGGCGATGTACCGGCACAAGAGCCTGTCGTTGAACGTGGCCTCGCGCGCCGATTATAACTTCAACTCAACTTCGCTGACCGCTTTCTCGACGCACAGCCGCGTGTATTCTGCGGGCGGAGGATGGACGCCAAAAGCATGGCTGAGTTTCGACGCCACTTACAGCAAAAACCATTTGGACGCCCTTGGCGGGATCGCTTACTTCGCGGGAGCGTTTACGCCGCTGGTGCAGCAGTCGTTGTTTATCAGTAACCTGCACACGGTGACGCTCGACGCGCGTTTCGCGTTGACTAAGCGCGTCGACTTATTTATCATTTACAGCAAAGTGCAGGATACGGGAGACGGGCGCAGTTCGCCCACAGCGGCGCCGGGACCGGCATACGCGACGCTGCCGGCGTTGATCGCGGCGGAGACGTTTCCGGTGAGTTACCAGGCTCCGTCGGCGCGGCTATCGATCCAATTGAACAAGCGGCTGCGGTGGAATGCGGGTTACGAGTATTACGGGTATCAGGACAAGTTTTACAATTACAACAATTACCGGGCAAGCACTGGGTATTCGAGCTTGTCGTGGTCGTTCTGAGGGCCGGCGGAGAAACGCTTGAAATTCTCGCGGAAGCGGACGGCGAGAGATTGGGCGGCGCGGTCGTAGGCGGCGGGGTCCGGCCATTGGGCGCGGGCGTCGAGGATGGCATCGGGGACGCCGGGGCAACTTAGAGGGACGGCAAGATCGAAGATGGGGTGGGCGCGGGTTTCGGCGTGGTCGAGTTCGCCTTCGACGGCGGCGCGGACCATGGCGCGGGTGTGGGGAAGGCTCATGCGGCGGCCGATGCCGTAGGGGCCGCCGGTCCAACCGGTGTTGACGAGATAGCAGGCGGCGCGGTGGCGGGCGAGTTTTTCGACCAGCATTTCAGCGTAGACGCGGGGGTGGCGCGGGAGGAACGGCTCGCCGAAACACGCGCTGAAGGTGGCGGAGGGTTCTTTGCCCAGGCCGCGTTCGGTGCCGGCGACTTTGGCCGTGTAGCCGCTCAGGAAATAGAAACTGGCTTGTTCGGGAGTGAGGCGGGAAATGGGCGGGAGAACGCCGAAAGCGTCGGCGGTGAGGAAGAGGACGTGGGAGGGGTGTGGGCCGAGGCCGGAGAGGACGGCGTTATCGATGAAATCGACGGGATAGGCGGCGCGGGTGTTTTCGGTGAATTCCTCGGAATCGAAATCGAGGGCGCGGGTCGATTCGTCCATGGCGACGTTTTCAAGGACCGTGCCGAAGCGGATGGCGGCGGCGATTTGCGGTTCGTTTTCCGGCGAGAGGCGAATGCATTTGGCGTAGCAGCCGCCTTCGAAATTGAAGACGCCGCTGCCGCTCCAGCCATGTTCGTCGTCGCCGATCAACCGGCGGGAGGGATCGGCCGAGAGGGTGGTTTTGCCGGTGCCGGAGAGGCCGAAAAACAGAGCCGAGCGGCCGTTGGCGCTCACATTGGCGGAACAGTGCATGGGCAGAACGCCGCGCGCGGGGAGGAGATGGTTGAGCGCGGTGAAAACGCTTTTCTTCATTTCGCCGGCGTATTCGGTGCCGGCGATGAGGATGGCGCGGCGCTCGAAGGAGATGGCGATGCACGTTTGGGAGCGGGTGCCGTCGCGGGCGGGATCGGCGAGAAATTCGGGAGCGAAGAGGAGGGTGAATTGGGGGGCGTGGCTCGCGGCTTCCTCAGGCGTGGGGCGGAGGAAGAGTTGTTGCGCGAAGAGGGCGTGCCAGGCGCGCTGGGTGATGGCGCGGAGGGGCAGGCGGAAGGAGGGATCGGCGCCGCCGAAGCAATCCTGGACGTAGACTTCTTTGCCGCGTAGGAAATCGATCATTCGGGCGTGCAGGCCGTCAAAAGCCTCCGCGCTCATGGGTTGATTGACGTCGCCCCAATGGACGGAGTCCGCGGTGGAAACGTCGCGGACGATGTACTTGTCTTTGGGTGAGCGGCCGGTGAATTGGCCGGTGCGGACGACGAGGGAGCCATTGGCGGCGAGTTTCCCTTCGCCTTGCGCGATCGCCCGTTCGATCAGACTCAGCGGGAGGGAGATTCCAATGTGCGGCGCGGGAATCGGTAATTCCGGACACGCGCAGATCGGGTCTGGTTGGACTTTGTTCTGCGATTTTCATGATGGAAAGGTAAATGCACTGTCTATTTCTGTGATTTTAGATGCAAACGCCCCTGGCGGGCGGGGTTCCGCCCGTCGTTCAGTTTATCATGGGGGCATGGGAGAACGGCGATCGGGGCGCGGCGGGTGGTTGTTTCTGTGCGCTCTGGCCGTGGCGGCGGCGAGTGGGCAGGTGATCGATTTCGAGTCCAACGGTCTGCATTATAAGACGTTGACGAAGAACGGGGTGACGATCATGTTCGCGTCGGTGCCGGCGAAGGTCCATTCCTATAGCGTGCTGCAGGTGTCGGTGTCGAACGGGTCGCCGATTTCATGGACGGTGAAGCCCCAGGATTTTCTGTACATCAAGCCGGACGGGCAGGAAGTGCGGGCGATGGACGCCAACGTGGTGGTGGACGATCTGGTGGAGAAGGCGGGGCGCGGGGACGTGATCAAGCTGGTGACGACGTACGAGGGCGTGCTGTACGGGAACCCGCAGTTCAAGGATTCGACGAACGGGTACGAGGCGAGGCGGCGGAACACGCTGGGCGAGGTGGGGTCGACGCGGATTAAAGCGGCGGCGGCGGCCTCGGCGATCGCGTTTGTGAGGACGAAGCTGAATCCGGGGGACAGCACGGACGGGGCGCTGTTTTTCGAGAACGCGGGGAAATTGCTGTCGGTGGGGGGGAAGCTGCGGGTTCATGCGGCGGGGACGAATTTTGAGTTCGACACGGGGGTAGGGAAGTAGGGGCGGGGCCGATATTGGAGCGTGTGAAGATGGAGAGAGGGGCGCTATGAAAGATGGACAAGGATTGCTCTCCGAGGAACTTCTGCAACAGGTGGAAGAGACGGCGCGCGTTCAGAACCGGCAGCCGTCGGAAGTGGTAGCGGAGGCGGTGCGGAGTTATCTTGAGGGGCAGAGTTGGCGGCGATTCGTCGAGGGGAATGAGCGGCACGCGCGGGAGATGGGCATCGGCGAGGAGGACGTGGATCGTCTGATCGCCGAAGTCCGGCGGGAAAACGAAGCGCGCGGAAGTTAGTGTTCCGCGTCACGGCCGACACGAATGTCCTCGTTTCGGGGTTGAACTTCACGGGCGGAAAGCCGTTCCAGTTTCTGGAGCTTGCACGAGAGGGGAAGATCGATCTGAGGCTGTCGGCGGCGATACTCGCCGAGATGGAGGAGGTGCTTCGGCGGAAGTTCGACTGGACCTCCGAACGGACGGCGGAAGGCCGCCGACGCGTGCTGGCGATGGCCCGGACGGTGAGGCCGGCCGTGAAGCTCGACGTGATCGAGGAAGACCCCTCCGACAATCGCATCCTCGAGTGCGCTGTCGCCGCCGGGTCGGACTATATTGTGACAGGGGACAAGGACCTGCTTCGGCTGGGCTGGTACGACAGCGTCCGGATTTTAAGCGTCTCCGATTTTCTCGATCTCGCGCATCTGTCAGGCTGAACAGCCGGCGGTTACTTCGGGGCGGGTTCGTCGATGGGGACGATGCGGTCGCCAGCGACGTCCTTGAGAGTTTGGACGATGCCGCTGGGCCAGTGGATTTCGACCGTGCCCGCGATGGCGTCCGGGCCGAGGCCGAAGTGGACGCGTTTGTCGCTGGAAGAAAGATAGCTGCTGGCGGTGGTGACGGTGGCGTATTGAGCGCCTTGGGCGGTGACGATTTTCACTTCGGCGCCGATGGCGTCGCGGTTGCTTTTGTGGCCGGTGAGTTGCAGCGTCAGCCAATGGTTTTGCGTGGCGGTTTCGTTGCGCAGGATGTAGGCGGGGCCGTCGTTGGTGGTGACGACGGCGTCGATGCGGCCGTCGTTGTCGAGGGCGAGCAGCATCGGCTTTTTGTGAGGACGAAGCTGAATCCGGGGGACAGCACGGACGGGGCGCTGTTTTTCGAGAACGCGGGGAAGCTGCTGTCGGGGGGGGAAGCTGAGGGTTCAGCGGCGGGACGAATTTTGAGTTCGACACGGGGGTGGGGAAGTGGGGGATCTTCGGGAGTTACGCGGTAAACCACTTGGAGAAGTCGTTTTTCTGCTTTGCGGTCCACTCCGCCTTGTCGCGAACGGCCTTTCGATTTTCTGGCGAAACGCCGGGCATCGCGCCCAGATACCGAACTGCCCGTTCCTGTGGAACGTGCGAAGGTCCGAGAGGACAGCGAGTGCGCCTGGGGATCGACAAAGGTGCGATCGCGGGCAGGATGGAATCGCTCCGGTACCACGACGCTCAGAGCAACGGATCTCTGGCTGAGACGTGGGTTGAAGCATCGGTCGTTCGAGCTCGACGACGTTGCGAGCGACGATGAAAATTCTATGCGGCGGGGTCCCAGGGATGAATCGGAACTCGGAAACATCGAACGGGACGAACGCTTCGCATCAAGCGGAGGAGTCAGATCATTCTCCGCATTGCTGTGCTTCCTTTATCTCTTGCAGAATGGGCGCGCGGCGGGGTCCGGCGAAGAATCCAAACCGCTCCGCCGGCCGCTCTACCGCCTGCATCCGGGCCCGGTAGGCTGTCAGATTCGCGTAAACCCACCGATCCCGGCGCACGTTTTGGCGCCATACTCCTGCGCCACGTGGTCCAGAACCACACGATCCGATCGGAAAGCGCTTCCTCATCGTGGTCGAAGTCGGGTTGTCCAAGAGGTGCAATTTCTCGGTCTCCACGGCGACCGGGCCGTTGTTCCGCGCCTCGTAGCGATCGCCCGTGATCGTTCGTCCGAACCGCAGCAGGTGTTCGCGATCCGCCAGAAACAGGAGGGCCATGGCTTTGTCCGGGTCGAAAGCCGGGAGTCGTTTTCCAGCGAAGTATGCCAGCGCGGTTTGCGTTTTCGCGATGTCATACTCGAACTGGATGGCGATTACGAGCGCTCCGCTTGCCATATTCACTCTCATCGTACCGCCAATCGTTAAGCTGAGCGGCCGGGCGGTTACTTCGCGGTAGGTTCGTCGATGGGGACGATGCGGTCGCCAGCGACATCCTTGAGAGTTTGGACGATGCCGCTGGGCCAGTGGATTTCGACGGTAGCCGCGATGGGGGCCGGGCCGAGGCCGAAGTGGAGGCGTTTGTCGCTGGAAGAAAGATAGCTGCTGGCGGTGGTGACGGTGGCGTATTGAGCGCCTTGGGCGGTGACGATTTTCACTTCGGCGCCGATGGCGTCGCGGTTGCTTTTGTGGCCGGTGAGTTGCAGCGTCAGCCAATGGTTTTGCGTGGCGGTTTCGTTGCGCAGGATATAGGCGGGGCCGTCGTTGGTGGTGACGACGGCGTCGATGCGGCCGTCGTTGTCGAGGTCGCCGGTGGCGAGGCCGCGGCCGGCCCAGGCTTGATGGAAGACCGGGCCGGATGCGGCGGAGACGTCGACGAAGCGGCCGCCGGCGTTGCGGGCGAGAAGCATCGGCTCCTTGTAGTGCAACTGCGGGGACGTCAATTCGATGGTGTCGAGATCGTGGCCTTGCGCGATCAATAGATCCTTCCAGCCGTCGTTATCGTAGTCGAGAAAGCGCAGGCCCCAGCCGGAGTGGAGCATGGACATACGGCCGACGCCGGAGGATTTGGTGACGTAGTTAAACTGGCCGCCGCCGAGGTTGCGGTAGATGGCGTACATCTGATTGGCGAGATCGTCGACCGCCAGATCGGGCAGGCCGTCGTTGTCGTAGTCGGCGAAATCGACGCCCATGCCGGCGTAGGTGCGGCCGTCCTCGTCGACGGCGGTTTGGGAGAGCAGGCCTTGTTCTTCGAACGTGCCGCCGCCTTTGTTGTGGTAGAGGAATTCGGGCATGGAGTCGTTGGCGATGAAGAGGTCGATGCGGCCGTCGCGGTCGTAGTCGGCGATGGCGATGCCGAGGCCTTTGCCGGGAGCGCCGAGGCCGATTTTTTGCGCCACTTCGGTGAAATGGCCGTGGCCGTCGTTGTGATATACGAGGGGCGCGATGGCCTTGAACGTGTCGGGATGGCAATAGGCGCGGAAGCCTTCTTTGTGTTCGCCGCACCAGACGTCGGCGAAGTCCCAATCGAGATAGCGCAGGACGACGAGATCGAGCAGTCCGTCGTTGTCGAGGTCGACCCAGGCGGCGCTGGTGGACCATCCGCTTCCGGCGACGCCGGCCTGAGCGGTGACGTCGGTGAAGGCGCCGTCGCCGTTGTTGTGGTAGAGCTTGTTGCCGCCGTACGCGGTGACGTAGAGGTCTTCGAAGCCGTCGTTGTCGTAATCGCCCACGGCCACGCCCATGCCGTAGCCAACGCCTTGCAGGCCGGCCTTCACGGTGACGTCTTCGAAGGTTCCGTTGGGCAACTGGTGGAAGAGGCGGTTCCAGTGTTCGGGGCCGGTTTTTTGAGGGATGGTGTGCGCGGGGGTGGGGTCGGCGAGCGGGGCGCCGTTGACAAGGAAAATATCGAGTCGTCCGTCGTTGTCGTAGTCGAACAAGGCCACGCCCGCGCCCATGGTTTCGGGGAGATATTTTTTCGACGTGTGGGAGGCGATGTGGCGGAAATGGACGCCGCTGGACGGGGTGACGTCGACGAAGTTTCCGGGCGTAGCGGGGGCGCCGGCCAGGATGACCAGGAGGGCGGACGCAAGACAGGCGAGGAGGAAGACCGCGCGGAACCGCATGGAGGGAAACGATCAGTGTAGTACAGAACGGGCCGTGTTACGCTTCTTTCGTGTTCCGGCCGGCGATCGCGCTCTGCGTTTTCTCGCTTCCCGCGTGGGCGGCGGGGCAGCGGTGCGCGGGGTGCCATCCGAGGGAGGTGGAAGGGTACGCGCGGACGGGGATGGCGCATTCGTTGAGCGGGGAGGCGGCGCAGCCATCGGGTAAATTCGAGCACGCGTTCTCGCGGACGAAGTTCACCGTTCGCGCAGGCGCGGGAGGGATGATGCAGAGCTTCGAGCGGGGCGGGGAGCGGGTGGAGGAGCGCGTGGCGTATGCGATCGGATCGGGAGCGCATGCGTTTGGGTACCTGATACAAGTGGGCGATCATTTGTTTCAGTCGCCGCTGTCTTACTATACGGACCGGCGCGCGTGGGACATGGCGCCGGGCTACGAACGGTCCGCCGATCCGGATTTTTCGCGGCCGGTGACGGAGGAGTGCGTACTCTGCCATGCGGGGAAGCCGCTGCCGGTGCGGGATTCGTTGAACCGCTTTGAAGAGCCGCCGTTCGCCGAGGAGGCGATTGGGTGCGAGCGCTGCCACGGGCAGGCGGAGGAGCATTTGAAGAAGCCGGAGGCGGGGACGATCGTGAATCCGGCGAAGCTGGCCGGGGCGGCGCGCGATAGCGTTTGCGAGCAGTGCCATTTGACCGGGGAGATTCGCGTGCCGAATCCGGGGAAGACGGTGGCGGATTATCAACCGGGGCGGACGCTGGAGGAGGCATACACGATTTATGTGCGCGCGGCTCCGGAGGGGCAGGCGATCAAGGTGGTGAGCCATTCCGAGCAACTGGCGCGGAGTCAGTGCGCGCGGAACAGCGGAGGGAGGCTGTGGTGCGGGACGTGCCACGATCCGCATGCGGCGCCGGCGGACACGGTCGCTTATTACCGGGAGCGGTGTTTGAGCTGCCATGGGGCAACGCTTGAGAAAACGCACGGAGGGCCGGAGCGGGACTGCGTTGGGTGCCACATGCCGCGCAAGCCGGCGAGCGATGGAGGGCACACGGTGTTCACCGATCATCGAATCCGCCGGCGTCCGGAGCGGGAGAACGAGTCCGGCGCGAAGGCCGATCTGGTTGCGTGGCGCGAACCGGCGGCGGGGCTGCGGGAACGGAATCTGGCGATTGCGCTGGCGACGGAGGGGCTGCAGAACGCTTCGCCGGAGGAGGCGATCCGAGGGTACCGTTTGTTGAACAAGGTGGAGAAGGAATTTCCGGACGATGCGGCGGTGTTGACGATTCTGGGGTCGGTTTTGTTGCGGGCCAAGCAACCGGCGGAGGCAGCGCGGCGGTTTGAGAAGGCGGCGCGGCTGCGGCCAGGCTACGCTCCGTACGAAGTGAACGCGGCGGCGGCGCTGCGGGAGGACGGCGACCGGGCGGGGGCGGCGGAGCGATTGGAGCGGGCGGTGGCGCTGGATCCGCTTTTGCAGGCGGCGGTGGAGGGGCTGGCGCGGGTTTATCGGGAGCAGGGGCTGGATGAGAAAGCGAGCGGCGTGGAGGCGAGGTGGCGGCGGGCGATGGGATACCGGAAGGGCCGTTAGCGCGGTTCTTCGATGGGGGTGTAGCGGGCGGCGGGGAGGTGGGTGAGCGTCTGGAGTTTTCCACTGGGCCAGCGGATGGTCACGCGGTCGACGGTGGCGCAGGCGCCGAGGCCGAAGTGGAGGCGCGGGTCGTTGCGGGAGAGATAGCTGCCGCCGTTGCGTACGGTATCGAATTGCGTTTTGCCGCAGGCTTCGATGCGGACGCTGGCGCCGATGGCGTCGCGGTTACTGTGAGTGCCGCGGAGTTGGAAGCCGATCCAGGAGTTCGCCGCGGGGCTGTCGTTATGAAGCAGGAGCGGGTTGCCGGCGATGGGGAGCACGAGCAGGTCCAGCTTGCCGTCGTTGTCGAAGTCGGCGGCGGCGCCACCGCGGTAGGAATTGTTGGGGACGGCGGGGTAGGCGAAGGCGGGAGAGAAGACGCCACCGCGGTTTCGAAGGATGATGATGGGCTGGAAATAATGCGGCGAGCGGGGATAGACGTGGCCGTTGGCGAACCAGAGATCGCGTTGGCCGGCGTTGTCGAAATCGGCGAAACCGCAGGCCCAGCCGAGGTAGGGTTTAGTGGCGGAGGCAACGCCGGAGGGGGAAGCGATTTCGTCGAAGTAGCCGGAGTTGTCCTGGCGGAAGAGCGGGAAGTAATCGTCGAAGAAGGTGGTGGTGAGGACGCCGAGCTTGCCTTTGTTGTCGTAGTCGCCGACGGCGACGCCCATGTTGGATTGGGCGTGGCCGTCGGCGTTATAGGCGACGCCGCGCTCCAGGCCCGATTCTTTGAAGACGCCGTTGCCTTGGTTGAGGAAGAGGAAGTTGGGGTCGGAATCGTTGGCGACGAAGAGGTCGATTTTGCCGTCCTGATTGAAGTCGTCGAAGACGGGGGTGAAGCCGTGGGAGGGTGGCGCGGCGGCGAGGCCGGAGCGTTTGGTGACGTCGGTGAAGGTGCCGTCGCCGTTGTTGCGATAGAGGACGCCGTGGCCGCCTTTCAGGCCGATGGGGCCGCAGAAGGCGGGAAAGCCCATGTAGGGACAGACGGGCGCGGGGTCGTTGAGCGAGATGGCGTGGACGTCCATGTAACTGGCGATGTAGAGGTCGAGGAAACCGTCGCCGTCGAAGTCGCCGAAGGCGCTGCCGGTGTGCCATTCGACGCCGCGGGAGAGACCGGCGGCGGCGCCGACTTCGGTGAACGTTCCGTTGCCGTTGTTCTTGTAGAGGAGATCGACACCGATGGTGGTGATGAGGATGTCGGGGAAGCCGTCGTTGTTGTAGTCGGCGGCGTTGGCTCCGGTGCCCCAATAGGGGTTGGAGAGGCCGGCGCGTTCGGTGACGTCTTCAAAATGGCCATGGCCGAGATTGTGGAACAGGTAAACGCCGCCGGGCTTGGCGGGAAGCGGAGGCTGGCCGGCGACGACGCGGCGCAGGCCGTCCATGTCGCCGCCGTTGACGATGAGGAGATCCATCAGGCCGTCGTTGTCGTAGTCGAGCCAGGCGGCGCCGCTGCCGTTGGCTTCGGGGATCCAGCGTTTTTCGGGGCCGCCGCAGCGCATTTCGGCGTGGATGCCGGCGGCGGCGGCAACTTCGGAGAATTGGAACGGCGCGGGGTTGGCGGCTATTAATAACAGCGCCGCGGCGGGGACAAGGACGAGCGCGGCGGGAGCGGCCGCGCGGGCAAGTGGCATGTTTACGGTTCCAGTTTACAGCGCGCCGGTTCGGGCGTTGGATAATCGAATGGATGGCTCCCCGGATTTTCGCCGCTGCCGCGTTCGCGGTCCTTCTCGCTGTTGCTCCCGTGCTTTCGGCGCAGACGGGGACCGGGGAGAACGACTCGCGCGTTGAGGATCTTTATGGCGAGGCGAAGGCGGCGCAGTCGCGGGGCGACGTGGCGGGGGCGATCGCCAAGTACGAGGAGATTCTGCGCATTGCGCCGAAGCTGGGGGCGGCGTATAACAACCTGGGCGCGCTGTACTTCCGGCAGCGCGATTTCCGGCAAGCGGCGGCGGTGCTGGAGCGGGGGTTGAAGATGGATCCGGCGATGGCGTCGGCCTTGGCGCTGCTCGGGATTTCCTATTACGAGATGGGCGATGCGGCGCGGGCGCGTTCGCGGCTGGAGGGGGTGCTGCGGGCGAATCCGAAGGACGCGAATGCGCGGATGTATCTGGTGAAGTCGTTGATGAAGTTGAATGAGTACGAGGCGGCGGGGGCGCAGCTTCGGCAGCTTGCGGCGGATCAACCGAAGAACCAGGAAGTCTGGTATCTGCTGGCCAAGGTTTATATGAAGCTGTCGGAAGGGGCGATGGCGAAGATTAATCTGATCGACGCGAATTCGGTGTTGGCACACGAGCTATCGGCCGAGATGATGGAGGCGATGAACAACTACGACGGCGCGGTGGTGGAGTTGACCAAGGCGGTGGAGATGGGACCGCGGCAGGCGGGGACGCATTACAAATTGGGCGACGCGTATTGGAGCATGTCGCAATGGGATTTGGCGGCGGCGCAGTTCCGGGCGGAGTTGGAAGTGGACCCGGGGAATTGCATGGCGCAGGAGAAGCTGGGGAATATTTTGCTGCAACAGAGCGGGAGCGCGGGCGAGGCGCTGGCGGCGGTGGACAAGGCGCTGGCGATGTGTCCGGCGATGGTGGAAGGGCGCGTCGACCGGGGGCGGGCGCTGATGAGTTTGAACCGGAACGCGGAGGCGGTGAAGGATCTGGAGGCGGCGGTGAAGGCGGACCCGACGGACGCGCGCACGCATTTTCTGCTGGCCAAAGCGTACCGCGGCGCGGGGCGGGCGCAGGAAGCGCAGGCGGAGATGCAGGCATTCAGCAAGTTAGAGGAGAGGGCCCGCGCGGCGACGGCGGAGCGGGCGAAGGAAGTGATCCGGAATAAGGAGAACGCGCATTAAGGGGCGCAGGGCATGCTTCTGAGAATTGCGCTCGTCTTTATATCCTAAAGCCGCCGTTCATTTCGCTGGACGCTATGTTCCATTTATGTAAAGGACGGGAGACTAATTCCATGACCAAAAAGGATGTCATCAAAAAAATCGCAAAGAGTAATCCAAAGGTGGACCTAGACCTTCTCTTAGAGTCGCTTCGTATGACTGCTAAGCTGCGCCGAATGGGAACCAGTGGTCCTGGCTATCGTATTGCGCCGCCCGGTTCGGGCAGGCGAGTCCGCATCGCGGAAGACGCCGAAGACCCAAGAACCGTGAAACTCCAACATCGAATTTGATTATTCTTGAGGGAGGAAGCATAATAGCCGGCGTGAACCGCCGGTACGTCGCGCGCCGCGCTCAAGCGAACCGCCGCCCGACCAAAGGCGACAGCGTTAACTCCGCCTTCCGGATGACGGGTACGTCTAGGAGCGAGGCTTTGGATCCGGGAGCCGGGCGCGGAATGGGTTGAGTCGGCGAGGCACCCGGCTTATGTCAATTTTTCGGAACCAACGGGGATTTGATCGACCCGGCGAGGCGTGGGGAATGGTGCTGAAGGTTGCGCTTGCCTTCGTAGGGATCGGGCTTGCGGCGCAGGAGCGGCCGGGACAGGCGGTGTTTAATGCGATGGATCGGGAGATCCTGGACTTGAGCGATCTGCCCGACGACGTGCGGGCGCGGAAGATCGAGGATCTGGCGCTTCGCATCCGGAAGCAGCCTGGGGACATTGCCGTCCCTCTGGCGTTTAATCTTGTGATCGCGGTTGAAGCGATTCGGCCTGGGATTTTGCAAGATGTGACTGACACGCTCGCCGAGGCGGTACGAAAGTCGCCAGGGACGAAAAACGGGGGAGTTTACGCTCAGCTTGCGGAACTGGCGCGCTACTCGCACATGAAAGTTTCGCTGGACGACCCGCGGTATGCGGCGGAGATGGCGAAGCTCGAAGACGACGACCGGCAGCGCAGCGCGGCCGACTTCACGCTGACCGATGTCGAAGGCCGGATTTGGCGCTTGAAAAGCCTGCGCGGCAAGTTGGTGCTGGTCAATTTCTGGGAGACTTGGTGTCCGCCTTGCCAAAGGGAAGTTCCCGACTTGGACGCGCTTTACCGGCGTTTCCGGGAGCGGGGCCTGGTGGTTCTGGCGATTACCGGCGAAGAATCGCCTAAGGTGAAGCTGGCTGTCGCGCAGCGGAAAATCGGGTATCCGGTGCTGCTCGATCCGGGCGGGAAGGTGCGGGAACTGTTTCGCATCGACGGCTTCCCCGAGAGCTTCGTCTACGATCGTCAGGGACGGTTTGTGGCCCGGGCGCCTGGACGGCTTACCCTGCAAGGGTTTCTCGAAATCCTGGGGCAGGCGGGTCTACGGAGCGGCGGTTCCCTCCGGGGCGCCGAGCATTAAATACAGGCCCTGTTTGAGTTGGAAGTCCTTAGCGGTGGATTGGAATTTCGAGGCGTGTTGCGGGGTTTCGTCGATCTGGAGCGTCACGCCGGGAACGCCGATGACGGCGCCGGCTTCCGCGGCGACGCCCTCTTCCTGGGGCGCGCGGCCGGGCATCATGGCGGCGCGGATGGAGAGGGCGAGCGGCGTTTTCTTGCCGTTCACGGTCACCTGATCGAAGGAGATGGCGACGGAGTTGGCGTCGACGGCGCGGATCTGGCCAAGGAACTCGTCACCGGCGGCGATCCTGGGGCCGTTGACGAGCAGGGCATCGGCGGCGGCCTTGGCCTTGACCTTGTCGCCCACTTTCGCCTTCTTCGATTTGATGGTGTTTTCCAGCTCCACCTGCACGAAGCGGCTAGGGGCTTGGGCGGGGGCGAGCGCCGCGAGCACGAGCGCGGCGGCTAACCCTCCGAAGATTCTCACGTTCATGATGGTCTCCTAATTATCCGGCGTGGAATTGGCGCCGGTGAGTTTTGCATAGCGGTCGTTTTCCATTTTCGCCTTGTCGATCAATCCCTGCTTGCGATAGACCTGGGCAAGCATGAAGTGAACGGGGGCGTTTTGCGGGGCGAGTTCCGACGCTTTCTCGAGTTCGGCGCGCGCGGCGTCGAGGCGGTCGAGGTGGGCATACGCCTTGCCCAGTTGGCGATGAACGCGAAAATCGCCCGGCGAGAGGCGGGACGCCTCCGTGAGATACGCCAGCGCTTCCCCGGCGCGGCCGGTATCGACCAGCAGGCTGCCGAGATCGAGCGACGGGCCGGGGTCTTGAATGGGCGAACCGGCCTGCCAGGCGAGGGCGATTTTATAGGCGGCGATGGCGTCGCCGGTCCGGTTCAGTCCTTCATAGGACAGTCCGATGTTGTCTTCCGCTTTGACGTTTTTCGGATCGAGCTTCAAGCAGCGCTCGAAGGCGGTGACGGCTTCGTCGAAGCGGTTTTCATTGTATTTGGTGCGTCCGAGGTAATACCAGCCGAGGGAGTCTTGCGGGTTCCACTCGACCGCCTTGGAGAACCAGCGGTCGGCGTCGGGGTAATCCTTCAGTAGGACGTAATCGCCGGCGACGGCTTCGAGATCGGCGGCGGTGGGAGTGCGGTATTTCGCGCCTTCGGTGTATTCGGCGAGCGAGGATTTGGCGTTCTGCTCCTTGAAGAGAACGTAGCCCAAGAGAAAGTGGGCGTCGGCCGAAGCCGGGCGGGTTTTTAGAAATTGGCGCAAGACGCGCTCGGCTTCGGGGAGCTTCTCCAGGCCGAGGAGCGCGCGGGCCTCGGAGAGAGGAGTGTCGGGAGCGGAGTGTTCGCCGGTGAGGGCGGCATAGCGGTCGCTTTCGACGCGGGCGCGATCGGCGAGTCCGCGCTTACGATACGCCTCGGCGAGAAGGAAATGCAGCGGGGCGTTGCGCGGGGCGAGTTCGACGGCTTTTTCGAATTCGGCTTGCGCCTCTTCGAGCCGGTTGAGAGCGAGGTAGGCTTTGCCGAGCGCGCGGTGCGCGAGTGGATCCTGGGGCGCGATGGAAACGGCTTCGACGAGCGGCGCGATGGCGTCGCCGGGGCGGCCGTCTTCAACCAGCAGAGCGCCGAAGTCCAGATACGGGGCGGAGATGCGGGGATTGGCGCCGGCATCGAGGGCGACGGCGGCGCGGTAGGCGGCCAGAGCGTCTTCGGTGTTGCCCCGCGCCTCATAGGCGAGGCCGAGGTTGTCTTCGGTCTGGGCGTTGTTCGGGTCGAGCTTCAGGCTCTGCGCGAAGGCGCGGACGGCGTCGTCGAAGTGTTTTTGATTGTATTTGGCGCGGCCTAGATAATAGAACGCGTGGGAGTCGGAGGGATCGCTCGCCACCGACCTAGTGAGCCAATCGGCGGCCGTGGGGTAATCTTCGAGCAGCAGATAATCGCAGCCGATGACTTGGAGATCGAGCGCGGCGGGAGGGCGGTAACGGGCGGCGGCGGTGTATTCGGCGAGCGAGGATTTCGGATTCTGTTCGCGGAAGAGGACGTAGCCGAGAAGGTAGTGCGCGTCGGCGGAATCCGGGTGGGTTTGAAGATAGCCGCGGACCGCGCTTTCGGCGCCGGGAAACTGTCCCGCATCGAGGAGCGATTGCGCCTGGACGAGCGCTGAGTCGGGTTGCGCTTGTTGGGCGAACAGGGCGGCAAGTAAAGCGAAACCCAACATCTCCTTCGAGTTTAGACAAGAAAGGCGGGGACAAGCGAATGGTCCCCGCCTTCTTGCGCCTCCCGGTTTAGAAGTTGACTTGGATCTGTGCCTGGCCTTGGCGCTGGGTGTTGGCTTGGTTGTTGACGACCAATCCGAAGTTCGGATCGGTCAGCGTGGTGTCGTTCGGGCCGCCGAAAATGAAGCGGTTCAGCACATTGAAGTACGACATGCGGAACTCCGCCGTGACGCGCTCGGTGATATGGAACGCCTTGCTCATCGAAACGTTTTCATTCAACTGCGCGGGACCGCGGATGTTGAGGATGCGTTGCGAGTTGCCAAGGGTCCACAAGCCGGGATTGGTGAAGGCCGCCGCGTTCAGCACGGGAAGTCCGTGATAGGCGTTCGCGTAATAATTGCTAACCCCCTGCGGGACGCCGGGGACGATATTGGCCCGATTGCCGCTTCCGAGCGGGCTGCCGGGAACGCCGACCGCGCCGAATGGAGTGCCGGAAGCGTAAGTGAGGATGGGGCTGAACCGCCAATTGCCAAGTAGGTTGCTCACCCATCCTTTGTCGCCGAGGAACGCCTTACCTTTGCCGATGGGCAACTCGTAAGTGCCGGCGATGTTGATGTAATGCGTCTGGTCGTTGTTGTCGATCGTCCATTCCGAGGCTTGGTTGTTCTTGTTCAACGAAGTGGACGTGAACGATGTGAAGCCGGAGTTGGTGTTCGACATCATCATCGAGAGGTTGTAACTCACCAGGAAACTGAGGCCTTGGGAGTAGCGCTTCTCCAACGTGATTTGCATGGCGTTGTAGAGGGACGATCCGGTGTTGTCGAAATTGTTGAAGATTCCGGCGTACTGCGGGTAGGGGACCAAAGCCTGGGAGACGGTGGCGCTATTGCCGTAGGTATTGAGGAACCCAGCGTAGGGCGCTTTGATGCCAGCCGCGATGGCGGCGGGCGAGGTGATGGACTGTCCGAGCAGGCTCCCATAGGAGAGATACTGCGGGTTGAGTTGATTGATGGGGTTCAACTGCGAGGGGAGGAAATTGCCGCGGTTGCCGGTGTAGGTTGCCGTGAGGAGCATGTTGGAGGGCAATTCGCGCTGGATGCCGAGGTTCCATACGATGTCATAGGGAGCGATGCCGTCGGTGGGAGAGAAGGCGTTGATCTGATTCCCGAGTCCGAGGGTGGGGCTGAACGGGATGGCGCCGGGAAGGGGAAGCGTATTGCTGTCCCAGGATCCGAAGCCGGGCGTGGTGGAACCCGTGGAGTTCCGAGTGAATGCGCCGTCGAGCAGGTTACCGTAATTGACGGCGACCTTGTTCGTTCCGTATTCGTAGGCTCCGCCGTCCAGGTAGTTCCACGAGAACCCGCCCTGGATCACAGTTTTGTTGTTCAACCCATACGAGAATCCCAGGCGTGGGCTAATGTGGTTCCAGCGAACGTAGGCGCGATCGAATCCAGCGCAGCCGGTGCAATTGCCGAACTTGGAAGCCGCGCCCAGGATGCCGTCGGCTCCGGGGTTTGGAATCTTCGAATTGAAGAAGACGATCTGGTTATTCACTTCAGTGAAGGGCACCATTATGTCCCAGCGCGCGCCGATATTGATGGTCAGGTTCGGCCGGAGTTTGATGTCGTCTTGAATGTATGGGGAAAAATCGCGATTGCGGAGACGGAGTTCGTTGGTCCCGTACCGGTTGGCGCTGTCCACCGTCCCGAGCAGGAAACTGGCGAAGGCGTTTCCGGTGGTGCCCAAGTTATTCGGGTCGGCTGTCTGATTGTTGCTGAAATTGAAATTTCCGGCGCAGCGTTGGCACTCGTTGTCGTCCTGGTAGGTCCGGCGGATCTCGACGCCGATGTTGAAGGTTTGCTTGCCTTTGATCCAGAGATAATTGTTGTCGATCACCCAGCCCAGCTTCCGGTTGACGGATTCGATCCAAGGGGACCCCAGCTCCGTAGGCGAGAGCGGACCGGAGAAACTGATCCCCGATAACTGCGGCGTGCCGGGAGAGGCGGCGAAGTTGGCGTTCTTGTTCAAGCTGATCTGATCGTTCAGCTCGCCCAGCCAGCTCGCACCGGCGGTCATCACCAGATGCGGCGTAAGGTTGTTGGCGTAATTCAGGATGAAGACCGAACCGAGGTCCGGGTTATACGTGGAGCTGCCGAGTTCCCCGAGAAGATGGGAGGCGGTTTCGGTAGCATAGGAGGATTGCTTGTCGCGCCACTCGCTCCAATGGATGGACTGCGTGTCGCTGATGTTGTAATCGATGTTGAATCCCCATGGATTTTGGCGTGTCGGAAGAACGCCGAGGTTGGACTGGAAGTTGTTCACGTAGCCGCCGAAAGTGGGATTGGGCATCAAGGGAAGCAGCGTGGAAGAGAGCGGGCTGAAGCGGCTTTGCGGGATGGTGTTGTTCGGGAAAGGCTTGCCGTTGGCTGGGTCGTAGATTGTCAGTCCGGTGGCGCTGAAATCGCCCGCTTTCTCGGCCGCCGTGGGCAGGCTCATGAACGTCAGATCGGGGGTATTGAGGCGATACCACTCCATGCTTAAGTGGAAAAACAAGCGGTTCTTGCCGTTATAGACTTTGGGGAGAATGACCGGGCCACCGACCGTGAAGCCGTAGTTATTCTCCTTGTCGACCGGAACAACGGCGTTGTAAGCGCCGCGGGCGTCGAAGAAATTGTTGCGGATGATCTCGAAACCGTCGCCGTGGAGGGCGTTCGTTCCCGAAGCGGTTTGGTAGGTGACGACACCCTGCGCCAATCCGTACTGTGCGGAGAACGAGGAACGGAGGACGTTGAATTCGTTCACCTGCTCGAAGGGAGGGTTCCAGATCGTCTGGAAGCCCTGGGTCTCGGACTGGGCCATCGGAACTCCGTTGAACACCACTTCGCTCTCGAAGTCGACGCCGCCGTTGATGCGCTTGCTGAACGTTCCGCCGGTGACGCCGGGAGCGAGAAAGACGAAGGCGTCGATCTGACGGCCGCGGCCGCCGCTCAACTCGACTGGGAGCGCCTGGACGACGGCGTTTTCGATGGTGGTGCCCAGTTCCGGCTGGGTCGTGTTCAGCGTGATGGCGTTTTCCTGGACCTCAATGGTTTGCGAAACGTTGCCGGCCTGGAGGATGACGTCGACGGTAGACGCCTTGCCGACCTCGACGCCGACGCCATTGTGAATGGAGGCCTGGAATCCGGCGAGCTCAGCCTGCACCGTATAGGTTCCGGGATTCAGATCGGTGACGGTGTAAGTGCCGGCGGAATTGGAGGTGGTGTGATTCACCACGTTCGTCGCGACGTTGGTGATCGTAATCTTGGCATCGGGAACCACGGCACCCGTCGAATCGGTTACCGTGCCGGTGATGCTGCTCAGCACCTGGGCCTGAAGGCGCGCGGGAGAAAGCGCAAACAACGAGAACAAAAACGCAAGACCGGTTGCAAAGCTCAGGAAACGGGGAGCATTGTTTCGCATCGCACACTCCTAGTGGAAAGAGACTAGACCGCTATTGGGATTACTTTATCCGCCATGACGATCATTGTCAAGAGTGAAAGCCTCAAAAATGATCTTTCCGAATCCAATCGGTCTGTAGTATAGTCAATCTAGTGCATGCCTATGGACATTGAGGCGATTCCAGCGCCGGAGCTTCTTCGCTGGGCTTGGGAAGAGACGGCGGGGTCGCTCGCGATCGTCACCAGCTTTCAGGCCGAGGGGATGGTGCTGGTGGACATGGCGTCGCGGGTGTGTCCGAAGGCGCGGCTGGTGACGGTGGACACGGGGCGGCTCCCGGAGGAGACGCACGAGATGATCGACCGGGTGCGGGAACGCTACGGGATGACGGTGGAGGTGGCGGCGCCGGACCCGGAGGAAGTGGCGACGATGGTGGGGCGGCACGGGGCGAACCTTTTCTACAGGGACGTGCCGTTGCGGATGCTGTGCTGCAATATCCGGAAGGTGAGGCCGCTTGAGAGGAAGCTGGGACAATTCCGGGCCTGGGCGACGGGATTGCGGCGGGAGCAAGGCGAGGCGCGGGAGGACGTGAAGACGGTGAGCGTCGTGGACGGGCGGCTGAAGCTGTGCCCGCTGGCGGATTGGACGGCGGAGGAAGTGGCGGATTATTCGGCTCGGCACGGGGTTCCGCGGCATCCTTTGTATTCAAAGGGTTACACGAGCATTGGGTGCGGCCCCTGCACGCGTCCGGTGGAAGCGGGCGAGGGTGAGCGGGCGGGGCGCTGGTGGTGGGAAGAGGGCGCGAACAAGGAGTGCGGCATCCACTTTTCGGCGAGCGGGCGGCTGGAGCGGAAATTGGACGTGCTGGTGGAAGATATTCTGGCGGCTGCGGCGGCGTAGGGAGAAAAAGCGGCGCGCTCCTGCGTTTTCGCGAGAATGCCGATAGATTAGGTGAGAATAGCCGGGACTTTCTCCGACTACCCTTGACTACACCTATGCCGCGGACGTTCATCCCGCTCTTATTGCCGGTCCTTTTGCCGGTCCTTTTTCTTTCCGGTTGCGGCCGAGGCGCCGGGCCCGGAAGGGAATTGACCAGCGCGGCGGCGATCCGGGCGCTCAAAGCGGACGAGTTGCGCGCGCAGGTTCCGGTGCGCCTTCGAGGGACGGTCACCGGTTCGCAGGGGGCGTGGAATATCGTATTCGTCCAGGATGAAACGGGCGGGGTGCGCGTGGAAAATCCGTCCACTTTTCCCGGCGTGGGCGACGTTGTGGAATTGACCGGGGTGGCGGCGTCGGCGGGCGCCTCGGCGGTGGTGATCCGGCCGGCGTTCCGGATTCTAGGTCACCGGGGATTGCCGCCGGCGCCGCCGATCGCCGCGACGGAGGTGGAAGACCCGCGCTGGCGGTACCGGCGCGTGGAGGTGCGGGGCATCGTTCATGCGCACACCGACGAGCGCAGCGGAACGTTGACGTTTTCGATGCGCTCGGGCGGCGGAGACGTGGTGGTGCATGTCGCCAACGCGGTGGGCATTCCGACGAAGGCGATGATCGACGCCAGGGTGGTGTTTCGTGGCGTGGCGGACGTGATCGCGGCGACCAACGGAGGCGCGGCGCGACGAAGGCTGTGGGTGGACGGCAACGCCGACGTGGCGATCCAGGAACCGGCGCAACGGCCGTCCTCGCTTCCGCTGATGGATACGGCGCAGGCGCGCGAGCGTGGGCGCGGAGAGTTGCCCAAGCACCGGGTGCGGATGCGGGGATCGGTTTCGGCGGCGGCGGGAACCGGTTTCGTACTCACCGACGCCGCCGGGACGATGCTTGTGACCGGCGCGCCTTTCGCGCCGATGGTGGTGGGCCGGGATTTGGAACTGCTGGGTTTTCTCGATCGCCGGCCGGATGGCGTGTTGCTGGCCGACGCGCGCTTGGGTCCGGGTGGATCGGGACCGGGGACCGAAGGAAAACCGTTGCCTCTGTTGACGAGCGTGGAACAGGTAAGGCGCCTGACCCCGGAGTTGGCCGGACTGCAGTACCCGCTCCGTCTGACGGCGACGATCACCTACTATGACCGCCTCTACGGCACGATGTTCGTCCAGGACGCGACCGGCGGCATCTACGTGGACGCCAACGCGGTGACGGACAAGGCCTTGGTTGAGGGGAAGCGGGTGGTGATGACGGGGATCAGCACTCCCGGCGAGTTCGCGCCGAGCGTGGGTGAGCCGAAGATCGAAATATTGGGTGACGCGCCGATGCCGCGGCCCACGGCGGGGGAGCATGAGGAACTGTTTTCGGGTAAAGAAGACAGCAATTGGGTGGAATCCGAGGGCGTGGTGCAGTCCCTGAAGCGGGAGGACGGACACACCACGTTGGGATTGGCCGACGGCACGCACTCCCTGGAAGCGCTATTCGACGATGCGGCTCCGTTCGCCGACGATCTGCTCTACGCGAAAATCCGGGTTCAGGGAGTATGCGGGACCCGGTTCAACGCGCGGCGGCAAATATTGGGAATTCGCGTTTTCGTGCCGGACCGGAAGTTTGTGGATGTGGTGCAGCCGGCGGCGACGGCGGGGTCGCTGCCGGTCCGCGAGATCGCCGGCCTGATGCAATTTTCTCCCACGGCGGCGCTCGGCGGCAGGGTGAAAGTGCGCGGCTATGTGACCTACACCCGCCCCGGCGGTCCGACGTTCGTGCAGGACAACAGCGGAGGGGTGCGGGTGGCGAATCACAATATGCTTTCGCTGCGCCCGGGCGACATGGTGGAGGTACTGGGTTTTGCGAGCGCCGGCGACTTCAGCCCGGTACTGCGCGACGCGCAGGTGCGGGTGACCGGGCATGGGCCTCCGCCGGCGCCGTTACAGGCGACGGCGGGCGACGTGTTGGACGAAGAGTACGATTCGCGGCTGGTGCAGGTACACGCGGTGCTGCTGGACCGGGCGATTACTCCGTTGGGCGAGACGTTGATGTTACAGCAGGGACCGATGCTGTTCACGGCCACGCTCGAAGAGGCGGGACCGGCCTGGACGGCGGGCGACCAATTAAGGCTGACGGGGATCGCGGCTATCCAGACCGAGCCTTCGCGGACGGCGGCGATTCCGAAAGCGCTGCGTCTGCTGCTGCGGTCGCCGGGCGACGTGGCGTTAGTGAAGGCGGCGCCGTGGTGGAACGCCGAACATACGCTGGAGTTAGCCGGGAATGCTGGCGAGCGTGGCGCTGCTCGCGTTCCTGTGGGGGCTGGCGCTGCGGCGCAGGGTGAGCCTGCAGACCGGGACCATCCGCCAGAAGCTGGCCGAGGAGGAGACACTGAAGCGCGCGGCCGAACAGGCCAACCGCGCCAAATCGGAGTTTCTGGCGATGATGAGCCACGAGATCCGTACGCCGATGAACGGAGTCATCGGGATGACGGCGCTGTTGATGGACAGCGGGTTGACGAGGCAGCAGCACGATTTCGTCGAAATCATCCGGCACTCGGGCGAAGCGTTGCTGGCGATCATCAGCGACTGTCTGGATTTTTCCAAGATCGAAGCGGGAAAGCTGGAACTGGAGCAGGTGGATTTCGAGCTTCGGGCGCTGGTGGAGGAGTCGGTGGAACTGGTGGCGCCGGCCGCCGGGAGAAAAAATCTCGAGATGCACGCGCTGCTCGACGAGGCGCTGCCGCGGGCGGTGTGCGGGGATCCGTCGCGGCTGCGGCAGATCCTGTTGAATCTGCTTTCGAACGCCGTGAAATTCACCGAGCGCGGCAGCGTTTCGGTGCATGTGAGCGCGGTGGGCGGCGGCGAACGGCATCCGCTGCTCGAGTTCGCGGTGAGCGATACGGGCATTGGGATTACGGCGCCGGCGCAGGCGCGGTTGTTCCAAAGCTTTACGCAGGCCGATAGCTCGACAACGCGAAAATACGGCGGCACGGGCTTGGGTTTGGCGATCTCGCAACGCCTGGCGGAGATGATGGGCGGATCGATTTCGGTCGAGAGCGTGCCGGGCCAGGGGAGCACGTTCCGCTTTACCGCCTCGCTGCCGGTAAGCGAAATGCCGAGGGCGGCGGCCGCATCCTTCGATCCGCTGGCCGGCAAGCGGGCGTTGATCGTGGACGATAATCCGACGAACCGGCGCATTTTGCGGCAGCACCTGGAGTTTGCCGGAATGGGCGTGACGGAGGCGGCGGGCGGGCCGGAGGCGCTGGTCCATTTGCTTTCGGCGGCGCAGGGCGAGGAACCGTTCCACCTGATGGTGCTCGATTTCCACATGCCGGTGATGGACGGGCTGATGCTGGCGCGGGCGGTCCGTTCGCAGGAGGCGGGGGAGACGGTGCCGATCATGTTACTGGCCTCGCACCGCGACCAGGAAGGACTGGCGGAAGCGCGAAGCCTGGGCGTCTATCACTACCTGTTAAAACCGGTTCGGCGGCAACATCTGCTGGCGGCCGTGGCGCGGACGCTGACGCAGGACCATCCCACGCCGCCCCCGGATACGGTCGCCATTGAGGTTCCCTCCGGGCGCGCCCGGGTTCTTCTGGTAGAAGACAACGTGACGAACCAACGGGTGGGCGTGCTGCTGCTGCAGCGGCTGGGCTGCGAGGTGGATGTGGCGGAGAACGGGCTGCGCGCGCTCGATGCGGTGCGCCGGAGCCGGTACGATCTGATTTTGATGGACTGCCAGATGCCCGAGATGGACGGGTTCGCGGCTACCTCGGCGATCCGCCAGATGCAGGACGGCGGACCGCGAACGCCGATCGTGGCGTTGACGGCGAACGCGGTGGAGGGCGAGCGCGAGCGCTGCCTGGAGGGCGGGATGGACGATTATCTTTCGAAGCCCGTTCGCCTGGAAGCGCTCGAGGAAAAGATCGGCCACTGGTGCCCGGAGGTGGTTTCCGAGCCTATGCAGCCGGGGCGGTGACGCGCGCGGCGATCTCGCCGAGGGCGAGCGGCGTTCCGGGAACGGCCTGGGCGGTACGGACGTAGGCCAGCGCCACCGTTTGTCCGCGCCTGGGAGAGAACGCGCTGGAGGTGATTTCGGCGGCGGCGCCCTCGACAGACGGGGCCGTGAGTTTCGCGCCGGGCGGCGGCGGCGCGGCGGTGTCGATCTCGACTGCCATCAGGACGCGGTGAATCTGGCCTCGGGAGCGAACCCGCTCGACGATTTCCTGGCCCAGATAACAGCCTTTGGAAAAGTGGAGCGCGCGAGGAAGGTTGGCTTCCTGGGCGAGAAAGCGCTCGGAGAATGTCTTCGCCATAACGGGGCTTGCCGAGTTCGATGCGCACGGTGCGGAAGTCGTCTTCGGAGGCGGCGACGGCGCCCGTTTCGGCGATGGCGGCCAGAATCGCCGCGCGCCGCTCGATGGGCGCGACGAGGAAGAATCCGGGTGCGCCGGTGAAGTTCATGCGGACCACGAGGCCGTCTTCCCATTCGAGGCTGGCATAGGGGAGGGCGGGGATGGGCGCTCCGGCGGCCAGGAGAACGGCCTCCGCTTGCGGACCTTCGACTGCGAGGGTTGCGGTGGTGGCCGTCAAGTCTTCGACGAAAGCGTCGTCGGCGATGATGAATTTGTCGATGTGCTGGGCCAGCTTGGCGGCGATTTCCGGTTCGGTGTCGAGCAGCAGACGATCCGGGCGGCAGAGGATGGCGGCGTCGGCGAGAATTCTGCCCTGGGCCGAGAGGAAGAAAGCGTAACAGCCCTGGCCGGGTTCGAGGCCCTGGACGCGATTGGTCGAGAGGGCGTGCAGCAGGCGGGCGCGATCCTCGCCGGTGACTTCGATCTTGCCGCGGCCGGTGAGGTCGAGCCATGCCGCTCCGTGGTGCAACGCTTCGTAGCCGGGTGTCATGGCGCCGCCTATTGGATGGGCGGAGGGTTCAGCGTGATCCAACGGAGATAGGCCGAGATCAGAACGATCGCCGCTCCGGAGACGACGATTCCCATGGCCCAGCGGCTGCGTTTGGCGTCGGCGGCGCCGGGAAGGGCGTAGAGAATGGAGGCGGCGAAAACGTGCAGGGCGAAAAGTATCTTGATGCCAAGCCACATGTGATAGCCGCGCGGGTAGCTGGGTTTGGTGAGGTAATTATAGAAGCCGGAAAGGAGGGCGGTGACGACGGCGGTATAGAGGAGCGCGCGGAATTTCGCGGCGATTTTCGATCCCATCGCTTGGCCTTCGGCGGCCGGCAGTTCGTTCAGCGCGGGATAAAGGGCAAAGCGGGCGAAAACAAATCCGCCCAGAATTGTTACGATCGAGACGATGTGCAGCCAGCGCATGGCGATGCCGAGAACGAGGCGCAAGCTTGGATCCATGCACCGAGTATAGCGGGATGGAATCGGCGGATGGAACAGCCGGCGCTTAAAGAGCTCTACCAAAAACGGTCGTCGCGGCGATGGCGGGACCGCTGGCGGCGATGGCTGGCGCCGCCCCATCCGTTCGTGATGAATCCGCGCGAGCCCAAGGATTTTCCGCTGGGGCGATGGAACCTGTACATTGGCGGGGCCGGGGCGAGAGTAGACGGTTACGTCAATCTCGACCTGTTTCCGATGGCGGGAGTCGATGTGGCGGCCGACGCCGAACGGTTGCCGTTCCGCGACGCTGTATTCACGCGGGTGGAGTGCGACGCGGTGCTGGAGCATGTGCGGCATCCCGAGCAAGCGATGCGCGAGATCGAGCGGGTGCTTGAGCCGGGGGGACACGTTCACCTGGTGACGCCGTTCTGCCATCCATTCCACGAGTACCCGCGGGATTACCGCCGGTTCACGCTCGATGGACTGCGGGAGCTAGCCGGCGGCGGATTCGAGGAAGTGGCGGCGGGATGGCGCACCGGGCCGGCGGCGACCATGCTGGTGTTCACGATCGAGTACGTGAAACTATGGCTTCCCTGGCGGGCGTGGCGGGTGATGGCGCACGGCGTGTTGGGCTGGCTGCTGTTTCCGCTTCGTTATGCCGACTGGATGTTACTGCGCCGGGCGAACGCCGGACGGATGGGGAATCATTGTTACTTGTGGCTGCGGAAACGGGGGTGAAATATAACTTGCGCGCAATAGGAATGCCGTCGAAAATAAGAACGGTTGGAGGGAAGTCACATGATGCGCAAGACGGTTTTTTTGGCGGTGGCCGCGATGGCGGCGGGCGCTTACGGGCAGGAGATCGTGGGCAATTGGCAAGGAGCGCTCGAGGCCAACGGGCAGAAGCTGCGGTTGGCGCTGCATGTGTCCAAAGACGGCGCGGGCGCGCTGCGGGCGACGATGGACAGCATCGACCAGGGCGCGATGGGGATGCCGGTGGACACGATTACGCTCGCCGGGAACGCGGTGAAATTCGATCAGAAGAGCATCGGCGGAGCGTATGAAGGCACGCTCACGGCGGACAAAATCGCCGGGACGTGGATGCAGGGCGGGGCGACGTTGCCGCTCGATTGGCGGCGCGGGGCGGGCGAGGAGAAGCCGGCGGAACTGTTGGACGAAAAGACGGCGATGGGCGATAGCCGGATGTACGCGCAGTGGTTCTTCACGGGAAAAACGGCCGAGCTATGGGCGAAGATGTCGCCGCAAATGCAACAGGCGCTTGGCGATGAGGCGAAGCTGAAGGCATTTCGCGAAAAGGTGGGGGACCAACTGGGCGCGGAGACGAAGGTGCTGGAGGAAACGGTGAAAGCGGCGGGCGGGCTGCGGATTTACCTGCGCGTCGCGACGTTTGAGAAGACGCCGGGCAATTTCGAAATGCAGTTCGCGCTGGACGCGAAGGGGACGATCAACGGGTTCTACATAAAGCCGGCGGCGAAGTAGGCGCTTATTGAACGGGTAGGCTGGCGGCGGCGCCGGCCGCTCCGTTGATCGAAACCACGACGCTCTGGGTCCCGGACGGCGTGGTGGGCGGGACGGTGAAGTTCAACTGGTAGAGTCCGACGAAGCCGGGGGCGAGGCCGCTGAAATCGACCGTGGCGTTCAAAGTTCCGATCTGCACGGTGGGTTTGGCGGTTGTGCCCGCCGAGCCGGGCGAGCCGGAGGCCGGAGTGTTTGTGACCGGGCCGAGGCCGGTGAGATAGGCGAGGATTTCTTCGCCGGGCTGCGCCGGACGCGCGGTGTTCACGATGGCGTAATCGCCGTGGAAGAAGCCGTCGTTCGCGCTATCGACGATGAATACGCCGGGCTGGGCGGCCATGAGCGGCAGGGTGACGATGGCGCTGATGGTGGCGCCATTGGTCACGACGACGGGAACGGAGGGCTGGCCGGCGAATTCCCAGGGAATCTGAAGGTTGATCTGCTCCTGGCCGGTGTTGTTGTTGCGGTCGACGGCGAACAGCGGGGCGAGAAGTCCGCCGACGAGGACCGAGGTGCTGGCGATGGTGGTGGGGAGCGGGATCTGCTGGGCGGTGTGAAGGCCGTCGGTGTTGGTGAGCAGGTTGGTTCCAAAGATGGTGACGATGGAGCCGGCCACCGCGCCTTGGACGAAGCTGGCGCCGTTGGTGACGCTCGATGCCGTGAAGACCGGGAGAAAGTTATTGGGGATATTGGGCGTGGCATCGACCGTCTTGCTGGGCAGGCTCTCGCCGGTGGCATCGAGGGCGGTGGCGTAAAACGAATAATCCACGCCGTCGGTGAGGCCGGTTTGAAGGAAGGCGAGCGTCTGGAGGTTCGAGGCGATTTTCGCGTAACCGGCGCCGCTGTTGGAATAAACGTTGTATCCGGTGGCGCCGGCGGAAGCTCCCCATTGGACCCAGGCTTCTTTGTCGCCGGGCGCGGCGGTGATGGGCGTGGGAGGCGCCGGAGCGGCGAAGGCGGCAGCGGCGGCGGCGAATAACAAAAACGGGGCTCTCATGGCCACAAGTATAGGAAGGCGGCGGCTACAATGGAAGCGAATGATCCACCAGATTATCCCGGTTGGAATGTTGCGCTGCAACTGCTCCATCTTCGGGGACGAGGTGACGCGCGAGGCGATCGTCATCGATCCGGGCGACAATATCGACGAGATTCAGGCGGTGTTGGAGCGGCATGGGCTGAAGGTGACGGCGATCGTCATCACGCACGCGCATATCGATCACATCGGCGGGGCGGCGAAGCTGAAGGCGCTCACCGGGGCGCCGGTTTACATGAACGAGCGCGACCGCGAACTCTACGATCTGCTCGACACGCAGGCGAGTTGGCTGGGGATGGAGGCGCCGGAGCGGACCGAAATCGACGCGGGATTGAAGGAAGGCGACACGCTGAAGCTGGGTCCGGCCGAATTTCGAATTCTGGAGACGCCGGGGCATACGCAGGGAAGCGTGAGCGTGTGGATTCCGTCGGAGAACAAGCTGGCGGCCGGGGACACGCTGTTCCTCGATAGCATTGGCCGGACGGATCTGCCGGGAGGGGACGGGCGGGCGATTATGCGCTCGATTCGCGACAAGCTACTGCCGCTGCCGGAGGAGACGATCGTGATTCCGGGGCACGGGGCCAACACGACCATCGGCCGGGAGAAGGCGCGGAATCCTTTTCTGCGCGGTCTGTGAGAGGTCAGCGCGCCGATTTTTCGATCGCCGAGGCGAGCGCGGCGGGATCGAAGCTTCGTTCGTCGAGAAGGCTTTCAAAAACGATGCGGCCGTCCTTGCCGACGACGAAGACGCGGCTGGGCCAGGCCTGGTAGGCGGTTTCGACGCGGAGGTCCATGCCGTCGACAACGGCGGCGTACGGGATGCCGAGGGCGCGGACGCAATAGGCCGCGTTCTTCCGTTTCGCCTCGATGGACGTGGCGTCGGAAAGATCCACGCCCTCGCGTTGGTTCTGGGTGCTTTTCCATTGGCCCCCGCCAGCGCCGTGGGCTTCGCGGATGTAGACCAGGAGAAATTCGGCCTTGGTTCCGTACTGCGCGTGGAGTTTTTCGAGCGGGCCGCTGCCGTAGCGGAACTGCGGGCAGGTGTAACTTCCGAAGACGAGCACGACGGGCTTCTTGCCTCGAAAATCGGCAAGGTGTACGGCGCGGGAGGATCCTGGGGACCGCAGGGTGAAATCGGGGGCCAGAGCGCCGAGGTGCGACGGCGCGGCTTGTTCATGGGCTGGCCGGTAGCCGGGCCAGGTCTTCGACACATAGGCGAAGGCGGCCTCGGCCTCCGCGCTCCTCCCGGTTTCGCGAAGGAGGTTGGCGAGGGCGAAGTGAGCGTCGGGGGAGTTGGGCCGGGCCTCCGTCGCCCGCTCTACGAGAGGCAGGGCGGCGGCGAATTGTTTGCGCTGCGCGAGGATGGAGGCGAGCTGGAGGTTGGCGTCGAAATCGTGCGGGTCCTGTTCGAGCGCCTTGTGAAACGCCGCGGAAGCGCCGTCGGGATCGCCGGTAGAGAGCAGGCACTGGCCGTAGTAGGAGTGAAGCGACGGCAGATCGGGATTGAGCGCGATGGCTTTGGCGAACTCGGCGGCGGCGGCGGGAAAATCGTGGGACATGAACGAAGCCGAGCCTAATAAGTAGTGCGCCTCGGCCGAATCGCCGTCGCGCAGGATGCGATCGACCCGCTTCTGGCCCTCGTCGATTTGGCCGTTGCGGATGAGGGCCATGCCAAGCATGTAATCGAGACCGCGGTTGCCGGCGTTGGCGGCCTCAAGCGGAGTGAGCAGGGCGATCACCGCCGGGAATTCGCCCAGCCGGAGACGGCAATCGGCCAGGAGGAGAGTGACGCGGAGGTCGCCGGGCTGCGCGCCGTGGAGGACGGTAAGAAGTCCCGCGGCTTCGGCGATTTGGTTCGATTTGTAATAAGCGAGAGCGAGATTCAGGCGGACGCCGGGGAGATCGGGGGCGAGGTGGAGAGCGGCCTGGTACTGGGCGATGGCGTCGCCGAAGCGGCCTTGAGCCGAGAGAGCGGCGCCGAGGTTGGAGAGGGCTTGCGGCTGATTTGGATCCAGGCGCAGGGACTCACGGTATTCGCGGATGGCCCCTTCGATGTCGCCTTTTTGGTGCAGTTCGACGCCGCGGCGAAAGGCCGTCGGAGAATCCTCGTTGACTTGGGCCTGGGCGGCGGCGGGCGTTGCCGCGAGGAGGGTAAGGAGGAGGAAGTAGCGGGACACGCGGTCTGCTTTCGCAGTCTAACATGAGCGCCCGCGCGGTTACGGGGCGGAATCGACCACTTCGATGGCGTTGAGGCAGGCGTAGTTTACGGAGGGGACGAGGGCGATCGATAGCTTGCCTTGCGGGTTGGGTTGAAGGCCGCGGAAGGTTTTCACCAGAGCGCGGTCGGACCCTCCGGCTTCGCGGAAGACGTCGAAGTTACGGGCCAGCGCGGCGCCGTTGCAGAGGATGTCGAAGAGACGGCTCCCCGCGCCTCCGCGCTCCGGTTTCCCCGGCCCGAACCAGCGCTCCGAGAAGTGGAGAGTGAGGTCGTAGCGGCCCGCGGGAACGGGGATGGTATAGAGAAGGTTGCCGAAGCGTTCGCCGGCGTAGAGGTCCGGGTCGGCGGCCTCGAGCACGGCTTCGGAGCGGGGGATGAGCTGGCCGCCGCTGAAATACCGGTCGGCTTCCCAGATCCGGCCTGCGCGGTCGGCGTACTGGCGATCCTGGCAGACGATGCGGATGGGACGCATGTGACCGGGAATGGAGGGGGCAATTTCGATGGCATTGACGAAGGGGTCGTTCACCTGTGGGACGAATTCCAGATGCAGTTTGCCGTCGGAGGCGGGCGCAACGTCCTTGAAGACGCGGATGTCGGCGCGGCTGGGGCCGGCGTCGCTAACGACGTCGAAGTCGGACAGGAGCGGGTGTCCGTTGGCGAGAACGCGGAAGATCCGGCTGGTCTCTCCGCCGCCGGCGAGGTTGCGCTCGCCATAGTAGGTCTCGGCGAAGTGGAGGCCGAGTTCATGGGTCCCCGGTGAAAGCGGAATGTCGTAGCGGAAGGTCCCCTGGCGGCGGCATTCGTAGATTTTGGGCTCGCGGGTTCCGAGGATGGGGTGGTTTGGATCGGACCGGGCGTAGCCGCCGGTATAGAAGCGATCCGGTAACCAGAGACGGCCGAGCCGGTCGGTATAGGAGCCGGCGGCGGAGCCGGCGAGGATGCGAACGGTGTCGGTGGGCGGGGCGGGGCTCTCGCGGGCGGAACCGGCAGCCGGTGAAGCGCCGGAGCCGCGAGTGAAAAACAGCGTGACGGCCAGGATGGCCAACGCGGCGGCGGAGCCCGCTGCGATCCACCCCAGCTTGGAACCGAGGGCGGGGGGAGGGGTCGGCGCAACCGGTGCGGCGGCGGCGATTTCGACGGCAGCGGCCCGGCCCGGACCGTCGCGCGCCACAAAACGGGGAATGTACTGGCCCGGTGGGATTTCGATTTGGAGCGCGTGAGAAGCGCCTTCGTTTTCGTAAAATTGCTTCAGGCGTTTACGGAGGCGATGAGCCTCCACGCGAACGATGGAGTCCTTTTTCTGATCGAAGTCCGCCGGCCGGCCGAACGCCTCGACGGCGATGTTGTACTCCTTAATCTGTTCCGCCTGGCCTTCGAAATACCGCGCGCAAATGTAGGACAACAATTGCGCAAGCCCCGGCGCGCGACTAAAGATGCCCGATGCGAGTACGCTGGCGAGCTCGGACCTCTCCGCGCTTAAGTCCGACGTTGACGGCACGAATCACTCCAAACCGAAGGTAACGGGAACCCGCTTGAAAGCGTCCATCTCAGGCAGAAGCGATGGTGAACGCCCTTCCCGGATGAAGGGTTCCCTCGATACAAACCTCTATTTCGGCATCATACCACCGCGCCGTCCCCGATGCCATGCGCCTCGTAACCCCCTCCCGTCCCTCTCGTAACGTACCGTTAACCTTATTGAAAACAAAAGAGTTGCTTTCCTTAACGTAGCGGATCCCTCTAATTAACCGCTTTATCCTTTCGCAAAGCCTAATAGATAACTATTATCTTGGAAGGTCCCGCTCAGAGTTTCTAACACGTTTTTAGAAAGGCATTACCGCTCCATGTTTAGAATGAGGTTCGGTCTTCCATATTGGATTGCAGCGTTTGCTCTCGCCGCCGGCGCCGTTTACGGACAATCGATTTACGCCACGCTGACGGGAGAGGTTTCCGACAGCACGGGAGCGGTGATTCCCGGCGCCAACGTGACGTTGAAGAACGAGGCTTCGGGAGACGTGCGAAAGACGGTCACGAACTCCGACGGATATTTCTCGTTCGTTTCGTTTCCGACCGGCACCTATACGGTGGATGTCGAGGCGGCCGGATTCGAGAAGTACGAACAGAAGGGACTTTCCTTCACCGGAGCGGAAAACCGGACGCTTTCGAACATCGTTTTGACGGTCGGCTCGGCGGCGCAGACGGTGGAAGTGGCGGGGGCCACCGACATCGTGGCGCCAGTGGATTCGGGCGAGAAGAGCGAGACGCTGACGGTGAAACAACTTCAGGACTTCTCGGTGGTGGGGCGGAGCGCGGCGGAGTTCATCAAGATCCTGCCGGGATTTGGCATCACGGGAACCGGGACGGAGAATAAGCAGAGCTTCACCGGACAGGTGATCGGCATCAACGGCAACGGCGACGGCGGAAGCCAAAGCGCGCTGAACGGAGCGTTTTCGGCGAACGGCACGGTCAACGGAACTATGGACATTACGGCCGACGGCGCGCACGTGTCCGATCCGGGCTGCAATTGCGCCACGCCGGTGAATCCGAACACCGACATGATCCAGGAGATGAAGGTGCTGACGTCGAACTTCGACGCCGAGAACTCTAAAGGGCCGATCGTGATGAATACCATCGCCAAGGCCGGCGGTAAGGACTTCCACGGAGAGGGATATTTCTACGCGCGCAACTACGCGTTGAATTCGAACAATTGGATCAACAACGAGTTCGGCATTCCTCGGCCGGAGAACAAGTTTTATTTTCCCGGAGGCAACCTGGGCGGGCCGGTGGTGATCCCCGGGACGGACTTCAATAAGAACCACGACAAGCTGTTCTTTTTTACCGGATACGAATATTACGCGCAAACGCTGGACACGGGTATTCTGACGGCGACCGTGCCGACGCCTGGGATGGTGGCGGGGAACTATTCACCGGCCGAATTGTCGAAGCTGGGCGCGGTGACGGCCTCCGGCAGCGCTCCTTCGCAGATGAATGCCGCGGCGCTTAAGCAATTTCCCGGTGGAATCATCCCGGCCAGCCAGATCGATAAAGGGGGCCAGGTGCTCGCCGGCCTGTATCCCGCGCCGAACGCCAACCCGTTTACCAACGGCGGATATAACTACGCGAAAGACATCGCGTTCACGCAGAACTCGTATCAATGGCTGAGCCGCGTCGATTACAGTATCAGCGACAACACGAAGCTGTTCGTCCGCTACAATCTGCAAAACGAATTGCAGCAGTTTCCGATCAGCCTGTGGTGGCGGCAGGGCGTCACGGTACCCTATCCGACGCCGATCGTGTCTCCCAACCAATCGCAATCGGTGTCGGCCAGTCTGACGCATGTCTTCAACCCGACGTTGACGAACGAGTTCGTCTTCGGCGACACGTACATTAACTTCCCGAATAACTTCCAGGATCCGAAGAAAGTGAACCGGACGGATCTCGGGTATCCCTATAAGGGCCTGTATAAGAACGGAGTGCAGCAGATTCCGTCGATGCTGTCCTGGGGCAATTCGGAATTCGCGACGCTCTTCAATCCCGGTGGATTCGAGGCGGGCGGAAGCCAGGGTTTGTATGCCACGAAGTATCTGCCTTCGGTGAGCGACAACATTACGAAGGTGGCGGGAACGCACACAATCAAAGTGGGCTTTTACTACGAATATGTAATCAACGCGCAACCGGCGAATGGATACACCAACGGTTTGCTGGTACAAGCGCCCTGGGCCGGCAACGGAACGGGCAATCCTTACGCCGATCTGTTGCTCGGCCGCACCGCGAATTACGAAGAACAGAACGTCAATCCGCTCCACAACGAAGCCTATAACACGGCGGAATTCTTCGTGCAGGATAGCTGGAAGGTGTCGAGGCGGCTGACGCTCGACCTCGGCATTCGCGTTTCGCACATTGGGCAATGGTACGACCGGCAAGGTTTCGGGTTTGCGGTCTGGAATCCGGCGTTATATAGCGCGACGGCGCCGGCCACATCATACCCTGGCCTGGACTGGAACAAGAAAGATTCCAAGGTTCCCCTTTCGGGCTTCGGGTCGCAAGCATTGTTCTACGCGCCCCGCTTCGGCATGGCGTACGACGTCTTCGGGACGGGCAACACGGTCCTTCGCGGCGGCTGGGGCCGGTACTACTATCACAACGCCCAGTTCACCACCGGCCTGGACGCGCCGGCGGGAGTGCAGGCGTATTCTTCGCCGTCGGCAACCACTTTGGCGGCGATCGAAACGACGAATCCGGGATTATTGCCGTTGAGCACTGGGACGCTGCTTCCAAGCGATAATCACACGCCTCAGCTCGATAGCTATAGCTTCACGATATCCCAGCGTCTACCCGGAGCCTCGTTGCTGGAGGTTTCCTATGTCGGCAACTCGGCTAAATATCTGCTCAACGGCACCAATATCGGAACAAACGTCAATGCGGTGCCCGTCGGCGCGATGCTCAACATCGGCTCCGACCCAAACAGCGTGAACACGAATCTCTACCGGCCGTATCAGCAGTATGGCGATCTGGCGGCCGTCCAACATAATCTCTCGTCAAACTATAACTCGATGCAAGTAACCTGGGTGAAGCAACGCGGTAGCTTCGATATTCAGTTGAACTACACCTGGAGCAAGGCGCTCGGTATCGTGGGCCAGGATCCGTTCAACCTCCAAGACGATTATGGGGCGCAGCCCTTTGACCGGCGGCACGCATTCAACGCTGCGTACTCGATCGAGCTGCCGAAGCCCGTCCGTAATAATATGGTCGGGAAAGCGTTGGTCAACGGGTGGCAGGTATCCGGCATCACGCAGGTTCAGAGCGGAATCAACCTCTCCGCGCAAGGCATCGGCGGAGGAGCCGCGGAAGCCTTTAATTTGAACGCCGGCGGAGCGAAACTGCCCAACGGGTATAACATCTCGAATCTGTCCATCCTGGGAACGCCGAACCTCAATCTGCAGCCGATCCTGACCTGCAACCCGACGGCGAATCTGAAAAGTGGCCAGTATTTGAATGCGTCTTGCTTCTCGCTGCCTACGACGCCCGGCCAAAATGGCGCCACGGTGCTGCCGGAGATCTTCGGCCCCTGGTTCTTTAACAGCGACTTATCGCTTTTCAAGAACTTCCAGTTCAGCGAATCGAAGAAGTTGCAGTTCAGGTTCTCGGCTTATAACTTCCTCAACCATCCGTTGACGACGTTCCGGAACGGCTCGAGCAACTTAAATCTGGACTTCAATTCGGCGGGCGCGTTGTCGAATCCGCTGTTCGGCATCGCGACCGAGAAGGAAGGACAGCGCATCGTTCAATTGGCGGTGAAGTTTTACTTTTAGCGGTGACCTGGCGAAGCGGACCGCGGCGCGGGTTTGTTGACGGTGAAGATTGAGGGACGCGCCGCGGCGCAACGCCTGGGCAACGGTTGGGGTGGCTGGAGACGCCGCCCCAATTGTGTTTAGATGATAGACAGACCGGCATGAGGCGTTGTCGCGGGTTACCGTTGTTCTTGATCGCAGCGGCGTGCTCGATGGCCGCCTCCGATTCCCCCGAACATATATTCCGCCGGGCGATGGCCCTGCAACAGGCGGGCGATCTCGACGGGGCCATCCGCGCCTACCGGGAATTTCTGAAGCTCGAGCCGGAACAGGGTTTGGTTCATTCAAATCTGGGAGCCGTGCTGGCCAAGGCGGGACGATATGAAGAAGCGGTTGCCGAATACCGGGACGCGCTTAAGTTCAGCCCCGGCAATCCGGCGGTTTCTCTGAACCTCGCCCTCGCATATTACAAAATGGGCCGGTTCACTCAAGCGGCGGATCAGCTTGCGGCGGTTCACCGCGCGCAACCAGAGAACGCGCAAGCCACCGAGTTGCTGGCCGATTGTTATTTGCAGTTGGGCAAGAACAAACAGGTGGTGGATTTGTTACAGCCGGTGGCGGCGAAGCAGCCGGACTCACTCGATGTGGCGTACTTGCTGGGAACGGCTCTCATTCGCGATAACCGCGTCGCGGAGGGCCAGGTGCTGGTGGAACGCATCCTGCGCAACGGCGATTCGGCGGAGGCGCGGCTGCTGATGGGCATGACGAAGATGACGGCGCTCGATTTCGCCGGCGCGCGCGGGGATCTGGAAAAGGCCGTCGCGCTGAATCCGAAGTTGCCGGATGTCTATTCCTATTACGGATTCGCGCTGATGAGCACCGGCGACACCCCGGCGGCGGCCGCCGCCTATCGCAAGGAACTGGAAACCAACCCGAACGACTTCAACGCCAATCTTTATATGGGCGTGCTGGAGAAGCAGGACGAGAACTATGACGCGGCATTGAAACATTTTCAGCGCGCCCTCGAACTGCGGCCGGAAGACATCGGCGTGAGGTATCAAATCGCGACGGTGGATGTGGCGATGGGGAAGACGGAGCGGGCGCTGGCGGATCTACAGTCTATTTTGAAGGAGGCGCCGCAGTTCACCGAAGCGCACGTGACGCTGGCGACGATTTATTATCGGCTGAAGCGCAAGGAGGACGGCGACCGCGAGCGGGCGCTGGTGCAGAAGTTGAACGCGGCAGCGCAAGTGAAGCAGCCGGGCGTGAAGACGTTGAACGTGGAGAAGCAATGACGGCGGCGCTTTTCATTTTGGCGTTCGCCGTGCCGCCGAAGGCCCAGCCGCCGACGGCGGCGTTCGAGCAAGTGTCGGCGGAAGCGGCGCGGGCGCGGGACGCCAATCGATTGGAGGAGGCGGAGAGGTTATATCGCGAAGCGGTGCGGATGAAGCCGGAATGGAAGGAGGGTTGGTGGTATCTGGGCACGCTCGAATACGACAAGGACCGCTATCCGCAGTGCCGCGACGCGTTCCGTAAATTCACCGCGCTCGAAGAGAAACTGGGGCCAGGTTGGGCGCTGCTGGGGCTGTGCGAGTTCGAGACAAAGGAGTACGGGCGGTCGTTAGCGGACTTGGCGCGGGCGGAAAGCGCGGGCCTCGTGGCGAAGGACAGCCTTACGAACGTCGCGCGCTATCACGAGGCGCTGCTGTTCAACCGGATCGAAAATTTCGAGCGCGCGCTGCAGATCAGCACGCAACTGATCGAGCAGGGCAACGACGAACCAGCGACGTTGACGGCGGCGGGAATGGCGGCGCTGCGGAAGCCGGAGTTGCCGGCGGAGCTGAAGCCGGAGGACCGCGAGATCGTCGCGCTGGCGGGCCAGGCGGTCTCCGACATCGCCAACCGCCGGCCGCCGCAAGCGCTGGCCGACTTGGAGCGGCTGGTTTCGAGGTATCCGAAGACTCCGAATGTGCATTATTTTTACGGCACCTATTTAATGCTGGGCGACGCCGACAAGGGGATCATTGAGTATAAGAAGGAGCTGAAGATTTCGCCGGGGCACGTGCCGGCGCTGGTGGGCTTGGCGCTCGAGTATCAAAAGCGCGGGGATTCGGCCGAGGCGTTGCGGTACGCCGGCGAAGGAGTGACGGCCGGGCCGCGCCTGTTTGTGACGCATGACGTGTTGGGCCGGGAATTGGTGGAAGCGGGCCAACTCGATGCGGGCATCCACGAACTCGAGACGGCGCGGGAGCTGGCTCCGGACAGCCCGCAGACCCATGTGGCGCTGGCCTCCGCCTATGCCAAAGCCGGACGCGCGGAAGACGCCGCCAAGGAGCGCCGTGAGTTTACGCGGCTGGAGCAATTGGTGAAGAGGCCAGGTGCGGAGTGAATCAATGGGCGAGCGCGGCGTTCTTGGCGTGGCTGTTTGCGGCTCCACCCGCGCCGGCGTCGTCGCTGGGCGCCTATGCGGGAACGGCGGAATGCGCATCGTGCCACGTGGACAAGGTGCGCGCCTACGCGCCTAGCGGGATGGCCAACGCGCTGGAAACCGCCGCCGCGTGCCGGATACTGCGCGATCATCCGAAGCTCCGATTTCAAGAGGACAAATACTCTTACGAAATCTCCCGCGACGGAGACAAGAGCGTATACCGCGTGACAGATGGAGAGCAAACGGTAACGGTCCAACTAAGCCTGGGCGTTCGGGCTGGGATCGGCGGGGCAGACGTATGTTTTCGAGCGGGACGGCCAATGGTACGAGAGCCGGGTCAGTTACTTCAACGCGGTGCGAAGGCTGGATCTGACGCTGGGCGCGCAAAATATTCATCCGAAGAATTTGAACGAGGCGGCGGGACGGCCCATGGATCGAACGTCGGCGCGAGAATGTTTCGACTGCCATTCCACCGGCGCGGTACACGGGAACGCGCTGCAAGTGAGCGGGCTGATTCCGGGCCTGCAATGCGAGAACTGCCATGGGCCGGCGGCGCAACACGCGCAGGCGATGAAAACGGGCGACCCCAAGCGCGCCACCATGAAAAAGCTTTCGGCGATGAGCACCGAGGAGATGTCGGATTTCTGCGGGCGCTGCCACCGGACGTGGGCGCAGATCGCCGCTGGTGGACCGCAGGGGATTCTCAACGTGCGCTTTCAACCGTACCGTTTGACCAACAGCAAGTGCTATAGCGCGACGGACGAACGCATCCGCTGCGTGGCCTGCCACGATCCGCACCGGGAGGTGGTGCGGGAAGCGGCGTTTTACGACGCGAAATGCCTGGCCTGTCACGGGCGGGCGGCGGCGAAACCGTTGAAAGCGTGCCCGGTGGCGAAGAAAGATTGCGTGACCTGCCACATGCCGAAGATCGAGCTGCCGGGATCGCACAACTTATTTTCGGATCATCAGATCCGCATCGCGAGGGAACATGAACCGTATCCGAATTAGACTAATCGCCGTCTCGCTCGCGGCCGCGCAATGGACGCATCCGCAGACTCAGCCGGCGGCGGTGGGCAAGATCGTGACGACGTCGGCGCAGGAGGTGTTGCTGGACGTCATCGCCCGCGATAAGAAGGGCAAGGCGGTGCTGACACTGACCAAGGATCAGTTTCAGGTGACCGACAACGGGGAGCCGATGACGATCAAGAGCTTCCGTCTGGTGACGGCGGCGGACAAGTCGACCGCCGTTGGCGTGGACGCCAAACAGATCGACACGTCGCGGCAGTTGCATTTGGTGACGCTGGTGTTCGAGCGGCTGGGGCAGGAGGGACGGACGTTGGCGCGGCAGGCGGCGCTCGATCTGATCAAAGGCGAACCGGAGCAGAACGTTTATTATGCCGTGTTCACGATCGACCAGCAGCTCGGCGCGCTGCAGCAATTCACCAACGACCGGGCGTTGCTTAAGAAGGCCATCGAGCGGGCGACCAGCGGCGCGTATACGCAATTTGCCGAGGATTCGGCGCGAATCCGGCACGACCTGGAACAGCAGGTGGGCGCTCCGGAGGGCCAGAACGGACAGAGCCAGGTGGAGCAGATTGGGGCGATGCCGCCCGCCGGCGGGCACGATCCGTCGCAGATGCTGATGGCGCGGATGATGTTGAACATGCTGCAACTGGACCAGACGATGTCGGGCCAGCAGGCGGGGCGGTCGTCCATCTTTTCGCTGCTGGCGCTGGTGCGGGACCAGAACGCGCTGCCAGGGAGAAAGACGCTGATGTACTTCACGGAAGGCCTGTATGTGCCGGACAATTTACAGGCAGCTTTCGAGGCGGTGATCGGCGCGGCGAACCGGGCCAACGTGAGCGTGTACGCGCTGGACGCGCGGGGACTTAGGATCGCGGCGGAAAACGGAGGGGCGAGCGCGGCGCTGGCGGGGGCGGCGGCTTCGAGCAAGGCGCAACAGACGCAGGGCAATTCGGGAACGAACGTGGACGAGGTGAAGGTGTTCGACGCGGTGCTGGCGAGCGGGCGCGACAACGCGCAGAACACGCTGGCGGCGTTGTCGGAAGGCACCGGCGGGTTTCTGATTTACAACACCAACGACCTGCGAGCTCCGCTGCGCCGCGTGGACGAGGACATCAACACCTATTACGAGATGACCTACACGCCGGACATCAAGCAGTACGACGGGCACTTTCGAAAGATCGCCGTGAAACTGGACCGCGCGGACGTGAAGCTGCAATCGCGCAGCGGATACTTCGCGCTGCCGCCCAACGCCGGGCCAAACGTATTGCCTTATGAAGTGCCGTTGCTGGCCGCGCTGGCCTCGCTCCCGCTGCCGCGCACGTTCGCCTTTCACGAGGCGACGTTGCATTTCCATCCGGGAAAAGACAAGGTGAAGTGCGCGCTGGTGCTGGAAGCGCCGTTCAAGGAGCTGACGCTGAAGCAGGAAACCAACATGATCCTGATTCATCTGGCGGTGGTCACCCTGGTGAAGGACGCCAGCGGCAACGTCGTCCAGAAGTTCAGCCAGGACGTTCCGCTGCAGATCCCCGCGGATAAAAAAGAGGGGCTGCTGGCGAGCAACTTCATCTTCAATAAGCATTTCGACCTGGCGCCGGGACGCTACACGGTGGAGACGGCGGTAGCCGATTTTCTCGGCGACAAAGCCAGCGCGCGGAAAGCGGTGCTGATGGTTCCGCCGCCGTCGGCCGGCGTCGGCCTGAGCAACATTTCGCTGGTGCGGAGCTATACGCCGCATGTCGCGGCCACCGACGCAGGGGATCCGTTCCGCTTTCAGGACGGCAAGGTGGCGCCGAGCCTGAACGAATCGGTGCCGGGCGGGAAGGGCGCGCAGCTTTCCTTATTCTTCGTGATCTATCCGGAGGCGGGGAATGCGGCGAAACCGGGAGTGGAGATCCAGTTGATGCAGGATGGGAAGGCGATCGGCGGTGGCGCGCTGGAACTCCCCGCCGTCGATAAGGACGGACGGATTCCCTACGTGGCCACAATTCCGATCGAGACGCTGCCCGCGGGGCAGTACCAAGTGAAGGTGACCGCCCGGCAGGGAACCACCGGCCGCGCCGAGCAGACTCTGTTCCAGGTGCAGTAAGCGATCTACGATGAAGTGATGCGGTTTTCACGGCGGGAGATACTGGCGCTGGCCGGAGGGTTTGGCGCGAGCCGGTTGCTGGGCGGCGCGCAACCGGGCGAGGGGCTGTTCGAAGAAATTCCGGCGGCGGCGAGCGGCATCGCATGGGTTCACGAGAACGCGATGTCGGAGAACCGCTATTTGCCCGAGACGATGGGGCCCGGCTGCGCGTTTTTCGATTACGACAACGACGGCTGGATGGACATCTATCTGGTGAACTACGGCCCGTCGGATTTTTATCAACCGCCGAAGCCGCTGCGCAGCGCGCTCTACAAAAACAATCGCGACGGCACGTTCACCGATGTTACGGAGAAGGCGGGCGTGGGTTTCAACGGCTTCGGCATGGGTGCGGCCGTGGGCGATTACGATGCCGACGGCTTCCCGGATCTTTTTGTGACGGCGTACGGCCACCCCGTTCTCTATCACAACAACGGCGACGGAACGTTTACCGACGTGAGCGAGAAGGCGGGCCTCGGCGCGAAGGTGTTCGCCGGTCATTGGAGCACGAGCGCCGTCTGGTTCGATTACGACAACGACGGACGGCTGGATCTATTCGTGTGCAGCTTCGTCGAGTACGGGCGGGAGCACATGATGTCCTGCGGCGACAACAAACTGAAGCGGCACTATTACTGCATCCCGAGAATTTTCAATGGCACGTCCAGCCTGCTGTTTCACAATAACGGCGACGGAACGTTTACGCTCGCCAGCGGCGGGACGGACATCGAGAAGGCCGTGGGGAAGTCGCTGGGCGTGGTGGCCACCGACGTCAACAACGACGGGCGTATGGATCTGTTCGTGGCCAACGACACGGTGCAGAATTTTCTGTTTATCAATCGCGGCCCGGACGCGCGCGGCAAGACGAAGTGGGAAGAAATGGGGCTGGCCTCGGAGGTGGGATTCAGCGACAACGGGCAGGCGAGGTCGGGCATGGGAGTGGACGCGGCCGACTTCGACGGCGACGGATGGCAGGATCTGTTCGTGGCGAACGTGGACCAGGAGATGTTCTCGCTGTACCGGAATAACAAGAACGAAGACTTCACCGATGTGGCGCATAAGAATCAGGTGGCGCAGGCGACGCGTCTGCTGAGCGGCTGGGGGTTGAAGTTTTTCGACTACGACAACGACGGGTTTCTGGATCTGATTCTCGCCAACGGGCACCCCGACGACATGATCGACAACTACTCCCAGCAAGTGCGTTATAAGGAGCCGCTGCTGCTGTTCCACAACGACGGAGGAAAATTCAGCAACGTGAGCGATCAGGCCGGGCCGGCGTTCACGCGGGTGTTTCCGGCGCGAGGGCTGGCGCTGGGGGATTTCAATAACGACGGGCGCGTGGATGTGCTGATCGGCAACAACGGCGGGCCTCCGCTGCTGCTGAAGAACAACGCGGGGCGGAGAAACCACTGGCTGGGGTTGAAGCTTGAAGGGGTGAAGTGCAACCGCGACGCCATCGGCGCTCGAATCACGTGGTCGGCCGGAGGAGTGAAGCGGTCGCGGTTGAAGAACAACGGAGGCAGTTATCTTTCCTCGCACGACCCGCGCGAAGTGATAGGGTTGGGGAGCGCGGCGGCGCTCGATTGGATGGAGATCCGATGGCCGGCTCCCAGCGGGGTGGTGCAGCGCTTCACCGGGCTTCCCGTGGATCGATATATTAAGATCGTCGAAGGAAAGGACAAGCCAGCATGATTTCCCGCCGTTCATTTCTGGGCGCTTCGGTTTCGGCGGCCGCGCTCGGCCGCGCCAGGAGCGCAGGCCGCGCCGCAAGACAGTCTGGCCGGTTTTCATTTAGGCGTCGCCTCGTATTCGCTGCGAAAGTTCACGCGGGCGCAAGCGATCCGCATGATCCGCGCGCTGGATGTGAAGTACGTCAACATCAAGGACGTCCATCTGCCGCTCGATAGCACGCCGGAACAGATTCGCGCGGCGCGCAAGGAATTCGACGACGCCGGGCTGATGATCGAGGGCGGCGGAAACATCTCCTTCGCCAAGGACGACGAGGCCGACATCCGGCACAAGTTCGAATACGCAAAACTGGCCGGGCTGCCGATCATCGTCTGCGCTCCGACGCACGTCACGCTGCCAAAGCTCGAAAAATTCGTGAAGGAGTACGACATCAAGATCGCCCTGCACAATCACGGCCCGGAGGATCCCCAATTCCCGACGCCCCAAAGCGCGCTGGAGGCGATGAAGGGCATGGACCCGCGCTGCGGACTGTGCATCGACGTGGGCCACACGGCGAGAACGGGCGTGAACGTGGTGGAGGCGATCCGCCTCGCCGGTCCCCGCTTGATCAGCATGCATCTCAAGGACCTGGCGGAGATGGACGCCAGGGAAAGCCAGTGCGACGTGGGCATGGGGAAGATGCCGATTCCGGCGATTTTCCGCCAGTTGAAAGCGATGGGCTACAGCGGCGGGGCAATGCTTGAATACGAGATTCACCCCGACGATCCGCTGCCCGGCATGGAACGGTCGTTCGCTTATATGCGCGGCGTCCTGGCGGGAATGCAGGCGTAGAGCGGAATAAAAGACCGCTTACTAACGTGCGCGGCTCGGTAAACGGTTTCCGAGCCGCGCAACGCGGTTAGTTGCGCACCGCTTCTCTGAGCTTCTCGCGTTGCTCGCGAAGAATGGCCTTGCGGCTCAGCTTGATTTTGTTGCCGTCGAGCGCCAGCACCTTCACCAGAATCTGGTCGCCCTCGTTCAACTCGTCGCGCACGTTCTGGATGCGGTTCTCGGCGATCTCGCTGATGTGCAGCAGGCCGTCGGTGCCGGGGAAGATCTCGACGAAGGCGCCGAAATCCGCGATCCGTACCACCTTGCCGAGGTAAGTCTTGCCCACTTCGGCGACGGCGCCGATGTCGGTGACGCGCTGGATGGCGCGCTTGGCCGACTCCCCGTCGGAGGCGTAGATCTTCACCGAGCCGTCGTCCTCGACGTCGATCTTGCAGCCGGTTTCCTCGACAATGCTGCGGATCATCTTGCCGCCCGGGCCGATCAATTCGCGGATCTTATCGGTGGGAATGTTAAGCGTGTAGATGCGCGGCGCGTACGGCGACATTTCCGGACGTGGCGCCGAAAGCAACGCGTTCATCTTGCCCAGGATGAACAGCCGCGCGCGGCGGGCCTGTTCCAGCGCCTCGCGCATGAGCGCGATGGTGACGTTGGGAACCTTGATGTCCATCTGCAGGCCGGTGATGCCCTCGGCCGAGCCGGCGACCTTGAAATCCATATCGCCGTAATGATCCTCGGCGCCGGCGATGTCGGTAAGGATGGCGTACTTGTCGCCTTCCTTCACCAGGCCCATGGCGATGCCGGCGATGGGAGTGGAGATGGGAACGCCCGCGTCCATCAGCGCCAGCGTGCCACCGCAAACGGTGGCCATGGAGCTGGAGCCGTTTGATTCCAGAATGTCGCTGACGATGCGGATGGTGTAGGGGAAGGCCTTCTCGTCGGGGAGCACGGCGGCGAGGGACCGCTCGGCAAGAGCGCCGTGGCCGATCTCGCGGCGGCCGGGCCCGCGCAGGAAGCCGACTTCGCCGACGCTGAACGGCGGGAAGTTGTAGTGGAGCATAAAGCGCTTCGAGGTCTGGGTGAGGTCGAACATCTCGATGCGCTGCTCGTCGTCTTTGGTGCCGAGGGTACAGGTGACCAGCGCCTGGGTTTCGCCGCGGGTGAACAGGCCGGAGCCGTGCGTGCGCGGAAGGACGCCGGCTTCGACGTCGATGTTGCGGACTTCGTCGAATTTGCGGCCGTCGGGACGGTGGCGGCGTTCGAGCGTCTCCTCGCGGAAGATGCGCTCCTTAAGGGCGTTGAACAGCTTGCCAGCTTCGGCCTGCTGCTCCTCGGGCACGGCCGCGATCGCCTTTTTCTTGGCCTCGTGGACGCGGTGGTAGCTTTCGAGCTTGGGATATTTCTGGGTGTCGAGAGCGTCGGTGAGCTCGGCGCGGATGGCCGCCTCGATCTGCTTATAGAGTTCCTCGTTGGCGACCGGAGGAACATATTCGCGCTTCGGCTTGCCGGCCTTGGCCACCAATTCGGCGATGCCGGCGGCGATCTTCTTGCAGCACTCGTGGCCGAACTCAATCGCCTTCAGCACGTCTTCCTCGCTGGCCTGCTCGGCGCCGGCTTCGACCATCACGATGCCGTCGCCCGTTCCGGCGACAACGACGTTGGCCTTGGACTCGCGCGTTTCGGCGTAGCTGGGGTTGGCGACAAGCTTTCCGTTCACCATGCCGACGCGGACACCGGCCAGCACGTGATGGAACGGGATGTCGGAGATGGCGAGAGCGGCGCCCGCGCCGACGATCGACAGAATGCTCGGGTCGCGCTCCGGATCCGCCGACATCACCAGCGCGATCACCTGCGTCTCGTGCGAATAGGCTTCCGGGAACAGCGGCCGGATCGGCCGGTCGATCAAGCGGCTGGTGAGAACTTCCTTCTCCGACAACCGTCCTTCGCGCTTAATAAAGCCGCCGGGAAACTTGCCCGCGGCGTAGGTGTACTCACGGTAATCCACCGTGAGGGGGAAAAACGAGGCCCCGGGTTTCGGCTCTTCGGCCGTACAGGCGGTGACCAGCACCACCGAATCCCCGGAGCGCACCACCACGGCCCCATTGGCCTGCTTGGCGATCTTGCCCGTTTCCAGGGTAATCTTGCGACCGTCCAGGTCGACTTCAACAATATGTAACATCGAACGTATCCTTTAATCCTGGGCGGCCCGGATTCCGTGCGCGCCCGATTCGATTAAGAGGAGACCGGGGAGAGAATGATCGTATGAAGCGCCGCCCACCGGGGCGGGGTTACCCTGATTACCCGGCGATTACCGTCGAATGCCGAGGCTCAAAATCAGGGCCTTGTACCTTTCCGGGCTACGGCTCTTCAGATAGTCCAACAAACGGCGCCTCCGAGCGACCATCAACAATAACCCGCGGCGGGAATGATGATCCTGTTTGTGCGTCTTGAAATGCTCCGTGAGCAGCAGAATTCGCTGGCTCAGGATGGCTACCTGTACCTCTGACGATCCGCAGTCGGACGCGTGTTGCTTGTACTTAACGATTACTTGCCGTTTGACTTCGGACGCCAGTGCCATTCTAGAACAGATACTCCTCGTCTTGCCTTAATCTTCTTTTATCTTTACCTTTACAGGATACACAACGCCGGGGCGGGGCCGCAAGCGCGGGTTTTCCGGGGCGTGGAGCGCCGCGCCGCAGTTGGCGGGAAGGGAAGCGGGGATCGGTTAGACTGAAGGAGTATGGAGAAGCGACTGCAAGCCGTGTACAAGGATGGCGTTCTACAGCCTCTGGAGCGTATACCGCTTGAAGATCGGCAGCAGGTGACCGTGACGATTGGCGATCCAACTGTCGCCGGCCAGGATCTCGCCGGATACTTTACGCCGGAAGAATGGGCGAACGCCGCCCATGACGACATCGATCTGGACGAGGTGAGACGAGCGCTCTCCACAATCTCCGGCTCCCTTTCCGAGGCCGTAATCGCTCTCCGGCAAGAGCGCTGACTTGCCGGAATACTTTCTCGACACGAGCGCACTCGCGAAGCGCTACCACAAAGAGGATGGATCCGAGTACGTGGACCGCATTCTCGAACATTCCGGCTCCCGATCCATAATTTCCAACCTTTCCATTGTGGAGATGGAGTCCGTGCTTGCGATCAAGACGCGGACGGGAGAAATCAATCCGCAGTCCTTGGAAATCGCACGCCGGCGTTTCCGGGCGGATCTCGCACGGCAGCGCCTCCTCGCCGCCCCGCCCCTGAATGAATACCATTTCCAAAGCGCCAGGAAGCTAATCGTTCAATACGGGGTGACGGAAGGCCTTCGGACACTCGATGCATTGCAATTAGCGGTGGCCCTCGACCTCTGGCAAATGGGGTACATTACGATCCTTGTCGCGGCCGACCACAGACTCTGCCGGGTCGCGTCCCTGGCTGGCTGTTCAGCCGTAAATCCCCAGCGATCGGGATCCATTTTGGCTTGAGGACCGCGGACGCGGCGCTCCGAGATTAGGGCGTGGCGGGTACCGGTAAATCCCGGCCTGACGGCCTACCGAACCGCGCCCGTCACTCCGCTTCGAGCGGTGTCACCGGATCGATGAAGGGCCAGCACAGCGCGCCCATCAGATAAACCGCCGCCATCGAATAAAGGAACAGGTTCCAATTCCCGCCGGTGGCCTTCAGAATATAGCCGCCCAGCACCGGCGAGACGAAGCCCGCGAGGTTGCCGACCATGTTCATGGAGCCGGAAACGGTGCCGGCGTAGCGGCCGCCCATATCCATGCACGCGCCCCAGGACACGGGCATCGTCACGTCGTTGCAAAAACTGGCCAGCGCCATCGCGATCATCGCCCACGCCGGGCTATGCAACTGGCTGCAGAGCGCCATCAGACAAGCCGCGCCGAGGAATCCGAAAAAGCCCACTAGGCGGCGCCCCAGGATCAGGCTATTCAGGCGGCGCGAAAGCGGGGCGAGTACGAAGCCGCAAATCAGGCACCCAACGCCGCCGAACAGCAGCGGAAGCACGGCGTAGTTGGCGCTCGCCGACGACGACAGATGGTGCCGCTCCTGCAGCCACGTGGGCAGCCACGTGATGTAGAAATACCACGGATACGTGAGACAGAAATACTGAACCCAAAGCAGCAGCAACGAACGCGAGCGTAACAGCTTGCCCCAGGGCACATGGGCGTGCGCGGCGGATTGTTGGCTCGCATCGGGGAGCAGCGCCAGCTCGGCCGCGTTAACCGCTGGATGCGTCGCGGGGTCGTCCTTAAACCACGCGGCGAAGACGGCGGCCCAGGCCAGTCCCAGCGCGCCGAAGAGGACGAAAGCCCAGCGCCAACTAACCCACGCGAACACGAGCACCACCAGAGGAGGCGTGAACGCGCCGCCCCAGCGCGCGAACGTCCACATGATCCCTTGCGCGCGGACGCGCTCGTCGCGCGGCAGCCAGATGGCGAACGATTTAGTGAGGTTCGGGAAGCAACCCGCCTCGCCCGCGCCGAAAAGGAAGCGGATGATCACCATCGGTCCGAAGCGGAACATCCAGCCGGTGGCCGCCGTGAACACCGACCACCACAGTACGATGCGCAGCAGCACGCGCCGCGGTCCCATCACGTCGCCCAGCCATCCGCTGGGGATCTCGAACAACGCGTAGGCGAGAGCGAAGGAGCCGAAGACGTAGCCCATCTGTTCCTTCGAAAGATGGAGATCGCGGGAGATCACCGGCGCGGCCTGCGAGATGGAAACACGGTCGATATAGGAAAGGATGGCGAGGGTGACGGCGAAAACGATCACCCAATAGCGGGCGTGAGTGGGATGCGCCGAAGGTTGCCTCACCCGGCGTCCTCACCGGGTTCAAGCGCCGCGCCGAGCCACGCCATATACCGTTCGGCGCCCGCCGCCACCGGCACCGCGAGAATCTCCGGCACTTCGTAGGAATGCAGCCGCGCCAACTCGGCTTGCAGCGCGGGGAAGCGGGCTTGGTTCGTCTTTATGATGAGGAGGCTCTCCGTCGCGTCTTCGATCATATCCCGCCACCGGTACACGCTGCGAATCGCCGGAACGACGTTCACGCAAGCGGCGAGCCGGCCTTCAACCAGCGCGCGGGCGATGCGCGCGGCCTCTTCCTCGGAGGCGCAAGTGCTCAAAACCAGCAACGCGCCGGACATCGGCAAGAAGGAAGTTTGCACTATTTCGGCTTCCATAGTGGATATTTCGGCCAAACCGGATTATAAACAATGTAGGCACCCTCGGCCGGTTATGAACAATGTAGTGCGGCGCATCACCTATTTTGCAGTGGCGGCGATCTTCGGCGTGTTAGCGCTGTTCGCCCTTCGGGGTCCGCAGGGAATTCCCGCGCTAATGGAGAAGCGGCGCGCCATTCGCGCGATGGAGGAACAAAACGCCCAGCTCGAACAACAGATCGAGACCAAGCAAAAGTACATCGAAAAGTTGAAGCACAGCGCGGCCGAGCAGGAAAAAGAAGTGCGCGAAAACTTGAACCTGCAGCGCAAGGGCGACGTGACGCTGATGCTGCCCGAGACTTCGAAGTAGACTCCGCGCCTAGCGCGGCTCCAGCGTCATCTTCATGCCGTACCGCGGGCGCAAGGTAATCAGCCCCTGCGGCTCCACCGGATGGCCGGGGACCAGCCGCGGCCGCCACTGTTGCGCGATCGTTGCCAGTACCAGCGCGCCTTCCATCCACGCGAAGCGCTCGCCGATGCATAATCGCGAACCTCCGCCGAACGGAAAATAGGAAAACTTCGGACGCGCCTCTTTCGCCTCCGGCCTCCAGCGCTCCGGATCGAAGCGTTCGGGATCGGGCCACCAGCGCGGGTCGCGGTGCGTCACCCACGAGCTCATCAACAGCACCGAACCGGCCGGGACCCGCCATTCCCCGATGCGGTAATCCTCAAGCGCCAGCCGCCCCACGCCCCACGCCGGCGGATACAGGCGCATCGATTCGGCCAGAACCATTTCGGTGTACGGCAGCCGCGGCAGATCGTCGAAGCCCGGCGGCCCGCCTCCGAGCGCCGCGTCGATTTCCTCGTGCAGCCTGCGCTCGCAGGCGGGGTTTTGCGACAGCAGGTAGAGCGTCCACGTGAGGGCGTTGGCCGTGGTCTCGTGCCCGGCGAGAAACAAGGTCATCGCCTCGTCGCGAACCTGGCCGTCGCTCATTCCTCCGCCGCCGTCTTCGCCCGTCGCCGCCAGCAGCATCGACAGCAAATCCCCGCGATCCTCGCCGCTCTTGCGGCGCTCTTCGATCAAGCCATAGATGGTCCGGTCCAGACGCTTGCGGGCCTTCTGAAAACGGCGTCCGGCGCGGGTCGGCAGCCAACGCAACGCCCCCGCGCCCGGCAGCATCAGCAGGTTGAACATCCGCAGAATGGCGGTGAGCGATTCGCCGATTTCCCCCGCCTCGCCCTCCACATCCGCGCTGAACAGCGTGCGCGCGACGATGGCCAGCGTGACGCGCATCATCTCATGCGACATGTCCACGGTCTCGCCGGGCGCCCATCGATCCCGCGCCTGTACCGCGCAACCGGTCATGATGGCGGCGTAGCCCGCGAGCCGGCCGCGATGGAACGCCGGCTGCGCCAATCGCCGCTGGCGCATATGAAATTCGCCCTCGCTGGTCAGCAGCCCCTCGCCCAGAAGAATCTTCAGCCGCTTCAGCGCCCGGCTCTTCACGAAATTTCCTTGATGCGTCACCAGTATGTCCCGAATAGCCTCGGGATTGTTCACCAGGAACGTACGCTGCGGTCCCAGACGGAATTGGCACAAGTCGCCGTAGGCGCGGGCCATCCCCTCCAGAAAGGCCACCGGGTTGGCGCGAAACGCCGGAAGCTGTCCGAGGATCGCCCGGCTTTTCGGACCGGGCGCATGCGTAGCCGCCGCCGCAGGCATGGCTAGCTCTCCCGTTTAAGGCGCGACGATGGCCTGCGCTTCGGCCGACCGCCCCTCGCCCACCGGCCCCACCTTCTCCGCCGTCTTGAACTTCACCGAAACGCGCCCCGGATCGAGATTCAAAACCTCGGCCAGCCTTTGGCGGATGGCCGCGCGGAAGTCTTTCAACTTCGGCCGTTCCAGAATCACCGTGCTGTCGACGTTCACCAGCGTGTAGCCCTCGGCGATCGTCAGAGCGTGGGCGTGCGCCAGCAATTTCATGCTGTCGGCGCCCTTCCAGCGCGGGTCCGTGTCGGGGAAATGCATGCCGATGTCGCCGAGGGCCGCCGCGCCCAGCAACGCGTCGGTGATCGCGTGCGCCAGCACGTCGGCGTCGGAGTGTCCTTCGAAGCCGAACTCGCTCGGGATCCGCACTCCGCCCAGAATCATCGGACGCCCAGGGGCGATCCGATGCACGTCCCAGCCGAGACCCATCCGCACTTCGGACATGCTACCGGAGCGGCCTCATGCGGGCCGGACGGCCATTTCCTCGGCCAGGAAAAGCCGGGCGATCTCCATATCCGATGGCCGCGTGATCTTAATATTGCGATCGCTCCCCGGAACCACGCTCACCTCCACCCGTTCCAGCCGCTCCACCAGGCTCGATTCGTCGGTGCCGGTGAAGCCGTCCTCGCGCGCCTTCTGGAACGCCTCCCGCAGCAGTTCGTAGCGGAACACTTGCGGCGTCTGCGCCAGCACCAGACGCTCCCGCGGAAGAGTGGCGCGAATCTTATTCAGATGCACCTGCTTCACCGTGTCCACCGGCACAATGCCCGCGATCGCCGCGCCGGTTTCCTCCGCCGCCGCGATTACTTTCTCGATAATCTCGATGTCGATGAACGGCCGCACCGCGTCGTGAACCGCAACCAGCGGCGTCTGCGGCGAGATCGTCGCCAGCGCGTTCTCCACCGACTGCTGCCTGCTTTCGCCTCCCTCCACCATCCGCACCGGCTTCCGGAACGCTTCGTTGTGGAAGAGGCCGGCCGCCCAATCCATGTCCTCGGCGCGCAGCGCGACCACAATTTCCCCCACCGAAGGCGCCGCGACGAATTTGCGGATCGTGTGCAGAAGAATCGGCGAACGGTCCAGCAGCATGAATTGCTTGCGGCTGGTGCCGGTGCGCTCAGGATGGGAGTGGCCCATGCGGGTGCCCAGACCGGCGGCCGGCAGAATCACGGTGACCTTGCTCATCGAAATTAACTCCCCAGTGGGCCGGCGTTAGCCGCCCGCGCCGATGCCCGTGCTGCGAGCCTCGGCGACCGGCGGACGCTCTTCGCGCGGCTTGTCGTGAACGGAATGCTGCCGCTCGTCGTAGCGTCCGAAAATCATTTTGCCGGCGGTGGTCTGCAACACGCTCGTGACGGCGATATCGATCGTCCGCGAGATCATCTTTCTCGCGTTGTCCACCACCACCATCGTACCGTCATCCAGATACGCCACGCCTTGGCTATGCTCCTTGCCTTCCTTTAATATGAATACCCGCATCGTTTCGCCAGGCAGGACGACCGGCTTCAGCGCGTTGGCCAATTCGTTGATGTTCAACACCTCCACGCCGTGAAGCTGCGCCACTTTGTTCAGATTGAAATCGTTCGTCACGATCTTGCACGAGTAAATCTTGGCGAACTCGATCAGCTTCAGATCCACCTCGCGGATGTGCGGGAAATCGTCCTCGACGATGCGGATATTCAGGCCGGGCATTTTCTGAATGCGCTGCAGCACATCAAGGCCGCGCCGGCCGCGGTTGCGCTTCATCGAGTCGGAGGAGTCGGCCACGAGTTGCAACTCGCTGAGCACGAATTGCGGGATCGCCAGCGTGCCGTCCAGGAACCCCGTCTCGCCGATGTCGGCGATGCGGCCGTCGATGATCACGCTGGTGTCGAGGACCTTCAACGCTCGCTGCGCGGTCTCCTCGACCCCGAATAGTCCGCCCAGCGCCGCGAGATTCAGAGTGTCGCCTTTACTGCCGCCGACGATCAGCCCGACATAGGCCATAAACAGCAGCAGGCCCACCTGCAAAAAAGGAATCGTGTTCAGGTTGCCCGGCGCCGCCCGCCCAAGCACGAGCGAGATCAGGTACGCTCCCAGGATGCCGAGGATCGAGCCGGCGGCCGCGCCAATCAGACGTTTCAGACTGATCTTGCGCACCTCGATCTCAAAGTACACCACCAGGGCTCCCGCCGCCGCGCCGGTCGCCGCCGCGGGCCACGCGGCAAGCGCGAATGGGCGCAGGAAGAATCCCGTCGCGGCCATGATTAGCACGAACGAAATACGCAGCGTAAGAAGACTGTCCATCGTCGACATCCCCGCCCCAAACCGGGAGGAAATCCCAGGTCTATCGAGGCCCGTTTTCCGGTGCCCTAGAGTATACCACCGGTGCGGGACAAGGAAACGCAAGCGCCAGGCCCGTCCGGCGCGTGCGCCGGGAGCCTTGAGAGACATGGCGCAAAGGACGCCGCGGCGGCTTTCACCCCCCTTGCGTTCACAGGGGAACCGTGGGATACTTCCCCTTGGAAGCACAGGGAAGGCGCATGGAAAAGACGCAACTGGAACTCGTTCGCGGCACCTTGGACGTTCTGATCCTCAAGGCTCTCGTCTGGGGCCGCCTGCACGGCTACGCCATCACCAGCCTCATCCGCCGCCAAACCGATGAAGCGCTGCTGGTCGAAGAAGGCACGCTCTACCCGGCCTTATGGCGTCTGGAGAGCAAAGGCCTCGTCGAAGCCGAATGGGGCCTTTCGGAGAACAATCGCAAGGCCAAGTTCTACCGGCTCACATCGGCCGGCCGCCGCCAACTGCGGCAGGAAACCAAAACATGGGACGCCTACGCCGCGGCGGTGGGTAAAGTGCTCGGCGCCACACAGCCGCCTTTGGCGGAGGAAAGCTAATGGAGCGAACCCCATTCTGGCACCGCTTTGCGCGTCTTCTCGGCGCCGATCCGGCCGCGGATGTAAATGACGAACTGCGTTTCCATCTGGACGTCAAAGTTGCCGGCCTCGTCGAGGAGGGCTGGGAACCGATTGCCGCCCGGCGCGAGGCGGAGCGCCAGTTCGGCGACCTTGGCGAAGTCCGCCGGGAGGGCGAACGCATCGGCATGGAAAAAGAGCGAAGCTTGCAACGACGAGACTATTGGAGCGGGTGGGCGCAAGACATTCGCTACGCCTTCCGCACGCTACGCCGCGACCGCGCCTTCACCATCGTCACCGTATCGATTCTGGCGCTGGGTATCGCCGCCAATACCGCCGTATTCAGCGTGGTGAATACCGTTCTGCTGCGGCCGCTGCCGTTTCGGAACCCGCAGCGGCTTACGTGGCTCGCCGCAAACGAGGGGAAAGGCGGACTGTCCGGCACCACCTATACCGTAGATGCGTACGAGGAGTTTCAGCGCCACAACAAATCCTTCCAGGACGTAACCAGCTTTCAAACGTTCTACAACTCCATCCAATACAAGCTCACCGGATACGGCCAGCCGCAGCCCGTCTTCGGCGTTCAGGTAGCCGAAAATTTCTTTCCGACGCTCGGGGTCCAGCCGTTCCTCGGACGGCTCTTCTCCCGGGAAGAGTGCCAGAAAGGCGGCCGGCCGGCCGTGTTGTTGAGCTATCCGTTCTGGCAGCGCCAGTTCGGCGCGAACCCCTCCATCGTCGGCCAGGCGATCACGCTCAACGACCAGTCCGTCACCGTCGTCGGCGTGCTCCCCGCCGCCTTCGATTTCGGCTCGGTCTTCTCCCCCGGCTTGAAAGTGGACATGTTTGTCCCGGCGATTATGGACTTCTGGCGCACTTGGGGGAACACTCTCGCCCTCGTCGGCCGTCTCAAACCCGGAGTCACCGTGGCCCAGGCGCAAGCGGAATCGAACATCCTCTTCCCGCAGCTCAAGGCCGCGCATCCGGAATGGTATGAGGACTACTTGGCGACGATCACCGGACTGAAAGATCATGTCAGCGGAACGCTCCGCCGCTCGCTCATCGTCCTCTGGTGCGCCGTCGGTCTCATTCTGCTCATCGTATGCGTGAATCTTTCGAACCTGCTGCTGGCGCGCGCTGCCGCGCGAAGCAAGGAATTCGCGGTGCGCAGCGCGCTTGGAGCCGGGCGGGGGCGCATCGTTCGCCAGCTCCTCACCGAGAGCCTGATCCTATCCCTCGGAGGCGCGGCGCTCGGCCTGGGTTTCGCCTTCGCCATCGCTTCCTACCTTTCGCGGCAGGAATCGATCGCCCTGCCGTTGCTCGCCAGCGTGCGAGTGGACGGAACGGCGCTCGCCTGGACGCTGCTCATCGCCGGCTCCGCCGCTGTCCTGTTCGGCATTGTGCCGGCGTTCAAAATCTCCAGCGCCAATCTGCACGAAACGCTCAAGGACTCTGGCGCCGGCATGAGCCAGGGTAAAAAGCACGAGCGCCTGCGCGCCACGCTGGTGGTCTCCGAAGTCGCGCTGGCCTGCGTGTTGTTAATCGGCGCGGGCCTGATGCTGCGCAGCTTCCTCCGAGTGCTCGACGTCGATCTTGGATTTCAGCCCAGCCGCGCCGCCGCCATCGAAATCGACTACGACGACCAAGGCAGTCCGGCCCGCCGCGGAGCAATTCTGCAGGAAGTGTTACTCCGCGTGAGCGCGCTCCCGGGCATCGAGTCGGCCGGAATCGCCGATATGCTTCCTCTTGACCGCAATCGAAGCTGGGGCTTCCAGGCGAAAGGACGGCTGTACCGCCAGGGAGAACTTCAGGGAACGCTCGTTTACGTTGTCACGCCGGGTTACCTCCGCGCCATGGGCATGCATCTGCGCGAAGGCCGCGATTTTAGCTGGCGCGATCAGCCCGGTACCGAGCCGGTCGTCATCATCAACCGGGCCGCCGCGCGTTTTCATTGGCCGGGGGAAGACCCGGTCGGCCGTCTCGCGCAGGTCAATGGCCGCGACACACGCGTGATCGGCATAATCGCCGATGTTCGGGAAAGCAGCCTCGAAGACGCCTCCAGTCCCGAGATGTATCTTCCGGTAACCCAGGCGGGTCCCGAAGGCGCCGCGCTGGTCGTGCGCACACGGCTTCGGCCCGATGCCCTCCGATCGAGCGTGATGGCCACGCTGCGCTCTCTCAACCCCGGACAGCCCGCGACGGAATTCCGCACCATCCAACAGATCGTGGATCATGCCGTTTCGCCGCGCCGCTTCTTTGTGCTGCTGGTCACCATCTTCGCCGCGCTAGGTTTGATTCTCGCTTCGCTCGGAATCTACGGAGTCATCTCGTACTCCGTCACGCGCCAGACGCAGGAGATCGGAATCCGCATGGCGCTCGGAGCATCGCGGGCGCGCGTCCAGCTTGGCGTCATCGGCAAGACGCTGCGCCTGGCGCTTATTGGGATCGCCGTGGGGATCGTGGCTTCTTTCGGCGCCGCCAACCTGATTGCATCGCTCCTGTTCGGGACCGCTCCCACGGACCCGCTGACATTTCTCGGCATGATCCTTCTGCTGGCCCTCGTAGCGCTCTTGGCCGGCTACATTCCGGCGCGCCGCGCCTCGCGCATCGACCCCATGATCGCTCTCCGCTCCAATTAGGTCCACCCGGCCCGCCCGCGAAGGTCGGTTTTTGCACGAACGGGTGCAACTTACGCACGACTCTTCATGAGCGCCCTCCGCTCCGCAACTGCCGGATAGCCGCTCGCCATCGGCGAAAAGCGTTCGCTTCCCGAAGTTACTAAGGCACTTTGCGTGCGCCACTCGCGCCGCACTCGCCGGAACGGCCATGCGCGTGCCTCTTTCAAAATCGACCGCTGACGCGTTTCGGCCGGAAGGCCGGCGCGACCATGGCTTCAAAACGACAGACGAAGGGGCGAGCTTTTATGAGAGTGAATTTAAGACATTGCGTTCGAGTGTTGGCGGTAGCGGGGGCTATTGGAATCGGCGGCGCCGCGGTACAGGCCGTGGGCGCCCCATTTTTCCAGGACCACGAACAGGGCCACGAACAGGACTATTCGAAAAACAAAACGTACCAGCAAGGGATGCGCGACGGCAAGGACGACCACGCGCATAACCGCGACCACAGCAAGAAGCGGCACTTCAAGAAAGACGACGACAAGAAGGCCTACGAGGCCGGCTATCAGAAGGCCCGCGGCAATTAAGATAAATTTCCGCCGTCAAAAATCGAACTGCGACCGCAGGCTGATCCCACGCGGCTGCCCGATCGCCGTGCCCGAAAAAAGGCTCGCGAAATTGATCACGTTCAGCCGGTCCGTCGCGTTGATCACATCCGCCTGTAGCCGCAGCGACCGCTTCTCCCGCTTCCAAACATCCGCCCCCGCCGACAGATCCAGCGAGAACGACGGCCTCACGCGCCCGGCGGAAAAGTTCACCCGGTCGAGCACCCGCGGGTCGTACTGGCCCGGAAGAGGAGGAGAAGCGATCTCCACCGGCAACCCGCTTCCATACGACGCGCCCACCGCGAACCACAGCCGCGGCAGCGCCTGATACCGCACCTGCCCGTGCGCCGAATTCCGCTGATCCTGGCTCACCGGAAAACTGCTCGCCGTCCGCAGCAGCCCCGCGTCCGGATTCAAAAACAGCCCGCCAGTCACCGGCAAAAATCCCACGCCCACCATATTGCTGTAGCTAAGAAAGCCCGACAGCGGCCCCACCCGCGGCAGCGCCAACCGCGCCTCGTACCCCTGAATCGTCGCCCGCGCGAATGAAATAGGAAAACTCACGCCCGTGTTCAGCAGCGTATCGTCGTCCGCGTAATCGACAAAATCGCGGCGGTACCAATTCGCGTCCAGCCGCATCTTGCCGAACACGCTTTGCGTGAATCCGGCTTGATAATAGTTGCCATGCGCCGGCCGCACCGGCACGCGCAGCACCGCCCCGGCCAGCGTGTCCACTAATGGCGAACTCGCCAGCAGCAGATTCTCCACCGCCGGCGTCTCGAACGTCCGGTCATACGATGCGTGCAGCGCCAGCCCCACCGAAGCGAAACTCCACGCCGCCCCCAGCCGCGGACTCCACGCCGACTCGTCCACGATCAACCGGTAATGATCGAAACGCAACCCCGCGCTCAGCGTGAATCGCCCCGCGTGAATTTCGTCTTGCCCGAAGAATCCCTGTTCCCGATCCTGCTTGCGGTCGCTGAAAACGAACGACGGCGGCGTCCCCGGATCGAACTGCGTGGGATCGGTGATCGCATACGAAAGGTTCTCCGAAATCGATCCGAACGACGCCTCCGCTCCGGCCTTCCAATGGTGCCTCCCCTCGTTCCCGGAGACGCTCGCGTTAAAATAACTCTCCCGGATTCCGCGCTGCTGAAACGGAATCACCGGCGTCGAAAACCCGTTCGAGGAAAGCCCGGCCGCGAAGTCCCGCCCCATCGCGTTCACATTCGCCGCGATCGCCGGCGTGAACACGTGCTGCCACGCGATCTGCCCCATCGTCTCCACGTCCCCGCGATCCTGCAACTGCCCCGCCGCCTGCTGCACCAATTCGTTCGGAACCTCGAACGCCGATTCGGAATGCTCCACCGTCGCCGTCACCCGGTCCCGGTCGCTGAAGTCGTGCTCCGCGCGCCCGCGAAACCCGTAATTCGATCCGTGATTGGTGAAATTCTCAAGCACAGGCGGATCCAGATACCGGTCCGTCAAAGATCCATTCAAGCTGAAACCCGCCGAGCTCCGCCCCTTCGCATACTCCCCGCTCGCATACCCGTCGGCTGTCCCGAAACTCCCTCCGCCCACAACAACCTTGCCGTGAAAACCGTCCTGCGCGTCGTGCGCCGTCGATAGCTCGATCACTCCGCCCAGCTTGCGCCCGAACTCCGCCGGATAGTCGCCGGTAAGAATGTTGACCGACTGAAAATCGTCGGCTTCGAGCGCCGGCGCGAAAGCCGGCGACAGGTTTTCCGTCAACGGCACCCCATCTACCACGAACTGCGTCGCATACTCCGATCCGCGCGGGTGTAGCACGCCGTTGGCCTCCAGCAACCACCCCGGCTGCTGGTCGATCAGGTTCACCAAATCTCGCGAAGGCTGCGACGCCGGCCGGTCCCGCAGTGTATCCGCCCCCAGCCGGTAAGCGCTCCCCGTCGCGTGCGGATCGATCAACGTGCCCGCTTCGTTCACCACGACCGTCGTCTCGACGCCCGCCAGCACCAGCGTCGCGTGAACCTCCAGCGGCACCTCGCTCCGTACCGAAACCGTTTTCGCGTACGGCAGGAACCCAGCGCAATCGACGCGAATCTCGTAAGCCCCGAACGGCAGCCCTTTAAACGTGTACCGCCCCGCCGCGCCGGTAGTGAATTTCTCCGAAAACTGATTTCCCCTCGAAATCACGCTCCCGCCCGCATTCACCGGCGCCCCGCTCGGATCTGCGACGGTCAAACGCAACTCCCCGGTATCGCGCCCCGCAAAAAGCGCGGGCGCGAAAACGAGGAGGACCGCGACGATCGGGCGCCGGAACAATTTCCATTGTCTCGCAGACCGGATGAAATTCGAGGACGGCCCTATACACGGCAAGAAGCGGCTGAACGCTGTGATATTCTTCTGTGTACTGCAAGAAGAAAGTAGTCCAACCATTAGCGATGCCGGCGGGAAACGAATGGGCGACGCCGGGGCGCGTAAAGTCATCCAGGTTTCCGGCATCCGCAAGACGTACGGGACGACGGTGGCCGTCTCCGACGTTTCGTTTGAAGTCGGCGAGGGCGAAATTTTCGGGTTGATCGGCCCCAACGGCGCCGGGAAGACAACCACGATGGAATGCGTCGAAGGAGTGCGCCGGCCGGACCGCGGAGCCATCTCGATTCTGGGCCTGGATCCGTTCCGCGACGTGTACCGCTTGCAGAACCGTATTGGGGTGCAGCTCCAACAGGCACAGCTCCAGAAGAGGATCAAAGTATGGGAGGCCGTAGATCTCTGGGCCTCGCTGTATTCGAACCCGGTGGACGGCGGCCGTCTGCTCGAGCAACTCGGCCTCGCAAACAAACGGAACGCCTGGTTCATGACGCTCTCCGGAGGGCAGAAGCAGCGGCTGTTCATCGCGCTGGCGCTGATCAACGATCCGGAGGTGGTGTTTCTCGATGAGCTTACCACCGGGCTCGACCCGCAGTCGCGCCGGGCCATCTGGGAGCTGGTGCGCGGCATACGCGATCGCGGAAAGACGGTCCTTATGACCACTCATCTGATGGAGGAGGCCGAGCGGTTGTGCGACCGGGTGGCCATCATCGAGCGCGGTAAGATCATCGACACCGGCAGCCCCGCGGAATTGGTTGGGCGGCACTGCCCCACGCGAACGGTCGTTCTGGCCACCGGCGACGCGCTCGCCGAGGAGCACCTGTGCCGGATACCGTTAGTGGATCTCGTTACGCGGCAGGATTCCCTGTTCACGATTCAAGGGCGCGGCGACGACTTAGTGACCGAGGTGATCCGTTGCTTGTCGGAGAACCGGATCGGCGTCACCGATTTTAGGACGGTCCTGCCCAATCTGGAGGACGTCTTTCTGAAGCTAACCGGCCATACCATTCGAGATTAGGAAAGCGAGGCCGGGAGAGACAAACAATGTTCCGCGGACTTTGGAAACTGACTTGGCTGGAGATCAAGATCTTCCTACGCGAGCCGCTCGGCGCGTTCGGATCGCTCCTTTTCCCCGTCCTGGTGTTCATCGTCGCCGGCCGGATAATGGGCGGCCATCGCGCGCCAAGCCCGGTCGCGCCCACGGGGTTCGTCCAGGTTGGGCTTCCAGTCCTCGCGGCTGTGCTGATCGCGCTCAGCGGAGTGTTGTCGCTGGTCACGATCATCTCCATTTATCGCGAGGGCGGCATCCTCAGACGGCTCCGCGCAACCCCCCTCCGCCCGCAGACCATTCTCACAGCCCACGTTCTTGTCAAACTGGCGCTGACGGTGGTCAGCCTGGCCTTGTTGTTGCTGGCGGGCAAGCGCTATTACCCGATCGACGTCAATGTTCCAGTATTCGGATTTGCAATGGCGCTGTTGATCGCCACCTGGAGCATTCTCTCGATCGGATTCCTGATCGCGAGCATCGTGCCGACGGCGCGCTTCGCCCAGCCGATCGGCGGCGCCATCCTCTATCCGATGCTCGCCTTCTCCGGACTGTTCTTTCCGCTGGCCTCGCTGCCACCCGCGCTCCGTGCCGTGGCGCGTCTACTGCCGCTGACCTATGCCGTATCGCTGCTGCAAGGGATCTGGAAAGGCGAGGCATGGTCGGCGCACATCGGCGACGTTGTGGGGCTTGTGGTCGTATTCGCGATTTGCGCGGCGCTTTCGGCGAAGGTGTTCCGCTGGGAATAGTGCCGGTGCGGCGACGGCGGCCCTCATAGCCCGCGCCTGGGCTTGGCGATCGTGACATGCGGCTGGAACGATACGCGGCGGGAACGCTTTGGGCAATCGTTTCGACCCAATCAGCCTCAAAACAGCGTCTCAAATCCAGCCGCCCGGAAGTGCCCGTCGTTGGTAAATGCCTTGGATATTCCCAAGCGCCGCATGATAGTGAATGAGACGTGATCCACAGTACCCGCGCCATCGGCCTCGCCACGCTCGTACGCCAGCCACGCGGCCTGCCAATCCTCAAGGGTCGGCACGATCAGACGATGCCCCGGCTCCATCTGCTTACGCAGTCGGCTCACTGCGGAGCGGTATGGCTTGCGAGCGGCCGCGTTGCCGCATTCGAGAAGAACGAAAGCGCTCGTAACCAAATCCGCCCGATGAGCCAGCAATTCTGAAAAACACGCCCTCGCCGCACGATGCCATTGGTCGCTTTCATCCCAGACGGCCAATAGACCAACCGTGTCCAGGAAAACGGTCATGGCTGGTGTTCGTTATGACGGGCGGCCCCATCGCGTTCGCCTGATTGATAGCGTTCGCCCAAAATGGCGTAAATGCCGTCCAGACGGCCGTTACGATCTTCCGGTTGAGCGACCGGGCGTGGCTCAAACTCCACCTCGGTGCGCTCCGGCAATTCGACCGCCTCCAGCGGTCGGAACACGCCGCTTTCATAGACTGCGTGGATCGTCTTCATGTTCTACCTTTACCATGAATGCGAACTTAGGCTTTTCGGTTCGGCGGTTATTTGTGCCACCCCGCACTTGCCTGCGGTCAACCAAGTCGCGCGCGCCTCAAAAAAGGCGGGAGAAAAAGGAAGGAAAAAGCAGTCAGTCCGTCAACGAACCGCCCAGGCAAAAGCCGGCCGAGCCGCGCACCTTCGAATACCTTCCGAATAATGGTAACGTATAGGTTACCATCGACGACGCCGATCCGGGAATATCTGGACTCGCTAGGACGCGGCCCGTTTGCGATGAGGCGCAACGCCACGAAACGCTCCGGTGACCGCCAAGGTGACAACCGCGCTAATGACTTTGGACCCGGATACCGGATCTATTTCGGGAAAGATCGATAAACGCATGTCATACTGCCCGGCGGCGGCAAGACGCGTCATAACATCGATATTCGTGCGGCCCAAGAATCTTCGAGAGACCATAAACGGCGCAAGGCCGGGGCGAAGTAACCATGCCACTCACTCGTGATTTCAAAGAGTCGGTCCAGGCCCGCATCGAACGCGACCCGAAGTTCCGGAAGGAACTGTTCAAGGAAGCCATCCAGTGCCTCCTCGCCGGCGACGTCGAAACCGGAAAATCGATCCTGCGCGACTACATCAACGCAACGATCGGATTCGACGAGCTAAGCAGCCTCACGCGGAAGCCCTCGAAAAGTCTGATGCGCATGTTGGGACCAAGCGGCAATCCACAAGCCCGGAACCTGTTCGAGGTTATAGGGCATTTGCAGAAAGCGGAAGGCCTTCGCTTCGAGCTGTCGCTCAACAGCGCGACGGGGCGATCAGACGCGCCCGAACCTCGACGGCCGTCTAGCATTAAAAGCTGAAGAATGGTGTGGTATGTGTTAGTCAGAGCGGAGGCTCGGAGCCGATGGTTAAAATTTCGCGGAATGAGAAGAGTTTTGGTGCCATCGAGACATCGTCACTTGCAAAGGCCAAGATCTTAGAGCGATACGATCTCCAGGAGTACATTTTCAATAGCCCGGCGGCGTTCTGCTCTGAAGTGGGCCAGCAGATGATGTTCGTTGGACAGGAGGTTCGGCCCTCTGATAACGTGGCCGACCGGATCGACCTGCTAGCGATCGACCCCGACGGCGACATGATCATCGTCGAACTCAAGCGCGGCAACGACAAGCTGCAGCTCTTGCAGGCTGTTGCTTATGCCGCGATGATCGCGAAACTGTCCCCCAAGGAGATCCTGAAGCTAGCCGAGACAGACCGCGCTGACGGCATCACGGAATCGGTGGCCGGCGGAGAATCCGAGATAAACCTCAGCCAGCGAATCCTGCTGGCAGCCGAAGACTTCGACTATGAAGTTCTCGTTGCAGCCGAGTGGTTGTTTGCAAAAGGTGTAGAGATCGACTGTGTGCGCGTAGCTTTGGCGGTCGACGGCGCGTCGGAGTACCTGACCTTCACGCAGATCTTCCCCACGCCCAAATAGGCCGAACAGGCCCGCAAACGCGGTCGAGAGGCGAGTGGCCGCCCCCCCAGATACGCCTCGTGGACGGACGTCCTCGCGGACGCTTCGAACGTCGACGCGGTCAACTTTTTTAAGCGTTACCTCGCGGCGAACATCAAGAATAAGCTCCGCTACACCGAAATCGACTTTGGGCCTACGGATCGGGTTACCGTCCATCTTCGCGACAGCTATGCCTCCGTCTCGCAATTTTGCGCCCGGTTCCCCGGCGACATCGAATTCTGGGAAACGCGGGTGACCAAGCCAGTCAATGCCTGGACGAAGCGCCACAAAGACGACTCTCTGCGCTTCCGCCTTTCCACGGCCGACGACTTCGCAGCTTTCGAGAAAGCGGTCGGCGAATTACCAACCGCCGGCTGGACCAACGACCCCGCCGGGTTGACGGAAGCCGCATCCGGGTAATTCAAAGCCGCCGGTCTTAAGCCCGCGCCCGCCGCCATCCCCCGGCTTCGGCCCCGATCCGCTTCGGCAATCCCCGACAGAACAAACCGGCGCGCGGTCCGGAAATTCCGCCACAAGATAGAGATTGCCACCCATGGCCTCGACGGTCTTCCGCGGCGCGGGATTCCATAGGATGTCAACTCCATAACCGTCTACCGCGCCAATCGGCGAACGAAGAACAAACGAAGATGCAAGGGAGTTGAATTCGGCGCGACCCCGAAGCGGCATCCCGCCGCGCGCCTCAAAAGGTGGGATTCAAAAGGAAGGAAAAAACAACCGGCCGCGGCGCAGGGATCGACCCCGCGCCACAGCCGTTTAAAGAGCCTTCGCCAGTTCTTCGGCGAACGCGCTGTGCGGTCCATCGGACGGCGAACTCCGCGGACGCTTGTGCTTCCGCCCGCCACGCTCGGGACGCATCGCCGCGCCGTTGGTCGGAGCCTTCGCTACTTCCCCGTTCGCCGCCGCGATCACCGGACTTGCGACGGAAACGTTCGCGACGGCCACCGGGCTTGCCGCGGCCGGTCTGCTATAAACCGCCGGCGGCGGTGCGCTCGCCCTCGCCTTCGGAGGCTGTGCCGGATTGGCGCGCAGCAAGCGGTCTTCAAGCGGCGCCCGGTCGAAGCGTCGAATAATGGAGTTCATCTCCTCCGAATTCGGCGCGTCGATGAAGGCGAAACCTTTGGATTCCTGGGTTTCTGGGTTACGGATGACTTTGATGGAGTCGGCTACGAGGTTTTCCGGGGCGAGCCACGAGCGAATGTCGTCGGCGGTTACCCAGACAGGCAGATTTCCGAGAAATACGGTGAAACTCATTCTATGGTGTTGTTAACTCCGTTGCGGATTTGCGGGACTGGCTTCTTGGAGGGGTTCCATGAAAGCTGCTATGAGAATATCACACCCGGTTTTCACCGGCAAATGATTTTTCGCCCTAAGTACTAGCAAGTGGTAGAGAAATATTTTTCAATCCGCGTGTCATCGCCGGATTCGCCCCGCCGCGCGCGCCTCCTTCCCCCCGTCCCGGCCGGCAATCCCGATAACGCCAAGGAACACATTTATTTCCCCAATAGGATCAATCGCTTAACGGCTCTGCGCCCCATCGCCGCCTCCGCCACCCTGTATCCTCGCTACAAATGCTAAAACGAAATGTTACTTCCGAGGTCAACTGAAGGATCCCACCCGCCCATGGACAACGAACGCGCTTTCCTAGCCCGCCTCTCCGCCGCGCCCCCGGACAAGCTTCTCGAAGCCATCCGCCAGGCCGACGCCGACGAACGCCGCATCCTCCGCATCGCCCTCGGCGAAGCGCAATTCGACTCCATCGCCGCTCTCGGCGCCGGTCCGCGCGGGGCACCCATGGGCAACGTCGTCGTCCTCCACGGCATCATGGGCGGCGAACTCACCCAATTCACGTCCACCGAATCGGAACTTATCTGGGTCAACATTTGGCACCTCATCGAAGGCCAATTCACCCGCCTCGCTCTCGATAACGACACCGGCCTTAGCCTCCAGGACGTTCGCGCCTCCGGCATCTACCTTCGCTACTACGCCCATCAACTCGTCTCCCTCGCCCAAAATTGGAACGTCCGCCCGTTCTTCTTCGACTGGCGCCGCGACATGCGCGTCTCCGCCATCGCCCTTCGCCAATTGATCGACTCCTCGTTCGGCCCCGCCGCTCCCGTCCACCTCGTCGCCCACTCCATGGGCGGCCTCGTCGCCCGCTGCTTCATCGCCAAAAACCCCGACCGCTGGGCCTCCATGGCCGACCCGGATAACCTCCGCCAGGGCGGCCGTCTCGTCATGCTCGGCACACCCAACTACGGCTCCTTCGCCACCCCCCGGCTGCTCTACGGCCTCAACGACGTCCTCTCCCTCATCTCGAAAATCGACCTTTGTCACAGCCTCGACGACCTGCTCCCCATCGCCGCCTCCTTCCCCGGCGTCTTTCAAATGCTCCCCGCCCTCGGCCATCTCCCCGGCCTCGAACCGCTCTATCGCGCCGCCTCCTACACCCGCGTCGCCGTCGCCCAACATGATCTCGACGACGCCCTCGCCTTCCAGGCCGAACTCGCGCCCCCCGACCCAACCCGCATGGTCTACGTCGCGGGCTATGATCGCGCCACCGCTGCGAAAATTGTCGATGCGTCACAAATGGCGGCTAACTCCAGTTATTCCTTCACGAAGTACGGTGACGGAACTGTGACACATGCCCTCGGTCTCCTGCCCTCCGTGACGAACTATTTCGTCGCTACAGATCACCAATCCCTGCCCCAATTCCCCCCCGTCATCGCCGCCATGAACGACCTGCTCGCAACCGGTGTGCGCAAGGACGATCCCGCCCTGCTCACCGCTCCTCCCGCCGATCTCGATTCCACCACCCGCGGCGTCCCCGGCGACGAAGAAACCGCCCGCGAATCCGCCAAGGCCGCCCTCATCCTCGACCTCCGCGCTTCTCTCCAGGGCCGTGGCGCACCCTCGCCCGATTCCATTACCCAAGAGGAACAAACCGCCGCCGATCTCATGTTCCTTCACGACCCCCCGCCCGCCTCCCCGCGCCCCGGCTCGGAGCCGTCCTCCATCACCGCCCAGCGCACCACGCCCCCTCCCACCCAAATCCGCGTCTACATCGCCGAAACGCAAATTCAAAATGTCCTCCCCGGCGCCGTCCCCCCCACCGAACCGCATCCCATCGATTCTCTCGCCACCGGCCATTACCTTCGCGTCTATCCCACCGGATCCGAGCGCGATCTCGACCGCGTCCTCACCGCCGCCTATCGCCATCAGTCACCGGAGGACATCGCCGAGGAGGATCTCCTCCTCACTCAATGCAACGGCCGCGGTGTCCTTCGCGGCGAATTAGGCGAACAATTTCTCCTGCCCGATCCCCGCTCCACCCATCCCGGCGTCCTCGTTGCCATCGCCGGCATGGGACCCATCGGCTCCTTCGGCGCACCGGAGCTTTCGGTGCTCGCCCACCAGCTCTGCTGGGCACTCGGCCAACTCGGCAAAAAACACTTGGCGCTCGTCCTCGTTGGCGCCAGCAAGAAAAATCTCTCCGTCCCCGACGCCGTTCATGCCATCCTCGCCGGCCTGAATCGCGCCCTCGCCGCCGCCCCCAAAGACACCGGCCTCGAAGCCATCACCTTCGTCACGCGCCCCGAAGACGCCCAGACCGCTTCTCTCGCCGCCGCCCTTTGGCGCGAAGTCCCCGTCCTGGCCGACGCGTCTTTTAATATGGACGTGCAGCTTCCCGGTCTCCCCAAGCCCGCCGAAGCGCCGTCTGGCGAAGACGGCCGCCCGCGCCCCGCCACCCGCATCGCCGTCGAGTTCGATGGAGGCGTCTGCCGCTATAGCGTCCTCACCGGCGACGCCTCCCTCGCCGCCCGCGACATTGCCATCAACCCCAAGCGCATCGCCGAAATCAACGCCCGCCTGCTTGAAGAAACCGACCCCCTCCGCCGTTACCGCCTCGGCCGCTTCTTGCTCGATTTTCTCTTTCCTCACGATCTGCTCCCGCAGTTGGCCGGCGCCGCGCCCATCGTCCTCGCCTGCAACAACACCGCCGCCCAGGTCTTCTGGGAGCTCGCCGCGCAACCTTCCCCCGATGGCCTCTACGATCCCGCCGCCGGCCCTCATCTCGGCCTCGCCCGCGGCCTCACCCGCCAATTGCGCACCGTCCTCGCGCCTCCGCCTGAGCCTCCGCCGCCCTCCACGCGCACCCTCCGCGTCTTAATCGTCGCCGACGGCTGGCGCGAACACCCCCTCCCCGGCGCTCAGCGCGAAGCCCACGAACTCACCGCTCTCTTCGATAAATTCAATCGCACCGCCGCGCCCAATCGCATCGACTACACCGCGCTCGTCGGCCCCGCCGCCGCCACGCCGCTCAACGTCCTGCTCGCCATCGACGACCAACCGCCCTTCGATCTGCTCCACTACGCCGGCCATTGCTTCTTCGATCCGGAGCACCCCGCCGACTCCGGCTTCCTCTTCACGGGAGGCGACATCCTCAACGCCGGCGATCTCGACCGCATCGACCGCGTTCCCCGCTTCGTCTTCTCCAACGCCTGCCAATCCGGCGTCATGCCCTCCCGTCCCGATCTCGGCTCACCCGCCCTCGCCCCCTCCTTCGCCGAGGAGTTTTTCAAAAAAGGCGTAGCCAATTTCGTCTGCACCGCCTGGCCCGTCGCCGACTCGGCCGCTCTCGCCTTCGCTCTAGCCCTGTACGAAAATCTCCTCGGCACGGCTGCCCCGCCCGCTCCCATGTGGCAGTCCATGCGCGAAGCCCGCCAAGCCATCGCCTCCACGTCCTCCTGGGCCGCCTACCAGCACTACGGCAACCCCTATTTCCAACTCTTCCGCGCCCGCTGACGCCGCGGTCAGGCCTTCGCGTACAGCGCTTCCACCGCCTTGCCCTTCCCGTCCTTCGTCGTGTAGAACGGCCGCCGCTCCACCTCGTACGCCAGGTCCGGCGCGATCCCGAGCGCCGTATAAATCGTCGCGTGCAGATCGTCGATCGTCACCGGATTCTCGACGATCTTGCACGGCCGCTCCTCCGCCGTCTTCCCATAAAGCGCGCCCTTGCGGAACCCTCCGCCGAAAATCAGCACGCTGCCCGCTTCGGTGAAATGCCGATGCATTCCGTAATGCTTCAGCTCGGTCATGATCGGCCGGCTGCTTCACCTGCTCCTTCACCGTCTGCCCCGGCTTCCCCTCCACCATCATGTCGCGGCCGAACTCGCTCGCCAGCACCACCAGCGTCCGGTCCAGCAGCCCCCGCTCCTCCAAATCTAAAATCAACTGCGATACCGGAGTGTCGATCGTCTGCTTCATCCCGATCGCCCGCGTGTGCCCGTTCTCGTGCGTGTCCCAGTAGCGGAAGGGAATATATTCGGTGGTCACTTCCACAAATCGCGCGCCGGATTCCATCAGCCGCCGCGCCAGCAAACACCCCTGCCCGAATCGCCCCGTGTTGTACCGCGCAAAGCTCTTCTCGGGTTCGTTCGAAAGATCGAACGCCTTCGCCGCCGGCGAGCTCAACAGCCGATGCGCGTTGTCGAACGATCGCGCCAGGCTCTCGCGTTGATAATCGCTCCCGTACTCGCCGACCGGTCCCGCCGCCACCAATTTCTTATAGCGCTCCCATCGCGATTCGAACCGCGCCCGCCCCAGATACTCCGACGGCTGAGTACTCGCCGCCGCGTCGCGCGGATCGCTAATGAAAAACGGTCCAAACTCGCTGCCCAAAAATCCCGCCGTGTGGAACGCCTTCAACCCGTCACTCTCGCCGCCGATCTCCAGATTCTGCCCGATGTCGATGAACGCCGGAATATCCGGATTCCTCGGCCCCAGCGTCCGCGCGATCACCGCGCCCATGTGCGGAGCCGCCACCGATTGCGGCGGCGGATAGCCCGTGTGCCAGTGGTATTGATGCCGCGAATGCAGAATGAATCCCAGATCCCCCACCCGGTGCGACCGGATCAAAGTGCCCCGGTCCATCACCTTCGCCATATTTTCCAGCCCCTGCGAAAGCTTGATATCGTCCACCACCGTATCGATGCTCGGGAACGTGCTCAGCACCCTGTCCGAGGGCAGCCCCGCTTCGAACGGCGTATAGCGCTTGGGATCGAACGTCTCGGTCTGCGCCATGCCGCCCGCCATCCATAGCAGGATCATGCTGTCGGCCCGCGGCGCGATTTTCTTCACGTCTCCATACAACATCCGCGGCGCGCCCGCGCCCATCGCCGCCAACGCCGCGCCCGCCGAAGCGCGCATAAAATGCCGCCGCGACAATCCGCCAAACAGTTCCTTTTCATTGCCCTTAACGTACATATTGCAACTCCGGATGCATGAGCAAACTCCACAACAAATCTTCCAGGCCGGTCTCCGACATCGCCCCGTTCCCGCCCTGCGGCTCCAGAAATTCGCGCGCGATCTCGCGCTCCCTCGGATTCGGTCCCCTCGCCATCGCCTCCCAAAACAACCGGTCGATCAACCCGTCCACGCCGCGCGCCGGCTTCGGAGCCGCCACCGGCGGCAGCCCTTGCACTCTCACCAACTCGTCCCGATCCGGCTCCTCGGTGAAAATGAAAAACCGCGCCGCCGCTTCCACATCGTCCCGGTCGCCGCTATCGTCCACTGCCGCCTCGCCGCGCAGCCGCGTATATCCCATGCCGTCGATGTTGAAAATCAGCGTCGTCCCCAGCGGCGCCACCATCGCCCCCTCGCGCTTCACTTTTTTCACCGTCAACGCGCCGTGTCTCGAACTTCGCCAGCGTCGGCAGATCGCGCAACTTCGCCGTGCCCTTCGGCCCTTCAAGCGTCATGTCCATCCAGCCGGCGTACGTCTGCGCCGGATCGTAGGATCCCGCGTCCTCCACCATCAGCCAAAGCTGCTTCGCGCCTCCAATGCCGATATCGATAGCCACCGTCCCCTTCCGCATCGCGCGGCTATCGAACCGGTTCGGCGCGGCCGGCGGCAACTCGTTCAACAACCGCCGCGCCCCTCGCCGCAGCGATTTGCCCAGCGTATCGCCGTTCATCAGCTCCAACGCCTGCAGCGTCGTCGCGTCGTCGTTGCGCGTCGTGAACACCTGATCGCGAATCGGCCGCCCCATCGCCCGCGTCAGCGCCGTCGACTTCAATTGCCATTCCCGGCTGAACTCCGCGCCCGTGTCGGCTTGCAAAATCCGCCACTCTCCGGTCAGCGACGACACCGTGTCCATGAACTGCTCCGCCGTCAGCCTCCGCTCCTGCGGCCCGCGGAACGCATACTCCTTCGTGCGGTCCGGCGCTCCTGGAATCGATTGCATCTGATACGCCTTCGAATTCAGGATCTCGCCGATCAGATATTTCAAATCGTATCCGTGCGCGGTGAAGTCCACCGCCATCCAATCCAGCAGATCGGCGTTCCACGGCCGCGCGTCCATCTCGTCCACCGGCTCGACCAAGCCTCGCCCGATCAGCCGCTGCCAGAACCGGTTCACCATCGTCCGCGCCAGCCGTCCGTCTTCGGGCGAAGTGAACATCCGCGCCGCCGCCGCGCGCCTCTCGGCCAGCGGAGTGTTCGGCGGAACCGAGCCAAGCTCGGGGAAAACGAATGCCGGATCGGTGCGCACGCCCGTCTTCACATCGCAGCGCACCAACTCCAGCGAATTCTCCTGCGCGAACATCGCCGCCAGCCCATACGACTGCTTCAGCTTGTAGCGGTTGATGAAGCTGTCGTGGCAGCTCGCGCATTTCAAATTGATGCCCAGAAACACCTGCGCCGTGTTCTGCGCCGCCTGCATGTACGGCGTTTGGCTCGCGTTCACGTCGCCGCGCCAATTCACGCCCAACAGAAAACCGTCCGGATCGCTCTTGGCCACCGGGTCCACCAGCGCCGTCACCATCCGGTCGTAAGGCATGTTCGCCTCCAGCGCCTTCAGCAGCCACGGCGTGATCGACTTGCGCGTGCCCGCGTAATTCACCCCCTGATCGTTCCGCAACAGATCGTTCCAGAAGCTGATCCAGTTCTCGGCGTAGTTCTTGTTGTCCGCCAACAGCGCCGCGATCAACCGCGCGCGCTTGTCTTGGCGAATGTCCTGTTGAAATCGCGCGATCTGCCCCATCGTCGGAGGCAGTCCGGCGATGTCGTAATAAACGCGCCGCACAAACAGAGCGTCCGACACGGACTCCGCCGGTGCGATGCCCTTCTCGCGAAAATAGACACCCAGAAACCGGTCGATCGGGTTCGCCTCCGCTCCCTCCGGCACCGGAGGCTTGCGCGGAGCCAGGGGCGGAACCCATTCCTCGGCCGCCTTCGCCTTCATCTCCGGCCACGGCGCGTTCGCATCGATCCACGCCGCGATCTCATCAATCTGCTGCCCGCTCAGCGGCTCGGCGTTCATCGGCATCCGCGCGCCCAGGTGCCCGGATATCCTCTTCACCAGCAAACTGTCTTTCGCCGATCCCGGCACGATCGCCGGTCCCGTTACGCCGCCCTTCAACATCCCTTCGCGCGTTTCCAGATTCAATCCCGCCTGCGGATGTTCCCCGCCGTGGCACGGCGCGCACTTGCCCGCCAGGATCGGGTGAATCGAGGTGGCGAAATCGGCCTGTGCCATCGCGATCACAGGCATCATGATCGCCGCCGTCAGGATCCAACCGGGCGTTCTCATCTTCTCTCCATTTCCTTAAATCGGAGCCGGTTCTTCCTCCACATGCATCTGCACTGCCGAGCCGTTCATCAGCACCCGCGCGCACGTGTTCCAACGCAGGATCGCGTCGTCGTTGCCGCTCGGGCGCACTCGTTCGGCCCGTTCGAAATGCTCCATCGCCGCCTTCAGCGCCTCGTGAGCGGGCGCGTGCGACAACGCTGGCGCGCGCCGCAACATCGCCAACGCCGCCCGCTCCCAAACCACTCCGGTGAAATACTCGCGGCAATATTCGCCTTGAATCAGCGGCAGCAATTCCTTCGCCCGCTCCGGCGAAACCCCGTCGCGAAATTGATCCGTGATCGCCAGAAGCAGCGTGATTACCGCGTCCTGATGGGTTGGTTCGATCGCCAGGATATCCAGGCAAATGCTCTCGGCCAGCGCCGGCTCGTTGATCAACCGGTAGCGCTTGGCCTTTTGCACCGCTTCCGGGATCGCCTTCTTCGAAATTCGCTTCAACTCAATCTGCATCGTTCGTCCGCCATCTTATACACAATGATACGGCGCGAAAAGCTCCGTCGTGAAATACCGCTCCATGCGGTCGGGGAATACTGTCACTACATTCGCTCCCGCCGGCAAGCGCCGCGCCGCCTCGATCGCCGCGCGAAAGTTCAACCCCGAACTCGGCCCCACCGGAAATCCCTTGCCGATCAGCACCCGCGTCGTCCCGATCGCCGCCTCGTCGGACACTTCGATCGTCGTCAATCCCTCCATCGCCTCCGCGTCGAAAATCGTCGAGACGCAATCGACCACCCCGGGGATGCGCGCGCTGAAGCTGCAACACTCCACTTCTTCGAACGACCCGCTCAAGTTCACCGGGCGCGCCAGAAACGGCGCCGCCGGACAGCCATGATCGCGAAATCCCGCGTAAAGCCCGGCCAGCGTGCCTCCCGTTCCCACTCCGCTCACCACTCCATCCACGCCCCCGCCCGGAATCTGGTCCAGAATCTCCCGCGCCGTTCCCATGCGGTGCGCGTTGGCGTTTTCAATGTTGGCGAACTGGCGTGGAAGAAAACCGCCGCACTCTTTCGCCAGCCGCTCCGTCTCCTCGATCGCTCCGCGAATGCCGCACTCGCGCGGCGTCAATCGAATCTCGCCGCCGTATGCGCGAATCGTCAGTACCCGCTCGTTGCTCACGCCCTCGGGCATCACCGCGACAAAACGCAGCCCCAATTGCGCGCAGGCCAGCGCCATGGCGATGCTAGTCGATCCGCTCGACGCCTCGATCACCACGCTCCCCGCCCGCACCGTTCCCTCGCGCCACGCCTTTTCGAGAATGTGGCGCGCGATGCGGTCCTTTGTCGATCCGCTCGGATTCAGGAACTCCAGCTTGCACCAGATGGGCGGCTCGTCCGCTTCCAGTTGAATCGGAATCAGTGGCGTCGGCGCCAACCGGCGCAGATACGCGTTGCGCTCCGGAAGTTTCAGGTTCATTCGAGCAAAGCCCTACGACGCAACCGCCTGCCGTTCCATCACGGCCACTCCATGAAGAATCGCCTCGATCACTGCGTCGTCGCCCATAATCGAATTGATCATCAAGTGGTACAGATGCCGGTTTGGCCATTCGGCATGGAAGTACGTCTTGATGAACGCCGCGCGATCCCGGTCGATGCTGTTTACCAACTCCTCCGCCTCCGCCCGGCTCTTGCCCGCGGCGCGGGTGCGGCGGATCTTTTCCTCTTCCGGCGCGTAGATGAACGTGTGGAACGCGTCCGGCCGCCCGCGAAGAAAATAGGAAGCGCCGCGCCCCACGATGACGCAGTTGCCCGCGGAAGCCGCTTCAGTGATCACCCGCTCCATCAGCGCCGCCATTTTTTCCGAGTCGAGCACTTCCAGTCCGCCCACCGGCAGACTGCGCTCGAAACTGCCGCGGAAGAACACCTTCACCAGCCGGTAAAACAACGGATCGATGCGCTCTTCGCACCCCTCCACGGCCGCGACGTCGGCCTTCGCCAGCCGCGCGATCTCGCACGTCAACGCCTGATCCCAAAGCTTCCAGCCCAGCCGCTCCGCCAGCTTTTCGGAGATGGCCGCGCTCCCGCTGCCGAATTCGCGCTCGATCGTGATAATGCGAATCATGTCCGACCTCCCGTGGAGAACCCGGACCTTATAATACAAGCCCCGGAGGCGCCCGGTAAACCTCACGCGCCGTTCCTTCCAGGATGCGCGCTTGTTCGGCGCGCGAAAGGGGCGCGATCCACTTTTTCACCGTTTCAAGCCAGCGGCCGTAGTCGCCCGCCGCAAGCAGCACCGGCCAGTCCGAGCCGAACATCAGCCGCGATGGCCGGAACGCTTCCAGCACGGTTTCGAAATAAGGACGCAGCGAATCGGGAGTCCACTTGCGCCAATCCGCTTCCGTCGCCATTCCCGAAAGTTTGCAGTAAACGTTCGGCCTTCGCGCCAATTCGCGAAGGTTCTCGCGCCACGGCGAAATCAGACCCTCCCGAATGCGCGGCTTGGCGATGTGATCGAGCACGAAGGCTTGATCGGGAAACCGATCCACAAACTCGATCGTCTGCGGCAAATGCCGTTCGAAGACGAGGATGTCGTAGACCAGATTATGACGGCGCAGCAGGCCGATGCCCGCCAGAAAATCGGGACGCAGAAGATAGCGATCGTCCGCTTCGTCCTGCAGAACGTGGCGGACGCCTTTGCACTTCGGATGCGCGGCGATTCGTTCCAGATGCCCTTCGGCATTGGGCCCGGCGAGCGGAACCCAGCCCACCACGCCGAGGAGAAACGAATGCTCTTCGGCGAGCGCAAGCAGCCATTCCGTTTCGACCAAGCTCTGCCGCGCCTGCACCGATATCGCCCCCGAAACGCCGCCGGCGGCGAACTCGCGCTCAAGATCGGCCGGCAGGAAATTGCGCCGCAGCGAAGCCATGCCGTCGGAGATCCATGGATATTCCTCGGCGCGGTAATGCCAGAAATGCTGATGCGCGTCGACGATGGAAAGCGCCGCCTCAGGCATCGGCGTCGATGATGGCTTTTACTAATCCCGTGGCCGATTTCAGCTGTTCGAAGCGCGCCGGAACCTCCGCCAGGGCCATTCGGTGCGTGATCCACGGCGACGTATCGAGACGCCCGTCCTCGATCGCGTCGATGATACGCGGAAAATCCCCGCAACTGTTGCGGCTGGCGAGCAATGTGGTTTCGCGGCGGTGAAAGTTGGGATCGTCGAAAGCGATTTCGCCCTGCAACAGCCCGACGAAAACGATGCGCCCGCCATGGGCGAGGTATCGAAAACACGCCTGCATCGATTCCCGATTGCCGGTGGCGTCGAAGACCACGTCGGCCAGTTGTCCGTCGAACGCCTCGAGCGTTTCAATTCCCAGATCCTCGACGAACCGCCTCCGCTCCGGACTGAGATCGTGTACGCGCACTCGTTTGGTTGAAAGCCGGGCGAAGGAAAGCACCGCGAGGCCAATCGGTCCCGCGCCGACGATGAGCACGTCGTCCTCGCCCGTTAGAGCCGCGCGTTCGACGGCGTGCGCTCCAATGCCCAGCGTCTCCACCAGCGCCAGTTGGTCCAGCGTCAATTTCTCCGATTTATGCAGCAGCCGCACCGGCACGTTGAGAAACTGCTGCATCCCGCCGTCGCGATGAACCCCCAGCACCTGCAGCCGCTCGCAGCAGTTGTAGCGTCCGCGCAGGCAGGCGTGGCAGGTTTGGCAGTTGACGTACGGCTCGATCGCGCATCGGTCGCCCGGCCGTATGCCGCGGCTGTTGGAAGGAATTTCGAGAACCTCGGCGCCCAACTCGTGCCCCAGAACGCGCGGATATTCGAAGAACGGCTGCCGGCCGGCGAAGGCGTGAAGATCGGTGCCGCAGACACCGATGCGATGAATGCGTACGAGCGCTTCTTCGCCGCCGGCGATGGGTTGCTCGACGGCGCGCTCGGCGAACGAGCCGGGTTTTTCAAGGATAATCTGTCTCATGTTGGAGGCGATACCATGGCCTATTACCATTCATGCTCCATCGGAAAACGAAATGCAATATCGGGTTCTAGGAAAGACTGGATTGACGGTTTCCGCGCTGGCGCTCGGCGGCTCGCCGCTCGGCGGAGTCTTTGGCCAGGTGGAGGAGCGCGATGCTATCGCCACCGTACACGCGGCGCTCGACGCCGGCGTCAACTTCATCGATACGTCGCCGTATTACGCCCTCACCAAATCCGAGACGGTGCTCGGCCGCGCGTTGCGCGGCGTGGCTCGGGACCGCTATTTCCTGGCCACCAAAGTGGGCCGCTACGGCGCGGCCGAATTCGATTTTTCCGCCGCGCGCGTGAAGGCGAGTGTCGACGAAAGCCTGCAAAGATTAGGCGTGGATTATGTCGACGTCATCCAGTGCCACGACATCGAGTACGGCTCACTCGATCAGGTGATCGAGGAAACGATCCCTGCGTTGCGCGAAGTGCAAAGGGCGGGGAAGGCGCGGTACGTGGGGATCACCGGCCTTCCACTGCACATCTTCGAGACCGTGCTCGCGCGGGCGGAGGTGGACACGATTCTCTCCTACTGCCGTTACTCGTTAAACGACACCGGCTTGGAGCGCATCTTGCCGATGCTCGAAGCAAAAAGCGTGGGCATCATCCACGCCGCGCCTCTGGCGATGGGATTGTTGACCGACAGCGGACCGCCCGCGTGGCATCCGGCCTCCCGCGAGATTCAGGAGGCGTGCGCCCGCGCCGCCGCCCATTGCGAGCAGCGAGGTCGCAGCCTGGCGCGCTTGGCGATGCAATTCGCGCTCGCGAACCCGCGACTGCACACGGTCATCGCCGGAATGTCCAGCGTGGCGGAGGTGCAATCGAACGTCGAGTGCCTCAGCGAACCGCTCGACGAAGAACTGCTCCACGAGGTGCTGACGATTCTCGCGCCCATACACAACCAGACGTGGGCGACCGGCGATTCACTCCTGGCGTAACGCGGCCAGCGGGCTGATGGCGGAAGCGCGGCGGGCGGGTATCCACGCGGCGGCGAGGGCGGTGAGAAGTAGGACCAGCACCGAGGCTCCGAGCATTCGCGCGTCGCGCACGTCGACGCCATACACGAGACTGGCGATGAGTTTGCCGGTGAGGAGCGCGAGAGCGAGACCGCCGAAAATTCCAATGGCGACCACCGGGGCGATCTGGCGAACGATGAGCGCCTGGATCTGGCCGCCCTGCGCGCCCAGGGCCATGCGCAGGCCGATCTCGCCGGTGCGGCTGGCGACGTGATAGCTGAGCAGGCCGAAGAGTCCGGTGGCGGCGAGCGCGAGGGCGAGCAGACCGAACGCGCCGGATAGCCACGCGAGCAGACGTTCCTCGATCAACGACTCGGCCTTCTGTTGCGCGAGGCTGCGATATCGTTCGAGATATTCGCGCCCTTGGGCGACGATGACCGGAGCAAGTGTGGGGGCAGGGATCAGGAGATCCGCTCTTCGATCGCACGAGGAGGCTCGGATAGCGCGCGTCTTGCGGGAACGCCCAGAAGTCAATATAGACGACGAGCGGTCTTTTTTCGTTCGGATCTTCGAGGCTCAATTGGGCATCTTTGGCGATGCCGACGACGCGTAGCGACCGGTATTCGGCGCGGTCGCCGATGCGGAGATGGCGCCCAATGATCGCCGCGCCGCCCAGGCGATTCGCGAGCGAGCGGCTGACGATGGCCGCCGGCTCGCCGGAGCGATCGCTGAAACCGTCGCCGTCGACGATCGGCACGCCGAGCGTCTCGAATGTTCCCTCGGTGGCGGCGACGGTTTGGGTTTCGAGAGTGGATCTGCCGGTGGGATTTTCGACGACGGACACGGAATCCCTGCGGGCTTTATTCCAAAGCGGCGACGTGTCGGCGAGACCCGCCGAAGCGACATCGGGCAGCGCTTCGATCGCGCCGCAGAAGCTCGTGGTAATAAGGACCGGGAACGAAATTCCGATATCCGCCGGGGAGCGGCATCAGCATCGACTCGCTGACGCCGTCCATTCGAAGGCCGAGGTTCCTGCGGCTGAGATTTGTCCACGACGACGCGAAGAGGCCGCTTCCGGCGACGAGCGCGAGGGTGAAGGCGATCTGCAATCCGAGCAAAAACTTCCGGCCGCGCGCGCCGGCGCCAACCATGCCGCGTCCGGCTTCCTTGAGAACCGTCTCGGAAGAGAAGGCGGTCGCTTGCCAAGCCGAGGCGAGACTCAGAACGAGGGCGACGACGAATACGAGGGCCGCGACGAACGCCATCGCGCGGATGTCGAAGCCCGGCTCCATAGTGGAGACCGGAAAATATCGAAGTCGCCTGCGCGACCAGCAGCAGGCCCGTCCACCGCGCGAAGAGCAAACCTAGCGCGCAGCCCGACAGCACGAGGATGGACGTCTCGATCGAGAACAAACGGGCGACGGAGGTCCGGCTGGCTCCAAGGGCGAGACGCACGGCGACTTCTTTCCGCCGCTGCAAACCGCGCGCGAGCAGAAGATTGGCGAGGTTAATGCAAGCGATGCAGAGGATGGCGGCGCAGATCCAAAAGATGGCCGAGAGCGGTTTCGTAAAACGGTCGCGCAGCATCCAATCGACGCCAGTTTTGGCCGGAGTCGCCATGAGACTTTGGGCGAGATAGGCGGCGCGGCGCGACGGAATTGAAGGAAGGCGGAACGGTTTCCGGCAGCAGAGTCTTGGCCAGGACGCGCAAGCGGGCTTGGACTTGTTCTTCGGAGACGCCGGGAGCGCGGCGGGCGAAAATTGTCACCCATAGGGGCGGCTGTTCGCGCAGCGGCTGGATCAAACCGGGTGGAAAGCCGAGGAGCAATCCCGTAAACCGGTCCTCTGCCACGCCAATGATGGTGAAGAGCGCGCCGTCGACGATGATTTTTTTGCCGAGGACATCGCGTCGGCCACCGAATGTCGCGCGCCACTTGGAGCCCGATAGCAGCGTTACGTTCCCGGCTCCTTGCAGTGCGAAAGGGCGGCCGAGTTGTGTGCGGACGCCGAGGGTATCGAAGCAGTCGCCTGTCCAGGCGAGCGTTCCGACGGGTGCGACGACGCCGTCGATCTCCGTAGTTTGCAGCGGAGTTTGGAAGCCGCAAACGCCCTGGAAAATTCGCTCGTTGCGTAGGGCATCGAGGAAGGTGGAGGGAAAAGCGCGAAAGACAATGGCGCCTTCGCGACCGGATATCTGGACCAGTTCGTCGGGCCGTTCGACGGGAATGGGACGAAGCAAAAGCGCGTCGATGAGGCTGAAGACGGCGAGGTTCGAACCGATGCCGAGCGCGAGAACGAGCAGGGCGACGGCGGTGAAGCCGGGGCTTTTGCGCAGCATTCGCAAGGAGTAGCGCAGATCGGCGAAGCAGAGGGAAAGGAGGGGGAGTGTCATCCGCGCACGAGCAAAAGCGTAAAGAGGCCGATCCAAATGCCGTCCATGAAATGCCAGAACGTGGTGGCGGCGCCGGCGATTTCGAGGCGGATTTCCATGCGCTGGCGGCGACCGGAGGGGAGCAGGGCGCGCGTGGCGAGGATGCAAAGTACGAGAGTGCCGGCCGCGAGGTGGAGGCCGTGGGCGGCGGTGAACAAATAGAAGAACGAGCTATGCGGATTTTCGGAAAGGAAAGCGCCTTGATCGGCGAGGCGCCGCCAGGCCATCACCTGCATGGCGAGAAAGACGACGCCGAGGAGGGCGGTGACGAGCAGCCACCCGCCATACGCCGTCTCGCGGCGGTTGCGTAGGGAACGCCGCGCGGCTTCGCAGGCGAGGCTGCTGAACAGCAGCACGGCGGTACTGAACCACAAAATTCTCGGCAACTCGACCGGTTGCCAGAAGCGGGGCATGGCGGAGCGGGCGACGTAGGCGATGGCGAGGACGATGAAGAGGGTGCCGACGGCGGACATCATGGCCCACATGCCGACGCGGTAAATGCCGGCGGGAGAATCCTGTTCTCCATCGTCGCCGTCGCCGCCGCCGTGGCCGCCGGGATCGAAATCGCCGGGGCCGTTGAAATTGCCGCTTCCGTCGCCGGTTTCCAGTTCCGACGGGAACACGAGTTCATCGGGTGGGGCCGCGGATTCTAATTCGAGGGCCGGCATCGCGCTCCGTTCCGCCTCCTATTCTCGCAAAGACCGGGCGGGCCGTTTTCCTGTATGATGCGAGATCATGACACGAAGATCCGTTTTAGGCATGACGGGCGCGGCGCTGGCGGCGCAGGGGTTGCACGGGGAACCGGCGGAGAAACAAGGCCGGATAAAACAATCGGCAGCGCGATGGTGTTACCAGAAGATGAGCCTGGAGGATCTTTGCATCGGCGCGGCGCGCATCGGACTGCAAGGGATCGACCTCGTGGGTTACAAGGAATGGCCGGTGGTGAAACAGCACGGGCTGACGCCGGCAATGACGCCGGGCGCGGGCGACATCAAGACGTGTTGGAACCGGAAGGAGAATCACGAGCGATTGACCGCGGAGATGCGCGAGAACATCGAACGGGCGGCGAAGGAGAAGGTGCCGAACGTGATCACGTTTTCGGGCAACCGCATGGGCATGTCCGACGCCGAAGGGATGGACAACTGCGCGCTGGGGTTGAACGGGGTGAAAAAGATCGCCGAAGACAATGGCGTGACGATTTGTTTCGAGCTGCTGAACAGTAAGATCGACCATCACGATTACATGTGCGATCACACGGCGTGGGGCGTGGAGCTTATGAAGCGCGTGGACTCACCGCGAGTGAAGCTGCTGTACGACATTTATCACATGCAGATTATGGAAGGCGACATCATCCGTACCGTGCGTAACAATTTTCAATACATCGGGCATTTTCACACGGGCGGAATACCGGGGCGGCACGAGATCGATGGGACACAGGAATTAACCTACCGCGCCGTCGCCGAGGCGATCGCCGATTTGAAGTTCGACGGATTTATGGCGCACGAGTTCGTGCCGGTACGAGATCCGATGACGTCGCTGAAGGAAGCTTACGAGCTGTGCGTCGTTTAGCGCGGGCGTTTCATCCAAAATCGTATGCAGACGAAACAACTCGGAAATAGCGATTTGCAGATCACGCCTCTGGGCGTGGGCGCGTGGGCGATGGGCGGCGGCGGGTGGAAGTTCGCGTGGGGTCCGCAGGACGACGCGGAATCGGTGGCGGCGATCCGGGCGGCGCTCGATGCCGGGATCAACTGGATCGACACGGCGGCGGTATACGGGCTGGGGCACTCGGAGGAAGTGGTGGCGAGGGCGCTCGAAGGCGTGACGAAAAAACCGTATGTGTTCACCAAGTGCGAGCGCGTGTGGAACGAGAAGGGCGAGATCGGGCCATCGCTGAAGCGCGAGTCGATACGGAAGGAAGTGGAAGCGAGCCTGCGGCGGTTGAAGCTGGACGTCATCGACCTGTATCAAATGCATTGGCCGGAGCCGGACGCCGATATTGAAGAGGGATGGACGGCGATGGCGGAGTTGAAAAAGGAAGGGAAGGTGCGGTGGATCGGCGTGTCGAATTTCAACGCCGCGCAGATGGAGCGGGCGCGGAGGATCGCGCCAATTACTTCGCTGCAGCCGCCGTATTCGCTGTTGTCGCCGGAAATCGAGGGCGAGATTCTTCCCTACGTCGCCAAGCACAACATCGGGGTGATCGTCTATTCGCCGATGAAGTCCGGGCTGTTGAGCGGGGCGATGTCGCGGGAGCGGGTGGCGGCGATGCCGGCCGACGATTTCCGGCAGCGCACGCCGCAGTTTCAAGAGCCGCGATTGACGAGGAATTTGGAGTTCGTGGAGCTGATGCGCGAGATCGGGAAGCAACACGGACGGACGCCGGGCGAGGTGGCGATCGCGTGGACGCTGCGGCGGCCGGAGGTGACGGGAGCGATCGTCGGATTGCGCAGTCCGGCGCAACTCAACGGCGTGATCGGCGCGGCGGAGTTTCGATTGGCGGCGGAGGAACTGGCCCGGATCGAGGCGTTCCTCGCCGCGCCGCTCCAAGCGGCGAAGGCGTGAAGCGAAGTCCGCATTGCATCGCGCGATGGGCGGCGTTGTTGGTTCCGCTGCTTTGCGCGGGGCAGAATGTACGGTGGCAGCCGGGGAGCACGGAACCGCTGGTGCAATTGACGGGCGAACATTTTCAGATGTTCGCGAACGGCGAGTTGTTCACGGCGGAGGCGCCAGGGCGCACGTTGAGCCGGTATGGGCTGCTGGGCGCGGACTTGGGATATCCGGTTGTGTATCCGGACAAGATCCTGTTCCTTTACGGCGATTCGTTGGGCGTGTTCCGCGCGCCGCGGCGGCCGGGGCGGTTGTTTCTGGCGAAGGGATCGGGCGCGGGCGACAGCATCGGCTACATCCCGAACATGGATTTCAGCCAATGCCATGCGATCGCCGATTTCGCGGCGCAGGTGGCGAGGGGGAATCGTAAGCCGGAGCTTGATGCGGCCGGGTGTCCTGTGTTGAAGGTGTTTGAAAATCCCGATCCGTCGCCGGGCGAGCCACGCTATCGGCAGACGTTCGTTCGCGGGTTGGAGAGCGGGGAGGGAGTGGGGTCCTTCGAGACGCCGACGGGAGGGTTCGACCTGAACGGGCGCTTGTACATGTTCTATGTGGTGAAGGTGCAGAAGGTGAAACCTTATCTGGCGTTGAAGTCGATTCTGGCGCGATCGACGGAGCCGGTCTCGGAGTGGGGTGAACGGAAGCCGCCGGTGTTTGAGCGGGTGACGACGATCTCCGAGCACGCGCCAGTTGCGGATCCGGCGGCACTGAAGGACGAGCCGGAGGGAACGGGGAAATTCCTTCTCGATCCCGTGACGGTAATGGACGCAAATGCGATCCGCGCGGCTGGGTTCGCGGCTGGGATGCCGCCGGAATTGAAAGACGCGGCGAAGGTGATTTTCGTTTTTGGGAGCGGGTTCCGCTATAACCGGAGCAATTTATATTTGGCGGCGTTCGATGCGGCGGATGTGGAGGCGGGGCCGGCGAAGTGGCATTACTATACGGGACGGAAGGGCGCGGAGTGGTCGGGGGACGAGCGGATGGCGGCGCCGCTGCTGGATGGCGCGCCGAACATCGGCGATCATTCGGTGTTGTGGAATCCCGCGCTGCACCGGTTCGTTTTGATGTACGGACATATTCTGGCGAGGCTTTCGGCGACGCCGTGGGGACCGTGGACGGAGGCGGTGCGGGTGTTCGGGCTGGACGATCCGTGGGCGCTGAAGATGGTGCATCGGCCGGGTGAGGACCCGATCCGCCGCAGCGTGGATGAGGTGTTCCGCTTCGAGACGAACGAGCCGAACGATTGGCAAGATCAGCGGGGGATTCCCTACGGGCCGATGTTGATCGATAAATTTACGAGCGGCGCCGGGGGCGCGGTGACGCTGTATTTCACGATGTCGACGTGGAATCCGTATGAAGTGTTTTTGATGAAGACGGTTTTCGCGGCGCAATGAAGCGGGGTTACCGCAACAGGCGGCGGTGTTCTTTTAAGATGCAGCGGTCCATGACGACGAAGAGGCCGGCGGCGCGGGCGGCGGCGGCGCCGTCGTTATGTTCCACTTCTTCCTGCATCCAGATCGCTTTGGCGCCGATGCGGATGGCGGCTTCGACGATTTCGCCGACGAATTCGGAGCGGCGGAAAATGTTCACGATGTCGACGGGTTCGGGGATGTCTTCGAGCCGCGCGAAGCTGCGCTCGCCGAGCACTTCGGCCTCCTGCGGATTCACGGGAATGATGCGGTAGCCTTGGCGCTGCATATACTCGGCGACGCCGTAACTGGGTCGCGAGCGTTTGCTGGAAAGTCCGACCACGGCGATGGTCCGGCTGTTGCGCAGGAGATCGGCTACGCCTTGGATTTCGGGCCTTCTTCCATGCCCAGCAGTTTTTTGAAGCGCATCACCTCGCCGGGCGTGAGGTGGCGGTATTCGGCGGGAGGGAGCGAGCCGAGTTCGAGGAAACCGATCTTGACACGCCTGAGTTTTTCCACCATTTTCCCGAAGTGGCGGAACATAAGGCGGACCTGGTTCTGGCGGCCTTCGATCAACTGCACTTCGTACCAGGGATTGGCGGCGCGGCGAACGAGGCGCAAGCCGGCGGGCGCGGTGCGGCGGCCCTCGACGAAGATGCCGTTGCGGAAATGTTCTTCCTGCTCGGGGGTGAGAGTACCGTTGACTTTCGCTTGATAGACTTTCACGACGTGGCGCGCGGCGGAGGTGACGCGGTTGCTGAAATCGCCGTCGTTGGTCATCAACAGCAGGCCTTCGCTGTGATAATCGAGGCGCCCGACGGGATAGACGCGGGCCTTGACGCCTTTGACGAACTTCATCACGGTTTCGCGGCCTTGGGGATCGCTGACGGTGGTAACGCAATCTTTCGGTTTGTGGAGGGCGAGGTAGACGGGCTTCTCGGCTGCGCGCAGGAGCTTGCCGTCCACTTTGATGTGGTCGCGCTCGAGGTCGGCCTTGGTTCCGAGTTCGGTTACGACGGCTCCGTTGACGACGACACGGCCTTCAACAATGAGGCCCTCGGCCTTGCGGCGGCTGGTGACGCCGGCGTGGGCGAGGATTTTTTGAAGCCGTTCGAGCGCCATGGCGGCTACGATTCCGATCCGGATTCGGCGGCCGCGGCGGTCTCGACAGGCTCCGGCGCGGGTTCCTCGGAGACTTCCGTCAAGGCGAGGCGTCCAAGTTCTTCGAATTCCTTGAGCGTCGGCAGCTCGTTCAGATCCTTCAGGCCGAATTGAATGAGGAATTCCTTGGTGGTTTTGTAGACGATGGGTTTGCCGACCACGGCCTTGCGGCCGGCGGGGGCGATGAGCTTGCGGTCGATCAGCGTTTTGAGAACGCTTGCGCCTTGCACTCCGCGGATTTCGAGAATTTCGGGGGCGGTGACGGGCTGCTTATAGGCGATGACGGCGAGGGTTTCGAGGGCGGCGAGGGAGAGCTTGAGCGGCGGTTTGAGATTGCGCACGAAGCGGCGAATGGATTCGTGATGCTCCGGCTTGGTGGCCATTTTGTAGCCGCCGGCGAGCTCGCGAATGGTCAAGCCGCGATCGGGCCGTTGATATTCGAGCGTCAGGCTGGCGAGGATTTTTACGACTTCGTCGACGGGATGCTCGATGGCGGCGGCGATCTGCTGGGCCGAGAGCGGCTCGTCGGTGATATAGATGGCCGCTTCGATGACGGCGCGGAGTTGGGCGTCGTCCTCGACGGAGGCGGGGCGCTCGGCGGTAGAGATAAATTCGGCGGCGAAGACTTCGTCCTCCACCGCGGCCGTATCGGAGGCGAGCGGCGACTCCGGCTCCGCCTCGGGGGGAGGGGTCTGGTTTTCCACTGGTTCCATGCTGTCTAGATGTATTCCTGTTCGACGGATTCGAGATCCGCCCCGCTCGCCACGGCTTGCTCGAAATTCGGATGCTTCTTCAATCCGATGTCGCCAAACGCTTCGTGTTGGGTGAGCATGACGGCCTGGCGTTTCACTAACTCCAGTATCGCCAGAAACAGGCAGATCATGGCGCGGCGGCTGCGCTGGGAGTCCATCAATTCGACGAAGGAGAGCGTTTCGTTCTTGCGGGTGCGGCGCATGGCCGCTTCGAGATAGCGCATCATATCGGGGATGCTGACGTCTTCCTGGCCGACTTCGTAGACGGGCCGTTGTTTGGCGCGGTCCATCACCTGTTGGAAAGTGTTGACGAGGTCGAAGAGGCTGACGGCGAGTCCGGGGCTTTCGTCATCGTTGAGGAAGGCGTTCATTTGCGGGTTGGACCAGGCGGCTTCTTCGACGAGGCGTTTCTGCTGGAGCATTTCGGCGGCGTTCTTGAAGCGTTCGTGCTCGAGGAGCCGGTCCACCAGTTCCTGGCGCGGGTCGTCTTCGGGGGAGAGTTTTTCGAGCTCCGGGTCTTTCGGCAGGAGCATGCGCGACTTGATGTGGATGAGCGTGGCCGCCATGTAGACGAACTCGGCGCCCAGATCGACGTCCATTTCGATGGCGCGCTGCATGTAATCGAGGTACTGCGCGGTGATGGAGGCGATGGGGATGTCGGAGATTTGGATGCGCTGTTTGCGGATGAGATCGAGCAGCAGGTCGAGCGGGCCTTCGTACTGGGCGAGCAGGAAATTGAGGGGCGGCTGCACTTTCCTCACGATAACATGCGGGGTTCGGGAGGGACGGGCCGCACCGCTCTTGGGGTTCCCGGCACGGGGGAACAGCTCCGAAGATCGGCCTGCTGTAAGCTGGAAAGGCGAACCCGTCTATGCTCAAAGGCAAGAAGGCATAAAATGGCTCGGATCGAAGGTATCCGGATACGCAACTTCCGCGCCTTGCGCGACATCACCCTCGGCAGGGTCCTGAGTAAGCAGGAGCCAGAGCCCCTTACCCCTTTGACGGCTGTGATAGGCAAGAACGGCGCAGGGAAAAGCACGCTCTTCGACGCCTTCGGGTTTCTCGCCGATTGCCTGCGGACAGGCGTTGAGGAGGCGTTCGACGCGCGGGGACGAGGCGGGTTCGACCGAGTGAAAGCTCAAGGGGTCGATGGGCCTATTAAGTTTGAGGTGTACTACAAGGAAGAGGGGAACGCCCGGCCAATCACATATGAGCTTTCGATCGATCGTGACGCGTCGGGGCGCCCTTATGTACTTGAGGAGCGACTTCGACAAAGGCGCAAGGGCCAGAAGCACGGGTGGCCGTTCTCTTTCCTGATTCTCAAGGACGGGAAGGGCGTTGCGTGGAGGGGGGAGGCGGAAGGGCGGAAGGCCGACGAGGACGAGGGCCACTTCGACCTTCTCGACTTCATGAAAACCGTCAAGCTGGCCGAAGACAGCGAAGAAAGCCGGGAGACCGAAGTCGTGGAACTGGATGACAATCGGAAGCTCGGCATCGCGACTCTTGGTTCGCTGAAACAACACCCTCGTATCTCGGCATTTCGGCGTTTCATTGAGGGCTGGTATCTGAGCTATTTTAGCCCGGACGCCGCTCGCAGCCTCCCGCTTGCCGGTCCTCAGAAGCACCTAAACGTTCACGGCGACAACCTGGGCAACGTGGTCCAGTTTATGGAGCGGGAATATCCGAAGAAGTTCCGCACGATCCTCGATCGTATTGCCACCAAGATTCCGGGAGTCGAGAGGATCGATACCGTAAAGACTGCCGATGGCCGCTTACTTCTTCGCTTTAACGACCGAGGCTTTCAGGATCCGTTCTATGCGCAGCAGATGTCCGATGGGACGCTCAAAGTATTTGCGTATCTTCTCCTTCTCGAGGATCCCTCGCCGCCGCCGTTCTTATGCGTTGAAGAACCGGAAAATGGCCTGTATCACAAGCTGATGGAAACCCTTGTCAGAGAGTTCCGCGAACATGCATCCAACCAGAAATCCGGGTCGCAAGTATTCGTGACCACCCATCAGCCTTATTTCGTCGACGCTCTCTCGCCTGAAGAGGTCTGGATTTTGGAGAAGGGATCCAACGGGTTCTCCGGTATCCGGCGGGCAAGTGACGACCCGACGGTCCGGAACATGGTCCAGGAAGGGCTTCTTCTCGGTGGGCTTTGGTACAGCGACTATCTGGATGCGAGGTAGACGATTGCATTTCGAGATACTCGTGGAGGATCTCTCAGGGAAGACGGCATTAGACCTCCTTGTTCCGAAGATACTCGGAGGCGGGCACACGTTTCGAGTACATTCTTACAAAGGGATCGGGCGCATTCCCAAAGGCATGAAGGATGCGGTAGATCCGAGCCGTCGGATATTGCTGGCGAATTTGCCTAAATTATTGAAAGGTTACGGACGAACCCTTCGCGGGTATCCGCCGGACAACGGGCAGGCCGTCGTCGTAGTATGCGATCTCGACGACAGGAATCCGCAGAAGTTTTTAGGCGAGCTAAATGCCATCCTGAACGCTTGCAACCCGAAGCCAGAGGCTCGCTTTTGTTTCGCGATCGAAGAAGGAGAGGCTTGGTTTTTGGGGGACCTTCCGGCGGTTAGATTGGCCTATCCGAATGCCAAGGATGAAGTTCTCCGTTCGTACAGGAACGACAGCATTTGTGGAACCTGGGAAAAGCTGGCTGACGCAGTTTACACAGGCGGAGCGAAGGCGCTGACCCGAAAAGGCTGGCAGACGGTAGGAGCGGAGAAGGCGCGGTGGGCGAACGATATTTCCCCCCGGATGGAAGTCGATAGGAACGCGTCGCCCAGCTTCCGCCGTTTTTGTGACGAGATCCGATCACTGTAATCCCGAGCAAGGCATCGCGGGTTCGGTTGTGGACCAGTGGTCCAGCCGTACTCGCGGCGCCGCCCGCTCCGGAAGAAAGTTTAGCGGAATCTGAGTTGTCGCGGAATCTTTTCTACGAGCGCCCAAGTGAAGAATGAGCGTGGTGAGGAGGCGCGCCGCTCTGCCGTTGCCGTCATAGTAGGGATGAACCGTCGCGAACTGATAGTGGGCGATGCCGGCGCGGATTGGGCATGGGAGCGAATCCCGCTGCGACCTGGAAATCCATGCTACGAGCGCTTTCATCAACGACGGTACATCTTTGGCTTCCGGCGGCATGTAGACGATCCCGCGGGTGCGGCTGTCGCGGATTACATTCTGGCCATCCCGGTAGGGAGTTGGCCTAGCCCTCTTCCGTCCCTCCGCCATGACAAGGCCGTGCAGAGTTTGGATGTGTACCTCTGAAACGGGCGCCTTTGAGGCCGCGATCCGTTCGACCTTTTCGAGGGCGGCGTAGTATGCGAGCACCTCCTTCTCGTCGCGCTCCCGCCCCGGAAAATGCTCCTGTCGCTCGATTACTTTGGCGACCTGTTCCTGGGTCAATCGATTGCCTTCGATCCGGGTCGAATAGTGCGTTGAGTAAAGCCGCGCCGTTTCCCGGAGGGTCGCGAGCACCGAGGGCGTTATCGGCAAATCTTGAACAGCCTGCCGCGCCGCTTCGATGCGCATGAGGCTTGTGGCGACTTTCGAGGTAATGGAGAACGCCGGTTCAAATGGCATCGGGCCGGCAATTTGCCGGGATGGAAGACTACCGTTATTGTGCCGTTAAACTGCCGTTAACGCAAGGCGGATATTGGGGATACTTTCCACCTTCGGTTAACGCTGGCCCTCGTGGAAGTGCGCGGCCCGCTCCGCGACTGAATCCACCGGCGTCTGTAACCGTGTCGAAGCGCCGCGGGTTCGCTCTGTCCCACCGGGCACTGGTTACCGCGGCGTCAAAGTTAGTCACCTCTTCGCCGGCCATCCGGCCCTTCACGCGCCCTGCGAAGCTCGGGCAGCGGTGGCCGCCCGGTTTTCATTGCCGGGACGGAAATACTCCCTGGATCGCGATCAGGTATCTCAAGCCTTCCACCGGCGCGTCCAGCTTCGGCATGGCGAAGGTATGCACGCCATCGCCGCCGTATTGTGTGCCCAAAATCGAGAACAGCGCCGTATTTTCCGTAATGCGGCGCAGTTCTCCGTTGCAATGCGCCCATCCTACGGGGGCGAAGTTTCCGGCGAACAGGATGAGCTGGCCGAGTATTGGATCCATAATTTTCTCCTCGTTCGATTCAGGACATGCCACGAAGTCTTTCGGCTCCAGGCGCCCCATGATCCTATCACGAGCCGCCGCATTATTCTCCTCCGAGGCGCAAATTCCTGGTGATTATTCTCCGTGGGAGTCGTATTACCGCTCCTGTGAGCGCCAATTTCACCCCGCCACCTTGGCCTATTGTTTCCGCAGCATCGAGAATCCCCACAACGTATCGCCGGCGCCGGCCACTACATACTGGGTTCCATCGAGCTCGTAAGTGATGGGGCCGTTGGTTACGCTGCTGCCGAGATTCGCGTGCCACAAAGGCTCGCCGCCGATGGCGTTCACGGCGACGAAGTTATTCGCGCCATCGCCGGTAAAAACCAGATTGCCCGCCGTGCTCAGGACGCCGGCGCGCGATCCCGCGCCCTCCCACTTATGGCTCCAGGCGATCTTTCCCGTGCGGTAATCGATCGCTTCGAGACTGCTTTGGGAATAGCCGCCGCGATCGTTTCCGGCCCAACCTTCGGGCTTGTCCTGATCGTCGTAGATGTAGTAAATGCTCCAGGCATCGCTCGCGTTGATGTAAAACAGGCCGGTTCGCGGGCTGAAGCTGGGCGGCGGCCAATTGGCGGCGCCGCCCTGGTTCGGCGACACGAGCGCGCCATCGGGCTGGGGCATCTTCGCGGGATCGGGAATGGGCTGGCCCTTTGCGTCGATGCCTTTCGCCCAGTTCGCGCTGGCGAACTTCGTGGTCACGAGGTTCTTGCCGTTGGTCCGGTCGAGCACGAAGAAGTAGCCATTGCGGCTGGCCTGGGCAAGCAATTTTCGCGGCTTACCGCCGACGGCGCCGTCGATCAACATCGGCACTTCGATCGCATCCCAGTCGTGCGTGTCGTGCGGCGACGATTGAAAATACCACGCCAATTTCCCGGTGTCGGGATTGAGGGCGACGATGCTCTCGGTGTAAAGATTGTCGCCCTGTCTCGCTTTTCCGGCGATAACCGGCTGCGGATTTCCCGTGCCGAAATAGAGGAGATTCAGCTCGGGGTCGTAGGTCGATGGACCCCACGTCATACCACCGCCGTGCATCATGGCGTCGGTGTTCGGCCACGTCTTCGCCTCGGCATCGCCGGGGTTGGGATGCGTATACCAGCGCCATTGCAATGCGCCGGTTTCGGGATCGTGGGATTCGATATAGCCGGGAATGTCCAAGTCGTCGCCGCTCACCCCGGTGATGACGTGGTTCTTGATCACCAGAGGCGCGATGGATCCAAAATAGAACTGATCCAGATCGCAAATGGACGAGTGCCAGCGCTCCTTGCCGTCTTTCAAATTGAGCGAGACGAGATTGCAGTCCGGCGTCTCGAAATAAAGCCAGTTGCCGTACACCGCGACGCCGCGGTTTCCGATGTGAATGCCGCCTTTCGATTGCCAGGTGAAGTTCCAGATCTCGCGCCCGTCGCGCGCATCGATGGCCCAGACGCGGTCGGGAATCGTGAAATAGAGAACGCCGTCGAGAAGGATCGGAGTGGCCTTAATCGCGCCGCCCGATTCGCCTGCGCCGATACGATAAACCCACGCCAGGCTGAGCGAGTCGATGTTGGACGTGTTCACTTTCGCGAGCTGTGCTGAAGCGGCGCCCGGAATAGTCGCCGTTGTACATGGGCCAGGTGTCCGGCGGCGGATGCAGCAGCGTGGCCGGGTTGAGGATCTGCCCGGCAAGGCCGGCGGCGAAGAGAACGCCCGCGGCCATCGCGCTCCGCACATGAGACATGGGATTCCTCATTTCATGGTCTCCAAATACGCAAGCAGATCGTGAATATTGTTTCCGGTATAGACGTTGAGCAGTTCAACGTGCGCGGCGTAGGGATCCTTCTTCACTACCTTGAGATTGGGCGTGCGCTTCCAGGAACGGTAGGCGCCGGATGGATCCCGCAGCGCGACGTTGAAATCGTCGAGGTGCAGGAGCGTGCCGGTGACCGGTGCGCCCGAAGGCGGAGTTACGGTGACCATAACCGGTTGCGACACCGCTGGGCGGCCGCCGCGGCCGAGGCTGAATGTCCTCGGGAAGACAAGTTTCTGCTGGAGCGCGACGGGGTCGTATTTCGCGGCGATGTGCGCCAGATCGCCCGTGGGGGAATGGCAAGAGGCGCACCGGCCCGCGCCGTTGAAGAACCCTTCGCCGGCGTTGGCGTCACCGGTAAGAACGTTGACGGGTTGCCGGTAGGGTCCGCTGCGCAGCGTTTCGTCGACCATGGCGTGCAGAAAATGCGAGAGATCCCGAATTTGGGGCTGGGCGAGCGAAGCGCTGGGCGCGCCGCTCTGCATGGGATGGCCTTTCGCCAGAAAAGGTCCGATGGTGTCGCCATAGCGGTCGTGCAGCACCACGAGAGAGCGAACCAGATCGGGGCCGCGGGAACTCTCGGGCGCGTCGTCGCGGGAGCCTCTCGCCTTCGAGCCGTGGCAGGTCAGACATTCGGCAATGTACACGGTGCGGCCACGGGCTTCCGCCACCGGATCGACAATTTGCCTGTTGTTCGGTCCCATGGTGAGGCCGCCGCCGCCGCGCGCGCGGCCCGTGGCCGATGAAGCGCCCGGGGGAAAGCTCAGCGCCAGATAGTCGACGATCACCGGAATATCGGCGTCGGGGATCTTGGCGCCTTTCGCGATCATGTCGGTGACGACGGCGCTCCACTGGTTGCGGTTCATTGCCCGCCCGAGCACCATGTTGGCGGAGTGGCAGGCCCCGCAGGCGCGCTGGTACACCACCCTGCCGGGCGCGTCGGGCAGCGTTTGCGCGCGGCAGGCGATCGCCGCCGCGCCGATCCCCAGAGTGAGCCAAACGATTTGCCGCATTGGGTTCTTCCCGGTCGAAATCATAGAGGTCCGCGATCGTCGGGGCCGTTCTCGCTTCGGCCTTCCGTTCTTCCTTTTTATCGTAAAGTGAAACGCGCCCACCAGCATATCCCGGAATGCCTGACCCGGTGCGGTTGCGACAGGTTCCACAAGAATCGTTGCCAAAAGCAACTACTTTCTGTTAGCCTTTTGTCATGGCGAAACTTCGCGCTTCGAACGAAGAAGCGAAACAGGTTGCCGTGGTGCGCGACTTTAATCGTTTTTACACGGCGCGGTTGGGATTGCTGCGAAAGCGGCATCTTGATGGAGAGTTTTCGCTGACGGAGGCTCGGATTCTTTATGAAATCGGGGCCGCGCCAAGAACGACGGCTTCGACGCTGCGAATGACGCTTTGGCTCGATGCCGGTTATGTCAGCCGGCTTCTCGCGAGTTTGGGGAGACGAAAACTGATTCGTCAGACGGCATCGAAGCGGGATGGCCGGGAGCGGTTGCTTACGCTGACTGCCATGGGCGAGACGGCGGTCGCGCGACTGAATGAACAATCGTCGCTGCAAATTCGGGACATGCTGAGGAGTGTCGGCGCGGAAGAGCGCGTCGCTCTCGTAGAGTCGATTTCGAAGGTGCGTTCGATTCTAAACCGGCGCCCGGCGCGGGTGGTCCGGCTATCGACGGCAAGCGACGATGCGCTTCGGCTTCTGCGCGAATACTACGAGGCCGTCCACGTGGTTCAGCGCGACACGCCGCGGGCCATCCGGAACATGATCGATGGCATCCGTTCGGGCGTGTGGCTGGCTTATCTCGACGGCGAGGCGGTGGGATGCGTGGCGCTCAAGAGTTTGCCTTCGATTCCGTCGGCGGGAGAATGCAAACGCCTCTATGTTCGGCCTTCCGCCCGCGGGCAGCGCATCGCGGACCAGTTGCTGGATGCACAGGAAGAGTTTGCCCGGAGCCGGGGTTTGCGGTGGATTTACCTGGATAGCTATGACGACTTGAAGGCTGCTATCGCGCTGTATCGGAAACGCGGTTATGTCGCATGCAAGCGTTATAACGACAACCCACAGGCAACGCTCTTTCTTCGCAAATTTATCGGTACGGATCGCTAGCGGGACGAAGGCTGCTGTGGATGCCAAGGGCGGGAAGTTGTCAGGCTGGACGTCGCGGGTTCGACGAAGCTTTCGAGCCAGGCGCTTGGCGAAAAACCGGGATTGAAACGCCGAGCGGCATTCACTTCACATCTACTCCGAGGATCGATCCGCTCACCGGCTGGCGTTGGCCGGTTCGGGAGCGATCGGCGGTGGGCAAGGATTCCCCAAGATGGGCGAGTCCTCGACCTACCGCGAGGCGCGCGCTATGAGTTTTGTCAAACTGCCCGACACGACGGGATTCGACGACCAGCGGGATCTGCTGGTTCTGTCGCTCCGTCAGACGACCAACCTGTACCTGCCGAAATTTTCCGACGAGCCTCTGACGGTGCGAAGCGCGGATCCGGCCGTTGCCTCGATCGCGGGCGCCGCGGAGCTTACGGAAGCGCAGAAGAAGGCCGCACTGCCGAACGATTTCTACGCGAAGCAGGATCCCTTCGATCCAAAGATCGCCGATTCCCGTTTTGGCGGAGTTGGGCCTTCCGCAGCGCTGAAATGGTTCGGGATGAAAAAGATCGTCGTCAAGGCCGAGTCGCTGGGCGAGACGGAGCTGGTGGTGGAACGGCCGGACACAACACCCTGGCAGGATCCAACCAGGGTTGTGGTCGTCTCCAATCTGGCCAACCGTCAAGTGGATACCGGCGGAACGACTCCCGCTTTTCGGCGGGAGTTGCAAGCGATGAGCCTTCGCGAGGCCGTGGTGCGGGTGGCGCAGGATCAGGCGAATTGCTGCTTTGCCAACGACACCTCCGGCGACGGCCGCTATGGGTTGCCCGGCGGGCCTTTTCAATTTAAAGGGAGACGCGGTGACCGACTGGTGCGGCGCGTTCGTGTACTGGTGCTACCGTCGAGCTTCGGCCATTAAGGGGATGGGGAATCCTCTTGGCCCAAGCAACGATGTGGTTCTCTCCCCCCAGAAGGCCATCGGCTGGGCCATTGCAAATCCAAGCAGCGCCACCGTTCTCCGATACAAAGGGCCGGCGTTGTACCGATGGGGAGCGTCACATGCCTTGGCGACGCAGTCTCAGACCGTCGATGCAATACCGGGGAGCAATCTCTTTTCCGGCGATATCTGTCTGCTCCGGAACGAGAATAACTGGCAACACGTGTGTCTCATCTACGATCCCGGCGACGGCGATTCTTTTATGACCCTCGATGGCAATCAAGGCACTCCATCCATGAAGATGGTTAAGCGCAACTGGAACGCGCGCCTTGGGAACGGTTCTTACTCGTATGTTTTCGTCCACTTAAATCTGCCTTGACGCACGGGGAACTTTCCTCCCAGACTCATCCTGAAATGCAAGATCTTTCTGGGATCGCCTCTGTTCATCGGATGTTAACCACCAACTAATACGCCTGCAATCTCCCAAAGCTATTCTTCCTCTCGGAGGGGAGTAACTATGGCCCATAAACAAAATTTAGCGGCGATTGCGCTGTCTCTCGCGGCACTGATCGCTCCGCAAATGGACGCGCAGAGCCTCAACCTGCGGAATGGCATCCGCCGCGTGCTGTTAATCAGCGTCGACGGAATGCATGCTCTGGATTACGAAAATTGCGTGCGCGGGGGATTCTGCCCGACGCTCGCCGAGCTTGGCACGACGGGGGTGACCTACACCCGCACCTCCACCTCGAAAACGTCGGATTCGTTTCCCGGGTTGATGGCGCTGGTTACCGGCGGGACACCCAAGACCGTTGGTGCGTTCTATGACGTCGCCTACGATCGCGTTCTGGCTCCGCCCACCATCACGACCGGAAACGGACTGGCCGGCGGGCCGTGCAAAGCCGGAGTCGCTAACGGTACGACCACCGAGAACGAAGAAGGCATCGATATCGATCAGACGAAGCTCAACGGCGGAGGGCCCTATGGCACCTACGATGGCGGAATCAAGTCGATCGACCCGCTGCGCCTGGAGCGCGATCCGTTTAACGGCTGCGCTCCGGTCTATCCGTGGAATTTCATTCGCACCAACACGATTTTCGGAGTAATCCACAACGCCGGCGGCTATACGGCGTGGTCGGACAAGCACGCTTCCTATGCCGCGGTCTCGGGTCCATCACGGCAAGCGTCGAACGTGGACGACTACTATTCGCCGGACATCAATTCCAACGTGATCGCTCTGCCGGGCGTCACCACCGCCGACGGGCTGTCCTGCTCCACGATTCCGGACAACAACGGCGGCGCGTGGACCGACAGCTTTCTGAACGTCAAGTGCTACGACCAGTTGAAGGTGAACGCGATTCTGAACGAAATCGACGGCAAGGGTCACATGGGCCAAAACAAAGCTCCGGTGCCGAACATTTTTGGGATGAACTTTCAGGCGGTCAGCGTCGGACAGAAACTGATTGAAAACGGCATGAAGGGCGGCTATTTGGATGCCGCCGGAACGCCGGCGCCCATCATGCAGAGCGAGATCGTGTTTGTTGATGACGCACTTGGCCAGATGGTGAACGAACTGGAGCGCCAAGGTCTGATGCAGACGACGCTGATCATTATCACCGCCAAGCATGGCCAATCGCCGATCGATCCGCACCGGTTCACGGAAATCAGCGCCACCTCGCCCGCCCACTTACTGGGCGCGTTGGGACTGCTTCCGGCGTCGGAGTCGCCGTTCACCTCCGGCGGCATCGGACCGACGGAAGACGACGTCTCGCTGCTGTGGCTGGTTCCCGGCGCTAATACCGTGGCGGCCGTCGGAGTCCTCGAGGCGAACGCGGGCGTGGCGGGAATCGGCCAGATTTTCTATGGGCCCTCGCTCGGCACGATGTTCAACCCGCCCGGATTACCGCCGACCGGCGATCCGCGCACTCCCGATATCATCGTTGCGCCGAACGTCGGTGTGGTCTACTCGGGTAGCTCGAAGAAGCAGGCCGAGCACGGAGGCTTTGCGTTCGACGATACGAACGTGATCATGCTGGTGTCAAATCCTAGCTTCCAAGCCCGGACGGTGACAAGCTTCGTGGAAACCACGCAGGTCGCTCCGACGATCCTGCAGGCACTGGGACTCGATCCGGGCAGCCTCGATGCCGTGCAGATCGAGGGTACCCCTGTGCTGCCAGGTCTGAGCTTCAAATAGGCGTTGCGTTGCGGGCGGGCGCTGGCGCGGCGCCCGGCTGGATCGAAGCAACGGAAATGCCCGGGTGAGAAAATCGATTGACGGATGGGTTAGCGAGCGCCTTCGACGCGCAAGGCGAGGGCGCTTGGGTCGAGATCGGTGCGGTTACAGAGGATGACGATGGTGAGGTTTTCGTTTGTGAACCGATCGATTACGGTGCGAAAGCCTTGGGTGGTTCCGGAATGCCACATGCGGGCGCGGCCTTGATAGGGGTCGAGGAACCATCCGAATCCGTAGAAAACGGGTTTGCCGGGATTCAGGTTGTCGTCGCCGGGCTGCGTTGGCCAATGGGTCTGGGATCCGTTGGCGAGCTTTGCGGGGACGAGGGCGGGCTTCATTTCTTCTCGGCTGAGCAGGGTATTGTCGCGCAGGGCGGCGTCCCATTTCTCCAGGTCGTCAAGATTGGAGTAGACTCCGCCGTCGCCCAGAGTCGCCGAGGTGGAGCTTTGGTCGGTCTCGACGAAACGGTCTCCTTCCTTCGTGTGGCCATAGGCTCGATTGGCCGGTGAATTATTTCCAGCGACGTACGCCAGGGTGTTATTCATGTGAAGCGGGGCGAAAATACGATCGTGCAGGAATTGCGGGAAGGGCTGACCGGATAACTTCGCGACGATGAGTCCAAGAACGACATAGCCGGAGTTACTGTAAGACCAACTTGTCCCTGGCGCGAACTTACCGTGGTTCTGTTTTTCGAGTAAGTTCAGGACCTCGCCGTCCTGAATCTGGCGGTCGGGGGTCCAGGCGCCACCCATGAGATCTTCGTAATCGGGCAGTCCGGAGGTGTGGGTGAGAAGCTGGCCGATGGTGATGAGGCGGCCGTAGGCGGGGAAATCGGGGAAGATGGCGCCAAGAGTGCCGGAGTAGCGAAGCTTGCCATCATGAACCAGGAGCATGATCGCCATGGCGGTGAACTGCTTGGTGCAGGAGGCGAGGCGAAAGTTCGATTGCGCATCGATTTCGGCATAGGTTCGCAGGTCGCGAACGCCGTAGCCTTTACGGAACAGAGTTCGTCCGTCCTTTTCGACGAGCACGGCGAGGCCGGGCGAGCGGGCGGTGACGAGCGGCGCAAAAAGAGAATCGAGTTTCGGCGCGGACGCTTCGCCCGCACCGGCCTGGACGCATAGGGCCGCTACGGCTGTCCAACTGAAGAGGGACATTTGAGGATTATCTCACCGCCGGCGCGAGGAGGCCGCTGGTTCTAGCGTATGATGCAATCTCAACGGCTCAATTGGAGCCGGGAGGACTCTTATGGTCAATCGGATTGTCATAGCTGTGTTCACGAGCGTCCTTGCGCTGGGGCAGAGCATCCCCGGCCTCACGGAGAGGCAGGCGGCGGCGTTGGCCCGGATCGGCGACGGCCTCGCGCCGCAACGGGAGCGGGTCGCCGCCGCGCGCGCCGCCATGATCCGGGCCGCTTACGCCGAGCCGCGCAGCGACGATGGGATGCGGGAGAAAGCGGAAGCGGTGGGAGCGGCCGAACTGGCGCTAGCCAACGCCCGCGCCGACGCTTTTGCGGCGCTCCAGGGGCCCGATGCGAAACCGGCTCCGAATCAGGTTAAAGCGCGGATCGCGGCGGGTAGCGCGTACCGAGCAGGCGGCACGATCCCGAATATTCGCGAGGCGCAAACGGATGCGCTGACGCGGCTGACCGACGGTCAAATGGCATTGGCGGCTGCGCTCGACAAGGCGCGCGCGGCGATCGTCTCGGCGGCGTTGGCCGAGCCGCGCGACGAGGCGGCGATCGAGGCGAAAGCGACGGCGATTCAAGAGGCCGAGCTTCGATTGGCGCATGCGCGGGCGGACGCGTTCGCGGAAATTCAGAGTTCGGCGAACAACCTCGCTCCCGATCAGGTGGCGGCGTTCGTGGATATCGGCGGCTCGTTCGCCAATGTGAGATTCACGATGCCCGATCCGCTGAACTTCAGCGATCACGAGGGCTACGTCTCTTTGTTCGACGGCGTCAGCTTGAAAGGGTGGGATGGCAATCCGAAGTTCTGGCGGGTGGAAGGCGGAGCGATCGTCGGGGAATCGACCGTCGAAAACCCGAGCGGAAACACGTATCTGGTTTATCGCGACATGGTGGCGAAGGACTTCACGCTGAAGTTCGAGATCAAGGTGGAAGGCAGCGGCGGCAGCGGGTTCCAGTACCGCAGCAAGACGGGTGTGCCATGGCTGGCTCATATCTCCGACAACGTCACCGCCAACGTTGGGCCGGTGAATCTGAATTGGATGTTGACGGGGCCGCAAGCCGATTTCTGGCCGAGTTCCCGCGATTGGACGGGACAATTTTATTCCGAGAATACTCCGATGCGAATTCAGGCGTGGCGCGGGCAGGTCGTGGAAGGGGCGGGTCTCGCGGAGAAGCGATTGATGGGCAATATCGGCGACCGGCAGGTGTTGAACGGCGTGGTCAAAATGAACGATTGGAACGAATACACGGTGATTGCGCGCGGCGGGACGCTGATTCATATTCTGAATGGGCAGTTGATGGCGGTGATGGTGGACGACGATCCGGAATCGTCGAACAATCAGGCGGGACTGTTCGGCATCGAGATCGAGGCGACGACGCGGGTGTCGGTGCGCAATGTTTGGGTGAAGAAGTTCAACT
>CAWGKC010000003.1:0-255029 GCA_963823105.1 uncultured Acidobacteriota bacterium
TTCGCGTCGGCCCGAGTCGGGTCACTTAAAATACGACTGCGTCACACAACGGGTCGAACTCGCAGCGCGGCGCGGCCGTCAATGCGGCGACTTCTGGATGTCTACCCAGCCCAGTGTGGCCATGTTTATTAGGCATCTAGAGCTAGCAATCTCCCTTCTTACGCCAGTATTAACATCCACGGTTTCGAGGGTCCCAATTTCGCCGAGGCCACATAGTAACGGGAATTTCTCGTTCAGAAGGTATCGGGAGTCCGGCGACCACTTTAGACTCGTACTCCCAATGTTTCGTCTCGCAGTGAGCGTGCGTGCGTCCAGCAGGATCGTATCTTCACCTCCTTCCTTCATTACGGCCAGCCACTTTCCATCGGGAGACCACGCCGCAAACTCAAGGCCTTCGAGCACCGTGACCTTCGCGGTGACAAGATCGATCAACTCCAGATGATGATAGCGATAGGCCGTCGCCCTTCGTCCATCGGGCGACAAACTAAGATACCCCCAGTGCGCCAGCGGGTTTAAGGGGTTGCATGGGGAGCCGAAGACGATCGTCTTCACGATTCCGTCCCGAAGGTCCAGCTCGAAAATTCCACAAGGAGTGGCCAGTCCACCGCCCGCGACAACGATCTTGTCATGGTCGGCGGTGAACGCGAAGCTGTCGTATCCGAGGACGTTCGATCCCGCTACCGGGGCGACGCGAAACGGGCTAAATTCGATCTTGTACAAGCCAAGAGACCCGGGCCGGTTCAGAGGATTGAAAGCACTTGCATACATCGCTCGCCCATCCGGGCTATACTCAAGCACGCCAAGCGGGAACGGCAGCGGAATCCTGAAGGCCTTTCCAACGAAAGGGAAAACCTCAAGCTCTTGCGAGACGCCGAACGTCGATGTGTACATAGCGGCGCTGTAAGCGTAGGTGGGATACTGCCCGCCTGAGCAGGCCGATATGGTGAGTCCACCTACCGCGACGATGGCCAGCGCGAGCGGCCTCACAGGCCGGGCACCACCTTCCCCCAGCCCGGAACCCATCCACCAGGCTGGCCGAAATAGCCTATCAGGCCAAGCTGGCTGTCCAGAGTGAATGTGAAACTGTTGCTGTTGTACGCGCCCCAGGGCGCAGCGAAGTTATATTGCACAAGAGGGCCCTTGTTGTAAACCCCGACCCAACCGAAGAGGCTGTTGACGTCTGAGCAGGCGCCGGCCCCGGTATAGGGCGATCCAACTTCCCGATTTGAGGGAAGTCCCGGACCCGTAGCGTCGTTGGTTCCCTTATTAAGCCCAGCACCAGGGGCAGCGATTGTGGCCTTCAGTTCTCCTTGCACAAAGTCCCACGCGGGACTCGGCCCGCCCTCAAAGTCCTCCGTTACGGTCACGCGAGTGTTCGGATCATACTCGGTCGTCGAGATATAGGTGTGCCATCCGGGCGAAGACGACGTCGGAGTCGGCCGCTCCCAGAGCGATATGGAACATTGATCGGGCTTGAGGACGGTCGGCGGCAAGATAACATAGAAGCACCCCGGCCCTAATTGCGGCGTCGGGTCGAACGCATCCACGCCGATGCACCCACCACCGCCCCCACTCCCGCTATCCCCCGGCAGCCATCCGTCGCAAGCGACATCGAACCCCGAAGCGCAATCATCCCTCCCCGCCGGATCAAACCGCCCCACCGGGTCCCCAGAACTCGATACGCATACTTATTCCACGACTGCGGATCCCCCGCCACCCCACTCCCCCCATACGGATCCGCCGTCATAAACCGCCCCGTCACATTGTCATAATACCGATTCCCCGCATAATCCAGCGAACTCTCCGAATCCCTCCGGTACGTCGCAAACTTCACCCGGTCGTTCGCCGTCACCGTCCCCCTCTCCTCCCCCCACGGATAAAACCACGCCTCCAACCCGTTCAAGCTATTGTCCCACCGCGCCGTCCCAATCCCATCCGTCGAAACCGCCTCCAGCGACCCCAGCCCGCTGCTCCGCCCCACCAACCGCCCCGCGAAGTACAACCCCTGCTCCTCGGTCCCCAGCGCCATATACGTCTCCCCCTGATACACCGGGTACGTCGGCGCATACGACTGAATCATCTTCCCATCGATCCCGTAAAAGTAAAACACCTCCGTCGTCTTCCCCGAAACCGTCACCGCCCGCCACACCCGCTGATTCTGCGCGTTGTAAGCGTAAACGGCCCCCTCGCCCTGAATCGCCACCAGCCGGTTCTCGATGTCGTATGGAAAACCACGGAACGAATACGTCCCCGCCGGATTCCCATTGGCGTCGTATAACCGCTGCGTCGTTGATCCAATTATTCCCCACATTCACCGTCTGCACAAACTCGGCGCCGACCCCGCCGTCACGTTCTTCTGCAGCAGATTCCCATACCCGTCGTAAACGTACGCATCCCCCCACGCGTTATCCGTCGCCTTCGCCGCCGCCAACCGGTTCAACAAATCGTACGTATAATTCACCGTCTCCCCCAGCGTCGCATCCGTCGCCGACGCCACCTTCCCGTTATTCTGCGTCGCCGAATACCCATACGTCATCTGAATCCCGTCCTGCGCCGTCTGCGTCACCTGCAGCATCGAGATGTAACTCCACCAGACGTTACCGTTACCTCCCGATAACCCTAAGCGCTGCAATCTGGAAGCGATTCGCCGCTGAAGCCGCGGGCCTAATTCACTCCGCCCCTGCGCCGCTCCCAACTGTGGCCGCTCGGCTCCTCCCGGGAGAACCGCTCGCGGCGCTAAGCGCTTCTGTTCCAATGCCTGCAAGAACCACGCGTCGCGCCGGAATCGATTTATTCAGTCGCAATTGGATTCCCTGTAGTAACGACTACAAGATTTGGGGGATAAAACTCGAATCCACTAGGGCAAGGCAGTTCACAAAGTCCTCGAAATCGGAACCAATAGACAGCAAGGACCGTCGAACCGCGGGGACGGGCGAAGGTCCACTTCTTCAAGTTTTCCGCCGATTCTTTGAGAAGCGCCTTCGGCCCCGACAACGCCGCAACCGCGCTCACGCGACCCTCAGGATCGACCGTCGCCCGCAAGATTACGGTACCTTCTATGTGACCCAACTTTGCGACCAGCGGATAGATCAACCGTTCCACATGCAGCACTGCTACATTTTCGTCGAGAACCGGCGAATTTTCCGGCCCCTTCTGGGCCGCGCTCGCAACAGCGAGAAGCAGTAACAAGCCAACGATAGCTCCTAGACTAGGGGCGGCCGAGCCCAAGGCCGAGAAACGGCCGCAGGTGTCAGACATCAATTCGCCCCAGCAATCTGCTTTCCGCAATTCTTCTGGACCAGCGCGTTGTTACTGTTTTCATTTGCCTGACTGCCGGCATCCGGGAGGAAGCCGGCCGCACCGACTTGATGCGCCAATTCATGGATGAGAATGAATATCTGCGCTTGTGGTGACCCGCCCGCGTATTGTATAAACCCGGAACCTACCGTGTAGGCGGAGTTAAAGAAGGCGCCGCGCGTGTTCACTGTGATCGTTGAATCCGTCGGCAAGCCCGGGATGAGCGTTCCATCCGGGTTATTAACTCCTACAAACGCGGCAATGCTGTTATTGTTCAGTGCCCCATAGCCGTATGAAGGACCCCCGGACGCTCCGTTCTCCATGGCGGCGATCATTTGGCTCGCGGAGAAATCTTGGCCAGTGAGCCACTTAGCGCAACCTCCGGTCAGAACTTGGTTCAGAATATCGTTCAGATCGTTAGTGATGGTGTCCTCATTGGCTCCGGTCCGATTGTATCCCGTTACGGACAGCTTGAATGCTCCCCCTCCCCCTCCTCCTCCAAACAGAAAGATCGGGAAGTACCCGCCGAACTGAGAACACCCTCCGCCCTGGGAGCCGTAAACTCCGCCCCCATTCCCGAAATCGAAGAAATCGAACAGCGGATCCCCAAACGACGGGCAAGACGTGCTCCCCCATCCCATCGTGAGCCCAGCCCCGCCCGGCTGACCAGGAACATTCACGATCAACCCCCACGGGTCGTTCCCACCCACCGGATCCCCCAGCACATACGCATATCGATTCCAACTCTGCGGATTCCCCGCCACCCCGCTCCCCCCATACGGATCCGCCGTCATAAACCGCCCCGTCACATTGTCATAATACCGGTTCCCCGCATAATCCAGCGAACTCTCCGAATCCCTCCGGTACGTCGCAAACTTCACCCGGTCGTCCGCCGTCACCGTCCCCCTCTCCTCCCCCCACGGATAAAACCAAGCCTCCAACCCGCCCAGGCTCCCCAGCGCATCGTCCCACCGCGCCGTCCCCAACCCGTCCAAGAACATCCAGCGGGCTGCCCCAACCCCGGCCATCCCACCTCTACAAGTCAAAGCCACGCGCCACCGCCGGGCTCGTCGCGTGGAGCAGGCGGAAGAATGGCAACCGGCTGCGATCGTTCTCAATTTCGTCGTGGTCCGGTAAGCTCGTGGCGGGCCACGTGGCTCCCAGTCAACCTGGAGTCCCCGTTAGTGCCTCCTTCACTGGTACCTCAGTGCCACTATTGGATCGACTTTGATGGCCCGGCGCGCCGGGATCGCGGTACCCAACACGGCTGCCAACGCCAGTACCAGCGCGACCGTTACATATGTCAGGGGATCCATCGGTTTCACACCCACAAGGAACGCGCTCAGGACTCGAGTCAGGACGAAAGACGCCGCGAGCCCAACGGCGAGACCGGCGATCAGTTGCCGCATTCCCTGTGCGAACACCATGCCGAGGATGGTCCCCGTGGAAGCGCCCATCGCGATTCGGACGCCTATCTCTCGCGTCCGCTCGCTGACGGAGTGTGCCATCACAGCGTACAAGCCCACCGATGCCAGAAGCAAAGCCATGGCCGCGAAAATCGAAAACATGCTGCCATACACGCGCCAGCTTCGGGTGCGTTCCCAGAGCATCGCGTCCAGCGTTCGCAAATCGGTAACGGGCAAGTCGCCGTCCAAGGCTTGCACTTCACGACGGAAGGCGTTGCCGAGACTCTCGGGAGGAACACGGGTGCGTGCCGCAACCACCATCTCGCGCTGTGGCAACTGCCTGTACGGCACATAGATCAGAGGGTCGTGTGCGCCCTGGCTTGTGTCGCTTTGCACGACGTCCGGTACGACGCCGGCCACCGTCAGCCATCGCTGTAGACCTGATGCGGCCGATGCACCCGCGGTCCTCACAAAAAGACGCAGGCGTTTTCCGAGGGGATTCTCCCCGGGCCAGGAGATTCTAGCGAAGGTCTCGTTAACAATGACAACCGGCGCTCCAGACACCCCATCCGATTCGGAAAACATACGACCGCGGCGCGGATGGATTTCCAGAACCGGGAAATACGAGGGGCTGACGATCACCGCTCCGGTTCTGGGCCGGCTGCGCGCATTCACGGGGGCAGCCCCTTCTAGCTCGTAGGTAAAATCAGTCCAGCCGTCACCCGGCAGGTTGGATGCCATGGCAGTCATTTCGACGCCCGGCAACGCTTCGAGGCGTGTTCTTAATTGCTGGTGGAATGAGATTTCCGACGCCTCGGTCGGATACTTCCTCGCTCGCAACATGACGTCCATACTCATCAGATGGTCGGTGCGCGCGCCGACGGGAGTGCGCGCCATTTTCAGGAAGCTGCGGATCATGAGACCAGCTCCGGTAAGCAGCACGAACGCCAGCGCCATCTCGGTGACCACCAACAGAGTCGAGAGACGCCGTGCATGCGCGCCGGTGCTCGCACCGTGGCCGCCATCCTTCAGCACCGCGTTGATGTTGAGCTTCGAGAGACGGAGCGCGGGCGCCAGCCCAAACACGATCCCGGTTCCGGCCGTGATCGCGACCAGGTAGATGAGCACCCTGTGGTCCATAGTGAAAGACAGGTATGCCGGCGTATCTTCCGGGATGAGTGTTGTCTGAAAGACTCGCACGCCCCACACTCCCGCCAGCGTTCCGGCAACGCCACCCGCGGCGGACAACAGGACGCTTTCAACCAGAAGTTGACGTATAATTCGCCAGCGTCCGGCGCCAAGAGCGGTCCGGACCGAGATCTCGCGCACCCTACCCATAGCGCGAGCCAGCAACAGATTGGCGACGTCGGCACATGCAATCAGGAGCACGAATCCTACCGCGCCCAGCAAAGCCATAAAGACGAGCCTGGTATCGCCATCGGTAAAGTAATCTGTGTAGTTTTCTACCTCGGCCCCGATGTCCTTGTTAGTCGCCGGATACTCACTTGCGAGACGGCCCGCGAGGGTGGCCATCTCCGCTCGCGCCGATTCGAGGCTTGCGCCCCGCGTCAGGCGGCCAAACATCGTGAGACGGCGGTACTCGCGCCTTTCCCAATCCCCGGTGGGAACCAGCGGCGTCCACAAGAGGCTCGTACCGGGGAATTGCATGCCGGGTGGCATGACGCCGATGACCACCGTGGGAACTTCGTTGACGCGGACGGTCTTCCCAACGATGGAGGGGGCTTCGCCGTAGCGGCTCTCCCATAGGCTGTAGCTCAGAATCGCGACTGCTGGCGCTCCAGGACTGGCATCCCCGGGGAGAAAGTCGCGGCCCAACATCGGCTTCCAGCCGATGATCGAAAACGCGTTAAACGTCAGTTCAGAGCCCTTGTATTGTGTCGGCAGACCGCTCTTGTCGCTGACATCGACATCCGAGCGGGTGAACGCCCCCATCGCCGCGAAGGACTTCGCCTGGGTGTCGAAATCACCGTAGTCCGGATACGATTCGCCGCGGCCCCGGCCCGTCGTGTTGTTGACACTCGAAATATAAACCACGCGCTCGCTGTCGGTAAACGGGAGACTCTGAAATAGGTAAGCATTCGCGATCGTGAAAATCGTCGCATTCGCGCCAATGCCTAGAGCCAACGCCAGCACCGCGACAATTGTGAAACCTGGACTCTTGCGCAGCATGCGCACGCCGAATAGCAGATCTTGACGCAGAGCTTCCATGGCGTACCTCCCTTTCCGTTTACTGCGCTTTCCGGGAACTCAGCGCATCATGTGTGCCCAACGCTGTCCGTATGACACCAGCGGCATCTCGGCGTCCTTCACTGGCACGATGCCCCTGACGAACCACTTGTGGGCGCTTGCTCTTGATAGAACCGCCGGCCGGCCTTTGGCTGGCCAGGATGCATCGTGCCGAACTTGGCTTCCTTGACACCCGACAGCCGGGCGCTCTCGTGGCTTACCACTTTGCCATTCTTGTAACTAAACGAACCATAGCACCCAGATCTGAAGAACCCCTGAAAGGGATTCCTGGCGACGATGCTCGGTGGATTTTAGTCGGTCACAAGCCCGGTGTGGGCCCAGACTTGTCGCCCAGCGTCAATCGCTCGCGTCGAAAAGGGTGTTCGGTACGGGTGAGAGGGAAACGGTCCTCATCGGGCGGCCTGCGCGACGAAGCCCTAGCCGTGCCTCGCCCGGCCTCCCCGATGCGACTCGCTACCGGACCACTTGGGCCGCGAGGCTTGTTGACGAAGTGGGCCACTTATATCCGTACGGCTTGCGTTAAGCCGCGGAGCTTTGCGGTGGCCTTGAACCGGGGTAACGGCTTGAGTCCCTTGAACTCCGACGTGAAGGCATCGGAAAGATCCTGATTAAACAGGATGAAAAGCGTCTAAAGCCAAATCGATACCGCGACAAGTGAACGATTCGACAATCTTTCCCGCAGCAGAAACTCAGTGACGCGCCCCAAGAATTACCTAACCCGCGCGCCCTCAACCACTTCCCCCCACCGCCGAGCCATCCCCCGCCTCCCCGTCTGCTACACTCCCTCCGGATAACAAATCATGCCACGCTCCTCGCCAACCTCGAACCCCGCCGCTCCCCCTAAAAGCGCAAAGGGTGCGGCGCGCACCGCCAGACTCGGCAAGGAACCCATCGCGCCGCACTCCGTTTTGCGCGAGTTCAATAAAAGCGCAAAGGGTGCGGCCCGCACCGAAAGACCCAGCAAGGAACCCATCGCGCCGCACTCCGTTTTGCGCGAGTTCCTTAAACGACGCGAAACCTCCGTCCGCCTCCTGCGGAAAACACAGCCCTCCGTCACGCACCTGCGTCACACCCCAACCTCTCGAAAAGCCCCATTTTCCCGCTTTTTCTCGAAATTCGTGACGCAAATAACACCCCTCCAGCAACATCGTCACGCGCACTCCAAAACCGCCGGGCTATAATAATGGATAAGCGTCATGCCCCGGCCCTCCTACGCCCGCCCCTCCCTCTTCGGCTCGGACTAGTCTCCCCGAACCCCGCGTTCCATCGTCCCCATAGCCGCCGGTTAACCCGTTCCGAAGGAGATTTCCGATGATTACCACTGAAGCGGTCCGCATGGACTTGCCCGTTATTTCCACCCCCCTGCCCGGCCCTCGCGCCCAGGCCGTCATCGCCCGCGACGCCGCCGTGTTGTCCCCGTCCTACACCCGCGGCTACCCGCTCGTCGCCGCGCGCGGCGAAGGAGCCATCATCGAGGACGTCGATGGCAACCGCTTCCTCGATTTCAACGCCGGCATCGCCGTCGTCGCCACCGGCCACTGCCATCCCTCCGTCGTCAACGCCATTCGCGAACAGGCCGGCCGCCTCATCCACATGTCCGGCACCGATTTCTACTACGAGAACATGGTGGAGTTGGCCGAGAAACTCGCCGCCCTCGTCCCCGGCGGCGGCCCGCGCCGCGTCTACTTCGGCAACTCCGGCACGGAGGCGGTGGAGGCGGCGCTCAAAATGGCCCGCTATCACACCGGTCGCGACAAATTCCTCGCCTTCCTCGGCTCCTTCCACGGCCGCACCATGGGCGCTCTCTCGCTCACCGCCAGCAAGGTCACCCAGCGCAAGAAATTCGGCCCGCTCGTTCCCGGCGTTCAGCACATCGCCTATCCTTATTGCTACCGTTGCCCGGTGAACCTCGACGTGAAGACCTGCCACGTCGAATGCCTGAAACAGGCCGAGCGCCTGTTTGAAACCATCCTGCCCGTGGATGAGATCGCCGCCATCGTCCTTGAGCCGATCCAGGGCGAAGGCGGCTACGTCGTGCCGCCGCAAAAATTCTTCGACGAACTCCAGGCCATGGCCAAGCGCCATAACCTGCTCCTGATCGCCGACGAAGTGCAAAGCGGCATGGGACGCACCGGCAAAATGTGGGCCTCGGATCATTTCGGCTTCGCGCCCGACATCATCACCATCGCCAAGGGCATCGCCAGCGGCATGCCGCTCAGCGCCACCGTGGCCCGCGCCGATGTCATGCAATGGAAACCCGGTGCGCACGCCTCCACCTATGGCGGCAATCCGGTCGCCGTCGCCGCCTCGCTCGCCACGATCGAATTGCTCGAAAACGAACTGGTCGAAAACGCCGCCCGCATCGGCGAATACATCATGAGCCGCATCGCCGATTGGCCGCGGCGCTTCCCCTCCGTCGGCGATGTGCGCGGGCGCGGCTTGATGATCGGCATCGAGTTCGTCCGCGGCGGCCCGGCCAAGGAGCGCGCGCCGGAGATTCGCGACCGCGTCGAACACCTCGCCTTCGAGCGCGGCCTGCTCGTCCTCGGCGCCGGACAGAACTCCATCCGCCTCTGCCCGCCGCTCGTCGTCACGCGCGATCAGGCCGCCTTCGCCGTCGATACACTGGAACAATGCCTGAAAACAGCCCAGCAGGGCTGACCGCAACCGTTCCGCGCGTTCTCGACGTCGGCTGCGGCATTCGAAAATTTCCCGGCTCCATCGGGATCGACCGCATCGCCGGAACCGCCGCCGACGTCCTCTGCGACCTCGACCGTTTTCCCTATCCCTTCCGCGACGGCGCCTTCCCCCGCGTCCGCGCCGTTCACGTCATCGAGCACGTCTCCGACGTCATCCGCACCATGGAGGAGTTCCACCGCCTCGCCGGCCCCGGCGGCCGCGTTTTCCTGGTCACGCCCCACTACACCGATTTCAGCTCCTTCTGCGATCCCACCCACCGCTGGCACCTCAATAGTTTTTCCTTCCGCTACTTCGGCGCCGACAACGCCGGATTCGGATATTATTCTAAGCGGCGCTTTCGCGAGATTTCCGTTCGCGTGAAGCTACTAGCGTTGTGGCGGTGGCTCGGTTTCGAATTCCTGGTCAACCGCTTCCCGCGCTTCCGCCGGTTCTGGGAGCACTATCTCTGCTACCTGGTTCGGGGGAAGGTGATGGAATTCGAATTCGAAGCGGTGTGATCGTCCATGCTCCAGTTTCTGTACCGCGCCTCCGATGAATTGCGCCACCGCGCGCAGCGCAAAACGGAAAACCCCGCTCAAGCCGCCGGCCGGCGCGGCGAAGATCTCGCGCAGCGCTATCTGCAATGCCACGGCATGACCGTCGTCGCCCGCAACTGGCGCCAGGAGGGCGGCGACGTCGAGTTGGACCTCGTGGCCTGGGAATTTTCGCGCGGCGAGGGGACGCTCGTTTTCATCGAGGTCAAAGCCCGCCAGACCGCCGACTTCGGCACGCCGGACCGCGCCGTGGACGAGGAGAAGCGCCGGAATCTACTACGCGCCGCGCGAAGTTACGCCCGCATCGCCCGCGTCCCGTGGGAGAAAACCCGCTTCGACATTGTGAGCGTCGTCTTCGGACCGCCTCTCCGGATCGTCCACCGCCGCGACGCGTTCGCCCCGCAAGGGGCCCCATGGCCCCATTAGCATATTGAAGAGTGGCCGCTTAACGGTCACGTCCCCAAAAAATATTTCTTTCCCTTACCCCTCAACACCTTACAACCCATTCGCGAATTCCGCCGCTCGTTTTTTTCCTCCCCCGCGCTATTGTGTAACCAAGAGCGAGACGACTGATCATCTTCGTCCTCGCCGCTAAGCAGTCTCCATTCTAGACAAGGGAGATCGCGAATGCAAAAAGGTGGGCGCTGGCCGCTCGCGTTTGACGCGGCCCCTATCCAGTTTAAGGGTGACCTGAACGGGTTTTTGATCTTCGTAAAAAGCAACGTTGCACTAAATTATTAGGAAACAAAGGAAAGAGAGCAAATCGGATCGGAACGGCAAACCAAAAACGAACCAATCGATATCCGTGAATTTAGAGGAGCGCTCCCCGAACGCCCCGCGCCTCTTAGTAACTTAGCGCGCAATACCCTCCGCCGGAATTGACCCACGTTTGCTGGATCAGATACTCCTTGCCGCCCAGAGCCATGTTCGCCTTGGCGCCATTGCTTAGGCTGTGCTCGCTCCCAAAGGTCCACGCGCATTCGTCCGCCACCTCGTACCCGTCCGGGAAAAACCAGCCGTCGAGCTGCGGATCCGTTACCACTTCGTCCAACTCGTGCGTCGCCGAATTAACCATCGCGTCCACTCCCGGCAGACCGTTCGGGCTAATCGACTGCGCCGCGCACGAAGACAAACACTGCGTCGCCGGGTTCCCGACGAAGACGTACTTAATCGTCTGGCCGTTGAACAGCGAGTCCACGTGATAGCTGCAGAAAGCCGTGCAGAATCCCGCCGTCTGCGCCACGTCCGCGCTCGCCATCACGAAGTACACTCCGTTCACGTCCATCGGCAGCGAACCCTCTGAGATCGCGTCCGTCACCACCTGTTCCACCTGCGCGTCGCTCAGCGACTTTCCCAGGGAATAAGCGTCCTTCGCCGTTCCCGCGAGAGCCACGGAATTGGAAATGTAACGCCCCGCCCAATCGGAATAGGTCGTATTGATATTGAAGTAAGGCGATCCTCCGATGTGTCCCGCCCAATTCGTTATCAGTGCGATTTGTTTCGGCCCCCACGAGCCGTAGAAAATAAGATACAAGTTCACCGTCCCCAGCATCAGCGGGCCGTTGTGATACATGACTCCATTCGCCGCTTGAAGCTTACCGGACGCCGCCGCGGCTCCCCGGAGCGGCGACCGGTGCATTTGCCGCACGGCCTCGCCCGGCGGACGCATCGCTTCCACGCCGCTCTGAGCGTAAGCCGCCGTCACGGCGACGAACGCCGTGCAAATTGTCGCAAGTCTCCCCACTGAACACACTCCTTCTGTAGTTATGAATTACCGACTGTAACGATCGGCCTTTTGAAATCGATTCAACCGGGTTATCGGCCGTAACAAGGCAATACTCCAGTGGAATCGCCGCTAGTAAGTATTTAAATAGGTGTTCTCTTCCAACCGCCCGGCTTCCGCCTTACGCGCGTTCCGCCGCCGGATGTCCGGCGCGTGCTCGCCCGTGCGGTTCCGGTTTGCCAACGAGGCGCGCCGTTTCCCTTTTGGGTCTCTCGGAATTCTCTTGGCAAACCAGAGAGTATCGTCTCGCCCGGAAAACTCTATACGATTATTTCGGAGAATCGAACCCGCGTTGGAACACCACCGCGCCATCCCGCGCCACCAGCCACGCCGGTTCGATTCCGAAGAAGCACGCCAGCTCGCGATAGTCGGCGCAATCGTGGATCGCGAAGTCCGCGCGCTTGCCCGCCTCCAGCGATCCTACGCTCCCTCCCCTGCCCAGGCTGTACGCCGCGTTGATCGTCGCCGCCGTAATCGCCTCCGGCGGAGCCATTTTCATCTGAGTGCAGGCGATCGACAGGATCGTCGGAATGGACGGCGTCGGCGAAGAGCCGGGATTGAAATCCGTCGCCAGCACGATCGCCAGGCCCGCCGCGATCATCGCCCGCGCGTCGGGATAACGCCGCCGCCCCAACGCGTAGACCGATCCGGGCAGCAGCACCGGCTGCGTCCCCGCGCGGCGCATCGCCTCGATGCCCGCCGCTCCCGTGTGCTCCAGATGATCGGCCGTCGCCGCGCCCATTTCCGCCGCCAACTCCGCGCCCTGCGAAAGGCCAAGCTGATCGGCGTGCAGCCGCAGCCCCAAGCCCAACTCGCGCGCCTTCGCGAAAATCTCCCGCGTATCTTCCACCGTGAAAACCGATGGCTCGCAGAAGGCGTCGCAATACTCCGCCAGCTTCTCCCGCGCCACCGCGGGCAGCATCTCCCGCGTAACCAAGTCGATGTACTCTTTCTTTCGCCCGCGGAACTCGTCCGGTACCTCGTGCGCGCCGAGAAACGTCGGCGCAGCGCGAAGCGGCGAGTCCCGATCCACTCGCCGGATCACCCGCAACAGTTTCAATTCGTCGTCGAGCGTTAGCCCGTATCCCGATTTCGCCTCGATCGTCGTCGTCCCGTTTCGCACGAACCATTGCGCGTGGCGCATCGCCGCTTCGAACAACTCGTCCTCGCTCGCCGCCCGCGTCTTTCCGCACCGTGGAGCGAATCCCGCCGCCCGCCGCCGCGATCTCTTCATACGTCGCCCCCTCCGCCCGCAACGCGAATTCATCGGCGCGATTTCCCGCGAAAACCAGGTGCGTATGCGCGTCCACGAATCCCGGCAGCACGATGCGCCCTCCCGCGTCGATCACCTCCGCGTCTTCCGGAATCAGCCGCTCCACATCGCTTCGCGGCCCCACCGCCTCGATCCGCCCATCGCGCGCCAGCAGCGCCCCGTCCTCGACGATCGCCAACTCGCGCAACTCCGCCCCCACGCGCGCCCGCTTCGGCCCCGCCAGGGTGACCAACTGCCCGCAATTCACGACGGCCAGCGGCGCGCCGGTCATTCCTTCGATTCGGCCCGCGGCATCGGAATCTTCACGCCATGCTCCCGCGCGAAATCCGCCGCGCGCTCGTAGCCCGCGTCCACATGGCGCATCACGCCCGTCCCCGGATCCGTCGTCAGCACCCGTTCCAGACGCTTGCGGCAGTCCGCGCTCCCATCGGCCACGACAACCATCCCCGCGTGCTGCGAATAGCCGATCCCCACGCCCCCTCCGTTGTGAATCGAAACCCACGACGCGCCCGCCGCCGTATTCACCATCGCGTTCAGCAGCGGCCAGTCGGCGATCGCGTCCGAGCCGTCGGCCATCGCTTCGGTCTCGCGGTAAGGCGACGCCACCGATCCCGCGTCCAGATGATCCCGCCCGATCACCACCGGCGCCTGAATCTTCCCCGCCTTCACGTAATCGTTCATCGCCGTTCCGAACTCCGCCCGCTCGCCGTATCCTAACCAGCAAATCCGCGCCGGCAGCCCTTGAAAATGGATGCGCTTCGACGCGAGGCGCATCCACCGTTCCAGCACCTCGTTCTTCGGAAACAACTCCAGCGCCAGTTTATCGGTGACGCGAATATCTTCCGCCTCGCCCGACAACGCCACCCACCGGAACGGCCCCTTGCCTTCGCAAAACAACGGCCGTATGTATTCCGGCACGAAGCCCGGAATGTCGAACGCGTTCTCCACGCCCGCCAGCTTCGCCTGCGTCCGGAGGTTGTTGCCGTAATCGAACGTCACCGCGCCCATCCGCTTCAGCGCCAGCATCGCCCGTACGTGCGTGGCCATCGCCTCCATCGATCGCTGGATGTAGTCGTCCGGGTCCGCGCACCGCAGCGCCAGCGCTTCGTCGAGCGTCATGCCGTTGGGAACGTACCCCTGCAGCGCGTCGTGCGCGCTGGTTTGATCGGTCAGAATATCCGGCACGACGCCCCGCCGCACCATCTCCGGCAGCGCATCGGCGCAGTTGGCCGCCAGGCCCACCGAGATCGCTTCCCCGCGCCCGCGCGCTTCCTCGCACCACCGCAGCGCCTCGTCCAGGCTGCCGGTCATGCGGTCGCAATAGCCCGTGTCCAGGCGCTTTTGAATGCGCGCCGCGTCCACGTCGATGCCCAGAAAACAAGCCTCGTTCATCGTCGCCGCCAGCGGTTGCGCGCCGCCCATCCCCCCCATCCCGCCCGACACCACCAGCTTCCCGCGCAAGCTCCCGCCGAAGTGCCGGCCGGCCGCGGCCGCGAACGTCTCAAACGTTCCTTGCACAATGCCCTGGCTGCCGATATAGATCCACGACCCCGCCGTCATCTGCCCGTACATCGTCAACCCCAGCCGCTCCAGCCGCCGGAACTCCGAATAGTTCGACCAATGCCCCACCAGGTTCGAATTGGCGATCAACACCCGCGGCGCTTGATCGTGCGTGCGAAAAATGCCCACCGGCTTGCCCGATTGAACCAGCAGCGTTTCGTCGTTCTCCAGGCCGCTCAGCGCCCGCACGATCGCGTGAAAGGCCTCCCAGCTTCGCGCCGCCCGCCCCGTCCCGCCATAAACCACCAGCTCGTCCGGACGCTCCGCGACATCGGGGTCCAGGTTGTTCATCAGCATCCGGAGCGCGGCCTCCTGATGCCAACCCTTACAACGAATCTCGCGCCCGCGCGGCGCGCGAACCACCGGCGCTTGTGCCATAACCCACTAGCGTAGCGCGGCCGCGGCAATCAGAGAAATAGGTTCACAGAGACCCTGAAAAACGCGGCGAGCTGCTTGGCATGCGCCTTACTGATGGCGCGTTTCGCGTGGACGACGTCGGATACGTAGCCCCTGGATTTGAAAATCGGAAGTAGGTCGGCTTGCTTCAAGCCTCGTTGCTCCATCAGATACACCAACATCTCCTGAGGACTCGAATCGGGCAGAGGATGCCGCTCCTCTTCGTAGTCCTTGATAAGACGAACCATCAGCTCAAGGGCGGCGTCCTCCTCCGCCGTGCGACGCTCACCCTTGTCCATCAGCTTCTCGACTTCGGCCAGCATGCGTTCGTCCTCTTCGTCCGTCGCGATCACTTTCGGCAGGACTTTCGCCAATACCCGAGCGTATTTCTTGTTGTCGATAACTAGCGCGCCCATTTCTTCCAATCTCCTCGTGTGTATTCCTTGTGAGTGAGGAATCCTTTAACCATCAGAAGCTTTGCCCGATAGTCGACCTTCGCTATCAGGCGGTAGTCGTTGTGCCGGACGTTGAAAATCAACAGCGACTTGTACTGGTCGGCATCCCGAAAGTGCATGCGAACCTCGTGAATGTCTCTCCAAACCGCGTGGCTAGCTGCCTTGCGCCACCTCAAAAGTTCTTCGGCCGCATCCGCGTGAAGAGCCGCGTACCTCTTGATGGTCGCCGAGCTGATCACATTCACATCTCCATGCTCGCATAACGCGAACGTGGAATCAACAAGGCTCCCCACCCCCTATCGCGTAAATCGAAACGGGTGTTTATGGACCGCCGCGTCAATGTCCCGTTAGCCCGAACTGGACGCGCTGGAACACTAGCGTAGCGCGGCCGCGGCCAAGCGAGGCCGCCGCTTGCGCGCCGCTTCCACCACCCGCCACGCCAGAAGCGGTGTCAATAATCCCGCATAAAGCAACGGCATCCGCACGTCCGATTTCACCAGCCAGTAATAATGAACCACGCCCGCCGTCGCCGCCAGGTAAATCAATCGGTGCAGCCGCTGCCAGTTCCGGCCGCCTAATCTTCGGATCCATCCTGCCGTGGATGTCACCGCCAGCGGAAGCATCGACAGAAACCCCGTCATTCCCGCCGTGATGAACGGCCGCTTCACTACGTCCTTCAGCATCGCCGGCACGCTGAACGATTGGTCCAGCCACAGGTACGTCAGCAAGTGCAGAGTGCCGTAGAAGAACGCGAACAAGCCGAGCATCCGCCGGTAGCGGATCAGATCCGGCCGTTGAAGAATCTTGCGCAGCGGCGTCACCGCCAGCGTGATCAATAGCAGTCGCAGCGTCCAGTTTCCGGTCGTATGGGTGATCGTCTCCACCGGATTCGGGCCCAGGTTCTGGTGCAAGCCCGCTCCACGCCAGAGTGAGCGCGGGCGCGAGACACAATACGAACAGCGCAATCTTCCACCACTTCCTCATGCGCGCTTAGAAGTTCTTCCTCAGATCCATCCCGGCGTACATCTTGGCCACTTCGTCGCCATAGCCATTGAACATCAGCGTCTTCCGCCGGAGGAAATCGCCCAGCCGCCGCTCGGTGGCTTGGCTCCAACGCGGATGGTCCACTTCCGGATTCACATTCGAATAGAAACCGTATTCATGCGCGTTGGCCATGTTCCAGGTCGTTAGCGGTTCCTTGGAAACGAATTTAATTTTGACGATCGACTTGATGCTCTTGAACCCGTACTTCCACGGGATCACCAATCGCACCGGCGCGCCGTTCTGATTGGGCAGCACGTCGCCGTACAACCCCACCGAGAGCAGCGTTAGCGGATTCATCGCTTCGTCCATCCGCAGCCCCTCCACATACGGCAGTGGAATGCCCGCGTACTTGCTCTGCGGCATCTGCTGCACGCTGTAGAGGCTTTGAAACGCCACGAACTTCGCCTTCCCCGTCGGCTCCACGCGCTGGATAATCTCGCTCAACGAAAACCCGATCCACGGCACGACGATCGACCATCCCTCCACGCAGCGATGCCGGTAAATCCGCTCCTCCAGCGGCGCCAGCTTCATGATTTCGTCGATGTCGAACACCGTTGGCTTCGCCACTTCGCCTTCCACCTTCACCGTCCACGGCCGTGTCTTCAGCGTCTGGGCAAACTTGGCCGGCTGATCCTTGCCCGTGCCGAACTCGTAATAGTTGTTATACGCCGGTGACGACGTTGTACGGCGTCTCCGGCTCCGTGGTGCTGAACGGGCTTTTCTTTAAATCCGTCAACTTGGCCGCCGCGCGCGAGCGCCGCTCCGAACATCGCCGCCATCCCCGCCGCTCCCGCCAGCAGCTTGCGGCGGCTCAGATAGACGCGCTGCGGCGTAATCTCCGACGACGGGATTCCCGGCGGTTTTCCGATCAACATAGTGCGCTCCTACCCTATATGATGCCTCCGCCGGAACGGATTATTCCAAACCTTGCGCCGCCTTCCTACAGGCTCATCCGCTCCTTGAACTTCTGCGCCTGCCGCCTGGACATTTCCACCTCATGCCCGGAATTTAACTTCACCAACAATCCTCCGTTCGCCCACGGATCGATCGATGCGATGCGCGTCAGATTCAAAATATGTTTGCGGCTGGCCCGGAAAAATACCGCCGCGTCCAGCCGCTCCTCCAGATAATTTAACGAGCGAAGCACCAGCGGACGATGCCCGTCGAAGTGCAGGCGCGTGTAATTGCCCTCCGATTCGAGCAGCGCGATCTCCGCCAGACGCACAAACCAGCAGCGCTCGCCGTCCTTCACGAAAATCCGCTCTTGCGGCCCGCTCGCCGCACTCGGGCGCGGCAGCTTGCCAAGCGCCGCCGCCAGACGCTCCGGCGTCACCGGCTTCAATAAATAATCGATCGCGCTCACCTCGAACGCGCGGATGGCATACTCGTCGTAAGCGGTGGTGAAGATCACCTGCGGAGCGTCGTCCAGCCGCTCCAGCAGCTCGAACCCATTGCGCTCCGGCATCTGAATATCCAAAAACAAAAGATCCGGCTGTAAACGCCCCACCAGCGTCTCGGCTTCGAAGGCGTCGCGCGCTTCGCCGGCGATTTCGACCTCCGGATGCGCCGCCAACAGCCGCCGCAGCTCGTTCCGCGCCAACCGCTCGTCGTCGACGATGAGCGCCTTCACGCCGGCGTCCTCCGCAATGGCAGCGACAACTCCGCCAGCACAGAGCCAGCGTCCAGATTGCGCAGGATCAGCGACGCCGCGCCGCCATAAAGGATGCGCAGGCGCTCGCGTGCGTTCTCCATCCCGATCCGCGTCGCTCCCTCGGCCGACGGCGCCAGTTGCCCGCTGTTCACCACTTGAATCGTCAGCGCGTCCCGCCCGATTCGCGACACCACCCGGATCTCGCCGCCCTGCGCCAGCCGCGATACGCCGTGCTTCACCCCGTTTTCCACCAGCGACTGCACCAGCATCGGCGGCACCAGCGCGTCGAGCGTCGCCGGGTCGATGTCCATGCTCACCCTCAGCCGGTCCTCGAACCGGATCAGCTCCAATTTCAAATAGGCGCGGATCGCCGCCAACTCGTCCTCCAGCGCCACCGTTTCCACACGGCCCGATTTCAGCGAGTAGCGCAGAATGCCCGCCAACTCGTCCACCATCGATTGCGCCCGCGGAGGGTCCTCCGAGATCAACGCCCGCAGGCTGTTCAGGCAATTGAAAATGAAGTGCGGATTGATTTGGCTGAGCAGCGCGCGCAGCTCGGAATCCTTCACCGCCACCGCCAGCCGCAGTTGTTCGAGGCGCGCGTCCTGATAACCCTCGAAGTAATGCACGCCGAAATAAATCACCGCCCACAGAAAAACCACCACGCTCCAAATGAAGAAAATCGGAATCACGTAAATCCAGTTCCAACTCGGTTCGCGATTCAAGTGGAAGACGAGGACCGAGGTGGTCGAGGTGACGAGGGTGACGCCCGCGCCGCAAGCGAGGCTCCCCAGGAACACGCGCGGCGCCACCCGCCGAAGCGACAGTTGCAGCCACCCGTGGCGGTGAATCCAGGCGCGCAGCAGATGAGACGAGAAGGCGGCCAGCGACTCGGCCCACACCAGCGCCACCATTAACCGGACGTTAATGGCGGAGCCGGTCAGCGCGAAGCCCAGGTTGATCAGCGCATGCACCGTCCAACCCGCGATCTGGCACGTGAGATAGATCCGCTGCCGCCTGGCGTTCGTCATGGCCTTCTACTTCTTTGCCGCCGTGGCGCTGAGGAACGCGTCCACCTGGCTGTAAAACCATTGTGGATCGTCCAGCATGATGAAGTGTCGCGCGTGGTCCGCCAGCACGATCTTCACGTTCTTCAAATTCGCGAACTGCGTTTGAAAGTTCTTCTCCACCTCGCCCCTCGTCGCCGTGTCCTGGTCGTTGTCGCGATAGGCGATCCACGTCCCCAGCACCAGCGTCGGCGAAACGATCGCGCGCGACATCTTTGCGCAGATCGTTCGTAAACATATCGTACATTCCGTCGGCTGCCGCCACCGGATCGGTCGTCTTGGCCCACGACATCACCAGATCGAAGTTCGCGCCGCCGGTGACCATGCCTTTGACGGCCGCCGCGGACTGCTTCTCGAAATTCGCGCCGCCCGCCGCCATCGCCGCGCGCATCTGCTCCGCCATTGCTTTGCTGTTTTCAACCGTCGCCGCCGGATTGAAGACCGCCGGCAAATACGGCAGCGCATCGACGATCACCAGCGGACCCACCAAATCCGGATCGTGCGAGCCAAGCCATAACGCCATGAACCCGCCCAGGCTGTGTCCAACGATCACCGGATGGTCCAGCTTGTTCGCGCGGATGTAAGCGGCCAGATCGTTGCGAACCGTTTCGAGAAACGGCGCTTCGATTCGCGGTTGCCCGGCGAATCCGGCGAGCGTCAATACATGGCATTGGTAACGATCTTTCAGGTGCGCCACGGCGCCGTCCCACACGGCGCCCGAAGACGAAAGGCCCGGAATCAGGATGACCGGTTTGCCCGTCCCGGTAACTTGAACGGCGAAGGACGGTGGTTTGGCCCCCGTTTCGGCCCCTCGCAGCGCGAGCGAACCGAGAGCCATGGTCAGTGTCAGAGCGATTGGAATTCGCATGGTGTTTTTCTCCTGGTTCGAGAATACGGGCGAAGGCGCGCGCGGCGGCGGCAATTGGGATGAGCGGCGCGAAGCGCGGGCCGAGCGGCTAGACTGAAGGTTTCCCCATGACTCGAACTCTGCCCGTCTCCATGTTCGCGATGAGCGCGCTGCTCTGCGCCGCCAGCGAGCCAGCCAAGCCCAAGCCCGTCCTCACCGCCGCTGAGAGGCAACTGATGCGCGGCGTCTCCGCCTCCGACCTGCGCGGCATGCTGTCGTTCCTGTCTTCCGACCTTTTGGAAGGCCGCGATACACCTTCGCGCGGCCTCGATCTGGCCGCCGAATACATCGCCAGCGAGTTCCGCCGCGCCGGTCTCGATCCCGGCGGCGACGACGGCTACTTTCAAACCGCGCTCTTCGACCAAGTGACACCGGTGAAAGAAGGCTTCTCGCTCTCGCTCGTTCACGAGGGGCAAGCCGCCCCCGCCGGCCCGCAAGACGTGAGCCTTTCCACCGGCCAGGCGCTGGATCTAGACGACACCGCCGTCTTCAAGCTGGACCTCTCCGACAAAGCGGCCGTCTCCGCCGTGAAGCCCGCGGATCTCGAGGGGCGCGTGGTGATTTTGCAAGCGCCACGCCGCGGCATGGCCGGCGCAGGCGCCGCGTTTTCCCTCATACAGGAATCCAAACCCGCGCTGCTAATTATGGTGGGTGAGCAGCCGATGGGCGCCGCAAGCGGCCAACGTTTGGTGGACCCGTCCCGCCCCGCCGGCGAGGGAATGTTCTCCCTCCCTCGCATCCAGGTCAAGAGCGGCGCGATCGTCGAACTCTTCAAAACGCTTCCCTCCGGCGACGCGAAAACGATGGCCGCCGTTCACATCGCCGCGCCGTTGAAAACGCCGGTGAAGCTCAAAAACGTCGTCGGCATCCTGCGCGGCTCCGATCCCAAACTCAAGGACACCTGCGTCATGGTGACCGCTCACTACGATCACGTCGGCATGAAGCCCGACGGCGACGGAGACCGCATTTTCAATGGCGCCAACGACGATGGCAGCGGCACGGTCTCCGTCGTGGAACTCGCCCACGCCTTCGCGGCAATGCCTGTCCATCCGCTCCGCACCATCGTCTTCGTCGCCTTCTTCGGCGAGGAGAAAGGCGACCTCGGCTCTCATTACTACGCCGCCCATCCGGTCGTCCCCATCGCTAAAACCGTCGCCGACATCAACCTCGAACAGGTAGGCCGCACCGACTCCACCGAAGGGCCGCAATTGAACAACGCCAGCCTCACCGGCTTCGGCTATTCGACCGTCGGCGACGTCCTGGTGAAAGCCGGCGCGCTCACCGGAGTGAAGATCTACAAGCACCCCAAAAATAGCGACCTTTATTTTTCGCGCAGCGATAACCAGGCCCTCGCCGACGTCGGCGTCCCCGCCCACACCCTCTGCGTCGCCTTCGATTACCCCGACTACCACGGCCTCGGCGACGAGTGGCCGAAGGTGAATTATGAAAACATGGCCAAGGTGGACCGCTCCGTCGCCGTCGCGCTCTTCATGCTCGCCGACAACCCCGCCGCCCCGCGATGGAACCCGAAAGAACCGAAGGCCGCGCGCTATTTGAAAGCCTGGCGCAAAGAACATCCCGCCGAGTAGAACGGCACGGCGGGCCCGGTCCTTTGCCGGCGACCACGGCTGCTACGGCTCCGTGATATGGGGGCGGGCGGCTTCCGGGTGGAGTCGAAGAGTGAGCGGCCAGGCCGCGGCATTCTATCGCGGCGCTCGAAAAGAAATAGAGCGTATGTTAGCATCGTAAGAGCCATTGGCAACGGGTCCGGAGAGGTGGCTGAGTGGTCGAAAGCAGCGGTTTGCTAAACCGTCGTAGGCCTTTAAAGTCTACCGGGGGTTCGAATCCCCCCCTCTCCGCCATGAACGGCGTTTTGGCGTTCCAATCGGCGGTTTCCGGCCGGCATTCATCCCAAGAGGAGCGTCCGCGCTCCTGTCCGACGCCGCGATGTTTCCTTGATTCCGCAATTGGGCAGCGGGTTCTCGCGAATTTTCGTCCTTTGTGATGAGTTCGTTCAATACAACGATCCTGTAGTGTTGATACAATGATTCCAGAATGGTCGAAGAACGGCGACCTTCCGCCCGGCGTGCATGTCGCCACTTGGCCGGAGATGGAAGGTCGTCTGGGCTTCAATCCGCGGCGGCAGGCGCTGTTTGCGGGGTTCCGGCGGGCTTGTGGGGAGTTGCGAAAAGCCGGCTGCCGATTGGTTTACCTGGATGGCAGTTTCGTGACCCGGAAGGAACACCCCGGCGACTTCGACGCTTGTTGGGACGTGAGGAACGTGGACGAAGACAGGCTCGACCCGGTCTTCTGGGATTTCTCGCGAGGCCGCGCGGCACAGAAACGGCGGTTCCTGGGCGAGTTTTTCCCGGCGCAACTGCCGGAAGGGGCGACCGGTACGGCATTTGTGGAGTTTTTTCAGGTGAATTAGTTGAGCGGAGAACCGAAAGGGATTCTAGAGGTCAGGCTCCGAGGAAGCGGGAAAAGGTGATCAAGAACGAAAAGCAGTTCCGCATCACGAAGGCGCAAGTCCGGCGGTTTCAGGACGCTCTCGCCGAATTGGCCGGTCGGAGACGTCCCTCGACTATAGCGCCCCGCCTATGGGACGCTCAGCGCGAGGCGGCCCGGAGCCAGATGGAAGAGTTGCAGGAGCAGGTCGAAGCGTACGAGCGGCTCCACGCGGGTAAGAGCAAGGAAGTGGTGCTCGAAGGAGTCGAGGATTTGCCGAACGCGTTGATCCGCGCACGCATCGCGGCGGGGATGACGCAGGAGGGCCTGGCGCGGCGCTTAGGGGTAAAGCCGCAACAGGTGCAACGCTATGAAGCGACCGATTACGGGAGCGCGAGCTTCGCGCGAATTCTGAAGGTGGTCCAGGCGCTTGGGCTGAAGATGCCCAAGGCGGTGCGGTTGGTTCGCAGCGGGTAGCGATGAGCGGGTTCGGGGCGATCGCCGGGGCGATTTCGGTTAAGCCACGCGCTATCGTTGAGATCGTGCCGGACAGCTTGTCGGATCGTCTCCGAGATTTCTCCTACTTTGGCATTTTGGATCGTGTCGGTTTTATCCGCCCCGCCATGCGGCACCAAGTCGTAGCGATCGAGGACCTCCGCGATCTGCGACATTTTGACGTGCGCCTCATCGAATACACCGCCCGAGGAAGCGCTTGAATAGGCGATGGAGGGAAGCGCGTTGGATGTTCCATCCTGGTGGGCTTGGGAAGTTACGAATATGGTCGCCGTGGTCATCAACGGCGCATAACCGCGGATAGCGGGGGAGAATGTTTTGGAGCAAATCGCAAAGCTGAATTTCAAGGTTGACGAGCCGCCGCTAATCTCCGATTATCCGGGATTGCCGAGGGAGCGCAGGTTTGCTAGGCGCTTCACTTTCGAGAGATCGGCTCGGAGGGCCGGATCGAATCGACGAAAGGTATTAAGAGTTTTGGTTCCAGATGTCCACGTGCCACTTCCACAGGCGCTCTTCTTGCCGCCAGTAGACGACGTACTTCAATTCCATTTGCGTCGCAGACTGTCCTTGCGGCTCAACTGTGAGGGTAGCGCTCCCGATTTCGACGACTCCATCGCCCGCTGGCATTACGTCCACGGACGAGAGGACCGCGGATTTCGCGTTTACCGACTGGATGAGCTCGGACCAAAACTTCTTGATCGACTCCCGGCCGGTAACCATTGGCGCCCCTGGCGGTAGGATACGAGCGTCGGAAGTGTAAATCCGATCGAGAGCGTCGAAGTTCCGTTTTCCGAACACCTCGACGTTGAAGAGATCGTTCGTTTCCGCCATGGCGAGCTTCACTTCATCGAGCGCTGGCTGTTTAGCAAAACCCATCGTTTTTACCCCTCCCTACCTTCTCCGGAACTCTACCACATCCACTTACGAAAGAGATATGGGAAGTTTGGAGCTGTCGAAAAACTCCGTTCCTCGCCGGTAGGGATAGGCGGAAGAAGTTTGCGGGGCTTCATGGGTGATCGCTTGAACCGCGGGGATCGAATTTCGGACCCAGGTTCCTTTTCGGAGCGGGAGTGGAGGCTCTCGCCGTGGGCGTCCATGATGATGGCGGGGAAGTCCTGGACGAAGAGATGCCGCATGGCTTCCGGGATGCCGAGCTCGGCGAGATGCACATTCAGCAGGTCTTCAAGCGAGCGGGCGTAGAACTGCGCGGCGCCGCCGATCGATTGGTTTACCTGGATGGCAGTTTCGCGATCCGGTCTTCTGGGATTACTCGCGAGGCCGCGTGGCGCAGAAACGGCGGTTCCTGGGTGAGTTCTTTCCGGCGCAACTGCCGGAAGGGGAGATCGGTACGGCATTTGTGGAGTTTTTTCAGTTGAATGTGTTGGGCGGAGAACTGAAAGGGATCTAGCGGTCAGGCTTCGAAGGAGCGGGAAAAGGCGATCAAGAGCGAAAAGCAGTACCGCATCACGAAGGCGGAAGCCCGGTGGTTTCACGGCGCACTCGCCGAATTGGCCGGTCTGAGACGTGGCGCGAATATGACGCCGCGCCTATCGGACGCGGAGCGCGAGGCGGCCCGGAGCCCGATGGAAGAGTTAGAGGAGCAGGGTGAAGTGGAGGATTTGCCGAAGGCGTCGATCCGCGCACGCATCGCGGCGGGGATGACGCGGGAGGGCCTGGGCAGCGCTTAGGGGTAAAGCCGCAGCGGGTGAAACGCTATGAAGCGACCGATTCTGGGAGCGCGAGCTTCGCGCGAATTTTGAAGGTGGTCCGCGCGCTCGGGCTATGGTTCGCCGCGGTTCAGGAAGCGCGGCTTGGCGGCGATGGTAGCAGCGAGCAATCCGCCCGCTACTGCAGCAGGTTCGAATGCACGGTTTTCACGGCCGGCAGCGCCTGGAAGATGTCGTCGTTTCCTTGTGGCTCCACGGGTTTGAGCGGATCGCCTGGGGAGCAATTGTTGTTGTCTCCGTTCACTGCAATCAGCAGATCCAGGGAAAGCCCGGGGTATTGCGCGAGGCGGACGTACGCGGGAACCTTCGTGTCACCGAAGACATGAGCGGAGCCGGTTTGGAGCGGCGGATTGGATGCATGCACAAAAATGCCGTTCGTCTTGGTGTTGAAGTGAAATTTGCGCGTCGGAGTCGTGGAGGATGTGACCACCTGAACATCGACCTTCGCCGCGCCGCTCTCGGCCAGAATTCCCAGCCAGTGGTCCATGCAAATCTCCAAGCCGTAACGAACATTGCCCACGAGGAATTGGCCGGCGATGCTTCCCGGCGCGAATACGATGTTTTGCCCGTATCCGTGCGTCTCGGCCGAATTCCCGATCTTGTGGTACTTCAGGATCGTCTCGTTCTTGCAGACGTAGGCGGTATTCTGCCCGATCAGGATATCGCCGGACGCCGTTAGGTAATCCAGGGGACCGGGCGTTTGCGGAAGATTCGCGCCGGATGCCTTGGGAATGTTGTGGCTCCATCCGGGTTCATTTACCTGCGCCTTTTTCAGCCAAGGGAAATCGTAGGCTTGGCCGTAAGGCCGATCTTTTAACCCATCGAACGTTTTTGCATGATAGGCTTCCGCCGACTTGATCCTGGTTGCGATCTTGGAAACCTGATCCCCGTCCTTCTTCTTCTCTTTTACCCACAACACGGTGCCCGGAATCAGCAGAACGTTCGGGTACGTCTTCGCCATGTGGGCCAATCTCGCCACAATCCAGCGCTTGATTTCGTGGTTGTAAAACTTGTCATCGGCGGTCCAGCTATTGGAAAACCAGAATTCGGGCGCGACAAACACCGCCTGGTCGCCCGCCTTGCCAAAGCCCCGTTCCACCATCGCCTGGTGAGCCCGTTCGAGCGTGCCTTCCAGAAGTCCCGCTTGAGCCATCGCTTGACCCAAGCCCTTTGGCCCAGGTTGGGGGCCGTTCCCACTGAGTAACGCGGCAAACATCCTCATGAATGTTTCTCCTAATCCGTTTTGAGCTTTCCTTCGGCAGTATACCCGAAAATTCCTATGTGTTCCATACGGATATTCCGGCTGTTCTTGCAGATACGCGAGGATACATTCTTGCTCAATTGGTTGTAGGACTCGGGCGGCGGCAAGAGGGATTGCAAACTGTTCTTCGACAAAGTGGACAAAGAAATGGGCGGGGTGAAGCGTCGGGCCAGCGTTCGAGCCTCCGCCGCGCCTCGTCCACCTTGTACTTACACCGGAAGACAACCGTGTCCGCGTGGATCTCTTCGAAGTACCGGGAGCGCCGTCTCCAATCCGGACTGGAACCGCTTCCGGATGCAGAACACGACCGCGCCGCGACGGATTCGATGGTGATGGGCGATCTCTTCCTCGCTCTGACCGGCAAGGGAGCCGGGAAGAGCCGCTGCACGCTGGCGGCCGGACGTCCAGGCAGGCATGATCTTCCGGTCTAGAGCGGTTTGACCGCGATCCTTCCGATTACCTCAAGGAGGCGTGTAGCGAGATACAGGGCCGGTGTTTTAGCCCAGTGCCGGACCTTTCGAGCGACGGCCCGGACCGACAAACGCACCGCAAGCGACGAGGGTGAAGCTGCCCGGCGCGGCATGGTCGACCGCTTCGACGATTCTTGGGATGTGCGGCTCTATGACCGGCCAGTTGACGGCGGAAAGAGAAACCAGCGCGATCATGCGGCCCGTCATGTTCTGTTCGTGATGAAGGGTCTTGTCGCCCGTAATCAGAACGTCGAAACTTTCCGCCTCGGCAGCGGAGAGAAGCTCTCCGTTCTTCAGCCCGGCCCATCCCAAATAGGCAGCCGTGAAGGTTTGATGGTGGCTAAGGAACGGTCGCAGATCGTGCGGCACGTTAGCGTCGAAAAGTATTTTCAAGGAACGGGCTGGTGCTTGTGGGCGAAGGCGCGGATCGCCAGGATGGTATCGATCGGTAGCGCGGGAAAGCTGGCCTGCGTTTGTTCCGGCGTGCGGCCGTATTCCTCGTCGGCCAAAATCACGCCGGGTTCAATGCGTGTGCCCTTGATTACCGGACGGCCGCCGACCTTCCCATCGACGCGCTCGACCAGATCACACTCCACCCAGAAATCCATAACAGGCTTCTCCTTTCAAGGTATCGCAAATCGTGAGGACTTGCGCAATGCACCACGGTAGCGCTGGCCATCCCGGCAACCTTGGCGAACGCGAGTGCGCGCATTCTTAGGGAGGCTCCGCCGGGCTACCGATCCAAAGATCGAGCGTTGCGATTTTGGATGGTTCTGGGAAGTCTTCGTAGAGGATGACGACCATGAGGAGGCGGATCTACTTAAGCCGTTCTCGAAGTTCTTCAACTCCAACGGCACCCAGTCGAGCTAGATCCTCGCAAAGCGGTGCAAGCAAGAAGTTGGTTGGGGCCAGTCTAATAAGTCGTTCCACGGTAGCGCGTTCAGGTCGTTAATGTGCGTTCTTTGTTCGCCGGTGGCCAAGAAGGCAAGTAGCTTTACAAAAGCCACGGGAAAGTGCGTCAGAAGCGCTGATTCGTCGATACGGTAATCGCCATCGCTTGGCCCAAGCCCTCTGGCCCTGGTTGGGGGCCGTTCCCACTGAGTAACGCGGCAAACATCCTCATGAATGTTTCTCCTAATCCGTTTTGAGCTTTCCTTCGGCAGTATACCCGAAAATTCCTATGTGTTCCATACGGATATTCCGGCTGTTCTTGCGGATACGCGAGGATACATTCTTGCTCAATTGGTTGTAGGACTTGGGCGGCGGTAAGTGGGATTGCAAATTATTCTTCGACAAAGTGAACAAAGAAATAGGCAGGGTGAAGCGCCTTTCTCCGGGGTGGCAATCGCACGCCGACGAACCGGCGGCATCCTACGAGTTGGTCAGGGCTTCCTTGCGCTTCGGCTGCGTCTTGTACGGAGATCGCACGGCGCGGATTGAGGCGCGGCCAATCCGGCTCGGCAAAAAGCGCCGGAGTTTCGCGCTGCCATCCTTGTGGGTCGAGTCAGAAGTAAGCTCGGCGATCTTCAACGGGGCCTCCTTTGGCAGGCTGGCAGCGACGACCGCGGCCGCGAGCGTGTCCCAAGTTTAGCTGAAGGCGAGGTTGGGTAACTCAATGCTGAAAGGAATGCAGCGGTCCTTCCGTGATTGGGGGCGTCAGCCCATCGCGGCCTTGCGGTCGCCTGGATTTGTCGCTTCGCGCCGGGGCTGAAGCTGTTCAATCCGGACTGCGGCGAATCTTCCATCGTTTCGAATTGCGTCGTCCATGCATACAGCCAATCACCACAGTCCGATCGCTTTCCGCCGTGAAGAAAAGGCCTTAAGGGAAGCGTCTTACGCCCACCCGGCGTATTTGCGCATGCACAACTTGGAGGGCGAGAGGACTCGTGCAACGACCTCCATTGCGGCATCTACCGCCAGAGCAAACCGCAGTCCTAGGTCAGGGTGAATGCTTTTGTACCAGGCGAGCGCTTCGTTGAGGTCTGCATCCGCTTCGGGTATCCAGACTACGGGCAGCGTCACGGCTTCTTAAACAGGCCAGCCTTGACTTGCTCCCATGGGATGACTTCATCCGGGTTGCGCTGGTACTGGCCGATGCGATAGTCCAGCTCATCGCGCTGAACGTCCGTGAGGGAAAGTTCGTCCGCTTCCAGGCTCTCCCAGAGCGCGTCGAGCAACTCGAATTTCTCCGTCGCCGACAGCTTGCCGATTTCATTTTGTAGATCGCTCATTGCCGCCGCCTTGTAATTTTATTATCTCCGAGAGAGCGGGGAGGCATGTTGCCACGCCCCACCAGCCGCGTCCTTCAGCGCGGCGCTCAGGCTGGATCCCCGCATTGCCCTACCCTTCGGCAGGCTCGAACGCATAGTAACGCAACCAACCCAGCAGGAAAGCGCAAAATCCCCGGCGATATAAAACGGGGCAGCGCCCGTTTGTTCGCGATTCCAAGCGATTCACGGAGCGAATCGGAAGTCAGCCACTCCTCTATAGTCCAGTATTCCAGATGAGGCGAATCGTCTTGAAAACATGGCGGCCGGGGACGGGCTTGAACCGCCGGCGCCAGCTTTTTCGGGGGGCGCTCTTCCAACTAGGGCGTTGGTTGGAGTTGGGCGAGGGCTTCGCCGGTTTCCTTTTCGACGCGGGCGTGGAGGCTTTCGCCGTGGGCGTCCATGGTGACGATGGCGGCGAAGTCCTTGACGCGGAGATGCCACATGGCTTCGGGGATGCCGAGTTCCAGGAGATGGACGTCGAGCACCTCTTCGACCGAGCGGGCGTAGAACTGGGCGGCGCCGCCGATGGCGTTGAGGTAAACCGCGCCGCATTCTTTTAGGGCGGCTAAGGTTTTGGCGCCCATGCCGCCTTTGCCGATCACTGCGCGGACGCCGTATCGGCGGAGGATCTCGGCCTGGTAGGGTTCTTCGCGGATGCTGGTGGTGGGGCCGGCGGCTTTGACGCGCCACTTGCCGGCCTCCTGCAGCATGACCGGTCCGCAGTGGTAGAGGATCGCGCCTTGGAGATTCACGGGCGGAGCGTGCTTCATCAGATAGGCGTGGACTTCGTCGCGGCCGGTGAAGAGTTCGCCGGAGATCAGGACCACATCGCCTACCTTCAGTTTGCGGACGGTGGCTTCGTCGAGCGGGGATTGGAGGCGGACTTCGCGGCCGGTGAGCGGGAAGCTGGCGGATTTGGCCATGCGGCGGACTTCGGCGTTGGGATCGCGATAGAGCCAGCGGGAGATGGAACCGTCGGCGGGGTTCAAGCGGACGCCGAGGCGGCGGAAGGCCCAGCAGTCGTAGGCGACGGAGACGAAGAAGCTGGCGGGAAGGCGGTTGGCGGCCATGATTTTGCAGCCGATCAGGGAGGCTTTGCCGCCGAAGCCCATGGCTCCGACGCCGATGCGGTTGGCTTCCTGCATGATTTCCGATTCGAGATTGGCGAGGACGGGGTTGGGGTTGACGTCGTCGAGGGAGCGGAAGAGTTGCGACTTGGCGAGCGAGTAGCCATGGGCGCGGTCGCTACCGATGCAGACACCGATGGCTCCGGGCGCGCAGCCTTGGCCTTGGGCCTGCCATACCGAATGCAGAAGGCATTTGCGCACGCCTTCGAGATTGCGGCCGGCCGATCCCAGGTGATCGAGAACGCAAGGGAGCGAGTATTGAATGTTTTTGTTTTCGCAACCGCCGCCTTTCAGGATCAGCTTGACTTCGATTTCGGGTTCTTCCCATTGTTCGAAGTGGATGACGGGGGTTTCGACGCCGAGATTGTCTCCGCTGTTTTTGCCGGTGAGGGAGTCGACGGAATTGGGGCGGAGCTTGCCGAGACGCGTGGCTTCGGCGACGGCCTCGCCGATGGATTTACGGAGGGCGATCTGGTTGACGCCGACGGGGGTGTGGACGAGGAAAGTGGGCATGCCGGTGTCCTGGCAAATGGGGCCGGAATCGGCGGCGGCCATGTCGATGTTGCCGGCGATGATGGCCAGAGCCTGGCTCGATTGCGTGTCCGGCGTCTCCTCTTCGATGGCGAGGCCCATCGCGGCGCGAACGTCGGGCGGCAGATTGGTGGACGTCTCGGTAATCAGATCGACGAGACTCCGTTTTAGATAAGTCATCTTCGTTTCCTTTTTCGAAGCTAGCTCAATTCACGGACGGCATGGTCAATCCGACGATGGCGGTCAGGCCGGGTTTGACGGCGGGGGAGGGGCTTTGAAATCCCACCAGCACGCCGGCGTCGCCGATCGCGCGGACGCGGCCTTGGATGGCGACGTCCCCGGCCTCGGCGACGCGGACGATGGCGGCTTGGCCGGTGAGCAAGCGGGCCAGGGTCTTCTTATCCGGATACAGGGCGACGTCGAGGGCGGCCAAATTCACGGCGACTTGAAACAGAGCCGTTTCGGCCTTCACGATCGTGCCGGTTTTGGCGGCGGAGGAGACGACCACGCCATCGGCGGGAGAATGGACTTCGGCGACGGCGTTGTCAGGCTCGGCGTCGCTGGCGGCATCGGCCAGCTTCGCGCGGGCGGTGCTTAACTCGCGCCTCAGTAGGGCGCCGCGGTCCACGGCTTCCCTGGCCAGCGCCCCCAAGCTATCGCGGTCGGCGCGCGCCGCCGAAAAATCCCGTTCCGATTTTTCAAACACCAGGCGGGGCGCGGCACCTATATCCATGAGGGCCTTCTGACGCAGGTATTCTTTTTCGGCGGCGTCGAGCGCGGCGTCGGCTCTCGCGGCGGCCGCCTGCGAACGCGAGGCTTCCAGACGAGCCGCTTCGAGCGCGGCTTCCAGGTCGCGAACTTTCGAGGCCGATTTTTGCGCTTCCTCTTGCGCCAATGAGCGCTCGGCCGCCAGCTTGCCGCTGTCCATGCGAGCCAATAGTTGTCCGGCGGAAACCTCCTGGCCGATGGCGGCGACCACCTCCGTGATGGCCCCGTCGGCCGGCGCGGGAACGTTTACGACGGTTTGCGGTTGAATTTTCCCAGTCAACTCGATGGTTCTCGCGTCCGCCGGCAGTGGCGGCTGCGCGCCCGGCGCGGAGGCCTTCCGCCGGAGGACGACGGAAGCGGCGAGAGTAAGAACGATCGCCATCGACGCGGCGAACAGCCACTTGGCGCGCATTTCCCGATCATAGCAACCGCTCCCGCTATATACTGTCTGAGTCTACAACCATGCTCAAATCCGGCCGCTTCTTTCTACCCCTGTTCGTTTTCTCCGCATTCGGCCAGGACGCGGCCAAGCCGCCGGTACCCGCCGCCGAGGGAATGGAATATCGCGCCATTGGACCGTTTCGAGGAGGGCGTTCGCTGACGGCGACGGGGATTCCGGGCGATCTGAAAACTTATTATTTCGGTTCGACGGGCGGCGGCGTCTGGAAATCCACCGATGGGGCGATCACCTGGAAACCGGTGTTCGATAAAGAAGGATCGGCGACGATCGGGGGCCTGGCGGTATCGCCCTCCGATCCGAACGTGATCTACGCCGGGACGGGCGAGGGGTGCATTCGCGGCGACGCGGCGCAGGGCGATGGGGTGTACAAATCGATCGACGCGGGCAAGACGTGGAAGAACGTGGGGTTGAAGGATTCGCGGGCGGTGGGGAAGTTGATCGTCCATCCGAAGAATCCGGATATCGTTTTCGTGGCGGCGCTGGGGCATGTGTTTGGGCCGAACGCGGAGCGCGGGGTGTTTCGGACGCATCGACGGCGGCGCGACGTGGACGAAGGTGCTTTACGTCGACGACAAGACGGGCGCGATCGACGTGGTGTTCGATCCGAATAATCCGAACATCCTGTTCGCGGCGATGTGGCAGGTTTACAGAACGCCGTGGAGCCTGGAAAGCGGCGGGCCGGGGAGCGGGCTGTACCGCTCCGGGGATGGTGGGGCGACGTGGAAGAAGATCACGCCGGAGCAGGGGTTGCCGCAGGGAATCTATGGGCGGATTGGCGTGGCGGTGGGCGCGAACTCGGACCGCGTGTGGGCGCTGGTGGAGGCGAAAGAAGGCGGCGGGCTGTATCGCTCCGACGATGGAGGCGGGAAATGGACGTTGATCAATGGAGAGCACCGGCTGACGCAGCGGGCGTGGTATTACATGCATGTCGTCGCGGATCCGAAAGACGCGAATGTGCTGTACGTGCTGAACGTGGAGTTCGTGCGCTCGATCGACGGAGGACGTTCGTTTCAACCGGATTCACGTTCCGCACGGGGACAATCACGGGCTGTGGATCGATCCGCTGGACACCAACCGCATGATCCAGACCGACGATGGAGGGGCGACGGTGACGCTGGACGGAGGGAAGAGCTGGACGGCGCAGGGCAATCAGCCGACGGCGCAGTTTTATCACGTGATTACCGACAACCGGTTCCCGTATTACGTCTATGGGGCGCAGCAGGACAATTCGACCATCGCCATCGCCAGCCGCGGCGCGGAGGGATCGATCGACCGGCCGGATTGGTATGACGTGGGAGGAGGCGAGTCGGGCTACATCGCTCCCGATCCGCGCGATCCGCTGATCGTCTACGCGAGCGGATATCAGGGCAACATCACGCGGTTCGACAAGCACAATGGGCAGCTTCAGGACATCACCGTTTTCCCGAGGCTCACCGACGGGATGGGCGCGGCGGTTCTGGAGCATCGGTTTCAATGGACGGCGCCGGTGATGATTTCCATTCACGACCCGAATGTTTTGTATCACGCGGGAGAGCGGTTGTTTGAATCGACCGACGGAGGGATGCATTGGAAGGCGATCAGTCCCGACTTGACGCGGAACGATAAGAGTAAGCAGAAGCCGTCGGGCGGGCCGGTGAATATCGACGACACGGGGACGGAGTTTTACGACACGATCTTCGCGGTGGCGGAATCGCCGTTGGAGAAGGGATTGATCTGGGCGGGCGCCGACGACGGGCTGGTGCATATCACTCGCGATGGAGGGAAACACTGGGCCGATGTCACGCCGAAGGAGATGCCGGAGTGGAGCCGGGTGAGCCTGATCGAAGCGTCACCGCACGCGGCGGGGACGGCGTATCTGGCGATCGACCGGCACGAGAACGACGATCTGCGGCCGTACATTTATAAGACCGTCGACTTCGGCGCGAGTTGGACGGCGATCGCGCAAGGGATTCCGGAGGGTGCGTTTGTGCGGGCGGTGCGGGAGGATCCGGTGCGGAAGGATCTGCTGTTCGCGGGTACGCAGAACGGGGTGTTTGTGTCGTACGACGGGGGCGGCAAGTGGCAATCGCTGCAACTGAATCTGCCGATGACGCCGGTACACGATCTGGTGGTAGAGGGCGACGATCTGGTGGTGGCGACGCACGGGCGGGCGTTCTGGATTCTGGACGATATCAGCCCGATCCGGCAACATAGCGACGAGATTGCGGCCGAAGCGGTGCATCTTTACAAGCCGGCGACGGCGCTGCGGTTGCATGGCGGAGGGCGCGGCCGTTCGGGGACGGCGGGAGCGAATCCGCCGAACGGCGCCATCATTTATTTCACGGCCAAGACGAAGCCGAAGACGGCGACGCTCGAGGTGATCAACGCTAAGGGCGCGACGGTGCGCTCTTATTCGACCGAGCGCTTCGTCCATTTGGAAGGACCGCTCGATCCGGGCGACGAAAAGCCGCACAAGGAAATGGACGTGAAACAGGGGATGAACCGTTTCGTGTGGGATCTGCGGTACGATGCGACGCCGAGGGTGAAGGATTATTATCTTTACGATTACGAAGGCGGCTCGCATGGGCCGATGGCGCTGCCGGGGAAATATGAGGTGCGGCTGACGGTGGATGGGAAGAGCTACACGGCGCCGCTGGAATTGAAGATGGACCCGCGGGTGAAAACGCCGCGGGGGGATCTGGAAAAACAACTGGCGCTGGGGTTGGCGATTCGATCGGAGCTGACGGAGGTCTACCGCACGGTGAACCAGATGGCGGATTTGCGGGCGCAGATCTCGGGGATGAAGGAGCGGGTGCAAGGGACGCCGGCCGCGTCGTTGATTCCGGCGATTGAGGAGTTGGATAAGAAACTGGAGGCGGCGGAGGAGCCGCTGATCAATACGAAGGTGACCGCGAGCGAGGATTCGCTGGCGTATCCGTTGGGCCTCGACGGCAATCTCGCTTATCTGGGGGATATGGTGAACGGGAGGGCGGATACTGCGCCGACCGAGGCCGATTATCAAGAATTCAAGCGGTTGAAAGGCGAGGTAGCGGAGCGGCTGCTGAGCTGGAACGTACTTCGTAAGAACGACATTCCGGCGCTTGAAAAACAGGCGCGGGAAAAAGGGGTGGGCGCGGTGTTCGTGGCTCCGGCCGGAAACTGATTTCGGCCGAAGCGGGCTCCGCTACCAGCGGCGATAGCCGTGGCGATAGCCCCAACGGGGATGAACGCGATAGATGGGCGGGGCGGCGTAGATGGGCGGGGGAAGGAAGGCGCGGCGAGGGCCGACGTAGACCGGCGGAGCGTAGACCGGGGCGGCGTAGGGCGCAAAGTACGGGCGTGGAACCGGGGCGACGTAGGCGGGACGCGGACCGATTCCAAAGCCGACGAACACGCCGGCGTTGGCGCTGGCGGCACTGAAGAAAGCCGTAGCGGCGAGCAGGGTCAATAGGCGCGAGGAACGCCGCGTGGAGCGAAGGATGGATTGCATCGATTTCATATCTCACCTCTCGTTTATTTAGAACCCCGAGAGGCTCCGCCGGTTGCGATTGTTGAGGGGTTTTAACGTGCGAAGTTAATGGCGGAAGTGGCGGACGCCGGTGAAGACCATGGCGAGGCCGAGGCGGTTGGCGGCGGCGGTGACTTCGTCGTCGCGAACGGAGCCGCCGGGTTGGATGACGGCGGTAATTCCGTGCTTGGCGGCTTCTTCGACGCCGTCGGGGAACGGGAAGAAGGCGTCGGAGGCGAGGACGGTTCCTTGCAGAGGCAGGACGGCCTTCATCGCGCCTACTTTGACGGAATCGACGCGGCTCATCTGGCCGGCGCCGGCGCTGACGGATTGGCCGGGGCGGGCGAAGACGATGGCGTTGGATTTAACGTGCTTCACGACTTTCCAGCCGAATTCGAGCGCGTCCCACTCGGCCTCCGTCGGACTCCGTTCGGTGGCGACGCGGGCTTCGGCGCGGTTCAACCGGGCTAAATCGGGGGTTTGAGCGAGGAAGCCTCCGCCGATGGATTTGATGACGAGATCGCGCGAGGCGCCTCCGGCGACCTGTAGCAGCCGGAGATTTTTCTTGGCGGAGAGAGCGCGGAGGGCTTCGGGGGAATAGCCGGGCGCGGCGATGGCCTCGACGAAAAGCTTGGCCACTTCGACGGCGGTTTCCTCATCGAGAGGGCGGTTGAAGGCGAGGACGCCGCCGAAGGCCGAGACGGGATCGGCTTCGAGGGCCTTGCGGTAGGATTCGGCGAGCGTGGGCTGGGCGGCGCAACCGCAGGGGTTGGTGTGCTTGATGATGGCGGCGGCGGGGCCGGCGTCGAACTCCTGGATCAACTGCCAGGCGGCGTCGAGATCGACGAGATTGTTATAGGACAGCTCTTTCCCTTGAAGCTGGCGGGCGGCGGCGATTCCTTCGGCTCCGGCGCCGTAAAGCGCGGCGGATTGATGGGGATTTTCACCGTAGCGCAAGGCCAATAATCGCGGCGCGCGAATGTCGAGGGTGGCGGGAAGGGCCGATGGTTCGGGTTCGCCGATGCGGGATAAGCGATCGCTAATGGCGCGGTCGTAGGCCGCGGTGGTTGAGAACGCTTGCTTCGCGAGGCGCCAATGGGTGGCCTCGGAAAGGCCGCCAGCGGTCATCTCCGCGATCAACGCGGTGTAATCGCCGGGTGAGACGACGACGGCGACGTCGCGCCAGTTCTTGGCGGCGGCGCGGATCATGGTTGGGCCGCCGATGTCGATGTTCTCGATCAGCTCGTCGAGGGGCGCCTCCGCGCGGGCGGCCACTTTTTCAAATTGATAGAGATTGACGACGACCATGTCGATCTCGGGGATTCCGTGCAGGCGGAGGGCGTCCATGTGAGCGGGCTTGCCGCGCATGGCGAGTATTCCTCCGGCGACGCGGGGGTGGATGGTTTTCAAACGGCCGTCGAGCATTTCGGGGAAACCGGTGACCTCCGAGACTTCCACTGCCGGAACGCCGGCTTCGAGAATCGCGCGGTGCGTTCCGCCGGTGGATATGAGTTCCACTCCGAGGCTATGAAGGTCGCGGGCGAAACCGGCCAAACCGGTCTTGTCGGTGACGCTGAGCAGCGCTCGTTTTATCGTGGGCATTATCATAGTCATTGTGGCTTATCCAGTAACTCTCATTCCAGGCGACGGCATCGGTCCGGAGGTGGCGGAGGCGACGGTGCGGGCGGTGAACGCCACCGGCGTTCCGATCGCGTGGGACCGCGTGGAGTTGAACGCCGAGGTGATCGCCAAGGCCGGCCTGGTGCTGCCTCCGCACGTGCTCGAGTCGATCGAGCGGACGCATGTGGGACTGAAGGGGCCGGTGGCGACGCCGATCGCCGGAGGGTTTTCCTCGGTGAACGTGGCGTTGAGAAAACGGCTCGATTTATTCGCCAACGTGCGCCCGGTGCATGGGCTGCCGGGGTTGAAAACGCGGTTCGACGACGTGAATATCGACATGATGATCTTTCGGGAGAACACGGAGGATCTGTATTCGGGCCTGGAGCACGAAGTGGTGAAGGATGTCGTGACGAGCCTGAAGGTGATTACGCGCACGGCGTCGATCCGCATCGCGAAATACGCGTTCGAATTCGGACGGGCGAATGGGCGGAAGAAAGTGGTGGCGATTCATAAAGCGAACATCATGAAGCTGGCCGACGGGCTGTTTCTTCGTTGTTGCCGCGAAGTGGCGGTGAATTATCCGGAGATCGAGTATAAGGAATTGATCGTCGATAACGCGGCGATGCAGTTGGTGATTCGTCCCGAGACGTTCGATATTCTTCTGCTGCCGAACCTGTACGGGGATATCGTTTCGGATCTGGCGGCGGGGTTAGTGGGCGGGCTGGGCGTGGTGCCGGGAGCGAACATGGGCGAGGAGCACGCGGTGTTCGAAGCGGTGCATGGAAGCGCGCCGGACATCGCGGGCAAGGGGCTGGCGAACCCGACGGCGTTGATGCTGTCGGCGGTGATGATGCTGGTGCATTTGAAAGAGCGCGCGGCGGCGGATCGATTGCTGGCGGCGATCGAGAAGACGTATGCGGAGAAGAGGCATTTGACGCCGGATGTTGGCGGGAAGGGATCGACGGGCGGGTTTACGGACGCCGTGATCGGCAATTTGGCCGCCTGATCGAACGGACGAGCGAATGGCCAAGCGGATCGTTCTGGCGACTTGGGGATCGCTGGGGGATCTCCATCCGTACATCGCGGTGGGATTGGTTCTGCGCGAGCGGGGACATCGCGTCACGATCGCGACCGGCAGAGTGCATCGCGAGAAGGTTTTACGGGAGGGGTTGGAGTACGCGCCGCTGGGGCCGCACCTTGGGACCGGCGAGCAGGCAACGATTCGCCGTTGTATGGATCCGCGGCGAGGTCCCGAGTATCTGCTCCGCGAGATCCTAGTGCCTTACACCCTGGAGGGTTTCGAGGAATCGATGAAGGCGATCGAGCGGGCGGATGTTTTCGTCACGCATTGCGTCACGTTCGGCGCGCATATCGCGGCGGAGAAGACGGGGATTCCGTGGCTGTCGAGCGTGCTGGCGCCGACGACCTTTTTTTCGGCGTTCGATCCGCCGATGCTCGCGCCATCGGGGCCGCTGATGCGGCTTTATTCGCTTGGGCCGTGGGTTGGCCGGGCGGCGGTCGCATTAGGGCGCACTGCGACGAGGCGGTGGATGAGGCCGGTGCAGGAATGCCGCGCGGCGATGGGATTGAAAGGCGAGCGGCACCCGCTTTTCGAGGGACAATTTTCACCGCGAGGGACGCTGGCGCTCTATTCCAGTGTGCTGGGGGCGCCGCAGAGGGATTGGCCGGCGAATGTTACCGTGACCGGGTTCCCTTTCTACGACCGGGAGCAGCCGGAGATGACCGTTTCGCCGGAGATCGCGAGTTTTTTGGATGAAGGGCCGGCTCCGATCGTGTTTACGCTGGGCTCGGCGGCGGCTTTTGTGGCGGGGGATTTCTATACGCAGAGCATCGACGCGGCGCGGCGGCTGGGGCGAAGGGCGCTGTTGTTGGTGGGCGACGAGACGGTGAATCCGATCGGGCGTCCGCTGCCGCCGGGCGTCGCGGTATTCGGTTATGGACGATACTCCGAGGTGTTTCCGCGTGCGGCGGTGAACGTGCATCAGGGCGGCGTGGGCACTACGGCGCAAGCGATGCGGGCGGGGCGTCCGACGCTGGTGGTTCCGTTCAGCCACGACCAACCAGACAATGCGAACCGCATTCGAAAACTCGGCATGGGGCGGATGCTGTTCCGAGCGCGCTACAACGCCGCCTCGGCCGCGCGCGAACTGGGGCCGCTGCTTGAAGTCACCACGTACGCTTCGGCCGCGGCGAGAGTGGGGGAAACGATCCGGGGCGAAAACGGAGCGGAAGCGGCGGCGGATGCGATTGAGGCGACCGGGTAAACTGAAAGCACAACCGCGATGTATTTGCCCGAACATTTTCGCGAGGACGAGATCCCCGTTCTGCACGAGGCGATCCGCGCTTGCCGTCTGGCGACGCTGGTGACGGTGAATGGCGGCGTCATCACGGCGAGTCACGTTCCGATGATGCTCGATCCCGAGCCCGCGCCCTACGGAACCATCCATTGCCATTTGGCGCGGGCGAACGGACAGTGGCGCGACGCCGATGCGGATACGGAAGCGCTGGCGATCTTCCAAGGGCCGGACGCATACATCACGCCAACGTGGTATGCGGCGAAGCGCGAGACGGGGAAAGTGGTGCCGACGTGGAATTACGTTGCGGTTCACGCTTATGGCCGGGTTCGCTTTTTCGACGACCCCGAGAGACTGCGCGCGCTGGTGACGCGGTTGACCCAGATGCACGAGGCGGAACGTCCGGCGCCTTGGGCGGTGACCGACGCGCCGGCCGGATATATCGACGCGATGCTGAAGGCGATCGTCGGAGTGGAGTTGCCGATTTCGAGGCTCGAAGGCAAGTGGAAATTGAATCAGAACAGGCAGGATAGCGACATCGAAGGTGTCATCGCGGGACTGGAAACATCGGCGCGCGAAGGGGACCGCGCCGTGGCGGCGGCGATGGCGGCGATGAAAAAACTGTAAGCTATCCGGGTGACCGTACGGCACGCGCGATGGATACTCGGCGCCTTTTTGTTCGCATCGACGATGCTGAACTATCTGGACCGGCTGGCGATCGGGATCGTTTCGGTGGAGATCCGGCGCGAGTTTGGACTGGGTGAACGGGATTATTCCTACATTCTTTTTTTCTTTTTTCTCGCGTACTCGGTGATGTACGCCGGCTCGGGATGGTTGCTGGACCGGCTGGGGACGCGGCGGGGCTTCGCATTGTTCATCGCGGGGTGGTCGATCGCGCAGATGTTACACGGGTTCGCGGCGGGACTGGTTTCGCTGGCGGCGTACCGATTTCTTTTGGGATTGACGGAGCCGGGCGCATGGCCGGCCGCGGCGAAAGCGGTGCGGGAATGGCTGCCGGCGAGAGAGCGGGCGTTGTACATGGGCGTGTTCAACGCGGGCGCGTCGGTTGGCTCGGCGTTGGCGCCAGTGGTGGTTGCGACGGTGACGATCGCGTTTGGGTGGCGCGCGGCGTTCGTCGTGACGGGGATGGCGGGCGGGGTGTGGTTGATTGGATGGCTGATTTTTTATCAGCCGCCGGAAAAGAGCCGGTGGCTCAAAGGGGGCGAGTACGCGCGGCACGAGGGCGAGTTCGCGCCGCCGGAGGAAGCGGATGCGGGGAAGGCGCGCGAATGGCGCGAGCTGGTGGCGACGAGAGGGTGCTGGACGTTGATCGTCGCGCGATTCTTCACCGATCCGGTAATTTACTTCGCCATCTTCTGGCTGCCGGAATATCTGCGCAAGGAGCGAGGGTTCGACCTGGCGATGGTGCGGGACTATTCCTGGGTGCCGTTCGCGGTGGGAGGCCTGGGTTATATTTTCGGAGGCTGGCTGTCGGGATGGCTGATCCGGCGCGGGTGGACGGTGATGCGCGCGCGCAAGGCGGGGATCTACTGCGGAGCGGCGCTGATGCCGCTGGCGATGCTGGTTCCGTTGGTGCCCACGGCGGCGCTGGCGATCGCGGCCACTTGTTTTTTGACGTTGGGTCATGGCGTGTGGACGGCGAATCTTCAGACGCTTCCGGCGGATTTATATCCGGGACGCGAAGTGGGAAAGGTGATGGGGTTCTCAGGGTCGGGCGGAGCGGTGGGCGGGATGTTCGCGCAACTTGCGACGGGTTGGCTGGTGACGCATTTCACCTATGCGCCGGTTTTTTTGATTGCCGGGCTGATGCACCCGCTTTCGGCGTGGATGCTGTCGCGTTTCCTGCCCTCCGGCGCGGACGCGGCGGGCGAAGGTATCATGTTACGAAGCGAGAGAAGCGAAGGAGATGGGCATTGACATTTGAAGAAGCGCTGGCCGATACGGAGCGGGCGGCGAACGCGGCGGGAAAAGTTACCGCGACGTTGGCCGGGGCGGTGCGGCAGCTTCAACGGGCGGCGTCGGAGGGCGACCTTCAGAAAATGAGGAAAACGTCGGAACGGCTGGCGGCGATTCTCGATTCGACGCGGCAGGAGGTTCTCAACGCGAGGTCGGCGTGGCCGCTAAGCCCGGAAGCGGAGGAGGAATATTTGCGGGTGTCGTATGTGGAGGAGTTCCTGGAAGCGGCGAAAGCCGGCGGCTTGCCGATTCAACGGCGGGACGAGGGGCTGGTGGCGTTCCCGTCGATTCTGCGGATCCTCGCCTCCGAACGCGCTGTGCGGATCAACCGGAAGAAGGTGCAGGCCGTGCGGCCCTCGCATGTGGTGAAGAAACTCAAGGCGATTCAAGCGAGAAAGGCGAAGGCGTCGCCGGAACAGTTTCTGGAGACGCTCCACCGCGCGTACCGGTTTCTCGCCGGGAAAGAATATGGCAAGACGGTGGCGCTGTCGGGCATCTACGAGGCGCTCACGCTGCTGCCGGGATCGACGGCGAACTACGACCAGACCGACTTCGTGCGCGATCTTTTTCTTTTAGACCGCAGCGGGGCGGTGCGGACGAAATCCGGCGCAGTCTGCTCGCTGCCGGCGAGCACGGGGACGAAAGGGGCGAAGGGCAAATATTCCTTCGCGGGACCGGATGGGGAAACGGCGACCTATTACGGAATCCGGTTCGTCGAGGCGGAGAAATGACGGCTTCGATCGGGGCGGCGAAATGGCTGGAGTTCACGCAGCGCGAATATCTGGCGACGTTCATTCGCGAAGGAGGCGCGGCGGTGAAGTTCGCGGTTCCTCTTGAAGACGGATTGCGGGACGCGCTGATGGACGGGATCGCGGACGCGGGCGAAAACGCCGGTTATCTTGTCGTCAAGATAAACGCGGCGGAGACCAAGGTTCACATGGCGGACGAGATCTTCTTTCGCGTCGCGAGCCAGGTTCCCTGGAGCCTTTTAAGCCGGATGGCGATCGCGCGGCTGGCGGCCGAATCCGGGTACTCGTGGGCGGCGGAGGGAGACGAACCGCTGTATTTGCGGCTGGCGGCGAAGAACGGCATCGATCCGCAAATGCTGCTGTTGGATCTGAAGAAAGCGATCGGGGAGAGGGTGCTGAAGCAGCGGAACCTATCGCGGGACTTTCTGGTGGCGATGACTCAATTGTGCATCGCAGAACTGGCGGGAGGACAAGACGGGGCGACGGCGGCGCAGGCGATCGTGGATTGGCTGACGGGAAGGAACAAGGCGGTGAGCGCGATCAAGCCGTACCAGATTTTCCGCAAGATCAACCGGGCCACGGCGCGATACTTTTTCGAATCCACGGTGCATTGGCTGCGATTCGCCGGTTATCCGGGGATGGTGGCGATTTTGGACGCGCAGCGAATCACGCTGGCGCGGAACCCGCGGGACCAGCGTCTTTATTACACCAAGGCCGGAGTTCTCGACGCCTACGAGGTGTTGCGCCAATTCATCGACGGCACGGACAAACTGGAGGGGTTCTTTATCGCGGTGATTCCCGATCTCGCTTTTCTCGAAGACGAGGGCCGCGGGCTGAGCGCCTACGAAGCGTTAAAATTCCGCATCGTGGACGAAGTTCACGACAGGAATCTGGTGAACCCGATGGCGTCTTTGGCGCGGATATCGGCGAGCGGGCGAGGCGACTGAATTCCATGAGCGGGCATCGAGAGACCGATTACCGGCGGGCATTGGAAGCGCTGCGGAACGGGGTGCCGAACCGGGACGCGGTGAGCGTGCTTGGCTCCAGCCAAAGCGAAGCGGAGAGCGCGTTTTCGCGGAGGCTGTCGTCGGTGGAGCATTCGGCGAGGCAAGGAGAGCAGGTGTCGGGCCTGCTGATCGCGGGAGGGTTCGGCGCGGGAAAATCGCATTTGCTCGATTACCTGGGGCACATGGCGCTCGAGAAGAATTTCGTATGCAGCCGCGTGGCGATAAGCAAGGAGACGCCGCTATTCGATCCGGCGAAACTGTATGCGGCGGCGATCGACGGCGCCGCGGTTCCGGGAGTGAGTGGGGAGGCGATCCGCGAGCTGGCCGCGCGGCTTCAGCCGGGCAGCCGGAGCTATGACGAGTTTTCGCGATGGGTACACGGCGGGGCGAGCGGACTCAGCGATCTGTTCGCGGCCACGCTCGCGCTTTATGAGAGACTGAACCACGATCCGGAGGCGGCCGGGAGGATCGCCGATTTCTGGGCGGGCGATCCGCTGCCGGTGGGTTGGATCCGGCAAGGGCTGAAACAGATAAATCATTCCGGGGCGTATTCGCTGAAGCCGGTGAAGTTGAAGGATCTCGCTCTACAGCGATTCCAGTTCGCGGCGCGGCTGATACTGGCGGCTGGATACGGCGGGTGGGTATTGCTGGCCGACGAAGTGGAATTGGTGGGGCGGTATAGCGTATTGCAGCGGGGGAAATCGTACGCCGAACTGGCCCGCTGGATGGGACGGGTGAAGGGGCATGCGTGCCCGGGGCTGATGACGGTGGCGGCGATAACGGACGACTTCGGGCTGGCCGTGCTTCAAGGCAAAGGCGACCGCGAGGCGCTGGGAGCGAAACTGCGCGCCAAAGGGACGGAGGAATACACCGCGATCGCGGGCCGGGCGGAGACGGGCATGCGGCTGATCGAGCGCGAGGAGTTGACGCTGCAGCCGCCCGGCGAGGCGATGTTGAAACAAACGTACCGGCGGCTGAAAGAGATTCACGGGAAGGCGTATGGTTGGGATCCGCCGGAGTTGACGGTTTCGGTGACGGCGACGACGCGGCGGATGCGATCCTATGTGCGGCGCTGGGTGAACGAATGGGATTTGAAGCGGCTTTATCCCGGCGCGGAATTGTGCATGGAAGAGGAACCGGAGTTTACGCTGAGCTATGCGCAAGACGCGGGCCTGGAGGGAAGTCCGGAAATCGAAGACGAGGGGTGATCGGCCGCCTCGCGATTACATTTCGTCGCTGCGAAGATCCTTGCCGGGCAAGGCGACGCGCAAGGCGTTCAGCAGCGCGGCGACGTCGACGATCTCCTGCGCCGCGGCGCCGACCACCGGCGAAAGATGTCCGGTTGCGGCGGCCAGCATGCCTAACATGCTGAGCGCCATTCCGCCGATCGCGCTTTGCAGCGCCACCCGTTTCATGCGGCGGCCGATGTGGATCAGTTCGTCCACTTTCCGGAGGGAGGTCTCGAAAATGACCGCGGAAGCGGCTTCGGCGGTCACATCGCTGTCTTGACCGAAGGCGATGCCGACGGTGGCCGCCTGCATGGCGGGAGCGTCGTTGATGCCGTCGCCGAGGAACATCACCGGCGCGAGTTTGGCTTCCGCCCTGACAATCGCTACCTTTTCTTCCGGACTTTTTCCGAAAAGCGCCTCGGTGATTCCGACCTGTTTCGCGAGATGAAGCACTTCTCCTTCCCGATCGCCGGAGAGAAGCAATACGCGCTTGACGCCATGCTTGGGCGCGAGGTGGCCGATGAAGGAACGGCTCTCCTTACGCGGAGCGTCACGAAACCGGAACAAGGCCCCGTAGCGGGCATTAATAAGGAGAATCGATTCCATTCCGGGCGTGACGGGCGGTAGCGACGCCTCGAGACCGGGAGACACCTGGAGCGCCGTTTTGCGGCCGACGATCTGAATCCAGTCCTTTTCCACCCGGCCGGCCAGTCCGCTTCCCGGTTTCTCGCCCACCTCCGATACGTCGGCCAACGAGATCCCTTCCTCCCGCGCGGCTTCAAGAATCGCCCCCGCCAGCGGATGTTTCGAATAGCGCTCGACGCTGGCGGTCAGGCGGAGAGCGGTGTTGCGATCCACGCCGGGCGCGCAAACGACTTCGGTCAACGCGGGCTTGCCGTAGGTGAGAGTGCCGGTCTTGTCGAAGATCATGGTGCGGCAGGAGCTGACGCGCTCCAGCATCGCCGGATCTTTGACGACGATCCCGCGGGAGGCGGCGATGGAAATCGCGCCGATAATCGCAACGGGAATGGCCAGCAACAGCGGGCAAGGAGTGGCGATGACCAGGACCGCGAGGAAGCGGACCGGATCGCCGCCGATCAGCCAGCCAACGGCGGCGACCGCGAGAGCGACGACGGTATACCAGGCACCCAGACGGTCGGCGACGCGGCGGAACGCAGGCCGGTTCAACTCCGCCTCTTCCATGACACGGACGATTTTGGCGTAGCGAGAATCGACGGGGAGTTGACCGGTCCGGATGGTGAGCGCGGCCTCGCCGTTGATCGCTCCGGACAGGACACTGGAGCCGGGGATTTTGGAGATGAGGTAGGGTTCGCCGGTGAGATACGACTCGTCCATCGTGCTGCGGCCTTCCGCCACCTCGCCATCGACGGGGCAGCTTTCGTGAGGAAAGACGACGAGCAGGTCCCCCAACCGGACGTCGTCGAGCGCGATGTCTTCCACCTTCGACGGCGTTTTGCGATGCGCGGTTTGAGGCATTCTCTTTGCGAGCGCTCCAAGGACGGAAGAGGCCCGGCGCATGGCGTATTCCTCCAGCGCGGCGCCTCCGGACAACATGAGCAAAATGACCGTGCCCGCGAGATACTGGCCGAGGATAACGGAGACGACAATGGAAATGCCGGCTAGAATGTCGGCTCCAAAGCGCTTCTTGGCGATCCCGTAAGCCAATCTCGCGACGAACGGCGATCCTCCAATCACGAGAACCGCCAGCAGAGGCCAGTTGGCCGCGCGGGAGGAGGTGCGTAACCAATAAACTGCCGCTACATGCCATGCAATCGCAACGACGCAAGTTGCAGCGACGTAGCGTTCGATCGCAAGAGAAGACCACGACCATTTGTTAGTGTGTTTTTTATCCACCGTTGTCATTTACGTTTCCGTGCTGCTTTCGAGCGGCGTGCCGGCGCCGCGTGCCCGCCAGATCTCGGCGAGTCCGCGGGCGATCGCGACGATGCATGGACCGAGGATCAAGCCGGCGGGTCCGAATGCGACAACGCCCCCGACGAAGGCGACGAACAAAACCAGGGGGTGAAGCCCGATCCGCGCTCCAACCAGCACCGGATAGAGAATATTATCCACTGGGTGGATGACGGCCAGCCCCCAGAGGAGAACGGCCGCTCCTTTCATCCAGTGTCCCTGCGCCAGGAGAACAAGGCTGGCCGGAAGCCAGACTAAGAAGGCCCCGAAGACCGGCAGAAACGATAACAGGGCCATCACAGCCCCCCAGAACACGGGAGCGGGCAATCCAACAAGCGCGAAAATCACGCCTCCCAGGGATCCCTGTATCGTTCCGATCAGGAGGCGGCCATAGATGGTGGCCCTGGCGGTGGAAGAGACGCGCGAGAACAGGCGATCGATTTCACTTGGCGAGAACGGGAGCAAGCCGCGCACGGCGGCGAGCGCGATTTCTTCATCCTGGAGGAAGAAATAGAGGGCGAGCAGAATAACGCCGGCCTGAGCGACGACACCGACGGAGTGGGCGACGACCGGGGCGATCCAACCGGCCATCGCTCCCGCCAGTTGTTGTCCGATCTGTGCCGAGATCGAGTCGATCGCCAACCCAGGTCAAGACCTCTCCGATCCGCGGGTGATCCGCCAGGGCACTTCGCCAGCCGCCGCCCTGAATCGAATCCCGCAAGAGCTGCTGCGCTCTGACGGATTCGCGGAGAAGCTGGCGCGAGAAAAATGCGCCGGGCACGGCGGCGGCGATAACGGCCGCCGCGACGGCGAGAAGCGTCGCCAGGAGCTTAGGCAGGCGGGTGGACAGCCAAGTCCGCACAGGCGACAGCGCGACGGCGAGGGCGAACGCCCAAGTGAAGGCGCTCAGAAACGGCGAGGTCATGAGCCAACAGAGATAAACGGCGAATGCGGTTAGCGCGGCCAGCGACAGCGCACGGAAAATATGAGCGACGCCATCGTCCTGAACTGAGGTTTGCCGCAATTCTCCCATGCTCCGGCCACTTCTACCGTTGCACGCCGAGGACCACCCGCGATTCGCGCAGCCATTGCCACGGCGCCCGCGCAAGTTGCAGCGGAGAGGCCCAGCGATACCTGCGCGAATTCACCCACATTGGCGGGCGGACGGCTCGAGGCGCCATCGGCCCGATGCCGCCTGGCGAATTGAAAGGAACCGGCCGGGGTGAACGTGCCTTGTCCCTTTCCTAACGGAATGGTCACCGTTCCCGTCGCCGTCGAAATCACTGGTGACGAAAAAACTCGCTTTTAGCGAACCAAAGTTTTGACCAGCGTCAAAACCGCCGTCGCCCCGCCCGAGATAAACGTTGCCGGGAACGCGGCTTCGAGCACTGCGATGTCCGGTTTCCCATCGCCTTTGAAGTCCGCCGCGAGGGTAGGGGCGCGGATTTCCGTAGGGAGATTTCGAAAATCGCGGCAGGCAGCCATGCCTATCGCGGGAACCGGGGGTTGCAATTCATAGATCGCAGGCAGGACATACGGGCCGTTGCCGGCACTCGGAGATCGGGCGAGACGCTTTCACGTGTGCGGAGGAAATCGATGCGAAGAGGCATTCTGCGAAGGCGCTGAAGTGTTCGTTAGCGGATCGCGATCAACACGGTGTTCGATTCGACGCCGCCGACGACCGACTTGAGTGCGATGGCATCGCCGGTGGGAACATTGGCGGGAACGCTGGCGTTTATCTGATACACGCCGATGAGTCCGGGAGCGAGCCCGGAGTAAGTCACCTCGGCCGCGACGCCGCCGAGATCGACTGAAGGGCGAACGAGGGATTCGGCGAGCGGATTGAACGGCGATGCCTCGCCGGAACGCGGCTGGTTGCTTACTTGGCCAAAACCCGTTCCGAAGATCTGGATGGACTCGCCGCGGTTAACCGGACGCGATCCGGGGAACAAACCGGAGGGAGCGGCATAGACAATACCCGGCGTGGCGATTAGAACCGCGCCATGTCCGGCCGCGTCCAGTTGGAAGAGGCCTGGAGAATAAGGCGCGACATTGAGAGCACCTGCCGGTCCAGTTACTCCCGCGACGCTTACACCGAGCGACACCTTCGTTTGACCGGAGAGTTCCCAGGGCACCTGGGCGTTGAGTTGGCCGGGGGACGCGTAGAGGAGGGGCATCGGGATGCCGTGGACAAGGAGCCGCGTATTGGTTAGGTCGGCCGATGGCAATGAGAGATCCGTGCCGTAGATGGAAATGAGGCTTCCTGGCGCGGCCGGGATGTTCATCGAGCTGGCGGCATTTACCACGCCGCCGGGATTGATTATGGGCGCCGTGGAAGGCGTAGTGTTCAAGTACACCGAGTCGGAGGAAACTAAGTCCGGTTTTCCGTCGCCGTTGACATCGGCCGCGATCACGTTGCTTGCGATGGCCGGCACCACGGTGACGATGTCTTGAAAGCTATTGTCGCCGTTACCCGCCAGGAAAACGGCCTGCGCGCCCGACCGGGCGATGAGGTCCACATTTCCGTCGCGGCTGAAGTCGGCCGCGACGATGCCGGCGTAATGGGGGCCGGAAGACGTATCGGCGTCGGGACTGTTAAAAACCGAAGTGAATCGCCCGTCGCCCGCTCCGGAGAGCACCTCAATTACACCGTTGTAGTAGGGAAATCCTCCCGAGCCGGATAGAGCGACATCGGGGTTGCCGTCTCCGTTGAAATCGGCGATGGCCATGGAGTCAGGCGCGTAGACGGTGGCGACCGGGTCGAGAGTCTTGAACGTGCCATCTCCGTTGCCCAGGAAGATGGAGACCCATCCGTTCGACGATGGCCCTAGCAGCAGGCCGCCGGCGATGGCGATATCCCCCTTGCCATCCCGGTTCAGATCCCTGGCGATCGCGCAACTGGATTGGGTGGGTAAAGAGTAAACGGGGCCGGATTGAAAACTACCATCGCCCCGGCTGGTGAAGATGTTGAGCGTGGCTGTATTCCGGGAGGCGACCGCCAGATCGGTCTTTCGATCGCCATTCCAGTCGGCGGCGGCCATCGGCCCGATCCCGCCGCTGAGTTGAAAGGAACCGGCCGGGGTAAACGTGCCGTCTCCCTTTCCAAGCAGAATGGTCACCGTTCCCGATGCATCCGTGGCGGTCGCCAAGTCCAGTCGTCCGTCGCCGTTGAAATCACCGGTCACGAAAAAACTCGCTTCAACCGAACCAAAGATGTGACCAGAGTCAAAACTGCCGTCGCCGCGCCCGAGATAAACGGTGCCGGAAAACGTTGCCGGGAAGGCGGCTTCGAGCACTGCGATATCCGGTTTCCCATCGCCGTTGAAGTCCGCCGCGAGGGTGGGGCCGCCGGTGCCCTGGGCACGAAAGGGAATGCCGGAGCCGAAGGTGACCTGGGCTATGGCCAAACAAACCGAGGAGAAGAACATTCCAAGCAGTCTGATCATCCGAAGCCGTCCTTTTCGCTGAGTTGCGGCCGGTAATGCTTGATCCGGCAAAGTTAGTATATCGCCGGCATGACTCAATGCTCTCCAACTCCGAGTGGTCCGGATTGGCGCAGCATTGAGAGAGAAAGAGTGCGGGTTGCGCTTCCGGGAATGTTAAGATCGCCTCCGGCCCTCCGGCGGCGATTTCTCATGACCCTGCAAAGCAGCGCGATGATCTCTTGGGCGAGGCTGCCCGTGGTCCTTCGGGCGATTCTCGTGGGCATTCTTGTCGCGCTTGCCGCGGCCAACGTATGGCCGATGTTGCTGGTGAATCTTGGCGCGCCTCTTGGGGCGATCGTTGAGGCGGCGTTCCTGGCGCTTTATGTTTGGTGGGCGAAGGGCGGAGGTCCGCCAGCTTCGACGCAAGCCGGGCGGGCGATCGCGTTCCGTCGTGGCCGGCTGTCGCCCGGGCAATGGATTTGGGGCGTTACGGGCGCGCTTTTTTTCGCGGCGGCCGTTCATGCGTCCATTGTTTTGCTTTTTCGCTTCGTGCCGTTCCCGGGGGCGTCGTTCCGGCACGGATACGATTTGTCTTTCATTCCCTCCCTGCGTTTGAAATGGCTGGCGGTGGCGATGTCGGCGACGTCGGCGGGAATTTGCGAGGAGACGGGCTTTCGAGGCTACATGCAGCGTCCTATCGAAGGGCGGCACGGTGCGCCCGTTGCGATCCTGATATCGTCGCTGTTCTTCCTGGCCGTTCATTTCACGAAGGACTGGGCGACGATCGGGATGGTCCCGATCGTGTTCGGCGCGGGCGTCCTGTTGGGAGTTCTCGCGTGGGCGTCGGGATCGCTTGTCCCCGGGATGATCGGCCACGTTCTGATGGATGTTGGGCTGTTCAGCTTTTGGTGGACGGGCATCGCCGGCGATTTCGGCGCACGGCCGATCCGGGAAACGGGCGTGGACCGGGCGTTCGTTCTGGCATGCACGGTGTTCACGATCTCGCTGTTGGCGGTGCTGTTCGCGGTGGCGAGGCTTCGGAGGCGAGGTCCGCCGGCGGGCCGGGGTTGAACGCGGCGCTGGGAGGGCGCAATCGATTTTATGTCTCCGGGTGAGACCAGCGCTCGATAAAAAACGCCATAATATGGTGCGGAGGCTTCGAAAATGCCGATATTTTTTACGGATGAATGGCAGCTTGGAAAGAAACGGCCGTCGTGGGCGGGGCCGGTGTCGATCGTAACGGAGGAAATTCCTCATAAGAAATACGGATTGATCGTCCGGCAGACGTCGGTGATGGGGACGGTGGCGGCGAAGTCGACCAAGGGGCGGAAGAGCGCGCCGGAGCCGTCGACGGGATTTCGCGTGAGCACGTCGGCGTATGGGCCGCTGACTTTCAACGGGCGGAATTCGGGGCGGACGGATCTCGATAAGGGGCATATCATGGCGCTCGAATTGGGAGGGCCGGACATTCCGGAGAACATCGTTCCGCAGTGGTCCAATTTTCAGCGCAACGGGAAGTGGAAGCGCATGGAGAACGAGGTGCGGAAGGCGGCGGAGGGGATGGACGACGACGTCACGCTGCAGTTTTTCGCGATCATCCGGTACAAGAACTATTTGGATCACTCGATCGGGACTTTTGACGGGATCTGCGTTCCGAAGGGGTTCACGGTTTACACGATCGAGCAAGACGCCAAGGGCAGGCAGGGGACCAAGTCGCTGATGTTCGACGACGACCAGGCACAAGATGAGACGGACGACATGATGTCGCTGCGGGAGATGGCGAAGGCGGACAAGCTCGACTACACGGAGCTGTACTCGGACGTGACGACGAAGGGTTCGGGGAAGAAGGTGAAGCTGGCGTTTGGGAGCACGGGGCAAAGCCCGCTGTATGGGCCGCCGCCGGTGACTTATTCGACGCAGGGGCAGGGGCCGTTTGGCCAGACGGTGACGAAGCTGGTGTTGGATGCGTCGGTGGCTTCGAAGCTGCCGGACGTTTCGACGAAGATGGATATTTGATTGGCCAAAAAGATAGCGTTCCGGAGCTGAGCTATACCTTTTCGAAGCCGACACGGAATCGACCGATCTCTAGCGCTTGAAGCAGCGTGCCGAGGTACATATTGAAATGGTCGTCCGTCAGAAAAGCGACTGCGTCCTTGTGTGCTTTCAACTGCCAAGTTCCCCATTGGACTGAAACGGGGTGAATATGTATCCCGTGAATTCCGTGGCTCGGATCGCCCGTCCCTACCCGGAATAGTTCGTCGATTCCGTCGCGACCGAGAACGGTGATCTCGGCACGGAAGTGGTCGAGGATTGCCTGGATAATTCTCTCGCCGCCTTGCCGCGGGCTAAGTCCGTGGCCGGCGTTCTTGAATTGCCTCAGGAGCTGAGGGGAGACGCGCGCGCTATACGGCATGCTTGCCGCAGGCTACGCCTATACGTTCCGCTTGTCAAGACCGTGCCCGAGGCCATGTCGCGCCGGCCGACCGGAGGGGGCCAAGTAGCCACGGAAGCGTTGGAACGGCCATAAGAAGGGGGCTGGTGGCAACCAGGGGTATGCGGCGAGGCGGCGGCGAGGTGGGTCACGATTCCCGACGTTGCAGGTCGCGGAGGCGGCGGTTGAGGAATCGGCGCTCGCTTTCGTCGGGGCCGGGGGTGGCGCGGAGAGATTCGGCGGCCAGCGGAAGGGCTTCGGCGATTTGGGCGTGATTCCAGAGGCGGCGGTCCTGTTGTCCGAGCAGGCCGCGATCGCCGGATGCCTCAAGACGGGCGTCGCGCCGCGAATCGTGAAGCAGCATGAGGGGAGCAAGCCCGTGGCTTCGGCGGGCGGGGGCGCGATCAGAGTGACCAGGCGTGCCAGACGGATGGCTTCCGCGCAAAGATCGGTCTGAACGAGCGGCCGCGGGTGGCGGCGTAGCCTTCATTGAAGATGAGATAGATGACCGTCAGCACCGCGTCGAGCCGCCCTGGGAGTTCCGCGGCGGAGGGAATGCGCGCGTCGCGGATTTTGCGCTTGGCACGCACCAGTCGCTGCGCCATGGTGGCCGGCGGGACCAGAAACGCGCGCGCGATCTCGTCGGTTCCGACCGCCCAGTGTGCGGAGCGTCAAGGCGACTTGGGCCTCGGGCGCTAGCGCCGGGATGGCAGCAGGTGAAAATCAGGCGAAGACGGTCGTCCGGGATCTCTGAGGCGTCGTAGTCGGGCTGCTCGATGGCCTGGCTCAACTCGTATTCCGCGAATGGCTTGACTTTTCGTTGAAGCGCGCCCGGCGGCGGATGACGTCGATGGCTTTGTTGCGCGCCGCCTGGATGATCCAGGCGCGTCCAAACTCCGGGACACCGGATGTGCGCCATTGATCCACCGCCGCCGCAAAGGCTTCCTGGACAGCCTCTTCCGCGATTTCGAAATCGCCCACTTGGCGAATCAAGGCGGCGACGATCCGGCCCCAATCGGAGCGGTAGATCGCCTCGACGGCTTCGTCGGCTTGGCTAGGCATTCCCCGATGGTAAATAATTCTTGAGGGGGGTGTCGATTCGTGCGCCCGCCATTCGATATAACTCGATGGAGGTTCACGGAATGCAATACATGTTGCTGATCTATCTGCGAATGAGCACGCGCTTGAGTGAGAACGAGCGGGAGAAATGTTACGGGGAGTCGATGCAACTTACCCAGGACCTGAATGCGAGCGGAAGTTACTTGGGCGCGGGCCCGCTGCATCCGAGCTCGACCGCGACCAGCGTTCGCGTGCGGGAAGGCAGACGGCTGGTGACCGACGGTCCGTTTGCCGAAACGCGCGAGCAACTCGGCGGGTACTTCCTGATCGAGGCGAGGGATCTGGACGAGGCGATGGGAATTGCGGCCCGGGTTCCTGCTGCCCGGTGCGGCACAATTGAGGTTCGCCCGGTGATCGAACTGGAGGGGATGCCTGCGGAACCGGCCGCGGCCCGCTTGACGGCGTCGCGAAAATAGTTTTTGGGCGGGTGTCGATAGCGGCGCTCGTCATTTGATTCACAAACAAGAGAGCGCATCACGCGCGATAAGGAGACCCTAAAATGAGCGGAGTACGAGTATTGGTTGGCACGCACAAAGGCGCGTTCATACTGACGTCGGACGGGAAGCGGGAGAAGTGGGATATCGACGGCCCGTTCTTTGCGGGCTTGGAGATTTATCACCTGAAGGGTTCGCCGGTGGACCCGAATCGAATCTATGCATCGCAGTCGAGCGGTTGGTTTGGCCAGTTGATCCAGCGATCCGACGACGGCGGGCAAGACATGGGAGCCGATGGACAATAAGTTCGTGTACGATGGCGTTCCGGGGACTCACCAGTGGTACGACGGGACGCCGCATCCATGGGAATTCAAGCGCGTCTGGCATCTGGAGCCGTCGCTGACCGATCCGGACACCGTGTACGCCGGCGTGGAAGACGCGGCGATGTTCCGCTCGACCGATGGGGCGAAGACCTGGCAGGAGCTCTCCGGGACTGCGCGGGCATGGGTCGGGCCGCAGCTGGCAGCCGGGCGCGGGAGGGATGTGCCTGCACACGATTCTTCTGGATCCGATCGATCCGAAGCGGATGTTCATCGCCATTTCGGCGGCGGGTGCGTTCCGCAGCCGACGACGCCGGCGAGACGTGGAAGCCGATCAACCGCGGCCTGCACTCGCAGTACATTCCCGATCCCGGCGGCCGAGGTCGGACACTGCGTTCATCGCATCGCCATGCACCCGTCGCGCCCGGATGTGCTGTTCATGCAGAAGCACTGGGACGTGATGCGCAGCGACAACGCGGGCGATCAGTGGCACGAGGTCAGCGGCAACCTGCCGACCGATTTCGGCTTCGTGATCGACGTTCACGCGCACGAGCCGGAGACGATTTACGTGGTGCCGATCAAGAGCGACTGGGAACATTATCCCGCCGGAAGGAAAGCTTCGGGTGTACCGAAGCCGGACGGGCGGAAACGAGTGGGAGGAGCTTGAGCAAAGGCCTGCCGCAGAGCGATTGCTACGTGAACGTGTTGCGCGACGCGATGGCGGTGGATTCGCTGGATTCGTGCGGCGATCTATTTCGGAACCACGCGGCGGCCAGGTCTACGCTTCGACCGATGCGGGCGACAATTGGGCTCCGATCGTGCGCGATCTTGCCGGCCGTGCTTTCGGTCGAGGTGCAGACGCTCGCATGATCCGGGTGGTGCTGCCGGCGCATCTGCGAACGCTGGCGCGCGTCGAGCGGCGAGGTGGAGTTCGAGGTCGAGGGCCCGGTCACGCAGCGGTCGGTGCTGGATGCGCTGGAGGCGCGCTTTCCGATGCTGCAAGGCACGATCCGCGATCATGTGACCCAGCAGCGGCGGCCGTTCATCCGCTTCTTCGCCTGCGAGGAGGATTGGTCGCATGAGCCGCCGGACGCGCCGTTGCCGGAGGCGGTGGCGTCGGGGGCGGAGCCGTTTTTGATCGTAGGGGCGATCGCGGGAGGGTAGTACGGGGAGAGGATTATGAAAGAGATCAACACATACTTGACGTTTGACGGAAATTGCCGCGAGGCGATGGAATTTTATAAACAGTGTCTGGGAGCCGAGCTGGAGGTGATGCCGTTCTCCGATGCGCCCGGCGATATGGGGAAGGAAGCGAAGGATCGGGTGATGCATGCGAGGCTGTCGAAGGGTTCGACGCTTCTGATGGCGTCGGACACGATGCCAGGGCATCCGTTTCAGCAAGGCAATAATTTCTCGGTGAGCGTGCAGTGTGAAAGTGTGGCGGAGATCGAGGCGTTTTTTGCGGCGCTGGGGGAGAAGGGCACGGTGACGATGGCGTTACAGGATACGTTCTGGGGCGCTCGCTTCGGGATGCTGACGGATCGGTTTGGCGTGAATTGGATGTTTAATTTCGAGCACCCGAAGCAAGGGTAGGCGGGCGGGGGGCTTGGGCGCCATTACGGGGCAAAATAGCCGTTGAGATCCAAAATGAGGTCCGTGGCATTCGTGGCAAAGGCGTTGATAGCGCCGTTGGCGGCCGGGACAATGGCGGCATTCGAGGTGACAGCGCCATCGTAGGCATTGAGTGTGGACACCGGCGGCTGCGGCGCGCCGGCGGCCCATAGGGAGAGATAGCCGAGGAAGCCTTGGGGCACCACAGTGGCGTTAACAGAATACGCGTTGGCGACCGGGATGTGGCAGGCTCCTCCCGGGAGCGGGAATGCACGTTGGCCGTCGATGCTGGGAGAACCGAACAATCCGGGCGTGTTGCGGGTATCGACAACGCGGCAAGGAGGGATGCCGTAGAAGGCGAGGGCTCCGGGAGCGGGCAGAGCGAAGTATCCATTCACATCGATCAACACGTCCGTGGCGTTGCTTGCCAACAGACTCACTTGGCCCGTGGCTCCCCCGGAAGTGAAGGCCGCGTTGGCGGTGATCGTACCGGTGGGGGCGTTTAGGTTTGAGACGCCCGGCCAGGAGGCGCCGGCCGGCCACGCTGAAAGGAATCCGAGCGGTCCTTGAGGCAGCGCGGTTAGGTTCAGCGAGAATGCGGTTGCGTTTGGAGGAACTCCGCAGTATCCGGCAACCGGAAAATTTCGAACTTGGCCGGCGGATAGATGGGGACCGCCAAACGGGCCATCGGCGTTGCGAGTGTCGGCGATGCGGCAAGGCTCGATCGGGTAGAAGGACGATGAGCCCGAGGTCCCCCGCGCGACGAAGTAGCCTTGTATGTCGATAATGAGATCGGTGACGCCGAGGGATTGGGCGCTGATCGCGCCGGCGGAACCGGCCGCGATCAGCGCGAAATTGGCTTTAACTCTGCCGTCCAAGGAATTCAAGGTGGAGACTTCGCCGGGCTGCTGGCCGGTTGGCCAAAGCGTAAGATAGCCAAGTTGCCCTTGGGGAACGACGGTTACGTTGAGCGCGTAGGCTTGAGCGGTGGTGGGAATGCCACAGGCTCCAGCGGGTATCGCGAAAGAGCGCGGCGTGAGGGAAGATAACGTTGGGCCGCCGAAGGGACCAGGCGGTTGCCGCGTGTCGACCACCCGGCAAGGTCCGGTCAGAACGAATTCTAGTCCAAGCCCGGGTGGGATTGCGAAGCCGGTTTGATAGCTGGACGCGAATGCCTCCAGCGGACCCATGGCAGGAGGAACGAGGCCCCCTTGCTCGGGGAAGTTGTTAGAAGCGGTCTGGCCGGACACATAGACGTTGCCGAAACCGTCGAGAGCGACACCGTTTATGGCGTCGTTGGCGAGCCCGCCGAGGTAGGTGGCGAACTGCAAAGCGCTCCCGTCTGGGCTGAGTTGGAGCACGAAGCCATCGACCCCTCCGGCGAGGGCGGCCTGATTCGGATTGACGGTCGGTAAATCCCAGGAACCCGTTTGGCCGCCGACGTAGGCGGCTCCAAAGCCGTCGACAGCGAGGGCATTGGCGAAATCGTAACCGCTTCCCCCGAGGTAGGTGCTGTAGACGAGCACCGAGTTTATGGGGTCCAGTTTAGCGACAAACAAGTCGGTTCCGTAAGGGTGGGGCGACTGGAGGGAGTTGACCGTGGGGAAGTCTTGCGACGGAGTGGTGCCCGCCAGATAGATGTTACCCAAGGCATCGACTGCGGCGCCGGAGGCACCCTCCGGCAGCGACGGGCTACCCAATGATCCTCCCAGGTACGTACCAAACAGAAGCGCGCCAGTGGGACTGAGCTTCACGGCGAACGCGTCCTCGCCGCCGGCGTTATGGGACTGAACGGGGAATGCCACCGGAAAATTAGTGGAGTAAGTGGAACCGGCGACGATCATGTTGGCGCTCAAGTCGACGGCGATCGCAGCGGCATGATCCTGGCCGTTGCCCCCTAGGTAGGATGAGTAGGCGACCACTCCCGACGGAGAATAAACCGTCACAAATGCGTCCTGCGCGCCGGCGTATGCGCTTTGGGCGGGCAAATAGGTAGGAAAGTCGGACGACTGGGTGTCTCCGGTGACATAGACGTTTCCGAGCGGCGATACCGCGACGGCGTACCCTGAATCCGTTCCGCTCCCGCCGAGATAGGTGGAGAAGATCAATGCGTCACCGGCGGAGCTGAGTTTCGTTACGAAGGCGTCCTGCCCGGCACCCCCGCGAAGCGAGGACTGGGAGGCTGAAGCCACGGGGAAATTGGGCGATTGCGTCCATCCGGTTACCGTCGCCTCGCCCGACGCATCGACGGCGATTCCGAAGGCGAGGTCGTCCTGGCTTCCTCCAAGGAAAGTGGCGTAGAGGAGGGCATTGCCGGAAGGATTGAGCTTGAGGACGAAAGCGTCGATTTCGCCGCCGAAAGCGGGCTGGAAGGGGTTTGCCAGCGGGAAGTCAGCGGAATCCGTCCAGCCGGCCACATAAACGTTGCCCGAGGGATCGCTGGCGATGGCCGTCGCGGCATTGTCGTGACCGCCGCCCATAACGGCGCTGTATGTCAGGACGGGATCGATGATCAGCGGGAGATCGGGATCGTATGCGGCCAGTTTGAAACGCACGTCCCCGTTCGCTCCCAGGCGGAACGATGCCGGAACGATCCGGGAGGTTCCGTCGACGACCTGAAAAACGAGCGGAGGCGGCTCCCGGCCTTCGAAGCGCCCGGCTCGGATGACCAATCCGCCATCCCGATCGACGGAGAGAGACGCGCCTGAATACTGGAGAAGAATGCGTTGCGGCCGGGCGTGCGGCGCGACCACGAACTGGTGCTTAAACTGGGACGAGTCCGTGGAAAAGAGGAGATCGATTCCCGGATAAAGGCCGGGATAGCGCACAGCGGAGAAGAGCGGAGAGCCGGGCTGCGCCGCGGGCCCGGAGGCTCCGGAAAAGGAGTGAAGTCTCGCGGCAAGGGGCTGTTCACCGATGAGCGGGACGCGCCGATTGGCACCCGCCAGGCGCATCTCGAAGCGCTCTCCTCCGGTGCGGAAAACGATCCGATCGGGAAATAGGCGGGCCGATAAAGATGGCGACCAAGCGACGAAGCAGGCCGCATCGGGCCCACCGTAGCGGTTGGGAACGAAGAAGGAGGGCAAGTGCAATCCCGAGGAGCTCGCCGAGGCCGCGCCAGAGCTACCCGCCGAGGCGCAAAGCAGGAGCGCGACGGCGGCGCTCCGCCGCGACCAGCGGGACCTGGCGCTCTTGGACGCTTTACAACGTCGCGAACGAGAGACGAAGGATACGGACATGGCCTCATAAAGAAGTGTCAGGTGCGCGGAAAGCTCTCTCTTCGAAGGGCGCGCTGGAATACGCGCGGCTGCGAGCATAATAGGCGTAGGGCGTCATGTCATGAGGCTGCACGGATGGATGTGGGCGGTCGCGGCGCTGGTTTCCGGCTTGATGGGGACGGCCGGGGGCGAGACGTTGGGATCCGTGTTGGCAGACCACGGAGTGCCGGAGAATCGCTTTTCGGAGGTGGAGGGGCGGCTGGCAATCACGAGTTATGCCGTGTCAACGGGCGGGTCGATTTTTCTTCTCGCTTACTACGAGGACGATGGATCGGGCAGGCTTCCGCGGCGGATGCACGTTTTTCGTTTCGACAGGGCGAGCGGGCGTTCGAAGCAGGCGGTTCTTCGCGGGAGAGAGTTCGAGATGACGGCGGTGATGGATCAACTTCCGGATTCTTGTCTTGGCTCCGCGATCGGTATCTCCGAACAAAATGGACTGATCGGGATCGACACGCATCTCAGTCCTTCGGCAGGATGCGTCTTGTTTTTGACTTCGGATCTCGGCTGGAAGGCGGCATTGCCAGGGACGCTTTTGGCGCGGCTGAGAAGTGAAATGATTCTTCGAGGCAACACCGTTCACTTCGCTCCGACGGAGCCGGGGAGTTTGGGGATCTTCGATCCCGAGCGGATGCAACTCACGCCCGTTTATCCAACCGATGGAGACGCGGAACGGAGAGAGTTTTCAAAGCTTTTGAAAGAACATTTGCCGAGCGAAGCGTGGTGCCGGGAATCCAACAACGCCTGCGATCCAACGAGTTTCACGGTCAACTTTCTGAATGTGAGGACCGACCCGGCGCGGAATGCGTTTTCGTTCGACGCACAGATGGTCCCGGATGGGTTTGGCAAGGACGCGGACGCGGCGATCCGGGCGCGGACGGTGCATTATGAATGCGCTCAGAAAGATGGCCGGTGGGTGCTTGTGATAGGATTCCAGGCGGTGAAGCGGTCTTGATTGTTGGCGATGGGATTTTCACCGCCGAGGAGAAGCGGCGGGCGCTGGAGGCGGTGGTAGGGAGCGGCGGGTTTGCGCGCAGCGATCAACTGAAGCGGTTTCTGCGGTACATCTGCGAGATGGAGATCGCGGGGCGCCGGCACGAGATCAGCGAGTATATGATCGGGACGGAGGCGCTGGGGCGGCCGGCGGGGTATGCGCCGGGGGACGATTCGTCGGTGCGGAGCCGGGCGTATGCGCTGCGGCAGAAGCTGGCGGAATATTACGAGACGGAGAATCCGGGGGCGGAGATCCGGATCGAGTTGCGCAAAGGGTGCTACACGCCTTACTTCGTGGCGGGGACGGAGGCGGCGGACGCGTCGGGCCGATGCCGGCGGCGCCGCGCGGGCGGAAATGGAATTGGAACTGGGCGGTGTTGGCGGGGGCGTTGGTGGCGCTGGCGGCGGCGGCGCTGGTGGCGCGGGCGCCGGAACATAGGGTAGACGCGGCGCTGCGGGAGGCTTGGGGGCCGCTGCTGGGGGCCGATGCTAATCCGGTGGTTTGCATCGCGACGCCGGCGGTGATGATTTTGAAATCGTACCGGGATGGGACGGTGCCGCCGCAGCCGCACGCGATGCCGGTGCCGGAGGAAGTGGCGGCGTGGTATGCGGGGCAGAGAGGGGGAATCGGCGATCGCAAGGTTTACATGCAGACGACGGTGAACGACGCATTGCTGGGGGATTCGATGGCGGCAGCGACGGCGGTTCGGGTGCTGGCGGGCGCGGGCGAAGCGGTGACGGTGCTGCCGGAAGGGGGGTTGCGGCCGCTGGCGCTGCGGGGGAGGAATGTGGTGCTGATCGGGTCGCCGGGCTACAGCAAGTACGCGGCGCGGATTCTGGCGACCATGCCGTTTTCAGTTTATTACGACGCAGCGAAGGAACAAGAGGTGATCGCGGACGCGTCGCCCGAGAGCGGGCCGAGGCGGGAGTTCGTGCCTAAGATGGACGGGGCGGGGCAATTGCAGGACGCGTACGGATTGTTGACGGTGGTTCCGAGCCAGGACGGAGCGGCGAGGAAGGTTGTGCTGTCGGGGATCACGTCGGCGGGGACGCAGGCGGCGATGGAGTATTTCGCTTCGGCGGCGAGCTTGCGCGATTTGAAGGCGCGGTTCGCGCGCGAGGGTTATAAGACGATGCCGGCGGCGTATCAGGTAGTGGTGCATTGCGGGCTGGACGGGACGCTGGCGCTGAACTGGACTTACGCGGCGCATGCGGTGGCGCGGAAGTAAAGAGAGGGACTCCATGCACGAGTACACGAGAAGGGGCCTGTTGAAGGGGGCGGCGGGGGCTTTCGCGCTGCCGGCTTTATCTGCGGCGGTGCAGGAGACGACTTCGCCCCATCAACGGCCGAAGCTGAAGATCACCGATGTGCGGACGGCGGAAGTGATGGTGCATGGGCCGCAGACGCACGTGCGGGTTTATACGGATCAGGGGATTTACGGGCACGGGGAATCGACGGACGCGTCGGTGGGGACGGCGGCGTTGGCGAGGAGTTTTAGACGGTTTCTAATTGGGCAGGATCCGCTGAATATCGACGCGCTGTGGGAGCGGTTGCGAACGGCGGGGATCTTCGCGGGGGCGCAAGGCGGGCAGTACATCACGGCGCTGACGGGAGTGGAGATCGCGCTGTGGGATTTGGCGGGGAAGGCGCTGGGGCTGCCCATTTATCAATTGATGGGCGGGAAGTTTCGCGACCGGGTGAGGATGTACTGCGACTCGGACATGGAGGATCCGACGGGGGCGGAGGCGGACCGGAAGCTGCCGTGGATTCAGGCGCAGGGGTTCACGGCGATGAAGATCGACCTGGACGACGCGCGGGATCCGGCGCGGTTCGATAAGGTGAACTGGACGGCGAGCAACGGCGAGATCGACCGGATGACGAGCTGGGTGAAGCACGTGCGGGAAGCGATTCCGAAGGAGATGGATTTGGCGGCGGATATGCACGGGCGGTACGACGCCACGACGGGCAAGCGGGTGGCGGCGGCGGTGGAACCGTACCGGCTGCTGTGGCTGGAGGAGCCGGTGCCGCCGGAGGATATCGACGCGATGGCGGACATACGGCGGTCGACGAAGACGCCGATTTGTTGCGGCGAGAATTTGTATATGCGGTGGGGATTCCGCGAGTTACTGGAGAAGCGGGCGGCGGATATTATTATGCCGGACATCCAGAAAGTGGGAGGGTTGTCGGAGGCGCGCAAGGTGGCGAACATGGCGCAGGCGTATTACGTTCCGTTCGCGCCGCATTGCGTGGTGTCGCCGATCGGGACGATGGCTTCGGCGCATGTGTGCGCGGCGGTGCCGAATTTCCTGGTTTGCGAGTGGCATTGGATCAATCATCTGGATCTATGGAAGGACTTCGCGAAAGAGGGCGAGATTATCGTGAAGGGGCATGTGACGGTGACGGACCGGCCGGGGATTGGAGTGGAGATGAACGAGGCGGCGGCGCGGAAGGCGCAGATTCCGGGGACGCCGTGGTTTGAGGAGAGAAAGGCATGAGGAGGGCGGCGGTTTTCGTTGCGGCGATGGCGGCGGCGCCGTGGGCTTATGCGGCGCAGGGATTTTTCACGCCGGAGGACGTGATCGCGTACACGCCGGATTGGCATGGGGAGCGCTTCGCCGACGGGCGGCCGAAGGTGCCGGACGCGATTCTGGACCGGATGAAGCGGGTGACGCTGGAAGAAGCGTGGGCGGTGGTGGAGGGCGCGGGCTTCATGCACCAATATGAGGACGGGTGGCTGGCGATCCGCAAGGGGCAGGTTTTGGTGGGGCGGGCGTTGACGGCGGAGTGGATGCCGGGACGGCCGGATATTCAAAAAGTGCTGGAGGAAGAGGGGAAGAAGGATCGGCGGATCGGGGCGATGAACGCGTGGCCGGTGGATATGCTGCAGCCGCGGGACGTTTACGTTTGCGACCATTTTGGGTTGAAGGTGGATGGGCCGTCGATCGGCGATAACGTGGGGAACGCAATCTATGCGAAGTCGGGGAACGGGATCGTTTACGACGGGGCGGTGAGGGATATCGAGGGGTTGGAGGAGCTGCCGAACTTTACTTCGTTCGTGCGGTATTACGATCCGTCGCATCATTATGGGTCGTTGAATTCGGGCAGGCTGTTGAATTCGACGATGGTGAGCATCAATGGGCCAGTGCGGATCGGCCATGCGATGGCGATGCCGGGCGATGTGGTGTTGGGGAAGGACGGTGGGGTGATTTTTATTCCGCCGCAGTTGGCGGAGCGGGTGGTGAAGAGCTCGGAGTTGACGCATTTGCGGGATGTGTTCGGGCATCGGCGGCTGGAGGAGAAGAAGTATACGGCGGGACAGATCGACGCGCGGTGGACGGAGGCGATCGAGAAGGATTTTACGCAGTGGTTGAGGGAGAACGAGGATCGGCTTTCGCTGCCGCGGGCGCAGATCGAGGAGATTTTGAGGGAGCGGAAGTAGGGGCGCGAAGTGACCGGAATCGGAATGACAAGCAAACGCAAGAAAATCTTTGCATTCGCGAATCAATAGTGATAATGTACTACCAAAGAAGGGGTTCCTGCGAGGAATGCCTGTAATTTAAGGCGTTCGGAGGCGGGTTCCGATTCAATCCGGTTTTTTGGACGGCTACCGGTCGCGGCTGTCGCCCTGCCGGCGAAGTGTACTACGGTTCCGGGCACGCGAAAAAGAGAACCAAAGAGGGAGGGGAATTTCCATGCCAAGTCGCTCATACTTGCAAACGTTTGCGATGGCGCTGCTGACGGCGTCGATCGGATTCGGCCAAAGCCAGAATGCCAGTCTGGGAGGCCGGGTGACCGATATATCGGGCGCTGTCGTCCCACAGGCCACGGTGACGATTACGTCCACCGAGCGGAAACTGGGTTCGACGGTTCAAACGGACGCCGAGGGGCGATATGGTTTTCCGAACCTCCAGCCGGGAACATACGATCTAAGCGTTGCGGCCGCCGGGTTTCACGACTACGTACAGCATGGGATCGAATTGTCGGCCAATCAGACCGCCCGCGTCGATGCCGGTCTGACGGTTGGCGACGCGGCGACGAAGGTGGAAGTAACGGCGGACGCTGCGCTGTTGAATGTGGACAACGGCGCGAAGGAAGAAGGCGTGCTGCCGGAGGTGATCAACGCGCTACCTCTGCTGGTTTCCGCCGGAACGCCTCGCAACGCGGTGCAGATTCTCACCTTCTTTCCGGGCGTCAATACGGGCACCAGCCCGCAGGCTTTTAACGCCCGGATCAACGGCGGCCTGAAGATGGGCGACGAGGCGGTGATGGACGGGGTGAGCATGCAGGAGGGCACGATGTCGCAGAGCGGCATGGTGTCGTTTTTCGACTTCCCGACGACACCGGATATGGTCAGCGAAGTGAAGGTGTTGACGTCGAGCTACGAGCCGGAGTACGGCACGACGACGGGCGGCGAAATCATGGTCACCACGAGGAGCGGGACCGATCAGTTTCATGGCGCCGCGTTCGAGTACTTCCGTAATAAGGATCTCAACGCGCTGCAGTTCACGAATCAGCGCGGGCCCGGGGACCAGCGTCCGAAGGACAACGAGAACGAGTATGGCGGCTCGATCGGCGGGCCGGTGAAGCTTCCGTTCCTGCCGTTTATCTGGGGATCGAAGCACAAGACGTATTTCTTCCACGATGAAGAATACCTGCGTAGCCTCGGCGGCACGACGCGGCCTTTGTATTCGATTCCCTCGGTTCAGGAGAGAAGCGGTAACTTCTCCGACTTAGGGGTTCCAATTTACGATCCAACGTCGGAGCGCATCGTGAACGGCGTGATCAACCGCACTCCGTTCCCTGGCAATATCATCCCGGCCTCGCAACAAAGCGCTTTGGCGCAGAAGTGGATGAGTTTCTTGCCGACACCGACGGGCCCGGCCCATACAACAACTACCTGGGGGTTCCGGTATCCGACGGCATTCTGTCGAACACAGACCTTTTCCTTTATAAGATCGACCATTACTGGGGTGATAACGATCACATCTTCGTGACGGTTTGGCGGCAGTTGACACAGCCGAACGAGCAGTGCGCGCTGCCGGTGCAGCTATGCACTTCCAGCCCGGCGAATCCGGAGGACGCGTGGGTGAGCCGCCTCAACTGGGATCATATTTTCAGCCCGACGCTGTTGAGCCACTTCGCCTATGGATACGTCAACCGGAATGAAGGCTATGGATCCGTTACGGGCCAGAACCCGGCGGTACTGCCGCAAATTCCCAACGCCGTCGCTTATAACGCTTCGCCGGCGGCGAACTTTTTCGGGAACGGCGTTACGACGTTCGCGGGATGGGGGAATACGCAGGGTCCGGGCTATCTAAACAAAACGACGCGACCCTCGCATATCGCCAACGAACTGGTGAGTTGGGTTCACGGTGCGCACACGGTGAAGTTCGGCGGGGAATTCCGTCATCTGCAGCAGGTATTCCGGTCGGCCAATAACGAGTCGGGCACGGTAGGTTTCTCGTCCCAATCGACGGGTTTACCGGGCGTGCCGAGCGGCGACCCATTCGCCAGCCTGGTGATTGGCGCGGTGGACAACGGGAATCTGAATGTGTACAACATTTCCAAGTATGGCGCGGAGCAGTTGGCTTACTCGTTGCATGTGGGCGATACGTGGAAGGTAACATCGAAGCTCACGCTGAATTACGGCTTGCGTTGGGACAAATTCACGCCTACCTTCGAGACAAGCAACCGGCTGGCTTTCTTTAGCTTCGCTCAAAATCCGGGCGCGGGGAATCTTCCGGGCAGCGTGGCCTATGCCGGCAACAATTGGGGAGCGGCAAGCGCCGGGGTCCGTTACCCGGAAACGCCATTTAACGGGGGGTTCGGTCCTCGCATCGGCCTTGCCTATCAATTCGCCAAAGATACAGTGGTCCGCGCCGGTTACGGCGTGTTTTATACCCAGGCGTTCTACCCCGGCTGGGGAGGCGGCATGAATCTGGACGGCTTCAATCCGCTGCTCAATTTCGGCGACTCTCTGAGCGGCTATGAACCGTCCTTCTATCTGGACAAGGGCTTCCCGGCTTACAGTAGCGCGCCGAACGTCAGCCGGACCGCCGACAACGGCACCAACGGTCCGAACTACCGTCCGACGTACGCCAATCACCTCTCCTATACCCAGCAGTGGAACATGTCGATCGAACATAAATTCGGCAACAGTAGCATGGCGAGCGTCGCCTGGGTCGGGAACAAGGGTACTCATCTGCCTTCCCAGATGCAACCTCTTAACTATCTGAATCCCTCGCTGTTGACGTCCATGGGAAGCACCGAATTGAATAGCGTTTTTCAACCGGGACAGACCTCGCTTTACGGCGTCAACGTCCCTTACTCCAATTGGGTGCAGTCGCTGAATAGCGCGGGCACCTGCAAACCCACTGTTGCCCAAGCACTGGTACAGTACCCGCAGTTTTGCGGTGGGCTGATCGGACAGAATGAAAACGAAGGCACCTCCCTCTACCAATCGTTCCAGGCGAGTTTTCAAAAATCGTTCTCGGGAGGCATGTCTTTGCAGGCGAGCTACACCTACGCCAGACTGACGACCGATGCCTCCTCGACGACTCAAGCCACGGCAGGGTACGGGGCGATCGGCGGTGTGATCAATCCGTACCAAGGGAGCCGCAATTACTCGATTTCGCCGGACGACATCCCCAACACCTTTTCGCTCCTAGGCACTTACGACCTGCCGTTTGGGAACGGGAAACGATGGCTGAACAGCCACGGATTCCTCAACCAGGTGGCCGGCGGTTGGACGCTGGCGTCGAGCATGAAGTTCACGTCCGGAATGCCGTTCTACTTCCGCGACTCCACCGTTTGCGGCGTTCCTTCACAATTTCAGGCGCAATGTGTTCCGGGAATCACGGGGAACCCGATGGCGCAATCGTGGGGATCGGTTAATGTAAACCAACCGTTATTTAATGCCTCCGCTTTCGAGCCAAGCTCGATGTTCGCGAACGGGAATTACCTTGGCACGGGGCCACGTGTAAGCACTTACCGGGGATCGCCCTATCGAGACGTGAACCTTTCGCTCGCTAAAAAGTTCAATATCACCGAGCGTCTCCAGTTGGAATTGCGCGCCGAAGCGTTCAATATATTCAACAATCACTATTTCACTTGCGACGGGCAGGCGTTCGGCGATTGCATTCCGTTCAACAACGACCCGTCGAGCAGCGCGTTTGGATCGTGGAACGGCACGGTTTCGCAGCCGCGCAACGTTCAGTTAGTGGGACGCATCACGTTCTGACGGGAGGGGCGGCACGCAAAAGCCGACGCTGGAGTTTGTCGAGATCCCCGGCTCGCTCGCGGCGGAACCATCCGTCGAGGAGCGGCAGGTACTCCCGCTGCAAATCGAGCGGGAGGTGGAAAAAGTCGGAATGGATGACGCGGCGGCAGCGGGAGGCTCCGCAGCGGCACGTCCAAACGGTGTCTCCCGAACTGTTGATGCAGTAGTCGTAGGCGATCTCATCGCCGGCGGCGATCGGTCTTTAGAGCGAGGACGAGACGGACGCCCTCCACAGTGCGCACGTAGACGTTGGGATCGCACGAGTGGTTGATATGGCGTTCGGGAAACTGCATGAGAACGGTTTTGCCCGCTTCGAGATAATCGCAGTGGCGTTCGTCGGCGGCGGATGATAGGGGATGGTTGTCGTCGACGATGTGGGAGTCGTCGATCGAGAGCACGACCTCGCCCGCGGCGAAGGGTTGGGCGGCGAAGACGCCAACCCATTGATCGAGGAGGGACCCACGGACACGCCTTGGGGCATTGGAGCGATGTCACTATGTTACTCGCCGGGCGGGTTACAATCGCAGCGAAGACACCATGGGCACCGCGCGCTTCAAAGCAGTCTGGGCGACGATTGCAATCCTCGCGATGCCGTTGTGGGGGGAGAGCGGGGCTCCGGATCGAACGGTGACGTCCATCCAAGAAGTTATCGCCGCCGGCAATTACCCGGAGGCGTCGCGGCTGCTCGCGGCGGCTATGGCGGCTTACCCGAACGACGCCGGGTTGTTGAACTTGCGCGGGGTGATTCATGCGCAGAAGAACGAGTTGGACGATGCGCGCAAGGACTTCGAGCGGGCGGTGAAGCTGGCGCCGGGGCTGATTCCTGCGTGGCAGAATCTGGCGCGGGCTTGCCAGCTTGGAATGGGAGGCGACGGAGCGGGCTTGCGGTGCGCGGCGGAGGCGTGGCGGCGCGTGCTGGCGGCGCGGCCGGGGGATGTGGAGGCGCGGTTTTCGTTGGCGGCGGTTTACGGGCGGCAGGGGAAGTACGGCGAATCCCTGCGGGGGCTTGAGCGGCTGCCGGGGAGTGAAGCCGGGCGCGCCCCGGCGTTGGCGCTGCGGTGCGCGGATTTGGCGGGCCTGGGGCGTTTTAGCGAAGCGGGCGAGATCGCGCGGACGTTGACGAAGTCCGCGGAGTTTTCGGAAGACGATGTCGCGTCGATTTTGCCGGCGCTGGTGGCGGAGGGCGGAGCGCCGGTGGTGGTGACGCTGGTGGAGGGGCTGGAGGCGCATGGCGGCGCATCGCAAGAGAGCCTGCGGCAACTGGTGGTGGCGTACGAGCGGGTGAACCGGTTGAGCGATGCGAGGAAGACGCTGGAACGGCTGGCGGAGGAGGATCCGAAGAATCCGCGGCATCTGTTGGAACTGGCGCGTGTCGCTTATCTCCAACACGATTTCGAAGGAGCGCTGGGCTATCTGGGACATGCTCGCGATCTGACGCCGGGCGACGCCCGGGTTCATTTTCTTTTTGGGATGGTGCTGGTGGAGCTGAACTTGCCGCTGGAGGCGCGGAAGTCGGTGGAGAAAGCGGTGGCGATCGATCCGGAAAATCCGGATTACAACTACGGGTTGGGGTCGATCATTCTAAGGGCGCGAGACGCGGCGAGCGCGGTGGTGAGTTTCCGCAAGTATGTGGCGGAGCGTCCCGACGACCCGCGGGGGCACTTCGCGTTGGGCGTGGCTTATTTCGCGGCGGGCGACTATGAGCACTGCCGGAGCGAGATGGGCGTGGCGCGCGGGGATCCGGCGACGGCGGCGGGAGCGGGGTATTTTCTGGGGCGGGTGGCGCGGATCGACGAGCGTTTGGACGAGGCAGCGGCGCTGCTGGAGGGGTCCATCCGTTTGTCGCCGTCTTTCGCGGAGGCTTATGCGGAACTGGGGCGGGTGCGATTGCGGCAGGGCCGGACGGAGGATGCGAAGGCGGCGGTGGAGCGGGCGTTAGCGCTCGACCGCGACAGTTACCAGGCGAACGGGACGCTTCTGGCGATCTATCAGCGCACGCGCGATCCGCGGGCGGAGGAGCAGAGCGCGCGGCTGAAGAAGCTGGACGAGGAGCGGAGCAAGCAGCAGGAGCTGATGCTTCGGAGCATTGAGGTGAAACCGTATTGATGGCGGCGCCGAAGATACGGGGAGCGGTTTTGCTTGCGGCGGCGTTGTGGGGGCAGGCGGGCGACAGGATCGCCGAGCGGATCCGGGACGCTCCGCTGGCGGAGGAGCAGCGGCAGGCGCTTGCGGCGGCGTACTCGAAACGGGATTTTGCGGGAGTGGAAGCGATCCTGGGCGGGAAAGAAGGGGCCGAGCTTCCGGCATTGTTGGGAGCGATCGAGTTTGTGGGCGGGCGGATGAGCGAGGCGGCGCGAGCGTTCCGGCGGGCGGATGCGGCGAAGCCACTAGAGGAACCCGACCGGTTCACGCTGGCGATGGCGCTGGTGAGCCTGGGCGACGTTCGGGGGGCGCGGCCGGAGTTGGCGCGGCTGAACGCGGGCCATCCGGATCAGCCGATTTATCTTTACTGGCTGGCGAGGTTGGATTACGGGCAGCGGCTCTACGACGACGCGGTCGCGAAGCTGAAGAGGGTGATTGCGCTCGATCCGGGGTCGGTGCGAGGGTATGACAACTTGGGACTGGCCTACGACATGATGGGGCAGGGCGAGGAAGCGCGGAAGGCGTTCGACGAGGCGGTTGCGCTGAACCGGAAGGCCGCCGCGCCGTCGCCGTGGCCGCCGCACGATCTGGGAGCGCTGTTGCTGCGGCTTCAGAAATTCCAGGAGGCGGAAGGGAGCTTGCGGGAGGCGTTGAAATACGATCCGCGGTTTGCGCAGGCGCATTATCATTTGGGGCGGGCGCTGGAGGGGGAGGGGCGGAACGAGGAGGCGATCGGGGAATACAAAGCGGCGGCGGAGTTGGACGCGAAAATACCCGAGCCATTGTACTCTTTGGCGCGGTTGTACCGGAGGCTGGGGCGGGCCACGGAGGCGGCGAAGGCGCTGGCGGAGTACAAGAGGCGGAAGGCGTTGGCGGTGGATTCGTTGTAGGCCGTTGTGGCGGCCGGTGGGCAAGTCGTTGGAAGCGCGGAGCGAGTCACGTTACGGAACGGTGACGTGACGCGGTAACCGGCATGTTCGGGCTTGCGATTCGCCGCGATTCGCTGTAGGTTATCATCAACTAGCTTCAAAAACAGGAGAGACAAGCGATGCCAGCCAAGACGCTGAGGGCGGGGAGAGTTTGGGTGACGTGGGGGGTGGTGGCGCTAGGGATGGCGGCGCCGGCGGGGGCGCAGATCGGGATGTTCAGCAAGGAACAGCTTATCGATCTGACGCGGGCGTGGACGGGGGAGCGGTTTCCCGACGGGCGGCCGAAGGTGCCGGACGCGGTGCTGGACAAGCTGAAAGACACGACGGCGGAAGAGGCGTGGGGGACGCTGCGGGGGGCGGGGTACCGGCTGCAGTTCGAAGGAGGATGGAAGGAGATTAACCCCGGCGAGCGGCTGATCGGGCGGGCGGTGACGGCGGTGTTTATGCCGATGCGGCCGGACGTGAACGCCTTTATCAACGACCACGGAAAACAGGAAGGGCGGACGGGGCGCGGCCAGAATTCCTGGGTGATCGATACGCTGGTGAAGCGGGACGTGATGGTGGTGGATCTTTACGGCAAGATCGACGGCGGAACGATTATCGGGGACAACCTGGGCACGGCGATCATGACGCACACGGGGACGGGGCTGGTGGTGAACGGGGCGGTGCGCGATCCGTCGGGGCTATCGGAGATCAAGGGATTTCACGTGTTCGCGCGGGATTTTCATCCGTCGGCGATCGCCGAGGCGACGCTGATGGGGATGAACGTTCCAATCCGCATGGGACACGTGACGGTTCTGCCGGGCGATGTGGTGTTGAGCGATCCGGACGGGATCACGTTTATTCCGGCGCAGCTTGCGGAGAAGGTGGCGGACGAGAGCGAGTTCACCCATTACAAGGACGATTGGGGGCACTCGATGCTGCGCGAGGGGAAATATAAGAGCGGGCAGATCGACGGGCAGTGGACGCCGGCGATGATTCGCGAATTCAACGCGTGGCTGGAGACCAAGGGCGCGAAGTTGCGGATGCCGGTGAAGTAGCGGGCATCGACGGAACAGGAGAAAAGGCCATGAAGACTTTTGAGAAGGGCGCGTCGCGGCGTGGGTTCTTTAAGACGGCGGGGGCGGCGGCATTCGGAGCGGCGTTCTGGGCGGACCGGGAGATCGAGGCGTATCAATCGAACGTGCAGACGGCGTCGAAGCCGTCGGAGTTGAAGATCACCGATCTGCGCGTGGCGGTGGTGGCGCATGCGCCGATGACGTGCCCGATCATCCGCATCGACACGAATCAGGGGATCTATGGGCTGGGCGAGGTGCGGGACGGGGCGAGCAAGACGTACGCGCTGATGTTGAAGAGCCGGCTGCTGGGCGAGAACCCGTGCAACGTGGACAAGATATTCCGCAAGATCAAGCAATTCGGCGGCGGGGCACGGCAGGGCGGCGGGGTGTGCGGGGTGGAAATGGCGCTGTGGGATCTGGCGGGCAAGGCGTACAACGTGCCGGTGTACCAGATGCTGGGCGGGAAGTTCCGGGACAAGGTGCGGTGCTATGCCGACACGGACGAATCGAAGGACCCGCACGATTACGCGAAGCGGCTGCTGGGGCGGAAGGAAATGGGGTTCACGTGGCTGAAGATGGACCTGGGGATTAACCTGATCCAGGACCGGCCGGGGATGGTGACGCATCCGCTGGGGATGAACCCGACGCGGGACGTGAATCTGGTGGCGCATCCGTTCACGGGGGTGGAGATTACCGAGAAGGGGATCGAGGCGATGTGCGAGTATGTGGCGATCGCGCGGGAATCGATCGGGTGGGACATTCCGCTGTCGCACGATCACTTCGGGCATATCGGAGTAAATTCGTGCATCCGGCTGGGGAAGGCGTTGGAGAAGTACGACGCGGCGTGGCTGGAAGACATGATTCCGTGGTATTACACCGATCTTTTGAAGGAGATCAAGACGGCGGTGAACGTGCCGCTGATCACCGGCGAGGACATTTATCTGCGGGAAGGGTTTGAGCCGCTGTGCCGGGAGCACGCGGTGGATTTGATCCATCCGGACCTGGCGACGGCGGGCGGGATTCTGGAGACGCATCTGATCGGCGATATGGCGGAGAGGAACGGCGTGGGGATGGCGATGCACTTCGCCGGGACGCCGATTTCGTGTTTTGCCAACGTGCATTGCGCGGCGGCGACGAATAATTTTCTGGCGCTCGAAAATCATTCGGTGGAAGTTCCGTGGTGGGACAGCATGGCGGAGGGAGTGGAGAAGCCAATTATCAACAAGGGGTTCATAACGGTGCCGCAGAAGGCGGGGCTGGGGCTGGAGTTGAACGACGACGTCGTGAAACAGCACTTACTCGAGCCGGGGTATTTCGAGCCGACGCCGGAGTGGAACAAAGAACGGTCCTGGGATCGGTTATATTCGTAGCAACGGTAGTGAGGGTCTTAAACGTGCCTAACCGCTCCCTTACGGTCGCGGCTCGGTATTTTGGGGGCAAAGGAGCTTCCAGGGGTTATGTTTCAAAAGCCATGTGCCGCTTTCGGACTATTTTTCAGCGCGCGGACCGCGCTTTGCGTTTTGACGGTTCTTTGCCTGGCGATCCCGTCGCGGGCGCAGGTGACTTCGGGGACGATTCTCGGATCGGTTCACGATACTACCGGCGCGGCGGTGTCGGGCGCGAAGGTGACGATCACCGAGATCAATAAGGGGACTACGTCCGCCTATCAGACGGACGATACGGGGAATTACAACGCCCCGTTTCTGATTCCGGGGACTTACCGGGTGACGGTGGAGAAGGACGGGTTCAAGCGGGCGGCGACGGACAACGTGATTCTGGACGTCGATCAGAAGGCGCGGCTGGATTTCGCGCTGGAAGTGGGAGCGCTGAGCCAGACGATGGAAGTGACTGCGTCGGCGCCGCTGGTGCAGGCCGATAGCGCGGAGTTGGGCGACGTGGTGACGCAGCGCTCGGTGCAGATGCTGCCGCTGAACGGACGGAACTTCGCGCAGTTGGTGTATCTGGTGCCGGGCGTGACGCCGGGGCAGCAGGGCGAGAATCTGTCGGGGGCGAGTTCGTTTAATCCGAGGGCGGCGTCGGATTTCAACGCGCTGGGGAGCCAGGCGAACACGAACGCGTGGCTGGTGGATGGGATCGACGACAACGAGTACACGTTCAACACGGTGATGGTGCAGCCGTCGGTGGAATCGATCGGGGAGTTCAAGGTGTTGACGGGGACGTTTTCGGCGGAGTTCGGACGCGGGGCGGGAGTGGTGTCGGTGTCGACGCGGTCGGGCGCGAACGACTTTCACGGGGAGGGGTTCGAGTATTTGCGCAACAGCTACCTGGACGCGCGGAATTATTTTAATCCGCCGTCGCAGAAGCAGCCCGAGTTTCGGCGCAATCAGTTCGGCGGCGCGCTGGGCGGGCGCATCATCAAGGACAAGCTGTTTTTCTTCGCCGACTATTACGCGATTCGCGCGCTGAAGGGGATCACATTCGTCAACAGCGTGCCGACCGCGGCGGAGCGGACCGGCGATTTCAGCCAGTACACAAACACGAAGGGCGCGTTCATTCCCATCTACAATCCGTTAACCACGCAGCAGGTGAACGGGAAGTTCGTGCGTCAGCAGTTTCCCGGCAATGTTATTCCGGCTAGCCTGATTAACCCGGTGGGATTCAACGTGGCGAGCCTTTATCCGTTGCCGACGGGACCGGGGAGTTTCAACAATTACACGTCGGCGGCGAATCAGATCACCGACGACAACGGCGGGAACGCGCGAATCGACTACCGGTTGAGCGAGAAGGACTCGATGTTCTTCCGGCAATCCTACGAGCAGTTCAATTTCCAGAATCCGGCCTCGGGACAAGGGGCGTGCTGCCTGCCCACTCCGGCGGCGGCGGCGGCGCAGTTCAGCCTGGGGCCCTACGTTGCCGGACCGCAGACGACGAACCTGATCGCGCAGGGCGCGGCGTTCAACGAGACGCACATCTTCACGCCGACGATCCTGAACGAGTTCCGCATGGGATATTCGCGGACGAACCCGCTGACGATTCCGTCCGGTTACGGACTGGCGTCGGCGACATCGCTTGGAATCGACGGGATCAATATTTCTCACTTCACCAGCGGCCTGCCGAACCTGAACATCCAGGATTTCACCGGCATCGCGAGCGGAGCGGCGTTCCTGCCGGCGAATCCGAAGGAGACGAACATACAGTTCGAAGACAACGTCTCCTTCACGAAGGGCAAGCACGAAATGAAGTTCGGCTTCCGGTATATCCGCGAGTTGGCGCAGCCGTTTACCAACACGAATACGCGGGGGACGATTAACTTTAACGACAACTTCACGAACAATCCGGTGAACGCGGCGGGCGGGAGCGGCATCGCGACGCTGCTGCTGGGCTATTCGACGGGCGGCTCGCGCGGGTTCCTGATTCAGCCGTACTACATCACCAATCAGGAATTCGGCGGATTCTTCCAGGACGACTGGAAAGTGAATTCGCGGCTGACGTTGAATCTGGGCCTGCGCGAGGACGTATTCACGCCGGACGTGGAGATCCGGAACCGGCTGGTGAACATGAATTTCAATACGCTGACGTTGAATTACGCGGGGCTGAACGGCGTGTCGAACACGGCGGGAGTTCAGACGAGGTATGGTAATCTCGCGCCGCGTTTCGGGTTCGCCTACGACTTGACGGGCAACGGGAACACGATCGTGCGCGGGGGGTTTGGGATCTCGTATTTCCCCGATCCATTCTCGGGCTCGGACGAATTGGGCCAGCAGGTGCCGTATACGATCTCGCAGAACTTTTCGCCGAACACCTATCCGTTGAATATGGGCGCGGTTCCGCAGATCCAAAACCTATTCCCGGCGATCCAGCCGATTCAACCGCTGACGACGGCGCAATTAAATGCGGCCTCGCCGGCGATTATCGGGCATCAGTATCAGAATCTGACTCCTTATATGGAGACATGGAACCTGGATATTCAGCACGAAATCTCGGCGAGCACGATGGCGGAAGTGGCATATGCGGGCAGCCGCGGAATTCACATGACTTACTGCTATAACCCGAACGAGATTCTACCGGGGACGCCGGGAGTGGACAGCGCGAGCTCGACGGCGTCGAGGCGCATATTCCAGCCGCTGAACAACGTATCCAATTGGGTGCAGTGCGACGAGCGGAACATGTCGAACTACCATAGCCTGCAGGCGAAACTGATAAAGCGGTATCAGCACGGGTTGTCGGCGCTCGTGAGTTACACTTTCAGCCGGTCGCTCGATTATGGCGGCACGGCGGCGAGCGGCGGCGGAGCGGTGGGCAATCCGCAGACGGTGACGGATCTGGCGGCGGGCTACGGGCCTTCGGGATTCGATCAGATGCACCGCTTGGTGGGAAGCTTCACTTATGAACTGCCGTTCGGACCGAACAAGACGTGGCTGCAAAACGGGGTGTTGTCGCACATCGTCGGCGGGTGGGAAATGGACGGAATCGTGACGTTTGCCAGCGGGCTGCCGTTTACCGTGTTTCTGAACAACGGGGTGAACTTCGGCGCGCCGAGCTGGCCGAACCGGATCGGAACGGGCGTTCTTTCGAACGCAGGGCCGAAAGACTGGTTCGACACTTCGGCGTTCGTGGCGCCGCCGCCGAACACCTATGGGAACTCGGCGCGAGGCGTGTTATACGGCCCGGCGGAGTCGAATTGGGATATGTCGGCGCTGAAACATATCAAGGTGCGGGAGAACATCGGCGTGGAATTGCGGATGGATTTCTTCAACGCGTTCAACACGCCGAATTTCGGATTCCCGAACGCCAACATCGGATCGCCGAGCGCGGGACAGATTACCTCGACGGTAATCGACAACCGGGACTTGCAGGCGTCTGTGCGGGTGGTGTTTTAGGGCGGCTTGCGGAGGTGCGCCGCAGGCCCGGCGCGGATGACGTTCGCGCGAATTTCGGCAACACTGGGAAGTTATGGCCGATCGCGATCTCTGGGACTTGCGCGGGCCGGTGCGCGCCTGCCGGATTCAACGCGCGTGGTATACGCGCCGGTGCGGGACGGAAGCGTGCGAGACCGCGGAGGGTGGCGATGTATCGGCGGTCGAATTCCGAACGGATGGATCACTAACTCAAAGCTGGCACCGGAATCCCGATGGCTCCGAGTGGACGTCGACTTATGAGTACAACGACAGGGGACGGCTAACGGAAGTGCGCATGGGGAACGAAGGTGGCGTTGATAATCTCCGATCCTATTCCTACGATTCCTTGGAGCGTTTGACCCGCGTAACCGACAGGACGCAGGGCGGAGGCGAACGTATTTCCGAGAGCTACGAATACGACGACGCCTGCTGCAAGAGGAAGACAAACTACGACGATGCGACGGTCCAGCGCCCAAACACATTGCGCGGCTGGGCGGTGGAAGGGACCGATACCATGTATGCCGCGGCGGGCGCGACGATGATGACAACGCTCTACAACGATCGTGGACAGCCCACCGGGTTGATCTTATATAACGGCGCCGGGAATCCGCTAAGCCGCGTTGAGTTCAGATACGACCACAACGGGAACCTCGTCGAAGAGGCGCAAACGAATGCCGAGGCGATGCTTCCGCCCGGCGTTCCGACGTCGATGAACCCGGCACGCCTGGAAACAGTTCGGAGGCTGCTGGGCGTGGGCGGCGAGCCCATTCGGCGGACACACCGCTACAACGACGAAGGCCGCAGAATCGCGACTCGCCAGCGCATCGTTCCGTTCGGCGAAGACAGAAAGACGATGGCTTACAACGACCGCGGGGATCGGGCCGAGGAGGTTAGCGAGCACGAGCAACGGGAGTTTACCCTCGACGAAGAAGGGCGGCTCACGGCCATTCCGTCCAAGGCGAGCGTGAGCCGGTCGGAGGCTCGTTTCCGTTACGAATATGACGCGCACGGCAATTGGGTGATGAAGACGGTCGGATGCCGCTACGGGGCGGACCAGGACTACACCGTGACGAGCGTTGAGCGGCGGACGCTCGATTATTTCGAATGAGGCGTGGCATTTCTTTTGTAAAATGTGACCAATGAAGAACGTGAAGACGCGTTTGAACGCGAATACAGTGGTTCTGCCGCTTCAGGGCAAGGAGGCGCGGCTCAAGCCGGCGCGGATAGCTCCGGAGGAGGCACGAAAATTCGTCCGGAAATATGTTCCGCGCGGCGACAGTCTCGTAGACGAATTGATCGCCGAGCGAAGGAAGGAAGCGCGGCGCGAGTTTCATCGCGGTTGACGCCTCCGCTGTCCTGGACTTAGTCAACGAATAGATCGGCGCAGGGAGGAGATGACGATGGCCGTAAAGGCGATTCCGGATGGTTACCACAGCGTGCAGGCGTATCTGACGATCGATGGCGTGGCCGGTGCGATCGAGTCTTATAAGAAGGCGTTCGGGGCGACGGAGCTTTTTGGCATGAAGCAATAGGACGGGAGGGTGGGGCACGCGGAGATTCAGATCGGGGATACGCGGATTATGATGGCGGACGGGAACGGCGCGATGGATGCGTACGCGCCGTCGCATTACGGCGGTTCATCGGTGTCGATGATGATCTATACGGAGGACTGCGACGCGATGTATCATAGCGCAATAGCGCGGCAGGGGCGACAAGCGTGCGAAAATGAAGGGCGAGGTTTTCCCGTGGCCCATCCCAAGAGCGATCTCATCGAAGTCCGCTGCCCTTGCTGCGAGGCCATCCTCCAGATCGACCCCGCTCTCAGGGCCGTCATCAGCCACCACGAACACCGCAAGCCCGCGCCGATCGAGGACCTCCAGGCCGCCGTCCAAAAGCTCAAGGGCGAGGAGGCGCGCCGCTCCGAAGTTTTCGAAAAATCTTTCCAGCAGCATAAGAGCCAAAAACAGGTGCTGGAGCGGAAGTTCGACGAATTGCTGAAACAGGCGAAGGAAAATCCATCCGCGCCTCCCCCGCCGCGGCCTTTCGATCTCGATTAGCGAAGCCTGCGATAGAATCAACGTTCATGAGCGAACCAGTCCTCGCGAGCCGTGACGCTCGAATCGGAATCGTCACTGTCGACAACCCTCCCGTCAACGCGCTTAGCCCAGGGGTCCCGGAGGGCATCGCCCAAGCCGTCGCGGAATTTGAGAAGGACCCCGGCATCGACGCCGTGGTGTTGATCGGCGGAGGCCGCACCTTCATCGCCGGGGCCGATATCCGCGAGTTCGGCAAGCTCACGTCCTCGGGCGACCGCAAGCGCGGCCCCGGCCTCGTCTCCATTCTCGACCGCATCGAAGCCTCCTCCAAACCCGTTGTCGCCGCGATCCACGGAACGGCGTTCGGCGGCGGACTCGAAACCGCCATGGCTTGCCACTATCGCGTGGCCGTCGCCTCGGCCCAAGTGGGCCAGCCCGAAGTGAAGCTTGGCATCATTCCCGGCGCCGCCGGCACGCAGCGCCTTCCCCGCCTGGCCGGTGTCGCCAAGGCTCTGGAGATGTGCGCCGGCGGCGAGCCGGTGAAGGCCTCCGCGGCGCACGCCGCCGGAATTATCGACGAAATCGTGGAGGGGGATTTGCTGACCGGAGCCGTCGCCTTCGCCCGTTCCATCGCCTCGAAGCCGCCCCGCCGCACGCGCGACATCGCCGGCAAACTCGGCGCGGCCGCCGACAATGCCGCTCTTTTCGCCGCCGCTCGCGACGCTTCACGCGCGAAGCAGCGCAACCTGATCGCCCCGCTCGCCGCCATCGACGCCGTCGAAGCGGCAACTACTCTTCCCTACGAGGAGGGCGTGAAGCGCGAGGCGGAACTTTTTCAGGAATGCCTTTTCTCCGATCAATCGAAGGCGCTCATCCACGTCTTTTTCGCCGAACGCGAAGCCGCCAAAATTCCGGACATACCAAAAGACACGCCGCAAATTCCTATCCATCAAGCGGCCGTCGTCGGCGCAGGCACCATGGGCGGCGGTATCGCCATGGTCTTTGCCAACGCCGGCGTTCCGGTGCAACTCAAGGACGTGGACCAAGCCGCGCTCGACAAAGGCATCGCCACCATCCGCCGCAACTATGAAAGCTCCGTCGCGAAGGGCCGCTTTTCCCAATCGGCGATGGACGAGCGCATGGGCCGTATCCAACCAGTCCTCACGTTCGACCGTTTTCACGAAGCCGGCATCGTCGTCGAAGCGGTCTTCGAAGGCATGGAACTGAAGAAGAACGTCTTCGCCGAATTGAACACCGTGTGCCGCCCCGGCGCCATTCTCGCCTCCAACACCTCCACGCTCGACATCGACGAAATCGCCTCGGTCACCTCGCGCCCCGAGATGGTGATTGGCACGCATTTTTTCAGCCCGGCCAATGTTATGCGCCTGCTCGAAATCGTGCGCGGCAAGAAGAGTTCGAAGGAGGTTATCGCCACCTGCATGGCCCTGTCCAAGCGCCTGGGGAAAGTGGGCGTGCTGGTGGGCAATTGCCGCGGCTTCGCCGGCAACCGCATGTTCGGGCCGTACCGCCGGGAAGCCCAATTTCTCGTCGAGGAAGGCGCCACCGTCGCCGCCGTCGATCGGGCGCTCTACGATTTCGGTATGGCGATGGGACCGCTCGCTACCGGCGACCTCGCCGGCCTCGACGTCGGTTGGCGCATCCGCAAGGAGTTTAAGGACGCCGAGGACGCCTCCGTCCGACAGCCGCTCGCCGAAGACACGCTTTGCGAGATGGGCCGTTTCGGGCAGAAGACCGGCGCCGGCTGGTATCTTTACGATTCCCAACGCCGGCCGCAACACGATCCGGAAGTGGACCGCGTCGTCGCCGAATGCCGCGTGAAAGCCGGCATCGTGCCGCGCTCGATCGGCGCCCAGGAAATCGTCGACCGTACGATCTATGCCCTCGTTAACGAAGGCGCGCGCATCTTGGAAGAAGGCATCGCCCTCCGCGCCTCCGACCTCGACATCGTTTACATCACCGGCTACGGCTTCCCGGCTTATCGCGGCGGCCCCATGTGGTATGCGGACACCGTCGGCCTCAAGAATGTCTACGCCCGCGTCCGCGAGTTCGAACAGGCGCACGGAAAAATGTGGACTCCGGCGCCGTTGCTGAAGGACCTGGCCGGAAGCGGCGGGAGCTTCGCCGCCTGGCGCGCCGAGCGTGGCACGGCCGCCTGAGGCGGGTGAATCCATGAGAGAAGCCGTCGTCGCCGCCAGCTCCCGCACGCCCTTGGCGAAATCCTTTCGCGGGTCGTTCAACATGACCCGTCCCGACGATCTCGCCGCGCATTGCATCCGCGACGTGCTTCGAAAAACGCCGCAACTGGACCCCTCCGAGATCGGCGACGTCGTCCTCGGCTGCGCTCAACCGCACGGACCGCAGGGAGGCAACGTCGCCCGTATCGCCGCCCTTCTGGCCGGCCTTCCCGTCACCGTCGCCGGCACGACGGTCAATCGGTTCTGCTCCTCCGGGCTGCAGGCGATCGCCATCGCCGCGCACCAGATCCTCGAAGGTGAAGACGCCGTTATTGGCGGCGGCACGGAGAGCATCAGCCTCACGCCGCGCGACAACGATCCCAACCCGGCGCTCGTAGCAAGCGGTTCGGCAATTTACATGACGATGGGCGACACCGCCGAAGTGGTGGCCAAGCGTTACAACGTCAGCCGCCAATCGCAGGACGAATATTCGCTCCTCAGCCAACAGCGGACGGCGCGCGCCCAAGCCGAGGGATTCTTCGATGGCGAGATCGCACCCATGCGCGTCACCCGCGCCATCCTCGACAAAAAGACCGGCGAGCGCAACGGTGTCGAAGAAGTGTGCGCCGCGAAAGACGAGTGCAACCGCCCCGAAACCACGATCGAAGGGCTGCTCGCTCTGAAGCCGTATTTCGATCCTTCCAGCGGCCGCGGCACGGTGACCGCCGGCAATTCGTCCCAGCTTTCCGACGGCGCCTCCGCCACGCTCGTGATGTCGCGGGAGCGCGCCGACGCCCTTGGCATCCGCTACGGGCTGATTTTTCGCGGCCTCGCCGTGGCCGGTTGCGAACCGGATGAAATGGGCATTGGTCCCGTTTTCGCCGTCCCGAAACTTCTCAAGCGCCACGGCCTGAAGATCTCCGACATCGACCTTTGGGAACTCAACGAAGCCTTCGCCGTTCAGGTCGTCTATTGCCGCGACCGTCTGGGAATCGATCCGGAAAAGCTGAATGTCAACGGCGGCTCCATCTCGATCGGCCACCCGTTCGGCATGACCGGCTCGCGCATGACCGGGACGCTGATGAACGAAATGGCCCGCCGCAAAGCGCGTTACGGCGTCATCACCATGTGCATCGGCGGAGGGCAGGGCGCCGCCGGTTTGTTCGAAGCCGCGGGTTAAGGCGTCGTGCCGCGGCGTTGGCGTTTCGCAGCTTCGGCGATCGCCGTCCTCCCCCTCCTTGCGCAAAAATCCGATGCGATCGCACGTCTGGAAGATTCCGCTCGCCAGCACTTGGCTTCGAAAGACGCGGCCGGTGCGCTTGCCGACTACGAACAACTGGCGCGTCTGGTTCCCACCTCCGCCGCCTATGAAGACGAGACGGGATTTCTGCTGGCCACGTTGAGCCGCCCCAAGGAGGCGATACCGCACTTCGAACGGGCGGCGAAACTCGATCCGAAAATGGCCCAAGCGTGGTTCCACCTCGGAGTCGCCCAATGGTTGGCGGGATCCACCGGGGCGGCGACGCAGAGCCTGCACCGCGCCGTGTCCCTCGCGCCGGGGCACGCCGATTACCGCTTCCGTTTGGGATCGGCTTACACACAAAGCGGGCGCTACGCCGATGCCGTCTCCGAACTCGCGCTGGCCGCCAAACAAGCCCCCAACGACGCCGGTATCTGGGGAGCGTTGGGGCTTGCGTACCAAAAACAGCGCCTCTTCAAACAAGCCCGCGACGCCTACCGCAAGGCCGTCGCCCTCGACCCGGCCAACGTCGCCGTTCGCAACAGCTACGGCCTGGCGCTGGTGAACTCGGGCGATCCGGAAGCCGGAATCCGGGAGTTCCGCGCGATCCTGGCAAAGGATCCGGACAACGTGAACGTCCGCGTTAACCTCGGCTACGCCTACATCGGCGCCGGAACCATGGGCGAGGCGATCCGGCTTCTTTCGCAGGTGACTCGCGATCATCCCGATTCCGCTTCGGCGCATTACGATTTGGGCGTCGCTTACAAGCAGAGCGACAAGCTGCCTGAAGCCCGCGCCGAACTCGAACAGGCGGTGCGCTTGGAGCCCGCGCTCGCGGAGGCGCACTACCTTCTGGGTGGCACGTACGCCGAGACCGGGGAAACGGACAAGGCCGTGGAACAACTCCGCGCGGCCGTGAGTGAGCGGCCCGATTACATGGAGGCGTGGTTTCTGATGGGCACGGTGTTAAAGGATCGCGGCGACGCCGATGGCGCTATCGACGCCTTGCGCCGGGCCGTGGCGCTGGGTTACGAGGACTCCGGCGCTTACAACACCCTCGGTCTTCTTCTGCGGCGCAAGGGCGATTTGGAAGGCGCCAAACAAGCGTTCGCCAAAGCGGCGGAGATCCGACGGGCCGAAGAACAAAAGAAGGAAAAGATGCTGCGCGACGGCGCTAAAACAAATTCCCAGCCACTTGTTCGGCCACGTTCCTCGCCTTTTCGGTAAGCGCGGCTTGCGATAGCCCATCGCCGTTCACGCGGATGACGAAGGCCCGCGTCCGGACGCGTCCCACTACCTGTCCCGCCGTCCCGCCGCCGGCTTCCTTCACCATGCAGGCGACGGCCTCGTTCCCGACGGCCCGTAGCGGATTCGCGCGTTTCCCGCAGCGCGCCAAATACGCCGGAAACTCCTTCGCTGGATCGCTCATCGTTTTCACGTCGATCGACAGCCTCATTCCGCTCCGGACAAAGACGCAAATCGCGTCGTCGCGGTTCTTCGTCACGGTTTCCGTCACGCCGCCGCCCAGAACACCGCCGGCCGTCGCCGCGTTCATCCACGGACAGCCCGTTTCCGCGGCATGCGCCAAACCCAGCGCCGCGGCGATGGCGAGGATGCCGAAACTCTTCACGCCCTTTTATTCGCCGGCTGAAGAGTCTCCGACTTCAGAATCTTCCCGCCCTCCTCGATCACGTAAAGCCGGTTCACATCCAGATCCTTCAATCGGTCCACCTGCCCGCTCAGCCAGCGAATCTCCACCATCTCCACCTTCGCCGCCTGATCCAAACCGAAATGCATTCGCGGATCGTTCTGCGAAAAATAACTCCCGCCGCTGCGCAATTCGTCCATCTGCACAAGAGGCTTCGCTGAACTTCGGTCCGTCTTCGCCGTCACGATCACCCGCGTGCCGATGCCGCTCCGGTTGCTCTTGACGCCCACCAGCTTGATTTTGATCCAATTGCGTTTCAGCGTGGAATCGCAGCGCAGCAATTGCGGAATCGCGTTCACGCAGTTCACCGCGACGTCCAGATCGCCGTCGTTGTCGTAGTCTCCGAACGCGCATCCCCGCGCCGGCGCGTTCTCGAGGATTCCCGGCCCGCCCTTCTCCGTCACTTCCTCGAACCGGCCGTTCCGCAAATTGCGATAGAGATATTTGTGTTCGGCGTACTTCAGGTCGGTGTTCGACCGGTCCACCTCCGGGTACACATGTCCGTTCGACATCAGAATATCCAGCCATCCGTCGTTATCCATGTCGAAGAACCCCACGCCCCAACCGAGCAGACGCGTATTCACGCCCAATCCGCTCGGATAGGTGCGGTCTTCAAACGTCGCATCGCCGAGGTTCGTATACAGCGAATCGGTGTCGCCGGCGAAATTCGTCTTCACCACATCCAGGTTGCCGTCGCGGTTGTAATCGCCGATTGAGACGCCCATCCCCGCCTGCGGTTTTCCCTCGGGCGACAGCGCCGCGCCGGATTCGACCGCGATGTCCTTGAACGTCCCGTCCTTCTGGTTTTGATAGAGCGTAGCCGTGCTCGAATCGTTGGCGACATAAATATCCGGCCATCCGTCGTTGTCGAGATCGGACGCCGCCACGCTGAGGCCGTATGTGCCGCCGGTGTCCCAGATCCCGGCCTTTTGGCTGACGTCGGTGAACGTTCCGTCGCCGTTGTTGTGGTAGAGAATATTCTTCCCGCCCGGCAGTCCCGGAGGGCCGCAAGCCACCAGCACTCCTTTGTAAGTACATGGCCCGGCCTCCGGCGGAGGGGCGGTTTTCAAATCCATATCGACATAGTTGGCCACAAACAAGTCGAGGTGGCCGTCCTTGTCGTAATCGACGAACGTGCATCCGGTGTTCCAGCGGATTTTCGGTCCCGGCTGCTCCAGCCCCGCTTGCTTCGTCACGTCGGTGAACGTGCCGTCGCCGCGATTGCGATAAAGCGCGTTCTGTCCGTAGTAAGTGACGAATAAGTCGTCGTGCCCATCGTTATCGTAGTCGCCCACGCAGCACGCCTGGCCCCAACCGGTGCGGACATCCAGCCCCGATCCCTTGGTAACGTCGGTGAACGTCCCGTCGCGGTTATTTTTGAAAAGACGGCAGTGGGGCTCATGACCGGCGGCGAATCCTTCCAGCCGCCAGCCATTCACCATAAAAAGATCCAGCCATCCATCGTTGTCGTAATCGTAGAACGCCAACCCGCAGCCCGTGGTCTCGAGAAGATATTTGTTCTTATGTTCGCCCCCGTAAATCGTCTTCACGTTCAAGCCGGACTCCACGGCGACGTCGACGAAGCTCACGCCAAGCGGTGTCCCCTCGATGGGCGACTTCGGACCCGGCGGCGCCGGCATCGCTTTCGCGTCGTAGCTGCGCTCGACCGGTCCGATCTGCTTCTGCGGCCCCGCCGCCGCCACGATCTCGGCGAATGGCAGCACCAGCGCCGTGCGGCTTAGCGAAGCGAGAAAACGCCGGCGGTTGCCATCCAAAGCACCCTCCCTCACGAGGCTACCGCTGCCCCCCGCCGCCCGCGGCCGCCGCGGCGCCCGGAGCGGCGTCCCGGTGAACGTGCCACGGTACACTCTCGGTCGACGTCTCGGGATGTTTGCGCAAATAACCGAGGGAGTAAGTGGGCGCGCCCGGATCGATCTCTTTCGTTTTGAATAAGGCCGCCTGTTCGGCCGCCTTGTCCTTCATGCCCATCCGCCGGTAAATCAGCGCTAAATTATAGTGCGCCGCCACGTCGTCGGGGTCGATCCCCTGCAATGCCTCGAACTGCGCCCTCGCTTCATCGTATCGATGCTGTTGATAAAACGAGATCCCCAATTCCCGCCGCGCGTCGCGGCACTGGGGATATTGCGCGATCACGCTTTTCAAATCCGCCATCTCCGATTTGTAGCGCCCTTCCCGCCGTTCGACTAACGCCAGATAGTAAAGCGCCCGCGCGTTCCCCGGGCTAAGCACCAGCGCCTTCTCCAGGCTGCCTCGCGCCAGACTATACTTCTCCCATTCGATGTAGGTGAGACCGATATTCGTATAGCCGTCCGCGTAATCGGGCCGTAATTTCGTCACCTCCGAAAACGCGCCTATGGAATCGCCGTATTGCAGTTGGTCGAGATACGCGATGCCCAGATTGTTCCAACGCATCCACTCGGGATTGTCCGCCGGGTCCGCCGGCGTGGACGCGTTCCTGCCCAATAGCAACGTCCGGCTACGCGAGCTCAGAACAACCATCGGATACGCCGGATGATCCTTCCCGAAGATATTATCCAAGTAACTCTGCCGGAAATGCCGGTAGTTCACTTGCGCGGTGAGCGTCAGCGGACCTTTCGTTCCGGCGGGCACCGCGAATTCATACCGCACCAGCGCGGATCGCCCCGCTTGGATCGTGTTGTCGTAAGCCATCGAGTGAATGGTCCATACCTGATGATTGTCGACAAAGTCGCCCTCCAGGTTCACCGGCCGGTTGGTGAAGCTATGCGCCCGTTCGTCGATCCGTCCATCCGGATTCAAGAAGCCGCTGTGGTATATCAAGTTGCCGCCGGCGTCCTTCACCGTGAATTCGAGCCACGCCTCGTAAAGATCGCGCACCTCGGGAACCAACGAGTGGCCGATGTTTTTGTTCTGTACGACCACCATCGCCTGAATATCGCCACCCGCCGCGAGATCGAAGGAGGCCGTTCCCAGAGGAGCGAGCGGCGCCGTCTCGCCGTCGTTGCGAACGGCGAACAGATCGACATTCAGATAATTTCCCGACTGCAGAAACTCCACCGTCTTCTTCAGTTGTTCGTCGAAGCCGTAGTAAAAGGGCACGGCCGTGTTACCCGCCAGCCAACGGTGGGAGGCGAACGTCCCCTTCTTCGCGCCCGGCTCCGGCAGCGAGGGCGCGGAGCGCGCCATGTGACAATTCTGGCAAGTGGCGACGCCCGCCGGGTAAAACGTCAGCGGATTGCGTTGCGAGAACTTCGAATTTTGCCATTCGTCGAACACGGTAAACGCCCGGATGAATTTGTAATCGTTCAGCGCCCGGGGCAGGCTCGCCTTGTGGCAGGAAGCGCAGAATTCCGGCGTGCGGTAAATATCCTTCATCACCGCTTTGGCATGGCGCTCCGGATGGGCTCGAATTTCGCTGTCCGGCACTTCACCGGGAATGCGCGCGCCCTTCTCGTCCACCATCACCGCCGGCACGCCCATCGCGAATCCGCCGTTTCCCGCCGTCGATTGCAAGCTCTGGATGGAGTGGCAGGTGGTGCAAGTCAAACCATCGCGGTCGAACCCGCGGTCGACCGACGAATTTTCCGTCAGCGCGCCCGCGAGAACCCCGATCGGGTTGTGGCAACTGTCGCAGTGACGCGTGAATTCGATGCCCTTCGTCCTCGGCAGAATGTTCACGCTGGTCCGGTAGAACGGCGTCCGGAACGAGTTGGAATGCAGCGCCTGCCGCCACTGGCTGTACGCCTCTTCGTGGCAGCGCCCGCAGTATTCGGCGGTTGGAAACGCGCCGGGCTGGATGAATCCGCCCCCTTCGAGGGTCACGTTCCCGGGCGCCGAAACCGGCCTTTGCCGAAGTGAAAGTTGTAATCCGCGGCAATTTTGGCCGAGTATTCGCGACGCGCGCCCGCCTCGTCCGGCCTGCGCCAGGCACGGCCCAGGCACGGCCCAGGGGCGGCGAACAGGGCGAACATTGCCCAGGACGCGCCCCCACTGCGGAACTTCATGATCTTACGATCTTCTCACGTCCAGCGCCGGCTGGCGAAGACCCGATCACTGCGGGCGCGCGCCGGGGACGATGGTGGACTGGCGGAGCTTGTCCAGTTCGCGGCGGGCGATGCCGGCCCATTCACTCGATCCGTCTAGTTTCAGATAGGCCTTCAGATGGCTGACCGCGCGCAGGGCCTGGCCGCTGGCTTGATAGAGCAGAGCGATGTTGTAATGGGCGTCGGCGTAGTGCGGATGAATGCGCAACGCGGATTGATAGTGACGCAAGGCCAAGGGGCGATGGCCGCGTTCGTCGTACAGGCTGGCGAGGTTGAAGTGAGCGAGAGCGTAGTTGGGATCGACGTCCAGCGCCATCTTGTAATATTGCTCCGCTTCCTTGTGGCGGCGGGAGTTGAAATAGACCGTGCCGAGATTGACCAGGGCGCCGGCGGAAGAGGGATCGATCTGCGCGGCTTGACGATAGGCGTCGACGATGTCCTCGAGCGAGCCGCCATTCTGTTCGAGCTTCAAACCTTTCTCAAACCAGCCTTCGGCCTCGCGGCGGACGTCGATCCTCGTCCTGGAAGATTGGCCTGGAAACGCCAGAAGCTTGTTGATCTCGACGGCGTCGAAATCGAATAGCAATTGTCCGGAAATGGCGTCCATGTGTTGGCCGGCGAATTGAACTCGAATTTTCCGTCCGTGGGCGTAGAGCTTGTGTTCGATTAGCGGGTCGCCGGACTCGCCCAGGTGGCGGCGGATGGAGGCGAGGGCGCGGCGAAGCTCGGCCGCGGGGATCTTGCCCTTCTTCAGTCCGGCGAGCGAGCGGAGGATCGCCACGTCGGCGAACGAATACACATCGAGCGTGGGGACAATCTTCTGCCGCTCCCAACTCCGCATCTGGCGCTCGGAGACGGCGAGCCAGCGGAGGACTTCGGCGCGCGAATAGGATTGCTTCGTGGCGGTGCCCGGCACGGAAAAAGTGTAACAGGTTCGCCGCGAACGGCGCGACGGTTTTCGCCGTCTTCGCCGGGCGGTCCCTTACGGGCCGAAACGGGACCGAACGAAGGCGAGGGCCTCCTCCGGGGTATGAATGGCGCCGTCGAGCTGCGCCGTTTCCGCGGCTTCGAGCATGGCGGAAAATTCCGGGCCGGGTCGGTAGCCGGCGGCGATGAGAGCGGCGCCGGTGAGCAGGCGCGGGGGATGGCGGACATCGGGAGGCATGGCGGCGAATCGTTGCCGGGCGAAATCGTAACTGAAGAGATTCCGGTTGCTCGACAAACAGTCCAGCCGGTGGAGTTCGAGATGCTCTTCGAAACGGGCGGCGCGAAAAAAACGCTTGAGCGTGCTATCGCGCATCCTGTCAATGTGGATGAAACGCATGTGATTGGCGATGAGGGCTTCCACCTGGGCCATCTGAGCGCTGGAGAAACGGAGGCGGGCGAGGATGCCGCGGGCGATCGCGATTCCGGCCTCGACATGGCCGTCGAAGCGGATCCGGCCATCGATGCGGAACGTCGAAGGTTTCCCGATGTCGTGGAGTAGGACGCCGAGAGCGAGCTCCGGCGTGGGACTTTCCATCCCTTCGAGCATCATCATGGTATGCGTCCAAACGTCGCCCTCGGGATGATACTCCGGCGGCTGCTCGACGCCTTGGAGCGCTGTGACCTCGGGCAGAATTTCCTCGAGCAGGCCCGTCGCGTCCAGCAATTCGAATCCCCGGCGGGCGCGGCCCTCGGTGAGGATGAGAACAATCTCGTCGCGGACGCGCTCGGCGGCGATACGGTGGATCTGCGAGCGCAGATCGCGGATGGCGGCGAAGGTGGCGGCGTCGATTTCGAAATCGAAACGGGCGGCGAAGCGCACCGCCCGCAGCATACGCAGGTGATCCTCCTCGAAGCGGCGGTGAGGATCGCCGATGGCCCGGATCAGGCGGCGCTCCAGATCGCCGCGCCCGCCGACGAAGTCGATCACGGCGTCCGTCTCGGGATCGCGCAGAAGCCCGTTGATCGTGAAATCCCGGCGTTGCGCGTCCTCCTCGGCGCTTTCGGAAAAGACGACCGACTCCGGATGGCGGCCGTCGGAATAGACGCCGTCGCGGCGGAAAGTGGCCACTTCGACGGAAACGCCATCGGAGGGAACGAGGACGACGCCGAACTTCGCGCCCACCAATTGAGCGCCGGGAAACAGGGCGAGAACACCGTCCGGACGGGCGTTTGTGGCGATGTCGTAGTCCTTCGGCGCGCGGCCAAGCAGAGGGTCGCGGACACAGCCGCCCGCGAAAAACGCCTGGAAGCCGCGCGAGCGGAGAGTGAGAGCGATTTCACGCGGGTCCATGATCGTAGGATAATTCCATAGGTACCTTAACGAGTTAATGTCTTCCCCCAGCGAACGGCCCTTTTCATCCGGCGCGAAAGTCGTCGTCGCCACCACGGTTGCCTTGTCCTTCATCAGTTTCTGGCGGGGCGCCTCGATCGTTCTGAGCGATCTGGCGTCTTCGGCCTTTTACGCCGGCGGCATCGCCGAGCATGCCGTGGGCAAATCGGCGGCCTGGTTCGTGCTCGGCGTCATGTTGTTCAGCTTCGCCGTGCGCAGCGTATACATGGAGAGCTGCAGCATGTTCGTGCGCGGCGGCGTTTATGTCGTCGTGCGCGACAGCATGGGGCCGTTCATGGCGCGGCTGTCGGTGTCGTCGCTGGTCTTCGATTACGTGCTCACCGGTCCGATCAGCGTCGTGAGCGCCGGGCAATATCTGGGACGGCTGCTGAACGAAATCAGCTCGCTGGTCCACGAGCCGTATCAGATCGAGCCGAATTACTTCGCGGCTTACTTCGGCATCGTCGTAACCGGATATTTCTGGTGGAACAACATCAAGGGCATTCACGAATCCAGCGGCAAGGCGCTGCGCATCATGCAGATCACGACCGTGATGGTGGTGGCGCTGTTGATCTGGTGTCCGCTCACCCTTCTGCTGCGCGGACAGTGGGACCTGCCGCCGGCGCCGGTGGCTTCGAACCTCCATTTCAGCAAGGAGGCGCTGGGGTGGTTTCAGGGCACCTTCTGGCCTACGATTCCCGCCGTGGCCATCCTGATCGCCTTCGGCCACTCGCTGCTTTCGATGAGCGGATTCGAAACTCTGGCGCAGGTGTACCGCGAGATCGCTTACCCGAAGATGAAGAACCTGAAGCGCACCGCGAATATCGTCTGCTGGTACGCGGTGATCTGCACCGGCGTCATCACGGTTTTCGCGACGATGATTATCCCCGACAAAGCGCGCGCCGAATATGTGGACAATCTGATCGGCGGACTCGCCATGAATTTGGCCGGGCCGTATTTGCTGAGACTGGGCTTTCACATGTTCGTAGTCGTCGTCGGCGTGCTGATTCTATCCGGCGCGGTAAACACGTCGATCATCGGCGCGAATGGAGTTTTGAACCGCGTGGCCGAGGACGGCGTGCTGCTCGATTGGTTCCGCAAGCCGCAGCGGAGGTTCGGAACAACGTCCCGCATCATCAACCTGGTGGCGCTTTTGCAGATCGCGACTATCGTGATGAGCAAGGGCGACGTCTATCTGCTGGGCGAGGCGTACGCCTTCGGAGTGGTGTGGAGTTTCTTCCTGAAATCGCTGGGCGTGCTGGTGCTGCGCTATCAGCGGCACGACCAGGAATATAAGTTCCCGTTCAATCTCCAACTGGGCAAGCTGGAGTTGCCGGTGGGGCTGGCGGTGACCACCATGATTCTCGGTCTCGTGGCGGTGGCGAATCTATTCAGCAAAGAGATCGCGACCAAGTTCGGCGTGGCGTTTACGGCGGTGGTCTTCGTCGTGTTCACGATCTCGGAGCGAGTGAACGCGCGGCGCAAACAGATGGCGCACGAGACGAAGTCGCTGGAGGAATTTAATCTTGTGCATCGCCCGAAGGTGGAAGCGACAACGCTGCACGCAAGGCCGGGGTGCGTGCTCGTGGCGGTGCGCGATTTTCACCGTCTGGACCATTTAAAGAGAATTCTCGAAAAAACCAATCTGCGGCGGCACGACATCGTCGTGATGACGGTAAGGACGCTATCGGCGGGCGCCGGCGAGTACCAGTTGGCCGAGGACCAGATCTTCAGCGACTACGAGCGGGAGCTATTCACTCACGTCGTGCAGGTGGCCGAAAAAGAAGGGAAGCCAGTGGAGTTGCTGGTCGTGCCCGCGACGAATCCCTTCGACGCCATGGTGCAGACGGCGGCGCAATTGAAAGCGACGAGGCTGGTGACAGGGGTTTCGGCGCAGATGGCGTCGGAGGATCTGGCGCGGAGTATCGGCCTGGCGTGGGAAAGCCTGCCGGAGCCAAGGCACGCGTTCTCGCTCGAAGTGATCAGCCCGGATCGCACGCCGAGCTATGTGAATCTGGGGCCGCATCCGCCGCGGCTATGGCCGGAGGACGTGGACCGGCTGCACGAAATCTGGCTGAAACTGAGCGAAGGCGTGGGCGGCAAACTGCATCATCGCGATGTCGTGGGACTGGCGTTGCGTCAATTGGAGAAGCAATTGGATGGACCGGACCGCGCCGCCGTGCTGACCGATTTGAAAGAGGAGTCGGACCGCGAGTAGCGCGGAGCCTCAGGTTTTTTTCGCGCGCTTGGGTTTGGCGGAGGGCGCGATGGCCGCGCTTTCGGGTTCGGGTTCCGCGTCGGCGGCCACCGGCCCCAGCGAGGCGAGCACCTGGCGGAAAAGTTCCTGCTGCTTCAGCTCTTTCTTGGTGGGCGGCGCTTGCTCGTGGCGATAATCGTGATCGTGATAGCAGGAGCGGCAGCGTACTTTAGCCGGCTCCAGATCGACGATGGAAACGATGGAGTGGTTGGTTAGGCGGCGGCACTTGATGCAGTGGTCGTCGATGACGTCGCCTAATCGATGGTCGGACATAGACGGAAGGCCTCAAGAGGCTTTTCGAGTATAACAGGGGTGCAAGCGGTCAGGGCGCGAAGGCCCGAATGTTTTCGACCGCGGCGGCGTCCAGGCGAAGCAGGAGAGCGACGAGAAGATCGACGGTTTGATCGAAATCGCGGCGGTTGAGAATGCCGTTGTGGGCGTGGGTGTAGCGGACGGGGATCACCAGGTTGACCGTGGGCGCGCCGCCGCCGCTTTTTTGGATTTCCGCGGAATCCTCGCCATAGCCGGTGACGAGATCGAATTGAAGCGGGAGATTGGCCGCGGCGGCGGTTTGTTTTACGAACGCGGTGAACTTTCGATTGGGAAGAGCGGAGGCGTCGTACAGGAACAGACCGGGGCCGGCGCCGAGCTTGATTTGCGACTCCTCGGGATGGCCGCCGAAGACGTCGCCGGTAACGCCCGCCTCCAGCGCGATGCCGATGTCAGGCCGCACGATTTCGCTGGCGGTGTGCGCGCCGCGGAGGCCGATTTCCTCCTGGGTGGTGAGGGCGAAAAAAAGCTGGTTGGGGTGAGGGAGCGTGGCGAGCCGGCGCATCGCCTCGGCGATCGCGGCGCAGCCGGCGCGGTCGTCCCAGGCTTTGCCGAGGTAGTTGTCCGTGCCGTTAAGAATGGAGAAAGGCGCGTCGGGAACGATGGGGTCGCCCGGTTCGACGCCCATGGCGCGCGCCTGATCCGCCGAGGTTGCGCCAATATCGAGGAACAGACTGTCGCGAGGATAGACGCGCGTGCGCTCTTCGACCGGAACGACATGAATATCGCGAATGCCAGTGACGGCGCGGATGGGGCCTTTGGAGCCGACGACGATCCAGCGTTGATCGACCAGCGCCTGATCGAGCCAGCCGCCGAGCATTTGCATGGTGAGGAAGCCGTTCGGCGCGATGCGGCGCACCAGGCCGCCAAGTTCGTCCATGTGGGCGTCGATCATGATCCGCGGTCCCGCGGCGCCCTGCGTTGCGATCAACGACCCCAAGCCGTCGTAGCGGATGGAAGAAGCGTAGGGCCGGATGGCGGCCAGCATCAGCGCGCGGACCGGGTCTTCGGCGCCAGGGGGGCCGGCGGCGTCGGCCAGTTTGCCGAGAAGCGCGGCGGCCGGATCCTGCGCGTGGAGAGAAATCGCGCAGGCGAGAAACGCGGTAGCGGCGAATCGCGGTAGGGGGCGGCGTCGTAGGGGCATCGTTAGAAATCGAGGATAGCAGGAAGAAATTGGGCGCGGATGATAGAATCTATTCGTCCAGTGGCGACAACCGAGGGAGCGAGGTTTCAAGACGAAATGAATGGAGTGGGCGAGGCGTGATCCGGGCTTATGGCGTTTCCGACATCGGCTGCGTGCGGACGAATAACGAGGACCGGATCTTATTGGACGAATCCTCTTCGCTCTATGTCGTGGCGGACGGCATGGGCGGACACGGATACGGCGAGGTGGCGGCGGAGCTGGCTGTAGCGACGGCGCAATATTACGTGCAGGCGTCGCGGGACCGCTTCGACGTGAGTTGGCCGTTCGGCTACGAGGTGGACCGCTCGACCGACGAGAACCGCTTGCGGACGGCCATTCTTTTGGCGAACCGGCAGGTGTGGAAGAGCGCGGAAGAATCGCCGGAGCGCTCGGGCATGGGAACGACGATCGTCGCGGTGATCGTTCACGAAGACCACGCCGCCATCGGGAACGTGGGCGACAGCCGGGCGTATTTATTGCGCGCGGGCGAGTTGGCGCAGCTTTCGACCGACGATTCCTGGGTGGCGGGGATGGTGCGGAGCGGAGCGCTCGACGCCAAGCAGGCGCGCGAACATCCGATGCGGAACGTGATCACGCAGGCGATCGGATCCCATCAGGCGGTGGAGGCGCATACCCTCGACAAGAAACTGGAGCACGGCGATATATTGATGCTAAGCACGGACGGCATCCACGGAGTAGTAGAGGAGGCGGCGATGCGCTCGATTCTGTTTTCGAGCGGCGATTTGGAGCGGATGGGAAAACAACTGGTCCACACGGCGCGGGCCAACGGAGCCCCGGATAACAACTCGTGCATTCTTCTGCGCTATGAAGAGGAGAAGCAATTATGATTGCGAGCCTGGGCAAATATCAACTTTTGCGCGAGTTGAATTCCGGGTCCATGGGCACGGTCTATATCGCGCGCGACAACGTGCTCGACCGCGATGTGGCGCTGAAAACGGTGTTGCCGGGGGCGAGCATGGACGCCGAGCTGAAGGAACGCTTTTACCGCGAAGCCCGCGCCTGCGCGCGCTTGCAGCACCCGAGCATCGTCACCATCTACGATTTCGGCGAGGAAAACGGCACGGCGTATATCGCCATGGAGCTGCTGGCGGGCACGGACGCGCGCAAGATCATCCAGGAGAGGCGGCCGCTGCCGCTGGCGGTGAAACTCGACGCGGGAGCGATGGTGTGCGAGGGGCTGGGGGTGGCGCACGCGGCGGGCATCGTGCATCGCGACATCAAGCCGAGCAACATTTTTATCATGGAGGACGGGCGGGCGAAGATTCTGGATTTTGGAATCGCGCGCACCGCGGCGTCGAATCTGACGCTGGCCGGCCGGGTGTTGGGAACTCCCAATTACATGGCCCCGGAGCAGATTCTGGGGAAGACGTGCGACGGGCGGTCGGATTTGTTTTCGACGGCGATCGTGCTCTTTGAGTTGATCGCGTCGGCCCATCCGTTCCAGGGAGCGTCGATCCCGAAGAGGATCGTGCGGGAGACGGCGGATTCGTTGAGCGCGGCCTGGCCGGAGGCGCCGCCGAAGCTGGTGGCGATCCTGGCCAAGGCGCTTGAGAAGGAGCCGGAGCGGCGGTATCAGACGGCGGCCGAGATGGCGCGGGATCTGCGCGCGGCGGCGGCCCAGGCGCGGCGTAGCCAGGAGGAGCCGACGCTGACCCACGCGATGTCCGACTCGGGAATCCGCGCGGCGGTGGCGCCCGTGGCCGAGCCGGTGAGGGCGCCCCAGCCGCCCCAGGAGGGCGAAGGGACCGAGATCGTGATGAGCCGCGTTCTCACCGCTCTGCAGGAGTTCGACACGGCGGTGGAGGAGACCGACGTTGTGAAGGCCCGGAAGGCTTTCCAGGAGGTGAAGCGGGCCGCGGGCCAGGACGACCGCTTCGAGGGCGCGGTGCAAAGTTCGCAGGAGCGGCTGCACGAGTTGGAGCGAAGCGCGCCGGAACCGGTAGCGCACGCGCCCGAACCCGAGCCGGTGCGAGTCGAACCGGTTGTGGCGGCGAAGAAGCCCGAACCGGTGTTGAAGCCGGCCGAGACCGAGCCGGTTCCCGATTACAGACCGCGCGAGACACGGCCTGCGCCGCCGCCTGCGCCGCCGCCTTCGGCCCCCGCGCCGGCTCCCATGGCGTCGGGCGACGCGACGGCGCTGTTTAGCGGCTCGTACGTGCAAGGCCGTGAGACCCCCGCACCGAGTGTGGAGACGCCCTGGCACGAACCCAAGCCGCCGGAAAAGATTTCAGCGGCCCCTCCTCTCGCCGCGATAAAGCCTCCCACCGCGCCGACGCCGGTGAAAACGACAGTGCCGCAGCCGGTGAAGCCGGTCAAGCCCCAGCCGGCGCCGGGGCCGGCGTCGAGCAAAAGCATGTTAGTGTTCGTGGGAGTGGCGGCGGGCGTGATCATCCTCGCGGCGGTCGCCTATTTCGCGTTCCTGGGCGGGCAAACCAACCCGCCGCCGATGCCCTCGGTTGGAACCGCCCAGGTCACCGCGCCGCGGATGGACGTGCTGGCGGCCCCGGCGGCCGGATCCTCGGTGGTTGCGACGGCGAAACAGGGCGCCACGGTGCGCCTGCTTCGAGTACCCCGCAGCGCGTCGCAGGATTGGACCGAAGTGCAATATATAAAAGGGAAGAGGGTCTATCCGCATGGGTTCGCGCGGACGTCGGAGCTGGGCAAGTGGACCAGCGACAAGCCGGGACCGGCGCTGGAGTTGATCAAGGCCTTCGCGCCCGGCGCCGGCGCCAGCGAGACGGAAATCGAAGGCCAGTTGGACCGGTTGAAGGGATTCTTGACGAGGTTTAGCGGATCGCCCCAGGAAGCGGCGGCGCATCTGGAATTGGCGCGATGGAACGTGGCCCTGGCGAAGTTGGCGACGGGACAAGGAGGCCCCGCGGCGGACTACATTCATGAGGCTCAGACGCAGTTGAGCCAAGCGGGCTCGAACGCCGCGCTGGCTCCGGATGCCGACACCATCCGGAACGATCTGGAGGCGATGAGCCAAGCCGCGGCCAATCCCGCGCCGGTGAACGGACATGCGCCTCCCGGGGCGGCGCCGCCAACGCCGGCCGGCGGACAGACGGCGGCGATTTCGCCGGAGGCGGCCTATAGCCGGGCAAAAACCGCGTGGGAAAATGGCAAATACGACCGGGCGGAATTTTATCTGAACATGGCGCTGAAGGAGAAGCACGATTATCCGGAAGCGCAGGATTTACTCGGAAAAGTGCGGAAGGCTAAGGCGATATTGGGGAATTAGCGACCGGCGAGGGGAGCGAATCATTGAAGACAGCTAGGGTCAGAGCATCGGCGTGGGTTTGTTTGGCGATGGTGGCGCCAATCTTTGCGCAACAGCACTCCGCCAAGAAGAGCGACAAAGAACACAGTTCCGCGGCAGGAGCGCCGCTGATGTTGCAACAGGTCTTGGAATTGGTTCCGGTCATCGTTGAGGATCAATTGATAAAGGTGATCGAGAAACGCGGCGTCAGCTTCTATCCGGCGCCGGCGGACGTGGCGACGCTGAAGGCGGCGGGAGCGACGGACGCCGAGATTTTGTTGATCGAAGAGAAGGGCGCGAAGTTCAAGCCGGTGGTTGTGGCGCCTCCGAAGCCGACGACGGCGGGCCCATTGACGCTGACCTGCGCGCCGGCCGAGTGCGTGATCGCAATCAACGGAAAGCCGGAAGGCCAAACACAGGGCGGGGTGAAAAAGATCGCCTCGGTGCCGCTCGGCCTCACCTCGACCGTATTCGTGGATTTCACCAAGGACGGCTACATCGGCCAGCAGGCGATGGTGCCGTTGAAGGCGAACTCGCCTGTGGCGAGGGCGGTGACGCTGGCGCCGACCGAGGCCACTCGGGCGAAGTTCGGCGGAATGCTGCTGGCGGCGGCGCTGGCGAAACTGGGTGGCGAAAAGGGTTCAAAGGATGCGGCCGAGATTACGGCGAGCGGCCGGGCGAGCTTGTTCGTAAGCGGCGGACAAGGAACGGAGTGGAGCGTGGTGGCCAAACTGAAGGCGCCGGTGGAGATGGCCTCCCTCGACCTCGAAGGCGCGGGGACGAAATGGTGGGTTTCGCTGAAGGGCAGCGACACTAAGTTCGGCGGCAGCGGCAAATTGAAAGGCACGCCGCTGGCCCTTGAAACCGAGAAGTTGGTTCAGCAATACCGCGACTTCCAGCCCGCTGCGTTATTGCGCTCGTTCATCGCCGGAAAGTATCAGATGTTGTCGGATTCCCCGGCGGCGGACCCATCGGAGGGCGCGGCGTTCAAAGCCTCAAGCTCTTCGGAAAGCTATACGGTAACCGTCGCTCCGAGCGGACTGCCGCAAAAAGTTCTGTTCGAGTCGGCTTCGGGTCTGGGTTCGGGACTGCAAGTGATTTACGCCGATTACGTCGCGGTGGGAGCGGCGAAGGTTCCGCGAGACATGGAGATCACCGCCCACGGCGAACGCGGCGCGAAGTTTGTCTTCGACTCGGTGAAAGCAAGCCCGGCATTAAAGGATAAAGAATTCCACCGTTAGCATCGAAATGCGCGCGCCGAGCCCGAAACGCGGGATTCGTTGGCGAACTTTGCCTTTGCCGGTATACTAATTGAGCGATTGCCCATGACTTCATCTTCCGTCCTACCCGTTCCGGCCGCCCGCGAGGGGCTGGCGCTGTTGTATCAGGGTTTCTTCACCGGAATCGTTCGCATTCAGGCCGGACGCCAGCCCATCGCCAACGCCGACGGGTTCCGCCGGCGCATGGTGGAGGCCCTGGGCGAGATCAACCGCGAGGCGATCAAGCGCGGCTACGCGAAGGAACACACGATCGAGACGGACTTCGCCATCGTGGCCTTTCTCGACGAAGTCATTCTGAATTCGCAGGACGCGGCCCGCAACGAGTGGGCGCAGAAGCCGCTCCAGGACGAATTGTTCGGGGTGTCGGTGGCGGGCGAGTTGTTCTTCACGCGCCTGGAAAAGCTGATGACGCGGCAGGACTCCCAGGAACTGGGCGACATGCTGGAAGTTTTCTACCTCTGCCTGTTGCTGGGATTCGAGGGGCGCTACACGGCCGGCGGCAAGAGCGAATTGCACATTCTCATGGACCGCGCCGGGCGGAGGATCGAAACCATTCGCGGGACGAACCAGGTTCTCTCCCCGCAAGGCGGCATTCCGGGCGAGGCGATCCTGGCCGCTCCGCCCGATACCCTCGCTCAAACGCTGATGCGCGCGGCGGGCGCGGGCTTCGCGGCGGCGGCGCTCCTGTTCCTGGTTTTCAGCCTGCTGCTCTATATGAAAGGCAACGGCGTGCGCGAGGCGATGGCGACGATGCTGGTTCGATAAGAGGATACGATGTCCAAGCGAAAGTGGATCGTACTCATCCTGCTGTTCCTGGTCTACGAAGTCCTCGTGTGGCTGGGCGTGAAAATGCTGGCCAGCGACGACAATTTCCTCATGCTTGGCGTCGTGCTGACGGCGCTGGGCCTGACGGTTCTGATCGTCTATATTCTGGTGTCGCGCCTGACGCGGAAACTGGCAGGCGCTCCCGCCGCGGCCCCCGCCCCCGGCGAGGCGCCGCAACCGGCGGCACAGGCCGTGAGCGCGTCGGGTCCGGATCCGGAGATCGACGCCATCTCCGGCCTCATCGCCGAGGCGAACAAACGCCTCGCGCAATCGCCCACGCTCGCCAGCCGCAGGATTCGCACCTCGGTGACGGGGCTGCCCATGTACATTCTGGCCGGCGCCGAGGGCAGCGGTAAGACGACCACGTTCCTCGGCGCGGGCCTTGAGCCGGAGCTTCTGGCCGGCCAGGTGTATCGGGACGCGATGGTGCTGCCGACGAAGCTGTGCAACTTCTGGTATGCCAGCGACGTTGTGTTCGTCGAACCCGCCGGAGGGATTTTTTCCCAGGAGCCGGGACGGTGGATGCGGCTATTGAAGCACCTGGGCGGCAAAGGCGCCGGATCGATGTTGTCCAAGTTGATGCCTGGCGCCAAGGGCGGATCGAATTTCCGCGGCGTCGTCCTCTTCGTCGACATCGCTCCGTTCGTCGGTATTCCCGATCCGGGGCGCATCGGTGGGCTGGGACGAAGGATACAGGAGCGCCTGCGGCTGGTCGGCGAATCGTTCGGCACCCATTTCCCGGTGTACGTCGTCTTCACCAAAAGCGACGGGATTCCCTACTTCGCCGACTACTTCGGCCGCCTCGCCGACGTCGAGGATCAACAGATCCTCGGCTGCACGCTGCCGGTAATTTCGGCGGCCCAACGCCCGGCGGGCGAGGTGTTCGCCGAATCCGAATCGGCGCGGCTGGCCGATACCTTCAACAATCTGTACTATTCGCTGGCGAGTAAACGCCTCCTGTTTCTGGCGCGCGAACCCGTGGCCGCGCGCAAAGTTCCCATCTACGAATTCCCGCGCGAAGTGAAGCGGATTCGCGACGCCCTGGTTCAATTCCTGGTGGACGTGTTCCGCCCGAATCCTCTGCAGCCGGGACCGATTCTGCGCGGCTATTATTTCACCGGCACGAGAATGGTGGCGCAATCGGGCGCCTCCGCTCCCGCCGCCGGACCGGCGCGCGGCGGGCCGTCCTCGGGCGAAGCGACCTCGTTGTTTAATTTGCAGGACTACCAAGCCAAGGTCGGGCTCTCGCAACCCGAGAGCGGCGGAGAGCGGAACGTGCCCCGCTGGAGCTTCGTTCCGGAGCTGTTCCATCGCGTGATTCTGGCCGACCGCCTGCACGCGGTAGCCGGTTTCCGCCATCGCAAGCTCGATTTGTACCGCCGCCTGGTCTTCGGTTCTTTAGCGGCACTGGGGCTATTGCTGTGTTTTTTGTTTCTGCGCTCCTGGTGGGATAATAACGCTCTGCTCGGCGACGTAAACGAGGCCGCCGTGCTTCCCTACTCGTTCCAACCGGCTCCCCTGGCCACACCTTCTTCCACCGACTTGCGTTCCATGGAGGCGCTGCGCGAGCAATTGGATACGTTGCTTGAATACGACCGCGACGGCGCGCCCTGGCGAATGCGATGGTTTCTGTATTCCGGCGGGAGAGTGTTGCCCGGCGCCTACGCCCTCTACTTCCAGCGGTTCCGGCAAATGTTTTTCGACGAGCTGCACGGCAAGCTGGAGGCGAGCCTTCAGCGCCTGCCGGCCACGGCCGACGGCAGCGTCCCTTACGAGATCGGTGTATTCGAGCGTGAAAGCTTACCGCATGACCACGTCGTGCAACTGCAAACCGGACAAGGCGTTTCTTTCTCCGCAGCTCTATAGGATGTGGAGCGCGAACCGCAGCCTGGACGAAGAGCAGCAAAGCCTGGCGCAGAAACAGTTGGATTTCTATTCGACGGAACTGGCGCACAAGAACCCGTATAATGTTCCCGAAAAACCGGACCTCGTCGACCGCGGACGCGAGTACCTGGCGACCACGCACGGGATCGACCAGATCTATCACGCGTTAATCTCCACGGTGAACCAGAGCGTCCCGCCGGCGCGCATCGCCGATTTCTATCCGGACTTCCGGAAGGTATTGACCGGGCCGGGCGAGGTGCCGGGAGCCTTCACCGCGAAAGGATGGGAGGCGGTGCGGAAGTCGATTCGCGAAGGCGGAAAAGGGCCGCGCGGCGAGACCTGCGTGTTGGGCGCCAAGGCGGCGTTCGCGCAGTTCGCCCCCGGCGGGGACTCGACCGGAGATCTCGAAGGGATGTATTGGAAGGACTATATCGCCCATTGGGAGGATTTCGCCCGGCAGACCAAGGTGGCTCCATTTTCAAACGCCGGCGACGCCGCTCAGAAACTAACGGTGCTGGCCGACACGCACTCTCCTTTGCTCGCGGCCGTCTTTCTTGATCTCCAAAAATAGCGACCTTCCCTCCGCACCGGCCGCGGCTCCGGCGGCGGAGAGCGGCGCCGAGAAGGCCGTAAAGGGCGGGATCCTCGGCAAGCTGGGTTTATCGAAAGCCCAGCAGGCCGTCACCAAGGCGCAGAGCTTGGAGAACGCCGCTCCGGGCGCCAAAGCTCCCGCCCCTCCGGCGGCGACCGCGGCCGACGTGGTAAGAATCTTTCAACCCGCGCGCGCCGTAATCGCGCCGTCGAGCACCGAGCACCTGATCGATTCGCCGAACCAGGCTTACGTCGGAACCATCTCCGACATGCAGCGGGCGATGGATAATCTGAAAGACGACCGGCCGTCCAACCCCAACCCGGCGCTCAACGAGGCGGCGAAAAACGCGGCGCAGAGCGGACAGAAGAGCGCGGGAGACTTGGCCGCGAAATTCAACATCAACGGCACCGATGGCATGGACACGACGCTGAAGGCGCTCCTTCAATCGCCGTTCGATTTATCGCTTCGCTATGTGGTCACGGATATGTCTAAGGCCGGCCGGGACAAGGCCGGAGCGGCGGTGAAGACCTTCTGCTCGCAGATGCAGAGGATGGCGAGCAAATTCCCGTTCAACAAGGACTCGGCGAACGACGCGAGCGCGGACGAGTTCGCGGCGGTCTTCGCGCCGCAGAACAGCGCGTTGGCCGCATTGCAGCAGCAGGTGAGCAAGATGATCGTGAAGCAAGGGCGGCTGTGGGTGGCCGCGCCCGACGCCGATCCGAAACCGACGGCCGATTTTATCTCGTTCATCAACAGAGTGAGCGCGATCTCGGACGCCTTCTTCGCCGCCGACGCCAACGGGCAGCCGCGCATGAAGTATGGATTGAAGCCGGAGCCCGCGGCCGGAGTGCAGGCGGTGATCCTAACGATCGACGGAGACACGGCGACCGCGTCCGGCACCGGTTCGCAGGCCAAGCAGTTCACCTGGCCCGGCACCGGGCAGGGCTTGAACCTGTCGATCCGCAGCGGAACGACGACGCCGTTCGGCATCTATGCCGGCATCTGGTCGGCCTTCCGGCTTATGGCCAACGCCGACCCGCGTCCGCCGGGGAGCAAGGTCGCCGTATTCAGCCACGTCCGCGGACAAGGCGGCTCGCAGGCGGGCCAGGTTTTGGACGCCTCCGGAAATGCCATCATCGTGAAAATCGACCTCACGGATTTGCCCAACGGGCTCGATATTTTCGACCGCAATTTCTTCAGCGTCCGCTGCCCGTCGAAAGTGGCGGAGTAATATCGAATGGCGATGGACATCCGCGAGATCGGCCGTTATCAAGTGATCCGGGAATTGGGACGGGGCGCGGGCGGAGTGGTGTATCTGGCGGAGGATCCCAAGATCGGGCGAAAGGTCGCCATCAAGACCATCGCCGCCGGCGAGCTGACCATGGGCGTGGGCGCTCAAAAGCAGGCCGAGACCTTACGGCGGAGGCTGCTGCGGGAAGCGAAATCGGCCGGGGCGCTCGCCCATCCGAACATCGTCACCGTCTTTGAAATGGACGAGGGCGGCCCGCTGACGTACATCGTCATGGAGTTCATCGAAGGCGCGACGCTGCGCGACGCGATGGAGGGCAAGGACCGGCTGGAGACGGCGGAAGCGTTGCGGCTGCTCGAGCAAGCCGCGGCGGGTCTCGATTACGCGCACGCGCGGTCGGTGGTGCATCGCGACGTCAAGCCGGCCAACATCATGATTACCGAGGACGGGACGGTGAAGATCGCCGACTTCGGCGTGGCCAAGGTGTTGAGCGAGGCGACATTGGCCCTGACCCAGGCGGGCGCGGCGGTTGGAACGCCGCACTATATGTCGCCGGAGCAGGTGCTGGGGAAGCCGGTGGACGGACGGAGCGATCAGTTTTCGCTCGCCGTCATCGGCTACGAGTTGCTAGCCGGCCGCCGGCCCTTCGACGGCGATTCGTTGACGACGGTGATGTATCAGATCGTGAACGAGGACCCGCTGGAGCCACAGAGCTCGGACGTGGCCATTCCGGCGGCTGCGATGGAGGTGATGCTGCGCGCCCTCGCCAAGGAGCCGGAGCGGCGCTACGTCACCTGCCGGGCGTTTGTCGAGGAGTTACGGCAAGCGGTGCGGCCCCGCGCGGCGGCCCGCGTGACCGCCCCCGTTGCGCCGCCGCCAGCCCCGGTTTCGCCAGCTCCGCCTCCTCCGCCCGCCGCTCCGGCGCCTCTACCGCCGCAAATCCTGAACGCCACGCCTCCGCCTCCACCCGTCGCCGAAGCGGCCGCCGCAGTCGTCGCGCCGGTGGAAACGGGAAAACGAAAGTCGGCGCTGCGGCTGGTGGCGGCGGCGATTCTGGTGGCGCTCGCGGCGCTGCTGATTATGACGTGGGAGCGGAGAAACGCGCCGAAACCGGTCGCGCACGCCCCCGCCCCCATAACCGCTCCGGCCGTAGCGACGGTTGTGAAAACGGCTCCTCCGGCGCCGGTGAAGAAGGCGGCTGCGGTCAACCCGAAACCGGCTGCGGAAACCCCGGTCCCGGTGCCGCGCGGCGGAACTTTTGAATGGACGGGTGTTCTTACAGGCGGCGATAGCGTCACCATTACCGGCAACGAAGCCGACAACGGCAAGGTTTCGGGACGCGGGCTTCCCCGCCACGCGGCGGCGATGGTGGAAGTGGATCCTCCCGACGTCAAAGTCTCCGAAGAACCGAGCGCGGACAACGGCTACAAGCTGCTGTTGATTAACGAGGGGCGCGAAGTGACCTCGTTCACCGTAAGCTGGAAGCCCGGCAAACGAAAGGAAGGCGAATAGCGGCGATGGCGAAGACGATCTCCTCGGAGCGTGTGGGTTTCAGTCTGGAAGCGGAGTCGAGGCGCGAGCCGGCGGCGCCTTCCGGCGAACGGGCGTTCCGGATCGCCGTGCTGGGCGATTTCAGCGGGCGCGGCGCGACGGGCGTCGCCCCTAACGCGCGGGCGCTCAATCTCAAAGCGAGAATGGTGGACCGGGACAACGTCGAGGACGTGCTGGGCGCATTCGGCGCGCGCTTGGAGCTACCGCTCGGCGAAGGACTGACGGCGGAGTTGGAATTCCACTCGCTCGACGACTTCCATCCCGATCGCCTCTACCTCACCCAGCCTGTCTTCCAGGCCATGCGGTCGATGCGGGACAGATTGCGCGATCCGGCCCAGTTCCCGGCGGCCGCGGCGGAGTTGTTGGGAAGCGCTCCCGCCGGCGCCGGGCCCGAGCCGATTGCGCCGCCGCCGGTGGATTTACTGGAGCAGATGCTCGGCGAAGCCGGCCATTCCGGAGCGGCGCGCCCAGCGAAAAAACACGACCCGTTCAGCGAGTTTTTGAGCCGCGTCACCGCGCCGTACCTGGAGCCGGGCCGCGATCCGAGAGAAGCGGAACTGGTTAGGCAAATCGACGCGGCCGCGGCGCGGCAGATGCGGGCGATCCTCCACCACCCGTCTTTTCAGGCGCTGGAATCGCTGTGGCGCGGGGTCTACTGGCTAACGCGCGGCTTGGACACAGGGCCGGACTTAAAGCTCCTCTTGATCGACGCCACCAAGCCGGAGTTGGCGGCCGACCTGTTGGCCGACGTGGACACGGAATCGACGGAGGTCTATAAGGCGCTGGTGGAGCGGACAGTGGGGGTCCCCGGCGCGGAGACCTGGGCGGCGCTCGCCGGCCATTATACTTTTGGCCCGGAGACCGACGATTTGGTCTTCCTGGGAAGAATGGCCGCCGTGGCGCGGGCGGCGGCGGCGCCTTGGATCTCCGCGGCCGATCCGAGGCTGGCCGGTTGCGCGTCGTTTTCCGCAACGCCCGACGTCGACGATTGGGACAAAGCCAGTCACGGCGGATGGCAGGCGCTGCGCGAGCTCGGAGGGGTGAACTACGTCGGGCTGGCCGCGCCGAGGTTTCTGCTCCGCCCGCCTTACGGAAAAGATACCGAGCCTTGCGAGCGGTTCGCCTTCGAGGAATTGGAAAACCCCGAGGAATTCGACGCCTATTTATGGGGAAATCCGGCCCTCGCCTGCGCATTTCTGCTCGGAAAGACGTTCGAGGAGAGCGGTTGGGCGATGCGTCCCGGCGAGGTTCGGGAGATCGGCGGGCTTCCGTTGCAGGTCTACAAACAGGACGGAGAATCCGTCTCCGTACCCTGCGCGGAGATGTGGATGAGCGAGCGAGCGGCGGCGCGAATGCTGGAACGCGGCCTGATGCCGCTCGCCTCCGTTAAGAACGACGGGGCGGCTTTGCTCGTCCGGTTCCAGTCGATCTCCCAACCGCCGTCGCCCCTCGGCGGCGGTTGGGAGTAGCAGGCCTTACAAAAAGGCGGGCCTGACACAAGTTTGTAAATAGAACTTTAGTTCCGCTTGACGGACTCCCATCGGTCCCATATACTCATGAAGGCTCCAAAAAAGTGAAACGTCCGCCGAGCGTGATGCACGTAACAACAGGCGGGCGGCATGCTGCTCCTTCCGCGCAGTGGAAGGCGTGGGGCGAGAAAGCGAGGATCATCCGATGGGACGAGAAAGCGTCAATAAAAAGCTGGAACGAGTGCGCCCTCCACGGGTTCACATCAGCTACGACGTGGAAGTGGGCAACGCGATCGAATTGAAGGAACTCCCGTTTGTAATGGGCGTTCTGGGCGATTTCACCGGGCAACCGGAGGAACCTCTGGCCCGGTTGAAAGACCGCAAATTCGTCGACGTTACGCTGGATAATTTCGACGACGTGCTGGCGAGTATGAAGCCGCACTTGCAGTTCTCGGTCGAGAACAAATTGAGTGAAGATCCGAACGCCGGCAAGCTGGGCGTGAATCTGCACTTCAAGACGATGGACGACTTCGAGCCGGAGAACGTGGCGCGCCAGGTGAAGCCGCTTCGGGAGCTGCTCGACCTGCGTACGAAGCTGGCCGACCTGCGCGGCACCCTGCAGGGCAACGACAAATTGGACGAGATTTTGAAAGAAACCGTGGGCAATCAGGAAAAAATGAACAAGCTGAGAGGCGAGATCGGCCAGAAGGGAGCGGACAATGAGTGACGCTCAACAAGTGCAGGCCGCGCCGGCGGCGGTTCAAACCACCGAACTGAATCTCCTCGACCAGATCGTCGAGGAAGGCCGGTTCGGAAAAGACGCGGCGGCCAAAGAGCGTGGCAAGGATCTGGTGAAGCAGTTCGTGGCCGAGGTGCTCGAAGGCTCCATCACCGTCGGCCGCGACACCGAGGCGATGATCAACGCCCGTATCGCGCAGATCGATCATCTTCTGTCGTTGCAGTTGAGCGAGATCATGCACGCGCCGGAGTTTCAGAAGCTCGAAGGCACGTGGCGCGGGCTGCGCTACATGATCGGCCAAAGCGAGTGCAGCGCCATGCTCAAGATCAAGGTGCTGAACGTGTCGAAAAAGGAGCTGTTGCGCGATCTGCAACGGGCGGCCGAATTCGACCAAAGCGCGATGTTCAAGAAGGTTTACGAGGAAGAGTTCGGCGTCTTCGGCGGGCACCCGTTCGGAGCACTGATGGGCGATTACGAATTCGGCAAGAGCGGCCAGGATATCGAGCTGCTGGAGAAGATTTCGCAAGTGGCGGCGGCGGCGCACGCGCCGTTCCTCACCGCCTCCTCTCCGGAAATGTTCAATCTCGAGAGCTTCAGCCAGATCGACCAGCCTCGCGACCTGGGCAAGATCTTCGACACGACGGAATACGCCCGCTGGAAGGGCTTCCGCCAGACCGAAGATTCGCGCTACATCGCCCTCACCATGCCACGAACCCTGATGCGGTTGCCATATGGCAAAGACACCGTGCCCGTCGACGGCTTTAACTACGAAGAGGGCGTCGATGGCACCGATCACGAAAAATACCTCTGGGGCAACGCGGCCTGGGCCCTGGGATCGCGGCTGACCAGCGCTTTCGCGCTCTATGGCTGGTGCGCCTGTATCCGCGGCGTCGAAAGCGGCGGCTTGGTGGAAGGCTTGCCGGTTCACACCTTCCGCACCGACGATGGCGACATCGCGATGAAGTGCCCGACGGAAGTGGCCATCACCGACCGGCGCGAAAAAGAACTCGCCGATCTTGGCTTCGCTCCCCTCGTCCATTGCAAAGGCACAGACTATGCGGCGTTCTTCAGCGTCCAATCGGCGCAAAAGCCCAAGTTGTACGACCTCGACTCGGCCAATGCCAACGCGCGCATTTCGGCGCAGTTACCTTATATTCTCGCGGTATCGCGTTTTGCGCACTATTTGAAATCGATGATGCGCGATAAAATCGGCGGTTACATGTCGCGGGACGAGGCGGCCTCGTTCCTGAACCGCTGGATCAACAGATACGTCGTCAGCAACGACGACGCCCCGTTCTCGGTAAAGGCCCAACGGCCCTTGAAAGAAGCCCGCATCGACGTCTCGGAGATTCCCGGTAAACCGGGCTGCTACCGCGCCGTCGCGTTTTTACGGCCGCACTTCCAGTTGGACGAGCTGACCGTGTCCATGCGCTTGGTGGCGGACTTGCCGCAACCGGCGAAATAAGTTCCGTTAGCAGTCAATTCATTCGTAAAGTCAAGGAGAAAAGAGTATGGCGTACAGTTCGTTCATGAAGTTCAACGACACCATCACCACCGGCGAGTCGCTGGACAATAAATATGCGGGAAGCGGCGGATGGTTCGAGATCTATAGCTTTAGCTGGGGTGCGAGCAACCCCACCAACATCTCGGCTGGCTCCGGCGCGGCCTCGGGACGAGTTTCCATCAGCAGCTTCAACGTCATGAAGAAGTTCGATGTGGCCAGCCCCTCGCTGTTCAACCAATGCTGCCTCGGCAAGCACTTCACGGGTGCCGTGGTTGTATTGGCCAAAGCCGGCGGCGACGCCGTTCCCATCGAATTCATCAACTACACCTTCACCGAAGTTTACGTGGAGAGCATTCAGTGGTCCGGTTCGGCGGGTGGCGACGACACGCCGACGGAAAGCGTCTCGTTCGCCTTCGGCAAAGTAATGATCACCTATACCCAACAGGCGGCGACCGGTTCGGGAAGCGCGACGCCGGCTTCGGGCTGGGACATCCGCGCCAACATCCCCGGCTCCTAAATCGAATCCATGAACGCCAAAGACCTTCTGCAAGCCGGAAAGCTGTCGGAGGCGATTGCGGCGCTGAACGGAGAACTCCGGGACAATCCCGGAGACGTTCAGCGCCGCACGTTTCTGTTCGAGCTTCTTTGTTTCGCCGGCAGCTTCGACCGGGCCGAAAAGCAACTGGAGATTCTAAGCGGGGACAACCCGCAAACCGGTATGGGGGTTTTGTTGTATAAGAGCGCGCTGCATGCCGAGCGTCAGCGCCAGGATATGTTCGAAAAGAAAACCTTCCCGTTGTCGAAAGCCCCGGCGCCGGTTCCGGGGAAGGTCAACGGCCAGGCCTTTGAGGAACTGGAAGACGCCGACCCGCGCGTCGGCGCCAGACTCGAACTGTTCGCGGCCGGCCAGTATATGTGGATTCCATTCGAACACATTGCATCCATCGAAATGCCGCCGCCGAAACGGCTGCGGGATCTGTTGTGGGCGCCCGCCGTCGTGCGGACCTGCAAAGGCTTCGAGGGGATGGAGTTGGGCGAAATCCTGCTTCCCGTCATCGCTCCCTTGTCCTGGAAGCACGCCGACGACGCGGTGAAGCTGGGGCGGGCTACCGAGTGGATGGAACTCGAAGGCGGAGGCCAGGCGCCCGTGGGCCTGAAAATGTTCCTGGTGGACGGCGAGGAAATGCCCTTCCTCGACTTGAGACAATTGGAGAACGAGGTTTCCGAAGCGGCCGCTTCCTGAAACGACCATGCCCTGGCGAACCGATTTACTGGAGCCGATTCCGGGCGGCAATCCTTGCGGCTCCGATCTTCGTTACGAACCGGTTTACAAGGAGATCCAGGAAGCGCGTCGCGAGGACGTCGACGCTCCGCAAGGCGACTGGGTCCAGGAACGGAAGGTGGCCGACTGGCCGCTGGTGATCAAACTCGCCGGCGAAGTTCTCGCCAAGCGCAGTAAGGATCTTCAAGTCGCCGCCTGGCTCACCGAGGCCATGCTTCGCCGCGAAGGTTATTCCGGCCTGCGCGGCGGCCTCGATTGCATCGCCGCGATGATCGAGAAGTTTTGGGACGGCCTGTACCCGGAAATCGAAGAAGACGACCTGGAAATGCGGGCCGCTCCACTCGCCTGGATGGGGATTAAGCTGGAGCCGGGCGTCAAGTCCGTCGCTATAAATCCGGCCGGGCACGATTGGTATCGTTTTACCGACTCGCGCTCGGTGCCGCTTGAGGAGACGGTAAAGAACGACGCGAACAAGGTCGCGGCCCGCAAGAAGCTGATCGACGGAGGCAAACTCGCGCCCGAAGTCTTCGACAAATCGGTCGAGGAGGCCGGAAAAGCCTTCTACAAACAGATCATCGGCGACATCGACGGCTGCCTCTCGGCGCTAAAGACTCTGGGCAAGTTGTGCGACGACAAGTTCGGCGACGCCTCGCCCAGCTTCGGCGGCCTGCGCAAACCGCTCGAAGAAGTCCGCCAGGTGATCCACCCGATCCTTAAAAAGAAACTCGAGCTCGATCCGGACCCTCCGGAAGCCGAGCCCGTCCCCGAAACGGCCGACGAAGCGGCCGCCAGCGGAGAAAGCGGCACGGGAGCCGACGGCGGCGATAGCGGCGGGATGCTTTCGGCCGAGCCGGCCAGCCGCAACGACGCCGTGTCGCGGGCCGAAGCCGCCGCGCGTTATCTCCGGCGCACCGAGCCCGGCAATCCGGCGCCGTATTTACTTTTGCGCGGCCTGCGCTGGGGCGAGATCCGCGCCTGCGGCGAGACCATCCGGGCAAGATTGCTCGAGCCCCCGCCGACGCCGGTGCGAACGAGGCTCAAATCGCTGTTGCTCGACCAGAAATGGCCGGAACTGCTGGAGGCCTGCGAAACGGCGATGGGCCAGCCGTGCGGGCGCGGTTGGTTGGATTTGCAACGCTACGCGTTAACGGCGTTGGAGCGCATGGGCGACGACTATCATTTGGCCGCCAAGGCCGTGCGCTCAGCTTTGCGGGAGTATCTCGAAACCGCGCCCACGCTGCCGTCGATGACGATGATGGACGATACGCCCTCGGCCAACGACGAAACGCGCGAGTGGTTGAAGAAGGCGCTGGAGATGGCCGCTTCCGGCGCTAATGGCGCGGGCGGCCACGGGGCGGCGGGAGAGGAGGATGGCGTGGACGGAAGGGAATCGAAGACCTACGAACGGGCGATGGAAGCGGTTCGCTCCGGCAACGCCGAAGGCGGCATCGGGATGCTGATGGCGGAACTGGGGCGGGAGGCGAGCGCCCGCGGACGTTTCCGGCGTAAGACGCAACTGGCCTCGGCCTTGGTCGAGTCCGGGCGCGAGGCGATCGCTCTGCCGCTATTGCAGGATTTGGCGGCGCAGATCGAAGCCCTCAAATTGGAGGAGTGGGAGAGCGGCGACGTGGTGGCCGAGCCTCTAGTGCTCTTGTTCCGCTGCATGACGAAATTGAACGGAGACGAGGTGGCGCGCAACGCCCTCTATCTGCGCATCTGCCGGTTGGATCCGCTGCGGGCGCTGAACTGCGTGGCGCGATAGACGATGGCGCGCCAGGATATCGACCGGCCGGTGCAGCAACCCCTCCTCGATAGGCTGATCGACGACGATCCGCGCAGCAACGTCGAGCCGCCCCTCACCCGCAGCCAGTCCGTGCGCGCCCTCAAAGCCGCGGTGCGGCGCGATTTGGAATGGCTGCTCAATTCGCGGGCCATGGCCGGCCAGCCCGAGGGTTTCGAGGAAGCCGGCCGTTCGGTGATTTATTTTGGCATCCCGGACGTCACGTCGTTGAGCGGGGATTCGACGGAGGACCGCGTTCGCCTCTTGCGCATGATCGAAACGGCCATCGAGACCTACGAGCCGCGTCTGGCCAACATTCGCATTACCGAGAGCGACACCTCTGCCGCCGGCGGCAGGCAGATTCGATTCCTTGTCCAGGGCCTGCTGCGGATGGACCCCTCCCCCGAGCAGGTTTTCTTCGACACGGTCCTCGATCTGGCCAAAGGCGATTACGAGATTAAGGGGGACTGAGCGTTGCGCGACGATCTGCTTCTCTATTACGAGCGCGAGCTGAGCTTCCTCCGGCGGATGGGCTCCGAGTTTTCGAGCAAATATCCCAAGATCGCCGCCCGCCTGCAACTGGAAGCCAACAAGTGCGAGGATCCCCACGTCGAGCGCCTGATCGAATCCTTCGCCTTCCTCGCCGCGCGCGTCCATTTGAAGATCGACGATCAGTTCCCCGAGATCGCCGAGGCGTTCTTTCAAACCATCTATCCGCACTACATACGGCCGCTGCCGTCGATGTCGATCGCCGAGTTTCATCTCGATCCCGAGCAGGGCAAGTTGAGTTCCGGGCTAAAGATCCCCCGCGATGCGACGCTCTACTCGCGCCCCGTCGGTGGAACGCCGTGCCGTTTCCGCACCTGCTACGACACGACGCTATGGCCGCTCAGCGTGGCCTCGGCCGAATGGAAAACGCCGGAGCGGTTGACGCCGCGCGTGAAAGGCGGCGACGCCGTGGCCGTGTTGCGCCTGGAACTGCGCTGCGGCCAGGATCTGACCTTCGACAAACTCGATTTGAAGTCCCTGCGCTTTTTTCTCGGCGGCGAAGGCAACCTGGCGCATACGCTCTACGAGTTGCTCTGCAACCGCTGCGGCGAGATTCTGGTCCGCGATTTGAACGCCGAAAAGCGGGCGCGCGCCCATAACCCTGCCGGCCGGCGCGCTACGGCCGGTGGGCTTCGAGGAGGACGAGGCGATCCTGCCCTATCCGCGCCGCTCGTTCCGCGCCTACCGCTTGTTGCAGGAGTACTTCACCTTCCCCCAGAAGTTTCTCTTCCTCGACCTCGACGGCCTCGAGCGAATCCGCGCGGCCGGCTTCGGAGGCGGCGTCGAAATCCTGTTCATGATTCGCCCGTTCGAGCGCGCCGAGCGCCAATATATGCTCGAAGGAGGTGTCAACGCTTCCGTCATCCGCCTTGGCTGCAGCCCGGTGGTGAATCTGTTCCCCCTGGTCTCGGAGCCCATCCTGATGCACCAGCGCCGGCACGAGTATTTGATCGTCCCCGACGCCAGAAGGCGCGAGACCACCGAGGCGTTCTCCGTGGAAGAAGTAACCGGAGTCACCGCCGGCTCGAGCGAAACGGTTCACTTCCAGCCGTTTTACGCCTTCCGCCATTCCTTGGACGGGGCGAAGGAAAAAGTATTCTGGTACGCCACCCGCAAGCCCTGCGGATGGGCCAGCGACAACGGAACCGATCTCTATCTATCCCTGGTCGATCTGTCCAGCGCCTCCGTGCATCCTAATCTCGATGCGATCACCGTGCGCCTCACCTGTTTCAACCGCGATCTGCCCAACCGCCTGCCGTTCGGCAACGCCAACGGCGATTTCGAACTGGAGGGCGGAGGGCCGATCAAGCGCATCGTGGCGCTGGTGAAACCCACTCCGGTGGTGCAACCGCCGCTCGGCCGCGCCCTCCAATGGCGGCTGATCTCCCAGCTCTCCCTCAACTATCTTTCGCTTACCGAGGGCGGGACCGAGGCGCTGCGGGAGATCCTGCGCATCCACAATTTCGCCGGATCGGCGCATCTGGACAAGCAAATTCAGGGCATCTCTCAAGTCTCCAGCCGGTCCTGGATGACCCAGATGGCCTCTGAAAACGGCATCAGTTTCGTGCGCGGCCGCAAGGTGGACATCGAGTTCGACGAGGAGCAATTCGCCGGCGAAGGCGTTTTCCTTTTCGCCACTCTGCTCGAACAGTTCCTCAGCATGTATGTGTCGATGAACAGCTTCGCCATGATGCGCGCGCGCACGCTCCAGCGCAAAGAGGTTTTGAAAGAATGGCCGGCGAGGGCGGGCAGCCGCATATTGGCATGAGCATACCCGCCACCGCCCAACCGGCTTTGCTCCGCCTGCTCGAACGCGAGCCGTGGTCGGTGGAATTCTTTCAGGCCGTCCACGCTCTGGAACAAATCTTCCCGGACCGCGAGCCGGTCGGAGGCTTCGGCGATCCGGGCGGCGAAGTCGTGCGCTTCGCCACCGAACCGTCCCTGACCTTTCCGGCCAGCGAGATCCAGGCCTTCGAGCGCATGGGCGCGGCGCCTCCGCGCCTCACCGTCAATTTCATGGGCGCCGCCGGTTTGATCGGCCCCCTCCCCCACGCCTACACCACGCTGATCCGCGACCGCGGTCGCGCGCGCGATCGCGTCTTGCGCGATTTCCTGGACACCTTCAATCACCGCATGATCAGCCTCTTCTATCTGGCGTGGGAAAAGTATCACTTCACCGTCACCTACAAGAAGCCTTATAAGGACCGCTTCACGCTGTATTTGATGGACTTCGTCGGCCTGGGCACTCCGGGATTGCAAAAGCGCCAGGAAGTGCGCGATCATTCCCTGGTATTTTACGCCGGTTTGCTCGGGTTGCAATCGCGGCCAGCCGCGGCGCTCGAGCAGATTTTGGGAGATCATTTCGGCGTGCCGGTCGAGATCGAACAACTCATCGGAGGCTGGTACCCGCTCGACGAGGACGCCCAATGTTGTCTCCATGAGAGGGACGTCCCTTCGCGGTGTCTGGGCGAGGGAGCCGTGGCCGGCGACGCCATTTGGGATCACCAATCGCGGTCGCGCGCCGTACTGGGGCCGCTAAAATTAAAAATGTATTTGCGCTTTCTTCCCGGCGGCGGAGCCTACGAAGAGCTTGAGGGTTTCGTTCGTTTCTTCTCCGGCGGACAATACGATATGGAAGCGCAGCTTGTGTTGGCGCGCGCGGAAGTTCCCGATTACGAACTCGGCGCCGAAGAGGGCGATGCATTGCCCCTCGGCCTGTGTTCGTGGCTCGGCGCCGATGCGCTCGAAAAAGATCCGAAAGATGCGATTCTGCTATTGAGGGAGTGAGGACCGACCATGGGTGTGAACTTACGTTCGTTAATCGGACGGTTGAATCATGAGACGCGCGCCGCGTTGGAGTCGTCGGCGGGACTATGCCTTTCCCGCACGCACTACGACGTGGAGATCGAGCACTATCTGACGAAGCTTCTGGACTCGCCCGACGGCGACTTCGCCGCCATCCTGAAGCAGATGGGGATCGACCGCTCGCGCCTGGCGCTTGACATCGCCAAAAGCCTGGACCGGCTGAAGACCGGCAATTCGCGCAACCCCGCGCTGAGCCCGTGGCTGACGAAAATGTTCACCGAGGCCTGGACCATCGGCTCTATCGATTTCGGCGCGACTCTCGTCAGAACCGGCCACACCGTGCTCGCCCTCATCGTCAATGAGGACCTGAACCGCGTCGTGAAAGACATCAGCCGCGAGTTTCAGAAACTTACCGCCGACAGCCTGCGCGCCGAGTTTCCAAACATCGTCGCCGCCTCCCACGAGGAAGACCAGGTACCGGGCGCATCCGCCGGTGGTGGCGGCGCGCCGGGGGAGGGACCGAAGCCCGGCGGAGGAAAAACGCCGAACCTCGATCAATTCACCGTGAACCTCACCGAGCGGGCTAAACAGGGAAAGATCGATCCCGTGCTCGGCCGCGATTTCGAGGTGCGGCAAGTGGTGGATATCCTCACCCGCCGCCGCCAGAACAACCCCATCCTGGTCGGCGAGGCCGGCGTCGGCAAGACCGCCGTGGTCGAAGGCTTCGCCATGCGCATCTCGCAGGGCGACGTCCCTCCGCCGCTCAAGAACGTCACCCTGCGCACCCTCGACCTGGCTCTGCTTCAGGCCGGAGCCGGCGTCAAAGGCGAGTTCGAAAACCGTCTGAAAGGCCTGATCGAGGAAGTCAAGAGCTCGCCCTCGCCGATCATCCTGTTCATCGACGAGGCCCACACCATGATCGGCGCCGGCGGACAGGCCGGGCAGAACGACGCGGCCAATCTGTTGAAGCCCGCCCTCGCCCGCGGCGAACTGCGCACCATCGCCGCCACCACGTGGTCTGAGTATAAGAAATACTTCGAGAAGGACCCCGCGCTTGCCCGCCGCTTTCAACTCGTCAAGGTGGAGGAGCCCACCGAGGCGGCGTGCATCGTCATGCTACGCGGCGTGGTGCCGGCGCTCGAAAAACACCACAACGTGCGCATTCTCGACGAGGGCCTGAGCGCCAGCGTCCGCCTTTCGCACCGCTATTTGCCCGATCGCCAGTTGCCCGACAAAGCGGTGAGCGTGCTCGATACCGCCTGCGCCCGCCTGGCGCTGGGCCAAAACTCCATTCCTCCCGCCATCGAAGACGCGCAACGACTGCTCGACGATATCGAAGTGCAAATGCGAGTGCTCGGCCGCGAAACCGCCGTCGGAGCCGATCACTCCGAGCGTTTGACGCTGCTTGAGGCCAGCAAAGTGGAAACCGGGGCCAAGCTGGCCGCGCTGAAGGAGCGATTCGATAAGGAGCGCGATCTGGTTTCGCGCGTCCGAGAGATCCGGCAGAAGCTGGAGGCGCAGGCGGGCGGCCAGGCCGTCGCGGCTACCGCGGGAGCTGCGGCCACCGCCACCGCAACGGCCACCGCCGGACAAGCTTCCGTCGCCTCCCCCGCGGCCGAAAACGGAAATCTCCGCGCCGATCTCGGCGCTCTCGAAACTGAATTGGAGGCCCTTCAGGGCGAAACGCCGCTGATTCGCATCACCGTGGACGGACTCCTTGTCGGCGACGTCATCTCCGGATGGACCGGCATTCCCGTCGGCAAGATGATGCGCGACGACGTCGCCGTGGCCCTGTCGATGGAATCCCTGCTCGGTGGCAGAGTCATCGGCCAGAGCCACGCGCTCGAAGCCATCAGCCGCCGCATTCGCACCTCGAAAGCCGGCATCGAGGACCCCGGAAAACCCGTGGGTGTCTTCATGCTCGCCGGACCGAGCGGCGTCGGCAAAACCGAAACCGCCCTCGCCCTCAGCGATCTCCTGTTTGGCGGCGAGCGGAACGTCATCACCATCAACATGTCGGAATTCCAGGAAGCCCACACCGTCTCCACGCTCAAAGGCTCGCCGCCCGGATACGTCGGCTATGGCGAAGGCGGAGTGTTGACCGAGGCCGTCCGCCGCCGGCCCTATGCCGTCGTCCTGCTCGACGAAGTGGAAAAAGCCCACCCCGACGTGCTCGAACTGTTCTTCCAGGTCTTCGACAAGGGCCAGATGGAAGACGGCGAAGGCCGCCAGATCGACTTCAAAAACACCATCATCATTTTGACCACCAACGCCGGAACCGAAACGCTGATGAAGCTGTGCGGCGATCCGGAAACCATGCCTTCCCCGGAGGGAATCGTCAAGGCGCTGAAGCCGGAACTCGACAAAATCTTCAAACCCGCTTTCCTCGGCCGCATGGTCATCATCCCGTACTTCCCCGTGCGCGACGAAGCGCTGAAACGCATCGTGACGCTGAAACTGGGCAAGATCCAGCGGCGTCTGGCCGAAACGCACAAGATCTCCCTCACCTACGAACCCGAACTGGTGGAGGAGATCGCCCGCCGCTGCACCGAAGTGGAGAGCGGCGCCAGGAACGTCGATAACATACTTACTAACTCGCTGTTGCCCGAGATTTCGCGCAGTCTCCTGGAACAGATCGCCGAAGGAAGGAAGCCGAAAGCGATCCAAACCGGTATCGGCGCCGGCGGCGAGTTCACCTATACTTATTCCTGAGGGGTGGCATGGGATCGTCTTACACGCAAGCGGGCAGACCGCTATCAATCGAAACTCCGCTCGGAACCGACATTCTGCTTCTGGAGCGGGTCAGCGGCGAGGAGGGCATCTCAAGTTCCTTCGAATTCGAGCTGGAGATGATCTCAATGAACGCGGCGATCGATGCGACGGCGCTGGTGCGGAAGTCGGCGGTGGTAACCATCCTCGCCCAGGCTGGCGCGCCGCGCTACATCCACGGCATGATCCGCCGCTTCACCCAATTGGGCCGCCTCGACGGTATCGCCAGCTACCGCGCCACGCTCGTCCCCTGGACCTGGATGCTCTCGCTGTGGACCGATTGCCGGATCTTTCAACAAAAAAGCGTCCCGGACATCGTCGAGGCCGTCTTTCAGTCGCGCGGCTTCAGCGGATACCGCCTCTCGCTAATGGAGACGTACTCCCCACGCGATTATTGCGTCCAATACCGGGAAACCGACCTTAATTTCGTTTCGCGGCTCCTCGAAGAAGAAGGTATCTTTTACTATTTCGAACATGCTCAGTCCGCCCACACCATGGTGCTGGTGGATAAACCGCCCAGCCTGAGCTTCTGCCCGTGCCAAGAGAGCACCCGCATGGCCGCCAAGGGCAGCATGTCTCTCGAACAAGACGTGGTTACCGACATCAAGTTCGAATACCGCGCCGCAACCGACGTCATTACGCTCCGCGATTATAACTTCACAACGCCTTCCCAAACGCTCGAAGCGAACGTTTCCGGAACTTACACCGAGGAGTCATACGACTATCCGGGCCGCTATTTGACCCAGGACGACGGCGAGACCTACGCCGGCGTCCGGCTTGAGGAGCAGGAGGCGCCCTATCTATACGTAACCGGCGAGAGCAACTGCCGCGCCTTCGTAAGCGGATATAAAATCACCCTCCAGAATCATTTCCGGCGCGAATTGAACGACACCTACCTGCTCGTGCGCGTTAGTCACGACATGCGGACGTCCAGTTACCGCGCCGGTGAGACGGGTCGCTACGACTACGGCAACCGCTTCGAGATGATTCCTTTCTCGACCCCGTACCGCCCGCCGCGAACGGCGGCCAAAGGCCTGGTCGCCGGCACTCAAACGGCCATCGTCGTGGGACCGTCGGGCGAGGAAATTTATACCGATCAATACGGCCGCGTCAAGGTCCAGTTTTATTGGGACCGCAAGGGCAACAACGACGAGAACTCCTCCTGCTGGATTCGCGTCTCCCAGGAGCTGGCGGGCAAAAACTGGGGGTCGATCCACCTTCCCCGCATCGGCCAGGAGGTGATCGTCGATTTTCTCGAAGGCGACCCGGACCGTCCCATCATAACCGGGCGCGTTTACAACGCCACGCAAATGCCGCCTTACACCTTGCCCGATAACATGACCCAGAGCGGAATCATTACCCGCAGCACCAAGGGAGGCGGCAGCGCAAATTACAATCAGATCCGTTTCGAGGACCTGAAGGGCAGCGAGGTGCTCCTGGTTCACGCCGAGAAGGACCTCACCACAGAGGTGGAGAACAACGAATCCCGGACAGTGGGCAACAACCGCTCGACGACGATCACTCAGGACGAGACCCTGGTGATCCAAAAGGGCAACCGGACCGAGACGCTGCAACAAGGCAACGACACTCTGACCCTCAACGTCGGCAACCGCTCCGAGACTCTCGACCAAGGCAACGATACGCTCAAGCTGAGCATGGGTAACCGCGAGGCCACTCTTAGCATGGGCAACGACACGTTGACCCTGAATTTAGGCAATGTCTCTCACACCGCCAGCGCGGGTTCATACTCGGTGTCGGCGATGAGCGTGTCGGTAACCGGAACCACCGGCATCACGCTCACCTGCGGGGGGACTCGATCTCGCTTACCCCCGCGTCGATTTCGATCACCGCGCCGATGGTGCTGATTAACTCGTAAATGGGGGGACGCATAACATGCCGCCGGCGGCCAGATTAACCGATTTGCATACCTGCCCCCGAGTCGCGGTCCGGGTGCCTCGCGCCGGCGGCCCGATCCTTTCCCGATGCGAAATCACCGTACCTACCGGGGGCCTGCCGCGGGCGCTATCCGAATTTCGTCTCGCTGTGGGGTTCCTCTCCGCCGATCCGAACTCGCGCGCGCACGGGGAATCGGTCGAGGGAACGCCTCTCCGGCGCATGTCAAAGGCCGCCGCGCTTGGCCTTCAACGCGAATTGGCGTTCGAGGCGGATTTACCCGCGCTGGTCCCCGCTATCGCCACCGGTCTCTGATCCGACGCGATGCGCGCGCTCCGCCCTAAAACAGAACTTAACGCTCTTGTTGAAATAGCTTTTATACTAAAAGGGCATCCGCAAGCAGATCGACGATTATGAAAAACCTCCATCGAGTGGTTTGGTCCAGGGGCATGTTCCTCACGCCTCAACATTTCCAGGCCCAGGACCAATACTTCGAGGAATCCCTCCAGTTCCGCCGCACCGCATCCTCCAACACCGATTGGGGCCTCACCGATTTCGCCATCGACCAGGAAGCGTTGTCGAATGGCATGTTCACCATCCGGCAGTGCCGCGGCGTGCTTCCCGACGGCTTGGTCTTCAATATCCCAGACTCCGACGAACCACCTCCGGGAAGGGAGATCGCCGATTTCTTCCCTCCCACGCAGCTCGACTTAGACGTCTTTCTGGCCATCCCGGAGCGCCGCCCGCGCGGCCGCAACGTCACCATCGTCGGCGCCGATAACCAAGGCGCGGCCGACGCCGGCACCCGGTTCGTCTCCGATACGCGGACCGTGCTCGACGAATCCGGCGGCCTCGACGAAAAACCGATCCTCTTCGGCCGCAAGAATTTCCGCCTCGCCTTCGCCGGCGAGAGCTTCGACGGCAATTCCGCCCTGCGCATCGCCCGCGTCACCCGCAACGCCACCGGCGGCTACGAAATGAAACGCCAGTTCGTCCCTCCCGCTTTAAGCGTCGCCGCCAGCGAGTATCTGCTGCTCCTCATTCGGCGCCAAGTCGAGCTCCTCGCCGCCAAAGGCTCTTCCATGTCCTCGATGCGCCGCCAGAAAGGGCGCAACCTCGCCGACTTCGGCACCGGCGACGTGGCCAATTTCTGGCTGTTGAACATCGTCAATTCCTATCTTCCGCCGCTGAAGCACTTCTGGAACATGCGCCGCGTCCATCCGGAGCCCGTCTATTTGACCATGCTCTCGCTCGCCGGATCGCTCACCACGTTTTCCCTCGACGAGCAGGCGCGCAACCTTCCCGATTACGACCACGACAAACTGGGCGAATGCTTCACCCTGCTCGACGAAAAAATCCGCGAGCTGCTGGAGACCGCCATCCCCTCCAAGTGCATCGTCGTGCCGCTGCAATTGGTCGAAAAATCGATTTGGGCCGGCACGGTCGTCAAAGACGAGTACTTCAAGAAGTCGCAGTTCTTCCTATCAGTGGGCGCGGCGATGGGCGTGGACGACATCGTGAAACAAGTGCCCAAGCAAGTGAAAGTGTCCCCGCCGGCCGAAGTGCAGCGCCTTGTCCGCAACGCCCTGCCCGGCGTAACGCTTCGCCACGCTCCCGTTCCTCCCGGCGCCATTCCCGTGAAGCTCGGCAAACAGTATTTCAGCTTGAATCAAAGCGGCATTCTCTGGGACGGCATCGTAAAATCCCAACAAGTGAACATTTTCATCCCCGACGAAGTCGACAAGCCCGAACTGGAATTGCTGATCGTCTTGGAGTAAACTCCCGGGCGGCGGTAAGATCGGGAGCGATGACTCTATCCGCCGAATCCCTCACCATGTTTGCCCGGCAGATTCTGGAACGTATGCAAGTCCCGCCGGAAACTGCGGCGCTTGTTGCCGTTTCGCTCGTCGAGGCGAACCTGCGAGGCGTCGATTCCCACGGACTGCAACTGCTGCCCTACTACGTCGAACAGATCCACATTGGCAACATCCGGCCCGGGTTCAACGGACAGATCGTCTCCGAAAGCGGCGCGTGTCTCCTCTTCGACGGAGAACGCGGCGTCGGACAGGCGGTTGCCGCCGTTTGTTGCGATCACGCCATCCGTCTCTGCCGCGAGCACGGAATGGCGATGGCGGTCGCGCGCGAGTCCAATCATTTTGGCGCCGCCGCGTTTTGGTCCCGACGCATCGCCGCCGCCGGCTACATCGGCATCTCCCTCTGCAATGCGTCGGCGTTGGTGGCGCCGTGGCAGGGCAAGCAGGCGCGCTTCGGAACGAATCCGATCTCCATGGCGTTACCGGGGCCGAAAACATGGCTCCTCGATATGGCCACCACCACCGTGGCGATGAACAAGGTGAAAAACGCATCGCTTTCGGGCCGGACCGAAATCCCCGCCGGATGGGCGATGGACGCCGAAGGCACGCCCACCACCGACACCGCGACGGCCATTAAAGGGCTGCTCATGCCGCTCGGCGGCTACAAGGGCAGCGGCCTGGCGATGATGGTGGAGATCCTCTGCGCCGTACTTGAGCGGCGGCGCAATGAGCACGGAGTTGGGCGGGGTCTATAACACCACCAGGCCAATGCGCACCAGCCAAACGTTTCTCGCCATCGACGTCAACCGCTTTCTGCCGCGCGAATCGTTCGTCGAGCGGATGGAGTGGCTCGTCTCCACGGTGAAGAGCGCCGCCCCCGCCATCGGATTCGACGAAGTGCTCGTCGCCGGCGATCCGGAATGGCGCGCGGAGGAAGAACGCCGCCGCAACGGAATTCCGCTCTCCTCCGGCGCATGGAAGGCGTTGGTGGAGATCGCCGGAACGCTCGGAGTACCCATACCGGCCCCGTCCAGCTAAAATAGTGCGATGTCAGAGGAAGAGAAGCCCACGGAAAGTTTCGAGGCCGGCCTCGAAGAGCTGGAAGCGATCGTCAAGGAAATGGAGACGGCGGAGTTGCCGTTGGAGCGTTCGCTCGAACTGTTTGAAAAAGGGATGAAGCTGAGCGAGCGCTGCCGCCGGCGTTTGGAGGAAGCCGAAACGCGCGTCGAGATCCTCATGAAGCGCGGCGGCTCCATCCAGGCCGAGCCGTTCCTGCCGGGCAAACCGTGACCCTCGCCGAATACATCGCCGGCAAACAGCGGGCCGTCGACGCGGCTCTCAACCGTTGGGCGCCGAAGGAAACCGCCGCCCCCGCCTCCATCCACAAGGCCATGCGCTATAGCTTGTTCGCCGGAGGCAAGCGCATCCGGCCCATCTTGTGCATGGCGGCCGCTGAAGCGGTGGCCGACTTCGCGCCCGGTGTCGAAGACGTCGCCTGCGCCCTGGAGCTGGTCCACACTTACTCCCTCATTCACGACGACCTGCCCGCTCTCGACAACGACGACCTCCGGCGCGGCAGACCCACCTGCCACAAGGTCTTCGGCGACGCCATGGCCATCCTCGCCGGCGACGCCCTGCTGACTCTCGCCTTTCAGACCTTGGCGCAATTGAGCGGAACACCGGAGAGTAAACTGCGTCTGGTGGAAGAGCTGGCCGTCGCCGCCGGCACCGTGGGCGGAATGATCGGCGGACAGGTGGAGGATATCGAGGGCGAAGGCAAGCGCCCCACCGCGCCGCTGCTCGAATCCATTCACCACGCCAAAACGGGCGCCCTGCTGCGCGCGAGCCTCCGCATGGGAGCGATTCAAGCGGGCGCCGGCGAAGACCAATTACGCGCGCTGTCGGACTATGGAACCCACGTCGGCCTGGCCTTTCAGATCGTCGACGATCTGCTCGACGTCGAAGAATCCTCCGAAACTCTGGGCAAAACCGCCGGCAAGGACGCGGCTCAAATGAAAATCACCTTCCCCTCTGTCTACGGCCTGGAGCGTTCGCGCGAAATGGCCGAAGAAGAGCGATTGCGCGCCGACCTGGCTTTGAAACCCTTCGACGAACGCGCCGGGCGCTTGCGCGAACTGGCCGCCTACATCGTCCGCCGCAATGCATGAACGGCAAACTAAAGCGCCGCGCCGCCGCCTCGACCAATTGCTGGTCGAGCGCGATCTGGCGGATTCGCGCGAGAAGGCGAAGGCGCTGATTCTCGCCGGCGAGGTGATGGTCAACGGCCAGCGCGAAGACAAGGCCGGGCACGCCGTCCCCGCCGACAGCCGCATCGACATCAAGCATCCGCCTCCCTACGTCAGCCGCGCCGGGAAAAAACTCGAAGCGGCGCTGGAACATTTTCACATCGCCGTGGAAGGGAAGGTCTGTCTCGACGTCGGCTCCTCCACCGGCGGCTTCACCGATTGCCTGCTGCAGCGCGGCGCCGCGCGCGTCTACGCCATCGACGCCGGCACCGCGCAACTGGACTGGCGCATTCGCACCGACCCGCGCGTCGTAGTTCGCGAACAAACCAACGCCCGCTACCTCCGCCCCGAGGACTTCCCCGAACCGATGGACTTGGCCGTTTGCGATGTGAGCTTCATTTCTGTAACCATGATTTTGCCCGTGTTGCCCGGTTTGCTGAAAAGTGGAGGGGAAATGATCGTCCTCGTGAAACCGCAGTTCGAGCTGGAGCGCGGTCTCGTCGGCAAGGGAGGAATCGTGAAAGATTCCGCCTTGCACGCCCGCGCCTGCGCCCGCGCCGCCTCCGCCTGCCAGACGTTGGGCTTCCGGTGCGAGGTAATCCCCTGCCCCGTCCTCGGCGCCGAGGGCAATCAAGAGTTTCTTCTCCATGCCGCCCATTGATTCGGTCGCGTTGATGACCAAGCCCGGCGCCCCCGCGGCATACGTCATCCTGCCCAAGCTGCTCGATTTTCTCTCGCACCACCAGGTGCGCGTCCGCTACGACGAGCAAACGGCGTATTATCTCAACCTCGCCGACGGCGCTCCGCGCGAATCGCTGATCGAGGGCATTCAAATGGTTGTCGTGCTCGGCGGCGACGGAACCCTCCTCTCGGCCGCCCGCGCCGTCGCCGGTCGCGAAATTCCCATCTTCGCCGTCAACCTCGGCGGCTTGGGCTTCCTCACCACCATCTCCATGGAGGATCTTTATCCCGAGCTGGAGCGCGCGTTGCAGGGCGCTCAACGCGTCGCTCAGCGCCGCATGTTAAGCTGCCACGTCGTCCGCGGCGCCGAACACATCGCCGCCTATGAAGCTCTCAACGACATCGTCATCACCAAGGCGTCCATGGCGCGCATGATCGATGTCGAAACCCACGTCGACACGCACTACGTCTGCACCTACAAAGCCGACGGCCTCATCGTCAGCACGCCCACCGGCTCCACCGCCTACTCGCTCTCCGCCGGCGGCCCCATAATTTTCCCCGCCGTCGCCGCGCTCGCCATCACCCCCATCTGCCCGCACACCCTGACCAACCGGCCCGTCATCGTCCCCGATACATCCGCCATCCAGATCCACAATATGGCCGAAGACGATTCGGCCTACCTCACCATCGACGGACAGATCGGCGGTCCGCTCCGCCGCGGTGACCATGTGCTGTGCCGCCGCTCGGAACATTCCGTCTATCTCATCCGCCCGCCCCGTCTGATGTTCTTCGACGTGCTGCGCCAAAAACTCAAGTGGGGCGAGCGTTGAGGAAGCCTTCGCTCACCGCCTGGATCTTCATCGCCATGGCCGCTGGCGTCGCCGTCGGCGCGTTCTTTCCCGGCATCGCCAAGACCAAGGAAATGGCCGCCCTGGCTCAAGTGTTCCTTCGTCTAATCAAATCCATTCTGGCGCCCCTCCTGTTCGGAACCCTCGTCGCCGGAATGGCCGGCCACGGCGGCCTGCGGACCATGGGCCGCATCGGACTGAAAGCGCTGCTCTACTTCGAAGTCGTCACCACCTTCGCCCTCTTCATCGGCCTCGCCGCCGTGAATCTCACCCGCCCCGGCGACGGCATTCACATCCAAAGAACCGCCGCCGAATCGCAAGCGGCCTCCTCCGGCGCCTCGCTCGAAACGATGCTGGAGCACACCTTCCCCGCGAGCGTCGTCGACGCCATGGCCAAAGGCGAAGTGTTGCAGATCGTCGTCTTCTCTCTTCTGTTCGGCGCCGCCTGCGCCGCCATCGGCGCAAAGGGCAAGCCGGTGGTGGACTTCTGCTCCTCGCTCGCCGAGGTCATGTTCCGCTATACGAAATACATCATGTACGCCGCGCCGGTGGGTGTCTTCGCCGCCATGGCCTACGCCATCGGCAGCAACGGCGCGGGCGTATTGTTCAGCCTCGGCAAACTCGTGCTGACATTGTATGGAGCGCTCGTGGTGTTCGTCGTCGTCGTGCTGGGTGCGGTGGCCATAATCGCGCGCATCCCCATCGCCCGCTTCCTGCGCGCCGTGCGCGAACCGTGGATGATCGCCTTCTCAACCGCGGCGAGTGAAGCCGCGTTGCCCATCGCGCTCGAAAACATGGAAGAGTTCGGCGTGCCAAAACATATCGTCGCCTTCGTGTTGCCCGCCGGATACAGCCTGAACCTCGACGGCAGCACGCTCTATCTTTCCCTCGCCGCCGTCTTCGTCGCCCAGGCGGCCGGCGTCACCCTCACCATCGGCCAGCAATTGATCATGCTCTTAACTCTCATGCTCACCAGCAAGGGCGTAGCGGGGGTGCCCCGCGCCTCGCTGGTGATTCTCGCCGGCACCCTCGCCTCGTTTCAGTTGCCCGTAGAAGGCGTCGCGGTGCTCCTCGGCGTGGACGTCCTAATGGACATGGTGCGGACGTCGGTCAACGTCCTCGGCAACTGCCTCGCATCGGCCGTCGTGGCGCGCTGGGAAGGCGTTAGCTTCAGCCGCGCCTGATTCGGCTACGCCAGCGCCGCCGCTTCCAAGCCCATCTTGGCGTACCATGGCTTTGCCGTTTTCAGCGCGTCGTTCACGGCGTTAATGTTCCGTATCCCGTCCTTCGCCAGCCAATCCTCCAGCGCCTTCACGCCCTGCTTGGCATACACCGGAATCCCTTCCTTCCATGTCGCGCGCCCGCACAACACGCCCGAATAATCCGTCCCCGCCTCGCCCGCCATCACCAGGTTCTCGATGAACACCGCGTTGTCCACGCCCGCGCTCAAATAAATAAACGGCTTCGTCGCCGCATCCGACGCGCGCCGGAAATGCGCCACCGCTTCCTTCCACGAATACGCCTTCTCGCCCTTACAAACCTTCGAACCCTCCACGTACTCGGCGTTCACCGGCACTTCCACCTTCAGCACGTCCACGCCATAGCTGGGTTTCGAAAACTCCTTCATCATCCCCATCACCAGCTCCGGCTTCTGCTTGGCGAACGCCAGCCCCTTCTCGTCCCCGCCCTTCGGATCGTAACCAATGAACTCCAGAAAGAACGGAATCTCGTGGTATTCGCACTCCGCGCCGATGCGCTCGACAAACGCGTGCTTGATGTCGTTCACCTGCGTATCGTCGTAAATGCTGTAGTAAAGCAGAATCTTCACCGCGTCCCCGCCTAGATCCCCGATGCGCTTCACCGAAAGATGCGGCAGCAGATCGGGCAGCCGGCCCGGCCGCGTATTGTCGTACCCGCTCTCTTCATACGCCAGCAACAAACCAGCGTTCTTCGACCGCGCCTTGGCCGCTTCCATGCCGTACTCCGGGTCCAACAAAATCGCGCTCGCGTGCGGCGTCAGCGCCTTCGAAACCGCCACCTTAAACTCCGACATCATTTCGTACGGAACCGCGTCCTCGGCCACGCCCTTCGCTTTGGCGATGGATTTTTTCAAGCTGCCGCGCTGGTCCATGGCGGCCGCGGCGATCACGCCGCGCCCATCCGACAAAGCCTTCAGGTGGCGCAACTTTCCTGCGGAAACTTTCATGCTCGCTCCTTCATTTATGCGTTCTAAAATTCAAGTATAGCGAGCGACAATGAAGACTTGCATATCGAATGGGTCCTCCTGCTGCTCGCCTCCGTCGCCGGCGGAGCGGCCAACGCCCTCGCCGGCGGCGGCACGTTCCTTGTCTTCCCCGCCCTGCTGCTCGCCGGGGTCGCGCCGGTCATGGCCAACGCCACCGCGTCCCTCATCCTCTGGCCCAGCGGACTCGCCTCCGCCTGGGTTTTTCGAAAAGGACTTCGCGAAAATCGAGGCCGTCTCGTCTCCATGTCGCTCGCCAGCGCCCTCGGCGCCGCCGCCGGCAGCGTCCTGCTGCTGAGCACCTCGAACACGACCTTCGACAAACTCGTACCTTGGCTTCTCCTCGGCGCGACAGCCATCTTCACCTTCTCCGGCCAACTCCGCCAAATCGCCACTCGCGGCGGCCGCCACTCATCCACCACGGCGCTTCTCGCCGGCCAACTCGTCATCGCCGTCTACGGCGGCTACTTCGGCGCCGGCATGGGCGTCTTGATGCTCGCTCTCTATCTGGCCGCCTCGCCCATGGACGTACACGCCGCCAACGGCCTCCGCACCCTCTGCGGCGCGGCCATCAACCTCGTCGCCATCGTCATCTTCGCCGCCCGTGGCGCACTCGATTGGCGCGTCGGCGTCCCCATGTTGATCGTCGCCATCGCCGGGGGTTACTGGGGCGCCCACGCCGTCCGCCGCCTCCAAGCCGAATACGCCCGCCGCGCTATTCTAATCTACGCCTGGACCGTCACCGCGTGGTTCTTCGCGCGAATGCTCATGCACGCGCTGAAACCCGCCTCTTAAATCGCCATCCGCGCTGTACGCCGGAACCACGCCTGCGCCTGCTTCACGTCGTGGAAAATTTGCGCCTTCAGCGCCTCCGCCGATTCGAACTTTCGTTCGTCCCGAACCCTATGTAGAAACTCCACGCGAATCCGCTCCGGCGTCTCCCCTTCGAGCGGCTCCATCAGAAACGTCTCGATCGTAATTCCCTCCCCGCCGAACGTCGGACGCACGCCGATGTTCGTCACCGAACGCCAGCGCCGCGGGCCGTCGACGTCGGTGGTCCGCGTGACGTACACGCCGCTCCCCGGCAGCGTTTCGCTATCCGTCTCCAAATTCAGCGTCGGCACGGTCTTCTTGCCTCCGATCCCGTGGCCATGCACAACCGCTCCTTCCACAAAATGCGGACGTTCCAACATGCGCCCCGCGCGGTACACGTTCCCGCTTGCGATCAGCCGCCGGATCTCGCTGCTCGACACCACTTTTCCATGCCGATAAACCGGTGGCATCACGACGGTTTCAAATCCGAACCGCGACCCAAGCTCGCGCAGAATCCGCGTGTCGCCGGCCGCCTTCGCCCCGAAACGGAAGTTCTCTCCCACCAACACCGCCCGCGCCCCCAGCTTGTCCACCAGCACCCGCTCCACAAACTCCTCCGGCGTCATCCGCGCCACCTCCATCGTGAAAGGAAGCACCAGCGCTTCCTCGATGCCCGCCGCTTCCATCAGGCCCCATCGTTCCGCCATCTTCGTCATCAGCCGCGGCGCACGCTCCGGCGCCAGCACCCTTTTCGGATGCGGATCGAACGTAAGAACGGCGGCCTTCCATCCTTCGCGCCTCGCCATCTCCGCCGCCCGTTCCATAATGCGCCGGTGCGCCGCGTGTACGCCGTCGAAGTTGCCGATCGTAATCGCGCAAGGCCCAAAATCGCCCGGAACCTCGTCCAGGCTGCCGAATACGCGCATGCTCATGCCGTTAGCGATCCCGAAGCCTCGGTCTCCAGCCCGTCGTAAGCCAGCCGCACGTTCGGCGGTAGCGTCTCTTCCGTAGCCGCGTGCCCCAGATCGTGCGAGATATGCGTAAAGTAAGCCCTTCCCGGCTCGAGCGCCGCAACCGACTCCAGGCTCTTCGCCACCGTCGAATGCGTCGGGTGCGGCCGGTGCCGCAGCGCGTCGAGAAACAAAACGTCCAGTCCGCGCAGCCGCTCCATCGATTCGCCCGGAATCTCGCTATGGTCGGTGAGATACGCCGCCGCGCCGAACCGGAATCCGTGAACCGCCGTCTTCCCGTGCGCCAGCCGCACCGGCGTCACCCGGCTGCCGCACACCTCGAACGGATCGTCCCCGAAAATATTCACGTCCACTTGCGGCACCGCCGACTCCGCGTTCGTCGATTCGAACACGTAACGGAACACGCGGCGAATGTGGCCGATCGTCTCCTCCGTTCCGAAAATCGGAATCGACCCGCGCTGCTTGAAATTCAGCGGCCGCACATCGTCCAGTCCCATGATGTGATCGGCGTGCGCGTGAGTATATAAAATCGCGTCCACGCGCTCAATGCCCGCTCGCAGCGCCTGCTGGCGGAAATCCGGCGTCGTATCCACCACAATATTGCAGCCGCCCCATTGCACCAGCACCGACGGACGCAAGCGCTTGTCTCGGGCGTCGGTGGAATGGCACACCGCGCATCTGCACCCAAGCGTCGGCACGCCGGAGCTTGTGCCGGACCCAAGGACCGTAATGCGAAGCGGAGCCTCGCTCATTCAGGCGCCGGCCCGGCTGGAATCTTCCACCGGCGGAACCTCGGCCGGCTCGTTCTTGCGCGCCTCCAACGCCTGCACGAAACGGAACCGAAGCTCGGTCAGCGAGTTCTCCATCAGCCGCTGTTCCTCGGTGCTCAGGTTGCCCTTGGTCTTGGCCTCCAGCATCGCCATCACGTCGATCGTGTGGCGGGCTAATCGAAAGTCCGGCGCCGGCCGTTCGCTCTCTTCGCCGAAATGCAGCAGTCCAAGCTGCATCTCCGCCTGCATCTTCAGCGAGGCCGTGAGAAATTCAAAAGTCGCCGGAGGAAGTGGAAATTCGTTTTCGTTTGTCGCGCTCATCGTGTGTGGGTTCCCGTCCTATTTTATCCAACGGCCATGTTACATTGAAAAATCGAGCGGCAAAACGTACACGGGTTCCCCCCACACACTATGAATGAGGATCGTCCAACCGCGGGCCGGCGCTTCGAGCGTCTGGTGGAAATTCTCGCCGCCTTGCGCGCGCCCGGCGGCTGCCCTTGGGACCGCGAACAGAACTTCGACACCATTAAACCGTATCTTTTGGAGGAGACATACGAAGTCCTCGACTCCATCGACGCCCGCGATTGGAACGGCCTAGCCGACGAGCTCGGAGACCTCTTGCTCCAAGTCGTCTTCTTCTCCCAGATGGCCGCAGAGGAGGGCCTCTTCTCGATCGAAGACTCCCTCGACGCCATCAACGCCAAACTCATCCGTCGCCATCCGCATGTCTTCGGCGACGCCACCGCGGACACCGCCGGCGACGTCAAACGCAACTGGGACCGCATCAAAGCGGAGGAGCGCAAGGGCGTCGAAGCTCCAAGAGGTTTACTCGCCTCCGTTCCTCGCAACGCGCCCGCGCTGGTGGAGGCGAGCGCGCTCAGCGCCAAGGCCGCCGGCGCCGGCTTCGATTGGGAAAATCGCGCGCAAGTGACCGCGAAGCTCCATGAGGAACTCGACGAACTCGACCGCGCCTGCCTCGAGGGCGGCGCCGCCGAAATCGAGTCCGAGATCGGCGATCTGCTCTTCGTACTGGTCAACATGGCCCGCTTCGCCAAAGTCGACCCCGAGCAGGCCCTTCGAAAAACCAACGCGAAGTTCCGCCGCCGCTTCGGCCACATCGAAGACAGCGGCAAGGCGCTTGAAGCCATGGACATCGCCGAAATGGAAGCGCTGTGGCGGGAAGCGAAGACTTTGGAAAAGGCCGGGGCGCCGGCGGAATGATCGAGACACGGGCGCTGACGGCGCAGGAGGAATTCGCCGAGGCCGTGCGGCTGCAACAGCGCATTTGGGGCTTCGAGGAGATCGAACTCCTCCCCGTGCGGCTATTCGTAGTGGCAACGAAGGTGGGCGGCCAGGCCTTCGGCGCTTTCGATGGAGGCCGCATGGTGGCCTTCTGTCTCGCCATTCCCGGACTCAAACCCGGCGGCGGGACCTACCTGCACAGCCACATGCTGGGCGTGCTGCCCGAATACCGCAATGCCGGCGTAGGCCGCATGTTGAAACTCGAGCAGCGCAACGACGCTATCGCCCGCGGCATCGCACTGATCGAGTGGACCTTCGATCCCCTCGAACTCAAGAACGCCTATTTCAACATGGAGCGCCTCGGCGCCATCGTCCGCCGCTATGTCTTCAATCAATACGGCACCACGTCCAGCCATCTTCATGGCGGCCTTCCGACCGACCGTTGCGTCGCCGAGTGGTGGGTCGCCGATCCTCGCGTCGAAGCGATCCTCGAAGGCAGGCCCTTGCAGCGGCCCTTGATCGAAGCCCGCATCGTCGTGCCTACGGCCGTCGCCTCTCTCCGCCAAAGCGATCCGAAAGCCGCGCGCGAAATTCAGCGCCGCGCCGGAGACGAATTCACCGAATATTTCCGCCGCGGCTTAGCCGTCGTCGGATTCGAACGAAGCGAGGAAGCGGGAACCTATCTGCTGGGAACATGGGAATCCAAATAGACAAGATCGTGCTGCGCCAGATCGCGCTGCCGCTGGTGCATTTCTTCGAAACCAGCTTCGGCCGCACCTACGGGCGCGAAATTATCGTCGTCGAAGTGGTCTCGAGCGGCCTCTCCGGCTGGGGCGAAGTCACCTGTGGCGAGAATCCCTTCTACAACGAAGAATGGACCGCCGCCGCCTGGCTTCTGTTGAAGGACTTCGCCATCCCGCGCGTGCTCCATCACCCGTTTGAAAACGCCGCGGGCGTCGCTCCGCGCCTCGAACACATTCGCGGCCATTACATGTCGCGCGGTGGCCTCGAAGCGGCCGCCTGGGACCTCGAAGCGCGGCAGAACGGCGTGCCTCTGTGGAAACAGATCGGCGGCGGCGCGCGGCGCGAAAATCCCTGCGGCGTTTCCATCGGTATCCAGGACACCGTCGACGCTCTGCTTCAAAAAATCGACGTCGAGCTAAACGCCGGCTACCAGCGCATCAAGATGAAGATCAAACCCGGCTGGGACGTGGAAGTTATCCGCGCCGTCCGCAAGCGCTTCCCCGATACCCTCCTCACCGCCGACGCCAATTCCGCCTATCGCCTCGCCGACGCCCCGCGCCTCAAGGCCCTCGACGAGTTCCATCTCATGATGATCGAGCAGCCCCTGGCCCACGATGAAATCATCGACCACGCCGAACTGCAGGCCCAACTCGACACGCCCATCTGTCTCGACGAGTGCATCCGCACGGCCCACCACGCCGAACAGGCCATCCGCCTCAAGGCCTGCCGCATCATCAACATTAAGCTCGGCCGCGTCGGCGGCTTCTCAGGAGCTATCGCCGTCCACGACGTCGCGCAACGCCACGGCGTTCCCGTCTGGTGCGGCGGCATGCTGGAAGCCGGCATCGGCCGCGCCCACAACATCGCTCTTTCCACCCTGCCCAACTTCACCCTCCCCGGCGACGTCTCCGCCAGCAAGCGCTATTGGGCGCACGACATCATCCAGCCGGAGGTGGAAGTGACTCCGCGCGGCGCCATCGAGATTCGCGACGATCCAGGCTTCGGCTACGATCTGGATATGGACTTTCTGCGGAGCGTCACCGTCCGCCAGGAGTCTTTCTCCTAGGCCGGAGCGCCGATGTCCGAGTTCTTCGACCTCCTCAAAAACAACCGCAACTACCGTTTCACTTGGTCCGGCCAAGTCGTCAGCGAAATCGGCGATCACTTCAACAACATCGCCGTCTTCGGCCTCGCCCTCGACATCACCCACTCCGGAATGGTCGTCACCGGCGTCATGCTCTCGCGCGCCATCCCCGCCGTCCTCGCCGGTCCTCTCGCCGGCGTCGTGCTCGACCGCATGGACCGCAAGCGCATCATGATCGCGAGCGACCTCGTCCGCGCCGTCACCGCGCTCGGCTTCATCCTCGCATTGCGCACCCACCAAGCCTCGCTGCTCTACATCTTCAGCGCCCTGCTCATGTTCGCGTCGCCGTTCTTCACCAGCGGCCGCGCCTCCATCCTCCCCTCCATCGCCAGCGAAGACGAACTCCACACCGCCAACTCGGTCACCCAAACCACCCAGTGGATGACGCTCACCCTGGGCGCGTTCCTCGGCGGCTTAAGCGCGCTCGTCGGCTACGAGTGGGCGTTCCTGTTCAACGCGCTCTCCTTCGTCTTCTCGGCCGCCTGCATCTCGCAGCTCCGCGTCTCAGGCGCCGGCTTCCGCGCCGAACGCCCGCAATTGAACGAATCCCAGGTCGTCCGCCCCTGGCACGAATACACCGAAGGCCTGCGCTACATGCGCGCCACGCCGCTCATCTTCGGCATTTCGTTGATCGCCGTCGGCTGGGCCACCGGCGGTGGCGCGGCCCAAATCCTCTTCAGCCTTTTCGGCGAACTCGTTTTCCACCGCGGCACCGTCGGCATCGGAATGATCTGGGGCTGCGCCGGCGTCGGACTCGTCGTCGGCGGCGTCTTCGCTCACTGGCTCGGCCGCCGCGTCTCTTTCGAAGGCTATAAGAAAACCGTCTTCCTCTGCTACCTCATACACGGCGGCGCCTACGTCGTCTTCAGCCAGATGCGCTCCTTCTATTGGGCCCTGTTCTTCATCGGCCTCTCGCGCGCCTCGGTGGCCGTCAGCTCCGTCATGAACTTCGCCCAGCTCCTCAAACACGTCTCCAACCAATTCCGCGGTCGCGTGTTTTCCACCATCGAGACCATGAACTGGGCCACCATGATGCTGTCGATGATGGGCGCGGGCATCGCCTCGCAACGCTTCAGCCCCCGCGCCATCGGCGCCGTCGCCGGACTCCTCAGCTCCTCCACCGCCATCTTCTGGGGATGGGCCAACTGGACCGGACGTCTTCCCCAACCGGCCTGCGAGGGCGTCGAAGCCGATGAAGTGGAGATCCACGGCGACCCCGTGATGTGACCCGCATGGAGGACCGGATGAATTCCAATCGCGTCGTTCTCGTGACCGGAGCGGCCAAGCGCATCGGCCGCGGCATCGCCCTGCGCCTTTCCAAAGAAGGTTATCGCGTCGCCATCCATTACCACTCCTCCGAAGCCGAGGCCCGCGCGACGGCCGCCGAGTGCGGAGGAGCCGAGCTGTTCCGCGCCAACCTCGAAAGCGTCCCCGAAATCCAGGCCATGTTCGCCGAAATCGACCGCCGCCTCGGCGGCCTCTACGGCCTCGTCAACAACGCCGCCCGCTTCACCCGCTCCGATCCCCTCGACCTCACCGAGGCCGATTGGGACTTCATCCACAGCGTCAATCTGAAGGCCACCTTCTTCTGCGCCCAACAAGCCGCCCGGCTAATGTTGCGAGCCGGCGAAGGCCGCATCGTCAACATCAGCTCCCTCGGCGCCATCCGCCCTTGGGCCGAACACGCCCACTATTGCGCCTCCAAGGCCGGCGTCGTCATGTTGACCCGCGCCCTCGCCAAGGCCTGGGCACCCCGCGTCACCGTCAACTCCGTCGCCCCCGGCGTCATCCCCTTCGACGATCTCGACGCCCGCTCGGAGGCCATGGTCCAAGCCACGCCCGCCGCCCGCCCCGGCACCGCCGATGAAATCGCCACCGCCGTCCTCTATTTCCTGAACGCCACCAATTTCGTCACCGGCCAGCTCCTCGCGGTCGATGGCGGCTTAAGCCAGCGCTAAATCCACTCACATTCCCGCCCGCGCAAGCGATAAGAAACCCGTGGATCGCTTTCTCGAAGACGCGGCCGGCCTGCTCGAAAGCGCCGAAGCGGCCGCCCATTCCGGCGAAGCGAAAGACTTCACCATCGTCCTCGGCCCCACGGGCATTCGTATGACCTCCGACTGCGATTGGCCGATCGAATCCCTCCGCGCCCACGAAGGCGCCCGCACCGTTTATCGGCTCACCACCCATTCCGGCCGCGTGCGCATCGAAGGCGTTGAACGCGGCCGCACCTGCCGCCTCGAAAGCCAACCTGCCGCTCGCCTCGAGCGCCTTTTACCCGCCTACTTTCCCCAATACGAAATCGCCGCGCCGCAACGCCGCATTGCTTTCCTCCTCATCCGTCCGTTATTCTTGAAGACATTAAGTCCGGCGCGGCGTGCGCGCCAAATCCTCTTCGCTCCGTTCGCGAAACCATCCTCAGCCATTCGTTCAGGAAGGTGCGCCTATGTCTCTACGTGGGTTTCGCGAAGCGGGCAATCCCCCTACACTCGTCTCCGCGTTTCTCTACTTCGACGTCAGCTTCATGGTCTGGGTAATCCTCGGCCCGCTCGGGCCCTTCATCGGGGAAGCGTATAAGCTTTCCGCAACTCAAAAAGGCCTCCTCACCGCGCTCCCGTTGCTCGGCGGCTCGTTCTTCCGTCCCATTCTCGGCTGGATGACGGAGCGCTTCGGCGGACGCGCTACGGGCTTGACCGGCTTGGCCTTCACCCTCCTCCCGTTGCTCGCCGGCTGGCTCTGGGCGTCCAATTTCTCCGATTTTCTCGCCGTCGGCCTTCTCCTTGGCATCGCCGGAGCGAGCTTCGCCGCCGCTCTGCCGCTCGCCAGTTCGTGGTACCCGCCGGAACATCAAGGTCTGGCCATGGGCATCGCCGGCGCCGGCAATTCCGGTACCTTGTTGGCCACGCTCTTCGCCCCGCGCATCGCGCAGGCCATCGGATGGCACAACGTTTTCGGTGTCGCGGCCGTTCCCGTCGTCGCCGTGTGGATCGTCTTCTTCCTCTTCGCAAAGAACGCCCCCGGCGCGCGGCCCGTCAAACGCTGGGCCGATTATGCCTCGCTGCTCAAGCTCGGCGATACCGCGTGGTTCTGTTTTTTGTATAGCCTCACCTTCGGCGGCTTCGTCGGCTTGGCCAGCTACCTGTCCATCTTTTTTCACGATCAATACCACCTGACCAAAGTGCAGGCCGGCGACTTCACCACCGTCGTCGTCTTCTCCGGCAGTTTCCTCCGGCCCGTCGGCGGAGTGTTGGCAGACCGCTTCGGCGGCCACCGCATGCTGCTCGCTATGTTGGCCGGCGCCGCCGTCTGCCTCGCCGGCGTTTCCTCCTTGCCTCCCGCATGGGTCGCGCTGGGAATTCTCGCCGTCGGCATGGCCATGCTCGGCATGGGGAACGGCTCGGTTTTCCAACTGGTTCCTCAGCGCTTCCCCGATCGCGTCGGAATCATGACCGGCATCGTCGGCGCCGCCGGCGGCTTCGGTGGATTCCTTCTGCCCTCCATCCTCGGTTCCGTCAAAGACCGCACCGGAAGCTTCGGCATCGGCTTCGCCATCCTCACCGTTTCCATGGCCGCCGGTGTCGTTGCCTTGATCTATCTGCGGAGCGTCTGGAGCCGCGCTTGGTCTCCCGCCGCCGCCGCCCGCGCCGGATTGACGCCGCCCGCCGAAGTTCCCGCGAACGTCTATGCCGCTTCCGCTTAACGTCGCCGCGCCGGCCGAAGTCTGCGAGACTCACTGCCCTTATTGCGCCCTTCAATGCGGCATGAACCTGGTCCGCGAAGAAGGCGCCTTCTCCATCGCCGCACGCAACTTCCCCACCAACCGCGGCGGCCTCTGTCAAAAAGGATGGACCGCCGCCGCGCTGTTGAATCACCGCGAGCGTTTGTTGTCCCCTCTTATTCGCGATGCCAAAGGCGGCCAATTGCGGCCCGCGTCGTGGGACGAAGCGCTCGATCGAATCGTCTCGGGCATTCGCGGCGTTCAAAATAAATACGGCCCCGACGCCGTTGGCGTCTTCGGCGGCGGCGGCTTGACCAACGAAAAAGCCTACCTGCTCGGCAAGTTCGCCCGCGTCGCCCTCGGCACTTCGCAAATCGATTATAACGGCCGCTTTTGCATGGCCTCCGCTGCCGCCGCCGCGATCAAGGCCTTCGGCGTCGATCGCGGCCTTCCGTTCCCCTTGGACGACATCCCCGGCGCGCGGACCATCCTTCTTATCGGAAGCAACGCCGCCGAAACCATGCCGCCTGTCATGCAGTATTTCCAGGCCCAGCGCGCCCGAGGCGGATCGTTGATCGTCGTCGACCCGCGCGCCACGCCCACCGCCGCCACCGCGACTCTCCATTTGCAGATCACGCCCGGCGCCGACGCCGCGCTCGCCAACGGGCTTCTCTACATCGCCATGAAAGAAGGCTGGCTCGACGAAGCGTTCATCGCCGCGCGAACCTCCGGCTTCGAAGCCGTGCGCCGCGCCGCCTCCTCCTATTGGCCCGATCGCGTAGAACGCATCACCGGAATCTCGGCCACGCAACTCGCCTCCGCCGCGCGTATGTTAGGCCAAGCCAAGACCGCAATGATTCTCACCGCCCGCGGCCCCGAACAACAGTCCAAGGGCGTGGACAACGTTCTCGCCTTCATCAATCTGGCCCTGGCGCTGGGAAAAGTCGGCAAGCCTCACTGCGGCTATGGCTGTCTCACCGGCCAGGGCAACGGACAGGGCGGCCGCGAGCACGGCCAAAAAGCCGATCAGTTGCCCGGCTACCGCAAGATCGACAATCCCGAACATCGCGCCCACATTGCCCGCATCTGGGACGTGCCCGAAGCCTCGATTCCCGGTCCCGGCGTCTCCGCCTACGAGATGCTGGACCGCTTGGGGACCGATGGCGGAGTCCGCGCCCTGCTCGTTTTCGGATCGAACATCGCCGTATCCGCCCCGCGCGCCGGACACATCGAGAAGCGTTTGGAAGCCCTCGATCTCCTCGTCGTCTCCGACTTCTTTCTCGCCGAAACCGCCGCGAAAGCCGACGTCGTTCTCCCGTCCGCGCAGTGGGCCGAAGAGGAAGGAACCATGACCAACCTCGAAGGCCGCGTGCTGTTGCGGAAAAAAGCCACCGACCCGCCCGATGGAGTGAAAACGGATCTCGAGGCGATCGCCGCCATCGCCGCGCGCCTCGGCGCCGGCCGTCACTTTCCATCGGAACCCTCCGCCGTATTCGATGAACTGCGCCGCGCCTCCGCCGGCGGCGTCGCCGATTACGCCGGAATCACCTATGACCGCATCGCCCGTGAAGATGGCGTCTTCTGGCCATGCCCGGACGAAAACCATCCCGGAACGCCTCGACTTTTTGAAGATCGTTTCTTCACCGCCGACGGCCGCGCGCGTTTTCACGCCGTCGAACACCGCCCCTCCGCCGAAGAGCCCGACGCCGAGTTCCCCCTCTACCTCACCACCGGACGCGTGATGGCCCATTACCAATCCGGCGCGCAGACCCGCCGCGTGGCCGAACTGCTGCAGGCCTCCCCTCAGGCCCGCGTGCAGATTCATCCCTCGATCGCCAGAAGCTACGGCATCGCCGAAGGCGACATCGTGCGTCTCACCACGCGGCGCGGCGAGGCGGCGATGACCGCGCAACTCACGCCAACGATCCGTATGGATACCGTCTTCGTGCCGTTTCATTTCGGCGGGCGCGAGCGGGCGAATCTGTTAACCAATCCCGCCCTCGACCCCACTTCCAAAATGCCCGAATTCAAAGTGTGCGCGGTGCGAATCGCCAAAGGAAACTTATGATCGAGAAACCGAAATTCCTCCAAGGCCTTTATCCTTTCGAAGGCTCGGGTTTGGATAAGCCGGGCCCCCTGAGTCCTCCGGTCCGCTACGTGACGCCGGCCGACAAGCGCGCGCAATTCGTGTACTTGCGCGCCGGCAACGCCGCGCCGGAGATGATTTACCTCCTCATGAAGCGCGATGGCAAGCCGATGCGCTACTTCCCAGTGGCGGCCAAAGGCGCCATCCATGTGCCCCTCAGCGTCGTCGAGGATCTTCTTCCTGAAACGGTGCTGGAGTTGGAAGTCGCGGCGCCGGCGGGTATGAAAGGCGCGGTCGTGATCGATATCGGGTTAGTGGAGATCTGAGCGGCGGACACCCGGACGGATTGGAGATACAATGGCGGCAAAACGAAATTTAGTGGTAATCGGCAATGGCATGGCCGGCGCGAGGACGGTGGAAGAGATCCTCTCCCGCGGCGGCGGCGATCTGTTCAACATCACCATTTTCGGCGACGAGCCTTACGGGAACTACAACCGCATTCTGTTGTCCAACGTCTTGAATGGCTCCCAGGAGGAGAGCGAGATCTTCCTCAACCCGCTCGCCTGGTACGCCGACAACTGGATCACTCTCCACTCTGGCGTCCGCGCCGAATCGATCCTGCGCCGCGCCAAATGCGTCCTCGGCGAGGACGGCAGAATGGAGTCGTACGACAAGCTCATCGTCGCCACCGGCAGCCGGGCGTTCATCCCCCCGATCGAAGGACTGACCATGCCCGACGGCGCTTACAAGCCCGGCGTTTTCGTCTTCCGCACCATCGACGATTGCCGCGAGATCGCCGAGTTCGCCCGCAGCGGCAAGCGCGCCGCGGTCATCGGCGGCGGCCTGCTCGGCCTCGAAGCCGCGCGTGGCCTGCAAAACTTCGGCGTCGAAGTGACCGTCCTGCATCTGGGCAATCACCTCATGGACCAGCAATTGGACCCGCAGGCCGGCGCCATTTTGAAGTCCAACATCGAATCCATGGGCATGCGTGTTCTCCTCGGATCGAACACCCGCAAAGTGGTGGGCGACGATTGCGTCACCGGTCTCGAATTGGCCGGCGGCCGGGCGCTCGAATTCGACATCGTCGTCATCTGCGCCGGGATCAAGCCCAACTCGGAGATCGGCGCGCGATGCGGACTGACCGTCCAGCGAGCCCTCCTCGTGGACAACCAGATGCGCTCGGTCGACGACCCCGACGTGTATGTCGTCGGCGAGTGCGCGCAGCATCGCGGCCAGGTCTACGGTCTCGTCGCTCCCCTATGGGAGCAGGCCAAGGTGTTGGCCGATCACATCACCGGACGGAATCCCCTCGCCGCCTATCACGGCTCGAAACTGGCGACCAAGCTGAAGGTAATGGGCGTCGAAATGGCTTCGATGGGCATCACCGAACCCGCCGACGAGCGCGATGAAATCGTTCAGTTCACCGAGCCGAAAAAGGGAACCTATAAAAAACTGATCATCCGCGACGGCCGCCTCATGGGCGCCATTCTCCTCGGCGACATCAGCAAAGCCGCTTATTTAATGCAGGCCTTCGACCGCGGAACGCCGCTGCCCGAAGAGCGCCTGACCCTTCTGTTCGACATCGGCGCGCCATCGAAAAAGATAACGATCGAGGAAATGGCCGCCGAGGCCCAGGTGTGCAATTGCAACGGCGTCAGCAAGGGCGCGATCGTCGCCTGCGTCCAAAAGGGCCGGCGGAATCCGAAGGCGGTCATGGAGGCGACCCGCGGAGGAATGGGCTGCGGCTCCTGTAAGGCTCTCATCTCCGAGATCGTCGAATACGCCTGCGGCGGCGAAGTGGAAGAGGATCCGTCGGTGCATTATTACGTGCCCGGCGTCCCCTTGACCAAGCCCGAACTCATCCGCGCCTGCAAGGAACGGAATCTGAAATCGGTGTCGGCGGTCTTTGCCGCCCTGGCCGATGGTAAAGAGGACCCCGGCAGCAAGCCCGGCCTGGCGTCGCTGTTGAATACGATCTGGAAGAGCGAATACGAGGACGAACGCGACGCGCGATTCATCAACGATCGCGTCCACGCCAACATCCAGAAGGACGGAACCTTTTCCGTCATTCCGCAGATCGCCGGCGGCGTCACTTCGCCCGATCAGTTGCGGCGCATCGCCGACGTCGCCGACAAATACCGCGTCCCGATGGTGAAGCTGACCGGCGGCCAAAGAATCGATCTGCTCGGCGTGAAGAAGGACGACCTTCCAAAAATGTGGGCCGATCTCGACATGCCCTCCGGCTTCGCCTACGCCAAACGCTATCGCACTTGCAAGAGCTGCGTCGGCACCGAATTCTGCCGCTTCGGCGTGGGCGACAGCACGACGCTCGCGATCCAAATCGAGCGACGGTTCCAAGGCATCGACAGTCCGGCGAAATTGAAGCTCGGAACCGCCGGCTGCCCGCGCAATTGCTCGGAGGCCATGGTGAAGGATATCGGCGCCGTCGCCGTCGAAGGCGGCAAGTGGGAGGTCTATGTCGGGGGCGCCGCCGGCGCTCACGTCCGCAAAGGCGATATCCTGTGCGTCGTGGACACACACGAGGAAGTGATCCGCGTCATGGGCCGCTTCATCCAGTATTACCGCAACAACGCGAAGTACCTGGAACGCACCTACGCATTCGTTCCGAGGCTCGGCATCGAAAAGATCCGCTCCGTAATCGTCGACGACAGCGAGGGAATAGCCTTCTCGCTCGACGAAGAACTCCGCGAATCGATCGAGGCCTATCGCGATCCGTGGAAGGAAGCCTTCGCTCCCGCGACGCCGAACCAGTTCGCCGCCCTTCTACCGGTGATTCAGTGACCGGGGCTGCTTTGGAAATCGTTCTTGGGCCGCTTGACGCAATCCCTCCGGGCGAGGGCCGCGCCTACGACGCCGCCGGCGTTCGAGTGGCCGTCTTCCACACCCGCGATGGGCGCGTATTCGCCGTGCAGGCCGAGTGTCCCCACCGCGGCGGACCGCTCGCCGACGGCTTGATCGGAGGCGGGACTTTGATCTGTCCGCTCCACTCCTGGAAATTCGACCTTGAATCCGGAGCGGCGCTCACCGGCGAGTGTGGACTCAAAACTTATCCCGCGCGCGTGAACGGCGCCGGCTGGATCGTCCTTGCCCTGAGTTAGCGGGCGCGTTTGTTATCCTGACAGATGGGTGTTTAGCGGGCACTATCGTAAAGTAAAGCTGCTGTTCGGCTCCTCCGACGTGGTTCTGATCGCCTTGGCCTTCGAGGCCGCCTATCAGACGCGCCTCCGTCTTCACCTGGAGCACCTCTTCTATATCGACCGCCCCGCCATGGCGTTCCTTCTTGGCGCCGCCATCGTTTGCTGGCTGGCCACCGGCTACTGGTTTAATGTTTACGAAAACCTGGACTCCGCCCATCCCCAAATGGTGTTGCGCAACACCTTCCGCCAGTGTCTTTTGGGCGCCTCCGCGCTCGTACTTATCGAGTATCTCGCCCGCCTCGATTTGAGCCGCCCCTTCGTGGCGATGTTCACCGCATACAGTTGGATTCTGCTGTGCCTGTTTCGCCTCAACGCCGGGCATGTTTTGGGCGCCATCCGCCGCGAGTTCGGCGCCCCGCGTTTTGTCATGGTCGTCGGCGGCGGCGAGCGGGCCATGCGTTTGGCCCGTTCCCTTGAGCGCTCCGCCGAATACGGCATACGGCTCACGGGGTTTGTCGCCGACGGCGACGATCCGCCGGCAACCTCCGCCGGCCTCGCCCGAGACTACCCCACGTACCGGCTATCGGAGCTCCCCGATCTGCTCCGCCGCCACGTGATCGACGAAATTATTTTCGCGGTCGACAGCCAGCGCCTCGCCGATCTCGAAGACGTCTTTTTGTTATGCGACGAGCAGGGCGTGCGCACCAGAGTCGTCGTCGATTTTTTCCCTCACGGCAATAGCGATGTGTATTTGGACCGTCTCGGCAACACCCCTTTGCTGACCTTCGCCGCCGCCCCGCACGACGATCTACGCCTCATGGTCAAGCGCGCCACCGATTTCGCGCTCGCCGCCGCGGCGTTGATCCTTCTGGCGCCCGTGATGATCGCCATCGTCGTCTTAATCCGCCTGACTTCGCCCGGGCCGGCCATCTTCCGGCAGGAACGCTGCGGCTTGAACGGCCGCCGTTTCGTTTTTTACAAGTTCCGCTCCATGTGCGAAAACGCCGAGGAGATGAAAGCCGCCCTGGAGCACCTGAACCGGAAGACCACCGCGTTCAAAATTCCGGACGACCCGCGTCTCACCGGCATCGGCAAATTACTGCGGAAGTTTTCGGTCGACGAGTGGCCCCAGCTTTGGAACGTATTGCGAGGCGACATGTCCCTGGTCGGTCCGCGGCCCGCGGTGCCCGAGGAAGTCACCCGCTACGCCGGCTGGCAGCGGCGCCGCCTTCGAATGCGGCCGGGATTGACTTGTCTTTGGGCGGTCGCCGGACGCGACACTTTGGACTTCGACACGTGGATGAAGTTGGACATGCAATACATCGACAACTGGTCGCTCGCCCTCGATTGGAAGATTATTTTTCGAACGATTCCCAAAGTCATTTTGGGCAAAGGAGCTCACTGAGATTTATGCATTTCGTCCCGACACACGAGGAAATCGTCGGCCTGCTGCGTCAAACAGGGGCGCTGCGCGAAGGACACTTCGAATATCCCAACGGGCTTCACGCGAACGAGTATCTGCAGGTTGCGCTGGCGATGCGCTACTATCAGCACGCCAAAACCATGAGCGTCGCCCTCAGCCGCCTGGTTCGCGCCAATACCGAAATCCGCGCCATCATTCCGGAGCTCTCCATCGTCGCTCCGGGCACCGGCGGCCTGCCGGTCGCCTACGGCGTTTGCGAGGCCCTGCGCGCCCACCAGGTTTATTGGGCCGAACGCGAGGACGAGACCGAGCCCCTGCGCTTTCGCCAATACTTCGAAATGATGCCCGGAGAGAAGGTGCTATTGGTGGACGATATCCTTCGCTCCGGCCGTCAGCTTACCGAACTGAAAGCGTTGGTGGAATCGAAAGGCGGTCAGGTCGTGGGTCTGGCGGTGATCGTTTATCAGGACACGCCGCGAACGTTGAAATTCGATCCGTTGCCGTTTTATCGCCTGGTTAAACTGGACGCGACTTATTATAAGGACGCCGCGTCGTGCGATCTTTGCAAGCGGGACGTGCCCGTGGAAAAGGTGTGGATCTAAAATACGTAAGCGATTCCGAACGTCGGCACAAACTGCTGTAACCAACCTCCGACGCGAGCGCCCTGCGCCGGAGCGATCACGTTCTTCGGGAACGGTGTCAGATAGTCGTGAACTTCCACGCGCAACTGCAAATGATCGGACATGTTGAACTTGATTCCCGCGCCGGCGGAAATGAGCGCCATCGTTTGTGAGGTTTTGGTAAGCAGCGCGATCTGCTCGAGAGGCTGGTAGGCCTGCTCCGTTCCCGTTCCCGAGTAAATCTTGGCCCCGCCGCCGAACGCCACATACGGCCGGACTCGCGACGCGCGCGGGCTGAAATGAATCAGGAAGTCATAGTGGAACGCCTGGGACCGCGCGGCGAAAGACGCCGGGCCGCCGTTGCCCGTAAGCGACAGGTTTCCTCCCGTGTAATCGTAGCGGAACTCGCCGCCGAGAAGATTTCCCGAATTGTTCCCCAACCATGCGCTCGCCGCCAGACCGGTGGCGATGCTGGCGTCCGCGTTGCCGGAGGGAGATTGAACCGATTGGCTCGTGTAGAAACTGCCTCCCGCCGCGCCGCCGATCTCCCACTTCTGCGCGACGGCCGAAGGGGCGAGGGCGATTGACAAACCGGCCAAAAGGACATGCAAACGCTTCGTCTTATTGATTTTCAATTGATGACCCGCACATTGATACTCGTGGAAGCCCCAGCTTGGCTGATGGACAGAGGAATCTCCATTCCTTGGGGCACGCCCTTGGGAATCGAGACGTTGATTTGATACACTCCGACCTCGCCGGGCGCGAGTCCGGAAAACAGGACGGGCAAGGACGCTCCTCCCAGAGTCACCATGGGCTGGTCGAGCGTTTGGGCCAGCGGGTTCGACGGCGCGGGCTGGCCGGTGGCAACCGGCGGGAACGTCGCACCCATGCCTGTGAGGTAAATGATCAGGACGTCCCCGATGTGGACCGGATCGGCCGCGGTTACCAGTTTGCCGTTGGAGTTTCGAATCACTGCGGGAATGTTGGCGATCGGACCGGCCGCGCCCGTGCGGAAGACGCTCGGGGCGCCGGGGAGAATTTGCAGGTTGTAATTGCCGCTCACGCCTCCCGGCGTGTGCAGGATCAGCGTCACGTCGCCGACCGCCTCAAAAGGCATCTGGGCGTTGATTTGCGACGGGGACACAAATAGCACCGGCATCGCCAGGCCATTCACGGTAAGGCAGCTTCCGGCGACGGCGGTCGGGACCGGTATTTCGCTCGAGGTGTCGTTCACGGGGCTCAGATTCTGTCCGAAGATCGACACCAAACCTCCCGGCGCGATTCCCGGCGTATCGTCGGCGGCGTTGACCACGCTCTCGATTTGCGGAGGGGCGCTAGCGGCATCGTAATTCCAGGGTAAGACGGTAAAGCCCGACACCGACAGACTGATGATCGCCTGCTGGTTCGCGAGCGGAGCGAGGGTACGGCTAAAAACGCTCGGGAAGATGGGGCTGGCGCCGCCAAGTAGAGGCGCCTCGGCCAACTGCGTCGCCGACGCGACGGGGTTGCCGCCATTCGTCAGATTCAGCCGCTCCGCGACCCCAGGCGCCGAACTAGGCGTGGACGTCGTTGGCGTTGAGGGTGGTGTCGTGGTGGAACCGCCCGAACCGGAAGTACCCGTGGAAGCCGGGATCAGCGCCGGAACCGTGGTGCGGAACGCCGCCTGGTTCACAAAGGCAAAACCGGATGAGGCGCCGGTGGCCGTCTCCAATTGCTGTACCGGAACGAGGGAGGCGTCGAGTAAATTGTTGCCCGCCGCGAATTGCTGATAATTTGAGGCGGCGTAAGCCCCGCTCAACGACGGGAAGTCCTTTCGCGAGGCGACAAAAGTATCCTGGTTCGCATCGTAGAGCATCGTCGAGCCGTCGGCCTCGGCGATCAGAATCGAAGAGCCGTTGGGGGAAGCGGCCAGAACCGTATCTTTATTGACCAGGTTTTGGAAAACCCCAAGCGAAAGCGGCGCGGAACCGCTCCTTGTAGGAAGATCCAGACTCACGATATGGTAGGTCCCATCGTAGTAAAGCGCCGAGGCGAGAATCCGCCGCGTGGAACTGGCTATGGAGATCGCCGAGTACCCGTTCGGCATCCGTATGGGCCTCGTGGGCTGGAGTGTCTCCAGGTCGAAAACACTCACCGTCTGCGCCTGTTCATTGGCCACCAGCAGATACCGCCTATCGAAAGTGATGGCCATCCCCGTAGGTACGTTTCCCGTCTCGAACGTGGCGATTTGGGAATATGTCGCTCCATCGAACACTAAAACTTGATCCGTATCCTGACGCAATATATAAAAACGGTTGCGCGCCGGATCGGCGGCGATGTCGACGAGCGTTCCCGGGACGTCGACGATCAGTCCTCGCTGGCTCGGCTGCCGGCTGTTGACCAGCAACCGCACCGGCTGAACCGTGTTCACAGCTTGCTGCGACGTCAACTGTATCGAGGCCGTCACCGTCCCGTTCTGTCCTTGGAAAAGCGTGGGGTCTACGGTCACCTGAACTGTCGCCGGGGTCATCCCACTGGAAGGATTGATCGCGACGCCGGGCGTGGTAGACGAAATGGCGAAGGCCGTGTTCCCGCTGCCCGGATCGACGATCGACAGTGGCTGCGTCGCCACTTGCGGGCCGCAGATTTGTTCCTGGAATAGAAGATCGCGCTGCGTGGCGGCAACTCGCGCCTGTGCGTTCAATGCCCCTACCGGCAACACCGTCACTCCACTCTCGGATACCGAGTAAAGCGTGCTTCCATCGCTCGAAAGGACACTCTTTCCATCCAAGTTCTCAGCGAGTTGTAAGCGTTGAATCACGTTGAGATTGTCCTGATTGGCGATCAGAAATGTCGGGGCTTCGCCCACCACAGCCGGAATTTGAGCGTAGATTAATCCACGCGCCGAATCGAAGGCTGTCGTTCCGACGGCCGCTTCGTTGGCTTGGGGAGCGAAAAAGCTTAGAAACGTGCCCTGATTGTCCAGCAAAATCCATCCCGCCAGAAAACGAGTCCCGTCTTGATTCACGCTTACGACGCGCGGCCCGAGCGTTCCGGAACTGAGAACGATTCCCCCCGGCATCAATTCCTTGCCGTTCACTTCATAGCGGAACGTGAACGTGCTCGTCGATCCGCCCATGCCATAAATCGTCAGCCCGTCGCCGGAAACGGCGATCGAGGCGTTCGTGATCGACGGCGGCAGGTTGGCCGGTGGAACTGGAAGCGTTTGGTTCACCAAGCCCGTGATCGTGCCGATCTGCTGGATCGTTCCCGCCAGCGGATTAAACAGCAGAAACGTCGTCGCCGTCACGATTAATGCGTTCCCGTCCGCGCCGAAGGCCACACCCAGCGGCGAATCGCCCAGCGTGAGTGTCTGCGCCGCTTGGGTCGTGAGATCGACGATGGTCAATGCGTTCGAAGGCGATTGCGGAGTCGCGAAGTTGCCGTAGTTAGTAGCCAATAAGAAGCGTCCGTCCGGAGATATCGCCAGTGAACTCGGTGGCCCCGCCACGGGAATCGAGGACTGCAGCGTATTGGTACCCAGTTGCATCACGTCGATTTGATTCCCCGTGAAATTGGCGATATAGAGTACGTTGCGAACCGGATCAAGCGCCAGATCCGACGCTTGGCCGCCGATGGGAACCACCGTCCCGAACGTGCCCCCATACATGGCCTCGGCCATCAATGCCACCGCCGCGAATTTCCATACGATCGAACAACTACGCATAACTTCAGTCCCTCGCCTCTCTAATTCCTCTCCCTATTTCCCGCCTCGGCGTAGGCGGGGAACCGGATTTTAACGATTCCCCCGCCATCCCGGCGCCGTCACTCGGCATTCTTCTTGCGCCGTAAAACGATCAGCCCCACAAGCGCCGCGGCGGCCGCCGCGCAAATGATTCGAACCATTGAGGTATCCATTGTTTTCTCTCCTTTCTCCGTTTGGCCGGCGGACGGCGGCGGGCGCCGTCCTTCCGCTGGCCGCTGGCGTCTTACATTTGTGTCATCATCGGAATCAATTCCCGGACGATTCGCACCGCCACGGGTCCGACCGTCACTACAAACAGCGACGGCAATATGCAGAAAAAAATCGGGAAAACCAACTTGACGCCGAGCTTCGCCGCTTTTTCCTCGGCCGTCTGACGCGCCTGCACGCGCATGTATTCGGAATGTCCGCGCAGACTCTGGGCGACACCTGTGCCAAAACGGTCGGCCTGAATCAACACCGCAACCAGTTTCTTCAGGTCTTCGACACCGGAGCGATCCGCGAGGTTGCGAAGCGCCTCCGAACGGCGTTTCCCCGCCTTTAGTTCAAAGTTCACCGTGGCGAACTCCTGGCTGATTTCCGGGTGCGCCGCATCCAGTTCTTTCGCAACGTGAAGTATGGCCTGGTCGAGACCCAATCCGGATTCGACGCAAACGACCATCAGATCGAGTGCGTTGGCGAGTCCGCGTTGAATTTTGTGCTGCCGCCGTCTGGCCATCCGCAGAAGAAACTGGTTTGGGCCGATGAAGCCGAACAAAGCCGCGAACCCGGCGGCCGCGATCTTGTTGCCGGTGTCCATGTCGACGCCCGCGAGCCCCACGATCGTGGCCAGGGGAAGCGCCAGCCCGAAAAACGCCTTCGTGCCGTACAAGATCTTCAGCGAGTTCGGTCCGCGAAAACCCGCGCGGATCAATCGGCGCTGCATCAATTGGACATCCTTCGGCGAGGCCGGCACTAAATTGCCGAGCTTCTGCGCCAAGTCCCTGAAGACCAGACTCGGATGCACCGGGGCCGGTTCCGCCGCCGCCGGCGCGCTTGCGCTAACGCGCTCCAAAATCTCCTTGGGCCGGACGTATAGCTTGAGGCCGGCCACCGAAAGTGTGACCACCAACAAGCCGAAGAGGAGGCCGCTAAGAAGCAGTTCCATGTTTTCAGACCTCGATCTTCACGATTTTCATGATTACGGCGTATCCGGCGATTTGAAGGCCGATCGCCGCCGCCAGCATGTAATGCCCTATCTCTTCGAGAAAAAAGAAACGGATGTAATCGGGATTGACCACGAACATCATGACAGCCACCCCGACCGGAATGAGCGTTAACGCCAGCCCGGTCATCCTTCCGTGCGCGCTGATGGCGCGAATCTTCCCTCGTAATTTGAAGCGTTCCCGGATCACATACGCCAACTTGTCGAGAATCTCCGCGAGATTGCCTCCAGTTCGCTTCTGAAGGATGACCGCCGACACGAAGAAATGGACATCGAGCGAAGGAATCCGTTTGGCCAGTTTCTCGAGCGCCGCCTCCAACGGCAAGCCAAGGTTGTGCTCCTCGAACGCCCGGCGAAACTCGCCGGCTAGCGGCTCTTGAAATTCCTTGTGGATCATTTCCAACGACACGGAAAACGCGTGGCCCGCACGCATCGACCGGGCGACAAATTCCAGACTTTCCGGAAATAGCTCCTCAAAGCGCCTCAGGCGTTTCGTGCGCTTCCTCATCGCAAAGCCGAGCGGCAGTAGCCCCCCTATGATCGCCGGGAGAAAGGAAAGTTGCCGGTAGTCCTCCGGAATCGTAAACCAGCAGACCGCGAATACGGCGAGAAATAATCCCAGCGACGCGTGGATAAACCGCGTCGGATGCCAGCGCAATCCCGCCTGCTCCAAAAGCACGCCGATCCGTGAACTGAGCCGCAGCCGCTTCATCAGGGACGCGGCCAAGAGCCCTGTACCGGATTCCTGTTGAAACAGAGCCGGGAGCTGTGATTTCTTCGACTTCTTTTCCCGCTTCGTGCCGGCGCCCGCGGACAACCGTTCTTTGAGCCGGCCGGCGTCAGCCCGACGGAAGGCCCGGGAGAAAAACCACCAGGCTCCCATGGCGGAGATCCAGACCGCGAGTACGGCGAATAGGAACGCCGTCATGGCAGCCTTACTTTCCGGCGCGAGCGGCCCATCAGACTTCCACCACCTCGTCGAACAATTCAGCCTCGAGCCGGATACCGGCCGCGAGCAATTTCTCGTAGAATTTTGGACGGATGCCTGTCGCGGCGAACCGTCCCACGACTTTCCCGTCGGCGTCCAGGCCGCGCTTCTCGAAAACGAAGATGTCTTGGAGGGTGATCATCTCGCCTTCCATGCCCGTGATTTCGGTCACGTTCATGACGCGCCGCGATCCATCGCTCATCCGCGACGCCTGTACCAGAAGATTCACGGCGCTGGCGATCTGCTGGCGTATCGAGACCAATTGCATATTCGAGTTCGCCAACGAAACCATCACTTCCAGCCGGGATACCGCGTCGCGCGGGCTATTGGCGTGAACCGTGGTCAGCGATCCGTCGTGGCCGGTATTCATGGCCTGAAGCATATCGAGCGCTTCCTCTCCGCGGACCTCTCCAACCACGATCCGGTCCGGGCGCATGCGCAGGCTGTTGACGAGCAGTTCTCGCTGACGGATCGCTCCGCTGCCTTCGAGATTCGCCGGCCGTGTTTCCAGGCGCACCACATGTGGCTGTTTCAACTGGAGTTCGGCGGCGTCCTCGATGGTGACGATGCGCTCCCTTGGCGAAATGAAAGCCGATAGCGCGTTGAGCAGCGTCGTCTTACCGGCGCCGGTGCCGCCCGCGATGATGATGTTCATCCTCGCCTTGACCGCGGCCTCGAGCAACGCCATCATTCCGGGAGTGAGCGCCTTTTTCTGAACGAGGTCGTTCGGCATCAGCTTGTCGGTGGAAAAACGGCGGATCGAAACGATGGGTCCATCGACGGCCAAGGGCGGAATAATGGCATTGACACGCGAGCCGTCGAGCAGCCGGGCGTCGACCATCGGCGTTGATTCGTCCACGCGCCGGCCCACCTGCGACACGATTTTGTCGATGATCCTCAGCAAATGCGAGCTATCGCGGAAGGAAACACCAGTTAATTCCAGCAGACCGCGCCGTTCCACGTAAACGTGTTTGTGCGTGTTGACCAGAATGTCGGATATTGTCGGATCTTGAAGCAGCGACTCAAGCGGCCCCAACCCGAAAACCTCATCGAGGACCTCATCGACGATCTGTTGTTTTTCCGCCGAACTGAGCAGCGTGGGCTCGCTCTCGACCAACGCCACGAGCGCCTGCCGGATTTCTCCGCGCACGCGCTGATTATCGATGTTGGCCAATGCGTCGAGATTGATCTTATCCACCAGCTTGCGATGCAGCGCAAACTTCAGCTCCTGGTATTCCGGCTTCAACGCCGCGCGCGGACGGGCCGGATTCCTCATGAGCCTTTGCTCCCAATTCACGGCGGCCGGTTTGTTTGTCTCTTGAGGTGTTTGCATCGCGAATTCGTCCTAGTGAACCATCGCCGTGCCCGCGGCGCATTTTCGCTGGTCTTCCACCAGACTCGCCGCAAGCGCCGCCGCCGCTTTTCCCAACTCCGTTTCGCCTCTGGCCGCCGAGCGCTGCATCAGTGCGCCCTGGAGAGCGAGAGAGTCGTTCGGAATCCGGGCTTGGACCGGACACGGAAATAGCTTGCCGACGTCGGCGAGGTTCGTTTGCCCGCGGCGGTCGATTCGATTTAGGACCAGGCGGAATCGTGTGTCCGGAAAACCAAGCTGGTGCAGGGCGGTCACCACTTTGCGGGCCAAATGGAGGCTCGGCAATTCGGGAGTCGCGACGAGGAACGCCTGGTCCGCCTCGCTCAACACCAATAAACTAAAAGGCTCCAACGCGGGAGGCAAGTCGAGCAGGATCCAGTCGAAAGTATCCCGTGCCGATTCGACAAACGCGTCGAAGCGATCCATCTCGACCGGTTCGGCCAGCGGACAATGCGGCGCGGCAAGCACGGATACCCCTCCACACTCATGCGCCAATGCGGCCCAGTCGGCGCCCCCGGCGCCGGCTTGCCCGATCGCCGCGGCGCTCGAAGCCTTCTCCGTGGCCTCCGTCAGGAATCCGAGCGTGCCTCCGCTGAAATCCAGATCGGCGGCCAAGATACGCTGGTGCGTTAGGGCCTTCAGGGCGAACGCCGTCTCCAGCGTCATCGTCGTCGCGCCCGAGCCCTCCTTCGCGCTTGTGAAGGCGATCACCCGGCCGGCGGTCTTTGTCTCTGCCGAGGGACGGAGCAGCCGTTCGATTCGATCGGCCGCCTCTCGCTGACTGTCCGGGCCGAAGGGCGCGTGCAGAAATTCCGTCGCCCCGACGCGGAGCGACTTCAGAATCGCTTCGGAATCGTTGGTCCAGTGTAAACCGGCGATCCGGCATCCCGGTGCGCATGCGGCCGCCTCTCGAATTACGTCGCAGGCGGCCTCTAGATTCGACGCCAGATCGATTAGCAGAACGTCCGGCCTCACCTGCTCCAGGCGGATCTCGAGCGTCTTGCGGTTTGGATAGGTCTTGATCTCGGCCGCGATCTGAAAGGCGTGTGCCTCCGGAACCCGGTCGAGAAACTGCCGGGATAGCTGCTTGTCCGGAGCGATCAGAAGCGCAGTGAGCCGGACCCGTTGAGTTGTTGCGTTGGACTTCATCGATTTCACCGGGATCAGTGGCTTCCCGCCGCGCCATCGGAGGTTCCGCCCTGCCACCAGTGGCTATGGTGCGGCGGTACGGCCGATTGTTCCTGTTTCAACACTTTTGGGTCGAACGGCTTCATGAACTCCTTCGGCATGACCGGCAGCGGCTTAGGATCGCCCGGCATCAGCGGCTTAACTATTTCCGGGGTGACCATGATGATTAACTCCGTCCTCGACCGGATTTCACTCCGGCTCTTGAACAGCGCGCCGATGATCGGCAGATTCGCCAAGCCAGGCATTCTTGTGAACGAATCCGTCACGCGATCGTCGATGAGGCCGGCGATGACGAAGCTTTGTCCGACGCCGAGCTCGACGTAGGTCTCGGTCTTGCGCGTGGCGAGCGCCGGGATCGTGAACCCGTCCAATGTGATCGCGTTGGTATAGTCGAGCGACGACACTTCCGGCTTCACATGCAGCTTGATCGTCTGATTTTCCGTGATGAATGGCGTGAATTCGAGCTTGACGCCAAACTCGTGATACTGAATGGTGATAGCGCCGGCGTTAGCTCCGCCCTGAAGAATCGGAACGGGAAACTCGCCTCCGACGACGAAACTGGCGTCCTTCCCGTCGCTGGTGACCAAATTCGGCTGGGCTAAAATCTGTAGCACTTGTTCGGTGACGAGGCTTTTTATGAAGGCGCCGAGATTCAGGTCGGGCCGGAACGCGAATATGTTCAACGCGTCTGAAATCGAAAACTGCGTCGTCGTGCCGGCGGTGGGCCCTCCGATCGTCCCGCCGATCGTCGAAATCGAGGGCGCGGATGACCCGCCCGGCGCGATCCGTCCGATCGTATTCCCGGCGCCGGTAGACATTAAATTAAACGCGAATTCCTTGTCCATCGACCGGTCGAGCAGCGCAAACACCACGTGAAGCACCACTTGTCTATCCACGCCGTGGGAGTCGAGCGAGAGATTATTCACCACCGTCTTGGCGAACGGCGCGCACAAGGCCCCGGCTCGATCGGCGATGTCTTTGGTGGCGACATGGCCGGTCAGCGAGATGGAATCGTGCGAACCATATACATCGATCGCCTGAGAGGGGAACGACTCCCGAATCAGTTGCCGCAGCGGGTCCAGGTTCTGCTCGACGGTGAAATTATAAAACTGCTTCTCTCCGGATTTGCCCCATACCACCAATGTCGCCGACCCGTACGCCCGCCCATGGACAAGAACTTCGTGTTTGGTGACTGGCGAGGCGTCCACAATGTCCGGATTGCTCGTGGAAATGCGTTCGACATCGGCTGGATAGTCGAGGACGATGCTCTTACCCACGGTTAGCTGCATCTCCTGCGCGTTCTGGGCCTGGATCAGCCCGAGGCCGCCTACTAGGAGGATTGCCGCCACTAGACGCCCCGCGGCCATCGCGAAACTGGTCATGCCGTTCATTGATGCTGTTCCCCCGCCAATGCCGTCGTGGAGAGCGATTCGACGGTTCGCTTCGTTCCCCGGAAGACGATCACTTCATCGCTGACTGGTGCTTTCACCGGATGGACCGCGCTCGAAGCCGCCAAATGCCTTGGATGCTCACGCGGGGACGTGTCCCCGGGCGGTTTCGGCGTAGGCGGTCGCACCCCATACAACTCGGATAGTTCCCTGCCCGGAGTCTTTTCGATCCGCTGGTCGTTTGAGTTTCGCAGCACCAGTTGAATGCGCCCATCGCTCGCGGCGAGCGTCAATGTCTCAGCTTGTTCGGGAGACACTAGCAAGGTGACCGTCGGTGCTGGGATCGCTTGCCCACGGGCGTCCGGTTGCGTCGCCGTGCCGGCCGAGAGGACGAGAATGTCCTGTAAGCATGTCGTGGTAATCATGCCCGCCGACTCCGGCGGCCGTCCCGTCACCAAGACGTCTACCCGCATTCCCGGAAAGACGAACCCCGCGACTCCCACGACATCGTTTACTCTCACGGTCACGGCCCGCATTCCAACGGGTATCACCGGCGCCAGTCCCAACCCGCTTCCCTTGGCGGCCAGACGGCCACCCAAGATCGCCTCGTCGGCCAGAATGTTGCTCACGACGGAACGGTCCAACACTTCATTGACATGCGAATATCCCCCCCTCGGAAACATCGCGACTGGGATGAGGCCAATCTTCAAGTCCGCCGGCTTGACGGTTGTCCCGATGGTCAGCGCACGAGCGGCGAGTACGATCTCCTTCTGCTCCTGCTTGCCCTGGCCGCCCGGCCTCCCGGAGCGCGCCACGCGGTAGAAAACACTCGACACCAACAGCGCAAAGACAAGGCTGAGTGCCAAAACCGTAAGAAATCGGCGATCCATGAATAAGTGTCCTGTCCGTCCCTATACCGTTATTCGGCGGTTTCTCTCCCGCCCTTTAGGCCCCAAGCAAACTAAGCCAAACTCCCAGCGCGATCGCCGGTGCGTAGGGAATGGAGTCGGACGCCGTCCCCGACGGCGCCTCCGTGCGGGACAGCCGCCTCGACAGCCACCGCACGCTGAGCGCGCCAACCGCCAGAAACGCGCCACACGCCGCCGACCACAGCGCCGCCGCCGCCAGATGTTCGATCCCAATCAGGGCTCCAAAGCCGGCCATCAGCTTGACATCCCCTCCGCCCATGCCGCCCAACACGTAAAACACCAGAAACACGGCGAAACCGGCGCACGCCCCCAGCACGGACCCCACCGCGCCGCGCCATCCCCCAACCGCCGTCTGCCAGGCGATCCCGCTCGCCAGCGCCGCCAGCGGAATCCAGTTCGCAATCCGCCGGCGCGACAGATCGTCAATTGAGGCCGCCAATCCGATCACCACGGCGATGCAGACCTGTAGCGTCACTTAGCCTTCTCCCTTGTAAGTTCATTTCGGCCGGATCCTTGGTTTCCTTGAAGCGCAAACAACAGAGTCCTTCCGTCGTCTTCCACCATCGTCCACGCGCGGTCCTCTTTCAGCAGTTCGCCCAAAGGCCACGACGCCGGAATCAAAACCGCCTCAATCCCGTACCGGCTCAACAGCCTCCTCCACCGGTAATCCCCGTTTCTCATCCGCAGGTAATCTCCCCCTACCCCTTCCCCATAAAAATCGCTCCGCCCATCGATAAACACCCGCCTCTCCGGATAAAAGCGAAAGATCAGGTAATCCCCCCATTGATCGCTCGAAAGAACTCGGCTTCCCCTGAACAGTTCACTGTGCCGCCCGATCATCCCGCTCGGAAATATGTCGCTCGGAAATCGATCCGGCAGCCTCCCTTGCAAAAGGACCAGCGCCACCGCCAGCCCCGCCGGCAGCCACAGGCTCCACCGCCCGAACGCGGGCCGCAAGTCTTCACCCACCTGGCGCAAGATCGCCAGGACGCCCGCTCGCCCCCTCCGCCGTCCCCACCATTTCCAGAACCGCTCCGCTTCCACCGCCACAAGCGGCGCCGCCACGATCGCAAAAATCGGAATGTGCCGCGCCGATCCCAGCGCCAGGTACGCCGCCGCCACCAGCCACAGCGCCTCCGTAAACTCCCTCCGCCGCAGCTTCCACCCCGCCGCCATCAAACCCAGCATCAGCAGCGCCTCGAAATGCAGTTGGTTCTCCCCGCGAAAAGTCGGCGCCTGAAACTCCTGCACCGCGCTCCGTATCCAATCGGAGCTCAAGTAAGACAGGACATGCCGGTGCAGATTCCAGCCATACGGATTCACGAAGGTGGCCACGGCGCAACAACCCAATAACGCCGCCTGCCTCCCCACCGTTCTCCCCGGCCGCCGCCCCGCCCGCCACTCCACTCCCGATCCAACCACCAACAGCGCCAGCAGCAAAATCAACAGGAAAACCCCGCCGTGAAGGTTCGTCCAAATCGCCGTCAGCGCCGGCAAGAACCAGATCCCCCTCCACGCCTCGCGCCGGTCCCGTTCGATCATCCACATCGCCCCGGCCAGCGACACCAGCGTTAGCAAATGCGGCCGCGCCAAAAAATGAATGCTCGAACTCGTCACCGCGATCAGCGTGAGCGCCAACCCCGTCAGCGGATTCACTCCGCGCCACAACATCTGTCTCAACAACAGCCCGGCCAGCGCGACAATGCACAGCGCCGCCAGCACCACCACGGCCCGCAACCCCCCGCCCCGGAACAGCAGCGCGAACACCACGTCGGACAGCCACTCCCAGGCAAACCACGGCTGCCCCGCCCGCGAGAACGAAAACAAATCCACCGCCGGCGCCGCGCGATGCGCCAGAATCCATTCGCCCGTCCGGATGTGCCACCCCGTGTCCCCGTCGGCCAAAAACCCCTGCCAGCCGGAAGACAACACCACAAACAGCGCCACCAAAAAACAATCCGCCAGCGACGGCGCAAACCACCGCCTCCACGCCCACGCGGCGCGTCGCTCTCCCACCGCAACGCCGGCTATAACGGAAGCGGACACTCCCCCGTTCTATCGGCCCCGTCCGCCCCCTCCAATAGGGCCGCCCCGCCCGCTATTTCATGTTCTCGCCGAACCAGGCCACCGTCCGCGCCATCACGTCCCGCATATCCTCCGGCTTGTGAAACCGGTGCCCCTCGCCCGCATACACCACCAGCCGCGTCTTCACCCCCAAACTCTTCAACGCGTGCCAGTATTCAAACGACTGCGGCGCCGGACACTCCCCGTCGCTATCGCCCACCACCACCAGCGTCGGCGTCTTCACGTTCTTCACGAAATCGATCGGCGCGCTCTTGGCATACACCGCCGGATCGTCGTAAACCGTCGCCCCAAAATAAGGAATCATCCATTGATCGATGGAATTCTGCCCATAGTAGCTCTGCCAGTTCGCCAGCCCCGCCCCCGCCACCGCCGCCCGGAACCGCTGCGTCTGCGTCACCGCCCACATCGTCATGTATCCGCCATAGCTCCACCCCGCGATCCCCACCCGTTGGCTGTCTACCGGATACTCCGCCGTCACCGCATCCACCCCCGCCAAAATGTCCTTCAAATCCCCGCCGCCGAAATCCTTCACATTCGCCGCCGTGAACGCCTCCCCCTGCCCATAGCTCCCCCGCGGATTCGGAAAGAACACGAAATACCCTTCGTTCGACAACAGCGTCAAATCGAAAAACGCCCTCGGCCACGAAGGCTTCCTCGCGCTCGCCGGCCCCCCATGCACGCTCACCACCATCGGATACTTCTTCGTTCCCGCCTCGAACCCCGCCGGCAACACCAGCCATCCCTGCACCTCGAAATCCCCGCTCTTCCACGTCACGCTCTTCGCCTCGCCCCACGCCGGCTTCATCCCCGCGTTGGCGTGGCTCACCTGCGTCCACCTCCCCACCGGCCCCGCCCAAACCTCCGGCGCCATCGTCCACGACGAACGCACCGCCGCCGCCTCCGTCCCGTCTTTCGACAACGAAATCTCTTCCCCGCCCGCGTGTACGCTTTCATCGCCCTTCCAATTCGTCTCCGTCGTCCCGCTGGCCAGATCCAGCGTCGATACCGCCGTCGAACCCCCCACCGTCTCGGCGAAAAGTATCCGCTTCGACGACGGCAGCCAGCTCAGCCAACTCGGCGACGCCTTCCGCCCCGGCGTCCGGTCCACCGCCTCGCCCCCCGCCGCCGCCACCGTATAGATGTCCCCGCCCGTCGCCCCCTCGTCGCTCATGATCCCCTCGATGAACGCGATCGTCGATCCATCCGGCGACCACCTCGGCCCCGCCATCTGCATCCTCGTCTCATGCACCGTCTTCACCGCCCCGCTCGCCACATCCAACGTGTACAGCTTCGCCGTCCACCAATTGTCGTCCCCCGGTCCCGGCGCGGCCGTGTATACAAAGTGCGCGCTATCCGGCGCCCAGTCGTATTCATAGATGTACAACCCGTCCGGCGACACCGTACGCATCTTCCCCGACGCCGCGTCGATCACCACCAGCTTCTGCAGAAAAATCGCGTCGTCGATCACCCCCGCGGGCGGCGTCTCCGCCTCCAACGGTCCCGCCGCCCGCGGCGCGTTCTCGGTAAACAACATCGCGATCCCCCGCCCGTCCGGCGCCCACTCCGGCCTCGCCAAAAAACCCTTCAGGCTCGTCAACCGGTGCGCCTTGAACGCCCCCTTCCCGCTCACCGCCATCGTCCAAAGCTGCAACTGCCGCGCGTCCGCGCTCCCCGCTTCCGGCGCCAAAAACGCCACCCGCGCGCTGTCCGGCGCCCACGCCGCCTCCCGCGCACCCGCCAGCGAAACCGTCCGCTCCCGCCCCTCTCCCAACGGTCGAATCAGCATCCGCGCCGTTTGCGGATCCCCATTCGCCGCCTCCGTCCACGCCACCGTCTTCCCATCCGGTGAAATCGCCGTCTCCCCCAGCGTCTTCACCTTGTCCAGATTCTCCAGCGTCGCATCCAGCGTCTTCTGTCCCCAAACGCCGCCGCCGCCAATCACAAGTAGAAAAACAAATTTCCGCATTCGCCCTGTAGGATACCGTTTTCCGCTACCGATGGAATCGTTCCGCAAGCATCACCTAGACGAAGTCCGCGCCGCAACACTGCGCGGAGCCGGACCGCCTCCGGGCCACCTTCCACATCGTCTGTCTGACGCCCGGCGGAATCGCCACCGGAAAATCATTCGGCCTTCCCAGGGAATTCGCGCGCAATCTGCGCAAGCCTCATCGCGATTTCCTCCACGGGAAGAACATAATCCACATACCCCGTTCTTATAGCGCTGTCGGGCATATCCGACCACTCGGCCGTATCCGGCGTCTGTGCGATCGTAATGCCATCCACTTCCTTGATTCTGCTCAGCGCTTTCGCCCCATCCGCATCCAACCCGGAGACAATTACAGCAACCAGTTTCCCGTCCCAGTTCCGCGCCAGAGAAAACAGGAACAGCGTAATCACATCGGACCAACCCTTGGATTTTGATAACGGCTTTAAACGGAACTCCCCGTCAAGCACGTGTAAGTCGCGATTCGACGGGATGATAAATACATGGTTACTCCGAACGCTTAATTTTTCCGAGATCAGCTCCACTGGCATTTTTGTGTGGCGGGAAAGAGCCTTGTGGAGCTTGGTGGGCGTACTCCTCATGTGATTCACGATGACGATCGCGGCGCCCATCTCCGGCGACAGGTGTTTTAGTAACTGAACATAGGCGGAGTAGCCACCAGCCGAACCGCCCACGCAAACGATCGGAAAGTCTTTTGCACGGGGATTCTTTTTACCCGGCATGCTCTACCTCTTTCCGATTCGCGCGTTCAACGTGTACGGCGAGCCTGGTGACCGAAGACCGGCCGCGCCCTTCACGACTTACCGTTCTTGCGGGGAAGATGCGCGGTAAAGGTCGTTCCTTCTTCTTCGCTCGAGGTCACGGTGATCGTGCCGCCGTGGGCGGTCGCGATTCCTTTTGCAATGAAAAGCGCCAGGTCGAGCCGGGCCTTTTCGCTTCCGTTCCGGTTCTCACTCTCCCCCCGTCGCAGCGGCTCGAATACAGTGGCGGCGGCGCCTCGGGGAATGGCGCCCGCATTATGAACGGACAGGATTACTTCCTCCCCCGCGCCTTTCGCCGCGACGTCGATCGCCGATGTCTTCAATCCGTGCAGGACCGCATGGCCGATCAGGTTTGACACGAGCTGCCCGACGCGGGCGCAGTCCCACTCCCCTTTAAGGTCGCCGGACGCTTCGGTCGAAATATTCCGGTCGGGGTACGCCGCCCGGCTTTCCCGCGCCGCCTCCTGAACGGCGATTCCTAGATCCATCGGAGCGCGAGCGATCGGCATGTCGTCGAGACGGATGCGGAGCGCGTCGATCAGGTCGGAAACGAGCCCGGTGACGCGGGAGGCGTTGGTTTCGATTCGCGACACCAGGTTGACCTGCTCCTCGTCAAGCCCGCCCCTCTTTGACAGCGCCCGGGAAGAGTCGCATATTGCCTTGAGTGGACCGCGGAAATCGTGAACGAGAGTCCCGGCGAACAGGTTTCCGGAATAGTTTAACTTCTCGACGAAACGGGAAAGCGATTCAGTCAGGATTTGGTCGATGGCCTCGTTAAACCTCAGCAGGTCGGGAAGTACATCCTCGGTTCTATGCCATTCGGCCCGCCACAGCTTGATCACGCTTGCGCGCAGGGCGCGAAATTCGGAGATCATCTCCACCGTATCGAACCCTCCCGCAAACCGAAGGTCGGCGTGGGTTTCGGCCGCGCTGTCATTTGCTCCGCCCTCTTTCGGACCCTGCCCCTGGGACTTCTCCTTCCGCTCCCGCTCGGTCTCGAAAGTCTCAAGATCGTCCGCGATGAACCGCAGCAGGCCGGCAATGTGATCGCGCAGAGCCGCCCGGTCCATGTGCGCGGCGGCGGGCAAATAGGTTTGTGCGAACGCCTCCCATTCCGCTACGATGACATCCTGCTCGGACCGGATAAATGCCGCTAATCCCATGATGAAAATTCTCCTGAAGGTCCCGCCGCATGCCGCCTCTGGCCGTCCCCCAAGAAAACCGGCATAGTGGACCGCATTCCGCAATAAGCGAAGGCTCGCCGGCGTCTTGGGCCGGAGCTTGCGCCGGCCTTCGTGTCGCATCCCCACGAAACGCCGCGCAATCCGGATATACGTGATATCCGTGCGTCCCAGTTAATGGACGCGCTCAACCGTGGTTCCTTTCACACAAGGCAAAGATAAACCCGCTGACCGTCCTCTGGCATGTTCGCGAACCCGCACCCCTCCGCCGCTCGCTCTCCACGGTAAAAGGTAAGATGAAATCGGAGCAATAACATGGCAACGCTCGACTGGTCCCAATGCCCCGCCGTGGAAAGCGTCCCCGGCAAACGCAGTGGCGCGTGGGTGTTTCGCGATACCCGCATGCCCGTTGCCACCGTCTTCGAGAATCTGGAAGACATGAGCGTCGAGGAAGTGATGGAACAATTCGACGTGACGCGGGAACAAATCGAAGCGGTGCTTGAGTTCGTGGCCCAGAGCCTGAAGGCCCCCCTTCCGGCGCACCCACCGGCTCCCTCGGATGCTCATTCTCTTTGACCACGGAACGCCGCGTGGTCTCGCTCGTGAGCTACCGAGCGTGCTGGGAATTGGCTATGTAGTTCATAATAAGGCACGCGTGGCACTCGAAAGAGCCTTGAGTAACCCTCGCAAACGGGTAATAGGAGTTGATTGGGAGTTGAAATGGGCCTTTGGGTTTTCTCCCCACGAAATGGGAGTTGGATCGTCCGTCAGGCCCATAAACGACAATGAAGAATCACCGGAAATCCATGGCGGAACCACTCGCTCCCGACAGCTACGGACAGTTTCTCGCCGGCTTGAAGGGACGGATTCGGACGGCGCAGCTTCGCGCGTCGCTGGCTGTCAACCGGGAACTGGTCCTGCTCTACTGGCAGATCGGCCGCGATATCCTCGACCGGCAGCAGCGAGAGAACTGGGGCGCGAAAGTGATCGACCGTCTGGCCACAGACCTCAAGCGAGCCTTCCCCGACATGAAAGGATTCTCCCCGCGAAATCTGAAATACATGAGGGCGTTCGGCGAGGCCTGGCCGGATGAAGCAATTGTGCAACAGCTTGTTGCACTAATTCCGTGGGGCCATAACGTCCGCATCCTCGATTTGGTCAAAGCTCACGAGGACCGCATCTGGTACGCCAAAGCGACCATTCAGCATGGCTGGAGCCGCAACGTCCTGGTTCACCAGATCGAATCCGGGCGGCTCCACCGGCAGGGGAAAGCCGTGGCTAACTTCGACCGCACCTTGCCCGCGCCGCAATCCGACCTCGCGCGGGACATCGCCAAAGATCCCTTCAACTTCGATTTTCTCACCCTCGGCGACGATGCCCACGAGCGAGATCTGGAGCGCGGCCTGCTCGACCACCTGCGCCAGTTCCTTCTCGAACTCGGCGTCGGGTTCGCCTTTGTGGGAAGCCAGTACCGCCTTGCGGTCGGTGACCAGGAATTCTACATCGACCTCCTCTTCTACCATCTGAAGCTCCGCGCTTATGTCGTGATCGATCTGAAGATGCGATCATTCGAGCCGGAGTTCGCCGGCAAGATGAACTTTTATCTCTCGGCGGTCAACGACCTTCTGCGGCATCCCGACGACCAGCCCAGCATCGGCCTCATCCTTTGCAAGACGAATGACCGGTTTGTCGCCGAATACGCGCTCCGCGACATCGACAAGCCCATCGGCATATCCGAATACCGGCTCGCCGAAAGTCTTCCCGAAAAGCTGAAGGGAAGTTTGCCGACAATTGAAGAACTGGAGAGTGAACTGAGTTCAGTCCCCGGGGATGGGAGTTGACCGGAACTCAAGCGATTTCCTCTCTCTGCTGCAGTCGCTGAGGCGAACGGGCCCGCATTCTCGCTACGCTTTTATTTGAGACTGTAATGAGTATTCATTTGTCTCCAAACATCGAAGCTGGGCTCCGCGCCGTTCCCGCAACGGAGCGCACCCCTTCCGCTTCATCTGGAACCGCTCCCAGGCGACCGCCCACAACGTCTACCTGATGCTCTACCCGCGAGGCCCTCTGCGCGACGCCCTAAAGACTCACCCCGAACTCGCCGCCAAGGTATTCGAGTCCCTCCAGCGCATCACCCCCGCCCAACTTCTTTCGGAAGGCCGAGTCTACGGCGGCGGCCTACACAAAGTGGAACCAAAGGAACTCGCCCAAATCCCCGCCCGCCTCATCCTCGACGCCATCGAAACCCACGTCCGCCTCGAACGTCAAGAGAAGCTCTTCGCCTGATCCTGCCCAGACCGCGAAAATCCCATCCCATTTCGCCCGTCCGCCGGGAACCTCAACGGAGAACAACCAACCTGGACGCGATTCGCAACGGTCCTGCCGGTGGCTCGGGCCGCGCCCGCATCTATGGCGACGCAAGCGCTCCGCACCGCATACACCCACACCATCGGCCACCCGCCGTCCTCGTTAGATATCGCCAGATCGTGATAACATCGACCTGTCGCACGCTAAAAACACTCATCGCCTGCCACGTTTGCCAAGGATACTTCGGGTCGGAATTCTATGTGAGTCTTTGGGATGCAGGCGACTTCAGAATCCGCTAATACGGCTCAATCAGGGACCGGAAGGGATGATCGACGAATCGTACTACTGGAAGACTGACCTTCTCAAGCAAGGTTTAGCGCTTAAAAGGCGCATAGCTCAGAAGCGGTGGAACGACACGTCACTCGCCAGATGCGAGCAATCCGTCATGATTGGTTTCTATTCGGTCCGGAAGCTTATCGATTCGCGGAAGCTAACAAATAAAATCGCGGACAGGCATTTTCAGCTCCGGTCCTACCCCCCATCAGGAAAGACGATCACCTGGTTGAACAATCATAAGATTGATGAGCTTTATCACATGGACAGGCCCAAGCCGAAGACCATCACGTTGCGGTCTCTGTGTAATCAGCTCATTCACAGCTACGTATTCTCGTTGGTCTTCGAAGAAGAAGGTCACTTTGGGGCAATTTTGGTGGCGTCAGAATACGAGCGCTCCAAAGCCCTAATCGAAATCCCGGCCTCAACCATAATTGAAGTCTTTGAGGCGGTCGGCAACGACGACGTTACACGATCAACACGCGTTTTCAACCCCGCGAAGAACGACTATGACTTCAAGAACGAATGATCGGTCCCCCGTGTCTTACAACGTACTATGTCGGCGGTAACTGAGCGCGGCCAACACCCACCTGGCCTAACAGGCTTCACTTGAAGTGAGGAATAAATTCGTCCCCCTCGATTTTGAAGTAGAAACGCCAGCCCCGCGTAACCCTGCCCTGCCATACATCGAGCGCTTCGCTATATTTTTTCGCGTGCAGCGACGGATGCGCAAGATTGCCAAGCAAAAACCCAAATTGTTTGCCGAGCGCTTTGCGGACGGCAACCGGCAGATCTGCATAATCCCTGTCTGCCCTCGCCGTAAACCGAAGCTTCATCTCCCGCGCTTCTTCGCGTGGCCCTTCGCCCGCGATTCCAGCGCGGCAATCGCCTCGTTGGCGCTCCCATAAGGCCCATGAGTCCTGCCCTTCCGCGCGTCCTCCAGCCCTTCCGCCACATGCCGGGCAACTAGGCTCTTGGGCGTGAACGTGATCTTTCCGTCCTCCACGCCCGCCTCCAGAAGGTCGCCAATCTCCACCCGCACCTGTTCGCGGACATGCTGCGGAATCACGATCTGAAACTTGTTTTTTACGGTGACGATGTCCATGATTTACCTACCCCAGTATAACTGCTCAACAGCACCTCTAACCCCAATGACCCCCTCTCACACTTACGGCGCTCGCAGAAACCCAGTCACAACCCCCAAAAATATTTCTTTCCCTTCCCCCTCAGCACCTTACAGCGAAGTTTTTTCAACCGCCCCTCTTCTTCACCACCCTCCGCGCTATTGTCTAACCAAGAGCGAGACGACTGATCATCTTCGTCCTCGCCGCTAAGTGGTCTCCATTCTAGACAAGGGAGATCGCGAATGCTAAAAGGTGGGCGCTGGCCGCTCGCGTTTGACGCGGCCCCTATCCAGTTTAAGGGTGACCTGAACGGGTTTTTGATCTTCGTAAAACGCAACGTTGCACTAAATTATTAGGAAACAAAGGAAAGAAGGAAAGAAAGTAAATCGAATCGGAACGGCAGCCCCAGAAACAGTAAGTGCTTCGCGATATTGTTTCGCGTGCGGCAAGAGATGCCCCAGATCGCCCAGCCAGAACCCCAATTGTTTGCCGGGCGCCCTGCGGATCGCAACCCGCACGCCCGCATAATCCCTATCTGCCCTCCCCGTAAACCCCAGCTTCATCTCCCGCGCTTCTTCGCGCGGCTCGCGAACATGCTGCGGAATCGCGATCTGAAACTTGTTTTTTACGATGACAATATCCATGACTTACCGGCCCCAGTATAACTGTCCAACAGTACAACTAACTCCAACAGCCCCCATTCCCATTTACAGGCGCACGCGGAAACTCAGTCACGCGGCCACCATCCCCCTCATCCCCTTCATTCCACTCGCCCCACACCCAAAACTCCCGCGCCACCCTCCCACTCGTCTGCTACACTTCCCCCGCGTGCAACCACTAACTCAACTCGCAACCCTCCCCATCCGTCCACCCTCCGCCCACTTACTCCGCCCCACTCTCCCAACCCAAAACATCCGTGACACAGTCCCCTTCTTCGTGACGCTCAGTGACGAAAAATCCGCCCTGCGTCACGCTCTTCGTCACGCCGCAACTCATTCACCCGCACCCACTTCCCCGTCCCAGGGACGCAAATCCCCGCCCACCCCCGCCATCGCCGCCATCCATGCCCCTTCCGCCCGCTTTGCGATAATGAAGAGGAACGCCCTGTGGATCGCACCTCCCGCCGCCAGTTTCTCCTCGCCTCCCTCGCCTCGCCCCTCGCCGCCTACTCCCGCGGCCCCTCCCTCCCCTCCGAAATCGTCCGCTTCGCCGACCCCTCCACCGAGTTCCACCTCCAACGCCTCACCAGCCCGTCTTACTCCAGCTTCCTCCCCGCCCCCGGCGTCAACTGCATCTCCCATCGCACCTCCTTCATCCTCTTTTCCAGCGACCGCGCCGGCTCTCTCGCCCCCTATCGCATGGAAATCAAGAACGGCGAATCGCGCCAACTCGCCGAAGCCCCCGGCCTCCATCCCGAATCCCTCACCCTCGCCGCCGCCGATAAATCCGCCTTCTTTCTCGACTCCTCCGGCGTCCACTCCGTCTCCCTCGGCAACGGCCGCGACCGCCAAATCTACTCCCTCCCCGATGGCTTCGAAGCCGGCCCCCACCTCGGCGTCTCCTCCGACGGCCTCTACTTCTCCCTCGTTGAAAAACGCGCCGGCCGCTCCCGCCTTCGCCTCCTCCACGCCGGCCGCGACGAACCCGTCACCCTCCTCGAATCGAGCGACCCTCTCTCCTCCCCCGCCTTCCGCCCCAAACGCGCCGGCCTCCTCTTCCGCCGCGCCGGCGCCCTCTGGCTCTCCGGTTTCGACCCCGCCTCCGCCCGCAAACTCGCCATCGCCCCCGGCCCCCTCGGCCCCGCCCTCTGGACCGAAGAAGGCCGCACCGTCCTCTATCTCGTCACTCCCGACGACCCCAAACAACTCCCCAGCCTTCGCGAATTCACCCCCGACACCAACCAGGACCGCTTCATTTCCAACACCAGCCGCTTCGCCACCTTCGGCGTCAACGCCGACTCCAGCGTCTTCGTCGGCGCCAGTGCCAGCAAAGCCTCGCCCTTCGTCCTGCTCCTCCTCCGCTCCGTCCGCCGCGAACTTACTATCTGCGAACACCGCGCCACTAACCCTTCCCTTGTCTCGCCCATGTTCAGTCCCGACAGCCAACGCGTTTTCTTTCAATCGGACAAGGAAGGCAAGCAAGCGATCTATATGATGAACGTCGAGCGCCTCGTCGAAGAGACCGATGAGTAACCGCCGCCCTTATGACAAAATACCTGTGATGTCCGATCCCGTCATTCTCATTGCCAATGGCGACCTCCGTTTGGCCGCCAATCGAAAATGCTGGCCCGCGCAGGAAGCGGTCGAGGCCGCCGTGACTTCCGCCATTCGCGCCGCCGGATTCGATGTGCGCCGCGGCCACCCCTTCGACCAGGCCAAAGGCCACGGCTTCATCGACAGCCAAAAATATGGAATGGAGGTTTTCCGCGCCATCCCCCGCGGCGCACCCCTCGTCGTCGTCGAGGCCGTCTGGCAATACAGCCATCACATCCTCCACGGCCTTTATTCCCACGAAGGCCCCGTCCTCACCGTCGCCAATTGGAGCGGCCAATGGCCCGGCCTCGTCGGCATGTTGAACTTGAACGGCTCCCTCACCAAAGCCGGCGTCGATTACGATTCGCTCTGGAGCGTCGATTTCACCGACGATTTTTTCACCCGCAATTTGAAACGCTGGCTCGATGGCGATCCATTGCTCCACGACATGAGCCACGTCCACCCCCTTCGCGGTTGCCGCCTTCCCGCCGAGGCGGAAGAAACCGGACGCGCCATCGCCCGCCGCCTCCGTCTCGATAAAGCCATTCTCGGAGTCTTCGACGAAGGCTGCATGGGAATGTACAACGCCATCGTCCCCGACGAACTTCTCCATCCCACCGGCGTCTTCAAGGAACGCCTCAGCCAATCCGCTCTGTTCGCCGAAATGCGCCGCACCTCCGATGAGGAAGCCCTCGCCGTCCGCGCGTGGCTCGACGCCAAAGGCGTCCGGTTCCTCACCGGCCCCGACGAGGAAACCGATCTCACCGATGCGCAAATTCTCGATCAATGCAAGATGTACATCGCCGCGCTGCGCATCGCCGGCGAGTTCGGCTGCGATGCGATCGGCATTCAATATCAGCAGGGGTTGAAGGACCTCTGCGCCGCCTCCGATCTCGCCGAGGGATTGTTGAATAACGTCGACCGCCCGCCGGTTTTCTCCCGCGACGGTCGCGAGCTTTACCCCGGCAACGCCCTGCCCCACTTCAACGAAGTCGACGAGTGCGCCGGCCTCGACGCCCTCGTTACCAACCGTTTATGGCGCGCCATGGGATACGATCCCGAGACCACCCTGCACGACTTGCGCTACGGCGAGCGGTACGCCTCCGGGGGCTGGAGCGAATTCGTCTGGGTCTTTGAAATCTCCGGCGCCGTGCCCCCGCATCACAACGAAGGCGGATTCGCCGGCACCGTCAGCGAGCGCCAACCGCCCATGTACTTCCGCCTCGGCGGCGGCACGTTGAAGGGAGTCGCCAAGCCCGGCGAAATCGTCTGGAGCCGCGTCTTCATCGACGACGGCGTCTTGAAGGCCGACCTCGGACGCGGAGCCGCCCGCAAATTGCCGGCCACGGAAACCGAACGCCGCTGGGCCGCCACCACTCCCCAGTGGCCCATCATGCACGCCGTCACTTACGGCGTCAGCCGCGATCAAATGATGGCCCGGCACAAGGCCAATCACATCCAGGTCGCCTACGCCCCCACCGCCAAAGACGCCGACCGCGCGCTCGCCGCCAAAGCCGCCCTCTTCGACGAGCTTGGCTTGGAAGTCTCCATTTGCGGCGAGAACGCCCTGCCACCCGCCTGATGCGCGCCGCCCCTTCCGGATTGAGACAATAACGAAATGCGCGTTGGAATTATCGGCACCGGTGCGATCTCGCACAAGCACGCCCAAGCCTATCGCAACATCGGCTACGAACTCACCGTTTGCACCGACCTTCACCCGGAGAACGGCCGCCGTTTCGCCGGCGAGTGGGGTTGCGAATTCGTCCCCACTTACGAAGAAGTCTGCCGCCATCCCCGCGTCGATTACGTCGACGTTTGCACCTTTCCCGATTTCCGCCTGCAGCCCGTAATCGCCTGCGCCGAAGCGCGGAAACACATTCAAGTGCAAAAGCCCATCGCGACCACGCTCGAAACCGCCCGCGAGATGAACGCCGTCGCCGCCGCCGCCGGAATTCAGTTGGGCGTCGTCAGCCAGCACCGCTTCGACGATTCCAGCCTCTTCCTCCGCCGCGCCCTCGACGCCGGCCGCTTGGGCAAGCTCTTGCAAGCCGACGCCTACGTCAAATGGTTCCGCTCCGCCGCCTATTACTCGCGCCCCATTAAAGGCAGTTGGAAAACCGAAGGCGGAGGCGCGCTCATCAACCAGGCCATCCATCAGGTGGATATCCTGCTCTGGCTAATCGGAGCCGTCAGCGAAGTGTTCGGCTATTGGCAAATCGCCGCCGCCCACGCCATCGAATCCGAGGATGTCGTCAACGCGGCCATGCGCTACGCCAACGGCGCCACCGGCGTTTTGCAGGCGTCCACGGCCTTCTGGCCCGGCTATACCGAGCGGATCGAAATTCACGGAACCAAGGGAACAGCCGTCATCTCCGGCGACAAATTGACGACGTGGGACGTCGAGGGCGACGACGGCGACCCGGCCCCCGTCGAGCGCGTAACCATGTCCGGCTCCTCCGATCCGATGGCGATTCCGCTGGAGCCCTTCGAGCGCCAGTTCCTCGATTTCGGCGATGCCATCCGCACCGGCCGCAAGCCCGTCTCCTCCGGCGAGGACGGATTGCGCGCCCTCGAGCTCGTGCTCGCCGTTTACCGTTCCTGCCGCGAAGGCGCGAAAGTTTCGCTGAATGTTTGAGCCGGTCTCGCGTTGGCGGGTGCGCGTTCCGGCCTCCAGCGCCAACCTCGGCCCCGGCTTCGACGCGCTCGGTTTGGCATTGGGCATGTATTTGGAATGCCGCTTCCGCCGCGCCGAAGCTCTGACCATCCGCGTGCGCGGCCGGGACGCCGCCTGCATTCCGGACGACGAGCGAAATCTGATCTGGCAGACCGCGCTAGCCGTCGCCGCCGACGTGGGCCGAGTCATGCCGCCCGATCGAACTCGACATCGACAACGACATCCCCATCGGCAAAGGATTAGGCTCCAGCGCCGCCGCGTTGACCGCCGGTGTCGCCATCGCCGACCGCTTGCTCGGCCTCGATTGGCCGCCCGATCGCATCTTCGACGAGGCCGCGCGCATCGAAGGCCATCCCGACAACGTCGCCGCCTGCGTGCTGGGTTCGATCGTCGCCAGCGCCATCGATTCCGACGGAATCGCCCGCGCCGTGCGCCTGGAGATGCCCCAGCAATTCGGCGTAGCGGTCGTGGCGCCCGGCTTCGTATTGCCAACCTCCGAAGCCCGCGCGGTCTTGCCCGAAACATACAGCCGCGCCGACGCAATTTTCAATATCCAGCGCGCCGCGCTGCTCATCGCCGCGCTGGCGACCGGAACGGCCAGCGCATTTCCCACCGCCCTCCAAGACCGCCTCCACCAACCATACCGCGCCGGCGCTCGTCCCCGGCCTCGCCGAAATCCTATCGTTGCGCGCGCCCGGATTATTAGGCTGCGCCCTAAGCGGCGCCGGCCCCTCGGTGCTGGTGTTTTACGAACGCGGATCGGAGCACGCCGTCGCCGAAGTCGCCCGCGTCTTCGAACGCAACGGATGCGCCGCCGAAACCCTGTGGCCCGAAATCGCCCAGCGCGGATGCGAGGTGTTCGCCGAATGAGCATGTCAACCCGGACAGGAGGACCCATGCGGATTCTACTCATGTTGGGCGCGGTCGTCATTCCCGCAATGGCCCAAGATCCGATCCGTGCAACTCACCAACGCGACCCGGTCTTCCGCCGCGAGATTTTCAGGTCGGCGATCGCTTCGAGATCGTCATCACCGGCGCGCCGAACCAACCCATCAGCGTGAGAACGACAAGGCTGAACCGGACCGACTGGAGTCCCATCATCGGCTGGACCGGCAAGAGCGGCGAATGGGAAACGTCGGGGCGGTTCGAGAAGAGCGACGTCGGCGGTTGGAGCGAGGAGTGGACCGTCGGGGGCAAGCTGGCCAATCCCGCCCTCCAGTTTTCCGTCGCCGCGCCATGCCTGAAGGACGGGCGGAGTTCCATGATGCAGTTCGGCCCCTAGTCAACTGTCCAGACCTGCGACACCGCGGAGGGACGCCAGACATTCGCAACGCCATCCGGCTCCGACCCTTTCCGGACACCGGATGGCAGATTGGTCCCAAGCCGCGTGCGTTCGAACATGACGGCGGAGCAATACCACCAGGAGATCTTGGAATCCCTTATTACCAGCCGCGCAAACGACCCGAAACCGGGCCGGTTCGGGAGCGAAGTTGGCGGATCTCATCCTGAAGTTGATCGGCGTCAACGCGCTGAACGACGACGAAACACGGAATGTGCTCACGATCGTGCGCGCCGCGTTCGAGAACCCGGACCAAATCCCGCAGGCGGCGAAGGACTCGTCCGGCACGTTAATCCTGTTGCGAAAATTAGCGGACGAGACCGGCGACGAGAGCCTGAAACAGCGGATCGCCGAGACCATAGCCTTCGTTCAGGCCGGTCCCATGAGCGGCAGCGGCGGGCGTCCGCCGTTATAGTTTGAAAAATATCTTGCGCCGGTAAAGCCAAACGCAGACCGAGATCTGGAACACGGAAATCATGCAGGCCGTGAACACCAGGCCCCAATCGCCCCACCATTGAATCGCCCAGCCGGTGAAGATAGGCGCGGTTTGGCGCATCCAGTGGCCGAGAATTTCGTGGAACAGGTAAATAAAGATGGAATTGGACCCCACCATCACCGCAACCTGGGGCCAACTGGCGCCAGTGCTTGACTTCGCACAGCCAATAAAACAGCGCCAGCGCGAGCAGGGTGTAACCGGCGCTATAGAAGGCGAACGACGGCGTCCAGATTTTCTTGATGATCGGGATCACCGGATCGAGCGCCAGTCCAAGCGCGATGCCCGCGACGCCGCCGATCAGGAGCAAGCGAAGCTTTTTGGCTTGAGGAATCGCGCTGGCGAGCAGGCTGCCGGCGATGACGCCGAGTATCGTGTTGAACGTCGACGGAATGCAGTTGATCGTGGCGTATCCTCCGCTCCAGTGCTTATTGAGGATCAAACCGTCGAGCCACCAGCCGATGTTGGCGTTCTGCGCCCAAGGACCGGTGACGCCGGGAGCGGTTCCCAAGTTATAGATCAGCCAATCGAGGACTAACATGCCGACGGCGGTGAGCGACTGGACGAGATACCCGCGGCGCAGCACGAGAAACGCGACTAAGTAAGTGAAGGACACCTGCGCGAGTACGTTGATCAAATCGACCACCGGTTTCCCGGCTTCGACCGACCGCGCGACCAGGCCCCAAAGAATAAGCAGGGCGCACCGTTTCAGGACGTGGTGTAAGTTACCGGCCACCGTTTCCCCGGCGCGCCAGCGTTTGGCGAACGAGAACGGCATCGCCGCGCCGACGATGAACATGAAGAACGGCTGCACGAGATCCCAGGCGGTCATGCCGTGCCAATCCGTGTGCTCGAACTGGCGCGCAATGGGGCCGAAGATGGGATGGTGGACGAGCGCCGCCAAAAATCCTTCGGCGGTGAGGAAGATCATCGTAAAGCCGCGGAAAGCGTCAAGCGCGAGCACTCTTCCGGGCAGGGCGGAGGCGGGGCTGGTCACCTCAATTGCGGCGGGGGACGCGGTTGCGCTGGCCATGATCGGTGACTATATCACACGCCGCGGCGGTTGCCCCAAAGATCGACATGGAGGCGCGGCCCATAGCGCCAGCCGCGCTGTTGGCAGATTTCAACCAGCCAGCGTCCGCGCTCGCGCAGCGTCTCGGCAGTGATGCCCTCGGGCATAAGAACGACACGCTCGGGCGAGGCGGCGGTCTCCTCCACAATCGCCGCCGCTTCCTCGACATCCTCCGGCGCGGCGATGACGAATTTGAGCTGATAAGGATACGCGGCCATCAGCTTGCGCAGCACATCGGGCTGATGGCGCAAGCGGTCGTGCTGCGCCGCCCAGCGTCCGCCTTCGCGTTCGAGCGGCGTGGAATTCGCGAGCTTCGGGCTGATGCTCATCAGGTCGCAGGCGACGGGGGCGAAAACGGTGCCGGCCGTTTCAACGGTGATGTGAACGCCCGCGGAACGCAGCGCCCCGGTAAGCTCGACGATCTGCGGCGCGATCATCGGTTCGCCGCCGGTGACGACGGCGTGGCGCGCGCCGCGCGATAAAGCCTGTTCGAGGATCGCGGCGACGGGCATGTCCGCGCCTTCGGGATTCCACGAGGTGTAGGGAGTGTCGCACCAAACGCAGCGGAGATTGCAGCCGCTGGTGCGGATGAAAACCGACGGAACGCCGGCGAGAATCCCCTCGCCTTGAATCGAGTGAAAGATCTCGGCGATCTTCATGGCGCGTACTCGATGGGATCGTCGACGCCGGCTTCGGCGAAACCTTTGCGGCGAAGGAGGCAGGAATCGCAATGGCCGCAGGCGCGGCCGGCCGCATCGGGATCGTAACAGCTATGAGTGAGCGAAAGATCGACGCCAAGCTCGACCGCGAGCGTCACGATTTCGGCTTTGCTCATCGCGATCAGCGGGGCGTGGATGCGGATGTGCGTGGCGCCTTCGACGCCGGCTTTCGTGGCGAGATTCGCCATGCGCTCGAAGGCCTGGATGAACTCGGGGCGGCAATCGGGATAGCCGGAATAATCGAGGGCGTTCACGCCGATGAAGATGTCGGATGCGCCGAGGACTTCGGCCCAGGCGAGAGCGAAGGAGAGGAAAACGGTGTTGCGCGCGGGCACATAGGTGATGGGGATTCCCGGAGCGATGTCTTCGACGCGGGCGGATTTGGGGACGCCGATATCGGCGGTGAGAGCGGAGCCGCCGAACGCGCGGAGATCGATGGGGAGAACGATGTGCCGCTCCGCGCCGAGGCTGCCGGCGAGAGCGCGGGCGGCGTCGAGTTCGACGCGATGGCGCTGGCCGTAGTCGAAGCTGAGCGCATAGCAGGCGAAACCCTGGCGGCGGGCGAAGGCGAGGCAGGTGGAAGAATCCAGCCCGCCGCTGAGCAGGCAGACGGCGGGAACGGCGTCGGGCACATTTTCAGGATACGCCGGGTTGGCGAAAGGTGATAGATTTCGGGCTTGGAGTCCGACTATGTTCTTGAGCCGTTTTTCATCCTTATTATGGTTGGCGGCGCCGGCGCTGTTCGGCCAGGGCGGTTGTCCGGCGATTCGTTTTTCGGGGGCGGTCGCGACCCCGCTTGACGCCGCCGACGGTTCGAGCACCGCGGCGCTGCTGCGCCAGTTGGACGGGACGTTCAGCGGATACCGGGTGCAGTTGAACGCGCCATATGGGTTGTGAGGCACGACGCCCGATTTTCTTGGACGAATATTGCCGTGCGGAGTCGCGTCGCCGAAAGCGAGCCCGTTTGGCGGCGCGGCGGCGTTGGTGGCGGCGCTGAATCGAACCGGAGCTGCGTCACAAAATCTCGCGGCCGCGTTGATGTCGAGCACGGTGGCCGACATCGCGTTCGTGCGCGCCGGCTCCGCCACGGTGGACGTTTTCACGGCCAGTTCGGGGAAAGATACGGCGGCGAACACGGCCACTTCTTACACGGTTGGAAAGTTGGCGGCGGCGGTGACGTTCGCCGATTTGAACGGCGACGGGATTCCGGATCTGATCGCCACCGACATCGGCGGAGGGACGCTACCGGGCAGCGTGGTGGTGTGGCTTGGGGCCTCCGACGGGACGTTCCACTCGCAGGCGAGCTACGCCGTTCATCAAGGCCCCATCTCGGTGGCGGCGGGCGATTTCAATAAGGATGGGAAGTTGGATCTGGCGGTGGCCAATAGCCGGTCGGGCGACGTTTCGATTTTGATCGGGAAGGGCGATGGGACGTTCGCGACGGCGCGAAATTATCTGGCGACGGGGAATCCGACGTCGGTTGCGGCGGCGGATTTTAACGGCGATGGAAAGCTGGATCTGGCGGTGGCCGATCAACTGGGGTCGATGGTGGTGTCGCTGGGCAACGGTGACGGCACGTTTCAAAATCCGCAGCGATCGTTTGCCGGAGGCGGGAACGCGACGCCGTATGTCGCCGCCGGCGATTTCAATGGCGATGGAAAAATGGATGCGGCGATATTGAGCGCGGGGGCGGGCACGGTGTCGGTGCTGGTGGGCAACGGAGACGGATCGTTCGCGCCGGCGGTTTCCTACGCCGTTCCCGCCGGAGGATCGTCGTTGATCGTCACCGACATTAACGACGATGGCAAGCTGGACATTCTGGTGGCCGCGGGGACGCCATTTTTGATCACCGATTACCGGCAATCGGGATATGAGACGCTGCTGCTGGGCAATGGGGACGGAACATTCCAGGCGGGAGCGTTGCAACCGACGGGCGCGCAGCCGGGATCGTTGGTGGTGGCCGATTTTAACGGCGACGGGAAGCTGGACGTGATGACGGCGAATCAAGGAACGGGCGATCTGTCGCTGCTGCTCGGCCTCGGCGGCGGATTGTTCGCATCGGCGACGAGCGTGAAATTGGGCGAGGCCGCGTCGGCGCTCGCGGTCACCGATTTAAACGGCGATCGGCGGGCGGATGCGATCGCCGTGGAGCCGGCGAGCGACGACGTCGCGATCCTTTATAGCGTGGGGAGCGGGCAGTTTCAGAACGCGGTGCATTACGCGGCGGGGAACGACCCGAGGGCGCTCGCGTTGGCCGATTTCAATAGCGACCGCTTCACCGACATCGCCGTGGCCGATTACGGAGGCGGCGTAACGATTCTGATGGGCGAGGGGAGCGGAGGGTTTCAGGGCGAACGGCCGGTGACGGCGGGATCGCATCCGATCGCGCTCGCCGCGGCCGACCTTAATAAGGATGGGCATCCCGATCTGGTGGTGGTGAACAACGGGACCTCCGGCGCCGATACGGGCGGCGTGTCGGTACTGCTTGGCAACGGGGACATGACGTTTCAAAAAGCGATGAACTTCGCAGCGGGGTTGAACCCGCGAACGTTGGCGCTGGGGGATTTCAATGGCGACGGAAATCTGGACGCGGCGGTGGGGACGACGAGCGCGAGCGGCGCGCCGCAGTTGGCGATTTTGTTGGGCAAGGGAGACGGGACGTTCGGCGCGCCGGCGTTTGTGGCCACGGCGTCGCTCGCGAACAACATCGAGGCAGTACGATTTCAACGGCGACGGCAAGACGGATCTGGTGATTTCGAGCGCGGACCTTTCTTACTTTGTCGGGAACGGGGACGGGACGTTTCAAGCGGAAGTTCATTTTCCGGGAGGGCCCGCGCCGGCGGGATTGGCGGTGGCCGATTTCAACGGCGACGGAAAGCCGGATCTGGCCATCGCCGATTCGGGCGTGGGAACGGGAGTCAACGGAGCGGCGATGGTGTTGTTGAACGTGTCTCCAGGCGCGGCGGCGACGGTGAACGCGGCGAGCTTCATGGCGGGTGCGCCGGTGGCGGCGGAATCGATCGTGTCCGCCTTCGGAAAGGACCTCGCGACGGTGAGGGAGCTGCCGCCTCCGCCACTGGGAACGAACGTGGCGGGGACGACGGTGAGCGTGACGGACGCGGTGGGTGCGTCACGCGCGGCGAATGTCTTTTTCGTTTCGCCGGGCCAGGTGAATTACGAGATTCCCGCGGGTACGGCGGCGGGAGCGGCGACGGTGGCGGTGACCTCCGGTGACGGAACGGTGTCGGTGGGCGCGGTGACGATCGCCAGCGTCGCGCCGGGACTTTTCACGGCAAACGCGAACGGGTTGGCGGCGGCGACGGTGTTGCGGGTTCACGCGGACGGGACGCAGATCGGGCGCGAACATGGAAACCTACGACGCCGCGACGAAGCAGACGGTGGCTGTGCCGATCGATCTGGACCCGGCGACGGACAAGGTGTATCTGATTTTATTCGGCACGGGATTGCGCGGCGCGGCGCAAGGGCAGGTTGCGGTGACCGTGGGAGGCGCGGCGATCGCGCCGGCTTTTGCGGGAGCGCAAGGCGTGGACGCCGGGCTGGATCAGATCAACGTTCTACTGCCGTATAGTTTGAAGGGCGCGGGCAACGTGAGCGTAGTGGCGACCGCGGCGGGGCAGACGGCGAACACGGTAAACGTGACGATTCAATAGCGGGCGGCGCGGCGCGACGGGATGGCCGCGGCTCACGCTACTCACAGGAGCGAGATCGTGAGAAAAAAGTCGAAAAAACGAAAATTCAATGGCTCGATCAACCGCGGATTCTTCGCAGGGAAAAACTATCTCCGTTGACGCTTTATAGAGACAAGGCAAACGGCAAGCTGGCGATCGCCGACGGCTATCACCGGCTCTGCGCGGTGTACAAATTCGACGAAGACGCTATGATTCCCTGCAAGATCGTTTGAACGGGAGGGAAGGATATGAAATCGACAACGCTCGGGGGAACGGATCCGGCGCCGGGGCGGCGGATGATGCACGCATCGGCGATACCGGATTTTTTGGACTCCGCGAATGAGTGGCGGCGGCTGTTCTCGGAAGCGTGGGGAACGTTTCTACTGGTGGTGGTGGCCGCGGGGGCGGGGGTGGTGGGAGCGCGGATCGGCGGGGCGATCACGTTGAGCATGAAAGTGGTCGCGCCGGGGCTGACGGTGATGGCGATCATTTATTTCATGGGCGCGGTCGGTGGCGCGCATTTGAATCCGGCGGTCACGCTGGCGTTCGCCGTGCGGCGAAATTTTCCGTGGGGGCGGGTGCCGGGGTATATCGGGGCGCAGGTGGTGGGCGGGATCGGGGCGGCGTGGTTTCTGCGGGGCATGTTCGGCACGATCGGAGACCTGGGCGCGACGACGCCGGGGGCGGGCGTTGGCGATTTCGATGCGTTGGCGATGGAGATTTTGTTGACGACGGGGTTGGTGAGCGTGATTCTGGGCACGGCTTCCGGGGCGCGAAACATTGGCGCGAATGGCGCGATCGCGGTGGGCGGTTATATCGCGGCGGCGGGGCTTTGGGCGGCTCCGGTCAGCGGCGCTTCGATGAATCCCGTGCGATCGTTCGCGCCAGATTTGATGCGCGGCGATCTGCACGCCACCTGGATTTATATCGTCGGGCCGATCGTGGGCGCGATGGTGGCGGTTGGGTTTGAATGGATCCTGAAAGGGAAACCGACAGCGGCGGGGAGTTTGGCGGCGCAGGGGGAAATGGAATGAATCAGGACGCCGGCGGTTCGCCTGGGGGGCGGGTTTTCCAGCGGCGGTGAATCCAGAGCCATTGGTCGGGGTGTTCGCGGATGACCACGTAAACGTGCTCCAAATGCAGATGGTCCGCCAGTTGGTGAACGTCTTCCGCCATGTTCGCAGCATCGTAATCGCCGGCCGTCGCGGCAGAGCCGCCTATGCCGCGCAGGTCAACTGCCACGACTGTGAAATGCTTCGCCAACCGCGGCATGATGCGGTGATATGCGTACCAATCTTCGGGAAAACCGTGCAGCAAAATGATGGCTGGCCCAGCCCCGCCGCGCACGTAGTGGAGTGTCGCTCCGTTCACTTGCGCGGTATCGGAGACGAATCCACTTCCTAGCGCCGCCACCGCCGGATCGGCCACCTGCTTGGGCGATGACTGGCCATGAATGGCGACGCAGGCGGCCACTACAAAAACCGCCAAAGCTTTCCAGGTCCTGGGTCCGTAATTCTTCGCGAACGTGAAGCCGCTCTTCTACCCTGCGATTCCGGAGCATTGCGCCGCATCGCTTGTCATCGTGAATTCTCGCTCTCGGGCCCGATTGCGAGACCGTTCGCCATATCTAGCTAATGAACGTCGTCTAGAAAAAGATGCACAGGATTATGGCTCAGGTTGCGAACATGGCTATAGCTGGAGTGCGGGGTTTCGGGGAACATTAAGGTTTCTCCGTTCGGTTGCTCGCGATTCCGGGTCACGTCTATATCCGACGTGACCCATGTTGCACCGCACAACCGCCCGCCTTGCGCCAGCGCAACAAATCGCTTGATGGTGCAGAAACTCCGAAAATGGCCTTTATTGCGCCAATCGACCGAGTCCGAATCTGTGTAAAAGCTGTTTGTTAACAGTCGCCGGCAAGTTGGATTTTGAGCATGCAGTTGCGACCTCCGCAACCGACGTGCCTACGCTTTCATTTACAGGGGTTGCCAGAAAGGCGTGGATGTCGCCCGCATGCGGCCCGCCGCACACCGTTGCCATGCCGACGATTTGTCCGCGCTCATTGATCTTGTCAGCCATTCTTGCGTAGAGGTTGGAACTCGCGGGAAACAGCGTGTTAAGGTCGATCATCTCGTGGTCCCGATAGAGGAAGCCCTGGACCCAGTTGAAGCCGGAGTCCAATGTGCTTCCCACCACTTGGCCGCGGTCGTTGATGCCGGTGGCTATGGCGGCAAAATCTCCCGGGAGAGTGCCGAGGTTTGTGAGTTCGCCGTTCTCCCAAAGCGCGGCAAATATGGTGTCAGTACTGTCAACTATCCCAACAATTTGGCCCCGATGGTTAATGCCCTGGGCGGTAGCGCCATATCCGAGGTCGTTAAGCTGAACGGCAGTGTCGTTTTCCCACGATACGGCGTGAATCGCACCGGCGCAGTCCCCCGTGCCGCCTACGGCGTGGCCTTGATCGTTGATCGCGAATGCGACCCCGTCCGGATCGCCATCCACCGTCGGAAGAGCTCGAACTCCCCCCTTTTCCCATAAAACCGGCAATACGGTCCGGAGAGGGTTGGATGGCGGGCATGTCGTGTCAACGACCGCCGTTTGCGCAGTGCCCGCGATTTGCCCGCGGTTATTGATATCGCTGGCCGAGCCGTTATTTCCGCCCAGAGTCGGGAGAGCGCTCATGCTACCGTTTTGCCAAAGATACGGGCGACAGATATGGTGTGTGCCGAAGCCGCAAAAGTCTTCGCCGTCCGGGTCAAGGACCCCCGTTTCGGCCTCACCCACGGCTTGCGCGAAGTCGTTGATGCCGCCCCAATTCATCCAACTGTTCTGCCCGCCAAGCGTGCCGAGGTTGATCTTGCGTTCGCCAATATTTATCACCGATTGGCCTGGTAGGACTACCGCGCCACTAAAAAGCGAGACCGGATTCATGACGCCCTCCTGGGACAACGTCCAGCCGAAACTATTGACGTCCATGGCACAACTGAAATTGTCCTCGTCGCTTACAACGCCCAAATCGGTAACTTTGTAGCTCTCTTGAGCGACGCCATTGATGGAGCAAGCCAGAACAATCGCCGTAACCCACAGTATCCAGAGATTCCCCAACTGTCTAAGCATGTTCATATCTCCTCTTTTCCTTCCATAAAGTCGTGGCGCCGAAATGACAGGCGCTTTACGTCAGGTACGATCCACATCTAACTTCGAACCGTGTTCAGAGCTTAGCTCAATGAAGTTGATAAGCCGGACCTAATCCGCCGGGCGATTGAGAAATGCGATGAACCGAAGGTTCCGTGCGCCAGGCCGTGGAATGCCGATTCATCGTTAAGCTAAAATGCTGATCATGAATCGAGAGAATGTCCTGAATTTGCGGTCCTTCTGGCAAATCCAGATCATTGGATGGGGCTGCTTTTATCTTTACGACCTTCTGGAATCCATTCATGCGTTTTTGACTAAGCGTGTGTATATCGACGAAGAGACGGTGCCTATCGTCTTGATGTTCCTGGGAAGTTGCGCCTTGCGCCCTTTTTGCCGTTGGCTGCTGCGACAATCGCAGTCCTGGATCGCTTTTGAGTTGAAAGCAGCCGCGGCGGCCATGGTCACATCCATTCCCGTAGCCTGCGCAGCCGGCCTCATTTTGCAGAATTTCTATCCTGTGCCCTGGCACGCTTTGGTTACAGTTTGGGCGTGGTCTTTTTTCGTTCTCTTCATGTGGTGCAGTTTGTATTTCAGCATTAAGCAATGGCAGCAATCGAGCGAGGAGAAGGAGCGGTTGCTTCGCGCCGAGTCTGAGGTCAGAGAGGCGCGGCTGCTTGCATTGCGCTATCAGTTGAATCCACACTTCCTATTCAATTCGCTCAATGCCGTCTCCACGCTCGTTCTGGATGGAAATGCGCCTGCGGCCACGCGGATGCTGGCGCAGATAGGAGATCTTCTGCGCACAAGCCTGGATTCCGAAGTCACGGCGGAGGTGGCGCTTTCTCAGGAACTGGCCTTTACCGAAGGGTACCTGGCGATTGAGCAAACAAGGCTGGGGAGCGGCTAAAAATCGATATGGTGTTCCGATCGGAAACGCGGGATGCCCTGGTGCCAAACATGTTGCTGCAGCCGCTGGTTGAGAACGCCGTGCGCTACGGGGTGGCGCCACTGGTTGAAGGCGGGTGGATTGCGATCAAGAGCGCGCTGCATGCCGACAGGCTGCGAATTGTCATCGGGAACTCCGGACGGCGCGGTGAGGGCGAGCAAAAAAAGAATGGAAATGGAATCGGTCTCGGAAACACGGCGGAGCGCCTGAAAACACTTTATGGGACGGATTTTGAATTCTCGCTTGCTTGGCCTGAAGCGGGCGGTTGCGAAGTCGTGCTGGAATTGCCGTTACGCAGGGCTCGGAATCTGCAGGAGGCCTTGCCGTGCGCGCTCTGATCGTCGACGACGAGCCGTTGGCGCGCCGTGGCGTCGTTCTCAGGCTGCGCAAATTCAAGGATGTTGAGATCGTTGGAGAATGCGGAGATGGGCAATCCGCGGTGGAGAGAATTCTGGAACAATCTCCCGATGTCGTGTTCCTCGACATCCAGATGCCGGGGATGGACGGTTTCGAGGTTCTGCATGCATTGCCCATAGAAAACCTGCCCGCCGTCATTTTTCTAACGGCGTATGAGCAACATGTTTTGCGGGCATTCGATGTTCATGCGGTGCATTACCTGTTGAAGCCGGTGGACGACACACGCTTCGCGGCAGCAGTCGGTCGAGCTCGTGATCTGGTCGATTCCGAATCAAAGGCCGACATGGCACAGCGGGTTATGAAAATGCTGGGCCGCGCCTCGGACGAATAAGCGTCCCGGTTTACGGTGCAAACCGGATCCCGCATTCAAATCGTCACGGCAGAGGATGTCGAGTGGATTGGGGCTGCCGGCGACTATGTTGAACTCCACGTCAACGGTCGTTCTTTCCTGTTACGCGAGACGATGGCTTCTCTCGAACAGAGGCTCGACCCGGCAAAGTTTATTCGCATACACCGCTCCCGAATTGTGCAGTCAAAAGGCATACTGGAACTGCGATCCATCGAGAACCGCGAATTCATGGTGAAGCTCTCGGACGGCTCGGAGCATCGCTCGAGCCGCACCTACGCCGATCGACTTGAGCGCTGGTTGTCATCTGGCAGGATCTGACCAATCCTGGCTGAGTCTGACTCGGCTGGATGCAACGGCAGCGCTGGGGCGTGCGGGTGGCGGTGGTCAAACATACCGAGGTCACGCGAGGATTTGTCCTAGTACCGCGCCAATGGGTGGTGGAACGCAGCTTTGCCTGGGCAGCCCGCATCCGCCGTCTGCCCGGAGATTACGAACGCCTCGCCAAGACGCTGGCAGCACTCCACTACCTCGCCTTCGACATCCTCATGCTCGCAAATCTGGCGCGGCTACTCACGCAAAGTTAATATTAATCAGTTCATGAGTAAGTAGACATCGGGTATATTGTGACGTGAAGAGCGGTGGCCGAATTCCGCGGCATTGTGTCTACCTAGTTATGATCTTATTGATAACAGGCTCTTGAGCCGCACAAGCGCGGCGGATAGCCGTCAATGCTAAAGGAAACATTGTTTTTGTATATCCGGGCTAAGGCGGTCGCGATTCCGAAGTGCATGCGATCAGCGCTGCGGGATGACTTCGATCACCGTTCCGGGTTGAAGGCGGTCATCGATTCCGACGGGAAGCCGATCACCAATTGGCCAATCCCGGAATCGTGATCGGCTTGATCCCGGAATGAATTCCACGGTCCGTAGGGCGAGGGGCGCTGGATAACGACCCGGCAAGCTAACCTTCCCGAAAGGGGGGTTCTGCGAGGACCGCCATCAGGTGCGGTCGACGATCTTGGCTTCGCAACCTCCAGTCCCGCGATGGCACGAACAGATCGGCGATCCCACACTCGCCGATGGCATTCTCGACCGCCTCGTCCATAACGCGCCTCGCATCGAGATGCGAGGTGATTCGATGCGAAAGAATCGCGGAAAGGCGAGTTCGTAGCCGTCGCCTGCACTCTCGCTGGTTGATTTACCATGGAGTGCGTATGATCGGTGTCGGATATTACGCCGGCAAGGGCCGAACGCTTTTCTGTTTCGCGGCTAGCGTTCTTCTTTTAGTGCCCGTGGTACGGGCCTGCGAATGGAGCTACACCATTTGGAGCATCCGAAGTAAACCAGCCGATCCACTGTTCCGTTTTGTGCGGAATGGCAAAGCAGGATATATCGATGCCTCCGGTAAAGTGATTATCGCAGCGAGTCTCCCGGCAAATGACAACTCTTTCGGTGAATTTCACCAAGGTCTGCTGGCCGTCAAGGATGACCATGGGTATCGCTATATGGATCGTTTCGGCAAGGTTATCTTCCGCTCCGACGCGTGGCTCGCCTTCGACTTTTCTGAGGGATTTGCTCCTGCGTCCCGATATGCCGGTTTTCCAAATGATAAGTTCCCAAAGTGGGGCTTCATCGATCGCGCGGGACAGTTCGCCATCGCACCGCAGTATCAATGGGTAGATCCGTTCTCGGAAGGACTCGCACGAGTCTCTGTTTCTAGTGAGGTAGGGACTACAGGTTACATCGATAGTCACGGGCAATTCGTCATTCCGCCACGTCTGACCTACGGAGCAAGCTTTCACGAGGATCGCGCTGCTGTGATCATCAGTGGACCCTGTCGGATCACTAACGGCGGCTCGTGCCAGCGTTTCGCATTCCAACCTACGGAACCAGGTGCAAGTTACGCTTGCCGGTACGCCTTCATCGACAAACGCGGCGAGCCCGTTTCCGATCTCCGCTTTGACGATGCAAAGGACTTCGCCGAAGGGCTGGCTCCGGTCCGAATTGGCAACCAGTGGGGGTTCGTGGACCGGTCCGGCCAAATCTCAATTCCTCCGAGGTTTCAGTCGGCCGAACCATTTTCGGAAGGCATGGCAGTGGTTGAGGAGGATGGGGAAATGGGATTTATTGATCACGCCGGAGACTATGTGATCCGTCCTCAGTTTGAATCCGCGGAAAGCTTCTCCGACGGACGTGCCGTCGTTTCGAAAAGTGATGGTCCGGGAGTCTGGAGTTCCAGATTCATCGACAAGACCGGCAATTCCGCATTTCCCGGAATATTCTCTGCCGCTGCGCCATTCACGTACGGACTTGCATCGGTCGAGCTGGACCGAAAAGGAACCTTCGCATGGATCAATAAGTCCGGCAGGCCCGTGTTTACATATGTCGTGCGCCAAAAACGCCGAACAGGGCATTGAACATCTCGCTTGGGTCGTATCAACGCGTTATCCGTAGAAGTGACGTACTCGTATTTCAGGATTCCGATTCGGAGCGCTCTCCGCGCTCCGGGTCACTGTGTGCTGAGCCGGGGCAAGGCCTGCCGCCTTTCTCCGCACCCCTTTGCCCGTTTGCGGCGTTTTTCCTCCGCTACGCTCCGGATTTGCTCTTGACGAATCCGATCGCTTCTTCCACGATCAGGGAACCGGCGCCGCTTCGCTCCGACGGCTGATCGGGATCAGCCCGGGATAGTGACCGTGTTCCCGTCGGAATTGGCGCTCACCTTCGGCGGAATCCCCAGTGTTTGTATCTCCGGCGGAGATCATTGCCTTGAAAGCCGCCGTCGACCGTTTAAGGCTTTGCCACACGTCGAGCCCTTTCGGTGGAACGGAGAAAGCGTCTTTGGAATCCTCCGGCTTTATCTGGCGAGGGATTTCGGCTGCCGGGTTCGCCTTTGCCCTACTTTACTTTGCCATGATTTGTGCAAGCACAGACCATCGTGAAGGACGCTTTCACTCTGGTGTCTGGCTCTTTACTCTGTCGCCTATAGTGTTATCCAACGTTTTGCTACGGTAAAGTCTGAAGGGAGCGGGCAACGGGAGCGTGGTGGTGACGGCGAACACCGTGGATGTGAGGATTCCATGATGGGCGAGGCGGTGCGAGAGCTTCGATACGGGCTGCGGCGGCTGGCGCGGAGCCGGGCGTTTACGGCGGCGGTGGTTGCGGTGTTGGCGCTGGCGATCGGGGCGAACACGGCGATTTTCAGCGTGGTCAACGCGGTGTTGCTGCATCCGCTGCAGTATCGCGACCCGGGGCGGCTGGCGGCGGTTTCGCAGCGGATGGAAGGCGGCGCGGGGAACTTGTTTTCGACGCCGGATTTTTTGGCTTGGCGCGGCGAGCGGGAATTGTTCGACGCGATGGAGGCCTGGGTTCCGCTGGGTTTTAATCTGAGCGAGACCGGCGGGACCGAACACGTGCCGGGGGCGAACGTGACGGCGGGGTACTTCGATTTGCTGGGAATCCAGCCGATCCTGGGAAGGACGTTTCGGCCAGAGGAGGAACGGGCGGGCGGGGAGCGGGTGGTAATTCTGAGCTACGGGCTGTGGCGGCGCGAGTTCGGCGGAGATCCGCGGATATTGGGGCGGCGGTTGAGGGTGGATGGGGCGAGCGCGACGGTGGTGGGAGTGATGCCACGATTTCCCTCGCCGCAAGGGGAGCAGGAGATGTGGGCGCCGCTGCGGCTGAATCCGGCGGATGCGGGCGGGTTGCATTGGATCGCGGCGCTGGCGCGGTTGCGGCCAGGGAGGACGCTGGACCAGACGCGGGCGAGGGCGGAGGCGGAGCGGGGGCGGCTGGGACGGGAATTTCCGCAGAGCGGCGCGGGTTTGGGGTTGGTGACGACGCCGTTGATCGAGCATATCGCGGGCGACGTCGAGCCTTCGCTTTTCGTGCTGCTTGGCGCGGCGGGACTGGTGCTGCTGGCGGCTTGCGCGAACGTGGCGAATCTGATGCTGGCACGGGCTGCGGGGCGGCGGAAAGAGATGGCGATTCGCGCGGCGCTGGGAGCGGGGCGGGGGCGGCTGATGGGGCACGCGTTCTTCGAGAGCCTGCTGTTGGCGCTGGGTGGAGGGGCGGTGGGATTGCCGTTGGCGGCGTCGGGCGTACCCGCGCTGTTGGCGCTTGCGCCGGCGGGAAGCATTCCGCGGATGAACGAGATTGGCGTGGATGGGCGCGCGCTGGCGTTTTCATTGGCGGTGACGTTGGCGACAGCGGCATTAGCGGGGCTGGCGCCGTCGCTCCAGGCAGCGGGCCGGGGCGCGAACGATAGTATGGGCCGGCAAAAAATGCGCGGCATTCTCGTGGCCGGTGAGATGGCTCTGACGGTGATGTTGACCATCGGCGCGGCGCTGCTGGCTAGAAGCTTTGCGGAACTGCGCGCGGTGAAGCCGGGGTTCGATGGAAACGGCGTGACGACGCTGCGGATTCCGCTGCCGGCGAATCTTTCGGCGGAGCGGCTGAAGGCGCTGGCCGGGCGGCTGGTTGCGGGGATTCGCACCGTTCCGGGAGTGGAGACGGCGGCGGCGACGCGGGATCTTCCGATGAGCGGCGTGGATCCATCGCTGCCGTTCACGATCGCGGGGAGACCGGCGCCGGAGCGGGGGAAGGAGCCTGTGGCGCGATGGAGAGCGGCGAGTCCTGGGTACTTTCGCGCGATGGGCATTCCAATAAAGAGGGGGCGCGAATTCTCCGAAAGCGACACGGCGAATAGCCCGTGCGTGGCGATTGTCAGCGAGACGATGGCGCGGCGATTCTGGCCGCGAGAGAATGCGGCCGGGAAGCGAATCCGGCCGGGGTATCCGGGCAATCCACCACTGTGCGAGGTTGTGGGAGTGGCGGGCGACGTAAGGCAGTGGCTGGCGTATGAAGAGCCGCCGGTGGCCTACTACGCGTACTCGCAGATTCCGCCTTCGATGACGCCGGCGATGGGTTGGATTACGCTGGTGGCGCGGGCGAGAACGGATGCGGCGGCGGGGATGCGGGCGGAGGTTTGGAAAGTGGATCGGGATTTGCCGGCGGCGCGAGTGGTAACGATGCGGGAGATGTTGGAAGAAGCTTCGGGCGCGGCGCGGTTCGAGACGCTGCTGCTGGCGATTTTTTCGGCGCTGACTTTGGCGCTGGCGGCGGTGGGCGTTTATGGCGTGATTTCCTACGTGGTGGCGAGGCGCGGGAGAGAGATCGGAATACGCATTGCGCTGGGCGCGGAACGGGGAAACGTAATTCGATTGGTGTTGCGGCAGGGATTAGTTTTGACGCTGGCGGGCGTTGGCATCGGGTTGGCGGGAGCGGCGGCGCTGACACGGGCGCTGGCGAGCTTGCTGTATGGGGTGAAGCCGTGGGACGCGGCGACATTCGCGGGCGTCGCGGGGCTGATGGCTTGTGTATCGCTCGCGGCGAGTTACTTCCCAGCGCGGCGGGCGGCGCGGGTGGACCCCGCGACGGCGTTGCGAAGCGAATAGTCAATAGAGCGCGGGTTCGCCGGGGGGGCGGGTTTTCCAGCGGCGGTGAATCCAGAGCCATTGGTCGGGGTGTTCGCGGATGACGGATTCGAGGACGGAATGGAGGCGTTGGGTGTCGGCGGCGGCGTCGCCGGAGATTTCGAGGGGCGGGTAGAAGCGGAGGATGTAGCGGCGCTCGGATTCGGACCAGAGGGCGAAGCCGGGGATGACGGCGGCTCCGGTGCGGGCGGCGATTTTGACGAAGGCGGAGTTGGCGCAGGCTTGGACGCCGAAGAAATCGACGAAGACGCCTTCGGCGAGGGAGGCGTTTTGATCGATGAGAATGCCGACGGCTTCGTTCGATTGGAGGGCGCGGAGGATGGCGCGGGCGGCTTCCTTTTTCTCGATGAGGAAGTTGCCGGAGAGGCGGCGGCGGCGCTCGACGAGCGAATCGATGCGGGGGTTGTCGAGCGGGCGAACGACGATGTGCATGGGTTCGGCCATGAGGGCGTGGGCGAAGGCGCTGAGTTCCCAATTGCCGAGATGGGCGGTGGCGAAGAGGACGCCAAGGCCGGCGGCTTTGGCGCGCTCGAAGTGTTCGAAGCCCTCGTAGCGAATCCATTGGGCGACGTTGGCGCGGTGGATTTGCGGGAAGCGGGCGAAGGCGACGAGGAGGCGGGCGATGGAGGCGAAGACGCCATCGGCGATGGGGGCGTGTTCGGTGGGCGGGATAACCGGCGAGGCGTAAGATTGCGCAGAGCGACGCGGCGGAGGCGCGGGAGGGCGTGATCGAGGAGGGACGTGTAGAAACGGGCTAAGCGGAGGGCGAGGGGGAGGGGCGTGTGGGCGAGGGTGAAGAGAACGAAGCGGGCGAGGAGATAGGGGATCACGCGATCCAGCCACCGCCGAGCACGAGATCGCGATCATAGAAGACCGCGCCCTGGCCGGGGGTGATGGCGCGCTGCGGTTCGTCGAAGCGGACCTCGACGCGCGAATCGCCATCGAGGGGCGTGAGGGTGGCGGCGGCGGCGGCGTGGCGATTGCGGATCTTCACTTGCGCGCGGCGCGGAGATTGGATAGGAGCGATGGAGATCCAATTGACGGAGTGGGCGGTGAGCCGCGCGCCGAGCAGATCGGCATCGCCTCCGACGGTGACGCGCTGGGAGGCGGGGTCGGTAGAGATGACGTAGAGCGGCTCGGCGGCGGCGATGCCGATGCCGCGGCGCTGGCCGACGGTGAAGCGGTGGACGCCGGAATGCTCGCCGAGGACTTTGCCGTCGCGGTCGACGATTTCGCCTTGGGAGGCGGCGGGATCGAGGCCGCGCTCGCGGAAATAGGCGTCGATGAAAGCGGCGTAGTCGCCGTTGGGGACGAAGCAGATTTCCTGGCTATCGGGCTTGCGGGCGACGGCGATGCCGAGGCCTTCGGCGAGATCGCGCACTTCGGGCTTGGTCATCGCGCCGAGGGGGAAGAGGGTGCGGGAGAGTTGGTCCTGCGTAAGGCCGAAGAGGAAATAGGTTTGATCCTTGCCGCGATCGACGCCGCGGCTCATTTGCCAGCGGGCGGAGGCGGTGTCGTAGGCGATGCGGGCGTAGTGGCCGGTGGCGATGCGCTCGGCTCCGACGCCTTCGGCCATGTCGAGAAACTGGTCGAACTTGATGAAGTTGTTGCAGAGGGTGCAGGGGATGGGCGTGCGGCCGGCGAGATAGTCGTCGACGAACGGCTTCACGACCTGGCGCTCGAAGCGCTCCTCGAAATTGACGACGTAATAAGGAATGCCGAGTTGTTCGGCGACGCGGCGGGCGTCGTAGACGTCGTCGAGGGAGCAGCAGCGTCCCGTTGTCGCCGCCTTCGGGAATGAGATCGGGCAAGCGGCGCTGGTTCCAAAGCTGCATGGTGAGGCCGACGACGCGGCGGCCTTCGCGATGGAGAAGACCGGCGACGGCGGAGCTATCGACGCCGCCGGACATGGCGACGGCGACGACGGAGTTATTGCCGTTCACGGCCGGTGTAAGTGGGCGAGAGGCGGCGCAGGTGGGTGGCCGATCCGGCGACGGCGTCGATGAGCGCGTCCACTTCCTCAAGAGTATTGCCGCGGCCGAGGGAGAAGCGCAGGCTGGCGCGGGCGCGGGCGGGCGGGAGGCCCATGGCGAGCAGGACGTGCGAGGGCTCGACGGCGCCGCTCGAACAGGCCGAGCCGCTGGAGACGGCGAAGCCTTTGAGGTCGAGCGAGATGACCATGGCCTCGCCTTCGATGCCGTCGAAACAGATGTTGGAGGTGTTGGCGACGCGGCGATCGCGCGCGCCGTTGACGCTGGCGTCGGGGACGCGGGCGAGCACGCCCTGTTCGAGGAGATCGCGCAAATTTCGCAGGCGATCCGTTTCCTCGTCGAGACCGTCGGCGATGGCGACGGCGGCGCGGCCGAGGGCGACGGCTCCGGCGACGTTTTCCGTACCGGCGCGCAGGCCGTGCTCCTGGCGGCCTCCGAAGAGGAGCGGATCGATGGGCGCGCCTTTCTTAATGAAGAGCGCGCCGATGCCCTTGGGCGCGTAAACTTTGTGGCCGCTGATGGAATAAAGATCGACGCCGAGATCGTCGACGCGGGTGGGAAGCTTGCCGAAGGCCTGCACGCCGTCGGAGTGGAAGAGCGCGCCGGCCTGATGGGCGAGGGCGGCGATTTCGCGGATGGGCTGGATGGCGCCGGTCTCGTTGTTGACATGCATCAGCGAAACGAGGGCGGTGTCCGGACGCAACGCGCGGGCGATTTCCGAGGGATCGACGACGCCGCTGGAGGCGACGGGGACGTAGGTGACCGATGCGCCTTCACGCTCCAGTTGCGCGCAGGCTTGGAGCACGCAGGGGTGCTCGATGCGGGTGGAAACGATGTGGCCGCGGGAGCCGGAGCGATGGCGGACAGCGCCTAAGATCGCGAGATTATTGGCTTCGGTGCCGCCGCTGGTGAAGACGATTTCTTTCGGATCGCAATGGAGGAGCGAGGCGAGTTGACGGCGGGCCATCTCCAGACGCTGCCGTGCGACCTGGCCGCGATAATGGATACTGGAAGCGTTGCCGTACACTTCGCAGGCGACCGGAAGGAATGCCTCCAGCACCTCCGGCGAGGGCGGCGTGGAAGCGTTGTGATCGAAATAAGAGCACAGCACGGCGGTTGTTTTTAGTGTAACAACAGATGCCCGATCCGCTCATCACACTGACCACCGATTACGGAAGCGCCGACCATTTCGCCGGGGCGATGAAGGGGGCGATTCTGTCGATCGAGCCGCGGGCGAGGATCGTGGACATCACGCACGAGCTGCGGCCGTTTGAGATCGTCGAGGCGGCGTTCACGTTCGGGCAGGCGTGGCGCTGGTTTCCGGAGAAGACGATTCATGTGGTGGTGGTGGATCCCGGCGTCGGGACGGCGCGGCGGCCGGTGCTGGCGGAGGCGGCGGGGCATTACTTTATCGCGCCGGACAACGGGTTGTTGCCGATGGCGCTGGCGGGGACGGCGTACGAGATGCGGGAGATTACGGCCGAGGAGTATTTTCTGAAGCCGGTGAGCGCGACGTTTCATGGGCGGGATATTTTCGCGCCGGTGGCGGCGCATCTGGCGGCGGGCGTGCCGGTGGAGCGGTTCGGGGAGAAGATCGCCGATGAATGGAGGGCGGGTTCGTTCGAGCCGGTGCGGACGGGCAAGCGGGTGTGGACGGGGACGATTCTGAAGATCGACCGGTTTGGGAATTTGATCACGAACCTGCACATTCGGGACTTCGAGGCGGTGCGGACGCGGCCGTTCGAATTGCTGGCGGGGATGGAGCGGCTGAGCCGGTTGGCGGGGACGTTCGCCGAGGGGGCGGCGGGGGAGCCGGTGGTGATTGTGGGGAGCGCGGGGTATTTGGAAGTGGCGGTGAATCAGGATTCGGCGGCGCGGAGGTTGGGGGTGGCGGCGGGGGCGCCGGTGGAGTTGAAGCTGTTTTGAGGGGGGTTTTGCGGGGCGCGCCGGGGAGAGTTGAGCTGGGGGTGCATTGCGGGTTTAGGAATCCTGCGTCGATGGGGTGGGACGGAGGTGGTGACAGGGGGTCGATTTTGTGTCACGTTTTTTCCGGTATGACATTGAAAAGATTGGCCTGGAGGCTGTGACGGAATTCCCGACGGAAACGAGGATCTTCCGGGGTGGGGCGGGAGGGTGTTGGGGGCGTGGTGCGGGTGCGAATCGCGGTGGGGGAAAGGGGCGAGGCGGGTTGTGGGGCGATTTGCATTTGCCCGAAGTGTAGCAGGGGGGAATGGGGCGCGAGGGTGTGAGGGGAGGGTTGGGCGAGTGGAATGAGGGAGATGGGAGTTTGGGATTGGCGTGACTGGGTTTCTGCGTTGCTGAGTAGGGCAAGCGATGAAAACCTGCGCGAATGTGTATTGATTTCGCTTATCGGGCCAGGGCCAGTTGCGTAGGGCTGGGCGGATGAATTTTCGGATTGTCCGGTGCCGTGCTCGTTCGGGCGATTGAGCAGGCCGGTTGCTAGTGGTCTGCGTCAAGCAGGATGTGGATTATCGATTGTGCATCAGGCGCGCTTGATCTTTACGGGGACGTCGGAAACCTTCACGGTCCAGGGAAATTGCTTGGGGATCTAAAAGCGTTTGCAGGTGTATTCTCCGATAGCCGTAATCGCCTCTTCGGGATCGTGAGATACGCTGCGACGCAAACGATTTTGTCTGAGGACCCGGCATAAGCGCTTTGTCGTGTTCAGCCACGAACTGCCGGTCGGCGTGAAGTGTATGTCGGGCCGTGGATGCGTCACCGTTTTTTTTGAACAAGGAAGGCTCGTGAGTGCCCTGCCAGCCGGTTCGCTGGGCGCTACTGCGGTTGAATTTCAGTGTTCGGCGAGGTCTTCTTTCCGCACATAGCCATACGGCGCTATCGAATGGCAGTGGTTGGTAGACGACACAGGCACTGTTCCGCTCGGTTAATGTATCAAAATGGTTACAGGTCAGTTACAGATAGGTGTCGGCTTCCGGTGTAACATGATTGTCATATTACAGAGGCAATGTCGTGGAACAATGGGACTAGAAAAAAAGGAAAAGGCCCGAAATCAGCGCGAACTGAAATCGGGCCTGGCGGTCAAGGGGTAACTTATGGAGCCGCCCACTCTCAGTTCATAGGTTACCCCAACTGCTTGTCAAAACACAAGGCTTTTGGTGTAACTATATGGTAGTCAATTACTTACAAAAAAGAACCAACAACAAAACCCGTCGAAGGATCGTGGTTCGCGTAACGGATAAGCTGATTTGGGTTATTTTGGCCATTCTTCTCTATTCGAAGTACCCGGATGCCGGGCAGAGCTACCAACGTCGCGTCCCAATGTTGGTTGTTGGATGCCGAGCGGAGGTTGGCCTCGCTCCATTCCTGGAGGGAGTCCAGAGCATTTCTCGGGCATTTTGCCGAAGGGCGTGATAAATGGCATTGTTGCGCGTGTGGCCGTAATTTCCGATTCTTACCTTGTGAAATGCTTCCGCAAGCCGACGTTTAGGCGCAAACGGATTCTGGAACGAGGAGAGGACCTTGCTTATCGCGAGATTACTATGGCCAGTCAGGCGGGGATGCGGTGCCCTGAGCAGTTGAGACTTCTTGCTTTAGGCCAAGTCCTTCCCGCGCGGGGAGCAGTGGCTAACGCGATTGGCGGTGCTTGGCCCGCATCTCGGCAGGCGTCCCGCGGCGGGCTTCGGTTCGCCGCGTTCCGCGCTCGCGGATCCCCACGGGTCGCGGCAAGGGTTTCATGTGGTGAAGGCGGTCTGGCGTAGGCTGGGCTTGCCGCGTCCTGCTCGACGACCTCCGTCCTAACCATTCACAGTTAGCACCTCGGGAGTCTTTGTCGTGCTTAATCGCGTGGCATGGGCTTTATGATGCTGCGGGAAGTGGGTCGGGGAGTGGATTTCTCGGATATCGGGCATAGTGGTCCGATGCCGGGGTGAAGACATTCTATTGTGGTTCTGTTGTAGTGAAGTGCAGGAGTGACTCCTCGGCGAAAAATCAATGCCTCTGCGAGGGAAAAGCTCGCCGAGAGCCGATTCTTTCTCTCTTTAATGGAAAATGCGATCGAAAGTGACGTTTTCGTCTATTTTCTAAGCGCGTTCCTGTCGGCACTATGCAGCGCTACCGAGCCTATTAAGCTGCAGCCTCGGAAGCCGATCGACGAGCGGTACAGAGTGTGGAAAAAGGAAATAGATGAAGGCCTGTTAAAAGATAAAACGCTACTTCTGTTACACGAAATGCGCAATGGTGAGATGCATAAGGCGCCGATCGAGAAGCTGCAATCGGTAGGCGCGAGTTTCCCGGGAGGCCTCGACATGTCCCGTGGTGGCTACGTCGAAGTTGACTTCAGTGGACGGAGGCCGATTGGAAGGCACAAGGTCGGCCCGGACGCACCCGTTGAGACGCATCCTCTTACTTTCTCTTGGCATTTCGATGTGCCGGGTAGCCCGGATGTGCTGACAACGTGCCGCGCCGGTTTCGCAATCGTTGAACAGGTCGTTGCTTCGCGCACGGCGATGGGGTTTGATGAGGAGGATGCCCTTCGGTCCGGGTAACCGAAGGTAACCGGCTCTTTGAAATTTCGTCCCGTCGGAGTGGAAACCTTGTTCGGACCAGGGGGCCAAGGATTCAAGTCGGCGGCCAGCGAAGCGTCCTCTTGTCGCACCGTCCGAACGATTGGATATTGATCGAGGCTTTGTGCCGGAAATTCGGACCCCAGGCGGCGAAGTAATTCAAATATTCCGTGAGGACTTCTTCAGTGGTGCAGAGTATGCGGGGCGTCGTGGGAATAGAGAAGGATTTCGCCTTCTCGTGGGATCGGTCCTGATTGTCCGTAATCGCGATCCAGTAGAACGTGTCCGCAAAGGCCGCGCTCATTGGGCGCGCTTGCGGTGGCCGTAGAGGTAATGATCGTGCTCGCTCGCGCCGTCCGTGGGGAGATTCGCGAAATCTTCCGGGGGAACGTCCTTCATGTTGTCGAGGATCAACTCCCAGATGGGGGGTGGGTCGGGGGTCGTCTCTGGGTGGTCCGGGGCGCCGGCGAGGATGTTGTCGAGGGCTTCGCGTACGAGAGCATCCGTCGAGACGCCCTTCGCCTGCGCGATCGCGATTAGTTTGGCTTCTTCCTGGGGTTGAAGCGGCAAAGTTATGGTCATCGAACGGCTCCTTTGATCATTATCCCCCCGATACTGCTCCCGGAAGATGGGCGCGGAGGCCTATTCCGGTGTCGAGGGGCGTGAGGCGGTTGAGTTTTTGCGCCGTTCGAGGCCGTCGAGCCGTTGCCATGTTTCTCCGTCCACGGCCGACCAGGCGGTCGCGATCTCGCGGTCTAGATCCCGGTCACGGATGGCGGCGTGTTTCAGTTGGGCTTTCAGGGCGTCGGGGCGCTGGCCTGGCTTTGCCGTACGATCAATGATCCGGATGGTGGTTTCCGGCGTAACAGTCGTGATGCGCTTATTCATGGGGGTCGATTCGGGGATCCGTTCCACGTAGGCTATCGAGACTCCGTGTGTATGTCAATTATCGGTCTCGAGTTGACGGAGGGGAAGATGGAGAAGGCGGGAGTTCCGCCGGCGGGGCCGTCTCAAATCCATTCGGTTGTGCGCTGAATCGAAAGAGCCGGCATCATCCTCAAAGAACTTTTCCTACCGTTTTGCGCTGCGGCGTTTGGCGCTGTGGTTTGATCGCTGGTGGCGGCGCGGGTGCGGGCCAAGGAACTGTTGATTTTGGATGAACGGGATGGGCCGGCCGCACGGTTGAAGCCGGGTTCGGAGGGAACGGTATTGCAGATTTACGCGGAGGGCCTGAATCCGGCTATATCGCTTGGCGTGAGCCGCCATCCTCATTTGGGTGCCGAGAATCCGAAGAAGATAGGAGGGAAGGTGCTGGCGGGGATGGAGCGGCTGAGCCGGTTGGCGGGGACGTTCGCCGAGGGGGCCGGTGGGGGAGCCGGTGGTGATTGTGGGGAGCGCGGGGTATTTGGAAGTGGCGGTGAATCAGGATTCGGCGGCGCGGAGGTTGGGGGTGGCGGCGGGGGCGCCGGTGGAGTTGAAGCTGTTCTGAGGCGGGTTTTACGGTGGCGCGCCGGGGAGAGTTGAACTGGGGGTGCATTGCGGGTTAGGAATCCTTTGTCGATGGGGTGGGACGGAGGTGGTGACAGGGGGTCGATTTTGTGTCACGTTTTTCCGGTATGACATTGAAGAGATCGGCTGGGTGGCCGTGATGGAATTTCAGGCGGAAACGGAGGATTTTCTGTAGTGGGGCGGGAGGGTGTTGGGGGCGTGGCGCGGGCGCGGATCGGGGTGGGGGAGAGGGGCGAGGAGGGTTGTGGGGCGATTTGCATTTGCCCGGAGTGTAGCAGGGGGAATGGGCGCGAGGTTGGGGGGGGGCGGGTTGGGTGAGCGGGATGAGGGGGATGAAAGTTTGGGATTGGCGTGATACATCAACTGCGTCTGGTGTTGCGGTTTGTCGAGGATTGCAGCTTGGATACACTTGTTTGAATTCGAGCACTTGGGCGTTCTTCATGGTTGACTCCTGGGCCGAGATGGATTACAACATGGATAGTGTATCCAAGCCGCGATTGCTCGGACTTATTCCAATAAGTTCGCTGCTTTGCGAACGTAAGGCAACGCTCACCGAGCGCCCTCGAACAAAGCCCTCTTCGGAGGGCTTTCATTTTTCGAAGTGGCGCACATCGCGCGGTAACTCGCCCCTCAGGCGGGAGCGCGTAGAGAAGTGAGATCATGAAGCGAACCGCCCCGAATGGGCCGGAATGGCGTCCAGCAATGACGATCAACCTCAAACCCGAGCAGGGAAATGTCATTCAATCGGAAATCGAGGCCGGGCATTTTCGCAGTCCCGATGAAGTGCTCGATCACGCCCTGGCCGCCTGCGGGAGAAAACACCCGAACGCAAAGCCGCAATCCCCAGGAAGAATCTGGCGCAGTTTCTGATGGAATCGCCATTCGCAGGCGCTGAGCTGAACCTCGAGAGGCAACAGGATTACGGACGCCTAATAGATCTATGACGGGGTTCTTGCTCGATACAAATGTTCTATCCGAATTCAATCGACGAGGCGAACCGGACCGGTTGGTGAATTAGTGGCTGGAGGCGGCCGACATCGATTCCCTTTATGCCAGCACCCTCACGTTCGGAGAAATTCGGTTCGGGGTCGAGCTTCTTCCCCCCGGCAAGCGTCGTGCGCGTTTGGAGCATTGGCTCGATCGAGAATTGCCTCAATGGTTCGAGGGCCGAATTCTAACCGTCGATCAGCCAGTTGCGGATCGGTGGGGATCGCTTCGGGCTCAGGCGAAGCGGAAAGGCCGCCCTCTCTCCGTCATCGACGCCCTACTTGCCGCAACCGCGCTCCAAAATAACCTGACTCTCGTTTCACGCAACGTTAGCGATTTCTCCGTCGTTGGTTTGGCCGTTGTCAACCCATGGGAGGTTCAACCGTAGCGCGTTCACGCCGAGCCAAGTGGAATGAGGGAGATGGAAGTTTGGGATTGGCGTGACAGGGTTTCTGGGGTTGTTCACCGGGCGCGCGGAGCCACAGGAAGCGAAGGATTCGAAACCGAGTCACCACTATTTTCACCCCCCACCCCCTTCATTCCATTACCTCACTCCGCAGAACCCGTCCGCCCCCTCCCGCCCCCTGCTACACTCCGGACAAATGCGCACCGCCCCTCCGCCCCCCACTCCCACCCACAACCTCGCCCCGCCCCTCCAGGGAAAACCCACCTTTCCGTCCCACCCCTCCGTCACACCCGTCCACCCAAACATTTCAACATTATGCCGGAAAAACGTGACACAAAACTTCACCCCCGTCTCGACCCGTGTCCCGCCTCAATCGATCCGCTCCCTCACCCGCGCCGGCGCCTCCGCTGTCCACGCGCCGTCCCGCCCCAGCCAGCGTTCGATCTCGGGCAGCGCCTCCAGCGCCGCCTTCTCCCCCAACGCGATCATCTCCGCCAGGCTCGTGAACGAATCCCACGGAACGTGCGCCACCTCCGGCGCGATCACCAAATCCGCCTGGCTCCGCCACTCGTTATCCAGCCGCGTCCCCATCACTTGAAAACACCGATGCACCACGGCGAAAAGACTGCGAGGATCCACGCCCCCGCTCGGCCCCGGCAAGTGTACCGCGATCACCCGGTCCACCCCCATGTGCCGCAGCGGATCGGTCGGCACCTCGCAACAAACGTATCCATCCACCAGACAACACCCGTTGTGCCGCACCGGCTGAAACAGCCCCGGATACGAACAACTGGCGCGAATCGCCAGCACCACATCGCCCTCGCCGCGAAACACGAACGGCTTGCCGGCGACGATGTCGGAAGCCACCACCGCCAGCGCGATGTTCATCCGCTCGAACGTCGTCGCCTTCAGCAACCGCCCCAGGAACGGAATCATCCGGCCGCTGTCGGCCAGCCCCATCAGGCTGATCGTCCACCGCGCCACGTCGCGGAACCGCATTCCGCGCGCCGCCCGTTCGATCTCCGCCGTCGTCGCCCCGCCCGCGTAAGCCGCCGCCACCATCGACCCCGCGCTCACGCCCGCGATCGCATGAATCGGAATCTTGTATTTTTCGAAAACGCGCAGCACTCCGATATGCGCGATCCCTCTCGCGAATCCGCCGCCCAAAGCCACGCCGATCAACGGCGCTTTCGGCGCAACCGCCTTCGGCCTTGGGAAGAACGAATCCTTCGCCGCGCGCAATCCTCGCCGCACGGCATGCGTCCACGACGGCCCGTCCGGAACCTCCCGCATCCGTTTCCTCTCCGCGCTCACATAAGATGGATATATCCGTGACTCAACCGCGCCGATTTCTCTCGCTCCAGCATATTCTCTTTTTGACGTTTCCATTCGCCGTCTCGTTCCTCGCCCCGCCCGCCCGCGCGCAACGCGAGCTCGCCGGTTCGGAAAAGGCCGAGCTCGATCTGCGCCGCCTCGCCGTCACCGGCAGCGCGCTGCTGATCGCCGCCCACCCCGACGATGAGAACACCGCTCTCCTCGCCTGGCTCGCCCGCGGCAGGAAAGTCCGCACCGGCTATCTTTCCGTTACCCGCGGCGAAGGCGGACAAAATCTTATCGGCACGGAACAGGGCGACGCGATGGGCGTCATTCGCACCCAGGAACTCCTCGCCGCGCGCCGCATCGACGGCGCAGAACAATTCTTCACCCGCGCCATCGACTTCGGCTTCACCAAAACCCCTCAGGAAGCCATCGAAAAATGGGGCCGCGAGCAAACCCTAAGCGACATCGTCTGGGTCATCCGCCGCTTCCAACCCGACGTCGTTATCCTCCGTTTCTCCGGCACTCCGCGCGACGGACACGGTCAGCATCAAGCCTCCGCCATCCTCGGGAAAGAAGCCTATTTCGCCGCCGCCGATCCCACCCGCTTCCCCGAGCAACTCAAGTGGGTCCGTCCCTGGAAAGCGAAGCGCCTCATGTGGAACGCCTTCGCCTTCACCCCCGAACAGCAAAAGGAAGCCGAAAAACTTCCCGGCCGCATCGAAGTCGATCCCGGCGTCTACGATCCGCTCCTCGGCTATTCTTACCGCCAGATCGCCGGCATGAGCCGCACCATGCATCGCAGCCAGGGCATGGGCGCAGCCGAACGCCCCGGCGCTTCCAAGGAATTTCTCACCCTCGTCGCCGGCGACGCGCCCACGAAAGATCTCTTCGACGGCGTCGATCTCTCCTGGAATCGCATCTCCGGTGGAACGCCCGTCGGCAACGCCCTCGCCAAAGCCATCGAAGTCTTCAATGCGGATCACCCCGAAAACGCCGTCGCGCCGTTGCTCGAAGCCCGCCGCCTCGCCGCCGTCGCTCGACGATCCTCTCGCCAAGCGCAAACTCGAATCCATCGACGACGCCATCGCCCTCTGCGCCGGCATCTGGCTCGAAGCCACCTCCGATCAATACGCCTACGTTCCCGGAGGCTCCGCCAAAATCACCGCCACCGAAGTCAATCGCGGACCCCTCCCCATCGAATCCCTCGGCGTCGATTTCGAGGGAGCCGTCATCAAGCCCTCCAAACCCCTTCAACCCAACGCCCCGCTCGCCATCGATCTCACCGCCAAGGTCCCCGCCGGCGCCCCCTATTCTCAACCCTATTGGCTGCGCGAACCGAAACAAGGCGACCGCTATACAGTCTCCGATCCACTCCTCATCGGCCAGCCCGAAAACCCTCCCTTATATAAGGTCACCTTCCGCTTCCGCTTCGGCGCCGAGCGAAATCGGCGTCTCCCGCCCCGTCGTCTATCGCTTCGTCGATCATCAACGCGGCGAACAAACCCGCCCGCTCGCCATCGTCCCGCCCGTCGCCATCGAGCTCGCCAACGCCGCCATGGTCTTCGGTTCCGCCGAACCACGGGAGGTCGAAGTCCAATTGAAAAGCGCCGCTCCCGCGCAATCCGGCTCCCTGCGCCTCACCGCTCCCGAAGGTTGGAAAATCGATCCGTCTTCCCTCCCGTTCTCGTTCAAGGACGCCGGCCAGGAATCCGCGCTCCGTTTCCGCGTCTCCCCTCCCTCCGCGGATTCGTCGGGCAAGTTGAAAGCCTCCGCCGAGGTAAATGGCCGAGACATCGCCGTCGCCACGGACCTCATCGCCTACAGCCACATCCCTCCGCAGTACATGTTCCCGCCCGCGGCCGCGAAGCTCGTGCGCTCCGACATCAAAGTGGACGCCCGCTCCATCGGCTACATCATGGGAGCCGGCGACGAAGTCCCGGCCGCCCTTCGCCAAATCGGCTGCAACGTGACTCTGCTCAGCCCCGACGACCTCGCCACCGCGGACCTCACGCGCTTCGAAGCCATCGTCACCGGCATCCGCGCCTACAACGTCCGCCCCGATCTCCGCGCCAACCAGCCCCGCCTTCTCGATTACGTCAAACAAGGCGGCACCATGGTCGTGCAGTACAACACTCTCGAAGGCGGCTTCTTCGGCGGCGATCCCCATCTGCTCGATCACGTCGGCCCCTACGAGATCAAATTCAGCCACGACCGCGTCACCGTCGAAGACGCTCCCGTCAAAGTTCTCGATCCCTCCAGCCCTCTGCTCCACCAGCCCAATGAAATTACCGACCGCGATTTCACCGGCTGGATTCAGGAGCGCGGCCTATACTTCGCCCACGACTGGGACCATCGCTACCAGCCCCTCTTTGAAATGCACGACCCCGGCGAAGATCCATTGAAAGGCGCGACGCTCTTCACCCGCTATGGCAAAGGAGCCTTCGTCTTCACCGCCTTCTCCTGGTTCCGCGAACTGCCCGCCGGCGTCCCCGGAGCCTTCCGCGTTTTCGCCAACTTGCTCAGTGCCGGAAAAACCACCGCCGGCGCGGCCTTAGCCGCCGGGACCGGCCAGTGATCGAGCTCCCACCCGGGGAGCGCCGCCCGGTCCTCGACCCTCCGCCGCCGTTCCTTCGCACCTGGCCGCGTGTCTATATGGGCGTTCTGTTCTATCTCGCCTTCGTCATCGTCTCGCTCTATCTCTTCTCGCGCCTCGTCGCTCCATGAGACCGCTCGATTGGATCGTCATGGCCGGATGGCTGTCCTTCATCGTTTCCTACGGCCTCTATCGCGGACGCGGCAGCGACACCACCGGCAAGTACATGCTCGCCGGCCGATCAATGCCCTGGTACGCCATGGGCCTCTCCATCATGGCCACCCAGGCCAGCGCCATCACCTTCATCTCCACCACCGGCCAATCCTACGTCGATGGCATGCGCTTCGTCCAGTTCTATTTCGGCCTTCCCGTGGCCATGGTGATCCTCTCCGCCACCGCCGTCCCGATCTTCCATCGCGCCAAAGTCTACACCGCCTACGAGTATCTCGAACAGCGTTTCGACGCCAAAACCCGCGCCCTTGTCAGCGGCATCTTCCTCCTGCAGCGCGGCCTCGCCGCCGGTTTTTCTCTCTACGCCCCCGCCGTCGTTCTCTCCGTGATCCTCGGCTGGTCGGATCACCTCACCACCGTCATCATGGGCTCGCTCGTCGTAACCTACACCGCCCTCGGCGGCATCAAAGCCGTCACCTGGGCCGACGTGCAACAGATGTCGCTGATTTTTTGCTCGCTTATCGTCGCCCTGTTCATGGCCGTGCATCTGCTCCCGCACGACGTTTCCTTCCTCGACGCCATACGCCTCGCCGGCGCCGCCGGCCGCCTCAACGCCGTGAATCTCCACTTCGATTGGAACGACCGTTACAACGTCTGGAGCGGCCTCATCGGCGGCATGTTCCTCGCCCTCGCCTATTTCGGCTGCGATCAAAGCCAGGTCCAGCGCTATCTCACCGGAAAAAACGTCGCCCAAAGCCGCCTCAGCCTGCTGTTCAACGCCGTCGCCAAAATCCCGATGCAGTTCTTCATCCTCTTCATCGGCGCGATGGTCTTCGTCTTATTCCACTTCGAGCGCCCGCCCATGCTGTTTCATCCGGTCGATCAGAAGCGCGTCGAACGCCTGGCCGGCTACGCCCCCGTGGAACGCACTTACGAAAAAGCCTTCGCCGCCCGCGAAGCCGCCGCCCGCGGCTACCTCGCCGGCCGCCGCTCCGGCGACGCCGCCCAAGCCTCCGGCGATCTCGCCCGCTACCGCGCAGCCCAGCGCGATTTCGACGCCGCCCGCGCCGACGGCTTGCGTTTAGCCGGCGGCGGCAACGACACCAACTTCATCTTCCTGTCGTTCGTGACCCGCTATCTTCCCGCCGGCCTCGTCGGCCTCATCGTCGCCGTCATCTTCTCGGCGGCGATGTCGTCCACTTCCGGCGAGATCAACTCCCTCGCCACCGTCACCATCATCGATATCTATCGCCGCCACTTCCGCAAGAACGCGACGGACCATCATTACCTGATGGCCTCCCGCCTCGCCACCGTTTTTTGGGGCGCCTATGCCATGACCTTCGCCGGCTTCGGCCGCAACTTCGGCGCCCTCATCGAGGCCGTAAATATGGTTGGCTCGCTATTCTACGGCGGCCTGCTCGGCGTCTTCGTTCTGGCGTTTTTCTTCAAACGCACCACCGGCGATGGAGCCTTCTACGGCGTCCTCGCCGGGGAAGCCGCCATCTTCGCCACCAGCCTGTTCACCAACATCTCGTTCCTGTGGTTCAACGTGATCGGCTGCGTGGTCGTCGTCGCCACCGGCACGGCGATCTCGCGCGGCGGGAGCTACAGACCCTTCTTGCCCAAAAACTCCACCAGGTCCACCACCCGCATCGAGTAGCCCCACTCGTTGTCGTACCAGGAAACCACCTTCAGCAGGTTCCCGCCCAGCACTTTGGTAAGCAGCCCATCCACGATCGAGCTGTTCGGATTGTGCAGCATATCGGTCGACACCACCGGGTCTTCCGTATACGCCAGAATCCCCTTCATCGGCCCTTCCGCCGCCGCTTTCAACGCCGCGTTCACTTCCCCGGCCGTCGTGTCCTTCGACGTCACGACAACCAGATCCACCACCGAAACGTCCGGCGTCGGCACGCGCATCGCGTAGCCGTCCAGCTTGCCCTTCAACTTCGGCAGCACCAGGCTCACCGCTTTCGCCGCGCCCGTCGTCGTCGGAATCATGTTCAACGCCGCCGCCCGCGCGCGCCGCAGATCCTTGTGCGGAAAATCCAGCACGTGCTGGTCGTTGGTGTAGCTGTGGATCGTCGTCATCGAGCCTTTCTCGATGCCAAAATTCTCGTCGATCACTTTCGCCACCGGCGCCAGACAGTTCGTCGTGCAGGAGGCGTTCGAGATGACGTTATGCTTGGCCGGATCGTAGGCCGCGTCGTTGACGCCCAGCACGATCGTGATGTCCTCGTTCTTGGCCGGCGCCGAAATAATCACCTTCTTCACGCTTCCGCGCAGGTGCTTGGCCGCGTCCTTGGCCTCGGTGAAGCGCCCGGTCGATTCCACCACCACCTGCGCGCCCAGCGAACTCCAGTCGAGCTCCGCCGGATCCTTAATCGCGAAGATCCGTGATCCGCTTCCCGCCCACGACGATCGAATCGCCGTCGACCTTCACTTCCCGGTCCAGCGGCCCCAATATCGAGTCGTACTTCAAAAGGTGCGCGAGCGTCTTGGTGTCGGTCAAATCGTTGGCGGCCACGAATTCCACGTTCGGGTTATCGATCCCCGCCCGGACAACATTCCGCCCAATACGGCCGAAGCCGTTAATGCCTACTTTAATTGCCATATATTTCTTATTCTACCGTCCCCGGGCCGTCTTCATCCCCTCGATCCGCACCAACCCCGGCGCGCCTCCGCGCTCCGTCCTCCAGCGCCGCGCCTCCGCGCCTTCCGGCAGCAACCGGTTCACCACTGCGCCGATGGCCATCGAGCCTCTCACCAGATGCCCCACCCGCAACGGCCCGGCGACCCGCAACCCGCCCACCCAATGCAGTCCCGCGCTGATCGAGCATCCGCACTGGCTGCAATCCGGCGCGCCTCCGAACACGCAAGGCTCCACCATCGTCCGCAAATCGGCGCTGTAGTTGGCCGACATCCGCGAGAAGATGCACTCGCCCGGATTCGCCGGCGGCTTGAGAAACGCCCGTGCCATCCCGTCCGGCAGCATCAGCTTCGGATACCGCCGCGAAAGCGCCGGCAATTGTTCCGCCAGCGCCAAGCGGTCCTCCGGCGTCAGAGTCTCCACGCTTCGCTCTCCGACCTGCGGCGTGTACACGCTGAACCAGATGCAATGCACCTCCGGCCGCGCGCTCCAGAAAGCCAGAAACTCGTCCAGATAACCCGGCCGCTGCATGTGCGCGCGCACGATCGTGCAATGGATGTTAATCTTCCCGCCCTCGACGTTTTTCAGGATTCGCGCGTAGGTGGCCGGTTTGCGACGCACATCGTGGTCGGCCGGTAATCCATCCACGGAAACCGCGATGGTCACGCGCGGCAACGCCATCCACTCCCGCGGAATCGGAATCACCGCGCTCGTCACCACCATCGTGAACCGCCCCTGGCGGCTCAACTCCGGCAGCACCCGGCTCAACTCCCGATGCCGGATCAGCGGCTCGCCGCCAACGAGTGAAACATGCACCGGATCGTGCCGCTCCACCGTCCGCAAAATCCCATCGACCAGCGCGTCCCCCCGAAAATCGGCCAGCTCGCGCAGCCGCCGCCCCTCCCCCAAATGCGAATCGCCGTAAGCGTAACACCCAGGGCAATTCAGCGGACACTCCCGCGTAATCTCAATCGACAACAGCGGAATCCTGCCCCGTAAAATCTTCCCCCACGACTGAACGAAGTGAAGCGGCTTCATAGTCTCGTTCCGGCGCACCGCCGACAAGACTATGGATGCGCCCCGCTCCCGCTACGTTGCTATCGCTTCGTAAATGTGCCCGCCTCAGTGTGGCGCCAGATTCGGCACCGTGCTCCCGCCCAGGCCCGCGTATTCCTCCTTCACCTTCACCACCTTCCCCCCGCTAAAAGTGATGAACGTGATCTTGCCCGGCGGCTCGCCGTAAATCCAATCCTCGTAATCGGCGCCGTCTCGCGATTGCCGGTCCTTGGTTCGCGGCTTGCCCATCGCCATCACCACCTCGTCGCGGTCCATCCCCTCCACCGCCCGCTTATCCTTAATCGCGCTCTGCATCGCCGGCGGCAGCGTCGACACGTAATCCACCGTCGCGCTCCCTTTTTCGAAATCGAGGATCGGCGCCAGGATCTTCTTCAAATCCGCGCTCTGCAACCGCGGCACCGGCCCGTGAAACAAAATCGCCAGCGTCGTCCCACCCGGCGCGTTCGTGCCCTGGCCGCCCATCGGTCCCGGCATCGGCCCGCCCATGCTCCCCTGGACGTTGTCGTACCAATGCCGCCCGCCCTTATATCCATGATTGAACTGCAGCACGATCCGGTCGCTGTCGAAGCTGATCTCGGTGATCTGCACCTCGTCGCCGACGCGCGCCGCAACGCCCCGGTCCTTGCTCAACGTCTGCCACAAGCCGCGAATCGAAGTCCCCGTTGCGCTCATAGGGCAGCGCCTTCCTCGACCTCGGAAACAACACCTTCGCCTTCCCGTACTCGGCTTCGATCCCGCGCAGAATGTCTACCTTGTCTTCGTCGGTCAGCGTTTTCGATTCCGCCCGCAACGCCGGCGCCATCGCCATCGCCGCCGCCATCGCCCAAACGCCCGTCTTACTCATCGCCCGCCAGCCATGGAATCTGGTGCAACACCGGGACCTTGTAAATATAGACGAACAACGCCGCCACCGCCATCGTCGTAAACAAGCTGCCCTCCGGCCCATAATCGCCGCCGCTCCACAGCGCGCCCACCCTCGGGTGAACCGCGTGTCCCGTAACTTCCATTGTAAACCCGCTCAAATTGACGCCCAGCATCGGCAGCGTCCAGTTCCACCCGAAGTGAAGCCCGATCGGCAGCCACAAATCGCCGCTGCGGAAAAACGCGACACCGAGCAACAACCCCCACGCCACGGTGTTGGCGAGCCCCACCGCGCTTACGTTCTGATTGTTCAAATGCGCGACGCCGAACAACACCGCCATCGGAATAATCGTCGCGTAGCGGCCCATGTGCCGCGCCATCACCTGGAACGCGTAGCCGCGAAACAGCAGCTCCTCGCCCACCGCCCCGAACAGCAGCACGATCGAAACGAACAGCACGCTCGCCCAATGCAGCCGCCCATCGCCGACGCGATCGTACGCCCCCTCGCCCGTCGACAGGGGAAGCAGCACCACCAGCGCCGCCGCCGCGATGCCTCCGCCGATCCCCAGCAGCAGATTCCGCCGCGACGCCGCGCTCCAACCCAATCCCAGCCCCGCCAGCCGCCCATCCTCGTAAATTCGCATCGCCAGGGCATTCGCCACCGCCGCCGCGGCGAACGTCCCCAGCGCCGCCGTCACGAAGTACCCCGCCACCGGCATCATCAGCACCGGAAAAATCGTCATCCCCAAAATCGCCATCAACGCGAACACCGCCACGCGCAACAAAAATGCGAAGCGCGAGCTCGTCGCGGATTCCTTCGGTGGCAATACTTGAGTCATGCGTCTCTGGTAAGCATAATCGTTTCTACCGCGCCGCGCCGCTTTGAAGATACTCGACGATCTGCCACAGCCGCTCGTCGGGCAATTGCGAAAACGAAGGCATCCCCGCGGTGCGCGATCCGTTTCGCAAAACCCAGAGCAGCGCGCCCGGCTCCGCTCGTTTCACCCTCTCCACCGCCAGCGCCGGAGCCTTCCCCATGCCTTCTCCCTCGGCTCCGTGGCACTGCGCGCAATGCCTCTCGAACAATTTCCTCCCCGCCCGCCGCGCGCTTTCGTTTCCCGCGTACGGATTCAAAGCCGCCTCATGCGGCGCGTGCTGTAAGAGATCTCCCGTCACCAACAGGATCCACATCAAAATCTTCACGGTTACCTCCACAGCCCGCGCAGCGCGCGTCCAAATTGGCTGATTTCGTACGACACGCCGAAGCGCAGCAAAAACGGAGCGCTCGTCGCCGTCAACCCGAATCCCGGCGAAAGCTTCAACGTCACCCCCGACGGCAATTCCCACGAGATCGTCGGCGCGGCGTAGTGCGAAGTATCGGCCAGCCCGAACGCGCCCGCTGTCCCCAGTCCGCCGTAAAACTCTACGCCCACGCGGAAATTCTCGGCGCACCACGCGCACTCCTCCGGCCGCGCCTCCAACCCCAGCGACCGGCTCGCCCCCGCCGCATAGCCGAACTCCAACGGCCCGTGCGCCAGATTTTTCTCCAAAATGAAATTCTCCGAAACGTTCCATCCCCGGAAATTGCTGCTCAGGATCAGCTTCCCCTCCAGCTCCCTCTGTTTCACCCCGCGCGCCTCCGCGTTCCAAACCGCCAGATCCCCCTGGCTGTCGTTACCCACCACTTCCATCAGCGTTTTGTCCGCCTGATTTATATCCTCGAATTCGAGATAAAACACCGGGTTGATCCAGTGCTCCCGCTTCAGCGGCCGCAACCGGTTCTCCCAACGGAACCCGGTGAAGATCGTGCTGTCGCCGCCCGTCGCCTGCCCGTCCAAATAAACCTCCGTCGTCCACCATCCCGTAAGACCATATTCCAGCTCCGCCGCCGTGCCCAAGAACCGGTTTCCGCCGTACGGTTTCCCCATGGCGTTCGAGAACTCGATCTCCAGATTTCCCGCCTCCTCCATCTGTTGGCTGTAGGTCACGAAATAGGGCGGCTCGGCCCCGTGGAGAGCGAACGGGATCGAAATCAGGATTGCGGCTTGGATTATGTGTTTGCAAGTGAGTTGCATAAGCCAGTCCAGGGTAACCGGCTGGCTTGAGAGCAAGAAACATGTTTTCAACGAAGTGCGAAATATCAGATCGGAATAGTCTAATATACGATCTTGAACGGTCCTAGATCGCCATTAATCGAAGATTATTTAGGTCCTAGTTCGCCCGATAGCAAGAGCTGCGAGACGTAAGCAAGAACAGCGCGGCGCTCGGGCGATAGAAAAACTCCCCCGCTGAAGCCTCCCACGATCGAGAAAATCAGGAGCAAAAGTTCCACCCAAAACGTTCCCGTCCGCCCGAGTGCGAGACTCAGCGGCGAACCAACGCAGATTGTCGACATTCATACAGGCCCCAACCTACCTCCCCTCCGAGATTTCCTTGATGTGGTTCAGCACCCGCAAATGGATCCGGTGGACGATGGCGTCCGTCCACAGGCGCCAATAAACTCCTGGCCACAACTCCTGCCGGTACCACGTGGTCCCCGCGAGCAGCGTGTGGCCGTTGGCGAGCGGCGTCAGCAAAAACTGTCCTTGCGTCGACGCGAAATAGCCGCGCAAATGCGCCGGGTGAATTTCGTAAGGAGACAGCTCGCGCATCGGCTCCGGGTTGTGCGTCACGGCGAATCGCAACAGGCGCGGTTCGTCCCACACGATTACCGGCTCGACAAACGTGCCGGTCGAGAACTCACAGCGCCGCACCGCGCCCGCGCCTCGCCCCTCGATGCGCGCCCGCAGCGGAAAGGCGAGGCCCGCGCGGAAAAACCACTCCTTCGGAGGGGCGAGATCGGGAAACTCGATCACGTTCCGCCACACCGTCTCCGCCGGCGCCGCGATCTCGACCGCGCTGGTCACCGCCGCCGGCGGGCTCGATGGACGCGGGAGATCGCCCGTCGCGATCAGCAGCGGAAGCACCAACGTTCCGGGCGCGGCCATGTACCCCAGCCAAGTCCCGGCCAGCGCCAACGGAACGGCGAGCGGAGCCGCCATCGCCAGACAGAGCAGCCCCTCAAAGCCCCCCACGACGAAAATCGCCGCCGCCACCGCCAGCGACAACATCGTCAGTCCCATGCATTCGGACACTTTCCTCGCGCCGGCGCGCCGTCCCATCGCACCGCAGGCCATCCCCATTCGCCAGCGGCACTCCCAGAAACATCGCGTATCCATATCTCGCGTCGCTCAACACCAATAAATGAACCGCGGCAACGCCCCCCATCGCCACGCCCACGGCCACCGCCGCCCTCCTCACGCCGCCCCCGAAAACAGCCGCCGCAATTGGCCTTTGAACCGCAGCAGCGAGCGCAGCGCCCCGCCGGGCAGCTTGCGGAACTCCTCGTACAGCGCGCCGGTCTCCTCGAAAAACCCCAGCATCTCGCGAATCCTCTTCCGCGCCTCCCGGTCCTCCGGGGTGTTCTCCGCCGGCGCGGCCGCGCACTCCCGCAGCACCTGCAGCGTCGGGTCGATCTCCCGCCGCTTGCGCTCCTCCAGCACGACGTAGAACATCTCCCACACGTCCTTCATCGTTTCGAAGTGGTCCTTGCGGTCGCCCAGCACGTGAACCACCCGCACCAACCCCCACGCCTGCAGCTCCCGCAGGCTGTTGCTCGCGTTCGACCGCGCCACCTCCAGCAGCGCCGAAATCCGCTCGGCCGTCATCGGCTTGGGCGAAAGATACAGCAGCGCGTGAATCTGCGCCACCGTCCGGTTCAACCCCCACCGCGTCCCCAGCTCTCCCCAATGCAAAACGAATTTCCGCGCCGCCGGGCTTAGTTTATCCATACAGTTCTTTCTGTCTAAACAGAAATTACAGGAAAACCAGTACGAAGTCAACCCCCCGCCAACGCGCTATCCTGATTCCTCATGCTCTCCCGCCGCCTGGCGCTCGCGCTCCTCGCCCTCCTCCTCGCCGTCAACGTCTACCGCGCGGCGACGCAGGCCATCGCCGTCGACGAAGCCTTCGCCTGGCAGAAAATGCTCTCCGGCTCCTGGCGCGCGATGTTCGACACCTTCGACGCCTGCCACCACTTCCTCTACACCTACCTGAGCTGGATCTCCATCCATCTCCTCGGCGTCTCCGCCTTCTCCCTCCGCCTGCCCGCGCTGCTCGCCGGCGCGCTATACTTCGCCGCCGTCTACCGCCTCTCGCTCTGGCTCTTCGGTTCGTCCTGGCGCCTGCTCCTCGCCGTCGCCGCGCTCTCGCTCAACCCTTACATCCTCGACTTCCTCTCCGCCGCCCGCGGCTACGGCCTCGCCATGGCTTGCCTCCTCTGGGCGCTCTATGAAACCCTCCGGGCCGTCTCGTCTCCCCCCGCGCACCTCCCGCGCGCCGCCCTCTGGCTCAGCTTCGGCGTCGCCTCCAATCTCACGTTCCTGTTCCCCTCGCTCGCCCTTGTCACCGTCACTCTCACCGCCTCCCCGCTCGCCCGCCGCGCCGCCCTCCGCTATCTCGCGGCGTTCCTTCTCCCCGCCGCGGCCCTCATCGCGCTCCCGCTCTCCCATGCCCGGCGCGACAGTTTCTACTATGGGTCGACGAAGTTCGAAGACACCTGGAACACCCTCGCCCAGGGCTCGCTGCTCTGTTCTCAGCCGGCCTTCCTCCCGCCAACATGGCAAGCGCCCTATCACTCGCTCGTCGCGCAAATCGTCCACCTCATGCCCTGGACGATCGCCGCTCTCGCCCTCCCCTTCGCCTACGCCCTCTTCGCCGCCGCCCGCGCGCGCTTTCAAAATCTCGACCGCGCCTCCGCCACTCTCCTTCTCTCCGCCTCCACTCTCGCCGTCACGGTCGGCGGTCTCCTCGCGGCCCATTGGATCTTCGCCCTCCTGTACCCGATGGACCGCACCGGCCTCTATCTCATCCCGCTCGTCACGCTCACCGCCCTCGCCGCCGCCGCCGGTCCGTTATTGCCGCGCGCCTTCCAAGCGGCCGTGGTTCTCTTCATCGTCCTCTTCGCCGCCGCCTTCCACACCACTTACTATCGCGACTGGCCCTACTGCCGCCCGCTCAAACAAATGCTCTCGCTCGCCGCGGCCTCCCGCCCCGCCGGCGCGATCGTCCATCTCGGCGGCAGCTTCGTCTTCGAACCGCCGCTCAACTTCTACCGCGAAACCCAACATCTGGCCTGGTATGCGCCCGTCGTCCGCGCCGACCCCAACGCCCCCGCCGATTTCTATTTCCTCTTCGACGAAGACCTCGCCGTCATCCCCCGCCATCGCCTGCGCGTCCTCTTTCAGGACCCCGTCTCCCTAGCCACCCTCGCGGCGCCGTAGCGCTTGACAGAAGGCGGCAGGCACAGGTATCCTATCCCTATGGAACCTATGCCTAAGAGCGAGATGCCTTCCGGGGCGCTGGTGCTGCTGATTCTGCGGGTGCTGCGGCCGGGGGCGTTGCACGGCTACGCGATCGCGCAGCGGATTCATACGCTGTCGTCGGAGGTGCTGCGGGTGGAGGAGGGGTCGCTGTATCCGGCGCTGCAGAAGATTCTGCTGAAGGGCTGGGTGACGGCGGAGTGGGGCGTTTCGGAGACGAACCGCAAGGTGCGGTTTTATCGGCTGACGGCGAAGGGGCGAAAGCGGCTGGAAGCGGAGTTGTCCGGCTATGAACGCGTTCACGAGGCGATTCAAGCGGTGTTGCGAACGGCTTAAGGGGAGACTGCGATGGGCGAGATTTTGCGGCGGATTCGATATTTGCTGAACCGGGAGCGTTTCGACCGGGAACTGGCGAGCGACATGGAAGCGCATCGCGAGATGGCGGCGCTCGACGGGGGCGGGCAGTTCGGCAACCCGCTCGTGCTGCGCGAGGAGGCGCGGGAAGCGTGGGGGTGGACGTGGATCGACCGTCTCTTCCAGGACCTGCGCTTCGCCGCGCGCATGTTGCGAAAATCGCCGGGATTTACGCTCGCCGCGGTGCTGATGCTGGCGATAGGAATCGGGGCGAACGTGGCGGCGTTCAGCTTTTTCAATCTGATGGTGCTGCGGCCGCTGCCGGTTCGCGATCCGGCGACGCTGCTGCGGTTTGAACGGAGTTCTCCCCAAGGCTATGCGACGGCGATGCCTTATCCGGAGGCGGAGTTTTTCCGCCGGCACTCCCGGACCTTGTCGGCGGTGGTGGCGATGGGCAATACCAAAGTCGCGATCGAGGGCGAAGCCGGGCAACTTATGGCGCATTTTGTTACGGCGAATTACTTTCATGAGCTGGGCGGGGCGCCCGTGCTGGGGAGAGTGTTCGAGGAGGCGCGGGACGGGGTTCCGGGCGCGGAAGCGGTGGTGGTGGTGAGCGAGCGGTTCTGGCAGCGCCATTTTGGAGGGGACGCGTCGGTGGTGGGAAAGACGGTCCGCATCAATGGAAAGCCGGCGACGGTGATCGGCGTCGTTTCCGCGCAGTTCAATGGGCTGAGCATGGCCAATTCGGACGTTTGGATTCCGATCGCGCAGACGCCGTATTTCATCGAAGGCAGCCGGTTGTTGACGGCCATCCCGTCGACCGACGGCGACGTGCAAATGTGGGGGCGGTTGCAGCCGGGCCGCACGGCGAAGATGGCCGAGGACGAGCTGCGCGGGCTGGCGGCGGAGTTGCGGAAGCGATCGCCGAACGGCATTTGGAAAAACGAGAGCCTGCCGAGCCAGCCCGGCGGCTATGCGCGCAACCTGGGCGACGGGTTCAGCAGCGGATCGGGGACGGGACCGCGCGACGAGATGTTCCCGATCCTTGTTTCGATGGGCGCGCTGGTGCTGCTGATTCTGGCGGCGGCGTGCGGCAACCTGGGCAGCTTGCTGCTGGCGCGAGGAGTGGCGAGGGAGCGGGAGATGTCGATTCGCGCGGCCGTCGGCGCGGGCCGGGGAAGGCTGATCCGGCAATTGTTCACCGAAAGCCTGCTGCTGGCGCTGCTGGGATCGGCCGCCGGATTGGTTTTGGGTTATGGAACGCTGCGGAGCCTGCTGGCGTTGACCTCCGCGCCGGCTTGGCTCGATCCAACGCCGGATTGGCGCGTCGTCGTTTTTGCGGCGGGCGCGGGGTGTATGGCGGCGATCCTGTTCGGGCTTGCGCCGGCGTTTCAGGCGGCACGGCCCAGCGCGCCGCGCGGCCAAAGCCCGGCAGTTGTTGATTGGTGCGCAAGTGGCGGCGAGCTGCGTGTTGTTGATCGTGTCGGGACTGCTGGTGCGGGCGCTCAACCGGGCGACGAAGGCGCATCCGGGTTTCGAGTTCGAGCAAGTGGTTTCGATCGATCCGGCGCTGTGGGCGCACGGTTACTCGCCGGCGAATGCGCGCGCGTACCTGGATGCGTTGAAGAGCCGCCTTCGCGGCGTTCCGGGCGTGGAGTCGGTTTCGCTCGCCTCCGTCGCGCCGTTGGGACATAAAACCGTCGTGTTTTCCGAACAGATCGACGGGCGCACGCTTAACGTTCACGTCAACCATGTCGATCCGGAGTTCTTTGAGACGATGACGATTCCGCTGCTGCGTGGACGGAATCTGACGCGCGGCGACAGGGACGCGATGATCGTCAGCGAGTCGTTGGCCCGCCTGCAATGGCCGGCGCAAGACCCGTTGGGGAAGCCAATGCAGATGGACGACGAGAAGTTCACCGTGGTGGGCGTGGCCGGGAACGCGCGGGTGACGGCGCCGCAGGATCCGGATGCGCAGGAGGGATATTTTGCCGCCGGAGCGGCCGACATGCCTTCGATGACGGTGCTGGTGAAGACTTCAGGACCGCCGGAGGGTTTGGTCCCGTTCGTGGCGTCGATCGCGAAAACGATCGATCCCAAGGTGTTTCCGGAAGTCGAGTTGATGCGAACCTCGTTTCGAGAGCGGCTGCACGGCGCCGAATATAGCGCGCTGGCGGTAAGCGTGCTAGGATTCCCTGGCGCTGCTTCTGGCTTGTCTCGGCATCGTCGGACTGGTGTCCTACGCCGTCTCGCAGCGGACGAAGGAGATCGGCATCCGCATGGCGCTGGGGGCGAAACCGTCGCGGGTGCTGTCGGCGGTGCTGCGCCAATTCGCGCTGCCCGTGGCCGTGGGCCTGGTGGCGGGAGTGGGAGGCGCGGCGGCGCTGAGCCAGATTCTGCGCCGCCAACTCTACGGGGTGAGCCATCTCGATCCCGTCGCCTACTTCGCCGCGGTCGGAGTGTTTGCGCTTACCGCCGCCATCGCGGCGCTGCTGCCGGCGCGGCGCGCGCTGAAAGTCGATCCGCTGCGGGCGTTGAGATACGAATAGGGAGTTCGGCGCGATCGGCGGCGGTAGCAATCCTCCTCGAACGGAGCGTCGCTTAGATGTGTACAATGAGTACACAATATGGAAACGGTCAAAATCGGCATCCGCGAATTCCGCGAAAACCTCGCGCGCTATCTCGAAGCCGGAACACCGCTCGCCATCACGCGGCACGGCGAGACGCTCGGTTTCTTTATTCCAGCGCAAAAACGGAGCCGGAAGGCTGAACTCGAAGCCATGCGCGCCGCCGCGAAGGACCTCGACAAAATGATCTCTTCGTGGGGCGGCGGCGAAGATGAACTAATGGAAGAGTACAAGGAAATCCGCGGGGCCGCGCGCGCGAAGAAGCGGCATGCCCGGTAAAGCGAAACGCGAACTTCCTCAGGCTCCATGCAGCACCTGCCCTTCCCTTACAACGGTGCCCGGAAGCGACGCCTTTAGCAAGCGGCGTTGATCGAAGTAAGAACGCGTGCAGACAAGCACGTCGGCGGCGATGCCCGTGCCCAACAGGACCTCATAGGCAAGGCGGCTCCGCCTCCGTTCCGGTGGAGCATCGTCAGGCACGACCACCAGCAGATCGTAGTCGCTGTCCGGCCCAGCGTCGCCTCTGGCAACCGAGCCAAACAGATAGACACCCTCCGGCCGGTACGCTTCGACGAGGCGGCGCACCACCTCGGCCAGAACCGGATCGCCGGCCGTCGGAGTCCGGAAGATGGTGGAGTTCTCCTTCGCCACGATTGGTTCCCACCAGTCTGTCACACCCGACGGAAGCGGAACCCGCGACCCTACGTCCTAAACACCCCTTCCACCGCGCCCGTGATCCGATCCAGGTCCCTCTTCAAGAACCCTCGCAACTTCCTCACGTCGCCAATCACACGGCGGTTCGCGACCGGCCCGATACGCCCGGTCGCTCCCAACGTGGCTGCCTTTCCGTAGTCTCGCGCCGCATCCCGCGCCACGTTGTCGAACTTGTAATTTCCGAACTTGGGCATCCACTGTCCATACGCTTGCTGGAAATCGGGCGTTTTCTTCACGGCCGCCGCCTGCCGGTCCAACTGCCGTTCCCAATAATCGAGCGACGGCGATGGAGTCCCGTTGTCGATTGACAACTGCGCCCCCCGCGCCGTCAGCCCCGGCGGCTCGCTAATCTGCACCCGCGTATACGGAATCCCCGCCCGCCTGAACGCCAGCATGCGGTCTCCCGATGGCGACGGCGCCGGCTCCATATAGAACACCGGCATCTTAAGCAGCGCCATCGTCTCCAGCATCCCGCTCCGCATGCCTACGTGAATCACCTGGTAATCCTCGGCCAGAAACTTGAAAAACGCCATCTGCGCCAGCACCGAAACTCCCGCGAAATTCGCCTTCCAGAAGTCGTCCTTCCACATCTCTGCCACGTTCACCACCTGCCCATACCCCGAGGCGATCTCCGCCAACTTTCCGTTCCGCTCGTCTCCGGCCAGCACCACCGTCGCCTTCGCCGGCGCGAAGTACGCCACCAGTTGGCGTACCCCCTGGTAACTCGAATCGAGCTCGATATGCGCCCCGCCCTTCTTCCCGCTCTGCCGGCTCCAGATCGCGACAATGTTCTCCCGAATATTGAATCCCGTCTTAGCGAATTTCGTCCCCGCGTACTCCCACAACGAGAACTTCATATCGGTGGAGAACTTCCCGATTTTCCACAAATCCCCCACCGCCTTCGCGCTCGCCTCCGGCTTCGATTCGAACGCATTCGCCAGCAATCCCGTCACCGCCGTGATCGCCCGGGGCCACGCATTCCCCGGCGCCACCGTGTAGTACAAATAACTCAACAGTTGCGGCAACGTGGCGGGATTCCCCGCAAACGCTACCCTCGCCGGCGGCGCCGCCTTGGCTTTGAACTTGCCGTCGATCTCGCGCCACAGATCCTTCACCTTTACCGGCGTCCCGCTGATGTCGATCGGGACCACCCGGCCTTCCAATCCGCACTCCCGGTAGAACTTCATCGTCACCGTGTCGGTCTTATCCTGCGGCTCCTTGGTGTCTTTCACCAATATAATCCGCGCTCCCGGGTCGACCGACAGATACGCCGACGCCGCATACGTATCTCCGGACATGTACCCGCCTTGGAAAATCTTCTCCGCCATCTCGCACCTCGCTAAACAATAGTGGCCGCTTAAAATATTCTATGCCATTATCCGCCAGGCTCCGTGCAATTCTCCATGCAATTCCCGCACTTCGTGTAATAATGCGCCGGGAAGCGGCTCCTTCCTCAAGCGGCGCCGATCCAAGCAGGAAAGCCCATAGACGAGCGCTTCGGCGGCGATGCCCACGCCCAGTAGGAGCCTGATAGTCCAGACCCGCGTCGCCTCGGGCTATCGAGCCAAAGCGCAAAGAGCGCGGCGCGCACCGTCAGACTCAGTAAGAAACGGATCGCGCCGCACTCCGTTTTGCGCGAATTTCTCAAGAGACATAGACCTGCTCCGGCGTCGGTGCGCTACGGCGATACGGCGCACCACGTCGACCAGATCCGGATCGCCGGCCGTCGCGCGAATGCTTCCCCTCCATCAGAACAATTTCAACTCCACCGGCCCTCCCGCGCCGCGCCCTCGGCGAACGTCCCCGCCAAACGGCTGAGCCGCTCCGTTCCCGCAAGCACCCTCCCTCCCGTCTTCCTCGGATTCTCGGTACCCGAATTAGGCGCCGAAGAGCGTCTCGCGCGAGTGCGGCTTCGTCAAGTGAAGACCCCACTCATCGACCGGCAGGTTCAAAGGAATGTCCGCATCCGGGAACGCGCCCAGGACCCCCCCGAATCCCTCGCGTGCCGCGCGAGACAACGGTCGCATGTCCGTCGGGAGGCGCGCTCCAAACCCCGCTACTTGTTCGCCACCTTCGCCGAAAAACCGAAGAAATCGGAGCGGAGGATGGCCCTGCACGCCAAGCGATATGGCCGGATTCAAGCCCTCCGCGTAAATCTGCAATACCGTTCCCTCCGAATCCGGCTTCAACCGCGCGGCCGGCCCATCCCGTTCATCCAAAATCAACAGTTCCTTGGCCAGCACCCGCGCCGCCACCATAAATCCAGCCACCGCCCGCAAAGCCGCCGCCCAAAAAGACAGGAAAAGTTCTTTGAGCACGATGCCAGAGCCGCAGATCTCGCGCAACGAATGCGCCCGCCCCAACTGGCAAAACAGCATGGCCACGAACTGGCCCCAACTGGTGAAACCCCGCGCGTGGCGCTCGGTCTTGTGCTCCTTCACCGCCATCTCGAATTCCCCGCGCGAGAACAGCGTCAACACTTGCGAGAAAATGCTGCATACTTTGTACATAGGTTGAGTCTCCCGTGGTTGAATTGGTTCTTGTCGGGAACCCAATCCAGCGTATCAGGAGCTCAGCCTTTCAACGGCCGGCGGCTTGCGCGCTCTCGCGCCCAGTTAGGCCGCTAATTTGGACAGCAATAACATGGTGGGATAACTAATATTCAGTGAGGCGACAAATATTTGACAAAATAATTACATGCTTTTGACAAACGAGCCGGCGCGTTGGCCCATACTTGCCAATATCGACAAGTAAGGAGAACGTCCATGGAACCATTCGCAGGCACGAAGCGGCTATCGCCCCCAGAGGGCGGGCGCGCACAATTTAAACTCGCCACCCTCCGACGGCTTGGAATTTCCGGCTGCGTCGCGGTCATCGCCTCGTCGACTCTTGCCCTGGGGCAGGCGGGACGCCTCGATGCGACATTTGGCACAGGAGGAGTGTTTACCACGCACTTCACGCAAACCAATGCGACGATAGCCAACGGGGCGGCAATACAGAGCGACGGCAAGATCGTGGTGGTGGGGACAACGCCGGGCGGCGACGCTCTGGCGCGGCTCAACGTCAATGGAACCCTCGACTCCAGCTTCGGCTCCGGCGGCATCGTGAACATCGACTTTGGCGCTTTCGGCCCTGTTTCCGGCATAGTCATACAGACCGACGGGAAGATTGTGGCGGCAGCGGTCGGATTTCTCGGAGGGTCTGTCGGCCGATTCAACAGCGACGGCAGTGTAGACAGTACTTTTGGCAATGGCGGTTTTGCTTTCTCGAAATCAATCGATGCCGGGGTGGGTAATTCCAGCGCTCTCGCCCTGCAAGCCGATGGCAAAATCCTGGTGACAGGTTTCGGTCTCATGGGGCGCTATACCAGCGGGGGTCAACTGGATACAACCTTTGGCAATGGCGGTATCGCCTCATTGAACGGCCCGGTCGCAACCGCAATCGGGTTGCAAGCGGATGGAAAGATCCTGGTAACCTCAGGTTCGGGGGCGCCGACCGAACTCATATTGTCACCGTATTTGCCGAGTCCGCAAGCGGGTGCGATTACACGCTACGACACAAACGGCCGCCTGGATAAGACCTTCGGTATCTCGGGACATGCGGCTTGTGTGGCGTCTGCGGCAGCCGTTGGCATTCAAAGCGACGGCAAAATCGTTGTAGCTGGCGCGATGAATGCCAAACTCATGACAGAACTCATGGGCGATGGCATCACTGTCGCAGACAACCATTCGGGCTTCGGAATGGTCCGATACAACTCCGATGGGAGTGTCGATACCAGCTTCGGCGCCGGTGGCGGCGTCGTCACCGGCTTTGGAAGCTTGTTCCCCGCCGGCTCGGCCTTCGCGCTCGCTATTCAATCCAATGGGGAGATAGTGGTGGCGGGACAGGCGGGCAATGGGAACCAGGTTTTCGTTTCATCGTCGTTCGTATTAGCCCGCTACACGAGCGCGGGGCAACTGGACGCCACCTTCGGTTCCAATGGCACCGTAACCACGGCGATAAGTCAGGGCAGCGTCTCGTTCGTCAGCGCGCTGGTTCTACAGAGCGACGGTAAGATCGTCGCCGCCGGGAACTCCGGATCGCCCGCGGGACAGTACTTCGTGGATAACTTCGCCGTCGCGCGTTATCTGGCCCAGTAGAACCGGCAATTCCGGCGAAGCGGCGCGTTCCCGCCAGGTAAGAATTCGTCGACCGGAGAACGCAGGCGAGGCAAGGGACGCGTATGCCTTCGGTCGCCTCAAGAGATTGCAGGACGACGACACGCCCATTGTCCGGAAGCTCGGTATCTTTGGCCGCGCCGCTCGACGACCTCTGAGCCTGTAACGGGACATTTCGTTCGCTCACAAAGGCAATCGACACCGGCACGCACGCAGGCCAGCGCCTCGCGGCCGATGATGGGCATGCCGGCGGAACTGGTGCGCAGGCTCTTCAGCGAGCGGAGCCGCACGGGAGTGAAGGCCGCGCAGAGCCGAGCCGTCGGATTCGGGCGGCGCCCGAAACGGACGCCGGGGCGGATCAAACACGCGCAAGAGCTGGCCGGCGCCGACGGCCGATGGTGAGTAGATGCGGCGCTGAAGCTTGTGCAGCGGCGGCGTGGTTGCGTGGGATTTACCTCGTGTCCGCGGGGCTATATACTAAGACGATCCGGGAGGTTTTTATGCGGCGAACGGCGGTTGCGGTCGTCTTTTGCGTGGGCGCGCCTTGGGTGTTCGGACAGAGTCATTTGCTGCCGCAGCGGCCGGCGGTGAATGCGGGGCAGATCGTTTTTTCTTACGCGGGGGATTTGTGGAGCGTGCCGCGGGCGGGGGGGAAGGCCGAGCGGCTGACGACGGGGCCGGGCGTGGAGACGGATCCGGTGTTTTCTCCCGACGGGCTGACGATCGCGTTCACCGGCGAGTATGACGGGAACGTGGACGTGTACACGATGCCGGCGAGCGGCGGGGTTCCGAAGAGGCTGACGTGGCATCCGGGGCCGGACGAGGCGGTGGGGTGGACGCTCGATGGGAAGCGGGTGCTGTTCCGCTCGCCACGGGACAATCCGGCCGATGGCGACCGGCTGTTTACGGTGGCGGCGACGGGAGGGTTTCCCGAGGAACTGCCGCTGCCGATCGCCGAGGAGGGGAGTTATTCGCCGGATGGAGGGAGCCTGGCCTACGTGCCGGTGTTTCAGTGGCAGCAGGCGTGGAAGCGCTACCGGGGAGGGCAGACGCGGAAGATCTGGATCGCGAATTTGAAAGACTCGAGCGTAGTCCCAATTCCGCGGGATAACTCGAACGACTTTAATCCGATGTGGGTGGGGAAGGACATTTACTTTCTGTCGGACCGGAGCGGGCCGGTGACGCTGTTCGCATACTCGACGGCGACGAAGAAGGTGCGGCAAGTGGTCGAGAACGGCGGGTTCGATTTGAAGTCGGCGAGCGCGGGGGCGGGGGCGATCGTGTATGAGCAGTTCGGGTCGCTGCATTTGTACGAATTGAAGTCGGGCAAGAGCAATGAGGTGCGGATCGAATTGGCGGGAGACTTGCCGGAAGTGCGGCCGCATTTCGTGAAGGTGGGGACTAAGTTGGGGGACCCGGGGCTGTCGCCGACGGGCGCGCGGGCGGTGTTCGCGGCGCGCGGCGATATCATCACGGTGCCGGCGGAGAAGGGGGACACGCGGGACATCACGAACACGGTGGGGGTGCATGAGCGGGGGCCGGCGTGGTCTCCGGACGGGCAGGAGGTGGCGTACTTTTCCGACGAACCGGGCGAGTGGGAGCTGCACATCCGCCCGCAGAACGGACTGGGGACGGTGACCAAGATTGGGCTGGGCGCGCCGGCTTACTACGAGTCGATCCGCTGGTCGCCGGACGGGAAGAAGATCGCATATGTGGATAATCATCTGGGGCTGTGGTATCTCGACCGGGAGCGGAAGGCTCCGGTGAAGGTGGATACCGATTATTATCGGGACGGAGATATGGCCGCGGACTGGTCGCCGGATAGTAAGTGGATGAGTTACTCGAAGCAATTGCCGAGCCACATGAGCGCGATTTACTTGTACTCCATGGGGGATGCGAAGACGACGCAGATCACCGATGGCATGAGCCAGGCGACGAACCCGGTGTTCGACAAGAACGGGAAGTATCTTTACTTCGCCGAGAGCACGGACTCGGGAATCTCGATGCAGCCGGATATACACAGCTTTAGCGCGCCGGTGACGCGGAGCGTGTACCTGGTGGTGTTGGCGAAAGACGAGGCGTCGCCGTTCGCGCCCGAGAGCGACGACGAGAAGCCGGAGGCGAAGAAGGCGGAGGCGGACAAGGGAGAGAAGACGGCGGGGAAGGCGGAGGTGAAAGAGACGCGGGTGGATCTGGCGGGAATCGGACAGAGGATCGTGGCGCTGCCGATGGAGGCGCGGCGGTATACGGAACTGGACGCGGGCAAGGCGGGCGAGCTCTATGCGGTGGAGGCGCCGGCGCCGCGGATGGGTCCGCCTTCGTTTACAGTGCATCGATTCGATATTGGGAAGCGGAAGGAGGACGCGCCGCTGAGCGGGGTGCGCGCGTTCGTGGTGAGCGGGGATGGGGGGAAGCTGCTGGACCGGAAGGGCGACGAGTGGTTTATCGAGACGCCGAAGCCGATGCCGGAGCGGCCCGGCGCGGCGCCCGCAACGCCTCCGCCGCCGGCGGAGAAGCCGGGAGGCGGCGCGCTGAAGACGAAGGACATCGAGGTGCGGGTGGATCCGAAGGCGGAGTGGAGGGAGATGTATCGCGAGGTGTGGCGGAACGAGCGGGACTTCTTCTACGATCCGCATCTGCACGGGTTGGATGCCGCCGCCGAATCGAAGTTATACGAGCCGTATCTGGACGCGGTGGCGTCGCGGCGCGATTTGAATTACCTGTTCACCGACATGCTGGGCGAGATCACGGTGGGACACATGTTTATCGGGCGCGGCGACGAGCCGGAAGTGAAGCGGGTTCCGGTTGGAATGCTGGGCGCCGATTATGCGATCGAGAATAACCGGTACCGGTTCAAGCGTGTGTATGACGGAGAGAATTGGAACCCGGACTTGAAGGCCCCACTTACTCAGCCGGGCGTGAATGTGGCGGCGGGCGAGTATCTGCTGGCGGTGAATGGGCGGGAACTCACGGGCGCCGACGACGTGTATAGTTTCTTCGAAGGGACGGCGGGCAAGGCGGTGGTGCTACGGGTGGGCGCGGACCCGGCCGGCGCGGGGGCGAGGGAGGTGACGGTTCAGCCGGTTGAGAGCGAGACGCGGCTGCGGAATCTGGCGTGGATCGAGGACAACCGGCGGACGGTGGACCGGTTGACGAACGGGCGCGTCGCGTATGTTTATATGCCGGACACGTCGCTTGGGGGTTACACCAGTTTCAACCGCTACTTTTTCGCGCAGGTGGGCAAGGACGCGCTGATCGTCGATGAGAGGTTTAATCATGGCGGGGCGTTGGCGACGGACATTATCGAGTACCTGAACCGGCGGCTGCTGAGTCTGGTTACGTTCCGGGACGGAGCGGATATTATGCAGCCGCAGGGGGCGATTTTCGGGCCGAAGGTGATGATCATCAACCAATTCGCGGGGTCGGGCGGCGACGCGATGCCGTGGTACTTCCGGCGGGCGGGCGTGGGCAAGCTGATCGGCGAGCGGACGTGGGGAGGGCTGGTAGGAATCTTCCGCGTGCCGGAGTTGATCGACGGGGGTTACGTGACGGCGCCGAACGCGGCGGTGTGGAATCCGGACGGGCATTTCGACGTGGAGAATCACGGCGTGGCTCCGGACATCGAGGTGCGCTGGGACCCGGCGGCGGTGCGGCAGGGGCACGATCCGCAGCTTGAGAAGGCGGTAGAGGTGGTGATGGAAGAGCTGAAGGCGAACCCGCCGAAGCATCCGCGGCGGCCGCCGTATCCGAATTATCACGCGCAGTAGAAGCGAGGCGGCGCTACTCGGGTTTCCCGGGCTCCGGAATTTCCTCGTCGTCGTGGCGGGCGTGTTTGCCTTCCGCTTCGGGGTGGGCGTAGTAAGTGTTGTAGTAGCTGTACTTGCTATAGAGCTCGCCGCGGCGCGCGCCGTTGACGATGATGCCGAGAACGTTGTTCTGGCACAGCGACTGCATGGCGCGGGTGACGGAATCGACGGAGGTGGAGCCGATGCGGACGACGAGGATGCTGCCGTGGCAGAGGGTGGCGAGGAGATTGGCGTCGGCGGCGAACAGCAGGGGCGGGCTATCGAGGATAACCCAGTTGAAGACGCTGGGGAGTTCGTCGAGGAGTTGCTTGACTTCGCGGAGATTGAGGAGTTCGAGCGGGTTGATGACAGCTTCGCCGGCGGGCATGATGCAGAGGTTGGCGCCGCGGATGCGGCGAATGCATTGGTGGAGCGGGGCCTTGCCGAGGAGATATTCGGTGACGCCGGGCTGGCGCTCGCATTGAAAGAGGCTATGGATGACGGGGCGGCGAAGGTCGAAATCGGCGAGGAGCGTCATGTTGCCGGCAAGCTGGGACTGTGCCAGGGCGAGGTTGACGGCGGCGAACGATTTGCCCTCGGTGGGGGAGGCGCTGGAGACGACGACGGAGTGGATGGGCTGGAGACTCTGGAGATGGTTGAGACGGGTGCGGAGGGTGCGGAACTCCTCGGTGGGGGCTTCGTAGGGTTTGGCGGGGTCGATGAGAAGCGCGGTGGGGGACGGAGTGAAGGGAATCTCTTCGATGCGGGCGAGGAAATCGGTGAGGGGCCCGGTGACGGGGGCGGGGGCGGCGGGAGGCGGGCCGTCGAAGAAGATGTCGTTCGACGGGACGGCGGTCGCGGCGGCGCCATTGGCGATGGGAGCGGCGGGTTCGGGTTCGGTCCCGGCCCGGCGCAACGCGTCATGAACTCGACTCATGGATTCTCCTTGGAGGGGGCGAAAAACTTCATACTCGGGTGGCGTAGTAGTAGACGATGGAGCCGGACATGATCAGCACGCAAACCAGGCAGGCAGTGGACCAGGCCATCCAGTTTAAGCGGCGGCGGCGGCGGACGACGAGGTCGTTTTCGAGCAAAGGGATGCTGCCGAGGATCGGCAATTGGGTATAGGCGCGGACGTCCTTGAGGTTTTTGAGCGAAGCGTCCTTGATTTCGCGGATGCCGCCGACGAGCAGGCCGATGGCGATGCCTAGGCCGAGACCGACGCAGACGATGATGAGGCGCTGGGGCTTGGCGGGAGTTTGAGGAAGGCTGGCGGGATCGAGCAACTCGAGGGTTTCGCCCTGGCGGCGGTTTTCGAGATTGGTGGCGATCTGGGAGGAGGAGTATTTGACGTTCATCTCGGCCCAGGCCTTACGGGCGAGATCGACGTCGGCCATTAGCTGGGAATACTCTTTTTCGCCGACGGGGAGCGATTCGATGCGGGCCTGATAGCCGCGCATGGTATCGGTGACCTGGTTGAAGCTCTTCTGCAGTTGTTGCATTTCGAGATCCTTGCCGGCCATTTGCGATTCGGCGCTTTGGATGGCGACGCCGAGGTCGCGGATCTCGCGGGCGAAACGGGGATCGATGACGACCTTGGTTTCGGGTTTGACGTTGGCCATATCCGCGAGGATGGCCTCGCGCTTCTTCTTGTCCTGAGCGAGCAGGGTTTCGGAGGCCTGGACGTCGGGATAGGTTTCCTTATAGCGTTCGCGGAGGAGGCCGAGATTGTTTTCAATGACGGCGATCTCTTTGTCGACCTGGGCGAGTTTGTCGTTGTTGAGGCCGAGAGTCTGGGTTTTTCTGCTGGCGTCCTCGCTGACCTTATACTGTTCTTTGAGAATGCGGATCTGATTCTCGATGAGGAGCTTTTCCTGGCTGACGCGGCTGATGCCAGCGCTGATGCTGGTCAATTGGACCTGGAGCGAATTGAGCGCCTGCATATTCGCTTCCATTTGATCGGGGAGGCGGCCCATGTTGCGGCCGCGGAAATCGCTGAGCTTTTGTTCGGCGTCGTCGAGGCGTTTTTTGGCCTGTTCGAGTTCGTTCCCGAGGAACTGGGTGGTGCCGGCCGACTCGTCGGTGCGGTCGCGCAGGTTTTCGGTGATGAAGCGGGAGACGAGCTCGTTTGTGACTTTCTGGGCCTGGAAGCGGTTGTCGTAGGAAAAGCCGATCTGGAAGGCGGTGACGGAGTTCGGGTTGGCGGTTTGGCTGGACTGGGGCTGGCTGATTTTGATGTCCTTGGTGCGCATGTTTTCGACGACGTCGTCCATGGGCATGCGGGAGAGATCCTTCTTATAGAGGCCGAGGGTGGAGATGATGTTGGTGAGCGTAGCGCGGCTGAGGATGACCTCCGTCATGGAGGTAAGGCGGGCCTGCATGCTCATGTTCAAATTGGTGGCGACGAGGTTTTCCGGCACCTGGGGCGGGATGATGCGGATGACGGCGGTGGAGACGTAGGTGTCGGGCCAGAGGTAGGCGACGACGACGGATACGACGAGGCAGGCGAGGGCGGGGCCCAAAATCCATCCGCGATGGCGGCGGACGATGTCCATGTAATCGGTAAAGTCGAGAGCGCGGCGGGTTACGGTGGCTGAATCTTGAGTTTGCATGGATAGATGTTCGAGGGCGGTTAAGGAACGATGATGTGGTCTCCGTTTTCGAGGTAAATGTTCTGGGCCATATTCTTGCCTTTGATCACTTCGCGGTAGTTGAAGCGGTAGGTTTTGGTTCCGCGGAGAATGCGCACTTTTTTGGGATTGGCGAATTCGCGGAATCCGCCGGACTCGCTGAGGGCTTCGAGGACGGTGGTGGGCGTGATGAGGCGATAGAGACCGGGGCGGCCGACCTGGCCGTCGATGAAGTAGCGTTTACTGTTGACCTCGAGCACGGAGACGGAGACGTCGGGATTGTTGATGAGCTTGGATAGAGCCTCGTGGAGGCTGGTGCCGAACTGTTCGGGAGTGAGGCCGCCTGCCTGGACTTCGCCGATGAGCGGGAGGCTGATTTTGCCGTCGGGGCGGACGATGACCTGGCGGGTAAAGTCCGGCTCGCGCCAGACCTGGATGAAGAGGAGGTCCTCCGCGCCGATGATGTACTTATGAATATCGACACCGAGGCCGGCCCCATTGGCCGGGACGGTGGAGGGCGTGGGCGCGGTGGTATTGCCGGGATCGGCCGGCTTCGGGGTTGGACGGCGGGACGTTGGTGGGCGCGGCCTGGGTGGCAGGCTGATCCTGCGCGGAGGCGCGGAAAGACGAGGCTCCCGTGAAAGGAGCGGACAGGATAAGAACGAAGGCGGCCAGGGCCGCGGTGTAAGGTCGTTTTGCCATCAAGAGTCCACTCTCAGCGTCACCAATCTCTTCGACTTTTTCATAAGAAACTGCATATCCCCTAATGAATTCCCCTCCTAATTGTACACGGAGAGGCGGATTGGCGGGAAGGCGGGAACGGATTTCGGACCGGTTTGCGTGGGCGCAAGTAATTGATTACAATGCCCGGAGGAATCCTAAGCGGAAGGGGTGTGACGGGAGATGAAGTACTTTTTGGCGAAGACGGACCCGGGGACATATTCGATCGACGATTTGAAGCGGGACAAGCGCACGGTGTGGGACGGGGTGACGAACGCGCTGGCGGTGCGGGCGATCCGGGCGATGCGGCCGAAGGACCGGATCTTTATTTATCACAGCGGGGGCGCGTCGGCGGTGGTGGGGATGGCGCGGGTGGTGGCGGGACCGAAGGACGCGGAGGGGAACGCGAAATCGGCGGTGGTGGAGATGGAGTTTGTGAGCCGGATCGAGCCGGCGGTGACGTTGAAGGAGATTAAGGAGAGCGGGTTGTTTGGGGATTGGGTCTTGGTGAGGCAGGGGCGGTTGTCGACGATGGAGGCGCCGGAGAAGTTCGTACAGTGGATGCGGGGGAAGTTTCCGAAGGCGCGGATTTGAGGGGTGGGGCGGTGGGCGGTGTTGTGGCTGGCGGTGGCGGGTGCGGCGAGGGGGCAGGCGATACGATTCGACGCGGTTCCGCAGGGGACGATCCGGGCGAACCTCGAGGCGGCTCCCGAGAAGAACGCCGGACGGGAGGCGGAGGTGCGGGCGCTGTTTGAACGGGCGGGGTGCGCGGGGGAGGCGCTGACGGAGCAGGCGGTGAAGCACGCCAAATGGCCGAATGTGATCTGCACAATGGCGGGAACGGGGGATGGGGAGATCGTGATCGGCGCGCACTACGATTTCGTGGAGCGGGGCAAGGGGGTGGTGGATAACTGGACGGGGGCGTCGCTGCTGCCGAGTTTGTACGAAAGCTTGAAAGCCTTGCCGAGGAAGCACACGCTGGTTTTCGTCGCGTTCACGGACGAGGAGTTGGGATTGGTGGGATCGAGATTTTATGTGAAGGCGCTGGGCAAGGAGGGGCTGAACCGGATCGCGGCGATGGCGATCTGGATTCGCTGGGGACGTCGCCGACGAAGATGGAATTGACGCGGGCCGATCCGGGGCTGGCGCGCGGGTTGGCGACGGTGGCGCAGGCGTTGAAGCTGCCGTTGGGGGTGATGAACGTACACTTGGTGGGGCGTTCGGACTCCGATTCATTTCAGGACCGGAATGTTCCGGCGATCGTGGTGCATTCGCTGACGCAGGCGACGTTTCCGATTCTGCATTCGAGCGCGGACCGGATAGAGGCGGTGAATTTCCGGGATTACTACGACAGCTTTGTACTGGTGGCGGGGTACCTCGCGTATCTGGACGGGACGCTGGGAGGTGCGCGGAACCGCCGGTGAAGGGTTCGATGGTGGCCGCAAGGCACCGCATTGGTGCTTTTGAGGTCCGCGGCGCCTAGGGGAGCGTAGGCGATTCATGTGTTTAGCCATGGCCACCAGACTGCCTTAGGAAAGGCGTGGATTGGAGGTGGTTATGAAAAAGGGTTTCTCGATGAGGGCTAAGAGGATGTTGGCGCCGGCCGCGCTGGCGGTGGCGATGTTCGCATTCAGCCCCGCGCTGGCGCTGGCCGCCGAACACGGTGGCGGACGAGGCGGGCATGGCGGGGGATTCAGTGGCGGGCGTTCCGGTGGCGGCGGAGGCCGTGGAAACTACGGCGGCGGGCGTTCCGGTGGCGGCGGAGGCCGGAGCTATAGTGGCGGGGGCGGGTACGGCGGGGGTGGACGCGGATACAGCGGCGGGCGCGGGTACGGCGGCGGCGGAAACTACGGCGGGCGTGGATATGGCGGCGGACGCGGATATGAAGGTGGCTGGGGCCACGGCTACGGCGGCGGACGGGGCTACCATGGCGGCGACGACCGGTTCGAAGGGCGCGGATACGGCTGGGGGGGCTATGGTTACGGCGGGGGCATCTATGTGGGGCCGGGCTACGGGTATGCGGCGCCGGCATGCGACCCGGCGGGTTTCTATGACAGAGTGGGCAACTGGCACCCGTATCCGGGTTGCGTGCCGCCGGGCTACGGATACTGAGGTGGCCGGAGCGTTGGCGCCGTCGCTCGGAGGGCCGGCCGGTTGGCCCTTCGAAAGCTTCTAGGCGATGGATGGCACTTCAACCGGCCTTCGATCGCGACGGCGGATGGCGAGCAGGGACCGGGTGAGGATGAGTATCTGCGCGATCGCCAACGCCGTCACGATCGTTATGAGAGTTAGTACAATCCTCACCGGCGCGAGACAGATCACGTCCAGGTTATTCCAGATCGCGTGGATGTTACGATCTACCGGAGAAGCATGATCGAGAAGTACTGGAGATTCCAATGAAGGTCAAATACGATCCCAGGGTGGATGTGCTGAGCATTTCGCTGAGCGATGGATTGGTCGAGGAGAGCGACGAGTCGAGGCCGGGGGTGGTTCTCGATTACGACAAGGACGGGAATGTGGTGGGGATCGAGATCTTGCAGGCTTCGAAGAGGATGGAGAATCCGATGGCGATGGAGTACGCGATCGCGGGGTAGGCGGATCGCGGGCGAACAGGGGGACGCGGCGCGCTTGGCGCGGTTGGGTGTATAGTGCTCACTGAACCTGCCGCTTACCGAACCACTATGCTCGCTCTACATATGAACGCTTCGATCGTCGTGACTGCCGCGGTGCTGCTGGCCGGATGCTCCAGCGGTCCCGCACCGGAACCCGCCGCCAAGACGAAAGGCGTGGGCACGATTGTCCGGCTCGACCCGGCGCTCGATGCGCTGGTTCCGAAGGACGCCGTCATTGAAAAAGTTGGTGGAGGATTTCAGTTCACCGAAGGGCCGCTGTGGCGCCCGGACGGGACGCTCTGGTTCAGCGACGTGACCGGCAACGTGGTGCGGTCGATTACGCCGGAGGGCGCGGTGCGGGTGTTGATCGAGAACGCGGGCGGTGTGACGAATGCGCCCCCTGGATCGTTCATCGGGCCGAACGCGATGATCGCGGATAAGGACGGCTACGTGCTGCTGTGCCAGCATACCAATCGCCGGATCGTGCGGCTGGACAAGGATCTGAAGCAGACGGTGTATCTCGACAATTTCGAGGGCAAGAAGTTTAACAGCCCGAACGATCTGGTGTACAAATCCGACGGCGCTCTCTATTTCACGGATCCGCCTTACGGCCTCCTGAAGCAGGATGAGGATCCCGCGAAAGAGCTGAAGTTCAATGGCGTCTTCCGGTATGCGAACGGCAAGTTACAGGCGATTATCAAAGACCTTTCGCGGCCCAACGGCATTGCATTCTCGCCCGACGAGAAGACTTTGTATATCTCGAATTCGGACGCGAAGCACAAAGTATGGATGCGTTACGACGTCAACGCCGATGGCACGGTATCGAATGGCAGGGTCTTCGCGGATGTTACGGCGGAGACGGAGCCGGGACTGCCGGACGGGATGAAGGTGGACTCGCTGGGCAACCTGTATGGGAGCGGGCCGGGCGGCACTTGGGTGTTTTCGCCGAGTGGGAAACACCTGGGAACGATCAAGCCGGGCGAGGTGCCGGCGAACTGCGCCTGGGCCGAGGATGGCAAGACTCTCTACATCACGGCGACCACGAGCGTTTACCGCATCCGGCTCGCCGTGGCGGGCGAGAAGCCGCTGTATCGATAGCAGTAACCGGCGAGGAAATTATGAAGCGACGAAGTTACTTGAAGACGATGTTGGCGGCGTGGGCGGGGCTGGGCGCGGCAAGCGCGCAGACGAAGCACCCGGAATCCGGTTGTGCTGTACGTGGATATGGCGGTCGATCCGGCCAAGGAGACGGAAATGGCGACTAACTATCACACGATCTTCCGGCCCGCGGCGGTGAAATTCCCCGGCTATGTCGATTTGAAGATCGTGAAACTGAGGAAGACGCTGCAGGGCTCGGCGCCGGCGGGCATGAACTATCGCTTTCAGCTTACGTATGAGAGCGAGGAAGCGCGCCAGAAGTGGGTCGATTCCGACATCCACAAGAGGGTGTGGCCGACGATTGAGAAGACCTTGACAGATCGGAAGAACTACACGGTTCTTCTTTGCGACGCGATTTAGCGATCTTGCCCGCGGGCGCCGACGACTTCGGTATCGATCACGCCTTTCTCGGTGGTGATCCCGATGATCATGAACTCGAGTTCCTGCGGCCCGCTGTTGAAGGAGTGCGGTTCGTTCAATAGAACGGGAACCGCGTCGCCTTTGTGGATCTCGGCGGTTTCGCCCGCGACGGTGGCTTCGCCGCCGCCGTTCAGCACATAGTAAACTTCTTCGACGTGCTGGTGGCGATGAAGGCCATCGGAAGCTCCGGCGGGGATTAAGAGATGATCCACATACGACCAGTTCGTCAGGAAAACGTCCGGATCGAGAGCGCGCCGGTATTGGACGGTTCCCGTGCCTCCGTGATAGTTCGCGATGGGACGGAGTAGCTTGTCGATCCAGATTCATCGTCATGAAGACGGGAATGGGATCTTTCTGCGCGACATCGGTGCGGGCGTCATTGAGATTGAATGCGTCGTAGTGGCCTTTGATGGAGGCCACATTGATGTTCATGAACTCGACCGGCTTGTTGGAAGGGTTGTAGATGGCGTGAGAATGCCCCATGCGGGTGGGCGCGCCGACGGTTCCTTTGAGAACCGACGTACGGCCGTCGATGGTGAACTCGGCCTCTCCGTCGAAGATGACGAACATCTCTTCGCAGGTGTTGTGGAAGTGGTGGCCTACGCCGCCGCCGGGCATGATCTGGCAGCGATGGATGAAATTCAGGGGCACGTTCATGGACGTGGCGGGCATGAGGACTTCGCAGGCCATGTCGCCCGCGCTGTTATGCGACCGGCCGCGCGTGTATTTCGATGGATCGGTATGTCCGATGCGCTGGGCGAGAGGGTCGCGGGCCAGGAGCGGAATCGCGGTTACGAACATCAGGAGCGGCAGCTTGTTCATGGCGATGTGTCCGAAATCATATCGCACTCCGCGGATTGACTTGCCCCGCGGGAGCGCATAGAATTCCACGCAGCGGGTGCTTACCAAATGATTTCACGGAGATCTCTTCTTCAGGCGGCGGGCGCGGGAGCGCTGGGCGCTTCTTCCAATGCGCAGCCGGGCGGAAAGCGCGTGCTGGCGCTGATTGGCGACCGCTATCACAACGCGGACTACATTCGGGTGGCGCTGGATCGAGTGTGGGACGGACTCGGCGTGACGGTCGATTACACGATCGATTACGGCCAGCTCTCGCGCGAGGCGCTCAAGAATTACCAGCTCTTTGTCTGCCTGCGCGATGGCATGATCTGGCCGGACGGATATTCGGGACCCGACGCGTACCCTTATCAACAGGGTCTCGAAAATCGAGGCGATGCTTCCGAGCCGAAGTCCCGGAATTGGCTTAAGGAGGAACAGGCGCTGGCGCTCAAGGATTTCGTGACCGCGGGCAACGGATTTTATTCTTTGCACAACAACAGCCACGTTTCGCTGTCATCGAAAACCTATCGCGAGGTGATGGGCGGCGCCTACATTGGCCATCCCGAACTGCGGCCGTTCAAGGTGCGGGTGGTGAACAACTCGCATCCCATCACACAGGGCGTACACGATTTCGTGGTGACCGACGAGCAGCACTACGTGGAGTACGACAAGGACAGGAAGAACATTCTGCTGGAGGCCGAGAACATCGACGGCCTGACGTTTCGAGAATCTCGGCACGAAATCCATTTCCGGATGGGCGTACGAATACGGACGCGGGCGCGTCGTCTTCACCGCCGCCGGCCACACGATTCACGCGCTGTGGAATCCCGAATACGTGAAGCTACAGAAGCGCGCAGTTCAATGGCTGCTGAAAGAGATCTGATCGTTGACGCGGGGAGAGCGGGCGCGGCGGCGCGCGCGGGTTAGGCGACGGCGGGTTCGGAGACTTCCGGGGAGGCGGCGGTGAAGTAGGCGCAGTCGGGGTGGTGGAAGACGAGGGCGCTGACGCTGGCTTCGGGGTCCATCATCATTTCCTCGGTGAGGTGGACGCCGATGTCTTCGGGGCGGAGGAGATCGAAGAGCGGGCGCTGGTCGTCGAGGTTGGGGCAGGCGGGGTAGCCGAAGCTGTAGCGGTTGCCGCGGTAGCGCGAGGTGAAGCGGTCGTGCATGGTCATGGACGGAGGGTCGGGGAAGCCCCAATCCTCGCGGATGCGGCGGTGCAGCCATTCGGCGCAGCCTTCGGCGGTTTCGATGGCGAGGGCCTGGAGGGCGTGGGCTTTGAAGAACTCGCCGGCTTGTTTCGCTTCTTCCGATTTCTGGCGGATGCCGGAGCCGGCGGTGACGACGAACATGGCGATGTGGTCGCGTTGGCCATCTTCGCCGTCGAGGACGTAATCGCTCAAGCAGAGGCCGTCGGGGCGGGGTTGGCGGCCGAAGCGGAAGGTGTGGAGCGGCGAGTCGCCGTTGGGTGAGAAGAGGTGAATGGCGTTGCCTTCGCGGACGGCGGGGAAGAATTGCCAGACGGCTTTGACGGATAGGAACGACGCGGCCCAGTCCTTGACCTCTTCGACGTCGCGATGGAGTTTGAGGGCTTTGGGGTCGCGCTGGGCGAGGAGGTCTTCGAACTTACCCTGGCCTTTGAAGCCGAGGTGGTGGCCGTAGAGCATGGCGGGGTTGACGTAGCTCCAAAGCTCGGCGAGATCGGGGACGGCGCGGATGCGGCGGTCGAGATACGGCGCGGCGGGGATGGGGATGTTGACGCGGACCTTCGAGCTGCGGGCTTCCGACACCGGGACGGGCGCGGCGGCGGCGGGCGCGGTTTCGACAGCGGGCGCGGTGAAGGTGTGCGAGGCGAGCGTGGCTTCGCGGCTGGCGGGGTCCATGAGATCGTTCATGAGGCGCAGGCCGGTCATGGCGTCTTTGGCGTAGAGAGTGGGCGCGGCGTAGGCGGGGCCGATGCGGGTTTTGGTGAATTTTTCCGAGAGCGCCGCGCCGCCGACGAGGAGCGGGACATCGATGCCGGCATCGCGCATATCGCCGCCGGTGAGGATCATCTGTTGCGCGCTTTTGACGAGCAGGCCGGAGAGGCCGATGGCGTCGGGGCGATGCACGCGGAAGGCGCGAATGATGTCTTCGGAGGGGACTTTGATGCCGAGGTTGACGACTTGATAGCCGTTGTTCGAGAGGATGATCTCGACGAGATTTTTGCCGATGTCGTGGACGTCGCCCTTGACGGTGGCGAGGACGATGGTGCCGCGGGAGGCGGTGTCGGCCTTCTCCATGAACTGCTCGAGATGACCGACCGCGGCTTTCATCGCTTCGGCCGATTGCAGGACTTCGGCGACGATCAGTTCGTTGTTATTGAAGAGGCGGCCGACCTCCGCCATGCCGGCCATGAGCGGGCCGTTGACGATGTCGAGCGGGGCTGCGCCTTCGGCGCGCTTGAGGTCGAGGTCGGCGATGAGGCCGTCCTTGGTGCCTTCGATGATGTAGTTGGCGAGGCGCTGGTCGAGCGGGACATCGGCCGATTGTTTCTTCTCGCGCTTGCCGGTTTTGCGGAAGTGGTCGGTGATGGCGGCGATGTGGAACTGGTTGACGGCGATTTTTTCTTCGCGCGATTGGGCGCGCCAGTCTTCGGGGGCGGAGCGGAGGAGATCGTGGCTGGGATGATCGGCGGGGACGGCGGCGGGAGGGGTGTTGAAGAGAAGATGCTCGGCGAGGCGGCGCTCGTGTTCGGGGATGGAGGCGTAGCGCTCCAGCTTTTCGGCGTTGACGATGGCGAGGTCGAGGCCGGCTTTGGTGGCGTAATAAAGGAAGACGGAGTTGACCACTTCGCGGGCGGCGGCGGGAAGGCCGAAGCTGACGTTGGAGACGCCGAGGATGGTTTTGACGAAGGGGATTTCGCTTTTGATGAGGCGGATGGCTTCGATGGTTTCGACCGCCCCGCCGACGTAGTTCTCGTCGCCGGTGGCGCAGGGGAAGACCAGCGGATCGATGACGATGTCCTCGGGCGGGATGCCGTATTTATTGGAGAGCAGATCGACGGAGCGGCGGGCGACGGCAAGTTTGCGGTCGCGGGTGAAGGCTTGGGCTTGTAGTTTGTCCTCGTCGATAGTGCCGCAGACGAGCGCGGCGCCGTAGGCTTTGGCGAGCGGGGCGATGCGCTCGAATTTCTCCTCGCCGTCTTCGAGGTTGACGGAGTTAATGATGCTCTTGCCCTGGCAGTAAGTGAGGGCGAGCTCCACCGCGGCGGGGTCGGTGGTGTCGATCATGATGGGGGCTTTGGTTTTGCGGATGAGCTTTTCGTAGAAGACGGGGATGTCGGCGATTTCGTCGCGGTCTGTCGATTGGAGGCAGACGTCGACGATGTGCGCGCCGTTGCGGATTTGCCAGCGGGCGATCTCGGTGGCCTCCTCCCATTTCTCGGCGGCGACCATGTTTTTGAAGAGGCGGGAGCCGATGACGTTGGTGCGCTCGCCGACGATGAGAGGGCGGTTGGAATCCTCCGCTTCGACAAGCTCGATGCCGGAATAGTAGGCGCGGTGAGAGTTGGGTTTGGGTTGGCGCGGAGGCTTGCCTTGCACCATTTGGGCGATGGCGCGGATGTGGGCGGGAGTGGTTCCGCAGCAGCCGCCGACGAGGTTGAGCCAGCCGTGGACGGCGAATTTTTCAAGCTGGGAGGCGAGCGAATCCGGGGTTTCGAGATAGAGGCCGTCTTCGTTGGGAAGGCCGGCGTTGGGGTAGCAGGAGATGCGCGTGGGGGCAAGCTCATGGAGGGTGCGGATGTGATCCGTCATGAGGTCGGGGCCGGTGGCGCAGTTGAGGCCGATGGAGAGCAGCTCGACGTGGGCGAGGGAGGCCCAGAGGGCGTCGGCGGTTTGACCGGCGAGCATGGTGCCGGTAGGTTCGATGGTGCCGGAGACCATGGTGGGGATGCGGATGCCACGCTCGGTTTGGAGGCGGCGGAGGGCGAGGAGGGCGGCTTTGATGTTGCGGGTGTCCTGGGCGGTTTCGATCAGGACGATGTCGGCGCCGCCATCGAGGAGGCCGCGCGCGGAGTCGTAATAATCGGCTTGTAGTTGGGCGAGGGTGACGTTGCGGGTGACGGTGACCGAGCGCGTGGTGGGACCCATCGAGCCGGCGACGAAGCGGGGCTTGGCGGGCGTGGAGAATTCGTCCGCCGCCTGGCGGGCGAGGCGGGCGGCGTGGAGGTTGATCTCGTAGGCTTTGGAGGCGATGTCGTATTCGCCGAGCGAGACGCCGTTGGCGTTGAAGGAATTGGTTTCGACGATGTCGGCGCCGGCTTCGTAGTAAGCGCGGTGGATGTCGAGGATGACGTCGGGGCGGGAGAGGACGAGATAGTCGTTGCAGCCTTCGAGCGCGGGTCCGCCGAAATCGGCGGCGGTGAGGTTGCGCTGTTGGATCATGGTGCCCATGGCGCCGTCGAGCACGAGGATGCGGGAGGCGAGGGAATCTTCGAGCGATTGCTGGCGCGTGCGATCCAAAGGGAAGTCCTGGAGGTAAAGACGGACGGGTGGAAAAAACGCCCGGTAGTTCTATTGTAACGGAAGGGTGCGGGGGGGCGGTACGTTTCGCCGCGTCCCTTCTCCACTGCTAAATCGGCGCGAGCGCGGATTTCTTCGCGCGGCCGAGGGCCACCCGTTTGGCTAGCGCCTCGCGGATGCCTGGATGGGAAACGGCCAAGGTGCTAGAATCGATCTTGACATGCGCCACGTGGCGCGTTACGGTCCGGGATGATTCGGACGATCCGCCATAAGGGTTTGAAACGGCTTTTTGAACAGGACGACCCGAGTGGAGTAAACCCGGAACATGTCCGCAAGCTGAGGAATATTCTGGCGACGCTTCACGCCGCCCGAACCGTCGCCCACATGGATTTGCCAGGGTTCCGGTTGCATCCGCTCAAAGGAGCGTCTAAAGGCTTTTGGGCGGTTACCGTACGCGCCAACTGGCGAGTGATTTTCCGCTTTGACGGCGGCGCTGAGGACGTCGATTATGTCGATTACCACTGAAAGGAACACGCCGATGATCATGAAGAACCCGCCTCACCCCGGCCTTGTCGTGTTGCAGGAGTGTATTGAGCCTTCGGGCTTGAACATCACGCAAGCGGCCACGGCCCTTGGAGTGACACGCAACACGCTTTCGGAACTCGTAAACGGGAAGCGCGGCATATCCCCTGAAATGGCCGTGAGGCTGTCTAAGGTATTTGGCGGCAGCGCCGAAAGCTGGCTTGTGCAACAGGCGCAGTACGATCTTGCCCACGTTCGCGCCGACCGGATCAAGCTAAAGCGGCTGGCCCTTGTTTAGATTCACCCAGCGACGCCCTTTGCGAAACCGCATTTGCGCGCGCTCGCATGACATGTGATACATGTAGGAGACGTCCGCTAGAAGAAATCTCCCATGCTTTCCATCCGCCTAGACCCGAAGATTGAGCGTCGCTTGGCGGCGCTCGCGAAGAAGACCGGGCGCACGAAAACCTATTACGTCCGGGAGCTTATCGAGGAGAACTTCGTCGACCTCGAAGTCCGTTACTTGGCGGAAGCGCGTCTTGAAAAGCGGCGGCCCGCGCTCGCGAGCGAACACGTGAGGAAAGAACTTGTCCTGGAACGTTGAGTACGCCCCGGAGGCGCTTCAGGACCTCAAGAAAATCGACCGCGCGGCGTCGCGCCGATTCCGGACGCGGAGGCCAGACTGCGGCGGGGTCAGATTGGACGTTGTGGCGGAGGCGGAGGGTGAAGACGTCGACGGTGCCGTCCGTGACGGCGCGGTCCTGGCCCGATAGGGTGTCCGGGAGTTGCGCGCTCCGAGCGCGGTCCGCCGGAATCGGCGGCGGTGAGTTTGCGCTGATGGATCATGGTACCCATGGCATCGTCGAGTACGAGGATGCGGGAGGAGAGGGAATCTTCGAGCGATCGCTCGCGCGTGCGATCCAAAGGAAAGTTCTGAAGGTTACAACGGAGGGGCGAAAAAAACGCGCGGTACAAGCCGGCATCGACGCGAGCTGGGGCTGATTCAGCTTGCCCAAAGCCGCTTTTAGCGTGAGGCTATGAGAGCATAAGAACGAGGGGCTACCGCAATGACCATTGAGATTCAGAGACCCGAACTCGAAGCCCTCATCCGGGAGCGGATGAAAAGCGGCGGATTCCAGAGCGTTGAAGACGTTCTCATGCAGGCGCTGAGATCGTCGTCTATTGCGCCGGAGCAAGGCGCCGGGATATCGAATGGAACGCCCGCTTCCACGGGAGCCGACCTTGTAGCCGCGATGCAGGCTTCACCGTACAAGGAGATCAACCTGGAGCCAACACGCGATCGACTACCGGTGCGTGACGTTGCGTTCTGATGGAGTGGTTGCTGGATACCAATGTCTTGTCGGAGTTGCGCCGGCCGAGGCCTGAACAGCGGGTTGTGGCCTTCATTGAAGGGTGCCCGCTTGAGCGGCTTTACATCAGCGTGGTCACTCTTGCCGAGATTCGATTTGGAATTGAGCTTGTCGGCGAACCCACGCTCCGCGCCGAGTTGAATGGCTGGCTCACGCATCAGGTCCGCCCCATGTTCGACAGGCGAGTTCTGCCGGTGACCGAAGACATCATGCTCAAGTGGCGGCTTCTGGTCGAGGAAGGCAGGAAGGCAGGGCACACGTTCTCTCAACCGGACCTGATCATCGCGGCGACCGCCGTTCACCACGGCATGAGGGTCGTCACTCGCGATCGAAGCGACTACGACAAGGCCCGCGTGCCCGTTATGAATCCCTGGGATGCTTCGTAGCGTTCCGGCGAAGGCCTTGCCCTGGAACGTTGAGTACGCCCCGAGGCGCTTCATGACCTCAAGAAGACCGACCCCGCGTCGGCGAGGTTAGACGGTCGCGGGCGTTTTTTCGAGCGCGGCGGGGGCTTCGGCGTTAAAGCTGTAGCCGAAGCCGCGGACGGAGCGGATGAGGAGGGGGTTGGCGGGATCGGTTTCGACTTTGTGGCGCAGGCGGAGGATGTAGACGTCGACGGTACGGTCGGTGACGGCGCGGTCCTGGCCCCATACGGCGTCGAGGAGTTGCTCGCGGCCGAAGACAACGCCGGGGCGGCTCATCAGGTATTCGAGGAGGCGGAATTCGGTGGCGGTTAAGAGGAGTTCCTCGCCATTGTGGCGCACGCGGCAACTGGAGCGGTCGAGTTCAAGCTGGCCGGAGCGGACGATTTTGGCCGGAGCGGCCTGGCCGCGGAACTGGGTCTTGATGCGGGCGATGAGTTCGCGGATGAAGAAGGGTTTGACGATGTAGTCGTTGGCGCCGAGCTCGAGGCCGACGATGCGGTCGGCTTCGGAGGCGCGGGCGGTGAGGAAGATGACGGGGAGGTGGGCGAGGTCGGGATGGCTGCGGATACCTTTGCAGATGTCGAGGCCGTCGGAGTCGGGCAGCATGATGTCGAGCAGGACGAGATCGGGACGCTCGCGGCGGCAAAGCTCGATGGCTCCTTTGCCGGTTTGGGCGCCGGCGAAAGCGAAGCCCTCCTTCTCGAGGTTGTACCTCAGAAGGGCGTAAAGGTCGGAATCATCTTCTATTAGAACGATCTTTTTCATGCGGCCTTGACCTAATATGGTAAACCGTTTTCCGTTACAAATTGATTACGGCGCGGTTAACTCCGATTGAACGGCTCCGGTTTCCTGGATGCCCAAGTCGTGGATGGGGAGGGTGAAGAAGAACGTAGATCCTTCATTCAAAACGCTTTCCACGCGCGCTTCCCCGCCCTGGGCGCGAGCGAGGTGTTTTACAATCGCGAGACCCAAGCCGGTGCCGCCGAGTTCGCGGGAGCGGGCTTTATCGACGCGATAGAAACGCTCGAACAGGCGCGGGAGTTCCTGTTGCGGGATGCCGATGCCGGTGTCGCGGACATAGATCTCCACTTTTTCCATTCCGGGGCCGTCGAGGACGTGGGCGCCGACGTAGATTTTATTTCCGGCGGGAGTGTACTTGAGGGCGTTGTCCATGAGGTTGGTGAGGATCTGGTGGACGGCTTCGGAATCGCAGAAGACTTCGGCCTCGGGAGGAGCTGGATCGACGACGATGGAGACTTCTTTCTTGTCGGCGAGGGGCTGCATGGACTCGACGTTCTGGCGGAGGAGGCCGTTGACGTAGTAGCCGGCGAATTGGAATTTCTGGGTTTTGAGTTCGATGCGCGAGAGGGTGAGGAGGTCGGCGGTGAGGCGGCCGAGGCGCTCGGCGTTTTGCTTGATGATGCCGAGGAAGCGGACGTTGTGATCGGGGTCGTGGAGGGCGCCGTCGAGGAGGGTGTCGGTGTAGCCCTGGATGGAGGCGAGCGGGGTGCGGAGTTCGTGGGAGACGTTGATGACGAAGTCTTTGCGGATGCGCTCGAGCTTTTCCATTTCCGACTGTTCGCGCTGGAGTTCCTGGTAGACTTTTTCGAGTTTTTGGCCGGTTTCATTGAGGCGGCCGCTGAGGACGGCGAGTTCGCCGGAGCCGTGGGAGGCGAGGCGTGCGTGGAAATCGCCTTCGGCGAGTTTGCCGCTGAATTCGATGATGGCGCCGAGGCGGCGGGAGAAATAGCGCGAGAAGAAGGCGGCGAGGGCGAGGAAGGGGAGGAAGGCGAGGGCGGTGGAGGCGGCGACGCGGCGGCGGATGGAGGCGATGCGGGCCTGGATGGAGGCGAGGGGGAGGGCGAGGCGAAGGGCGTTGGGGCCAGCGGGGACGGCGACGTAGAGAAGATCGATGCCGAGGGTGACGGAGCGGCGGATGGAAGAGCCGGGGCGGCCGTGCCAGGCGGCGATCAGTTCGGGGCGGTTGCGGTGGTTCTCCATGCGGCGAGGGTCGGCTTCGGAATCGGCGAGGACGCGGCCATCGGGAGCGACGAGGGTGAGGCGGGCGCCGGCGGCGGCGGCGATGGAGCGGACGTCGCGGACGAGTTCCGGTTCGGGAAGCAGCGCGGCCATGCGGGCCTTTTCGGCGAGGCCGCGGCGGATGTCGGCGAGGTAGTCGGATTCGGTGCCGCGGGCGGCGAGGAAATCGACGGCGACGACGGTGACGCCGAGGACGAGCAGGAGGAGGACGATGAGTTTGAGGAAGATTCGCGGCGCCACGGGTGTCCTCCAATTATCGCAGGAGGACGTAACCATGACGCCGCAACGATCCGGCGAGGCGCGGCTTAACCACCACCGGCCCTCCGTCCTTGCGCGGGCTCGCTTTCCGGGAGGAACGGCCGGGCATTCGCCGAAATCAATGAGATCCGCTGTTTGACCTCTTCGATCTTGTCCTTGTCGAAATAGAAATCCGCCTGAACGGGGTTCCTGTCTAAGGAGAGCCGCAGCCGGCCCGCCAAGCGGTTATCGATAACCACGTAGTCTTCGGCCAGGGACGCGTTCGGATCGAGCGGCGCGACGAACACGCGAATGCCCGATTTACGCTGCGCCTCAAGCACGGGCCGCAGCGAGGCAAGTTCGTCCCGGTTCGCGTAAAGAAAGATCCGCGTTATCTCGATCCGGTTGGCGGCATTTGTATTGCGTTCCTGGTATTCGTCGCCGAACTTGTGCTTCCACCAGCTCTTGTCGCTGCTGGTGGCTAGCATTCGGAACTGCACTTCGCTCATCATCTTGAGCGCAGCAAGATTCAGTTCGGCGGCCGGGACGGTGATGACCCCTCTTCGTTCAAGCCCGCTTTGTGTCGATCGCAGCGATTCGTTGAGAAGCCATGCGGCGAACGGGTCCACCGCCGCCGTTTCGCGGCCCGAATGCACGGCGCGAATCAGCTCGCGGTCCTGGTCGCCGGCGATGAAGTAATCGTTGGCGACCGCGTACCCGCATGCCGCAACAAGGCAGCAGGCGGCCGCGTATTTGGCAATCTCAAGTTTGTTGGCCGGCCACGAGATCACGTCCAGAACGTCCTTCGTAGCTTTTACCGCTCCTATAACATCGATCATTGTTTTTTCCTCCCTCTGAACTCCGCTGAATTCTGGTTGACGATTTCAAATGGGGTGACGGTGTTCCGGGCACGGATTGCCACCCGGCGATGGATTCAGACACACGCGCGCGACCGCGCAACTTTCGCTCTCGTCCGAGTAGATCTCGACACTGGAGAAATGACATTTCAGAAGCGCCTGGAGATCCCGCATCCGGTATCGGCAGGAAAACGAGGTGACGATCCGCCGGCCGGGCTGTAGGCGGACCTTTCCGACGCTTACCGGGCTGAGGATCTCGAAGCCCATTTCGATGCGGCCGCGCTCGAACCGGACGAAATAGTCGACCGAGCCGGCGTCGACGCCAACGATCTCCAGCGGCAGGAAATTGAACGACCGCGCTTCGCTTGAGCGATAGGGCCGCATTACGGATTCGAGGGAATCGTCCCGCAACAGTTCGACCGCGATCACGGCCGCGCCGCCGGCCTGGATCAGGCGGGAGAGCAAGCGGCAGGCGCGCCGGGGATCGTAATTCATAAACGTGACGCCCATAAGCACCAATCGCGCGGACGAATCGCTCATCCTGGAAAGGCGCAGTGGCAGTTCCTCAAACAGCAAATGGCAAGGCTCGATGGGGAATCCGAACGGCCGGCAGGCGTCGGCGGCCAGCTTCAGGAAACGATCGTTGATATCCACCGGCGTGTAACGTCCGGCGAGGCGCTGGGCGCGCATTCGTTCGAGCAGAGGGAAGGTCTTGTCCGGATAGCCGGGCCCGAGGTCAATGACGTTCACGGGCGCGGCGAGCCGCGAGATAATCGACTCGCTATTCCGCTCCATAAGGTTGCGGACGGTCGAGTGAAACCCGTCGCCGTAAACGGACGACCGCATCAGGCTGAGATAGGCCTCCGCTTGCCGTTCGATGAGGTAAAGGTTGAACGGGTTGTCCAACCAGACGGTGCAATTTCCCGGGACTGCCGTTGAGATTTGCCGTTCCAGCTCGCGGCGCGGATCTGAGGAAACTCGTTCCGAAGTAAGTGTCATGTTCTCTCCTGCCTGATAGTGCGCGAACGGACGCGGCAAGGGGACATGGAAATTCTTGCGGCGTATCGGCGGAAAGCTTACTTTTCTAGCGGCTGAGGATTTGAACTTCCAGCGGGGCGAGGGTGATTCGGATGGAGCGAAGGGGGCCGGCGCCGGAGCCGCCGGCGGCTTCCTGGACCGAGACGGAGCCGGCGGGTTTGTCTTGGACGGGGCCGGGGAGTGTGAACGCGGGTTTATTGCTGTATCGGACGCGGTAGGAATCGGACGGCTGGTTGAGGGTGATGTCGACGATGACGTCGAATGCGCGGGCGTCGGTCGGGCTGCAGTTGGCGGCGACGACGACTTCCTGGTCCATCAGAATCCGGGAGAAGGCGAGGATGCCTTGCGGGAACGTGGAGAGGCCGAAGTGAATTCCGTCGCCGGAGACCGGGCGGAAATAGAAGCGGCCGTAGCGAAGGGCCGGCTCGGAGGCGCGGACGGCGGCGAGTTGGGAGATTTGGCGGTAGTAAAAACTTTCCGCGTTGAAACCGGGACCGCCCCAGAGGGCTTCGCGCACGGCGGGGTCGCTGCCGCTGCCGTGAAGGCCTTGTTCGGTTCCGTAATACAGGCAGGGGATTCCGGGAAGGCTGTAGAGGCAGCCGAGGCCGAGGGTGACTTGATCGTCGAAGGCGTTCTCGTTGCCGGGCTGGACATAGCGGATGCGTTCCTTGACGTCGTGATTGTCGAGGAAGGTTACGAAGAAACGGGTGGCGTCGCCGTGGGAGCTGAGCACGTCCGCTTCGACGCTCTTGCGCAACTGGTACATGTTCACCAGGTCCGACGGCGCGGCGAAGCCTTTGACGGCGGGCTTGAGGTTGAAGAACAGCGGATAATCGAGCGCGGCGTCGACGCCGACCATGTCGGATTGGTCCGTCGTCGCGCGGCCGATGAAGCGGGCGATCTCCTGTTCCGCGTCGCCGACGAACACTTCGCCGAAGGTGAAGAAGTTTTTCTTGCCGGAGCTGAGCGCGAATTCGCGGATGGAGTTTCCGAATAATTGGGGGAAGCCTCCTTTCAGGTATCGCAGGGTGTCGATGCGGAATCCGTCGATGTCGAAACGGGCGATGGCGTATTGGTAGGCGCGGATGAGGAATTGTTGGAGTGGAACCAGGTCCGTGCGGAATTGTTTTAGGGAGGCGAAGTCTCCGGTGGTGTCGTCATCGGGGCCGGGAAGGCCCTGGCGGCGGAAGAAGGAATTGTCGTGGAGCTCGCTGGGCCATACGAGGGCGTCCGTCGACGGGTTGGGAATGGCGGCGATGTCGGGCCATTCGGGATGGGCGGCGCCGGTTGCGTCGCGCCACTCGATGGCGCGGGGGGATGGGCGGAAGTCCGCTTCCGCGCCGCCGGATTGTTCGCAGTCCTGTTCGCCGGAATCGCAGACATAGGCGAAGACGTTGCCGGTGTGGTTGAGCACGATGTCGAGGATGACGTAGAGGCCGAGCTGGTGGGCGGCGTCGACCAAAGAGCGCAACTCATCGTCGGCGTGCGCGGGATCTTTCGCGAAGCGCGGATCGGCGCGAAGGAAATGGCGAATGCCGTAACCGTGATAGGTGCCTTCTTCGAAGGGCACGTTGGCAAGAACGGGGCTGAGCCAGATGGCGCCGGCCCCGAGTCCTTTAATATAGGGCAACTGGTCCTGGATACCGGCGAAGTTTCCGCCTTGAAATCCGTAGAAATTGGGGTCGTCGAAGGGCAAGTGGCGTGGCGGGGCGGCGGAGTTATTGAACCGGTCGACCATAAGGAAGTAGATCCATTGGTCGCGCCAGTCGATGGGCGATGGGAAGGCTTTGGGCGTGCCGCCGGTGTCGCGGACCTGGCTGAAGACGGCCTGGAATTCTGAGGAGAAAAGTGAATCGGGCATAAGATTCCCTGTCTGAAGCGAGCCAGCCGCCGGTTTAAGCGGCGTTGGGTTTATTTTTGCGCGCGGAACTCTTTGCGCCGGCGAAGAAGTACGAAAGCATACCGGCTACCAGAAATGAACCGCCCTTTGAGACCGTGTCCAGATACGATTCGAGATCGGGCAGTTTCCATCCATCGGCCCTGGTGAAGGCGAGCATGCCGACGAGGAGCAAGGAATTCCAGGCCAGCGAGAGGGCCAGGGCCATGATGAGCAGCGAGAGCGGAGCCGGCGGAAGGGACTTATCCTGGGCGAACGTGCCGCCTAAAATGACCGCGAGCTGCACCGAGTAGATGGCCAAAATCCGGGTGATAAGCGACGTGGCCTGATCCGGAAAGATCCGGTTGCTCGCGCCGGCGGAGAAAGCCATGCCGATCGAGACAAAGAGGAATACGAGGAAGATACCCAGCAGCAACACACGGTCCCGTTGCATATCGTGTTATCGATTACCCCCATTCACGGCGGCCAGTTCCCGCGCGAGTTTTTTGACGAACCCGTTCCCCGCGTCGACTACGGCCTGCGTCTCCGCGGAACGCCATTCCTCGGATTGGGGCCGCCCCTCGCGGACGAGCGCTTGAATTCGAAACTGAAAGCCATTTGGGCGCTGTTCGAAGGGAAATGAAATCTGGACGGCGATTCTTCCGAGAACGTTCTTAGGTCCGTTTTCGATTTGGAGCGGAGTATACGTCGTCCAGATATAACTCACCGAACCGTCGTCGCGGGGCATACATTGAAAATATCGATTGAGGACTTGAAAGATCGAGCTTCGGAAGACCGGGGCGGGGATCGTCGCCATTTCGATTTCCGATTGCGAAGGGAAATCGGACTGGCGCGGAAGGTCGGCCACGGGAGTGCGCGAGGCGACGAATACGGTTTCTTCCAACGACAGGCTGGCGAGCGGAGCGCCGGTATCGGCCGCGCGAAACTTCACGTTTCGGCTGGGAGAGAGATAGCGCAGTTGCCCGGATGGGGCCACGCGGCCGAGGCCCTCCACGACGACGCCCGCGACATTTTGAAATCGATAGGAATAGGAGACGGAATAGACCGGCGCGCCATTCGCCTGGAGGCGCATGACCCGATCGGCGACGACGTCGAACCCCGGACCGTGGGCCTCATTGGGCTTGGGTTGGCCGGCAAGGCAACCGCAGAGGGCGGCGGCGCACGCGATTTGTGAAATTCGTTCGATCAAGTTCAATTTACCGGAAAATCGAGCCCCACGGAACTGGTCATGGCGTTCTGACTGAAGGCGGCCACGCGATTGGAGAGAGCCGGCAGAAGTTGTTGTACCTTGGCGAGCAACTGCCGCGCGGAAACGCGGGCGCCGGTGGTTGGGCCGAGCGATTCCAGAATGGCTTCGGCCAGAGCGCTCTTGCCCAAGCGGCTCGACAAGACGGCGAACTCAAGAGGGGTGGCCGCGGCGAGGACATAGACGCCCACGCCGGCCGAATCGGCGGCGGCTTTTCCCCGCAGATCGCGCAGCGCGGCCCGAGCTTTGACTTGCGCGATTTTCTTCGAGCGACTCCACCGCGGCGCCGGACTGGCAGGTGTCGAGGATCAGAATCACGCGCCGCGCCGGGATCTCCCGTAACGCCTCGGCGAGCATCGCCGTGCTGAGAGCGTTGCGCTCGAGATCGCCGGCGCTTACGCCTTTGCCATCGGCCGGGATGAAATAAAACATCTCTTCGGCCGGCGGAACAAATCCGTGTCCGGATAGGAAGATGAGAACGGAATCCGCGGGCTTGACGGCATTCGCCATTTCTTTGAAGCGGCCTCGAATCGCCGCGAGCGACGCCTGGCGATCGTAGAACGGCTCCCAGATGCGGATGTCCGGCCACGACCTGAGGGGCGACCGGGAGAGCGCGGAGAAGTAATCGTGAATGGAACGGGCGCTCGCCGCCGAGTACTTCAGGGGGTCGAATCCGGATGGCGGATCGATAATCGTCGATGCCGACGGCAAGAACGTGGAGAGTGGAGTTGGAAGCGCCCGACGTCTCGCCATCCCAAGGGGTGGTGATAGGCTCGGGCTTCCACGCAATCAGGCGGGCGGCCTGTTCGTTCTGTTTCGAGCCGACGACTTTTTGAAATTTGCACGTGCTGTCGGCGGGATCGACGGTCACCTCTCCGGTATTGTTCGCCAGAAGCGGGCCGCCGGCGGCGAGATCGGGCACCAGCGCGGTGGGCGGCGCGTCGAAGCAAAGGACGAGATTGGCGCCGCGGGTCTCGATATGGGCCAGTTTCGATTCGAGCATGGCGTGCAGGCCTGGTACCTGGAGAGCGAGGCCGATATCGACCTGGGCTTTGGGGCGCTCCCCGCTGAGCACGCTGGCCAAAAGGCCGGGGTAAAAAAAATCGTTGAAGAAGGCGCTGAGCGAGACGGTGGCCGGGGCGTTGCGGACGCGCCAACCGAAACGGGGAAAGGAATCGGCCGCTCCGTCGAACAATCCGTCCGGGGCATACACCATCCAACCGCCGCCGCCCACGGCGACGAACACGGCGAGCGTTTCGCCGGATTGCGCATCCCAGACCCGCATCATGCCGTCTTCGCTGGCGGTGATGAGACGCGTTCCATCGCGCGTCAATTCGAGAGTGTTCACTTCGGCGGTGTGGCCGCTCAGCGTCTTGAGGAGCGCCCCGGTCGATGCATCCCAGATGCGAACGCTGTTGGCGCCGGCCGTGAAAAGGCGAGAGCCCTTCGCATCGAAGATCACCTCGTCCACCGACCCGCTCCGGCTCACCATCGTCTTCAGTTCCGCTCCGGTCTGCGCGTCCCAGATTTTCGCCGTTCTGCCGCCAATCCCCAGCCCGGCGGCGAAGCGGCGTCCATCGGGACTGAACGAAATGCCATTGACGCTCCGGGGCGCGCCCACGGGGATCGTTTGCCTCGGCTGGCCGGTGTGGGCATCCCACATGTGAATCGACCCCGCGCCGCCGGTGACGATCCGCTCCCCATCCGGACTCCAGGTAAACGTGGTGATCCCCTGGATGTGAGGCGTCCTCAAGGTGAGCGTCATCTTTCGGGACGAGAGATCCCAAACTTCGATCGACTGACCGAGCGATTCCCGGGACGCAGGCGAGCCGGCGGCCATCGGGACTTAGACTCAATTGGGAGACGCCTTTGGCGGGGATCTGGCCGGTGGAGCGGCCGGAGGCGACGTCCCAGAGTTCGAGCGAGCTGGTTGAGCCGCTGGTCGAGATGAGAGTTTGGCTGTCGCGCGTGAAGGCCAGATCGCTCAACATGTCGCTGATCGCGATGGTGCGGACGAGCCGGCCGGTGTCCAGTTCCCAAATGGAGATGGATTTCCCCACGCCTCCCGAAGCCAACCATCGGCCGTTGGGGCTGACCCGCGCCACGCGAGTGGCCTGGACCGTGGGATCGGTCCGCACGGTGCTCCCGGTTTCGAAATTCGTTATGCGAATATCGCCATAGAAGCCTCCGCCCGCGCCCATCTTCCAATCGCGGGTCAACGCCGCTTGAAAGGGTTGGTCGACCGGAAGATTAAAAGACGCGATGGGCTTGCCGGTGGAGACATCGAAAACAGGCAATCGGGCTGGTCCTGCCAAAAACCAGTTGCCGGCCATCGGCGCGGAAGGACATGAAACCGTCGTCGACGGCGCCCGGGAGCGATCGAAGGAAGGTTCGGCGTGGTACATCCCACAAGTCGACGGTCGAATCGGGTGAACTCAGGGTCCCTCCGCCGGGGTTGACGTTGAATGCAAGGATCCGGCCGTCGGGGCTGAACGTCATGCTTCGGATCGCTCCCTTGCGGGGAATCCGCGCGGCGATGGTGGTGGTTTTCAAATCCCACAGCAACACCAGGTTGTTGGTACCGCCGGCTACGAATTGTTTATCGGGACTTATGGCGACGGACTGAACCTCGTCCGGGGATCCGGTTAAAATCGCGGAAGGCCGCCCCGTTGCGGTATTCCAGACCCAAGCCTTTTTGTCGGAGCTGCCGGCGGCCAGCAGCGCGCCATCGGAGCTGAAGGCCAGCGAGTGAATCATGTCGGACGGGCCGGAGAAGGTTTTCACGCGCGCCCCGGTCGCGATATCCCAGAGCGGAACGGAGCCTTCACTTCCACCCGAAGCGACCCATTTCCCATCGGGGCTGACGGCGATCGCGAAGACCATGATGGAGTGCCCTCTCAGCGTCCGAAGTTCATGTCCGGTTGCGGTATCCCAAAGCTTAACGGAGCTGTCTTCGCTGGCGGAAACGAGTATTTTTTTGTCGGGAGTAAAAGCAAGAGCCGTGATGGTCTTGCTGTGCCCCTGATGCCATACCAACTCGGGGATCGGGCGTTGACTCGTCCGCGGGCGAGGGGATGGCGGCCAAGCAGAGGAACGCCAGCCAAAGCGGGAATCGCGTTTTTATGGAACCCGGAGCCATTCGAAGTCAATCATCGGACACGATTCGCGGGATTGCAAGCCTTCGAGGCGGCGAGGCTCTTGGATCGCCCGCCCGTGGAACGACCTGAAGGCAAAATGCGGCCTAAGGTTGCGCATTCGATGGACATTGAGATACTATAATCCAAGTTTTGAAACACCCATGCGTTTTGCCTGCGATGAGTAACGGCGGCGAGGAGAACCACTCCGGCGCTCCGAGGACTCGACGGCCGAGGCGCATGTTTATTAGCTAGGAGAAACAAGTAGTGAAAGAAAAAGGCGTAGTGAAATGGTTTAATGCCGCCAAGGGTTATGGATTTATCCAGAGGACCAACGGCGAAGACGTGTTTGTACACTTCTCGGCGATCCAGATGAACGGATACCGGACGCTCGAAGAGGGTACGGAGGTCGAGTTCGAGGTGAAAAAAGGCCCGAAGGGTCTTCAAGCCGAGAACGTGAACCGGCCGCAATAAGAAATCGCAGGCAAAACCAAACCAGGGCCGCTCCGTCAGCGGCCCTTTTTTATTTTCGTTCGTCGATTTTTGGTGGAGGGTTGCGATGCGCAGCGCCGTGGACGCGATCTTGAAATTCAACAGCGGATTCGACACGCCGAGCCTGGCGCGGAAGCTGGCGAGGATGTCGTCGTCTTGCTTCGTTTATTTCCGGGGAACGTATCATCTGTTCGCGAGCGACATGCTGGAGGGGCCGTTCCGCAAGTGGCCGGCGGCGACGGCGGCGGGGCCGATCGTGGGCGATTTGCATACGGAGAACTTCGGGACGTTCCGGGCGGCTACCGGAAATATCGTTTACGACATCAACGATTTCGACGAAACGACGGAAGGGCCGTACGAGTTCGATCTGCGGCGGATGGCGACGGCGCTGGTGCTGGCGGCGCTGGATTCCGGGCACACGTTCAGCGGGGGCGTGCTGCTGGCGGAGACGTACTTGCGCGCGTATCTGGAGGCGCTGGGGCGGATGGGGCAGATCAAACAGCGGCGGGAGTTTGAGAAATTGCACGATCATCCGGACGTTCACCAGGCGCTGTCGCTGGCGGCGGAGAAATCGCGGGTGGAGATGATGAAGACGATCGCGGTGGAAGCGGCGGAAGGGAAGTTTGCATTCAGGCCGGCGCCGGACCATTTTCGAGCGGCGGGAAAGACGGAGCGCAAGTGGGCGCTGGCGGGGCTGCCGGAGTACAAAGCAAATTGCCTGATGCAGGCGAGCAGCCGGACGCGGAAATTCGAGTTGCAGGACATCGTGTTTCGTTACGCCGGATGCGGCAGCCTGGGCAGAGGGCGGTACGCGCTGCTGTTGAGCAAAGGGAAGGGGCCGGCGGGGTGGGAGACGCTGCGGCTGGCGGAATGGAAGGACGCGCTCGATTCGGCGCTGACGGCGCGGCGGCCGAGGCAGAGCAAGAACCGGGCGAAGGAGGTGGTGGAGAGGACGATCGCGTTTCAACTTTTCCCGAAGCGGATGCTGGGCTATACGCGGATGGATGGAAGGCCGATGCAGGCGCGGGAGATCGGGGCGAACGACGCGCGATTTCCGCACCGGGAGTTCACGGATCCGGCCCGGTTTCACAACGCGGCGAAGATTTTCGGCAAGATTACGGCGCGGGATCATTTGCTGGCGTCGCTGGCGGCGCGAGGTCCGCGGGCGTTGTCGAAGGAGATCCTGGGGAGCGAGGACCGGTTTGTGTACCGGCTGCTGGCGTTCGCGGCGGCGTACACGGTGCAGACGATGGACGACTACGCGGAGTTTCAACGGAGGCGCGCGGAGATCGCGCGGGCTTGGAAGGCGAAGGGTTGAACGATGACGGATGGGATCTTGCTAACGCACGGAGCGGTGTTCAACAAAGACGCGCCGCTGCTGCTGGGATTGGACAAGGCGCTGAGCGGGCTGGGGCTGACGGTGGAGCGGTATAACTTGCCCTACCGGCAGAAGGATGCGGATGGGCCACCGCCGCCGGGGTCGATGCCAGAGGATCTGGAGGGATTGCGGACGGCGGTTACGGCGATGAAGGAGCGCGTGGATGGGCGGTTGTTTTTGGGCGGGCAATCGTACGGAGGGTTGTTGGCGACGATGCTGGCGGCCGAGGACGCGGCGCTGGTGGATGGGCTGATGCTGTTCCCTTATCCGCTGCATCCGCCGGGAGGGGCGATGAACACGGGGCATCTGACTTCGCTGCATACGCCGGCGCTATTCGTGCATGGGACGGGGGATCCGATGGGGTCGATTGAAGAGATGCGGGCGGCGCTGAAGGCGATCCCGGCGAAGACGGAGCTGGTGGCGGTCGACGGAGAAGGGCATCAGTTGAATCCGGCGCGGGTGGTGGAGCCGGCGGCGGCGGCGTTCCGGCGATTTTATTTGGGCTGATGCGATGTGGGTGAGTGGGCTCTCGTTGCGCTCCCTGACGGTCGCGGCTCGGTAACGGCGACGGAGGGGTGGGCGGCGGGGCGGAGGCTGCGGACGGACCGGCGGCGTTCCGGCGATTTTATTTGGGCTGAAGGGTTCCGCGCAGGACGGTGATGGAGGCGGGGGGAAGAGTGTACTGGGCGCTTTTGCCGCCGGGGACGCGGGATCCGGCGGCGGGATCGTCGGGGTTGGCGGTTCCGTTGGCGCCATTTGGCAGCCAGACGTACTGCGCGGCTCCGAAGGAGATTTGGGCTACGGGGCCGGACGAAATAATTATCCGCGCCGTTGGCGTCGCGGAAGGCGACGGTGACGGTTTCGGGTTGGGATTCGTTTTTGTTGATTAACATCACCGACCATTGGCCGTCGGGGCGGAATAGCGGATAGGCGGTGACGAGGAGGTTGCCTTGGGCGTCCTTGACGTCGCTGGTGGCGGGGTAGAGTTGGTGCGGGGAATCGACGGGTTGCGCCCATTGTTGGGTGAGCATTCGGGCGGCGTGGTATTGGGCGGAGGGTTGGAGGATCTGGTAAGTGGAATCGACGGTGAACATGCTGAAGGCTCCCCAGGAATTCGGGCAGCCGGGATACATGGGGAGGGCTTCGTATTGATAGTAGAAAACGTTCTGGACGCCGGCGGAGAGGGCGCTGCCGAAATAGTCGGCGACCCAGAGGCCGCCGAAGATGTCCATGTAGGATTCGTTGGTGTTGTAAGAAATGTTGGATTCGGTGATGAGCATGGGGACGCCGGCGGGAAGGCCGTCGAGCTTCCAGATATCGACGATGCCTTGGACGAGGCCGGGCTCCTGGTAGAGGCGCTGCCAGCCGAGTTGGCAGGGGTTGAAGGGGTAATGCTCGAAGGACATGAAGGCGAGATCGTTGAGGCGGCCGTGCGATTGGAGATAGGCGAGGAAGCGGTTGAACCAGGACGTGTTGCCGTGGGAGTCGGGCCAGACGGGTGTGTCGTAGTTGGTGCCTTGGAAGACCGGGCCGCCGAGCTTGAGGGAAGGATCGACGCGATGGATCGCTTCCGCCCATTGGAGGTAGAGTTCGGCATCGTCTTCGGGGAGAACGAACTGGCCGTCGGGTTCTTCGCCTAACTCAACCCAACCGATGTTATAGTGACGCGATTCGAGGTAAGCGATTTCGTTGGCGGCGTCGTTGGGGATGCCGTAGAGGAGTGACACGGGGACGACGGCGGGAAGGCCGCGGGTGAGAGGGCCGGTGAAGATGAAGTCGAGGCCGGGTTGATCGCCATCGCCGGGATAGATGTCGGAGGGGGTGTGCCATGGGTCGCTGGAGGAGCAGTAGGTGGGGGTTTGTTTGCCGGAGTGCGGGGCGTGAGTTACTAAGTCGGTGAAGTCGCCGGTGGTTAATGTGCCGATGCCCATTTCGAAGATGGCGTAGCCGACGCAATTGCGGATGTCGGAAGCGCCGTGGGTGTCGCAGGTGTTGGAGGAGGCGGACATCGATACGCGGACGTAGCGGGCTTGGATGGGCGAGGGGGAGAGTTTCAGTGTTACCGTTCCGCCGCCGGCGTTGGTGACGGTTCCGGCGGGGAAAGTAATCCATTGGCCTTGGGCGGGATTGTAGATGGCGTCGTTACCGGTCCAGTATTGGACTTCGTAGGCGGTGGCGAACGGGGCGGCCCAGTGGATGCGGACGGCGTCGACGCCTTTTATTGCGCCGAGATCGAAGAGGACCCATTGGGGGTGGACGGCGTCGGAAGTTTGGGTGAAGGCGTGGGTGAGATAGGGATTGCTTTTCCAGTAAGTGGAGAAGTCGCCGTCGTCGAGGGCGGAAGCGGGTTCGCCGCCGAGGGTGAAGCCGCGGTGAGGGAGCGCGTAGCCGTAGCTTTGGGTGATGGGCGGGCCGAGGGCGGCGCTGCCGGTGAAGTAGCCCTGGCCGGAGGGATCGCTCCAGGCGCCGGTGGGATTCCAGTGCCAGGCCTGGACCTGGAGTTCGGTATTGAGGCGGTAGGTGAGGGTGCCGTAGCCGGCGGCGAGCATTTTGGAGAGATTCGACTGGCTGTAGATTTGGGGCAGCGCTTCGGGATCGCGATCGACGGCCGAGCCCATGGCGCGGAGGGGGCTGAAGGTGTTGAGCTCGTGGCCGGGCGCGGAATCGACGACGATGTTCTGGGCGTGGACGAGGGCGAGAGGGAGCAGCAGCGAGAAGCGGCGAAGCACGGGGCGATTATAACGCTTGGCTCGCGTAGCCGGAAGCGACCCGGAGAAGACGACGTGCGCCTGGAGACCGCCGATCGGGATTTTGGGCGTGGCTGTGCCGGGGCCGGTTTTGCAGGCCACTTGAGAAAGTGGTCCTGTAACATAGTTACATCGTCCACGCCAATCCGAGAGCTGGTTTTCCGGTTTTCCGTTCCGGTCCGACTTACTTTCTCTCTTACTTCCTTTGTTTCTAAATATTTAATGCAACGTTGCGTTTTTACGAAGATCAAAAACCCGTTCAGGTAACCCTTAAACGGGATAGGGAGCCGCGTCAAACGCGAGCGGCCAGCGCCCACCTTTTTGCATTCGCGATCTCCAGTGCCTAGGGTGGAAACCACTTAGCGGCGAGGACGAAGATGATCAGTCGTCTCGCTCTTGGTTACACAATAGCGCGGGGGGTGGGAAAAACGAGCGGCGGAATTCGCGAATGGCGTGTAAGGCGTTGAGGGGGAAGGAGAAGAAATATTTTTGGGGATGGTGACTGGCGATTCGGGGGGGTGCGCCGTAGCCGCCGAACGGCACGCCGGTCCGGCGCCAGTCGCCTTTTGAATCCACCATCCAGTTCTGTGGCATGGCTACGAGATCGATCTGTGCGGTGACGAATGCGTACCTTTCCGGCCCTGCAGGATTCATCATATTACGCGGGCAGCGGCGAAGCACGGGGCAATTATAGCGCCCGGTCCGCCTCCTCGGAAACGGGGATGCGGCCGTGGCTATGGCGGTAGGCGAAGACGAAGTAGGCGGTGGTGAGGCAGATGCCGGGGATCCACCAGGAGAGGCCGACGACGAGGCCGTAGTGGGCGGCGGCGGCGTTGTAGACGGTGAGGCTGCGTTGGGGATCGGAGTTGGACGGGAGGACGTAGGGGTAGACGCCGAAGACGACGCTGGTCATCATGCCGAGCAGGTAGGCGCAGGAGGAGAGGAAGGCCTTGCCGTCGTGGCCGCGGCGGGCGAAGGCGTAGACGCCGCCGAGGCCGGCGAGGGCGAGCGCGGGGAAGACGAAGCCCCAGGGCGCGGTGGAGAAGCGCTCCCAGAGATGGGGTTGGATGGAGAAGCTGACGGCGGTGACGAGGGCGGTGACGGCGAGGGTCGCCCACCAGCCGATGCGTGCGAAGGAGGTGGCGCGGGCGCGGACGGGGCCGAGGGTTTTGAGAGCGACCCAGAGGCTGCCGTGGAGCCAGAGGGCGGAGAGGGAGGCGAGGCCGGTGAGGAGGGTGTACCAATCGACGATGCCGGCGGGAGGGCCGGGGAGAAGGTTGGTCCAGAGCGGGAGGAAGAAGAAGCCGTCGGCGCCGAGGGGGACGCCGCGGACGACGTTGCCGAGGGCGACGCCGTAGAGAAGCGCGAGGAGGCCGCTGGCGCCGCCGAAGACGAGGTCCCAGAAGGGCATCCACATTTCGCTGTCGATGTGGTTGCGGAATTCGATGGCGATGCCGCGCAGGACGAGCAGCCAGAGGACGATCATGAGGGCGAGATAGAAGCCGCTGAAGCTGGCGGCGTAGAGCGCGGGGAAGGCGAAGTAGAGGGTTCCGCCGCCGGCGAGGAGCCAGACTTCGTTGCCGTCCCAGACGGGGCCGATGGAGGCGAGGATGGATTCGCGCTCGCGCTCGGTGCGGCCGGCGAAGAGGTGGACGAGGCCGGCGCCGAGGTCGAAGCCGTCGAAGACGACGTAGGCGGCGATCATGACGGCGACGAGGCAGAACCAGAGGGTTTCCATTTAGTCTCCGAAGGCGGGGCCGTGCTCGATTTCGCGCGAGACGAGGAAAAAGAAGAGCAGGGCGAGGATGGAATAGAGGCCCATGAAGCCGAGCAGGGTGAACAACCCGTTGCCGGCGGAGACGTGGGGGCTGGCGCCTTGAGCGGTGCGCACAAGGCCGTAGACGAGCCAGGGTTGGCGGCCGAGCTCGGCGGTCATCCAGCCACAGGTGGTGGCGATATAGGGGAACGGGAACGGCGAGCATGAGGACCCAGAGCATGAGGCGGTGACGGACGAGGCTGCCGCGCCAGAGAAGGAACGCGGCGAGGGCCATGATGGCGAGTAACATGGTTCCGAGGCCGACCATGATGTGATAGCTGTAATAAAGCAGCGGGATGTTATCGGGCCATTGGTCGCGGGGGAACGAGGTGAGGCCTTTCACTTCCGCCTGCCAGCGCTGGTAAGTGAGGAAGCTGAGCGCGCCGGGGACAAGGATGGGGTTGTCGAGGACCATCTTGTCCATGTCGGGCTGGCCGATTAAGGCGATGGGCGCGCCGCGCATGGTGTCGAAGTGGCCCTCCATCGCCGCGAGGGTGACGGGTTGATATTCGGTGATCATTTTGCCCTGGCGGTCGCCGGAGGGGAAGATCATGAGGACGATGGCGATGGAGGCGGCGACGACGCCGGTGGTGACGAAGGTGACGCCGAAGGCCTGGTGCTGGCGGCGCAGGAGGTAATAAGCTCCGAGGGCGGCCATGACGAAGCCGGCGGTGACGACGGTGGCGGTCATGTTATGGAAGTACTGCCAGAAGATCCAGGGGTTGGAGAGCAGGGTGGAGAAGCTGGAAAGAAGGATCTCGCCGTGGGGGCCGATTTTGTAGCCGACGGGGTGCTGCATCCAGGAGTCGGTGGCGATGATGAAGAATCCGGAGAGCCACGAGCCGAGGAAGACCATGAGCGAGGAGAACCAATGGAGGCGGGGCGAGAGGCGCTTTTCGCCATAGACGAGCAGGCCGAGGAAGGTGGATTCGAGGAAGAAGGAGAAGACGCCTTCCATGGCGAGGGTTTGGCCGACGATGCCGCCGGTGGCGCGGGAGAAGGCGGCCCAGTTGGTGCCGAACTGGAACTCCATGGGGATGCCGGTGACGACGCCCATGGCGAAGTTGATGCCGAAGATTTTGATCCAGAAGCGCGCGGCTTCGTTGTAGTGCGCGGAGCCGGTGCGGAGGGCGATGGTTTTGAGGATGAGGATGAGGAGGGCGAGGCCCATCGTCAACTGCGGGAAGATGTAGTGGAAGGTGACGGTGAAGGCGAACTGGAGACGGTGGATGGCCAGCGCGGAGTCCATTGGGGTTAGTTTAGCGCGTGGGG
>CAWGKC010000004.1:0-672009 GCA_963823105.1 uncultured Acidobacteriota bacterium
GATGCAAGATCCAGCGTTTTCCAATCCAGAGATGAGCCTGAAGGAGGAGGATACAGCCGGGATTGAGCTCCTTTCGTTTTTGATTTTGGGAAGGGAAAAAGAGCGTGGGAAAGTGGGAATCCTGCTTTTGGATTTCCACTTTCCCATGGCGGTCGTAGCCGGGGCTGCGGGAATGTGGGAATCGCGGCAGCGATTTCCAAGGGCTCGTGGGCGGCGGCGGGAAACCTGCTTTTGGTTTTCCTCGCCGTCCACAGCCCGGCATTTCCGCAGCCCTGTTTCGGTCACGCGATTTTCCTTTGTTCGAAGCCGGCAAACAGCTTCCGCTTCGCCGCTCGCATCTTCGTTGCGGCGCCGGTGTCGCTGTCGGCTCCGGCCAGCCGTTCCATTTGTTCGATGGTGAGATCGTCTTTCAGCCATCCGGCCAGTCCGGGCAGTTGCCGCAGGATTTCCCACGGTGTGGCGTACCACTTGTAAGTGCGTATGGTCTTGCCCTTGCTGTCTTTCTTCAGCTCCGGAACTCCGCATGGCCGGTGAAAGTTCAGATACGGATTGAAGTGTTCCTCGTAGAACGCGTTGATCGCATCGGCGTGCTCCGAGGCGATGTGATCGAAGCCCATGTGCTTGCGAATCACCGCGCCGTTCTTCGATTCCACCAGTCCGTTGTCGTTGGAGTGCCGCGGCCGCGATTTGGTCTGCTCGATCAGCAGCTTGTTCAGCATCCTGCCACCGTGTGGTTGATGAACTCGCTGCCGTTGTCGGAATGGAAGCCGAGAATGCGGAACGGAAACTGCTCCAGAAGCCTCTGCAGCAGCGGTTCCAGCCAGGCTTCGGAGATGCGCTCCACAGCTCCCACCACCTGCCATTGCGTGACTTCATCCACCACGTTGATGTGGTACACGCCCTTCACTCCGTCCAGATCCCCCTGATGTACCGTGTCCACCCGCAGATAGCCGGGCCGTCCTCCGGGCTCGGGCTTGCGGCGCTCGCCGATCGATACCGGCGTGGGCCGGGTTTTGGTGAAACCATCACCCGTTCGCGGTAGCTGCGCCGCTTCCGCAGGTTGTAGATGTGCGCCGACGAGATATCCGCCAGCCGCTCGTAGCGGGCGTCGGCGAATTCGTAATACTCCCGGTACAGGATCTTCCGCGTCGCCGGTCCGCTCAGCGTGTCGTGCGCCTCATCCACTTCCGCCAGCAACGCGATGTCGGCCGGGGTGTAGTGGGCCGTGAATCGCCGTCCACGGCCCCGCCGCACCTGGACCGTCCCGCTTTCGGCGTACTGCGCGATCAGCCGCGTCACCTGCGCCCGGCTCAGGCCCGTCACTTTCGCGATGTACCGTTTCACCAGACCCTTGTCGCTCCGGGCAAGCCCGCATACTCCTGCGCACAGAGGGTCGCCTGCGTCCACTCATACGGTTCCTTTCGGCTTGCGGCCTTGAATCCGACTTCTTCGTTGCCTCCCAGAAATGCCCGGATCTGCTCCAGGCTCAGGTGTTCGCCGTTCTTCATGCTGATGATCAATCCCCAGCATCCGCTATTCTTCCTTCAGGCTCATCTGGCGTTGGAAACGCCTGGCCCCTTCAGGCTCATCCGGCGTTAGACAAGACTATTCAGCCAACCTTACCCATTCTCTGTCATACTAAGATTGCTCTGGCTCTCTTCCGCTGAATCGGCGGATGAAATTTTTAGGACCCACTCCATTCCGGCGGCTGAATGAAGCCCTGGGAATCGTGTTTCTGCTCACCGGCCTACTGCTGGCCCTGAGCCTCGCTTCCTATCATCCGCTCGATCCCTCCTGGGACACCGTCTCGAGCGCGCTTCGCCCGCAAAACCTCATCGGCCGCGCCGGAGCGTTCGCCGCCGATCTTTGCTTCCAATTCCTCGGCCTCGCCGCCGCCGCACTCCCCTTCCTGGCCTGGGTGCTCGCCTGGAAATGGGTCCGCTCGGAGGCGATCGGCGCGCCGTTTATCCGCCTTTTCGGTTCGCTGCTCCTGGTTGGCAGCGTCTGCACCGCCCTCAGCCTCGCCGTCTCCTGGCAGCCATGGAGCGGAGCCGTCTCCTGCGGCGGCGTCCTCGGCGTCCTCCTCGCCGACTGGCTCACCTCCTCCGTCAACGCAACCGGAGCGCTCCTGATCACCGCCGCCTGCTTCGTCCTTTCGCTCTATCTCATCTCCACCTTCTCCGTCTTTTCTCTCCAAAAATGGTTCGCCGGACCCCTCCGCGCCCTCGCCGCGTGGCGCAGCCAATGGCAGTCCTGGCGCCAGCGCCGCAAAGAAATCGCCGCCGAAAAAGCCGAGGCCCGCCGCGCCCTTCGCGCCGAGGAACGCGCCGAGAAACTCGCCGCCCGCCAGCGCCGCCGCGGCGTCGTCAACGAAGCGACTCCAACCCCCGCGCCACCGGTTCCTCCCGCTCCCCTCGCCGACGCTCCGCCCTGGGAAGAGCCGCCCATCGAAGACATCCCCATTCACGTCCTCGAAGACGAAGCACCCGCACCCGCCCCCGAGCCGCCCATCCCCGCTCCCATCGCCTTCGCCCCCGCGCCCGCCGCCCGCGCCCGCAAGCCCGAACCAATCGCGCCCATCCACCCGGAAGCCTATCGCCTCCCTCCCACCTCGCTTCTCAACGAAGCCCCGGCCCGCAGCGCCCACGACACGGCGGAGCTTAAGGAAATCGCCGCCCGCATCAAGAGCAAGTTCGAGGAGTTCAACGTCCTCGGCTCCGTCGTCCAGATCAACCCCGGCCCCGTCGTCACTACCTTCGAATTCAAGCCCGAAGCCGGCGTCAAATACAGCAAAATCACCTCCCTCACCGAGGACCTCTGCCTCGGCCTCCAAGCCGAATCCATCCTCATCGAGCGCATCCCCGGCAAGCCCACCGTCGGCATCGAGGTCCCCAACAACCGCCGCGAAGTGATCAGCCTGCGCCAGATCCTGGAATCGGAGGAGTTCGACGCCTCCACTTCCCACCTCACCCTGTGCCTGGGCAAGGACATCAGCGGCCGCATCAAAGTGGCCTCGCTCGAATCCATGCCTCACCTGCTCATCGCCGGCTCAACCGGCGCCGGCAAGAGCGTCATGCTCAACTCCATGATCATGTCAATCCTTTATAAGGCGACGCCCGACGAAGTGCGCCTGATCATGGTGGACCCCAAGCGCGTCGAACTGGGCATCTACGAAGGCATCCCCCACCTGCTCACCCCCGTCATCACCGACCCCAAAAAGGCCACCAACGCCCTCCGCAACGCCGTCCTCGAAATGGAGCGCCGCCTCAAGCTGCTCGCCAGCCAAGGCGTCCGCAACATCGACCAGTTCAACAAGAAAGTCCGCCAGCTCCAATCCCGCCCGCGCAGCCTGTTCGAAGACGAGGAAACCGCCGAGGCCGACCTCACCCCGCTGCCCTACATCATGATCCTGATCGACGAGCTCGCCGACCTCATGATGCTCGAGCGCGCCAATGTGGAGGAAGCCGTCACCCGCCTCGCGCAGATGGCCCGCGCCGTCGGAATGCACCTCGTACTCGCGACGCAGCGCCCCAGCGTCGACGTCATCACCGGCCTCATCAAGGCGAACTTCCCCTCGCGCATGAGCTTCCGCGTCGCCACTCGCGTCGATTCGCGCACCGTCCTCGACGTCATGGGCGCCGAGCACCTGCTGGGCAAAGGCGACATGCTCTACCTCCCGCCCGGCTCCTCCCGCCTCACCCGCGTCCACGGCGCCTTCGTCACCGAGGCCGAAATCAACGACGTCGTCGAGTTCTGGAAACGGCAAGCCCGCCCCGACTACGACCAGACTTTCCTCATGGCTCCGCCCGCCGAAGACGAAGCCGGCGACGAAGCCGAGGAGTTCGACGGCGAACAGGACCCCATGTACCAGGACGCCCTCCGCGTCGTTCTTGAAATGGGCAAAGCGTCCACCTCCACTCTCCAGCGCCGCCTGCGCCTCGGCTACGGCCGCGCCGCCCGCATCCTCGACATGATGCAGCGCGACGGCATCATCGGCCCACCCGACGGCAGCAAACCCCGCGAAGTCCTCAAACGCCCCGAGTGGCTGGACGAGGTGGAGAGCGAAGCGAGGTAGGCCTGCTCTTCCCACAGCGATCTACAATAAGAGTGGACCGGGTTCAGAATGCCAGCCGTCGTCGATATCGGAACGCTCATTGAGAGATCGCCGGACATCCGAAAGGGTCGTCCACGCATCGCGGGAACTGGCGTGACGGTGCGGCGAATCGCCGGGTGGCATAACCTGGGCCTGACTCCCGCGGAAATCGCCGCCAAGATCGAGCATCTTTCGCTGGCGCCGATTCACGCGGCTTTGGCCTATTACCACGCTAACCGGATCGAGATCGACAGTGACATTGCCGCCGAAGATGCGGCGATAGACGAGATCTTTCCGGCGCCGGCCACGCCTGCGTGAGCCGTCCGCGTCTGTACATTCAGCCGTAGCGGGTGCGTTTCGGACACCCGCTGTAGATGTAGCAGGAGAAATTATCATGACGGACATAGGAAGCGTCACCGCATTGATTACCGCGGCGGGGTCGGTGATCGGTCTGGCGAGCAAAGGAAATACTGTCGACGCCAATCAGAAGATTCTGGACCTTCAAAAGAGGATCGGCGACGTACAGCGGATGACCGCCGAGCTATTTCAGGAGAACCAAAACCTCACGAAAGAGAATCGCGAACTCCGGGACGAGATCAACGGGGAGGTAACGTACCGTTACGCGAATCCGTTCGATGGAAGAAGAGTATCGATGGGAAAGATGACGATGGACCGTTCTGTCCCATTTGCTTCGGGAAAGAGAAGCTTCTGATGCCGCTGAGATTTAATAACCGAACAGGCGAACCCAGATTACTCAGCCTCGAATGCCCGCAGATGCATTCCGTGTCGCCCTCCCATTAGGAAAGTGACGTACATAATTCGGGAAAGTTCAATTAAAGCGGATCGGTATTTTATCCCGAGCTAATCCCGCTGCCTCGTTGTCTGTTGTGGCGGCGGTGCGGACGAATCTGAAACTGTCTGGTGTCATGCCGCTCGCGCTTCCCTTCCGGACGCCAACAGCAAGGCGCAGAAGCTTCCATGGCAGGATAGAGGGCCTCTCCACTGTCGCTGCATGCGCCCGTCTCCATCCATGGAATGCGGCCGTCGCTGATTGCACAGCCGACGCTTACCGGCTTGCGATGAGAAAACGTTGGCTAAAGATCTCAAGTCGGTCCCTGTGCGCCAGGGGGCATATATTCAACTGGGAGCGCCGCGATCACACAGTCTACTTCGGCGGCTCCCACAACTCGATCTTGTTCCCGTCCGGATCGAAAATCCACGCGAAGCGCCCGTAATCCGTATCCTCCCGCTTCGGATCGATCTCCACGCCCTTCTCGCGCATCTTCGCAAGCAGCGCGTCCAGATCGTCCACGATGTAATTCATCATGAACCCCGCCGCGCTCGGATCGAAGTAGGTCGATTTCGCCGGAAACACGCTCCAAACCGTGAGATGCTCCACCTCCGGCCGGTCCGCGCGCCTCCATGGGAACTGCGCTCCGTCGGTCCCGTGCTCAATGCCCAGGTTCTCCCCGTACCAGGCGCGCAGCCTCTCCTGATCGGCCGATTTGAAAAACACGCCCCCAATGCCGATTACCCGGCCGGTCCCCTCGGAAGAAATGCTCATGCGTTCCCTCCGCTACACGCCCGCGCTCTGCGCCATCGGAGCCGGCAACGCCAGCGGATCGCGCGGCATTACCATCCACGCCACCAGATAAGCCACGACGCCCATCAATGGCATCGGGAACACGCAGATCACCACCCACAACACTCGAATAATGGTCACGTCCACGTTCATGTAGCGCGCGAATCCGCCGCACACTCCGGCGATCTTCTTCCCCGCCATCACGCGGCTCAGGCGCATCTCCGGCGGCCGCCGGGGCGCGTTCGCCGTCGGTACGCCGCATTCCGGACAATACTTCACCCGGCTCTCGATCTCGGTCCCGCACTGGCAACAAAACATACGAATCTCCTTCGCATTAAAGGATACGCCGTCCACCGGCAAAATGTTCGGTTTTCCCGAACCGGGAGCGCGCCAGAATCGCCAGCAGCGCCGCCGCCATCAGCAAGCTGAGCGCCGCCCCCGTCCGAAACCAGTTCGAGCGGTATCGGAATTCCACATCGTGCTCCCCCGCCGGCACAATCACGCCGCTCAAAGCGTAATCGACCGCCAAAACTCCCACCGCCCGCCCGTCCACCGAAGCCGACCATCCAGGAAAATAGGGCACCGCGATTCGCAATAAAGTCTCCGACGCCGCCGAGTACCCTATGCGGTAAAAATCGTCCTCGTAGTTGACGATCCGAATCTTCACCGGACCCGGGGCGAGCGGATGTTCCGCGCCTTCGACAATCGCCGTCCGCGCCGGATCGAGCGACGCAAGCATCGCCCGCGCCCGCTCCGCGCTGGCCGCGAACTCCACTTTCGGTGGCGCGGAAACGCGCGGCAGCGCCTCGGCGTTCTCCACAATCGCTCCCCGCGCCGTGTCGATCTTGTTCGTCACCGCCAGCCCGTTCAGCAAGCGCGGATTCCCTCCCGCCGCCTCCAGATACGCTTCATATCGCGCAAGCTCCAGCGGATTGTAGCCGTACGTCACTTCCGTATGCGATTCGAGCGAACTGTTCAGCGGCCCGAAGGCGCTCGAATCGAATGGCGACCAGATCCGGTAAAACGGCCGCCGCTTGATCGCCTCCAAATGGCTCTGATAATTGTCGAACGCCCGGCCATACCGGTCCTCGAAGCTCTGCCGCCCATACGCCAGCGGATTCGCGTCCATGTTCGAATGCCACAAATCCGCCGCCGACACCACCAGGATCGCCGCCAGCACCCACGGCTTTCGCACCCGTCCGGCGATCCATGCGCAACCCCATCCCGCCGCCAGAGCGAGGCCCAGCGAGATCGCAAACCAGATGTGTACCGGCGCGCGCACCTGCTTGAACCCCGGCAGCAGCGTCAGCGCCGAATACAACCCCGTGCCCGGACCCAGCGAATACCACAGCGCCGGCACGATCAGCGCCACCAAAATCGCCATCCCCTTGCGCCGCGCGAATCCCATCGCCGCCAGCGGCAGCAGCAACAGCCCTTGATAAAAATAGAACTGCGTGGAATCGCCCGGCCCCTTGTACTCGCCCGAAATCACGCCGAAGAAATTCGGCGCCACCAGCGTCGCCAGCGCCGGCCAACTGAGCGGCGCATTCGTCACTCCATGCGCGTTCGCCCCCGCCCGCACCGACGCAAGCGTCAGCTCCAATCCGGGCAAAACCTGAATCGCGCCGATCAGAAACCCACCCGCCACCGCCGCCGCCACCACCCACACCCCGCGCAGTTTCCGCTGAGCCGCGGCAAAAAGCGCCAACGCGAAAAAGGAGTACAACGCCGTTTGAAAATGCCCGGCCAGCACCACCAACCCCGCGATTCCCGCCGTCAGCGCCATCGAAGCCGCCGACCCGGATTCGATCGCCTCCAGCGCCGCCCACAGCAGCCACGGCAGCAGCGCCGCGGTTTCAAACATCCCTAAGTGCGAGCTGTGCGCCGCGAAAAATCCGCCCCACGCGTAGAAAATCGCCGCCGCCAACGCCGCGCCCGTTTGCCCAATCAGCCGCCTCGCCAACACGAACGCGCCCGCCAGCGCCAGGAACGCGTGCAGCGCCAGCTCCCATTCGATCGACCGCGGCGTAATTCCCAGAACGAAAAACGGCCAGTGCAACGGATACCACGCCGCCGTCTGCGGGTCCGCCAGAAACGGCATCCCGGAATATTCATACGGCGTCCACTGCGGAAGCCCGGTCGCGCGCAGCGTCTCTTCGAAATACTTCTGCGCCGAATAATGCACGTCCACCGCGTCCCATTGGATCGTGGCCTGGTCGTCGAACAGCGGCGTCCAATAAAAAATGAGTGTCGCCAGCGCCAGCGCCGGCCAGATCAAGCGGTTCGCGTTAAAGGAAACGGCCTTCGGCGCGGCGGCCGCTTTCTTTCGTCTCGCCATCGGAACCCGTCATTCTAACGCACGATGGCCGCGCTCAAACCGAGTGCGGCATCCCCAACATCCGCTCCGCGTTGCGCCGGTAAACCTTGTCGAGAATCCCGTCCGGCAGCTCGATCCCATAGATCCGCCAGCGCCCTTGCGGCGGAATTTTCGCCGGAGCGTAGTCGAAATATTCGTCGGCGGTTTCGAGAAAGCGGTAATAAATTTCGTAAAGCTCGTCGCAAAGATATTGCTGCGGAAAATCGACGCCCTTCGGCGTGGCGTCGGTGCCGAACACGATGCGGTCCTGATACCGCTCGAAGAATTTCCGCGACATCCGCGGTTGCCGCCCCAATTCTCCAATCCGCGCCGCAATGTCCACCGACATGTTCGGATAGCGGTCCATCCACTCGCTCACCGCCGCCAGATTCTCCGAATCGGCCACATGCAGACAAACGAACTGCGTCTTCGGGTGCCGCGCCATCACCCGCAGCCGCGCCTGCTGCAGTTCTTCGTTGCTCGGAAAATCGCGCCCGTAAAACGACCAGTCCGGGTGCGCGCTCAGCTCCTCGTACCGCTCGTTAAACCGGTCGATCGGCCGGAAAAACGCCTCCGGATCGGAGACATGAATCGCAATCGGCATCCCTAGCGCGCCCGCCGTCTCCCACATCGGATCGAAGCGCGGATCGTCGATGCGCACCAGTTTCCCCGTCGTCACGTTCTCGCGCAGATACAAACCGAGCGTCTTTAAAACCTTGATCCCCTTCGCCCCCGCCGCGTGCGCCCGCTCGATCTCCCGCGCCTGAAATTCCGCGTATCCCGGCTCGGCCGCCTTCGCCCACCAAGGCTCGGTGAATACGATGTACCGCCCCGGATGCGCCTTCGCCAACCCGCCGATGGTTTCCTCCAGGCCCCTGCCATAACCGCCCGTCAAGTTCACCATCGTCCGCACGTTCCTGCGGTCCATCACCGCCAGAATCGCCTCCGGCGTGTCGTTCCAGGTAACGGTCTCCCGCCCTCCCATGCCGTCGCTCCAGGTTATGTGCGAATGGAATTCGATCACCGGAAACTTCGGGTGTTTCACCTCGGTTTCCGGCACGCGCAGCATGCTCTTCGGTTCGTAATCGGCCAAAGCGAGCGCGGAAGCTGTGTGCCCCGGAGCGCTCTCCTGCGCCGAGGCGCCCGTCACGGCGCACGCCACCGCCGCGGATCGGAGTAAGTTTCGTCGATTCATCTTGAGGTGCTACGATCTTATCGCAGCGCCCCACTCAAAACGTCACGCGCAGTCCCAATTGCGCCGCGAACGGAATGCCCACCGTCGTCCCCGGCCCGAAGAAATCCCCCAACGCCCCCGCCGGAACCAGTAACTGATTCGGACTCGTGATCGGCTTCGTCTGCGTACACGCCGCGTTCAAACAGAACGCCGTCGCGTTCGCCAGATTGTTCACCGGCGTCGGCAGCGCCGCCAGGTTCGTCACATAGTTCGCGCCCGGATTGTTCCGGTTCAAAAGATTGAAGAACTCGATCAGCGGCATCACCTGCCACCGGTCGCGAATGCTGAACGGCCGGCTCACTCGCATATCCACCTGGAAATACGGAGTGCCGCGGAATTGATCGAGACTCGTCTGAACGCCGTTGACGATCGCCCGGTCGTCCAACACGTCCCCCAACCCGTTCACGGCCACCGGCGTTGTCAATGTAATCGGCCGCGCGCTCTCGGCCTGGGTCAGCGTGCTGATCTCGAAGCCGCCGGGCATGTGGAATATCCCCGCCACCACGAACCGGTGCCGCACATCCTCGCCCGACGGGCCGTAGTCGCCCTTGGCGAAAGCGTGCAGCGGATCGCACACACCGTTCACATAATCGAACAACTCGCCCAGCACGCATCCCCACGTCTTCGCGCTCGCCAACGTGTAGTTGACCACCAGACTCAGCCGCCGCGAGACGTTCCCCTGTAAGTGAATCGACATCGCGTCGTAAGTGGAACGGTTATCGGTGCGAAACACCGTGATGTTCGGAACGTTGCTCATCTGCGAAGCCGCATCCGAGGGATACAGCGGAGAAAAGAGCGAATACCCCGCCTGATACTGATAACGCCGGTACGCATGCACGCCTTCCTCGTGCGTCCAGTCCGCGCTCAGCGTCCACTTGTCATTAAAAGCGTGCTCGATTCCCGCCGTCGCATGCACCGCGTACGGCGTTTTATAAACCGGATCGATTAGCGCCCCGGTCCCTCCCGAAGCCGCGCCCGTCAGGCACCCCGGATCGCCCGGTTTCACGCACACTCCCGCCGGTCCGTTCACCGCCTGGAACGCCGTCACCCATCCATTCTGCGCCAAATCGTCATAAAACAGCCCGAATCCGGCGCGAATCACCGTCTTCCCGTCCTGCCCCGGCGAGTACGCGATGCCTACACGCGGCGCGATCGCACCCCGGTAATCGTGCGGCGTTCCCGTGAACAACGGAATCTGCAGCGCCTTCACCGTCAGCAGCGCCGCGTTGTTCGCCTGGCTCTGGCCCGACGCCGTGAACAGCCCAAACGTGGTGTCGTATCGCAGCCCGTAATTCACCGTCAGCCGCGTCGTCACGCGCCACGAATCCTCGGCGTAGAATCCCAACCGCTGGATGTTCTGCGAAAAACTCCCGTTCGACGCCGGCGTCGAGGTGCATGCCGCACCCGGTGTCGCCGTCGGAGCGCACGCCAGATCGGCCGCAAACTGCGCCGGATTATTCAGATAGGCTGTAGGGTCCATCGGGAACACCGTCAGGTTTTCCGCCGTGCCCGAAAGCGCGCCGCTCAGCACCGGTTCGTGAATCGCGTCGGCGCCGAAGCGCAACGTATGGCTTCCCGACGCCCGGCTCAAGTCGTAACGCGCCTGATATTTCTCCTGGTTCCGCAACACCGGGAACGCCGTGATCGGAGTGACAAACTGATTGTCGCCAAACGTCTCGAACCCGGAGATCGTGCTCGACGTCGAGCTGAACGGAAACGCCAGCCCGAATCCCAAGTCCTGATTTCGCGCCTCGGTCCGGTGCAATTCGCTGGCGGTGAACGTGAACGATCCGATGACATTCGGGCTGAACGTATACGCGTTGTTCAATACTAAATTCAGATAACTGGAGCGCGACGTCGCTCCGGTAGAAGGCAGCGCCCCCTGCTGCACGAGATCGTTCTGCGTCGTATAGCGATCCTCCGCCGCGCGCAGGAACCATTGCGAACGCGGCGATTGCGCCCAATCGAGACGGATCGTTCCCAGATAATCTTCAAATGGAACCGGCACGCTCGACGGAACCGGAATTGACGTCACGCCAGGGATCAATCCTTGCGAAGCCAGCGCCGCCAAAGCGCGAAATTGCGTCTGGCTCGCCGGGCTATAGGCGATGCTCGCGTGCTCGTCCACATCCTCGAAGGAGGCGAAGAACCACAGCTTATCTTTGACGATGGCCCCTCCCAGCGTTCCCACATAATTCTGCCGCGAGAAAGGCTGCTTCGGATTCGGCGCCGGATTATCGATCGGGAATCGCGCATTCAGCGCCGCCGCCCGTTCATAGAAATCCAGATCCCCGTGCCATTCGTTCGTGCCCCGTCTCGTCGTAATCGCCACCGAGCCCGCCGTCGTCCGCCCTACGTCGGCGTTCTCCTGCGCCGTCCGCACGGCGAACTGGTCGATGGCGTCCGTCGAAAAATTCTGGAGAAACCCGCCGATGTAATCGTCCGAGTTATCCCCGCCATCCACCGACAGTTGCACGTTCAAGCCCGAGCTCCCGCCGAAGGAAACCGCCGTAATCCGCGCCTTCGTCGGATCGGATGGCTCCACGGGCTCCGTCCCCGGCACCATATAAGCGATGTTGGCGAAGCTGCGGTTCGCCAGCGGAATCTCCTCCAGATCCTGGCGCGTCACCACCCCTTGATGCACCGCGCTCGCCGTGTTCACCGGTTGCGTCGAGATCGACGGTCCCTCCCCCTCGACCTTCACCGTTTCCCGCACTCCCAACGGACTCAGCGTTACCGTGATATCCGCCACGGAATCGACTCGCACCGCCACTTCCGAACTCGCTTCGGCGAATCCCTTGGCATGGACCGTCACCCGGTAACTTCCCGGCAGCAGATCGTCGAGAATAAACTCGCCGCTCGAATTGCTCGCAGCGCTGCGCTCCCCGCTTGTTCCCACCGGCCGCGTCGAGACTTGTGCCGCCGGAATCCGCCCGCCGCTCGAGTCTTCCACCACCCCCCGAAGCGATCCCCGCGCATCCTGCGCCCACGCGCCCGTGGAGAGGAAACCTGGAAGCATTAAACCGGCGGCTGCGGCAACTGAAAGGGTCGCGGCCCCGAACCGCGATCGTTCGTCATGCATCGAAAAAACTCCCGAAGTGTCGTATCGGACTTCTTCCGAGTCTAACCTGCGATCACCGCGGTATTCAACCCCTCCATAACGTTTCAGTCCTATTCCGCCGATTCAATCGATTAGTACCAACTCATTGGTTTCGCCTATTCTTCGCCAACCTATTCAGCCCCAAGAGTTTTCCGCTTTTGATTTCATAGACTAAACCGCAAAAATATATTGCAATTTCTCGCCTCCTCATGGCACACTCTGTTAGGTGGCCTGAAAGGGCCGAAAGTGGCCTAAGAGTGGATGAGATCCAAAAATCGACGCCGGTTGAGCCTCCCCTGGAGATTTACCCCGGCCGCATCGACGAAAAAGGGAGACTGAAACTTCCCGCCGACATCCAGCGCTACCTCTCCGATTTCTTCCAGGCCGACGGAGGCCCGGCGAAAGTGTTTGTCACCTCACTCGACGTGCGCACAATTCGAGTCTACCCAACCTCAGTGTGGAAACAAAACGAATTGTTGCTCGCCGAAGAGACCGAAAATCCGGACGAGGCCGAGGATCTTGTGTTTCTGGCCAAGGACCTGGGCGGCACTTCCGAAATCGATTCTCAAGGCCGCATCCTCGTCCCCGCCGAGCTGCGCCGCGAACTGAAAGTCGAAAACGAGCCCGTTTGGATGAACTGTTACAACAGCCGCATCGACGTCTTCGGCAAGGACGTTTACGAGGAACGCCGCACCCGCAGCCGCGAGAATCTGAAGGACCGCGTCCGGCACTTCGCCCGAAAGGGGCTGAAGTAGGCGCCATGTATGCACGTTCCAGTCATGCTCGCCGAATGCATCGACTACCTTCGGGTGACGCCCGAAGGGACTTTCTTGGACGCCACCGCGGGCCTTGGGGGCCATTCAGCGGCGATCGCCGAGCGGCTAACCACCGGCATTCTCATCGCCAACGATCGCGACGCCGAGTCGCTCGAACAATGCCGCGCCAACACCCTGGCCCTGGCCTCGCGCATCCGCTATCACCATGGATGCGTTCTCGCAATTGCGCGACGCGGTGGCGATCGCCGGCGGCCAAGTGGACGGTCTGCTGGCCGACCTGGGCGTCAGCCGCTATCAGCTCACCTCCGCCGAGCGTGGATTTTCTCTCATGTCGGACGGTCCGCCGGATATGCGCATGGATCGCAGCCAAGGCCCGACGGCCGGGGAGTTGTTGAACCAAGTCAACGAAGAGGAACTCGCCAATTTGATCTATCAGTATGGCGAGGAAAGGAGGTCGCGCAAGATAGCCAGAGCAATCGTTCGGGCGCGGCCGATTCGATCCACGGGCCATTTGGCGCAGGTGGTGGAATCGGCCGTGCCCCGGACGGGGCGCATCCATCCCGCCACGCAAACCTTCCAGGCTCTCCGCATGGCCGTCAACTCGGAGACGGAGGAACTGGACGCGCTGCTCAAGTTGGCGCCGGAACTGGTGCGGCCCGGAGGACGCATCGTTGTTCTGACGTTCATGTCGCTCGAGGACCGCAAGGTGAAACGAAGTTTTCAAGCCCTGGGCCAAGCGGGCCGGGCAATCGTCCTGACAAAGCACGTCGTCAGGCCGTCGGAGGAGGAAGTTCGGACCAACCCCCCGTCGCGGAGCGCCAAACTGCGCGCCGTGGAGTTGATGTAGGTCGAGGCCGTTAATCGGATATAGAACATGGCAACACTGGCAACCATATTTGACAAATTCACTTGGGCGCGGACTCGGGAAGAAGCCTCGCCTCGCGTCAGGGCGGCGGAGAACGGCGAGTACGTCCTTCGCTCGATCCCCAACGACGACATTTACTTTTTCGTCAAGCCGATCGACAACTCGCGCGTCGCTCGCGAAGCCGACCCCGCCGCCCATCGCGCTTGCTGGAGAGCGTTTGGCACCGTGGTCGCCGGCGCGGCGCTCGTCGTCGGCCTGCTCGCGCCCAGTCTCTATGGCATGTTGAGCGGCTATCGTCTCGAAGCCCTGCGCCAGGAGCGGCAACAGCTTCAGGTCAAGATGGCGACGCTCGAATTGCAGGAGACGACGCTGCGCGGCCCGCAACACATGGCCGACCTCGCCAACACGCAGCGATTGGTGGAGGCGGCGCCGGAGCGCGTCGTCTATCTCGAGGACAAGGACAAAACGCTCGCCCAGCGGTAGACCGGTTCCTGGCGAGAGGTGGGGGACACTCGTGTGACGGCCGGAAGATTCGCGATGACCGATTTTGGCGTACCGCCGGAAACCGCGCGGCGGCTGCGGTTCCTCGTGCGTCTGGCCCTCGTCTGGGCCGCCGTCCTCGTCGCCCGCCTCGTCTATCTTCAAATCGCCCAGCACGATTTTTACGCTCACTCCGCCCTTCAGCAGCAGCAAAAGCTTGTCAAGATTCAGCCGCCTCGCGGAGCCATCCTCGATTCCACCGGGCGCCGCCTGGCGATGAGCCTCCCCGCCGACTCGGTCTACGTCAACCCTCTCCTGATTAAAGACGCCCCCATGGCCGCCGCCATTCTCGCGCCCATTCTTACCCTGGACGCCAAGCAATTGGAGGAGCGCATCGAGATCGCCGCCGCCCAACAGCGCGGCTTCCTTTGGGTGAAGCGCAAAATCGCCCCGGAGGAATCGGAGCGCCTGCGCAAATTGAAGCTTGGCTGGATCGACATCGTCGTCGAGGGCCAGCGTAGCTATCCTTATAACTCCCTCGCCGCGCACGTCGTCGGCAGCGTCGATCTCGACGAACAGGGCCTCGAAGGCGTCGAGTTGAAGCTCAACGACGAACTCGCCGGCGCTCCCGGCTTCCTGCGCGTATCGACCGACGTGCAACAGCGCGGTTTCGCCAGCGAGCCCGCCGGAATGGCCGCCGAGGCCGGCAAAGACATTCATCTGACCATCGATAGCCGCCTCCAGTTCGTCGCCGAACAGGCCTTGGCCAAAGCCATCGCCGATCATCGCTGCCGGGACGGGAGCGTCGTCGTCATGGACCCGCAAACCGGCGACATCCTGGCCATGGCCAACTATCCGACGTTCGATCCGAACCAGCCGCTTCGACGCGGCGAGGACAAATCCGACCGCTTCGACCTTGCCGCTTCCACTCCCTTCGAACCCGGATCGGTCTTCAAGGTCGTCACCGTTTCCGCCGCGCTCGAAACGACGAACCTCCGCCCCGACAGCGTCATAAACTGCGGCAACGGCGTCATAAATCTATTCGGCCGCGTCATCCACGACGACGTCAGCGACCACTACGCCACGCTCTCGATGGCCGGCGTCCTCGCGCATTCCAGCAACATCGGCGCCATCAACATCGGCCTCAAAGTCGGCAAAGAAAATCTCTACCGCTACATCAAGAAATTCGGCTTCGGCGCGAAAACCGGCCTGCCGCTGCCCGGTGAATCCTCCGGCCAGGTGTGGCCTCCTCAGCGCTGGCAGCTCACTTCCATCGGCTCCGTCGCGATGGGCCACGAAATCAGCGTCACCGTCGTCCAACTCGCCCAAGCCTGTTCGATCATCGCCAACGGCGGCTTCCTCGTCCGTCCGCGTTTGATCGCCGGACTCCGCCGCGCATTCCAAAGCAACAGGTCATCCGCCCGGAAACCGCCATCATGATGCGCCAGATGATGGAGGGGGTCAATCTATGGGGCACCGGCAAACTCTACGCCCGCATCCCCGGCTATACCTCGGGCGGAAAAACCGGCACCGCGCAGATGATCGATCCCGAAACGCATAAATACACCCACCTCCACAACGCCTCCTACATGGGCTTCGCGCCGGTCGTCAACCCGCGCATCGTCGTCGCCGTCTCCGCCCACGGCGCTTCGGGCATGGCGGGTTACGGCGCTCAAGTCGCCGCCCCCGTCTTTGCCACCGTCGCCGCCGCCGCGCTCCGCCTTTATGGCGTCCCGAAAGATCTGCCCGAAACCCAGCCCGCCGTCGCCGCCGCCTCCTCCAACGACGACACCAACGATTTGTCCATTGCCGGTCTCGATTCCTCCGTTCCTCCACCGCCGGTCTCCGCCGAAGATTCACCCGGACAAAATCCGGGCGGCGCTTCCGGAGATCGGCGGCTTTTTTTCATCCCCGCCTCCGCCCCGTCGCCCAATCAGGTCTCGGGTCCGAAGGTTCCCGATCTTCGAGGGAAGACGATGAGGGAGGTGCTGGAGACCGCCGAAAGCCTCGGCATGGAAGTCGATTTCGCCGGTTCCGGTCTCGTCCGCGCCCAGGCGCCCGCGCCGGGCGATGTATTGCCCAACGGCGAACACCTGCGGGTGCGCTTTGGCAATTGAAAACGATGAGGCGATCGAGACACCATGACCGTGGAACAGATTCTCGCCGGTGTTCCGCTGAAGAGCCATCCTCCCGCCTCGCTGCTCGCTTCCGCCGCCTCCGGCCTGGACTACGATTCGCGCCGCATCGCGCCCGGCTTCCTCTTCTTCGCCTTCCCCGGCGCTAAAACCGACGGCCGCCAGTTCGCCTTTTCCGCCATCGAACGCGGAGCCATCGCCGCCGTGAGCGATCAGGCCGCCCCCGGCGGATTCACCGCGCCGTGGATCGAAGTCGAGCACGGCCGCCGCGCCCTCGCCATCGCGGCCGGCAATTTCTACGGCTGGCCGGACCGCCGCCTCTCCCTCACCGGCATCACCGGCACGAACGGAAAAACCACCACCGCCTTCCTCCTCGACGGCCTTCTGCGCTTCGCCGGCAAGACCACCGCGCTCGTCGGCACCATCGAGTACCGCCTCGCCGGACGCACGCTTCCCGCCGTCAACACCACTCCCGAATCGCTCGACCTTTTCCGCCTCTTCGCCGAGCTTGAATCGCTAGGCGGCACGCACGCCACCATGGAGGTCTCCTCCCACGCGCTCGCTCTCGGCCGCGTCTACGGCCTCGCGTTTCACACCGCCGTCTTCACCAACCTCACCCGCGACCATCTCGATTTTCACGGCGGCATGGAAGAATATTTCGCCGCCAAAAGCCTGCTCTTCTCCCCTGACACCGGCGCTGCTCCCAAAGCGGCGGTCGTAAACCAGGACGACGCCTACGGCCGCCGTTTGCCGCTCCCCTCCATCGGCGAGACCGTTCGCTACGCCATCGACAACGAAGCCGATCTCCGCGCGCTCGACGTCTCCACCACCCCCGCCGGTCTCGAATTCACCCTCGACTTTCGCGGCCGCCGCCAGCGCCTCCGCTCCCGCCTCATCGGCCGCATCAACGTCTACAACATCCTCGCCGCTTGTGGCGCGGCCCTAAGCCACGGAATGGAATTGAACATGATCGCCACCGCCATCGCCGCATGCCCCGCCGTCCCCGGCCGCTTCGAGCGCATCGACAAGGGACAGCGCTTCACCGTCGTCGTCGACTACGCCCACACCGACGACGCCCTTCGCAACGCCATCGCCGCCGCCCGCTCCCTCTCGCCCAAACGCGTCATCACGCTGTTCGGCTGCGGCGGCGATCGCGACCGCTCCAAGCGCCCCCTGATGGGCATGGCCGCGGGCGAAGCCAGCGACTTCGTCGTGCTCACCAGCGACAACCCCCGCTCGGAGGAACCGCTGTCCATCATCATGGACGCTCTCGTCGGTCTGCGCCGCTACGACACCCCGCACGTCGTCGAACTCGACCGCGAGAAGGCCATCGAGCGCGCCATTCGCGAAGCCCGTCCAGGCGACATCGTCATCCTCGCCGGCAAAGGCCACGAGACCTACCAGGTGCTGAAGGACCGCACCATTCACCTCGACGATCGCGAAATCGCCCGCGCCGTCCTCGAACGCATGGGTTACAACGAAAGCGGGAGTTAAGCGCCACACGCAATGCAATTCCCGCTCACCCAAGTCGCCGCCGTGCTGGGCATCCCCTGGCCCGGCCGCGAAATCGTCACCGGCTGGAGCGTCGATTCGCGCACCATCGCGCCCGGCGACTTGTTCTTCGCTCTGCGCGGCCCCAACCACGATGGCAACCGGTACGTCGCCGCCGCGCTTGAACGCGGCGCCGTCGCCGCCGTTGCCGAAAGCGCCGAAGGCAACGGCCCCATTCTCGCCGTCCCCGATGCCCAATGCGCTCTGCTCGACATCGCCCGTTGGGCGCGCGCCCAATGGGGCGGGGAAGTGATCGCCGTCACCGGCAGCGCCGGCAAAACGTCCACCAAGGACGCCATCGCCGATCTGCTCTCCGAAGCCATCCCCACCGGCAAGACGCAAGGTAACTTCAACAATCACGTCGGCCTGCCTCTGTCGATCCTTCGTCTCGACGCCCACGCCCGCGCCGCCGTGCTCGAAATCGGCATGAACCATGCCGGCGAGATTCGCGAACTCGCCGCCATCGCCCGCCCGCGCATCGCCGTCGTCACCAATGTCGGCGCCGCTCACATCGAAAGCTTCGATTCCATCGACGCGCATCGCCCTCGCCAAACGCGAATTGGTGGAGGCGTTGCCCGCCGATGGCGTCGCCGTCTTAAACGCCGACGACCCGCGCGTCGCCGCCTTCGCACAAGTTCATCCCGGCCGCACCGTTCTCTACGGCCTCTCGCCAACGGCCGAAGTTCGCGCCGAAGACGTCGCATTCGGGGCGGATACAACCACGTTCCGCGTCGGCCAAACGCGCTTTGAAACCGTCCTGCTGGGCGCGCACAACGTGAGCAACATCCTCGCCGCGCTCGCCGTCGCCGGTCTCTTCGGCATCGCGCCGGAGCGTTTAGCCGCCCGCGTCCGCGCCCTCCAGCCCGGCCGAATGCGCGGCGAACGCATCCGCCACAATGGAATTTTGATTCTGAACGATTGCTACAACTCCAATCCCGACGCGGCCCGCGCTATGATCGACGTGCTTGCCGGCCTTCCGGCCGAGCGCCGGATCGCCGTGTTGGGGGAGATGCTCGAACTTGGACGCTTGTCCGGGAGCCTGCATCGCGACGTGGGTTTCCACGCCGCGAAGGCGGGAATTGCTGTGCTCATCGGTATTCGCGGCGCTTCCCGCTCCATGGTCCACGCAGCCATGGAAGCGGGTATGGACCCCAGCGCCGCGCTCTTTTTCGAGGAGCCTGTAGCCGCCGGCGACTACGTCCGAGGCATTGCCCGCCACGGCGACGCCATCCTCTTTAAAGGCTCGCGCGGCACCCGCGTCGAACTCGCTCTCGAAAGATTGGTGGCCTAGCCGCGATGTTCTACTGGCTCTTCTACGAAAAACTTTTTCACTACTTCAGCCCGTTCCGCGTCTTCTCCTTTTCCACCTTCCGCACCGCCGGCGCCAGCCTCACCGCGCTGTTCCTTTGCGTCGCCCTCGGCCCGTGGATGATCGCCCGCCTGCGCGATCTCCACTTCGGCCAGCACATCCGCGAGGACGGCCCGCGATCCCATCAAAAGAAGGCCGGCACGCCCACCATGGGCGGCGTCCTGATCGTCATCTCCATCGTCGTGCCCACTTTGCTCTGGGCGCGCCTCGATAACCCATACATCTGGGTCGCCCTCTTCGGCCTGGTCAGCTTCGGCGGCATCGGCCTCTACGACGATTACACGAAGATCGCCAAAATGCGCAACCTCGGCCTCACCGCCCGCCAGAAGATCGCCCTCCAGCTTCTCGCCGCGCTCATCGTCGGAGCGTTCCTGCTCGCGCTCCACGCCCGCGGTTCCTATTCCACCGCCGTCAACGTCCCGTTCCTCAAGCAATTCAAGCCCGACCTGCTCATCGATTCTCTCCTTCGCAATCGGTGGACCTATCCGCTCGGCTTCATCGGCTTCTACGCCTTCCTCGCCTTCGTCCTCGTCGGCTCGTCCAACGCCGTCAACCTCACCGACGGCCTCGACGGCCTCGCCATCGGCCTGATGATCATCGCCTCCGGCGCAATGACCGTTCTTACGTACGTCACTGGCCACGCCGAGTTCGCCAAGTACCTCGACCTCTCGCGCCTCGCCGGCGCATCTGAATTGACCGTCTTCTGCGCCACCATGGTCGGAGCATCCCTCGGCTTCCTCTGGTACAACGCCCATCCGGCCCAGGTCTTCATGGGCGATGTCGGCTCGCTCGCCCTCGGCGGCGCTATGGGCACCGTCGCCGTGCTCATCAAACAGGAAGTCCTGCTCGTGTTTATAGGCGGCGTCTACGTTATCGAGGCCCTCTCCGTCATCCTTCAGGTCGGCAGCTTCAAGCTCCGCGGAAAACGCATCTTCAAAATGGCTCCCATCCATCATCACTTCGAAGCCATGGGCTGGCCCGAATCGAAGATCATCGTCCGCTTCTGGATCGCCGGTCTCGTGATGGCTCTCTTCGCCCTCACCACCTTGAAATTGCGCTGATGAACTTCGAAGGCAAACTCGTTGTCGTCTCCGGCCTTGGCAAATCCGGCCTCGCCGCCGTGGCGCTGCTGCGTTCCAAAGGCGCGCGCGTCCGCGCCATGGACGACCGCCCCACTCCGCGGATGGCCGAGGCGCTCTTTTCCTTCGGCGTCGAACTCGAACCGCAAAGCGAATCCGTTCTCGAAGGCGCGGACTTCCTCGTCGTTTCCCCCGGCGTCCCGCTCGATCTCCCCGTCTTCGACGCCGCGAAAAAGAAATCCATTCCCATATTGGGAGAAGTCGAGCTGGCTTCCTACTATCTAAAGGGCGGCATCATCGGCATCACCGGCTCGAACGGCAAAACCACCACCACCGCGCTCACCGGCCACATCCTCCGCGAGGCCGGTGTCGATTGCCAGGTCGGCGGGAACATCGGCACCCCTCCCACCGCCATGATCGAATCTTCGCGCGAGGGCCGCTGGAACGTCCTGGAGCTGTCGAGCTTTCAGCTCGAGACCATCCATCGCTTCTACGCCAACATCGCCGTCGCGCTGAATGTCACCGGCAATCATCTGGACCGCCATCACACCTTCGCCGCCTACGCCGCCGCCAAAGCCCGCCTCTTCGAAACCCAGCGCGCCGATGGCTTCGCCGTTCTCAACGCCGACAACCCCGTCTGCGTCAGCTACGCCGAAAAAACCAAAGCCACCGTGAAATGGTTTAGCCTCGCGCGTCCTTTCTCCACCGGCGCGTGCCTCGAAAACGGCCGCATCCTTCTCGACGGCCAGCCGCTGCTCTCCGCAGCCGAAGTCCCCCTCCGCGGCCGCCATAACCTCGAAAACGTCATGGCCGCCGCCATCGTCTCCGCTCTCGCCGGCGCCGCTCCCGAAAAAATCGCCGCCGCCGTGCGCACCTTCCCCGGCGTCGAGCACCGTCTCGAATTCGTCCGCTCCCTCGACGGCGTCGACTATTTCAACGATTCAAAAGCCACCAGCGTCGACGCCGCACTCAAGGCGATCGACGCCTTCGACGGCGGACTGTGGATCGTCCTGGGCGGCCACGACAAAAACAGCGACTACACCGTGATGCGCGATCCGCTCTCCCGCAAAGCCCACATGGCCCTGCTCATCGGCGAAGCCGCGCCCATCATCGCAAAACAACTCGCGGGCGCGGTGCCCATGCTCACCACCGGCGCCCTCGACGCCGCCGTCGCCGAGGCCCACGCCCGCGCCAAATCCGGCGACATCGTCCTCCTCGCTCCCGCCTGCTCCAGCTACGATCAGTACCAGAATTTCGAGGAGCGCGGCCGCGCCTTCAAGCGTCTCGTGGAGGATCTCTAACATGGCGCAGCGCGTAAAAACCGACTGGATCCTCTTCTTCACCGTGCTTCTCATGGTCGCCTTCGGCCTCGTCATGGTCTATAGCGCGTCTTCCGTCATGGCCGAGCTGCGCTACAAATCCAACCTCCACTTCATCCTGCGCCAGCTTCTCTGGGCCTTCATATCCTTCTTCGTCCTGATGTTTCTCAAGCGGCGCGATTACCGCCGTCTCCAGGACCCCACCTGGGCCTTCACCTGCCTCGGCCTCGTGCTGACCCTGCTATTCGCCGTGTATTTCTTCGATCCCCATCAACACCGCTGGTTCCGCATCGGCGGCCTCGGTTCGCTCCAACCCTCCGAACTCGCCAAACCCGCTCTCGTCGTCTTTCTCGCCTACTTCGTCACCCAGCGCGCCGACGCCATCAACAAAAAACGCACCGTCGCCATGGCCGCCATGGCTCTGGGCATGCTCGCCCTGCTGGTGGTCGTCGCCGACCTCGGCACCGCCGTCGTCCTGCTGCTCACCGCCGCCGTCGTCTTCTATGTAGCCGGACTCCAGCGCCGCTACTTCGCCGTGGCCCTCTCCATCGGCCTTGTGCTCGCCATGGCCTCCATCGCCGCCAAGCCTTACCGCCTCGCCCGCATCATCGGCTATGTCGATCCCGATTACACCCTGCTCGACACCGTCGATCCCCAAGGCCACATCAAAAACTACGTCGCCGAATCCATCACCACCCGCGACCCCTCCTATCAGGCCCGCCAGTCGCGCATCGCCGTCGGCAGCGGCGGCGTGCTCGGCCTCGGCCTCATGCAAGGCCGTCAGAAACTCCTCTATCTCCCCGAAGCGCACACCGATTTTATCTACGCCGTCGTCGGCGAGGAACTCGGTCTCCTCGGCTGCTCCGCCGTGCTCTTCGGCTTCCTTATGATCCTGTGGCGCGGCCTGCGCCTCTACTGGCTCGCCCCCGACGAATTCGGCCGCTATCTCGCCCTCGGCGTCACCGCGCTCATTTCCATCCAGGCCCTCATCAATATGAGCGTCGTGCTCGACCTCGGCCCCACCAAAGGCATCCCCCTGCCGATGATCAGCTTCGGCGGCAGCTCCCTGCTCAGCACTCTCACCGCGCTCGGCCTGCTGTTGAGCGTCAGCGAGCGTTCCGGATGACCGCGCTCGCCATGCCCACGCCGCTCTCCTCATCCACCGCCGCAATTTCCGCGCCGCGCACCTTCATCATGGCCGGCGGAGGCACCGGCGGACACGTCATGCCCGCCCTCGCCGTCGCCCGCGAGTTAAAGGCTCGCGGCCACCATCCGGTTTTCATCGGCACCCATGCCGGTTTCGAAGCCCGTCTCGTCCCCTCCGCCGGCTTCCCTCTGGAATGGATCGAAATCGGCGCGCTCCAACGCGCCGGCTTCCTGCGCACCGTCCGCACCCTCGCCCAGCTTCCCTTCAGCCTCCTCCGCTGCTTCCAACTTCTGAAACGCTACCGTCCCGCGGCCGTCTTCAGCATGGGCGGCTTCGTCGCCGGCCCCGTCGTCCTCGCCGCGCTCGCCAAACGAATCCCCATCGTCGTCATGGAGCCGAACGCCATCCCCGGCCTCACCAACCGCCGTATCGGACGCTTCGTCCGGCGCGCCCTTCTCAACTTCCCCGAAGCCGCGCCGTATTTTCCCAAGGAACGCGTCGAGATCACCGGCCTCCCCGTGCGCCCCGAATTCTTCGCCATCCCCGCCAAGCCCCCCACAGGCGTCCTCACCGTCCTCATCACCGGCGGCAGCCGCGGCGCACGCACCCTCAACCGCGCCGCCGAGGAAAGCTGGTCGCTCTTCCGCCGCGCCGGCCTGCCCGTCCGCTTGCTCCACCAAACCGGCGCGCAAGCCTACGACGAAATCTCATCCGCCTTCTCCTCCAGCGGCATCGCGGGCGAAGTGATGCCCTTCATCGACGACATGCCCGCCGCCTTCGCTCAAGCCGACATCGTCGTCTGCCGCTCCGGCGCCGGAGCCGTGGCCGAAGTCGCCGCCGCCGGCAAACCTTCCATCCTCGTTCCCTTTCCCTTCGCCGCCGACGATCATCAGTTCCACAACGCCTCCGCCATGTCCCGCATCGGAGCCGCCCGCCTCGTGCCGGATCGAGAAATGAACGGCCGCCGGCTCTTCGACGAAGTCTCCCGCCTGTCCTCCGATCGCGCCGAACTGCTCCGCATGAGCGCTCTCGCCCGTGGCTTCGCGCATCCCGACGCCGCCCATCGCGCCGCCGAAATTCTCGAAAAATTCGGGAGGACAAGTGCCTGATCGCGCCCTCCCGCGCCGCCTCGCCTCCGCCGCTCTCTTCCCCGCGCTGCTGTTTTTCATCGTCGCCGCCTTCTATTGGAAGCTCACCCTCACCCGCCAGTTCGATTGGATCTGGGGCCCCGATCTCGCCAATCAAGTGCTCCCCTGGTTCCAGGTGCAAGCCGAGCAATGGCATCAACACCGCTTCCCCCTCTGGGACCCCTATCTCTGGGCCGGCCAGCCGTTGCTCGGCCAAGCCCAACCCGGCGGCGCGTATCCATTGAATTGGATTCTCTTCCTCCTGCCGCTCCACCACGGCAAAATCTCCATCGACGGCTTGCAATGGTATTTCGTCGTCATCCACTGGATGGCCGCGGTCTTCTGCTATTGCCTCTGCCGCGACCTCGGCCGCTCCCGCGCCGCGTCGCTCCTCGGCGGCTGCATCTTCACCTTCTCCTCCTACATGGCCACCTCCAGTTGGCCGCAGATGATCAACGGCGTCGTTTGGGCGCCGCTCGTCTTCCTTTTTCAATTGCGCGCGCTCGACCGAAGACGCCCCCTCCCCAGCGCCGTCGCTTCCGGCGCATTCCTCGGCGTGTCCTGGCTCAGCGGCCATCACCAGGTCCCCCTCTTCCTCACTCTCGCCTGGACCGCCATCTGGCTCTTCCACATTTTTCGCCGCGGCCGCCCGGATTTTCCCGTCGTGAAACTCGCCGCCATCGGTGGCGTCTTCATGCTCCTCACCGGCGCGCTCCAAATCCTCCCCGCGTATGAATACGGCCGCCTCGCCGTCCGCTGGGCCGGCGCCACCTCCGGCGCGTTGGCGTGGAACCAACCGGTCCCTTATTACGTCCACGCCCGCTACTCCCTCTTCCCACACGGCCTGCTCGGCATCGTCTTCCCCGCGCTCCACGACAACGCCAACCCCTACGTCGGCTTCGTTGCCTTCGCCCTCGCCCTCCTCGCCGTCGCCTGTTGCTGGCGGGAGCGTTGGACGCCGCTATTCGCCGGTCTCGCGCTCTTCAGCATCGTCTACGCCCTCGGCAACCACAGCGTGTTTCAAGGCTTCCTCTACGCCGCCGTCCCCGAACTGGAGAAAGCCCGCGTCCCCTCCGTCGCCGTATTTCTTAGCGGTCTCGGGTTCGCCGTCCTCGCCTCCCGCGCCGTCGATTTCCTCACCCACGGCCCCGTCTCGCCCTGGCCGCGGCGCGCCGTCCACACGAGCCTCGTCTTCGGCCTACTCACCTTCGCCATCCTTTTCGCCGTCTACGCCGCCCACGATCTGAACGCCACATTCGACGACGCCATTCTCATCACCGCCTTTTCCGCGCTGCTGCTCGCCGCACTGCTCCATGCGTGGCGAACCGGCAATCTCAACCGCAACCAAGGCGTCACACTCGCCGTACTTCTCGTGCTCTTCGAACTCGGCAACGGCGCGCAGGGAGTGATGGCGGACCGCTCCGATAAGAACCTCACCGCCTGGCTCGACCGCCTGCGCGCAAACGCCGATATCGCCGCTTTTCTTCACCGCCAATCCGGCTCGTTCCGCATCGCCATTGAGGACCCCGATGTTCCGCTCGACTGGAGCGAATGGAACGGCCTCGCCACCATTAAAGGGAATACTGCCAGCGTCACCGCCAACGTCATCGGCAGCGAGTTCTACAACTGGCAATCGAAACTCCTCGCCGGTACCCGCTACACCATCGCCCGCAAACCTACGCTCGCCGACGATCATGACGTCTTCACCGCCGCCAGCGGCCTGAAGGTCTACGAATCCACTTCCGCCTTCCCGCTCGCCTGGGCCGTCCATCGTATCGAAAAAATTCCCAACGCCGACGCCGGCCGCGCCCTCGTTGCCGGCCACGTCTTCGATCTTCACGACATGGCCTTCTCGCTGGAGACGCCTCCATCCCTTCCCGCCTGCAACGCCGCCGGTGAAACCGTCGTTCTCAAACGCCTTCCCGGAGGCGACGCCGATCTCGCCATCCGCCTCAATTGCGACGCCATGGTCGTGCTCTCCGATACCGCCTATCCCGGTTGGCGCGCCGCCATCGACGGCCGCCCCGCGCGAATCTACGAAGTCGACGGCTACATGCGTGGCGTCGTCGTTCCCTCCGGCACCCACACCGTCACCATGCGCTACCGTCCCTTCAGCGTCTACGCCGGCGCGGCGCTCACCCTCCTCGGCATCCTCGGCGCGCTGGCCTTCGGCTTTCTCCCATTGACTTACGGCGCGAAAGCCGGAACAATACAAAGTAAAAATGTTTTTTAAGCAACAACACTTCCACTTCGTCGGAATCGGCGGCATCGGCATGAGCGGCATCGCCGAAGTGTTGTTGAATCTCGGCTACGAAATCAGCGGTTCGGACTCGCGTCTCTCACCCATCACCGAGCGCCTCGCCCGTCTCGGCGCAACCATCTACGAAGGCCACGACGCCGCCAATATCGCCGGAGCGAAGGCCTTGGTCGTCACCTCCGCCGTCGGCCCCTCGAACCCCGAAGTCGCCGAAGCCCGCCGCTTGCAGATTCCCGTCATCCCCCGCGGCGAACTCCTCGCCGAACTGATGCGCCTGAAATTCGGCATCGCCATCGCCGGCAGCCACGGAAAAACCACCACCACCTCCATGGCCGCCGCCATCCTTAGCGAAGCCGGCATGGACCCCACCGTCGTCGTCGGCGGCCGCGTCGGAGCCATGGGCGGCTCCAACGCCCGCATCGGCCACAGCGATTTCCTGGTCGTCGAATCCGACGAAAGCGACGGCTCGTTTCTCAAGCTCGCCCCCATCGTCGCCGTCGTCACCAACATCGACCGCGAGCATCTCGACCACTACCCCACCCTCGACGACATCCGCCGCGCCTTCCTCGAATTCGTCAACAAAGTCCCCTTCTACGGCGCGGCCATCCTCTGCCTCGACGACGAAAACATCCAGCAGATTCTCCCCTCCATCAACCGCCGCGTCATCACCTACGGCCGCACCCCCCAAGCCATCCTCGAAATCGCCGATTGCCAATTCGGCCCCGCCTCCAGCGACTTCCGCCTCCGCCACCGCGGCGCGGATCTCGGCGCATTCCGCATCGGCGTCCCCGGCGAACACAACGTCCTCAATGCCACCGCCGCCGCCGCCATCGGCCTCGAACTCGAAGTTCCCGCCGCCGCCATTCGCACCGCCCTCGCCGCCTTCAGCGGCGTCGATCGCCGCTTTCAAATCCGCGGCTCAGTCGACGGCGTCACCGTCGTCGACGACTACGGCCACCACCCCACCGAAATTCGCGCCACCCTCGCCACCGCGCGCCTCGGCGGCTACTCCCGCGTTCTCGTCGTCTTCCAACCCCACCGCTACACCCGCACCCGCGAGTTGATGGACGAATTCGCCGCTCCTTCCATCAGGCCGACATCCTCTTCCTCCTCGACATCTACGCCGCGTCCGAGCCGCCCATCGAAGGCGTCACCTCCGAAGCCCTCGCTCAACGCATCCGCGACTTCGGCCATCGCGCCGTCGAATACACCCCCACCGCCGCCGAAGCCATAGAGCGCGTCCTCGCCGAAGCCCAACCCGGCGACCTCGTCCTCACCCTCGGCGCCGGAAACGTCTGGCAAGCCGGGGAAGCCATCCTCGAAAAACTGCGCGCGCGCGATCGTGCCGCGGTGGGAAGACCCTAACCCCATGGCGGAACGAAACACAAAAGAGACCCGGAAGAACTCAGGCGGCGCCGCCGCTCTCATCCGCGCCGCGGTCATCCTCCTCCTCGGCAGCGCCGCTCTCGCCGGCGCCATCTACGGCGCGCAAAGCGTCGAGCGCACGCTCATGCGCGATCCCCGCTTCTACCTTCCCGGCCCCGCCGATTACGGCGAGGAAAGCCCCAACGTCACCGTCGAAGGCTTGCACTACGCCTCCCGCGCCAAGCTGCTCCAGGTCTTCGCCCCCGACTTCGGCCGCAGCGTCTATCTCCTCCCGCTCGATGTCCGCCGCGCCTCGCTCCTGCGCCTCAGTTGGGTGCGCGACGCCACCGTCCGCCGCATCTGGCCCAACCGCCTCGAAATCCTCATCGCCGAACGCCAGCCCGCCGCCTTCGTCGAAGTCCCCTTCGGCGCCATGTCCCGCTACGCCCTCATCGATTCCGACGGCGTCATCCTCGACCTTCCCGCGAAGGCCCGCTTCAACCTCCCCGTTCTGCGCGGCGTCCGCCCCACCGAGAGCCTCGCCCTCCGCAGCCAGCGCGTCCGCCGCATGCAGCGGATGATGCGCGATCTCGGCCGCCTCGGCGACAACATTTCGGAGGTGGACGTGACCGACCTCGACGACTTGAAAGTGCGCCTCAATATGAAAGACCAGGCATTTCTGCTGGAGCTCGGCGACGCCGATTTCGCCCCTCGGCTCCAAAACTTCTTCAATCATTACGCCGAGGTCCACACCCGCGTCCCTTGGGCCTCCTCCCTCGATCTCCGCCTGGAGGACCGCATCACCGCCATTGGAGGCTCTCCCAATGGCCAATAAGCCGGTCGTCGCCGCCGGACTCGACGCGGGCAGCGGCCGCACCCGCTGCGTCCTCGTCTCGCTCGACGATTCGCGCCTTCGTTTCATCGGCTCCGGCGAAGTCGATTCCATCGGCTGGAGCAAGGGCCGCATCGTCGATCCGCAAGCCGTCTCCGTCTGCATCCAGGCCGCCGTCCATCAAGCCGAACAGATGGCTTCCCTCTCCCTCGATAGCCTCACCGCCGGCATCGGAGCCGGCGTCCTCGGCTTCGACAATCGCGGCACCTATGAGTTCGCCCGCCCGCACCAGGTCAACTCCAGCGACCTTTCCTACGCCGTCGAAAAGGCCACCGACGTCCATCTCGAAACCGGCCGCTGCCTGCTCCAGGTCTTCCCGCAGGACTTCACCCTCGACGGCCGCGCCTTTCATCGCAACCCCCGCGGAGCCACCTGCACCCGCCTCGACGCCAATGTCCATGTGCTCACCGCCCCGCGCCAGGAGCACGATCTGCTCATTAACGCCGTCCACCAGGCCCACTTCGCGGTCGAAGAAACCGTCTTCGAACCCGTCGCCGCCGCCTACGCCGCCATCCTCCCCGAGGATCGCATGCGCGGCGTCATGCTCCTCGACATCGGCATGGAATCGAGCGGCGTCGCGGTCTACGAAGGCGACGCCCTGCTGCTCGCCAAGAGCCTCGCCGTCTCCTCCGACCACATGACCCGCGACGCCGCCTGGGGCTTGAAAGTCTCCTGGCACGACGCCGAGCGCCTCAAACTCGAATACGGCTGCGCCGTCGTCGGCCTCACCGCCGACAACAGCCTCATCGAACTCCCATCCCCCGAAGGCCGCCCGCCGCGCGAAGCCCCGCGCCGCCAGCTCAACGACATCCTCGAAGCCCGCGCCGAACAGCTTTTCACTTTCGCGCGCAAGGAACTCGAAGCCATCGGCAAGGACCAAAGCCTCATCGAAGGCGTCGTCCTCACCGGCGGCGGCGGCATGCTCAACGGCATGTGCGATCTCGCCGAGCGCGTCCTAAGCTGCCCCGCGCGCAACGGCCTCGCCATCGGCATCGAAGATTGGCCGGAGCGTTTGAACGATCCTTCCTGGACCGTCGCCGCCGGCTTGGCCATGTATTCGGCGCGCTTGAAGATCAAAGGCGAATGGAAACGGAAAACGCCCGGCCTCCTCGGCCTGGCCCTCAAATAAAACCCACTGGAAGGAGCATTGGCATGGACACTTTAAAATTCGCGATTCAGGAAGAGTCGATCCTCGGTACCCGCATTAAGGTCGTCGGCGTCGGAGGAGGCGGATCGAACGCCGTCGCCCGCATGATGGCCGAGGGAATGACCGGCGTCGACTTCTACATTCTCAACACCGATACCCAGGCCCTCCACGCCTCGCCGGTGCTGAAGAAACTCGCCATCGGTCCCAAAGTCACCAGCGGCCTCGGCGCGGGGTCCGATCCCGCCGTCGGCCGCCAGGCCGCCCTCGAAGACACCGAGCGCATCATCGAAATCCTCCAGGGCGCCGACATGGTCTTCGTCACCGCCGGCCTCGGCGGCGGCACCGGCACCGGAGCCGCGCCCGTCGTCGCCTCCCTCGCCAAGGAACTCAACGCCCTCACCGTCGCCGTCGTCACCAAACCCTTCGGCTTCGAAGGCCCGCGCCGCATGAAACAAGCCGAGCGCGGCCTCGCCGAACTCGCCGCCACCGTCGACACCGTCATCTCCATCCCCAACGACCGCTTGCTCGAACTCGTCCCCCCCGACACCAGCTTCTACGAAGCCTTCCGCGTCGCCGACGACGTTCTCCGCCAGGCCGTCCAGGGCATCGCCGACATCATCACCACCCCCGGCCTCATCAATCGCGACTTCTCCGACATCCGCGCCATCATGCTCGGCATGGGCTACGCCATGATGGGCACCGCCCAGGCCCGCGGCTCCAAAGCGGCCGTCGAAGCCGCCCGCCAAGCCATCAGTTGCCCGCTCATGGAAGAGGGCGGCGTGAAGGGCGCCCGCGGCCTGCTCATCAACATCACCGCCTCGAACAAACTCAGCCTCCACGAGGTCAACGAGGCCTGCTCCCTCATCCGCAAGGCCACCGAGTACGACGACGTCCAGCTCAACTTCGGCGTCGTAGTCAACGACTCCATGAACGACGAAGTCAAAATCACCGTCATCGCCACCGGCTTCGAGCGCGACAATCTCCCCCAAATCGCCCGCCAATCCGCCGCCGCGGCCGCGCCTCATCCCCTCCCCCCGGCGCCTCCTCCGCAACCCCAGCCCATCGCCGCCGCCGCCGAGCCGGAGCCCGAACCCGTCATCACCGAGGAACCGCTCCTCCCCCTAGACGACCTCGACGTCCCCGCCTTCCTGACGCGGGACCGCCGGTATTACCAATAGGAGGGCGGGAAGCTACTCCCAGCCCTCCCGCTGCCTCCGCACGTACTCATCGGGATCTTCGCCGCGCCACAACTCTTTCCCCATCCCGCGCATCGCCAAGATTCCTTCCAGCCAGCGAGGCTCCGCCGCGTCGCTCTCAATTTCCCGATCCTTCGGCCGCACAGAATCCTCCACACCAGCATCATCTCATCGTCCGAACACGGATTCTTTCAGCGCTTCCCGTGCTGGATCCGGAACGCCCACGCATACTCCCCCGTCTTCTGCGCCGGCATTTCGATCTTCAACCCTTCCCCGTCGCGCTTCCACTGCACCGTTCCATCGGATCCAAGCATCCGAACGCCCGTGATCGCCCCGAGATCGCCCGCCGTACCCTCCGCCAGAGACCGGATCGTGAACTTCCCATCCGCCGGCCATCCCAACGCGATCGCGTACAACGTATCGCCCTTCTTCGTAAATCGAATATCCTGGCTCGTGTAAGGCCCCGTCGCCGTATCGTGGAACGATCCACCCGCCACCTTCGTCGGCCCTTCGCCGGAAACCGTCCACGGCCGCGTCCCATAAATCGCCTCGCCGTTCACCGCCAGCCATCGCCCCATGTCCAGCAGAATCGCCTGCGCCTGCTCGGGAATCGTCCCGTCCGATTTCGGCCCCACATTCAACAGCAGCGCTGCCGTTCTTGCTGACGATGTCCACCAACTGCCGAATCAGCGACTCGGGAGTCCGGAACGTGTCGTTCTCGATATACCCCCAACTCTTCACGCTGATCGACGTGTCTGTCTGCCAGAACAGCGGCCGCGGCTTGTCCAACTGCCCGCGCTCGATATCCAGCACCGCCGCCCCATCTGGATACGCTTTGAACTTGTAATTGATCGCCGCCGTCGATCCGCGCCGCGCCGCGTCGTTGTAATAGAACGCCGCGAAACGCTGCAGATAAGGCTCGAACTCCTTCGTCTGAATCCACCAGTCGAACCAGACGATCTCCGGATGATACCGCTGAACAATCTCCGTCGTCCGCGCCAGCCAGTCGTCCATGTACGCCGTATCGGGATGCGCCATCCATTCCTGGTGGTTTTTGTCCGTCACTCCCGCGTGCGCCGGCCCGTAAAACGCCGCAAACCGCGGGTCCTGCACGTCGGAATCGAACTCCCGCCCGCCGTTCATAAAGAAGTAATGCTCCGCCCGGTGACTGGACATCGCGAAGTGCATCCCCGCCGCCCGCACCGCCTTCTCAAGCTCCCCCGCCGTGTCCCGGTGCGGACCCATCTTCGCCGCGCACCAGTCGGTCAGCTCGGAATTGTACATCGCGAATCCGTCGTGATGCTCGCCCACCGGCATCACATACTTCGCCCCCGCCTTGCGGAACAAATCCGCCCACGCCGCCGCATCGAACTTCTCCGCCTTGAACTCCGGAATGAAATCCTTATATCCGAACTTCGTCTGCGGCCCGTGCGCCGCCACCTCGTGTTCGAACTCCCGGCTCCCTTGGATATACATCCGCCGCGGATACCACTCGTTCCCAAACGCCGGCACCGAATACACCCCCCAGTGCAGGAAGATCCCGAACTTCGCGTCCTGATACCACGCCGGAACCTGATAAGTCTTCAGCGATTCCCACGTCGGCTGGAACGGTCCCGCCTTCGCCTCCTTATCCGCCTCGCGCAGGATCGCCGCGCGCTTGGCGTCGAACTTGTGGATCGATTTCTCCCACACCACGTCATTGGCGTCCGGGGTCTGCCCGAACACCGCGCCACTGGCGAACAACATAAGCAATATATTTTTGAGCATAGGTCTCAAATCAGAATTGACCTTATCATTCGGCAATAAACAACGCAACCGTTATCGTTACCGTAGCGCCCCGCCCGTCGCCCACCGGATATTCACGTCCGCCTTCGTCGCCTTGCCCAGCCCAAAATGTACCCGAAGTCCCCCGGCGAAATGCGATACCCCCCGCTGCGCACCTCGCCAATCCGCTGCCAACTTCGTCGGCGTCGACGACATCGCCGTCGGCCGCATGGCCACCGAGCACCTGATCTCCATCGGATGCACCAAGGTCTCCCACATCCGCGGCTCCGCCACCAGCACCGCCATCGGCCGCCTCGAAGGTTACAACCAGGCCCTGGCCCGCCACGGTCTCACTCCCCTCCAGGGTTACTACGTCGTCGGCCGCTCTCCCGACGCCGACAGTTGGGTCAGCGGCCACGAGGCTATGAAGAAGCTCCTGCAATTGAACCCCGTCCCCGACGGCGTCTTCTGCTACAACGATCCCATCGCCATCGGCGTCATCGACGCCATCCTCGAAGCCGGCCTGCGCGTCCCCCAGGACATCGCCGTCATCGGCTGCGGCAACCTCCACTTCGACAAATCCCTCCGCATCCCCCTCTCCAGCATCGACCAGCAAAGCACCGCCATTGGAGAGCGCGCCGGCAAGCTCGTGCTGTCGCTAATCGAATCCAAGATCCCGCCCCCTCCCAAGTGCATCATGCTGGAGCCGGCGATAGTGCCGCGCGAATCGACGCGCCGCAATCGCTAAACCCCGTCTCCGGCGCCACGTCGTTTTCCCCCGCGTGACGACGGCGGCGAACCGTGGTAAAACGCTACGATGAGAGGAGGCTACGAACATGGCAACTCTCGATTGGTCACAATGTCCCGCCGTGGAGAGCGTCCCCGGTAAGGTCAGTGGCGCATGGGTTCTCAGGGGAACCCGTATGCCGGTATCGGCTATCTTCGAAAACATTGAAGCGGGAGCCAATATCGACGACATCATGGAATGGTTCGACGGGCTTGACCGTGAGCAGGTGAAGGCCGTGATCGAGTTCGCCGCCCGTAGCCTCGACAAGCCCCCGGAATACGCCCCGGCCCCATAATGCGAGTTTTGGTCGATCAGGCAACGCCTGTCCCGCTCCGTCAGTTTTTGCAAGGTCATACCGTCAGGACCGCCGCTCAGGAAAAATGGGACCGCTTGCGGAACGGCGAATTGCTCAACGCCGTCGAAACCGCGGGTTTCGACGTCCTTGTGACGACCGATAAGAACATGCGGTATCGGCAGAACCTCACAGACCGAAGAATCGCCATCATCATGCTACGCAAACAGCAATGGCCTGAATGGCAAGCGCATGTGCAGGTCGTTGTCGCTGCCGTGAACGCGGCCAAGCCCGGCACTTACATCGAGGTGGACATCCCGTAAGTGCTCGCGCGGCCGTCTATCCGGAAAAAGGGCGGTTGCGAGATCTTTCAAGCTGTATACGCCTTGTTGCGAGTGGTCCTTGAACTGCTTCTCGAAATCAAAAAAATCTTCGACGAAAGCGACGCGGCGCGCCGAAGATTCGCATGCCGATCTTCGGCGCTTTCCATATGTTTCACGACCGGTAAGTGATGAACAGTTCCCGCGGCTTTAACGTGCAGTACAATGCGCTTTTTGGAGGCGACCCAAAATGGCCCAAAACCCAAAGCGCGTTGAGCACAAACTTTCACCCTACGAGTAGCGGCTTTGGATGGCGCTGCCAGTTTGAGCTTTAGATTGGGCTCGGGTCGAATGCGAACCTGGTTCGAAAGAAGACGGATGCGGGTATACTAAGGCTGACAGCCATGACGATTACCGCGAGATACGAGAAAGGTGTTTTCAGGCCCCTTCAGGACGTGCCGATCAAAGAAGGCACCGTCGTCGAAGTGTTCTTGCCTACGGAGGCGCCTGCGAAGAGGCCGCCCTCAATTGCCGATTCGCCCTTCGCCGGCATGTGGAAGGACCGCGATGACATGGCCGAGAGCGTCGAATACATCAACCGGATTCGCCGCGAACTCCACGGCTGATTCTAGCGCCGTACCTCGAATTGCGTGCCGTTCTTGATCGATAGCAACGTCCTGATTGACGTCTCGCGCGGCAACGCGCCGGCAATCAAATACGTCGACGCACTTCCAGAGCCTTGGTCGATTTCTCAGGTTACCGCCATGGAACTCATCGTTGGCGCCCGAGACAAGCGGGAACTCGCGACGATCGACAGTTTCCTGGCGCTCTACCAAGTGATCCCGCTCAGCGAAAGCATCGGAGCAGGAGCCTACCGGCTTCTCAAAACATACGCAAAATCTCACGGGCTCCACGTGTTCGATTCACTTGTCGCAGCCACTGCGATCGACAAGGCGCTTACACTGGTGACGCTCAATCGAAAGCATTACCAGATGATCGAGGGTCTCCTGCTTGAAGTGCCTGACTATCAGTCGCACCGGCGGGTATGACGACCACAACGCGGCCCATTTTACGCAAATGAATTTCTCGGATCTCTCAACAAATCGAGGTGCGCGCGGCAAGCCAGCCCTGCCTATTCAACGGCGCCTGTCGGGGGACGAGGCGGCTTCGTTTCCGGCTATCGCCTCCCTGACGCCGAACGGTCTATCAAACGTCTGGCCGCTCTTTCTCTAACCGAGCGGCTCTGCCTCCTATTCCGTACCCATCGGGTTCCTAACGAGACCCAATCTCAACTCCGCCCGCCTTCACCCCCGCCCGCCCCGGATCCACCGCCAACTCCACCACCCGGCTCTCCCCCGCCTTCAAATGCACCCTCCGAAACCCCCGCAATTCCCGCAGCGCCCCGCCGTCCGTTCCATCCCCCTTCACATACACCCGCACCACCTCGTCCCCATCCCGCGCCGACGCGTTCCTCACCCGCACCGAAACCCCGATCTTCCCATCCCCCCTCGCCCGGTCCACCTTCCGCTCCGTATACTCGAACTTCGAATAACTCAGCCCAGTCCCGAACGCAAACAGCGGCTTCCCCGTGAAATACCGGTACGTCCTCCCGCGCATCGAATAATCGTCGAACGGAGGCAAATCCTCCACGCTCCGGTAGAACATCACCGGCAGCCGCCCCGCCGGATTATTCTCCCCCGTCAACGTCTGCGCGATCGCCGTCCCTCCGTCCTGCCCCGGATACCACGCCTCCAGAATCGCCGCCGCCCGCGCCTCCGCCTCGTTCACCGCCAGCGCGCTCCCGTTCAACAGCACCACAACTACCGGCTTCCCTGTTTCAAACAAAGCGTGCAGCAATTGTTCCTGCGCCGCCGGCAGCCCGATCGCCGTCCGGTCCCCTCCCGCGAATCCCGGAATCGCGTTCTTCATCTCCTCGCCTTCCAGCTCCGCGTTCAACCCCACGAACGCCACCGTCACGTCCGCCGCCTTCGCCCCTTCCACCGCCTCCTCCAGCATCTGCGCCGCCGGCGGATTCCACACCAGCTCCAATCCCGCCCCGCCGCCGTTCTGCCGGTACTCGACGCGCAATTTATAATCCCGCCCCGCCTCCAAATGCACCTTGCTCTCCGCCGTGCGCGGCCACCACGACGCCCGCGCTCCGTCCTCCCCCATCAACCGCCCATCCAAATAAACCCGCGCCGAATCGTTCCCCTTGCAATCCCCGCACCGTAGCCGCGTCGTGCCCAGCCCATACTCCCCCGCCTTCCCCACGCGCAACACCCCCGTCCATCGCGCCGAAAACGCGTCGTGCGGAATCCGCGCCGCAAACTCCGCCCCCTGCATGTCCCACCGGAAATATAGCCCCCGCTCCTTCCGCTCCACCGCCGCCTTCCCGCTCATCTCCGCGTTATCGAAATACTCCGCCTCCAGTCCGCCCTCCAACACCGCCGCCGGAACCAGCGCGCTCGATTGCTCCGTGAACGTGCTCCCCTGCGTGAACTCCACCTTCGCCTTCCCCGCGAATTCCTCCTCCATTCCCGCCAGCGGCGTCGTAATGTGCGACGGAATCCCGTTGTAATTCCCCAACAGCGTCTCAGGATCGTTCGCCCCCGGCCCCGTCACCACGATCCTTCGCACCCTCGCACCCAGCGGCAGAGCGCCCGTGTTCTTTAACAGAACCATCGATTCCTTCGCCGCCTTGAGCGCCAGCGCCCGGTGCTCCGCCGAGTCCACCTCCTCCATTCCGATCCGCGAAAACGGCGCCCGCGCCGCCGGATCGAACATCCCCAACCGGAACCGCGCCTCGAACAACCGCTCCAGCGCCCGGTCGATTTCCTTCTCCTCGATCCACCCTCCCTTCACCGCCTCCACCAGCGTCCGGTACTCCCTCCCGCAATCCAGATCCGTCCCCGCCCGCACCGCCGCCGCCGCGGCCTCCGGCAGAGTCGCCTTGTATTTGTGCCCGCCCGAAATATCTCCCACCGCCCCGCAATCGCTCACCACGTATCCCGTGAATCCCCACGCCCCTCGCAGCGTCTTCCCAATCAATGCCTCGCTCGCGCACGCCGGCACGCCGTCCACGCTGTTATACGCGCACATCACCGCCGCCGCTTTCCCCTCCTCCACGCTCGCCCGGAACGCCGGCAAATACGTATCCTCCAGATCCCTCTCGCTCGGATGGACGTTGAACTCGTGCCGCGAAGTCTCCGGCCCGCTATGCACCGCAAAGTGCTTTGCCATCGCATCCACTTTTAAGTAATGTGAATCGTCGCCCTGCAACCCGCGAATAAACTCCACCGCCAATCTCGACGTCAGATACGGATCTTCCCCATACGTCTCCTGCCCCCGCCCCCACCGCGGATCGCGAAAGATGTTCACGTTCGGAGACCAGAACGTCAGCCCGTAATACCGCCCGTGATTCCCCCTTCGGATCGCGTCGTTATATTTCGCCCGCGCCTCCGTCGATATCGCCTCCCCGATCCGGTGCATCAAATCCGTATCGAACATCGCCGCCATCCCGATCGCCTGCGGAAACACCGTCGCCAACCCCGCCCGCGCCACCCCGTGCAGCGCCTCGTTCCACCAATCGTAAGCCGGAATCCCCAGCCTCTCGATCGCCGGAGCCGCGTTCTGCATCTGCCCCGCCTTCTCCTCCAGCGTCATCCGCCCCACCAGATCCGCCGCCCTCTTCGCCGCCGGTAAATCCGGATTCAAATACGCCGCCGTCTGCGCCGCCAATCCCCACGGCAGCGCCAGCGCCATCCACGCAACACGCATTCCGCCTCCTCGCCCCTTCACTCGTAAATCACATGCAGCACAACGCTCCGCTGGTGCGCCGCCCGCCGGTGCTCGAACAAATACACTCCCTGCCACGTCCCCAATGCCAGCCTTCCGGCGTGAATCGGAATCGTCAGCGAAGTCTGCGTCAACGCCGTCCGTATGTGCGACGTCATATCGTCCGCCCCCTCCGCCGTATGCCGGTAAAGACTCGTGTCCTCCGGAACCAGCCTCTCGAAATAATCCCGCAAATCCGCGACGACATCCGGATCGGCGTTCTCCTGAATCGTCAGCGACGCCGACGTATGCCGGCAAAACACCGTCACCAATCCCGTCTGCGCCGGGATCGGCTCCAGCCATTGCTCGATCTCGCGCGTGAAATCGTACAGCCCCTTCCCCCGCGTCCGAATCTGCAGCGAATGGCTGGCCTGCGGCATCCTCGCTTCGCTAACCCCCGCCGCTCATTCCGCCGCCAGCGGCGCTTTCAACAGATCCCGCGCGCTAACCGGCAGCTTATCCGCGCCCGCCAGCATCAAACTCACCTGCCACATTTCCCGAGGCGTCAGCGATTGGCTGAACGCCGGCATCCCCGTCAACCGGATGCCGTTCGACACTTTCCAATACGTCTCTCCCGCCGGATCGTCCGTCACCCCCGTGCCCACCAGCAACTCCGGCGGCTTCGGAAACATCCCCTTGGCGATCGCCGTCTTCTGCCCTCCGGGAATCCCGTGGCAAACCGCGCAATGCGCCCGGTACAAATGCGCCGCGTTCTTCAAATCGTCCTCGCTCGCCACAAACGGCGCGCTCTTCGGCGCTTCTTTATCCACGCGCGCGTTCAACGCCATGTGCGTGATGGTCCTCTCCATCGGCAGCGGAGGGGCCGCTGTCGCCACCGGCGCCAATCCCATCCGCAGGTAGATAAACCCGCAAGCCGGAATCAAAATCAATCCGGCGATCAATCCAATGACGAACGTCTTCATCTATGCTGGCCTCCAAAATGGCTCACCGGCGGGAATCCACTCGATGGGCGCTTCGTTTATAAAAGTCTTCAACCATTGTGCGCACAGCTTCATCCCAGGGTCTTCCGAAAGTGCGTGCCCCAGCATGATCAACCCCTTCTTCTCCCCCGCCGCCATCGCGTCCTGCGCATACTCCACGCCTTCCCACTCCCTCGGCTCGCCGCAAACCAGCACGTCCGCCTCGCGCAGCGAATGAATCGCCCCCTCAAGCGACGTGAACCCCGGATTCAACGCGATCGTTCTCACACTCGTCTCCGGATTCCCAATCACCCGCATCGCCCGCGCGTTCAACCTCTTCCGGAAATCCTCCGCCATCGTCGCCAGCGCCGCCGCCGGAGCCGCATACATCCGCCCCTCCGTGTCCGTGCGATATTTGAGCAACCCCAACGCCTCCGCCAGTCCCGTCAACATCGCGTCCGGCTTTCTGGCGTGCCAATGATCGTGAAACCGCCACACCACCATGTGGTTCTTCTCGATGAACTCTTGCTTATAGCGGTAAACCGGATCGCCGGTCAACTTCGCCGTTACGTCTTCGTGGTTGTAAAACGTCGGCTCATGCGAAATCACCAGATTCTTCCCCGCCGCCGCGCTCCGCTTCAATACATCGAGCGTCGCCATGAACGACGTCGCAATCCCCTCCACCGGCGTATCCGGATCGCCCGCCTTAAACGTGTCCACCGTCGGCTCGCGCCACGGAACCCCCACGTTCTTCCGAATCCTCTCGATCGCCTGCCGCGCCGTAATCCGCCCCGTCGCCGCCCCCGCGCCCGCCACCACCGCCCCCGCCATCCACCCAAACCGCCGCCTCGACACCATTTCGCCCATGGTTCAGGATCGTATCAAATCGCCCGCTCCGCCGTCCCGCGCGCAGCGTAGAGAATCGATCTTCACAGTTCAGACAGCCACAATCCCGAGGCTGATCTTCAACGCCTCACCGGCCTTGCGCAAAGCCGCCGCCGATCGATTGGCCGGATCTGGCTCAGCACGTCGGGGAACGGTCATGACGTTTGGATCCTCTGGGGTGCTTCGGCGTCCGGGAACCCATGGACGTCCGCGTCGCCTCTTCCACAAGCGGCAACCACTCGGCGGCAATCGCGAGATCCCGCCCGGCATTGGCTTTATAGCCCGCCTTAACCTGCTCCCGGAGACTCTTGTTCCCCCTTTGAGTGCTAGCCAAACCTATTTGAAATCTCGAACCTCCGCAGCCCCCCAAATCGCCAATCACGTCCTCCGAAAATATTCTTTCCTCATTCCCCTCAACACCTTACACGCCATTCGCGAATTCCGCCGCTCGTTTTTTTCCTCCCCCGCGCTATCGTGTAACCAAGAGCGAGACGACTGATCATCTTCGTCCTCGCCGCTAAGTGGTTTCCATCCTAGGCAAGGGAGATCGCGAATGCAAAAAGGTGGGCGCTGGCCGCTCGCGTTTGACGCGGCCCCTATCCAGTTTAAGGGTTACCTGAACGGGTTTTAGATCTTCGTAAAACCGCAACGTTGCACTTAATTATCGGGAAGCAAAGGAAAGAAGGAGGAGAACATAAATGAGACAGGAACGGCAAGCCGAAAACCAGCCAAGGGAGTCGCGGGGACGAAGTAACTATGTTACAGGTCCAATTGTTCAAACGGTTCCGTTTACAAATCGATATCCGGGAATCGAATTGCACTTCCGCCAAGTCGTGACGCAAACCGTGACGCAACGGGTGACGGAAGCCTGTTTTTTCGCACTGTGACGGAGGGCGGCTATGGCGTCGGCGGTGGACTGGAACTGGAAGCGGCTGACCTAAAATGGGTTATCGATTTCTAAGTGGCGTGTTCGGCTAACTGGAGGCTGGCGATGGGCGAAATCACGAGGCGGGAGATGTTGGCGGCGATTCCGCTGGCATTGGCCGCGGCGGCGGATTCGGAAGCGGACGCCAATGTGCTGTGGTACGCGCGTCCGGCCGAACGGTGGGTGGAGGCGGCGCCGCTCGGAAACGGCAGGCTGGGCGCAATGGCGTACGGAGGGACGCAGCGCGAGCTGATTCAGTTCAACGAGGACACGCTGTGGTCGGGCGAGCCGAGGGATTTGCAGAACCATGACGCGATCCGATATCTGGATGAGGTGAGGCGGCTGCTGACTGGAGGGAAAGAATCGCGAAGCCGAGGCGATGGTGGATGCGCATTTCCTGGGGCCGTGGAACGAGTCGTACTTGCCGATGGGCGACCTGACGATCGATTACGACTGGAAGGGCGCGGAGATTGGCGATTACCGGCGGCAATTGGATTTGCGCGCGGGCGTGATGACGACAAGCTTCGTGGCGGGAGACGCGCGAATTTCGAGGGACATGTTTGTCTCGGCCCCGGACGATGTCGTGGCGATTCGCGTGGCCAGTAGCCGCCGCGGTGGGATCACTTTGACTGCTTCCCTGCAGAGTCCGCTTCATTTTCAAGCGAACGTGGAGCGGAACATCGTGGTGCTGCGGGGACACGCGCCGGCGCACGTCGAGCCAAGCTACGCGAAGGGCGATCCGGAACCGGTGAGGTATGACGACGGCAAAGGGATGCGATTCGAGATGCGCTTGCAGGCGCTCGCGGTGGGTGGGGGCATCGAATTTAGGGGTGGATTGGTTCATATTTCTGACGCGGATGAAGTTTTGCTTCTCGTGGCGGCGGCGACAAGTTTCAACGGTTTTGACAAGAGCCCAAGCGCGCAGGGGAAAGACGCGGGAGCGGTGTGCGAAGCGATGATGAGCCGGGCGGAGAAGAAGACCTACACACAATTGCGAAACGCTCACATATCCGATCACCGCGGGTTATTCGACCGGGTGCAATTGCGGTTGGGCGCGGGCGGCGCATCCAATTTGCCCACCGACGAGCGGGTGCGGGCGTATCGCGCGGAGAGCGATCCCGGATTGGCGGCGCTCTATTTTCAATTTGGCCGGTACTTACTCATGGCAAGTTCGCGGCCGGGAAATCAACCGGCGAACTTACAGGGCATCTGGAACCATGAGATCCGGCCGCCGTGGAGTTGTAACTGGACTCTCAACTGTAACGCGGAAATTAACTACTGGGCGGCGGAAGTGGCGAACCTGGCGGAGTGCCATCTGCCGCTGCTCGATTTGATCGAACGGTTGAAAGTGGATGGCGGCGAAAACGGCGAAGAACATGTACGGCTGCGGCGGTTGGGTGGCGCATCATAATGCCGACGTGTGGTGTACGACTTCGCCGGTGGGCGGAAGCGCGCGGTGGGCCATCTGGAAAACCGGAGGCGCGTGGCTGTGCCATCACATCTGGGAGCATTACGCGTTCAGCGCGGACGAAGCGTTCTTGCGCGAGAGATATCCAACGATGCGCGAGGCGGCGCGGTTTTTTGTCGAGCACATGAAGGCGGGGTTCGGCGGTTGGCTCGGTACGTATCCGGCATCGTCGTTCGAGAACACGTTCCGAAAACCGGACGGAACGACGGCGAACTGCTGCATGGGCCCGGTAATGGATATCGAGATCGTGCGGGATCTGTTCAATAACACGATTCGGGCGGCGGAGATTCTGGGTGAGGACTCGGCGTTTCGCGCGGAGCTGCAAGCGACGCTTAAGAAACTGGCTCCGCCGCAAGTGAGCCAACGAACGGGTCAATTGCAGGAGTGGAACGAAGATTGGGACGCCGCGGACCCTCATAACGGGCAAGCGCCGGCGATTTGGGGACTGATGCCAGGGAGCCAGATTTCGCCGCGAACGACGCCGGATCTGGCGGCGGCGGCGCGGAAGCTGATCGATTTTCGAAAGCCGTGGGAGCACAGCGTGGGCAGTTGGGTGGGGAGTTGGACCACGAGCGCGTTCGCGCGGCTGAACGACGGCGAGGCGGCGTTTTCGATCGTCGACGCGCATTTGAAACGGCAACTGAATCCCAATTTCACCGCGCACTTCAACGACGAGGGTGCGGAGTTTCAGATCGACGGCAATCTGGGGATGACGGCGGCGATCGCCGAGATGCTGATCCAAAGCCACGACGGCGAATTGCATTTTCTTCCGGCGCTGCCGAAGGCGTGGGCGGAGGGGAAGCTGAGCGGGTTTCGCGCCCGCGGCGGGTTGAAGGTGGAATTGGAATGGAGCGGAGGGAAGGCGACGCGGGCGGTGGTGGAGGCGTCCAAGAGTGGACTTTTCCGGCTGCGGGCCCCGGCGAATCAGCGGATCGTCGAAGTGCGAAAGGGCGACCGCGCGGAGGAGGTGGTTGAGCGCACGCTGAAGGCGGGACGGCGGTACGCGATTCGGTTCACGTAAAACTTTTGCCGCGCGTCGTTTTTTTTGGCAGAACCCCGCGGTGCTTGCGCAGATGCAGGTGTGCTTACTCAAAGGAGGCATACCATGTATCGCAACTTACAAACGCTTATTCGATGGACGGTCCCGGCGCTGGCGACGGTGCTACTTCACGGAGCGGTTTTTCCCGCTTTCATCGATTCACGAAAAGACTATGTGACGGGGCCTACTCCGAACGAGGTGGTTCTGGCCGACGTCAACGGCGACGGCAAGCTGGACTCGGTCGTCGTGAATTACTCAACCAACAGCGTATCGATCCTCATCGGCAACGGTGCGGGAGGGTTCGCCCCGCCGGTGGCCTATAGCGTCGGCGCATCGCCCGTCGCCGTCGCCGCCGCTTCGTTCGGAGCCGCCGGGGTCGTCGATCTCGCGGTGGTGAACTACGGCGCAAGCACGGTGACGATTCTGATGAACAACGGCAAAGGGGAATTTACTCCGAAGAACACTTACACGGCGGGGACCGAGCCGGTGTCGATCGTGAGCGCGGATTTCAACAAAGATGGAATCGCCGATCTGGCGATCAGCGACTATGGCTCCGGGTTGGTGACGATCCTGTTTGGGAAAGGCAAGGGAGTATTCGTGGCGGGAGGCACGATCGATATTGGAGGGAATCCAGGCCAAATGGTCGTGGCGGACTTTAATGGGGACGGCCAGCCCGACGTGGCGGTGTGTCAGTCGACAAGGTCTGGATCGCGTTGGGACAAGCGGGCGGCACTTTTGCCGCGCCGGTGAGCTATACGCTCGAGATTAATCCGGCGGCGATCTCCGCTGGGAAATTTCATTCGAGCGGAGATTTGGATATCGCCGTCGTTGGGAACGGCGACATCGGTATCCTCCCTGGAAATGGCGATGGGACATTTCAAACGGCGACCTATACGGGAACTAAAGCGGGGGCCGGTGTTTAAGCGGTGGCGGACTTCAATGGGGACGGGCATCCGGACGTGGCCGTTTGCTCAGGAATCCGCATGGTTGAAGTCTTTCTGGGAAATGGAGAAGGAGGATTCGGGCAAGCGGCGGACTATCCGGTAGCCGGGGCGCAGTACTCCCTCGTCGCCGCCGAGTTGAACAAGGCGAAACATGTCGATCTTGTGTCTGCCAGTTACGCGTCGGGACAGATCGCCGTCTCGTTGGGGAAAGGCGACGGAACGTTTACTCCGACGCCGGAGTTTACGGCCGGTCCGTACGGCGTCCAGGTGGTGACAGCCGATATCAACCGCGACGGAAAGCTCGACTACGTCATCGCCACGACAAAACTCCATTCAGGTGCTGCTGGGACTGGGCGATGGGAGTTTCGGTTCGCCGATTCAAACGAATTTGACATTTAGTCCGGCAACACTGGCCGTCGCCGATGTGAATGGCGATCACGTACCCGACGTGATCGTCAACGATTATAATGAATCGGAGGTCCTCCTGGGAAACGGCAACGGCACGTTTACCGAGCTATCCGTGTTCACTGGCTACCATGACACCGGCGCCGCGTTCGTGACCGGAGATTTCAACGGAGATGGGAAGGTGGATTTGGCATTCGGGGCTGGGAACTCCATCGTTGTCCTACTGGGCAACGGCGACGGAACATTCCAGGCCGGGAAGTCTTCGACACTTCCGTTTACGCCGAACTACCTCGCCGCCGCGGATTTTAACGGGGATGGGCATTTGGATGTCGCCGGCACATTGGGCAACAATTATGGCGTTGAGGTCGCGCTGGGTAACGGCGATGGGACCTTCAGCGCCGCGATCCAGACCGCGCTTCAGGTTGAAGGAGGAGGGCCGCTTGCGGTCGCCGATTTCAATAATGACTCCAGGCCGGATTTGGCTGTTTCAAACGGCGGCTATGTTTCCGTGTTGCTTGGGGACGGCACCGGGAACTTTCAACTACGCGCGTTTCCGATTATCAGTCCCGCCAACGGAGTGATCGCGCGGGATCTGAACGGAGACGGCGATCCCGACATCGCCATCGTGACAGCCGCGAGTAACAGCGTGACGGTTTTTCTCGGTGGGGGCAACGGGCTGTTCCCGCAGCAGAAGGAGTACGGAGTGGGTTACAATCCGGGGTCGCTGGCGGTCGGGGATATGACCACCGAAAGAAGCCGGATTTGACGGCGCTGACCAACGGCGCCACTTCGCTGTTGTGTCTGTTACTGCAATAGTTGGGGCGGTTGGGCGGTAAGTACGCTCCCTTACGGTCGCAGCTCGGTGACGCGGGAAAGCGGGCCGCGATCGTGGGGAGCGTGTGATAACCTCTTCGAAGAGGTTATGGAGGAGTCGCTTTCACTTACTCAGCAACTCCAGCGTTTCTCGGAGGGCGACCGGGAGTATGCCGAGGCGATTCTGCGGGAGGCGATTCCGAAGCTGCACGAGATCGCGGTGCGGCAGTTGCGGCGGGAGCGGTATGCGGCGCCGGTGTCGCCGACGGAGCTGATTCACGAAGTCTGGCTGCGGCATCTTCACAAAGGCGGGTGGCGGGTGGAGAACCGGGAGCATTTCTACGCGATCGCGGGGCGGGCGATGCGGCGGGTGTTGGTGGACATGGCCCGCGCCAGGCTATCGCAGAAGCGCGGCACGCGCGATGCGCCCGTTTCCCTGGACGGGGAGCCGGCGAACGGGCAGCCGAGCGTGGCGAGCGCGGAGCAGATTGTCGAAATCGGGCTGTTGATGGAACAGATGGAGAAGTCCGACCCGGAGGCGGCGCAGGTTGTCGACATGCATTACTTCGCCGGGTTCACGCTCGATGAGATCGCCGGGATCCACGGAGTCAGTTTCCGGCAAGTCCGCTACCGCTGGGAGAAAGGGCGGGACTGGTTGAAGGACCGGGTGGGGACTTAAGCAGGTCTTCGGCGATCGGCGCGGCGAACGCCCCGGCGGTTTGCGGGCGGCGGGAGGGATCGAACTCAAGAGCCGCTCCCAATAGTTAGATCGATTGCGGCGAGAAGGCGGAAGGGTAGGCCGGCGGCGAACTCGCGGACGCGCAAAGGCAGATCGAGCGATGCGTCGGGCAATAGCTCCGAGAGGCGGCGGCCGGTGATCGTTTCGAGAGCGATTTTCGCCAGGCTGTAAACGTCGCTGGCGGGAGAGGCGTACCCCACGGCTTGCTCGGGCGCCATGTAATGAAGGGTTCCGGCGGCGCGCGACAGCCCATGGATCGTCTGGTCCGGGTCTTTGACGATGGCGATCGAAAAATCGATGAGCACAAGAGCCTCGTCGTCCGGACTGGTGGCGCGGATCATAAGGTTCTCGGGCTTGAGATCGCGGTGGCAGATTCCGCGGGCGTGGATTTCGTCGAGCGCGCGCGCCGTCTGGAGGAGAAAGCTGGCGGCGCGGGCGGGCGGGAGCGGAGTTTCCGAGATCAGCAGGTCGCGCAGGGTGAGGCCGTCGATGAACTCCATCACGAGATAAGGGACCGCGGTGGGCGTCGTCCCGTGGCCATAGATTTCGACGACGTTCGGATGGCGGACCTGTTCGAGCGCCGAGACTTCCTGGCGGAATCTTCGGGTGAGCCAATCGCGGCCGTTCAATTCGGGGCGAAAGACTTTGATGGCGCAGGGGCGTCCATCGTGGGCGAGGTCGCGGCCTTTGAGCACGGTGGCGAATCCGCCGCGGGCAAGCAGCGCGCCGACTTCAAAGCGCGAGTCGAGAGTGGCGCCGAGCAGCGTTTGAATTTCGGGCGAGAGAGCGGCGACGCGCCAGGTGTTGAGATCGGGGAAGGCGATCGAGGCGCGGCGGCGGAGCTTCCTTCTCCAGGCGACGGCTCCGGCAATTGCGGCGAGGACGAGGCCCGCGAAGCCTAACAATACTTGCCACGAAAGCCAAAGCGGGCGGAGCACAACGATGGAGCGGCGCAGCGTCCCGGTCCAGGCGCCGGTGCTGAAGCGGGTTTGAACTTCGAGCGAGTGCGAACCCCAGGACGGAGTTCCGAGGTTGAGATCCAGATCGCGGCCTTCGCGCCAGGCGGTTTCCTCCGGCAGCAAGCGGTAACGCAGCCGCAGAGCATTGCGGTGTTCGAATTCGGAGGAACCGATGTGGGCGACGACTTTGACGCCGTGCGGAATCTGGTGGACGGTTTCGGCGAGTTGCGGCGCGGCGTTATCGAGCGAGAAGCCGGAGAGGAATGTGTCGGGGGTGCGGGAGGGATGGACGAAGTCCGGGGGCGGGTTGAAATGCACGACGTCGGCGCTGGCGCCCCACCACACGGTTCCGTCGGAATCGGAGAAGAAGGCGTTTTGGTTAGGGCCATCGGCGCCGGGCGGAAGGCCGTCGGAGTCCGCGATGTGAAGCCAGACGCCGGCTTCCGCCTCGCTCGGGTCGGCAACATGCAGGCCGTCGGAAGCGCCCCGCCAAATCCAGCCGCGGTTGTCTGTGTGCAGGAAATAATTATCGGATTTCCCGATCTCGCCGCCTTCGTGGAATTGGCGGACGTGAACACGATTTTGAGAATCGAAGTGGACGAGCGCAAAGGCGGGCAACCCGTAATAGCCGAACCAAACATCGCCGTTCGGGAGCGGCGCCATCGACTCGCATGGGTTCTGAAGCAGACCGTCCGCGGTGGTGATATTGCGCCAGCCGCGGTCCTGCTTCACGATCAAGCCACCGGAGTAGCAGGCCCAGAGTTTTCGAGTTTGGTTCTCGAACTCGATGTCCCATCCGAGAGTGTGTTCGCCGGCCAGGTCCTCGGGTTCGATCGAAAGATCGCCATTCTTCAAAGTGACGCGGCTGACGCCAGGGCCGGACAGCCACACATTACCATCCGCGGAGCGGGCGAGTTTCACGGCGGGGACGCCGCCGGGCGTGCGTGCGGCGATGGTCCCATCGGGACGAAACTGCACAACTCCTTGTCGATATTGAGCCGCAAGAAGAGTTCCATCGGGGTCTGGAAGCAGTGAAGCTCACGACGGCCAAATCACGCGAGTCCTTCCAGCCGATCCAGCGAGCGCGATCGGGGCCGAGGAAGGAGATGCCGCGCGAAGTGCCGGCGAAGATTCTGTCTCCGGAGCGTGCGATGGCCAAGGTCGTGGCAAGACCGTCGCGCTCCGTCCAGTATTCCAACCGGAACGGGAATGCGAAGCGCAAGAGGCCGGCGCTGGAACCCATCCAGATCGTTCCGTCCCTGGCGGCGATCGCGCAGGCACCTGGAGGAAGACCGTTTTCCGGCGCCGCGACGCGGAAGGAACCGGGACGCCCGATAGCGAGCGAGCTAGCGCTCGCGAGGAGAATGGATCCGTCCTCCATTTCTTGTATGGGGGCCGAAGCGTCAAGCGAGACGATAGCGCCGGACAGTTGACGCGCCGCCGGGTCGCCAGGGCACTGGTAAGACGCCGTCGTCGAGGAGCGGAACCAGACGCAGCCGAAGCGGTCCCGAAGGACGCGCTGAATGTCGATGGCGGATCTGTGGAATCTTGGCCGTTCACCGTGGCCCGGGCGCCATTCGAGGATCAATCGTCGAGGGAACTCGCACCAGCCTCCAGGGCATGCGGATAGAATGGCGCCGCTCGCGTCCGAACTCAGCGCGACCCCGGCGGCCCAATCCGAGAGTCGTTCCGCTTTCCAAGCTGCACCATTGGCGCGGATCCGGAACAGGTGAGAGACGCCCGTTATCGCGTCCGGAACGACGGCGGCGATGAGAACGCCCGGCGCGACGGGGAGGATGTCCCTGATGAAGGATCCCGTCAAAACGCGTTCGAAACGTCCATCGTGGAAGCGGATCAGTCCGGCCGGCGAAGCACTCCAGATTCCGCCGTCGGAGTCCTCGGCGAGAGCCATGGTGTGGACGGCGGGGAAGCCGAGTTTGCGAAGCGAGATGAAGCGGACGCCATCGAAGCAGAGCAGGTCGTCCATCGTGCTCAGCCACAAACGGCCCTGGCGATCCTGAAGAATCTCCTGCACGTTTTGCGGGGAATTGGCGACGGGGATGAAGGAGTACTGCTGGGCGCAGAGCGGCGCAAGGAGAAGCAAGCCCCAAGCGAGCCGGCGGAGCATACGAACGATTATCGCCGGAGGGGCGGGTCTGTGGAAGGTGAATCGCTCCGATTGACCCCAACGGCCCGAAGTAATAGACTGGTGCGCAGAGAGAGGATGGCGTTGTATGTCGGATGAAACGGTCGATCGCAGAGGATTTTTGAAGAGCGCGGGAGCGGCGGCGGGGCTTTCGTTGGGGCTGGCGAATGCGGCGTTTGCCGGGCGCGGGGCGAAGGCGTCGAACCGGGTGATTGGCGCGAACGACCGCATCAACGTAGCGGCGATCGGAGTGGGAGGACGTGGCACGTATGTCTCGCGGGTGTTTTCGCATTATGGCGAGCAAAGCAACGCCTGCCAGGTTGTAGCGGTGTGCGACGTGTACGAAAAACGGAAGAGGCTGAACGCCGAGGCGCACAAGTGCAAGGGCTATAGCGATTACCGCGAGGTGCTTGCGCTGCCGGACGTGGACGCGGTCATCGTCGCCACGCCGGATCACTGGCACGCGCGGATCGCGCTGGCGGCGATGGACCAGGGCAAGGACGTGTACCTGGAAAAACCGATGTGCCACACCAACGAGGAGATCAAGGAGCTTGTCAGCACCGTGAAGGAGACGGGGCGGGTGCTACAGGTGGGGTCGCAGACGACGACGGCGGATCAATGGTGGAAGGCGCGGAAGGCGATCGCCGACGGGATGATCGGCGACATGATCATGAGCCAGGGATCGTACCACCGCAACTCGCGCGAAGGGGAATGGAATTATCCGATCGATCCGGGCGCGGGGCCGGAGGGCAAGGGCGACGATTACATCGATTGGAAGATGTGGCTGGGCCCCGCGCCGAAACGCGAGTGGGACGCGGACCGCTATTTCCGCTTCCGCAAGTATTGGGATTACTCGGGCGGGATCGCGACGGATCTGTTCTATCACGTCGTGGCGCCGATGCAGATTTGTTGGGGCGAGCCGCAGTTTCCGATGCGGGTGGGCGGATACGGCGGAATTTTCGTGTTCAAAGATTCGCGCGAAGTGCCGGATACGTTCCAGTTGGTGGCCGATTACGCGAAGGGGCATTCGCTGGTGTTGAGTTCGTCGATGGCGAATTCGCATCACATTCCGGGACTGATTCGCGGGCACGCCGGGACGATCATCATGGTGGATCACGGGATGTTCGAGGAGCCGACGGATCACATCACGGTGATCCCGGAAACGTTCCGCGATCGCGAGTCGAAAGAGCGCGCGGGCCTGACGCCGGAGTACACGCAGAAGTTCGGCGTGGAGCCGATCACGATTCCGGTGGAGGAGAAGGACTTCATGGTGGGGCACGTGGCGAATTTCCTGGACTGCGTGCGCAGCCGGCAGAAGCCGCACCTGGACGTGGAGACCGGAGCGCGGGCGCAGGCGGTGATCAACCTGGGCGTGCAGAGCTACCGCGAGGGGAAGACGCTCTACTGGGACGAGAAGAACTGGAAGGCGACGCCGAAAGCGCCGAAGGAAGCTTAGGGCGCGGAATGCCGGAGGTATGATTGTGTTAGGAACCTTTCTTTTATGCGGTGGGACTCGCCGCGGAGGATTCCGAAACGACATCAGCCCGGCGAGGGCGAAGGGACGGCGGCATGGAGAAGTTAGCGCAGAACATTCAGGAGGCTTTCCTCAATAACGCGCGGAAGGATAAGATTTTCCTCACGATTTACCTGATGAGCGGAGTGAAGCTGTCGGGGCGGATTCGAAGCTTCGATAAATACTCGGTCGTGTTGGAGAGCAACAATCAGGAGCAGTTGATTTTCAAGCACGCGATCTCGACGGTGGTGGTGTCGCGGCCGTTCCACAGCTCGGCGGGCGCGGGGGCGCCGGCGGGCGTGGGCGCGGCGGCGCCGGGACAGAGCGCGGTGCCGGCGGCGGAAGAAGAAGCGCAGGAATAGCGGGACGATCCGTTGGAAACGACAGCGGCGGCGCGGGAGCGGGCGATCCTGGTTGGGCTTGAACTGAAGGGCAGGGGAGGCCGGAGAGCGGGCGGGGACGGCGACGGATTTTCGGCTGAGGAGTCGCTGGAAGAGCTGGCGGCGTTGACCGAGAGCGCGGGCGCGAGCGTCGAGGAGACGATCCTCCAAGCGAGGCAGGCGCCAGACGCGGCGACGCTGATCGGGTCCGGGAAGCTCGAAGAGTTGAAGAACCAGGCGCGCTTTCACGAAGCCGACGTGGTGATCTTCGATTCGGAGCTGACGCCGACGCAGTTGCGCAATTTGGAGAAGGCGCTCGATTGCCGGGTGGTGGACCGGACGCAGTTGATCCTGGATATTTTCGCGCGGCGGGCGCGGACGCGGGAGGGCCAGTTGCAGGTGGAGCTGGCGCAGTTGAATTACATGCTGCCGCGGCTGACGGGGAAGGGAGTGGCGTTGTCGCGATTGGGCGGCGGAGTGGGTACGCGCGGGCCGGGCGAGACGAAGCTCGAGACCGACCGGCGGAGGATCCGCGGGCGGTTGACGAAGCTGGAGCGCGATCTGGAAGACGTGCGCGCGGGGCGCGGGACGCAGCGGAGGCAGAGGCAGGCCGTGCCGCTGCAAACGATCGCGCTGGTGGGTTACACCAACGCGGGGAAATCGACGCTGTTCAACCGGCTGACCGGGGCGGCGGTGACGGCGGACGCGCGGATGTTCGCGACGCTGGACACGACGGTGCGGCAGATCGCGCTGCCGTCGCGGCGCAAGGCGTTGATGAGCGACACCGTGGGCTTCATCCGCAATTTGCCGACGACGCTGGTGAAGGCGTTCCGGGCGACGCTCGAAGAAGTGGTGGAGGCGTCGCTGCTGCTGCATGTGGTGGACGCTTCGTCGCCGGTGGCGGCGGAGAACGTAACGCACGTGGAGAAGGTGCTGGAGGAGATCGGCGCGGGGGAGAAGCGCCGGATTCTGGTGCGGAACAAGGCGGACCTGGTGGCCGGGCCGCTGGAGGCGAGACCGGGCGATGCGGCGATTTCCGTTTCCGCGCGGACGGGCGAGGGGATGGAGGCGCTGCTGAGGGCGATGGACGACGCGCTGGAGGTGGACCCGGTTGCGGCGGCGCGGTTCCGGATTCCGGCGGGCGAGGGCGGGGCGCTGCATTTGCTGCACGAGAATGCGCGCGTGACTTCGAAGCGGTACGAGGGAGAGTGGTGCGAGGTGGAGGCGGAGGCGCCGGAGAGCGTGCGGAAGAAGTTGGAGGAGTGGGTGGTGGGGTGAGCGCGGGTTACGGTTCCGGCCACACGGCGGCGTTTTCCCACACGCGGAACTCTTCTTCGCGTTGCGGTTCGGCAACGTAGCCCTGGCGGTCGCAGGCTTCGAGTTCGTGCTCAGTTAGATTGTCGTCGCTCAGTGGACGAGAATCGCCCCGGTCGTCTTCCGGCGGCTTCACGGATAGAAGACGTGGCCGGGGGTTCGGTAAGTGACGGTGAGGAGGGCGCCGCCCATGGAGCGCCATTGGTTGCCGTTGCCGACCCAGCCCATTTGGAGGAGGGGGTTGGCGACGAGGGCGCCGGGGAAGCCGCCGTTGACGTTGGCGATTTGGGTGCGGCCGGTGCCGGTTCCGAAGCAGCCCTGGTTGTTGGCGCCGAACCAGGAGGTGGACGGTGACGGCGACCATGGAGTGGACGAGGTTGGGGCCGTTCCAGAAGCCGACGATGTCGCCGGCGTTGACCTGGATGACGCCGCCGGCGCGGGCGGGAGCGCCGTGGGCGGGCCAGACGAGCGGGAGGGCGGTGACGCCGTTGAGTTCGGTGAGAGGGTCGGCGTAGTTGCCGGTAATGAGGCCGCGGGCGATGAGCCAGCGATACACGAACGAGTGGCAGATTTCGGCGTGGGGGTTGCCGTGGTCGGGGACGTAAGTGCCAAGTACGGTGCTCATACGGGGCGAGTTTATCATGGCGTCGCGCGAGCGGCAGCGGTTGCAGGGTGTATTTTTAAAGTATGGACAAACGATTGGCGAAGCGGCACAAGCGGCAGGTGGCGCGAGCGAAAGACAAGGCGAAGGAGACGGAGCCGGACGTGCGGACGCAGGAGGAGATCGAGGCGGCGCGAGCGGCGAGCCGGTTCGACGCGAGCCGGGGGAATACGCCGAAGTTGGCGGGGGCGGGGCGGGCGTTCCGCGGGCACGCGACGATGACGACGGGGAGCGCGGCGAAGACGGACGGATAGCGGCGGCGCGATGGTGGGGATTCTGGTGCATGGCGGCAATCACTTTATCGTGAGTGGGCCGGCGCCGGACCGGGCGAGCGCGCTGGCGCTGGCGAGGAATTGGTCGTTGATCCGGATCGGAGGAGCGGCGCCGGCGGCACTGGAGCGATGGAGCATCCGCACGCGGGAGTTCCGCGAGAATCTGGAGTGGGCGGCGGTGACGCCGGGAGACGGCGAGATGTCGCCGGCGGTTGCGGAACTGCTGGGTGAGATGTCGGCGCGGGGCGTCGAGATTTCGGTTTACGAGAGCTGAGTCAGGCGTCGCGCAGGTTGGTGGCGGGGTCGACGCGGGTGGCGCGCCAGAGGGGGACGCTGGCGGCGAAGGCGGCGAGGACGATGACGGCGGCGGCGCAGGCGAGCAGCATGGAGGGGTTTTGCGTGGTGACGCCGTAGACCTGGCTTTCGAGCCAGCGCGAGGCGGCCCATGCGCCGAGGGCGCCGAGGGCGATGCCGGCGGCTAGCAATCGGAGGGCGTGCCAGCCGGCCCAACGCAGGATCACCGACCGGCGCGCGCCGAGCGCGATGCGGATGGCGATTTCCCTGCGGCGGCTGCCGGCCCAATCGTTGAGAACGCCGTGGATGCCGACGGCGGCGAGAATCATCGCGAGGGCGGCGAAGACGGCGAGCAACGCCGTGGCAAAGCGCCTCCGCTCAAGCGTGGCTCCGAGCCAGCTTTCCATTGGCCGCAGCGATTGAATGGGCAGGTTGCGGTCCGTCGACGCGAGAAGGCGGCGGACGGCGGGGATGAGCGCATCGGCGACCGCCCGAGGCGCGGATCATCACGACCATGGCGGAGGAGGCGTGCTGCGAGAAGGCGAAATAAATCTCCGGCAGAGGATCGCTGTCGAGGCCCATTTGGCTGACGTCGGGGGCGACGCCGACGATTTCATAGACCGGGCCCTTCATATAAGGACCGCCGAGTTTGATGCGCTGGCCGAGGGCGAGACGCGGCGACGGGCCACCATTTGCGCGCGAGGGTTTGGTTGACGATGGCGACGGGCGGGCCGTTCTCGCGGTCGGCGGCGTTGAAACCGCGTCCGGCGAGGAGAGGCATTTCCATGCTCGAGAAATAATCGGGATCGGCGGTGTTGAACAAGGAGAGGGGCACATCGCCGCGGGCGGGCGCGGGTTGGCCGAGGATGGAGTACCACCAGTCGCCGCAATCGCCGGCCGAGGGCGGACAGTTGACGGCGCCGGCGGCGGCGACGCCGGGTTGATGGCGGAGGTCGCGCAGCAGTCGATCGTAGAAGCCGCGGATCGCCGCGTCCGTTTTATAACTGGAAGGGGGCAACTGGAGTTCGAGCGCGAGGAGGCGATCGGGGTTGAAGCCGGGATAGGCGGTTTGGGCCGCGAGGAGGCTTCGAACGAGGAGGCCGGAAGCGAAGGAAAGAACGAGCGTGACGGCGATTTCGGCCGCGACCAGCGCTCCGCGGAGCGAGTGCCCGCGCGGACCGCCGCCGGAACCTTGAGAACCGTCTTTGAGAACGGCGGTCAAGTCCGGCCTGCGGGAGGCGAAGACGGGCGCGACTCCGGCGAGCAATCCGGCGAGGGTGGCGACGGCGGCGGCAAACAGAAGGACGGGCAGATCGAGGCCGGCTTCCGACAGCCGCGGGATGAGGGGCGGCGCCATGCGCACCAGCGTTCGCAGGCACAACTCGGCGAGGAGCAGACCCAGGGCGCCGCCGAGCGCGGCGAGTAAAAGCGCCTCGGTGAGGAGTTGGCGCACGAGGCGGGATTGACCGGCTCCGATGGCGGCGCGGATGGCTAACTCACGGGCGCGGGCGGCGCCGCGAACGAGTAAGAGGCTGGCGACGTTGGCGCAGGCGAGTAGGAGCACCAGGCCTGCGGCGGCCATCAACAGAAGCAGCGTGCGGCGGAAATCTCCCGTCAAGTTCTCGGAGAGGGATTGGACCTCGGAGCGATGGTCGTCCTCGGGGCCGGGATCGGCGAGGGCGAGGCGGCGCAGGATGGTGTCCAGGTCCTGGCGAGCTTGAGAGAGAGTGACGCCCGGTTTCATGAGGCCGATGGCGCGCATGGACGCGTGATCGCTCCGGCTGACGATCTTACCGGTCGAGCGTCCGAGGGGCAGATAGAAATCGACGGGGCGCGAAAAAAATTTCAGACCTGGAGGAAGCACGCCGACGATTTGGTATGACTCGCCGTCGAGGGCGAGCGTCTGGCCGAGGATGTGCGGATCGGCGCCGAGCGCGGTGGCCCAGAACTCCTCGGTGACGACGACGGTGGGGACCGCGCCGGGGCGGTCGTCGGTTTCGGTGAACAGGCGGCCGAGCAGCGGGCGCGAACCGGTGAGCGGGAAGAAGGCATGCGTGACGACTCCGGCGTGGGTGAGGACGGCTTGGCCGCGGCCGGTGAGGGTCAAATCGGCCAATTGAAATCCGGCCATGTCCTGAAACGCGCGGGATTCGGCGCGCCAATGTTGAAAATTGATCCAGGTGACGCTGATGCCGGACGCCTTCGCGTTCGATTCGGCGAGCCAGGCCAGGCGCTCGGAATGGGGATAGGGGAGCGGGCGCAGGAGGACAGAATAGACGACGCTGAAAATGGCGGTGTTGGCGCCGACGCCGAGGGCGAGAGTGGCGACGACGGCGAGGGCGAAGGCGGGCGATTTGCGCAGGCCGCGCAGGCCGTAGCGCAGGTCGTCGAGCAGGTTTTCGAAGGCGGGGAAGCGCCAGGCGTCGTGGGCGAGCTCGCGGACGGCGGTGGGGTTGCCGAAGTTCCGCTTCGCCGCCGCGCGCGCCTGCTCGGGGTTCATGCCTTGCGCGATATTTTCATCGGCCAGGAGGTCGAGATGAGCGCGCATTTCCTCGTCCAGATCTTCGTGGAGGGCGCGGCGGAACCCAAGAACGCGGAGGATTTTGGACCACGCTTCGCGCATGGGCGTCATGCTTCCGGGGCGAGGACGCGGGCCATCGCTTCGACGAAACGCAGCCATTTCGACGTGGCGCCCACCAGTTGTTTGCGGCCGAGCGGGGTGAGCCGGTAGTATTTGGCGCGGCGCGCGTTGGGCGAGGTTTTCCACTGGGCGGCGATCCACCGCCGCTGGAGCAGCCGCTGCAGCGCGGGATATAGGGAGCCGTTGTCGACGAGGAATTCGTTGTCCGATTGGCGCTCTAGAAACTGCGAGATGCCGTAGGCGTGGTTGGGAGCGGCTTGAATGCTGCGCAGGATGAGGACTTCGAGGGTTCCCTGGAGGAACTCCAGGCGGTCAGGTTGACTGTCTACGGTAGGCACACTACCTGTTTACGCCGAAGCGCGGAGTTTGTCAAGTGGAAACGGAGGTGGGGCGAAGGGCGGAGACTTCGGCGGGCGGCACGCCGAGGGAGAGGGTGAAGTGGAAGCGGCTGCCGCGGCCTTCCTCGCTTTCAGCCCACAGGCGGCCGCCCATGAGAGCGGCCAGACGGACGCAAATGGTCAGGCCGAGTCCGGTGCCGCCGAAGCGGCGGGTGGTGGAAACGTCGGCTTGGGTGAAGGGCTCGAAAATGGACTCGATTTTGTCCTTCGGAATCCCGATGCCGGTGTCGGCGACGGTGAAGCGGAGGGTGAGGGAGGAGGCGCCGAGGGATTCGACGGCGGCGGAGAGAACGACCTCGCCGGCGGCGGTGAATTTGATGGCGTTGCCGAGGAGGTTGACGAGAATCTGGCGCAGACGGAGAGGGTCGCCGAGAAGCGGATCGGGGATGCCGGGCGGAAGGCTGGAGTTGATGCGCAAGCCCTTGCCCATTGCGCCGAGGGCCATGGTTTTGACGCAGCCATCGACGAGGGCTTCGAGAGAGAAGGGAACCCGCTCGACGGTCATTTTGCCGGCTTCGATCTTGGAGAAATCGAGGATCTCGTTGATGATGGCCAGCAGAGATTGGGCGGAGGAGTGAACGAGTTCGAGGTATTCGCGAAGCTCGCCGCCGGGAGCGGATCGAAAGGGCGAGTTCGGTCATGCCGAGGATGCCGTTCATGGGCGTGCGGATTTCGTGGCTCATGTTAGCGAGGAAGGCGCTCTTGGCGAGATTGGCGGCCTCGGCGGTTTCCTTGGCGCGTAGCAATTCCTCGGCCGCGCGCTGGCGGTGGGTGATGTCGCGATAGCCGAGGACGCGGCCGTCGACTTTGCCGTCGACGAGAAGGGGCTCGACGTGGCGCTCGATGACGCGGCCGTCGAAGAGTTCGATGAGAATATCGCCGCCGGCGTCGGGATTGCCCCGCAGCGATTGAAGGCGCCGTTTGAGAGCGTCGAAATCCTTGATGGAGGGGGCGGCCCAGTCGATGGCCGCCTGAATCGGTTGGCCGGGGCGGATGGAGGGAGGAAAGTTCCACAGGCGAACGGCCTTGTCGTTGATGGCGGCGATGCGTTCGCGGCGGTCGACGACGAGTATTCCGTCGGGCGCCGATTCCAGAGTGGCGCCGATGATGGCGGTTTGACGGCGCACGGAACGGCGCAGAATGGCGATCCAGGCCAAATCGGCGAGGGCGAGGAGCGCGAGAAAAGCCAGGGCGGCGAGGGCGCGCCGAAGCGTCCACCAGGAGGCGGCGCGGAGGACTTGAATGTCGGAAGGGAAGCGGAGAAGAAGGCTGAGCGAAGCGGGATCTCCGGGCTGCTCCGCCTCGGAGCGGCAGACGCCGGTGATACGCAGGAGGCTGCCATAGGAGGGGAGGGAGGGCGGTTCGCCGGGCACCCGCAACTCGGCGCTGAAGGTGGCGCCGCCGGAGGTGAGAGAAAGACTCTGTTCGTGTCTGAAAAAGGAACTGGCGGCGAGAACGCCGTCGATGGAGACGAGAGAGCCGTCGCAGCCATGGGCCAGAGCGGAAGCGGCGGTGACGGAGTGCGCCACGGGCGGGGCCCGGGCCCAGCGGGCGCGTTAAGGTGTCCTCGAGAACGACACGAGAGCCGCGAAACGTGGGGAATCCCGAAACTTCGACGCGCTCGCCGGGCCGGTACTCCCGCCTCGGCGCCGGAGCTTGAGCGTATAGATTGCCCGTACCATCGTCGAAATACACGCCCACGCCGGTCTCATCCGCCGTCACGACACCGGACAAACGCACGCGATGGCCGGTCATGCCCTGGGGACTGAAGCGGAAGAGATCGGAGACTTTCTTAGGCGGAGCGGAGAAAGGATCGGCGGGACCGGGCTTGAGGACTCGGATCTGGCCCAGGTTCTGAACGTAGAGTTCGACGCCGACCATCTGCTCGGCGGGATTATATTTGGCGCCCGCGACTCCGAGGATACGGACTTCGGAATCGATCAATCCGGTGGGCAGGCCTGTAGCGGGGGTGGGCATGAGGATCCACAAGGGGTCCCGCCAACGGGCGAGGCGAATGACGATCTGGCCGGGATCGGGGTGAGTGATCGCGCGGACGATGCCTTCGGTTTCAACGAGCCGCGCGTCTTCGGCGGTGGAGGCGAGCAGGGTGAACGAGGGATGGTCCGGCGCGGGAAGCGGACCGTGGGCGAGGACGCGGACCACGGCATTGTCCAGGTCCGGCGCGAAGCCGCTTTGGACGGTGACGGCGGTCAGGTCGACCCGGTCGCCGGGGATGAGATCGGAAAGGCCGGGGTTGACGTTCACCCAAACGCCGCCCGAGGAATCCTGCACGAAGAAGCCAAGAAACGCTCTGTCGAAGAACGTGACGGTGGCGCGAAGATGGACGGGATAGGAACGGGCCGCTTCGGCGCCGGTCAGGTGGCGAACCTGCGCGGCTTGGGTGAGCTCGGGCAGAGGTTGGGCGTGGAGAGCGCCGGCGAACGCAAAGAGAGCGAGGAGGCGCGGGCCGGAACGGAGACGGGATGAGTGAGGACCGGATCGATTCGTAATGGCGGATCCCCGTATATGACTATAGTATCGGCGGTGGCGGCCCCCTCCTGTATGGTTTGGCGGCAGCGAGCGGGCGGGAAGGCTCAATGGAATACGGCTGTGTGTTCTAATTTGTTAGGGAAGCATGAATATACCGAACGCCCTGACACTGCTTCGGATCTTCTTCGTGCCGCTGCTGGTGGCGGCGCTCGTGGAGAGGGGCGTCGAGGTCCGGCACGGCGGGGCGGTGGTGTTAACGAACGACCTGGTGGCGCTGGGCATTTTCCTGGCGGCCGCGGCGACCGATTTGCTGGATGGATATCTGGCGCGGCGGTGGGGGCAGATCACCACGGTTGGCACGCTGCTCGACCCGATCGCCGACAAGCTGTTGATCTCGGCCGCGCTGATTTCGCTCGTCCAGACGCAGAGAATCGCCGCGTGGCTGGTGATTCTGATCGTGGGGCGCGAATTCGCCGTGTCGGGATTGCGCAGCATCGCCGCGGCGGAAGGATATACGATCCGCGCGAGCGAGCTGGGCAAGACGAAAATGATCGGGCAAGTGGTGGCCGTATCGTTGGTGTTGCTGAGCGTGCGTGCGCCCGCGCTCGCCGGGCCGGCGCTGGTGTGCCTGTGGGCGGTGACGATCTTCGGCTTGGTGTCGGCCGTCGATTACTTCCTGAAGTTCTGGCGCAAGGTGGACGATGAAGTGAAGCGGCGGCGCCGGACGGAATTGTTATTGCGGGAGCAGGAGGAGAGACGAAGGAGCGCGGCCGCGCGGTAGATTACTCGTTGGCGTTGAGATCGACTTCGGGGTTAGGTTGAAACTTGTAACCCTCGGCGGTGAAGGTGACCACGCGGACTTGTCCCCGCCGGCCGAGCGAGCCAAGATCGCGGCCATTCCATTCGACGTTCAGCCCGCCGGCGTTGCCGACAATGAGACGGGCGTGAGCGCCGGCGGCGAGGGCCTTGCTCTCGTTGGGTTGCAGCACGCCGCGGAAGACCGGCTTGCCGTCTGAGGAGACCGATAACCACGTGGTTTCCTTGGCGGCGAGGTTGAGTGAAAGGCCGGAGGGACGCGGTGCGGAAACGGGCGCCGGTACAGGCGGGGCTAAGGCGGGAACCGCGGGAGCGGCGGCAGCGGTGGGCGCCGGGCGAGAGGCGGCCGGACGCGGCGGGGTGGCATGATGAGGGGCGCGGGAGGAATCGCGCCAGAAGGCGTAGATACCGGAGCAGGCGGCGAGGACGAAGACGAACGAGGCGAACGAGCCGGCGAGTTTGCGGAGATCGGTGGAGCTTCCTCCGCGGGCCGACGGCATGGGCGCGATTTTTTTGGCGAGTCCGGCTTCGTGGGATTGGCCGGGCAAAGGCAGGGGCGCTTGGGCGGCGAGGACGCGCTCGAGCTCGGCGGAGATTTCAGGGTCGGCCAAGTGAAGGAACTTCGAGTACTGGGTGACGAAGCTCTTGTAAAAGAAGGCGGCCGAGAAGGCGGCGCGGTCGTCGGCTTCGAGAGCGCGCAGGTTCTTGAGGTTGATCCGGGTGGAGGCCGAAACTTCGTCGAGGGTGAGACCGAGGGCGGTCCTAGCGCCGCGTAGTTTTTCGCCGATCGTGGGCATATTTCGCCGTATTCCCGCTTATAGCCGCTATAATACTACAGTCCGTGTCCAATCGAGCGAGCGCGACGGTTTCGGTGGTGGTGGTGAACTGGAACCGGCGGGATCTTCTGCGCGCTTGTCTGCAATCACTTAGCCGCCAGATTCTCGGCCACACCTTTGAAGTGGCTCTGGTGGACAACGGCTCTCAAGACAATTCGGCGGAGATGGCCGAGACCGAGTTCGGGACGATGGAATCGTTTCAATTAAAGATAATCCGCAACCGCGAGAATCGCGGATTTTGCGCGGCGAACAATCAGGGCTTCGCGGCGACGGAGTCGGAGTTCGTGGCGGTGTTGAACAACGACGCGGAGGCGGAACCCGGTTGGCTGGCGGAGCTTCTGGGGGCGTTCGGCAACGGGGCGGACGTGGGGATGGCGGCGTCGAAGATCGTGACGTATGAAGATCCGCGCCGCATCGACAAAGTGGGGCATTTGATTTATCCCGATGGGCAGAACCGGGGGCGGGGGACGGGCGAGTACGATAACGGCCAGTACGACGACAGCGAAGAAGCGCTGTGGCCGGACGGGTGCGCGGCGATGTACCGGCGGGCGATGCTCGAGGAGATCGGCGGGTTCGATGAGGACTTTTTCGCTTACGCCGACGATGCGGAGTTGGGATTGCGGGCGCGGATCGCGGGATGGAAGTGCTGGTATATGCCGAAGGCGGTGGTGCGGCACCGGCGGGGCGAGACGTTGGGCGTGCGGTCGGTGGAGCGGCTGAGGTTGATCGAGCGGAACCGGGTGTTGCTGGCGGCGAAGCTGTTCCCCTGGAGCCTGCTGTGGCTGAATCCGTTCTATTACGCGGCGAGGCTGGGCGCGGGGTTGTGGGCGGCGGCGCGCGGGACGCGGCGAGGTGAGCAAATACGACGGCGCGGGAGGGAAGCTGCGCGCGGCGTGGGCGATGATGCGCGGCGACGCGGAGGCGCTGACGATGCTGCCGGCGGCGCTGCGCAAGCGGGCGGAGGTGGAGCGGATCCGAAAGTTATCGCCGCGCGAAGTGAAGGCGCTGTTGAGGGCCTATCGCATTTCGCTGCGGCAGATCACGGAGCGGGCGAGCTGAATTCCGATTGTCCATTTTGCCAGGAGGCCGGGCGGAAAGTTTTGTTCCGCGCGAGCGACCGGTTGTATGGAACGACGGAGCGGGAGTTCGAAGTGGTGGAGTGCGCCGCGTGTGGAGGGGTGCGATTATTTCCGTGGCCGGAGAAAGACGAGCTGTGGCGTTTCTATCCGAAGAACTACTGGTTCGAAGCGGGCGGGAGCGCGGCGGCGAAGATGGAGGAACGGTACCGGCGGTTCGTGCTGGGCGATCATGTGCGCTTCGTTCGCCGGGCGTTGCGCGAGAGCGGGGAGAAGGGGCTGGTGGTGGATGTGGGGTGCGGCGGCGGGTTGTTTCCTCGGCTGATGAGCGAAGAAGGCTGGCCGGTGCTGGGTCTGGATTTATCTCTCGAAGCGGCGGGCATCGCCTGGAAGCGGAACGGGGTGCGGACGGCGGTGGCGGCGTTGACGGAGGCGCCGGTGGCGGAAGGGAGCTGCGCGGCGGTGACGATGTTTCACGTGCTGGAACATGTGTACGATCCGCTGGAACATCTGGAGGCGGCGCGGAAATTGTTGCGGCCGGAGGGGCGGTTGATCGTGCAGGTTCCCAACGCATCCTGCTGGCAGTTTCTGTTGTTGCAGGAGAATTGGAATGGGCTGGACGTGCCGAGGCACCTGATCGATTTCCGGCAGAAGGATGTGGAGGCGCTGATGGAGCGCGCGGGGTTTGAGGTGGTGAACCGGAAACATTTTTCGTTGCGGGATAATCCGGCGGGGTTGGCCACGAGCCTTGCGCCGAAGCTCGACCCGATGGCGCGGCGGCTGCGCGGGACGAAGGAGACGGCGCGGAAGCGATTGGCGAAAAGATCTGCTTTATTTCGCGCTGGTGGTGGCGGCGGCGCCGTTCACGGTGGTGGAGGCGGCGTCGCGGGCGGGTTCGACGATTATGATCGAGGCGCGGCGGAAGGCGTGAGATACGAGGCGCTGGAGAAACGGCTGCCGCGCGGGCTGCGGCGGTATTTGCTGCATTTCGAGGCGGCGATCGAGGACGCGGTGACGGCGTTCGCGGCGGGGCTGCCGGAAGGGGCGCGGGTGTTGGACGCGGGCGCGGGGGAGTGCAGGCACCGGGCGGATTTCAAAGGGCGGCGGTATACGGGCGTGGACTCGGGCGTGGGCGACGCGGCGTGGGATTACGGGAAGCTGGACGCGGTGGCGGATCTGACGTGGCTGCCGTTTGCCGACGAGCGTTTCGATGCGTGCCTGAACGTGGTGACGCTGGAGCATTTGAAGGAGCCGAGGGCGGCGCTGCTCGAGATGGCGCGGGTATTGAAGCCGGGCGGGCGGCTGCTGTTGGTCGTTCCGCACGAGTGGGAGGTGCATCAATCGCCGAACGATTACTATCGCTACACGCGGCACGGGTTGCTGTACCTGCTGGAGGACACCGGGTTTCAGGCGGTGTCGATCGAGCCGGTGGGCGGGTACTTCCGTTTGATGTCGCGGCGGATGTTGAACGGGCTGCGATTCTTTCCGGGGATCTTGTTTCCGCTGGCGGCGTTGGCGCTGGTTCCGGCGGCGCTGGTGCTGCCGGCCTTCGACGGCATGGATAAAGAGCGGGACTTTACACTGGGATATGTATGTTTAGCCGAAAAACGGGATTGATCGTTTGTGTTTTGGTGGCTTCGCCGCAATTTGCGCAATTGCTCGCGGCGGAGTTTAGCGGGGCGTCGGCGCTGGAGTTCACGCGGAAAGTGACGGCGTTTGGAGTGCGGCCGTCGGGGTCGGCGGCGATCCGGCGCGAGCAGGCGTACATCGAAGCGCAGGCGAAGAAAGATGGATGGCAGGTGAGCGAGGACGCGTTTACGGGGCAGACTCCGAACGGGCCGGTGGCGATGAAGAACATCGTTGCGCGGCTGCCGGGGCAGGGGAGCCGGATGGTGGTATTCACCGGGCATTACGACACGAAAATTCTGCCCGGATTCGTGGGGGCGAACGATGGAGGATCGTCGGCGGGATTTCTGCTGGAGATGGCGCGGGTGCTGCCTACGCGGGTGCGGAACGGCGAGGTGGATCTGGTATGGTTCGACGGCGAGGAGGCGGTGAAGCAGTGGACGGACAGCGATAGCTTGTACGGGAGCCGGCATCTGGCGGCGAAGTGGGCGGCCGATGGGACGCTGGCGCGGGTGAAGGCGTTGATCAACGTGGACATGATCGGGGATAAGGATTTGGGAATCGCGTATGAGACGAAGTCCGACGCGGGGCTGCGGGGACTGGTTTGGAGGACGGCGGAGAGTCTTGGGTATGGCAAATATTTTCAGACCGAGGGCGGCGAGATCGAGGACGACCACGTGCCGTTCGTCAATGCGGGCGCGCCGGCGATCGATCTGATCGACTTCGATTACGGGCCGGGGAATTCGTATTGGCACACGGAGAAGGACACGGTGGACAAGCTGAGCGCGCATAGCTTCGAGGTGTTGGGGAACGTGCTGATGGCGGTGTGGCGGAAGCTGGACGAATAGGCGATGCGGACGATTGTGGTGATTTGCACGGGCGGGACAATCGAGAAGGTTTACTCCGAGCAGAGCGGGCGCGTGGAGAACCTGGACGGGAAGATCGACGGGTATTTAAGGATGCTGCGGCTGCCGGAGACGCGCGTCGAGACGGTGCGGTTGATGAACAAGGACAGCCTGGAGATGACGGACGCGGACCGGGAGACGGTGCTGGAGGCGGTGCGGGAGCACGCGGCCGGCGGTGCGCCGATGGTGATCACGCACGGGACGGACACGATGGTGGAGACGGGGTTGTATTTGCGGGACCGGCTGGAGGGTTTGCGCGCGCCGGTGGTGTTGACGGGGGCGATGACGCCGCTGGGATTCGAGCGCAGCGACGGGCTGCAGAATTTGACCGAGAGCCTGCTGGCGGCGAAGATACTGCCGCCGGGGGTGTGGCTGGCGATGCATAACGAGGTGTTCCCGATCGATAGGGTGAGGAAGGATCGGGAACTGGCGCGGTTTGTTTGGAAGTGAGGGGGGGCGGCGTCCCATCGAAAGGACGACCGGGCTTTTGGGAAAGTCAACATTGGGCTGGTCCAACAGATCGCTGGACTGCCCAAAATCAGGAGCGCTGACGCTCGACGACACTTGGCTCGGCAAACAGCCGGCGCAACCGTGGCCTCGGCTGGACCGGGCGATCTAACGCCGCCACGAACGCACTCCACTGGCCGGCGTCCAACGAGAAGCGCCGCTGGTCGGCAAGCGTCTGTTCCGCCTCCGCACAGGCGCTACGAATGATGAAATCGGTAAGATTCTCGCCTCGTTCCTGAGCGGCGCGGCGCATCAGTTCTTCCTGCTGCGACGAAGTCCTAAGATTCAAGCGTCGTGTTCGAGGTGCTTTTAACGCCGAAGGCATCGTTTCGTCTCTGTACACGCATTGTACGCTGGCCAGGATGATTTTGTAAGCTGTTTCCGCATAACGCCCCGCGGATGGCTGGTTCACTTACGGATGAATTCATCGCATTCGTCGTCCCAGCGGGTTTCTATTTGATACTCTTGCAGTCATCATGCTTAAGGAGGCGGTCGGGATTTGTTCGAAATCAACGAGCCGTGCGCCGGCTTGAGCCGAAGGCCAATAGCCGTTCCCGCCAGCGCGGCGGTGACCGGCGCCGAAGCGGGCGAGGATTTACGGCGGACACATGTCTGAGTTGGACGACGCTGCCGCTCCAGCCGCGGCTATCTTGAAGATCGAGAAGCTGAACGGCAACCACCGCGTGAAGGCGTTTAAATCCGGCAAGCACCCGCTCGATCTATTTCTGCGGCGGCACGCTTTGAAGAATCAGGAGGCGGATTCTTCCCAAACGTATGTCGCGCATCGGGAAGGAAATGTCGTGGGCTACTACTCATTGACGGTGGGTTCGGTGGATAGGAAAGACTGCCCGCCGGAAATTACCGCAGGGATGCCGGAGTATCCGATTCCCGTGATTCTGCTGGCGCGTCTGGCAGTTCACCGTACGGAACAAGGTCGCGGTCTCGGCAGCGCCCATCTGAAGAACGCCTTTTATCGCATTGCATCCGCCGCCGGCATCGTGGGGGCGCGAGCTGTCTTGGTTCACGCCATCGATTCGGAGGCGAAGGCCTTCTATGAACGTTTTAATTTCGACGAGTTCCCCGCCGACTCCCTGCATATGATGCTTTCGCTCAAGGAGGTTCGAGCGGCAATCGCTGGAGACGTGTAGATGGCGGAAGATGTCCGCGAGCAGGCTTCCGCGAAGAGCCCGGGGCACTTATTGGCGCCGGGCAACTTGGGCTCGCGACTCTCGGAGATGCTGAGGTGAGCCTCGCATGAGGCAGCGCGGATCGTGATCTGCGAAGAATTCGGAAGGATTCGCGCGCGTGCGAGGGGCTACGACAAGCCCGCAAACGGGTTCACGACGCGGACGGTGCCATAAAGCCGATCGTGCTGAAGATCCTCGGTGAGGATTTCGGGCAGGCCGTAGTGTTCGGCGTAGGCCCACAAATGGGCGTCGAACCAGCTCAACTGGTACGCCGCGCACCCGCGAACGGCATCGCGCAGGATCGATTCATTCGGGTAGAGGACGGGGAACTGGTGAAGGAATTCATCCGCCTCTCGCAGTGCGTCGGCCGGCTTGAGGATGGTGTAGCCGCGGATGGAGCGCGTTACCGCCGCGACGAACTCGACGATCGCCTGGTGCGGCAGGCGGACGGAATCCTCGACGATGCCGCGCCTGAGAAGCTCGACGGCGATCTTCTGCTTCTTGGGAAACCGATCGTCGAACCGGTAGACCAGGACGTTGGTATCAACGAGAGCGGCCACGCCGGTAGAGATCCTCTCGTTTCCATCCCCGGCCGCGAGGGCGCTCCGCCGCGGGCGCCGATCGGCGCTTTCTGTGGCGTTCGGTCGCTTGATCGAACCAACGGAGCCGCGACTCTTGACTATCGGGCGCCGCCTGCTTGCCAGCAGGGATCACGCGAATCGCTTCCCCCGCGGGAACCCAGGCTATGTCGTCGCCGGGACGGATGTGGTACTCATCCGCGATCTTCCTCGGCACTGTGACTTGATATTTGGAAGTGACTTTGGCCATGAGTTTTACCAACTTCCTTACTTTAGCAAGGATTAAGTCCTTGTTCAATAGATTTTGCACCCGCGGGCGTCGCGGACGGGGATTGGCTTTCCCGGCCGCAAGGCGCCCTGACGCGCGGCTATCCTTTTTACCGTGTCCAGATTAGAACGACTCGCTCGCGCAAGGGCAGACGCCCGCGAATTAGCAACATCGCCCGGTTGACATTTACGCAGTTTGCGTACATAATTACGCAATATGCGAAAGCTCCGGACTCTGGACGCGCTGCTGCCGAAGACCCGCCAGGGTATCCTCGCGGCCACACTCGCGCAGCCCGAGAAGGCGTGGTACGTCTCGGAATTGGCGCGGCGGATGGGCGTGCCCGCGTCCAGCCTGCAACGGGAGCTGCATGACCTCACCGAAGTGGGCATCCTCAAGACCCACCGGCAGGGCCGTATGGTGTACTACCAGGCGAACACGGATTCGCCCGTCTTCCCCGACCTTAGGGGATTACTGCTCAAGACGGCCGGGCTAGTCGACATTCTGACGCAGGCGCTCAAGCCGCTCGCGGCGAAGATTCGGACCGCGTTTGTTTACGGCTCCATCGCCGCCGGCAACGAGCGGAGCGATAGCGACATCGATCTCATGGTAGTGGGACGGGTGTCGCCGGCAGAGCTTGCATTGCCGCTGCGGCGCGCAAGAGAATTGCTTGGCCGGGAGGTTAACCCGGCGGTCTATACGCCCGCGGAGTTCGACAAGAAAAAGGCCACGAACGTCCCGTTCCTGATGCAGGTATTGGACAAGCCGAGGCTCTTTGTGTTAGGCAACGACAATGAGCTGGGCAAAGTTGCTGGCGGATAATCGTGTAACGGCGCTGCCGCCCAGCAAGACGGAGCTCGATAATCTGCGCTCGATTGTCGCCCGAAGCCTGAAGGACGTGACGGCGGCCGGATTATCAGCCGACGCGCGCTTCACCATGGCCTACGACGCCGCCCGTACATTGTCGCTGCTCGTCGTGCGGGCGACAGGGCACCGCCCGCGGACGGCCGGCGCGCATTACAACACGTTTCTGGCGCTGGAAACGGCTGACCCGGCGTTTGCGAAATTGTCCGCTTATTTCGACGGCTGCCGGATAAAGCGGAACCGATGCGAGTATGACTTCGCCGGCGGTGTGTCCGATACGGACGCCGACGGCTTGCTGAAAACGGTTCAACAGTTTGCCATGGATGCGGAGGCATGGATCAAAGCACGCTACCCGCACCTGGCCTGAAGTTGCCGGGCTGACAAGGCTTCCGATCGGGAAATGCCGCGTCATTCTCGACGAAGATGGCTGAATTTTTAATCGGAATTTGGCGATTGGCGCCGCCCCGCAAACGCCCGGCGAGAATTCCCCGGCTGGGCACACTACCTCAAGAGTGACCGGAGGTGACTGCGCTACTGCCGCATTTGGACGCCTGGATCGCCGCCTGCCTGGGGCCGTTGGCGGTAGTGATCGTTGTTAGCGGCCTCGACGACCTGTTTTTGGTGGGGGTGTGGGCGGTTTCGGCGCTGCGGCGGCGGCTGGCCGGGACCATTGCGAAAGACAACCCGCGGACGGGGGCGGCGAAGCGGATCGCGATTTTCGTTCCGTTATGGCACGAGCATGAGGTGATCGGAGGTATGCTCGATCACAACATCCACGCCATACGGCACCCGAATTTCGATTTCTTCGTCGGCGCTTATCCGAACGACGACAAAACGATCGCGGCGATCCGCGCGGCGGAGATGCGGCACGGGCGCGTTCACCTGGCGCTGTGCCCGCACGACGGGCCGACGTCGAAGGCCGATTGCCTCAACTGGATCTACCAGCGGATGACGCTGTTTGAAGACGAGCACGGGGTGCGCTTCGACATCGTGATGACCCACGACGCCGAGGATCTGGTGCATCCGGAATCGCTGCGGGTGATCGAGCGGGAGTCCGAGCGTCACGCGATGGTGCAGATCCCGGTGCTGCCGCTGCCGACGCCGTGGCTCGACCTGGTTCATGGGGTTTACTGCGACGAGTTCGCCGAATACCAGACGCGGGACATGCCGGCGCGGGAGGCGCTGGGCGGGTTCGTTCCGTCGAACGGCGTGGGAACGGGGTTCCGCCGGGACGCGCTGGAGGAGTTGGCGGGAAAATCGGCGAACAGGATCTTCGAACCGGCGTGCCTGACGGAGGATTACGAGAACGGGCTGCGGCTGCGGCTGCTGGGCTATAGCCAACGATTTTATCCGCTGACGCGGAAGGACGGCAGCGTGATCGCAACGCGGGAGTATTTTCCACGCGCTTGGGGCGCGGCGGTGCGGCAGCGGACGCGGTGGGTGACCGGCATCGCCCTGCAAAGCTGGGAGCGCAATGGATGGAAGGGCGGCTGGCGGATCGCCTATTGGTTCTGGCGCGACCGCAAGGGGCTGATCGGTAATCCGGTGAGCCTGGTGACGAATTTCATCCTTGTATATGGCGTGGCGACGTGGTGCGCCGCGAAGATGCATGGGACGCCATGGGGATTGGCGATTTACGCACCGCACTTCTGGCTGATGCCGGCGACGCTGGCGCTGCCGGTGGTGCATCTGGCGTTCCGCATCGGCTGCGTGCAGCGGATTTACGGATGGCGATTCGCGTTGGGCGCGCCGCTGCGGCTGCCGGTGGCGAACGCGATGAGCACCGTGGCCGTGATGACGGCGATGTGGAACTACGCCTCGGCGCGGGTGCGCGGCGTGCCGCTGCGCTGGGTGAAAACGGAGCACGCCTATCCGACGCGGGAGGCGCTGAGGGAGCACAAGCGGAAGCTGGGCGAGATTCTGGTGACGTCGTTGTGGATCTCGGAAGAGGAGATGGAGGAAGCGCTGCGGACGCAGCCGGAGGGCGTGCGGCTGGGCGAACATTTGATCGCGCTCGGCAAGCTGACCGAGGAAGACGTCTACGACGCGCTGAGCCTGCAGCAGGGCTTGCCGGCGGGACGGTTGGAGCCGGACGAGGTGAGCCGCCGCGCGGCGCGGGCGCTACCGCGGAGGCTGGCCGAGCAGTGGCAGGTGCTGCCGTTCAAGATCGACGACGGGGCGATGTTTCTGGCCAGCCCCGAAGTGCCGACGCAGGAGATGACCGACGAGTTGGGCGGGTTCACGCGGCTGTCGCTGCGCTTCCAATTGGTGACGCCCGCCAACTTCGAGGAACTGCGGGAGGCGGCGCGGTAATCAGCGCTTGCGGCGCGCGGCGGGGGGCTTCTCGCCGGAGGCGGCGACCAGAGCCTCGACGCCGGGGACGATCGAGACCATCATCTCGGCGTGGGGCTTTTTCATTTTGTCGAGCGTGGCGGTGTTGGTTTTCACCCAGGCCGCGGGCCGCGGGCGGCGGCGTTCGATCGCCGTGAGCGCTTCGAGGCCGGTTGTCGCGGCGGCGGCGAGGTCCTTCGATAACGCCGCGTCGTCGCTGACGAGAAACGAGGCGGCGATGAGAGGCTGGAGCGCGGCGTCGTTATCGCGCCACAGAGTGAGCAGGCGGCGCGCTTCGGCGATGTCCTTCGGATCGCGATTGGCGGCGACGTTTTTGGCCAGCTTGCCGAACTCGTAGCCCAACATGCTCTCGGGACGCGAAGCGTCCACCAGCCGATTGAGGGGCGTCTGCTGAAGATACGGCGGGCCGAAGTCGCGAGAGTAACCTTTGGTTGGCTCGGTTGCATCGGCGAGCACGCGCAGAGGTTCCACGGGATTTTCGCCGGCCATGCGGCGAAGCATCTTGGGGTAACTGGACAAGTGCGTCAGGCCGGTAGACTCCAGGCGGCGGCTGGCCACGGCGAGGCGGGCGTACATGGAATCGACGTCCGTCACCGAGCCGGGCGACCAGAAGCGCTCGGCGATGGCGGCCATGCGCGGCCACGTGCGCGAATCGAACGTCTCGGCGGAAACGAACTCCGTCCACAGCGCCGCTTCTCCGCCGAGGATGCGCGACTTTTGCTCGGGCGTAAGTCCCGCGGTTTCGTTTTCGAGCGGATCGGCGGCGTAGTGCGTGGCGGCGGTTTGCTCTAAGTCAAGATAATATCCGTGCGACAGCAGGCCCTGGAAACCAAGGCGCGCCGCGTCGGCGAGCGATTTCTGGCCGCGCCACGATTGAATGACGATGTCGCGCGGCAGATCGGGATTGAGAATCTCGTCCCAGCCCTCCATGTGCTTGCCGTACTTGGCCAGCGTCTTCTCGATGCGCTTGTTAAAGTACGCTTGAAGTCCCTGGCTGTCGTGGAGGGAATTGGCGCGGATGAAATCCTGGATCTTCGGATTCACCTTCCAATCGTGATCGTTCACTTCGTCGCCGCCGATGTGGAAGAACGCGTCGGGGAAGAGGCCGGCCATCTCGCCGAGGAAAGCGTCGAGGAATTGGTAGGTGGATTCCCTGGTGGGATCCATGAGGGCGGTAAACTCGCCAAAGTGGCGGCCGATCTGGAACGGTCCGGCGCTGGCGGCGAGATCGGGGTAGCCGACCAGCCAGGAGCCGGAGTGGCCGGGCATGTCGAACTCCGGGACACGCGAATGCCGCGGTCGCGGGCGTAGGCGATGACGGCGCGGATCTGGTCCTGCGTGTAGAAAAGGCCGTCGGAACCCATGCCCTGGAGGCGCGGGAAGATCTTGCTCTCGGCGCGGAAGCCCTGTTCGTCGGAGAGATGCCAGTGGAAGACGTTGAGCTTCACTTGCGACATGCCGTCGAGGTTGCGATAGACCACGTCGAGCGGCATGAAGTGGCGGCAGGAATCCATCATGAACCCTCGCCAGGGGAATCGTGGCTGGTCGTCGATGGTGACCGCGGCGATGGCGAAGCCCTTCGCGTCCGGCGCGACCAATTGCAGGAATGTCTCGATGCCGCGCAGGACGCCGAGCGGGTTGCGGGCCTTCAAGCGCGCCTGGGTGGCGGAGACGGTGAGCGTATAGCTTTCATCCTCGCCCAGGGCCTGGACGGGGAGGCCGTCTTCGGACCATTCGATGACGAATGTGGCTTTGGAGGCGTCGGAGGCAAGGGCGGGATCGAGAGGCATGCCGGTTGCCGCGGCAAGGCGTGAGATCAGGCGCAGAGCGGCGCCGCGGACGCGAGCCTCGTCACCGCGCCCGGCCAGGGCTACGTGAAAAGTTTGATCGATGGCGAGCCTCCCCTGTCCAGGCGACATGTGCGCGGGCAGCGGCATTAGAGATGGACCGGCGAAGGCCGTGGCGGCGAATAGAAATAGCGCGAAGCGTAAGGTCATGGGTATTTTGGAGGCGCGAAAAAATCGACCGGCGAGAGGGCGACGACGCGCCATTTCTTTTTCTGTTTCTCAAGGCGGCATTTGATAATTTCCCGGCGGCGCACGAGCGGGCCGGCCGGATTCACGTTGCGAAGTTCGAGGAACCAGTCTATCTCCACCGAGCGCTTTTGGCTATCGCCTTCGTCCTTGAGAAATTCAAGCGAGGAGGCGGCGTCGCCTTGCGCGACGAGAGCCGGGATATAAGCGGCGAGCTTTTCATAATCCGGCGACGCTTTGTCGATGCCCTTGAGAAACAGTGGAGCGTTGGCCTGGCTGAGCGCGGAGGTCATGGAGCCGAACAGGTCGAGAACGTCTTCGTGATCGCCGGCCTGGGCGGTGGCGGCGAAGAGCACGATGGCGAAGAGGACGGCCGGGGCCGCTTGCTGACGCGCGCGGCTCGGAAACGCGCGGTTCGGTGATGCCGATGCCGAGCCGCGACCGTGAGGGAGCGTCCCGCCGGCGGGCCTAGGTGCGGTAACTGGCATTGATCTCGATGTACTTTTCGGTGAGGTCGCAGGTCCAGAAGCGGGCCTCGCCTTTGCCGCCGCCGCGGATGGTGAAGCGGATGCGGCATTCGGGCTCGTCGAGTTTCTTCTTCATTTCCTCTTCGGAGAATTCCGCGGCGAGGCCGGCGCGGCAGACGGGAACGCGCTGGAGTTGAATATCGATTTTACGCGGATCGAAGCGCGCGCCGCTCGCGCCGGCGGCGGAGAGGATACGGCCCCAGTTGGGGTCCGAGCCGGCGATGGCGGTTTTCACTAGCGGCGAATTGGCGATGGCGCGGGCGATGCGCACGGCGTCGCCATCCGACGACGCGCCTTCCACTTTAATGTGGATCAGCTTGCGCGCGCCTTCGCCGTCGCGGGCGATCTGCACGGCGAGATCCTCCATGACGGCGGCGATCATGCCGGCCAGGACCTGGCGCTCTTTTTTCGCCGGCGTGAAGCCGGACGCGCCGTTAGCCATCAGCACGACGGTGTCGTTGGTGGACATGTCTCCGTCGACGGAGAGGCGGTTGTAGCTCGATTCGACGGCGTCGCCAAGCATCGCCCGCAGGTGCTTGGCTTCGAGCGTGGCGTCGGTGAGCACGAAGCCGAGCGTGGTGGCCATGTTGGGATGAATCATGCCGGAGCCTTTGGTCATGCCGGCGACGTGGACGGCGCGGCCGTTCCAATCGACATAGCGGCTGGCCGTTTTCACGGCAGTGTCGGTGGTCATCATGGCGCGCGCGACATCCTCGAAGCGGTCCGGCGAAAGCCCTTCGAGCAGCTTGGGGATGGCGGCCGGGATCAGCGCGGCGTCGAGTTCCACGCCGATGACGCCGGTGGAAGCGGGAAGAATTTGCGCGGAAGGGATTTTGAGGGCTTGGGCCAGCGCTTTGATCGAAGCGAGAGCGACGGCGGCGCCGGTGCGGGTGGCGCAATTGGCGTTGCCGGCGTTGACAAGAATCGCGCGCGCGCCGCCGCCGGTGTGCTCCAGATTTTTGCGGGCGAGCTGAACCGGCGCGGCCTGGACGAGGTTGCGCGTGAAGACGGCGGCGGCGTGAGCGGGCGAGTCCGAGACGATCAGGCCGAGGTCGTCCTCCGGCGTTTTGCGGATTCCGGCGTGGAGCGACGAGTAGCGATATCCAAGCGGCAGGGTCAAGGCGTTAAGCTCCCAAAGTTTCATTGTCGGCCAGACGGTAGCCGTTGGCAAAAGCGGCGGCGGGCATGCGTTTGCGCCCTTCCAGTTGCACTTCGGCCAGTTCGAGCGCGGTGCGGCCGCCGCAAGCGGCGAACAGGCGTTTGTCTTGCGGGAAGAGGCGGCCGGGCGCGAGATCGGCCGCGATAGCGGCGGGGAAGGCTCGCGTGAGATAAAACAATTGACCGCGAAATGTTGTGAACGCGCCGGGCCAGGGTTGAAAGCCGCGCAGGCGGTTGGCGATCTTTTCGGCGGGCCAGTTCCAATCGATGCGGCCGTCTTCTTTTGTCAGAATAGGCGCGAGCGTGGCTTGCGCCGGGTCCTGGGGCACGGGCGCGATGGTTCCGTTTTCGATCGCGGCGAGCGTTTCGATCAGCAGCGCGGCGCCCAACGGCGCAAGGCGCGCGGAGAGTTCGACGGCGGTTTCCTCCGGGCCGATGGGCGTTTCGCGTTTGAGCAGCATGGCTCCGGTGTCGAGGCCGGCGTCGATGCGCATGGTGGTGACGCCGGTGATGCGCTCGCCGTTGGCGATGGCCCATTGGATGGGCGCGGCGCCGCGATATTTGGGCAGCAGCGAGGCGTGAACGTTGACGATGCCGTGGCGCGGAAGATCGAGGATCGCTTGAGGAATGATCTGGCCGTAGCCGACGACGACCATGATCTCGGCCTGCAAAGCGGCGAGTTCCGCGACGACTTCGGGACTGCGGATGCGGTGCGGCTGGCGGACATCGAGGCCAAGGCGCAGCGCGGCTTCTTTCACCGGCGAGGCGGCGACTTGCCCGCCGCGGCCCTTGGGGCGGTCTGGTTGCGTATAGACGGCGGCGGTTTCGTGGCCGGCCGCGGCGAGCGCTTCGAGCGACGGGACGGCGAACGCCGGCGTGCCTAGAAAAACGAGGCGCATCGTCAGGCGCGGCGCTCTACCACTCGCCGGCCTTTTGCAGCTTGCGCACTTTGCGCCGGATGAGGTCGCGCTTCAGGGCGCTGAGGTGCGTGATGTAGAGGCGGCCGTTGAGGTGATCGGTTTCGTGGAGGAAGGCGCGGGCGAGCAGGTCGTCGCCGGTCATTTCGAAAACCTCGCCTTTGACGTTGTGGGCGCGGACGGTGACCTTACTGCGCGCGCGACGGGTTCGCGGAAACCGGGGATGCTGAGGCAGCCCTCCTCGCTGGTCTGCCGGCCTTCGGTGGCGACGATCTCGGGGTTGATGAGGACGAGCTTTTTCGATGCGTCCTCGCCGCGCCGAAGTGTCGATGACGGCGATGCGTGCGCGAGATGCCGATCTGTGGAGCGGCGAGGCCGACGCCTTGCGCGGCCTACATGGACTCGAACATATCTTCGAGGAGTTGGTTCAGCTCCGGGGTGTCGAATTCGGTGACCGCGGCGGCGCTGGTTTCGAGCACCGGGTCGCCCAGTTTCACGATTGGATACATCATTTTCGTCAAAAGTTTCTCACCTGCTCCTGGTAGCCGTCGAAAGTTGCGGCTGGTTTCGCCGAGCGAATCGCCGCCGAATTTTTCAAGAAACGCCTGGGCCAGCACGATGGCCACCATCGCCTCGCCGATGACGCCGGCGGCGGGGACGACGCAGACGTCGGACGCGTTCGTAGGCGGCCTTGGCCGGCTCGCGCGTTTCGAGGTCGACCGATTCAAGCGGCCGGCGCAGCGTGGAAATGGGCTTCAGGAAGCCGCGCACCAGGACGTCCTCGCCGTTGGTCATGCCGCCTTCGAGGCCGCCGGCGCGGTTGGCGCCGCGCGTAGAAGCGGCGGGCGTCCTTGTCGTAATGAATCGTGTCCTGCACCTTCGAACCGTAAGCTGGCCGCGCCCTCCGCCGCGAAGCCGATCTCCACGCCCTTGACGGCCTGCATGGAGACGATGGCCTGGGCGAGCCGGCCGTCCAGACGCGAATCCCAGGTGATGTGCGATCCCAAGCCCGCGGGCAAGATCGTGCGCCACCACTTCGAAGATGCCGCCGACGGTGTCGCCGGTCCGATAGGCCACGTCGACCACTACCTTCATGCGCTTTTCGGCGTCCGGGTCGACGCAGCCGAGCAGCACTTCGTCGCGTTCGGCTGAGCTCGACGAGTTCGTCCCAGCGAAGCGGAGCGGTCGAGGCGTCTCCGGGCCGACGGCGATGACGTGGCTGAGAATTCCGATGCCGAATTCGGCCAGAAACGGTTTGGCGACGGCGCCCACCGCGACGCGGGCGGCGGTTTCGCGGGCGCTGGCGCGTTCGAGAATGTAGCGGGCGTCGCGGAAGTTATATTTGATGGCGCCGGCGAGGTCGGCATGGCCGGGGCGCGGGCGCGAGACGGGTTTCTTCTTGTCCTCGCCGCCGTCGGCGTCCTCCACGGGCAGGGCCTCGGTCCAGTTTTTCCAGTCCTTGTTGGCGACGATCATGGCGATGGGCGAGCCGATGGTCTGCCGAATGCCGGACGCCGGAGACGATGCGCGCGCGGTCGGTCTCGATCTTCATGCGCCCGCCGCGGCCGTAGCCCTGCTGGCGGCGCCAGAGTTCATGGTCGATGAACGCGGCGGAGACGGGCACGCCGGCCGGAAGTCCGGTCAGCGTGGCGACAAGGCATTCGCCGTGGGACTCTCCGGCGGTTTCAAAACGTAGCATGTGCAGGAAAACTTTTATGGTACCGGAAAACGCCGGAGGAGGCGGTTGGACATCTTGGGGACGCGTCCCGTTGAGAATCGCCTCGCCTGGCCCGGCCCCGAAAAGTTCGAGCCATTTCCTTAGGTCTCGCGAAGGCGCCGCCCCTCGCCCGCCTCGTGGAAACGCGCCGGGAGCGTTTTCCAATCCAGAGATGAGCCTGAAGAAGGAGGATAGCAGACTTGATTGAGGCTCCTTTCGACTTTTGATTTTGGGAAGGGAAAAAGAGCGTGGGAAAGTGGGAATCCTGCTTTTGGATTTCCACTTTCCCACGCGGTAGTAGCCGGGGCCGCGGGAATGTGGAAATCGCGGGAGCGATTTCCATGGGCTGGTGGGCGGCGGCGGGAAACCTGGTTTTGGTTTTCCGCCGCCGCCCACAGCCCGGCATTTCCGCAGCCCTGTTTCGGTCATGCGATTTTCCTTTGTTGGAAACCGGCGAACAGATTCCGCTTGGCCGCTCGCATCTTCGTCGCGGCTCCGGTGTCGCTATCGGCCCCCGCCAGCCGTTCTATGTGATCCACGGTGATATCGTCTTTCAGCCATCCGCCCAGCCCTGGCAGTTGCCGTAGGATTTCCCACGGTGTGGCGTACCACTTGTAAGCGCGCACGGTCTTGCCCTTGCTGTCTTTCTTCAGTTCCGGAACTGCGCATGGCCGGTGAAAATTCAAATACGGATTGAAGTGTTCCTCGTAGAACGCGTTGATCGGATCGGCGTGCTCCGAGGCAATATGATCGAAGCCCATATGCTTGCGAATTACCGCTCCGTTTTTCGATTCCACAAGGCCGTTGTCGTTGGATTTCCGCGGACGCGATTTCGTCTGTTCGATCAGCAGCTTGTTCAGCATCCGTGCTACCGAGTGATTGATGAACTCGCTGCCGTTGTCGGAATGGAAGCCGAGAATGCCAAACGGAAACTGCTTCAGAAGCCTCTGTAGCAACGCTGCCAGGTAGTTTTCCGAGATGCGCTCCACAGCTCCCACCACCTCCCATTGCGTGACTTCATCCACCAGGTTGATGTGATACACGCCCTTCACGCCATCCAGATCTCCTTGATGCACCGTGTCCACCCGCAGGTAGCCAGGCCGGCCTCCGGGCTCGGGCTTACGCCGTTCCCCGATCGATACCGGCGTGGGCCGCGTTTTGGTAAACACAAGCACCCGTTCGCGGTAGCCGCGCAGCTTCCGCAGGTTGTAGATGTGCGCCGACGAAATATCGGCCAATCGCTCGTAGCGGGCGTCGGCGAACTCGTAATACCCCCGGTACAGGATCTTCCGCGTCGCCGGTCCACTTAGCGTCTCGTGGGCCTCATCCACTTCCGCCAGCAACGCCACATCGGCCGGGGTGTAGTAGGCCATGAATTTCCTTCCACGCCCCCGCCGTACCTGGACCGTTCCGCCTTCCACGTACCGCGCGATGAGCCGCGTTGCCTGCGCCCGGCTCATGCCCGTCACTTTCGAGATGTACTGTTTCACCAGGCCCTTGTCCCTCCGTGGCAAGCCCACATACTCTTGCGCACACAGGGTCGCCTGCGTCCACTCATACGCTTCCTTTCGGCTTGCCGCCTTGAATCCGACTTCTTCGTTGCCTCCCAGAAATGCCCGTATTTGCTCCAGGCTCTGGTGTTCGCTGTTCTTCATCCGGATGATCAATCCTCAGCATCCGCTATTTTTCCTTTAGGCTCATCTGGCGTTGGAAACCATTGGCCTCTTCAGGCTCATCCGGCGTTGGAAGAGACTCGGGGCGGCGAGTTTGGCTCGTTATGTTACGATTTGATAGAACCCTTTTAGGCTCTCATCCCGTTTTGAGGGAAGCGCGCCGCGCCCTTCGGGTATTTACCCTGGATAATCATGAATTTTCGTTCGATTTTCAGTCTTTTTTCGTCCGATCTCGCCATTGACCTCGGGACCGCGAACACGCTGGTGTTCGCCCGGGGCAAGGGCATCGTGGTGAACGAGCCGTCGATCGTGGCGATCAACAAGAACAACGGCGAAGTGGAAGCGGTGGGCAAGGAAGCCAAGGACATGCTCGGCCGCACGCCGGGAAACATCGTGGCGATCCGCCCGATGAAGGACGGGGTGATCGCCGATTTCAAAGTGACCGAGCGGATGTTGAACTACTTCATCCTCAAGGCCCACGGGCGGAAGATGCTGGTGCATCCGCGGATCGTTATCGGCGTGCCGAGCGAGATCACGCAGGTGGAGAAGCGCGCGGTCATCGATTCCGCCTACCGCGCCAAGGCGAGCGAGGTGCACCTGGTGGAGCAGGCGATGGTGGCGGCCATCGGCGCGGGGCTGCCGATCACCGAACCGTCCGGGAACATGGTGGTCGACATCGGCGGCGGAACGACCGACGTCGCCGTGATCTCGCTATCGGGCATCGTGTATTCGCGGTCCGTGCGCGTGGCGGGCAACGAAATGGACGACGCGATCATGCAGTATCTGAAGCGCAAATACAATCTGCTGATCGGGGAGCGCACGGCGGAGGCGATCAAGATTCAGGTGGGTTCGGCGTATCCACTGGACGCGCCCATCACGATGGAGATCAAGGGGCGCAATTTGATCGAGGGCGTGCCGAAGACCATCACCATCGACGACAGCGAGATTCGCGAATCGCTGTCGGAGTGCGTGGCGACGATCATGAACGCGATCCGCGTGGCGCTGGAGCGCACGCCGCCGGAGCTGAGCGCCGACATCAGCGACCGCGGCATCGTGCTGACGGGCGGCGGCGCGATGCTGAAGAACCTGGACCGGCGCATCCGCGAGGAGACCGGGCTGCCGGTGTCGATCGCCGAAGATCCGCTGGCGAGCGTGGTGCTGGGGACCGGCAAAATGCTGACCGACTTCAAGCTCCTGCGCCGGATCGCGATCGAATAGGGAGGGCCTTCGCGTCGCCGCCCGCCGAGGCTCAGGCCAAAGCTTTTCCGTACAGCACGAGCAAACGGCTCCACGCCTTCTCGGCCTGCGGCTCGTTGTAGACCTGCGTATCCGGAGGGCACCAGCCATGCGCAGCCCCCGCGTACACCTCGATTTCCGCGGGCAGGTTCGCCTTGGCGAACGTCTCTTTCAGGATGGTCTTATCGTTGGGCGACCGCTGATCGTCATTCGCCGCGATCGCGATGAGGAACTGCGCCTTGGTCTTCGCGGCCTGCAGATGCGGACTGTTCGGCTGGTCCGTCACCAGTCCGCCGCCATGGAACGTGGCGACGGCTCCGACGCGATCCGGCACGGCCGCCGCCGTGCGAAACGCCATCGGCCCGCCCATGCAATAACCCTGCGTGCCCATCTTCCGATCCTTCGCAACGGAGGATTGCCGGTCCAGCCACCCGATGAACGCCTTCGCATCCGTCATGTGCGTCGTCTCATTCAGACCTCGCGCCAGCGGCATCACTTGCTGGATCGGAGTCGCGGCGCCGGCCTCCGCGGTCGGGGCCTTCTTGACGCGGTAGAACGGATTCACCACCAGCACCGCATAGCCCGATTCGGCCAGCCGTTTGCCCATCTGGCGGAACGCCGGCCGCAGCCCGAAGATATCCGGCCACATCAGAACGCCCGGCGCCGTGCCGCTCGCCGGATGCACGAAGTAGCAGTCGGCGGTGCCGTCCGGCGTCGTCACGTTCACGTCCGATTCGGTGACCGTAACCGCGTTCGCCGCTTTCGGCAGCATCATCGCGATGCCCGCTCCCAACATAATGCCGAATTGCTTTCGCGTCACCAGACCGCGAGCCTCGTACTCTTCCCGGTCCTTCTCAAAATGATCCTGATCGCACATGTCCGCTCCTTATCGACGGTCGCGCGGTAGACCGCACCCATACCGGGTTATTTTATATCACCCGCCACCGGCGCCGCCCCCGCTCATTCCAAACGCAAATCGATCGCCGCTTGCTTCAACTTTCTATCGAGCGTCCATAACTGGCAGTCGCTCAGCAGCGCCGACGCCAGAAGATGCGTATCGATCCATCCGAGCCCTCGCCCCCAAAGCCTGCGATCCTCAATCAACCGCAGAACCTCGTCGTTGGACGCCAACCTCGCCATCGGCAGCGCATTCAAGTCGGAAAGCACCAACGCGCGGCGCTTCAAATTCCCGCAAGCCAGTTCGCCCAAAATAAAAGGGTGCATCAGAACAAGGCCGCCCGACAGCCACTCGGATAGCCCCGCGTGCGTCCTCCGGAAATGTTCGATCCAGACCGAAGTGTCCGCCAGCACCATCAAGCCGGCCGCCGCCGCGGCACGTCCGCCAGCTTCGGCTGCGTCCCGCCCAACGCCGCCAACCGCTTACCCGCCTCCCGCGCGATCAACGCCTCCAACCCCGCCCGCACCAGCGCCGTCTTCTCCCGAATCCCCGTCAGCTCCCGAGCCCGCTCCACCAACGTGTCGTCGATAATCAAGGTAGTTCGCATATGTACTAGTATGCATGATCGATGCATATCTCGCCCCGCGCGTCCGGAAGGCCGCTGGTCCGGAGACGAAGCCATGAGCCAAAAATACGCCGTCATTTTTGAACGGGCAAAAAGTAATTGGGCCGCCTACGTTCCCGATCTGCCCGGTTGCATCACAACGGGAGGAACCCTGGAGGAGACGGAGCGGAACATCCGCGAAGCGGTCCAGGGGCGCCTGCAAACCCTCCGCGAATTCTGCAAACCCGCGCCCCAGCCCACGAGCTTGGCCAAGGAAATCGAAATCCCTCCCGCCGCGCGCCAGAGTGTGTATAATCAGCCATAGAAGTACACATCCGTGCGGACGAACATCGTGATCGACGATAAACTGATGCGCGAAACGCTCCGCGCCACCGGCCTGAAGACCAAGCGCGACGCAGTAGAGCAGGGCCTGAGAACCTTGCTCCGCCTCAGCAAACAGGCGGAAATCCGCCGCCTCCGCGGCAAACTGCACTGGCGCGGCGACCTGAACGCAATGAGGAGCGACGGTTGATCCTAGTCGATTCCAGCGTGTGGATCGAGTACTTCAAAGGAACGCATCACCGCCCAGACCGCGAGACTCGACGACTTGCTCGGCCAACAACCCTTGGCCATCGGAGACCTGATCCTGACCGAGGTCCTGCAAGGCTTCGACAACGACCGCGAATTCCACGAAGCCAGGAGATTGCTGACGTCGCTGACGGTAGTAGAGCTAGGCGGCCGGCAAATCGCCCTTCAAGCCGCGAAGAATTTCCGCGCCCTGCGCAAACTCGGCGTAACCATTCGCAAGACCATCGACACGGTAATCGCCACCCGTTGCATCGCAAGCGGCTACACCCTGCTCCACAACGATCGCGACTTCGATCCCTTCGCGAGGCACCTCGGCCTGCGCGTAGCGGCGTAACAAACCGGGCGGCCATCGCGCGCACGCGCCGGTGGCTTCCGTCCTATCGATTGCGGCGACGGGGCGACACAGTTCCATTGCACCGATGCCGCCACCTGAACGAAAATGGCGTCATGATCGGAATCCGGTACGTGACCGATGAGAAGGGCCGCAAGGTGGCTGTTCAACTCGACCTGAAAAAGCATCGGGGGCTTTGGGAAGACATCGAAGACGTGCTCGTCTCCCAGTCGCGCCGGCACGAAAAACGAATTCCGCTGGAAAAGGTAAAAGCCGGACTCGTCAAGGCCGGCAAGCTCCCGTAACCCCGCCACGGCCCAAGGCGCCAGCGCCGAACGCTTAGCTGAACCATGTCAGCCTGAACTCACGCGGATCCCGCTCGACATCCCCGGCGAGTTGGCAGCCACCCTCACCCCGCGCGGCCACCCGAGACGTCCGCGCAGGGACCGCGGACGCCAAGCCCATGCGGCCGCCGCCCGTTAATCCTGGGATTTCGCGATCAGCTCCCGGACCTTCGGCACGAGAGCGCGCGGAACGTTCATGACCGTCTCGGAGGACTCTATGCCGGCCTCGTCCTCCGCAACGGCCTCATTGCCGGTCTGTTCGTCGTAATGCGCGAGCACCCGCCGTACTCTGCCCTGATCCCATCCCTCTGGAAACCTGTCCTGCTTCATTGGTGTTTCTTCTTTCGGCGCTGGCGATACGCCGCCAGCGGTTTCCCTGTCAGTTCGTAAGCCGTGATCACAAATACGGAGTCCGGCTCCGGGTCGGGAACGTAGACGACGCGTAAGTACCTGCCTGACGCCGTCCGGCCCAAAGCGATCCTCGAACCCTCGCGGCCCGCCCGATCCTCTCCCGGTTTCTCCAAGACATCGATAACCTCGACCTCCTCCACCCGGTGGTTATGAATATGCGGCAGCCCACTAGCAGGGTCGATATAGAATCGGGCATTCAAGCTTGTTCGACTTCCATTCTAATGCCGGACGCCAAGTGCGTGGGCGCGCCGCGCCGGCGGTCCCGGCCGTCAAATGGACGTCTAGAGCATGTTAGCCTGAACTCATGCGGATCACGCTCGACATCCCCGACGAGTTGGCCGCCACCCTCACCCCGCGCGGCCAGGACCCCTCCCGCGCCGCCCTGGAAGCCCTCGCCCTCGAAGCCTACCGCGAACGCCGCCTCTCCGGCTACCAAATCCGTTCGCTCCTGGGCATCCCCTCGCGCTACGAATTCGACGCTTTTCTGAAGTCGCATCTCGTCGAGAAATACACCGCCAAAGACTTCGAGCACGACCTCGCCACCATCCGCCAAACAGAGCGACTCCCACAGCCCGAACGCGGCGCATGATCGTCGTGGCCGATGCCGGCCGACTTCGTTACCTCGTCCTGAAGCGAGTGGAACCGTCGCAACGGCATGGAATACACAAAGGGGCGCTAGGGAACGGATTGGCACAAGGGCGACGAACAATCCACCAGCGGCGACGACAGCCACTCTCGCTATACTTTCCTGGTGGTTTCGGTTTTCCATAGACGCGCCGACCGGAGCGCATTGATGGGCGCCACCGCCGCCTGAACAATCGTCAGAGAACTTCCGATTACTAAGGGTGAGGTGAAAATTCAATGAGCGAATTTCGGATAACTGGAAGACTAAAACTGCCAGAAGACCTTACTGGCAGCGAGTTCGAATTAGAGAGGGGCGGATCCAGAAAAACAAAGGCATCGAGGACGGGTTAAATTTGGCCTTTGGCTTGGTGCGGGCTGGAACAAACGTCACCCTCATCGGCATATTTCTCGATACCAAATCGGCGCGAGAACTCGCCGATGAGATACTCGCGTGTATCAAAACTTAGGCGGCGCGGTCTCTTCGAAAGGACCAGCGCCGCCATCCCGGCTACAGCGCGGTAGAGGGTTCTTGACCACGCGAGCGAGGAGCATCTACGCAAGAACGCGAGCAAGGGGACATTTATGAATTGGATAGTGGCGACAGCAGTTTCGGCTGTGATTTTGACACCCAATATACACGGGGCGGACAACGACAGTGAAGTCTCAGCCGTCGAAATGCGCCAGTACTGCCGGGGAATGGAGGCGGCCTCCTTGGAGAGCAACGGCATGATCGAACTGGACCCTGAGAAATATCCCGATGTCCTGGAGTGTTTCGGTGCGTCCGAAACCCTACACCAGGAGACCTTAGCCGTTAACGAAAACGATTCGTCCCTTTTTCTGCCGGGGGTTTGCGCCTCTACTAACGGACGCGGGACGCAAGCATTCGTTCTCATGAAGGTTTTCACCCATTACGTTGACGAACATCCCGAGGAGGGCGGAGGGCCTTTCATGATTGTGGCATGGAGAGACCTCAGAAGCGCCTTCCCTTGCACAGCCAGCAAGCCCCCAGCGCGTCGTGCGCCCGGTCACGTCCCTCAAGGAAGCCCAGAAGACGGCCCAGCCGGGAGAAGCCCGCTCACCCTCGAGGAGGAATAAACATGTAGGCGAAGGACGCTTTGTCACACCAAGCCGAAATACGTTGGTAGGGCCAATTAGCAGAACGCTAGCCGAGGTTTCCAGTGGGAATCGACAATAACTACACAATCCAGGATATCCGAGATCAGCCAGTCGACAAGTTGTACGACACCATGGCAAGTTGCGGTTCTCCCGGCTATTACCAAATGGCCGTCGAAGAGTTGCAGCGGCGATTCCTGCAGGACATCGCATTACAAACACAGAGCCTCGCCGAATCATCAATACGGGTAGAGGCTCTCGCGAACGGACTGAATTGCTCTGTGATCGCAATGGACGCTTCTGTTAAGAGGCTGGCCGACTCATCGAACAAGATGGAACGGCTAACACTGGTAATCACCTTCCTCACAATCGCCCTGCTGTTACTGACGGCTGTCCAAGTTGCGATGGAGCTACGAGACCAGAGGAAGACGCCGGCGGACGGCGCGCGAACTGTTGTCACGTCGGCCGCACCCAAAGCGCCCTCCTCGCCGCCAGCGGCCGGCGCAGCAACTGTCGCAAAGCCGTCGATCCCCGCAACGCACCCCTCCGCACCGAGGTGATCGCGCCAGCATGCCAGCTCTGGCGACACAACCCGCCGACTTGTCCGGCGACACCCCAAGACATACCCCAAAAACGGCCAGCCACTCAATTGCCAAGTATTGGACCAAATGCCGGCACGATCCCCATCATTCCAATCCAGAATCCTCGTCTCGCCCCCCGCAGAAACTCAGTAACGCCCACCAAAAATATTTCCCCCTCATTCCCCTCAACACCTTACAGCGAATTTTTCCCAACCGCCCCTCGCCTTTAATACCCCCCGCGCTATCGTCCAGCCAAGAGAGGGCACGACTGATCATCTTCGTAGCCCTTCGCTAAGCGGTCTCCATTCTAGACAAGGGAAATCGCGAATGCTAAAAGGTGGGCGCTGGCCGCTCGCGTTTGACGCGGCCCCTATCCAGTTTAAGGGTGACCTGAACGGGTTTTTGATCTTCGTAAAAAGCAACGTTGCACCATATAATAGGAAACAAAGAAAAGAAGGAGAGGAAGCAAATCGGATCGGAACGGCATTCGGAGACAAACGCACGCGCCTACGATCAATGTGTCCCAGCCACGACGAACCAATACCTCGTTGAAGCGGCTGCGCCGCTCGGCCCGAACCATGAGAAGCGGACGCTTCCGACGGGGAAATGGCAGTAACACCATCTCCACCACCCCTAACCCATTGACGGCGCTAAGTAAACCAACCTCCCTCCCCTCAACCCGCATCCCCCCATGCTACACTTCCCCCGCAATGCAACTCACCCACCGCAACCCCGCCGCCACCCCACCCCCCACCACCCCGCCCCGCCCCCCCTCCAAACCCGCCCAGAAAACACCCCTTTGCGTCACACTCTCCGTCACCACACCCAACCCCAACGCAATCAACCACCTCCACCCCTTCCGGGACGCAAACTCCACCCCCGACTTTCTGCGCCGCCGCCCGCCGTCTGTGTATCCTGGATAATTAGAGGTTCATCTTGTCACGCATCGCATCCGCGTTCCGCACCTTCTTCGCCATCCTGTTCTCCGGCGCACTCCCCGCCGACGTCGCCCAATCCTTCGGCTACGTCCCCAAAAAATCCGAACCACCCCCCAAGCCCGAACCCAAGCTCACCCCCGCCGACGGCGCGCTCCAAATCCTCGGCATCCTCCAGCGCGACGCCCGCCTCATCGACTTCCTTATGGAAGACATCTCCGCCTACTCCGACGATCAAGTCGGCGCCGCCGTCCGCAATCTCCACGGCCAATCCCGCGAAGCCCTCCTCCGCTACTTCGAACTCTCCCCCGTCATCGACGCCGTCGAAGGCACCTTCACCAAGCTCGACTCCTCCAACCCCTCCACCGTCAAGCTCCTCGGCAACGTCCCCGCCAACGGCAAAGTCCCCGGCGGCGTCCTCCGCCACAAAGGCTGGCGCGCCGTGAAAATCAACCTCCCCGCGCTCTCCGCCCCGCAAACCGCGGCCATCCTCGCCCCCGCCGAAGTGGAAGTCGAGTAGTCCGCCTTGCCTCCCCAATTCGTCATCGGCATCGACCTCGGCACCACCAATTCCGCCCTCGCCTTCGCCGCCGCCGCCCACGCCGCCGACTCCCTCGAACCCGCGCCGGTCGATCTCTTCCCCATCCCCCAACTCGTCAATCCCGGCGAAGTTCGCGACGAACCCCTGCTCCCCTCCTTCCTCTATATCGCCGGCGCCAACGATTTTCCCGCCGGCTCCACCGCCCTCCCCTGGGGCGACTCCAATAAAATCGCCGGCGCTCTCGCCCAACGCCGCGGCGCCGAAGCCCCCGCCCGCCTCATCGCCTCCGCCAAAAGCTGGCTCTCCCACTCCGGCGTCGACCGCACCTCGCCCCTCCTTCCTCTCAACTCTCCCGAAGGCGTCGAAAAACTCTCGCCCGTCGAAGCCTCGAAGCTCTATCTCGAACACCTCCGCCACGCCTGGGAATCGAAACATCCCGAAGCCCCGTTCGACCAACAACAAATCCTCGTCACCGTCCCCGCCTCCTTCGACGCCGTCGCCCGCGAGCTGACTCTTCAAGCCGCCGCCGGCGCCGGTCTCGCCAACGTCGTCCTTCTCGAAGAACCGCAAGCCGCCTTCTACGCCTGGATCGAACGCCACCCCGATTGGCGGGAGCGCGTCACCGTCGGCGACCTCATCCTCGTCATCGACATCGGCGGAGGCACGACGGACTTCACCCTCATCGCCGTCACCGAAAAATCCGGCGAGCTGCAACTGGAACGCGTCGCCGTCGGCGAACACATCCTCCTCGGCGGCGACAACGTCGATCTCGCCCTCGCCCGCCATCTCGAACAACAGCTCGCCGCAAAAGAACACCAAGCTCGACGCCCTCCAGCTTTACGCCCTCTGGCAACAGTGCCGCCTCGCCAAAGAATCGCTCCTCGATCCCGCCTCCAAAAAATCCGATCACGCCGTCACCATCCTCGGCCGCGGCACCGGCCTCGTCGGCGGCACCGTCAAAACGAAACTGCTCCGCGAAGACATCGAACGCGTCCTCCTCGACGGCTTCCTCCCCACCGTCTCAAGCAACGACATGCCCGTCCGCCAACGCGCCCGCGCCGGCCTCCAGGAAATCGGCCTGCCCTACGCCTCCGACGCCGCCATCACCCGCCACCTCGCCCGCTTCCTCCGCCAACAAGCCGCCGCCGCCGAACACGGCAGCGTGAAACGCGGACCCTCCGGCCTCGCCTGCCCCACCCACGTCCTCTTCAACGGCGGCGTCCTCCGCTCCGCCCTCGTTCGCAACCGCCTCATCGAAGTCCTCAACTCCTGGCTCGCCGCCGAGTCCATGCCCGCCGTCCAATCGCTATCGGAAGCCGCCAACGAAGACCTCATGCATTCCGTCGCCCGCGGCGCGGCCTATTACGGCCTCTCCCGCCAAGGCCGCGGCGTGCGCATCCGCGGCGGCGTCCCGCGCTCCTATTACGTCGGCATCGAAAGCTCCATGCCCGCCGTCCCCGGCATGGCCGCTCCTCTCAAAGCCCTCACCGTCGTCCCCTTCGGCATGGAGGAAGGCTCCGAACTCCGCTTCCCCGATCGCCAATTCGGCCTCGCCGTCGGCGAACCCGCCGAGTTCCGCTTCTTCCATTCCGCCACCCGCAAGAACGACGCCCCCGGCGCGTTGATCGACGAAGTCACCGCCGAATTCGAAGAACTCGCTCCCGATGGAAGTCCACCTCCCCGCCGAATCCGGCGCCGCCTTCGTCCCCGTCACCCTCGAATCCATCGTCACCGAAACCGGCCTCCTCCAACTCTGGTGCGTCGCCCGCGACGGCCGCCGCTGGAAACTCGAATTCAACGTTCGCGAAAGGGTCGCCTCGTGAACATCGGCATCGATCTCGGCACCACCAATTCCGCCCTCGCCTTCATCGATCCCGTCGAAGCCGCCGACGCCGATTTCCCGCCCATCCACGTCCTCGAAATCCCTCAAACCATCGCCCCCGGCCAGATCGAGCCGCGCCGCACCCTCCCCTCCTTCCTCTTCCTCGGCGATCAAACTTATCTCGGCGCTTACGCCCGCGAGCAAGGCGCGCTCGTCCCCACGAAGTCCGTTCACTCCGCCAAAAGCTGGCTCTCCAATCCCGAAGTCGATCGCACCGCCAAAATTCTCCCTTGGGACGCCCAGGAAGGCGGCCGCGTTCTCTCGCCCGGCGATGTCTCCTCGCAAATCCTCGCCCACATCGGCCAGGCCTGGAATCAAGCCCACCCCGATCATCCCCTCGCCGCCCAGGACGTCGTCGTCACCGTCCCCGCCTCCTTCGACGAAGAGGCCCGCGAGCTTACCGTCCAGGCCGCCCGCGACGCCGGCATCGAATCCCTCACCCTGATCGAAGAACCCGCCGCCGCGTTCTATTCCTGGATCGCCAACCATCTTTCGCAATCGCAAAAACAACTCTTCGACGGCCAGCTCGTTCTCGTCTGCGACGTCGGCGGCGGCACCAGCGACTTCACCCTCATCCGCGTCAACCGCACCGGCGACCGCATCGAATTCACCCGCACCGCCGTCGGCAAACACCTGCTCCTCGGCGGCGACAACCTCGACCTCACCCTCGGCTGGCTCGTCGAATCCAAACTCGGCGCGCAGCTTTCCATCCGCCAACGCAGCGGTCTTCGCCGCCAATGCGCCGCCGCCAAAGAGCGCATGCTCGCCGACCCGAATCTCAAAAGCGTCGAGATCACCGTCCTCGGCGCGGGCTCGTCGTTGATCGGCGGAACTCTCAAAACCGAAATCCTCCGCGAAGAAGCGCTCGACCTCACCCTCGAAGGCTTCCTCCCCTTCTGCGCCTTCGACGAAAAACCCAAGGAAGACAAGAAGAGCCTCTTCCGCGAGCTCGGCCTTCCCTACGTCTCCGACCCCGCCATCACGCGCCATCTCGCCGCCTTCCTCTCCTCCAACGACGGCGCCAAGCCCGACGCCATTCTCTTCAACGGCGGTTTTTTCATCCCCGAAATCTGCCGCCAGCGCGTCGCCGATGTCGTCGAAAAATGGATCGGCCATCGCCCGCTCGTCCTCGACAACCAGGACCTCGACCTCGCCGTCGCCGTCGGCGCGTCCTATTATTCCTACGTCCGCTCCACCGGCGCCGGCCTGCTCGTTCGCGGCGGCCTTCCCCGCGCCTATTTCATCGGAGCCGGCGAATCCGATGGCAAACTCCGCGCCGTCTGCCTCGTCCCGCGCGGCACCGAAGACGGGTCCACGCTCGAAGTCGATAACCAGGACCTCCAACTCGTCGCCAACAAGCCCGTCTCCTTCCGCCTCTACAGCTCGCTCAGCCGCACCGAAGACAAACTCGGCGACACGCTCGATTTCCCGCCCGAAGCCCTCGGCGACGAACTCCATCTCCACGCCCCTCTCAACGCCGTCATCCGTTTCGGCAAACAAGGCGAGCGCCTCGTCCCCGTCAAGCTCGGCGCGAAGCTCACCGAAGTCGGCACCCTCGAAGTCTGGGCCGATTCGAAAATCAGCGAGCAGCGCTGGCGCCTGCAATTCGAACTGCGCAAAGCCGCCGCGAAAACCGCCCGCCGTCCCGCCGCCGTCGTCAGCGACGAAGCGTTGCAAGCGGCCGAGTCTCTCCTCGCCGCCACGTTCTCCACCGGCTCGCTCCCGCCGCAGGATCTCCCGGCGAAACTCGAACAATCGCTCGCCCTCGGCCGGGCATCGTGGCCGCTCTCCACCATCCGCCGCCTCGCCGACAAAATGCTCGACCTCGCCGACGGCCGCAAACGCTCCGCCGCCTGCGAAGCCCGTTGGCTCAGCCTGTGCGGCTTCTGCCTCCGCCCCGGCTTCGGCTTCCCTGGCGACGATTGGCGCATCGAACAAGCCCGCCGCATCTACGCCGCCGGCATCCAATTTCCCAGCCAGGTGCAAAACGAAGTCGAGTGGTGGATCTTCTGGGGCCGCGCCGCCGGCGGTCTCAACCGCAATCAGCAAACCGACATCTTCCAGCGCCTCTCGCCCACCCTGCTCCCGCGCGGCGCGAAAAAACAGCGCGTCAACACCAGCCTGCTCCGCGAAATGTGGCGCGCCGCCGCCAGCCTCGAACTGCTCCCCATCCAAACGCGCACCCAACTCGGCGACGCCCTCGCCGTCCGCCTCAAAACCGGCGAATTCAAAGAACCCGGCCTCTGGTGCCTCGGCCGCCTGGGTGCGCGCAAGCTCTTCTACGGCCCCATCAATCAAGTGCTCCCCGCCGCAACCGCGGCCCGCTGGGCCGAAACGACTCGTCAAAGTGAACGGCTCGCAAGACGCCCTCGTCTCCATCGCCCGCCGCACCGGCGACACCACCCGCGATCTCCCTCCCGCCACGCTCGACCTCGTCCGCCGCGCCATCCCCGAACATCTTCATCCCGTCCTCAACGGCGACGAAGAAGAAGATGCCACAAAAATCTTCGGCGAGGAGCTTCCTTCCGGCCTCGTCGCCGCGCCATGAACGAAGCCGCTCTCCTTCGCCGCATCAAGGCCGGTTCCAAAGGCCTCGTCCTCGGCATCGGCGACGACGCCGCCATCTTCCGCCCGCGCCCCGGCCAGGATCTCGTCTTCACCACCGACATGTTTATCGAAGGCGTTCACTTCCGCCCCGAAGCCTTCACCGCCGCCGAAATCGGCAGCCGCGCCCTCGCCCGCTCTCTCAGCGACATCGCCGCCATGGGAGCCAAACCGCGCCTCTGCCTCGTCTCGCTCGCCCTCGCTCCCTGGACCGACGATCATTGGTTCGCCGCTTTCTTCCGCGGCCTCCTCGCCCTCGCCCATAAACACGGCGTCACGCTCGCCGGCGGCGATCTCTCCCATCTGTCCAAGGTCGTCTGCGACGTGATGGTCTGTGGCGACGTCCCCAAAGGCAAAGCCCTTCGCCGCGATGGCGCCCGCCCCGGCGACATCATCTATATATCGGGCCGGCTCGGCGGCTGGCGGCATCGCGCCGCGGATCGAGCCTCGCCTCGCCCTCGGCCGCAAGCTGATCGGCAAAGCCACCGCCGCCATCGACATCAGCGACGGCCTCGCTCTCGATCTTCATCGCCTCTGCCTCGCCTCCAAAGCCGCCGCCGCGCTCGACCGCGAGCCGCCGCTGCTCCCCGGAGCGACGCTCGAACAGGCGCTCCACGACGGCGAGGATTACGAGCTGCTTTACACCGCTCCGCCCGGCCTTCGCGTTCCAGGCCGCCCCATCGGCGTCATCGTCGAAGGCAAGCCCGGCCGCGTCACTCTCCTCGGCAAACGCCTTCCCCCTTCCGGTTATGACCACTTCGAATCCCGCCATAATTCTTGATCTCATCGAAGCGTTCCGCCGCTCCAAAACCATGTTCGCCGCCGTCGAGACTCGGCGTCTTCGATGGCGCGCGTCCCGCCGATTGCAAGGAACTCACCCGCCTTCTCGAAGCCTGCGTCTCGCTCGGCCTCCTCACGAAAGAAGGCGACACGTTCCGCAACACCCCCGTCGCCGACCAATACCTTCGCTCCGATTCTCCCGACACGCTCGCCGGATACGTCCGTTACTCCAACGCCGCCCTTTATCCCATGTGGGCGCATCTGGAAGACGCCGTCCGCGAAGGCGGCCATCGCTGGACTCAAACCTTCGGCCTCGAAGGCGCGCTGTTCTCCCACTTCTTCCGCACCGAAGACTCGCTCCGCCAATTTCTTCAGGGCATGCACGGCTTCGGCCAACTCTGCTCCCCCTCCGTCGCCGCCGCCTTCGACCTCTCGCGCTTCCATCGCTTCGTCGATCTCGGCGGCGCCACCGGCCATCTCGCCGAAGCCATCCATGCCCGTTATCCGCACATCGAAACCGTCATCTTCGATCTGCCCTTCCGTCGCCCAAGTCTTCCCGCAAGTCACCCCCGGCGATTTCTTCGCCGATCCTCTTCCTCCCGCCGACCTCTACGGCCTCGGCCGCATTCTCCACGATTGGAACGAGGAAAAAATACACCGTCTGCTCGTCAAAATCCGCGCCGCGTTGCCCGCAAACGGCGCACTGCTCGTCGGCGAAAAACTCCTCGACGACGACAAACTCGGCCCCGTTCCCGGCCAAATGCAATCGCTCAACATGCTGGTCTGCACCGAAGGCCGCGAGCGCAGTTTGCCCGAGTACCGCGCGCTGCTCGAAGCCGCCGGCTTCCGCTCCGTCGAAGGCCGCCGCACCGGCACGCCGCTCGACGCCATCCTCGCCGTCAAATGATCCCGCTCGTCGCCTTCTTCGCCTTGAACATCGTGGGCGCGGCGTTCGACGGCCAAACGCTCGTCACCTGGGGCAATGAAATCCTCTCCTGGACCGTGCCCGCGCTCCACCACAAGCCACATCGCCAAACCCTCCGCGCCCGTTGGCGAAGGCGGTTGCCTCGACGATGGCGGCCGTGCGCTTTTTTTGCAAGAGGGCGACAAACTCGTCTACCGCCACGCGCCGGATTGGACTCCGCGCGTGCTCGATCATTCGATCGACATGCACGATTGCCTCGCTGCCACCCTCCTCGGCCATCGCGGCGTGTTGATGGTCCAGCGCGGCATGCAACTCCGCTTCTACGAATACCCCGATTTTCACTACACCGAAATCTATTCCTTCTACAGCGCCTCCCGCCAAGGCGGCCTGCTGATCGCCGACATCGATGGCGACGGCCTTCCCGATATCGTCTGCGGCAATTACTGGATCCAAAGCCCCGCCGCGTTCAATCTCCCCTGGCACGATTTCGCCATCGAGTTGTACAACGAAGAACCGCTTTCCGCCACGCTGCGCCTGGCCTTCGATCACGGCGATCTGCTCGTCGCGCAAGGCGAAATGCCCAACGGCCGCCTTGCCCGTTTCCAAAAACCGGACAATCCCAAAACCCTGTGGATCGAGCGCTCCGTCGAAACCCTCCATTACCCCCACGCCCTCGCCGTTTCCCGCGACGGCAAAACGTGGATCGCCGGCGAAAACAACGGCCCCCACTCCCGTCTTGCTGCGCAATGGCGTTCCGGCGCGTGATACCGATGGCCTCGTCGCGGCTTTCCCAACAGCCGATGGCCGCTTCATCCTCGCCGGCCGCAAGCGCGTGCGGATCTGGCCCTGATATGATGACCAGTTGGCCAAGTCAACCGAACCGAAAGGTCAGCGCATGAAGGGCGTCGTTCTCGCCGGCGGAACGGGCAGCCGCCTTTTCCCTCTTACTAAGATCACCAACAAGCACCTGTTGCCGATCTACGACAAGCCGATGATCTATTACCCGATCCAGACGCTTGTCGACGCCGGCATCCGCGACATTCTTGTCGTCACCGGCGGCCGCAACGCCGGCGATTTTCTCCGCCTGCTCGCCAATGGCAAGGAGTTCGGCCTCACGCACCTCGACTTCACTTACCAGGAAGGCGAAGGCGGCATCGCCGACGCTCTCAACCTCGCCGAGCATTTCTCCGACGGCTCCAAACTCTGCGTCATCCTCGGCGACAACATCATCCAACACAACATCCGCGCCGCCGCCGACGAGTTCCGCCTCCAGGAGCGCGGCGCGAAAATTCTGCTTAAGGAAGTCCATGACGCCGGCCGTTTTGGCGTCGCCGAAATCCAGGGCGGCCGCATCGTGGGCATCGAAGAGAAACCGCTGCGTCCGAAATCGAACCTCGCCGTCACCGGCATTTACATGTACGACGAAACGGTCTTCGACAAAATCCGCACGCTCGTTCCCTCGCGCCGCAACGAACTCGAAATCACCGACGTCAACAACGCCTACATCGCCGAAGACACCATGACCTTCGCTTATCTCGATGGCTGGTGGACCGACGCCGGCACGTTCGAATCCCTGCTCCGCGCCGGAAATCTTGTCGCCGGTTCAGATTACGTCGGCGAAGCTGCGGCGAAGCTTGTAGAACCAGGCGTGGCCGGCTAAAAATACCGCCGCCGCGAACAGCCAGAACAGCGCCAGCCCGTGCCACTCCGGCGCGCGCCCGGACAGAAACACTTCGCGGTACCCCTTCACCAGAAAAAACATCGGATTCTTGGTGAGCACGCCCAGCGCCGCCTTCGGCAGCGACGATTCCGGATAACAGATCGGCGTCAGAAAAAACCATAGCGTCAGCGTGAACCCGATGATCTGCCCCAGATCGCGCACAAACGCCCCCAGCGCCGCCAGAAACCAGCACAGGCCGAGCGTAAATAAAATCTGCGGAACGATCAGCGCCGGCAGCCATAGCACCGATTGCGGCAGCCCGCCTCGCATCGCCAGCACCCCGCAGAAGAAGATCGCCAGCGCCACCACCTCGGTGACGACGCCCGAAAATACCTGCACCACGTTGATCGCCTCCAGCGGGAAGACGAGCTTCTTCACGAAATTCCGATGCTCGGGAATCGAGTAAGGCGCGCGGCCCACGGCTTCGCTCACCGCCAACCACGGCAACATGCCAGCCAAAAAATAGAGCACATACCCGCCGCCGCTCGCGTCGTTTCCGAAGCGTGTTCGCAGCACCACTCCGAACACGAAAAAATACGTCGACATCAGCAGCAGCGGATTCAGCAGCGTCCAAAGCGCGCCGCCGAACGATCCCCGATACCGCGCCAGATATGTCCCGCTTCACCATCGAACGGATCAGCCTCCGGTTGCGCCAGTTCGCCGCGAACGGTTGCGCGAACAGGTCCGGCAAAATCTTGCGCAGGTTCCGCAGCCGCAGCGTCCGCGTCGACGCGATCTCCGACCGCCGCACCGCGACGCCGCCCGCCTCCACTTCCGCCGCGATCAATAGGAACCGCTCGCCCCGCGCATACGCCCACCCCGACGACGGCGACAGCGGCGAAACATAGATATGGTATCCGCCCGCCTCCGGCGGAAACGCGATGCGCATCTCGATGTGCGCTGCCCCGCCCGGCTTCACCGTTTCGGTCAACTTCGTCCAGTCGCCATCGCGAATAAACCGGTTGGTCTCCGGATCGAAAAGCTGCCAGCCGACGACGAAATTCTCCGCCGTCCAATCCTCGTTCGAACGGTTTTGCAACTCCATCCGCACGACGATCGCCCCGCCCCGCGCCGCCACTTCCACCTGGCGATAGGCGATTTTCATTGATACAGCCAAGCCGGGAAGCGCTCGCGCACCGGCCCGCGTTTGCGCCCCACGGCGTAAATTCCGTCGCCGCGCAGTTCCGTCGAGAGCGTATAGCGTTCCAGCAAATTCAACACCCAGTTATGTTCCGGCCGCGGAACGTCGAGAAACTCGCCGGTTTCAAGCAACGTCACTTCGAAGCCCGCGTCTTCCAACAGCATGCGCACTTCGCGCGGAGCGTATTCCCGATTGTGCCGCGCTTCGGTCTCGCCGTTTGAGGAAGGACGGATGTAAGCTGGGAAAAATCCCGGATGGTACCCTTCGAGGATCGCCGCCAGCGCGCGCAGCGAGGCGATGTTCGGCGTCGTGAGCACCAACGCCCCGCCCGGTTTCAGGATGCGGTTCACCTCCGCCATCAGGTGCATGGGATCGGCAAACAGATGCTCGATCAATTCGCAGCACAGAACGGTGGAGAAATATTCGTCGCTGTAAGGAAAGCGGTCCGTCTCCGCGTTGAACAGATCGATATCGCAGACGAACTCTTCACCGGACTCCGATCGCGCGACACCGGCGATCCACCTGTCCCGCCGGCCCGTAGTAACACCCGCGCACTTCGCCGTAACCCAACCGGTGCTTCAGCGCCGGGGTGATCTGAAGATAAGCGCCCATTTCCAAGACACGATCCTCCGCGCTTCCGGGAGGCGTGATGGCGAGCGTCTTGACCAGGCGCGTGAGATGCCTTTCTATATATTCGCGGCTCTCCTCGTTCTTCGCCCACCCGAGAATATATTCGCCCTCCACGTTCGCCTGCGGCTCCCCCTCGACGACGGCGGGCGGCGTCTCGACGACCACCCCCTCCGGCGCGGTTCGCCCGTTCGCCACATCTTCGAGAAACTGCGCGTAACGCTCCGCCACCGAACGCCAGTTGCATTCGCTCGCCACCCATTCCCGCGCCCGCTCGCCCATTGCGCGCGCAAGATCGGGCCGCGTGATTAACAGATGAAGCGTCTCGAAAAGAAAATCCTCCTCGGTCGCATCCACCGGCGCTTTGAGGCAGATCGAATCGGGCAACTCGCGGAACGATCCGTTGTCGGAGACGATCACCGCTTTGCCCAAGCCGAGCGCGCGCATCAGCGTCCCGGAATTTTCACCCACCGTCGGATGGCGCAGATTGAGCACGATGTCGCAGGCGCCGATGTAGTCGACGAAATCCTCGATCGGAGTGAAACCGAGCGGCCGCACGGAATCGGAGAGCCCGAGCGAATCGATCAGCGAATCGAGCGGCAGATCGGGATGCGGCTCGCCCACCAGGATCATCTTCACATCGGGAACCTCGCGCACCAGACGCCGGAACGCCCGCAGCGATTCGGCAATGCGCTTGTACGGCTTCAGAAATCCAAAAATGCCGATGAGCGGCGTCCCGTCCTCCACGCCCAACTTCGCCCGCGCGCCGGCGCGATCGGCTTCCGGAATCCACGCGCCGTGCGGGATGCGCGCGATGGGGCCGGTGTAGCCGGATTGGCGCGCCGCCTCCTCGACGCAGGCGCTGTGAACGATCACCCCGCGCGAGGCTTCGAGTAACCGCCGCAGCAGCGGAACGCCGTCGTAATCCGGCCCGCGCCGCAGCGTCGCGACAAAATCGCGCGCGTATTCATACGCCGCTTCGCCGCTGTCGTGCCGGACTTCGCGCAGATAGGCGTCCCAATCGCCGCGGCGGATGGTGACATCCGCGACCAGGTGATGGAGGTTGGCTTCGTGAAGAACGACGACGCCGGGATGCGCGATCGCCGCTTCGTAACAAAATTCGTGAAAGCCATTATTGCCGATCTGATAAAGAGCGATGCCGTGGCGGCCCGGATCGAAGCCCGCGGCCGAGGAGAAGACATCTACTTCGGCGAGCTTCGCCAGTTCCTCCAACAGCGTGGCGGAGTAATCGGCGATTCCGCTCTTGGCCGGAGGGAGCGGGGAGAAAAACGCGATGCGCATGCGTGGCGTCAAGGCGGGGTTGAATCGCGCTATTTGTCGAGCACCATCGAAAACGTTCCCATCGCCAGCGGCACGCGCACCATGGCCAGCGTGCGGGCGGTGTCCTTCAAAAAGAACATTTCAAACGTCAGCCCGGCCGAATCGCCGCGAATGGTCGCTTGCAGTCTGTCGGCGTCGACTTTTTTTCCGCCGAGGTCGATCTGCTCGGTGTCTTTGAATTCCATTCTCAAGCGATAGGGCGCTCCGTAATACACGGTTTCTTCCCGCGGGAGCCGCCCGTGGCTCAGTTCGTCGCGCAGGAAGGCTAAATACGTGAGCGCGTCCTTGGGACATGTGCGCGTCTCAAAATCGGAGGAGCCGCCGCCTTTGGTCTCGCGCTTGGCGTTGCCGTCACTCGTGAACGTTTCTTTTTCGTCGACATGCTTGGGGCCATGCTGGTACGTTTTATCGAACTCGGCCGAGCAGTAAGCTGGGGAGGCTACCGAGCGATACGTGTCCGTGACCTGAAAGCCGGGAACGGCCGCTTCGAGATGGAATTGAAACGTCAACCTTTCGGCGGATCCGTACGTTTGTCCGCGCGAGCCAGACAACATCGCTTCTCCCAGGCTCAAACCGGTGGGCCAGTTGATGGAGTAGTGAAACTGCTCGCCGCCCGCCGGAGGAATGACGGTGGGAGCGGTGCTTTGTCCCGGAGACACGGCGAAGAGCGTGGCGGCGAGAATCGCGAGAACGCGGAGCGGCTTCATATCCGCGCGATCTGCCGGGCCGGCGCGGCGATGCGAGCGCCCTTGGCCGCGACTTCGTAATAAACGTCGAGCGTTTCGCGCGCCGTGCGCTCCCAACTGAAATGGGCGGCGCGGGCGACGGCGAGGCGTTCCATGTGGGTGCGCAGACCGGAGTCGAGAAGAAGGTCCAGCATGGCGCGGGTCATCTCGCTCGTCGATTCGGGATCGAACAGCAGCGCGGCCGAATCGGCTACTTCGGGAATGGCCGAGCTGTTGGAGCAAGCCACGGCGCGCCCGCAGGCCATCGCTTCGAGAATCGGCAGGCCGAAGCCTTCATAGAAAGAAGGGAACACGAAAAGATCGCAGGCGGAATAAAGCGTGGCCAGATCGGCGTCGGAGACGAAGCCGGTGAAGCGGATTCGCCGGGCCATTGGCGATCGCTCGACGGCCTGGTGGATGACCGGCGAATACCAAGTGTCCTTGCCGACGAGAATGAGTTGGTGAGGAAGTTCGGGATGGGCGCGCATGGCGTCCTCGAACGCGCGGATGAGGCCGAGGTGATTCTTGCGCGGCTGCAGATCGCCGACGGTCATGATAAACGGGCCGTCGATGCCGATGCGCTCGCGGGCGGCGGAGGCGGCGACCGATCGTGCGACGGGCCGGAATTGCGGCGAAGCGGCGATGGGCATGACGGTCACCTTGTTCTCGTCGAGCCCGTAAGCGTCGAGAATGCATTTGCGGCTGAATTCGCTGGGCGTGAGAATTTTGACCGCGCGGCGAACGGTCCGCTGCACGGTGAAGCGCAACTGTTTCCGGCGGAACGGCGTGAAATATTGCGGATGCGAGAGGAAACTCACGTCGTGAACGCTGACCACCACCGGCGTGGCGCCAGAGAATAGCGGCGCGGTGTATTGAACGTGGATGAGATCGGGGCGATCCTGGCGCAAGCGGCGAGGAAGATCGAAGCCGAGGCGCCGGAACGGATTTTCCGAAACCAGCCGGACCTGAACGCGGCTCGGAATTCGATTGGCGGCGGAGGGGCGCGAGATGTAGGCGATGAACTCGGATTCTCGATCGAGAGAGGTAAAACAACGAAGTAAATTACTTACGTACGTTTCGTTCCCGGTGAGCTTTTGTCCGATCGCATGAGCGTCAACAGTGAAGCGCATTCGTCAAATTCCAGTATACGGTTTCGCCGCCGTGTTTTCGGAGGAAGGATCGCGGAAAAGGGCCGAATCGAGCGCTCGCCAACCGGCTTGCCATGTAAAGTTTTGTTCGTAGAGGAGGCGGCCGGCCGCCCCGATCCGTCGCCGTAAGGGCTTGGACGCAAGCAATTGGGAGACGGTTTCGGCGAATTCAAGGGGATCGTCGGCAATTAATAAATGTTCGCCAGGCGCCACCGGCAACCCCTCGGCGCCGAGGGTGGTGGAAACCACGGGAGCGCCAGCGGCCCAAGCCTCCAGGATTTTCACCCGAGTGCCGCTTCCGGCCAGAACGGGGACGACGACGGCTTTGGCATGGGACAACTCCAGGACCGCGTCTTCGACGGGGCCTACACATTGAATGTAGTCTTTCGGGTCCACGAATCTTTTTATCGCTTCCGGATTCCTGCCCACGATTCGCCATTGGAGGCCCGGCCAGCGTTGGCGGAGAGTGGGCCAGATCTTGCCGGCGAAATACCGCACGGCCTCCGTATTGGGGCGATACGCGAGATTGCCGCTGAAAACGACGGCATGTTCTTCAACCCGGTCCGGCGCCTTTCGTTCCGGTATCGTGTTGGGGAAAATCGCGATGCGGCATCCGGGAGCGACAGGACCGAGGAGCGAGGCATCGTGTGCGGAGGCGGCGAGAAGCACGTCAAACCTTGGGAGCAATTCGCGTTCCAGGCGGCGGTAGGATTCGGCGAACCGGCGAAATCCTAGGGCAGCCAACGGCCCGGCGGCGAGGGCTTCGCGCCGCTGCAACACCGATTCTACGTTATGCAGATCGAGCCAAATTTCGTCGCAGGCGGCGCGGAGTTGGCGGACATAAGGAGCGCACCAAAAATGTTCGATCACGCCGATGTCGTAGCGCGCGCCTTGAAGAAATCGCGCGATCGGGGATGCGAAGCCGGAGAAGCGGTCCACCAGAGGAGGCGTGCCGCGGAACGCGCGAACCGCGTTGCGCACCGATTTCGAGGCGGCGTCCGTCCCGTGGCGCGGAAGTTCGAGAACGAGCCGGCGGCCGTGAACGTGGAGCGGAACGAGGGCGGCGGGATCGGGGTGGTCCGGCTGGCGGAAAAGGATGAGGTCCACTTCGTGGCTCCGCGCAAAATATTCGATCAGCGACGCGGTCCGGAGCGCGCCGCCGCCGATGGGCGGGTATGGGGCTTCGGGCGATAAGACGAGCACGCGGGAGCCGGAAGTCATCGGCGGTGAAATCGCCGCTCCGCTTCGGCGTAGACTTCGCGAGTTTCGCGCGCCGTGCGATCCCAGGAAAAAAGCGCAGCGCGGGCGAGCGCTTTGGCGCGCATCGCGGCGACCCATTGGGGATCGGTGAGCGCCTGCGTCAGCGCTGTCGGCCCAGGCGCGGACGTCGCGGGGTTCGAGACGGACGGCGGCGTCGGCGGCCACTTCGGAGACGGCGGGATCGAGGGATGTGAGAACGAGAGCGCCGCATTGCATGGCCTCGAGAACCGGCAGACCGAAGCCCTCGTATAAAGAAGGATAGGCGCAGGCGAGGGCGTTGGAATAGAGCGCGGGGAGCGCGTCGTCTTCGACGGCGCCGAGGAGGCGCAGGCCGTGTTCGGCGGGCGGTTCGCGAAAATCGCGGCGGCGGCGGCCGGCCAGGACGAGATCGATGGGATATTTTTTCCGGACTTCGCGCCAGGCCTCGATCAGGACATCGAGATTCTTGCGCGGCTCCAGCGTTCCGACGTAGAGAATGTACGGCGTTTCGGAGGGATTTTTTTCGACGGGACGAAAATGCCCCGCGGCGGCGTGAGGGATGGCGGCGATGCGGTCCGGATGGATGCCGAAGCGCTCGATGGCGCCTTGGCGGACGGCTTGCGAAGGGGTGACGATCATGGTGGCGCGGCCGAGGCGAAGCAGCAGCGGAGTGCGGAGGCGGACGCGGCCGGCGTCGGCGTGCCAAGCAGGATCGAGCCACGGAGAGAGATCGTGGAGCGTCATGACGCTGGGGCGGAGCGGCAGATACGGCACGGAGAAATCGGTTCCGTGAAAAACGGCGATGCCGTGGCGCGATATGGCGCCCTGCAATCCCCATAGCCACCAGCGGCGCTCGAGAACGGAGACGGGGCCGGGGCCGGATTTTAGGTTGGCAAACTCGGGCGCCGGATGAGCGTATTTCTGGTCGGAGAGGAGCCAGAATTCGTCTTCGGGGAAATTGGCGGCGAGCGAGCGGCCAAGCTCGGCCGTGTAGCGCGCGACTCCGCCGGTGGGTACGCTGAGCGGCGTTGCGTCGAGCGCCACTTTCACGTGCGCTCCGTCCTAGAGTGGATTCCGGTCCGGGGCATCTTCCGATGATACGATCTTGGTGTAAGCGATTCGCAGAGCACACCGACATGACCAAAAACGAAATTATTCTCGCTCAAAAGAATTTCCTTTTTCCGGCGGTTTTTCATTATTTCAAAGAACCGCTGGTGATCGCGCGGGCCAAGGACCAGTTCGTTTGGGACGCGGACGGGAACCAGTATCTGGATTTTTTCGGCGGGATCGTGACGGTGAGCGTCGGCCACTGCAACGACGAGGTGAACGCGAAGGTTCACAAGCAGATCGACACGCTGCAGCATGTTTCGACGGTGTTCGCCAACGAGCCGCAGGTGGCGCTGGCGGCGAAGATCGCTTCCATCACGCCGGGAGGGGCGCTGACGAAATCGTTCTTCACCAATAGCGGCACCGAAGCCAACGAGACGGCGATTCTGACCGCGCGCTGCTACACCGGATCGAGCGAGATCGTCGCGCTGCGGCACGCCTACCACGGGCGATCGGCGATGACGATGACGATGACCGGGCAGAGCCAGTGGAGACTGGGGCCGGTGCAGCCGGGCATCGTTCACGCGCCGAACGCGTATTGTTACCGCTGCCCGTTCGGGCTGGAGTATCCATCGTGCGAGCTGAAGTGCGCCCACGATGTGGAGGAGGTGATTCGGACGACGACCTCGGGGCGGATCGCGGGGATGATCGCCGAGCCGATTCAGGGCGTGGGCGGATTCATCACGCCGCCGAAGGAATATTTCGGGATCGTCGCCGGGATCGTGCGGAAGTACGGCGGGGTTTTCATCAGCGACGAAGTGCAGACGGCGTGGGGGCGAACGGGCGGCAAGTGGTTCGGCATCGAGCAATGGGGCGTGACGCCGGACATTATTACTTCGGCGAAGGGATTGGGGAACGGCGCGCCGGTGGGCGTGACGGTGGCGCGGCCGGAGATCGCCGACGCGCTGAAGGGCGTGACGATTTCCACCTTCGGCGGGAATCCGGTGACGGCGACTGCGGCCAAGGCGGTGCTGGACTACATCGACGAGAAGCGGTTGCTGGACAACGTGACGGAAGTGGGCGGGTATCTGCGTGGAAAGCTGGAGGAGTTGCAGGCGAAGTACGCGGTGATCGGCGACGTGCGCGGCATGGGGTTGCTGCAGGCGCTGGAATTTGTCGAGGATCGCAAGTCGAAGAGGCCGGCGACGATGCTCACGCTGGCGGTGATGGACGCCGCGCGCGAGCGGCGCATTCTGATCGGGCGCGGGGGGCTAAATGGGAACGTGGTGAGGCTCTCGCCGCCGATGAATATTTCCAAAGCCGATGTGGACGAGTTCGCCGGCAGGCTGGATGCGAGCGTCGGCGCCGCGGTGGAGAAGTTCCAGATGGCGGCGGTCTGAGCGGGGTTCATGGCGATGGACGAGAAGGCGTTTTACAAGGAGTCCCAGACCACGAAGCCGGCGCCGCTGAACTGCCCGTATTGCCGGTCGGTGGAGAACTACGATTTGCGCTGGCTGGTGCGGACGAAGCTAGACCGTCTGCCGGGGCGGGGCGACGAGCGGGACCGGGCGAAGTTCGCCAAAGCGGCGAGCTACATGGTGCTGCTGGACGACAAGGTTTCGTGTAAGAACGCGCGGTGCCGGCGGCCGTTCGATATATCGGGGATCAAGACGACGGCGTTTCTGTAGGAGGACGGATCGAGCCGATTCTGCAGATGCCTTCACTTGGTGGTGGCGCTTCGCCGAACCAGCCACTGGTCTACCAAAGTTTAAACTTCGGCGTTCCATAGACTCGAGACGTTCGGTAGACATACCTGGCGTAACTGCCGACTAAGTTATGGCCCGGGGAGGCTTCGGAATAGCCCCGGCGCTTGGGAGCGGAGACGGGGCTGTCCGCAAGAGCACGGCGGGGAGCGCCACGTGTCCATGTTCCAGCGACGGGCGGCGCGGCGCCCAATGCGGAATGCCGGAGGGCCGTGCGGCAGGCTTCCGCTGTGGCAAACTCCGCGGTATGCACGTTAACGAGCGCCGCGGAATGGGACGCGGGTTTTTCGCTCATCGATTTTTTACCTGAGACCCCGTGGCGGCTCGGCAATGGGAGGATAATTGGTCGAAATTTCAATGGCGAAGCCGCGGACTAGTCTTCCCGCGACTGAGTTTCGGGAAAGGGCTCCATCAACGGCTCGCCGATAGAGCTGGAAATCCGAAGCCAGGCAGAAGATTTAAAGTGACCAAGGCGGCGGTGGCGACGGTGAGCAGAGCCACCAATTTCGCACCAAAAACATGGCGCGGGCGCAGTGGCAAGGCTCCGAGGCCCGATAATCGCGCAGATCGGGGAATATAAACCGCCACTTCATCGCGGTAAACAACCCCGTGGCCGACATCGTCAGCGTGATCAACCACAGTTCGTCCGCGCGCACGGCCTCTCGGTACGGGACCGGCGACGCCAGTTGAGAGAAATACTCGTACTTGTGCCGCAGCGGACTCACAAATAGAAAGAACCACTGAAAGAACACCGGGAGCGCCCCGATCCACGCCGCGGTCATCTGGCCGGGCGCGGTGATCATTTCGCTTTCAAAAAAACGCCGCAGGAAATGACGCAGTAGTTCGAAACCCGGCCCGTGTGTCTCCCGAAGCCATTCTTTCATGCCGCGATTCCTACTCCTGGCGCAAAGCCAACGCCGGATCGACGCGCATCGATCGGCGCGCCGGAAGATAACACGCGGTCAACGCGAGCAGGCCAGTAGAAGCGGAGCGCCGATTAGCACCGCCGGATCCGATGTGCTGGTGCTGGTGACGGTGCCGACGCTGGAATTCATCGAAGCGAGGAACCGTTGACCCGCCCAAGCACCGCCCATTCCGATCGCCGTGCCGATGGCGACCAGGATCAAACCTTCTTTCATGACCAGCGAAAGCACGTCCCCATGCCTCGCTCCGAGAGCGATGCGAATTCCGATTTCGCGGGTGCGGCGGGTAACCGAGTACGCTGTCACGCCGGCCAGTCCCACCGCCGCCAGAACCAATCCAAACACTCCAATCAACCCATACGTCCAGGCGGCCATCCGCAACGGCGCCATGAACTGGCCGATCTGGCCGTTCATGCTCCTGGCATCGAATGGCGTGACGTTTTGACCAACGGCAGTTATCTCGCGACTTACGGATGAAAGCACGTCGACACCCGTCCTCGCCCGCACCATAAGCGAGATTCCTTGTAAGGGCGGATGGCCGTAACTATATGCCGACAGCGGGAAATATAGCGCCGGCTGCGGCTTACCTACAGTCAGACCTTCCGTAACATCGGCCGCTACTCCAATCACTTCGTAACGTTTGAAGCCGCCGCCCACAACCGTCGGACGATAATCGAACGAGCCGGGCAAAATCTTTGGCGCCCCGATCTCTCCGTTTCCGACCTCAATTGGGCGGCCCGCTCCTTCTTCGCCAGCCCATAACCGGCGCGCCAGAGTTTGACTCACGATGACCACCGCGGCTTGGGTCGTCTCGTCCCGCTTGCTAAATCCTCGGCCCGACAGAATATGAATTTCCGTCGTGTCGAAATAGTCCTTGCCCACGGTGTGCTTAAAGGCGCGAAACGCCGTTTGTTTTTCGCCCGAGGCCGTCGAGACCGTTACTCCGGCTCCCGGCATCGACACCGGCACGGTTTCCGTGAGCGCCGCCACCGTAACCTGCGGCAACGCCTTCACGCGGTCCAGCAGCTTATCGAAGAAAGCCGCCGCACGCGTACTGGAGTATCCGTCGCGGATGGGGTCGAGGCAAACGATGTATAGGTTGTCGGCGTTGAACCCCGCCTGAACGCCTAGCGTCGTTTGGATTCCGAGCGAGAGCAGGCCGAGAATGACTAGCAGCGTGAGCGAACCCGCCACCTGTGAAACGATCAATGTGTTGCGTAAACTGAAGCGGCGATGAGTCCGGTAGATGAGGCCGCCTCCGTCCTTCAGCGCGGGCGCCAAGTCGGCATTCGTAGCCTGCAAAGCCGGCGCAAGTCCAAATACAACTCCGGTGAGTAACGAAAGAGCGCCAGTTAGTAACAACACGCCGCCGTCGGGGCGGAAGTCGAACGCCACGGGCATGGGAAAGGGCAGGCGAACCCGGGACATCGATGCCATAAGCCACGCGGAAGCGAGAAATCCGATCGCGCCCGCGGCGATCGCCAGCATCGTGCTCTCAGTCAGCAATTGACGGACAAGCCGCGCACGGCTTGCGCCCAGGGCGAGGCGGACCGCAATCTCTTTGCGGCGGCCCGCGGCGCGCGCAAGCATCATATTGGCGACATTGGCGCAGGCGATCAGCATGACCAAGGCGGCCATCATGCTCAAAAACGAGGTGAAGAACGGCAAGTCCTGTTTCCGAAGTGGAAACAACCGGCCGCCGTCCACCAGCAGCGCCCGGCGGTGTTCCTGTGGCCCGTCCACGTCGATTATTTCCCTTTCGAATCGCCGCGCGGCCGTATCCAACTCGGCTTCGGCGCGCGGAACGGAGATCCCGGCTCTCAGCCTCCCGACGACGAAGAACATCTTCATGTCGCGATTTTCAAGCGCGTCGCCGGCCAGCTCCGGCGCGATGCCGCCGGCCGCCCGCGCCGGCATCCAAAGATCGGCTGGAAACAGGAGCGGCGACGCCCCGAGAAAACCGGAAGGGGCGACGCCGGCGACCGTGACGGGCTTACCGTCGATGCGCAGCGCCTTTCCGATTACCAACGGATCCCCGCTCAAGCGATCCCTCCAAAAGCGATGGCTTATGACTACGACCGGCGCCCTTTCATTCGCTTCCCGGCTCGCGTCGAAGAAGACTCCCAGCGCCGGACTTACACCCAGGGTGGAGAAATACGAGGCGCTGACCAGATGTCCCCAGAATCGCTCGGAGCCGCTGCCGCGCAAGACGGTGAACGGCACGGGCGCGGCGTACGCCATGGCGGACGAAAACAAGTTACTCCGTTCACGAAAGCGTCGGAAGGCCGGATACGATTGCGGCGACTCCAGCGCCACCAACTCTTCGGGGTTTCGAACGGCGGGGAGAGTGCGCAGCGCCATTCCGTTCATTTCGCTGAACGCGCAAGTGGCGATGCAGATTCCAAGGCTGAGCGAAATTAATCCCACCGCCGTGAAAGCGGGCGAGGCGATAAGCGCGCGTACTCCGTAACGGGCGTCCTGGCGGAACTCCGCGAAATATTCGATGGGCACACGGATCGCGACATCCAGCAGAAGACGCGCCAAGCCGGGAACGCCATGCCGCCGCCAGATCGGCTCGATCGCGTCTTCGGTCACCTGTAGCAATTCCTCGCCGTACGCGTTTTGAAATTCATGCGGGAAGGCGCGCGCCAGCTTCCGGAACAGCCGCAACCCGGTTGCTACCGTCCGTTCGGGCGGGGGAGGGCCGAGCCCCGAGGAGCCGGGAGGCGCGGAACCAACCCGCACCGGTTCTTCGGACGCCATTACTCCTAGGACTTCTCCCGCCAGTGCATCCGTATCTTCAGACTCGGTAAGTTGCGTGAACACGCCTTCAAGGGAGGGTTGGCTCATCAGCTCGCGCAGGCGGCCTATCGAATCGTACGCCACCACCTCGCCGTGGCGGAGGATCAATACCTTTGTGCAGACCTTCTCCACCACCTCCAGCACATGGGAACAGAACAGGATCATCCTGCCCCGCTCCGCCAGCCCGCGCAGCAGGCTCCGCAGCACCAGCGCCGATGTTACATCGAGGCCGGAGAACGGCTCGTCCAGGATCAACACATCGGGGTTGTGGAGCAGCGCGGCCGAGAGAAGAATCTTCTGCCGCATGCCTTTCGAGTAAGTCGAAAGTGGATCGTGGCGGGCGTCCCAGAGCGAGAATAGCCGGAGAAACTCGTCGATCTTGGGATCGAGAATCCTTCGCGCCATCCCGCGCAAGCGCCCATTCAATTGCAGATACTCGCGACCGGTAAGATGCGGATAGAGGTGCGCCTCCTCGGGCACGTAACCGATGCGGAATTGAAACGCGGTGAAGTTACCGTGAACGCTTGCCCCCTGATAGAAGATCCGGCCATCGGAAGGCTCGATCATGCCGGTCAGCATCTTCACCGTGGTGCTCTTTCCGGCTCCGTTGGACCCGAGAAACCCGAGGATCTCGCCGGGCTCGATCGTGAAGCTGACGTCGCGAACCGCGGCCGTATGGTTATAGTATTTCGTCAGGGCTCGCGCTTCGAGCATTCACGCCTCCGCCTTCCTCGCGCGAACCCCGCGCCGGGCCTGGACAGCGCGAATGAGATCTTCCAACCTTGCGCACTCGGCCGCAAGCACGCGGCGCCCGAGATTCGTCAGGCGGTAATAGCGGCGCCGCGAATCGTCCAGTTCCGCCGCCGGCCTTGCGCCGGATGGTTCTATAAGCTCCGCGTCGATCAGCCGCTTGATGGTTCCGTAGAGCGCCGGGGGCCAGAGGCGCACCTTGCCATCGGTTCTTTCCAGCACGTCCTGCATGATTCCGTAACCATGCTGGTCCTGCTCCGAAAGAGACAGCAGCACGTGAAACCAGTGCGGCTTCAGGGGGAGAAAACTTCCGGGCGACGGTGGCTTCTTCACCATATTCCAATCGGAATATATACTACTCCGAACCGAGTGTCAACGCCGCGCGGACAACGGCGGCTGCGCTATTTCGCTTGGTTGCGGGCGAGGATTCCTTTGCCCGGGCGCGCGCCTTCGACGAACTGTCCGTCGCGCACCACGGCGACGCCACCGACGAGCACATACGGAATGCCTTCCGAATACTGGGCCGGCTTTTCGAAGGTCGCTTTGTCGGTGACCGTTTTCGGATCGAAGATCGTGATGTCGGCATCGGCGCCGCGTTGGATGCGCCCTTTGTTTTTCATCGCGGGGCAGGCCGCTTCCAATCGCCTCGCGGGGAGAAGGCTCATCCGCGCGATGGCGTCCGTCAAGCTGAGCGTGCGCTCGTCGCGCGCGTAATGGCCCAGCACGCGGGCGTAGGTGCCGGCGCTGCGCGGATGGCCGGTTCCGTTTTGCAGCCGGCCGTCGCTGGCGATCATCACGCCGGGATCGGAGAGCGCCTGCTTCACCACTTCTTCGGGAATGCCGTGGATAATCACCCACCCGCCTTGCTTGCGATATTTGGCGAAGGTCTCCCGCGTCAGCCGCTCGCCGGTGGCCGCCCACTGCAAGCCGTCATAGCTAATGCCCAAGCGGTCCTGCCATCCGTCGTTGAATACCGCCGATTCAAGCGCCGTCGATGCGGCGGTGTATGGATACAGTTCCGTCGTCACATCGACGCCGCGCCGTCTCGCCCCGTCGATCAAACGCAAGCAGAAGGCCGTTTGGCGCAGCGCCATGCTCGTGATGTGAACGATATGCAGCGGCGCGCCGGTCACCAATGCGTCGGTGATGACCTCCTGCACCGCGTCCACGACGCCCGGTTCGCCGGTGCCGTTGTAACGCATGTGAACGAAGCACGGGCGCTTCCATTCGGCCGCCACCGAGAAGAGATCGAAGATCTGTTCGCGCGGCGTTTTCGGCATGTAGGCGATGCCGAACCCGATTCCCAGCGCGCCGTCGCGCAAGCCCTGCTCGACATCGGCGCGGATTTCTTTTTGTTGCGCCGGCGTGGCGGCCTTGTTCACGGCGACATCGCGCGGCAGGAACTCGCCCGTGTCGTGGAGCACCGCCATCGTCGCCGGGATATGGCCGGAGGAGGCGCCGAAATTGATCCGCGCCTTGCCTTCCCGCGCCGCGTACCAGGGCCGCACCGGCCACACGCCCACTTCCAACTCGAGCGCCGTTGTCACGCCGTCGCGCGCCTTGTAGCCGTAGTTCTCGTCGTCCTGGCCGTGCGAGTGTAAGTCGATAAAACCGGGCGCGACCACGAGTCCCCGCGCCTCGATCGTTTCGTTCCCGGTCAACTCTTCCGGCGTGACGATGGCGATTTTTCCGCCGCGGATTCCCACGTTCCGCACCGCGTCGAGTTTCGTTTCCGGATCGATCACGCGCCCATGCGCGATCACCAGATCGTACGGCTGCGCGAAGGCGAGGCCGGTAAGAAGTAGCGCCAGCGATAAGATTTTCGGCATCGCCTTACTTCACCGCGACAATCGAGATCTGTTCGAGCGTGGGCCAGTGGCCTTTGGCGTCGGCGGCTGGTTCGCGTGAAGCGATCTGCTGAACGGTCGTTCGCGCGGGCGGCACGGCGCCGAAGTATTGCGCATAGACGCCGTTCATGCGAGCGAAATCGTCCATGTTATCGAGATACACGTTACTCGCGACGACGTTAGAAAAATCGAGGCCGGCTTCCTCCAGGCCGTCGAGCAGGTTGCGCATCGTTTGACGAAGCTGGGTTTCGACCGTGGAAGCGTAGATGCCTCCATTCACGCCGGGGATGAATCCCGACTTCGCCGAACAGTAGAACGTGTCGTCCGCGAAGACGCAGGGGCTTGCGGTCGGACTGGGCGGCATATTTTTCGGGCGCACGGCGCGGCGCATGGCGAGATCCATCACGGCGACGCCGGTGAATTCGATGTTGGCGCCGCTCGGTAATCCAGCCACCGCGATCGTCGCGCGCGCCGGGGTGTTGCCGAACTCGAAACGTCCGGCGTAAATCTTGTTCATCTCCGCCGTGGGGATTTTCGACGTGAGATACGGATTGACGAACACCATGTTCGCGAAGCTCGCGCCCGCCGCCTTCAGCGTCGCCTCCATGCGATCGAGAGCGAGCCGCACCTGATCGCCGGGGTCTTCGGGGATGCGGCCGGTGTTGATGTCGCGGCCGAGAAAGCCGGAGAGATACAACCGGCCGCCGGCCCGGACCGCCGCCGAGATCGGCACGCTGGCTGGGTATCCGGGAGGCACGATGGGCGTCCTCAGCGCCAGATCGCGGATAGCGACCGCGCTCATCTCGACAGGCGTTCCGGCGAGCTTGGCCACGCCGATGGTAGATCGCGCTGGCGGAGCCTTCGGGAAGAATTCCTTCCACACGCGGTTGAGCGGCGCTTCGTCCTGGTAGTTAGTCAAATACACCTGAACGTAGACGACGTGTTCCATCGTCAAGCCCGCCGCGTCGATCACCGTCTTGACGTTATTCAAGCATTGGCGAATCTGCGCGTCTTCGTCTTTCGGAAGCTGGCCGGCGCCGTCCTCGGCCCCTTGTCCCGCGACATACAAGAACTCACCGGCGAAAATCCCGGGGCTGTATGGTCCCGCCAACTTCGTGCCCGGAGGCATGATGCGCTGCCGCTCGCCTCCAAACAAACCCGGCAGACAAGCGCTCAGCACGATCGCGGCAATCGAAATACGCATAAGTTATCCCCTTGTGGACTTAGTTTCGTTTCGCATGTTCCCAATCCTGGGCGCTCATTCCGTTCAAATCCCAGACTACTTTCCCGCCGCGCAGAGTCATCTCGGCAGCCAGTTTGCGGTCACCACGCATGCGCAGGCCGGCTGAATCGACGAAACCGAAGTCGCCACGCATCAGCCGCAACACGGCCACGTCCGCATCGGAGCCAACCGAGAGATTCCCCAACTCCTCGTGATGAATTTCGCGCGCCGGATGCCAGGTGGAACAGGCGATCACGTCGTCGAGCGCCATGCCCATGCCGAGGAATTTAGACATCACGTTGAGCATATCTTTCATGCCCGCGTTCATGCTGGACGTATGGAGGTCGGTCGAGATGGAGTCCGGAATAAAGCCCTGCCTCACCGCGGGAATCGCCTGAAGAAAAGAGAAACTGCCGCCGCCGTGGCCGACGTCGAAGAGGACGCCGCGCTTGCGCGCTTCGAATAAATAGGGCAGCAGGCGGCCTTGCGCGTCGAGCATGGGAACGTCGCGAAGATATTGGTGGGTGTAGATGTCGCCGGGCCGCAGATGTTTTAGCACTAACTCCTGAAACGGACGCTCCGGCCGAAACGTGGCGAAATCGATCATCACCGGGATATTCGCCAACTTGCCCGCCTCTACGCCCCGGTCCACGGCAATCCACTCCGGACCGGCATAGTGCGCCACCTTGATGCCCACGACGACATCGCGGTTGCGCTTGGCCACTTCCGCCGTCCGCACCGGGTCCATGTCGGCGGTGTTCTGTTCAACGTCTGTGCGGCCGCCCATGCCGCTGCCGACGATATTCAGCATGGCGAATACTCGCGTCCGTTCTTTGTAAATCACCTCGTCGCGGAATTCGCCGAAGTTGCGCCAGCCGGAACCGCCCGCGTCCACCACCGTCGTCACGCCGCTGCGGAAAGAAAAGCTGTCGGCGCGCACGCAATCTTCGCCGGTGTATTCGCGGTTCATGCTTCCGGAGAAAACGTGCTCGTGCATGTCGACCAAGCCGGGCGTGACGTAGAGCGACGAAACGTCGATCGTCTTCCGCGCCTCGGCTGGCGGAATGTTCTCCGCGACGGCGGCGATGCGCCCGTTGGCGATGGCGACGTCGCGGATGGCGGAAATGCCGTTTTTCGCGTCGATCACGTGGCCGCCCTTCAGGAGAAGGTCATAGCGCGCCTGAGCGGCGGCGGAAGCGGCGAAGAGGAAAACGAGGCCGAGCGTACGCATCCGAGAGTCAAACGGACCCAAAGGGCCAGACGCGTTCCGCCGTGCGTCCGCAGATCCAGCTTTTATCCTCCGCGTTCAGGAAATCAATGTGCTTGCGAGCGACGTCGATGGCCTGGGCGTAAGTGCAGTACTTCTCCACCAGTGGCCAGTCCGTCCCGGCCATCAGGCGCTTGGGGCCAAAGGCGTCGTAGAGCGTCTTGATCTGGCGCTGCGAATCCAGATAGGGATACGGTTGAGACGACAACAGCCAGGAATGAGAGATCTTGACATACAACTTAGGGAAACGCTTCAGGGCGAGTAACTTGCTTAGTTCTTTCGGTTGGCCGAGCGGGCAATCCGCCATGTGATCGATCACCACGGTCAGCTCGGGAAAACGGTCCGCCAACTTTTCGACGTCGGGCATGCGTGTCACCGGCGCCAGAACGGTCATCGGAACTTTGAGATCCTGGCATCGCTTCCACAACGGAGGCATGAGCGGTCCGCGAATCCAATCGCCGGAAGCGTCCTCGGCCGGGCTGATGCGAACGCCGTGAAATCCTTGCTCCTCGGTCAACCGGGAAAGATGATCGGGCGCGTCCGGATCTTCGGGATTCACCCGGGCCACGCCGCGAAAAGATTGCGGATAGGTTTTCAGGACGCTCGCCAGATAGCGATTGTCCCAGCGGTAAAAGATCACTTGAATAATGACGGTTCTCGCGACGCCGTTGGCCTTCATCAACTGAAGGAGCGTTTCGGCGGTGGCATCGCGACCGGGCGGGTTCTTCGTTTCGGGCGCCCATGGATAAAGGGGATCGTGCTTCCACACGTGAACGTGCGAATCGACGATCGGTGCGGACGGGGCGGCGTTCGCGGCGGCTGCCGCCACAGCGCCCGCAAGGATTTCTCTTCTGGTCGTCTCCGCCATCCCGCGCTAGGACTTCGCTTTCTTGCGGGCCGCGTTCAGGATTTCGCGCAGCCGCCGCCCGACGATCAGTTCCTCGCCGGGTTGCAGGGTCAACGAAACAATCTGCAATTTATTCTCTTCCGGCGCGGCGTCCGGGCGCTCCACCACCGCCGGGACCAAGCTCGGATTCGAGTTAGTAAGTACTTCGATGCGCGGCTCCCCTGCGCGTAGTTCGCGGTCGCAATCGGCAACGGTGTAGTTCCACGCCCGTTCGTCCCAGTGTACGGTCAGCGTTGGGTAGCGATTGCCGTCTTCGGGGATGGCGATGTCAGTAGTAACTCCCGGAACCGTGTCGACGAGTGCGGCGATTCTCTTTACCTTTTGGTTCCATTCGCGATTCAGCGCGTCCAGGTCCATCTTCTGCCAGGCCTCGACGGCGGCGAGGCAGCCCATCACTTCTTCCTTGCCCACTTTCATGGCGCGGCAGACGGCGCCTTCCCAGGGACTGGTGTTGGCCAGCGCGGCCTCGATCAGATCTTTCCGCCCCAGCAGCAGGCCCGTGCATTGCGGACCGCCGAGTCCTTTGCCTCCGCTGAAGCAGAACAGATCGGCGCCCATCTTCGCGTAGAGCTTCAAATTGCCGATCGGAGGGATGCCGGCGGCGTCGTCGAGCAGCAACGGTATTTTGGTTTCTTTGGCGATGGCGATGGCTTTTTCGAGCGAATCGCCCAACTCGGTTGTATAGATCATCGCGGTGTTCGGACCCACGGCGGAGCGGAGTTCGTCGTGGGTCTTCGTCAACACCAGTTTTCCGCCGGCCAGCCGTATGGCGCTGTCGAAAGCGCTGCGGCCGCCGAACATGACGACCTCGCTTTTCAAGCCCGTGGTGTCCGGCAATTGCCAGATCTTGGCTGGGTCCGTTCCCGCGATGCAGGCCGCGGTCGCCGAGGCCATCGCTCCGGCGGCGCCCGATGTAACCATGCCGGATTCGGCGCCGGACAATTCCGCTAAACGCCTGCCGGCGCCGCGCTGCAGTTCGAAAATATCGACGAAATGCCGCGCCGCTTCTTCCTTCGCCGCGCGAACCTCGGGCAGTTCGAGCGATGCGCTCAAATAGGTCCAGGTGCCGCGAGCATTGATGAAGGAGCGCACGCCGATCTTCGAATAAATGTTGCCGGTGGCGGTTCCGGTCACGGCGGCCTGCGCTTTCCGCCAGACGGCGTCGGCGGCGATGGTTCCGAATAGCGGCAACGCGCCTGCCCACTTGATCATGGCGCGGCGGTTCAACGAATCGGTCATAAATTCTCGCATTCTATAAATATATGGGTTCCAGCCGGTCGACGATGTAATCGCCACAGCGAACATAGCTCGCGCGAGGGCCGTTCCGCGTCCGGTCCAGGTCGACGCAGATCCATCCTTTATATCCGATTTCTTTGAGGATGCGGTGACAGCCAGGGAAATCGATGTCGCCGCCGCCCAAATCGTAAATGCTGTCGAAGAATTTCGCGGCCTCGGAATCGCGCTTCTCCACTTGGCCGTTGGGCAGCACGACATCGGCGGTTGGCGTGGTCCAGCGGGCGTCCTTGTAATCCATGAAGATCAGACGGTTTCGATATTTGTCGAACGTTTTCACGACATCGCAGCCGGCCAAATGGAGATGCGCCGTATCGGGGGCGAAGTGGAACAGCGCCGGATCGGTGAGTTGCATGCATCGATCGACTTCTTCGGAAGTCTGAACCATTTCGCCCAGGTGATTGTGAACGCCGGCTTGAAAACTCATCTCTCCGGCGGCCTCGCCGATGCGGTTGAAGCCCTGGCACATGGCACGGAAACCGGCGTCGATGTCCTGGTCCGGTTTCATGCGCGCGGGCGGAAAAACAACCAGGCGATTCGCGCCGAACCCTTGCAAGAACCGCATCGCGTCGCGCGCGTTGGCGACGACGCGGGCGTGCTGGGCGGGATCGTTGACGGGTCCGCCGAAGGAAATCGTGACCACTTGCAGATTCCGCTTGGAGACTTCGCGCTCCATCTCGGAAGCCGTCATGTTGTAGGTTTTCAGGATGCCGGGAAAGCCGGTGAGACGAATTCCGATGAATCCCGTGTCGCCCATGACGTCGAGGATGTCGGTGAAAGGCCCTCGGGGATAGTGCGACCACAGGCTGGCGCTGAGCGCCCATTTCACATTCTTATTCGCGGGCAGCCGGCGGGCGGCGGAGGACAACGAAGAGGCGAGAGTCAAGAGAAACGCGCGCCGTCGCATGGGGGAATCATATGCAAAATCGCCGCGCGCCGCAAGGAACTCCGCGCGGGAATAGAATAGTGGCATGGCGATCGGGCGTAGAGAATTCTTTCAGAGGACGGCGGCGATGCTGCCGATTTTAGCGGCGGCGATGCCGAGGGCGCGGGCCGCCGTGAAGGGCACGGGGATTCCCGGTCCTTATCCGGGGCGCGTGGCGGCGGTGGAGCATCCGGGATGCATCGCGGGCGGCGCTTATCAGGCGGGGCCGATTCGCGACATGATGCACAGGGGCATGACCGAATTGACCGGCGCTCCCGGATGGGTGGACGCGTGGAGGACGCTATTTGAAAAGGGCGACGTCGTCGGCATCAAGGTGAGTCCGGTGGGCGGGAAGAATCTTTGCTCCGATGCGACGGTGATGCACGAGATCCTGGACGGATTGGCGCAGGCGGGTGTGTCGCCGAAAGACGTGCTGGTGTTCAACCGGTACAGGGAGGAGTTTCTCGAAGCGGGCATCGATAAGTGGCTGCCCGCAGATATCCGATGGGATGCGGCGTCGGAAAAATACACCGATCTGCAACTCGACATGGGAGGGTACGATCCGGACCTGTTTATGGAGATGGCGCTCGTTCATCCAGGTCAGGATCCGATGGATTCTCATTTCCGGCGATCTTACGTGGCGAAGATCGTCACGCAGCGCGTGAACAAAATTATCAATCTGCCCGTGGTGAAGCATCACCAGTCGGCGGGGGTGACCATCGCGCTGAAGAACATGTCGCACGGCATGGTGAACAACGTGAGCCGCAGTCACTTGACGGGAACGCTGAACGCGTGCGGCATTTTTATTCCATCGGTGGTAAGCTTGCCGCCGATCCGGCAAAAGGCGGTGCTGCATATCGCCGATGGCGTGAAGAGCCAGTATCACGGCGGGCCGGGAGGAAAGCCGGAATTTCAGTGGGAACATAAGACGATTTATTTCGCTACCGACCCCGTGGCGCTCGATAAGACCGGGTTGAAGGCGATCGACGCGAAGCGGAAGGAAGTGGGCATGCTTCCGATCGCGTTGTCGAAGCCGGACGACGCCAGCCACTTCCTGAACTGCCAGGTGGAACACATCGAAATCGCCGGCAGCTTGGGGTTGGGCGAATTCGACGACAGTAAGATCGACGTGCGGCGGGCTCGTCTAGGATAACTCCGGTTACGTCGCCGGAGTAAATGCCACGCAGACGGGTTTGGCGACTGCGAATTTCTTGCCAGTGGGAGTCAGTTTGCCCGACTTCGCGTCGACGTGGAAGATCACTACGTCGCCGGAGTTCTGATTCTCGGCGAACAGATAGCGGCCAGTGGGGTCGATGCGGAAATTGCGCGGCTCCTTGCCTTGGGTAGGCGTGCGATCCACCGGAGTGAGCTTACCGCTCGCACGGTCGATCGAGAACACGGCGATGCTTTCGTGGCCGCGATTGGAGGCGTAAACGAAACGGCCGGCGGCGTCGACGGCGATCTCGGCGGCGGTATTTTCGCCATGAAAACCGGCGGGGAGCATCGAGACGATTTGGAGCTGGCGCAGCGCTCCGGCTTCGGCGTCGTATGCCATGGCCGTCACGGTCGAAGCCATTTCGCTGGCCAAATAAACGAAGCGGCCGTCGGGAGTGAACGCGGCGTGCCGCGGGCCGGAGCGGGGCGTCATTTTCAAAAAGGGCGGCGTGTTGGGTGTCAGCGTTCCCTTGGCCGCGTCGAAGCGGTAAACCAAGATTTGGTCGAGGCCCAAATCGCAGGCCAGCACGAAGCGGTTGTCCGGCGATGGCTCGATCCAATGGGCGTGCGGACCGGCCTGCCGCGCCGGATCGGCGCCCGAGCCGTGGTGCTGGACGAAGGCGGAGGCGTCGCCGAGGCGGCCGTCCTCTTTCACGGGAAAAACCGCGATGCTTCCCGAATTGTAGTTGGCCGCCATTAAGAAATGTCCGGCGCGGTCGAGCGAGACGTAGCACGGGCCGCCGCCCTGGGTGGGGACCTGGTCGAGCGCCCTCAGCCGCCCGTTGCCGGCCTCGATCTCGTAAGAACGAACGGAGCCGCGGTCGCCTTCGTCCACCGCATAGACGAATTTGCCGTTGGGATGAACGGTGAGAAAAGTCGGATTAGGAGTTTCAGCCGCTAACACCGGCTCAGTCACCGCGCCGGTCGAGGGATGGAAGCGAAGGACGTAGATCCCTTTGCTCTCGGGTCCGGTGTAAGTGCCGACGTAGACGAAATACGCGCCGTCCACGCCGGGCGCTTGAGCCAAAAGCGGAAGGGCTGGAACGGCGAGCGCCGCCAGCCGCAAGAAGTCGCGCCGGGTGGTGGGTGTCATTGTCATATTGTCTCTCCAATCCGATTTGGGCATCCGCAACGTATAGGCTTAGAACGCTTGAGTCAGGCATCGAGTGGACGGCGGCTCAAGCCACAAGAAACGGAGAACAAATCAATGTCAAATCATATCGTGAATCCTGGAAGACGCGAATTTTTCAAGGGAATGGGCGCGGCCGGAATGGGTGCGGCCGCATTGCTGGCGGCCGGCGGCTTCAACCCCGCCAAGGCGGATTTCGATTCCAGCGCCACTCCCGACGACCCGAACGCGATCTTCACGGCGGCTTTGATCGCCGAGGATCTGGCCACCACTTTCTACTACAACTCCCTCGTCGGCGCGGTCATCGCCGATCCGGCGCTGGCCGGACCGGGAGGCACGGCCACCAACGTAAGCTCCGGCGGCAACGCCGGAAACGTGAACTACATTCAGGCCGCGCTTAGCCAGGAGATCGCGCACGCCAATCTTTTGAGGTCCCTGGTCAACGGCTCGGACGCGTCCGGCGACCCCTACCAGGCGTTTTATTTCCCGGCCGGCACCTTCGACACGCTGGCGGCGTTCACGGCAATGTTGAACGCGCTGGAATCGGCGTTTATCGGCGCTTATCTCGCGGCGGTGCGCCAATTCTCTTTTATGGCGTCGCGCCCCAATTCGTTCTACGTCAACGCGGCGCAGACCCACACTTACAGCCGCGACGACCTGAGCTACTTTGCGCAAGTGTCGGCGTCGATTATGGGCGTCGAATGCGAGCATCGCGCGCTGGGACGGGTGATCTCGAACACGAACCCGGCCAATAATTTGACTTACGAATCCACCGACGGAATCACGAACGTGTTTCACGGGGCGACGTCGGCGGTGAACGCGCTGACGCCATTCCTGACGCCTTCCACCGGCCCCGCGTACTCCTTCGCCATGGCGCTGGCGAATCAGGCCACCGTGTCGATTCCCAGCACCGGAAGCGTCCCTCCGGTTTAGGAGGATTCTTATGCGGGGCGCGCGCGGAATGCAGCGCTCCGCTCGCTTTAAAGATCGCGTACGCAGCGAAATCCGATGTTGCCGGTCGCGCTTTCGGGGGTGTTTGAAGTGCGCGCGGCGAGGCGGTAGCGATTGCAATAAGAGGCGTGGCATAAGTAAGATCCTCCTTTCAGCACTTTCGCGGTTCCATGCGGCGGGCCGGCGGGGTTCCTTCGCGTGGCCAGGGCATGAAACGAGGCGTCGAACCAATCCTGGCACCACTCCCATGTATTACCAGTGATGGTGTAGAGGCCGTATCCATTGGGCGGGAAGGCATCGGCGGGCGCGACGGCGGAATAACCGTCTTCCGCCAAATCGAGCGTAGGGAACTCGCCCTGCCAGATGTTGCATAAGTGCTTGCCGCCGGGCGTCAACTCGTCTCCCCAGGGGAAACGTTTTCGCTCCAAGCCTCCCCGCGCGGCGTATTCCCACTCCGCTTCGGTGGGCAGCCGCTTGCCGGCCCACCGGCAGTATTCGATGGCGTCGTTCCAAGACACATGAACCACCGGGTGATTAGGCCTGTCTCCGATTCCTGAGTCCGGGCCTTCGGGTTGACGCCACGAAGCGCCACTTACTTTGCACCACCAAGGCGCGGCGGCGGCGGTATCTTCGACTAACTCTTTCCGGCGGGCGGGAGCGATGTGGCCTTGGAAAACGAACGACCAACCGAAGCGCTCGGCTTCCGTCGAGTAAGCTGTGGCGTCCGCGAACTCGGCAAAACGCAGATTCGTGACGGGATATTTGTCGATGTAAAAGCCGTCGAGGGAGACTTCGCGCACTGGCCCCTCGCCGTCGGCGGGGAAGCCGTCGTCATCGGCCGTACCCATGAGGAAGGCTCCGCCATCGAGTTTAACCATGTCCTCGATGGGGCCATGCGAAGTACGCGGGAGGCCGAGCGAAACGGAGCGGGAGGCGGCGAGGATGGCGGCGCGCTGGCGAGCCGGCACGCAGCAGGGATGAGGGAGGCCGGCGGCGGCGAACAATTCGAACTCGGGCTTCATGCCGATTCCGTCTCCTCGAGGCGGGCGTGGGCGCGCAGGTGATCGAGATACCTTTCGAGAGCCTTCTGTTTTTTGGCGGCCATCAATCGCTCTTCGATTTGAGGACGGGCTTGTTCGAAAGTGGCGGCGGTCTCAGCGCGGCGGGCGAGAACCTTGGCGATGTGATAGCCGAAGACGGTGCGGAAGATGGGACTGATTTGTCCGATGGGCAATGTGAAGACAATGGCGTCGAACTCCTGCACCATTCGGCCGCGCGGGAACCAACCGAGATCGCCGCCGCGGCCGGGACAATCGGAGACGCGGTCGGCCAGTTCCTCGAAGTTGGCGCCGTTTTGCAACTCGCGCTCGATGGCCCGCATGGCTTCGAGCGCGGCCGCATCGTCCAATCCCTCGCCGACGTTTTTCACGATATGAGCGGCGTGAACGGCTTCCGGCATAACGACGCTTTCGCGGTGCTTGCGGTAAAAGTCGACGGCGTCTTTGTGCCTGGGCGCGGCGATGCGGCCGGCGTGGCGGGCGGCTAACCGCTCCACGCGTAGACTCATTTCCACCTCCTCGGGCGGCAACCCCTGCTTGGCGGCTTCGGCGAGCGCGGCGGCGGGAAGCGGTTCGGTGTCGGCCGCGACGGCCTGGCGCAGGAGGATATGCTCGACGACGTTCTCGCGCGCCCACTCCCGCAAGCGGGCCTCGATCTGGGAGGGCGCCGCTCCGCGCATCGATTCCGTCAGGTGCGGGCGCATCACATTCTCCTGGTGGCGGATCGCGGCGTCGTCCACCAATTCTCCGTTCACTCGCAATGCCATATTTAATAAGGTATCGTTACGATTCGTCGCGCGCGCATGGACTCTTCCTTCATTTTGGCGATCGATCTCGGTTCGGGTAGTGTAAAAGCGGCGCTGGTGTCGCGCGCGGGCGAGCTCGCGGGGAGCGGGCTGGAGAAGACCGAGACGATCCTGCTCGCGGGGGGAGGGGCGGAACACGATCCGGAACATTGGTGGAAGGCCGCCAGCGCCGCGGCGCGATGCGCTCTGGCGCAAGCGGGGGTTCCCTCCGAGCGGGTGATCGCCATCGCCTGCACGTCGCAATGGGCGGTGACGGTTCCGGTTAACGAGCACGGCGAGGCGGTGTCGAACGCGCTGTCGTGGATGGACACGCGCGGCGGGCGTTACAGCCGCGCGGCCGCGGCGGGATGGCCGAAGTTTTCCGGTTATGGAGCGGTGAAGCTGTGGCGATGGCTCCGGCTCTGCGGAGCCGCGCCGACGCACTCCGGCGTCGACGGGTTCGGCCATATCCTTTATTGGAAGCACGAGCGTCCGGATGTTTACGCCCGCGCTTACAAATTTCTGGAGCCGATGGACTATCTCAATCTTCGGCTCACCGGGCGTTTCGCCGCGTCTTACTCGACGATTTTTCCATACTGGGTGACCGACAACCGCGATCCGGATCGAGTACATTACCGTGACGATCTGTTGCGCGCCGCCGGGTTCGACGGGGCGAAGATGCCGGAACTGTTGCCGGTGAACTCGGTTCTCGGGACGCTGAAGCCCGAGGTTGCAAGCGAGTTGGGGCTTCGGGCGGCGACGCGCGTGGTGATGGGATCGGGCGACAGCCACGCGGCGACAGTGGGGGCGGGAGCGGTGCGCGATTACGATGGCTACTTCTGCATCGGCACGAGCGCGTGGATGAGTTGCCATGTGCCGTCGAAGCGAACCGACGTTTTTCACTTGTTGAACACGATGCCCGCCGCGCTTCCAGGGCGCTACATCGTGGGCGCCGAGCAAGGGACGGCGGGGCGGTGTCTGGATTTCCTGAAGGACAATATTTTGTTTCCCGGCGGGGCGGGAGGGGCTTCGGCGGGCGAGATTTATTCGCTGCTGAACGAAGAAGCGGAGAGGACGCCGCCGGGGAGCGATGGGTTGATTTTCACGCCGTGGATCAACGGCGTGCTGGCGCCTTCGGAGGACCACTACACGCGCAGCGCGTTTTTCAATCAATCCGCCCGGACGACGCGAGGTCATTACGCGCGCGCGGCGATGGAAGGGGTGGCGTTCAACCTGCGCTGGCTGAAGGGTCATGTGGAGCGGTTCATCGGCCGGCGATTTAAGGAGCTTCGTTTTATCGGCGGCGGGGCGGAGTCGGAAGTGTGGCGGCAGATTCTGGCCGACGTGCTGCAATGCCCGATTCATCAGGTGTCCCATCCGAGAAGCGCGAATTCGGTTGGGGCGGCGCTGGCGGCATTCGCTTCGCTGGGCGAGATCGCGGTGGCCGATATTCCGGGGATCGTGAAGATCGCCGCGACATCGAGGCCGGAGGCGGCAACGCGGGACGTGTACGATAGACAGTTCCGGGAATTCATGGAATTTCGCCGCGTGATGAAGCCGATATACAAGCGGCTGAACGCCGCGGATTGAAAGAGAAGGAGGCGGTCCCATTGTCCGAAGAATTGCAGGCTCAACGGGCCAAGGTGTTGGCGGCGATGCATCCGTACCGGGGGAAGATGGCGACCTATGCCCAAATCCCATCGAAAGGGCGCACGCACGAAGAGATCCTGGGCGAGCTTCGGGAGATCGCCGCGGCCGAAGACGCGCGTTGGGAGACGGGACAAATTTCCGGCAGTTACTATCATGCCGGCAAGAACCACTTCGCGTTTCTCAATCAAGTTTACGGGCTGTTTTCCCATGTCAACCTGCTGCAGCGGGACATGTGCCCGAGCGGGACTAAGTTCGAATCGGAGATTGTATCGATGACGGCGCGGCTGTTGAACGGAGACGAAGCTGCGGGCGCGATCACCTCCGGAGGCAGCGAAAGCATCATGCTGCCGATGCTTGTTTACCGCGAAAAGGCGCGGGCCGAGCGCGGCGTTACGGCGCCGGAGATGGTGATTCCGAGCACGGCGCATCCGGCTTTCGACAAAGGAGCGTTTTATTTCGGGATCAAGCTGGTGAAAATTCCGGTGGGCGAGGACCTGCTGGCCGATGTGGACGCCATGCGCGCGGCGATCAACGGGAATACGATCGCCATCGCCGGTTCGGCGGGGAATTATCCGCATGGGCTGATCGACCCGCTGGAAGCGCTTTCGGCACTGGCGGTGGAGAAGGGCGTACCGATGCATGTCGATGGTTGCTTCGGTGGTTTCCTGCTGCCGTGGTTCGAGCGGTTGGGGCGCAGGTTGCCGCCGTTCGATTTCCGGCTGCCCGGCGTGACTTCGATGTCGTGCGACACGCACAAGTGGGGCTATGGGCCGAAGGGGGCGTCGGTGGTTCTTTATCGCAGCCGGGCGCTGCGGCGGATGCAATATTTTTCGGTTCAGGGCTGGCCGGGAGGGCTGTACGCCTCGCCGACGATCGCCGGCAGCCGTTCGGAGGGCATCGCCGCGGCGACCTGGGCTGCGATGGTGACGTTGGGCGAGGAGGGGTATCTCGAAATCGCGCGGCGCATCCTGGAGGTTGCGGGCATCATTCGGGAAGGCGCGGCGGCGATCCCGGAAATTCGGATTGCGGGCGATCCCACGTTCTGTCTGGCGTTTCTTTCCGACACGCTCGATATTTATCATGTCAACGATTTTCTGGCCTCCAAAGGCTGGCGCATGAACGGTCTTCAATCGCCAGCGGGTTTTCATTTTTGCATCACGCGCCCGCAAACGAAGCCGGGGATCGCCGATCGCTTTGTCTCCGATTTGCGAGAGGCGGTGGATTACGCCAAGACGCCTCCGCCGCATCCGCCCAAGAGCGGGGCGGTTTATGGAGGCGGGAAGGCGGCCGCGGATCCGGCGGCGTTGAAACAGTTTATTTTCGACCGGCTGGACGAGACATACGAGCCGTAATCGCGATGCGCTGGCTCGTGCTTTCGGTTTATCTTGGCGCGCTTGTACTTACTCAGGTATTCTGGTATAACTTCGCTCCTCTCCTGTCTTTGTTAGTTACTAAGTACGGAATCAGCGAACTTACCGCCGGGTGGACGGTTCTTGTGTTCCCGTTGGCGAGTATTCTGGCTTCCGGGCACGCCGGGGCGGTGATCGACCGCCGGGGCTACCGGTTCTCGATTCAGGCGGGGTTGGCGCTGATGGCCGCCTCGTCGGTGCTGCGTGTTTTCGACGGGTCGTTCTGGTGCGTGTTGGCGGGGCAAGCCGGCGTCGCGCTGGCGGTTCCTTATATAGTCACGGGAATCTCCAAACTGGTTACCGATTGGTTCGAACCGGGGCGGGAAGCCTTTATTACCGGACTCTGCACGGTAGGAATTTTCGTGGGGATGTCGCTTTCGCTCGGGGTCTCGCCGTTGCTCGCGGCCGCGCTCGGATTTCGCGGGGCGATGATGTCGATGTCGGCCGCGGCCATTGTTTGGGCGCTGGTTTTCAAGTTTACGGTCCGGGAACGGCGCGCGCCGGTGGATTCGGGCGTGACGCCGGGGTCCACCGATTTGCGATCTTTATTGACCAACCGCAACCTGCTGGTGCTGTTCGCGAGCGGGTTTCTGGCGCAAGGTTGTTTCAACGCATTCACGACGTGGATGGAAGTGATCTGGCACGAGCGAGGATTCCCGAGCGCGGCGGCGGGCGCGGCGGGCGGGATCGTGATTCTGGGCGGCATCGCGGGATCGTTTCTGATCCCGCCGCTGATGGATCGGTTCCCGCACCCGCGAGCGATGTTGTGGACTTGCCTGATTCCGTGCATGTTTTTGATCGATCCTTTTCTTTGGGCGGCGAGTCCGCGGGCGGGCTATCTGTGGGGCGCGGCGCTGGGTTTTCTGTGGCTGCCTACGCTGGCCATCACGCTGACGATCCTGGAGCGTTCCGCTCCGAAAAACGAGACCGGCGCGGCCGCCGGCATATTCTGGACGGTGGGAAACACGGGTGTTCTGACGCTGACGATTCTTTTCGAGCGGCTGCGGCAGGCGACGGATTGGCGTACGGCGATTTACGGATTGATTCTGACGATGGCGGTGTTGAATGGCGTGACGGTACTGCTGCGATTTCCTTCCGTTCGAGTTGCAACTCACTCGGAAGCCTTGTAATCAATGGTTTGGTGAAGCGGAAGGTTGCAGGATGCGACATTCGTCACAGGTACGTCACGAGTTTCGTCACGTTTTTCCGGGGCCGAATCCGGGGCGCGGAGTTTGTGCGAGCGGAGTTAATGGGAGCGAGAATTCGGCGATTTTTCATTTGCCGGTAGTATAGCGGGAGCGCGTGGCGGCGAGCGGGTGAAACGGATGCAACGCCGTGAGAACGCGAGGGATGAAATGTTTGCGGTGCGCGTGACTCGCCCACGGCCCAGCTTCGCTCAGGCCACAACGAGGGATGAAAAGGCGCTGCGCGCAGGGGGCCGGCGAATTGATTTCGGCCGAGGCGGTTTTGTAGGCCACTGGAGAAAGTGGTCCTGTAACATAGTTACTTAGTGACCGCCAAGCGCTTACCGGGTTTCCGGTTTGCCGTTTCGATCCGATTTACTTTCTACTTTCTGTCCTTCGTTTCTTTGCTCCCGATAATAAGTGCAACGTTGCGGTTTTACGAAGATCTAAAACCCGTTCAGGTAACCCTTAAACTGGATAGGGGCCGCGTCAAACGCGAGCGGCCAGCGCCCACCTTTTTGCATTCACGGTCTCCTTTGCCTAGGATGGAAACCGCTTAGCGGCGAGGACGAAGATGATCAGTCGTCTCGCTCTTGGTTACACGATAGCGCGGGGGTGGGAAAAAACGAGCGGCGGAATTCGCGAATGGCGTGTAAGGTGTTGAGGGGGATGGGAAAGAAATATTTTTGGGGATGGTGACTCGTCCACGGCCCGGCTTCGCGCGGGGGCCGGCGAGTTTATTCCGGCCGAGGCGGTTATTTTGTAAGTTATTGGTGGCGTGGAGGTTATAAATCTGGCTTTTCGAAGGACTGGAGTTATTCGGCGCCAAGAATCGGGCGCGATGTTAAAAAAATGGCTGTTTAGCGGAATCCTGGCGGCCTTTTTCAATCACTTAGGAGATCCCGGCTGTGGCGATACGAGTGCTATCCGATAGAGGCATGAGCACCATTCCCATCCACAATTCGAGCAGCTATCTTCAGCAGATCCTCGCCACGGCGTTGCAAAATACCAGCCGATCCACCAACACGGCCGGGAGCGTTCTGAACGGGGCCGGCACTTCCGCGATTCCGACGCAGCCGGACAACAGCCAACTTTCCCCGTTCGCCCAACTGCTGAACACGCTCCAGCAGCTTCAGCAGTCGGATCCAACCAAGTACCAGCAGGTGACACAGCAAATCGCGACGAACCTGCAAACCGCGGCTAAAACCGCCCAGGCGAACGGCAATACAGCGGCGGCGACGGAACTCAATAAATTGGCGGCGGATTTCACCAATGCGTCGAGCAGCGGCAACCTTCCCAATATCCAGGACCTGGCCCAGGCGATGGGCGGGCATCACCATCATCACGCCCAGGCGGCATCCTCCGATTCGGATGGCGACGGCGGCGCCAGTAGCTCCTCGAGCGCTTCGATCGCCAGCGGTTCGAGCAGCACGAACGGCACGAGCCCTTCGAGCCAAGCGCTGAGTCAAGCATTGGCGGCGTTTCAAGCCAGCGGGAGCCAGAGCGGCACGTTCAATCCGATGGCGATTATTTTTAACACGCTGTCGAGTTCCGGAATAAGCATCTCGAACGGTTGATCGCGGGTGTTGGCGGCGGCTTTCGCCCTTGGTTCCGGCGTCGCTGCGCCGAGGCCGGGCGCGTGTATCCGAATTTACGACGATTGGTGGCGAGGGTCGAGCAAACGCTCCAGTTCGGAAGACGGGATGCCACTTCGCTCGCGGGCGACTTCCCGGATGGTGCGGCCGGTGGCGGCGGCTTCCTTGGCCAGCGCGGCGGCTTGCGCGTAGCCGATGACGGGGGCGAGCGCGGTGGCCATGGCGAGAGATTGCTCGACGAATGCCGCGGCGCGTTCGCGGTTGGCTTCGAGTCCGCGGACGAGACGTGTATCGAAATTTCGGGTGGCCGCGGAGAGAAGTTCGATCGAGTCCAGCAGATCCCAAGCGATCAGGGGCATCATGACGTTCAACTCGAAATTGCCGGCGGCGGCGCACCAGGCGATGGCGGTGTCGTGCCCAATCACCTGCGCGCAGACCATCAGGAGGCTCTCGGCGATGACCGGATTGATTTTGCCGGGCATGATGCTGGAGCCAGGTTGGGTGGCGGGCAATCGAATCTCGCCGATGCCGCAGCGCGGTCCGGAGCCGAGCCAGCGAATGTCGTTGGCGATCTTGGTGAGAGACAGCGCGTAGTTTCTCAGCGCGGCGGACAGGAATGCGGCGGCGTCGCGCGCGGCCTGGGCTTCGAAACGATTGGATGCCTCGCGAAGGGGCAGGCCGGTGCGGACGGCCAATTCCGCGATTACCGCGGCGGCGAAGCCTTCGGGCGCATTGAGGCCCGTGCCCACGGCGGTGCCACCGAGGGCCAGTTCGCACAAGGCCGGCAGCGCCGACTCGACGCGCTCCCGCGCCAGCTCCACCTGCCGCGCGTATCCGGAAAACTCCTGGCCCAGGCGCATGGGGACGGCGTCCTGAAGGTGCGTGCGGCCGATCTTGATTACGTCGTCGAATTCGCGGGCCTTCTTCGCCAGCGCCTCTTGCAGGCCGCGCATGGCGGGGAGCAATTGCCCACGAATCGACTCAACGGCCGCCAGGTGCAAGGCGGTGGGAATCACGTCGTTGCTGGACTGGCCGCGATTGACGTCGTCGTTGGGGTGCGCGCCCGCCAGATGGCCAATCACTTCGTTGGCGTTCATGTTGGTTGAGGTGCCACTGCCGGTCTGAAAAACGTCCACGACGAACGCGTCGTCGTGGAGGCCCTCGGCAACCTCGTTGGCGGCGGCTTCGATTGCGGCGGCTTTGGCCGGCGGCAAGTGGCCCATGCGGCCGTTCACCTGAGCGGCGGCGGCCTTAATCAAGCCGAGGGCGCGCAGGAACGGCCGCTGAAACCGCATTCGGCCGATGGGGAAATTTTCCACGGCGCGGGCGGTTTGCGCTCCGTAGAGGGCGTCCCGCGGCACGCGCATTTCACCCATGGTGTCGCGCTCGATTCGGTAGTCGGGCTCCGTGTGCGCCAAAATTCGGTCACTCTCTTTTTCACCGTACCACTGAAAAACCGGGATACACCAACCGCCGGAACCGAGTCGTACTGTGGGAGCGAGAAACCGCGGGGCGGGTTCGCTTGATTTGACGGAGTGCAATGATGACCGGAGTTCGTGAATTATGAAGTCCGCCAAGCAAATGGATGAGCCGGATCAGCCCGGAAATGTGCGACGGTTCTTTTCCAATCTGGGGCCGGGGCTGATTACGGGAGCGGCGGACGACGATCCGTCGGGGATCTCGACTTACTCCGTGGCGGGGGCGGTTTTCGGATACGCCTTCCTGTGGACGGCGCTGGTTTCTTTTCCTTTGATGGCGGCGGTGCAATTGATGTGCGCGCGGCTGGGAATGGTGACGGGGCGGGGGTTGGGAGGGGCGATCCGGCTGAGGTATTCGAGGTGGGTGCTTTGGGCCGCCTGCCTACTGTTGGTGGTGGCGAACGTGTTCAACATCGGAGCGGACTCTGGGCGGGATGGCCGATGCGATGCGGATGGTAACGGGCATCTCGTCTTACTTCTGGACGCCGTTTTTCGCGTCGCTAATTACCGGGCTGTTAGTCTGGACATCTTACAATCGGATTGCGAGCGTACTTAAGTGGCTTACTCTCGCGCTGTTCGCTTACGTGATCACGGCGTTCCTTGCGCGGGCGGATTGGGGCGCCGCCGTTCATGGAACGTTTGTTCCGCGCGTGGAATGGACGCGATCCTATATGTCCGTGCTGGTGGGGATTTTGGGTACGACGATTTCTCCGTATTTATTCTTCTGGCAGGCGGCGCAGGAGGTGGAGGAAGACCGGAAGCACGGGAAGAGGACGGTGGCGCAGCGGCGAGGTTCCACGAACCGAGAATTGAGCGCGGCGAAGGAAGACGTGGTGACGGGAATGTTCGCTTCGAATCTGGTGATGTTTTTCATCATTCTTACGACGGCGGCTACGCTGCACGCGCATGGCGTGCGGAATATCGAAACGGCGAAACAAGCGTCCGAAGCGTTGCGCCCATTGGCGGGCGAGGGAGCGTATTGGTTGTTCACGCTGGGATTGGTGGGGACGGGCATGTTGGGCGTCCCGGTGCTGGCGGGATCGTGCGCGTACGGAATCGCCGAAGCGGCATCGTGGAAGGCGGCCTCGCTGAGCGACAAGCCGGGCCGTGCGCCGCAGTTTTACCTGGTGATCGCGGGGGCGATGGTGGTGGGGCTGGCGCTCAATTTCGCGGGTCTGGACGCGGTGAAAATGCTGTTCTGGTCGGCGGTGGTAAATGGCATGCTCGCGCCGCCGCTGGTGATTTTGGTGGTGCTGCTTACGAGCGACAAGAAGGTGATGCGCGGGCGGGTGAATTCGCGCGGGGCGAAGGTGTTGGGATGGATTTGCGCGGGGGTGATGAGCGCGGCGGCGGTGGCGTTGGTGGTTACGTGAGGGGAGGGCGTAGAATCGAGGGGTGGGAAGCTGGAAAGAGCGAATCAGCGTCAGCCCTTCCGTTTGTCACGGCAAGGCGTGTATTCGCGGGACGCGGATCATGGTTTCGGTGGTTCTGGACAATGTCGCCGCCGGTGTGGACCGCGCCGGGATACTTGCGAGCTATCCTTCGCTTCAGGGCGAGGACGTCGATGCGGCGCTCGCGTATGGGGCGGAGTTGGCGCGCGAGGAGACGGTGGATGGACGGTCGGCGAAGTGGGCCATCGAGGTAGGCCCAAGGCTCCTGGAGGCCCACGATAAACGCACGACCTGACCTATTCCTATGGCGAGCCGCAAATAAACGGGTCATCCACCGCGGGTCGTTGACTACCTAAACTTAAGTTGGCGGAGGGTTTCGCGATCCTGTTCGAAATCCGCGGCAGTGTAATCGTAGACATCGTGCGCTTTTAAGAAGGCATCCGCTTGCATTCGCGTTTCAAAACCGAGGAGCCGACGAAGCTGGGCGGTGGTGAGCGCGCGGGACCGGTAGGCTTCGAGCGCCAGGCTCTCCAATGCGGCGCGGGGCAGGTCCTTCCACGTGGTAGCAAGCTCCTGGGCGATGTCCTCCGGAAGTTCCAGCGTAATCCGCATCGTTGAAGATCCTTTGGATCGATTATCGCAAGAGCCGGCGTCAACGGAACTTGGTGGGCCTGAGAGAACTCGAATCTCCGACCTCTTCCGTGTCAAGGAAGCGCTCTAACCAACTGAGCTACAGGCCCGAATGGGGAAGGGAACTAACCTCAAGATTACCACGGAGGTTCAGTCACCGGCCAGCGATTCGATGGTGGCGGGGGCGTTGCCTTCGAGGCGGTTGTTGACGAAAATATACGACGGTTCGCGGCGGTCGCGGGAGCGGTGGATTAAGTCGCGGAGGGCGGCGCGGGTTTCGGGGTTTTCATCCTGCACCGCGCGATAGGGGGAGAAGCGTTCGACGGCTTCGGCGTAGGGGCGGCCACGGCGGAGCAGGGCGCGGGCGACGGTGAAAGGGGCGGGGAAGGCTTCCTCGATTCGCATTTGGGCGCCGATTTCGGGCATGCGGGTCCAGGCGTTCAGGACGTGGGCGGCGCCGTGGTCGTGGAGGCACTGGAAATATTCGTGGCGGAGGTAATCGGGGTTGCGGATTTCTACGGCGTAGTGGAAGGCGGGGGGGAGCGCGGCCAGGAATGGGGTTAGGGCGGCGGCGAATTCGCGGACGTTGGCGAACGCATTGTTTGTTGAAGGTTCCGAACTCCAGGATGATGGCGGAGATGCGTTCGCGGTAGGGCGTTAGGGGGTCGAGGAACAGGCGCTGGAAGAGTTCCGCGTCTAAGAAGGACGGGTTCGCAACGCCCGCGCGGGCTCCGTAGCGGGCGTGTTTGGGGAACGATTTAACGGTGAGTTGTTCGGGGGCTTTCAGGGTCCAGCGCAAGCGCTCGGGGGCGGAGGCGAACAGGTGCGACCAATAGTGCGGGGAGGGGAATTGGTAGAACGAAAAATCGCCGCAGACGATGGGGAAGACTTCGGCGTATTCGGCGAGGCACTCCTGTTGGAAGCGTTTTTCGGAGAATTTGCCGCGGGTTTCGTAGCGCTCCGGCGTATAGATCTGGCCGAGCCAGCCTTCGTACTTCCAGGAACTGGTTCCGATCCAGACGCCTTCTTCGGCGAGGGCGCGGAGCTTGCGGGCGAGGGCGTCGCGGTCGAAGCCGGCGCGCTCGGCGAAGAGGGGGAGATTGTACACCGCGCGATTACCAGGCGCGGGCGACGCGGTAGGCGTAGGGGTCGGCGCCGGCTTCGATGACGCCGTCGGGCAACATGCGGACCATGACCGGGGCGGCTCCGCTGGCCCACTTGGAGCGCAGTTCGACGTGGTGGCCCATGGCGGCGAGCTGGGCGGCGGTCTGGGCGGGGATTCTTTCGTCGAGCAGCAGATCGCCGAGGTTCCAAGCGTGGTTGTCGAAGCTGGAGATCAGGTGGCGGGTCTGGTAGCGCGGGGCTTCGACGGAAGCTTCGGCGTTCATGCCGAACTCGACGGTGTTCAGGAAGAGTTGAAGGAGGCTTTGGTCCTGGTTGTCGCCGCCGGGGGTGGAGAGGGTCATGTAGGGTTTGCCGTTTTGCGTCACCATCGTCGGGCTGAGGGTCACGCGGGGACGCTTGCCTCCGGCGAGCTCGTTGGGATGGCCGGGGATCAACAGAAAACTTTGGGCGCGGGCGGTGAGGGCGATGCCGGTGTCGCCGGCGATGACGGAGGGAAGCCAAGCGCCGGAGGGGGTGATGGAAACGGCGACGCCGTCTTTATCGATGGTGTCGATGCAGGTGGTGTCGCGGGCCATGAGGGCGTCGTCGATTTTAACGTGGGTGGTTTCGGATTCGGCGGGATGGCGGCCGGTTTTGCCGTGGATGGCGCCGGGCACGAATTCCTGGGAAGCCCGGTCGGTGATGAGTTTGCGGCGCTCGGCGGCGTAGTCCTTGGAGAGCAGGACGTCGGCGGCGATGGTGTTGAATTTCGGATCGCCGTAGTAAGTATCGCGGTCGGCGTAGGCGAGCTTGAGGGCCTCGACGCATTTGTGAATGTAGGCGGCGGAGTTCTGGCCGAGGGAGCGGAGGTCGAAACCCTCCAGCATGTTCAAAGTTTCGATGAGGGCGGGGCCTTGGCTCCAGAAGCCGGGTTTGTAAACGGTGTAGCCGCGGTAGGTGGTGCTGACCGCCTCCTCCGGCGCGATGTGGAAGGCTGCCATGTCCTCGTAGCGAAGGAGCCCGTTGTTCTCGCGCATGAAGGCGTCGATTTTGTGGGCGACTTCGCCGCGGTAGAAATAATCGCGGACGGCTTCGAGGGCGGCGGTGCGGGATGCTCCGGATTTGAGGGCGGCCTGTTCGGCGGCGGCCATGGCGCGGAGGGTGCGGGCGAGATCGGGCTGGCGGAAAATCTCGCCGGGGAGGGGAACGCGGCCATTGGGCATGTAGACTTTGCGGGAGGTGGGCCACATATCGAAGAAGCGGCGGGAGCGGGCGATGGCGCCGGAGCGCTGCTCGTCGATGGGTTCGCCTTCGGCGAGCTCGATGGCGGGGCCGGCGACTTCGGTGAAGGATTTGGTTCCGTAATTCTGGAGCGCGACGAGGCCGGCGTCGACGGAGCTGGGGACGAGGACGGGCATGAGGCCGGCGACGGGGATGATGCCGCGGAGTCCGCCGGGGTCCATCTCGAGCACTTCGAAAGGCTGCAGGCGGCGCGTGCGGTAGAACTCGGCGGTGGCGAGTTTGGGCATGGTGCCGACACCGGGGATGGCGTGGACCTTGCCGTCTTTGGTGCGGACGAGGATGGGAGCTTCGCCGCCCCAGCCGATGTGGGAGAACTCGGTGGTCATGGCGGCATACATGGCGGCGATGGCGGCGTCGACGGCGTTGCCGCCTTCGAGGTAGAGACGCATGCCGGATTCGGCGGCGTAGTCGCTGCCGGTGGCGATGGCTCCGTGGAGGCCGCGGGAGGCTTGGCGCACGGGGCGCTCGTATTCTTTGCGCTGGGCGTTGCAGAGCAGCGCCGCGCAGACCAGCAGGCTGGCGATTTTGCCTTTCATGGTTGTTACGGTCATTATAGATGGATCGCCATGCTTCGCTTTTTTGCCTTCTCGCTCGCGGCCGTGACGCTGGCCGCCGCCGTCGATTACCACGCCGAGGGGCGGGCGTGGTGGGCGCATATCGAATACCTGGCGAGCGATGCGCTGGAGGGGCGCGACACGGGGAGCGAAGGGTACCGCAAGGCGTCGGAGTACGTGGCCGGCGCGTTCGCCAAGGACAAGCTGAAGCCGGGAGGAGAGGACGGCTATTTTCAGCCGGTGAAGTTCGACGTGAAGAAGCTCGTGGAGGCGCAGTCGAGCTTGGCGTTAATTCGCGGCGGCGCGCGAAAGGATTTGAAGCTGGGTGACGACGCGGTGATCGCGATGGCCGGCGACCCGGGTGGGGACACCGAAGCGGAGGCGGTGTTTACCGGGTATGGGCTGCGGATTCCGGAGGCGCACTATGACGATTTGACGGGTGTGGATCTGCACGGCAAAATCGCGGTGTATTTGATGGGCGCGCCGAAGACCATCGCCGGCGCGCTGGCGGCGCATTCCCAATCGCTGGAGGAGCGGTGGAAGGCGCTGAAAGCGGCGGGGGCGATCGGCATCGCGGCCATCCCGAATCCGGCGACGTCGGATATTCCGTGGGAGCGCGCGGCGCTGTCGCGCTTTATGCCGTCGATGAGTTTGGCCGGCGACGCGGCGCTCGATCCGGCGGCCGGATTGAAGCTGGCGCTGCGGGTGAATCCGGCGAAGGCGGATCTGTTCTTGCAAGGCACGGGGCATACGATCGCGGAGATTCTGGCGCTGGCGAAAAGCGGCGGGGCGCTGCCGCATTTTCCGCTGAAAGGGTCAGTGGCGGCGCACGTGACGGTGGAGCGGTCGAAAGCCGAGTCGCCGAACGTGGTGGGGATTTGGCCCGGCTCCGATGCAAAGTTGAAGGATCAATATGTCGTGTTGAGCGCCCATCTGGACCATGTGGGGATCGGTGAGCCAATTCACGGCGATTCGATTTACAACGGGGCGATGGACGACGCATCGGGGATCGCGACGGTGCTGGAGACTGCCCGGCGGATGGCGAAGCGGCATCCGCATCCGAGGCGGTCGCTGATTTTTCTGGCGGTTTGCGGGGAGGAGAAAGGGGAGCTGGGGTCGCAATATTTCGCGGCGCATCCGACGGTTCCGCTGTCCGGCATCGCGGCCGATTTGAATCTGGACATGTTCCTGCCGCTGGTTCCGCTGCGGGCGCTGGAGGTGCAGGGATTGGACGAATCGACGCTGGGGGATGCGATCCGGGCCTCGGGGGCGAAGTATGGAGTGACGATCGAGGCCGACCAGCATCCGCAGCGCAACGGGTTTATACGGAGCGACCAGTACAGTTTCATCAAGCGAGGGGTGCCGTCGCTGGCGTTCAAGTTCGGGTTCGCGCCGGGGACGCCGGAGGAGAAGATTTTCAAGGATTGGCTGACGAACCGCTATCACGCGCCGTCGGACGATTTGGCGCAGCCGGTGAATCTGGAAGCGGCGGCGAAATTCGACGAAGTGATTCTGGACCTGTTGATGAGGGTGGCGAATGAGCCGGCGCGGCCGGAGTGGAAGACGGATAGTTTCTTCCGCCGGTTTGCGTTTTAGTACAATCCCCACATGTTCGTCCCGCTTACACCGATTCGCTGCCTCCACCGCGCCGTGGATGTGTTTAGCAAGAAAATTGGCGTCGTATGCGGGGCGAAGGAGTTCACCTACGGGCAGTTTGGCGAGCGGGCGGAGAGGCTGGCGTCGGCGTTGGTGAAAGAAGGCGTTCAGCCGGGCGACCGCGTGGCGTATCTCAGTTTCAACAACCACCAGTTGCTGGAAGGCTACTATGGCGTGGTGCAGGCGCGCGGGATCGTGATGCCGCTAAACGTGCGGCTGTCGCCGCAGGAATTGGTGGCGATTCTGAACCATTCCGGGGCGAAGATGCTGATCTTCGAAAACGACTTCGCGCCATTAGTGGAGCGGTTGAAACCGGCTTGCCCGTCGATTCAGCGCTATGTGACGATCGACGAGAAGGTTCCGGCCGCGGACATGACGTACGAGGAGCTGCTGGACAAGGGCGTGGCCGAGCACGCCGACGTCTTCAGCTTCGACGAGATGGCGCCGGCCGAGTTGTTTTATACGAGCGGAAGCACGGGCACGCCAAAGGGAGTGGTGCTGTCGCACCGAACGCTGTATTTGCACGCGCTGTCGGTGGCGACGTTGTTCGAGAATTTGCCGACGATGGTGGACTTGCACACGATTCCGTTGTTCCACGCGAATGGGTGGGGGCGTCCGCAGGCATCGACGATGCTCGGGACCAAGCAGGTGATGGTGCGGCGCTTCGATCCGGCGCAGGTGTTCGCGCTGATCGAGAAACATCGAGCGACGGACATGTGCGTGGTGCCGACGATGGCCAACGCGATGTTGAATTGCCCGGAGATCGGCAAGCACGATTTGTCGAGCTTGAGGAACATCAACATCGGCGGGGCGGCGGCGTCGCCGGATCTGGTGGAACGGATGGAGAATGCGTTTCACTGCGAATGCTTCGGGGGGTACGGGTTGACGGAGACGTGTCCGGTGTTGACATCGGGGCGGGACAAGGAACCGTCGTATGCGTCGGAGACGGAGCGGTTCCGGCGGCACGCTATGGCGGGCTGGCCGATTCCGAACGTGACGCTGAGGGTGGTGGACGAGGAGATGCGCGACGTGCCGCGCGATATGCAGTCGATCGGCGAAGTGGTGGCGATGGGCGACCACATCATGGACGGCTATTACCGGGAGCGGGAGGCGACGGCGGCGGTGATGAGCGGGCCGTGGTTCCATACTGGCGACATGGCGGTGTGGGACGAGGACGCCTATATACACATCGTGGACCGCAAGAAGGAGATCATCATCAGCGGGGGCGAGAACATATCGTCGCTGGAAGTGGAGAAGCATATCTTCGCGCATCCGGAGGTGTTCGAGTGCGCGGTGGTGGCTGCGCCGGACGACCGCTGGGGCGAAGTGCCGGCGGCGATCGTCGTGCGCAAGGCGGGGTCGAAGTTGACGGCCGAACAGTTGATGGAGTTTCTGGCGGCGAGGCTGGGACGGTATAAGATGCCTCGCATCATCGAATTCAGTGAAGCGGAGCTGCCGAAGACGGGGACGGGGAAGATTCGCAAGATGGTTTTGAAAGAGCGCTTCTGGGAGGGCAAAGAGAAGCGCGTGCAGGGATAGGTGTTCTCGCTGCTGCTGCGGTGCGCGGTGGAAGATGAGGACCGGCTGGCGGCGGAGTTGAGCGAGGCGGGGACGGCGGGGATTGCGGAGGAGCCGGGAGGGTGGCGGGCGTTTTTCGCGGACGACGGGTTGATGGACGCGATGGCGGCGCGGTTCGCGGCGTTTGAGCCGGTGGCGCGGCGGGAGGCGGACGTCGATTGGGAGCGGGCGACGAGGGAGTCGTTTCCGGCGCTGGAGATTGGCGCGCGGTTTTTTCTGGTTCCTCCGTGGTCGCGTGAGGCGACGCCAGCGGGGCGTTTGCGATTGACGATCGAGCCGGGGATGGCTTGCGGCACGGGGTGGCATCCATGCACGCAGTTGTGTTTGGCGGCAATGGAGACGGGCGTCGTTCCGGGCGGGACGTTTCTCGATGTCGGGTGCGGGTCGGGGATTCTATCGGAGGCGGCGCGATTGCTGGGCGCGGCGGGGATTGTCGCTTGCGACACCGACGAAGAGGCGGTGCGCGTGGCGCGGGAGCGGATCGGGGTGCCGATGTTTGTGGGATCGGTGGATGCGGTACGCGCCGGGTTCGCCGATGTGGTGGCGGCGAATATATCGAGCGAGGCGGTGGAGCGGATGGCAGGGGAATTGGATCGCGCGCGGAAGCGGGGAGGGGCTTTGATTCTGTCGGGGTTTCGGGAGGACGAGGCGCCGGCGCTGCCGTTTGCGGTGGTGCGAAGGCTGGAGCGCGAAGGCTGGCTCTGCCTTATTTGTTGACGCGGAGTGCGCCGATGGCGAGCGCGAGCCAGCCGGCGATGAAGGCGAGTCCTCCGAACGGAGTGACTGCGCCGAAGGTGCGGACGCCGGTGATCGCGAGAACGTAGAGGCTGCAGGAGAAGAGGACGATGCCGGCGAGGAGGAGCCATCCGGCCCACGCGGCGGCCGAAGCAGTGACGGCGCCGGTTCGAGCAAGCGCGGCGGCGAGCAGGATTCCGAGGGCGTGGAAGAAGTGGTACATCACCGCGCGCTCGTAGATGGTCATGGAGTACTCGTCGAGACGGCCCTTGAGGCCGTGGGCGCCGAAGGCTCCGATCATGACCGCGAGGGCGAGGGAGATGGCGCCGGTTGCCGTCCAGTTCATATTTATAGGATCGCGCGGAATGGAGGGCGATTCCTTGATAATGTGGACGGGAGGAAACTTGCCAGGTCGCGGGTGGCGTTTTATTTTCGTCGCAGTGACGATCGCCGTTGGGGCGCGGGGTCCGGTTGCGGCGCAGGAGGGGATGGCGCCGGCGGCGCGCGGGCCGGGACGTGGGACGACGCGGGATTTTCTGGGGCTGGGGCCGGCGCCGGACGCGGCGGCGGCGAAGAAAGGGCAGCCGCTGTATGCGCAGAATTGCGCGGCGTGTCATGGCGAGAACGCGCGAGGGTCGCAGGGGCCGAATCTGGTGCGGTCGGTGGCGGTGCTGCACGATGAGAACGACGAGTCGATCGGGCCGGTGATTCACGCAGGGCGTCCGCAGGCGGGGATGCCGGCGTTTCCGCAGTTGTCCAAAGACGACATCCACGATATTTCGCAGTTCCTGAAGATGCAGGTGGAAGCGGCGGCGAACCGCGGAGGGTACCGGCAGCTTTATGGGAACCTGCGCAGCCAGACGAGCGGGGACGCGGCGAAGGGGCGGGAGTTTTTTGAGGCCCATTGCGGCGAGTGCCACTCGGCGGCGGGGGATCTGGCGAAGATCGGCGCGAAATTTCCGGAGGCGGCGGAGATGCAGGCGAGGTTTCTGTGGCCGGCGAACCGGGGCGCGGCGCGGGTGACGGTGGCGACGGGGGACGGGCGCACGATCACGGGAACGGTGGTGAAGCTGGACGATTTCGACGTGGAGATCCGGGATGCGGACGGCGAGTATCATTCCTGGCCGCGCGCGGCGGTGAAGGTGGAGGCGGAGGACAAGCTGGGCGGGCATCGGGCGCTGCTGCCGAAGTACACGGACGCGGATATGCACAACATAACCGCGTATCTGGAGACGCTCAAGTGAAGATGCGGGCGATGGCCCTCGCCGCGGTTTCGCTCCTCGCGCGGGCGCAGGGTTTGAATCCGAAATCGCTGACGCTTTTTCATGCGCCGGCGGACGCGTGGCCGACTTACAACGGCGATTACTCGGGGCGGCGGTTCCGCGAGTTGGACCAGATCAACCAAACGAACATCGGACTGCTGAAGATCGATTGGATGTACCGGATCGAGGGGATCGGGCCGCAGCGCGGCGTGGGGAATCCGGTGATCAAATCGACGCCGCTGATGGTGAATGGGATGCTGTATTTCACGATTCCCGATCACATCTTCGCCATCGACGCGCGCACCGGGAGCAAGGTGTGGCAGTACGATTTCGAGGATCACGGCGGGCACCTGATCGGGCAGCGCGGCGTGGGGATTTACGGCAACTGGCTGTACTTTCTGACGCCGGACGGATGGTTCATTTCACTCGAGATGAAAGAACGGAAAGGAGCGGTGGCGGAAGAAGGTGGCCGACGAGAAGCTGCAATATTTCACGACGATGGCGCCGATGATCGTGAAGGACCACGTGATCGTGGGCGTGGGCGGGGATGCGATGGACGTGCGCGGGTATCTGGAAGCGCGCGATCCGGAGACGGGCGATCTGCAATGGCGGTGGTGGACGGAGCCGGAGAAGCCGGGCGATCCGGGGTCGGAGACGTGGCCGAACAAAAGCGCGATGGATCACGGCGGCGGGATGACGTGGCTGACGGGCACCTACGATCCGGAGTTGAATCTGCTGTATTGGGGCACGGGAAACGCGAACCCGGTGTTCGCGGGGCAGAGCCGGAAAGGGGCGAACCTGTGGACGGCGTCGATCGTCGCGTTGAATCCGGATACCGGAAAACTGGTTTGGTGGTTCCAGGCTTCGCCGCACGACACGCACGATTGGGACAACGTGGAGACGCCGGTGCTGTTCGACATGGACATCGACGGGCAGCCGCGCAAGCTGCTGGCGCAGGGGGCGCGCTGCGGATGGTTTTTCGTGCTGGACCGGGCGACGGGGAAGGATCTGGTTTCGAAGCCGTTTTCGGGCACGGGGAATTGGGCGAAGGGGGTGGATGCGAAAGGACAGCCGATTCCGGATCCGGCGAAGGAGCCGAAGGTGGATGGGTCGATGATCGACATGCCGGCGATGGGCGCGACGAACTGGCCGCCGCCGAGCTACGATCCGCAAACGGGATTATTTTATCTGAACGGGACGGAAGCTTACGGGCTGTCGTATTTGTACGACACATCGCCGGAGCCGGAGGGATACGGCGGCGGAGGCGGGGGAAATTTCGACATGCGTTCGGCGCTGTTCGCGCTGGATGTGCGCACGGGGACGGTGAAGTGGAAGCATGAGCACGCGGGCGGCGGGATGACCGGGCGGGATTCTGACGACGGCGGGGCGCCTGTTGTTCACGGGCGATTCCGGAAGTCTGGTGGCGTTCGATCCGGCGGATGGAAAGATATTGTGGCATCAGCGGCTGACCTCGAATGTGAGCGATGGCCCTTCGACGTGGATGCTGGACGGGAAGCAGTATATTGTGGCGGGAGCGGGCGATACGCTGTACGGGTTTGCATTGGCGGGAGGAGATTCGAAATGACCAGACGGGAAGTGCTGATGGCGGCGGGCGGTATGGCGGCGCTGTTGCCGAGGCTGGGGGCGGACGAAGGGAAGGCGGGGGGCGCGCGAGGTCTGGGTGGGACGCCGGCGGGATTCGGCCGGCGCGTGCGGGCGAACAGCCAGGCGAAGCCGCCGGTCGATTTTATCGAGTACTGCCATACGCTGGGGTTGAGCGGCGCCGAGACGAGGCTGGCCTCCTACGACGCGGCGGCGGTGAAGGAGTTCCGGCGGAAGCTGGAGGCTTACAACATGCGGGCCATCCTGAATATTCCGTTGCCCCGCACCGATGCGGATCTCGACGCTTTCGAGACGAACGTGAAGGCGGCGAAGGACGCGGGCGCCTGGGGGCTCCATGCGGCGATGACGGATCGGCGCTACGAGGCGCTGGACAGCTTCCCTGCTTTCAAGGCGGATTTCGAGCGCTGCAAGGCGACGATCGCCAGGGCGGAGCCGATCCTGCGCAAGCATCGCGTATTTTTGGGCATCGAGAATCATAAGGGCTGGCGTTCGGCGGAACAAGCGGCGTGGATCAAGGGCGTGGGGAGCGAGTGGGTCGGAGTGCATCTGGACTTCGGAAATAATTTATCGCTGTGCGAGGAACCGATGCAGACGCTCCGCACGCTGCAGCCCTACGTGCGGTCGTGCCACATCAAGGACATGGGTGTGGCGATGTACGAGGATGGATTTTTGTTGTCGGAAGTTCCATTGGGCGAAGGATTCCTCGATCTCAAGGGAATGGTTCAGGCGCTGCGGGAAAAGAATCCAAATACGACTTTCGACCTGGAGACGATCACGCGCGATCCGCTGAAGATCCCGGTTTTCACGGATAAATATTGGGTGACGTTCGACGATTCCTACAGCCCGTTGCCGGGGAGGGATTTGGCGGCGACGCTGGAGGCGGTGAAGAAGCATCCACCGAGAGAGCGGTTGCCGCGGACCGCGGGATTGGGCGCGGCGGAACAGTTGAAGCTCGAGGACGAGAACAACTGGAAGAGCATCGTCTGGGCGCGAAAGAATTTGGATCTGTAGGTTAGCCGAGGGCTTTTTCGCGCGGGCGAAGTTGTTCGGGATCTTCGTGAGCGACGAGCGGGAGGCGGATGGAGACTTCGAGGCCGGGCAGGGCGTTGCGGGCGGTGAGAGCGCCTCCGTGAAGTTCGACGGCGCGGCGGGCGATGGAGAGTCCGAGGCCGACGCCGCCGCTGGAGCGGCCGCGGTCGGAATCGACGCGATAGAAGGGATCGAAGATGCGGGGAAGGGAATCCTCGGGAACGCCGGGGCCGCGGTCGCGAATAACGATGGCGGCGTGCGCGCTCTCGGAGCGGAGGGCGATGTCGACGGCGGTTTCGGGAGGGGCGTAGCGGATGGCGTTGCGGACGACGTTTTCAATGGCGCGGCGGAGGAGTTCGGCGTCGCCGGGGAAATAGACGCGGGCGTTTTCTACGATGTGGAGGGAGCAGTCCTTGGGCGTTGCTTCGATGCGGCAGTCGTCGACGATGTCGGCGAGGAGTTCGTCGAGGCGGAGGAAATCGCGGTGCTGGGCGGTGGGGTCGCCTTCGGCGCGGGTAACTTCGAGAAGGCCTCCAATGAGCTCGTTGAGGCGGCCGGCTTCGCGCTCGATACGGTCGAGCGAGGCGGAGGGGTCGTGGTCGGAGCGGGCGAGTTCGACGGCGACGCTCAAGCGGGCGAGCGGGCTGCGCAGTTCGTGGGAGATGTCGAGGAGGAGGCGGCGCTCGGCCGTGAGGAGGGTTTCGATGCGTCCGGCCATGCGGTCGAAGGCGCGGGCGAGCTGACCGAGTTCGTCGTGACGTTTGGAGGAGGCGCGGGCGGAGAAATCGCCGCGGCCGAAGCGGTCGACGGCGCGTTGGAGCTTGCGGACAGGAGAGCTGAGGTGGTAGGCGAGGGCGTAACAGAGCAAGACGGCGAGGCCGAGGACCCAGAGGTGTTCGATGCGGAAGAACCAGAAGGGGCCGCCGCGGCGGGGGCCGGGGACGATGACGAAGAAATAGCGGCCGTCGTCGGATGCCTGGGCGATGACGGGGCGGCGCATAAAGATGGCGCGCAGGAGCCGATTGTGGCCGGGGAGATCGGAGGAGCGGTCGGCGCCGGTGAGGAGGTCGCGGCCATCGGCGCCGGTGAGGTAGACCTCGCTGCGGTCGAAGCGGCGGAAGCGGGCGAGGATGGCGGTGAGGGCCGGTTTACCGCCGGATTCCCAGGCTTGGCGGGCCTCGTTCAACTGGCGCATGGAGAAGGGGCCGAAGGGAGCGCGGCGGGGTTCGGCGGCTTCAAATACGAGAGCGCTGGTGATGGCGACGCCGAGGCTGGTGAGAAAGGTGGTGACGAGGAACCAGAGGAGGATTTTGGTGAAGAGGGATCTCATGCCTGCGCGCTGTCTTCGGCGGTGCGGCAGAACTGGTAACCGACGCCGCGGATGGTTTTGATGAGAGTGCGGTCGTGTTCGAGTTTGCGGCGCAGGTGGCTGACGTGCATGTCGACGGAGCGGTCGTAGGCGGTGGCTTTGCGGTTATAGAGGCCCTCCATGAGCGAGTCGCGGCTGACGACGCGGCCGGCCGAGCGCATGAGCATTTCGAGGATGGAGAATTCGAGGGTGGTGAGGTCGACGGGGCTGCCGTCGCTGAGGACGCGGCGGCTGCCGGGATCGAGGCTGATGCCGTTGACGTCGATGCGGACGGCGGGGGGCGCCGAGTCGGCGCGGCGGAGGATGGCGCGGACGCGTGCGGCGAGCTCGCGAGGGTTGAAGGGCTTGGGGAGATAGTCGTCGGCGCCCAGTTCGAGGCCGACGATGCGGTCGACGTCTTCGCCTCGGGCGGTGAGCATGAGGACGGGGACCTGGCTGTGGGCGCGAAGGCGCTTGAGGATTTCGAAGCCGTCGAAGCCAGGAAGCATGACGTCGAGCACGACGAGATCGTGGCCGCCGTTGAGGGCTTGATCGAGGCCGTGCGGGCCGTCGTTTTCAATGTGGACTGAGTAGCCTTCGCGGCGGAGGAACTCACCGAGGAGGGAGCACAATTCGACGTCGTCGTCGACGAGCAGAAGGCGCACGATTCGAGCGTATCACGCGGGGGAAAGGGGGGGATTCAGGAATTGTAAAGAGAAAGAGGCGGCGGGGAGAGCGTGGGGTGACTCGACACGGATCGGAAGCGCTCTGAGATCGCGAGCGAAACGTGCGACCCGCTCGCGATCGATCCGGCCGCGGCGGACGGCGGTGACGAGGCCATTCATGATTTCGGTAGGCCAGTGAGCGGGCACGACCGCGGGTTCGCCCGCGCGAAGACGCTCAGGCAGCGCCTCGGTCGCCTGCGTCGCTTCCTCCGCGAAGCGCCACGGGAGCGTAGCCGAGGCGCCGGCCACGAAACGGGACATCAGTACTTTCGGCCTTCGTTGACAAGATCCTCGATCCGAAGTCCACCGAGGGTCACGCCTTTTCGCAGTTCGCGAATATCGGCCACGGCTTCGGCGGGTGTCATCGACTGCGTGGGAACCGAGGGCGGTTCCTTCTCGGCGAGGGTCTCGAGGGCGCGGGTGACGACCTCTTCGGGCTAGTCGTAGCGGCCTGTGCGGAGGTGCGCCGCCACGAGCCGTTCGCCGTTAGGGCCGAGGGTGAGCGTGATGGACATAACGCATTCTACCAAGCGAAACAAAACGTCGAGGAGTCCGTTCACGATGCTCGAGGGCCGACGATCGCTTGAGGCAAGCTGCAAACGTAGGGCGGCTGACGAACGTCCCCGCGGCTTACCGGCCGTGAACATTTTTCTCGCCGGGCGATCCCGGCTCACCAAGGGACTTGAAACGGGATCGAGTTTTAACGAGACACGCGACGAGCGTGACATCCTTGGGAGGAACCGGAACGCGCGCGGCGGCTTGGTTTTGAACGCAGAATCCGGAGCGCCGCAGATGGCTCCGAAAAGGAGCGCGGCCGTCGTTTATCATCCGCTTGCCGCCGTTCATCGTCGCCGCTGGGGAAGGCTTTCCCGGTCCCGTAGCCGCCAAGCCCAAGCGAATCGGAAGCGCGAGGGCGATGAGCGATCGACTATGCCGCTCCTGGCGCCCGGTGAAATCGGGGCTTCGGCTCCCGCGACTCGGGACGCCGTCGTGAACGCGAAGGCGGCTAGAAACGGCCACGGACGCGGAAGCCGCCGTGGTCGACGAGCGGCAAGCAGACGATTCGATCCCGTAGGGAGAGGGAGCGAGACGCGGGTAGGAAAACGCCGAGTCACCCACATTAAGTACTATAAGGTCTAGGCTTACTAAGATCGTTTTTCACTACTGGGCACGTACTAAGCGGAGACGCTTTTATTTCGTGTAAGTTGCGGACGCTAGTACTACCGAAAACTCCATAAACGAGATGAAACGCGGGCAGTTAGGCATTTCGACCGGGTTTGAAACACGCCATCTTGATGTATACTCATGAGGATCGTAGTTTTACCTTAGTGCGCAACGAAAAATTCTAGTGTGGAGGAAGTCAATGAGGAAATTAATTTTAGCCAGTTTGTTGGCCGGCGGGTTGCTCGTACTGAATGCAAGCGCGGGGACGCTTGCTTATCAGGGCAACTTCGACGGGATCAACGGACTGACCAACGAAGTAAATTCGGTTAGCGGGATCACATCCTATACCTACGATAATTTTATCGTACCGGCCGGCCAGACTTGGGACGTCACCGGTCTCTTCAGCAACAACCTGGCGAGCAGCACGTGGACATCGGCGTTTTGGGATATCCGCCAGGGTGTCTCCGCGGGCAATGGAGGCACGGACATCGCGAGCGGAACCGGCGCGGCGACGGATGCCGCGACGGGGCGGTCGGGATTCGGGTACAACGAATACCAGGCGATGGTGAGCGGTCTGAATATCGAACTGACCGCGGGCACCTATTGGCTAGCCGTTTCGCCGATCACGGCAGATAATGGGCGTTCTTTCATCTCGACGACCAGCGGCGCGGGCGGGATCAACCCCGACCTCAGCGGGAACAGCTTCCTGGAGTCCGCGTTTTTCGGCGCCAACTACTCGCCGACCATCAACTTCCTGGGATACGATACCCCCGGATTCTCGATGGGCGTTGTCGGAACGGTCAACAGCGGCACGCCGGAGCCGGCGAGCTTCCTGCTCATCGCGGGCGGTCTCGGATTGATCGGTATCGCGCGGAAGCGGATGGGCGTCAAGAAGAGCCTGTAACCGAAGTTCGAATCGGTGTGAAGAACCGGTCGGCCGAAAGGCTGGCCGGTTTTTTTATGTGCCGGCCATATTCTACAGCTCGGGGGTGAAAATCCCCTTCACAGCCCGATGAAGGCGATGCGCGAAGGCGTCGCCGTGCGGTGGGGTTTGAAAGAGGCGCGGAGAAAACTTACGAGCCAATGTGCAAGAACCGGATCTGAGGCGCGCGGCGCCGGGCGAGCGGGCATAGGGCCGCGAAGCCCATACCCATTGCGTGATCTGGAAAACCCTGGCCGCCAGTTGCCGCCAAGCGGGGTTGGGCGCCATTGGATGTCAAGGCCTTATTCCTCAAACCGCGGAGGTCAGGTTAGTCGGCGCCGAGTTCGGCGCGGATGGCGCCGGCGATACGGGAGGCATAACGCTCGACTTGGGCGAGGTCGGGGCCTTCGACCATGACGCGGGCGAGGGGTTCGGTGCCGGAGAAGCGGACGAGGACGCGGCCGGCGCCGTTGAAAGCGTCTTCAGCGGACTGGATTTCGCGCTGGACGGCGGGGAGTTGGTCGAGGGGGCGTTTTTGGAGAACGCGGACATTGAGCAGCAGTTGGGGGAAGATCTCGAGGCCGGTGGTGAGGGCGTCGAGAGAGCCGCCGGAGCGGATGAGAACGCCGGAGAGCAGGAGGGCGGTGAGGATTCCATCGCCGGTGGTGGCGTGATCGAGGAAGATGACGTGGCCGGATTGCTCGCCGCCGAGCAGGGCGCTCGATTGGAGCATGGCTTCGAGGACGTAGCGGTCGCCGACGGGGGTACGGGTCATTCGAATTCCGGCGGCGGCGAGGGCGCGTTCGAGGCCGAGGTTGGACATGACGGTGGAGACGACGAGCGGCGGGCCGCCGGTGGCGTTGAGCCGGCCGGAGGCTTGGAGGGCGCGGGCCATGATGAGAAGCACCGCGTCGCCGTCGACGATACGGCCGGAGGAGGAGACGAAGAGGGCGCGGTCGGCGTCGCCGTCGAAGGCGACTCCGAGATCGGCGCCGCGGGCGAGGACGGTTTCGCGAAGGGCCTCGAGATGCAGCGATCCGCAGTCGAGATTGATGTTGCGGCCATTGGGCGAGGCGCCGATGGCGTGGACGCGTGCGCCGAGGCGCTCAAAGAGACTCCGGCGCAAGATGGGAGGCGGCGCCGTTGGCGCAATCCATCACCATGTCGAGGCCGGAGAGCGGCGCGGGCGCGGGGAGGATGGAGGCGAGGAAATCGATGTAATGGCGGTCGAGCGTGGGGTCGGCGATAAGAGGAGGGGGATCGGCGGCGGGCGCCGAGTGCGGGTTGGCGAGGATGGCGCGCTCGATGGTCTCCTCGGTTTCATCGGGGAGTTTGAAGCCGGAATGGCCGATGACTTTGATGCCGTTGTCCTGGTATGGATTGTGGGAGGCGGAGATCATGACGCCGGCGGCGAAGGGTCCGGTCTTGGCGAGATAGGCGACGCCGGGGGTGGTGGTGACGCCGGCAAAGCGCGCGGAGACGCCGTGGAGCGAGAGACCGGAGGCGAGCAGCGAGGAGATCCAGGGGCCGGATTCGCGGGTATCCATGCCAATGACGACGGAAGGTTGGCGGCCGGAAGACGCGACCCATGCGCCGAGGGCGGCGCCGGTGGAATAGACGGTGGCGCGATCGAGCGGATAGAGGCCGGCGACGCCGCGGATGCCGTCGGTACCGAATAGTTCACGGGACATGGAAGCTGGGTAATCCTTTGGGGGCGAGGAGGGTCTCAGGGAATATGCGCGGGCGCGGGTATTTTTTCGAGCACCACCTTATAGGTTAACAGGGGCGTGGAGGGATCGAGGCGCACCAGGGGGTCGGGAACATGGGCGGGCAGATGGACTTCGGTGCGGCCGACGGAGGCGCTGAGGTCGATGGGGTCGGTATCGACGGCCTCGACACGCTGGACGTGGCTCTCCGGGCCGGCGACGACGACAGAGGGCGGATCGATGCGGTAGCTGGCGATGCGGTAACCGGGCGGCGGGGGGCGGAGGTACGCGGGAGAGACGCGGACGGAACGCGAGACGGTGCGTTCGAAGCCGAGTTGGACCTGGGAGGGGATGGCGGCCTCGAAGACGATGCCAAACGGGCGGCGGACTTCGGCGCGTCCGATCGAGAAAGTGTGGAGACCGGGGCGGCCGATGGAAGAGCAATCGAGGACGACAGTGAGGCCGGCGAGCGTTTCCGGCCTGAGGCGGGCGGAAGGGCCATGAATCCGGAGGGTGACAAACGGCGGCGGAGTGGAGGATATCTCGAAACCCTCGGGAAGGTTTTTAAATTCGAGCGCGGCGCGGGCGGAGGCGGTGAATTCGGTTTCGCGATTCACGGCGATCCATAGGAGAGTGGCGCCGGCGAGGGCGAGGATTTTCCAGCGGAGGTTGGAGGTAAGGCGGCGGATCACGGCCGGGATTCCGCGGCGGGGAGGGCGTCGTGGGCGGGGCCGTCCTCGCGCACCGTGGCCTTGCCCGCAAGATATTGCCCGGCGCGGGGAAGCGAAATGCCGGTCTCGATTTCGCCGTGGAGGGCGGCGGAAACCAGGCCCGTTTCCTCGCTGACGACGAGGGAGAGGGCGTCGGATTCCTCGGTGATGCCGATGGCGGCGCGATGGCGCGTGCCGAGGTCGCGGAGGAGGGATGGGTTGGTGGTGAGGGGCAGAAAGCAGGCGGCGGCGGTGATGCGGGAGCCCTGCACGATGACGGCGCCGTCGTGGAGCGCGGCGCCGGGATGGAAGATGGCGCAGAGGAGATCGCGGGAGACGCGGCCGTCGATGGCGACGCCGCTTTCGGTGAAAGTGCGGAGGCCGGTGCGGCCTTCGACGACGATGAGCGCGCCGGTCTTGCGCAGGGAAAGCTGGCTTAGGGCAAGCAGGATTTCATCGGCGACCTCGCGGCGCTCGAACTCGCGAAAGCCGGTGAAGCCGGCGCGGCCGAGGCGGGCGAGGATGCGGCGGATCTCGTTTTGGAAAACAACGATGAGCACGAAGCCGGTGTAGGGAGCGAGGGTGGCGAGGAGGGTGCGCAACAGCTCCAGGCGGGCGTAGAGGGCGACGGCATAGACGAAGCCGACGATGCAGATGCCGAGCAGGATGGGCACGGCGCGGCGGCCGCGGACGATGAGGAAGAACTGGTAAATGAGGAAGGCGACGCAGAGGATATCGATGGCGGCGGTGAGGGTGAAGCGAGGTAGCTCACTCCACGACGCTGCGAAGGAATCGATCATGCCGCGATCCTAAGTTTAGCGGAGAAACGGTTGTCAGGCGAATGGGCACAGGGCTTGAGCGAGGGGAAGGCCGCGGATCTCGATGCGATCGAGGCGGGCCGAGCCGACGCCCAGCGATTCGGCTAGCAGTAGCGTGTTATCGCAATCCTGAAATGGTTTCGAGCCGCGCGGCGAGCGGGGGTTGTAACCCATGACAGCCACGGCGGCGGTGTCGGTATTGACGGCATTCGTTCCGGCGAGGATGACGCCGGGCCGGATGGTGCGGATACCCTTGATCCACGGGCCTTCGCCGCCGGCGACGGTCTCGACGCCGTCGATGAGAGCGAGATGAATGGGACGGGCGGCGTTGAGATCGGCGACGATGCGCGGCATGCGATGGCCGGGGAAGCGGCTGGAGGCCGGGTCGAGTTCCTGGGGCGCGCTCTTGGACGGTTCGCGCTTGCCCTCGTGGCAGACGGAGACGCGTCCGGAGCCGGGATTCTCGTTGGGCTCGTCGCGTCCGGCGTCGTCGCCGTAGATCGAAGCCGGCGTGATGCCGAAGATATTCTTCATCGAGAGCGTGACGCCGCAGGTGGCGTGGTTCTTCAGTTTGGCGAAGGAGACGAAGACGTCGGTTTCCTCGTAGGCGTGGTTGAGATCGTAGGCGGGAAAGATGGCGCCGCCGCCGGGAACGGCGAAACGGGAGTATCGTTTGCCCTGGCCGAGGGCGTTGGTGTTTTCGAATTCGACGTTGGGCGCGGCGTTCTTGAGGGCGCGGACGTTCCAGCCGGCGTCGAGCAGATATTCTTCGAGCGGGCCGTTGCTGGCCCAGCAGCTTTCGACGAAACGGATGCGGCGGGCGCCGGCATTTCCCACTACCGCGGCGAAGGCGCCGGCCATCTTCGGATGGGTATAGTGCGTGATTCCGAGCGGAAGGCCCTGGAAGCGCAAGCCGGGGCTGCCGGTGAGATTGAGTTTGACCGTGACGGTTTTATTTTTTACGAGGCCGGACAAGCCGCCAAGCTGGTCGAACATGGTGGACAAGGTGGCGGCGAGGTCGCCGTCGTAGGATTGGCAACGGGCGATGGAAACGGGCGCGGCCGGAGCGGAGCGTTCGGCGTGTAAGGCCGGCGCCGCAGCCAGCAACGCGAGGAGTTCGCGGCGGGAGAGTCGCTGCATACACATAGTGTAGTACGGCGCGGGCCGCGCTCAGCCTCCTTTTGTGAATTAGAACGGGCAGCGGGGAGAACACGGCGCTCAACAAAGAATTCGGTAGGACTTCGGACGGTTACTCAGCGCGGACCGCGCCACGCGGAGGAGGAGAAAACCTGGATCGTGTCGAAGCCTGAGCCGATCGCTTGAATTAACGATTTGAATGGCGAAACGAAGGCTATACCAAAAGAGATGGCGGCTCGCGGATGCCTCAAACGGTGTGGATGTAACGATTAGACTCCAGGGAGACGTGGGAACTTCGCGATGGCACGGTCCGGCCGCGGTTTGTCGCCGCGCAGGCGTCCGCGGTTATGGGTTTTGAGCGCCGGCGTTGTCATCCCCAAGCGCGCCACTTCCTGGTAAACCGTCTGGATGGCGGAGGCGCAGCGCGCGCAATCGGGTGGCGCCCCTGTGCGAATTCGCTTGATTCGCAAGCCTTACAGGACAAATCCTCGGTCTGAGCGAGGTTAGATCCTATATAGTGAAATTCCCTCGTGAGAAGAATAATTCTACTGGCCAAGGGGAGGGAAATACCCTACCATGTTAGTGGTGCTGCGAAAGGAAGTTTTGAAATGGCGCTCTTACCGGTGAGCTATTTCTCGACGGCATTACCGTGTTTGGGAATTCCGTTGGACGTTCTGGTTGTTTCGGAAACGGGAAGCGTTCCGGGTCTGGCCTCGTCGCTCTCCGAAGTTAACTGCGTGCTGCACGAAGCGCGCACGCTCGAAGAAGCCGCAAACCTGATGGAGAGGTTGGAACCGGCGGTGGTGGTGACCGAGGAAGACATCCCAGGCGGGGACTGGCGTCTGTTGTTGAACATGACGAAGACGCTGCCGGAACCGCCGGAGGTGATCGTAGCCTCGCGCAATACGTGGCTTTTGGCGGAGGTGACGATGGAGGGAGGGATGGACGTGCTTCTGAAGCCGTACACGGTTCCCTTCGCGGTGGAGACGATTCTGATCGCCTGCCAGCGCTGGTTTCGCGGCACGGATACGCAGCCGGCGATGGCGCGAGGATTCGCGGCGAGAGCCATGGCCAGTTGAAGAGAAGAGAGAGGGAGCGGCGGCGATCCAGGCTGGAGGGTTTTTCCTTCTACGTAGTACTTTAAGCGACTCCGATTAGAACCGATCTAAGCAAAGTGCCATTGCGCGACCGGGCGTTTGTCCTTACCCTAGAGTAGGAGACCGCAACGAATTGTTGGCGGCGATATAAGACATCGGAGGACAAAGAGTGAAACAGTATATTTTCGCGACGATTTTCGCGGGTATGTTGGCCATACCTGCACTGCAAGCCGGCGTAGTGAAAGGGCTTCCCGCCGCAACCGCGACTGGCCGGGGCATCCAGATTACACAGACTCCCGAACCGGCGACGATGATGTTGTTGGGATCGGGATTGGTTGCGATGGGCGCTGTGAAGGTTCGGAGGAGCCTGAAGGCGCGCAAGAGCAACTAAGCGATTTAAGCGGGTCTTGAGCCGGCGGGCGAACGGGGCGAGAGCGTTCGTTTTGCGCGCCGGCGTTTTTGAATGACGGTTGTCAGATAGGCGGGACACCGAAGGCGATACCTTTGCGTTCCGGGCCGAGCGCCGCGGCGAGGGCCGCTCCGGCGAACACGAGAGACGCGGTGAGGGCCATGGCCCAGGCGAAGGGCATGCTACGCGCCAGCAGCGCTTCTACGACTACGACGGAGCTAGCGATTAAGACGCCGCATTGATAGGCGAAGCCAGGGAGAAAGCCGCGAATTTGATCGGGGGAGAGTTCGCTCAGGTGGGCGGGCACGACGCCCCAGGCTCCCTGGACGAAGAACTGCATCAGGAACGCGCCGGCGATGAGCAGTCCGAGGTTGGGCGAGAAGGCCCAGAGCGGGATGCAGAGGATGGCGAGGGAGAGCGCGGCGGTCATGGCTTTGCGGCGGCCGACGCGGTCCGAGAGCAGGCCGAAGAAGACGCCACCGGCGATGGCGCCGAGCATGGAGATCGCGGTAACGAGGAAGCGGTGCGATGCGGCGAATCCTCCGTTGCGTTCGAGGAACGTCGGGTACATGTCCTGCGTGCCATGCGAGGCGAAGTTCATCATGGCCATGAGCAGGGCGATATAGAGGAAGAGTTTCCAGTGGGCGAGGATGGCGGCGCCGAGTTGGTTCCAATCGCGCTTGTGAGTGGATTCCCAGACTTCGGATTCCTTGACGTGGAAGCGGACGAAGAGGGCGAGGAGCGCGGGGAGGCCGCCGAGGAAGAAGAGCGGGCGCCAGCCGATTTTGTCGAATAGGAAGAGGTTGCAGAGCGCGGCGAGGAGGAAGCCGGCAGAGTAGCCTTGCTGGAGCAGGCCGGAGAGGACGCCGCGGAGGCGCACGGGGACTTTCTCCATGGCGAGGGATGCGCCGACGCCCCATTCGCCGCCCATGCCGATGCCGAACAGGGCGCGGAGGACGAGGAAGGTGGTGAAGTTGGGCGCGAAGCCGGTGGCGACCTCGACGACGGAATAGAAGATGAGGTCGAGCATGAGCGGGAGGCGGCGGCCATAGCGGTCGGCGAGGAGGCCGAACAGGAACGCGCCGACAGGGCGGAAGACGAGGGTGATGGTGATGGAGAACGCCATGGCGGCGTCGTTCTGATGGAACTCGCGGCCGATGGCGGTGAGGCAGAGGACGACGAGGAAGAAGTCGAAGGCGTCGAGCATCCAGCCAAGGAAGCCGGCAAGGAGAGCGGCGCGGTGGCCGGAGTTAGTATTCACAGAGTGAGCTATGGACGGTGTATTTTTTGACGGCGTTCATGGGGCCGGTGGAGTTGTGGCAGTAGAGGCAGACGGGGCCGTTGGGGACGAGGGCGTGGCGGTCCTCGTTGTCGGGGTGGATGAAGTGGCAGTCGATGCAGGAGAGATCGCCGCCGTTCATGGCGTCGCGGGCGACGCGGTAGATGTGGCGATCGCCGATGTTGAGCGACTCGCCGGTGGCTTTGGCGAAATCGACCTGGAAGTCATGGAAGAGCTTGTCGCCGGCGTCGAAGTTGTCGGGGTAGGGAAGGCCGGTGGATTTGGCCGTGCCGCCGCGGAGATGGCATTGGCCGCAGATGGCGACGATGTCTTTGGGGTCCTTGGAGTGTTTTTTCGCGAGCCACGCGAGGGCGCCTTCGTTGGCGTGTTTGCGGGGGACGTCGCCATGGCAGGTGTTGCAGTCGATGGAGAAGGAGGAGAAGGCTTTGGTGGCGGGATCGACGGCGGTTGCGTGGCAGCCGGCGCAGCGATCGGCGAATTTGGCGGTGTCCCAGGATTTTTTGGCGCTGTCGTACAGGGCGAATTTTCCATAGGCGATCAATTTGAGGGCGCGGTAGGGAGGACGGGCGCCGAGGATGTGGGTGGCATCGGCGGGGAAGCCTTGGGCGGAGGCGGGGTCGGTGTCCACGGGGCGGATGGTCCGGGCGTGGGGAGTTTGCTGCCAGGTGTCGGCGGTGCGGCCGCGATGGCAGAAGAGGCACTCGTCGCCGGTCATGTAATCGGGGACGGGCTGGCCGACGTGATCGACGGGGGGCTTATCCTGAGCGGATACGCGCGGGGCCGCGCAGTAAGTGAGGAACGCGGCGGCGAGTAAGTGGCTCCGGGAAGGCCCCATGCGGAGTTAGTTAGTCGTCGGCGCGGACCCAGCCGTAGGCTTGATTGCCGCGCTGGCCGCCTTGTCGAGATAGGCGGTCTTCAGGCGGGAGAGGGCGTCGGCGGGTAGCGGGTTGCGTTTGGCGTCGACATCGAGGTTATAGATTTTCGCGGCGTTAAGGCCGAAGATTTTGCGTTTGTCGTCTTTGGTTAGTTTAGTGTAGCCGAACTTTTCGCACATTTCGTCGCTGATCTGGAAGCGTTTGAAGGCGTCGATGACCCACTGGGGCGAGCCCCACCAGAGGCAGTCGGTGCCCCAGATGACGTGGTCGGCGCCGTAGTATTTCACGTTTTTGCCGATGCCGTGCATGGCCATGATCGGGATCGGCGATGGCGAGGGGGCCGAAGAAGCTGCCGATTTCCGGGTAGACGTTTTGGATTTTGGGATTGCGGCGCTTGATGTCCATCAGGACGTTGTGCCAGGCGAAGTCGCCGGTGACGGGGTCGAATTTATTGGCGTCCAGCCAGTTCGGCTCGTTGGGGCCGTGTTGGATGGCGGAGTGGTAAACGACGAAAGTGAGATCCGGGTTGTTGAGAGCGGCTTTTTCGATGTCCTTGGGATTGGCGAGATGGCCGAGGTTGCGGGACTGGTAGGAGTAACCTTTGTGGACGCTGAAGATCTTGAGGCCGCGTTTGCGGGATTCGTCGTAGAACCAGGCGGCGTTGTCGTCGTCGCACTGGAAGCCGTTGCCGGAGCGGCCGGGATCGGTGTGGCAGTACCACTTCCAGGAGGAGATTTTGTATAGGTTGAGCTCGCGGTCCATCTGTTCGAGGATGGCTTTTTTGTCGGGCTTGTTGGCGGCTCGATCCCAGTAATGGTTGGGCGCGAGGTTGCCTTGGCTGATGGCGCGTTTGGAATTCGCAAGGCCGTTGATTTCGTCGCGGGCTTGGGCCATAAGCCAGCTTGGGAGGATGCCGCCGATGAGATTCGGAGTGCGCTCCTTGCCTTCGAGGACGCGGCCGGTTTTGTCGTGCTGTTCTTCGCGGCCGGGGACGCCGGAGATGACGATCATGTCGGTGTCGCTGTCGAAGAACATCTCCTTGACGAAGTTATGAAAGCTGTAGGCGGCGGGGTCTTCTTTAAGATTGAAGCCCATGTTCTTGACGAATTCGAGGTTGCGGAATCCGAGGGCGATGCCGTTGGTGAAGTGGCTTTGGACGTCGAGGATGAAGTAGTCGCTCTTGGGCCATTTTTCCTGGTAGGCGGCTTCGTCCATCGCCTCGGCTTCGTCGACGTCCCAGGCCTTGCCCCAGACTTTGTTGGAGGCGAGGAAGCAGGTGGCGAGGCCCATGCTGCTGGCCATGAACTTGCGGCGGTCCATACCGAGCTTCTTCGATTTCTCGCCGGCGATTTGGCCGATCCAATATTCGACTTCTTTTTGTTTGTCGCTTTGGCGGCGAGGGACGTACTCTTCGTTGGAGACGAGTTGGGTGGGCATCGGGGAATCGACGCCTTTGAGATGATCGCGTTGTCCTTTGCGTATCCACATGGATGTTGGCCTTTCTGTCGCTCGCGCCGGGCGAAGTCCGGTAGCTAGTATAGTACGGCGGAAGGCGAACCGGGCGGAGATGCGCCGCCTTGCGGTATCGTTAGTACTTTAAATTCCCTATGACAGAAATAGTTCCTATCACGGTCGCGCACGGCGACGGAATCGGCCCGGAGATTATGGACGCGACGCTGCGGATCGTTCAGGAGGCCGGAGCGCGGATTAAGATTGAGACGATCGAGATCGGCGAGAAGGTTTATCTGCGCGGGATCGCGGGGGGGATCGAGCCGAGCGCCTGGGAGTCGCTGCGGCGGACGAAAGTTTTCTTGAAGGCCCCGATTACGACGCCGCAGGGCGGCGGGTTCAAGAGCCTGAACGTGACGACGCGGAAGGCGCTGGGGCTTTACGCGAACGTACGGCCTTGCGTGGCGTACGCGCCCTATGTCCATACAAAGCATCCGGGGATGAACGTGGTGATCGTGCGCGAGAACGAAGAGGACGTTTACGGGGGAATCGAGCACCAGCAGACGGCGGAAATGATGCAGTGCCTGAAGCTGATTTCGCGGCCGGGCTGCGAGAAGATCGTGCGGTACGCCTTCGATTACGCGGTGCGCAACCGGCGGAAGAAGGTGACGTGTTTCACCAAAGACAACATCATGAAGATGACCGACGGTCTCTTCCACAAGGTGTTCGACGAGGTGGGCGCGGATTATCCGGCGATCGAGAAAGAGCATTGGATTGTGGACATCGGCGCGGCGAAACTGGCGGACACGCCGGAGACGTTCGATGTGATCGTGATGCCGAATTTGTATGGGGACATTTTGTCGGACGTAGCGGCGCAGATCGCCGGATCGGTGGGATTGGCGGGGTCGGCGAATGTGGGCGAGCAGTGCGCGATGTTCGAGGCGATTCACGGATCGGCGCCGCGCAGGGCGGGGCAGAACCTGGCGAATCCTTCGGGGCTGCTGTTGGGCGCGGTGATGATGCTGGTGCATATCGATCAGCCTGAGATCGCCGAGCGGGTTCACAACGCCTGGCTGCGGACGATCGAAGAAGGAATTCATACTTACGATATTTTTCAGGAAGGGCGTGAGCAAGGAGAAAGTGGGGACGAAGGAGTTCGCGCAGGCGGTGGTGGAGCGCGTGGGGCAGAAGCCGGAGAAGTTGAAGGCGGTGAGCTACGGCGCGGCTCCGGAGCGGGCGGCGCGGGCGATGGTGCGGCAGGAGGCGCGGAAGGAACTGCTGGGCGTGGATGTTTTCGTCGATTGGAAGGGGACGGCGAACGAGTTGGGGCGCAGGGTGGAGAAGGTGAACGGTGAGGGGATGAAGCTGCTGGCGATCGCCAACCGCGGGGTGCGGGTTTATCCCGACGGGATGGCGGAGACGTTTTGCACCGACCACTGGCGCTGCCGGTTTTTGGGCGACAACGGCGCGGCGAGCCACGAGCAGATTGTGAGCTTGTTGGGGCGCTTTGCGGGCGAGGGGCTGGATTTCATCAAGACCGAGCATCTGTGCGCGTTCGATGGGAAGCGGGCGTATTCGCAGGAAGGCGAGTAATCGATGGCGGGGCCCGTGGTGGGGATTATCATGGGCAGCAAGTCCGATTGGGAGACGATGCGGCACGCGGCGGAGACGCTGGACCGGTTCGGCGTGGCGCATGAGTGCCGGGTGGTTTCGGCGCACCGGACTCCGAAGTGGATGAGTGAGTATGCGGAGACGGCGGAGGGGCGGGGCTTGAAAGTGATCCTGGCCGGGGCGGGCGGGGCGGCCCATTTGGCCGGAATGGTGGCGGCGCAGACGCTGGTGCCGGTGCTGGGAGTGCCGGTGGAATCGGCGGCGCTGAAGGGGATGGACTCGCTCCTGTCGATGGTGCAGATGCCGGGAGGGGTTCCGGTGGGGACGCTGGCGATCGGCAAGGCGGGGGCGGTGAACGCGGCGCTTTTGGCAGTGGCGATTCTGGGCATCGAGGACGCGGGGCTGCGCGAGAAGTTGCGGGCGTATCGCGCGGAGATTGCCGGGAAGGTGCTGCGGGAAGAGCTTTCGTGAAGGCGATTCTGCCTGGCGCCACGATTGGCGTGCTGGGGAGCGGGCAACTGGGGCGGATGTTCGCGATCGCGGCGCGGAGGATGGGGTACCGCGTCCACACGTTTTCGCCGGACGAGGATACGCCGACCGGGCAAGTGGCGGACGTCGAGGTGGTGGGGGCGTACGGCGATTTGGATGCGGTGCGTCGGTTCGCGGAGCAGGTGGACGTGGTGACGTTCGAATTTGAAAACGTTCCGGCGGAGACGGCGGCGGCGGCGGCTTCGCGCGCGCCGGTGCATCCGGATGGGGCGGTGTTGCACACGACACAACAGCGGATTCGCGAGAAGGCGTTTTTGAAAAGCGCCGGGCTGCCGCATGTGGAGTATAGGGAGGTGCGGACGCTGGCGGAGTTGGAGCGGGCACTGGGGGAACTGGGGTGCCCGGCGGTGTTGAAGTCGGCGGCGTTCGGATACGACGGGAAGGGGCAGAGCCTGATTGCGCGGCCGGAGCAGGCGGCGGAAGCGTGGCGGGCGGTGGGGGCGGGGGAGAGCGTGCTGGAGGCGTTCGTCGATTTCGAGCGGGAGATTTCGGTGGTGGCGGCGCGGGGCGCGGATGGGGCGTTCGTGCATTACAGGCCGTCGGCGAACCGGCATACGCGGCATATTCTGGACGTGGCGGCGGCGCCGGCGGGCGTTACGGAGAAAGTGGAGCGCGAGGCGGCGGAGATTGCGCGGGCGGTTCTCGAAAAGTTGAACGTGACTGGCGTATTGTGTACCGAGTTTTTCGTGACGCGCGAGGGCGGGCTGTCTGATTAACGAATTGGCTCCGCGGCCGCACAATTCGGGGCACTTGACCATCGACGCGTGTGTGACCAGCCAGTTCGAACAGCAATTGCGGACGGTGTGCGGGCTGCCGTTAGGGTCGACGGAGATGTTGCGGCCGGCGGCGATGGCGAACCTTCTGGGCGACCTGTGGGATGGCGGGGAGCCGGACTGGGTGGCGGCGTTGGCGGCTCCGGAGGTGAAGCTTCATCTTTACGGGAAGCTGGCGGCGCGGCCGGGGCGGAAGATGGGGCATCTGACCGCGCTGGGGGAGACGCCAGAGGAGGCTCGGGACGCGGTTGTGGCGGCGCGGGCGCGGTTGTTGAGGAATCGAGTGAATGAAGGGGCTCCCGGCCGCCTGTTGGGATGATCACCCGACCCGCGGGTCAAAGCGGTGGCAAGCTCAGCGCCTTCAGGCTGTTTTCCAGAATTCGGGGATCGATGTAGGCACCGGACTTGAGCATCTGGCGGTAGGCTTGGCGGAGGTCTGGCAGCAGCCGCATGCCGAATGCATCTTCAAGAATGCCGACGCAACCCAACACCGCGAGTCCCCGTTGTTGAGCCGCCCGGCGGGCTTTAACCTCATCGATAAGCACTAAATTGGCGTTTAGCTCCTCGGCTAAAAGGATCACGCTCAACTCCCCCGGCGCCGAGCGAGGATGTGCCTTGGATCGCAGCCATGCCTTCCCGACCGACGATCGCTTGAACGTCGATCCAGGTCGACGCCGGAATCTCGGCCGAACCCGCTAACCCTGCGCCATCGATGACCACTTCGCGATAAACCTGGGGCGTGATCACGATCCTGCAATAGAGCTTGGGGAGCAACGCGAGTTGTCCGATTCTCGCCAGAGTAATGAGCGGCGATGAGTCGGAAACGACCGTCACGAACGAAACTTCAAAACGGTACGGCGATCTTCTGCTAACTCTTCAACGCCATAATTCAGCGGTGGCACACCGTGAGCCACGGCAAAATCCATGAAGGCGGCCAAGGGTGTGGCGCACAGTTCCGCAGCCCGGCCCAATGAAACCGCCGATTCACGGAACAACTCCAGCGCGATTATCTTCGCGGCTTCCTCCGATACGTTGCCTCGATCAAGCATGGCGGCCGACACAAGTTCGGCCGGAAGTTCGACGTTCACCGTAGCCATACCATTACGCTACCGCAATTTCGCATCATCGCGACAATCTCGATCCCGTAACACGCCATATCCTCTCGTAAGTCATTGACATTACGCACCACTGGAACGGAGTGTCTGCCGTTCGCATCTAACGAGCAGGAGATAAAGATATGAAAGGGCTATGGAAGGGCGGATGGAAGCGGCGGCGGTCCTGTTGGCGGCGGAGCGCTTGGGCGGCCGCCGAGAGTTCTCCCATGCCCGCGCCAGGGACGGTGAACTATATCGAGGGGCAGGTGAATTTGAACGGCGTGACCACGACGTCGAAGGCCGTTGGCGAGGCGGTTTTGGGTCCGGGTCAGACCTTGAATGTGGGGCAGGGGAAGGCCGAGATTTTGCTGACGCCGGGCGTGTTTTTGCGGGTGGGCGATAACAGCCAAGTGAAGATGGTGACGGCGGGCCTGGCGGATACGACTTTGGAAGTGGTGAAGGGCGAGGCGATGGTGGAGGTGGCGCAGTTGTTCAAAGAGAGCCGGTTGAACATACTGGACCATGGCGTGACGACGAGGATCGAGAAGAACGGATTGTACGCTTTCAATGCCGATTCGCCGCGCGTGGGAGTGGTGGAGGGGAAAGCGCAGTTGGAGGGAGCGGGTAAGCCGCGGACGCTGGACAAAGGGCACGAGGCGCTGCTGGCCGATGGGCAGGTTCAGAAGCCGACGGATCTGGAAAAGAATGCGTTGGAGAACGATCCGCTTTATCGGTGGAGCGCGGTGCGAAGCGATTACGAATCGCAGGCGAACGTGGACGAGGCGAGGAACGTGATGGATAGCGGCATGTGGGACGGCCCTGGCTGGTATATGGATCCGTTCTGGGATTTCTACGCGTTTCTGCCGGGCGATGGGATGTTTTATAGTCCATTCGGGTTTGGATACTACTCGCCGGGTTACGTATGGGCGGCTCCGATCGGGCGCTATCCATATGTCGGAGCGAACGGACGCGGCGCGGTGGGTTCGCAGGGCTTCCGTCGCGGATCGACGTTCGCCGGAAACCGGGCGGTGGGGCGGACGGGCGGAAGATTCGCGGCGCCGCGGCCGAGCGGAGGCTTCGGCGGTGGAATGAGATCGGGCGGCAGCTTCGGCGGCGCGAGAATGGGCGGCGGCTTTGGCGGCGGCGTGAGGATGGGCGGCGGCATGGGCGGCGGGATGCGCGGAGGCGGAGGCGGCCGCGGCCGTTAACCGCAAGCTAGTCTTCGCGAAGCGCGCGAGACGGATCGATGCGGGCGGCGCGGCGAGCGGGGTACCAACAGGCTCCGCCCGCCACGGCTGCCATCAGCGCCAACGCGAGGGCGTAAGTGAGCGGATCGCGTGGCTCGATGCCATAGAACACCGCCGAGAAGAGGCGAGCGGAGGCTAGAGCCAGCGCGGTGCCAAGAACGGCTCCGATCGTCCATAACGTGAGGGTTCTCCGCAACACCAGGCTCAGGACTTGATCGAGGCGCGCGCCGAGGGCCATCCGGATGCCGATTTCCCTGGTGCGGCGCGAGACGGAGTACGCCATGAGGGCGAAGACGCCGGTGGCGGCGAGGGCCATGGCTAGGACGCCGAACGAGCCGAGAACGATGGCGGCGATGCGGGCGGGCATGAAGGGGAGGGTGAGTTGGTTGGTAAGGCTGCCGGCGGCGTAGATGGTCATCCGGGGATCGATTTCAAGGACGATCCCGCGAATGGAGGCGAGCAGTTGATCCGGCGGGCGCGGCGAGCGGACCACAAGCGTGGTCCAGGCGTTATAGTGCTGGGCCACCGGCTGAAAAACGGCGGACGTGGGGTCCTCGCCGAGAGACTGATATTTGCCATCCTCGACGATGCCGGCGATTTCGATCGGATCGCCTTCGGTACCGAAACGGAAGTGCTGGCCGACGGGATTTTCGCCGGGGAAGAGTTTGCGCGCGAAGGTCTGGTTGACTAAGGCCGCTAGCGGAGCTTTGGCGCGGTCCCGCGAATCGAGATCGCGTCCGGCGATTAAGCGGGTTCCGGCGGCTTTCAGGTATCCGGGAGAGACGTCGAAGACGATGGATTGCTCGCGCTTGGAGGGAGGAGGGAGGGGTTTGCCGACGGCCGTGATGTCGTTGAAATTGCCACCGAGGCGAAGGGGGAAAGCGTTGGCGGTGGCCGCGGATTCGACGCCGGGAAGGCTGGCGGTTTGATCGAGCAGGCGCCGCTGGAAGTCCAGGCCGCGGACTTCGTCGTAGCCCTGCAGGCCCAGATCGAGCGAGACGGAGACGGCGTGGGTGGGATTGAAGCCGAGGCCGATGTCGAGGGAATGCCGAAGACCGCGGACCACGAGGACCGAGGAGACGACGAGCACGACGGAGAGAGCGATTTGGGCGGCGACGAGAAAGTCGCGCAGATGAAAGCGGCGGAGGCGGTCGTTGACGGCTTCGTTTTTGAGCGCGGGAACGAGATCGGTTTTGGTGGCCTGGAGGGCGGGAGCGAGGCCGAACAGGAGGGTGGCGAGAAGCGAGGCGAGGAAAGCGAAGAGGAGGACGTTCGAATCGGAGGTGAGGGAAGTACTGATAGGAACGTCGATGGCGGGATGCCAGGAACTGAAGAGATCGGTAATCGAGAGGGAGACAAGGAGGCCGCCGGCGCCGCCGAGGACGGCGAGGACGAGGCTCTCGGTGAGCAATTGGCGGACGATTTGAGGACGGCTTGCGCCTAGGGCGAGGCGCAGAGCGATTTCCTTGCGTCGGTCGGTGGCGCGGGCGAGCAACATGCCGGCGAGATTCACGCAGGCGAGCAGGAGCACCAGTCCGGCCACGGCCATGAGAACGCCGGAGAATGCCATTACGGGGCCGCGTAAGGCCCGGCCCAAGAGACCGGGGGCGGAGAGATCGATGTGCAGGCCCTCGTCGGAGGCGGGGAACTGGCGGGCGATCTGAGCGGAGACGCGGTTGATGGAAGCTTCTGCCTGGCGCATAGAGACGCCGGGCTTGAGACGGCCGAAGATCCATATGTTCTGGGTCCCACGCGTCTCCAGCCAGTCGGCGCCGGGTTCGACATGGGCCTGCATGCTCATGGGGACCCAAAGTTCGGGAGCGAGGAAGACCTCGGTGCCGTGAAATTTTGCGGGCGCCACGCCGAGAATCGTATATTTGAGGCCATTGACGAACGCGGTTTTTCCGGCGATGTCGGGATCGGCGGCGAAGCGGCTCCGCCAGCAGCCATAGTCGAGAACGAGAACGGGATGGGCGCCGGGCTTGTCGTCGTCGGCGGAGGAGAAGAAGCGGCCGAGGAAGGGCTTGACGCCGAGGAGTTCGAAATAGTTGGCGGTGGCCTCATAGCCCCAGACGCGGGAGTTATTGCCCGCTTGCACGCTGAGGCTGATGGGGACGATGCGATCGGCGGCGACGCCGGATAGAGCGTCGGCGCGGTCGCGGAAGTCGCGGTAGTCGGGATAGGACAGAGTGTTGTAGCCGTTGCCGCGGTTAAAGAAGACGAGTTGCCCGGGTTTTTCGACGGGCAGTGGGCGGAGCAGGAGGGAATTGACGGCGGTGAAGATGGCGGAGTTGGCGCCAATGCCGAGGGCGAGGGAGAGAATGGCGGCGGCGGTGAAGCCGGGGCTTTTGCGAAGGCGGCGGAGGGAGTATTGGAGGTCCTGGAGGAAACGGCTCATGCGGAGGGAGAGGCACTTGGATAGCCAACGCAATACGTGTAGAATCAAGCGCGGCCGCGGGGCGGGTGTTCGAATTCGTGAATGAGTTTCCCGGTTACGTAAAAGGCGCGAATGCGCACGATGGGCGATAATGAAGTGACCCCATCCCATGAAGATATGCTATTTCGATGCCTTTTCAGGCATAAGCGGAGACATGACTGTTGGCGCATTGGTTGACGCGGGGGCGGATGCGGCGGCGTTGATCGACGGGCTGGCGTCGCTGGGGACGGGCGCGGAGATCGGCGTCGAGCGAGTGAAGCGGCGGGGCATCGCGGCATCGAAGTTTCACGTGCGCGGCGGGGAGACGAAGGCGCACCGGCACTTGCCGCAGATATTGAAGATGATCGACGGGTCGGCGCTGCCGGAGCGGGCGAAACAGAACGCGGCGAAAGTGTTTGAGAAACTGGCGGAGGCGGAAGCGAAGGTCCACGGAGTAGGGATGGAGAAAGTGCATTTCCACGAAGTGGGCGCGGTGGATTCGATTTGCGATATCGCGGGGGCGTGTCTGGGGCTGGAGCTGTTGGGCGTGGAGGCGGTACACGCTTCGGCGATTAACACGGGGAGCGGAACGGTGAACACCGAGCACGGCGTGCTGCCGGTTCCGGCGCCGGCGACCGCGGAGCTGCTGAACGGGAAACCGGTGTACGCGCGGGGACCGGAGACGGAATTGACGACGCCGACGGGCGCGGCGATTCTGGCGGCGCTGGCGCGGGGGTTCGGCGCGATGCCGCCGATGAAGCTGACGAGTTCCGGGTATGGCGCGGGCGACAAGGACTTCGCGACGCATGCGAATGTGCTGCGGGTGTTGCTGGGCGAGACGACGGGCGCGGTGGAGGCGACGAGGGTGGCGGTGATCGAAGCGAACATCGACGATTCAAGTCCTCAGGTTCTCGGGTACGCGCAGGAACGGTTGCTCGAGGCGGGCGCGCTGGACGTCACGTTGGGGTCGCTGCTGATGAAGAAGAACCGGCCGGGCACGCTGCTGAAGGTGATCGCGCGTTTGGAAGACCGCGAGGCGCTGGCGGCGCTGGTGTTCGCCGAGACCTCGACCCTGGGGTTGCGAATCTACGAGGCGGAGCGGCGGGTGCAGGCGAGGGAGATGCGTGAAGTGGAGACGGTATACGGCAGAGTGCGGGTGAAGGTGAGCGAGGGCGGGGACTTCGCGCCGGAATACGACGATTGCCTGAAGCTGGCGCGGGCGAGCGGCGTGGCGCTGAAGAAAGTGATGGCGGAGGCCGCGCGCGCTTACGCCGGGGTTCAGACGGAAAAATGAGTAAGTACTATTTAACGACACCGATTTATTACGTCAACGCGGCGCCGCATCTCGGGACGGCGTATTGCACGTTCACCGCCGACCTGATCAAGCGGTTTCAGAAGCAGCAAGGGCACGATCCGGTGGTGTTGACGACGGGTTCGGACGAGCACGGCCAGAATGTGGAGCGGGCGGCGAAGGCGACGGGCAAGTCGCCGGAGGAGTACGCGACGGCGATCGCCAACGAATTCGTGCGGCAATGGAAGGCGCTGGGGATCTCCTACGATCATTTCATTCGCACGTCGGACCCCAAGCATTTCGCGACGGTGCGGGATCTATTCGAGCGCTGCGAGAAGAACGGCTACATTTACAAGGGCGCTTACACCGGGCAGTATTGTTTTCACGACGAGCTCTATGTGAACGACGCCAAGCCGGGCGACCCTTGTCCCGATTGCGGCAGGTTGACGGAGACGGTGACGGAGGAGAATTATTTTTTCCGGCTGTCGGCGTTTCAGGACAAGCTGCTGGCGCTTTACGAGGAGGGCGACGGGAAATTTATTCAGCCGGAGACGCGGAAGAACGAGATCGCGGCGTTCGTCAAGCAGGGGCTGAACGACCTGTCGATCACGCGGACGACGATCCTGTGGGGCATTCCGGTGCCCGTCGAAGGCAAGCACGTTTTCTATGTCTGGTTCGACGCGCTGATTTCGTATATGAGCGCGGTGAAGGAGCAGGCGGGGATCTGGCCGGCCGACCTGCATTTGATCGGCAAAGACATTCTGCGATTCCACGCCGTGTACTGGCCGGCGTTTTTGATGGCGGGCGGATTGCCCCTGCCGAAGAAGGTTTTCGCGCACGGCTGGATACTTTTCGAAGAAAGCAAGATGAGCAAGAGCCGCGGGAACGTGGTGCGCCCAGGGCCGATCGCCGACGTGGTGGGCGTGGACGGGCTGCGATATTTTTTGTGGCGGGAGATTCCGTTCGGACAGGACGGGAGTTTCAGCTACGATGCGTTGATCGAGCGCTATAACGCCGACCTGGCGAATGGGATCGGGAATTTGGCCAGCCGGACGCTGACGATGATTCATCAGTATTTCGGCGGGAGAATTCCGGCGCGCGGACCGGATGTAGCGGGGACGGAAGCGACGACGCGCGAGGTGGCGGAGCATTTCGAGAATTTCGATTTCACGCGCGGGATCGAGGCGGTGCTGGCGCACGTGTCGAAGATCGATAAGTTCATCGTGGAGCGTGCGCCGTGGAAGTTGGTGAAGGAACGGCAGGCGAATCCGGAGGCGGGGGCGAAGCTCGAAGAGACGTTGTACACGGCGGCGGAGAGCTTGCGGTTGATTTGCGGATGGATGTATCCGGTGATGCCGTCTTCGATGGAAAAGATTTGGGCGCAGCTTGGGATGGAGACGTTCTTGGGCGATCTGAAATCGGGCGATCTGGCGTGGGGCGGGCTGGAGCCGGGACAGACGATCGCGAAGGTGGAAGGGGTGTTTCCGAGGATCGAGGCCAAGCCGGCGATCGCGAAAATGCAGGAGCTGGAGATTGTCGAAAAAGACCGGCAAAACGCGCTGATGGGCAAGAAGCCCGTGGAGGTGGTGGAGGAGAAGTCCGGAACGGCGACGATCTCGATAGACGATTTCGCCAAGGTGGATTTGCGCGTGGGGCAAGTGATGTCGGCTGAGCGGGTGAAGGGTTCGGACAAGCTGCTTCAATTGAAAGTGGACATTGGCGAGACGGAGGCGCGCACGATCGTGGCGGGGATCGGGCTGGCTTATTCGCCGGAGCGGATGTTAGGGCGCAAGGTGGTGATTGTGGCGAATCTGGCGCCGAGGAAATTGAAGGGCATCACGTCGCAGGGGATGATTGTGGCGGCGTCTCTCGACGGGGGCGTGCCGGTGTTGGCGGGGTTCCTGGAAGAGGTGCCGGCGGGAGCGAAGTTGAAGTGAGCGCCGCGGCGCCGGCGTTGATCGATTCGCATTGCCATTTAGACAACGTCCAGTTCGATGGAGACCGGGAGGCCACGCTGCGGCGGGCGAGCGAGGCGGGCGTGGAGTTGATGATGGCGATCGGCACGGGGGAGGGGCCGCCGGATCTGGAGGCGGGGCTTCGGCTGGCGGAGAAGTACCCGCAATTCGTGGCCACGGCGGGCGTTCATCCGCACGATGCGGCGAAGGCGGGACCCGATACTTATAAAAACCTGCGCGAGCTGCTGCGGCATCCAAAAATCGTGGCTTTGGGCGAGATCGGATTGGATTATCACTACGATTTCGCTCCGCCGGCGGTGCAGAAAGAAGCGTTCGTGGAACAGATGCGGATTGCGGCGGAGGCCGGGAAGCCGATCGTGATTCACACGCGGGAGGCGTGGGAGGACACGTTCGCGATGCTGGAGGAGCATTGGGCGCCCACGGGCTTGCCCGGCATCCTGCATTGCTTCACCGGAGGAGTGGCGGAGGCGGAGCGGGCGTTGCGGCTGGGATTTTATCTGGCGTTTGGCGGCGTGGTGACGTATCCGAAATCGGTGGAAGTGCAGGAGGCGGCGAAGGCGGCGCCGCTGGACCGCATGCTGCTCGAAACCGACGCGCCGTATCTGGCGCCGGCGCCAATGCGGGGCAAGCGGAACGAGCCGGCGTTCGTGGCGCACACGGCGCGGCGGATCGCGGAGCTGCGGGGGATTTCGTGTGAAGAAGTGGCGGCGGCGACCTCGGCGAACTTCCGGCGCTTGATGGGGCTGAACGCTCCTTCGCCCGCGGCGGGTTGCTAGACTGGAACGATTCGATGGCATTTAGCAAGCTAGGCCGGTCGCTGACGGCGCGGGACATTCTGGAACTGGTGCGGGACGATTTGGAGCGCGTGGAGCGCCAGATCGGCCTGGATACGGTGGCGAGCGTCGAAGCGGTGACGGCGATTAACGGGTATTTGCAGGCCGGCGGAGGCAAGCGGCTGCGTCCGATTTTGGTCCTGCTGTCGGCGCGTCTGTTGGGGGAGCGCGGCGACGCGGCGGTGCGGATGGCGGCGGTGGTGGAGATGATCCACACGGCGACGCTGGTCCACGACGACGTGATCGACACGGCGCGGACGCGGCGCGGGCGGCCGTCGAGCAATGCGATTTGGGGCAATCACACCTGCGTGCTGGCGGGCGATTGGCTGTACATGCAGGCGTTTCAGATCGCCCTGCGCGAACGGAATTTTCCGATGCTCGATCTGCTGATCAGCCTAACGCAGATGATGGTGGAAGGCGAGCTGCTGCAGTTGGAGCGCATCGGAAAAATCGGCGTGACCGAGGCCGACTATATGGAACTGGTGGACCGCAAGACGGCGAGCCTGATCTCCGCTTGCGCGCGGCTGGGAGCGATGACCGCGAACGCGGGCGAGGCAGACGAGGCGCGGCTGGGCGACTACGCCTGGAACCTTGGGATCGCGTTTCAACTGGTGGACGACGTGCTGGATTTCACGGCGCGCGAGAAGGTGTTGGGGAAGCCGGTGGGCAGCGATTTGCGGGAAGGGAAAGTGACGCTGCCGTTGATATACGCGCTGGAAGAGGCGTCGGACAAGGAGCGCGAACTGGTGGAGACCGTGTTGCGCGATGGGAGCTACGAAAACGTGGCCTTTAGCCGCATCCTCGCGCTGATTGAACGGCGCCATGGATTCGAACGGGCGAAGGAACGGGCGAAATCCTTCACGCAAAAGGCGCGGGCGATCATGGCCGGATTTCCGGAGTCGCCGTATCAACGTGCGTTGCATGGGGTGACGGAGTTGATCACCGAGCGCGACCACTGAGCATTGCGCGATGGCGGAACTGGTCCCTCACTCAACGCGTATTCCGGTGCCCGGCGGCAAACTCATCGAAGAATATATCGGGCGAGTAAACAGCGGGACGAGCGCGGTGAGCGTGGCGCATATGCATAGCCCGGCGGGCTGGAGCGAGCCGGGTCAGACGCCGGAATTCGACGAATTCACGCTGGTGCTGCGCGGGTGCCTGCGGGTGGAACATCGCGATGGATTCCTCGATGTGCGCGGCGGGCAGGCGGTGACGGCGCGCAAGGGCGAGTGGGTGCGCTACAGCACGCCGGAGCCGGAGGGCGCGGAGTATGTCGCGGTTTGCGTGCCCGCGTTCACGCCCGAGAGCGCGCGCCGCGACGGGGATTAGGCGCGTGTTTTCCGCGCGGCTGCAGGCCGATCTGCGGCCGAATCCACTGACGGTTTTATTGGAAGAGAAGCGGCGGGCGGGCGCGGAGATTCTGGATTTGACGGAATCGAATCCGACGCGGGCGGGGCTGCGATATCCGGAGGCGGAGATTTTGGAGGCGCTGGGCGATCCTCGGGCGATGAGCTACGATCCGGCGCCGGCGGGGATGCGAGGCGCGCGGGAGGCGGTGGCGGCTTACTACGCCGATCGCGGCGAGCGGGTTCGCGTGGAAGACATTTTATTGACCAGCAGCACCAGCGAGGCCTATGCGCTGCTGTTCAAGCTGTTGTGCGATCCGGGCGATGAAGTGCTTGTGCCGCGGCCGTCGTATCCGCTCTTCGATTATTTGGCGGCGATGGAATCGGTGACGGTGAGGCAGTATGCGCTTCGGTATGAAGCGCGCTGGGGGATCGATTTCGATGCGCTGGAGAAGGAGATCGGGCCGCGGACGAGGGCGATCGTCGCCGTGCATCCGAACAATCCGACGGGTTCGTTCGTGAAGCGCGACGAGCGGGCGCGCCTGGACGCGATTTGCGCGCGGCGCGGGATTGCGCTGCTGTCGGACGAAGTGTTCTTGGACTATGGCAACGATCCCGGCGAGGCGCGGGCGGGGACGCTGGCGGTGGGCGGCGAGGCGTTGACGTTCGCGATGAGCGGGCTGTCGAAGGTAGCGGCGCTACCGCAGATGAAGCTGGGTTGGATCGTGGCGGGAGGCGAGCGGAGGCGGGAGGCGTTCGAGCGGCTGGAGTGGATTGCGGACACCTATCTTTCGGTGGGCGCGCCGGTGCAGTGCGCCGCGCCGCGGTTGCTGGCTTTGCGCGGAACGATGCAAGGGGAGATCCGGCGGCGGATCGATGCAAACCGAACCGAATTGCTCGGCGCGCTGGGTAGCGATTCGGCGGCGCGGGCGTTGTTTATGGAAGGCGGATGGTATGCGGTAATCGAAGTGCCACGCACGAGGAGCGAGGAGGGATGGACGCTCGAACTGCTGCGCGAGCACAACACACTGGTTCAGCCCGGATATTTTTTCGACTTCGAGCGGGAGGCGTTTCTGGTGTTGAGCCTGCTGACGCCGGAGCGGGCTTTCGCGGAGGGGTTGCGGCGCTTGCAGCGGATGTTGTGAGGGCCGGATTACGCGCCTTTGCGATCGACGGGGAACTTTTTGCAGCTCCGGCACCAGAGGCCTTGGCCGAGCGCGCTCCAGACGATGAGGTAGAGGGCGACGATGGCGGCCGGCGCGGTGAAGAGCCATAGGAGCGGGCTGAAGAAGGGACCCGCCGCGGCGGCGGCGAGCAGGACGAGGCCGGTGGCGGACAAGGCGATCCGATTTTTTTGGAGAAGCGTACTGCCACAAACCGAACAGACGTCGCCGTCTCTCATAGCGGCCCCGTTCAGCGCTCCAACAAGCCGCGAACGCGGAGCCAATTGGCGAGCAGGGTGGGCCAGATGGAAAGCGTCGCGTCGGTTGCGGCCAAGCCGACGCCATGCGGGCCTTCCTCGAAGATGTGCATCTCGGCGGGGATATGGTTGCGGCGCAGCGCGAGATAAAACTCGACGCTGTTCTCGACCGGCACGACGGGGTCGGAGGTGGTGTGAAAGAGAAACGTGGGCGGAGTTTGCGCGGTGACTTGCGTCGCGTTCGATAGCGATTGTTCGAGGGCGGCGTCCGGGGAAGCGCCGAGGAGATTGTCGTGGGAGCCGCGGTGGACGTACGGGCCGGTCATGGCGACGACGGGATAGCAGAGGACGGCGAAATCGGGACGGCTGCCGGCGCGGTCGATGGGGTCGGAGGCGTTGGCGTCGCCGGAGTCGAAGTGAGTTTCGGCGGTGGAGGCGAGATGGCCTCCGGCGGAAAAGCCCCAGATGCCGATGCGGTCCGGAGCGACACCCATTTCTTTTGCGTGGGAGCGCACGTAGCGCAGAGCGCGCTGGGCATCTCCGAGTTCGATGGGGTTGTGGTACGCGGGACCGAGGCGGTACTTGAGCACGAACGCCGCGACGCCGATCGAGTTGAGCCAACGGGCGATCTGTTTGCCTTCGTGATCGTCGGCGAGCATCGCGTATCCGCCGCCGGGGCAGACGACAACCGCGGTTCCGGTGGCCTTGGCCGGATCGGGAAGATAGATGGAGAGCGAAGGTTTATCGGCGGGGGACGTGCCTTGCGCGCCGGGTGCGCCGCCGGGCCACAGAAGAACGGTTTGCGGATCGTTGTCCTTCGGCCACGCCGTGGCGGCCAGAAGGAGCAGGAGCGGAAGCAGCGTTTTCATTTCTTCGATACTAACGAAAAGTTCTTCGTTTTGCCGGGATAGGGCGTATCGTAGCCCTTGGCGTCCCACCAGAGGATGCGGTCGAGGAGGGCGGGAGGGTTGCGGTCGGGCTGGTCCCAGTCCATCGCCTGCGACTGCTTTGCGGCCCAAAGACGTTTGCCGTTCAGAGCTTTGAGCGGGGGGTTGTTTTCGTCGAGCGGAATCTTGGGCGTCACGAATGAGTAGGGCGACAGATCCGCGTCCTTGGTGAAGATGCTGTTCATGGCGCGGGCGCCGGCGAGAAAACGGGTGCGCGGCTGAATGCGCAGGATGTCCTGGACGGTGCGCACGAGGCTGAGCTGCGTGTAGTGGTTCGAATCGACGGCGGCTCGGCGGATGTGCGGCCCGATGGCGAGCGCGATGGTGCGATGGCCGTCCACATGATCGATGCCGTCCTGGGGGTCGTCTTCGACGACGAAGATCGCGCTGGAGGGCCAATAGCGGCTCTTGGAGATGGATTCGACAATGCGGCCGAGAGCGAGATCGTCGTCGGCGACCATCGCGCGCGGCGTGGCGGCGCCTGGAGACGTACCGGACGTATGGTCGCTGTTCAGCGTCATCACGACCAGTTGCGGGAGCTTGCCGTTCGATTCGAATTCGTGGAATTCACGGAGGAATTCGTCGGCGCGGATCTGATCGGGGATGTTGGTGGAGTCGTCCGGATAGCGCTGGTCGAAATCGCGCGCGAGAGCGGGAACGCCGGTCTTGGCGCCGACGGCGGACTGCCACTTGCCTTCCTTATAAAGCTGCAGGTACTCGTTCCAGGTGCGCTCTTCGGTGTCGGTGATGTCGACGGCGTCGCGCTTCACCGGGTCCCATTTGGCGGGCAGGCAGAACTCGCCGTAGATGCGGACGGTGATGGGTTTCGGGGCGAATTGCCAGAAGAAGCCCGCGGGCGAGACGGTGAGGGCGTCGGCCATGTTCCAGGCGTAGCCGCGCGGAGAGGCCGCGAAGGCGCGCTCGGTGTAGTCGCTGACGAAGCCCATCATCAACCACTGGTGGCCGTCGAAGCTGATCGCGCCGCTGGTGTAGAAGTTGTCGAGCAGCACATATTTCTCGGCGAGCGCGTGATGGTTGGGGCTGACGTCGCGGCCGTACATGACCAGCTTCGGGTCGCCGTTGCCCTGAGGCATGTCGCCGAAGAGTTGATCGTAGGTGCGATTCTCTTTGACGATGAAGAAGACATGCTCGATGCCGAGAGAGGTGAGATTGGCGATGCCGCCCTGCGCGTCGAACTTCGGGCTGTTGGCGGCGGCCACTTCGCGCGTTCCGGCGGAGAGTTGCGCGGCGGAAGGAGCGGGGATGCGCAGCAGGGAACCTTCGTAGGAGTGGGTGTTGTAATTGCCTTGAGGGCGAAGCGAAGCCCCGACTCCTTTGAGGTTAAGCACGCGCAGATCGCCTTGAGCGTCGAGAGCGATGGCGGTGGGGAAGTAGCCGGCTGGGATGGCGCCGGCGACGGTCCACTTGCCGTTTTTCTCTTCGACGACCGCGATGGCGTTGTTGCCGCCGCAAGCGACATACACCCGCTTGCCATCGGGTGAAAACGCGAGCGCGATGGGCTGGCTGCCGGTGGGAGTGTGGGGCCAGGTGGGGATGGCGACGTCGGTGCGATGCATGGTTCTGGCGTCGAAAAGCGAGAGCGAATCCGAATGGCTGTTCACGACGCCGATCCAGTTTCGATCCGGGCTCATCGCGAGATTGGAGGGGGCGAGGCCGGTTTCGACATCGGAAACGGTGTGGGTTTCGACGTCGATGACGCTCATCGTGCCGGTGCTGGAGGCCCCGGTGACGGCATCCGTCACGACTTCGGAACCGGAACTGGGCGCGACCGTGTCGCCGGTTCGCGGCAGGCGGCCGCCGCGGTTGGTGACGAAGACTTTTCCGCTGCGGGAGCCATAGAGGACGCCCCAGGGAGCGATGCCGGTGTCGATGCGGCGGACGATTTGTTTCGAGCGGGCGTCGATCACCGCGACGGCGTTCTGGCGGCTCAATGCGACATAGACGGTATCGCCGTTGGGCGAAAAGGCGATGCCGCAGGGAACGGGATGGCCGGCCATTTCGATGCGAATGGCGGAGACGGGAGCGCCGCTGTCGGAGAGCGTTTGAATAAACAGATCGTCGCGGTCGCCGGTCTCGCTGACCCACAACTCGCGCGCGCCCGGCCGGAAAGCGATGCCGTTGTACGACGTCGAATGGGTGTGGATTTCCGCGAGCGCCGCGCCCGTAGTGGCGTCGAACAAATCGACGCCGCGGCCATTGAGGACGGCGATGAGGCGCTTGTCCGAATCGAAGGCCATGTCGACGGGACGGCCTTTGATCAGCGTTTGCTCACCCCATGGGCGCAGCAGTTGGTTGGTAGGCAGGATGTAGTATCCGCCGGTTTGTTTGCCCATCAGCGACTTGGTGGGGAGGACCGGAAATAGCCCGTCTTCCGCGGCGAAGAGGGCGGCAAGAGCGAAGACGGCCAAAGTTGCGAGCGCTAAGAAAATCTTCCGCATGGCATTTAGTCTGATGCGTTGGATGGCGCGGGTCAAGCGAGGCTTGTTACAGCCCTGTGAGAGCGAATTACTTCAGTTCGACGACGGTGGCTCCGGCGCCGCCTTCGGCGGGGGAGGCGGGGTAGAAATTTTCGACGTGGGGGTTGGAGCCGAGCAGGGCGGCGATGGCGCGTTTGAGGATGCCCATGCCGTGGCCGTGGACGATGCGGACGCGGTCGATGGAGGCCATCGATGCGCTGTCGAGGAATTTATCCACTTCGGCGGTGGCGTCCTCGGCGTTGCGGCCGATGACGTTGATCTCGCGATAGGAGACATCCCAGGAAGGGCCGGCGGGTTGGAAGGAGACGTTGCGGGGCAGGGTAGCTGCGGGGACGGCCGCGGGCGCGAGGGTTTGCTCGATGTCGTCGGCGCGTCACCTGCATTTTCATGAGTCCGGCTTGGACTTCGAAACGCCCGTTGGCGAGGATGCGGCGAACGATGGCCGGTTCGCGCACTCCGCGAAGGCGAACGCGAGCGCCTTCTTCGATGGCGGAGGAGGCGGGCGCGGCGGCTTCCGGACGCACAGCGCGGAGTAAGTCGTCGCGCATTTCGCGCCGGGCCTTGGCGACCTTCAACTCGGCGCGGGCCACGCTTTTCCGTTGTTCGCCGCTTTGCGCGAGATCGCCGATGGTTTCGCGGGCGCGCGATTCGAAGGCCGCCAGCGCCTGTTCGCTCCTCGATCTCCAACTCCCGCAATTTCGCTTTTTCGCGGCGGGCGGCGTCCTCGGTTAAGGCGCGTTCGCGCGCGGCGGTTTCTTGAATGCGCGCGGCGAGGTCGTCTTGCAGTTGCCGCGCGGCTTCGAGCCGTTCGTGCAACTCGGTAAGAAGGCGGGCGATATCGCGTTCCTGCGTGGACATGGCGGCGCGTGCGCGTTCGATGAGCGCCGCCGGGAGACCGAGGCGGGCGGCGATGTCGAGACCGGCGGACTTGCCCGGCGCGCCGAGGCGCAAAACATAAGTGGGTTGCAATGTTTCTTCATTGAAACCCATGGAGCCGTTGAGGACGCCGGGCGTCGTGGCGCCGTACACCTTCAGCGCCAGCAGATGCGTGGAGGCGATGGTGAAAGCGCCGCGTTGGCGGAAAGAATCGAGCATAGCCACTCCGAGCGCTCCGCCTTCTTCCGGATCGGTGGCGCGGCCGAGTTCGTCGAGAAGGACCAGCGTATCGGGTGTCGCTGCCTCGAGCATTTGATGGACGTGGGCGATGTGAGCGGAGAAGCTGCTAAGGCTTTCCTCGATGGATTGGTTATCGCCGATATCGGCAAGTACCCGATCGAACAGCGGGAACTCGGCGCGGGAGGCGGGGACGGGCAGACCGGCGTGGGCCATGAGGGCGAGAAGGCCGGTGGTTTTCATGGCGACGGTTTTGCCGCCGGTGTTCGGACCGCTGACGAGCAGGGTGCGGCGGCTTTCATCGAGCGAGAGGGAGACGGGGACGATGGGCAGGCGATGAGTGCGCAGCACGTCTTCCAGCAGAGGATGGCGGGCGAGATCGAGGACGAGGCGCCGTGTTTCCGGTGGGCTGAACACGGGGATGCAACAGTCGAAATCGGCGGCGAAATCGGCGAGGGCGAAGAGAAATTCCAAGCGGCCCATGACGCGGGCGGTGGCGGCGATGGCGGCGGACTCGGGGTGAAGGCGAGCGGTGAAATCGGCGAGAATGCGGCGTTGTTCGCTCTCCTCCTCGTCGCGGAGGCGGACGAGGTCGTTGTTCAAGCCGATCGTTTCGAGCGGCTCGACGAAGAGAGTTTGGCCGGTGCCGCTGGCGCCGTGGATGACGCCATCCACTTTGCGCTGCTGGCCGGCGACGATGGGAACGACGAAGCGGTCGTCGCGAACGGTGACGAAGTCCTCGCGCAGGGCGCCGTCGCCGCGATGGGAGCGGAGGAACGTTTCGAGCGAGGTGCGGATGGATTTCTTTCGCTTCTCGATTTCGCGGCGAAGGCGGCCGAGAGCCACGCTGGCGTCGTCGGCCAGCGATCCATCGGGGAGAATCTTGCCGGACATCGTCCGAACGAGCGGGCGAAGATCCGCCAATTCGGAAGCGGCGCGGGCGAGACGGGGGAAGCGGCTTGCGGAGGAAAGAACGATGCCGCGCAGCTCGGCGGCCTGTTCCAGGAGATGAAAGAGGGCGCGGAGTTGAAGGCCGTCGAGGACGGCGCCTTCGATGCGGACTGCGGCGAGCGCCGCGGCAGGATCCTCGATGGAATCGAAGCGGATGCGGCTGGGCGCGGCGCGGGTTCCGGTTTGTTTTTGCGCGGCGGAGACGTAACCGGCGGCTTCGGAGACATCGGCCAGGCGGTGCTCGATGGCGGCGCGATCGGCGGAGGGAGCGGTTGCGTTGAGCTCGGCGCGGCCGAGCGGGCTATGGACGTAGCGGGCGAGGAGCGCGCGCAGGTCTTCCCACTGCAGGAGATCAGAGCTGGAGGCTTGCATGGTCTCGACTCACGCGGTCGAATGCTTTCTCGATGACGGCAAGAGTGCCGTCGGTGATGTGGTAGCGGCTCAAATCGCCTCGGGCGATCCAGGCCGCGCGGCTCGCGTCGCTGGCCGCGGCGAGTTCGCCGCCAATGGCGCGGCAAAGATAATCGATGAGCACATAGTGAAATTCGGCGCGCCCCCCGGCGTCGTGAAGAATGCGCTCGAAGACTTCGAATAACTCGTAAGGGTCGACGTCGAGGCCGGTTTCCTCGCGGGCTTCGCGGCGGACGCCGTCGGCCAGGCGTTCACCGGTTTCAAGGACGCCCCCTGGAAGGCTCCACCAGCCCTTCAGCGGTTCCGTTCCGCGTTCGACTAAGAGCACTCGCGGGTCTCCGGATTGGGTGTCGAAGACGAGGGCTCCAACGCCGACATAAGGCCGTTCGGGATATTGGCGGTTGTCAGGGTTGCGCATAGGGTGTCCAGCCTTTGAAGGGCACTCTTATACGATAGACGGCGGTGCGCGCGGTGACGAAAAGCGTGCGCAGGTCGTCGTCGCCGAAAGCGCAATTGGAGGGTGTGTCGTCCAGTTGGATGGAGGCCAGGGGAAGCCCTTGCGGAGTGAAAACGAGGACGGCGTTGGCCATGACGTACAGATTGCCGTATTCGTCGGTGCGAAGGCCGTCGGGAACGCCGTCGATGCGCGGCACGAGGACGCGTTCGTTCGAAGCGTCGCCTTTGCGATCGAGCGTATAGGCGCGCACGTTGCGCTCGTCGGAGTTGGAGACGTAAAGCGTTTTTCCGTCGGGTGAGAGCGCGATGCCATTGGGACGGCCCTTCGGTTTGGCGACGACGTTCAATTCGCCGGAAGGCGCGATGCGGTAGACGCCGTAGAAATTCAGCTCGCGCGTGTCCTGCTGATTTCCGAAGGCGGGGTCGGTGAAATAAATCTGGCCGTCTTTGCGCACGACGATGTCGTTCGGGGCGTTCAGGCGTTTGCCTTCGAAGCGGTCCGCAAGAACGTCGAGCGTGCCTTTCTTGTTTAAACGGACGACGCGGCGCGAGTGCGTTTCACAAGTGTACAGGCGGCCTTGGGCGTCGACGGCGTTTCCCATCGCTCCGTTGGAATCGGCGCGCAGCGTCGCGGCTTTCTCGCCCGGTTTGACGCGATAGACGAGATTGGCGGGAACGTCGCTGAAAACGAGCGAGCCGTCGCGCATCCAGACGGGGCCTTCGGTGTAGGTGAAGCCCCACGCGAAGCGCTCCACTTGAACGCCGGTGAAATCCTGCGCGAGGAGGGAGGACGCCCACAGGGCCGCCGCGATTGAAAACATCACTCCATCATTGTAAGGGTCCGGGCCGCTGTATCTTAGTAAGAATGGTTCGCGGACTCGTAATCGGCGGAATGATCTGTGTATTTGCGTTGGCCGGCGGGGACGCCTACGAGGCGTCGATCGGGCGATGGCGCGCCCAGCGGGAGGCCGCGTTGAAGGCGGAGGACGGTTGGTTGGCCGTGGCGGGTTTGTTTTGGTTGAAGGAGGGAGACAACACGGCGGGCGCGGCCGCGGGTAACGACGTCGCACTGCCGGCGGAGGCGGGAGTTCCGGCGAAACTCGGGGTGTTTTCATTGAATAAAGGCGTGGTGACGTTTCACGCCGCGGACGGCGCGGACGTAAGAGTGAACGGCAAGCCGACGGCGGACGGCGTTTTGCGAACGGGGAACGAGGACAAGCCGGACACCGTGGAAACCGGCGATTTGACGATGTTCGCGATCCAGCGCGGGCAACGCTACGCGATTCGAATGCGCGATAAGAACAGCGAGATGCGGCGGAACTTCACCGGACTGCGATGGTATCCGGTGAAGGAGCGGTATCGAGTGACGGCGGAATTTCACGCTTATCCGGAGACGAAAACGATCCTCGTGCCGAATGTCGTGGGCGATAAAGTTCCGTCGCCGAGTCCGGGGTATGCCGAGTTCGATTTGAATGGAGAGCATCTGCGGCTGCAACCGGTGCTCGAAGGCGCGCAGCTTTTCTTTGTGTTTCGCGATAAGACGGCGGGGCGCACAACCTATGGCTCGGGCCGTTTTTTGTACTCGGACCTCGCTAAGGACGGCAAAGTAACGCTCGACTTCAATAAGGCTTATAACCCGCCGTGCGCGTTCACGCCGTTTGCGACTTGCCCGCTGCCGATTCCGGAGAACCGCCTGCCCGTGGCGATCGAGGCGGGCGAATTGAGCTACGGGAGCCACTGAGCGCGGATGCGCATTGGAGTGGATGCGGGTGGCACGTTCACCGATTTCGTGGTGTTGCACGACGATGGGCGAGTGGAAGCGTTCAAGCTGCGATCGGACGCGGCGGCGCCGGCAAAAGTGATTCTGACCGGGCTCGCGCGGGCGGCGTGCGGCGAAGCGGCCGACGTGGTGCATGGATCGACCGTGGCGACGAATGCGCTGCTGGAACGCAAGGGCGCGCGAACGGCGCTGGTAACGACGGCGGGCTTCGAGGATCTGGTTTTTATCGGACGGCAGAACCGGGCGGAGTTGTATAATCTTGCGCCGGCGCCGCGAAGGTGGCTGGTTCGCGCGGATATGTGTTTCGGGGTCCGGGAACGGGCGCACTATGACGGGACGATCGAGCGGCGGCCTTCCGAACGCGAGTTGGCGCGGTTACGAAGGACGCTGCGCGCGGCGGGCGCCGAGAGCGTGGCGATCTGTTTTCTCCACGCTTATCGCACGGCGGAGAACGAGCGGGCGGTGGTGGAGGCGCTGCGCGGCGCCGGCTATATCAGCGCATCGCACGACGTGTGCCCGGAATTTCGCGAGTACGAACGCGCGTCGACCACGCTGATCAACGCTTATGTGGGGCCGCTGATGGACAGTTACCTGGGCGAGTTGGAGCGCGGCGGACGGCGCATCTCCATTTTGCAATCGAACGGCGGGACGCTGAACACAAAGGAAGCGCGGCGGCACTCGGTGCGGACTATCCTTTCCGGCCCGGCGGGCGGGGTGATCGGGGCGTTTGAAACGGCGCGGGCGTCGGGGTACACGCGGATACTCGGATTCGATATGGGTGGAACGTCTACCGATGTAAGCCTGTGTGACGGTGCGCCGCGGGAGACGACGGAAGGCGCGGTGGATGGGTTTCCGATTCGCGTGCCGATGCTGGACATTCACACCGTGGGTGCGGGGGGAGGGTCGATCGCGCGGGTGGATGAGGGAGGGTTGCTGCGAGTGGGGCCGGAGAGCGCGGGTTCGCGGCCGGGTCCGGCGTGCTATGGAAGCGGCGAAGAAGCGACGGTGACCGACGCCCACGTCGTGCTGGGGCGGATCGCGGAGGACCAATTGGTCGCCGGGGAAATGCACCTGGACGCAGGGCGCGCCGGCGCGGCGGTGGATCGCGTGGCGGCGCGTTTAGGGATGGACCGCATCAGGGCCGCGGCGGGCATCGTGCGCGTTGCCAACGCGAATATGGAGCGGGCGATCCGGGTCGTCTCCGTGGAGCGGGGCTACGATCCGCGGGAGTTCGCGCTGGTGGCCTTTGGCGGATGCGGCGGGCTGCATGCGTGCGAAATCGCCGAGGCGCTGGACATGCGCACGGTGATCGTTCCGGCGCACGCGGGCGCGCTGTCGGCCTTGGGCATGTTGCTGGCCGACGCGGTGCGGGACTTCGCCGCCGGTGCGTTGGGGCGTCGGAATTTCGAGGCGCTGTTTCGTGGCCTGGAGAAACAAGCACGGACGAAGGGCGCGCGATTGGAGCGCAGCGCGGACGTGCGCTACGCCGGCCAGAGCTACGAGTTGAACGTGCCGTGGAACGCGAAGGATCCCGGCGCGCCGTTCCATCGCGAACACCAGCGCGTCTATGGATATTGCGACGAGAGGCGCCCGGTGGAAGTGGTGACGCTGCGGGTGAGGGCGCGTGTGGTGACGGAGAAGCCGCGGATCGGGGCGCCGGCGGAGACCGGATGCGTGGACATTTTCAAGCGCAAGGTATATTCGAATGGGCGCTGGCGATGGACGCCGGTGCTAGCGCGAAACGCCGTGCCGACGGCGAAGACCGATGGGCCGGCGTTGATCGCCGACTACGGTGCGACAACGATGATTCCTCCGGGCTGGCGGTTCCATCTGGATGGATGTAGCGCATTGATTCTGGAGCGCCGTTAAAAAAATTGGAGGCAACGACGATGGAGACGCGAAGACTGGGAGCGAACGGACCGATGGTTCCGGCGATGGGGTTGGGGTGCATGGGGATGTCGGAGTTTTACGGAGCCACCGACGACAACGAATCGATCGCGACCATTCATCGGGCGCTGGAGCTGGGGATTTTCTTCTTGGATACGGCGGACGTGTATGGCCCGCTCTTGAACGAAGAACTGGTGGGGAAGGCGATCCGCGGACGCCGGGACGCGGTGGTGCTGGCGACGAAGTTCGGCATCGTTCGCTCGGTGGCGGATCCAACGAAGCGGGGTTTCAATGGCCGTCCGGAGTACGTGCGCGCGTGCTGCGAAGCGAGCCTCAGGCGGCTCGGCGTGGACGCGATCGATCTGTATTACCAGCACCGAGTGGACCCGGATACGCCGATCGAAGAGACCGTCGGGGCGATGGCGCAGTTGGTGAAGGAAGGGAAGGTGCGCTTTCTGGGTCTATCGGAAGCGGGCCCGGCGACGATCCGCCGCGCGCATGCCGTGCATCCGATTACGGCGCTGCAGACCGAATACTCGCTGTGGAGCCGCGAGCCGGAGGACGAGATTCTGGCATTGACGAGGGAGCTTGGCATTGGCTTCGTCGCCTACAGCCCGCTGGGGCGCGGATTTTTGACGGGGCAGATCCGGCGATTCGAAGATCTGGCCGCCGACGATTACCGGCGAGCGTCGCCGAGGTTCCAGGGCGAGAACTTCGACAAGAACATGGAGTTGGTGCGGCGCGTGGAGGGGATCGCGAAGGAGAAAGGCTGCACGCCGTCGCAACTGGCGCTGGCGTGGGTGTTGGCGCGCGGAAAAGACATCGTGCCGATCCCGGGCACGAAGCGGCGGAAATATTTGGAAGAGAACGCCGCGGCGGCGGAGATCGAATTGACGCCGGAGGATCTGCGAAGGATCGACGAAGCGGCGCCGCACGGAGCGGCGTCGGGGACGCGCTATCCGGAATCAATGATGAAGGCGGTGGGACGCTAAGCGTTCGGCGGTTCGATTCCAAATGGCCGCGGCGACGGCCTCCGGCGCGGCGGAGGCGTCGATGGTAACGATGCGCCCGGACTCGGCGCGGGCCAACTCCAGATACGCTTCGCGGACGCGGCGGTGAAAATCGAGGTCCTGATCGTCGAGGCGGGTTTCCGGATTCGCTGAGTCCTGGGCGTTGCGGAGCCGGGCGCGGGCGAGGCCGGTTTCAGGATCGATGTCGAGATAGAACGTCAGGTGCGGACGCAAGCCGGCGCAGGCGATGCGGTCGACCTGGAGCACGGCCTCGGCGCCGAGTCCGCGCACCGCGCCTTGATAGACGAGAGTGGAATCGGTGAAGCGGTCGCAGAGAACGACGTGGCCTTCGGCGAGCGCGGGCCGGATGGATTCTTCGACGTTTTGCGCGCGGGCGGCGAAGACGAGAAGAAGCTCGGCGGCGGCGGAGAGGTTCTCATTCCGGGCGTCGAGAAACACGCGGCGGATCTGGCGGCCGATGCCGGTGCCTCCGGGTTCGGCGGTTTCAAGCACGGTGTGGCCTTCGCCTCGCAGGCGCGCGGCGAGCGTTCGAATCTGCGTACTCTTGCCCGCGCCCTCCCCGCCTTCGAAGGTGACGAAGAAGCCGGAGCTAGTCGTAGACATAGTGGAGGACCTTCTTCAGGTCTTCCCAGGCTTCGCGCTTGGCCTCCTGATTGTATGGCCGCAACAGGTAGGACGGATGAAAGGTCACCATCAGCGGGAACTCGCGCCACTGGTGCCATTTTCCGCGCAGGCGGGTGACGCCGTCCTTGGTGTTCAGCAACGCCTTGGCGGCGGTGGATCCGAGCGCGCAAATCGCCTTCGGGCGCAGGGCGAGCAACTGGCGGTAAAGAAATTGTCCGCAGATTTCCATCTCGTCGGGCAGAGGGGTGCGGTTTTCCGGCGGGCGGCACTTCACCACGTTGCAGATATAGACGTCGGCGCGCACGATGGGAATGCCCTCCTTTCGCGCGGTGTTTTCGATCATCTGCGTCAGCAACTGGCCGGCGCGGCCGACGAAGGGAAGGCCCTGGGCGTCCTCGTCGGCGCCGGGGCCTTCGCCGACAAAGACGAGTTTCGCGCGCTCGTCGCCGGAGCCGAAGACGATCTTGTTGCGGCCCTGGTGAAGGCGGCAGCGGGTGCAGTCGCCAATGTCGGCGAGGATTTTCAGGAGCGAGTCGTCCGGCGGTTCGAGGGTGGGCGGGGAGACGATCATAGGGATTTCGGTGACGGCGGGAACGGGTTCGCTAACCGCGACGGACTCGCGCCGGTAAAGCGAAACCAAGCCGAGATCGCGGTAAAATTCCAGGCGTTGGCGAAGCCGCTCGCGGGTCATTGCGCGGCGTGGAGAGCGAGGCGGAGCATGAGGGCGGAGTCGAAAATCCGGCCGGCGATTTCGCGCTTCGAGGCGCGCGGAAGCGGGATCGATTCGCCGGTGGAGAGCAGAAGCGTGACCTCGTTCTCGTCGGCCTCGAAGCCGGTGCCGTCCTGGTTCACCAGGTTCGCGACCATCATGTCGCAGTTCTTCGATTTCATTTTGCGGCGCGCTTCCTCGAGCAGATTATCCGTTTCGGCCGCGAAGCCAATCAACAGCCGGTCGCCCTTCTTCCGGCCCGCCTCGGCGAGGATATCGGGCGTGGGGTCGATCTCCAAAGACATTCGCGTCGCGGTCTTTTTCACTTTGTGCTTCGGGACGTCAGACAGGTGGTAATCGGCGACGGCGGCGGCCTTGACGATGATCGTGCTTTCGGGAAGATGTTCCGACACGGCTCTGTGCATGGCCGCCGCCGTGTCCACGCGGACAAGCTCCGCTCCCGGGGGCGCCGGCAGATGGACGGGGCCGGAGACGAGGATGACGCGGGCGCCACGTTGCAAGGCGGATTCGGCGAGAGCGTATCCCATCTTGCCGCTGGAGCGATTGGAGATGAAACGAACGGGGTCGAGAGGTTCCTGGGTGGGGCCGGCGGTGATCAGCACGGTCTCGCCCTCGAGATCGCGCCTGGCGGCCACTATCGAAGCGACCGCGGCGGCGATCGCTTCGGGATCGGCGAGTCGGCCGGGGCCGATGGTTCCGCAGGCGAGTTCGCCGTCTTCGGGATCGACGATCGTGTGCCCGCGTTGGCGCAGCACAGACACATTGGCGCGGGTGGCCGCGTGGTTCCACATGTTCGTGTTCATCGCCGGAGCGAGGATCACCGGGCCGGTGAAGGCCAGGTAAAGAGTGGTGAGGAAGTCTCCGGCGAGGCCGTGGGCGAAGCTGGCGAGCAGATCGGCCGTCGCGGGGGCGACCACGAGGATGTCGTTCTCCTGGGCGATGGCGATATGTTCGACGGCGCTCGCGAGGGTGGACTCGGGGCTTGAGGAGGAGAAGAGACCGGTGATCGTTTTGCGGCCGGTGAGCGAAGCGAAAGTGAGCGGCGCGATGAATTGGGCGGCCGCTTCGGTCATAACCACCTGGACGCGGAAGCCACGGCCGATGAGCGCGCGCGCAAGCTCGGCCGATTTGTACGCGGCGATGCCGCCACCGACACCGAGTACCGCGTTCATGGGTTTAATCGGAGACGGGTTCGAGGCCTTCGGACTGAAGCTGTAGTTGTTGAATGGGGTCTTCGTATTGAACCAAGCCCCGGCGGACCTCTTCCATCGCGGCGACGGTGGGCTTCTTCAGCGTCGTGGGCAGGAACGACCGCGCGCCGGCCTGCAATTGACGCGCGCGCTTGGCGGCGACGATGATGAAGCGGTAGACGCTGGCGTCCGGATCGTCGGGAATGGAAAACGTGGCGTTGGAACGGAATCTATCGGTCATAGTTATTTCAACTTTCACTTGCAAAACTTTCGAGAATCGGCTGGATCTCGCGTTCCACCCGCATGCGGCGCACCCTTTCGGCGCGGACGATCGAGCGAAGCGTTTCCACCGATTCCTCCACTTCCCGGTTCACGAGGACGTAATCGTACTGGCCGTAATTGCGGATTTCTCCGGCCGCGTCGCGCAACCGGCGTTCGATGACGGCCTCGGAGTCCTCCGAGCGCGCCCGGAGGCGGTTTTCCAACTCGGCGCGCGACGGCGCGAGGATGAAAATACTGACAGCCAATCCTACGGGAAGGTTCTCCCTTAATTGTCGCGCACCCTGAACGTCGATGTCGAGCAGCAAATCCTCACCGGCGGCGAAGGCGCGCTCCAGTTCGCTGCGGTGAGTTCCGTAATAATTGCCGAAAACCGGGGCATATTCGAGAAATTCGCCTCGGGCGGCGCGCTCCGCGAACTCCTCCTGGTCGATGAAATAGTAGCTTTCGCCGGGTTTTTCGGCGCCGCGGGGGGAGCGCGTGGTGTAGGAAACGGAAAAGCGCAGGCCGTCCATGGTGGCCAGCAGCTTGTTGACCAGGGTCGATTTGCCCGAGCCGGACGGCGCGGAGACGATGAAAACGGTGCTCATGCGAAAGGCGTTGTCACTCCAGGTTTAGCGACTGCTCGCGAATTTTTTCGATATCCGCTTTGGCGGCCAGGGCCAACTCGGTTAGCCGCAGGCCAATCTCGCCCGCCCCGCCCGTTTTAGAAAGGATCGTGTTGGACTCGCGGTTCATCTCCTGGAGAAGAAAGTCGAGCCGCTTGCCGACTTCTCCGCCATGAAGGACGATCTCCCCAAGCTGCGCCGCGTGCATCTTCAGGCGTTCCAGTTCCTCGCCGATGTCGCCGCGGTCGGCGATCAGGGCCGCTTCCTGGGCGAGGCGCTGGGGATCGAGCGGAAGCTCCCTCGAGCAGTTCGCTTAGGCGGCCGTGCAAGCGGTCGCGCAAGACGGGGAGGGCGCGGGTGCGAATCTCTTCCATCGCCGCGGCACCGGCCAGGATGGCGGCGTTGTGCCTTCGGATCACCTCCGCCGTGGCCGTGCCTTCGCGGAGGCGGAAAGCGTCCAACGCGCCGATGGCGTCGGCGAGCGTGTCGAGGAGATCCTTTTCGGTTCCAGCGCCGTCATCGCGGCCCTGCGAGAGGGTTATCATGCCGGGCAGTGAGAGCGCGGCGTTCAGATCCGGGGGCGGCGCGGAGACGCCCAGAATAGCCGCCGCTTGACGAAGAGCCTGGCCATAGGCGCGCAACATCGGTACGTTTAACGCCGCGCCGCCGTCGATGGAGGATCGTTCCAGCGTGACGTGGACGTCGACGTGTCCCCTGGCCACGCGCGAGCGGATCGCCGTCCGGAGCGCCGGCTCGAAGGGTTCCGCCTCGCCCGGCAGATGAAAATGGAGATCGAGCGCGCGATGGTTGACGGTTTTAATCGTCACCGAGACTTCACCCCACGGGAAACTGCGCCGCGCGCGGGCGTATCCGGTCATGCCGCGGATCGGGGAAGGGGCGGGAGACGAACTCATGACGAAGAAGGATGGGCGATCGGATCGGCGAGGAATTGAAGTTCGTGCAGCCGCTGGTAAATGCCCCCGCGATTCACCAGATCTTCGTGGGTTCCAGTCTCGCGGATGCGCCCGCGGTCGAGAACGACGATCTTGTCGGCGCGGCGGATCGTCGACAGGCGGTGGGCGATGACGATCACCGTGCGCTTCTCCATCAGATTGTGGAGCGCCCGCTGGACCAGCATCTCCGACTCGGTGTCGAGGTGCGAGGTTGCCTCGTCGAGGATGAGTATAGGGGCGTTCTTGAGAAGGGCGCGTGCGATGGCGATGCGCTGGCGCTGGCCGCCGCTTAGCTTGACGCCGCGTTCGCCGGTGATCGTCTCGAAGCCTTGCGGCATGGCGAGAATGAACTCGTCGGCGAGCGCGTTGCGGGCCGCGGCGCGCACTTCCTCGTCGCTCGCCTCGGCGCGGCCGTAGCGGATGTTGTTGGCGATGGTGTCGTTAAACAGAAAGGTGTCTTGCGCGACGATACCGATCTTGGCCCGCAGCGAGTTGAGTTTCAGATCGCGAATGTCTTTGCCGTCGATGCGCACGGCGCCGCCGCCGACATCGTAAAACCGCGGCACCAGATTCGCCAGCGTGGTCTTGCCGGCGCCGCTCGGGCCGACGAGCGCTACCACCTCGCCGGCCTTGACTTCCAGATCGACGTCTTCCAGGCCGAAACCGTCGGGCGCGCTGGGATAATGGAAACTGGCGTTTTCCAGACGGATGGAATGCTGGAATCGGACCAGCCGCTGCGCGTTGGGTTTTTCGCGGATCCCCTGCTCGCGATCCAGATACTCGAAGACTTTTTGCGATGCGCCCAGCGCCTGCTCGAAAATATTGTGGATGCCGGTGAGGCGTTTCACCGGTTCGTAGAGCATCAGCAGGGCGATGACGAAGCTGGTGAATTCGCCGGTGGTCATCTGTCCCGCTTTAATCTCCAGGCGGGCGTAGGTGAGCAAGCCGACGATGGTAAGGGCGCCGAAGAATTCGATCAGCGGAGAGGCCACTGCTTGTTGGGCCACATAGCGCAGGCTGCTGTTTTTCAGATGGCGTGCGGCGGCGCGGAAGCGATTGCTCTCGAACTCCTCCGCGCCGAAGGTTTTGACTACCTGATGTCCGCTGATGGTCTCCTGGAGGATCTGGTTGAGGTCGGCGGTCTGGTCCTGAGCGCGGCGGCTGGTGCGGCGGATGCGCTTGCCCAGCCGGGCCGTGGGCACCAGCACGAAAGGCAGCACGGTAAGGCTGACGATGGCCAGTTTCCAATCGGTCTGGATCACCACCAGCAAGAGCGCCAGGAGGGTGAATACCTGCCGCAGCCAATCGGCCAGCATGTGCGAAATGGCCACCTGAATCTTGTCGACGTCGTTAAGGATCGACGACATCAGATGACCGGTAGAGGTGGTTTCGAAAAAGTGGGCGTCCTGGTGGAGCACGCAGTCGAAGACGCGCTGGCGCAGATCGGTGATGGCGGAAAAGCCGGCGTAGTTGATTAGGAAATTGCCCAGGTAATCGCAGAGGCCTTTGAACAAGTAGACTTCGACGATCGCCACCGCAACCATCGTCCAGACGTTGTGCAGGAAGGCGGGCACGATGCTCTGGAGATAGAGGGTTTTTTGGAGGACGGGGATGGTGAGCAACGACACGGGGCTATCGGGCGAATCGGGCCGCAAGACGCGATCGAAAACGGAGCGGACGAGGAGCACGACGAGGGCTTGGCCCGCGCCAACGCCGGCCATTAAGATGGTCGAAGACAGGAGGGCCGCCCAATAGGGCCGGGCGAATCGCAGGAGGCGGAAGAGTTCTTTCATCGAGAAACTCTCGCCGCCGCCACGGGTGCGTAAAGGGCGCGGCAGGCCGAGGTCACGGCATCAAGCGGAATGGCGCCGATGTCGCCGGCCGCGCCGGTGAGCACGGCGCTCTCTGTCCTCCAAGGAGCCCAGATCTCCGGGTTGGATGGCCCGAACAATACGGCCACAGGGACTCCGAACGCGGCGGCCATGTGAGCCGGGCCGCTATCGTTGCCGGCGAAGAGAGCTGCGCCGGCGAGCAAACGTTTGATCGTTTCGAGCGGGGCGCCGGACACCTGTTGGTAGCCGGGAAAGGCATCCAGACTCTCACCCGATGCGGCGATGAAGATGGGCTGAAGATCGAGTTCTCCTCGAAAAAACGCGCGAGGGCGGCGAAGCGCGGCGCGGGCCAGGTCTTGTCGGGAGCGGAGGCGAAGGGATGAATCACGGCGTACGGACGTTCCGGTTGCGCCGGACCGGGCGCCCCAACGTACAAACGAGCGCGTGGAATCGGGGCGGGGGGAACGCCGAGGTGAAACACCGCGCAAGCGGCATGTTCGGCGGTATGAACGGTGCGCGAGATTTCGAGGATCCGCTGCGCGGTGAGAATCTGTACGTTATAGAGCGGCCGCCAGCGAAAGTGGGCGAAGCCGGCGCGAAAACGGGCGCGCGAAGCGAGAGTCAATTGCGCGCTCCGCATTCCCCCGTGAAGGTTCAGGCAAAGCGCCGGATGCCAGCGGGCCAGGCCCAGCGGACTGGGAGGAAGAATGGCGTCCAGATCGGGGTTACCCGCAAAAATGGGCGCGAAGGCGTCCTCGACCACGACGGCGATCGAAAGATCGGGACGGTGGAGCTTAAGCAAATGAAGCGCGGGAGTGGAGAGAACGCAGTCGCCGAGCGATCGCAGGCGTATCACGGCGATACGCGCTCCGGACGGAAGGCGTTCCAAAACTTTCTGCATCGATCACACTCGCCGCGAAATTCAGACTTCGACTTTGGCCTCGTCGACCAGCATCACCGGGATGTCGTCGCGAATCGGATAAACACGCTTACAGACCGGACATTTGAGGCCTCTCTCATCCGGCGTCGGAGACACGCGTTCCTTGCAAACCGGACAAACCAGGATGTCCAGAAGTTCTTTGCTGATGGCCATGGGATCGCAACCCAGTGTAACAAAACGAGCGGAAACGGAAATCGCGGCGGCGTGCGCGCGGGCGAATTTTTAGACGGGATCGACGCGGTAAATCCAATTCGGGTTTCCGCCGGCGTTCACGCGCAGGAGCGCTGCTTCGACGACGGCGTGCGCCGGAGCGAGGGTGCAGACCGGGTCCGTTGCGGCCGCATCGCCGGCGAGAAGGAAAGCCTGGCAGCGGCAGCCGCCGAAATCGCGCGCGCGGCGGTCGCAGCTCCGGCACGGCTCCGGCATCCAGTCTTCGCCGCGGAAGCGGTTGAAGGCGGGGGATTCTTCCCAGATCCAGCGCAGCGGGCGCTCCAGGACGTTCGCGAATTCCAGCCCTGGGATCACCGCGGCGGCGTGGCAGGGTAACACGAGGCCGGCGGGATCGATCAGCATCTGCCGATGTCCCCAGCCGTTCATGCAGGGTTTGGGGTACTTGGCGTAATAATCCGGCAGCACGAATTCGATGCGCAGGCGGCCCTTGAGGCGCTCGCGGGCCGCTTCGACGATCTCGACCGAGCGGTCTAATTGCGCGCGCGTGGGCAGCAGAGCCTCGCGGTTGCGCAGCGCCCAGCCGTAATACTGGACGTTGGCGATCTCCAGCCGCCGCGCGCCCGTGCGTTCGGCGAACGCGATCATTTCCTCCAACCGGTCGAGATTGGCGCGGTGAACCACCATGTTCACCGTAAACGCGACGCGCCGCTTGCACACCATCGCGGCGATGCGCAGTTTAAGCGCGTGGCTCCGCGTACCGGCGAATTCGTTGGCCGGGCCTTCCTCGGAATCCTGGAAGCTCAATTGAAAATGATCGAGTCCCGCGTCGACGAGCGTATCCAGCCGAGCCTCGTCGAGTCCGACTCCGGAAGTGATCAGGTTGACGTAAAGATTCGAGGCGCGCGCGGCGCGAATCAGTTCCGCGAGATCGGGGCGGGCCAGCGGTTCTCCGCCGGTCAGGTGCAATTGCAGGACACCCATCTCGGAGGCTTGGCGGAAAACCGACGTCCAGTCCGCGGTGGAAATTTCCCGCGAGCGCCGCTGCATCTCGATCGGGTTCGAGCAATAGACGCAGTGCAGCGGGCAGCGATGCGTGACCTCGGCGATCAACGCCTGCGCCTGGTATTTTATGGGCACTCGATCACTCCGCGGTCGCGCAGGTTGGTGAGCAGAGCGGCTACCTCCGCCTCGATGCGCTCGGGATCGGCGGAGGGAAAGTTTTGTTTCAACGCTTCGACGATATCGCCGAAGGCGCGGCCATCCGCGCAAAGCTCGACGATGGCGCGAGCCGGTCCGACCAGCCGGAGCGCGCCTTCGGGAATCAGCAGCAAATCCTCCTGGCCCTCGGCCGTGCTTAAGCGGCAACCGGGCGCGAGACGGAAAAAGGCATCCGGCGCGGGAGCGTTCATGCCGGGCTTGCTTCCGGGGAAGGTTGAAACGCTCCGGGCGGAGGCCAGCCGGGCGTGACGTAGGCAAAGTAGATCGCGTCTAACTGCGCCCACAAAATGTCGCACTTCGCGCGAAGGGCTCCGAGCGCCAGTTCCTGCATGGCGCGGGTGCGGGCGTGTTCGACGACCCAGGCGACGGCGAACTCGGCGTCCTCGGGCGCCTGCGTAAGCCGCGCGTCGAAATAAACCAGCCCGCCGCTTAGCCACGGATAATGCCGCCGGAGCCGGTCGACGCGTAGCGAGATCAGGTCGCGCGAAAACATTTCGGTGAGGGAGGAGGCGACGGCTTCAAGGAAACTGCGCTTCGAGACCAGGTCGAGGTAAGCATTCACCGCGTAGCGCACGGCGGGCAAAATGCCCTGTTCCGAAATAACGCGTTCGCGGTCCAGACCGGTCGCCTCGGCGAGAAGAATCCATTTTTCGATGCCGCCGGGGCGAACGCCGTCGCCGTCGTGATCGACAATACGCTTGCGCCAGGCGCGGCGAAAGGCCGGATCCGCGCTTCGGGAAAGAATGATGGCATCCTTGATCGGGATGACGCTTTGGTAGTAGTAGCGGTTGAGCGCCCATGCCTGGAGCTGTGCGCGGGTCAACTCGCCTTCGTGCATTAACCGGTGAAACGGATGGCGGTGATGGTACCGCTCCGCGCCAATGGCCCGCAGGCGCGTTTCCAATTCCGCCGGCGTCAACAGTTCGTCTTCCAGGGCCGCGGTCATAGCGTGATCTCCATGCCGTCCGAGGCGATTTCCCAGCCGGATTCGCGAACGGCGCGGTGTTCGGGGCTGTCTTCGTCGAGGATCGGATTCGTGTTGTTGATGTGAATGAAAATCTTGCGCGGCCGGCGGAGAGCGGCCAGGCGATCGAGAGTCCCGCCGGCTCCGGAGATGGGCGGGTGTCCCATCTGGCGCGCCGTGCGGCGGATGCCGGGGATGCGCGACGGCTCGTCGTCGCTCCAGAACGTGCCGTCGAACAAAACGACGTCGCAGTCCCGCAGGCGCTCCAGCAGCGCGTCGGAAACACAGGCGATGCCGGGAAGAAACGCCAGCGTTCCGCCGCCGGATTCCGGCGATAGAAGAAGACCGATCACGGCGTCGGCGGGCTGCAGCTCCGCCGCGCGGGAGGCGCTTACGAAACCGGGAAAAGATCCGGGCAGCGGCAATGCTTCCAATTGGGCGCCGCCCACGGAGAAAGGCCGGTCCAGCGAAATATCGTTCCAACAAACCTGGCCGGGGAAGCGCGCCAGCACGTTAAACAGACTGTTGTCCTCGGTGAGAATCCGGCGCACGGACGCCGTGGCGTGGACGTGGAACGAATGAAATTCGCGAAGGAGCAGCAGGCCGAGCACCTGGTCCACTTCCGCGCCGGTCAGTACGACGTCGTGAATGGGAGATTGGCGGCCGTTTTGCGGCCACAACTCCGGCGCCGATTCAATTTGAAAGCGAAGATCGGGCGACGCGTTGAGCAGCGTCCACCGGCCCGGAGCGCCATCCCAGGCGAGCTGAGTTTGGGTTCGGGGAAGACCGGGAAAAGTGCGTTCGCGCAACCGCAGGCAATTGGAACAGGAACAATTCCACTGGGGGACGGCTCCGCCCGCGGCGCTACCTAGGACTTTGACGCGCATGCGAAGGAAGACGAGGTGGAACTCGGTAAAACCAGCCGGCGACGACGGCGCCGCCGGCTGGCTCAGACTTAGAAATCGCCGTTGCTGTAAGAATTGATTTCGCAGCTAAGGCAGATCTCTTCAACTCGCGGAGTTTCCCATTGCATGTATTTGTCCTTATAGGTAGCCGGTTGCTACTTGCCGTTATACTACCAGCAGACCTTGAATGGACGCAAGTAAAAGTGAAGCCGCCGGGCTCTCGCTCTCCGGCGCGGGAGGCGGTTCGCCGTTTCGCACGTTCCAGGCGCTGAAACATCGAAATTTCCGTCTGTTGTGGTTTGGGCTGGCTGTGTCGGCGGTGGGCACCTGGATGCAGATCGTCGCTCAGAGCCTGCTGGTGCTCAAGCTGACCCACGGCTCGGCGGCGGCGCTAGGGACGGTTTCGCTAGCTCAGGCGTTGTCGTTCCTGCTTTTTGCGGCGGCGGGCGGCGGCGTGGCGGACCGCATCGACAAGCGGCGGCTCCTGATGTTGACGCAAAGCCTCATGATGGGGTTTGCCGTTCTGCTGGGCATATTGACGGCGACCGGCGCGATTCGTTTCTGGATGGTTCCGCTGGTGGCTTTCGGCAGCGGAGCGACATTGAGCTTCGATCAACCCACTCGCAACGCGCTGATCGCCGCGCTGGTTCCCAAAGAAAATCTGATGAACGCCGTTTCACTGAATTCGGCGGTGTTCAACGGCGCGGCGATCCTCGGACCGGCGCTGGCGGGATTGACGCTCAGCAAAATCGGCTATGCGGGAAATTTTTTCCTGAACGCGGCGAGTTTTTTCGCCGTGCTTGCCGCGCTGCCTCTCTTGCGAATTCCCGCCGGGCCGGGCGCGGCGAGGCCCGCTGGAAGGTTGTTGGAATCGGTGCGGGAAGCGCTCCGGTACGTTCGCCGGGACGCCGTGCTGCCTTCCGTCGTCTGCGCGTACGGGGCGTTGCTTTTTTTCGGCCCTTCGCCGGCGCTGGCGCTTCCGTTATACGCCGAGCAGGTTCTGCGCGCGGGTCCAACTCAACTCGGCATTTTGTTCTCCGCCGTCGGAGGCGGGACGGTTGTTGGCGCACTGGCGATCGCATCGCTCGGCGACATTCCTCACAAGGAACGGCTCGTGTTTGGGTTGATCGGACTCTGGACGGTGGCGGTCGCCGTCTTCGGCCTCAGCGCGAGCCTGAGCGTCTCTCTTCCCGCGCTGTTTCTTTTGGGAGTGGCCCAAAACGCGGCCGGGGCGACGACGGTTACTCTTCTCCAGACGCGCGTTCCGCCCCAGATGCGGGGCCGCGCGATGAGCCTGAATACGTTGCTCATCATGTGTGTCCGGCCGATGGGGGATTTCCCGGCGGGGGTCGTGATCGGGCGGTTCGGCTTCCGCCCGGCGGTTCTGCTTGGCGCCACGCTGGTCGGCGCGGCGTTACTGGCGGTATTCATCGCCCGCCCAACGGCGCCGAGCGCCTGAACTGGGTGGCGAATTCTTGCGATCCGGCAATCTTCAACGGGGCGTTCCACGGCCGAATCCGTCGGTTACACTTGGGATGGGAGATTCGAAAACGCCGTATGCCGAAGCCAACCAGCTATGCACCGACGGTCCAATCCACGTTTGTCCAACGGGAGGGAACCTCGCCGGCGTCCAACCAATCCATGCCAACGCGCGACGAACTGATCGCGGCCTTCCGGATTATGTACATGGCGCGGAAACTGGACGACCGCGAGATTCTCCTGAAACGCCAGAATCGCATCTTTTTCCAGGTCAGCGGAGCGGGCCACGAAGCCGTGCAGACCGCGGCGGGAATGCTTCTGAAACCCGGACACGACTGGTTCTATCTTTATTACCGCGACCGCGCGCTGTGCCTCGCCCTGGGCGTCACCGCCGAGGCGATGATGCTGCAAGGAGTTGGCGCGGCGTCCGATACGGCCTCCGGAGGGCGGCAGATGCCTTCGCACTGGAGCGCTCCGAAGTTGAACATTGTGTCCGGCTCGTCGCCCACGGGGACGCAGTTCGTGCAGGGCATAGGCTGCGCCCACGCCGGCCGGTATCTTCATCCCGGCTCCGACGAAGTGACCCTGGTCACCGCGGGTGAGGGCGCGACAAGCGAGGGCGAATTCTGGGAAGCGCTGAACGCCGCGTGCCTGGATAAACTCCCCGTTCTGTTTCTTATCGAGGACAACGGTTACGCCATTTCGGTGCCGGTGGAACGGCAGACGCCCGGCGGAAACATCGCCCGTTTATTGAGTGGAGTTCCGGAGCTTGCCTTGTTCGAAGTGGACGGAACGGACTTCGTGGCGTCGTGGCGCGTGTTGCGCGATGCCATCGCCTATTGCCGCGAGGGGCGAGGCCCAGCGCTGGTGCATGCCACCGTCACCCGGCCCTACTCGCACTCGCTGTCCGACGACGAGCGCTTGTATAAAACGAAAGAAGAGCGGGCGGCGGAGGAAGCGCGCGATCCTTTGGCGAAGTTGCCGGAGTGGCTGGCGGGCGAAGGCGTTCTGGACCGACACGCGCTGCAACGCATGGCGTACGAGATCGACCAGGAGATCCAAAGCGCGACGGATTTTGCGTTAAGGGCCGAACCTCCGGCGCGCGGCTCCGCGATGCGCTACCTGTATTCGGAGACGATCGACCCCACCTCCGGTGTTTTCGAGGTGGAGCCGCGGTTCAGCGGCGAGCCGAGGACGATGGTGGACGAGATCAACCGTACGCTGGCAGAAGAGATGCGGCGCGACGACCGGGTGGTGGTCTTCGGCGAGGACGTCGCCGATTGCAGCCGCGAGGAGAGCCTCACCCAAGTGAAAGGGAAGGGCGGCGTTTTCAAGGCGACGGCCGGTTTGCAGATCGAGTTCGGCGGCGCGCGCTGCTTCAACACGCCGATCGCCGAAGCGGGAATTCTCGGCCGCGCCATCGGAATGGCCACGCGAGGCATGAAGCCCGTCGCCGAGATTCAGTTTTTCGATTACATCTGGCCGGCCATGATGCAGATTCGCGACGAACTGGCCATTCTGCGCTGGCGTTCGAACAACGGCTTTTGCGCGCCCGCCGTTATCCGCGTGGCCATTGGAGGCTACCTGAACGGCGGCGCGATTTATCACAGCCAATGCGGCGAGTCGATCTTCACCCACATTCCGGGCCTGCGGGTCGTGATGCCGTCCAATGCGCTCGACGCCTGCGGCTTGTTACGGACCGCCATCCGCTCGGACGATCCGGTGCTATTTCTGGAACATAAGAAGTTGTACCGCGAACCATACAACCGCTCCCGTCATCCGGGGCCGGACTATACCATTCCGTTTGGCAAGGCGAAGATCGTCAAGCCCGGCGACGGGCTTACCATCGTGACTTATGGCGCACTGGTGCAAAAAGCGTTGCTGGCGGCGGCGCAAGTGGAGCAGCGAATGCCCGAGGCTTCGATCGAGGTGATCGATCTGCGTACGCTGGCGCCGTACGACTGGGAAGCGATCCGGATGTCGGTTGAAAAAACCAACCGCGTGATGATCGCGCACGAGGACACGCTGTCGTTTGGATACGGAGCGGAGATCGCGGCCCGCATCGCATCGGAGCTGTTCGAGCACTTGGACGCGCCCGTCGGCCGGGTCGCGGCGATGGATGTGTGGGTGGGCTACCATCCCCAACTGGAGAACGAGATTCTACCCCAGGTGGAGAATGTCGCCGCCGAAGCGGAGCGGCTGCTCGCCTATTGAGAGCGGGCAGCCGGCCACTCGGATTAGAACAGGAACTTCAAGCCGAGCTGAAGAATTCGCGGCAAGTGCGCACCGCTGGGGCGGAGGAAGTTGCTGTTGGCGAGGCAACTGGCGTCGCCGGCCGAGAAACTAGAGCCGCCAAAGCAACTGGTGCTGTTGTTGATCCCATTAAACTGCGTGTGGTTGAACACGTTATAGGCCTCGGCGCGGAACTCGAAGGCCTTCGTCTCGGTGAAGGCGAAATGCTTGAAGAGGCCCATGTCGAAGTTGGTGCGCGAGGGGAGGTTCAGGATGTTGCGCTGGGCGTTGCCGAAAGTCAGGCCTTGGGGCGAGACGAAAGCGGCCGGATTGTAAAGCAGCGGTCCCAGGACGCCGGGCTGGCTGTTCAACCCGGAGGGAACCGAATTCGGGTTGACGCCGTTGACGCTGAGATAGGAGCCGGTTCCGACACCATTGCCGACGCCCGCGTTGAATAGTCCATCGGTAACGCTGAACGGCGTGCCGGTCTGGAAGGTGGTGATCCCCGACCATTGCCAACCGCCGAGCAAAGTGTGCGCCAGACCCGGCTTGGTGAAGAAAGGCAGGTCGTAGACGTACTCGAGGTTCAATAATTGGCGCTGATCGAAGTTCGAACTGGCGCGAGTGAGGGCAAGATTATAGGAGTCGACGAAACTCCCGTCGCCGCGGTCGGAGGAGTCGTCGATCGAGTGGCTCCAGGTGTAAGCGAGATCCACGCTGAGACGGCCCACATGACGGTGCGCGGAGACTTGCAGCGCGTTATAACTGGAATTGGCCTGTACCTGAAGACCCGTGATGTTGCCATAACCTGGATAGGGCCGGTAAGGATTGGGGTTGTTTCCGCAGGCGACGGAGAACTGGGCGGCCGCCGGTCCGGTGGGCGCGACGCCATTCACCAGTCCACTGTTGCAATCCGCCGCTGTCATCGGCTGGCCCGGCTGATAGGGATTTTGCGCCTGGCTGATCGGATACAACTGGTTCAGGTCGCTTTGTAGGGTCAAATGCGTTCCCTTGCTCCCGACGTAGGCGACGGTAACAACGGTGTCGTGAGCTAATTCACGCTGAATATTGAAGTTCCACTGCTGCATGTAGGGCCACACGGCCTGGGTGGGAATCGAGTTCACGCCAAGTGGGAATCCCAACCCGCCGCCTCCGATGTTGGTGTAGCCGTTGATGGTGTATTGCGTCGAGGTGAGAACAAACGGCGCGCTTCCTTCGAGCGACTCGGTATTGCCTTCGTTGCCGTTCGTATGTTCGAAGAACACCCCGTAACCGCCGCGGATCGAGGTTTTTCCGTCGCCGAACGGATCGAAGGCGAAGCCGACGCGAGGAGCGGGGTTGAAAAGATGGCCTTTCATGCAACCGACGGGAATCCCGCCCGCGCCGCATTGGACTAATCCGGTATACGGGTTGCCGACTCCGGGAACGAGCGCGCCGGCTTGGCCGGTGATGCTGCCGGAGACGTCGATTTGCGGGGCGCTTGCCAGGCTGTAGACCGCCGGGTCCCAATTGTAGGCGTGCAAGTATTTTTCACGATAGGTGCCGAACATGCTTAGGCGCAGGCCGAGGTTCAGCGTCAGGCGTTGGGTGATGTGCCAATCGTCCTGGAAGTAGGGCTCGACGATCTTATAGCGGTTGTAATACTTCACTTTCTGGTTCGTCTGTTGATAGGAGTCGATGTTGCCCTGCAGCAAGTCGGCGAAGGCGTTGCCGGTGCTGTTCGGGCTGGTTTTGTTGAACGATAGAATGCCTTGAATATAGGGGCTGTTATCCTCGTTCTTCTGCGCCGCGATGTAGGCGGCGCCAAAATACATGTTGTGGCCGCCGACGATCTTGCTCAATTGATCTTTATAGGTGTAAGTCGGGTTGGCGTTGTTCCAGGGGAAGTAACCGGTGTCGAGCGAGAACCCATTCTGATTGTAGTTGACTCCGCCACCGACGCTCACCGCCGGAAGCACGCCGCCGAATCCATTGTTGTAAAGTCCGGTCATGGTCATGCTAGCGGGGCGCTGAGCCGGACCGGTGGTCGTTAGAAAAATATGATCCGTCGTGTAACTGAACGAGAATTCGTTCAGCAGCGTCGGCGAAATATTCGCGGTCAAGTTGGCAACCATGCTCACGCCCGGTCCGATGAAGTCGGTTCCAATGGTGGGAAAGGAGGCTCCGTTTCCCCATAGCGGAGTGGGATTGACGGTGTCCCAGGAATCGTGAACGAAACGCACGAACATGCGCATGTTGTCGGTGAAATTGTGGTCGATACGGAACAGTTCTTCGCGCCAATGCGTCGGCTGCGCGGGCGCGGCCTGATAGTAAGAACTGACACCGCTACCCGAGTTCGGCGTGGGGAGCAAGGCGAGGATCGCCTTGGCGTTTGGATCGATGGGAACGGTGTTGTTGGGGAAGTAGCCGCCGGTGGCGCGGTTGACGGGGCAATCGGGGAAGGCGCTGGCGTTTACCGCGGAGCCGGCGCCGGGGCATACGTCGGAGAAATTGCCTTGCTGTTCCTGGGACGACGGAACTTGGCTGTCAAAGGTCTGTCCGGGAACGATATCGCGCCGCCACTCTTCGGAAAAGAAGAAGAATGTCTTGTCCTTGTTCCGGTTATAGAGGTGCGGGATGAAGACCGGCCCGCCGATGGTATAGCCGAAATCGTTCTTCTTGTATTCGGGCACCGTCGATTGAAAGAAGTTGCGCGCGTTGAAGGCGTTGTTGCGCACGAATTCGAAGACGTCGCCGTGAAAATCCTTCGTTCCGGACTTGGTAATGGTCTCGATGGTGCCGGATGAGTTCCGGCCGTATTGCGCTCCGTAGTTAGAGGTCAGAACCTTCACTTCGGCGATGGCGTCCACGTTCGGATAGACGTTCAGCGTTCCGTTGCTGCCGTTGTCCATGTTGTCGCCGCCGTCCAGTTCCCAGTTGTTGTACTCGGTGCGGCCGCCGTTAATGCTCATGGCAACGCTGCCTGCGATTCCTACCGTGCCTTCATCCTGGCCGGTCTGGTTGCTGACACCGGGCACCAGCGTCACCAGTTGAATGAAGTTGCGGCCGTTCAACGGAGTTTGGCTGATTTCCTTGCCGGTGACGACGCCGGACAAAGCGGCCGATTGCGTCTCCACTTGCGCCACGCCTGTCCCTTCGACGCTCACCGCCGTAGTGATGTCGCCCACCTCCAGGTTGGCGTCAACGCGCGCCTTTTGGTCGACCGCGATGGTGATCGAGGTCGCTTCGTATTTCTTGAAGCCTTGGCTGGAGATCTCCAAGTTGTACTTGCCGGCGGGTAGCCCCGCCACCAGGTAATCTCCGGTGGAATTGGTGGTGGCCCTTTGAACGCCACCGGTGGCGATGTTGGTGACGCTGACGGCGGCGCCAGCGATCACCGCACCGGTGGAATCGCGCACGGTCCCGGTGAAGGAACTGCTATTTTGAGCGAATCCGCTCAAGGCGGCCAGGAAGAACAGGCTCGACAAGACGAGAAGGCGAGTTTGCGCTGAAGACATGATTGCAACCCCTTGTTAACTACTTCGTTTCGATTATTCTATGCGCAAACGCGCAAGCGCGCAAGAGAGAAAGTGTTCGAAAACGAAAAAAATTAGTTTGTACCGTCCGGTCTACCCATTTTTGGGAGGGCCTTTCGACTCTGGGGGTGGCGTTTCGGGACCTTACGACGTTAAAGCGGAGCCTTCGGCACGTCGAATCCCCGCGGTTCTTCCGGTTTTGGCGGAAAGATGTTCGGCGGTGACCGCGGCATGAACGAAGGAGTGGTCAGTTGGTGACGCGGGTGACCGAGCGTCCGAGCTACGGTCTGCCTTGACGGCAAGACCGGCTGATTCCGGCGGTCGCGCGAGCGGCTCTCCGAACCGCTCGGCGGGAAGGGGTTTCGTTCGCACAAGTCGCTCGTTTTAGCTTCCCGATCGGGGACCGCGGCCAGATTCCTTGGCGGCAATTCGGACACAGAAATGCTTCAACAATTTTTGGGCGCGTAACGTTGTTACGCCGACGATGCGTTCGCAAGGAAGCCGCTACTGTTTTTGCTTTGCCGTTCCGATCCGGTTTACTTTCTTTCCTTCTTTTCTTTGTTTCCACTTATAGTGCAACGTTGCTTTTTTACGAAGATCAAAAACCCGTTCATTTGACCTTGAACGGGTTAGGGACCGCGTCAAACGCGAGCGGCCAGCGCCCACCTTTTTGCATTCGCGATCTCCAGTGCCTAGGTTGGAGTCCACTTAGCGGCGAGGACGAAGATGATCAGTCGTCTCGCTCTTGGTTACACAATAGCGCGGGGGGTGGGAAAAGCGAGACGGTGGGATGGCGAGAATGTGGTGTAAGGTGCTGAGGGGGAGGTAGATATAATTTTTTCGGGGCGTTGTGACTCCCCCACGGCCCGGCTTCGCTCAGGCCACAACGAGGGATGATAAGGCGCTGCGCGCAGCGAGCCGGCGAGGCTTTTCCGACCGACGCAGTTATTTCGTAAGTTGTTGGCAGCGTGGGGCTTATAGATCGGGCAATTCGAAGGATATGGCCGTGAGGGCGCGCAATCAGAACAGGAACTTCAAGCCGAGTTGAAGAATTCGGGGCAAGTGCGCTCCGTTGGGGCGGAGGAAGTTGCTGTTGGCGAGGCAACTGGCGTCGCCGGCCGAGAAACTAGAGCCGCCAAAGCAACTGGTGCTGTTGTTGATCCCATTAAACTGCGTGTGGTTGAACACGTTATAGGCCTCGGCGCGGAACTCGAAGGCCTTCGTCTCGGTGAAGGCGAAATGCTTGAAGAGGCCCATGTCGAAGTTGGTGCGCGAGGGGAGGTTCAGGATGTTGCGCTGGGCGTTGCCAAAAGTCAGGCCTTGGGGCGAGACGAAAGCGGCGGGATTGTAAAGCAGCGGACCGACCACGCCGGGCTGGCTGTTCAAACCGGCGGGTACGTTATACGGATTGGCGCCACTCACGCTCAAATAGGACCCGGTTCCGACCCCGTTACCGACGCCCGCGTTGAATAGTCCATCGGTAACGCTGAACGGCGTGCCGGTCTGGAAGGTGGTGATCCCCGACCATTGCCAGCCGCCAAGCAGAGTGTGCGCCAGACCCGGATGAGTGAAGAACGGCAGATCGTAAACGTATTCGAAATTGAGAAGTTGGCGCTGGTCGAAGTTGGAACTGGCGCGGGTGAGGGCAAGATTGTAGGCGTCGACGAACGTGGTGTCGTAGCGGTCGGAGGAATCGTCGATCGAGTGGCTCCAGGTGTAAGCGAGATCGACGCTGAGACGGCCCACATGGCGGTGCGCGGAAACTTGCAGGGCGTTGTAGCTGGAATTGGCCATCACCTGGAGGCTAGTGATGTTGCCATAGCCAGGATAGGGCCGGTAAGGATTGGGGTTGTTTCCGCAGGCGACTGAGAACTGCGCGGCCGCGGGTCCGGTGGGCGCGACGCCGTTCACCAACCCGCTGCCGCAATCGGCCGTGGTCATTGGCTGGCCGGGTTGATAGGGGTTCTGGGACTGGCTGATCGGATACAACTGATTGAAGTTGCTCTGCAGCGTCAAATGCGTTCCCTTGCTTCCGACATAGGCGACGGTAACCACGGTGTCCTTGGCCAGTTCACGTTGAATATTAAAATTCCACTGCTGCATGTACGGCCACACGGCCTGGGTGGGAATCGAGTTGACATTGAGCGGGAAACCCAATCCTCCTCCGCCGATGTTGGTGTAACCGTTGATGGTGTATTGCGTCGAGGCGAGAACGTAAGGCGCGCTCCCTTCGAGAGACTCGGTATTGCCCTCGTTGCCGTTCGTGTGCTCGAAGAAAATGCCGTAACCGCCGCGGATCGCGGTCTTTCCGTCGCCGAATGGATCGAAGGCGAAGCCTACGCGAGGCGCGGGATTGAACAAGTGGCCTTTCATGCAGCCGGCGGGAATTCCCCCGGCGCCGCACTGTACCAGGCCGTTGTAAGGGTTTCCGACTCCGGGAACAAGCGCGCCGGCTTGGCCGGTGATGCTTCCGGAGGTGTCGATTTGCGGGGCGCTAGCCAAACTGTATACCGCCGGGTCCCAATTGTAGGCGTGAAGGTATTTTTCGCGGTAGGTTCCGAACATGCTGATGCGCAGACCGAGGTTCAGGGTGAGGCGTTGGGTGATGTGCCAGTCGTCCTGGAAGTATGGCTCGACGATCTTATACCGGTTGTAATATTTAACTTTTAGGTTCGTTTGCGAATAAGAGTCGATGTTGCCCTGCAGCAAGTCGGCGAACGCGTTCCCTGTGCTGTTTGGGCTGGTTTTGTTGAACGATAGAATGCCCTGAACGTAGGGGCTGTTCTCCTCGTTTTTCTGAGCGGCGATGTAGGCGGCGCCAAAATACATGTTGTGGCCGCCGACGATCTTGCTCAACTGATCTTTAAAGGTGTAAGTCGGGTTTGCGTTGTTCCACGGGAAGTAACCGCTGTCGAGAGAGAACCCATTCTGATTATAATTAACTCCACCGCTGACACTCACCGCCGGGAGCAAGCCGCCGAAGCCGTTGTTGTAGAGGCCGGTCATGGTCATGCTGGCAGGGCGTTGTACAGGACCGGTGGCGTCGAGAAAGATATGGTCGGTCGTGTAACTGAACGAGAACTCGTTTAGCAGCGTCGGCGAGATATTCGCGGTGAGATTGGCCACCATGCTCACGCCGGGTCCGACGAAGGTGGTGCCGGCGAGCGGAAAGGAGGCTCCGTTTCCCCACAGCGGCGTCGGACTTATGGTGTCCCACGAATCGTGAACGAAACGCACGAACATGCGCATGTTATCGCTGAAATTGTGGTCGATGCGGAAGAGTTCTTCGCGCCAATGCGTCGGCTGCGCGGGCGCCGCCTGATAGTAAGAACTGGCGCCGCCGCCGACGTTCGGCTGAGGGAGCAAAGCCATGATCGCCTTGGCGTTTGGATCGATGGGAACGGTGTTGTTGGGAAAGTAGCCGCCGGTGGCCCGGTTGACGGGGCAATCCGGGAAGGCGCTGGTGTTTACCGCGGAGCCGGCGCCGGGACATACGTCGGAGAAATTGCCTTGCTGTTCCTGCGACGACGGAAGTTGGCTGTCGAAGGTCTGGCCGGGAACGATATCGCGCCGCCAGTCCTCGGAATAGAAGAAGAAGGTTTTATCCTTGTTCCGGTTAAAGAGGTGCGGGATGTAGACCGGGCCTCCGATGGTAAATCCGAAGTCGTTTTTCTTGTACTCGGGCACCGTCGATTGAAAGAAATTGCGGGCGTTGAAGGCGTTGTTGCGCACGAATTCGAAAACGTCGCCGTGAAAATCCTTCGTCCCGGACTTGGTAATGGTCTCGACGGTGCCAGAGCCGTTGCGGCCGTATTGCGCTCCGTAATTGGAGGTCAGCACCTTCACTTCGGCGATGGCGTCGACGTTGGGGTAGACATTCAGGCCGTTATTGCTGCCGTTGTCCATGTTGTCGCCGCCGTCCAGTTCCCAGTTGTTGTACTCGGTGCGGCCTCCATTGATGCTCATGGCGACGTTGCCGGCGATTCCCACGGTGCCTTCATCCTCCCCCGTCTGATTGCTGACGCCGGGCACGAGCGTCACCAGTTGCGAAAAATTCCGGCCGTTCAGCGGCGTTTGGCTGATCTCCTTGCCGGTGACGACGCCCGATAACTCCGACGATTGCGTCTCGACCTGCGCCACGCTGGTCCCTTCGACGCTCACCGCGGTGGCAATGTCGCCTACTTCCAGATTGGCGTCGACACGCGCTTTTTGGTTTACCGCGATATCGATGGACGTCGCCTGATATTTCTTAAAGCCCTGGCTGGAGATCTCCAAGTCGTACTTGCCGGCCGGGATACCCGCCACCAGGTAGTCTCCGGTTGAATTGGTGGTGACTCTTTGCGTGGCGCCCGTTCCGACGTTGGTGACGCTGACCGCGCACCCTGCGATTACCGCGCCGGTGGAATCGCGCACGGTTCCGGTGATGGAACTGCTGTTTTGAGCGAAACCGCTCAAGGCGGCGAGGAAAAATAAGCTGGAAGACAACAGTAGCCGAGGCGGCCTCAATGACATGAACGGATCCCCTTGCCGGTATTTGGTTTCGTTCATTGTATGCCGAAACGCGAAAGTGTTCAATAGAGAAAGCGATCGAAAGTGAAAAAAACTTTTTCATGCCGGTCGTATTTCCCGATTTGGGCTTCGTGTTCCAGGTCGAAGCCCGGCTAGGGAATGGCCGCAGGGGATGGATGAGGGAGCGGGGATGACTTAACCTGGAAGCGATGAGGCTGGCGAGGGTGGGCGTCGCGGTTTGGTGCGCGGTGGCTGCGCGGGCGGAGGGCGTGACGTTTGGGCGCGACGTTGCGCCAATCGTTTATAAATATTGCGCGCCTTGTCATCGGGCGGGGGAGGCGGGGCCGTTCTCGTTGTTGAGTTACGGCGACGTGAAGAAGCACGCGCGGCAGATGGAGGTGGTGACGGCGAGCCGGTATATGCCGCCGTGGCTGCCGGAGGAGGGGTATGGGGATTTCGAGGGGGAGCAACGGCTGAGCGCGGAGCAGATCCGGACGATTGGCGAATGGGTGAAGGAGGGTGCGCCGGAGGGGGAGGCCGCGGCGGCTCCGCCGGCGTTTAGCGAGGGGTGGCAGTTGGGGAAGCCGGATCTGATATTGGAGGCGGAGAAGGCGTATGCGATGCCGGCTTCGGGGCCGGACGTGTTTTGGAACTTCATCTTTACGCCGCGGGTTACGGGACGGCGGTGGGTGCGGGCGATCGAGATCCGGCCGGGGGATAAGCGGAACGTGCATCACGCGAATGTGATGGTGGACCGGGCGCGGTCGTCGCGGGCGAAGGAAATCGCGCCGGGGGCGGGGTTCCCGGGGATGGACCTGACGGTGGAGCGGGAAACGTTCGATATCGACGGACATTTCTTGTATTGGAAACCGGGGGCGCCTCCTTATGTAGAACCCGAGGGGTTGGCTTGGCGGTTGGATCCGGGGAACGATCTGGTACTGAATACGCATTTGAAGTGCAGCGGGAAGCCGGAGGAAGTGAGGCCGTCGATTGGGCTGTACTTTACCGACCAGCCGCAGACGAAGTTTCCGGTGCTGGTGCAGCTTGAGCACGATGGGTCACTGAACATTCCGGCGGGGGATAAGGATTTCGTGGTGACGGACCATTTCACGATGCCGTTGGACGGGGACGTGCTGGCCGTTTATCCGCACGCGCATTATCTGGGGAAAGTGCTGGAGGGGTGGGCGACGCTGCCGGACGGGAAGCGGAAGTGGCTGGTGAAAATCGGGGATTGGGATGCGACGTGGGAGGCGGTTTATTATTACCGCGCGCCGGTGTTTTTGCCGAAGGGGACGGTGATTTCGATGCGGTTTTCTTATGACAATTCGGCGGGGAATCCGCGGAATCCGCATCGTCCGCCGGTGCGGGTGAGGGCGGGGAACCGGACGACGGACGAGATGGGGCATTTGTGGTTGCAGGTGCTGCCGAGGGGGAGCGGGGACCGGCGGATGGTGGTGGAAGAGGCTTTGATGCGGCGGCGGCTGGAGAAATATCCGGGGGATTTTTGGGCGCGGATGAAGTTGGGGGCGGTGCTGATGGCGCGGCTGGACACGGCGGGAGCGGAGCCGATGCTGGAGCAGGCGGCGCGCATGCAGCCGGAGAACCCGGAAGCGCACAATTTGCTGGGGTCGGCGCTGCAGCGGCTGGGGAGGCAGAAGGAAGCGATCGAGCAGTTTCGCGCGGCGGTACGGTACCGGCCAGACTATGGGAACGCGCGGTATAACCTGGCGTTGGCGCTGGTGAAGGAGGGGAAATTGGGCGAGGCGACGGAGAATTTTCGGAAAGTGGCGGAGGCGTTTCCGGGGGACGCGATGGTTTGGGCGGCGCTGGGGGAGCTGTTGAGCGAGCAAGGGCGGTATGGGGAAGCGCTGGCGGTGTTTGAAAAAGCGAGGGAAATCGATCCGGGATTGGAGGTGGCGCGGCGGGGGGCGGAGGCGGCGCGGGGGCACGTGGAGGGCCATCCGGTCGAAAAATAAGGGGCAACCGGGGGGTAGGAGATCGCGTCTATCCTTGACGCATCCCGGCGATGAGCCTAGAATTGAGGGAGTTCTCCATGGAATTTCAGGAGTGTGGTTCGCTATGAAGTCCCGATTCTTAATTGCATGCGGCGCGGTGGGAATGCTGTCTTTGGTCAGCTACGCCGACGACACGCAGAAGACGGCGCCCGATAAGAGCAAGGACACCACCGGCGCGCGCGAGACGGTGGCGAAGCCGATGTCGGAGAAGGAACGGAAGAAGAAAGAGGCGCGGCTGCGCAAGGAGCTGGAGTCGCCCTATAAGAAATGGATGTCGGAGGACGTCGCCTATATCATCAGCGACGAGGAGCGGAAGGCGTTCAAGCAACTGAACACGGACGAGGAGCGGCAGAATTTTGTGGAGCAGTTCTGGCTGCGGCGCGATCCGACTCCGGACACCGAAGAGAACGAGTTTAAAGAAGAGCATTACCGGCGCATCGCTTACGCCAACGAGCACTACGCCTCGGGGATTCCGGGGTGGAAGACGGATCGGGGACGGATTTATATCGTTTACGGACCGCCGGACGAGATCGAGTCGCATCCCTCGGGCGGGACGTACGAGCGGCCGATGGAGGAAGGCGGCGGAGAGACTTCGACCTATCCGTTCGAAGATTGGCGGTACCGCTATATCGAGGGCATCGGCACGAACGTCATGATCGAGTTCGTGGACACGACGATGTCGGGCGAGTATCACATGACGATGGACCCGTCGGAGAAAGACGCGCTGCTGTATGTGCCGGGCGCGGGCCTGACGATGTACGAGCAGATGGGCATGGCGTGCAAGACGCAGCGGTTCCAGCGCACGGACGGAACGCACTTGGGCACGGGGGGAATGCCGCTGCCGGAGAGCATGGACGAGTTCACGCGCCTGGAGACGTTCGCCAAGCTGCAGGCTCCGCCGAAGGTGAAGTTTAAGGATCTGGAAGCGCTGGTTTCGGAGACGATCCGGTACAACACGCTGCCGATGAAAGTGCGCGCCGATTACATCAAGGTGACGGATTCGACGATTCTGACGAACGTGACGATCCAGTTCGACCGCAAGGATTTGCAGTACCAGCAGAAGGATAATATTTCGAAGGCGACGGTGAACATTTACGCGCGGATTACGTCGATCGCGCGGCGGCCGATTAACGTGTTCGAGAACGTGGTGAGCGTGGAAGTGCCGACGGAGTTGTTGGCGAAGGCGATGGACGGGGTGTCGATCTATCAGAAATCGGTGCCGCTGGCGCCGGGGATGTATCGATTGAACGTGGTGGCCAAGGACATCGTGGGCGGGAACACGAGCAACTACGAGATGGCGTTGAACGTGCCTCACTACGACGACGACAAGCTGTCGTCGAGCAGCCTGATACTGGCCGATACGATCGAGCGGCTGCCGACGCGGAGCATTGGGCAGGGGCAGTTCGTGATCGGCGATTCGAAGGTGCGGCCGAGACTATCGGAGTCGTTCAGCCGCGGCGAGAAGATGGGCATCTACGCGCAGTTCTATAATTTCCAGCCGGACGAGAAGACGAAGAAGCCGAACGGGCAGATCGATTACGAGATTACGAAGACGGGATCGGACAAGAAGGTGCTAGAGTTTTCCGAAGACGTGAATTCGATTCCGGGGGCTTCGGCGCAACAGGTGACGGTGGAGAAATTGCTGCCGCTGCAATCGCTGGAGCCGGGGCAGTACACGTTGAAGATGAAAGTGACGGACAAGAACAAGAAAGAGGTTCTGACTCCGGCGGCGACGTTTACGGTAACATAGCGGGAGTGTATGGGGCGGGCGGCGTGGAGCGCGGCCCGTCTTCGCGGGCGTGACCCAGGCCGCGTATCTCAAGAATGCGAGAACTTAGGGTAAAAGCCGGGGCGGGATTGATCGTCTGGGCGTTGCTGTCGGCGCCCTCGCTGCCGGCGGCTACGCTGGCGTCCGGTTTTTCGGGGAGCATTGCCGGGTTGGTGAAAGACCGGGCGGGGATTCCGCAAATGGGGGCGGCCGTTTTGCTGATGAACGGCTACGAGCGGGTGATCGGGCGGGCGATCAGCAATGAACGGGGGATTTTCGGATTCGCCGCCCTGCCGCCGGGGCGGTATTCGGTGCGCGTGTCGCTGGCGAGCTTCGTACCGGCGCTGAAGGAACAGATCGGAGTGCAGCCGGGGATGCAGAGCTTGCTCTACATCACTTTGGCTAGCGTACTGAGTTCGGTGGAGCTGGTGTATGCGGCGCCGGGGCAGGGGGCGCTGATGAGCGACGACTGGAAGTGGACGTTGAAAAGCTCGACGGCGACGCGGCCGATTCTGCGATTAGTGGACGAGACGAAGGCGGCGAAGGGCGAACGGACGAGAGAGCCGGTGTTCTCGGATACGAGCGCGCTGGTGGGCGTTTCGGGAGGGGATTCGGAAGGGGCCTCGGCGATGCAGCCCGACCTGGGCACGGTGTTCGCGTTGGCGACGTCGTTGTATGGGCGGAACCGGCTGCATGTGAGCGGGAATTTTGGGTACACGAGCCGGAACGGGACGCCGGACGCCGGGTTCCGCACGACGTGGAGCGGGGTGGAAGGCGGGCCGGAATTGAGCGCGACGGTGCGGCAGGTGTATTTTGGTGGGCGCGGAACGGCGGGGGAAGGGGACGGGCTGCCGGCGCTGCGGACGCTTTCGCTGTCGTTTAAGGACCATGTGGATTTCGGCGACCGGCTGCGGTTGGATTATGGGAGCTCGCTCGATTCGGTGTCGTTCTTGGACCACGTGAATTATGTGAGTCCGTATGGGCTGTTGACGCTCGACATGGGCGCGGCGGGTTCGCTCGAGGCGGGATTCCGCTCGGGAGTTCCTCCGGCGGACGGATTCGGGGAGGCGGAGGGAACGGAGGCGCAGCTTCAGAGCGACGTGGCGGCGCTGGCGGCGATGCCGCGGCTATCGCTGGCGGACGGACAGACGAGGGTGCAGCGGACGCAGAACGTGGAGATCGGATACCGGAAGCGGATGGGATCGCGGACGCTGCAGGTGAGCGCGTACCGGGAGGCGACGTCGGACATGACGCTGGCGGCGATGGCTCCGGCGGGGGTGTTCGCGGCGGGCGATCTGATGCCCAATCTGGCGTCGAACGGTTCGATCTTCGATGCGGGAAATTTCAACCGGATGGGGTATTCGGGGACGCTGACGCAGGCGTTGGGGCAACGGACGAAGGTTTCGGCGACGTATGGGCGGGCGGGGGCGCTGGCGGTGGGAAGCGCGACACCGTCGGAAGACGCGGCGCTGCAATTGAGGTCGAGTTTCCGGACGAGCGAGCGGCACTGGGCGGCGGCGCGGATCGCGACGGTGCTGCCGAAAACGGGGACCGAGATCAGCGCGAGCTATCAATGGACGCAGCCGGGGGCGATTCTGCCGGAGCATTATTCCATCACCGACGGCACGTATCCCGAGCAGGGGTGCAACATCCATATCCGGCAGCCGATGCCGTCGATTCCAGGGTTTCCGGGGAGACTGGAGGCGACGGCCGATTTGGACGAACCTGTTGGCGCAGGGATATGTGACCGCATTGGCTCCGGGGGCGCAGCGGGTGGTGTTGACCGAGCAGCCGCGGGCGTTCCGGGGCGGGCTGAGCTTCGTTTTTTAGCGGACGATGAGGCTGGGCGCGGTTGGTCTGGCCGGGGTGGTCTTTGGAGCGGCGTTGGCGGCGCCAAGGGTTCCGCGGGCGGCGGGGGAATTCGCGGTATCGCTTCCGGGCGGTGGGAAAGTTTTGCTAAGTTCTTTGCGGGGCAAGGTTGTTTGTCTCGAATTTATCGATACCACGTGCCCGCATTGCCAACACGCGGCGGAGACGATGAGCCGACTGGCGGGCGAGTATGGAGCGCGAGGGTTTCAACCGGTGGCGGCGGCGTTTAACGAGGGGGCGCCGGGGCGGGTGGCGGAGTTCCGGGCAAAGTACGGGGTGGCGTATCCGGTGGGGTATGCGGATCGCGACGCGGTGTTGGATTATCTGGGAGTGAAGGTGGGCCAGCGATTCGTGGTTCCGCAGATGGTGTGGATCGACAGGGAGGGGCGGATTCGCGCGCAGACGCCGGCCAAGGGCGATGAGAGGATGCTGGAGGAGAGCTATTTCCGGGGGGAGATCGAGAAGCTGTTGGGCGAGGCGGGCGGAACCCGAATACACTAAAATAAGGATTCCTACCGAGACATGAATTATAAGAATATTCTGACGATGGCGATGGCGGTTTGCGTGTTTGGCGCTCCACCGGTTCCGCGCCCGGCGGGGGAGTTTGCGATCCCGATGCCGGACGGGAGCAAGAAGTTGTTGAGCGGTTATAGGGGGAAGGTGGTTTGCCTGGAGTTCGTTTCGACGGATTGCCCGCATTGCCAACACGCGTCGCAAGTGATGAGCAAGCTGTATAGCGAGTACGGGGCGAAGGGGTTTCAGCCACTGGCGGTGGCGTTTAACGACGGGGCGAAGGACGCGGTGGCGGGGTTTGTGGCGAGCAATCACGTGAATTATCCGGTGGGGTATTCGGACCGCGATCCGGTGTTGAAATATCTCCAGGTGTCGCTTCTGGAGCGGCTGATGGTGCCGCAGATGTTGTGGATCGACCGCAAGGGCGTGGTGAGGGCGCAGACGCCGCAGGGAGGGGACGAGAATATGCTGGAGGAGTCCTACTACCGGTCGGAGATCGAGAAACTGTTGGCGGAAAGCGGCGGGCCGAAGCGGCGCGCCCATTAAACGAGAAAGGGAATCGACGCAGATGTACAAGAGAGTTTCGCTCACGGCGGCGTTGGCGCTGGCGGCCATCGCACCCGCCTTCGCCATTCCACCGGTTCCGCGGCCGGCGGGGGAATATGTGATTCCGCTGCCGGATGGGACGCAGAAATTATTGAGTTCCTATCGCGGCAAGGTGGTGTGCCTGGAGTTCGTGTTCACGACCTGCCCGCATTGCCAGCACGCCTCGCAGGTGATGAGCAAGCTGTATACCGAGTACGGGGCGAGGGGGTTTCAGCCGCTGGCGGTGGCGTTTAACGACATGGCGAAGATGCTGGTGCCGGATTTCGTGAAGGACTTCGGAGTGAATTATCCGGTGGGTTATACGGAGCGGGACCAGGTGCTGAATTATCTGGGGATTTCGGTGCTGGAGCGGTTCGTGGTGCCGCAATTGGTGTGGATCGACCGGAAGGGGCAGATACGGGCGCAGACGCCGGCGCTGGGGGACGAGAAGATGTTGGGCGAGCCGTATTGGCGGGACATGCTGGAGACGCTTTTGAAGGAGCCGGCGGCGGCGGCGCATCCGGTGAAGCATCACGCGGCGGCGGCGGGCGCGGCGGCGAAGAGTAGTCTTCGATAGCGGAGTTCGGTAGGATAGGGGTAGCGCGCCCGTAGCTCAGTCTGGATAGAGCGTTTGCCTCCGAAGCAAAAGGCCGTAAGTTCGAATCTTACCGGGCGCACCAACATCGAAAGCGCGATGCGCCGCCGGAGACGGAGCGAGTGATGAGCGAACTGGAGAGGCTTCATGAAATCGTCGACAGCTTACCTCCTCAACAGGTCCACGCGCTATTGACGCTTCTGGTTCCCTCGCAGCCCGTTGGGGACGAGGAGTTCGCCCGGCGTCTGATGGAGGCGCCCGACGAAACGGTGGATGAAGAGACCATCGACCGGCTGCTGGCCGCCGAAGTCGAACCGGGAGAGAGCATCTCGCACGGCGACTTGAAGCGGCGGCTGGGGATGTGAAGCGGCTCCTGGTCTACCGGCCCGCGGCGCAGCGCGCGATCGAGCGAATGGACCGCGCCGATGCGGAACGCATCCTCGGGCCTTGGAGGGATTCTCCGCTACCGGTCTGGGCGGCGTTGAGGCGCTAAAGGGTGGACTGAAAGGCCGCGATCGCCTGCGTGTGGGGAAATGGTGCGTCTTTTTCAGCCTCGATCCGTCCGGTAGCATTGTTGCGATCGACGTGGACAATCGGGGTCAGGCGTACTGAATAGGCGAATCGAGACGTCCGCGTTATGATCGCTTAGGGTTGTAAAGATCGGCTACGCGGAAGCTGCGGTAGGCTCCGGCGCCTTCCAGTTGCCGCGGGAAGACGATGTCTCCGCGCGCGATGAATTCGGTTGACCGGCATGACACGCCGCTTTCTTCGGGAACAAAGCCGGCCAAGGCATGGAGATAGCCGTTTGACTTGGATATGTTAGACCCGTTGGGAGTAAATCGCGGGTATCCGGCTGGGAGCTATGATGCGGTACCTTGAGAATATGCGGACGGTGCGTGTGGAAATCCCGGCGGAACTGATTTTGGCGGCGGGATTGGACACCGACAATCTCTCAGCGGAGGCGGCGAGGCTGCTGGCGTTGGAATTGTTTCGGGAGGACAGGGTGTCGCTGGGGCGCGCGGCCGAACTCTGCGACGTGCCAATTGAGCGATTCATGGAGTTCGCCGGACGGCACGGCGCTCCGCTGCACTATGGTGCCGACGACCTGGAGGAGGATCGCCGGACGTTGGCGCGGCTCGGCGTGTGATCGTCGTTTCGAACTCGTCTCCGCTCATTTCCTTGGCCCGAATTGGCCGGCTCGGCATTCTCGCCTCGCTTTACGAACGGATATTGGTGCCATCGGAGGTTCACCGGGAGGTGATTTTGGATGGGTACGGCCTTACCGGAGCGGATGAAGTTCGGAAGGCTCTCTGGATTGGGAGGCACCGCGAGAACCGCCGGCGGATCCGTTGCTGGAGCAAGCATGCGAGAGCCTTGGGGCTGGAGAGCGTGGCGCGATTCTTTTGGCCAAGAGTCTCGCGGCCGATCTGGTCCTTTTGGATGAATGGAGGGCGCGGCGCATCGCGCGAGAGGCGGGCTTGGCGATCACTGGATGTCTGGGAGTGCTTAAGCCGCCTCCCGGAGAGGCCTGGCCCGGGATGTTCGCCAAGAATATATAGAGCTGTCGCGGAAAGGCGGTAGCCGATCGGGATGGCTTGGGTGCGAGGCCGTAAGTTCGAGCCTTGCGGGGCGCAGCACGAGTTTGCCGGGCTATTTTTCCTTTGGGGTGTAGAGGTCGGGCACGCGGAAGGCGCGGTAGGATCCGGCGCCTTGGATTTCCTGCGAGAAGACGACTTGGCCTTGAGGGGTGACTTCGATCGCGCGGCAGGACATGCCGCGGTCGCCGGGGACGAAGCCGGCCAGGGCCTGGAGGTCGCCGTTGGCGAGGCGCTGGGCGGAGCCTACGGCGACCGAATAGACGCCGAGGTCCGGGTTGGCGACCAGGGTCGCGGTGTGCGCGCTCTCGTCGAGCTTCCATATTTGAGCGCGGTTGTTGGCTTTCTTGTCGATTTTTTTTCGCTCGTGGCCGTCGTCGAGGAGGGAAAGGGTGTCCGATCCGGGGGGATCGAAGCCGACGTCGTGCTGGTAGGAGAACCAGGGATGGGGGTCGGTCGATTGGGCTTTAAAGTCGCCATCCTGGCCGAGCTTCCAGAGGACTTTGCCCGAACCTTTGCCGGCCTGGTAGTCGATCTTTATGACCCAATCCTGCTCGGGAATCGAGACGACGAGGTTGCCGTCGCGGCGATCGTAATCGAGCGAGTTGCTGTGCAACCAGCCGTTGGCCTCCTTGGCCAGAAAGACGGGCGGGCAGCCATCGCTTCCTGCGCCGCCTTTACATTTTTCGTCGCTCATCGATTTTCGCTTGACGTCAAGATAATCGAAAGAGTTCCAGACCCAGGCGACCTGGAGGTCGGGATCGAGATCGATAATGAGGTCGCCCATGACGTCCACGGGGCCTTTCGAACCTTGAGTTCCGGCGGGGAACATACGCTCCAGTCCGGCGATGGCGAGGGTGTGGCCGTTGGCAAGGCGGATCGATTCGTGGTGGAATCCGCTGACGCATTGTTTCGCGCCGGTCTTGCACGAGGAGGCGATCCCGCGCGGCTCCAGTTGTTCGGCGACGCGGCTGATGTTGGTCTCGCTGAGGACGTTGCCGGCCAAATCGACCTGGTCGAGCACTTGCATACGTTTCATGTCGTTGGCGGAATTGGATCCGGCGGTCTCCAGCAGAAGGCCGCCTCCGGGCAACATGCGGTTGATCAAAGCTTCGTCCGCGGAAAGAGGGAGATACCAGACGACGTTGCCGTCGAGATCGGTGGCCACGAAATTGGAGAAACCGAACGAGCCATAGACGATGAGGCGCTCGGAGCTGGTGGCGGCGGTTTGGGGAACGACTTGGACGATGGGAGGGAAGCGGCCATCGAGGAGGCCGGTGTGAAACTAGACGACGGGGCCGCCCTCGGTATGCATTTCGTAGATGGAATCGGGGCGCATGCCGGCGATGTATACGTTGCTGCTACGCGTGCCGCGGCAGGGTTCGGGCGAGGTGCGGAAAGGCTCGCCGGGATCGCCTTTTCTTTGAAACACGACTTGAAACTGTTGGCCTTCGGGACAGGCGGGAGCGCTGAAGAGGGCGACCAATGGATTGGCGGTGGGGGTGGCGAGCGGTTGATCGCCGGCGACGCGAGAGGAGACGCGGAAGGGCAGCTCGGCGTCCGCGGTTTGTTTGGTTTCGTTGTTGCGGGCGGTGACACGCACGCGGGCGTCGTGTTCATAGAGGGCGGGACGCCAGGCGAAATTGGCGGCCTGGGAGAAATCCCGGACGATGCGGAACGGGCCGCCGTCCTCGCTGACGCTGTAGCGATAGACGATCATGCCCTTGGCCTCATCTTTGGCAGAGGAAGATAGGCCCACGACCGTGCCGACGAGCTGAGGGGAAGTCACGTTGGGAGCGATCCGGACGGTGGGAGCGGCATAAGCCAACGCGGACCCAGCGAAGACGAATACGAGAAAAGGGCGATTCACCATAGGCAGAATGGTATCGCAGAATCGCGCTGGGTCAGGAGCGGGAGTGGGTTTGCCGGGCGGGAGGGGGAGCGAGGGCCTGTTTGCGGAGGGCGGCGAGCGGGATGGATTCGAGAGCGGGTTTGCTGGCGCGGTAGAGCATGGCGGCTTCCTGGGAGGGGCCGAGGGCGGCGAGGGAATCGGCGAGAGCGCTCTGGGCGTCGGCCAGTTGCCAGGGGAAAAGGGGATACTTGGCGGCGCGGGCGGATTGGAGGGCTTGGCGAAGGAGGAGTTCGGCTTCGCCGGCTTTGCCTTCGGCGAGGAGGACGCGGCCGAGACGGACTTGGACTCCGATGAAATCGGGGTGGTCCGGGGCGAGGGATTTTTTGCGGATGGCGAGAGCCCGGCGGAGCAGCGGCTCGGCGGCGGAGGGGTTGCCCTCGAACCAGAGGGCGGTGGCGACTTCGATGAGGGCGTCGGCGACGTCGGGAGTTCCGTCGCCGCCGAGGCGGGTGGCGATGGCGAGGGCCTGGCGGGCGAAGCGTTCGGCGCCGGGGGCGTCGCCTCGGTCGAGTTGAAGGCGCGCGAGGTTTTCATCGATTCGCGCGGCGAACCAAGTGTCGCCTTGATCGGCGCTCCGCAAGAGGTCGAGGGCGTGATTGTAGGACTTCGCGGCGCCGTCGTAATCGCCTTTGGCCTGAAGGAAGCGGCCCCAGTTGGTCCAGGAGGGAGCGAGGCGGGTGTGGCTGGGTCCGAGTTGGCGGAGGTTGATGGCGAGGCCTTCGGCGAGGGGAGCTTCGGCGGCGCGCCAATCTCCTTTGGCGAGCAGGAGCCAGCCGAGGTTATTGAGGGAGTAGACGAGATCGGGGTGGTTGTTGCCGAGGACTTTGCGGCGGATGGCGACGCACTGGCGGAGCGCGGACTCGGCATCGCGATAGTCGCCGAGGTCCATCCAGATGCTGGCGAGGTTGTGGAGACTGATGGCGGTATCGGGGTCGTCGAGGCCGCTGGTGCGCTTGCCGATTTCGAAAGCTTCGTCCATGAGCTGAGCGGCTTCGGCCAGGCCGCCGGTGCGCTTGACGGCGAGGGCGAGATAGTTGCGGGTGTCCTCGCCCTCGTCGGGGCCGAGTTGGCGATCGAGAGCGAGCGCCTGGCGCAGAACGGCGATGGACTCGGTGATGCGCTCTTCGAGGAAAAGGCATTCGCCGAGGTTGGTGAGGCTTTGCGCGACCAGAGGGCTACGGCCGCCCGCGAGCTTGCGGCGGACATCGAGAGCGCGGCGGAAGAGGGGATCGGCCTGGCGGTAATGGCCCTGGAGGCGGAGTAAAGTGGCCCAGCCGTCGAGGCTGGCGGCGGTTTCGAGGTTATTTTCGCCGAACGTCTTGAGGCGCAGTTCATAGGCTTTGCGCTTCAGAGGCAAGCCTTGATCGTAGAGGCCGATGCCGCGATAGGATTCGGCTACGCTGTCGTAGATGGCGGCGCGGGCGGCGGGTTCGGCGGCGAGCTCGCGATCGATGCGCTTGACGCCGGCGTCGAGCAACTCGCGGGCGGTGATGGCGGCGCCGTGGGTTTCGAGCGGCGAGACGGCGGCGAAGAGGCTCTCCAGGAATTGGGCTTCGCGCTGCGCGGTGAGGCGTTCGCGGGTGGCGGTGCGGGCGAGGATGCCCATGCCGATGCCGAAAGCGACGATGGCGGCGATCATGGCGGCGGCGGCGGCAACGCCGGCTTTGTGGCGGCGAACGAATTTGGCGGAGCGGTAGCGCCAAGTGCCGGAGCGGGCTTCCACCGGGTAGCCTTCAAGGAACCGGCGCACGTCCTCGGAGAACTGGGCGACGGAGGCGTAGCGCCGCGCGGGTTCTTTGCGCATGGCCTTGAGGACGATGTTGTCGAGGTCGCCCTTGAGCTTGCGCGATTCGGCGGGGCGGCCGTCGACGACGGAGCTGGGACGCTTGGGCTCGTCTTCGCAGATCGCGCGCACGGTTTCGAGCGGGCTGGATTTGGTAAGGCGGAACGGGGAGCGGCCGGTGAGTAATTCGTAGAGGACGGTGCCGAGGGAGTAGACGTCGGTGGCGGTGGTGACGGCCTGGCCGCAGATCTGCTCGGGGCTGGCGTACTCGGGCGTCATGAGGCGCTCGGTGGATCGGGTGACGGATGGGCCGTCGCCGGATTCTGTCGAGGGATCGAGGAGCTTGGCGATTCCGAAATCGAGCAGCTTCGGAGTGCCGTCGGAAGCGACCAGAATGTTGGCGGGCTTGATGTCGCGATGGACGACGAGGTTGCCGTGGGCGTATTCGACCGCCGAGCAGATGGTGCGGAAGAGGCGAAGGCGGGCGTCGATGGAGAGATTGGCGCGGCCGCAATAGTCGTCGAGCGGGGCGCCGTCGACGTACTCGATGACGAGATAGGGGAGTCCGTCGGGAGTGAGGCCGCCGTCGAGGAGGCGGGCGATATTGGGATGGTTGAGATTGGCGAGGATCTGGCGCTCGGCGCGGAAGCGCATCAACATGCCGGGGCTGCGGCCGACGCTCGACCGCATGACCTTGATGGCGACGTTCTGTTGGTATTGGTCGTCGGCGCGGGCGGCGAGGTAAACGCGCCCCATGCCGCCCTCGCCCAGGGTGCGAATGAGGCGATAAGCGCCGATGCGGAGACCGGAGGCGTCGCCGCTTTCGGAGACGATATCGCGGGCGGCTTCGCGGACGGGCTGGTGAAGGAAGCCGACGGTTTCCTCCGAGGCGCGGAGGAGTTTTTCGACTTCGCGGCGGAGGTCGGCGTCGCCGGTGCAGGCGCGGTCGAGGAACTCGCTTCGCGCGGCGGGGTCGATGTCGAGGGCCTCGTAAAACAGCGCTTCCAAGCGCTGCCAACGCGCGGCCTCGGAATCGACGGACATTCTAAGCCGAGGCCGCGGTTGCGGCCAGCTCACCGTGGAGCCAGGCTTTGGCCATCTTCAATTCGCGATGCACGGTGGCGGCGGAAATGCCAAGCGCCTCGGCGGTTTCGTCGTAAGTCATGCCACCGAAGAATAGCAGTTCGACGATTTCGCTCTTGCGCTTGTCCCTGGCGGCGAGGCGCTCCAGGGCTTCGTCGAGAGAAACGATGCTCGACGGAGTTTGTGTGGCGACGGCGACGGCGTCTTCGAGTGGCACCTTGACGGCGCCTCCGCCGCGCTTGTCGCGCTGGGCGGACTTGGCATGATCGACCAGGATGCGGCGCATGACCCGCGCGGCGACGGCATAGAAGTGGACACGGTCGTTCCAGCAAACATCGGAGCCGACAAGACGAAGATAGGCTTCGTGAACGAGGGCGGTGGCCGGGAGGGTGTGGCCGGGACGTTCGGCGCGCAGGGAATAGGCGGCGAGTTTATGGAGTTGATCGTAGACGATGGGAATTAAATCGTCGAACGCCCGCCGGTCCCCGCCGCGGAGATCGTGCAGGAGTCTTGTCACCGATTTGGTATCCGGCGGCATGGGGGAGATTACATCGATTATAAACCTTGGGGGATGAGGCCGGGAATGGGCGCGGCGGAGTTGTGAAACAATACTCGTCATGTTTCGACGCATCCTCGTTGTTTTTACGCTGTCGGCGACCTTTGCGCTTGCCCAGGATTACGGGAATCCGGAGTATAAGAACAAGATTCACGCGCGGCTGGCGGAGGTGGACCGGGCGGCGAGGCGAGGGCCGTTCGAGGCGTCGTGGACGTCGCTGAAGGCGTACAAGGTTCCCGAGTGGTATCTGGACGCCAAGTTCGGAATCTTCATTCATTGGGGCGTTTACTCGGTTCCGGCGTTCGACAGCGAATGGTATCCGCGGAACATGTATATTCTGGACAGCACGGCATACAAGCACCATGTGGCAACTTATGGTCCGCAAACGAAGTTCGGGTACAAGGATTTTATTCCGAGCTTTACGGCGGAGCGGTTCGACGCGGGGCGCTGGGCGGCGTTGTTTAAACAAGCGGGCGCGAAGTATGTGGTTCCGGTGGCGGAACATCACGATGGGTTTCCGATGTACGACTGTTCGTTCACCGATTGGTCGGCGGCGAAGATGGGGCCGAAGCGGGACGTGATCGGGGAGTTGGCGGCGGCGGTGAGGAAAGAGGGACTGCACTTCGGGGCGTCGTCGCATCGCGCCGAGCATTGGTGGTTCTACAACGGCGGGCGCAAGTTCCCCTCCGACGTGCAGGATGCGAAATACGCGAACTTCTACGGCCCGGCGCAGGAGGAAAAGACGCCGCCGAGCGAGGCCTATCTGAACGACTGGCTGGCGCGGACGTCGGAGATCGTGGACAAGTATCATCCGGAACTGGTGTGGTTCGACTGGTGGATCGAGCAGCCGGTGTTCCAGCCGTATCTCCAAAAATTCGCGGCGTTTTATTACAACCGCGGGGCGCAATGGGGCAGCGGGGCGGCGATCAATTACAAGAACAAATCGTTCCCGGAGCAGGCGGCGGTTCTGGATATCGAGCGGGGGAAACTAGACGCAACGCGGACTCTGTTCTGGCAGACGGATACTTCGGTGAGCACGGAGAGCTGGGGTTATATAAAGAACGACAAGTACCGGACGGCGGGATCTCTGATCGGCGATCTGGTGGACATCGTGAGCAAGAACGGCACGCTGTTGCTGAATATCGGGCCGCGGCCGGATGGAACGATTCCGAAAGAAGAGGAGGCGGTACTCCTGGAGATGGGCCGTTGGCTGGGGGTGAATGGCGAGGCGATTTACGGGACGCGCCCTTATTCGGTTTTTGGCGAAGGGCCGACGCATGTGGTGGGCGGATCGTTTAAGGACACGGCGAGCAAGCCGTTTACAGCGGAGGACATTCGCTTCACGACGAAGAATGGAGCGCTATACGCGATTTTTCTGGCGTGGCCGGAGAATGGGAAAGTGACGATTCGCTCGCTAGGCGCGGCATCGCCGCGAGGCGCGCGGCCAATCCACAATGTCGCTTTGCTGGGCTCTCCGGCGAAGCTGCGCTGGAGACAAGAGGCGAGCGGGGTAGTGGTGGATCTGCCGCCGCAGAAGCCTTGCGATCACGCCTACGCGCTGAGGCTGGAATAGGAGCGGCTACGTTTATGGAAATGTTCGGATCGATGACAAGGCGGCAACTTTTGGCTGCGCCGCTGGTTGGTTATTTGGCGCGGGGGGCGGTGAAGGATACGGTGACGCCGGCCGCGCTTCCGTTTCCGCTGACGCAGGTGCGGCTGCTCGACAGCCCGTTTTTGAAGCCGATGAACTTGAACCGGGCCTATCTGCACGATCTGGACGCGGACCGGCTGTTGCATACGTTCCGGCTGAACGCGAGGATTCCATCGAAGGCGAAACCGCTGGGAGGGTGGGAGAAGCCCGACGTCGAGCTGCGAGGGCATTTCACGGGCCACTACCTTTCCGCCTGCGCTTTGATGAGCGCGGCTGCGCCGGATGCGGCGCTCCGGGAGAAGGCCGGATACGTCGTCAACGCGTTGGCCGAATGCCAGAAGGCGCACGGGAACGGATATTTGAGCGCGTTTCCGGAGAGCTTTTTCACGCGGCTTCGCAATGGGCAAAAGGTGTGGGCGCCGTTTTACACACTGCATAAGATCATGGCGGGGCTGATCGACCAGTACACGTCTATGCGGGAACGCGCAGGCGCTGGAAGTGGTTATCGGGAATGGCTTCGTGGATCGGAAATTACACGAAGCCGCTGAGCGACGCCGACATGGCGCGCATCGAAAAGGTGGAGTTCGGCGGGACGAACGAGGCGCTGTACAACCTTTACGCGATCACGGGCGATGCGGCGCACATGGAATTGGCGCACCGATTCGATCAGGCCGCGTTCTTCGATCCGCTGGCGGCGGGACGGGACGAATTGAAGGGGCTGCACGTGAACACGCATATCCCGAAAGTGATCGGCGCGGCGCGGCGCTATGAGCTGACGGGTGAGACGCGGTATCGCGATATCGCGACGTATTTCTGGTCGCAGACGGTGGGCCATCACAGCTATGTGACGGGGGGGACGAGCAACGCGGAGTTATGGAGGACGGGGCCGGACGAAATGGCCAGTCAACTGGGGCCGACGACGCAGGAGTGCTGCTGCACTTACAACATGCTGAAGTTGACGCGGCATCTGTTCCAATGGACGGCGGATGCGCGCTACGCGGACTATTACGAGCGGGCGTTGTTCAACGGGATTCTGGGCACGATGGACCCCGAAGACGGGATGACGATGTATTACGTGCCGCTGGATTCCGGATACTGGAAGATTTTCGGGCGGCCGCTCGATTCGTTCTGGTGCTGCACGGGCACCGGGACGGAATCGTTCTCGAAACTGGCGGACAGCATCTATTTTCACGACGAGAGCGGGGTGTGGGTGAATCTGTTCGTCGCCTCGACGCTCGAATGGCCGGAGCGGCAATTGCGGCTGCGCCAGCAAACGCGATTTCCAGACGAGGCGACGAGCACCCTGGCCATCGAGGCGGCGCCGGAGACGGCGTTGAAGATCCGGGTGAGGGTTCCGGGGTGGGCGCGCGAGGGTGTCTCGGTACGCGTGAATGGGCGCGCTTTGTCCAGCGGGGCAAAGCCGGGGTCCTATCTTACGCTGGAACGGATTTGGAAAGCGGGGGATCGGATCGAATTGCGCATGCCGATGTCGCTGCGCGTGGAAGCGATGCCGGACGATGGCACGCTGCAGGCGTTTCTATACGGGCCGGTGGTGCTGGCGGGGGATTTGGGATCGGAGGGGATCACGAGCGAGGTGCAGCACGGAGACACGTTCGGGCCGGAGAAAGAGCGGGCGAGGCTGCGGGCGGCGGCGCCGGAATTCAGAGCGGAGGGCGATCCGGCGGCGTGGATCAGGCGGGTGGGGGAAAACGCGCTGGAGTTTCACACGACGGGCCAGCGGCAAGACGTCCGGATGATTCCATTGAACCGGATCTTCGATCAGCGCTACGCGGTGTACTGGCGCGTGCGGCCAGCGGCGGGGTGAGCGCCCGGTGTTAGGAGTTGTCCTGTTACGAGGGCGCTCCGCGGCAGGCATAATAGAAAAGGCGAACGGTCGAGCGCTTCGCTTGCGGCCTCGCGCGATTGGCCTTCGTGGCACTCCGGCAGGATGTCGAATTTTTTCGTTCAGCGTATACTCTGCCTTTGCGTACTGCTCGCCGGCGCGCCGGGCCATGCGGCGGCGCAGGCGGCGGTATACGAAGGCAAGACGGTGGTGGCGGTTGAGTACATTCCCGCGCGGCAGCCGCTGTCGGCGAAGGACCTGAAAGCGGCGCAGGGAGTTCATGCCGGGGCGGCGCTGAACGCGGACGAAGTGGCGGCGACGATCGACCGAATGTTCGCGACGGGGTATTACGCCGACATCCGGGTGGAAGCGGAACCTCGGCCGGGCGGCGTGTCGGTGAGGTTTCTGACGAAGACCACGTCGTTCGTCGGCGACGTCCGGCTGGAGGGGAAGTTGCCGGACCCGCCCAACCAGGGAGCGATCCGGAACGCGAGCCAGTTGGATCTTGGTGCGGCGTTCACCGGCGACGATCTGAAGAGGGCGGAGCGGAGCATCCGGCGCCTATTGATCGGCAACGGACTTTACGAGGCGACTGTCAAGGTGGAGGCGACGGACGATCCGGATACGGAGCAGGCGGCGATTCGGATCTCGATCGACCCAGGGAAGCGGGCACGCTATGCGCGGCCGGTGGTACATGGCGACACGAAGCTCTCCGACGCGACGATTCTACGCGCCACGGGATGGCAAGTGCGGTTCATCCACCGGTGGAGACAAGTGACTCAGGCGCTCACCGATAAGGGCGTCGACGGCATCCAGAAGAAATATACGAAGCAAGGCCGGCTGGCGGCGTCGGTGGATCTGCGAAAATTGGATTACGATCCGGCGACGCGGCGGGTGACGCCGGAATTACAGATCGACGCCGGACCGATCATCGAATTGAAGGCGGTGGAAGCGAAGGTATCCCAGAGCCGGCTGAACCGCTACGTTCCCATCCGGCAGGAGGGGACGGTGGATCGGGATCTACTCACGGAGGGAGCGGGGAACCTGCGCGGGTATTTTCAGTCGAAGGGGTATCCGGACGTGGACGTCACGTTCCGCGAACTGCCGCCGGAGAATGGGCGGGAAACGATCGAATACTTCATCTCGAAGGGCGCGAAGAGGAAGCTCGAGCGCGTGGAGATCCGGGGGAACAAGTATTTCACGACGGAGACGCTGCGGGAGCGGATGTTTTTGGAGCCGAGTTCGCTACAGTTTCGCGGGGGCCGCTACAGCGAGGCGTTCCGCGAGCGGGACGAGGAATCGATCGCGAACCTATACCGATCGAACGGATTTCGCGACGTAAAGGTGACATCGTCGGTGGAGATGAATTACCGCGGCAAAAAGAACCTAATGGCGGCGGTCTTTTTCGTCGACGAAGGGCCGCAGTGGCTGGTTGCGAGTCTGGCGGCGGAGGGAATCGGGCAGGACCGGTTGAAGGAAGCGATGGCGGGATTGAGTTCCAGCCCAGGGCAACCGTTTAGCGATTTGAGCGTGGCCACGGACCGCAACACGATCCTGACGTACTACTTCTCGCAGGGCTACCTTCACGCGCAGTTCCAGTGGACGGCGACGGCGGCGAAGACGCCGCACGAGGTGGACCTTCGCTATCGGATCACGGAAGGCGAGAAGGATTTCGTGCGGGGGGTGATCGTCAGCGGATTGGTGAAGACGCGTCCGGCGGTGGTGGACAAGCGAATTCCGATCCAGACCGGGGATGCGCTGTCGCCGGTGGAGATCGAGCAAAGCCAGCGGGCGCTGGACGATCTGGGAGTGTTCGCCAATATCAATACGGCGATCCAGAATCGCGATGGAGACACCAGCGATAAATACGTGCTGTACGACCTGGAGGAGGCCAACCGCTACACGGTGCGAATCGGCCTGGGGGCGCAGGTGGCCGACATCGGCCCGACGGCCGGCGATCTGAGCAATCCGGCGGGATATACGGGCTTCAGCCCGCGGATTCTGGCCACCGTAAACCGGTTGAATTTCCTGGGTCTGGGCCAGACGGTTTCGCTGAAGGCGCTTTATTCGAACGTCGAGCAGCAGGTTTCGCTTAGTTACCTGATCCCGCACATACTGGGTTCCGATTCGCGCACGCTGACCGTCAACGCTCTCTACGATCTATCGCAGGATGTGTTGACGTTCTCCTCGCGGCGGGAGGAGGCTTCGGTGCAACTGACGCAGAAGCTTTCCAAACCCTCGTCGTTGATCCTGCGCTATGCGTTCAGGAGGGTGAGCACGGGAAACCTGGTGATTCCGGCGTTGCTGGTTCCGCAGTTGCTACAGCCGGTGTCGATCGGAATCGTGTCGGCGAACTATGTGCAGGACCGGCGCGACGATTCGGCGGACCCGCATCGCGGCGTTTACAATTCGGTGGATGTGGGCGTGGCATACGGCGGGCTGGGATCGCAGCGCGACTTCGTGCGGTTGCTCGCGCGCAACGCCAGCTACTACCGCATCGGACGGAAGATGGTTCTGGCGCGCCAGGTGACGTTCGGCGCGATCAAGCCTTTTCGCACGCCGGCGGGATTTTCGGCGGCCGACGCGGTGCCTCTGCCCGAACGGTTCTTCGGCGGCGGCAGCATCACCGAACGGGGGTTTCCCGAGAACGAGGCGGGGCCGCGCGACATCGGCGTTCCGGCGGGTCCGGGAGCGACGGCGACTCAGCCCACGGGGTTTCCGTTGGGCGGGAACGCATTGTTCTTCAACAGCACCGAACTACGTTTTCCATTGATGGGCGACAACATCGGAGGGGTTTTGTTTCACGACATGGGCAACATTTACCGCTCGGTCGGCGACATTTCGTTCCGCTACCACCAGCCGAACGATCAGAACTTCAACTATATGAACCAAGCGGTCGGGTTCGGCATCCGGTACAAAACGCCGATCGGTCCGGTGCGGGCGGATGTGGCCTATAGTTTGAATCCGACGGCTTTTGTCGGATTTAACGGTACGACGTCGAATCTGCTGAATTGCAATCCCAATAAACCTCCGAGCGAACTGCCGGGCTATTGCGCGAGCGTTCCGCAGCGGCTGAGCCACTTCCAATTCTTTTTCTCGATCGGACAGACGTTTTGACGGCGGCGTGCGCGATCCCGGCGATTCTCATGCTTTGGCAGTCCGCCGGGGCGGTGTTGATCGATCGGATTTCGGCGATCGCCGGAGGGAGAATCGTCAAGGAGAGCGACATCGGCCGCGAGATGCGAATCACGGCGTTTCTCAATCGCGAGCCGCCGCTGAAGAACGCGGCCGGGCCCAATGGTTCGCGCGGATCGGACGCCGAAGCGCGCAAGGCGGCGGCGGGGCGGTTGATCGATCAACTATTCATCCGGGAAGAAATGGCGGAGGGCGGGTATCCACCGGCGGAGCCGGCCGCGGCGCATGAGTTGTACGAGAGCATCCGCAAAGAAAGGGCCGCGAGTCCGGCGGCGTGGGATCGCATGCTGAAGTCGTATTCGATTACCGCGGTCGAGTTGGAGCGGCACTTGCTATGGCAGCTTTCGGTGCTATCGTTCATCGAGGCGAAGTTCCGGCCTGGGGTGATCGTTCCGGAAGCGGACAGCCGAAAGTATTATGAGGATCATTTGGACGCTCTGAAAGCGGCGAACGCCGGGAAGCCGGTTTCCTTCGACGACCTGCGGCCGGGGATCGAAGATACGCTGGCGGAAGCGCGTGTGAACCAACTTTTTTACGCTTGGCTTGCGGAAAAACGGAAAGAGTCGAAGATCGAGTATCCGGACGGGACGCTGGGGCCATGAAAACGAGGGTGGCACGCATCTCCGTATCGCTGGTGGCGGGCGCGGCGGCGCTTGTGGCAATCGGGATCGCCGTTTTATACAGCGAGTGGTTCGTGGCCGAAGTGCGGCGGCAGACGGTCAGGGCGATCGAAGAGGCGACGGGCGGAAAGGTCGAGATCGCATCGTTTTCCTTCGATTGGACGCATCTCCGGGTGCAGGCGTCGGGATTGAAGATACACGGTACGGAGGGGGCGAACGAGCGGCCGTTCTTCGCCGCGGATCGCGTCGAATTGCGGTTGAAGCTGTTTCCGTCGTGGCGAAGGGCGATCGATCTGAGGTACCTGGGCGTGGAGAAACCGGCGGTGAACATTCTGGTTTTCGCCGATGGGAAGACCAATATTCCGACGCCACGGGCGGCGCGCAAGCGCGACGTGAAATCGGGACTCGAAACGGTGGTGGATCTGGCTGTGGGCCGTTTCGAGATCGCATCCGGAGAGATCCGGTTCAACGGGCGGCCGGCGAGATTCAGCGCGCATGGAGAGAATTTACGGGCGGAACTCTCCTACGAGGCGGCACGGCAAGGATATCGGGGGTCGCTTTCGATCGATCCTCTGCGCATCGCCGTGGGGACAAATCCGGCGATTGAGGCGACGGTGGAGTTGCCGATACGAATCGATAAGGACGGCGTACGCCTGGAGAGTGGGCGGATCGCGACGGCAAAGTCGCAATTGACGTTGAACGCGTCGCTCGACCATCTGGCTTCCCCTGTGGTGAACGCGAGCGCCGACGGAATTGTCTCGCTGGAGGAGTTGGGCCGGACGTTTGCGATGCCGGTTACGGCGGCGGGGGCGCCCTCAATGGCGCGCGCGAGCGTAGCGGTGCGGATCGATGGAACGTCCATTTCCGTGGGTCACGCTCATGTCACGATGGGGCGCTCAACCTTGGACGCGTCCGGTCCGTTGAAGGATGCGAAGGGCGGAGGGCTGGACTTTCGAATCCACGCTTCGCTCGACGAACTGGCGCGGCTGAGGCGGCTGCCGGTGCAGCCGGGAGGCACGGCGAACGTGGAGGGGACCGTGCGCGCGGTCTCAGGAGGTTATGCAGCGACGGGGAACGCCGGGACGCAAGGGCTATCGATTCGCAGGGGCGAGAACGAGGTGCGCGACGCGGCGTTTTCGGCGGGGTTCGCGCTCGACCGCGACGGACTCCGGCTGAACGATCTGCGGATCGCGGCGTTCGAGGGGGAGTTCACGGGGACGGCGAGCCTGGAACATTTTAACCATTTTACGTTGGACGGCCGGCTGCACCGGTATTCGCTGGCGCGTTTGGCGGAGCTTACGTTGGGGAAATCGACCGGCTACGAGGGCGCGATTTCGGGATCCCTTCACGTCGAGGATAATTTGAAAGCGCGGGGCAGATCCGGGCTGACGGCGCGGGGGGCGTTGAGCGTCGAGGCGGGCGGCCGGGGCACGCCGATGTCGGGCGAGATTCAAGGCGAGTACAACGGGGCCAGCGGCCAAGCGGTGTTGACGGACTCGTTTCTGGCGCTGCCCCATTCGCGTCTGGACGTATCGGGAACGGTGGGGGAGAGTGTCCGCGTCCGGCTGGTATCGCGAAATCTGGACGACTTTCTGCCGGCGGCGGCATGGGCGTTGGAGAGGCCAGTGAAAGAACTTCCGGCGCGGCTGCGCGGCGGCGGGACGCTGACGGTGGAAGGGACGGTGGATGGAAGCATCGAGGCGCCGAGCGTCGCCGTCCACGCGGCGGCGAGCGGCTTCTCGATCGAGCACCGGCCTTTCGACCGATTGAGCGTGGATGTTACGGCGGGGCCTTCGGGCGCCTCGGCCAAAAACGGCGCGCTGGTTCGCAAAGATCTGCGGGCGAACTTTAACGGGTCGGTGGGGCTGACGCGATGGAAGACGTCGCCCGGCTCGCCGTTGACGCTGAAGGCGACGATGGATAATGCGGATCTGGCCGACCTGCTGGCGCTGGCGGGGCAGGCGGATGCGCCATACACGGGAAACCTGAACGCCCGCGCGACGATTGGCGGCACAGTGGGAAATCCGCAAGGCGAGGCCTCGCTGACGGTGGTTCAAGGCAGCGCGTACCAGGCGCCGTTCGACCGGCTGCGGGCGCATCTGGTTCTCTCCGACAAACTGGTGAGGCTGGTATCGGCGGAAGTGCGGGCGGGCGCGGCGATGATCGAAGCGAGCGGAACGTTCACTCATCCAAGAGACGCCTGGAACGCGGGGGCGCTGCAAGTCCAAGTGAACGGCGGCGGCATCGGGCTGGCGCAGATTCCAACGCTTGCGACGCGGCGTCCGGGCCTGGATGGCGCGCTGACGTTCCAAGGAACCGCATCGGCCGACGTGCGGCAAACGGCCGGTGGCGGCGAGATCGAAATAACCGGCGTCAACGGGGAAATGGCGGTTCATGGAATTCGCGACGAGGCGCTTGAATATGGCGACATGACGGCGAGGGCGCGGACGGCAGGTAGGGGAGTGGATTTTTCGCTGGATTCGAATCTGGCGGGATCGAAGATTCAACTGAGCGGGCGGACGGCGCTGGAGGGGATGCATGCGACCGAGGCGACGGCTTCGGTGAGCGGACTGCCTGTGGAGAAGGTTCTCGCGTTGGCTGGCGTGTCGAACGCGCCGGTGCGGGGTCTATTGAGGGCGGATGCGAAGGTTTCGGGGACGTGGCGCGATCCGCGCGGAGAGATGAACCTGCAATTGACTCACGCCGCCGTTTACGACGAGAAGCTGGACGCGGTGAAAGCGACCGTCCGGGCGACGGAGACGGCGATAGAAGTTTCACCGGCGAGCGTCACGGCGCCGGCGGGAGAAATCGCGTTCAGCGGATCGTTCCTGCATCCCGCCGGCGAGTACGACACGGGGCGATTTCAAGTTCACGTTGCGAGCGGCGGGGTCGATTTACGGCGAGTGGAGCGCGCGCAGACGGTCGAACCGGGCCTTTCGGGAGCCGTTCATTTGTTAGCGGACGTGTCGGGCCTGGTCACGCGACAGCGCGAGGGGCCGCGGATGCAGGTGACGAAAATCGACGGCAGCGCGAAGGCGGAGAATCTCGCGTTTGAAAAACAAGCGTTGGGCGACGCGGCGCTGGAGGCCAAAACCAATGGCGATACGTTGGAACTTCATTTGGATTCAAATTTCGCCAAGTCTTCGATTCGCGGCGAGGCGCATGCGCGTTTGGACGGCGACTACCCGATGGAAGGGCAGATCCACTTCGCGAACGTGACCTATTCAAGCCTTAAATTTGCGCTGGGCCAGGTTGGCGGCGTGGGGGCGGACTTCGACGCCGTGACGGAAGGGACAGCGACGTTGAGCGGGCCGTTATTGAAGCCCGAGGCGCTGGGAGGGACGCTGGAGATCGCCCGGCTGCAATTGATCGCGCCGCGGCGTGGCGCGCAGGCGAATGGCACATTCACCGTGTTGTCGAATCAAGGACCGATCCGGCTGAAGCTGGATCGCTCGACGCTTCGGATCGAGGAAGCGCGGTTGAGCGGACGCGACACGAACATCGCGCTGAGCGGATCGATCGCGGCCCGTGGCGATCGGCCCATGGATCTGACGATCGAGGCGACGGTGGGGCTGGCGATTCTGCAGGATCTGAACCGCGACGTTTATTCGAGCGGCGAAGTGGTGGTGCGGGCCGCGGTGCGAGGAACTCCCATGAAGCCGGTCGCCGGCGGGCGGATCGAATTTAAGAACGCCACGGTGAATATCGCGGGAATTCCAAACGGGATGTCGAATCTCAACGGCGCGGTTAACCTCAATGGCACGAGCGCGTCGATACAGAAGCTGAGCGGGGAGACCGGTGGAGGGAAGCTGGCGATCACCGGGTCGGTGGATTTCTTTCACGGGAATTTGCGATATGGGCTAAAGGCGGTCACCGAGAAAGTCCGGCTTCGCTACCAGGGAGCGAGCATTCTGAGCGACAGCACGATCAATTTGAGCGGCGGGGCGGAGCGCGGGCGCATCTCGGGCGAGGTGACGATTCGCCGGGTGGCGTTCAGCGCGCAGAGCGACATCGGCTCGATCCTGGCGAGATCCTCCGCTCCGGTGGAGACTCCGTCGGCGGAAACCGGGCCATTGCAAGGGGTCAAGTTGGACGTGCGCATACGCACCGCCCCCGACGTCCGTTTTCAGACCGATTACACGCAACGTCTGGAGGCGGTGGCGGATCTGAACCTTCGCGGAACGCTGGCGCGTCCTTCGCTACTGGGGCGAATCACGGTCACTCAGGGCGACGTGATCTTTTTTGGCAACCAGTATGCGGTGAATCAAGGGAGCATTACATTCTATAATCCGCTGAAGATCGAACCGATATTGAACGTTTCGCTTGAGACGCAATCTCAGGGGGTGGACGTGACGTTAGGCGTGACGGGGCCGGTGGACAATATGAAGCTTTCGTACCGCTCCGATCCGCCGTTGCAGTTCGACGAGATCGTGGCGCTGCTGGCGGCGGGGCGGACGCCGACATCGGATCCGACCCTGGTGGCGCATCAGCCGGCCGCGCTGCAACAATCGTTCGGGCAGATGGGCGAATCGGCGATCGTGAGCCAGGCGATCGCCTCGCCGGTGGCCGACCGTTTACAACGGGTGTTTGGCATCAGCCAAGTAAAGATCGATCCCGCGTTCGTCACCGGGTCTGCGCTGCCGGAGGCGCGGCTGACGCTGCAACAGCGTATTACAAGCAATATTACGTTCACCTATACGACCGATCTATCGCAGAGCAACGCGCAGATCGTGCGGGTGGAATGGGCGATCGACCCGCGCTATTCGGCGGTTGCGACGCGGGACGAGAACGGCGTGGTGGGGTTCGATATCTTTTTCAAAAAGCAGTTTCACTGAGCGGACGGGCCGGGGGCGCTCAACGTCTTCGCTGAAAACTTTCGAGCGTAATGGTGGGCAGATATTCTCCCCGCGGCGTCCGTTTCCACCAATCCCCGGTGGCTTTCCGCTCGGCCCAATTCGTGAACGTGTATTCATACGCCAACGCGCGCGTATAGCGCGGAGGCGCGCCGGGAAACGGATTCACCCGGAATAGCTTTAGCACAGCGGGCTCGCCGTCGAGCACGCGTTTCATTAACCCTACGAACCACGGATTATTTCGATAATTGCCCAACGCCGCGAACCACATCTGCCAATCCAAACGCGGCTGATACGGCGCCACCCACTCCGGCCGCCGCTTCAAATCCTGCGGCTTGTAAGGCAGTTCGTAATCCTTCCAAGTAGCGCCGTCGTTCGAGCCTTGAATGACGATCTCGATCCTCTCCGTCGTCATCACCGCGAACAAGCCATACGGATTCACGATCTCAAGCGACCCCGCAAATCTTTGCACCAGCGCCAGCGGCCACAGCGCCGAACGAATAAACCCTTCTGCGATTTGACTCGCACCCACCAGCAAAATCAACGCGGCCAAGACTCGCAGCGCGATTCCGGAACGCAGCGGCGACGCCTCTCCCGCCATTCGCCGCAGCCATCTCCAATCGAGCGCGCGGTCGTCAAACAGGAATAGGCACAACGCCAGCGCCAGCAAATTGAAGAACGCGTAATTTCCGGTGAGCAAGATCAACACCTGCAGCGCGATCATCCCTCCCGCTCCGAAGTGCCGCAACCGCCGTGGCGCGAAAATTAAAATCGGCAGCCCCAGCTCCACGAAGAAGACACCGCCCGTCGATACGCGATGAAACCACTCCGGCGCCTGCTGGAAATACCATGCGAGCGGCATCGGCAGCGGCTGAGTGTAGTAATGATAATCGAGCGCCGTCAAATTCCTCCACGCCGGATCGTGGCTGAGCAGCTTCACATATCCGGACATGAACATCAGCCGGAACAGCAGCCATCGGAACATCCACACCACCAATCGCTTGCGCCCCAGGAAAATCGCCAGGAACCCCACCTCCAGCAACAGCGCGTCCCACTGAAAGGACAGAAAATCCTGCCCCACGACGCAGATCGAAAGGTATAGCACGTACAACGTCGCGCGCAGACCGCTCCACGACGCCCCGCAGAGCAACGCCAGCCCCAGGGCCGCTCCAACCCAGCACACGCCGGTCAACGCCTCGTCGGTCGAGTTCATCCAGAACAGCGAGGGCACGCGCCAGTAGGCTTCCGCTCCTAGCGCTTCTTTCACCGCATCCAGGAAACGTCCGGCGGGCGTTATCCCTCCAACGCCGAGCAATCCTCGCACCTGCGGCGCCAACGACGCGAAGGCGAAAAAATAAACGAGGCCCAGCAGGCGCAGGAATAGCCACTCCGTCCGCGCGAAGGTGGAGGGTTCAATGCGCTTCCCAAACGTCAGCACTGTCGCGCGATAGAAGAAATTCCGATGCGCCGCGATGGTCCGGTATCCCGCCTCCGAGACCGCCGCGAACGCTGGCGACGCCTCATAAGCGGTCTTCAACCAGCCCTTCCCGCCGGCGTGCTCGAGCGCCCCGTACACTGCCTTCGCTCCGCTCGAAACCGCGCCATCGGGCGCCACCAGTTGCACCGACTTCGCGAAATCCTCGGGCGCAATCTGCGGAAACTCCGCGCCGCGCTCCTGCGAAGCCGCGTACTCCAACCGATCGCCGGTCAGCCGCTTCCAATACTCGATCCAGATCTTGCAGAAACCGCACGCGCCGTCGTAAAGAACCACGGGCCGCCGGGTTCGATTCTCTTCATCCATACTCGTTCCAGCCTACACTGGGACTTGCCCCGTCCCACTCTACCCGGCGCGTTGTTCTTAGGCAACGTCGTCCATCGCCGCTCCCTCATCGTCGAACTTGTCCGGCGCGATTTCACCCAGCGCTTCGTCGGCTCGGCCGCGGGCTGGCTGTGGGGCCTCATCCAACCGCTCGTCCTGCTCTTCAGTTGGACCTTCGTATTCGAGTGGTGCCTCCACACTCCGACACCCAAAACCGAAGTCACCAACAACTACACCCTCTGGCTCTTCTGCGGCTTTCTACCCTGGCTGCTCTTCCAGGAAACCGTCACGCGTTCCGCTTCCTCGCTGCTTGAAAATTCCAACCTCATCACCAAAACCGTTTTCCCCGCCGAGATCGTCGCCATCTCCATCTTCCTCTCCTCGCTCCTCAACCATCTCCTCGCCCTCTCGCTCGTCCTCGCCGTCGTCGGTCTCTGGCTCGGCCACTTCAGCTTCTGGATGTTCCTGCTGCCCGTCTATATGGTCTTCATCGGCCTCTTCGCCGTCGGAATTGGATGGATCGTCTCGAGCCTCCAGGTCTACCTCCGCGATAGCGCGCAAGTGCTCGGCGTCGCTCTCACGTTCTGGTTTTGGACGACGCCGATCTTCATCGACGAAAGCCACTATCCGCACCGTCTGCGCTTCCTGCTCCGCGCCAACCCCTTCGCCTATTTCGTGCGCGGCTACCGCGACAGCCTGCTCTCGTTTCGCTGGCCGGACCCGGCGGATCTCCTCATCGTCGCCGCCTATTCCATCGCCGCGTTCATCGCCGGCGGCCTCGTGTTCCGCCACCTCAAGCGCGGTTTCGCCGACGTGCTTTAGCGCCTACCGCCCGAACACGTACCGCGCCCGCCGGATATCCGCCCCGCCCTGCAGAACTCCGCCGCTTGCTTCAATCACGACCGGCGCCGACGAATTACTCCACGGCCCGGCCACCGTGACAATGTGCCCCAGCGTCTCGAGCGCCCGCCCTGTCTCCGGCGCGATCCGCGATTCGATCGTCAGCCTTCCCGCGCCGAATTCATGCCCGCCGAACGAGCTGTAATAATGTTCGCTCTGAAACCGCGGAGCCTCCACCGCCGCCTGCGGCATCATCCCGAAATCGACGATGTTCAACAACACTTGCAGCAGCGCCTGGTCCTGATTGTCCCCGCCCGGAGTCGACATGATGAACGCCAGTTTGCCGTCCTTCATTACAAGCGTGGGACTCAGCGTAACCCGCGGCCGCTTCCCCGGCGCGAGCACATTCGCGTGACCCTCCGTCAGCACGAACGACTGCAACCGCGTCGACAACGGAATCCCCGTTTCGCCCGCGATCACCGACGGCAGCCACGCCCCGCTCGGAGTAGCCGAAAACGCGTTGCCCGCTCCATCGACGACGTCCACGCTCGTCGTATCGTTCACCGCGCCCGAGGACTTGCCCGTCTCCGCGGCCGGCGCGGCGACGCCCGCCAACTTCCCCGGCCGGCTCTCCATCGACGCGTGCGCCGGATCGATCTGCTTCCGCCGCTCCGCCGCATACGCTTTCGACAGCAACACGTCCGCTGGAATCCGGCTCGCCTCGGGATCGCCGTAGTAAGCGTCGCGGTCGGCAAACGCCAGCTTCACGGCCTCCACCACCGTGTGCAAATACGCCGGACTGTTGTGCCCCATCGCCTTCAGATCGAAGCCCTCCAAAATATTCAACGTCTCGATCATCACCGGCCCCTGCGTCCAGAACCCCGGCTTCGCGATCGTGTATCCGCGATACGTCCCCGTCACCGGCCGCTCCACTCCCGCGTGAAACGCCGCCAGGTCTTCATAGCGCAGCAGCCCGCCGTTCGCCTCGCTGAACGCGGCGATCTTTTTCGCCACCGCTCCGCGATAGAACGCGTTCCGCACGGCCTCGATCTTCTTCACCCTTCCGCCGCGCGCCTTCTTCTCTGCCGCCCCCAACTCGCGCAGCGTCGCCGCATACGCCGGCTCGCGAAACAGCGCTCCGACAGGCGTCACCGCGCCATCGGGATAAAAGAACCGCTCCGAAACCGGCCACAGCGACAAGATCCTCCGATACCCCACCAGCATCCGGCCAAATTCCTCCGGCATCGCGAAGCCGCTCTCGGCCAGCTCGATCGCCGGTTGCGCCACCTCGGCGAACGGCTTGGCGCCGAATTTCTCCAGTGCGACCATTAGCGCGTCGAACGCCCCCGGCGTGATCGCCGCGTGGATGCCGTTTTCCGGAATCGGCGGCATGTGCCCGGCCTCTTCCCACGCCTCCGGCGCGCGCCTGCGAAAATACTCCACCGTCGCCAGCTTCGGCGCACGCCCCACGCCCGAGATCACCACCGGCTCGCCCGAGGCCATCTTCACGATCGCCGGCATCTCCCCGCCGATGCCGAACCGGCTCAACTCGGTCACCGACGCCGCCAGCACCGCCGCCACGCCCGCGTCCACCGCGTTGCCGCCATGCTCCAGCATTCGCCATCCCGCTTCCACTTCATAGTTGTTCGCCGCGCCCACCATCCCGCGCGTCCCGCGCACCGGCGGAAACATCGTCGGCGGATTCTGCGCCATCGCCAACGCCGCGCTCAACGTCACCAGCCATCTCATTTCAAAACACCCTCCTCGCGCATTCGCCGGTATTTTCGCAACAGCTCGTAGACCACAATCCCTCCCGCCGTCGCCACGTTCAGCGAATGCTTCCGTCCCAACATGGGAATCCGCACCGCCGTATCGCAACGCTCCAGCGTCTCGCGTCCCAGCCCGTCCACCTCGTGCCCGAACAGCAGGCAGACCGGAAAACTGCGGCCGCCAATCGAACAGATCCACCGCCGCCGGCGCCGTCTCGATCGCCGCGATCTCATACCCCGCCGCGCGCAGCGCCTCCACCGCCGCCAATGCGCCGCCGCAGTGTTCCCACGAAACCGCTTCTTCGGCGCCCAGCGCCGTCTTCGAGATCCCCCGCATCGGCGGCCTCGCCGTGATCCCGCACAAGATCATCCGCTCCGCGCCGGCGCCATCCATCGTCCGGAACATCGAGACCCACGTTGTACATGCTGCGCACGTTGTCGAGCAACATCGCCACCGGCAGGCGCAACCCCTCATATGGCGCCGCTCCCACGCTCGCGCGATACGGCAGACGTTCCAACATTACACCGGCATCTGTTCGACGATCTCGATCCCGTAGGCCTCCAGGCCCACCACCTTCCGGGGATGGTTCGTCAACAGCCGTATGCGGTGAAGGCCCAGATCGGACAGGATCTGCGCTCCGATGCCGATTTCATGCTGCGGCCGTTGAGCGTGCGCCTCCGCCGCCGGCGCGTGCTCGCGGAACCCGGGCCCCGTCTGGTGCAGATATACCAGCACCCCCGCGCCCTCTTCGGAGATCCGCCGCATCGAATCCCGCAAGACGCGCCCGCACTCGCATTCGGTCGAATCGAAAACATCGCCGGCCACGCAATGCGAATGCATTCTCACCAGCACCCGGTCCCGCCCATGCAGTTCGCCATGCACCAGCGCCAGGTGGTTCTCCGGCACGATCGCGCTCGCGTAAGTGATCGCTCGGAAGTCCCCGTGCCCGGTGCGCAGGCAGCGTTCCGACTCGCGGTGGATGAAGCGCTCCGTCTGCAATCGGTAGCGGATCAGATCGGCCACCGAGATCATTTTCATGCCGTGCCGCCGGCAGAACTCGATCAACTCCGGCACGCGGGCCATCGTGCCGTCGTCCTTCATGATTTCGCAAACCACTCCGCCCGGCCGCAGCCCGGCCAGCCGCGCCAGATCCACCGCCGCTTCCGTTTGCCCGGCCCGCACCAACACTCCGCCTTCCTTCGCCCGCAGCGGAAACGTGTGCCCCGGCCGCGCCAGATCTTGTGGCTTCGCCCCTTCGCGAATCGCCGTTAAAATCGTCTTCGCGCGGTCGGCGGCGGAGATTCCCGTGGTTACTCCCTCGGCCGCCTCCACGGACTCGCAAAACGCCGTCCCGAACCGCGATGTATTCCGCGCCGCCATCGGCCGCAGGTCGAGGGCGTCGCACACCTCGGCCGCCAGCGGCATGCAGATCAGCCCGCGCCCATGCGTGGCCATGAAATTGACGATCTCCGGCGTCACCTTCTCCGCCGCCACCGCCAAGTCGCCTTCGTTCTCGCGGTCCTCGTCGTCGACAATCACCACCATGCGGCCGGCGCGGAACTCGTCGATCGCCTCGGGAATCGGTGCGAATGGCATGAAAACTCCAGCATACAGGATGCCCGCCGCCCCACTCGTTCCGTTATACTGATCGCTTCTAAGGAGCTCGCGCAAAACGGAGCGCGGCGCGATCTATTCCTTGCTGAGTTTGGCAGCGCGCGCCGCACCCTTTGCGCTTCTAACTATGCCCACCCCCTTCCGCCTCGATGGCCGCGCCGCTCTCGTCACCGGAGGCGCCAGCGGCATCGGCGAATCTACCTGCCGCGTCTTCCACGCCGCCGGAGCCGCCGTCTTCATCGCCGATCTAGATCCCGCCCGCGCCGCCGCGCTTGCCGCCGAACTCCCCGGCGCCACGGCGCTCGCCTGCGACGTCACCAGCGAAACCGATGTCGCTCGCGTCTTCGCCTCCCTCGGCAAGCTCGACATTCTCGTCAACAACGCCGGCATCGGCTTCGTCGGCAACATCGAGGAGACCCCGCCCGCCGACTTCGACCGCCTCTTCCGCGTGAATGTCCACGGCCTGTATCTGGTCACCCGCGCCGCGCTCCCGCTGCTGATCGCCTCGCACGGAAGCGTCATCAACATTAGTTCCGTCGCCGGGCAAGTGGGCGTCAAACGCCGCTTCGCCTATTGCGCCACCAAGGGCGCGGTCCTCGCCATGACCCGCCAACTCGCCGTCGATTACCCCACACAGTTTCGCGTCAACTGCATCTGCCCCGGCACGGTCGACACGCCTTTCGTCGAAGGTTTTCTCGAACGTTTTCACAAGCACGAAAAGGAAAAAGTGCGGGCCGATTTGAACCAGCGCCAACCGATCGGCCGCCTCGGCCGTCCGGAGGAGATCGCTTACATGGCCCTCTACCTGGCCTCTCAAGAATCCGCGTTCGTCAACGGCGCCGCCCTGGCTATCGACGGGGGCTGGACCGCCGCCTAATCCCGCGCACGGACATTGCAGGTCGAATAGAAGTGTTCGATAATTAGCTCCTAAGGGGCGCCGGGTTTCTCCATAATGTGAACGAGATGACGAGGCGGCGCAAGATCGCTCACTGCGTCCTGTCCGGCATGTGCAAACAACCAGGCATCCACAAGGAGGACTTATGATGTTCACCGCCAGTTATCCCGCCAGCTTTCTCCGCGAGGAAAATGGCAAAGGCTTCCACGTCCGGTTTCCCGATCTACCCGAGGCGCTCACGGGAGGTAAGGATTTGAAGGACACCTTAATTCAGGCGGCGGACTGCTTGGCGGAAACCATTGCCGGCCGTATCGTTCGCGGCGATACGATTCCTGCGCCTTCCAAACCGAAGCGAGGGCAACGCTTAATTAACGTTCCGCTTTACTTAGCCCCCAAGCTTGCCTTGTATCTTGCCGTGGAGGAACGCGGCGGGCGGAATACGGAATTGGCGAAACGCCTCTGCGTGAGCGAAACCGTTGTCCGCCGGATGCTCGACCCGAAGCACGACACCAAAGCCGAGAAAATTCAGGCGGCCCTGACCGCGCTCGGCAAACGCATCGTCATTCGATTCGATGATGCCGCGTAACCGCTTTAAGCAGGCGCGCCCGTATATAATGCTGGGAGCGCGGCGATCGGTATGAGCTAATGGAAAAAAGAAAGAAACTTCCTCCAAAGGTTCCCGCTCCTCCGGCCGTTGAAGCGAGCGGCCCGGCGGAGCCATCCAATCCTCCCGGTCCCGCCGTCTTGCCATTGCCGGAGGACGCCGATTCCGCCGGACATGCGGCAACGCCATTTCCCATCGTCGGAATTGGCGCCTCCGCCGGCGGCCTTGAGGCTTTCACGCTGCTGCTGGAGCGGTTGCCATCCGATTTGGGCATGGCCTTCGTGCTGGTGCAGCATCTGGATCCGACGCACGAGAGTCAACTTACGGAAATTCTTTCGAGAAAATCGGCCATGCCCGTTCGCGAGGTTCACGGGCTCACGCCGGTGGAAACGGATCACGTCTATATCATTCCGCCGGGAATGAACCTCACCATCGCCCGCGGGATCTTGCAGACGGTGCCGCGCCCGGAAATCGGCACTCGAAATATGCCCATCGACGGGTTCCTCCAGGCTTTGGCGAAAGATCGTCAAAACGTGGCGTTCGCGGTCATTTTATCGGGAACCGCTTCCGACGGGACTTTGGGCGCGAGAGCCATTAAGGCCGAGGGTGGGATCACCTTCGCCCAGGATCCCGTTTCGGCGAAATTCGACGGGATGCCGCGCAGCGCCATCGCTTCCGGCGCCATCGATTTCGTTCTGTCGCCGGAAGGCATCGCAAGGCAGTTGGCCGAACTCTCCCGCCATTCCTACCTGCACGACGGGCCGGCGAAAGTGCTGGAGTCGTTTCCGGTCGATGGTGGAGATCTGGAACGCATCTTCGTTCGTTTGCGCTCCGCGACCGGCATCGATTTCACCTACTATAAGCACAACACGATCCTACGCCGAATCAAACGGCGCATGGCGCTTCACGGCGTGGAAAGCTTGAAGGACTACACGCGTCTGGTGGAGCGGGACAGCGCGGAAGCGAGCGTTCTGGCGCAGGATTTTCTGGTAAGCGTCACTTCCTTTTTCCGCGAGCCTGAAGTATACCAGGCGATTCGCGAGGTCCTCTTTCCGGCCTTGCTCGAAGGACGTTCCCCCGGCGACCCGGTTCGGATTTGGGTTCCGGGCTGCTCGACGGGCGAAGAGGCATATTCGTTGGCGATCGAGTTAATCGAGTTCCTTGAGGAACACGCCGTGCATCCCGGCATCCAGATCTTCGCCACCGACTTGAGCGAAGCGGTCCTTGAGAAAGCGCGGGCCGGCGTTTACCTGGAGAGCGCCCTCGGCGGTATCTCGCCGGAGCGTTTGCAGCGCTTCTTCGCAAAGCGAAACCGCTTCTTTCAAATTAGCCAAACCATCCGCGATTCCTGCGTATTCGCCCGGCACGATGTCACCAGGGATCCTCCGTTCTCGAAGATGGATCTCATCAGTTGCTGCAATTTGCTGATTTATCTCGGACCGGTGTTACAGAAGAAGGCGTTGTCGTTGTTCCACTACGCTCTCAGGCCAAGCGGCTTCCTCGTGCTTGGCAGCTCGGAATCGGTGGGAAGCTTTGCGGATTCTTTCGAAGCGGTCGACCGCAAGCACAAGTTTTATTCCAAGCGCGGGAACTCGATCCGGCCGAAGTTCGAATTTCCGGAAGGAAACGCGGCGCTGGCGGCGGGCGTAGCGCCGCGCGATCCGAGCGAGATCTTCGGCGCGGCGAATAGCGTCCAGAAGGAGGCCGAACGGATGCTGCTGGCCGAGTACGCTCCCGCCTCGGTCGTGATCGATTCGGCCATGCATGTCCTCCAGGTGCGGGGACGGACCGATTCTTATCTGCAGGTTCCTCAAGGCGCGCCCACCGCGAACTTAACGCAAATGGTTCGGGCCGGTCTGCTCGCCGGATTAAAGTCGGCGGTGGAGCAGGCGCGCAAACAGAATCAGTCCGTCAGCGAAAAGGGACTGCGGGTGAAAGGAAACGGCCATTATGGAATGGTCGATGTGAGGGTAACGCCGATTCGCGGATCGGAAGGGAGGGAGCGGTGTTACCTGGTCCTATTCGAGGATTCGACGGAGTCCAAAGCGCACTCTAAAAAACAAGCGAAGCGAGCGGACTCCGGCGCCGAAACGCAGGCCGGGGATCGAACGGTGGACCGGTTGGAGAAGGAAATCCTGCGATTGGAGAGCGAGCTGAGCGGGACCAGGGACTATCTTCAGTCGATTATCGAAACCCAGGAAGCGTCGTCGGAGGAGTTGCGGTCCTCCAATGAAGAGGCTCAGGCTACGAACGAGGAATTGGACACGGCCAAGGAGGAATTGCAGGCGGCCAACGAAGAATTGAATACGGTGAACGAAGAGCTGCGAATCCGGAACGCCGAACAAAACGTCCTGAACGCCGATCTTCGAAAGCTGCTGGAAAACATCAACGTCCCGCTGGTCATGGTGGGAAAGGACCTTCGCATCCGATGGTTTACGGCCGCCATGGAGCCGGTGCTGAATCTGCTTCCCACCGACCAGGGAAGGGCGATCACCGATCTTCGCTCCACATTGATTCCCGATTTCGTCGAATTGCTGGTGAGGGTGCTGGCCGGCAGCGAGGAAAGAAACATCGAATTTCAGCGCCCCAACGGCGGTTGGCTTTCGCTGAGAATATTGCCTTACCACGGTCCCGACAACACCATCGACGGCGCTATCGCCACGCTCATCGATATCGACGTTCTCAAGCGCGCGCTGGATTTTTCCGAAGCCGTCGTGGCCACCGTCCGCGAACCGCTCGTCGTTCTCGACGCAACCTTGCGGGTGAGAACGGCGAACGAAGCGTTCTATAAGACCTTTCAAGTGGAAAGGGGCGATACCGAAGGCCGCTTGTTCTATGAAATCGGAAACGGCCAGTGGAACCTTCCCGAACTGCGGCCGCTTTTGGAGGCGATTCTGTCGAAAAACTCCTCGGTCAAGGATTTCGAAGCCGAACACCGCACCAGCGACCGCGCCGGAGGAAGAACGCTGCTGCTCAACGCCCGCGAGATTCATCGGATGGATGGCGAACGTATGATCCTGCTCGCCATCGACGACATCACCGAGTTCCGGCGCTCGGCCGAGGATCTTCGCCGGACAAACGAAGATCTGAAACAGTTCGTCTTCGCCGCATCCCACGATTTACAGGAGCCGCTGCGGATGATCGTGGCGCACACTCAGCTCCTTGCGGCCGCTTACGCCGATAAGTTGGACAGTAAAGGCAAGGAATCGATCGATTACGCCGTCGAGGGCGCCCTGAGAATGGAAGCCCTCATTTCCGACCTTCGCGAGTTCTGGCAGTTGAGCGAACGCGCCGAAGAGCGGCGCGCCCTGGTGGACTGCAACGGCGTGCTGAAACAAGCGCTGCGCAATCTCGAAGCGTCGATCGTCGAGAGTGGCGCGGAAATTACCAGCGGGACCTTGCCGTCCCTGATGGCTTCGGAGGCCACGCTTATTCAATTGTTTCAGAACCTTCTCGGAAACGCGTTGAAATACCGGTCGAAGGAGGCGCCAAAGATTCATGTCTCCGCCGTGAGGGAAGGCCTGGATTGGGTTTTCTCGGTTCGCGACAACGGCATCGGCATCGACCCTCAACACAATCAGCAGATCTTCGGAGTGTTTAAGAGACTGCATGGGCCGGGCGAGTATTCCGGCACCGGAATCGGATTGGCGATTTGCCAAAAAATCGTCGAGCGCTATGGAGGCCGGATCTGGGTGGAGTCGCAGCCCGGCCAAGGATCGGAATTCAAATTCGCAATCCCCGCATGAGGCGTGTACGTGAGCGACGATCGTCCCGCCAAACCACATATCGTGCTGATCGAGGATAACCCCTCGGATGTATTTTTGACCAAGCTGGCGCTTGACAGGAGCGGGGTGCCATACAAAATGACGAATTTCCGAAACGGGGCCGACGCGTTGCTCGCTCTTTGTCCCGGCGGGGACTCCTCAGCCGTTCCCCTCGTCCCCGATCTAATTCTGCTCGATCTGAATACCCCGCGCAGCGACGGCTTCGAAGTGCTGGCCAAGATTCGGAGCGATGCCCGTCTTTCTCTTGTGCCGGTGGCCGTTATTACGTCCTCGGCTTCTCCCGCCGACAAGCATCGGGCAGCGGGGAACGGAGCGACGGCATATATACAGAAGCCGACGGAATTGAACGCTTTTATCGAGGCGGTAGGCGGCGCGGTGAGGCGGATTCTGGCGGACGGTAAACTACCTTTGAGTTGAAACCGGACGGTCGAGCGGCGTTCTCCTTGCCAAACTAGGAGAGTCTCCGGTTATACTCCTAGTCAGACTAGGAGGATGTTGGAATGGGCAAGACCACGGACCTGCTTCCGGGCACGCTCGATATGCTGATCCTCAAGGCGGTGTCCTTGGAGCCTCTGCATGGGTACGGCGTATTGCTGCGCATCGGCCAGATCTCGGGCGACGCGCTTGAGATACAGCAAGGGTCTTTATACCCGGCGCTCTACCGGCTGGAACATCGGGATTTCATCCGCTCCGAATGGGGCCAGAGCGACAACAACCGCCGGGCGAAGTTCTACACCCTAACCGCCGCGGGACGCCGCCGTCTGCGGGAAGAAACGGCCGGCTGGAACCGGTTGGCGTCGGCGATCGCCGCGGCCTTAAACACAACGCCGGAGGAGGTGTGACATGCTGAAGCGCATCCGTTCGATGGTTCGCGCGCTCACGCGGCGGAGCGATTTCGAGGACGGCATGGCCGAGGAGCTGCGTTTCCATATCGAGCGATACGCGGACGACCTTGTGCGTACCGGCATGCCGCCGAGGGAAGCGGCCCGCCGCGCGCGGATCGAGTTCGGCGGCCGGAATAGCGTGATGGAGGAGTGCCGCGAGGCGCGCGGTCTCCCCCTGTTCGACGAGCTGATCCGGGAAGTGCGCTACGCCGCGCGAATGCTGCGAAAGACGCCAGGATTCACCGCCACCGCTCTTCTGACGCTGGCCGTCTGTCTCGGCGCCAACCTCACCATTTTCGCGGTCCTCGATTCTATCCTCCTTCGCCCGCTGCCATTTCCCGATCCCGGCCGGCTGGCGACCCTGTACAACACGTATCCCAAAGCGGGCGTCGAGCGCGACGGTTCCTCGCTGACCAACTATTACGAGCGCCGCGGGCGAATTCCCGCCTTCGCCTCGCTCTCGATCTATCGCTTTGGCACGGCGATCGCCGGGGAGGCCGGGTCGACGGAACGCGAACCGGTCACCCAAGTGTCGCCGGAGTTTTTCACCACCCTCGGCGCCGGCCCGGCGATCGGGCGCACCTTCACCGAAGAAGAAACCACGTATGAAACGGGCGATGTCACGATTCTAGCGGACGCCTATTGGCGGCAGCGCTTCCACTCCGACCCCCATGTAATCGGAAAGCGGATTCGGGTAGACGGCGTGCCGAAAACCGTGATCGGCGTCCTGCCGCCCGGTTTCCATTTCCTCTCCTCCGAAGCGCAGCTCTACTTTCCCTTGGCTTCGCGCCCCGGGGATCGCACGCCACTGCAGCGCCATTCCGGAGGGAACGTCATTCAAATGATCGCGCGGCTCAGACCGGGCGCCACGCTTGCCCAGGCGCAGTCGCAGATCGATTCGCAAAACGCCACGCTCGAGATGGACGACCCGCAGGCGAAAATGATGGCCGACGCGGGCTTTCGCACCGTCGTGACGCCGCTGCGCGCGGACCATGTGGCGGCGATCCGGCCCACGCTGCTGTTGCTGCAGGCGGGCGTCCTGGCCCTGCTGCTGATCGGAGCGTTCAATCTGGCGAATCTGCTTCTCATCCGCGCCAGCGGCCGCGCGAAGGAACTGGCCGTCCGGCAGGCGCTGGGCGCGGGCCGCGGGCACGTGGTGAGAGAGGCGATCGTCGAGACGATGTCGCTCACGGTGTTGGGAGGTCTGCTCGGGCTTGCGGCCGGCGCGGGCGGCATCCGTCTGCTGGCCGCCCTGGGCGCCGGGCAGTTGCCGTTGGGAGCTTCCATCGCCTTCGACTCCCGAGTGGCGATGGCCGCGCTGGCCGGCGCGATCGCGATAGGTTTGGCGCTTGCCGCGCCCATCGCCTGGTTCAACCTGCGCGGCCATCTGGCGAACGCGCTCCAATCGGAGACTCGCGGAGGAACCACCAGCCGCGCCGCGCAACGCTTACGCCACGGATTCATCGTCGTCCAGATCGGAATGGCGACGGTTCTCTTAGCCGGGTCGGGCCTGCTGGGGCTTAGTCTGAATCGCGCGATGGCGGTTTCTCCGGGCTTCCGCTCCGGACACATTCTCACTGGCCAGATTTCGCTGCCGTACAAGACATTCCCGGATGCGGCGGCGCGTCTTGCATTCGTCGAAAAACTGACCGGCGCGATGAGCCGCCTGCCGGGCGTCGTGTCGGCGGGCATTGCGAGCAACGTGCCTTTGAGCGGCAAAAGCGGCAAGAGCGCCGCCACGGTGAAAGGGTTGAAGCTGCGGCCGGGCCAATCGCCGCGCGGGCATTATTCCTACTGGGTTGGCGGCGACTACTTCGGCGCAATGGGCTTCACCTTGCGGGCGGGACGATTCCTCAACGCGGCCGATTCGCGGCGCGCGCAGCGCGTTTGTGTGGTGGACGAGGATTTCGCGCGCTACTACTGGCCGAACGGCGGCGCGCTCGGCCACCTCGTATTTGAGGGTTCGGAGGAGGGCAAGGATGCCGAAGCGTTTACCATCGTCGGCGTGGCCGGCAGCGTGAAACAAGCCGGGCTGACCGACGATACGGCGCAAGGCGCGATTTACTATCCATTCGTCTTCCGCGGCGACGGCGACCTCTTCGTCGCCGTCCGGACGGCGCTCCCTCCGGAATCGCTGGCGCTGGCGCTGCGGAAAGCGGTCCGGGAAATCGATCCGGAACTGCCGCTGAACGACGTCCGGTCCATGCGTACACGCATCGACGACAGCCTGGCGGCCCGCCGCTCCCCGGCGCTGCTGGCGGGCATCTTCTCCGCGATCGCCCTGCTGCTCACCGCCATCGGAACTTATGGCGTGTTGAGCTACGCCGTCGCTCAGCGGCGCCGCGAGATCGGCGTGCGAATGGCGTTGGGGGCGCGGCCGGAGCAGATCCGCAGCCAGTTCTTCGCGCTCGCCTTCCGCCTGATCGCCTGCGGCGCCGTCCTCGGTTTGAGCGGAGCGTGGCTGGCCGGCCGGGCCATGCGGGCGGTGCTGTTCCACGTGCCGGCGCTCGATCCGGCCATCTTCGCGGGCGCCGCCGGCGCGATGGGCTTGGTCTCTCTGGTCGCTTGTCTGCTGCCCGCGCACCGCGCCTCGCGGATCGCCCCGCTGGAGGCTCTCGCAGCCGAATAGGCGATCCCGGCGATGGCATCGGACGAGGAAATTCTTCGTAGTGCCCGATCGGCTCTCCGCCCGGACTGTTCTCAAGCGGGCAGTTCAACTTCAATTTCGCGCAGGGTTGAGGTCGGAGACCGGTCCGCGCGCAGGGCATCCCAGTAAACTCGAATCGCTTCGGCCGCGCGATTCGTCAACTCTTCAACCGATCCTCCCGTCACCAGGATGGCCGGGAGTTCCGGAACGTAGGCGCTGTAGCCTTCGGAATCGCCTTCGATCACGAGCGAGTACTTACGAGTCATTGTCCGGCCTCCTTGATGCCAGTTTGCCTCAAAATCGCGGAAAGGCGCCGTGAAAAAGCCGGGCAAGTTGCGGTGTAGGATGCCAGAGTAATTGACGGCTCCGCCATGGATTCTAAACGGGTGCAGAGGATTATTTGCCAGAATTGCTGACACTTCGTGTCACGATTGCTGGCACAATACTATGTTGAAACGTGGCACAGCAGAGGCGGATTGCCGAGAGCACCGTGGACCGATGTGCGCCCGTCATGGACCCGCGTGAGGCCTATCTGGCTTCGACGTAGTCCCGGGCCGTCATGATGCGAATCCCCCCATAGGAAGCGAGCGACAGCAGATCGTGGTCGCCGGTGACGATGCGTTCGGCCTCGGCGCGTTCGGCGCATTCGAGAATCGGTTCGTCTTTAGGATCGCGGCAGATGCCGGTAACGGTCCCTTCCAGATCCACGCGCAAGGCGTCCAGCCAGTAGGAAGCCAAGTCGGCGCAAACCCGCTCCGCCTCCCAGCCGAACTTGTGGGTCAGCACCCGCACAACCTCCTCCTCAATCTGGTCGCACACGGCGAACCGATCCTGGGCGATCGCTCTGATGACCGCTTCGAGCGGCGTGCCGCCGAACTCCATCGCCGAAACCCAGATCCCGCTATCGAAGACGACGATCACCGCCGTGTTCGGTTCCCCGCTCTGAGTTCGGCGCGTGTCTCATCGACCAGCCGTTCGACATCCGCCTCTGTATACCGGAGAGCGGCGCGGCCTTGGGCATAGGCGCTGCCGGCCACTAAGCGTTTACGTACCGCTGTGGCGCGATAGGTCCGAAAGGCCTCGCGAAACAGCTCGCTCATGGTGCGGCTTTCGGTCTTGGCGAGATGCTCGGCCTGTTCAGCCAGCTCCACTGGAAAGCTGACGGTAATGGTTTTGGTGTTGCCTCGATCGGCCATACCCTAATCTTACATTATCTTGATTTGTCTTACAGGAAGTCGTCGAGCTTTGCAGGACAATCAACGTGCGGGCGCCACCACCCCATCGGCTATGGAAAACTGGCTAGTCCGGATGAAAAGCAAGCATCATGGCGAAGCAGACCCGATCGAGCGGCAGGTCGAGTTGGCGCTTCATGTGTTGGCGGCCGGCGCGAAACGTAGGTTCGGCCCTCCTTGTTGATCCGCGGCTTTCCGCGAAACGCCGAACTTCTTTTTCGGGCGCCAGTTTGGCAAGTCCATTTCGATAGCCGGCAGAAGCGCCAAGCAGGCCTTGTACTACCAGACGGCGAACGATATCGATCTTGATACTCAGCACGAATGCCGCCCTTCTGAAGTTGAGAAAGACTTCCGAGTGGGCGAGCATCGGCTTGACGGATACCCAGACGTCTATATATTATGATGTCTAAGTATGCCCAAACCGGACTCTCTCCAAGGCTCGCTCGATCTGTTGGTTTTGAAGATCCTCTCGCGGCGGCCGCGGCTGCACGGCTACGCCATCATGTCGGCGATCAAGGATTCCTCGCGCGACGTACTCAGCGCCGAGGAAGGATCGCTCTATCCGGCGCTGCACCGGATGGAGGAGGCCGGTTGGGTCCGCTCCGAATGGATCACCAAGGACACCGGGCGGCGGGCGCGGCTGTATGAACTGACGGCGGCGGGCAAGAAGCAACTGGCGGCCGAGGAATCGCGATGGCAGGCGGTGACTTCGGCCGTGAATCGGGTTTTGAGGACGGTGTGATATGTCGCTTTGGTCGCGCATAGGAAACGTCGTTCGCGGGCGCGATTTGAACCGCGAGATCGACGAAGAGCTGCAGTCGCACATTGAGGAGGCGATCGAGCAAGGGCGCGATCCAGGGGAAGCGCGGCGGGCGTTCGGTTCGGCGCTGAATCTGCGCGAGGCGAGCCGCGACATCCGGCTCCTGCCATGGCTCGATTCGCTTCGCGCCGACGCGGTCTTCGGTTGGCGGCAGCTCATGAAGCGGAAAGTCACTTCCGCGGCGGCGATCCTTTCTTTGGCGCTCGGGATCGGGGCTTGCACCGCGGCGTTCCGGCTGATCGACGCGCTGCTGTTGCGGCCGTTGCCGGTGGCGGCGCCGGAGCGGCTGTATGCCGTCGCGTTCGAAGGGCGTGGTATGGATGGGAACCTCATGACATACGACAGTTGCTCGTATCCAATGTTCGTCCGGATGCGCGCCGCGGTGCGCGAGCGCGCCGAATCGATCGCGGTCTCGTATGGGGAACGCATCGATCTGACTTATGGATCGGACCAGGAGATGGAGAAAGCCTACCGGCAATTCGTTTCCGGATGGATGTTCCGCGCCTTCGGACTCCGGCCGGCATTGGGGCGGATGCTTAGCGAAGACGATGATCGGAAACCGGGGGCGCATCCCGTCGCCGTTCTGTCCCATGAATATTGGACGCGGCGCTTCGGAGGAGATCCTAAAACGATCGGGCGCACGTTCCGGATGGACGATAGGATATACGAGATCGTCGGAGTGGCCGGCGAAGAATTCACGGGCACCGAGACTGGAATTGTAACCGACGTGTTCATTCCCATGGCTATGAAAAATCCACAGACCCTCGCCAGCTCAAATAATTTTTGGCTTCGAACGCTGGTGCAATTGAAGGCGGGCGCCGTCGCCGAGCCGGTTCGCGAGAGGTTGCGCGCGACGTACCAGGCAATCCAGAAGGAGAGGGCGAAGAGTTTTGCCGGTCTGCCCAAACGGATTCGCGAAAAGGGATTCAAGGACATTATGTTGCTGGAGCCCGCCGCGGCCGGACGCTCCAATTTGCAGAGGGAATATCGGCGGTCGCTAACGGCGCTCGGGATCCTGGTGGCGCTGGTGCTGCTGATCGCCTGCGCCAACGTGGCGAACCTGATGGCCGCGCAGGCGGCGGCGCGGGGGCGAGAGATGGCGCTGCGAGTCTCGATCGGGGCGGGACGATGGCGGCTGGCGCAACTGGTTTTGGTGGAGAGCGCATGGCTTGCGTTCCTGGCCACTTCCATCGGCGTATGGTTCGCGTGGTGGGCGGCGCCGGTGATCGTGAGTATGATCGATTCGCCGGACAACCCGGCGCACTTGGTTCTTCTGGCGGACTGGCGGGTGCTGGGATTCTCGATGGCGTTGGCCGCCGGGGTGACGTTCCTGTTTGGTTCGATCCCGGCGCTGCGGGTCTCGGCGATCCAGCCGGCCAGCGCGCTGAAGGGCGGGGAAGATCCGCGTTCCCGGCGGCGCCTGATGCATGCGTTGATCGCCGTACAGACCGCCTTCTGTTTTCTCGTGCTCTTCGTCGCCGGCCTGTTCGTCGCCACCTTCGACCGGCTTTCGGCGCGGCCCACAGGCTTCTCCTCGGAACGGATTCTTAATCTGGAAACGCTCACGAGCCGGCCGCAACCGCCGGTCTTTTGGAATCAGGTGGCCGAACATTTGCGCGCCGTGCCGGGCGTGGAAAAAGTGGCGTTGACCGTATGGCCGTTGATGAGCGGAGAGAGTTGGGTGGGCGATATTTCGATCGGCGGCGCGCTTCCGAATGAGGTGTTTTCCGATTTTCTGGGGGCATCGCCGGGCTGGATCGATGAGATGAGGATTCCTTTCATCGACGGTCGGGACTTCCGCGAGAGCGACACGAATCCGGGCGCCGCGATCGTCAACGAGGCGTTCGCGAAGCAGTATTTCGACGGCGAGAACCCGGTTGGAAGATCGTTTGACAAGATAGAGTCCGCCGGGCGCCGCGCTCGTTTTCAGATCGTGGGCTTTGTTCGCGACGCCCGGTCCCGAGACAATTTGCGGCTCCCCATCCGGCCGACGGCTTATGTTCCGTTTCAGGCGATCGACGCGGCGGGCGCATTCCAGACGGCGAGCCGAGGGACATTCGTCGTGCGCACGTACGGGAAGAATCCACTGGCGCTGGCATCGATGCTGCGCCGCGAGGTCCCGCGGGCGCGGTCCGAATTCCGCGTCAGTAACATTCGCACGCAGACGGAGATCGATCAATCGCACACGGTGCGAGAGCGGCTGCTGGCGATGCTGGCGTCCTTCTTCGCCGCGGTCGCCCTTTTGCTCGCCGGTGTTGGCTTGTACGGCGTGCTTGATTATTCCGTGCTGCAGCGGAGACGCGAGATCGGAATTCGCATGGCGATCGGCGCGCGGGCGGGCTCGATCGCGCGGCTTGTCACGCTGGACGTTTTCTCGATGGTGATCGTGGGGGCGTCGGCGGGCTTGGTTCTGGGCATGGCGACGGTGCGGTATATCGAAACACTGCTCTACGAAGTAAAGCCGGGCGACGCGGGCATGTTGGCGGTTCCGTCGCTGGCGATTCTCGCGGCGGTGTTGCTGGCCGCGGCGCCGGCGGTGGTTCGGGCGGTGCGAATCGACCCGGTGGAAATGCTGCGTTCGGAGTAGAAAGGGATCGATATGTCACTTTGGTCGCGCATCGGAAATGTCGTTCGTGGGAATCGAATAAACCGCGAGATCGATGAAGAGCTACAGTCGCACATTGCGGAGGCGATCGAGCAAGGGCGCGATCCAGGCGAAGCGCGGCGGGCGCTCGGTTCGGCGCTGAGTCTGCGCGAGGCGAGCCGCGACATCCGGCTGGTTGCCTTGGCTCGATTCGCTCCGCGCCGACGCGGTCTTCGGCTGGCGGCAGCTCATGAAGCGGAAAGTGACGTCGGCCTCCGCGATCCTGTCGCTGGCATTGGGGATCGGCGCCTGTGTGTCGGCGTTCCGGCTCATCGACGCTCTTCTCCTGCGGCCATTGCCGATCGCCGCGCCGGAGCGGCTGTATGTTCTCGGCCGGCTGGAAACCAGTTGGGACGGGAGGCCAGGATTCTACGAGGGCTGGGCTTATCCAGCGTTTCGCCTAATGCGCGCGGCGGTGAAGGATCAAGCGGAGTTAGTCGCCGTCTCTTCCGTGGAGCGGGCGGACGTTACCTATTCCTCCGGGCGGGAGATGGAGAAAGCGCGCGTGCAGTATGTGTCGGGATGGATGTTCGGCTCGTTTGGACTGAGGCCGGCGCTGGGGCGGCTCTTCACGGAAAACGACGATCGCGAACCGGGCGCTCATCCCTACGCAGTGCTCTCGTACGACTATTGGACACGCCGTTTTGGACGGGATCCGAAAGTCGCCGGCAAGACCTTCCGCATGGGCGATGGGATATACACGATCGTTGGCGTTTGCGCCGGACCGTTCACGGGCACCGAGCCGGGCTCGATGACCGAGCATTTTCGTTCCGACCATGATGAATCCCGCGGTCGGCAGGCCGGACTCAACGTGGCATTCCACTTTTGTGCTGTTGAAGCCGGGCGCCGCAATCGGACCTTTGCGCGACAAATTGAACGCGGTTTCCCTGGCATTCGAAGAGGAGAGGGCCAAAGGATTCACCGGAATGTCCAGACAGAGCATCGATAATTGGCTCAAGCAGACGGTAATCCTCGCGCCTGCGGCGGGTGGCGCCTCCGGGCTGCAGACTGCTTACCGGCGTCCACTGGCGGCGCTCGGCGTGCTGGTGTTTTTGGTTCTTCTGATCGCCTGCGCCAACGTCGCGAGCCTGATGACCGCACAGGCGTCCGCGCGAACGGGCGAGATGGCGCTACGCGTATCGATCGGCGCCGGCCGATGGCGGCTCGTCCAACTGGTTCTGGTGGAGTGCGCCATGCTGGCTTTGCTTGCGGCCTCCGCCGGCGCGCTCCTGGCCTGGTGGTCCGCGCCATTCGTCGCAGGCATGATCAACCCATCCGACAACCCAGTGCGCTTGGCGCTTCCCGCGGACTGGCGGGTGTTGGGGTTCGGCCTGGCGCTGACCCTCGGCGGCGTCCTTTTGTTCGGTCTCGCTCCGGCGCTGCGCGCTTCCTCCGTCCGGCCGGCCAGCGCGCTCAAGGGCGGGCGCGAGCCGCGTTCGCGGCGCCGGTTTATGCACGCGCTGATCGCAGTGCAAGCCGCATTCTGTTTTCTGGTGCTCTTCGCCGCCGGATTGTTTGTCGGGACGTTCAAGCGGTTGTCGGACCAGCCTACCGGCTTTTCGGCCGACCGGCTGCTTACGCTCGAGACGGTGACGCAACGCGCTCAGCCGGCGGTTTTCTGGGACGAGGTGGCCGAACATCTGCGGACCGTGCCGGGCGTCGAGGCGGTCGCGCTGGCCAGCCGGCCGCTACTCAGCGGGTATAGCTCGAACGATGCGGTATCCGTCAACGGGGGTCCGCCCAGCGAGGACATGGCCTATTTTTTGAATATCTCGCCGGGTTGGGCCGCCGCGATGAGGATTCCGCTCCTCGAAGGCAGAGATTTCCGCGCAACCGACACCTATCCGGGTTTTGCGATCGTCAACCGGAAGTTCGCGAGGCGATTTTTCCAGGGTAGAAATCCCGTGGGAATGGAGTTTGAAGAAGCCGGCGACGATGGAACGCGTCTTCGCCTTCGGATCGTGGGATTGGTGGGCGACGCCCGTTACGCCGATATTCGCGGACCCAGCTTGCCGGTGGCGTATGTGCCATTTCACTCCTTAAAGCCGGAGCGCCGCGGGACGTTCATCGTGCGCACATCGGGATCGAACCCGCTCGCGCTGGCGGCCACGCTGCGCCGCGAAGTATCTCGCGCGCGGTCGGAATTCCGCGTCAGCAACATCCGCACGCAGTTGGAGATCAACCAATCGCGCACTGTGCGCGAGCGGCTGCTGGCGATGCTGGCGTTGTTCTTTGCGGCGGTCGCGCTGTTGCTCGCCGGTGTCGGGCTGTATGGCGTGCTCGATTATTCGGTGCTCCAACGGCGGCGCGAGATCGGCATTCGCATGGCGATCGGCGCGCGGGCGGGTTCCATCGCGCGGCTTGTCACGGTGGATGTTTTTGCGATGGTGTTCGTAGGAGCGCTGGCGGGCCTGGCCCTGGGAATGGGAGCCGCGCGATTTATTGCCACGCTGTTGTACGACGTGAAGCCGGGCGATGCGGGCATGTTGGCGATTCCGTCGCTGGCGATTCTCGCGGCGGCATTGCTGGCCGCGGCGCCGGCGGTGGTCCGCGCGGTGCGGATCGACCCGGTTGAAATGCTGCGCGCCGAGTAGCGGGCAATGCAACCGAATCCTTTGGAATCTTCCGTGAAAAACCCTTTGCGTTGACCGCCGTGAGTATCATTGAGGGGGCGGCGTTCCTCAACGGGCGAAGGCCGAGGGCAGGCAACGACGCCAGGAGGGGGAGACGGAAGCGATCATGAAAATACTTTTGGCGATGGACACATCCCCGGCCAGCCAGACCGCGCTGGAGGGCGTCCTGGCGCGGCAATGGCCGGCGGGATCATCCTTCGATGCGCTCAGCGTCGTGGAGCCATCTCACCTTTGGACGGCTGCGGAGGCGGTTCAAGAGGCGGCCCGGCGCGCGGAAGAAACCGTGGCGCGGGCGGTCGAGCGGCTGCGCGCGAAAGGTTGGGAAGCGGAAGGTTCCGCGATTTCCGGGGATACGAAAGCCATCATTTTAGAGCGCGCGCGGGAGATGGAAGCGGATTTCGTCGTGGTCGGCCCGCACGGGACCTCCGGCGTCGCGAAATTCCTGCTCGGCAGCGTGGCGCAGACCGTCCTGCGGCACGCTCCGTGTTCGGTGGCGGTGATGAGGGCGAAAGCCAGGGCGGCGGCGAACTTCCAGGTGAAGAAAATCCTTCTGGCCACCGATGGGTCGAAATTTTCCGAACTGGCCGCGCGGTCGATCGCCGGACGCCCTTGGGCCGCCGGGACGGAGGTTCGGATTCTTACGGCCGTCGAGTTGATCCTGCCCGCGAGCCGGGCCTTTCTCGAACCGCCTTTCGTCGAGTCCGCGTTCCTCGAAATCGCGCGGGAGGAAGCGATGAAACGGGCGCAACAGGCGATCGCCTCGGCGAAGGAAATTCTGTCCGCGGTGGATGGGTTGGAGGTGAGCGAATCGATTTCCGTTCTGCTGGAAACGGCGAAGACGATCGTTCTCGACGAAGCGGCGCAATGGGGCGCCGATCTCATCGTGTTGGGCTCTCACGGGAGCCGGGGGATGGACCGGTTTCTTCTGGGCAGCGTCTCGGAGACCGCGGCGCTTCACGCCCCGTGTTCGGTGGAAGTGATTCGCAAACGGGTGGCCGGGTAGAGAGGCGGCGACCGGTTTATCTCTCCGTCAAGGCATCGGCCGGAAAATCCTGAGTAAAGCTGTCGACGAATTGGTCGAGGTCCGCCCAATCGGTGTAATCCCGATCCTTGGACGTATCGGTGGATCCGCCCGCTTGCCGCGCGATTCGCTTCATCAAAATGCGCAAAAGGAAATTGTATTTTGTGTAAAGTAGCGCGCCCGCGACGGCCTTGATTCGCGCCGGGCGCCAACCGCTTTCGGCGAGGAAGTCTTGGATCATCCGATCGACGTCGGCGGCGGCTTTGGCGCGGCGGCGAGACGGCGCCGAGAGATCCTCCGCGCCCGCCTCCGAAAGGCTCACCGAAAGGAACGCGGTTGGGATCCGTTCCAATTCCGCTACGTGACGCTTGACAAATCCGGCCATCTCCTCTTCATGCCGGCCACGATGCACCGACGCGATGAGGATGGCGGAGGAATAAGAGGATAGCGAAAATCGAGGGGGGAGACACGCCGCGTCGACCGATTCGGCTGGAGCCTCGCGAGCCTGCATCGATTCCACAACCTGTTCGGCGATACGGCGGGTATGTCCCTGGCGAGTCGCGTAAATGACAAGGGCGGGTTTCATGGACGCCTCCTTTCGCGTTCTCCAAAACGAATGGAGCAACTCACTTGCCAGACGATCGGGCGAGAACGAAGGAGACGGGTGCGGACGCCGCGCGGATGTCAGGGCGAGCCGGTTCGAACGCGGACGGCGACGGAGGCGCACGAAAACGTCGCGCTCCCGTTGCAGGAGACGACGTAGGTGGAATCTCTCTCAGGCCGCACTTCGAGTGTGCCGCTCCCGCCAAACTCGCCGATCCGGTGGAGCTTCCCGCTGCCGGAAGCCTCTTCAATGGTGACGCTCGTCGCGCCTTGGATATTCCAGCGGAGCAGGGACGCATGTCCGGGGGCGACGACCGGTGGTTCAGCCACGAAGAAGAAGTCCGTCTGGGATTGCCCGGAAGCCGCCGGCGCGGAAGGCACGGCGGTGGGAACGTGCCCGCAAGCCGTGGCAGCCAATAACGCAACGCCGAGCAACGTGGCGCGGCTGAAGGGACTCGTTCGTCGCCGCGAGGAACGTCCAAGCGGGCTGCGGCCTGCGATGCCGCAATTCATGCGACGGCCGCGGACGCCGCCCTCGCTTCGCCGCGCTCCACATTCCGTTCGGCCAGCCAGCGCATAGCCCAAGCGGGGAGACTCTCCCTTTCGAGGAGAATCGACAGGACGCGGTCCGGATCCCCAAGGTCGTTCCAACCGGCGTCATCGAGCCGCAGAGCGATCAACCGCCTCGCCGCCGGCGCAAGAACGTGGTGGGAAAAATCGGTTGGATCGATCTGTCCATACAGGAGATCGGCGTCGCGTGTCTCGCGGTCCGAGGTTGGGAACAACGGGGCGGAATCGAGCGCGTCGAGAAGCGCGGGGACGTACGCCGCGGCTATCTCCAGGAACGCGTTCACGTGCCCAACCATTACGAACGTATTCCAGAGGCAACCGGAGCGGAGCAGGCGTTCGGCGGCCTGGCGGCCCGGTTTCTCGTGAAAACCGGTGACGTGAAACAGATCCCGGTGGGAGTTTCCAACCGTCCCGCCGATCTCGATCCAGCCGTATTCGGTCTCCGGACTCAACGGCTGGGCTCCCAGTAGGACTACCGAGCGGGGGTTCCCGGCGGCGATAGAGAAGGCCGAATCCAATGCATCCGTGAAAACGCCCTCCCTGGAATAGGAATGGTCCGAAGGAAGTATCGCGACGATCGCGTCCCGGTCCATTTGCAGAATATGGAGCAACGTGTAGAGAATCGCCGGGGCCGTACCTCTGTTGCACGGCTGCACGATTCTTTGCAGCGCCCGGCCGGAGAGATCGCGAGCGTAATACTCATGGTGAGCCCGCGTGACGGAGTAAAGAATCCGCTCGGGGCGGATGCTCCGCTCCGCCCGAAGTTGCGCCTCCTCCAGCAAAGTCCGCTCGCCGAGGATGCGGCAAAACTGCTTCGGACGGGTATCGCCGCAAATGAATCGCGTGAGCTCCCGTAGACGGACCCCGTCGCCTCCGGCCAGCACAACACCCCAGCGGCGTCCGGCGCCTGGCGTCGATTCCGCCGGGTGCGTTCGGCGCCGCTGGGGTCCTCCTCCGGGTCCTTCTCCAGCCAACCGGAGCGAGATGTGAGCGCGGCGGACGGCAAGATCTGCTTGCAATCCGCCATCTTCGACGCGCATCCGTATCCTTTCTCTGGGTTCGAGGTATGCATTCAAGAGCACGCAGCCCGCCAAGCGGATGGATGAGGTGGACGCTCGCCGATCATGGCGTTGCCGATGATAGCGTGAACATCCGGATGGGTGAATTCGCACGAGAAGAGGGTCTTCCGCGCGTTTTGGCGCAGGCTTAAGGAGACGCCATGCGCTGGAACCGCGGGAACGCGCCGGCCGCCGCCGCGTGGCTACGCTCGCCAGCCTCGTCCCGCATCGGAATCGGGCCGGCGTGCCCGGCGTCCCATCCCGCATGACCAACAGCGGCCAGACACTTGCAATCGGCGATTTCGATGGATCGCCAGCGGAAGCGCCAGTGGAGTTTCGCCGTGTGGAACCTTGTCGCGATCGCGGCGATGTTGTACGCCGCCAGCCGGTTCGGGAGCACCGCGCCCAAAACCGTCCCCTACAGCGAATTCCTTAGCGAACTTCGCGCCGGCAAACTGGCCGAGGTGCGGATCGGCGAGAGGGAGTTGACCGGCACGCTCAAGGGCGATCTTTCCCATCCCAAGCCGGCCGGCGAGCTTACGATCCGCGCGACGCGGCTGCCGGGAGTGGATGAGTCTCAGATTCTGAAGGAGCTGGAGGCGCACCCGGTTCGATTCGAGGGCCATATCGATCAATCGCCGTGGCTGTGGAACCTCCTCGGTTGGCTTTTTCCGTTGTTGCTGATCGGGCTGATTTATGGCGCCGGCATGCGCCGTCTCGCCCAAGGCGGCGGTCCGCTAACCTTCGGAAAAAATCGAGCCAAGATTCACGACGAGTCCAGCCGCATCCAGGTGACGTTCGCGGACGTAGCCGGACTGGACGAGGCCAAACTCGAATTAGAAGAAATCGTGGATTTTCTCCGGCAGCCGGCGAAGTACCAGAAGCTTGGCGGGCGGATTCCGAAGGGAGTTCTGCTGGTCGGTCCTCCCGGCACCGGCAAGACTCTGTTGGCCAAAGCGGTGGCGGGCGAAGCGCACGTCTCGTTCTTCTCAATCTCCGGTTCGGAGTTCGTCGAAATGTTCGTCGGCGTCGGCGCGGCGCGCGTCCGCGATCTGTTCGAACAGGCGAAGGGGAAGGCGCCTTGCATCGTGTTCATCGACGAACTGGACGCCATCGGGAAATCGCGCGCATCGGGAAGGGCCGTCGGATTCAGCAACGACGAGCGGGAGCAAACGCTGAATCAGTTGCTGGCCGAGATCGACGGATTCGAAAGTTCGGAAGGCGTAATTATCATGGCGGCCACCAATACGCCCGAGGTGCTGGACCCCGCTCTGCTCCGCGCCGGCCGGTTCGACCGTCAGGTGCTGGTCGATCGCCCGGACCTGAAGGACCGCGTGGAGATTCTCAAAGTTCACGCGCGCAAAGTTCGCATGGCGGAGAACGCCGATCTGGAGACCATCGCGGCGCGGACCCCGGGCATGGCCGGCGCCGACCTCGCCAACATCGTGAACGAAGCGGCGCTGCTGGCCGTTCGCCGCGGTGGCGACCAGGTGGAGTTACGCGACCTGGAAGAAGCGGCGGACCGGGTGACGATCGGTCTCGAAAAGAAGAGCCGCGTGATGAGCAAGGAGGAGAAGGAGCGCGTCGCCGTTCACGAAGCCGGTCACGCATTAGTGGCGCTTTCGGTGGAGCACGCCGACCCGCTGCACCGCGTTTCGATCATTCCGCGTTCGATCGGAGCATTGGGTTACACGCTCCAGTTACCCACGCAGGAGCGTTATCTTATGACGCGGCCGGAGCTTGAGGATCAGATCGCGGTCCTTCTGGGCGGACGGACGGCGGAGGAGATTCACTACGACGGCGTGGTATCGACGGGAGCCTCGGACGATCTGGAGCGGGCAACGGCCCTCGTGCGCCAGATGGTGACCCGGTTCGGCATGAGCGGCCCGCTGGGGCCGTTGACGTACGGGCGGCCGGTGGCGGCGCGGTTGCTGAAGTCGCCCTTCGACATGGAGGAACGCAACTACAGTGAGCGAACGGCCGAAAAGATCGACGAGGAGTCGCGGAGAATCGTGGACGGCATCCACCTGCGGGTGACGGAGATCTTGTCGAGACGCCGCGGGCCGATGGAGCGGATCTCGCGGGAGTTGATTCGCAAGGAAACGCTGGGACGGGCGGAATTGGACGCGCTCCTTGCGCCGCGGGAGGAAAAGCGGGCCGAGGCGGAGATCCCTGCCTGAAGATAGGAAATCGCCGCCGCTTCTTTTTCGTCTCTCCCCAAGGCCCATTGGAAAATCGGCCCTTATCTAAACGTGGTCGCCGCTCAAACCAGTTTGCCGGCCAGCCAGCAAGCCGCCGCGAACTTTCGAATGTAACGGATGCTGGCCAGCGTGCAATTGATCAAAGCGCTGGGCGGAGAATGGGATGTCTCGCAGTTGCCAACGCCGAAAGACCTGCGAGCCGGAATTTCCTGGAAGTCCAGCGCCACTCCCTGACAGCGCCCGGCGGCGCAGGTTCTATTTGGCGAGCACGCTCTCCGCGCCGGCCATGTCCGCCAGCGGCAGCACTTCATAGCGCGCGTAGTTGTAAACCGGCGCCATCGCCAAGAGAAGATCGAGCTCCTCGTTGGATTTTACATTGTAAATCCACGCGCCGCCGTGACGGCCAACGATGTGGTACCGGCATTCCAGCTTTCCATCGGCTTCCAGTTTCTTGCCGTAATTCGGCTGCTCGGCGATCGCCTTGATCACTTCGGGACCGGGGCGCCCGGTATCCAGATGCCAGAGTACGAGAAATTTCACGAGGCCTCCTTGAAGGCCGATTATAAGGGATTTTGGCGGACGCTGCGGAGTTTTCTTCCGAGCCGCCGCCCATCGGCGAGGTACAATACGATTATTCGAACCGGCGTCGAGCGGGAGTAACTCAATGGTAGAGTCACAGCCTTCCAAGCTGTTGGTTGCGAGTTCGATTCTCGTCTCCCGCTCCAGGATTTCGAGGTTTTAAGCGCCTTCGCCAGCGCCATTTGAGATAATCGAAGAGAGAAACGGTCGCCGCCGGGATCCCGTCTCGCCGCGCGCCTCGTTTTCCACGCCATCGCCGGTGTAGCTCAGCAGGTAGAGCATCTGATTTGTAATCAGAGGGTCGCAGGTTCGATTCCTGTCGCCGGCTCCAACATCCGCCCGTCTCGCGAAACGAAAAAAGGGGCGGACGACGATCGTCCGCCCCTTTCGGAATCGAGCGGCCATTCCGGCCCTCATTCCATCCGTACTCTGCTACGGCAAGACCCCCGTGAACTTGTTCCTACCGATCATCGTCGCCCAGTTACCGGCCGACGTCGAGTACATCATCGAGAACCACATCGACACAGTCGCGGGAAGGCTCAGATCGGGAGCGACGCCCGTGTAGTCTCCCCATCGGCCCTGATTGTACTGCCCCTGCCCGCTCTGTAAATAGATGCCATTATCGTGCAGGGTGAGCGCCGTGACGCGCTTGGACGTGTAGGCGATGCCCGGGTAGCTGCTGCTATCGGAATAGGCGTAGGCGAGGGTCGCGTTGCCTTCCGTATCGGGCTGAAGGACGCCGTAGAACGACGACCCGGCGCTCCCGCGTCCACCGCAGAAGTAGCACTCTTCCTCGTTGATCGCCGCGCTCGTGATCTGGGCGCAGGCGTACAAAAAGGCTCCCGTGCAGGCTGGGTTCCCGTCGTTGAGGACCGGGTTGATTCGATACCAGATCACCGTGGCGCCGGGTCCTGTCGCGGCGGTGTTGATCGCCGCATACACCGATCCCGCAAGGTAAATGGATTCGCCGCTAATACGCGTGTCGCCGGTGTCGATCGAATTCGCCGACCCCAGTTGGTTCGCGCTTGGCGGGAGTTTGTAGTTGTTGGACGTTCCGACCACGACGCCGGTGACTTGCGGCCCGGGAGTCCCGGTCGCCACCAGCGGATTCGACACCGCCCAGACCACCAGTCCATTACAGCCGCTGGAGCACTGGCCGCCGCCGAAGTTGATGTTGAAGGAATTGACCATGAATTCCGCCCGCGGGTCGTCGCCCCTCGCCATGACATTGGCCGGCTGAATCGAGTCGACATTCGTGCCACCGACGCTAAAATTGAAACTGTAGAAGTACGAGAAACCCGCGCCGGCGTAAATCTGCGTCTTCGGCAAATACAGAACATAGTTACTGATGCCGCCTGAGCCGAGGAAGTTGGTGAAGCCGACATAGATCGCATTCCGGTCTTGGCCGAGGGTCGGGAAATCCGCAAAGTCGCCAACGGCTCCTACCGCAAGCGTGTAAGTGTGCCACGCGCCTCTTGGGTTGCCAGTCGCGCTCGCGGCGACATGGATGTAGCTCTGGCCGGTGCTGGAATTGTTCTCGTCCGCCATCACGATGAAGCGGCCATTCACCCAGTCGTAAAGAGCGCGCGGATCGAAAGTGAACGCAGTGGAGGGAAGGCCGAAGAACGTGTTCAGACTCTTGGGATATCCCGTTTGCAAAACGCCGGTTTTGTCGTAAATGGCGATCGTCGCATTGACCACTTGAACGACGTATGTGGCCCCCGCCGCAAGCCCCATATCGGAAGGCGTCAGCCCGCTCTCGGACTGGCCCGGAAATGCGGTGAATACTCCCGGTGTGAACGTACCGGTAGTATCGGTACTCGGAGTCTGGGACGGCGCCGGCCCGGGATTGACCGCGGGCCGCGTCAGCGAGGCTAAGTTGGCGGCTGCTTTCCTGGCCTGGTAGGCGGCGTCGCTAACGCCCGAGCGGGGCCGTGGCACCGCCGGATGGTTCTTGAGATCCGCCGCGGTCGCCGCGGGTAAGTTGTCCATCACGACGTCCAGCGATGGACTGGTGCTGGATTGGTCCGAATCCGCGCTGGTAGTCATGTTAGCCTGTTGCGCCAGCGCATGCTGGGTGGCCGGCAGAGCAGTCAACAGCAAAATCAAAGTGGTTCTTATCGAAGGTGACCGTCGCATAGTTCTCCTGTTGTCCCCTCATAGGGGGATCTCGTCGCCGATTTTCGCGGCGCTACATTACTGTTGTGGGCTAGCCGGTCGTTCGACGTGGTTGGACGGCGAAGGCGGCTTTCAATCTGGCATGGCAGAAAGGATCCGGCATCCATCTCGCAGAGCGACGAATTCCCCTCCATCGCCGGAACACGCGTTCCGGTCTAACAGTGAATGTGAGGACGATTTCGTTTCATCCCGCTATCGGCGCACGGTGCGTTTGAGTATAATTTGGCTTGATGAAAGCCCTCACTTGTCTTGCCCTTTCTCTTCTCGCGATCCACGCCCAGACGCCGCCCGCACCGGCCAAGGCCCCCGCCGCGCCCCAACGCGAGCCCGGTCTTTACGCCACCATCCATACCTCGATGGGCGACATCGTTTGCAAGCTTTATGAAAAAGAGGCGCCCTTAACGGTCCGGAACTTCACCGGCCTCGCCCGCGGCGCCAAAGCCTGGACCGATCCCAAGACCGGCCAGCTTACGCATCGCCCGCTCTACAACAACACCCTGTTCCACCGCGTGATCCCCGACTTCATGATTCAGGGCGGGGACCCTAAAGGAGACGGAAGCGGAAGCCCGGGCTATAAGTTCAAGAACGAAGACAACGCGTACGTATTCGATAAGAAGGGCATTCTCGCCATGGCCAACGCGGGGCGCGACACCAATGGCAGCCAGTTCTTCATCACGGTCGCTCCGTATCCCAGCCTGAACGGAGGCTACACGGTCTTCGGACAGGTGGTCGACGGCCAGGACGTGGCCGACAAGATTTCCCAGGTTCCCCGCGATCAAGCGAATGGCGACCGTCCGCTTCAGCCGGTCAAAATCGTGCGTATCGCCATCCAACGCGTCTATGCTCCAGGCCAAGCGCCCGCGAAGAAAGCCGTCCCGCACAAAGCGGCCGCGGCGAAGAAGAGCTAACGGAGCTTCACTTGGCCGCCGGACCTTTCTCTTCCTCGATCGGAATTTCGAAGTAAAGAATCCCTTTGCCCGTGCGCGCCCCCTGCATACCGGTCAGGTAAATCTTCGCGCCCGGCAGCAGCCTGGTCTGGAAATAAAAAAACCCCTGCGCCGAATCGTGCGGCGGCAGCATTTTGGCCGAAAAAGACCGCTCGTCGATCTCCGCGCCGGCCAAAGGATTTTTCTTCTTCGGCAGCGGAATCGGCAGCCGCACCGGCGGTACGCCCGCGCCGTCTTTCGGCTGGCGCGCCGCCGTCGCCGGAATGTCGGCCGGTGGAATCGCCTCAATGTGCCGTCCGTCGGCCTGCACGAATTCCGCTTGAATCCCGGTCAGCCGCAGCGGTTCGTCCAGGTCGTTTTGAACGACGATCAACACCGGCAGAATGCCATACTGGTACGGATTATGCTTGCCGAACGCGGCCCGCGCCCGCTCCTCCTCGGTGTATGCGGCCGCGCCCACCGTGACATGGTCGTTGGTTTGCCGCGCCGCGTAGGACGACGCCGGTCCCGGTTCGAATTTCACGTCGTCTTTTTTGCCGCCGAAAGCTAAGGCGATCACCGGCATGGCCACCATCGAAAATCCCCGCCACAATCTCATTTCTCTCCTTCACTTCGGTCTTCGCGCGCTGGCCCTTCCGCTCTTGGTAGTGTATTTCTTTTCCCGCGCGGTTGGCGACCGCCGCTACCTCGGCACCCTCCGCGAGCGTCTCGGCTTTCTCCCTTCCGCCATACGCCGCAAAGGAACCGACGTCGTCTGGCTCCACGCCGTTTCCGTCGGCGAGGTGATTTCCTCGGTGCGCCTGGTACTGGAGCTTCGCCGGCTTCAACCGGATCTGTCCGTGTACGTTTCGACAGCTACGCTCGCCGGGCGATCGGTGGCGAAACAGAAACTCGAAGGCGTCGCCTCGGGCGTCTTCTTCGCTCCTCTCGATTACGCCTTCGCCGTCCGCCGCGTGCTGCGCCGCCTCCGCCCGGCCGCGGTCGTCATTCTCGAAACCGAGATCTGGCCGCTGCTCTATCGCGAGGCCCGCCGCGCCGGCTGCGCCCTGGTGATCGTCAACGGACGCATTTCCGACCGCGCGCTGCCCCGTTATCGCGCCCTCCGTTTCTTCTTCCGGCACATTCTTAGTCTGCCCCATCGCATCTTCGTTCAAAGCGATCAGGACCGCGATCGATATATCTCCGTCGGAGCACCGGCGGAGCGCGTCCATGTCCTCGGCAATCTGAAGTACGACACCGCTTATTCGGAAACCACCGTGCCCCCGGCCATCGCCGCGTTCCTCGCCCGCCTCCAGCCCTCCCTGGTGTGGATCGCCGCCAGCACCATGCCCGGCGCCGACGCCGGCGACATCGACGAGGATCGCCTGATTCCGGAAGTGGCCGCCGCGGTCGCCCGCGCTCACCCCAAATCTCTCCTCGTCTACGCTCCCCGCAGGCCGGAGCGCTTCTCGTTCGCCGCCGAACGGATGCGGGCCAACGGCATCCGCTTCCTCCTCCGCACCGCGCTCACCGGCGATTCGCCGCTCGATCTCCCCGCCGTACTCCTGCTCGATACCATCGGCGAGCTGGCCAGCCTCTTTCCCGTCGCCGATGTAGTGTTCATCGGCGGCACGCTCGCCCGCCGCGGCGGCCACAATCTGCTGGAACCCGCCGTCTCCTCCAAACCCATTGTCGTCGGTCCCCATCTGGAGAATTTCCCCGCCATCGCCAAAGAATTCCGCTCCGCCGGGGCGCTGGTCGAAATTGCCTCTCCCAACGACTTGGCGCCCGCGGTGGTCCGCCTGCTTTCCGATGCCGGGGAACGCGCGCTGTACGGCCGCCGCGCCGGCGCCATCGCCGGATCCAAGCGCGGTTCCACCGCACAGGCGGCCCAACAGGTGCTGATCGCCATGGACGAAGCCGTCCCCACTTTTCCGTCGCGCGGGATCTCCTCGCTTCCGGGACGCCTGCTCTCCTCGCTTTGGCGCGCCGGGTCAGCTCTTCAACGCACGCGCCAAACCGCCCGCGCCCGCACCTTGGCCCATCCGGTGGTGAGCGTCGGCGGCCTCGCCATGGGAGGCGTGGGAAAAACTCCGTTCTGTGCGCATTTGGCCGAGCGCCTCGCCGCCCGCGGCTACCATCCGGCCATTCTCACGCGCGGCTATCACCGCCGTTCGCTCGAAGAATCCATCATCCTGGAAGCGGGCGCCTGGGCCCCGGCCACCATGACCGGCGACGAAGCGCAGATCTTCGTCCGTTTCGCCAACGCCCATGTCGGCATTGGAGCGGACCGCTACCGTACCGGGCGCTTGATCGAGGACCGTCTAAGCCTCGGCGTCTTTCTCCTGGACGACGGCTTTCAGCACTACCGTCTCCGGCGCCAACTCGACATCGTTCTCATCGACGCGTTGGATCCTTTCTCCGGCGGCAACGTCTTCCCGCACGGGCGCCTCCGTGAGCCGCTTTCGCAGTTGCGCCGCGCCGGATGCTTTGTCGTGACGCGCGCTCAAGTCGGCCGCCAGTACCGTGGCATCCGCAATCTCCTCCGCGAATATAACCCCACCGCGCCCGTCTTCACCGCCCGCCTGGAACCATGCTCTTTCGTCGACGAACGTACGCGGCAGCCCGCCGAACTCCCCCCGGGTCCGGTCGTCGCTTTCTGCGGCCTGGGCAACCCCGGCGCTTTCTGGCGCACTCTCGACCGTCTGCGCATCGAGCCGGTATTTCAATGGACCTTCGACGATCACCACAGCTATCTGCCGGTCGAGATAAAGCGTCTCGCCCAGCAGGCCCAGCTTCGCGGCGCCCGCGTCCTTCTCACCACCGAAAAAGACGCCATGAATCTGCCCGAACGATTCCTCGAAATCATCGATTCGCTCGATCTTTTCTGGGTGAAGATCGACGTGCGCATCGAGCGCGAGCCGGAATTTCTGGAACTGATCGAAAGTAAACTGAGGGAGTGATTCCGATGCCCAGCGAAACCCCTCTCCTCGCCTCGCGCCGCCAAACGCTTCTCGCGGCGGCATCCCTGTTTCTCGGACGAACTCTTGCTCGCGCCCAACAGGAAGAACCCACCTTCTCCACCAGCGTCAAGGTGGTCAGTATCCTGACCACCGTGCTCGATAAGCGCGGAGGTATCGTCCGCGGCTTGACGAAGGACGATTTTTCGATTCTCGAAGAAAAGCGCCCGCAAACCATCCGCTATTTCGCCACGCAATCCGATCTGCCCCTGATTCTCGGCTTGATGGTGGACTCCAGCATGAGCCAGCAACGGGTGATGGACGAGGAACGCGGCGCCAGCTTCCGCTTTCTGGATCGCGTTCTGCGCCCGAACCAGGACCAAGTATTCATCGTTCAGTTCGACATGATCGTGCAAATGCGCCAGGAGTTGACGCAATCGGTGAAGTTGCTCGAGGAAGCTCTCGGCTATGTCGAGACGCCCAGCCGCCGCGCGCTGCAAAGCCAGAGCGGCGGAGGAACGTTGCTCTACGACGCCATCGTGCGTGCCGCGAAGGAAGTCATGCTCGCCCAGCAAGGCCGCAAGGCGCTCATCGTCCTTTCCGACGGCGTGGACGAAGGCAGCGAGGCCGGCATCGCGGAGGCCATCGACGCCGCTCAGCGCGCCGATACGCTCATTTATTCCATCCTGTTCTCCGACGCCCTCGCCTATGGATTCCCGATGGGCGGAATGGCCGGCAGGTCGGCGTTGGCGCGCATGTCGAAGGAGACGGGCGGAGGCTTTTTCCAGGTTTCGAAGAAGCAGCCCCTCGAAGCCATCTTCGACGCCATCCAGGACGAACTGCGCAGCCAATACAATCTGGGCTACGTCTCGGACCGTCCGGTCCGCATCTCCGAATTCCGCAAGATCCAAGTGACTACCGCGCAAAAAGGGCTGGTAGTCCAGGCGCGGGATCGTTATTGGGCCAAACGATAAAATTTCGGCTCTTCGCCGCGGCGCGATTCGTTAGAAACTCAGCTTGAGCGCGAGCTGAAGATTGCGCGGGCCACCCCCGCCAAGGAACGGATTTCCGACGCCGACATCTCCGGTCACCGTCAGCGGAAACGCCCCCATCGCGTGGCCCGTGTTGGGATCGAAGCTGCTCAATATCGCTCCGAAGTTTGGCAGCAGCGGGCTCGCGAAGTTGGGGTGATTCGGCAAGTTGTAAGCCTCGGCGCGGAACTGCAGGCTGGCTTTTTCGGTCAGTCGGAAGTTCTTGGCCAGCGACATGTCCAGATTGAAATAGCCGGGCCCGGTAAGCGCGTTGCGGCCCAGATTCCCGAAATGCTGTGTGCCCGGAATGCAGGCGCTGGCGCCTGTGCCGCCGCTGCCGTTCAACGTGCAAGGCACGGCGAAGGCGGATGTGTTGATAAAGTTGTCCGGCGTGCTGGTGCCGGCATAAGGATTCCCCACGACATCGGGCCTTTCGAAGTATTCGCCACTGCCGTTGTGATTGTCGTAAATCGTGAGCGTGAACGGCTGTCCGGTTTGGTACGTCGTCACCGAACTGATCTCCCAGCCGTTGACAACCGCGCCGGCGAAACCCGTGAGCGCGGTCTTGGGCAGGGGGTAATCGAGCAGCCAGGTGATTCGGTCCCTGACGTCGAAGTTGGAGTTGCCGCGCTCGCACGCCGTACACCAACTGTTGTCCGGCTGGCTGGCGTTGGGCACGTAATCCTGTCCGTCGCTGGCGTTGTCGATCGAGTGCGCCCAGGTGTAATTGACGGTCGAAGTCAAGCTATGGAAGTTTGTCGTCCGCAAAGTAACCTGCATGGAGTTGTAATTGGAATCCGCCGACGTCTCGAGCAAATTGATATATCCGTACCTGGGATTGATCGGGCTTGCGCTGACCGCCGGGTCCACCGGCTGATTGATATCGCGGTACCGGAAGAGTTTGCGTCCCACCGAGCCCACATAGCCAACCTGCAGAACGGTATTCGCGCCGATCTGTTGCTGGATGTTGAAATTATAGTTCTCCATGTATGGCGTGCGGATGTGCTGGTCGACGGCGAAGATATCGGTGGCGCCAAACGTCGACTGCGGGAATACCGGCGTTCCCGCGACGATGGGCGATGGGCTGAAGGAGAAGAGAATCGGTTTGGGGCCGATCCCGTTGTAGGCCGGCCCTGGGTTGAACGTGTTGTACGGCAACTGGCCCAGGAACAGGTCCTGTTGATAGGCGTCGTAAAAAAGTCCCCAACCGGACCGGATCACCGTCTTTCCCTTTCCGCCCACGTCATAGGCGAAACTGAAGCGCGGCGCGACGTTGTTCCAATCGGGCTGATACAGTTGTTTCAAAGTCGGCGAACCGGTTTGCCGCAAGCCATCCACCGCGTTGTAATTGGAGAATAAGTTGTTTTGCTCGCCGATGACGCCGTAATAGTCCCACCTTAGCCCGTAATTGATCGTGAATTCGCGGCTCACTCGATAGCTGTCCTGAAAGTAAATGCCGTGCGAGTTCTGGTAAGTGTTCCGGTTGGAATCGCCCTCCGCCTGCCGGCCTCCGCCCGTCGGATCGCCGTTGATGAAATCCTGAAGACTGTTAAAGGAGAGTTTGCCCCGGTAGCCGGCGTTAAAGTATTGCGCGATCGTCGTGCGCCGGAATTCATAACCGAACTTGAACTGGTGCCTGTTGAGCTTCCACGACAGGTTGTTCACGAACTGATAGTTCTCGTCGGTGCGGCCGCGCGGGTCCGACAAGTTTGCGCCGATGGAAGAATAATTAGCCACGTTGATCTGCGGCAGGCCGAAGTTTTGCGCGCCTACGCCGGTATCGAGCCCGATCGAGGAGGGGTTAAATCCGCGGTCCTCGGGAAAGAAATATTCCTCGAAACGGTTGAAGCCCGCGCGCGTTTCGTTCACCAGGTTCGGCGATAGGATATGTACGAACGAGACGGAGGCGATATCCACCCACGTCGGAGTTACCGTGTTATATCCGGGTAGTATGCCGGCGCCGGTAAGGCCGAGGGGAAAACTCTGGTCGCTCTGGCCATGGTAGAAACGGCCGGTAAGAAGGTTATTGTCATTGAAGCTGTGATCGACTTTGAAAATTCCGCTCTGGACGTAGTTACTGGCCGGCGTAGTCACGCTCACATTGGGCGTTCCGGAGGCGTCAAACAGCGGAAGTCCCAAGTTGATGTTCGGCGTTGGCCATGGATTGCGCGCCAGCAGCGCCGCGATCACCGGGTTGACTTGCCCGCCGTTGGAGGCGATCGCCGAAATGATTTCGGCCTGCGTGGGAACTCGGGCCGTGCTATTCAGTCCCACCGTCTCGCGCTGCCCTTCGTAGTCCAGAAAAAAGAAGGTCTTGTTCTTGACGATCGGGCCGCCCAGCGATCCGCCGTACTGGTTATTATGAAGTCCAGTCTGCTCCTGCGGCTTGAAGTTGAAGAAGTTTCGGGAACTGAGATCGGTGTTGCGGAAGTATTCAAGCACCGTGCCGTGGAGATCGTTCGTGCCCGACTTCGTCACGATATTTACCACCGCCCCGGCGTTGCGGCCGTACTCGGGCGTGAAATCGGTGATCACCGCCAGCTCGGCGATCGCATCCACCGGCAAGATGGTGGCCGGCGTCCCGAACACTCCCGCCTCGTTGATGGCCGGATCGTTGCGGTAGCCGTCGTTCATGTCGGTGCCGTCGATCAGAAAATTGTTGGACCGCCCTCGCGCGCCGTTGGCCGTCATCGTTCCATAGGAACCCGGCGAATCCGATTCCTGATCGGGCGAACCGCTGATACCGGGAACCATGTAAAGCATCTTCGTAAAGTCCCGTCCGTTCACCGGCAGCGACGCGATCTGGCTCGCGCCAAGCGTCGCGCCCAGCGAATCCTGCGTCGAATCCACCATCGGCACGGCGGCGGTCACTTCCACCGCCGACTTCACCTCGCCCGGCCTCAGCGTGATATCGACGCGCCGTTCCGCGGCGACGTCCACTTGAATGCCGGACTGGGCGACGGTGTCGAAGCCCGCCTTGGCGACGGTGATCGAGTATTCGCCCAGCGGCAATTCGGGAATGCTATAGTTGCCCGTTTCGTCGGTATTCACGGACCGTTCCAGATCGGTCCCCGCGTTTTTTACCGTCACCTCGGCGCCTGGAATGGGCGCGCCCGTCGAATCGAGAATCGTGCCCACGATCGAGCCGCGAAAGCTTTGCGCCGCGGCCGGCCAACACGCGCCAAAGAGCGCGATGACCAAAATGGCGGCATGTAGAATTGTTTTCATAACTCCCCGTTTCCACCAAATCGCGGAGGGCTACGAAGTTCCCCGATTCCGCCCCGCGATATGGCCGCTATCGTAAGCGACGCAGCCCAAACCTGTCAAACCGCCCCGCGCCGGCGGAATGAAGCCGCCTTTCCGGCCGGTTCGCCGCGCGGCCTCTGATACCCTGTTAAACGATGGAGCCGTTTCTGCTTGACCTCGACCCTGGGCCGGAGTGCCCCGAACTCGTCCGCATGATCGTGGAGATCCCCAAGGATTCGACGAATAAATACGAATACGACAAAAAGCTCGGCGTGTTCCGCATCGACCGCGCGCTCTATTCGCCCATGCACTATCCCGGCGACTACGGCTTCATCCCCGGAACCCTCGCTGAAGACAACGATCCCCTCGACGTTCTTACTCTCGTCCAAAACGGAAGTTTCCCCGGTTGCATGATCGAGGTAAGGCCAGTGGGCATTTTGAACATGTTCGACCAGAACGAGTCGGACGAAAAAGTGCTCGCGGTGCCAAACCGCAATCCCCGCTACGACGGCATCCACACCATGGACCAGATCTTTCCCCACGTGCGGCGGGAGATCGAGCACTTCTTCACCATTTATAAAGAGCTCGAAGGCAAAGTGACCGAAATGCGCGGATGGGGCGGCCCGAAGGAGGCCCGCAAGGCGATTATGGAATCGCGCAAGAAGTATTTGGAAAGCAAAATTCCGCCCGCTACGGTTTCTTCGGAATCTTGACGGTAGGCGTTGCGCTCTTCCGCGCCGGTTGTGGCCGGGCTTTGCTAAGTCGGACAATCGCCGCGGCGGCCATGGTCTTTAGAGTGTCGCGCGAATCGACCAGGTAGGCCTCGAGGATGGGGATCGAGTTCTTATCGCCGCATTTCCCCAGTCCCCGGGCGATCGCGGTCTTCACGCCCCAGTTTCCTTCCGAGACAAGGTCCTGCTCCAGCAACGTTCTCAACGGCGCGTCGCAATGCTCGGCCAGCGTGACTGCGGCCAGCGCGCGGCCCGGCGCCCCGCTGTCTTTCAGGATGCTCTCCGCGGCCGTGACGCCGATCGAAAACGGCCCCAGTAACGCGCCGGACGCCTCATTGATGCCCATCTGCGCGAGTTGCGAAGGACTGCGCGCGGTCTTTTTCATCGATCGGATTTGGGTGTGCATCCCACCGGCCGAAGTGGACCGGGCGTGGCCCAGAACGTCTTCCAGCGCGCCCCGCCCGCTGAAGTCGCCCATCTCCCATAGCGCCTTCACCGCGGTGAAGGAAACACCCGCGTCCTCGTCGTCGTCCATCGCTGTTTTCAACGCCGGAATCGCCGCCCGCGACTTCAACGTCCCCAGAGCCGCGGCGGCCGTCTGCCGCACATCCGGATCCTTGTCCTCGGCGAGCAATTTTTCGAGCATCTTCCGCGCTTCCACCGAGCCGCTTATCGAACCCAGCGCCACGGCGGTTTGTTGGCGCACGTCGGGGCGGCTGCTGGCTGCGCCGTCGTGAAGAATTGCCCAGGCGCGCACCGTTGGCGAAGTCTCGTCCCCCCAAACGGCGATGGCGCAGGCTGCTAAGGCGGCAAACGCGGCGGCTTTCATCGAATGCCATAGTATCAGGGACGCAGCCTCCGCGCGCGGACTGATATACTCTCCGTTGACTCGATGACGCCCCCTAAAATCATTTCGCTCTTCTCGGGGATTGCCCTTGCCGCGACGTTGCTTGCCCCCGCCTTGCGAGGCGCCGGTACGCTCGAAAGCAAACGGGCGAACAAGGACGCTCCGGTGTCCGCCGATCCCACCGGTCCATTTTGGAAGAGCGTGCAAGGAGTCTCCGCGGCCAATGGCCCGCGCGGCAATCCCGTTCCGGGGCACACCTCCGGGATCCGTTCCCGCTGGACCCGAGGCTACCTCTACTTTCTTTTTATCTGTCCTTATGAACAATTGCACATGAAGCCGGACCCGAAAACCGGGGAGGAAACCAACCACTTATGGGATTGGGATGTGGCCGAAGCGTTCATCGGAAGCGATTTTAAAAACATTCATCTATATAAGGAGTTCGAGCTGTCTCCCCAAGCCGAGTGGGTCGACCTCGATATCGACTCGACAAACATGGGCAATACGGATGCCTGGAAATGGAACTCCGGCTTTCAAGTCGCCGCCAAAATCGACACCGATGCCAAGATCTGGTACGGCGCGATGAAGATCCCCTATAAGGCCGTCGACGCGCGTCCGCCGAAGGCGGGGCTGAAACTGCGCGCGAATTTTTACCGCATCCAAGGCGCTCCGCCGGATCGCAAGTTCATCGCCTGGCAGCCCACCGGAAAGGATAACTACCATGTGCCGGAGTCGTTCGGCACCTTGGTTTTAGTAAAGTAAGAGTTTTCCGGCCCTCTCACGGTATCCTTTAACCGGCGCAACCCGGCTACACTGGGAACGTGCCTGAGTATTGCTCTTGCGGCGCTCATCTTCCGCCCGACGCCCGGTTCTGCCATAAGTGTGGCAAGCCGCAGTTCGACTATCCGGGGGTCGAGCCGGTTGTCGAGGCCGCGCCTCCCGCCGCCGCGGCGGCCGCGCCTCGCCAGGAGATCGGTTTTCACAATCGCATCGCCGTTCGCACGGGCTTTCTCGCCGCTCTCGCAGCGTTCCTGCTCATGCCCCTGCCGTTCCCTCCGTTTCTTCAAATCATTTGGCTGATGGCTTGCCCCATCGGCGCCGGCTTCTTCTCCGCCTATCTTTACCGCCGCCGCACCGGGCAACGGCTGGGGATCGAAAGCGGCGCCCGCCTGGGATGGATCACCGGCGTCTTCGTTTTCCTGATCGTGCTGGTCGTCGTGGGGATCGAAGTGGTCTACCTGTCCAGCCAGGGCGGATTGGCCAACAGCATCCGCGCGCAGTTCGGCGGTAAGAACCCCAGCATGGAACAAGCGATGAAATCGCTTGAGGACCCCACGACGCTCGCCGGAGGCCTTCTGCTCACCGTGGTGCTGATGTTCTTCATGTTCACGCTGCTGCCGGTGGTGGGCGGAGCTTTGTGCGGCAAAGTTCTCGACAAAGATTAAACCCTCTCCGATGAGCCGGACCCTCGCCGCCGTCGTTCTTGCCTCGCTCTGCTTCGGTGGAACGGCGTCGCTTTCTCCGGGCGATCGAAAACTCAACCAGGATTCGTTCGACTATGTCTGGACCACCGTGCGGGATAAGTTCTGGGATCCGGCCATCGAAGGCATCGACTGGAACGCCGTTCGTGCTCAATTAAAGCCCGAAATGGACCGCGCGCGGACCATGGAACAAGCCCGCGGCGTTTTGCGCGAGATGCTGGACCGTCTTCATCTAACCCACTTCGAGATCATCCCCTCCGACGCTTACTCCGACCTCGAAGCCACCACCGCCCCGCGCGGCGACGGGGAAACGGGCATCGACCTGCGCGTGGTGGACGGCAAGGCGCTCGTGACCTCCGTCGACACGGATTCACCCGCCGGGCGCGCCGGCGTGAGGACCGGCTGGGAAATGATCCGCGCCGGAACCGTGACCAGCGCCGCCGTCGTCGCCAAAATTCACGCCGCCTACGAACATTCGTCGCTCGAGGATCTCATCCTGCGCCAGGCGCTGATCGGCCGCACGCAGGGAGCGGTGGGCGAGACCGTCGAGCTTCAATTCAAAGACGGGCAAGGCGAGGCGATAATTAAGAAAATGGCCTTGGCGCGCCCGCGCGGTTCGCTCAGTAAGTTCGGGTTTCTTCCGCCCACTTATGTTTGGATCGAGCACCGCATGGCCTCCGGCGGCATCGGCTATGTGCGATTTAATATGTTCCTCGATCCCGCCCACGTCATGCCCGCCTTCGGCGAAGCGGTGGAGGCGTGCATGAGCTGCCGCGGTTTCGTCATCGATCTGCGCGGCAATCCGGGCGGCATCGGCGCCATGGCGATGGGCATGGCCGGGTGGTTCGTGGACCAGCCCGACGCTCGTCTGGGAACTCTCTACATGCGCGACAGCACGCTCAACTTCACCATCAGCCCCAGGCCTCAAGGCTATGCCGGGAGGCTGGCGATTCTGGTCGACCATACCACCGCTTCGACGTCGGAAATTCTTGCCGAGGGGCTGAAGGACCTGAAGCGCGCGCGGGTTTTCGGAACGCGCACCGCCGCCGCCGCCCTCCCCTCGGCGATCGAAATGCTACCCAACGGCGACGGCTTTCAATACGCCATGGCAAACTATATTTCCGAAGGCGGGAAGCCGCTGGAAGGCGTGGGCGTGACCCCGGACGTGGAGGCTGCGCCCACTCGGCAGGCGCTGCTGGCGGGCAAAGATACCGCGCTCGAGGCGGCGGAGGATTGGATTCGGAGCGCGAAAGGCGATCCGCAATAGGAAAATGGCTCAAATTAGGATGAGGCACGCTATGAAAACGACGCTCGCGATTCTGTTGGCGGCCGGTTGGACATCGGCGGCCGATGCGCCCCCCAAGGCCGAGACCATCCTCGACCATTTTGTCGAAGTGACCGGCGGCAAGGCCGCCTACGAAAAACGCCACAGCAAGATCTCGCACGGCGTCATCGAGTTCGTCGGCCGCGGTATCAAAGGACAAGTCACCGAGTTCGAACAGGCGCCGGACAAGGTCTATCAGGTAGCCGAATTCGAAGGCGTGGGCCAGCAGGAAGAAGGCAGCGACGGCGAAGTGGCGTGGGAGAAGTCGGCGCTGCAGGGGCCGCGCATCAAGGATGGAACCGAGAAAGCCCAGGCGGTGGAAGAGGCCACATTCAATGCGCCGCTGCTCTGGCGCCAGTTGTACACGAAGGTCGAGACCAAGGGTTCGGCCCAGGTGAACGGAGAGGATTGCTGGAAGATTGACGGCAAGACGGCGCAGGGCAAGACCGAGACGATGTTTTACAGCGAAAAGTCCGGGCTTCTGGTGAAAGAAACCTCCGTCCAGTCCACCCAGATGGGCGATATCCCCGTCGAGTCCACGATGAGCGATTACAAAGATTACGGCGGCGTGCTCGAGCCGTCGGTGGTCCGCCAAAAATTCGCCGGCCAGGAAATGCTGCTGACCCTTGACGACGTCAAAGTGAACGCCGAAATTCCCCCGGCCAAATTCGACCTGCCCGCCGATATTCAGGCCCTGGTGCGCAAGGCCGCCGGAGGCAAGCTCGCCATCTTTATGGGTGGCAACCCGGTGGCCACCGAAACCTACACCATGCAGAAATCCGATGGAAAATACACCTGGAGCGGATCGGGCGAGGCGCACCTGGGCCCCATGCTGATGACCATCGAGAACTACACCATCGTCACCGATGGACAGTACCATCCGCTCGAGGCCGAACTGAAAACCAAGATGGGCCAAGTGAGCCGCGAGGTGAAGACCACCTTCGCCGATGGCAAGGCGAAGAACGAGACGGCGACACCCAACGGCCCGCAGCTCAAGGAAGACGCCGTCAGCGCCGACGCGCTGGTCTTCGCCTACCCCATCCCCGTTTTCCCGCTCAGCGTCCTGGCGCGCAAGGTGAGTTTCGCCAACACCGAGCCGCAGCAGTTTCACGCCTATCTTCTCGGGCAAAAGGAAGTGCCGGTCACGGTGAAATACCTGGGCAAAGAGACGGTGGAATTCGCCAATAAGAAAGTCGAGTTGAATCACCTGACAGGGACGGTGGCAATGCAACCGGGCCAGGAAATGGCGGTGGATCTATGGGTCACCGACGAGCGAAAAATCGCCAAGCTCACCGTGCCCGCGCAGAAAGTGGAGGTTTACCAGGAGGGCTACGAACGCATCGCTCCGCCGCCGCCTCCTCCTCCCGCCGCCCCGCCCAAACCGGACGATAAGCCGCCGGCGAGCCCCCCGTAGCGCAAAGAGTGCGTCGCGCACCTCAAGGCCTTCGGAGGAACAGATCGCGCCGCGCTCCGTTTTGCGCGTGTTCCTTAAGAGCGCAAAGGGTGCGTCGCGCACCGTCAAGGCCTTCGGAGGAACAAATCGCGCCGCACTCCGTTTTGCGCGTGTTCCTTAAGAGACGCCAAGAGACGCCCGGCTGGCCCCCTGGCCTAATCCATTTTGTGGATCTGCCGATGAACCTATTGAGAACATGCTCGATCGACGCATAGAAACGCGAATCCTCTGTTCAGACTTGGTCTCGGTCGATTGGAAAGACGAACAGTCTCGAAAACGAAGGGGAACGGCCAATCTGGAAGATATCTCCCAGTCGGGACTCTGTGTCCAGCTTGAACGGCCGATCCCGCTGAATACCGCGGTTCGTGTCACCTATGGCAAGGGAATTATGCAGGGCATCGTACGCTATTGCATCTTCCGCGACATCGGATATTTCATCGGCGTCGAATTCGCGCCGGGAACGAAATGGTCGCGGCGGGATTTTCGCCCGCGCCACATGCTGGATCCACGCAAATTAGCCGAATGGGCGGCGAACGCCGAGGCTGGCTCGAAAGAAGTGAAATAAACCGCCTTCTCATTCCAACCGCTCCGGGGTTATATCATTCTATTTGCCCCCACCAGCCGCATCCTACTTTAAGCCCGCCGGCGTCCTTGCCGCCGCCGTCACCCCGCGCCGCCCCGGAACCAACGGGATCGACATCGGCGCCATGCTCGAAATCGTCGATTTTCTCGGAGCGGCGCACCTTGCCGGCATCGTGCTGATGGGCACCACCGGCGAGTTCGTCCATTTCGAATTGGAGGACCGCGCCCGCCTGGTGTCCCTCGCCGCCAAGCGCAGCCGCGTTCCGGTGATCGTCAACGTCTCCCACTCCACCTTGGCCGGCGCCGTCCATCTGGCCAACCAAGCGGTCGAAAGACGGCGCCGCCGGTCTTCTCCTCATGCCTCCGTATTTCCTGCGCTACTCGAGCGAGGTCACGCAAGGCTTCTTCCGCAAATTCATCGAAGAGTTCGATGGCGGCTCTGCCGGTTTTTCTCTACAATATCCCCGCCGTCACCAGCCCGCTCGCCCCGCCCGCCGCCACCGCGCTCGCTTGAAACGGGATTCTTCGCCGGTATCAAAGATTCAAGCGGCGATTGGGACGGATTCCTCCAACTCCGCGATGCCTCCCGCTCCCTGCCGTTCACGTTGCTGATTGGCAACGAGCGGATTTACGTTCCGGGTAGGATGGACGGCGCCCACGGAATCATCTCCGGCGCGGCGTCGGCCATCCCGGAGTTGATGCTGGCGCTCGACACCGCCATTCTCGCCTGCGACGTTTCCCGCCGCGACAAGCTTCACGCGCGGATGACTGAATTCATCGATTGGATCGAGCGATTCCCCATGACGTTCGGCATCAAAGAAGCGGCCGCGATGCGCGGATTGAAAACCGGCGCGACGGCCATCGCCCTCACCGGCGCCGCCGCGGAGTTGATGAGCGAATACCGCGCCTGGTTCCCCGCCTGGTGGGAAGCGGTGCGCAAAGAGATCGCCGCTTAGATCGGTGAAACAATAACTCTTATGGACATGCCGCCCGAGGAGTTTCGCCGCGCCGCGCACCAGGCCGCCGACTGGATGGCGGATTATCTGGCCAACAGCGGCGCCTATCCGGTCCTGCCCGCTGTCCATCCCGGCGATCTGACGTCCCAACTCCCCCCAGCCGCTCCCATCCAAGGTGAGCCGATCGAAACGATCCTCGCCGATTTCGAAAAGCAAATCGTCCCCGCCCTCACCCATTGGAATCACCCCCGCTTCTTCGCCTATTTCGCCGTCTCGGCCTCCGGCCCCGGCGTCCTCGCCGAAATGCTCACCGCGGCGATGAACGTCAACGGCATGCTTTGGAAAAGCTGCCCCGCCGCAACCGAACTCGAACAAACCACCCTCGCCTGGCTGCGTGACGCCCTCGCCTTTCCCGCGCATTGGTTCGGCATCATTTACGACACGGCGTCCATCTCCACCATGCACGCCATCGCCGCCGCCCGCGAGCGCGCCGACCCCGATTCGCGCCGCCGCGGAGGCGATGGCAGGCTCGTTCTCTACACCTCCGAACACTCCCACTCTTCCGTCGAAAAGGGAGCCATCACGCTCGGCATCGGCCAGGACAACGTCCGCAAGATCGCCGCCGACGAGGCCTTCCGCATGCGGCCGGACCTGCTCGAAGCCGCGGTCCGCGCCGATCTCGCCGCCGGCAAGCGCCCCTTCTGCGCCGTCGCCACCACCGGAACCACGTCCACCACCAGCGTCGATCCCGTTCCCGCCATCGCCGCCATCGCCCGCCGCCACAGCCTCTGGCTGCACGTCGACGCCGCTTACGGCGGCCCCGCGGCCATCGTCCCGGAACTGCGCCCGCTCTTCGCCGGCGTCGAACTCGCCGATTCCGTCGTCGTCAATCCCCACAAGTGGCTCTTCACCCCCATCGACATCAGCGTCCTCTACACCGCCCATCCGGACATCCTCCGCCGCGCCTTCGCCCTCGGCGCCGAATATTTGAAAACCTCCGAAGACGAGCGCGCCGTCAATTTCAACGACTACGGCATCCAGCTCGGCCGCCGCTTCCGCTCCCTCAAGCTCTGGTTCGTCCTGCGGTACTTCGGCCGCGAGCGCCTCGCCCAAATGATCCGCGAGCACGTCGAATGGGCCCAGCGCCTGGCCGCGTTGATCGCCGCGCACCCCGATTTCGAAGTCGCCGCGCCGCACCCGTTCTCCCTCGTCTGCTTCCGTCACAAAGGCGGCGACGACGTCAACCGCCGCTTGCTCGACGCCCTCAACGCCTCCGGCCACGCCTTCCTCTCGCACACCGTCCTGAACGGCCGCTTCGTTCTGCGCCTGGCCATCGGCAACATCCACACCACGTGGGAAGACGTGCTCTCCACGTGGGAGAGAATCGTCCAGCTCTCCTGCGACCCGCCGGCGCCGCATCCATGAGCCGCCTCGCCGTCACCCTCTGCGGCATCCCTCTGAAGAACCCCGTGCTCGCCGCCTCGGGCACCTACGCCTACGGCATCGAGTTCGAGCGCCTTGTCGATCTAAACTCGCTCGGCGGAATCGTCGTGAAAGGCCTCTCCCGCGAGCCGATCGCCGGCAATCCCGCCCCCCGCCTGTGGGAGGCCGAAGCCGGCATGATCAACTCCGTCGGCCTCCAAAACATCGGCGCCCGCGCCTTCGTCAAAGAAAAACTCCCCGCCCTCCGCCAATACAAAACCGCCATCTTCGCCAACGTCTTCGGCTACACCCGCGACGACTACGCGGAGGTGATCCGCATCCTGGAGGACGCCGAAGGCCTCGCCGCCTACGAGATCAACGTCTCCTGCCCCAACACCGAACGCGGCGGCATGTTCTTTTCAAGCGACCCCTCCTGCCTCGCCGATCTGATCGCCCTGCTCCGCCCCCTCGCCACGCGCCCGCTCATCGTCAAGCTCTCCCCGAACGTCGCCCGTATCGAGCCTCTCGCTCTCGCCGCGCAGGAAGCCGGCGCCGCCGCCATCAGCCTCGTCAACACTTTCGTCTCCCTCGCCATCGACGCCCGCACCCGCCGCGCCCGCATCGGAGCCGGTTTCGGAGGTCTCTCCGGCCCGGCCATCAAGCCCATCGCTCTCCGCATGGTTCACGAAGCCTCGCTCGCCGTGCGCATCCCGGTCGTCGGCCTCGGCGGCATCCGCACCGGCATCGACGCCGCGGAATTTCTAATCGCCGGCGCGACCGCGGTGCAAGTCGGCACCCTGAATTTCGCCGACCCCGCCGCCCCCCTCCGCGTCGCCCGCGAGCTCGAAGCGTTCCTGAAAGAAGAAAACATCGGCAACGCCGCCGAACTCACCGGCACGCTGCGGCTCCCCGCCGGCCGGCCCCAAATCCACTCCGGAGAAAACATGAAACGAATCGTCACCACGGAAAAAGCCCCCAAAGCCATCGGCCCCTACTCGCAAGCCGTCGTCTACAACGGCCTCGCCTATATAAGCGGCCAGATCCCCCTCGACCCCGCCACCGGCCAACTCGTCGGCGACGACATCGCCGAACAGACCGCCCGCGTCCTCGAAAACATGAAAGCGGTTCTCGAAGCCTGCGGCTCCTCGCTCGGCCAAGTCCTGAAAACCACCGTTTTCCTCAAGGAAATGGCCGAGTTTCCGAAGATGAACGAAGTCTACGCCCGTTATTTCGGAGACAACCCTCCCGCCCGCTCCACCGTCGAAGCGGCGCGCCTCCCTCGCGAAGTCCGCGTCGAAATCGATGCCATCGCCGCAGTCGCCGGTTAGTTCTTGTCATGAAGTAACCGCGCCAACCGCTCCCCTTTCCGAGCCGTGACCGTAAGGGAGCGGAGTTAGTGCGCCGTGTACTGATCCTGCGGCGGGTTCAGCTTAATCTCGATCGTCTTCTCGTCTTCGTTGACTTCAAAATCGTCGCCGAAAGTCTGGAAATTCTTGGCGATCACTTGAATCTGAATCGTCCCCTGCGGAATGGGCGGAATCTTCGCGACGCCTTCCTGGCTCGACCGCATCTCCCAATTCACCCGCTCCTTGCGCCCCAGTTTCTTGATTTGATGATTCCCCTTAAACCGCACGATCACATCCGCGTGGTCCACCGGCTTGCCATGGTTATCCGTCACCCGGATCGTTAAAGTGGTCATCGGAACCTTCGCCGTCATCGGAACGGCGATCAGGGCGAGCGCGAACAGAGCGACAACATGCGGGCGGCGAAACGTCATCACTCGATTATCGCAAGCCCAGCGCCTTTCGCGGCGGGAGCAAGATGGGCGAACTCCGCGACGCCGGAGCGTCCCGCCGCCACTCGCCCCGAAACCCCGTGGCCACCTAATTTCGCGGCCGGCCCGTAAACGGCGCCAGCATCGCGGTCTTGCGCGCATACGCATCGTAGGCGTCTCCGCCGAGTTCGATCCGCAAGAATCGCTCCTCCCGCCGCGCTCGTGTAAAGAACGCGAAGCTCAAAATAACCGCCCCGGAAAGCGCGAAAGAAGTTCCTTTCTCGATCGCGGTCGTAAACGCGGCGACGATCAGGCCAAAATAAATCGGATGGCGCACGAGGCGGTATGGGCCTGTCTCGACGACCCGGTGCCCGGCCTTCTTTGTCAGCCAGTCCGACCATAGGCGCCCCAGGTGAATGCGCGCCCACCATACGAACGAAAATCCGGCGGCTGTCAGCGCCACCAGTATCCAGTTCAGTGCCCCGTTCAGGCGCCAAAGCTGCGCATCGAAGCGCCAGCCCGGCAATGGCGCAAGCACGAGCGACGCGCCGGCCCAAAAGAGAATGCGGAAGCCAATTTCGCCAACGATGCTTCCCCTTTTTTCGGTGCGGTTGGACCAAAACGCCGCAACGCCCCACGACACCACCCAAGCGACCCAAAGCGCGGCCATCGCCAACTCCGGCGTCATATTCGTCCTGCGTCCACAGCCTATCAAAAAAACGCCCGCGGCCACTTGCGATAATCGACCAATGCGTCTCCAGGACTATGCGCCCCGCCCCGCGCACCTCAAATGGCTCCTCGATTCCGACCCCGCCATCCGTTGGCAGGTCATGCGGGACCTCACCGGCGAAACCCCCGTCGCGATTGCAGCCGAGCGGTCTCGCGTCGCAACCGAGGGCTGGGGACCCCAACTCCTCGATCGACAAAATCCGGACGGCAGTTGGGGCGAAGGGCCGCACTGGGACCTTACTACCCTGAACAGTCTCATCGCCTTGAAGGATCTCGGCCTCGACCCCACCAGCAGGCAGGCTCGCAAAATGATCGGCCGCGTCGACAAGCGGCTCGCGTTTAAGTGGCTCGACAACAGGCCCTACCTTCATGGCGAAACGGAACCCTGCATCAACGGCAGAATCCTCGCCATCGGTGCGTATTTCAAGGAGCCGAACGACGCACTGGCCAAACAACTGCTGAGCGAGCAGCTTGAAGATGGCGGCTGGAACTGCGAAGCGCCGCCGTTCTCGCCGCCGAAGCGCCCTCCAAGCCGGCGCTCTTCGTTCCACACCACCATTTGCGTACTCGAAGGACTGCTCGATTACGAACGCGCGGGTCGCAAATCCGCGGCCGTCGCCAAGGCTCGCAAGCGGGCCGAAAACTATCTGCTCGAGCGCCACATGTTCCGCTCGCTCCGAACCGGCGAAATCATCGACAAACGCTGGCTCCGCTTCTCGTTCCCGCCGTTTTGGCACTACGACGTCTTGCGCGGACTCGATTATCTGCGGAACGCGGGAATCAAACCCGACACCCGCGTCGAGGACGCCATCCAAGTCGTAATGGACCGCCGCCACCAGAACGGACGCTGGCCGCTCAACCTCATTCATCCCGAACATATTCCATTGGAGATGGAGACCGGCGTCGCCAGGGCAAGCCGCTGGAACACGCTGCGCGCTCTCCGAGTCCTGCGTTGGTACGGCAACTCGGCGTGGTAGTTGCGGCTTGGACCTGCGCGCCACTGCTTGGGTCGGAAAGTTGCCGCGAATTTGCCACTGGAAGCTCGGGTTTAGCGCCAATGCCGTTCACTTAACACATTGAACGGGCCGACGGCTCTTTCCGAAGTAGCGCGTGACCCGACCGAAACTTCCCAGATCCGGACTTCCTGGAGCGCCGGCGGATTCACTTCAGCGCAATGCACGCTTCCCCTAAAGGCGCCGATCAGTCGCCACAGCACTATTACGCCCGGCCGGAGATCCTCAGGACGGTGACTCGCCTGCAAGAGGCTCGCGAGGACTCAGCGGCGGAGCAATTCCAATAGAGGCCCGCGAGAAACGCGTCCGGCCACCAAGAGACACAGAAGCATTGGAAGACCGGAACTCCTTCACCCGCCGGGGCGCGGATCAGGCACGCCTCGGGGGCGTCCGGCTGCTGATAGGTTGTATCATGATCGGTAACTATAATGAACTTCCCGTCCGAACTCTTGGCCAGTATCAACACAGGACGTTGTTTCGCGATGATCGGCTCGGGCCCTTCCGCGGAACTCGGCTACCCCTCATGGCAAAAGCTCGCCGAAGCAGTCCTTGCGTTCCTACAGGAGCAAGGAACACCCATCGATCAAGCGGCCTACGAGGCCTGCTTGAATAAGAAACAATACCCGGAACTTCTTGCACAGGCGGAATTCGACGCTGGAGGCCGGCGCAAGCTCGTCGACATTTTGAAAGCCCTCCTTGTTCCGAAATACAGTCGGCCCGGTGCTATCTACGATATTCTGACACGCTGGCCCTTCGCCTGCTACCTAACAACAAACTACGATAACGAGATCGACGCGCACCTTCAACGCGCCGGAACACATTTCCAAACTCTGCTCAATACCGCTGACGATCTTCGTAAGATCAGGGCTGACGCAAATCACCTAATTATCAAATTGCACGCCGATCTCCAACATCCCAATGACGCAGTCATCACTTCCGCGGATTACAAAAAGTTTTTCACCGACGCAACTGGCGATTACTTTCGCACCAAACTCCGCAGCATGCTCAAGATGTTCGACACCGTCATAATTGGCCACAGCCTCTCTGATCCGGATATCAATTTCGTACTTCAACAGGCGCAGCAAACCGCGAATCCGGGACGCCCTATCTACTTGATCGCGACTGGCCTTAATTCGATCCAGGTGCGGGAGTACTACCAGAACTACAACATTATTGCCATACCTTACGATAATCCGGATGGCACACATGATCGCCTGCGCCGATTGCTAGCAACAGCGGGTAAGTTTGTCCGATCCCAAAACGGGCAAGCGAGCTTCTCCTTCCATATCGACCCAAGAGAGGCCGAAGCCGCGACGTCGATTTTCATTTTCCGCCGCCTCAAGGCATTGAGCGCCGCCAGCAACAACTCAAGCACTGAATACCTCGGTCCAGTGATCATAAACACACTGCTCGAACATCACGAAATCCAGAGCATCGGCAGCCTGACCGCGATTAAGCCCTTCTCATCCATCGCGGACGTATCCGGCAAGGAACTCTTGACGAAGTCACTCGACGATACTTTGGGCGACCTGACGGCCGGCGGATTACTAGAGAAAGACTGGCCTCTCAAGCTTACCGCCAAGGGACAAGAACAAGCTCTGCAAGTTCGCGGCACCAGGGAGCTTGAACGTCAGCAGGCATACGGGCAGTTCTCAATCACTCTTAAGCACCGATTTACGAATATTCAACCTGACGTCGATGTACTGGCAACAGAGCTTTTGGAACAGTGCATATTGGAGGCCTTCAGACAACATGGGCTCTCGATGGCAAATGCCATCTTCGGTGACCAAAACGCCGGACCCGAAGATCTTCGTCTCTATTCGCCACAATTTCTAAAGCCGCGTCCCAGCTTGCCTTCCCCGACGCTGCGGGAGCGTTCATCGAAGCGGCCCACGAATTCCTGTTGTCTCCCACGACCCCGCAAAGAAGCTATTTGGCGTCTGTCGCACAGGGCTTTTTTCTCTATCACATGCTCGGGTTCGATGCGACGTGCTGCCGCCTGCGAGAGGACTTATTCAGGAGCACAATCTGGTTCTGCGATTCTAGCATCTTGATCCCACTTCTAGCCAAGCGCTCGCAGAATCATCAGTACGCGCTAGATTTATTTCGCAAACTTTGGTCTCGGGGTGCTAAAGTCTACGTAACGAGAAGGATGGGTCGAGAATCTGGGGGCACCTCGATTTCGCAATCAAGTTCATCAGAGAGAACGGCTCGATCACGCCCGCGTTCCTGGCACTGTCTCTCGGAAAGCCCGGGTACAAGTCGAACCTATTCATTGACGGCTTCATTAGGGCGGCAGCTGACGGAGAAATAGCGACCTTCAGTGAGTACGTTCGAACAATCGTAGCCACTCCTAGCGAAAGCGGAGTGCTGGACCGCCTATGCCAGGAAGGCGTGCTAATCACGGATATTACCCTGGCTCGTGGGTACCGACCAGAGGACATGGATGAGGTCAGGCGCACGGAGGATCTCATCAGGGAAGACCGATCTGCACATTCGCTTTATCGCTCTGACGACCAAGTATCAGCGGAAGCGGAAGTCTTAAACATTATAAGGCAGCACCGGAGGGACTCGAATTCCGCGGTACCAAACAACCGCGCCTACTTCATATCCCAAAGCAACGTCCTGAATCGGGTAGCCCAGGACGAGCACGTAACAACGTGGACGCCCGAGGCCGTCTACCAGTACCTTATTGCCCTTCCGAACGAAGTAGCCGACCCGGCCCTCTTGCAGGAATGCATGCTCAGCGAATACTATGATGCCGGCGTGTCGATTATCGACAAGGATCGATATCTTAAATTCTTCGGCCCAACAATCAATTCTTCTCGGCTCCGGTACGACGAGCAAAAAGAGGCCTACCTTAAAGAGGTAGAAAAAAATGCAGGGCGACAGGGCAGAGAGACCTTGGACAAGGCCTTCGCTGACACTCCCGATCTCGAGAAGCCCCTGTTTGTCCATCGGATGAACTTTCGAAGCGTGGAGGCCGCTCAGGCTGCCGCGAGGGAATCGCACAAGCGCGCGCAGAACGCTGAGCGTCGGGTAAAACAGCTTGAGGAAGAACGCGCGAAGAAATGGCGCGGTACCGAAAAGCGGAGGGAGCTACAACTACAGGCCGAAGAGCGAAATCGCCTGGATCCAAAGCACCTCCGAAAGCGGGCGAAACAGCAGAAGCGGCGCTCCAAACGAAAATGATGAACCCAAGCGCGGCCCTCGAGTAGGCGCGCCGTGGTCGGGTGGGCATGCCGTCAGTATTGTCGGTATTCTGATCGCAGCCGCCCTGCCCGTGATACCAGAAACGGCATTCGGGCAAGCGTCGGGGCTCGCTCCGAGTGGATCGTCGGCCACTCGGAAGCAGCTCGTTCGGCGCGACGCGGACCCGTCAAGAAAAGGGTGAGACATCTGGATTCCTGGCGAGAAAACAGTCTATCCCACCACCGGCCCAGGGCCAGAAGCCAGAAAGGGCGATTCGGGGAGCGCTCCCATGCTTAAGGGAACAGCATTGGGTTTAGCGCCCTTTCCGAATTCCAGGCGACCTCGCTACCGTTCTGGCGACACTCGGCGCCTTTCTCGGCGGCATACCTTCGAAGCGTTTCAACGTCCGTGTACCTCATAGCCTCCCGGCTGTCGTGCGGGTCGAGCTTAGCCACCAGACCAGTCGGCTTGAATTTATCCGGCGGCGGCTCTTGCCCAAGCTGAATGGGAAAGACCGCGATTCTGGCCGCCCGATCTTCATACCAATTCATCGGATCTAAAAAAATCCGTCGGCGTGCTTTCCCAGGGTCGATATACCGAGACCACCGCACAATCGGAGAATATCGATCCCGTCTGCTCCGCTTCGAATCCGAGTCACCCCCCCATGGTGACGCAATCCGTGACGCAAGCGTGACGGAGGGGACGGAAGTCTAGCTAAACAGGACGCGCCATTCCCTCCGCCATTACCCCTCCGAAAACGCGGTCACAACGCCCGAAAATATTCCTATCTAACTCTCTCTAAATCACTTACACCCGATTCTTCGTATACCTCCCCTCTTCTTTCCCACCCCCCGCGCTATTGTGTAACCAAGAGCGAGACGACTGATCATCTTCGTCCTCGTCGCTAAGCGGTCTCCATTCTAGACAAGGGAAATCGCGAATGCAAAAAGGTGGGCGCTGGCCGCTCGCGTTTGACGCGGCCCCTATCCCGTTTAAGGGTGACCTGAGCGGGTTTTTGATCTTCGTAAAAACGCAACGTTGCACTAAATTTTTGGGAAACAAAGGAAAGAGGGGAACTAATCCGGAAAGGAACGGCAAACCGGAAGAAAGTTATGGACCTGGTGCGGACGATCGAAACATGTTACAAGGCCAATTACTCAAGTGACTCGTTCTACAAAGTTCCCGCGTACCGGCGCTAGCAGGATATTCCGCCTCAGCGCCCCGAGCAAGGTGCGCGGCGCAGATTGTGAGCCTGGGATTTATCTTGATCTCAAGCGATATCCGGCAGCAGGAACCGGCCCGGTCTCCCCGCCGCCGCGCACACCGCCTCCGCCGCCAGATACCCGCTTCGCACCGCGCCTTCCATCGTCGCCGGCCAGCCCGATTTCGTCCAATCTCCGGCCAAGAATAAATTGGGAACCTCCGTCCGGCTCACCGGCCGCCGCGCCTCCAATCCCGGCGCCGCCGAAAACGTCGCCCGTATTTCTTTCACCACGTGTACCTTCTCAAGCTTCGCTCTCCCCGCCTCGGGAAAGTACTCCGTCAACTCGCGCACCGCCAGCGCAACCACATCGCCCTTACTCATCTCCACCAATCCGCGCGACGCGCTCACCACCAACTGCACATAGCTCCCGCCGCCTTTGTTGTACATCCATTGGATCGTTCGGTCCAGCAGCGTCGCGTGCGGAAGCGACGTCACCGGCCGGTCGAACCACAAATGAATCCCCGTGATCGGCGAGTGGCTGAAACCGGCGAGATCGAGCGGCAACTGCGGCATAACTCCCGCCACGCGTTCGAACGGTAGACACGATACGACGTAATCGGCCCGGCGTTCTTCTCCATTCACCACGACGCCCCGCACTCGCCCATCATCAAACTCCACGCGCTCCACTGGCGCACGCATGTGCAGCCGCACATTTCCGTGCCGCTCCCAAACCCGCGAACCGTAAAGCTCACCCAGCGGCACTGCCGGCACTCCCATCTCATACGAATGCGAGTCGGCCAGAAAACCCAGCCAGAAAACCTGGAACCCATGCAGCGCCGCCATACGGTCCAGGTCTTCGTTGATGGCGCTCACCAGCACCTGATTCCAGAATCGCGCGATCGCCCTCGGCGTCTGCCGCTTCTCCCGCAGCCAATCCATCATCGTGATGCGGTCCAGGTCGCCTCGCCGCGTCCGCTCGCGCCGCAGCGCCAGCAGCGCCCGGCCGATCCCCACGCGGTCGGCCAAGCTCAGGCACCGCATTTTCAAGAAACTTTCGGTGAAATGCAGTGGCGCCGGCAGCGCACCCGCGCGAAGCGTCGAGGTCCGCCCGCCCGGCTCCATGAAGAAAAACTCGCGATAGAACTCGATGCGGTCCTCCACGCCCATGCGCCGGTAAAAATCCATCAGGTTCACGCAGCATCGAAGCAGCACATGTTGGCAATTGTCGATCGTCTCCGCTTCGCCGTCTTCGCCCGGCAGCGCGTACGAAGTCGCGCGTCCGCCCAGAAACGCCCGGCTCTCGAAAAGGTCCACCTCGAACCCGGCTTCCCCTAACGCCGCGGAAGCAGACAGCCCAGCCAACCCGCCGCCAATGACGATCGCCGACGGCATCCCGCTCAGCGTCCGGCCAGTGCCGAAGCGCGCGCGACCACGTTCTCGATCAACCGCAGGCCGCACTCTCCGTCGAGCGTCAGAATCGATTCCGGATGAAACTGCACCGCTTCAATCGGCAACTCCCGATGCCGCACGCCCATGATGACGCCGTCCTCGGTCTCCGCCGTCACTTCCAGACACGCCGGCAACGTCTCGCGCCGCGCAAAAAGCGAATGATATCGGCCCACGCGGAACCGCTCCGGCAATCCCTCGAACACCCCCAGCCCGCGGTTCGTCACCACCGACGCCTTGCCGTGCATCGGATAATCCAGCACGCCCAACTCGCCGCCGAACGCCTCCACCACGCCCTGCAAACCCAGGCACACGCCGAAGACCGGAATCCCTTCGCGCGCCGCGAACTTCACCAGATCGGGCACTCCGAAATCCGCCGGCCGCCCCGGCCCCGGCGAAATCAAAATCAGATCCGGCGCGATTTCGCGAATCGTTTCCGATGGAATCCCCGCGCGGTACGTCGCCACTTCCGCCCCCGCCTGCCGCGCGTAGTTGGCCAGCGTGTGGATGAAGCAATCGTCGTTATCCACCAACAGCAGTTTCACCTGCCGGCCCGCGCGCGCCGGCGCCTCTGTCGCCTCGGCCGTCTGCGCCGGATGCAAGCTGCGGAAGAACCCCGTCGCCTTCATTCGCGTCTCTTGCTCTTCCAGTTCCGGCACGGAATCGTACAGCAGCGTCGCACCCGTCGAATAGCGCGCCACGCCGTTGCGCAAATGCACCGTGCGAATCAAAATGCCGGTGTTGATGTCGCCGCTCAACGACAACGCGCCCACCGCGCCGCCATACCACCCTCGCGCGTCCTTCTCCAGATTCTCGATCGCCTGCGCCGCCGCTTTCTTCGGCGCGCCGATCACCGTCACCGCCCACATGTGCGTCAGGAACGCGTCGAGCGAATCGAACCCCGCCGCCAGCGTCCCCTCCACGTGATCCACCGTATGAAACACCCCGGCGTAGGATTCGATCAACCTGCGCCCGATCACCTTCACCGACTCCGGCACGCACACGCGCGATTTGTCGTTGCGGTCCACGTCGCTGCACATCGTCAACTCGCTCTCGTCCTTCGCCGAATCGAGCAGTTCGCGGATGCTGTCGGCGTCGCGCAATGGATCGCCCGTGCGCCGCGCCGTCCCCGCGATTGGACACGTCTCCACCCGGCTGCCTTCCACCCGTACAAACATTTCCGGTGAAGCGCCGATCAATTGCTCCTCTCCAAATTGCAGGAAAAATTCGTACGGGCTCGGGCTCGCCTTTTGAATCCGCTTGAACAACTCGGACGGACTCCCCGAATAGTTCGCGCTGAAGGTCTGCCGCAGCACGGCCTCATAATAATCGCCCAGCCGCATGTGCTCGCGAACCGTCTCCACCTTGGCCATGTATTCGGCCGGCTCGTGGTCGCTGACGATCGGCGTCGCCTCGCGCTTGCGGGGGCGGGGAATCGCCGCGCCATCGCGCTTCAACCCAACCGTGGTCTCGCCCGCTCCTTCGAAATCGTACTGGAACCGCTCGATCCGCTCCTTCTTGCGATCCATGTAATAAATCTCGTCGCAGAAAAACAGATGCAGATCTTTTTGCCCATCCCGAGGCAGTTTCAACTCCACCGGATCGAACTGAAATAGTAAGTCGTAGCCGAACGCCCCGATCAACGCCATCCGCGAATCGCTCTCGTGTCGAAATTCTTCCACCATCGTCCGCAAGATCGAAAACGCCGACGGCTGCTTGCTCCGCTCCTCCTCGGCGAAAAACTTTGGCAGCGGCTTCAACGTCCCCGCAAGCGCCGTCCCCTCGAACCCGAACGCCTCCCAATGCGGATGCTTCTCAAGCACCGTCGCCAACATCCGGTTCAACGCCTCGCCGCGCCCATTCAGCGCTCGGAATTCAAGCCTTCGCCCTTGCGCGACGATCTCCAGCGGCGGACACACCGAGGCGATGTCCCACCGCGAATACCGCTCCGGATACTCGTATCCCGAGGATAAATACGCGCCGCGCCGCGTGTCCAGCTTGCGCAGCAGAGGCTGAAGCCCGCGCTCGAAGGGAATCTGCGAGATCTTCCGGATGACGCGGATGCCGTGCGGCGTCGTATGTTCGAATGCGGCGTGGCGAAGGTCGGCCATGGTCCAGCCGGCTTAAGTTGACACCGTCCCCACGACGGTCACCGAAATCATCGTGTCGCCCATTTTGCCCGTCAACACCCAGTCGGTATCGCCGGCCTTCGCCAGCCCCGGCTTGTCGCCGGAGTCGGATTTATAGCAGCTCAACACCGCTGGATGCGGCGTTCCGGAGGCCTTCTTGCTCATGGCAACCAGTGCGTCGAAGCCCGGCGTGGAGGCCGGGTCGCCGTCGTTCGCCGCCGGAACCATCAACAAAAAATCCCTCTGCGGCGCCACGCCCTGATGTTCGCCATTCACCGGATAGTCGCTGTAGCGCAAGGTGTAGACGCCCGGCTGAATCGTCGTTCCGCGGCGGTCCGTGTATTTGCCGGTAATGCGGATCGCGCCCACCAGCGCGCCCTGCGGAATCGCCGTCAGAGTGACGTCGGGTTCGGACGATCCCGTCCCCTTCGGCGCCGTCGCGCGGAACCATACTTCGATCGTCGTGCCGTTGCCGGCGATCTTCGTTCCCGTTTTTTGCATCGCATCGCGCACCGGCCCAGCCAACTCCGAGGGCGCACCGCCCGACGGCGCCGCCGTGTACTGCCCGAAGCATGCCACGGCCGACAGCGCGCTGGCGAAGAGGAGAGCGGAAAATAGCCTCATAGTTTTATCCTATATCGGTTCGATGCGCCAAGCCGCGCAGTCAGCGCAACAAAGGCGCAAGAACCTTATCGAGTTCCTCGTCGTTCCACGCCGGGATCTCCACATCGCTGTGCAGCGACCAATATTCGGTGTGCTTCACCGACCCTCCGGCGCGCAGGTTGACCAGTGGCCCCAAGCGTCTCCAGTTCCAGTACGTCCGAGTCTGCATACATTTCGAACGAACACCCAAAATCCGGATAACTCTTCGACGCGTCGGCTTTCGTCGTCTTCAAAAATAGATCCCGCCCCAGAAGATACGCCCCAAAAGTGGCTTCGTGAAACAACCCGGTCTTCTGCGCGGCCGTGGCGGTTGGGTCCTGCCTCAACACGATATGTTCCCGCGTGATCGTCCAACGCGGATCGCTGAAATCGGTGAATCCCCACATCGTCAACGGATTCGTCGGCAACAGCCGTTCCTCATGCGACGCGCGCGGCGGGAAGCCGGAGATGCCGGTCCCGCCCGGCGCAAATTGCGTCAGCGCCCACGGCGCCAACCGGCGCGTCTTGCCCGATTCATTCACGATCCGGTGCCGGACTTCCACCGCCGTTCCCACCTTCGCCAGACGAATGCTCAGCTCCTTCCGTAATCCCGTCTCCGCTTCCACCGGTCCGGTCACCGTCAGTCGCGCTCCCGCCTTTATCGCGGCCGCGCAGGGCGAGTTGTCCAACGCGTAGGTATCCGGCTGCAACTCCGGCGCCACCCACAGCCGGTGCCCGCCGCGCGCCTGCCAAGTTGCCTCGCCGCTCTTGCCAAGCTGCGGTTCGATTTCCAGGAACAGGTTGCGCCCGCCCACGAATCCATAACTCAGGATGCGCGGCCCAACGCTCGCCACCACCACCAGCTCCACCGTCCCATTCCCGATCCGGTAGCTATCGCCCCACCCGTGGTAGTCGATCTTGTCGATTCTTACCGCCGTTCGCACCTTCATTCGGGAAGTTGTACACGATCCGTTCGGAGCATTCACCCCTAATTATATAGAAGCGTGAAAATCGGATTGTGGCAGCGAACATGCAAAGAGTTTAATGTAAGAAGACGAAATCAAGCGGCCTGGGACCGCGTTTAGTTAATAGGAGGGGAACAAAAAATGCGCCATACGTCGCGCGCCTTAATGCTTTTCGCCGCCACCGCGGTTCTGCTCGCCGCTCAGGACGATCCGCCGGGCCGCGCCGCCCGGCTGAATTACATCACCGGCCCGGTCTCTTTCCAGCCGGCCGGCGTTACCGATTGGGTCGACGCCACCATCAACCGCCCGCTCACCACGGGCGACAACCTCTGGGTGGGCGACGGCGCGCGCGCCGAATTGCACGTCGGTTCCACGGCGCTGCGCCTGAACTCCGACACCGCGTTTCAATTCCTGAACTTGAACGACCAGATCATGCAGATCAGCGTTTCCGAGGGCACCCTCACGGTGCGCCTTCCCTATCTCGGCGAAGGCCAGAACGTCGAGGTGGACACGCCAAACATGGCGTTTACGCTCTTGCGCACGGGTGAATACCGCATCGACGCCAACTCCAACAGCCAGACCACGACCGTCAGCGTGATTCGCGGCCAGGGCGAAGTCACGGGAGGCGGCCAGGCCTTCGCCGTTCCTCCCGGACAACAGGCGGTCATCAGCGGCGATCAGCAGATTACCTATAACGTTCAAGGCTTGCCCGGCCCCGACGATTGGGACAACTGGAACCTGGCGCGCGACCGCCGCGAGGATCATTCCGTTTCGTCCCGTTACGTTTCGCCCGAAGTCACCGGCAACGAGGACCTCGACGATTATGGCCGCTGGAGCGAGCAACCGGGCTATGGCCAGGTCTGGATGCCTTCCGGCGTCGGCCCCGGCTGGGCGCCCTATCATAACGGGCATTGGGCCTGGATCGCCCCGTGGGGCTGGACCTGGGTCGACGATGCGCCTTGGGGCTTTGCCCCGTTCCACTATGGCCGCTGGGCCTATTTTGGCGGCGGTTGGGGGTGGTGCCCGGGTCCCATCGCGATCGCACCCATGTATGCGCCCGCGCTGGTCGGATGGATCGGCGGCGGCGGCGGAGGGTTCTCCTTTGGCGTCGGCATTGGCGTGGGTGTGGGTTGGTTCCCGCTCGGCTTCGGCGAACCGTTTATTCCCGGCTACCGCGTCAGCCCCGGCTATTTCAACCGGGTCAACGTCAGCAATACGGTGATTAACCGCAACGTCAACATCACCAACGTCTACAACAACACGTACATCAACAATCGCCAGGTCACCAATATCAATTACGCGAACCGCAATGTGAATGGCGCCGTTACCGCAGTGCCGCAGAGCGCCTTCGTGGGCGGCCGCTCCGTCGCCCAATCCGCTATCGCCGTGCCTCGCGGTCAACTCGGTTCGGCCCGCATCGGCGCGTCGCCCGGCTTCGCTCCGCAAACCGCCAGCGTCCTCGGCGGCCGCGCCGCTTCCACCTACCGGCCTCCGGCCAGCGTGGTGAACCGCGCCGTCGTTGCCCGCACTCCGCCTCCGGCGCCGCCCGTGCCCTTCGCCCGCCAGCAGGCCGCGATCGCTCAAAACGGCGGCCGGCCGCTGGCCGCCGCGCAGGTGCAAACCCTCCAGCGTTCCGCGCCCGCCCCTCAACGGGCCGTCCGGGTGATGAACCCGACGCAGATTCGCCAGGTTCCCACTCCCGCCGCCCGGCCCGCGCCGCAAAACAACAACGCCGCGCGGCCTCAAACGCAGCCCGCCGCGAGAACCCCCGCGCCGCAACCGGCCACCGGCGGTTGGCGCACATTCGGCGAAAAGCCTCAGCCCGGCGCTCCCGCGGCGCGCCCCACACCGCAACAGAACACCCGGCCCGCGCCCGTCGAAGCTCCGCGTCAACCTCAAGCGCAACAGCCTCAGCGCGGCTGGCAGCAGCCCGCCAGGCCCCCGGCGCCGGCTCAACAACAGTCTCGTCCTCAGCCACAAGTTGCTCGCCCGCAGCCGCAAGTTGCTCGCCCACAGCCGCAACAGTCTCGTCCGCAACCGCAAGAGGCTCGCCCACAGCCGCAAGAGGCTCGTCCGCAGCCGCAACAGCCTCGTCCGCAGCCGCAGGAGGTTCGCCCGCAGCCGCAAGAGGCTCGCCCGCAGCCGCAACAGCCGCGTCCTCAGCCGCAAGAGGTTCGCCCGCAGCCGCAACGCGCTCCCCAGGTGGAACGCCCTCCCGCGGAACGGCCGCCCGCCGAACGCCCTCCCGCCGCGCGGCCTCAGCCGCGTCCTCGCGAAGCGCCGAAGGAAGAACCGCACAAATAACCGTCTCGATTCCCGCAATTGGAGAACATCATGAAACGCCTCTTCGCTCTTTTTTCCGGACTCGGCTTGCTGTTCGCCCTTCCCTCCGCCGGCCTCGCCCAACGCTTTTACGACGACGGCCGGGGCCAACCCGCCCCGACGCTGATCGAATCCGTCGAGCGCCATCTGGAGCGCGTCGAATCCACCGCCTATTGGTCGCGCGGCGAGCGCCATCGCGCCGAAGTGGCCCTCGGCCACCTGGCCAACTTCGACCAGCGCTGGCATCAAGGCCGCTTCGACAAAGGCCAGCTCGGCGAGGCCATCGAACACATCCAAGGCGTGCTCTCGCATAATCGCATGAACGAGCGCCAGCGCGATCTGCTCGCTCAGGACGTCGACGCTCTGCGCGGGTTTCGCGCCTCCCGCGGCCACGGCTATTAAGAGCCGCCCGCTAGCGCCCGCCGAGCGCCATTACTAGAATCCGCCCGTCGGTGCGGAATCCGCCGCCGCTCGCCGTGTTCGAATCCTTCACCGGATTCCGCGGCATCATAAACGCGATGCGTTCCACAAGGCCGGTGGCGGACAGGCTCTCACCCACGTAGGCCCGCTCTTTGTCGATTTCCGGGTCGATCTTGTGGGTCACGCCTCCGTTGCGGTCGTCCTTTTCAAAGCCGATGTCGTGCGTCGCCGCGCCCACCCAGAGCGTCTGGCCGTTGACTTCGAACGGCGCCTTCCATAGCCGCAAATGGTTGCGGGAGGCCACCACCTGAAACGGCTCCGCGTGGGCCATGCCGAAGTCCTGCGCTCTTCCGAACAGAAACAACTCGCTCATCGGCATCGCCGTGTATTCGTCCTTCGACAACGTCGCCAGCAATCCGTGTAAAATCGCGTCCTTCGTCGTTTTGTCCACTTGCACCCACCCGGCCGCCGTGAAAGCTTGGCGCATGTCTTTCTCCGGCCCTAAAATCAGAAAATTCACCATGTCGCCCAGGTGGCCCTCGTTGTCCGACACGCGTCGTGGAATTTTGTCGAACGTCTCCGCCGTGATCCCCTCGAACGACGGCGTGAGGGGAAGCTTGTCGATCTGAGCCGCGGGAGCCGCGGCCTGGCCCGGTTCCTCCACCACCACGCTGGCCGAGTAACTCCCATCGCCCGAGTCGCCGCCCATCTGATTCACCGCCAGATAGAGCCTGCCCGCCCGTCCCGCCGAAAATTCCTTGCTCGCGCCGATAAGAAAGGCCTGCGACACACCGTCGTCGCCGATCCGCCCGATCAACGCGCCGCGGCCCGCCGAATTCAGCGGCATGACCCGCAGCAGATCCTTCCAGCCTCTCGGCAGCCCCTCCGGCCCCGCCGCTTGAGTGGCATCCGAATACTGGATCGATCCCCGCGCCGTCACCTTCAGCTTCGCCCCCGCTCCGACGTCGATTCCCGTATCCACCCAATCGCCGCCGGCCTGGACCGCGACCTGTTTCGTCGTCGCTTTCGTCGAGATCGCGCCTACCACGCCGCTCGCGCCGGCGAGCGCCAGGATCACCGCCGCGCTCACCGCCCGCCACCCGCTTGGGCCGCATCGATTTCGCATGGTTACCTTCTCATTTTACCGGCCCTCCATGAACGGTATTTAACGCGATCCGTCCCGCCGCCGGAGAAACTTCGCCCGCCGTTCGGCGTTTGCATATTTGAACGCGAGCCGAACGGCGCGCGGCAAATGAAACGATAGGGGAAAAAGGAGCGATGATGCGAAAACTTTTGTTATGGACGGCCGCGGGGGCGATGTGTGCAGGTTGCGTGTTGGCCCAATCGCAACAAAATGGCGCCACGGAGGTCGGAAAGCGCCGCGAGAATCAGCAGGACCGCATTGCCAACGGCGTACAGGACGGGCAGTTGACCAGCCACGAAACCGCCAACCTGGAAAGCAAAGACGCGAAAATCAACCAGCAGATCAAGGCAGACCGGGCGGCCAATGGTGGGTCCCTCACCGGCGCCGAGAAGGCGCAAATCAACCGCGAGCAAAATCGCGTCAGCGGCCAGATTTATAACGACAAGCACAACGCCGCGACGCAGAAGTTCACCAATACCGAGGTTGGAGCGCGGCGGGAAAACCAGCAGGACCGCATCGCCCAGGGCATTCGAAGCGGATCGCTCACTCCCCAGGAGACGGCGAATCTGGAGCGGCAGCAGAATAGCATCGCCCGGCAAGTGGCCAAGGACCGGGCGGGCAACGGCGGCGCTCTCACGGGCGCTCAAAAAGCCCAGGTGAACCGGCGGCTAAACCGCGCCAGCAACCGCATCGCGCGCAAAAAACACAACTAACGGGTCCGGCGTCACATGACGCGGTGCGTTCGAAATTCGTGGCGCTGCAGAAGAATCGCCGCTCGATCCGCACTGCTCCTCACCACTCTGCCTTGAACGGACAACCGCAATCCCGTTCGCCCGTCCAGCAGCACCGGCCAGTTGATCGTCAACTCCACGCGAGTGCCCGCCTCGATGGGTTGTTGCACGGTAAACACGATCCCCTTGCCGCTGATGTTCACCGTCTTGCCCACCCCTTGCGCGGCAGTGCTTTTGCGGCTGATCTCCCGGTATCGGAGGTCTAACGAGATCGGGAAGCGCTCCAGTTTTCGCCGGTCCGTCCTCGACGATTTCCCCTCTACCGCTTTGTCTTCTTCGATCGCAATAATTCGCATCGGCCTACGTCTATTCCACTCCTGTTCTACGTTGCTTATCGGCGGATCGGATCCCGAATTCGAACCGCCGGAAGCGAAAACGACTATTTTCCCGCTTGCAGTCCTTTCAAATCGTTCAATTCCGTCTGTAACTTCGCCCATTCCTCCGGTTTCTTCTTCGTCGCGATGGGTTTGGCAGGATCGCCATAGTAATCGAGAATGTTCTCGCGGAGCTCCGGAGAGACCCCTTGAAAGCTTTGATCGGCCAGCAATCCCACTAGCTTGGCATAAGCGTTGTCGCTCAATGGATAAGAGCCCGCGGAAGGAGGAACTCCGAGATCCAGATTTTCGTCCGGCATCCGTAGTTTTCCCAGCTTCTGCTCCTCATACAGATCCTTGGCCTTTACAATGGTGGCGTTGAAACTTGCCATAAACAACTGTTGCGTCGCAGGGGTCGGCGCGGGGATCTGCAATTCCTTCAGCGGCCCGATTTTCGGCAGAATATTGATGACCCACGCCAAAAAGCGCGCCCACAACCCCGGTTTCTCGTAATTCTTCCCCCACTCCTTGTGGTAGCTGGATCGCGACAGGTTGTACAGAAACTTTCTTCGAGTGATCCCCGGCACGCTGTGGGTGATCTCGTCCTTGTTCTTGGCCCACGCCACCTTCGTCATGGTCGGAAGAATCGAGCTTACGCTAAACCGGTAGCTTCCGATGCCCAGCGAGAGGTTGTGAAACGCCTTGTCCAGATCGATCGAATAGGTATCGGTGAACGCCCGTTTCAGAACGTCCTCGGCCACCTCGAATCCGATGAAGTCGTGATAGGCTTCCGGGGCGTAATGATTGTGGGCCACCTGCACCACGTCGAAAGAAAATTCCGTCCGGATGTGCGCCAACGGATCGTCCCCGTAATTTACGAGGCGCCCAAATTTCCGCCTCAGTTTGGGATACATCATCGGCACGGCGCGGTTGGTCGCCATGGGATGGCCATCGTTGTCAGCGGCGTAGTGCGCCACCGCTCCCAACGCGAACGCGTATTCATTCAGGTTTTGCGATTCGTGAATCAGCGCCAACACGAAATCGCCGGATCGCACGTAGTGCAGCAGATCGCTAAAGAATTTGCTTCCGAACGGATAATATCCGGCGTCCTGGATGATCGCCCCGCCATAGCAATAGCCGTGCGCCTTCTGTAATTCCTCCGGCGTCGCCGCCGGGAACCGCAGCACCAGAAGCGGCTTAATGGACCCCTCCCATAGCGAGTCGATAATCGCCTCGTGGGTGAGAACCGAATACGCTTCCGCCCTCGGCGGAGCGAGCAGCGCAATCAACGCCAGAACGGCGCAAATCGCCTGAAAGCGTCTATTCATTCGGAAATCGCGCCGCGCCCCGCCAATGACCTAGGCTCACTTCGCGGCATACTTCTCCATCCACTTCAACTCCTCGCGCACCTTGATTTTCCCGTGCCAGGGATTGTTCGCCAGCGAATGTCCTTCGCCCGGAAACACGAGCAGCGCGCAAGGCACTCCCAGCACGTGGAGCGCCCGCTCCAAAAGGTACGCCTCTCCAAAGTGTACGCGAATATCGTCGGCTCCAACCACGATATGCACTGGAGTTTTCACTTTATCGATCCGCCAAATCGCCGCTTCGCCGTCGTAGCGCTCCTTCGCCTCCCAGGGATTTCCTCCCAGATAAAACGCATCGTCGAAGGTTTCGTCGTCGTTGCCCCAATCGACAACGTGCTCGACCGCTCCCGCCCCGGTCACCGCCGCCCGGAAACGGTCCGTCTGCGTGATCAGCCAATTTGTCAGGTACCCGCCTTCGCTGTAACCACCCACCATCAGATCGCCGGCGTCGGCGATGCCCGCTTTCACCAGCGCGTCCACACCCTCCAGAATGTCCTTGCCGGGGCGCGACAACATCTCCGGCACGGTCTGCATCGCGAACTCGTCGCCGTATCCGGTCGACCCTCGATAGTTGGGACGGAACACCAGCCAGCCCTTCGACGCCGCCAAAATCGCCCAGTCGTACCAGTCCGCTCCCCACCGGTCGCCGTCGGCGTCGGCCGGCCCGCCGTGGATCAGCGTCAGCGTCCTTAAACCCTTGGCGCGGAATTTACCCGGCGGATAGATCAGCATCCCCTCCACTTCCGCCCCATCGTCGGCCTTCCAGCGGAAGGACTCGCCTTTGGGAAGATCCAGGTCCGCGAAAACCGCGTTGAAACCAGTCGCCTGGGCCGCATCGCTTGGCTTGGTAAAGTCCTCCGCGATATAAACCTCCATCGGATGGGCCAGCGAGGAATAGATCAGCGCCGCCCGCCGTCCGCTCCTGGCCACAGACACGCGCCCATAGGTTCCCTCCCGCGAGGGCAGCGGATCGAATGCGCCATCCGCGCTTCGCTGCCGGTACACCCGCGTCCCGGTCCCCAACATTCCCAACACGATCACTCCGCCATCGGAGGCCGCGGCGTATCCGGCCACCGCCCCGGAAAATGCCGCCGCCCAACGGTCGATTTTTCCCGCCGCCGTGTCGATCGAATACAGCCGGGGCTGCACGTCCCGGTATTTCCCCTCGATCGATCCGCTCACGACCTCGAAGAAGATCCTTCCGCCGTCCGGCGCCCATTGCAGGTTCTCGTATTGGGCCTGCGTGTGGCTTAACACCGCCGGTTTACCCGCGGGCAAATCCATCAAATATAAGTTGAACGGATCGACCGACTCGACCCGCTCCGAAGGCGCCTCCGTCGCAAACGCCATCCGCTTGCCGTCCGGTGAAACGGCTATCTGCGTCACCCGGAATTCGCTGGCCGCGATCCGCTCCGCCACTGGCTTCCCGCTCATCGCCGCGGCGGTTGAGGCGCGGAAAATCGCGTCGCCCCGCTCCGATTCCCGGAAGCGGACGACGTCGTTCCACTCCTTCTTATAAGCCTCGTCCCGCTCCTTGCTCCATGGCTCCCGCGTGGCAAAAAAGAGCGCCTTCGAATCGCCGGCCCAGGCGAAGGCGTGAACTCCCTCGTCGCCCCGCGTCGCTTGAAAAGCCTCGCCTCCCGCCGCGGCGATCACCCAAATTTGCGGCTCCGTCTTGTCCTTGTTTTTGCCAGGGTCCTCCGCCGGACGCTCGGATAGAAACGCGATCCAGCGGCCGTCGGGCGACCACTGCGCGCCGTGGTCGAAACCCGCGGTGGTGAGCGCCGCCGTCCCCGTTCCCTCCCGCCAGAGCCAGAGTTCGTGCCGGTAGCGGTCGCGCTCCCAATCGGCACGCTCGGTTTCCACCACGACCGCCCGGCCATCCGGTGACATCTCGATATTGTCGATGGCGGCGCTATCGAAGAACGCATCCAGCGTGATGGCCGGTTTCGCCGCCATCCGCCGCGCCCATGCTCCCATCCCGCCGCTGCCGCCAACAGCGGCAGTCAGCATACCCGCGCTTCGCGCCTGGATCCTCAATTTGCCTTCACGGCCTGCCGAGGCGCCGGCGGCCATTCGATCGGCTCGCCCTCCATCAACCATTTGCAGGCTCCAGCCGCCGCGTCCCGTCGTGTACCGCGAACCGCTTCGGTTTTCCCGCCGGCCCGCTCCACAACGACACCGCCGAGTACGCGCCGTCCTTGCGCAGGACGTAGTAAATCATCCCCAAATACCGCAATTCCGTCTCGTTGTTGTTATGGAACCGCGCGATCCGCTTCAGCGCGTCCATTCCCGCCTCTTCCGGGGTCATTCCGTGCCGCATATTTTCGACGATGGTATGCGCTCCCGCCACTTTGATATTTTCCTCGCCGCTCCCGGTGGCCCCGGCCGAACCAACGTCCGGATCGGTGTAACATCCCGCGCCGATGATCGGCGAATCGCCCACGCGGCCAGGGATTTTCCATGACAGCCCGCTGGTTGTCGTGACCCCGGAAACCTCGCCTCGCTCATTCGCCGCCGAGCAATGAATGGTCCCCGTCGGCGGATACAGCACCTTGCGGATCGCCTCCATCCGCTCATCCGGTGCGATCCCCAGGTTCGCCGCCATCTCATGCATCTTTTCCACCTTCCGGTGAAGCATCTCGGAGCGGTCTTTCGGCAAGGCGGCCGGCGGAGCCCATCCCGGCGCGCCCACCCCCGGCCCCCACCAGTCCTGATCGGAGTGCGTCTCCTTCCATAGCATCCAGATCTTCCGCGAATGTTCGGTCAGCAGATTCTCCCTTGGGAAACCCATCGCCACCGCGAACCGCTCCGCCCCTTCGCCCACGAGCATGACGTGGCCGGTGTGTTCCATCACCGCCTTCGCCACCAGCGAAACATTCTTGATGTTTCGAACGGCGCCCACCGATCCCGCCCGCCGCGTCGGCCCATGCATGCAGCAGGCGTCGAGTTCCACAACGCCTTCCTCGTTCGGCAGTCCGCCTAAGCCCACGCTATCGACGTTAGGGTCGTTCTCCGGACCTTGGACCACGCGCAGGGCCGCGTCGAGCGTGTCTTCGCCGCCCTTCAGCGCCTCGTAAGCCGCGTCCAGATAATCGTGTCCGTTTGCCGCGCAAATGATCACCGGCCGCTTATGGCTCTCTTCGCCCGCCTGCGGCGCTCCCGCCGCCAACGCCGTCGATCCCGCCGCCGCTAGAAAACCCCGCCGTGAAAAATCCATCCTTATATTCTCCACTGTTTTAAGAAACCCGCGCAAAACGGGGCACGGCGACGATCCGTTCGTTGCTGAGTCTGGCGGTGCGCGCCGCACCCTTTGCGCTTTTTTATTTAATCGCTCCGGTGATGGCCGCCAGCGCCACCGGAATCAGAATCCAGCCGGCGATCTGATGAATCCTCGCGTAGGTCGCCAGCAGCGAAGGTCCCTGTTCGCCCTCCTTAGGCCGCCACGATTTGGCGATGCCCAGATCGACGACCGGCAGAAACATTTCCAGGCTATACCAGAACGGCGCGAAACACGGTCCCTTTTCGTCGGTTTGAACCATGTTCTTGCGCCCGCGATAAAACAAGAACGTTCCCAGCGTCACGAACACCACCGACCACAGTAGAGACTCTACCACCGTGCGCCCGTAGCCGAGAAAATACTCCTGAAAACAATCGAAGAACGCGGGCAGCCACGTCGCGGGATTCGTGAGCTGGAAGTTTTCCCGCCGCTGCGCGTGGTGCATGGCGAAGAAAACGTCGTCGGCCCGCGTGTCCTCGCCCCGCGCCGTCAATTCGTCGATGTAGGACTGATAGGCCGGCTGCGAATACACGGCGCGCTTTAAGAACTCCAGCGTGAGGTCGGATTCGGCCGTGTCTTCCGCTTTCGCCGCCGCCTTCACCGGCGTCACTAACATCGTTTTGAAAGTGAATCCGTCCAGTTGGATTTTTTGAGGCCATAGCGTCGAATTCCACCGGAACGAGTTCAACGTGGCGGAAGAAAGGTCCAGCAGGTTATGAACGTCGGTCTTTTCAAACAGGGTCTGTCCACTCACGGCCAATTGGCTGGCGAGCAGCTTGTTCATCGACACACCGTCCAACCGGAGCAACGAGCGGATATTGGCGCCCGTGAGCAACAGCGTGGCCGGCGTTATGGCCCCTTTGTCCGCGCCCGAGATCGCCGCCGTGTCGGCGCTCAAGTGCGCCAGGTTCAGCACTCCGACCTTCGATCCGCCCAGTCCGATATCGAGGGTCCCCACGTTCAATCCGGCCGCCGCCACGCCGCCTTCGAGATGCAGTCCGGTCAACACAAGCTTTCCAGCGACGTGGACGTCGCCAAGCGATAGCGTCCGGGCCTTAGCGGCCGCGCTGGTGGCGATCGTGACTTCGCGCAAATTCAAATCGCCGTCGACGCTGCTGCCGTTCAGGTCCAACCCTTGGTCGAACTGGCACCGCAGCGCGGTCAGGCTCCCGTGAAAGTGGCATCCCATGCAAAGCACATGCCCGGCGAAATGGCAGCGTTCGAGGCGCAGATGCATTGGGATGTCGATTCCATCTTCCCGCTGGCCCACCTCCAGCGCGTCGGACACCTCGGCGCCGACGATGGTGATCGAGTTCCCCTGTCCCGCTGTTTGCCCCAGCGCCCGTTCGAGAAAGGCCGCGCTGACGTTTCGCTGCGCCGCGGGCAACTGCGTCAGATCGGCCGGCTGCCCCGCCGCGATAGCCCGAGCGATCGCCTGTTCGGCCGGCGTCGTGCCGCTGAGCGCGGCGGCTCCCGCCGCCGTCACGCTTATCGAAATACACAACAGACCGTTGAATACGCTCCAGTAGGCCATCGTTCCCGCCCGCGCGCTTTGGTGGAACTAGCGCAAATCGGAGCCCGGCGCGATCTGTTCGCGGATCGTCTGGCGGTGCGCGCCGCGCCCATTGCGCATTTGCGCAAGAATACCACAACGCCGGCGTCCGAATGCGCGTTTATTTTTCGACCGGAAGGCCCGCCGCTTGCCAGGCGCGCCAGCCGCCGTCGAGGGAGATCGCGTTGGAGTAGCCCATCGCCCGCAGGGCGTCGGCGGCGAGGGCGGAACGGAAGCCGCCGCCGCAGTAGAGAACGAGGCAGGCGTCCTTCTCCGGGATGCTGGTTTCGATGTCGCGCTCGATGATGCCTTTGCCCAGATGGATCGCGCCGGCGGCGTGGCCCGCGGCCCATTCGTGGTCTTCGCGTATGTCGATCAACAGGTGCGGTTCCCGTTGGACCGACATGGCGCGGTATTGTTCGACGTCGATTTCGCGGACGCGCGATTTCGCGTCGTTGACCAGGGCGAGAAAGCCGGGGCTATGGTGTTTGGCGTGGGCGCTCACGATGCTTCTCCTACGGATTGTCGCATGGAGGAGACGCGTTCGATGGACGCGCCGGCGTTGCGGAGTTTTTCTTCGATGCGTTCGTAGCCGCGGTCGATGTGATAGACGCGATCCACCGTGGTTTCGCCTTGCGCGACCAACCCGGCGAGCACCAACGACGCGCTGGCGCGCAGGTCGCTGGCGATCACCTGCGCTCCGGTGAGGGCGGGAACGCCGCCGACGATCGCCTGGCGGCCTTCGATGCGGATGTTTGCGCCCATGCGCACCAGCTCCTGCACGTGCATGAAGCGGTTTTCAAAGATCGTTTCGACGACGAAGGAGATGCCCTGCGCGACGGTCATCATCGCCATGTATTGGGCTTGCAGATCGGTGGCGAAGCCGGGATATTCCTCGGTGGTGATGTCGGTAGCTTCGAGGCGCCGCAAGCAGCGGACGCGCAGAGACGTGGGTGATTCCTCGACGATCTCCGCGCCGGCTTGTCTCATTCGCGCGATCAGGGCGTAAAGATGTTCGGGAACGCAATCGCGGATCAGCAGATCGCCGCGAGTGATCGCTCCGGCGATGAGAAACGTTCCGGCTTCGATGCGGTCGGCGATGATGGCGTGTTTCGCGCCGTGGAGTTTGGAGACGCCTTGCACGCGGATGGTGGAGGTTCCGGCGCCTTCGATCTTCGCGCCCATTTTTGTCAGCAGCGCGGCCAGATCGCCGACTTCCGGTTCGCGGGCGGCGTTTTCGATGGTGGTTTCGCCGCTGGCGAGCACCGCGGCCATGAGGACGTCTTCGGTGCCGGTGACGGTGATGCGGTCGAAGTGAACGAGCGCTCCACGCAGGCCGCCGGGCGCGTCGGCTTGGACGTAGCCGTGGGATTGCGAGATGCGCGCGCCCAGTTGTTCGAGCGCCGAGACGTGGAGATTGATGGGACGGGAGCCGATGGCGCAGCCACCGGGCATGGAGACGCGCGCCGAACCGGTGCGGGCCACGAGCGGGCCGAGGACGAGGCTGGAGGCGCGCATGGTCTTCACGACTTCATAAGGCGCTTCGGGTCTGTCCAGACGCGCGGCATGGACGCGCACCGTGCCGCCTTCGGGGGACACTTCGGCGCCGGTGTGGGCCAGCAGCGACTGCATGGTGGCGATGTCGCGCACTTGCGGGATCCGTTCGAGCGTGACCGGCTCGTCGGTGAGGAGGGAAGCGGCGAGGGCGGGCAGCGCGGAATTTTTCGCGCCGCTGACGGAGATTTCCCCGGCGAGCGGGCGTCCTCCCTGAATGACAAAGCTATCCATAAATGTTCGATTCGCTTTCCGGCGGCGAGGCGAGCGCGGCGGAGACGCTGCCGCCGTGGCGTTCGAGGAGTCCGTTGGCGGCTTCGCGGGACAGGCGCGCGCGGCCCATGACGATCGCCGTTTTCACCGATCCGCCCGCGGCTTCGAGCAGCCGGGCCGCTTCGTCTCCATCGATTTCGGCGGCCTCGGCGACAATGCGGCGGGCGCGCGCGAGCAGCTTGGCGTTGCGCGGTTGGACGTTCACCATGAGGTTGCCGTAAACGAAGCCCATGCGGATCATCGCGGCCGTGGTGAGCATATTGAGGACGAGTTTCGTGGCCGTCCCGGCGCGGAGGCGCGTGGAACCGGCTACGATCTCCGGGCCGGGCAAAGGGGTGATCGGGATCGAGACGGCGCGCGCCAATTCCGAATCCGGCGTGCAACTGAGGCCTATGGTTACCGCGCCCAGGTGCCGGGCGGCGGCGACGGCTCCCAAAACGTAGGGCGTGCGGCCGCTGGCGGCGATGCCGCATAAAATGTCGCGCGCCGTAAATCCGCGTTGGAGCAAATCGCGTTCGCCCATGGAAGGATCGTCTTCGCTCGCTTCGGTAGCGCGCGAGAGAGCCGCTTCCCCGCCGGCCATGATTCCTTGCACCATTTCCGCCGGAACCCCGAAGGTGGGCGGGCATTCGGAGGCGTCGAGAACGCCGAGACGCCCGCTGGTGCCGGCTCCAATGTAAAAGAGGCGGCCACCGCGGCGGAATGCCGAGACGATGGCGTCGACGGCTTGAGCGATGCGGGGGATCTCCAGGGCGACGGCGGGGGCTACGAAATAATCCTCGGCGTTCATGATGGCCAGGATCTCTTCGGTCGATTTGGAATCGATGCCGCGGGAGGCGGGGTTGGCCTGTTCGGTGAGAAGACGCTCCAACATGAAAGGGAACGGGACACAACAACGCCCGGAGAGCGGCTCCGGGCGTTTAGGAGACGGACAAGAGCGGGAAACTTAGGCGCTGAAAGAGCTGCCGCAGCCGCAAGTGCTCTTGACGTTGGGGTTGTTGAACTTGAAGCCCGCGCCTTCGAGCGTTTCGACGTAATCGACTTCGGCGCCGTCGAGATACAACATGCTGGCCTGATCCACGAAGACGTTGAGGCCGCCGAACTTGTAGGTTTTGTCGAGCAGGCCGGGTGCGTTTTCGAAAGCCATGGAATAGCTGAAGCCGGAGCATCCGCCGCCGACGACGGAGATGCGGAGTCCGGAGGGTTTCGGCTCTTGCGAACTGAGGATCTCGTTCACTTTGCTGATGGCGTTTTCAGTGAGTTGGACCATAGGTTGGAAAGTCTCCCGAGTTGAGATTACAGTACCATTATCGCCGGGAAAAGCCCTTGGCGCAACCGGTAGGGTCTTGACCGGAGAAGGGTCTTCCACTACACTGAAAAGAAAGGGGGCTATCGTCCGCGTAGACGCCCAGGTAGCGCTGTATCCACCATGGCCGATCGAACGTACCTCAGTTCCAGAGACCGCGATATATTGCACTCGATCGTCCGCTCGTACATCGAGACGGGCGAGCCGGTGGCTTCACGCGCGTTGTCGCGGGAACGGCAGGATCAACTCAGCCCGGCGAGCATTCGCAACGTCATGGCCGATTTGTGCGAGGAAGGATACCTTGCGCAGCCGCACACTTCCGCCGGGCGGATTCCCACGCAAAAGGCGTTTCAGAGCTATATCGCGTCCTTGAATTTTGGGCGGGTAGCGGAGTCGGAACTAGCGCGGCTGCGGCACGAACTTTCGCGCGCCGATTCGATGGAGCGGCAGGTGGAGCGGTCCTCGCAGATGCTTACGGAGATGACGCGCGGGCTGGGCATCGCCGCTGCGTTTCCGGAGTCGGCGCAGGTGCTCGATCAAATGGAATTGATCCCGCTGGCCGGCAGGCGGGTGCTGATGGTTGTCGTGACCAAGGACCGCGTGGTGCGCAACCGGGTGGTGACGCTGGACGAGGCGATTCGCTCAGGACGAGTTGGTCTCGATCCGGAATTACATGAACCACAACTTCAGCGGCTGGCAGTTGTCGCGGGTGCGGTTGGAGCTACGGCGGCGGTTGGCCGAGGAGCGCGCGGCGTACGACGCGGTGCTGCGCAAGCTGACGGTGCTTTACGCAAAGGGATTGCTCGACATCGAACCGGAGCCGGAGGTTCACATGGAGGGCGCGGGGAATCTGATGGGCGCCGATTTGCATCTGACCCAGGAGAAGATGCGGGATCTGTTCCGGGCACTGGAAGAGAAGAAGCGCATCTTGCAATTGCTGGACCGCTTTCTGGAGCAGCCATCGGGCGAAGTGGCGGTGCGCGTGGGGCTGGGCGAGGTGCATCCGGGCATGAGAGAACTGTCGCTGATCGGCGTGACGATCTCTCTCGGAGGCGGGCTCTCGGCCAAGATCGCCGTCGTAGGGCCGATGCGGATGAATTACTCGAAGGCCATTTCCGCCGTGCTGCACATGGGCGGGGCCTTCCAAAGTCTGCCCGCCTGAGACGGCGCGGCCCCTACGCGGAGTAAATCGTAAACTGGAATTTATGGAAGACAATAAAACTGTCGCCGAAGCGCCGGAACAGAGCGAGGCAAGCGGCTCGGCATTGGCGGCCGAGATCGAACGGCTGACGGCGGAGAAGAACGAGCTGAACGACAGGCTGCTGCGACGGCAGGCCGAATTCGACAATTTCCGGCGGCGTGTCGAGCGGGAGCGGTTCGAGACGATGGAGTACGCCAGCACCGAGGCGGTGCGGGCGATGATTCCGATTCTCGACGATTTCGAACGCGCGTTGAAGGCGGAGACGGCCGATAAGGAATACGCGAAGGGCATGGGGCTGATCTATCAAAGGCTTTTGGATAACCTGACGAAGCTGGGGTTGGAGCCGGTGCCGGCGGTTGGGACGGTCTTCGATCCGAACCTGCATCACGCCATTCAAAAAGAGGAGAGCGAAGAGGCCGAAGAGAACGCGATCCTCGAAGAGTACCAGCGCGGGTATAACTTCCGAGGCCGGCCGTTGCGCCCGGCGATGGTGAAAGTAGCGGTGAAGAAAGCGTGAATGTGACCAAACGCGATTACTACGAAATTCTGGGCGTTGGGCGGGATTCGGACGAGCAGGCGCTGAAGAGCGCGTATCGCAAGCTGGCGCTGCAACACCATCCCGACCGCAATCCGGGCGACCACGCGGCGGAGGAAAAATTTAAAGAAGCGGCCGAGGCTTATGCCGTGCTGAGCGATGGGCAGAAGCGCGCCGCCTACGACCGGTTCGGGCATCAGGGCTTGCAGGGCGCCTCAGGCGGCGGTGGTTTCGACCCCAACTCCTTTTCCGATTTTGGCGATATTCTGGGCGATTTGTTCGGCTTTGGCGACCTCTTCGGCGGCGGAGGCGGTAGGAAACGGACTCGCGTGCAGCGCGGCGACGATTTCGCTTCGATCTGGAAATCGGTCTGGAAGACGCGATTCGCGGGATGAGCGCCGACGTGCAGGTGCCACGGATGGAACCTTGTACGCGTTGCGAGGGAACGGGCGCGGAAAAAGTGGACGGCATGGTCACTTGCTCGATTTGCAGAGGGCGCGGGGAAGTGACGTATCAGCAGGGATTTCTTTCGGTGCGGCGCACGTGCGCCCAGTGCGGCGGGCGCGGGCAGATCATTCGCCGTCCCTGCACCGAGTGCCGCGGCGAAGCGTTCCTTCGCACGACACGGAAGTTGAAGGTGAGCATTCCGGCCGGGGTCGCCGACGGCAACCGGCTGCGGCTTCAAAACGAGGGCCAGGCCGGACCGAATGGCGGGCCGCCGGGAGATTTATACGTCGTCATTAAGGTGAAGGAGCATCCGATCTTCGAACGGAACGAGGACGACCTTTACTGCACCGTGCCGGTGAACATCGCGCAGGCCGCGCTGGGAACGGAGGTGGAGTTGCTGACTTTCGACGGCTTGCACACGGTGAAGATTCCCGAGGGAACGCAGCCGGGCGCGCGCATCCGCCTCCGCAATCTGGGGGTGCCGCATTTGCAGGCGAGCGGGCGCGGGGATTTGTACGTTCACGTCGAAGTGAAGGTGCCGGTGCGGCTCACGCGGGAGCAAAAGAAAATGTTCGAGCAATTGCGCGAGACGCTGCCCGAGGAGAACGAGCCGAAGGAAAAGGGCCTGCTCGATAAGGTGAAGGACTACTTCGGATAGACGGGCCGTGGTTTAGAGCGTCAGGTAATAGTGCATCAAATCCAGCGGCGGCGGCGCGTGTCCCATCGCGCGCAGGAAGCCCGAAACCTGGCCCCGGTGGTGCGTGCCGTGATTCACCACGTGTAGAAGAATCTTCCATGCGGGCTGCGAGTAGGGCCGGCCTTTCAGATCTTGAAATGAGATTGGCCGCGTCACATCCTCGTCGCTTAAATCGCTCAGCCACCGCTTCCAGCGTCGATGCAAGGCCGGCCATTCCGTTTGCAGCAACGTCAGGTCGCGATCCTCGGGATCGAGGAACGCCGCTCGCGGCTGAGCCAAAACGCGCGACAGCCAGATGCGGTCCGCCGCATAGATGTGGACCAGCGTGTCGAGCACGGTTTTATCGGCCGTCTGGAAGTCCCTGGTCAGTTCTTCTGGCGAGAGCTTGGCGGCGGCATCCAGCAAACGCTGGCTGGCCCAGGCGGAGTAGTCGAGTTGGAGTTGGAGCGTGTCCGCGGAGACAGGCATCTTGTGCATTATAACCTCTCACGCACGGATTCCCGCGGGCGAGAACGGGTGCGCGACACAGGAGTGATAGATTCGGGGAAGCATTGGCCAAACTAGGGATACGCTAAACGGGGCCGCGACTGTTGTTATGGGTCGCACCTGCACGGCGACGAATCCGGCACAGTCGACCGGAACCACAAGGTTCCCGGCGGCCGATTGGCGGAGGCGAATCCAGAGCGTGTCGCGGTGATGCGCCAGCAGATGGACCAACTGCCCTATTTCCTTGACAGAGACCGCCGTATGACCGTACTCGACGCTCTCCGCGAAGTCTGCTTGCACCGCGGCTGGAGTCTCTGGGCCGCGCATGTGAGAAGCAATCACGTTCATGTGGTCGTGGAAGCGGACGCGCGCCATGGAAGCACGCGCTGGTTATGGAAGGATGAGGACGTCCAGGAATCGATCCGTCACGTCGTTTCCGGGCAAGGAGAACCAATGGAAGTTTACCTGGGAGAGCGGCTGTAGCTACCGCTCCTTTACAGTCGCGGCTCGGTACCAGTCTTCACTATTTAGGTCGTGAACCTGGGGCAAAGCGACCCACTGCCGCTAAGGGCGCTTCATGTACTTCTCGTAAAGCCGCTTGTGTTTGTTGTCGAGATCGACGGGTTTGCCGGCGATGTATTCTTGCAGCACTTGGGTGCGCGTTTCGAGCGGATCGCCGTCGGTGACGATGAGGTCGGCGGATTTTCCCGGCTCGATGGAACCCAGGCGATCGGCGACGCCCCAGATTTCGGCGGCGTTCCGCGTGACCGATTTTAAAGCTTCGTCTTTGGGAAGGCCGAAGGCGGAGGCCATCGACGCCTCGTACGGGAGATTGCGGGCGAACTGGACGTCGAAGGTGCCGAAGGCGATCTTGATGCCGGCGCGGTAGAACGCGGCGGGCAGGGCGTAGGCCTGATCGTAGGGCATGTCCTCTTCGAGGGGAGTCTCAAGGGTGGGTCCGAGAATCACGGGCACGTTGGCGGCTTTGATATCGGGACCGAGCCTGCCTAGTTCGCGGCAGCCGGCGAGCACGATGCGCACGTTCTCTTTTTTCGCGAATTCGAGCGCGGCGCGGATCTGCTGTTCGCGCGGGGCGAGAACGAGGAGCGGGACCTTCTTTTCGAGCACGGGGATCATCGCCTCGAACTTGAGATCCGTTTCAAAGCCGGCGGCGTGGCCTTGCTTGGCGGTTCGATAGCGGCGGGCGTCTTCGAGAAACTCCGTTAGTTTGCGAAGGCGCTCGTCGTAAGCGCGCTGGATTTCGCGGAAGGGAGTCGTTGCGCCGCCGGGCGGAGCGAGGAAGGAGCGGCGGGGAGGGTCGAGGGAAGGGAACTGCAGGCCGACGGCCGCATCGGCAAGCACGGTCATTTCCGCCCAGGTCCAACCGTCGAGGTGAATGAGCGCGGCTTGGCCGGTGATCAGGCCCGGCGAACCGCCGGCGGAGGGGAGAGCGACGGCCGTGGTGACGCCGTTGGCGCGCGTGACGGGGATGTGTTCGCTGGCCGGGTTGATCGCCACTTCGGCGGTGAGCTGCGGATTGAAATCGCCGATTTCGTTGGTGTCGTTGGTCTCGCGGATGGAGGAGATCTCGCTCAGGCCGAGGAGGGTGGCCGAGTTGATCATGCCGGGATAGACGTGCAGACCCTTGCCTTCGATGACGCGGACGCCGCGGGCGGGGATGCGAGCGCCCACGGCTTCGATCTTGCCGTCCTTCACGAGCACCGAGCCGTTGGGGATCTCCGGACCGGAGACCGGATGGATGGTGGCGTGTACGATGACGAAGGAATCCTGCGGGCCGGCCCAGAGCGTGGAGGCGAGGTAAGCGGCGGCCATGGCGCGGGCAATCATTGCGCGGCCTCCGCTTCTTGTGGTTGCTGCTCTCTGCGTCCACCGGGCCGCGGCGAATCCCTGCGAAGACGCTCTTTCTCCTTGGCGATGAGGGCTTCCTTTTCCTTCTCCAGGGCGGGCCGCGCGGCCAAATCTTTCTCGCGGTCGAAGTACACTTCGCCGTCGATGACGGTTTTCGTCACCTTGGCGTAGTTAGACAAGGGATGGGCGTCGAAGATCGCCAGATCGGCGTCCTTGCCCACTTCGATCGAGCCGGTCTTGTTGTCGATCATGAGCTGCTTGGCGGGGTTGATGGTGATCATCGAAAGAGCTTCGGTCTCGGTCATGCCACCGTACTTCATCGTCTTGGCCGCTTCGTCGTTCAGATGCCGCATCAACTCTTCCGAATCGGAATTCAGGCTGACGAGAACGCCTTTTTTGGCCATGATCGCGGCGTTATAAGGGATGGCGTCGATGGCTTCCATTTTGTACGCCCACCAATCGCTGAAGGTGGATGCGCCGGCGCCGTGGGCGGCGATTTCCTCGGCCACTTTGTAGCCTTCGAGGACATGCTGCAGGGTGCGGATCTTGAAGCCGTAATCGTCGGCGACCTTCAGCAGCATCAGGATCTCGTCGGCGCGGTAGCAGTGGGCGTGGACGAGGCGCTTGCCTTCGAGCACCTCCACGAGCGGCTCCAGTTTCAAGTCGCGGCGCGGAGGGATGGGATGCTCGCCGTTGGCCACTTTGGCGCGGTACTCGTTCCAATCGGCTTGATATTGCTTCGCCTCGTTGAAGGCTTCGCGGATGACGTCGTCGACGCCCATGCGCGTGGCGGGATAGCGCAGGTTCGTGGTGCGGAAAACGGAAGGCGAGCCCTGGCGCTTGGGATTCTCGCCGAGGGCGAACTTGATGCCGGGAAGCGCGCCTTGGAAGGGCAGCTCGGCCGCTGTTTTGCCCCAGCGCATTTTGATGACGACGGTCTTGCCGCCGATGGCGTTCGCGCTGCCGTGCAGGATGTTGGCGGTCGTGACGCCGCCGGCGAGCGCCCGGTAAATATAGATGTCTTCGGGGTTCAGCGTGTCCTCGATGCCCACCATCGACGACACCGAAATGCTGCCTTCGTTTACCGCTTCGGTGGCGATGTGAGAGTGGCAGTCGATGATGCCGGGCATGACGAACTGGCCGGTAGCGTCGATGACGTTCGCTCCGGCGGGCGCATCCACCGTCTTGCCCACGGCGGCGATTTTGCCGTCGCGGATCAGAATGGATCCGTTCTCGATCGTGCCTTTGGTGACGGTGAGAATCGTCGCGTTCTTGACGACGGTTACCTGCGCGGCGAGCAGACCGCTTGAGATCAGAACGAGCGCCGGGATCTTCATCGCGCGGCCTCCTCGGGCATCGCCGGTCGAGAACCGGCGCCCGGCGGCTCGGCCTCGGGTTCCGGCTCGAACTGTTTTTCCGTCAACGATGATGAATTTCACTTCCGTCTTGTCGCCGAACAGGTCGCCCTTCGTGACCAGGAGGTTGGCGATTTTTCCTTTTTCGATCGTTCCCAAACGATCCGCTACGCCGTAGATTTGCGCCGGGGCGAGCGTCATCGCGCGCAAGGCGTCGTCTTGGGAAAGTCCGGCGTCGAGGGCGCGGCGGATGGCGCGCTTGATTTCCGTCCCGCTCGTCAGGCCGTCGGAATAAAACGCGAATGGGACTCCGGCCTTGGCGAGCGCGGACGGGCGACGACGGAGCCCGGTCGCGCACTTCGAGGACGCGCAAAGTTTCGTAGGCGTTGGGATTGGAGTCGCGCGGCTTCTCCGGCCACTTCAAACTCACCAGCACGGGCACACCGGCGGCCTTCAGCTCCGGAGCGGCGCGGTACGCTTCATCCATTCCATAGAGGACGGCGGTCTGGTGAAGCTCGTTGGCAAAGCGGATCATCCGCTCCATTTCGACTTTGCGGTGCGCGGGAAGCAGAATGCGCGGAGGCTCCAGGACGCCTTCGAGGGCGCGATCGTAGGCGGGGCGTTTCATCCCAACGTGGGTTTGCGCGTAGGCGGCGGCGACGGCACGATCGTGGCCGGCGTCGAGATAAACCTGGCGGATATAGGCGATGACGCCCATGAGCGAGCCGGGATAGCTGGCGAAACCGGCGCTGGCGAGCGTCAGGTATTCGGCGGCTGGCGTCGAGACGATCATCTCGCCCGCGTTGTCGCCGGCCAGTTCGATCACCGCGCCCTGGCCTGCGAAGATGCCGCGCATCGGGAAAGAAACGGCGGTGGTGAAACCGAAATTGCGCAAAGCGGCGACGCGGGGATCGGAGGGTTTGACCAGGTCGGCCGCGCGCAGCCAGCTTGTCGTGGCGGGGCGGTCTTCGGGTCCTTGGGCGGGCGGCGCGGCGGCGGCTGCTGCGGGAGGTCCCGCACCAGGGCGGCGTGGCGCGGGCGCGGCGGGGAGGGCATTGGGGTCGGTGATGCCGGCGTTGTCGAGCGCGTCGATCAGCCCTGGGTAGACGGTGAGGCCGTCGCCTTCGATAATCCAGGCGCCGGGCGGAATCGCCGCATTCTCCCCGACGTCCACGATCAATCCGTCGCGGACCACGACGGTCGCCCTCGCGATGGCGGGACCGCTGACGGGGATCACTCGCGCGTTTCGAATGGCCAACGGGGTGGGCGTTGCGGCGGGACCGGAGACTCCGGCCGCCAGCGCCAGTGCGCACAGCAGAGCGGGCTTGCACATAAGGATGTCCCTAAATGGCGCGCCGCGCGGCGCGGAGGTTACTCCAGGCTATCTTGATATTCTTCGAGCCACGCCATCTGGATCGCTTCGAGCTTGCCTTCGGTGGACGCCGACGGCTCCCCGCCGAAATCGTCGAGCTCCATAATCCACTTGTGCAGGTCGGTGAAGCGGATGTGAGTGGGATCGAGATCCGGGAACTTTTCGTGCAGGCTCAGGGCGATGTCGTCGATGTTGTTCCAGTCGAGTTTCGGCATGAAAAACCTCCGGCGCTAAATCTTCGTTCCTTTGAGCGCGGCGCCGACGGCGGTGTTCATCATCTTCTCCGCCAGGGCCTGCGTCGCGTGGTTTAGCGCCTCGATCTTCGCCTGGATCGCGTGATGATCGCCGCTATGATACACCACCAGCAGTTCGTTCACGGCGCGGTCGATGGCGGCGCGCTCGCTCTTCGGCCAACTCAAACCAGGCGTCGTTGCGCTTGGCCTTTTCCGTCGCGCGGAGAATGTTGTCGGCCTCCACTTGGGCTTCGCGCGCCTGGCGTTCGGCGAAATCCTCCTCGGCGTTCTCCACCGATTCGATGATCATCTTTTCCACTTGCTCGTTGGTCAGGCCGTAGGAAGGCTTCACGTCCACGCTGGTTTCCTTGCCGGTGCGCTTGTCGCGGGCGGTGACGTTCAGAATGCCGTTGGCGTCGATCAGGAAGCGGACTTCGATCCGGGCCAGCCCGGCCGGCATGGGGTCGATGTCTTTCAGATCGAAGCGGGCCAGGCTGCGGCAGTCCTTCACCAATTCGCGCTCGCCTTGCAGAACGTGGATCAGCACGTTGCGCTGGCCGTCGACGGCGGTGGTGAAATTCTCGGTGGCGCTCGCCGGGATGGTCGAGTTGCGGTGGATCAGCTTCGACACCACGCCGCCCATCGTCTCGATGCCGAGCGATAGCGGAGTGACGTCGAGCAGGAGTTTATCTTCCACCTCGCCGGAGAGAATGCCGGCCTGGACCGCGGCGCCGAGCGCCACCACTTCGTCGGGATTGAGATCGGTGTGCGGCTTGGCGCGGAACAGCGTCTCCACCGCCGCGCGGACCAGCGGAATGCGGGTGGAACCGCCGACGAGAACCACTTCGTCGATCGCCTCCACTCCCATCCCGGAGTCCTGGATGCACGCCCGGCACGGGCCGAGAGTGCGGGCGACGATGGGGGCGATCAGCTTGTCGAAAAGCTCGCGGACGATCTGGCGCGTCATAAGTCTTCCCGCGATATTCGAGCGCGATCGCCGCCGACGGAGCGAAAGAAAGCGCTTCTTTCGCGGCGATCACGGCGCGGCGCAGGCGCTGGACTCCCTCGGCGTCGCTCGAAAGATCCTCGCCCCATTCGCTCTCGATGTCTTCGAGCGCGATGCGAAGCATGAGATTGTCGATATCGTCGCCGCCGAGGTGCGTGTCGCCGTTGGTCGCGAGCACCTCGAAAATGCCGTCGTGCAGCTTGAGGATGGAGATGTCGAACGTGCCGCCGCCGAAATCGTAAACGGCGACGATGCCGTCTTTGCGCTTGTCCAGGCCGTAGGCGAGCGCGGCGGCGGTGGGTTCGTTCACCAGCCGCAGCACGTCCAGCCCGGCGATGCGTCCGGCGTCCTTGGTCGCCTGGCGTTGAGCGTCGTTGAAATAAGCGGGGACGGTGACGACGGCTTTCGCAACCGGCTCGCCCAGAAACGCCTCGGCGTTTCTTTTCAGTTGGCGCAAAACGTAGGCGGAAATCTCCGGCGGCGTGAAGTGGCGGCCGGCGAGATCCAGGCGGATAACGCCTTCGCCGCCTTCGGCGATACGGAAAGGGAACAGCTTCAACTCGTCCTCAACGTCGATTCGGCCTCGCCCCATCAGGCGCTTCACCGAATACACCGTGCGCTCCGGATGCGTAAGGAGAAGCTCCTTCGCCGGGTTGCCCGCGACGATCTCGCCGTCTTCGCGCAAAGAAACGACGCTTGGCACCAGGTTGTCGCCGTCTTCGCCGGGAATAATGGCGGGACCGGTGAGATCCATGAACGCGACCAGGCTATTGGTGGTGCCGAGGTCGATGCCGACCACGCGCTCGCGTTTTCCGAAATCGATTTCAAAGGTAGACATTTTTCGTTAAGCGGCTTCGCCGGCCAGTTCCTTTTCTACATCCCGAACCAGGTTGCGGATGTATTTGCGCCGGTTCAAAACGCCGCGAATCTCCTGGAGCTTTCGCTTTTTCCCGCGAGGAATCCCAGGCGCGGAACAGCTCTTCAAGCTGGCTTCCCGATTGGTTCAGCAAGGCCTCGAAATTTTTCCGCGCCGTCTCCAGTTGGGGCCGCGCGCTTTCGTCGCCCTCGCGCAACTCCTCCAGCGCCATGTTCAATTCGAAAACCTCTTCGAGCAACTCCGGAGGAACGTCCTTCGAACGCTGTTCTCCGATTTCAAAACCCTCCAGTTCCAATAAGTGCATCGCGCGCAGGATCGGATCGCGGAGCGTGCGGTAGGCGTCGTTCAGGCGCGAGGAATTCTCCAGCGCCTGTTCGCGCTCGGCCTCGCTCTTGCGGGCGAAGCGATCGGGGTGCCATTGGCGGCTTAACTCGTAAAACCGCTTCTGCAGATCCGCTTCGTCCAGCGCCAAGCGCCGTTCCAGTCCCAGCGATTCGAAATAATCGACCGTCGCGCTCACGCCGAGAACGAGGTTCCGCAGCCGCAGTTTTTGGTGGCGTGAGGATTATCGAAAGCGAAGCCGGACTGGATCAGCGAGTCCTTCCAATCGAGCGTCATGCCGTCGAGGAAGACGATGCTTTTTGGATCGACGAAAACCCGAACATCCTCGAAGTCGAAGACCTTGTCCGTCGGCCGCGGCTTCGGCTCGAACTTAAAAAGATAGCTTAGGCCGGAGCAGCCGCCGCCCAGCACGCCCAGGCGCAGACCGCCGGAGACGCCCTCGCGCGCGAAGGCCTCGCGGATTTTCGCCACGGCCTTGGGTGTGACCTCGATCATCGGCGGTTAATTGACGGCGACAGCGTCGGTCTGCGTGGCGGCCGCTTTCTTCTTATAGTCGGCGATGGCGGCCTTGATGGCGTCTTCGGCCAGCACCGAGCAGTGGATCTTCACCGGAGGCAGGCTGAGCTCGTTGACGATCTCGGTGTTCTTGATCTGGAGCGCCTCGTCCACCGTCTTGCCGTGCAGCCATTCCGTGGCCAGCGACGAGCTGGCGATGGCGGAGCCGCAGCCGAACGTCTTGAATTTGGCTTCTTCGATGACGCCCGTCTCCCGGTTCACTTTCACCTGGAGCTTCATGACGTCGCCGCATTCGGGAGCGCCCACCATGCCGGTGCCGACGTTCGGGTCGCTTTTGTCGAGCGAGCCGACGTTGCGCGGATTGTTGTAATGATCGAGAACTTTGTCGGAATATGCCATGATTGGTTCCTTTTTTCCTTTATTCTAGTGCGCCGTCCAAGCTACTTTCGTCAAGTCCACGCCTTCTTTGGCCATCTCGTAAAGCGGAGACAGTTCGCGGAGTTTCTTCACCACGTCGACCACTTTGGCGCCGACGTAATCCACTTCCTCTTCGGTATTGAAGCGGCCGAGACCGAAGCGGATGGAGGAGTGAGCGAGGTCGTCGCCCGCTCCCAGCGCCTTCAGCACGTAACTCGGCTCGAGCGTGGCCGATGTGCAGGCGGAGCCGCTCGAAACGGCGACGTCGTTGATGCCCATCAGCAGCGATTCGCCTTCGACGTAGGCGAAGCTGATGTTCAGATTGTGCGGCAGCCGGCTCTCCATCGTCCCGTTGATGTACACTTCGTCGAGCTCGGACTCCAGATGGCGTCGCAGTTTGTCGCGCAGGAAGGAAAGCCGTTTGGACTCTTCCGGCATCTCGCGCTGGGCGATGGCGCAGGCCTCGCCGAATCCGGCGATGCTCGGGACATTCAGCGTACCGGAACGCATCCCGCGCTCGTGCCCGCCGCCGTCCATTTGCGCCGCCAGTTGCACGCGCGGGCCTTTGCGCCGGACGTAGAGCGCCCCCACGCCCTTCGGCCCATAGAGCTTATGCCCGGTGAGCGACATGATGTCGATATTGTCCTTGATGACGTTCACCGGAACCTTGCCCACCGCCTGCACGCCGTCGGTGTGGAACAGCACGCCCCGCTCGTGCGCGATGCGTCCGATCTCGGCCATCGGCTGGATGACGCCGATTTCGTTGTTGGCGTACATGACGCTGATCAGGATCGTTTTATCCGTGATCGATTCCTTCAGCATGTCCAGGTCGATCAAGCCGTTGGCCTGCAAAGGCAGGTAGGTCACCCGGATGCCGTTTTTCTCCAGATGTTTGCAGGTGTCGAGGATCGCCTTGTGCTCGGTAGCGGCGGTGATGATGTGGTTGCCCTTCTCCCCATACATCTCGGCCACGCCTTTCAGGGCGAGATTATTCGATTCCGTCGCGCCGCTGGTGAAGACGATCTCTTTCGCCGTCGCGCCGATCAGGCTGGCGATCTGTTTCCGCGCCTTCTCCACCGCCTCCTCGGCCTGCCAGCCAAAACTATGATTGCGGCTGGCGGCGTTGCCGAATATCTCGGTGAAATAGGGCCTCATCGCTTCGAACACCCGCGGGTCCATCGGCGTGGTCGCGTGGTTGTCCATGTAAATCGGCAGCTTCATAACGTGGCGTTCCTTTTCGATTTCATCGTTCGATCAGCAAATCTTCTCTTGTTTCGGCAAACCGGCTTCGAGGGCGTAAAGCCGCGCTTCCGGCGGCGGGGCGTCGAGGCCGGGAACTTTGGCGTCCTCGCGCGACATCTCTGCGATGCTGATGCTTGAAAGCAACCTGAGGATTCCTTCATGAACCTTGCGCAACGGCTCCCGGACGTTGCAGCGGTCGGTGTGACTGCATTCGCCGTGCTCGGTGAAGCAAGCGGTGAGAATAATCGGCCCGTCGATTTCGCGGATCACTTCGAGCGTGGTGATTTCCTCGGGATCGCGCGCCAACCGGTAGCCGCCGTTCGTGCCGTGCTCGCTTTGCAGGAAACCGGCGCGGGCGAGCTTCTGGAGGATCTTCGAAAGCAACGCCTGCGGAATCGCGTACGTTTCGGCGATTTCCTTGGCGCTGGCGCTAACGTCCGCCGTCCCGGATTCCGACGCCGCGCGGGCGCGGACCGTTAAATGCTTGAGGGCGATCAGCCCGTAGTCCGCTTTTTTCGTCAGTTTCAGCATACCGGAACCTTACCAACAGCGACCAGAATGGTCCCAGATCCATTATCTTCCCCAAGGCGATCCAAGTCAACCGTCTTCCATCTATTTGGCCAAGCTAAAGAAAAACCTCGAAACGGCCGTAATTTGAAGTGTGATAAAGTCGCCAATGAGACAGTCGCCAGCCCCATGATCCGCCTCTTTCGCGTCTTTATCCCGGCCAGTGTAATTGGGCTGCTTATTTCCGAGGCGCTGCTCATATTTTTTTGCTATTTCCTGGCCGTATTTCTCATGCCGGGCGCCGACCCGGAAGTCTTCCTGCTTGACGATAATGGAGTTTGGCGGATCGCGATCGTCGCCGGGTGCATCATCTTCGGGATATATTTCCACGATCTCTACTGGAAATTCCGGATTCAAAGTAAGATTTTGCTCGTCCAGCAACTCTGTTTAGTCCTCGGTCTGGCGTTCATGGCCCAGGCGCTGCTTACCTATCTCCATCTGGACGCCTTCACCCTGCCCAAGTGGACGATGATCGCCGGGAGCGGGCTGACGCTGGTTCTGCTTCCTTCGTGGCGGATTTTTTACGAGGTTCTCGTGCTGCGGGCGCTCCGCCGCAACCGGGTGATGTTTTTAGGCTGGTCGGCGCTGGCGGCTGAGATCTATGAACGGATCTCCGACCGTCCTGAAATGGGACTGGAGGCGATCGGGTATTTGGATCATATTTCCAGCCAGCCGAACCCGTCCGGGCGGTTGCAACTGCTCGGCGAGGTAGACGATCTTCGGCAAATCGCCGCCGCCACCAAGCCCGATCGTATTGTCGTGAGCATGGCCGAGCGCCGCGGACGCCTGCCGGTCCAGGATCTGCTCGATCTACGGTTTTCCGGCGTCGCCATCGAAGACGCCCAGACGCTATACGAAAACGCCTTCGGCCGCATCCATACCAAGAGTCTGAGGCCGTCGCAGTTGATATTTTCGGCCGAACTTGGGCCGCGCGCCAACCGGGTGGCGTTTCAGTCGCTCTATAACCTGTTGATCGGCGCCGCCGGATTCATCCTCACTTTGCCGCTGATGCTGATCACCGCCGTCGCCGTGGGATTGACCTCCCGTGGGCCGGTACTCTTCCGCCAGCGGCGCGTTGGCCGTGACGGCGCGGCGTTTCTACTTTATAAATTTCGATCGATGTACCGGGACGCGGAGGCGGGCACCGGCGCGGTCTGGGCGGCGAAAGACGATCCGCGCATCACGCCGGTGGGAAAGTGGATTCGCCGGCTGCGCCTGGATGAATTGCCTCAGTTGTACAACGTCGTGCGCGGCGAGATGTCGATCGTCGGCCCCCGGCCGGAGCGGCCCGAGTTTGTCGAAATCCTCAGCGAGCAAATTCCTTATTACCGCCAGCGCTTTTGCGTCAAACCCGGGATTACCGGTTGGGCGCAAATCAATCACAAGTACGGCGACACGCTCGAAGACACTATCACCAAGCTTGAGTACGATCTTTACTACATCAAAAATCTGGCGTTTTCGATGGACATGTACATCATGTTCCAAACCCTGAAGGTGATGCTTCTCTCGCGAGGGGCGCAGTAGCAGCTCCGCTTCTCGGTTGCGCGCCCTTCCCATTCGGGATAGTATCTTCGGGAGACCGCCCCCGATGAGGCGGCTCACCGGAAAAGGAGCGGGTGAAATGTCTCTTGGACGAAAGTCTTTGGCGGAGTTTCTGGGCACGTTTTGGCTGGTTTTCGGAGGCTGCGGCAGCGCGGTGCTGGCGGCGGCGTTTCCGGCCCTGGGTATCGGATTTCTGGGCGTGGCGTTCGCCTTCGGGCTTACGGTGTTGACGATGGCGTTCGCCATCGGCCACATCTCGGGATGCCACTTGAATCCGGCCGTAACCGTCGGTCTAGCCGTCGCGAAACGCTTTCCGGCCTCGGGCGTTCCGGCCTATATCGCAGCACAGGTGGCCGGGGCCATCGCCGCGGCCGGCGTTTTGTTTGTGATCGCGAGCGGTAAGGCGGGCTTCGATGTGAGCGGCGGTTTCGCCTCCAACGGCTATGCGGCACATTCTCCGGGAGGGTATTCGCTCACCGCTTGTTTTACGGCGGAAGTGGTGCTGACGTTCATGTTTCTGATGATCATACTCGGCTCGACCGATGTCCGTGCGCCGCAGGGGTTCGCGCCTATCGCCATCGGACTGGGCTTGACCTTGATCCATCTGGTGGGTATTCCCGTCACCAATACTTCGGTCAATCCCGCGCGCAGCACCGGCCCGGCGCTGTTTGTAGGTGGTTGGGCTACCGCTCAGTTGTGGCTGTTCTGGACGGCTCCGATTCTGGGCGCGGCGATCGCCGGCCTCATCTATCCGCTGCTCGCCGGGCCGCCCGAACCCGAACAGAAGCCGCTTGCCGCCGTCCTCAACCGCTAGACGGCGACGTAAGGCCATTTTGCGAAGCTACATTTTTGCCCGTCATGCTACGTTAGTTTATAGGTGAACCACGAAGCGGGCGATCCCGTTGCCAGCGCCGTCTTCCAGGCGGTCCGTCTCTCGAAGAGCTATGTCTCGGGCGGCGAGCGCGTGGAGGTGTTCTCTTCGGTCGATTTCGAGATCAGGCGCGGCGAACGCCTCGCTCTCATCGGACAATCGGGAGCGGGCAAAAGCACCATGCTGTATCTTCTTGGGGGACTCGACGGTCCCACTGCCGGCGCTCTTTACTTCGAGCAGAAGAATCTGGCCTCTCTCCGCGACGCCGAACTGGCCGAATTCCGGAACCGCGAGATCGGTTTCGTCTGGCAGAATCACTCGCTGCTTCCCGAATTTACGGCGCTCGAAAACGGGATGATGCCTCTGCTCATTCGAGGCATGAGCCACTCGGCGGCCGCCTCCATCGCCCTCGCGCGGCTAACCGAAGTCGGCCTGGAGCGCCGCGCTTCCCACCGCGTCGGCGAGATGTCGGGAGGCGAGCAGCAGCGGGTGGCGATCGCCAGGGCTCTGGCCGGCGACCCGGCGGTCCTGTTGGCCGACGAGCCTACCGGCAACCTCGACTTCCGCACCGGCGAGACCATCGTCTCTCTCCTGTTCGATCTTCACCGGAGGCGCACGCTCACCTCCGTTTTCGTCACTCACAACTTGTCGTTTGCCAGCCGCTGCGACCGCGTCCTCGAATTAGACCGCGGCGTCCTCGTCCCTTGGACGCCGGGTTCGTCCTCATCGGAACAGCCAGCATCCCATCATCAATACGGCGGATCTTATGTTTGAACGTTATACCGAAAAAGCGCGGCGCGTGATCTTCTTCGCGCGCTATGAAGCCAGCCAGTTTGGCAGCCCCTACATCGAAACGGAGCATCTGCTTCTCGGCCTGCTCCGCGAGGATAAGGCGCTGGCCAATCGCTTTTTGCGCTCTCATGCGGCGATCGAATCGATCCGCAAGCAGATCGAGGCGCACACCACCATTCGCGAGAAGGTCTCCACGTCCGTCGACCTTCCGCTCAGCCACGAATGCAAACGAGTGCTCGCCTACGGCGCCGAGGAGGCCGAGCGTCTCAGCCACAAGCACATCGGCACCGAGCATCTGCTGTTGGGACTGCTGCGCGAGGAGAAGTGTTTCGCCGCCGAGATCCTTCATGAGCGCGGGCTGCGCATCTCCCAGGTGCGCGAGGAGATTCAGCGTTCCTCGTCGGAGAAGATGTCCTCCAGCCGGCCGAAGGAAAGCTCGCTGTTGAGCGAATTCAGCCGCGATCTGACGCAGGCGGCCATCGATGGCGCGCTCGATCCGCTGATCGGCCGCGACTTCGAACTGGAACGCGTGGTGCAGATTCTTTGCCGCCGCACCAAGAACAATCCCGTTTTGATCGGCGAACCGGGCGTGGGCAAGACGGCCATCGTCGAAGGATTGGCCCAGCGCATTTCCGAAGGCGACGTCCCGTCGTTTCTATCGGACAAGCGCATCCTCGCCCTCGACCTGTCGCTGATCGTGGCTGGAACGAAATATCGCGGACAGTTCGAGGAGCGTCTGAAGACGATCATGAAGGAGCTGATGGAGAACCAGAACGCCATCATCTTCATCGACGAGCTGCACACCCTGGTCGGCGCCGGCTCGGCCGAAGGGTCGCTCGACGCCGCCAACATTTTGAAGCCGGCTCTCTCTCGCGGCGAGATTCAATGCATCGGCGCGACCACGCCGGGCGAATATCGCAAGTCCATCGAGAAGGACCGTTCGCTGGAACGCCGCTTCCAGGCCGTGAAAGTGCCGCCGCCGAACGAGGTGGACGCCACGCGGATTCTTTTCGGAATCAAGGAACGCTACGAGAAGTTTCACGCCGTTTCGTATACCGACGAAGCGATCGAATCGGCCGTGCTCACTTCCACGCGCTTTATTCCGGACCGCTTCCTTCCCGACAAGGCGATCGATTTGATCGACGAGGCTGGGGCGCGCGTGAAGCTGAGGCAGACGACGCTGCCGACGGAGGTCGCCGACATCCAGAAGCGCATCAAGTTCATCGTCCATCGGATGGAAAACGCCATCGCCAACCACGAATTCGAGAAGGCGCGTTTTTATTCCGACGAGGAGCGCAAGGAGCGCGAAAATCTGCGCCAACTGCGGGAGAAATACAACCTTGACGATACTTCGACCGGGATCGTAACCAAGGACGATATCGAGGACGTGGTGGCCCGCTGGACCGGCGTTCCGATGACGGCGATTAAGGAAGAAGAAGTCAGCAAGCTGCTGCGCATCGAGGAAGAACTGCACAAGCGCGTGGTGAGCCAGGAGAAAGCGCTGTCGGCCCTTTCGCGCGCCATTCGCCGCTCGCGCGCGGGGTTGAAATCGCCCAAGCGCCCGGCGGGATCGTTCCTGTTCCTCGGACCGACGGGCGTGGGCAAAACCGAAGTGGCCCGCGCGTTCGCCGAGTTTCTTTTCGGCAGCGAGAAGTCGCTGATCCGATTCGATATGTCCGAGTTCATGGAGAAGCACTCGGTATCGAAGCTCATCGGCTCGCCTCCGGGCTATGTGGGCTACGAAGAAGGCGGCCAGTTGACCGAGCGCGTCAAGCGGGCGCCGTATTCGGTCATCCTGCTCGACGAAATCGAGAAGGCGCACCCCGATGTCTACAACATCCTGCTCCAGGTCTTCGAGGACGGCCAGTTGACGGACGGGTTGGGCAATACGGTGGATTTCAAAAACACCATCATCATCATGACGTCGAACCTCGGCGCGCGCTTCCTCGATAAGAAGAGCCAGATCGGGTTTTCGGCGCCGACGCTCACCGGCATCGCTCCCAAGATCGAGGACATGGTGATGGGCGAGGTGAAACGGGCGTTCAACCCCGAATTCCTCAACCGCCTGGACGAGGTGATCCTGTTCACCTCCCTCACCGACGACGATCTGTTGAAGGTGATCGATCTCCTGGTCGAGCAGATCAATTTGAATCTGGCGGCCAAGCAGATCAAGATCCGCGTAAACGCAGACGCGGCCAAGTACATTCTCGAGAAGACGCTGGTCGACCGTAGCTATGGCGCGCGGCCCCTGCGCCGGGCGTTGCAGAAGTATATCGAGGACCCGTTGGCCGAGGCCGTGATTCAAGGCAGCCTGCCGCGTCCGGCCGACCTGGAAGTCTACCTGTCCGACACCGGTATCTTCTGCCGTCCCGTCAAGGAAATGCAGGAGTTGCCGGTCGGCGCGCCCGATGAGGAAGGTGTGGCCACGGTGGCCGGTACGCCGTTATACATGTTTTAAGCGCGCCGTTCGCGTTGACACCCCTCCAGCGAAAGCGGGGATCGAGGCCGTTCCGGGATTTCCGTACACCGTCCTACATAGACTCAAGGGACAGAGGACGATCCGCGCCACGGGGGAAGGAAGGTACGCTATGAGCTCTAAGAGTAATTAAATAACAGCATGGAGCCTTCGAGCGGCCCCCTTCTCATTGTCAGTTTGAGCGTCCACAGCCGTGCAGAGGCCCGGTCCATATCTGTACTACTGTCGAGGTCCACCGGTCAGCGAGGAGTTCCTAAATGTCCAATCTTCAAAGGGTTGGAAGGATTGCGGGGCCACATTTCTGTGGCCCCGCCTGTGGCCGAGGAGCTAATCCCGACTGGTTAGGGACAGGAGATCGCATCTCCTGAGCCATGGGTTCGATTCCCACCTCGGCCTTGCATCTAGAGTCTAGATCGATTCTCCACAAACGTCAACCTTTCTCTTGACAGACAGTAAGCGCCTGCTATGGCATTGAGGTATGGGATGCGCCTCATACAAAAGCGAAACCAAGCGGTTCGACAAACACCGGAGCGGACTGCAACGGTATCGCTGCGTCGAATGCGGCACGACGTTCACGGAGGCTTATGAGAAGCCGCTCGGCAACATGACGATACCGATGGATTGGGCGGCGCTTGCGCTTCAGCTCCTGATTGAAGGGGCCAGCGTCCACGTTACGGAGCGCATTATGGGCCTTCACCGCGACACGATATTGAAGCTCCTCGTGACCGCCGGCGACGAATGCGAAAAGCGCCTGGGTCGCCTTCTCGTCAGTGTTCCCGTGAGGGATGTCGGGCGCGATGAGATCTGCGGATTCGTGCAAAAGAAGGAGAGACACAAGCTCCCGGAGGCAGCCCGCGACAGAGGGACGGCGAAGCTTGCACATTCGTTGCCATTGAGCGCAGCACAAAGACTCGTTCTGGACTTCGCCTCGGCCGTCGCAGTAAGTCCGCCACGGACGTCTTCATCGAAGGACTCCAGGCCGCAACCGCGCCGGGTCGCTTGCAGATCGCTACCTCCATCGTAGGAAACATCGACGTCTCTAGATCCCAGATCCGGTATCATCGTACCTTCTTGGTCCAGGAAGTAATCCAACGATCCCGCGCCATTGTGACGCACTCGCAGATATTTTGGATCGGCTTGCTCCTGGCTCTCTGCCGTGCTTCGGAAGCACTGTTTTTATTTGGCTTAACCGAGATGGAATCGTTGCCGTTGCGGACAGCCTTGAACGCGACATTAAGCCGGACGGGACGGTTAGACACAAAAACATATGCAAAATTGAATCGGTTGGTAGGTTTTATATCGCCTCTACTGGCTTCCCTACCGCTTTTTTTGATGAGCGGCCAAAGAGATATATTATTCGGCCCCGGAGGAAGCCCGATCGCTTGCAAGTACGGCCACCGACTCAAGGACCTCACTTCGAAATTTATCAAATCCATTGAGCCAAAGATGCGAACCGCGATGTCTCTCACTTTTGGATTCAACCCCAAGAGATTCATTACCGATATCAACGGGAGGGACGGGGCGCTGGCCGTTTGCATCTTCGAAATGACCAAAGTTGGTCCGAGCCTCGCGATAGTTAGTTTCACCGCACAGCTACCGCAACCGGCGTACGGGTTGACCATACGCCTCCACGGTATTGCCCAGGGGACTGCTCGGGTCTTCTCAAGGGGGTCACCGTTCGCCTTGGTGCTCAGAATGCCAACGGAACCGGTCCAGTTCCCACAACACCGCAGGAGGCAATCCCATGGGTGACAAGAATCGTTGAATCCGAAATCGCTATTGACCGCTCCAAAGCTGAAAGAGATAAAATCCAAGGGAGGTCGGCGGATCCTCTCGGTAATGGTTATCACGCGCACCGCGGCGTACTGGCAAAGGCAGAAAACCGCCAGACCTGTCCAGGCGAGAGTCCCTAGTTTTTTCGCCGACGCACTCTTAGGACGTAGATGCGTTGACACCCCTCCGGTTCGCTCTTATCCTGTAACTAGGTAGAAGTGCGCACCAAGGCAAAAATCCGCGACCGCTCGACCGCAATCGGCTCCGCCGGTCCGGTGATGCTGCTGCTTGCCGCGATGTGCGCCGTCTGCGTCGCGCCGCCCGTTCATCCACTGGCGCGATCGCCCAGAACGGCGGCGGGTTGGAAGTCCCAGGCGCCTCATGCCGCAGTGGCGTCCCGAGGGCTGCGCGCGGAAATGCGGGAGGCGTTGCCTGCGCCGGCGATCGTTCCCGCAACCGGCTCGTGCGCGGCGTGTTCCAGCCGCGGACCGGCTGGGGCCGCGGCGTGCCGCGCATCCCATTCGAGCGCCGTTTTCCATCCCACCCTGTTTCAGCGTCCCCCTCCTTTTTCCGCCTAGGCGAAAGCGATTTGCGCGCGAAGCGGCTCTTCCCGAGCGCCGGCGCGCGTGGCGGATTTCATTAGCGGAATGAGGAGATTTTCATGGTTATCGATAAAGTACTGGCGAAGATATTTGGGACCAGGAACGAGCGCGAAGTCAAGCGCATGCGTCCGATGGTGGCGGCCATTAGCGCTCTGGAGCCGGAGATGGAGGCGCTCTCCGACGCCGAACTGGCGCAAAAAACGGTGGAGTTTCGCGAAAGGCTCGCGCAAGGCGCCACGCTCGACGATCTGCTGACCGAGGCTTTTGCCGTCTGCCGCGAGGCCGGCCGGCGGACGTTGAACATGCGCCATTTCGACGTGCAGTTGATCGGCGGCATCGTCCTGCATCGCGGCAAAATCGCCGAAATGAAAACCGGCGAAGGCAAGACGCTGGTGGCGACGCTGCCGGTTTACCTGAACGCTCTCGAAGGCAAGGGCGTCCACGTCGTGACGGTCAACGATTATCTGGCCCGGCGCGACTCGGAGTGGATGGGACGGCTGTACAAATTCCTCGGCCTGAGCGTGGGCGTGATCGTCCACGATTTGGACGATCAGGAACGCCACCACGCCTACCACTGCGACATCACCTACGGCACCAACAACGAGTTCGGCTTCGACTACCTGCGCGACAACATGAAGTTCCGGCTGGAGAACTGCGTGCAGCCCGGACACGCCTTCGCCATTGTCGACGAGGTCGATTCCATCCTCGTCGACGAGGCGCGGACGCCGCTGATCATTTCCGGCCCGAGCGAAGAATCCACCGACAAATATTACAAGATCAACCGCATCATTCCCAAGCTGATCCGCGGCGAGGTGATCGAAGGCAAGGAGCCGGGCGAAAAGTACACCACCGGCGATTACACCGTCGACGAAAAACACCGGGCCGTGGGCCTTACCGAGGAGGGGGTCACCAAGGTCGAACGGCTGCTGAACATCGAGAATCTTTACGACGCGGCCAGCATCGAGCTGAACCACCATGTGCAGCAGTCGCTCAAGGCGCATGTGATCTTTCATCGCGACAAGGATTACGTCGTGCAGGAAGGCCAGGTGATCATCGTCGACGAATTCACCGGACGCCTGATGCCCGGCCGCCGCTGGTCCGATGGCCTGCATCAGGCGGTGGAGGCGAAGGAAGGCGTGAAGATCGAGCGCGAGAACCAGACGCTGGCCACCATCACGTTTCAGAACTACTTCCGCATGTACAAGAAGCTGGCCGGAATGACGGGAACCGCCGAGACGGAAGCGGCCGAATTCGATAAGATTTACAAGCTGGACGTGATCGTCATTCCCACGAACCGGCCGATGCTGCGCAAAGAGAACTCCGACGTGGTTTACCGCACGGAGGAGGAAAAATTCCGCAACGCGGCGAAGGAGATCAAGACGCTGCATGAGAGCGGCCAGCCGGTACTGGTCGGCACGGTTTCGGTGGAAAAGTCCGAGAAGCTGGGCGGAATCCTGAAGCGCATGGGCGTGCGGCACGAGGTGCTGAACGCCAAGAATCATGAGCGCGAGGCCACGATCGTCGCGCAGGCGGGGCGCAAAGGCGCCGTCACGGTGTCCACCAACATGGCCGGCCGCGGCACCGACATTCTTCTGGGCGGCAACGCCGAGTTCATGGCCAAGGAACAGTTGCGCAAGCAGGGGAAGGACCCCGACGCCATGCAGATCGCCGCCTTCCCCTCGCCGGAGCATCAGGAATGGCTGGCAGTGCTCAACGGTTATAAACAGGGGACCGATGTTGAGCGCCTGGAGGTGATCGCCCTCGGCGGCCTGCACATTCTGGGGACGGAGCGGCACGAATCCAGGCGCGTCGATAACCAGCTTCGCGGCCGCGCCGGACGCCAGGGCGATCCGGGGAGCTCGCGCTTCTACCTGTCGCTGCAGGACGACCTGATGCGCATCTTCGGCGGCGAGAAGATGCAGAACCTCATGCTGCGTTTGGGGATGGAGGAGGACGTGCCGATCGAATCCCGGCTGATCACCAAGCGCATCGAGAACGCCCAGAAAGCCGTCGAGGCGCAGAACTTCGCCTCCCGGAAACACATTCTCGAATACGACGACGTCATGAACAAGCAGCGCAAGGCCGTCTACGGCATGCGCCGCGCGTTGCTCGAAGGGGAGGATCAACAGGAGCGCGTTCTCGACATCATCCGCGGCATCGTCGTCACCTCCATCGATCTGCGCTGTCCGGAAAAGGAGCACCCTTCCAACTTCGATCTCCTCGGACTTCAGTCGGACATTCTTACGCCGTTCGGCGTAAAATTCGAGCCGTCGGAGTTCGCCGGGATGAACCGCGTCGAGATCGAGGAATCGCTGTATGAACGCCTGGTCGCCCGGTACCGGCAGAAGGAAGAATTGATCGGCTCGGAGATGATGCGCGAGGCCGAGCGCGTCGTCATGCTGAACATCATCGACTCCCAGTGGAAGGACCACCTGTTGTCGATGGATCACCTGAAGGAAGGAATCAACCTTCGCAGCTACGGCCAGAAGGATCCGCTGATCGAGTATAAGAAGGAGTCCTTCACCCTATTCCAGGACATGATGGATCGCATCGAGGATGAGGCGATCCGCTATTTGTTCTTCCTTCAAGTCGCGCGCGGCGACGATGCGCTGGGCGCTCCCACGCCGGTTCTTCCCTACCACTCCGACGACGAGGAGGAAGAGGACGAGGAGGACAGCGAGGAGATGGTGACGGCCGCCGTGCAGGAACAGCGGCGGGCGGCGCAGGCGACGGTTCAGGATTTCACTCGCAATGTCCAACGCAAGAAGGATCGCGAGATGGCCGAATTGCAGTTTGCCGGCGGGGAGGCGTCGAGCGCCGTCAAGCAGCCGGTGGTTAACACCAAGCAGAAAGCGGGCCGCAACGATCCTTGCCCTTGCGGCAGCGGAAAGAAGTACAAAAAATGCTGCGGCGCCGGCTGATTTTCTTAACCGGCTGCGTGGGTCTGGCTTCGGCGGGCGTCTGGAAGCCGGCGCCGGCCATCCGGTCGATTCAGGCGCTGGGGGTCTCCTCCGACGCTTCGCTGTGGGACGAGTATGGCTTGGAGGCGGCCGAGCGCGCCGATTTCGGCCGTTTTAGGGTGTCGGCCTTCCGTTTCAAGGACGCCACGGGCGCTTTCGGCGCCTGGCAATGGATGCGCGCCTCCCAACCCGAGGCGGAGCTGTCGGGGAGCCTGGTCCTGGTCTGTTCCGGCAATTGTCCGAAACCGGCCAAGTTTCCCGCCGCCGTGCTGGGTTACCTCGACGCCGACGCCATCCATCGTACCGGATTGCCGGTTTTGCCGGATTACCTGCCCGCCAAGGACAGAATCGAAGGCTCAGCACGGTATATTCTGGGACCGGCCGGTTTGACCAAATTCGCCCCAGAAATCCCAGCGCGGTCGCTCGCCTTCCAGTTTTCCACCGAGGCAGCACTCGCCCATTACCACTCGGCCGAGGGCGGGGAATTGGCGCTGCTGATCGCTTCCTATCCCACCCCAGGCATAGCCCGGCAACAGGCCGCCGAGTTCCATCGCCTGCCCGGACTCACCGTGAAGCGCTCCGGTCCGCTGGTTGCGATCATTCCATCCCCGCCCGGCGCGCAGGCCGCCGCAAATCTGTTGGCGGGCATCCATTATCTCGCTTCCATCACCTGGGACGAAAAGCCGCCCGATCCCCATTTTGGCTTTAAGCTGAAGAGCCTCATCATGGGCGTCGCACAGCTAACCGGCTTTCTTTTCATACTTTGTATCGCGGGCGGCATCGCTTTCGCCGGGATACGCCTGCTGGCGACACGCTTTGGCCATTCGGATGCGGACGCTCAAATGATCGTTCTTCGTCTCTCCGACAAGTAACTGCCCGATTTGCCCTAAGTTAGACTGATTCTTAACCCTGGAAACAGGCCTTGCGGCGCGTCGGCGTTGCTCTGTGGAAAAATCGGCGCCGGCCATAAATGATTCAGGGTCAGCCGGTTGAAGGTCCTTGAAAAAGTCCCGATTTTCAACTTGACTCCATCTCCCGCAAGCCCTATTATCCAATCACAACAGGTTTTGATGGTCGTCGATTCCGTCGAGCCTGATTCTCCCAAACATCAGCCCTGGTAATACAGGGTGGCCTGTCTTTATTGGCCGATGACAAAAATGCTCACCTTAAGGGGTGGGCATTTTCGTTGTGGGTCCCCGTTCCCGCTTTCCAAAGGATTTCCACAGCTTTTCCAGAGTTTGCCTGGCTACAGCCCGACGGCGGGACCGGTTTGCAGCATCGCCGCCGATTGTTGAGTCAGCATCCGCATCGCCTGGTCGGCAAGCGGGTGATCCCTGGGAATATATGGGCCGCCTCCCGGATTAGGAAATTGCAACGGACTGCCAGGATTCGTAGCGGCGTTTTGCAAAACCCCGCTCAAGTTGTTGAGGAAATTCTTCGTGTCGCCGGTTGGCTGATTCGCGGCCGCCGCCTTCAATTCCGTCGCCGCCTTCTGCGCAAAAGTGGCGAACTGCTGAGGATTGGAGGTTCTTAACGCCGACAGATTGTGCCACAACTGGCCCAGGGTCGTCACCGAGGAAGAGTCGGGAGGGCCTCCGAGGCCAATGTTCGTGGCCGCCGTTCCAGCCGAGGGCGCCCGCGAGCTGGAAAGTAGCGACAAAACGCTCTGAATTGGGTTGGAAATGGACGATATGTTCATCGAGGAGCCTTTCTATGGCTCAGCCGGGCTAAGCACTCACACCATCCATCGGCGGTTCCGCGGAAAACCTTAAGGCGTTTCGCTTATAGGGGCATGCCCAGGAAGCTCGCGTGGGCCTCCTCCACCACCGCGATTTCGCCGGTCGGCGCGCCTTCCTTCCCCCGTCTGCTAACCTTAGAGATTCCCTACATATATATCTATGTCCGACCGTAAACTACAATTGATCCCGCTTGGAGGCCTGGGCGAATTTGGCATGAATTCCATGGCCCTCCGGTACGGCGACGATATTATCGTCCTCGACGCGGGAATGATGTTTCCCGACTCCGAATTGCTCGGCGTCGATATTGTCACGCCCGATTTCGCCTATCTCGAACAGCACCGCGAAATGGTTCGCGCCCTCGTCCTCACTCACGGCCACGAAGATCATATCGGAGGCGTCCCCTTCCTGCTGGGCCAGATCAATCTCCCCATCTACGGCACCGCCTTCACGCTCGCCCTTGTCGAGCGCCGCCTCGAGGAGCACGACCTTCTCTCGAAAGCCAAACTGAATCCGGTCAAGCCCGGCCAAAAAATCGAACTCGGGCCCTTTTCGATCGAGTTCATACACGTCACCCACTCCATCGTCTCCTCCGTCGCTCTCGCCATCACCACCCCCCTCGGCGTCGTCATCCACACCGGCGATTTCAAGGTGGACCCCACTCCCACCGACAACGAGCTGTTCGATCTCCACACTTTCGCCGAATACGGCAAACGCGGCGTGCTGCTGCTGCTCTCCGATTCCACCAACGTCGACCGCCCCGGTTATACCGAGAGCGAGCGCGCCGTCCGGCCCCGCTTCGAGGACATCTTTAACCGGGCCGAGCGCCGCCTCGTGGTCTCCTGTTTTAGCTCCTCCATCCACCGCCTTCAACAGATCCTCGACCTAGCCGCCGAGTATGGCCGCAAGGTGGCTTTCCTGGGCCGCAGCATGTTGAGCGTCACCGAGATCGCCCATGGTTTCGGCCTGTTGCACATTCCCGATTCCATCCTGCTCCGCCCGCAGGACATCATGCAGGCCGCCCCGGAAAAAGTGGTCGCCATCGTCAGCGGAACCCAGGGCGAGCCGATGTCCTCGCTCTCGCGCGTCGCCATCGACAATCACAAACAACTCTCGCTGCAGCGAGGCGACACCGTCGTACTCAGCTCGCGCATCATTCCCGGCAACGAAAAAGCCATTTATCGGATGATGAACCACATGGCGCGCCGCGGCGCCGAGATTATTTACGGACCGATGAACCCTCCCGTCCACGTCTCCGGGCACGGTTCGGCCGAGGAGCTGAGGCTGATTCTCAATCTGGTCCGCCCGCGCTTTTTCGTCCCCGTTCACGGTGAGTACCGCCAACTGTCCAAACACGCCGCGCTGGCCTCGCATCTCTCCGGCCTCGGCCTCCAAGAGTCATTCATTCTCGAAACCGGCGACACGCTGGAAATCGATGGCCGCGGCGCGCGCAGGGGTCCCAAGATCCCGGTCGGCCGCGTCTGTATCGACTCCGGCACCATCGACGAAGTGGTGGAAGACATGGTCATCCGCGACCGCCGCCATCTGTCGGAAGACGGCTTCGTCATGCCGATCATCGCCATCAATAAGCACTCCGGCAAGAGCGAAGCGCTGCCAGAAATCGTGAGCCGCGGCTTCATGTCGTTCGAGGATGGCTCACCGCTGCTGCAACAGGCCCGCCAGGTGGTGGGCAAAACGCTCGAATCCTCCTCGGCCGAGGAGCGGACCGACTGGGGCGTGATGCAGGAGAAAATCCGCGCCGATCTGAAGCGTTTCCTCATCAAGAACACCAGCCGCCGGCCGCTCATCATGCCGGTTATTCTGGAAGTGTGAACCTCGCCGAAATCAGTCTGAACGATGCCTCCGGCTTCCCCGGCCAAGCCGATCGCCTCTTCGCTCCCGCCACCGAGTCCGATCTGCGCGCCATCCTCGTAGAGGCCAACGCAAGCCGCACCCCGATCACGATTCTCGGCTCCCGCACCGGCATCACGGGAGGCTCCATGCCCCGCGCGGGCTGGGCGGTTTCCATGGAGAAGTTTCGCCGTCTGGAAATCTTGCCCGATCGCGCCATCGCCGGCGCGGCCGTAACGCTTACCGATCTCCAGGCCGCCGCCTCGCCCACGAACCAGTTCTACGCCCCGGACCCCACGGAATGGACGGCCAGCGTCGGCGGCACCATCAACACCAATGCCAGCGGCTCCCGCAGCTTCCGCTTCGGCTCCACGCGCCGCCACATTCTCGGACTCCGCGTGCTGCTGATGGATGGCCGCCTCATCGAATGCCGCCGCGGCGACGCCATCGATTTTCCGGTTCCCGCCTTGCCCCGTCCCAACACCACCAAGACCACCGCCGGGTATCCGCTTGAACCCGGCATGGATTGGATCGATCTGTTTTGCGGCTCCGAGGGCACTCTCGGCGTCGTCGTCGAAGCCGACCTGCGCCTGCTGCCCATCCCGCCACTGCTGCTTTCCGGTGTCGTGTTCTTTCCGACGCTCGGAGATTCACTTGACGCCGTGGAAGCCTGGCGCCCCGCTCCCAATCTCCGCATGATCGAGTTCGTCGACCGCCGCTCGCTCGATCTTGTCCGTTCGCGTTATCCGGAAATTCCTTCCGATGCGCAGGCCGCTCTCCTCATCGAATCCGAAGAGGACGCCGGCGTCTGGGTGGATCGGCTTGAAGCCGCCCACGCCCTCATCGACGCTTCCTGGTTTGGAGAAACCGCGCGCGACCGCGAACGTTTCCGCGTGTTCCGCCACGCGCTTCCCGAAAGCGTGAACGAAACCGTCATCCGGCGCGGCTTCATGAAGCTCGGCTCCGATTTCGCCGTCCCCGTCGCCCGCTGCCGCCAGATGACGGAATTCTATTTAGACACGCTACGCCGCACCTGGCCGGGCGAATACGTTCTTTATGGACACATCGGCGACGCGCATCTCCACGTCAATCTCATGCCCGCGAGCGAGGAGGAAGACCACATCGGCCACGAAATGATGGCCGCCTTCGCCCGCCACGCCGTTTCTCTCGGCGGCACCGTCAGCGCCGAACACGGACTCGGCAAGCGCAAGTCCCATTTCCTCCCGTTGCAATTCGCGCCCGCCGAAATCGAAGCCATGAAAGACGTCAAGCGCCGTCTGGATCCCCACTGGCTTCTCGGCCAGGGCAACCTGTTTCCCGACGGCTAGGCCTCGCCCAATCCGCCGCGCGCCCATTTGCGTACAATAAGAGTGCTTCGTCCCCGTTGGCGAACCAAGAATAAAAGAGGAGTGATTCCCATCATGAAAAAGCTAATCGTTACCGTTTCCCTGGGCTCCACAATGGCCCTTACCGCTTTCGGCGCCACCTGGAGCGGAACCATTTCCGATTCGATGTGCGGCGCTAAGCACGCCGCCGCCACCGAGGACGACATCAAGTGCGCCACCACGTGCGTCAAAGAGCACGGCGCCGCCCCCGTCTTCCTCGTCGGCGACAAGATCTATAAAATCGCCGACGCTTCCAAAGAAAAGGTCATGCCGCACATCGGCCACAAGGTGACCATCAGCGGCAAGCTCGAAGGCGACACCGTCACCATCAAGTCCATCAAGATGTAATTGGCCTTCGCTCGATTCAACCGGGGACGGGATTGCCATTGGGCGCCGTTCCCGGTTTGTTTTGCGGCGCGGTGCTGAACGTGTGATTTGCGCTCAATTGGGAAGTGGTGGCTTCGTGCAGGGTGTGGCTTCGCTGGGCGGAAGTTCTTGGCGGTCGGGAACCCGAACGAGGTAGGGTCGATGGTGGGTTCGACGGCCTTATGAAGCCGCTGCCTCGATGCAGAGCCGACTCGATGTCAGATTGCTTTTCGTGTCGATCAACCGGCGCTGGCGCCGATCGAAACGCACGGTGAGCGGCCGGCCTTATTGCAATAGCGATGCGAATCTCGCCGGCTTCACCGAAGGAGCTGCGAACTGAATATGCAGCGGGCGCGTGGCCGGCTGGAGGCGCGACGATTCGGATTTCAAATCCGGACGCGGTTCGATTTTCGCGTGCCCATCTTTAATCAGCGGTGCAACGGCGATGCCGTGAGCGCCCTTACGCTATCGATCGGCTACCACCCCCGGCGGCCAGTAACGCGAGGCGAAGCGTTCCAAGCTCCTTCCAATGCGCTTGCATGTAATCGCGTTGGAGCGATTATGAAAGTTGAACTCGTACGCATCGGCAACTCGCGCGGCATCCGCATTCCAAAGCCCCTCATCGACCAATGCGGCTTCGGCGACACCGTCGATCTTCGCGTGGAACTGGATCGCCTGGTCGTCGCCCCGGATCGTCGGCCGCGCCAGGGCTGGGAGAAGGCGTTTCAGTCCGCAAACCCCGCGACCCCGGATGAACTGCCGCTGGAAGCCTTACCGCCGAACGAATTCGACCGGGACGAATGGCGGTGGTGAATCACCCGCGCCCGGACGAGGTGTGGCTGATCTCACTGGATCACACCGTGGGATCCGAGATCCCAAAGACTCGCCCCTGCCTGGTCGTCTCACCGGGGGAAATGAATGGGCATTTGCGGACCGTCATCGTCGCTCCCATGACCACTTCCGGGCGCCCCTATCCGACTCGCGTCGGCGTGACTTTCCAAAGCAAGCGGGGACAGGTGGTCCTGGACCAGATCCGCGCCGTCGACCGGGAACGCCTGATCCCCAAGCTAGGCTCGGTTTCGGCGAAGACCGCGCGGACCGTCTCCGCAGTGCTAGTTGAGATGTTCGCTCGATCGTGAACCGCTGAGCATCGGGAATAAGGATTTTTGGACGAAGTCGGGGCCAAGCGCGAGCATTTTTACGGACTTACCGAATCGGCATATCGACCTCGACAAAGTGCCGGGCTTGGCCGCACTGACCGCCGCGTTGATTTGCGCGGTGTAAGGCTTGATAAAGCTCCGACGTCCTTGACCCAATACGATAAGGGCTATCGCGCGGCCCGCGATGATTTGGCGATATCGGATATTCTTGTCCGTCTTCACCAAAACTGCAAACCCCGCGGCCTCCGCGGCATTCAGCAATTCGCCGAACAGAACGAGCATCTATGGTTGCGCGGGGGGCTTCGGTGCTGTGCGCGGCGAATTGCAAAACGGCCTCCACCTGCTCCAGCGTCACGCCGAATTCTTCCACCAGTTCGCCAACGCTCAGTTCCTGAAGGTTCTCGAACACCGTCGCGATTGGCGTGCGAGTGCCGCGAAATACCCATGCGCCGCCGCGCTTGCCGGGAATGCCGACCGTCGCCGGACATTGTAACCAATCGAGGTTTGGCATGACTCACCCTCCGCATGCATCTGGCGCCAGCCGGCCCCGCTCGAATGCTATGAGCCGCTTTCGGCGCCCGCGCACCGACGCTCCGGCACGGCCTTCCTCAACTTCAACTTCGGCAATACTGCGATTCGGCGGGCGCCTGGTAACTCACATCCAACTGCGGCGTCTCCAACCGCCGCCCCTCCACCTTCGACCTCAAGCAACTCTCCAACATCCCGCTGGTCAACAGCGTCCGCCGCACCGAATACGGTGCGCGGCCGGTCATGAACATTTGTTCGATCTTCGACACCAGACACGCCGAGTAAGTCACGTTCGGATTCGGCGATAAGAAGAACTGAGTCGAGATGACTCCCTTCCCTTCCACGCTCGCCGCGAAGTTGAAGTCCTGAATCGCGCCGTCCAGCATCAACATGGTAGCGCGCAAACCGTCGCGGTACTCGATGCAATAGGCCGCTGGATTCTTCACGAGTCCTTGTAACACTCCGGGCGCCAGCAGATTCTGCGTCCGCCCGTCTTTCACCGTCAAACCAAGCGGTGTGTCGCTGCGCGAAAGCGCGGCTTCGAGGAGCCGCTTCGACCAACGCCCATCCTCGTTCGCCTTCCACACCGCATCGCCTTGCAGTAACTCGACCGCCTTCACGCCCGTCTCGCCGCCCTTGCGGCGCTCGACCATGCACTGCATTCCTTCGAGCGCATGAAAGTCCATCGGATCGGACCCGCCCTCGCCCACCATCACCGCTTCTTCGATCTTCGCCCCCAGCGGGATCTCCACATCCGGCAACCGCCACGTCACGGGCAAGCTCGATCCGGCCAACATCGGAAACCCCATCCGCTCCGACGCCTCCACCATCGCCTTCGCCTTGGTGAAGCTGTAAGACAGGTGCTTGTCGTTATACAGCGGAACCACACGCCCATCTTCTTCAAATACCTTGCGGCATTGATCGAAAAACTCGAATCGCGGATAGAGGATCTGGCCTTTCTCGTTGCGCGGATAATCGCCGTGCTCGCCGACGATCAATACCGCGTCGCAGGCCATCTGCTTGCCGCCGCAGCGCAGCGTCTCGGCGATCGTCGGATACACCTTGAACCCGAACTCCTTCGCCCGCGCCTGGCTCAAATCGCCCTCGGGCCGCTGGTCCACATACAGCGAAACCACTTTGGCATTCGCCTTGTGCCACTCCCCGTTGTGTGGATAGCCGACCAGGAAGCGGTCGCCGATATGCTGGCCATGCGAAAGATAGCGGTAAATCGTCGTCACCACCGCGACGCGCAGCGGTTCTTTCCCGTCTTGTCCGACCGCGCGCCGCTCGAGCGCGACCGCGCCCAGCGCGGCCCATTCCAGAAATCGCCGGCGTGTCAGCATCTAAGTTCTCCAGTAAGTGGATTCGCGCGAAGGCTGATAGCGGATTGCCAGTTGCGGCGTCTCCATCCGCGTCTGATCCCGGTACAGACTCTCCACGCCAGCCGCCGTCAACGCGGTCGTCAACAGCGTCCGCTCGATCGGATAGGGCGATTTACCCGTCAAAAAAAGCGTCTCCATGTTATTCACCAGCGGGCTGAAAAAATCGGCCAGCGTCGTGCGCCCATCTGGCATCGGCAAATACATCTGCGTCGAGAACGGTTCGACGCGCCCATCGATCGCCGCCGCGAAATTGAAATCCTTCACCAGTCCGTTCATCAGTAACATCGTGCAGAGTAACCCGTCGTTATGTTCGTATCGATATGCCACCGGCTCTTTCACCAGCGCCCGCATCTGATCCGGCGTGGGGAAAATATCGTTGAAGCCCTCTCGCGCCGGAGTCAGCGTATGGCTGCGGCACAGCGCCGCGTTCAATCAACTTCGCCGGCCACACGCCCTCCTTCATCGCATTCCAAAAATTCTCGCCGCGATAGGCCTGCATCCATTTCACGCCCGTCTCGCCGCCCTTGCGCCGCTCCACCATGCACTGAATCGTCTCCAGCCCGTGAAAATCGTAGCTGTCGACGCCGCCGTAGCAAACGCACAGCGCCTCCCGCACCGGCGCGCCCAGCGGCATCTCCACCGACGGAATCCGCCATGTCACCGCCAGGCTCGATCCGGCCATCAACGCGAACCCCATCTCGCGCGAGGTGTCGTACATCCTCTTCGCCCAGTCGAAATTCCACGAAAGATGTTTATCGCAGAACACCGGCACCGTCCGCCCGCTCGCCCGGAACACTTTCACGATCTGCTCGAAAAACTGGTAGCGCGGATATTCCGTCTGCCCCATCTCGTTGCGCGGGTAGTCGCCGTGCTCGCCCACCAGCACCACTCCATCCACCGCCAGTTTGTCCCCGCCGAGCGTCAACGCGTCCGCCACCGACGGATACAGCTTCATCGCCGGATGGCGCGCCGCCCGTTCCCGGCTCAGGTCCAGCGGCCCCACCTGATCCACATACAGCGCGACAAGATCGAACGGAGGGTAATGATACTCCCCGTTCCAGCCATAGCCGTCGAGAAACCGGTCGACGATGTGCTGCGCGTGGTAAAGCTTTCGATACACGTTGGTCACCGCCGCCAATCGCGGGCGGCGCTTGTGAGAAGCGGGTTGAGAAGAATCTGGCATAAGAATTCGCCGAACTCAGTTATTATATGGCAAGGTTTCGTTTTCTTGCGAATCTTTTTTGCATATTTAACCATTTCTTTCCCACTGTTGGCCCAAGTCTCGGACGCGGCGCTGGCGATCCATCGCCGCGCGCTCGTCTTCGACGGCCACATCCACGCGATCGACCGCGAGTTCTATCGTGGCGGCGACATCGGCGTCCGCAAGCCCGACGGCCAGTTCGATCTTCCGCGCGCCATCGAAGGCGGTCTCGGTGCGATGTTCTTCTCGATCTTCGTCACCGAGGATTACTATCCCCAGCGCTTCGAAACCAAACAGGCGCTGCGCATGCTCGATTGCGCCCGCGAGCAGATCGCCCGCAATTCGAACAGAATCGCCGTCGCCTTAAACGCATCCGATGTCGTGAGCATCCGCGCGCAAGGTAAAATCGCGGCCGTGCTCGACATCGAAGGCAGCTTCGATCTCGACGGCGATCTCGGCGTCCTGCGCGAAATGTACCGCCTCGGCCTGCGCTCCATGCAACTGTCCGCTCACAATTGGGACAACCACTACGCCGATTCCTGTTGTTCTCCGCCGCTCTCGCACGGCCTCTCCGCGCACGGGCGCGAGGTCATTCGCGAAATGAACCGGCTGGGCATGGTCGTCAATGTTTCCCATGCTTCCGACGAGGCGATGTCCCAGGCCATCGACGCCAGCTCCGATCCCGTCGCCGCGACTCATCACGGCCTGCGCGACTACAACGACATTCCCCGCAACATGCCCGATTGGCTGCTGAAGAAGCTCGCCGCCAAGGGCGGCGTGATCGGGTTCCAGATTGGCAACGAGTTTCACAACCGCAAGCTCTACGAATGGCGCACCGCGCACGCCGGAAAGGCGTTTTGGGACACCACGGCGATCCTGAACCGCCCCACGAATCTCACCATCGCCGATATCGACCGCCTCGTCGCCCCTCAATTCCCCATGCCTGGTTTCGACGTTCCCGAAGAAGTGCGCTTCACCGTCGACGATTGGGTGGCAGTGGTGGACCACGCCATTCAATTGGTGGGCGAAGATCACGTGGCGCTCGGAAGCGACTTCGACGGCGGACCCACGCTTTCGCGCGGCATGCGCGATATCCGCGACCTGCCTATGATCACCGAAGCCATGCTCAGCCGCGGATATTCCGAAGAGCGGATCGACAAATTCCTCGGCGGCAACCTCTTGCGCCTTTTTCGCCAGGTAACGGAAAAAACCCGCTGAAGCGTGTATAATGGAAAAATCTTTTCAAGGGGTTTCACCATGCGAAAGCTGCTTTTGTTTTCGATTCTGGCGCTCGGCGTATTTCCAGCCGCATTCGCCCAACTCGCATCCACCACCGCGCTCGTGGGCAACGTAACCGATAGCGCCGGTTCCGCGATTCAAGGCGCCAAAGTCGTCGCCACCAACACCGACACCAAGGAGACCCTTACCACCACCACGAACGACGAAGGCTCCTATAGCCTCCAGTTTATCAAGACCGGAACCTATTCCATTACGGTCACGCGCGATGGATTTACCATCGTTCACCAAGAACGGAGTCACGGTCGAAAACAATCAGATTGTCCGCACCGACTTCGCGATGACCGTCGGGCAAGTGAGCCAGAAGATGGAAGTCACCGCCGAAGCGCCTCCGATGGCCACCGACGACGCGGCGATCAGTCAGACCATGGACTCAAGGCAGACCGTCAATTTGCCGCTCAATGGCCGCGATCCTCTTAAACTCGCCGTCATAACGCCCGGCGTTCTTCCCGGTTTCAAATCCGCTCCAGGCAATCCAGGAGGAGGGGAGGATTTCATCGCCGCCGGCGTGCGCGAGATTCAAAACCTGGTTACTCTCGACGGCGTCAGCCTGATGAATAACCTCATCACCACCACCACCTTCCGTCCCTCCGTCGACGCCATCCAGGAAGTAGACATCCAAACCGGCACTTACCAGGCTCAATACGGCGGATACATGGGCCTGCAAATGAACCTGGTGACGAAGACCGGGACGAACGATCTCCATGGCGCCGCTTATGAATTCGCGCGCAACAATTTCTTCGATGCCCGCGGATTTTTCGAGAAGCCCAGCGCGCCGCAGGCGCCCTTCCACCAGAACCAGTTCGGCTTCGTGCTCGACGGCCCTGTCTACATTCCTAAACTCTACGACGGCCGCAATAAGACCTTCTTCACCGCCAACTACGAGGGCCTGCGCGAGTCCCAGGCCATCGCGCAATTCTCCACCGTTCTCACGCCGCTCATGCGCGAGGGCAACTTTTCCGAGTATGGAAAACCGATTCACAATCCGCTCGCCGCGGGCGATCCCGCTTTCGCCGGCAATATCGTTCCCTCGTCCCTGCTGTCGCCGCAGGCGATCAAGGCTCTTCAATACATGCCGCTGCCCAACGCTCCGGGCATCAGCAACAATTTCCTGGCGAATGTTTTAAACGCCAACACCACGAACCAGACGCTGGACCGGCTCGATCAGAGCCTCGGCCAGAATATCCGGCTGTTCTTCCGCTACGCCTGGGAAAATACTTCGCTCATCAACGACAACGCGAACCCCTTCAACGGCTATAACCAGCCCGTCACCGACCGCAACTTCGTGCTTGGCTATACCCAGGTGATCACTCCGAACATGGTGAACGACCTGCGTTTTGGCCGCCAGCACACCACCATCGATTCCGTCAATTTCTTCAACACTCCGGCGCTGGCCAACGCCGGCACCGCGCTCGGCATCCCCGGCTTCACCACCAACCTCGCCAACTCCGGCCTGCCCGATTTCGGCATCACCGGTTTCATGTCCATTGGCGGCGATAACATGGCCAGTTCCAATTGGTATGAAACCGACACAACCTGGCAGGGAACCGACGTCCTAAGTTGGACCCACGGCGCGCACAGCATCCAGGCCGGCGCCGAAGTCCGCAAATTGATTACCCTGCGCACGGCTAACAACAACCCGCGCGGCGGCTTCAGCTTCTCCGGAACGTTGAGCGGCTACGCTCCGGCCGATTTCATGCTCGGCCTTCCCCTGAACGTCACCACGCCCGGCCCGCTCGTTCCCGGTGGCGGCGAACAATACCGCGATGGATTTTTCTTCGTGGACAAATGGCAACTGTCGCAGCGGCTCACCGTCACGCTCGGCCTGCGTTATGAGCTGCCCACTGTGCCTCAATCGGTCAACGGCAACGGCACCATTCTGAATCCGCAGCACACCGCGTTTATCCCATCGACGGTGCCTCAGATTATTCCTTTCACCGATCCCACGCACAAGGATTTCGCGCCCCGCGTCGGTTTCGCGTACCGCGCCTCCGATAAATGGGTTGTTCGCGGCGGCTTTGGTATCTATTACAACGCCAATCAGTTGAACTCCTACACACTGACTACCACCAACCCCCCGTTCAGTACCATTTACACCTTCATCAACAACCCAGCGAACCCCACCGTTTCGCTCTCCAATCCCGAGCCAACCAGCGCGCAGGGCGCGGCGCCGAAGCCGAACGCCTTCACCATCAACCCCAATTTGCCCACCGCCTACATGACTCAGTGGAGTTTCGATGTCGAACGGGCCTTGTGGCAGGGCGCCGCTCTCGACGTCCAATATCTCGGCTCGCACACCGTTCACCTCGACCGCAGTTACTACGACAACACTCCTTACTTCCCGGGTCCCGGCTCGGTCAATAGCCGCCGTCCCAATCAACTCTTCAACGTCATCCGCGTCATCCAAACCGACGAGATCGCCAGCTACAACGGCATGAACGTCGTGCTCCGGCAGAACTTCACGCACGGTCTGACCATGCTGCTGTCCTACACCTGGGCGCACGCCCTCGACATCTCGACCGATTCCAACGGCGGCGGCGCCCCCATGAATCCGTACAATTGGGCCGCCGACTACGGCAACTCAAACTGGGACGTTCGCAATCGCTTCGTCGGTAGCTTCAACTACGAACTTCCCTTCTTCAAAGGCGCTTCCTCGGCGCTTACCCGCTACACGCTCGGCGATTGGCAGATCAACGGCATCATCACGGCCCAAAGCGGGTTCCCCATCAACGTCACCGTTCCGGGCGATCCGGCCAACACCGGCGACAGCAACGAACGCCCCAATCTGGTCGGCGCCCTTTCGTCCAACTGCGGCGACGGCCATCTCACCCATTGCATATCGCCGGCCGCCTTCGCCGTTCCGGCTCTATACACGTTCGGCAACGCCGGCCGCAACTTACTTCGCGGCCCCGATCTCGTCGATGTCGATTTCTCGCTGTTCAAGAATTTCCCCATTCGCGAGCGCGCCGCCTTCCAGCTTCGGGGAGAGTTCTTCAACATCCTGAATCACCCGTCGTTCAACAATCCCGGCGCGACTCTTGGCACATCGACGTTCGGAGTCATCAGCTCCACGTCGAACAACAACCGCGAAATTCAGATCGCCGGCAAGTTCACGTTCTGACCCCCGCTCATTCGCGGCGTCATGGACCTCGCACGACGGCGACGACCGCTCACCTGAGCCGGAAACCGCAGTTGGCCGCCGCGCCAGAGATCGCCCGCTCCTTCTTCCGCGCCGAGGAAGTAGACTGAGATTACCATGGGCATACAGCGGGTGTTCTATTTCGCGCCGATGGTTTTGCTCGCCACCGATCCGGCGTTCTGCCAGTACGTCCCCACCGACGTTTCGCCTCAGGTTACGCTCGTGGGATCGGCCACCCCGCAGCAGCAGTGGGTCGGGGATACCATGCAGATGTACGAGCCGAGCGGGATGGTTGTGACGACGGCGATCTGCTCTTACGCGACGCTGACATACTTCTGCGGGCCGACCAACGCGAAGAGTATCAGCGTTGCGCCGGATGGGACGCACCGGCCCGGCGTCTGGGGCCACGACGAAGGGCCGTCCGTCCAGCTTAGCGTCCCGGCCACCGACAACCGGATAAGTTTTTTCTGGGGCGACTCGCTGACAGCATACAACCCGGCGATGGTTCCCCCCCGATGCCTATCAAGTGTTTGCATGTGACGGCGCAATGATGCCCGACGGCTCCTGAATCGGCGTGGACACGGTTTCCTTTCTCTCCACGGCGGATGTCGCGAATATTCCAAAATGCACATATCTGTACGACCTGGACCAATATTTGAGGGGCGTTACCCTCGCAGCTCCTTCCTATACCGGAGGGCCGGGACACGGTGGAACCTGCCCGAAGCAAACGTACATCGTGGACACGGCGACCGGGCACGCCGGGAGCGTTCCGTGGGCCGGGTTCACCTACCAGAATCTGACCGCCCCGCTGCCGGCAGGCGAGGACATGCTCGGCGGCCACACCGCGACCGGCGCATTTCCAGTTCCGACGGCCAGCGATACGGACATTTTCGTCTTGTACACGGTTCAGTCTCAGAAAAACGTGACGCTGAGCACGAATTTCAAGACGGAGTCTCTATTGCTCGACGAGCATAGTGCCGACACGACGCTCTCGCAGACGGCGATGCCGCAGCTCAAGCCGCTGTACCTGTTTTCCACGCTTCCGAACGGGACGGTATTTACCAGCAATGTTGGCACGACGTACACGGTGACCCTCTGTTCGGGCGCGTCATTCGCCTCCGCATGGATAATGGGAGGAAGCTGGCAGGGCATTTCAATAGGAGGGAAGGTCTTTCAAGTCAGCTCCGTGGACTCCGACGATGATTCTTTGACCGTTACATCGGCGCTGCCGGGTGGCTCCGGTCCGACGTGCTCGAACACGGTCCCCTACGCGGCGATTCCGGTGCAAACGACCGGTCCCGGCCGCTTCATGTTCGCCGCGCCGGAGTTTCTGAGCCTGGCGTTGACTTCGGCGCAGGGCTGGGACGTGCCAGGCGGCTTGCCGCCGATGCTGCGTACCGTTCCGGTGGTTTGCGTTTGGGGTTCCGACTTCGATTACCGCCTCAGCAACGTGTATCTCGGTTGCATGGCGGCCGACACCTCCACCATCGAAGGCGCGAGCAACGGCGGGACGGGCGTGAGCAAAGTATATTACCTGAAGGGCCTGACCTCCGGAGGGGTTGCCTCCTGGTCGCTGGGGGACGAGACGCAGGCGGTGCCGATTCTCTCGTCGTGGACGTCGGGATCTCCCTGCGTGGGAGAGCATTCGGTGCGGTGGATCGCGCCGTTAAACCTGTTTCTGATGACCTACGGGAGCTCAAAATGTGGCGGGCTGGTATTCCGGACATCGAGCACTCCGTGGGGGCCGTGGACGGTCGAGTCGGAGCTTTTCCCGGATGATCCGAGCTCGGGCTGGATGCAGAAGCTGATTTATTCGTCGGGCGCGGTGGGAACGCCGAATTTCAACCAGCAGCCGGCGGTTTACATGACGGATGTTCCGAATGGCGCAACGATCAACACGGAGGGGCTGTACCCGCCATTCACTCAAACCGGGGACCCATACGGTCCATATCAATTGCCTGGCTCGACGGCGTATGCCAATGGGAACGGCACGGTCAACGTATTCATGAACCTGAGCGGCTACAACCCGTATGTCGCCTGGCAGATGACGGCGGATTTGAAGTTGGTTGCGCATTAGCAAAACAGGGAGGAGTTTCTTTCGATGTTTTCAAGCATTCGGTTTCGACTGGGCGTGGCGACGCTTCTGGCGGCGCTTCCACTGGCGGCGCAGCAGAAGTACCAGATCACGAAGTTCTATGTTCCGCCTCCGCCCCGGAATTTCCCTGTAACCAAACCCGCCGGAATTAACGATCAAGGCGAGGCTGCCGGCATCTTTGCGTTTCACGTTGGCGACCTCGGCGACGTGCAGGGGTTCTTGCGCTTGCCGGACGGAACGCTCCAATATCCGATTACCGATCCAAACGATGCGCAAGGACGAGACACTAACCTCACCGGCATCAACGACTCGGAGGTGATTTCCGGCTACTACAGCAACAGCCAGCAGGAACACGGCTTCCTGTGGAGCAATGGAATTTTCACGGATATTAGCGAGATTCAGAATGGCGCCACCCGTATTTATTCCCTCAACAACAGTGGCGATTTCTGTGGAGCATTCGGCCAGGAGGAACCCCTGCGGGACGGCTTCATTAGCATCGGCGGGAATCTGATTCAGGTCAATGCGCCTAACGCTACTTACACGCGGGTCAGCAGTCTGGGTTCCGATGGCTCGGCCGTCGGCATCGGATTCGGTGTCAGCGGTTTAGCGGCCGTAAGCTTCGTTCGCGGCCCGAAGGGTGCGCTGAGCACGTTCCAGGCAAAGAACGCGAACCCAGCCTTTGGCACTTTTGCCATGGGAATCAATACGCAGGCGCAGTTGATTGTCGGATATTACTATGACGAGTCCCTGCGCGTGCATGGTTTTGTCCTCCATTACACGCGCCCGCTCGATGAGTTGGATGCTCTCGCCGTGCGAAGCGGTACGCCGACGGCGGGGCCGGCTCAGATCGACGCTACGGTGATCGATGCCCATCCCAATGGCAATACCTACATCACGGGTGTGAATGCGAATGGAGTGATTGTCGGCTATTGGCAGGATACCGCAGGACAGCGTCAACGGCACCTTCGGATTCATCGGCACGCCCATCCAGTAGCGCCCGGTTTGATTTGAGCGGACGGGCAACCGGATTCGAAGCGAACGCCAATCGGCTTCGTAACGCCGCCGGCCGGGGCGTTAGAGGCATCCGATCACGAGGTTTTAGATTCCGCCGCCCCGATCAAGCCGTCCAGGCTATAGTCAATCAAATCGCCGATCCGGCCGAGGCTCACGTCCGCGGCCGGATATTGCGAGATCGTCTTCTCGTCATAGGCGTAGTGACCTTGCTTGACGAAGACCGTCGTCACCCGCCGGCCCCAGATCTTTTTGATCGCGTCCAATATCCGCAGCTTGTCGTCAACCACCACGTAACGCTCGGCCGGATATTCCCGCTCCACGTGATCGAGTTCGAACTCCTTGTGGATATAAATCAGCACACGCCCTTCGAACACTTCGTACAGCCCCGATCCCCAGACCTTGTGCGGCTGGAAGACGACATCGCCGTCGGTGAGGATCACCGCCGTCCCCATCCGCTTGGCCCGCTCCACAACGTCGATCGAATTCGGAAACAAGCGGTTGGCGAACGGGTAGCGCATCAGGTAATAGGACACCGCCAAGTAAGTGCGGATCGTGCGGATATTCCAGGCGATAGCGCTGCAGCGCGCCCAGATAGTCGGCGTAACCGAGCTCGTTCCGGATCGCTTCGAACGATCCCCAATAATGCTTGGCCTGTTCGGCGCCCACTTCCATTTCGAGATGACGCCGCAGGTCGGCCGTCACCCGGTCGTGATCGAGCAGCGTGTTATCGACGTCGAAAAGAATTACGGTCTTAGGCTCCGCCATCTCACTTCGCTTTCGCCTTGCTGATCTTCACCGGCTTCTCCTCCCACAGCCGGAACCCTCCGCGGAACGCGTTCGCGTTGTCGCCCAACCGCGCGTCCGGCGGCGGCTCTTTCAGAAGTTTCGCATTCCCTCCGCCGAGCACCACATAATCGGCCTGCGTCGCCGCCTTCAACAACGTCACGACGTCGGCCACTTGCTTGCGCCACTTCTTCTTGCCAAACTTTTCCAGGCCCCGCTCGCCGACGAAGTCCTCGTATGTTTTCCCATTCTTGTATGGAAGGTGAGCCATCTCCATCGGGAGGATCGACCCATCGACAATCAGCGCCGAACCCAATCCCGTGCCCAACCCGAGAAACAACATGCGTCCGCCTTCATAGCTTCCCAGCGCTTGCATCGCGGCGTCGTTGATCAACTTCACCGGACAACCGAAGGCTTTCGCGAAGTCGAACTTCACCCATCCTCCGCCGAGGTTGTGCGGTTCGGCCAGCGGCTTACCGTCGATCACCGGCCCCGGATAGCCGATCGAAACGGCGTCGAAGCTCCACCCCGCCACCGCTTTCCGCACCTCGCTGACCATCGTTCTCGCCGTCAAATCCGGACCGGAATCGATCTTGACCGGATCTCTTTGACCAGTGGCCAACAGCTTCACGTGCGTTCCCGCCAACGTCGACAACCAGGACCTTCCTCGCGTTCGTTTTCCCCGCCATGTTCGCCTCCGCCTCGCGCGCCGCTTACCCGCCGGCCTTCTGTTCCACGTGTCCGCCAAATTGGTAGCGCATCGCCGATAAGAGTTTGTTGGCGAAATCGGCCTCCCCGCGCGAGCCGAAGCGCTCGTAAAGCGCCGCCGTCAGCACCGGCGCCGGCGCCGATTCGTCGATCGCCGCCAGGATCGTCCATCGCCCTTCGCCCGAATCGGAAACGCGTCCGGAGAATTTCTCCAACCCCGGCGCTTCCAGCAGCGCGATGGCTGTCAAATCCAGCAGCCACGACGCCACCACGCTTCCGCGCCGCCACACCTCGGCGACGTCGGCCAGATTGAAATCGTATTGATAATGTTCCGGATCGCGCAGCGGCGTCGTCTCGGCGTTCTCCTCGCTCGTATGTTTTCCCACGCCGGCGTGTTTCAAAATATTCATGCCTTCGGCGTAGGCGGCCATCAATCCGTACTCGATGCCGTTATGGACCATCTTCACGAAATGCCCCGCGCCCGACGGCCCACAGTGTAAATAACCTTCCTCCGAAGTTCCGCCCGCCTTCTCGCGTCCCGGAGTGCGTTCCGCGTCGCCGCGGCCCGGCGCCAGCGTTTTGAAGATCGGGTCCAACCGCTTCACCACGTCCATCTCGCCGCCGATCATCTGGCAGTAGCCGCGCTCCAATCCCCACACTCCGCCGCTGGTTCCGACGTCGGCATAATGGATTCCGTGCGGCGCCAATTCCTTGGCGCGCCGGATGTCGTCGATGTAATAAGAATTCCCGCCGTCGATGACGACGTCGTCCTTCTGTAATCGCGCCATGAGGTCTTTGAGCGTGCCTTCGACCACCGCCGCCGGCACCATCAGCCAAACCGTCCTCGGTCCGTTGAGCTTCTTCACGAAGTCGTCGAGCGACTCCGCTCCCGTCGCGCCCTCCTTCGCCAGTAGCTTCACATTATCCTGGTTGTGGTCGAAAACGACGCACTGGTGGCCGCCCTTCATCAGGCGCCGCACCATGTTCGCTCCCATTCGCCCCAAGCCGATCATTCCCAGTTGCATTTCGCCGTGTATCTCCTTTTTCGATACTTTAAAATTTCCATCAAACCCCTAGCATCGCGCAACCGGGGCGCGGGCGTCGGGCAACCAATCCCGTGGATACTGGAACGTAGGCCGCCATCCACTATGACTCGCGTCGAAATGTACCGCCGTCTCCGCTCGCACACCGGACCGTGGGATGTACTGATCGCCGGCGGCGGCGCGACGGGCGTGGGGGTGGCGATCGACGCGGCTACGCGGGGGTACGACGTCCTCCTGCTCGAGCGCCACGATTTCGGCAAGGGCACGTCCAGCCGCAGCACGAAGCTGGTCCACGGCGGCGTGCGCTATCTGGAGCAAGGCAACATCTCGCTGGTGATGGAGGCGTTGAAAGAGCGCGGACTGCTGCTCAAAAACGCGCCGCACCTGGTGCATGACCTCGGATTCGTCGTTCCCGAATTACGATTGGTGGGAAGCGCCCTTCTATGGCCTGGGTCTGAAACTGTACAACCTGCTGGCCGGCAAATACGGTTTCGGAACTTCGCGCATCCTTTCGCGGGAGGAGACGCTGGAGCGCATTCCTAACTTGAAACCCGAGGGTCTGCGCGGCGGCGTGATTTATTATGACGGCCAGTTCGACGACGCGCGCCTGCTGATCGACATGGCTTTCACCGCCTATGAACAAGGCGCGACGCTGCTTAATTATGTCGAGATCACCGGTCTCACCAAGGACGGCGATGGATTCATCGATGGCGCCGTCGCCCGCGACGCCGAAACCGGCGAGGAGTTCGCGCTTCAAGCGAAAGTTGTCATCAATGCCACCGGCGCTTTCACCGACCGCCTGCGGCTCGAAGCCAACGCCGCGGCTGAGCCGATCATCGCTCCCAGCCAAGGCATCCATCTGGTTTTCGACCGTTCGTTTCTGTCCGGCGACAGCGCCATCATGGCGCCGCACACCTCCGACGGCCGCGTGATGTTCGCCATCCCCTGGCACGGCCACGCGTTGGTGGGCACCACCGATACGCCTATCGCCGCCGCCACGATGGAACCGGTGGCCATGGAAAAGGAAATCGAATTTATCCTCTCCACCGCGGCGCTATATCTGGACCGCGCCCCCACTCGCGGCGACGTTCGCAGCGTCTTCGCCGGCATCCGCCCGCTGGTCCGTTCCTCGGCCGCCGGCAACACCGCCGCGTTGTCGCGCGATCACACCATTCATATCGAACCGTCGGGGTTGCTAAGTGTCTGCGGCGGAAAATGGACCACTTACCGCCGCATGGCCGAGGATTGCGTGAACCAGGCCGCCACGCTCGCCACACTTCCCGACCGTCCGTGCGTAACCCATCAATTGAACATTCACGGCTTCCATCCGAACGCCGCGAAATTCGGGCCGCTCCACGTCTATGGTTCCGACGCTCCGGCGATCGAAGCGATTCAACGCGACGATCCCTCTCTCGCCGCTCCGCTGCATCCGGCGCTGCCCTATACCGGCGCCGAAGTGGTGTGGGCTACACGCCGTGAAATGGCGCGGACGGTGGAAGACGTTTTGGCCCGCCGAACCCGCGCGCTATTTTCTGAACGCCCGCGCCGCGATGGAGATGTCCCGCCGCGTCTCCGAGTTGATGTCCGCCGAATTGGGCGAGGATGCCGCGTGGGCGGAGAAGCAAGTCGCCGCCTTTGAGGAGGTGGCGCGAAACTACACCCTGGAGGGATCGAGAACGGCGTCTTAGACGTTTGCGCCGTTCCCGCCGAGGCGCCGCTCAGTAGCGGTATTCCGCCGGTTTGATGCCTTTCACCCGCAGATACACTACGCACTGGCCGCGGTGGTGGGTGGTGTGGTCCAGTCCGAAATAGACGATCTCCGTGCCCGTCATATCGCCATCGGGACTCTTGTAGGTCTTGGCAAACTGGGCGGGCGTCGCCGCTTCGACGGTCCGGATCGCATAGTCGAACGACTGGTTCAGCAGGGCGATCACCGTGTCCTTTTCATAGTTCGCCGGTTTGCCGATGGGAGATTTCCCGCCACTCAACAGAGAGAAAAAATAGCCGTTGGCGTTGGCGATATGAGCCATCTGCTCGCCAAAGCTCATCTCCTCGGGGTTGGGCTTGAAGGTGTAATCGGCGGCGGGCATTTGTTCGGCGATGGCGAGCGTGTACGCTTTCGATTGTTTCCAATGAGCGGCCATCGATTTCGTGGCGTCGCCGGCGAAAGCGAGCGGAAGGGAAAGCAGGCCGAGAAGGGCGGTGGCGAAAATCTTCTTCATGAATCCTCTTTTCGATTGTGTCGGGAGATACTCACCACGGATAGCCTATTTCGCGGCTTTGTGCAACCGGGCGGGGATTTGTTAGCTTGAAAGTCCGGCTCCTCCCGCATCACTATGAATGTATCTATCATTGGCACGGGATATGTTGGGCTCACCACGGGCGTGTGTCTCGCCTATCTCGGCCACAAAGTCACCTGCATCGATTCGGACCAGCGCAAGATCGAGCTGCTGCGCGAAGGGAAGACGCCGATCTATGAGCCGCATCTTCCGGAGTTGCTGGCGCAGGCGAAAGCGAATCTGCATTTCACCACCGATTACGCCACCGGGATACCCGGCGCGGAGGTGGTGTTCATCGCCGTGGGGACGCCTCCCTCGCCGAATGGAAGTCCGGATCTGCAATATCTGAGGGCGGCGGCGGAAGGGATTGGGCGCCACTTCGCGGGCGAGCATTTGGTGGTGGTGAACAAATCGACGGTGCCGATCGGCAGCGGCAACTGGGTGGGGTCGCTGGTGCGCGAATCTTACGAAGCGCACCATGGCGCAAAAGCCGAGGGGAAGTTTTCGGTGGCGTCGAATCCGGAATTTTTAAGGGAAGGCACGGGCCTGCACGACAGCCTTTACCCGGATCGCGTGGTGATCGGCTCCGACGATCCGCGGTCGCTTCGCGTGTTGTATGAGTTGTACCGCCCGCTGCTCGACCAGACATTCACGCCGCCCTCGTTCCTGGCTCGTCCGGAGGCGATGGCCGCGGCGCCGCTGGTTTCGACCGACCTCGCCTCGGCCGAATTGATCAAGTATGCGGCCAACGCGTTTCTGGCGCTGAAGATCAGCTACATAAACGAAATCGGCCAGGTGGCGGAGCGCGTGGGCGCCGACATCCGCCAGGTGGCAAAAGGCATCGGGTTGGACGCGCGCATTGGCAACCGGTTCCTTCAGGCGGGCATCGGCTGGGGCGGCTCCTGCTTCGGCAAGGATACCTCGGCGTTGGTTTCGACAGCCGCCGAATATGGCCTGGAGATGCCGATCGTCGACGCGGCGCGATTGGTGAACAAGCGCCAGCGCGACTTGGTGGTGGATAAACTCCTGGCGGAGTTGAAGATTTTGAAAGGCCGCACGATCGGGTTGCTGGGACTGGCGTTCAAACCCAACACCGACGATCTGCGCGAGGCGCCGGCGCTCGATATCGCGCGCAACCTGATTGGGCGCGGCTGCAAGGTGAAGGCGCACGATCCGGTGGCGATGGAGCGGTTCGAGCGGGATTACGGAGGACTGGGCGTCGTATGCTGCGTGGAGGCCAAGGATGTGGCCGACGGGGCGGATGCGGTCGTGTTGGTGACCGAATGGCAGGAATACCGCGAACTCGATTGGCCCGCCATCGGCGCCACGATGCGATCGCGGATCGTGCTGGATGGCCGTAACGCACTGGATCGCGCGCAAATGGAGAGCGCCGGTTTCAAGTGGATGTCCATCCCCGGCTGAGCGCGCCGTGATCCGCCGCGTTCTTTATCTGGCGGCGCATGGAGGATTTGAAGGCGAGGTTCCCCTTGGCGGAGGAGCGGCGGTGTGTGAGCGTTTGCTCGCGGAGTGGGAGCGAACGAAGCCGTTCGAGGCGACGCTGATCGCGCCTTCGATTTTAGGGAGCGGGGCGCCGTCGGCGCGTGAATTGGTCGCTTTCGGGGAGCGGCAATACGCCCGATTTTGCCGGGATTTTTCGCGAGCGGCGACGGCGGAAGTTTTGCGTCGCGATCCGAGGGACACGGCCGTATTGGTGAACGACGTTTCCGAAGGGCCGGACTTCCAGGCGCTGGCGGCGGCGGGTTTTCGCGTGACGACGATTTATCACGCCGATGTCGTGGCGTATGTGGCGGCCATTTACGGGCGGTCGCTGATCCGGCCGGAGACGCTGGTGCGCTGGCACGGGAGGCTGCGGAGGACGGCGTTGGGGCGAATGATTCCGGCCATGGCGGAGTTGGTTTTCGAGCAGCAGGAACATAGCCTGCGCTTCTCGCGGACGTGCGTGGTTCCTTCCGAGGGGATGCGCGAAACGATGCGGCGTTGTTATCCCGGCTTGCCGGAAGATCGCATTCAGGTGCTGCCGTGGGGGTTGCCGGAAGAGGTTGTCGACCTGGTGACTCTGCGTTCGGAAACCGCGCGGCTGCGAGCTGAGTATGGTGTTCCTGGCGATGCGCGGGTGTTGTTGACGTTGAGCCGCATTTCGCCGGAGAAGGGTCAGGATCTGCTGATCGAAGCGTTGCTCGATTGGGAGCGGCGACGGGACTTTCTCGCGCGGCCGCTGTGGCTGTTCGTCTGCGGCGAGGCGGCGTACATGCAGGGGCGGCGGTTCCAGGCGCGATTAAACGCCCTGGCGGCGCGGTTGCGGCGCGTGCGGATCGTGTTTCCAGGGCATGTGACGGGATGGCGCAAGCGGGCGTTATTCGAATTGGCGGATGTGTACGTCTTCCCATCGCGGCACGAAAGCTATGGACTTACGCTGCTCGAAGCGCTGCGGGCGGGCGTCCCAGCGGTTGCACTCGCAAGCGACGGAGCGCGGTCGGTGATGCGGCCGGAGTTCGGAGAGCTGATCCCGATCGGCTCGCACGCCGCGACGGTGAAGGGCTTGCGCGAGGCGTTGGCGAAAATGCTTTTGGCGGATGAAGGGAGACGCGCGATGGGCGAGGCGGCGCGGCGGTGGGCGTCAACGCAATCCTTTGAATCGAGCGCGGCGGAGGTGGCGCGGCTAATCTTGCATGAGTCCGCTGCCGGACCTCACGTGCCGGCGCGATAGAATCGTCCAATCGATGCGGCGCTTCGCAATTTTTTTCGCGGTGTTTACCGCCGCGGTGTGGGTTTTTCCCTTCGCACTTGTCCGCATCGGTCAGCCACTGATCGGGATTGGCTTCGGATGTGCAGGTTCGCTCGCTTGGTTGGTGACCTGGCTTGGCAGCCTGCTACGGTATGGAAAGAAGCCCTTCTGGCTACTCTTCGGAATGCCGTTCGGATTGTTTTGGGCGCTCTACCTTTTCCGCTGGGTCTACGGAGCGATGGTTGGAGACCCTCGCTGGATTGTTCCGTGATGAGTTCCGAAGCGAACACCGCGGAACGTGCGCCGTAAGGCGTGGCTGAATCGCGGCGAGGCGGCCGCCGTGGGACTAGCTCATTGGCGGGACACCAGCGATGTGATAGCGGGCGTGACGCCGCTCTCCCACGCGAACGAGTGCCCCCTTCTCAACCATGCCGGCGAGATCGCGTGTCGCCGTCGCCGGAGACGCGCCCGTGATCGCGATGTAATTGGCCGCGCTCAGGCCACCCTCAAAACCTTCCGGCCCCTCGCGCAGCATCCGCAGCAGCGCCTTTTCCTGGCGATCGTTGAGCTGGCCGCGCAGACGGTCGAGCAACCGCGTCATCTCGATGAGGAACTCGACGCGGGCGACGGTTCGCCGCTGCGCTTCGATCGCGGTTTCGGCGAACCAACGGAGCCACGCCGCGATCTCGTTGTCCTTGTTCGCCGCTTCGAGGGCGTCGTAATATGCCCTTCGTTTGGCGAGGATCGTCGCGGCCAGAGCGATAAGCGTCGGTTGGTTCAAGCCTTGTGCCAGCGCCTTCTCGGCGATGGCCCGGCCGATGCGACCGTTCGCGTCCTCGAACGGATGAATCGAGACAAAATAGAGATGGGCGATTCCCGCCCTGGTGAGCGTTGGCAGTGGCTCGCTCGCGCTGGGGGCCGTACGGTTGAACCACGCGAGAAACTTTTTCATTTCGCGCGCCACCGCTGCGGACGGCGGCGCCTCAAAGTGTACCCTCGGAGCGTGAATCGCGCCCGAGACCACCCGCATCGGCTGTTCACCCGTGCGATATCGGCCAATATCGCTGAGATCTCGCCGGCCGCGAACCACCATACTGTGCCACGCGAAGAGCGTCTCGTCGGAGAGCGGCTCGGAGAATCGACGGTGCAAATCGACCATCATGTCCGCCATGCCGCGTTCCGCCGGGCCCGCACGCCGATCGTCCGCCGCAAGGCCAAGCTGCCTGCGGATGGAGGACTGTACACTCGGCCGGTCCAAAACCTCACCCTCGATTTCCGAAGTCGCGAGCGCCTCAGTGCTCATTGCGTCGACAATGAGGGATTCGCGATCGGCTTGCCCGAGATGTCTAACCGCTCCGGTGATCATGCCGGACTCCAGCAGGAATTGGTCCTCTGTCTTCGCCAGACGGGTTTTATCCCAGGAGAAATGAGGCCACTCCGGCTTTTGCCAATTCCATTTCATGAGCGATAGAGCGTTTCTCTATCACTCATGATAAAGCTAATTCATGAGCGATAGCGAGACGTTCTATCGCTCACCTCGGCCACCGCCGTTCACTTCGCCGGTTCGTTCAACTCGCGAATCCAGATATTGCGGAAGCGCACGGGGTGGTCGTGGTCCTGCAGCAAGAGCGGCAGTTTGTCCGGCCCCGGCTTGTACGGAGGGCGCGCTTGATAGGTGCTGGGGCCGGTGAGCACGGAGTTGTCCTGAACGAGGACGCCGTTGTGCAGCACGGTTTCAGACGCCGGACGCAGCAGCTTTCCGTCGGGCGAAAAGCGCGGGCCGTGAAAGACAATGTCATAGGTCTGCCAGGCGCCGGGCGGACGGCTGGCGTTGACCAGCGGAGGGAACTGGCCGTAGATGGCCGCGGCCTGGCCGTCGGCATAGGTCGTGCTTCCGTAGGAATCCAGGACTTGCAGCTCGTACAGGCCCATCAGGTAAACACCGCTGTTGCCACGGTCCTGATCTTTGCCGTGTGGCGGATTCGGCGTGGACCACTCGACGTGCAACTGGCAATCGCCGAAGGCCTCACGGGTGTGGATGTCGCCTTTGCCGGGCGCGGTTTGGAAGTAGCCGCTGCCCATGGTCCATGCGGCCGGTTTCGAATCGCCGGTGGCCCACTTCGATAGATCCTTGCCATCGAATAGGACGACAGCGTCGGAGGGAGGCAAACCGGGCTTGGCCTCGCTGCTGGGAGTGCCGGGAGTGACCACACGCGCCATCGGGCGGGACCGGTCGCCAACGGGCCACTTCAGATCGACGTGGGCCGCGTAAGGCTGCGGAGCGTCCTGGGCCGCGGCGAGACAAGGTAAGAGGAACGAGAGTAAGAGGAACGAGAGCGCGAGAGCGGAGTTTCGTGGAAGCATTGTGGGTGGCTGTGCGCCATGGCGATTGTATCAAGGCGGCGGCGGCGCGATTTTTCGCGGCCTAATTCGCGCAGGCTTGGACGCTGGCCAACTGCGCGGATTCGATTGCCGCAAAGAGCGCGGCGGAGCTGACCGGTTTGGTCACATACGCGTCCATGCCGGACTCGAGGCAGCGCTCCTCGTCGCCCTTCATCGCGTGGGCCGTCATGGCGACCACGGGAATGTGCCGGCCAGTGTCCTTCTCCCTGGCGCGCAAAACGGCCGTCGCCTCGAATCCGTCCATTTCAGGCATCTGCACGTCCATGAGCACGAGATCGAATTCGATCCGGCTGAGCTGATCGAGCGCCTCGCGGCCGTTGTTGGCAAGGGTGACGGCGTGGCCGCGTTTCTCCAGGACCTTGACGGCGATGCGTTGATTGACGAGGTTGTCCTCGGCGACCAGGATACGCAACGAGGAAGCGCCAGCGTCTTTCCACGCCGAGGCCGGTTCGGGCACGACCGCGTGCGCAGGCGGCTCAATGGCCCGCAGCAGGGCCTTCCTCAACTCGGCCCGGCGGACCGGTTTGGTAAGGAAGACGGCGATTCCTTCTTCGCGGCACCGGGCGGTGTCCGTTTTCTGTCCGGAGGAGGTCAGCATCACGACGACGACATCCGCCAGCGCGGGGAGCCGTTTGACCTCGCGGGCGAGAGCGAAGCCGTCCATTCCGGGCATGTGAACGTCGGTAAGCATCAGGCGGAACGGTGCGTCCTCGCGGACCGCCCGCTCCAGGGCGTCGAGAGCGGAAGCGCCGCCGGCGGCCAGGCTTACCTCGATTCCCCATTGCGACAACGTATCCGCCAGGATGCGGCGATTCGTGGCGTTATCGTCGACCACCAGAACCCGGATGCCGCGCAGGGACTCCACGTCCGGGACCGGGGCGCCAAGCGTTGTGGATGAAGGACCGGCCAGGGCGGTGAAATGAAAAGTGCTGCCTCGGCCCGGTTCGCTGTCCACCCAGATCTTTCCTTGCATGGCGTTCACTAAACGGGACGAGATCGTCAGGCCCAGCCCGGTGCCGCCGAATTGGCGAGTGGTGGAAGCGTCGCCCTGGGCGAAGGCCCGGAAGATCAGTTCCTGCTTGGAGGGGGGAATGCCGATTCCAGTATCGGTGACGGCGAAGTGGAGGAGCGCGCCATCGCCGAGCACGGATTCCGCGTCTACGCGCAGCGATACCTCGCCCCGCTCGGTGAACTTCAAAGCGTTGCCGATGAGATTGACGATCACCTGCCGGAGGCGGACCGGATCCGCATGCACCCAGGCGGGCACGCCGGGCGCGATCTCGCAAGCGAGTTCCACTCCTTTTTCCGATGCGCGATGCGCGAATGCCGCAAGCGTCTCCTCAAGGAGCTCGTTCAAGTCGAAATCGACAGGGTCCAGATCGAGTCTGCCGGCCTCGATTTTCGAAAAATCGAGGATGTCGTTGATGATGCCGAGTAAGGATTCGGCCGAGCCTCGGGCCATCGCCAGGCACTCGTATTGCTCTGTCGAGGGCTGGGCGTCGAGCGCAAGCTCGATCATACCCATCACGCCATTCATCGGAGTGCGGATTTCGTGGCTCATATTGGCCAGGAATTCGCTTTTGGCGCGATTGGCCGCCTCGGCCGCGTCCTTGAGCGCCGCGGTCTGATCGAGTTGGCGCCGAATGACGTCGGTCTGCTGTTTCACGCGATGCCGCAACACGACCGCCCAAGCAAGAGCGGCGATCATGATCGCAAGCAGGAGGCTAAGGACGAGAAGCGCGTGGCCGGCGTTCCACCACGAAGGCTTCCGCAGCACAATCACGTCCCGAGGAGAACGCAGCAGGATGCGGAACGACTTGGGCTTCACGGATCCGCTCCGCGTCTCGGACTCGCGAGGCTCGACGAGCACGGAACACACTCCGGTCAACCGAAGTATGCTTCCCGCGCCCCAGGCCGGTATTGCGCCGCCGGAGGTTTCGGGAACGATGGCCGGGAAGAGGAAGTTTCCAGACGACAGTATCAGGGTCGGGTCCCGCGCCGCGCGGTCGCGGCCGACGAGTTGGCCGTCGATTTGCACCAGTTGAGAATCGTAGACGCCGCCCAGCGCCCGTTCGGGGGAGATGAGAGGAGGGGAGGCGGGCGTGGCGGAACCGGCCACGCGATAAATGGCGTCGCTCAACGTAGGCGAGTACTGGCCGATGGTGAGGAATCCGGCGACGTCGGCCATTTGTCCAGGCTCAATGGGCGTGGATTGGTCCGTTTGCGCGCAGAGTCCGTCGGCGCCGTTCTGGATGCATAGTGAGCGGCCCGGCCATTGGAGAGTGACCCGCCCGCGGGCATGGACGCGGTGGAGAAACGGCTGACCCGGCTCGAACCGCAACAGGCCGCCGATGGAGCGGGCCGGCAGGGAGAAGGGATCGGCCAGCGAGGGTTCCTCGATCCGGATTGCCGCGATACCGGGAAAGAACAGACGAAAACCGACCATCTGACGTTTCAGGTTGAAGATTGGCGCGGCGTTACCTCTGAGAAGCACCCTCGCATCCACCAAACGGTCGTAGTCGACCCCCGGCTCCCCAATCGTGGTGGCCTCCACCACGCCGTCGCTCGCCGCCAAGCCGATCGTGATTTCTTCTCCGGACTTCCGCACCGAACGGACGAGGCCCTCGACTTCTATCCACTGCCCATCCTCGGCTCCTGTGAGCAGGTAGGCCATATTGACCCGGCGGGCGTGGGCCGGAAGATGGGACGGACCGATTACTCGTACCGTAGGCCGATCCACCACTGGCGCGAAGTCGCCGGGACCGCTGACACCGGTCAGATCGACGAGCATGCCGGCGCGGAGCGGAGGAAGGGGCAGGGCGGGGAGTCCGGCAAAAATACAGCCGGTGGAGTCGCAGACGAAGAGCGCGGCGTGTCTGGCGTCGATATGGGGCTCATAGGCGAAATAAGTGACGACGGCGCGTAAATGAATGGGGTAGGCGCGCATGGACTCTCCGGCGGAGAGGCTGTGGGCCTGCCGTGCCGTAGTGAGGGTGGGTAATCGAGCCGCGCTCGTGCCAGCGCCCTGGTCGCCTGCGTTGGCGATCCCGGCCAGAAGCAGGATCAGCGCCGCCGCGCGTCTAAGATGGCGGGGAGGTTGCGGGTCGCCATTGACGGTCATTCTTATGTCCTAGCCGGAGGAACTTTACGATTCATGCTCCGCTCACCGTGAACTCTCCTCGTCTTCATCCACGATATCGGCACATGCGTCCGATTCCGTTAGGGCGCGGCCTGGAGGGTCAGCCAATGGAGGCCGACGCCGAGTTTGCGCGTGTCGCCGGAGACGCCCAATTCGGCGGGCGAGTGCGGGTCCGCGACGTCGAAGTCGATTTCTTCCTCGGGGCGATCGAGAATCGATGCGGGAATGCGCGCGCGTTCGGTAAACTGCGGCGCGTGGCTGTCGATCTTCCAACGATCCAAAGCGTGCCCGTTAACGGTCAATGTGACGGTAAACGGGGGACGCGACGGTGGGAGGAACGCGTGCATCTCGACAGTGAGGAGGAGGTCGCGAGTGGCGCGAGGGTGAATGTCGAGCCGGAGAGAGGCGCGAGCGCCGTCGGTCCAGGCGCCAAAGGGTTCCGGCATGCCCCATCCGGAGCCCTCATAGCGGAATCCGTCGCCGCCGGAACTGAAGCTGAGCGGCGTTCCCAATTCGTAGCGGCGGGGATGGCTTATATCGACGAGCGACCACTTTCCGTTGCGGATGTCGGCGGTGCAGAGACCCTCGGTCAAGCCGTGCGCGGCGGCGTAGATCCAGGCCGTTTTTTGATAAGGTCCTTCAAAGGTTCCCAGTGGCCAGCCCGCCGGAGACCATCCGCTGTAGCCGTTAAGGGTGGGGATCGAGTATTGGCGGGCGACGAGCATGGCGTCGATTTGTCCGATGAAGGGAGCGCCGGGGTAGCGAGGATCGACGGCGAAGAAATCGCGGCATTGGGGCGGCGGCGCGGGGAGCGCATGGAAGAAGGCGGTTTCATCGGCGCGGCCGAAGGAGGCGGGAGCGACGTTGGCCTGCTCGGCTAGGAGGACGGAGGCGAGACCGAGCGCGGAGAGGATCGCCCACCGGCGCCCCCGCGCCCACCGAAGAACGGAATCGATGGCCGCGGCGCAGAGGATCGCCAAGCCAAAAACGACGAGATGATTCATCCGGCCCGGCGCGCGGACGCCTCTGGCGCCGGGGACGATTTGATACAGAATCCACCAAAGTGAGTGGATGCCGAAGCGAACGGTGACGGCATATAGCGTGGCGCAAGTGAGCCCGGTGACGGCGGCGATGGGGCGCTTTCGAAAGAGCGCGCAGCAGGCCGCGGCGCCGGTGAGAACCGTGAACGGTGGAATGCCGAGTCCGGACTCGCCATAGGGCGGGTTCAGAGCGGCGTAATACGCACCGAGTCGCGATCCCCACATCCAGTTGCCCGCGCCGACGTCGAACAGATCTCTCCAGTTGCGCATGAAGCTGAAGGTTTCGGGATAGGACCGGCCGCCGCTGACCGCGAGCACGGGCAGATAGACATAGAAGAAGGGGATGAGGGCGATGGCGAACACGGCGGCGGCGATCGCGGAATCGACGGCCAAGCTGCGGCCATTGCGCCGTAGCGCGGAGGCGAGCGCGGCCGGGCGCCGTGTTAGCTCACGGATCAACCACCAGGCGGCGGCGGACGTTGCCGCGAGAACGCTGAAATAGGCGATGTAGAAATCGCTGAAAAACAGGAGAGCGAGCAGGACGGCGGCGGAATAGAGAGCGGCGCGCGCTTGGCCGCGGCGGGGCGTCCACCGGAATTCGAAGTAATGAAAGACGAGCAAGGCGAGCAAGGGGACGAAGGAGACCAGCCACAACTGGACGTGCGTACCGGTGACGGAGGCGATGTTGGCGACGGTGAACAGCGCCGCTCCGGCGAGCGATGGAACGAGGGCGAAGCGGAGCTTGCGGCGCAGGAGTGCGTAGAGGGACAGGAAGCCGAGCAGACGAACGGCGATGAGAGTCCATTCGAAGGCCAGATAACGATCCAGGCCGGCGGCGCGCAGCAGAAGATACGGAGGAACATACAGAAAGAGAGCGACGCTGTAGCCGAGGACGCCGCGATAAGGCGCGAAGAAATTCGGATCGCGGAGCGCGGCGTGGCCGGAGGCGACCGCGCGCCAATGTTCGAGGATGACGATGCAATAGCGGGCGTCGCCCAGGTCGCCCCAAATGCCGTCCAGGCGCGAGAGGAAAAAGACGCGGAAGAAATAGAGGATGCAGACGGAGGCGGCGAGAAAGACGGCGGCGGGTTCAAAGCGAATCGTTGCGGGAAGGCGCGCGGTCAACTCTTGAGCGTAACGTAACGCGCAGCCTAAGGTTACTGATCGATGCCAGAGACGGCTTTCTTGGTGAGGTACGCGCCTTGGCCGACGCCGAAGAGGCCGAGCATGGTGGAATCCACGTCAGGCAAAGCGATGGCCACCCGCTGTTCAAGCCGCGAGAGGAAGTGCAGCGTGATGAGAACGTAGCTGAGCATGGCGATCAAGGTGATTACGATCATCTGATAATCTCCGAGGTCGAACTGGCCGTTGTCGTCCTTAAGTAGATCGCCGGGGAAACTGGAGGGAGCCTTGGATTTCGTCGGCACGACTCCGGAGGCTATCGCGTCCGCGGCTTTTTTGGTGGTGATGCCCTTGGCGCCGGCGAATGTGAGCCCGCTCGCGCCGGAAATCAGCAGGAGATTTTGCGGGATGGCGATGTGGCCGATGAAACCGGCGTGCCACCAGCGCATCCAGAACGTGGATAAATACGCGCAAATGACGACGCCGAACCAAAGCGAGATTTGGGATTTCGAATTGCTGTAGCGGCCGTCTTCGCCCAGAAAGAGAAGCCCGCGGACGTTGCGGGAAACCAGTGCCGTAAAAGTGAGCAGCGACAGGGCGGAGACGAACATGGCGATCGTCGGCTCCATCGGGTTCGCGGGGAGAATCTGGGCATCGATACTTTCAAGAACCGCCGCTTCGGCCCCGTTCACTACCACCACGCTCGCCCCGGCGACGACCCGGTCTTCGGCGCTCCAGCGCTTCAGGCCGTCGAGCAGGCCTTGATCGTGTACGGCGATGACGGCAATCTCCCCCGTGGCTAGCTTGAGGCGTAATCCTCCGCGTGTCGAGTCCAAGTCGATGATCGTGCCGGAGTACGAGCGGTGTATGGGCGCTTGGGCCGAAGCCGTGGAGGCAAGGGCGAACAGGAGCGGCAGAATGAAGCGGGTGTTGAAGACGACGGCCGCAGGGACTTTGAAAACGGCAAGGAAGTCCGGAAGGGCGGCAGGGAGAGCGAGGCGGTGCGAGGATTGTGGGGTCATCGGTGCGTACCCGTCGAGGTTGCCGAATCGTATCACATTCCCAGGGGAGCCAACGGCGCCGTAGCGAATTCTTATATACTCTAGCTGGGCAGCCCCGTATCCGCTGCCCGCGACTCTCCCCGAAGAGAGAACTATGACTGCGGCGTTTTGGATGTTTTTGATGGCCGGCGGGCTCGCGCCTACGCGAGCGGCTTTGCCCGCGGCGGCGGTCCCGTTAACCGTCGTGCTTACGTTCGAAGCGAATCGTTCCCCGTCCGCGGCGGCATTGCTGGCGATGGAAAACGAGGCGGAAAAAGTTCTCTCCCCGGCCGGCGTGAAACTCGACTGGCGCCTGCAGCGGGATCTGCCCGAGAACGCCGAGTTTGGCCGGATGGTCGAATTCGAGTTGAAGGGCCGCTGTTCCATGCATACGTTTCCCACGCTCTTCGACGAGCGGGGACCTTTGGCCACGACGTATTCAAGCGACGGCCGGCTGCTTCCGTTCGGCACGGTGGAGTGCGACCGCGTGCGGGCATCGATCCGGCGGGTCAACCCGTCGCGCGAGTACCCGATGAGCGACGCGATGCTCGGCAGGGCGCTCGGCCGCGTGATGGCGCACGAGGTTTATCACATGATCGCGGGAACGAAGGAACATACTCGCGAGGGATTGTCGCGCGCCAGCCTCGCCGGCGAGGAGTTGCTGCGGCCAGGCGCGGCGCTGGAGCCGGAAGCCTATGAAGAAATGCGCAACGGCTTGGCCGAGCCGCGATAAGCGCGGGCTCTTCACGCCCCATAAAAAGTTTCTATCGAAGTCCACGCGCTGGACCGGTACCGGCGGTGGTATTCTAATTAAAATTTCGATTACGTGTCTACGCCGGACACAGGCTCTACGTTCCGAGCTTTCCGCGGCACTTCGCAGCCACGGAAAATCGCCGGACGGAGGGCGTTCCATAATGGACTTCGACACACCATTCGGTTTTGAGCGGGGCGGCCGGCCTTCGCTTCACTTGAGGCGGAAATATACATAATGGAAAGGGGCGGAACGATGTCATCCCTATTGACTTTGGACCAGCAGGCGGATTTGCAATCTAGAGGCTTCTCGCGGCGAAGTTTTGGCAGGATCGCGGCATTCATGACGGCCGGAGCGGCGCTACCGTTCTCCGGCGAACAGGCGCTGGCGCAGCTTTCCATGGTGAAGCATATGCCGCCGGACGCGGTGAAGATCAACGCCAACGAAAACCCCATGGGGCCGTGCGCGGAGGCGGCCGAGGCGATGCACAACGTCATCCGCAACGGCGGCCGTTACATGTACGAGGAGACGTTCACCATGGGGCAGACCATGGCGGATCTGGAAGGGCTGAAGTTCGACTATAGCCCCGAGAAATCCTACGTGACGCCCTACGCCGGATCGAGCGCGCCGTTGCACCAGGCGGTGCTCGCGTTCTGCTCCAAGGACCGTCCGTTCGTCAAGGCCGATCCCGGTTATGAAGCGGGCGAGCGCGCGGCGAAGGTTGTGGACGCCGCGGTGATCAACGTTCCGCTGGCCAAGGGCACTTTCGCGCACGACGTGAAAGCGATGGCCGCCGCGCACGCGACGCCGGGGCTCATCTACGTTTGTAACCCGAACAATCCCACCGGCACGATCACGCAGCAAGGAAGACATCGAGTGGCTGGTGGAGAACAAGCCGGCGGGAGCGGTGGTCCTGCTCGACGAGGCCTATCTCCACATCTCTTCGAAGGCCGTTCCAGGAACTTACCTGGCGGCGGCGGGCAAGGACGTCATCGTCCTGCGCACGTTCTCGAAGATCTACGGCATGGCCGGCCTGCGCGCGGGCGCGGCGCTCGGCAGGCCCGATCTGCTTGTGAAACTGACCAAATGGAGCGCGGGCGCGCTCCCGGTGACGGCGATGGTGGGGGCGACGGCAAGCCTGAAGGCGAAGAACGTTGTTCCGGAGCGGCGCAAGACGATCTCCGACATTCGCGAGGAGACGTTCGCGTTCCTCGGCGCGCATAAAATCGAATTCATACCGTCGGAGAGCAACGCGTTCATGATGAACGTGAAGCGGCCGGGCAAGGATTTCTACCAGGCGATGGCGGCCCAGAAAGTCTATATCGGGCGGGTGTGGCCGGTGTGGCCGGAGTGGGTGCGCGTGACAGTGGGATCGCGCGAGGACATGAAGAAGTTCCAGGAAGCCTGCCTGAAGTGCTACGAAGCCTAGCGCGGCGGAAGCGCGGACGTTTTGCGAATCGGGAATTTTGCCTATAGCTGGCGGGCGCTGGCCGGAGACATTTCCGGAGGCGCGATCGCGGCGCTGATCGCGCTGCCTTACGGATTGGCGATGGCGGCGATGATGGGTTTGCCGCCGGCGCTCGGTTTGGTGACTTCCGTTGCGACCGCGCCGGTGACGGCCTTGCTCGGCCGCAACCCGGTGATGATCGGCGGAACGGCGAGCGCCACCGTGCCGTTCATTTCCCATGCCGTCGCCCAGCAGGGCATCGGAGGCGCCGCGAAGGTGTGCATCGCGGCATCGGTGTTTCTGATGGCATTCTCGGTGCTGCGCCTGGGCCGGCATATTCAGAAGATTCCGCAGGCCGTGGTGACCGGGTTTTCCTGCGGCATCGGCGCGATGATGGTTTTGTCGCAATTGGCCACGATGATGGGCGTGAAGGCGGCCGGGGCGTCCAACAACGTGCTGGCGCAGAGTTGGCACGTGCTTTCGCTGGCGGGCAGCGCCCGCGCCAGCGCGTTGATCGTCAGCGGCGTGGTGATCGCGGCCAGCCTTTTGGCGGCGCGGTTCACGCCCAAAGCCCCGGCGCCGTTGGTGGGCCTGGTTCTGGCGGCGGCCGTCGCGATCGCATTTCACTTGCGCGAGAAAGAAGTCGGCCAGCTCAGCTTGGCCATTCCTCCGTTCGCGGGATTCGCTTGGACGCCGTCCGATGTCGCCTCCGTGCTTCCGGCGGCGTTCGGCTTGGCCCTGGTGTCCGCGGTGAATCTGCTGATTACTTCTCGCGTCGTCGAACATTTTCGCGGGCGGCACCGCCATTTGAAAGGCAACGGCGCCGACGCCGAACTGGGCGCCTACGGCATTGCCAATATCTTCGCGGGCGTCTTCGCCGCGCCGATGAGCGTCGGAATTCCGGCGCGCAGCCTCGCCAACGTCCGCTGCGGAGGGACGACGCGGTTGTCGAACCTGTTCCACGCCGGCTTCATTCTCGGCTTCATCGCGCTCGGCGGCGAGTACATTTCCCGCATTCCGATTCCCGCGCTTGCCGGCGTCACCGCCTACGTCGGTATCTGCCTGCTCGAATGGAGCACCTGGGGCCGGCTGGCGCGGATGCGGCGCGTGGACGCTCTGGCGTTCCTTTCCACCGCCATTGCCGTGCTGCTGGTGAACGCCGTGCTCGCTGTCGCCATCGGCTGTTCTTTCTACGCCGCGCATTTTCTCTATGCTCGTTGGTCTCGGCCGGTCCAAGAGCCGTTGAGCAAGCCGGCGGTGGCGGGCTAAGCCATTCAAAGCTGTTTGGCATTCCGGGCCAGCCGTTCGCCGGCGTGGGCGCGTCGTCCTATCCGATCGCGCCCAGCACTTCCTCGGCGTGCCCTTCCACCTTCACCTTCGGGAAGATTTTCTTGATCTTCCCGTCCTTGCCGATTAAAAACGTGGTCCGCTCGATCCCCATGTACTTCCTCCCGTACATGCTCTTCTCTTTCCATACCCCATAGGTTTCCGCCGCTTCGTGAGCGGCGTCGGCGAGAAGGGTGAACGGGAGATCGAACTTGTCCTTGAACTTCTTTTGCGCGGCCGATTTATCGGGCGAGACGCCGACGATCGCCGTTTCTTTCCGCGTAAACTTTTTTCCATTGTCGCGGAACGCGCAGGATTCGGCGGTGCAGCCCGGCGTGTCGGCCTTCGGGTAAAAATACAGGACCACGTTCTTCCCCTTGAGAGCCGACAATTTGAACGGCTTCCCGTCCTCGTCGTCCAGTTCGATTTCGGGCGCGGCGTCGCCCGCGGTCAATTCTTTCGCGGAATTTTTAGCCATACCGGTTCGATTACTCTACCGGGACCGCCGCGCCTTTTTGTTGGTGGCCTTTCCGGCCGATGTGTTCGATTCGAAGATCGACCAGTGCCCGCACGCCTTTCCAGAACTCGATGCGCGAATTGCGAAAGTGCTGGCGCACCTCTTCCGGCGGGATGACGCTCTCGGCGAATTCCCGGGCCTCGTTTACGAAATCGGTGAAATGCGGCTTCTTATAGGAAGATCCGCCCGTTTGCTCGTTCATAGCGCACCTCTTCTTCTTTGAGTATCCTACTTCGCGGCCTCGGGAAGAATCTCGAAGCTGGAGGTGATTTTCACGCCCGGCTCCAAACTCGCCGCGACGCTGCAGTACTTCGTCTCGCTCAGCTCGATCGAACGCGCCACCGCCTCGTTGGTGATTCCTTCGCCGCCCACGACGTGATGAACGTGCATGGTGAGGAACTTCTTCGGATTGTCGGCGCTACGCTCGCCGCTGACTACCGCCTCGTAGGAGGTCACCTTCATCCGCTTCTTTTCCAAGATGCCTACGACGTCCACTCCCGTGCATCCTCCGAGCGCCATCATCAGCAACTCCACCGGCGTCGCCGCCCGGTTGCGCGCGTGGTTCGATTCCAGCGCCTGGGCGTGTCCGCCGGGACTGATGGCGACGAATAGGCCGTCCCCCGCCCACTTCACTGTCGCTTTTTCGTTCTCTCCCATCAACCGGCCTCCTTCAATTCCACGGTCAAAATCTTATTCTCCAGTCTCGCCTTGGCCGGCACAAGCGACGCCATCGACGTGGGCAGGCCGATGTGGCGGCGCAGCGTGCCGATCTGCACCACCAGCTCGTCGTTCTTCTTGAACAACCCCACCTCGCCTTTGGTGGCGAAGGGAAGGCGTATGCGTACTTCGTATTTTCCGTCGCGCTTTTCAAACGTGTAAGGCCGCTCCAGGCTGGCCGGCGCCGCGGGATCCTCGTCCGCGGCATAGAGGATCTCCGCCACGCGCTCCAATAATTCGACGCCCAGCACCTCTTCCTGGAACAATGGGACGCGCTTCACCGCCACCGGCGCGAAATATTCTTCGATCTCCTTGAGCACCGCCTGTTGGGAGCGCCGCCAGCCGTCGAAGAAACGGTCGCTCACCGTCTCCGGAAGCACGCGATTCACCAGAATGTTGTCGACGGTGAGGCCATGAAGCGAGAAATAGACGAACGCCCGCTGCGTTTCGCGCAGCACCATTTTCTCCGGATTGGTGACCAGCCGGACGCTGGTGCGGACCGGATCGTCCAGCAGTTCGTCGAGGCCGTCGAGCTTCTGAAACAGATCCAGCACGTTGGCGAAGTAGCTGTCGGAAGGCAGCTCCACCGGCGATACGCGATTGGCGATGGGGCGGACCGCCTTCATCAACGTGCGCTGCATCGGGAAGACGTGCTTGATATACCAATCGAGCGTGGTCGGCATGCTGACGAACCGCAGCGACTCGGCGGTGGGCGCGCAGTCGAGGACGATCGTTTCATAGCGCTCCTCGCGCCGGTATTGATTCACGTACATCATCGCGCTCAGCTCTTCCATCCCCGGCAGGATCGCCAGTTCCTCCGCCTCCACGTCGCCCACGCCGGTGGCGCGAAGAACGCTCACCAGGTAGCCGGAGACTTCGCGCCAGTGGCGTTTGATCTCGCGCTGGATGTTCACTTCGTGAATGTCCAGATAGTCGTTGACGCGATAGGGATCGGAGGTGGCGCTGGTGAACAGATCGACGCCCAGATTGAAAGAGTCGGCCAGACTGTGCGCCGGATCGACGCTCATCACCAGCGTTTTCACGCGGCGCTGTGCCAGACGCACGCCCGTTGCGCCCGCAAGGCTCGTCTTGCCCACGCCGCCTTTCCCGCTGAAGAGAAGGATCCGCATGGTTCCAGCATAGCGAACGAGTCTAAAAGCGCCCGCGGCGCGAACGTCCTCGCACTGGCGTCCCGCCCGCTTGTGCGCGATCATCTTAAGTAAGCGATGTCCTCCGTTGAAATCCCAGCCGCCGTGGACGCCCTCCCCGTTCCAACGGCCGAGGACGCGCTTTTCGCCGCGCTGGAAGCCAAGGTTCACGCCGACCGTCCGAAAGAGGATCTCGCCCCGTTGCGCGAGGCCTACGCATTCGCCACCGCCCGTCACGAGAAGCAGAAGCGGGAAAGCGGCGAGCCCTACATGGACCATCCGCTCAACGTGGCCCGCATTCTCGCCGATCAACGGCTCGACCTGGTGTGTCTGGTGACGGGACTTCTCCACGACACCGTCGAAGACACCTCCGCCACGGTCGAGGAGATCCGCGCCCGCTTCGGCGAGCACGCCGCCCGCTGCGTCGACGGCGTTACTAAATTAAGCAAGCTGGATTTTTATTCGCGCGAAGACCGCCAGGCCGAGAGCCTGCGCAAGATGCTGCTTTTCATGGCCAGCGATCCGCGCGTGATTCTCGTCAAATTGGCCGACCGGCTTCACAACATGCGCACGCTCGCCAGCCTCGACCTCGAGCGCCGCGAGCGCATCGCCCGCGAGACGCTGGAAATCTACGCCCCCATCGCGCATCGCCTCGGCATGGGCAAAATTCGCGGCGAACTCGAAGACCTCGCCTTCCGCTACATCGAACCCGAAACCTCGGCCGAGCTGATCAAGGAGATCGACTCCAAGCGCCACGAGAACGAGGCCTACCTTCACGAAATTCAGCGCGAGATCGAACTCCGCCTCGCCCGCGAGGGAATTCCCGCGCGCGTCGAGGGCCGCGCCAAACGCGCCTATTCCGTCTATCTCAAACTCAAACGCCAGAAGATCAACCTCGAACAGGTGTACGACCTCCTCGCCATCCGCATCATCACCGATTCGGTTCGCAATTGCTACGGCGCTCTCGGCGTCATTCACAGCGATTGGCATCCCATTCCCGGCCGCATCAAGGACTTCATCGCACTTCCCCGTCCCAACGGCTATCAATCGCTTCATACGTCCGTGATCGGCCCCGGCGGCCACGCCTTCGAAGTCCAGATCCGCACCGAGGAGATGCACCGTCTGGCCGAGGAGGGCATCGCCGCCCATTGGAAATATAAGGAGGGCAAGCGCGGCCCCGACGCCGACGACCAGCGCATCGCCTGGTTCCGCCAGCTTGTCGAATGGCTGCGCGACATGCGCGATCCCACCGACGTCACCTCTACCCTCAAACTCGATCTTCAATCGGAAGAGGTCTACACCTTTTCGCCCCGCGGCCGCGTCGTGGTTCTGCCGCGCGGCGCCACCCCGATCGATTTCGCCTACGCCATCCATAGCGACGTCGGCAACACCTGCACCGGCGCCAAAGTTAACGGCCGCATCGTTCCGCTGAAGCACACCTTGGTCGACGGCGACGCCGTCGAGATTCTCACTCAGGCCGGCCATGTCCCCAGCCGCGACTGGCTGGCAATCGCCAAAACCTCCCGCGCCCGCCACAAAATCAAGCACTTCATCAACACCGTCGAGCGCGTCCGCGCCATCGAGGTGGGCGAGAAATATCTCGAGCGCGAAGCGCGCCGCTTCGGCGTCAGCCTCGGCAAGATCGCCAAATCCGAACTCGATTCCATCGCTTCCGAATACGGCTGCAGCAAAAGCGAAGACCTCTACGCGGCCCTCGGCTTCGGCCGTTTCTCCGCCCGCCAGGTTCTCCAAAAACTAACCAACGAACCGCTCGACGCCCCTCCCGAACCGGCGCCCGCCAAAGCCCCCGCTCCCTTGCCCGGCGACCGCGATCTGGTCATCAAAGTCCAGGGCATCGACGACCCGCTTCTCTACCGCGCCCGCTGCTGCAACCCTATCCCCGGCCAACCCATCATTGGCTACGTGACGAGGGGCAAAGGCGTCGCCGTCCACGCCGTCGATTGTTCCAACGTCCAAAATCTCATGTACGAGGCGGAGCGCAAAATCCCCGTCGAGTGGGCCAAGCCCTCCAAACAGGTCAGCGATGTTTTTCCCGTCCGCATCGTCGTCCACACCGACGACCGCCCCGGCTTGCTCGCCCAAATCACCACCCTCCTGGCGTCGGAGGAAAGCAACATCCGCAGCCTCGAAGCTTCCACCGGCGGCAAGCGCGCCGCCGACGGCGCCCTGATCGACATGACCATCGAAGTCCGCGAAATGAAACATCTCCAGCGCGTCGTCTCCGCCCTCCGCCGCATCTCCGGCATCCGCGACGTGGAGCGCACCCAATGACCGCTCCTCCCGCCCATCCCCAACCCGCCGAGCCGGAGCATCTGGCCATCTCCAAATCCAAAGGCCTGAAGATCGACTGGAAAGACGGCCATCGCAGCGAGTACACTAACGCCTATTTGCGCGATGAGTGCCCTTGCGCCACCTGCACCGGCGCTCACGGCACGGAGCCGCAAAAGAGCGATTACTCCGCGCCCGCCGCAAGTCCCTTCGCCCTGTTCAAACCGGCCATCCGCATGGCCAGCGTCGAGCAGGCCGGCCACTACGCCCTGCGCATCCTCTGGAACGACGGCCACAACACCGGCATTTATTCCTTCGATCATCTGCGCCGCATCTGCCCCTGCCCCGAGTGCCGCTCCCTCCCCTCCGCTTGACCCTCATGCCCATGCAACCCGCCACGCTGCGGCGCGGCTTCCTGCTCGATTATCTCGACGCCTTCCATCGCATCCAGGGCTGGTTCTCCTTCGACGCGGCGCTCTTGTTCATGGCCTACCACCAACTGCTCGCCCGCCGCGGCGTCTCCGGCCGCGTGCTCGAAATCGGCGTCCACCACGGCCTCTCCACCATCGCCCTCGCCGCTCTCCGCGCGCCCGGTCAGCCGCTTCACGCCGTCGATCTTTTTGAAACCATGCAGGACCGCAACGTCTCCCGCTCCGGCGACGGCAATCGCGCCGTCTTCGAATCCAACATGCGCCAGTTCTTTCCGGATTTGAGCTTCCTTCACGTCGTCGCCGGCGGCTCCGCCGATCTCAAGCCGCGCCACCTCGGCAAAGGAACCTACTCGTTCTGCCACATCGACGGCGGCCACTCCCGCCGGGAAACACTCTCCGATCTCGAGCTCTGCCACGCCCTCCTCATGCCCGGCGGCATCCTTGCACTCGACGACTACTTCAACCCCCTCTATCCCGGCGTCTCCGAAGGCGCCGTCGAGTTCCTGGTTCGCCATCCCAAGGCCCTGCGTTCGCTTGCCATCGGCTTCAACAAGACCCTTTTCCAAAAACTCCCCTCGCCGGCCGGCCTCAACGACGAGTTTCTCCAGGCATTCCCCGCCGTCTCCACGAAACAGGTGGATTTGTGGGGAAGCGGCGCACTTGTATTTCACCGCGCCATTCCGTTCGTCCCTCGACCTCCACGCGTCGACGCCGCACCATCTTCAACCGGCCGGCGCTACTCCGCCCCGCGCCCGCTTCGAGCCGGCCGCTCCCACTCTCCAGCCTCCACCCGGATCCAAAGTCGGCCTCCCGGTTACCGTCACGAATACTTCGCCCGACGTCTTCCCGCACGGCCCCGGCGTCTTCGCGCTGTCCTACCATCTGCTCACCGCCACCGGTCAAACGCTGCGTCACGACAATGCCCGCGTCTATCTCACCGAACCCCTCGCCCCCGGCGAGCGCACCGCTGTCACGTTAAACGTCGACGTCCCCGCCGAGCGCGGCGACTACCAAATCGAAATCGACCTAATCTGGGAGGGTGTCTTTTGGTTCCGCGACATCGGCAACCCAACTTCCTTCGTCCCTCTCGTCGTCGCCTGACTTCACTCCATGTCCCGCGCCCGCCTCCTCTGGCTCGCCTCCCTCTTCCTTTTCCTCCTCAACGCCCTCGTCGCCCACCGTCTCTTCACCCTCGAATACTCCGCCCACTTCGAATCGAACGAAGGCACCTTCATCGCCATCGCCCGCCTCATGGCCGCTCATCCCACCGATCTGCTCTGGTGGCCCTTCTGGGATGCGGGCATCCCCTTCGTCAATACCTATCTCCCGCTGCTCCACGCGATCGTCGCCGTCTTCTCCCGCTTCTCCGGCGCCTCGCCCGCGCTCTCTTTCCACGCCGTCTCCGCGTTCTTCTATTGCGCCGGTCCCGTCACTCTCTTCCTCATGGCCGCCGCCCTCTCGCGGCAAATCGGTCCCAGCTTCATCGCCGCGCTCCTCTATTCTTTGACCTCGCTCTCTTCCGTTCTCATTCCCGCCGTCGCCAACGACGCCGGCGGCATCTGGAACGCGCGACGCCTCCAAATCCTCGGTTACTACGGCGAAGGCCCGCACATCGCAACCCTCGCCTTCCTCCCTCTCGCCATCCTATTCCTGCACTACGCGATCGAACGGCGCACCGCCCGCTACGTTCTCCTCACCGGCCTCGCCTTCGGCTGCGTCGTTCTCACGAATGCTTTCGGAGCCGTCGATCTTCTCGTCCTCGTCCTCTGCCTGATCGCCTCGCTCCCGCCGCGCCGCATCGTCCCAGCCCTGCTGACGGCCGCCGCCATTGGATTAGCCACTTATCTCCTCATCTGTCCCCTCCTCCCGCCGTCGCTTCTCCAAACCATCCGCGCCAACTCGCCCACCGTCGATGGCGACTACCGTTTCACCATGCGCTCCGCCGCCGGCCTCGCCGCGCTCTCCCTCGCCTTCCTCGCGCTATGGATCGTGAACCACCGCCTCGGAACCTCTCCCCACCTTCGCTTTTTCTCCACCTCCGCACTCATCCTCTCCGGCATTCCCCTCCTCGGCATCTTTTCCGCGTTTACGTCGTTCCGCAGCCGCACCGCTACCAACCGGAAATGGAAATGGCACTCTGCCTGCTGATTGCATTCCTCGCCAGCCTCCGCTTCGCCCGCCTCGCATCCCTCTCGCGCGCCGTTGTCCTCGCCGCCTTGCTCGTCCTCTTCGTTCGGCAAACCGTCCACTACGTCCGCTACGCCCGGGGACTGATTCAACCCGCCGACATCGTACACTCAAGCACTATTCATATGATCCAGTGGCTCGGGCGCCATTACGGCGGCCAGCGCGTTATGGTGTCCGGCTCGGCGTCTTATTTGTTCAACGATTTCACCGATACCCCCAACTCCACGGCGGCCACACTCCCAACGACCCCAATTGGGTCCACGGCATGGTCGCTGTTCGCCATCGCCAGCGGCATGAACGCCGGCTCGCTCGACGCCGCCAACTCCGTTCTTTGGATGAAGGCTTTCGGCGCGCAAGCCGTTACCGTTCCCGGCCCCAGCAGCCTGGAATACGCCCCACCCTATGTCAATCCCCACAAATTCGATGGCGTCCTCCCGATAGTCTGGGAAGAGAACGGCGATAAAGTCTACTCCATCCCCAATCGCACGTCATCGCTCGCCCACGTCATCCCCGCCTCTGCCGCCGTCTCCACCCGCCCTATCAATGGCCTCGACACCGTTCAAACCGCCCGCTACGCCTCCGCCCTCGACGACCCATCGCTACCCGAAGCTCCCCTCCGCTGGCGCAATCTCCACGCCTTCTCCATCACGACCTCGGCCACTCCCTCGCAAACAATTTCCATCCAAATCACTTACACCCCCGGTTGGCACGCCTCCGCCAATGGACGCCCTATCCCCGTCTCAAGCGATGGCCTCGGCCTAATCCTTCTCCACCCCGCCTGCCAAGGCCCCTGCCAAATCGAAATGTCCTACGACGGCGGCCGCGAACGATCCATCACGCTGATCCTCAGCCTCGCCACCGCGCTCATGCTTTGCCTGTGGCTGCTTACTCGCTGCGAAATCAAACCGGACGCTTACGCGGCGAAGCGAGGGAGCGGAACGTATACGCACAGACCGCCGAGAGACCCTTGACACCGTACGGAAGAAAGCGCCATCATCAACTAGCGGACGGTTCACCGCACTAGAAAGGAACGCCCATATGACACGTTTTCTCCTGCCAGTATCATTACTCGCCGTCACGGCGATGTGGCCGGCGACTCGAGCATCCGCCGAGGAACTGCCGTCTACCATGTTGAATTTCGCGATCGGCCAGGAAGGAAGCCCGATAAAATTCACCGTCGCTACTTCGACGCACGACTGGATTTACTATGAGGTCCGCGTGCGGAACGTGAGCGACCACGTCATAACGAGCGTAACGCTAGGGATGACGCTCTCTCCAATCTCACAGTCCGGCCATGTCGACACGGAGAAAGGCATCCTTATCGAGGGACCTCTCACCTCAACGGGAGGCCTGCAGCCCCAGGACGAGGTGACCCTCGCCGTGCATCTCATTTCCGGCAGCGACTTGCGCGAACGCCGGTCGAGGATGGGCTGGGTCCGTTCCTATGCTGAAATCGGCGTCCTCAAGGCAAGCTACGACGGTGGGGAGTACGTCTTCGATGCGATGGCTCACCATGGGTTCGATCGAGCGCCTATCGAATTGGGTTTGCGCGCGGGACTGATGGTTCCATGCAAGCGACCAGCCCGCGACGCGTACGCTCGGGAGGGCGGCTTGTTCCGGACGGCGGCATTCGCCGAACCGGCTAGCGATCTGCCGGAGAGTAGTTTTTATTGCGCGGACAACCCGACGGCGTGCGTGTTCTGTACGAACAACACATCGAGTTGCTCGGTTACGTTCTGCACCGGAGGCTCATGCGGCACGGGTACTTGCTCGGCTACCTGCTGCGCCATGCAAGTCTGTCAGTGGCATTAGGGCCGTCTGGAAGATCTGCGGTGCCCTCTGGCGCGACGCGTCCAAAACCGGGAGGCTAGGCCTGCCGTCTCGGAGAGGGGAGGACTCCTGCGCGGACCGAGTTCACGTACGCATGCGCGTAAAGAAGTAAAGGCCCGACAGCGAGAAAAGCAAATCCGGCGACCATGCCGCGAACGCCGCCGGCAACAGATTCACGTTGCCCACCTGCTGGAAGAGCAGGTTGATGGTCGAATACGCGATGGCGATTCCGAAGCTCACTCCCACTCCCGCCATCGCCCCGCGGTTGCCGGTGAGAAACGCGAACGGGACGGCGATCAACGCCATAATCAGCGCAAACAGCGGCACCGAAAACTTGCGGTAGAACTGAACCTGCAGCGGAACCGTATCGACGCCGCTTTGTTGCAGCTCGCGGATGTAGTCCGATAACTGAATAAAGTTCATCTGCTTGGACTCGACAACCTCTTTCAGAAAGTAGTCGGGCGGCTCGGTCGCCTCCGGAAAGGTCGCCGTCCTTCCGCTGAAGTCGTTAAACGGCTCGCGGCCCTGGTCGAATTGCCTGCTCCATCCATTTTCAAAAATCCACTTGTGCAGTGTGCCGGCCCAATGCGCGCGTTCGGCCGAGATCTGCCGTTCCAGCCGGAACGTCGCCGGGTCGAGTTCATAGACGTCCACTCCCGCCATCACCAGTTGGACCGGATCGAAATATTTGTAGTAATAGATTTTCGAATCGCGGCCGAAAATCCATTTGCGGTCCGCGCGAAGATAGGTCTGCACCGGCCGCCCTTTAATCTCGTCGCGCAGGGCGTCCTGTTTGCGGTTGGCGCCGGGAATGTAATAGTGATCGAAGGCGAATAACGCTCCGCTCACCAGAACGCTGGTGAGAATCACCGGCGCGGCGAGCCGGAAAACGCTGACGCCGCAAGCCAGAAACGCCGTCACCTCGTTGTGTTTGGTCAGCACTCCAAAGGTAATGAGCACGGCCACCAGAACGCTGATCGGCGTCGAGTCGTAGATCAGCATCGGCCCCAGGAAGAATAAATAGCTTCCCACCTTCGACATGGGGATGTGATTCTTGATAATGTCGCTCAGCAGTTCGAAAAACGTGAACACTTCGGTCATCAATACGAAGCTGGCCAGCAGAACGACGAGGTAAAACAGAAAACTGGCCAGGACATACGTGTCGATCACCTGCGGGAACAGGGGAAACCGGAACGAGCCGCGCGGGGCCATGCGGGCGGGGGCGGCGATTCCGCGGAAGCCGGCGCCCGCCGAGCGGAGCCACGCGCGAACGACGCCAATCCAGTCGCGATCGCCCGGCGCGTCCAACCGCAGCAGCAGTAAAAGACCGATCAGTAGAAAAGCGGCGTTCGGGATCCAAACCGCCTCGCCCACCGGCAGCGCCCGTTGTTTCGCCAGCCCGATCAGCGTGATCAGGCCCATGTAGTAAAGGAAAGCCAGCGCCAAAGTAACCACGAACGCCGTCGATTTTCCGCCTTTGCGCGAGGACACGCCCAAGGGAATTCCCAGAAGCGCCAGAATAATGCAGGCCGGCGGCAGCGCCAGCCGCTGCTGGAATTCGATGCGCGCCTCGATCACTTTATCGGCGTCGAGCGTTTTGTCGCGGTAAGCCATGCGGAACAGCGGCACGGTATCCAACTCGGTCACCGCCCGCGCCACGCGCACCTCGTTCGGCCGCTGCGCCTCCAGCAGTTGATCCCCGCGCGGAAACGAAGTGCTGATGTACTGGGTAATGTCCTTGGCGACCTCGTGCGTGCTGCCATCGCGCAGCGAGAGCTGAATGCGGTTGTGAACGGCGTCGGGGATGGCGAGCGCATCGGAGGCCACCGTGATGCGCGGCGCGTCTCCGCGTTCGTGGCCGTCGGTGTTGCGCGATTCCGGCGCCGTCAAATCCGCCATGAAGATCTTTTTCCACCGGTAAACGGGCCCCGTTTTCGTCTCCGCCGCGAAGGTGACGTCGCCGACGTAGAGAACCCTGTCCGGAAATTGTTCCTCGAAAACGCGCGGCTCCACTTCGGCCGTGAGCTGGCTCGCGACGATCTGATTCAGCAGCCGGTCCGTGCGCCAGAGCGAATAGGGAGTCAGCCACAGGGAAGCGGCGGCGGTGACCAGCAATCCGGCGAAGGCCAATAGCAGAACCGGTGTCAGCACGCGGCGGCTGGGAACGCCCGCGGCGCGCATCGCCGTGATCTCTCCGTCGCTCGCCATGCGGCTGAGCGCGATCAACGTCCCGACAAGCACGCCCAAGGGGACGGTGAAGGTGAGCGTGAACGGAATGGCCAGCAGGAAAAGATGCGCGACCGTGGAGGGCGCCGCCGAGCTTTTCACTAGAATTTCGAACAACCGCCCCAGGCGCTGGAGGAACAGCACGAAGGTGAACATCAGCGCGCCGAGTACGGCGCTCGAGAATACTTCGCGCAAAATGGAGCGGTTGAGAATGCCCATAAGGCGATTAACCGCCGGTGAGAGGAGGGGGAGGAACGATGGGCGGCTTGGGCAGTTCGTCCTGCGACCGTTCCAACTCCACTTCGTCGAAGAGCAACCCCGGCGCGACCACGGTCGAAGGGGAAATGTAGGATCCGCCGCCGATCAGCGCGAACGGCGCGGTGTTGTCGAGAAACGTGAACACCGTGTCCTCGTCGGACGCCGCCACGATGTCTTTGAACGACCGCGTCGAGAATCCCCGGAAGCGAAGGCCGCGCACCAGTTCCTCTCGGCCATCCGTATAGACGCGATAAACCAGAATGGGCAGGCTCACCGGCCGGGTGCCTCCGCCCGATTGCGCCATAGCGGCGGCGATCCGCCGCAATTCGTCCACCGACGCCGACGATGGATAGTCGAGCTTGCGAATCAGAATGCCATACGTCTTCCCCTGCCGCTGGCACATCTCGATCAATTTCTTTTTTAGTTCCGCGCCGGAAACGGTTTGCGTGGCATGAATAAACAAGTTGCTGAAATCGGGGGAAGACGCCCCGAAGCTGCCGTGCAATCGCGCGCGGCCGTTCGACGTTTCGAAATTCTTCAACGCCGGCGTTCGCGTCAGCAAGAAATTTTTCAGCACGCCTTTTTCGACCAGCGGCAACGCAACGGGCTTCACCCCTTCGTCGTCGAATTGATACGCGCCGGCCAGTTTCTGGCCATGCCACGAGGATTGGCCGGGATCGTCCACCACGTCCATCCATTCCGGCAAGATGCGCGAGCCCGCGCGGCCTTCGAGTTCGCTCGGCAAATACGGCACCGGGCGGCCCGGTTGGGGAACGGGTTTGCGCGTGATCTTCAGATTGTCGCCGAGCACTTGGGCGAACAACTGCGCCGCGGCGAGCGGCTCAAACAGCACCGGGCCCGTATAGTCCTCCCCCTGCGGAGCTTTGGTGAGTTCCACGAGATTGCCGGCCAGTTGCGTGAAGCCTTTGCGGAGTTCCGCTTCGGCGGGAAGATCGTTGGCATCGAGGGCGACGTAAACATTGGCGTCGCGCAAGGGCATTCCGTCCGGCGCTTGCGCCCAGACGCGAGCGACCACGTAGGAGATGCCGTCGGGTTGGCGAACTTCGGTTCCTTCCGAATTGACCAGGTACGACGATGCCTGGATCGATTCGAATCCGGCCGACGAAGAAACGATTTGCGGATAGGCGGCAAAGATCTTCGACAGATCGACGATACGTTCCTTCCATGCCGCTTCATCGAGCGTATGGCGCTCGACGGGCTGCAGAAATTTCACCGGAGGTACGCGGGTGAAATCGGGTAACTGGTCCGGAAGGTTCACGTTTTTGAGCGCCGAGCGCTTGCGGCCGATGGCTTCCTCCGCCGACTTGAACGCCCCGTCGGTTGAGAGCCAAAGCGCCTGGCGAATCGCTCCGTAGTTGTTTTCAACCGGCAGTTGCGCTTCTTCGCCGCTCACGCGCAGACCGGACAGAACGTAGTTGGTGTTGTCGAAATCGTAGCTTCCGACGCGGACATTCACCTCCAGCGCGCGAAGCGGCCGGTGACTGACGCCGAGCAAGCCTCCGAGCGTAGCCGATACGCTGAGGCTGTCGGCGTCTTCGAGCGAATATTCGATGAAATAAGGCGTATCGAGACCGGGGATGCGGAGCGTTTGCGACCGCGCCAATTCGTCCTTCAGCGCCTGAAGAACGATGTCGCCGCCCTGGGCGTGGAGCGTGGAGGAGGCGGCGGCCGCGAGAGCGAGGAAGGCGGCGGCGATCCTCATTGTTTCACCGGCTCCGGGAAGGCGGGGCGAGGCAGAAGGGGCGGGGGGTCCGAGGAGCGCTCGGTCTTTTGGACCTCGATTTCGCCGAGGAGCAAGGCGGGAGAAACGGCGGAGACGGGAACGTTGCCGGACTCGGCGCCGCAGTAGCCGTTGAATACTTCCGCGTGGTCCGACGTGGCGAGGATTTTGGCGAAACTGGCGAGCGGCGTGCCCACGATGCTGACGCCGCGTACGAGTTCGTCGGGGCGTCCATCGGCGTACACGCGGTAGACGACAAGCGGAATGACGGTGAAAGCCTGCAGACCGCGGCGTTGCGTGAGCGTATAGCCGCCGGTGATGTCGGCGAAATACAGTCCGTATGGTTTGTTTTGTTTCTTGATTTCGGCGATCAGCATCTGGCGCAGTTCGGCTTCGGGAACCTGTTTCGCCGATTCGACGAAGAGGTTGGATTGACGGGCCATTACTTCCCGGCCCGACTGGCGGCGGCCGTGGCCGTTGGATAGCGGGACGTTTTCGATGGGCATTCTCGAAGTGAGAAACGTCTTAAGGATGCCATTGGCGACGACGGTGACGGGCCGCGCCTTCACTCCCTCGTCGTCGTAAAGATAGTAGCCGTTCAGATCGGTAGAGCCGAGTTCGCGCCGGGTGGGATCGAAGACGACCGAGAGAAAATCGGGCAACACCGGCTTGCCGAGGCTCTTGGTAAACGTCTGGCCCTCCTCTTCGCTCTTCTGGCGGAAGCCCTCGACGCGATGGCCGAATATCTCGTGGAAGAAGACACCGGAGGCGCGGCCGGATAGAATGGCCGGTCCGACGTAGGGATCGATAGTCGGCGCGACGAGCAGTGCGCCGAGTTCTTTGCCGATGGCGTTCACGGTCTTCATCAGATCGTCCTGATTGGGAAGATGCCCCGGATCGGCCGCCTCGAAAGTACGCAGCGCGGCGAGGTCCATGCCGTCGGCCGCCTTGCCTCGCGCCGAGACGACGAGACGGCAATAATACCGGCCTTGCCCGATGCGCGTGCCTTCGGTGTTCACGATGTAGGTGGATTTACGTTCGACGGCGAAATAAACGCTGGAGGAGAGAACGCCGGGAAAAGCTCCGAGCGCGGCGGATGCCTTGCGGAGCCGGACGTCCCAATCGGCGCTCGAATATTTGAGGCGCGGCGGCTGTTCTTCGAACTTCTCGGAAGGAGCGGCCGAGAAGTCGCCGGACTTGTCTTCGGACGCGACTTTTAAGCTTTCATCGGATTGAATTTGGATCAGACGCTGCGCACCCTGGCGATAGGCGCGGTCGGTGTCGAGCCATAACCTCTGGCGTATCGCCGGCGCGACATCGTCGACGGGGATCGGCACGCCGCTGGTGAAGCGGGGAAATTCGCCGTGAACGATCCGATAGTTGTCGAGCTGGGGAGTCCCGACGCGAACCGTGACGTCGAGGGTCCGGGCGTGGCCGCCGCCGTGGGTCTCCAGCGAGCCAAGGGTGTAGGCGAGGACGTCGGATTCCTCGTCGGTGACCTCATAGGCGATGAAGTACGGTTTCGGGTCGGCCTTCTCGCGGAGGATGGAAAAATTCCGGTCGAGTTCCTCGGTCAAGATGGAGAGAAGAGCGCCCGCGTGGATGACGGGAACGAGCAGGAAAAGAGCCAGGAAGCGGAGCAAACCTTAGGATAACAGGCCGACGCCGCATTCCGATGCCGCCGTCTTCGCCCAATCCGTCGCCGCCATGTCGAGCAATTCGCGGGCGCGGATGGGCTTGGAGAGGTAGCCGTCCATTCCGGCGGCGAGGCAGCGTTCGCGATCTCCTGCCATGGCGTGGGCGGTCAGCGCGACGATGGGGATGCGCCGGCTCGAGCCGGCCTCGTCGCGGCGGATGGCGGCGGTGGCCTCAAGTCCATCCATTTCGGGCATTTGCACGTCCATGAATACGAGGTCGAAGGTTTGGCGGCGGAGCGCCGCGAGCGCTTCCACTCCGTTAGCGGCGACGACGACTGTGTGGCCGCCGTTTTCCAGGATTCGGCGGCCGAGACGCTGATTGACGGCGTTGTCCTCGGCCAGAAGAATGCGCGACGGACGAGCCGCGGAAGGGAGGGACTGTACGCTCCCTTCGTTGCGCGGCGTCACAATGTGACCGGCCAATGCGGCCACGATGGCGGCGCGAAGCTCCACCCGGCGGACGGGCTTCATAAGATAGGCGGCAACGCCCAGGGAGCGGCAGCGCTCGATGTCGCCCGAGCCTCCGGCCGGAGCTAAGCATAAGGATCACGGCGTTGGCCAAATGGGGAGTGTTCTTAATTTGTCCCGCGAGATCGAAGCCGTCGGTTTCCGGCATGTGAACGTCGGATACCAGCAGCGAAAAAGGCCGCCCATTGTCGTATGCGGCTCGCATCAGGGCCAACGCCTCGGAGGCGCTGGAGGCGGCGACGGGGTTCACTCCCCAGGCCGAGAACATTTCGACTAAGATCCGGCGGTTGGTTAAATTGTCGTCGACAATGAGAATGTCGATTCCCTTCAACGCAAGGCCGGCGGGCAGGAGAGGAGCGGGGCCGGAAGCGGCCGCCAGGGAAACCGAGAAATGGAAGCAGCTACCTTTGCCGGGTTCGCTTTCGACCCGGATCTCACCGTTCATGGCCTTGGCGAGCCGTGCGGAGATCGTCAATCCCAGGCCCGTTCCGCCGAAGCGGCGGGAGGTGGAGCTTTCGGCCTGGGAAAACGCTTCGAAGATGAGGTTTTGTTTTTCCCTGGGAATGCCGATTCCGGTGTCGCGGACGAGAAAATGTAGCAGCGTTTCGTTTTCCATCGACACTTCGAGGACGACCTCGCCGCGGGCGGTGAACTTGATGGCATTGCCGATGAGATTCACCACGATCTGGCGGATTCGGGCGGGATCGCCGAGCACGTACTCCGGCACTTCCGGCTTGAAGCTGAAAATCAGTTCGAGGCCCTTCTCGTGGGCGCCGCAACGCCAGGGTCCTCATCGAATCTTCGAGGGTTTCGCGGAGATTGAAGGGGATGGGATCGAGATCGAGCTTTCCGGCTTCGATCTTCGAGAAATCGAGGATGTCGTTGATGACGGCCAAAAGCGACTCGGCGGACATCTTGACCGTGTTGAGATAATCGCGCTGCTCGGGAGAGAGATCGGTGCCCAGGGCCAGTTCGGTCATGCCGATGACGCCATTCATCGGAGTGCGGATTTCGTGGCTCATCGACGCGAGGAACTCGCTTTTGGCGCGGCTGGCGGCTTCGGCGGCTTCTTGCGCTTCCTTGCGGGCGCTGATGTCCACCATCACTCCGACGAGTTCTTTTCCTCCCGAGGGGGTCTTGACCAGACGGATCGACGTTTTTAGCCAAACGAGCTGGCCGCCGGCGGCGATCATGCGATGTTCGAACGTTTGGGCATCGCCTCCTTCCGCTGCGGTGGAACGAAACGATTGCGCTAACGCGCGGTCGTCCGGATGGAGGTGGTCGGTCCAAAACGATTTGGCGGCGAGCCAGTCGGCCGCGGGGTAGCCGAGAAGCTGCTCCGCTTCGGGATTGACGTAGGTGAATTGGCCGGTGGGACTGCCCCGCCACAGGATTACCTGGACGGATTCGATTAATTGGCGGTGGCGCTGCTCGCTCAATTCCAGTTCTAGGGATTGAGCGGAAAATCGGCGGTCGATGAGGGCGGTGAGGATGGTGAGAGACAGGATCAGGAAGGAAACGGAGCCGACGCCGGCGAGTCCGAAGAAGGAGACTGCGACGGCGTGGGAGAGATCCGGGGCGGAGGAGACGGGCATGAAGCGGACGGCGGACATGCCGGTATAGTGCATGACGGGGATGGCGGCGCCCATGACGAGGGCGCTTAAAAGCTTGCGCGGTCCGGTGGCGTTGGCCTCCTCGCGCAAATGAAATGTGAGCCGGAGGGCGACGAAGGAGATGACAATGGCAAGGACGATGGAGAGCGTCACCAGCCCGAAGGAATAGTGGCACATGGCCCCGAGACGCATGGCTTCCATGCCGATGTAGTGCATCGCGGCGACGCCGCCACCCATGACGACAGCTCCGGCGGCGTGGCGTAGCGGCCCCATTTTGTTTCGGCTGACAACGAAAAGCGCGACGCCGGAGGCGAAGATGGCGGCCAGGAGGGACGCGAGGACCGTGGGCCAATCGTAAAACACGGGAATCGGAAGGACGTAGGCGAGCATTCCGATATAGTGCATGGACCAAATGCCAAGGCCCATGGCGGCCGCGCCGCCACCCAACCAGAGGAAGCGAACGCCGCCGCGAGCGGCGGTAACGCGGCCCCCGAGATCGAGCGCGGCATAGGAGGCGAGGATCGCCATGAGGACGGAAAGCGTGACGAGGCGATAGTCGTAGATGCCGGTCAACACTAATGCGGGAGCGGCTAGGGACATTTGGGCTGCCATTTATTGTGGCGATCGGTGGCGGGATAAATTAGGGAAAGCCGTCGCGGGACGGCTTCGCTGGGCGAGCGATTTGCGCCTAGTTTCACACGATAGCTATCGGCGTGAATCGCCCAAGACGATAGGAGCGAGGGAGGCGTTTAACCGACGGCGGCAAAATTTCCGCGGCCCTTTAGCCCGTTGAGAGCGAGCCCGATAGCGGCCCCGAACGCCGGTTTTTTCAAAGATATGTTTCAGGTGAATTTTGACCGTACCCTGGCAGATGCTGAGTTCGCTGGCGATTTCGCGGTTTTTGAATCCCTGCTCGACTAATTCGACCACCTGTCGCTCGCGCGGCGTCAACTCCGAGCGATGAAAGCGCGGGAGCGCGCCGGCTTCCCGGGAACCCGGTTCGAGACCGATGTCTGCGACCCAGCTTTGGCCGGATGCGACCGAACGCAGACAGGCCAGGAGCGCATCGAGGGGGCCCGATTTGCGCACAAAGCCCCGGGCGCCGGTTTGAAGATAGCGGAGTGCCTCGGAGTCGGTGGCCGAATTGCCCCACACGATCGCGGCGACGCCCCGATGGTTGAGCTGGAGCGACGCCAGGCAATTTAAGAGCGCTTCCTGGCCGAAGCTCTTATCGAGGAGGAGGAGACCCGGCTCCCAGCCGGAAACGACGGCGGCAAGCCGGTGCAGGTTGATGGCGGCGCCACCGAATTGCAGATCGTCGCATGTCGCAAGGAGGGCCTGAACGCCGGAAGCGGCGATGGGCTGGGAATCGCAAACAAAGACGGAAGTCTTCATGGAATAAGAGAGGAGCATATCGGCTAAAACGTACATTTTGTTAGTGTGATATTCACGAATCCCTCTCAAGTTCCGCGTATCGTTGCCGATCTGGAACATTCAGGACAATTCAAAGATTGCAGCGGAAGACCGAATCCGCTAAGGAGCCAGCTAACGTGAGCGGAGGGAGAACTGCGCTTGTCATCAGCCCGGACAGGGCGATGGCGGGCGAATTGGCAAAACTGCTCGACATCGAAAGCGGCCACGCGGCAAGCGTGGAGATCGACACCTATCCGTCGCTGAAGAGCCTGGAAGCGGCGCTGGCGGGCAGAGTCGTGGACTGGTGCTTTCTGGACGTTTCGTCGAATCCGGAGGCGGCGCGCAGGGCGGTGGCCGAAATTGGGCGGGCAATTCCAGGGGCGCCGGTAGTGGCGATGGCGTCCCGGAACGAATCGGACCTGATTCTGCGCTTTTTGCGCGACGGAGTGAACGATTTTCTGGTGGCCCCGTTCACGAACGAACAATTGGGGACGATTCTTGAGAAGCTGGGGGCGGCGCAGCGGGGCAGAGAGGGGACGGCGAGAGTCCTGTGCGTGATGCCGGCGAAGGGGAGCTCGGGGGCGAGCACGATCGCCAGCCATTTGGCCGAGGAGTGGGCGCGGGGCGGCAAGAAAAAAGTGCTGCTGGCGGATCTCGACCCTCTGTCGGGCACGCTCTCGTTCCTGCTGAAGATTAAGTCGACGCACAGCTTCGCCGACGTGTTGATCCGGTCCGACGAGATCGACGAGGACATCTGGAAGGCGATGGTGTGCAAGGTGCATGGAGTGGACATGCTGGTGGCTCCGGAGACGCTGAACGAAGGGATGGGGCAGTTGTCGGATCCAACGCCGCTGGTGCGGTTTTCGCGCGGGCTTTACGACACAATTATTCTGGACGCCGGCGGAGCCTATGGGCCGTGGAATTGCGCGCAAGCCTTGCTCGCCGACGAGGTTTTGCTCGTGACGTCGTGCGAGGTGTCGTGCGTGTACGCGGCGATGCGGGCGCTGTTTTATCTAAAAAACAAAGGCGTTCCGGCGGCCAAGATCCGGTTGGTGGTGAACCGGGAAGGGCGCGAGGGAGGGATGAGCCCGGAGGTGGTGGGAGAGGCGCTCGAAATGGACATCCTGCAAGTGATTCCGGAGGACGCCGAAGCCGTGTATGAGGCGCTGGTGAAGGGGAAACTGGTGAGCGCGGCGACGCAGTTCGGGAAGGCGCTGAGCAGTCTGGCCGAATCGCTGAGCGGCGCGGGTAGACCGGTGAAGCAGAGCGGGTCGAGGGAGAGCTTAATTTCGCTGTTTTCGGGTGCGGCCTCGTAGGGAGGTGCGTAGATTACAGCGCCAGCTTGCCCTGGAACTTCATGTCCTTGACGTTGAATTTGCGCTCCACCTTCATCGGGCCGAGGGCGGTTTCAAACGTGACTTCCTTGTCGTCGAGGCTGATAGGCTGGGTGCGGGGGAAGTAAATCAGGATCGGGTCCTCGGGGGCGCTGGCGTCGATCTTCACGTCTTCGGCGTCGATCGGCGCGTGGTTCTTAATCACCAGGTGCGAGGCGCCCATCAACTGGCGGCGCATGCGTTCGGGACTCGCCGCGGGCCGGGGATTGCCGGAGGAGTTGGGATCGGACGAGGCGTCGTCGTCATCGTCGGACCGGCGGCGGGGCATGCGGAGTCCGGAAACGGCGATGACGTAGTCTTTCTGAGGCTGGTCGAGAGTGTAGTTCGGGTCGCCAGGGCCGGGTGTTTTATCCGGGAACTTGGAGCGGAGCAGGGCCTGTTGAACCGGGAGGGCGCTCTGCCATTGAACGGTGACGGTTTGATTGCGATCGCCGCCCATGCCGGGACCTTGGCCGCCGCGCCCGCGGCCCATTCCACCGCCAGGCATACCCATGCCTCCGCCTCCAGGCATGCCCATACCTCCCCCGCCGGGCATACCCATTCCACCGCCGCCCGGCATTCCCATACCGCCGCCGGGCATACCCATGCCACCGCGGCGTCCTCCCCCTCCCCCGCCGGAGGAGCGGTCAAAGGAGACCGCCGCCTTTTTCGCCCAGGGGGAATCTGTGAGCACGCGATTGACATCGTCTCCGCTCCATTGCGTGTAATCTTTCGATTCCCAAGTGCTGGCGGCGACGAGGAGCGCGGCGCCACAAAGTAGAACGAGCGCGGGTTTCATCATCGATTTCAAGGACGGCGCTCCGGGAACCGGGGTTGCGCCCGGATGGCGGTTGAATGTGAAGAATTGTAATAGGACCGGGCTCCCGTTTCGCCGCGACGATGTCGTTCGAAACCGGCCAATCCAAACGCCGGACCTTCGTGGCGCGCGAACTTCGGCGCGAGGCCGGGCGGGACCGGCGCTCGGGACGCCGTTTGGGGACGTGTCGATCATGCGGCCGCGCCAACGCCGTTCGAGGCCGCGAAGGGTACGTTCTTGACGACGTCCGGCCGCCGAACCGATAGCCCTGGGTTTGGACAAACTCCGTAAAACAAATTTCAGCGAGCGCGAGAAATGCAAGGCTGCGCTTGGGTTATTGAATGGATACGGTGACGATGTTGGCTGGGATGCCGGAGGCGGAAAGGGCGACGCTGACGGGGCCGCTGCCGGCGAGGGTGTATGGGATTAGGACGTTGACTTGATCGAGGCCGTCGAACTGGGGCTGCGGGCCTGAGTAAACGACCGGGGCGTCGATGCCTTGGATGTTGACGGTGACGTTCGAGTGAGCGTTGCGGATGCCGGTGCCGTAGAGGATCAGGTAGGCGCGATCGGAGGGGGAGCCTAGCGAGATGGGGGTGGCGACTGGGACTCCGTTTTGTTCGGTGAAAACGGGTTCGAAGGTTTGTGCGCCATCGGGGGTGACGAGGACGGCGTAGGCGGCGGGGATGGTGGTGGCGCCGATGGAGAAGAGAGCTGGGGCGACGGGGGCGATTTGGACGGCGAGGAACTGGGAGGGCGGGCCGACGGTGGGCGTGAAGGTGACAGTGGCGGGGCCGGGGGCGGTTGCGGCGGGGATGAGGAAATTGATTTGTTGCGGGGAGACGTAGAGGAGCGAGGCGGGGAGGGTGGCGCCGGTGGAATCGTGGATGGAGACGGTGGCGCCGGACGGCGTGGCGAGATTTTTGCCGAAGGCGGTGGCCAGGGACGCGGGAGCGAGTGGGCCGGCGGCGAACGTTGCGGCGTTGACGATGGAGAGGAGCGGTTGGGTTTGGGAGACGTTTAAGAAGGTGGCTGTGCCGCTGCGCAGAGTTCCTCCGGCGATGTCAAGTTTGCCGTCGCCGTTGAAGTCGGCGACCGTAATCGGTGTGAGGTAAAGAGAGACGTTGACCTCCGGCAGGAAGGTGCCGTCGCCGACACCGAGTAAGTAGCCCGTACCGGGCTGAACACTGCTTCCGGTGACGATGAGATCGGGGATGCCGTCGCCGTTGAGATCGCCCGTCAGGACGGCGACGTTGCTCGAAGGATATGAGACGGGCGGTTGGAAAGTTCCGTCCCCGCGGCCGAGCAGAATCGCCAGGCCTCCTTGGTAGTTCGAGTAGTCCGACAGGGTTATCGCGAGATCCGGTTTTCCATCGGCGTTGAAGTCGGCGACGGCGAGACCATAGGGGCCGCGGACGTTTCCGCCGGTGAGTGGGATGGCAGGCGCCGCGCTGAACGTGCCATCGCCCTTCCCGAACAGAAGTTCGATGTTGCCGTCCCGATTCTGGTTCGAATAGGTCCCTGCGTTGGTAATCACGAGGTCGAGCTTTCCATCGCCATTGAAATCTCCCGCGGCGACCGCATGGGCGAAGGGGCCGGCCGGGTACGAGGCGGAAGCGTGAAACGTTCCGTCGCCGTTGCCCGAGCCAGATTACAACGCTATCGGACGAAGCGGTGCCTTCCTGGCTGATCAGAACCGCAAGATCGAGTTTTCCGTCTCCATTGAGGTCCGCCACGGCTAAGGAATACGCGCCGAGAGGAGCGGGGGTCTCAAGTGGCGATCGAAACGTTCCGTCGCCGTTTCCGAGGACGATATCCACGTAGCCCGAGCCCGAGGCGACGTAGTCGCTCCGCACGACGGCGAAATCGAGATTGCCGTCGTGGTTGAAGTCGGCGGTAACGATGCCGCTCGGAACCGCGTTCCCCGGGAGATTGCCGTATTGAAAGACAGACTGGAACGATCCGTCGCCCGCGCCTTGAAGAACGTTTATCTGTCCAAGGTTAACGGCCGAGACAAGATCCGGCATTCCGTCATGGTTGAAATCGCCGGAGGAAAGCGCGGTGTACAACGAATCCGGAGCGGGTATGCCAGGTACGAGGCCTACCGGCGGGCCGATAAACTTCTCGTCGCCGCGTCCGAGCAAGACCGCCAGAGCGGCGCCGGTGAGGAGATCGGGGGTGCCGGTCCCGACCACGACGTCCATTTTTCCGTCGCCGTTGAAATCGGTGAGAATGATGCTGCCGGCGGTGTCGATCAGATAGTCCCGGCGCGTGGGAAACGATCCGGTTCCATCGCCGTAAAGAATGGACACGCCGGAGGTGACGATATCGGGGACACCGTCTCCGTTCATGTCGCCGATGGCGATGGAGTCCGTCCCGCCGACGGCATACTGGACAGGCGCGGAGAAAGCGCCGCCGCCTAAGGCCAGGACCACTTCCAGGGCGTACGGAGCGGAAGAACCTCCCTGAACGGTGAAGGCCAAGTCGGATATTCCGTCGCCGTTGAGGTCGGCCGCGGCGAGCGCATAGCTGTTCGTTACATTCCCTGGGAGGTTGAATGGGACGGTCTCTTTTTGCAAGGTTCCGTCGCCGTTCCCATAGAAGATCGACATTTTGTTCGTGGGGAAAACGCTGGCGATGGCGACGTCGAGTTTGTGATCTCCGTTCAGATCTCCGACGGCCAGAGAGGAAACGTTCACGGAGCCGGCGATCGCGTAGTCGACGGGAGGTTGAAAGTTAACGCCGCCTTTGCCGAGGAGGACTTCCAAGCTTGAGCCGGCGACTCCGGACTTTCCAATAACGATGTCGGGGATGCCGTCGCCGTTCAGGTCGGTAATTGCGATCGCGTCGCCGCCGAGCGGATATTGCGCTTCGGACAGTAAATTCAAGTGCGCATCGAATTCCGCCACGTCAAGGCCCTGGAAGCCTGGCGGAGTTGAGAAGGCGCCGGGCGCTTGAACAAAGAGGTAGCCGCCGGAACTGGTGCGGGCAAAAGCCTGGACAGGCGCGATGTAAGGAAACACACCCGCCACCGGTGGGCCGGGGGGACAAACGGCCAACTGTTTCTGGAAATCTGGAGTGGTGCGAATGACGCGGTAGGGCGGCAAGTCGGCGAGTTCATAGGCCGTGTAGGATCCGTCGGGCTCGCGCAATAGATCGAAGTGAGAGCCGCCGGGCGTTGTGAGATAGATCGGGATGGCGGATTGGAAGGCGAGCGACGGGCAGCCGGGTTGGGCCAGGGCGGCGAGGGAGGCGGTGCAGAGGAGGACGGCGAGGCGGAGGAACACGGGGACGAGAGAGCAATTGGCGGGCCGCGGGGAAAGTGGCCTCGATGGCGGGGTTCGGGCAAAAGAAGTGGGGCGTTGCGACACACGGCGGGGGCGCGGAGGGTCAATGATCGAATTGAACGCCGGTGTATTTTTCGACGGCTTCGAGGTTGAGGGAAATTCCTAGGCCGGGGGTGTCGGGGATGGCGAGCATTCCGTCGGGGTCGAGCGTCCAGGGGCGGTCGACGATTTCGTCGAGGAACGGGGAGCCGGTGAGGTATTCGACCATATCGGTGAAGCGGCAGGCGGAGGCGAGTTGAAGGTCGGCGGCGAGGCCGAGGGCGGTGTTCCAGCCGTGGGGGATGAAGCGGACGCCATGGTCTTCGGCCATCCAGGCGATGCGGCGCTCTTCAGAGATGCCTCCGGCTTTGGTGACGTCGGGCTGAACGATGTCGAAGGCTCCGGCGCGAATCCAAGGCTCGAAGGACTGGCGGCGAGTGAGGACTTCGCCGCCGGCGATGGGCACGGGCGAGGATTGGCGGAGGAGAACGAAGTCGTGCAGGTTGTCCGGAGGGAGCGGTTCTTCGAACCAGTAGACGCCGTAGGAGGCGAGCATGTGGGCGGTGCGCAAGGCCCACTTATAATTTTGATGCCAGAAGGCGTCGCTGCCGCCGGCGTCGACCATAAGGAGCGAATCGGGGCCGACGGCTTCGCGGGCGGCGCGGACGATCTGTTCGTCGAGCGAGTCGCTGTGGCGGCCGAAGGGGCCCCAGCCGATTTTGAAGGCCCGGAAATTTTGTTGGCGGATGGAGAGCAGGTGTTCGGCAGAGCGGCTCGGGGGCCTGCATGAGGAGCGAGGCGTAGGGGCGGACGCGATCGCGGTAACGGCCGCCAAGGAGACGGCCGGCGGGTTGGCCGGTGGCTTTCCCGAGGATGTCCCAGAGAGCGATATCGATGCCGCCGATGGTGTGGGTGAGGGTGCCACCGCGTCCCATCCAGAAGGTGTTGGCGTGGAGTTTTTCGGAGACGCGCTCGGGTTCGAGGGGGTTCTCGCCAAGGAAGAGCGGTTCGAGGACGCCGAGCGCGCCTTGGACGAGAGCGTCGTTGGTGAAGACGGAGCCCCAGCCGGTGACGCCTTCGTCGGTGTACACGGCGAGCAGGGTGTGGATGCAGTCGCCGGGTTTGATTTCGTTGGACCAGCCGCCTTCGGGCGTGGCGCCGCGGAGGCCTGCGGCCGCGATTTTGGTGATTTTCATGGGGAGCGTTAAGAAGTGCGATCAGGCGGAAGGCAGCATGGGGTTGCCGGAGATCTGGTGGGTTTTGAGGTTGACCATGACGCGGTCGAGGGGGGATTTGCCGGCGCCGGAGTCGCCTTCGTGGAACTCCATCATCAACGTGCTCGCGGAGGCGGTGATGCGGAGGTAGCCGTAGATGGAGAGGTATTTTTCCATGACGACGTCACCGGCGGCGCTGGGGGCGGGGGTGCGGACGCGGACAGGGCTCGAAGGCGGGCGGAGTTTCTGGAGGGCGTGGCCGCCGCTGCCGGCTACGATGTATGGCGTCTGGCGAGAGCCGGTGGCGCGGGTGAAGCGCTGGTAGATGTGGGCGTGGCCGCTGAGGACGGCGTCGGGAGCGAAGCCGGCGGCGGCGATGCATTCGTCGATGTCCTTCAACATATTCGGGCTGCCGCCGTGGCGGGAGTCACCGGAATACGGCGGGTGGTGCATGGCGAGGAGGACGGCGCCGGGATTGTTTTTGACGCGCTTGAGTTCGGAGGTGAGGAAGGTTTTTTGATCGTCGCCGATTTGCGGAAAGCGTCCGCCTTCGCTCGAAATGACGCCGGGATTTTCGAGCACATTGCTATAGAGGCCGATGATCGTTGCGAAAGGAGCTTCGAGGGTGAAGTAGACGCCGGGCTGGGTCATGGCGGTGCGGACGAGGCCGCCGGCTTCCGAAGGATGGACGGGCGATGCGGCGCAGAACTGGGCGAGATAGGCCTGGAGCGATTGGAACTGGTCCTGCTGATAGACCATGCCGTCGTGATTGCCGGGAATGGCGAAGATGGGTGCGGGGTAATCGCGGAAGGGGTCGTAGAACTGCTCGTAATAATATTGCGGCTCGCCGAAGTTGTAGACGACGTCGCCGAGGTGGTAGAAGAAGCGGGGGCGGTCGGGAGCGGGGTCGCTGAAGTCGGCGACCATGCGCTCGGTGACGCCGTTCAGCGATTCGGGGCCTTTGACGGGGCCGGTGTCGCCGACGGAGTGGAAGACGATGTGGCCGTTCGCGGTAATTTCTTTTTCGACGGCGGGGCCGAGGATTTCGGCGAGGGTCATTTGCGGCGCGCGGCTGGGAGCGGGGAATGGGTTGGGCTTTCGCGATGAGGTATTTGTAGTAGCCCGCGTCGGTGACGGGCGTTTGGAAGGTGGTGTCGGGGGCGGAGGATTGGGGTTCGGCGAAGTAGCGGCCATCGCCGCCGGTGGCGGGATTGGTGGGACGGGTTGGTTTCTTGCGGGCCATGGATGCGGTCTCCTTGCCGGAATTGTAGCGGAGCGCGGGGCCATGCACAATGGGAAAGTCTTCCTATTTTTATGAATCTTTCGCTACGAACATTTTTGAATGGTCTTGTCGATTACGCCGGATTATTTCCGCCGGCGAGGGAAACGATGGCGGGGGCGGTGGGGAAATACGGATCGTATTTGCGCGGGCCGCTGCGGTTTGCGCTGGGGAGGTTTATCGTTCCGGTTTCGCGGCTGGAGGAGTTTGCCGCGGCGGCGAGCGGCGAGGCGTGGAGGTTGAGCGTACTGGCCGGGGACGATGTCGCGGCGGACGTTCGCGTGGTGAAGGAATTCAACCGGGCATGGGAAGGGCGGTTCGCGATCGATACGATGGAGACGAAGGGCGCGGCGGCGGCTGTGGAGGGGATGACCATGTATTGCGAGATTCCGGTGACGGAGGATCCGGCGGCGGCCGGAACCGGGGCGCGGGCGAAGGTGAGGATGGGCGGGGTGACGGCCGAGGCGTTTCCCTCGTGCGAGGACGTGACGCGGTTTTTGACGAGGGCGGCGGAGCGGAGGGTGGCTTTTAAGGCGACGGCGGGGCTGCATCATCCGGTGCGCGGGGAACATGCGCTGACGTATGAAAAAGACAGCGCGCGGGCGGCGATGCACGGGTTCTTGAATGTGTTCGTAGCGGCGGCGTTCGCGTGGGCGGGGATGGGTGAGAGGGTTGGCGATGTGATGCGGGAAGAAGACGCGGGGGCGTTTGCGTTTGGCGCGGATGGGCTGCGATGGAGAGACGCGAAGTTGACGACGGCGCAGGTTGCGGCGGCGCGGGAAGAGTTTGCGATTTCGTTCGGGTCGTGTTCGTTCGAGGAGCCGGTGGACGATTTGAGGAAGCTGGGGATTTTATGATTTGCGCAGTGAATGAAACGCACGATGCGGCGCTGAGGAGTTGGGTGGAAACGGCGAACGAGCCGGGCGCGGATTTTCCGATTCAGAATCTGCCTTACGGTGTGTTTCGCGATCCGCTGTTGAAGCCCACGCCGCGGATCGGAGTGGCGATCGGAGACCGGATTTTCGATTTGAGCGTGGCGGCGGAGAGGGGATATTTGAAGGGCTTGAACGGCGAGTTGGTGGACGCATGCCGGCAGGACGCCTTGAACGGCTTGATGTCGCTGACACCGAAGCGATGGGCGGAGTTGCGGAGACGGGTGAGCGAGTTATTGGCGGCGGAGAATGTAGAGATACGGAGGGTGGCCGGGGCATTGACAGCCATGAAAGACGCGGTGATGGCGCTGCCGGCGCGGATCGGAGACTACACGGATTTTTACGCGTCGGTGCATCACGCGACGAACGTGGGGAAGCTGTACCGCCCCGACAATCCGCTGTTGCCGAACTACAAATGGATGCCGATCGGGTACCACGGGCGGGCGTCGTCGGTGGTGGTGAGTGGGACGGCGGTGCGGCGGCCGAAGGGGCAGACGGGCGGGAGCGCGGAACAGTCGCCGGCGTTTGGGGCGTCGAAGGCGCTGGATTATGAGCTGGAAGTTGGGTTCTTTGTGGGGCGGGAGAACACGCTGGGCGAGACGGTGACGATGAAGGAGGCGGAGGAGCGGATTTTCGGGATGTGTTTGTTGAACGATTGGTCGGCGCGGGACATTCAGCGATGGGAGTATCAGCCGCTGGGGCCGTTTCTGGGGAAGAATTTCGCGACGACGATTTCCCCGTGGGTGGTGACGATGGAGGCTCTGGCGCCGTTTCGCGCGCCGGCTTATGAGAGGCCGGAGGGGGATCCGAAGCCGCTTGCGTATTTGACGTCGGAGGAGAACCGGGAGCGGGGCGCGATCGATGCGACGTTGGAGGTGAGGCTCAGGACGGAGCGAATGCGGGATGCGCGGGAGGAGGCGATGGTGGTGAGCCGGAGCGGCGCGCGGGATCTGTATTGGACGGCGGCGCAGATGCTGGCGCATCACGCGAGCAGCGGGTGCAATTTGCGGCCGGGGGATTTGTTGGGGAGCGGGACGGTGTCGGGAGCGGGGGCGAAGGAGCGCGGGTGTTTGCTCGAAATTACGGGAGGCGGGGAACCGCTGCGGCTGCCAGATGGGGAGACGAGGCGGTTCCTGGAGGACGGTGACGAAGTGGAGTTCCGCGCTTACTGCGAGCGGGAGGGCGCGGTGCGGATCGGATTCGGCGAGTGCCGCGGGAGGGTTACGCCCGCGGCTTAAACATTACTGGCCGAGAATGTTGAAGGTGGTGGTGCCTTCCACACGGACTTTGGAATATGCGTCGAGCCATTCTTTGTGATAGGAACTGGCGGCGTAGGACTTCAGCGCGGCGGCGTCGTTCATTTCCATGCAGACGCCGTATTGGCGCTCGTCGCCTCCGACGGAGAGGGCGCGGGCGAGCTTGCCGTACCAGACCTTGGAGACGCCGGGGATCTTGCTGGGAATGGCGTCGGTGGCCTTGTAGAACGCTTCCCATTGGGCGGGCGTGGCCTCCTTGATGGCGGTGAAGGCGAAGCAGTGCATGAGTTTCTTCTCGCCGGCTTGGGCGGAAGGAGCGGCGGCGAGCAGGGTGAGCGTGAGCGCCAGTGCGGCGCCGAGACAGGTTTTTTTCATGGGAATCTCCGAAGGAAATGGTAGCAGTTCCCGCAGGCGTGTCGCGGAGGCATAGTCCGTAATACAATTGCAGAGTTTGCAAGGAGAACGAATGCCAGCACCCATTGTATTTTTTGATATCGCCGGTTCCGATGCAGCCTCGCTGAATCGATTCTATTCGGGTCTGTTCGGTTGGGACATCACCGCGGACGGCAAGTTCGCAACGGCAGTGATGTCGCCCCTGCCGGCGGCGATCAGGCAAGATCCCGCGGAGAAGATCGTTTACATCGGCGTCGACGACGTGGCGGCCACGTTAGTGGAGATTGCAACACAGGGCGGGTCGATCGACGTTCCCCGGTTCGTAGTGCCTGGCGTTGTCGTTTTCGGCCTCTTTAAAGATCCGGCCGGTAATCGTATGGGTCTCGTTGAAATGGAGAATGGAAGGCCCAAGATTCCCTAGTTATTTTGGGAGACGGGCTATTTGCCGATCTGGACGAACTTGGCGGCTTCGGCGCGGGCGGGGGCGGGGATGGTTTGCGGATCGCGCCAGAAGTCGACATAGGCGACCTGATGGACGCAGGAGATGGTGCAGAGCGGGGCGCAGGATTTTTCGGTGAGGTATTCGCGACGGATGTCGGCGACGGAATACTCGGCGAGGGGTTTGGCGGGGAAGCCGCGCTGTTGGGAGCAGTAATGGACGAGGCCGTCCTCGCAGATATAGAGATAGCGCGCGCCGGCGCGGCAGCGCCAATGGGATGGGCGGCCGTGGGCGATGGCGTCCTGGAACTGGTTGAGTTGGGAGAAATTGGTTTTCTCGAATTTTTTCATTTCGAGAAAGACGGCGCGCTCGCGCTCGCCGAGCGGGCGGAGTTGGCCGTCGTGATCGTGGATGATGCCGACAGTGGAGGTGAAGCCGAGCTCGATGGCGCGCTTGCCGACAACGAGGGCGTCTTCGGGATTATGGATGCCGCCGCCGAGGACGGAGTTGATGTTGACGTGGAAATCGGCGTACTCGGCGAGGACTTGCAGTTTCTTGTCGAGGACCTTGAGGCTCTTCATGGACACGTCGTCGGGGCGGACGTTGTCGATGCTGATTTGAAGATGGTCGAGGCCGGCGGCGTTGAGGCGTTTGACGCGGTCGGGGACGAGGAGATAGCCGTTGGTGATGAGGCCGGCGATGGCGCCGGTGGAGCGGACGTGGGCGATGAGCTCGTCGAGATCGGGATGGAGAAGAGGTTCGCCGCCGCTGAAGGTGACGACGGTGGTGCCGAGGGCGGCGAGTTGGTCCAGGCGCTCCTTCATGACGGGAACGGGGACGGGCTTGGAAAAATCGTCGTATTCGTTGCAGTAAGTGCAGGCGAGGTTGCAGCGGCGGATGGGGATGATGTGCGCCATCACGGGGTGGTCCCGCGAGAGGAGGCCCTTGGCGATCATCTGGAGTTCCCGCACGCGGCGTTTTGCCGCGCCGAATTTACGCTCGAACCGAGGGGGCTTCAACATGTTCTGTCGGCGGAAGAGAGCGGCGCAGCCTTCGGCTGTTCGCTCAAAATACTTTATTTCAGCACAAAACAGGCGTCGGCGCATCTTTGGCGCATCCTGCGGACGGGATGCGGGGTTGAGCGGGCGTTAACGATCATCGGGCGGCGGGGTGGAATCTTGTCGCCCCTCACGCTCCCGCGTTCTACAATGGTCTGTTCGCAGGCCTCCCAGGTGTCGAGGCCGCGGCTGGCATCGGCGCCGCCTTCGCCGGTGCATTCTTCGATCTCGAGGCCGTCTCCGGCTCGGGAATTCTCGTCGCCCAGTGGCTAATCCACTTTGTTATTCTTTGACTGTCTCGTTACCCGACAGCATTCTGCCTGGCGTCAACCGGGCCGATCTCGCCGACCGATTGCGAGCCACGACGATGCCATGAACGGGAATTTCCGACGCCGCCCGATTGCGACTCTTGCCATTGGGACATTTGGTCGGTAGTGGGCGATTATTGTTGCGATCGGCGTGCTCATCGATTTGGTTCAGGCCTTCTACGTCTTACGAGGCGAGCTCGCCGTATTTCTCCTCGTGGTCCCTAATCCTCATCCGAAGCACGGTCGCATCCTCGGTCGTTGCCATTGTGCGACGCTTTCTGAGGCGTAGACGTATCCAGTTGCGCCGCGAGCACGAGGTCAGCGTTGCCGGTCCCCCACAGGCTCCGAAGTGCTCTACTGGGGGCGACGGGTAAAGAGGCATCGTATAGCGTGGCCATGCCTGCCGACGAACGAGACCGGCACCCTGTCATATGTCAAGGGCCTTGGGAGGCACGCATAATGGTGGTCCCCGGTCGTAATTACGGCGTGACTTACGATACATTGGGGTGTCCGAACGGGATGACGCAGGGCAAGACATCCGAGCCTAGTTCGGTGAGTTACATTCCTGCGAGCCAGATGACGAATGTGTGTTGCGTCGGAAACTGCGATGCGCGGACAAATAACTCGTGGAATTGTTGGGAATAGTGCTCCGGCAGCAGTTGCGGCTCGTGGCCGTCGGCCGGCCAGTATTATACGATGTTCGTCACGTTCTCCTCCTCGGCCAGCGGGCCCGCGCATCGCTTGGCTTCAGGTGCGGGACGACGCCGGAGCTTAGGTTTGCGGCGCGCGCTCGGGTGGGGCGGATACGAAATAGCGCACCGAATCCACGCGAAACGCATAGAAAGCTTCCTTGCTCGGCCGGCGCTCGACGTTGTACAATCGCCAAACATAGCTTCTGTTTGGATTTGCGGTCGAAGAATTGAGGAGGTTTTATGCTTCCAGGCTTTTCGCGTCTCGCTTCCGTGGCGGGGACGTTCCTTTCCGCGGCGTTCTTCATGGCGGTACCGGCGCTATTCGGCCAAATCGACACCGGGTCGATCGTCGGCAGGGTCGCCGATCCGAGCGGATCGGCGGTTCCCAATGCCGCGATTTTGGTGACGAATACCGCTACCAACGTCACCGCCTCCACGGCGACCAACAGCGACGGCCAATATCAAGTGACCGCCCTGCCTCCTGGCGTCTACTCGGTGAAGGCAAGCGCCCTGGGCTTCGCCACCGAGATTGCCAACGCCATTGAAATCCACGTTCAATCGCGGCCGTCGGTGGATTTCACCTTGAAGTTGGGACAGATCTCGGATGTCGTGGAGGTAACGAGCACGGCGCCACTGCTGCAAACGCAAACGGCCGACGTGGGCGGCGTCGTCGAATCGCAGCAGATCGTCGATCTTCCTCTAAACGGCCGGCGCTACGCCGATCTCGCGCTTTTGGAAGCGGGCGTTCAGAAACTGCCCGCCGCGAACGTCGCCAACGCCGCGCCGGACCGGTTCAGCTCAAACGGCAACCTGGAGACGCAGAATTATTTTTCTCTGGACGGCGTTGACAACAACTCCGGCTCGACCAATCTTCAGGAAGGCTCCGTGCAAATCGTACAGCCTCCGCCCGACGCACTGCAGGAATTTCGCGTGCAAACCCGTACTTACTCTTCGGAATTCGGAACGTCGGCCGGCGCGGTGGTGAACGCCACTATCAAGTCCGGCACAAATCAGTTTCACGGCGACGCATTCGAGTTTCTCCGCAACAACGTGTTCGACGCCAATACCTTCTTTAATAACTCCGGTGGCGTTCCTATAGGGCACTTCAGCCAGAATCAGTTCGGTGGAACGTTTGGTGGGCCGATCGTGAAGAACAAGACTTTCTTTTTCGCGGATTATCAGCGCTTCACCAGCCGGCAAGCCACCACGGTCGATTCCACCGTTCCGACTCCTTTGATGAAAGAGGGTAACTTCACCGAGTTGAGTGCGCCCCTCACGGGATCCCCGGTGGCGGGACAGGGCGGCTGCGTGATCGCAAACGTGATTCAGCCGGCTTGCGTGGACCCCACCGCGCAAAAACTCCTGGCGCTGTTCCCCAACCCCAATATCCCGAATGCCGTGGCCACGCAGGGCCGGCCCGGCGGCTGGACCGGCGGAAGCAATTATCAGTACCAGACGTCGGTTCCCAACGACACATACTCCTGGGACACGCGGATCGATCACACGATTAATCAGAAGAATCAACTCTTCGGCCGTTACAGCGACTATAACGTTAACCGGCAAGACCCCCTCTGGACATCCAATCCCATTGCGGGCAACGGCGACTTTGCCACGCAGTACCGCATTCGCGGCAACGGCGTCGCACTTGGCCTCACGACCACTTTGGCCCCGAACCTACTGAATGAACTGCGCGGAGGCTTCAGCCGCGATTACGCGCACAGCGATCCCATCGGCCTGACTTCCGGCGATTCCCTGGCCGGACAATATGGACTGAGCGGTGTGCCGCAAGGCCCAAGCGCGCAAGGCATTCCGCCCATCAACATTAATGGCCTCACCCGGCTGGGATCTTCGCCCTGGCGGCCGCAGTATCAGATTTCGCAAGTCTGGCAGTTGCTCGATAGCCTGAGCTGGCTCAAAGGGAATCACAGTTTCAAGTTCGGATACGAATATATTCACACGAGCGATAACTTCCAGGACATTCGCTCGCCGCAAGGAGAGATCAGCGTCAACGGCATCTACACCGCGGGCGGCTCGTTCGGTCTTCCCGATTTTCTGCTGGGCAACGTGGACTCGGTCCGGTTCACCACGCCCTTAGTGGTGCATAACTACATGTTGGGACATTCCTTCTACGCGCAGGACAATTGGCGCGTGTCGCCAAACCTGACGGTGAATTACGGCGTCCGGTACGAACTCTTCTCCCCAGTGCTCAATCACCAGAACGAAGTCTCGAATTTCACCGCGGCCAACGGAGGCGGCTTGGTGACCGCTCCGCTCAACGCCTCCGGTTGGTACCAGCGCTCTTTGATCCATCCCGACGATAACGACATCGCCCCGCGCTTCGGACTCGCTTATCGTATGGGCGATCGAGTGGTCCTCCGCGGCGGCTACGGAATCTTCTATCAACACTCCAACCGCATCGGATCGGAGAGCATTCTTCAGCTCAACCCGCCTTATCTACTCGACAAAGACATTACGCAGTTTCTAGGAAGCACTACACCGGTGATTCTTCTGAAAAACGGATTTCCGTCCAATGAATTCGTTCCGGGCAGCGCCGATCTGACGAAAATTCAACTGCGCGCGCAGGATCCCAATCAACGTACCGGCTACGTGGAACAGACCAGTTTCGGTCCGCAGTTCGAGCTTTCTCATAACACGGTGCTAAACGTGACGTATGTCGGCAACTGGGGCCACAAGCTGAACCGGCTTCGCAACGCGAATCAAGGAATTGTAACCGGCTACGGTTCGGACGGCACTCCCATTATCGCCTTCCCTTATCCGAATCTGAACAACGACGCGGCTGGCAATCACGCATTCCTGGAGCTTGCCACCAATGACGGTAACACCGCTTATAACGCCATGCAAGCGTCGCTGACGCGCCGCTTCGACGCGGGGCTCAGTTTCGGACTGGACTACACCTGGAGCCACAATATCGCCGATTTCGCCGACAACCTCACGAACACGCCCGAGCCGCAGAACGCTTATAACTACAGCGCCGAGCGAAGCAATTCGGTCTTGGACGTGCGGCATAGATTCGTTGGCAACGCCGTTTGGGACCTGCCGTTCGGCAAGGGCAAGCGCTATCTCGACCGGGGCGGACTCTCGGACGGGATTTTGGGCGGCTGGCAGCTCAACGCCATTCTCAGCCTGCAAACCGGGACTCCGTTCAGTCTGTATGCGCCGGACGTCAGCGGCACGGGTAGCCAGTTCTCGCGCCCGAATTGCATCGGCAATCCGCTGTCGGGAGCCACCACCGATCCAAGCAGGTATGTCAATGGAGGTCCGGGTTTTCTGATCAACCCGGCGGCCTTCGCTCTCCCCGGCCTCGGGCAGTTTGGCAATTGCGCGCCTTACGCCTTCTATAGCCCAGGGATAGAAAACGTGGATTTGAGTCTGTTCAAGAGTTTCCACTTTTCCGAGAACAGCCGTCTGGAGGTGCGCAGCGAATTTTTCAACGCGTTCAATCATCCAAATTTCAACGCGCCGAACAATTTCTACTCGCCGCAAACCGCCGGCTCGGTGGGGCAGGTTGGTTCCACGCGGACCGATCCTCGCGAGATTCAGTTCGCTTTGAAATTATATTTTTGAGATGGGAAATATTTTGTTGGTTGGAAGCCTCGCGCGCCCGGCCCGGTACGTGGCCGGGCTTATGGCGATCTCTTCCCTGGCGTACGGGCAAACGCCGTACGCTTCCTCGATCCGCGCTACGACGGAGGTAATCCAGAATCCGTATAACCGCGGCGATTCGGCGCTGTGGCAAAGCTTGAAGAAGCTGCACACCAGGGCCAGCCTCATCATGATCACCGCGCATCCCGACGATGAAGACGGCGGCATGCTCGCGTGGGCTTCGCGGGGGGTGGGAGCGCGTGTCGCTCTTTTGACGCTCAACCGCGGCGAGGGCGGAGCGAACGTCATGTCTTCGGATTACTTCGACGCGCTTGGACTTGTGCGAACGGAGGAACTGCTGGCGGCGGGGCGATACTACGGAGTCGATCAATATTGGACGCATATGATCGACTATGGCTTCTCAAAGACGCTAGCGGAATCGCTCTCTAAATGGGGTCACGACAACGTGTTGGCCGACGTGGTCCGTGTGGTGCGCATGACACGGCCGTTGGTGATCACTTCGGTCTTCGTGGGCGGTCCTTCCGACGGCCACGGCAATCACCAGACGCCGGGCTGATGGCGAAGGAGGTTTTCAAAGCGGCGGCGGATCCGACGATGTTTCCGGGCCAGATACAAGAAGGTCTGCGCCCCTGGGCGCCGGTGAAAGACTATGCCCATGTTCCGTTCTTTCGCGCGCGGCGGCGAGAAACTGGAAACCAACGTCGAGATTCCCGAAGGTGGCTACGACCCCCGCTTAGGGCTCAACTACAGCCAGATCGCGCGCGAAGGGCTGGGCTATCAAAAGTCGCAGAACGGGGGCATCGGCATCCCAGCCGCGAGGCAGTATCGGAGCGGCTACCACAGGTTCGCGTCGAGCGTTCCGGCGAAAGACAAAGAGAAGTCGTTCTTCGACGGAATCGACGTCTCTCTCGAGGGCATCGCTTCACTCGCTACCGGCGGAGACGGGGGATTTCTACGCGACGGTCTTCGCAAGATCAACGCCTCAGTCGAGAAAGGCATCGCCGATTACTCGGCGCATCCGGAGGAAGTTGCCGCCGCTCTCGCCGCGGGGTTGAATCAGACTGTCGATCTCCTGGACCAGGTTCGGGCGAGTGGATTTTCGGATGACGAAAAATACAACATTATTCATGAATTGGAAGTAAAGCGGGCGCAATTCAACGACGCGCTGGCGGAAGCTCTTGGAGTGTCGATGCGCGCGACGGTTGAGCCGGATAGAGAAGTGAATCCACTCTTTGCGATGTTCATGGGTGAACCGGACACTTTCCGGATGGCCATTCCCAACCAAGGCTTTAAGGTCAAGGTTCAGGTGACGGGCCAGGCTTCGGAGGCTGTAAGTCTTACTGGTATTCGTCTCCACAATGCCGATGGGAAACCGTGGAACATTCAATCGGCGGAAGCGGTTTCTAAAGATTTAAAGGATAGCGATTCCGCGGACGCGACATTCCGTGTCAAGGTTCCGCCGGAAGCCGCCTTCACGCGGCCGTATTTCAGCCGCCCGACTATCGAGCAACCTTACTATACGATCGACAATCCGGAATATCTAAATCTTCCCCTGGCTCCTTACCCACTGGAAGCCTGGGCGGAGTTCAGTTACCGGGGCGCTCAGTTCCGTGTAGGGCAAGTTGTGCAGACCGTAAAGAGAGTTACCGGCTATGGACCGGTGCTAGAACCCCTAACCGTCGGACCGGCTGTCTCGGTTTCGATATCGCCTCGCGCAGGCATCGTACCTCTCCATACGAGGTCGTTCGTGGTTACCGCTCTACTACATAGCGATGTAAAAGGCCCGGCTACAGGGAATGTGCGCCTTGAGTTACCCGAAGGTTGGAAGAGCGAGCCTACGGCCGCGGAGTTCTCGACATCGCGTGACGGCGAAGACCAGTCGATCGCGTTTCAGGTGACACCGTCGAACCTTCAGACGCAAGAGTACCAAATCACCGCCGTCGCTGAGTACGGAGGACGCCAGTATAAGGAAGGGTATCATGCCACGGGTTATCCGGGGCTTCGCCCCTATTACCTTTATGAACCATCCACGTACCGGACCGCCGGAGTGGACGTAAAGGTCGCACCAGATCTGAAGGCCGCCTATATTATGGGCAGCGGCGACGATGTTCCCGCGTCGCTCCAACATCTTGGCATAAAGGTCAGTACGCTAGGCGCCGGCGATCTAGCGGCTGGCGATCTGAGTAAATACGACATTATTGTTCTTGGAGTACGTGCCTATGCCGCGCGGGAAGAATTGGCAACCTATAACAGCCGGCTTCTCGATTACGTGAAGAACGGCGGAGTTGTCATAGTTCAGTACAACACTCCGGAGTTCGATCATAACTACGGTCCCTATCCTTATATAATGTCAGACGATCCGGAAGAAGTTACCGACGAAGCGTCGGAAATTCAGTTGCTGGAGCCTTCCAACCCGGTCTTCAATTGGCCTAACAAGATCACATCGAGGGATTTCGAGGGTTGGGTGGAAGAGCGCGGCTCCAAATTCATGAAGTCGTGGGACCCGCGTTATACGGCTTTGCTATCGACCCACGATGCGGATCAAGCTCCTCAGAAAGGAGGCCTGCTTTACGCCCGCTATGGTAAAGGGATCTGGATTTATAACGCCTATGCGTTCTACCGCGAGCTCCCGGAAGGCGTGCCAGGCGCCTACCGGATCTTCGCGAACCTGGTCAGTCTGCCAAAAAATCCGGACGCGCGGAGGTAGAGTTAACGCCGGGCTTGCGTCGCGTCCCCGACGGTGGTGCTTCGGTCCCGGTTTCGGGAAGGGAACAACGACGACGCGCAGCAACTTACTTCCGCACCGTATATAGAAATTGAGTCAAGTGGGAATAGCGCTGCTCGTTAGCCGCTCCTTGACGCTTTTCCGCGTCGTCGCGAAGTCTAGCTTCTTTTGCCGCCAGTTCTTTCTCGCCCAAATGCCGATATACGCGCGAGAGGCGATAGTGGGTTTCGGCCGAATCCGGGTCGAGGCGCTCGCAGGCTTCTAGTTCCGTACGGGCGTCGATCCAGGCGGAAGCCCACTCGAAAGCCTTTCCCAATTCGCACCGCGCCAAGCTATCGGTGGGAGCCGACGCCGCGGCTGCCTTCAGCCGTTGAAGGATTCGCTCCCGCTGGCTTGTATCTCCGGCATCCATCGCCTGGCGCAGCTCCAGCCCTTCACATACAGTTTCGAACCGCTTATCGCCGCAAAGAAGTCGCACCGCCGCTGGATCGGGTTCCGCGCTCCGGTGCAATTCGATTTCCGCTAGGTAGCTAAGTGCCGGTGTGTAACCGGACGCGGAAAGCAGAGTTCGCACGGCATCCGCGTCTCGATCGACGAAAAAGTAGGCTAGGCCGAGGGCCGCGCGGATTCGCGGCGAATCCGGAAATTGTTTCATGGCCTCTTCCAAGGTTGCGATGGCGGGGTCGAACGTTTGATGCTGCATGAGTTCAACGGCAAGGGCGAGTCGAAAATCCTCCGCTTCAGGAGCAAGTTTCACGGCGCGTTGATAGGCCCGCGCGGCCACGAGGCTGCGGCCGCCCTGTTCGGAGTGGTCGCCGAGAGCGGTCTCGGCCGCGGCCGTCGCCAACCGCAGGTTCGAGTCGTCCGGCGCGAGGCGCAGCGCCTGTTCCATCGACGTCAGCGGCGCCCGCGGCGTCGCCAGTGCCGGAGGCTACGGCGGCTCGCAATCGAAAATACGCGATTCGCTGGGGCGTCTCGACTGGTGGCGGCACGCCTTTCAATTCGGCCTTCGCCTCCTGGAACCGATGTTGCCTGGCGAGGACGGCCGATTTCTGAAGATGGTCGGAGTTGGTTTGTCCCGATGCCGCCATCAGCGACGCGAAGCAACCAGCGATGAGCCTACCGATGGGACTTTTCGCAGTCATGCTGAACATAGAACCTTTATCCTTTGCGCAGGGCGGCGGACCGCTTGCCTTCTCTCGCGGCCCGCCAAGCGTTACCGTGCGCCGCGTCTAACGATTATCCTTTGTTTGCTCCCCGGAGCGCTTCCTTCGCGCGAATCGGACCGGCATGGCAGAATCCCCGGGCGCGGCGAAGGACCCATTGCGCTTTACGAGATCGACGGGAGATGCATACGACGGCGTACTTGACCTACTCGGCGGCGACGTATTTTTCGCCGGCGAGGCTGATTAGGCGGGGCGACCGGATTTCGACGAACGAGTGTGGGCGCCACGGTGGAGACCGACGGGGTGAAGTTCGCGTCCTATTGGAGGCATTCGGCGAGCTCGTTGGATTGTGGGACGAAGCGAACGGAGTTGTGGCGCCCACGGGGGCGCAAGTCAGGTCATGGCCCATTCCTGGCCGATTTCGGTGAGGGCGACGCGGTAGGTGGCCGAGCCGGCGGCGGCGAGGAAGCGTTGAATGGGTTCGTCGAACGGCTCGCGGCTCAGTTGGAACGTGCGGTGGTGGACGGGTAGTAGAAATTCGGCGCCGCAATCGTTTCCCATGCGCATCGCCTGTTCCGGGTCGCAATGGACGGCGATCCAGGGATCGTAGGCGCCAATGGGCAGGATCGCCAGATGGACGGGGCCGGCCGATTTGAGCGGGCGGAAGGATTCGGTGTAGGCGGTGTCGCCGCCGAAAACGACGCGGTGATGCGCGGTCTCGATGAGATAGCCGTTATAACCGCGAAATGTGTCGCGCCGCATGCGGGCGCCCCAATGCTTCACCGGGAAAGCGCGGATGGAAGCGCCGCCGTGGACGATGCGCTCGCCCCAGGCGAGCTCGTGGACGGCGCGGTAGCGCGCGGGCCGCAAAAGATCGGAGGTTCGGACGGCGGTGACGACGGTCGTGGCCCGATTTTCGAGTTTGCGGAGCGTCGGGCGGTCGAAGTGGTCGAAATGGGCGTGAGACAGGAGGATGATGTCGATGCGGGGGAAGTCGGAGATCTGGCGCAGGGCGGGGGCGACGAAGCGCTTCAGGCCGACAGTGACATGGCCGAAGCTGAAACCGCATCGGTCGCCGAGGATGGGATCGGTGAGGATGGTGACGCCATCGATCTTCAATAAGACCGTGCTATGGCCAAGCCAGGCGGCGAAAAGGCCGGAGTCGGGCCAGACTTTGGGATGCGGGGTGAATTTCGCGGGTTCGACCAGCCGGCGGCGCTGGCGGCGAAATTCCCTCCACACGACAGCGGCGGGATGCGGACTTGCGGTGACCATATCCGTTCCCATTATGGAATGAGATTTCCACGCGCCGCCGGCAACCATTCAATGTATGGCTCGAGCCCGGCTGGCGATCCTCGGTTTTTGTATGGTCGGATATTTGGTTGCGGGCCCTTCGGGAAGCCGCCTGGAGTATGTGGGTGGAACGATCGGGGCGATTCCGGAGGGATGCTCCGGCCGCGCGCAACTTACCGACGACGCCTATTTCGTCTTTTATTCCCATAAGGCGAGTTGGCGCGTGCCCTATGAACGGATCGATCTGCTGGAATATGGGCAGAAAGTGGAACGGCGCTATCTGACGGCGCTGCTGATTTCGCCGCTGTTCCTGCTGAGCAAGCAGCGGAACCATTTTCTGACGCTGGGGTTCACCGACGACGAGGGCAAGCACCAAGCGATGGTATTTAAGGTGAACAAATCCGACGTGCGGACCATGCTGGTCAGCCTTGAGGCGCGCACGGGGCGGAAGGTGGATTATCAGGACGAAGACGCGAGAAGGGCGGGGAAGGGATGACGCCGGCGATCTGGGCGATTCTGGCGCTGTGCGGCGAGCCAGGAGCGAATACGGGCATGGAGACGAAGGCCCAGGCGCCGGCGGCTGCTCCAGCGGCACCGGTCTTGCCCTCCGCGGCCGCGCCGGACGAAGAGAGCCTCGAATCGCTCGCGAAGGTGCGGCGCGTCTATGTGGACGTTTTAACCGGCGGCAACGAAGCGCTGCAGTTTCGCGACATGATCATGAGCAGCCTGCAGCAGGCGAAAGTTTTCGTCATCACCGAGAATCCCGACCGCGCCGATGCGATCCTGAAGGGCGCGGCGGACGATTTGATATTCACCGAACACCACGACATGGCGGAGAGTTTGACGGCGCACACCAATTCCGCCAGCGCCAACGGAACTCGCAGCCGCTTCGACGGAACAAACACGTCGAAAGAAAATGGGCTGGAAGTCGGCGACAGCGATTCGAGCCATATCGAGGAGCGCAAACACGAAGCGTTTGCCGCGATGCGGCTGGTGAACAAAGACGGAGACGTAATCTGGTCGAGCACGCAGGAGAGCCTGGGCGGCAAATTCTCCGGCGCCGCGGTGGATGTGGCGGGGCGGATTTCGCGCCAATTGGCCGACGATACCCGGCGCGCCCGCGCGTCCCATCCCAACGCAAAGCCTTAGCCTAACCCGCTTCGTGAAGAGCGGCGACATGGGCGCGGACGGCGGCGGTAAGGCCCTCCAGGCTATAGCCGCCTTCGAGCGCGGAAACCAGGCGGCCGCCGGCGTGCTGGTCGGCGATTTCCATTAAACGGCGGGTGAGGTCGGCGAAATCGCGGTCCGTAAGGAGAAATCCACCGAGCGGGTCTCCGGCGCGCGAGTCGAAGCCCGCCGAGACCAGAACCAATTCGGGTTGAAACTTCGCCGCCGCCGGAAGGAGGCGACTGCTCGAAGGCTTCGAGGATTTCGTCGCGGCCCGCGCCCGCCGGAAACGGGCAGTTGAGCGTCGTCCCCTCGCCCGCGCCCTCGCCGGTTTCCTCCGGCGCTCCGGTGCCCGGATACCAGGGATGCTGGTGGGTGCTGAAGAAAAACACGGAGCCATCGGAATAGAAGATGTCCTGGGTGCCGTTGCCGTGGTGGACGTCCCAATCGGCGATGAGTACGCGGTCCACGCCATACTTGCGTTGGGCGTAGCGGGCGGCGATGGCGATGTTGTTGAACAGGCAGAAGCCCATGCCGCGGTCCGGCGTCGCGTGGTGGCCGGGCGGGCGGACGATGCAGAAGGCGTTGACGGCCTCCCGGCCAAGCACCGCGTCGACGCCGTTCAGCAAAGCGCCCGCCGCCCGCAGCGCGGCATCGAGCGAACGCGGGCAGATGGCGGTATCGCCCGTGGCGAGCTCGTGGCGGCCGGCCGCGACGTCCCGCTCGACCACGCGCAGGTACGCGCGCGTGTGACACGCGAGGATGTCCTCTTCGGAGGCCGCGCGCGAAGGCTTGGGCGATAAGGGCCAGTCGGAAACGCCGCGGAGGGCGGCTTCGAAGCGGGCCGGACGTTCGGGATGGCCGGGGCCGGTGATGTGTTCCTTCGAAGCGGGATCGGCGAACAGGGCGGTAGATGGATTCATAGGTCGTCGATGCGGATGCGCTTGTGGGTGGAGGTTGCGCCGGAGAGGATGCGAACGCGGCTGGGCGCGACGCCGAAGTGGGCGGCGAGGAAGGCGATCAACTCGCGGTTGGCCTTGCCTTTTTCGGCGGCGGCGGCGACCCTCACCTTCCAGGAACCGTCGGCCATTGTGCCGGCCAGGCCGGTCTTGGCGCTCCTGGGGACGACCTTAACCGCGAGGTCCATCGGCGTCCAGAGATTCGGCGATCGCCGCGAGCAGCAGAGCCGATGAGCAAGGTTTCTTCAGCAGACGGAAAATCGGGAGCCGGTCGAGTCCCCGCTCGTTCGAACCGGTGAGGACGATGACGCGGACGCGAGAGGGAATTTCGCCGAGCAGCCGCAGGCCGTCTTCAAGACGGGGCAGGCGGAGATCGGTGACGACGGTTGAGGCCGCGCCTGTTGCCAGATGCGCGAGCGCTTCGGAGACCGACGAAGCCTGAAGGACGTCGTGGCCGGCGCGTTCGAGGATCATGCCGCGGATGGCCAGTTGGCCGGGTTCGTCTTCGATGAGGAGAACGTGGGCCATGGGAACTCAGTCGAAGGTGATCTGGCCGATGACCAGCCGCGGGAGCTGGTTGTTCCAGGCGGAGGGGATGTCGTCGAAGGCGAGCCGGTAGCTGCGCGTGTCGCCAGGGCGGAACGGAGTGGCGGCGGGCTTCACGATCGCCGCGCGCTCGCGCAGGGCCATCTGGCCGTAGGCGTCGTAGAAGATGCAATCGATGTCGATGGAGCGGATGGAGCGGTTGCCGGCGTTGGTGATCGTTCCGTCGATCTCGGTGATCGTCTGGCCCATGTAGCTATCGGCGGCCTTCATTTGCGCCGGACCCAGCTTCAAACTTGCGACGTAGGCCTTGGCCTCCGCGGTGAGCGGAGCGCGGGCGGGCGGCGCCGGGCGGGCGAAATGCAGCGCGAGAGCGATGGCGATAGAAAGAACGGCGATGGCGCCGGCGATGATAAGGGGGATGCGCTTGTTGCCCACGGGCGGGGAGACTCTCGAATCAGGATAGCGCGGCGGTGACCCGCAGGCGGCGGTAATCGATATACCAGACTCCGTCGCGAAGTAGCGTGGGTGCAAGGCGTCGCTCCATTTCAACCAGGAGTGCTTCACGCGCCGCGGGAGCGAGACCGGACAGAAACGCTCCGGCGAACATCTCCAGCCAATCCCGCAGGCTTTCGACAGGAGTCGGGCGTGGGAAGAGCGAAGCGGTTTCCACCCTCAGGCCGTGGCGCTCGAGCAGCGGCGCGTACTCGCCGATGGTGGGGTAATACCAGGGATTGCGGGCGGCGACGGCCTCGGGGCCGAGGATGGCGCGGAGCGCGTCGACGATGGAGGCGATGTTGCCCGCGCCGCCGAACTCGGCGACGAGGCGTCCGCGGGGTCTGAGCGCGCCCGCGATAGCGGCCGCCACCGCTTCCGGGGGCTTCATCCAATGCAGAGCGGCGTTGGAGAAGACGGCGTCGTAGAATTGCCCGCCGCGCGAATCCGACGCGTCGGCGAGAACGAAGGTCAACCCCGGATGGCGGTGCGCGGGGTAATTGATGCGGGCCTGGGCGATCATTTCCGGCGACGAATCGAGCCCGGTGACCGTCGCGCCGCGCCCGGCGATTTCCGCGGCCAGGCGGCCCGTTCCGCAGCCGAGATCGAGGACGCTCTCGCCGGGTTTCGGGTCGAGCAGATCGACGAGCGGCGCGCCATAAGCGGAGACGTACTTGTGGGAGGATTCGTAGCGGGCGACGTCCCAGGAACCGGTACCCATGCGATTAGAAAATGTAGAGCATCAGGTAGACGACGACGCCAGTGACGCTGACATAGAGCCAGATCGGAAAGGTCCAGCGGGCGATGGCGCGGTGGCGCGGGAACTCGCCCTTCCAGGCCCGGCGGATGGTGATGGGCGCGAGAACGGGGACGGTGGCGGCGAGCAGAACGTGGGTGATCAGGATCGAATAATAGATCGGGCGGAGCAGACCCGTTCCCCGGTAATGAACGGAGCCAACCTGGAGGTGATAGACGACATAGCACACGAGAAAGGCGATGGAGACGGTGAAGGCCGCGAGCATGGTGCGCTTGTGGGCTTCGATCCGGCGGGCGCGAATGAAAGCATAACCGCGGAGCAATAACACGGTGGCGGTGGCGTTGAGGGTGGCGTTGACGGTGGCGAGAACGGGGACGGGCATTAACGGTTCTGTGTCTCCAACTGTTCGATGCCGGCGATCAGGCGGGGGATGGAATCGGCCTCCGAAGTATCGTAATAGCCGCGGATTCGCAAGTGGCCGTCAACCAGCACAAACCGCGAGCTGTGTTGCAGGGTGGCGTCGATGTTGCCGAGCTTGAAAGCGTCGCGGTCGAGCGTTTGAAGGGTCTGTTGCGACCCGGTGAGGAAAAACCAGACGCCGTCTTTGGCGTGGTGGAGGCGGGCGTAGGCGTTCAGACGCTGCGGCGTATCGGTGGCGGGATCGACGCTGAAAGAGACCAGCCGGACGTCGGGAAGCGTGGCGATGGCGTCCTGGACCTCGTGCATTTGGGAAGTCATGCGCGGGCAGATTCCGGGGCAGGAGGTGTAGATGAAATCGGCGACCCAGGCGTGGCCGGCCAACTGGGTGGGAGAGAACGGGCGGCCGTTCTGGTCGGTCAATTGAAACGGCGGGACGGCGCCGAAATCCGGCAGTGGCGGAGGCGCGGGCCGGCACGCGGCAAGGAAGGCGCAGGCGCAGACGGCGAGCGAGCGGCTTCATGCCGGGCGGTCGAAAAGCATCAGGCCGTAGAGCACCGGAAGATAGATCACCGAGGCGAGCAAAACCTGGCGCGCGTGTTGGCGGGTGCGGCTTAGGGCGGCGCGGACGCTGGAATAAAGAAAGACGGCGCCGAGGACGCTGGCGCCGGCGAGATAAATATTTCCGGTCATCAGCCAGAATTTGGGAAGTAGGCTGATGGGAATGAGGACGATCGCGAATAAGAGAATATGCCAGGCCGTGGCCTCGCCGTCGCGGTCGATGACCGGGAGCATGCGGATGCCGGCGCGCTGGTAATCCTCGCGGTACATCCAGGCGATGGCGTAAAAGTGCGGAAATTGCCAAAGGAACAGGATGAGGAAAAGAATCCAGGCTTCGGCGGTGATGGTGCCGCGGGCGGCGGCGAAACCGATAAGCGGCGGCATGGCGCCGGGCATGGCGCCGATGGTGGTCGAATGAAACGAGCGGCTCTTCAGCGGGGTGTAGACGAAGAGGTAGGTTAGCAGCGTGAACAGGCCGAGAGCGCCGGCGAGGTAATTGACGAAAAAAGTCAATTCAAGGAAACCGAGCAACGAGATGACGGAGGCGAAAATCAGCGCCCGGCCCGCCCCAAGGCGCCCGGAAGGCAGCGGGCGGTCTTGCGTGCGGTGCATTTTGGCGTCCGACTTGCGCTCATAAAATTGATTCAGCGCGGCGGTGCCGGAAGCGATCAGGAACGTGCCGGCGATGGTATTGAGAAGACCCAGCCAGTGCCAGGCGCCGGTTCTGGCGCCGAAGAAATAACCCACGCCGGTGCTCATCAGGATGAGCCAGGTGATTCGCGGCTTCGTCAGCGCGAGGTACTCGTTCATGATGGGAGCGCGCCGGAAACCGGAGGCGCAAAGAAAGGCATTGAGTCTATTTTAGCGCGCCCGGCGGCACGGTCCGAAGGGAAAAAAGGCGCCGCCCGTTTCCAGGCGGCGCGGGAGAAGATCGACGGAACGCGAATTCGGCAGGCGGCGGGGTCGGCCCAGCGCCACCGAAAGCGCTTGTGTGATCTAACGATAAGGCGAGTTTGCGTTGGCGTAAAGAACCAGAACTACTGGCTCTTTGCGGTTCTAAGGAAGACGAACGCCGCGAGGAGGGAAGTTATTTTAGTACTTGAAACAGGTTGCTGTAATCGTCGGTCCAGGGGCGGAAGCGGGGGTTGGTGCTAAGAAGCGACGCGCGCCGGACGAGCGTAGCGGCGCCGGGAGGCGGCTGCCCGTAGATGAGCACCCAATCGGTGGCGAACAGCTCGGCGTCGTCGTCGGAAGGAGTTTCGACGAGCCACGCGAGACGGGAGACGGAGTCGGCGAGCGATGCGGCCACCGGCGCTAAGTCCACATTGGCGTTGGAGATGTGAAGGGCAAGCACGCCGTCGGGCTGGAGATGGCGGAAATAAAGCCGGATCGCCTCGACCGTGAGAAGATGCACGGGAATGGAGTCGCTTGAGAAGGCGTCGATGGCGAGAACGTCGAAACGCTCCGGTGGTTCGCGTTCAAGCGAGAGACGCGCGTCGCCGGGCGCGATCTCGATTTTCGCCGCGCTGTCGTTGAGATACGTGAACCAGGAGCGGGCGATGCCAGGGACGAGCGGGTTGATTTCGTAGAACCGATAGACGTCGCCGGGCCTTCCATAGGCTGCTATCGTACCGGTACCGAGACCCACCACGCCCACGCGTATCCCCCGGGAGTAGTGTTCTTTTTTTCCGTCGATCGCCAGGGCGATGCCGCTGCCGGGGCCGTAATAGGTGATGGGAAGCCGGTGGCGCGGGCTATCGCGGAACTGCATGCCGTGGTTGATGGTTCCGTTGACAAGTTCGCGGAGGAGGTCGCCCTCGTCGTCCCAATCCATCACTTTTAATCCGCCATAGAAGTTCCGGACGATGAGACGGCTGCCGTCGTGAATTTCCGAAACGTCTCGAATTCCGAAGAAGCAGACGGCGGCGATCGTCGCGATGCAGATCGCCAAAGGAAGGGGCCCGCCATGCCAGCGGAGGGCGAGCGCCAGAGCGGCGCAGGCGAGCATCGTGAGCGGAAACTCGTAGAAGGCGGAGAAGAGGTGCGGAGCGAGGACGCTGACGAAAAATGCTCCCAGCGCGCCGCCGAGGGCGAGCATTAAATAGAACGAGGTCAGATGCCGCGCGGAGGGCTTGCGGCGGGCGAGTTCGCCGTGGCAGAAGAGGCAGCACAGGAACAGACCCAGGGAATACACGGGAACGCCGATGCGCGCGGCCCCGCGATTGGGAATTCCCAGGAGACCGTAGGACATGCCGCAAAGAGCGATCGCGAGAAGGACGAGGCCAAGCGATGGGCGGTACCAACGCTCGTGGTCGAAGGCGATGACGAAGGTGAGCAGATAGAGGCTGAGCGGCAGCACCCAGAGAAACGGGATGGCCGCGACGTCCTGGGTGAGGTGGTTGGTCGCGCCCAGCAGCAGCGCCGAACCACAGGCGGCCAGCGCCAGCCACAGCGCGCGTTCGCGGAGTAACGGGGCGGGAGCGGCATCGCCGGAGATTGCCCCGTCCGGAGCCGGCGCTGCGTTTGCGGACGGCGCTCCGGCGCGAATGGCCAGGAAAGCGCATAGCCCGGCGAAGACGGCATACGCGCCCGACCAGGACAGCAACTGATGGGTGGTTCCGATGCGCGGCTCGACGAGAACGGGATAGGCGAGAAGAGCCACGATGGAGGCGAGGTTGGACAACGCGAAGAGACGGTAAGGCAGCACGGTGCCGGAGCGCGAGTACCACGTCTGCACCAGGGGGCTGGTGGCTGAAAGGAGAACGTAGGGAACGCCGATGGTGGCGGACAACAGGAGGAGGATGCGGAGCGCGGGTTCGTCGTCCGCGGAAGGCTTCCATCCAATGCCAGGGGCGACGGGCAGGAGCGAGAGGCTGCCGAGCAGAAGCGCCGCATGAACGATCGTCTGGGCGCGCGGGCGGAGGCGCACGAGAAGGTGGGCGTAGAGGTAACCGGCGAGAAGAGCCGCCTGGAAGAAGAGCAGGCAAGTGATCCAAACGGCGGTGGCGCCGCCAAACCAGGGAAGAATGCGCTTGGCGATGACCGGCTGGATCAGGAAAAGAAGAAACGAGCTTAACGATACGGTGATGGCGAACGGGAGCTTGGAAACCGATCCCGTTCGCGAATTACGATCCGTTGGGGCCACCGGCGGCGGGGCTCAGGCGGGTTGAGGACGTTCGCCGCCGAGTAGGCCGGGCAGTCCGCCCTTGCCCGGTTCGGGACGGATGGCGGGTTGCGGTTTGCCCGATTCGCCTCCGCCGCTATTGGTGTGGCGGGCCGAAAGAACCTCGCCGCTGATGAGCAAATTGACTTCCTCGCCGTCGAGGACTTCGCGCTCGAGCAACGCCTCGGCGATGCGCTTCAAAGCGTCGGCCTTGTCGCTAATGATGTTCCGCGCCCGCGCGTATCCGGCTTCGACCAGCTTGCGGACCTGATCGTCGATTTTAATCGCGGTCGCTTCGCTGTAATCGCGGTGCTGGTTGATTTCGCGGCCGAGGAAAATCTGTTCCTCTTTCTTGCCGAGGCTGACGGGACCCAACTCGCTCATGCCCCACTCGCAGACCATTTTCCGGGCTAAATCGGTGGCGCGCTCGATATCGCTTTTGGCGCCGGTCGTGACGCGGCCGATGAAAATCTCCTCCGCGATGCGCCCGCCCATGAGGATCGCCAACTCGGCGTCCAAATAATCGCGGTGATAGTTCAGCTTGTCGTCGAGCGGTAACTGCATGGTCAAACCAAGCGCCATGCCGCGCGGAATGATGGTGACTTTATGCACGGGATCGGCGTGGGGTTCAACGGCCGCCACCAGCGCGTGGCCGGCCTCGTGGAAAGCGGTGATCCGCTTGTCCTCGGGCGTCATGATCATGGACTTGCGCTCCGCGCCCATCATGACTTTGTCCTTGGCCAATTCGAAGTCGAACATGGTCACGACCTTGCGATTCTGGCCGGCCGCCACCAGCGCGGCTTCGTTCACCAGGTTGGCGAGATCCGCTCCGGCGAAGCCCGGCGTTCCGCGGGCGAGAACGGAGAGATCCACGTCGTCGGAGAGCGGTGTTTTCTTGGCGTGAACGCGCAGAATCGCCTCCCTGCCGCGGACATCGGGGCGATCCACAACCACCCGGCGGTCGAACCGTCCGGGGCGAAGCAGCGCCGGGTCCAGCACGTCGGGCCGGTTCGTCGCCGCGATCAGAATGACGCCTTCGTTCGATTCGAAGCCATCCATCTCCACCAGCAACTGATTAAGCGTCTGTTCCCGCTCGTCGTGCCCGCCGCCAAGGCCCGCTCCGCGATGCCGGCCGACCGCGTCGATTTCATCGATAAAAATAATGCAAGGCGCGTTCTTCTTCCCTTGTTCGAAGAGGTCGCGCACGCGGCTCGCGCCGACGCCGACGAACATCTCGACGAAGTCCGAGCCGGAGATCGAGAAGAACGGCGCATTGGCTTCCCCGGCGATCGCGCGCGCGAGAAGCGTCTTGCCCGTTCCGGGAGGTCCGATCAGCAACACGCCCTTCGGTATGCGGCCGCCGAGTTTTTGGAATTTTTGCGGCTCGCGCAGAAATTCGATGATTTCCTGCAGTTCGTTTTTGGCTTCTTCGACGCCCGCGACGTCTTTAAACGTTACCTTTTTCTGCTGCGATGTGTGCAGGCGCGCGCGGCTCTTGCCGAAGCTGAGGGCCTTATTGCCGCCGCTCTGCATCTGGCGCATCATGAAAATCCAGAACCCGAGTAGCAGCACAAAAGGCACCGCGTTGATCAGGATCGTCACCCAATTTCCGGCGCTCTCTTTCTGAATTTTGATCTCGACGCCCTTGGCTTTCATCTCGTCGATCAACTGCGGGTAGTTGGCGGGAATGACCGAGTGCAGTTCCTGGTTGTCGTCCTTGTATTCGCCATGGACGTCGGTGCCCGCGATGGTGACCGATTTGATCTTGCCCTGGTCGATCTCGGTCATCAACTGGCTGAAGGAGAGTTGAGCGTCGGGCCGTGTGCGCCCGGTTCGGACCACCGCCCAGAGCATGACGACGACCATGATGATGACGACCCAGATGACGGCCGTTTTAACGTTGGAATTCATTTTGTATATCTGATGCCTCGCGACGCTACTATCTAATCGGACGCGATCCGCGGATTCGGCGATTCATTCGCTTTTTCCGGATGCTCGCGGATCTGAACCACCGTTGCGCTACCCGATGGGGCGGCATATCCGCTGGCTGCGCCAAAGCGCCGGGACCAAAGGATTTCGCCCTTTGCCTCCAGTACCGGCCACGAGCTTCGCTCCCACAGGGGAATGCGGTGGCGCTGAAAGAGAGTCTTCAATTTTTCCTCGCGTGGGTGCCCAAGAGGTTGATAGCGGTCTCCCGGCCGCCAGTTTCTCAGCGTGAATGGTTCGCCGTTTTCCCGAAGCAAACCAAGCAGTTTCGACTGATCTAAATCCATTTTCACTGTATCACAGCCCTGTGAATCGTTAGACGCCGCAAATGCCAGTTCGATGCGGCCACCTCCGGGGAGGGGCGTCTCCGACGGCAGGGGAGCGGCGAATTCGAAGTTGCGCAGGCGCATGTGGTCGTGTCGCGCGGGAGCGACGCGAAGCCAATCGAATGAACGGTATACATCGAGTCCGGGGAGTTGGGCGCGCCCGCTGCCTTCCTGTTCCCGCGCCATTTCCAGCACCCTTTCGATGTGCGCGAATTCGATCTGGCGCAGGTCGCCCTTCACCGCCTCCATCGCCGCGCGGAGCCTCCGGCGGGCCATCGCCGCGGGCGAGTTCAGCAGTTCCGCGGTTTTCATGTAAACGCATCCGCCGCGAAGCTCGGGCGCCGGTACCGTCGCCGCCCAGTATTCTTCCTCTTCCCTGGCCAGTTCGGCCAGCGTGGCCAGGGCCGAGTCGAGTTGGGGATTGTAGGCGTCGCGCAGCGCTGGGAGCGTCACATGACGGAGGCGGTTCCGCGCCAGCGCCGTGTCGCGATTCGTCGAGTCCTGGCGCCATCCGATGCCGCGGGCGTTCAACCATTCCTCGATTTCGCGCCGGTCGACGTTCAGCAGCGGACGGACGATTCCATCGCCGGTGACAGGGAGGATTCCGGCGAGGCCGGTGAGGCCGGCGCCGCGCAGGATGCGATGGAGCACGGTCTCCGCCTGGTCGCTCCGCGTATGTCCGGTGGCCACGCGATCCACCACGCCTTCGAGCAGGAGCCCGCGGAAGAAGGCGTACCTTGCGTTGCGCGCGGCTTGTTCCACGTTCTCGCCGTTTTCGGCGGCGAGGGAGGGTACGTCGGCCTCGCGCAGCAGGAACGGAAGCCCGTACCGGCCGGCGATCGCCTCGACGAATTCGGCGTCCCGGCGCGCCTCGTCTCCACGCATTCCATGGTTCACGTGCAGCACCGACAGAGCCGCAGGCCGAGCCGCGGCGACAACGCGCGCAGGCATTCGAGCAGACAAACCGAATCGGCCCCGCCGGAAACGGCGACGCCCACTTTTGTTTCGGAGGGTCCGCCGGAGGGCAGCATGTTATAACGGAAAAGATCCCCGGCCACCCGCTCGATCATACGCGCCTTTTGAAATGCCCGCCCAAGACAACTTCATTGTAAGTCTCGACATCGGATCCTCCAGCGTGCGCGCGCTTTTGTTCGACGGGCAAGGCAATCACCGGGAGGGATTCGGCGAGCAGCTCTCCTACGAATTGCGCAAGACCTCCGATGGCGGTGTCGAGGCCGATGCCGAGGAGCTTTCCGCGCTGGCCATTGCCTGCCTGGATCGAATCCACGCGCAATTGCGTGAAGCGGGGCTGCGGCCCGCGGGCATCGCCGCCAGCGCTTTTTGGCACTGTTTCCTGGGTGTCGGCGAATCGGGCCAGCCCACCACTCCGATCCTCCATTTGTTCGATACGCGCGCGGCCGCGCAGACCGTGGCGCTCGCCAAGCGGCTGGACGCCCGCGCCATCCATCAACGGACGGGCTGCCGGTTTCATTCCAGCTACTGGCCGGCCAAGCTGCTGTGGCTTGAAGAGAATCGTCCGCAGGGCTTCCGGGAGGCGCGCCGCTGGATGTCGTTTCCGGAGTACTTGCTCGGAAAACTCACCGGCGAACCCGCCTGCTCCGTTTCCATGGCGTCGGCGTCGGGTCTTTGGAATTTGCGGGAGAACGATTACGACGGCGAAGTCCTGGCTGCGCTGCCCATCGAACGTACCCAGCTTTGGCCGGTCGAGCGAATGGACGAGCCGCAGACGAAGCTACTCAAACCCTACGGCGCCCGATGGCCGTTGTTCGACGGCGTCCCCTGGCATCCCGCATACGGCGATGGCGCCTGCAGCAACGTCGGGACCGGGTGCGTGACGCCGGACGAATTTTGTCTGATGGTGGGAACCAGCGGAGCGATGCGCGCGGTAACCGGAGCCGTTCCGGCGGAGATTCCCGATGGCCTTTGGTGTTACCGCGCCGATCGGGAGAGGGCGATTCTCGGGGGAGCGCTCACCAACGGCGGCGACGTCTACGCGTGGATGCGGCGCAACCTCGCCCTGCCCGATGCCGCGGCGGCAGAGGCGGAATTGGAGACGCGCGCCATCGGTCTCCACGGCCTCACGGTGCTGCCTTATTTCGGCGGCGAACGGTCGCCCTACTGGCGCGCCGATCTGCGCGGCGCGATCACCGGCTTGAGCCTGGCCACGGGTCCCATGGATATTCTTCAAGCGTCGCTCGAAGCGGTAGCGCTGAGTTTCCGCCGCATCTTCGATTTGATGCTTCCGGCGCTCGGATCGCCACGGCGCGTCGTGGCCTCCGGCGGCGCCCTGTTGCATTCGAAAGCGTGGACGCAGATGATGGCCGACGCCCTCGGCGTTCCGGTCCTGCTGGCCACCGAGAAAGAAGCTTCCGCCCGTGGGGCGGCGCTGCTGGCGCTCGGTCGCCCGCCCTCCCCTCCCGAAGGCGCGTCGTTCGATCCCCGCCCCGAGAGCGCAGCCGCGTTCGCCGTCCTCAAACAGACCGGGGACAGTACACTGAACCGCGTCTTTCCGCACCCCTAAATCACCTATGCCAACGATCTCAGAACTCGCCTCAGGCATTCGCCTGCTCCTGATGGACGTCGATGGCGTCCTCACCGACGGCCGCCTTTATAATGTTCCCGGCCCGGACGGCGCGATGGTGGAAACCAAGGGCTTCGACTCCCAGGACGGCATCGCGCTTCAGTGGCTGGCTTGGAAAGGCATCGTCACCGGCGTCATCAGCGGCCGGGTATCGCCGGCCACCGCCGAGCGCGCCCGCCAATGCAAGATGAAGTATGTCTACCAGGGGCATATCGAGAAGATCCCGATTCTCGAAGAGATTCTTCGCGACGCTGGGATTGCGCCGGAGCACGCGGCTTATGTGGGCGACGATTTAACCGATATTGTGGTGATGAAGCGAGTGGGTCTGGGAATCGCCACGGCCAACGCCAGGGAGGAAGTGAAGCGGAACGCCCGGTACGTTACGAAAGCGCCGGGAGGCGGGGGTGCGGTGAGAGAAGTGGTGGAGACGATTCTGAAGGCCCAGGGACACTGGGAGGAGCTGCTTCGCAAGTACGAGGCCGGGAGTTAAACGCTTCCGGGCGCCGTGGGAGCGGGAGGGGCCTTCGCGGCCATTTTCTTCTCCAGCGCCCGCAATAACCGGCTGTGAACTTCCGGCGGCAGCGCCTTCTCGGTAACGCCCTTAAACACGCGCAGAGTCTTCTTCGTGGTGTCCACGATGACAAAGCAGTTGGGGCATTCGTTCACGTGCCGCTGCAGATCCTCGCGCGCGCAACCGGTGGCCGAGTCGTCCAGAAAGTCGTTCAATTCGTGCAAGAACGCCTTACATGTAAGCAAAAACGTCGTCTCCCTTCCGCTTGAAAAGACGGGTCAATTTTTCCCTTAATTGGAGCCGCGCCCGGAGCAACCGGCTCTTCACGGCGGGCACCGAAATGCCCAGCGCCGATGCCGTCTCCTCGGTGCTCATTTCTTCGATGTCCCTTAAGACGAAAACGGTTCGGAAAGCTGGGCGCAGGCCCTTCACCGCCTCATCCAGGATAGTGCCTAATTCCTCGCGCGAATACTTCTGCTCCGGGTCCTCGTCCCAAACGGCGATTTCCCTCATCACCGTGTCCTCGCCGGTTTCCACCGGTTCGTCCAGCGGCACCGTCCGGTCGCTCTTCCGCTTGCGGAGTTTCATCAGCGACTCGTTCACCGCGATCCGGACAATCCAAGTATAGAATTTCGATTGCCCCTGAAAACCCGGCAGGTGCTCGTAGGCCTTTAGAAAGGCCTCCTGCAACACATCTTCCGCATCCTCGTCGTTTTGTGTAATTTGTTTCGCCAGCCGAAAAATCTTTCTCTCGTAATGGCTTACCAGTTCGCTAAAAGCGCTTCCGTCCCCTTCGCGGGCCTTGGCCACCAGAGCCGACTCGTCGAAGACGTCCGTTTCCGTTGCTGCCATATCTTTATGCTACACGCCCTGTCAACCGGCGGGCGGGCGATTCACGGCGGCCGCGAATGTGCCGATACGCCCATTGAGAGGTTGTCCCGTAGCTATGTCCAGCATCACCGGTATCCTGTCGCCGGCTCGGCGGCAGGAGAAGGAAGGCGGAGAGGCGAAACCGGCCGGCCCCACGATTCGGGTCTCCGAGTTGATCGCCGCGCTCTCCTACGCGCTCGATTTGACCGAGGGCCAGCCGATGGGGCATTCGGCGCGGAGCTGCATCCTGGGCATGAGAATCGCCGGGCAAATCGGCATGCCGGTAGAGGAGCGGGCGGATCTTTATTACGCGCTGCTGCTAAAAGACGCCGGTTGCAGCAGTAACTCTTCGCGGCTCTTTCACACGCTGGCGGCGGATGAAATCCGGGCCAAAGGCGCCGTGAAAACCACGGACTGGACGCGCTTGGGATGGGAGAGCCTGCAATACGCGCTCTCGCACGTGGCCACCGGCGCGCCATTTCTCGAACGGGTTGGCAGGCTATTGCGCGTCGCCGCCATCCAGCAGACGGAGTCCCGCGCGCTGGTGAAGATTCGCTGCGAGCGCGGAGCGTCGATCGCCCGCCGCATGGGCTTCTCCGAATCGGTAGCGGCGGGCATTCATGGCCTCGACGAACATTGGAATGGCGGAGGATACCCCAACGGACTTCGCGGCGAGAAAATCCCGCTCTTTTCCCGCATCATGAATCTCGCTCAGACACTCGACGTTTTTCTGGTCCACTGCGGCGCGAAGGAGGCGATCGGGATCGCCGAAAGGCGCGCCCGGCGCTGGTTCGACCCCGATCTGGTCCGCGCCGCCGCGTCGCTGGCCGGCAAAGACGCGCTCTGGGCCGGCCTCGGTTCTGCCACCGCCGCGCCCTACGCCGTCGCCATCGAACCGCTGGAACGCAGGTTGGAGGCCACCGAGGCGACTGTCGAAAACATCTGTCTCGCCTTCGCCGAGATCATCGACGCCAAGAGCCCGTTCACATTCCGCCACTCCAACGGCGTGGCCGGCGCCGCCGTCGCCATCGGCCACTACCTCGATCTCAGCGCGCCCGACATCACCTTCCTGCGCCGCGCGGCGCTGCTCCACGACGTCGGCAAGCTGAGCGTGTCCAACTCGATCCTCGAAAAACCCGGGATGCTCGACAGCGCCGAGTGGGATGCGGTGAAGAAGCACCCTTACTACACCTACGAGGTCCTCAACCGCATTCCGACGTTTGAACGCTTGGCCGACGTCGCCGCCGCGCATCACGAAAGGCTGGACGGATCCGGGTATTACCGCGGCTGGGGCGCGGAACAGTTGTCGCTGCCGGCGCGCATTCTGGCCGTCGCGGACATTTACGACGCCCTCGCCTCCAAGCGCCCCTATCGCGACGCGTTGCCGCTGGAGAAGGTCTTCGCCATCATGCAAGCGGACGCGCCGCGGGCGCTCGACCAACGCTGCGTGGACGCCCTCATGGCCGCGAAACGCGATTCGGCGTCGTCGAATCCGAGCCTAGTCAACTTGTCCGCCTCCGTTCAAGCCGCGGTTCCAATCGAGAAATAAAGGCGGCCGCTCGCCCCGCTACTCCATTCGAGCGCTCCTCTGCCGCGTCGCTTCCGTCTCCGTTTGTTAGGCTGAAAGTTCACCCCATGATCGACAGCCTGAACATCACCCTGCCCGACGGCAGCCACAAGACCGCGCCCGGCGGCGCGCGCCCCATCGACATCGCTACCGAAATCAGCCCGCGCCTGGCGGCCGATGCGGTCGTCGCTCGCGTAGACGGCGAACTTTGGGATCTGACCCGCCCGCTCGAAGGCGACGCGAAACTGGAAATCCTCACCACCCGCAATCCCGAAGCGCTGGAAGTCTATCGCCATTCGACGGCCCATCTGCTTGCCCTCGCCGTGCTCGAGCTGTTTCCCGAAACCCAACTGGGCATCGGGCCGCCCACCGAGGCCGGCTTCTATTACGACTTCGAGCGGAAGGATCCGTTCACTCCCGAAGACCTCGAAAAAATCGAGAAGCGCATGTGGGACATCCAGGCGCGCGATCTTCCGTACGAGCGCGTCATGACGCCGAAGACCGAGGGCTTGGAACGTTACAAGAACCTCTGGATGAAGTGCCAATTGATCGGCGAAAAAGCCGGCGAGGTTTTTTCCGAGTACACGCTCGGCCCCACCTTCATCGATTTCTGCCGCGGCCCGCACGTCCCCAGCACGTCGAAAATCAAGGCGTTCAAGCTGCTTTCCATCGCCGGCGCCTACTGGAAGGGCGACGAAAAGAATCCGCAGCTCCAGCGCATTTACGGCACGGCGTTCTTTTCGAAGAAGGAGCTGGCCGAGCACCTCGCCCGCCTCGAAGAAGCGAAGAAGCGCGACCATCGCAAGCTCGGCCAGGAGCTCGATCTATTCAGCATCCAGGAACTCGCCGGTCCGGGGCTGATCTTTTTCCATCCCAAAGGCGGCATCGTCCGCAAGATCATCGAAGACTGGATGCGGGATCAATATCTGGCCCGCGGCTACTCGCTCGTCTACACGCCCCATGTGATGCGCCGCGATCTTTGGAAGACCTCCGGCCACGCCGAATTTTTATTCCGAGAACATGTTCACTCCGATGGAACTCGACGACGCCGAGTACCAGCTGAAGCCGATGAACTGCCCCGGCCACATTCTGATTTACCGCGACCGCCAGCGCAGCTATCGCGATCTGCCGGTGCGCCTGGGCGAACTGGGCACGGTCTACCGCTACGAGCGCTCCGGCACCATGCACGGCCTGTTGCGCGTGCGCGGCTTCACCCAGGACGACGCGCATATTTTCTGCACTCCGGACCAGATCGAGGACGAGGTGGCCGGTTGTCTCGACTTCGCCATCGACGTGCTGAAGACCTTCGGCTTCACGAGCTATGAAGCCGAGCTTTCCACCTGGGACAAAGGCGTGAGCGGCAAATACGACGGCGCGGCGGATCTTTGGGAGCTGGCGGAAAGCTCGCTCGCCCGCGCCGCGGCGAAGCTCGATCTGCAGGTGAAGGTGATCGCCGATGAAGCGGCCTTCTACGGCCCGAAGATCGACATGAAACTGGTCGACGCCCTCGGCCGCAAATGGCAGCTTTCGACCGTCCAGTTCGACTTCACTCTGCCGCGGCGGTTCGGCCTGGAATATGTCGCCGAGGACGGCAAGAAGCACCAGCCGCTGATGGTCCACCGCGCTCTGTACGGTTCGGTGGAGCGGTTCTTCGGCATTCTCGTCGAACATTACGCCGGCGCGTTCCCGGTCTGGCTCGCCCCCGTTCAAGCGGTGGTGCTCCCGATCACCGACCGGCATCTCGACTACGCGCGCGGAGTCCAGCAGCGCCTCGAGAAGGCCGGCATCCGCGCCACGCTCGACGACCGCAAGGAAAAAGTGAATCTGAAGATCCGCGACGCGCAAATGCAGAAGGTGCCGTTCATGCTGGTGGCGGGCGACCGCGAGGTGGAGCAAGGGAGCGTCTCCGTCCGCCATCGCAAACACGGCGACCAGGGCGCGCAACCGGTGGAGGAGTTCCTCGCCCGTGTCCAGGACTTGATCGCCACCAAAAATGTCGACGAGTAATTGGAACGCCGGAGATTTGAAACAAGCTTGCTACACTATGTTTAGAGACCGCGCCGGCCATGGCAACACCTTTAGCCGCTAACACTCTCGCCGATGCGTTCGCCGGATTAAACGCGGCTCTTCAGGCGGAGATTGGCACGGCCGTGGAAGCCTCCAAACGCCGGACCTCGGAATCGTTGAATCAAGCCGTGCGCCGTTTGCGTTTTGCGCGCGGTGAAGCGGAATGGAGCGCGGCGCTCGCCGATGCGGCTATGGCCTATGCCGCTCGCGTTGCGGTGTTCACCTTCGAAGGCGGCATGATCCGCCTGTCCGCGGCGCGCGGTATCGAGTCTGGCGGACCGCTCCCTCCCTCGCCCCTCCGCTCCGCGCCGGCGTTCGCTTCGGCGGTTGAAACCTGCGAACCGGTTGTGGCGCTCCGTTCCTCCTCGGAGATGCCCGCGCCCTTCGCCGCTTTGCCCGGAGTCGCCGGGCCGGGCCGGTTCCATCTTTTTCCCATCCACTCCCGCGGCCGCGCCGCCGCGGCGCTCTATGCCGACGGCGAAGTGGACGCGGCGAATCTTGAACTGATCGCCGCTATCGCCGGCCCGATTCTCGACGCGCACTCGGTGAGCGCCTCGAGCCCCGCGTCCTCGAAACCCGCCGATCTGCGCGCCCAACGCATCGCCCGCGTTCGCGTCGCCGAAATCCGCTTAAACCACGATGCCGCCGTCCGCCAGGGGCGCATGGAGCGCGACCTCTATCGTTTTCTCCAAACTCCCATCGACGCCGCCCGCGAAGAATTCCTTCGCGAATTTATCGCCGGCGACCCGTCGATGCCGGACTATCTTCATCTCGAAATTTTGCGCACGCTCGCCAACGGCGACGAGGAGATTCTTGGTCCGCATTACCCAGGCCCGTTGGCTTAAGATCGCCGCCGCGCTGGCGATCTCGGCGGCGCTCGCCGTCCCGATGGCAAAGGCCGCCACGCACAAAAAGAAACATCGCCCCGCCCCGGCCGCCTCCTCGAAAAAAGCCAAGCGGCGGAAGGGCAAAAAAATCGCTCGCAGAATCGCGCCGCCCAAAGCGCCGCCCACCATTACCGCCGCCCCAGGCACGCTCGCCGCTCTCGCGCAGGGCTATCGCCTGAAACCTTCCGCGGCAAAGGCCGCCACGCTCGAAAGCTACGCCCGCGCTCACGCCGGCACTCCAGCCGAGGGCCAGGCCGATCTCGCTCTCGCCGCAACGGAAGTCCAACAGGGACACTTCGACGCCATACCGAGACTGACCGCCGTCGCCGCAAAGCGTCTGCCCGAGTTGGCCGATTACGCCGCGTATTTTAACGCGAGCGCTCTGCGGGACGCCGCCGCCGTGGACCGCGCGCTCGAACCGGTATGGTCCGCGAAGCCGGAATCGCCGCTGTCCGCCCCCGCCGCGATGATGTTGGCGCGAACTCTTCTCGATGCTTCCAAACCACAAAAGGCGCTGGATGTTTTGGACCGCCACGGCCCCGGCGACATCCCCTCCGTTCTTCTTCTGCGCGGTCGCGCATCGGAGGCGCTGAACCACGTCGCCGATGCCGCCCACGCCTATCAGGCCATTTATTTCGACACGCCGCTCGCCTCCGAATCCGCCGATGCCGAGCGGGCGCTGGCCCGGTTGCGCGACGAACCCGGATATCCCGCGGCCGGAGAGGAGCGCATCCTCGGCCGCGCCCAGAAGTTGCTCGACGCCGGCCAGCACGAGGCCGCCCGCCGCTATCTCGAATCCTCGCTGCCGCGCCTGGATGGCGAATGGAAAGATCTGGCCGAAGTGCGCATCGGCGCCGCGTTGTTTTTCGCCAAAGACGATTCCGCCGCCTATGACCGGCTCAAATCCTTAAACGTCGATTCCCCTCCAGCCGATGCCGAGCGTCTCTTCTACGTGGCCCGCTCGGCCGGCCGGATGGACCGCGAAGCCGAAGCGCACGAGGCCCTCGACGCCCTCGCCAAGCGTCATCCCGATTCCGTCTGGCGGCAACGCGCCCTAATCGCCGAAGGCAACCGCCACTTGGTGGCCAATGAGCGCGCCGCCTACGAGCCTCTATATCGCGCCTGCTACGAATCGTTTCTCGAATCCGACGATTCCGCTTATTGCCATTGGAAAGTGGTCTGGGCGGAGTATCTCGATGGCCACTCCCGCGCCGCCGCCGCGCTCAAGGCGCATCTTCAAAACTATCCGCATTCGGCGAAAGCCAATGCGGCGATGTATTTCCTCGGGCGCATCGCCGAATCCTCCGAGGACTGGGACGCCGCGGGCACTTGGTATACCGCGATCGCCGATCGCTTCCCCAACTCCTATTACGCCATCCTCGCCCGCGAGCGCCTCCACGCCGCCTCCATCGCCGGCGCTTCCGAATCTCCCGACGTCCGCGCGTTCGTGAATAAGCTGCCCCGGCCCTCGCGCCCTCAATTCACCGGCTTCGATCCCTTGCCCTCCACCGCCAAGCGAATCCTTCGCGCCCGGCTGCTCACCGAAGCCGGCCTCGACGACGAGGCCGATCGCGAATTGCGTTTCGGCGCCGAAACCGATGGCCAGCCCCAGATCGACGCCTACGAACTGGCGTCGCTCGCCAGCCAGCGCGGCGCCCCGGATAAAGGAATTCGCTATATCAAGCACTACGTCGCGGGCTATCTGAATTTACCCTTGGACGCCGCGCCCATTCAATTCTGGCAGCTCGCGTTTCCCTTGCCCTATCGCCGTCCGCTCGAGCAATACAGCCTGCAGCATTCGCTCGATCCGTACTTGACCGCCGCGCTGATCCGCCAGGAGTCCGAGTTTAATTCGCGCGCCGTCTCCATCCCCGGCGCGCTTGGCCTGACGCAAGTCATGCCGGCCACCGGCCGCCAGATCAGCCACCGCGTCGGCATCGCCCGCTTCCGCACCGCGCTGCTATTCCAACCCGAAGTGAATTTGCGGATCGGCACCTATTATCTCCGCGCGCTTCTCGACGGATTGCAGGGAAGCCCCGAAGCCGCGCTCGCTTCTTACAACGCCGGCAAGAGCCGCGTCGACGCCTGGCTCGCTTGGACCACGTACAAAGAACCCGCCGAATTCGTCGAGTCCATCCCCTTCACCCAAACCCGCGACTATGTCGAGGTCGTCCTTCACAACGCCGACATCTACCGCCGCCTCTATGGCCATCCCGCGGCGGCCGTCGCTCGCATCATCACACCCAAAAGCTAGCCAAACAACTGAAATTCCGAAACTCCAAATCGCCAGTCACAACGCTCAAAAAAATCTCTATCTCCCTCTCCCTAAACATCTTACACCCGATTTCGCCGTTCCGCCTTCTCGTCTTTTCCCCACCCCCCGCGCTATTGTGTAACCAAGAGCGAGACGACTGATCATCTTCGTCCTCGCCGCTAAGCGGTTTCCACCCTAGGCAATGGAGATCGCGAATGCAAAAAGGTGGGCGCTGGCCGCTCGCGTTTGACGCGGCTCCCTAACCCGTGCAAGGGCAAATGAACGGGTTTTTGATCTTCGTAAAAACGCAACGTTGCACTAAATTCTTAGCAAGCAAAGAGGAGAAGAGAAAGTAGAGCAGGATCGCCGGCGGAACCTGTGTTACCCGCGCCAAATTTGTTGAGGCATTAGTGTCTCCGAATTTCCGTCCACGTGTCTAAACACGAAACGTGTCGGGCCGCCAAACGACGATGGCCTGCTTGATCTGTTTGTTCGTGAGCTTCTCCTCCAGCGCGCGCTTCACCAAACTCGCTAACTCGCCGTCGCAGGCAAAGCGCAGCCCTACCATTTGCGATTCGCTCAATTCGACGACGCGTGGCTGCAACTCGGCCGGCAGTACGCCCTGCATCCGCAGCCGCTCTTCCAAGCGGATCAGCCGGTCCTGCACCTTCAACGAATACGTGCGCATTCTCACCAGTCCCACGACAATCGCGATGGCGAAAAGCAATCCGAATCCGGTTCCTCCTCCGGGATGCAGATACAGATTCCTGGCCGCGAGCCCCAGGTACACTAACGCCACGGGCGCAAGGAAAAAATGAAACGGCGGATCGAACCGCGTGTGATTGGCATAGGTCTGAGTTTTGTTGTCTGGCAAGGTGTCCCCTCTCTCGGCACATTATATGCTACAGCCGCGCGCATTACACGCGATTGATCAGGCTCGCCACGTAACCGGCGCCGAATCCGTTGTCGATGTTCACCACAGTCACATTGCTGGCGCAACTATTCAGCATCCCCAATAGCGCGGCCAGCCCGTGGAAACTGGCCCCATACCCCACGCTCGTCGGTACGGCGATCACCGGCGCGGAAACCAGTCCGCCGACGACGCTCGGCAGCGCTCCCTCCATGCCGGCGCAAACGACGATCGCCTTCGCCCGCTGCAACCGTTCCGTATTGCCCATCAGCCGATGAATGCCCGCGACGCCCACATCGTAAATCGCTTCCACTTCGTTCCCCAGAATTTCCGCGGTCAGCAGCGCTTCCTCCGCCACCGGAATGTCGCTGGTCCCTGCGCACACAATGGCGATCGTGCCCTTCCCGCGCCGCTCGCGGTCGCCCCACACCCGCACCACGCCGGATAGCGGAAAATACTCCGCCTCCTCGCGAATGCCGCGCACGCGCTCCGCGATCTCCTCGTTCGCCCGCGTCACCAGAAGGTTTCCCGATCGCTCCAACAGCCGCCCCGCGATCGCCGCCACCTGCTCCGCCGTCTTCCCCTGTCCGAAAATCACTTCGCTCATCCCCTGCCGCAACGACCGGTGATGATCCACCTTGGCGAATCCCAGATCTTCAAACGGCATATGCCGCAAACGTTCCAGCGCCGAATCGACCGGCGTCGCGCCTTCCCGCACCTCTTCCAGCAGCCGTTTTAAATGAGACTGGTCCATCGTTTCAACCGCCCTCAAAACGCGAGTTCGTCTCCCTTTTTCAATCCGTTTTTCGCCGCCGCTCCGCCCGCCAACTCCAGAACGTATTGCGACATTTCATTGCCTCCGTAGTGCGGGCAATCGTTCGCCGCCTTCCGGCACGGCGGCGTATTCGCCGATATTTCGACGATGCGCCGTCCGCTATCGATCCACACGATGTCCAACGGAATTTTGCATTGATACATCCAAAAATTAAACTTGCCCGATTGCGGAAATACGAACAACATCCCGTGATCCACCGCCAGCGATTCGCGGAACATCAATCCCTTGGTCAGGTCCCGCTGCGTCAACGCCACCTCGGCTTCAATCATCTGCCCGTTTGGTAACCGGATCGACTCGCTATGCAATGCATCGCTGCCCCCCTCCGGCCCGCAAGCCGCCAGGAAACTGAAAACGATCGCCGCGAGGAGGCTTCTACGAATCACACACTTGAGTATAAGTGACGCGCGCCAACCTCCGCCGCCATCTACAGTATTAAGAGAGGCTCCCTCGCGCATGCTTTTTCGCCGGCTGCGGCTGACGCTCGAAATGATCAAGTTCGAGCATTCCGTCTTCGCCCTTCCCTTCGCCCTCACCGGCGCGTTGCTCGCGCTGCGCGGAGACCCGGCCGCGGCGCCGTCCATCCTCCGCACCCTGGTTTGGATCGTCGTCGCGATGGTCGCGGCGCGCTCGGCCGCCATGGCGTTTAATCGCATCCTCGACGCCGACGTGGACGCCCGCAACCCTCGCACCCGTTCGCGCCACATCCCCGCCGGACTGCTTAGTCCCGGCTTCGCTTGGGTCTTCATCGGCGTCGCGGTGCTCGTCTTTCTTCTCGCTTCGCGCGCGTTGAATCCTCTCTGTCTCAAACTTGCGCCGCTCGCCCTCGCCATCGTCTTTTTCTATTCCTACACGAAGCGCTTCACCTCCCTCTCGCACCTCGTGCTCGGGTTCAGCCTCGGCATCGCGCCCGCCGCCGCCTGGATCGCCGTCCGTGGCTCGCTCGATCCGCGCATTCTCTGGCTCACCGCCGCCGTCGCGCTTTGGACCGCGGGCTTCGACGTCATCTATTCGTGCCAGGATTACGAATTCGACCACGCCGAAGGTCTCTTCAGCCTCCCGCGCCGATTCGGAATTTCCACCGCGCTCTGGATCGCGCGCATCTTACACTTGGGAATGATCGCCTGCCTCGCCGCGCTGATCGCCGCGTTTCATCTCGGATGGCTCAGCGCGGCCGGCGTCGCCGTCGTCGCCGCTCTACTCGCCTATGAGCACAGCCTCGTAAAGGCCAACGACCTGTCCCGCGTCAACGCCGCCTTCTTCACCGTGAACGGCTACGTCAGCATGTTATTCTTCTTGTTTTGGGCTGCCGACCTGTACTTGCTCCCAGTGAGACTCTGATATGTCCGTTATCGTCGAAGACTCCCGCCTCAAACCGATTGTCGAGAAGGTTCAAGCCGGCCAGCGCCTCACCCGCGCCGACGGCATCGCGCTCTACCGCTCCTCCGACATTCTCGCCGTGGGCTACATGGCCAACCTCGTGCGCGAACGCAAGCACGGCAATGTCGTCTATTTCAACGTCAATCGCCATATCAATCCCACCGACGTCTGCGTCGCTCAGTGCAAGCTCTGCGCCTTCGGCAAAAGGGCGAAGGACCCCACCGCCTATACCTGGTCGCTCGACGAAGTGTGGCATCGCGCCGGGGAAGGCTGGAGCGAAGCCGTCACAGAGTTCCACATCGTCGGCGGACTTCATCCGGAGCTTTCCCTCGACTGGTATTGCGAAATGCTTCGCGGTCTGAAGGAGCGTTTCCCCCAGGTGCATTTGAAGGCCTTCACCATGGTTGAGGTCGCCTATCTCGCCCGCCGCGCCAAAATTTCCATCCGCCAAACGCTCGAACGGCTGATCGAAGCCGGCGTCGATTCCATGCCCGGCGGAGGCGCCGAGATCTTCAACGAGCGCGTCCGCCGCATCGTCTGCGATCACAAAATCGACGGCGGCGAGTGGATCGAAGCCGCGCGCACCGCTCACCAACTCGGCTTGAAATCCAACTGCACCATGCTCTACGGCCACATCGAAACCGAGGCCGACCGCGTCGATCACCTGCTCGCCCTGCGTTCGCTTCAGGACGAAACCGGCGGCTTCCAAACCTTCATTCCGCTCGCCTTTCATCCCGCCAACACCGCCATGGAGCACATCGCGAGCACCACCGGCTTCGACGATATCCGTAACATCGCCGTCTCCCGCCTGCTGCTCGACAACATCGATCACATCAAAGCGTATTGGATCATGATGACGCCGCGCATCGCGCAGATCGCTCTCCGCTTCGGCGCCGACGATCTCGACGGAACGGTGGTCGAAGAGAAGATCTATCACGACGCCGGCGCCACCACTACGCAGGGCCTGCGCCGCAACGAGCTGCTTCATCTCATCCGCGAGGCCGGCCGCGAACCTTTCGAACGCGACACTCTCTACCGCCCCGTCACCCGCACCGAATCCGCCTTCACAGTCTTGGTATAACCACACCGGTTATTCTGGTGACGCGATGGCCACGCCCGCGATAACCCCCACCTCGTCCGCCCGCGGCGCGATTCTCGTCTCTCTGCTCATCCTGGCCGTCGCGCTCCCCGCCCGCGTCGCTCTCATGAACCGCAGCCTCTGGCTCGACGAAGCGTGGGTGGCCAATTCCATCCATGAGCCGTCCTGGCGCGGCATGTTTTTCTACGACCGCTTCGTGCAAACCTCTCCGCCTCTTTACCTCGCCGTCTCGCGCGTCTTCACCGCCGTCCTCGGTTCGCGCGAGTGGTGTTTCCGCGCCGCGGCGTGGCTTGGCGCGTCGGGGAGCGTCGTACTCGCCTCCCTCGCGTTCCGCCGGCTCTTCGATCTTCCGCTTACCGCGGTTGGCGCGGCCCTCCTCGCGCTCGACTATTGGAGCGTGAAGTACGCCCAACAGGCCAAGCAGTATGGAACCGACATGTTCGCCTCCGCGCTGCTCCTCTGGCTCCTCGTCCGCTTTTTGCAACGGGGACGATCCCGGCGGGACCTCGCGCTCCTCTGCGCCGCGGCCATGCTCTGCGTCCTCCTTTCCTTCCCCGCGGTGTTCTGGTTTCCCGCCATCGTCCTCGCCGCACTCCTTCCCACGCGCCCATCCGCCCAATGGCTCCGCGCCGCCATCGCTGCCGCATCGCTCGGAATCGCCTTGGCTATTCTCTACTTCGTCTTCGTGCGCCCGAATCCGGTCGGCGTCTTCGCCTCCAGTTGGGATGTACTGAAGGGATATCTGCAACCCAGCCATCCGTTCGCCTCGGCGCGGAGTCTCTTTCTCGCCTTCGCCGAACTGTTGGTTCCGCCCGCCTTCCCCGCCTCCCGGCTGTTGGCCTTTCCGCTCGTCGCGCTCGCCGCCGTGGGTCTCTGTTCGCGCCTTCGTATCGATTCGCGGCAGCGATCGAGCGGCCGCGGTGCTCCTTGGCGGCGCCGCTCCCATCGCCACCGCCATCGCCCTCAGCTTCCTGCATCAATACCCTCTGCTCGTCTATCCGCGCGTCCTGCTCTGGTCCCTCCCGAGCCTCGCACTCCTCATCCTCTATGCCCTCGATCCCGCCGCCCGCTGGCTCGGCGCCCGGCTCGGCTCTCGCGTCATCCTCTGGACAACCGTGTCGGCGTGCCTGCTCGCGGCCCTGTTCGTCGACCGCTTCCTCGTCTCCCGTTCCACTCCCACCGAGGACAATCGCCAGGCCGTCGAATTCATCCGCTCGCGGATCGGCCCCTCCGGCGTCCTCTACGTGCATGGCGGAATGTCGCAGCAGTTTGAATACTACCGATGGCAAATCCCGTGGAACCCGCCGCACGTCTATTTTGGCAACACCGATTGGCCCTGCTGCTTTCTCAATCGCGACCGCGTTGCCAGCGACCCGGGCACCACCGATTTCGCCGCCGATCTCGGTGAAGCGGCCGCGCGAGTGCCTAGCGGCGCTTCCCTGTGGCTCCTTCTTCCCGCCGGAAGCGCAGGCCACTGGAGCAACGGAATCGCGGATCGTTTGGCGTCGATCCCCGCCGTCTTGGCCACCCACGCGTGCCGTCCGGGATCGAATCCGCTACTTCGGCCAAACGCTCGTCGAGTCCTTCTCCTGCCCTTAACCGGCCGCGCTCATCTCGTGAAATTGCCGGAACGCCCGCGCCGGTTCCTTGCCCAAGTACCGCTCCATCACCCGCGCCTCCGTCTTCGTCAAATCGACGACGATCAACCCATCCAGCGCATCGGCGAACTTCGCGTCCACGTTGAACGACACCAGCTTCCCTCCCAGCTTCAAATACTGCCGCAACAGCACCGGCACTCCCTTGGCGTCGCTCTCGATGTCGGCCACCTGCGCCGACAGCTCGTCGAGGTCGTCTTCGTCGATCGGCCCCGCGCCTTCCTCCCGCGCCCGCCACGGATTCCGCGCCCGCACCAAACGCGCCAGCTCCTCCTGACGGTGATGCCGCTTCAGAAAATCCACCATCAGCCGCCGCGATCCCTCGCGGTATTCGTTGCTGATGCTCACCGCCCCGAATAGCGTTCGATACCGGGGATGCCGCGCGATAAACTCGCCAATGCCTTTCCACAACAGCAACAGCGGAGCGTAACCGCGTTGATACTCCATCCGCACGAACGACCGGCCCAACTCCACCGCCGGACCGATTCGCTCCAAGAAGTCCCGCCGGTAATCGAACACCGTGTTCGTGTAAAGCCCCTTCGTCCCCTGGCGCGCTACAATCTCGTCCGCCAATCCCAACCGGTACGCGCCCGCCACTTCCCGCGTCTCGCGATTCCACAGAAACAGGTGCAGATATTCTTTATCGAAACGGTCCAGGTCGAGGCTCTTGCCCGTTCCCTCGCCATTGCTCCGGAAGGTCGTCTCGCGCAAGCGGCCGATCTCCCGCAGGATGTTCGGTATCTCATCCGCCCTCGCCAGAACCGCCGCTAGCGCTCCTTGCTCCGCGGTCCAATGCGCGCCGTCGAGCGCCGCCAACTCCGCTTCCATGCAATCCTGCGCGACCGGCTCGGCGATCGGTTCCGCTTCGCTCCTTCGAATCCACGGCCGGGCGATTCCGCGGAAGTGGCGCGGCCGTTCTTCCCGCCGCCGCCCCAGCGCGTAAATGCGCCGCCGAAGATAATCCACCAATCCCTCTTCGCTCGCGAAGCCCTGCATGCGCTTCGATGGAATAGCGTGCCCCATGCGCACTTCCACCGAGGTGTGCTTCTTATTTAGAAATTCGTGCGGCAGCATCGCCGTCCGTACCGCCGGATGCACCATTCCGGCGATGTGAAACAGCGCGCTGTTCGCGCCGGCGAAAAACATCGGCAACACTGCCGCGCCGGTCATCCGGATGATCCGCCCCACCGCCGGGTTCCACTCGGGATCGGTGATCTCCCGCCGCTTCACGTCCACCCGCGCCACCGCGCCTGCCGGGAACATCACCAGCATCCCGCCGTTCCGGAGCCAGCCGATCGCTTCTTTGAGCCCACGCCCATTGCGCCGCGCCGCCTCCGGTCCTCCGAAAGGATTCACCAGTATGCAATGCCCCGCCACTTCCGGCATCGCCGCCATCAGCGAATTCGCCATCACCTTCACGTCCGGCCGCAGCTTCCACAAAATCGAACCCAGCACCGGCCCTTCGATCAATCCGAACGGATGATTGGCAACGACAATCACCGGGCCTTCCCTGGGAACCCTCGCCAAGTCGGTCTCCGAGACGATCGCCCGCACACTCATCGAATCGAGAAGCCGGTCGAAGATCGACGCCTCGCCTTTGGCGCGCCGCGCCGAGTCGTACACCGCGTAGAGCCGCTCCAGCGACATCAGCTTTTCCACCGCGCTCCGCACCGGCCCCGGGCCGAGCGCCGGAAAAATCACCTCCGCCGGCAAATGGAATCCTTCGGTTGAGGAAGTGTGGATCGAATGCGGCATAAGAGTCCTGCCACAACATACATCGAACCCCGTGAAACCCCGATGACGGAACGATGTCGCCGCGATAACGGCGGTGGGCGGTTGGAAGCGATAAGATGACGTCGTACCTTATGCCCAATGTTGAAACCGCGCCGGAGCTTTCCGGCAAAATTGCGCTCGTCACCGGCGCAAGCAAAGGCCTCGGCAAAGCCATGGCGCTCGCTCTCGCCGAGGCGGGCGCAACCGTCGCCCTCGTCTCCCGCGACGCCACAAAATTGGAAGAGGTGAAGCGCGTCATCGAATCCGCCGGCGGCGCCGCCCACGTCTTCACCGCCGACGTCAGCCAGGAGAGCGATGTGCTGGCCCTCGAAGCGGCCGTATCGAGCGCCCTCGGCCGCGTGCAAATCCTCATCAATAACGCCGGCATCAACATCCGCAAGAACCTCGTCGACTTCTCGCTCGAGGAATGGCGCAGCGTCATGGACACCAACCTCACCAGCGTCTTCCTGATGTGCCGCGCCTTCGTTCCGCAAATGAAGGGCCTGGGCTACGGCCGGATCTTGAACATGACGTCGATCATGAGCCACGTCTCGCTCCCCGGCCGCGGCGCTTACTCGGCCAGCAAGACCGCCCTGCTCGGCTTGATCCGCGCCCTCGCCCTCGAACTCGCCTCCGACGGCATCACCGTGAACGGCATCAGCCCCGGCCCGTTCGCCACTGAAATGAATCTCCCTGTCATGCAAAACCCCGAAGCCAACGCCCAGTTCCTGGCGAGCCTTCCCGTCGGACGCTGGGGCAAGGTGGAGGAGATCGGCTCGCTCGCCCGGTTCCTTTGTTCGGACGCCGCCGGCTTCATCACCGGAACCGATATCGTCATCGATGGAGGCTGGTGTGCCCGATAACGCGAACCTCACGCGGCGCGATGCGGCCTGGTTGGTGGCCCGCGCCGCCACCGCCGCCGGCGGAGCGTTGTTCTTAAGCGACTGGCTCCAAGCCGCCCACACGGAGCACTCCTCCGCTCCGCCGGAGCCGGACCGCTGGAGCGCATATCAACCCCAGTTCTTCTCACCCGCCGATTTCCAGTCGCTAGAAGCTTACGCCTCCATCCTTATTCCCACCGACTCCACTCCCGGCGCCCGCGAAGCCCACGTCGCGCCCTTCATCGACTTCGTCGTAAACGCCGCCTCCGAATACGCTCCCGAAGTTCAGGCGGAATGGCGTCAAGCGATGGCCTGGCTCGCCTCGCGCCATTTCGCGGACGCCTCCGCCGAAGACCAACTCGCACTTGTCCGCGCCATGTCCGCTCCCGAACGCGACCCCTCCCAGCCCCACGACGGTTTCCCCGCCTATCGCCTGATTAAAGAAATGACCGTGCGCGCCTTCTACACCTCCCGCGCCGGCCTGATCGAAAACCTCGAATACAAGGGCAATGCCTATCTCACCGCGTTCCCGCCCTGCGGCCACGCCGAGCACCATCGGTCCTAAAATTCCATGCCCAAGTACGACGTAGTCATTGTCGGTTCGGGAGCCTGCGGCGGTTGGGCTTGCATGGCCCTCGCCTCGGCCGGATTCAAAGTGCTGTTGCTCGAAGCCGGCTCCCGCGTCGACCCCAACAAGGAATTCCGCCATCGCTGGCCCTACGAAATGCCGTTCCACGGCGCGGGCCAACCCGGCCTGCTGCGCAAGTGTTTCCGCGGTTCCACGGAATACAACTACCGCATCATGATCGACGATCGCGACAACCCTTACACCCACCCCGAGGACAAGCCCTTCCGCTGGTCCCGCTCGCGAGTGCTGGGCGGACGCACCCTGCACTGGGGCCGCGTCTCGGATCGCATGTCCGATCTCGAATTCAAGGCCGCCTCCCGCGACGGCTACGGCGACGACTGGCCCATCTCCTATCGCGACATCGCCCCCTATTACGACCGCGTGGAGCGCTTCATCGGAGTCAGCGCCGTGCCCGAGGGTCTGCCTCAATTCCCCGACGGCGTTTTCCTTCCGCCCATGCCGCTCAACTGCGCCGAGACGATATTCACCTCCGCCGCCCGCCGCCTCGGCCTGCCCGCCACGCAGCGCCGCGTCGCCCAACTCACGCGCATGTGGAACAATCGCCCGCCCTGTCATTACTGCGGCAACTGCGGCAATGGCTGCGATGTCGGCGCGATGTTCAATACCATCGCCGTCACTCTTCCTCCCGCGCTCAAAACCAACAACGTCACCGTCCTCTGCGATTCCGTCGTCAGCCACGTCCTCATGGACACGGAAAATCGCGCCCGCGGCGTCCGCTACGTCGAACGCTATACGAACCGTTCCGTCGAGATCGAGGCGCGCACCGTCGTGCTCGCCGGCTCCAGCCTCGAAAACACCCGCCTCTTGTTGAACTCGCAAAACGGAGGCCTCGCCAACAGCAGCGGCGTTCTCGGCCATTACGTGATGGATCAAATCGCCGGCACTCCGGTCACCGGTTTTCTTCCGGCGTTAAAAGGCACGGCCATTCGCAACGACGACGGAAAAGCCGGCGGAATTTACATTCCCAACTCCTTCAACCTCGGCCGCTCTCCCGGCAAATTCTTGCGCGGCTACGCCATGAGCGCCACCGGCGGCGCCCAGCAATTTCCCATGTTCGCGCCGAATCTCCCCGGCTTCGGCTCCGATTACAAGAAGGAAGTGAAGCGCCTCTATCCTTCCGTCGCCCGCGTGTGGATGGCCGGCGGCGAAATGCTCGCCCGCAAGGAGAACTTCGTCGAACTCGACCCCGAGGTCCGCGACGCCTGGGGCATTCCCGCGCTTCGCATCCACGCCACGCATTGCGACAACGACCGCAAAATCTACCAGGATTTCTTCGAACGCGCCCAGGAGTTGTTCCACGCCGCCGGCGGCGAAATGCTCCCCGCAAAGCCTTCCATCGCCATCCCCGGCTCGCTCATCCACGAGACCGGCTCCTGCCGCATGGGAGCCGATCCGAAAACCAGCGTGCTGAATTCCTTCTGCCGCACGCACGACATCCCGAACGTCTACGTCTTCGGCGGCGGCTGTTTCGTTTCCACCGGCGACAAGCACCCCACTCTGACGATGATGGCCCTCACCGCGCGCGGCTGCGATTCTCTGATCGAAGCCGCGCGAAAAGGCGAAGCTTAACTCCCCACCAGGTAAGTTGGCACGATCTGCAATTCCGGAACGACCGCGCGCCGCGGCAGCTTCGCGACGGCCACCACGATTTCGGCGACGTCTTCCGGCCGCAGAGCCATGTCCAACGTTTCCCTCGCCGGCTTCTGCGGCCTCAGATCCAAAATTTCCGTATCCACCAAACCCGGACAGATCACGCTCGTTCGAATCCCGTTCCGTCCCTCTTCCGTCAGAACCGCGTGCGCCAATCCCAACATGCCGCGCTTGGCCGCCTGATACGCCGCGCCCGAAACGTCCGGCCTCAATCCGGAGATGGATGAAATGTAGATCAGCAGTCCGCTCCCGGCGGCGCGCATCGCCGGCAGCAGCGCCTGCGTGATGTAGAACGCGCCGTCCAGGTTCACGCTCATCATCCGGTCCCACTCTTTCACGCTGAGCCGGCTCATCGCCCGGTCCGGCGTATTCGTTCCCGTCGCGTAGACAAGAATTTCGATCTCCCCGATCTCCGCCTTCGTTCGTTCCGCCAATCGCACCATCTCATCGCAACTCCCCGCATCGGCCGCGGCCACGCCGATCGCCAATCCCTCCGCCGCCAATTCTTCCTTCAAGCTCCGCAGCCGGTCCTCCCGCCGCGCCGCCGCCATCACCCGCGCCCCCTCGCGCGCCAGCAGTTTCGCCGTCTCGCGCCCGATTCCGCTCGACGCCCCGACCACCAGCGCCACGCGATCCTTCAATGCTTCCCCCATTTCGTAATCGCTCTCCTTGTTCTATGCCCTCACTGGTTTTTCGCCTTCGGGCGGCCGCACCAAAACCGCATACGAATAAATTCCCAGCAGCAGCATGACTAGCACCGCCGCCATCGCCGCCCGGTAATCGCCGGTGGCCTGAATTAACCACCCCGTCACGATCGGCGCGACCACACCGGAGCAATTGGAGGCCATGTTCTGCACACCGACGTACCTTCCGATCATTCGCGCCGGAACGATCGTCTGCGTCAGCGCCCAATAGTTCGCCGTCGCCAATCCCAGGCCCGCCATCGAGAACGCGGCGAAAAATAACGCGACGAACTGGGAATGGCTCAGCGCCCCAAGTATCTCCGTCGACGCCACGCTCAGGCCGAGAATCGTAAACAGCCTCCGCACCCGCACCGGATTCCCTCCGCGGCGGATCGTCAGGTCCGCCAACCACCCGGCGCCCGTCGCCACCACCGCGATTCCGCCGAAACCGAACAGACTGAACACGCTCATCGAGCGCAGCGAGAGCTTCCGGTATTCCACGAGATAGGCCGGAAGCCACGTCAGCGAAAAATAGATGAAGTAGTTATAGGCGAACGTGCCGAGCAAAATCCCCCACGAAGTCCGCGTCTTCAGCAGCGCCGAGAGGCCCGAGGCGCCCGGCTCGACAACCCGCGCCGGCGTTTGCCGCTGGCCTTCGTCCCGGTTGGCGAACGCGATCCAAGCGATCACCCACGCCAACCCGCCCAGGCCCAGGATCGCGAACATCCACCGCCATCCGAATCGCGCCACCAGAATCGCCGCCAAGGGGATGCCCAGCGCCGTGCCGATCTTCGTTCCCGAAAAATAAAGCCCCGTCGCCAGCCCGCGTTCTTCCTCGCGGCAGTTGCAGCGGATCCACCGCAGGCTGGCCGGCGTGTTCACCGCCTCGCCCGCGCCCAACCATAGCCGCGATGCCGCCAGTTGCCAGTTGTTCTGCGCCAGGCCCGTCGCCGCCGACATCAGACTCCAAAACACGAAGCCGATCGTGTACGGCAGTTTCGCGCCGTATCGATCGACAATCCACCCCGCCGGAATTTGCAGCGCCGCATAGCTCCAAAAGAACGCCGAATTCAGCAGCCCGCGGTCGGAATCGTCCAGATGAAAGAAATCGCGGAAAGCCGGCACCGTCAGCGCCACCGACAGATTCGCCCGGTCCACATAGGCGATCATTATCCCCAAGCCCAGCAGGCACACAACTCCCCATTTCCGGGCCGTGCCGATGGAGGTGGAGGCGGCGATCAAGGGCGCAGCGACAAATCTATCACGCGCCCGTCGGCGGCCGCCGCCCGCCCCTCCCGCCGCGTGCAAATTCGCGAAACGTTTATCGGCCGTCAACGGTCAGACAGACGTACTCACCACGGAAGCGAAACCTCGCGCGGCCGCGTGGTTCGGCTGAGAGAAGAAAAGGGAGAACGGAAATGCTGATACTGATTATTTTGTTGATCCTGCTTTTTGGCGGCGGCTTTTTTGGATACAGCCGCTACGGCATGCGCGGCGGCATCGGTCTCGGAGGCGTCCTGCTGATTATCCTCGTGGTCTGGCTATTAATGGGCGGCGGTCTCGCCCAACTTCGGATGTGAAGCCCGAAAGAATCGCTCGCCGGTCCTAACGGCTCGTAGGCAACGCCAAATTCGCTAGCCACAGCGGCGAGGTGCGCGTCCGCGGTCCACAAAACCATTCGCCCGGCAATGGCGGACGCTAACAGGTGAACGTCGATCCAACCCACGCCGCGGCCATGCAGGCGCCGGTCGCGAACGAAGGCGACGACCTCGCCGTGAGGAACGACTTTCGCCGGGTGCATGCGCTCATAGGCGTCGAGCAACTTCTTGCGGCCGCTTCGATCGCCGATCAGGAGTTCTCCATAGACCAACTGGTGCCCTACCGCTTGGTCCAGGCTTAGGAGCCTGTCCAACCCGGCGGCGTAGACCGGCCTGTTGGCAAGGAACCGGATCCATACCGAAGTGTCTACCAGGACCATCAGGCCACCTTGCGCTTAGCCGATCGCCTTTCGCGCCGCCTCGGGACATCTTGAGCGTTCGGTTCCGCGCCGCGAAGCGCGCGAAGCCGCTCGTAAGCCGCGTGGCGAACCAGAGCCTCCAGGCCCAAACGGACCGTGTCGGTATCGGTCGTTGCGCCGCAGGCTGCTTTCGCCTCTTCGAAGAGAGTTTCATCGAGGTTGAAGGTTTTCTTCATACATACAATTGTGCCATAGAAGTATGGCTTCTAAAGCCGTACGCTCTCGGACATCCCATGGATTCACCTGGAGTGAATCGAGAAAAAGCACGCGGCTTCCTACCAGCCGGCTTTGCGGAGCGATAGGCCAAGGCGTGCGTCGCGCTCGCGTTTTTGACCAGCCCATCCTCGCCTTGGTTGGAATTCCGCTCGCCAGGTCTACTTGGCGCCGCGCCCCAGTGTCGTATACGTTGCACGCCGCGCCCAAGGCGCCGCCGCAACCAAGGCGAGTGGTCCAAATATCATCACCGATATAGCCCCCCAGCCGAGCCCTTGGCCACGCATGACCACAGCGGACGCTACGACCGACGTTAGACCGTAGCCGGCGATCAGAATTCGGCGGTACCGTTCGAACGGCTGCGAACCGCGGCTCACCCCGCGCATCAGGCGCTGGTCGAAATCGGGCGGGAGGCTCGGGACAGGCGCGGCCATGGAACGCCGCAACAAACTATCGATCCCGGCTTCGCGAGGTTCCATCTCAGTCACAAGAATATCCTCTCTCTTTCAGCATGCCATGGAGAAGCTGGCGCGCGCGATGCAGATACGATTTGGCGGTATTCTCGGGAACGCCAATCAACGCCGCCACTTCGTCAACTCCCGCGCCCAGCCAGTAGTAAAGCCGCAAGGCCGACTGGTAGACCTCGGGGAGGGCTCGAATGCATTCCGCCAGGGCTTGATCGCGCTGCGCCGTTTCAACCTGCCGCTGCGGTCCAGGCTCCGGACTCGCCGCCCGATAAAGAACCGTCTCGTCCGCGTGTGGCCTTCGGAATCGAACCCGCGCTTTCAGGTTCACCGCTTGGTTGAACGCGATCCGGTAGATCCAAGAGCTAAATTCGGCCTCGCCGCGAAACGACTCGATGGCGTGATGAACCTTCATAAATACCTCTTGCGCCACGTCTTCCGCTTCCGGAATGAACTCCCGGCCCAAAATCGAAACTGCGAGGCGAAAGACGGGAGCACTATGCCGGCGAACCAGTTCCGCGAAGGCTTGCTGGTCGCCGAGTTGCGCGCGGGCCACAAGTTGGGAATCGCTCTCCACTAGCGTTAGCGCCTGGGCTCGCCCTTCAAAAAATAGAAGGCAAGCAGGCCAACGCCTAGAAAGACCAGCGGCAGAGGCGACACCCAAACGCCATGGGACGGCGATGGAAGAATCAAATAGAGCACGATCATGGCGCCAACCGAAAGAGTCAAAAGAACGGTTCCCAGAATCGGAAGGACGTTGTCCGGATCGGCCTGATGTCTCTCCAGCGCGGGTTCCAACGGAAACTCCGGCAACGGGATTCCCTTTTCCATCGCAGCCATCCGCTCCCGATGGATGATCTCCATCCGCTTCTGCCGGCTCTGGTGCTTCAGGTAAAGATAACCGACAATGCCCCCCGCTAACGCGAGCGCAACCATGCCGTCGCCAATTGTGTAGCTCATCTCTCTCACCTCACCGTTAAGACAAGATGGGATGGGCGCGCGGTTGCACCGGCTCAAAGAAAAATTCCGATTGGTTTGGATTGAAGCCGGCGGGAAGGAAGGCTGTGAAAGAAGTGGAAGTTTGGCACGCCTGAGGGTTGACGCGCATTATTACGAACCTCTACCAATTGGCGAAATGAAAAGATTCCTTCGCTATGGTCTCGGATAGGGTTGCTGCGCATCGAGCCCGGGAACGACCTGAAAGTGCTTCAGGTTGAATGTATAGAGTTTGGCAACCCTGGCGAGAGCGGTGGCGGCGATGAGACAGTCCGGAATGCCGATTCCGGACGAAAGGCGATAGGTCGCTAACAGCTCATACGCCTGAGCAAACTCGGAAGCGTCCGGCCAGGCTATGATAAACGAACCTAGAAACTTTCGAATCTGCCGAAGATCCGCCTGGTTCCGGCAGCCCATGACGAGTTCCATCGCGGCGGGGCCAGGGATGGCGAAGGCTTCCTTCGGCAAGGTCGCAAGCCAATTCTTGGCGGCAACGGACCCGCGCAAACATTCGACTAAGACGTCGGTATCGACGAGGACCCTCTATGCGGAGCGCTTCCATCCTTCGGAACGAAGGGTCTGGGCGAAGCTGTCCGTGATATCGGGACGGTCTTCCCATATCCCGAAAAAGTCCGAGCCCGCGAGCGCACCCAGCGTAGAGTCGCTGGGACGAGTGGAGGAAGAAACGACCAGAACTATTTCGGCGGGTCCCGTAGGCACATCGTTCGGAAGGGTGATGTGCAGTTCGCGATTCAGCGGAATTTCCGCGCTGAGATTCAGCGTCTTGATCATTTCAACCAACCTTCTCTTCCTTTGGGACTGTGCCTGAGCAACCAAAGGATAGCAAATCGTTGGCTTCGCGATCGGTGTGAGGATAGGGCCAATCGCATCCTGTGGGATGAGGAGCGACAGTAAACCCGATGTCGAAAATTGGTGGAGGCGGCGGGAGTCGAACCCGCGTCCGAGAAAGCTCACGGCAAAGAGACTACGTGCGTTTCCGGTCCGGCGTTTGTCGGCCGCTGCCTCAGGACCGGCAGGAAAACAACGGCTTAGCCTGATTGATGTCGGCCTGCCGCTCCAGACGGAAGCGCTCGGCCCAATCCCGCGAAATGACGTCCACTAGATGGCCTGCGGGCCCGCCACCCGGAACGGCAACCTAATTAATTAGGCTGCGTATGCAAACTGCTGATTGGCAGTTATGTTTTCCGATCGTTTTACGGGAGTCGGAACCCGGCACGCCTCTCTACAATGACTCAATCCCGTCGAAACCGTTGCGCCCCCCTTCTTCTAAAATAGTAGCACCACTATGGCAACGGTCACTTCCCGCCCCTCGACGGAACAAACCGAGGAACGCGAATTCGTTCCGCTGTTTCACGTGGTTCTGCTCGACGACGACGATCACACCTACGACTACGTCGTCGAAATGCTCGAGCGGCTCTTCTGTATGGACAAGTCCAAGGCCTTCCAACACGCCGTCGAAGTGGATTCCTCCGGCCGCACCGTCCTCATCACCTGTGAGCGGCCGGCCGCCGAATTCGCCCGCGATCAGGTCCACGGCTACGGCGCCGATTGGCGGATGGCGCGCTCGAAAGGGTCGATGAAGGCCATTCTCAAACCGGCGCCCGCGCCCTAAAAATATCGTCCGGGTCCCGAATCTTAAGTTATAGTAGAAGGCATTATGCGCCGCTATTCGATTCTCGCCGCCGCCGTGTTTGCGACGTCCGCTTTCGCCCAGACGACCCCGGATTTTACCGGGTCGTGGAAGCTCAACGTGGCCAAGAGCGACTTTGGCCCCCTCCCTCCTCCCGAAACCCGAACCGACGTAATCACCCAAAGCGCGGCGCAGATAAAAGACGCCGTTTCCTCCAGTGGTCCCGACGGCAAAATGGACCTCATCGTCACTTACAACCTCGATGGGTCGGAGACGCTCAACCAATTCCGCGGCACCGACGTGAAAAGCACCGCGAAGTGGGGCGGAAGCGCGCTGGACATCAATTCCACGCTGAAATACCAGGACCAGGACATCGGCCTCAAGACGAATTGGTCGCTCAGCGCCGATGGCAAAACGCTCACGATGGCGACGCACATCACCAGCCCGATGGGCGAGGCCGATCAGACTTTGGTTCTTGAAAAACAGGACGCGTCGGCGCCGGCCACGCCCGCCACTCCACCCGCGCCCGCCACTCCACCCACGCCTGCGACTCCGCCCGCGCCCGCGACTCCGCCCACGCCCGCCGCTGCCGCGGCCCGTCCGAACTTCACCGGCACGTGGAAGCTCAATCTTGAAAAGAGCGACTTTGGCCCATTGCCCGCGCCCGAAAGCCGCACCGACACCATCGCGCAACAGGAGGTGTCGCTAAAGGACACATTCGCTTCCAAAGGCCCGGACGGCGACCTGAGTGGCGAACTCAACTACACCACCGACGGAAAAGAATCGTTGAATAAGTTTCGCGGCAACGACATGAAGGGAAGCGCGAAATGGGACGGGGCGTCGTTGGTGGTGGAAAATCGATTGACGTTCGACGGCAACGACATCGTCGTGAGAACCCATTGGGATCTGTCGGCCGACGGCAAGAGTTTAACCACGATGGCGCACATCGAAAGCCCGATGGGCGAGATCGACCAGAAGCTGGTCTTCGACAAACAGCCCGACTAATCGGAAGTAGGGAAGGTCTTGGAAATGTGGTCGTGCCAAGTGAGGGCTTCCTCATCGACCAGCGCCCACATTAATCCCAGCCCCATCGCCGAACTCACGAACGCGCCGGACAGCGCGCGGCGGATACGTTGCCGCCGCGTCGGCTCGCGCCCGTCGAAAGTGATCAGCCGCAGCTTGGCCCAACGCATTCCGGGGCTGTCTCCGTTGCCCAGGCACCACAGCGCCTTATAAAGCCCGGCGATCAACAGCGCCGCTCCCGCAAGCCATGGCAGGGAACGCTTGTCCAGCGGGATCGCGCCCATCCGGTAGTGGAGCGCGCCCAGGAAAATCGCGATGCCCGACAGCATGATCGTCGCGTCGAACGCGAATGCCGCCACCCGGGCCGACACCACCGCCGTCAATGCGTCGCAATCGATCGTCGTTCCCGGCAGGGGCGTGTTTTGCTGCGGGGCGGACGCGCCGTTGGGAAAATCCAGATGCCGCTGGCCGGGCGACGGACGCGGTCTCCGCGGGCGCGGTTTCTCCGCCACGCGCCCGGTTTTCGGTGCGCCCTCGTTCACCGGGATCTCCACCGCCGATGGAAATTCCCGCTGCGAAAACAACGCCCTTTGATATTGAATCGCCGCGCCAACCGTACGGACCGCGGCCGGGGTCTCCACCGCGCGCGCCGCCGGCTCCAACACCCTCGCCGTCGCCTCCCGGCTGAAGCTGGGAACCGCTCCGGGCACGTCCTGCAACCGTCTGCCGCAGCGCTGGCAGCGATGGTCGTCTTCCGAATTCACGGCCCGGCAATACTGGCAGTTCATCGCCTGTTCTCCTTGTGCGCTTCCGGTGCGGCTTCCTCTTGCGATTTCTTTTCGATCCGTGTTACCGTTTGCGTTTGAAGCCGCCTCTCGCAACGTTCCTTTTGCGAACTAAGAACGGCTTGTTTTCGAGCGGTCCTCGTCCCGAAATGCACGCGCAACGGCGGCACGGGCCGAAATACCCCTCCTCTCTTCGTAACATATTTGCCCTGAAATGTCACGGGAATTTTCGCGTGGCCCGGCTCGGCGCGGCCGCCGTCTGCTTCCCTTTCGCCCTTTTTCTCGCTCACGCCCAGGATCTCACGCCTCCCGTTTATCCCCTCCCGCGGCCTCTTATTCAGCCCAACGCCGGCAATCCCGATCTGAAGATCAAGATCCCCCACCCCAACGCTCCCAATGAAAACGAGGTATCGATCGACTCCGTCACCCAGGAGGCGAATGGAGAGTGGCGATACCTGCGCGGCAGCGCGCGCGTGGAAACCACCGACACCCTGCTCCAGGCCGACGAGATCGACTATAACAGCGGCACCGGCGACGTAATCCTCCGCGGCAACGTCCACTATGAAAGCTACATCAGCGGCAACAAATTGCGTTGCGACCGCGGCGAATATAACGTCGATACACAAAAGGGAAACTTCTACGACGTCACCGGCGATTCGCCCGCCAAGGTGCAGGCCCGGCCCGGACTCATCACCACCACCAGCCCGTTCTATTTCCGCGCACGGTGGGTGGAGCGCATCGAGGAAAAATACATTCTCCACGCGGGCTTCATCACCGATTGCAAGGTGCCGAAACCGTGGTGGTCGCTAAGCGGCCCCAAATTCGACGTCATCTCCAACGACCGCGCCATCGCCTACAACGCCATCTTCCGCATCCGCAATATCCCCATCCTTTACTTTCCGATTTACTACAAGGCGCTCGGGAAGTCGCCCCGGCACAGCGGGTTTCTCACTCCCAATTTCGGGAATAGCTCGGTGCTCGGACTGATGTTCGGTATCGGTTATTACTGGGCCATCAACCGCAGCTACGATCTTCTTTACCGCCCCGAGTACTTCGCCGCCCGCGGTCTGGCCAACACCCTGGATTTCCGCGGCAAGCCCCGGCCTGGAACCGATTTCGACATGCAGGCATTCGGCATCAACGATCGCGGCATCATGATCAACAACGTCCTCCAGAAACAAGGCGGAATCACCGTGAATTTCCAGGGCCGCTCCGATCTGGGGGACGGATGGGAGGCGCGCGCTTCCATCGACTACCTCAACTCCTTCCTCTTCCGCCAATCTTTCAGCGAGACTTACAACGAGGCGATCTTCTCCGAATCCCACTCGGTCGCTTTCGTCGATAAGCATTGGTCCACTTACGGCATCACCTTCGCCGCTCAACGGGACGAGAACTTTCTCGATATCGACCCCGCTCACAAGATCGTCATCAACACTCTGCCCGTCGCCGAATTCGACAGCGCCGATCATCTGTTTAACCAGCGCGTGTTGCCGTTGTGGTTTTCGATGACCGGAAGCGCCGGTTCGTTTAACCGCACCCAGCCCGGAGGAACCGGCGGAGTCTACGAAGGCACGATCGAAACGCCCAGTTTCGTTCCCCGCATCGACGCCGCTCCGAGCGTCGCCACGGCGTTTCATTGGGACGGTTTCTCTCTCGTTCCAAGTTTCACTCTTCACGAGACCTATTACGCGGACTCCGTCAACGCCGCCGGCGGCGTCCACGCGAACGCTCTCCTCCGGAGCGCCGCCGACGTCGATGTCGTCCTGTTCCTTCCGCCCATCGCCCGCGTCTTCAAGGCTCCCAAGTGGCTCGGCTCCAAGTTAAAGCACGTGGTGGAGACCCGCGCCGAATTCCGGGACGTCTCCGGCGTCACCGATTTCAGCCGCATCCTTCGCTTCGACGAAACCGACCTTCTCACCGATACCGAGGAGCTCGATCTCTCCATCGCCAACCGCTTTTTCCTCAAGAGCGCCGACGGAAGCGTCAGCGAGGTTCTGTACTGGGAGATCAGCCAGAGCCGTTATTTCGATCCTACCTTCGGCGGCGCCGTCGTCGCCGGCCAACGCAACGTCATCGCCAGCTCCGAGGCCGTCAGCGGCTATGCGTTCCTGATCGGCCCCCGCAATTACTCGCCCGTCGATTCCACCATCCGCCTTCAGAAAAACAACTTCGGCGTCGAATGGCAAGCCGACTTCGATCCGTACTACGGCCGCCTCACCGACAGCGGGCTATCGGTGAATGTCCGCTTATCGCAACTCTTCGTCGCCATAGGCCACAACGAAATTCATAGCGACCCGGTCTTGTCGCCCAATTCCAATCAAGTCAGCACGGTCGTCGGATTCGGCAACTCCCAGCGCAAGGGAATTAGCGGCGCCTTCGGCATTTATTACGACTACGAACAGGCCCGGCTGCAATACGCCACGGCGCAGGTGACGTATAACACCGACTGCTGCGGCTTGAGCGTCCAATTCCGCCGATTCAACTTCGGCACGCGCGACGAAAACCAGTTCCGCATCGCCTTCAGCGTCTCTAACGTCGCCACCATGGGCACCCTGCGCCGCCAGGACCGCTTATTCTGACTTCGTTCCGATCGCCTCGTCCAGGAGCAACGAAAAGCGCTTCGCCTTCTCGTCCATGCGCTTCCGGAGCCGCTCCTGCTCCCGCTCGATCATCCGCAACCGATCGGCCAGATGCAGGGAAGCGAGCACCGCAACCCTCGCCGGGTCGGCCAACCCGGCCCTCTCGGCGATGGAATGCATCAGTTGATCCACCGTCCGGGCGATCTCTTCCACCGCTCCCGGCTCTTCGCTCGCCAGCACCGAATAGCTTTCGTTGAAGATCGTGACGCGGACCGGTTTCTTAACGTTGGCGCCGCCGTCCATGGAATCGCTACACGCCGCCGAGAAGATCCATCTGTCCCAACAGTTTTTCGATGCGGGTGCGCACCTGCTTCCGCTCCGAGCGCAGATCGTCCATTTCCTGCGCCGACACGCGGGCCTGCTCCAGCGCCTTGGCCACCTCGGCGCGCGCCGATTCGCGCTCCGCCACGGCTTCCGCCAGTTTTCGCTGAAGCGCCTCGTTTTCCTCGCGCAGGATCGTCACCAATTCCACCGCCCGGTTAATTCGCTCTTCGAGGCTGCTCAGCGAATCAGTCTCTACTTCGCGGATCGCTTGGGCCATGGTTTAACTCACCTGGGCGTGCGCCGCTTTGGCCTGCTCGACGAGCGCGGAAAATTTCGCCGCTTCGTTGGCCGCCAGATCCGCGAGTATTTTGCGGTTCAAATCGATGCCCGCCTTTTTCAGCCCGCTGATGAATTGGTTGTACGGAAGACCGGCCGCCCGGCACGATGCTCCGATCCGGACAATCCACAGAGAGCGGAAGTCGCGCTTCTTGCGCCGCCTTCCCACGTAACCATAGCGCAGGGATTTCTCCACCGCCTCCTGCGCGGCCCGGTGCAGTTTACTCTTGGTAAGAAAAAAACCGGAGGCCAGCTCCAGCGTCTTGTGCCGGTTCGCGCGGCGCTTCGTTCCTCGTTTAACTCTTGGCACGTTTCTTCTCCTTAGATCGATTTAAAATAATCCCGGCGATGTGGGCACGTGCGGTGGCTCCACTCACTCGGTTGGCGGCGAAGGATCGCCCCCTTTTGGGCTCCGCGATTCGCGATCCCCTAGTAAGGGATCATCCGCCGTAACGACCGCTGATTGGTTGGATCGGCGACGACGCTCTGCCGCAATTTCCGTTTTCGTGAACGCGCCTTCGACGTCAAGATGTGCCGGGCGTTGGCATGGTGGCGAACCACCTTGCCCGTTCCGGTCTTCTTGAAGCGTTTGGACGCACCCTTATGGGTTTTTAGCTTTGGCATCTTTATTTTCCTGGGGAACCGCGACGGTTGCGATACTTTCTTAGACTATCATGCCGGCGGCGGCCCCTGCAAAGGGAGCGCCAGACTCGCCTCCCTCCTCTCCCCGGCCGCGGCTCCCGTCAGGTTGCCGATGGCCTGGAACAGAACCTCCATCCGCACCGGTTTGGTCACGTACGCGTCCATCCCCGCCTCCAGACACCGCTCCTCGTCTCCCTTCATCGCGTGAGCGGTCATCGCGAGGATGGGAATGCGGGGGAATCCGGGCTGGTTCTCCTCCATCGTTCGGATGGCGCGGGTAGCCTCGTATCCGTCCATTTCGGGCATCTGAACGTCCATCAGAATCAGGTCGAAACGCTCCCGGGTCCAGGCCTCGATCGCTTCCCGTCCGTTTGCCGCCAACACGACAAGGTGACCGGCGCGCTCCAGTAAGCGCGTCGCCAGCCTCTGGTTGATCCGGTTGTCCTCGACCAACAAGATCCGAAGTCCCGCCGGGGCCGCCGTCGCCGCCGAAAGCCGTCCCAAATCGACGGCGCCGCTTGCCATCTCCTCTACTTCGGCGTCGCTCGCGGCGCCAAAAAGGATCGTGAAATGAAATTGGCTTCCTTGGCCGGGTTCGCTCTCCACCCAGATCCGTCCGCCCATCATTTCCACCAGGCGCGACGTGATGGTCAATCCGAGGCCAGTGCCTCCGAAACGCCGTGTGATGGAGGCGTCGGCCTGAGAAAACGCCTCGAAGATGGACGTCAGCTTTTCGGCCGGAATGCCAATCCCCGTATCGCTCACGACAAAATGGAACGGCAGGCCTTCCTCCGCCCCCTCCACCTTCTCGACGCGCACGGAAACCCCGCCCCGCTCGGTGAATTTGAGCGCATTGCCGATCAGATTGATCAGCACTTGACGCACCCGGATCGGATCGCCATGCACCGCCCGCGGAACTCCGTCTCCAAACTCGAAGTTGAGCTTCAGCCCGCGCCGGCCGGCGGAAATGGCCAGTCCCTTGCAAATCTCCCGGACATGGGCGCGGAGATCGAAATCGGCCGGCCTCAGTTCCAGCTTTCCCGCCTCCACCTTCGAGAAGTCGAGAATGTCGTCGATCACCGTCAGCAACGAATCCGCGGACAATTTGACCATGTCCAGGTATTCCCGCTGTTCCCGGCTCAACTCCGTCGCCAAGGCCAGATCCGTCATGCCCAGGATTCCATTCATCGGCGTGCGGATTTCGTGGCTCATATTGGCGAGAAACTCGCCTTTGGCCCGGCTGCCCGCCTCCGCGGCTTCCTTGGCCGCCTTCAATTGCTCCTCCGCCCGCTCCCGTTCCAGCCGCGTCCGGATGGCCGTTACGCCATAGGCGAGGTTCCCCGCCAATTCGCCCAGCAGATCGACTTCATCGGGGAGAAAGGCGTCGGTTTGCGAGGCGTAGATGCTGAGCGCGCCGAAGGTTTCTCCGGACGAGGCTAACGGAAGAGCGACGCTGCTCAGCAGCTTTCTCGGCGACGCAAGGAGCTTTCCACGGCTCGAACGCCGGATTCGCCAAGCGTGTTTTGAAAGACCGCCGCCTGTCCGCCGCGGATCGCCAGTCCAACGGGACCTCTGCCTTCCGGAGTGTCCGACCAACGGACCGTCAATCGATCCAGGTACTGCGAATCGTCCCCGGCCTTCGCCACGGTTCGAACGGATTTCTCGCTATCGTGTTCGGCGTATCCGACCCACGCCAGACGGTACTCGCCGACTTCGACGATGATCCGGCACACCGAATCGAGAAGCTCGCTCTCATCCATCGTCCGGACCAGCGCCTGATTGCACTGGCTCAACACCCGCAGCGCGCGATTCACCCGTTCCAGTTCCTCGGTGCGATCCCGCACGCGTTGTTCCAGGTCCTGATAATAGCGCCGGATTTGCCCTACCATTCCATTGAAAGTAAGCGTCAAAACGCCGATTTCGTCCCGCGACCGCACGGGTAGCGCCTTCAGCGAGGCCTGCGCGTCGTTGCCCAGTTCCTCCGTGGCGCGCGTGAGATCTTGCAGCGGTCTCACCATCCGCGAAGCCGTCAACGCGAACGCCGCCGCCGCCAACAACAACACCGCGACGATGCTCCCGAACACCGCCAGTTCGGTCTCTCGAATCGAGACGGCGAGAGCCTCGCGGTTAAAACCGACATGCACCGCGCCGACGATGCCGGTCAGAACGGGCTGGGTGAATACAGCCACCCGCCCGCCTTGTTCCGGGCCTGTCGCCCCCGGCCATTCGCTCTTCTTAGCGGCGCCATCGCGCGAAAGCCACTCCGGCGGCCGAGGCACAAACGTATGCGCCAACACCTCGCCGCTGGCGGAGGTAACATACGCCCACTCCACATGCGGCACCCGCAGAACGCCGTCGAGCGCCGATTGCAGCGCCGTCGCATCCCGGTTCACCAACGCCGGTTCCACCGATTGGGCCAGCGCCCCGGCCACCACTTGCCCATGGGACACAAATTCCTCGCTCATTCGCCGCGTCAGCGGCTTGTCCATTAGAGCGTAAAGCGCCACGACCGCTCCCACGGCGCAGATGGCCTGGACCGCGGTCAGCTTGGCGAAAAGGCTACGCATGCGCTCTCAACGGGCGTCGTCCACGGGTACCCAACGCCCTCCCTCCGTCCGCGTAAGCCACACCTTTCGCAGCCCCTGATGCATGGTGTGGGAGAAAGCCAACGGCAGACCCACGCCGGGGTCCCATCCGCCCAGCGATTCCATCGCCTCGATCCACTGCGCCCGCGTCGCTCCCGGCGGCGCCCTCCGTATCGCCTCGCCCGCAACCACGGCGTTCAGCCATCCTTCGAGTGCGACGAAACCATAGTCCGCGTCCGCCACGTTGGCGCGGAAATTCCTCACCACCGCGTATTCCGTCTGTTCCGGCGACGGCACGACCTCGCTGTTGATCAGGTTTTGAGTGAAATCCCGATTCGCCTCGCGCCCATACTCCTCAAGCCGCTCTAACAGCGCATCGGCGCCGACGAAGCTCACATCGGCCACGGGAACGTTCCATCCCTCCAGCCGCGCTTCGCGGATAAACTGCGCGCAAGGCCCGTAAACGCCCACGGCGATCACGGCGTCGGCTCCGCTCCGCCGCAGGATCGCCACCTGCTCGCGCATCTTCGAGCTTTCGTTCCTGCGGTACGCAACGGACTCCCATATCTTCAATCCGAGTACGGCCAATTCATGGGAGACACCCACCTCTCCGCTCTTCCCATAGTTATCCGCCTGGCCCATAAAGCCGATCTTGCGATAGCCCTTCGAGTAAAAATAATCCACCAGGACCTTGGTCTCGTCGGCATAGGAGGCGCGGATGTTGAACACGAATCGATCGTAGGGCGGTTTGCGCTGCGTATCGGCCCCGGTCAATGGCGCCACGTTGACGACGTGGGTGTCCTCGAAGTATTTCAACAACGGCAGAACGTGCGTGAGCGTCGGCGTTCCCACGTAATCGAACAGGAAAAATACGTCGTCGTCCTTAATCAGGTGAAATGTGTTCTGTACCGCCGGATCGGGTTCGTACCCGTCGTCCTTGACGATCAACTCGATCTTTTGACCGTGAATTCCGCCGGCGCGGTTCACCAGATCGAAATAGGCCCGCGAGCCCAGAACCAACTGGCGCCCGAGCGATCCGGAGGGACCGGACTGGGCATTCGATACTCCGATGCGTATGGGAGGGAGCGCTTGGTTGGCGCTCCCGGGAATCGTCGCGGCTCCCGCCCAGGCGGCCCACAACGCAATCGATAGGATCGAATCGCCCACTTCCTTCTATCGGCGAATCGAAGTCGATTCTTGAGGGTGGCTCGCGCCGTCCGGCGGCCGCCCTTATCCCGCCGCGCCGGCCGGCGCCGCCTGGGGCTGGGTCCAGATCGTCATGATCTCGTCGCCCAGCTTCGCCCCCGCCAGCAGCGGAAGCTTCGTATTTCTCATCGAAAAGCTCTCCGGGCTATACCCATTGGCCGGAGGCTGATCCGGCAAAAGGTTCATCGCACGATACGTCTGGGCCGTCAATTCGGCGCAAAAATAGGCCTTCGCCTCCACCGGAACCGGCCACACGTGCCCTTCCACCCACTCCGAAAACATCGCCCATGAGCCGGCAAACGGGAATTTATTCACCTGCTTCGCGAATTCCCAAAACGCTTCGATCATCTCCGCTTTGCGGTCCACTTCCAATAGACGCACGAAGAACTGGCCGCGCACGCGAGCCGTATATTGCTCCAGCAGCGATTCGAGCGGAACCAGCCGCACGCCGGTGTGCTCCTCCCCATCCAGCTCGCAGGTCAAGCCGCCGGCCGGAGTCGCCTCCCAGAAGTAGAGGTCGCCGCCCTTTTTCACCACCATCCCAACGTGGGAAAAAGGCGAATCGGTCAGAGCCTCGATCACCCGATCTTCCAAATAACTGGCGCTCATCATCACAACGTCGCCGGTGTCCAGCCGGGGACGCAGTTCGTCGTAGGTCATATTCGCTTGACAGCCTCGCCAAACCATAATACTTTACAAGAGTTCCGCAAGTGCGCCCTAAATTCAAAGGAGGAAGCGATGGATTCCGATAGTTCAAAAAGCTCCACAACGCTAGAAATGCGCGTGGCGGCGTTGGAGGAAAAGCTTTCGAACATGCAGGCCGGCCAAGCGATGGCTCCCGCAAGCTGCGCTTACGCCGCCCCCGCCAGTTGCGCCAGTGTGGCGCCGGCCAGTTGCGCCAGTATGGCCCCGGCCAGTTGCGCCAGTATGGCCCCGGCCAGTTGCGCCCACGGCATGGCGCCGTCCAGTTGCGTCAGCGCCATGGCGCCGTCGAGCTGCGCCCACGGCATGGCGCCATCCAGTTGCGCCCATGGCATGGCTCCTTCAAGCTGCGTCTATGCCATGGCCCCGTCCAGTTGCGCGTATGCCATGGCCCCCGCAAGCTGCGCCTACGCCATGGCCCCCGCCAGTTGCGCTTCGCCTTCCGCGCAACCAGCGGCCCCGGCTTCCTCCGCGTCTTCCCAAGCGACGCCGAGAATCGAGGATTTCGGCAAGCTCGGTGGCTGATTCCCGGCCTCCGCGCCCGCGTCTCTCGCGCCGGTTCTTCCTCCGGCTGGATCTTGCCGGCGACGGTGGCGAGGACGCGCTCGTGTTTTCCTCCGCGCGGCGCGACATTCGCCTCCTCGGGCGCGGCTTCCAGGCTTTTCTCGATCGCGTCGCACCGCTGCTCGACGGCACGCGGACAATGGAACAATTGCTCGGCGAACTGGACGGGAAGCTGACGCCGGAATCGGTAATCGCCGCGCTTGAACTCCTCGCCGCGCAGGGTCTGCTCGAAGACGCCGCGCAGGACCCCGTCCCCGGAACCCCGGAAGCCCAGCGTTGGTCCCGGCTCGAGCCGCAGCGGGCCTTTCTCTCCGAGCTTTCCACGCCCGCCGCCGCGCTCGCCTTCGACGCGCGCCTCGCCGCCTCAACCGTCGCCTTCGCAGGAGCCTCCGGAGCCGCGGCCCACGCCGCCATCGCCCTGGCCGCCGCGGGCGCAGGCGCGCTTCGCATCGCCGATCCGCTCTCCGTCTCTCCCGCCGACACCTACCTCGCTCCGGCTTATTCCACCGCCGATACCGGCGCCTCCCGCCCCTCCGCCCTCGCCGACCGCATTCGCGCCATCGCACCCGAGTGCCGCGTGCAACCATTCACCTCGCCGCTCGATTCCCTCGACGCCGCCGCCCAATTCATCGACGGCGCGGATTTCGTCGTCTGCTGCCCTTCCCAAGCCCGCTCCGCCCTCCTCTATCGCGTCAATCGCGCCTGCGCCGCCGCGCGCATCCCCTGGACCTCGGCCTCGGTTTCCGCCTTCGAAGCTATCCTTGGCCCCACGGTGATCCCCCCTTCGACTCCCTGCTTCCTTTGCTACAAAATGCGCGCGGTGGCCTGCGACGAAAACCCGGAGCGGCGCTTCGCCTTCGAGCGCTTTCTCGACGAACGGATGGAGGACGACAGCGGACGCACCGCCAACACCGTCTTCGCTCAAGCCGCGGCAGGACACCTTCTGGCCCTCGAAGCGTGGAAGGCCGTCACCGGCGCAGCGCCGCCCTCCGCCGCCGGAGCCATCGTCACCCTCGATTACCTCACCCTCGCCACCGAACGCCACCTTGTCCTTCGCAAGCCGTGGTGCCCCGTCTGTTTTCCCGCTCATGGATGACAGCGCCTCCACGCTTCGCGCCCTCCTGCCGCTGGTCAGCGCCCGCACTGGCATCGTGAAGACGCTGAAGCGCGTCGCCCGCAACGCCCTGGAGCCGCCCAGCGTGCATCTCTATCAGGCCACTCTTTCCCACTTCGATTTCCGCACCGCCGATTACACCCATCGCCTGACCGCCGGCAAGGCCGCAACCCCCGATGGCGCGCGGCTGGCGGCGCTCGGCGAAGCTATCGAACGCTACTGCGGCTTTCAATTCGATCCCGCCCGCATCCGGCGCTGCGCGGAAAGCGAGTTGGACGGCGATTTCATTTCTCCCACCGCCTGCGTCCTCTATTCCGAGTCGCAATATGCAACTCCCGGCTTCCCCTTCCGACGCTACGATCCGCGCAATCCCATCGGCTGGGTGCAAGGCCGCCGCCTGCCCGGAGGCGAACCGGTCTGGTTGCCGGCGTCGTTCGTCTATCTCGGGTACTTCGGAGAAGCGGCCGCCGATTATTTTTGCATGCCGACCTCCAACGGCCTCGCCGCCGGCCCCGATCCGGAGTTCGCTTGCCTCAATGGCCTTTGCGAATCGATCGAGCGCGACGCGTTCCTGATTACCTGGATGAATCGCTTGCCGCCGCGCCGCATCCTTTGCTCCCGCGCCTCGGCGTTATCGAAGTCCATGCTCGATCATTGGAATCGCAGCGGCGTCGAGGTCCATGCGCTGCTGCTCCCCGCCGATCATCCGATCCCCGTCGTTCTCGCCATCGGCGTCCAGCGCCAGGGCGGTCCCGCGGCGGCTATCGGCATCGCGTGTCATCCGGACCCGAACGCCGCGCTCGAAAAAGCGCTGCTCGAGATGTGCCAGGCGCGCGTCGGCGGCGTTCTCAACTCCGAATTCCGCCCCGCCGCCCACGAACTGGCCCGGCATCAAGACGTCCGCGATCTCCCCGCTCACAGTGCGTTCTTCACCCTTCCCGAACACCTGGACGAGCTTGCGTTCCTCACCGGCGCCCCAGGCGAGATCGCCATCGAAGACATCCCGAACTTATCGAAAGGCGACGATGCCGCGAATCTCGCCCTATGCGTCGATGCCATGCGAAGCATCGGTTGCGAAGCCGCCTTCGCCGAGGTGACCACTCCCGATCTGGACGCCTTCCCCATCCGCGCCTTCCGCGCGATCGCCACCGGACTGCAACCCATCCACTTCGGATACGGGCTGGAACGGATGGGCGGCCGGAGAATCTTCGAAGTTCCTCGCAGGTTAGGCCTGGCCCGCGCGGATGCCACGGAAGACAGTTTCAACCGTTGCCCGCATCCGTTGGGATAAGTCCAACCGGGCGGCGCGAATTACGATGGCGTCATCCGATACCGAGTTGTCTAAAAATCCTGATTTTCAAAAAATCCAAGCCCGCCAAGTAAGTCGCGACCACAGCCAGAAGAACGAGTACGGCGGCCGGGGGAATGGCCGCCATGAAAACTCCGCGAATCGCCAGGAAGCCCACGACGCACACGTCGGCGCACGAGGTCAGGACAAGCCAGTTACTCGGTCCGGACCGCCAGAAGTGCCGCCGCTCCCGGACCAGATAGATCGTGCCCTGCCCGCTAAAAACCAGCATGATGAAGACGATCGTCCGGAGTTGAGGCAGCGGGAAATGCAGCCAATCGCGAGCCGCGAAAAACACGCCAAACGAAAGAACGAGGATCGCCGCCGCTAACGCCGACCCCGTCAGCATCAGCTTGGACATGTTCCAATGGTCCGGTTCCCGCGAGTAAGACACCCGGTCCGTCGCAATGGACATGGTTACAAAGTCGTTGGTGAATAGCAGCAGCACGATCAACAACGGAGTAATTACAAACGTCCCAGTTAGAATGACTCCCAGACTGAGGAAAACGGCGATCTCGATCGTCTTGATGATCTTGTTCAACGTGTAAGTCAGCATCCGCTGGTAAATGCGGCGGCTGGTTTCCACCGCCGCCACCACATCGGCCAGCCCCGGATTGGTCAGCACCATGCTCGCCGCCGCCTTCGCCACGTCGGTGGCGTTCGAAACGGCGATACCCACTTCGGCCTGCTTCAGCGCCGGAGCGTCGTTCACGCCATCGCCGGTCATTCCCGTCACGTGGCCCGCGCGCTGCAACGCCTGAATCAGCCGGAATTTGTCTTCCGGAACCACTCCGGCGAAGACGTCGCAATCGCCGGCCTTCTCCGCATCTCCGGCGCCGCGCAACACCGCCGGCGCGCAGACTCGCGGCCCAATGCCCACTTGAGCGGCCACAGCTCGCGCGGTTTCCGGGGCGTCGCCGGTAACCATCACCACGCGGATGCCCAGATCTTTCAATTTCCGCGACCAGCGCGCGTGAATCCCGCCGCACCCGGTCGGCGAGGCCCACCAGTCCCGCCAGAGTCAATTCCGAACCCGCGCCGCTGGCGACCGCCAGCACGCGGCAGCCTTTTTTCGCCAGGGCTTCCACGCCCGCCGCGACATCGGGCGTTCCGGCGGCGAGGGCGGCGATCGTTTCCGGCGCGCCTTTCACCACCCGCAGCGGCTTGCCGTCCCTCTCGCCCAACGATTCGGAACGCTTCGTGCGCGGATCGAACGGGACGAATTCGGATCTTCGCCAATCGCCGAAAGACAAACCGCGTTCGCGCGCCGCCGCGAGAATGGCGATGTCGAGGGGGTCCTGCCCGGCCTCGTCACTGGCCATCGCCGCCAGCCGCAGCAGTTCGTCTTCGCCGAAAGCGCCCCACGGAACGGCCGCAGTCAATTCCAGCCGGTTCTCGGTGATGGTGCCCGTCTTGTCGCTGCACAGGACGTCCATCCCCGCCGCCTCTTCGATCGCCGACAGGCGTGTGATCAGTACGCCCGATTTCGCCAGTTCCAACGCCCCGATCGCGGTGGCGACGGTGAACGTGGCCGGCAATGCCACCGGAACGCTTGCCACCAGCAGGATCAGCGTAAACGGGATCACCTCCGCCAACGGCAGGTGCGACCACAAGGCGTAAACCAGCAGCACCGCGATACAAATCGCGTCCAGCGCCACCAGGTACTTGACGATCCCGAAAATGATGCGCTGCAGATGCCCGGCTGTCTTCGCCGTCCGGACCAGTTCCGCCGTTCTGCCGAAGAAAGTCCCGGTCCCGGTCGCCGTCACCTCGCCCGTACATTCGCCCCGCAGCACGATCGCCCCGGCATAGACCGTCGCGCCCGGACCGGTCTCGGCCGGCAGCGACTCGCCCGTTAGCGCCGATTGGTCCAACAGCGTCTCCCCCTCGGAAACGCGAAGGTCCGCCGGCGCGATGTCGCCCATGCGCAGATGAACGGCGTCGCCAGGCACCAGTTCTTCCGCTGGCAGCACCTTCCACCCGCCATCGCGAAGAACTCGCGTTTGGACCGAGAGCCGTTTCCGTAAAAGCGCCAGCGCCTTTCCGGACTGCGCTTCCTGCACGAAGCTCAGCACCGCGTTGAAGACAAGCAGAAGCCCGATGATGAGCGCTTCTTCCCGCCTCCGAAGCAGCAACTGGAGAGCGATGGTCGCCTCCAGCATCCAAGGAACCGGAGCCCAAAATTTCCTCAGGAGAGCGAGCGCCGCGCTCGGGTGTTTTTCCGGAATGCGGTTCGCGCCGTACCGCTGAAGACGCAGCGCGGCCTCGGCGCCGGTCAAGCCCGTCAATGGGACCGTTTCCTCGGGGCGGCCGGCGGCCTGGCTCATCCCCTTTATCTTACAGGCCGCTCCCCCGGCCAAGGCCCACAAAATGCTCCGGAATTGAAGGGAGGTTCGCGAGGGAACGCCGGTTCCCGCGCATGCGGCGCCGCGCCACAAATTGCTTCTCACGAAGGGCCTCCCACGAAGGAGAAATCATGAAATCATTGGGGAAAATCGGTTGCTTGCTGGCGGCCGCCTGCCTCGCCGCAGTCCCGTCCGTTGCGCAACCCGCAAACCCGGACATGAGGATGCCGCGATACGACACCTCGACCGAAACAAACATCAAGGGTACGGTGGAAGACGTGCTTCACCCCCAGTCCTCCGCGCATCGAAGGGCCATGGGAATTCACCTTATGGTAAAAACGGAAACCGGAACCATTGAGGTGCATCTCGGGCCGTCCAGTTACGTGACCCAGCAAGGGTTCGCGTTTGCCAAAGGCGACGCGGTGGAGGTTGCCGGTTCAAAAGTGACCATTGCCGGCGCGCCCGCCGTGATCGCCCGCGAAGTCGTAAAAGATGGCAAAACGCTGACGCTCAGAGACAAAACCGGCCGCCCCAAATGGGCGGGGCGCCGCTCTTAGCCGCGTTTACTCCGCGGGCGGGAGCGTGACATCCCGGGCCACGTACAGGACGACGACGATCCGGCCGGAGTTTTCCAGTCGATGGTACTCCAATGGGCCGTCGCCCTTTCGAAACTGGGTGCTTCGGAGCGGTACATCGGTATTGCCGGCCCTGAGGCGCACGCGCTCGATTCCCACGTGCATCGTCGCGCCGGCGCCGCCCGGCCCGCCGGCGTAGCTTGCCTGGCCCCACGCTTTTGAGCCGACGGGCGCGACGACGACGCCGTCCGCGGAAACATCGCTGGCCAGCATGAAAACGACCGGGGCGGCGTTTTCCGGTTTCTTCGAACTCCAGTCCTCCACCGAAACCAGCGATACCGGTGTTCCTTCGCGCAGAACGCGCTGCCCGGCGCCGAATTTAGGCACATGAGTGGAAAAATAGGGGAAAACGAACTCATGCATCAGATTGCTTGCCGCCCGGTTGCCGAATCCGAGCAAAACGTCGTCGGCAAGCCGCCGGCCAGGCCGCGAGGTGCGCGGATAATACAACGACGAGATCTCACCGGCCGCCAAACCCCCCAGGACGTCGGAATAATCCGGCTGCCATCTGCCCGTTATCGCCCTTGCGGACGAATGCCGTTCCGATGGCGTAAAGCGCCCGCGAGCGGATGCCGCCCGTGCCCTTATAAAAGTAACGGGGATCCTGATGAAAGATCGTCTGCATGACCACATGGCCGATAATTAGGCTGCCGACGTGGTCGGCGTACTGGGTCCCGAAACGCGTCGCGTAGCCCTCCGCACCTTGGCCGAACTCCGGGTTGACGTTCCGCGCCTGCCCGATTCCCGCCCCGACCGCGGTGCCGATGAGCACCGCCGGATCGGTGAGGGTTTTCCAGGCCAGTTGAAATTTCTGCGCGGCGGTCAGCGGCGCCGCATTCGGCACATAGCTGACGAAGAAATCCGGAAACACGCCCAACACTCGCTGCTTCTCTTCCGCCTTTATTTGCTCCGCGGCCAGTTCGTGCGGTGGCAGAGTCACGGTCGCCGAAGACGACGCCTCGGCCACCCGCAGTACGGCGGAAAGCGATGCGGGAGCGCCGGCCGAGCCGACGGCCACCTTCGCCGTCCAAAGCGCGAATCCAGGGCAGGCGATCGCGATCTTGTAGTTTCCGGGATCCACGCCGGAAAAACGGAAAGACCCCGCTGGGTCCGTGCTCGCCGTGCGCTGGCCCGCGGAAGCGGCAGTCGCTAAAGTGACGATCGCGCCCGCCACCACCGCTCCGGATTCGTCGGTTACGGTTCCTCCAATGGCGCCAGGCGCGCCTGCCGGTTGGGCGAAGGCCAATCCGGACATGCATAGAATCCAAAGGGCCGGCGCGATCGTTGTCCGTTGAAACCAAACCACGGCGCACGCCGGCGTCAGGCGTTCCCCCCGCGCGATTCGTCCCTCGAATGACGGGTATTGGCACCACTCGCGAAGACGCGGCCCACGCCGAACCGGTTTCGTATCGTCGCGCCTCGTTTTTCGAATGGGCCATAATGCGGAACGCTAATTCCCCAGCGGCTTCGGCGTAGTGTCCGTGCTTTTGGGCAGGGTGGGCTTTCGGATGTAGTCCACCGGAATTTCACCGGTCAGACTGCCGATGAACACCTGGATCGATTCGACCTCCCGCGGATCGAGCTTCTTGCCGGATTGATACTCGCCCATCATGCGAATGGCTTCGTCCAGAGTAGCCACCGACCCGTCGTGATAATAAGGCGCGGTCTTCTCGACGTTTCGCAGGGACGGCACCTTAAACACATTCCTGTCCGCTTCCTTGCCCGTAACCGTGAACCGGCCGGGGTCGTGCGTATTCGGCCACGCCTTTACGAGCCCCAATCTTTGATACTGCGTGCCACCGAGATAAGTTCCCGTGTGACAGCCCGCGCAACCCGCATCGTAGAATGCGTTGAAGCCGGCCTTTTCGGCGGACGTGAGCGCCGAAGCGTCGCCTTCGAGAAATGTATCCCATCGCGACGGAGTAACCAGCCCCCGTTCAAACACTCCGATCGCGCTGGCCAAGTTGTCAAAGGTGACGGGGTTCGGATCGCCCGGGAACGCTTTCTCGAACATGCTCACATATTCGGGCATCGACGCTAACGTCTGGACCACGCGTTCGCTCGAGGTCATCGCCATTTCGACCGGATTCATCACCGGTCCTTTGGCCTGCGCTTCGACGTCCACCGCCCGTCCATCCCAGAACTGCGCAAGATGGCCGGCCGCGTTGTACACGGTGGGGGAATTCCGGCCGCCCAACTGTCCCTTGAAACCGACGGAAACGCGGCCCGTATCCACTCCATACCTGTCGAGGTTGTGGCAGGAATTGCATGAAATTCTCTGGTCGGCGGAAAGCCGCGGATCGTAGTAGAGTATCCGGCCCAATCGGATTTTGTCTTCCGTCGCCGGGTTTCGCGCGCTGCCCATGAACGCCGGTAATGGCTGGAAACCTTTCAAATGGCTCTCGGGAATCGCCGTGTCCGGCGGCTGCGCGGCCAACGGCGCGGCGTACATCGCCGGCAGCGCGAAAAGCAAAAATCGTAGTTTTCGCATGGCCTTCGTCTTACTTGAGCAATCCCGCGCCCACTTCCGCGGGCACGCGTTCCGAAGGCGCCGCGTGGGGAGAAGGAGAAGCTTCCTCGCGATGGGGCGTCGAGTAACTGACCACCGGGCACGGAGCGTCCCGGAGAATCTGGTACGCTTGCGTACGCAGCCGCCCCAGCCCCTCCCGCGTCTTCCCTCTGCCGATCACCACCAGATCGCAGTTGGTCTGAACCGCGGCCTCGGCGATGGCCTTCGAAATGGATTCCCGGCGAAAGAGCGCGGGAAAATTCGTCCCGGCGGCACGCTGCTGCCGGGCGAGTTCCGCCTGCGCCGTGTCCATCAAAAATCGCTGCATCTCGGAACCGAAATACGGACTCGGCGGAGCCTCGGCCCCCGGCACCGCGTGAACCACCCGTACATCGGCCTGAAACTCCTTCGCCATTCCGGCGGCGAACCGTAGTATGTCCACTCCTTCTTCCCCCGCGTCCACCGCGCACAGAATATTCGAAATGCCTCGCGTCCGGCTCCCGGCGGGAGTGTGCAAAAGTGAATCCGTCCACACCGGGCAGTCCGTGTCGTGAAGTACTTTGGCGGTCACCGATCCGAGCAGCAGACCCCGGAGGCGCCCGTAACCGTGCGTTCCCATCATGATTAAATCGACGGCGTTGTCCTTCGCCCATTCCGCGATGTGCGTGGCGGTCTCGCCCTCGGCGATCACCCGCTGTAACCTGCTCTCCGGTATCTGAATCCGAAACTCGTCCAGACGCCGCTTCGCCGATTCCGAGAAGACCCGGAGACAGTCCGTATTGATCAGCGGCGCGTCGGCGTTGCCATACCAGGCGGCGGGAATCTCGAATACATGAAACAAAGTGACTCGCGATCCAAAGCGGTTCGCCATCGCTTCGACCGCCGGGACGAGTAACCCGGTGCGCTCCGAAAAATCGATTGGAAAAAGTATGTGCTCGAATTTCATGGCCGGCTTCCCTTCCGCCGCGAGGCCGCGGCTCTACCCTCCGGTAAAGCAGATAAGAGTCCAACCGCAGCCGTCGTGAAATCAACGGGAGACCGCCCGGCCTTGCGCCAAAACACACGCCTCTGAGCAAAATAACTCAACGACCCAAGCCAGGAATATTCCGGCGCGGATTCCCGTTCTCCGGGCTTGTCATAAAATGACCTCGGATATGATCGATGAACTGACAGGCAAGGTGGCCCTGGTGAGCGGCGCCAGCCGCGGCCTCGGCCGCGCCATCGCCATCGCCCTCGCGCGCGAAGGCGTCGATATTGTGGTCAACTACCGCTCCCGCCGGGCGGAGGCGGAGCAGGTGACGCAAGCCGTGACGGAGATGGGACGCAAAGCCGTCGCGGTCCAGGCCGACGTCTCCGTCGCCGCCGATGTGCGGAGGCTCATCGACGCCGCGAACGAGCGGCTGGGTCCGCCGTTGATCCTGGTGAACAACGCCGGAATCGCCCGCGTGCAGACCATCGAACAGACGACCGAACAGGACTGGGACGATCTGATCGATACCAATCTGAAGTCCTGCTTCCTGCTCACTCGGGCCGCGGTCCCGGCGATGCGCAAGGCCGGTTGGGGACGCATCGTGAATCTCTCGTCGGTGGCCGCTCACATCGGCGGCATCGTCGGCCCGCACTACGCCGCTTCGAAGGCCGGGATGCTGGGCCTCACGCATTACTTCGCCTCCGCCCTGATGAAGGAGGGCATCACCGCCAACGCCATCTCGCCCGCCTTGGTTGAAACCGACATGGTGACCGCGAACCTGAACGCCACGCCCGCGCGGATACCCGTAGGCCGCTTCGGAAGGCCCGAGGAGGTGGCGGAAATCGTCGTCATGCTGGCCCGCAACGGCTACATCACCGGCCAAACCATCCATCCCAACGGCGGCTTGTATATGACGTGAGCGAATCCGCCGGAGGATCACGCGCCGCCGTCCCCGGTGTGCCACAAACAGACGAACGGACAAGACCATCCACGTGTACACCGGCCACAAAGAGATGAAGGCCGACGAATATCGCTACTGGCAGAGCCGGCCCGTGCATGAACGGATGGCGGCTGTCGCAGAAATCACCCTTGCCGCTTACGCGATGAAGGGAGCGGCCCCCGATGTTCCAAGACTTCAAGGACCTCTTATCCGCCTTCCGCGCCCACAGCGTTAAATACCTCATCGTTGGCGGCTACGCGGTTTCATTCCACGCCCACTGGGCTGAATTTGAGTTCAATGTGGCGCGCCGGGCGGAGTAACTCGATGGTCCTTACTTTCAAACTCCCGGATGCTTTGACACTGATCTCCGCGCTCGGGATTGAAGCGCCGAGGCCGATCGCGGCTTACCGTCTCCCCCGGAGAGAAAACATCTCCGGACTCTGCCTTGGACCCGGAATTTCCGCAAGGAACGTGGCACCGCCGCACCTCCAGCGCTATGTCCCAGCGGCGCCGCGCTCCCTGCGGGATTTTCGCGGTTTTCCGCAGGGGGCGCCGGTCCAGGATCTCGGGCTGGACGTTGAGTCTTTGATTTCCTCTCGTCGCTGACCACGCGTCCGTCCACAAGTTGAAGGACGCGGTCAACCTCGCCAATCATTCGCTCGTCGTGAGTCACGACTAGAATCGCCGTGCCTTGGTCGGTGCTCACCTTCCGCAAGAGGCGCATGACACTGAGTCCGCGGTCGGTGTCCAGGGATGCGGTCGGTTCGTCGGCCAGAATCATGGCCGGACTGTTCGCCAGCGCGCGCGCAATGGCCACGCGCTGCTTCTCGCCGCCGGACATCCGTTCCGGCAGTTCACCCGCGCGGCCCGTGACTTCCAAATAGTCAAGCAACTCGGCGGCGCGAGAACGCGCCTTGCGGCCGGTTACCCGAACCAGATCCATCGGCAGCGTAATATTCTCCTCCGCAGTCAGAAACGGAATGAGGTTGGAAAACTGAAAGATGAATCCTATCTTCTCGCGGCGAAGCTTTTGAAAGTCCCGAGACTTGCCATTGTAGATGTTGTCGCCGTCCAGGATTAATCGACCTTTCGTTGGCGCGCTAACCAGCCCGAGAATCATTAACAAGGTGGTCTTGCCCGATCCGCTTGGTCCCATTATGGCGAGCAACTCTCCCTTATCCACCGCCAAGTCGATTTCCTTGAGCGCTTCCACTTTCGCCCGTCCTTCCCCATAGGACTTCACCAGTTTCTTGGCTTCAATAGCGGGTCCCATAAATGGCGCCTAGGTACCCAAAACGATTCGAGGATCGACCTGCATCGCGCGGCGGACCGCTACCAAGCTGGCAAGGATTGAAATGACGGTGATGATTACGAGCATTTGCCCCAAGTCCCCGAGCGTGGCCGAGACTCTTCTTGGAAAGTAAGGCTCGCTTGCAAATTCAAGCATCGCCCCGATTACGGAGCCAAGCAGCCCCATTAGTACCGCCTGCTGAATGATCATGCTGTAGATTCGTCGCGTCTGTGTCCCGAGCAGTTTGAGCACGGCGATATCCTTGATTTTGTCCAGGGTGAAGGTATAAGTGATTAGTCCGATGATGACCCCGGAGATAATTAGCAAGAGCAGGCGGAACAGAGACAATTGCATAAGGATGAGCCGGTTGGCGCCCATTAGTTGCATGTTGACTTGGCGCGCCGCCGTATACACCTCAAGGTGTTTCCAGTGTCCGATCTCGTGCGCCACTTCTTCGATGGGAACTCCGGGCTGGACCCTGACCGCGATGGCGTTGATCATGTGAAGATTCTCCGACACGGCCGAGGCCTGCCGCATCGATGGCTGCGCCGGCCTAGGAGCCACGGCTTCGGCGCCGCCCACCTGCGCTCCCGTTCGTCTTCGAATATTGCGCAACAGATCCGGGTCGGGCTCGAAGAGAATGTTTTGCGCATCTTCCAGCTTGGCGTAAATGACTGGGTCCGCGTTGAATCCAACCATGTTCTTCGTCAGGCCGACTACTGTGTATTCGAAGCCGCGCAGACGGACGGTCTCGCCGATCCGCAATCCGGTCTTCAAATCCGCAACAAGTTCAAAGTGACTGGCGGTGATTTCACGTCCGGCCACGATCATCGGGGGACCTCCCATGTGATCCGGCGAGTATCCGATCAATAGGAACCGTAATTCGGGCGCCATGTCGATCCAATGCGGTTCGACCATCGTTTCGGTCCCAATCCGCGCATTCCGATACATGAACAGCATCAGACCCGCCGCCGGCATAGGATGATCGATGTGATTCCAGGCCATCACCAGCGGGCTGGCCTCAGCCACGCCGTGCAAGGATTGAATGGCATGGTAGTAGTCCTCGGGAAGTCTAGATATCTCGACGAACGGACCGAGCCAGCCTTTCTGAACGACCCAAAGATCGGCCCCGGTTGCGCTGGTTACGGTGGAGGAATCCAGAATGACGCCTCGAATGATGCCGCCAAGAGTAAATACCACCATCAAAAGGAGACTGACTCCAAGGGTCGAGCTGATGAACTTGAAAATGTGGTAACGAGCGTCTTTGAGCGCTAGATTCATTCACCGTCCCTTTACATTTTCATCGCTGGATTGGACGCCTTGGAACCAGAGCCGGTCGCGGCCTTGCCTTGAGTTGGGCGCACCTTCGTCCCCGCCTCGACTCCCATGGGTTGTGTCAGGACCCATTCGCCCGGTTTAAGGCCGCCTGCGACCGCGATGACCGCGGATCGCGGGCTGCTCGCGATCGGCTCGATATCCACCCGGCGAACTCTGTGATCGGTGCCGACCACTAAAACGTAGCTTCCATCTCCCATCGTCATCGCGGAGGTTGCCGGCACGACCAATGCGGCCTTGGTCTGGCTCGTCTGAACGTAAACGTCCGCCCATTGACCGAGTTGCAATTCGACGGGCGGCTCCGCGAAGGAAATCTCGACGGTAAGCTCCTCGGCGGCGGGGTCGGCTTGCGGACGGACTCGAAAGACACGCCCTTGGATCGGCTCTTTGGGCCTGCCACGAAGAATGACAGTCGCCGTTTGGCCCGCCCTGATCTGGCCGGCCAAGCGTTGGTCGAGATAGGCCTCCACCAGAGTAACTTTGAAGTCGGCCACAGTGACCACCGTTTCGCCGGAGACGATCGCATCGCCGGAGCGTTTGGGACGATCGGTAACCACTCCTCGCACATAGGTAAAAATCTTCGTCTCGGAAAGGTTGAACCGCTGCAAACGTACTTCGGCGTCCGCGGCCACGACCGCGGATCGGGCGGCTTGGACCTTCGCACCGGCGGCTTCAATCTGCGCTTGCGCCGCTACGATCCCGGCGTCCGCGGCGCCCACCGCGCTACCCGCCGTGCGGTCCCGCTCTTCGTATTGATCGGCTTCTTCCTGGCTTACCGCTCCCGTCGCTACGAGGTGCGTCTCCCTTTCCCAGGCGCGTTCCGTTTGATATTTCGTCGCCCGGCGCGACTGCGCCGTCGCACGCGCCGACCGCTCCTCCGCCTGCGCCGATCGCTCCGTCGCGGCAGCCGCGTTCCCGGACATACGCGCCTCTTCCAACTGGGCCTGGGAGCGCTGAAGCACTTGCCGAATGTCGGTGTCTTCCAAGGTGGCGACCACCTGTCCCGGACGAACAAAATCGCCCTCATCGACAAGCATTCGATCGATGCGGCCGGGGATTTTGGCTCCGATAGCCGCCAGCACGTCTACATTAATGGTGCCGGTACCCTGTACTTCACCCGTAAAATCTTGCCGTCGTACTTGAATAACCGCGACTTCCGGTGGAGTGAAGAAGAAGTACTTGACAAGAAAGAGCGCGGCCGCGACGAGGCATATGTAAAGCAGGATTTTGCCGGCTCTTTTTATGCCGGATTCTCCGCTGGCGTCCGCCGGTTTGCCGCTTGCTTCCGTGGGTTTGGACTTCTCGCTCGTCTCGGACGGTTTGGGTCCGCCGCCGACGTCGGATTGCCCGGACTTTCCGCTCTCTTCCGGGTGCGCCGGTTTGGCGCCCGCCTCCGGAGGCTCAGGTTTGTCCACTACTTCTTCCGGTATCGTGACATCCGCCATTGGTGACTCCTTACATCCCCGTCTCTCGCTTGACGGCCGCGGTAGCTATCGTGTAATCGGCCAAGGCGCGATAGTAACGGGCCGCCGAGGTGAGGAGCGCCGCCTGCGCGTCGAGAAGGTTTTCAATAATGCCGCGGCCATAGCGCTGCTTCTCCTGCTCGATCCGGAGCGCTTCCCGCGCGTAGCCGGTGGACGTCTCCGTGGCCCGAATTCGCTCCTCCGAGTCCTGGATCTCCAGGTACGCGGAGCGCGCCCTCTGTCCGGCGTCCAGCTCCGCCTGCTTCATTTCGGCTCGCCGTTCCAATTCCCGGCTCGTCGCTTCCTCTTCCCGATACGTCAGCGTTCGATCGAAAAATGGAAAAGTAAACACCGCTCCAGCGATCACGCCGCCCTTGTAGAGGGAGTAGGGATCTACGCTTTGTCCGAGTAAATTGGCGGCTAGGGAAACCGTCGGACGTTTCTCCGACTTCGCTACCGCTACCGAACGTTCAGCGACGTCGACTTGCGCTTCGGCGAGACGATACTTCGAGTTTCCGCTGCGCGCCAGCCGGGATACCTGGTCTAAAGAGGGTCGTGGGGACACTGGCGGCAGGTTCGACTCCAACTTTACGGGTGAAACAATCGGACGCCCCAACAGGGCGTTGAACTGTCCCGCTTCTATCTCGCGCGAGTTTCTGAACTCGATCGCCGTATCCTCCACTTCCGCCAAACGTGTGTCGACCTTGAGAAGGTCGACTCGCGCCACCTTTCCTTCGTAGAACATCTTCGCGATCACCCGGCGGCTCTCCGTTAGCGCTCTAACCGACTCCTGTGCCGCCTCGATGTCCCGGTCCAGTTGGACCACATTGGCGTATGTGCTCGTGACGTCAAAGTCCAAGCCGACGCTCCACATCTTGGACACCTACGTGAGCCAAGTCTCGTTCGGCTTGTGCAAGCCGCACGGCAGAGGCAATCCGTCCGCCAGTGTACAAGGGCAACGTCGCCTCGACGTCCGCATTCAGGTGCCCTCTACTAAATGCTTGGTTGCCGGGGATGTCCGCCAATTGAGACAAGGGGAAGCCCATCGCGGTCTGTACCGGCTGACTCGACACGCGCGCAGCCGCTCCCAGTGTAAAGCGAGGCAATCGCTCGGCTCGGGCCTCCGCAACGGCGGCCTCCTCCGTTTTGACCCCAAGTTTTTTCGCTGACAGTCTCGGGCTGTGTTGCCGAGCGTAGGCTACAGCCGCGTCGAGGCCGAGCGGCGCATCCGGCTCCTGGGCGGATAGGAATGGTGCATAAAGGGCGGCGCATGCATAGAACATCCGCCGAGTAAGGGCGATGTTCCGGCGCCGGGCCGCAAGATTCCTTCCCGATTCCGGTGCTGTGGCCGGCGCTATCCGAAATTTGCGATTCACGCACCTTCCGCCTCTCTGTCCGCTCCCATGCGAGTTTCATGTCTAGCGGGTTGTGCCGCCCGCAAGAGCGCCGCAAACCAGCCATATTCATCGCCGCGGTGCTGCGCGTGGAATGCGGCGGAGGAAAGAACGCCGCCTAACTACAGCAGGTGTGTCCGTTCGGCGACGCTTTCGTAGCTTCGCCCAAATATCGCTCCGCGTTGCGATCGAATTTCTCTTTGCACGTGGAGCCGCAGAAATAGTGCATCTGCCCTTTATAGATGGCCTTTTCGGCGGCGGTAGCAGCTTCCAGTTCCATACCGCACACAGGATCTTTCACAGAGATTACATTGGTCATGGTACGTCTCACTGCACGCGCAGCACCAACGCCTTAACTCCGCTCATTTTCAGGGTGTTAAGCTCTAGCTCGCGACGCCATACGATCTCGGTGCGTGCAGAATCTACTTTCGCGGAGCGTAAAGTCCGCATTCGGGGATCGAGTGGCCGCGACCGTGCAGCCGATTTCCGCTCCCGACGTCGTCGCGATCTGTTGATCGCCGCCCAGCCTCCGAGACGATAAAAACGGGTGCGCACCGGGAAATGTGGCGAGGGGTTCGCGCTCCCGTTCCTCCCGGCGGGAGAGAACCGATGCTGACCGAAAATAACCTGATCGGTCCAGGGAATGGCTGAGGCATCGCGTTTCGCGCAGATCGTGGCGCGGTGTCTTAGAATGACCTCATCATGCTCCGCGCCGACGACGCTTCCTCGCTCTCGCTGCTCTTCCATTTGAACTCCGAGCCGTGGGTGAATCCTTCGGCGCTGGACACGCCTTACGAGGTCGAATACAAACAGACCGGCGGCTCGGCAGTCGCACTGCCGACGCCCGACGACAGTGCCCTTTTCCGGCTGCTCGCCGCGCGCCGTTCCTGCCGCGCGTTCGCGCCGCGGCCTATGCCGTTGGTCTCTCTCTCGACGTTACTTAAGGGCGCTTATGGGATCACGCGCACGGAGCGTTTTCCGGGTGTCGGCCTGGTGCAGCTCCGCGGCGTTCCTTCCGCCGGCGCGCTGTTCCCGTTGGAAATCTACGTACTCGCTCAACACGTCGATTCCCTCGGCCCCGGCCTGTTCCATTACAATGTCCTGAATCATACTCTGGAATCCCTGCGTGGACCGGCTCAAGCCGCCGAACTCGCCTCCGCTCTCGCCGATCAAATTTATTTCGACTCGGCCGGCGCCGTCTTTTTTATCACCGCCGTTTTCTCGCGCACCCAAACGAAATACGGTCCGCGCGGATATCGCCATCTGCTGCTCGAAGCCGGCCACGTGGGCCAGTCGCTGTGCCTGCTCGCCGCCGAAGCCGGTTTGGCCAGCCTATGCATCGGAGGTTTCCCCGATTCGCGCTTGAACGCGATTCCTTGGCGTCGACGGCATCCACGAAGCGGCCGTCTATACGGTCGGCGCCGGGCATCCGGCGTGACGGCCTATACTTAAATCCAATGAATCCCGTCGCGCGGGCTTTCGCTGGCGACGCCGGGCGCAGCCGGTCCCGATTCTTCCGGTGCGCGCTGGCGGCGGAAATCCTGCTGGCCATCCTTTGCGTCGTCCCGGTCTGGAACGCTGTCCGCGTTGGCATGCGAAAGCAGATGCCGGCCTTCCAAGCCTCCGAGCGCGCGGGCGGCTGGTTCATCGTTTCGGTCGACGCCGAGGGCGCCAGCGCCGGCCTTCTGCACGTCGGCGACCGCATCGTCTCGCTGAACGGCGACCCGCGCGCCGCCCTCGCCGGCCCGGATTGGAGCCTTCGCGCGCTGCCCCCCGGATCGCTATACACCCTCGCCGTCGATCGCGCTGGATCGGTGGTCGAGGTCTACGTAACGAATCGAATCGTCGAAGACACCGGAGGCCTTGGGGTCTTCGCCGTCTCCATGCTTTTCTTCGCCGTCTTGTGGACGATGTCGTTTATCCTCGCCTATCAAAAACCCGACGATCCCACCGCTCGCCGCGCCTTTGTCGCGCAAGCGCTGGGCGCGGCGTTCGGACTCTTCCTCGCCATGGTCCCCTCCACCGGAATGCTCTACGGGCCGTGGTGGACCGTGGCGTTCCTGCTTTACACCGTGCGGCCGCTTCACCTGGTTTACATGCTGCGCTTCTTCGCGCGCTTCCCGGCCGAAGTTCCCGACAGCCGTTTCTGGCGCGCCACCGTCGCCGGGATCACCGCCGCGGGCTACGCCCTCTCCGCCCCCAATACCGCCTACCGCCTCCTGCAAGCCATCGGTGGAGACGCCGCTCTCGGATTCGCCGCCGCCAACCGCACCCTCGTGCGCGCTCAGGACACTCTCGTCAACCCGCTCATCAACCTCGTCACCGCCTTGTGCTTCGCCGGAACCATTCTCGTCGTCGTTCGCAACTATCGCGCCGTCGCCGGCGGCGACGCCCGCCGCCGCATCCGCTGGGTCGGCTGGGGCATGATCGCCGCCGCCGCTCCGCAAGTCGGCGTCGCTTTCGCCTGGGGCTTGGCCCAGGCGTTCGGCAAGGTGCGCGGCGTGGGAGACTTCGCCTCGGCGCTCAATGCGGCCAACGCCTTCGCCATTATCGCTCCCATCTCGGCCACCTACGCCATCGTCAAACACCGCGTCATGGGCGTGCGCGTTTTCATCCGCCTGGGCATTCAGTACCTGCTCGCCAAGAACATGCTCCGTCTTCTGGCGGCGCTGCCCATCGCGATCTGGATCGTCATCTTCGCCCTCCACCCGGACCGCACCGTCGGCCAACTTCTCTTTGAAGGCTCGGCCAAAACGAACGTCGCCTTGCTCGCCGCCGCTCTCGTCAGTCTCCGCTTCCGCGAACCCATTAGCCGCGCGCTCGACCGCCGCTTCTTCCGCGAAAGCTACGACCGCGAACAAGTGCTGCTCCGCCAGATCGACCGCTTTCAACGCTTCGACTCCATTCCCGAAATCTCCCGCGCGCTGAGTGAGGAGATCGCCGCCACGCTGCACGCCCGCTGGATCTCCGTGCTGTATCGCGACGACCACCGCGGCAGTCTGTCGCTCGCCTATTCCTCCCTCGGCTCCGGCTCCGAGCGCCGCCATTTTCCCGCTCTAAGCGAGGTATTGTTAATCCTCGAAGAGACCCGCCGCGCTCAAACGTGGCACGACCTTGCCAAGCGTCTGCCGCTCTCCGACCTGTCGGTCGAAGAACCCGCGGAGTTGCTGGTCCCCATTTTTTCGAGCGAACAGAAACTCATCGGCCTGCTCATGCTGGGCGAAAAGAAATCGGAGGAGCCATACACGGCCAACGATCGCTCTCTGCTCGAAGCCCTCGCCTCCCAAATCGGCGTGGTCTACGAGAACCTCGGCCTGCGGGAGCGCGTCCGCCGCGAGAAGCTCACGCAACGCGACGTGCTCGCCCGCCTGGAACCGGATCGCATGAACCTGGTGAAGGAGTGTCCGGTCTGCGGAACGTGCTACGACAGCTCTCTCACCGTATGCTCCCGCGATGGCGCCGAGCTCGACCTGACGTTGCCCGTCGAACGCATCGTCGAACGCAAATATCGTTTGGATCGCGTCATCGGCAAGGGTGGCATGGGCGCGGTCTACGAAGCGCACGATCTGCGCTTGAACCGCACGGTCGCCGTCAAAGTGATGACCGGCGCTCTCTTCGGCAACTCCCGCGCGCTGCGCCGCTTCGCCCGCGAGGCTCGCACATCCGCCCGTCTGGATCATCCCAACATCGTCCGCCTCTACGATTACGGCGAACTCAGCGGAGACGGCGCCTATCTCGTGCTCGAATACGTGAAGGGCGTCAGCCTGCGCCACGAGCTTCGCGAGCGCCGCCGCCTGCCCCCTTCCGAAGCGGCGACGCTTCTTGAAGGCGTCTTCTCCGCCGTCTCCGCCGCGCACGAGGCCCACATTCTCCACCGCGATCTGAAGCCTGAGAACATCCTCCTCACCGCCTCCGTCACCGGACCGGCCGGACGCACGCGCATCGCCAAAATTCTCGATTTCGGTCTGGCGAAAGTGCGCGAACTCGATCCCTCCGATACCAGAAGCCTCACCGCCGCCGGCGTCGCTCTCGGCACCGCCGGTTACATGTCGCCGGAGCAGTTCGCGGGTGAGGAGGTCGACGAGCGCACCGACGTCTACTCGCTCGGCGTCATCGTGCTTGAAATGCTTACCGGCGGCGTACGATTAACCGGAAGAGCCTTCCACGAACGGATGGAAGCGATGCGGAGCGAGCGCTTCGCCTTCGCCGGCGTCACCGAATTCCAGCGCGCCGTGGGCGCCGTCCTAGCCCGCTGCCTCGCCATCGAACGCGATTCGCGCTTTCTAACCGTGGCCGAGTTGAGCGAGGCGCTGCTGCCCGCCCTCGCCGTCTGCGAACCCTTCCTCGATCCGCTGAAAGAAAAGCATGCCGTCGCCGGCGGCGAGACGATGACGATCGGCGAATAACCCGTCATTCCCAGCGCAAAGCGGTCATCGGATCTACTTTCAACGCCCGCCGCGCCGGGATGTAGCACGCCGCCACAGCGACGAACGCCAGCGCGAGCGGCGCTCCCAGAAATGCCGCGGGATCGTGAATGGTCACGCCGAAAAGGAAGCTCGCTAAAACTCTGAGTCAGTGCGAGGGCACCCAGCGTTCCGGCCACAATACCGATGACCGCCAGCGTCAGTCCCCGCTTCATCACCATCGTGAGGATTTCGGCGGGATTCGCTCCCAGCGCGGCGCGAATGCCGAATTCCCGCGTCCGTTGCGCCACCGCGTAGGACATCACCCCGTAAATCCCGATCCCCGCCAGCAACAGAGCCAGCGCCGCGAAGCCGCCGAGCAACGCCGTCAGGAAGCGCTCCTTCCCAACCGACTCGCCCGCCACTTGCGCCATGGTCCGGATTTTAAAAACCGGCAGCGCCGCGTCGAGGGAGTGAATCTCGTCCACCGCCCGCCGGCTAACGGCCATCGGTTCGCCGCCGGTGCGCGCCACGACGACGGCCGGCATAAACCGGTTCACCGTGGACGAAACGGCGTCGTTCACCTGCGCCAGGGGAACGAAGACACTCGGCTCCGGGGCATCGTGCAACGCCTGCTCGCGAACGTCGCTCACGATTCCGACAATCTCGCGCAAAGAGTCGGCGGCCGCGGGACCAAGCAGGCTCCAGGCGATGCCGATTCGCCTGCCGACGGGGTTCTCGCGCGGCATGTACTTGCGCGCGAACGCCTCGTTCACCATCACGACGGCGGGGGCGTTCGCGCCGTCCCGCGCGTCCAACGCCCGCCCCGCGCGGAGCTTCATGCCCATCGCGTCGAAGAATCGCGAAGTGACGCCGAACCATTGCAAGTTCCCAAGAAACCGCTCTTCGCGATTCGCGCGGCCTTCGATCCGCTCCAGCGGAATATTGAACCCCCGCTCCAGCGGAAGATAATTCGTCACCGCCGCGAATTGAACGCCGGGAATGCGGCCAACGCGGTCCGCGGCCTCCTCGGCGAAGCGCGCGACCTGTCCCGATGTTACATACCGGTCTCCGTTCAGCGTCATCTTCATCGTCAGAACGTGGGCGGTATCGAAGCCGGGATCGACCAACCGCAGCTTGATGAATGTTTCTACCATCAACGCAGCGCCGATCAGCAAAATCATCGACACCGCGAATTCGCCCGTCACCAACGCCTCGCGCAACCGCCGTCCACCCGCCGCGCCGCCGCGCGTTCCACCCTCCGCCAACGCCTCGCGCATGTCGAGCGCGCAACGCTTGCATCGCCGGCGCCAGACCGAAGAACACGCTGGTCCCAACCGCGAGCGCGAACGTGAATAGCAACACGCGCGAATCGACGGCCACTTCATCCAGCCGCGGAAGATCGAGCGGCCGCAGGCGCACCACCGCCGCGACCGTGGCGCGAGCCAGCAGGATTCCCGGCAGCGTCCCTCCCAGGGCGAGACAAACGCTCTCGGTCAAAAGTTGCCGCAACACTCGCGCGCGACCCGCGCCGATCGCCACTCGCACCGCGATCTCCCTGCGGCGGGCCGCGACGCGCGCCAGCAGCAGATTCGCTACATTGGCGCAAGCGATCATTAGCACCAGGCCGGTGGCGGCGAACAGGATCAGCAACGCCGGACGCACCTCCGCGGTCGATTCGCGCTGGTAAGGGAAGGCCTCGGCCGTCTCGTTCTTCGCGGTCTCCTTCGGAAACGCGGCCCGGTACTCGGCGGCGGCGACGCCGAGATCGGCTTTCGCCTGCGTTAGGGTCACGCCATCCTTCAGGCGTCCCAGGACGAGAAAATTCGACCCGCTCGCCAGCGGATCGTTCCTCACATCGAGCGGGGTCCACAGATCGGCGGCGAGCGTCGAGTCGATACCCGCCGGCGCCACGCCAACGATCGTGAAGCTCCGCGATCCTAAAGTAACGCCGCGCCCCAGAGCGCTTGCGTCGCCTCCAAAATGCCGCATCCACAAACCATGGCTAAGGATCGCCACCGGCGCCGCCGCCGTGTCGTCGCCCGGAGCGAAGTCGCGGCCGATCACCGGGGTCAAGCGTAACGTGCGGAAGAATTCCGACGTCACCGCGCTCATCGCGACACGGTCCGGAGCGCTCCCGCCGGCCAGATTCGTCTCGCCCTCCCCACCCACGATCGCCACGCTCGACATCGTGTGCTGGTGTTCCTTCCAGAACAACGCGTGAGCGCCGTCGGTGTTGGAGTTCCGCCCCGCCGGAAACACTTGTTCGATCTGCACCAGCCGTCCCGCCTCGGGGTAGGGAAGCGGCCGCAGCAACACTCCGTAGACCAAGCTGAAAATGGCCGTGTTGGCGCCAATGCCCAGCGCCAGCGTAACCATCGCTACCACCGCGAACCCCGGGTTACGTCCTAACAAGCGCAAGGCGAAGCGCAGATCCTGCAACATACCCGCGATCATCGCAAAGAACTACGCGCGCCGGTGGCCGAAAGTTCCTATACCGGCAACCGGTTGAGAATCAATTTCCGACGGGCAGTAAGAGCGATTGCGCGCCGGGCGTACCACCGATCGTGAAAGTGAATGCCGTCGTGTCGCTGGCGGGAACTTTGGGAACGACTACATTGAACTGATAAAGACCGGTATAACTCTGGACCAATCCGGCGAACTGAACAGTAGCCGGCACGCCCGCGAAAGCGGCTTCGAAAGAAGGTAGCGTGTTACTTTGCTCCACAAGCGTTCCCGCCGGGAGATCGGGCGTGACCGGTCCAAACCCATTCCCGTAAAGAATAATAATATCGCCGGGCTTGGCGCGCGCGGTCTTTAGGCCATGACCGAAGCCGGGCGGAAGGACGAATGTCTTGTTATCGGGAAAAACCGCGAACGCGTACTGGCCCGCGGCGACCTTAAAAATAGCGGGGGCCAGAACTCCCGCGGCGATCGCATCCACGGTCACCGTCGTCGCGATGCTTGATCCGCCCGCCGTGGTAATTACCACCTGCTGCTGGCCGGCCGGTACTCCCGACGGCACCAGGAGGTTCACTTGGTGCGGACTAGAGAGCTCGACGTAAGCGGGCAGGCCGCCGACCGTTGCCGTTGTCCCACCCAGGGATGCCGGCGCTTGTGGGCCGTTAAACGCACTGGACCAATCCAGATAAAAAGTCGTGGATAAATTGAGGCCGTAGATTTCGATGAATGTCGCCGGCGCGATCGTCTTGTAGCCGCCATAAGCCGTGGCCGTGACGATTCCACCGGGGTTGATTACCGGCGTCGTATCGAACGTTCCGTTCAGGGGACCCGTGATTGTGCCGCCAACGGTCACGCCGACCGCGCCAACGCTGCAGGCGCCCACCCCCGTGCAGGAATCCGTTGAGGGAGAGAAGAAAAGCTGCTCCGTGAGATCGTAGAAGCGCACAGGGGCGCCGTCATTGGGCGTGATCGTAAAACTCAGCGATCCGGCCGTTAGGGTGAAGTACACCAGATCGCTTCCCGGAGGCGAAGCGACCGCGCCCATTGGCGAAGCGCCGTTCCCTGGATAAACCAGAGCGAAGCTATAAGTGCCGCCGCTTCCCAGTCCGGTATATGGACCGGAGACGATACACGTCGTTTTCGTGCCGTCATAATTGCACGATCCCCAGGACAAGCTCGAGGTTCCCGCTCCCGTCAGGTCGGCTCCCGTCCCGGTAAAAGTAACCGCCTGCGTACTGGGTCCTAAAGTTAGCACGACTGCGCTAGCGGCGGACGAAAGGAAAAGAAACATTGCGACGAGCCGGGAGAGGTTCATGATTGGGTTCCTCTAGTCTAACGTGGCCGGAAGGCTGGCGACGGAGACGGACATTTTGCAGGGAACAAAATACCTCGCGCCGCTACGCCACCATCCCCGCCGCCACCGTCTCGTTCGTCGCCTCGTCCACCAGAATCAGGCTGCCGGTGTTCCGGTTGCGGCTGTACTTGTCGAAGATCAGCGGCTTGGTGGCGTGAATCGTCACCTTGCCGATGTCGTTCATGCACAGTTTCGTATCGTCTTCGTTGCGATGAAGCGTGTTCACGTCGATCTTGTAATGCACGTCGCTGATGACGCACTTGGCCTCGCGCGTCGTCTGCCGCACCACATAGCGCCGCTCCTTCGCCATCGGCTTTTCATTCAGCCAGCACAGCATCGCCGTCACGTCCTGCGACATCTCCGGCTGGTTGAACTCGCGCGCGATCATATCGCCCCGGCTGATATCGATCTCGTCTTCGAGCGTCATGGTCACCGACATCGGCGGATACGCCTGATCGAGCGGCCCGTCGAAGGTATCGATCGACTTGATCCGCGTCGCCATTCCGGACGGCAGCGCCAGAACATGGTCGCCTGGCCGGAAAATGCCACCCGCGATCCGTCCCGCATAACCGCGGTAATCGGGAAACTCCTTCGACTGCGGCCGGATCACGCACTGCACCGGAAACCGCGCGTCGATGTGGTTTTGATCGCTGCTGATGTGAATGTTGTTCAGAAGATACATCAGCGTCGGGCCCTGATACCAGTCCATGTGCTTGGACCGGTCCACCACGTTATCGCCCAGCAGCGCGCTCATTGGAATGAAATGGAAATCGTTGATGTCCAGGCGCGCCGCGAAATCCTCGAACCGCGCGCGAATCTCCTCGAACGCCTGCTCGCTGTAATCGACCAGATCCATCTTGTTGATGCACACCACCACGTGCGGAATCTGTAGCAGCGAGGCGATGAATGCGTGCCGGCAAGTCTGCTCCACCACGCCGTGCCGCGCGTCGATCAGAATCAGCGCCAGGTTCGCCGTCGAGGCTCCGGTCACCATGTTGCGCGTGTATTGAATGTGGCCCGGCGTGTCGGCGATGATGAACTTGCGGCGCGGCGTCGAAAAATACCGGTACGCCACGTCGATGGTGATCCCCTGTTCCCGCTCCGCCCGCAGCCCGTCGGTCAACAGCGCCAGATTCACGTAATCGTCGCCGCGCCGCTCGCTCGATACCTTGATCGCCTCGTATTGATCGTCGAAGATCGACTTGCTGTCGTACAGCAGCCTCCCGATCAACGTGCTCTTGCCGTCGTCCACGCTGCCCGATGTGGTGAAGCGCAGCAGCTCCATGTTCAGATAACCGCCGGTGTCGATCGGCATGGTTTAGAAATATCCTTCTTTCTTGCGGTCTTCCATCGCCGCTTCCGACCGCTTATCGTCGGCCCGCCCGCCACGCTCGGTCACCCGCGACGCGGCCACTTCGTGAATAATCTCTTCAAGCGCCGCCGCTTTCGACAACGTCGCTCCCGTACACGTCATGTCCCCGATCGTGCGGAATCGCACTTCCATCTCCGCCGCCGTCTCGCCCGCCCGCTGCCCCAGATGCTCCGAATGCGCCAGCAGCACGCCGTTCCGCTCGACGACCATCCGCCGGTGCGTAAAATACAATGTCGGCATCTCGATCTTTTCCTGCAGCACGTACTGCCACACGTCCATCTCGGTCCAGTTGCTGATCGGAAACACGCGCATGTGCTCGCCCATCCGCTTCTTCCCGTTGAAAATGTTCCACAGCTCCGGCCGCTGGTTCTTCGGATCCCATTGCCCGAACTCGTCGCGATGCGAGAAAAACCGTTCCTTGGCCCGCGCCTTCTCCTCGTCGCGCCGCGCGCCGCCCATTGCCGCGTCGAATTGAAACTCCGCGAGGGCGTCCAGCAGCGTCACCGTTTGAAGCGCGTTCCGGCTTGCGTTCGGCCCCCTCTCCTCCACCACACGCCCTTTCGCGATCGAATCTTCCACGGTGCGCACAATCAGCTTCGCGCCGATCTTCTTCAACCATTCGTCGCGATACGTTATCGTCTCCGGAAAATTGTGCCCGGTGTCGATATGCATCAGCGGAAACGGCACCGGCGCCGGCCAGAACGCCTTCCGCGCCAACTGACTCATCACGATCGAATCCTTGCCGCCGGAAAACAACATCACCGGTTTTTCAAACTGCGCCACCACTTCGCGAATCACATAAATCGCTTCGGATTCCAGCTCCTTAAGATGTTTCAGGTTATAAAATTTCATCGGGTAACCTCGATTTGTGGGATCGTTGCGCGCAGTCTACGGGGAAGTCCGTCCATAAGGAACGGCTTTTGTCCAATGTACGATAGAAAGTTGATGCCGTTCAAGTTTCCTCTACTTGCCGCGCTCACGTTCCTCTCTAACCTTGCCACGGCGCAAACCCATATCTTTCCGCTTTCTGAAGTCCGCGCCGGCCAGCGTGGCTTCGGGCAAACCGTATTTTCCGGCGCCCGCATCGAGCGTTTCGACGTCGAAATCCTGGGAGTTCTTCATAATGCCGGACCGGGGCAGAACGTCATCCTCGCGCGTCTTTCCGGCGGTCCGCTCGAGAAAACCGGCGTGATGCAAGGCATGAGCGGCAGCCCTGTTTATATTGATGGCCGCCTCGCCGGCGCGGTCGCACTTGCTTTTCCATTCTCCAAGGAACCCATCGCGGGCATCCGTCCGGTGGAGGAGATGCTCCGCGCCGGCCTCGCCTCGCCCGCGGTGAAAACCGCCCGCGCCGCGCCGGCCCCCGCCGGAGCCCCCGCTCCGAAACTCATCGACATCGCCACGCCCGTCTCCTTCCGTGGGTTCGCCTCCTCGGCGCTCGATTATTTTTCGCCGCGCCTGCGCGCCCTCGGCATGGAACCGAGCCAGGGCGTTTCGAGCGGCGGGGCGATTCCCCGCAAATTGGGCGATCCCTCGAAACTCCACCCTGGAGATATGATCAGCGTCGAGCTGCTCTCCGGCGACCTGAGCGTCGGCGCCGACGGCACCGTCACCGCCGTCGATGGCAATCGCGTCTTCGCCTTCGGCCACCAGTTCCTCGGCGCAGGCACCACCGATCTTCCCTTCGCCCGCTCTTCGGTCATCGCGGTCTTGCCCAGCGTGAACGCGTCGTTCAAAATCTCGTCACCCGTGGAGTGGATGGGAACCATCACGCAGGACCGCTCCGCTGCCATCGCCGGCGAGTTGGGCCGGCGCGCGGCCACCGTTCCGTTCACGATCCGCATCCACGGCCCCGGCGGCGCCGCCGTCTATCGGATGGAGATGGTGAGCGATCGCGTCCTGTCTCCGTTGCTCGCCCAGATGGCCGTCTATTCGGCCATCGCCGCGACCGAACGCTCCATCGGCGCCGGGGCTTATGAGTTTCACGGCCAGGCCGAGTTCGGTCCCGGCATCCCTCCCTTGCGCCTGGACAACGCCTACGCCGGCGATGCCGCTCTTCCGCCGATCGCCGCTCTCGGCGTCTCCTCGCCGCTCTCTTACGCCCTCGCTTCGGACTTCGACGCTCTGCGCCTTTCGCGCATCGATCTCGATATCCGCGCCTCGGAGGAACACCGGCTACTCGACATCTCCCAAGTCACCGCCTCCCGCGCGGAAGCTAATCCCGGCGACGGACTCGACGTGTTCGTCACCTTCACTGGCCGCAATGGCGACGAGGTGCGGAAGACCGTCCATTACACCGTCCCCGTGGGTGCGCCGCCCGGCCCGCTCCAGTTCGCCGTCACCGAAGCCGCCGGCGCCAACCTCGAAGCCTATCAACGTCTGCTCGTCTCCACGCCCCGCTCGCCGCGCCAGGTCATCGAATTTCTCAACGCGCTCCGCGACAACCGCAAAGCCTACCTGCGCGTATTGCGTTCCGCCGCTTCTTTCACGGTGCGCGGAAATGAAATGCCGGACCCGCCTCCCTCGCTCGCCTTGATCCTGACCCGGATGCAGCAACCATCGACCATGCCCGCGCTCGCCGCGGCGTCGAAACTGGCGGAGTTTCCCATCGACGCGGGCGGCGACATCGTCAGCGGATCGCAATCGGTCACCGTGCAGGTGAAGCAGTGAGAACCGCGCCCCTCGCCTTGCTGGCGGCGTCGCTCGTCACCCTCCCGCTCGCGGCCGCCACCACAACAACCTGGGACATGACCTCTTTCCAGGACTTCGTTCGCGGAAAGTTTTCGGGCATCTCGCTCGACCGCGATGGACGCCTCGCCGTCGCGCCCGCCTCCATCCCTATCTTCACCTCCGGCGAAGCCGTGCTCTGGACTCTGGCACGAAGATCCGACGGGACCGTCTACGCCGGCAGCGGCCACGGCGGCAAGGTCTTCGAGATCGCCCCATCGGGAAAATCGAAACTACTTTGGACCGCCGCCGAACCCGAAGTCTTCGCCCTCGCGTTATCCCCCGATGGAGCGCTCTTTGCCGCCACGTCCCCCGACGGCAAAATCTATCGCATCGAAAACGGCGCGGCCAAAGTCTTCTTCGACCCCCACGCGAAGTACATCTGGGCGCTCGCATTGGCCGGCGATGGAACGCTCTATGCCGGCACCGGCAATCAGGGTAAAATCTTCCGCATCGATTCGAGAGGCGACGGCGAGGTTTATTACGACACCGGACAATCGCACGTCACGGCCCTCGCCCTCGACGCCCATGGGCGCTTGCTCGCCGGCACCGGACCGAACGGCATCCTGTACCGCGTCATCGCCAAAAACAAGGCTTTCGCGCTCTATGACGCCGCCTTGCCCGAGATCCGGACCATCGCGCCCGCCGCCGATGGCTCCCTCCTCGTCGCGGCCATGGGCGGATCGATCACCAGCCGCATCGGGTTGCAACCCGCCTCCGCTTCCGGCTCACTGGGTTCGTCACCGCCGGCGGCAATGAGCGTCACCGTCACCGACAGCGCTTCCACTCAGGCCGGCGCCGAACTCAAATCCAAACCGCCGGCTCCCGCCCCGGTCGTGCAATCGGTCCCCGCGGCAACCGTCTCGCCTATCCTCGATGTCGCCGGCGTCGAAAAGTCCGCCATCTACCGCATCGGCCCGAACAACATGGCCGAAACGCTTTGGAGCTCGAAGGAAGAGAACCTCTTCGACGTCTCCAGCGACTCCGGCTCGCTCTACCTCGCCACCGACGCGCAAGGCCGCATCTACCGGCTCGACCCCAATCATAAGGCTGTCCTGATGACGCAGACCGGCGAGAGCGAAACCGTGCGCTTGCTCGCCACGCCCTCCGGCTTGCTCGCCGCAACCGCCGGCATGGGCAAACTGTTTCGTCTGGGCGGCGGCGAATCCGCCTCCGGTTCTTACGAAGCGCCCGTCCATGACGCCGGCTCCGTCGCGCGCTGGGGACGCCTCACGTTCCGTACGGGCGGCCAGGGCCGCGCGTCCTTCGATACGCGAGCGGGCAACTCCGCCCATCCCGACGCCACCTGGAGCGATTGGTCGCCCATCGCGAATGGCGCGGTCCAAAGTCCCAACGCCCGCTTCGTTCAATGGCGAGCCAAGCTCGAAGGACGCGCCACCATCGAGAGCGTCTCCCTCGCCTATCTCCCGCAAAACGCCGCGCCCACCGTGCGCAGCGTCACCGTCACCGGCCTCGGTCCCAGCGCCGCCGCCAGCCGCGCCGCGCCCAACCCCAACCCGTCGGCCAGCTACTCCGTCACCGTCACCGACAATGGCGAAGCTCCGTCGACTTCCACCGGCACTCCCGCCGAGACGCTGTCGCGGCCCGCCGGCGCGCAGATGCAAATTTCCTGGCAGGCCGACGACCCGGACAACGACAAGCTGGTCTACGCACTCTTCTTTCGCGCCGAAGGCGAGTCGCAGTGGCTGCCTCTCAAGGACAATCTTTCCGATAACACTTACACCCTGGATGGCGATTCGCTCGCCGATGGCCGGTACTTCTTCCGCGTGGTCGCATCCGACCGCCCTTCCAATCCTCCCGATGCCGCCCGCGAAGCCGAACTCGTCAGCTCCCCCGTGTTGATCGACAACACTCCTCCCTCGGTGCGGATCACCGGCGTAAAACGCGACGCCGCCTCCGCCGATCTCGAAGTGGATGCCGAAGACGCCGCCTCCCCCCTGCGCCGCTGCGAGTTCTCCGTCGACGCCGGCCCCTGGACCGAAGTCGAAGCCGCCTCCGGAATTACCGATGCGCCCCACGAGCAGTTTCACGTTCACGCCGCCCCGCTCAAGCCGGGAGAACATCTCCTCGTCGTACGCGTCTTCGACTCCGCGGGAAACGCCGGGTTGGCGAAAACGATCGTCCGCTGATTGGTTGCCTCCGTAGTTACTAACTACTATTGTCTGCTGGCGCGTGCTTCGATTAGGCTAAGCTAATCGCGAACCATGGTTCGCCCAAGCGTCATGCCAATACCCACCGAACCCATCGGCAGTATCCCGCGGTCAAGCGAGTTGATAGCCGCCTTCCGGAAAATTCGCTCCGGCGAGATCTCCAAAACGCAATTCGACGCCATCGCCCAGCGCGCCCTGCTCGATACCATCCGCCGCTTCGAGGAAACCGGCTCGCCCGTCATTACCGACGGCGAGCAAACCAAGCCCAGCTTCGCCACCTATCCCATCGACGGCCTCCCCAATCTCGCTCCCGACGGCGTCGTCATTCCCTTCGCCGATGGACACACGCGCCAGTTGCCCCGTCTAACCGCCGGACCGTTCCGCTACGCCACTTATGCCTCCACTTATGTAGCCGCGGCCCGCCGCATGACCGCATTGCCGGTCAAGCAGGCGGTCATTTCCGCTTCCGCGCTCAGCCTTCTCTATCCCGCCTCCGGAATCCCCGGTTACTCCCGCGAAGCTTTTCTTGCCGACCTGATCGACGAAGCGGCCGCCGACATCCGCCAGTGCCTCTTACAAGGCGCAGACAGCGTGCAGATCGATTTCACCGAGGGCCGCCTCTCGCTCAAACTCGACCCATCCGGTTCGCTGCTCGAATCCTTTGTCGATCTTAATAACCGCGTCCTCGATCGTTTTACTCCCCTCGAGCGCGAGCGCATTGGCGTCCATACCTGCCCCGGCGGCGACCGGGACGCCACTCACAGCGCCGACGTCGCCTACGCCGGCCTACTGCCGGTTCTCTTCCGGATGCGCGCCGGCCGCTTCTATATTCAGTTGGCGAGCGAAAAGGATCCGGCGAGCGTGTTGCGGACCATCCGCCAGCACATGCAGCCCGGTCAAATCGTGTTCGTCGGAGTCATTGACCCAATCAACCCCGCTGTCGAAACTCCGGAGCAGGTTCGGGACCGGGTTCTGATGGCCGCCGAGGTTTTGCCGTTGCCCCAATTAGGCACGACCGACGATTGTGGATTCTCGCCTTTCGGCGACGACGAATCCACCTCGCGCGACATCGCCTTCGCCAAGATCCGCGCCCGGGTTCAGGGTACGGCGCTCGCCTCGGAGAGACTGTCGTAGCTATCCAATGATAAGTGAAACGCCACGCACCCGATGGGCGCTAACCGCCATCCTCTTGACCTGCCTTCTCGTGTCGTTTGCCTTTGTCTCTTACCCGATGTACGTCATCCGTCCGTTCCGCGCGCAGGGAGCGCGGGAACTGGCCGTCGCGTTGGTGGCTGCACGCTATCGAGCTTCCGTCACCCTTGTCTCCGCCCTCGTCGCGCTGGCTGCGCTCGCCGCGTTTTGGCGCCGCCAGCCTTTTCAATGGCGGCGCGCGCTTGCTCCGGCGGCCGCCGCGCTGCGTTTGCGCACTGGCAGTGCTCGCCCAAGTCAACGTCTACGAAATCATGTTCCATCCCCTCGGCCGTCCGTCGTTTTCCGCCGCGCGCGACAGCAAGCTCGATAACCGGGAAATGATCATCGCAGTCAAGATGAACGGCATCGCCCGCGCCTATCCGATCCGCGACCTGGCCTATCATCACATCGCCAACGACGCGATCGGCAAAACCGCCATCGTCGCCACTTATTGAACGCTCTGTCACACCGGTCTGGTGTGGACGAGGGAAGTGGCGGGACTGCGTCTTACGTTTCATCTGTCCGGCATCAATAACCAGAACTTCATCATGCGCGACGAGGAAACCGGAACTTACTGGCAGCAGATCAACGGCCTCGCCATTTCCGGCCCGCTCAAGGGCCGTCAATTGACCCTCGTTCCTTACGATGAGTTGACCTTCGGGACGTGGAAATCCGAAGAGCCGCAAGGCACGGTTCTGAACGACGTGCCGCGCTACGCCTCCGAATACGCCCGCCGCGGATTGGGACGTGCGCATGAAACGCGAACCCGTCGTGATCGATTTCGCCGAACATGGCATGAAAGCCCGCGACTTACTCCTCGGCATCCACGCCTTCGGAGCCAGCCGGGCATTTCTCTTCGACCGGATCCTGAAAGAAAAGCTCGTCAAGGATCACGTCGGCGCGGAGCCCGTGCTGCTGGTGTTAGGCCCCGACGGCGAATCCGTCCGCGTGTTCCGCGACCGCATCCCCGGCGTCGACGGCGCTCCCGATTTCTACCGCATGTCCCCCGATAAACCCGGCGCCTTGCTCATGGACGCATCGACCGGCAGCGAATGGAACTTCCAGGGCTGCGCGACTTCGGGCAAATCGACCGGCGTATGCCTGGAACGCGTACCCGCCATCAAGGATTACTGGTTCGATTGGCGCAATTACAATCCGGACACCACCATCTACGGTGGAAAGTAAGCGCCCGCTAACCCGCTAACTTCCGCGCCGCCGCTTTGGCGAAGTAAGTCAACACGAAATCCGCGCCCGCCCGCCGGATCGCGATCAACGATTCCATCATCGCCCGGTCGCCATCCAGCCACCCGTTCCGCGCCGCCGCCACGATCATGCTGAACTCCCCGCTCACCTGATACGCCCCCAGCGGCGCGTCGAAGCGGTCCCGCGCCTGCCGGATCAGGTCCAGACACGGCATCGCCGGCTTCACCATCACCATGTCCGCGCCTTCTTCCAGATCCAACTCGATCTCCCGCATCGCCTCTCGCCCGTTCGCCGGGTCCATCTGATACGACCGCCGGTCGCCAAACTGCGGCGCAGATTCCGCCGCCTCGCGGAACGGCCCATAGAACACCGACGCAAACTTGGCCGCATACGAAACGATTGGCGTATTCTCGAACCCGGCCGCGTCCAGCGCCGTCCGCATCGCCGCAACGCGCCCGTCCATCATGTCGCTGGGCGCCACCAGATCCGCCCCGGCGCGCGCATGCGATACCGCCGTCTTCGCCAGCCATTCGAGCGTCGCGTCGTTGTCCACCGTCGCCTCCGCGCCCTCGCCCGCCAGCACCCCGCAGTGCCCGTGGCTGGTGTATTCGCAATTGCAAACGTCGGTCATCACCAATAGCCCGGCCACTTCCCGTTTCAGCGCCCGCACCGCCTTCTGCACGATGCCGTCGTCGGCATACGCCCCGCTCGCCGTCTCGTCCTTAACGTCGGGAAGGCCGAAAAGTATCACCCCACCCAAGCCCAGCGACTTCACCTCCGCGCACTCCTTCACCAGCTCGTCGATCGGAAAGCTGGTAGTTGCCCGGCATCGCGCCAATCTCCTTCCGCACGCCCTCGCCCTCGCGGACGAACAGCGGCAGAATCATCTGAGACGGCGCCAGCCGCGTCTCCCGCGCCAGCGCCCGCAACGGTTCGCTCGCGCGCATCCGGCGCATACGGTGAATTGGAAATGCCATGAGGTTATACTGACAAGTTTAATGCAGCATCCGGCGCGCCGATACTTCGTCGAAGGCCGCGTCCAAGGCGTCGGCTACCGCTGGTTCGCCCTCCACGCCGCCCGTCAGTCGGGTGTCGAAGGCTGGGTGCGAAATCTCGCCGACGGCAGCGTCGAAGTTTTCGCCATGGCCAAGGACGCCGCCTCGCTCGACCGTTTCGCGGCGCTTCTCGCCCGCGGCCCGGACCGCTCCGAGGTAACCAACGTCGTGCAACGGGACGCCGCTCCCGAATCGCTCTCCGGTTTCCGCATCCTCTGACCGCGCTGTTACAATAGCGTTTCCCCACAATGGACCACTTGAAATCCCTGATCCGCGAGGTGCCCGATTTTCCCAAGCCCGGCATCCTCTTCTACGACATCACCACGCTGCTGAAGGACAAGGACGGCCTGCGCGAGGTCGTCGATTCCCTCCGCGCCCGCTATGGCGATTCCGGCGTCTCCACCGTCGTCGGCATCGAGGCTCGCGGCTTCATCTTCGCTCCCGTCCTCGCCTATGCCATCGGCGCCGGCTTCGTTCCCGTCCGCAAACCGAATAAACTTCCCGCCGCCGTCGAGCGCATCGAATACGCGCTCGAATACGGCACCGACACCCTGGAGATTCATAAGGACGCCATCGTTCCCGGCCAGAAAGTTCTCATCGTCGACGACGTCCTCGCCACCGGGGGCACCGCCGCCGCCGTCGCCAAGCTGGTCGAGAACCTCGGCGGCAGCGTCACCGGGCTCGGCTTCATCCTCGAACTCGATTTCCTCCACGGGCGCGCCAAACTCGACGGCCACAACGTGCATTCTCTCTTGCATTATTAAATGAATTCCCGCCGGGCCCGGCTCCGTTCGCCGGCCAAAATTAATCTCGATCTTCGCGTCCTCCACCGCCGCCCCGACGGATTCCACGAACTGCGCTCCATCTTCCACACCATCTCCCTCTCCGACACCCTCGACCTCGAATACACGCCCGGCCGCCGCTTCTCTCTCGCCCTGGAATCGAACGTCGAGATCCCCGGCGAGAATCTCGTCACCCGCGCCGCCGGCCTGCTCCGCGAGGAGTCCGGCCTCTCCGGCCATTGGACCGTCCGCCTCACCAAGAAAATTCCGATGGGCGCGGGCCTCGGCGGCGGGTCTTCCAACGCCGCCGCAGCGCTGCTCGCCATGCCAGTGCTCGCCGGCAAACGCGTCGCGCTTCCGCGCCTGATCGCCCTCGCCGCCTCGCTCGGCAGCGACGTCCCGTTCTTCCTTCTGGGCGGAGCCGCCGCCGCACTCGGCCGCGGCACGGAACTTTACCCGCTCCCTCCTCTCCCTCCCGCGCCCGGCCTCCTGGCCGTTCCGCCCATCCACGTCTCCACCGCCGAAGCCTACCGCGGCCTCCGCCGCGCATTGACTTCAAGCCCGCCGTCATCTATTCTTAATAGTTTCCAAGGCTCGGTGTGGCGGGTGGATGAGTGTGCGAAAACGGAGGATTGGGACGCCGTCAACGACTTCGAAGCGACGGTCTTCCTGGAAGCACCCCGAGTTGCGGAAAATTCGCGACCGGCTCCGGCGTTTGGGCGCGCGCCCAGCCCGGATGAGCGGCAGCGGCTCGGCGATTTTCGGCCTCTTCCCCGATCGCCAAACGCGCGACGGGGCGTTAACCCGCCTCAAAAAGGAATTCGGTGATATTCTGTTCCCCATCTCGCTTCTCGGCCGCGCCGCCTATCGCTCTCTGTGGCGCCGCCAGTTGCATCCCCATTGCCTTCCCCCGGCGGAGGAGGGCATGACATGGCCGCCACGAAGCCGGTACTGTCCATGAGATTCGACCAGCTCAAAATCTTCAGCGGCAACGCCAACCCCACGCTGACCGCCAAAATCTGCGCCTCCCTTGGCATCCCCGTCGGCAAGGCCTCGGTCAATCGTTTTTCCGACGGCGAAACCGATTTACAGATCGAGGAAAACATCCGCGGCGCCGACGTCTTCCTGGTCCAGTCCACTTCCACCCCCGTCGACCAGAACATCATGGAGCTGCTGCTCATGATCGACGCGGCCAAACGCGCCTCCGCGCAAAGGCTCACCGCGGTGTTACCATATTATGGGTATGCGCGGCAGGACCGGAAGGATCGGCCGCGAAAGCCTATCTCCGCCCGGTTAGTCGCGAATCTGATTCAACGCGCCGGGGCGGACCGTGTTTTGGCTCTGGATTTGCACGCTGCGCAAATTCAGGGCTTTTTCGATGTCCCGGTGGACCACCTGTTCGCCTCTCCCGTATTCATCGATTATTTCGACTCGATCGGGACCAGGAATTATACGGTGGTTTCTCCCGATGCCGGCGGCGTGGAGCGGGCGCGTGCTTTCGCCAAGCGCCTGAACGCCCCGCTGGCGATCATCGACAAGCGTAGAACCGACGTGAATGTCGCCGAAGTGATGCATATCATCGGCGAGGTGAGTGGACAGGATTGTTTGATCGTGGACGATTTGATCGATACCGCCGGAACGCTGGTGAAAGGCGCCGAAGCTCTGTTTGAACAGGGCGCCACCGGCGTCACCGCCTGCGCCACCCACGCCGTTCTCTCGGGCCAAGCCGTGGAGCGGATCGAGGAATCGCAGATCAGCGAGGTCATCGTCACCGACTCCATTCCGCTCAGCGACGCCGCCCGCCGCTGCGGCCGCATTAAAGTGCTTTCCGTGGCCGGGTTGCTGGGCCGCGCGATTCGATCCATTCACGAGGACGGCTCCGTGAGCACGTTGTTCGTTTAGAGCGTCCTTGCCAGCGGGGATCGCGGCCGGAGCCGCGGCCGCCGGGAAACGAAAAGAAAGAGGAGTTTGAAATGAGGAAGGATATCACCATCGCCGCCGAGCCCCGCGCTTCCCGCGGCAAGAACGAGGCCCGCCGCCTGCGCGCCAAAGGCCAGACGCCCGCCATCCTGTATGGCGTCAACCTGGACCCCGTCGCCATCGCCGTCAGCCCCAAGGAGGTCTCCCGCATCCTCCGCAGCGGCACCGGCCACAATACCATTTTCAACGTCTGCATCGAAGGCCGCGCTCCCGAGCCGGCGATGATCGTCGACTGGCAAACGGAACCGCTCAAGGACGCCCTGCTCCACGTCGATCTCAAACGCATCGATCTCACCCGCCACATCGCGGTTAAGATTCCCGTCCACACCGCCGGCGACGCCAAGGGCGTCAAGCTTCAGGGCGGGCTGCTCGAAGTCGTCACCCGCGAAATCGAGCTCGATTGCCTGCCCGACGACATTCCCGAACAGTTCACCGTCCAGGTCTCCGATCTGGTCATCGGCCAAAGCATCCGCGCCTCCGATATCCCGCTCTCCGGGTCCATGCGCCTGATCAGCCCCGCCGACCAGGTCATCGTTCACGTCGTCACCATCAAGGCCGAAGTTGTCGCCGAACCCGCCGCCGAAGTGGCCGTCGTCGCCGGCGCCGAGCCGGAAGTCATCAAGAAGGGCAAGAAAGAAGAGGAAGCCGCCGTCGAATCCAAAGACACCAAAGACGCCAAAAAGAAGAAGTAGCGCGGCGAAAGGTCCCTGGCTGTCATGTCCGGCGAATATCGTTGGCTCGTCGCCGGTCTGGGCAATCCGGGGGCGGAGTACGAGAATACGCCGCATAACCTTGGCTTTCTCGTGGTCGACCGGCTCGCCGCCCGCAACGCCATTCGTATTACCCGCAGGGAGTCGATGGCGCTGGTGGGGCGGGGAAGCGTCGCCGGGGAACATGTTCTGCTGGCCAAGCCGCAAACCTTCATGAACCTCAGCGGATCGTCGGTGAACGGATTATTAGTTAAGCATGGGCTGAAGCCCGAAGAGTTAATTTTGATTTATGACGAACTCGATCTACCTTGGAAGTCGCTGCGCATCCGTCCCGGCGGATCGGCCGGCGGCCATAATGGTGTCAGGGACGTCCTGCGAACGGTCGGCACAGGGGATTTTCCCAGGGTCCGTTTGGGTGTTCACGGCGGCCGCCGCGAAGGTGACGGCGCGCGTATCGTGCTCGCGGAATTTACGCGGGCGCAAAAAAAGGAATTGGACGAACTGCTGGATCTTGCAGCGCTGGCGGTAGAGTCCATAATCGCTGAAGGCGTCGAAAAGTCCATGACGAAATTTAATCGTCGCGCCAACGGCTTAATTGAAGAGGAAGAATGAGGATTTACGAAGAGTTGTTCATCGTCAAGCCGGACTCGGCCGAAGCCGAGGTGGATCCGCTTGTCGAACAGTTGACGCAAATCGTCGCCAAAGGCGGCGGGAACGTCGACAAGATGGAAAAATGGGGCGTGCGCAAGCTCGCCTACCGCGTTTTGAAATATAACGAGGGCTTCTATGTGTTGCTCCAGTTCACCGCCGGCCCGGATACGGTGAAGGAGATCGAGCGCCGCCTGCGCGTGGCCGATTCGGTGATGAAGTTCATCACCGTCCGCATCGACGAGAAACTGAAGAAACTCGCCAAGCGCAAGAAGGTCCGCGACAAGCGCGCCGCGCGCAAGCCCGCGCCCGTCGTTCACGCGCCGGCCATGCCGGAGTTCGCCGCGCCCGCGCCCGGCGCCCCCGTCGTCCCCGGCGCTCCGGCCCATCCTGCGCCGGCGAAACCGGAAGCGCCCGCGGCCGCGAAATCGGAAGCGCCCGCGGCTCCGGAAATGCAACCCGCCGCCGTTCCCGAAGAGGCCGCGGTTAAGGAAGAGGCTTAGGAGATTATCATGGCGGAAACCAGAGGTGGGCGCCCCATTAGCGCCTCGCAACGTCCAACCGGCGGCGATAAAGCCGTCGCCACGCGCAAACAATATTTCCGGCGCAAGAAGCTTTGCCGCTTCTGCGTCGAAAAGATCGACGACATCAATTACAAGGACGTCAGGCTCCTGAACGCCTTCCTGTCCGAGCGCGCGAAAATCACGCCGCGCCGCATCACCGGCGTCTGCGCCCCGCACCAGCGGCGGCTCAGCGAAGCCATTAAACAGGCGCGCAGCATCGCGCTGGTGCCCTTCGCCACCGCGCCCTAACCCGGAGGTATTTACAATATGGACGTCATTCTTAGAGAAGATATCGACAAGCTTGGCCAACGCGGCCAACTGGTGAAGGTCGCCCCCGGCTACGCCCGCAATTTCCTGTTGCCCAAGCGCCTCGCCGTCGCCGCCACCGAATCGAACAAGAAAATCGTCGAGCAGGAGCGCCAGTCCCACCTCCGCAAGGAGGCCAAGTTCACGGGCGAAGCGCAGGACCTCGCCAAGCTCCTCTCCACCGTCACCGTCACCATCGCCCAGAAGGCCGGAGAGAACGATCAACTCTTCGGCTCCGTCACCGCCCAGGACATCGCCGCCGCGCTCGAAAAGCTCGGCTACTCCATCGACCGGCGCAAGATCCAACTCGACGAGCCGATCAAATCCCTCGGCGAGCGCAAGGTCGCGGTGAAACTCCATCGGGACGTCTCCGTCGAGATTCCCGTCACCGTCGTCAAGGAAGCCGACTAACCTGCCGGGCGTTTACGAAGCCCCGGTCTACGACGTGCTGCTTGCGGCGGCGCGCGGCCGGATCGGTGTGGACCATCGCTTTCTCCACGCCGTTCTCGACCGCCCCGCCGAAGCGCTCCCCGCTCTTCTCCGTTTCGTCTCCGAAGACTATTCCGCTTACCCCGTCAACCTCGAAGCCGATCTCGTCTCGATCTTCCGCTTCCTCCGCGCCCCCGAGGCGCTGCCGTTCTATCTCGCCGTTCTGCGCGAGGAACCCACCGATCCTTACGACGATCTGGTCGGCGCGTTCGCCGATCTCGGCGCCGCCGCGCTCGAACCGCTTCTCGACCTTTACCGCCTTCTCGACGAGGACGAATCGGCCGAAACCGCCTTCATCCTCGCCTCCCTCGGCGTCCGCGACGAGCGCATCCTCGCCATCCTCCTGGAGCGCCTCGAATACGATTTGATCGACGGCTCCGTCAGCCTCTCCCTCTACGCCGACCCCGCCTCTCTTCCCGCCATTCGCAAGCTGCTCGCCGAAATTCCCGCCGCCGACCCCCACCTCCGCCACGCTCTGGAATTGTCCATCGCCGACATCGAAGCTCCCGCCGAGACCGTCGTCCTCGAACCGTTCGATATCTGGGAGGAGATCCCCGAATCCGAGCCTCCCGACTTCGATCTGCTCGAAGAGGAAGACCGCATCGAGGCCCTCTCCAACTCCTCCGAAGAGTACCGCGCCGCCGCCGCTCACAGCTTCTTCAGCCGCGAATATTCCCCCGTGGCAAAAGCCCGCCTCTTCGAACTCGCCCGCCACGACGCCAGCCCCGAAGTCCGCGCCCGCTGTTGGGAGTCGCTGCTCGAATCCGCCGCCGAACCCGAGATCCGCGAAGCCATGCAATCGATCGCCGCGAATCTCCGACGCCCCGCTCGTCGAACGCGCCGGCGCCGCCGTCGGCCTGTCGCAACTCGCCGATAACCCCGAAGTGCGCGCCGTCATCGAGTCGCTCTACGCCTTCCCCGAAGTCCGCGCGAAGGCGCTCGAAGCGATGTGGCGCTCGCTCGACCGCTCCTTCGCGTCGTATTTCCCCGCGCACCTCGACGACGCCGACCTCGAAACCCAGCGCCAAGCCATCTGGGGCGTCGGCTATCTCGCCATCCGTTCCGAAGCCCGGCGCCTGGAGCGTTTCTTCGAGGAAGAAGACCTCCGCGCCGACGCCCTCTTCGCCTACGCCCTTGCCGTCCCCGCGCAAATCGCTCCCAGCCGCATCCGCTCGCTCTACCGCAAAATCGAAACCCTCGCCGGCGGTTTATCGGAAGGTGAAGCCGACCTCATCCGGCTCGCACTCGACGAACGCCTCGCCCTCGGCGGCTTCTCCCCCGTTTTCTACCAGGACGCCGCCGCGCCCGCCGACGAAACTCCCGCCCCTCCCGCCGCGCCGCCCGTAAAAGCCGGCCGCAACGACCCCTGCCCCTGCGGAAGCGGGAAAAAATTTAAAAAATGCTGCGGCGCCGCGACCTGACCGTTGCGATCGCAACGGAGCTCCGGTCGGTTTCCCTCCCACGACTTTTCATTACTGTGTCATGATCGGAGCATGGAGCGCACCACGAAACAGTTCACCATCTCGCTGCCTCCGGAGTTGGCCGCGCAGGTCGTCAAGGTCGCGAAGGCCGAGAGCCGCACGATCAGCGAACTGTTTCGCGAGGCCTTCCGCTCCTATCGCGCCCAGCGCATTCGAGAGCTTCTCGAAACTTCGGAGCGGGAAGGCCGGCGCCGGAAGCATCGAGGCTACACCCCGGAAGATATCGAGACTCTCGTGCATGAGCTAAGAAACGAAGCCGGCCCGCGCCGGTGATCGTCGTTGTCGACACCAACGTTTGGGTGTCGGCGCTGGAATTTGGCGGCACGCCGGCACAAGCGCTTACGCGCGCTCTCACTGTCGATCGGCTCGCGATTTCCGGATTTATCGAGGCCGAGGTCGTCCGAGTGCTTGTAGAGAAGTTCGGACGCGAGAGACGCGCATTGCAAGTGACTCTGAATGAACTCCTGGAAACGGCCCTTCGCGTAGGAATCGACGGGGCAATTCGCGGCGCCTGCCGGGATCCCAACGACGATGCCATCCTGGAGACCGCGGTGGCGGCAAACGCGAACCTCCTCGTCGCCGGCGATAGGGATCTTCTCAGCCTCCGGTCGTTTCGGAGCGTAGAAATTGTGAACCCAGCCGCCTATGTTCGCCATGGGCTTTCAAGGGGTGGCTCGCTCATCCTCCCGCCTCCCAGTCCTACAATGTAAAGCATGACGCCAATCACACGCCGCTGAGAGCGCAAAAACATTCTCGCCCGATCTTGTCGTTTTGAAAGATGAATTGGTTCGACGCCATCGCGAATAAGAAGAGCCGCCTGGACGCGCTGCGACCTTTCGCGCCGGAGGCGCTGAGCCGTCTTGAGCGTTACTACGACATAGAAATCACTTACACCTCGAACGCGATCGAGGGGAACACTCTCAGCGCTGTCGAGACCACGCTTGTTATCGAACAGGGCATCACCATCGGCGGCAAGCCGCTCAAAGATCATCTGGAAGCTCTTGACCACTACGACGCCATCCGTTACGTGCGCGAACTCGCCGGCGAAAAAACGCCGTTGAAGGAGAGCGACGTGCGCAACCTTCATCGTCTTGTCGTGCGGCGGTCGCAGCCCGGCATCGCTGGAAGTTATGCGGATCTGGCCCGCTACGTCCGCACGGATGCGGGCCGGCATCGTTTCCCCTCGCCGGCGGAAATTCCCGCTCTTATGGGAGATTTCGCCAAATGGCTCGCCGCGGCCCCGGATACGCCGGAAGCCGCGTTCACGGCCCATCGCCGTCTGGTGGACATCCATCCGTTTAACGATGGTAACGGCCGCACCGCGCGGCTTGTGATGAACTTGATTCTCATTCGGGGCGGCTATCCTCCCATCGCCGTGCGCCCATCCGACCGGCCGGCCTACATTCTTGCGCTACAGACGTCGCAGGCGGGGCGGGGGAGCGGCGACTTCGACAACCTGCTGTACGAGCGCCTTGACGCGACTCTCGCGGATTACCTCGGCGTCCTGGGAAACGTCCAGCCCCCGGAAACGGGCAGCGCTCCTCCGCCCTGAATCCCGCTCGTCCTCTCACATCCCCCGCAGCGCCCGCCGCAGCCCCGCCGGCGACATCCCGAAGTGCCGCCGCAGATGATACGCCAAATGGCTCTTGTGCGCGAACCCCGTCTCCGACGCCACCTCGCCGATCGTCAGCTTATCGCCGCCCAACAACTCCTTCGCCCGCTCCACCCGCCGCTCGATGACATATTGATGCACCGGCCTGCCCACCGCCCGGCTAAACGCCAGCTTGCACTGCGACAAACTCAACCCCGCCACTTCCGCGATCTCCTTCAATCGTAAATCGCGGTTCAGATTGTCTTCGATAAACGCAATCACGTCGCGCAACCGCCGCCCCGGCATCCCGTAGCTATATTGCCTCGGCGAGCCCGCCATCGAACTGTGCCGGTTCACCACCGACGCCGCCAGCGCCAGCGCCAGCGCCTCGTAACACAGCCGTCCGCCCGGATACCCCGCCTCCATCTCCGCCTTCAACGCCCAGCCTATATGCTCGATCTGCGGATCGCGAATCTGGAACCGGTTCACCACCCGCAGCTTCGCCGGATCGCCGTGCTCTTCCCGCGCCGCCTCCTCCAGCAATCCTCCGGGCAGCCTCAGGATGAGCGCCGTGTCTTTTTCTTTCAACTCCCACCGGCTCGCCGTGCCCGGCGGAATCACGTCGATGTCCCCATGAACGTTCGGCCCTCGATGATACCGGCCATCGCGCCGGCATCCCACCTCCACCGTCGCTCCCACGTGAATCGATACGATCGCCTTGCGCGAAGCGGGAGAATCCACCACTCCCGCCGGATCCGACCACAGCACCACGCGCAGTTCCTCGGCCCGCGACGGGTCTTTGGCCTTCTCCGGCGCCATCGCCACCCCGGCCGCCCTCGCCAGCGTTGTGCCGCTCATCTCCTCACCTCACCGCTTTTTTCATTGTGCCCGAATCCTGGGCCTCCGCGCCGTTCATCCGCAGCATCGCCGCGCCCAACACCCGCCCCGTGCCCGGCTCCTCGACCAAAGCGATCGTCCGCCCCGCTCCCGCTTCCACCGCCGTCTCCCCCCGGAAACCCTCGTCCTTATCCACCTTTCCCAACTTGCGCAGCGTCCTCACCACCGCCACGTGGCTCAGCCGCACGCCTCGATTTTCCCCCGCCCCGATCTCTTTTTCCGCGCGATCGGCGGCGAACGCCGTCCACACCTCGCCTCCCCCCTTCACTCCCGTACCTCGCCACGCCTCCACTTCCACCCGCGCCGTCCCCGCCGCGATCTCCTCGATCCGCACCTTGAGCTTCGGCGCCCGCGCCGCTTTCAGAATCTCCCGCTTCAACATCTCTCCATCGCTACCCACGCACTCCCATCGCCCGTCGATCACCATTTCCGGCGTATACGGCCCCGCTACGCCCAGCCGCTGATCGTAGTCCTTCTGCCGCCGCGTCCACTCCGCCGACGAGTACGGATCCTTCCACCCTTGGCCGTCCCAGTAGTCCACATGCTCGCTCATCGCTATGATCCGCGCCTCCGTTAGCGGCTGCAGCCGGTCCAGCCGCTCCAATAGCCGGTCCGCCGGCGGACAGGACGAACAGCCCTCGGAGGTGAACAACTCCACCACCACCGCCGCCGGCTCCCCGCACCACCCCACCGCGCCCCACAGGAGGCAACCCAGCGCGCCAGCCCATCTCGCCGCCCGCATCACTTTGCCACTCCGTTCCCTCAGAAATCGAACCGCGCCGTCAGCACTAACAGCCTTCCCGATACCACCGATGCCGCTTGGAACGACCCATACGGGCTCGCCGGCGCGCTCACCTCTCCCTGGATCAATCCAAACCCCGGCCCGCCACGTTCTGGTTCGGGCTAAGGAAATTCGGATGATTCAGCAAATTGTACGCGCTGGCGCCGATCCGGAACTTCATCGTTTCCGTCACCGCGAAATCCTTATACAAGGACGAGTCTATATCGAAGTAACCCGGCCCGTAGAACGAGTTCCTCTGCACGTTCCCGAACCCCGTCTCGGCGCCCGTTCCCACAAACTGCGAAAGGTTGAAGCACGGCGTGTTCACCGCGCCCGCCCCGCAACTCCGCGTGACGCCGCCGTTCACCGCGTAGCTGGCCAGGATTGTCCCGTTGATCGCCGGACTCACCAGTCCGGCAAGCTGGCTGTCGGTGATGCTGAACGGCAGCCCGGACCGCAGGAATACTTTGCCCGACAAAGTCCATCCGCCCGCCAGCGTATTCATCAGCCGGTTGCCGAACTTCCACGGCGTGTCCCACACAAAGTCCGCCTGAAGATTGTTCCGGATGTCGTAGTCGGCGTTTCCGTAGTTCGCCCGCACCAGCGGACTGACAAGCCCGGTCAAACCCGCGCCCGGCTGAAATGAAAACGGAAGTCCCGCGCCGCCGTTCGAAACATCGTCCAGCGCGTGGCTCCACGTATACGCGATCTCGCCCTGGAATCCATACGACATCGTGCGGTGGAACGAAATCGTCGCCCCGTTATAGCTCGATATTCCGCTGTTACTAAGCTGCGTCACCCCGTTGAACGCTCCGTCTTTCGGCGTAGCCGGCAATCCCCCGAATCCGTTCGGGAAGTTCCCCGTATTCACATATGCGTTGGCGAAGCCGTCGTTAATCAACAAATTGTAGCCCCTGTTTCCACTGTAAGTGGCCACCAGGACGTTCTTCGTCCCGATCGGCTGTTGAATCTCGAAGCTCCATTCCAGATACCGCGGCGTGTCCAGATGCTGCGGTATCGAGAAATACCCCGGCGGGCTGAATCCTCCCGGAACCTGGGCGTTCAACTGCGACAGCGTCGCGCCGTTCGTAAAGCCCGTATGAAACGCCTGATATTGCGTCAGCGCCGCCGCCGCAGCGCTCGCCGGATTGCTCGCCAGACCCACCTGCTGTCCGCCGTAGATGGCCGCCCCATACGGCGAAGGCGCGTTGCTGAATATGTTCGACACCAGAAACCCCGGAGCCAGATCCGAGAACAGCCCCACGCCGCCCCGGAATACCGTCTTATTATCTCCCTTCGGACTCCACACCACCCCGAACCGCGGATCGACGACGAACTTGTCCACGCCATAATACGCGTGGCTCCCGCCGGTTTGGATGATCTGGCTGTAAGGCGTATTCACTGTGCCGGGAAATCCCGCGTTCCCGAACGGTTGGGTCAGCGTTCGAGAAGCAATCGTCCACGCACAGCGGGTTAGCCGTCCGGTCCAGCCGCGCCCCCAGCGTCAGCTTCAGATTCGGTTTCGCCGCCCATTCATCCTGCGCGTAAACGCCGATATTGTAAAACCGGATGTGCGCCGTCGTGATCGAAGGAAAGCTTTGGGTGTAATTGGACACCGTATTCGGGTTAGTAACTCCCTGAACGAAATCGGTCATCGAATTGAACGTATAGCTTCCGGCCGTATTAATATTCAACCCGTGATCCGACACCCGGTTTTTGCGGAAGTTCTCCCCGAGCTTGATCGTGTGATTCCCCTTCACGATCGAAACGTCGTCGATCAACTGAAGCTGCCCTACGTCCCGCCCCTGCGGAAAGTTGACCCACGGCACGCCCAGATTGTAACCGCCCCCGTTCGCCCCGCCGTCGTTGAAATTGAAAAACGTCGGGAACGCCGCCAGCGCCGCCGAATCGCTCGCCGGTCCGAAAATCGCGCTGTAATACAGCACCGATCCGACGAAGTTGTTCACCACCGACGGCGAAAAAATGTAGGTGTGGTTGATCTGCCCCTCGTACTGCGGCTGCACGCTCTGCAAGTTGAACACCGGGTTGACCAGGCTCGTCCCCGTTGGCTGGAACCCGGTATCGTGCTTGAAGCGCACGTTAATCTTCTGCTTGTCGCTGATGTTCCAGTCCACCCGGTCCGTTAGCAGCCACTCGCGGTTCTGGTTCGATCCATTGGCCGCGAAGGCGTAGCCGCACGGCGCCGTCACGCCGAAGATGCCTCCGCCCGGCGCCGGCGTGTTCGTCGATGCGAACTGCCCGCACCCCAGCCGCCCGCTGCTGTCCTGCGTGTTCCCGTTCCCCGTCGCGATCGGCTGCGCCCCCGCCGCCCCCGGCGCTCCGCTCCACAGCGCGAACGCGTTCTTGTACAGCCCCTGCTGCGCCGGCGCGATCGTGCCGAGAATATAGCTCTGCAACTGCGGCGACGGCAGCGACACCACCCCGCTCGCCGGCAATTTGTAATACAGCCCCTCGTTGTCCATATAAAAGAACAGCTTGTTCTTGAGAATCGCGCCGCCGATCGAATCCGCCCATTGATTCGATATCGCGCTCGCCCGCGGCAGCCCGTTCGCGTTGTTGAAAAAGCTGTTCGCGTTCAGCGACTCCCCGTTCCAGTTCCACAGCAGATCGCCGTGAAAGCCGTTCGTCCCCGACTTCGTCGTGTAGTTCAACTGCGCCCCCGCCTGCCGTCCATACTGCACGCTGTAGGCGTTCTGCACCACCGCCGCCTCCTGCACCTCGTTCTGCCCCAGCAGCAGATTGCTCGCGCCCGAATTGTTCAGATTCAGATACGGGTCGTTATAATCGTTGCCGTTGATCGTGAACAGATTTGACGTGCCCGGCATCCCGTGCGAGCTGAAATTTCCATAGCCCATGCCGGTGCTCATCACGATCCCGGGAACCGAGAAAGCTACCGTCGTAATGTCTCCGCCCGGCGCCGGCAGATCCTCCACCTGGTGCGAGGAAAACGTCGCGCTCAGGTTGGCGTTCTCCGTGTTCACCGCCGCCGCCTGGCTCGACACCTCCACCACTTCCTGCGTCGCCTCCAGTTTCGCGGTCAGGTCCGCCTGCGTCACCTCTCCCACCCGCACCGCCACCTTCTGCACATCGGTCTTCAGCCCCGCCGATTCCGCCGAGACGGCATAGCTCCCCGGCCGCAAAAAGGTGAACCGGTAGCTGCCCGAATCGTTCGTCACTCCTGTCCGCGTGTCGCCAGTATCCACGTTCCGCAGCGTCACCGCCGCGTTGGCGATCACCGCGTCCGTGGTGTCCTTCACCACGCCCGCGATGTCGCCCGTAGTGCCCGTCTGGCCCCAAAGAACCGGCTGCAGCGCCGCTCCCAGAAGCATTGCCGCCGCCCGCGCGCGCGCCCATCCATAGCGAGAGTTCCTCATACAATCCTCCCTTGACTCGTAGACCCTATAGCGGCAGTATAAGATCGCCTCGCTTAGATCCGGACGCCGAAACGCGCCCGCGCCGCTCGCCGGAGTCCAAACCTGTTCTTCCCCGCCGGATTTTGATCGCCCTCGCCACGTCCTACAATGTAGTGCATGACCCCTTTCACCCGGCGCTCTCTCTTCGCCTCGGCCTCGCTGGCGGCAGCGCTCAAGCTCCACGCCGACACCCTCTCCGCCATTGGCGTCCAACTCTACACCGTGCGCGACGTCCTCCCGCAAAAGCCCGCCGAAACCCTCAAGGCCATCGCCGATATCGGCTACACCGAAATCGAAGCCACCTCCGGTACCGTCGCCAAAATCGCCGCCTTCCTCGAACAGGACCATCTCAAGGGCGTCAGCCTCCATCTCAACCCCGACGCCGTCTTCGCCGGCCACGAGGCGCTGCTCGAATCCGGCTTCGCCGAAGCCAAAGATCACGGCTTCGAATACGTCGTCTTCCCCTATCTCATGCCCCAGCGCCGCGGCGGGGCCGAAGTCTTCCACAAACTCGCCCAAACTCTCAACGCCGCCGGCCGCAAAGCCCAATCCGCCGGCCTCAAGCTCTGCTATCACAACCACGCCTTCGAGTTTCAACCCATGGGTGGCACCATGCCCTTCGAGATCCTCATGAAGGAAACCGACCCTGAACTCCTGTCTCTGGAAATGGACGTCTTCTGGGTCAACGTCGCCGGTCACGATCCCGTCAAGATGCTCAACCAATTCGCCGGCCGCGTCGCCCTCCTTCATCTCAAGGACAAAGCCAAAGGCGCTCCGGTCCAATACAACGAATCCGTCAAACGCACCACCTTCCGCGAAGTCGGCAACGGCAGCCTCGACTTCCCCGCCATCCTCCGCGCCGCCAAAACCGCCTTCGTCAAACACTACTTCGTCGAACAGGACGCAACCCCCGGCGACCCGCTCGTCAGCCTCAAGCAAAGCTTCGACTACTTACACGCGCTCCAGTTCTAGCCAACGATCTTCGAACTTAGGAGCCCTACGTTCCCCACATTCAATGACCTTGTCATCCACGCCAGCCACTCCCCCTTCCACCCCCCCAAAACGCCGGTCACCGTCCCCAAAAATATTTCTTCTCCTTACCCCTCAACGCCTTACACGCCATTCGCGAATTCCGCCGCTCGTTTTTTTCTTCCCCCGCGCTATCGTGTAACCAAGAGCGAGACGACTGATCATCTTCGTCCTCGCCGCTAAGTGGTCTCCATTCTAGACAAGGGAGATCGCGAATGCAAAAAGGTGGGCGCTGGCCGCTCGCGTTTGACGCGGCCCCTAACCCGTGCAAGGGCAAATGAACGGGTTTTAGAATCTTCGTAAAAAAGCAACGTTGCACTTAATTATTAGGGCTCTGCGCAGGAATTCGTAAGAAGTGGCATTTCACGCAGCCTTGGCGATTTTCTGAAAAGCGACGTATTCGGTGTTGGTGGCGACCATGCGCTTGGCTTTCAAGAGCAGGTAACGCATGTTTTTGTAGCCGCGCCCTCGGTTGATCAGCATACGGATATTGCCGTTGATGGCCTCGACGACACCGAAGCGCACTTTGGTCCGGCAATAGTTCAGAATCCCGTCGATGTGATCGATCAACATTGCGGCGAGTTTCTGAAATGAGGGCAGGCGCTGCCACCGCAGTTGATCCATCCACTTCCGCAGATAGTTGGTCATGGCTCCCTCGTATCGGTAGTCCCAGAGCTTTTCCAGACTCTCTTTGAGCAGGTACGCTTTAAAGACCCGCCGGTTTAACTGGAACAAGCGGTTCAGGATGCCGCGCTTTTTCGGCGCCAGGTTCTTCCAGCGGCTCAGCAGCAGCCATCTCTTGCCTTTGATCAGATCGCGCATCTTTGCCCCTTTCCGAAAGAACTCCGCGCGCCGAACCTCCTCCACGGCGTCGTTGGCGTGCTGGATTATATGGAACTTGTCGTAAACGATGCGGCATCCCGGAACCCACTGCTCGATACTGAGCCGGAACGGTTCCCACATATCCACGCAGCACGCCTCGATGCGACTGCGCCGGCCCTCGGCTCAACTGCGTGCGGAAGAACTCGTCCAGCGTCTCTTTCTTCCGGTCCCCGCCAAACCACAATGGCTCGCCTGTCTCCAGATTGCTCACTACTGTCAGAAATTTGTCGTTCTTGCCCCGGTAAATCTCATCCACCCCCATCTGCCGCAGCGGCGCTTCGCGCCTGCTTGCGGCCCATCGCTCCAGATAGCGAAGATCGATTGCCCGTACCGTGGTCTCCGCCAGACCGAACCGCCGGGCCACTTGGCGCGCTGCGGCACTCTCACACGCCTGGCCTACCGCGTCTTCGAAGCGCTTACTGAACGGCGCCTTACTCGGCAGCAGCGGCACCTCTCTCCACCTTCACGCCACACTCCGGGCATTTCACCCGATACACCTCGATGTGCACGGAGGTCCGGAACTCGCTCCAGGGCAGGTCACGCACCGCTCGCTCCCTGCAGTCATGAGCGTCGCTGAATTTTCGCCCGCAGCCAGAACACTCCAGCTTGCGGTTCCCGCGCTTGCGCCGCACCCACAGATCCAAGGTCTTGTTCTTCTCGTCGATCTCGTGCCGGTATACGCGATAGCCCGGCCATTGCAGGATTCGGGTGAATTCGTTGTCGCTGGGCAACCTCTGAATTTAACCCGGAAACCCAGTTCCCGGAATGCCCGTCAATTGCCAGGCTTACGAATTCTCGCTCAGAGCCATTATTAGGAAACAAAGGAAAGAAGGAAAGAAAGTAAATCGGATCGGCAAACCGGAGACCAGTCAAAGGCGTAGTGCGGACGACCGAATCATGTTACAGGACCAATTTCTCAAGTAGGTTCTGTTTATAAATCGAAATCAGGGAATCTAGCGCCCGTACAGCGTCCTTTGCCGCGCTTTCACCGAACGGATCCACATTTGTGTTCGAAAGGGCCGTTTTCAACCAACTATGACTCAGTAGGTCGATCACAAGGCATTCCCTTTTTGACCAAGGGACCGTAGCTTCGAGTCCCACACTCAGGAGCCACAACTTTTCCTTCCGCCGATTTGAGTGTCGGTCTGCCGGCTTCCCGGCGCGGCTCCCAGGTAGGGTTTCGAGGGACGTCCGTCTCTCCTCCCTTGCCTCCGGCGATACTGACAAACGTTGTGCATGGTATGGCGCCGCCGGACCGCGGCCTTCATGATCTCGTCCCGCTTGGACCTCTTCGGCCGCTTCATGATGCGCAACACGTTGTCCTCCAGGTGTGGGCGCCCAATTGTAACTTCCGGATCTCACGGCTTTCGCGTAGTCTTGTCCCATGCGCCCGTCCGGACATGTGATATTATGCCTTCACAAAAGCCGAAGGGGCCGGCGAACGTGTCGGCGGCAATTCTCCGCGTGCTCAAGCGCGGAGCCGTCGCTTTTCCTGAGCGCTTCTCCGTGGCGAAGCGAAGGGAAGCGAACTGCCGCGGATGCGAAGGAGATGCCATGAGCGTAGCTGCTTCAAGTCAGCAATCAAACGATTCGCGGAGAATTCTCGGGGGACTGCGGCTTGCCGTCCTGTTTGCGATGCCGATCATGCACTTCGGCCAGGGCTACTTCGGCACTTTGAGCGGCGAAATCACCGATCCAAGCGGGGCCGTAGTGCCGGGGGCGAAGGTCGCTCTGGTCGACCAGCAAAAGGGATACCAGTATGCCGCAACGTCGGACGCAAGCGGGCGGTACGTGTTCACATCGATTCCGCCGGGTTTGTATTCCGTGTCGGCGGAAGTGCAGGGTTTTGAAAAAATCGTGCGAAGGAACATCACGTTGAACGTGAGCGAGAACGCGACGGCGAACCTGCGTCTGACGGTTGCCACTTCGAAGCAAACCGTCGAAGTCGAGTCCCAGGGGCAGAACCTCCAAACCGAGGATGCGGTGACAGGTCAGGTGGTCAATCGCCGGTTCATAAACGATCTGCCGCTGGTCGACCGTTATGTGCTCGATTTTGTCGGGCTCGCGCCGGGTGTCAACAACATGAGCGACTCGAATTCGGTCGGTGACACTGGAACGAACTTTGCGTCCAACGGCAGCCGCGGGGCCAACGCGGACATTTTGATGGATGGCGCTTCCATCACCAACTTCGAACCAAACGGCGGCATCACCCAGGTCACCTATACCCCATCCGCCGAGGCGGTGGAAGAGTTCAAGGTACAGCAGTCGAACTTCAGCGCGGAATATGGATTCTCCGGCGCCTCGATCGTGAACATGATCACCCGTTCCGGCACCAACTCGTTCCATGGAAGCGCGTACGATTTCCTTCGCAATCAGCTCACCGACGCGAACAACTGGTTCAACAACGAGTACGGTCAACCGATCGCACCCGTACACCGGAACAATTACGGCGGCACCATTGGCGGGCCGATCATCAAGAACAAGACCTTCTTCTTCTTCGACTGGGACGGCACGCGCTCTTCGAATATGGGCACCTATCAGGCCGGCGTGCCTAGCGCCGCCGAACGCACCGGTAACTTCTCCGAATTGTGCGGCGCAAATGGCGGCACGTTCAGCGCGGCGGGCCTCTGCAGCGTAATCGCGGGGCAAATCTACGATCCTTACTCCGGCACGTTCCAAACGCCGGCCAACGGGGCCGCCGGCGCTTACCGCGGCGCCTATATTCCGTTCGACAATCTCTCTACCTATGCCAGCCCTGGAAATCCCAATCTGAACGGCACGCCGTACCAATTGACACAGGCGCCGGGAAACTTGATCGATCCCGTTGCGCGGAAAATGATGAACCTGTTCCCAATGCCGAATATCCCCGGCGGCAGCATTTACGACAACTGGATCGCCTCGGGAGCGACGCCCAGCTCCAACGATCAGTTCGACATCAAGATCGACCATCGCTTTGGCGATAAGAATATGCTCAGCGCGAAGTATTCCCAGGGAGGCAATAGCAATTCTCCGTATAACTGCTTCAAGAATTTTACCGATCCTTGCGGGAGCGGGCCGAACCAGGGCGCGGCGCACCTGTTTGCGATCAACGATACGCATACCTTCAGTCCGACCTTGATTTTGAACATGACACTCGGCTTTACGCGAGGCTCGGAGCTGATCGATGCTTACAACAGCAGCCTGAACTCGAATCCCCTCGGAACGCTTGGCTTTCCTTCCTATCTGCAAACCAATGGTTTTCTCGGTGTTCCCGCTACCTTTATCGGCGACGGATATTACTCGGCCGGGTACACCAGCATCGGCCAGGATCCTTACGGCAACTACCGGCAGGGTCAGGACACGGGCCAGCTTACCGGCCTTCTTACCAAGATCCATGGACAACACGAGCTGAAGTTCGGCGCCGAGGGGCGGCTGCATCAACAAAACTATATTCAGACAAACGCTCCGGTCGGCTATTTGAATTTCGGCGCACAGGGCAGCTCGCAGTGCCCGATCCCCGATGTTACTCAGTGCGGCGGCGACGCCATGGCCAGTTTCATGATGGGACAATTAATGGGCGGCGGAGCTTACTACCAGGTCCAGTTCGAGCCGGCAACCGAAAATTTCCAATATGCCGGATTTGTCCAGGACAACTGGAAAGTGACACCCAAACTTACTTTCAATCTCGGACTGCGCTATGACGTGTCCCTGCCCAGAACGGAGCGTCATAATCGGATGAACTGGTTCGATCCTACTGTCGCCTCTCCGCTCTCCGTACCCGGCCTCGGTACGCTCTCTGGCGGAGAGGTGTTCAATAGCCCCAGCGTCCGCAGCGACTGGCAAACGGACTGGAACGACATCCAGCCGCGCTTCGGTTTCGCATTGCGGCTCGACAATAAAACCGTCGTCCGCGGCGGCTATGGTGTCTATTTCGACCAAAGCCGCTCCGGCGCCAATGGCTTGTTGAGCTACGGCTCCCAGGGATTCACCCAGTCGACGAGCGCGGTCACGACGTATCAAAACGATGGCGCGACGCCTTGGTTGCATCTGAATAATCCGTTTCCCAACGGGCTGATCCTGCCGCCGGGAAGCTCCCTCGGTCTATTGAACGACGTTGGCTACGGCGCCATCGGGCCGCTCCGCACCGCCGCCGCCGCCCAAACTCCATACGAACAAAGCTGGAGTTTCGGGTTCGAGCGCGAAGTAAATTCCAATCTGTTGGTCAGCGTTCAGTACCTCGGTAAGAGGGGGACTCATCTCTATTTTGCGGGCAACAATAATCTGGACGTTCTGGGACCGCAGATCGAGAAGCTGAGCCCCACCCAGATTGGCAACCTCGGAAACTATGTGTCGAATCCGTTCGCATCGGTCCTGACGGGCTCCTACTACGCCAACAGCATTCTTTCCAGCCCCACCATCCAGGCCTACCAACTCATGTTGCCGTATCCACAATTCACCAGCGTTACCACCGACGAGCCGCCTAGCGCGAATTCCATGTACCACGCCCTGCAAATCGTGGTGGAAAAGCGATACTCCAACGGATTGCAACTCTCGGCGAACTACACATGGTCGAAGTCGATCGACAATTCTTCGACCTATGACACCAACGTGTCCTGGCTGGCGAATGGCCCTAACTCGGGTTCGAATCTGCAGGATCCTAACCGGGCGTACCTCGAGCGCGCCCTTTCGACCTTCGACATTCCGCAGCAACTGAAACTTGAGTATACATATGATCTGCCGATCGGACGGGGAAGAGCTTTCTTAAGTCACATGCCTCGGCTCGTCGATCTTTTCCTCGGCGGTTGGAAAACCGCCGGCGTCTGGACGGTTCATGACGGCTTCCCACTCCAGTTCACGGTTCAAAACGGAGGCACTCCCATCTGGTCTTACGGTCCCCAGCGCCCCAATCTCGTTGGCGCGCCGGAATTCAGTGGTGGCGCCGAATCCAACTGGATTAACAACTATTTCGCGAATCCTAACCTCATCCAGATGCCGGCTCCGTACACCATTGGCAACGCGCCTCGGACTGTCGGAAGCGTGCGCACTCCCTTCTTCTTCAGCAACAACTTGTCCATCCTGAAGGAATTCGGATTGTCCGCCAACCACGAAGATCTGAAGCTCGAACTGCGCCTGGAGGCGCAGAATGCCTTTAACCATCCCGTATTCGGTACGCCGGACACCATCGTTGGCGATCCCAACTTCGGCGCGATCAACTATACGGCCGTCGGGCCTCGGCAGTGTCAGTTGGCTTTGAAATTCAGCTTCTAGTCTTCCCTTGCCCATCCCGCGGCCAGTTCAGTTACGAAGCCGGCCTTATGGCAGGAGCCACATGGCGCGTCCGCGCAGCTTCGGCGGCCGATGACAAATCTCAGGTCTCCTCAAGCGCGACTCGGCTATGCGGAATGCCGAAGCGACGTCCGCTCAACCTTTGGCTTCGCCGGGACAGTTTCGGCGAACGGCACTTCCGCTAATTCCATTTGCCCGCCGCCCCCGGCCCGCTGATTTTCTCGATCAAATCCTCGTGCCGCTTCGCATGCAGCCGCGTCACCACCGCCATCTCCGTCTTCGCCTCTTCGGCCCGCCCAGTCGCCTGATACACCCTCGCCAAACGATAATGCCCGTCGGCGTCTTGCGGCTGGCTCGCGATCGCCCTCCGAAACTCCGCCTCCGCCTCCTTATATCGCTTGCCCTCCGCCGCCAGAATCCCCAGATCCAGATGCGCCACGTGAATTCCGTCCTCGATCCGCACCGCCTTCTCCAACAGTTCCCTGGCATCCGGCCGCCCCAGTTTCATCTCCACGTCACCCAGATACGCCAGCGCCTGCGCCTGCCGCGGATTCCCTTCCAACTCCTTCCGGAACTCCAATGTCGCCTCCTCGTCCCGGCGGTCCCGCCACAAAATGTAGCCGATCCCGAAATGCGCGTCCGGCACATACCCTTTCTTCAACGCCGCCCGCAATTCCCCCATCGCCTCCGCCGTCCGGTTCTGCGCGTCATAGGCCTCCGCCATCAGCATATGCACCGCCGGCGATTCCGGATCGCGCTTCAGCATCGCCTCGAACTCACCCAGCGCCTTGTCCAACTGGCGGCTGTAGAGATAGCTCTTCGCCAGCGCCTCCGTCGCCGCCGGATTTGCCCCCGGCCCCGCCGCCACTCGCTCCAACCGCGCCGCCGCCTCGCCGTAATTCCCGCTCCCATACAAGCTCATCCCCAGCAGCGTCTCCACCTGCGCGTTCCCCGGCATCGCCGCCTCCGCCGCCCGCAGCGGCCTCACCGCCTCCCTAAAATCGTCCTGCTTGAAATACGCCAACCCCAGATCCAACTGCGTCGCCGCCGCCCGCGGATTCAATTCCAGCGCCTTCCGGTAAGCCGCGACCGCTTCCTTATAACGCCCCTCGTGCGCCAGCGCTACCCCTCTGTCCGTCCACGCGCGGTAATCGTCCGGCGGGGAAGCGCTTTGGCCGCGCGCCCAACAAACACACACGGCCATTGCACCCGTCCAAAACGTTCCCGCGCGCGTCCGCAAGCGGTTTTTCCGCACATCTAAAGCTAGAACAAAAACTTCGCACCAAGCTGCAGCACTCTCGGATCGAACACCGACGTCACTTGCCCGAAGTTCGCGTTCCCGAACGTCGTCTGCACGCCATTGAACTGCGTATGGTTGAACGTGTTGTAGGTCTCCAGGCGGAACTCAAACTGCATCCCTTCGCGCCATGGAAGCGCGAATACCTTGAACAGCGCCATGCTCCAATCGTCCCGCCCCGGTCCCGTCAACGAGCCGCGCCCCGCGTTTCCAAATTGCAGCGGCGCCGGCGCCGCGAACGACCCGGGGCTGAACCACTGGTTCACCGTCGAGGGATACGTCACCGCTCCCACCGCGTTCGGCCGGCTGGTCGTCCCTCCGCCCAATCCCAGATTGTCGTAGGCCAGCGTTGGCGTCAACGGCGTTCCTGTCTCAAACGTCGTAATCCCCGACAGCTCCCATCCTCCCAGCACCGCGTGCGTCAGCGCATGCTCCTTATTCTTGAAAAACGGCAGTTCGTAAACGTAGCTGAAGATCGCGATCTGCGTCCGGTTGAAATCGCCGTTGCCGTAATCGTAAGCCCGGTTAAACGGATTCGAGAGCGTATTCAAATCGGCGGTCGTGTAGTCCAATTCGTGCGACCACGTGTAGGCCCCCTGCAGCATCAGCCCGTGCCAGGCCTGGATGTTCATGCTCACCTGCAGCGAGTTGTAGTTGGACCCCGTCGCCGCCTCCGTCATCGCGATGCCCGCGAAGCCGGCGTACTGCCGGTCGAAGTTCGCGTTGTAGGTCGTCCCCGTGTAGCCGCAGTTTCCTCCGCAGATCGCCAGCCGGTTCGGATCGTTCAGCGGCACCGTGTTGATGTTCCGCACATCCGGCTGATGGTAGTTTGAATCGCCGACGTAACCAATGCTAAAAACCGTCCGCGCCGACAACTGCTGCTGGATTTGAAAGCTATATTGCATGCTGGTCGGCAGTTGATAGTCGTTCGCGGCCAGCGAAGTGAAGCTGCCCGGGAACGTCGGCAGAGAAGCCTTTTGCCCCGTCTGGCTGCTGATCGAAGGATTCGAGAAATATACGTTATTCGTGCTCGGATTGAACGAGAACGGCGGGTTCGGCCCCATGTCGTACACGTCGTTGCCCTGAATCCGTTCGTAGAACATCCCGAAGCCCCCGCGAACGATCGTCTTCTGGTTTCCGAATAAATCGTATGCGAACCCCACGCGAGGCGCGAAGTTGTCCCAGGAATTCTGCACCAACCCCTGCGGCGTTCCGTTCTTACCGGACAATCCGACGCCGTTCAAATAGAAAGGAACGCTCGAAAGCGTGATGCCGGAAACCGTGCTGAAGCCCGGACCGGCGGGATTCAGGCTCCCATTCGAATTGAACTGCGGCGCGTTCGCCGGATTATATTGGCTGGGGTAAAAATTAGACAACCTGCCGTTCGTATCGTAGGCGTGCGGCACCACTTCGTAGCGCATCCCCAGGTTCAGCGTCAACCGGCTGCTCACCCGCCAGTCGTCTTGCGCGTAAAATCCCATCGTATTCGTGAAGATATTCACCGCGTCCTGAATGTCCAATTGGTTGTAGTCCGCCGCGTATCCCAATAGGAAATCCGACATCGAGTTCCCGGTGAAACTTCCGTTGAAATCGTAATGGCCGTTCGTATTTCCAAAAATGTCCTGCTTCTTCCACGTGCCCATCCACGACCCTCCGAACTTCAGATTGTGCTTGCCGTGGGTCCAGGACACATCGTCGCGCGCCTGGTGGCTGGTGAAACTGTTATTCCACGGCCACGACGCCGTGTTGTAGTTCACCCCGTAAGGCTGCCCCAGGTTCACCTCCGGGATGCGATTGTCGTTATTGTTCGCCGCCGGAAAATACGAATTGTTACTGAATCCCGACGGTTGCTTGTAAATTCCCGTCGGCGTGATATGCAGTTGATTTCCGTTGAAGTTGTAGGAGACCTCGTTCAATAGCGTCGGTGTGATCGTGTCGCTCAAATGAACCACGGCGCTATAAGACGGCGCCCCCAGCAGCGTCCCGATCGTCGGATACGTATCCCCGCTCCAAAGGCTCGTCGCGTAGTTGTTCTGGCTGGAATCGTAAATAAAATGCCCCATCAGCGCCACCTTATCGGAGAACTGATGGTCGATGCGCACGATCTCTTCGCGCAGGTCCGTCGGAACCGGGGCCGCTTCGGAAAAGTGATTCCCCGGCGCGTTCGCCGCGGGAAAGATCCCCTCTTTCAACAGCAGCGCCACGTTCGGATCGATCAATCCCGCCGGAATCTTGTTCCCAGGAAAAGTCTGTCCCGGTACCAGCCCGTACTGCGCGAACTTGGCGATCGCCGCCGGATCCGTCGTCTGCGGCACGCGGATCGGCGCCGCTTGGCCGCTGAAATCCCCGTTAAATTCCGCTCCCGGGATCCCGTTGGTGTAAATCTCACCGCCCTGAATCAACCGCCTCCATTCCTGGTTATAAAAGAAAAAAGTCTTGCTGTTCTTCTTGTCGCCGAAATGCGGCAGAAATACCGGCCCGCCAATGTTAAATCCAAAGGCGTTGTAGCGCAGCTCCGGCTTCGGCGTGCCGCTCAAATTCGAAAAATAGTTGTTGGCGTCGAAAGCGTCGTTCCGGTTGAACTCCCATGCCCCGCCGTGAAAATCCTTCGCGCCGCTCTTCAGCGCGATCGAGATCGTTCCGCCCGATGCTTGCCCGAAATCCGCGCTATAGTTGCTCGTCAGCACCTTGAATTCGGCTAGCGCGTCCGGCGACGGCGATACGATCATTCCGCCCCCGCCGCCCCGGTCGTAGTCTTCGCCGCCGTCGATCATCCATAGGTTATGCTGCGGCCGCTGCCCGTTGAAACTGATGTTGTTGTTGCTCGCCAGCGCCGTCGGCGCGTTGAAATCCGGCAAGCTGCTCGCCGCCCCCGGCATCAGCGTCGCCAACTGGATCGGGTTCCGTCCATTGGTGTCGATCTGCGCGATCTGCCCGCCCGTGATCACCGAACTCACCTCGTTGGTGTCCGATTGCACCTGCACCGCGTTCGCCTCCACGGTTATGCTCTCTTTCGATTCCCCGATCTGCATCGTAATGTCCACGCGCACGGTCGCTTCCACGTTCAGCGTGATCCCCGTCCTGTCGTACGTCTTGAATCCCGCCAGATCCGCCTTCAGATTGTAAGTGCCGATAATCAAATCCGGCGCGTTATAGTTCCCGGTCGAATTCGTCGTCGCCGTCCTCGTCAGCCCCGTCGCCGTATTCGTAATGACGATCTGCACCGACGGCAATACCGCTCCCGTCGAGTCCGTCACCGTCCCCAATAACGTCGCCGTCGATTGGCCATACGCCAGGGACCCGATCCCCAAGGCAAGGCAGGATAAAAGAGCGTTTCGAAGTTGCTTCATGGCATTCTCCCTTACAGGCGCGGCCGCCCGGCTGATTTGACTGGATGTTTCGATGCGAACCCTGATCTAGTGTCAAAGTATAGGCAGCCTCCCCGGCGAACGCTAGGTTACGGCGGTTACTTTGCTGTTTCTCCGCATATCTTGTTGCTTCGTGGCGCCGTTACACAGCCGCAAGGTAACCGGCCCGTTTCCCGCTCAATCCAAACCGGTATTCCGCGAATAATCGCCTCCGTTTTCGCTTACGTTTTCGCCCCATACTGGTGTATACTTTGTAACCGGATGGCGACTGTAAACGAAACGCCGCTCCTTTCCGGGTTTGAAAAGGAGCGCGCCGCCCTCGACGCCGCGCTCGCTTCGGAAACCTTCGGGAAAGCGGCTCGTCTCGCCGCGCTGCTGGAATACATTTGCGTCCGCCATTTCCACGGCGTCTCCGGATCGATCAAGGAATACAGCATCGCCACCGACGTCTTCGGCCGTCCCGCCGATTTCGATCAAAGCACCGACGCCATCGTGCGCGTCGAAATGTTCCGCCTGCGTAAAAAGTTACGCAAGTTTTACGACGGCGAAGGCGCCGGCCAACCGCTGGAAATCGTCATCCATCCCGGTCACTATTCCCCCGAATTCCTTCTCCGTCCCGGCGTGCCTCCCGCCGCGGCGCCCTCGCCGCCCCTTTCGCTAGATCCTCCGCGCCGGATTCGTCCCCGGATCGCGATCGCCGCTGCCGTTCTGATCGCCATCCTCGCCGTCGCCGCCATCTTCGCCTTCGAGCGGAAATCCGCTCGCGCCGCCACCGTCGCCACCCCGCCCGTCCCTCCCGCCGCCGTCGCCCAAACCTCGGTCCGCATTCTCTGCGGCTCCTCCCACTCGCCCTTCCGCGACCGCAATGGCGACGATTGGTCCTCCGACCGTTATTTCACCGGAGGCGCTCCCGCCGAAACCCCCATTCAGGTCCTCTATCGCAGCCGCGATTGGAACCTCTTCCTTTCCTCCCGCCGTGGCGATTTCTCTTACGACATCCCCCTCAAACCCGGCGTTTACGAACTCCGCCTTTATTTCGCAGACACTTCCTTCACCCCCGGAATCGCCATGGATGGCGGCGAATCCACGCGTTTCTTCAACGTTTCCATGAATGGCGCCTCGCTCCTCCGCGATTTCGACATCATCGCCGACTCCGGCCCCAGCACCGCCGACATCAAGGTGTTCAAGGACATCCAACCCGCCCCCGACGGCTTTCTCCACCTCCGCTTCTCCCACGAGGTCTCCGAACCGCTCCTCAACGCCATCGAAATCCGCCCCGGCATCGCGCACCGCCTCCGCCCCATAAGAATCGTCGCCCAGGATGTCCGCTATGTGGACCGCTCCGGCGCCGTTTGGTCCCCCGACAACCATTTCCAGTACGGCCGTCTCATCGCCCGCACCGGCATCGTCTCGGAAACCTCCGATCCGGAACTTTACAGTTGGGAACGTTACGGCAATTTCTCCTACGCCATACCCGTCGCCCAGGGCGCCTACACCGTTTCCCTCCACTTCGCCGAAAGCTTCTTCGGCTCGCACGGCCCCGGCGATAACGGCGCCGGCATGCGCCTCTTCGACGTCTTCCTCAATGGCGCCGCCCTCCTTCGCAACTTCGACATGTTCGCCGAAGCCGGCTTCCGCCACGCCCTCGTCAAAACCTTCCACGGCGTCCACGCCAACCCCCAGGGCAAGCTCCTCTTCACCTTCGTCCCCTCCAAAAACTACGCCTCGATCTCCGCCATCGAAGCCGTCGACGAGTCCGAATAGGCTTACTTGATTTCACGAAAACAGAGACGAACATCGCCTGTGTTCAACGCGCCTGTAAGGCGGCCACCCTCGACGCTCCTGTTCGAATCGACTAACGAAAAACTCGGCGACGAGTCCGAACTCTTTCGGGACCTCGAAGTTCGATCCCGCCGGTCGGCGCCGGCACGGGAGGACTCCTGCGCTCTCATGCCAGGACGCCGGAAGGCAAGGCCAGTTTCGCGGAATTCCGAAAAATCCCGACCCCCGCTTCCGCGGTGAGTGTGGCGGCGCCAAACGTCAATCGCCTATTCGCACCTCAGCGCCGCCATCGGATCCACGCGCGAGGCCCGGCGCGCCGGAATCCACGCCGCGATCCCCGCAATGGCAATCATCACAACCAATGCCGCCGCGAAGCTCGCCGGATCGTTCGGCTTCACTCCGAACAGCAGCTTCCCGGCGACGCCCGTAAACGCCAACGACGCTGGAATCCCCACCACGATCCCCATCGACGCAAGCATCAGGCTCTGCCGCAATACCAGCCACTGCACGTCCCCGCGCCGCGCTCCCAGCGCCATTCGGATGCCGATTTCCGGCGTCCGCCGCGATACCGAAAACGCCATCACCCCATAAACCCCGATCGCGGCCAAAATAAGAGCGATCGCTCCAAACATCGTCACCAGCGCCGCAAACATTCGTTCCGTGCCGAGCGACCGGTCGATTTGCTCCCGCTCCGTGCGCATTTCCGCAACCGGCAAATTCGCGTCCACGCTCGCCACCGCTTTGCGAACGGCGGAGGCAAGCGACATCGGAGCCGTCCGCGTCCGGATCGCGAACACCATCGTGCTGTCGCCCGGCGCACGAAATGGATAGGGTAGGTACGCCGTCGGCGGCGCCTCGTCCCGCACGCCTCGATAGTGCGCGTCTTTCGCCACGCCGACGATCGTGAACGCAACCGGCGTCTCGCCCTTGACGCCCCATGCCGGCGGATAGAAAATGCGCCCGATCGGATTCGCTCCGCCCATATACTTCCTGACGAAGGTCTCATTGACCACCGCGCTGCGGAGGGGGCGATCGAAATCCGCTGGACTCAGATCGCGGCCGAGCAGAATCGGTATCCTCATCGTCGAAAGAAATGAATCGGAGCAGTTGAGAAACCAGGTCTGCTTTCCTTTTTCGTCGCCCGGCAGCCGAACCGGACCGTTGGTCACCACGCCTCCGATCAACGGAAGCTGCGATATCCCCACCGCCTCCACGCCAGGGATGGCCGCGATCCGCGCTTCCAACCGCCGGTAGATCTCGCCGGCTTGCGGCGGCTGGTATCCGCTTCGTCCAGGGTCCGTTTGAAAGGTCAGGATGTTGTCCGTTTGAAAGCCGAGATCGACCGCCGCAAGGTTCATCAACGTCCGCAGGAACAACCCGGTCCCCACCACCAGCAACAGCGATAACGCGATCTGCAAGGACACAAGATACCGGCCGGCCAACCACCGCGGACCCCGGTCCGCGGCCGCCGATTCTTTGAGGCCCATTCCCGGATGAAACCGTGTCGCGCGCCATGCGGGCACGGTTCCAAACAACAGCGCGGTGACTAGGGAGACTGCCAGCGTGAAACCCAGCGCCCGCGTGTCAAGCTGCGGATTAAGCCCCAGCGGCGACCGGCCGCCGAAAAAATTCAGCAGTAATCGGATCGCCGGTCTCGCCAGAAGCAGGCCCGCGCCCGCCCCCATCCCCGCCAACAGCAGGCTCTCCGTAAGCATCTGCCGCACCAGCCGCCACCGGCTCGCGCCAAGCGAAATTCGAACCGCGATCTCCCTCGCACGGGCCGTGTATCTCGCCAGCAGCAGATTCGCCAGGTTGATGCAGGCGATCAGCAGCACAAGTCCCGCCGCAGCCGCAAGGATGTAAATCGAGGTGTGAATCGAGCCGCGCAGCAGACCCACTCCCCGGTTGCCCGGTTCCAGCACGATCTTCATCGCGTTGGCGCCCCGCGCCCCGCTCCCGGCGTATGAGTCGATTTGGTGCGCCAGCGCCGCCTGAGCCGCTTCCGCCGCGGTGTCTTCCGATACGCCCGGTTTCAGCCGCCCGAAGATCTGAACCCACCAGAAATTGGGCGCGGCGAGACTGTAATAAGGCGGCCCGGTCCCGGGCACCATCGAAAGCGGCACGAACAGATCGATCGCCCGCCCCGGCTCCAGCCCCTGAAACGACGGAGGCATCACGCCAACCACGGTCACTGGCTCGCGATTGACCTCGATCGCCCGGCCCACAATACCCGGATCCGAGCCCAAACGCCGGCTCCAATATCGATACGTCAACACCGCCACGCGTGGACTCGATGGGTTGTCGTCGGACGGCAAAAGCGATCGGCCAATCCAGGCTTGCGCGCCCAGTCCGGTGAAATAATTGCCCGAAACGTAATGCCCGAAGGCCAGATCGGTAATCCCGCCGGCCGCTACCGTGAATTGATTCTGCGCATAAGCCATGACGTCGGAGAACTGAGGCAAATCCCGCCGAAAGACTTCATAAGCGGGATAGGAAAACGAGCCATCCACCGCGCGCCCGCGGTCGTCGTAAATGTTATACCCGCTGTGACTGTCCATTCCAACCGGTTCGTCGCCGTGCCGCATCCACGTGAATATACGGAGCTCGCCGGGACGGCTGACCGGGAGCGATTTCAGCAACACCGCGTCCAGCAGGCTGAACACGCTCGTGTTCGCGCCAATCCCCAGCGCCAGCGATAGCACGGCGACCGCCGTAAACACCGGCGTCCCGCGCAGCGTCCGCACCGCATAGCGCACATCCTGCGCCAGTCTTTCAAGCGTCGTCCAACCCCACATCTCCCTTACGTCCTCCTTCACCTGAGTCACATTGCCGAACTCGCGCCGCGCCGCAAGAAGCGCTTCCTCCGCCGAAAGCCCGCTCTCCCGCCTCTCCGCCGCCTCCAACTCCAGATCCGCGCGCAGTTCGCGTTCCAGCTCGTCCTCGCGCTCTTTACGCCGCCACCACCGCATCTCAATTCACCTCCACGGAGCGCCGGACCGGGCGCACATAGACATTCTACCCAGAATTGCGCAAGCAGGGTAGACAATCTTCCATTCCGATCGATCTCGCGAAATCCGGCGCGCCGGGCTCCGGCTTACGCGCCTTCCTTATGGGCCAGCGGCCGCACCAACATCGTTAACGCCAGCCCCAACACCAGCGCCACCGCCAACACACGCAGCGGCTGGTCGTAGATATGGATCCGGCTCGCCCCCGGCGCAAGCCCCGCCTTCGCCCGCCTCGAAAGTTCCGTGATAATCGCCGGCCCCGCCACCGCCGCCGCGCTCCACGCCGTCAACAATGCCCCATGGATCGCGCCCACGTTCTCCCCGCCGAAAATATCCGCCAAAAACGCCGGAATCGTCGCAAACCCTCCCCCATACATCGAAAACACGATGAACAACGACGCCTCGAACCATCCCCATCGCCCCGCGCCCGCAAACCCCGGTATCGCCAGGAAAAGCGCGAATTGCGCCATGAAAAATACCAGGTACGTGTTCCTTCTCCCGATCCAATCCGACAGCGTCGCCCAGAAAAACCGCCCGCCCGCGTTGAACACGCTGATCATGGAGACCACCGCCCCCGCCGCCAGCGCGGTCTTTCCGAACATATCCTGCATCATCGGCGAAGCCTGCGCCAGAATGCCGATCCCCGCCGTCACGTTCACGAACAGAATCCCCCACAACAGATAAAACTGCGGCGTCCCCAGCGCCACGTTCCGCCCCACGCTCCGCGTCGCGATCATCTTCGCCGCCCCTTCGCGCGGCTTCCACCCGTAGGGTGTCCACCCCTCCGGCGGCCGCCGGATGATCCTCGCCCCCGCCAGCATGATCGCGAAGTAGACCACGCCCAGCGCCATCACCGTCTTCGCCACCCCCAGCGTCCCGATGAAGTACACGTTCAAATATCCCGCCAAAAACGCCCCTCCGCCAAACCCCATGATCGCCATCCCCGTCGCCATCCCGCGCCGGTCGGGAAACCATTTCACCAGCGTGCTCACGGGCGCGATGTACCCCAACCCGCAGCCGATGCCCCCAATCACCCCCATCCCCAAGAACACCAGAAAAGACCGGCGCATCGCCAGTCCCACCCCTCCCACCATCAGCCCCGTCCCAAAAAATATCGCCGCCGCCGTCGCCGCCGCCCTCGGCCCCCTCCGCTCCACCCACGGCCCTCCGAACGCCGCGCTCAATCCCAACAACACCAGCGCTGTCGTGAAGGTCGTATACGGCGGGCTGAACCACCACGGATCGCCGGGAAACAGCGCCTGGATCGGCCGGTTAAACGTGCTCCACGCATACACCGACCCGATGCAGATATGCACCGCCACCGCCGCCACCGGAATCCACCAGCGGCTAAATCGCGCCTCTGTCATGCGAACGCCCCTCTCCGCGTCAAGTCACAAGAATGCGCCGGGAGCATGAATATATGTTGAACATCCGGTTACGAACGAACCCCAACAGCGTAACATCGAATTCCCTCGCCAGTTCCACCGCCAGGCTCGATGGCGCACCCACCGCCGCCAGCACCGGAGCACCCGCCATCAACGCCTTCTGCACCAGCTCGAAGCTCACCCGTCCGCTCACCATCAGCACCCGCCCCGTCAGCGGCGTCTCGCCCGCCAGGAACCGCGCGCCGATCAGCTTATCCACCGCGTTGTGCCGCCCCACGTCCTCGCGCAGCGCGATCAGCGTCCCTTGCCCATCGAACAACCCCGCCGCATGCAACCCGCCCGTCCGCGCAAACACCGCCTGCCCGCTCCGCAGCGACTCCGGCATCCCGTGAATCGCCTCCGCCGCCACCCTCATCCCATCGTCTTTGAGCGCCTCGCATCCCCGCGTCGCCAGCGCCTCGATGCTCGTCTTCCCACACACCCCGCAGCTCGACGTCGTGTAGAAGTGCCGCTTCAACCGCTCCACGTCCACCACGACGTCCGCCCGCAAATCCACCCGCACGACGTTGCGCCGCGCCGCCTCCACGCGCGCAATCTCCCCCCGCTCCCGCACGATCCCCTCGGTGAACAAGAACCCCGCCGCCAACTCCCCGTCTTCCCCCGGCGTCCGCATCGTCACCGAAATTGGATGCGTCTCCCACCCCCGCTCCGTCCGGTGCCCCAGCCGGATCTCCAGCGGCTCCTCCACGGCGATCGCATCCATCCCCTCCGCCCCGCCGGAAGTCGCGATCTCCACTTCCCTCACCGCCTCTTTGATACTCATCCCTCCCGCAACACCTCCACCGGATCCACCCGGCTCGCCCGCCGCGCCGGTAAATAGCACGCCGCCAACGCCACCGCGAACAACACGGCCGCCGCTCCCGCCACGCTCAGCGGGTCGCTCGCGCCCGTACCGTATAGCATCCTCGCCAGCAGCCTTCCCACAATCAACGCCGCCGCCAACCCGATCGCAACGCCCGTCCCCACCAGCGTCATCCCCTGTTTCAGTATCATACCCAGCACGCTCCCCCTCGCCGCCCCCAACGCCATCCGCACCCCGATCTCCCTCCGCCTCCGGCTCACCGAGTACGCCATGATCCCGTACAACCCCGCGCTCGCCAGCGCCAACGCCAGCGCTCCAAACGCGCTCAGCATCGCGACTCCCGCTTTCGCGCCGAACAGCGCATCGTCGACGACCTTGCGCCCGGTCCTCACGTCGTCCACCAAAATCCGAGGCGCGGCCCGGCGGACCTCGCGCTGAACCGGCGCAAGGATCCCCTCCGGATCTCCCTTGCTCCGCACGTACAGCGTCATCGCGTCGAAATAGCTCTGCTCCAGTGGAACATAAACGCATGCTTGCGCCGGTTCCCCCAGTGTCGAGTAATTCGCGTTCCTGGCAACCCCCACAATCTGCCTCATCTTCGTCTCGCCCGGCAGTTGAATCCGCTTCCCCAACGCCTCCCGTCCCGGCCACCAATCGCGCGCCATTTTTTCGTTTACGATCGCCACCTGCGTCGATCCCTCCTGGTCCATTTCCGTAAACGCCCGCCCCCGGTCGATCGCCACGCCCGCCGTCTCAAAGTAGCCGAGATCCACGGTGTTCAATACGGTCGTAACGACATCCGCCTTCGAGCTCCGCTCCCTCCCCTCCACGTCCACTCCGCTGGCGATCCGTCCCCAAAACGGCATGTTGAGCGACCACGAAACCGACTCGACCCCCGGCAACGCCGCCACCCGCTCGCGAACCTCTTTATAGAACGCCTTCGTCTGCGACTTTCCAAACCCCGCCTGGCCCGGATTCGTCATGAACACCGCCAGGTGCTTGGCGTCGAACCCCGGATCGATCTCGTACGCCCGGTCGATGCTTCGCAGGAATAACGCCGCCGTCATCAGCGAAACGAAGGAAAACGCCACTTGTCCCACCAACAGAACGTTCGCCAGCGTCACCTTGCGCCGGTTTCTCCCGGCCGTGCGCGCCTCCTCCTTCAGCGACTCCGCCACGCTGGTGCGCGATGCCCGAAGCGCCGGAATCACGCCGAATACGAGACCCATCGCCAACGACACGATCAGCGTAAATACAAACACCCCCGCATCCAATTTGGGCGTAACCATGTTCGCAGCCACCGCCGCCGGCCGGAACGACCACAACAGTTGCGTCCCCGCATACCCCATCGCCAGCCCAGCCACCCCTCCGGCCGCTCCCAGCACCACGCTCTCGGTCAGCAACTGGCGTATCAGCCGCCCGCGGCTTGCCCCCATCGCCAACCGCACCGCCATCTCCTGCTCCCTCGCCGCCGACCGCGCCAGCAACAGATTCGCCACGTTCGAGCATGCAATCAGCAGAATAATGCCCGCCACCACCAGCAACACCGCGCTGCCGAAGAGGATGGGCGTCCGTCCGTTGCTCGAATTGTCGTCGCCGAAAAGCACATCGGCGATGGGCCGTACCGTTGCCGTGCGGCGCTCGTTCGCCTCCGGATACTCCCGCGCCAGCGCCGCCGCGACCGCCGCCATGTCCGCCTGCGCCTGCGCCCGGCTCACCCCCGGCTTCAATCTTCCAACTCCCTTAAATTCCCCCTTCGCCCTGTCGCTCAGCGCGGCTTTCATCTCTCCCGGAAGCGCCGCCTCCACCATCGCCGCCGGCAACCAAACATCGGGACCGAACATCGCGTTCACCCCGCGGTACTGCCGCGGAGCCACGCCAATCACGGTGAACACCAGTCCATTCAAACGCAGCGTCTTGCCCACGATATCGGCTCCCCCTCCGAACCGCGCCTGCCACGTCGCGTAGTTCATCACCGCCACCGCGTGCCCGCCCGGCGTGCTGTCCTCCTCCGGCGAAAAAAACCGCCCCATCGCCGGCCGCAGGCCCAACGTCGCAAAGTAATTGCCCGTTACGAATTCCGCGAACATTCGTTGCGGCCCGCCGTTGGCATCGAGCGTCACGATCTGAGGAGACGTGTAACCGGCCAGCGACTCGAACACCTCGTTTTTCCCTTGGTAGTCGCGAAGGTTCGCGTACGACAGCGGCAAAACCACCGCCGATCGCGACGTTCCCTTCGCCTGCGCCATCTCCACCGCCGCCAGCCCCGAGGCATCCGGCACCGGCAGCGGATTCAGGATCAGCGTGTTCACGATCGTAAACACCGTCGTGTTCGCCCCGATCCCCAACGCCAGCGTTAAAACCACAAACAAAACGAACGCCGGCGTTTTCCCCATGTTCCGGAACGTGTACCGAAGATCCCTCCCCAAATCGTCCAGAAACCGCCCCGTCTTCGCGTCCCCCGCCTGCGCCGCCTCGTGTTTCGGCATAAGCTGTTTCCTTTCCATCTCCGCCCGCATCCCCGCCACGTCGTCCAACTCCGCCGCCGTTGTCCGGTAGGCGTCGTCCTCGCTCGCCCCGCCGCTTACCATTTCCCGGTACTTGTCTTCCAGGTGCTGCGCCAACTCCTCGACAAGTTCCGCCTCCGCCGTCGCTTCCATCCCCAAAGGCGCGATCTTCTCCCTCGCCAGACGTTTCAAGTCACGCATGTTCGATCCCCGTCACCCTCCCGATCGCCGCCACAAACTCCCGCCATTTCTTATGCTGGCTCCGCAGCACCTTCCGCCCCTCCGCCGTCAGGCTGTAGTATCGCCGCCGCCGCTGCTCCGCCTTCTCCACCCACTTCCCCTCGATCCACCCCCGCGTCTCCAACCGGTGCAACAGCGGATACAGCGACGTCACGTGAAACCGCAGCGCCCCTTCCGACCGCGTCTCGATCAACTTCGAAATGTCATACCCATGCCGCGCCCGCCCATCGAGCAGCGACAATACCAGCAGCTCCGCGCTGCCCTTTTTCCATTCCCGGTCCGGTGAGGTTACGGCCATATTGGTGCCTTCATTATATGGGACTCACGAATATCTACGCAATCCGCGCTTCGTAAGTTCCCCGCCGCGAAAATGTCGAATCGGCGCCGCCCCTCTACTGAATCAGAACCTTCACCGCCGGGCTTCTCTGTCCATCCACCATCAACCACACGCCCACCGTCCCCGCCCCCTGCAGGCTCGCCGGAAGCTGGATATTCACCTGGTCCTCGCCCGTCATACACTCCCTGCGCCCCCGCAAACGCCGCCGCAATCTGCGTCGTGCCCACCGTCGCCGTCACCGCCGTCGCGTGGTTGCGAATGCCCGTTCCATAAAGCACCAGAAATGTTTCGCCCCCGCTCACATCCACCGGAACCAGCGCCCCGTTCTGCTGGAGCGCCGTCGACCGCTGCACCCCGTTCACCGTCGTCACCGCCGTCCCCACCGCCATTCCCCCCGCGTTAAACAGCCCCGGCGACACTCCGACCACCGACTGTTCCAGGCTAAACACCGACGCCCCCGCATGAATCGTGATCGCCGCCGCCCCCGCGGACGTCTCGCTTGGAATCGCGTAGTTGATCTGCTGCGGCGAGACATAGAACAGCGGAGCCGCCCGCGTCACCCCCTTCAGGTCCTTCACCTCGATCGAGACCCCGCCCAGGGTCTCCGGCAGCGGTGTCGTCGCGGCCTCCGCCGTCACTCCAATAAAATCCGTCGGCCCGTTGGTGAACGCGCTCACGATCGCCCCCGCCGCCTGCGGCCCATTCACGAAGCTCGCCCCGTTGGCGTCGTTGAAGGTCAGCGCCGCCGCCGGCGTGGTGTTCAACAGCACCTTCGCCGTGCCGCTCGGCAGCACCGCCAGCACCTGCGTCAGCAGCGCGCTGAAGTCGGTGCTCAGACTCACCGGCCCCGAATTCCCCACCGCCTGCGCCGGTAGCGTCGCCAGCGCCAGATCCGGCCGCCCGTCCTCGTTGAAATCCGCCGCCACCACCCCCGTCGGAATCACGAACGACGGACTCGGAATCGTCAACGCGTTCCCGAACGTTCCGTCCCCCACGCCTGGAAACACTTGCAGTCCGCCCGCCGCGATCGCATCCAACAGAAAATTCCCATCCACCGTCGACCCCACCAGATCCAGCTTCCCCGTCCCCAGGAAGTTTCCCAGCACCGCCCCGCTCATGAAAAACGTCTGCGTCGTGTTAAAACTCGACTTGAAGTTCCCCTTCCCATCGCCCAGGTAAACCGACACCGCGCTCGCTCCCGTAGTCGACGTAAACGACGGGATCAGCGCCGACCCCGCGATCACCAAATCCAGGTTTCCATCGCCGTTCAAATCGGCCGGCAGCAAAATCGTTCCGGCCGAAGCCGGCAGCGGCATCGACGTAAACGCGCCAAACGTCCCGTCTCCTTTCCCCGCGCCAAACAACAGTTGAAAGTTCAGCGGCGGCACTCCCTGCACCGCCACCAGATCCGGAATCCCGTCCCCATTGAAATCCCCCGCCACCAGCGACATCGGAATCAGCCCGCCAAGCTTCAGCTCCACCGGAGTTCCAAACGCGCCGCCGCCAAGGCCCGCCAGGAAATACCAATTCGACGCGAACGATTGCTGGTTCAGCGTGCCGATCACCAGGTCCGGATGCCCATCCCCGTTAAAATCGGCGATCGCCGGACTCAGTTCTCCAAGCATCAAATCCCCCACCCACGCCGGATTCGGCAGCACCGTCTCCACCGGCTTCCCGAACGTCCCCCCTCCGGTATTCGGCAAAACCAGCAGGTTCCCCAGCGCGCAAACCGCCAGCAGATCCGCCTTCCCCGCCGCCGCAAACGGCCCCACGGCGAGAAACGCCGCCGCGCAATCGCTCGGTAGCGCAACCGCCGCGCCTTGCGTAAACGTCCCATCCCCGGCGCCCAGAAAAATCGAAATCTCCCTCACGCTCGCGTTCACCACCGCGAAATCGGCATGTCCGTCCCCATTAAAATCCCCGCTAACCATCGCCAGCGGCCCCTTCAACAAAGGCATCGCCAGCGGCGTCCCAAACGTCGCCGTCTGCCCCGCCGCGCCCGCCGCAAAAAATGAAAATAGAATACCGATTCGTAGCATAGTCGAATGCATCAGTATACCCATCCCCGCGATCCCGCCATCGTCGGCGACGATGCGCATTCCCCAAGAAACGATCGCTGCTCCGCCTGTCGTCAAAACAATCGAATAGAATGACACTCAGTTTCGAAGGAACGCCGCCACGCTACGTAAGAAATGAGACTGGCGATTGCAATCGCAACGGACTCCGATGCAGCGGTGCTCGCGGCGCTGCACAGCGCCGTTGCCGCGGAACTCACCCGCCAATTCGGCCAGGGCTTCTGGTCGTCAGGGCAGACGGAAAGGGGCGTGCTTAACGACCTGCGGAGGCCCAAGTTTTCGCGAATCCTGATCGCACGCGCCAACAACCGCATCGTTGGCGCCCTCCGCCTGGCCACAAAGAAGCCTTGGGCCATCGATACCGCCTACTTCACTGCCGTAACAAAGCCTCTGTACCTAACGGGCATGGCGGTCCATCCCGACCTCCAGCGCAATGGAGTCGGTCGTTTCCTGCTGAAGGAAGCCGAAGCCGCCGCCCGCGCCTGGCCCGCCGACGCCATCCGTCTGGACGCGTTCGACGCCGCGGCGGGAGCCGGTGACTTCTACGCGAAGTGCGGCTACCGCGAGGTCGCCCACGTGGTTCACAAGAACGATCCGCTCTTGTACTTTGAACTGCTCCTTCCCCCGCGCCTCGCGGACTCGCAGTAGCTCTTCGCACCCAACTCCCTCGTTCGGATCGCATCGCGCATCAGATGCGATATGCTCGAGGATATGAGAACCACTCTCGACATCGACGACCAAATCCTGCTCACCGTCAAGCAGATTGCCCGCCAGCGGAAAACCACGGCCGGCAGCGTCGTCTCCGGCCTCCTCCGCGAGTCGCTCCAGCCGAAATCCTTCGCCATCGAGTACCGCGACGGCGTTCCCGTGCTCCCCCGCCGGCCGAACGCCCCCATCGTCACCACCGAGCTCGTCAACCGCCTTCTGAATGAAGACGAATGAAGGCGAAGCCCGGTCTCCTCGATATCAACGTCCTGATCGCGCTGATCGATCCCGCGCACCAGTTTCACGCCGCCGCGCATACCTGGTTCCGGTCGCATCGAAGCCACGGCTGGGCCACGTGCCCCATCACCGAGAACGGCTGTCTCCGTATCATGAGCCACCCCGGCTATCCTTTCCCCGGTCTCACCGTCGAAGGCGTGCGCGGCATCCTCACCGAGCTCGTCCGCGTGGAAGGCCACCGCTTCTGGCCCGACTCGCTCAGCTTTCTCGAACCGAAACGCTTCGATCTCTCCCAAACCGCCCCGAAGCATCTGACCGATCTTTACTTACTAAGCCTGGCAATCTCGAACCGGGGATGCCTGATCACATTCGACCGAACCATCCCCACTCAGACGATCGCCGGTTTCAAAGCGGATGACATGGAAGTACTGACAGGGGAACGATGAGGGCACCGCTTCTTGAGGACAGAAAGAGACTGTCGTCAAACTTAAGTTTCACTGCGTTTCGATGGCCCGGCCGCATTCGACACCGCCGGGCATCGCGCCGAACGCCGGATCGTTGGATGCGGTAAGTTCCCTCGCCGGATCTTCCGAACAATGCGCGATACAGCCTCCGGCGGCAAACTCCCGGTTGTACGGGATGGCCGAGAGATCCGCGATCGTGAAAGCGTCAAGTCGCCAAGTATCGCCTTCCTCCACATCCCGCCGTCCCAAACCCGCATGATATTCTTCCCTCGTGCCCCCCACTCCTCCCAGCGTCTTCCGCGACCTCCTCCTGCAAGGCAAATCCGCCTTCGTCACCGGCGGCGGTAGCGGCATTGGCCAGCGCATCGCGGAACGCTTCGCCCAGCACGGAGCCAACGTCACCATCGCCGGACGCAAGCACGACAAGCTCGAATCCGCCGCCAAAATTATGCGCGAATCCGGCGCCTCCGTCTCCACCGCCGCAATCGACGTCCGCGACTACTCCGCCGTCGCCGAGGCCGTCCAGCACGCCCGCGAACAGTTCGGCGAGATCGAAATCGTCGTCTGCGCCGCGGCCGGTAACTTCCCCGCGCCCGCCATCGGCATGTCCGCCAACGCCTTCAAAAGCGTCATCGACATCGACCTCCTCGGCACCTTCAACACCTGCCGCGCCGCCTACGAACATCTGCGCAAACCCGGCGCTTCCCTCCTCGCCATCTCCGCCTCTCACGCCTACCTTCCCGTCCCGTTTCAGTCCCACGTCTGCGCCGCCAAAGCCGGCATCGACATTCTCATCAAGACCCTCGCCGTCGAATGGGGCCCGGCCGGCGTCCGCCTCAACTGCATCACCCCCGGCCCCACCGACGACACGGAGGGCATGCGCCGCCTCGCCCCCACTCCCGAAAGCCGCGAAAAAGTCCTCGCCTCCGTCCCCCTCCGCCGCTATGGCGCCAAGGACGAACTCGCCGACCTCGCCCTCTTCCTCTCCTCCTCCGCCGCTTCCTACATCACCGGCGGCGTCTTCGTCTGCGATGGCGGCAGCTCGCTCGTCCGCTCCGGCGGCTTGAGCGAACTCTTCCCCGACGGCGCATCGTGGACGGCGCCGCCGCGCCAGGCTTAACCGGTGACGTCCCGGCCCACTTACCTCCTGCGCCAACTCGGAGTCGTCAGCGCCACCGCGCTCGTCGTCTCCAATATGATCGGCACCGGCATCTTCACCGCCACCGGCTTTCTCGCCGGGCCCCTCGGGACGCCCTCCCTCGTCCTCTCTATCTGGGTCGCCGGAGCCGTCTGCGCTCTCGCCGGCGCCTTCTGTTACTCCGAACTCGGCATCAATTTCCCCAGCTCCGGCGGCGAATATGTCTACCTCACCGAAGCCTTCGGCCCCACCTGGGGCTTCATGACCGGCTGGGTCTCCTTCTTCGCCGGCTTCTCCGCGCCCATCGCCGCCGCCGCCATCGCCTGCTCCAGTTACCTCGGCTATTTCTATCCCTCGCTCAAGCCCGCCAACCCCGCCTTCACCATCGGCTCCGGCGCCTGGAGCCTCCAGGTCGGCGGCGCCCAGGCTCTCGCCTGCGTCGTCGTCGCCTTCTTCACCACGCTCAACTGCTTCGGCATCCGCCGCGCCGCCCGCATCCAGAACGTCCTCACCGCCGGCAAGATCCTCGTCCTGCTCTCCTTCATCGCCGCCGCCTTCCTCATCGGCCACGGCTCCTGGCATCATTTCTCCGAACCTGCCGCGCGCACCACCACCACGCCTCTCGCCGCGCAATACGCCATCAGTCTCTTCTTCATCTATGCCAGCTATAGCGGTTGGAACGCCGCCACCTACGTCGCCGAGGAATTGAAGCAGCCCGCCCGCACCCTTCCCATCGCACTCGCCGCCGGCACCGCCGCCGTCGCCGCTCTCTACGTCGCCCTCAACGTCGTCTTCATCTACAGCACGCCGCTCGAAAAAACCAAGGGCGTCGTCGCTATCGGATCGCTCGCCGCCTCGCGCCTCTTCGGCCCCGATGTCGCCGGCGTTTTCAGCATGGCCATGGCGCTATCGCTGCTCGCCACCGTCAACGCCATGGTCACCATCGGCCCCCGCGTCTATTACGCCATGGCCAAAAACGGAGCCTTCTTCCCCGCCGCCGCCAAGATCCACCCGCGCTGGCACACCCCGGTCTTCGCCCTCCTTAGCCAAGCCGCCTGCACCATGATCATGACCGTCACTCCTTTTCGCGACTTACTCGTCTACATCGGTTTCACGCTCAATTTCTTCGCCGTCCTCTCCGTCGCGTCGTTGTTCGTTTTCCGCCGCCGTCCCGGCTGGCGCAAAATCAAAGTCGTCAGCTTCGCCTATCCGCTCATCCCCGCGCTCTTCGTCCTCGTAGGATTGTGGATGACCGTCTTCGGCATCACCCTGGAACCCCGCGTCGCGCTCGCCGGCATCCTCACCATCTCCACCGGCGCCATCGTCTACCATACCCGCCGCCGTCCAGCCCGCTAATTACTCTCCGGCGTGCGGGACCGCTCCTATTTACTTCCCGCGCTCGAACGCCGCACCGCCGGAAACGCTCCAGGCTCACCGCGTCGTAAGCGCGCCGCCCTCGCATCCGGGGAAACTCTCCCACGCGATGCGATTCGTCCGGCCCAGCTCGCGCATTCCCTCCTCCGAAGTCCAGTAAGCGTCGGAGACCCATTCCTTCACCGCTTGAAAGTGCCCGCGGTCTTGTTCGCCGGTCGAAGCCGCCGTCAACAGCGCGTCTTGTTGCGCGCCCGTTAAGTCGCTGTAAGGCTTTCCGTGAAGCCTCCGCGATTCCCCGTCGAAGGCCGCCAGCGCCGCCACCAACGGCGCGCGCCTCTCCGGCGGCTCAACCGTCATGAACAGATCGATCACCCGGTTACACTTCGCCGCCCCGCTTCCAGGCACGATGCGTTCCCCTAACGCGATCAGCGCGCGGTCCTGCTCCGCGCTCAGGAATTTCGGTTTCCATGCGTCGCCGCCGTCCGCCCGAAGCGCCGCCGCAAGCGACGCGCCGGCCGCGGTCTGCAGCGTCCGCCGCATCAGCTCGCGCCGATGGAAAGAGGTTTCCTCGTCCATTCCAATTCCCTTTCTCACAGATTCGACTTCCGCATCTCCTCCAGAAGATGGTAGCTGGATCGCACCGCCAACGACATGATGGTGAGCGTCGGATTCTGGCATCCCGGCGAGTTGAAACACGCTCCGTCCATCACAAACAAATTCTTCACGTCGTGCGTCTGGTTGAAAGCGTTCAGCACGGACTTCTTCGGATCGGATCCCATCCGCGCGGTGCCCACGTCGTGGTTGGCGTCGCCCGGTGGATGGATCTGCGAACGGACTTGAATGTCTTTCACGCCCGCCGCTTCCAGCATTTCCGCCCCCTGCTCGGCCGCGTCCCGAACCATATTGCGCTCGTTGTCCCCCCACGCCACGTGAAAACGAAGCACCGGAATGCCAAAAATATCCTTCACCTTGGGATCGATCTCCACGTAATTTTCGAATCTTGGCAGAGCCTCGCCGTAGCATTGAACGCCGAAGCGCTCGCTCAGTTGCCGGGCCGTTTTCTTGTATTCTTCCCCGAAGCCCGGCGCCGAGCCGTGGAACGCCGCCCCGTTGCTTCCCTGCAATCCGTACCCGCGTAAAAAGGATTTCATCGCCGGCTGGCCGGGTACATTGCGAAAACGAATCACATAGGTGCCGGTCGGCCTGTGCGGCCCATCCAGCGTCAGCTTCGTCGAGGAGTCTGTTACTCTGCCCTCCGCTATTCCGCCTTTCAGGCTATCCGTATAATAGTGCCCCAGCGCTCCGCTCGAATTCGCCAAACCGTTAGAGTGCCGCGGTGTCGAGGAGTTCAGTAACACTCGGGTCGATTCCATCGCCGACGCCGCCAGAACCACCACCCTTCCGCGAATCTCCCGCGTCTGCTTAGTAACTCGGTCGACATACTCGATTCCCGTGGCGCGGTTCGTCCCCGGATCCATCATCACCCGATACGCCATCGCGTTTGGAATCAGCTCGCAATTCCCAGTGGCCAGCGCGTCTTTCAGCGTCGTGAAAGACGAGTTGAAATACGAATGCGTAACGCAGCCCCGCTCGCACGGGCCGCAGTAATGACACGCCTGTCGCCCGTTGATCGCCTGGGTCAGATTGGCCGACCGGCTCAGAGTTACCGTCCGTCCGTAGCGCTGCTTCACCACTTTCCGGAAGTTCCATTCCGAACAAGTCATCCCCATTGGTGGAAGATACTGCCCATCGGGCAAAACGTCCTGCCCTTCGCGCATCCCCGTCACCCCCACATACCGCTCCACCAGGTCGTAATACGGCGCGACATCTTTATAAGAAATCGGCCAGTCCTCGCCGAACCCGTCGTGGGATGCGGCTTTAAAGTCCAAATCGCTCAGCCGGAAGCAAAGCCGGCCCCACACGTTCGTCCGCCCGCCCGTCACGCGCAGCCGCCCGAAATAGTTATAAGGCATGCCTTCGGCCGTCGTGTAAGGTTCGTCGTGATCGTTCGCGAACCATTCGTAGTTCCACTCGGTGCAGGCGTAACACTGCCCCTGCACCGGCCGCGTCTGCGCGATGTGCGGCGCCACCGGTTGACCCCCTTTCAAGTTACGGAACGGCAGCCGGTACTGGGGAACATGCTCGCTAAAATTCGAATCCTGTTGAACCCTCCCGCAATCGAGCACCGCCACCTTCAGCCCGCTCTCCGAAATCACCTTCGCCGCCCAACCGCCGGAGGCACCGGAACCAACCACCAGAACGTCATGTTTTGCGATCGGCATATCGTTTGTCTCGAACTGAGTCGCGTCTCCCGGCTATTGCGGAGGCGGCGCCGTCGAGGAGACTGCCCGCTTGCCGTCCGCCGTTCGCGGCTCCATCAGTTCCGTCCGCGTCCCGTCCGGATCGAACAGATTCGCCTGCCGCTTTCCGTTCACACCCGTATGAATCTCGATTTTTCGCCCGTATCCATCCCTATAATACGGCCTCGCTTCCAATGTCGCGGCGGCGGCGCGAATATCCGGTACCTCCAAGGCGATGTGATGCGCCCCGCCTCGCTGCGCGGCCGGAGGAGCGTCTTTGAATAACATGAATTCCACGTAATCGTCCCCGTCCGGCACCTTCACGTTCACCCATGAAAGCGCCGCTCCCGAGTGGCTCCCGCGCCACGTCTCCTGAAACCCCAGAACATCCTCGTAAAACCGCAATTCCGGCTCCAGCCGCGTTACGGTAATCCCAACGTGCATCATGTGCTTCGAGATCCGTTCTTCGCTCAGGAACTTCCCCTTCGCCCGCTCGGTCCAGCCTTCCGGCATGTATTGCACCATTTCCAGCGTATGCCCTTCCGGGTCGGTTATGTTGAAACTCAAATTGCCGATCCTCGCCCTCTGCGCATGCGCCGGAACTTTCACTCCTCTCGAACCAAGATACAACCGCAACGCCTCGATATCGTCGGTCTCCAGCGATAGATGATTCAAACGATCGCTGCCGGCCTGTTTCTCCGGAAAAAGTTCGATGTACTGCCGGTCGTTGATCTTGAAGAACGTCATCGACGGCGTCCCGTCCGAATTCTTCAACGAGTAAGGCTCTTGAAAACCGAGGAAAGTCCCATAATACGCGCGCGATTTCTCATAGTCGTGAGCGAAGATGGCGTAGTGCGCCACGCCAAGAATCTTCGGACGCGCCGCGGTCTGGCCCGTGAGCGCCGCCGAAGCCGCCAGCGCGAACAGGACCGGATATCCGGACCGGCGGCACCTGAAAGTCATCCCACTTACTAACATGCCGGTCAAGTTATGCCGGATACTTCGCGCCTTGTATGCCCGCCAGCACGCCCCGCATATACGAGAAACTCTGCCGCATGCCGGGCAGCGGATTGGTTTCGTCGATCTCATACTCGAGATTCACGCAACCGCCGTACTTCATCTTCAGTAACTGGAGAAAAATCTTCGGAAACGGCAGCTTTCCGTCCCCAACCGCCGTCTGGCTCGCTTCGACCAGCGTGTTTTTAAGATCCTTCGCGTGCATGTCCAGCAATCGAGGCCCGGCTTCCTCCATCGATTCCACCACGTCCGCCCCCGCAAGCGCCGTGTGTCCCACATCGATGCAGAGCCCGCAGCGCGGATCCATGTCCTTGACGATCTTCAGCGCGCTTTGCGGCGTGGGAAAATTCGGATCCTCCGGCCCATGATTATGAACCGCGATCTTGATGTCGTACTCCTTCACGTAGGCTTCGAGCTTTGGAAGCACGTTCCGCGCAGGCATACAGGTCATCAACGGAAAGCCCATTCGCTTCGCATATTCGAACTTGGGCCGGATGTCGCTGTCGCTGTCTTCCTTGAAAGTGATCACGCCGCATCCCACCAGCACAATGCCGGCGTCCGCGAACTCTTTCTTCGCCGCCGCAAGCTGTTCGGGAGTGCTATTCAGGGCAAGATGGAAATCCTTGACGCTGAGGTACGGCGTGCCCAACTGCTTCGTCATCTCGATCGCCTGCGCGCGCGAAAACTTCCGGAACGAATAGGAAGCCACGCCCAGCTTGATATCGGCGCCGCCCATGCGATACTCCTGGCCGTGCAAAACCGCCGCGCCCATCCCCGCCGCCGGCGCCACCGTTCCCAGCCACGCCCGTCTGCTCATCGTCCCGTCGTGCATCGATCCTTAGTATACTTCCCGCCGCCCCGTCGATTCAGGGATGAAGCTTCTCGCCTTTTTCCAGCATCGCGACGAACTGCGCGATCTTCCGCGCGCGCGTCTCCGCCTTCTTCACCGTCTGAATTCGCCACAACACCGCGTACCGGTTCGCCTTGTTCAGCGTCTCGAAGAACGCCTTCGCCCGCGGATTCGCCGCCAGCGCCGTTTGCAAATCCTCCGGCACGGCGGCCCCGCGCGGCGAATCGTACGCCGCTTCCCATCGCCCGTTCTTCTTCGCGTTCTCGATCGCCTGGAGCCCCCCGCCGTCATCTCCCCGCCGGCAATCAGCGCCAGCGCCTTGTCCCGGTTGATCTTCGACCAAATGCTCCGGCTCGAACGCCGCAAGAACTTCTGCAGCCACGCCTCTTCGCTCTCCGGCTTCTTCTGCCCGTCGATCCATCCGTAGCAAAGCGCGACATCGAGCGCTTCCTTGTAAGACACCGACCGCAACTCCGAATCCTTCTTGGCCAGCCTGAGCCACAGGCCGGCGCTCGTGCCATGGTTCTTCTCAAGCCACGCCGCCCATTCCCGCTTGGAACGGAACAGCCGGACCGGGAAATCTCCTGGCGCGAACGCCTTCGCTTGAGCCGGCATACGACTATTCTCTTTGCATGCTCGACGGCGGGCGTTCCCGCAGCGCCGCGTATTCGGCTTTGGCAGCCTTCAAAATCGAAATTTCGGCGTCCGCGTCTTTCCACAGGGTGAGAAAATCCTTGTATGCCGCGAGCGCCCGGAGCCGGGCGGCATCGGCTTCCGCTCCTCGCGAAGTTTTCGATGCCAAGGCGTTGGCGCGGGCCACTCCCAAATGCGCCAAGGCTCCCGTCCAGCAGTTCCAAACCATGCCGGGTCGATTCAGAATTTTCTCGAACTCCCCCGCCGCGGCCGCGCCCTGTCCCGACGCCATATAAGCCTCGCCACGCAGATAAGTGGGATACAGGCACGAGACATTCAGGTCGAAGGGGATTCCGCTATATTCCAGCGTGGATATGGCGCTCAGCGCATCGAGGGCGCCCGCCGGATCCTTCCGCGCCAGAGCGATTTGCGCCTGGATCGCGGGAGACCAATAAGACTGCACATCGGTGTCGAGCGGGAAGCGAGCGCGCAGATCGCGATTCAACGATTCGGCGCGCGCAACGTCGCCCGCCGCAGCCAAGGCGAGCGACGCCAGAATCTCGGCCGCCTGGTTGCCCGGCGCCTGCCGCAACGCCGCGCTCGCCTGCCGGTTCGCCTCGGCGGGATTCCCAAAAGCCGCGTCCCGAATCGCACCACTCGCCAGCCATAAAGCCGCGCTCTCCCGATTGTCGCCGCGCAGCGCGGCCTCAACCGCCTTCCTTCCGAGTTCGTCCGCGCTTTCCGCTTTGCCATGGAAGGCCTCCGTGCGGGACGCCAACTCCAGGCCAAACGGTTCCGCCTCGGACCCGGCGGCGAACCAGGCTTGCTGTTCGGCCAGCGCCCGGGAGTCGTTGGCATTGAACGCCAGCTCGTATTGCGTCATGTGCAGCACGTAGTCCTCGAGCCCCTGCGCGTGCGCGTCCGCCACGATGCGGCGCGTGTCCTCAAAGCGCCCCAGGGCCAGGTAGTCGTTGGCGAGGTTCTCCCGAGCGGTTACCGTGTCTGGATTCATGGCGATGTCCCGGCTCTCGATCTCGATGGCCTTCTCGAACTGTCCGAGCTGCTCGTACACGCTCCCCAAGTTGTTTACGGCCGCCTCGTCGCTCGGGTAAACCGCCACGATCTCTTGGAACGTCTGCGCGGCTTTTTGCAGCTCGCCGGTCACCAGAAAGTAGTAGTCGGCGGCGATGATCATCGCTTCCCGCTCACTGGCGTGCTCTCGCAACTCGAAAGCCTTGGCGAGATATTCGCTCGAGCGCCCCGTTTGCGCCAGATTCGAATAGTCGAGTCCCACCGCGCGGTACGCCATGGCGAAGCCCGGGTCCAGTTGAATGGCCCGCAGATCGAAGGGCAGGGAGGCCGCGGGCCCTTTTTCGTCCGCGGTCCTCAGACCCAGGCTGTAAGCTTTCAGCGCCTCGAGCGACGAAGTTGTCGCCTGAACCAGAGGCATGTCGTATTTGCGAATGGTGGCCAGAGACTCTCCCAACTCCGAGCGCAACCTGGTCGCCGCTTGGCCCAGCACATCCAGGACCTTTTCCTTGGCGGGCGCCGTGGCCTGTTCCTGGCCGAGAATGTCGCCGGTCCGGCAGTTCACGGCTTTCAACCCGACGACGTAATCGCTCCCCAGCCGGGCAATGGAACCGGCAATGTAGGCTTTGCTCCCCGCGCGCTGGCACACCTCGCGGGCCCGTTCGGAGTTGAGCGGCGTTTCGGCGGGCAGCGTCATCAGGCGTAGCGTTCCGCCTACCCTTTCCTGCGAGAGCGGATTGAGAAACGGCGATTGCCGCAGCGCAACGCTCAGCGCCTGCTTGAGCGTGTCGTCGAACACCGGGTCGCCCGTGGAGTTGTCGAAATCCGCGAGAACCACGGTATCTTTCCCGTTCAGGCGGTCGGCGCGTTGCGAACGCCGGAGCAGGAAAGCCCCCGCCAGCCCCGCGGCCAGCGCCGCCGCAAGCCCGGCCGCAAGCAAGGTCTTTGTCCGCGCGGTCCAGCGCTTCGCCGAAGGCGGCGCAGCCCCTGCGCTATGCGCGTTCGGCCCATGGGCGGGATGGGCGCTCGAAATCCGAATCGCTTCCGACTCGCGGCGCAGACGTTTTAGATCCGTTCGGAGATCCGCCGCGGACTGGTAACGCAGCTCCCGGTCCTTCTCCAGCGCCTTATAAACGATCCGGGTCATTTCGGCGGGAACTTCGGAGTTCAATCGGGCCGGCTCGACGGGCGTTTTATGGAGGATCGCGTCGAAGATGGCCGCATGTGTGTCGCCTTCGAAGGGCAGCTTGCCGGTCAACATTTTGTAGAGCACCGCCCCGAACGAGAACAGGTCGGTACGTTGATCGAGCTCGCGGCCGAGCGCCTGCTCCGGCGACATGAACGCGGCCGTGCCCACCGCGGAACCCGCGCTGGTGATCTCGACACCGAGGGTGCGCGTCAGATCGGACGGATTCGCATCGCCGCGGGCGGAGGAGGCGGTGAGCTTTGCCAGGCCGAAGTCCAGTATCTTGGCTTGCCCTTGCGTGGTGAGGAGGATGTTCGCCGGTTTGATGTCGCGGTGAACGACGCTCCTGGAGTGCGCCGCATCGAGAGCGTCGGCGATCTGAATCGCGATCTCAAGCGTCTGTTCCATCGGGAGCGGATGGCCCGCGATGCGGCGGTGAAGAGTTACGCCCTCCAGATACTGCATCGCGATGAACGGCACTCCGTCGTGCTCGCCAACTTCGAAGGTCGTGCAAATGTTCGGGTGATCGAGAGCCGAGGCGGTGCGCGCCTCGCGGCGAAAGCGCTCGAGACTGACGGCATCCTGGGCGTGATCGCCGGAAAGAAATTTGAGAGCGACGAAGCGGCCGAGCTTTAGGTCTTCGGCCTTGAACACCACGCCCATCCCTCCGTTACCCAGTTTCTCGACAATGAGGTAGTGCGAGATGGTTTGGCCAATCATTATCTAGGGGACGTGGCGACTGCGTCGCTCCATCTTAACGTAAGCGCGCCTCAACTTGTGACGATATGGCCGCCGCTCGTTCGCGAACGGCGAAACGCGCTTCAGCCGAGGCCGGCCAGGACTTTCATCGCCTCGGCGTGGGCGAGGACGGTGTCGGGATCGCGTTGGAAGGCGTCGTAGTAGCGGCGGTGGAAGCCGTTGCCGTGTTCGGAGGGGACTAGGAGGGCGCGGGTCAGGGCGATGAGGCGGGCGGCGTCTTCTTGCGTTACGGGGACGTCGGCGTCGAGAGCTTCGTCGATCACCACCACTAACTGAGAGAGCTCGCGGAGCCAGGCGAAGGCGGGGTCGTTCAGCACCAGGCCGAGCAACTGGTTGGGCGAGGTGACGCGGGTTACGTCGCGGTCGTAGAGGGCGGTCTCGGAGTCCAGGAGCCGTTTGTGGAGGTGAAGCAGAGCGGCGCTGAGGGCGGCCAGGCGTTGGTGCGCGGGGGACATCGCCACTATGATAGCCGGGGGATCATTGCAGCTCGAGGGCGGCGACGGTGTTCATTTTGTCGATGTCGACCGCGGTGCCCTCTTCGACATCGTAGGGAGCGAGGGCGACGGGTTTGGCGCCGGGGGTGAACAGAACGGCGTGCGTGAAGTGGCCGGAGACGTGGACGGTGATGGAGTCGACGGCGTAGTCGGAATAGTTCACCAGATGAAGGACGACGGGGCTGCCTCCCGGGGCTTCGATTAGATTGGAGATCATGGTCGAGACGTTGAAGAGGCGGGCGCCAAGGTTCTTGCGGCCGGTGAGGGAATTTAGCTCCTTCCAGATTTCGTCGAGCTGCTGGAGGGAACTGGCGTCGAGGGTGATCTGGTTGTCTTTGGGGAGGACGAATTTCCAACCGGCCGGGGCGTTGAGCAGGGTGCCGCCGGCGCGCGTGAAGGCGGCGAGGGCTTGGCGTTGGGCGGGAGTGAGAGCGGAAGGGTTAACGTCGGCGGCCATGGTGAGACCCTTCAACGAGTCGCCGGAGAGCTTGGCCGGCGGGATGGGGCGGACGGGGGTGTGTTTGACGGCGATCATATCGAGGATGCTGCCGGAGAGCAGCGCGCCGCTGGCGGCGTCTTCGACCAGCGCGAGATCGCTGCGGGGCTGCCAGGCGCGCCACTCGGCATGGTCCTCATAAAACTGAAGGCAATCGGCGATGGACTTCCATTGGTTGAGGGCGCGCGGGTCGCGGGCGAGAAGGCGCTGGTTCAAATCGCCGTCGAGGGCGACGATCCAATGAGCGCCGCTCATGGCGGCGTCGCCGATGGCTTGCAGATAGCGGTCGACGCCGACGACGGCGTTGGACGGCGGAAGATTCCCGATCCAAACGGGGGAAGGCGTCAGGGCGTGAACGAAGCGGAGGAAGCCGGTGTTGGTGTCGATCCAGGGAGTGCCGCTGGGAGCGGATTTGGCCTCGCCGCCCTTGCCCGTGTCGACGCCAGGCCAGATGCCTTGGTCGGTGCCGGCGATGGCCTGGCCGGGATCGAACCGCATTTTGTTGCGGGAGCAAAGCTCGACGTAAGGGATCTTCGAGTCGCCGAGGGCTGTGGCGATAGCGGCGGGAAAATCGCCTTCGAGCACGACCGCGGAGAGGCCGAGGGCGGCGGCCTGGCGGGCTTGGTCGAGGGCGGAGGGGCCGGGGTGGACGACGCCGAGAACGGAGATTTTACGCGCCGCGGCCGCGACGGCGAACGGCTTGGACCACTGGGCGCGTTCGACGAGAAGGCAGTTTACAGGAGTTTCATTGAGGAGGTCGAGCGTGACGGGGTCGCTCGAGGTCCAGCGGACGGGAACCCAGGAGGAGGGCGATACGGCGAGGAAAAGGGCGAGGAACATTGTTTTTTCTCTTACGCTCGAATATGAAGCCTTTTTAATTCGGACTTAAGGGCGCATTCATGCGGCTTCTGGCATGATAGATCTGCAAGCAGTCAGTTTCCACACTACAAGGAGAACACACACTATGAAAAAGATCATGACCCTCATGCTCGGCCTGTCGATGGTGCTCGGCGCCACGGCGATGTTCGCTCAGGACGCTCCGAAGACCGACAAACCCGCCAAGAAGGCGAAGAAGGCTAAGAAGGCCAAGAAGACCGACAAGATGGCCGCCCCCGCACCGAAGGGCTAAGCTTTCCTCATGAAGCACGCAATGGACCGCGAAAGCGGCCTGCGTGGTTGAAGGATTTTAATGTCGCGCATGCCGCCCGCCTAGGGAACGGTGTGCGCGACTTATTTTTTTGGGGTTAACGCCTTGAAATCCAGTCTCCGCATTCCGCCCGCCTCCCCTCCATGCCGCTCACCTCGCCGGAATATTTTGTCTTCCTTCTTGCCGTCTACTTCTCCTATTGGCTGTTGGCGCGGGCGCGCGTGGCCGGGCTGTTCGTCATTCTCGCGGCGAACGCGTATTTCTATGGGCGGTGGTCGCCCGTTTATCTGGCGCTGATTCCGGCGGCGGCAAGCGCCGATTTTATTTTGGCGAGGGCGATGGAGCGATCCGCCTCCGGCGCCGCGCGGCGGGCGATGGTGAGCCTGAGCGTGGCGATAAACGTGGGCTTGATCGCGTCGGCGAAATACCTGCCGCTGTTTGGCGGGATGGCGGCGTGGACTCTGCCGCTGGGGCTGTCGTTCTACGGCTTTCAGGCGATGACGTACACCATCGACGTGTACCGCAAAGACGCGAAGGCTGCGTCGAGTTATTTGGCTTATTTGTGTTCGGTGAGTTTTTTTCCGACGACGCTCGCCGGGCCGATTACGCGCGTGGCGGCGCTGATGCCGCAGTGGGAGCGGACGGGGCGGACGGTGACGGCCGAAGACGGCGGGCGGGCGCTGTTTTGGATCGGGCTGGGGCTGATGAAGAAGTTTCTCATCGCCGATTACCTGGGTGAGCATTTGGTGAACCGGATCTTCGATCTGCCGAAATTGTACTCCGGGTTCGAAGTGCTGATGGGCGTTTACGGGTATGCGTTCCAGCTTTACTACGATTTCTCCGGATACACGGACATCGCGCTGGGGTCGGCGCTGCTGCTGGGAGTGAAGTTGCCGCCGAATTTCAACCGGCCGTACACGGCGGACAACATCGCCGATTTCTGGCGGCGATGGCACATCTCGTTGTCGAACTGGCTCAGAGATTATTTGTTCTTCTCGCTGCCGGGCAAACGCAGCCGCTGGATGCCTTACGTGAACCTGATCGTGACATTCGCGATTGGAGGGATCTGGCACGGGGCGCGATGGACGTTCGGAATTTGGGGATTGATTCACGGCGCGGGATTGGCGGCCACGCGCGGCTGGCAGGCGTGGCGGGGGAAGCGGCAACCTTCGCCGAACGCTGCCCTGAGGACACTGCGGATTCTGGCGACGTTTCATTTCGTCGTGTTCGCGTGGATCTTTTTCCGGGCGGGGAGCGTGGAGACGGCGCGCGACATCCTGGCGCAAATTTTTTCCGGAACGGCGGGGGCGGCGAATATTTCCGCCGGGTTCTGGCTGGTTTTCGCCGTTGCCGTGGCGGCGCATTATTGGCCGAAGGGGTGGTATCAACGCGTGTTGAGCGTGTATTGCCGCGCGCCGTTCTATGCGCAGGCGGCGGCGCTGGCGCTGCTGGCGCTGGCGATCCGGTTCGTGGCCGCGACGGGGGCGGCGCCGTTTGTCTATCAACGGTTCTGAGGATTTTCGATTCGGACCGCTTCCGGGGAAGACGACGCTGGCGATCGCGACGCTGGCGCTGATGGCCGCACTGATCGAGTACGCGCCGCTGCGGCAAATGCTGGCGCCCAAGCGGGCGGCCAGGAGCGGACCGGCGGCGGCGGCGAGGGTCCTGCCGGCGCCAATGGAGCCGGGCTTGCCGGAAATCGTCGACAACAGCGGGGTGATGCGGCATTTTTACGAGGCGTTGCGGCGGACGGATGAGAAGCAACCGGGAGCGATTACGCGCATTTTGCATTACGGGGATTCGCCGGTGACCGCGGATTCGATCACCGCCGACGTGCGCGCGTTATTGCAGCGGCGCTTCGGGGACGCCGGGCACGGGTTTGTGCTGATCGCCAAACCGTGGGCTTGGTACGGTCACCGGGGAGTGGAGTTGAAGGCGAAAGGGTGGCGCATTTCGCCGGCGACGCAAGCGCGGGCGCGCGATGGAATTCACGGGCTGGGAGGGGTGAGCTTCGAAGGCGGCGCGGGGGCGGTTTCGACCGTGACGTTGGCCGATGCCGGACACACGAGCGTGGAAGTGGACTACTTGCGGCAGCCGGGCGGAGGGATTTTCGACGTGCTAGCGGAAGGGAGGACGCTCGGGAGCGTGGACACCGGCGGGACGGAGACGGAGCCGGGGTTCGCCGAGTTCGCCTTGCCGGAGGGAACGGAGAGCGTGACGCTACGCGTGACGCAAGGGACGGTGCGGCTGTTCGGATGGACCTTCGAGAAGAATGGGCCGGGAGTGATTTATCATAGTTTAGGACTCAACGGCGGCCAAGTTCAGGCGGTGTTGCGTTATTTCGAGCCGGAACAGTGGGCCGCGCAGGTGCGCCATCAGCGTCCGGATCTCGTGGTGATCAATTACGGAACCAATGAGAGCGTTTTTCCAGAATATATCGAGCGGTATTATCCCGACGAGCTGCGCCGGGTGATCGCGCGCGTGAAGGCGGCCGTGCCGGACGCTTCGGTGCTGGTGATGGGGCCGATGGACCGGGGCGAGCGCGGCGCGGGCGGCGAGATCGTTACGGTTCCGGTGCTGCCGCGGATCGTGGAGTTGCAGCGGGAAATCGCGGCCGAGACGGGCTGCGCCTTCTTCGACACTTTCGAGGCGATGGGCGGCGCGGGCACGATGGGGCGATGGTACGAAGCGCAGCCGCGATTGGTGAGCGCCGATTTTATGCATCCGCTTCCGGCGGGAGCGGCGAAGGTGGGCGCGTTGCTTTACGGCGCGACGATGCGCGGATACGAGCGCTCCGCCGAAGGCGCGAGGTAACCGGGCGTGAAGACGACCTCCCTACTGCTGGCGCTGGCGTTAACGACACTGCCGTCGAGCGGAGCGACGGCGAAGAAGCCCGGCGCGCGGAAGCGGAGTCTAAAGAAACGGAAGCGGGCGGCCGTTCACGCGGCGCCCATCGTGTACCGGCGGGCGGCGTTTGAAAAGATTTCGTCGGAGATGTCGCCGGAGGCGGATTCGTTCCGGAACGCCGCGGCGCTGGCGCCGTTCTTCGAGCGGCTTTCCCGCGCGGGCGAGGACAAAACGCCGGTGCATATTTTGCAATACGGCGATTCGCACACCGCGTCCGACGATTGGGTCAACGCGATGCGGCAAAGTTTCCAGGCGCGATTCGGCTCCGGCGGCCCAGGGTTCGGATTCGCGGGCCATCCCTACCGCGGGTACCGGCGCTTCGATTTGCACGGCGGCAATTCTCCGGGTTGGCATACGGAGGGTTTGGTGGGGCGGGCCGGGGATGGGCGGTACGGATTGGGAGGAGTGAGCATCACATCCGAAAGGGCCGGCGAGACGGTGACGGTGACGGCCGAATGCGATGAGTTGAAGCTTTGCTATTTGCGGCAGCCGGGCGGCGGAAGCGTAGACATCGAGGCGGACGGAGCGCCGATCGGAACGGTAGGAGACGGACGGGGATTACCAGGCGGGCTTTTTCGAATATCAACCGGCGCCGGGGGAGCATCGCTATACGGTGAGGACGACTTCCGCGGCGCCGGTGCGGCTGTTCGGATGGGTGGCGGAACGGAACGAGGGAGTGACGTTCGAGACGCTGGGGATCAATGGAGCGCAGGTGAGCATGATCGGGGAGTGGGACGGCGAGATCCTTCGCGAGCAGATCGCCGAGCGCGATCCCGCGCTGATCACGGTCGCCTATGGGACGAACGAGGCGCTGAGTCCGAAGTGGACGGCGGAGGATTACCGGGCGGCGGTGACGGCGGCGGTGGCGCGGTTGCGGGAGGACGCGCCGGAGGCGAGCATCGCGCTAATCGGGCCGCCGGATTGTTATTTGAGAGGGCGGCGCGGGTTGATCCGGTTTCCGCATCTGGACGAGGTGATCCGCATCCAGCGCGAGGTGGCGCGGGAGGCCGGGTGCGCGTTTTGGGATTGGCGGGAGCGCATGGGCGGGCCCGGATCGAAGAAACTTTGGGTGCAGGCGGGACTGGCGCAGCCCGACTATGTGCATTTGACGCCGGCGGGATATCAAATGCTGGGGCGCGCGTTGTTCGCCGACTTGATGGAGCAATACCGGCGTTTCACGGACGCGCGGATGCGGGCGCTGGAGTCGAGAAGATGAACCGCAGGGAGGAGATCGGCGAGATTCTAAAGAATGCTTCGGGGAAGGCGTCGACGCCGGAGCCGGACGAGGGATTGTTCGATTCGGGATACCTCGATTCCTTCGCGTTGCCCGATCTGGTGGCGGAGTTGGAGAAGCGGTTTCGGCTAAAGATTCCCGACGCCGATCTGACGCCGCGAAAGTTCGAGTCGATCGCGCGAATCGAGGCGTATCTGGATAGCCGAGGCTAAGGCGTGGCGTTTTTGCGCGGGTTTGGGACGTATCTGCCGGAGCACGAGGCGGGCAACGAGGAGTTGGCCGGGCGGCTGGGCGTAACGCCGGAGTGGATCTTCGAGGTTTCCGGCATCGAGCGGAGGCGCTATGCCGCGGGCGAGGAGACGGCGGCGAGCATGGCGGTGGCGGCGGCGCGCGATTGCCTGGCGAAGGATGGCGTGAAGGCGGCCGACATCGGGATGGTGATCGTGGCGTCGGGATCGGGGGACAGGCGATTTCCGGGGCCGGCGGCCGCGGTGGCCTATCAATTGGGAATTGGAGAAGCGGCGGCGATCGATCTGCCCATGGCGAGCGCGGGATCGTTGTTCGGATTGGCGCTGGCGGCGGAGTTGGCGCGGGTGTATCGAAATATTCTGGTGATCGGCGCGGAGAAGATGTCGGCGGTGGCGATGCGCGAGCCGCTGGACCGCAATGTGGCGATCCTGTTCGGCGACGGCGCGGGGGCTTGTTTGGTGAGCGCGGAGGCGGGGAAGGCGAGAATCGCCGACGCGCTGGTGCAATCGGACGGCGCGTATGCCGAAGACCTGCGGTTGGGGTTCGACGGGCCGCTGGAGATGAACGGGCGGTCGGTAATCATGCAGGCTTCGCGCAAAGTGCCGAGGGCGATCACGGCGCTGCTTCAGAGAAACGGGCTGGCGGCGGAGGCGGTGGAGGTGTTTCTGATGCACCAGGCGAATCAGAACCTGCTGGATCGCATCGCGAAGGGGATCGGCGTGGCGGCGGAGAAGTTTTATTCGAACATCGCGCGGTATGGGAACACGTCGTCGGCGTCGCTGCTGATCGCGGCGGCCGAGTGGTGGGAGGCGAGCGGCGGGCCGGCGGTGGACGAACCGGTTTGTTTCGCCGCCTTCGGGGCGGGGTTCCACTGGGGCGCGTTGTTGGCGGTGGGAGTCTAAACACCGGACTCTTTGGCGCGCCGGCGGCCCGCCGCATTTTTCTCTTGACTGTTCTATAGAACTAGTACACTATAGTTCTAGGTGAGTAAGAAGCAAAGACCGGCGCAATTCGGATTGGACCCGCGGAGCGGGGTTCCGGTTTACCGCCAGATCATCGATCAGGTGGCGGGAGGACTGGCCTCGGGGTCGCTGGCGGTGGGGGATCAGCTACCGACGGTGCGGCAATTGGCTGTCGATCTGGCGATCAATCCGAACACGGTGATCCGGGCGTATCGCGAGTTGGAAATTCGCGGCGTGCTGGAGACGCAGCAGGGGACGGGGACGTTTATCAGCCAGAAAAAAGTCCAGCGCGACGATGCCGAGCGAGAGCGGCGTTTGAGCCAGTTGGCGGGGGAATTCGCGGCCCGCGCGGGTTCGGAGGGCTTCGGTGTCGACGAAATAATCGAGCAGTTGCGGGAGCTTCAAAAAGACGCGGGCAAGAAGAGGAGATGAGGCGTTATGTGGCGGGATCGAACTAAGAGTCAAATTAGTGGAATCGCGATGGCGTTGTTCGCCGTCTGCGTGGGAGCGGGGTTGTGGATTTCGGAGGCGCTGGGAATCCGGGCGCCGCTCATTGCCGGAACGCTGGTAGGGGTGTATCTGCTGTTTTCGATCAAGGTGGCGGACCAATGGGAAAAGGTGGCGGTGCTGCGGATGGGGCGCTACGCCGGGCTGCGCGGACCGGGATGGTTTCACGTGATCCCGATCGTCGAGACGCTGAGCCGGTATGTGGATCAACGGGTGCGCGTGGCGAGCGTAACGGCGGAGTCCACATTGACGCGCGATACAGTGCCGGTGAATGTGGACGCCATCGTATTTTGGCTGGTGTGGAATCCGGAGAAGTCGATTCTCGAAGTGGAGGATTTCGTTCAGGCGATCACGATGAGCGCGCAGACGGGACTGAGGGAATCGATCGGGCGGCATGAGTTGGCGCAGATGATTACGGAGCGCGAATCATTGGGGCGCGAGTTGCAGCGGATCTTGGACGAGAAGACGACGCCGTGGGGGATCACGGTGCAGTCTGTCGAGATTCGCGACGTGCGGATTCCGCAGGCGCTGGAGGACGCGATGTCGCGCCAGGCGCAGGCGGAGCGGGAACGGCAGGCGCGGAATATATTGGGACAGGCGGAACGGGAGATTTCGGAGAGCTTCGCGCAAGCGGCGCTGACGTATCAGAACAATCCCGTGGCGCTGCATTTGCGGGCGATGAATATGTTGTACGAGGCGATCAAGGAGCGGGGCGCGATGGTGATCGTGCCGTCGTCGGTGGTGGAGACGATGGGGTTGAGCGGCGTTCTGGCGACGGCTTCGCTCGGCGGCGCGAAGGTGGAATAGGCGGAGGTCTCGTGTACACTTGGTTTCACAGGCCAACTCATCGTGAGTCTCCTTCGTCATTTCCAGCCTTTGGGAGGCAAGAAGATTCGCCGGGGCCAATACTGGTTTCTCGCCTTGCTGGCGGTCGGCGTCGGGCTTTCGGGGCTGCTGCTTTTCGACTCCATCACCACCTACGTTTTCGTTTCGAAGAGACTGGCCATCGATCAGGGGCGCCGCGAGATGAACCGGCTGTCGGCGGCGCTCGAACGCGAGTTGCAGCAGGTGAGGATGGAGGACGAGAGCGCGGTCCGCGCAGTGTTTGAAAAGCCGGCGAGCGGGGCGGACAAGCCGGTTTGGATGGAGTTGCGCGCGCCGGATGGGCGGGTGTTGGGCCGGGAGGGACTGTCATTGCGCGCCTCGTTTTCGGCGGAGAAGATTCGCCGCGGGTTCCGGGAGCACGAGCCCGTCTTCACGACGCTAGGAACGCCGGTGGGCGAGGTGGTGGCCGAGCTGTTCCCGATGCACGTCCGCGGGCATGGGCCGCCTCGGGGGCGGGTGTCCAACGGAGCGCCGCCGTTTCCGGTTCTCGAGATCGCGGTGTCGCTTGAGCAGGCCAACGCCGCGTTGTCGCCGATCCGGCGCAACTTGATCGTCGAGTGCTCGGCGGCGATCGCGCTTCTCGCTTCCGTGCTGATAATGGCGTTGCGACTTCCGGTTTACTTGCGGGCGCGGCACGTGGAGGAACAGGTGGAACTGGCGCGAAGGGTGCAGCAAACGCTGCTGCCATCGGGACCGTCCGTTTTGAGCGGCATGGAACTGGCGGGCGAGTGCGTACCGGCGGGGGAGGTGGGTGGCGATTTCTACGACGCCTTTTCAACGGACTCGTGCCGCGCGGCTTTGGTGTTGGCCGACGTATCGGGCAAAGGGCTGCCGGCGGCGCTGCTGGCGTCGCTGATTCACGGCGCGGTTCGGTTGGGCGATTGGACGGTATCGGCGGCGCAGCATGAGCGAGCGACGCGGCGGCTGAACCGGCTTCTTTTGGATCGGGCTTCGGGAGAACGCTACGCCACGATGTTCTGGTGTTACTACGATCCGGCGGGTGGGGCGCTACAGTACATCAACGCGGGCCACTGTCCGCCGCTGCTGGTGCGCGCGCGTGGCGGCGAGGTGGAGGTGGAACGGCTGACGGTGGGCGGAACGGTGGTGGGATTGCTGGCTGGCGCGGCGTTTGAACAAGGCTCCGTGCCGGTCGCTCCGGGTGACGTCCTGGTGGTGTATTCGGATGGCATCGTGGAAGCGCGCGACGATCGCGACGACGAATTCGGTGAGCCGCGCCTGGCCGATCTGTTGCGGCAGAGCTACGCGGCGGGGGCGGAGGAGATCCGGCGGCGGATCCTTTCGGCGGTGCGGGAATTCATGGGCGGCAGCGCGCTGCAGGACGATCTGACGTTCGTGGTGGTGCGCTTCGGAGCGGCGGTGGAGGAGGAGCGAGGGCTTCGATCCGAGGCGGGGTTGGCGGAGATCGCTTAGGTCCAATCCTGTTCGCTGAACACATTGGACGGTGGCTCTTTCCGAGTAGCGTCATCCGGGCGAAGGAATTCGATCCAACCTCTCGAACCGGACCTTAGTGACAAGAAGCTCATTGCATCGCGGCAATCAGATATACGAGTGATCGCGCTCTTATCATTTACTACTTTGCTTGGTAAATCCGCGAGAGCCCCCGCGAGATCAGGAATCAAACGAAATGCGACACGATCGAGAAGCCGTAAATCACCACTTGGTTACTGGCTGTTAGCCGACAACTCGCCCGTGAGTGCGAGAATGCTTTTTCCAGGCCGAGCGTCAACCGTACTTGAGGCCGGTGCTCTGTCCGACCTCGATAATATATCCGTCAGGATCGCGAATGTAGCAGCGTGTCTCGCCGTACTTGGGGATCGGCGCCGTGATGAACTCCGCTCCTCGGCTTTTCCATAATTCATAGCACGCTTGAATATCCGCAACACGGAAATTCATAAAGCTGTTGATGTGATTGGGATCGGGGACGCTGAGCGTTACCGTCGGTTTATCCGGGGTCGGCCCACCCCCAACGTTCAGAATCATCCAGATATTCGCAAGCTGAAGGTACCCAGGCGCGTTGCCGTCGCCCAAGCTCAGAATGCGGGCGCCGAAGACCTTTTCGTAATAGCGCGCCGATCGCTCGATGTCGGCGACGGTGAGAAAATACGCGATGCTGATCCCCTCTCGCGGAGGCATCTCATAGCTATTCCGCTCGATTTGTACGTTGCTCATTGACGACTCCAATTCCGAGAAACAGTGCTCATCCGCCGATTCCGATTTTTTCGTATTATACCCGCTTCCAATCAAGCCTGACAATGGACTTTTGGCAATTCCCGAGGGACCTTGGTCCATATCGTCCGGCACTCGGCAACAGCTCGTTTGGCGCGACGTGGACCGGTCAAGAAGAGGGCGAGGCATCTGAATTCCTGGCGGGAAAAACAGTCTGCCCGCCACCGGCCAGGGCCGGAACCGTATTGCGCTGAAGTCAGTCGCGGTGGAGGGCGAGGCGGAGGCAGAAGCGTGCGCCGGGGCCTGGGCGGTCGTCGAGCCAGAGGTCGCCGCCGTGGTCGAGGAGGGCTTGGCGGGAGAGGGTGAGGCCGAGGCCGAGGCCGTTGCGTTTGCCGCCGGTGATGAAGGGGCGGAAAAGATGTGGGCGCATTTCGGCGGAGATGCCGGTGCCGGTGTCCTGGACGGCGACGAGGACGGAGCCGTTGTCCTGGGAGGCGGCGATGCGGAGTTCGCCGCCGTTGGGCATGGCGTCGAGGGCGTTATCGATCAGGTTAATGAAGACGCGCTCCATGCGGGCGCGGTCGAGCGGGAGTTCGATGTCGGCGGGGATGTCGTTGTGGATGCCGACGCCTTGCGTCGCGGCGGTGGGAGCGGCGCTGTCCCAGGCGGCGGTTACGATGTCGCGCAGACGGCAGGGTTCGAGCGATTCCGATTTGCCGCGTGAAATGTTAACGAGATCCTCCAGCATTTCCTGGATGCGGCGGGAGGCGCGATAGAGGTTGCCGGCGAGGCGGCGGACCTGGTCCGGAGGGAGGTCGTTATCGACCAGCATTTCGGCGCCGCCGTAGATGGCGGCGAGCGGATTGCGGAGGTCGTGAACGATGGAGGTGGAGAGAAGGCCGATGGTGGCGATGCGCTCGCGGCGGATGAGTTCTTCGCGGGCGTCGAGGATGGACCGGCGCATGGAGTCGAACGTGGCGGCGAGGCGGGCGATCTCGTCGCCGCCAGTGACGTCGACGCGGCAATCGTAGTTGCCTTGGGCGATCTCGGCGGCGGCGCGATCCAGGCGCTCGATCGGCTCGACGATGCGGCGGGCAAGCAGGTAAGTGAAGCCAAGGCCGGCGAGGACGGCGAAGATCCACACGGAGACGATTTCGCGCTGGAGCTGGTGGGCGCGATCGAGGGCGGCGGCGAAGGAGCGGAGGATGGCGAGCGAGCCGATGGGTTGGCCGGTGACGCTGCGAAGCGGGGTGAAGAGGGCGTCGTAAGCGGCTCCGGCGGCGGTGGCGCGGCGGACGACGTCGCTGGAGAGATGGGTGGAAAACGGCGCGGCGAAGAGGCGGGCGGCGGCGGGGCGGGGAAGCGTGGAGGCGGCGACGGCTCCGTTGGCGAAGAAGACGAACTCGCTGCCCCCGGCCGCTTGGCGCAGCGTGGCGGCGAGGGTGTCGTCGACGGGAAAGCCGGCCACGAGGACGTCGATGAGCGCGGGACCGGAGCCGGATTGGACATAGACGGGAGTGACGGCGACTTGGAAGAGGCGGCCGCGATCGACGAGGAAGCCGGAGGACTGGCGGGGGAAGGCGGCGGAGGCCTGGCGGACGACGGAGAGGTCGTCGGGAAGATGGCCGTCGAGCGCTTCGAAGGAGGTGTCGCCGAGGGAAGCGATAGGGCGTCCGCGTGGATCGGTGACGATGAAGACGGCGGCTTGTGTCGAGACGCGGCGCCAAAGCTCGCCGGCGGTGTCGCGGATGGTGGCCTGGTCGCCGGTGGAGAAGGCGGCGCGGACGTCGGACATGGAGCTGAGGATGGAGCCGGTGGAGGAGAGAAGCTCGGCGCGGGATCGCCACAGCGACTCATAGGCGCGGAAGCTGGCGCGCACTTCCATTTCGAGGCTGGCGGAGGTGGCGCGCTCGGATTCGCGCTGGACGATGTAGCCGGTGAGGGCGAACAGCGCGGTGAGGGCGATGGAGGTGGAGAGGAGAATCTTCCACAACAGCGAGGGATGGCGGCGGATGGTCATGGCGCGGTGGGCGAGTAGGCGCCGGATGGGGGCGGATAATCGCGGCCGTATTTATTCTTGTGCGGGAGCGGGAGGTAAGCGCTCACGGGAATCGGCACGGCGCCGATGTCGAGGGTGTCGCCGGCGACAAGAATGCGGCGCTCCAATTGAACGAGCGCTTGCGGGGTGGCGCGTTCGTGGAAAACGTGGAGGACGTATTCGCCGCGGGGGACGGCGGGGATGGAGAATTCGCCGGATGCGGGCGTGAGAGAGAACCAGGGCGTGTCGAGCACGACGATGACGGCGCTCATGGCGGCGTGGATGTTACAGAAGATGCGAACGACGCCGGGGCGGTTGAAGGTGACCGATTTCGAGGAGCCGGGGCGATAGAGGCCGATGTCGAAAATCTGGCCGCTGAAGTTGGAGAAGGCGTTGTGGAAGATGGGGTCGCGATTGGGGAAATCGACGGTGGCGCCGACGGGGACGGCGAGGATGTGAGGGGTGAAAGTTTTCGATCTCTGGAGCATGGTGGCGCGGATGGGCTGGGGAAGCGGGGCGGGACCGGAGGCCGGTTCGAGCCATACGACGGCTCCCTCCGATCCACCGCGCGAGGGCGCGAGAGCGGCGCGGCCATGCACGGTAGCCGCCGGGGCGTGAAGTGCGAGCGCGCTAAAACAGATAAGCCAGCGCAAGATCATAGCGATTGAGAAGGCGGGTGCCTTGCCCGGCATAGCTGGTGCGGTATTGGATGGCTTCGAGGCCGGCGAGGACGTTGGGGGCGAGCCGGTAGAAAGCATTGGCGGCGAAGGCGCGGTTGGCGGAGAGGCCGCCGTAGGCGAGGTCTGCGCCGCGGTTGTTTTGAACGCCGCCGAAGATGTGGAACGTTAAGCGGCTGGTGGCGAGATAGGAAAGCTGGGCCCAGCCGGCGGAGGAATGAATGGCGACGGCGTAGGGAAGATAGGAGTTGGGATCGGTTTGGAAGGCGAAGCCGGGGCCCGCGCCGCCGAGGCCTCCGAGGTTGGAGCCGTTGAAAAATTCGCCGGTGAATTCGAGCTTTGGGAGCGGGGCGACGAGCCAGTCGACGGAGAAGATGCGGGACGGGATGGAGAGGCCTCCGACGTGGCTGACGCTGGCATGGAAGCCGGGGGCGATCTCGAAGCGGCGGCCGCCGGAGTGGCGCCAGAATTCGACGCGGCCCTGGTAGCCGGGGCGGGCGGCTTCGGCGGTGGGCTGGCCGGCGATGGGTTGATAGTATGCGGTCTCGTTGGTCTCGTAGAGCGCGGCTTGGGCGCGAATGCCCATCTCGTCGCCGAGGGAGAAGCGCTGTTCGAAGCGGACTTGCGGCTGCCAGAACCAGAGATTGCCGGCGGCGGCGAGGGCGGGTTCGGCGACTTCGGCGAGAGAGTCCGGCGAGCGAGGACTGATGAGGGGGCGATCGACGCCCACGGTCACCGTTTGATCCGCCCAGTCGAGCTGGACGGTGCCGGTGCGGAGACGGAAGCCATAGTTGGAGTAGAGGCCGGAGCCGGCGGCGAAGTCGGCTTCGACGGTTCCGCTGACATGGGCGCCCAGAAATGTTTCGGGGCCATGGAAGCTGAGGCCGAAGATGGTTTGGCGGAAGGTGGCGCCGGAGGTGGAAGGGCCGGAGGCGAGCGAGGCGTAAGGCGGCTGTTGCAGACCGCCGTTGTCGCGGCCGTTCGAGAAGGCGTTGAACAGAGCCATGCCGGTGATGGAGATGGGGAAGCGCTGGGAGGATTCCACCTTTACTTGATCGAGGTCGGCGGTGCGTTGTTCGACGACGGCGACGCGTTCCTCGGTGGTGGGCGCGGCGGCGGGCGGGGAGGGTGCGGCGGTGGCGGCTGAGGCGGCGAGTTGGGCGCGGAGGTCGCGGACCTGGGCGGCGAGGTCGGTGTTTTGTTGTTCGAGGCGCGCGAGGCGATCGAGCACCTGCTGGAGGAGCGCGGCTTCATCGGCAGCCTTGGCGGCGGGGCAGAGAATGGGAACGCAGAGGACGAGGTTAATCAGGCGCATGAAGGTACCGCTCCAGAATACGCCGCACGGCGGCGGGCGAGTAAGGCTTGACGATGTGATGGTTGACGGCGAGACGGCGGAGGCGTTCGGGGGTGGACGGATGGCAGTCGCCGCTGACGACGATGACGGGCAGAGAGGACCGTCCGGGGAGGGCGCGGGCGGCGGCGATCAAAGCGAAGCCGTCCATGCGGGGCAGTTGGAGATCGGTGACGAGGACGCGGAGGGATTCACCGCTTTGGGCGATGGCGGCGAGGGCCTCGCGGCCGTCGGCGGCGGTTTTCAGATCGACGCCGGGAAGGCCGTGGAGGGCCATTTCGAGCATCGCGCGGCAGGATTCCGAGTCGTCGACGATGAGGACGGTGCTGGCCACGGCGGGACTCAGGGGACGAAGCGATAGCCGACGCCGTGGACGGTGAGGAAGTGGCGCGGGCAATTGTGATCGGGCTCCAGTTTCTGGCGGAGGCGGACGACGTGGGCGTCGACGGTGCGGGTGTTGGGGAACGATTCGTAGCCCCAGACGGAATTGAGAATGACGTCGCGGGTGAGGGCGCGGTCGGAGTTGTGAAGGAAGAAGGTAAGGAGATTGTATTCGGCGGGAGTGAGCCGGACCTCCTCGCCGCCGCGGCGGAAGACGAGACGGCGCTCGAGATCGACGACGGTGTCGGAGAAGGCGATCTGCTGGCCGGCGTCGGGGGAGGCGCGGCGGAGGACGGCGCGGATGCGGGCGAGCAGTTCGCGGGTTCCGAAGGGCTTTACCAGATAATCGTCGGCGCCGATTTCAAGCAGCAGCACTTTGTCCATCTCTTCGCCGACGGCGCTGAGGACGACGATGGGCGTGCGGTTGCGCATGGCGCGGAGTTCCTTGCAGACTTCGACGCCGGAGAGGCCGGGGAGGCGGAGATCGACCAGTACGAGGGCGGGCTTCATGGTGAGGACTTTTTCGAGCCCGAGCTTGCCGTCGGCGGCCTGGAGCACGCGGAAGCCTTCGCGCTCGAGCATGAGGCCGATGGTGTCGCGGAGGCTTTCGTCGTCGTCGATGACCAGGATGGTTTGCATGGGGGAACCGCGGCGGAGAAGTTCGTTACTGAAGCGATTGTAGCCGAGCGGCGGAGCGCGAACACGTTCGGCTGGGCCTTTTTACAACGATTTTACAAAGGCGCAACGAACGGGGGACGGCGATTCACTCGTAGCGCAAGGCGAGGAGCGGGTCCACTTTCGTAGCGCGGAGGGCGGGGATGTAGCAGGCGGACAGGGCCACCAGCATGAGCAGGAGCGAGGCGGCGGCGAGGGTGAGCGGGTCGGTGGAGCGGATGCCATAGACATAGCCGGCCATGACGCGGCTCAAGGCGAGCGACGCCAACAGGCCCACGGTTACGCCGGCGGCGGTGACAAAGAAACCTTCGCGCAGAATCAGACGAAGCACGTCGCGGCGGCTGGCGCCGAGAGCCATACGGATGGCCATTTCCTGGGTGCGGCGGCTGACGGTGTAGGACATCACGCCGAAGATGCCGACGGCGGACAGGACCAGAGCCAAGGCGGCGAAAATCCAGAGGAACGTCATGGGGAAGCGGATGGAGCCGTAAGTCTGAGAAACGATTTCACTCATGGTCCGGATGTTATTCACCGGGAGTTCCTTGTCGAGAGCGAAAACGGCGTCGCGGGCGGCCTGGGCCAGATTCAGCGGGGGCACGGAGGTTCGCAGGGCGAGGAAAGCGGCGGGCACAGGATGCTGCGCGAAGGGAATGTAGAGATCGGCTTCGGGGCGCCAAAGGGCGTCGTTACGGACATCCTTCACGACACCGACGATCTCCAGGGCCTGGGACGGGCCGGCGCTCTGGCCCGAATAGACCTGAGCGAGGACGGTGAGGTGGCGGCCGATGGGGCTGGTATGAGGCCAGTAACGGCTGGCGACGGTTTCGCTGACGAGGACGACGGGCGGCGCGCCGGCGGCATCGCGCGAGGAGAGATCGCGTCCGGCCACGAGCGCGGTGCCCATGGTTTTGAGATAGCCGGGTGAAACGATCTTGAAGGCCGCCGACGGCTCCTGGCCGGGCGCGGCGGGCGGTTGGCCTTCGGGCTGGAAGAAGACGTTGTCGGCCCAGCCTTGCGCTCCCGCCGCCTTCACGCCGGGCAGAGTCTCCAGACGCTGCAATAGGGACTGGAAGAAGAGCGCCTGTTGCGCGGGAGACGAATATTTGTAGTGGGGCAGAGAGATCTCCATCGTGACGACGTTGGCGGGGTCGATGCCGAGGTCGACGTCCATCAGATGAAGAAAAGTGCGGACGAGCAAGCCGGCGCCGGTCAACAAGCACCAGCGCGAGCGACATCTCGCACGCCACCAGCGCGTTGCGCAGGCTGCGCCGGCCCGCTTCGGTGGTGGAGCCGGTTCCGCCTTCTTTGAGCGATTCGTTGAGGGCGGCTTTGGTCGAAGCCAACGAGGGCGCGAGGCCGAAGATTACGCCGGTGGCGAGGGTGATGCCGAGGCTGAAGACCACCACGCGCCAATCGACGTCGATGATTCTGGCATTGGGGAGGCCGAATTCGTAGCGGGCGAGGGCGAGGGTGAGAAGGCGGTCGGCCGCATAGGCGAACAGCAGGCCGAGCGCGCCGCCGAGGGAGGCGAGAAGCAGGCTTTCAGTGAGCAACTGGGCCATCAGGCGGCGGCGGGTGGCGCCGATGGCGACGCGGATGGCCACCTCGCGTCTCCGGCCGGTGGCGCGCGCGAGCAGGAGATTGGCCACGTTGACGCAGGCGATAAGCAGGACGAAAAGTACGGCGCCCATCATCAGCAGCAGCGGGTGTTTTCATTTGACGGTGATAGGCGGCGTGGAGAGGCTCGACTTTGATGCCCCAGCCTTTATCGGCCTCCGGATGGGCGGCGGCGAGGCTGGCGGCGAGGACATCCATGGCGGCCTGGGCTTGGGCGACGTCGAGGCCGTCCCGGATTCGAGCCTGCGTTTGGAGATCGTGCGAAGTGGCGCGGCCGGCTTCGCTGCGCTCCTCGGCCGTGAGGACGAGGGGAATGAAGACGTCGATCTCCCGGTCCCAGGTGAAGCGGAACGAGGCGGGCATGACGCCGACGATGGTGTATCGCTTCTCGTCGAGGGCGATGGTCTTGCCGAGAATCGCGGGGTCGGAATTATAACGGGTCTGCCACAGGCGATGGCCGATTACGGCTGCGCGTTCGTGGCCCGCCTCCATTTCCTCCGGCGCGAGGAAGCGCCCCAGCGCGGGTTGTATGCCGAACATGGGCAGCAATTCGGCGGACGCGTCGATGCCCAGCACATGTTCCGGCCGGTTTCCCTCGGTGATGCTAAAGCCGGACCAACGATAATAGGCCACCTGCTGGAAGACGCCGGACTTGGCCACGTCGACGATGTTCGGGGCGGAAACGCCGGTCTGGATGTAGCCCGCGCCTTTCTGGTTGCGCCACTGGCCGAGGCCGACGAGTTGTTCGGGATTCGGGTAGGGAAGCGGCCGGAGGAGAACGGCGTCGACGAGGCTGAAGATGGCGGAGTTGACTCCGATTCCCAAGGCGAGGGTGAGCACCACGACCGCCGCGAAGCCGGGGTTCTTGACTAACATCCGAAAGCCGTAGCGGAGATCCCGAACGATGGTTCTCATATTGGACTCTCTCGATGTCAATTATCAGAACACGGACGGCGCCGCGACGCAAGACTTCGCCGCCGCGCCGAAGGCGGGCGATGCGCCGACGAAGAAAGATCGCAACGAAATAAACCGGCGGGAGTCCACTAATCAGGGATCGGCGCAGCGGTGAAAACCCACGAGGAGGGTTGAAAATGAAAAAGATTTTATGGCTTGCTGTGGTAATCTGCGTGGCCGCGTTCGCGCAGGAGAAGGGGAATCGGGGAGGACAACACGGCGGAGGGCGCCCGGAAGTTGGCGGCGGGCATATTCCCGCACACGGTCCCCGTCCGGCGCGGGCGCAGGGTCCCGCGCGGGGGCAGCAACAGGGCGGGGAACAGAATCGCATTCAAGCGGACAGGCAGGGACATCCCGAAGTGCCGCATGTTCACGCCCGGAACGATCAATGGGTGGGGCACTCAAGCGGTAGGGACGACCCGCATTACCACCTGGATCGTCCGTGGGCGCACGGACGCTTCGACGGCGGGTTTGGGCCTGGACACGTTTTCGTGCTTGGCGGAGGAGACAGGGCGCGCTTTTGGTTTAACAACTTCTATTGGGACGTGGCTCCCTACGACTACAATATCGTGGCGGACTGGAACTGGGGCGGCGACCAGATCGTGATTTACGCCGACCCGGACCATGATGGATGGTATTTGGGATACAACCCCCGGTTCGGCACTTACGCTCACGTCGAGTATCTGGGATCGTAACCTTCCGAAGATTTGCGGACGGGTGTAGATGCGATTCGACGCGGCCATTGCGACCGTGATAGCTTCAAGATCGTGAAGCGTGGCGGCAGGGGCTTCGCGTTCCGATGGAAAAAAGCCTTGAGGGGAAAATCGCCGTTGTAGCGGGTGCGAGCCGGGGGTGCGGACGAGGAATAGCGGTCGCCTTGGGCGAGGCGGGAGCGACCGTCTACGTCACGGGACGGACCGAGCGTGGCGGGCCCGCGCCCGTGGACGGTGCGACGGGAACGATTCAAGACACGGCGGAAGAGGTGACACGACGCGGCGGGCGGGGGATTCCGGTTGCCGTGGATCATGCCGATCCGGACGCGGTGGAAGAGCTTTTCGAACGAGTGGGCCGGGACGACGGCGGACTCGATGTGCTCGCCTGCGCGGTGTGGGGAGGCAACGAGCGATATCTGGACGAGGCATGGAATCGCCCGTATTGGGAACAGCCGGCGGAAAACTGGGAGCAGTTTCTCGACGCCGGGCCGCATGCGTTTTGGCTCGCGGCGCGCGCGGCCTCCAGGTTGATGGCGGTGCGGGGAAGGGGATTGATCGTCGCGGTCAGCGAGCCGATCCTGGAAGAATCCTCCGTCGAAGGGGACGTCTCCGCGATGGAGACATTCGGGCATTTGGCGCATTACAGCCTCAACCGATTGGTGAGAGACCTGGGGCGGGACGCGGGCCGGGCGGGGATCGCGATCGCGGGATTGTTGCCGGGCTTCATGAAGACCGAACGGGTGGAGATGCATTTGCAATCGATGGGCGAGGGCGCGCGGGAGACGCTTGAGTACGATCTGGCCGAGACGCCGGAATACTGCGGACGCGCCGTGGCCGCTTTGGCCGCCGCCAACGACGTAATGACGAAAGCGGGCAAGCTGCATTATGTGGCCGATCTGGCCGGGGAATATGGATTCACGGACGCGGACGGAAAAAGGGTGGCGAATTTCTATCGGGCGATGGGGTTGGTGAAGTAAGGGGCAAGGCTTCCTTCACCATCAGGCGGAAATGACTTGCCAGAGGATCAGCCATCGCGCGAGCGTTGTCCGGTCCTTGGCTAGGGAGTTAGCGGTCTCCCCGCCGGGTTTCCATGAGCGGCGAAAACCATGGAACCGGGGCCGGCCGGAGCGAGTCGTCCAGAGCTCTTCTTGACATGCAAATTGGCCTGTGGTGTAATTTTTGAAACGAAAGTAAAAACCGCCAAACGAAAATGAAACGCGGCGTACGGGCGGAAATGGATGTCTCGATCCTGTCCTCATCTCGAAAAGCTCCTCGGCATGAGCGAAGACATTTCGCGCCGCGACTTTCTGGACGGCGCACTTCTGGCTTCGGGCGCGGCGCTTCTGGCGGCGGGAGCGCCGGTCCAGGCCGTCGCTCAGAGCGAGGGGTGGACCGGGTATACGGGCGAAGGCGACTATCGCGACTCGGCGGGCAACACCGAAGAGGTGGTCCACAGCGCGCATTCGGTTCGCGATGGAGCGTGGGACAAGGCGCCGGCGAATGAAACGGACACGGGAGAAACCTTCGACTGCGTGATTGTGGGCGGAGGGTTCGCGGGATTGTCCGCCGGGTTGTTCTTCCAACAGAAGGCCGGGGCGGATCGCACCTGTTTGATCCTGGACAACGCCCACGTGTTCGGCGGCGTGGCGAAGCGGAACGAGTTTGCGGTGAACGGGCATACGCTCTACGCGCCGCAGGCTTCGGTCCATTTCCAGCCGCCCTATCCGAATAGTTTCCTGAAGAGCGTGTACGACGCGATGGGGCTCGATTGGAACGCGTTCAAGGAGTATCAAACGTGGCGGGGATCGTCGCCCGATCTGTCGCTGCCGAGGAGTCCTTACCGCGTGGCGGGGTACGAGAGGCGGAGCACTTACGGATGGTTCTTCGGGGCCAAGTTTGGACGGAGTCCGGGCGTGTGGGTGAGGGATCCGTGGGCCAACGAGCTGAAAGACACTCCGTTTTCGGAACAGACCCGGCGGGAAATGCTGGCGTGGAGACGCGGAGATCTTGCCGCGCCGCGGTTGGAATACGATTATCCCGGCGACGCCGTTTCGCGGCAGTTGGACGGGATGACGCTCGAAGAGTTGACGATGCGGACTTACGGAATGAGCCGCGAAACGGTGCGGACTTTTTTCGTGGCGGACACCGCCAGCGGATTCGGACTGGGGCCGGACGCGCTTTCGGGCTACTTGGAGTACATGTGGTCGAAGGAGATTCCCACGCTGGACGACTCCATGGCGACCGGCATACAAATGTTCCCCGGCGGGAACTCGGGCATGACCCGGCTGATCGTGAAGACGCTGATCCCGGAGTCGATCGAAGGGCCGCGGACGATGGAAGCGGTGTGGAAGAACCCGGTACGTTTTCCGGCATTGGACCGGCCGGGGCAGAGGACCCGCTTAAGGCTGAACTCGACCGTGGTCCGCGTGGAACACGAGGGCGCGGCCGATAAATCGAAATTCGTTTGGGTCACTTATCTAACCGGCGGCAAGGTGTATCGTCTGAAAGCGAAGACCGTGGTGATGGCCGGAGGCGGGTGGATGACCAAGCATGTCGTCGGCGATCTGGACGCGGATCGGCGGCGGGCTTATTCGAACTTTTATTATTCGCCGTATATGACGGCGAACGTGGCCGTGACGAATTGGAAGTTTCTTTCGAAAATGGGCATCTCCGGCGGGAATTGGTTTGAAGGATTCGGGCGGTACGTCGAGGTGAGGAAGATGGCGAAGTTCGGGGTGGATTCGCCCGAGGTGGGACCGGATTCGCCTACAGTGCTGACGTTTTTCATCGATTTCGCCAAGCCGGGACTGCCGGCCGCCGAGCAGGGGAGCCGGGGACGAGCCGAGCTGCTCTCGACGGCTTACGCCGAGTACGAGCGGCAGATTCGCGAACAGATGATGGCGCATGTTCGGGGCTTCGGGCTTCGACGCCAAGCGCGACATCGCGGGCATCGTGCTGAACCGCTTCGGGCACGCTTTTATCAACCCTCAGCCGGGATTTTTCTTCGGATCGAACGGCGAACCCGCTCCCCGGGACGTCCTGCGGGCCGCTCCGTTCGGGAGAATCGCCTTTTCGCATTCCGATCTTGCGGGCGCGATGGATCATCGGAACGCGTTTCTCGAGTCCAATCGCGCCGTTGGACAGTTATTGGATCAAGTACTCGTATAATCACTCGACACAAGCAGAAGATTGGAGCCATCGTGACCTACCCAGCTCTTAGACGAAAGTTAGTTCTCCTGGCGGCGGTAGTTACCTTCTTGCCGTGCGGGACCGTTCAGATATTCGCCCAGGCGGATGCCGGAGCGATCCTCGGCACCGTGAAGGACACCACCGGCGCGATCATTCCCGGCGCCAAGGTGACGCTGACCAACGACGACACGGGAGTAACCGTAATTGGCACGACCGGCTCCGCGGGTGACTTTACGTTCGCTCCGATCAAGATTGGGACCTACTCGGTGGAGGCGGAATACAAGGGATTCGAGCGTGTGTCGCATTCGCACGTTACCGTGCAGGTGCAACAGCGCGTGCTGGTTAACTTCGAGCTTCCTCCCGGCCAGATGACCGAGACAGTGACCGTGGCTGGGGAGCCTCCCGCGCTCCAAACACAAGACGCTTCGGTGGGGCAAGTGGTGGAAGCGCGTTCGATCAACGCTCTTCCGCTCAATGGCCGGAACTTCACGTTCCTGGCGCAGCTTGCCGCCGGTGTTACACAGGACCAGCAGGATACTCGCGGACTGGGCGCATCGGGGAGCTTTTCGGCGAACGGCGAGAGGCCGGCGCAAAACAACTACCTGCTCGATGGTATCGACAATAACTCCAATCTTGTGGATTTCCTGAATGGAACGGCGTTCGCCGTCCGTCCTCCCGTGGACGCCATCGAGGAATTTAAGGTGCAGACCGACAACTATAGCGCCGAGTTCGGAAGATCGGCGGGCGCCATCTTGAACGCCACCATCAAGTCCGGAACGAACCAGTTCCACGGTGACGCCTGGGAGTTCCTACGCAACGACGCGTTGGATGCCGCGAACTTTTTCGAAAATTCTGGCGGTTTGAAAAAAGGGGAATATCGACAGAACCAATTCGGAGCGACCGTTGGCGGTCCCATAAAGAGGGAAAAAACATTCTTCTTCGCCGATTACGAAGGCACGCGAATCCGGCAGGCGGAGACCTTCGTCGAGACCGTCCCGACGGCCCTCGAGCGGAGCAGCGGCTTCACGAATCTTTCGGAGCTGCTCACCCAAGGCGGCACAAGAACCGACGCGCTGGGGACGACATACGCCCTCGGCCAAGTTTTCGACCCCTCCACCACGCGCCCCGTGACAAACGGTTTTGTGCGCAACCCGTTTCCGGGTAATATCCTACCCGCGGACCGGCTCGATCCGAACGCTATCAAGCTGCTCAATCTTTACCCCGCTCCCACCAATTCCGGCCTTTTCAATAACTTCGCCGATAACCCCGTGATCCGCAACGACGCGAATCAATTCGATGCCCGGGTCGACCATAATTTCAGCGAAAAGGACAGTCTGTTCGGGCGGGTGAGCTATTCCGACAATCCCGCGTTCTTTCCCGGGCCGTTTCCCGGAATCGCGGACGGCGGCTCGTTCTCGGCGGGGAACCAGACCGCCTCGTCCGTCAACTCGGTGTTAAGCGAAACTCACTCCTTCTCGCCGAGCCTGATCAATGAAGCCCGCGTGGGCCTCAACCGCATCGCCACAACGCGGGCGCAGCCGAACGCCAACACGATGGGCATTCCCGAGCAGTTCGGCATTCAAGGCGTTCCGCAGGTTCCTTTGAACGGTGGCTTGGGGGGCATCAGCATCGGCGGTCTCAGCCGGCTCGGGAGCAACAATTACCTGCCTTCGGATGAAACCAGCGCGACTCTGCAGTTCACCGACAACCTCACCAAGCAACTCGGCAAGCATTCGATCAAGGCCGGCTTCGAATTCCAGCAACTGCGGTTTTCCATCCTGCAGCCGCCGCAGGGTCGGGGCGCCTTTTCATTCGCTGGAGCCTATACGGACCTCGTGAATAACACAAACGGCAACACCGGGCTGGCGCAGTTACTTCTAACTCCAATTCCTGGCACCGTTCCGGGAGCGGCCAATTATGTCGGCGGCGCCGATAATATATCGGCCTCGAACATAGCCAATACCGACCAGCTTCGAAATTACTACGGTACGTATTTTCAGGACGACTTCAAGGTCAACTCCAAATTGACGGTGAACATCGGAGTCCGTTGGGAGTACTTTGGCCAGCTCGTCGAGCGCTTCGGAGCGCAGTCGAACTTCCTTCCGTCCGGAACGTCCAGTCCATCGGAGTTTCTGTTGCCCAACCGCCGTTGTCAAACGCCATTGTCTCCGGACTTCCAGGCCGCCGCGAAAGCGGATAACATCGACATCGTGTGTTCCGGCGTTCCAGGGCTTGGCCAATCGCAGTTAACCAATTTTTCTCCCAGGGTGGGATTCGCCTACCAGATCACGCCGAAACTGGTCGTTCGCGGCGGTTACGGCATTTTCTACGGCGGATTCGAAAACTCCACCGTGGAAACTTATGTCGATTTCCCGTTCCAATATAGCTTGTCCTATCCAAATTTGACTCCCAATGCGCCGGTGACCTATCCGAATGGCGCGATCGGATCTCTGGAGACGGGATTGTCCGCCATTCCGCTCTCACCCGCCTCCGTGGAACCCGCGGGCGTTTCGTTCACCGGCGAAGACTATCACACGAAGACGCCGTATACGCAAGGATATAACTTCACGTTACAATACCAACTCTCGTCCAACGATTCGCTTCAGGCGGGCTTCGTGGGGAATACCGTCCGGCACCTTGGCATATACACCAACGCAAACGCTCCGAATCAGATACTTCCCCCGGGACTCGATCCGTATAACTACTCGCCTTACCCGAACTTCCAAAACAATTTTACGGATACCAGCTTCGCCGGAGATAGTTACTATAATTCACTCCAGGTGAATTACGAGCGCAGACTTAGCCAGGGGCTGAGCGTGCTCGCGAACTTCACGTGGTCGAAATGCCGCACGGACGCTGTGGACGTGCTCAACAGCACCGCTATTTCGGGCCGGAACACGCTTCTTCTTCCGGGCGTCGGGGTTCAGGGCGATTATGGGCTTTGCGATTTCGACATTCCGAAGGTTTTTCATTTAAGCGGACAGTATGACCTGCCCGTGGGGCGCGGGAGGCCGCTCCTCGGCAACCCCGGGCGAGTTGCCGATGCGATTCTGGGCGGCTGGAGCGTCAACTGGATATTGACTCTCCAGGGCGGGCAGCCGGGCACGGTTCCGTGCGCTATCGCCACCACGACCTACTTTGGTTGCTATGCCTTGCTGGTTCCTGGCCAAAGCGTCACCGCGGGCCCGCATAATGTGAACCAATGGCTGAATCCGGCTGCCTTCGCAAGCCCTCCCGTTGCCACCACGATCGGGCAGTCCGATTACAGTCCTCTCGGCGGCGCCCCATCGCAGTTTTATGGCCCGGGTTATCACCGCCTGGACTTCTCGCTGTTCAAGAACTTCCCGATCACCGAGAGAACCCACCTTGAGTTCCGCGCGGAGATCTTCAATCTGACGAACACGCCCAACTTCTCTCCGCCGGGTTTTGGCGGCAACGGGGTTTCGGCCGCGCCAGGCTCGCTCGACTACACCTCTTCGGCGTTCGGCACCATTAACTCAACGCGCGACGGGCAGAACGACCAGCGGGAAATCCAGTTCGCGCTGAAGTTTTACTTCTAACGACGGTGGATGGGAATGGTATTCCCATTTCCGGGACAAATTCGTGTCCGAACTGTAGCGGATCGCGACAACACAATATTTTCGGAACTCTTAGGAACGAATACGGATGTTGGCCGTATAGGAGGGTGAAGAGTTTGAAATTCTTCCAAGGAGTAAATCGAAAATGTTTAAGAAATGTGTATTCGGATTTTGTGTGGCCGCGCTCGCCATGGCCAGCGCCGCCGAGACCTACCGCGTGAAGCTTTTGCAGTCCACCGTGTTGAACGGTTCGGAGTTGCAGCCCGGCGACTATAAGGTGATGGTGGACGGGGAGAAGGCCGTCTTCCAACAGGGCAAACAGAAGGCCGAAACGCCGGTGAAGGTGGAGAAGGAAGGGAAGAAATACGAATCGACGATATTCAAGTACGACAACGCGGGCGGAACCATGCATTTGATTGAAATTCGTCTGGCGGGAACGAATACCAAGTTGTTGTTCACCGCCAACTGAAAACGGCGCCGGCGATTTTTCCTCCGTTACCCGGTGGGGCGCAAGAGAGCGTTCCGCCGGGTTTTTTCGTTCGAGGAAGTTGGGAGGGATCCGCGCCGCGAGAAGACCCCGGCGCTTCGAACGCCCAGGTCTTCACCGCGGCGACACTTATGCCTTACTCCAGTTCCGGCGAAAGCGGTCAGTTTAGCTAACACGGTACGAAGTGAACGCACGGGACTATGTCGTACGGATGTAGCGTTCGAATCCCATAGGGTGTCGAGATGAAATGCACACATGGGACGATATCCCCGTTGGGGTGAAGAACGCAAGGGACCTGAGCGTGGACGGCGATCGCCGCAATGATTAAAACCATCGCGATTGCCACCGTGAAAAGAACCAGCCGAATCGTGTTGCGGTCCATCGAGTGAAACTCCTTTCTGTTTTGGATTGCGTAAAAGCGAAGGGCGGCGGGACACATTGCGTCGAAGCGCTCTTGTTTATTCCGGTAGGGCGCGCCAAGGGCCCACCGGCGCGGTCTGGACGAAAAGCGTTAATTTTGGGAAATTCTAATTTGATAACCTGAAACGAACTGGCTCCTTTCCGTGAACGCCGAACGTTGGGACGAGGTAAAGTCGATCGTTGCCAAGGCGCTGGAGCGCCCGGCCGAGCAGCGCCTCCAGTGGTTGACCACCCTCGCGATTTCGGACCCAGCCGTCGCCGCCGAGGCACGCCGGTTGGTTCTTCAGCCCGGTCGAGCCGGAGATTTTCCGGGATCGACCGTGTCTCTCGCCGACACCCGCGAAGCCCCGTCGCCGCTAATCTACAAGCCGGGCCAAGTGTTGGAGAACCGGTTCGAAATCCGGGACTTCCTCGGGGCCGGAGGAATGGGCGAGGTTTACTCCGCTTTCGACCGGGAACGCGGCGAAGTGGTGGCTTTGAAGACGCTCCGCAGCGAGTACTCCGGCCAATCCGCGTACGTGGCGCGCCTCAAGAAGGAAGTTCAGCTTGCGGCGCGTCTTCAGCACACCAATCTCTGCCGTGTGCATGACATTCATCGAATTCGGATTGCCGACGGGACGGAAACCGTCGTCCTGACGATGGAACTCCTTTGCGGGGAAACGCTGACGCGGCGCATCCGGCGCCAGGCGCTCGATTGGCATGAGGCGCTGGGACTTTTGAGGCAGCTCGTCGCGGGCCTTACTGTGGCGCACGAGGCCGCCATCCTTCACCGCGATTTAAAGAGCGGAAACATCATGCTTGTGGGCGAAGAGGAACCGAGGGCCGTAATCATGGACTTTGGGCTTGCCCGCGAAATCGCCGGCTCGCAGGATACCCATTCCATGTTTGGACCGAAGGCCATCGTCGGCACGCCGGCCTACATGGCCCCCGAACAACTCCGAGGGCAAGGGGCGTCCAAATCCACCGACATCTACAGCCTTGGAGTGGTTGTTTTCGAGATGGTGACGGGGAGGCTACCCTTCCAAGGCGAGACCGCTCTGGCGGTCGCGTTGCGGCGGCTCAAGGAGGAGGCGCCGTCCGCGCGGCAATTCGCGCCGTCGATTCCATTGAGTTGGGAAACCGGAATTCAAAGATGTCTAGCGAGCGAGCCTGGAAGCCGTCCCAAATCGGCCGAAGAATTCTTGGTTAGCCTGGAGGAGAGCGAGCGAATCAGTTTATGTTCTATTGGTCGCGTCGATATGGCCGCCGGTCCGCGCTTGCCGCGTTGGGAATCGCGGCCTGCGGCGCAGCGGGATACTTCTTTCCGCGAACCGTGCGGCATCCGGCGGAGGCGGTTTTCCATTATCAGCACGGCGAGGAGTTTGTGCGGCGCGGCCGGGGAGACGATATCCGGAATGCGATATCGGAGTTCAAGCAGGCGATCGCAAAAGATTCCAACTATCCCGAGGCCGTGGCGAAGCTGGCGGCCGCGTATTGTTTGGCGGCCCATTACGATTTCCTCGAACCAAGGGAGGCGCGGACGGGAGCCGAAAAAGCGGCGCGGGAGGCGCTTCGTTTGGACGATCGCTCCGCTTTGGCGCTGGGCGCGCTCGCCTATGCCCAGTCGATCGACTTTAAGCGATGGCGGCAAGCGGAGCCGGCTTTCCGGAAGGCCATCGGCGCGGACCAGAATGAACCTCTGCCCCACACCTGGTACGCGGCGTACCTGGGGCGCTTGGGCCATTTTAAGGACGCCATCTCCGAGGCGCGCGAAGCCGTTCGCCTCGATGCGGGATCGTTCTACAACAATCACCAGCTCGCCTACGAATATTTTCGCGCGCGGCGCTTTCCGGAGTTCTACACGCAGTCCCAGGAACTGCTGCTTTTGCAATCGACCGAATCGAGCGCATACCTGAGCATGGCACGCGCTTGCGAATGGAATCACAAATATGAGGAAGGCCTTACTTATTGCGATCAGGCGGAGTCATACGGGAGTAAGGCGGCCGCGGCGTGTTACCGCGGATTGATCGAGACGGCGCGCGGAAACCGTGAGGCGGCCGAGAAGCTGGCGGCCCACGTCGAAGAGATCGGCCGGACGCAACCGTTCGAGGCGAGCATCCTGGTGAATCTTTACGCCAGGCTCGGCCATTTCGACCGGGCGATGGACATCCTCGACCGCGCCTACGATCGCGAGGACAGCACCGTTCTCGCTTGTCCCACGTGCATCTACCTGGATACGATGAGGTCGATGCCGCGTTACCGCGCCTTCCTGGAAAAACTCGGCTTCGATCCCTCCGCGTCGAACACGTTTGGCTAAAGTACGCAGGGGTCCGGGTTCATTTCTTCTTCGCTCAGGGATGCCGGCAACCGCGCTTTCTCCGTTCATCGGCAATCATTGGCCCGAAGCTGTCAAAGAAGAACGAGGTTGCCGATGCGATCAGGAGTGCAACGGACCGCGACCACGGTTGTCCTTAGCAACTGTCATGAGCGCGATCCCAATTCCGCCCGCAACCATCTCTTCGCCACCACCCAATCGCGCTTAACGGTCCGCTCCGACAGGCCGAGTAGAAGACCGATCTCCTCCTCGGTCAACCCTCCGAAAAAACGCATTTCTACTATCTTGGCCTGGCGCTCATCCTGTAGCGCTAGGCGATCGAGGGCTTCATCGATTGTCACCATGAGGTCGAGCTTTTCCTCGGACACGATGAGACCGTCGTCCAACTCGATCCGATGCCCGCGGGCCCCGCGCTTTTGGGCGCCGCTCCTGCGGGCGTGATCGATCAGAATACGGCGCATCGTGGATGCGGCGACCGCGAAGAAGTGGGCGCGACACTTCCAGTCCACCTTTTCCTGCCCGGCCATACGGAGATAAACCTCATTAACGAGGGCGGTCGCCTGAAGGGTATGGCCTGGCCGCTCGCGGCGAAAAAAAGATCCGGCGAGTTTACGCAATTCCTCGTAAATCAACGGGAAAAGGAGCTGCTCGGCCGTCGAGTCGCCGGAAGAAATCCGGCGCAACAGCAAGGTAATGTTCGCCGGCTCGTTCATATTAACGTCGATCATAGCGAATCCCACTGGTGGCTGGATCTTCTCGGACGATACCGGGTGGGAAGGGATGAGCGGATGGAGGCGCGGGTCGGGATCGAACCGACGAATAAAGGTTTTGCAGACCTTTGCCTTACCACTTGGCTACCGCGCCGGTGGAAGGGGGGACACTACGGAACATAGCGCGGAAGCGCGGGGCAAGTCAATTCGCGGAGCCAGTCAAAAGTTCTCCTGTAACCACCGGGATATTCCATTGCCACCCTTCGGATGCTTGATCCTCATCCACCCGGGGCCGTTGCGGGCGATTTGGGCGGTGTCGAGAGTCTCGATTTTGACGGCGCCGGGGCGATAGCCGGCTTCGCGCTCCACTTGCCGCATCTGCGCTTCGGTGATGGTAAAACCGGGGGCGAAGTCGAGCGTCAGGAGGGATTTCTTGAGATCGAGCTTGGCCCATTCGACGCCGTCGACGGAGCGCAGGCGCACCAGGATATTAAAGAAGCCACGCGGCGAGAAAACGCCATAGAGCGTGGCCACGGCGCGCGTGGTCTGGGATGCGCCGGCGGGGAGGGCGGCCAGCAAAAGGGCGAGAGCCAATCGTCTCACGTAGTATGCCTCCGATGGCGCCAATCGGGGGCGGCGAGATAGTATTCGTAGAACAGAAACGCTCCCACGCGTTCTTTGATGCGGCCGGGCGCGTCGAAGCGCTGAACGATCGGAATTTGGGCGCCGATGCCGATTTGCCAGTGCAGCGTCGACCACTCGAAGAAAAGATCTTCCTTAAGGATGCGGCTGGCCGAGAAGGGCACGAGCGCTCCGTTGAGATGGGCGTTGGAGTCCTGCGAGTAGTTGGTTTCGAGCGTTGCGACGAGAACGCTCGGCAGGCCCTCTTCGGGAAGACGCACGGGAATGAGCCGGCGTTCAATCTGGCCATCGGCGCGAAACTCGCTGCCCGGGCCGATCCCGACGCCGGCCACGGGGTTGTAGCGGTATGTCGCGTCGGCGGCCCATCCCCACTCGGAACAGTTATAACCGGTGGTGACTCCGACGTAAGGGTCGACGGTGCCCGAGCCGGTTTGCAAAATGCCGGGCAGGAGTTGGCCATTGGCGTGGAGCGTGTTGTTGCCCGAAGGCAGATCGGCGCCGGCGAGAGGGGCGATGCGGAACGTGGAAACGGGCTTGTCTTTTTTGTACAAAGTGTAGCGGGCGAAGAGCAACGTGTCGCCGGAGCCGGCCGAGCTCAGCTTGCGGTCTCCGCTTTGAATGGACCCGTAGCCTAGATCGGGATTGACGAAAATCGCCCAGCGGGAGGTGAGGCCGTAGGCGATGTTGACGGGCGACTGAATTCCGAGGAACTGCTGGCTGCCGAGAATGGTTTCAAAGTTGAACCGGACCAGCAGCTGGCCCGTGGCCACAGGCAGCGCGGTGACGAACGTCGCGGGGGAGGCGCGAAGGGCGGCTGGAGAGGCGAGAGCGAGACTGGAAATGAGGAGCGCATGAGCTCGCGGCGGCCTCACTCAAATCCTCGGCGAAAAGGCATGTACTCAATATAACTTCAGAGGACGGCGGCAGGTGAATTGGAGTACCCTCATGGAGAGCCGCGCCGTTCGTTTTCCGGGAGGGTATTTTGAAAATCCACTTCATGCCGCTACTTTTGTCCGCCGCCGCGTTCGCGCAGGCGCCGCCGGAGATTCCCTACGAATCCGTTCCCAGTTTTCTGAAGCTGCCCGCGGACCGGTATCTGGGCGAGGCGGCGGGAGTGGCGGTGAACTCGAAAGGACACATCTTCGTTCTGTCGCGCGGCAACACGACGGGGCCGGCCTATGGCGCCGCGTCGGCGCAATTGTTGGAGTTCGCCCCCGATGGAGCGTTCCTGCGCGAGATCGGAAAGAATCTCTACGCGTGGTCGTTCGCGCACGCCGTTAAGGTCGATCGGGAGGGGAACATCTGGGCGATCGATAAGGGTTCGGACATGATCGTAAAGTTCGATCCGCAAGGCCGGGTGGCGATGGTGTTCGGGCGTCGGAAGGAAGCTTCCGATGAGGGCGACGGGCCTTGGAAGCACGTCCAGCCGCCGCGGCCCGCGGTGGACGGACAGTTCCGGCAGCCGACGGACGTGACCTGGGACAAGGCAGGCGATATTTTCATCAGCGATGGATACGTCAACTCCCGGGTGGCGAAGTACGACAAGAACGGCGATTGGGTGAAGCAATGGGGGCGAGCGGGCAGCGGGCCGGGCGAGTTCAACACGCCGCACAGCATAGCGGCCGACGCGCGGGGCAACATCTATGTGGCCGACCGGGGGAACCGGCGGATTCAGGTGTTCGATTCCGATGGAGGGTTCCTGCGCGAGATCCAGATCGACGTGCCGGCGCCGGACAAAGCGCAGCCGTGGATGGGCGCGCGGCCCGGTCCGGGCGCTGGAGGGACGATGCAGCCCGGCGCTCCTTGGGCGATTTGCGTCACGCCCGGCCCGAAGCAATTCCTGTACAGCTCGGACGGGTTTCCGGGGCGCGTTTATAAATTGACGCTGGACGGGAGAGTGGTGGGGATGTTCGGGAAGTCCGGCCGGCAGCCGAAGCAATTCGGGTGGATTCACGAGATGGCGTGCCCTTCGGAGAACGAGATCTACGTGGCGGAGCTGCTGAACTGGAGGGTGCAGAAGCTGATCCTGCATCCGGGGAAGTAGCGCGGCGAAGCAACGATGAAGGCGCCCGAAGCGGACCGCCCGGCGGAGGCTCCCGATCACGCCGGGGGCGCGGGGAAGGCGAAGCATCCCAACATTCGCGTTTCGGCCGCCGTACTTGCGGCCTCCCGGAAGGACGGCGGAACGCTGCTCGGGGAATTGAGGTCCGGTGCGGCCGGCCTTACGCAAACCGAGGCGGAAGCGCGATCGCGAGCCAACGGTCCGAACGAAGTGGCGCAGGAGAAGCCGCAGGGCTGGCCCGTCCGGCTTTGGAGGATCGTCCGCAACCCGTTGGTGATCCTGCTGGCGGCATTGTCGTCGATTTCTTTCGCCACGGGCGACGCGCGGGCCGGAACGGTGATGGCGTTTATGGTGGCGCTGAGCGTGGGGCTGCGCTTCTTGCAGGAGGCGCGGGCGGATGCGGCGGCGGCGAAGCTGAAGGCGATGATCCATGTGACCGCCACGGTGGTCCGGGACGGGGAGGCGAGGGAGGTGCCGCTCCGCGAGCTGGTTCCCGGCGACGTCATCAACCTTTCGGCGGGCGATATGATTCCGGGCGACGCGCGGGTGCTCTCTTCCAAGGACCTGTTCGTGAGCCAGGGGAGCCTGACCGGCGAATCGCTGCCGGTGGAGAAATTCCACGACCCGGAAAAGGAGGAAGCGAGTTCGCCGATCGAGCTGAAAAACATTTGCTTCATGGGGACGAGCGTCCAGAGCGGCACGGCAACGGCGGTGATGGTGACGACGGGAGTCGATACCTACTTCGGGAGCATGGCCAGCTCCATCGCCGGCGAACGGACGGCGACCAGCTTCGACCAGGGTCTGAACCGTTTCACGTGGCTGATGATCCAGTTCATGGCGGTGATGGTGCCGCTGGTTTTTCTGATCAACGGCCTCACCAAGCATAACTGGGAAGAGGCGTTTTTCTTCGCGATGGCCGTTGCCGTTGGACTTACTCCCGAGATGCTGCCGATGATCGTCTCCGTGTGCCTGGCCAAGGGCGCGCTCGCCATGAGCCGACGGAAGGTGATCGTGAAACGGCTCAACGCAATTCAGAACTTCGGCGGCATGGATCTGCTCTGTACCGACAAGACAGGCACGCTCACCGAGGATCGCGTCGTGCTTCAACGGCACTGCAACGTGGCGGGGAGGGAATCGGAAGAAGTGCTTCTCGACGGGTATCTGATCAGTCATTTTCAAACGGGCTTGAAGAACCTGCTGGACCGGGCCATCCTGAACAGCGCGGACTTTCATGGGCAGGCCACGGTGGAGAAATATAAAAAGCTGGACGAGGTGCCGTTCGACTTCACCCGGCGCATGATGTCGGTGCTTGTGGAGAATCCCGAAGGCAAGGCGATTCTTCTCACCAAAGGTGCACCGGAAGAGATGTTTCACCAGTGTTCCCGCTTTGAACTCGATGGGAAGTTGTCTCCGATGGACCCTGAGTTGATGGTCGGATTGAAAGAAGAGTACGAGAGCCTGAGCAACGACGGCTTCCGGGTTCTGGCGGTGGCCACGAAGGAGCTGACCGGAAAGCATGCCTGCTCGCGGGACGACGAGCGCGACCTGGTTTTGAAAGGTTACGTGGCGTTTCTGGACCCGCCTAAGATCACGGCGGGACGGGCGATCGAGGCGCTGCATAGGCACGGCGTGGCGGTGAAAATTCTCACTGGCGACAACCAGCTCATCAGCCGCAAGGTTTGCAAGGACGTCGGTCTGCCGCCCGATCCGATGCTGCTGGGCGCGGACGTCGAGAAAATGCCGGACGCCGAACTGGCCGAGGCCGCGGAGAAGGCGACGCTGCTGGCGCGGCTCTCGCCCGCCCACAAGGAGCGGGTGATCCGCGTCCTTCGCGGCAAGGGGCACGTGGTTGGGTTCCTCGGCGACGGGATCAACGACGCCCCCGCGTTACGAGCCGCCGACGTCGGCATTTCGGTCGATTCGGCCACCGATATCGCCAGGGAGTCGGCCGATCTGATCCTGCTCGAACGCGACCTCATGGTGCTTGAAGGGGGCGTCATCGAGGGCCGCAAGGTCTTCGCGAACATCCTGAAATATATCCGCATGGGCGCGAGTTCCAACTTCGGGAACATGTTCAGCGTGCTGGGGGCGAGCGCGTTTCTCCCGTTCCTCCCGATGGCGCCGATCCAGGTGCTGACGAACAACCTGCTCTACGATTTTTCGCAGGTGCCGATTCCGGCCGACGCGGTGGACGACGAGCAAGTGGCGCATCCGCGGCCCTGGAATATCGGGGAGATCCGGCGGTTTATTCTGTTCATCGGCCCCATCAGCTCGATTTTCGACTACACGACGTTTTTCGTCATGCTCTGGGTCTTTCATTGCTGGGACCCATCGCGCGCGACGGTATTTCAGACGGGCTGGTTCGTCGAGTCGCTGATGACGCAGACGTTGATCATCCACGTGATTCGCACGAACAAAATTCCGTTTCTGCAGAGCCGGGCGAGCTGGCCGCTGACGGCGACGACGTTGTCCATCATGGCCTTCGGAATGTCGCTGCCGTACTCGCCGCTGGCGTCTTCGCTGGGGCTGGCGCACTTACCGAGGCTGTACTGGCCGATCCTGATGCTGACGCTGCTCGCGTATGTGGGTCTGACGCAAGCGATCAAGGTTTGGCTGCTGCGGAAGAAATGGATTTGATGGGTGAAGGCGGGCCGCTCATTGACCGCGACCGCCGTAGATGTTTTCGCGGCTGATTGCGTCATCGGAAAGTGGCGGCGTATTCGGGAGGCCGCGGACCGAATCGCGCCATGCCGCGGCGCGCTCGGCCGGTGAGAGGGACGAAGCCGCACGCGGAGTTACTTGTTCGCGGAGCAGACGCTCGACGTTTTGAGGCAGATCGAGGCCGTTCGCCCGCGCCTGAGCGGTGAGTGCGGTTGCGAGATCGGCCGGCAGTTCGATAGTGAAGGTCATGCGAACATCCATCGTCTCACTCGATCCCCAGCTTCCGCTGCATCTGTTCGAGCGAGATGCCCTTCGTCTCGGGGTAAATGAAGAGCACGACGAAGAACTGCAGCGTCATCATGAGCGAGAAGAAGACGAACGGGTAGGCGCCGGAAGTGGCCGCCAGCAGCGGGTAAATGCCGGAGATGAGGGCGTTCATGAACCAGTGGGCGAAGCTGCCGAGGCTCTGGCCTTGGGCGCGGACGCGGTTGGGGAAGACCTCGCCGATGTAGACCCAGATGACCGCGCCTTGCGAGAAGGCGAAGAAGGCGATGTAGCCGATGAGCAGCCAGACGAGCAGATTTTCGTGGGCGTGCGTGAAGAAAACGGCGGCGACGCCGGCCATGCACAGCGCCGTGCCCACCGAGCCGATGAGCAGCAGCGTCTTGCGGCCGGCGCGGTCGATGATCGACATGGCGAGCGTGGTGGACATCAGATTCACGGCTCCAATGGCGACGGCTTGCAGATCGCCGGAGACTTTGCTGAAGCCGGCGCGGGCGAAGATGTCGTTCAAGTAATAGAGAATCGCGTTGATGCCGGAGAGCTGGTTGAACATGCCGATGGAGACGGCGAGGAAAATGGGCAGCAAATACTTGCGGGCGAAAAGAGGCTCGTGATCGTGGCCGTGGGCGGCGTCGATAGAGGCGACGATCTCGTCCAACTCGCGATCCGAATCGGGTTCGCCGGAGAGCGCGAGCACGGTGCGGGCCTCCGCGAGACGCCGCTTTTGCACCAGCCAGCGCGGGCTGCGCGGGATGGTGAACAGCATCAGGAAGAACAGCGCGGCGGGGAAGGCGGCGACGCCCAGTTTCCAGCGCCACTCCAGGGCGCCGAGGTGAAGGAGGCCGATCAGGAAGTTGGATAAGTAGGCGAGCAGGATGCCGAAGACGACGTTGAACTGAAAGAAGGCGACCAGGCGGCCGCGCCATTGCGCCGGCGCGATCTCGGCGATGTACATGGGGCCGAGGACGGAGGAGCCGCCGATGCCGAGGCCGCCGATGAAGCGAAAGAAAACCAGGGAATTCCAGTCCCAAGCGAAGGCGCAGCCGAGGGCGGAAATTACGTATAGGACGGCCATGCCGCGGAGGCTGTCGCGGCGGCCATAGCGGTCGCCGGGGATGCCGGCGAGGATCGCGCCGAACACGGTGCCGGCGAGCGCGCTCATCACGGTGAGGCCGAGCAGAGCGGGCGTCAAGTGGAAAAGGGCGGTGAGCGATTGCGTCGCTCCGGCGATGACGGCGGTGTCGAAGCCGAATAGCAAGCCGCCGAGCGCGGCGACGATGGTGCTCTTGATCAGATATCCGCTGGGCTTCATGGGTCTACCTTGGCGGCGGGGACGAACCACCGCGGCAATCCTCAACATGATATACCTGATCGTCATGGACACCCCACAAGACGCGATCACCCGCCGTTCGTTCTTCGGCAAATCGACCGCAGCCGGCCTCGGCGCGGCCGCGTTCACGCTGCTTCGTCCCGAACTCGTTCGCGGAGCGGGGAAGGAAAAACTGAAGGCGGGCCTTGTCGGCTGCGGCGGGCGCGGCACCCAGGCCGTCATCGATATGATGACCGGAACCGAGAACGTGGACCTCGTCGCGATGGGCGACATTTTTGAAGACCACCTGACCGCGTCGCTCGCCAAACTGCAGGGACACGAAAAGATCGCCGGTCGGATTCTCGCGGACCCCGAACACCGTTTCCTCGGCTTCGACGCTTACCAGAAAGTCATCGCCTCCGATGTCGACATCGTGATGCTGGCCGCGCCTCCCGGATACCGGCCGCTGCACTTTGAAGCGGCGGTGGCCGCGAAGAAGCACGTGTTCTGCGAGAAGCCGTTCGGCACGGACCCGGCCGGGGTAAGGCGGTTCATGGAAGCGGCGAAGAAATCGGAAGAGATGAAGCTCACCGTGGTGTCGGGCGCCCAACGCCGTTTCGCCCGCGATTATGTGGAGACAGTCCAGAAGCTACACGACGGCGCGCTCGGCGACATCACGGCGTGCTACGCGAATTGGGTGGGAAGCCCGGTGATCCAGCAGAAAGCCCGCGATCCGAAGTGGGGCGACATGGAGTGGCAGCACCGCGCGTGGTACTCCTTCCGCTGGATCTGCGGCGACCAGATCGTGGAGCAGCATCTGCACAACATCGACGTCTGCAATTGGGTGATGGGCACGCATCCGGTGAAGGTGGTGGCCAGCGGCGGCGCGGCGTGGCGGCCGCGGACGGAGATTTACGGCAACATCTACGATCATCTGACGGCCGATTTCGTTTACCCCAACGGCGTGCATCTTTCCAGCCACTGCCGGCAGTTCCGGCGCGGCGCTTATGAAAACGTCAGCGAACGCGTTACCGGCACGGCGGGGAAACGCGAAAGCGATTGCCACGACCTGGGAAGCGGCAATGGGCAGGACGTTCGACAGCACTTCGCGGACCCGCTCGAGAATCCTTACGTGCGGGAGCACACGGCTCTGGCCAACAGTGTTCGCGGCGACGGGCCGTACATCAACCACGCGATGACGGTGGCCGAAAGCACGCTCACCTGCATCATGGCCAGGGAGGCCGCTTATACCGGGCGAGAGATTACCTGGGGCCAGATCATGGACTCGCAATTGGATATGCAGCCGAAGACGTTCGGCTACGATGTGAAGATGGACGTGCCGCCGCTGGCCGTTCCGGGCGAGTACGAGTGGATTTAAAGCCGTTGCCTTCGACGTCCGGTCGGCGGCGAGCCGGGAGAGCTTGATTTTCCAGAGGGCGTTGGCATAGACTCAACATGCCGCCGAAGAATCGGGAATGCACGGAGGCGCCATCACCGCCTTGGGTTCCCCGCCAAGGCGGTGAAGCGGGTATCCTTTTTTCATGAGCAGCCGTGGGCCGGAAGAGTTGGAGGCGATCGTTCGCGCGGTAGTCCATCGCTACGCGGAGGAGGTGGAGCGGTTGAAAGCGCCTCCCGATTCGCCGTTAGAAGCGTTGTTTTATTCGCCGCGGGCCGAGTGCCTGAAGCGCGAGATCGTGGCGGTGGGCAAGAAGCTTTGGATGCGTGAATTCGTCGACGGCAACGGCGGGAACATTTCGTGCCGGCTCACCGACGACCTGGTGCTCTGCACGCCGACCATGCGGAGCAAATTCGATCTGACTTCGTCCGATATTTCACTCGTCGATCTGGACAACAATCGCGTCTGCGGAAGCGTTCCCCACACCAGCGAAATCCGGTTGCATCTGACGATCTACCGCCATGCGCCGGAAGCTCGCGCCGTCGTCCATTGCCATCCGCCGCATGCGACCGCATATTCCATCACCGGGCTTCAGCCTCCGCAGGGAATCCTGCCGGAACAGGAGGTGTTCGTCGGAGTGGCGCCCGTTTCGCCTTACGACACGCCGGGGACGCAAGCCTTCGGCGACACGGTGATTCCTTTCGTGAAGGAGCACAACACGATCCTGTTGGCCAACCACGGAATCGTGTGCTGGGCGGATACGATTACTCACGCCGAATGGCAGGCGGAAGTGCTGGACACCTACTGCCGGACGCTGATTCTGGCCTCGCAGCTCGGCCGGCCGATCACGACGATTCCGGAGCATAAACTGACGGACCTGCTGAGGATCAAGCGCGGCCTGGGCCTCCCCGATCCGCGCCACGAGCCGCCCGGCGCGCTTCCGGCCCCCGAGGCGAAAGACGCCGAAGCCTGCGACGACGGCTGCCGCCCAGCCGGCGACGAGCGGATCGAAAGGCTGGCCGCGCGCATCGCGGCGGAAGTGATGGCCGGGCTGAAGGCGGGCGAATAAGACGGTACGGGCGGAGGGTTCCGGGGCGATGACGGAGCTTCTGCGCCTGGAAAATCTTCACAAGCGCTATGGGCACGTTCGCGCGCTCCGCGGAGCGTCGTTTTCGGTGCGTGCGGGCGAAGTGCATGCGCTCGTGGGCGAGAATGGCGCGGGCAAGAGCACGCTCGCCCGCATCGCCGCCGGCGCCGAAACGCCCGATGAAGGCTCGATTTTGCTGGACGGGGAGCCGGTGGCGATCTCCAGCCCGCTCGAGTCGCAGCGGCGCGGAATCGCCATCGTCTTCCAGGAACTGGATCTTTTTCCCCACCTGAGCGCGGCCGAAAATATCGTCGCCGGCAACCTGAAGTTCGGCTCGCGCGGCGTGGTGAGTTTTCGGGAACTGGACCGGATCGTCCGGCCGTTTCTCGAGCGGGTGGGCCTGGCGAGAAATCCGCGGACACCAGTAGGGGAACTACCCATCGGCGACGCGCAGCTTGTGGCGATCGCGCGCGCGCTGAGCATGGACCCGCGGGTGATATTGCTGGACGAGCCGACGAGCGCTTTGTTCGACGACGCGGCGGAGAATCTGTTCCGGCTGATCGGCGACCTCAAGCGCCAGGGCATCGCCATCGTCGTCGTTTCCCACAAGATGGATGAGGTGTTCCGCATCGCCGGCCGCATCACCGTGCTGCGGGACGGAGTGACCGTGGGGACGCGCGAAACGTCGCAAACGAGCCTCGCGGAAATCGTTTCCATGATGGCCGGCCGCGAGCCGGCGCCCGAACGCGTCCGCGCGCCGGCGCGGCAAACGGCCGCTGCGCCCGCGCTGCTCGCGGTGGATGCGTTGACGACGCGAAAGCTGCGCGGCGTCTCCTTTGAACTGCGCGCCGGCGAAGTGCTTGGCGTCGCCGGACTGGTGGGCGCCGGCCGCAGCGAATTGGGCGCGGCGCTGTTCGGCATCGATCCGGTCTTGGGCGGCGAGATCCGCTTGCGCGGGAAACCCTTTCGTCCGCGCTCCGTCCGTCACGCGATGGAGTCCGGCGTCGGCCTCCTGCCGGAGGATCGCAAAGAGTTGGGGTTGATGATGCGGATGAGCGTAGTGGAGAACGCCACACTGGCTTCGCTCGCGCGATGGCAGCGGTTCGGCGTCATCCGGCGGCGGCGCGAATTGGACGCGATAACGCCACTTCGCCAACGGCTCGCCCTGCGCGCGTCCTCTCCGGATGCGCCCGTGGGCGGCCTCAGCGGGGGCAATCAACAGAAGGTGCTGCTGATGCGGTGGCTGCTGGCGGACCCCGCGATTTTGTTTTTGGACGACCCCGCGCGCGGAATCGACATCGGCGCGAAACAGGACATCTACCGGATGATCGAGGAACTGGCGGCGGCGGGCAAGGGCGTGATTCTGGTGAGTTCGGAATTGTCCGAATTGCTACGCTGCACGGATCGCATTCTCGTCTTGAACGGCGGGCGCGCCACGGCCACGTTCCCCGCCGCCGAGGCCACGCGGGAAAGAATCGTCGCCGCGGCCGCCGCTCCCTCGACATGAGCGCTCCGGCCCCATCGAATTCTCGGCTGGCCTGGAGCGCGCTCGCGCGAGCCGCCGGCCGGGGAGGCAGCGTGGCCAGCCTTGCGGGCGTCGTTCTGCTCGCCGTCGTCTTCAGCCCCGTGGCATCCGATGGCTCCCGCATTTTTCTTCAATCGGGCAACCTCACCGACATTCTTCGCCAGGTTTCGATCGTCGGCATCCTCGCGCTGGGGATGACCTTCGTGATTCTCACGGCCGGCATCGACTTGAGCGTGGGCAGCACCCTGGCCTTGTCGACCTCGGTGGTCGCGATGGCCCTGGTGAAAGGGCCGCTCTCGATGTCCTACGGCCTGCGCATCGCCGCCGCCATCGGCCTCGCGCTCGCCGTATGCGCGGCCGCCGGTGCGCTGAACGGCGCGCTGATCGCCTGGTTCGATATCCAGCCCTTTATCGTGACCCTGGCTTCGATGATCGGCATTCGCGGCCTGGCGAAATGGCTCACCTCGAACGCCAACATCGACATCGGCTTCGGCGCGGACGTGTCGGCCACCTTCGCCCAGGTGTTCCGCCAAAAAACCGCTGTCATCGGTTCCTACGCCGCGCTCGCCGCCGCGTTCTGGTTTCTGCTTTCCCACACCGTCTTCGGACGCCACGCCCGCGCCATCGGCGACAATGGGCGTGCCGCGCGTTATACCGGCCTTCCGGTGCGCGCGGTAACGATTTGGGTTTATACTCTGTGCGGGCTGCTCGCAGGGATCGCCGGTGTGCTGTACGCGGCCGAGAACCACCAGGGCAATCCCAACGCCGGAGTTGGATACGAACTGGACGCCATCGCGGCAGTGGTCATCGGCGGCACAAGCCTTGCGGGAGGCGAAGGATCGATCCCCGGCGCCATCGCCGGAACTTTGATGATCGGTGTGCTTACGAATATGCTGCGGTTGAACAATGTCGACAGCAATGTGGAGATGATGGCGAAGGCCGCTATTATCGTGTCCGCCGTCGCGCTGCGGACGCGAAAGGCCGCGCTTTAATTCTATGAGCTGGCAAATTTCATCCGGATCTCTCCAACGCGGCCTCGCACTGGCGGCGATTGCGCTTCTGGCGGCTTGCGGCCGCAACGGCGGAGCGCGCGACGGCGGGAAAAGGTACTTCGTCGCCTTCAGCCAATGCAACAACGCCGAACCGTACCGCGCCGCGCAGAACGCGCTGATGACGAAACTGTTCGCCGACGCCGGCGACGTCCGCCTGGTGATCGCCGACGCCCAGCAGGACAACAGCAAGCAAACGGCCCAGGTGGAAACTTTCATCCGGCAGAAACCGGACCTGCTTATCGTCGCCCCGAACGAGCGGGCGGCGCTCACCGCCGTCATGGGCCAGGCGATCGAAGCCGGGATTCCCACCATCTGCCTGGAGCGCGATATCCTGCAGCCCAACTACACCACTTACATCCACAGCGACAACACCGCCATCGGGCGCATGGCCGGCCAGTTCATCGTCGATCGTCTTCGGGAAAAATACGGCGCGCCGAAGGGGAACCTCGTCGAGATGCGCGGACTGTTGGGCGTGGAGGGCGAGATTAACCGCGCCGCCGGCGCGCGCGAAGTGCTGGACAAATATCCGGATATCAAGACCGTCGCCGATCCGGTGGCCGATTGGATCCAGGCCAAAGCGAAAGACCGCATGACGGAGGTGCTGCGGGCGCAACCCGCGATCGACGCCGTCTACGCGCACAACGATCCGATGGCCGTCGGCGCCTACCTCGCGGCGAAGGAACTGGCGCGCGAAAAGTCGATGATCTTCGTCGGCGTGGACGGATTGGGAGGACCGGCGGGGGGCATCAAGAAAGTGATGGATGGAGTGCTGGCCGCCACCTTCGTCTATCCTCTCTGCGTTCACAAAACCGTGGAAGTGGCGCTCAAGATGCTTCGCGACCCGGCATTCCATCCGGACAGGAACTACAGCCTGCCTTCCACCTTGGTCACTCCGCAAAACGCCGCGGATCTATATTCAAAACTAACCGTGCCGGGACAGCGATGAACCGCGCCGCGGACCCGGTACACTGATAAAGTGCGGGCGCAACTGGAGATCGAGCGGCGTCAGGTGGACGGCGTGGTGGTGTTGGATCTGAAAGGCCGCCTGGTGGCGGGTGACGCTTCCAACCTGCTGCGAGAGACGATCGCGCGCGAAGTGGCGGCGGGCAGCAAGGCGGTGGTCCTGAATCTCGCCAAGTGCGATTTCATCGACAGTACGGGTCTGGGCGCCATGGTGATCGCCTTCACTACATTGCGCAAGGCGGGTGGCGCGTTGAAGTTGTGCCACCTCACCGAGCGTAACGTCGAGTTGCTGGTGCTTACGAAGCTCTCCACGATCTTCGAAGTGCTGGAGGACGAACAGGACGCCATCAACAGTTTTTACCCCGAACGCGAGATCAAACATTTCGACATTCTTTCGTTTGTGCAACAGAGCAAGGAAAGGGCCAAGGATCTCGGTTAATGGATATGATCGCCGCCGGCGCGCCGGCCCCACTTTTTCAACTGCCTTCGCTCGACGGCGGGACTTACACGACGAAGAAATTGCTGGAGGGCGGTCCCGTCGTGCTGGTTTTCTTCAAAGCCAGTTGCCCGGTCTGCCAGTTTACTTTGCCGTTCCTCGAACGGATGGCGGCCGGCTCCGCGCTCCGTTTCGCCGCCGTCTCGCAGGACAACGAGGAGACCACGCGCCGCTTCAACGAGCGGTTCGGCGTGACGTTTCCGACCTTGATCGACGGCCCGGCGCCGCGCTATCCCGTCAGCGACGCCTACGGAATCGCCATGGTGCCGTCGCTGTTTGTGCTTGAAACCGACGGGACCGTCTCGAAGTCCTTCGCGGGATTTTCGAAGAAGGAGATCGAGCGGCTGGGCGCGCGCTCCGGAATTCCGCCGTTCCGTCCGGAGGAGCGCGTGCCGGAATGGAAAGCCGGTTGAGGCGCGAAGAATTGACGCTCCCGGCGGGAGCGTCCATGGCGCGGCGATTCAAACGAAGGTGTGCCTGTTGGGTTGCCTGCCTATCGATGTTGAACGCGGCGGAATTGAAAGTGGATCATGCGACGGTCGCCGGCCGCGATCTGATGTCTATGCGCGCGGCGCTGGCCGGCGCCGGAATCCAATCCGAATACGGCGGCCCGCATGCCAATCACGCCACCGAAATGGCGCTGGCGAGTTTTCCCGACGGTTCCTATCTGGAGTTGATCGCTCTCCTGCCGCATGCCGGGGAGGCCGCGGCGAAGGCGCATTATTGGAGCCGATTTATGGAAGGAAACGCCGGCCCCTGCGCCTGGGCGGTGCGCACGCCCGATGTCGCGGCCGAAGCGGAACGCCTTCGCCGGGCCGGAGTGGAAGTGGCCGCGCCGTCCAAGAGCGGCCGAACTCGCCCCGATGGCGTGCGCCTGGACTGGGAGACGGCGACCGTTGGCCCCGGCGCCACCGGAACGTTCTTCCCATTTCTGATTCGCGACTTCACGCCGCGCCTCGAACGGGCGTGGCCGGACGGCAAACCAAACGCGCCGGAATTCGCCGGCGTCGCCAAGGTCGTGATCGCAGTGCGGGATCTCGACGCGGCCTCCCAACGTTACCGCCGGGCATACGGCCTGCCCCCACCGATTCTCGCGATCGACTCCGGGTTCGGAGCGAAGCTGGCCATCTTCGCCGGCACGCCCGTTGTGCTTGCCGCGCCGCTCGGCGGCGAGTCGTGGTTGGCCGTGCGCCTTGAAAAGTTCGGAGAAGCGCCCTGCGCCTTCGTGCTGAAGCGCGGCGTCAACGCCCGGCCTCGCGCCGAACCCGGCGCCGTTTGGATGGGCCAGCGAGTGTTCTGGTTCGACGAAGGCACTCTCGGCTGGCGTTTGGGCGTGGAATGATCGCGCGCCGGCGGCGCTAATCGGCGAGAGCCTGTTCGAGATCGGCAAGGATATCCTCCACCGCTTCGATGCCCAGGCAAAGCCGGACCAGGCCTTCGTGAATGCCCAACCGCTCACGCTGTTTCGGGGCCAGGTCGCGATGCGAGGCGATGACCGGATAGAGAATCAGGCTGTGTACGTCTCCCAGCGACGTTCCCCGGACGACAACTTTCAACCGGTCCATGAAACGGAAGACGTCCTCCTTGTTCGCGCCGCGAATCTCGAAGCTGACCAGCGCGCCACGCAAGTTGGAGGGCAGCAGCCGCTGGATCGCCGCCGCATCGGGGTGCGATGGGCTGGCGCAATAGTGGACTTGCGCGATTCTCGGATGGCTCTCCAGCCAAGATGCCACGCGGCAAGCGTTCAGGCATTGCCGCTCCATGCGCAAAGGAAACGTTTTGATGCCGCGCATCGTCAAATAGCACTCGAAAGGGCCCAGCGCGGGGCCCGAGACACGCGATAGCGCCTGCAGCGCCGGCAAATGTTCGGCATCGGAAATCACCGCGCCGCCCATCACGTCGCCGTGGCCGGACAGAAACTTCGTCAAGCTGTGGACCACCAGGCTCGCGCCCAGTTCCAGCGGCCGGACTAACATCGGCGAAGCGAACGTATTGTCCACCACCAGCGCCGCTCCCGCCTCGCGCGAAGCGATGGCAATGCGGTCCATCGGCCCGACGCGCAGCAGCGGGTTTGAAATGGTTTCCATCAGCAGGCAGCCGTAACGGCGCGCGCTCAGCTTCGCCCGCACCGCTTCCAGATCGCAAATGTCGACGAAATCGGTCTCCACGCCCAGCGGTTCCAGCACCTTCGTCAGCAGATTCAAAGTCGCGCCGTAGAGGGCGCCGGCCGCCAGAATCGTCTTCGGACGATCGGTCAGCGCCACCATCAGCGCCGTCTGTAAAGCCATCATCCCGGAACAGCAGGCGATCGCCCCGGCGCCGTTTTCGAGGTCGGTGATCAGCGCCTCCAGCGCGCTGCGCGTCGGGTTCTCATAACGCGAATAGCTGAAACCTTCCTCTTCGTGGCCCAGCACTTTGTCCAGCTTTTCCGTGCTCGCATAGAGAAAACTCGACGACGCGAAAATGGGCGTCGTCACTGGAATGAACGCGCCGCCGCTCTTCTCCTGGCGGTCGGCGCTGTGTACGGCTTTTGTATCGATCTTCATTTCCGTTTCCAACGGACACCGTCCTTGGTGTCTTCAAGAATCACTCCCGCCTCGTTCAGTTCGGCGCGAATCGCGTCGGCGCGCTGAAAATCCCGCGCTTTCTTCGCCCGCGTCCGCTCGGCGGCCAACTTCTCGATCTCCTCCTCCGGCATGCCGCCCTCCGCCGCGCGCGTCTCGATGACGTCGAAGATCGAATCGAAGCGCCGCAATAGATCGAGCGCCTCCGGCGCGTTGCCGCTCCGGAACTCTCCGGCATCCATCGCCGTATTGGCTTCGCGGGCATACTCGAAGATCGCCGCCAGCGCCGCCGCGGAGTTCAGGTCGTTATCCAGCGCTTCGTCGAATTCGCGCCGCGCCGCCCGCGTGCGTTCCGCCATCGCTTCGTCGTGGCCAGGCGCGAGTTTCGCCTCGCGCAACCTCGCCGCCAGATTCCGCAAGCGTTCGATCGCCGAAGCCGCCGCCTTCAACCCGTCGAACGTGAAGTTCAGTTTCTGCCGGAAAGGCACCGAAAGCAGCAGGTAGCGCACCGTCTCCGGCGCATACCCCATCGCCAGCAATTCGCGAAGGGTATAAAAATTCCCCGCCGATTTCGACATCTTCTGCGATTCGACGTTCAAATGCTCGGAGTGAATCCAGAACCGCGCGAACTGCTTGCCGCTGATCGCCTCCGATTGCGCGATCTCGTTCTCGTGATGCGGAAAAACCAGGTCGATGCCGCCGGCGTGAATGTCCAACGTGTCGCCCAGATATTTCATCGCCATCGCCGAGCATTCGATGTGCCACCCGGGCCGGCCCGGACCCACCGCCGTCTCCCAAAACGGCTCTCCTTCCTTCGGCGCTTTCCACAACACGAAATCGCGCGCGTCGTCCTTTTCGTATTCGTCCACGTCCACCCGCGCGCCGGGCCGGATGCCGCCGAAATCGTTGTGCGACAACTTTCCATACCCGGGAAACTTGGCGATGCGGTAATAGATGGAGCCGTCGCTCGCGTAGGTATATCCGCGCTCTCTCCAACCGTTGAATCGCCGCCGCCATTTCCGGAATATGCTCCGTCGCTTTCACCATGCGTTCCGGCCGCTGCAAGCGAAGCGCGGCCATGTCTTCGAGAAACGCCTGGGTAAAGGGAGCGGTGTACTCTTCGAGCGTCTTGCCCTGGGCCGCGGCGTTGCGGATGATTTTGTCCTCCACGTCGGTGATGTTCATCACGTGGTCCAGCGTCCATCCATGCGAGGCCAACCAGCGCCGCAACAGGTCCTGGAACGTAAATGTGCGCAGATTGCCGATGTGGGCGAAATTATAAACCGTGGGTCCGCAGGTGTACATGCGTACCGTGCGGCCGTCGAGAGGCGAGAACTCCTCGACGCGCTGGCTGAGCGTGTTGAACAAACGCAAGGGCATAGTAGGGTTGAATCTCTCATCGTAACCCGCCGCGAACGGCCGCGCCTTATTTGTTCGGAGCCAACTGCGTCATCTGGTCCATGATCTGGCGCTCTTCGGGGCTGTAGCGGCTCTTGAAGCCGCCGCTGTTCTCCAGCTTTTTGCGCTCGGCCGGGCTGAGTGAGCGAAGGTTTCGCATCTCTTCCCGCAACGCCTGGCGCCGGTCCGGCGAGAAGCTGCGAAAATCCGCGAAAGCCCTGCCGCATCAGATCCTGCTTCTCCGGAGGAAGTTGCTGGAATTTCTCGTACGTCTTCTCCAGGCGCTGCCGCTGCGCCGGAGGGATTTGTTCGTATTGATTCAATCGCTCCTGCAGGCGCTGCCGCCGGGCCGGGGGCAGACTGTTCAAAAAGCGTTGCCGCTCTTCCGGCGACATGTGCCGGAGTTGTTCCACCGCCGCCGGTCCCAATACTTTCGGACCGTTCTTGTTATTCGCCTCGGGTTTTTGCGGTTTGGCTTGCTTGGCCGGCGGACGGACCGGTTGCGGACCATACGCCCACGCCGGGACTCGCCCGGCTACAGCCAGCGCCACAATCGCGCGCGCCGTCAACGAAGGCCGCACCGCCCACCCTCCCCGGCCGCCGCGCCCACGCGGCCCCTATCGCTCAAGACTGCGATCCGCTCTCGCCCGGCGCCGGGAGGCTCATCTGCTTCAGCATGTCCAGATCGTCCAGAGTCCTCTCCACCTGGTCGGCGTCCACGCTCCGCGGCGCCGATACCGCCGGGGCCGGCGGCGCCACCAACACCGGTCCGGAGTTCCGGTAAAAGAACGCCGCAACCAGCGCCAGGCAAGCCACCGCTACCGGGCCGGCCGTCCGGAAGGAGAACGAAACCTCCGGCCGCAACAGGAAATGCCACCACTTTCGTCCGCCCTCGGCGGAGATTCTCGCATAGAGCCGCCGGTCGAAATCGTCCGAGATCGCCTCCGGCTCCCATAAATCGAGCGCCGCCCACACGTCCTTCTGCGCCGCGACGCGGGCGCGGCACGCCTCGCACGCTTCGATATGCGACTCCAGCGCGGCCGCTTCCGCGGCGCTTAAAGTCCTGGCCGCGTACGAAGCGAAGAGATCCATGCCCTCTCGATCTTTTTCCCGGCACCGCATACAGAAATTCCTTATGCCAAATGGGCCAGACGAGCCCGTAAACTTTCATACGCGCGGAACAACAACGATTTTACCGCCGATTCGGAGCAATTCAACGCCGCCGCGATCTGCGCGTATCCCATTTCGCGGTATTTATGCATGAGTACGGCCGCCCGCTGCTTGGCTGGCAGAGCCTCGATCGCATCCCGCACTTCCCGCAGGCGGGCCTCGAAGAGCATTTCCTGCTCCCGCGTCAATGTCCCGTCCGTCACCTGCACGCGAAGCCCATCGGCCGAGGGCTGGCTCAGACTGGTTTGCGATTTTTCGTTGCGCCGGTCCCGCAGCCAGTTGATCGCCAGGTGGCTGGCGATGCGAAATAGCCATGTGGTGAACTTCGCCGTTGGCGCATACGTCGCCCTCGCCTTATAAACCCGCAAGAATACCTCCTGCGCCAATTCCTCCGAAACCGCTTGATTCCGCACCATGCGGTAGAGAAAATGAATCACCGGCCGGCGGTGTTTTTCGAGCAACAGGCCGAAGCTGGCGGCATCCCCGTCGCGCACCCGTAACATCAACTCGGCGTCGCGTTCCAAATACGCGGCGGCTGCCGTCATATCGATATCAACCCCTTCCTCGCAGGAAGGTTGCGGCCGCTCGGAGGACATGGTGTAAATGTTCGTCACGGGAGCCTTCGGTTCCGCTTCGAAAAGCGCGGAAGACGCTCCAGATAACATTGTCACTCTTCCTTGAGCGATCTCTCCATCAATTCCCGGAGCGCGAGCGCCGGCGAACACTCCCCACGCAAGATCCGGTCCATCTGAAAAGCGATCGGCATCGCAACCCCGTGACGCCGCGCCAGTTCTACCGCCGCCGCGGTGGTGTCCACTCCTTCTGCCACCATCGTCATCGACGCGACGATTCCGTCGATGCCGCGGCCTTTCGCCAACTCCATCCCCACGGCGCGGTTCCGGCTTAAGTCGCCGTTACAGGTCAAGACCAGATCGCCCAGCCCGGCCAAACCGGACAAGGTCTCCGCGCGGCCGCCCATGGCGATGGCCAAGCGGCCGATTTCGGCCAAGCCGCGCGTAATCAAGGCCGCCAAAGCGTTGTTTCCAAGCCCCAGGCCTACGCACACCCCGGCGGCGATGGCGACCACGTTCTTCAGCGCCGCGCCCACTTCCACGCCGACCGGATCGGAGCTGGTATAGAGCCGCAGCAGCGGTCCGGAAAATCGGCGCTGGATCGCAGCGGCCAAATCCGCGTCCACGGAGGCGATCACCATCGCCGCGGGATCGCCCCTCGCCACTTCCCTGGCAAACGTCGGTCCGGACAGCACGGCTACTCCGCGCGCGGCCCCGGCCACATCGCGGATCACTTCCGAAATTCGCTGCAAAGACCCGCTCTCCAGCCCCTTCGTCGCGCTCACCGCCGCCGCCGCCGGGTCCACATGAGGATTCGCGCTCGCCCACACCGCGCGGGCGAACTTCGACGGCATCACCCCGAGGACCACCTCCGCTCCGGCCACGGCCCGTGCGATATCGGCCGTCGCGGCGACGTTGGCCGGGATCGGCAGCCCCGGGAGGAAGGCGGTGTTTTCGCGGGCTGTCCCTATGCGCGCGGCCAGCTCCGGTTCGTGCGCCCACAAACGCACTTCGTCGAAGCGCCGGGCCAGAACGATCGCCAGCGCCGTGCCCCAACTTCCCGCGCCCAGCACGGCCAGCCTCGTCATCGCTTCTTGCCCGACAGATTCAACACGTTTTCCGTTCCCAAGCGCAATCGCTCGATATTGGCTTTATGCCGGTAGACGATGAACGCTCCGGCCGCGGCCGCGCACGCCGTCACCGCTACGGGCGGATGCAGAATCATCCAGACGGCGAAGGGGAAGCTTCCCGCCGCCACCACCGATCCGAGCGAAATATACCGGCTATAGGCCACCAGCGCCAAGAATACGATCAGCACCGCCAGCAGTGGAAGCGGCGCGACGTAAAGATACGCCCCGATGAAGCTGGCCACGGCCTTGCCCCCGTGAAAGCGCAGGAAGACGGGATAGGCGTGGCCGGCCATCACCGCCAGCGCCGCCGCGCTCGTCCACAGAGGCGATCCCGCCGTCCATCGCGCGGCAAGGAAAACCGCCAGAAAACCCTTTGCGACGTCCAGCAGCAGCGTCACCACGCCCAGCCCCCGGCCCGCGGTCCGCAACACGTTGGTGGCGCCGATGTTGCCGCTGCCGAGCGCGCGAACGTCGCGGCCGGTCGCCGCGCGAACCAGAAAATATCCGAACGGAATGCCGCCCAGGAGGTATGCGGTGAGAAGCGAGAGAGCCGGCATCATAGCGGCTCGGCGGCTCCGCGAAAGGGGAATGCCGAGAGTTTAGTATAGACGGAACCGCCGGGCGCGAGGCGGCTCTCGTACAGCCAGAAGCGCGCCGCTTCAAACTCGCCGAATTCGGCGCCGCTCCCGTTGTCAACCTCCTCGCGAAGCGCGTCGTTCACCGTTGCCCGGCCCACTCGCGCCAGTGTCAGATGCGGCGCATACGGCTTCGTTTCGCCCGGCACGCCGATCCGCGCGAGAGCCTCGTTGGTTTCCCGCGCCAGCTCCTTTAACGCCTCGCCGCCCCAAATCCCCGCCCACAGCACCCGCGGATTCCCAGTCTTCGGAAACCATCCCAAGCCCGCCACGCGCACCGGTATAGGCCCGCGCGCCGCAAGCCAATTCAGCGCCGTCCGCGCTTCATCCAGTCTCTCCTCCGGCAACTCCCCGATAAACTTCGTCGTGATGTGCAAGTTCTCCACCGCGCTCCATCGCAGCTTCCCCAACGGCCGCAGCGGTTCGACCGCCCCGGCAAGCGCGGCCAGGACTTCCGGCGGCAAATCGAGAGCGGTGAAAAGGCGCATAAACGGGACTTGGTAAAATTCCAAGCATACAGGACGCGCTGCCGCTCAATCATCTTCATTCGCTCACCGCGCCCGTGGAGCGCCCGTTTTACGAACGGGCCGCCGTCGTTGTCGCCCGGGAATCCATTGGCAAGATTCTCATCCACGGCAATACAGCCGGCCGCATCGTCGAAACGGAAGCCTATCTCGGGCGGGACGACCGCGCCGCCCACGCGTGGCGCGGCGAAACCAAGCGCACCCGCGTCCTCTTCGGTCATCCCGGCCACGCTTATGTCTATCTGATCTACGGCATGTATTGGTGCCTGAATTTCGTCTGCGAGCCGCGTGGGAGCGCCGGCTGCGTCCTGATTCGCGCCGTCGAGCCCCTTTGTGGCATCGCTCTGATGGAACAGCGCCGGGGCGGCGGGAAAAGGCTTCAGGACCTAGCCTCCGGCCCCGGAAAGCTCACCATCGCGCTCGGCGTCACAGACGACCAAAACGCGGCGGATATCGTGCGCGGCCCGCTCCGCGTGCGTCAATCCAACGATGCCGGCGCGCTCGAAATCGCCGTCACGCCGCGCATCGGCATCCGCCACAACGCGGACTGGCCGCTGCGTTTCGTCCTAGGCGGCAGCGCCTATACAAGCCGCCCGCGTCTCACTTAATCGCCCTCAAATGGCAACGGATATCGAGCGCCGGAAACCACCACGCCGCGTGGCGCTCATACCAGGCCAGGGAGCGTCCCGCCAGCCAACGGCCCAAATTGTCCAGCACGAAGTTGCCTCCGAACGTCAGTTCCACCTTCACGACCTCGAAGCGATACGCCGATCCGGAAAACGTTTGGAAGTCGCGGCCGCTGAAGTATTCGAAACTGCGCGCCGCCAGGTGAACCTTGTGCGTAGGATCGGTGTAGGAATTGTGCGAGCTGAAATGCGGCGTCGTAACGAACACATCGGCGCCGGGCCGCGCCACGCGATGCACCTCGGCCATCGCGCGCACGATGTCGCGAAAATGTTCGATCACATGCGACATGTGAATGCGGCCGAAGCGGTTGTCGTCGAGCGGCCAGGGATACTCGTCCAGATCCCAAATCACCTCCGCCGCCGAATCCGGGGAAACGTCGATGCCTACCGCATCCGCTTCGCGCTTGAGCTTCCCGCAGCCGATGTCGAGGACGGTGGAATCGCGCATCGTCCCGAGTATAAGACCGCCCGGCTCTATACTTCCACCAGGAATGGATTGAACCTCGTCGTCACGTCGAAGGTGTCGATGCCCTCGCTCCGCTTCAGCCAATTCACTACGGCGTAGGTCAGCGGCGTCGCCGCCACTTCGTAAACCACCTTGAACAGGTAGCCATCGACGATCAGTTTCACGATCGTCCCAACGTTCACCGTGAAAGCGAACGCCAATGTCATGATGACGATCGTGTCCACCGCTTGGCCGGCGACGGTCGATCCCACCGTTCGCGACCACAGGTGCTTTCCGCGCGTGAACAGCTTCATCTTCGCCATGACGAACGAATTGGTGAATTCTCCGCACCAATAAGCGGCGAGGCTCGCGGCCACCATTCGCGGCACCACTCCAAAAACCGTGGCAAACGCCGCCTGGTTGTGCCACTCCGGCGCGGCGGGCAGCGCGACGATCGCAAATCCCAGCAGCGACAGCAGCCCCGAGGCGAGGAACCCCAGCCAGATGGCGCGCCGCGACGCCGCGTAGCCGTAGACTTCGGTGAACACGTCGCCGTAGATGTAGGTTAGCGGGAACAGCAACTGCGCCCCGCTCACGCGCAGCGGCCCGAACGCGCAGATTTTCTGGCCGACCAGGTTGGAGATCAACAGCACCACTACGAACGTGCTCAGCAACAGTTCGTAGTGTTTGAACCGCGAAAGGGGCGTATTGCTCAAGGGTCTCCCGGCGAAAGTTTTGAGATTCTCCACGAAGGGCAAAGGTAGCAATAAGTTTCGCCCAGGATCAACTAATTTGCCGTGGCCGGCCACTTTCGGGCATCGAACACACGGAAGGTATAATCGAAGAATGCCCGGCCGCTATCTCCTCGCACCTCTCCTGGCGCTTGCGCTCGGCGCTTGCCACAAGGACATTCAGACCGATGCGGCCGTCCGCGACGGCATCCTGAAATATCTGGCGACACGCTCCGGTTTGAGCGAGATGGACGTCACGGTGCGCTCGGTTTCCTTTAACAAGGACCGCGCGCAGGCCATGGTGCATTTTCAAGCCAAGGGCAATACCAGCCCCGGAGCCGGCCTCGACATGCAGTACCAACTGGTGCGCCAAGCCGACCATTGGGTGGTGGAACATCGCGCCGGGGAAGGCGCGCGCCACGGCGAGAAATCGCCCGTGAACATTCCTCCCGGTATGCTTCCCGGAGGCGCGCCTCCGGCGGGTTCCCCGGGATTGCCCGCGGGCCACCCGGCCATACCTTCGCCCTCGCCGGACTCCAGCCCCAAATGAAACTTGTGGCAATCCTGGGCGGCGGTCCGGCCGGGGCGATGGCGGCCGAACGCCTCGCCCGCGCCGGCCTGGATACGGTTGTGCTCGACGAGAAACTGGCCTGGGAAAAGCCGTGTGGCGGCGGCATCACCTTTAAAGCGTACGACCGCTATCCGTTTCTGCGCGACAATCCGGCCCCGAAAAAAACGGTCACCGACACCTGCATCTCCGCGCCCAAGGCCGGCTCGGCGCGCATGACGCTCACCGAACCGCTGCTCATTTATTCGCGATTCGACCTCAACGGCATGCTGCTCGCCCGCGCCGCCCGCGCCGGCGCCCGCATCGAGAAGACGCGCGTGCTGGCCATCGAACGCAAGGACCGGGGATGGCGGCTGCGCACCCGCGGCGGTTCGCTCGAAGCCGATTTCTGCGTCGTGGCCACGGGCGCGCGCAATCCCCTCCGCGACGTCGGCACTTCCTGGACCGCTTCCGACACCATGTACGCGCTCGGCTATTACGTGCCGAGCGAACAGGATCACATCGACATCCAATTTCTCCCGAATCTGGAGGGGTACATCTGGGTGTTTCCGCGGTGCGGCCATCTCTCGGTGGGCATCTGCGGCAAAGGCGAGCCGGCCGCGTCGCTGCGCCTTCGCCTCGAACGCTACATGGAGGAAAAAGGGATCTCGGCGCGGGGCGCGCAATTCTATGGGCATGTGCTCCCGTCGCTCGACCGCGCGGCCTGGCGCGCCAATCGCGTCGGCGGCGAGGGATGGCTCGCGGTCGGCGACGCCGGCGGCCTGGTCGATCCCATCACCGGCGAGGGTCTTTATTACGCCATTCGCTCCGGCGACCTCGCCGGGGAAACCATCCTCGCCTCCCATTCCTCGCTCGCCGAAAAGGCTCTTGCCTACCGCGCCGTGCTCCATCGCGAGTTTACCGCCGATCTCGAATTCGGCGCTACCCTCGCCAAACGCGTTTTTCTAGGCAGCTTTCTCTTCAGCTCCGCTCCGGCCCAGATGGTCCGCTTCATGCGGCGCAGCCCGCGTTTCTCCAGCCTCATGCAGGATCTCTTCGCCGGCACGCAACCCTACCTCGGCCTCAAACGCCGTCTCCTTCGGAATCTGCACGGGACTCTTCAGGAAATCGTCGTGAACTTCTTGCTTCAGAAGGCCGTTGTCCAAGATGGATCGATCCAAGTCTGAGGCGCTCTTCGCCCGCGCCCAACAATCCATTCCCGGCGGCGTCAACTCCCCGGTCCGCGCCTTCCGCGGGGTCGGAGGGACGCCACCGTTTATCGCCCGAGGCCAAGGCTCGCGCATCTTCGATGTCGATGGGAACGAATACATCGACTACGTCTGCTCCTGGGGGCCGCTCATCCTGGGCCATCGCCCTCCCTGCGTCGTCGCCGCGCTGACCGAAGCGCTCGAATCGGGCACCAGCTTCGGCGCGCCCACCGGCCGCGAAGTGGAGTTGGCCGAGTTGATCCGCCAGTGCGTTCCCTCGATCGAAATGGTGCGGCTGGTGAATTCGGGCACCGAGGCCACGATGAGCGCCGTGCGCCTGGCGCGCGGGTTTACGGGCCGCGACCTCATCGTGAAATTCGAGGGCTGCTATCACGGCCACGTCGATTCGCTGCTGGTGAAAGCCGGGTCCGGTCTCGCCACGCTCGGCATCGCCGATACCGCGGGCGTTCCCGAATGTTTCGCGGCGACGACGCTGGCGCTGCCCTACAATTCCATCCCCGCGGCGGAGCTTGCGTTCGCCGAACGCGGAGCGAACATCGCCGCCGTCATCGTCGAACCGGTCGGCGGCAACATGGGCTGCGTGCCTCCGCAGCCCGGTTTCCTCGAAGCGCTCCGCGATCTCTGCACCCACCATGGCGCGTTGCTGATTCTCGACGAAGTGATGACCGGCTTCCGCCTATCGCTCGGCGGCGCGCAGCAAATCTACGGCATTCGTCCCGACCTTACTACGCTCGGCAAAATCGTCGGCGGCGGCCTTCCCCTGGCTGCCTATGGAGGCCGCGCCGAAATCATGCGCAAGGTCGCTCCCTCCGGCCCCGTTTATCAGGCGGGCACTCTGTCGGGCAACCCCATCGCCGTCGCCGCTGGCATCGCGATGCTCCGCCATCTCATCGCCCACCCCGAAGTCTACGACGTCCTCGAACAACGCACCGCGCAGCTTTGCGCCGATCCTCCGCCGGGCCTCACCGTCAACCGCGTCGGGTCGATGTTTACTTTCTTTTTCACTCCCGATCCGGTCACCGATTACGAGACCGCCAAACGCGCGGACAGCGCCCGCTTCGCCCGCTACTTCCACTGGATGCTCGACCGCGGCGTGTATCTCGCGCCCTCGCAGTTTGAAGCGGGCTTCGTCTCCTCCGCTCATTCCGAATCCGACATCGCCCGCACCGTTCAAACCATGCGCGAGTTCTTTTCGAGCGGCGGATAGCGCCAGCCTGCCATAATGGAGCTTGGATTCGCCGGGCGGACAGCCGCTGCCGGTTCGCGGACTTCGGTTCGCGGGCGGGGAGAGGAAAGTCCGGTCTCCATAGGGCGGCATGCCGGCTAACGGCCGGGGGGACGCGTTCAAGCGCGTTCTACGGATAGTGCAACAGAAAAGATACCGCCGGCGGCAACGCCGGTAAGGGTGAAATGGTGCGGTAAGAGCGCACCGCGGACGGAGCGATTCGTCCGGCCATGAAAACCCCATGCGGAGCAAGACCAAATAGGAGGGAAGGAGCGGCCCGCTCCGTTAGACTCTCGGGTAGGTCGCTTGAGCCCGTCAGCGATGGCGGGTCTAGACGAATGGCTGTCACCTTGCAAAAGGCACAGAAACCGGCTTATAGCCCGGCGAATTCAATTAATGCGGGGTTGGCCTAGCGGCTGGGCGTCAGCCTTCCAAGCTGATTTAGACGGGTCCGACTCCCGTACCCCGCTTTTTCCTATCCGCATTGGCCTCTGCGCGCAGAGCCTGGGCGGACCGCGTCATTTCACCCAACGGAGGATTTGAAGGCCCAGGTCTTGGCATCGGTTGTGCGATGGAGGCCCGCGTGCTCGACGTGATGTCAGTGATGGAGTTTTGAAATGAAACGCTTCGCAGCGCTCGCTCTGATCGGTCTCTGGGGCATCGGCGGCGCGGCCCTGGCGCAAATGACGGTCGTGAACGGGGCCTCTTTTGTCGGCGGCCAGCCGATCGGCGGCGGCTCCTTTGCTTCGATGTTCGGACAGAATCTCTGTTCTCAAACGATGGCCGGCAGTTGGATTTCACCCGGACAACTTCCAACGATGCTGGGCGGTTGCTCGGTGACAGTGAACGGATCGCCGGCCATGTTGCAGTATGTTTCCGGAGGACAGATTAATTTCATCATGCCCGCCGGCGCGGGCTCCGGCCAAGCGGCGGTGATCGTCACGAACGGAACGCGGACGATGACCGGAAGTACCCTCGCCGGCGCCGCAGGGCCGGGGATATTCGCTTTCAACGGCATGGGCATGGGCGAGGGCGCCATGTTGAACGCGACGATGTTCCGGATGGGGCCGTTCAGCACGACGACCGCGGGCCAGCCGACCTACGTCGCGATATACGCCACCGGCCTCGATCCCTCCACCAAGCCCGTGGTCTCGGTCGGCGGCATCCCGGTAGATTTGATGTGGTACGGAAACGCTCCCGGATACGCCGGGCTCGAGCAGATCAACATCGCGCTCCTGCCGGGTATGGCCGGCGTGGGACGCGCTCCTGCGATGGTGACGTCAAGCGGACAGGCCAGCAACGTGACTTTCCTGCACGTTCTGCCCACGACGGCCATGATGCAGGGCATGCCCGGTTGGGGGCATGGCATGACGATGGGCGAAAACATGCCGCGCGGGCACGAACCCAGCTTCATGGCCTTCAACGCCGTGAATAACACCGCGTTGGTGACGGACGAGAACGACGACGTGGTTCGCGTTCTCTCCGTGGCTTCCGGCTCGACCAACGCGACCATCACTCTTCCCAGTGGATCGCAGGCGCACGCCATCGCGGTCAACGCCACTGGCAGCCTAGCCGCAGTCGCGTTGAGCGCGAAAGCGTCCGTCGCGATCGTCGATCTCGCCCAGCACAAGGTCACCGCCGTCGTTGGCACCGGGAATTATCCCAGCCGCGTGGCGTTTTCGGGGTCGAACATTCTGGTAACGAACGGCGCCAGCGGAACGATGTCCGTGATCGACAGCGGCAGCGGGACCGTCACGCAGACGGTGAACGTGGGCCTCGGAGCGAGCGGAATCGCAGTTTCGGGCAACACGGCGGTGGTGGCCAATATGCAAGACGGCTCCCTTTCGATCGTGAATCTGGCCGATTTCAGCGTATCTACGGTCGCATTGCCGGCCGGAACGCGCCCGCACGAAGTCGCCATTTCCGCGCCGGCGAACAAAGCCATCATTACCACGCCGATGTCGAACGGATTCCTCATCCTCGACCTCGCAACGAAGGCTTTGACCCAGGTAAGCACGAGCGCCTGGAACGGCATGGGCCCCGGCAACGTGGCGGTCAACGGCAACACTATCTATATCGCGAATCAAATGACGGCGAGTATCACGGTGGCCGATCTCACCACCGCCACCGTGGTGAAGACCTTCCCGGTCGATCCGGGTCCGATGGCGCTGGCCGTTAACGCGGCGAAGAACCAACTGCTGGTTCTGGCCGAAGGAACCGGCACTCTCGATGTGGTGGATCTTGCGAGCTTCGCGATCGTTTCGCGCTTCGACGCGGGCAGCACGGAGCGCCAGGGCCAATTCACGATGCCGCTGATCTCCTCGATTACGCCGGGCAGCGCGGCGGCTGGAAGTACGTTCACTTTGACGATCGCCGGTTCCGGCTTACAAGCGGTCCAGGAGATCGAGTTTGTCCTGACGGGCGCCGGCGCGGGCAGTGGGATGATGGGCGGAGGTGGAATGGGCGGTGGCGTGGGCCAGGACGACGGCAACATCGTCGTCTCGAACGTGCAATCGAACTCCGCCGGCACGCAGGTCACGGCGTCGGTCCAGATTCTCGCCGCGGCCGCCGCCGGAACGCGCCAGATCCGGCTGCAGACGAGCTACGGTCAAATCATGGGGATGATGTCGGCCTCGCTGTTCACCGTCACTCAGTAGAACAGCGTGGGGCCTTACGAAGCGGACTTCCGCGCGGCCAGCATGGTCCGGTAGGCCGTGAGCAGCCTCTCCCGCGCATTCGTCTCCAGCGGTTTGGGCACTTCGGAAAGGCCGTAGTGGCGGCAGAGTTCCACGGTTCTGCGGAGGCTTTCGGCGAACTCGATGCAAGGCGGGCATCCGGCGAGATGAGCCTCGATCTCCTTGCACGCATCCGGCGGGAGTTCCAGATTCAGATAGTCGGACAGCAGGGAAAAGACTTCCTTGCACTTCGCGGTGCGCTCATGCGGCTCCATCTTCTTGTCCTCCTTTCCGGTTGGCCAGAACCGGCGCGCGGTCCTTGGTTCGCAGATAGTCGTCCAGCTTTTGCCGCACGGCCAACCGGGCGCGATGCAGCCGCGTCTTGACCGCGTCTTCGCTCAGATCGAGAATCTGGGCGGTGTTCAGCGTGGACAGCTCCTCCACATCCCGAAGAAGAATCACGGACCGGTAATTTTCCGGAAGTTCGCTAATCGCGCGATCCAGCGCATCTTTCAGTTCGGCGTCCAGGATTTGTCCGTCCGGCAGCCGGGACCAGTCGGCGATCTGAAGCTTGACGTGGCCGCCGTCGCCGTCCATCGCGGGAAGGAAGGCGTCGAGCGAAAGCTCGCGCGCGGGTGCGAAGACGCTCTTGCGCCGCTTCATCAGGCAGGCGTTTTTCGCGATCCGGAACACCCAGGACCGGACATGCTCGGGTTCGCGCAGATTGTCAAAACTTTCGAACACTTTTAGCAACGTCTCCTGCGACACTTCCTCCGCGTCTTCGCGTTGTCCGCACATCATCCAGCTATAGTGAAAGATTTTGGCCCGGAAGTGCTCCACAAAGCGGTCGAACGCCTCCGGTTCTCCGGCCATCAATTGCCGCGCAAGCTCGATTTCAGTGTCGCGTTCCAAGATCCCGTCCCGACTTGATTGTAGCGGGACTCGACTTGCGCAAAACCTTTCGCCGATACCTCCTTCCCATTTCCGAAGATGCGAGCGCCGCAAGAAGGTGACGGACAAAACGGAGCGCTGTCACCTTGGCCCGCCGATTGCATCCAGAAGCCCAGGAGCAAATGAACAAAGCACTGTCGATGTTGGTCTGCTGTTGCGCGCCCGTGTGGGCGCAAGATCCGTTGTCGCTAAAAGACGCGGTTCATCTGGCGCTGGATAAGAACAAATCGGTGGTAGCCTCGGCGGCCGCTGGGAAGGCCGCCGATAGCCGCGTCACGGAGGCGCGTTCGGGTAACCTGCCGAAAGTCAATTACATGGAATCGTGGACCCGCAGCGACAATCCGGTGTTCGTGTTCTCATCCTTGTTGACTCAGCACCAGTTCGGACTTCAGAACTTTCAGATCGGCCCGCTCAACCAACCCAATTTCCTCAACGACTTTCAATCGCTGATCACCGCCGATCAACCGCTCTATGACGCCGGCCAGACCAAACACGCGGTGCGCTCGGCGCAATTGTCGAAGGAACTGACCGGCGAGGAGGGCCGCCGCACCCGGATGGATGTGATCGCCGGCGTGATCCGGTCCTATTACGACGCGCAGTTGGGCGCAGCGCAGGTGAACGCCACCGGCCAAGCCGTGCGCTCTGCCGAAGCCGACCTCCAGCGCGCCCAAACGGTACGGTCCGCCGGGATGTCCACCGACGTCGATGTGCTCTCGATCCGGGTTCATCTGTCCGGCGTCCGCGAGCGTCAGATTCGCAGCGAGGCGGATTTGGAAGTGGCGCGCGCGGCGCTGAACGACGCGCTCGGCGCACCGCTCGACGCCACGCATACGTTAACCACTCCGTTGGTTCCGCTGAAGCCGCCGGAGGGTCTGCTATCCGAATACGAGAAAAACGCGCTCAGCGAAAGGCCGGAGGCGCGCCAAGTGAAACTGGCCACCAGCCTGGCCGAAAATCAGGCCGCGGCGGCGCATAGCAGCCTCCTGCCGCAGGTGGGCATTCACGCCGCCTTCGAGTCGGACCGGCAGCGATTCTACGACCGGGGCGGCGACAACTGGCTGGTCTCGATCGGCCTGAAGTGGAACCTCTTTAATGGCGGCGCCGACAAAGCGCGCATCGCCGAAAGCACGTTCGCGGTGCGCCAGAGCGAGGCCGAACAGGAGCATGCCGGTTCGGCGATCCGTCTGCAAGTCCGCCGCGCCTACGCCGACCTGCGCGCAGCCGAACAGCGTATCGATGTCGCGCAGGCCGCCGTCGCGGAGGCGGAGGAGAGTCTGCGGATCACGCAGAACCGGTACGAAAGCGGGATGAGCAATGTCACCGACTTGCTTCGCACCGAGACCGCCCTGCTTGAGGCGCGCACCCGGCGATTGGCGGCGATCCACGATCAGCGCATTGCGGCCGCGATGCTCGAAATGGCCGCTGGGACGCTGAACGCCGACTCGGAGGTTCTCAATTAGATGACAAAACAATTACTCATTCCGATTCCGCTGGCCATGTTGTTGGCCGGATGCGGGGAAGCGCCCCGCGAGAAATCCTCCGTCAATTCCACCCCGCCCGTCGCGGTGTCCACCGTGACGGCGTCCACCGGGACGTGGCCATCGATCTATGAAGCGACGGGCACGGTGCGCGCCCGCACCTCGGCGGTGATCGCCGCGAAAATGATGGGCTACGTCCGCGAAGTGAAGGTGCAGGCCGGCGACCACGTCCGGGAAGGCCAGACCCTGGTGACGCTCGACACGCGCGACCTCGACATCGGCTCCCGCCGCGCCGAGGCCGCCCGCGAGGAGGTTCGCACCGCGGTGCCCGAGGCCGACAGCGCCGTCGCCGCGGCAAGCGCCAATCTCGATCTGGCGCAAGCCACCTTTGGCCGCATGAACACGCTGTTCCAAAAGAAATCGATTTCCAACCAGGAGTTCGACGAAGCCTCCGCCAGGCTCAAGGGGGCGCAGGCGGCCTACGAGATGGCGCGCGCGCGGCGCGTCCAACTGAATTCCAAGCTCGCTCAGGTGGACCAGGAAGTGCGCTCGAGCGAAGTGTCGCGGAGCTACGCCGATGTGCAAGCGCCATTCGCCGGCGTCGTTACGGCCAGATCGGCCGACCCCGGTTCGCTCGCCCTGCCCGGAGTTCCATTGCTGACGGTCGAACGCGACGGCGCCTATCGCCTCGAAGCGTCGGTGGAGGAGTCGCATCTATCGGCGATCCGCGTTGGCCAGCCGGTGTCGGTGACCTTGGACAGTATGGATCGCACCCTCAACGCGCACGTTTCCGAGATCGTCCCGGCCGTCGACGCCGCCTCGCGCGCTTACACCGTGAAGATCGATCTTCCCGCCGTCCCTTCGCTGCGCTCGGGCGTCTTCGGCCGCGCGGCATTCCAATTAGGCACCCGCTCCTTGTTAACGATTCCCGCCGGCGCTGTCACCGACCGCGGCCAATTGCAGTCGGTGGTCGTCGTGGATGGCCCGCCGGATAATTTGATCGCCCGGACGCGTCTGATTACCGCCGGCCAGAAATTCGACGGCCGCGTCGAGGTGCTCTCCGGGCTGAGCGCCGGCGAAAAAGCGATCTTCCCGCTTCCACCCGGTCTTGCCGATGGAGCGAGAGTCGAGGTCCGGCCGTGATGGCGGAGCGCAAACTCGGACCGGCGGGAAAATTCGCGCATGCCTGGATCGGGTCGAAGCTGACGCCGCTGGTGATCGCCGCTTCGCTCCTGCTGGGCGCCTTCGCGGTGTGGAAGCTCCCGCGCGAGGAAGAGCCGCAGATCGTCGTGCCGATGGTCGACGTCTTCGTTCAAATGCCCGGCGCCTCGGCCAGGGAAGTGGAAGAGCGCGTCACCAAGCCGATGGAGAAGCTGCTGTGGGAGATCCCCGGAGTGGAGTACGTCTACTCGACGTCCAGCCCCGGTATGGCTCTGGTGATCGTGCGCTTCCTCGTCGGGCAGGACGAAGAGAAAAGCATCGTGCGGCTGAACCAGAAGTTGAACGCCAACCTCGACCGGATTCCGCCCGGCGCATCGCTTCCCATCGTCAAGCCCCGCTCGATCGACGACGTGCCCATCCTCGCGCTCACCTTCTGGAGCAAACGGTATGGCGACTTCGAGCTGCGGCGCATCGCCGCTCAAGTGGACGACGCCATCAAACAGACGCCCGATGTTTCGGCGGTGGCTCTCATCGGCGGCCAGCGCCGCGAGATACAAGTCACTCTGGATCAATCCCGGCTCGGAGCGTTCCATCTCTCGCCGCTGCAGGTGGTGGGCGCGTTGGGCCTCGCCAACAGCCGGCTCCAATCCGGTGAATTCGCCAGTGGAAACCGGGAGTTTCTCGTCGAGACCGGGCAGTTCCTGCGGACCGCCGGCGATGTCGGCAACGTGGTCGCCGGCGCCCCGGACGGCAAGCCCGTCTTCGTGCGCGACGTCGCGCAAGTCACCGACGGCGGCGAGGAGCCTTCCCAATATGTGCGCTACTCCGACGGCAAAGGCTACTACCCGGCCGTCACCATCGCCGTCTCCAAGCGCAAGGGAACCAACGCCGTTACGGTCGGCGAGAACGTCCTCCATCGTCTGGAGCCCCTGCGCGGCGCGGTCATCCCGTCCGGAGTCGAAATGGCCATCACCCGCGACTACGGAGAGACGGCGAAGGAAAAGTCCAACGAACTGCTGTGGCACATGCTGATCGCGGTAATTTCCGTCAGCGTCCTGATCGCCATCACGCTCGGCCTGCGCGAGTCGCTTATCGTTTTCATCGCCATTCCGGTTACGCTCGCGCTCACCCTCACCGTTTATTATCTCTACGGATACACGCTGAATCGCATCACGCTCTTCGCGCTGATTTTCTCGATCGGCATACTCGTCGACGACGCGATCGTCGTGGTGGAGAACATCGTCCGCCATTGGCGCATCCCCTCGAATCGGGAAGGCCACCATTTGAAGTCGCCATCGAAGCGGTGGACGAAGTCGGCAATCCGACGATTCTCGCCACGCTGGCCGTTGTGGCCGCGATTCTTCCAATGGCCTTCGTCGGCGGTTTGATGGGACCGTATATGCGTCCCATCCCGATTGGCGCCAGCGCCGCCATGCTCTTTTCGTTGCTGGTAGCTTTCATCGTGACGCCGTGGGCGGCGGTGCGGATTTTGAAACCGGGCGGCCATCACGAAGGCGAGCGGGAAGGCTTCGTATCGCGCATCTACCGCGTGTTTATGGGCGCGCTGCTGCGCCGCACGGATTTGCGCTGGAGTTTCGTCGGCGGAGTGCTCGTGCTGCTGATCGCCTCCGTGTCGCTGTTCTACTTCGGCCTGGTCAAAGTCAAGATGCTCCCCTTCGACAACAAGAGCGAGTTTCAGGTGATCGTCGATATGCCCAATGGCACGACGCTCGAAGAGACGGCGCGAGTGACGCAGGCGCTCGCCGAAGAGACGCAGAAGCAGCGCGAGGTGGTGAACGTCCAGACCTATGTCGGCACCTCGTCGCCTTACAACTTCAACGGATTGGTCCGCCATTATTACCTTCGCCGCGGCCCCAATGCCGCCGACATCCAAGTGAATCTTCTGCCCAAGGACGCGCGTAATCTGCAAAGCCACGAGATCGCCAAACAAGTGCGTCTGCGCCTCGGTCCCATCGCCGAGCGCTATGGAGCGCGGATCAAAGTGGCCGAGGTGCCGCCCGGTCCGCCCGTCCTCGAAACCCTGGTGGCGGAGGTCTACGGCCCGGACATGAACCGGCGAATCGCGCTGGCTCGGCAATTGCGCGACTTGTTCAAAAGGACCCAGGGCGTCGTGGACGTCGACTGGTACGTCGAGGACGATCAGACGAAGTACAGCCTGATTCCCGACAAGGAAAAGGCCGCAATAAACGGGATTTCCGTGGACGACATCGCGCGCGCCATGCGAGTGGCTTCTTCCGGATACCCCGCCGGCCTGCTGCACCAGGACGCGGAGAAGGAAGATGTCGCGCTCACCGTCCGCCTGGATCGCGCCACCCGCTCCGACATCGAACACATCCAGAGCCTGAAAATCTCCGGACCGGGCGGACGCCAGGTCGCGCTCGGGGAACTGGTGCATGTCCAAGAGGGGATCGAAGACAAGAGTATCTATCATAAAAATCTGATGCCGGTGACTTACGTGACCGCCGACATCGCCGGCGAGATCGAGAGTCCGGTTTACGCCGTCCTCAAACTTGGACCGGAGATCGACAAGATCAAGATCCCCGAGGGTTATCCGATCGAGCAGCACATGGCCTCGCTTCCTTCCGATTCCGGCCTGTATTCAATGAAGTGGGATGGCGAGTGGCACATCACTTACGAGGTGTTTCGAGATCTAGGCATCGCCTTCGCGGCGGTGCTGATTCTGATCTACGGATTGGTGGTCGGCTGGTTCCAGTCGTTCGTGACGCCGCTCGTCATCATGGCGGCGATTCCGTTCTCCCTCGTCGGCATCGTGCCCGCCCACGGCCTTTTGCACGCCTTCTTCACCGCGACTTCGATGATCGGCTTCATCGCCGGCGCTGGCATCGTGGTGAGAAACTCGATCATCCTGGTCGACTTCATCGAACTGCGTCTGGCCGAGGGGATGCCGCTCGACGCCGCGGTGCTCGACGCCGGAGCCGTCCGCTTCCGGCCGATGATGCTCACCGCCGCCGCCGTCATCGTCGGCTCGTCGGTGATTCTGTTCGATCCCATTTTCCAGGGCTTGGCCATCGCTCTGATGGCGGGCGCGATCGCCTCGCTGCTGCTTTCGTTTATGACCGTTCCGGTACTGTTCTATATCGTCAACAAGAAAAGGAGTAAGCTCGCATGAATGTCGAACGTTCTCTGCGCATGATCGCCGGCGCGTTTGTCGTACTTACCGTCGCGCTTGGTTACTGGGTAAGTCCCTATTGGTATCTCTTCACCGCGTTCGTCGGCCTGAATCTGTTTCAATCGGCGTTTACCAACTGGTGTCCGATGATGGCGATTCTTCGTAAGTTGGGTGTCCGAAGCAGCGGAAGTTAGTCGAGAAAGGACAGGAGGTCCCTCCATGTCGCGTGTCGTCGTTCTCGGAGCCGGAATCTCCGGCCATACCGCCGCCGCATTCCTGCGGAAATGGCTTGGCAAGCGGGACCAGGTGGTGGTGGTGTCGCCCGATCCCGATTACAACTGGATTCCTTCCAACATCTGGGTCGGCGTCGGATTGATGCAGAAAGAACAGGTTACAGTGCCGTTAGCTCCGATCTACCGGCGGCACGAAATCGAGTTCAAGCAGGCGCGCGCGGTCGCGTTATTTCCCGAGGGCGACCAGGAAAATCCACAGCCCGCTGTGGAGATCGAATGGACGCTCGAAGGCAAACGCGGCCAGCGCGAGAGAATCACCTACGATTTTCTGATCAACGCCACCGGGCCGAAGCTCAATTTCGAAGCCACCAGCGGCCTGGGGCCCGGCAAGAACAGCCTCTCCGTTTGTACTGCCGGCCACGCGGCCGAGACGTCGCGCGTCTTTCTCGAGATGGTGGAGCGGATGAAGCGCGGCGAAAAGAAACGCTTCGCCGTCGGCGTAGGCCACGGCGGTTGCACCTGCGAAGGCGCGGCCTTCGAATACGCGGTCAATCTGGAGTTCGAGCTTCGCTCCCATGGGGTGAGGGACAAGGCGGAAGTGGTGTTCGTAACGAACGAGTACGAGATGGGGGATCTGGGAATCGGCGGAGTCCACATCCGCCGGGGCGGCTACATCACGCCAGGCAAGATTTTCGCCGAGTCGCTCTTCGCCGAACGGGGTATTCAGTGGATCACGAAGGCGCACGTCCGCGCGGTCGAGCCGCAAGTGGCGCATGTCGAGACGCTCGATCGCGGCGAGTTCGAAGTGCCGTTCGACATGGCCATGCTGCTCCCTCCCTTCACCGGAGTGGGTCTGAAAGCTTTCGACCGGAAGGGCGGCGACATCACCGGGAACGTGTTTGCGCCGAACGGTTTCATGAAAGTCGACGCCGACTACGCCAAGAAACCTTACGAGGAATGGAAGGCGCGCGACTGGCCGCGACATTATCAGAGCCCGGCGTATCCGAATCTATTCGCGGCGGGAATCGCCTTCGCGCCGCCGCATCCGATCTCCCGGTTGCGCACCAACGCCGAGGGGTTGATGATCTCCCCTGCGCCGCCGCGAACGGGAATGCCGTCGGCGATCATCGGCAAGACCGTGGCGCGGAGCATCGTCGATATGCTGGAGGGGAGCAAGGTGCCCACGCACTTCGCATCGATGGCGGAGCTGGGCGCGGCCTGCGTCGCCTCCGCCGGGTCCAATCCGTTCACCGGCACGGCCGCTTCGATCACCGTCTTCCCGATCGTTCCCGACTACGAGCGCTACCCCGAGTATGGACGCGACATCGACCTCACGTTCGGCGAAGTGGGGCTGGCCGGGCACTGGATTAAAATTCTGCTTCACCACATGTTCTTGTATAAAGCGCGCCTGCGGCCGGGATGGGCGCTAATTCCGGAGTAACTATGAGCGACACATCGAAGGAAGGCGCCGCGCGGCAGAAAGTCGAAACGGACTGGGGCTATGCCACCAAGCCGACGCGCTGGACGCTGTTCACCAGGACGTTTTTACCGTGGCAGGCGTGGCGGTTCGTGTGGATCAACTTAAAGATGATTCGGATCATGGGCAGCCACCACGGCCGCCGCTGAAGGAGAGTTTATGCCGGACTGGTTGGAATTTATACTGTTCGCCGCGGGCTACTTCGCGCTCATGCGGTGGGTTCTCCCGCGCTTTGGAGTGCCCACCTGAATGGCGAATTCATGCGGTGTCGAGTCTCGACACGAACAGGATCCGAAGGCTGGCGAAAAAACGGACGTTGTCACCCACGCCGTCAATTCGCATCCTCCATTGCGGAGGCCGGAATAATGTCAACTCCTCTTTCGGGGCCGATTCTTTGTCCTGTGGATTTCAGCGATCTCTCCGCCAGCGCGCTCCGATTGGCCGCCCGCATCGGAAGCCGCTGCTCGTGTCCGGTGACGGCGCTCCACGCGCAATGGTTTGAAGTGCCGCCGTACCTGACCGCCGGCGCCGCGGCCCAGATTCAGTTGCAACTGCGGGAATCTCTCGACGACGCCCGGTCCGCGCTGCGGCGTTTCGCCTCCGAGACCGTCGCGGGCGGCCCTCCGGCGATCCGCGTCGAGGAGGGCGATCCCAGGGAGGCGATTCTGCGCGTCGCCGAAGCCATCGGCTCCAGCCTCATCGTCATGGGAACGCACGGACGCTCGGGGATCGCGCGGTGGACGCTCGGCTCCGTCGCCGAACATGTGATGCGCGACAGCCGCATTCCGGTGCTGACGATCCGGCCCGGGCATCTCGCCGAGTCGATCGCCTCGATCGTTTGCGCCGTAAACGATTCCGAAGTGTCCCGCAACGCTCTGGCGCACGCCGCGAAACTGGCGCTGTGTTTGGGTGCGAAGCTGATCGTCATCCACGTCGCCGATGGGGAGAACCGGCGCGCCATTCCGGATCTGTGCGCGTGGGTCGGGCAAGGCGGGCGCCCCGATTGCGACCTCCGCGAAGTTGCCCGGCGCGGGCATCCCGCCGAGCAGATTCTCCTGCTGATCGCCGAGTCAAACGCCGAATTACTCGTCATCGGCGCCGGACATAAAATGTTTCTCGACAAAAGCGTCATCGGCGCAACGACGAATCGCCTGGTCCGCCATGCCCCTTGCGCCGTGCTGACCGTAACGGAAGGAACAGCATCCGATGCTCTTTAAGCTGCCCACGAATAAGACGCTGGACGATATCGAGCGCGCGCTTCAGGAATCCGCCGCGAGACACCGCTTCGGCGTGATCGCGATTCACGACCTTCGGGAGACGCTAAAAAAGAAAGGCGTGGACCTGGCCATGGAGTGCCGCATCTACGAGGTCTGCAATCCGCAACAAGCGAAAAAAGCGCTGGAATCCGACGGCGCGATCTCGACCGCGCTACCGTGCCGCATCTCGGTCTACGGCGCCGGCGGCCACTATACGCTGGCGACGATCCTCCCGACGGAAATGATGAAGGCATTCCCCAATCCTGAAATCGAAGCGGTGGGACGAGAAGTGGAAGACGTGCTTCTGCGGATGATTCGGGACGCGGCCGGCGCGCCGGATTGAAGCAACAGGTGGACGATGAATTCGCACCCCTATGACGCGATCGCATTCGGAGCGCACCCCGACGACATCGAGGCGGTGATGGGCGGAACATTAGCCAAATTGGCCGCCAAGGGGAGAAAGATCCTGGCCGTCGATCTCTGCGACGGCGAGCCGGCCCGCCACGCGGCGCGAGGCGAGCGGGGCGTCCAGGCGAGCCACGCCGCCCGGATTCTGGGTGTCGACCGTGCGACCCTCCCGATGCGCGATCGCCTGATTCAGGACAACGTTCCCGCGCGCCTCGCCATCGCCCGCCTCATTCGAATCCACAAGCCCCGTCTCGTCTTCGCGACGCTTGGCTCCGGCATTCACCCCGATCACGAGGCGGCGACCGGCATCGTCGTCAATGGCGTTTTCTACGCCCGTTTGCCGAAATGGAGCGAAATTCCCGGCGGCGAGCTTTTGGAAGGCACGGAGCCGCACGAAATTCAACGGCTTTTCTTCGGGCATTGCCGGATGGAGCCGCCCTGGCCCGCCTTCGATTTCGCGGTGGACGTCACGGCGAATTATGACAAGAAACTGAACGCGCTCCGCGCCTACGAGGCCGTTTTCAGCGGCGATCAGGCCCAATTGCTCGATAAATACACCGCCGAGGACCGCTATGTCGGGAGCCTCGTCGGCGTCCAATATGCGGAGGCGTTCAAGGCCCGCAGTCCGCTGCTCGCCGCCGATCCGGAGATCTTTTCCCCGGCGCGCTTCGGTTAAGGGCGGCCCGCTCAACCTCCGGAGGCGTGCTCCAGCGCGATCAACTCGGCCGGTTTGTGTATCGACCCGCGCGAACGGTTCTCCACGATCGACTTCGCGGCGTTGACGACATCCTCGTACGAGACTCCCGCTTTGCCGGGCTGACTCTCGGAGTGCAATATCAGGTCGTCGATGGAGAGAATGCCCACCAGTTTCCCGCTTTCGTCCACGACGGGAAGCCGGCGGACATTCTGCGACACCATGGTCTTGAGCGCCGCGGAAACACCGTCGCCGGCAGCGCAGCGAAACACGCTTGGTAGCGAGATATCTTTGACCTGAAGCCCGGACGCTCTGACATCGCGAGCGCCCAACGCGATGCAAATGTCGCGGTCGGTAATCAGGCTCGTTACATTTCCGCGGCCGTCCACCACCGGCAGCGCGCCGCAACGTTCGTCCCGCATCGTCGCCGCTGCCTGCGCAAGGCTATCCTCGGGCCGGCAAACACTGACACTCCGAACCATCGCATCCTTTACTTTCATTTGCTCCTCCAACCGCTCCCCTCGATCTATACACTCAATACCGGGCACGGCGACCGCCGAATAATCCCATACGCGTGAGTACGCAGACGGCCAAGCGTCTCGTGCAGGGTCCCGCGCCCAATCACCAGAAGATCCGCTTCCTGCTGGAGCGCCTCTTCGTGAATGCTCTCAGCCACGCTGCCCGCGGCCACCGAGACCGGCGCCTCCACTCCCGCCGTCTTTTCCAGAAGCTCGATCGTTCCATGGGCGTCCTTGCGCCTCTCCGCTTCAAATTCCCGATCCATCTGGCGGGAAGGGAATCCTTCCATGCCGGGAATGACATGCAGGAATCGGAGCGCGGCCCCGGCATCCTTGGCTAGCTCGCCCGCCCACTTCATAATCGAAATGCTTTTCGGCGCGCCATCCACCGCGCAGAGGATCTTGCGGCAAGCCAGGTGAGCGCGCAATGGCTGCTCGGCCATGTGGGCCGCGGTCCAAACCGGGCAGACCGCGTCGTGCAGGACCTTCGCCGTCACCGAGCCGAGCAGCAGGCTCCGGAACGGCCCGTATCCGTGCGTCGGCATCATAATCAAATCGACGTCTTGTGTGCGCGCGAAATCCGCGATCACTTGCGCCGGATCGCCAAGTTCCGCGGCCCTTTTCACGCGAAGGCCGGCAAATTCCTTGGTAAGCGAACTGTCCAGCCTTGCTTTCAGATCCCCCAACAACTCCTCGGTGTCGATCACGACCGGCCCGTCGGCCATGGCCGCGTAATAAAACGGCTGCGCCACGCTAAGCAGAGTGACTCGCGCGCCATAGCGTCTCGCCATGGATTCGACGAACGGGGCGGCGGTACAGCAGCGCTCCGAAAAATCGACCGGAAATAGGATGTGCTTGATGTTTAACATAGCGCTTGCCTCACCCTTAGACGTGCAATTAGCCCGCCAATGCGGTCGTCCCGGGGGCGGGAAAAGACGGAAGCTAGGGGCGCGCTAGGAGCGATTCGCATGCCCCCGCCGGCTTCCGCTGCGGCATTTCACCCAACGCGGGACGTCCGCTACGCCAAAACGCTCAGCCTTCGGATTCACGGTGGGCGGGCGCTCGGTTTGGCGGCTTGGTACGATGAGATTTCGTATGGTTTTTCCCGATGCCGCCGAGGTTCTCAGCGGTTTGTTGGATTCGTCGCGGTTCGGAGTGATCGGTATGGATTCCACGGGCCTCTTGCGCTGTGGAGCCGCGGCGCCGAGCGCCTTTTCGGATGGAAAGCGGACGAGGTTATCGACCGGCCCGCCGCTTCGGCATTGCAATTGCCTGCTTTGCCTCAAGGGGAATCCGGCTTGCGGCTTCATCGGAAAGACGGCGCGCCGCTGGATGTCGGGTTTTGGACCGGACCATGGACGGATGCAACTGGAACTACCCACGGAACGATAATGATCGCCGCCGAAACCGGCTGGGCCGAAAAAAGGCTGGCCCTCGTTGAGCGGGAGCTCCTTCAGGTGACGGCCCAAGCGAAGGAAACGCGGTCCGAGATGGCGACCGAGCGGCGCTTCCGCGAACTGCTGGATGCGGCTCCCGACGCCATCATCGAGGTCGATCGCGAGGGCCGGATTGTGCTTGTAAACCGGGTAACCGAAAAGCTGTTCGGCTATTTGCGCGAGGAACTGCTGGGCCAGTCGATGGACATGTTGGTTCCCGACGCCCTTCGCGTGAATCACGCCGGCCATCGCGCGGACTATTGGGACCGTCCCGTTACGCGCCCCATGGGAAGCGGCCTCGATTTGCATGGCCGGCGCAAGGACGGATCCGCCATCCCGGTCGAAATCAGCCTCAGCCCCGTGAAGTCGGAGGACGGCTTTCGCGTCACCGCGATTATCCGCGATGTCAGCCAGCGCAAACAAGTGGAGGAGCGGCTGCGGGAACTGGAGCGGTCGCACACCCTGGAGTTGGAGTCGCGGAACCGCGAGATCGAGCGGGCCAACCAGCTCAAGACCGAATTCCTGGCCAGCATGAGCCACGAGCTGCGCACCCCGCTCCACACGATCATCGGGTTCTCCGAGCTGCTCGCCGAGGAGATCGAAGGGCCGCTCAACAAGAAGCAGCGGCGCTTCATGGATCACATCCATACGGATTCGCTGCACTTGCTGGAGCTGATCAACGACATCCTGGATATCAGCAGAATCGAATCCGGCCGCCTGGAACTGCGGCGCGAGGTCTTCGACGTGGCCGCCGCGCTTGAAGAGACGGTGTCCTCGGTGCGGCAGCAGGCGGCGGCAAAGTCGATCGGGCTGGAACTGAAGCCCTCGGTCCCAGCCACGATTTTCGCCGACCGGCTCCGCATCAAGCAGGTTCTCCTGAATCTGTTGAGTAACGCCCTGAAGTTTACGCCCGAAGGCGGACGCATCCTTGTCGAGGCGGTTTCGCGGGACGGCCGCCTTGAAGTTTCCGTCAGCGATACCGGCATTGGCATCCCAAAGGACCGGCAAGAAGCGATCTTCGACAAGTTCTATCAACTCGGAGCAACCACCAGGGGCGTGCGCGAGGGGACCGGGTTGGGGCTGGCGATCACCAAGGCGCTCGTGGAGGAACACGGCGGGAGCATCTGGCTCGACAGCGAGCCCGGTCATGGCAGCCGGTTTACTTTCACGATCGGTCTGGAGGGGTTCTATGAAGACCGTGCTCATAGCCGACGATAGGGCGACGAGCCGCGAGCTGGTCCGGGCGGTCCTGGAAAATAGCGGCTATACGGTCACCGAGGCGAGCGACGGTGTGGAGGCCCTGCGGAACGCGCGGGAGTTGAAGCCCGATTTGATCATCCTCGACTTGCACATGCCAAGGCTCGACGGCTTCGGCGTCATCCGGGAAATCCGCCGCGATCGGGAAATATCGGAAACGCCGGTGCTGGCGCTCACCGCGAGCGCGATGCAAGGCGACCGTGAACGGGCGCTCTCGGCCGGGTTCACGGGTTTTGTCGCCAAACCGATCCAACTTGGAGCGTTGCGGAGCGAAGTGGCGCGATTGATACACTAAGGAACTCCATGCAGGCGATCTCGAATTCCGCGCTCTCGGTGCTGATCGTCGACGATAACGCCAAAAGTCTGGAGTTGTTGTCGAGCGCGCTGGCGCAACCGGGGCTGGAAATTCTCACCGCCTCCGATCCGGAAGAGGGTCTCGACCTGTTCTATAACCGGCGCCCGCAGATCGTACTCACGGACCTCGTAATGCCCAACCTGAGCGGTATGGACGTCCTGGAGCGGATCATGGAATTCGATCCGTCGACGGAGGTGATCCTGATGACGGCGCATTACTCGACCGAATCCGCCGTCGAGGCGATCAAAAAAGGGGCCAGCGATTATCTGAACAAGCCGATCTCTCTGGCGGCGTTGCGCGAGCGCGTGGGGCGGCTGGTGGAGGAAACCCGCAAGCGGCAACGCTCGCTCCAATTGGAGGGCGAGCTACTGGCGAGCTCGGAATTCGAAGGGATCGTCGGACGCAGTCCGGTGATGTGCGAGATGCTTCCCCAGATCCGGCGTGTGGCGCCGCACTACCGCACCGTCCTCATCACCGGCGAAACGGGGACGGGAAAAGACCTGGTGGCGCGGGCGTTTCACCGCCTCAGCCCGGTCTCGGCGGGGCGCTTTGTGGTTCTGAACTGCTCCGCGGTGGTCGAGACGCTCTTTGAAAGCGAGCTTTTCGGCCACGTAAAAGGCGCGTTCACGGGGGCGGCCAACGATAAGGCGGGATTGTTCGAGCACGCCCACGGCGGCACGCTCTTTCTGGACGAGATCGGCGACATGCCGCTCGGCACCCAGGCGAAGCTGTTGCGCGTATTGCAGGACCAGGAAGTCCAGCGGGTGGGATCGCTCACCACGCGAAAGGTGGACGTCCGCGTTATTGCGGCGACGAATCACAACCTTCGCGCCGCCGTCGCCGAGAGGCGGTTCCGCGAGGATCTCTATTACCGGATATCCATGGTGGAAATTCACGTTCCGCGGCTCAGCGAGCGCAAGGAGGATCTGCCGCTGCTCGAACGCCACTTCATCGCGCGATTCGCCGCTCAGTACAGAAAGGAAATACGCGGCCTCACGCATCGGGCGCAGGTGCGGCTCTCGTTGCACGGGTGGCCGGGGAACGTGCGCGAGTTGGAGAACGTCCTGGGCCACGCCTGCATGATGGCGATGGGCGACACCATCGATATGCAGGACCTCCCGGCGTACTTGCGTTCTCAAGGCGGCCAGACGGAGGCGGAAACGGTACCCGCGCCGCCGGCCTCGGCCGAGATCGGAACGTTCGCCGAGCAGGAGCGCCAGTTGATCCTCCGCGCGCTGGAGACGGCGGGCGGCAATCAGTCGCAGGCGGCGCGGATTCTCCGCATAGGCCGCGACGCCCTCCGGTACAAACTGAAGAAACACAATCTTGAAATGCACCCCGCGCCGCAGCACGCCATCAACGGGGAATAACGCGCGAAAAAATCGGATTCTCCGCCGCCCTCAACCGTTCAGGAGCTTGGCGACGACGTCCGCCGCCGTATATTCCGGCCGCTCCGGCGTCGAATAGCAAGCGATTCCGGCCAGCGCGTCGCCCGCGGTGATCAGGCCTTTCTCGATGTGCCTGCCCGCGCGGATTTGCGGATGCCCGATGTTTGCCAGCAGCGCGTTGCACAGGCATTTCTTCCCTTCGGCGTCCTCCGCCTTTCCGCCCTTCGAGACATAGATCGTCACGGGCGCGGCCGGACAGCGGTAATCGATCCCGCCGTCCTCGGTCCGGTACGCTTCCCTCAGATAGCCAAGGTCGCAGATGCGAGGTCTCGCCTCATACACGCCGCGCTCGGAAACGGTATCTTCGAGCTGTGCGGTCTTGAACGGGAAACTGGTGGGAGAAGCCAGTGGATCGGTGAATACGCGGGTGCCGCCGGCGGCGGCTTGCCTGAGAAGCGCGCGTTTGTAATCGTCCCTCAACGCCGACTCGGCGCAGAATGCGAACGCGGTGCCGGCCTGAATGCCCGCCGCTCCGGCGGCCAGGGCCTCGCGTAAGCCCTCGGGAGTGCCATATCCTCCGGCGAGCCAGAACGGCGCGCCCAACTCCCGCATCTTCGCCAGGTCCACCTTGTCGCGCTCTCCATAGATGGGCTCGCCGAGGGCGTTGAGTTGTAGCTTCCCGCGCGGCGGAGCGTTATGGCCGCCGGCGGTGTCGCCCTCGACGACGAACCCGTCGACCCGGCCGTTGGCCTTCTTGAGCATCGTCGCGGCGAGAGTGTTCGAGGAAACGATGGCGAGGAATTTTGGCCGCGATAGCTTCGGGAGATCGCATTCCATGAAATCGCGCGGCGCGAAGGTCGTCGTATCCGCGTCGGCGCCGGGAGCGCCCGTCACATGCAGCGTATAGCTGGCCGCCTCGTGATCGGCGAAACGGTCCAGCACGCCGGGGATCTTCAGCGGAATGCCCGCGCCCATCAGAACATAACCCACGCCGGCGAGCATGGCGCCGTAGATCGATGGCAGGTGGGGAACCTGGATTTTTTCCAGATAATTGATGCCGACGGGAAATGCGTGGCCCTCCCGCGCCAGCGTCACTTCGACGAAGTTGGACACGATGTACAGCTCGATCAGCTCCGGCGCGGTGTCCTTCTCGTAAATGAGCGGCGTGCTGTAAGAGGCGCTCTCTCGTTTGCCGCCGGCGATGTAATAGGATCGCCAGATTCGCTCCGCCATCGCGGGGAAGGGAAATCGATCCAGCCCGCGGCGCATGTGCCCCCCGGGGTCGCCGTCCTGGAGCCGCCGCGCCAAAACTTGATCGAGAGCCGTCCCGGAAACGACGCCGAGTTGGCCGAGCGAGGACACCGCCTGGGCGAGCCGCCAATTGGAAACGCCCACGCCCATGCCGCCTTGAATGATCGCCGGAAGACGGGGAATTCCAGCCGTCTCGCCGCCCGCCTGTGTCACTTGCATTGCCGGAGTTCCAGATCGGGTGCGAGACCTGGCGAGGATGACGGCCCCGAGATCATCCGCGCCAGCGCGTCCACCCATGCCGGACCGTCGTTCAAGCAGGGGATAAGGGTGAACTCTTCCCCACCCGCCTGGAGGAACGCCGCTTTCGCCCGCATGCCGATCTCTTCAATGGTCTCCAGGCAGTCCACCGTAAAGGCCGGACAAATCACCATCAACCTGCGGATGCCCGAAGCCGCCAGGCGGACGATCTCCTCGTGCGAGGCCGGCTTCAACCACGCATCGACGCCCAATCTCGATTGGAAGGCGAAGCTGAAGCGGCCCGGAGAGAGCCGCGCGGCTGCGGCGAATCGCTTCACGGTTTCGAGGCAATGCCGCCGGTAACACGTGCGCCCCGCGGCGTCGGGACCGCCGCAGTCCGGACCTCGCAGGCAGGCGCGGCAATCCGGATTTGCTTTCCGCAGATGCCTCTCGGGGACGCCGTGAAAGCTGAACAGCAGGTGATCGTGTTCGTGTTTGAGATAAGGGGACGCGCTCGCGGCCAGCGCCCGAATATATTCGGGATGGCTGTAATAAGGTGGCAAAATCGACAGCCGCAAGCCCGGCGCCGTGCGCGCGGCGGCCTGTTTCGCGCGCTCAACCGCGGATTCATAGCTCGATGCGGCGTGATGGGGGAATAAGGGCGCAACCAACGCTTCCTCGACCCCGGCCTTAATCAATCGCCGGAGCGCGGACTCGATCGCCGGGTTCCCGTACCGCATTCCAAGCTCTACCGGCATCCCGGTCCGGCCGCGAAGACGCTGTTGGAGACGCGCGCTTACCGTCACCAGCGGCGATCCCTCCTGCGTCCAGATTTTGGCGTACGCTTCAGCCGAGGCGCGGGGCCGGAATGGCAGAATGCAGCCGTAGACGATCGCCCACCGCAGCGGGTAGGGAACGTCGAGCACGCGCGGATCCATCAGGAACTCGCGCAAATACTTCCGCACGCTCGATACGGAAGGCGAATCGGGCGAGCCCAGGTTGACGAGAAGGATTCCGCGCTTAGGCATGGGCCATGTATTGAAGCACTCTTCGCGAAACCGCATTCCCGCCGGCGATGCAATCGGCGACGGAGATTCCATCGCGGTAGCATCCGGCGAGAAAAACCCCCGGCGCCCGCGCCTCGATTCCGGCGATCCGGTTCTTCACCGCGCCGTAACCCATATTGTACTGCGGGATCGCCAACGGGATTCGCGCGACATCTTCGAAAACGGGAGTTCCGGACACCCCAAGGAGTTTCCGCATATCGGCCAGCGCAAGCTCGATCAATGCGCTGTCGGGAAAGGTCACCACATCCCGCCGGCGCGATCCGCCCAGGTAGGCTGTCAACATCGCATAACCCCTCGGTGCGCGGTTTGGAAACAGGGACGACGAGAAGAGGATGCCCAGCGTGTTCATTCGCTCCACTCGCGGAATGAGCACGCCGAAACCGTCGAGCGGATGCTCAATCCGGTCCCTGCGGAACGCGGCGGCGACGCGCGCGACCGGGGGATAGTCGACCGTTTGAAGAGACGCGAGATCCCGCCCCGCCTCCCCATCCATGCCGATCCCGGCGATCCGGTGGGCCGGCGCGCACAGCAATACGGCCGAGTGCTTCCGCCGGGCCCCGTCCGGCGTTTCGACCGTCCAGCCTTGCGGGTCCGGCCTGACGCCGGTCACGGTCGTCTCCAGAAGTACGTCCTCGCCCAGGCTTGCCTGGAGGGCTTCGACGAGCACGGCGAGTCCGGCGTCGAAGGTCAACATCGGCGCGCTGGCTTTGGACGGCGCCGCGCGCTTGCGCCGCTCGCGCGCTCCGAGAATCGTTCCCTTGATCAACGACCCGTAGGTCCGTTCAAGCTGGTGCAGCTTCGGGAAGGCATGGGCCACCGACAAACGGTCCGGGTCCCCGGCATAGACTCCTCCGACGAAGGGATCGACGAAATAATCCAGCAACTCCGGACCGAGGCGGCGCCTTACGAAGGCCGAAAGCGGTTCGTCTTCCGCGCTCCCGCGCCGGACGAAAGGCTCGCCCAGGACGCGGAGCTTGGCCCGAAGAGACAGCAGCGGCGTCACTAAGGCGGCGAGTCCCGACTGCGGGATGACCAGCGCCCGGCCGTCGCGTACGACGTATCGCTTGTTCATTCCGGCCGCGGGATATAGACAGCGGGATTTCAGCCCCAGATCGCCCACCAAAGCCGATACCTCGGGCGCCGATTCGAGAATCGTGTTCGGTCCGCACTCGGCCAGAAATCCATCGCGCCGCAGCGTCTGAATCATCCCGCCCGCTCGCGGCGACGATTCGTACAGCGTCACCGGGATGTTCGCCCGCCGCAGGTAAAACGCCGCGGTGAGTCCGGTGATCCCTCCCCCGACGATCGCCACCGGCGTCATATCGTTCGCGAGTACACGCCTTCGCGGTTGGAGGCGAGATATCCATCGAAGCACATCGCCACGTTGCGGATCAGAAGCAGGCCGAGATCGGTGAGGTCGAACCCCCCCTCCAGCGGGCGGACCAGCCCGTCGGCCTCAAGCGCTTGCACCGCGGCCAGCTCCGGTTTGAAATAGCTCTCGAAATCGAATCCAAGCCTCGCCGACATCGACCGGAAATCGAGCTTCCGGTCGCACATCAGCCGCATGATTACCTCGCGGCGGATGCGGTCCTCCCCGGTCAGAACATAGCCGTTCGCGATGGGCAGTCGGCCTTCGTCGAGCGAGGCGTAATAGCGGTCCGTATCTTTGACGTTTTGCCAGTACATCGCGGGAGTTTGGGAGATGGACGAGACGCCGAAGCCATAAATATCGGCGCCCGCGCGCGTGCTGTACCCCTGGAAATTCCGTTGCAGCTTCCCCTCCCTCTGGGCGATTTCCAGTTCGTCGCCCCGCTTGGCGAAATGATCCATGCCGATATAGGCATAGCCTTCGCCTGTGAGCGTTTCCACTCCCAACTTCAGGATGGCAAGCTTCACTTCCGCCGAGGGCATCGTGTCCGTCTTCAGCAGCCGCTGCGCCGGCTTAACCCACGGCACATGGGCGTAGCTGAACAGCGCCAGCCGGTCCGGGTTCAACGAGAGCGTCAACTCGAGCGTCTTGCGGAACGAATCGGCGCTTTGGTGTGGCAGTCCATAAATCAAGTCGATACCAAGCGATTGAAAACCGGCCGAGCGAATCCAGTCCACCACTTCGCGCGTCCGCTCAAACGGCTGAACGCGGTTGACCGCGGATTGAACGTCGGGATCGAAGTCCTGGACACCCAGAGAAACCCGGTTCATGCCGATCTCGCGCAGGGCGGCGACATGATCGATCGTCAGCCTGCGCGGATCGATCTCGACTCCGGCCTCCACATCCGTTGCGATGTCAAAATGCGATCGAAGCGACGCGCCCAGCGAGCGGATCTCCCCTGGCAGCAGAAACGTCGGCGTGCCGCCGCCAAAGTGGATCTGTGTCACTCTGCGCTTTGGGTTCACGATGCGCGACACCAGCCGCATCTCTTTATCTAGGTACTCGACGTAGGTGGCGCTACGGCTCTGGTTCTTGGTGATCACCGTGTGGCAGCCGCAGTACCAGCACAGCGTCCGGCAGAAAGGCAGATGGAAATACAGCGACAAGTCCCGGTCGGCGGCGCCATCGGCGCGGAGAAGGCTGGTCACGAATTCCTCGTTCTCCACCGGCTTGAAGTGGACCGCCGGCGGGTAGGAGGTGTAGCGCGGTCCCGGCACGTTGTACTTTTTGACTTGCTCGATATCGACGGAAAGCATGCGGATCTATCGCCGTTGCATGCAAGACTCAGGCCAATGTCCCGAGCCTCGCGCAGAGCGGCGTTCGCGGCCCGCGAAGATTGACTTCACTCCCTTCTTGCGCCAAATGACGCAGCTCCGGCCGCCTCGCGCCCACAGTCCCTCGCCTATACTGAGAGGAGCGGGTTTTCATCCCCTCAAGAGCCCCGGCGCAACTGTGAATTTCCGTTTAACGATCGCCTTAATTGCCGTTTTCACCTCCTCCAGTCTCCCTATCGCCGCTGAGGTTCCATCGCGCGAATACCGCCTCCGGCTGGTTCACACCCACACCGGTGAGCGGTTGGACATTGTGTATCGGCGCGGCGCCGCTTACGTTCCGGAGGCGCTGTCGCGGTTGGACGGCTTCCTTCGCGATCATCGGACCGGGGACATTCGTCGCTTCGATCCCCGCTTGTTCGATCTCCTTTCCGATCTGATCGCCGCCACCGGCCATCCGGATGCCGAGATCGACGTCGTCTGCGGCTATCGTACCCCTTGGAGCAACGCGTTTCTACGGACCCACACCTCCGGCGTCGCCGTGCATAGCATGCATATGCAGGCGGAGGCCATCGATATTCGTCTGCCCGGCGTTGCGACTGCGAGTGTTAGGGACGCGGCGCTGGCGTTGGGACGCGGCGGGGTCGGATACTATCCCCACTCCAACTTCATTCATGTCGATGTCGGGCGGGTGCGCCGCTGGTAGGTTTCCAAGCCGGGCGGGGGTAGCCTTTGGCCAGCAGCGCCTCGATCTGCGCGTCCTGTCCGTAAATGTCCTCGAAGAACCGCGCCTCGCCGCCCTCCAAAACCACCGCCGTGACGTACACGATTAATACCGGAATCGGTTTTTCAAGCGTCACCTGAATCGTATCCGTTCCGTGCATGGCGCTCGCGATGCGCTCCGGTGTCCACTCAGGCTTGTCGCGGAGCACCCAGGCCGCCAGCGCCTCGGGATGCTCCACGCGAATGCAGCCGTGGCTGAAATCGCGCCGGGATTTCGAAAACAACTCCGTCGCCGGCGTGCCATGCAAGTAGACGCTATGCTCGTTCGGAAACACGAATTTCACTAGTCCCAGCGCATTCTTATCGCCGGGGGTCTGCCGGATCCGCAGTTTCCCGGAACGAAGCAGCCCTAACGTTGCGCCGTCTACGACGCCCTTCGTGACCACCTTGTCCTGAAGCGTGACCACTTCGAAGCCGTTCCGGGCGAGGTAGGCCGGGTCCCGGTCGAGCTTAGGCATCAGCTCCGCGCGTTGAATGCTCAGTGGCACATTCCAATAAGGACGAAAAATCGCGTACTTCATCTCCGAAGCGAATACCGGAGTCTGATGGCCGTACGCCCTGCCCACCACCACCTTCATTGCGAGCTCGGTTGTGTACAAGCCACTGGCGGCGCGCAGTTCGAACTCCGGGATGTTCACGACGATCGGCGGCCGCGAGAATCCGTGCGGAACCCAGCGCCACCGCTCCAGCGTCAACTGCAATTGACGGACGCGGAAAGTCAATGGCGTGTTGAGTTGGGCCAGCGTCGCCTTGCCCAGCCGTCCGTCCGGGTCCAGTCCGTGACGCATCTGGAAGCGCTTCACGGCGTCGATAAGCGGTTCTTCGTATCCATTCGACTCCGGCGAAACGCCCGCATCCGCGGAGAGGTCACCCACCCGCCGCAGCCGGCTGGCAAGTTGCGCCACCGCCGGATACGAACCCCCCGGCTCGATCGGTTTCTTCGGCACGGGCAGCGAACCAACATTCTCCTCGCGCGCCATCGCGATGTACCGCTGCAACGCCTCTTCCGTCCGCCGGTATCCTTGATAGGGCGGCTCGACTCCTTGAAGCACCGCCTTCACGTCCGCCGCGTTCATCACACGCCGGCGTATGAAACCGGGAAGGTCGTCCTTCTCGCCGTCCAGGTCGAACCCGGCGTGGAATAATCCGGGATTGACTCTTCCCAGATGTAGGTCGGAAAGATAGCGCATCAGCGTGACGGTCACCGCCAAATCGAACCGGGCGAGACCGTCGCCGTTCAGGTTTGCCAAACGATCCGCCCATCGCGAACCGTCGTAATCTTCCGCCTCGAGCCCCTTGGAATCGGCGTCCTCGAACGCGCCGATAACGGCCCGCGCCTGGTCCGTCGCCTGGCCGGCGCGCGTCCAAGCGAGTGAGTAACCGGTGGGTTGGTAGAAACTCTGGAGCCGAGACCTATAGTCTGAAAAATCCGGCCATCGCAGGCTGGATAAACCTCCCGACGCCACGAGGCCGCATAACGTGGAAGCATCATCGCGCGGGGCCGTCTCCGGACGCGCCGGCGCCGGCGCAGCGGAAAGCGCAAGTAAGAGAATCAAAGTGCCGCTCACATGGATCGCTCGAAGATGAATCGAGCACTCCGGGCTCCAATCGCGGCTCCGTCCCGAAGGGATCTCCGAAGGAGGAAGGTTGGCCGCAGAAATGCACCACTTCTGAATGTGAAAGTCCTCATTGCCACCGACGGTTCCAAAGACGCCACAGCGGGGCTGCGAACTGCAATTCGCCTTTTGAACCCCCTGGGCCGCAACTTGGATCTGCTTTGCGTGGCTCCTCGTTTCCCCAAAAGCGCAATGGGTGCGGCTCGCACCGCCAGACTCGGTAAGGAAAGGCTCGCGCCGCACTCCGCCGCTTCGGGCGAATTCCCCGAAAAGAATCGAGCCATGCGCCGCAGAGAAGACTATGAGCGGCGCATATTGAGTGAAACCACGCAGATCCTCGAACAAGCGAGAGCCACCGTCGGCGGCGGCCCAGGAGAGATAAACCTCCTCACGGAGATTGGTTCTCCGTCGGCGGCGATCGCCGGCCGGTCGGCGGGCTACGATCTAACGGTGATCGGTTCCGGCGGATGGCGCGGGACGGGAAATGGCGGCCTCGGCCCCGCGGCAAGCCGCGTCGTCGAGCACGCTCAGGCGCCGGTCTTGGTGGCCAGGGAACTCCGGAGCGAAGGAGGCGTCCGCGTGCTCATCGCGGCCGACGGGTCCACGGCCTCTTTGCACGCCATCGAAACTCTGCGCGCCCTGTTCGATCTCCGGGGAGCGGAAGTCTGCATTATGCACGTGGCCGAAACCCCGTGGATCCAGTTCGGGCTGGAGGAGGACTGGGTCACTTACTCGGAGGAGGCCCAGGACGAGAGCGAAGCGGGCGCTTTGGAGAAAGAACTGGTTAGGGAAGCGGAGGCGGTGGTTGAACAAGCCCGCGATCTGCTGCAAATCGGCAGTCTTTCCATTACGACCCGGATCGACGAAGGGAATCCGGCCAACGAGGTTCTGAGCGAGGCCGACCGCGGGCAGTACGACCTCATTGTCACCGGCGCAACCGGCGTTCGCGATCTGAAGCACACGATGCTTGGCAGCGTGTCGGCGAAGATCGCCTCATGCGCTCCTTGCTCGGTGTTGATCGTTCGAGAGCGCGAATAACGGGAGGTATCTATGAAAGTTCAAGACATGATGAGGAAGTCCCCGAAGTACTGCGATCCAAGCGCCAACCTCGCCGCGGTTACTGAAATGTTGTGGTCCTGCGGCGGCGGCGCCCTGCCCGTGACCGGTCCGAACGGAACCATCCAAGGCATCGTCACCGATCGCGATATTTGTGTCGCGCTCGGAACGAGAAACCTGCGTCCTTCCGAGGTAACGGCCGGGCAGGCGATGTCTCGCAACGTGGCAATCTGCAAGGCGAGCGATGACATTCACACCGCGTTGAAGATCATGCGGACGAGGAAGGTGCGGCGGCTTCCCGTAACCGGCGATGCGGGAAAACTGGAGGGGCTTCTTTGCCTGAGCGACCTGGTTCTGAACGCCCGGCACGATGATGGAAGCGGCCCGGAGCTTTCCTATGAGGACGTCATGGGCACGCTCAAGGCGATCTACTGGCGCCACGTCGCCGCGGTCGCCACGGCGCGTTAATGCTTTTTGACGATTAGGAGGCGCCGGCGGAAATCGTCGCACGGGCCGTTCCCCCGCGCGCGGCGGGCGGCCTTTAATCCAACTTTCGCACTCTGGCGAAAGCCGCGGCGGTCGCCGCAGCGGCGTATGAATGGGACCAGTCTCGCCGGGCGCCAACGGAGTTTGAGACGGTCGCCGGTGCGGACCGATCATATTTCGTCGCGGATCGCATGGCTGCGTCATATCGCGCAATTGTGCGACCAGACGCACCGATTGTCATGCTCGCCGCGTCTAAATGCAACTTTAACCGCGCTCCCACCGCGTTTAAATGGGTATATTTATGATTCATTTGGACTGAGTTTGTATGGCCATTCGAATGCTGCACTGCGATGCCGATGATTCAAAACCGGCGAACTCCGGCAATGCTCAGGCTTTTCCGAACTTTAATTCCCAGCGTCGTGGTTGGAGCCGCAATACTCACTCTGCTCTATCCGCCCAAGAGTTACGCGATTCCACCTTTCGCGCGAAAATATCAAACTTCGTGCCAGACCTGCCACATCGATTTCCCCAAGCTGAACGATTTCGGCAAGGCGTTCAAAGACGCCGGATTCAAGTTTCCCGCCGACGACGAAACCTACCTTAAAGAACCGCCCGTGATGCTCGGCGCTCCGGCGAACAAAGAAACGTTTCCCGGGTCGATATGGCCGGGAACGATGCCCGGTATGCCCCCGATCGGCCTTCGCTACAACCAGTTCTTTCAATTCACGTCGTCGAATCGAAACCGGTTCAATTCGCTTGCGCCCACGGGCACCGCCCCAGGGGTGATTCCGGCGACGGACTTCCAAGCCGGGTTCTTCAGCATTTTCACCGCCGGTAACTTCGGCGACGACATCGCGTTCTGGGTAGACGACGATCTCAGCGTCGCCGGCGAAAACGGCGCGGGCGGATTGGGAGACGCGTATCTGAAGTTCGTCAACCTCGGCCGCTTGATGAAAATGCCGAAGGACTCGCTTTCGCTCCGCGCCGGCCAGTTCGAGCTGGACCTGCCCTTCACCCAGGCGCGCACGATCAATCTCAGTCCTTACGATATCTACCAGCAGGCCAACATCGGCGCCGCCCTCCCTGGCGCGAGCCAGCAGAATGTCAACAATCAGTCCGCGTTCGCTAATGCGGCGCGGGGCATCGAGGTCAGTGGCGGCCATCTTTACGGCGGCTATCATTATTCGGTCGCCATTTTCGATCAAAACACCACCGGAATCTCGCAGGCGGCCAATACATTCCCGTATGTTCCTTCGGCGACGGCAAGCGCCGGCGGCGGAGTCGGCTTCAGTTCCGATTCCAATCTGAAGAACGTCTATGCCCGCGCCTCCTACCGCTTCAATCTCGAGAGCGATCCCAAGAGCCGGCACGACATTCAAGCGGCCGGCACGACCGGACCTCACGATCACACCTATCTGAACCTCGGCTCTTTCTACATGTACGGCGACTCCCTCCAGCTTCTGCCCGGAGCGACGATAGGCAATCTGAACGCGGTCCTTAACAACCGCGAGCCGTACTACCGCGTAGGCGGCGACTTCAGCTTCAACTACCGGACTTTCAACGTATTCGGCCTTTACATGTACGGGCACGATTCCAACATGCTGCCCGTGGATTCGACCGGCGCTCTGATCCCACTGCCGTTGACTTCGACCAGCGCCACGGCCGCCTCGTTCGTGTCGGGCGTTCCCGCTACATTCAGCGGAGGCTTCGTCGAGGCCGATTATCTGGTGCGGCCATGGATCATGACCATCATGCGCTGGGACCAGGTCAACTCGTCCGCCGATCGCATCAATGGCTTGACGTTTGCGACAAACACGCCCTTTTTCGCGCCCTACGACACCAGCCGGAACCGGTTTACTCCCGGCATCCAGTTCCTGATTCGCCCCAACATCAAGGCTTCCTTCGAATACCAGATCCGGCCCAGGCAGTTTGTAACTCTGGCCAGCTCTGCCAACGGCGCGCTGGTCGGCGACGAATCCGTTCCGGGTGAATACGGCGCTGGTAGCGCTCGAGTTTGTGTACTGATTTCCACGAGAGGAACTTAACGATCGATGAAACAATCCATTCAATGCTTTTTGTTTGTGTCCGCCGCCATTCTGGCGGGCGCGGACGGACTTCGCGCCGGTGTCATTTCCGGCTCCGTCAACCCAGCCAAGGCCGACTCCGTCGTCTATGTCGAAGCGATTGCGGGCAAGACCTTCCCGGCGCCCGCCAAGCCGTTCGTCATGGACCAGAAATCTCTGCTCTTTCAACCCCACGTGATGGCCGTGCCGGTGGGAGCGACCGTGCAATTCCTGAATAGCGATAAAGTGCAGCACAACATCTTCTGGCCCTCGATCAGTGGAAATAAAAAGAGAAGCCACAACATGGGAACATGGCCCACCGGAGAAGAGCGCGCGTTCAAATACGATACTCCTGGCGTGGTGCCGCTGCTGTGTAACGTGCATCCCGAGATGTCGGGATATATCGTCGTGTCGCCGACTCCCTATTACGCCCTGACGGATGCCTCGGGCAATTTCAAGATCGCCGACATCCCCGATGGCGCCTACACGGTTTCGGCGTGGCACGAGGGCATGAAAATCCAATCCAAGCCGGTCACCGTTTCCGGCACGGCGACGGTGGAATTCACTTTGGCCAAGTAGCGGTTGCGAACTAGCGGCGATCCTCATGCTCGAACGGCTAAGAGACAAGCGAGTCGATCGCGAGTGGCTCCAGACGAACTTCCCGTGCATGATGGCATGCCCGGCCGGCACGAACGCGGGCCGCTACGTTTCCCTCATCGCCGAAGGTCGCTTCGAGGAGGCGTACCGCTACGCGCGCGATCCCAACCCGATGGCCAGCGTCTGCGGCCGGGTGTGCGCGCATCCCTGCGAAACCGCGTGCCGCCGCGGCGCCATCGACCGGCCCATCTCGATCCGGGCCTTGAAACGCTTTCTCACGGAACGCTACGGTCCGGAGTCGCGCCATCCTCTCGAAGCGAAGAAGTGTAGCGTTCCCAAGCTGCCGTACAAGATCGCCATCGTCGGCAGCGGTCCCGTCGGCTTGTCGGCGGCGCAGGACCTGGCGCTGATGGGTTATTCCATCACCATCTTCGAAGCCGCGCAGGTCGCCGGCGGCATGCTTCATCTTGGCATTCCCGAGTATCGCCTTCCGCGCGGCGTGGTCGAAGCGCAGATTCGCGAAATTCTCGAAGCCGGAGACGTTACGCTGAAGCTGAATACGGCCGCGGGCCGCGATTTCACCATCGCCGAATTGCGCGAGCGCGGTTTTGACGCCGTCGTGCTCGCGGTCGGTGCGCATCGCAGCCGCGACCTCTCCATCCCCGGCGTCGATTTGGACGGCGTCCATAAAGGGATCGAGTTTCTGCTGAACGCGAACCTCGGGTACCGGTTCAGCATCGGCGAAAAGGTGGTAGTAATTGGCGGTGGAAACGTCGCGATGGACGTGGCCCGCTCCGCCGTTCGCGAAGTTCTGAAGCAGCACCGAAGCGATCTCGAAGGCGCTACGCCCGCCGACGAAAATGTCGCCGCGGTCGCCGCCCGCGAAATGGTCGACGTGTCCCTCTCGGCGCTCCGCATGGGAGCGCGAGAGGTCGGCATCGTCTGCCTGGAACGGCGCGACGAAATGCCGGCGGCGTCGGAAGAAATCGAAGAAGCGGAGGTCGAGGGCGTCCATCTATACGACGGGCGAGGCCCCAAACGCGTCCTGGGCCGCGACGGGAAGGTCGTGGGGCTGGAGACCGTCAAAACGAAATCCGTGTTCGACGCACAGGGGAAGTTCAACCCGTCGTTTGACGAGGGCAGTGAATCGGTAATCGAGTGCGATACGGTGATTCTGGCGATCGGCCAAGCGCCCCGGCTCGATTTTTTGCGGCCCGAGGACGGGGTCGATATTTCGCCTCGCGGTCTCATCGTGACCGATCGCCAAACATTGATGACCAGCGCTCCCGGCGTCTTCGCCGGCGGGGATTGCGTCTTCGGGCCCCGGCTGATCATCGACAGCGTCGGCGACGGCAAGCGCATTGCGATTGGAATCGACGAGTATCTCACCGGGCGCGCGCACCCCGTTCCCGAAATCGAAGTGGAAATCCTCACCCACCACAAAATGTTTCCCGATTATATGGAAATCGGGCGGCAGCCGATTCCCATGCTTCCGGTCGACCGGCGCACCGGCGTCACGGAAGTCGAGTTGATTTACGACGAGGAGTCCGCCATGCGCGAGGGGCGGCGCTGCCTGCGCTGCTGGATCAATACGGTCTTCGAGGGCAATGAACCGGACGGGTCGCAATGTATTCTGTGCGGCGGCTGCGTCGACGTCTGCCCGGAGAATTGCATTCAACTTGTCTCGCTCGACCGGATCGATTTCCCTCCCGCCGTGCTCGAAGAGATTCGCCGCGACAGCGCGATTTTCCATGTAGAGCTCGACGACGTCGGCGCCGGGGAACTCGGCGCTATTTCCGGCGCGGCCATGCTCAAGGACGAAACCCGCTGTATCCGGTGCGGGCTTTGCGCGGAGCGATGCCCGGTCAATGTCATCACCATGGAAGCCTACTCGATGAAGCTCCGCGAGCCCGAAGCCGCCTTCGCGGCCACGAAAGACTAATATGCCAGACGACACAAAAAAACCAGACAACTGCGGTGGATCGTGCCCGGATTGCAGCCGGCGCAGGTTCGCCAAAATCGGCGTCGGAGCGATCGCCGTCGCCGGCGCCGGCTCGGCCGTGTTCGGCTACGAGTTCCTCGCGCCGAACGCCTTGTACGAACCCTCGCCCATCGTCGACGCCGGCAAGCCCGATCGCTATCCGCCGGATTCGTTGACGCCCGACACGCAGAGCGGCATCTACATCGTCCACGGAGCGCAAGGCATTTACACGCTCTCGGCGGTCTGTACGCACCTGGGGTGCCTCACCGCCTGGAAGCCGGAACTCGGCATCATCGCCTGCCCGTGCCATGGCAGCAAGTTCCATGTCGATGGCGTCCGGTTCGCCGGCCCCGCTCCCCGCCCCCTCCCTTGGCTCAAAACGTGGGTGGACGACGACGGCAACCTGCAAATCGATCGCTCCGAGCCTCTCGCGCAAAAGCAGTTCGTTAGGATCTGACATGCCCAATCTCCTCGACGAAATCGCCGGATTGCGCAACTCGCGCGTTTGGCGCTCGGTGTTCCGCGCCGGAAGCGGCGACACCAATCTTCACCGGTCGCTGGCGATTCAGCAGAACGTTTTTATGCACCTGGCTTCGGTCAAAGTGCGGCGGCGGGTGCTGGAATTCGGCGTCACGTGGTATCTGGGGACGCTGAGCCTGGCATGCTTTCTGATTCTCGTCGTCACCGGCATTCTGCTGATGCTCTATTACCATCCTTCCGTCCCGCAAGCCTACGCCGACATGAAGGACTTGCAGTTCGTCGTTTCGGCGGGCGTGTTTTTGCGCAATCTGCACCGTTGGTCGGCGCACGCCATGGTGCTGCTGGTTTTCGCGCATATGTTCAAGGTTTTCTATCGCGGCGCCTACCGCCCGCCGCGCGAATTTAATTGGGTAATCGGCGTCGTCCTGCTGATGGTGACGCTGTTTCTCAGCTACACCGGCTACCTGCTGCCGTGGGATCAGCTTGCCTTCTGGGCGATCACGGTCGGCTCCAATATTCTTGCGGCGGTCCCCGTCATGGGCGCGAAAATTCGTTTTCTCATTCTCGGCGGCCACACCGTGAACGCCAACGCGCTCCTGCGATTTTATGTCTTGCATTGCGTCATCCTGCCCCTCGTCGCCGTCCTGTTCCTGGCCGTTCATTTCTGGCGCATTCGGAAGGACGGCGGACTCTACACCGGGGAGAAAACCACGGAGGTGAACCCAAGTGAGTGAGCCAAAGGATTTCCAGGCGTCGCTCGATACCGATAGCCGCCGCACTCCGATTCGCGTCGCGTTCGTAACCCGCCGCACTTCCCCGCAAGTCCAGGCGCTCGACGACAAAAACGTCATGACCTACCCCGAGGTCCTGTTGCGCGCGGCCGTCGCTGTCGAAGCGCTGCTGCTCGCAATGGTGCTGCTGTCGCTGTTCTGGGACGCGCCACTCGAAGGCCTGGCCGACGCCATGTTGACGCCGAATCCGGCGAAGGCGCCCTGGTATTTCCTCGGTCTTCAAGAGCTCCTGCACTATTTCCCGCCGGTCGTCGGAGGCGTCTTGATCCCCACCCTGGTTGTGCTGGCGCTCATCGTGATTCCTTATTTCGGCATCAACATCCAGGCCGGCGGATTCTGGATCGGGAACCGGGCGAAAAAAATTCGCGTCTTCGCCGCCGTCGTCGCCGTCCTCGCCGCCTTTCTTGTCTGGTTCGACGTTTACGCCGTGCTCATCCCCACATTGCTGATCGCCGCGGTGATGTTACTGGCGGCTTTCCCGCCGCCGCAACCCGGCCCGTTCCGGCGATGGCTTTACTCCAAGCCCCTTCCGTTCTGGATCATGACCTGGTTTCTGCTGGCCGCGGTCACCTTGACCGTCATCGGGACGTTTTTCCGCGGCGCCGGTTGGGCGTGGGCCATGCCGTGGGGGATCGAATGAGTCTTCGAACGACACTCCGTTCCGCCTGGCGCTTTCTGTTCGGCGACAGCGCGCGCGCGTTCGGGTCCCTCAGCGTCGTTCTCCTGGTTCTGCTCGCCATCGTGCCTGCCAAGGATCACTTCCGCGAATGGCTGCGCTACCAAAACGACTACCGGAGCCTGATTCGCAACCGCAGCGACGCAGTCTCGTTGGCGCGGCGATTTCAACCGGGCGTGCAACAGACCTGGCTGCCCGATCTGGGCGTCGTCGACCGTTGCTCGACGTGCCACGTCGCCCTAAAGGAAGCCTCTCTTACCGGCGCCGTGACGCAGCCGTTCCGCCCCCATCCGCCCATGCCGCATACGTTGACCGAATTCGGATGCGTGATCTGCCATCGCGGACAAGGCGTGGCGACCACGGTCGAAGAAGCGCATAACAGCTCGAAAGCCTGGGAACAGCCCATTCTGCCGGCGCGTTACGTTCAATCCTCCTGCGGCCAGTGCCACGAGCGGCCCCTCACGGGAACGCCTCAACTCAACGCCGGCCGGGAGATGCTGGCCCGTTACGGCTGCGTGCATTGCCACAAAGTAACTTCGCCCGAAGGCCGCGCCATGACCGCCACCGACACTCCGCCGCCCCTCTCGCACATCGCCGCCAAGACCTCGCGTGAATGGATCTTCGCCTGGATCAAGAATCCGCAAGCTTACGCCTCGACCGCCACCATGCCCAACTTCCAGTTGAGCGACGAGGACGCGCGCGATCTTTCGGCGTTTCTCATCGCCCAAAGCACGCCCTATCTCGCCGGAGCGGAATCGAAACTTCCACCGGTCCCCGCGCCCGGCGACACCGCCGCGATACAACAAGGTTCCAGCGTCTATGGAGAATCCTTCTGCGCCTCCTGCCACGCCACGCAGAACGCCGCGGGTTTGATGGTCGGCGGTAACGTCGGACCGGAACTCACGCGCGTCGGCTCGAAAGTAAAGCCGGAGTGGCTGGCCGATTGGCTGCGCGATCCCAAGGTCTACGATCCCGGCACCGCCATGCCGCACTATCGCTTCGATGAAAAAGACATCGGACTCGTCATGGGCTTTCTCGGCGGCAAAACGGACTCCGATTTTCTCTCGGGCGTTCATCTCCAGCCCGCCACGCCCGCGCAGATCGCCCACGGGAAGGTCTTGGTCAACGAGCGCGGCTGCGCCTCCTGCCACGACATCAACGGCATCCCGCGTCCCGATAATTTCGCTCCCGAGTTGACCGCCGTGGGAAGCCTGCCGCTCACCAAAATCGTTTTCGCGCCCGGCATGCCGCACACGCTGCCCGATTACATCTCGGCCAAGATCCGCAAACCGCGCTCCTTCGGCATCGCTTTGAAGATGCCGCAGTTCACCTTCACCGATACTCAAATCGATTCGTTGGTCACCGCGCTTCTCGCGCAGTCCACCCGCGCGAAAACACTTCCGGCCGCCTTGCGAATCCCGGCCACGCCGCCGTCCACCTACGAGCCCGCCGGAACAGCGGGCCAGTTGATCGCCGACATGCGCTGCCTTAGTTGCCACACCATCGACGGGCGGGGCGGCGACATGGCGCCGGAGTTGACGTGGGAGGGCAGTTCGGTCCAGCGAACCTGGCTGGTGAACTTCCTGATGCGCCCGAATACGCTCCGTCCCGCGCTAATTCGCCGGATGCCAAAGTTCAATATGACCACCGGGGAGGCCAACGTCCTGGCCGATTACATAATGACCGTGTATCAGACGCCCGCCTTCGACCGCGACTCGATCGACGCGTCGAAATTCACCGCCGCCGACGCCGCCCACGGTAAGGATCTTTATTACGGCAAGTACGCCTGCAATTCCTGCCACATTCTCGATCCCGCCAAAGACAAGGGATATCTCGGACCTACTCTCACGCAGGCGGGACTGAGGCTGAACGCCGCCTGGATCTTCCATTGGCTGAAGAACGCGCAAGCGCTGCGTCCAGGCAGCCTGGAGTTGAATTGGAACATGAACGACGGCGACGCGCAGGCCATCACGGCGTTTCTGATGCAGCAGAAAACCGCTCCCAAAGAAGGAGCGTCGAAATGAGACGGACGCTCGCGGCTCTTGCGTTGCTGGCGTCGGCGGCGTGCCATCGGTCTCCGCCGCCGGCGCACGCCCCCTCGGCTTTCGGCGTCGCCATCGTCGATATCGGCGGTGAAAAGCAGGCCGCCGGCGTGGGCGCGGCGCTCGGCGATCCGGTCGTGGCTCAGGTCAACGACGCCCAGGGGAACGGCGTCGCCGGCGCGTTCGTGGAATTTAGCGGTGCCTCCGGCGTCCGGTTCGATCCGCCCTCCGGCCTCACCGGAAGCGACGGCCAGATTTCCACTACGGTCCGGCTCGGCGGCGTCGCCGGAAGATATTCGCTGGCCGCGACCACCCGCGACAAGGCCGGAAAAACGCTTCAAGTGACGTTCCCCGAAATCGCCCTCGACTATCAGCAGGTTCTCGGGCGGGAGCTGAACGAGAAATACTGCTCGCGCTGCCACAACTCCGAATCCACCGCCGAGAAAGTATCGAATCACGATAATTTAAGCGTCCCTCCGCACTCTTTCTCCGACGGCGCGGCGCAGAACCGGTTCAGCCGCGCGAACCTCGTCGCCATCATCGCCCATGGCGGCGCGGCTCTGGGCAAATCCGCCGAAATGCCGCCCTACAGCCCCACGCTCTCTCCAACGGACATCGACGCGCTCGTGGCCTATATCCGCGCCGTCTCCGATCCGCCCTATCGCCCTCAAGGAGTGTTTTATGCGAATCAGTAAATCGTCTCTTGCGGCGATCTTCTTCACCGCCCTCGCCTCGCGCGCAAGCGCGCAGGTGTTGTCGCCGGCGGAAATTTCGGACCCTGCCATTCGCGATCTGCAAAAGACCCATCTCGCGGAGTTGCACGCCATTCCCGCCGCGCTCGCCAACCACCAATTCCCCTATCGCTTCTACTTCAGCCGCGCCCTCGATCTCACCGAACGGGATCAGGCCGGCAGCGACCAACGCTCCATTCAATTCGACCGGTTTCAAGGGCGCATCGTTCTCAAAATCACCGGAAATTACTTCGCCGCTTATTCCGCCGCGCGGATGACCAAACAGGAGCGCGCCCGCCAAACCTACCTCGACGTCATGCTTCCGATCCTGCGCGCGGCCGCGCCCGCTTTCGCAAAAGCCAGCGTCCCGGACGCGTTCGCGCTGGAGATTTCCCACCACGTCGTCGGCACGGTGTTAGGAGTGGATACGGAATCGGCCGAGAATGTCGTCCTCGTTTTGCCGAAGGCATCGGCTCAACGATTAATGGACGCCCCCGACGAGGCCGCCGGCGAAGCCGCGGTTCTCGAAGGATCCGCCTACCTCAACGGCTCTCCCATTTCGTTCTGGCCAGGGGAAGGCCGGGAGCCGCCGGCGCTTCAAGCCTCCGCGGCTCCCACGCCCGCCGCCGCTCCGCCCGCTTCCGCGCGCACCGCTCCCACGCCCGCCGCCGCTCCACCCGCTTCGATCCCTCTCGCGCCCCCTGCCGCCGCCGCACCGCCCCCGCCCGCGGACGCTCCCGCAACGCTTGACGCAAACTATCGCGCCACGCTCGCGAAGATGGTGGACCAGCTCGATTCCCAAGCGCATTTCCTCGCCTACGCCCCCCCGTCCTTCATTGCCTTTCACGGCGGCCGCTACCTTCAACTCCCCATCTCCACCGCTCTCGCCCCCTCCGATTCCGGTTCGCAATATAAACTCGCGGCGCTCGCTTTCGACCGTCACGTCGCGCACTTGATCCGGCCCGTGCTCGCCTACTTCAAAGACGACGCCACTTTCACCGGAATCGATTTCAGCACAACCGTCCACCTGACCGGCCCCAGCGCCGCGGGCGAAGGCGCCGAAGCCGTGGAATTCATATTTCCGCTCGCCGCTCTACGCAGCTATAGGGAATTCGATCTCACCGGCCAGCAATTGTTGGACGCCGGTTTCGTCCTGATCAACGGCGAGCGCGTCAGTCTCGGCCTTCAAGCCGCCGAAGCCGTCGGCGCGCCGCCCGATTGAGGAATCCGCCACGCCCCGGACCGCGCCAATTTGCACCCGGACGTGCGGCAAGACGCTGCGCCGGGAGCGTATTGCGCCGAATAGCCCATGCGCGGAATGGAACGGGACGGCAAGCGAACTTCCATCCTCCGCAACGCAATGTTTAGAGGGGTCGAGCCGATGAGAACCGTTCCGCGCCTCGCTTGCCGCCGCCCCCAGCGTGGCCCTCCGTGTGCATAATACATCGCGTTCGATGCGAGTTTACGGCGATTTCGACCGGGCCGCCGCTGGCCGGAACGTGCTCCGCCGCGGGTCTTTCAGTTGGAAGCGTGGATAGGCTAACCTTATGGAAGTTCGAATCCGGCATGGGAAAGACAATCAATCGGAGGCCTTCGCTCGCTTTCATCGCGTTGTCTGCGACAAGCCCTTCGACGAGGGTGGCAGCGACAACGGGATGACGCCGCTGGAATTGATGCTCTCCGCTCTCGGTTGCTGTGCGATGCATCAAGCCGTCGAATATCTCAGAGCGGGCAATCTGGCGCATGGTGAGATCGAGTTGAGCGTCTCGGCGAAGGAGGGTGTGTCTCCGGCGCGCCTGGTCGAGATCGGAATTGAAGTGAACGCGCCGCGTCTCGGTACGCGGGCGCGCAAGGGAATCGTCAAAGCGATCGAGGAGTGCCTGCTGCGCCGCGCTTTGGCCGATCCGCCCAGGCTAAAAGTCAACCTCGCGGCAATGGCGCGCGAGGAGCCTTCCGCGAAACGGCCTCTCGGCCTGGCGCCGTGACGCTGCTTCCCTCGCGCCGCGGGCCGCTCGATGCCTTCTTCGCTCCAGCGAGCGTCGCCGTCATCGGAGCGACCGAGGCCAACCCCAGCGTCGGCCGCACCGTCCTCGCGAATCTATCTTCGTTCCAAGGCGAAATCTACCCCGTAAATCCAAACCGCGATCGGGTCCTCGGGCGAAAGGCGTATCCAACCATCGGCTCCGCGCCGGGCCCGGTCGATCTCGCCGTCATCGTCACCCCGGCCGAAACTGTGCCGGGCATAGTGGTCGAGTGCGCGGCCGCCAAGATCCCGGCGGCGATTATTATCTCCGCCGGCTTCAAGGAGGCGGGGCCGCGGGGCGTGGAGCTGGAGCGCGAGATCGACGCCAGTCGCGGATCGATGCGCATCCTCGGGCCGAATTGTTTGGGTCTTATGGCGCCCCACGCCGGTCTCAACGCCACCTTCGCCGGCGCGATGGCGCGTCCCGGTTCCATCGGCTTCCTTAGCCAGAGCGGCGCCCTCTGCACCGCGATCCTCGATTGGAGCCTGCGCGAAATGGTCGGCTTCAGCGCCTTCGTCTCAACCGGCTCCATGCTCGACGTCGGCTGGGGCGGCTTGATCGGCTATCTGGGCGACGACCCGCATACCCGCGCCATTCTCATGTACATCGAGTCGGTCGGCGACGCGAGGCCGTTTCTCTCGGCCGCTCGCGAAGTGGCCCTCTCCAAGCCCGTCATTGTCATCAAAGCCGGCCGCACGGAGCAGGCCGCCCGCGCCGCTTCCTCCCACACCGGCGCCCTCACCGGCAGCGACGAAGTGCTGGACGCCGCGCTCCGGCGTTGCGGCGTCCTTCGCGTCCGCCGCATTAGCGACCTGTTTTACATGGCGGAAGTATTGGCCAGACAGCCCCGCCCGAAAGGCCCGCGCCTCGCCATCGTCACCAACGCCGGAGGGCCGGGAGTGCTCGCCACCGACGCTCTCATCGCCGAGGGTGGCGAATTGGCGGAACTCTCCGCCGCGACCCTCGCCGGGCTTAACGCGATTCTGCCGAAGCACTGGAGCCGCCACAACCCGGTCGACATCATTGGCGATGCGTCCCCCGAACGCTTCGCCCAAACGCTGGAGATTGTAAAAAACGACGAGGCAGTAGACGGATTGCTGGTCACGCTTGCGCCACAGGGTCTGACCAGTCCCACCGAGGTGGCGGAGCGCGTCGCGCCGTTCGCCAATCTCGATGGGAAACCGATCCTCGCGAGTTGGATGGGTGGCGCGAGCGTGGCGCGCGCCGAAGAGATTCTCAACGCCTCCGGCATCCCGACGTTCCCGTTCCCCGACACGGCGGCGAGCGCCTTCGCCTACATGTGGCACTACAGCGATAATCTCCGCGCCTTGTACGAAACCCCGGAATTGGACGAAACCGCCGCCGACCATGGCGAAGTGCGGGCGGTACTTCAAGCGGCGCGTTCGGAAAACCGCGTGCTGCTCACCGAGCGGGAATCCAAGCGGCTTCTGACTGCCTATGCAATCCCGGCGACGCGCACGGAACTCGCGGAAACCGTCGACAAGGCGGCGGAACTCGCGGCCGCGATCGGATTCCCCGTCGTGCTTAAGCTCCACTCGCGCACCATCACCCATAAGTCCGATGCCGGCGGAGTGGAACTGGACCTGCGCGACGAATCCGAGGTCCGGGGCGCCTGGAGCAGGATTCAAGCCGCCTTCCTCGCCCATTCCGGCGCCGCTGCGTTCGAAGGGGTCACCGTTCAGCCCATGCTGCGTCAGACGGACGGTTATGAACTGATCTTCGGATCCAGCACCGACCCCCAATTCGGTCCCGTGCTCTTGTTCGGCGCCGGCGGCCAATTCGTCGAAATCTTCCGCGACCGCGCCCTCGGGCTGCCCCCTCTGACATCGACGCTCGCGCGCAGAATGATGGAGCGTACGCGGATCTATAAGGCGCTCGCCGGCGTGCGAGGGCGTGCGCCGGTGGATCGCCCGGCGCTGGAACAACTGCTGATCCGCTTCGGCCAACTCGTTTCGGAGGTTCCGCGCATCAAGGAAGCCGACATCAATCCGCTGTTGGCATCCTCAACCGGAATCGTCGCCCTCGACGCCCGCGTCGTGCTCCATGATTGGAATATTCCCGATCGCGATCTTCCGCGGCCGGCCATTCGTCCTTACCCCACCGCGTACGTGGAGCGGTGGACGGCGCGCGACGGTTCGCCCGTTACCATTCGTCCGATTCGCCCCGAGGACGAACCGAAGATGGTGCGTTTTCACGAAACGCTCAGCGACCGGAGCGTTTACATGCGCTATTTCCACCATCACCGCCTGACCGCCCGCGTCACACATGAACGCCTCGCGCGCATCTGTTTTATCGACTATGGCCGCGACATGGTCCTCGTCGCCGAATCCGCGGCTGGCGATATTCTCGCGGTCGGACGGCTGACGCGCGAACATTTGCCCACCGACGCCGAATTCGCCCTTCTCGTTTCCGACGCCTGGCACGGCCGCGGCCTGGGAACCGAGTTGCTTCGCCGCCTCGTCTCCCTCGCCGGTAAAGAAGGCATCCTCCGCGTCTTCGGTTACATCCTTTCGGAGAACCGCGCGATGCGGGACATCTGCCGCCGCCTCGGCTTTCAATTGCGATACTCCCTCGAAGAGGGTGTCGTAGAGGCTTCCATAACGCCCGGCGCGGCCCCGGCGCCATGAACTACTCGTACCGCAACGCCTCGATCGGGTCGAGAAATGCCGCCTTGCGCGCGGGATAGTAACCGAAAAATACGCCCACGAGTCCGGAAAACGCGAACGCCAAAATCATGGATCCGGCGCCCAACACAGTGGACCATTGCGCGAGGCGGGAGATCAGAAGGGATGCGATCACACCCACGCCGATGCCCGCAACGCCCCCAATCAAAGATATCGCCACGGCTTCGATGAGAAATTGCAGAAGGATGTCGCTGGTCGTTGCGCCCACCGCCTGACGAAGGCCGATTTCGCGGGTCCTCTCGGTAACCGACACCAGCATGATGTTCATGATTCCGATCCCGCCCACGATGAGCGACACCGACGCGACGATCGCCAGCAGCCACGCCATCACGCGCGCCGAGGTCTCCTGCGCCGCGAATACGTCCTCCAGGTTCCGGATCGTGAAATCGTCGTCCTGCGCCGGCTGCAGGTGGTGCCTTTGACGAAGCAGCGCCCGAACCTGTTCCTGCGCGGCGTGGATCGTGGACGGCCCCGTCGATTGCACCATGATGGCGCCCACCGCGCCGGCGTTCGCCTGACTCGCGCCGAGCACCCTCTTCTTGGCGGTGGTCAACGGAATTAACACGACATCGTCCTGATCCTGACCGGACGGGGATTGCCCTTTCGGCGACAGCAGCCCGATCACCGTCAGCGGAACATTGTTTATCCGGATGCTCTGGCCCACCGGGTCGCCCCCGCCGAACAGATTCTCGGCGACTGTCTTGCCGAGCAGCGCCACCCGGTTCGCCGATTCCATATCCTTAACCGTAAACGCCGCTCCGCGATCGACGGAAAGGTCGCGGATGGCCAGGTATTCCGGCTCGACTCCCTGAATGGACGTGGCCCAGTTATTGTCCCCGCCGATCACCTGCTGCCCCTGACGGACCACTCCCGAAACGAAGCTCACGGCGGAACACTGTGCCTCGATGGCGCGCGCGTCGTCCTCGGTCAGCGTCAGAGCGTTGCCGCTTCCCAACCTTATCCCCGAGCTGGTGATGCTGCCCGGCACGACGATGATGAGGTTACTCCCAAGCGTCGCGATCTGCTGCTGGATCCGCGCGGTGGCCCCCGCGCCCACCGCGACCGTTGCGATCACCGCGGCCACTCCGATGATCACCCCGAGCATGGTCAGCGCCGTGCGCACTTTGTTGGTGCGTAGCGCGGTGAACGCGATTTTTATTCCGGGAAGGACCGGCGGCATCATGTCACGCCTACCTCTTCTCCGCTGGCGTCCTCGATCAATGGCATTGTCGATAACTCCCCGGCCGCATCGCGCGGCGTGGCGATCCTGCGATCGTCCATGATCCTGCCATCCCGGAAACGCACTATTCTCTGGGCGTGCGCGGCGATATCCGGTTCGTGAGTCACCATCAACAACGTGATGCCGGATTCGCGATTCAGTTGTTGAAAGATCGACATGATCTCCACGCTCGTCCTGGAATCCAGCGCCCCGGTCGGCTCATCCGCCAACACGATCTCGGGCCGGTTCACCAGCGCCCGGGCGATCGCCACGCGCTGTTGCTGCCCGCCGGAGAGTTGATTAGGGCGGTGATCCGCATATTCCGTGAGACCCACCATCCGAAGAGCGTCGAGTGCCCGGCGCCGGCGGTCGATCGCCGTGCCCCGCCGGTAGAGCAACGGCAGCTCGACGTTGTCGATCGCGCTGGTTCGTGGAAGCAGATTGAAATTCTGGAACACGAAACCGATCTTCTCGTTGCGGATCGCCGCCAGTTGATTCCGGCCGAGCCGGCTCACATCCTCGCCATCCAGAAAATAACTCCCCGAGGACGGCTGATCCAAACAGCCGGCGATATTGAGAAACGTCGATTTCCCCGAGCCTGAAGGACCCATCAGCGCGACGAACTCTCCGCGGTCGATCGAAAGCGTCACGCCACGCAGAGCCCGCAACAAAACGTTCTCCGTCCGGTACACTTTCGTGACCTGTTTCATTTCGATCAGACTGGAGAGCGATTCGGCCATGCCGCCCTCTTTAGAACCTCCCGGGCACGCGCATCGGCGCGGCTCGCGGTGCGGAACCCGCCGGCGCGCTCGCTCCCGTGATCACCGTTTGGCCTTGGCGTATGTCCCCTTCCAGCGTCTCGGTGAAGCTTCCGTCCGTGATGCCGGTCCTCACCGGCACGGCGCGAATCTTTGAGTCCGCTTCGGCCACATAGACCGTGGCCCAGTTGCCTGTGGCCGGCTTGATCGGCGTTCCTTGCGTCTTCACAAGCCCTTCCGAAGGCTTGAAGCGCAGAGCGGCGTTCGGCAGTTTCAGTGCATTCTCGGTGCGCTGCGTCAGTATGGTCACGTTGGCCGTCATGCCCGGAAACAGCTTCAGGTCCGGGTTCGCTACTTCGACCACCGCATCGTAGGTGATGACGTTTTGCACATTGATCGGAGCCTGGCGGATCTGTACAATCTTGCCTTGGAACACCAGCCCCGGATACGCATCGACCGTGAAAGTCGCCGGCTGCCCGGCCCGCAGCCGGCCGATGTCCGATTCCGCCACGTTGGTGTCCACCTGCATCTTAGTCAGGTCCTGAGCGATCTCAAAAATCACCGGCGCTTGAAACGAGGCGGCCACGGTCTGTCCCACATCCATGCGCCGCGCCACCACCGTGCCGTCCACCGGCGCGTTGATCCGCGTGTGCTTCAGATCAATGTGCGCCTGATTCAGCGCCGCAAGGTTAAGATCGATCTCCGCCCGGAACATGCTCACCGCTTCTTTCGCCGCATCGAGCGCCGCCTGCGCCGACTGTATGTTGTGAGCGGCGGCGTCGCGCTGCGCCTCGGCCGCCTGCTGGTCCGCGATCCCCTGATCGTAGGCCGCCTGCGCCGTATCCAGATCCTCCTTCGAAAGGATCTCATCGCCGAACATCGCCTTGCGCCGCGCCAGCTTCGTCCTCGCGTCGGCGGCCACGAACTTCGCCTTCGCCACCACCGCGGCCTGGTTGGCCTCGGCCGCCCTGGCTCCATAGAGATCGGCTTGCGCCTTCACCGCCGCGGCCTTCGCGTTTTCGAGCGCCGCCTTCGAGTCGCGCCACGCCGCATCCGCTTGCCTCGCCTTGGCTTCGAACATTTCCGGATCGATCAACGCGACCAACTGCCCCGCCTTCACCCGTGTATTGAAGTCGGCGTATAGTGCTTTGATGTTCCCGGAGACCTGGCTTCCCACTTGGACGTTCACCACCGCGTTGCATGTTCCGGTCGCCGAGACGGTGGCGTCGATTCGGCCTCGCTCCACCACCGCGAATTGGAAAACCGGAGCTTCCTGCCGATGCGCGTACCACCAAACCAGCGCCGCCGCGAGCCCGGCCGTCGCAAGGACGGCGGTCCACCGCAACACCTTCTTTCGGACGGAACCGGAGGGGGGCTGTATTTCAACGTCCCGGTAATTCAGCGCCGCCGGATGTGGAGATTGCGGTTCCGTGGGTGCCACGGCGGCTCTAATAGTTTTGTCGGTCGTCATGGCGCCCTCCCTATCTCGACCACTGCACGTATGTATCCAGCCCCCGCCCCGGCGGCCGCCTTGGGCTCTCGCCCCGCCCGGATGAGCCAAGACCACTTACCGTGGAGGCGCGGGACCGCCCCGCGGTCGTCCGGTGTGTCGATGCGGAGCCGGTTCGCGCGGCTGGGGTCATTCCGCGCGAAAAAGGGTGAATTGACGCAGACACCACCAGCCTCACAGCCCAAAGCGCCGTCCGATCGATAGCTACCTCGATCATACGGCGCGGGCCGGAAGTGGCCACAATGGTGCCGCTTTAAACACCGGAGATCCCTGGTTGAACCGCCGCCGCGCAAATCGTGGCACGGCCCCGATCCGCGCCGGCAAAACGGGAATTGCAGTTGCTGAAGGATAGGACAGCCCTGTGAACCTGTCGACGCTCGCTCTCGATTTCGATGGCACCATCGCCCGGAACGATGTCCTCGATCCCGGCGTGCGTCAGGCCATCGCCGACGTGCGGGCGCGCGGAATCGTCGTCGTTCTCGTCACCGGCCGCATCCTCGAAGACCTGCGCCGCGTCGCCGGCGATCTCCATTTTGTCGACGCCGTCGTCGCCGAAAACGGCGCGGTCATCGCCTTTCCCGACAGCGGGTATACAAGGACCGCGGGCCAACCCCCGCCCCCCGCCTTGCTCAGCGAGTTGGAGCGGCAAGGGATCCCCTTCGCAGCCGGACAATCGGTGGTGGACGCCTCCGCCGACGCGGCCCCGCGAATTCTCGCGATCCTGCAACGGATGGAACTGCCCCTCGTGCTCGCCTTCAACCGCGGCCGCGTGATGATCCTGCCCCAGGCCGTCAGCAAAGCCACCGGCCTACGCGAAGCCCTCGCCATCCTTCGCCTGTCGCCGCGCAACGCCGTCGCCATCGGCGACGCCGAGAACGACCACGAACTGCTCCGCGTCTGCGAGGCCGGCGTCGCCGTCGCCTGGGGCAGCGAGGCGCTTAAGGCATCGGCCGACTACGTACTCCCCGGCGATGGGCCGCCCGCCGTCGCCGGCTATATTCGCTCCCTCTCCGCCCTCGGCCGCGTTCCCACGCCGCCGAAATCTCGCCGCCGCCTGCTTCTGGGCTATGCCGCCGACGGACGCCCGCTGGCCCTCGCCGTCTGGGGCCGGAACGTTCTCGTCGCCGGCGATCCCAAAACCGGCAAGTCCTGGGTCGCCGGGCTGCTCTGCGAACAACTCATCCTCCACGGATACAGTCTCTGCATCCTCGATCCCGAGGGCGACTACACATCGCTTGAAGCTCTTCCCGGCGTCGTCGTCTTCGGCGGGGCCGATCCGCTGCCCCGGCCCCGCGATCTGTTGCGCGCCCTGCGCCATGCCGACATCAGCGTCGTTATCGACCTCTCTCATACCCCTTACGAGGAAAAGATCGAGTTCGCGCGCAGCGTCCTCCCGGCCCTGGCGATGCTTCGGCGCCGCACCGGTCTGCCGCACCGCATCGTCGTCGATGAAGCGCATTACTTTCTCCATGGCGACGGCGCGGCGGACCTGTTGGATCTGGACATCAACGGCTATACCCTCGTCACCTTTGCCGCCTCCGCCCTCCCTATCGGCGTCCGCGCCGCCTGTCAGGTAGTCATCGTCACCCGCGAGTCCGAACCGTTCGAGGTCGGTGCGCTCTTCGATCTTTGCCACTCGTGTGAAAGCCGGATGAGCGAGAGCGAACTGGAACAGCTATTGGGAGGCCTGGTCCTCGGCGAGGCCGCCGCGCTTCCGGTCACCGAAGAAGCCGAAGGCGGCGTCTGCCGCATCCGTCTCGCGCCGCGGCTGACCCCGCACGTTCGCCACATGGCGAAATACATCGACATCCCCGTGCCCGAAGCCCGCGCTTTCGTATTCTGGCGCAATGGCTCGCCCTCCGGCCAACGCGCCCGCACACTTCGCGAGTTCGTCGCCGTACTGGAGCAATCTCCTGCGGCCACTTGGAACGGCCACCTGCGCCACGGAGATTTCTCGCGTTGGATTGCCAACGTTTTCGGCGACTATCCCTTGGCCAGCGCCATCGGCAAACTCGAGGGCCGGTACAACGCCGGCGGCGCGCCGCCCGTCGCCGAGACCATCGTACAGGCCATTCGCTCGCGCTACGAATTCGTCGATCCTATCTCCTTCTCGCCGCCCGCGCCCTCCCCTATTTCGCCTGAAGCGTCCTAATATACCGGGCGAGATTGTCGATGCGCACCCGCCCCATATCCCGATCCCACGCCACTTGCGAAAAGATCGGTCCCCACACCGGCATCGCGCTAGTCCCATGGCCGGAGGGCAACGGTTCTTCGCCCGAAATGACTCGTTCGATTCGCGCCAATGGAAACTTCCCGCCGTTCCGCGCTGAAATGCGCGTCAGATCGGAAGGAGGAACTCTTAGCGCCTCGGCCATCGGCCCGTTCCCTTTGCCTTCGCTCCCGTGGCAGACCGCGCAATAGGCCTTATATAAATTCCGCCCTTGAATGGACTCGATCAATCGCGGGTTCTCCACATGGGCCGGCTGGTTCTGAGCCGCCGCGCCCGGTCCGCCGAAAAACGCTCCGGACAGAATCAACATCGGGAAGATTGCGTTGCGCATGGCGCCTCCGTACTCAGTCCAGCAAGAGAACGGCCTTTCGCTAGGCCCAGGCTTCTAGTTGCGCGATCGCCGCCGCCACCAGCTTATCGAGTGACCGCCGCACCGGCGCCGTCAGCTCCACGCTCCATTCCGTCGATTGCGGCTGCACGCCCAGCACGACAATCTCCTCCGGCGCCTCGCCCAACAGCCTCAGCGTCACCATCAGGTCCGCGAATCCCAGCAAATGCACGGAGGCCTTTCCCGGCAGCGTCTCGATCGCCGCGCCTTCCAGCCGGATCAGCGTCCCCGGCGGTTGACCCGCATCCACCGCGTCGATCGCCAGAAGCCGTTCGAATCCCGCAATGTGCGCCGCCAGACTCAGTCCCTGCGTCCCCCCGTCCATCAGCTCCACTCCCGGAGGAACGCGCGAATCGCCCCGCAGACAATGGATCGCGTGAACGCCCACGCCATCGTCGGAGTGAACGAGATTTCCAAGCCCCAGCACCAGCGTCCGCTTCGGTTTCCCCGTCATCCTTCGCCGCCCCCGCCGAACACCTTCTGCAACTCCCGCGCCGCCTCCGCCGCAAACTCTTCCGTCCGCCCGCTCAGCCCCTCTCCAAACCCAAAATCTTCCGCCGGGATACGGCAAAGCAACGCCTGTCCCGAGAATCCAAACGCCGCCCGCGAAAGTTCGACAATCTCCTCCGGTGTCAAAACATGCGTGAACGCGGAAGCCGCCGGCGCCGCGCACAACGGCTCCACCTCCACCTTCACCGCCCCCGCGTCGGCATCGAGGAACACCACTGTGTCGTAGCCGGCCATCTCCGCCGCCACTTCCGGCGCAAGCTGCGCCAGCGCCAGCGTCTCCACGCCTTCGATGGCGCCAACCCGGTCGAGGACGGCGTGCGCGGCGCCGTCGTCGCGCCGCAATGGATTCCCTACGGCGATCAGCAGAACCCTCATCATGGCTCCCGCGAGATCCGCCGCAATGGAATTCCATCGTGATCCGATATTTCTACCGTCAGCGGCATCCGGCCCAGGGCGTGCGTCGAACAGGAAAGGCACGGATCGTAACAGCGGATCGCCGCCTCGAGCCGGTTCAGCAGACCCTCCTCCGGCATCGCGCCCGCCGCCACGGGCTCTAGGAAATGCCGCGCCGTCTGTTCCACCGCCAGGTTCATCGCCCGGTTGTTCTGCGCCGTGGCGATCAACAAATCGGCCCGCTTCATCAAGCCGTCCTTATCGGCCCAATAGCGGTGAAACAACGTGCCCCGAGGCGCTTCGCACGATCCCGTCCCCTCGTCCCGGTTGAGCGAAGCTCTCGCTCGAATGTTCTCCCCGTATAACTCCGCATCGGCCGCCAGCTCCTCCATCCGCTCCACGCAGTGCAGCATCTCGATCAGCCGCGCCAGATGATAGTGGAACGACGCGCACACCGCCCCCGCGCCCCGCTGTTTGAACTCCACCAACTCGCGCCCCGCCCGCTCCGTCCCCGCCGTCGTCGCCACGTTCAGCCTCGCCAGCGGACCCACCCGGTAGTGCCCCGCCGGATACCCGAGCGGCCGGTAAAACGGAAATTTCATATACGACGATTCCTCGCTCGCCTCTCCCAGATACTCGAAATACCGCCTCGGGTCCAACCCTTCGGCAACGACATTCCCCTGCCCGTCCACGATCTTCAGGGTTCCTTCGTAATACTCCAGTCCGCCCGCCTCGTTCACCGTCGCCAAAAACAGCGAAGGGAAGTTGCCCATGTGATCCACCTCGGCGCGAAACGAATCGAGCAACCCCTTCAGCCGGCCGAGCGCGATCGAAATCGATTCGGCGGCTTCCGGAATCCATCCAAGGATTTCCTCCCTCCCTCCGCCGTCGAACCGCTCGTGAACGCCGCCCGGCCCGCTCCATCCCGGATGAATCCGCTTCCCGCCCACCATCTCGATCACCCGCTGTCCGAACTGCCGCAACCGGATTCCCCTCCGCGCGAAATCGCCGTCTCGTTCCATCAACCCCAGGATGTTTCGCTTCGCCGCGGGCGAATCCATGCCAAGCAGCAAATCGGGCGACGACAAGTGAAAGAAGCTCAACGCGTGCGATTGCAGAATCTGCGCGTAATTGGCCAGCCGCCGCTGTTTCTCCGCCGCCGGTGGAATCTCCACGCCCAGCATCGCGTCCCCGGCTTTCGAGCTCGCCAGCACGTGACTCACCGGGCAAATGCCGCAGATCCGCGACATCAGCCCCGGCATCTCGTGAAACGGCCGGCCCTCGCACATCTTCTCGAAGCCGCGAAACTCCGTCACATGGAATTTCGCCGTTTCCACCCTCCCCGCCTCGTCGAGTCGAATCGAGATCTTGGCGTGCCCCTCGATCCGCGTGACCGGTTGAATGACCACTGTCCGGCTCACGATCCGAACCTCGCCGCTCTCTCCGGCCGCGCCCGCCCCGCCAGCGCGTCCAGCACGAACTCGAAGATGGCGCCGGCCGATGGCGGGCAGCCCGGCAGGAACCGATCCACCGCCACCACGTCCTGCACCCGCAGAACCCGGTCCAGAAGCTTCGGGACAATTCCATTTCCGCCCGGCGCGCCCTTCACCACTTCGCACTCGCGATAAGCCCGGCCCAGCACATCCTCCACCTTGAACAGATTCCGCATCGCCGTTACGTTTCCCGTCACGGCGCAGTCGCCAAACGCGGCCAGAATCCGCGTCCGTTCGCGGATCGTCAGCAGGTCCCGCAAATGATCTTCATTGGCGACCGCGCCTTCCACCAGCGTAATATCCACGCCCTCCGGAAACTCCTTGACATCAAGGAAAGGAGAATAGCGGATGTCCACCAGCCCGGCCAATTCGATCAGACGCTCGTCCAGATCGAGAAAGGACATGTGACAGCCCGAACAACCCCCCAGCCACGCCGTCGCAAACCATGGCTTCCGCTTCACTGGATCCACAGCTTCTTCTCCCGCGCCGTCATAATGTATCGCAGGAAGCTCCGGTCCTTGCGCATCTCCGCCACGGTCTTCCCTTTCAAAAACAGCGCTCCCGTCGGGCACACCTGCACGCACTTCCCGCAGCCCGTGCAGCTTTCCGAATCTCCCCATGGTTCGCCAAGGTCGGAAACGATTCGCGAATTCCCCCCGCGCCCCGCCACGTCCCAGGTGTGCGCGCCTTCCACCTCGTCGCAAACCCGGACGCAGCGCGTACATAGAATGCACCGGTTGTGATCCAGGCCAAACCGTTCGTGACTCAGATCCACCTTGAGCGCCGGATACCTCGGCTGCGGCCGCACGTGATCCACTCCCATTTCCGCCGCCAGATCCTGCAGCTCGCACGCTCCGTTCAGCACGCAGACCGCGCAAACGTGATTGCGCTCGGCCAGCAGCAGCTCGACGATCAGTTTGCGATGCGACCTTGAGCGAGCGGCGTATCCGTGTGTACCACCATGTCCTCGGAAACCGCGGTCATGCAGGAGGCTTGCAACCTCGTCCGCCCTTCCACCTGCACTAAACAAAGCCGGCAGGCGCCCACATCGGAGAGGCCGTTCAAATGACACAGCCTCGGGATATGGATGCCGCTATCCCACGCGGCGGAAAAGATCGTCTGGCCTTCGAGCGCCGTGATCGTCCTGCCGTCCACCTGAAGCGTCCGGACGCTCATCGGCTTCTCCCCGCCGCCGCGGCGGACGGCGCCATGTCACAATGCCCCGCCGGGCATCGGCGGTCCCGCACGTGAGCCTCGTATTCGCCCCGAAAATGCCGCAGCGTGCTCAGCACCGGATTCGGGGCCGCCAGACCCAGTCCGCATAAACTTGTCTCCTTGAGCAGGCCGGACAGATCTTCGAGCGCCGCGAAATCGCCCTCCCTTCCTTCCCCTCGCGTCATCCGCGCCAGGATCTCGTGCATCTGCACCGTGCCCGCGCGGCACGGGACGCATTTCCCGCACGACTCCTCCATGCAGAACTCCATAAAGAACCGCGCGATGTCCACCATGCATGACGTCGTGTCCAGAATGATCAACCCGCCCGAGCCCATCGTCGCGCCGATGCCGGCAAGCGAATCGTAATCCATCGCAACGTCCAGATGTTCGGCGGGAATGCAGCCGCCCGCCGGCCCTCCCGTTTGCGCGGCCTTGAATTCGCATCCTGCAGGAACGCCGCCGCCGAAATCGGACACGATCGTGCGCAGCGAAGTTCCCACCGGAACCTCCACCAATCCGCTTCGCGCCACCCGTCCGGCCAGCGCGAACACCTTCGTGCCTGGGCTTGCCGGCGCGCCGATTGCGGCGAACCACTCCCCGCCCTTCTCGACGATTGTGGGAATGTTGGCGAACGTCTCCACATTGTTGATCAGCGTCGGATGTCCCCACAGTCCCCGCTCCGGCGGATACGGAGGCCTCGGAACCGGCTGCCCGCGCTTGCCTTCGATCGACGCCAGCAGCGCCGTCTCCTCCCCGCAAACATAAGCCCCCGCCCCGATCCGAACCTCGATCCGGAAGTGAAATCCGCTGTCGAAGATCCGTCCGCCCAGCAGCCCCTCCCGCTCCGCCTGTCCGATCGCCGTCCGGATTCTGGCGATCGCCAGCGGCGATTCGCCCCGCGCGTAAATATAGCCCTGCTGCGCGCCCACCGCCCGCCCAGCGATCGCCATCCCTTCCAGCACCCGGTGCGGATCGCCCTCCAGAACGCTGCGGTTCATAAACGCGCCCGGGTCGCCTTCGTCCGCGTTGCAAACCACGTATCGAACCGCGGAAGGCTGCCGCGCCACCAGTTCCCATTTCAATCCCGCCGGGTATCCCGCGCCGCCCCGCCCGCGCAGCCCGCTCTTCTTTACCTCTTCGATAATCTCCCGCGGCGTCATCTCCACCGCCGCCTTCAACAGGGACCGGTATCCCCCCAACGCGATCGAATCGGCGATGCGCTCCGGATCGCCCTTGCCGGAATTGGCCAGAACGATCCGCCGCTGCCCGGCGAAAAACGCATCGTCCGCCTCGATCCTCCGCCCTTCGAACGCGTCCCGCTCCCCTCCGATCAGCGCCGCGCTGTCTTCGGGCTTTACCTCGGTGTAAATGACGTCCTCCGCCGCGCTGCGAACCAGCGGTCCCCGCCCGCACAACCCCATGCATCCGGTTCCACAAACCTCGATCTCCCCCGCCTTGCCCTCCGCCGCGGCCCGTTCTTCAAGCGCCGCCCGCACCGCCTCCGCCCCCGCCGACATGCAGCCCGCCACCGTGCAGCAAAGGATGCGATCCTTCAGCCGCCCCTGCCGCTCCCGCTCAGCCCGCCGCGTCCGGTCCAGAGTTTCCGCTGTCATTCGTTTCTTTCACTCGCTCCGCCAACCGCTCCGGCGTCACCCTCGATAATGCCTGCCCATCGCAGATCGCCACCGGCGCCAGTCCGCAGGAGCCGAGGCACCGGCCCGTGCCAATCGTCCAGTCCGCCGGCTCCCCTCCTCCGTCGTCCCTCAACGCGGCCAGAAGCTCCCTGCCGCCGGCCACGTAGCAGGCCGTTCCCACGCACACCGTCGCCGAATGCTCCTTCCGTGGAGTGAGCCGGAATAAATGATAGAACGTCGCCACACCCAGCACCCGGCTCGGCGGCAGCTTCAAAGCGCCGGCGATTTTCTTCAGCACCGGTCCGGAAAGATACCCGTACAGTTCCTGCGCGGTGTGAAGGATTTCGATCAGCGCATCGCCGGAGTTTTGGTGCCGCGCCATCGCCCGCTCCAGCGCCCGCTCGCGATCGCCGCTCAAAACCTCCGCGCCGCTGCGATCCTCCGGCGTCATGCCCGGCTTTCCGATTCCGCCTCGCGCTCCTCCTCCAATTCGCCCACAGGAATCACCTTGTAGCCGATAAAAATGCTGTCCATCAATCCGCGTTTTTCCTCGCGTGAAATCAGCATGGCGAGATGAACGTGGAACACGCCGAAGGAAATAAAAACGAATAGAAGCAGAAAATGGATCAGCCTGACGTTGGGCAGGCTGACCATCCGTGGAATCCACCCCACCAGCGGCGTAAGGATCGGGCTCTGCCGCAGCCAGTTGAACATCGCCAGCCCGGTCGCCACTTCCGCCAGCATCAGGCAATAAATAGCCAGATACGACACCGCCGCCATCGCGTTGTGCCCGATCTTGGACACCGGCTTCGGCGAAAGGAACAGATAGAACCGCAGCATCTTTCCCATCTCCGCCCATTGCTCTCCGCGCAGCGGCACGTAATTCCGCCAATTCACCCAGCGATTCCCCGCGAAGAAAAGATACGCGCGCAACAACAGCAGCGCGGCGAAGAACATCCCGAAGGCCTCGTGCGTGAACCGGAACCAGCCCATCAGGAACGGCCGGTTAGGCTGCCCGACGATAAACGGATCGTGAATGTAATAGCCGGTGAACGCCAGCGCCGCGATCGAAAACACCAACCCCCAATGAATCAGCCGCAGTGGGTACTGCCACACATACACCGCCGCCGTCTCGCCCAGCGGAACCACCGGATGCCGCCGGTCCCCATCGGCCGCCGGAAATGTCGAAGCCGTTTGCATGAGCGCCTCCCGTCAGTCCACCCTCGGCAGCGTGTATTCGCGGCCCTCGGCGTCGATGACATGCACCGCGCACGCCAGGCACGGATCGAAAGAATGAATGGTCCGCAGGATCTCCACCGGCCGGTTCGGATCGGCCACCGGAGTTTGAAGCAGCGACGCTTCGTAGGCGCCCCGCTGCCCCTGCGCGTCTCGCGGTCCCGCGTTCCACGTCGTCGGCACCACCGCCTGATAATTCCGGATGTGCTTGCCGTCGATATCCACCCAATGCCCCAGCGATCCGCGCGGCGCTTCGTGCCAGCCATAGCCCGCGGCGCTCGCCGGCCACGTGCCCGGGTCCCATCGCACCGGATTGAAAATCGTCACGTTGCCGTGCTCCAGATTCGAATCCAACTCGTCCACCCACGTCTCCAGATGCCGCGCCATGATCTGCGACTCCAGCGCGCGCGCCGCGATCCGCCCGAGCGTCGAGAAAAGCACCGTCGCCGGCGCGTTCAGCTTCTTCAATACGCCGTCGATCGATTCCCGGATCTCCTTCTGGCCCGCCGCATACCCCACTACCATCCTCGCCAGCGGCCCCACTTCCATCGGCTTTCCGTCATATCGCGGAGCCTTCAACCACGAATATTTCTTCTCCACATCCAGAAATTCGTACGGCGGCTTCGGCCCGCTGTATTTCGGATTCGTCTCCCCTTGCGACGGATGTTTTCCCGCCGCGTCGCCGCCCGAATACTCATACCAGGAGTGGCTGACGAATTCGGTGATCTTCGCCGGGTCCACCGGATGAACCGTGCTCAGGTCGCGTCCGAACACCGCTCCGCGAGGAAATAGAAACGTCCCGGGGTCTTTCTGATCTCCCGACGAATAATCGCCATAGGAAAGAAAGTTTCCCAGCCCCTCCCCCCGCGAGAACCAGTCCTTATAGAACGGAGCGATCGCCAGCACGTCCGGCACATACACCTGATCGACGAACCGGCGCGCGTCCTGGACCAGTTCCCGCAGGAACGTGATGCGCTCGGGATTGATCGTCGCGTCCGGCTCGTTCGCATCCATCGCCGTCGCCATTCCCCCCACCAGAAACGTTTGCGGATGAGGGTTCTTACCGCCCAGCACGGCGTGGATGCGGATGAAATCCTTCTGCCACCTTAGCGCTTCCAGATAATGCGCCACCGCCATCAGGTTCGCCTCGGGCGGCAGAATATACGCCGGATGCCCCCAATACCCGCTGGCGAATAGACTCAATTGCCCGCTGTCCACCACCGCTTTCACGCGCTGCTGCACGCCGCGGAAGTAACTGGCGCTCGACTTCTCGTAATCGGAAATCGATTGCGCCAGACTCGACGTCTTCGCCGGATCCGCCTTCAGTGCCGACGTCACATCCACCCAATCCAAGCGCATGCAGATGGTAGAAGTGAATGACGTGATCCTGCACCATCTGCGATCCCGCCAATAGATTGCGCACGATCCGCGCGTTGTCCGGCGCCTCGATCCCCAGCGCGTCTTCCACCGCCCGCACGCTGGCCAGGGCATGCACCATCGTGCAGACTCCGCAGATGCGCTGCGTCCAGATCCACGCTTCACGCGGATCGCGATCCTTCAGGATCGTCTCGATGCCCCGGAACATCGTGCCCGCGCTCCAGGCGTCGGAGATTTTCCCGCCATCGACCTGCGCTTCGATTCGAAGATGTCCTTCGATGCGGGTGACCGGGTCCACCACCAGTCGTGCCATCTCAGTTCTCCTTATGCGGCGCTTCCGCTTCCGGCGCTTTCGGCGCGGGTTTGATCATTTTGATCAACCCGTGCGCGGTCACTCCCGCCACCACCGCCGCCGTCAATCCCAGCCCCACGTTGCCCGCGCCGGCCTCGACGCCAAACCCAGGCACCGAAGGCAGCCGGTCGTAAAACGGCGACATATGGTCCCAAAACCGCGGCGACGCGCACCCGATGCATCCGTGCCCCGCTTGCACCGGCCAGCTCGTATGATCGTTCCACTGCGCCACCGGGCAATTGAACGTCGCCTGCGGCCCCTTGCAGCCCATCTTGTAAAGGCACCAGCCCTTGCGATGTCCCTCGTCGCCCCATTCCGTCACGAACCGTCCGGCGTCGTAGTGCGCGCGCCGCTGGCACTGATCGTGGATCACCCGTCCATAGGCGAACAGAGGACGGTTGTATTGGTCGACGGAGGGCAGGTCGTTGAAAGTCAGATAATGCACCAGCACCGCCGCCGTATTCACCGGATTGTGCGGGCATCCGGCCATGTTGATCACCTTCAGCCCCGGCACCGCCTCATGCAGCCCCAGCGCCCCGGTCGGATTCGGGTGCGCTCGCACCAGCCCTCCATCGAAGGCGCACGCGCCCACCGCGATCGTCGCCGCCGCGCTACGGCACACTCTCTCGGCGATGTCCATCGCCGTGCGCCCTCCCACCGTGCAATAAACGCCCCCGTCCGCCGTGGGGATCGCCCCTTCCACCACCGCCAGATACTTACCCTTCTCCTCTCTCGTCACCCGGTCCAGCACCGCCTCGGCCGACTTGCCGGAACCCGCCATGATCACTTCGTGGTACTCCCACGAAAGCGCTTCCAGCACCACGTCCGCCACCGTCGGATGCCCCGACCGCAGCATCGATTCCGAACAGCCCGCGCAGTCCTGGAACTGCAGCCACAGCAGCACCGGTTTCCTGGCCTTGCTCAACGCCTCGACCGTGCGCGCAAGATATCGCTCCGGCAGCGCCAGCGTGCCCAGCATCGCGCCGCAAAATTTCACCAATTGCCGCCTTGAAATCCCATTACGCATCAGCGCCGTGCTTAGGTCCATCTCAGTTGTGAGCGGCATACTGCGTCCTCCCGGCCGGTGTCTTCGCCGTTCTCTTGGCCGCCGCGCGCTTCGCCAGCCAACCCATCCATGCGTCGAATCCCTCGCCCGTAATGCACGAAGTCTCGACGATCTCGATCTTCGGATTAATCTGCCGCGCGTTTTCGCGGGCCAGCTCCTTCCGGAACGGCACATGCGGAAGTAAATCGGTCTTGTTGAGAATCATCAACTCCGCTTTCCGGAATATGCCCGGATACTTCAGCGGCTTGTCCTCGCCCTCGGCCACGCTCAACACCACGATCTTCGCGTCCTCGCCCAGGTCGTAGCTGGTGGGGCAAACCAGATTGCCGACGTTTTCGATGAACAGGATCTCCAGTCCCTTCTCGATCCAGTCCTCCAGATGCCTCTCCACCATCCGCGCGTCCAAATGGCAGGCCCCGGCGGTGGTGATCTGCCGCACCGGATACCCAAACCGCATCAGCCGCCGCGCATCGTTATCCGTCTGTATGTCGCCGGTCACCACCGCCGCCGGAGTATGCGCCGGAAGCCGCTCCAGCGTCCGTTCGAGCAGCGCCGTTTTCCCCGCGCCCGGCGACCCGATGAAGTTCAGGCACAAGATTCCGGCGGCGTCGAACATCTCCCGCAACCCCGCCGCCACTTGATCGTTTTCGCTCAGCACGCTCTGTTCAACGCGAACCCGGTTCATACCGCCTCCTCCGCGTCTGCCAATTCCACAAACGCCAGATCCAGTTCGTCTCCGCGCCGGCCCTCCGACGCCTTGCACCACTCGAAATCGAGCACGAGCGGTGCCAGACCGTCGGCCTTTGTGATCGCCTCGAAACAAAACCGCAACGACTCCGGATCGACGCCCGCGAACTCTCCGATGCGCAATCCCACCTTCACCGCCCGGTGCCCCGGATAGCGCCGCGTCTCTCGATCCACCGCTTCGAGCACCGAACACGCGATGCCCATCTCATGCATCGCCCCCTCCTTCTTCCGAAGCCGCGATGGCAACCAGATAGTCATACGTCCGTGCCGCCTCCTCCGCGCCCACGCGGGCGATGGCGACCCCAGCATGCACCAGCACGAAGTCCCCCGCCTCGGCTTCCGGCGCGAACGCCATGTTCACCGTCTTGCGGACACCGTGGAAATCGACTTGTCCCGTGCGAAACGCCGGATCGCCTTCCACCACGCTCACAACCTTCCCCGGAACCGCCAGACACATGCGCCGCTCCTTCGTCGTCTATCTCCGCCCGTTATGCAAACCGTCAGCCACAAAACTTGCGCGCCTTTGGGGTGGGCTTTGCCACAATTTGCCTTTCCGGCGCCGGAGGAGGGCCGTTCTTGCGCATTTTCACTCAGCCCCGCTCACCCAGCTCTCGCCATATAACCCACTCTCGTATTAATCCTTGTTGTTTTCATTCGTAAATCTTTGGTATAGCTTGTGCTAGATCATTCGCTTGAGTTTGGGAGAATTGCGAGTTACAAAAGCTCAAAGAGACAGTAATTGAATTGTCCAGGAGGTGTTTTGTGAGGCGATGGAAGCGAGTTTTTCGCGCGGTTGCACTGATTGGAGTAATTGCCGCAAGCCTGGTTAGCGCTCCGCGGAATCCTTATTCGAAGCACCAGAAGGCGTTTTACGCCGATCAAGCCACCGTCGAGTTCGTCCGGCCCGGCCTTACTATCACCATTAATGCCGCCACTATCGCCTCCGACGGCACCATTGCCGTAGTCTATACGCTGACCGACCCGAATGGTTTGCCGCTCGACGCCGCCGGCGTCACGACACCGGGGACGGTCTCTCTAGGCTACATCGCCGCCACTATTCCAAAAGGGCAAGAGCAATATGTGGCTTACACGACGCGGCAATCCACCGGCTCGGTATTAGGCACGGTTACCAACGCCGGAGCCGATTCCGGCGGCGTCGTCAGCCAGGCCCAGTCCGGCAGCGGCCAGTACACATACACTTTCAAAACCCATGCGCCTTCGGGATTCGATGCCACCGCGACTCATACCATCGGAATCTACGCCTCGCGCAATCTTACTCAGTTTAATCTGGGCACCGACTACGCCAGCTCGACGTTTAACTTCGTCCCCAACGGAGCCAAGGTAACGGTCACCCGCGATGTCATTCGAACGGCGACTTGTAATAACTGTCACGACCAGTTGTCGCACCATGGCGGACGCCGGCGTGGAATCGAGATGTGCGTACTCTGCCATACCCCCCAAACGTCCGATCCGAACACCGGCAACTCCCTCGACCTCAAGGTCATGGCCCATAAGATTCACATGGGTTCGCAGTTGCCAAGCGTCGTCGCCGGCAAGCCCTATCAGATTGGAGCCCCGAACAACGCGAGCGATTTTTCGGCCGTCGTCGATCCCGCCAATCCGGAGCGGTGCGCGGTTTGCCACCAACAGACCACCGGAGCCGCCCAGGCCAAGGCGTATCTGACGGAGCCGACGCGCGCCGCCTGCGGAGCCTGCCACGACAACGTCAATTTCGCCACCGGCGTGAATCATCCCGGCGGTCCCCAATTTGACGATAACCAGTGCTCCACTTGCCACGTTCCGCAGGGCGAGCTTCCGTTCGACGCTTCCATCATTGGCGGCCATACGGTCCCCGAAGATTCGCCACTGGCTCCTTCCATCGTGGCGAGCATTGTAAGCATAACCAACGGCGCGGCTGGACAGCCGCCAACCGTCACCTTCACGGTGAAGGACGGTTCCGGCAACCCGATCCCCATCTCGAAGTTCGCCAACGGCGGTGCCTTGCGATTCACGATGGCCGGCCCAACCACCGATTACGGCTACACCAGTTTCGGCTCCGACGTCACCACGCCCGGTTACGTCACCGAGTCTCCGTCCGTCTCCACTACCTCCTGCGCTGCCGACGGAACCTGCACTTACAAGTTCGTTCACGCCGTTCCGGCGGGATCCACCGGCACTTACGCGATCGGAATGGAAGCGGAGCTCTCCGCAACGCTGCTTGCCGGCACGACTAGCGCCGTAACGTTCAACTACAATCCCATTAACCAGGTCTCCTACTTCTCCGTCGACGGCTCGCCCGTCGCGCCGCGCCGCACCGTGGCCAGCATCGACAGTTGTAACCAGTGCCACTTCAAGCTCGAAACCCACGGCGGCCTCCGCAACCAGATCGAGATGTGCGTGCTTTGTCACAATCCCTCTCAAACCGACGTCAGCCAGAGAGTCAACGCCAAAGACGCCAGCCAAAAGAAGCTTCCGCCGCAGAGCGTCGATTTCTCGCTTATGGTCCACCGCATTCACGATGGCGTGAACATGGTCGCCGACGGTGCCACTTACACCGTCATCGGCTACGGCGGCAGCACCAACGATTTTTCGCAAACGTTGTTCCCCGCCTTGGACCCTCAGGGCAACCCCACCGATCTTCGCAACTGCTCGATGTGCCACGTCAACAGCTCCGAGGAGAATCTGCCCGTCGGCCTGAACAACGTGGTCAATCCTCAGGGTTGGATCAACCCTGAAGGCGCCACCGCCACCGCCTGCTCCGGCTGCCATGTCGCCAAGGATGCCGCGGCGCACTTCGCCGCCATGACCGACTCCCTCGGCGAAAGCTGCACCGTGTGCCACACCACCGGCCAGGCGTTTGACGTCGATCAGGTGCATGCGCAGTATTGATGCAGGCGTTATTGGGCTGTTCTTTCTTGTGGCCGCCGCTAGTGTTGCGGGCCAGGAGCCGCCCGGCTATGCCGGCTCCCAGGCCTGCCTGACCTGCCACGAGGATATTTACAACGCGTTTCAGAAAAGTCCCCACGGCGCACTGGAGGCGGATCAAAAACGCGGCTTTAAGGGACGCGCCTGCGAATCCTGCCACGGTCCCGGCGCCAAACACGCCGAGTCCGCCTCCGCCGCCGACATCCGCGATCCGGGCAAACTCGCCGCCGCCGCGGCCGATAAAATCTGCCTCTCCTGTCATCTCAACCAGCCGACGCAAGTGGGCCGCCTCGAAAGCAGCCACATGAAGGATCAGATCGCCTGCACCGCCTGTCACAAAGTCCACGCCAATGGCCCGCGTGGCTTGGTAGTCCGCGCCGCGCCGGACATCAACAAGCTCTGCGCATCGTGCCACCTCGACGTTTGGGCCCAGTTTCAAAAGCCGTTTCACCATCGCCTCCCGGAAGAAGCCATGAGCTGCGTCGATTGCCATAACCCTCACGGCTCCATCCGTCCCGCGATGACTCAAGTTTTCGCCGCCAACGAGCCCGGCTGCCTCAACTGCCATGGCGACAAGCGCGGGCCATTTTCTTTCGAGCACGCCCCCGTGCGCTTCGAAGGCTGCGCCGCCTGCCACGAACCGCACGGCTCCGCCAATCCGCGCCTGTTAGTCCGCCAGGAAGTCCGCCTGGTCTGTCTGGAGTGCCACGCCAACCTCCCGTTTCAAACAAGTTCCAATTCCCGTCTCGGCGTCGTCCCTCCCGCTTTCCACGACCTCCGCTCGCCCGTCTTCCGCAACTGCACCGTGTGCCATCAAAAAATCCACGGCAGTTACGTCGACAGGAACCTTTTGCGATGAGATGGCTACTTACTCTCGCCGCCGCCCTCCCGCTCCTTGCGCAGCAGGCCGATCAGACCGCAGCCGTCGCCTCCCCCGCCGTCGCTTCCCCCGCCTCCCCCACGCCGGCGAGTGAGATCTGGCTCACCGGCTCCGTCGATTTGGGTTACCGCTGGGTCACCGGCGTCGGTGGAAGCTACGACGTTTATCGCAGCATCGTGAATCTCGGCTCCGGCCCGAAACTCCTCGGCGCCGACTTCACTCTCACCGATCCCAAACACCGCCTGTTCGACCAAATCCACGTCCGCGCCTACGATTGGGGCGACGAGCCATACTCCACTTTTCATCTGAACGCCACCAAGAAGGGCCTCTACGATTTCAACGCCGATTACCGCGATTTCGCCTACTTCAATTCCCTCCCTTCCTTCGCCGACCCTCTTCTCGGCCGCGGCGTCGTCCTCGATGAACAGTCCCTCGACACGCGCCGTCACACCGGCACTTTCTCGCTCGACTTACTCCCCGGTAACTGGTTTATCCCCTATCTTGACTTCGACCGCGACTCCGGCTCCGGAAACGGAGTCTCGACCTTTGTCAACGACGGCAATCAGTTTCCCGTCCCCAATACCCTCCGCGATTCCACTAATCTTTATCGCGGCGGCGTCCGCTTCGAACTGAAGCGCTTTCACGCGACGCTCGAAGAGGGCGGCACCACGTTCCGGGACGATCAAAGCCTCTACCAGAATAACGGCGGACGTCGAATTATGGCAACGTCCTGACACCCATCCTCGGCCAACAACTCTATCTTTCGAATCTGCTCGCCGCCTACGGAATCCGCGGCTCCAGCGTCTTTAGCAAAGGCCTCTTCACCGCCAACCCCACCCCGTGGCTGGACCTCTATGGCCAGTTTCTCTTCAGCCAGCCCAGCAGCGCCGTCAACTATCAACAGGCCGACGCCGGCAATCTCCTCCTGCAGAATCAGATTCTCTTCTATAACAGTGAGCAGTTCCTCCTTTCGGCCGCCGCCGAGCTCCCTCACACCACCGCCAGTTTCGGAGCCGAAATCCGGCCTTTCCGCCGCCTCCGCATCACCGAGTCCTGGCTCACGGACCGGTTGCACAACAGCGCCTCGGCAAACTCTTCCCAGCTCCTGGCCAACTCCGCCGTCTCCGAACAAATGAGCGCCCTCCTCGCCTCGTCGCTCATGACCGATTACAGTCAAATTGAAACCGATGTCTTCTTCGACGCCAATTCCAAGCTCACTCTCCGCGGGGGTTACCGCTATGTGTGGGGTCAGGCGAGCGACGCCGTGCTCCCGCCCGCCGGACTGGTTAGTTCCGACATCGGCAAACTCCGGCGCAACGTCGGCTTGGGAGGTGCCACTTACCACCCCAGCCAGAAGCTGACCCTCACCGGGGAATTGGAGGCCGGCGCGAGCGGCGGCGGCTACTTCCAAACCAGTCTCTATGACTATCAAAAGGTCCGCGCGCAGGCCCGTTATCAGGTAACTGGCTCGCTCAGCCTCGCCGCCGATTTTACGCTGCTGAACAACCACAACCCCCTCGCCGGCGTTCACTACGATTACCTCGCCAGCGAAGAGTCGCTCTCCTTCTTCTGGTCTCCCGCCGGCGCAAAAACCTTCGATTTTCAAGGTTCTTACTCCCGCTCCGCCATGTATGCCGACGCCGGTTATTTCTCGCCCCAGGACTTGGTCGCCCAGACATTGATCTACCGTGAGAACGCCCATACGGCCACCGCGTTGTTCGACGTCAACCTTCCCAAGACCGCCGGCCTCGCCCCTAAAATCTCCGCCGGCGGTTCGTTCTTTATTTCCTCGGGGAGCCGGCCCACCAGCTTCTACCAACCGCTCGCCAAGGTGTGGTTGCCGTTGGGCAAGAAGCTCGACTGGTTCGCCGAATGGACCTATTATGGATACGGCGAGGCCTTTTATTTGTACGAAGGGTTCCGCTCGAACCTGATAACCACGGGACTGAGGTTCACGCGATGATACAACGGTTACTCGTCCTCGCGATCTGCTCCGCCTCCCTGCGCGGGGCCACCGTCGCCGCCAGCTCCCAGCGCGGCGCCGGCCTGTTCCAAACGCTTGCCTGCTACCAATGCCACAGCGTCAATGGCGAAGGCGGCAACATCGCTCCCGATCTGGGCCTCCAAATCGATCGCGATTTCACCCCCGCTTCCCTCGCCGCCACCATGTGGAACCACGCACCCACCATGTGGTCGGCCATGCGCGAGCGCGGCGTTCAGGCTGGCGATCTCGATGAACAGGCCGCCGCCGATCTGCTCGCCTTTTTCTACTCCTCGCATTATTTTGACAAGCCGGGTGACGCCGGCCGCGGCAAGCGCCTCTTCTCCTCCAAACACTGCGCCGATTGCCACGGCCTCACCTCGCCCATACTTCCCGAAGCCAAACCCGTTTCCGAATGGCAGTCCATCGGCCATCCCACCGTACTGGTGAACGCGATGTGGAATCACGCTGTCACCATGCGCCAGGAGTTCGCGCGCCGCAAACTGTCCTGGTCGCAATTGACTTCCCAGGAGCTCGCCGACATCCTGGTCTATGTCCGAAACTTGCCCGCCGGCCGTAACGCGCCGTCCGGCTTCGAAATCACTTCCGGTGCGGGCGGCGCGGCTCTGTTTCAATCCAAGGGTTGCGTCAACTGTCATAAAGGTAAGTTGGATCTCCCGCCCCTGCTCAAGGGTAAGACCCTCACCGACATCGCCGTAGAGATGTGGAACCATGAGCCGCGGATGGCGCCGAATCCGCCTCAACTAACTCTCGAAGAAATGCGCGAGCTGATTAGTTACCTGTGGGCCAGGCAGTTCTTCCGCGGCTCGGGTAACCCTCCGCCGGCGAGCGCGTCTTCGCCTCCAAGCATTGCGTCACCTGTCACGGCGATGCCGGCGTCGCCGCCGGCTCCGGCGCGCCCCCGCTCACCGGCCGCGGCCAATCCTTTAGCGGGTCCACCATGATCTCCGCGTTGTGGCATCACGGCCCGCGCATGCTCGCGCAAATGCGCGCCAAGGGCATCGCCTGGCAGCATTTCGACGCGCAGGAAATGTCCAATTTGATCGCCTATCTGGATTCGAAAAATGGACCCAAGTAACATGCCGAATCGACAAGGCCGCCCCATTCTCATCCTGCTCGCCAGCCATTGGATCAGCATGCTCGGCGCCGCACTCGTCACCTTGGCCGGCATCTCCTGGCTGTTCGCGCTTGCCGTTGAACATCGGCGGACATACTTCCAACCCCTATATCGGCATCCTCCTGTTTGTCGCCATTCCGATCGTGTTTTTCGCGGGACTCGCGCTGATTCCCGTCGGGATCGCGCTCGCCAAACGGCATGTCGCCGCCAGCCTCACCGAGGTCCCGGACCGCAGAGCCGCCTGGCGCCGCGTTGCCATTTTCTTCGCCGTCACAACCGCCGCGAACTTGGTCATCGGCAGCCAATTGACTTACCGCGCCGTCCAACACATGGACACCGTTCAGTTCTGCGGCCAAAGCTGCCACGTGATGAAACCCGAATTCACCGCCCACCAATGGCCGATGCATCACGAATTGGCTTGCTCGGCTTGTCACATCGCGCCCGGCGCCACCGGATGGTTCCAGGCCAAAGTCGCCGGAACCAGACAACTCATGAACGTCGTTTTCAACACCTTTCCCCGTCCCATTGAATCGGCGATGGAAGACAACCGCCTGGTCTCTTCCGTCGAAACCTGCGAACAATGCCACGACCGCGGGTTATTCATCGGCTCCAACCTGCGCGTCGTTACTAAGTTCAAGGATGACGAGGCCAACACCCGGACCGAAACCGTTCTGCTGATGAGGGTCGGCGGCGGCCGCTTCGGCGGAATCCACGGCGTCCACATGGGCCCCGGCGTTCACATTCGTTACGCCGCCCAGGACAAGAAACGCCAGACCATTCCCTGGGTCGAGTACCGCAACGCGAATACCGGCGTCGCCAGGGCCTATCTCGCCGGCGGCGAAAATCCCCAGGCCGCCGCCGCCCTCCCAATGTTCGATATGCAGTGCGTGGACTGCCACAACCGGGCCGCCCACTCGTTCGAAACTCCGGAACGCGGCGTCGATGACGCTATCGCCGGCGGCCGCATTTCCCCCGCCCTCCCCTTCGTCAGAAAGACCGGCGTCGAGCTAATCAAGGCCTCCTATGGAAGCGACGAAGACGCCGCGGCGAAAATCCCCTCCGGCTTGGAAGCCTTCTACCGGACGAAATATCCCGCCGTCGCCACTCAACGCGCCCAGGACATCCAGGCCGCCGGCAAAGCCCTTCTTGCCGTCTATGGACACAACGTTTTCCCCGATCTTAAAGTTACTTGGGGCACTTACTCGGATAACCTCGGCCACGCCGATTACCCCGGCTGCTTCCGTTGTCACGACGAAAGCCACGCCACCAGCGACAAGAAGACCATCACTCAGGACTGTAGCGTGTGCCATCAGGTGCTCGCCATGGAAGAGACGTCGCCCGATATTTTGAAAACGCTCGGCGTCGCGCAGCCATAACCACGCGCCGCCTCGATAAGGCAAATTTGTCAGTGACAGGAGAAAAATATGCGAATCGTTCTAATTACATTGACTCTCGCCGGCTTGTCTACCGCGCCCGCTTTGGCCGCCGATGTCGCGGCGGGAAAAGCTTCCTACAACAAGGCCTGCAAGTCATGCCACGGACCCGACGGAACCGCGAACCCGGCCATCGCCAAAATGATGAAGGTGGAGATGAAAGATCTGAAGTCCTCCGGCGTTCAGGCCATGAGCGACGACGACTTGAAGAACATCGTCACCGCCGGGAAAGGCAAGATGAAACCCGTCTCCTCCGTCAGCGGCGCCGCCGTCGATAACGTCGTCGCCTATATTCGCAGCCTCAAGCAATAACCGCGCCCGAATCGGCGTCTACGCCGTCGCGGATGCCGTTTTCCGCTCGTCTTTCTTCTTCTCCGCGGCCTTATATGCGGTGATCTTCAGCGCGCCTTTGTCGAGCGTCGCCGTCACCCGCCCCGTATCCACCGCCTCGGGAAGAGGAATGCGCCGGAACAGCTTCTGCTCGCTGAATTCCGTGTACCGCCCCTCGCCTTCTTTCCGCTCCCGCTCGTGCGTAGCCTCCGCCTTCACCAGCAGCGCGCCCGGCAGAGCGGTCAGCTCGATGTCCTTTGCGTCGAATCCCGGAACCGCCACGCGCACTTCGAACTTCTCCGCCGCATCGGAAATCTCATAGCCGGGCATCGAAACCAGTTGCCTCTCGGCCTCCAGCCAATGCTCGACGTCGTGACCTCCCTCGCGTCCGTTTCTTTCAAACAACTCGAATGCCTTTGTGCCGCACTTGTTCGAAGAAGTTTTCCACCTCCCCGAGCCATGGAGCCGGAAGCGCTTTTTCCTCCCCGGCCATTTGAACTGGGATGTTTGACATGTGCCACCTCCTGAGTGAAACGAAAGTTTCACTCTTTCCCGGAGCATTCCAGTATCCAATCGGCCTCATTCACGCCGCGTCGCTTCCCGGCGGCCGCCAGTGCGCTGCGTCGTCTCGCGCACCTCCGTGCTCCTTTTGGCGCGAAACCCGCCAACGCGCCTTCACCCCGCCTGCGCCGCGCCGGCCGCCTTCTCCAGCCACCGCCGCATCTCCGCGCGCGGAGCCACGCCCGCGTGTTGGAACACCACCGCGCCGTTCCGGAAGACGACGAAGTTAGGGATCGATTGAATGCGGAATCGCGCCGCCAATTCAGGATGCGCCTCCGTGTCCACCTTAAGCACCGTCGCCCGTCCCGCCATCTCCCGCGCCAGTTCGTGTACTTCCGGAGCCGCCATTCGGCACGGCCCGCACCACGCCGCCCAAAAGTCCGCCAGTATCGGAACCTTCGACGCCTCGACGATCTCGTCGAAGGAGCCGGCATCCACCTCGATCGGCTCCGCCACCGGAGGCAGCGTTGCCTTGCACGCGCCGCATCGGCCCGTGTCGGCGATGTGGTCCGCCCGCACCCTGTTTTTCGCCCCGCAGTTCTTGCAGACCGATACGTCGAGAATGCCATTCGCATCTCCATTATCTTTTAAGCGCGAGGCATGGGTCGTCCACACCCGTCTGCCTCGCGCTCCCCCCACACTTGCATCCGGCTACAACCCGGATTGAATTTCCGGCGGCCGGTTCAATTGGATGTCGCTGCGAACGGTCTCGCCCCTCTCCAGGATCACTTGCCGGACCCACGTCGAATCGTGTCCCGGCGCAGCCACCCAAAGCGAATACCGCCCCGGCCGCAGCCTCCGCAGTTTGTAATGTCCGGCCGAATCCGACTCCGCCCGGACCGCCGCGCCGTCCACGATCGCGCGCGCCTCCACTGTCACCTTCGATATCGGATCGTAATTGTTCCGGATCGCCCCTTCGATCGATCCCGTCTCAAACTGCTTCGCCAGCGGGAATGAAGCGAGTAATAGCAGCATGAGGATGAGTAGCCCGTACTTCAAATGCTGGGACATAATCCCTCCTTGACGCTTTCCTGCTTCCCTCTCTACCTGCAAGCCGGACTCCAAACTCCGGGCATCCCGCGGCCGCCGGTGCCGCGCCATTCGCGCGATGAACCGCCCCTCCCCGCGCGGCCGTCCCCCTGCCCGTCGCGGCCGGTTTTTCAACGAGCTTATAAACTCTTTACGCCGCGTTTATGCCTTTGTTAACGCGCTCCGGTTAATCTGGTAGGGCGCGGCGTTCGTTGGGGGCCGTGATTGGAAAATCCCGAATCTGCTACGCTGAAACTTACCCGCTACTTACCCCACGATGGCATTGCGCGCCTTAATTTTCCTTCTCGCACTTGCGGCCCCATGGATATCCTTCGCTCAGCCGCGCCCCGCCGCCGCCCCATCGCCATTCCAAACCCAACCTGCCGGAGCCTCCTGGACTCTCGGCGATTTCGATGGCGACGGCCTCGCCGATCTGCTCACCTCCTCCATTGAATCTCTCGGCCCCTCCGGCTACGGCCATCGCATCCAAATTCGATCCGGCTCTGGCGCCGCAATCGGCGCTTCCTTCCAGATCTTCGGATCTACGCCCGGCCTCACCCTGCTCGCGCGCGATATCGACGGCGATCGCGATCTCGATCTCATCGTCGCCAATTCCTATTCCAATCGCCCCATCGGCGTGTGGATCAACGATGGCCATGGCGTGTTCACCCAGGCCGGCGAAAGCTCCTACTCAAGCTCGATTTGGATTTCGCCCGATAGCTCCTTTACGACGCCCGGCGCCGCGCCGCGCCGGACTCTCTCCTGCGTTCACGAGCGCCGTCCCCCCGCCGCCGTTCTCGCCTTCTCCTCCTCTTCCTCCGCTCCCGCGCCTTCCGCTCGCCCCGTCCCGCTTCCCCGCCTCGTTCGTCCCCGTCCGCTCCTGGGGCCGTTTTCTCCGCGCGCCCCGCCCACAAGCCTAAGTTAGCCATAGCCTCTTTTGAAGTCCGGGCCTCGTCGCTCGATTGAACCCGAATTGTTAGTTCGGAACGCCAGTCGCCATGTCCTTGTTGTGTCCCCATTTGCCGGGTGTGTCCATGTTTCGTTTGAAGAGACTCCATCTGAATAAACTCCTGGCGCTCGCCGCCGCCGCGGCCGTGCCCGCCGCTGCCGCCACGCCGCTCACTTACGATCAGATCGTTGAGCGTTTTAAAATCAACAACCCCACCGTCGCCGCCGACTTACTCAACGTCGAAGAATCCCGCGCCAATGAAATCACCGCCGGCTTACGCCCCAATCCCGACATCAATCTCACCAACGATCAATACGAATTCGGCAAGTACGCCGCCCATCCTTACCGCCCGCTCCAGAACGTCGAAGTCATCGCCGGCGTCAGCTATCTCATCGAGCGCCGCAACAAACGCCAGTTGCGCATAGACAGCGCCAAGCAAGCTACCGAAGTCGCCGATTCCTCCCACCAGGATCTGCTCCGCAACCTGCTCTTCACCCTTCGCGGCTCCTTTATCTCCGCCCTCCAGGCCAAATCGCTCCTCGAACTCGCCCGCGATAACCTCACTTACTACGACAAAGTCATCTCCCTGAATCGAGAGCGATACAAAGCCGGCGATCTCGCGAAAATCGATTTTCAACGCATCGAGATTCAACGCGTCCAGTTCGAAAGCGACCTCCAATCGGCCATCGTCGATCTGCGCACGGCGAAAATTCAGCTCCTCCAACTTCTCAACGACCGCACTCCGGTCGACGAGTTCGACATCGCCGGCCCCTTCGACTACAAAGAAGCCATCCTCCTGCCCGCCGAGCTGCGCCAACAGGCCCTCGCCAACCGGCCCGACCTCGAAGCGGCCGTTCGCTCGGTTGTCAAAGCGCGCACCGATAACCAACTCGCCTGGGCCAATGGTTCCACCGATCCCACCGTCGGCATCTCATCCACTCTGAACGGCTCCCCCGGCGGCAGCGGTTTCAGCATCGATTTTCCCCTGCGCATCTTCGATAAGAACCAGGGCGAGAAGGAACGCACCGCGCTCGAGGTGAACCGCGCGGACCGCGCCCGCGAGGCCGTCGTCGCCGCCGTTTATTCCGACGTCGATTCCGCTTACGCCACCGTGGAAAGCGTCCGCAATCTCGTCCGCCCTTATCAAACGAAGTATCTCGACGAAGCCACGCAAATCCGCGAAACCGTCTCCTTCTCTTTCGCCCGCGGCGGCGCCTCCCTGCTCGATTTTCTAGACGCCCAGAAACAATACCGCGACACCCAGCTCGCTTACCGCAACCTGATCTCCGCCTATCTCAACGCGGTGAATCAACTGAATGTGGCCGTCGGCCGCGAGGTGATTCCATGAACCGGTTCCTCTTGATCCCCGCCGCGGCGGCGCTCTCCGCCGCTCTTCTTTCTTCCGCGTGCGGCGCAAGGCCCGCGGCCAACGCCGCCGATCCGTCCCAAGTGAAAGTCGAAGAAGCGCCCGACGTCAATGTCCTCCAAGTCCCGCACCCCGAACAGTACGCTCTGTCCACCGTCGGCCAGCGCCCCGTCGTCTCCGAACTCACCGCCAACGGCGTCGTCACCTTCGACGTCAACCGCTCCGTCGCCGTGCTCTCGCTCGCCGCCGGCCGCGCCGTCGAAATCCACGCCCGCCTCGGCGACCACGTCGAGAAGGGCCAGGTTCTGCTGCGCATCGACAGCCCCGACGTCTCCCAGGCTTTCTCCGACTATCAACATGCCGTCGCCGACGAACTCCTCGCCCGCAAACAATTCGAACGCTCCCAACTTTTGCTCGACAAAGGAGCCATCGCCGTCAAGGATCTCGAAGTGGCGCAGGACGCCGAGGAAAAAGCCAAAGTCGATGTCGCCACTTCCGCCCAGCGCATTCGCATTCTCGGCGCGGACCCCGCCCGTGTAAGTCCGGTGATCGACATCAAAGCTCCCGTCTCCGGTTTCATCGTCGAACAAAACGTCACGGCCGGTACCGCCGTCCGATCCACCGACAATTCCCCCAACCTCTTCACCATCGCCGATCTCTCCTCCGTCTGGCTCGTCTGCGACGTTTTCGAAAATAACCTGGCGCAAGTTCGCCTGGGTGACAACGCCTCCATCCGCCTCAACGCCTATCCCGACAAGCCGCTCCACGGCCGCATCGCCAACATCGCCACCGTTCTCGATCCCGCCACCCGTTCCGCCAAAGTCCGCATCGATCTGCCCAATACCGGAGGCATTCTCCGCATCGGCATGTTCGCCACCGCCACCTTCCGCGCGCAAACCGCGCAGCTTCGCGCCATTGTGCCCACCACCGCCATCCTCCGCCTCCACGACCGCGATTCCGTCTTCGTGCCGATCGGCGGCAGCCAATTCCGCCGCGTCGAGGTGCAGACCGGCGCCGTCTCCGGCGGCATGCAGGACGTCCTCGCCGGCGTCTCTCCCGGCGACCGCGTCGTCACCACCGCGCTGCAGTTTTCCGCCGCCACCAGCCAGTAGCCATCCGGAGACCCTGATTCGATGATCCGATTCATAGTCGATTTCGCTCTTCGCAACCGCCTGCTCGTGCTCAGCGCCGGCATCGTCCTCCTCGTCTGGGGCATGGTAAGTTTCCACAACCTTCCCATTGAGGCCTATCCCGACGTCGCTAACAACTACGTCAACGTCATCACCCAATGGCCCGGCCGCGCCGCCGAGGAGGTGGAGCAGCAGGTAACCATCCCCATCGAGCTTCAGATGAACGGCATCGGCCACATGACCAGCCTCCGCTCGGTCTCCCTCTTCGGCCTCTCCAGCATCACCATGATCTTCGACGACGCGTCGAATAACCTCACCAACCGCCAACAGGTTCTCGAGCGTCTGTCGCTGGTCAGCATCCCCGCCGGCCTCAGCCCGCAAATGGGACCCGACTTCAGCCCCACCGGCCAGATCATGTTCTACACCCTCACCAGCACCAATCCCGAGTACGACCTCATGCAACTGAAGTCGCTCGAGGATTGGGTGCTCGAGAAGCAATTCAAGTCCGTCCCCAACATCGTCGACGTCGCCAGCTTCGGCGGCACCACCCGCGAATACCAGGTTCGCGTCGATCCCAACCAACTCGTCAACTACGGCCTCAGCATCGGCCAGGTCGAGCAGGCCCTCGTCAACAACAACATCAACGCCGGTGGCAGCTTCATCGAGCACGGCCAGCAGGAATTCAACGTCCGCGCCGTCGGTCTCTGCCCAGGATACCGGCGACGTGGGCATGACTTTGCTGAAGGTCCAGAACGGCACGCCGGTCCGCGTTCGCGACATCGGCGACGTCGTCCAGGGCCCGAAGATCCGTCTGGGAAAAATCGCCAAGGCCATCCATCGTGAAAACGGCAAAGTGGTGGATTACGACGACGTCGTCGAAGGCATCGTTCTGCTCCGCAAAGGCGCAGAGGCGCAAGCCGCGCTCGTCGCCCTTCACAAGAAGATCGACTACCTAAACAATCATTTCCTCCCGCCCGGCGTCCGCATCGTTCCCTATCTCGACCGCAGCGACCTCGTCGATTTCACCACCCACACCGTCCTTCACAACCTCGCCGAAGGCATCGTCCTGGTGGTCATCATCCTCTTCCTTTTCCTCGGCAACCTACGCAGCGCGCTCATCGTCGCCCTCACCATCCCGTTCTCGCTTCTGTTCGCCTCCATCTGTCTCGACCTGCGTCACATCCCCGCCAACCTGCTCTCGCTCGGCGCTCTCGATTTCGGCATGGTCGTCGACGGCGCCGTCGTCATGGTGGAAAACATCATCCGCCACCTCGGCATGCGCGAGGAATCCGACCTCACCGTCTTCGAGAAAATCAAACACGCCGCCTTCGAAGTCCAGCGCCCCGTCTTCTACGCCATCACCATCATCATCACCGCCTACCTGCCCATCTTCACTCTCCAACAGGTGGAAGGCCGCCTCTTCCGCCCCATGGCCTGGACCGTCGCCTTCGCCCTGCTCGGCGCGCTGATGTTCTCCATGTTGCTCGCGCCCGTGCTGTGCAGTTACTTCTTCGGCAAAGGCGCAAAGGAATGGCACAACCCGGTGCTCGAATTCATCATTCGCCGTTACCGCTCCCTGCTCCGCTGGTGCGTTCATCATCGCGTGGTCACCTTAAGCGTCCCGGCTTTGCTGCTTGCCACCGCGCTCTTCCTTTTCTTCGGCGGCGCCGTCGGTTCCGAGTTCCTCCCCCATCTCGACGAAGGCGCCATCTGGGCGCGCGGCACTCTCGCCCCCAGCACCGGCCCCACCAGCGGCGACGAAATCATGCACCGCGCCCGCCTCATCTTCGCCAAGTTCCCCGAGGTCACCAAGGTCGTCAGCCAGATCGGCCGCCCCGACGATGGCACCGACTCCGCCGGCTTCTTCAACACCGAATATTTCGTCGATCTCAAACCTCACGACGAATGGCGTCCCATGTTCCACAAGAACAAAGAAGCGTTGATCGCCGCCATGGACGCCCAGGTGGAGAAAATCCCCGGCGTTCTGTGGAACTTCTCGCAACCCATTTCCGACAACGTCGAGGAGGCCGTCACCGGCGTCAAAGGCGAGCTGGCCGTGAAGATCTTCGGAACGGATTTGAAGGTCCTCGAACAGAAGGCCGACGAGATCGTCGCCGTCATGAGCAAGGTCCGCGGCGTCGCCGACCTCGGCGTCTTCCGCGTCATCGGCCAGCCGAACGTCAACCTATCGGTGAACCGCGCCAAGGCCGACCGCTTCGGCATCAACGTCTCCGACGTCCAGGACGCCGTCCAAACCGCCGTCGGCAGCAACGCCGTCACCCAGGTTCTCAAAGGCGAGGAGCGCTACGACCTCACCGTCCGCTACCAGGAACCCTACCGCTCCACCATCGAGGAAATCGGCAACATCCGCCTGCTCGCGCCCTCCGGCGAGCGCGTGGCCCTCGACCAACTCTGCGACATCAAAGTCGAAGACGGCGCGTCGATGATCTACCGCGAGGCCAACTCCCGTTACATCGCCATCAAATACAGCGTCCGCGAACGCGATCTCGGCAGCACGGTGGAGGAGTCCATGGACAAAGTCGCCAAAGCCGTCAAACTCCCTCCCGCTTATACCCTCGATTGGGCCGGCGAATACGAAAGCCAGAAGCGCGCCGACGCCCGTCTGGCCGTCATCGTTCCCATCACCGTCGCCGTCATTTTCCTGCTTCTTTACTCTGCCTTCGGCTCCTTCAAATGGGCCGCCCTGGTGATGATGACCGTGCTCCTCGCCCCCATCGGCGGCATCTTCGCGCTGCTCATCACCGGGGCTCATTTCAGCGTCTCCTCCGGCATCGGCTTCCTCGCCCTCTTCGGCGTGTCCGTGCAAACCGGCGTCATCATGGTGGAATATATCAACCAACTCCGCGAACGCGGCTTCGAACTCGTGGACGCCGCCGTCGAAGGCGCCGTCCTTCGCCTCCGCCCCATCATGATGACCATGCTTGTCGCGACACTCGGCCTTCTCCCCGCCGCCCTCTCCCACGACATCGGATCCGATTCGCAGCGCCCCTTCGCCATCGTCATCGTCGGCGGCCTCAGCGCCACGCTCATCATGAGCATTTTCGTTCTGCCCACGCTCTACGTCTGGATCGCCCGCGAAGGCGACATCGCCGAACATCCGCCGGTCCATTAACGCCGCTCGGCGTGTCCCGCGACGGTCGATGCCAATGTGCGTTTATGCCCGATCGCGCCAGTCGGCGATTCGCGCCACTTCCACCAGGAGCCGCTGCGTATCGATCGGTTTCGGCAAGTGCGCGTGCGCGCCCAACGATGTCGCCAGGCGGAGGTAGGCTCCGTCTCTTGCGCCCGAAATTGCGATGATGCCCACCGACGGATATTTCCGCGACATCACGGCGATCGTTTCGATGCCTTCCCGCTCCGGCATGACCAGATCGGTGATGACGACGTCGGGTAGGCTATCCTCGATCCGGAGCAGCGCTTCGTTTCCGTTCCCCGCTTCCATAACCGAGTATCCGGCTCCTTCCAATATCGATCGCAGGAAGCCTCGAACGGCTTTGTCGTCGTCGACGATCAGTACGCTGCCGAGCGGCCACGGCTTCCCCAAGACTTCCCGGATTTTGGCGCCAATGGTCTGCTGAGAGAACGGCTTTGCCAGGAAGGCCGCTCCCGGAGGCGCCGCGGATGGCGCTTCGCCGCTGTCGTCATAGCCGGAAATCAGCAGCACCTTTATTTCCGGCTGGATCGATTGAAAGCGCATGGCCAGTTCGCGCCCGCCCATCTTCGGCATGGACAGATCGGTCACCAATAAATCCACGGCCTCCGCTTGAGAATCGCTCCAGCGCCTCGTCGCCGCCGGCGGCTTCGAGGATGCGATAGCCGGAACGGCGAAGCGCCATCGCGATGAACCGCCGCACATCGGGGTCGTCTTCCACCAGCAGCACCGTTTCGGCGCCGCCATGAATCTCCGCCGCGGCGCGTTCCGTCGCCGCCACCGGCTCTTGCCGGACCACCGGAAGCAAAATGTGAAACGCCGCGCCCGCGCCGGCGGCGCTCTCCACGTCGATGTGCCCCCCGCTCTGCATGACGATGCCATGCACGGTCGCCAACCCCAAACCGGTCCCCTTGCCTTCCGGCTTCGTCGAGAAGAACGGCTCGAACAAGTGCTCGCGGGCGCCGGGTTCGATGCCGGTTCCCGTATCGCGCACGCTCAATCCCACATAAGCGCCGGGCCGGATTTCGGCCGCACAAACGGGACAACGCCCCGTGATCGTTACGTTCCGCGTTTCGATCGTCAACGTGCCGCCGTCGGGCATCGCGTCCCTCGAATTCACCGCGAGATTCATAATCACCTGCTCGATCTGGTGCCTGTCCGCCATGGTCGCCTGAAGCGAGGGCGAAGCGTTCACCACGATCTCGATGTGGTCGCCCAACAGGCGCGAAAGCATCCGTTCCATCCCGGCCGCGATGTCGTTCAGGTTTACGGACTCCGGCTGCAGAACCTGCTTCCGGCTGAAGGCCAGGAGCTGCCGGACCAGTGCCGTGGCGCGCTCGCCCGCCGCGAGGATCTCGCGGGCGGCGGGCATGAGCGGGTCCGTCTCCGCCATTTGGTTCAACGCCGAACCGGCGTAGCCGTTGATCACCGTCAGCAAATTATTGAAATCGTGCGCCACGCCCCCTGCAAGCAGGCCCACGCTCTCCAGTTTCCGCGCCTGCAGCGACCGCTCGTCGGCGCGTTTGACGTCCTCGATGTCGGTCGATATGACAAACCACTTTGCGATCTGTTCCCGCACATCCTTCATCGGGAACGCCCGCGTCAGGAACGAGCGGTACTCGCCGGACTTGCCGCGCAGCCGGTGCTCCACTTCGAACAATCCGCCGGTGCGGAGAGCCTCGCCCCATCGGCCCGCCGTTCTCTCCAAATCGTCCGGATGCAGCGCCGATTCCCAGTTTTCGCTAACCGGTTTCCCCGCCGCCAGTCCCGTGTACTCCGACCATCTCTGGTTCACATAGTCGCACAGCCCGTCCGGAGAGCACGTGAAAATGCATTCCGGAACCGAATCGGCGAGGAACCGATAGCGGATGTCGCTTTCAAGAAGCGACTGCTCCGCGGTCCGGCGTTCACTCACGTCGCGAAACACCATGACCGCGCCGAGGGGCTTGCGCGAAGGACCCAGTATGGGTGCCGCGCTATCCTCGATCGGCGTCCTATGTCCATTGCGGGAAACTAGCACCGTGTCTCTCGCCAGATAAGTCACGGTCGAGCGATATAGCGCCGACGTGGCCGGTTGCGCCACCGCGCGCCGCGAATCGTATTCGTGGGCCAAATGCAGAACTTCCGCGATGTTCTTGCCCTTGGCGTGCCCAATTTGCCATCCGCTTAGCGATTGTGCGACCGGGTTCATGAACGTCACCGCGAGTTTCTCGTCCGTTGCCACCACCCCATCTCCGATACTGTGCAATGTGCTGGATAGCGTTTCATGGGAGAGGTAGAGGTTCCCGCCACCGATGCAAATCGCCGTCCCAACCGCGGCGAATAAGACCAGATGGACTAATACCTGGGGCGAAGAGACTAAAAACGTGTGATACGGGGGCAGGCAGAAGTAAAGCATCAAGACGGTCGAAAAGAACAGCGTCGTGAATCCGCTCCGGCGGCCTGCCAAGACCGAACTGAGCGCCGGCGCCGCCAGAAAGATGTGGGAGGATCCCACCGCCAACGGCTGATTTCCTCCCGCGAGCCACTCGAAAAACAATTGTGCCAGTAACGCCATCCCGGCGAGCGCCAGCGCGAAGACATACCGGAGAAAAGTCGATTCCCGCAGGCGATTCTTAATCGGCGTCAAGCCTATTGCTTAGCACAAATCCAAATGGATCACAAGGGTTGCAACATTAGCCGCGTCGGAGAATTCTGTGGGTCACCGATACGCTCCAATGGGCACCGGAAGCTCGGCACGCGCAGCCCGCGAACCCGATGTGGGATAGCGCGGCTTCAGCTTTTCCTGTTCGTAGCCAGTTGCCTTTCGAATTAGTTTGCCCTCTCCGGTAAAACGCTACGCCGTCGGATCGTGGGCTTAGGTGGATAGCTGGCAACCCAGCGCGCGCTCAGCCTCCCATTGCATGCCGTCAATCCATGTTGTATACTGAACTGAATGGTTCAGTATTGCCAGGCCCACTTCGATGCCTCGTTCGGCGCACTCTCCGACGCCACCCGACGCGGCGTTCTGGAGCAACTCGGGCGTGCGGACGCTTCGATCACGGCCCTTGCCGAGAAGTTCCACATGACCCTCACGGGCATGAAGAAGCATGTAGGCGTCTTGGAGGAAGCGGGGCTCGTCACCACGGAGAAGGTCGGGCGAGTGCGGACCTGCAAGCCCGGCCTACGCGGACTGCAACAAGAGGCGGCATGGATAGAGAAGTACCGCCAGCTCTGGGGCGCACGCTTCGACGAGTTGGACAACGTTGTCGAAGAATTGAAACTGAAGGAGAAAGCAAATGGACGTAAGAAGAGAAAGTGAGGCCACCCCTACGAAGAACCGCACGGGCGGTGGAGCGGAAGTCCGAGCGCGAACTCGTCGTCACACGCACCGTCAACGCGCCTGCGCGCCTCGTGTTCGAGGCGTGGACCAAGGCAGAACTATTCAGGAGGTGGTGGGTACCAAAATCGTATGGGCTGACCCTGCTTTCCTGCGAAATGGATGTTCGCGTTGGGGGGCAGTATCGTTTGGTGTTTCGCCACGAAGATTCGACGATGGAGTTCTTCGGCACGTACCTCGAAGTGACACCGCACTCGCGCCTCGTTTGGACCAACGAGGAAGGTGACAACGGCAAGACCGTCACCACGGTGACCTTCGATGAAAACGCAGGCAAGACGTTGTTGGTCGTGCATGATCGCTATCCCTCGAAGGAAGCGCTTGACTCCGGATCGACGGGCGCGATGCCCGAGGCGCTCGACCAACTCGACGAGCTTCTCGCCAGCCTGGGATCAAGCTCGGTAACAAAATGACGCGGTCAACCCATCAATCGACGAAGCGCGCGGCCGCCCGCCAGGGCGAGAAAACCGCTCAAGGCACGACCCCGGCGAAGCTACTGGTCGCCATGACTGGCAAGGCAAGCGCCGCGAAGACCGCAGAAGGCGACGAACCCGTGTTCGCCTATATCGCTAGCTTGCCGCAGCCGCAGCGCGGCATCGCCGAGGTCGTCGATGCCCTGGCGGCCAAATGTTTGCCGGACATCCGGCGAGCGGTGAAGTGGGGTATGGCGTACTACGGGGTCGACGGGGGCTGGTGCTTCTCCTCCGGCGCCTTCGTTGGCCATGTGAAACTGATGTTCATCCGCGGCACGGAGATCAAGCCTGAACCGCCTGTGACGCCGATCGGGATGGGTAAATCGACCCGCGGAGTCGAGTTAGCATCGGTTGAGGATCTCGACGAGCGCCAATTGGCGTCATGGATGAAGCAGGCCGCCACCATCCCCTTCGTCGGGGGAAAGAAGCGGTGACTGCGCCGTGGCGCAGTGTTCAGGACGCCGAGAAGGCCAACGGGACCGTGGCGTGGCAAGCGTTGCCATGCCGTTTCGACGCGCTCAGGCTCGTTCAGGGCAAGGGTCTTCCAAGAGCAAGTCGCGGGAAGTC
>CAWGKC010000005.1:0-185000 GCA_963823105.1 uncultured Acidobacteriota bacterium
ACGCAAGATCCCGAATCGCCCCTCTGATAAGATAATAACGTCGGAGAATATGTCCAACGATAGAGGCAAATGAGTAAAGAAGATAGCATTGAAGTCACCGGAACCGTAGTGGAAAAATTCCCCAGCGGCCTGTTTAGCGTCCAACTCGATCTGGAGCGCACCGTCCTCGCGCACTTGGCCGGCAAGCTCCGCCGGAATCGCATCCGCGTTCTCGCGGGCGATCGCGTAACCCTCGAACTTTCCCCTTACGATCTCACCAAGGGCCGCATCACTTACCGCCACAAGTAATCTCCGCCTCCGCATCCCAAGAGGCCGCCTGCGCCATGCATAAAATCTGTTTCGTCTTCGGCACCCGTCCGGAGGCCATCAAGCTCTGCCCTTTGGTGAATCATCTGCGCGCCCACGGCGATTCACTCGACGTGCGCGTCTGCGTAACCGCTCAACATCGCCAGATGCTCGATCAAGTGCTGGCCGTCTTCGACGTCGTCCCCGATCACGATCTCGACCTCATGCAACCGGGCCAAACGCTGGCGCAATCGGCCTCGCGCATGCTCGCCGGTCTGGAGCCGGTGCTGGCGTCCTCGCGCCCGGATCTGGTGATCGTCCAGGGCGACACCACGTCCACGCTTTGCGGCGCTCTCGCCGCCTTCTATCAACATATTCCCGTGGCCCATGTCGAGGCCGGCCTGCGCACGCACGATCTGCGCCAGCCTTTCCCCGAAGAGATGAACCGCGTTCTCACGTCGCCGCTCGCCTCGCTGCATTTTGCCGCCACCGAAGGCGCGGCGCAAAATCTCCGGCGCGAAGGCGTCGCCAACAAGACCATCACCGTCACCGGCAACACCGGCATCGACGCCGTCCTCACGGTGCGCGACGCGCTCGAAAGCGGCCGCCTGCAAGGCCCCGGTTGGCCGCGGCTGGACTCGTCGAAGAAACTGGTTCTGGTGACGGCCCATCGCCGCGAAAGCTTCGGCGCCGGCTTCGAGCGCATCTGCGAGGCGCTGGCCGCGATCGCATCACGCCCGGATGTCCAATTGGTCTACCCGGTCCACCCGAATCCCAACGTCCAGGACCCCGTGAACCGGCTTCTCGCCAATCACCCCAACGTCCTTTTGATTGAACCGCTCGATTACGCGCCGTTTGTCGATCTGATGCGCCGAGCTTATCTGATCGTGACCGATTCCGGCGGAATTCAGGAAGAAGCGCCCTCGCTTGGCAAGCCCGTCCTCGTCCTCCGCGAGAAAACGGAGCGGCCGGAAGCGGTGGAAGCCGGCACCGTTCTCCTCGTTGGAACCGATCCGGCCCGCATCGTGGCCGAGGCCGCGAATCTGCTGGATCACCCCGAAATCCGCCAAGCCATGGCACGCGTTCACAACCCTTACGGCGATGGCCGTGCCAGCGAGCGAATTCACCACGTAATCCATTCATTCTTCAAGCAAAACTAATTTTCCAAAACGGCCGTTTTGGCCCCCGTTTCACCCCTTATAGCCGCAGCCGCGGCCTGGCGTGTGTTTACAATCTCGGGCAGGAAGGAGAACGCTCTCTTGAGACCCGAAATCACACCGCCCAGGAGGCGAGCGCCGATTGCCGAAACCAGCGACGATCTTTCCGCGGCCCTTGCCGGAAAGGTAGTGGGCCAGGCCCATGCCCTCGCATCCATCGTGCCCTACCTCCAGATGCATCGCGCCGGACTGTCCCCGGAGGGCCGCCCCGCCGGCGTATTTCTGCTCCTAGGCCCCACCGGGACCGGAAAGACGCGAACTGTCGAGGCACTCGCCGAAGTGATCCACGGCAGCCAGAAGAATATGTTGAAAGTGGACTGCGGCGAGTTTCAAATGGAGCACGAGGTGGCGAAGCTTATTGGCGCTCCTCCCGGCTACCTCGGCCACCGCGAGACGCAGCCCATGTTGACGCAGCAGAAAATCAACGCCGCGGCCAGCGAGCGCAGCGATCTGACGCTGATCCTGTTCGATGAAATCGAAAAGGCCGCGCCGTCGATGACCCGCCTCCTGCTGGGCATTCTCGACAAAGCCGTTCTGCGCCTCGGAGACAACAACACGGTCAACTTCGAGCGGACGATGATCTTCCTCACCAGCAATCTGGGCGCGCAGGCCATGAGCAAGGAGATGGCCCCTTCGTTCGGATTCGAGGGGATGGTACCGAGGGCCGCCGGCGACACCTCGCGCAAACTGGACCGCATCGGCAACGCCGCCGTCCGCCGCCGCTTCGCTCCCGAGTTCGTCAATCGCATCGATCGCGTCGTGACATATAAGCCGCTCGGCGCCGAGGATCTCTCGCGCATCCTCGACCATTTGCTGGCGGACTTTCAGCGCCATATCGACGCGCGTCTGGGCGCCCGCGGGTTCCATGTGGAAATGAGCGCGCGCGCCCTCCGCTGGCTGCTGAAAAAAGGCGCGAGCGACGAGTTCGGCGCGCGCGAACTGAAGCGCACCATCCACCGCCATCTGATGCAGCCGCTGGCCGCCCGCGTCTCCGCCGGGCTCATTCCTCCCGGCGCCATCGTGCGCGTCGAACTGCGCGAGGACAAGCTCGTGCTTATTGCGGAGCCGCGTTAGACGGTTTACTCCAGCCTATGTCCGCGGTCAGCTCCGTGCCCTGCCCCGAAACCAGGGCCAGGCGAAACCGCACCTTATCCGTCGCCGGATGGTAAATCAGGCTGCCCCGCCGCAATTGCGCCGAGTCAAGCGCCACTACGCTCTTCGAGGCTCCATCTTCCACCGTCACGCTTCCCCGCCAGGCGAATTGCAGCGCGGGCGCGTCGCGGTCCCAGAACAACAGCACTTCTTCGCCTGAATCGGCCACCCGCAGCGCCAGCCGGAAGGGATCCGGCCGCGGCAACCAGGGCAGCGGAAGCCATCCCGCCGCTTCGATGCCGAGAATCGCGCCCAGCACCAGCAGAATCAGCGACAGCCACAGCGGCGCCCTCAGCCATTCCAAACGCGTTGCGTGGCGATGCAATGGAATCGGCGGAGTAATCGGCACGATCCCCTCCACCGGAGAATCTTCGACGGCAACGGAGACCGGCGCCATGGCCCGGCGCGGTTCCACGTCCGGCGCATCGCTCTCTTCACGCAGCTTCCTCTCCCGCCTCCGTTCTCCCCTCGGTTCGGCGTCGTCTTTCACGGCCGGACCGATGTCGCGCCGGCGGAAGGGAAACTCGGCCGCCGGCGCGCCCAGCGGCAGCACGCCGCCTTCGCGCATCAGAAACCCCGCTTGGCTCACCCGCGTGGCATACGGCTTCACCAGCATCGCCACGCCAACTCGCGCCCGGAAAATATTGATCGAAGAACTTGCGGTCTTCCTCCGTCAAACCCGCCGTCTCGCGCGTTTGGCTCCGGAAGAACCCCACCGGTTTCCACTTGTCGTGCCCGCGCGCCCGTTCCATCGCCTCTTCGAACCGCCCCACGTCGTTCAGCGACAACAGGTACGACGGGCCGCGGCGGTACTCGATGGGGACCTGGATGTAGCCGTGGATGTGAATGGCCGGCGGCTCACCCGCCTCCACCGCGCCGAGTAGAATTCCGCCCACCTCCGCGCCGCGCTTGGGGACCGCGCCGAACCCGCGCATGATGTCGATCAACATGCGCTCCACCAAGTCCAAATCGAAGTGGATCACGCCACCCGGCAACGGATATACGTATACGCCTGGCGTCTCGACGCCGCCGGTCGTGGATGAATCGTTCAACGATTCATGGTAGAACGCGCCCGCCCCGCGCTCAAGTTTGATGCCATGCTATCGGTATGGCCGGAACGCTCTATATTGTCGCCACGCCGATCGGCCACTTGGACGACATGACGTTCCGCGCCGTCTCCGTTCTGCGCGAAGCGGCCGTCATCGCCTGCGAAGATACGCGCCAGACACGCAAGCTTCTGGACCACTACGGCATCGCCAAACCGCTGGTCAGCTATCACGACCACAACGAGCGCGAGCGGAGCGAACGGCTGCTGGCGGAACTCGAAGCGGGCCACTCCGTCGCGCTGGTCTCCGACGCCGGAACGCCGCTCATCGCCGATCCAGGCTATCGTCTGGTCAGCGCCGCGCGTGAGCGAGGCATCGCCGTTTCGCCGATCCCCGGACCCTCCGCTCTCGTCGCCGCGCTGTGCGCCTGCGGCCTTCCCACGGACCACTTCGTCTTCGGCGGATTTTTGCCGGCCAAGTCCGGCCAGCGGCGGAAGGCGTTGGAGGAGCACGCCGCGGCGCGGGCCACGCTGGTCTTTTACGAAACCCCGCATCGGATTTTAGATGCGCTCGAAGATATCGCCGCGGTGTTCGGCTCCCGCCCCGTGGTCCTTGGCCGCGAGCTGACGAAAATCCACGAGGAGTTCCTGACCGGCACCGCCGCCGAGCTGCGCGAAAATCTCGCCGCGCGCCCGTCGGTGAAGGGCGAGTTTGTCGTCATCGTCGGGTGGGCGCCTCCGGCCGCCTCCGAAGAAGGCCCCCCGCTTGAGGAAGCTGTCGAGGCCCTCGTTCGCGACGGCCTTCCGCGTATGGAGGCGTGCAAGCGAGTGGCGCGCGATCGTGGAATATCCAAGCGCGAGGTCTACGGCAAGCTCATGCGGAAATAGTCCGCGGACGCCGCGCCGGCGCCGGGCAACAGTTCTCCGGACAAACGTCGGGGTACGGGCCAAAAGCGCCCACCGCCCGCCGCTCCCCTCCCGCGATGCGTTCCTCGATCAACTCGCGCACCATCCGCACAAAACGCGGATGCGTTCCCACCGTCCCGGCGCGCACCATGTGCAAGTCCAGTTCCTCGCACAGCGCCCGCGCTTCGGTGTCCAGATCGTATAGCACTTCCATGTGGTCCGATAGAAACCCCACGGGAACCACCACCACGTCGCGCGCCCCGCTTTGGCGCGTCTCGCGCAGCGCCTCGCAAACGTCCGGCTCTAACCACGGCTGGCCCGGCGCGCCGCTCCGGCTTTGATAGACCAGCCGCCATTTGGCCGCGCCAACCTCGCCGGCGATCGCCCGGCAGGAGTCCTCGAGCTGGGGAACATAGCTGGCGCCCGCCGCCATCGACACCGGCACGCTGTGCGCGGTGAACAGCAAGGGGCAATCGGCGCGGCGCTCCATCGGGACATCGGCCAGCGCGTCGCGAACACGGTCCGCCATCGCCTCGATAAAGCCCGGATGATTTGAGAACACCCGGATCTTGTCCACCTCCGGCGCGGCTTCCCCCACCTCGCGCCGCGCGGCCGCAATATCCTCGCGGTACTGCCTGCAGCCCGAATACGAGCTGAACGCCGAGGTCGCGAACGCCAGCGCGCGGCGCACCCCGTCCTCCTTCATCCGCCGCAATGTGTCGGCCAGAAACGGATGCCAATTCCGGTTGCCCCAATAAATCGGCAAGGCGATGCCGTGCCCGTCCAATTCTTCGCGCAGCGCGGCGATGAACGCGCGATTTTGATCGTTAATCGGGCTTTTTCCGCCAAAATGATAGTAATGTTCCGCCACCTCGAGCAACCGCTCGCGCGGCACGTTCTTTCCACGCAGCACGTTTTCAAGGAACGGAATCACGTCTTCGCGCTTCTCCGGCCCTCCGAAGGAAACGATCAGCAACGCGTCGTAGTTGGTGTCCGGCATCATGTCTTTATCGATGGCCGCGCGGGGCTTCCCGGCGTTTTTTCTCTCGCGCGATTCTGGCGGAAGCTAGTGGGAGTCGAACCCACCACGACGCAAACGCGCCGCACGCTGGTTTTGAAGACCAGGCCCGGCACCGGCCAAGCTTAGCTTCCACCGCGATTCTAACACCCGCTATTCCGCCGCCCCCGCCGCGCTCCCCGCCAAGCCCAGTTCCTCCGCCCGCGCCTTCATCGCCTCGATGCAGAATTCGATGTGCGCGTCCAGATCCACTCCCAATCCCTTCGCGCCCTCGACGATATCCTCGCGGCTCACCGACCGCGCGAAGGCCTTGTCCTTCAGCTTCTTCCGCACCGATTTCGTCTCCACTTCAAAGATGCTGCGATTCGGCTTCACGTACGAGCACGCGGTCAGAAACCCGGCCAGCTCGTCGCAGGCGAAGAGGGTCTTCTCAAGCGCCGAATCGCGCGAAACGCCGCTATAGTTGGCGTGCGAAAGGATGGCCCGGCGGATTTCGGCGTCCACGCCGCGCGCTTCCAGAATCGCCTGCCCCTTCATCGGATGGTCCGGCGCCTCGGGATGAATCTCGTAATCGAAATCGTGCAACAGCGCCGTCACAGCCCATTTCTCCTCGTCCTCGCCGCCGCGCCGGGCGTAGGCGGCAACGCACGCCTCCACCGCCAGCGCATGCCGCCGCAAACTATCGGACTTCGTGAATTCGCAGAGCGTCTCCCAGGCTTCCGTTCGTGTCATCGTTCCTATTATTAACCAGCCGGACGCCCATGTTACACTAGCGAATGAAGTCCTCCAGTGGGCCTGTGGCGCAGTTGGGAGCGCGCTTCCATGGCATGGAAGAGGTCGACGGTTCGAACCCGTCCAGGTCCACCAAAACAAAGCCCTACAAAACATAGACTTACGAAAATGTTTGCGCTCTTCCACATCGCGGAAGAGGTCGCCCGGAGTCCATTTGGAGTCCAAACTCGCCAGAATTTGGACTCCAGAGCCACATGCTCCCCGAACATGTGGCAAACTAGTCGCAGGAGTTGTGCCAGCCCCGATGAGCCCGGCAGCCATGCAGATCGTCTCGAACTTGACTGGCGTGCTGGTTCAGGCCGCCCATCCCAAACGCATCATCCTCTTCGGTTCTCAAGCGAGGCGCGATTCAGCTCCTCATAGCGATTTCGACATCATGGTCGTTGAAGAGAAGCCCGGCGACCGATTCGCGGAGATGGTCCGTCTGAATCGCCTCATTCGCTCGTTCGATATCGCCGTCGATCTGCTGGTTGTCAGCGACGAAAAGTTTCAGTACTGGCGGGAGACTCCCGGCAACGTTTATTACGAAGCCGCCACAGCGGGGCAGGTTCTGTATCAAGCGGCGTGAACAAGCTTTGCTTTTTCTGCGCAAGGCCGCTCAGGACGAAGCCTTGCTCGACGCCGTCATCGAGTCGGACAGGGTGAGCGACGAGGTAATTGGTTTCCATTGTCAGCAGGCTGCGGAGAAGATGCTGAAGGCGTTGCTGTCCGATTTGGGCGCGACGTTCCACAAGACTCATGAACTCGGAGCTTTAATGGATACGTTGGCACGTTCCGGCGCGCCGCTGCCCGGCCGCTGTTGACGCCGTATGAAGCGGCCTTCTACTGGTACGCTTTTCGACATTCTACAGCCAAGGATGGCAACCCGCACGTGAGGCTTGGGAAGGTGTTGCGCCGCGGAATCGTCGTCAAATCGTCATGCTCCACGGCAATCCAGAATTCGATCTCGGAGGAAAAGTTTCGTGAGATCTTTCGTGCGCTTGAAGTGGCCGGTGCAATCCGCAAGGGAAGGCGAGTCGAACCGAGACGGGACGTTGTACCGGGTACTGACCCCCGACGAAATTGAGGCGTGCCGAAAATTCCGCGCGAAGCGCACGGCAACGGACCCGAAGCCTGAAATTCCCGGCGCCGATATCGACTTTTACAACGTGCGGGAGAATCGCATCAAGATTTACGAACGGGATGCCTGCAAGTGCCACTATTGCGAAAAGTAGCTTACCCGCTTCACAGCTATATTGTATCATGTCAGGCCGGTCGCCGAGGGCGGCGATAATAGCTTTGATAATCTTGTCACCGCTTGCCTTGGCTGCAATTCTCGGAAGCACAAACGACTCGTGGGCGATTTTCTTGCGGAACAATCGTCGTTATAAGGCAGTTCGCATGGTGTCTCCTCCAGCAAACACCAATCGCAACGGCTTGAAACCGCGCGTGCGAAGGCACCCGTCGTGCCGTTTTCGATGTGGAGTCCCGGAGTGAGGGTGGAGTCCGGATTGTGAAAACGCCCTCACTGGCGTCCAAATCGTCCTACGTTAAGGCTTATATAGCTGATGTTTTGGCCTGTAATCCGTGGATATTTCTTAAATGGCATGGAAGAGGTCGACGGTTCGAACCCGTCCAGGTCCACCAATTCCACCGACTCAAGCGGCGCGCTCGCGTTCGAAGAATCGCGGACCGTTCTCCCGGAAGTCGTCGAGCGACGGAAATTGTTTGTCGCTGGCGCTGGTGATCCGGGACCGATCCTTCGGCGTGATCCCACCGTCGAAATCCCGATGCACCATCACGCTCTTGAACGGGATGCCCCTCCGCTGAAACTCCAGGCACGAAATGGTGGCGAGGCGCGCCTTATCGTTGTCCTTCACTCCGAAAAGGAAGAGCGGGCGGGTCCCGATGTCGAACTGGTAATCCACCTCGTACTCGTCATGGTCCGCGATCGGCAACGTGCTCCGGCGCGGATTGTACCCGCCCAGTCTTCGTGGAAAAGGCTCTGAATGACCTCCCGCTTGAGTAAAGCGATGAAGGATTCGCCACTTGTTTTCCGGACGCATCGTCGTCAGACCGGGCTCCGATCCGGACCGTGCCGGCTCCGTTCGCGGGTTCTCCGAGGAGAATATCCACCATGCCACCTTCTTCGCGAAACAACGGGGGCCGTTATCAGAACCACGGCAGAGCGGCGTTCTTGGGGTGCGATTTGCCATCGAACTCGCGAACCGGCGCGTCAAGCATCATCCTACCGGCCGTGAAAGCGGCGGCGAAACGGCATCTCGACGGACATCGGGTTCGCCTTGCGCTTCGAGGGATCGTGTATCTCGAAACTCATCATGTTGCGGCCGGCGCCGAAGTCGAGGATCACGCCCGGCTTGTCCCGATCGCTTTCCGCGACCGGTCCGTCGCGCGGCATGATGCCCGGGACGTCCACTTGCGGCCGCATTCACTTACGTTCGGCTTCTTCAGCGGACCTTCTAACAGCGGGCGATCTTGGCGGAAGGGGTGGGATTTGAACCCACGAACGACTTTCGCCGTTGGCGGTTTTCAAGACCGCTGCCTTCAACCGCTCGGCCACCCTTCCGTATCACTTGATTTTACTTCAGTTCGTCGCAGCGGGTTTGTCGATGCGTCTCCGACACAGCACTTCGACCAATTGATGACCGGCGCCTTGTGTTTGGAGCAAATGGGCAGGCCGCCAAACGCCGGAAGTGGCGGGATGTCGGGCAGCGCGAGGCTTGGCAAGGCGGCCCGGCTCCGGCCGGAGTTATAATCCTGCTGTGACGCCACGCTGGAACAGGCGCGATTGGTTACGAGCCGCCGGTGCGGGATTGTGGAGCGGTTCCGCCGGCGCCCGGACGCCGCAGCCGATCGTCGATACTCACATTCATCTGTACGATCCAGCGCGGGTACAGGGAGTTCCGTGGCCACCGAAGACGGACCACTTACTTTACCGGCGCGTGCTTCCGGAGGCGTATGCCGCGATGGTGCGCCCGTTGGGAGTCACCGGTGCGATCGTAATCGAAGCAAGCCCTTGGCTGGAGGATAACCAATGGGTGCTAGACCTGGCCAAGGACAACCATATCATTGCCGGGTTAGTCGGGCACTTGGAACCTGGGGCGGACGGATTCAAAGAGAATCTGGCGCGGTTCGGGAAGAATGAACTTTTTCGCGGCATCCGGCTGGAAGGGAGTGTGATCGCGGACGGGATCGCTCGTTCCGTTTTCGTGGAGGACCTTCGGCGCCTGGCGGGTGAGGGGCTGATGCTCGACGCCATCGGAAGCGCCGCCATGATTCCGGCGTTGATTACGGTGGCCGCCAGAGTGCCGAACCTCAGGATCGCGGTGGATCACATGCCGAATGAGCCAACCGGATGGAAGACCGATGAGGCTTCGCGGGCGGCGATGAGGGAACTGGCAAGACTGCCGCAAGTCTACTGCAAGGTCTCCGGCGTGTTGAAACGGATGAATGGCGCGGTGGCGACCGATGTCGACGCCTACCGCTCCGCGCTTGACCCGTTGTGGGACATGTTCGGGGAAAATCGTGTGATGTATGGGAGTAACTGGCCGGTAAGCGACGAGATGGCCGCTTATCCGGTGGTCTTGGCTACCGTGCGCGAGTACGTCAAGGCAAGGGGCGCCATGGCGGCACGGAAATTTTTCGCCATGAATGCCAGGGACTGTTACCGGTGGGTAGACCGCGCGTGAAGCCCCCGATTCGGTATGGGTGCGGAGCGGCCTCGCGAGGCGCGCCGGATGTCGTCGTGCGATCCAGACGAAGAGGTATTAACGGCCTTCCTATGGTGAGGCGCCGCCTACCGGGAGGCCGCGCCCGCGAGTTCGAAGATCAGAAACTGCTGCCGCGGCAGAAAGTCATGCTGCGCCACCAGCCTGTATCCGGCGCCGCTCATTTCGGATTTGAACTTTTCCGGCGGAAAGCGGAATTCCTTCGGTGGACCCTCGGGCGAATCCGGCTTGAAATCGATAATCGCCACCCGCCCGCCCGCCTTGATCGACTTCGCCAGGTTCCGGAAATACGTCTCGCGGCCGCCGATATGATGATACGTGTCCACGATGAGGACCAGGTCCACCGGTTCCGGAAGATTCGGCAGATCGGCGGTGGCTTGTACGGCGATCACGTTCTTCAACCCTTCCTTGGCGGCGCGTTCCCGGAGGTAAGTCACCATCGAGGGTTCAATGTCAACCGCATAGACCTTGGGTGCGGCTTCCGATCTCGCCAGCCGTACCGAGAAATAGCCGGTGCCCGCGCCGATGTCGGCCACAATTTGTCCCCGCTTAAGATTCAGGGCCGCGATGACGCGATCCGGCAACTGCCACGCGTCGCGCGCCGGGTCGTCGAAGCTTTTCGCCGATTCCTTGGGATCGAAGTGGTGCTCCATGTGGTCGGCATGGGCCTTCATCTGTTCGCCGGATTGCCCCAGCGCCACGGTGGCAGCCAGCAAGGAAATCGCAAGCACGTGGCGTTTCGGACGCATGGAAAGCTCCTGTCTCCTATTCTCTCACTGGCTTCGAGCGCCAATTCCCGGCTCCCACCTGGGCGTTTGCGTCCTCCCCTCAATCCGTTCTCTGAATCGTCCTGCCGAATCGGTAGGGCCGGATTTCGACATGCGTTGGACTACCATCAAACGCGCCAGGAAGGCGTTCTGAAGGAGGTGTTGCGATCCATGGAGTACGAGCCCTGAGTTGGGTCGTTTCCAGGATCGCCAGAATAGCGGGTGGAAGGACTGGCGAATTGAGCTTCTACGGGGCTTGTTCATGCCTCCTGCCACGAACAAGCCCTGGCAAGAGCAAAACCATATCCGAACAGGGCAATCGGGCGTGGCGTGACGGGACGGCTCTCGGTCTACGAGGTTTTGTGGGTTCGAACCTGTCAAAACAAAGTGTTTATTGGGGGCAATTCCGCGAAGTCCGTTATTTGTTAGCGCCGGTTTAAAACAACCGCAGTTTCGCCGGTTTTGACGCCGGCACCCACCACCAGTTGCGCCGTCGAGGCACACTATCCCGTCGGCCAGCTGGCACCGACTTCGGCGACCGTGGCGAGCGAGTGTCGAATTCCCAACCGGCGAGTGTTCAGAACAAGCAGCTAGCCTCCCCGCGCGTTCAGCCTGGGCATGAGCAGTGGCGGATCGGTTCGGGTTGGAGATCCCGCGTCACGTTCTTGGTCGCCCGTCCGGCTATCGGGCGCTTGTGGCCCGGCTGGCGCATTGAGTGCCGCAGTGCGCAAGGATTTTAACCTGAACCTCTCCGCCGTCCACGAGAACGATCCGCGGTCGCGCGTACGGCCAACGATTTAGAAACTGGTTTAGAGTGAAGGCATCAGGATCTATCGGTCCGATGGGCTTCAAGTCGGGCGCAGTCGCCTGCGCCCCACCCATCGTCCGCGATGAGTCCAGCCGGGTATTCCTTGGCGGTGCTCTCCAGCAGTCGCCTCCGCTTCGCCGACCGTCTTCTATCGTGATCCAGGTCTGAATTTGAGTCAACAGGAAAGTGTGCCGGGCCGGTTCTTGCTCATCCACGGCTGCTGGTTTGCTGACCACAAAACCGGCGGAAATGTTGCTGTTTTAAACCGGCGTGACGTTATTTTCAATGCGAACATTCGTGGCTCCCCGGCATGGATTCGAACCACAAACTTGACGAGGTTTTGAAGTCTCGCAACTTATTGATTCTAACAATTCGCTGAAGTCGTCAACCGCATCAAAAGCAGGTCGCCGGTACAAAATCGGTACAAAATCTCATCCCCTTCTTTCAGCCCGTCCGCTTAGCTTCGCTCAATAGGGGGACGGCTGATTGAAGATGATGGCTCCCTCTTATGAACAGATTCGACGATTCGGCTCCACGCTCGTACCTGTTGAGGAGAGTGAATGCCGGGAGTAGCCTCGCGCAACACACTGGCGGCGGTGATCGCGAACAATGGCCTCAACGCTGGCGCAATTCGGACACGGATATGCAGGGGCCGATGAAGCTAAGTATGTCGCCTTCATGATGAGTTAGCTGAGATCGCCTTCCATTCGCCATTCCTTCTTACTCCGTTCGCACTCCGCCAGTGGCGCAGATCTCGTACAGCGCTTGACTCATGTTCCAGAGTCTGGCCGACACGTCGATGTCGTACGTAATCTCTTTGGTGCGCGTCTCTCGGCACCGCAGGAAGAATCTGCCTGTGACACCGTCCAGATCAGGCGACGACGCGGCGTGGACGGGAGTTCTCGCTGCGTGTTCCGGGAATGCAAGTAAATATGGAATTTCCTTTAACAACCAGGGGAATACCGCATGTAAACCTCGCATGTTGTCACCCAGGCGTGTGAGCGTGGGCCCGGGACTAAAACAGTTCGCGGTAATCGTCGATCCTGCGAGGCGCCGGGAGAGTTCGTAAGTAAACAGAATGTTGCAAAGCTTCGAGCGCTTATAGGCCCCCAACCAGTTGTATTGCCGCTGACCCTGGAGATTGGAAAAATCCAGTTCTCCGCTATGGAACTCCGAGGACGCGGTGAGAATTCTTCCGGCGGGCGCGGCCCGGAGGAGATCGAGCAGAAGGTGAGTTAGCGCGAACGGCGCAAGGTGATTAACGGCGAAGGTTTTCTCAAGACCATCCGGCGTCACTTCTCTTTCTGCGAACACAGCAGCCGCATTGTTGATCAGGATATTGATCCGCGAGAAACATCCGTGAAGCCGTTCAGCCAGACGATGGATCTCTGCCTGCGACGACAAGTCCGCGAGGAACAAGATCGGCGCGTTGCCCGCAGCACACTTCGCGACTTCCGTACGCATGAAATTCGACCGGGTTCGATCACGTCCCACCATCACGACTTCCGCACCACGTTCCGCTAGTAGCAGGGCCGTGGCCAACCCGAGTCCACTCGTCGCCCCCGTGATGAGAACCGTCTTCCCGCTGATCGACATCTCGCTCTGTGGTCGCTATTGCATCAAGTTCGCAATGGTATGCGAGCCATTGAAGACCGTTCTAGATGCCAGCTTACCCTCCCGGATCGTCCACACCTTAGAGTTGAGACCATCCTCCGTCTACCGGAAGCTCGGCACCGGTCGTGAAGGTCGCATCGAACGCGAGGAAGAGGACGGCCTTGGCGATTTCGTCCGACGTCCCCCAGCGCTTCATGGGAACCATGCCGGTCATCTTCTCCCTAAGCTGGGCGGCCGCGTCTTTATCGGGGAACATCTTGCCCAAGATCGGCGTGTCGATGGGGCCGGGCGTCACCGCGTTGACGCGAATCTCCCGAGGAAGCAACTCAGCGGCGAGCGTCCGAGCGAATGATCGCACCGCGGCCTTGGCGGCTCCGTATGCGGCGTTGCCGGGCATTCCCTTGACGTTGGCGATCGAGGTCGTGAAGACGATAGAGCCTCCCCGGTTGATCAGCGGCGCGAGCTTCTGCACCGCGAAAAGTGGTCCCTTGGCGTTCAGGTTGAACATCTCGTCGTAGACAGCCTCGGTCATGCTTTCGAGAGGCGCTCGGATGCTGAACCCGGCGTTGACGAACAGCAGGTCGAAGGTGTCGAACTCGGCCTTCACCCGAGAGGCGAGGGCGTCGATTTCCGTCAACGAACGCGCGTCGCTCGAAACCACGATGGCTTCCTTTCCAAGCTCTTTCTGCGCCGATTCCAGGCCGGCCTTCGAGCGACCCGTCACCAGAACGCGCGCACCCCCATCGAGGAGCACCTTCGCCGTCGCGAGCCCCATGCCGCTGGTGCCGCCTATGATAACTGCCGCTTTTCCTTTGAATCTATCCATGTTGTCTCCTGTGTTTAGTTGCCTTATGCCTTACATACTTGAGAGTACGATAATGACAGCTGCGATGCAATGAGTTTCGTACGCTGTGGTAACTAATATTTCGAAGCGCCCCAGGACGTCCAAAAGGCTTTATCCCCGACGAAGCACTCGACCGCGACCGACGCTCCTTCAGGACACCGCGCTCACGGATGCTGGGTAAGATAAGTCGACGCCAGAGACGTTGACGACGGCCTGCCACGCGGCTTCCTGGTTGGCGCGATCGTGGAGGTGCGGGTGGCGCTGCGCCTCAATTGGGCCTGAGAACTTCCCTTGAGCCGAGGCGAAGAATTGCCCTGAGACGTCGGTTCCGAACTCCGACGCCTGGAGGTACCGACGGGCCGCGGTCTGCGGCGTCTGATTCATGCCGGGAATGAGGTTCACGATTGGGATAAACAGATACTTCAACAACGGGCCAGCGCTTCGCACCACCTTGGTGTCGGTCGCCCCACCGGGCGAGACAGCATACACGGCCATGCCGGAGGGTAGCCGGCGCGCCAGCGCCGCGACCCACCAAGCGATAATGAGCTTCGCGTCGGCATACGCATTGTTGGGCACGTACCTCACGTTCGGCCCGTTGCGAATCAGGGCTTCAACAGCGGCGGTTCGGTCACCCCGGTGGTATTTGGCCGCGAAGGCTGGCACGTCGGTGTACTTGAACATGGGGACGCCCCCTCGGGCGGGTTCCGCACCGGCGATAACAATCCGCGCGTTGGGGCTCAGCAGGTTGGCGCGGAGCAACCCGACAGTCAGTTGATGATGGCCGATCAGCGGGGCCTGAGACGCCTCGACGCCCGCCGCAGTGAGCACGCGCTTCTTGAATGGGACCAACCCTGCATTGAGCAGCAGGAAATCGATCGGCTGACCCCGCTTGACCAGCTCGGCGAGGGCGGACTGAACGCTGGACGGCGAGTCCAGATCCAGCTCCAGCGGCGTGAAGATTTTTTTCTTGGTCTCAGCCGCGAGTTGAGCAGCCGTTTGCTGGACCTGTGCTAGCCTACGCCCGGTGACGATGACATGTTTATAGCCCTTGGCTGCGAGCAAGCCGGCTGCCGCATAACCGAGCCCGGACGTGGTGCCGGTGACGAGAGCGATCGAACGTTCCATGGGCGTCTCCGTGGAGAAGGGTGAAGATCGTGCTGTTTTTCCTTGGGACTTATCCATGTTGTCTCCTGCGTTTATTTGTATTGAAGTCTTACATACGCTAGAGTACGATAATTACAGCTACGACGCAAGGAGTTTCGTACGCGATGGTAACTAATAGTTCGAAGCGCCCCCGAGGACGTCCAAAAGGCTTTATCCCCGACGAAGCACTCGACCGTGCTGTTGAGATGTTTTGGGAGCATGGATATGAAGGAGTTGACGTAGAGCGGATCGCACGGGCCGTGAACGTCACCAAACCCGCGCTATACCGAGCCTTCGGAGACAAGTCCACCCTGCTGCTCAAGGCGGTCGAGCACTATGCAATAACTTATGGAGCTCCCATATTGGCAGCTTTTCAAGCGGAGCCAGACATCCACAAGGCCGTGACCGCCTTTTGCGAGGCGGCCGTCAACACCGCTTCGGGTGAGGGTCGCGGCGGTTGCATGATGGTCGCCGCTGCGCTGGGACAGTCGGAGCGAGTAACCGAGATCCGTTCGTATCTCGCGAAGGGCCTCACCGCATCCGCTGATATTTTAGCGAAACGTTTCGAGCAGGAGATGAAGGCGGGGCGCCTAACTCGCACACCCTCTGCCAAGGTGCGAGGCCGTGCGCTCGTTGACTTGATGAAGGGTTTGCAACTTCGCGCCAAGGCCGGTATTGCGCGCGAGCAATTGCTGCAAGACGCCCGAAGCTATGTGCCCTTGATTCTTGGCAAGCAAATCTAACGCACTTCTCGGCGGCGATGCGTCTGGACGAGTGCCAAATCGCCAATGCACTCACAGGCAACTGGTCGCGATAGGTGTTTCGTGGCGGGGTGGCGCACCCGTTCACCCAGCATTGCCGGACGAAAAGCAGACCATGGAAATGACAGAGTATGGAAAGCATGGAGGGCCATGATGCAGGCTTCCCACCCTTCCCACTGCGAGTACATGTTCGGTCTTTGTGACCGGCTGCAGCGTGAGCCTTCAGAGCCCGCGAGCTCAAGGCCGCAGAGGATGGGGGGCATTGTGGAAGCCTCATCCCCTCACAGCGTTCAACCCCGCGACTGCTAAAGTTTCGCTGAGCATTGATTTACATGTCTCAAATCCATGCTCATCGCTTCCGTCTTGCAGATTCAATAGGTTCTGCGGCTCCAAGCAATGCCCAAGTACAAAATCTGTACAATAAAGGCTCGCTGCGCCTCTAAATTATTGAATCTAAAGAATGGCTCCCCGGCATGGATTCGAACCACGATTCACGGCTCCAAAGGCCGCTGTCCTACCATTAGACGACCGGGGAATGAGAGGAGGGGACCGACCTTCTGTAGTTTACCAAAAGCGCACGGAAGGACGCCTTCACCATTCCGAGTACGGCGTGCCTTCCAGACTGTTCTTGTCCGATCCGCTGCGCACGTCGTAGATTCCCGGCTCGGTTTGATTGACGCTGGTGAGGGCGTCCTCCATCACGATCTTCCAGGTCGAATTGGAGCCGGTCATGGGATCGACGGGCACCTCCCGCAGATAACCTTCGTTCACCAGATCGTCCAGGTTTTGCGGCGCCTTCTGCTTATCGTAGGTATATTCGTCGATCACCGTCCGCATGGTGAAGAGGTTGTTTTTCAGCACGCTCTCTTTCGAGCGGACGATGGACTTCTGGTAGATGGGCAAGGCCATCGAAACCAGCACGGCGATGATCGCCATGACGATCATCAACTCGATTAGCGTGAAGCCGCGCGCGCCAAGCGAATCGGCGCGTAGCGAAAGCTTACCAGTCGGAATATGCGGTGCCATCGCGCGCCTTCTCCGTAGTCTTGGTATACACATCGAAAACATTCTGGCCCCCAAACGACTGCGACGTCGGATCGTCCTGCATGCTGCGCTTGCCCCAGTCGGTGGAGTTGGTAAACGGATCTTTCGGAATGCGCCGCAGAAACTTGATTTTCTTGTCCACCGTCCCCGACATTTTTACTCCTTCCACCAGCATCTCGAGCGTCTTCGGGTAGCCGTAAGTGTCCATGTCCGGCGGGGGCAGCTTCCCGGCGTCTGAGGCGTCCTTATAGTTGTCGATCGCCTTGCGAATTTCGCGCAATGCGCGTTCCAATTCGATTTCCTTCTCCTTGCGGACTTTGTAGCGGGCCAAAGGAACGGCCATCGCCGTCAACACCATCAGAATGGTGAAGGCGACGATCAGTTCGATGAGCGTCAGCCCGCGCTGGCCTGTCTTGGACTTCGCAATTAGCACCGCCCAGTTACTCCACAGTCACCTTAAGCTGCGGCATGGACGCCGGCAAATGCTCCTGCTTGGAGTTCTTGGCATCCACCTGCGTAATCGCCACGGTCGCGCTGCCCTTCCCGATGGCGACGAAGTTCAGGACGGCCAGCGGTCCGGTCCCGTTCACGCCGCCCGCGCCCGGCAGCCTCGCCAACGGAATCGACGCCTGGCCGGCTTCGGATTGAATATCGGCGGGCGGCTTCAATACCTGGCCGTCTTTCGCGATCAGAACGCCGGGCGCGGCGGAAACCAATTTCAGGATTTTCGGATCCCACGCGAGCTTGACGGGCGCCGAAAATAAATCCACCGCTCCATCAAGATTCAAATTCACGGCGAAGCTCTCGCCGGACTTCACATGCGCATCCGCCGGCGTGAAGGTCAGTTTCATGGTGGCGGGAACGGCGACGGCCGCGGCATTATTCAACACCCCAAGCGCCGTGGCGTTGGGCGGCGCGGGACTCGCCGGAGCGGGCGTTTCCGCCACGGGCGGCGCCGGCTCGGGCGCGCTGGAGTGTATCACCTTGATCTGCTGATCGGTGCCGGCGAAAACACCCCGCAGATCCACGTCGTCCACCTCGGCGGTCCGTACGATGTGGGGAATAATGGCGATCACCAGATCGTTCCTGTCCACCTCTTTATGATTCTGCGAACCGAGAAATTTTCCCAGTATCGGAATATTCACCATGCCCGGAATCCCGTTCAGGTTGGATGTGTCGGTGGTGGACATCACCCCGCCCAGCAGCGTCACTTGGCCGTTGCGGACGCGCACGTCCGTGGAGTTGGTCTGTTGCGCGACGATCGGCTGGCTCAACCCGCCCAAGTTGACCTGGCCCTGCACGTTGGACAATTTGAAGTCGATATGCATCGTGATCTCGTCGGTGCCATGCACGTGCGGCTGCAATTCCAGATCCACGCCGGTATCGAGAAACTGGAACTGCGTGCTTACCAGGGGACTGACGCCGACCGTTCCGACGCCCGGCTGAAAGCTGCCCGTGGCGTAGGGATATTTTTGCCCCACCTTGAGCGTCACTTTCATTCCATCGGAGGCGCGGACTTGCGGCGACTGTAGAACCTTCGTGTTGTTGTCCGACATCATCGCCTCCAGCAGCGCGCCCGGCAACACGGCCGAAAAGTCCCTGGTGCTGACTCCGACGATGTTCGATAGCGCCACGGCCGTCGATCCAAGCGCCGATCCGAGCGCTCCGGTAATCCCCGTTCCCACCCCGGTGTTCCCGTTGACGCCCGTCGCCCCGGTTCCCCCCGTCGTGCCATTGTTGGTGGTGTTCGTCCCGGTCGCCGTGTTGGGGATGGCGAGGGAGGCGCGCGGCGTGAAGGAGATGGGAATGTTGATTCCGGCGGTACCGTTGGAGAGCAGCGCCATGGCCAAATCGCGCGTCCGCTGAATACTGGTGCTTAGAACGATAATGTCCACCACCACTTCGGCTTTCGGTTTGTCCAAATCGTGGAAAATCTTCTCCGCCAGCGCGATCTGATCGGCGCTCCCTCGCACCACCGCCGCGCTTTGCTCGTTATAAGTGAAGATTCGGCGGATGTCGGTGATCGACCGCACCGCCGTCACCACTTCCTGGAACTCCTGCGGCGAAGTAATGTTTTTCAGGTAAAACACCTTCACCACCTGATCCTCGTAATCGCGCCGCTTGGTGGGATTTTCCTCGGCGACAAAGATCGTGTTGGAGGTGATCGGCTTCCAGAACGTATGCGTCACCATCGCCACGTAATCGAGCGCCTCCTCAAGCGTCGCATTGGTCAAATCCACATTGGCGTTCTTGCCGCTGCTCTGAAACGAAGGATCGACGATGACGTTGATCCCCGCCAGCTTGGCGATGGTTTCATACAGAACCTTCACCGGCTGGTTGTTCATTTTCAGATTTGTGATCCGCCGGTTGATCGGCTTCAGCACCGGCACCGACTGCAGCGAAGAAATCCGCTCCAGCGATTCCTTGTTGGACTCCTGCAGCGGCGAGAGCAAGTCGCTCACTCCTCCGTTCTTCTTCGCCTTCTCGATCAATTCCGTCGTCTCTTTGATTTGCTGAAGCGCGATCGACGACGAAGGGTCGATAGCGAAGCCACGCTGAAACTCCGAAAGCGCCTGCTCCAGATGCCCGGCTTCCCGCAGTCTCGTGCCCTGTTCGACATGCGCTTGTCCCGCTTGAAAACGGACCCGTTGCGCCCCGGTTTGGAAAGCGATATCGCCCGGCGCCACATTCAGCGCCTGCTCGTACAGCGACAGAGCGGCGTCCCAATCTTTTCGATCCTCGGCCTTTTGCGCCAGTTTGGCCAGCTTGTCGGCCTTGCGATTGAAGGCGTCGACGCCGCCGGGGAAGGCCAGCAAAAGCGCCGCCAATATCGCGACAATCGGACGTAACCCGCTGCGAACGCTCATCTTATCGATTGTGAAGTCATCGTGATAGACTTGAGTCTTATTCGGCGCGGAACTGCCGCCTAACTGTTTGACGCAGTTTGCCCTTCCAGCGTGGAGTGCAATCCTGGACCGTCTCATGGACCCTCGTGGAATTCGCCAACAAAATCCTGAGCGACAACCGGCAAGCCGGGCACAACTACTACTTGTTGGAACGCTACGAGGCCGGCATTGCGCTCACCGGAACCGAAGTGAAGGCCGCCAAAAACGGGAAAATCCAGTTGAAGGACAGCTTCGCCGAAGTCTCCGGCAACGAAGCGTGGTTGATGAACGCGCACATCAGCCCGTATTCGCACGGCAATCGCGAAAATCATGAGCCGGTGAGGCGCAGGAAACTGTTGCTGCACCGCGCCGAGATCGACAAGTTGCTGGGCAAAACCCGCGAAAAAGGCCTATCGCTGGTGCCCACGAAAATCTATATAAAGAACGGCAAAATCAAGTGCGAGCTGGCTGTCGCCAAAGGCAAGAAGTTGCACGACAAGCGCGAGGCCGAGCGCACGCGCGAGATGCAGGCAGAGGCCCGCGCCGCGATGGGACGCGTGAGAAAAGGAAAAATATAACGATGGAAATTCGAGTAGCGGGCGGCTTGGCCGCCGATGTGGAAGCGGACGCTCTGATCGTTCCGGCTTTTGAAGGCGCAGACGCCGGAGGGAATCGGCGCGGCATGGCTCAAAGATCTCTACGCGGCCGAGGAGTTCAGCGGCAAGCCGCTAGAGACCGCTCTGCATCACGGACCGGAGGGCGCAAAGGCAAAGCGCCTTCTGGCGGTGGGCGTCGGCAGGCCCGCCGATTTCAAGCCGGCCGTTTTGCGCCGCGCGGTGGGGGCGGCCATTCGCAAGTTGAAGGGCAAGGGCGTGCATCACGCGGCGGTGCTGCTGGAGGGCGCGGCCGCCGGAGACGATTTCGCCTCGGCGGCGGTAGAAGGCGCGCTGCTCGGCGACTTCGAACCGGATCAATATAAAACCGACGCGGAGAAGAAGTCCAAACCGGTGGAGAGCCTGACGGTCTGCGGCGGCTCGGCGGCCGCGGTGGAACACGGCCGGATCGTCGGCGAAGCGCAGAATTTCGCGCGTACGCTGGCCAACGAGCCGCCCAATCTTCTGACGCCGGCCACGCTCGCCGCCCGCGCTCGCACGATGGCCGAAGCGTCGGGCTTGGAGTGCGAAGTGCTCGATCGGGACCGCATGCGGCAGCTCGGCATGGGCGCTCTGCTCGGCGTCGCGCAGGGCAGCGCCGAGCCGCCGGCGCTGATCCTTCTTCGTTACAAGCCCGAAGGCGCCGCGGCCGATTCCGCGCATTTGGGCCTGGTTGGCAAAGCCGTCACCTTCGACACGGGCGGCATTTCGATCAAACCCTCCGACGGCATGGAAAAGATGAAGTACGACATGGCGGGTGGCGCGGCGATGATCGGCGCGATGCGGGCGATCGCCGCCCTGAAGCCGCCGGTCGCGGTGACGGCGCTGATTCCCTCCGTCGAGAACATGCCCGGCAGCCGCGCCCAGCGGCCCGGCGACATCGTAACCACTCTCTCCGGCAAGACGGTGGAGGTGATCAATACCGACGCCGAGGGCCGCATGATCCTCGCCGACGCCATCGCTTACGCCGAGCGGATCGGCTGCACCCATCTGGTGGACGCGGCCACGCTCACCGGCGCCATCGTCGTCGCTCTCGGCCACGTTCGAATCGGAGCTTTCGTCAACGACGAGCCATTCTGGGCGAAGCTCGAGGCCGCGGCCACCGCGCAAGGCGAGCGGATGTGGCGCATGCCCCTCGACGACGATTATCTGGAGGCCTTGAAGAACCCCTACGCCGATCTTCAAAATGTCGGCGGCCGCGCCGGCGGCGCCATCACCGCGGCGATGTTCATCCGCCAGTTCGTCACGAAAGCGGCCTGGGTCCATCTCGACATCGCTGGCACGGCCTGGAACGACGACGCCAAGCCCGATATGTCGAAAGGACCGACGGGCGTCTGCGTCCGCACGCTCACCAGCCTTGCGATGAACTGGAAGGGGTGACGTTAGCCGGCGCGTGATGGCATAAATTGAATCGTTTCCGGATAGGCGGCCATCCGTCCGTGGCTCGTTCCGTTTTCGCCGATCCAAGCTACTCCGCGGCGAAAGTAAGCCCGATGGTAGCCATCGCCGTGCCCGCCTGCGAGATCCACTGGTCATGGCCGTAGGGGAAGCCGCTTTGGAAATAGGGCTGAAAGCCCAAGGCGCGCGTGACCACGTGCCACGTACCGTCCTTCTGTTGCGTGCGGAGGAGGTAGGCGACGCCGCGGCGGAAGACGGGGTCGGACGCCGGCATGCCCGATTCGTGGAGCGCCCATAAGGCTTCCCCGGAAGCGAACGCGTCGGCGGGGAGATTGTCCGTCTGGCCCCAGCCTCCGTCGAGTCCTTGTTTGGCGGCCAGTTGCCGGACGCGATCCGACGGTGCGCTCCGTCCGGCCCAGACCATGCCGAGGATCTGCATGGAGCGATCCTCCGTAGTGAGCGGCTCCGCTTTTGCGAGCCAATCGGCGGCGCGGGCGACGCGGCGGTCGAATTCGTCCTTGCGGCCAGGAATCGCGTATATGCGCAGCACGCGAATCCCCAGGGCGGTGTTGGTAAATCCGCCGTCCTCGAGCGGCGGCCGGACGTGACCGTAATTCGGCCAATCCCCCTCTTTGCGTTGCATGGCGGCGATGTGGTGGACGAGGGAATCGGTGGCGAGCGTGGGGGCGCGCCCGTCCGCCCCCAATTGCATCAGTGAAAACTCGAGCCCGTCCACGCCTATGTCCGGGTCCTGGACCTGGAAAAGCTGCTGCTCGAGGGCGCCGCGCAGAACGGCGGTGGCGCGCATTTCGCGGGATTCAAGTTCGTAATCGGCGTGGACGCCCAGCGGCTTTGCCGCCGAAACGGCGAGTCCATTGAGGTGTTCAGCGTGGCAGGACAGGCATCCACCGGCCGTAAGAAATTTCGAGGCGGGGCCCTGGGAACTCGCCAACGCTTTCGCGACGGCGTCCCGTGCGCCGCGGCCTGGCCCCGCGGCGGCGGAAGGGACGGTGAGCTTGGAGGGAGCGAGTCCGAGCAGCGGAAGAATGGCCGGGTTCCGATAGCGGCGGGCCCAATCGAGAGCGGGCTCGCGCCGTGCGCCTTTGGCCAGGAGCAACTGAACGATTTTGGGATTGGCGCGATCTGTGGCGACGGCGAAGACGAGCGGGGTGGCATTGCGGACGTCCCTAGCGTTTACGTCCGCGCCGGCTTCGATCAGCGCTTGGACGGCCTCGTAGTTGGCCATGCCGGCGGCGATTTGCAATGACGTCAGATGTCCCAGCGCGATGGGGCCGTTTTTGACAAACTCGACGGTGTCGCCGGTCTTGGGGTTCACGGCGGCGCCGTGCTCGAGAAGCAGTTCGACCATCGCCGCATTGCGGTCGCCGTTGCCGGCGGCGGCCATCAGCGTGGTGAAGCCGTCCTCGTCCGCGGAATTGACGAGGGCGCCCTTTTCGATGAGGAGGCGGGCGAGTTCGATTTGGTTGGCGGCGGCTGCCTGATCGAGGACGGTGGTCCCGCTTCGATCGCGGGCGTGGACATCCGCGCCTTTTTCGATCAGGAGGCGGGCGGCTTCGGTAGCTCCATCGTAGGCGGCGGCGATCAGCAGCGGTGTGCGGCCGAGTTTGGAGCGGGCATTGGGGTTCGCGCCTTTCGACAGCAGCAACCGGACCTTGGCGGCGTCGCCGGCGCACCACATGAGGGGAGTCGCGTCAAAGTCGTTGGCGGCGTTGGGATCGGCGCCGGCGTCGAGGAGGAGACGCATGCTTTCCAGGCTGCCGAGCGCGGCGGCGTACATGAGAGGCGAGTTGCCGCGGCTGTCGCGGGCTTTAGGGCCGGGATCTTGAATGAGCTTGGCGAGAGTGGCGAGATCGTTATTTCGGATGGGCAGATAGAATGGGCTGTTTTCAGCCGGATGGCCGAGGAGGGCAAAGGTCAGCGCGAGGCATACGACTCTCGGTTTCATGAGTCTCCCTATGCGAGCAAAATCTTACCACATGCGGCGGGCGTCGAAGCGGCCTTGCGAATCAGGTTTCATCGGACTCGGCGAGCAAATCCCCCAGCCGGTCGAACCGGCGCTCCCAGCTCGAGCGGCAATCGCCGATCCATCGCTCCGCGACGGTTAGCCCCGCGGGTTCGATTCCGCAGGTGCGCACCCTCCCGGCCTTTTCCGTATGCACCAGCCCGCTTTCCTCCAACACTTGCAAGTGTTGGACCACCGCGGCCAGCGTGATGCCGAGGGGCTTTGCCAGCAGCGAGACCGAAATGGGTCCTTGGCTGAGCCTCTCCACGATCGCCCGGCGAGTGTGATCTCCGAGGGCGTGGAAGACACGGTCGATGTTCGCTTTTTTGCTAGGCATGGGCCCGTGTCCTTCCATCGCGCTCTCCGTTTAGCGCGCCAGCTCCTTCGCCAACCGTTCCAATAGCTTCCGCCAGCCCTCTTCCCGCATTTTAGGACCGTCGGCGCGTTCAAAATACGCTCCCTGATGGGTGAAGTGGAGGCGGGTTCCCTTGTCCTCCGGCCATAACTCGACCGTGGCCAGCGACGCCGACATGGGCGTGCCGCTTAGGCTCATCGAGTACGCAATCACGATCCGGCGATTGGCTACGATGTCCTGATATCGAGATTCGCTCGTAAGCTCGATTCCCGCCAGCGCCGTGCCTTCTTTGAAACGATAACGGGCATGTTCAGCGCCTCCGGCCCGGAAATCCATTTCATACTCCTCGACGACATGGCTGTCGCCTTCGATGAACCAGCGGCGCTTCTTGGCCGGGTCGGCAAAAGCGTCGAACACGCGTTCCGGCGTGGCGGGATAGCTGCGCTCGATCACGAACGTGCTGTGGGTAACGGATCGCTCTTCCATGGTGTTCCTTTCTTGAGGATGCAATAGTTAACTGCCTACTTAAGTATCGGCCCTGTGCGAAGGATCGTCAAGTCCTCGCTTAAGTATTTTTATGCTTCGACGACGCGCGCCGGTACGGCTTGGCGCCGCTCCGTGCGAACCGCGAAAAGATCCACCCGGGATTCGCCGCGTCTTATTGGGGCTTGAACCCCTCGTTCGGCTCCGCGGCAATCTGCGAAACTATTCGTTCCGTAGCGCCCGCAGCGGATCCAACCCGGCGGCGCGCCGTGCCGGCACGTAGCTTGCAACCGCGCTGACGATCGACAACAGCAGCGGAACAAGAACGTACACGGCGGGAGAAGATACGCCGAGTCCGGGAAAGCCCGCGGCAAGCAGGGGCGCGGCCGCCGCTGTGAGCGCCCCGCCGATCGCGATACCCACTCCGGCGAGAATCAGCCCGCGGCGCTCGACGATCCACACCACGTCGCCGCGGGTCGCCCCTATTGCGACGCGGATGCCGAACTCCTTCACACGGCGGCTCACCGTGTAGGCGACGAGCCCATAGATCCCGGTCGCGGCGAGCGCCAGACCGATGAAACCCATGGTCCCAACCATCTGGAAGAACTGCAGCCAGGTATCCGTGACGCGGCTTTCATACAGCGCCGCTACGGTTCGCAGGTTGAATACCGGCACATTGCCGTCGATCGATCGAACTACATCGCGCAAGGGCTTGGCGAGAGCACCCGCATCGCCTGCCGTTTGCACGACTAACGTCATCTGCGAGCGCGGGTTCTGCTCGTAGGGCAGATACACGAATGGAGATGGCGTTTCGTTCACCGCCAGGTAGTGTCCGGTTTTTGCCATTCCGACGATTTCGGCGGCGGGGCCATCCGCGCTGTCCAGGCGGATTCGCTTCCCGATCGGATCCTGGCCCGGCCAGTACGTCTTCGCAAACTCCTGGTTCACGATCGCCACCCGGCGCGATCCGGAGCGGTCGCCGGCGGTGAACGCGCGCCCGCGCTTGATTTCGACATTCAGGATGCTGAAGTAATCCGCGTCGACAGCGGCGCCGAACTCGATCTCTTTTTCGCGGCCCTTCGGGAACTGGTACCCCTCGGGCACGACGGCGACCACGCTCTGAGACGGAGACAACGGCAACGACTGGGTCATCGCCACCGCCACTACGCCGGGCATCGTGCGAACGCGATCGACCAGCCGGCGGTAGAAGACCCTCGTCTGTTCGGGCGAATAATGCAGCACGCCGGGCGCGGTATCCATGCCGATCAGATGGTCGGTACGAAACTCCGGCGGCATCACAAGCATGTTGCGAAAGCCGGCGAGGAACATTCCCGCGGCGATCAGCACGACCATCGCGAGCGCGATCTGGCCGGCCACCAGAACATCGCGGCCGGAATTGAGCCGCTTGCCGGAGGCGCCGTCTCCGTCCGTCTTCAATGCGCTCACAAAGTCCGTCCGGGCCGATTGCCAGGCCGGAGCCAGACCGAAGAGGATACAACTCCCCAGCGCCGCGAACAGGCTGAACCGCACGACACGCCAATCCAATTGAACGGCCAGCACATTCGGAGGATCGCTGGGCACGCTGAGCGTTTGTAGCAACAGAATACCGCCGTATGCGACGAACAGCCCCGCGGCGCCACCCGTCATCGCCACGATCAGACTCTCGGTCATCAGTTGGCGCAGCATGCGGCTTCGCCCCGCTCCGATGGAGAGCCGGATCGCGATCTCGCGGGCGCGGGCGCGCCCCCGGGCGAGCGATAGATTCGCGACGTTCGAGCACGCAATGATCAGGATCAGCGCCACCAGGCCCATCAGCATCTTGACGAGCGCCAGCAGTTGGGGGGTCTGCTGGATGCGCCGCTGCAGTTCCATGCGCACCGTCATGTGCCGGTTGCGATTCGTTTTTGGATACTCGCGCTCGAGTGCGGCGCCGATCACGGCGAGTTCAGCGCGCGCCGATTCCTCGGACGCGCTATCGCTCAATCGGCCCTTGACTATCAGATCGTGGCTTCCCCGGTCCTCCAGTGGATCCGCCGGCCCGCCCTCCAGGCGCTGGGCCATTCCGAGGGGGACGAAGACGCTGGGGCGAACGAAACGGTCAAGGCCCGTAAAGTACGCCGGGGCCACGCCTACGATCGTGAAAACGATCCCGTTGAGGCGCAAGGCGCCGCCGATCGCGCCGGGGTCTCCCGCGTAGCTTTGCCGCCAGAAGTCGTCGCTGAGCATCGCGACAGGCCGGGCGGACCGAGCCGCTTCCTCGGGCAGAAACGCGCGGCCGGCTGAAGGCAACACGCCCAAGACCGGAAAGAAGTTGTCGCTCACCAGATCGGCGAAGCGCATCTGCGCCGGCGCCGCGGGATTGGCGGTCACCGCCACCGTGGTCAGCCGATACGCGGCCAGCCCGCTGAAGGAGCGGCTTTTCCGCCGCAGATCGCGGTAATCGGGAAACGACATGCCTTCAAGGGCATTGTCGGGCGTGGTGTTGGCGACGTCGAAAACATCCGCTGGATTCTTCACCGGCAAAGGCCGCAGAAGCAGCGCGTCGGCCAAGCTGAAGATCGCGCTGTTGGCGCCGATGGCGAGAGCGAGCGACAACACCGCGGCCGCCACAAATGCCGGCTGCCCGCGCAGCGCGCGAAGTGAATAGCGGATGTCGGCGAACACGCTTTCGAGCCACGTCCAACCCCACGCCGCGCGAACGTCCTCCATTGCCCGCGTGAGGTTGCCGAGTTCCCCCTCGCCCGCCATCGCGGCGAGCGATCCCAGCTCCTCGCGCATCTCGCGCTCTTCCCGGCGGCGCCGCGCCGGCCACAGATATTTAAGCCGATTCCAGATCGTCATCCTTTCACCTCCGGCAACGGGCCCATAATCCGTCCGACCGCGCTGACGAAGCCCGCCCACTTCGAATGTTCCCGCACCAAATGTTTCCGGCCCTTCGCGGTCAGCTTATAAAACTTGGCGCGGCGATTGTGCTCGGACGTCTCCCACGCCGACGCGATCCAGCCTTTCGCTTCGAGCCGCTTCAATGCGGGATAGAGCGAGCCGAACTCGATATCGAGGGCTTCGTTCGAGGTGCTGCGAATGGTCTTGGCGATTCCGTAGCCGTGGAGGGCGCCGGCGAGTAGCGTCCGGAGCACCAACATATCGAGCGTTCCCTGTAACAGGTCCATATGGAGATAGCTTATATGAAGTGAATCTCTATATCAACCGCAGATCGCCGGTGGAACGCGGAGGCGCGAAGATCGCCGTCCGGATGCGCTCAACCCAGTGCGGACGACGATGGCTCGGCACGCTTGTTCTGTGGCAGAATACGGGCTTGTTCCCTCCACTGACCGAGCGCAAGGAATGGAAATTCTTCGCTGTACTGCCGAAGGCGGACCCGGCCCTCGCCGCCGCCTGGTGGACGGCGCTCCTGCTGAGAGGGATTCTGCCGGCGGCGTTCGCCATCGCGATGGGCGTGCTCGTCGGCGCCGTGCAACGCGGCCGGCCTCTCGCCGGTCCGCTGGCGCTTGCCGGCGCGATCTTCGTGGTGCTGCAAGTGCTCAGCCCGATTCATCAGGCGGTCAGCTCCAACCTCGGCGACCGTACCGCGGCGTGGCTCTACGATCGATTGACGGAGGCTTGCGTGCGCCCTCCGGGCATGGGGCACCTTGAGGATCCGGCGCTCACCGGCGACCTCACCGTCGCGCGCGATTTCGACCTCGGGATGACCGGCCCTCCGCTGGCGATCTCCATGGATTTCATCGCCAGCGGCATGGTCGAGATGATTGGCGGCGTTGCCTCCGCGGCGATCCTCGCCCGATACGCGTGGTGGGCGCCGGTCCTGCTCGCGGGCGCTTGGCTGGCTACGCACTGGCTGCTGCGGGAGAGCGGGATCTGGCGCGACCGCAACACCGAGGAGGTGCGCGGCGCGCAACGGGACGCCGATTACGCCTACCGGCTGGCCGTCGATCCGCCCGCGAGCAAAGAACTGCGGCTCTTCGGCCTCGCCGGCTGGACGATCGACCGTTTCGTCGCCCGGCGCACTCGCTTGCACGAGCTTCAATACGCAGCCACGCGTCTGCGCGAACGTCCGGTTGCCTGGAGCATGCTTCTGGTCGTCTCCGCGAATGTCCTGGTGTTCTCGCTACTGGCGAGCGCGGCCTCCGATGGCCGCATCAGTCTCGCGGAGGCCGTCGTCTACATGCAGAGCGCCGTCGGCGTGTCCATGATCGCGTTCGGCGGATTCAGTTGGGCGCTCGACGGAGCGGCCGCTCCCGTCGCCGCGGTGCTGAGGCTGGAGCCGGCCATGCGTCCCGCTGGCGCTCTGCGGTCGGGCGATCGCAAGGTGGATGCTGCGCCGGCGCGCGAGATTCGGCTCCGCGACGTCACCTTCGCCTACCCCGCGGGCGCGGCCGATCCTCTTGCCGCCGGCGCCGTGCTGGAGCACTTCGATCTGACGATTCCCGCCGGCTCGTCGCTAGCCATTGTTGGGCAAAACGGCGCTGGCAAAACGACGCTCGCCAAGCTGTTGTGCCGGCTGTACGATCCGCAGTCGGGTGCGATCGAAATTGACGGCGTCGACCTGCGCGAATTCGATCTCGCCTCGTGGCGCTCGCGCATCGCGGCCGTGTTCCAGGACTTCATCCGCCTTGAACTGCCGCTTCGCGACAACGTGGCCCCGGCGGGCGCTCCGGACGAAGTTGTGCGCGCGGCGCTCGACTCGGCGGGAGCGGCGAACCTGGCCGCGCTCGACACAGTTCTGGCCCGGGGTTACGATGGCGGCACCGACCTGTCCGGAGGCCAATGGCAGCGCATCGCCCTCGCGCGGGCGCTGGCGGCGGTCCAGCTTGGCGCCGGCGTCGTGCTGCTCGATGAGCCGACCGCGCAGCTCGATGTGCGCGGGGAAGCGGAAATCTTCGACCGCCTGCTTGCCGCCACGCGCCATTGCACGACCATTCTGATCTCCCATCGCTTCTCCACCGTCCGCCATGCCGATCGCATCTGCGTGCTCGAGCACGGCCGGGTTGTCGAGCTCGGCACGCACGACGAGCTGATGGCGCTCGCCGGGCGCTACCGGACGATGTTCGATCTTCAGGCGCAGCGCTTCCATGTCCCCGACGACGAGGAGGGCATTACCTATGACGTTCTCTCCTGATCGCGATCGCGCCATCGAGCCGCTGCCTCCCGCGCTCTCGTCGATGTGGCGGCTGTGCAAGTTGGGGTATCGCCACGAGCCGCGCCTGATGGCGGCGGCTTTCCTGCTTTCGCAACTCGCCGCATTGCCCGATGCGCTGCTGGCGTTGTGGCTGATGCTGCTCGGCAAAGGCGTGATCGGACACAGGCCCGGCATGGTGATGGGCGCGGCGATCGGCCTCGGCGTTTCGGTCGCCGCGACGTGGTTTCTCCGCACCGTTAGCACACGCGTGCAGCGCCGCTTCCGCGACAAGGTGACTATCGCGCTCGAATCGCACGTCGCGCGGCTGCAGGCGTCGGTTGCGACGGTCGCGCATCAGGAACGGCCGGAGTATCTCGATCGTCTCTCCATGCTCCGCAATCAGGTGTTCGTGCTCGACCACATGTACATGTCGCTGTTCTCCACGCTCGGCTGGATCTTGCGGCTGGGCGTGACGATGGCGCTGCTGGCGTCGATTCATCCGGCGCTCATTCTTCTGGCTGTGTTCGCCATACCAACCGTGTTGACGTCTACGTGGCGGCCCGAAGTCGAACGATCCGCACAGGAGCGCGGGGCGCAAACCAATCGGCTGGCGCGTCACCTGTTCACCATCGCCACCACCGCTCCGCCGGGGAAGGAAGTGCGAGTCACCGGCATTGGAGAGCGCCTTGTCGCGGAGCGCCGGGCGGCATGGGAACGCTGGTACGGACCGGTAGCGGCCGCCCGGTGGGGCTCGGCCCTATGGTATGCGCTGGCGTGGGCGATATTCGGCTTGGCCTATGTCGGCGCGATCGCGTTCGTTTCCTCCGGCCTCCGCGCGCCGGCCAGCAGCGTGCTGCTGGTGCTTGCGGCCGGTGCGCGATTGTCGGCCTATATCGGCGCCACCGTCGGCGAGATTGGATTTTTGCGCGGGTTTTGGATGGACGGCTCGCGCCGGCTCGCGTGGCTTGAAGACTACGCCGCCTCCGTCGCGGCGCAGGGCGATCTCGCGGTTCCCACCGCCATCCACCGCGGCATACGGTTCGACCACGTGTCGTTCGTCTACCCCGGCACGTCCCGCGTTGTGCTGGACGATGTGTCGTTGACGCTGCCCGCGGGCGCGGTCGTCGCGATCGTCGGCGAAAACGGCGCGGGTAAGACCACGCTCGTCAAACTGATTTCGAAAATGTACGAGCCGTCCTCCGGTGCGATCTTCGTGGACGACGCGCCGTCTGGCGCGCATGCCCGCCGGCGAGTGGCGAGCCCGTCTCGCGGGCGCGTTCCAGGATTTTTTCCGCTTCGAATTCCGCGCCCGGCACACCGTCGGCTTGGGCGACGTCCCCCGGATCGACGATGAACCCGCGGTGCTCGCCGCGATCGATCGCGCCGGAGCGGGCGATGTCGTCGCCCGTTTGACCTCGGGCCTCGACGCGCAGCTCGGTCCCACGTGGCCGGATGGAGTGGAGCTATCGTTCGGCCAGTGGCAGAAACTCGCGCTGGCGCGTGGCTTCATGCGCGATCGGCCGCTGCTGCTCCTCCTCGATGAACCTACCGCCGCGCTCGACGCGGAGACGGAACACGCCCTGTTCGAGCGATACGCCACCGCCTCCCGCGCCACCGGCGACGGTGGCCGCATCACGATCCTCGTCTCCCATCGTTTCTCGACGGTCCGGATGGCCGATCTCATCGTCGTGCTCGACGGGGCGCGGCTCGTTGAGATCGGTTCGCACGATGAGCTGATGGCCAAAGGCGGTCAGTACTCGGAGTTGTACGGCATCCAGGCCGCGGCGTACCGCTGACCGAATATTCGTAGGTGGCCGATGCCCTGGGACGAGCGTCACTCCTCCGGTCCACGGGCCAGCGCCCACGATCCTCCCCAGAGGGCGATGGCAATGAACAGACTGGACCACTCGTCGGGATCGGTTGGCGCTCCCGGCACGCCGTAGAATCCGAGAACCCTTGGCAGATGGAGGGTGACGACCCAGATTGCGAACATCAGTCCGATACCCGCCGCGCTGGCCCGTTGCAAAAAATTGAGGCCGATGCCCAAGCCCGCCGCGATGAACGCGGCCCCGAAGAATGCGGCCCAGAACACATGCCACGGAATCCAGGCCGGCAGCAGCGTCGCGATAAACGCCAACGCCAGGAAATGGTCGACTCCAAACACGATCAAAGATATGGCGAGCACATAACGGCATCCGCGTTCGAGTAACGGTGGAATGGCGCCGCGGCCTGGCAGAAGCAACGCGAGACTTGCAATGGCGAGAGGCTCAAACACAATCGTGCGCAACGGAACGCTCCTAAAGTCCACGGCGTTTTTCGGCACATCGAGAACCACCGCGCACACGAACAGCAGAACGCCCAGCGCCATCGCGGCCATCTTCACGGTGCGCCGAAATAGGAGCCCCGCGCCGGACAAGATCCAGATTATGCCGAAGAGGTACGCGAGCCAGGCGATCGCCGGCAACCATGGAATCACCGGAATGACATCGTATTGAGGGCCGAGGGCATGAGTGGCATGCTGCGCGCACACCCATGTCTCAATGCCCACGGCGACGATCGCGAGCGAGAATACGTACCGGCCCACGATGGGCAGCGCGTCCACAGCCCGTTCCGGTTTCGTCCGTTCAAGGATCGCTTGGGACATTCCCATTTCCCTCAAAACGAGATTACTCCTCTTCGGCGCCAAACAGTTTGCCGATGCCGCCAGTTCTGGCCGAGGATCTTGCAATTGCGCGGCGCCGTCCCGGCGATTTCGAGCGGCGCCATGTATTCCACTTTTGAAGGCGCACCTGGTGTTGAGATAATATTGCCGAGGGCAACGATGACGATTCAAATCCCGGATGACCTCGCACGTGCTCTGGAGGAGATGGCCGCCGCGCAGCATAAGAGCGTGGAGCAGTTTGCGCTGGAGAGTCTGGTCTCTCTTTTCGAGCGGGCGAGTTCGCCTGAAGCGGTATTGCGAGTTGTTCGAGAACTATCTCATCCTAGCGTTGGGGCTGTCGATGATCTCGATGCCGCGATTGCCGCCGCCCGGCTGCCGGTGCGGGGCGATGGCGCTTTCGACAACTGGCCAACTGGGTGACCTACCTCCTGGACGCCAACGCGATCAGCGACCTCATGCGGGCTGCCCCGCGAATCGAGAACTGGATGGCGGGGCTGGCACATAGCGATCGCGTGGTGACCTGCACGATTGTTCGGGGCGAAATCCTTTTCGGGATCGCAAGACTTCCGCCGGGCAGACGGCGGACGGAGTTGGAAGAGACCGGCCGCCAATTCCTGGCTGCCGTCCGCTGCGAACCAATCCCGGAACGGGCAGGCGACTTCTACGCGACCGTTAAGTTGGCTCGCCAACAGCGCGGTCTAACTCTGGACGAGAACGATCTATGGATAGCCGCGACGGCGCTCGCCCTGGGCGCGACACTGGTCAGCCGCGACAGCGATTTCGGAAGTATCGATGGCTTGACGGTCGTTGCGCTGGAGTAGGCAGTGCGTAAGATTTAGCAAGAAACACTCTCGAAACGCCGACAGTACGACTTCGTGGACCGCCCCAGCCGATCGCAACGGTTGTGATCGCGGAATGATTGACTCAGCATCGCGGAGGTCGGGCGGATTGCGGTTTGACAAGGAAATCGGTCTAATTGAATGGGCATGTTTTCACAGGTAATTCAGCTTTGCCGCGAGCCGCTCGCTGTATTCGTAACTCTATTCTTGATCAGCCTCGCAGCTTCTTACGTGCTCTTTAAGCTCTTAGACTCACGCGCGACCATCAAACGCGAAGGGTGGAGTGCTGGCGGTGCGATTGCAGGTTTTCTCATAATCTTGTTCGGAAGCTGGTTCGCGCTTAAGCCGGCCATCACACCGCCGACGCGAATCGTACCGCTTTCGGTCCCGACAGGATTTAAATCGTTCACAGCCTCAGACCTAGGTCTCGCGGTTGCGCTTCCCGCAGACTGGGTTCGCCACGACGCACCTACCGCTATCTCTTTTGGGCCGAAGCTGCCGACAATGCAAAACCCGATGTTCGTAGCACTTCAAATTGCAAGTTGCTCAGGTTCTGAGGGCGCACTCGGAGTCACCGAAAAGGATTTACCCAACGTTTCGAAGATAATCGAGAGCAATTTCGGGATGTTGGCTCTACGCGGTGCGAGTGTTACCGATTCGTACCTTGGACGTAAGTCTTATCTAACCCCGATTCGGCTTTTCATTAGCGTGCCAGGCACACCGATGCCCGTGTTCGATGGTTTGTTGCGCTCTATTTACGACGACCGCAGTGGCCGGTGTATCAATTTCATGTATCCAGATTCGGAGATTGGAAAAGACATAGCGTCGACGTTGAACATTACGAGCCCATCCTTCTAAACGCCGTGGAGGCGAAAACGCGAGTTCTCCAGCTACGATTTGCGGTGCTGTTGTGTGGGTAGCCTATGTCAGGCGGTCCATTTTTTGAGCCAAACGTTTGATATGGTCGCCCGCCGATTTAATGGGCTTCCGCGACTGCCTTGAAACTTACTGCTTTTGAAGTAACGCCGAAGCACTGATTGCGGCACGTCAGGATATTCCGAACGGTGGTCTTCCAGCAGACAGGGCTTGTTCTTGGGAAATGTGGCATGTTCTCCGTCGTGGCGGATAGATCCTCTGTAGCGCCGTTGTGTTTACAAACGGCGTTACCTGCGATTCAAAACGACCCGCTCCACCGCCCGCCACTAATGAAAATCGTGCGAAGCCGGCGCCGCTTCCGCGATTTCTAGCGGCGCCATGTGTTCCACTTTCACCGAGACCACGCGGTCGATATTCTGCAATTCTCCTTCGAGAAACAGATAGGAATTTTCGAGCAGCGTCATGCGATAGCGGTCGAAGGTGTCGGGCATCAGCACGGCGTTGGAGATGCCGGTTTCATCTTCCAGGCTGAGGAAGCACAGCCCTTTCGCCGTGCCGGGGCGCTGGCGGCAGATGACGCAGCCGGCGATGGATACCCGCTGGCCGTTGCGCATCTCGTGAAGACGGTCCGCGGGCACGACGCCCATCTGGCGGAGGCGCTCGCGATGGTGGGCCATCGGATGCTTGCCGATGGTGAGGGAAGTTCCGCGAAAATCGGCGTGCATGCGCTCGGAGACGGTCATCTTCTTCAGCGGCCGGTCTTCGGCCGCGTCCTCCTCTTCGATTGCGGCGAACAGCGGCCCCGCCGGACGCAAGGCAAGCTCGGATTGCCACAGAGCGTCGCGCCGGTCGCGCACGCCGCGCAGAAAATTGAGCGCGCCGATTTCGCTCAAGCGGCGCAATTCGTCTTTGCGCAAAGCGGGAACGCGGTCCACCAGATCCTGAATATTTGCAAACGGCCGCCGCTCGCGGGCGTCCACGATGGCCTCGGCCGCCGGACGCCGCAGGCCGCGGGCATAATTCAAACCCAGGCGGACGCGCTTCTCTCCGTTCTCCTCCTCAATGGCGCAGAGCCAGCCCGAACGGTTGACGTCCACCGGAAGGAAGTGCAAACCGTGCCGCTGCGCGTCCTTCACCAACGTGGCCGGCGAATAGAATCCCATCGGCTGGTTGTTCAGCATCGCCGTGGTGAACGCGGCCAGATAATGGCACTTCAGATAAGCGCTGGCATAGGCGATCAGCGCGAAGCTGGCGGCGTGGGATTCGGGAAAACCGTACAGCGCGAACGCGGTGATGGACTGCACGATGGCGTCCTGCGTCTTGGCGGCGATGCCGTTCTTCCCCATGCCCGCGCGCAGGCGCACCTCGATATCGCGCATCCGCGCCTCGGAGCGTTTGAAGCCCATCGCGCGCCGCAACTCCTCCGCCTCGCCTCCGCTGAAACTGGCGGCGATCATCGCCATGCGCAGAAGCTGTTCCTGAAACAAAGGAACGCCCAGCGTGCGGCGCAGCACCGGCTCGAGCGATGGATGCAGGCACTCGGTCTTCTCCCTGCCCTGGCGGCGCCGCAGAAACGGATGCAGCATTTTCCCGACGATGGGGCCGGGCCGGATGATGGCCACCTGCACCACGATGTCGTAGAATTTCTCCGGCCGCAGGCGCGGCAGGCAGGACATCTGCGCGCGGCTCTCCACCTGGAACATGCCGACGGTGTCGGCGTTGCGCAGCGCCGCATACACCAGCGGATCGTCCGCCGGCAGATGCGCCAGATCGACGCGCTCGCCATACGATTCGCCGATGATCGCGATCGATTCCTCCAGCACCGCCATCATCCCCAAGCCCAGCAGATCCACCTTGACGATGCCCATGTCCGCGCAGTCTTCCTTATCCCACTGCACGACGACGCGGCCGGGCATCGTGGCCGGCTGGAGCGGAACGACCGCGTCCAGTTGGCCCTGGCAAACGATCATGCCGCCCGAGTGCTGGCCCAGATGGCGCGGCAGATCCCGGATGCGCAAATAAAGGTCGAGAAACTTCGCCACGCGCGGATCGTCCAGCGACAGGCCGGCTTGGGCGAAGTGCCGCGCGGCCGTATCGGCGGGATCGTTCCACCCATAAGCGGGCATCAGGTTCGCCAGACGATCCAGGCTCTCCTCGCTGAAATCGAGCGCCTTGCCGATGTCGCGCACCGCCGAGCGTCCGCGATAGGTGATGACGTTCGCCGTCATCGCCGCGCCCAGCTTGCCGTAACGCGCGTAGACATATTGGATGACGCGCTCGCGGCGCTCGCCGCTCGGCAAGTCGAGATCGATGTCGGGCCACTCGCCGCGCTCTTCCGACAAAAACCGCTCGAAGAGCAGATCCATCGCCACCGGATCGACGGCGGTGATGCCGAGCGAATAACAGACCGCGCTGTTGGCCGCCGAGCCGCGGCCTTGCACCAGAATGCCCTCGGCGCGGCAGAACCGCACGATATCCCAGACGATCAGAAAATAGCCGGCCAGATCCAGCTTCTCGATCAACTTCAACTCGCGCTCGATCTGCCGCCGGGCGCGCTCGTGATACGGCCTGTATCGCTCCCGCGCTCCCTCATCCGCCCTCTGGCGCAGAAAAGAATTCATCGTTTCGCCCGCCGGAACGGGATAGCGCGGAAACTGGTAACCGAGATTGGCCAGCGTGAAATTCAGCCGCTCGGAGAGCGCGCCGGTGTTGGCGACGGCTTCCGGCAGGTCGGCGAAAAGACAAGACATCTCCTTCGCGCTTTTCAGATACCGCTCGGCGTGGCGCGCCAGCAAACGGCCCGCCTCCTGGATCGTCGTTTTATTGCGAATGCACGTAAAAATATCCTGGGCCTCGCGCGCGGCGGGCGTGGCGTAGGCCGGGCCGTTGGTGGCCAACAGCGGAAGACGATGCGTGCGCGCGACGTCCACCACCGCCTGGTTGCGCGCCTCCTCCGCGCGGTCGTAGTGGCGCTGGATCTCGGCGTAGACGTTGCCTTTGCCGAAGATCGAAAGCAGGCGCTCGATCGAGCCGGGCTTGAAATCGAGCGGACCGCCGCTGTCGCCGGTGAGGCAGACCAGACCTGCCGCGAACTCGGCCAAGTCGTCGTAGGTAGCCTCGCCAACGCCGCCCATCTTCATCCGCGTGATCAACCGGCACAGGTTTTGATAGCCCGCCTGGCTTTCGGCCAGCAGAGGATAGCGATGGCCGCCGGGGCCGGTAATCTCGGCGCCGATGTGGGCGCGGATGCCCAGCTTCTTCGCCGCCATGTGAAATCGCACGGCGCCGGAGACGCCATCGCGATCGAGAATCGCGCACGCCGGCTGATTCAAACCGGCGCAGGCGTGCGCCAGATCCTCCGGCGTCGAAGCGCCTTCGAGAAAACTGAACGCCGAGCGCGCGTGCAGTTCCACATACTCAGTCATACATCCCCTCGATGAACCAGCGGCCGCCCGCTTCCTGATAAATTCTGTAAAGTCCTCCGTCCGGCAAAGCCACGTCCCACTCCCGCCGGTCCCAGGCCGAGGCCGTCCACCATCCGCCGGATGTCAGCCACGGTCCCGCCACGGTTGTCACTTGCCCGCGAATCTCCCCGGCGGCGATGCGCGCGGGCCGGTCTTCACGGAGCCGCACATCGGCGGCGAGCGGCGGCCGGAAATATCGAAAAGCCAAATGCGGCGATGCCGGAGCGGATAGCGAGGGCGCGAGCGACGGCTGCCTGTGCGCCAGCATCTCGAACGGCTCCGGACGATGCGTGTCCAGCAACCGGGGAACGCCCGCGTTTTCCTCGCCCACCCAGCTCGCGGATGCGGGCCAGCGTCAATTCGAGTTTCGCCGGATCGGGCGTGGGCGGAAGAAACAGCCCGTTCTGAACGCGGCGCGGGGCAACGGGAATCAGCGCCAGCGAAACGGCGCACGACGGCGCCGGCGGCGGATGCGCTTCCAGATCCATCCAAAGCAATTTGAGCAGCGGCTGGCTTTCCCGCATCGCCACCGGCAGGCGCAGCGTGCGGCGATGGACGCTTTTGTCCTCCAGCTCCAGCGCGAAATGTATTTCATCCGCCGCCAAGCCGTTCGCTTGCAGACGCCCGCACAGCTCGTTCAGGATGCGGGCGAAGACAAACGTCAGCGGCTCCAGCAGCGCCACGGGGTGGTCCAGTTCGATGCGTCCGCGATATTCCTCCGGCGGCCGATGGATTTCGAGCGGCCTCCGCGCCTCGCCGCGGGCGAGCCGCCGCAAATGAACCCCCGCTTCGCCAAACCGCGCGGCCAAGCCCGATTCCGGCAGATGCGCCAACTCGCCCACTGTATGGATGCCCCACATATCGAGCGTCTCCAGCAAACCGGGGACGAGCGCCAGGCATTCCACCGCCAGCGGAGCGAGGAGCGGCGCCGGATCGCCGGGGGCGATCGTGATTCCAATGGTGTTCCTGGCCAGAAGAATCGCCGAGTCGGGATCGCGCGCGAGGGCAATCCCCGCGTCCTTACCCGCTCGCGCGCCGATGGCCCCGGCCAGCTCCCGCCAATTGCGGTACAGACGCCGCAGGCTGCCCGCTTCGAACACGGCCACATCCGGCGCGGCCAACTCGAACGCCGGCGAGAAGGCGGAGGCGGCGTCCGCGGCGCCGGATGCGTAAATGCAGGCGTAAATCTCCATGCGAAATGCGCTTTCAAAATCCCACGCAGGCCCGAATCCCCGCCTGTTGCGGGCGCGCGGGCTTGCGCGGCGCGACGCCGATCTCCATGGCGCGGAACAGCGCGAAGCCCGGCGCGCCCGGCCACGCGGCCGAGCGCCGCCGCAATTCAAGCTGCATCGCGGCGCAGGAACGCGCCTGCGCCGCGTGAGAAAACACCGCCAGGATCGCCGGCGTGTTCTCCACCGCGTGCCGGAACCGGTGCCAATAAGATAAAGGAATGCGATTGGCGTCGCGATGGGAGATCCGGCATAAATCGAACGCGACGACGCCGAATCCGCCCGCGTGCAGCAGCGCATCGGCCGCCTGAAAAGCGTGCTCCACGTTGCCCCCGCAGCGAATCCAAACCAGTTGCGCCAGCGCCACGCCGGAGGCCGCCGCCGCCGCCGGGTCGAACGAATCGTGGGTGTCCACGATGGCGCAGATCTCCCGCCCGCGCGTCGATGCCGCCAGCAGCGAATTGGCCAGCGTTGTGCGTCCCGAGGATTCCGGACCGGTGATTTCGACGATGCCGCCCCTGGGAAAGCCGCCCGTAAGCGCATCGAGCGCGCCCAAGCCGGTGAGCAGCGGTTCGCGCGTGCGGCCTTCGATGGGATACACTCCCAGCCTGGTGGCCAGAGCAGCGTTAGGGTTCATGCGTATTCGCCTTTTCTTCGCCTGTAGGTATTGTGCGTCCCGCGCGGGAAAATGTCAATACGATTTCCCCGAAAAAGCGCATACTGGCATCATGTCGCTCCTCGCCTCAACCAACATCGTGGCCTTCGTTTGCACGCGCGACCCGGCGCATGCGAAGGCGTTTTATGGAAACACGCTCGGACTGCGCCTGGTGAGCGAAGACCCCTTCGCGGTGGTTTTCGACGCCAACGGCATTCTGCTCCGCGTATCGATCTTTCCCGACCTGAAGCCCGCGCCCTTCACCGTATTGGGTTGGAGCGTTTCCGATATCGCGGCGGCCATAACGGATCTGGCGAAAGCCGGCGTGAAGTTCGAGCGGATTCCCGGCCTGCCTCAAGACGAACTCGGCGTCTGGACTACGCCGGATAACTCAAAGGTGGCTTGGTTCAAAGATCCCGACGGGAACACCCTCTCGATTTCTCAGCACCAATAGCGGTCGAAAAGGGCGACCCGGAGCGCAAAGGGATCGAGTTTGGTGCGCACGGCTGAGTGCATGTCGATTGGTTACTGGATCGGGGTGCCAATAAAGCCGATGGCTGTGTTGAGCGGGCCGGGCTGCGCGTAGCCGGTGATGACGCCATTTGCGTTGACGCCGTTTATGTAGATGTCGCCCGATTGGCCGGTTGGGATTTCGGCGACGTTCAGCCTGGCTGGGGCTCCGGATGGGGATTGCTTCGAGGGTCCGAAAACACCTTCGTCGTCGAGAGAGCCGGTGTAGTGGAAGACGAAGCCGTGGACCTGGCCCATGGCGTCGTAGTAGTAGCCCACAATCAGCTTGGCCTCTGAGTTGATGCCGGTGGCCACGGTTCCGGGCGGTGCGGAGTTCTTGGCTTGGAAGGTGTGGATTTTGCCGCTCGCCGAGCGCACGAACGCGATAATGTCGCCGGTCACGCTGGCCTGGCCGACGCCCACGCTCGATCCATCGTCGGCTAAGGCGGTGATCACGGTTGCGCTTGCTCCGGGAAGATCCACTTGGGTAACCACGCCGCCGATGCTTACGAAGCCATGCTGAGGCGGGTCCTGGTCCCCGAGGGCTCCGGCGAAGTCGCCGTTGTTATTGACGGAATAGAGACGTGTGTTGCCATTCTCGATTTCGCTGATGTCGGTGAAGTTACCGTTGTTATAGAGGAAGCCGTGCTCGGCGGTGCCGAAGTAATAGCCCGCGATCGTGCCAGCGTCGTTGATTCCCCAGAGATAGGTGTTCTGGCCGTTGGGGTCGTTGGGGTCGCTGATTGGATAGACGAGCGTGCCGTCGGGGTTGCGGATAAAGCCCTTGTTGAAGCCGGCGTCATTGACGTCGACGGTGTAGTAGCCGGTCGAGGTTCCTCCGACGTTGGTGCCGTGGGCCGCCGTGTATGGGTATTGCTTCGCTGGACCTGGTACGTAGAACTTGGTGAAATCGTAGCGCTGCTGGGCGGCGAGCGGGAGAGCAGCGAGGAGTGCGGCGAGATAGATTCTTGCGCGGAATGTCATGTGCGTTTTACTCCTTGTGGGCTAAATGTCGGTAGTTACGGCTTGCTGACATTAACGGCCATCTGCCAGGTGACGTAAGGGTTGTAGCCGCTGAGGTTCATGAAGATGCTGTAGGTTCCATCGCCGTTATTGGATGCGGTTGAACCGGGTAGTTGGTAGGCTCCGTATGGGCCACCGAGCTGGTCGTACGGTGGTAACGATTCCGTGTTGATCTGTGAGGGGGGGATTGTCGTCGGGTCTGTGAGCCAGACGGCTTTCTTCTTGTTGAAGTCCGGATTGCCCGTCGCGGACGATGCGTAGATTAGGCGCTCCATCCAGCCGGTGGCCGGGTTGTTAGAGAAGAATTGGGTCTCGACCGACCACGGGCCCCAGGGAGTGGAAGAGGTGCGGAACTGGAGGCCGTCGCAATCGTCGCTGCCGTAGGTCATCAGGAATAGGCTGAGCGGAGGGATCCAGCGGACGGAGAGCTCGCCGATGCACGGGGTGTGCGAAGTGTTGTCCCAAGTGGACAGCATGGGCACCGCTTGGGCTTCGGCGCCCTGAACCCAGGAGGCGTTGCCGTGCAGGTCGAGGCCTTTGAGGTAGTACATGGCGCTGAAGCCGGCGCCCGTTGAATTGGTCGCCGCTTCGATCGCGGCGGTATCGGCGGGCATGCAGCCGAGGTAGGCGTTGCTTTGGCGGTAATCGTAATCGGATCCCCAGACGCAAACGGCGGCGCCGGTGAAGGGCAACTGTCCGCTCCAGCTTTGGCCGGAGAGGAACGAGGCGCTCAGGTACTCCGGGGCGGCGAAGAGAAATTTTCCGGGGCCGGTGGTTTGGTTGGGGATGGCGGCGTAAGGGACGGTGTTCCCGGACGAGCAACTCGACCCGGTCGACGGCAGACTTTCGCCGATGCCAACGTAAACGCGCGCCGTCAAATTCATCGGGGTGATGTAGGCGGCGATCGGGAAGACCTCGCCTCCGATCGCGAACCCCTTCCATGTTCCCCCCGTTATCCACGCCGTATCGAACGACGCCTCGGTTCCCGTGCAGTACGTTACCGTGCTCGCGGCCGGGTCCGTGATAGCGGTCCCGTTCGGGATTTCGGAAAGGGCCGCCAGGGGCTTGAGGGTGGGAATCGAATCCAGGGCGATGGCCGTGTCGGTGTGATGGTTCGAAAGGAGCAGATCCTGAACTTTGAAGCTGTTGTCGAAGGCGGCGTTCTTCTGGGACTGGACGGTGTAGGCGATGAAACTGTTGGTGTGCGTGGACCCGAGGACGGGCAGGGCGAACGCCCCGGTGGCGGTGTGGCCGCCGAGCATGTCCTGGCCGGTGGAGAGCGGCGGGGAGACGTGCTGGTAGGTGAAGGCGGCGTAGGGGGTGGTGGTGGGGCTGTGGCTGGTGTCGACGATATACTTTTGCTTGGCGCAGGTGCCGCCATGGCCGGCGCCGCCGGTGTAGGTGGGGAGGGTTCCGCCGTGTATGATGTAGTAGTCGAGGTCGTTCAAAAAAGTGCAGGTGGAAATGTTCGCCGAGTCCGCCGAGGAAAGATAGGAGACGGTGTCGACGCCGATGCACGAGCCGTCGTTGCCCATTCCTCCGTCGCAGGATCTTACCTGGTACGCATCGGGGTAAGTCATCGAGACGTTGTAGGCGGTTATCGAGTCGCCCCAGTAAAAGACAATGCGGTTATCGCCGGCTGGGGCGGCCATTTGGTAGGAGGGGCCTTCGTCGTGACCCCAGACGCCGGGGGCGTGCGTGCCGTCGGGCGGGGACGTGATGGACTTGGCGTTGGTTGGGCCGCAGTAGTAGCCGAGGGTGGAGGAGCAGCCGGCGGTTACCGTCGCCGCCGGCTCATACATCTGCATCGTGTCGCCGACCCATTGCTGCTGGGGCGTGGCGGAAATCAGGGTTATTTGCGCGGGGCAGTCCGAGGGGTTGGTATTGGGCGGCTGCGGGGCCCGAGGCGAGAAGAACGGCGGCGAAGAGCTTGGCGAATGGTGTCCGCGGCGGTGCGACTGCGGCCGGCATTCTTCTCCTTTACGTGCGGCTCGGAGGTCCGCGGCGCTTTCGCGGCAGTTTTCATTCTAGTCTCGTATTGGAAAAATGCAAGCCAAATTTCGGGCGAGCGCTTCTTTCGCGATCTCACCGCGTGGAGGCTCCGCCGCAACGTGTTCCATGTTGTGGAGGAACCGGTCCTGACCACCGGCAGCTCCATCGGCAAACACAATGACAGGCCGAAGCTCTCTGTCCGCACGGCGAATGCTTCCGGCAAAGCGAACCCGGCGTCCGGACCTCGCCGAACAATTCAAACTTGACGTGAGTCGGAAATCCCGACGGGAACTCCCTTTCGATTTCCCGGCACGGATAACCGCACAACCCGGCGGATGTGCATACAATCGTTACGATGCCATCGCGTCGGGGGCGATCCACAGCAGGGATATGGTTGGCATTTGTGGGCGGGGCCGCGCTGGCGCTCGTTGCGCGGCTGTTTTTGCTCGGCCAACGGCTGGATCCAATCACCCGCGGCCGCGTAATCCAAGCACTCTCGGCGCGCTTCGATGCCGACGTTCAACTCGCCTCGCTCCACGTCTCGCTGTTCCCTTCTCCGCGCGTCATCGCCGAGGGTCTGGCGCTGCGCCACAAGGGTTGGGATCCATCGCAAAAGCCCTTCATCGCCATTCGAAAATTTACCGCCTACACCGGCTACGGCCTTTTATTCGGCCCTGTGAAACGCGTCACCAACGTCCGGCTGGAGGGCCTGATCATCGATCTTCCGCCCACCGATCGCGGCAAGATGAAGCAAGGGATGGTCGGTCATCCCAAAAACGGCGAAACCCACTTTCCCTTCGTCATCGAGGAGATCGTGGCCGATGGCACGGTGCTCAAAATCGAGCCGCGGTCGAAGGACAAAGAATCACTCGATTTCGAGATAGAGAAGTTGACCCTGCATTCGGTTGGTCCCGGCCGGCCGATGTCGTTTCGCGCCTCGCTTACCAACCCGAAGCCGCCGGGCAACATCGAAAGCACGGGCAGCTTCGGTCCCTGGATGACGGAAGATCCGCGGCAAACGCCGGTCTCGGGCAAGTACACGTTCCGCCACGCCGACCTTTCCGTTTTCGCCGGGATCGCCGGCATACTATCCTCGATTGGCGAATATAGCGGCGTATTGGAACGGATCGCAGTGCGCGGCGACACGGACACGCCAGACTTCACCGTTGCCACGGCCGGCTTCCCCGTCGATCTCAAGACGCACTATTCGGCGATTGTCGATGGCGTCAATGGCGACACCACGCTCGATCCCGTCGATGCCCAGTTTCTCCATTCGTCGCTCGAATGCCGCGGCGCCGTTACCGGCACTCCGGGCGTAAAGGGGAAGACCGTGGCGCTCGATGTCAAAACGATCCACGCGCGGATCGAGGATCTGCTCCGCCTGACCGTGAAAGGACCGAAGCCGCCGCTCACCGGCGCGATCGCTTTTCAAACAAAATTTCTCCTCCCGCCCGGAGGAAAAGACGTGATGGCCAGGCTCGCTTTGGATGGACAGTTCGGGATCACCGCCGCCAAATTCACCGATACCGGAGTCCAAGGGCAAATGAACGATTTAAGCCTTCGCGCGCAAGGAAGACCGAAGGAGATCGGAGAAGATAAGGAAACCTTCGCATCGGACTTCCATGGCCATTTCAAGCTCAAGGACGGCGTCGCGAATTTCTCGCGCCTCTCCTTCGCCATCCCAGGCGCGCTGGTGAATCTGGACGGCGATTATGGGCTGAAATCCGGCGATCTGAATTTTCACGGAACGTTGCGCATGCAGGCCAAAGTCTCGCAAACCGTCACGGGCTTCAAGTCGATTCTACTCCGGATCGCCGATCCTTTTTTCCAGAAGGACGGCGCCGGCGCCGTCGTGCCGATACGAATCACCGGCACCCAGGACCATCCTTCGTTCGGCATCGAGTTCCGCCGGAAGGCGAATCGGAAGTAGAGAGCCTCGCCTCAGGCTTTGCCCGCGTCGCGGTGCGTCTCTTTCGCCTTGTAGCCCGCCGCCGCCAGACGCTTGCGAATCTCGCTGGCGATCATCACGGAACGGTGCCGCCCGCCGGTGCAGCCGAACGCGATGGTCAAGTATGTTTTCCCTTCGCGGATGTAGTGAGGGATCAAATACGTCAGCAAATCCGTGATCCGCTGCATGAATTCCATCGTCTGCGGAAACGAGCGGATATAGCGGGCAACGGCGGGGTTGCGGCCTGTCAGTTGTTTGAACTGCGGAATGTAATTCGGATTGGGCAAGAAGCGGACGTCGAATACCAGGTCGCTGTCGGCGGGAACGCCGTGACGGAAGCCGAAGCTGGTGACGTTGATCCGAAGATTGGCGTGCGGCCGGTCGCCCAGTTTCTCCGCGATCACCTCCCGCAGTTCGTGAACGTTCAGCCGCGATGTATCGATAATCGGATCGGCGAGGGCGCGGATCGGCGCCAGCATTTGCCGTTCGTGCTCGATGTTCTCCGGGATGGCCCGTCCCGCGCCCAGCGGATGCGGCCGCCGCGTCTCGCTGAATCGCCGCTGCAGCGTTTGATCGTCCGCTTCGAGGAACAGGAGCTTCGCGGGAAACCGTCCACGAATCCTCTTGAACACCGCCGGGAATTGCTTCAACGCCTCGCCTTCGCGGATGTCCACCACCAGGGCCGCCCGGCTCACCCGCGCCGAATCCCCCGCCAAATCGGCGAATTTTGGGATCAGCCCGATCGGCAGATTGTCGACGGCGTAATACCCCAGGTCTTCCAGCGCCTTCAGCGCCGTGCCTTTGCCCGACCCGCTCATGCCGGTGATGACGATGAGTTGCGCCGGAGCCGCCGCCTTCGCCGCGCCGGCTTTGGCGTTCTTCGGCTTCGCGGCTTTCGGCCGGGCCAGCGACCCCAGGGCCTTCTTCACTCGTTTTCAACCAACTCGAAGTGTCCGTCCGGGCGCCGTAAAAGCACCGACAGTCGCTCGGTGGCGGCGTCGCGGTAAACCAGGTAGTTGCCGGACTCGCCCATCTCCAGCACCGCTTCGTCCAGCGTCATCGGCTTCCGGTCGTTCCGGTGGTTCACCTTGAAAATCTCGATGGTTCCCGGCGTCCTTGCCTTTTTCATAGCAACCGCCGCCGGCTTCGTTTTCTTCGCCGCGGCGGGCTTCGGCGTCATGGCGAGAGCCGCCTCGCCCGCCGCATTTGCGGCTTCCGGCGTGCGGTGTGGCGCTGTCTTATGGCGTTTCGTCGTCCGCCATTTCGCCCGCATCCGGAGAATCTGCTTCTCCAGATTCTCCATCGCTCCGGTCACCGCCTCGAAAAGATCGCGGCTCGATCCGGCGCCCGCCAGTGAATGATCGAACGCCCGCAGCGTAATTTCCACGTTGGTCAAGTGGCGCTCCTGTTTCACGATGACGTGCGCCTCGCGTTCGCCCTCGTGCTCCAGCATCTTGGAAATCTTGGCGAGCTTAGCGTCGATCTTCCCCTGCTCGTTGGGAGCGAACCGCCAAGGACGTCCAGTGTAGTTCAGTTTCATAATCGGACCTCCGGCCTCCGCCGTTTCACGCTTATTCGCGCGTCCGCCTCTGGTGGGTGGAAGGAATTCGCAGATCCTCGCGGTATTTCGCCACCGTTCTCCGGGTCACGTCGATTCCCTCCGCCCGAAGGCGGGAAGTGATCTGTTCGTCGGTCAAAGGGTGTGCATGATCTTCTTCCTCGATCATCTTCTTAACTCTTCTTTTCAAGCTCGACAGCGGCGTCGATCCGCCATTGACGCCCTGCACCGCCTCGGAGAAAAAGGAACGCAACTCGAAAACGCCCTGCGGCGTATGGGCGTATTTCCCGGCCACGGCGCGGCTCACCGTCGAGGGATGTACGCCGATCTCTTCCGCCACGTCCTTGATCATCATCGGACGCAGGCAATCGATGCCCAATTCCAGAAACTCCTGCTGGCGCGCGACGATCGTCTGGCAGACCTTCAAAATCGTCTGCTTGCGCTGCTCGATGTTCTTCATCAGCATCAGCGCCGAAGCGAACTTCTCTTTGATAAAATTGCGCACTTCCTTGCGCGGCTCCTGTTCGCGGTCGAGCAGCCGCTTGTACTGGCCGTTTAAACGGATTTGCGGGATGTCGTCGTCGTTAAGCTGGATCAAATACTCGTCGCCGTCTTTGGAAATATAAACGTCCGGCTCCACATGCCGGGCATCGGGCGAGGAGAAGCGCAAACCCGGCCGCGGATCCAGATGGCGGATCACTTCCACCGCGATCTGAATATGTTCGATTGGACGGCCGAGCGCCTTGGCCAGTTCCTTGAACTGCTTGGTCTCGAGCAGCTTCAGATGTTGATCGACGATCCGCCACGCGACGCCACCCTGGCCGTTGCGGCTCTCCAGTTGCAGTAGCAGGCACTCGCGGACGTCGGCCGCGGCCAACCCCGCCGGCTCGAGCGACTGCACCACGCGCAACGCCGCTTTCAATTCCTCCGTGGTATGCCCGCTCGACAGCGCCATCTCTTCGAGCGACGTCGTAAGGCGGCCGTTCTCTTCGAGATTCCCGATAATATAATCGGCCGCGTCGCGGACCTCTTCCGCCAAAACCAGCACGCTCAACTGCGACTGCAAGTGATCGGCCAGCGTCACCGGCGAAGTAAGGAACGTGTCGTAGGACGGTTTCTCGATCTGCTCGGACGCCGGATTTTTGAAGCCAGGGTCCAGATAATCGTTGAAGAACTCCCCGAAATCGATCTCGTCGAACGGGTCTTTATCCGCCTCGGCTTTCACTTCCACCGGCTCCGCCACCGCCGCTTCGACGCCCGAAGGAGCCTCCGGCTGCCCGTTCGCCGACTCTTTACCGGTCTCGGCCGCGTAGTCGATCATGTCCTGATCGGCGACGCTGTCGTTGGCCGCGTCCAGGATCGATTGATCCGACGGATCCTTCACCCGCTCGTCTTCGAGCAGCGCCTGCGCTTCTTCCGGAGTCAACTCCTCCGCCGGGTCCAGGGATTCTTCCATGACGGGGTTTTCCGCCATCTCCTGGGTAATCATCTCCTTCAACTCCATGCGAGTCATCTGGAGAACCGTCACCATCTGGACGAGTCCAGGCGTCAGAGTCTGCTTAAGACCGAGGCGAACGTGCAGACCTTGTGACAGCATATTCTTCAGTCTTATGATAACAACCGGCAACCTTACCGGAATCGCGGCGGCCTTTCACGCGTAAGCGCCACCGCGGCTATTCGCCCACGCGCCAAGGTGAAAATTCCGGCCACGTCCTCAATGTTTCGCGAGCCCATTGAACCGATTTGTCCGCGTGGCACAGGTTGCAGGGATTGGGAACGCGCAAAGTTTCGGTCATCGCGGGCGTGATGAATCGGAAGGTGTGGCTGCGCACCATGACATCGCCCAGAGTCTGTTCGATCTTCGGCATGTGGCAGGCCACGCACTCGCCTCCCGCGCTCCCCGCCTTGTGATGGGTGTGTTGCTCCATGGTGGCCGTATGCGGGCCGTTCGGCGAACTCGGGCCGTGACATTCCAGGCACATCGCGCCGGCGGGCTTCAGAAGGTCGGCGTTGTTTTGCGTTCCATGCACGTCGTGGCAGCTAAAACAAGTGACGCCGTGCGTGTACATTGCGCTGGCGACGAAGTCGTTCCCTTGCATTCGGTTTTTGTGGGCCGTGCCGTCGGCGAAATGGGTGAACGACGCCTCGCCGGGCTTGTGCTCCTCCAGCCGCCAATAATCCTTCAGATCGAGGCCGGCCCGAAAACCAACCGGCCAATCGTAATACTTTCCTTCGATGGGATTCTTCAACGGACGCCCTTGCGAATGGCACTGGATGCAGATGTCATTCGCCGCGACATAGCCCAGGCGCGCCGGATTGACAATATTGGCCCGCGACGGCGCTGCCGCGTGCCCGCTCCCCGGCCCGTGGCATTTTTCGCAACCCACGTTCCATTCACTGACGGTTTTGGTTTGAATGTCGTAGTTCACCGAATGGCACCCGTCGCACAACGGCCCCGTCGGGCGCTTCGAATTATCGGGCGGATAAAGCGTCGCCCACCAGTCCGCGCCATTCTTCACGAAATAAGGAAGCCACTTCCGGTTCGTGACGTCCCACTGCGCCGGCAAAACGAAATAATCGCCGCCGATTCGCTGAAAATACCGTTGCTTCCATTTGCCGCCATAGACGAACGCGATGTCGTTTTTCGTAAACGTCACCAACGGGTCCGGCTTCGATAGATCCGGAAGAATAGCGTCGGGATGCTCCCTTGGATCGCGGACGACATTGGCCATGCGCGTCCGCTTCCACCGCTCATAGGTGGAGGCGTGGCAGTTGGCGCATATTGCCGATCCCACATAACGAGCCGCTTGAGCCGCCGCTGTTACCTGCAACAACGAGAGCGCCGCTGCCAAATATAGAAACTTCGCGACACGGGATTCCATGAGCATACTTTCAAGCCGCGGAGGGTTCCTCTGCGTCGCTGAGCATCGCCGCTGGCGCGGGGTGGCCGTACTTTTTTACGATCGCCACCCCGGCGAAAATCACAAGCATCGCCATCGCCTCGCTCCAACCGAACGGCTCGCGATAGAACAGCCAACCGAGGAACACGGCGATCACCGGGTTGACAAACGTATAGATCGAAACGATGGCCACAGGCAGGCTGTTCAGCGCATACGAGTATGCGCTGTAGCCAAGAATGGATCCAAAACAAACCAGGTAGATCACCGCTCCGGCGCCGCGGACGCTCCATCGCACGTGCGGGCCGAGGAAGAATAGCGACGGGATCAGATAGGCGATGCCGGTGGCCAGTTGTTGGATCGCTCCGCTGACTACGGGATGGGCGCCGGCGCTCTGCCGGCGATGGGCGATAGAACCGAGCGCCCAACAAGCGCAACCGCATTGGAGCAACAAAAACGCAAGGATCACGGAGCCATGGCTGGCCGCGCCGCTGGCGCGGTGGGAGACGAGCAGGACTGTGCCGGCGAGACCCACGCAGATGCCGCCGATCACCGGGCGGTGAAGCCGCTCGCCTCCCGGCCACAGCGCTTCGATGCCCACCATCCAAAAAGGCGACGCGGTGATGAACAGAGCCGCGAGGCCGCTGGGAATCCACGTTTCGGCGAACGCCAGCGCGCCCGTGCCTCCGCCGATAATCACCAATCCGGTGAGCGCCGTGGTCCGCAATTCGCGGCCGCGCGGGATATGCGCTCCGCGCAGGCGTGCCGCGGCAAGCAGGATTCCGCCCGAGAGAGAGTAGCGCGCGCCCATGAGCAGCGCCGGTGGAAACGACTCCAGCGCCATCCGGATTCCAAGGTACGTGGTGCCCCACAAAACGCATACGGCGGCGAGGGCGAAATACGGCCAAAAATGCGGATGCCGGTTCAACATTCAGGGTAACATTGGAGTTTGATTCTTACCGTCACCATCAACCCGGCGGTCGACCGCAACGTCAGCGTGGACCGTCTGGTTTTCGACGACCGCGCCTATATTCTCGCCACCGGCGACGCCGCCGGCGGCCGCGGCATCATCGCTTCGCGCGTGCTGCACGCCTTCGGGGCCAAGACTCTGGCGATTCTCGTTTCGGGGGGAAAAACCGGCGCGAAGCTCAAGAAGCTGCTCACCGGCGCAGGCTTCCCTTTCGAGGCCGTGCCGATCGAACACGAAATCCGCACCAATCTCACCATCTCCGATCAACAGGGACTCACCGCGAAATTGAACGAGCAAGGCCCGCGGATCTCGGAAAAAGAATTGGCGCGGATGGAGGAAGCCGTCGCGTCGAAACTCGACAAAGCGAGTTGGCTGATGCTGTGCGGCAGCATTCCTCCCACGGTCGCTCCGGATTTTTACCGCAAGCTGATCGTGAAGGCGCGGGAGCGGAACGTGAAAACCCTGCTCGATACCGACGGCGATCCGCTGCTCTACGGTATCGAGGCCGGACCCACCGTGGTGAAGCCGAATCAGCAGGAGGCCGAGCGGCTGCTGAATCGCGCTCTCATCACCAGAGCGCATTTTCGCGACGCGGTGGAGCGGATGAAAGCGCTCGGGGCGCAGAGCGTCATCCTCTCGCTCGGTAGCCGCGGCGCCATGGCGGCGGATGACGAGCGCATCATTGAAGTCTTGCCACCCCGCGTCGACGCGCTCTGCCCCATCGGCGCCGGCGATGCCGAAGCGGCCGCCTTCGTCTGGGCGCAAACCAAGAAGAAGGATTTCGCCGACAGCGTGCGCTGGGGCGTCGCGGCGGGTACCGCTTCGGCCCGCCTGCCAGGCACGAATTTCGCCGGCATGGCGCAGGTGAAAGAAATCTACCGCACCACCGAAGTCCGCGATATCTAAACCGCTCAGTCGTACTTTTCGAAAACGATCTGTTTCCGGTCCAGGCCGATGTCCTTCAATCGCCCGCGGGCGTCGTCCACCATCGCCTTCAGTCCGCACAAATACACGTCCAGATCTCGCCGGTCCCCGATCGCCTCCAGCATGTGCGCCTGAACGTGCCCGGTCAATCCCCTCCACTCATCGCCGGGGCGGCTCAGCACCGGAAGATAGCGAAAGTGGGGATGCAGCGCCGCAAGTTTTTCGAACTCCTCGTGATACATCAACGAACTCTCATAGCGCGTCCCGAAGATCAGCGTGAACGGCGAAGTATATTCCGGCACATGGGCGCGCAGCATCGAGCGGAAAGGCGCGATGCCGGTGCCAGTGGCGACAAAAACCGCCTCGCGGCCCGGATTGCGCAACGTGAAATAGCCGAGCGGCTTACTCACTTCCAATTCGTCGCCCGGCCGTAGCGCGAAAATGCGTGGCGAGAGCAACCCCTCGGCCACGCGGTTCAGGCACAATTCGAACCGGTTGGCATCCCCCGGGGGAGAGGCGATGGAGTAAGGCCGTATAATTTTTTTTCCGCCGATCTCTTCGGAAATGGACACGAACTGGCCGGGTTTGAAGGTCAACTCGTCGATCTCCGGCGCCTCGAACACGAAGTGCCGCACCTCGTGGCACAGTTCGCGCGTCTCGATTAGTTTCGCTTTCAAGCGGGCTCCTTCGTCCGCGCCAATGCCTCGCGGGCGCGCTCCATCACGATATCCAGCAGCGCCGGATGCCCATCGAGCGGCGGCGTAACTTCGATCTCGACGCCGGGGATGCCGCGCCCGATGCTTTCGACGATCCGCGGCAGATCGCGCTGAAGGTGGATGCCGAGCGTCAGGAAATACGGAATCACCACGACGCGCGACGCACCCCGCTCCACCAACCGCGCCACGCCTCCGGCCAAATCGGGCCGGCCTTGCTCCAGGAAAGCGGCCTCCACGATGCAATCGGCGGCGGGAACGAATCGCGACGCCACGGCGCGCACCGCCTCGTTCGCCGCCTCGACGCTGGAGCCGTGCGCGAACAGCACGAAGCCGGTCATGGCGTCACGATCAACGGCGGCAGTTCCAACGGGGGCGGTTCCAGCGCCAGGCCGTCGCGAAGAAAATCGATAAAGGCGCGGCATTTCGGACGGCCGTTGTTGGAATTAAGCGCCACGCGCTGAAAGAACACCATCATTCCTATGACGCCGGCGGAGAGGACCGGCGGCGCGTCCGGCCGCGCTTCGATTGACTTCAAGGCCGCCCGCATGTCCCGTTGAATCGCGCGGGCGATCGGATTGTCCGGGAGCCGTTCGTAGTACAGCCCGTTTTGCAGCGTGCGCAGCGATTGAACAAGGCCGTCAATCGCCTCCAGCGCGTCCGAATCCAGCGCGCCTTCGACTCCCTCCGCCGCGGCCAAAATCGCCGCGCCCAACAGAGCCATCAGCTCGCGGTGTTCATACAAAAACTCCTCGGTGACCTGGAGATCGGCGTTGGGAAGATCCTCCAGTGTGATCCCCGCGCGCCGCTCGTGCCGGCGCGCCTCGCGCAGGTACTCGCAGTCCGACGGACACAAAATCGACCGCTCGCGCTCGTTTCCGCAACAGATCGAACAGATATCGCCGCCCACGCCAGGGCACCGCCTGCGCGGCTTCCGCTCGTCGCAAAGAACGCATTTCATAAGAAATCCTTGGAAACCGCTATCGTAACACCGCCCATCGTTTCCCTCGCTGTGATGTAATGGAAGCCGTAAGCAATCCATGCGGAACAGTACCTTGGCGTTTGGAGTTCTCGGCGCTTTGTCGGTCGCCGGTCTAAGCGCTGCGAACCCACCGGATCGCGTCGATTTCGACAGCGAGATCCGACCCATTTTCTCCGACAAATGCTACGCCTGCCACGGCCCCGACAGCTCCAAGCGCATGGCCAATCTGCGCTTCGATACCAAGGACGGCGGCGCCTACGCGGACCGCGGCGGCTATCGTCCCATCGTCCCCGGGGATTCCTCTTCAAGCAGGCTCTTTCAGCGCATTAGCTCCACAAAAAAAGCCGCGCTCATGCCGCCGCCGTATTCCGGCCTCGCGCTGACGCCGGCGCAAGTGGAAACCATTCGCAAGTGGATCGACGAGGGCGCTCCGTGGGAGGCGCACTGGAGCTACATCCCGCCCAAGCGCCCGGAGACGCCCAACGTTTCGAATCCGGGATGGGTGAGAAATCCCATCGATTCGTTCGTACTAGCCAAACTCGACGCCGAGGGCTTGAAGCCGTCGCCGGAGGCGGGCCGCGCCGCGCTCATCCGGCGCGTCAGCTTCGACCTCACCGGCCTGCCTCCGACGCTCGCCGAGGTGGACGCTTTTCTCGCCGACAAAAGCCCCGACGCCTACGAAAAAGTGGTGGACCGGCTGCTGCATTCGCCGCGCTACGGCGAGCGCATGACCATGCAGTGGCTGGATCTGGCGCGCTATGCCGACACCCACGGCTACCACATCGACAGCGCCCGCGAGATGTGGCATTGGCGCGATTGGGTGATCGCCGCCTTCAATCGCAACATGCCGTTCGACGAGTTCACCATCGAGCAGCTCGCCGGCGACCTACTCCCCAATCCCACCGTCTCCGACCGCATCGCCACCGGCTTCAACCGCAACCACATGATCAATTTCGAGGGCGGAGCCATTCCGGAGGAATACCAGAACGAATACGTCGTCGACCGCCTGGAAACCACCGCCGCCACGTGGATGGGAACGACGCTTGGCTGCGCGCGCTGCCACGATCACAAATACGATCCCATCAAGCAAAAAGAGTTCTATCAGTTCTACGCCTTCTTCGATAACGTTTCCGAAAAAGGCCTCGACGGCCAGCACGGAAACGCCCAGCCGTTTCTTCCCTTGCCGTCGCCCGCTCAGGCCGAACGGCTCAAGGCATTGGACGACGGCATCGCGGCGCTCGACAAGGAGCTCGACGAGAAAACGCTGGCGGCGCTCCAGTCGGATTGGGAACGAACGCGCCTCGCGACGCTTGCCCAACCCACGCGCGACGGACTGGCGGCGCACTATGAATTCGACGGAGGGCTGTCGGACGTCTCCGGGCACTACCGTTACGGCCGCGTGGTGAAAGGCGACTTGACTTACTCGACGGGCGCCGTCAATCGCGCGGCAGTCCTTCGACGGCGACACCCAAGTGAGCCTCGGCGACGGAGGGTTGTTCGATGTGCGCAAGCCGTTTAGCCTGGCGCTGTGGATCGACCCCTCCAGCCACGAACCGCTGATCGTGCTCGAAAAAATGAGCGATGCGAAGACGCGCCGCGGGCTCCAGGTTTCCGTCGACGACTTCCTGCTCACGGGAATCCAACATTGGCGCCCTCGTGTCATCGTTCGTCTCAGCGAGGCGTGGCCGGGCAACGCCATCGAAGTCCGTTCCAGAACGAGGCTCAATCCGGGTGAATGGCATCATTTGACGCTGAACTACGACGGCTCCGGAAAAGCCTCGGGAGTCCAGATGCTCTTCGACGGTAAGCCCGACGAGCTGGAAATCTCGAGCGATTCGCTGCAAGGACTGGAGGGCGTCGAGACGCCACTCGAGATCGGCGACAAGGCGTTCGGAGGAGCGTACCGCGGCGAGGTGGACGACCTGCGAATTTACGACCGGCCGCTGACGCCGGAGGAAGCGGCGACGCTGGTGACGGACGAGCCGATCCGCGCGACGATTTTGATTCCCCCCGCCAAGCGTAAGGACGCCCAGGCGGAGCGGTTGAGCGACTATTATCTTTCCACGGAGGCGCCCGCCGAGATCCGGCGCGCTTACATGGAGCGCAAACGGCTCGAGGAGGAGCGCGACGCGCTCAACAAAATAATCCCGACAACCATGGTGATGGCCGAGCTCGAAAAGCCCCGCGAGACGGCGATCCTCGGCCGCGGCGATTATCGCAATCGCGGCGAGATCGTCCAGCCCGGCGTCCCGGCGATCCTTCCGCCGCTTCCTAAGAACGCTCCGCTGAACCGCCTGACGCTGGCGCGCTGGCTGGTCGGCCCCGCCAATCCGCTCACCGCGCGCGTGGTCATGAATCGCTATTGGCAGATGTATTTCGGAACCGGCATCGTCAAAACGGTGGAGGACTTCGGATCGCAGGGCGAAGCGCCCAGCAACCGGCCCTTGCTCGATTGGCTGGCCACCGAATTCATGCAACGCGGATGGGACGTCCGCGCCATGCAGCGTCTGATCGTCACCTCCGCCGCCTACCGCCAGGATTCGCGCGCCACTCCGGAGCTGCTCGAACGGGATCCTGAAAACCGCCTCATCGCGCGCGGCCCGCGCTTTCGTCTGCCCGCGGAAATGATCCGCGACAACGCTCTCGCCGCCGCCGGTCTGCTGCGCGAGCGCGTCGGCGGCCCGAGCGTCTTCCCCTATCAACCCAAAGGCCTGTGGACGGACATCGCTTTCGGCGACGGCTTCTCCGCGCAGAGCTACACCCAAAGCCACGGCGACGACCTCTACCGCCGCAGCATGTACACGTTCTGGAAACGCACCAGCTCTCCTCCCTCCCTGGTCACCTTCGACGCCCCGGATCGCGAGAAATGCACCGCCCGCCGCCTGCCCACGAACACGCCGCTCCAGGCGCTGGTGCTGCTGAACGATCCGACGTATGTCGAGGCCGCGCGGGCCCTGGCGCAGCGCGCCATCCTCGAAGGCGGCAAGGATCCGGCGCAGCCGCATCCGCTATGCGTTCCGTTTGGCCACGGCGCGGCTACCGGATGCAAAGGAAATTCGGATCCTTCGCGGAATCGAAGTAAAATCGTTCGCCGCCTACCGCAAGAATCCCGGCAACGCGCGCAAACTTTTGGCCGTCGGCGAATCCACTCCGGCGAATGGACTCGATGCGCCGGAGTTGGCGGCATGGACCACGGTGGCCAGCGCCATTCTGAATCTCGACGAGACCATCACCAAGGAGTAATTTAACGATGTCACTCGAAGACGAACTCGGCCCGGCCCTTACCCGCCGTCATTTTTTCTCGCTCGGCAGCGCCGGCATCGGCACCGCGGCGCTGGCCTCGCTTTTGGCTCCGGAGGCCTTCGCCGGAACCATCGCCCCTCACACCGCCGTCGGCGGCCTGCCCGGCTTCCCCAATTTCCCCGCCAAAGCCCAGCGCGTCATTTTCCTCCATCAATCCGGCGCTCCCTCGCAGATCGATCTGTTCGATTACAAGCCGAAGCTCCGGAATCTCGAAGGCACGGAGTTGCCCGGCTCCGTGCGCAACGGCCAGCGCATCACCGGCATGACCTCCGGCCAGGCCTCGTTTCCCCTCACTCCGTCGATTTTTAAGTTCGGCCAGCACGGCCAATCCGGCGCCTGGGTCAGCGAGCTTCTTCCCCACTTCGCCAAGATCGTCGACGAGGTGGCCATCGTCCGCACGGTGAACACCGACGCCATCAATCACGACCCCGCCATCACCTTTCTGCAAAGCGGCAGCCAGCAGCCGGGACGGCCGAGCATGGGCGCCTGGGTCAGCTATGGGCTAGGCAGCGAGAACCAGGATCTGCCCTCGTTCGTCGTGCTGATCTCCCAGCAAAGCGGCCTCAACACGGACCAGCCGCTGTTCTCGCGCCTGTGGGGCAACGGCTTCTTGCCGTCGAAATACCAGGGCGTCCAGTTCCGCTCCACCGGCGATCCGGTTCTGTACCTGTCCGACCCCCCTGGCATCGACAAAAGCACCCGCCGCAACATGCTCGATGGCGTCGCCGCCTTGAACCAACTCCACTCCCAAGCCTTCGCCGATCCGGAGATCGAGACCCGCATCGCCCAATACGAGATGGCTTACCGCATGCAAACGTCGGTGCCCGATCTGATGGATCTGTCCAAGGAGCCGGACAGCGTCTTCGAAATGTACGGCCCCGATTCGCGCAAGCCCGGCACCTACGCCGCCCACTGCCTTCTCGCCCGCCGCCTCATCGAGCGCAACGTGCGCTTCGTGCAGCTCTACAAACGCGGCTGGGATCAGCACAACGACTTGCCCCGCGACATCTCGCTTCAATGCCAGAGCGTCGATCAACCCTCCGCCGCCCTGGTCATGGACTTAAAACAGCGCGGTTTGCTCGACGACACCCTCGTCGTCTGGGGCGGGGAATTCGGCCGCACCGTCTACTGCCAGGGCAAGCTCACCGCCGCCAACTATGGGCGCGACCACCATCCGCGCTGTTTCACCATGTGGATGGCCGGCGGCGGCATCAAACCCGGCATCACGTTGGGTGAAACCGACGACTACAGCTACAACATCGTCTCCGATCCGGTCCACATCCACGACGTGCAGGCCACCATCCTGAACCGCATGGGCGTCGATCACAAGAAACTCACCTACAAATTCCAGGGCCGCCACTTCCGCCTTACCGACGTCGCCGGGAATCTCGTTCCGAAGCTGATGGTTTAAGATCGAATCGATGCCCAGAGCGGACGTTTACGTGAAAGTGGAAATCGACTACGAGCGCGGCGAGGATTTGGCGGCCCGCGCCGCCGAGATCTGCCGTCAATTGCGCAAGCTCTACGGGGTGCGCAACGCCGAGCCGCAAAGCGTCCACTCGCGAACGGAGGAGTAATTCACCCGCCGAGAAACTCCTCGTACGTGCGCAGGAAAAACCGGTCGGTCATCCCCGCCACGTAATCGCAAACCACTCGATGCGCCGGGGCCGATTCCAGCCGCTCCCCATACCCCTCCGGCAGCCGCTCCGGATGCGAGACGAAAAATTCGAACAACTCGCCGATGCGGCGCATCGCAACCCGGCGCTCCTCGAGCAGCGCCGGCGTTCCGTAAACCCGCTCGTGCAGAAACCGCTTCAGCCCGGCGTTGATCTCCCGCGCCTCCGGCGTGAACCGCGCCAGCCGCGCGGGCCATTGGCGCACCTCTTCGGCGCTCGCCGCGCCGGAAGCCTCGGCCGCTTCCACCGTCCCTTCGATCAACCCCGACACCAGCGCGTCGACTACGTGCCGCAGCGCTTCGTAAAAGCGCTCCTTTTCCGTCGCTCCGGGAAACTGCGTCTCCGCCCTTTCGCAGAATTCGCCGAACCGCGGCACCGCCTCCCTCGCCTCGGCGAGTTCGACCAGCCGTGCCGAATAGCCGTCGTCAAGATCGGCCGTGTCGTAGGCGATCTCGTCCGCCAGATCGATCAACTGCGCCTCCAGCGGCGGACGCACGCCGGGCAGATACTGGTCGAGCTCCGGGTCTTCGCCACGCTCGAAATCGCGGGAATGTTTGGCGATGCCCTCCCGCACCTCGAACGTCAGGTTCAATCCCGGAAAACGGGCGTACCGCTGTTCGAATTCCTCGACAATGCGCAGCGCATGGCTATTGTGATCGAACCGGCCGCCATACGCCCGCATGCGCCGGTCCAGCTCCTCCTCGCCCGCGTGGGCGAACGGAGGATGCCCGATGTCGTGCCCCAGCGCCAGAGCCTCCGTCAAACCTTCGTCGAGCCGTAGAACCCCCGCCACCGTGCGCGCGATCTGCGCCACTTCGATCGTATGCGTCAGGCGGTTGCGGAAATGATCGGAAAACGGCGCCGAAAAAACCTGCGTCTTGTTTTCCAGCCGCCGGAACGCGCGGGCGTGAACGATCCGGTCCCGATCCCGTTCGAAGGCGTTCCGGTACGGGTGATCCGCCTCCGGATACCGCCGCCCCAAGCTGCTTTCGATGGCGAAGCGAAGCTTACCCAGACCGCGGACCATCGCGGCCTAATTCAGTTTTAACTGCGTATAGGCGTCCATCGCCGCCTTGCTGATGGCGGCGCGGTCGCTGCCCCGCAGCGGGCTCAGCAGCGCTTTGGCCTCTTTGGGATTCTTCGGCGCGACGATCGCCGCCAGCTCCAGCGTGGCCGCGTCTTTGGACACCAGCACGGTAGGCTTGTCCACGAGCGACCGCACCAGATTCTCCGCTTCCCCCGTTTTTCCTTCCGAGGCGTAGATCTTGGCGAGTGAGATCTTGGCCAGCGACACATACGGCCCGTCGCCGTTGTCCACGACGTCTTTCATCCGCCTCGCCGCTTGCGCCATGTCCCCTTTGTCCGCCGCCTGCGAAGCCAATATGTATTCGGCCACCGTGCCCTCGGGCGTCCCCGGATATTTCGCGGCCAAGTCTCCAAACGCCTTTTGCACGGCCTTATCTTTTTCCACCTGCGTGGCGAAGTTCGGCGCGATAGGAGTCGGCTGGCCGCCCACCGTTCCCTGATTGACAATCAGCGCCTTCGTCAAAAGATCCTGCCGGATTTCGCTCTCGTGCTGACGATAAAAATAAAACGCCGCGCCTAATACCAGAAGAATCCCGGCGATCGACCCGTACCGAATCATCGCCGGCCGGTGCGTGGCGATAAAATCGTAGCCGATCCGCATTTCGGAGACGAACGGATCCGACTTCATCGCTTTTCTGGTTAATCTAGCCAATCCTCATCCTCTTTTCACGTTGGAGCGCGAAGCGGGCGCAGTAAGCCCGTGGCGTCCCGGTCCTTCAATTCGATGCTATCACAGCGATCCCAACCCGCGGTTTTATCCTCGGATTCCGCGCTGAACCGGGAGGTCCTACGGACAATCCGCTGATCCCCGGGGTATTTGAGAACTTCGGCGTTTCAGCTAGACTTTATAGTAGACGTGCCGCGATATAGTTCAACCTCGGCTTGTCCTTACTGCGGAGCGGTCGACATACAGCGTTCGCGCCGGCGAGGAATCGTGGAGCACCTGTTGCGCGGGACGGGCATCCTGGCTTTCCGCTGCCGCCGCTGTCTCCGCCGCTTCCTCGCCCGCAGGATACCGCCGGATGTTACACCAGAGCCGCTTCTTGAAGAGCGTATACCGGCGTCTGCGCCCGTTTCTCCGTTCCATTAGCCTCGCGGTGCATAGAGAAGCGCACCAGGCCCGCCAGGTCGTGGATGTCCAGCTTCCGCATCATACTGGCACGATAAGTATCCACCGTTTTCGGGCTCAGATGAAGGCGGGAGGCGATCTCTTTCGCCCGCACGCCCTCCACCAGCAGACTGAATACCTGATATTCCCGGGCGCTAAGAGAATCCACCGGATCCGACGACATCCCCCTATGCGGCGGGACGAATAACTCGCCTGAAGCGACCTCGGGCGCGATATACACGCCTCCCGACATCACGTGGTCAATGCTATCCAACAACTGCCTTCCCGAACCGGTCTTCAGGATATAGCCGCTCGCCCCGGCGCGCAACGCCTCGATGACGCCTCGCCGCTCCCGGCGCGCCGACATCATGATCGCCTTCGTGGGTAATCCGCCGTCCCGGATTTCGCGCAGGATCTCCAGGCAAAATAGCCCCGGCATCTGTACGTCGAGAATGGCCACATCCGGATGGTGTGCCCGAATCGCATCCATCGCCGAAACGCCATCCGCGCATTCCGCCACCACGGTTACCCGCGAGTCGGATTTCAAAATGGCCGTCAAACCTTCGCGAAGAAGGCCTAACTCGTCCGCGACGATCGCGGTAATTCCAATACTCGGTTGCATGAACTTCGTCCTCCTAAGGTTATTGGCACAGCCCGGAGGAAACTCCTGGGGCGAAACGAACCCGGTCGGTCTCCGCCTCCACATAAACAGTCTGACATAGTTCGGAATTGTCTGGAGAAAATATTTTCGCCGGGCGCTCCGAGCGAGGGCGAACCTCCGGGTCCACCCCCGCCGCCCAGGCCGTTAGGCGAAGCTGCGCAACGCGGCTGGCTCGTCGTCGAAGACCTCGAAAACGGTGTACAGCTTGGTGATCTGCAACAAATCCTTCACCCGTTTGTTCAATCCCAGCAGTTTCAGCGTTCCCCCGCCGTTGGTCACGGTGGTGAAGCTCGAAACCATCTCGCCGATGCCGGAGCTGTCGATATAGGACACCTCTCCCAGGTTGAGAAGCAATTTCTTGTTTCCCTTCGCCGCCAGATCGCGAATCGTGTCCCGGAAATTGCTCGCCCCCTCGCCCAGGGTAATGCGGCCAGAGGCGTCGATCACCGTCACATCGCCAACTTGGCGGGTCGAAATTTTAACGCTCATGTATAGAACCTCCTCGATTCAAAGTCGGACCACTATTGCAAAGCTTCCTCACCCGGCTTTCGCCAGATACTTCACCATTCTCACTTCGGTGCCGGTGCTCCCGGTCTTATGCACGCTTACTTCGTCCATGAAGGCCTGGATCAGCAGCAGCCCGCGTCCGGAATGCCGCAGAAGGTTTTCCTCGGAAAGCGGATCGGGAACCGTCGTCATCTCGAATCCTTCGCCTTCGTCGCGGATAATCACGGCCAGATGATCGGCCGCCTTCAGCACTTGCAGCCGGACCTTCTTTCTCCCGCTGTAGCGATTCCCATGCACCACCGCATTCACCATCGACTCCCGGACGGCCATCCCGATCCGGTGCATCTCCTCTTCCGGAAATCCAATCTCGGCCGCCACGTTCAGCACCGACTCTTCGGCCGCATCCACGCTCTCCAAAGCCGATTCGAGCGACGCGTCCACGCGGACCGTCTCGCCCGTTTGGTTATCCGCCATAGTTTCGTTTTCCCGCCCGGAGATGCGTCAAAGTCGAATCCATACATTAGACTACTCGCACCAAGCGAGTCAAGCAGATGCCGCCGCTTTGCGGCCCGAGACGATTCCGTTACCTCATTGGCGGAGGGCGAATGGAGCCTGGTAATCCTGCGCCGCGGCGTCCGCGTGGTTATCCAGGCGGTCTCACCGGAATCGTCGACGCGGCGGAATGCCCGCGCGCGAATCGGCTGACCGCTTCGCAACCCGTTCACGACGCGCGCTGCGAAACGGTCCCGGCCAAAGTTGTGAGCTCGCCGTGGATTCTTTTCGCGCCGCTTAATGGCGTCAAACGATTACTGGATTTGCGTAATCACAAGATGCGCCGAGACCGGGAGCGATCCTCCCGCATTTACCGGGAGCGTTAAAGATCTGGAATCCAGGACCGGATTCCGAACAGTGAGGATGGAATTGACGACGGTCGTAGTGACAAGAGACGTTGCGACAACCTGATTCCCAAAATCGATACTCCCGGCAACCGTCGCCGGGAGTTCCGTCCCATTTAGAGACAAATCCAGTTGTCCGAATTCGATGCTGACCTGAAACATCACTTGATAGGTGCCAATGGCGGACAAATTGAAGGAAGACGAAGTCAGCCGGGAGATGGAGCCGCCGGATGTAATCGATCCATCCTGAGGAAAGGCGACGTCCTGACCGGCGGGGATTGACGCTGAGTTATCGGAAGGCATCAGCGCAAAAAAGTCGGCAAACGCGAGCGCTCCACCGGGACCGGCCGGCCCCGTCGCGCCAGTGCTCCCTGTCGCACCGGCTGGCCCTACCGGCCCTTGGAGTCCCGTAGCGCCCATGAGGCCGGTGTTCCCCATCGGCCCCTGCGGTCCGAGAACGCCCATCGGACCCGTGATGCCGGCCGGTCCCTGCGGTCCGATAGCGCCCGCCGTCCCCGTGACGCCGGCCGGCCCCTCCGGTCCAAGAAGGCCCGCCGGCCCTGTGTTCCCAATTGGACCGGCCGGTCCCTGGGGTCCAAGAACGCCCATCGGCCCCGCCATTCCGGTTGGCCCCGCTGGCCCGGCCGGACCGGCTGGACCCCGCACAGCGGGAGCCTGAACAAAGTATCCATTCATATCCATCACGATGTCGGCGTTGTCCGTAGCCAATACCTGGATACCCCCATCCGCTCCCGCCGGCACGATCGCCGAATTGTCGACAATGCCGCCTTGCGGGGCGTTCAGGATCACTGTCCCCGGCCAGGACTTGTCGTCTGGCCACGCCGCGACCCATCCAACGCTCTGTCCCTGCGGAGTGATGGAGACGAAATTCAGCGAATACGCCGCGGACACGGGTACTCCGCAGTTGGACGAAGGAACCCGAATGGCGCGCGCCTGATTGGCCACGAGCGAGGGAGGGCCGAACGGCCCCGTTTTGCTTGAGCCGGCCTGGGCGCGGGTGTCCAAGACGCGGCAGGGTGTGATGGCAACGTAAACCAATTGCGAATCGTTCGTCGAGTTGCCCGAGCTCTGATCCGCGGCGGTTCGCATCGGCCAGTTTTTCACGGGGATGGTATCCGGCTCAATGCGCTGCGCGAAGCCGGATGGCATCAGCGCGACGACGGCGATGAGGCCCGCGTTGCGCAGAATTTTCAAGACGAGTAAGAAAGACAAGGACAGCCTACGGCGAATGAACATGCTGGGAGGTAGTGAGAGCAAGGCGTGGTTATTCTCGAATACGTCGCCGTCCCGCGCCGGTTGCCTTCGTGTCAGCCGGCATGAGCCACCTTCTACCGCCGCCGCTCGAAGAATTCATTTTTATCCATATCCGGAGGCACTGCCACGTCGAAAAACCCGATCATCATCTCGGCGCCGCTCTGCTCGCCGTAATGCACCGCCGCCGCCGGATCGGGGTTTTGCGGATTGTTCGCCGAGTTGTCGTAATAGGCCACCCATTCGAGGCGCGCCCCCGCTGGCAGTGCGCGCGGCGCCGCCAACCGATAGGAAATTTGCCAATGAAATTCGTAGCGCGGAACCGAGAGCAGCGTCTCCACTTCTCCATCGGGATGGATATAACGAAAATCGAACGAGCTTCCGCGAAGATGCATGTGCGGGAACAGGCTCAGAAGCTCGGCCTGGTAAGGCAGGGTGCCGTGCGCCGACACGCGGAAATGAGGGTCGCCAGGGGGAATGACGAAGCGGTCGTTGCCCATCTGAAGCGATAGCACGCGCCGCGTCACCGGCTGCCGCGCGAACACAAGGCCGATCTTCTCGCGGTCGAGCGCCGCCTTGCCATTGGGAGTGTAATGCAGTTGCAGCACCAGGTCCGCGCCGGCGGGAATCTTTTTCGCCATGCCCGGCGGCAACTCGTCCGGCGGGTTGCCCGGCGCGTAAACCAGCAACAGATCGCTTGTTGTCCAAAGTTTCGCGTGGCCCGGATCGTCCTCCGGAACGCTGTAGGGCACGCCCGGCTTGGCCTCGCGCAGCCACTGCGAGCCAGGCGGACGGATGTAGACCACGGCGTGATGCACCACCGCTCTCGCCGACGGCCGCACCTCCGCCATCGTCACCCATTTGTCCGCGGTGAAACCCGTCGGAAGGACGATGTACTGATACTCCACGACGCCGTTCGCCGGCACTCGGAAATGGCGCCGGCATCTCCAGCACCGCGTCCGGATGGGGAATATTCCAACGCACCGGCCATGTCGCCGCCGGTGGGGCGTCCTTGGGCGATCCCGCCGGCGCGCCCGCCTCGGCCCATTTCGCCAGCGTGGCGATCTCGGCGTCGGTCAACGAGGGATCGTTCGCCCACATGCCATAGCGCCGGTCCGCGAGCCAGGGAGGCATCTTCTTTAGGAGCGCCGCCTCGCGAATCGCCTTAGCCCACGGCCTCGCTTCCGCGTAAGTGGTCAACGGCATCGGTCCGATCTCACCCGGCCGGTGGCACGTCTCGCAGCGCCGGCGCAAAACCGGCGCGACATCTTTGTAATAGACCGGGGCGCCCGCCGTTGCGCCATGCGCGGCGCCTGCCCACCAAGCCAGCGCCACCCAGATCCACGCCACGGTTCCCAGGATACTCCGCTGGCGTCCCAAGCCGTCGCGGTGTTTAGATCAAGAGTAGGATGCCTCTGAAGCCCCACCTCGTTTTTCCGCTCGCGCTCGGTCTCCTCGCCTCCATCACGGGCCGCGCACAGATCTCTCTTCCCTCCTTCACTCCTTCCACTTCCGCCCCCGCCACGCCGTCCGATCCCTATGGCCGCGCCACTCCCAAAGGAGCCGTGCTCGGCTTTCTCAAGACCGCGCAAACCGGCGACTACTCCCGCGCCGCCAACTATCTTCAGACAGGCGAAAGAGGCTCCGCCGCCGCCGAACTCGCCCGCCAACTTTACACCGTCCTCGATCATGAGCTGATCGTGAATCTGGACAAACTCAGCGACGATCCCCAGGGCGCGTTGAACGACTCGCTTCCCCCGGACCAGGAGGGCATCGGCGCCATCTCATCTGCCGGCGGCAGCGTCGAGATTCTCTTGAAGCGCGTTTCGGCGCCCGCCGGTCCGCTTTGGCTCTTTTCTGCGGAAACGCTGGCGCGGATTCCCGAGTTGTTCGACGACATCGACCGCCCCGCCTTCGAACGCGATCTCCCAGGTGTTTTGCAGATCCGCACTCACCTGTTCTCTCTCCGCGTCTGGCAGCTCCTTATCTTACTCTTGGCCGTCCCGTTCTCGCTCCTCTCCGCACACTGGATCTCGCGGCTGCTCACCGCCCTGCTCAAGCCGCTGGTGGAGCGCATCGCCCGCGAACGCGCGCAGGACCGCCTCACCGCCATCGCCGGCCCGGTGCGATTGATCGTCCTCGTCCTGGTGATGCGCGCCGAAACCCCCCTGCTCACCCTGCCCATCCTCGCCCGCCAATATTGGATCCGCGCCGTTTCCGCACTGGCCGTCGCCGCCACCGTTTGGCTCCTCCTCCGCGTGATCGAAGTCGCCTCGCAGTTGACCATCAACCGGCTCATCCGCACCCGTCAACCCTCCAGCGTGTCCGTCGTCCAACTCGTGCGCCGTCTCCTCAAGGCCGCCGCCGTGGGCCTCGCCGCTCTGCTGATCCTTCAAAGCGCCGGCATCAACCTCACCCCCGTGCTGGCCGGCGTGAGCGTCGCCGGGATCGCCATCGCTTTCGCCGCGCAAAAAACGCTGGAGAATCTGTTCGGGGGAATTATGATCATCACCGACGAGCCGATCCGCGTCGGCGACTTCTGCCGCTTCAGCGGGCAAACCGGCACTGTCGAAGACATCGGCCTGCGCTCCACCCGCTTCCGCACCAACGAGCGCACGATCGTAGCCGTCCCCAACGGCCAGCTCGCCACCATGAACCTGGAAAACTTCAGCGTGCGGGATAAGTTTCTCTTTAATCCCACCCTGACCCTGCGCTGTGAAACCTCCGCCGATCAACTTCGGTACGTCCTCGCGGAGGTGCGCCGCCTGCTCTACGCCCACTCCAGGATCGAAACCGCGTCGGCGCGAATCCGCTTCGTCAAACTGGGCGACTCTTCGTTCAATCTCGAAGTCTTCTCCTATATCGCCACGCTCGACTTCAACGAATACCTCGCCGTCCAGGAGGATCTTCTTCTCCGCATCATGGACATCGTCGCCGACGCCGGCACCGACTTCGCCTTCCCCTCGCAGACGCTCTACCTCGGCCGCGACAAGGGCATCGACACCGCGAAAACTCAGGCCGCCGTCGATCGCGTGAAGCAATGGAAGGAAACGCACAGCCTTCCGTTTCCCGATTTCGCCGCGAAAGAAATCAGCGGCATCGAGAATCGCATCGAATATCCGCCGCCCGATTCCGCCCGCCGACAAAACTCCGAGTAGGACGGGCTCTTTCGGCCCTCCTATCGCATCGCCCGCTTCAGCTTCTTCACCAGCCGCGCCGCCACTTTCTCGGTTCCCAATTGGCCGAAGGGCGAATTGCGGTCCACCGTCCCCACAACGAAACGGCGAAGGAGTCTTCGGTTTGCAGCGCGCGATCGAAGAGGCCGGTTCCGAAGCCATCTTGATGAGTATGTGGCCGGTGCCGGACCAGGAAACGCAACTGCTCATGACGAAGTTCTACGCGAAGTGGCTGTCGGGTACAAGCAAGCGCGAGGCCTTGCGTGATGCACAATTGGAAGTTCGGAAAGCAACGATCGCCAAATGGGGAGACGACCGGCCCTACTATTGGGCCGGTCGTCCTGGCAGGACGCTAGCGGCAAGCATTAGCCGGCGCCGGGCGAGTCGAAGTCTGTCGCGACGGCGCCGGGGAAATCAGCGGTATGTATTAAGTTCCGCGGGGCCGAGGCGGATCTAGCGATAGTTCCAATCGGCCGTGCGGCATGCACCTCCAAATTGACTAGGAGCGGGCTGGCCCGAGGTATCGACGAAGACGAGTCCGCCGGGGTTCGTCAAGCCGGTAACAATCGGGGTGATGACACCGCTTGTCAGGTCGACCGTGCCGACGAACGGACCACCGTCGGCAGCCGTGTAAGCGGCGCCCGGGACGAAGGCTTTCTTACTCAGAGAGAAGACCGTGTTGAGGCCTTTGTCGGAGAAGAGTAGAAATCCCTGGCTCGATGTGACAAACGCGGTATCGTCGGTTTCGACACGAACCGGACCGGTGGGTGTGAGGTAACTCAGCGGTAACCGCAGCGCCTGCTGATCCGGTGTGCCCGGGTTACTAAGTATGATCAGTTCCTGATCGGCCTGGCTATCGAGAACTATGTTGCCGAGAGTATCGAGAGTCATCGAATCGGGATCCTGCAGGTTGAGTTGAATATTGGCGTCGGTGGGTATATCTATCGCGATGGATTCACCCGCGAGCACGGGCGTGACGTTGACCGCGCTTCCCACAATCTGCGCGCTGACGATGGCGGGACCGTTGTTCGGATTGTTCGCGGGATTGGATGCGCTGATGTATACCTTGCAATTGCGAAAAACGATGTCGTCGTAACCGCCGCCATGAAGCGCAGGACCGCCGAACGAGTATTGTCTTTGCTCCTGGGTGTCGGGGTCGATGATTACGAGATTGGCGTTCGCGTCTTCGTTTTGCAGAGCCCAAAGGAAATTGGTCGCCGGGTCGATTTTCAGTCCGTCGTTATGGCCGGTCACGGTGTAGGCGTACAGCTCATTGCCTTCCATGTCGTATTCGACGATCTGGCTGTTTTTGCCGTCGGAGCCGTCGGGAGCATGGCCGTCTCCGTATCCGACGAAGACGTGATCGCCGAGCACGGCGATCGAATCGGGCGCGCTCATTCCGGAGGGCGCCTTCGCGAACACAGTCAACTGGTAAGGCGATACCGCCTGGGGCGTGGAAGCGGCGGTTTGTCCGGACGCCGGAGCGGTGGTGATGCCCAGCGTCAGGGCCAGAAATGAAAGGGCAAGCGTGGTTAGTATCTTCATGGTTTTTCCCGGTCTTCGCCGCGGGATGACCGCGGAGCAAGGTTATTCCTTAATTTGGCGAGTTATACGTGGCATCCGAGGCCACACGACCGGCTTAGTATAACTAAGTAGTGTTACAAATCACGCCAACGGATGGTTAAGATTCCGTGTCACATGGCGGCGCGGCGCCACGTTGCGGTGCCTCGTGACGCGATACATGCCGAGGCAGATTCACGCTTGAACCAGGATGGGATCGCTGATGAAGTGAAGACGGATTCGCCGAGGGGCGTCGGATTTGTCGAAATGGGCCGCGACGGCGTCGGTGATCTACTGCTGTAAATCGCGGATGTCTTGGCCTTGGGTGGTGATGCCGCCCGCTCCATCGCGATCGTCCCACCATGCTACGAGCCAGTACGAATCCTCGTCACGCTGGACTTGAAGGGTGATTTCTTCCATTGGCTCGATTCATTATTCCATGCTCGTTCGAGTCGGGCTTTAGGCGCGCTGCGGTTCACTTGTTGAATCTAGCCGGTTGGGAGCGCGGTTCGCTGGACGAATGATGCGATAGACAAGGGACCGGATCGAGGGTGGAAGGGCGGGGCCGTTACCTGAGAACAGCGGGGTATTTTGCGGCGAGGCGGGCGATCGTGTTGAAGTTGCGGAACGTGGTCGAGCACTGGATGGCGCGCTCGCAGAGGCGGTTGGAGAAGGTGGATTCGCTTTGTTTTGCGCGGGAACACCAGTAGAGTTCGCGGGAGTGGAGGTGGAAGTCGTCGAATTCGGTTTTGAGGGCGAAGAGGGATTTTGCGGCGGCGGGGCTTAGTGGCGCGGCGAGAAAGCCGACGGCGAGGGTTGGCGCTTGCTGCAGGAGATCGGGCGGGAAGGGCTGGTGCGACGCGATGGCCTGGATTTCGGCGCCGGTGCGGAGGAATGTCGAAACGGAGTAGCCGAGGGCGGATTCCAGGGACGTCTCGATCTTTTTTTCGAGGATGCCGGCAGAGGCACGGGATTCGAAGATCACGTTGCCGCTGGCGATGAAGGTTTCGACGTTCGAGAGGCCGAGGGAAGAGAAGAGATCGCGGAGGGCGTCCATTTTGACGACGCGGCCGCCGACGTTAATGGCGCGGAGGAAGGCGATGTATCGGGTCATGGCAACCTTGTTACTGTTGTCATCATATGTCCCACGAACGTATGGAGGAAACGAGGCGGCGGCACGCGGCGGCGGAAGAGGGCGGCGGCGCGGAACGGCGGGCGCGGCAGCATGGGGAGGGGAAGTTGTCGGCGCGGGAGAGGATCGAATTGCTGCTGGACGAGGGGACGTTCGAAGAAATCGATAAGCTGATCCGGCACCGGTGCCGGGACTTCGGAATGCAGGATCAGGTTGTAGACGGCGATGGGTTCGTCACCGGGTATGGGCGCATTCACGGGCGGCTGGCGTTTGTGTTCGCGCAGGATTTTACGGTGCTGGGAGGGTCGCTGTCGGAAGCCAATGCGGGGAAGATCTGCAAGGTGATGGATCTGGCGTTGAAGACGGGCGCTCCGGTGATCGGGTTGAACGATTCGGGCGGGGCGCGCATTCAGGAAGGAGTGGCGTCGCTGGGCGGGTATGCCGATATTTTTCTGCGCAACACGCTGGCGAGTGGGGTGATTCCGCAGATTTCGGCGGTGATGGGGCCGTGCGCGGGCGGGGCGGTGTACTCGCCGGCGCTGACCGATTTTGTGTTCATGGTGGCGAAGACGAGCCACATGTTCGTGACCGGGCCGGACGTGATTAAGACGGTGACGCACGAGGACGTGACGAAGGAACGGCTGGGAGGGGCCCAGACGCACAACGCGATCAGCGGGGTGGCGCATTTTCTGGCGCCGGACGATGCCGAGTGCCTGCGGATGATTCGCGCGCTATATCGATACTTGCCGCAGAACAACCGCGATGAAGCGGAAAGAGTGGCGTGCGAGGATCCGGTGGACCGGGCGGATGCGGAGCTGGACACGATCGTACCGAAGGAATCGAATCGGCCTTACGATATCAAGGACGTGATTCACCGGGTGGTGGACGAGGGGGAATTCTTCGAGGTCCACGAGCATTTCGCCAAGAACATCGTGGTGGGGTTTGCGCGGATGGATGGGAGGACGGTGGGGATCGTGGCGAATCAGCCGGCGTTTTTAGCGGGATGCCTGGATATCGATTCGTCGGTGAAGGGAGCGCGGTTCGTGCGGTTCTGCGACGCATTCGAGATTCCGATTCTGACGTTCGAGGACGTGCCGGGATTTTTGCCGGGGACGGGCCAGGAGTTCGGAGGGGTGATCCGGCATGGGGCGAAGCTGCTGTTCGCGTACGCCGAGGCGACGGCGCCGAAGATCACGGTGATTACGCGGAAGGCGTATGGCGGGGCGTATTGCGTGATGGGGTCGAAGCATTTGCGGACGGACGTGAACCTGGCGTGGCCAACGGCGGAGATCGCGGTGATGGGGGCGGAGGGGGCGGTGAATATTATTTACCGGCGCGAGTTGGCGGCGGCGGCGGATCCGGAGGCGGCGCGAGAGGAGAAGATCGCCGAGTATAAGGAGCGGTTCGCGAGTCCGTTCGTGGCGGCCGAGCGCGGGTATCTGGACGAGGTGATCGAGCCGAGGCAGACGCGGGGGAGGGTGATCCGGGCACTGCGGATGCTGGAGACGAAGGTGGACACGATGCCGCGGAAGAAGCACGGGAACATTCCGCTGTAGGAGCGGATTGTGATACAAGCGGACTGATGTCCTTTACATTGGCGGGAAAATCGGCGCTGGTGACCGGCGCGGGGCGTGGGATCGGGCGGGCGATCACGATGCAGTTGGCGGCGGCGGGGGCGAGGGTGATGGTGAACGATATCGACGCGGCGGTGGTGGAGGAGACGGCGGCGGCGATTGGAGCGGGGGCGCGGGCAATGGCGGGGGATCTGACCGATGCGGCGTTTCCACAGAAGCTGGTGGATGCGACGGTGGCGGAGTTGGGGGCGATCGACATTATCGTGAACAACGCGGGCTACACGTGGGACAACGTGATTCAAAAGACAACCGATGAACAGTTTCAGGCGATGCTGGATATCCATATCGTGGCGCCGTTCCGGATCTTGCGGGCGGCGGCGGGATGGATTCGCGAGACGGCGAAGAGGGAGACGGCGGCGGGGGTAAGGGTGATGCGCAAGGTGGTGAACATCACTTCGATTTCGGGGACGGACGGGAACGCCGGGCAGGCGGGGTATTCGTCGGGAAAGGCGGCGGTGAACGGGTTGACGAAGACGATGGCGAAGGAGTGGGGGCGGTATAACGTGAACGTGAACTCGGTGGGGTTCGGGTTGATCGAGACGCGATTGATTCAGCCGTTGAGCGGGGGCGCGGCGGCGATCGAAATGAAGGGGCGGAAGATTCCGGTGGGAGTGCAGCAGGCGATGCTGGACGCGGCGAAGGCGGCGTGTCCGCTAGGGAGACTGGGGACGGTGGAAGAGGCGGCGGGGGCGGTGCTGTTTTTCTGTTCGCCGCTATCGGATTATGTGACGGGCGAGGTGCTGATTTGCGGCGGGGGCGCGCATTTTTGAATTTCGTCAGGCCGCGGTGAGGATGAGCGGCGCGGATTTGGTGATGACGAGGGTGTGTTCGTAGTGGGCGGCGAGGCTGCCATCGGCGGTGCGGACGGTCCAGCGATCGGGCTGGAGGACGGCGCGGCCGGAGCCGGCGGAGACGATGGGTTCGATGGTGAGAACGAGGCCTTCGGTGAGGCGGGCGCGGGCGCGGGGGTCGAGGTAGTTGGGGACGCTGGGCGGCTCGTGAATAGTGTGGCCGATGCCGTGGCCGCCGAGTTCGCGCATAACGTGGAAGCCGCGGCGGCGGGTCTCGCGCTCGACGGCGCGGCCGATCTCGTAGACGCGGTTGCCGGCGCGGGCCGATTGCGTGGCGCAGTGGAAAGCGGATTCGGCGCAGTGAGCGAGGGCGCGGGCGTTCGCGGTCACCTCGCCCACGCCGATGGTGATGGCGGCGTCGGCGTGGAAGCCGTCTTTTTCGGCGACGAGGTCGAGTTTGACGAGGTCGCCGGATTGGAGAACTCGCGGGCCGGGGATGCCGTGGATGGCTTCGTCGTTGACGCTGATGCAGAGGGCTCCGGGGAAGCCGTAGACTTTGGGCGGGGCGGATTCGGCCCCGTGGGCGGAGAGGACGCGCGCGCCGATTTCGTTCAGTTCGGCGGTGGTGACGCCGGGGCGGACGGCGGCCGCGGCCGCATCGAGGGCCGCGCGTACGATGCGTCCGATGGCGCGAAGTTTTTCGAGCTCGGCTTGGGAGCGGATGGACACGCGGCTATCCGATCACCGCCGCGGGGGAACGTTTAGAAGGTCATGGCTGCCAAACGGGTCACCTCCCCGGTACAAGGGAATGTCGGATTGGCAGGCCGCGCCGGGCCGAACGTAAAATTGACGATCTAAAACGTTGGTTGCGTGCCAGATGAATAGGTTTGCCGGCAACTTCACCCGAAGACGATAGGCCGATGCAGGGAAGCCTCGCAAATTCGAACGAACCATCCGGCATCGTAGCGGTTCCGAATTCACCGGCTGCCCCCACAGCCGTAATCGAAACCGAACCGATGGGTTTGGCGCTTACCCGGCTCTGGAGGGAGACACCTGGGTATGGCTCGGTTCCGACGAATCCAAAGAGTTGTGCGGCCGGTCTCCCCGCCTTAATTGCGCGAAGCTGACGGAGCAAAGCGGCGGCGGTAATCGCCGGCTGGGTTAGGCTGCATGTGTTGGTCGATAGACCGCTTTCCCCCGCGTAGGCCGATACGAAGTACTCGACGCCAACCTGAAACGGGTACCCACAAGCGGTGGACTGAGCGGGCGTTCGAACGGTAATCGTCTTTGCCTTACCCGGCTTCCCGAATGTCTCGGACACCGAGAAGTCGATTGCCACGTCTTGCGAGAGCCATGGCAGGAACGTCGTATGCACTCGCGTTGCCGTGCCGAGGAACTCGAGATCCGCGCTGCCGAAGGCCGAACAGTTAGATGACCGACAACTACAGGCCAAACCAACCGATTGCCAGAACGCCAGTAGAAAAGCAAACTTGACTAGCTTTGACATTCGATTGAAAGGCGGTCCTGGAACAGCGCGAGAGGGCCATTAGTATTATATTCCAAACGCAGGATCGGGTATTCGATGGCCAATTGGATCCCTTGCAGGAACAGCGGATCCGGTTATGTTCCGCTTAAGCCGGACGATGCTACCGCGCGTGTAGCCGGCGCTCAGTTTACCGATACGAGCCGGGCGTCACCCAAACCGGCGCTTAAGAGCCCAACGCCCTCCGGCATACTATGGCTCGCCGCTCGCACCGCGCTCTTGGCCCCTACGGGACTATTTCGGCGTGTACGGGTTAATTGACGGCGACGCCGGAGCCGATCCGTTGGCCTATGTTGCCGCACGAGTGGAGCACCCATTCGCCTATGGCGTTTTCGTTGGGCAAGTTGCGCATCCCAACCCGCTCGTGAGTAAGTTTGCCGAGGCACGTCCCGGTGCGGCCGCTCAACGGGCGCAGTTTAGCGGCGGAGAATTCGCGGAACGAGGATACGATCAACGGGATCGCTTCCGAAGCGCCTACGACAGCGCCACACGACTTGATCGGATCGCCGCGTTCCGGTCGCGCGACGGAAAGTAAACGATAGTAAGTTCGATGGAATTAGCGAGTTGCCGCCGAAAGCTGAAACACTCTCAAAATCTCGACCGCGCTTACTCTCCCGGTGCTTACTCAAGAGGAGTATTCCAGGTGATTCTTGTTGCGGCTCGTTAGGGATGACGCCCTAGCTTGGCTCCCTGACGTGGAGAGGTCGATGGCTAGATTCTTAGACGGGAATTTATAGACACTAATACTTCAATAAGTTTGGCGCGCGTAATGCTGTTACGTCGACGGTACATCCGACAGTAAGTCGTTTGGATTGCGAAGGCGAAGCTCTTGCTGTTTTCCGCTTTGCCGCCCCTGTTCGATTTACTTTCTTTCCTTCTTTCCTTTGTTTCCACTTATAGTGCAACGTTGCTTTTTTACGAAGATTCTAAAACCCGTTCATTTGCCCTTGCACGGGTTAGGGACCGCGTCAAACGCGAGCGGCCAACGCCCACCTTTTTGCATTCGCGATCTCCAGTGCCTAGGTTGAAGACCACTTAGCGGCGAGGACGAAGATGATCAGTCGTCTCGCTCTTGGTTACACAATAGCGCGGGGGGTGGGAAAAATAAGAAAAGCGAAAAGGGGAAATGGGGGGTAAGGTATTGAGGGGGATGGAGATAGAAGTTTTTTGGAGCGTTGTGACTGACTTTCTGGCCGCTCCCCGGCCGTAACGAGATATGAAAAAGGCGCCGCGGACGGTCCGATTGAATTCGCGCTAGGCGCCCACGCTAAGGTGATGATGGGAAAGGAGTTATAAGTCGCCTTTTTCGAAGGATTGGACGCCGTAGGGCTCTGGATTTGAGATACGCGCCCGAATCTCGCGCCTTTTCCGGTCTATTCTTGCCGCAGCGCGGAAATGGGATCCGTCCTGGTGGCTCGCCTGGCGGGAATCCAGCACGCGATTCCAGCAGTTAACGTAACCAGGACCGCGGCGGTCCAGGTGGTCGCTGGATGTCCAGGTTGAAGCCCGTGGACCATACTGCGAAGCGATCGCGTGCAGATCTCGGCCGCGCCCAGCCCAACCGCGAGCCCCACGCCGGCCGTAAGAAAGCCCTGCCGGAAGATCATGGCGAAAACATTTCCAGGCGTCGCGCCAAGCGCCATTCGAATGCCGATCTCCTGAGTTCGGCGGGAAGTCGTGTAGGAGATCACACCATAAACGCCTCCGGCCGACAGAATGAGCGCCAGCGCGCCCGTAATGGCGAGCAGCATCATGATAAAACGCCGATCGGCGACGGAGTCGGCGATCAGATCCCGCATCGGCGCGCTGAGGAATACCGGCTGGTTGGGGTCGATCGCGGCGATCACGCGGCGGATCGCTCTCTCCATCTCGCCGGCGGGCCGGTCCGTTCGTACGACGAGGAAGGCCGCTTTCCGCATAGCTCCAGCAGCAAGGTAAACATTGCCGCCTTCCGGCTCGTCTAACGCGGCATGACTGATGCTGGACACCACGCCGATCACTCGCTTCCAGTTGCGCGGATTTTCCGGAGTGCAATCGATACAGATCCGGCGACCAAGAGCGCTGGCGCCCGGCCACAGACGGCGCGCCACGAGGGTGTTCACCATCGCGGCGTCGCTTGTCGGGATCATCTCTTCCTCCCGGAACCAGCGGCCCTCGATCAAACGAACTCCCATGGTCTGCAGATACTGTCCCCCTACAACGTCGATCTCGGCGACCAACGGCGGGACTGCCAGGGCTTCGCCGCCGCCGACGATTCCGCCGTGGTTCTCCCCGCTGAAGGGCAAGGCGTCCACGGTCCCAGCGCTCATCACTCCGGGCAGGGCGCGAATCGCTTCGAGAATCCGTCGGTAGAATTGCGCCCGCCGATCGGGGTCGCGGTACCTCTCGTGAGCGGGGAGTACGACGGAAGCGATGAGGCGATTGGCCTCGAAACCGGGATCGGTGGCGACCAGCCGCACGAAGCTGGCGAGCACTTGTCCGCCAATCACGACCAGCAGCACCGACAGGGCGACCTCCGCCGTTACCAGCGAAGAGCGCAAGCTATCATGCCTGCCGGTGGAGACGCCGCGAGCGCCAAAGCCATTCCAGACGGCCGCGCGCTTCCACCCGGCCATCCGGAGCGCGGGCGCGATTCCGAAGAGGATACCGTTGATCGTCGCCAGCGCGAGGGCGAATCCGAAGACAGCGGCATCGGCGCGAGCGGCGGCGAGCCTGGGAATACTGACCGGCGCAATCGCCGGTAAGATCTTCCATGCCGCCGCCGCGAAAACGTACCCGCCGATCCCGCCCAGCACGGCCAGCGTGCAGCTTTCGGTGAGAAGCTGCCTTACGATACGGCAATGTCCCGCCCCGATGGCGAGTCTAACCGCCATTTCCCGTTGACGCGCGAGCCCGCGCGCCAGCAGGAGGTTGGCGACGTTCGCGCATCCGATCAACATAAAAAAGACGGCCGCGCCCATCAGGAACAGAAGGCCGCCGCCAGCGGTCCCGACCGTTCGGTCGCGCAAGAAGTTCACAGTCAGGATACGATCGCGATTCGTCACGGGGAAATCGTGAGCCAATGTGCGGCTGATCGCTGCAAGGTCCTGACGCGCCTGTAGGAGCGAGACGCCCCGCCGCAGCCTGGCGACAGCGCCAAGTCCGGCGCCGGGGCCGGCGGGCTCCGTAAGCGGCGCGGCCCAAAACTCCACGTACGGGGACGGCGTATGGGCAGCTTGCCTGCGCAGTGGGAAGCCAAATTCCGGCGGCATCACGCCGATCACCAGGCATCCGTGTCCGTTGATGGTGACGGTCCGGCCGATCACGGAGCGGTCCGAGTGAAACCGGCGCGCCCAGAGGCCGTAGCTGAGAATCATCGTGTCCCGGTGTCCGGATTGGTGCTCTTCGGGAAGAAATTCGCGTCCGAGCATCGGCGCAATGCCGAGCACGTGAAACAGGTCTGAATTCACGCGGACGCCGTAGAGCGCTTCCGGAGTGGCGTTGGAATCGGCGGAGAGATCGAATATCGCGTTTTCATATACGCCCAGGGATTCAAGGGTGCGCGTCCTTCCAGGCAGTTCCCGAGTATCATTCCAATACACCCAGTCCCCGCGGGACTGCTCCCGCATGCGGGGGAATTCGCTGCGCAATTGCACGAGTTCCGAGGGGCGCGCGTAAGGCAGCGGCTGGATCAACACAGCCTTGATGGCCGCGAAAATTACCGCAGTCGCGCCAATACTGAGCGCGATCGATAATAAAGCGATTCCGGTTGGAACGGGAGCGCGCCGGAAGAGCCGAAGGGCGAGGCGAACGTCTCGCAGAATCGACATTTGTCCTCCATTTTATAGCCTGCGCGGCGCTCTGGGTATTTACGGGACTTTTTCCGCGTGCGCCGGCTTGTTTAAGTGGGCGTAGAAGCCGAGATCGTCGCCGGTGAGGAGTTTGGTGGCGAAGATGATTTGGCCGGTGTGTTCGGCGAAGTGTTCGACGACGTGGAAGATGGCTTCGAGCTTGGTGACCGGGTACTTTTGGATCGTCACCATCTCGGTGAATTGCGCGGCGGGGAGGGCTTCGATTTGGGCGGCGGCGGTTTCGACCGCGGCTTGAAGACGGGCGGCGAGGGCGGTGTTGTCGAGGCCGCCGCGGGCTTCGAATTCGGCGTCGCGCTGGCGGTGATCGGGGAGGCCGGCGACGCCGGAGCCGATCCACTGGGCGATGTTGCCGCACAGGTGGAGAACCAAATTGCCGACGGCGTTTTCGTTGGGCGAGTTGCGCATCCAGACCTGCTCCGGCGTCAGCTTGCCGAGGCAGGTCTGGATGCGGCCGCTCAGTTGGCGCAGTTTATCGGCGGAGAATTTGCGGAAGGTTTCCTCTACGGTCAAAGGACTTCCTCGGTCCAATTCTTCGAGCGTTTGTTTGACCTTTGCGGTGAACTGATCGGCGAGAGCGCCGTCGATGAGGCGATGGTCGAAGGTGAGGGCGAGAAAGGCCATGGAGCGGATGGCGATGGCGTCGTCGATCACCACCGGTTCCTTCGTCACCGCGCCCACGCCGAGGATGGCCACTTGCGGCTGGTTGATAACCGGCGTGGCGAAGACGCTGCCGAAGCTGCCGAAATTGGTGATGGAGAACGTGCCGCCCTGAACTTCTTCCGGCTTCAGTTGGCGGGAGCGGGCGCGGGCGGCGAGGTCGGCGATGGCGCGCTGCAGGCCGATGACGTTCTTTTCGTCGGCTTCGCGAATCACCGGAACGATCAGGCCGTTTTCGAGAGCGACGGCGATGCCGATGTTCAGATCGTTGTGATAGATGATGTTCGTGCCTTCAATCGATGCGTTGACGAGCGGGTACGTGCGCAGGGCGAGTACGGCGGCACGGGTGACGAAGGGCAGGAAGGTGAGCGAGACGCCGTAGCGGTTTTTGAATTCGTCCTTGTGACGGTCGCGCATCTTCGCCACTTTGGTCATGTCCACTTTATGGACGGTGGTGACGTGGGCGGCGGTGTGCTTGCTGAGGACCATGTGCTCGGCGATGCGCTGGCGCATGACGCTCATCGGTTCGATGCGGGTGCGCGGTCCGGCGGAAACGGGCGCGGCCAGAGGGGCGGGCATTCCGGGGACTGGGGATGGGGCGGGCGGAGCGGGCGGCGCGGGAACGGCGGCGGGCGCCGGATGCGCTTCCGACTGCGCCATGGTTTTCGCGCCTTGCGCCGACATGAAGGCTTCCACGTCGAGCTTGGTGATGCGGCCGCCGGCGCCGGTGCCTTTCACCTGGTTCAGATCGATGTGATAATCGCGGGCCATCTTGCGCACCAGGGGCGAGAGCGGGCCCATGGCGGCGGCTTCGGCGGCGGGCGGCTCCGGCGCGGCTTGCGGGGGCGGGGCTTGGACGGGCGGAGGGGGCGCGGGCGCCTCGGCTTTTACCGGAGTGGGCGCGGGGGCGGGCGCGGGGGCGCTGACCGCGGCGGCGCCGCCCTCGTCGATCTTGCCCACCACTGTGCTGATGGCCACGGTCTTGCCTTCCTCCACCAACACCTGAGAGAGGACGCCGGCGGCGGGGGAGGGGATCTCGGTATCCACTTTGTCGGTGGAAATTTCAAACAGCGGCTCGTCGCGCTCCACGCGCTCGCCGGCCTTCTTCAGCCATTTGGTGAGCGTGCCTTCGACGATGCTCTCGCCCATCTGGGGCATGACAATATCGATCATTTAATTCATCTCCAAATCGAAACAGCGTCCAAAATTTCGCGCCAGGGCGGCGCAGACTTCCTCGCGTCCGGCGCGCACACCCAGATCTTCGAGCGAGACCACGGGCATCGTCAGGCCGCAAGGGACGATGTAGCGGAAATAGCTCAGATCGGTGGTGTGATTCAGGGCGAATCCGTGGGAGGTGACCCAGCGCGCGATGTGTACGCCGATGGCGGCCAATTTTCTTCCCTCCACCCAAACGCCGGTGTGTTTTTCCATGCGGCCGGCGGAGACGCCGAATCCGGCGGCGGTGCGGATAATCGCTTCTTCGACGGCGCGCACGTAGGCCATGACGTCGCGCTTCCATTCTCGCAAATCGAAGATGGGATAGCCGACGATCTGGCCGGGGCCGTGGTAGGTGATGTCGCCTCCGCGGTTGATTCTGTGCAGCGCGATGCCGGCGCGTTCGAGCGTTTCCTCCGGGGCGAGCAGATTTTCCATGTGGCCGTTGCGGCCGAGGGTAAGCACGTGGGGATGTTCGACGAAGAGCAGTTGATTGGGGATCTGCCCCAGTTTGCGTTCCTCGACCAACCGCTCCTGCAAAGCCAGCGCCTCGGCATAGTCCATGCGGCCGAGGTCGCGCACCTGGCAGAGGGCGGCCACGCTGGAGGCTTCAGACATTAATGGCCAGTCCGTAGACGTTCTGGAAGGCCTCGCCGATGGCTTCGTACAGCGTGGGGTGGGCGTGGATGGTGTGCATCATGGTTTCCACCGTCGCCTCCGCTTCCATCGCGGCGACGCCTTCCGAGATAAGTTCGAAAGCCTGCGGGCCGATGATGTGGACGCCGAGGATCTCGCCGAGTTTGGCGTCGGACACCACTTTCACGAAGCCGTCATGGCTGCCGAGGATCGTCGCTTTGCTGTCGGCGGCGAAGGGGAACTTGCCCACTTTCACGTCGTAGCCCTTGGCTTTGGCCTGGGCCTCGGTCATGCCGACGCTGCCGATGCCGGGATCGGTGTAGGTGGCGCCGGGGATGCGGTTTTTATTGATCGGAATGGCTTCTTTGCCAGCCATGTGGGCGATGGCGACCATGCCTTCCATGGAGGCCACATGGGCCAGTTGCGGCGTGCCGGCCACGACGTCGCCGATGGCGTAAACGCCGGGCTCGCCGGTGCGCTGGAAGCCGTCCACTTTGATGAAGCCGCGGTCGAGCTCGATCTTCGTGCCTTCAAGACCGATGCCCTCGGTATTCGGTTTGCGGCCGACGGCGACCAGGAGCTTCTCGGCTTCGATCTCTTCTTTCTTTCCGTTGGCTAAGGTCGCGGTGAGCTTCACGCCGCCGGGGATTTTGTGGATGCCGTCGGCCTTCGCGCCCGTTTCGCAGCGGATGCCGGTCTTCTTGAACACACGCTCCAGTTCTTTGGAGACTTCCTCGTCTTCGACCGGCACCAGGCGCGGCAGCATTTCGAGGATGGTGACTTTGGTTCCGAAGCGATTGAAGATGGAGGCGAACTCGACGCCGACGGCGCCAGCGCCGATGATGGCGAGCGTTTTGGGAACGGCGGGCATCTTCAGGATTTCGATGTTGGTGAGGATGTCGGCGTCCGGCGTCAGGCCGGGCAACATGCGCGCTTCCGAGCCAGTGGCGATCAGAACGTTTTTCGCCTCCAGCGTTTCGGCGCCTTTTTCCGACTTCACCTCCACGCGCCCGTTCCCTTTATATGCCGCGCAGCCGCGGAAGACGTCCACCTTGTTCTTTTTCATGAGGAACTCGACGCCTTTGGCGTGCTTGGCGACGATTTTATCTTTGCGGTCGAGAACCTTGGGATAGTCGAGCCGGGGGTTCTCGCACTGGATGCCCTGCTCCTGGGAATGTTTGAAATATTCCCACACGTCGGCGGTATGAAGGAGCGACTTGGTGGGGATGCAGCCGACGTTCAGGCAGACGCCGCCGAGCTTGGAGTGACGCTCGATAATGGCCGTTTTCAGGCCATATTGGCCCGCGCGGACGGCGGCCGAATAACCGCCGGGGCCGCTACCGATCACGATCAAATCATATGACATTTTATTTTCAGTCTAGCATTCGCCGCCGCGGCGGCCCCGCCCGCTCTTGTTATCCTGGGCCTACATGCTTCGAGTCCGTTTCGCACCGTCGCCGACGGGTTACCTGCATATCGGCAGCGCCAGAACGTTCATTTTCAACTGGCTTTACGCGCGGCACAACAAGGGGACGATGATCCTGCGGATCGACGACACCGACGTCGAGCGAAACACGCAGACTTCGCTCGATTCGATCTTCGAAGGGTTGAACTGGCTGGATCTGGGATGGGACGAGCTGTACCGGCAATCGGACCGGGTGGAGCTGCACCGGCGAGTGGCGCTGGCGATCTTTGAAAAGGGGCTGGCGTATCGCGATTTTACGGCGGCGTTGGAGGAGACCGAGGAGCGCGGGCACGACAAAGGCCCGTGGCTATTTAACCCCGGGATGCGCGAGATGACGGCGGAGGAGAGCGCGCGGCGGGCGGCCTCCGGCGAGCCGTTCGTGCTGCGGTTCCGCGTGCCGCGCGATCCGGCCGTGGCGATCGAGTTCGACGATCTGGTTTATGGCCCGCAGTCGAAATCGACGGCGGATATCGAAGACTTCGCGCTGCTGCGGAGCAACGGCATGCCGACGTACCACATGGCATCGTGCGCCGACGACGTGGACTTGCGCATCAGCCACATCATCCGCGGCCAGGATCATCTATCGAACACGTTCAAGCACGTGCTGATCTTTCAGGCGGCCGGCGGGGAGATGCCGCGATTCGCGCATCTGCCGTTACTGGTGGCGCCCGACGGCGCGAAGCTTTCCAAGCGCAAGCACGGGCCGGTGGTGAGCGTGACGACCTACCGCGATTATGGATTTCTTCCGCACGCGTATGTGAATTTTCTTTGCCTTTTGGGGTGGTCGCCGAAGGATAACCGGGAGCAGATGAGCCGGGAGGAGTTGACGGCGGCGTTTACGCTAGAGGGCGTGAACCGGTCTAACGCGGTGGTGAATTTCAGCGACGCCGACCCGATCGACGCCAAGGCGTTATGGCTGAACTCGCAGCATTTGCGCACGATGCCGGTGGCGGAGCTATTGCCATACGCGCGCAAGGCGCTGGAGGAGGCCGGGCTGGCGGCGTCGGAGGACGAGGCGGCGTTTGCGAGAACGGTGGACATCATCCGCTCGCGGTTTACAACGCTGCACGATTTCGCGACGCGCGGGCGGGCCTACTTCGCCGACGATTTTCCGATGGAGCCGAAGGCGCTGGAGAACCTGAACGCGCCGGGCGCGCGGGAATTGCTGCGTGAGTTGGCGGGGCGGTTGGCGGCGACGAGCGAATTCACCGAGGCGGGCGTGGAGGCAGCGCTGCGGCAATTGGCGGCGGAGCGCGGGGTGAAGGCGGGGTTGCTGATTAACGCTTCGCGCGCGGCGCTGACAGGGCAGCCGGTTGGCCCGAGCGCCTTCGCCGTGTTTGGATGTCTGGGACGGAAACGGTCGATCGCCCGATTGGGAGGAATCTGAGGCCGGGCCGTCCGCGATTTTGCTACTCTGAAATTGCCCGCGCTGTTCCCGCGTCAACACCACGGAGGTCAGAGTGGCATTTCCCAAATCATTCTTCATCGCACTATTTGTCGCTACGCTCTGCGCGGCGAGTTTGGCGGCGCAACCGGATGTCAGGGCCGTCACCAACGGCGCCGATTTCACGTTCACGGTGTCGCCCGGATCGCTGGCGACGATTTTTGGAACCGGGCTGTCGAACGGCACGGCCTATGCGAGCACGAAGCCGTTGCCGTTTACGCTGAATAACGTCAGCGTGACGGTGAACAACGTGCCGGCGGCGCTGTTGTACGTAGGCCCTTTGCAGATTAATTTTCAGGCGCCATACGAAATTTCGCCGGGAACGGCGACGGTGACGGTGAACAATAACGGCGCGATGAGCAATGTCTTTGCGGCGCCGATCGCGCTGGCTGCGCCGGCGGTTTTTCAGGATAAGAATAATCACGCGATCGCCCAGAATCAGAACGGGACGATGAACGGCGCGTCGAACCCGGCGGCGACCGGGTCGGTGCTGATCGTGTATCTGACGGGCATCGGAGCGGTGAGACCCCACGGTGGCCGATGGCGTGGCCGCGCTGGGCGCTCCGAATTTAAGCAAGCCGGTTTCCACTCCTTCGGCGAGCATCGGCGGCGTGAACGCGACGGTGCAGTTCCTGGGGCTGGCGCCCGGATTTGTGGGCTTGGCGCAGGCGAATATTCTGGTGCCTACATCGCTTGGCACGGCCAGCTATCCGCTCACGGTCGCGCTCGCCGGAACGAGCAGCACGGCGGTGAGCGTGTCGATCCAAGGGAACGGAGCGCCGTCGGACGCCTACATCGTCCCCGGCAGCGACTTACCGCTGGAGCAATGGACGGGCGACTTAAGCCAGATTTACTCGGCGGAGGCATTATATAGTTACAAAACCAATGCGCAGGCCGAGACCGATTACGGAGTCTGGGGCCAGGGGGCGGGCACCGCGGCGCAGTTCCCCGACGGGCGGCTTTTCTTTTTCTTTGGCGATACGGTGACGGCCTACCAAGGGTCCGACGGCAATTGGTTCGATTACCAGCGCAATAACTGCGGCGAGACCGGGCGCGGCACGTGCATCGGGGTGGACACGATCGGGTTCATCCCCAACGGCGTGAATTTGAGCCAGTGCAATTACCTCGACCAGGTGGATAGCGCGCTGCAAGCGAGGCAGACGCCGCCGACGAGCTATGGCGCGTGTCCGGCGATTCAATACATTGTCGATCCCAGCCACCAACCCTCTACGAGCATCCCGCGGGTCGCGTGGACCCAGGACAGCTCCGTCACCGGGCTGGTGGGAGAAGAGGGTGTTCTGGCGGACCGCATTCCCACCGGCGTCTTCGTGAATGACAACACGCTGTATGCGATCTACGAGGCGATCACCCGCCATCCGCATATCAGCGGATTGAAGTACGACGTGGAGAGCATGTTGCTGCGCGCGAATCAGCCGACAACGTCGATCACCGGAGAGACGCCGATCACGTGGACGCGGTTGTATCCGTGGAGTTCGGCGAATCTTCCCACGGGGCCGTGCCGGACGGTATACGGGTCGGCGCAGGTAACGGCGGCGGCGGGCACCTTCAGCGCTCAGTGGGCCAACAATCCCAGGGTCTGGCAGGGCATCGAGATCGACGGCGTCGTTTATCAGATCCAGAGCGTGGCGGCGGATGGATCGTCGATCACGTTGTCGAGCCCGGTGACGGGGATCAGCGACAACTCGGCGGTGTTCAACGTTCTGCCGGCCGAGAATAGCCAGCCGGGCAAGTTGATGTCGTCGGCGCCTTTCCTTTTGAACCTCGACACGATGAACGCGACGGGGATCGAGAGTCAGTTGCCAGGGCCGCTAAAGGGCTTGAACAGCGTGCTCTTCGTGATTGGATCGGGCTATTTCTGGCGCAGCGAGAACGTGTTTCTGATGGCGATGGATCCGTCGAAGATCGACGGTTCGTCGAACAATACGGGGAAGGGCGTGGCGGACGCCTGGTATTTGACGAGCGGAAACACGGGCGGCGGAGTGTTGTGGGCGCAGGGCGACGAGACAAACGCCGTGCCGTTGATTACCAGTTGGCAGCATCGCGGCCCATCGCCGAACACGCCGTGCATTGGAGAAGTGAGCGTCCAGTGGGCGCCGCTGCTGAACCGCTTCGTCATGACATACGGCCAAGCCAACTGCGGAGGCGTTTATGCGCGCACTTCGAGCACGCCGTGGGGGCCGTGGAGTTTCGAAACGCAGATATTCTCGAACAGCTCCAATCAAGGGTGGGAGGGGAAGCTGGTCCACGACCCGAACGCCATAGGCCCGGATTTCAACGCTAAGCCGGTGATTTACGACGGCAGCCAGCCTTGCTGCGTCGCGATGTCGAGCATCGGCATCCCGCCGTGGGGCCTTCCGGGCAATCCCTTCGCGCCATTCCTGCTTCCGGTTCAAACGGACAACGGGAACGGGAGCGTGCAGATGTATATGAACCTCAGCACGTTCGATCCGTATGTGGTGTTTTTGACGAGTTTCCAAGTGCAAAAACCGCATTGAGGGTGCGAACCATTCTTTACAATCGCGACGTCACCGGATGGAGCGCGCGCTCGTCCGTAGGATGAGATGATGCCACGATATCTTGTCCCCGTTTTCGCCGGAATAATCTGGGCGGCCGGAATGCTGTGCGGCGCGCCGGCGCTGAAGCTGCCGGCAAGCCGGGGCTACACGGTCATCCTGAGCGAGCCGCCGGCCGTCGAGCGGTACCCCGGCCGCGTGGAACGGACGCGCGCGGCGGCGGAGCCGTACCGGCAACATTTGGTCCAATCGCAGAATGCGCTGCGGGCGCAGTTGGAATCGAGGAACGTGCGGGTTTTGGGCGGCGTGCAGAGGGTGCTGAACGCCATGTTCATCCGGGCGACGGAGTCGCAAGCGGCGGCGATCCGCGCGCTGCCCGGCGTGAAGGCGGTGATTCCGCAGCGGCGCTATTTCCTGAAGGACGCGCTGACGTTGAGCGACGTGCAGGCGGCCTGGAACGCCTCGGCCGTGGGAGGGGAATCGAAGGCGGGGGAAGGGTTAAAAATCGCCATCATCGACACCGGCATCGACCAGACGCACCCTTCGTTTCAGGACAGCGCGTTGACGGCGCCAACGGGTTTTCCGCTCTGCGACACGCAGGCGAACTGCGCGTTCACGAGTAACAAGGTGATCGTGGCGCGAAGTTACGTGAGTTACTTGACGGCGGGCAGCAATCCGAACGACCCGGCCGCCGATTCGCGGCCCGACGATCTTTCCGCACGCGATCTGCTGGGGCACGGGACGGCGGTATCGTCGGTGGCCGCGGGAGTGGCCACGGTCTTCGACGGCGTCACGGTTTCGGGTGTGGCCCCGAAGGCGTTTCTGGGCAACTACAAAGTCTTCGGTTCGCCGGAGGTGAACGGAACGGCGTCGGACGCGGGCATCATCGCCGCGCTGGACGATGCGATCGCCGACGGCATGGACATCGCGAATCTTTCTTTGGGCGGGCCGGCGTTCTACGGGCCGCTCGATACCGGCGCGACGTGTGGGAACCCGCCCGCCGCGGCTTGCGATCCAGTGGCGGACGCCGTCGAACAAGCGGTGCAGAACGCGCAGATTATGGTGATCGCCTCGGCGGGCAACGAAGGAAGCAATGGGTATCGGTATTTGAACGGAGGCACGCCGACGTTCGGGACGATCGCCTCTCCCGCCGACGCGCCTTCGGCGGTCGCCGCCGGAGGCTTGGAGAACGACGTCGCGTTCGCTTCGAGCGTGCAGATCGCGGGACCTGCAGTGCCGTCGAATCTCGTCTCGCTGCCCGGATTCGAGAGCGCGGACGGTCCGGAGCCCGCGGCGCCGCTCACCGCCGCGCTCGTCGACGCGGTGAAGGCGGGCAACAGCGACGGGTTGCTATGCACCGGGGTCGGAGCGGGCGCGTTCCAGGGCGCCATCGCGCTGGTTCATCGCGGGACGTGCTTTTTCTCGGTGAAAGTGGCGAACGCCCAAAACGCCGGCGCGATCGGCGTGCTGCTGATCGACAACGGGAATGGAGTCACCGGCTGGGGCGGGCTTGCGGCGACCACGATTCCGGCGTTCATGCTAAGCCAGACGGAGGGGGCGAGCGTCAAAACGTACCTCGATGCAAACGCCGGCGTCAAAGCCACATTGAATCCCGCGCGCCAGGAAGTTCCCTCCACCGAGGCCGGCTTCATCCCGAAGGCGGTCGCGCCCTTCGCATCGCGCGGGCCGGCGACCGGTTCGAGCGGGCTGAAGCCGGACGTGGCCGCGGTGGCGACGAATTTTCTGCTGGCGGCGGAGGATTACGATCCTTTTGGAATTCTGTACAGCGCGGCGCGCTATTCCACCGCCGACGGCACCAGCTTTGCGAGCCCCATGCTGGCGGGAGCGGCCGCGTTGGTGAAGCAAGCCAACCCAGGCCTCTCGCCGCTGCAGATCAAATCGGCGCTGGTCAACACGGCGACCATGTCCGGCATTCTCGACTCGGCGGGCGCCGGCGCGGCTTCGCTCGACGAAGTGGGCGCGGGATTGTTGCAGGCACAGAACGCCGTGGCCTCCACCATCTCGATCGTGCCGTCGTCGGTTTCCTTCGGCGCGCTCGCCGGCGCGCTGCCTCAGGCGCAAACGCTAACGATGACGAACACCGGGAGCGGCGCGGTGAGTATCACGATCACCGCCGGGCAGCCCACCGGGCTAGCCGGAACGCAGGTGCTGGTGAACAACGCGACGAGCTTTCCGCTGGCGCTGAACGCGGGACAGAGCGCGACGGTTTCGATCGGCCTTGCCGGCTCGGTGCCCTCGGCGGGCCGGTATGAGGGGCTTCTGACGATTGTGGGGTCGCCGGTTCCGCTCCACGTTCCCTATATGTTTCTCGTGGGCGATGGCGTTCCCTACGACGTGATTCCGGTTTATGGACAGTCGTTCGACGGCCCGATCGATCAGCAATTGCCGGCGGGCGAAGGTCCTCTTATCGTTGAAGTCGTCGACCGCTATGGAGCGCCGGTGCTGAATACGCCCGTGCAGTGGGCCGTGACGCAGGGAGGCGGGAGCGTGGTGCAGGACGGGCAGAGCACCGTGAACACCACCATCGATAATGGCCTGGCCTTCGCGGCGGTGACGCTGGGCGCTTCGCTGGGCAACCAGGAATTCACGGCGACGGTGAGTGGACTGACGATTCCGTTCAGTGGCAACGCGCGCAATGTGCCGGCGATCAACCCGAATGGGGTTGTGGATGGCGCCAGTTTCACTCGCGGCCGCGCGGTCGCGCCCGGCTCCATCGTGTCGATCTTCGGCACGGCGCTGGCGGATGTCCGGGCGGCGGCGTTTCTGCTGCCGCTGCCGCTTGGCCTGGACAACGCCGCGGTCAGCTTCGACGTGCCATCGGCCGGCATCAGCGTGCCGGGGCGGTTTTACTATGCCAGTCCATCGCAGATCAATGTGCAGGTGCCGTGGGAGCTGGCCGGTCAAAGCTCGGCCATCGTGAAGGTGATCATTAATTACACCTACAGCGCGGAGTATACGTTGGCGCTGGCCAGTTACTCGCCGGGCTTTTTTGCGGCGGCGGACAACGGAGTGACGGTCGCCGCCGCGCTTGACGCTAATAACAAGGCGGTGTCGGCGGCCAATCCGGTGGCGCGCGGGCAGGCGGTGCAGTTGTTCCTGAACGGGTTGGGGCCGGTGAATAACCAGCCGGCTTCGGGTTCGCCCGCGCCATCTGGCACGAAAGCGGCGACGACGCTCTCGCAGCCCCAGATTGTCATTGGCGGCGCGCAAGCGACGGTGACGTTCAGCGGACTGGCGCCGAATTTCGTGGGGCTTTATCAGGTGAACGCGATCGTGCCGGACACGATCCCGTCCGGTCTCGCATCGATGACCTGTTCGGCGGGCGGGCTTAGCTGCGCTACGGTTTCGCTTCCGGTGAAATGACCGGGCCGGCGAGAAACTCGCGGATCGCTTGGTTCACCTCCGCAGGCTTCTCGTGGATCACCCAGTGGCCGGCGTCGGGGAAGCGCCGGATCGTGAGCGCGGGGACGAAGGCTTCGAGGCCATCGAGGTTTCCCGTACAAAGCGCGATGTCTTTCTCGCCCCAGATCACGAGCGTCGGGACGCGGACGGTGAAATCGGAGCTGGAAACGAAGCTCGACGCCGGCTCGCCATCGGGCGAGGGCGGGCCGATGCGCGAGGCGCGATAGTAGTTCAGCCCGCCGGTGAGCGCGCCGGGTTGGGACCATGCCTTCATATATTCAGCGCGGTCGTCTTCGGTGAAGACGCCGTTCTTCAAACCCTCGCCCATGACCACGCGCACCAGCGTCGCGTATTCATCGGCGGCGAGGACGGCTTCGGCGCCGGGGCCGCGGAAGGCCAGCATATATTGGCTGGCTTTTTGTTGCGCCCGATTGTCGCGCAGCTCGCGGGCGAACATCGCCGGATGCGGCGCGTTGACGATCACGAGTTTCTCGAGCAGCTCCGGGTGGGCGATGGCGAAGGCCCAGGCGACGGCGCCGCCCCAATCGTGCCCAACGAGCGTGAATTTGCGGCCGCCGTTTAAGTGAGCGGCCAAGGCGCGCAGATCCTCGACGAGATGTTTGACGGCGTAGGCTTCCACCTCCGCCGGTTTCGACGATAGGTTGTAGCCGCGCATATCGGGTGCGACGGCGTGGAAATCGGCGCCGAATTCGGCGAGTTGATTTTTCCACGCGTACCAGAATTCGGGGAAGCCGTGCGCGAAGAGGATTAGGGGGCGGGCGGAGCCGCCGGAGTGGACATAATGCAGCCGCATTCCGTTGACATCCGCAAAGTCCTCGCGCGGCGCGGGCATAAAATCTTGAATCCGAGTCATAGAAATTTTCGCTTTGCGCGAGGCTCCATCCATCGAGGATTATAGTAAGTTATGCCTCGAAGCGCCTTGCGGCCAATTCTCCGTAAAGTGGGTCCGGTTTTATGCGCGGCGGCCGCCGCGGTGAGCGTTCACGGCCAGACGATTCCCCCTGCGACGGAAGCGCGAATCACGGCGCTCGAAGGGGCGGTGAAGTCGGCGCAGAGCGCGGGCGACAATGCCTGGATGCTGGTGAGCGCGGCGCTGGTGTTGATGATGACCGGCCCGGGCCTGGCGCTTTTCTATGGCGGTTTGGTGCGCCGCAAGAACGCGCTGAGCACGATGATGCACAGCTTCATTCTGATGGCGGTGGTGACGGTGCTTTGGGCCGTTTTCGGCTACAGCCTCGCCTTCGGCGGCGGGAGCGCGTTCATCGGCGATTTGCGCTACCTGTTTCTGAATAACGTGGGCGCGGCGCCCAACCCCGATTACGCCGCGACGATTCCGCAGCAGACGTTCATGGTCTATCAGTTGATGTTCGCCATCATCACGCCGGCGTTGATCTCCGGCGCCTACGCGGAGCGCATGAAGTTCTCCGCGATGCTGCTGTTTACGGCGCTTTGGTCGACGATCGTCTACTTCCCCATGGCGCATATGGTTTGGGGTAAAGACGGTTTTCTCAACGCGTCGCTGGGCGGCAAGGTTCCCTGCTACGACTTCGCCGGAGGGACGGTGGTGCATATCACCTCCGGGGTGTCGGCGCTGATCTGCGCGCTTTATTTGGGCAGGCGCAAGGGATATCCAAAGGAGCCGATGAAGCCGCACAACCTGACCTACAGCTTCATCGGCGCGTGTCTGTTGTGGGTGGGCTGGTTCGGGTTTAACGCGGGGAGCGCGTTGGCCGCGTCGCCGCTGGCCACCAGCGCATTCGTCGCCACGCATTTCGGCGCGGCGGCGGCGGCGCTCGGTTGGATTCTCGCCGAATGGATCCATAACGGCAAGCCGAGCATGTTGGGCGGCATCTCCGGAGCGGTGGCGGGCCTGGTGGCCATCACGCCGGCCTCGGGCTTCGTCAAGCCTTTTCCGGCGCTGCTGATCGGATTCCTCGCCGGCATCGTGTGTTTTCTGATGGTGGCTTTCGTGAAAAATCGCTTCGGCTACGACGACAGCCTGGACGCCTTCGGAGTACACGGAATCGGCGGCACGTTGGGGGCGATCCTCACCGGTGTCTTCGCCACCAACGCCGTGAACGATGGGTTCAAGGACGCCAGCGGCAAAACGATCGCGCTCGGCTGGGTGGATGGCAACGCGCATCAGGTGCTGAATCAAATGGGCGGCGTGGCGATCGCCTGGGTGCTAGCCATCGTGGGATCGGTGGTGATCCTCAAAATCTGCGACATGGTAATGGGTCTCCGCGTCACGGACGAGGAGGAAGTGGAAGGGCTGGACATCAGTCTCCATGGCGAAGAAGGTTATAATTTCGAGTCGTAGGCCGAGCGAAAACACTCCATGAAAAAGATCGAAGCCATCATACAGCCGCACAAACTCGAGGACGTGAAGAACGCGCTGACTGGGATTGGAATCGAGGGAATGACCATCGGCGAGGTGCGCGGCCACGGGCGCCAGAAGGGCCACAAGGAAGTATATAGGGGTATGGAGTATATGGTCGATCTGCTGCCGAAGGTGAAGGTGGAGATGGTGGTGCCGGACGCGCGGGTGGAGGAGGCGATCCAGGCGGTGCTGGGGGCGGCGCGGACGGGCAAGATCGGCGACGGGAAAATTTTCGTCTACGACGTGCAGGAAGCGATTCGCATCCGTAACGACGACCGCGGCGAAGGGGCGCTCTAGCCCGCGCACGGCGTGATACGGCTGGAGTTGGAAAAGCGGAGCGCGCTGGCGGACGCCCTGGTTTCGGCGACGGCGGCCCGCGCGAGGCTTCGCTCCACCGTCGTCGCGGTGGGCGGGTATGGCCGCCGCGAACTGTTTCCGTTCTCCGACGTGGATTTGCTGTTGTTGTCCGAGACCGCTCCGCCGGCGGAGGCCGAGCGCAAGGCGACCGGCGAATTTATCCGCGATTTGTGGGACGCCGGGCTGCGAGCCAGCCAGTCTGTCCACACGGCCGCCGAATGCTGCGAGGTGAGGGAGGGCAATCTTGAGCTGACGATCAGTCTGCTCGACAGCCGCTTCGTAACGGGCGAGCGGGCGCCGTATGACGCGCTTGAAAAACGATTCGCGAAATTTCTGGCCGGGGAACGGGCCAGTATCGTCCGGCACCTTTGCGCGATGACGCGCGGGCGCCATCAACGCCACGGGGACACCATTTATATCCTGGAGCCGAATATCAAGGAGCACCCCGGCGGGCTGCGCGATCTGCATACGCTGCGCTGGATGCGGCGGCTGGGAGCGCGCGTGGAGGAGAATCTGGAAGCGGAGGAGGAGTTTCTGTTTTCGGTGCGGATTTTTCTCCACCAGCGCTATGGCCGCGACAATAATCTGCTGAGCTTCGAGGCGCAGGAGGCGATCGCGGCCGATCCGGCGGCGTGGATGCGGGAGTATTATCGCAACGCCCGCGCCATTTTTCGCGCCACCGTTCGCGCGCTTCGCCACGCGGAGGAGGAAGGCGCGGGGCTGCTGACACAATTTCGCGAGCGCCGCGGCCGCCTGTCCAACGCCGATTTCACGGTGGTGCGCGAGAGGGTTTTACTGCGCGAGCCGGGTTTGTTTCAAAGCGATCCGGCGGCGATGTTCCGGCTGCTGGAATTTGTGGCGCGGCACGGCCTGGCGCTGGCCCCGGATACTGAAAAACGTTTGAGCGACGCGCTGCCATCGCTCGCCGGAGCCGGTTCGTGGTGGAAGCCGCTGCACGCGGTCCTGGAATCGCCCGGCGCGGCGACGGCATTCCGCGCGCTGCACGAAGCGGGACTCATGCCCGCGCTGGTACCCGAGTGGAAGCGCATCGACGCGCTGGTGGCGCGCGACTTTTATCACCGCTATACGGTGGACGAACACACCATCGTCGCGCTGGAAAGCCTGGCGGCATTGAGCGCGAGCGAAGATCCGGCGCGGCGGCGTTTCGCGGATCTGATGGCGGAAGCGGGAGATCTGTCCGCGCTGCGGCTGGCTCTTCTCCTGCACGACATTGGCAAGGGAGGTGGCACAGGAGAACACGCGGGCGAATCGGCGCGTATCGCGGCGGAGGCCCTGCGGCGGATGGACGCACCGGAGGAGGTGAGCGCCGCGGCATTGTTTTTGATCGAGCGCCATCTGGACCTGTCGGCGGTGATCGATTCGCGCGATCTGGACGATCCGGCCACCGCGCGCATCGTGGCCAAGCGAACGGGTTCGATCGAACGTCTGCGCCTGTTGACGCTGATGACGTATGCCGACATCAGCGCGGTGAATCCCACGGCCATGACGCCGTGGCGGCTGGATCAATTGTGGCGGCTGTATCTGGTGGCGCACGAGGAATTCACCAGAGAGCTGCAATCGGAACGTATCGGCCCACGGGAGGCCGGGTCCGGCGACGGCGTTTCTAGAAGGCTTCCCCACGCGGTACGCGCGAACGCACTCGACGGACCAGATTCTCCAGCACGCCGCGCTGGCCGCCGCGGTTCCCGCACGCGGAGCGGCGGCGCAAATCGATCGCGAGACGGGCTATTTTCGCGCCGTCGTCGTATCGCGCGACCGCCGCGGATTGCTGACGGCGCTCTCGGGAGCGATATCGAGCTTCGGGCTGGCCATCTCCAAGGCCGAAGCGTTTTCGAACGCCGCCGGCGCCGGGCTGAACATCTTCGCCTTCTCCGATCCGCATCGTACGCTGGAGTTGAATCCGACCGAGGTGGAGCGCTTGCGCGAGACGCTGGTGAGCGCGGCCACCGGGGCGGTGGACGTGGAGAAAATGCTGAAGGTGCGTCCGCGAGCGAAGCCGTTCCGGGCGGGCGCGATGGAGCCGTCGGTGCGCTTCAACGAGGAAGCCTCCGACACTGCGACGCTGATCGAGATCGCGGCGGCGGACCGTCCGGGTTTGCTGCACGCGCTGGCATCGGCGTTGTCGGGCTTCGGCCTGAACATCGAAGTGGTGCTGATTAATACGGAAGCGGGCAAGGCGTACGACGTGTTTTACGTGACGCGTAACGGCGCGAAACTGGCGCCCGCGGCCGAGGATGAATTAAGGGCGGCGCTGCTCAGGGCCGAGCGCGGGCTGAGGCTGCGCCTGAGACGCTTACGGCTTGGGAGTGCGAGACGAAACGCGCCGTCTGGCTTTCGCGGAAGCTGGCGAAGTTTTTGCGGACGGCCCGATAGCTCCGCGTTTCAGCGCCGCTTTCAGATCTTCGTGTTCGAATGCCGACGCCATGCGGTCGATCTCTCCGGCGGCGAGGCCAAGCTTCGCGGCTTCCTTTCGCCACGATGCAACCGCCCGCCCAACCTGCGCGGCGATCTTATTCGCCTCCGGCGGCTCAAGTTCGAAGTACGCGGCGACCTCGAAGGCTAATGGCAGCGAGGCCGTGGTGTCGTTCAGATCGATGGCCGTCGACAGAACGCGCGGCTTGATATCGGTGGGCGTGGGATTGAGATCGTACGCCGGCGAGAGCCTCCATCCGGCGGGACCGCTCCACAGAAAGCCGTGATTCCGGAGATGGTCGTCTGTATTCGAAATCAGGATGTTGAAGACAATCCGCCGCCACAAGGCATGCATATCTTCCTTCGGCGCGGCGCCGTGCCGGCGTAGAACATCCACGAATTCCAGATAGCTGCGCGTCTCGTTGTCGCTCGCATCCAACATGCTCATCGCCGACAGGAACGGCAGACGCGTTTCGCGGTCCCGATCGAAACGGCGCAGCAGGAGAACGGACTTGCCGGCCGCAGTTTCAAGCCGCCAACCGGGCACCGGAATGCCGGATTTCGCCGCGAGAGTAAGAGCCACGGCCTCCCAGAGGACGGTATTCACCTCGTCCGATTGGTTTGGAAACTTGGCGATCGCGAGATGGCCGTCGCGGTCCCGGACCGATGCCTTCGGACGGGCGCCGCCGAGCGACGATCCGGGCGCCAGCAGCAGTCGCAGATCCTCGTCGCTATCGGTGTCGTTCAGAACATGCCCAGCCGCGGAAAGAAGGCGCGGCAGTTCGATTAGAGGCGGGATCCTCGCCGGTCCGTAGCCGGTCAGAAACGGCCCTCCCTCGCGTTCGGCGAAGCGCAGCGCGCCCTGACGCGCTTCGTCGTCCACTCCGAGCAGGTAGTCCATTTCCCGCACATGTCGCGGTGTCTCTCCTTGACGTTCCGCGCGCCGCCGCTCGGCCCGCCGCATCAGAACCCGGCCCCATCGATCGGGAGCGGAATCGCCGATGGCTCCGAACAGCGGTTTTCCTGGCGGCGTGTGAAATGGGCCCGGCCCGAGCTTCAAGGCCGGCTCAAGGGAGAACCGCTCCGGATGAGTGAGCCAGTTTCTGTCGTATTCAAAGCTGGCGCTCTCCCTCTCGTTGCGCACGCGTGGCCACAACCGGCCCACCAGATGCGGGGTTCCTTGCAGGTCGGCGTAGACGAAAACTTCGCGCTCCATTACTTGCCGGTCTTCGGCGGGCGGGTGAGGCGGATGCGTTGCGGCAGGCGCTCCTCGTCGAGCTCAAGCCCTATGGCATCGTGACGAGGGTCGGCGACAGTCGGCGAGACGGCCTATCATTCCCAGTGCGAAGAGGACGGTCGAGTATTTTCCGAGCGAAACGCCGGGGTCGCCCTTCTCTATTTTGTTTAGGGTCATCCGGCTCATCGAGGCCCGCTCGGCCAGGATCGCGACGGGAATGCGCCGTCGCCGCCGGGCGTCGCGAATATCGTGCCCCAGCTTCCGCAGCGCCCTGGAGACGGGGAGGGGGATCGTCTTCGAGGTTTTAATAGCGTCCATGTTTATATACTATACGCATATTAACGTACGAAAGTATGGACGTTAAGAAAGGCGAGAGATCCCGGTCGCGGTTATCGTTTCACTTCAAGAACGTACTGGTAAAACTCCGTCTCGCGTTTGTAGCCGAGGCTTTCGTACAGCGCCTGGGCGTTTAGGTTGTCGACGGCGGTGGACAGGATCAGTTCGCAGGCGCGGCTTTCGAGGGCGAGGAGGCGGGCGCGTTCCATCAGCGCTTTGGCCACGCCATTGCGGCGCGATTCGGGGGCGACGAACAGGTCGTTCAGCAGCCAGGCCGGTTTCATTCGCGTCGAAGAAAAGATGGGGTAGAGCTGGAGGAAGCCGAGGCTGGTTTCGCGGCTGCCGGAACCTTCGACGGCGAGGAAGATGTAGGAGTCGCCGCGTTCGAGACGGGCGGAGACGAACTGGCGCGCGCCGTCGGGATCGGGCGATTGGGCGTAGAACTGGCGGTACTGGTCGAACAGCGGCGCGGCCAGGGAGAGATGGCGCGGATAGGCGCGGATGATCTGCACATCCACTAGTCTGCGCCAAATCGGCTACTTCAGGCTACCGAGGGTTTTCGGATCGTCTTTCCACCACCACATCGGAGGCAGGGGTTTCTTCTCCGGCCACGTTTCGTCGAGTGTATTGCCGTCGAAGATTTCGCCGTTCTTCACGACGTAGCGAATGCTGGTGGTGTTGTGGATGTCATCGAGCGGATTCTTGTCGAGCACGATCATGTCGGCGAGCTTGCCGGGTTCGATGCTGCCCAGATCCTGGTCGTAGCCAATGGCCCGCGCTCCGCTAATCGTCGCCGCGCGCAGCACTTCGTAGTTGCTCAGTCCACCGCTCGATAACGCCCACATTTCCCAATGGCACTGGATGCCCTGGATCTGGCCGTGGCCGCCAATCTGAACATTCCCTCCGGCGCGCACGATTTTCGCCGCCGAAGCCGCCAATAGCGGGAACACCTGTTGGTCCTTGCGGAACCAAGGCCGGCGCAGCGTCTTCTCGTCCAGGATGTTGTGCGGGAAAAATCGTTCCAGCTTCGGATCGTCATGCACCTCGGTGGACGTATAGAAATAATTTTCGGCCCACGGGCCGCCATAGGCCACCAGAAGCGTCGGCGTATAGAAGATGCCGGATTTGGCGAAGACCTCGACGACGTCCTTGTAGAGCGGCACAATGGGCAGCGCATGTTCGTTGCCCTCGAAGCCGTCGATGGCATGGGTGAAATCGAGCTTCAGGTCGAGAGCGCCTTCCGTCGTCGGCATGATGCCGTTCTCCTTGCTCGCCTCCACCATCCATTGCCGCTGCTGGCGGTTGCCGACAAGGTAGGACTTGACCGTATTGGTGCGGTAATACTTTTTGTAGCGGGCGACGGTGTCGCGCATGTCGTCGAGCGATTGAATGTCGTTGTTGGCGTAGGGTCCGAAAATACCGGGGCCCGTCGAAAAGGCGCGCGGGCCGGGCAAACTGGCCCATGTCGATCAGGTCCTGGTAGGCGAACATGTCGTTGGTGCCGGTCTGGGGATCGCGGCCGGTGGTGACGCCGAAAGCGAGATTGGCCATGAAGGGCCAACTTTGCACGTCGAGAACGCCGCGGCGGATCTCGGTCCAGTGGGCGTGGACGTCGACGATACCGGGCATGATCGTTTCGCCCTTCACGTCGAGGATCTTCGCGCCCGCCGGAATTGGCGCCGCGCCGCGTTTGCCGACGGAGACGATGCGATTGTCGGTGACGATGATGTCGGCGTTGGGGATCACCTCTTCGCCGCGCATGGTGATGACGGTTGCGCCACGCAGCACCACGGTGCCTTTGGGAGTGTAGCGGGGAGCCTCGATGTCGACGGCGAGTTCCTCGTACTTCGGCGGAGCCTTTGGCTTGGGTTTGTCATCTGCCTCGTCGCCTTCCTTCTTCTCCGGATCGAAGACGACGGTGGAAAGAGGCTGGCGGAAGAAGGACGCGCCGAGGGACCAGGTGATCGTTTTGCCGTCATCGGCCCAGGCGAACGTGTCGGCGCCGACATCGGTGAGGCGCTTGATGGGTACGGATGGCGCGCTCAGATCGACGGTCGGGCCGTCGCCTCCGAGCACCGGCACCGAGAGCAGATACAACTCGTGATGAGCGAGGGCGAGAGCCTGCTTGCCATCGGGGCTGAACATCATTTGTTCGACGGGCGGAGGCTCGGGCGCGCCAGTGTAATTCTTGGTGATCACTTTCAGATGCGGGCGGCGGTCCGTGCCATCGAAGCGGAGGGAGAGCAGGCCCTTGGCGTGGGCGTATACATAAATGCGATCGGAGCCGTCGATGAAGTGAGGGCGCGAGAAGCCGCGGGCCGGTGTGATGAGCTGCGCGTCTCCACCCTGCGCGGGTACCCAGACCAGATCCGTGCCGCTGGCGTCGCCGAAGCCGCCGCGGTTCTCGTTGCGCTCATACATGGACGCTCGTAAGCAGACGATGCGCGAGGCGTCCGGCGCCCAGACCGGTTCCTCGTAGTACGCGGCGACATGGGTTAACTGTTGCGGCGCGGCGCTTCCATCGGCCCGGACGCGCCAGATCTGGCCGCCAGTTTCGCCGGTCCAGGTGACATAGGCGAGGGAGTAGCCATCGGGCGCCCAGGCCGGTTCGTATTCGCCCGCGCCGTCGGGGACCAGGCGCTTCGGTTGCCCGCCGGGAAGATCCATCACATATAGATGAGTGAGCGAGGAAAAGGCGAGGCGCTTGCCATCGGGCGATTGGACGGCGCCTTGAATGAGCCGCGCTTTCACCGGGCCTTGGTCGACGCGGCTGGCGAATTTCAATTGCGGGCCGATGTCGAGCGAGACGGCGGCGTTGAATGGGATGAGCGCATCGGCTCCAGTGGCGGCGTCGACGCGATGGATTTTTCCACCGTAGCTGACGACGACCGACCTGCTGTCGGGCGTGAACGAGTAACCGGGGAGCACGTCGCGCGTGGCGCGGGATTCCTGGTCGTCGCGCTGCACTGGGTATTTGAGCCAGCGATCCTCACCGGTGGAGAAGTTGCGAATGCGCAGTCCGGTTTGCGCTTCGAAGCGCGTGCCGTAGGCCATGAGTTTTCCGTTCGGCGAGATCACGGGGCGGAAGGCGCTCTCGGGCGCGTCGGTGATGACGTCGGCTTCGCCGGTGACCAGGTCTTTGCGATAGATCTGCCACAGGGGGAACTCGACGTTGTAGGAGAAGTCGCGCTTGCGCTGGGCGTAGAAGAGGAACTTGCCGTCGGGGGAGACGGCGGCGCCGAGGCAGTTCAACCGTTGATCGCGCGGCGTGCGAGGATTTTCGGCCGACTTGGTCACCTGGACGCCGGTTCCGCCGTGGACATTGTACATCCAGATTTCATGGGCGCCGATCGGACTTGTGGTGCGCGAAACGAGGACGTATTGGCCGTCGGGCGTCCAGGCGGGAGAAGCGAATTCGGATTGCTTCATCTTGCTGAGTTGCTTCGGTCCGGAGCCGTCGGCGCCGGCGATCCAGAGATTCTCCGCGCCGTCGCGGTCGCTGAGAAAGGCGATCGTCTTGCCGTCGGGCGAGTATTTCGGCTGGCTGTCGAACGCCATGCCGGAGGTGATGCGCTTGGCCTCGCCGCCGGCGATGGGGACGGTGTAGAGGTCGCCGACGAGATCGAACAGAATGGTGCCGCCGTCGGGCGATACATCCACGGAAAGCCAGGTGCCTTCGTCGGTGGTGAACTCGATTTTGCGTTCGGGCTTCAACGGCAGCCCGGGCTTTTTCATCGCCGCCGGCTTGTCTTGGGCGGACAAACACACTACGGCCCCCAGCAAAAGCAGAATTTTGCGCATAGGAAGAGTTTAGACCAAAGCTATGCGCAGTCGGGAGAGCGCGCGGGACAATTGCAAGGCCCGCCGAAACGGCTAATCGAGATCGGACAATTTGAACCGTCGCCTCGCGCCGTGGCGGACGTGGAGCACTTCAACAAGCTTCCGCTTCTCCAGAACCCGATATATCACTCGATAGATGTGAGGCTTGTGCCCGTAGAGTAAATGGCGGAACTCGCCCTTCTCGGGCGTCGCCGGGCATCGGTTCGGCTGTACTTCCAGGCTGAGAATCGCCTCCTTCAGTCCTCGATACCATCCGAGGGCCGCATCGGAGTTTCCGGCGTCGATGGCCTCGTAAAGGCCGTCAAGATCGCGCTCAGCCCGGAAGGTGAGGTTAACGAGGTATGCCACGCTTCGCTTCGAACTCGTCGAAAAATTCCCTCGCCGGCCGCACCCTCCCTTGTTTTGCATCCTCCACGCCCTGGCGGATGCCTTCCGCCGCATCGGCGCACGCGGAAATGTCGAGCAGTCGCTGATAGGCCTCGGCGTCCTGCACGATCGCCGCCGCCTTCCCCTTCACCGTAAGCACCACGGGCCGCTTGTTCTTCTTGAGTTGCTTCATGAAGTCGCCGGATCGGCGGCGGAAGGTCGTGAGCGATTGGATGTCCTTGGTGATGTCGATCATAAACCCGCTACTCTTATAGCACCTTTTTAGGTGCGGAAGGGCGCCGATCCTGCGTCATTCATAGCGTAGTGCGATGACCGGGTCGATTCGCGTGGCGCGGAGGGCGGGGATGGCGCAGGCGACGAACGACACGGCGGCGATGACGGCGGCGACGAGGGCGAAGGTGACCGGGTCGGTCGGCTTCACGCCGTAAAGCATTTTTTCGAGCAGCCGGGTGAGGCCGAAGGCGAAGGCGAGTCCGACGATGGCGCCGATGAGCGATAACACCATGCCCTGCGCCGCCACCATTTTCATGACGCCGCGGCGGCTGGCACCGAGCGCCATGCGGATACCGATTTCATTGGTGCGCTGCTCGACCGAGTAAGACATCAGACCGTAGATGCCGATGGCGGCGAGCAGCAGCGCGATGGCGGCGAAGATCGTCAGGAGTAGCATGTTGAAGTTCTCGCGCGCGGTGGCGCTCGACACCACTTCGTCCATCGAGCGGACATTGGCCATCGGCAATTGACTATCGATGGCGAGGACTTCGCGTTGGATCGCGGCGGTGAGCGCGCCCGGATCGCCATGCGTGCGCACGGCCCAGACCAGCGGGATGATGGCGTTGGCGAATTTGGTTAGCCCGTCGCCCACCTGCGCGGCGGGGATGTACATCACCGCCCGGATCGGATCGCCCGGTTGGCCGTCGTGGATGTCGGCGACGATGCCGACGATGGTGCGGCCGGGGTCCTCAAACTCCGGACCCAGCAGCCTGCCGCCGATGACGATTTGCTTGCCGAGCGGATCTTCCTTGGGCCAATACTTGCGGGCGAAGGCTTGGTTGACGATCGCGACGGGCTGGGAATTTTGAACGTCGTTGTCGCGGAAAACGCGGCCGCGAAGGAGTCCGATGCGGAACACGTCGAAATAATGCGGCCCGATGGACCGCCAATACTCGTCGCCGTTGAAAGGATCGCCGTGGGCGGGCGGCTTGCCCGGAATGACGAAGGGGAGGTCGAGGCCGACGTTCTGAACGGGCAGCACCACGGCCGGCGCGGCAGCTTCGACACCGGGGAGGGCTTCGATGCGCTGAATGGCCTGGCGCTCCAGCGCGGCCATTTGCGCGGTGGTTGAATAGCGCAAGCCGGCCATGGACGTTTCCATGGTGACGATGTGATGGGTTTCGATGCCGAGGTTCACATTGCGCAGGCCGGCGAAGGTGCGGATCAGCAGCGCCGCGCCGATCAACAGGACGACCGCGAGCGCGGTCTCAAAGACGACGAGGAGGCCGCGGGCGCGATTCTGTTTCATTCCGGTCCCGGAGCGGCCGCTGGTTTCCTTGAGCGTGGTATTCAAGTCCGGGCGCGAGGCGTGGAGCGCGGGGAAGAGACCAAAGAGGATTCCTGTAAGGAACGCCATGGCGACGGTGAAGAGCAGGACTCCGGCATCGAGCGGCACGCCGTTTGCAAGCTCGCCGATGCGGGGAAGATCCCCGGGGCTGATGGCGAGCAAAGCGCGAACGCCCCAATAGCCGAGGACGAGGCCGGCCGCGGCGCCAGCGGAGGAGAGCAGCAGGCTCTCGGTGAGCAGTTGGCGAATAATGCGGGCGCGGGGCGCTCCGATGGCGGCGCGGATGGCGAGTTCGCGCTGGCGGCTGGCGGCGCGGGCGAGGAGGAGATTGGCGACGTTGGCGCAGGCGATGAGCAACACGAAGCCGACTGCGCCCATGAGGATCAGCAGCGCCGGGCGCACCTCGCCGGTGACGGTTTGCGCCAGCGGCGTGGCGCTCGCGGTCTCCTTCGGGTCCATAATTTTCGGAAACTCTTTCCGCAGTTGGCTGGCGACGACGCGAAGCTGCGCGTTGACTTGAGCCAGAGAGGCGCCGGGTTTCAAACGCGCGGCCAGGCGCAGGTAATTGGCGTTGTTAACACTGTTTGGGTCCGCCTGAAGGGGAAGAAAAACATCGGCCTTCGGCGTGGATTCGAAGCCGGCGGCGAGCACGCCGACGACGGTATATTGCTCGCCGCTCAAAGTGACGGACCGGCCGAGGATCGAAGGGGAAGCTCCGAATCGCCGCCTCCATAAACCGTCGGAGAGGACAACGGATTTGACACCGCCAGGAGAATCCTCGGCCGGGGTAAAGGCGCGGCCAAGCCGTGTGGAGCCGCCGAACAAATGAAAGTAGGCGCGGGAGACGTGAATGCCCTTGATCTGCTCGGGCTTGTCGCCGCCGCCAAGGTTGAGGCCGGGGCCGCTGAAATCGTACGCGGAGACGTCGTCCAGGAGCGTGGCCTGCGCGCGGATGGCGTTGAAGAAGGGGATGGATGAGGAATCCTGCGAGCCGTTGGGGAACTGGCGGCGAGGCATGACGATGCGATCGGGATCGGGGTAGGGGAGCGTGCGAAGGAGGACGTTATCGACAACGGTGAAGATGGCGGTATTGGCGCCGATGCCGAGGGCGAGCGCGGCCACCGCGACCAGCGTGAACGCGGGACTTTTAGCCAGCATGCGAACCGCGTGGCGTAAATCGGCGAGGAGGGATTCCATGCCAATGAATACGTTTGAGTGCGGAGCGAGTTCCTGGAAAACAGCGGCCAAAGCAATTGGCGCTCCGATTGCTACTTTTTCGCGTGATGTCCGGCGTCCCGCGTAAACACTTGCAAGCGTGGCGGGACCGTTTCCAGGCACTGCAAAATATACCGCCCGTGCTGGTACTTTTGTGGGAATCGGGCCGGCTGTTGGTAACCGGGAGTGTTGTCCTGCGGACGTTGTCGGCGATCGTGCCGGTGTCGCTATTGTGGGTGACCAAGCTGATCGTGGATGCGGTGGTGGCGGCTTCGAAGGGAACGCCGCCGCCGGGCGGGACGATATTCCGGCTGCTGGCCGCACAGTTCGCCCTGGCCGCCTTCGGGGTGGCGGCCGGGCGGGGGATCGACTATCTCGACGCCCGGATCGCCGACGAATACAGCCGCACGGCCAGCCTGCGGATCATGGATCATGCGGCGAAGCTCGATCTGGCGCGTCTCGAAGACCCGGCGTTCCACGACGTGCTGGAGCGGGCGCGGGTGCAGGCGACGGACCGCATCGCCATGCTCCAGGGCATCGGCCGGCTGATCGAGCAGACGGTGACGCTGGCGTCGCTTTCGATCGGACTGATCCTCTTTTCGCCGGGCTTGTTCGCGCTCCTGTTCCTCGCGGTGGCACCGGCATTTCTGGGCGAAAGCCACTTCGCGTTTCTGGGCTATTCACTGGCGCATAGTCTGACGCCGGTGCGGAGGGAACTGGAGTATCTGCGGCTCTTGGGCACCAGCAAAGAGAGCGCGAAGGAATTGCGGATCTTCGGGCTAGCCGGTTTTCTGCGAGGCCGCTTCGCGCGGTTGACGGACGGGCTGATCGGGAAGAACCGGCGGCTTGCGAGGAGGAGGCTGGCGGCCGGCACCGGGCTGGCGGTGTTGAGTTCGGTCGGCTACTATGGCGGCTACGCGTACCTGGTGATGCGCGCGCTGCGCGGGGAGTTGAGCATCGGCAGCCTGACGTTTCTGGCTGGCGCGCTGGCCGGATGCAGCGGGCAACTGCAGTCGATATTCTCCACCTTCTCCGGCATCGCCGATCAGGCGCTGTATCTCACCGACCTACTGCAATTTTTCTCGGTTCAGCCGCGAATCGTGAATAAGGTTTCGGCGCGCCCGGCGCCGCGTCCGATCCGGCACGGTTTTGAATTCCAGGACGTAAGCTTCGCTTATCCGCATTCCGAGCGGGCGGTTCTAAAGAACTTGAATTTCCGGCTCGGGCCGGGGGAGCGAGTCGCCATCGTCGGTGAAAACGGGCAAGGGAAGACGACGCTGGTGAAGCTGTTGGCGCGGCTGTACGATCCCACCGCCGGGCGAATTCTGCTGGATGGCGTGGATCTGCGCGATTACCGCATCGAGGAATTACACCGTGAGATCGGCGTGATTTTCCAGGACTTCATGCGGTACGATTTGCCGGCGAGAGAGAACATCGCGACCGGACAGATCGACGCGCTCGAAGACCGCGCGCGGATCGAACGGGCGGCGGCGGCTAGCGGAGCGGACGCCGTGTTGCGGCGGCTGGCGCATGGGTTGGACCAAATGCTGGGCCGGCGCTTTGAGGGCGGCGTGGATCTGTCCGGCGGGGAGTGGCAGAAATTCGCGCTGGCGCGGGCGTATTTGCGCGAGGCGCAGGTACTGGTATTGGACGAGCCGTCGGCGGCGCTGGACGCGCGGGCCGAGTTCGAACTGTTCGCGCAGTTCGCCGAAATCACGAACGGGCGCATGGCGCTGCTGATCTCGCATCGGTTTTCGACCGTGCGCATGTGCGATCGCATCGTGGTTTTGGAGGGAGGCGGGATACGCGAGGAAGGAAGCCACGCCGAGTTGATGGTTCAGGGAGGACGTTACGCGTCTCTGTTCGAGATGCAGGCGTCGAGCTATCGATGAAGAGAACGGCGATACGCGGGCGTCTGTTGCGTGGGTTGGAGGAGCGCGAGCGGGAATTGCGGCGGGCGAGGTTGGCGGCGAAGGAGGAAACGGGCGATTGGATTATCGAGAATTATCCGTATCTCGATATCGCAAATCCGCGCTGTGAAGGAGGCGTTGACGCCTAGCTTATTGCGGCGTCTTCCGGAGGAGAACGGCGAGCCGCGGGTGGTTCTGTTGGCCAGAACGATCGCGAGCCGATGCGGAGAGACAGCGCCGTTGGGCGAGGCGATCGATGAAACGGTGGCCGAGTTTCAACAGGCGGCGCCGCTGCTTTTGGGCGAGTTGTGGGCGCTGGAGACGACGTTGAAGATCGCCCTGCTGGAGAGAGCGGAGATCGAAAAAACGATTCCCGCGCTTAAGGCGCTCGATACGATGCAATGGCGCGAGGTGGTGGAAGAAGCCTCGGCCGTGGAAGAGATTCTGCGCGAAGATCCGGCGGGAGTTTACGAGAAGACCGCGTTCACCACGCGGGACGATTGCCGGCGCGCGGTGGAGCGGATCGCCAGAGGAGCGGAAAACGGCGAGGACGAATTTGGGATCGCGCGGATGGCTCTCGATCTGGCGCGGCGGGCCGCGGCGGCGGCGCGGGACGGAGCGAGTGGAGGCTCACGCCGGTTTCTATCTATTGGGGCGGGGCGTGTCCACGCTCGAACGGCTCTCCAGTTACCACAAGACGCCGGTGGAGCGGGCGCGCATGGCGGTGCAACGGCACCCGGCGGCGTTTTATCTTGGAACGCTGGGGATTTTAACCGTGGTGATCGCGGCGTTGGCCTGGTTGTGGATGGGCGGAGGCTGGTGGCTGGCGGCGCTGGTGCTTTTGCCGGCGAGCCAGGGCGCGCTGGCGCTGGTGAATTGCCTGGTGAATTCACTGCTGCCGCCGCGCCGGCTGCCGCGGATGGATTATTCCAAGGGCATCCCGAGAGAGAACGCGACTTTCGTCGTCATGCCTTCTCTGCTGCTTTCTCGGCGATCGGCGGAGAGTTTGCTTGGAGCGGTTGGAGACCCATTATCTCGCCAATCGCGACGCGAATCTTCACTTCGCGCTTCTCACCGATTTTCCCGACTCGGCCCGCAACGAATGCGACACGGCGGCGCTGAAAGCCTGCATGGCGGGAATCCATCACCTGAACCGGCGCTATGGTGCCGAAGGGAGAAAGCCGTTTTATCTGTTCCATCGCGCTTCGAAATGGAACGCCGGTGAGCGCGCGTGGATGGGGCCCGAGCGGAAACGCGGAAAGCTGAACGACTTCAACGCGCTCCTTTTGCGCGAAGCCGACGTGTTTCCAGTAAAGGTGGGAGGCATTCCCGACGCTGGACCGATTCGATATGTGCTGACGCTCGATAGCGACACGCAACTGCCGAGGGAAGCGGCGCGGCAATTGGTGGAAGAGGCGGCGCATCCGTTGAACCGCCCGGTTGCAAGCGCGGATGGGATCGTGCGCGAAGGCTATGCGCTGCTGCAGCCCAGGGTGAGCGTCGGCATGGAGTCGGCGGCCAGGACGCGGCTGGCGAATACATTGAGTGGACAAACCGGCCTCGATACTTACGCCTCCGCTGTCTCCGACGTGTATCAGGACCTGACGGGGCGTGGAAGTTTCACCGGCAAGGGCATCTATGAAGTGGCGGCGTTTCATGCGGCGGTGGGGAAGCGATTCCCCGATAACGCGCTACTGAGCCACGACCTGCTCGAGGGTGAGTATGCGCGGGTGGGATTCGCCAGCGACGTCGAGACGATCGACGATTTTCCGTCCAGCTACGAAAGCTACTGCAAGCGGAAGCACCGGTGGATTCGCGGCGATTGGCAGATCGCGAAGTGGCTGCTTCCGCGAGTGCCCGCGCCCGGTGGAGGGAAGGTTCGCAATCCCCTGTCGATTTTCTCCCGCTGGAAGATCTTCGACAATCTTAGGCGCGGCGCGGTGGAGATATCGCTCACGGCGCTTCTAGCGGCGGGCACATTGGGATTCTTTCACGGTCTGACGCGAACCGCCCTCTTCGCGTTGGCCGTGTTGCTGCTTCCGGCCTACGCGGGATTCGTTTGCTCCCTGCTCCGCCTGCCGCCGTGGCGGCTATACGCGGTTCAGCTTCGGCGGAATCTTCTGGTGCTGGCGGCGGCGCATCGGGAGGCGCTCTACGTTTTGGCTTTGCTTCCTCATCAGGCCTGTCTGGCGGCGGACGCCATCGCTCGAACCCTGTATCGGACGAGGGTGAGCCGGCGGCGTTTGCTCGAGTGGGAGAGCATGGCGCAGGCGGAGACCGCCGCGGGGAACAGGATCAGTCCGGCGCTGGCCTGGATGTATGGGAGCGCGGCGATGGCGGCGGTTCTCCTGGTGGCGGCCCAGAATCCTCTGCTGTGCGTCGCCTGGACGCTGGCGCCGGTGACGGTGGCGTGGCTCGACGCCCGCCCGTGGCGATTGTGGAAAAAGCAAAAAGAGGACGACACGGAATTCCTTCGCGGCGTGGCGCTGCGGACGTGGCGCTACTTCGCCGATTTCGGCGGCGCGGAAGCGCATTGGCTGGTTCCCGACAACGTGCAGGAGGAACCCTACCGCGTGGCCACGCGGACGTCGCCGACCAACCTGGGGTTACAGTTGGCCGCGCAGCTCGCCGCCCAGCGTTTCGGTTATTTGACGCACGGGGAAACCGGCGAGCGGATCGAGAAAATCCTGGACGCCATGGAGGGCATGGAGCGGCACCGGGGGCACTTCTTTAACTGGTACGACACCCGGACGCTTGAAACAATCGCGCCCCGTTATGTTTCGGCAGTAGATAGCGGAAATCTCGCCGTATCGCTGGTCGCGCTGAAACAAGGGTGCCTGGCCGCGTGCAAGGAGCCGGTGGCCGGGCGGCGGATTTTGGACGGGTTGCGCGACCATTGCCTCTCGCTGCGCGACAGTCTACCGCCCGCGGCGCGGATCGAGCCGGTCATGCTGCCTTTGAGCGGCCTGCTGCGGGCGCTAGAAGCGCGGCCGACGGGGTTGTTCTTCTGGGAGGCGCTGCTGAGGGAGGTCCGGGAGACAACGCGATTGTTGTGCGACGCCGTCGAGCGAAAGCTCGAGCGGGACGGAAACGCCGCGGCTGCCGAAGCGTCGGCCTGGATGCGAATTCTCGTGGAAAGGGTGGAGGCGGCGGGCGCCGAGCTGTGCGCGCTGGCGCCGTGGCTCGACAAGCGCCACGCGGGCGAGTTCCGCATGTTGAGTACCGATGGAAGCATGTCCGGTTTGATCGGGCTGCTGGACCGGGTGCCGCGCGTCGGGGAATTGCCAGAGGTCTATCAAGCCATACAGACGGCGATCGCCGCGCGGCTGGAGAAGCCGGAAGGATTGAAGGCGGGTGGCCGCGCGGCGTTGGAGTGGCTGGATACGGCGCTGGGCGACGCCGCGAAGGTCGCGGCCGGGCTCTCGAACCGCTTTGAGCGGCAGGCGGCGCGCGCCGGCGATTGGGTGGAGAGGATGGACTTCGCGTTTCTCCACGACCGGCGGCGGGGGTTGCTGCATCTCGGCTTCGACGCGGAGCGCGGGGCGCTAGACCCGTCGCATTACGACCTGCTGGCCTCGGAGGCTCGCTCGGCGGTGTTCCTGGCCATCGCCAAAGGCGACATCCCGAGGGAAGCGTGGTTTCGTTTGGGCCGCAAGTTTACCTGGCGGTTGGGTGAGCGCGCGCTGCTGTCGTGGTCGGGAACGATGTTCGAGTATCTGATGCCGGGTTTGTTCATGAAGAGCTACGATGGCACGCTGCTGGAGGAGAGCGCGCGAGGCGCGGTGAAAATCCAGCGGCGCTACGCGGCGCTGCGCAACGTTCCGTGGGGAATTTCGGAGGCGGCGTATGCGGCGCGCGACGCCGCGATGGTTCATCAATATCGCGCGTTCGGAGTACCGCATCTGGCGGCTAATCCGAAGTGCGGAACGCGTCTGGTGGTGGCGCCGTATGCCTCCATGCTGGCTTCGATGGTGGACCGCGACGCGGCCGCCGGGAATCTGCGGACGATGGCGGCGCGCGGATGGCTGGGGCCGCGAGGATTCTACGAATCCGCCGATTACGGCGGGCGAAGCGGTTTGAAGCTATGGGCGCCGGAGTTGGTGCGGGCGCGCATGGCCCATCACCAGGGAATGGGGTTGGCGGCGCTGGCGAATACGCTGCTGGGCGGGGCGATCCAAGAATTCTTCCACGCCGATCCGATGGTGATGGCGACGGAGTTTCTGTTGCAGGAGAGAGTTCCGGCGCTGGCGGTTGAGACCGGAGCGGGAGGGGAATTTCCCGAAACGGCCGCGCTGGAGGCGTAATCCTATTCATATCGCAAGGCGATGACCGGGTCCACGCGGGCGGCGCGCCAGGCGGGGATGGCGCAGGCCAGTAGCGCCGTCAAACCAAGCACGGCGGGGATGGCAAGGAATGTGAGCGGGTCGCGAGGAGTAACTCCGTAAAGCAGCGATGAGAGCAAGCGCGTGAGGAGCAGCGCGAAGCCCATTCCGATCAAAAGTCCGGCCAGGGTGAGGCGCATCCCGCCCATCACCACCATGCGCCAGGCGTCGGCGCTGGTGGCCCCCAGGGCGGCGCGAATGCCAATCTCCTGTCGGCGCTGGGCCACGGTGTAGGACATGACGCCATAGATGCCCACGGCGGCGAGAAAAAGCGCGGAGGCGGCGAATAGGGTTAGCAACGTGGCGTTGAAGTTGTCCGGCGCGGCCGATTCGTCCAGGATCTGATCCATGGTTCGCACGGAGGCGATGGGCAATTGCGAGTCGACGGTGAAAAAGACGCGCTGGATCGCCGCCGCCAGTGGGAGAGGATCGCCGGCCGTGCGGATGGCCCAGTTCAAAGGCATGACGCTCATGTCGTGATGGATCGACCCGGCGGTGGCCTGCGCCAGGGGAACATAAAGAATGGGCATGAAGCCGCGCCGCGCTCCGCGCTCGAGGACGTTCGAAACGATGCCGACGACCGTGCGCGGCGGGTTCTCGAAGACGGGGCCGAGGCCTTTTCCCATGTCGAGGCGCACGCCGATGGGATCGGCGTTGGGCCAGAACTTTTTCGCCAGCGCTTGGTTGACCAACACGACCGGAGCCGAGTTGGCCGAATCGGACTTGGTGATGAGCCGTCCCCGGAGAGAGCGGATGCCGAACACGTCGAAGAAGTGCGGGCTGACGAAGCGGATCTGCTCGATGCCATCGAATGCGCCCTTCTCGACCGGGGGCCAGCCTTCGACGAAGAACGGCATGTCGATGCGCAGGCTGGCGACGGGGAGCGCGGACGCCGCGGCGGCGACGCGGACGCCGGGAAGAGCTTCGAGACGCTCGAGAATGGCGGAAGTGAGGGCGGCTACGCGGGCCGGGGAATCGTAGCGCGCGCCGGCGAGCGAAGTCTGCATCGTAAGAATATTGCGAGTCTCGACGCCGGGGTCGGTGTTACGCAGGCCGGTGAGACTACGTATGAGGAGAACGGCGCATGCCAGAAGAACGACGGCGATCGCGGTCTCGAAGACGACGAGCAGCGAGCGCGTGTAGTTCTGATGGAGGCCGGTGCCGGAGCGTCCCGCGGTTTCTTTTAGCGTCGCGTTCAGCCCGGCGCGGGAAGCCTGCCAGGCCGGGATAAGGCCGAAGACGGCGCCGGTGGCCAACGAGATGGCCAGCGAGAAGTACACGACGCGAGAGTCCAAAGGAATTCCGGCGGCGAACTCCGCGGCGCGGGGCAGACCGCTGGGATAAAGGCTAAGCAATGGATTGAGAGCGAGCCGGCCGAGGGCGAGGCCTGCAGTTCCGCCCGCGATCGCCAGTAAAACGCTTTCAGCCAGTAATTGGCGCATCAGTTGGCCGCGCGTGGCCCCGAGAGCGGCGCGGATGGCGAACTCCTTGCCACGGCCGACGGAGCGAGTGAGAAGGAGGCTGGCGACGTTGGCGCAGGCGATCAATAGAACAAAGCCTACCGCGCCCAACAGCAGCAGCAGAACGGGACGAACTCCGGCGGTGAGATCGTCCTGCATGGAGTGAACCGCGGCGCTTTCCCCCGAAACCATCGGTTCCGAAGAGACGAGGCGCAGCGAATCGGCGAGCGCGGTCATCTCGGAATTGGCGGCGGCGAGTGAAACTCCATCTTTCATCCGGGCCGCGACAGCGAGAAAACTGGCCGTATTGCCGGAGCCGGGCGCAGCCTGAAGAGCCAGCCAGGCGTCGGCCGGAGGATCGGACACGAAGCCGGGGCGGAGCACGCCCACGACAGTGTGAGGTTCGCCGTTCAACGGGATGGTGCGGCCGATCAGCGTGGGGTCCGCGCCGAAGCGCCGCCGCCACAAGCCATCGCTGATGACGACGGCTTTCGGGCCGCCGGGGGCGTCTTCCTCCGGGACGAACGTGCGGCCCAACGCCGGCTCCGCGCCGAAAAGTTGAAAGTAGTGGAGCGAAACGTGGATGCCGTGAATTTGCTCCGGAGCGCCGCCGGAGGAGAGGTTGAGGCCTGGACCGAGAAGGTCGAACGCCGCCATTTCGCCCAGCGTGCTCGCGCGCTCGAAATGAAGAAACTGACCGATGTTGAGGGTGGTGAAGAACTGGCCGCGATAGGTTAGGCCAAGCGTGACGAGGCGCTCCGCCCGCGGATACGGCAGCGGCCGAAGCAGAACGGCGTTGACGACGGAGAAGATCGCGGTGTTGGCGGCGATCGAGACGGCGAGAGTGAGAATGGCCGCAATCGCCACTGCCGGGCTGCGCGCCAGCGAGCGGGCGGCCTGGCGGAGATCGGACAGCAGAGGGGGCACCACTATATGGTAGGAGATATGTGGACACGCCCGGGCGCGAGGCGGCTTTCGCCGCGTTCACCGGACTTTTACCTTATGGAAGTGAGTTGGCGATCTGAACGCTCAGCGTGCGGTTTCCGCTGCTCACGGAATACATTCGTTCGCTCGCATTAAAGATCACCGTCGCCCGCGCAGACGGCGCCGTTCTCATCGAGGTCCTCAATCAGCAGCGCCGGACCAGCCTGGAGCGCCAATTCCTGGATGTTGGCCATCTCGCCGGCGGGAATGTCGAGCAGCCAGGCCGGATGAGCCGCGAAATCCCGGGCCATCGCGCGCGCCTCCCACGCGGGGACTCCGAGGCTCCGGAACGCCACGTCCGCGAAGCGCTCCATCGCGAATCCGGATGGGAGCGAAAAGTTCGATCGGCCGCGCTTGTAGAATCCGGATATTGTCCGGATAGTTCTCCGCCACCGCCGGTCCAATCTCGTAGCGCAACTGCAAACCCTCCCATTCGGCTGGCACGCTCACATCGTGTACACCCAGCTTGCCGAGAGCGGATTCGATATCGAGTACGTGGATTGTCTGCTCCACGGCGATCGGCCCGGTCACCTCGATTCCAGGATTTCCGTACAACAGTCCAGGTGACGGCAGGTACGGCCTAAAACCCGCTATTCGTTCGGCCGCGCCCATATTCGGGACGGCCTCTTCCACACCGTTAGTTGTTATCCGCGTTTGCAGAGGCAACTTCGATAGATCGACCCGAACGGCATAGACACGGTTCAGAACCAGCCGGTCCCAAAACTGCTGGGCAAGCGCCCTGGTTTCCGGGAACGCGAGCGTGGCGATGAGAACGGCCGCGGCGATGGCGGCGGCTGTCATCCAGGTCCACGGCCGGCGGCGCTCACGGTGCCTGGTGTAGAGCAATTCACACCCATGCTCCAGATTCGGCTGCCAAGGAGGTTCAAGGGCGTCAAGCCGCTCGGCGACCCAGCGAGCTTCAGGATTGGTTTCCATATCGTTTCAGATACTCCTTCCGGAACGCTTCTTGAGCACGGCCAACGAGACTTCCCACGTAATTGGGATTCACTTCGAGCGAGACGGCAATCTCCCGATACCCGATGCCTTGATTCCACAAGAGCAAGATCTCCGCGTAACGCCGCTTCAAAGCGTCAAGCACCGTTCGCACTTTGTGGCGCTCGGCGCCCATGGCGTATAGGCGCTCCGGAGTGGGCGGCGGCTCACGGACCACAACGAAAAGACGCTCGAAACGGCTGCGGCGCATTTGGCGCCTCAATTCGTCGAGTGCTTCGCGCGCGGAGGTTCGATAAAGCCATCCCTCCGCGCGCTCGCCATGGGCCTGAGGGTTCCGCCACCACTTCAGAAAAACTTCCACCGCGAGTTCCTCCGCCCGGGCTTGGTCATGAATGACCCTGCCGATGAGGCGGGCGACGCGCTCGTAGTGAGCGCGAAAGAATGCGTCCAGGCCTTCCGTGTCCGTAGCTTCCATCACACCCGGCGCCGCCGTGTTTCTTACGTTCACATATCAAGAACGCGCGCGGCCGTGCTTTTGTAGCGCCGATCGCCAAGAAAATCGACTTGGGAGCAAACTGGCGCGAGCCGCGACGCGCCGGCGGCTAGAGGGTTACTCGTATCTCAGCGCCACGATGGGGTCGACGCGGGTGGCGCGATAGGCTGGAATGGCGCAGGCGGCGAGCGCGACGAGTGAAAGCGCGATCGTCACCGCGGCGAAGCTCAGCGGATCGGCTGGTTTCACTCCGTAGAGGAGCGAAGCGAGAAGGCGCGTGAGACCGAGGGCGGCGATCAGACCCGCGGCCACACCGATCGCGGATACGCGCAAACCTTGGCCGATGACCAGTCGCAGAGTGTCGGCCCGCGTAGCGCCCAGAGCGGCGCGGATGCCGATCTCCTGGGTGCGCTGTTCGACGGTGTACGACAAAACGCCATAGATGCCCATGACCGCCAGCAGAAGGGCGATGGCGGCGAAAACGCCGAGCAGCATCAGCATGAAATTCTGGCGCGCGGTGGAGTTCCACGCCACGCTCTCCATGGTCTTGACGTTCGTCGGGGCCAGTTGCGTGTCGCTGGCGGCGAACTCGCGCTCGACGGCCGAGCGGAGGCTCAACGGCGAAACGCCGGGTTGGGAGCGGATCGCGAAACCGGCGGGCACCATCGTGTTGACCAGCGCCATCGCTTTGTCCGGCACCTGGGCGTAGAGCTGGTACATCGTCGGCGGTGCGCCGTTGTCGAGGCTGTTTTCATGGACGTCGCCTACGATGCCGGCGATCTCGGCCGGAGGCTGCTCCAGATCCGGCAGCCCGGCGCCGATCACGATGGTCTTGCCCACGGGATTCTCCTTCGGCCAAAACTTGCGGGCCATCGCCTCGTTGATCACGACGACCCTCGACGGCTCCTGTTGGCGAAGGAGGCGTCCGGAACGGAGGGGAATCCGCAGCGCTTCGAAATAGTGGCCGGAGACGAAGCGCCATTGGACATCGCCCGCGAACTTCTCCCCAACGGCGAGCGGACGGCCGGGAATGTTGAAGATCATGTCCATGCCGCCTTCGAGCGGAAGACTGTTGGCGGCCGATGCGGCGGCGACGCCGGGCAGGCCCTCCAGCCGTTCCGTCATTTGCCGTGTCATGAGGCTGGATGCGGCGGTGGTGGAGTAGCGTTCTCCAGCCAGCGAGACTTGAAGCGTGAGCAAGTTATGCGGATCGAAGCCGGGGTCGACACTGTGAAGCGCGATGAAACTGCGGATGAGCAGCGCGGCTCCGCAGAGGAGCACCACCGCGAGGCTCATTTCGGACGCCGCGAGAAGGCCGCGTAAACGATTGTGCTTCAGGCCCGTGCCCGCGCGCCCGCTCGATTCCTTGAGCGCGGAAGATAGATCGATGCGCGAAATCTGAAGGGCGGGGAAGAGTCCGAAGACCACGCCGGTGAACAACGAAACCGCGGCGGCGAAGGCCAGCATGGAAGGATCGAGGGCGTGGGTTGCGGCGAGTTCTTCGGCGCGCGGCAGATCGCCGGGCGTGAAGAGGAGCAACGCGCGGAGGCCCCATGAGCCGAGCGTTAAGCCGAGGACGCCGCCGGCGATCGCCAGCAGCAGACTCTCGGTGAGCAGTTGGCGGACGATCCGGCCGCGCGCGGCGCCGACCGCGGAACGGATCGCCATCTCGCGCTGGCGCCCCGCGGCCCTGGCCAGCAGAAGATTGGCGACGTTGGCGCAGGCGATCAACAAAACCAGGCCGACCGCGCCGAGCAGAATCAGCAGCGCGGGTTGGACATCGCCCGTGAGATAGCGCCGCATCGGTTGAACTTCGAGCTTGTCGTCGTCGCCCACTTGGCCGGGATGAGTTTTGACATAGCGCTTCGCGAGGACCGCGACTCGGGCCGCGGCGAGCGCGTCGCCGGGTGGGAGGCGTCCGGCTATGACAAGGAAGTGGGCCTGGTTGGCGTCGTTGGGATCGGCTTGCAAAGGCAGCCACAAATCGGCGGGGGGATTCGGTTGGAACGCCGGCGAGAGGACGCCGACAATGGTGGATGGCGCTCCGCCGAGCGTGACGGCCTTCCCGAGAATCGCCGGATCGCCGCCGAAGCGCCGCTGCCAGAGGCCATAGCTGACGACCAGAACGCGCGGCGCACCGGGACGGTCTTCCTCCTTCGTGAAGACGCGGCCGAGAATCGGGTGCGCGCCGAAGAGGCCGAAATAGGCGGCCGAAACATGAATGCCGTGGACGAATTCGGGGCGCGCGGAGCCGGCCAAATTCACACCGGCGCCCATAAAATCGAATGCGGTGAGATTTTCGAGCCCGAGGTTCTGCTGCGAAAAGTAATTGAACTCGGGCACCGAGACGGGGCCGGGGCCGACGCGCGTGATGGTGACGATGTGGCCGGAATCAGGGTAGGGGAGCGGGTTGAGAAGAACGGCGTTGACCACCGTGAAGATGGCGGTATTGGCTCCGATGCCGAGAGCGATGGCGGCGAGGGCGACGATGGTGAAGCCGGGACTCTTAATCAGAAGCCGCGCGGCGTGGCGAAGATCGGCGAGCACAGATCCCATATCCGGATGGTACGCCGATCGCGCGAGCCCGGTTCCCGAAATTTAGTGGATCGCCACCAAATGCTGGCCTCGCGGGAGCATCACGGCGAAGTCCTTGCCGGAGACGAGCGTCTCGGGCTGGATCGCTTCGCCGTCGACCTCGACGCCCGCGGGGCGGATGTCGAGCAGCGCGATGGCGCGGGAGTCGCTTTGATAGGAGAACTCCAGAGTCGATCCGCTGAACGAGGCCGATTGCAGCGCGCCGTTGAAAGACACCATGCGGAACGGCGTGTCTTTCGGCGCCGCCTGGATGGCGTGCGAACCCGCGGGCAGCCAAAGCGTGCGGCCGTCATGCACCGGCCAGAGGCGTCCGTCCACTTTCGCCGGACCGTGCCAGGTGACGCCGACGCCTTGGGCCGACCGCACGGCGAGCGAGTCGCCCACCTGCTCGAACTGGGTCACCGTCGCCTGCGCGGCGGGCAGCAGCGGAAGGTCGGGCGGGAGAATCGAATTCTCGAAATAGAGCGCCACGCGAGGGAAGGCCTCGGCGGCGAGATGGACCAGTTGGAACAACTCGACTCCGGTCTGTTGCTTGGTCGGGTAGACGTCCTGATACCGCTCGACGACGTTAATATCGATGGCGAGTTTCGCCGGAGCGCCGGGGATGGGATCGACCAGCGGCTTGTACCGCTCGGCGATCTTCGGATAGCGCTGCGGACCCAGATTCCAGATGGTCGCCGGGTCCTCGATCAAGAACGTGAAGCTGTGGTGCGCGAGCAGCGGGAGAACGCGCGAGGCGTCCGCGCCGATGAGGTCGCGCATCCGCGTATCGAAGCGGTCGTCGACGTGGGTCAGCACCAGATCGAGATCGGGCTTCTTGGCGCGAAGCGATTCCATCACGCCGATCCAGTGGTTCTGAAGGCCCTCGGCCAGCGACGCGCGATAGTCGAGAAACGCCCGCATGCGAGTGGCGTCCGGGTTGGGCGCTTTGAAAAGCTCGATCGGATCGAAGCCGTGTTTGGACTGGAAATCGCGGCGCACGTCGTCGTTCATGGGCGTGAACCGCGCAGGATTGGCGTAGCCTTCGAGCGATTCGAAATACAACTCGGCCAGATTCACTCCATCCCAATCGAACGCGCCCAGCAAGCGCCGCGCTCCGGTCTCGACCGCCGCCGCGGCTTGCGGATTGTTCAAGTTCATCAGCTTGCGCCAATCCAGTTGCGCGTCCTGAAGTATGGCCGTCTTCTCGCGCCACTCCGGATGATCCGCCCAGAAGCGTTCGCTGACGTGCGGCATTTCAAGCCAGGCGTAAACCAGGATGCCCTGTTTGTGGCAGGCGACGATCAGATTGCGCAAGTATTCGTCGCGCTGCGCGTCGGGCTCCCAGTAATGCCACGCCGCCACTTGAAGCGCGGCGATGCCCGCCTCGCGCCATCGCGCGGCGAAATAATCCAGATCGACGCGAGTGCGGTAGGCCGAGTCGAAAAACGCCCAGATGCGCGCCGCGCGAACCGGCGGATGGAGGCCGAGATCGTCCAGCGCCTGGAGCAGATACGGGAACCGCTCATATCCCTGTTCGCCCGGCGGCGCGGCGATCCACAGAACCGCTCCGGAGCCGTGCGGGATGGAGGCCATCAGCGGCGCATGTGTCCATCGCTCTCGGGCGAAAACGCGCGCGTTCGCCGGCAACGTGAACTTGGGCAAATCGAGAGCATGCTCCCAAACGATCTCCAGTTTCGGCGAATGAACGTCCACCAGACTGCGCACCGCGACGCGATCCTTGGTGGGCACAAAGCCGAGCGATTTGGCGATCTCGGACTCGCCTTCGAGAATGAGAAACGCCCCTTGGTCCACCTTGGGAAGAAGCTCGGCGGCGGAAGTGGGCGCGCCGCTTCGCACGACAAAAACATTGGCCGGAAGCCCGGGGCGCGTGGTGAAACCGACGCAGGCAAAGATTTGCGGCCACGATCCGGCATCGTCGCCGGCGATGGAATAGGTGACGGTGGAAGCGATCAACGCTCCCGGGGCGGCGGCGAAAACGACGGCGAGGGCGAGTGCCCCGGCGCGGCTAACGAGTGAATGCATACCAGAGACCTGCGCGTAGATCGAAGAAATTCGGACCGCGTGGATTGCCCGTGTTGATGGTGTAAAAACCGCGGACAAAGCTCACGGAGAACAGCATGGATTTCGGCGTGTCGGGCAGACGGAAGCGCACTCCGGGGCCGGTGTCGGCGTAGTTGGCCCAGTATTGGTGGAGGCGGTCGGTAGTGAAGTCGAAGTTCCAAAGAAACTGGAAATTCTTGTTCATCGTAATGCCCGCGCGGTTCTGCGAATAGACGAGGAAGTCGTCGGAGAAGCGGCTCACGAACACACCGTCGTCGTTGGTTTCGAGAAACCCTCCGCGCTTTGGCCCCAACAGATGCCCCCAGCCTTTGCCATACGAGAGGCCGCCGCGGTAATCGGGAACGGCGGCGCCGACGTCGACGCGGCTGGGCAGGTAGTTCACCGCTTCGCCCGCCTCAAACCAGCCCGTGAGACCGTGCCAGGGATGAGTGGCCGCGCCGAGCGCGAAGATGACCGCGCTCATCGAAAGATACTGCGGCAGTGGCGTCGTGTTGGTGGGGCCGATGGAGCCGCGAATGTCGCCGTCCAGGCGCGTCGAAGCGTAGAAATCGAACGGCATGCCCGGTATGCGCAGCGCCGTCTTAATCTGCGCGTAACCGAAGGCGTCGTTCCAGCGCGAGGAGTAAAACGGATACGCCCAGAACGTCGTGCGAAAGAGCGCGCTGTCGGCTTCCAGGTTCTTGTAGGCCTTCGACGCCTCCTTGGCGATCTTCGGATCGGGGCTTTGTTTGGCCAGCTTGAACCACTGCACCGCTTGCTTGTCCTGGTGCAGCATGTTGTTCACCCAGCCGAGCTTCAGCATCACCCAAAAATCCACGGGGTCGGATTCGTGGGCGATGGTTAGGTACTTCAGCGCGTCCTTCAGATACCCCTTGTCGAGGCTCTTCTGCGCCAGCGTCTTCGCCTCGATGGTTACGTTCTGCCGCGGCGTTTCCACCGCGCGATGCAAGGTCTGCGGCATCTTCAGCGCGGCGCGGACGCGGTCGGAAAGCTCGTCGTCGGGTCCCTTCAGAACCGCGTCCAGCAGCGGCCGCGCGCCTTCCGAGTCGTTCCGGCCTAGGCGCAGAAAGCCAAGCTGGGCGGTGGAAAGCAGATCGGCCGGCGCCTGTTGATGGATAATTTCGAACTCCAATTCGGCGTCGTGCTTCTGCCCCATCTGAAGGAGCAGATAAGCCAGTTCGCGGTGCAGTTCGACGTTCTTGGGGTCGAGTTCGATCGCTTTGCGGAACTCGTAAACATAAGGATACCGGTCCGGAAGCAGCGCGCGCGCCCTTTCGGCCACTCTTGGCTGCGCGCCACGCGAGGCCGCCAGCAGCGCGGCCATCGATTCTTCATTTTTGCCAAGCCGCTTTTCCACGCGCCCGAGATCGAGCAGCAGCGAACGCTCCGACGGCTTCAGTTTCCACGCCGCTTCGTAATTCTCCGCGGCCAGGGGAAGTTCGTCGCGCTCCTCGGCCAGCCGCGCCAATTCCTGATGCGCGCTGAAGTTGTCGGGCGACAAACGCAGTGCGTCCTTCCATCGCGCGATGCCCTCGGCCAGCGGACGGTCTATATTCTGAAATGCTTGCTCGGCCGTCGCGTTTCCGTCGCGGCGAACGCGGTCGAAGACGCGGCGCGCCTCGGCCGGCTGTTTCGTTTCGTAGGCCAGGAAGGCGAACTCCATCGCCGCGTTATCGTCGCTCGGATCGAGGCGCGCCGCCTCGCCGAATTCGTCGCGCGCGGCTTCGTTCTCGCCGATCTTCACCAGCGTGTAAGCCAGGTCCTTATGTATGGCCGCCCGGCCGGGGGCAAGGGCGATGGCTTGGCGAAAGGCGGCGATCGCGTGGTCGTAATCCTTCGCCCGCAGCGCGTCGTATGCCGTTTGGAGCGACGCGTACGCCGGATCGGCGCCCACGGCCGAAGCGGAGAGTAAAGCGGAGATGACAGTCAGCCGGATTGCGAAGGACACACCTATTCCTGGGGTATTGACGTAGTGGCGCGGGGAGGGAAGAGTTCTCCGGCGGCGTTCGCGGCCGGTGGTAACATGGCCTCAGGAGCCGCCCTGTCATGCGTTTTGTGTCGCTGATCGTAAAAAGCAGCCTGCGCAACCGGCGCAGAAGCTTTCTCGCCATTTCGAGCATCGCCGTTTCCCTGTGCCTGCTCGGCGTGCTTTTGTCGGTCTACCGGGCCATGTTCTACGGCGAGGGCACACCCGCTCAGGCGTTGCGGCTGGTGACGCGCCACAAGGTCGGGCTGGGCCAGGCCCTGCCGGTTTCCTATGAGCAGCGTATCGCCCAGGTGCCGGGCGTGAAGCAAGTGATGGTCTGGCAGTGGTTCGGCGGCGTATATAAGGACCAGCGCGACACGCGGAACTTCTTTGCCCGCTTCGGCTGCCAGCCGGACCGGCTGCGGGAAATGCGGCCCGAATATTCGATGCCGGACGATGAGTGGAAAGCGTTCACCGCGGACCGCCGCGCGGCGATTATCTCACGGAAGACAGCGAACGATCTGAAATTACATGTCGGCGACCGCGTCACCCTGGTGGGCGATATTTTTCCCGTTACGCTGGAGTTGCACCTCGTGGGGATTTTCGACGACCCGATGAACGAGCAGACGCTCTATTACAACAACGATTACGTGAACGAGAGCCTTCCCGTCGGCGGCGCCATGCGCGATATCGCCGGAACGTTCCAGGTTCTAGCCGCCTCCGCGGGCGACGTGCCGCGCATCGCCAAAGCCATCGACTCGTTGTTTGAGAACTCGCCCGCGCCGACCAAGACCGAGACCGAACAGCAGTTCGCGTTGAGCTTCGCCTCCTTCCTTGGGAACCTGAAATTGTTCCTGATGGCCATCTGTGGCGCGATCACCTTCACCATTCTGCTGGTGTCGGCCAATGCCATTTCCATGTCGGTGCGCGAGCGCGTGCGCGAAGTGGGCGTCCTGAAGACGCTCGGCTTCACCACCGGCGACATTCTTTCAATCATCCTGGGCGAGTCGGTGACTATGGCCATGATCGGCGGCGTCGTCGGCTGCGTTCTCGCGATAGGGATGTGCTTCGTAGCCCGGCCATTGCTGGGATTCTTTATCCCCGCGCTCAAAATGACACCGCTGGTGGCGGCGATTTCGCTCGCCCTTGCCTTCTTCCTCGGCCTGTTCAGCTCCCTCGTCCCCGCCTGGAACGCCGCGCGGACGTCGATCCTCGATTCGCTGCGCTTTACGGGCTGAACCGAAGAACGCGCCACGCCGGTTAGAAAATAAACTTCAGCGCGAACTGCAGCGATCGCGGATCCGTCTGAACGTTCGTAATTCGTCCGAACGAGCAGCCGGCCTGCTGAACCAGATTGGTTTGCCCGTCCGGGCCGGGAGGCAGACAGTAGTTGGTGTTGGGGTAACCCAGGTTTTGGTGATTCAGTGCGTTATAAAGCTCCCACCGGAACTCCACATACCGGCTCTCGGTCAGATGGAAGTCCTTCATCACGGAAGCGTCAAGATTCCAGAACGCCGGGGTGCGAAGCCCCGGCAGATACTCGCCGGCCGTGCCGAAGACCCACTCCTGCGGCGCGTTCAGATTCGGATTCGCCCAGAAATTCTGATTGGTGCCGAAGACCGGCGTGAAGGCCGCGGCGTTTATCCAGTCCGATGCGTTCTGGCCGCCGGGAACCGCGGTCGGATTTCCCACGAGATTCGGCCGGCAGGTAAGTTGATTGCACGGTCCGGTAATGGAAAGCGGGACGCCGCTCTGGGCGTTTAAATTGCCCGACACGCGCCATCCCCCAAGGACCGCGCCGGCGAGTCCGCCCTTGTTGAGCCACGGCTTTGCCCTTGCCGGCCGGCAAGTCGTAGCTGAAGGCGACGTTCAGCATGTGCGGTATATCGTCGTAGCCGATTCCCCGGTCCAAATTCCGGTTGTTGGGATCCTGATAGCCGCCGCCGTTGATTCCGCCGGTTCCGCCGACGCTGCTCGTCGCGCTGGCGCGGCCGCCGATAATGCCATTGCGCGACAAGGCGATCGTGTCGAACAACTGGGAGGCGAGCTGTTCCACGGACGCATTGTAAATTCTCTTTGAGAAAGTATAGGCCACCAGGAACGACAACCCGTGCGACAGGCGCTTCTGCAGCCGGACGTTCAGCCCGTTATAAACGGAAGTGCCGTCGTACATCGTCTGCGAGAATAACGCGATCCGTAGAAGGGATACGGCCGAAGCAGATAAGAAAGCGGAATCGAGCTGCTGCCCCACACTTGCTGCAGCAGGGCCGCCTGCGATCCCGAATAGTAGTTACTTATCGGAACATTCGCGTTGATCTGCGTTTTGTACTGGATTTGGTCCGCGACTGGCACCAGGTTGAACTCGCGCCACGCCTCGCCCGCAAGATGCGTTCCATGGCTTCCCACATAGCCGGCGGTCAGCACCATATCCTGAGACAACTCCCGCTGGATCTCGAAGTTATACATCTGCACGCGCGGATCCTTCGCCGGAGGGTAATAAAACTGCAGCGAGGCTCCATAGGATGGATCGTAGTTCGCCGCCGGCGGCTGGCCATTCGCTGGAATCGGAGGGATGGTCAGATTCGCCTTATTCGTCGTCGTGTCGCTCAGCGGAAAGGCCACGCATTGCCCGGAATATTGGCCGCACTGATTCGGGTAGAAGCTGCCGGTCCAGTTGCTAAACGATTGCCACTGAGCCCCGGGCTGGATGCCTTGGCCGATGTTGTTGATGGCGTTGATCGCGTTCGTATACATGATGTTATAGCCGCCGCGGATCACCGTCTTCTTGTCGTTGAATGGATCCCATGCGAAGCTGAATCGCGGCGCCAAGTCGGCTAAGTGAGGTGGCGCGATCGGCCCGCCTTTCGGAAGCAGCGGCGATTGTCCCTCATATACCATTCCGCCCGGCAGCCCCGTTGCGGAATTCGCGCAGTCCAGGCAGAAGTTCGACTCCGGATGATCGCGTGACTTCCAGAAGAAGATCATGTCGTCGCGAAGTCCGATGTTCAACGTGAGATTCGACGTGACCCGATATTCGTCCTGAATATAAAGTCCGGCATAGGGATAGCTCGAGTAGGGTTGGGACGTGATTCCGGTCGACGAGTTTGCAACAGCGCCCATCATGAACTGTTCCAGCCCGTTTCCTCCAAGTCCCGTCAAAGGGTCGTTCGCGATCGAGCCGTTGAACACAAGGGCCGAAGGGTCGCTGATTTCCCGGCCCTGCTGATCGAGCCGGTACATGAATCCCGTTTTGATCGTGTGTTTGCCGATGATTTTCGTTACGTCGTCAAGAATCGTGTAGGCGTCGTTGGCTTGACGCTGGTTCGTCCATCCGGGAGATCCGAACGTCGCGCCGCCTCCGCCGGGCATGTTGATCTGAAACGTCGGCGACGGCGTGAACTGACTTAGGAAAATCTGCGACGGCGCAAGGACCTTCTGCACTTCGGAAAGGTCTGTGATGCTGTTGGGAAAGCCCGCCTGGTTCGGGTTGGTATTGAAGACCTGCCGGCTGAAGCTCATCCGGAATTCGTTGAACAGCGTCGAACTGGCGATGAAGGTGTGTCCAATTCCCGCAACCTCGCTGGTGAAGACGTACGGCGTGTTGCCGCCGTATCCGGTATACGGCACCGTCGGCCCGGTCCACGGCGTGCGATAGATGTTGTACTGGCCGGGGTTCGCCAGCACTTCGACGAATAAGCGGCTCCGGTCGCTGAGCTGATGGTCTACTTTGGCGGAGATGTTGTAGGGATCCTGGCTGCTTCCGATCGTCCCCAGGTAGTTGCTGCAAATCGCGTAACCGTCCTTCCCCATCGGGCAGTTACTCTGAGGGTTGACGTAATTCGGCATCGGGAACGAGTTGAGGAAAAACTTCGCCGTGGGATCCATCAGGCTGGCCGGGATCTGCGTCGAAAACCGGCACGTCGGCGTCGCGGAAGCGTCGATCACGGTGTTCAGGCAGCCGTTCGGAACCAGCGGAGTGCCCAGCGCCGTTCGCTGGAAAGTGCCGTTTGAATTGGGTCCCACCGTGCTGTAAGGGTTGTAGATTCCGTACGCCGACGACGACGGGTCTTCGCTGAAATCCCCGCTCCGCATGGCCTTGGTGGGAACGCTGAATACGCTGTCTCCGGTCAGGTGCAGAAGCGTGTGGTCCACCGAAAGAAAGAAGAATGTCTTGTCTTTGCCGTTGTAGATTTTGGGGATCACGACCGGCCCGCCGAAAGTTCCGCCGAAATCGTTGTAGTGCAACACGCGGTCCGGAATCAAATGGCCTTCGGCGTCCACCGACGTAAACGGATTCCGCGCGTTGGTGTCGCTGTTGCGTAAGTACTCATAAAGGTCCCCATGCGGCTGGTTGGTCCCGGACTTCAGCACGACGTTGAACACGCCGCCGCCGGTCCGGCCGTACTCGGCGGAAACGCCCTCGGTGATCGCCTGAAACTCGGTCACGGCCTCCGGCGAAGGATTCACCGCCATATTTTCCACCAGACCCGATAAGTTGAGATTGCCATCCAGATACCAGGCGTTTGCGCCGGCTTGGCCGCCGTTCACCGACACGTCGGAGCCTTGAGCGTTGCTGGGGTCTGGAAACGTTCCGTACTGGCTGCTGAAGCCGAAATTGCTGCCCGGAGGTCCCGCGGCGTTCTCGACGCCGGGCAACAAATAGACAAGCTGCTGCAGGTCGCGTCCGGTCAGCGGCGTATCCTCGATCGCCCGCTGCGAAACGCTCGTCGAAAAGTTGGAGGCGGCGGTTTCGAGCAACGGCGTCGCCGCCGTCACCTCGACGTGCTGCGAAGACGAGCCGACGTTCAACACGGCGTCGAACCGCACGGCGTGGCCGGGAAGCGCGTCGGCGTCCCGGCTTTCGGTCACGTTAAATCCCGAGTACTCGATTCGGATCGTATATTTGCCCGGTAGCAATCCAATTACCTGGTAGTAACCGGTCGCGTTCGTTTTCGTTTGGGACGCCACGTTAGTGCTCTGCGACGTCACCGTCACGGCCGCGCCCACCACCGCCGCTCCTTGCGGGTCGGTCACGGTTCCCTCGATCGAGCTTCTCTCCAGTTGGCCCCAAAGGCAGGCTGTGCCGGCCAGGAGCGTTACCATCCATTGAAATCGAAGACGCCAAGGCATAATATCCTCTCCAAGACCACCACCTCTCAGGTGTTCTGGTCGATTGAAATGAAACGGGAGCGACGCGGCGTGCTCTCCCTACGCGGGGCCGGCAGTCAACGGCACCCAACCAACTCCCGCTCACTCCCCGGCCGCCGGTTCGTGACGCCTCACCCTCCACGGAAGTGTCTGCTAGTTGACCTCGGCCGCGGGAGTGACTAGAGTCAAATTAGGTGAATCCTAAAAATACAAAATACAAAATGATGTGTCAAGCATTTATTTCGCCCAGTCGGCCTGGGTCCTCATTTCGGCGGCCGGTCCCGGGGCCGATCCGGTTGGGAGTTGCCGCGTGGAGATGAAAATCGCTTCCCGGGGCATCGCTTTGACCGGCCGGCCGCTTATCGATCTCGACCCCAACATGCCCGCCGCCCAAGGGCTGCCGGATCGCATCTACTCCGCGCTCAAACACCGCATCCTGACCTGCTCGCTGCAGCCCGGCCAGCGACTCATGGAGAAGGAACTCTCGCAGGAACTCGGGGTTTCACGCACACCGCTTCGCGAGGCGCTCAACCGCCTGGCGCTCGAACAACTCGTTTTTCTGACTCCTTACCGCGGATATGCCGTGACTCCGGTCTTGTTGGACGACATTCGCAAACTGAGCGAGCTGCGGTTGATCGTGGAGTCGGAATCGGCCGCGCTCGCGGCCGCGCGCGCCACTCCCCCGGAGATCGCGGAACTAAGAAACCTCGCAACGCTCCGCTACCAACCCGGTGATCGGGCCACCTACGAGCGGTACCTGCGCGACAATAGCGCCTTTCATCAAGCGCTAGTCCAATGCGCGAAGAACGAGCGGCTGGAGTCCGTTGTCGTCTCGGTTCTGGACCAAATTCAGCGGCCGCTTTACTTGGGCCTTGATACCGGGCTCGACGCCGTCGCCGCCACCGCGGAACATTTCGACCTGGTGAACGCGGTGGAAGAACAAAATCCCCGCCGCGCGCGTCGAGTGATGGCCGATCAGATCAAGCGCGCCGAGATGCGCATTCTCGCCGCGGTGTCGGCCACGGACGCCCGCGGTGCGGCAGGTTAACGCCGCGCCGTCTTCCCATCCAACTGCTCAAACGTCTGGTTCAGGATCGGATAGCTTTGCCAGTCGTAGAAATCGAAATGCCACCATTCGGTCTCATACACCGCGAACCCTTGCTCCTCCATCGCGTGTCTCAACACCGCGCGCAGCCATCGCTGCCGCGACGTCCCTCCCGGATAGTAAGGATAGGAACGCGGAGACATTTCGTCGTACACTCCCACCATCTGGACCGGGCGCCCCGTGGCGAGTTCGTACATCGTCAAATCCACCGCGCAGCCGCGATTATGACGCGATCCCTGCGATGGGTCGGCCACAAAAATCCGGTCCGGCTCCGGTGTTCCCTCCCAAAACATCTTCGTTACGTACCAAGGCCGGTAAGCGTCGTGGATCAGCAGTCCGTAGCCTTGCTTGTGCAACTCTCCGCTCGCCCGCGCGACCGCTTCCGCGGCCGGACGCTGCATAAATGCCCGCGCTTGCTGATACATCGGCGTACTAAGAAAATCGTTGGTCGTGGCGTAGCGAATATCCAGCTTGATCGTCGGGTCGATCGCCGTCAGCTCCACCAGATCGGGCCGCTTGAAGACGCCAGCCTCCGCCGGAGGCCGCGCCGCGAGCGCCTCCTTGCGCAGCTCAGCGACGGGCTTCAGCGGTTGAATGCGGAAAATCTTTCCGTCGGCGGGCCCAACGGCGCGCCGTTTGAACACGACCGCGCCCACTTGCGCCCCGGTCGCCCGCCCGTTCGCGTCGCGTTTGAAAACCAATGTCTCGCCATCGTACAGTCCCCGCGCCGGATAGCGGTAAACATCGGCCGCGATCCGCTCCAGCGGCTCATAATCGTACCACTCGATCAGCGAAGTCAGCTTGCCGTCTTTTTCGAGAATGTACAGCGTGTCGTAATCCCAGCCATACTCGCCGATCAGACCGTCCCAATCCCCCGGCGCACTCTTCGGCTCCGCGTCGGGCGTCCGCCGGAAGATTTTTCCATCGATCTTGAGACTGCCGGGAAACAACTCCAGCGCCTTTCCATACGCCAAACGTCCGTCCTCCACCAGCCCGTGTTCCATTTGACGAATCGCCGCCTTTTCGCCGCCTTCGGTCGCAAGCGCGGAAAGGTTCCCGCTCTCCTCCAGTAAGTCGAATCCGTCTTGTCCGGAAACGTATCGCGCCGCCGCCGCGCGTGCCAGTTCCATCGGCACCGCGGTCGTCTCCGGGACCGCCGGAAGCGCCGTTCCCTCCTTGGCCGCCAGCATCAGCCGCAGGGCCGCATTGGCGATCTTCGTCATCGTCGCGTTGGCGCTGTCCATCGTCGTCACGACCGCGACGCCCAGCTTGTCTACCGGAAGCGCCTCCAACTCCGTCGCGAATCCATAGATCGCCCCGCTGTGCCCAATCAACCGGCGCCCGTCGAGATTCCCCAGCAGAAAGCCGATCCCGAATGGCGCGTTCCTATTTCCGCCGGCAAACTGCGGCTGCCACATCGCATGCAGCGTCTCGGGTCTCAATACTTGCCCGCCTGTGCCCTTTCCGCCGGCAAACAACATGCCGAGGAACTTCGCCAGATCCAGAACGGAAGAATCCATGCATCCCGCCGGCGCCATCCCCAACTCGAACTCCGGCGCCTCGAAGATACGCCCGTCGTAAGTCCACATAAACGCGCGCGCCCGCTTCGCCGCGACCTCCGGCGTCCGCGCAAACGAACTGTCGCTCATTCCCAAAGGGCGCAGCACAGCCCTCTCCAAGTAACTCGCAAATGGCTCGCCCGACTTACGCTCCAGCACATAACCAGCGACGGCGAAGGCGGCGTTCGAATACTTCGTGTGTGTGCCCGGCGGATACACCAGCTTCGTCGAGTTCAGACTCTCCACCGTCGCCTTCAACGCCGGTGCCGTCGAATCGAAGTAGTTGCCCACCGGAGGCTCGCGCACCAGACCCGAACGGTGCGACAACAACTCGCGAAGCGTAATGGGCTTGCCAAATGGATTGTCCGGATGAAAGTCCGGCAGGTATCGCCCGACCGGCGCATCCAGATCGAGTTGCCCCCGTTCCACCATCTGCATCAGAGCCACGTCCGTGAAGAGCTTCGAAACGGACCCGACGCGATAAACCGTATCGGCGCCGGCGGCGATCTTCCGCTTGGGATCGGCGAACCCAAACCCCTGCGCCCAAACCACTCTCTGGCCGTCAACCAGAACGATCGACACCGCGGGCAGCGCCTGGTTTGTCATCTCCCGCTGAACCATCGCACCCAAAGCCGCCGCCACTTTCCCGTAGCGAGGCGCCGCCTCCACGTTTCTTTGCGCGAACGACATCCGCTGGCAGCACAGAACTCCAGCCAAAAAGACGGCCCAGATCCTCAGGTTCAATGAATTGCCTCTCCTCTCCATCGTCTTCCGTTGGGCGAACGGCGGGGCATGGCCGTTGCGCGCACTTGGCGTTTCGCCCGGTATTTTGTATTTTGTATTTATATCATGTCGACTCTAACGACCGGCCGATTCGTCGCCGCCCTCCTCGGATGCGCGATCTCCGCCCACGCCCAAGGCGCCGCCTACATCAAAGAGCATTACGCGAAGTACGATTACGATCTTCCGATGCGCGACGGCACCCACCTCTTCACCAGTGTCTATGTCCCCACGTCGATCCAAACGCCCTTACCCATCCTTCTGATCCGTACGCCGTACAGCATCCGCCCCTACGGCGAAGACGAGTATCCGAAATCTCTGGGCCCATCGGAGAAGTTCGCGCGCGAGGGCTATATCTTCGCCTATCAGGACGTGCGCGGCCGTTTCCATTCGCAGGGAAAGTTCGAAGAAGTCCGCCCCTATAAGATCAAGAAGAGCGGACCCGCCGACACCGACGAGAGCACCGATACCTGGGACACCATCGACTGGCTGATCAAACATGTTCCGAACAACAACGGAAAAGTCGGTATGTGGGGAATTTCCTACCCCGGTTTCTATGTGTCCGAGGCCATGATCGACGCGCATCCCGCATTGGTCGCCGTCTCCCCGCAGGCGCCGGTGGGCGATTGGTTCCTGGGCGACGACTGGCACCACAACGGCACCCTCTTTCTCGCTCACGCCTTCCGTTGGTTTTCCGCCAACGATCGCGCCGGGAACGATACGAGCGGGCGCACGCCCCAACGCAACTTCGAATACCCCTCCTCCGACGGTTACCGGCTTTTCCTAAACGCCGGAACGCTGTCGAACATCAACGACGAGCTGCTCAAAGGCTCCGTCGAGTACTGGAAGCTGTTCCGCGATCATCCCGACTACGACAACTTCTGGCAAGAGCGCAATGTTACTCATTACTTGACCAACGTCAAGCCCGCGGTAATGACGGTAAGCGGCTGGTACGATGCCGAGGACATGTACGGCGCGCTCACGACATTCCGCGCCGTCGAAGCCAGCGGCCACGCCCCGTTCAACGGTCTCGTCATGGGTCCCTGGTACCACGGCGGTTGGTCGGGAGCCGACGGCGAATCCCTCGGGGCCGTTCAGTTTGGTTCGAAGACGTCCGAGTTTTACCGCGATAATATCGAGTTCCCTTTCTTCCAGCATTTCCTGAAAGGCGTTTCCGGCGGCGTCCCACCGAAAGCTTATGTGTTTGAGACCGGCGCCAACCGCTGGCGGACGTTCGATGCGTGGCCGCCTACTACCTCCCAGCCGCATGAAATCTACCTCCGCGAAGGTGGCGCGTTGCAGTTCGATTCGCCTCCTCAAGAGAAATCGACGGCCTTCGACCAATACACCAGCGATCCCGCTCATCCCGTCCCCTACATCGGATACATCGCCAATACGATGACTCGCGAATACATGGTGGACGATCAACGCTTCGCCGCCACTCGTCCCGACGTTCTTGTCTACCAGACTCCGCCACTCACAACCGACACCACCATAGCCGGTCCGATCGGCGTCACTCTGTATGTCTCCACCACCGGAACCGACTCGGACTTCGTCGTGAAGCTCGTCGACGTCTATCCCGACGACTATCCCGATCCCTCGCCGAACCCAACCAACCTGCGCATGAGCGGCTACCAGCAGCTTGTCCGTGGCGAACCCTTTCGAGGCAAGTTCCGCCATAGCTTCTCCAAGCCCGAGCCTTTCGCGCCAGGAAAAGTGTCCCAAATCGCCTACGACATGCCGGACGTCTTTCACACCTTCCGGCGCGGGCATCGCATCATGGTCCAGATCCAGAGTTCCTGGTTCCCCCTGGTAGACCGCAATCCCCAGACCTTCACCAACATCTATAAAGCCGATGCATCGCAGTTCCGGACGGCGGACGAGCGGGTCTATCGATACGGCGCGGCCGCGTCCGGACTCAAGGTGCGTGTGGTCCCGAATCCGTAGCGGGCGATGCTCGACAGGCTGCAATTCGGCGGGATCGCAATAGTGGCGTTGTTTCTGAGCGCCCCCGCTCGCGGAGATTCCGCCGTCGCCGGACTCGAAGCGGCTCTCTCGTCGAACAACCCGCAACAGGTGCGCGCGTCGATCCGCCGGCTGCTGTCGGAAGACGAAAATGCGGCCACTCTCCTGCGCGCCGGCGCTCTACTCGCCGGTCACGACCTGCTTTCCGATGCCGCCGCTGTGTTTGAGAAATGCTCCCAGCGCTTCCCCGCCTCCTTCGAAGCGAAATACAATCTGGCGCTCGCCCGGATCGGTCTCAACGACTACGCCGAGGCGCGGAACACGCTGGATTCGATGACTCCCGCATCGGCCCGCGAAACCGCCGCCGTCGAGTATCTGCGTGGAAAGATCGATTCCGCCAGCGGCCGCCCTCGGCAGGCTCGCGAGAACCTGGAAGCCGCCTATCGGGCGAATTCCGAGGAAGAGAACTACGCCCTCGATCTCGCGCTCCTCGATATTCGATCGTCGGACGATGTGGCCGCCATCCAGGTCCTTCAGAGGTCGCTCAAGCGGCACCCGGCGTCGCAGGAGTTGGAGCTGGAACTGGCTCTCGCCGACGCCCTGGCCGGCCGGCAAGACGACGCCATAGCCGTCTGCCGGAAACTGCTTCAGCGCGATCCCGCCCAGTCCACGCCGAGAGTGATCGCCGCCTTCGCCCATTGCATGCGCGGCAATTTCCAGGCCTGCGAAGCCGACGCCTCCGCCGGGCTTTCCCAACCCCACGCCAATCCTTACCTCTTCTACTTGCGCGCCGAAGCGCTATGGAATTCCGGCTCGAAAGACACATGCGAAGATGCTGAGCGATCTCACCGCGGCCCTCGGCGCGATGCCCACATGCATCGCCTGCCTCCTGTTACGAAGCAAAGTCTTCGAATCCAACCACGACGATCGCGCCGCGGCCGGCGACCTCAAGACCGCCCTGGCCCAGGATCCGCAGCTCGCCCCGGCCTGGTACCGCTTGTCCGTCCTCTATCGGAAAGCCGGCCAATCCGCCGATGCCGAAGACGCCATCCACCACTATCGCTCCCTCCACGAACGGCAGGTAAACGGAGAGATCGAGAATTTTCGAAAACAACTCCTCGGGAGCCTGGACAACCAGAACCCATGACCTTCAAAAATCCATCCGCCATCCTCCTTGCGGTCTCTTCGCTCACGACGTTTCCGCTCGCCGCCCAGTTGCCGTCCGCCACGCGCGCTTCTGTCGATCGCGCGGTCGAAGCCGCGCTCGCCCGGACGGGCGTCGCCAGCGCCTCCATCGCCATCGTGAAGGACGGCAAGCTCGCCTACGCGCAGGCATACGGCCTCGCGCGCCTGGACGGAAAGATCGCCGCAACGCCGGAAATGCGATACAAGATCGGCTCCAACAGCAAGCAGATCACCGCCACCGCGATCCTATTATTGTCCTCGGAAAACAAAGTCTCGCTCGACGATCCTGTCTCGCGTTTCTTCCCCGCCCTCACCCGCGCGCGCGAAATTACTATTCGCCAGCTTCTTTCACACACCTCCGGCTACGAGGATTTTTACGCGCTCGATTACGTCGCGCCGTATATGGCCCGCCCCACGACGGCGGAGGAAATCATGAACCAGTGGGCGAAAAAACCGCTGAACTTCGATCCGGGCACCCGGTGGCAGTACAGCAACACGAACTACACCATCGCCGGCGCCATCGTTGAAAAAATCACCGGCCAGCCGCTCTTCGCTTTTCTGCGCTCCCGCATCTTCCAGCCGCTCGGAATGCGATCTCCGATCGACGTCGACGCCCAGCCATGGAACCCGGCCGACGCCACCGGATATACGCGTTTCGCCCTCGGTCCCCCGCGCGTCGCGACGCCGGAAGGCCGCAACTGGATCTTCGCCGCCGGCGAGTTGGCGATGACGCCCAGCGACATGGCTCTTTGGGACATCTCGTTGATGAATGGAACCATCCTCCCATCGAACCTTCTGACCGAACTCACCACCGAAATTCATCTGAAGAACGGCGCCGGAACCGGATACGCGCTTGGCCTCGGAGTATCGAATCGCGATGGACATCGCGTCTGGAGCCATGGCGGGGGAACGTCCGGCTTCATCAGCTCAAACACGACGTATCCGGACGACCACATGGCGATTACGGTCTTCACCAACCAGGACGACCCGGCCGCGCACGAAATCGCCCGCGATCTCGAACGCATCCTGAGGGAGCCGGCCCCCGATCCCCAAGCGGCAAAGAGTTTGGCGCTGATCAAAGCCGTCTATGGCCAACTGAGCGAAGGGAAACTCGACCGCTCGCTTTTGACCGGCGACGCCAATGCCTATTTCACGCCCCAAGCCATCTCCGATTACGCCGCCTCGCTGAAACCTCTCGGCGTTCCCTCCAGCATCGAGGAAACCAGCGCCTCCGAGCGCGGCGGAATGAGCTACCGGTATTACCGCGTCAAAACGCCGAAGAAGACGCTGACTCTCTCCACCTTCCTTACGCCCGGAGGGAAAACTCGACCAATTTCTGGTCTATCCCGCTCCTTAATCCCCGTCCGCGGCGAGGGTGTGTGAATTTCCTGTTGTCATACCACACGAAGTGTGCCATACTCATGTGGTAATGCCACACGAAAAGCTCGATCTGCTCCAAGGCACTCTCGATCTCATGGTTCTGCAAACCCTCCACAGCATGGGTTCGCTCCACGGCTACGGCATCGCCCGCCGCATCGAACAGGTAAGCGGCGACGCCCTCATCCTGAACCAGGGAACGATCTACGCCTCCCTCGTCCGCTCTGCAGCAGCGCGGATGGATCGCGCCGAATGGGGCGTTTCCGAAAATAACCGCCGCGCGAAGTTCTATTCGATCACGGCGAAAGGCCGCAAGCGCCTCAGCGCCGAGGCCGAGAATTGGGACCGTCTTTCCACGGTGATCGGCCGTTTCTTCCAACCGGCCGCGAAAGGAGCGGGCAAATGACTGGATGGCTTGGCGCGTTTTGGAGCCGCCTGTTGGCGATGTTCCGCAAGACGAATCTCGACCGCGAATTCAACGACGAAATCGCCGCGCACATCGAACTGCTCACCGAAGAGAACCGGCGGCGCGGCCTGACTCCCGCCGAAGCCCGCCGCGCCGCCCTCCTCGCGCTCGGCGGCATCGAATCGGCGAAAGAGCTGCACCGCGACACCCGCGGCCTGCCCTCCCTCGATAGCGTTCTCCAGGACCTTCGTTACACCTTCCGCACCCTTCGCCGCGACGCCGGCTTCACCACGTTCGCCATTCTCATCGTCGGCCTCGGCATCGGCGCCAGCACCACCATTTTCAGCGTCGTCAACGCTCTCCTCGTCCGCCCGCTGCCCTTCCGCGATCCCAGCCGCCTCGTGTGGATCGCCAACAACGGGCCCACGGGCCTTTCCGGTGAAACCACGCAAGTAGACAATTTCCTCGATCTGCGCCGGCAAAGTAAATCGTACTCCGATCTCGCCGCCTACTTCGCCTTCTACGGCGTCGGCGACAACAAACTCACCGGCGTTGGCGAACCGGAGCGTCTCAGCGGCGTCCCCGTGTCGGGAAACTTCTTCCCGCTCCTCGGCGTCGCGCCGCAACTGGGACGGCTCTTCAGCGCCGATGAATGCAAATGGAACGGCCCCAAAGCCGTATTGCTGAGCCACGGCCTGTGGGTGCGGCGCTTCGCCTCCGACCCTCGCATCGTCGGCCGAGCGCTCACGCTGAACGACGACGCTGTCACGGTCGTCGGCGTCCTTCCGGCTTCTTTCGATTTCGCCACCGTCTTCACGCCCGGCAGCCACATCGATCTCTTCTTCCCGTTCCCGCTCACCTCGGAAACCAACCGTTGGGGCAACACTCTTTCGATAGTAGGCCGGCTCAAGCCCGGAGTCTCGGTTCAGAGCGCGCAGGCGGAAGCCACCCTCGTGTCCGGCCGCATCACGCGCGATCACCGCCGGGAGCGTAACGACTTCGGCGCGCTTCTCTCACTCCTGAAAGACCACGTCAGCGGCCGCCTCCGTTCCGCGCTCGTGGTTCTTTCCTGTGCTGTCGGCGTCGTCATGCTCATCGTCTGCGCCAATCTCTCCAACCTGTTGCTCGCCCGCACGGCCACGCGCCGGAAGGAAATCGCCATCCGCGCCGCGCTTGGCGCCGGACGCCGCCGCCTCATTCGTCAGATGCTCACCGAAAGCGTCGTCTTGTCCTGTTGCGGCGCCGCGCTCGGCCTCGTCCTCGCGTTCCTGGGCACGAAAGCCTTGGAGCGCTTGGACGCGATGAATGTCCCTCTTGCTCTCGACGGTCCACGTCGATGCCGGCGCGCTGGGCTTCACTTTGCTCATCGCCATCCTCACCGGCCTCGTCTTCGGCCTCGTGCCCGCGCTTCATATTCCCGGCGTTACGCTCCACGACTCCCTCAAAGACGCCAATCGCGGCTCCAGCGAAGGCAGAAGCCGCACCTGGGTACGCGGCGCCCTCGTCGTCTCCGAGATCGCCTTCGCCTGCGTGCTCCTCGTCGGCGCCGGTTTGCTCATTCGCAGCTTCCTGCGCGTGCTCGACGTCAACCTCGGCTTCCAGCCGGAGCGCGCCGCCGCCCTCCGCGTCGATCCGGACTCGCGCTACAAAAATCAAGCCCAGGTGAACGCCTACTTCGACGAAGTGCTCCGCCGCGTCAAAGCCGTTCCCGGCATCCAGGGGGCCGGCCTCACCGACGCTCTTCCGCTCGGCCGCAATCGAAGCTGGGGTGCCCAAGCGAAAGGGCATGTCTACCCCGATGGCGAGAACCCGGAAGCCTATGTGCGCATCGTCAGCGACGGCTATTTGGGAGCGATGGGCATCCCGTTGAAATCCGGCCGCGACTTCACCGCGCGCGATACGCCGTCGAGCGAACCGGTCATCATCGTCAACGAAACCATGGCCCGCAGGCTGTTCGGCGATCAAGACCCGATCGGCCAAATCGTTCTTGCCGACAAGCCGGAGCGCCGCGTCGTCGGCGTGGCCGGCGATGTGCGCCACCTCGCCTTGGAGCAAGGTGCGGGAAATGAAATGTACCTGCCCATGCGCCAGACCAACGACTACGGTTCCGTCGATCTGGTCGTCCGCTCCAATCTGCCTCCCGCCGGGCTCGCTTCCGGCGTCCGCGCCGCGCTCAAGCCGATCGAGCCGAACCTTCCCGCCAACGAATTCCGGACGCTGCAACAATTGGTGGACAAGGCCGTCTCTCCGCGCCGCTTCGTCGTGACGCTGCTCGGCGGGTTCGCCTTATTCGCGCTGATCCTAGCTTCGCTCGGAATCTACGGCGTCATCTCGTATTCCGTAAATCAACGCACCCAGGAGATCGGCATCCGCATGGCGCTCGGCGCCTCCGCCCGCGACTTGCAAACCGGCATCCTCTTCCAAACCCTCGGCCTCGCCGCCATCGGCATGACGGCCGGAGCCGCCGCTTCCTTCGCCCTGACGCGGACGCTCAGCGGCCTTCTCTTCGGCGTCACATCCACCGACCCCGCGACTTTCCTCCTCATGCTGGCGACGCTCACCGCCGTCGCCGCGCTCGCCGGCTACCTCCCCGCGCGCCGCGCCTCGAAGATCGATCCCATGGTGGCCCTTCGCGCCAGTTGATCCAGCCTCAAACGCGCCGTACGCCGATGCCTCGATCGAGAAAAGGCTGGATCGATTCGTCGCTGGCCGCGCAATCGGTAATCAACTCGTCCACCGCGTCGATGGGGCAGATCAGACAGCTCGCCACCACGCCCAGCTTCGTGTGATCGGCCACGGCCACCTTGCGCCGCGCCTGCCGCACCATCAGATTATTGATGTCGGCCTCGTCCGGATCGTACGACGTCAGTCCGCGCTCGGAGTCCACGCCGCTCGCACCCAGAAACGCGATCGTCGGAAAGAATTGATTGATCGTGTGCGACGCCTGCGGCCCCACCAAACTGAACCAATCCCCCCGCAGATACCCTCCGGTGACGACCACGTTCAGTTCCTTCCGCTTCGACAATTCCATCGCCACGTTCACCGCGTTGGTGACCACCGTAACGCCCCTGCGCTGCCTCATGCTGCGGATAATCTCAGTGGTCGTCGTTCCCGCCGTCAGAATAATCGTGTCGCCGTCCTGAATCAAATCGGCCGCCGCGTTGGCGATCCGCCGCTTCTCCGCCGCCTGCCGCCCGATCTCTTCTTGAAACGACGAATCGTTGCGGAATGGCTCGTAAAACAGCGGCGCAATGGAGATCGCCCCGCCGTGAACGCGCCTTAGAAGCCCTTGCGTCTCCAGTTCGTGCAGATCGCGCCGCACCGTCGCCACCGACACCCCCAGCGACTCGACAAGCCCCTGGATCGACACCGTCCCCTCTATATGGAGCGAACGAAGAATGCGCTCGGAGCGGCTATCGGCCGTCCCGTTGTTGTCGATGATTGGATCCGCCAAATTAAGAAAAAGGATACAACGCCAGACGGTCCATTGGCAAGAATGTTTCCGGGCTTCATTCCATTGAGCGGCCCGCGCGGATCGCGCCCGCCCCCGACGCCGCTAATGCAGCGAACTCTCTACTTTGTCGCCCGGCTTGGCCCGCCGCATCAGTGTTACCAGCGGCGCCAGGCACAGCACCGCCACCGCCATAACCGAAAGGACGTCGACATAGGCGAGCGTCGTCGCCTGCGCCTGCACCATCTGTCCCACCCGCGCATAAGCCTGCCGCGTCGCATCGGCCGCGCTCATCCCCGCCCGCTGCAGCGTGATCGTCATCCCCGCGATCATGTCCGTGAACGGCGCGTTCCCGGCGTTGGTGTGCGAGACGAGATACGTCTGATGCACCTGCGCCCGCCGGATCAGAAACGTGCTGATCGTCGCGATCCCGATGCTGCCGCCGATGTTGCGCACGAACGCGTTCATCGACGAGATCTGATTATTTTTCTCGCGCGGCACCCCGAGATACGCCAGCGTGTTCGAGGGAAGAAAAATGAACGCCAGCCCCAGCGATTGCAAGGTGCGCAGCATCGACGCTGTCACGAAGTCCATTCCCAGGCTGATGTGCGTCACCATGAAATATAGCGCGCCCGAGGTGCAAATGAATCCGAACGCCATCATCCCGCGTGGATCCACCCGCGACACCAGCGCCCCGGCGATCGGCATCATCACCAACATCGCCACCCCCCCGCCCGCCAGCGCCTCGCCCGCCTTCACCGCCGGATACCCAAGCAGCGTTTGCAAAAACTGCGGTATCACGAACGTCGTCCCGTACAACACCGTCCCCAACACGAACGTAAAGAACATCGCCACCGCGAAATTACGCCGCTTAAAGAGCCGCAGATCGACGATCGGATCCTTGTGCCGCCACTCCCACCAGATCCACGTGACGATCGTCGCGATCGCCAGCGCCAGGCAAACCGTGATCCGCGTCGAGGCGAACCAGTCGTCCTCCTGCCCTTTGTCCAGCACCAATTGAAGGCTCCCGATGCCGAGCGCGATCAGCGCCACGCCGATGTAGTCCACTTTCACGCTCTGGCTGCGCTTGCGCTCCCGCGCCAGATACGGCGGGTCCTCCACCAGCCGGTGGCTGAGATACAACGACAGGATCGCCACCGGAACGTTGATGTAAAAAATCCAACGCCAGCTTGAATTGTCGGTGATCCACCCGCCCAGCGTCGGCCCGATCGCCGGCGCCACCACCACCGCCATTCCGTACACCGCGAACGCCATTCCGCGTTTCGCCGCCGGAAACGTATCGGCCAGAATCGCCTGCTCGCTCGGCGCCAGCCCTCCTCCTCCGCAGCCCTGTAAAATGCGGAAGAAAATCAGCGCCCCCAATGTCGGCGCCAGCCCGCACAGAAAGCTGCTGATGCCGAACAGCGCCACGCAGGTCATGTAAAACCGCTTCCGCCCGAAGCGTGTCGCCAGCCACGCGCTGATCGGCAGCACGATCGCGTTCGACACCAAATAACTCGTCAGCACCCACGCCGATTCGTCCTGGCTCGCCGACAAACTCCCCGCAATGTGCGGCAGCGCCACGTTGGCGATGGAGGTGTCCAGCACTTCCATGAACGTCGCCAGCGTCACCGTCAGCGCGATCGCCCACGGATTATGGCGCGGCCTCCACTCCGGCGCCGCACTCCCTTTCAGTGGCTCCGCCGCGTCAGTGGTGGCCACGCCGCTCGATCCCTTCGAGGAATATTTCCACGCAGTTTTGCAAATACGTCCCGCGCGAATAGCCCGGCCGGTAAACCCCGCAGCGCAATACGTATGCGAACAACATTCCCGTGAACGCGTCCATCGCCGCCCCAGCGTGGATATCGCGGATCTTGCCCCGGTGCCGGCCTTCGGTCAAGTACGCGACGAATTTCGCCCGCACCGGCTGCACCACTTCGCGCAGGATCCGCTCCGTCAAATCGGGATCGGCCGGCTGGCTCATCATCGTTCGTATGAATGCGGAGTGTTTGGCCATCGCTCCTTCATACGCCTCCGCCAATCGCGTCATGTCTTTGCGCAAATCGAACTCATCGAGGTCCACCGCATCGAGCGCTTCCGACTGCGCTTTGACGATCTCCGCCGTCACCGCCGCGATTAAATGCTCCTTCGTTTCAAACTGCCGGAACAGCGTCGCCTCGTTCACGTGCGCCGCCTCGGCGATCTCCCTCGTCGTCGCGCTCAATCCCCGCTTCGCGAATACATCCGCGGCCGCCGCCAGCAGCCGCGCCGTCGTCGGTCTCCGCTCTTTCGACTCCGCCGCGACATGCATGCAAGTGCCTACTTGCAAATTAGCACAACTCGACGCTACCGCTGGCTCGCCTCGCCCAAAGCGACTCTCCGGTTGAATTCCTCCGACTTCCCTCGCGGCACGCTCAGCGACTTCCACGCCGCCGATTGAAAATGCTTGGCTAGAAAAACGATCTGGCCCACGTGACAGGCGTAGTGCGCCACTTGCCGCTGGATCGCCTGCATCACCGAATGCGGCTCGCCTCGTATAAGAACGGTGCGCGACAGGTCCCCATCGCTCAACGGTTCCAGTGCCTCGAAAACGCAGCCCCATCCCGTTTCCCAAATCTCCATCAACCGGGCCGGCGCCACGCTCAGCGGCTCGAACTCCCCATCCCGCTTCCGATCCGGCTTCTCGCCATCCGATGTAAGGAAGTCCGTCCAGCGGGAGCGCATGTTCCCCGCCATGTGCTGTACCAGGACCGCGATCGAGTTCCCCTCCGCATCCAGCGTCAGGTTCAATTGCTCCTCCGTTACCTGGTCCATCGCACGCTCGGCCATCCGCTTATATTGGCGAAAGATCGTCAGTGAATCCGCCAGATACGACGTCGTGAATTCATGAGCCATGCCAATATTCTATTTCGACGGCGTCACTTCCAGCACATGCTCCGGCGACACGGATGTGTACTGCATCGGAAAGCTCCGCCCCAGATAATACGCCGTCCACTGGTCCTTGTAGTGCGGAGACAGGATGTGCCCCGATTCGCCGATCGTCAAATTATTCAACGAACCGTCCCAATGGGAAAGATCCGCCGCGAACCGCATCGACGGCCCCAGAAGCCCGCTCACCTGCTTCACCGTCGTCGACGATCCGCTCATCGGCGCCGGGCCGATATTGAAGAACCGCCCGACAATCGGCAGTTGGCCGTCCACCGGCTGATCGATCGTCAAGCTGTGGAATTGGCCGTAATCCCAATGCCCGATATCTCCGCCCAGCATCTTCCTCCCATCGTCCAGCGCCGCCGCCAGCGCGTCCAGCAACGCCTGATTCTCATCCGCGAACCAACCCTTCGCGCCCGTCTCCAGGATGTTCTGCACCACCGAAGGCGCCATCTCGAAATCGTAAATCGCCCCCTTCTTCGGCGCCGCCACGCGCGCGATGGCAAATCGCACTCGCATATACGCGAGCGTCGTAATCACCGGCGCCGCCTGGCCGATCTCCATCTGCCCGTTCCATCCCCGCAGCGCCGACACCGCCGCCCGCACCTCGGCGCCCGCGGGCCTCTTGGCGTCGTAGGCCGCCACCAGCCTCCGCGCTAGAAAATCGCAGAATCCCGAATACACGTCTTTTTGAATCGTCAACATGTCGGCCGCCTTCCAGCCATCGTGCGCCGAAAGCAGGGCGTGAATCTGATTCGACCGGTACTCCGTCGAAAAGCTCCCGCTCACCCGGAACGGATATTCAGGCGGGAACGGATTCTGATTCGCGGTGACTATCATGCCGCCCGATGGATTGTAGAAAGTTGGCAATTGATCGAACGGAATAAACCCGTCCCATTCGAACTTCCCCGAACTCCCGTCCAGCAGGCGGTCGCCGTCGAAGTCCCTGCGGATCGGCAGCCTTCCCGTCGCGTGGTATCCGATATTGCCCGCCGTATCGGCGTAAACGAAATTTTGGCCCGGCCCCGGAAACCGCCGGATGGCCGCCGTGAATTCGTCCCAATTCCGCGCGCGGTCCACATCCAAGAACGGAAACTGAAACGACGCCGCTTCCGCCGCCGTCCAGCGCAGCGCGATATAGCGATCCGCGTCTCGAATCGTCACCGGCCCGTGGCGCGTTACCCATTGCTGAAATAGGACCGGCTTGCTGCCCTTCACCGCGATCAATTCGCGCTCAAGTGCCGCCTGCTCCTGGTGTCCGCGGAATTCGTACTTCCCCGTCTTCTCGTCGATCTTCTCGACATAGAGATCCTGCACGTCGAACCCGAGATTCGTCACGCCCCACGCGATGTTCCCGTTGTGCCCGATGATCACCGCCGGCAAGCCCGGCAGCGAGACGCCGATCACGTCGAGGCCCGGAGCCTTCAAGTGAACCTGATACCACGTCGCCGGAATCGTGTAATCCAAATGCGGATCGTTCGCCAGAATCGGCTTCCCGCTCGCCGTGTGCGTGCCGGAAATCGCCCACGCGTTCGATCCCGGCTGGATCTCCCGTCCGCCACGGTACGGGAACAGAGCGTTTACCTTCGCCCCGTCGCCTCCATCGAGCAATGCCGCCTTCTGCAAATCGTCCCGCCACGTCGTCGTCAACGTGCGGTACATCTGCAGCCCGCACAGGATCGAATCCACCGGCGTCCACGGACGCGGCCGGTAACCCAACAGGCGGAACTCCAGCGGCAGCCGGTCGCTCCGCTGCGCGATGTAATAATTCACCCCGCGCGCGTACGCCTCCAACACCTCGCGGTCGCCTTCGGGCAACGTCTTGTAATGGGCGATCGCCAGGCGTCTCATCCGCAACCTTCGCGCCTCGCGATCCGCTTCGAGCGTCGCCGGCCCGATGATCTCCGACAGATTCCCCGCCGCCAGCCTGCGTAGCGCGTCCATTTGCCACAGCCGGTCCTGCGCCGTCGCGTAGCCTTGCAAAAACACCGCGTCCTGCCACGAGCCCGCCTCGATGTGCGGCACGCCGAGCGCGTCGTGAACGATCCGCGCCGCTCCGGCGATAGGCGCTTGCATCTTGCCGGAGGTCTGCGGCAAAGGCCGGTACGCGAACCAATAGACCGCCAGAATGGCTAGCAACGCCAAAACGGCTATGCTCAAATTGAGGAACTTCAGTAATTTTCCCGATGGCACTGGGACGATTCTAGCGGAGTTAGAAACGCTGCGATGGGTTTCCGCTTCCTCGTCCTCTTTTTCATCCTCGGCGTAAACGCTTTTTTCGCCGCGGCCGAGGTCGCCCTCATCTCCGCGCGGAAGAGCCGGCTGCGCTCCCTCGCCGATCGCGGCAACGTCGCGGCGCAGGCGGCGCGCAGTCTACTCGCCCAGCCGGCCCGCTTGCTTTCCGTCACCCAGGTCGGCGTCACCCTTGCCAGTCTCGGCCTCGGCTGGGCCGGCGAGGACACGGTGTTCAATCTCCTCTCCCGCCTCGCGCATCCCCTGCTCACCCCGCGCGCCGATCCGCTTTTCCACGCCGCCGCTTTCACCCTCGCCTTCCTCATCGTCGGCTTCGCCCACGTCGTGATCGGCGAAGTCGTCCCCAAAAACCTCGCCCTCGATAAAGCGGACCGCCTCGCGCTGTTGGTCGCTCCGCCGCTGCTTCTGTTCCGCCGCGTCGCCGCCCCCTTCGTCGCGGTCATCGAACGGGCCGCCGCCGCTCTTTCCCACGCCTTCGGCCTGCGCGGCGCCCACGGCGGAGGCCACTCGCCGGAGGAACTGAAATTCATCGTCGATCTCAGCCGCGCCGAAGGCTTCCTGGGCAAATTCGAAGAAGAAGCCATCCGCAACATGCTCGAGATCCGCGACTATTCCACCCGCGAGATCATGGTGCCGCGCCACGCCATCGCTTCCATCTCCATCGACGCCACGCTCGACGAAGTGCTGCGTCTCCTGCGCATCCAAAAACGCACTCGCTTGCCCGTCTATGAAGGATCGCCCGAGCATATCGCCGGCTTTCTCCATTCCAAAGATCTGGTGCGTGTGTGGGAAGAGCGCCGCCTCGCCAATGAAAACCGGCGCGCCGTGCGCCCCTTCCGCGTCCGCGCCCTCCTCCGCAAGCCGCTAGTCGTCCCCGAGACCAAGCCGGTCACCGATCTCATCGACGAATTTCGCGCCGCCCATACGCACATGGCCATGGTCGTGGACGAGTTCGGAACCATCGTGGGCCTCGTCACTCTCGAAGACGTCTTCGAGCAGATCTTCGGCGAGATCGGCGACGAATACGACGCCATGGCCCTGCCGCTCGAAATGGAAGCGCCGGAGGTGGAAGTGGACGGCGCCACCCTCATCCGCGACCTGGACAATCTCTACGGCGTCGATCTGCCCAGCGGCGCGGGCTTTGAAACTCTCGCCGGTTTTCTCCTTTTCCGCCTCGGCTACATCCCCAAGCCCGGCGAACGCGTCGAGTGGGCCGCGCGCCGTTTTACCGTGCTCGAAATGGAGCGCAACCGCATCGCCCGCGTGCGCATCGAGAAACTACCCGCGGCCAATCCGGCCACCTAAAACCCGATCGCCCCCAATACTTCCGAAGGCCTCTTATCGAACGCCCGGCAGATTGCCAGCAGGCTCTCCACGCTCGGCAGATTCGCTCCACGTTCGATCGAACTGATCTGAGAAACGCTCAACCGCGCCGCCGCCGCCAGATCTTTCAGCGGCCAGTCGCGTTCCACCCTCAGCATCTTGATCCGGTGGCCTAGCTTCTCCCTTAGCCGGTCCTGCGCGCTGCGTCCGAATCCGAAACGCTCCACCGCCCGGTCAAGCACCTGCCGCAACTGCGCCAGCGAAAACGGCTTCGGCATGTAATCGAACACCTTCATTTGAAACGTCGCGCGCATGTCTTCGAGCGACGGATAGCCCGTGACGATAATGACGCAGAGCCCCGGATGCATCGCCAGCAATTGCTCCAGAACCCGATCGCCCCGGAACTCGCCCATCTTCATGTCCAGCATTACGATGTCCGGCTTGCGCCACTCCACGTCGGCGAAAAACTCGTTCGGATGGCCGAACGTGCGGACAGCATACTGGCCCTCGTCCTTCAGCGTGTCTTCCAGATAGGTGCGAAAATCCGCGTCGTCGTCCAGAATGGCGACGTCCACAAACCCCGCGCCGGGTGCCGTTTCCGCGCTCATGTTCTCCCCCTCTCCACCGGCAGCGTCACCTCCAGGCACGCGCCGCCGCCCGGCCGGTTCGTCGCCGCGATCGTGCCGCCGTGTTGGTGAACGATTCCCTCGGCCACCGTCAAGCCCAGGCCCGTGCCCTGGGCGTCCAATCTCGTCGAAACGAACGCCTCGAAAATCTCAGGCAGCACCTCCGGCGGAATGCCCGGACCGTCGTCTTCCACCGTCACCGCGATGTGCGGCCGTCCATTGCGAAAGCCGCGCCGGGACCGCGCCGTGATATGCCCGTTCGCCGGAATCGCATGCAGCGCGTTGCGCAGAAGATTCACGAACACCTGAATCAGCCGGTCGCTATTGGCCGTCACTTCGTGCCCGTGCTCCAGCGCGTTGGTGAAGTTGGTATGCGACGCCCGCTCGTCGATCGCCACCAGGTTCCACGCCTCCTCCACCAGCGGCCTCAGCGCCAATCGCTCCATTTGGTCCTTGCGCACCCGCGAAAATCCCACCAGCCCCTCGCTGATCTTCCTCAGCCGCTGCGTCACGCGCAACATCCGCGCCAGCCGTTCCTGCGCGTGCGCGTCGTCGATCGTCTCGGCCAGCTTTTCGATCGACCCCTGCAATACCGTCAACGGCGTGTTCAACTCGTGCGCCACGCTCGCGCTCAGTAGCCCCAGGCTCACCAGCCGGTCCTGCGATTCCAGCAATTCGTTCTTGTTTTGCAAATCGGAAGCCGTCGCCTCCAGCCGTCCCAGCGTCTCCTCCAGATCCTCCTCCCGCTTCCGCAGTTCCTTCACCGTCGCGTTGCGCGACCGCATGATCTGCCCGATTTCGTCTCCCGGGATCATCCAATCTTCGATCAATTCCTCCGACCGGTGCCCCTCGCGGCTGGCCCGGTCGGCGTCCAGCATCAACCGCAGCGGCCGGTACACGTAAAGCGGCATGATCGCCAGCTCCAGCACCGCCACCGCCAACACATACGTCGTTCCTAAAACCAAAAACAAATTAATCCGCGCCCGCCGCACCAGCCCCGCGTAAATCGACGCCGAAACCGAGGCCGCCGCCCGCGCCGCGCTTCCACTCTGCGTAACCATCGCCTCATGCCGCCGTTCGGCAAGCGAAACCTGTCGCTCCAACAACGGAATCAGCGCCAGATAAACCGCCACCGATAGCGCCAGGAAAAACACGTTATGCAGAACCATCAGCTTTTTCCGCACGCGCAAATCGCCGAAGTAGCGCACCACGCCGCGCGGCCCGTGCATCCCCGGCGCAGCGGACGAGGCCGTGGCTTTCACGCTGGAAGGAGAACCGGGCGGGACCATCGCGGTGGACTCGCCTCCATTGTAAACGCCGCGCGAGTACGATGAAAGTCGATCATGGTGCCGTCTCTCCTCCCGGCCGCAGATGCCGCTTCGGCCTAATGCGAGGCTTCGCGATTAGGTCCTTCGCGCTCGAAACTGATGCGCAGGCGCGTGTGAGTGGCTTTGGCAAACCGTTCCAGCGTGCGGGTCGATGGCAGCACCTTCCCGCTTTCCAACCGGGCAACCACCGCCTGGGTCGTCCCCATCGCCTCGGCCACCTGTTCTTGCGTCATATCCGCCTCACCCCGCGCCTTAATCATGGCCGATGCAAGGGCAAACTCCTCTTCCAGCGCCTCGTAAGCGGAGGCGTACCGCGGTTCTTTCCTCCACTGCGCGAAGGCCTCTTCAGCCGGAATGAATTTACGTGTCATCGAACCTCCTTCGCCCGCCTTAGGGCAATCATGATTTCCCGCCGCGGCGTCTTCTGGGACTTTTTGGCGAAGATATGCACCATAACGATGCGCCTACCCATTGTCGTCACATAGGCGGCGCGGGCGATACCGCTTCTCCCCCTCATCCGCATTTCCCAGACCGGCCCTTCCAGATGTTTCACGTAAGGCTCCCGCACCCGCTCCAAGCCATGAACCTGGATCAACTCCACAATCCGCTGGAAACTCGCCCGGATATCCGGAGGGAAAGCGTCGAGCGCCGCCTTTACCTCTGCATCCAGAAACTCAACCACCCACCCCATCCGCCGAGTATACCCCTTGCGCAATGTTCCATTGAAGATCTTGCTTTACTGGGGAATCCATCCCCCGAGTCGTTCTCAAGGACCCGTTACGATGAAAGACGATCATGCTACTGCCTCTCCTGCTCTTGCTAGCCGCGCCAGCCAAAACCGCCCATGCCGTCGACGGCCTCGATGCCCGCCTCGCCGCCTGGCGACAGGTGAAGATGGGACCCGGCACGGAAGCCCTCGACTCCACGGAGAAAAACGTAGTGGCGAAACTCGTCGAAGCCGCCCGCTACATGGAGTCGATCTATTGGCGCCAAAACGATCCCGCCGCGTTGAAACTCCTTCACGACGCCAAGGACGCCCCACTGCGGCGCATGCTCCTCATCAATGGCAGCCGCTTCGATCTCGTTGCCGAAAACCAACCCTTCGTCACCGGCGCGCAATTCCTCCCCGGCCGCAATCTCTATCCTCCCGGCGTCACGCGCGAAGACATCGAAGCCTACGTCCGCGAGCATCCCTCGGAAAAGGACGGCATCTACAGCCCCTACAGCGTCATCCGCACTAATGGCGAAAAGCTCCTGGCCATTCCTTACCGTTTGGAATACAAAGCCTGGCTCGAACCCGCGGCCAAGCTGTTGCGCGACGCGGCCGGGCTGACCGGCGACAAAGCGTTCGCCGATTTTCTTCGCCTCCGCGCCGACGCTCTTCTCACCGACGACTATTACAAAAGCGATCTCGCCTGGGTCGATCTCAAAGATCCGAAAATCGACGTCATTTTCGAACCCGACGAGACGTATCTCGATGACGTTCTCGGCGTGAAAACTTCGTACGAAGCCGCCGTCCTCATTCGCAACGACGAGGAAAGCCGTAAGCTCATTCTCTATCAAAAATACATTCCGGACATTCAAGCCGCCCTGCCGTTGGACAAATCCGCGCTGCCTTCGAAACTCGGCCAGCCGACGCCGATGGAAGTGGTGGATTCCCCGTTCCGTGCCGGCGATCTGCGCCACGGCTATCAGGCCGTCGCCGACAATCTCCCCAACGACCCCCGCGTCCACGAAGCCAAAGGCACCAAAAAGATCTTCTTCAAAAACTTCATGGACGCCCGCGTCGATTACGTCGTGTTGCCGCTCGCTAAACAAGTGATGCGCGCGGATCAAGCCGCCAAAGCCTCCGCCGACGGCTATCTCGCCGCCGTCGTCCTCCACGAAATCTGCCACGGCCTCGGCCCCGACTTCGCCGTCGTCGATGGCGGCCGCAAAACCATTCGCGAGGCCATCGGCCCCACCTTCGCCGCGCTGGAGGAAGCCAAAGCCGACGTCACCGGAATGTTCGGCCTCCATTGGCTCATCGCCCATAGCGTGTTGCCGAAGGAGAAGGCCGAAGAGTATTACGCCTCCTACGTCGCCGGTATTTTCCGCAGCGTTCGCTACGGCGTCGCCGAAGCCCACGGCCGCGCCGAAATGATGGAGTTCAACTTCCTCTTCGAAAACGGCGCCATCGCCTCAAAAGACGGCCGCTACGAAGTGGAGATGGACAAAATGCCCGGCGCCATCGAAGCCCTCACCGCCCAGCTTCTGAAACTCGAAGCCACCGGCGACTCACGCGGCGCGGAGGCATGGTTCGCCCGCTACGACAAAATGCCGCCGGCCTTGGCGAGCGCCCTGAAATCCGTTAAGGACGTTCCCATCGACATCGATCCCGTCTTCTCTTACCCCGACACGCCGCGCTGACCCCTCAATCGCCGGCCACGGCCTCCGGAGCCGTCTCCGCCCTTTGCCCGCCCGTGTCCTGGTCCTTATATTGAAGCTGGTAAAGCTTCCAATAAATCCCGCGCCGCGCCAGCAATTCCTGGTGCGTGCCGAACTCGCGCAGCTTGCCCTTGTGCATCACCAGAATCCGGCTGGCCCGCTGAATCGTCGAGAGCCGGTGCGCGATGATGATCGAGGTGCGCCCCGCCACCAGCCGGTCCAGCGCCTCCCGCACCTTCATCTCCGTCTCCGTATCCACGCTCGACGTGGCCTCGTCCAAGATCAGAATGTCCGGATCGTGCGCCAGCGCCCGCGCGAAGCTGATCAACTGTTTCTGTCCCGTCGAAAACCCGCTCCCGCGCTCGCGCACCGGATGCTCGAAGCGATCCGGAAGCGTTTCGATGTAATCGAGCAGATTCACCCTCCGCGCCGCTTCCATGATGGTCTCGTCGCCAATCCCCTCGGTGCCGAGGCGAATATTTCCCGCTACCGTTCCGGTGAACAAATATGGGTCCTGCAGCACCACCCCGAAGCGCCGCCGCAATTCCCGCAATTCCAACCGCCGCGTGTCCTCGCCATGAATCCGGATCGCGCCGCGTTGCACGTCGTAGAAGCGCAGCAGCAGGCTGATGATCGTCGTCTTCCCCGCGCCCGTGTGCCCCACCACGGCGATCGTCTCGCCGCACTCGATGCGAAAGCTCACATCGCGCAGCACCCAGTCCTCGTCCTTGTAAGCGAACCAAACGCCGTCGAACTCGATGGCGGGCGCCGCGGACGGACTGGCCTCCCGCCGCACTGGAGGAAGCGTCGCCGCGTTCGCCGCCGACTCGATCCCCGCCGGCGTGTCCAACAACTTGAAGATCCGCTCCGACGCCGCCATCGCCCCTTGCAGAATGTTGTACTTCTCGCTCAAATCCTGAATCGGCCGGAAGAAGCGCAAGCCATATTGAAAAAACGCGATCAAAATTCCCAGCGTCAACGCGCCGCTCCCGATGCGAAACCCTCCATAAACGAACAGCATCGCCAGCGCCAGCATGGAAAGAAATTCCACCACCGGATAGAACCATCCGTAAGCCGTGATCGCGTCCTTGTACGCCTCCATGTGATCGCGGTTGATGCGCGCGAACTCCTCGCGCCCGCGCTCCTCGCGGTTGAACAACTGCAGCACGGCCATCCCGTTGATGTGCTCTTGCAAATAAGCGTTGATGCGCGCGATCGCCACGCGGATGCGCCGGTAGCTCTGCTGCACCGACCTCCGGAAGATCATCGTCACCACCACTACCGCCGGCATCACCGCCAGCAGCAGTCCCGTCAGCCCCGGACTCAGCCGGAACATCACCGCGACGATAAATCCCAGCGACATCAAATCGCCCAGGATGGTGATCAGCCCCGAGGAGAACAGATCGTTCAACGTATCGACGTCCGTGGTGACGCGTGTCAGCAGCCGCCCCACCGGATTGCGGTCGTAAAACGCGATGTCGAGCGTTTGCAGGTGCCCCATAATCTGGCGCCGCAAATCGAACATCGCCTTCTGCCCCGTCCACTGCATCAGGTAGCTCTCGGCGAAGTCGCATACCATCGCGCCGACCAGCGCGAATAGATACAGGAACGCGATCTGCGCCAGCCCGGTGGCCGGGTTCGCCGAAAGAAAATGGTCGATCGGCGTCGCGAATTTCGCCGGGACCGGCGCCAGATAACGGTCCACCGCCATCTTCGTCAGCAGCGGCCCCAGCGTCTGGAGAATCGAATTTCCCAGCAGGAACACGAGCGACACCGCCACCGTGCGCCAATACGGCCGCATGTACGTGAGCAGACGCCGCATCAAGCGGCCGTCGTAAGCCTTGCCGAGAACTTCTTCTTCCACGAACTTTCAGTGTAACTTGACGCGGCTTGTTACCATCACGGCGTGGATGGAGCGCTCATTGTCGACAAGCCTTCGGGCATGACGTCGCACGACGTGGTGAACCGCGTGCGCCGCCTCGCCGGCACGCGGCGCGTCGGCCATCTCGGCACGCTAGACCCCATGGCCACCGGCGTACTCCCCTTGCTCATCGACCGCGCCACGCGCCTGGCGCGCTTCCTCTCCGGCGGTCCTAAGGAATACGACGCCCACATTCGCTTCGGCTACAGCACGGACACCTACGACCGCGAAGGGACCGTCATCGGCCCTCGCACCGAACCCTCGATTCCCCAACGCGACGTCGAAGCCGCGCTGGCGCGCTTTCAAGGCCCCTTCCTTCAAACGCCTCCGCCCGTTTCGGCGAAAAAAGTCAATGGCACGCCCGCCTACAAACTCGCCCGCAAACAAATCCCCGTCGAACTCAAACCCGTCGAGATCACCGTCTACGAAATCGCCCTGGTCTCCTACGAAACCCCCGTCGCCCGCGTCCGCATACGTTGTTCCGCCGGCACCTACATCCGCTCCATCGCCCACGAAGTCGGCCAGTTTTTCGGCTGCGGCGCGGTGCTCGACGACTTGCGCCGCACCGAATCCTGTGGCTTCACAGCGGCGGATTCGAAGCCCCTCCCCACACTCACCGCCTTGGCCGAAGCCGGTCGTTTCGAAGAAGCGCTCGTCCCCCTCTCGCGCCTCTTGCCAAACTTCCCCAGCGAAACCGTCGACAGCGAAACCGCCCTCCAAATCCGCCAAGGCCGCGACTTCCACTCCACCGCCGCCGCCCAATTCGTCCGCGCCCTCTCGCCCGAAGGCGCACTGATCGCCATCGGCGAATCCCGCCAGGCCCAACTGTTCCATCCGATCGTCGTTCTCTAACGCGCCGGAGCCGCCGCGGCGATCCCTTCAATCGCGCGGCGCAAATCCCCCGCGTCCTCCGGCGCGCCGACCCACTTATAGCCGTTCAGGAAGAGCGTCGGCGTCGCGTTAACGCCGTAAGCGTCGCCGAGAGCGATGCTCGCATCCACGTCGTCTTTCGACTGCCGATTGACCGCGCATTGATGAAACTTCGCCGCGTCCACGCCTGGAATCAATCGCGCAAACTCCTCCGCGTCGGAATACAAGCTCCCCGCCTCGATCGTGTCCTGCGCTCCAAGGAGATAATCGTTCATCGCCCAATAAGCCGCCGGCCCTTGCCGCGCCGCGCACGCCGCAAGTTCCGCCGCGCCTCGCGCCCAGTCGTGATTGGGAAGAGGGAACTCGAGAAACGCGAAATGTACCTTGTCCTTCAACCTCGGCAAAATCTCGTGATTCAAAACCTTGCCCATCTGCGCGCAAGCCGGGCACTGATAATCCCGGAACAGGATCGCTTGCACCGGCGCATCCTCCGGCCCCGTCGCCGGCCATCCACGCTGCCGCACGAAAGCCACCAACCCGCGATTCAGCATCGCTTCTTTCTGTCCTAAGTCCGCATCCATATCGTAAACGCCGGTCGACAAAAACCTCCGGTCCGGCGAAAGAAAAAGCGTCCGCCGGAACGGCTCGGCCGGCGGCGAAGTGGTGAACGTGAGCCGGTAATAACAGGTCTTCGAATCGAGCGTCGCAGCGGAGATCCGAAGCGGCGATTCCTTCGGAAGCTCGAACAGCCCTTGCGCATACTCCGCCAACCGCGCCCGCGTCGAATCTTCCAACGGCTTGCACTCCGGCGATCCGGCGCACAATGGCACGGCGAGCGGCAAAAACAGCACGGAAGCAATCCAACGTTCGCGATTCGGTTTCATCGTTATCTTCATCAAGGACTCGTCACCGGAATATTCAATTCCCTCGTGTCGGTGGTTGTCTCATCGCCGCCCTTGAAAGTGACGGCGTAGCTGGGAGGTCCGCTCATCAGGTTCGCTCCGATGCCGTAATTCAGCGTGCCGGCCTGAGTGTTTTTCGCGGAGGTGGCGACGCGAAAGACAAAGGTCTCCGACGCTTGTCCGGACCGTAGGCTGAGAATCGGCGGGCCCGCGCTGGACGATCCCGCGCTCAACGCGATGCCCGTCGCGCGATTCGCACCCGGCACAATGCTCAACGCGAACCGGAACGGACCGATCGACGGATCGACCGGCCCAAGCAGCGAGATCGACGCTTCGATTTCCAATTCGTCCCCGGCGAGCCCCAGCGAGGACTTCGTCCGCGTCACATTCAAAACGGCGGGTACCGGCCGCGCCGCCGCGTCGACATCGAAGAGCGTAGTTGTCAAAAAGCGGTGATCCGGCGAAACGAATAGAATGCGCCGCAACGGTTCGTCCGATGCGGAATCGGTCAACGTAATCTCGGCGTAGCAGGTCTTCGGATCGGGTTTCACTTCCGCGATCCGAAGCGAGTCGTTGATCGGAATATCGAAAATTGCGTGCGCATACTCGATCAAGCGCCCGCGGGCCGCCTCGTCCAGCGGCGTACAAGCCGGCAGCGAGCCGATCGTGAGTGCCAGCGCGAAGAGTAGGCGTTTCATTCTCGTTTCCTGCCATCCTCGACATAGACGACGATACGCCGCATCACGTCATCCCCAAAGTCGACCGCGACGCTTTTGTCGGACAAATCGGAGGCGCCTGCGCCGGCGAGGATCCCAAAATATCCCGCCGTAGTGTTCTGAACGGACGTGCCCACCGTGTAGCGGACCATGGGAGAGTTGCTGTCCGGATGAATCTCCGCGAACGAATCCCGGTCTCCGCTGGTTTTGGTTCGGATGCCGGTGGGAACGCCAACCGGAGGATTAAATCCCCAACCCACTTGGATCACATCGTCGAAACCCGGTGGGATGGGCGCGCCAAACGAGACCCAGGAACGTAGCTCCACGCTCTCTCCGGACAGCCCGATCGCCGCCGTTCCGCCTCCGGAGGAGCCAGGTGCCGGAACGGCCGCGCTCTCCGTATCGTAGACCGCCGTCGTAAGAAAGCGCCGATCGGGAGAAAGAAACAAAATCCGGTGAAACGCATTCGCCGGTGGCGAAGTCGCGACCGTGATCTGGGCGTAGCAGGTCTTCGCGTCGACCTTCTCCTCCGAAATCCGAAGCGGTGAATTGATCGGAAGATTGAAGAGACCTTGCGCGTATCGGACCACTCGCCCCCGAGCGCCATTGTCGAGCGGCGCACATGCCGTAGGCTCAGCCGCCAGTCCCGCAGCTAGAGCGATGCATACGAACATCGCGCGAAGAGGGATGGCCGGCTCGGCTGTGCGCTTCCTCATCGCTATTTCACCGTCACGCTGACATCCCGGGCGCCCGTGTCATGCCAGTCGATCCACACCGGAACCTTGGTATCGGTGGCGTTGGCGCTCACGTTGACGTCTACGGTTCCTGGGGACGCGTTGTCGGCCCGAGGCTGGACCTCAAAATCGATATCCGGAGTATTGGAGTCCGCGGCCGTAGGCATCGCCGGTGTTTGGTAGCTCAGCGCGGAGCCAAGGCGTATCGATGAAGTGTTGAGGTGGACTAAGAACCCGATGATGACGTCGATCTTGTCGGTAAAGGCCGGAGGGCCTTGGCTCAAATGTACGAAGGAGGAGACCTTCGTCGCGCCATCCTTCGGGCTTGCCGCGGAGGTGACGTGCAACGTCGCCACAAGTTGCGTGGACAGAGTTCCGCCGGCCACCAGGCTGCAGCCTCCCGCGCGCGCTTGCGCTTGCGCCTCCGTCTGGCCCGGATAGTCGCCATAGAAACTCGCGCTCGCCTCATTACTCGGTCCCGAAATGCTGGCGATGCTCGGGTTCAGCGACGCCCACGAATAGCTGGACGCTCCTCCGTAACCGGCGGGCGTCCCGGAGCAAGCCAGCGGCGAGTACGCGGTACACATTTGCGGAAGCATCGCCATGGTTCCCGCGTCCTCGAAGTCGAATTTCACGTCGGGGGGATTCACCTTCAATCCGCACAGCACGAATGGAATCCCGAATTCGTCGCTGCGCGCGAGTTTCTTCGCCGGATTCGAAACCACCAGCCGTCCGGTTCCCGCGCCGCCCTCCGGAGTGAACCATGCGATCTCGCCTTCGGTGGCGTTAGAGAAAACTCGAATGCCCTGCGCATCCGGCTCAAGGCTCCGGATCAGATCCCGCAAGTCGATCGCCTTGGTTTCCATCGCCTCCAGGGGGTAGTCCGTCGCCCAAAATCCATTCATCATCCTCTCCGCGCCGATATGGACGCTGAACGTTCCCGGCGCGCTCGAAGAATTGAAGAGCAGAAGCGTGGAAGAGTCGCCGTCGGCCAGGCTCCATTCCCCAGCGCCTCCGTTCTCCTCGCGCTGTTGGTCGCGCCCAGCGAGCGAGATCACTTGCGGCGGGTTGGCCGCGTTTACTGACGTAACGCTGGAGAACAGAGTACCCGGCGCGGCGTTGGATTGAACTAAGAACGAATTCCGCATCGCCGGGTCGCCGGGCATCGCCGGAAGCGGGATTGTCTTGCTGGCGCCGGCGGGGATCACCGCTTGAACGATCGGGTGAGCCGAAAGGCCGGGACTCGCCGCCGTCGCGTAAGTCACCGACACGCTGGCCGCCTGCGAGCCGAAATTCGCCAGCGCGAGGCTTGGCTGGAAAGGCGACCCCGGCAGCGCGCTGGCGCTTCCCACCGGCACACCAGCAAAAACCGAATTGCCGGAACGCATCGCGCCCGCGTCGTCGAAGCGCAGCGCCGCCGGCGATCCCGCGTTCCGAAATGTGAATCCATACACCGCGAGCGTTCCCGCCGCTCCGCTGCCGGACACGGAAACGCCTACCGCTCCGCTCAGCGAAGCGCCGGTGTGAGGCGAGAACAATTCAGAAGACGACGCGGCGATTGTTCCCGTGCCTCCGCAAGGCCGCGCGATTGCCGATTGACCCGCCGCTACCGAAATTTGCGCCGTCCCGCCGGATCCCTTTTCCGCTAAACATTGGATGTTCACCGTCTGCGCCGAGCCGCCGAGGTTCCACACCGCGAGGATCGGGCTACCCATTACGCCGCCCCCGACCGCGCGAAATGTACCCGATTTCGCCGCGCCCATCCGCTGAAAATCCTCCTCCAGCGCAACCGTACCGCCAATCGAGAGCCGCGCCGCGATCGACACGCCCTTGGCCGTGGGGTCTTGAAGAATCTTCACCGAGCCGAAGGAGGCCTGCGAATTCCATGACCGCAAGAGTTCCGAAAGATCCAGCTTTGTCCTGGAATGAGGGTCGAGCGCTACGGAGCGAATGCCGATCTGCGTCCCATTCGAATCGAACACGGACACTTTCGAGTTCAACGGCACGCTCACCACATTCAACAGCGTGATCGTCGAATGGACGTTGGCGTCCTGAAGGAAAAGAGGAGCGGCCAGGACCATTTCGCCCGCGGAGGACATTCCGGTTTGCGAATACGACGGCAGCGGAAGAAACCAAAGCCCGATCGATGCGGCGAAACAAGAGCGCATGAAAAATCTCCGCGATTTCGAATTATAGCGCCGCGGTTGATCGCCGCTTCAGCGGATATGCCCTATGGCTTTCGTTCGCTTTTCTCGCTTTCACCCAGCCCTCTTTCACCACTTGCCGCGCCCGCCCCAATGCCAGCGCGCCTTCCGGCACGTCCTCGGTGATCACGGAGCCGGCTCCGGTGTAACTGCCCGCTCCGATTTCGATAGGGGCCACCAGCGTCGAGTTGCTTCCGACGAAAGCCCCGGCGCCGATGCGCGTCGGGTGCTTTAACGTGCCGTCGTAATTGCAGGTGATGCTGCCCGCGCCGATGTTCGCGCGCTCGCCAACCTCCGCGTCGCCGAGGTAGGCCAGATGGTTGGCCTTCGCCCCTTCTCCGAGCCTCGTGTTTTTCAGCTCGACGAAGTTTCCGATGCGCGCCCCTACTGCCACGTCGCAATGCTGCCTCAAACGCGCGAACGGGCCGACTTGCGCGCCGTTGTGGATGTTCGAATCGGCGATCATCGTCAAAGGCGCCACGCGCACGCCGTTGCCGATGCGCGAATTCTCGATCACCGCGCCGGAGCCGATGCGGCAATCCTCGCCGATCACCGTGTTCCCCGTCAGGCGCGTGAACGGGCCGACGATCGTATCGCAACCCACCGTCACCTGTGCGTCGATCGAAACGGTCTCTGGCTTCTCGATAGTCACTCCGGCCAGCATCAGATCGCGGGCTTTGCGGTCGCGAATCACCTTATCCACCACCGCGAGATCGACGCGCGTGTTGATGCCCAGCAACTCGCTCGCGTCCTTCACCTCCATCGACTGCACCAGATGGCCGGCGTGGTTCAGAATGGCGACGATGTCGGTGAGGTAATATTCGTTGGCCGGATTATCCGGGCGAATTTCGCCGATATGCTTCCAAAGTAAATCGGCGTTAAAACAATAAATTCCGGAATTGATCAGATGAATGGCGAGCTGCTGCGGCGTGGCCGCTTTCTGTTCGACGATGGCGCGGACGTGGCCCTGATCGTCCAGGATCACGCGGCCATAGGTGGAGGGATCCTCCAAACGCGTGGTGATCAGCGTCGCGGCGGCATGGTGGCGCCGGTGTTTTTCCACCAAGCGGTTCAACGTCGCCGACGTCAGCAGCGGCGTGTCGCCGTATAACACCATCAACAAGCCGCCCGCCCCGTGCAGCGAATCGCGGCAGGTGAGCAGCGCGTGCCCGGTGCCCTGCTGCTCGGTCTGGTGCATGAAATTGACGCCCAGCGGCGAAAGGCTCGCGCGCACCTGCTCGGCCTGGTGGCCGATCACCACCGTGATGTCCTCCGGCGGCGTGATGGCGCATGCGGCCTGGACGACGTGCTCGGCCAGCGTCTGCCCCCCCACGCAGTGAAGAACCTTCGCCAGCTTCGATTTCATGCGCGTGCCGAGGCCGGCCGCGAGAACCACCACGCTGATCCTGTTGTTCATTGAACGCTCTTTTCCAATTGTCTTTGGCGTCCGGCGCGGGCGAGCTGGACGATAATTTCCGCCGCCGCCGCCGGGTCGTGCCGCACCGTGTCGCCTTCGAGAAGCAAGTCGGCGCCCAGCACTTCGATGTTCATGTCGCGCAGCCTCTCCGTATCGTTCGCCACGGGTTGTGCTCGCTCGCGCTCGTATTTGCCGCGCAGCGTTTCACCGATAGCGCGCGTGTTGACCACCGCGACTTCCACGATCCCCAAGCCCGCGTGGCTCAGGATCGCCTCGACGTGATCGGAGGCGCCGAAGTCGATCGTCTCGCCGGGCTGCCACATCAGATTGACGAAATACGCCTTCACCGCCGCCGAAGCCCGGATCGCTTCGGGAATGCCCTCCACCAGCAGATTCGGGATCACGCTGGTGAACAGCGAGCCTGGCCCCAGCGTAATGACGTCGGCGTTGCGGATGGCGTCGAGCGTTTCCGGCAGTGGATCACAGCGCTCCGGGTTCAACCGCAGCCTGCGGACGCGCGCGTGGCTCTTGCTGATGCTCGTCTCCCCTTGCACCAACGTCCCGTCCTCCAGTACCGCTTCCAGCGTAACGTTCTCCGCGGTGGAAGGGAAGATGCGCCCGCGCGTGGCCAGAATCTCGGAGGAAACTCTTACCGCCCGCGCGAAGTCGCCGGTGATGTGCGTTAGTGCGGTCAGGAACAAATTTCCGAAGCTATGCCCTTTCAACCCCTCGCCCTCGGCGAAACGGTACTGGAACAGCCTGGACAGCACCGCTTCGTCTTCCGACAGCGCCACGAGGCAGTTGCGGATGTCGCCGGGCGGCAACACGTCGAACTCGCGCCGCAGGCGTCCGGAGCTGCCGCCGTCGTCGGTGACGGTGACGATCGCGGTAATCTCGGCCTCCGCCGGCGCGCGGGCGTACGCCTTCAATCCATGCAAAAGGGTGGAAAGGCCCGTGCCTCCGCCGATGGCGACTATGCGTAGCGGATCCATTCACTTCCTAGGATAAGGGAGCGGGAGGCGGGTTCAAATGAACAAGTGGTTTATCGTGTTGGGATTTCTCGCGGTTCGCTGGCGGCTGGCTACTTCGTGGGCTTCGCCGGCGGTTCGTCGTCTTCGTATACGGGCACGGTTTCCAGGTCTTCGGCTTCAAAGACTTGATCGCAATCGAGGCAGCGGACGTAATCCACGCCGTCGCGACGCGCCATGATCTCGGTTCGGAGGTGCTCACAGTTCTGCATAAGACAAGAGCAATTACCCTTATTCTAAGCAGGACTCGGGTGTTGTCAAGAACTTTCGCGTTCCTAAGGTACCAGCGCTCCCTTTGCGGAGCCGCCCGCGTCACTATGATCTAAGTAGAGGAGGCGGCCACGGACTACGGATTGGAGACGGTCCCGCTCGATGTTTCGCGGCGCGAATGGGCGGATGTCGCCGACATCCCGGCGGTCTTCTCGATCTGGGCCGGGGAGCGTTCGGCGTACCTGGCGCGCACGACCCTGCTCGGCCGCCGCTTGCGGCGCGTGATGCGTTTGTGGAACCTGGAGAGCGTCGCCACGCGCATCGAGTACACCCCCGTTCACTCAGCCCTCGAAGGCGCGCTGGTCCATTATTCGACGGCGAGGCGGTTGTTTCCCGACGACTACGCCAAGCGCGTCAAGCTGCGCATGCCCTCCTACGTGAAGTTGATTCGATCCAACCGCTTTCCGCGCACGCAGACGACGGCGCGGCTGTCCGGTTCGCAGTCGCTGTTCTACGGGCCGTTCCGGACCCGAGCGTCGGCCGATCAATTCGAAGCCCGGTTTCTCGAACTGTTCCAACTCCGGCGCTGCCAGGAGGATCTGACGCCGACACCCGCGCATCCCGGTTGCATTTACGGCGAAATGAACATGTGCCTGCGCCCCTGCCAGGAAGTGGTGACGGCGGAGGAGTACGCGACGGAGGCGGCGCGGGTGGCCGAGTTTCTGAACGGCGACGGAGTGGCGCTGCTCAACGGAGCGCGTGCGGCGCGGGACCGGTTGAGCGGCGAAATGGATTTCGAAGAAGCCGCGCGCCAGCACAAGCGCGTTGAAAAAATCGAGGAGGTGATCGCCTCGCGCGACGAACTGGCGCACGACGTCGAAAAACTGAACGGCGTCGCGGTCGCCGGGGCGGGGCGGCCGGACGCCGTTACGCTGTGGTTCCTGCTGCGCGGATGGTGGCAGACGCCGCTGATCTTTCCGTTGGAGGAACTGAGCGGGTCCTTGGACAAGCGGCTGCGCGAAGTGGTGGAGCGTTCCGCGCCGTGGTCGGGGAGCGTCTTGGAACGCCAGGAACATCTGGCCATCCTGGCCCGCTGGCGCTATTCGAGTTGGGCGGACGGGGAGTGGCTTCCCTTCGACAGCCTAGCCCGCGTGCCGTACCGCAAGATGGTGAACGCCATCGCCCGGACGGTGGCGGCGTAACCGCCGGAATCGCCGCGCCGTCCACCTGCTATCTTGAAAAAGAGAACCCCTCACAACGATGTTAGAAACCAAAATTGACGAACGGCAGGACGCCAACCCGCAAGAGACCGTCGAGTGGCTGGAAGCGCTGGATCAAGTAGTCGAAGAGATCGGCGAGGACAGAGCCGCGTTCCTTCTGGAACGCCTGATCGACCGCGCCGGCTCGCACGGCATCGGCACGGTTCAGAAGCTGACCACGCCCTACATCAACACGATTCCGGTGGACGAAGAGTCGCCATATCCTGGCGACCGCGAGATCGAGCGGCGAATCAAATCCATCATCCGGTGGAACGCCATGGCCATGGTGGTTCGCGCCAATAAACACGACAACGGCATCGGCGGCCACATCGCCACCTACGCTTCCCTCGCCACCATCCAGGAAGTGGGCCACAACCATTTCTTCCACGGCAGCTATGGCGATCAACCCGGCGACCTGGTTTATTTCCAGGGCCACGCTTCGCCCGGTGTTTACGCCCGCGCGTTTCTCGAAGGGCGGCTGACCGAGAAGCACCTGGAAAACTTCCGCCACGAACTGCGCGACGAGCCCGGCTTGTCGTCCTATCCGCACCCGTGGCTGATGCCGAATCTGTGGCAATTTCCCACGGTCTCGATGGGCTTGGGGCCGATCAACTCCATCTATCAGGCTCGATTCCAGCGGTATCTCGAAAGCCGCGGCATTATCCCGAAGACCCCGCGCAAGGTGTGGGCGTTTCTTGGCGACGGGGAGACCGACGAGCCGGAGTCGCTGGGCGCGCTGACGCTCGCCTCCCGCGAAAAGCTGGACAATCTGATCTTTATCGTCAACTGCAATTTGCAGCGGCTGGATGGGCCGGTGCGCGGCAACGGCAAGATCATCCAGGAACTGGAGGCGGCGTTTCGGGGCGCGGGTTGGAACGTGCTGAAGGTGATTTGGGGCGAAAACTGGGACCCACTTCTCGCCCGCGACGACCGCGGCTATTTGAAGCGGCTGATGATGGAATGCGTGGACGGCGAATACCAGAGCTTCAAGGCGAAGGGCGGCGCTTACACGCGCAAGGAATTTTTCGGCAAGTTCGCCGAAACGGCGCGCATGGTGGAGAAGATGTCCGACGAGGAAGTCTTCGCCCTACGGCGTGGCGGACACGATCCGGTGAAGGTGTTTAACGCGTTCAAGCGCGCGGTGGAGCACAAGGGCGGACCGACGGTCATCCTTTGCAAGACGATTAAAGGCTACGGATTGGGCGAGGCGGGAGAAGGCCGCAATCCCACGCACCAGCAGAAAAAGCTCACCGAAGACGAGTTGTTGTATTTCCGCAAGCGGCTGAATATTCCCGTCCCCGAGGAATTGGTTCACAGCATCTCCTTCTACAAGCCGCCCCAAGACAGCCCGGAGATGCTGTATTTGAAGGAGCGCACCGAGGCCATGGGCGGCTCGCTGCCGGCGCGACATCCGAAACCGATCGATTTGAAGGCGCCGCCTATCGAGCTGTTCGCCGAATCGATCGGCGGGTCGCAGGGCCGCGAAGTGTCGACCACGATGGCGTTCGTGCGCGTGCTCACGTTGCTGTTGAAAGAGCCGAGCTTGGCGCGCTACATCGTGCCGATCATTCCCGACGAAGCGCGGACGTTCGGTATGGAGTCGCTGTTCCGGCAGGTGGGCATTTACGCGAGCCAAGGCCAGCTTTATAACCCGGTGGACAGCGAGATGTTCCTGTACTACAAGGAAGCCACCGACGGCCAGATCCTCGAAGAGGGGATCACCGAAGCGGGTTCGATGGCGTCGTTCACGGCGGCGGGCACGGCGTACTCCAATTACGGCGCGCCGATGATTCCGTTTTTCATTTACTATTCCATGTTCGGATTCCAGCGGATCGGCGATCTGATCTGGGCCTTCGCCGATGCGCGGGGAAAGGGATTCCTGGTGGGCGGAACGGCCGGACGCACCACTCTGTCCGGCGAAGGTTTGCAGCATCAGGATGGACATTCGCTGGTGCTGGCCAGCACCGTTCCCACCTGTATCACCTACGACCCGGCGTACGCTTACGAGATCGCGGTGATCGTGCGGGACGGCATTCGCCGCATGTATCAGGAGATGGAGAACGGCTTTTACTATCTCACCGTTTACAACGAAAACTACGCGCAGCCACCGATGCCCGAGGGCGTACACGATGGGATTCTTAAGGGCATTTATCGCTACAAGAAAGCCGAGAGCGGCCCGGCGAAGGCGCAGCTTTTCGGAAGCGGCCCGATTTTGAACGAGGCGCTGAGAGCGCAGAGCATGTTGGCGGAGACCTTTGGCGTACACGCGGACGTGTGGAGCGTCACCAGTTATAACCAACTGCGCCGCGAAGCGTTGGCGACGGAACGCTGGAACCGTCTGCATCCGGCCGAGCCGGAGCGGCGGCCCTATCTGGTCGAGGCGCTGGAGGGAGCGGCGGGACCGATCGTCGCCTCCACCGATTACATGAAGATCGTTCCGGATCAGATCGCGCCGTGGCTGCCCGGCCGGATGGTATCGCTCGGGACCGACGGCTTCGGACGCAGCGAGAATCGCGAATATCTTCGCAAGCATTTCGAGAACGGCGCGGAGGCGATCGTGGCGGCGACGCTCGCGCGGTTAGCGCGCGATGGCCAGTTCGATAAGGCGCGCGCGCAGGCGGCGGTAAACGAATTGGGGATCGATCCGGAACGGCCGGACCCGGTTACGCTTTAAACAAGCGCCGAAGAGCCATGCTGTATCTCACCGAGGCGGAAGTGCGCGAATTGTTGCCGATGGGCGAGGCGATCGAGCAGACGCGTCTGGCTTTTGAGGCCCTTTCGCACGGAAACGCCCAAAGCCAGCCGCGGCGGCGGCTGATCGTTCCCACCGGGTCGGTGCTGCACAGCATGGCCGGGGCATACGGCGATTATTTCGGGACGAAGTTCTACGCGACGAATCTTAAGCACGGGGCGCACTTCTTCTTCGCGCTTTTCGACGCGGCGACCGCGGAGCCGCTGGCGATGATGGAGGCGAATTTACTCGGCCAGATTCGAACCGGCGCGGCGACCGGCTATGCGACGGATCTGATGGCGGCGCCGGAGGCGGCGGTTTTAGGCGTGATCGGCAGCGGCTTCCAGGCGCGGACGCAAGTAGAGGCGGTGCGCGAGGTGCGCCCGATTCGCGAAGTCCGGATTTGGAGCCGGAGCGTGGAGAAACGGGAGCGGTGCGCGGAGGAAATCGGCGCCGTCGCGACGTCCACGGCCGAGGCCGCGATCACCGGGGCGGACATTGTGGTGACGATGACGAACTCCAAGGACCCGGTGCTCGATGCAGGTTGGGTTGCGCCCGGGGCGCATGTGAACGCCGCCGGATCGAATGTCGCCTCGCGGCGCGAACTGCCGGCGGAGTTAATCGCCAAGGCGGGCATCATCGCGGTCGATTCGCTCGAACAAGCCCGGATCGAAGCGGGCGACCTGATCCTGTCGGACGATTGGAAAAACGTGGTTGAACTCAAAAATGTGAAGAAAGGCCACGAACCGGGGCGAATCACCATCTTCAAATCCGTCGGGATCGGGCTTGAGGATGTAGCTGTAGGAGGGTGGATTTATGAAAAGGCCCGGACGCGGGGCATCGGACGCCCGATGCATCCTTATTAGTACGTTTACTCCTGGGACGCCGACTGGCCTTCGGAATCGCGCCAGGCGCTGATCTTCAACCGCCTGCAAACCCAACATAATCCTTCGGTTGAGTTCGGAGCGCAGGGGCTCGAGCAGACGATGCAGTTGGAGATGGGCTTCATCTTGTCCGTCTCCAGGGCAAGCTTCGCCTTCGCCAGGATTTCCGGGTCGATCACGGGCGGCGGTTTGATGGGGGCCTTGCGCTTCATGCCTGATTCCACGTTAGCACACGGGCGATTTGCGTCCCTGCGTCACGCTTGCGTCACGGTTATCGTCACCATGGGGCTAGGCCGCGCGGTCGAGCCACAGAATCCGGCCGGCGTCGAGCGACGCGGAGCAGTGGCTGCATTTTTGGCCGGGCTTGACGATCGAGATTTTTTTCTGGCTAAGCACCGCGGCGTTCACGCTGTGGGTGCAGATCGGGCAATAGACGGAGGCGGCGGATTCGGTCACGACAGCTTCGTTGTTTTTGTTTTTCACTGTCCAATTCTCCCTTCGCTGACTTGGACGCAGCGCGAGGCGAAAAAGATCGGGGAAAAATGTAAAGGATTTGTCGAACGTGGAGTGGCGCGTGCGCGGCGGGTTACACTGAGTGGTTTCTTCACACCTTTTAATCGCCTCACCATGAGACCGACGTTTTTATTTCCCGGCCAGGGATCGCAGTTCGCGGGTATGGGCAAGAGTCTGGCGGGCGCCTTTCCCGCCGCCGCGCGGACATTCGAAGAAGCCGGCGACGCGCTTGGGTTCGCGATTTCGAAGCTGTGTTTCGAAGGGCCGGAGGAGGAGCTTCGGCGGACGGAGAATACGCAGCCGGCGCTGCTGGCCGTGTCGATCGCCGCGTTCCGCGTGTTGGCGGAGAAGGGGCTGCGGCCGGAGTTCGTGGCCGGGCACAGTTTGGGGGAATATTCGGCGCTCGTGGCGGCGGGGTCGTTGGGGTTCGGCGACGCGCTGCGATTGGTGCGGGCGCGGGGGCGGTACATGCAGGAGGCGGTGCCGCCAGGAGTGGGCGCGATGGCGGCGTTGTTGAAGCTGCCGGAGGGCAAGCTCGACGGCGTGCTGGCGGAGGCGGCGGAGGGGGAGGTGGTGAGCGCGGCGAATTTCAACTCGCCGGATCAGGTGGTGATCGCCGGGCACGCCGGGGCGGTGCGGCGGGCGATGGAGTTGGCCAAGGCGGCGGGGGCGCGGCGGGCCGTGGAGCTGCCGGTGAGCGCTCCGTTTCATTGCGCGCTGATGAAGCCGGCGCAGGAAAAATTGAAGGCCGAGTTGGACGCCGCGGCGTTCGCCGACCTCGCGTGCCCGTTGGTGAATAATTGGGAGGCGCGGTTGGTTGAGACCGGAGCCGACGCGCGAAGGGGGTTGTTCGAGCAGATTCCGAATCCGGTACGCTGGACGGAGTCCATGCGCAGCCTCGCGGCGCGTGGAGTGGAGCGGTTTATCGAGGTGGGCGCGGGAGGCGTGTTGACGGGGCTGCTTCGGAACATCGATGCGACGCTGAAGTGTTCGCGTTTTGGAGAAGCGGAGGAGATGGAGAAACTGAATGCGGATTTGGGCCTTTAGCGCGGCGGCGGGGGCGATACTGGCGATGAACGCGTGTTCGAAGCCGCCGAGCGAATTCGCGCAAGCGACGGAGGATTTCGTTTATTCGTCGCTGGCGCTTTCGCCGGTCTCGGCGACGCAGGCCGGGTATCACGAGCACCAGGGCGTGGGGCTGGATGGGGAGATGGACGATTATTCGCCGCGGGCGATCGAGCGGCAGAGGAGTTTTTATTTGGGGTTTCGCGGGCGATTGGAAGGGTTTCCGGCGGACTCGTTGACGGCGGAGGAGCGGGCGGATCTGCGGATTATGCAGGATCAGATTTCGCTCGGCCTGCTGGAGCTGGACACGATTCAGAGCTACCGGCACAATCCGACGCAGTATGTGGAACTGGTGGGGAACGCGTTGTTTTCTCCCTACATGTTGGACTATGCGCCGAAGGAGCGGCGGTTCCGCGACATCATCGAGAGACTGCGTAAGATTCCGGCGCTGATGGAGCAGGCGAAAGGGAATTTGACGGACGCGCCGGAGGAGTGGAACCGGGTGGCGCGGGAGGAAAACGAGGGCAACATCGCGTTGATCGATGCGACGCTGAGGAAGGCCGCGCCGAAGGATTTGCAATCCGATTACGCCGATGCGGCAGGGCCGGCGTTGGCGGCGCTGCGGGGGTTCAACGATTATTTGGCTACGACGCTGGCGGCGAGGACGAGCGACTGGCGTTTGGGGAAAGAGAAGTACGCCGAAAAGTTCCGTTATGTTTTGGCCACGGGAACGACGCCGGAGCAAACGTTGATCGACGCCGAGCGGGAATTGAAAACGACGCGAGAGGAGTTGGACCGGTTGGCGGCTCCCAAGACGGCGCGGGAGGCGTTGGATGCGATCGCCCGCGAGCACGCGACGCCGGGGACCTATTTCGAGGAGGCGAAGAAGGATCTGGAGCGGGCGCGGCAATTCGTCGAGGCGCGCGGATTGGTGCCTCTACCTTCGGGCGACCAACTCGACGTGATTCCGACGCCGGAGTTCATGCGCGGGATCTATGGCGTCGGCGGGTTCAATCCGGCGCCGGCGCTGGAGCCACAGTTGGGCGCCTATTACTGGATCACGCCGATTCCGAAGGACTGGCCGAAGGATCGGGTGGAATCGAAGCTGCGCGAATACAACCGGTACGGGCTGGAACATCTGACGATTCACGAAGCGATGCCGGGACATTGGGTGCAATTTGAATACGCCAACCGGATTGAGCCGGTGGGGCGGCGGCTGCTGCGGGCGCTATTCGGGAACGGGCCCTATGTGGAGGGGTGGGCGGTTTATACGCAGCAGATGATGACGGACGAGGGGTATCTGGACGGCGATCCGGGGCTGCGGCTGACCTATTTGAAGCAGATGCTGCGGGTGTTGTCGAACACGATCCTCGACGTGCGGATGCAGACCATGGGCATGACGGACGAGCAGGCGCTGGATCTGATGATGAACGGCGCGTATCAGGAACGCGAGGAGGCGGTGGCGAAGCTGCAGCGGGCGAAGCTTTCCTCGTGCCAGTTGCCGATGTATTTCGTGGGTTGGAGCGGTTGGAGGCGGGTGTTGGCGGATGAGCGGAAGCGGATGGGCGCGGATTTTAACCTGGCGCGGTTTCACGAGGTGGCGCTGAAGGAAGGCGCGGTGCCGCTGCCGGTGTTGGACGAACTGCTGGCGGGTAAGTAAGACGGGCATTGGCCGCTGGCGATGGCACGCGGCATAAACCCGACGCCAGGTTTCGGTATAGTAGTGAATATCACTACATTGAGGAGAGCAGCATGGACAGAGCAGTTTCGGCCGCGGACGCCAATCGCCGATTCTCGGAACTTCTGCGAACCGTGAAGAAGGGTGGAAGCGTCGTTGTGACGAGTCATGGCAAGCCCATTGCCAAGATCATGCCCATTGTCGAAGACGAGCGGGTTGCGGAGGAGGCGCGCTCGGCGCTTTTCGTCCGGCTGCGAAGAGGGCGAGTTGTGAACGCCGGCCGTTGGACGCGCGACGAGCTTTACGACGACGCCCCATGAAGGCCGCCTTGGACACCAACGTCCTGGCCTACGCCGAGGGCGCGAACGGAGCGGTCATGCGAGACAAGGCGTTGGAGCTGATTCAGCGATTGCCCGCAGGGGCTGTCGTGCTTCCAGTTCAGACGCTGGGCGAGTTGTTCAAGGTGCTCGTCCGAAAAGCCAAGCGGCGGCCGGCACGTGCGCGGGCAGCGGTGCTGAGTTGGCGCGACGCCTATCCAATGGTTGAAACGTCCGCCGCCGTAATGGTTAACGCACTGGATCTGGCGTGCGACCACGGTCTTACGATTTGGGACTCGGTAGTGCTGGCCGCGTCGGCGGACGCAGGGTGCCGCTTGCTTCTGTCGGCCGATTTACAGGAAGGGTTTACGTGGCGGGGCGTCACGGTAACCAATCCGTTTGCGCCGGCGCTTCACCCTCTATTGGCGGCGTTACTCACGGCGCCCGGGGAGTGATCCTCGGACGCGGGCGGCAGGCCCGGGTTCTCGACAGAAGCGAAGCGGCGCGGAAGGATCTTCCGCTCGGAAAGCGGAATTCGGGGCCATCGGCCCGGACCAAAGCCCGAGATGGCGACGTCGCAGGCGCGGCGATTTCCCGCCGGCGAGTCGGCTAAACTTAGTTGACTCCGAGATGCCGCTCTCCGTTGGGGCAAAAATCGGCCCGTACGAGATTATTGCCGCCATCGGCAGAGGCGGAATGGGCGAGGTGTGGAAAGCCCGCGACGCGCGCCTCGATCGCATCGTGGCAATCAAGTTTTCCATTGGGGAGTTCGGTGAACGATTCGAGCGGGAAGCCAAAGCCATCGCCGCGCTCAATCACTCGAACATCTGCCAGATCTACGATGTCGGGCCGGATTACATCGTCATGGAATACGTCGAAGGCGCGCCGATCGCGCCGGTCGACACGCCGCGCAAGCTGCTCGATATCGCGGTGCAGATCGGCGACGGCTTGGCGGCCGCTCACGCCGCCGGCATCGTGCATCGAGACCTGAAGCCCGACAACATACTGATTACGCGCGACGGCCGTGTCAAGATTCTCGATTTCGGCCTGGCCAAAGCGGCGCACGGCGAGATTGGCGCCGATGACGCGACGCAGGCGATGAATGCCGGGGAACGGGCCATTACCGACCCCGGCACTACGGTGGGCACGGTTGCCTACATGAGCCCCGAGCAGGCGCGCGGACAGACCAATCTAACCGCGCAATCCGATCAGTTTTCGCTCGGCCTGGTTCTTTACGAACTGGCAGCCGGAAAGCGGGCGTTTCAGCGCGGCGCGCAAGGCCGAGACCATGACGGCCATTATTCGCGAAGATGCCGAACCCCTGCCGCCTAGCGTGCCCGCGCCGCTGCGATGGGTGATCGAACGGCTGATGCATAAGGAACCCTCCGAGCGCTACGATTCCACCCGCGACCTGTATCGCGAGCTTCGCCAGGTGCGCGACCACATGTCGGAATCGGCGTCCGCGAGCGCGATTCCAGCCGCCGCGGGAATTTCCCGAGCGAGACGGCGAGCGATCCTGGGAATCGGTTTGGCGGCGGCGCTGGCGTGCGGCGCGGGGCTGGGGGCGCTGCTGACCCGCCCGCCGGCGGCGGATTTCTCCGCTTACAAGTTCAGACCCATCGCACGCTATGGGACCACGCAGAGGTACCCGAAATGGTCCCCGGACGGCAAGAGCATCGTTTACACGGCCGAAATCCATGGCGTTTATCAGATCTTCACGAAAGGCATCGATTCACTGGAAACGGCGCAGCTCACTCACGCCGCCGACTCCTGCACACAACCCTTCTGGTCTCCGGATGGCGCAACCATCTACTACATTTCCGATGGCAATTTGTGGTCTGTGGGAGCCTCCGGCGGCACGCCGGAGCTGGCGATGGAAAAGGCTTCATCAGCGGCGATCCATCCGGATGGGAAGACGGTGGCGTTCCTACGTGATGGCAAACTGTGGGCCGGTCCGCTGAGAGGCGGTGCGCCGAGGGAAATCGGGTTGGCTCCCGACGCTAACGCCACCTGGATGGCTTTCTCTCCGGATGGGTCCAGGCTCGGCGCAATTCTCCTTTGGAAGCTCTGGATTCTGGAGTATTCTTCCGGCGCCTCCCGAAACCTGGGCGTTTTCGGGCGCGATGCGAGTTGGTTTCCCGACAGCCGTCACCTTGCCGTCAATGGCGGTGATTTCGAAAACACCATGCTTGTCACGGACTCCACTGACGGAAGCAGCCGGGTGATGTATCGCGTCACGGGGAGGCTTCTCGATCCGTCGGTTTCTCCAGACGGCAAAAAGATGCTCTTCAGCGGCGGCGCTGCGGCGGAATGGGATATTCTCGATGTTTCCCTGGCCGACGGACACGTCCACACTTTGGTGGGCGGCGGCGGTGTCTCCTGGGAGCCGGATTGGGCGCCCATCCGCCACTCATTTTTTGTTTTCGACATTCGGCGAGGGCTCCGGCGGGGGAATCGTGGACCGTTCCGCCGCGGAGGGGTTTTCCAGACGCGTGGCCGATGCTCCGCCGGGCGACGATAGCTATGCTCTGGGGCCGCGATGGGCGCCGGACGGCACACGCTTCCTGTTCGCGCAGGGCCAGGTGTCGCACATGCAATTGGCGATTGCGAACGCATCCGGCCGTCGCCCAATCGTGCTTACGGAGGATGTGGCGGAAAACGCCCACGCCTGGTCTCCCGACGGCCAATGGGTGGTTTTCCTGCGGCGTGAAGGCGGCAAAGAGCAGGTGGTGAAGATAAAACCGGTTGCGGGCGCGACTCCAATCGTTCTGGCAAGCGGCGGTCCAGCGGCGGACGACTACTCCATGATTCAATGGTCCCCCGCGGGGGACTGGATCGCATACCGATCGGCCGACGGCACTTCCATGATTTCCCCGGATGGCAAGAACCCCCGCACATTGACCGCTCACAATCTGCTTGCCTTCACGTTTTCCAAAGATGGCGCTCAAGTTTTCGGGGTGGTGCGTAACACAGCGGGAGAGGGCGCTCTGTGGCAGCTTCACTCGATTGACGTCAAGAGCGGCGCGGACCGGCTGCTCGCCCCGCTGGATTTTCCCGCCTACACCGCCAACATTGCGGGATTCAGCCTGCATCCGGATGGCAAACGTTTCCTTACGTCCATCGCGAAGTGGCCGTATGATATCTGGATGCTCGAAGGCTTCGATCCGCCTAGACAGAAGACCTGGCTCGAGCGGTTATTGCGGCGGTGACAGGTAGGTGGAGCGGCTCGGAATCCAGGGACGTGCCACAAAGGGCCTTCGCGAAGCTTCGCCCGGCCGCTCGTGAAGTCCACTGGCGTCAACTTACGTCCAGTTGACGGAAAACGCGCGTTGCGGACATTTGCTGGACACAGGGGAAGATCCTCCGTTAGCAGCGCCGAGACTGTACCGAGAACGGCGGGATCCGGCGGACCGACTCCATAGAGCGAGGAACCCAGCCGTCCGCCGGTGCCGATGGAATCCGCGATGGCGAGGTCGAGTCCGGCGAGCACCGCCGTTCCGCCCGCGCCATCCTTATTCCTATCTCTTGAGTTCGCCGCGTCACCGAAAAGCTCACCAGCGCATGATTCCCACGGCGCCCAGCAGCGGAGCAGCCACGGAGAACGCCACCAGGAGCAGTATCGGAACCCGCCGGAGCTGGTTTATTTTGGACTCGATTCGCGCCGGGCAACGGCCGTTGGGAACGATTTCGTGAACCCCCGAGGCGGTTACGGGCGGCATGACGGCCAGGTCCCGACGGGACTCCGTTGCGCTGGCCGCGCCGGCGAAGGCCGAGTGCCGGTTGCTTCTGTCGGAGGTTCTCCCGGATGCCCTCCAGTACAATCGCCGCTCACTGTTCCCGCTCGAGCAGTTGAATCACACCCAAGAGCGCGCCCCAGTGATAGTAAGCGTCGCTGCTCCGCACATCGTTTCCCGCGCCGGTCATCGCGTTGTAGTTTTCGTAGATGGCGCGATCGCTTTGCCATGACTTCATGAGCAGCCGGGCGGAACGCTCCGCCAAGTCGGCCCGCGCCTCCGGTAACTCGTAGTTCCGCAGCCCAAGATAGACCAGGAAGTTCATGGGGCCCCAGATGCGGCCCCGCCAATACTCTTGATCCGCGAATGCCGGCACGTTGCGGGCGATCGATGGCATCACCCACTCGCCATGAAACTCCCGAGGGTTGAAATAGTGTTCTTGAATCATGCGGCGCGCTTGTTCCTCGGTGGGCGCCTTCGCGATCAGCGGATAGAAGTTGGTGGGAGAAAGCCGCGCCGAAGACTCTCCGGTATCGGTGCGGCGGTTTAGGTAAATACCCGATTTCTCGTCCCAGAGCGTCGCCAGCGCCGCCTTGTATTTATCTCCTCGCGCGCGCAACTCCCGCCGATCCTCCTCCCGGCCCAGGATGGCGGCCATCTCTTCCAGCGCCCGGCAATCGGCGACATACAATGCATTGAGCCCGACGTCGGAGATTTCCAGCAGGTTTGTCCGCGGATTGAAGGGCACGCCGTCGTACATCGGTGAGTTGTCCAGACCGGATTCAAAGAGCGCGGCCTGAAAGTTGTGGACCGTTCCGTCCACCAATTGCGGCACGTCATCGGAGCCCCAACTGAGCAGACCGCCATGGTCGCGGGCCGCCGGCCACCATCGATTCCAGCTCAGTAACTCATCGTAGACTTCGGCCAGAAACCAACGCTCCGGATGCCGTTTATAAATCTCCATCGCGATCAGGCTCCCGACCGGCGGCTGAGAACGGTCGTCGCTCCGGATGTGATAGGCGGAGGCGCAATTCGGAATAAAGCCACGTTTGGTAATGGATTTGGTAATCTCCACCGCGTTGGCGAACGCGAGGTCGGAGTTATAGAGGCTATACATGAACGAGGCGAAGTATGTGTCCCAGTCGAAGAGTACATAGCCACCCCAGTTCGCGCTCCACAAGCGGCTTACCGGCGAGATCGCGCGGTTGTTCTCGGGATCGTAGGTCAGGTTCCAACCGAGGATCGTCTGCATCGCCGTGAAAATCTCACGCGCCTCGCCGCGCGCTTCGAGTTTGCTTTGGTGAGCCGCGCGATGCGCATCGATGAGGGCGGCTACCTGGTCAATCGTCTTCCCGGCTCCGGTGTACACCGCCACGCGGCCTTCGAGAGGCACGGCAAAATACGGCCCGTCCACCGCGAGGAAGGGGTCGCTCACTTCAGGGCCGGTGGTGCGCACCGTGAACGCACGGCCGCCGGCCGCATCCGGCGTCGCTTCGATCACGCTTCCCCGGCGCCGCACCGTGCCGGGGCGGTTCCAGTAGTATCCGGTCTCGATAATTAAATGCGACGCCCGCAATGCCGCGCGCCGCTCGACCGTAACCAGAATGTACTCCTCGCCATCCTGCTCCGCGCTCTCCACGCGAATCGCGTTTGTTGAGCTGCTATTCCCGCCGGACGCCAGCTCGAGCCGGAGGTCCGTGTAGCTGCCGTCGTCCGAATGCGCGCCCAGGCGGATCTTCTCCGGCCGTCCGGCCGTCCGGTTGGCCTGGAAGAAGGAGTTCTGGTAAGTCCGTCCCATGCCGGCCGTCTTTATGCCCAGCGTGATTGCGAAGCCGTCTGGAAGATGGACATGCGCCATCACGCTGTTGGCGCTCCAGGTGTTCCAGCCGCGGCACAGGCGCTCCTGCAGCGCGCGATACTCGGGGGTCCGAAGCACCCGGAGGTTGCTTTGCCCTCTGGCCGGCAGCGCCGATGCGGCGCAGAGAGAGGCCGCTACGATTAGATAGAACTTGATCCGTGGCATGGCGGGAAGGAACGATCCTTCTCATCCTATGCCTTAAACTTCCCAAGAACCAAACGCTCGCCTCCGTCAGCCTGCAAAGCAGATATAGTTGCCATCCGGATCGAGCACTGTAAACGCAGACCCTCCCCAGGGTTCTTTCCGGAGGGGATGGGCAAAATTCACTCCCGCGGCCTTGTATTCGGCGAACAGGCCTTTGATGTTGTCGACGTCGAGAAAAGCCGATAAGAGTCCTTCCTCGCGCTCGCGCACTCCGGGAGTGATGACCGGCTCGTGGACGAAGCGGAGGTGCAGACGAGCCGCGCCGCGGCTCACCGAGGCGTAGAACGGCGGATGGCCGTGCAGGAAATCGATCGCAAAGCCGAGCTTGTCACGAAAGAAAGCGGCGGAGGTTTGTACGTTCAGGACGAACACCACGGGCATGGCCGCCTTAAGAAGCACCGGAGCCGCGGGATGCCGGGCTTGCTCCTCCACGGTGGAGAGTCCGGATTTGAGCGCCGCCCAACTCTCATACCCCGATTCAAGCGCGATGATCTCCTGCGCCTCGCTGAGCGGGAACTTTAGCGCCAGCGCCTCCACATCGGTCAAGTTCCGGTAGCGAGGCAGGTTTCGGATTCGTCCGCCGACGGAATAGTTGCCCTCACGGTGCCAGCGGACCAGCAGCTTGGCCTGTTTCCTGAGATTGTCGAAGTTCGGCATACACACCTCCAGTGGATTGCTGTAGGCGGGCATTGCCCTTTCGGCGATGAACACGCCGGTGCGCCCTACGGTGTACTTCCCGATGATGAAATTCGAAGCGGGCCGATGTCAAGTGGATTCAATTCAATTCCTCGCGGTCCAAGCCGCGTGCTGTGCTATGATGAACCCCAACCACCGTATGACGTTCCCCGCTCCCGTTCCGGAGATCCCCGCGGCCAACGTCGACCAAGCCGCAGCCTACTATGTCAACACGCTTGGCTTCACTTTCGATTGGGGCGACGACCAAGGCGGAATTGCAGGCATCTCAAGAGGGAATTGCAGGCTGTTTATCACCAACCGCTCCTTCCGAGAGTCCTTCGGCAATATAGGCCCGATCCTTTTCTGGCTCAATCTCGCCAGCAGGGCTGAGGTGGATGAACTCTTCGCGCAATGGAAGGCAGCGCAAGCGAAGATCGTTTCCGAGCCCGAGGACAAGCCGTGGAAGCTGCGCGAGTTTATGGCTGCCGATCTGGACGGCAACCTCATTCGTGTCTTCTTTGATTTTCGGAACGACGCGTAAACGCGCCGGTCAATCGTGGCGCAATGTCCGGATCGGGTCCAGGTTCGCGGCGCGGCGCGCGGGAACGAAGCTGCAAGGAGGGCCACCGCCGCTAGCAATGCCGAGACCATCGCGAGAACGGCGGGATCCGCCGGACGGACACCATAGAGCAAGGAACCGAGCAGTCCGCCGATGCCGAGAGAACCCGCGATGCCGAGCGCGAGTCCGGCGAGCACCCATTTCATGCTGCCGCGGAGCACCAAGCCGAACACGTCGGTTCGACGCGCGCCGAGCGCCATCCTTATGCCGATCTCTTGCGTCCGTTGCGTCACCGAATAGCTCACCACCCCCATGATTCCCACGGCGGCGAGCAGCAGGGCGACCACGGAGAAGGCCGAGAGCAGCAGCATGGGAACACGCCGGGAGCCGGTTGAGTCCCGTACGACGTCCGCCATCGTCTCAATGCCCGAAACGGGACGGTCGGGCAGAAACGCCCGAATCGCTTTCTTGATCCGCACGGCGAAGGCGGCCGGAGCGCCCGTGGTGCGAACCACAATATTCATGTACGGCCAGCCGGCCTGCGTGTAAGGCCGCATGAATTGACTGGCGACGGGCGCGTCGAGGCCCTGATAATGGACGTCTCCCACGACTCCGACTACGGTCAACCGCGGGCCGTCGGAGCCGCCGAGGTGGATCGCCCTGCCGATCGGGTCTTCTTTCGGCCAGAACTCGCGGGCCATCGCCTCGTTGATGACAATCGCTCCGGGCGCGTCCAGCGTGTCCCGGTCGTTGAATTCCCGCCCCTTCAGAACGGGAATGCCCATGCTACGGAAATAGTCCGGACAAGCCACGCTGTAGTGGGCGCCGGGCATGTGTTCAAAGTCGGCGGGAGGCCGGCCTTCAATCTGAAAACCACGGCCCCCGGTTCCTACGAACGGCAAATGAGAGATCGCGCTGGCGGAGACCACGCCCGGTATCGCGTCCACGTGTTCCGCCAGATCCCGGCAGAAGAGCGGCAATCCAGGAGGGCCGACGTAGATCGCTTCCTGGGGAACCGACAACTGCATGGTGAGCACGTTCTTCGGATTGAGCCCCGGATCGACGCCGAGCAGTCGCGCGGCGCTCTTGATCATAAGGCCGGCGCCCGATAACACGACGAGCGCCAGCCCCACTTCACACGCTACGAGCACGTGCCTCAAGCGGCCGCCCCGGCCGTCCGTCGATTCGCGGCCACCCTCCTTCAGCGGCTCGTTGACTCCCGAGCGCAATGCACTCAGAGCGGGAACCAGGCCAAATACGATGCCGGTGAGACAAGAGAGAAACAGGGCGAAAACGAGCACCCGGCCGTCGAGCGGAATGGCGTTCACGTGCCGCAACGGAAGCTGCACTTCCGGCCCCAAAACCTGGAAAAGCAAGCGGCCGCTCCAGAGCGCCAGAAGCACTCCCGCCGCTCCGCCCAACACGGCTAGCAGCACGCTTTCGGTGAGCAACTGGCGCGCGATTCGCCAGCCCGGGGCGCCCAGCGCGCGGCGAATGGCAAATTCCTTCTGACGCGATGCGCCGCGGGCCAACATGAGGTTGGCGACGTTCACGCAGGCGATCAGCAGCACGAAACCCACGGCCGCCAAAAGAGTCAGCACGATGTGCCGCAGGCCTTCCAGGCCGTAGTCGCCCATCGGCTCGACCGTGGCGCCCACTCCGGCGTCGTCGCTGGGGTATTCTTTGGCGATGCGCGCCGCCACAGCTCCCAATTCCGAACGCGCCTGAGCCACGGTCACTCCCGGTTTGAGACGGGCAAAAGACAGGAAGCTGTTGGAGCCGCGTCCATAATCCGTTTTCGTATAGCCGATGGGCACCCAGAGCTGGCGCGGGCCGCTCCAGAACTGCCATTCAAAATCGCGCGGCATGACACCCACCACCGTGAAATCCTCGGCGTCCACCTTAATCGTATGGCCGACAATCGCCGCGTCCGCGCGGTACCGGCGCGCCCAAAGGCCGTAGCTCAAGATGACCTCGTGGTCGCTGCCGGGCATTTCCTCCTCGGGAAGAAATGCGCGCCCTAACAGCGGTTTCGCTCCTAATATCGAAAAGAAGCCCGCCGAGACACGGAGTCCCGACACCTGCTCCGGCTCCCCGCCCGTGGCCGACAGATTGTAGCCGCGGCCGGAGGAATCGAAGATGGCGATGCCTTCGAAGCAATGGGTCTGGCGCTGGTAGTCCCAAAAATCGGGCGCCGAAATGATGTCCTCGTTGCCCGGACCGTTGCCGAAGGTCTTCCAAATGAGCACCAGGCGGTTGGAGTCCGGGAATGGCAGCGGCTTCAGGATGGTCGCGTTCATCACGCTAAAAATGGTCGTGTTGGCGCCGACGCCAAGAGCCAATGTCACCACCGCCGCCGCGAGGAAGCCGGGCTGGCGGAGCAGCGTGCGGAAGCCATAGCGGACATCGGCCGCCAGGCTGGAGAGCCACGTCCATCCCCAGACGGCGCGGGCGTCTTCGGCTGCCAAAGTCAAGTTACCGAGTTCGCCGGATTCGGCCATCGCCGCGAGCGATTCCAGTTCTTCGCGCATCTCGCGATCGGCTTGGCGCCGCACCGAGGGGAACAGGTACTTCAGTTTTCGCCAGTTCATTTCTCGACTCTCATCCCTTTCCCGGGACATTCACCGCTGGCGCCGGGCGTCGACCCATCACGCGTGTCACCGCATCCACGAGGATCTCCATATGAAGTGATCCTATATGAAGAACACCTTCACGTCAAGCCGCGCCTGGGCAGCCGCTCGTGGAATGCGGGGAACAATCGGGCGGGACCCGGCGAACCTCCGTCGAACTCCGAGCCCGGCGACCCGAATCGCAGCTTTAAACAACAGTTTGGGAAGCCGCGCGGCGAATGTCGACGAGATCGCTGAAGACGCCGTAAGCCGTTTGATCGACGCCAGGGGAGACGGAGACGACGCCGAGGGTTCCCATGAGGTCCGTGTGAAGCAGCAGTATGTTGGAGGCGCCGTGAACCGAGGCGAGAACGTCGGATTCGTCGAGCACTTCGGCGCGCACGCGGAGGCGGATGGCGCCATTGAGCGCGGTGCGGCCACGGGAGACGAGGCAGACGGTTTTGCGGCGTTTGGCGAGGGCGGCGACGCGCTCCGGAGTGAGGCGGCCGATGCCGCGGCGGTCGACATCAAGAGGGGTGAGGCGGGCGTCCATCAAGACGTTGGCCAGCGCGGCGGCCTTGACGGCCGAATCCCAGCCGTCGATGTCGAAGCTCGCGTCCGCTTCGGCGATGCCGAGTTTTTGGGCGCGGCCGATGCCATCCTCCATCGAGAGGCCCTCGCGCAGGGCGTCGACGACGATTTTGGAAGTGGAGTTCAAGACGCCGGTGAAACCGAGCACGCGAACGCCGGGCAGGGTGTGGCGGACCAGGTTGAAAACCGGGGCGCCGTCCATCACCGTCGACTCGAAGCGGAACTGGACGCCGGCGGCGAGCGCCTCGGCGGCGAGGGCGGAATAGGCGTGGGCGATGGGGCCTTTGTTGGCGGTGACGACGTGGAGACGGCGGGCGAAGGCGGCGCGGATATGGGAGAGAGCGGGCTCGCCGGTGGCGGGGTTGAGCGTGGTGAGTTCGACGACGGCGTCACACTCAACGGCGTCGAGAAATTCGCCGATCGAGGGGGCGGGAGGGCCGAAGGCGGGCTCGAGCGGAAGGCCCTGGGCGTCGTAAGCGGCGCCGTGGCTGGCGGTTTGAATGGCGACGATGCGGAAGGGGAACTCGCGCCGCTTGCTCGCGATCAGCGCCGCAAAGGCTTTGCCGACGTTGCCGTAACCGATCAGGGCGAGTCTCACCGGACTAGTTTAGCGGGGCGGGAAGGGGGTTCTCGCGGGGGGGTCCTTTTCGGATGCGACTTGTTTCGTGAAGTAATATAGGATTGTGTGGGTGATGGTGCTGTTGTGGATGAGGGTGGTGATCAGAGAAGGGATGAGGGGTAGGGGGGTAAAGTAGGGAGAAGGGAGCGAGTGAGTAGTAGGTGTAAGCTAGAGGGGAAGCTAGTATAGGGGAAAGAGACGTGCAGTAAGAAGTTGGAGGAGAGTTGATGATAGGTGTAAGGTTGGTGCGTGGGGTGGGTGGCGCGCGATAGCGCTGGGAGGGTGGATGGTGTGCGGGTAGTCGTAGTAGGGAGAAAGGGACAGACGGTGGTGTTCAAAAAGAAAGATGGGCGAATATCCATTAGGAATCCCACTCCGGCGATGTCCTCCGGAGGCGATGGTTCGGCCGCTTCGAGTAGTGGGAGAGAACGTCTTCCAGCGTCGCGATGCTCCCATCGTGCATGTATGGGGCGGTGAGCGCGACGTTGCGAAGATTGGCGCCTTAAATTTGCCGACGTCGGAGGGGAGCTTGGTGAATGTGTAGATCCCCAGGTTCGGAGCGGGGTACGAAAAAGGTCCAGTGACGTTGTAAAGCCCGGTATTGTGGAATTTCACCGGCGCTTGCGGCCGTCCCACGAAGACGGTTGCGTCGCTGAAATTAAACCCTCCGTGACAGCGGAAGCAGCGCGTTGACGAATCGAGGAAGAAAAGAAGCTCTCCTCGTTTGGCCGAAGCGGAAATCGCGTTCTCCTCGTTGGCGAAATGAAAACGATCGTACGGCGAGCGGCTCGGACGATCGTTCGCTGAACGAGGCGATGGCGCGAGTGATATTGCGGACGGTGAACGGGTTCTTCCCGTCTGGGAAAGCTTCCGGGAACAGTCGAGCGTACACACGGTCTCTCGTGGCCATGAGAAGAAACCCCTCGCCATTTCCAGTCATGCCGAGTTCCACCGGGTGCGAGCCGAACATCGGCGTCAAGGCCTGGTCCTCCAAGGTTCGGAGCCGGGGATTGCTCCAGGTGAAAGCAGAGCCGTAGGCTACGTTCACCAAAGTCATGGAGTTGCGCATGTGCAATTCGCCAGTGGCGCCGATAGCGACCGGTTTGCCATCGGTAAAGGCCAATGCTTGACGGTGACAACTGGAGCAGGACTCCGTTCCGTTGACGACATTCGTTTGTCATAGAAGAGGAAGCGGCCGAGGCGCACCTTCGGCTCCGTTACCGGATTGTCCTCTGGCACCCGCGGCTTCGGAAAACCTGGCGGGAGATCCCAATGGGAGACGGATGGCGGTCCCGCGCCAGCGCATGCGAGAGCCATCGCGATTTCTCCGATCGCGGCGGCGGCGATCCGGCGGCAGGACATCTACTCGGTTCGAATGCGGACCACGTTCGAGACGCGCCCGCTCGCTGAAACTATCAAGTCCGATTCTCCCAAGCCGCGCAGTTCGGCGGTGAGCTTGACAATGACCTGGTCCAAGCCGGGGTCCGGTCCTGGGCCATAGGAGAGCACGGGCAAACGGATGCCGCCGGCCCTCACGTCGATATCCGATCGGGAGCGCACATACCGCAGGCCATTTCCGACCAATCGAACGACGGTGGTGACGCCCTTGGAAAGGTGGATCGGGTTCGTCCAGCAGTGAGAGGAATCGCAGGATCCCGCCTCAAAGCTTTTTCGGTGGCCGTCGGGAAAGCGCTGAAGGACTTGACCGATCACGGGGCCTCGCCCGTTTCCGTCCTTGCCGGACAGGCCGGGCGCGATATCGGCAATGATCGCCGATCCGGTCGCAATGCTGCGGTCGGCGCGCACGACTGCGACTTCGGCCGGTCCGGGAGCGCTTTGAGGCGGAACGACGAAATTAACTTGGCCCCATCCGGCCAGGACATGGATGAGCCCCTGCAAGGCGGGCTTTCCCCTGCGAGTCGGTGACACGCACGGAGATGCCCCCGAGGGTGGTTGGCGGGGGGCGGCGTGCGCTTCCATCTTCCTCTTCCGCTAGGATCGGTCCATATGCGATCGCGAGGCCGCCACGGGGGAGCACGAAATTTCCCGTTTGCCCGTTTACCGTGAACAGACTTAGGATTTTTGTGTTCCAAAGGTGAAACTGTACGGCCATCCCTATGCCGGCCTGGAAGAGATACGGCCGAGCACAGTCGAATCCATTTTCGAATCGGGTTGCGTCGAAGTTGCGGTAATCGCGGATGAGTTTGCCCGGGCGGAAAGAGGACACGATCCATGAAGCGTTGTTGAAGTCGAGATAGGCGAGAGTCTCTTCGACAACACGATCCAGCGTCGAAGGATCGGTGGGAACGGACGGACACTCCAGATCGCCAATATTTGCCAGAACCGGTGCGCCGTCCGGGACGGTTTTGAGCGGATCTCCGAACCGGATCGCGATTTCGTATATGACGTTCGCATCGGAAATAGGGAGGTCTGGCTCAAGACTGTCGCGGCGAATCAGAATTGGCTGGTTGGCTGCGCTCGAGCGAATGGCTCTCACCGAATCCGTACCGGAGGACACTTCGAAAAGGACCATGGGGTTGGATTTGAACTCAGCGGCACACTGGCTCCAGAACTGCGCGGTGGCTCCGGGGGCGGAAAGAACGACTACCAGGCCAAACCGATTCGCTTTCCGCACGATATCGGTTACCGTCCCGCGGTAGACGGACTCGTGGACATAGGCGGGTACATTCACCGGCAGGCGGACGGTGTTCATATTCCATCGTTGTCGGATGGTACTGAACGTCGTTGCGGAGACCGCATCGGCGTTCTCATCCGTGGGCGCCGGCTCTTCCACCTCCGTTCCACGAAGAAGGATGCGCTGGCCGTTGGCGTCCACAAGGGCGTCGCGCCGGACCTGGAGGATACCGGTCGGAACCGCCGCCGGCTGTTGTGGACGCGGAGAAGCCGCTGGCGAATCGCACATGGAAGCGATGCACGCCGTCAACAAGATGATGATGGACCGCGGCCTCATAACGGGAAACGCGACCTTCGGACGTTCACCCACAGATACCAAAATATCCAGCACAGGATTGTGAGACCGCGGAACCAGCGCGCGACGAGCATCTCACGGCCTCCGTCAAAGGAAAGTTGGATCTGGCATTTGCCCTCGCAATGCGGCTCGACAACGAGGAGGCCCAAGCCATCGGAAAACAGGATGGCGGGGCGGCCATTCACGCCGGCACGCCACCCGGGATCATAGGTCACCTGTACCGATATAACCTGGCTCGTCCGCATCGTTGCGTCGATCGCGGCCGAGTGTTGCGTGAGCCAAGTGAACCGGGCTTCCGGCAGCGCCGGACTGTCAAGGGCGGCGACGTAGGCACGGATCTGTTCGAGGTCGATTCCGTTGATGGGCGCCCTTGTCACCAGATCGTCCCGGCGCATAACATGCGCGAGGGACGAACTACGAAGCGGCACACCATAAATCGCGTCGTCGCCTTCTCGCCACACTTCGTGGAGGACGCCCTTGAAGCGATCGCCCATAGCAAAAGAATGGTAGTACTCCCGAGTTTTCGTCCCCCCGGCCTCGATCGCCGTCACGCCGAACGCCTTCAGCCATAGAAGAGAGATAGCCACATAGTCCAGGCCGGCGCCGGCGCCGCTCAAGAGTTGATACCTAGCGATCCGGTTGACGTAATCTTCGGTTCCTTGCTCGTAGGCGCCGAAGAGTTGCGGCGTATCGGTGAAGGCTTGCAGCCAGAACTCGATGGTACCGGCGGCAACAACTCAGACTCCGCGCATGTGTTGGTCAAACCAGCGGGCGCTACGATATTCAACCGTGGTTTCGATATCCAGCGGGTGAATTTCTCTTCGCGCATAGAGGTGCGCCCGGTAGATCTGGCTTGAACAGAAGAGAAACAGGAGCGCCACAGCCGATCTCGCCGCGATGCGCGGAGCGCGTTCGAGAGCAAGCCCCGCGGCCATGGCCAGAGAAAGCACAATGCCGAGGTCGAACTCAAGGACATAGCGGTTGGCCTGAGGCAGCACTGCCTTTCCCGTCCAACAATAGCCAAGCGCGACCCCGCCCGTTACGCAGGCAAAAAGTATCGTCATCCGCAAATAACGCGGCGTTCGCAGTCTGTGCATCGAAACGCCGATTGCCGCCAAGCATAGCAGGCCGATTGGCGCGGTCATGAGGAGAGAGCGGTACGCGTGGGAGAAGTCGGCGCCGCTGGTCCGGGCGTTGAACCGAATCGTGTTCAGCAACGAGGGTGGAATCCACGGCATTGCCACGAGATAGCTGGCGGTTCCGAGCGCGGCCGTGGCCAGCCACATCGTGAACCGCTGAAACGCGGCCAAATAGCAAAAAACCATGGCCAAGAGTGCGATGGCTCCTAACCAGTTCATATAAACGACCGCGATGAAGCTGAGCGACGTCAGTCCGTAGTAAAGCGGCGAGCGCTTTTGGAGCGCGACGTCCAGACAATAAATCGCCAACGGCACTAGCGCCAAAGAAGCCGACATGCGGGGCTTCGCCGAAGTAGATGAGGACGTTCAATCTCCGAGGCACAAGGGGATCGCCGAGTTCGCTCCCGATCGCCGGAACCAGGAGCCCGCTCGGCGAGAGCAGGGAATACAGAAGGGCGGAGCAAAAGCTCTGAAAACGACGTCCCGAAAGCCGGGCCATCATCAGGTATACGAACGCCGGTCCGGCGCAATAAAAGAGAGCCGCAACGACGTGATACGACCTGGCGAGCGAGACGCGCAGAACCACCGAAGTCAACGCCACGAGGATCGGGAGGAGAGGCTGGTACGCGTTGTGGAAGGGAACACCGCCGTACCAGGCCGGCCACCAAGCGAGATCGTTCCAACTGGAAAGTATGTGGCGGGCGATCCCCATGAACGCGCCCTCGATAGATTCCATTCGCGGGCCGTATTCAAGCCGGAACATCCTCCAGCAAACATAGGAGTTGATACCAAGCAGGAGGACCGGGTAGGGAATGTCACTTTCAACGCGTCTGGAGCCTTGGCGCTGCAAACAAAATTGTAGCCTGAGATCCGGCGTTCGGATTCAGATCCATTGGCGTTCAAGAGCTTTTCGCCACGCCGGCAGTGGCTTCGGTGGTTCCGAACGCGTCTTGGTTTCGTTCATGCGCGGCGACCAGCTTTGGACACCGGAGGCCGCTTCGTATTGGCTTAGGGCGATTGCTCGGCGGCGCAGAGGGGCAGCCAGAGGGTAGGATATGGCGGCCGCAAAGAGAAGATCTCCCGCTTTCCCGGCTACGCGCATAGCGGGATGCGACGGGAGCGTTATTTCGGTGAGCCTGACCGGCCCGCTGCTCGGGTTCCCGCCCCACCCTGCAGAGCGGCGCGGCGCCCCGCGACATTTACAGTGACCCTGCGCAAATGGTAAAAACAAGGCGCAGTGACCGAAAAAACGACGTACAGGGGGACATAGCCACTCTATACCGCCGGGCCTTTGAGGAGTTCGGAGCATCCGCGCTATGGAGCAGCAAACCGGTGGCCACTCCGACGGCCGCCGACGCTTTGGCGATCACGCGGAGCCTTCGAGTCGAGGGCGATATGAGGGCGCGGCGATTGGCGGAACGGATTGAGGTTGCTTGCCGCCATGCCGTTATCTAAAATTCAGGCCGATGTTCTTCGCCTTCTGTCGGCTCATCGCGACCCGGAAAGCTATGTCGCGGGGAGCACGCCCTTGAATCGGGACGCCCCGCGCTACTCGGGCGACATTGATGTGTTCCACGACCGCGAAGATCGCGTCGCGGTAGCGGCGGAACAAGACGCGGCGTCGCTCGAAGCGCACGGCTACGTCGTGCAATGGACGAGGCGCGAGCCGGCCATCTACGCGGTCCTAGTTTCGCGGGCCGGCGCGACCACGAAACTGGAATGGACGGTCGACAGCGATTTCCGATTTTTCCCCACGATACGGGACGACCTGTTTGGATATCTATTGCATCCCGTCGACCTGGCAACCAACAAAGTCGCGGCGGCCTATGGGCGCCGGGAGCCGCGCGACGTGGTGGACTTGCTGACCATCCATGAGCGCATTGTGCCGCTTGGCGCTGCGATTTGGGCCTCGGCGGGTAAGGCGTTGGGATTCACGCCTGAAGGCATCATCGACGAAATTCGCCGGATGGCGCGTTATACCGAGGCCGATTTCCGGCGTGTCGCCAGCGATCCGCCGGTCGATCCGGCTGGCACGATGAAGCGCTTGCGGGAGGTTCTCGCCGGCGCCGAGGCATTTGTCGTGCGCATGCCGACGGAGAAGGCAGGACTGCTCTTTCTGAAAGAGGGGCGCGTGGTCCAGCCCGATCCCGGCCGATTGGACGAATATGGGACGCACGCCGGCCGGCGGCGCGGCCAATGGCCGACGAGCCCGGAAATCGGCGCCGCCATGTTCGAGCGGTACGATCAAACACCGCGCGATTAGGAGCGTTCGGGCGATCCTTGCTCGCAAGGAGGCTCCGGCCTACGGAATAGCCCTAAGGTCCATCGGACGGCGCCGGCTCGAACTGCTTGACTTGCTTGTCCAAAGAAGGTCACACTTTTAGTTTGGCGAGGTACGCGTCCAGCCGCGCCAGAGATCATACGGAGGGATTTTGAGAAGCCGAATCGTATTATTAGGACTGCTGGCCGCGGCGTCGCTATTGGCCCAGGAACAGGACGACGACGAATCTTATCAAGGGCCGTCCATCCTCAGCCGGTTGACGCCGACGCTCGGTGAGCGGGGCGGGCAGGTGATCGACATCCGGCCCTACGTCGATGTGGCGGGGGTTTACGATAGCGGAATGTTGGCCCCCGGCGTCAATGCTTTGGGGAAGCTCGTGCCCGCCCCCGCACAGGAGGGAGTGATGGTGGGGTTCGGTTTGATGGGGACGAAGCGCTGGAAGCACGACATATTGAGCGTGGATTACCGGGGAACGTATACCGATTATCAGCCGTTGAATTACTTCAACGGATTGAGCCAGTTCCTGGGAATCAACTATCTGCACATTTTCTCGCCCAAGCTCAAATTGAATTTACGCGAGACGGCCGGGGAGAGCCCGTACACCTACGGACAGTATTCGTTCATTCCGATTCAAGCCTCCGATCAGATCGGCGTGCCGACGAATCAGCTATTCGACAATCCGATCTATTTCTCCGACACCGGCGTGGACCTGACGTGGCAGAAAACGGCCCGGCTGTCGTTCAGCTTCGGCGGCGACGGCTTTCTGATGAGGAACCGGTCGGTGGCGCTGATCGGAGTGAACGGAGGCGTGGCGCGGGCCGACGTGGCCTACCGGCTGACGAGCAAGCAAACGGTCGACCTCAACTACAACTATACGAACATCAGTTATTCGAACTTGTTCGGAGGCGCCGCGTTTCAGGCCCTGGGGATCGGCTATTCGATCGCGATTAGCCCGCGATGGACGCTGTCGGCGCAAGGGGGAGCCTATATCATTCACTCGCTCAGTCTGATTCAGGTGCCGATTAATCCGGCGATCGCGGCCATCGTAGGCGCGGCCTATGCGACGGTGATTTACCGGCCGACCGACTACGCGCCGATGGTTCAAGCCCAGGCGACGCGGACGTTCCCCAAGGCGTCGCTGTCGCTTCAGTACGCACAAATGGTGGTGCCGGGAAACGGCGTGTATCTGGTTTCCGAGTCGAAGACGGGGACGGCGAGCTATTCCTATGTTGGGTTCAAGCGGTTCACCACCAGCATTTACGCTAATTATTCGGACCTCAACGCGGTGGCGCAGCAGATTGGGGCGTACCGCACTTACGGTGTGGGCACGGGGATGACATATAAGCTGGTTTCGAACACGTTTCTGGAAGTGCGATACGATTTCCGGCGGTACTCTGCGGCGGGGATTTCGGTGCTGGGAAACGAGAACCGGATCAGCGTGGGGCTGGCGTTCAGTCCGGGTCCGACGCCGCTGGCGATCTGGTAGCGCCGCCGGCGGTTTCCTCCAGAGCGAGGCGCATCCGGTCGACGAAGTTCGCTCCGGATTCGGTCCAAAGAAGACGCTTTTCCGGGTTGAGGACGGCGTCGGCGTCGTGAGTGAGCTTGAGGAGGCTGGCGACGTTAGCGCGTACCATGGGCAGGTGGTTCGGTAGGTGGGGTTGGGGCAGGAAGTGGGAATCGGGGCCGAGATCGACGCGCAGATTGTCGTCGGGATCGTTATCGAAGGCGGGGCCGAAACAGGAGAGGGAGACGCGCGCGGGCAGGAGGCGCCATTCGCCGCCGGCTTCGTATTGCCAAAGATCCCACCAGGTTTCCAGTTCGTAAGACGTGTCTGGGTTTTTAAAATCACGGGCGGAGGCGAAGATGGCGTCGAGATCGGGGGGCGAGAGGACGCCGCGTTCGAAGACGGCGGGGAGGGTGTGGTCGATAGCCATCACGCGGAAGGTCGAGGCTTGTTTGGCGAGCAGGGAGAAAGGGAATAGGCGCA
>CAWGKC010000005.1:190000-1558057 GCA_963823105.1 uncultured Acidobacteriota bacterium
TGTAACAGCGGATGGAGGTCCGAACCAGTGTTGGTTGAAAACAGCTTGGATGAGCTGAGGGTAGGGGTGAAAGGCTAATCAAATTCCGTGATAGCTCGTTCTCTCCGAAATAGCTTTAGGGCTAGCCTCGTGTGTTCCGTCGCGGTGGTAGAGACCTGAATGGACTAGGGGCCTTCCCAGGTTACCGAATCCAACCAAACTTCGAATGCCGCGAACGTACAGCACGGGAGTCAGACAGCGGGGGCTAAGCTTCGTTGTCGAAAGGGAAAGAGCCCAGACCATCAACTAAGGTCCCTAAATTCATGCTAAGTGGGAAAGGAAGTCGGGCGCCTCAGACAGCCAGGAGGTTGGCTTAGAAGCAGCCATCCTTTAAAGAAAGCGTAATAGCTCACTGGTCGAGGAACCCGGTGCCGACAATCCAACGGGGCTCAAGCATGGTACCGAAGTTATGGATCCGTTCCGCCAGCGATGGCGGGATGGGTGGTAGGAGAGCATTCTTAGTGAAGCGAAGGTGGACCGTGAGGACCGCTGGATCGCTAGGAAGAGACTCTGCCAGCATAAGTAGCGAAAAACCAGGTGAGAACCCTGGTCGCCGAAAGTCTAAGGATTCCTGAGAAAGGTTAATCCGCTCAGGGTTAGTCGGAGCCTAAGGTGAGGCCGAAAGGCGTAACTGATGGACACACGGTTAATATTCCGTGACTACCTTTTTTCGATCAAGACCGAAGGGGGGACGCAGCGCGTAAGTCCGGGGGCGCAATGGTTTCAAACCCGGGTGAAGCGAGGCTTGGATAGGCAAATCCGCCAGGCCGTCTGCCAGGAAAATCCTCTAAGGAGAAGAAAGGTATCCGTACCACAAACCGACACAGGTGGACGAGTAGAATATACTAAGGCGCTCGGGTGATGGTATCTTCAGGAACTAGGCAATATAGCTCCGTAACTTCGGGAGAAGGAGTGCCACGCAAGTGGCCGCAGTGAAATGTCTCAGGCGACTGTTTAACAAAAACACAGGTCTCTGCAAAGTCGAAAACGACGTATAGGGGCTGACGCCTGCCCGGTGCCGGAAGGTTAAAGGGAGAGGTTAGCCGCAAGGCGAAGCTTTGAACTGAAGCCCCGGTGAACGGCGGCCGTAACTATAACGGTCCTAAGGTAGCGAAATTCCTTGTCGGGTAAGTTCCGACCTGCACGAATGGCGTAACGATCTGAGAACTGTCTTAAGATGCCGCCCGGCGAACTTGTGGTTCCGGTGAAGACGCCGGATGCCCGCCACTAGACGGAAAGACCCCGTGCACCTTTACTATACTTTTTCAATGAACTATGGTGCTGGCTGCGCAGCATAGGTGGGAGGCTTGGAACCGAGGCTTTTGGGCTTCGGGGAGCCAACGGTGAGATACCACCCTGATAGTTCTGTGGTTCTAACTTACTCCCGTGATCCGGGAGAAGGACATTGGAAGACGGGTAGTTTGACTGGGGCGGTCGCCTCCTAAATTGTAACGGAGGCGCTCGAAGCTTGGTTCACGCTGTTTGGAAATCAGCGGTCGAGTGCAAAGGCATAAACCAGGTTAACTGCGAGACCTACGAGTCAAGCAGGTGGGAAACCAGGACTTAGTGATCCGGTGGTTCTGTATGGAAGGGCCATCGCTCAACGGATAAAAGGTACGCCGGGGATAACAGGCTGATCGGAGTCAAGAGTTCATATCGACGCTCCGGTTTGGCACCTCGATGTCGGCTCATCGCATCCTGGGGGTGTAGAAGCTCCCAAGGGTTAGGCTGTTCGCCTATTAAAGCGGTACGTGAGCTGGGTTCAGAACGTCGCGAGACAGTTCGGTCCCTATCTGTGGTGGGCGTAGGAGATTTGAGAGGGTTTGGCCTTAGTACGAGAGGACCGGGCTGAACCAACCTCTTGTGATCCAGTTGTCACGCCAGTGGCATAGCTGGGTAGCGAAGTTGGGTCGGGATAAACGCTGAAAGCATATAAGCGTGAAACCTTCCTCGAGATGAGATCTCCCAAGCGAAAGCTAAGAAGGGCCGTGGAAGACGACCACGTTGATAGGACGGATGTGGAAGCGTAGTAATACGTTGAGCTTACCGTTACTAATAGCCCGTTCGGCTTGACCATAAAATTTACTGTAAACATACAGCGTCTTGTGTCGCCCGTCAATATTCTTGTCATCCAACTTTTGGGTGATCCTAGCGAGGGGGTCCCACCCGTTCCCATCCCGAACACGGAAGTTAAGCCCCTCAGCCCCGATGGTACTGCACGCGCGAGTGTGTGGGAGAGTAGGAAGTTGCCCGATTAAAAACAAATACCCCGGCGCCAGCAATGGCTTCCCGGGGTTTTTTGTATCGGGAAGATCGGCCCAGGCGTGCCATTAACGCGGAAGTGGGGCGAATGCGCCTTTCGTAGCTTTTGTCGCAACTCTTCTCTTGACAAACGGGTAAGACGGTGGTAACGTCTGCCTAGGAGGAAATGGGGTGCGCCTCTTCTCTTCTCTTCTCTTCTCTTCTCGCGGGGCTGAGCCAAAGCGCTCCCGCGATGCAATGGGGCAATCAGTCGCCTCTGCCGGCGGGTTCAATTGACGGAGCCGTCAATCCTGAATTGATCCCGGACGTGGTTGCCTATAGGCTCTTCTTTTCGGCAGCCGCAGAAGGATCGTCGCCGTCCTCCCTACAGGTCGTCCGACAAGACGCTAAGTTGCGGCCCATCCAACTCGCGCCCGACGACAAGGCGGCGTTAGTGGATGCCCTGTCGGAATTCAAGAACAATATCGCGCAGGCCCTGACTTTGCCGTCGCCGGTGCCGGGCTACCTGGATGCCACTGCGCAAGCCACGGTTGACCGGCTAAGGACGAAAATGAGCGCGGGCGGTTTCCAGCGGATGGAAGCGTACGTTCGAAGCCAAAAGAGGCTCATGAAGCGGGTGCCCTATCCGGACATGGCGGGGCACGGTCACTAGAGGTCCTCCATGGGTATGCCAAAGCTGTGGAAATACGTTGGGTTGGCTCTCGTCGGCGGCGCCGCCGCGGCTCAGCAGCCGACGGTCGACATCTACACGAACGTATCGTTCGACTCTCGGATCACGACCGCCTATGCCACGGGCGTCATGCAGGTGGACATGGCGAATGTCGCATACTGCAACATGCATCCCTATCTCTGCGACGGCGCCACGCACACCTATCGTCAGACTGTTACGATCAAAAGCCCGAGCGGCCGGACGGGCTCGTGTAGTTTCAATAGCCAGTATCCGGCGATGACGCCAGTAAACCTGCAATGCGAGGCGGATCTTGGCATTAATGGAGAGTTGGGGGCTTTCTCTCTTCAGACCGCTCAAAATGCCAGTTGTACCGTCGCAGGAACCTTTTTGGCGTCGCTATGGAACGGCTTTTTCAGCTCCAACAATTCGGTAACCGAGTATTACAATAGGGGCGAGGTAAGCGGTGGATGGGTTTATACCTACTATCCAAATACCGCGTCCTGTAATTGTACATGTCGAGCGCCGGACGACATAACCCGGGGCTCAAACTATCCCTACTGGCAAATAGTGATAGGCTGGACTAGTTTTTTCGGCGTTGTGGACTGCGCCAGTCAGACGCCATACTATGCGGACCGCGGTATGTACGGGCCCACTGCTTGCGGAGGTTAGGTGTGGCAGATCCGTAGACTGCCCCCGATTCGAGCATGATTCCAGCCTTCAATCCATTGAGAGGGCCGCTGCTCCTGAGTCTCTTTGCGATCACATCGGGCTCGGTCGGTTGCGGCTACGGCGTCGCTCCTCGCGACAGGCTCATCGGCGCGGTGGACCAAACCATGACACTGTGGCTGAAGGGCGATTTAGACACGATCTACAATTCTTTGGCTCCTCCAAAGCTGTTTCCAAGAGAAACATGGATGGAGACTGTGACGGCGCGCCGGAGTTTAGGACGTCCCATATCGTATCGCGTCAACCGCATTACAAATTTTACGCCGACCGTTGGGGGCCTTCGGGTCTTCCCAAACCTGCTTTGGGGCGTGACGACTTCGGCGATTTATGAGACGGGCGGCGGCGAGGTGAATCTCCTTTTTCGGGATCAGGATGGCAGACTGGAGCTGTTAAACTTCGACGTCCCTCCCCTTCGGGATCAGGATGGCAGACTGGAGCCGTTAAACTTCGACGTTCCTCCCCGGGACTGATGGTTCGCTCGAGGCGAGTTCGGGAAGCGGTTGTGCGCTCGTCACGCGAGGCTGTTCCGTGTGTCGTCCCGTCGTGCGATCACCTGACGACTGTTCACCGGCCCGCTTCGGTCGTCATATGCCCGTTTTTTAAGCACTTCAGCCCCGATGGTACTGCACGCGCGAGTGTGTGGGAGAGTATGAAGTTGCCCGATTAAAAACAAATACCCCGGCGCCAGCAATGGCTTCCCGGGGTTTTTTGTTTCGTTGGACCCTGTTGCTCAGCGCGTGGTCGTGGTGAGACGGCCCGGTGCGCACCCGCCGCGATCGCGTGTGAGGGGCGCTCAAACGACACGTCATGAGGAACGAGCCGTGCTATTCTGAACCCGCGAGTAAATGGAGCGGCTGACGGATGCCGGTCCGGAATCTCAATGGATTGCAGGCGCCCCTCAACCTCCATGACCCACGCGACCGAAATAATCCAGCAGTACCGGCTTGCCTTGCGCCACATTTGGAATTCCCATTTTTGGGGCAATCAAGGCCCGTCCTTCCGCGACTGGGAATCCGTGCGAGATTTCGAGAAGTTGAAACTCCCCTTCTACGAGGCTCTCGTTGCGCGGCGGCTCGAACCGCTCGGCGCCGTCCCAAGGGCGGTCTTCGGCAATGCGTTCAGGGTCGTTCCGCCCGCGCGCTCCGGCCAACTGTCGATGATTCAAATTGAGACCGTCGACGGCCAATGGAGTCCGTTCGCGGGTCCGTTCCAAGCTGGCGACGTGAACCTGATCCTCCTGGATTTCTTCGACTGGGACGTGTTGAACTGGAGAGATTTCCGATATTACCTAGTTCGAGTCGACTCTTTCGAGGGGAGACCGGAGGCCGTCGGCCGCCAAGGACTGGTCGATGTTCTTGACTCGGATGTCGTCTGGAACTGGAACGACGCCGCGGTGCCCGCCAACCCTGCCGGGCAGTAGATCGCCTTTGGGCTTCGTGCAGCCAACGGTCAAGAACTGCAGCGCTCCCCCGGCGCCAGCGATGGCTTCCCGGGGTTTTTTGTTCTACGCTGAAAAGCGATGCCGTTCGATGGGTTGCGTGTCGTTTGTTTCGAGAGCCGGCGTGGGAAGGAGATGGGGGAATTGATCCGGCGCAAAGGCGGGGACGCTTTCGTCGCGCCCTCGATGCGCGAGGTTCCGCTCGAAGACAATCACGAGGCGTTCGAATTCGCCGAGCGGTTATTTGGCGGCGAGTTTGACGCGATGGTCCTATTGACGGGCGTTGGCACGCGGGCGTTGAACCAGATTCTGGTTACGCGATACGGCGAGGAGCGGTTTGCCGACGCGATGCGGGGGATGACCGTCGTAGCGCGAGGGCCGAAGCCGGCGGCGGCGTTGCGGGAGATGAAAGTGCCGGTGACGGTGATGGCGCCGGAGCCGAATACGTGGCGCGAGTTGTTGGCGGCGATGGAGGGGCGCCCGGAGAAGAAGATCGCGGTGCAGGAGTTTGGAAAGGCGAGCCCGGAGTTGTTGGACGGATTGCGGGCGCGCGGCGCGGAGGTGACGACCGTTCGGGTTTATCGGTGGGACTTGCCGGAAGATACGGAACCGCTGAGAGAGGCCGCGCGGCGAATCGCGGCGGGCACGTTGGACGTGGCGATGTTTACGACGTCGATCCAGATCGCGCATCTGGCGCGGATCGCGGCGGAGGAGAAGCTGGAAGAAGCGGTCATGGGCGGATTACGAAGAATGGCGGTGGCGTCGATCGGGCCGACGACGACCGAGGCGCTGGAGGAGTTTGGCATCCGGCCGGACCTGGAACCAAGCCATCCGAAGATGGGTTATCTCGTGGCGGAGACGGCGGAGCGGGCGGCGGAAATTCTAGCTTTGAAGCGGGGGTGAAATGGCGAAGGACGGCAATAACCCGTTTCAACTTCTGGGGCGGTATTCGTATCTGGCGTTCCTCTTACCGGTGGCGACGTTCGTCGGATATGGCATTGGGTATCTGCTGGACAAGGCGTTTCACACGCACTTTCTCTATCTGATTTTTCTGCTGCTGGGCATTGCCTCGGGATTCATTGAATTGATCCGCGAGGTGAATCGGGACGATGCCGGAAAGTGAGGACCAGTTCTACCGGTTGTCGATCCGGCGGATCGCGAGATGGATGGTTGCGATCGGCGCGGCGGGAGCGGTCTACGCGGGGATCGCGCGTGGGTGGCGATGGGGCGTGGGGTTTGCGATGGGCGCGGCGGTTTCGGGGCTGAGCTTCTGGCGCTGGAGCAAAGTGGTGGAGGGTCTGGGCCAAGAAAAAACGGGCGGACGGCCGCTGCGTTGGGTGATGCGTTTTGGGCTGATCGCGGCCGTTGCGTATGTTACGATAACGTATTCGGGCCTTAGCGTCGTGGCGGCACTATTGGGGCTTCTGGTGGCTGCGATGGCGGTAGTTTTCGAAATCGTTTTTCAACTCATTTCATCGGGAAACAAATAAGCGAACTATGCAGGAACACGAAAACTGGCTTGCGGCGCTGCTGAACAAGACGCTGGCCGGGCCGGCGAACTCGGCGCTGGACGCGCTGAAAATGGCGCACGATCCTGCGCATCCCTGGTCGAACTGGATGGGGATGGAACTGTTGGTGGCGCTTCTGATCGTGATCGTCTTCGCGTTCTTGCGCGCGAATCTGTCGATGGACAATCCTGGCAAACTGCAGCATCTTTTGGAAGAGGTGTATTCGTTTCTCGAAGGCCAGGCGGCCGACACCATCGACCATCACGACGGCAAATACATTTCGTTCTTCGGCACGCTATTCATCTTTATCCTGTTCATGAACCTGATCGGCATCATTCCCGGATTCGACGCGCCGACGATGTTCCCGATGGTGCCGGCCGGTTGCGCCATCGCGGTCTTTCTTTATTACAACTGGATGGGCATTCGCGAACGGGGATTGTGGAAATATCTGGCGCACTTCGCGGGTCCGGTGCCGGCGATCGCGCTCCTGATGATCCCGATCGAGATCATCAGCCACTTGGCGCGGCCGTTGTCGCTCACCATTCGTCTGTACGCGAACATGTTCGCGGGCGAGAAGGTGACGCTGGCTTTCATGGCGCTGGTGCCGGTGCTGCTGCCGGCGGTATTCATGGGGCTGCACGTGTTCGTGAGTTTTCTGCAAGCCTACATTTTCGCGCTGATGGCGATGATTTACGTCGGCACGGCGATCGCCGAGGAACACTAATTTATAATGGCTTTCTCGCTGGCGAGCGTGAGCCGCCCATCCCCCAGGATAGGGACGGAACCACCTCCTCGCCGGCAAATCATGAAAGAAGGAGCGGAGAAATTATGAAGTTGAAAACGATGATGTTGCTGGCGATCCTGTTTTTGATCGCCGTGCCGATGTTCGCGGCCGATGGAACGGGCGCCGGGTTCAGTCCCAAGGAATGGAAGCCGGTGTTTGCCGGCATCGGGATGGCCATCGCCTCGGGCCTGTGCGGCTTGGGGCAGGGCAAGGCGGTCGCCGGCGCGGCGGAAGCCATGGCCAGGAATCCGGGAGCGATCAACGCGATTCGCGGCGCCCTCATTCTTGGCCTGGTGCTGATCGAGTCGCTGGCGCTCTACACGCTGGTCATTATCTTCTCGGTCTAACGGCAAACTTTCGCAACGCATACGGGCGGGTTCGCCCCGCGGAGAGATTCGCGGGCTTGCCCGCCCGTGGTGTTTCCGGCGATCATTAAAAAAGAACATCCATGAGCGCAATCAAACCGCAAGGCATTTTCCCGGCGATGGCGACGCCGTTCGATTCCAACGGCGAAGTATGGAAAGTGAAGGTGGAGTACAACGTCTCCAAGTGGAACCTCACCGACGTGGCGGGGTACGTTGTCGGAGGATCGACGGGCGAGATCGTTCTTCTGTCGGCGGAGGAGCGGTACCGGCTGTGGGAGTGGGTTGCGCAGTATGCCGGAGCGGGGAAGTTGTTGATCGCCGGAACGGGCGCCGAGAGCGTGCGCGAGACGGTGGCGCATACGAACAAGGCGGCCGAACTGGGTTACAAGGTCGCGTTGGTGGTGACGCCGCACTATTACAAGGGCGTGCTGAATAACTCCGCGGCGCAGCGGGTGTTTTACGGCGCGGTGGCCGATCAAGCGAAGATCCCGGTGATGCTGTATAACCTGCCGCAGAATACGGGGATCGAGTTGACGGCCGATGCGGTGGCCGAGTTGTCGCACCATCCGAACATTATCGGGATCAAGGACAGCTCGGGCGGCGTAGGTAAGCTGATCCGGATGGTGAACGAAGTGAAGCTTGGGTTCGCGGTGATGACGGGCAACTCGGGGACGCTGGCTCCGGCGCTGGCGGCGGGCGCGGTGGGCGGGATTCTGGCGCTGGCGAACGCGGTGCCCTACGCCTGCATCTCGATTTGGGAAGCGCATCGCACGCGGGAAGCGGACGCGGCGATGGATTGGCAGAAGCGCATCGAGCGCGCCGGAAGGTTGACGACGGAGAAGCATGGCGTCGGCGGGCTGAAGCATGCGATGGATTTGATGGGATACTACGGAGGGCCGCCGCGGCTTCCCCTGGTGGGGCCGTCGCCGGAAGCGAAGCGGGAAATCGAAGAGGCGTTCGCGGACTTACGGGGGTAGAAAAATGCGCGGGTTCGTGCTGGTGTTTGCGATCGCGGGCGTGGGGTTCGCGCAGGGGCGACAGATCGCCGTCGGGAAATGCGGCGAGTTTCGCGCAGGGGACGGTAGTGCCGGGGTCGTTGATGGAGATCGGATTGACCGGCACGTTCATCGGGACGGGGTCGCCTCCGATGATCGATCCGTCGACGGTGTCGGTGAGTTTGCAGCCTCTCAACTCTTCCACCGTGGTGAATCTTTCCGTGGTGTCGGTCGGACAGCCGATCGGGCCGGTGGTCGCGCTGGTACCTGCCAATACGCCGTTGGGTGCGGAGACGGCGACGCTTTCGATGAACGGGGCGGTCTATGCTTCGACGCTGGTCAATATTGCCGCTTCAAGCTTCGGACTTTATACAAACGGCGTGAACGGGACGGGAGCGGCGCGGGCGTTGAGCGTGGCGGTAAACGGCGCGGCGGTGACGAATCAATTGACGCATCCGGCGCTGACGCATCAATACGTCACGCTTTGGGGAACGGGTTTGGGAAACGCGACGAAGGATCAGGTGCGGGTGCTGTTGGGCGGAAAGATGCAGACTGTTTTGTACGCCGGTCCGGCGCCGGGCGAGCCGGGTGTGGATCAGATCAATTTCTTCGTGTCGGCAGATCCCACGATTCCGAACGGATGCTACGTTGCGCTGCGGGTAGAGGCCGCGGGGACGCTGAGCAATACGTCGTCGATTTCGAAAGCGCCGGCGGGGACGACGGGCGCTTGCGAGAATCCGCTGGGGTTGACGGCGGCCGAGATGGCGGCGCTCGATGCGGGAGGGACGGTGAATTTCGCCGCGTTGGACGTATCGGCGGCGGTTGCGCCGGCGGAACGGGCGACGGCTGCTGCGCCGGTTGGAATCACACGTAACGAGAACGCGAGTTTCATTTCATCGATGGGTTGGAACGCGGCGAGCATTGCGGTCTTCACCGAGCCGCTGGTGGCCGACGACGTGCTTCTCGGCTGCGAATTCCAGACGTCGCAGGCGGCCAGTACACCGACTTTGGTTTGGAGCGGCGATTTCGGCCAACCCCCCGGCGTCAGCCTCAGCGGCGGCGGCAGAACGATCGACTTGAGCTCGAATTGGAGCGAAACGAGCGCGGTCGTTTCGAATCCGAATCAACTTCCCGCACCGGCGTTCACCGCCGGAACTTGGGAGTTGATCGGCACCGGCGCCGCGATGTTTCAAACGCCGCTCACGTTTTCGCCTGAGATCGCGGCGACGAATTTCGGCGTGTTGCAGATGATCGGGCGGACTCGGGATTTGGCGGTGACGTGGAACCCGGATGGCTTCGCTGCGAACGATGTGGTGACCGCGACTCTTCAGGAGGTGCTGAATTCGGAATGGTTCACCGGCGGTGGGGTGATTGTGTGCCGTACGCCGGCGGGGAACGGCCAGATCGTTTTTCCGGCGAGTCTGCTGGGCCAATTGCCTTCTTCGATTGGCGTGCAGGGGCTTGCGCCGACGCTGTCGCTTGCCGTCGGTGCGAAGCCGGGAACGGCGGAAGTTTTCTCTCTGCCGAGCGGGCCGAGCGCCTTGCAGGTGCCGGCGGTGTTCCAACAAAGCTCGGTCGAGACGTGGCCGGTGGCGATTCAGTAGATTCACGGAGGATCGAAGAATGCGGGGACTTGTGCTGATGTGTGCGCTGGCGGGCGCGGCGATCGCGCAGCCGGGGCAGATCGTGATCGGGAACGCGGCGAGCTTCTTCCAAAACGGCGCCGCGCCGGGGTCGTTGATCGAGATCGACATCACGGGTCTGTTCGCGGGGCAGGGCGGAATTCCGCCGATCGATCCGTCGACGGTATCGGTGCGCCTTCGAGCTAGCGGCTCTGCGACTGCGGTGAATCTGACGGTGCTGTCGGCAGGACAACCTTTTGGACCTTGGATCGCGCTTTTGCCGGCGGACATACCGCTCGGTGCGGCGTCGGTGACCGTTGCGTTCAACGGCGCCAGCTACCCTCCGGGAGTCGTGGAGATCGTCCCTTCGAATTTCGGTCTGTTCACCAACGGCGCGTACGGCACGGGGCCGGCGGTGGCGCGCAATGTGGCCAACGGCGGCGCGGGCGCGGCGAATCAGTTGACGCATCCGGCGCTGACGCATCAATATGTCACGCTGTGGGGCACGGGGTTGGGGAACGCGACGAAGGAACAGGTCAAAGTGCTGTTGGGCGGGAAGCCGCAGATCGTCCTGTACGCGGGTCCCGCGCCGGGCGAGCCGGGCGTGGATCAGATTAATTTCTTCGTGTCGGCCGATCCCACGGTGCCGAACGGATGCTACGTCTCCGTGCAGGTGGAGGCTGAAGGAACGCTGAGCAATCTGTCGTCGATATCGAAGGCGCGCGGCGAACACGACGGGCGCTTGCGAGAATCCGCTGGGGTTGACGGCGAGCCAGATGGCCACGCTCGACGCGGGAGGGGCGCTCGAGTTTGGCGCGCTCGATGTGTCGGCTTCGATCACGCCGCCGCAGCCGCCGAGTGCGGCGGGAGGGTTTGTGCGTAGTGAGAGCGGGAACTTCAACGCCTTCACTATGGAATATGCGGCGGATATCGCCCGGTATACCGAGCCGCTCATTGCCGACGATGTTTTGTTCGCGTGCAATTTTGTGAGTTCGCCCCTGGAGGGGACGGGCGGCGAAACGATCGCCGTGATCGTGGCGCCGACCGGTCTGGGATGGGGACATACGCTCACGCTTAGCGGAGGAAGCCAATCGCTCGATCTTGTATCCGGCAGCGCGCCGGTTCCGTACTATGCGGGAGGAAACGTCAGCGCGGCGGTCGTGGATCCGGGACAGTTGCCCGCGCCGTTATTCACCGCGGGATCGTGGCTGTTCTCAAGCGCCGGTCCTCCGGAGTTTCAGCAGCCGCTGACGTTTTCACCGGAGATCGAGGCGGCGAATTTCGATACGTTGCAGACCATCGGGCGCTCGCAGGATGTGACGGTGACGTGGAATCCGGTTGGATTCGGGCAGAACGACGTCGTGACGGCAACGCTTCAGGACGTGCTGAATCGGCCGGGGCTCAACGGCGGCGGCGCGATCGTTTGCCGCGTTCCGGCGTTGGATGGAGAGGTCACATTTCCGGCGGGATTGCTGAGTAAACTTCCAGCCTCGTCCGGCGTGCAAGGACTCGCTCCGACCCTGTCGCTGGCGGCGGCCGCGAAGCCGGGCACGGCTCCCGTGTTCTCGCTTCCGGTGGCGGATGGGACGCCATTGCCGGCGGTGTTCCGGCAAAGCTCGTTTGAGTTGTGGCCGATAATGGTTCAGTAGGACCATGGGCAAGCGTTGGTTGGCGATTTTTCTGTTGGCGGCATCCGCGGCCGCCTGGCAAACGGCGATCGTGCCCGACGTGGCGCCGGCGCCGCTCGATTACGTTTGCCCGATGGATCCCGACATTCGCTCCGATAAACCGGGCGTCTGTCCGCGCTGCGGGATGACACTGCGGCTGGGCATTCCCAAAGAAATCGAGTATCCGATGGACCTCACGGTGACGCCCGCCGCGGCGCGGCCGGGGGAAAAGGTGGACCTCGATCTCCGCGTGCGCAACCCGGATACTGGAAAGCCCGTCGAAAAATTCCAGATCGTTCACGAGAAGCTATTTCACCTATTTATCGTGAGCCAGGATTTGAAGTACTTCGTTCACGATCATCCGGTGGCGGAGCCGGGCGGGCTATTCCGCTATCGAGAGACATTTCCAAAACCAGGACTGTTCCGCGTGCTCGGCGATTTTTATCCCGACGGTGGGACGCCCCAGTTGATCGAGCGAACGGTAATTGTAGCCGGCGATGGAAACTCCACCCCAGTCTTGCAACCTGCGAAGCTTCTGCCGGACCTGGGGCGGCAGCACGCCGAAAACATGGACGTGGAGTTGACGACCGATCCGGTAAAGCCGATCGCGGGCATGAAGACACTGATGTTTTTCCGTGTGAATCCCTCGGAGGGGCTGGAGAAGTACATCGGCGCGTGGGCGCACATGCTGGCGGTGAGCGACGATCTGGTGGACATGATCCACAACCATCCGTTTCTGGCCGACGGCGGGCCGCTGCTTCAGTTCAACATGATTTTTCCGCGGGCGCGGACGTATCGCGTCTGGGTGCAGTTTGAGCGCAAAGGCGTTGTGAACACCGTCGCCTTCAACGTGCCGGTGTCGGAGCTGGAATAAACGAGGGCTGGAATTCATCCGGTTGAAACATTGCGGCAGTAGGCTGAAGGACTATGGCCGAAACCACGATTCAGATTTCCAGCGGCGCGAGTAAAAGCACCCGTATCGTCCAAGTCCACGGCCCGCTGACGCTGCAAACGTTGTTCGAATTTCAAGACACGCTGCGGGAGAACGTTTCGGGCGCCACGGTGATCGACCTCTCGGGAACGCCGTATATGGACTCGGCGGCGCTGGGGGCGATCCTCGGTTTTCACGCTTCCTGCAAGCGGAGCGGGAACCGGTATGCTTTGGCCGGCGTGAACGGGCGGGTACATACGCTATTCGAAGTGTGCGGCGTGGACAACGTGCTGGAGTCCTATGCGACGGTGGCGGAGGCGGAAGCGGCGGTGAACGCCAATTAACGCGATCGGGCGCTCGCCGCCGGTGCGGCGAACAAGGAGATGGTTCCGCTGGACGCCGGCTCCGATACGACGAGAGTTCCGGCGGGCAGTTCCACGGGGCGGGCGTAGTAGTAAGTCCGGACGAATTTCGGATTGAAATTGTACAGCCACAGGAGCGGTTCGATGGAGCCGTCGGGCAACTGCGCGAAGACCTGAGGAGAGGCGCCTTCGAGCATGGTTTTCGCGCGGATGCCGGCAACCGCGATGGCGCGCGGCAGCCGCAGCTTGCCGTCGACGACCCACTCCGCGCCGAGTTTGGGCGCGGGCGCGGCGGCCGGCGGAGCGGCGGGCGCGGGCAGCAGTTTCGGATCGCCTTCGGGCGCGCCGCCTTCGACCCAGGCCGAGATCACTTCGAGCGTCTCCTGAGTCAGGCCGCGGTCGTCGCGGAATTCGCCGAAGCCTTTCACCGCGCCCCACGGCGGCATGCGCCGTTCCAGCACTTCTTCCTTGATGGCCTTGGCCCACGGGCGCGCTTCTTCATAAGTCATGAGCGAAAACGCCGCTCCGCCCTCGCGATGACAGGACACGCAGTGCGCGGCGAAGATGCGCGAAATTTCGCGGGAGAAGGTGATCTTGGTGGTGATGATGTCGTGGGCGAAGGCCGGCGCGCAGGCGAACGACGCGAACAGAATGACGCGGGAAGGGAACACTAATCCCCGGCCTGCTTCTTTTTGGTGAAGAACTGGCGCAGCGTCATATCGGCGGGGATCTCCACGTCGACGAAGCCGATCATCATCTCTTCGCGCGTTTGTTCGCCCCAGCGGATTTCCTGTGTGGGATCGGGATTATTGGGGTTGTTCGGAGAATTGTCGAACCACGCCGCGCATTCGAAGCGCGTGCCGGGCGGGAGTTCGACCGGCTTTTCCAATTGATAGGAAAGCTGCCAGTGAAAATCGTAGGGGTTCACTTTCAGCAGCGTCTCGGAGTGGCCGTCGGGGAATGTGGCGCGATATTCGAAGGCCTTGCCGCGCAGGTGCATGTGCGGGAAATAGCTGAGCACCGTGGCGCCGTTCGGAAGCGGCCATTTGGCGTCCACTTCGTAGTTCGGATTGCCGGGCGGAATGCGGAAGCCGATGTTGGCGACGGTGAGCGTCATCGCGCGGCGCGCGGGCGGCTCCTTCGCGAACACCAGGCCGATCTTGCCCTGGTCGGCGACGGCCTTGCCGTTCGGCGTGTAATGGATCTGGAAGACGAGATCGGAGCCGGCGGGGATGCGTTTCCCGACGCCGGGCCGCCAGACGTCCGGGACCATGCCGGGAGTAAAGATGGTCAAAATTTCATTCGATAGGTTGTCGCCGTTGATGTCGGCGCGTAGGCTGCCGTCGGGCTTCTTCCGCGGGGGGACATAAGGCACGCCGGGTTCGGCTTCGCCCCGCAGCCATTTGGATTCGGGAGGGCGGACAAAAACCACAACGTGGTGTACGACGCTGCGCTGGCTGGGGCGCATTTCGGCCATCTGCACCCACTTGTCTTCGGTGAAGCCGGTGGGGAGCACGATGTATTGATAATCCACTTCGCCGCTTGCGGGCACGAGGAACGGCGTGGGCATTTCGACCACGGCGTCGGGTGTCGGGAATGTTCCAGCCGCCGGTCCAGTGACGCGGAGCGGCGGCGTCTTCGATCTTGCCCGCGGGCGCGCCGGCATCGACCCACGCGGCCAGCGTTTCGATCTGCGCTTTGGTCAAGGATCGGTCGTTCGAGAAGTGGCCGTAGCCGGGATCGGCGAACCACGGCGGCATTTTTTTGGTGAGCACCGCGGCCTTGATCGATTTGGCCCATGGGCGAGTGCCTTTGTAATCGGTGAGCGCAAACGGGGCGATTTCGCCCGCGCGATGGCACTCCTGGCAATGATCCTGGAGAATCGGCAGGACGTCTTTGTAGTAGGTCGGATGGGTCGGGCTGACCGTCGCGGCCAATGCGGTGATCGGAACCACCGGAAGGAGAAAGCGGAGCCAGGGATTCTTCATGCGCGAATCGTGGGACGTTTAATCCGCCTTCGCGGCGGCGGCAACGTGTTTCTTGAACAACTCCGTGGGGCTCATATCGGACGGGAAAGCGACGTCGAACCAGCCGATCATCATTTCCTCGAAGGTTTGATCGCCCCATCGAACGGTCTTGGCGGGATCCGGGTTGTCGGGGTTGTTGGCGGAATTGTCGTAGTGCGCGACGCAATCGATGCGCGTGCCGGCGGGCAATGGCATGGGATCTTGTAAGTAGTAGTAGACCTGCCAGTGGAAGTCCCACTTGGGAACGCTCAGGATCTCCTCCTTCCTTCCGTCGGGGAAGGCCAGCGTGTAAGTGAAATCCTTGCCGCGCAGGTGCATGTGGGGCATGACGGCGGTGAGACGGACGTCGTGTTGCAGGGTGAAGTGAGAATCCACCTCATAGTCGGCGTTGCCGGGAGGAATCGAGAAGCCGGCGTTGAGGGCCGAAAGCGTCATGTCGCGGTTCGCCGGTTTGTCCTTGGAGAATCGGATGCCGAGCTGGCTCCTGTCGACGACTGCCTTGCCGTTTGGCGTGTAGTGCAATTGGAACACGAAATCCGAGCCGGCCGGGACGAGTTTCGCGGTGCCGTCGGGGAGGATGGCGGCGGGCAGGCCGGGCGCGTATCCAACCAGCAATTCGGAGAATGCCTCGCCGCCGCGGCCGCTTTTGTCGGGAATGAAGAACTCGCCGGGTTTTCGGTCGGCGAACCATTTCGATCCGGGCGGGCGGATGAAGGCGATGATGTGATGCACCACGGAGCGGTCGGTAGGGACGATCTCGGCGGAGGTCACCCACATGTCGTGGTCGAAGTGCGTGGGGACGATCATGTAGGTGTAATCGATGACGCCTTTCTCGGGGACGTCGTAGGATTTGGATAATTGGAAAACCGCGTCGGGCTTGCCCATGGTCCAACCTTCGACCCAATTCTTCGGGGGCGGCGCGTCCTTCTTATCGCCGGCGGGAGCGCCGTGGTCGGCCCAGGCGACGAGCGTGGCGATGTCGGCGTCACTGAGGAAGCGAGCGTTAGCGAACTTTCCATAATGCGGATCGGCCGGCCACGGCGGCATCTTTTTGACCAGGACCGCGCCCTTGATCGCCTTGGCCCAAGGGCGGGTGCTCTCGTAGGTGAGGAACGACATTGGGCCGATTTCGCCGGGCCGGTGGCATTCCTGGCAGTGGTTCTGGAGGATCGGCTCGACGTCCTTGTGGAACGTCACGGCCGAGGAACCGGCGGTGGAGCCGGCGAAAACCGCCGCCGCGCCGGCCAGTCCGAGAATGCCCATGTTGAAAGCGAAAGTCCTGATCTGCATGGATCGCCTGTCTCCTTAGTTTAAGAGAATACCTAAGATTTTACCTCCCGTTGGGGTCGCCCGCCGAGGCCGTCTTCTCCTTCTTGGGCACCATCAGGTCGAGTTGGCCGACCTGCGGCGGCACGGCGACATCGAAGAAGCCGATCATCATCTCTTCCCAGGTCTGTTCGCCCCAATGGACGGTCTTCGAAGGATCGGGATTGAACGGATTGTTCGGCGAGTTGTCGAAGTGTGCGGTGCATTCGACGGTCGTGCCTTTGGGCAGGAATTTCGGCTCGGCGAGATTGTAGGTGAGTTGCCAATTGAAATTGTAGTGCGGGACGGAGAGCAGCGTTTCGGTGCGGCCGTCGGGATAACGGATGCTGTATTCGAAGTCCTTGCCGCGGAAATGCATGTGCGGGAGGAAGCCAACCAGCGTTGCGTCTTCCTGAAGCGTGAGCTTGGAATCGACGCGGTAGTTCGAGTCGCCGGGAGGGATAGCGAAGCGCGGGTTCATCGCGCCAAGCGTGAGGACGCGCTCCGTTGGGGCTGTCTTGGCGAAGACGAGCCCGAGCCTGGCGGTGTCGTCGCCGGCCGTGCCGTTGGCCGTATAGTGCAACTGGAAAACGATGTCTGAGCCGGCTTTGACCAGGCGGGCTTGTCCTGGGCGCATTTCGAACGGGACGGTTCCGGGCGCGTAGCCGGCGAGCATGTCGCCGAAGAATCCGCTGTCGTCGTCGTTCTTCTTGCCGTTCTTATCGTGCGGTTCGTCCTGGTGCTTCCGGGCCTCGTAAGTGGGAGCGTAATATTCGCCGGGAGGGAGGTCCTTCATCATCGGATTACCCGGCTCGCGGATGAAGGCGATGATGTGGTGGACGACCTTCGGATTGCTGGGACGCGCCTCAGCCAATTGGATCCACTTGTCCTCGGTGAAATGGGTGGGCATCACGACATATTGATAGTCGACCGTCCCCGATGCCGGAACGTGGAAGGGCTTGGGAAGCTCCAGCACGACGTCCGGCTTGCCGATACGCCAGCCTTCGACGAAATTCAGGGGCGCCGGGGCGTCCTTGGCGTCGCCGGCGGAGGCGCCGGAGTCGGCCCAGGCGACCAGGGTGTTGATGTCGGCCTGCGACAGCGTGCGGTCATTCGAAAATTTCCCGAAGTGGGGGTCGGCGAACCAGGGCGGCATTTTCTTGGTGAGCACGGCGCTCTTGATGGCTTTAGCCCAGGGGCGGGCGCTGTCGTAACTTAGGAACGACATCGGCGCGGCCTCGCCGGGACGATGGCAGGATTGGCAGTTGTTTTGGAGGACCGGCAGCACGTCCTTGTAGAACGTGACGGCAGGCGGCGTTGCCGTGGAGCCGGCGGTGGCGGCAGCGGCGAAAAACAGGGCGGTGGAGATTGCGCGAATCAATGGGAGTTCCTCTCGTTAGACAAGTACTCCTTATTGTATGAGAAGGTTCCCTTGTTTGTTACCGTTAACTTACGGGGTGGAGGCGGAAAACCGTTGGATAACGGTTTTTGGGGGGCGCGAAGGTCATTTTCCCAGGGTCTGAATCAGTTTGTAGTAAAACTCGATGCCCTGGAAGAAGGACTCGACTCCGATGCGCTCGTCGCGGCCGTGGGCGCGCACGTCGTCGGTCTCGAAGAAAAAGCCGGAGACGCCGTAGGTGGGGATGCCGGCGATGCGGAAATATTTGCCGTCGGTGGCGCCGGTTTCCATCACGGGAACGAGCGGCACGCCAGGCCAGAGGCCGGAGGCTGTCGATTCGAGAGTCTTCATCAGATCCGGCGGGATGGGCGAGGCGGGGCCGGCCATTTCGGGGCGCACGGGGGTGATGGAGACTTCGCGGTCTCGTACCAATCTGGTTAGGGCCGTTTCGATATCGCCCGGCTTGTCGCCGGGAACGAGACGGCAATTCACAATGGCCTCGGCGTGCTGCGGCAGGGCGTTTTCGGCGTGGCCCGCGGTGAGCATCGTCGGGACGCAGGTGGTGCGCAGCATGGCGTTGTAATAAGGCGATTGGCCGAGACGGCTGAGCGGGCCGGGGAGGGGATTGGGATCGAGGACGGCCTTCATGTCGAGCGCGGTTTGGCCGGTTTCGATGGCCGACATACGCTCGAAATACATCTGGCTGACTGGGTTCAGATGGACGGGGAAATGGAAAGCGCGCAGCTTTTCGAGCGCGCCGGCCAAACGGTAAATGGCGTTGTCGGGGACGGGGAGCGAGCTATGGCCGCCTTTGTTCTTCACTTCGAGGCGGAAGCTTTGAAACGTCTTCTCGGCGGCTTGAACGGCGAGAGCGACGGGCTTGCCGTTCTTCAATTCGCCGCCGCCGGCGTCGGTGTTGATGCAGTATTCGGCGTCGACCAAATCGCGATGGTTCTTGACCAGCCAGTCGGCGCCGTTGAAATTGCCGCCCTCTTCGTCCGACGTGAGAGCGAGGATCAGATCGCGGCTGGGTTGGAAGCCCTCTTCCTTCAGCCGCAGGAAATTCGCGACGATCTCCACATCGCCGCCCTTGTCGTCGCTGGTGCCGCGGCCGTAAAAATAGCCGTCTTTTTCGAGGAATTGAAAAGGATCGAAGGACCAATCCTCGCGCCGGGCTTCGACCACGTCGAGATGGGCGAGGAACAAAATCGGCTTGCCTCCGCCGGCGGCGCCACGGTAGCGGACGACGAGATTGCCTTTGCGTTCGGCGGGGCCGACGACGTGAACGTCCTGGTCGGGAAAGCCGGCGGCGCGGAAACGGCGGGCCATGGCTTCGGCGGCCCGCGTGTTGTCGCCCACTGAATCGGTGGTGTTGATTTCGATGAGCTCGACGAAGATATCGCGCGCGCGCTGGCGCTCCTTGGGGAGTTGGGCGAACGCGGGCATAGCGAGACAGGCGGCCGCGGCGGCGGAGACGAGGATTTTCAGCATGGATTGGACTTCCCCATGATAAGTCTTCGCGGGCGGCGAAGGGTGAAAGAGGATAGCCGGATCAGACCGTGAGCAGATCGGCGACGGTAGCGCGGAAGCCGGGCAGCAGCGTCGGCTCCTCCACCAAATCCTCCGCGCCGAGTTTTACCACTTTCTGGCCGGTTCGATGGATGTGAAGCTCGCGCTGGGCGGGGTAGAGCGCCCAGACCACTTTGGCTCCGGAGGCGAGGAAATGGTCGATTTTTCGTTGGACGGCGGGGCGGCGCTCGGATGGCGAAACGACTTCGATGGCCAGATCCGGCGCGGGGCCGAGCGGGACATCCATGTCGATCGCCCGAACGCGTTCCTCGCTGAGGAACGAGACATCGGGAACACGCCAACTGTCTTCGTCGAGAACGAAACCGGTCTCGATATAAACCTCGCCCTTCAAGCCGTGATTGTTGACAAAAAGTATGAGCCGTTTTCCGATGCGGTTCTTCAGAACATCGTGGATCGGTTTCTGCGGCGGCACGACAATCAATTCTCCGTGGTCCAACTCATAGCGGTTGCCGGTACGCTCATCGTATTCCGGCAATTCGGAGAACTGCTCCATCGTTAGTAGTGTTCCGGCGGAGGTCATCGGATTCGGGTCAGAACGCGAAGAGATCGGCGACGGTGACGCGGAAGCCGGGCAGCAGCGTTGGCTCCTCCACCGAATCCTCCGCGCCGAGTTTGACCACTTTTTGGCCGGTTCGATGGATGTGAAGCTCGCGCTGGGCGGGGTAGAGCGCCCAGACCACTTTGGCGCCGGAGGCGAGGAAATGGTCGATTTTTCGTTGGACTGCGGGGCGGCGCTGGGACGGCGAAACGACTTCGATCGCCAGATCCGGAGCGGGGCCGAGCGGGACATCCATGTCAATTGCGCGTACATGCTCCTCGGTCAGGAACGAGACATCGGGAACACGCCAACTGTCTTCGTCGAGGACGAAACCGGTCTCAAACAGAACTTTGCCGGGCAAGTTCCCGCGGTCGAGATGCCGGTGGAGAAGGCGGACCACTTCGCACTTCACTAAATCGTGGATCGGTTTCTGCGGCGGCACTACGATCAATTCTCCGTGGTCCAGTTCATAGCGGTTGCCGGTACGCTCATCGTAATCCGGCAGTTTGGAGAACTGCTCCATGGTCAATAGTGTTCCGGTGGAAGTCATCGGATGCGTCCGTGAACTTCAGTATACCGCCGCGCTGCGCGCTTACTTTTTCTCGCGCTCTTCCATCATGCGGCGGACGCGGTCCAGTTCCCGGCGCAGCGTGCGCTCGCGGGCGGCGATCGAGGCGACGTAAAGGGCCATGATGAGCCAGGCCGAGAGAAAGCCGTAGAAGAGATAAGTAAAGTTTCTTGCGTCCATTTATTTTGCGCTCCTAAAACGCCAGCTCGTGAACCATCCGCCGCAGCGAGTCGATTTCGCGGCGGACGCTTTCCTGTCTCATGCGGATCATCACCAACGCGGCGCCGAGCAAGGCCAGCGCCAGGAAGTTCCAATAAATGGGCGCTTCCATGCCCGGCGCCATGCCGCCGCCGTTGCGGATGCTCAACACCGGGGCCGGATGCTGGGTGCGCCACCATTCGATCGACTTCCAGACGATGATCACGTCGGTGAAGGCGAAGATCGACAGCACGGCCGACAGGCGCGCCCGCTGCGCCGGCTCCTCGATGGCGCGCCGCAGCATCAGGTAACCTACGTAAAGAAGCCAGCAGACGAACATGGAGGTGAGGCGGGCGTCCCAGGTCCACCAGATGCCCCAGATGATGCGCGCCCAAATGCTGCCGGTGACCAGCACTACGGTGGCGAAGGCGACGCCCACTTCGCTCGCGGCCGCGGCGACGGCGTCGTAGCGGAGGTCCTTCGTCGTCAAATAGCCGGCGCTGGCGATGAGCGCGGCGAAGAAGCCGGTGAAGGCCGCCAGGCTCGACGGGACATGAAAATAGATGATGCGGTAAATCATGCCCTGGTTCAGCTCGTCGGGGAGCTTCATGAAGACGATGTAGAGATTGATGGCGAGCAGGATCCCGGCCGCCGCCAGAAACAGATAGATCAATTTTTCTCTCATATCGGTTTAACCCACGAATACGGTGTCGGCAAGCGCCAGGCCCAGCAGCGTGAAGATCGCGTCGAAACCGGCGAGCAGCCGCAGCCAGATAAAATTTTCCTTCTCTAGAGTATCCCCTCCGAGGGCGATGTTGGTAAGCTGTATGGCCGCCATCAGCGCCGGGAGCAGCGCCGGGTAGACCAGCGCCGGCAGCATCAATTCGCGCAGGCGCAGGTTGACAGTGAGCGCGCCGAACATCGTGCCGATCACCGTAAGCGCCCACGTGGCGAGCAGCATCACCACCGCCAACAACCCGAGTTGGCGCGTCCAGTGGACGTTATAGAAGATGCCGAACACGGGCAGGGAAATGGCCTCCACCAACAGCAGCAGCAGGTAATTGGCGAGGGCCTTGCCGAAGAACAATTGCGCGCCGCTCATGGGCGAGGCGATCAGCGCCTCCAGGCAATCGTTCGGCAATTCGCGCGAGAAGCCGCGATTAAGGATCAGCGCGCTGGCGAAAGCGAACACCAGCCACAGCAGCCCGCCGGAGATTTCGCGCACGGTTTGGGAATCGGGATCGAAGGCGAAGCTGAACAGCAGCAGGATGACCAGGGCGAAGGAGACCGAGGCGTTCAGCGACTCCTTCGTGCGAAGCTCGGAGCGCAGATCTTTGCGGGCCAAGGTCCACGCCCCGCGCAGAAATCCCATCACGCTTCTCCGTACTGGCGATAGAGCCAGCCGGGATCGGCGAGCATCTCCGGCGTGCGCGGGCCGCGATGGGCCAACCTCCCGCGTTCGATGAGCGCGACGTCGGTGGCCAGCTCCAGCGCCTCCCGCAGTTGATGAGTGGACATGACGATGGTGGCCCCGCGGGCGCGCGCGTCGGCGAGCAGCGATTGAAGCAGGGCGATGGCGCGGTCGTCGAGCGAGGTGAACGGTTCGTCGAGCAGCAGCAGGCCGGGCCGGTGCAGGAAGGCGCGGGCGACGGCGAGGCGCTGTCTCATGCCGCGCGAAAATTCGCGGACGAGCCCGTCGCGGACCGATAACAACCCGGTGCGTTCGAGCCATTCGAGCGAAACGGCGCGCGGGTTGGGCAGCCTGTGCAGCTCGGCGAAGAAGCGCAGATTTTCGAGCGCCGAGAGCTCGTCGTAAACGCCGATGCCGTGGCCGAGGATGCCGATTCGCCGGCGCACCTCCGCCGAGCGCGCGTCGCCGCCGAGAACGGCGATGCGTCCCCCGCCGGGTTTCGACAATCCGCCGGCGATCTTCAGCAGCGTCGTTTTTCCCGCGCCGTTGCGGCCGAGCAGAGCCATGCACGATCCGGCCGCGATTGTGAACGTGATATCGCGCAACGCCGGATAATCGCCGAAGTATTTGTAGAGCCGGTCGATCTCGACGGCGTTCGCTTCCGCCATTCCGCCTCTATGGCCGTCCCGCCGGATCGCCGCGCCGGTACAACAGCGAAGCGCCGATGGCGAGGATGAGGAAGCACAGGCCGAGAATCCACCAGATCCGCCCATAGATCCGCGGCGGCCCTTCGACGATCTGCGGCATCCCCGAATCCGCTCCACTCGGCGTCTGCGGCGGGGCGATGGTGCCCGTGCCGTCGATCTCCACCCGATAATCGGCCGCCTTCACACTGTAGATCCCGGCTTGCGTCGTCGGCTCCTGGCCCAGCAGATCGATGCCGTCGCCCTTCAGCGTCACGCCCGCCGGAACCACCAGGCGCAGCGGGCTGGTCGCACCGACGGTCTTCCCTTCGAAAGCCGCCGGTTGCACGATGGGAAGAGAGTAATTCACTTCGAAGCGCGTTTCGCCGGGCTTCAGCGGATAGTCGATTTTATACACGCCGGGCTCGCGAGTCTTCGCGGGGTCGCGCTGGATGGGCATGCCGCCGGGCGCGGTGACGGTTACTTTCGCCGCCGCGCGGCCCGCTTCGGGAATCCAGATTCGCGCCGAGCCGTTGGCCGCGTCGTTGAACGTCGTCTTGCCCGCGTTGACGAATAGAAACTCCTCGCTCACGGCAAGCTCGGTGTCGCCCGGCTGCAGCAGCACCAGATGTTGCGTCATCGGCGCGGCGGCGGGGTCTTTCACCGGTTCATAAACGGTCACCGTCATGCCGGCGGCGGGCGTGCCGGGCGGCGCCACTTGATTGTAGATCACGCCATTGTAAATGGCTTGAAGAATACGCGGCCCTTGCGGGTCCAGGGCGAAATGGAATTTGCCGGAGGCGTCCGATTTTGTCGAGGCCAGCGTCTGCATCCCCCCGGCGCCGGGCTGAAGCAGCGAGACAAGCGTGTTCGCCTGCGGCTGGCCGCTGGTTCCGTTCATCACCGTGCCGTCGATTCCCGCGGCCAAGGCGGAGGCGGCGAAAAGTAGAAGCGCCATGCAGATCCTCATCCACGCCCCGCCTTCTTCATCGGCTTGCCGCATTCGCCGCAGAACTTGAGCGGCCGCTCGAACGTCGCTCCGCAATGGGGGCAGGCTTTTGGATTGGGCACGATCACGGGCGGAGGAACCGCCTTCGGCGACGGACTCGCCGCGTCGATTTCCGCCAGCACGCGTGCCAGTTCGCGCTGCAAGTCCTGCTTTCGTTTTCGCGTAATCCTCGTCCGAAAGCTTGCCGAGCCGGTATTCGAACTGCAGGTCGCGCAAGTTCTCGTAGATCTGCGCCTTGCGGTCGTCGAGATGGGCCGTGGGGGAGACCGGCTCGGGTTGGGGGAGATCGGCGCCACGAATGAAGAGCGTGAGCGCGAGTGCTCCGAGGGCGACCAGAACGGCGGCGGCGAAGACCATCAATCGAGCTTCGCCACTTCTTTCTCCATCCGTTCTTTATAGCGGGCGAGAATCGCGTCGTCGGCCTCCGACGCGGGTGTGGAGACCGGCGCCGGTTTGGCCAGTTTGCGGCGGATGAACCAGGCGATCAACAACAGGCCCGCGGCCAGGCCCGCGTAGTGGCTGAGCGAACCCCATATGCCCGGCTCGACGATGAGAATGTCCGGCCCTTGCTCTTTCACGAAGGCGTTCAGAATGGATGCGTCGTCCATTCCCGCTTTTTGCATCGCGACGATCTTTTCCTTCGCCGGCCGGCACATGTGGCACGGCCACGGCTCCATCTTGCAGTTCATGTCCAGGTTGCAGCCGCAGGTACACTTCAGGTGTTTCGCCACGCGCTCAACCGCCGGGCTTTCCGTGGCCACGGGGGTCTGCGCGGCGGCGGCGGTACACAGCGCCGCCAGCAGGACGCTACTTCTCCAGAACCGCATCTTTCCTCCCGATTCCCACCACTTCGGTCCTCGGATATTGCAGGCGCATCTTGCTCGGCACCAGGCAAACCAGCGTCCCAAACAGGATCACGTAGTACCCGATCCAAATCCAGGAGACCAGCGGGAAGACGTAGGCCTGGATCACGGCGTGGGTGTCGTCGTTCGAACGCGCGTAGTTGAGATACAGATCCTCGTTCAAGCGGCGCCGGATGGCGACTTCGGAGGTCGGTTGCTGGCTGACTTTGTAGATGCGCCGCTCCGGCTCCATCGTGCCCAGGGACTCGCCCCCGCGCGTCACCGCGATCAAGGCTCTACGCCAAATGTAGTTTTCGTTCTCGCCATCCTGCGTGCTGGTGAGAGTCAGATTGTAAGCGCCGAGGCGGAACGACGAGCCGGTGTTGACCTCGATCGTCGCGTTCTTGTTGAAGGCCGAGCCGGTGAAGCCGATGAACAAAAGAACGATTCCCATGTGGACGAGATATCCGCCGTAGCGGCGCGTATTGCGATGGGTCAATTCGATCGTCGCGGCGGGGAAGCTGGAGCCGCTCTTGGCGCGGATCGCGCTGGCGCCTTTGAAAAACTCCATGGCGATCGTCGCCGTAACGAACATGCAGAGGCCGAAGGAGATCAACGCGTAGGGATGCTCCCAGACGCCGAAACCCGCCAGCACGGCCATCAGGACCACACCCGAAACGGACGGCCACAAGAACGCCCGCTTCAGGCTTTCGATGGAGCTGCGCCGCCATGCGACCAGCGGACCGACGCCGGTGAGGAACATCAGGAACAGGCCGATGGGGATCATCACGCGGTTGAAGAACGGCGCGTCGACGCTGATCTTGTCGCCGGTGACGGCTTCCGAGATCACCGGAAACAGCGTGCCCCACAGCACCGCGAAGCAGCTTGCCAGCAGCACGAGATTGTTAAACAGGAACGACGATTCGCGCGAGACCACGCCTTCGAGCGGCGCCTCGCTTTTCAGGTAGTCCAGCCGGCCGAGAATCAGATAAATCGACCAGCGCGATGCCGATGGCGAGGAAGGCGACGAAGTAATTGCCGATGCTCGATTGCGCGAAGGCGTGAACGGAGGAGACCAGGCCGGAGCGGGTCAGCATGGTGCCGAAGATGCACAGGAAGAACGTGGTGGACACCAGCACCATGTTCCACACCTTCATCATGCCCTTCTTCTCCTGCATCATCACCGAGTGCAGGAACGCCGTCGCCGTGAGCCACGGAAGAAAGGAAGCGTTCTCCACCGGGTCCCATCCCCAATAGCCGCCCCAGCCGAGGACGGAATACGCCCAGCCCGCGCCCAGCAGAATGCCGGTGCTTTGCAGCAGCCAGGTGACGATGGCCCAGCGCCGCGTGGTGTGAATCCACGCCTCGCCCGGCTGCTTCACGATCAGCGACGAGATGGCGAAGGCGAACGGCACCACCGAGCCGACGTAGCCCAGATACAGCATGGGCGGATGGATCACCATCGTCCAGTATTGAAGCAGCGGATTCAGGCCCTGGCCGTCCCCCACGTCGGTGATTCCCTTGCCGGCCATCAGCACCTGGAACGGGCTGGCGACGAAGGTGACCATCATCAGGAAGAAGCCCTCGGTGGTCATCAGGATCGCCGTGACGTACGGCATCAGGTTGCGCAGCTTGCGGCGGTTGGTGAAGACGACGATCGCCGAATACGTCGCCAGCAGCCAGCTCCAAAACAGCAGGGAACCTTCCTGGCCGCCCCACCAGGAGGTGAACTTGTAAACCGGCGCCATCGCGTGGTTAGAGTGGGAGGCGACGTAGGCGAGGCGGAAGTCGCCATGGATCAGCGAATAGACCAGGATGCCGGAGGCGGTGGTGACGAGCAGCCAGATGGCGTAAACGGCGCGCTCGGCGCTGGCCGCGAGGAAGATCTTCTTGCGAAGCCTCCCCACCACCGAGCCAATCACCGAATACACAGCCAGGCAAAATGCCAGCAGCAGGGCCAGGGCGCCTATGTTTTCCATGGGATCTAATCCACAGTATCTCAGGTTCTGAATCGGGCGACGCCCGACTGAATCCGGCTACTTCATCAGGTCGATAACCGCGGCGGTCATGACCGTTACGCCGGTGCGGATGGCCGGCTCGGGAACCGGGGCGAAGCGGCTGGAGTGAAGCGAGGGGAGGGGTTTGCCGGTGCGCTCGCTGTCGGCGATTTTTTCCGGGGCGACTGCGCCAAGGCGCATCATGAGGATGGGAATCTGGCGGCCTTCAAGTCCGAAAAGACCGAAGTCCTCGCTGCCCATGACGGGCCGCGGTTCCAAGACGTTGTCTTTCCCGATCGCAGCGATGAGAGCTGTCCTCGTGCGGGCGGCGAGCGCGGGATCGTTGTATGTCGCCGGCACCACTTCGGTGTCGCTGACGGTGACGATGGGGGCGCGATCATCGGGGATCCCGGCGGCCAGCGCCACGCCAAGCGCGGTGCGTTTCAAGTCCGTAAGAATGTTCTCGCGCACCCGCTCGTCGAAGGCGCGGATCGACAATTGCAAATGCACGTCGTCGGGGATGATGTTGTGCTTGGAACCGCCGTGGATGGAACCGACGGTGACCACGGCCGGGTCGAGCGGCGAAGTCTGGCGGCTGACGATGGTTTGGATCGCCAGGATATATTGCGCGGCCGCGACGATGGGATCTTTCGTCGCATCGGGCGCCGCGCCGTGTCCGCCGACGCCGCGAATGATCACGTCCACCGAGGTCGCTCCGGCCAGAATCGGACCCGGCGTCACGCCAACTTTGCCGGCCGCGATGGTCGCGTCGTCATGCAGTGCCAGGGCGTATTCCGGCCGGGGGAAGCGCGTGTACAGATCGTCGGCCAGCATCGCCCGCGCGCCGTCGATTCTCTCCTCCGCCGGCTGCCCGATCAACATCAACGTGCCGTGCCAGCGGTCCTTCATCGCGGCCAGCGTTCGCGCCGTGCCAAGAAACGTCGTCATGTGCAGGTCGTGCCCGCAGGCGTGCATCACGCCCACTTCGTTGCCCGCGTCGTCCTTCACGCGAACCGTGCTGGCGTAAGGCAGGCCGGTGTTTTCCGTCACCGGCAGCGCGTCCATGTCGGTGCGCACCAGCACCACCGGACCGGCGCCGTTCTTCAGGATCGCCACGACTCCATAGCCGCGCGAACCGTCGGGGTATTTGCCGACACGTTCGGTTACGTCATAGCCGGCTTTGCGCAACTCACTCGCGAGAAACGCCGAAGTATGTTCCTCATGATGCGAAAGCTCGGGGTGTCGATGAAGATCGATATAAGTGGCGACGAGGCCCGGCACCTGCGGCTCGACGCGCGACGAAATGGCGGAATCGGCGGCCAGAATCGGAAGAGCGCTAAAGAGAACGGATGCGGCGAGCGCCTTCACATTGCCGCCCGGTTTTGCAGAGCATTCTTGTTCTGCACCGGTTTGGACTGATATTTAGAGGCGCACTTGGCCTGGACTTTGTTCGCTTCGAAAACCCCGTCGCGTCCCAGACGGCCGTCGGCGAGCGCTTGCGAGCCGTCGCGGAACGTGTCGGGCAATGGATCGATCCCGTTGTAGACAACGTTCAACGTGCGGGTGTCTTGTTTTAGGACGAAGTGAACCTCGCCGGCTTTGCGGACGATCGATCCGGGCTGGACGTCGCCGCCGACGCGAATCCGTTGGCCTTCGGCGCGGCCGCCCATTGAGGCAAGCTCGGAGATCGTCTTGTAGTACGTCTTGCTTTCGCCGACGCCGCTCACCGCCAGCCACGCCAGGACGCCGAGAATGGCCGCCACCAAGCCCCCGAACTTGAGGTAATTTTTCATTTCCTAAGGCTCCTAAAACCTCAGTATAGCGCCGGGCGGGCTGGTTTAATGCCCCACTATTTCGGGCAGCGCCTCGCCGAACGCCCCGCTCGGAGGCTCGACGTCGAAGAAGGCCGCAAGCGTGGGAGCGACGTCGTTCACCGTGATGTTCCGGCGATAAACGCCCGCCCGGATACCGGGTCCAAAGAAAATCACCGGAACGTGCGTGTCGTAGCCGTAGGGCGATCCATGCGTGGTGCCGCGCGTGGCGCCGTGTCCGGAGAAAATGTAATACGGCTCCGGCAGGACGAAGACGTCGCCCGAACGCGGGCCATAGTATCCATTGCGCATCGCGCGGCCGACGGTGTCGGCGGTGTCCGCGCCCGCTTCCATTTCATCCCTCGTATACACACGCGCGATGTGCGGGAAGGCCCTGGCCGCATCCGCCAAAACGCGGCGGGCGTCTTTGGCATCCACCTTGTGCGCGGCTAGTGCTTCGTAATCGAGATACAGCGTTGCGCCGGTGTTGGGGACCAGCCATTGGCCCTGGCCGAACTTGTCCTCGAGCGCCTTCTTCACAGTGGCGAGGAACTCCGTTGCATCCAGCCGTCCGCCCGGCATCTTGCGCGCCGCGTTCACCTCTGGCACCGGCGCTACGCCGTGATCGGCCGTGAGCACCACCAACATTTTTCCCGCGCCGAGACGCGCGTCGATGAAATCGAGCAGCTTGCCCAGCGTCCGGTCGGTGCGAATCGAGATATCGCGTACCTCGGGCGAATCCGGCCCCAGCGCGTGGCCCACATAGTCGTTCGAGGAGAAACTTATGGTCAGCACGTCCGTGCCCGGGTGAGTCCCCAGCGCCTCGTGCTCCAACGCCTGTTCGGCGAACGTTTCGAGCATCTCGTTGCCGAAAGGCGTCGCCTCCAACGTGCGGCACGCGCGCGGCCCATGTCCTTCGGCCATCGAGCAAAACGGCGGGTCGCCCGGCTTGGCGTCGAGCGCCCGCCACGCGGCGCTCTTGTATTTCGCGGCGGGCTGCGCGTCGTCGAATTGCTGGACCCAGGCGGGCAACGCCGCCTCATAGTAAGTGCTACTAACAAAATGCCCGCTCGCCTCGTCGAACCAGTAAGCGGCGTCGGCCATGTGGCCCGGCGGCAGAATGGCGCTACGGTCCTTAATCGAAATGCCGATGGCCTTCGACGTCTTCCCGGCGATTTTCATCTCGTCGGGAACGGCGCTCACCAGCAGCCGCCGGGGCGAAGCGCCGACCTGTCCCGCGGAGCCCCCAAGAAGCTGCGTGTCCGTATCGGAGACGCTGGTGACCATGCGCTTGGAAGTGCGGTCGTACCATTCGTTGCCGGCGATCCCGCTCACCGAAGGCGTGGCGCCGGTGAGCACGGTGGAATGCCCGATCGCCGTCACCGTGGGTACGTGCATGTAGTGCGCGTTGGTAAACACCGCCCCGTGTTCCAGCAGGCGCGCAAACCCGCCGCGATACTCGGCGCGGAAGCGCGTCAGATAGTCGTAACGGAACTGGTCGATAACGACGACGAGCAGCAATTTCGGTTTTGGGGCCGGCGATTGCGCGGCGAGTGAGACGGCGCACAACAGGAGCGATAGGAAGCGGCGTGGCATGGGAAATGGGGCGAACGTCGATTATCGCACCGGCGCCGCGGCGGCCGCCCGAGCCTCAAATGTTAAACTTTCTTCTGATTCGCAACACTTCCGGGTCCCCGGCGGTCCAACCTAATGAGCGCACTGTTGCGCCCGGTCGCGATCGGCCCGAGATTCGACACGCGGGGATCGCTGAATTTGGAATTCGAATCACGAACTCAAGGAGACTCTCTCGATGAAAAGCACTTTCGCAACCTGGATCTTTAGCGCGGCGCTGCTCGCCGGATGCACCGCCATGGCCGCGGCGCAGGACAATTCCGACACGGTGAACGGCCCCAAGGGCGGATCGGTCACCCGCACCAAGGACACCGGTCCGAACGGCGGCGGCGTCCGACGTAAGAACGCCACCGGACCCAATGGCGGGTCGGTAACCCGTCAAGCCGTCACCGGCCCCAACGGCGGCAGTGTCGATCAGAAGAAAGTCACCGGCGACGATGGCGGAGGCGTCACCAAGTCCGTGGTCACGGGCAAGAACGGCGGAAGCGTCGATCAGCGCAAAATCACCGGCCCGAACGGCGGCTCCGTCACCAAGCAGAAAATTACCGGGAAGAACGGCCATTCCATCGAACGCAAGGTAATCACCGGACCTAAGGGCCACAAGGTCGTTAAGGTCAAGCGCTAACCGAACCCGCCGGGTTGGGCGTATTCGTTCAGCCCGGCGGACCGCGCTTGTTAGTGGCCCGAATTCAATCGCCGCTCGTCCCCGGAACCACCCACCGTCCAATGTTCTCCATCATTCGACTGCGCCTGCTCGAAGTGAATCCGGTCTTTTCCGGTAAATAAGTTCGTCGTCCGGAAGTAAGTCGTTTTCGCGCCGTCCACGTCTTTTCCCAGGAACGTCCAATGGTCGCCCTGAATCTCTAACTCGCCTCGCCCTTGCGCATGGCCATCCGGCGTCAACGCCTGCGTGAAATAGTGTCCCTGCGTCTCCGCCGGAACAAACATCACCAACGCCACGATCTTCCCGTTCACCGTCTGTTGACATCCGAAATATTTTCCGATCGTCGCGCAAGTGTTCGATAGGCGATCCGGCTTCGCTCCCGCCGCCAGAGCCTTCGGCGTCACCTCCCAATCCCCCTGGTACAACCACAGCGGCGCGTAAATCGGATCCGTCGCGCTCCCCGCCGCGCCCATCCACGCCAAAATCGTCCACGCCATCCAGTGCATCGTCTTCCCTCCCGCTCAGACGATGCTACCGCGTCCTCCTGCTCCGGCGCTTCTGATATAACGGATGCGTTATGGCTGGACAAGGAATCGAACGCCGCGCCTGGCTTCGCGCCGTCACCACCGCAGCCTCCGTCGCTGCCTTCCCCGGGTTTCAACGTTGGTGCTTTCGCCTTTCAATCTCCTGAGGGCGCCGCCCAAATCCGCCCCGCCGCCTACGCCCCGCGCTTCTTCACCGCCGCCGAATTCCGCCTGCTCGATCGCTTGGCGGAGATCGTCCTGCCCGGAGCCGGACCCGCCGGCGCCGCCGAGTTCATCGACGTCATGGCGACCTCCGATCCCGCTCTTCAGTTCCCGTTCCGTTACGGCTTGGATTGGATCGACGCCCACTCCCGCGGCCTTCACGGCGCCGCGTTCCTCGCATCCACCCCGGAACAACAAATCGAAATCCTCACTCCGCTCGCCTATCGCGCTAAACATCGAACCGGCGAGGAAGACGGGCGCGCCTTCTTCCATCTCCTGCGCCAATACACGGTCATGGGTTACTACACCACCCGCGCCGGCATGGAGGAACTCGACGATCCCAGCCTTCGCTTCTACTCCGAATCGCCCGGCTGCCCCGACCCTTCCGACCCAGCCCACCTCCACTCCGCACCGGCGGCGCGCGCATGAGCGCCGTCTACGATGTCGTCGTCATCGGCACCGGAGCCGGCGGAGGCATGGCCATCCACACTCTCTGTCAAGCCGGTCTCAAAGTCTGCGCCCTCAACGCCGGCCGCGCGCTCGATCCCAAGAAGGATTTCCGCAACCATCGCCAACCCTACGACATGAAGTTTCGCGGCTTCGGCGATCCCGCCAAGCGCGCCCAATCCTACGGCTACATGGACAACGAGTATGTCCCCGGCGTCTGGGAGCACGAGATCGCCTACACCACCGCTCCCGGAACCACGTGGCTTTGGCCTCGCTGCTTCGCCGTCGGCGGCAAGACGAATTTTTGGGGACGCTCCGCCGCGCGCTTCTCCGAAATCGACTTCCGCGCCGCCAGCCGCGACGGCTTCGACCTCGATTGGCCCGTCACTTACTCCGAGATCGCTCCTTATTACTCCCGCGCCGAGCGTATGATCGGTGTCGCCAGCACCATACAGAACCGCCCCAGTAACCCCGACGGCGACTATCTTCCGCCGATGAAGCTTCGCTGCTTCGATTACCTGCTGAAAGCCGGTGCGGATAAAATCGGCGTACCGTATCTGCCGGATCGCCTCGCCCAACTTACTGTCGCCCACAACGGCCATCCCGCCTGTCACTATTGCGGTAACTGCACCGAAGGATGCGACACCGGCTCGTTCTTCTCCTCGCCCTGGTTCTTTCTCCCCGAGGCACACAAAACCGGCAATCTCGAACTGCGCACGAACGCCCTCGCCAAAAACATCTTAGTCGGCGATGACGGACGCGCCGCCGGCGTCTCCTACATAGACCGTCATTCGAAACAGGAAGTCGAAGTCCGCGCCAAGGCCGTCGTCGTCTCCGCCTCCTGCGTCGAATCCGCCCGCATCTTACTCAACTCCAAATCCCGTCACTGGCCCAATGGCATCGCTAACTCCAGCGGCCAGGCTGGCCGCAATCTTTGCGATCACTTATACGGCGGCTCCGGCCGCGGCTTTCTCCCCCAACTCCTCGGCCACCCCAGCATGCCCGACAACGTCTCCTCCAGCCAGGTTGTCTGGATGCCCCGCTGGCAAAACCTCGCTAACCCGCGCGAGGAGAAGTTCATCCGCGGTTACTCCATTTACCCCAGCGGCGGCTGCTCCGGCTTCCCCGGTTACTACTCCGACATCGAAGGCTTCGGCGCTTCCTTCAAACGCGAGATCAAGCGCCGCTATCCCACCCCCGTCGATTTCACCATCCAGGCGCCCTCTCAACGCTCCGATCGAAACTACGTCGACATCGATCCCGAGGCGAAGGATGTTTACGGCATCCCCACCGCCCGCATCCATTTCGAATGGGACGCCAATACGTTGCTCATGTGGGAGCACTCCAAGCACGTCATTGAAGATCTGATCCGCGCCTCCGGCGGCGACTATCTCGGCGCTTCCACCGAACCCCAAGTCCCTGGCTGGAGCCTCCACGAAACCGGAACCCTGCGCATGGGCAAGGACCCGCGCCACTCCGTCACCAACGCCTTCGGCCAAACCCACGACGTCGCCAATCTCTACGTCTGCGACGCCAGCGTCTTCCCCAACTGCACCGACAAGACGACCACTCTTTCGATCCTGGCCTTCTCCCTTCGAACCTCCGAACACCTCATCGAGCAGTTCCGCGCCCAGGCGCGCTAAATTAACTGTGCGTCATGCGGGAGCGGATGCGGCGGGCGAGTTTCTCGATCTCCTCGGTCTTGTGAATCGAGGCGATGGAAAGGACGTATTGTTCGTTCTTTTCGAGATCGGTTTCGAGATCGCGGGCGATTTTGACCATTTCCTTGCAATCGGCGAGCGATTTGCCGTACTCGTACTTGAGGATTTCGTCGCGCTGGAGCTTGCCGTTGGGGAGGCGGACGGGATCTTCGTCGAGAGGGCTGGCGTCGTGCGTGGGCGGTTGAGACTGCGCCGCGACGAGGGCCGGCAGGACGCTGGAGAGAATCACCCGGCGGGTTGGCATCCTGTTATTAGTCTAGCGAACACCGCGGATGGGATAATAGCGGGTTATGCGCGAAGTAAACGCCGGCATCGTCGGCTTGGGCAACGTGGGCATGGGCGCGCTGGAGCTGCTGACCGAGAACGCGGGACAGATCGCCTTGAAGTTGGGCATGCCGCTGCGGGTGGCCGCGGTGTGCAGCCGCGGAGTGGAAGGGAAGCGACTGCCGGGGCTCGCGGAAGGCGTACTGCGGACCGCCGATTGGCGCGAAGTGACGACGCATCCGGATATCCAGATCGTGGTGGAATTGGTGGGCGGATGCGGCGTGGCGCGGGAGATCGTCGAAGCGGCGATCGACAACGGCAAATCGGTGGTCACCGCGAACAAGGAGTTGTTGGCGCAGTGCGGCGAGGAGATTTGGAGCCGGGCGATCCGCGCCGGAGTGAATCTGGGCATCGAGGCGAGCGTGGCGGGCGGCATTCCGATTCTGGCGGTGCTGCGGGAGGGAATCGCGGGGGATCGCGTCACCTCGATTCACGGGATATTGAACGGGACTTGCAATTACATTCTCTCGGAAGTGGAACGCAACGGAACGCCATTCGAACGGGTGCTGGAGGAGGCGCAGCGGCTGGGTTACGCGGAAGCGGACCCGGCCGCCGACGTCGATGGACTGGACGCGCGATCGAAGCTGGCGATTCTGGCGGCGCTGGCGTTTGGGGAGAAGATCACGCCGTCCGACATTTACACCGAAGGGATTCGGCGGATCACTGGAGTGGATTTTCAATATGCGCATCAACTGGATTACACGATCCGGCTGATCGGCTCGGCGAGGCAGGGGCCGGATGGGTTGATACTGTCGGTGCGCCCGGCGCTGATTCCGCGAACGACGCCGCTGGCGGGAGTGCGAGGGGCTTATAACGGGATTTGCGTGCGGGGGCGGTTCGGCGAAGATACGTTTTATTCCGGACGCGGGGCGGGTGCGTTGCCGACGGGAGTGGCGGTGGTGAGCGACCTGATGAGGGTGGCGCGCGAGATCCGGTCCGGGAGTCCGGATCGCGTTTCGCCATTCGCGCATGAACGGCTGGGCGAGTATCAGCCGATCCCGGTGACGTGCCTGACGTCGACTTACTATCTTCGCTTCCGCGTGGACGACCGGCCGGGAATTATCGCGCGGCTGGCGGCGATTCTGGCGGAGCGCGGGATCAGCGTCGATGCGGTGTTGCAGATTCCCACGGAGAACTGGCGCGATTTGCCGTTCGTTATTACGACGCAATCGACCACGGAGCAGTCGATTCGGGACGCGGTGGACGCGATGGGAGACGAGGACTTTCTTAGAGAACGGCCGCTGGCGCTGCCGATGGAGAATTCGTTATGAAGCCCGCAATGGTTTGGATCGCGGCGGGGATGTTGTGCGCGTTGCCCGCGGCGGCGCAGGTGGCGGGGGCGGCGAATCGTAACTATCAAACGGAAAAGCAGCGCGCCGATGTGGCGAAGAATCTGACCGGCGCCAAGCGCGATAAGGAGCAGGCGCCGGAGACGTTGGTGGCGGCGATGAAGCTTTCGCCGGGGGAGACCGTCGGCGACATTGGCACGGGAGTGGGATACATGTTGCCGTATCTGAGCGCGGCGGCCGGCGAGCGGGGGAAGGTGGTGGCGGAGGACATTTTCCCGGACTTTTTGGACAAGGCGCGGGCCAATGCGAAGAGCAAGGGATTGACGAACGTGGAGTTCGTGCGGGGGACGGAGACCGATCCGCATTTCGCCGCGAATTCGCTGGACGCGGCGCTGATGCTGGAGGTGTACCACCATCTGAATTATCCGGATAAGATGCTGGCGGCGATTCGCGCCGCGATGAAGGACGGCGGGCGGCTGTTCCTCGTGGATTTTCACAAGGAGCCGGGCAGCGACCATATCCGCGCGGACGAGGAACAGGTGATTAGCGAAGTGGAAGCGGGCGGATTCCGGCTGGAATCGAAGAGCGAGCGGCCGGGAGGGCGGCAGTACATGGCGGTGTTCGAAAAGAAGTAAGAGTGGATCTTCCGCCTCCGCTCGGTAGAGACTCTCAACTCACGTCGGCGCTGCGGTTTGCTAAACTGAGAATTCCCCGGCCAGGTAGCTCAGTTGGTAGAGCGCAGCCCTGAAAAGGCTGGCGTCGGCGGTTCAAGTCCGTCCCTGGCCACCAATTTTTCAATCGCTTACAGAGATTTCACGTCGGCTATTGGCTCCGATTCGTTCCAGCTCCAGCGCGCCGGTGGTGTCTTGAGTTGAGCTCCGCCGACCTACCGTAAAGATAGACTGAGGCCGGGAGTCGTCGTGGCGTTTCCTGGATTTCGCGACATCGAAGAGCGGAACGGCGGTCTCTACGGAGCGGGTGGCGCGTGCCGCTCGACTCCGCGCTAATCGATTTCCGGGAGGACGATGAATGCCTTGCGCTTCTACACATCCTGTGATATACGTGTAGAAGAGCGAGGTATTCGATGGCGGTGAAGTCCGATTTGCCGCAAGGCACTCTGGATTTATTGATTCTCAAAGTGGTCACGCTGGGGCCGGTGCATGGATACGCGATCGCGCAGCGGCTGCAACAGGTGTCGCGCGATGTGGTGCAGGTTCCGCAGGGTTCGCTTTACCCGGCGCTGCACCGGCTGGAGAATCGCGGTCTACTGGCGGCGGATTGGAAGGAGACCGAGACCGGGCGGGAGGCGAAGTTTTACCGGCTGACGAAGAAAGGGCGGGCGGCGCTGGAGGCGGAAGCGGCGAGCTGGCAGCGGCTGACGGAGGCGGTTGGGCTGATCCTGGGGATGGCCGAAGGCGGCGGGCGATGACGTGGTGGGGGCGGTTGTGGCGGCGCGGGACGATGGAGGAGCAACTGGATCGCGAGCTTCGATTCCACATCGAACAACACGCGAGCGATTTGATGGCGCAAGGGCAGGCGCCTGAGGAAGCGCGGCGGCAGGCGAGGCTCGCTCTTGGGGGCCCGGAGCAAGTGAAAGAAGAGTGCCGCGACGCCCGCGGCACGCGCTGGCTGGAAGACCTGTGGCAAGACTTCCGCTATGCGCTGCGCGGGTTTCGGCAGAGGCCGGGGTTTGCGGCGGTGGCGCTTTGCACACTCGCGCTGGGCAGTGGAGCGACTACCGTCATGTTCAGCGTGATCGACGGGGTTTTGTTGAAGCCGCTTCCTTACCCGGAACCCGGCCGGCTCTTCAAAGTGGACGAACAGACAAAGGGCGTCACCGACTACCGGTGGGGCGATCGATGGGCGTTCGCCTACCCTAATTTTCTCGATTGCCAGCGCGCGAGCCGCTCGCTGGCGATGGCGGCGTGGCGCTACAACGGCGGAACGGTGAGCGGCTCCGGGCTCCCTGAGTACGTTGACGGTCTCGAAGTTTCGTCGGACCTGTTCTCCGTTCTGGGCGTCACTCTCTCGCGAGGGCGCGCCTTCCGGGCTGAGGAAGACCGGCTTGGCGCGCCGCCGGCGATCGTCATCAGCGACGGTTTATGGCGGCGCCGCTTCGGAGGAAACCCGGCGGCGATCGGCATGCCGCTCGTCTTTGAAGGAAAGGCCTATACGGTGATCGGCATCACGCCCGCGAATTTCCGTTTGCAGGACGCGGATGTGTTCACTCCGCTTGGACAGGACACGCAGCCGGTGATGCGGAACCGCGAAGTACATCCGGGGATTCAGGTTTGGGCGCGGCTCCGGCCCGGCGCGACGGCGGGTCAGGCGCAGGCAGAGCTTGAGTTGATTGGCCGCCGCCTGGCCGGAGAGTACCCGAAATCCAATTCAGGCCGCGGATTCGTCGCGGAGCCGCTGCGCGCGGATGTGGGAGACGTGGGGTCCACGCTATGGTTATTGCTGGGCGCGGTCGGGCTGGTGCTGCTGGTCGCATGCGCCAACGTCGCGAGCCTGTTGCTGGCGCGAGCCGTTTCCCGCGAACGGGAACTTGCCATGCGCCTCGCCCTCGGTGCGGGCCGGGGCCGGCTGGTACGTCAGTGCCTGACCGAGAGCGCGGTGTTGGGACTATTCGGAGGCGTGTTCGGTGTATTGCTCGCGGCGTTGGGTATTCGCCCGTTTGTCGCGTTGTGGCCGGGCAGTTTGCCGCGAGCCGAGGAGGTGGGTCTCGATGGGCGCGTGCTGCTCGTCGCGGTCTTAGTCTCGCTGGCGAGCGGCCTCCTGTTCGGACTGGCGCCGGCGCTCCGCGCACCGGGACTTGAACTGGATCGGGCGCTCCGCGCTGGAGCGCGAACGGTGGTGGGAAGCTCGCGCCGCCTGCACGGGGTCTTCGTCGTATCGGAGATCGCCCTGGCGGTGGTGCTGCTGGTGTCGGCGGGGATATTGGGGCGCACGCTGCTCCGGTTGTCGTCCGTCAACCCCGGCGTAGACATCCACAACGTGCTGACGGCTCGAATGGCGCTTTCCCCGGACGCGCTGGCGGATCCTGGGCGGATTCGCGCGGCGTGGCGGGAGGTGCTGGATCGCGCGCGCCGCGTTCCGGGGGTGCGGTCGGTTGCCATGATCGACACGGTGCCGATGCGCGAAGGCGACAACCAACTCGGGTACTGGACCACTCCGGCCGAGCCGTCCCGTAGCGAGAAACCTCTGGCGTTGGCAAACAGCGTGACGCCGGATTATCTGAAGGTCATGGGCATCCGGCTGCGGCGGGGGCGGTTCTTTAACGAATACGACCGCCGGGGCAGCGAGGCCGTCGTTGTGATCGACGAGGTGATGGCGAAACACGCCTTCGGAGGCGAGGATGCGATCGGAAAGCGATTGTGGTCGGATTTGGTTCCCGGCCCGATGCGGGTGGTGGGCGTGGTGGGCCATGTGAAGCAGTGGGGACTGGCCGGCGATGACCAAGCCGCGGTTCGCGACCAATTCTATTACCCGTTCGCCCAGGTTCCGGACACCTATCTGCGCCGCTGGTCCGAGCTGATGTCGATCGCGGTCCGGACTACGGTGGAACCAGCGGGTCTGGTGGAACCATTGAGGCGCGCGGAGCGCGGGGAGACGGGCGATCAGGTTCTGTACGCGGTTCACACGATGGAGCAACTGGCGAGAGCGACGCTGGCGCGGCAACGCTTCCTGCTGCTGTTGTTCGGCATTTTCGCCGGTCTGGCGCTGACGCTGGCGTGCATCGGAATTTATGGCGTGCTGGCATACTTGACGAGCCAACGCGTGCCGGAATTCGGCGTGCGCATGGCGTTGGGTGCGAGCGCGGGCGGCGTGATGCGGATGGTGCTGCGGCAGAGCCTGGGGATGATCGCGGCGGGCGCGGGGTTGGGGATTGCCGGCGCGTTGGCGGCGGGGAGGGTGTTGGAGCGATTCGTCGCGGGCGTGCGGCCGGCGGATCCGTTGACCTTCGCCGTTATGACCGGCGTGCTCGTGCTCGCCGCGCTGTTCGCCAGTTTTGTACCCGCGCGGCGGGCGAGCCGGATCGACCCAATGAGCGCGCTGAGGCAGGAGTAGGGGATCGCAAGCGCCCACGCACTAACCGCGACGAGAATGGTCCCCGGGGGCGACGAAGATCAAGTCGCCGTCGCTACTGGAGCTAGAGGAGTTCGGATTGGCGCGCTAGTTCACCCGCAAGAAATTCCGCCGTCTCCTTGTCGTCGGACCTGTAGGGGATGTCTACGATATTTCCATGCACCGATTCGGGAACAGGGGGATCGGCGAGTATTTCTAAGGCTGTTCCATCTTTCTTTTTGACGGATCTGACGGCCGCGGACTCGATTCTTGCAATGCCCTTCAATGTCAGGCTGTTCTGAGAACTTGCGCAGACACAGCCACGGAAATGCCGTCCGGGTCCTTCTTCTCCCACGATCTATCGGGACGTTCAATTTCTCTCCGCAGGTAGGCTTCGAATGTAATTTTGCGATCAGCGTCGACGAACTTCGCCTTGAGCAGGCCCCTAAAGACCGCTCCTCCATTCGGGAGAAGAATCATTTGCCGGGCCTCGTTACCGGCTTTTTGCTAGCCAGCGGAGGCGACTGCTTAGGGACTCGGAAGTGGCTTTTTCGCTGCCATGCTCGATGGAGCGACGACCGATGAGGCGTTCGTAATAAATGTAGGGCTCGGAGTATGCTGGACAGATCAACCGGACATTCCGCGTGGATGACTGCCACGTAATTCGGATTGCACCGTCAAGGGGGATGACGCTCGCCACGAAGCGAAATCCACTTGCGAGGAGGCGCGATCCCTCTATGAGGTCCTTGCTTCCATGTAGTGCCTCCTTGGTTGGCTCGGGTTCGCTCTCATCACGTTCGTCTAACATTGCGGCGTCGATTCGTCGAAGGATATCCTCCGTGCGCTCGAGCATGACCCTCGGTGCGGACACCCACTCATGTGCGGATGCTGGAAATACCGCATGGCGAGTTGATCCAATGTCGCGCGAATGGTTAAATCGACGGACGGCGTTTTCTATCGGAATAAATTGGAACTTCCGCTGTCGCTCAATCGTCGTCCTCAGCGCGGATGCCCAAACATCCGCAGGAATTGGGAACGCCGTACTGACAGTGCCTTCGGTGTCCCGCGTCCGATCAATTGGGCGATTGGCGTCAGGTGTCAGCAGAAATTTGAACGTCGGCGGACTGAAGGCGGTCGGCAGACTGACGCCCGTCAATGGATAGGTAGCTGTCGCGGCAGTCATGGCTCCAAACTCGATTCCGATGCTCGTTCCTTCTTGGCGTCCATGTGGGAAACAATCTCCTGCCCTCTCTGAATGAAAAGCCTGAACGTGAATTCGCTCATCGCGATTCGCTGCAACACAAAAAAGTCAAGCTTGACTGGGGTAGGTTCCGCGGCAGATTCGCGAGGCTGCTGCGATGAGCCGGCCGCGGTTATATCTTCTGGCCGAATGATTCCAAGATCGATATAAAAGTCGGTGCCGACCGCCAGGATTTCGGCATTGTTCACGAATAACGGCCCAAGATCGGGCGTATTGCCTTCTTCGTGGCCTAGAATGATTTTCTTACTCTGGACAACGATCTCGCTGGCGGATACGCCACGTTTTCCTGTTTGAGGTTGGTCCATATTTACCTCCGGGCCGTTCTAGCTTATCACTGCTGTGGCGTACCAAATGGTTCAGCAAGCCGTCTGGGGAGTGCTCACTTCGTGCCCAAATTTCAGGATAGCAGGTCGCCTATTTCCCAACCCGAGTCGTGATCGCCGGTTCCACCGCTGTCGTGAACGGCGGTCCCGATGGAACTCGGGAGTCTGGCGCGGCGAAGAAGAGCCGAGGTTTCCACGGATTGGTGGCGTGATGGGAAGCCTCGGCCAATTCGTCGAATCGTAATGCTCAGCAGTCCACGTGCCACCGAAGCGGTGCGACAATAAGGATTAGCCTGGAAACCGGGTGGTCAGGGAGGTGTGCGTTTGGCGGTTCCGATTTCGCAGATGTGGACGGTGGCGAGCTACGTTTTGAGGCAGAGGCTGGCGGGGCGGAAGCGGTATCCGCTGGTGTTGATGCTGGAGCCGCTGTTCCGCTGCAATCTGGCTTGCGCGGGGTGCGGGAAGATTCAATATCCGGCGCATATTCTGAAGGCTGAGCTGACGCCGGAGGAATGTTTCCGGGCGGTGGAGGAATGCGGCGCGCCGATGGTGTCGATTCCGGGCGGCGAGCCGCTGATGCATCCGCGGATTCAGGAGATCGTCGATGGCCTCGTTGCGCGGAAGAAGTACATTTACCTTTGCACCAACGCGCTGCTGCTGAAGGAAAAGATCGGACTGTTCCAGCCGAGTAAGTATCTGACGTTTTCCGTACACATGGATGGGGAGAAAGAGCATCACGATTTATCCGTTTGCCGCGAGGGCGGGTACGAGCTGGCGGTGGAGGGGTTGAAAGAAGCGGTGAAGCGCGGGTTCCGGGTGACGACGAATACGACGCTGTTCGACGGCGCGGATCCGCAAAGCGTGCGCGATTTCTTCGACGACATGATGGCGCTGGGCGTGGAAGGGATGATGCTGTCGCCGGGGTATTCCTACGACAAAGCTCCCGATCAGCAGCATTTCCTGGGCAAGGAGCCGACGCGGCGGCTGTTCCACACGATTCTTTCCAATCGCAAGGCGGCGTGGCGCTTCAACCTTTCGCCGCTGTTTCTGGAGTACCTGATGGGCAAACAGGATTACGCCTGCACGCCGTGGGGCATGCCGACGTTCAACCTGTTCGGCTGGCAGAAGCCGTGCTATCTGCTGCAGGACGGCTACGCCGATACGTTCGCCGAATTGATGGAAGAGACCGAGTGGGCGCGCTACGGGACGGAATCGGGAAATCCGAAGTGCGCCAATTGCATGGTGCATAGCGGGTACGAGGCGTCGGCGGTGCATGCGACGTTCAATTCGCTCCGCGGATTTTTGGCGACGGTGCGGGGAACGCTGTTCACGAAGTATCCGAGCGCGGCGGCGCTGGAGGCGTTGAAGGCTCCGGTGAAACCGGCGCACGGGCCGGCGGGGCTGGTGCAGATCGGCGCGGCGCGCGAGGCGGCGGAAGAGATCGAAGCGTGAGCGGGCAGGCGGGCGCGCAGGAGAATTTGCAGGGGACGCAGTGGCCTTCGGCGACGGAGGAGGATCTGCGGACGGGGTTGGAGAAGGCGTTCGATTACCGGGGCGACGTGACGATTACGCGGCGCGATGGGACGCGAATCGAAGGCTATATTTTCGACCGGAGGACGGGGAAGACGCTGGCCGAATCGGTGGTGCGGCTGCTTCCGAAAGACCGGCGGGAGAAGATCGCCATCGCCTATGCGGAGATCGCGGCGCTGGAGTTCACGGGGCGGGATACGGCGGCGGGGAAGAGCTGGGAAGCGTGGATGAAAAAGTATTGGGAGAAGAAGGCGGCGGGAGAGAAGCAGATCGAGTTGAAGCCGGAGACGTTGGAGTAGCGGATCGCGAGCGGGGGTTCCGGCTGCCGGGCGCTACGCATATTGGGCACGCGCGGCCGGGATCCTCGACCAGGTGGCGTAGCGCGCCGAACGCCTTCCGGCCCAACGCGATGGACGTGTTGCCCTTCCACACGTACTCGCTGGCGATATCCAGCCGGAAGGATGGGAAGATATTTTGGGCGTGAGCGGACGAACGGGGCAGCCTTCGATTATTCTATCCCCAGACGCGGCGTCCGGCCAGTTGGCGAAGAACGAGGTAGGCTGGAGACGATGGGCATGTCGCAGGAGAAGGGTCCGCCATGATCGTGACAATGCAGCATGAAACCTGGATCGCGTTGACCGAGATTAAGGGAGCGCGGCGCAGCTCGGAATTGCGGCTGATCGACGCGTGTTTGAAGTTGTATCAGATGGCGCCCTCGGGCAAATTTTTCGACGACCTCAGAGACGCGTTTGAAGCCTGGAAGTTGAAGGAGGGCATGTCGAACGTAAACGGCAAGCCACAGTGGGCCTGGAGCGCTCGCAACCGGAGGGGTGCGTGCGAGACGCTGCATAGCCAGATTTACAGCTTGCCGGGAACATCGCTGCTGGCCAACCCAGGGCTTGCGGAGATGTCCGGCCTGCCTTATCTGGGGCTGGAGGCGGCATCGCTAACGGCGCGGGCGGTGATTCGTGACGAGCGCCGCGAGGCCCTGAAGCGTCTCTTCGACAATCGAAAGGTCGTGGTGAAGAAGACCGCGATGCTGATGATGGTGGCCGACGGCGCGTCGGATACGTACTCGGCGCTCAGCGCGGTTGGAAGCGGCGCGAGGGGCGTTGCGCAACAAACCGGGATCATGCCCGTGGCTGCGAACATGATGCCGGGCGCGGCGCGGGAAGCCGTCTCTCAGGCCAACACTTCGGCGCGGGCAGCGGCCGCCGGGCCCACCGCCGCCGCCAAGGCCGCCGCGCAGGAGCTCATCCTCCAGGTGCTTTCCGCATTCCCCGAATTCGCGGACATTGCACATGAGGCGCAGGCGTTTATTCTGGCGGATCTTGCGCCCTTCGTCGCGGAGGTGGTGGCGACTCTGACGCCGATTCTGTCGATGACGCCGGTTTTTGTTAGCGGAGGGCGCGCCGGGTACAACTACGGGCAAGCGATTTATAAGGAGTACCAGAGGAAGACGGCGATCAAGGACGCCGGCCACATGGCTCCCGGCGACCCGTATGCCGCGGCCGCGGCGATTGAACGAATCCTCGACCGCAAAGTCAAGGAATATTTTGTCGACGGTTCGATTTACAGCTCCGATGCAGCGGTTAAATGCTTGCTCGTCGCGATGGATACGACGACGCACGCCGCGACGATGGGCGCTTCGCTGGCGGCCCCGGGCGTCGCTAGCGCACTCGCCGGCCCGGGCGTCTCGCTCGCCAAGCTTCTGGCGAAGGTGCTGCACAAGGTCTATCGATCGGCCGGGACTTCCGGGAAATGAAGGACGCGAACGCGATTGTCGAACGCGGGGCGGATGCGATCGACGCCGGTATTTTCGAAAAATGCCCGCTGCTGGGCGCATACTTTCTGGCCGGATCGACCACAAGCAATGTCATCAACTTCATTCAGAGCGATTTGGCCAAGACCGGCTGGCAGTGCGACATCGAAGTGATGAACCGGAAACACCTGGGGCCGCTGAGGCAACTGGCCCGGGACATCATCAATGGCTCGCGATTGGCGGTCGATGGGCTCGACCGGCTGCAGGGTGCGGCGCCCAACACGTTCGGGATTACCAACGCTCAGAACGACCTCGAGAACCGTCTGATGGCGAAGGTGGGAAGGTTTATTCCCGGCATGAGTCCGGCAACATACAAGGATGCCGCGCGGGCCGGAGGCTATGAGGTTGTGTCGAGGGAGGAACTGACACGGCGGAGCCAGGGCATGGGTTCGAAGGGGTAAAGAGGCGGCGGGCGCTTCGATCCGGCGCATGGTTTAATGTGGCGCGGCGGGGGAAGGCGCTGCCGCCGGGGCGCCGGTGGCGCGGCGGGAGTTTCCGAAGAGGGTCAACGGTATCGCGGTGGAGTTCGGCAACCGCGGTATCAGGAGCCACCCGCCTGTGCATGGCGGGCGGGCATCGAGGAAGCGGCCGCCGACGGTGTGGGCGGACGCGACGGTTATGAATGGGCTGTGGGATGTGCCTGTTCACGAGCACTTATTTACGGCGGCGCCGGGGCGGAATCAAGGGCTCGGGAATGGGCGGCGGATTCGCGTGCCGGAGTGCGATCCGCCGATCGATTGGGCGAGGGTGCGGATGATCGCGGGAGGCGGCGCCGTATCGATCCGGAGGTTCCCTCGCGGCGGACGTGAGTACTCGGATCTATGGTGGAATCAGGAAGGCATGCGCGAGGTTCGGCACATACCACCGGAATCAGCGGACGGCCGGCGCCGCGGCGGGAGTTTTGGCCAGGAGTTTGCGGGCCGCGCCGGTTTCCTCCATCCGCCGGCACACGTGTGGCCTCCCTTGACGGTCCGCCGCCTCGATTCACCGGCAACATCGCGTGACCGGCAACTCGGCCGGCAGCTTGCGCGAGCTGCCATGAAACTCCCCGTGCCCTGCGGCGCACGAGCGCGGCAACGCGACCGGTAGATAGGCCGCCACGCGCGGGAAGGCGTGAACATGCGGCTTCCGATCGGTCCAGCGAAACGGTCGTTGCGGCGAGCGGGCGTCGAGGCGGGATCGGCCGACCATTTGTATAGCGAGGCTCTGTATCTGGTGGACCCCGATGGACTCACGGTGGAAGTCTACGCGGACCGCCCGCGCGAGGAATGGATTTACGAGAATGGCGAACTGATGACGGGCGTGGAACCGCTGCGGCTGTCGGAACTGCTGGCACTTGAGCCGCGGCGAGGGTGGGTGGGAGCGCCGGCGGGGACGACGGTGGGGCATGTGCATTTCTTCATCGGAGACCTGGAGCGCGCCGCCGATTTTTATTGCGGCGGTTTGGGGATGGATAAGAAGACGTGGAGTTTTCCGGGGGCGTTGTTCGTTTCGGCGGGCGGGTATCATCACCATGCGGGACTGAACACTTGGGCCGCGGGGTCTCCCGTGGCGTCAAGGAACGACCCGCGGTTGCTCTTCTGGGAATTGAGCGGTCCCGAGCGGCGAGGATCGGGACGCTGCGCTTGCGAGCCTCGCTGTCCATGGGTATCCGGTGACGCTGGAAGCGGGGAAGTACGCCGTTGCCGATCCGTGGGGGATTACGGTGTCGCTGGCCGAGGACGACCGTTCCCGATAAACGGCGTTACACTCGACCTATGCAAACGAGACCGAGCCGCAGGGCTTTGTTGGCCGGGGCGGCGTATGTGATGGCGGGAGCGCGGGCGGTGAAGGCGGCGGGAACGCCGATCCGTTTGGGCGGGCCGGTGTTTTTGAAATCGGACGATCCGGAGGAGCTGGCGCGGGAGCACAAGCGGCTGGGGTATGGCGCCGCGTACTGCCCGATGGCGAAGGCCGGCGACGCGGACCGGGTGCGGGCGATCCGGGCGGCGTTTGCGCGCGAGGGCGTCGTGATCGCCGAGGTGGGCGCGTGGAAGAACATGCTGGACCCGGACGCGGCGAAGCGGCGGGAGAATCTCGACTACGTCATCGAACGCTGCGCGCTGGCCGAGGCGGTGGGGGCGCGATGTTGCGTGGACATCGCGGGCTCGTATAATCCCACCGTTTGGTACGGGCCGAATCCGAGAAATTTGTCGAAGGAGTTTTTCGACGCGACGGTGGAGAACTGCCGGAAGGTGATCGGGGCGGTGAAGCCGATGCGGACGAAGTTCACGATCGAGATGATGGGGTGGAATTTGCCGGACGGCCCGGATTCTTATCTGGAGCTGATTCGCGCGGTGGACCGGCCGGCGTTTGGGGTCCACATGGACGTGTGCAACGGGATCAACAGCCCGAAGCGGTTTTACGAAAACAGCGCGTACATTCACGAGTGCTTCGCGAAGCTGGGTAAGTGGATCGTGTCGTGCCATGCCAAGGATCTGGAATGGATTCCCGAGTTGAACGTGCATTTTGTGGAGGTGGTTCCGGGGCGCGGGCAGGTGGATTACGGGACGTATTTGCGGGAGTTGTCGCGGCTGCCGGGCGAGCGGCCGCTGATGCTGGAACATTTGAAGACGGCGGAAGAGTATGAGGAAGGAGCGAAGTATATTCGCGGGGTGGGGGCGAAGGAAGGGCTGGAGTTCGCGTGACGGGGGCGGCTTAAGTTCGCATAGAATCGCCGCGTGGCCGGGCAATGCGGATTGGAGTTATGGCCGGGATTTATTCGGGCCGCCGACGCACGCTTCGATTCCGGCGGCCGCGGGAAAAAAGTCGCGCCGCTGACGGCACCCGGCCGGACTTGGTTACTTTCCTTGCCGAGGATGTCGAAGCTAAGTAGCACGAATGGTCACAACGCGGGGTTCGCTTTCTTCATCCGCTGGAAACGCCGTCCTGGGGCGGAACATTCACTCGATTCGACCGTATCGACGGGAACCCGTTCGCGCGTACGTGCTTCGACGAAGTGAGCCGGGAGATCGACTCCCGCCGCCGGGCAATTAGTAAGAAGCTTGTAGCCGAGCGCCGCGCGGCGCAAGAATTAGAAATCGAAAAAAAGTCGCAGGTTACCAGCGAGAAACCGGGTCAACCCGGCGTGGAACTTGTACAATCGCCGAGCGGCGTCCACCTTGGACGCCTAATGCTCCGCCATCAACCTGGCCCTGGCCGCGGGGTCTCCGCGGCCAGGGCCCCAACAAAAACAATTCTCCCGCACTTAGTTTTCCGGGCATCGATTTGTAAGCAGGTCCATTTGAGACATTTGTCCTACAACATGGTTTTTTAGTTCCCGCCAATCCGATGGCTGATTTCCGGTTTGCCGTGCCGATCCGATTTGCTTTGTTTCCTACAGAATTTAGTGCAACGTTGCGTTTTTACGAAGATCAAAAACCCGTTCAGGTAACCCTTAAACGGGATAGGGAGCCGCGTCAAACGCGAGCGGCCAGCGCCCACCTTTTTGCATTCGCGATCTCCAGTGCCTAGGGTGAAGACCACTTAGCGGCGAGGACGAAGATGATCAGTCGTCTCGCTCTTGGTTACACAATAGCGCGGGGGGTGGGAAAAGCGAGACGGCGGGATGGCGAGAATGTGGTGTAAGGTGTTGAGGGGGAGGGAGATATAATTTTTTCGGGGCGTTGTGACTGGCCTTTGGCCCGGTTTCGCGCGGCGGGCCGGCGAGGCTTTTCCGACCGGCGCAGTTATTTCGTAAGTTGTTGGTGGCGTGGAGGTTATGAACCGGAGTTTTTGCGGGAGTCTAGTAAGGCGTTGCGTGACACCTATAATCGTCGTCAGACGACTACGCCGAAGAGGACCCTCTATTGACGGTTTAGCAAGATTCTGACTTTCTCGTGGCGAATTTGATGGAGGCGATGGTGAATCGTGCGTAAAAGCGTGAGGAAGTACAGGCATGGCCACGCAACTGCTTTCAGCCAATCCAGAGCTGACGGCGATTCTGCTTTGAGGCACGAATCGAAGGATCCGGATTACAAGGCCGCAGCCGGATGGAGTGAAAAAGATAAGGGCGAATGTTGCGAACTCGTCGAGGATATCCTTGCGATGGCAAACACCCTCGGAGAATTAATCGGGAGCGGCGTCTCTGGCTTAGCCACCGGATTCTCATTCGAAGGTGTGAGTTCCGATTAGGCTGAGACTTCCGATACGACCCGGTTAAACCGCTTCCCGGCTCGCGTCGGCGCTTGGGGATCAATGCCGTTATAGGATACAAATGTCTGCCGGATTCCCGAGATTGACGTTGAGCGGAGGTTGCCGCTCAACGAGTGGCGCGCCGCGGTAGTTGATCAAGCGGTTGACGTCTCAGATGAAATTTATCTTCGACGCCGCCCGCGAGGATATTGAGCGGACGTTCGGGCGCCGGCGGTAGGGAAGAGTGAAGCCCCAGCCACACGCCTCCGGATTGACAAATCGAATGGAGCCGAGAGGATTCGGGCCGGCTTCCGGTCCGGTTGAGGCGGTGATTGCCGCTCGCGAGGGCAATCGGTGTCATCGCAATTCGGCGAGAGAAATAACGTTGATGGTGGGAACTGGTTTGAGGGAGAATGGTGGCGGGGACCGTATGCCGCGCTACCAGATTCACCGTTTGAAGGAAAATCACCGCCAGCAGTTCCGTTGGCAGCCGCACATGGCTGGGGTAAGTGTCGTGAAACCAAAGGATTATGAGCTCGGTGGGGTGGTCGAAGCGGCTAGCGAATACGCCGCTTGGACTCAATTGCGGGACGGTGGGACACCGCTGGAGGTAGGAGACGTGCTGGAAATCGAACCGGGGGTGCTGCGCATCTACAAATATATAGGGTTCGAGGAGGCGCGGTGGCTGATTCCCGAAATGCAAGCGGCGGCGCTATAACGCCGACGGGCACACCCGCCGAAGTGATATAACAGAGGGTTCTTATGAATCTCGGCCATGTCCAGCCGGAGGGCTGCGTCCCCGTCCTGGAAGAGCGTATCAATTCCTTCGCACTGGTAGCTTATTTTCCCGATCCATTGGCGGCGTTTCTGGACCGTCTGCGGCGGGAGTTGGTTCCGAGCTGTTTCCTACATGCCCATGTGACGGTTCTGCCGCCTCGCCCGTTGCAGGCGCCCGCGGAAAAAGCGTGGGACCGCGTGCGCCGGGCGGCGCCCGGCTTTACGCCCTTCGATCTGGAATTGACGGAGGTGAAGGTGCTGCCGGTCACCGACGTCATCTGCATTTCGTTGGGGCGGGGGCAGGATGAGTTGAAATGGATGCACGACGCATTGAACGCGGGCGATCTCGGGTACCGGGAGCCGTTCCCCTACCATCCGCACGTGACCGTGGCGCAGCAGTTGTCGCCGGACCAATTGGACGAGTTTCGCGAGGTGGCGGCGCGGCGCTGGGCGGAATACCCGCACCACCGCGGTTTTCGAGTGGAACGGGTGACGTTCGTGCAAAATACACACCGGAACGTGTGGATCGACTTAGGCGAATGTGAACTGGGGACAACGAAGGCCGAAGTTCTGGAACCGCTGCTGGTTTGAGGGCGCGGCGCGCTTAGGCGACGCGGATGGTAAAAGCGGCGCCGGTGGGGCGATTTTCGGCCACCACGGTTCCGCCGTTCTTGGCGACGAGCGAATGAACGATCGACAGGCCGAGTCCGGAGAGGGCGGACTTGGTGGAGACGCCGGGTTCGAAGATGCGGGGGAGGAGATCGGCGGGGATGCCGGAGCCGTCGTCTTCAATGCGGATTTGGCCGTCCCGGGCGTAGATATGAACGCTCGATGCGCCGGCCTGCGCGGCGTTAAGGACAATGTTCACCAGGACGCGCTCCCAGGCCGCGGGGTTGCCTCCGAGACGGAAGCCGGGTTCGATATCGAGTGAGAAAGCCACCGGGCGGGCGTGGATGCACTCAAGATAATCTTGAGCGAACTCGACGGCGCCGAGGGCGATGACGGAGAGATCGGCGGGTAGCCGGGTGGTCTCGACGATGCTGCCGGCGATGCGGCTGCCGCGATCGACGGTGCGTTCGAGCGTGGCGGCGAGTTTTTTCCATTTGGAATCGGAGGCGAGCAAGTCGGCGCACTCGCGGATGGTGTGGAAGACGTTATTAAGGTCGTGAACGAGACCTTCGAGAGTAATGTCGGCGGTGTCCATCGGCGATTGGCGGCGGGTTTACGAGGCGAGTGTCCTTAGTAGATCGTAGAATCCGGGGAAAGAAACGGAGGCGGCCTCGGCGTTGTCGATCGTGCATTCGCCGCCGGAGACGAGGGCGGCGACGGCGAAGGCCATGCCGATGCGGTGATCGCCGAAGGAATCGAGAGCGGCGGGGTGGAAGCGCTGGCGGCCGGGGACCTCGAAGCCGCCGGGTTGAACTTCGATAGCGACGCCCATGCGGCTTAGATTTTCGGCGAGAGTGGCGATGCGGTCGGTCTCTTTGACGCGCAATTCGCCGGCGTCGCGGACTTTAAGGCCGTTGTCGCTGGCGGCGCCGAGCACGGCTAAGGCGGGGATTTCATCGATGAGGGCGGCGGTGGCCGCGCCTTCGAGCGTGCCGCCGCGGAGGGGGGAGTGGCGCACGCGGAGATCGCCGACGAGTTCGCCTCCCGATTCCTGGATGTCGAGCACGTCGATGGAGGCGCCCATGGAGGCGAGAAAGTCGAGGAGCGAGGAGCGAGTGGGGTTGAGGCCGACGCCGTGGAGGGTGAGATCGGAGCCGGGCACGAGGAGGGCGGCGGCGATGAGGAACGCGGCGGCGGAGATGTCCCCGGGCACGGTGAGGGAGCGGGGCGCGAGCGTTTGGCCCCCGGTAAGGGAGATGGAACCGCGGCGGATGTCGAGATCGATGCCGAATTCGCGGAGGGCGAGTTCGGTGTGGTCCCGGGTGCGGACCGGTTCGACGACAGTGGTGATGCCGGAGGTGAACAGCCCAGCGAAGAGGACGCAGGTTTTCACTTGGGCGCTGGCGACGGGGAGGATGTATTCGATGGCGTGAAGTTTGGCGCCATGGATGGCGAGCGGGGGGAATTGGCCGTCGCGGGCTTCGATCCGGGCGCCCATCTCGCCGAGCGGCTTCATGATGCGGAGCATGGGGCGGCGGGAAAGGGAGTCGTCGCCGGAGACGACGCTTGAGAACGGCTGAGCGGCGAGAATGCCGGTGAGCATGCGGATGGTGGAGCCGGAATTGCCGGCGTCGAGGGGCCGCGAGGGGGCGCGGAGACCGTCGAGGCCTTGGCCATGGATGGTGGCGGTTCCGTTGGATTGATCGATCGGGACGCCGAGTTCGCGGAGCGCTCCGAGAGTGGATTGGCAATCGGCTCCCTGGGAATAGTTGTGAATGGTCGATTCGCCGCCGGCGAGGGCGGCGAGCATGGCGTATCGGTGGGAGATCGATTTGTCGCCGGGGAGGAGGGCCGAGCCGGTAAGGCGACGGACGGGAAGAATGCGCTCGTGCATCGATTTCCTAGTTTAGCGGACGGGGACGAGCGGGTGCATCCATTCCCGCGAAAACCGGGGCTAAAGTTCTCAGCCGGGCCGCCGATGTCTTGTTTGACGCCCCGCGATGGGGATTTCAAACATGCGTTCTCTCCATTTTCTCCCTCTCGCTCTCGTTTTAGACGGATTGTGTCTGTTCGGACAAGGGACGGGAGTGACCATTTCGACGACCGGACCCGGCGCGCAGTTCTCGGTCGATGGAGCGGTGTATACTTCGGCGCAGACGTTTTTGTGGCCGGCGGGGAGCAAGCACATCCTGGATTTTTTGGGCGGGCCGCTGCCGAGCGATATTGTATTGTCCACGCCATCCAACTACGTGCAACTAACGCAGGATCAAAAGACAATCTATTCCTTTGCCGGGTGGGTCGAGAGCAGCGGGCTGTTGCATACGAACTCGGCTCCGGTGTTGACGGTGACGGCGGACCCAAGCGTGACTTCGATTACCGCGAACGTGTCGCTGCTGTACCTGGTGCGGCTCATCTTCGGATCGGGTGCGCCGGCGGGCGTGCTGCCGGTTTGCGGGGGCTCTCCGGGAGACATTCCCTCCAACGTTTACGCTCCCGGAGTCGTGTATCTGGGGAACACCTGTTTTTGGGGGCCGGTGAACGCCTATTTCCCGCCGGGGCAGCTTGTATTGAACGCGTTCCCGTTTCCCGGTTTTGTGTTTGCGGGATGGTTAAACGGCCCGTCGAGCCCGAATCAGTACCTCAGCCAAATCGTCCTGACGGGGCCGGTGACGCTTTATCCCACGTTCGAGGTGGCGAAGCGGGTTCGATTTATCACGTCTCCCCCTGGATGGCCAGTGGTGGTGGACCACGCGCAAGTGCCGACGCTGCCGAACCCGAACTATCAAGGGGCCTGCCCGACAGGGACGGCGCTGCCGGTGGACGCGCCGGCGACGATCGCTCCAATGTGCCTGGGCGATTTCGATTTCGCGCCGGGCTCGTCGCATCAGGTGGGAGCGGTCTCGCCGCAATTGGACGGGCACGATAAGCCGTGGGTGTTTACCGGATGGAGCGGGACCAATAGTATTCAAAATGGCGTGTACCTTGCCGGCAGCGACGTCAGTGTCCGGGAGACGGTTACGGCGAACTATGCGCAGGCGGTACAGGTATCGTTCGTAACGGTTCCGGCGGGCCTGACCCTCGACGTGGACGGGGCGAGTAATTGGAGGCAGTACAACTTCTATTGGGCGCCGGGGACGACGCACACCTTCTCCGCGGCGCCGCAGCAGACGGGCGCCGACACGCGGATTTACGTGCTGCAAGGCTGGTCGAACGGCGGGGCGACGGCGCAGAATTTGACGGTGAGTCCGGCGGAAGTGGCGGCGGGGATGACATTAACCGCGAACTACAAGGCGTTGAACCGGCTGGTGGTGCAGAGCGTTCCGGCGGGATTGACGTTGCAGGTGGATGGGCAAGCATGCCAGACGCCGTGCCATGTGGATCATCCGGCGGGCACGCCGGTCGCGGTAAGCGCTCCTTCTTCGATTTCTCCCGACGCCTATACGCGATTCGATTTAACCGGATGGTCCGATGGAGGAAGCGCGGCGCATAGCGTTACGTTGACAGCGGACACTACGACGCTGATGGCGACGTTCCAGACACGTTACAAGTTGCTCCTGTCGGCCGATCCGGCGGGAGCGGCGATCTTCCAGGCGTCTCCGGCGAGCGCGGACTCCTACTTTACGCCGGGGACGACGGTAAGTCTTTCGGCGAAGCCAGCGCCCGGTTACAGTTTCCGCCGTTGGGACGGGGCGCTTTCGGGCACTTGGCCGAGCGGATCGGTGACGATGTCGTCTCCACAACAGGTCATCGCGCGGATGGATAAGATCCCCTACATCGCACCGGCGGGAATTCAGAGCGCGGCGGGAACGACGCCCGACACCGGGGTTGCGCCGGGCGAGACAATCTCCATTTTTGGCGAGAATCTCGCGTCGTCGACGGGGAGCCAAAGCGGCACTCCGCTCCCACAATCCCTGGTGGGAACGACGGTAGCGGTGGATGGCCGGTTCCTGGTCCTGTTATATGTTTCTCCTCGCCAGATTAACGCCATTTTGCCGTCCGATCTCCCCGAGGGCCAACATACGTTGACGGTTTACGCCACGGGATTGCCGGATGTCACGGGGGCCTTCACCGCGATACGAAACGCTCCCGCTTTGTTTCCACGAATGCAGAACGGCGTGGCGTTCGCCACAGCCAATCATGCGGACGGCTCGGCGTTGAACGCGGCGAATCCGGCGCGGGCGGGAGAGAGCATCACCCTCGTGGGCACGGGTTTTGGACCTTGCGAATGGAATGCGCCCTATGGATTTCCGGCGCCGGCGGCGCCGCTCGATCCTTTAATCGACTCGCCGTCGGTCCTGCTCGGGGCAGTTGCATCCCCAGGTTTCCTGGGCCGGATGCATGGCGGGACGGGGCGGGTATTCTTCGGTTCAGTTTCTTCTTCCAGCCGAGGCGCCATCCGGAGTTTCGTTGCCGCTGCAAGTCGAAGTGAACGGGCACAAAAGCAACACGGTCTCGCTGCCGGTGCAGTGAGGGCTAACCGGCGGAGAGATCGAAAGATTGGCCACGATCCGGGGCGATGGCTTCGAGGCCGAAACGGGTGTGGATGGCCGCAATCAGCGCCGTCTGCGCGGCGGGCTCGCCGTGAACGAGAAACACGCGCCGCAATGATGGTACGGCCGGGGCCATCCAATTGAGCAGCTCGGATTGATCGGCGTGTCCGCTCAATTCGTCCAACACGGCCACCTCGGCGCGGAGCCGTACCGGCTCGCCGAAGATAGGGACTTCGGGCAGCCGCGCGGCGATCTTGCGGCCAAGGGTGTTTTCGGCCTGGTATCCGGTGATGAGCACGGTGTTGCGCGGATCTTCGATGTTGTTGCGCAAGTGGTGGAGAATTCGGCCGGCTTCGCACATGCCGGAGGCGGAGATGACCATGAACGGTCCACGGAGATCGTTCAACGCTTTCGATTCGCCCACCTCGCGAACGTAGCGGAGGCGGTGGAAGCCGAAGGGATCCTCGCCGGACTTTCCAAACTGCGCGGCCTCCCGATCGAAAAGTTCGGTGTGTTTGCGGAAGACCTCGGTGACGTTGACGGCGAGAGGGCTATCGACGAAGATCGGAAAATCGGGGATGCGATTGGCGTCGGTCAATTGATGCAAAACAAGAACGAGCTGCTGGGTGCGTCCGACGGCGAAGGCGGGAACGATGATTTTGCCGCCGCGCGAGCAGGTGCGGTTGACGACATCGGCGAGGGTATCGGCGACCTGGGTGAGAGGCTTGTGGAAGCGGCCGCCGTAAGTGCTCTCCATAATCAAATAATCGGCGGCGGGAAGGGCCTCGGGGTCGCGGATGATGGGAAGCCCGGGCCGGCCGACGTCGCCGGAAAAGGCCAGACGGATTTTCTTGCCGTTGGAGGCGGATTCAAGCAGCATAAACGTCGATCCCAACATGTGGCCAGCGTCAAAGGACCGGTAGACGAGCGCTGGCCCCACTTCGACCGGCGAATGCATGGGCTTGGGCTGAAACAGCGGGAATGTGAGTCCGGCGTCGGCGACGGTGTACATCGGGACGACCTCGTTGTCGTCGTGCGCGGCTCCCACCGCCTTGCGGCGGGCGCGGCGCTTGTTGAGAAACGCCGCGTCCTTTTCCTGGATAGAGGCGGAGTCGGTCAGCATCGGGACGCAGAGATCGGCGGTGGCGGCGCTGGTGACGATGGGTCCCGCGAAGCCATTCTTTACGAGCAAAGGGAGGTTGCCGCTATGGTCGATGTGGGCGTGCGAGAGCAGCACCGCGTCGATCGAAGAGGGCGGGAAGGGAAAATTGCGGTTGCGGGCCTCGGCGTCCTTGCGGCGGCCCTGGTATTGGCCGCAGTCGAGAAGGTAACGCTTCCCGGAGACTTCGAGATGGTGCATGGAGCCGGTGACGGTGCGGGCGGCGCCCCAAAAAGTCAGTTTCATCCTCAATCGAGCATGACACACGGAGACGACGGAGGATGGCCGGAGTTGGAGCCAGCCGGGTGGTAAACTCCCAATTTGAGCGCGGCGTCGGCATTTCCGGCCTCAGTCGATGGAACCGTTCCCGCGCCTGTTGCGTCTGAAGGGCAGAATGAACGGATTGAGCGGCACACTTGCATTTCCCGCCACGGCCGGAGCGCCACGGGTTAAGGTTAGAGTGGATCATCGGAATACCGACGAAGCGGCGCTGGTAAAGAGGGTGCAGGCGCGCGACGACCTGGCTTTCCAGGAAGTTGTGGAGCGGTACCAGGCCAAAGTGTTCTCCATCATCTACGGCATCCTGCGCAATCACAACGACGCCGAGGATATTTCCCAGCAGGTATTCTCTAAGATCTATTTTTCGATCAAGAACTTCGACTTTCGCAGCTCGCTGCTGACCTGGATCTACAAGATCACGGTCAACGAATGCTATGACTATCTGCGCAAGAAGCGGGTGCGGAAGCTGGTTTACGAGAGCGATTTTTCCGAGGAAGATTCCCGGAAGATGGAGAATAGCGATACGGTCGTCGATCGAGGGCGCCCGATGGACACGGCGCTGGCGCAGCGCGATCTGGTGGTGAAGCTGCTTGGGCGGTTGTCGGAAGAAGACCGCACGATGATCCTTTTGAAAGAAGTGGAAGGGTATTCGGTGGAGGAGTTGTCGCGGATCTCGGGTATGAACGAGAACACGATTAAGGTAAAATTATTTCGGGCGCGGCAGAAGCTGTTGAAGGTCGCGCAAAGGTTAGGCCGAGGATCCGTCGCGAGCGCGGGGTAGAACGGGGTAGACGCGAGCGGGGCCCAAAGGCCAATAGACGCCAAAGCCAAGAGATGAACAACATTTCGAAAGAGCGAGCGGGCGAATCGACCCGCGAGGCGCCTGGCAGCGATCGATCATTTGAGGGAATGAAGCAATATGCACGATCCGATTCGTAAAAAACTGGAGGCGTACCTGGAAAATACGGGATCGCCGGGTATGGGCGGCGACGGCGGGGAGTTTCAGAGACATTTGTCGGAATGCCGGGAGTGCGCCGGGGATGTGTCGCGAATGACGGAGCAGGCGCTGCTTTTGCGGTCCCTGCGGCAGCCGGACGCCGAGCCGGCCCCGGGATTCTATAATCGGGTATTGGATCGAATCGAAGTTCAATCCGAGGAGCGTTCCATGTGGACGACGCTGGTGGAAACGGCGTTTGGCCGGCGCCTGGCGTTGGCGTCGGCGGCGGCGGCGCTCGTGATGGCCGGATACATCGTTTCGACCGAGCCTGGCGACGGAACGGCCGGGATTTCAGCGAACCGGAGTTCCGTCGTGTCGCCGCAGCCGGATCGGGACCGGGACGCCGTGTTAGTGAATCTGGCGAGTTTCCGAGAGTAGAGCGGCACTCCTATGCTGCCGGCGCAACCATCCCCGTGGCGGGAGCCTCGGATTCTGTTCGTTCTTCTGATGGTGTTTGCGGCGGGTTCCGTCGCCGGGGCTCTCACCATGCGGTATGAGATTCACGACCGTCTGCACCGCGCGAGCGCCTTGTTTCCGAACTCGCCGAACCTGAGCTTCGACCAGATGAAGTCGGATTTGAACCTTTCGCCAGATCAGGCGGAGCGGTTGAAATCGATCCTGGACGATATGGTGAAGTACAAAGTGGACATGGAGGCGGAGATCGAATCGTTCCGGGCCACGGGCCGGGAGCGGATCGTTCAGATGCTGACACCGGAGCAACGCAAGCAATTTGAACGACTTAGCGAGAACCTAGCCGGGCGTTGACGGGAGAAGAGGCCATTTTTTCATTGATTTTTGCGCCTGATCGGTGCTAGTCTGGAGTTGTTAAGAGGCGAGTCGGTCTTCAATAACGAATATATAACCCCGCGGTTAGGGCCGCGGGTTTTTTTTGGTCTCAACGGCTATTTTGGCTTCACGACGACTGCGAGGCGCCTGCGGCGAGCGCCTCGCACTCGCGCCGAGTGACCAGGTGGCGGTAAGCGAACATTTTTCGCAGTTGGGTCTGGACAATCCACCCGGCGAGCCCGTCGGCGAGTTTGCCTCCGGGCAGAGAGTATTCGATGTAGTCGGTGAGGCGGGCGCCCGCGCCCTCGGTCGAAAAACGGTGATAATGACGCCACGACCGGAACGGGCCGGCGATTTGTTCGTCGACGAACAGCAGGTTGCGTTCGAAGGCGGTGTGCTCGGCGATCCAGATCTTGGAGAACGGGCCGAGGCGCAGGCGGATCACAAGTCTCGCGCCGATCTGTAGCCCGGCGGACCGGCTGACGATTTCCACCCGTTGCCAGGGCGGCGTCAGCGCTTCGAACGCGTCCTGGCGCTCGTGAAACGAGAAAACGGTTTCGACGGGCGCGGCGATCCAGGACGAGCGTTCGAACAGCGGCATGAAATATAATCCGCTAGGATGCTTCTCGAACTAAAGTCTATTCAAAAAAGCTTTGGCGGGGTGGCGGCGCTGCGCGACGGCAATCTGGCGGTCGATGGCGGCGAGGTGCATCTGTTGATGGGGGAGAACGGAGCGGGGAAGTCGACGCTGATGAAGATCGTGGCGGGAATGCTCCAGCGCGACGGCGGGGAGATGCTCTGGCGCGGGCAGCCGGCGCGGTTCCACAACCCGGCGGAGGCCGCGGCGAACGGCATCGCGATGGTGCATCAGGAATCGCTGCTGGCGCCGCATTTGACGGTGGCCGAGAACATGTTTCTGGGGCGGGAGGAGCGGCTGCCGCTGGGGTGGGTGAAGCGGCGGGAGATCGTGGAGGAGGCGGGGCGGATCATCGAAGAACATGGATTTCCGTTGAACGCGGAGTGGCGCGTGGAGAGGCTCAGTCCGGCGGGAAAGCAAATGGTGGAGATTTGCCGGGCGATTCGGCAGGGATCGAGCCTGCTGATTTTCGACGAGCCGACGTCGTCGTTGTCGGAGGCGGAAACCGAGGAGGTGTTCCGCATCGTGCGCACCCTGCGCGAGCGCAATGTAGGGGTGATTTACATCACGCACCGGTTGGAGGAATTGCGCGCGGTGGGGGACCGCGTGACGGTGTTGCGCGATGGCGGCACGGTTCACACGGACGCGCTGAGCGAGTTGACGATGGAGCGGCTGATTCAACTGATGGTGGGGCGCGAGGTGGCGGCGATATACCAGCGGAACGCGGTGGCGCCCGGAGACGAGGCCTTGCGCGCGGATAAGCTGTGCCGGCGGGCAGTGTTGCACGATATCAGCTTCTCGATTCGCGCGGGCGAGATTGTCGGGTTGGCGGGATTGATCGGCGCGGGGCGCACGGAGCTTTGCCGCGCGCTGTTCGGACTGGACGCGGTGGATTCGGGAGAAGTGTATGTCGGAGGCAAGGCAGTGAAGATCCGGTCGCCGCGGGAGGCGGTGAAGGCGGGGCTGGCGTTGATTCCGGAGGACCGCCAGCGGACGGGTTTGGCGACGGGCCTGCCGATTCTGCAGAATCTTACACTGGCGAATCTGGATGGCGTGAGCAAACTGGGATTCTTGCGCGCGGGCGAGGAGCGGCGGATCGCGCTCGAATACACCGGACGGCTGCGGATCAAGTCGAGTTCGTACCGGCAGATCGCCGGGCGGCTGAGCGGCGGCAACCAGCAGAAGATCGTAATCGCGAAATGGCTGGTGGGCGGGGCGCGGGTGTTTTTGTTCGACGAGCCGACGAGGGGCATCGACATCGGGGCCAAGACCGAGGTCTTCGAAGTGATGGATTCGCTGGCGCGGGAGGGGGCGGCCATTCTCATGGTGAGTTCGGAGCTGGCGGAGCTGTTGCAGGTGGCCGACAGGATTCTGGTGATGAGACAGGGTAGAATCGCCGGAGAGTTGCCCGGCGGAACGACACAGGAAGAGATCATGCGCATGGCGGCGTTCGAAGCCGGAGCGGCGACGCTCGAGGAGCCTAATTCATGATTCAACGGCTGCTGCCGTTTCTCACGCTGATTGCGATTTTCGCCGGGCTGTCGATCGCGTCGCCGAATTTCCTCACCGCGTCGAATCTGTCGAGCGTGGTGCGCCAGACGGCGGTGATCAACATCATGGCGTTGGGGATGACGCTGGTGATCATCGCCGGAGGGATCGATTTGTCGGTGGGGTCGATTCTGGCCGTGGGCGGGCTGTTCGGCACGATGGCGATTTCGCACGGGGCGCCGATTCCGGTGGGCGTGGCGGTGGGCATCCTGGCGGGAATGGCGTGCGGGGCGGCGAACGGGGCGATGGTCACGGGGTTGAAGATCAATCCGTTCATCGTGACGCTGGGAACGATGGGAATTTTTCGCGGGCTGGCGTTGATCGTCTCAAACGGGCTGCCGGTTCACGATCTGCCGCAAGGGTTCGCGTATCTGGGCGAAGGGAATTTTCTGCACGTGCCGTTCGTGTTGTGGATCCTGCTGCTGTGCGGGCTGGGAATGCACGTGTTGCTCGAGCACACGCGGCTGGGGCGCTATTCGTTCGCGATGGGCAGCAACCTGGACGCGGCGGTATACGCGGGCGTGCCGGTGGCCTTCCACACCGTGGCGGTGTATGCGATCGCCGGGATGCTGACGGGCCTCGCCGGGATGGTGGAAGCGTCGCGGCTGCTGACGGGGCAGCCGACGGCGGGGCAGGGTTACGAGTTGCAGGCGATCGCGGCGGTGGTGATCGGCGGCGGGAGTTTGCGCGGCGGAGAAGGCAGCGTGATCGGGACGCTGATCGGGGCGTTCATCATGGGGCTGCTGTCGAATGGCAGCGACCTGTTGGGAACGAATCCGTATTGGCAGCAGGTGGTGATCGGCGCGGCGATTATTCTGGCGGTGACGCTCGACGAAATCCGGAAGCGGCGGGCGAGCCGCTGAAAGGCGATGGAAGACTTCCGGCTGAAGGTCTTCCGCGCGGCGGCGCTCCATTTGACGCGGCCGGCGGTGACGCCGCAGGTGAAGAAGCAGGAGGGGGATCCGGGCCGGCGACGGTTCTACCGGCCGGGCGAGGGGAGCGGGGGTTGAAGGCGGCGGGCGTTGATCGAGAACGCCGCGGAGCTAGTACCGGAGGCGGGTTTAGGCGACGATCGGAAAGGGTTTTTGAACGCGTATGGTATCATCGAAGATGAGCGATCCCCTCTTGAAAGTATTGATTCGTAAGTAGGTTACGGAACAGACGAAAATGTCCAGGCGCGCCTTGGCGGCGATGATCGACCATACGCTTTTGAAGCCCGACGCGACGGCCGAACAGGTAGCGGGGCTGTGCCGGGAGGCGGTGGCGCACGGCTTCGCCAGCGTCTGCGTGAATCCCTATTGGGTTCCGAGCGCGGGTGCGGAAGTGGCGGGATCGGCGGTGAAGGTTTGCACGGTGATCGGGTTTCCCCTGGGAGCCACGAGCACGCGGGCGAAGATGGCCGAAGCGGAAATCGCACTGCGGGAGGGCGCTACGGAACTGGACATGGTGATGAACATCGGAGCGTTGCTGAGCGGAGAGTTGTCGGCGGTCGAGACGGACATCGCGAACATAGCCATACTATGCCACGGCGCGGGGGCGATCGTGAAAACGATTCTTGAAACGGCGTATCTGGACGACGAGCGGAAGCGGCTGGCGTGCAAGCTGGCGCGGGCGGCGGGGGCGGACTTCGTGAAAACGTCGACGGGGTTCGCGGCGACGGGGGCGAGCGCGGCCGATGTCGCGTTGATGCGCAGCGCGGTGGGACCGGAGATGGGCGTGAAGGCTTCGGGTGGAATTCGCACATACGAGGACGCGATGCGGATGATCGAGGCGGGGGCGAACCGGATCGGCGCGAGCGCCAGCGTGCGCATCGTCGAGGCGGCGGGCTAAGGGTCCGCGGCCGATGGGTTCCACCGGTAAGAGAGCGACCCGCTTTCGCGAACGCGCGGAGTTGCTGGACTTTTTATTGGACGTGGCGGCGGCGACGTCGGAGACGCTCGACCTGGACCGCATCCTGTCGAACGTGGCCGATATCGTGAAAGACGTCGTGCCGTACGATCTGTTCGCGATTCTGTTGTACAACGAGAAGTTGCCCGGATTGCAGATCCGCTATTCGATCGGGCATCGCGAGGAAGTGATCAAAAGCCTGGTGATCCCGCTGGGCGAGGGGATGACGGGGCGGGCGGGGAGTCTGCGACAGCCGGTGCTGGCGCCGGACGTGCGGAAGGAACAGGGGTATCTAAACGCGCTGGACGCGGTGCGGTCGGAGCTTGCGGTGCCGATGGTGGCGCGCGGGAAACTGGTGGGCGTGATCGATCTGCAATCGACGCGGCTGAACTCCTATAGCGAACAGGACCGCGCGCTGGTGATGCTGATTGCGGCGCGAGTCGCCGTCGCCATCGACAACGCGCGGCTGTACCGCAGGGTGGAACGGCAGAACCGGACGCTGAAGACGCTGGCGCATCTCTCGCAGGAGTTCAGCTCGATTCTGGCGCTGGACGAGCTGTTGGGAAAACTGGCGAAGACGATACACGCGTTGATCGACTACGACGCGTTCAGTATTCTGCTGGTGGACGCGGAGAAGAAGCTGCTGCGGCACCGCTTCAGCGAACGGTACGACCAGCGGGTGATGCTGGACAACATTCCGATCGGGCTGGGTATCACCGGCGCGGCGGCGGAATCGCGGCTGCCGGTGAGGGTGGTGGATACGTCGGCCGATCCGCGCTACATCGCCTCGCACCCCGACATCCGGTCGGAAGTCGCGGTGCCGCTGGTGATGCAGGACCGCGTGGTGGGCGTGATGGATCTGGAGAGCGGGCGGATCGGATATTTCACCGAGGAACACGTGCGGCTGCTGGCGCTGTTGGGGCCGCAGATCGCCAGTTCGATCGAGAACGCCCGGCTGTACGAAGAACTGGCGCAGCGCGAACGGGGCATGGACGAGGATCTGAAGGCGGCGCGCAAGCTGCAATCGGTGCTGCTTCCGAAGACCGCTCCGGCGATGCCCGGCCTGAAGGCGGCGATCCGGTCGAGGGCGGCGCGGGAGATCAGTGGAGATTTGTTCGATTTCTTCGAATATGGCGAAGGCAAAGTGCTGATCGCCTTCGGCGACGTGAGCGGGAAGGGCGCGGCGGCGGCGCTCTATGGCGCGCTGGTGAGCGGCTTGTTGCGAACGCTGGCGCCCAGGCGGCGCAACCCGGCGGCGTTAATGAAAGTCTTGAACGAAACACTGTTGGAGCGCAAGGTGGACGCGCAATATGTGACGCTGACGCTGCTTCTGTGGGACAGCCGGACGCGGCGGCTGACGATGTCGAACGCCGGGGGCGTGCCGCCTTTGATCTTTCGCGGCGGCGAGCCGGTGAAGATCAAAGTGGAAGGAGTTCCCTTGGGGCTGCTCGACGAGCGCGAATACGACGAGAAAATTTTCGAGGCGCAACCCGGCGATTTAATTTTGCTGAATTCGGACGGCGTGCTGGACCAGGTCGATGGCAAAGAGGAAGAGTACGGGCGTCCGCGGCTGCTAAAGGTGTTGCGAAGGGTTTGCGAGCAGACGCCGGAGAAGATCGTCGAAGCGGTGCTGAAAGATCTGGACGTCTTCACCGAGAGCGTGGCGCGGTTCGACGATCAAACGTTGATCGCGCTGAAAGTAACGGGCGGGAAAATCGCGCAATGAGCGTCGAAACGCCGGGTGCGACGTTTGCCTACCGCGAAGGCGATCTTTATTGCGACGATGTGCGGTTGGCGGACATCGCGGCCGGCGCGGGGACGCCATGTTACGTTTACTCGGCGCGGGCGATCGGCGCCAACTACGCCGCCTACGACCGGGCTTTCGGGACGACGCCGCATCGGGTTTGTTACGCCGTGAAGGCGAACGGAAATCTCGCCGTGCTGAAGTTGTTGGCCGACGCCGGCGCGGGATTCGACATCGTTTCGGGGGGCGAACTGTTCCGTGTGCTGAGGGCGGGCGGCGACGCGGCGAAGGTCGTTTTCAGCGGCGTAGGCAAGACGGGCGAGGAGATCGAGAGCGCGCTGAGCCAGGGGATACACAGCTTCAACTGCGAGTCGGCCGGCGAGTTGGAGGCGATTTCGTCGATCGCCGCGAGGCGTGGAGCGCGGGCGCGAGTGGCGCTGCGGGTGAATCCGGACGTGGACGCGGCGACGCATCCCTACATCTCCACCGGGCTGCGGCAACACAAATTCGGCGTGGACATCGCGGAAGCGGAGAGCGTTTATGAAGACGCCGCGAAGCTGCCGGGTTTATCGCTCGAAGGCGTGAGCTGCCACATCGGATCGCAGTTGCTGGACACGCGGCCGATCCTCGACGCGATGGAGCGGATGCTGCAATTGACGGAGAGGCTGCGGGCGCGCGGTTTTCCGATCCGGACACTCGATCTGGGCGGGGGATTGGGCACGGTGTACGAGCGCGGGGAGGCGCAGCCCGACATCGCGGCGTTCGTGCGAGCGATCTGCGAGGCGGCGGCGGGGCATGGGCTGGAGATACTGATCGAGCCGGGGCGGTCGATCGCCGCGGGCGCGGGAGTGCTGTTGACGCGGGTGCTCTACCGCAAGAAGAACGGGGGGAAGGAATTCGCGATCGTCGACGCGGCGATGAACGACCTGATCCGGCCCGCGCTGTATCAGGCGCATCACGAGATTCTGGCGGTGGAGGCGAACGCGGAGACGATCGAAGCGGACGTGGTGGGGCCGATTTGCGAAACGGGGGATTTCTTCGCGCGGTCGAGAGAGATTCCAAACGTGAGTCCGGGCGGCTTGCTGGCGATCGGCATGGCCGGGGCTTATGGATTCGCGCAGTCTTCCAACTACAACGCGAGACCGAGAGCGGCGGAGGCGATGGTGGAAGGAGGGACGTGGAGGATTGTCCGCCGAAGGGAGAGTCTGGAAGACCTGGTGCGGGGGGAGACGGCGTGAGCGGTTTATTTTTTCAGTTTCAGATCGATCCGCGGGTCCTTGCGGCTATCGAATACGCTAAGCGTCTTCGAGTGGCTGCTGGCGCCGTGGAAAGTGGCCTTCAATTCGTATTCGATGGCGCCGTTCAGCCCGGCGAAATGATAAGCGCCGCCGCTTTGCGTGATAAAGGAGCGGATCTCCAGAGATTTAGTGTCTTTTAGCTGGACGACGGCGCCCGCCACCGGCGAACCGGACGAATTGGTGACGATGCCGTGTACGGCGCGCGAGGCGATTGGTTCCCGGGTCTGGGCGGCGAGGAGCGCGGAGAAGGCGCAGAGCAGCGCCGCCAGGTACCGAAGCGGCGGCATTAGTTGGCGGGCGCCAGCAAAAAAGTAGTCTCCACTTGCTCCTCGCCGCGCACTTCGACGGTTTTTTCCTGGCCGGTGAAGTGTTTGGCCGAGACGGAGATTTTGTAGTGGGCTTCGGTGGGGGGAAGGCGAAAGGCGAACTCGCCGCGGGAGCCGGTGACGGCCTTTTGCGTTTGAGGCTTGGCGGGGGAACCCGCGTCGGGAATCGACGTCAGCACGACACGGGCGCCGGCGAGGGCGAAGCCCGGTTCGTGAAAAACGGTGCCGGCGACGACGGCGTGGGGGGCTTCGGACCGTTGCTGGGCGACGGCGGGAAACGAAATCGCGAGGCCGAGCGCGAGGAATAGCAACCGGCTACTTCCAATCCTCCTCATCGTCTTCCTCCTCTTCCTCATCGAGTTCCTCGTCGTCCTCGTCCTCTTCGTCTTCCTCGTCGAGATCGAAGTCGTCCTCAGTTTCGCCGTCCGCGGCCGTGGAGGCCGATTCCAATTCGAGAGGGGTGAGGCCCGCCACCGTAAGATCCGCCCCGCACTCATCGCAGGTGAGCGCTTCGCCCTCGTCCAGCTCGTCCTCATCGACGTCGATCGCCGCATCGCACACGGGACAATTCACCATCTTAAGTTTCTCCCTGGGGTGGAAAGTCTTCTCTTGCTTTATACACGATTCCGGCGTCAGTTGTGGAGGGGTGGGCCGGAGGAGGCTTCCAGAGCGCGGGCATAGCCCGACAGCTCGGCGGGCGGAACGGCGACGAGCGTCTTCTCCATGTCCTCGAAGGAGGCGACCATATACTTCAAATGCATCCCGGCAAGCCTCATGCACCAGGGGTCGGACAATTTCCCCTCGCCGCGGCGAACGATTTCGAGCAGGCTGGGATGATCGAGGACGATCACTTTCTCCTGACGCTCCTCTCCCGTCCGCATGCGGAACTTCACATCCACCGCGTCGGCGTGGCGGATGGAAATCGCGTTCTGCAGCCAGCAAAAATCCACTTGCCAGGTGCGTCCGAAAGGATCGGGACCGGCCACAAAGCTTCGTACGTTATCGGCCATCACTTGGCATTTTAGCTGAATGGACCGTTGGTTTGCGGACCCGCGCCCGTTTCGTTAGCGCGAGACCAACGATAGAAACTCGTCGCGGGTGTCTTTGCGCTGGCGGAAGCCGCCGAGCATGGAACTGGTGATGGTTCCCGAGTGTTGTTTTTCGACGCCGCGCATCATCATGCAGAAATGGCGGGCTTCGCAAATGACGCCGACGCCGCGCGGCTCCAGCACTTGCTGGATGGTATCGGCGACTTGGCGCGTAAGGCGTTCCTGAAGTTGAAGGCGGCGAGCGAACATATCGACGATGCGGGGAATTTTACTAAGGCCGATGACTTTGTTCTTGGGCAGGTAGGCGACGTGCATTTTGCCGAAGAAGGGCAGCAAGTGGTGTTCGCACATGCTGAAGAACTCGATGTCCTTCACCACCACCATTTCGTCGCATTCCTGGGTAAAGAGGGCGCCGTTGACGATTTCGTCGAGATCGGTGGAGTATCCGCTGGTGAGGTAGCGGAGGGCTTTCTCGGAGCGCTCGGGCGTGCGCAGGAGGCCTTCCCGCGCGGGATCTTCCCCGAGTTTCGCGAGAATTTCCTTCATGTGCGAGGCGATGGAATCGCGGTCCGCGGCGGCGGGCATCATCCGGACAAGGGCTTTTGAAGTTTTCATGATCGAATCTCGAAAAAGTTGTTCTTCGTCTCCAGCAACCGCACGCCGGCGAGGGCGGCCGGGCTATCGGGGAAGACCGCGGGCCATGCGGCCGCGATCATCCGCCGAATCACGCCCGCGAGGTTCTCGGTGGTGGGGACGCCGCCGGCGAAGGCGGGCACTTGCTCGTTTAAATTCTTGTGATCGAGCGAATCCAAAACGCGCGCTCGAATCATCCCATCGAGGCTGGCGACGCTCAGAATTTGGCCGGTTTGGGCGTTTATGGGACCGGCCACGGCCACTTCCAAAACGTAGTTGTGTCCATGGCCGTGGGGGTTATTGCACTTGCCATAGAGTTCCCGGTTGCCGGCGGCGGTAAGCGCCGCGGCATTCAGCCGATGGGAAGCGCAGAATCGATAGCGGCGGGTGATGCGCATCATTGCGAGCCTTCGACGCCGGAGTAATCGACGAAGAGATCGTCCGTTTCGTAGAGCCGGATGTTGCTCAAGCGCGGGCCTTCCAAGGGAAACTGTGGCCGCAGGCGGCGCCAAATCTCACCTGCGATGTTTTCCGGCGTGGGAACAAGGCGGTCGAAGGGAGGGACTTCGTAATTGAGGAAACGGTGATCCATCGGTTCGACGACCTCGCGGTTCAAAATGTCTTTGAGGCGTTTCAGGTCGAACACCATTCCCGTTTCGGGATCGGGCTCGCCTTCGAGCGTGACCTCCAGGACATAGTTGTGGCCGTGGCCATGCGGATTCGCAGCGGGGCCGTAGATGGCTGCATTGTCTCCGGCGCTCAGTTCCGGGCGGGAGCAGACGTGCGAGGCCGAAAATTCGACGCGGCGAGTGATGAACATTCTCTATCCTCTGTTTGGATGCGCGAGTGGCGCGGGGCGATACTTTCGTTTGCCTCTATAATCGAAGAGGACCGGGTAAATCGATGAAAAGCAACACCGATAGAATCCTTCTCATTTTATTGTGCCTGTTTGTGGCGGCGCTTGGATGGACGATCGTCTCCGGCATGAGGGAGCGGGTGGTGGAAGTGGGTGACAAAGCGCCGGATTTCCGCGTCGTCACCGACGATGGAAAGACGATGACGCCGGAGGACTTCGGCGGGAAGGTGCTGGTGCTGAACTTCTGGGCGGCGTGGTGCGAGCCTTGCGTCGAGGAGACGCCGTCGCTGAATCGGTTCGCGCGGCAGACTGCGGCGTCGGGCGTTGTGGTGCTGGGAATCAGCATAGACAGGAACCAGAAGCTGTACGACCAGTTCCGCCAGCGCTTTCATGTGGCGTTTGAGACCTCGCGCGATCCGGAGGCGAACATTTCGGCGAGCTATGGGACGTACAAAGTTCCAGAGACGTATATCATCGGCCGGGATGGGAAAGTGGCGCGAAAGATCATCTCGAACATCGACTGGACGGATCCGGAAGTGATTCGCTTCGCGACGTCGCTATAGATTTGGAAAATGGCCGATACCGACCTGCTGCGGGAAGCGACGGAGCTGCTGGGAGCGGACGGCGTTCTGCATGAAGCCGAGGATCTGTCGCTTTACGAATACGACGGCGGGGTGGACAAGGCGCGCCCGGAACTGGTGGTATTTCCCGCCTGCACGCGCCACGTGGTGGAGTTGGCGCGATTAGCGAAGAAGCACGGGACGCCGATCGTGGGGCGCGGCGCGGGGACGGGGCTGAGCGGCGGAGCGATTCCACGTTCGGGAGGGATGGTGATCTCCTTCGCGCGCATGAAGGGGATCGTCGAAGTGGATCTGAGCAACGAGCGCGCGGTGTTGCAGCCGGGCGTGGTGAACCTGGACATTTCGGCGGCGGTGAGCAAGGACGGCTATTTCTATGCACCCGATCCATCGAGCCAACGGGCTTGCACGATCGGCGGCAACGTTTCCGAGAACGCGGGCGGGCCGCACACCCTGGCCTATGGCGTGACGACGAACCATGTGCTGGGGCTGGAATTGGTGCTGCCCGACGGGACGCGGATCGAGACGGGCGGGGAGGCGCCGGATCTGCCCGGATACGATTTGACGGGATTGTTCACCGGATCGGAAGGGACGCTGGCGCTGGTGACGCGGGTGGTGGTGCGGTTGATGCGGCGGCCGGAAATGGTGAAGACGATCTTGGCCGTCTACGATTCGGTGGACCGGTGCGCGGATACGGTGTCGGAAATTACGGCGCGGGCGATTACGCCGGCGGCGGTGGAGATGCTGGACGGGGTGATGCTGCGGATGGTGGAGGAGGCGACGCACGCCGGGTATCCGATGGACGCTTCCGCGGTGTTGTTGATCGAGTTGGAGGGACTGCGCGAGGTGGTGGAGGAGCAGGCGGAGCAGGTGAGGGAGGCTTGCGAACGTTGCGGAGCGCGGGAGTTTCGCGTGGCGCGCACGGAGGAGGAGCGCGAGCTGCTGTGGAAGGGGCGGAAGAACGCCTTCGGTGCCGTGGGACGGGTAAGTCCGTCTTATTACGTGCAGGACGGCGTGGTGCCGCGCACGGAAATAGCGCCGACGTTGCGCTTTATCGAACAGACGGCGCGGGAGCACGGCTTGACGATCAGCAATATCTTCCACGCGGGCGACGGCAACATGCATCCGATCATTTTGTTCAATCCGCGCAAGCCGGGCGAACTGGAGCGGGCCAAAGCGGCCGGAGACGCGATTCTGCGATTCTGCGTTTCGCGCGGCGGGTCGATCACTGGCGAGCACGGAGTGGGGATGGAGAAGATGGAGCTGATCGCCAGCCAGTTTTCGAGCGACTCGCTGGATTTGATCGCCGCGATCAAGAAGCTGTTCGATCCGGAGTGCCGGTTGAATCCGGGGAAGATGCTTCCGACGGGTAAGGGCTGCATGGAGATCCGGCAGAGGCCGCTGACAAAGGCCACCGCGTTGTAGGGCGCGGCCCTGCTATAAAGGTTTGCACGATGAGCCGCCGTTTTCTCACGGACCGAGCCCTGTACTGGCTTCTGATTTTTCTAGCGCTTGCGGTGGGCGGCTTCCACGCCGCCTATTCGGTGTCCGTCGTGAATGCGCTGGGCAAGGAGACGGGAGAGGCCGCGCGTCCGATTTACATGGACCTCGACTCGAATCGGATTCTGGCCGTAAATGGGCTGGAGAAAGCGAACGGAGCGAGGCCGGGCGACGAATTGATGGAGGTGGGCGGGAAGCCTTACACCGGCGAGGCGGAGTTGAGCGCGATGTTGCGCGGAAAGGTGCCCGGCGATCCGTTGACGATGCGCGTTCGGCGGGCGGGCGCGGATCGGACGGTGACGCTTCTGCTGGCGCCGTATCAAGGACCTTCGAACCGCGCGGTGCGCTGGTTCGTTTATCTTGTCACTCAAGTCGTCACACCGCTGTTTTGCATCGCGCTGGGCCTGATGGTGGTGTTTATTCGCGTGCGCGATCCGCTCGCGTGGCTGCTGCTGGGCTTGATGATGAGTTTTGCCAATCTCAGTACAAACGGCGATTTCGTTATGGATATCCTGTGGCGATGGCCGAATCCGTTCCGCGACGCGGGGCTGGCGTATCACACGATGTTCGGCGCGGCGTGGGCGATTCCAATGCTGCTGTTCGGGATCTATTTTCCGGACCGCCTGGCGGTGGACCGGCGCCGTCCGTGGTTGAAGTGGCTATTGATCGCTCCGCTGGCGGCGAACGGAATGCTGATGGCGCTTCTGTCCGTCGCCGACGCCGAGATGAGCGGGCGCTTTTCCGCGCTGGCGGCGGCGGCGAGGGTGCTGGAGCCGGCTTCGGTGTATGTCAGCATGATCGCCATCGGCGGGTTCTTCGCGGCATTGGGGTACAGGATCGCGAAGTCTCCGGCGCCGGACGCGCGGCGGAGGCTCCGGCTTTTACGATGGGGCGCGTCGGCGGCGATGCTGCCGCTATTATTCGTGGTGATTTTCGGGCTGGCGAGAGGATTCGGAAACATTCCCGAGTTGCTGTGGGTTCCGGCGTTTTTCCTGCTGATTCTTTTTCCGCTGACGTTGGCGTATGTGATCGTGGTTCATCGGGCGATGGATTTGCGCGCGGTGCTGCGGCAGGGCTTGCAATACGCATTGGCGCAGCGCGGAGTGAGGGTGGCGCAAGTGCTGGCCACGGCGGGGGTGGTCGCGGCGGGGTTTTTGCTCGCGGAAGATCCATCCAGGAACCGGGCCGAGAAGATCGCCGTTCTGGCGCTGGGCGTGGCGCTGGCCGGTTGGCTCAACGCCGGCGCGACGAAATTACGGCTGTGGGTGGATCAGCGTTTCTTCCGGGAAGCCTATCGCGCGGAGCAGGTTTTGGGAGAACTCAGCCAGGAAGTGCGCACCATGATCGAGACTCAACCATTGCTTGAAACCGTGGCGAGGCGAATCTCGGAGACATTGCATGTGGAGCGTATCGCGATGCTGGTGAACCGCGGTGGACGGTTCGAGCCGGCCTACGCTTCGGGTTACGCCGAGGCGCCTTCGGTGAGCTTTGACGAGGGCGCGGGCGCGGCCGCCGTGCTGGCGCTGAACCGCGAGCCGTTGCGCGTTTATTTTGACGACCCGGATTCCTGGGTGTATCGCAACGCGGAGATGAACGGCGTGGAAACCGGGCGGTTGCAGGCGCTCGATACGCAGTTGCTGTTGCCGTTGGCGGTGCGGGAGAAGATGGTGGGGATCATCAGCCTGGGACCGAAGCGTTCGGAGGAGCCGTACTCGAAATCCGACGTCAGCCTGCTGGAATCGGTGGCGGCGCAGACGGGACTGGCGCTGGAGAACAGCCGGCTCACCGGGCAGATCGCCGGGGAAGTGGCGCGGCGGGAGAGGCTGAACCGCGAATTGGAGATCGCGCGCGAGGTGCAGGAGCGGCTGTTTCCACAGAGCTTTCCAGAGGTGGAGGGTCTTGAGTATGGAGGCCGGTGCCGCCCGGCGCTGGGTGTGGGCGGGGACTACTACGATTTTCTCCATCTTCCGAACGGCCAGTTCGGCATCGCGATCGGGGACATTTCCGGTAAAGGGATTCCGGCCGCGTTGTTGATGGCGAGCCTCCAGGCCTCGCTGCGCGGGCAGACGATCGACGGCCGGTCCGATCTGGCGAAGTTGATGGCGAACCTGAATCAGTTGATCTACGACTCATCGCCGGAGAACCGGTACGCGACGTTCTTCTACGCGCAATACGACACGGGGACGGGGGATCTTCTGTATGTGAACGGCGGGCACAATCCGCCGATGATCTTTCGCGGGGACGAGGTGATCCGGTTGGAGGCGGGCGGGCCGGTGATCGGCCTGTTCCCCCCGTCGCGTTACGTCGAAACCCACTTCCAAACGCAGCCAGGCGACATACTCGTGCTTTTCACCGATGGCATCAGCGAGGCGATGAATCCGGTGGAGGAAGAGTGGGGCGAGGAGGCGTTGATCGAAGCGGTGCGGGGATGCCGGACGCTTTCCTGCGTGGACATGATCGGCCGAATGATTGAAGAAGCCGATCGATTCGCCGCGGGCGCTCCGCAGCACGACGACATGACGGCGATGGTGGTGAAGGTGCGATAGCGAGTCCGGGAACCGGCGGGCAACGGTTTGCGTATTCACTCTTTGGTCCGGCTCTCGCGGGCGGCGGAATTCATTCAATGGGAGATGCGGCAATGGAATTACGAATTGAAGGACTATCTAAAACTTACCCGAACGGAGTACGGGCGCTCGACGACGTCTCGCTGACGATTCCGCTGGGCATGTACGGATTGCTGGGGCCGAACGGCGCGGGGAAGTCCACGCTGATGCGGATCGTCGCCACGCTGCAATCGCCGGATAGCGGATCGGCGTTTCTTGGCGGCATCGACGTGTTGCGGCAGAAGGACGAGGTGCGGAAGAGGCTGGGGTATCTGCCGCAGGATTTCGGGGTCTATCCGCGCATCTCGGCGCGGGAAATGTTGGATCACCTGGCGCTGCTGAAGGGGTTCGCGAACGGGCGGGAGCGGAAGGAGCTTGTCGATTCGCTGCTACATCGCGTGAATTTGCACCAGGTGCGCAAGAAGGCGCTGGCGAGTTTCTCCGGTGGCATGAGGCAACGGTTCGGGATCGCGCAGGCGTTGATCGGCGATCCTCAGTTGTTGATCGTGGACGAGCCGACCGCGGGTCTCGACCCTGGCGAGCGCAACCGGTTTTACAATTTGTTGTCGGAAATCGGAGAGAACGTCATCGTCATTCTTTCCACGCATATCGTGGAGGACGTAATGGAGCTTTGCACGAACATGGCGATCATTCACGAGGGCAGGGTTCTGTTCGCGGGAGCGCCGGATTTGGCGGTCGGCGCGATCGGCGGAAAGATATGGCAGCGGTTTATTACGAAGGCGGAGATGAAGGATTACGAAATCCGGTACAAGGTGATTTCGAGCAGACTAATCTCGGGGCGGCCGCTGATTCACGTCTTCAGCGCGGAGATGCCAGGCGACGGATTCGAGCCGGCGGCGGCGGATCTTGAAGACGTGTTCTTTTCGAAGATCGCCGGGATGAACTAGGCGGCAAGCGCAAATGTTATTTCACTTTTTCGCCTTCGAGGTTCGATACTGGCTGCGGTCGTGGATGCTGTGGATCTTTCTGGCGATTATCTCGCTGATGATCTTCGGTGCGACGGCGACGGACAAGGTGATCGTCGGCGGGGCGCTGGAGAACACTTACAAGAACGCTCCATACGTCATCGAGAATTTTTACTCCTTTCTGTGTTTGTTGACGCTTTTAATGACTGTGGCGTTCGTGAACTCGGCGGCGACGCGGGACTTTTCCTCGAACACGTACCAGATGATTTTTACCAAGCCGATCCATAAGTCCAGCTACTTACTGGGAAGATATCTGGGATCGTCGCTGATCGCCGTAATTCCGATGTTGGGCGTCACAGTGGGAATCCTTGTGGCGAAATGGATGCCATGGGTGGACGCCGAGCGGTGGGGGCCGGTGAACTGGATGGCGCACTTGGACGGCATTCTGGTGTTCGCGATTCCGAATACTTTTTTCATCGCCGCGATTATTTTCGCGATCGCCGTGCTGACTCGGAGCACCGTAACGTCGTTCATCGGCGGGCTGGTGTTGATCACGGCTACGGTGTGGGCCAGGCGTTGACTACCGATTTGAGGCACGAAACCGCGGCGGCGCTGCTCGACCCGTTCGCCATCCGGACGTTCGGGCTGCTCACCAAATACTGGACCGTTGCCGAGAAGAACCACCTGACCGCCGGATATACGGGCTTGCTTCTTTGGAACCGGGTGATCTGGCTGACGGCTGGCGCGGCGATCTTCGCGTTCGCTTACGCGCGATTCCGTTTTGAGGAGAGGAGCGGCCGCCGGCGCAAGCGGAAAGACGCAGGAGCCGGGGAAGAGACGGCGCTTGCGGCGGCGCCGGCCGCGATAAGCCACGCTCCGGAATTCGGATGGAGCGCGCACCTTTTACAGTTTCTGGGCGGGGTGAAGGTGGAATTCTTCGGGCTGGTGAAGTCCACATCGTTCATTGTAATTACGCTCGCCGCGCTCTTAAACACCGTCCCCAGCCTGATTCTGAACGCGTCCGAGGGTTACGGAAACACTTCGCTGCCGGTCACGTACCGGTTGGTGGAGATCATCGAGGGGACGCTCTATCTGTTTCTGGTGGCGATGGTGACCTATTATGCCGGCGTGTTGGTTTGGAAAGAGCGGGATGCGGGAATCGACGAAATTACCGATGCGCTTCCACATCCCGACTGGCCGGTGTATTTGTCGAAACTCTGCGCATTGCTCGGTTCGATCTTCGTCATTCTCTTTTTGGCGATGACGGCCGGGGTGTTGACCCAGGTCTTCAGCGGGTATCATCGGTTTCAGTTTGGCTTGTGGGCCACCGAGATCCTATGGATGGATTTCTCGGGCTTCATATTCCTCGCGGCGCTCGCTTATTTTATACACGTCGTCTCGCCAAACAAGTATGTGGGTTATTTCGCTTTCATCGCCTTCATGATCGCCAACGCCTTCGCTTGGCGTCCACTAAAAGTGGGGACGCGGCTGGTGCAGTTCGGATCGACGCCCGATGTCACTTATTCGGATTTCTTCGGTTTCGCGCCGTATTGGGAAAGTTGGACTTGGTTTACCTTGTATTGGACGGCCTTCTGCGGGTTACTGGCGGTGGGAAGCGTTCTGCTGTGGCAGCGTGGGCGGGAGAAGGCCTGGAAACACCGTCTGGCGGAGGCTCGATTGCGCTTCGACGGTCCGGTACGAACGGCGGCGTTTATCTTTAGCGCGGCGTTCGTAGGCATCGGAGGGTGGATTTACTACAACACCGAAATGGTGAACCACATTGTCACCGAGGACGATCGGGAACAGATCTCCATTGGCTACGAAAAAGCGTATAAGAAGTACGAGCATCTACCGCAGCCGCGGATCGTCGACGTCAAATATTGGATCGATATTTACCCCGAGCGCCGGGAGGGCGAGATGCGGGGCGACCAGATAATCGAGAACGAGACCACTCAGCCGATTTCCCGGCTGGATCTAACTCTCGATCCGGATCTCAAGACGGAAGTAAGCATCGACGGCGCGCAGCTTGAGAAGGATGACAGACGGCTCCATTACCGGATCTATCGGCTCAACCCTCCGATGCAGCCGGCCGAGAAGCGGCACATGCGATATACGGTGAAGAAAGCGACTCGCGGCTTCGAGAACACGGTGACGGAGCTGCAGATCGTTCAGAACGGAACGTTTTTCAACAATACGATCGCGCCGCAAATCGGCTATCAGCCGGGGTCGGAATTGGAAGACAAGAACACGCGGAAGAAGTATGGGTTGAAAGAGAAGGAGCGGATGCCGGCGCTGGAGCGGAACTGCACCGCGGATTGCCGGGACAATTATATTAGTAACAACTCGGACTGGGTGAATGTGGAGACGGTGATTAGCACAACGCCCGATCAGATCGCGATCGCTCCGGGGTCGCTCATCCGGGAGTGGACGCAGAACGGCCGGCGGTACTATCAATACCGCCTAGATCATTTCGCGCTGAACTTTTATTCGTTTCTTTCGGCTCGCTACGAGGTGGCGCGCGAGGAATGGAAGGGAATCAAGATCGAAGTCTACTATCTCAAGGAACAGCCGTGGAACGTGCCGAAGATGCTGCAGTCGGTGCGGCGGTCGTTTGAATACTATACGCAGAACTTCGGACCGTATTCGAATAAAGAGGCGCGCATCATCGAGTTTCCGCGGATCGCCGGATTCGCCCAGGCGTTTCCGGGGACGATGCCTTATTCGGAGAGCATCGGGTTTATCGCCAATTTGAAGGACCCCGAGGACATCGACATGGTGTTCTATGTGGTGGCGCACGAGATGGGGCATCAATGGTGGGCGCATCAGGTGATCGGCGCGAACATGCAGGGCGCCACGGTATTGTCGGAAACGTTGGCTCAATATTCGGCATTGATGGTGATGGAGAAGCAATACGGACGCGATACGATGCGCAAGTTTTTGAAGTACGAGATGGATAACTACTTGCGATCGCGCGGCCGGGAGTTACTGAATGAACGTCCACTTCTGAAGGTGGAAGCGAGCCAGGGATACATTCATTACCGCAAGGGAAGCGTGGTGATGTATTACCTGAAGGAGATGATCGGCGAGGACGGAGTGAACCGGGCCTTGCGTAAAGTGCTAGGTCAGTACGGCTATGCGCCTCCGCCGTATCCGGTATCCTACGCGCTTGTCGACGCGCTGCGCGAGCAGACACCGCCGCAATACCAATACCTGATGCGGGATCTGTTTTACGACATCACGCTGTTTTCGAATCGCACGATTTCGGCGGCGGCGAAGAAGCGCGGGGACGGCAAGTACGATGTGACGATCGAGGTAGACGCGGAGAAGTTTAAGGCCGACGAGAAGGGCAATGAGCGCCAGGTCCCAGTGGAGGATTGGATCGAGATCGGGGCGTTCGCCAAGCCCGCGCCGGGCAAGAAATACGGGAAGACGCTGTACCGCGAACGGATGCCGATGACCAGCGGGCCGCACACTTACCGTTTCACCGTCGACGAGTTGCCGGATAAAGCCGGCATCGATCCGTTCGCGCTGCTAATCGACAGAATCCCGGACGACAATGTGAAGGCCGTCGATATCGGCGGTTAATGGAGTTGCTTGAGCGCGACTTCCTTGAAAAAGACGATGTCGTTGTCGCTGTGGTTCTGAAGGCCGAACCAGCCTTCGGCGGGCCGCGGTCCGCGGATGGGTTCGAAGCTGAGTTTTTGGGGGGGCACGGGTTGGCCTTCGGTGTAGTCGGTGACCTTGACGCCGTTCACCGTGACGATGGTGCGGAGGCCGTCGAGCGTGATGTCCATCGTGTTCCACTGCGGGCCGGGTTTGCCGGGTTTGGCGAGCGGCTTGGTGAGCGAGTAGAGCGTGCCGGTGACGTGGTATTCGTCCTCGTTCCCCCTCTCGGGGTGGTTGTCGATCTGGACTTCATAGCCGTAGTTGACGGGCATCCAGGCTTCGCGCGGTTCGACGGGGATGCGGACGTAGACGCCGGAATTATCGTTTTCGTCGCGCATCTTGTACACGACGTGAATCGTGCAATTGCCGACTTTCCCGCCGGTCCAGTAGAGCAGACCCATGCCGCCGTGCGTGCGGATCAGTCCGTTCTCCACCGTCATGGAGCCTTTGTCGACATGCTTCCAGCCGGTGAGGTCTTTGCCGTTGAAGAGCTGTTTTGAGCCATCGCCTCCGGCGGCGAGGAGGGAAGAAGCGAGCAGCGAGGCGAGGAGTGCGATTCGAGTTTTCATACAGCAGCTATTAAATCACGCGGAGGGCCTGGAGAAATTCTAGCGCCGCGTCAGGTTGCGGATGCCGCGGTCCGCGCAGCCCCGCGTTAGACTGTTCGCGGGCGCCGAGCGCGCCAGTTCCTCTAACGCGGGCAGGTCTTTGGCTGTGCCGCCCTTCTCCAGCGCCTCGCACAGACCGATCGGGGTCCCCGCCTCCGGGTAACCGCGAATCTCGCGGAGGAGTTTCTCGAAATATTCCGGGCGGCCGGCGCGCACGAGGATCTCGAGCCGCAACACGGCAGCGTCGTGTTCGAGAGGCCCGGTAAACGAAGCAACCGCGTCCGTGCCCGCCTCGCTGAGATAGCCGAAGTCGTCGAGCAGGCGGAGCGCGGTTTCGGCGCGCGAGCCGCCGGCGGATAAGAACGAGGCGGCGTCCGTCGCTAGCTCCTCGAGCGGGGTCAGTCCGGGTGCCCGTTGCAAGGGCCGGCCAGGAAAAGACCGCGACCCGAAGGCGGAATTCGCGAGTGCGTATGGCTCTCCGGAGCCGCGCGAAATCAGGAAAAGAAGGACGGGATCCTTGCCGCAACCCGGGGCGCCTTCGGCGGGATCGGGGACGGGGTAGAAGACTCGGAAGGACGGGGGTACTTTCGCGCCTTTGTATATCTTGATTGTCGTGTAAGTCGCGATGTAATCGAGCGGGACGAGATGACCATCGCGCTCAACCGGCGCGCTTGGGTCTTTCCGCTCGACGGAAACACAACTTGCGACAACGACCGCGCCGGATTCCGCGAACATAGGCTCGATCGGGGTGTAGACGGCCACGCCGCCCTGGACTCCCGAGGCCGCGAGCAGTAGCAGAATCGGTGGACGGATCATACCGGCTACGTGTTGCCGAGTTGCAGAAAAACGATGCCGACGAAAATCAGGCCGAGGCCCGCGAACTTGAGACGCGTCAGCGGTTCGTGAAAGAATACCTTGGCCAGATAAAGCGTCCAGACGTAGCCGAGCGAAACCATGGGGTAGAGGATGGTCAATTCTCCGCGGCGGATTCCCATCACGAAGAACAGCGAGGAGAGCAAGTACGCGGCGATGCCGGCGAGGATGTACCAGTTGGTCAAAACATTCTTCCAACCGCCGCCGAGTTTGTTAGCTCCGAACTTCAAGAACACGGCGCCGAAAGATCCGATGAAAGAACCGATGAGAACGAGAGCCATCGAGGAAACGGGCGTTTTCATTTTTTGCCTTTTCCGCCGAGAACGGCGACTCCGAAGACGATGAAGCCGACGCCAATCGATTTGTAGAGGTTCATCGGTTCGTGGAGGACGGCCACCGAGAGCAGGCAGACCCAGACATAAGTGAGCGCGATTACCGGATAAAGCTGGGAAAGCTCGCCGTGGCGCAGAGCCAACACCAACAGCACCATGCTGACGCCATAGAGGCAATAGCCGGCGAAAAGCGGCAGGTTAGTGACCATGCCGATGAGGGAATCGAGAAGGCCTTTGTGGGTGATGGTGTTAGCGCCGGTCTTGATCAGCATTTGGGCGATGGCGCCAATCACCGTGCAACAGAAGACGAGGACGATCGATTTCCACGACCGCGTGGTGGTGGCCGTCAGCGGCGGGGTGGACACACCAATGGAACTCAAATGATTCTCCTTGGGGAATTTCCATGATAGCAGGAGCGCCGGCGGGGACGGCGCGGGAAACACGATGGAAACGGGGGAGTCTAACAAGATACAGGAGAAGAAAAAATTGAAACATACACATCCAATCGTTTATTTTTGTCTGGGCGTGGGGGCCGGAATCGCGGCGGGTTTGCTGTGGGCGCCGGAGTCGGGAGAAGACACGCGGAAACGGATCCAATCGAAGGCGCGCGAGGGCGGCAAGACGGTCCAGAGGGCCGCGCTGAATGTCCGGGACTCGTTGCAGGATGCGGTGGACCGGGGAGCGAAGACCGTCGAGAGGGGCCTCGATCAGGCCGAAGCGGCCGTTGCGGCAGGGCACAAAGCGGCCACCTCGGCGATCCATTCGGCGGCAAAGGCCGTTAGCCAAGCGATGTAAATTGGATCGGCCGCCTGGATTATCCTTGTACGCATGATCTATCGGCGGCCGCTTTCCTCGTTGGCATGGCTATGTCTAGTCGCGACGGCTCTATGGGCGGAAGGAATCGCGCCCAAACCTTCGCTCGGTGAGCCGGCGATTTCGCCGGATGGCTCCGAAATCGCTTTCGTCTCCGGCGGAGACATATGGACCGTTCCCGCGCGCGGGGGCGAGGCGCGTCTGCTTGTCGCGCATCCGGCGACGGAATCCCGTCCGCTCTATTCGCCCGATGGAAGGATGCTCGCGTTCGGTTCCACGCGAACGGGCAACGGCGATATTTACGTTTTAACATTCGCTACGGGTGAATTGACGCGGTTGACCTGGAGCGACGCGGCCGAGCAGCCCGATGGATGGTCGCCCGACGGGAAGTGGATCTACTTCACGTCTTCGGCCAACGATATCGGCCATCTCAACGACATCTTTCGCGTGAGCGTGGAGGGCGGAACGCCGCTGGAGGTGAGCCGCGAGCGGTATCTGAACGAATTCGAGAGCGCGCCGTCGCCGGATGGGGATGCGATCGCGCTGGTGGCGCGCGGCATCAGTTCCTCGCAGTGGTGGCGCAATGGACATAGCCACATCGACGAGACGGAGATTTGGGTGAAGCCGGTGAGCGAGAGCGGAGGGTACCGTCGAGTGATCGGAGGGCCATCGAAGCAGGCGTGGCCGATGTGGGGCGGTGACGGGAAGACGCTGTTTTATATGTCGGATCGCGGCGGTACTGAGAACGTTTGGTCGCAGCCGGCGGTTGCGGGCGGAGCGGCGCGGCAATTGACTCATTTCACCGAAGGGCGCGTGCTGTGGCCGTCGATCGGCCATCAAGGGAAGGAGATCGTTTTCGAGCGCGGCTTCGCCATTTGGAAAATGGACACGAAGACGGGCAAGGCGGCGCCGGTGGAGATTCGCTTGCGAGGCGCGCCGGCGGGGCCTACGGTGAAGCACGAGGCGATTCCGGAGTTCACCGGTCTGACGGTTTCACCCGATGGCAAGAAGCTGGCCATCGTGGCGCATGGCGAGGTGTTTGCCGCTTCGGCGAAAGACGGAGGCGTGGCGCAAAGGGTGACGCATACCGCGGCGGAGGAGAGCGGGATTCGTTGGTCGCGCGGCAGCAAACGCATCGTGTACGTCTCCGAGCGCAACGGGCACAGACAGCTTTTCGAATACGACTTCGCCAAGGATTCAGAGCGGCAATTGACGAACACCAGCGCCGAGGACGAGGTCCCCGAGTACTCGCCGGATGGCAAGATGCTGTCGTTCGTGCGCAACGAAAAAGAGGTTCACGTTCTCACGATCGACGGACTGGCGGACCGGGTGGTGGCGACGGATATGTTGTGGGATCCGGCCACGGCGTGGTCGCCGGACAGTCAGTGGGTGGCCTTCGCCAGTTATGGCGCGAAGTCCTTCCGCAACGTGAACGTGGTGGCGGCGGCGGGCGGAGAGGTGCATCCCGTGAGCTTCCTCGCCAACGGCGAAACCGCCTCGCGCATCGCCTGGGCGCCGGACGGCAAGTATCTTCTGTTTGAAACGGCGCAGCGTAGCGAGACACCGCAGATGGCCCGCGTGGACTTGCTGCCGCGCGTACCGAGATATCGCGAAGACGAGTTTAAGAAGCTTTTCGAGCCGGAGAAAACCGCGCCGGAGAAGACGGGCTCAAGCGAAACAGCGGAAGCCAAACCCAAGGAAGCCGCCCCGGAAAAGACGCAACCGGTGAAGATCGTCTTCGACGGGATCGACCGGCGGTTGACGCTGTTGCCGATTGGCCTGGATGTGCAGGCGCCGGAGATCAGCCCGGACGGAAAGACGCTGCTATTTGCCGCCAGCGCCGCCGGGCAACGGAATCTCTATACTTACTCGCTCGACGAGCTTGCCAAGGAACCGGCGGTTGCTCGGCAGTTGACCTCGACGGCGGGAAATAAATCCGACTACCAGTTTTCGCCCGACTCGAAGGAAGTCTTTTTTCTGGACAAGGGGCACGTGGTGACGATTCCGCTCGAAAGCCGCGTGGCGAAGCCGGTTGCGGTGACGGCCGAGATGGATGTGGACTTCGACCAGGACAAGGAAGTGGCTTTTGCGGAGGCGTGGAGCGTATTGAACCGGCGGTTCTACGATTCGTCGTTCAATGGGCACGATTGGGCCGAGCTGCGAGACCAATACGCGCCATACGTCGCCGGGAGCCGCAATCAGGACGAGATGCGGCGCGTGATTGGGTTGATGATCGGAGATTTGAACTCGTCGCATTCGGGCATCGGCGGGCCACCGGCGAATCCCGGCGCGCCAGTGGGAAGGCTCGGGCTGCGCTTCGAGCGCGAGCCGTACGAGGCGGGCAAGGGTCTGGTGATTCGCGAGGTGATCGAGCTTGGGCCCGCGGCGATCGAAGGGACGATCAAGCCTGGGGAGACGCTGCTCGCGGTGAACGGGGCGGCGGTGGGTCCCCATATAAATCTCGATCGCTTGTTGGAGAACGAAGTGGACCGGCGAGTGGTGCTGGAGGTTGGCTCGGCGGGCGATGCGGCGAAGAAGCGCGACGTTGTGGTACGGCCCATCGCAGCCACCGCGGAGACGGGCCTGCTTTACCGGCAATGGGTAAACGCCAATCGCGCTTACGTGGATAAAATCAGCGGCGGGAAGCTGGGCTATATTCATTTGCCAGACATGGGCCAGCAATCGCTGCAGCAGCTCTATGTCGATCTCGACGCGCGCAACGAGAACAAGCAGGGCGTCGTGGTCGATATTCGCAATAACAACGGCGGCTTCATTAACGGCTATGCAATCGACGTATTCGCGCGGAAGAATTATCTGATCATGACGCCGCGCGGATTGCCCGCCGCACCCGCCCGGCCGTTTCTGGGCCAGCGCGCGCTCGGCCTTCCCACCGTTCTGATCACGAACGAATCGTCGTTGTCGGACGCGGAGGATTTCACCGAGGGCTATCGCGCATTGAAGCTAGGCAAGGTGGTCGGCGAGCCGACGGCGGGGTGGATTATCTATACGAGCGGGCAGCGGCTGATCGACGGCTCCGTGGTGCGCGAGCCGGAGATTCGCGTGCAGGACTTGAGCGGGCAGACGATGGAGATGCATCCGCGCCCGGTGGACGTGGAAGTGCAGCGGATGCTGGGCGATTCCGATGAGGGCCGCGATGCGCAACTCGACCGCGCCGTTCGCGTTCTGCTGGACGGCAAGTGACGATCACCAAATCAGCTTGATGGCGAATTGAATCTGCCGCGACGTGGTGGACGTGCTGGCGATCACACCCGCCGTGGGCGAGGGCGCGGCGGTGGGCGAGGTGAATACGATCAAGTTCGGCGTATTAAAATTCGCGTGGTTCAGGATGTTGAACGCTTCGGCGCGGAACTGGACGTCGAGTTTCTCGGTGACGCGCGAATCCTTGATGAGGGAAAGATCGAGTTCGGCCAGACCCGGACCGTAGAGCGCGTCGCGGCCCAGATTGCCGTACGTGCCATTGATGGGGACCGAGAACGCGTTGGGATTGAAGTAGCGGCTCGGCTGGCCCAAAATGATGTTGCCTTGAAAGTTCGGATTCAGCGACGGCCGCACCGGGTTTGTGCCGTTCCCGTTGTTGGAAGGGTTGAAACTCAGTTCCGGCGTGAAGGGAAAACCGGAGCGGATCGTTTCAATGCCATCGAGCGACCAGCCGCCGATGAGGAAGCCGGGCAGCCCGGACGCCTCATGAGCGAAGCGTTTGCCGCGTCCGAACGGCAGTGCGTAGCTGCCGCTGATCGCCGCCGCTTGACGGACGTCGAACGTGGACGGACCCCAATCCAGGCGCAGGTTATGTGCGTCCTCAACCAAGCCCGGCGCGTTGGCCGAGGCGCTGCCGTTCAGCGTATCGCCGTCGTCCAAACTCTTAGCCCAAGTATAAACGCCGCGCAGTTGAAAGCCGCTATGGAAGCGATGGTTCACGTCGATTTCGAGCGCGTTGTAATTGCTGCTTCCCTCGGAGAACCAAGTCCAGCCGCTGGCGAGTTTGGGGTTGGCGAACGGAGCGTTTTTGGGATAGTAAATGGTTCCTGAAGGAAGCGACGCCGGGCAGGGCGCGGCCGGGCAGACGGTGGGGATGGCCTCGTTGGGGTCGACACTGACGATCTCGTGGTAGCCGTGGGAACCGGAATAGCCGACGGTCAGCACCGTTTCGGGTGCGATCATTTGTGCGACGGAAAAGTTGTAGGCGATCACAGTGGGCGTTTGCAGATTTTGTTGAACACCCGCCGGGGCGACAAGAAAACCGGATGGCAGGGGCGCGCCGGGAACGATGTTCAATGTCGAGACATTCTGATTCTTCAGCGTAATGCTCGTGTTGAACGGCGCATTTTGATCGAGGCGGTAGCTGAGGCCGTCCTGCAGCGAGTTGTAGATGCCGAAGCCGGCGCGAATCACCGTGCGGCCGCTTCCGAAAGGATCCCAAGCCACAGCGGCGCGAGGCTCCGGCAGAAACTTCGCGTTGTTCACGGTAAGCGCCGAAGAAGCCGACGCGAGGTTGGGTGAGCAGGGCACCGGTTGGACCGAAGACGAAGTTCGCGGCGCGGCCCGTAGCTTCGTTCCAGCCGTTGGTGGACTCGGCGCGGATGCCTAGGGTCAGGGTGAAGCGCTGCGTGAGCCGCATCTCGTCCTCGACAAAAAGCGCTCCTTCCGCCGAGCGCCAACTGAGCGGCGTGGGGTTGGGGACGGCGGTGAACGTCGTGATGACGCCCTGCATAAAGCTGGCGAGGCTGCCGAACGTCGCTTGGCCATACTGGCCCAGGGCCTCGCTGTCGTTGGCTTGAATGCGCTGGAACCAGCCGCCGGCGGCGATCTGATGAATGCCATGGGTGATGGATACGCTGTCTTCGGCGGTAAAGAGATTGCGCGTCACGAAGATATTGCTTCCATAGTTGCTGCCGGCGAGCGCGAGTTGGCTGGGCGTGTTAGGCGTCGCGCTGCCGCCGATCACCAGCGCGCCCATGGGGCGTCCCGCGAGGAAGCCAGGTTGATCGATGGTTGGCTCGCCGGTGTAATTATAGCTGGCGCGCGAGAAGCCGAATGCCGCGCTATTCACTAGCCATGGCGAGAAGACATGCGTCTCGCGCAAGCTGGCTACTTGCTCCCGCAGCGCCTCGACATCCACGCTAAACGGATTGATGGTCGGTGTCCTGTCGGCGCTGTCGTCCACGGTGTAAATGGCGTTTAGCGTATCGCGCTCGGAAAAAACGTGGTCCAAACGCACCGTGCCGAAGTCCTCGCGAATACCCTGGACGGGGCTATTGAAGGCCTCGCCGATGCCGCTGCCCAACTCCGGGCCATTTTGCACGGGCCAGAAATCCAGCAGTTGGGCCACGCCGGGAGCGAGGCCGATGTGGGTGAGCGTTCCGCCCGCGCCGGGGAGGTTTCCGGCGCGCACATTGTTGTCGGGGACGAACGTCACGTTGCTCAGGCCCAGGTGCTGGCGGAACCCCTCGTAATCGGCGAAGACGAAGGTTTTGTCTTTCACGATGGCGCCGCCGAGCGAGGCTCCGAATTGATTGCGGCCGAAGCCGGGCACAGACTTCCGGTCGAAAAAGTTTCGGGCGTCCAGATCGCTATTGCGGAGAAATTCGAACAGCGTTCCATGCAGAGCGTTGGTTCCCGATTGCGTGGCGATGGACACCTGGGCGCCGGGGCGCTTGCCGTATTCGGCGCCGTAGGGAGTGGTGGCGACGTTAAATTCGCGCACCGCGTCCACGCCCAGCAACTGGCCGCTGGTACCGCCGGGCTGAAAATCGATTTCCGCCGCGGCCGTGTATTCGACGCCGTCCAGTAGGAACAGATTCTCTTGCGGCCGCCGGCCGGAAACCGCGAACATATTGCCCACCGCGGAATTCGAGATTCCGATGCCGCCCGTTCTCTGAGCGGTGTAATTGACGATGCCGGGGTTCAGTGTCAGAAGCTGATCGTAGCTGCGCCCGTTGAGAGGGAGGTCCTTCACTTCGCTCTCGCCAACCAAACCCTCCGTCTCGGCGGTGCTCGTGTTCAAAGGCGGAGCGCTCCCCGACACGGTGACTTGTTCCCGCGCCTCACCGACCTCGAGAACCAGATCGACGACAGCCTGAGTGCCCAGATCGAGTTGTATGCCGCGGCGAGACTCCGTGCGGAAGTTCGGCTTCGTGGCCAGGAGCTCGTAGCGCCCGATCGGCAGGGCGGCGAACGTGTAGCGGCCTTCGCCGTCGGAGACCGACCGCCGCACCGCGCCGCTCTCGGCATTCGTCGCGTTGACGGAGGCGGAGGCGATCGCCGCGCCGGAAGCGTCGCGGACCGCGCCCGACAGGGAAGGCAGTTCCTGCGCCATGGCCGGCGATACGGCGAAGAGGCAGGCGAATGGAATAACGGTGGCGTAGCGCATGTTCTGTAAAAACGACAAAGACAAGTATACACAACGCCCGCCCCGGTTCGACGCGACGCGAGGGATGGCCGACAATAAAGGGATGAAGGCCCGTTTGTTTTTATTCGCGGCGTTGGGAATAGCCGTCTTCGCCGGCGATCCGTGGAAGGCCAAGGATTTCGCGCAGTGGTCCGGCGAGGATGTGGCGAGGACGTTGAAGGATTCGCCGTGGGCGAAAGAAGTGATGGCGACGGTGGATCCGAAGGAAGCCAAACGGGAAAGCAAGGAGGGAGGAAACGGGATTTCGTTGGGCGCGCCGGTGGACCCGGCGAACGGCGGAATGCCCGGCGGGCCGGGGCGTCCTCCCGTGGGCGGCGTAAGTGGTCCTCTCGCCGCGCCGGATTCGGTCGCCGCCGGGATGCCGACGATGCGCGTCGTGGTGCGATGGGAGAGCGCGCTGCCGGTGAAGCAGGCGATGCTGCGGCTGAAGTTCGGCGATAGGCTCCCCGCCGCGGGCGACCCCGGTTACACGTTGGACCGCGAGGAGAAATATTATGTCGTTGCCGTGGTGGGGTTGGAAATGCCAAAAGGCGGCCGCGATTCCGAGGCGTCGGCGCGGATGCGCGACGAGTTGCTGGGAACCGCGAAGCTCACGCCGAAGGGCAAAGCGGCGATCTACGCCGAGGAGGTGAAAGTAAACCCGCCCGAGGCGCGCGAGGAGGTTTTGTTTTACTTCCCCAAAACGCCCGCGATCGCCGCTTCCGACAAGGACGTCGTGTTTGAAAGCCAACTCGGCGCGTTTGAAATTCGGAAGGCGTTCAAGCCGAAAGAGATGGTATATCGCGGGAAGTTGGAGATGTGAATGGCGCTCTCGCCGAAAGCGCCGGGTGGACCGATCCCTTTGGGTACACTCAGTTCAATGCCGGTGCAGCCTTTTATAACGTCGATCGAGCCGCGGGGCATGCTCTCGTTCGGGCCCGACGCACCGCCCATCCCACTTACCTCGCTTAACGTAATTATCGGTCCCAATGGCTCCGGCAAGTCGAACCTAATTGAGATCTTCGAGCTGCTGAGGGCCACGCCGGGCGACCTCGCCGCTGCGATCCGCCAAGGGGGAGGCATCGGAGAATGGCTGTGGAAGGGGGACGGAGAAGGCGCCTCGGCGTCGCTGGAGGCGGTGCTGGAATTGTCAGGTCTATCGCCGCTACGGTATCGATTGCAGTTTGGTTCGTCTGGACAGCGGATGGAGGTGCTCGACGAGGCGCTGGAGAACGCTAAATCCAGCCGGCCCGGAAAGGACGATCCGTACTTCTACTATCGTTTTCAGCAAGGAAGGCCGGTCATCAACACGCGGCAAGGCCGGAATGGCAAACCCTCGGAACTCAAGCTCAGCCATGACAGCCTGGATACAACGCAATCTGTATTATCGCAGCGGAAAGACCCCGACCTCTACCCTGAATTGACGGAAGTCGGACGCGTATTCGGGCGAATACTGACGTTTCGCGAGTGGAGCTTTGGTCGCGATGCCTTACTCAGGGCGCCTCAACCTGCCGACCTGCCGTCGGATGTTCTTCTCCCGAATATGAGCAACCTTGGCCTCGTGATTAACGACATCGAGCACAGCGGCGCCTGGAATCGCCTGAACGAATGCGTCCGGCGCTTTTTGCCTCGGTTCAAACATTTATCCACGCGCGTTCAAGCCAACAGCGTGCAAATATTCCTTCATGAAGACGGGCTTCGAACGCCGGTGCCGGCCACGCGCCTCTCCGACGGGACAATCCGCTTCATCGCGCTGCTCGCGATTCTCCTTAAGCCGGACGCCGCTCCGCTGATCTGCCTGGAAGAACCCGAACTTGGCTTTCATCCCGACGCACTGGCGTTGCTGGCGGAGTTACTCGTAGATGCTTCCAAGCGGACGCAGTTAGTTGTGACGACACATTCCGACATCCTCGTTTCCGCGCTATCCGAACACGCCGATTCCGTTCTCGTCAGCGAGCACTCGGGCGGATCGTCGCAATTTCGCCGCCTCGAGAGCGAGAAGCTTCGGTTCTGGCTGGACAAGTACCGTCTCGGCGAGATCTGGCGGATGGGAGAGTTGGGAGGGAATCCGTGACGGGAATCGCCGTCTACGTCGAGGGCGGCGGAGACCGGGCGCAGGGCAGGTCCGACCTGCGCCAGGGCATGTCGGAATTTCTGCGAGCCTCGCGCGACGCGGCCCGCGTTAAGGGAGTGCCGTGGAAATTGGTTGCCTGTGGGAGCCGCAACGACGCGCGCGATGCCTTCCTTCACGCGAGAGACAAATCGCCGGAAGCCTGTAACGTGCTCTTGGTGGATTCAGAAGCGGCAGTCGACGGCTCGCCACCTAATCATCTTCGCCTGCGCGACCGCTGGGATCTTCGTGGCATCGACGAGCGCTCGATTCACCTCATGGCGCAGGTAATGGAGACATGGATAGTCGCGGACATCGATCGTTTGGCGGACTATTACGGCCAGGGTTTTCTGCGGAACGCGATCCCAGGCGCGCTGGACCTTGAGACTGTTTCAAAGGACGAAATTCACAAGGCGTTGCGCCAAGCGACGAGAGGGACACGGAAAGGGGAATATCATAAAATCCGGCACTCGCGGCATTTGCTCACCGGACTCGACGCCCGCCTGGCTCGACTGAAATGCAGTCACTGCGAACGCCTGTTCGTGGCGCTGGACGACTTCGTCGGGTCGGCGTGAATCGTATGCGCCTGCGCGAAGCAAAATGACCGTCCAACGCTTTTTCGAATACTCGCTCCTGGGGATGTTAACCAGCGCGTACATGGCGCTGGCCACTTCCGGCTCCGTGTCGCCGCTGCCGCTGGCGCTTACCGGAGCGGCGCTGATCGCGCGCGCGTTGATGGTGGCGGGCATGGTGCGCATACGCATCCCGGCGGCGTTCACCACCGGCGTCACGCTCGCCTACATCGGCTTCTATGCCGTCGACTATTTCCTGATCTCGCGCGAGTTTCTGCAAGCCACGGTCCATCTGATCTTCTTTCTCGCCGTCACGAAAATCCTCACCGCCTCCACGCCCCGCGACTATTTTTACGTGAAGACGATCGCGCTCCTCGAACTTCTCGCCGCCAGCCTGTTCTCCGGCAATGCCAGCTTCTTTCTCTTTCTGGGCATGTTCCTGCTGGCCAGCGTGGCGGCGTTCGCCAGCGACGAAATCCGGCGGTCGGGCGCGGCTGCGGGTTCAAGCGAGATTTCGCTCAGGCGCTTTCCCGCGGGCCGTCTCCTCCTATTTACCGGGTGGGTCTCGATGGGAATCCTCGTCCTCACCGCAGGTTTGTTCTTCCTGCTTCCCCGAACGGCGCGCGCGGCGCTGCAGCGCTTCGCTCCCATGCACCGTCACATGGCCGGATTTTCGCGCGAAGTCGACCTCGGCGATATCGGAGAGATCCAACAGCAGGACTCCGCCGTGATGCACGTGCGGGCCGAAGACGGCCGGCCGCTTCCCGAAGGGTTGAAATGGCGCGGCGCGACGCTCGCCGCCTTCGATGGGCGCCGTTGGTTTAACCCGCCGGGCGCGACCCGTCCCATCGCTACCGACCGCCGCGGCCTCTTCATCCTGGCCACGCCCGAACAAAGAAGGAGCCAATCGCCCCGGCTGACTTACATGGTGCAGATGAGCGAAGCGGCCGGCGACGCCCTGTTCTTCCCCGGCGAACCCGAGTTTCTGTGGATCGACGCTCCCTACATCGTCTGCGCGTCGCCGGGCGTGTACCGCCGCCTATACGGCTCCACCGGGCCGGCCACTTATCAGGCGCGCAGCTTTCTCGATCCCGCTCCGTTCACCTCGTCGCCCGAGACCGGACCGGATCCCTCACCAGGGCCCATTTATCTCCAACTGCCACCGCTCGACCCGCGCGTCCCCTCGCTCGCCCGGCAAATCACGGCCGGCGCGCCTGGTCCCCTGGCGAAGGCCCGCGCCATCGAACGCTACCTTCCGCGGCACTACCGATATACGCTGGAACTGCCCGCCCGCGAGCCGCGCGACCCGCTAGCTCACTTTCTCTTCGAGCGCCGCAAAGGCCATTGCGAGTACTTCGCCTCGGCCATGGCGGTGATGCTCAGGACCCTTGACATCCCTTCCCGCGTGGCCACGGGCTTCCAAGGCGGGATCTACAATCCCATCAGCCGGCGCCAGATCGTCCGCGGCTCCGACGCCCACAGTTGGGTCGAAGCGTGGATTCCGGGGCGAGGCTGGACCGCGTTCGATCCCACTCCCGCCGACGGCGGCCGGGCCGCTTCCATCTGGGGGCGCCTGTCGCTCTATGCCGACGCCGCCGACGTTTTCTGGCAGGAGTGGGTGCTCGGCTATTCGCTCGACCATCAGATCCTTCTCGCTTCGCGCATGGAGGACTCCGGCCGGCGCTTGGGCGTCAACTGGCCCGACGCCATCGTCTCGTCCGCGGGCCCATTCTTTCGCGCGCTCCTTCCGTCCGCGGCGCGATTCGGTCCAACCGTGCTGTTCGCCGCTCTCGTCGCGGCGTTGTTGCTGAGCTTCGGACCCGGCGCGTGGCGATGGTGGCGCGCGCGCGCCGGTGTCCGCCGTGCGCTTACGCGGCCGCGCTCACCCCTCCGACGCGGCTCTGCTTTACGAACGCATGTTGCGCTTCCTCGCCCGCCGCGGCGTAGAGCGCCCTCCCTGGATGACCCCAATCGAATTCGCCCGCGTCGTCGAGGATCCGCATCTGGCGGCGATCGCCCTCGAGATGGCCGAATCTTACAACGAGCTTCGCTTCGGGGGCGACGCGCGGGCCGCCTTGCGCATGGCCGAGACCCTGGCCGGGTTAGAGCGCCGGTAGAGGGAAACTACTCCACCGCCACGCGGACCGACTTCAATTCGTCGCCCGTTTGCAGGGAGTCCACCACGTCCTGGCCGCTCAGCACTTGGCCGAAAATCGTGTGCTTGCCGTTCAACCAATCGGTAACCACGTGCGTAATGAAAAACTGGCTTCCGTTAGAGTCCGGTCCGGCGTTGGCCATCGATAGGCTGCCCACCTGGTGCCGCCGCGGATTGTCCTTCACTTCGTCTTCGAAGCGGTAGCCGGGACCGCCGCGTCCCGTGCCCGTCGGATCGCCGCCTTGCACCATGAAATCGGCGATCACCCGATGAAACACCGTCCCGTCGTAAAACTTCTCGCCCGCTAGAAACACGAAATTGTTCACCGTCTTCGGCGCGTCACTGGCGAAGAGCTCGCACACCACCGTCCCTCGCGCAGTCTCGAACGTCGCGGTGAACTTCTTGCCAGGATCGATCGTCATCGCCGGCGCCGACGGATATTGTTTTGCCATACCTCCAGTTTACAGGCCGGAGGAATTTCGCTAAATGCGGGACGCCTTCATCTCGCCGGCCATGTAGTCCGTCGCCCGCCAACACAGCGCCAGGATGGTCAGCGTCGGGTTCTTCTCCGTCGCCGTCGAAAACGCGGCGCCGTCCACGACGAACAGATTTTTCACCTCGTGCGACTGGCAAAAACCGTTCAGCGCGGAGCGCTTGGGATCGTCTCCCATCCGGCAGGTGCCGTGTTCGTGAATCGCCCCGCCGTTCACGTCGAGCGAGCCGCGCGTGTAGGGCGCCACCTCCGCTTTCGCCTCGTGCAGAATCTCTTCGCACGTCGAATACATGTGTTCGGCCATCTTGCGCTCGTTCTCGCCGGTGGAGTAGTCGATGCGCGCCAGCGGCAGTCCATAGCGGTCGAGCGGCGTCCCATCCACCGTCACGCGGTTCTCCGGCCGCGGCAGCACTTCCCCGTAAGGATGCAGCGCCACCAGCGCCGGATAACGCCGCTTAATGGCCTGCTTCAGTTCCACTCCGAAGCCGGGCAGGTCCTTGCCGAAGCCGGCGCCGCCCTGCGCTCCGATGCCCCAAAACTGCATTCCGAAACCTCGCAGGTAATCCTTTTTGACGCCCCTCGCCGGGTCGAATCGCGGCATATAGATGTGCGCCCCCGTGATCCCGTCGTCGTTTTGCGTGGCCGCGCCCATCAGCTCCGGCAGGAATCCGTACATGTGAAATCGAATCTGCTCGGCGAGATAACGGCCTATGACGTCGCTGCCGTTTCCGATTCCATTGGGATACCGCGGCGATTTCGAATTCAGCAGGAGACGCGTCGAATCGATGCACGAAGCGGCCACCACAATCCGTTTGCCATAAACTTTGTGTTCTTCCGCCGTGCGCCGGTCGAAGTATTGAACGCCGCTTGCCAGGCCGTCGCCGTCCACCAGAATGCGGCCGGCCACGGCGTTGTCGGCGATGGTAAGCCGTCCCGTGCCCAAGGCCGGCTCCAACAGATAATCGGAGGAATTGAAAAACGCGGCGATGTCGCAACCGCGCCCGCATCCCCCGCAGTAATGGCACGCGGGGTGGCCGTTCAGCGCGCGCGTCACCACCGCGCGGCGCCCGGCGACGATCTTAATTCCCGCCGAGTGCGCCGCCCTTCGCAGCAGATACTCTCCGCAGCGCGGATTCGGCGGAGGCTGATGATACTTGCTCCCCGGCAGCCAAGGCTCGTCGTCGTCGCCGCCGTTTACGCCGATTAACTGCTCCACGCGGTCGTAATAAGGGGCGATGTCGGCATAGCGAATGGGCCATGGGATCTCCCATCCATCGCGCGCCGGCTCGGTGAAATTGAGGTCCGAATAGCGCAGCGAAACCCGGCCCCACACATTCGTCTTGCCCCCGCGGCCCCAAACGCGAGTCAGCTCGAACGGCTTTCCCGGCGGCGTCTGATACGGTTGCTCCCGCGTGCTGAGATAAAATTCCGGCGGATGTTGACCGCGCGCCTCGCGCTGCCGCCACTCCCACGGCCGCATGTGAGACCAATACTTCGCGCGGTTGAATTTTTCTCCCGCGTCCAAAACAAGCACGTTGACGCCCTGCCGCGTCAGGTTCCACGCGGCCATGCCCCCCGCCGCGCCGCTCCCGACCACGATCACCTCGTGTATCTCCGGAGACTTGGTCACTTGCATATCGTCAATCCAACCGTTGATGCGCGGGATGCGTGCAACCGGCGAAGCTGGCCAGCGGAACATCGCCTTGATAGCCCAACTCCGTCGCCAATCCCTCGCGCGTCGAATAATAAGCGTCGATCACTCGATTCTTCAGGGCGTGGAAGAACGCTTGATCGGAAGTGTTGGCCGATTCCGAGATCCGCCGCATCTCCGCATCCTGTTCGTCCGGGCCCAGCGCCAGGAACTTCGCTCCGCCGAGGTCGGCGATTCCCCCGCGCAGCATCGCGCCGAGGTCCGCATTGCCCGCCGCCGCGGCGTCGATCGTCAATGGAACACCCGCGTCGGAAGCGCCGGGAGTCGCCGTGCGCGGGATAATCAGGTCGCACAGCCGCGTGAGAACGGCGAAGTCGGAATCGGAGAAAAACCGGGGCGCGGCGGCCGTCTGCGCCGCCAACGGAAGCGCGGGCAGCGCGGCGATCGCAAGCAGGGCGTCGCGTCGGGTAGGCATAAGCGTGCCTCTAATCTATCCTAATTGCGATTGACGATTCGCACGCGGAACATCGGCGCGGCCTTCTCCGCCGGATCCATTTCGAACGTCTGCGCCGTCTTCGCCGGATCGTAATCGCGCCACAGCCACGTCAACTCCGCCGCCGCCTCGGCAAATCCCGCGGTGCGCGTGTGCGAATCGTTGGAGAAGCTCAGGTGAAAATCGTAGTCCATCAGCTTCAGCGAATTCGCCATCTGGATATTCTGCAGCGGCCAGCTTCCGTATTTATTTTCGAGATCGTTTTCCCCGTCCTGCAGCCACACGCGAATATTGCGTTTGGCTTCTTTGCGCACTTTGAACGGATAATCGTTCCCGCCGTCGGCCTCGCCGTTCTTCCACTGAATGCTGGCAAAACTGCCCACGCGGGAGATCACCCGGCTGAACTGCCGCGGCTCGTACCACGCGGCATTGAAAGCGCAAATGCCGCCCGAGGATTCGCCGGCGACGCCCCGGCTGTAGGCGTCTTTACGCAGGTTGTAATGCTTGGACACCTCGGGCAGAATCTCTTCCACCAGAAAACGCGGATAGCGGTCCGACACCGTATCGTACTCGATCGAGCGCATCTTCTTTTCGCCCACCACTCCGGGCGAAATGAAAATGTGAATCATCACCGGGATGGCTTTTCGCGCCGTCAGATTGTCGACGACGTTCAGCGTCCGGGACGCTCCCTCGCGCTCCACCTGCGCCTCGCCATCCTGCCAGATCATCACCGCCGCCGGCGTCTTGGCGTCGTATTGCGCCGGGGCGTAGACCCAGTAATCGCTCTTCATCCCCGGAAACACCGCGCTCGTATGAACCAACTTCGCCGTCAGCGTTCCCTTCGGAATGCCGGGGTGTTCATAGGAATCCGGTCCATACGCCGGGACGTTCTCCTTGCCGCCGAAGTTCTGTCCGCCAATAGCGTAGTGAAAGTTATGCGTGCGTCCGGTGGTCAATGTCGCGATGCGATACCAGACGGCGCTGTCGCCCACGCGCGTCATGGTCACCGGTACGTCCTCGTCGATGACGATCGACGGCGTTCCGTCGGTCTTCAGCGCAAAAACGAAGTCCGGCCCCTCGCCGGCGTACGCGATTCCTTTTTCGAGATCGGCCGGCGGAAACGCAGCCGCGACGGCCTCGCGCAGCTCCGGTGAATCCGGTTTATCGCGCGCTAGCGCAATCAGCTTCGTCGACGGGACGGGAGCCGGTGATGGCGCGGGTTGCGCCCAAGCCGCCGCGCATAACAAAACGATCCCGCTCGCGCCCCGCGCCTTCATGTCCGCAAATCGCTCCCCGTCATCTCTTTCGGTTGCGCCTCGCCCAGCATCCCCAACATCGTGGGCGCGATATCGCGCAGCGATCCGCCGGGCTTCAGCGGCCGCCGCTCTTCGTCGACGATCAGAAGCGGCACCGGATTCGTCGTGTGGTACGTATGCGGGCCGTGCGTGACCGGATCGATCATCGTCTCCGCGTTTCCATGGTCGGCGGTAATCACCCAAGACCCGCCATGCCGTTTCAACGCCTGGTGGATCCCGCCCAGGCATCCGTCCACCGTTTCCACCGCGCGAATCGTCGGCACCAGTTTCCCGGAGTGCCCCACCATATCGGCGTTCGCGAAGTTCATCACAATCACGTCCAGGCCGCCGCGCTCGATGTTCTTCACCACCACTTCCGCCACCCCGGCCGCGCTCATCTCCGGCTTCAAATCGTAGGTCGCCACTTTGGGCGAAGCCACCATCTCGCGGCTCTCGCCCGCGAAAGGCGCCTCGGCGCCGCCATTGAAAAAGTATGTCACATGCGCGTACTTCTCCGTCTCGGCCACGCGCAGGTTCTTCCAATTCAACTGCGCCATCACGTTGGCCAGAATGTTATTGGGATGCTCCCGCGCCAGCACGAACGGAACGTCGAAGCGCTTGTCGTATTCGGTCATCGTGACATGATACAAGCCCTTCGGCGCTTTGCCATGGTACGGCACGACGGGGTCGCCGCGCAGCGCCATCGTCATCTCGCGGCCGCGGTCGGCGCGGTAGTTGAAGAACACCGTCACGTCGTCGTCGCGAATGGCGCCCACCGGTTCGTTCCGTTCGTTCACCACCGTCACCGGTTCGATAAATTCGTCGGTCACGCCTTTTTCATAACTGCGCCGGATCGCCGCCACCGGATCGGCCGCCTTCCCGCCCCCTCCGAACCGCAGCGCGTCGAAGGCCCGCTCCACCCGCTCCCAGCGCTTGTCGCGGTCCATCGCGTAGTAGCGCCCGCAGACCGTGGCGATCCGGCCCACGCCCAACTCGCGCATCTTCTTCTGAATTTCCTCCACGTATGCGGCCCCGCTCTCGGGCGAGGTGTCGCGCCCGTCGGTGAAGCAATGCACGAACACCTCGGAAAGCCCGCTCCGCTTCGCCATCTCGATCAACGCATACAGGTGCGTCAGCAGCGAATGCACCCCGCCGTCGCTGCACAGGCCCATTAAGTGCAGCCGGTGTCCGCGAGCGCGCCGCATCGCTTCCAGCAGAACTTTATTCTGGAAGAATTCCCCCGATGCGATCATCGCGTCGATCCGTGTCACGTCCATCTGAATCACCCGCCCGGCGCCGATGTTCAGATGCCCCACCTCGCTGTTGCCCATCTGCCCTTCGGGAAGGCCCACTGCAGGCCCGGAAGTCCGCACCAGCGTATTCGGAAAGTCCCGCAGCAGAGCGTCGTAATTCGGCTTATTCGCCAGCGCGATGGCGTTTCCTTCGATGGCCGGAGAGTATCCCCAGCCGTCGAGAATCGTAAGAACCAACGGCTTTTTCGCAGGCATAATTCGCGGTTCGCGCCCTAGCGGAGGAACGCCTTTTTGCCGGCGAACTTCGCTGCCGCGCCCAACTCTTCCTCAATGCGCAGAAGCTGGTTGTACTTGGCGATGCGGTCCGTGCGGCTGGCCGAGCCGGTCTTGATCTGTCCCGCGCGCGTCGCCACGGCAAGGTCGGCGATGAAGGCGTCCTCGGTCTCGCCGGAGCGATGCGAGATCACCGATGTGTACCCCGCTCCGGCCGCCATCTGAATCGCCTCCAGCGTCTCGCTCAGCGACCCGATCTGGTTCACCTTGATCAAAATCGAATTGGCGATCCCTTCTTCGATGCCCCGCGCCAGCCTCTCGGTGTTGGTCACGAACACGTCGTCACCCACCAGTTGAATTTTCTTGCCCAACGCATCCGACATCGTCTTCCACCCCGCCCAGTCGTCCTCGGCCATGCCGTCTTCAATCGAAACGATGGGGTATTTCTTCACCCACTCCGCCCAGAACGCCACCATCTCCTCGGAGGTGCGCTCGCTTTTGTCCGATTTCTTGAAAACGTATTTCTTCTTTCCGGCGTCGTAAAACTCGCTGGCCGCCGGATCGAGCGCAATGCCGATCTGCCCGCCGGGCTTATATCCGGCCTTGGTGATCGCCTCCAGCACCACTTCCAGCGCCTCTTCGTTCGACTTCAAATTCGGCGCGAATCCGCCCTCGTCGCCCACCGCCGTCGAATACCCCCGTTTCTTCAAAACGCCCTTCAGCGTGTGAAACACCTCCACGCCCATGCGCAGCGATTCGGAAAATTTCTCCGCGCCATAGGGCACCACCATGAACTCCTGCGGGTCCACCGAATTATCGGCGTGCGCGCCGCCATTCAATATGTTCATCATCGGCACCGGCAACAGATCGGCCGCGATGCCTCCCAGATAACGGTAGAGCGGGGTCATCTGCGAATCGGCCGCGGCGCGCGCGGCGGCGAGCGACACCGCGAGAATCGCGTTCGCCCCCAGTTTCGATTTGTTATGCGTGCCGTCGAGGGAGATCATCTTGCGGTCGAGCGCCGCCTGATCGAGCGCCGACATGCCGTTCACCGCCGGCGCGATCTTCTCGTTGATGTTCTTTACCGCCTCGAGCGTGCCTTTGCCCAGATACCGCCCTTTATCCCCGTCGCGCAGTTCCATCGCCTCGTGCTCGCCCGTCGACGCGCCCGATGGCACCGCCGCGCGGCCGCGGCTGCCGTCGGCCAGCTCCACATCCGCCTCCACCGTCGGGTTCCCTCGGGAATCCAATATCTCTCGTCCGTTTACTCGTATGATTTCCATAAACTAATATTCTGGCATCGCGCGCGCCCGGTCGCTACGTCTTCCCGCCGCGATCTTTGCTGTACACTTAAGGGAAGTAGATCCCCTCGAAAGCATGACGGTCGAGGTGTGTACGGATTGGGAGGTGAATGAATTTGGCAGAAGTATCGGTACAGGACGGCGAAACCCTTGAGAGCGCCCTCCGCCGGTTCAAGCGCAAAGTCCAGCAGGAAGACATCATTAAGGAGATTAAGCGTCACTCCTACTATCTGAAGCCGGGCGAAAAGCGCCGCACCAAGGAAGCCTTGGCGCGTAAACGGAACCGGAAAAAGAGAACCAGGGACGTGGAATAATCCTTCCATCCGCGCAAAAAGGGGACCCGCCGTCGAAAGCGGGTCCCCTTTTTGTTTTACGCCGCGTTCTTACTTCCGGCCGCCCTCACCCGTCTGTAATTGCGTGAATCCCGCGGGCACCTCGAACTTCGAGCTATCGACCGGCGCGGACGAGAACCCGCTCGATTCCGTCGTCGTCTGCATCAGAGTTCCCGGCGGAGCGGGGCTCGCGCCCGGGCTGTCCGGCTGGTCCGCGTTGGCCTTTTTCTTGCGCCCGAATCCGCCCAGAATGCCCCGCGCCGCCAGACCCGAAAGCCCCCCGCCCGAATCGTTGTTCTGCTGCGCCTGCGTCGGGGGCTGCGATGGTTGCTGCCCTTGCGCTTGGGCCATCGCGTCGGCAGGCAAGCCGATGTCCATCACCGTCAGCACCGGAATGCCCTTCATGTCCGCCATCTGTTTGTTCACTTCCACCATCCCCTGCATGGACTGCCGCATCTGGGCCAACTGCTGGTCCGGCAGCATTCCGATCCGCTGCGCCATTTTGCGCTCGAAGTCGCGAACCTCGTCATAGCCGTCGATGTCCGGCGCCAGCCACACGTGCGACTCGATATTGGCGGCCGCTTGCGTACCCTTCGTCTGATCCGTCGCGTCCATCTCGATGAGGAGCACCACCTCCTTCGCTTCATACCCGGAAATCGTCTTCGTCTGCCCGGTCTCCTTCGACGACACCTTGAACTTCATCTCCGCGCCCTGCTGCGGCTGCGCGGCTTGCTTACTCTTCATCTTCTGCATGGCCTCTTCCATGCGTTGCTTCAACTCGGCGAAAGTCGTGGTCCAGTAGGTCTTCTTTTCCAAGTCAAATTGCGTGATCGTTTCCTTGTCCAGATCGACAATCTCCCCGGTGGATTGATTGATCCTCGCCATGCGGTTCCCGTGAACGTAGACCGCCGACTCCACCGGCTGGTTCGCCTTCTTCGAGAACGCGCCGGCGAATTTCATCATGCCGGCCATCGCTCCGCCGGTCATCTTGGTGGTTTGCCGGTAGCTGAAATCGGCCAGCAGAAGGCCGGGTGAAGCTGCCAGAAGCGCACACGTGGCTAGGTGTTTCATGGGGTTCATTCTGTCATAACGGTGATGTCTCCGCGCGAATCGTTACAATAGGCGGTTGCTCACTCCTCGAACCGGCATATCGGCGGGCAAGCGCATGGTGTTAACCGCCGCCGCCCTCGCTCTGCTCGCTTCGGGCGCCTGCAACCGCAATCACAAACGGACCATCGGCGTCGTCCCCAAAGCCACTTCCCACATGTTCTGGCTGTCGGTGGAGGCGGGCGCGCTCGCCGCCGGCCGCCAGTTCCACGTCAACGTCGAATGGAATGGCCCGGCGCAGGAGACCGAGTACGACCGTCAAATCCAGATCGTCGATTCCATGATCGCCCGCCGCGTTGACGGCCTCGCCGTCGCCGCCGCCGAACGCCACGCCCTCTCCGGCCCCATCGAACGCGCCGCCGCGCTCGGCATTCCGGTCACCGTTTTCGATTCCGGCGTCGATACGGACAGATACATGACCTACATCGCCACCGACAATTACGACGCCGGGGAAAAGAGCGCGCGCGAGCTGGCCCGTCTGCTCGGCGGCAATGGTCGCGTCGCCGTGATCATGCACGCCCCCGGCAGCGCCTCCACCATGGATCGCGAGCGCGGGTTTGCGGACGCCATCGCCAAGGAGTTCCCCCGAATTCACATCGTCGCCCGCCAGTACGGCATGTCGGACCGCTCCCGCGCCATGGCCGCTACCGAAGATATCCTCACCGCCAACCCGCGCCTGAACGGCCTCTTCGCCTCGTCGGAACCCAGCGCCGTCGGCGCCGCCCTCGCTCTCAAATCGCGAGGCCTCACCGGCGCGGTCCACCTCGTCGCCGTCGATTCCAGCGAAGAAATGGTCGCTTTCCTGCGCGAAGGCGTCATCAGCGCCCTCGTCGTTCAGGACCCCTTCAAAATGGGCTTCCAAACCGTCAAATCGCTGGTGGACAAATTGAACGGCATCACCCCGCCCAAGCGCATCGACCTCCGCGCGCGCCTCATCCACAAGCAAGATCTGGACGACCCCGCTGTGCGGAAATTGCTCGACCCCGGCATCGGCGCCCGTCGATAGCGGCCGCCCGTCAGCGGTCCAGCCAAGCCCTCATGCTGCGCGTCACCAAGTCGGCCGCGTCCTGCTGTACAAAGTGGCCCGCCCCGGGAATCGTCACCAGCGTCAGATCCTTCTCCACCCAATCCCACGTCCCATTCAGCGCCGGCGCCAGCAGCGCCGTGTCGTTCAGTCCATGAAACATCAGCACCGGCCCGCGCACCTTCACCACCGGCGACGTGTCTTCCTGGTACGGCTCCCGCGGATAGTTGGCCTTGTAGTAATTCAGCATCGCGGTAATGCTGGACCGTTTGAACGCCTCCACATATTTCGCCTTGGCGTCGGGGTCCTTCACCCAGAACGCAAGCTGCTCCGGTTGGATGTCCTTCTCCGCGCCCTCCTGTTGAAAGCGCCGCGCGTAGGCGCTCGCCGCCTGCTGTTTCGGATTATTCGCCAGCTCGCGCATGATCCCCCGCGGGTGCGGCAGATTCAATATGATCAGCCGGTCCACATACTGCGGCGCGTTGATCGCCAGTTGCCACGCCACCGCTCCGCCCCAATCGTGCCCCACCACGATCGCCTTGTCCTTCCCCAGGCTCTTGATCACCGCGATCACGTCCCCCACCAGCAGCGCCATCTTGTAATTGTCGACGCCCTCCGGCTTGTCGCTCAGGTTATAGCCGCGCTGATCGATCGCCACGCACTGGTATTTGTCCGAAAGCCCCTCCATCTGCGCCCGCCACGTGTACCAATAATCCGGGAAGCCGTGAATCATCACGACCAGCGGCCCGCTCCCCAAGCTGGCGTAATGAATCTTCACGCCGTTGCTGTCGGCGTACCCGTCCTTCACGCGGGATTCGATGTCGGAAGCGAACGCCACGCCCGCTATCGCGCTTATCAGAACAAAAAACGAAACCAACCGGCCAATTCTCATTGTGCGCTCCTCGGATGAGTATAGCGGGATGGGTGCAGGGTGAACATCGCGGGCGACGAGCGGGCGGAATCACCCGATCGGATATGGTTGAATCGATTCAGAGGGACATCCTATGAGCATGCATCGCTTCTTGCTCGACGCCGCCGCACTGGCCGCGATGTTGCCCGCATTCGGGCAGCCGCCGAAGCCTGGTGTTCCCTGCCAGCCCGGCGAACCTCATCCGATGGCGATCCTTATCGATCACTCTCCTCCTAGTTACGCTGGGGCCGGCCCTTGGATACACATCAGCTTCAAGAATGTCTCCGATCGCACGCTCAAAGTACGGAAGGGCAATCCCGAATCCCTCTACCTGGCCGATATTCTCGATTCGACGGGGCGAAAGGTGGCGTTCACGGAGGTCGGCAGGTACTTCCACGCTCCGCCCACGCCAACTACGGTCTATAAAAGCTTTGGCGAGGTCACCGCGGACGTCGATCTCGCCCCCGGCCAGGATTTGCAATCCATCTGGGGCGTCGACGCCTATTACGACATGTCGAAACCGGGCAAGTATCGGGTGACGGTCTCGCGGACATTTGAAGGTCAGACGATTTGCTCAAATACAATCGAACTGCGCGTGGAGTGACGAAAACGTTCGATGAAACAGTCCGGGTACCGGGTCGACCTAACATCCGAAGCCTACTAACGGCGTTGACCCTGGCAACGCTGGTCCAAGTCGCCGCCCAAGCCGCCGCGGATCCTTTAAAGGCGACGCTGGGAAACGACGTTGTGGCGAACAACGACTCGCTGACGAACGCACTTATAACGACGATCTGGAGCGCGAAGATACGCGGTGGGATCGCCGTCGTCGGAACTTGTACAAGCAGCGACGATCCCAAAATATCGGTTCATCTGGCTGCGGGATTGTCCGTCCGGCACGCGCTCGAATCCATTCGGAGCGCCGCGCCGGAGCCGTTTACTTGGCAGGCCGGCGAAGGCGTTGTCGATATCGCGATCGGCGCTCCACGGCCCCCGATCCTCGATTATAGGATCGACAAATACGAATGGACGTCCGATGAATATGTCTTGCGCGCCGCGGGTGGTCTCTTCCAAACGCCCGGGATAATGCGGCGCCTTAAGGACCTCGGGCTGATGCCGGGTCTCGAAAACTGGAGCATACTTCAAGCGGCCCCAAAAGTAATCAACCCGCCGCCCTTACCGCCGCCTACTCGATCGCGACTCGAGGGCGTCCGGGTACTGACGGCGCTGAACCGAATCATCCGAAGCTACCCGAATGGCTCGTACTGGAAGTATGACGAACGGCGCTGTGGAACGGGCGGAACCTATGTAGTGTGGGCGCGATGAACTGGAGAATTCGAGCGCCCTCTTCAACAGGAGTTTGCGCAGAATTCACGATAAGTCCGGCAGCGACTTGTCTCAACTGCATTACAATCTCTTGATAAGGGCCGAATGCTTCGGGTGCCTCAGTCCTTAGGAAGCGGAGGTACGATCATGACAACGCCACACAAATTGGGCGCATTCGTTGCCGCGGTTTTGGCAATATCGTCCGTTCGCGCGCTGGCTCAAACGGCGAAAATGCCTGTAGATTCCGGAGTGCGTACGGGCGCGGCGGGCGCCGGCGGTCCACTGCCAGGCCTTACCACGGACGAAAGCCGCCTTTTTTGCGGATGGCCTCGCCCGGTTCGCGGACATCGAGGTCGTGACGGGAGGCGACAAACAACGGGCTTGGGCCTCGCTTCAACTCCAACCAGTGCTTGTCTTGCCACTCCCAGCCGGCTCCCGGTGGATCAAGCCCGCCGCGGAACCCCCTGATCGCGATGGCCACTCTCAATGGGGCCAAAAACCTGGTCCCGTGGTTCATCGCGGAAAACGGCCCCGTCCGTGAAGCGCGCTTTAAGCGGAATCCAAACCGGACCGCCGATGGCGAAGTGCATGCCCTCTTCGTCATCACCGGCCGCGCCGACGCCGCGGGTTGCACCATCGCCCAACCCGATTTCCTGCCGGGCGGAAACCCCTTGTCCGCGCGCGGGGGAAATCCGAACGTCATTTTCCGTATTCCGACACCCGTCTTTGGCGCCGGTCTCATCGAGGCGATTCCGGACTCGGCGATCCTCGCCAACATGAATGCCGACGCGTCTCTGAAAAAGGGTTTGGGCATCTCCGGTCACGCCAACGCGCACCTGAGCGGCAATGCGAACGTCAGCGCGAACGACGGGACGATCACCCGCTTCGGATGGAAAGCTCAAAACAAGTCTCTCATCATGTTCGCCGGCGAAGCCTACAACGTCGAGATGGGCGTAACCAACCAACTCTTTCCCCAGGAGCGCGACGAAACGGCCGGCTGTTTGTTCAACGCCACGCCCGAGGACACGCTCAATTTCACGCCTGCTTCCCCGCCCCCTACCTACCCGAATACCGCCGTCCTCTCCGATATCGAAGCCTTCGCCGACTTCATGCGGATGCTGGCCCCGCCCACTCCGGCGCCCGGCACTCCGTCCATCGTGAATGGACGGGCCAGTTTCGTCAAGACAGGTTGCGCTCACTGTCACACGCCTTCTTTTACCACGGGCAAGATCGATGGCCAGCGGCTCTTCGACCAGTCCGAGCGCCGCCCTTTCCAACCGGACTGTGAATCTCTTCTCCGACCTCCTCGTCCACCACATGGGTCGCGGTCTCGCGGACGGCATCACCCAAGGCGGCGCCGGCCCCGATGAGTTCCGAACCGCTCCGCTCTGGGGTGTCGGGCAACGCATCTTTTTTCTCCATGACGGACGTACCGGCGATCTCGTGGAGGCGATCAAGGCTCACCGGAGCCCCCATAGCGAGGCGAATAAGGTCATCGAGCGCTTCGATAGACTGTCCGGAGATGAGCGGCAGGATATCGTGAACTTCCTACGATCGCTTTAGTCTTGCCGCTATGCCGCCACGTCCCCAAACTCGCAAAAAGCGACGCCGCGAAGGATCGTCGAAATGAACTCGAAACGAACGGCTTGGCTTCTTTCATCACTGCTCGCCCTCTCCGCGGCGAAAGGCCAATCCGGCGGCCGCCTGCACGAAGCAGTCCTCGAAGCCAAAGCAAAGTCTTTAACGCAAATCGCCATCCCGCCGCCGGCGATTCTGCCAACCGGCGTAGACGACATGGATACGGTAGCGGCCCATTACTCTGTCCTCGTCGCGCGGCCGATCCAAACCGTGGTCTCTACAGTGGAATCGGAAAGCATCGAGACCTGGTACAAATTTCAAATCGAAGAGATCGTCCTCCGTCAAACGAAAGTGCCCTCGGACCCTCTCCCCGGTCTGAAGATTCCCGCCGAACTCCTGCCATTGGCCCGGAATCAAGTTCTGCTAAGCCTCCCCGGCGGCGCGGTCACCATCGACGGCGTAACAATAAAGGAAGGTCCCTCCGCCGGCCTCAACCTCAAGTTCGTTCCGGGAAACCGCTACTTACTATGGGTGCTCCTCGAAGCCGGCGGCACGCTAGCCTCGCTCGCCGCCATGAGCGACGGCGTGTTCCTCGCCGGCCCGGACGGCACGCTCAAGCCGTTGGGCCGGATCGACCGCCCCCTCGTTCGCGACGTCGAAACCAGATTCTCCAACCGCCTCGATTTCCTTCGCCCGTACCTCAAACAACACGCTCCCAGCGCCCCGGAATAACCCGTCCGAATCAACCTGGGAACATTCTACCCTCCGGCGGGGTCTAACCAATTGACAACCGGCATCGGGCCGTCGCACGATGGCCTGATAGTGCAAATCATGGCGGAAATCTTCTTAGGCCTCTCCCTCGACGCCCTCCCAGCGCCCGCCGCCCCTACGGACGACGAATCCGCGCTCGTCGCCGGGCTCCGCGAGGGCGACGCTCAGGCCTACGAGGATCTCATTCTCCGCTTCCAACAGCCCGTCTACGGCCTGATCTGCCGCCTCCTCGGCGACTCCGCCGAAGCCTCCGACATCGCCCAGGAAGTCTTCCTCAAAATCTTCCGCAATATCTCCGCCTTCCGCGAGCGCAGCAGCCTCCGCACCTGGATCTACCGCATCGCCGTCAACGAGGCCTACAACCACCGCCGCTGGTTCTCCCGCCACCGCCGCCGCGAAATCGACGTCTGTGGCGATCCCGCCGGCTCCGCCGCCACCTGCCCCGCGCCCGGACCCAATCCCTTCGATCTCGCCTCCGACGGCGAAACCCGCTCCCTCGTCGAAGCCGCTCTCGCCCAGCTCAACCCCAACTTCCGCGCCGTCGTCGTCCTGCGCGACATCGAAGATCTCTCCTACGAGGAGATCGCCGCCATTCTCCAAATCTCCCTCGGTACCGTCAAGTCCAGAATCCTCCGCGGCCGCGAATCGCTCCGCCACCTCCTTTCCGCCGATCTGGAGCGCCCCGCCGCCCACGCTCCTATCGCCCCCGAACCCAGGCCCGCCTACGCCTGGGCCTCCCGCCCGTCCGGCTTTGCCAGGAACTCAGGATGAGCGCCGTGGACTGCAAAACCGCAACTCGCATCCTTGCGGAGCGATGGGACCGCGATTGCCTCCCCCGCCCCGCCGTCTCCGCCGGGCAGGAGGATCTCGCCCATCATCTCCGCCAGTGCCGCGCCTGCTCCCGCCTCGCCTCCGAACAGCTCGGCCTGCGGAACTCCCTCCACGCCCTTCCGCGCCCCACTCCGCCGCCCGATCTCGCCCCGCGCCTCCGCTCTCTCGCCGCCCGCGAGCGCTCCCGCCTCGCCGCGCTCCGCGCCCGCCCGCCTCTCTCCTCCTGGACCCGCCGCCGTCTCCTCCTCGGCGACATCATGCGGCCGCTCGCCGTCCCCCTCGCCGGCGGTCTCTGCTCCGCCCTCATGCTCTTCAGCATGCTGGTGCCGTCCTTCACCCCCTCCAACGGCTCCCTCCCGGATGTCCCCATCGCCCTGTCCACCCAGGCCACGGTCAAAAACATCGCGCCGCTAGGCTTCGGCGCCGAAGAAGCGGTCGTCGATCTCACCGTCGATGGACGCGGCCGCATCGTCGATTATTCCATCGTCAGCGGAGCCGCCTCCGCCTCCCTCCGCCGTGGCATCGAGAACAGCCTCCTTTTCACCGTCTTCACCCCCGCCACCGAATTTGGCCAGCCCATGGCCGGCAAAATCCGCCTCACTTTCCGCAATAGCCACATCGACGTGCGCGGTTAGCCGCGAGTGGGACGCCGCCTCGGCCAACACTTCCTCTCTCACCAACCCACCCTCCAGCGCATTGCCGAGGCCGCCTGCGCCGCCGACCCCTCCACCGTCGTCGAAATCGGCCCCGGCCGCGGCGCCCTGACGGTCCATCTTCTCGCCCGCGCCTCCCGCGTAGTCGCCATCGAGATCGACCCCGTCCTCGCCCAATACCTCCGCGCCCGCTTCGCCGCCGATCCTCGCCTCGAAGTCGTCGAACAGGACATTCTCAAGGCCGATCTCTCCGCCTGGGGCGCGGCTGCCGTCGCCGGAAACCTGCCCTACTACATCACCTCGCCCATCGTCGAAAAGACTCTCGCCCTCGGCCCGCTTGTCATATGCGCCGTCTTCCTCGTCCAACTCGAAGTCGCCTGCCGTCTGGCCGCCGAGCCTGGCTCCCGCGATTACGGCTATCTCTCCGTCCAGGCACAGCTCGCCTCCGAAGCGGCCATTCTATTCGACGTCCCCCGCACCGCCTTCCGCCCTCCACCCAAAGTCGATTCCGCCGTCGTCCGCCTAATGCCCCGCGTTCCCCAGGTGGACGACCCCCAATCTTTCCTCGCCTTCGCCCGCCTCTGCTTCCGCCAGAAACGCAAAACCCTGCGCAACAACCTCCTAGGCGCCTATTCCAAGGAAATGCTCGGCGCGCTTCCCGAAACCTCCCAGCGCGCCGAACAACTCTCCATCCCCCAACTCGCCGCCCTCTGGCGCAAGCTCAGCCCTTCGTAATTGTCCCCATCCTTCCGGCGCGAAAATCCTCGAACGCCGCCACCAACTCTTCCCGCGAATTCATAACGAACGGCCCATAGCGCGCCACCGGCTCGCCGATCGGCGCTCCGGCGATCAACAGCACGCTCAGCTTCCTGTCTCCCGCGTTCTTCAATCGCGCCGTCCCGCCGCCCCGCTCAAACACCACGAACTCCCGCTCCTTCACCGTCTCGCCGCCCGTCTCCAACACCCCCTCGATCACGTACGCGAACGCATTCGCCCCCTTCGGCAGCGTCTGTTCATGCTCCGCCCCCGCCTCTAGCGTGAAATGCACATACAGAATCGGAGTGTGCGTCGAAATCCGCGCCGCAACCCCCAGCGCCGCTCCCGCGATCACCCTCGCCTCCACCCGCCCGTCCTCGCTCCGCCCCACCGGAATCCCTTCGCCCGGCAGTTCCTGATACCGCGGCTCGGCCATCTTGTCCTTGCGCGGCAAATTCACCCAAAGCTGAAACCCGTGCAGTTTCCCTCCCGCGCTCGCCAGTTCCGCCCCCGGCATCTCCGAATGCACGATCCCCGCTCCCGCCGTCATCCATTGCACGCTCCCCGGCCCCAGCACCCCGTGATTCCCCCGCGAATCCCGGTGCTCCATCCGCCCGTCCAGCATGTAAGTCACCGTCTCGAAGCCCCGGTGCGGATGATCCGGAAACCCCCGCGCCTCGCCCGGCTTCAACACCATCGGCCCCATCTCGTCCAACAGCAGAAACGGATCGAGGCCCTCCATCGCTCCCGCCGGGAACGCCCGGTGAATCGTCACCCCGTCCCCTTCCATCGCCCTCTCGCTCGCAAACACCCGCACCGCCGCAACCATATCGTTCTCCTCTCAAATCTTCACATCAAGAATCTTGATGTCAAGAGATTGGATGCGCCGCCCCGCCGGAGGATTCACCCCGGCCCCCTTACTTCGCCGCCTCCACCGTCTTCGTCGTCGATTTCAGCAGAATCCCCCGCTCGGCTTCCTTCACCGTCATCAACGCCACCACGTCCGCCTTCGTATCCACCGGCGCGTTCAACGTCCGCGACTCGTGCCGGTTCAACACAAACGCCGCCGGATGAATCACCGGCGTTCCGTTCCTCCCGCCCGGCAGCCCCTGTCCGTAGGCGTCCACCTCCACCAGCAGCGGCACGCTCGGCCGGTCCGAATCGTTGCGCACCTCGAGCGACGCCACCAACGTCCCGCCCGCGTCCCGCTTGATGTCGAAATTCGCCGAAATCTGCGGCGTGATCGTGTCGTGGCAGCCCGCCATCAGAACCGCCATCGCCGCCCAAGCCGCCGCCGTCGAAACAACCCGCGCGTTCAATCCATTCTCCACTTGGCTATGGTAACAAGCGAGACCCGCCGCATATCGGCCGCGCCGCCAATTTCGCCTCCAACCGCTCCTTTCGCGCCCGCAGCTCCGGCGTCGCCGCCGTCTCGATCGCCGCCAGAGTCCACTCCAGCGCCATCGCGCAGTTCCTCTCCCGGTGCTCGTAATACTTCGCCAACTCCTCCATCGCCTGCCCCCGGAACGGATTCCTCACCCCCGCCAACTCCGCCAGCGCGCCCATCGCCCCGCCCGCGTGCTTCTTCTCCAGCATCGCCGCGTCCCACAGCGTCCGCCACAGCAGCTCGTCCGGCAGCCCCTTCTCGATCGCCCTCCGGAACAACCGCAGCGCCCGCTCCGGCTCCCCCATCTGCCGCCACCATCTTCCGAGGCCCGCCATCTCCGCCCCATGCGCGAACGCCACCGACGTCGGGATCCTCAAACGCCCTCGGCACGATCCCGCACAGGCAAGCCAGCGTCAGAATATCCAGCGCGTTGTGATAAAACACCGGCGCCAGCCCGTCCGCGCTCCCCGCCCGCAGCGATTCGAAATAAAGCTGCGGAATCATCGCCCCCGGCACGTCCCCCTCGCGCTCCACCCCCAGGATCCGCCGCTCCAACTCCACCAGCCGGCACGATTCCAACCGCAGCTTCCATAACCGCCGCGCCCCGAACAACAGGTCTAAATGCGCCAGCCCTCCAAACGGCGTCCGCGCCCGCGCCATCCGGTACCGCGTCTCCAGCAGCGGCTGGTCGAAGGCTTTCCCGTTGTACGTCACCATCACCCGGAACTGCCGCAAATGCCCCGTCAGCGCCTCCAGCGCGCTCGCCTCTTCCCCATGCTCGCGCAGGAAAAACTGCCGCACCCGGAACCCTTCCGGAGTGATGCGCCCCACCCCAATCAAAAACGCGATCGTCCCCGACCCTCCCGCCAACCCCGTAGTCTCTGTGTCGAGAAACGCCCAACTCTCCGGCGGCGCATCCCCAATCTCATGCTTCGAAATCGGCCCAAATAAACTCGCCGGCAACTCCGCCAAATCCGAAATCTCAAAACTCCCATGCCGCCGGTGCCGCTCATACAGCTTCTCCATCTCCCAATGCCGCCCCAGCCCCGTCTCCACCTCCCCGCCCGGCAACCCCCCCGCCTCCGCCCGCTTCGCCTCTACCGTCCCCGCTCCCGCATACTTCCGCTCAATCCCCGCCACCCGCCGCCGCAGCAACGCCAACTGCGCCTGTATATCCCAAGCCCCCATGCTTCGCCTTTACTTCGCCCTTCGCATCCCAGCATACCGCGGAACACCCCGAACCCACCGCTGCCAACCCCGCTGCGACACTACCACACCGTACGAGCCGGACCGACCACCCGCCGACAATACCGCACCGCTACCGAGCCGCGACCGTAAGGAAGCGCAACGAATGCCCCGAAACACAAACGTGCGACGTCAATATCCGCTACCCGTTCGTTCACACTCAAAGCGCACAAGCCGCACCCGGCCCATCAGGCCGATCTGCGCGATTTGCGGGCTTCGAACTGCTTTAGCGCCTCGCGGCGAATGTCGTCCCAATCCTGGCGGGTCATTTCCGTCGGCTCACTGCTACGCAATCCCTCCAGAAGCAACGTTTCGAGCTTTTCTCTGCCCTTGCGTTCCTCATCGTGGCGAATCAACTCCCGTACATATTCGCTCACGCTGCTATACCCTCCGGAATCGACTTGACCGTCAACGAATTCCTTAAGCCTCTCCGGAAGGGAAATGTTCATCGTCTGCATACACCACCTCACTTCATCGCCAAGGTAGCAAATAATGGCAAGTCTTGGCAAGTACTGCCAAGCGAAGAGACATACCGCTACCGCGCTTCGCGTTGGCTATTCGGCGTGAACGCGATCATGCTGCACAATAATCATCGGATCGATGGTACAGACCACGATACGAGCTGCCGCCGAGGTACATCGAATCTCATAATAGAAGTTCGCAGGAGTGGCCCCGGGATCGGCCACCGGGCCGCTCGCAATCGAACCCGAGCCCACAAAGCCCAAATCGCCCGACGCGAACGGCGACTTCTTTTGCGCTGGGAAGGTCCACAACGATTCGATGGGACGGTGGCGAGTTGCGTATTATCGAACCAGTTCACCTGGTCGCCGCTCGCGGTGGCTTGATACGTAGTCGAGATTCAAAGAATTCGCCGAAGACCCGACCGTCGGAAGCGGATATTGAGGTCTCTGCACAGTTACTACAATCCACAGGATTCGATGGGTCTATCAGAGTGATCGTAATACGCGTACGTGTTTCAACGGTCAGCTTCGCCCAACTCCCTCCCACCCCTTGTAGCAGCGTCCACGCCCCATGTACCAGCAATCCCCAACACCGCCGCACTCGCCACCCAAATTCCCGCCTATCTTCATCTCGCCCTCCCCTTCTTACAACGTCAAAGCATCCTAACATCCTTCCTACTTTCCCGCAAGAATTTTCTGAAACCTCCCATCTTTCCCCATCCCCGCCCACTCCGGATCGTTCTTCAAATCCGTCACCGAATACCCCGCCTTCACCGCCGCCTCCAGCGTCGCCAGCCCCTTCTCCGTCCGCCCCGCCAACCGGTACGCCAGCGCCACGTTATACAGCACCTGCCAATTGTCCCCCTCCACCGCCTCCGCCCTCGCCGCATCCCGCAGCGCCGCCTCCATCCTCCCCAACTTCCCCTCGTAAATCGCCCGCGCGCTCAGCGCCTCGCCGTCCTTCGGGTTCACCTCGATCACCTCCCCCACCTTCCGGATCGCCGTCTCGTAGTAGGGCGCCGCCCGCTCCCGCTCGCCCGGAATCCACCGGTAACAATCCGCCAGATTCCCATAGATCTTATACTCGCTCTGTTTCAACTCCACCGCCTTCTCATTCGCCTGCGCCGCCTCCCGATACTTCCCCTGATCGAACAGCGCGGTCCCCAAATCACTCCACGCCTCCGCCGTCGGACTCGCCGCGATCGAATCCCGATACACCCGCTCGGCCCGCCCATAGTCGCCCAACAGCGTATACATGCTCCCCAAGTTCACGTACGCAACCGGATTCCCCGGCGTCAACTCCAGCACCTTCCGATACCACGGAATCGCCTCCCTATACCGTCCCCGGTCGAACAGCAGCCCGCCCAAATCGTTGAACACCCACCAATCCCCCGGCCGCCTCGCGATCGCCTTCCGGTACAGTTTCTCCGCCTCCTCCGCCCTCCCGGTCTTCTGGTAAAGCCCCGCCAGCCCGCTCATCGCCCGCGAGTCCAACGGGTCCAGCGCCAGCGCCCGGTTAAACTCCTCCTCCGCCCGGGCGTATTCGCCATACGCCTCCGCCACGCGCCCCAAAACCACTCGCGCTCTGGGCAACCGCTGGTTCAGCCTCAGCGCGCGATCCGCCTCATCCGTCGCCTCCTCCAACCGCTTGCGATCCCGCGTTTCGTCGAACTGCATCTTCCGCGCCTCGCCCAGCGCCGCCAACGCCTGCGCATAATTCGGATCGCGCTCCACCGCCCGCTGCAACAGATCCGCCGCCAGGTCCACATTCCCCGGCTGATCGGACCGCTGCGCGTACCCCTCCGCCTCCGTATATAGCCGGTATGCCTCCGAATTCGCCGTCTTCCCCGCGCCGATCAGCCCCTTCGTGTCCGCCATCTGAACGTCCAGCATCCCCAATACGTTTTCCACCACCTCGTCCTGCAGATCCGCCAGGTTCTCCCACTTCTTCGTCAGCGTCCTCGTGTCGATCGACTTCAACGGCTTGGTCGAACTCAACGTCACGATCAACCGCGCGTCGTCTCCCATCCTTTCCACGCTCCCCGTCAAAACCAGGTTCGATCCGAACAACCGCCGCGCCTCTTCCGCGCTCTTCACCGATTGCTGCCGCACATCGCTCGACGGCGTCACCGCCAGCGAGTCGTGAAACTGCTCCAGGCTCGCCAGCTCCGCCGTCACCGTCTCCGTCAGCCCGTCGCAAAACGCCGGATCCCCTGCGATGTTGCGGAACGGCAGCACCGCCAGTTGCTTCATCTCCGTCTCGCCCGCGAACACCCGCGCCACTCGCTCACGCACGCCCGGAATCGCCATCGTTCCCAATGCCGCCGCCACCGCGAACGCCGCTCCCGCCAGCCACAGCCTTCCTCGCCCCCGCCGCCTCCGCGACTCCTCGGTGCTCCCTCCCATCGTCCCCTCGAACGCCCGCAGATCCTCCCCCAACTCCTCCGTCCGCTGGTACCTCGCCGCCGGCGATTTTTCCAGCGCCTTCTCCACGATCCGCTCCAGCGCCGCCGGAACCTCAGGCCGCAGTTGCCCCACCGGCGCCGGCTTGGCATTCTGGATCTTCCCGAACAACTCCTCCGTGGTCGCCCCGCGGAACGGCGCACCTCCCGTCAACACCTCATACATCACAACGCCCGCCGAAAAGATGTCGGAACGCTCGTCCAACTTCAGCCCCCGCGTCTGCTCCGGCGACATATACTGCCGCGTCCCGGCGATCCCCTCCGTCAGCGTCGTGTCTCCGCCCTCCAGAAACTTCGACAACCCGAAATCGGTGATCTTCAACGCCCCGCCGCTTTCTGCGAACATCAGGTTCTCCGGCTTAACGTCCCGGTGCAGAATCCGGCTCCGGTGCGCGCACGCCAATCCCGCCGCCAGCCCCTTCATGCACTCCAGCGCCTCCCCCAGCGGCATCCGTTCATCCGCCCTCCGCAACTCCGCCAGCCGCGCCTTCAGCGTCCCTCCCGCCAGATATTCCAGCGCCAGATACCACTGCCCGTCCACCTCCTCGGCCTCGTACAGAACGGCGATGTTCGGGTGCATCAGCGCCGAAACCGTGCGCGCCTCTTTCAAAAACCGCGTCCGCGCCGCTTCCGATTCCATCAGGTGCGGCGCCATAAACTTCAACGCCACCGTCCGCCCCAGAACCCTGTGCCGCCCCTTGTAAACCACCCCCATCGCCCCCGCGCCCAGCTTCTCCAACACTTCGTAATGTCGAATCGTCCGGCCCGTCATAAAGAATCCCTTCACTATACGCGACACCGCCGCATCCCGCCGCCCGCCTCGTATAATAAGGCCAGCGTGCGCTTCCTCGCCCTCGTTCTCTGCCTGTCCCTCGCCGTCTCAGCCGCCGAAACCGCGCAGGAAGCCGCCGCCCGCGCCGCCGCCCTAAAAGCCTCGGGCGACGCCGCCGGCGCCCTCGCCGCCTACCGCGACGCCGCCGCGCTCGACCCCCAGTCCGCCCCTCTACATGACGAGATCGGCTTCCTTCTCGCCGTCCTAGGCCGCCGCGACGAAGCCATCGCGTCCTTCCAACAATCCCTCGCCCTCGACCCCAAATACGCCCCCGCCCATTACCACCTGGGCGTCGCCTATTGGCTCGCCAGCGACACCGCGCAAAGCGTCCCGCAACTCCAATCCGCCGCCGCGCTCGCGCCTTCCAACCCCGAATACCAATCCAAACTCGGCGACGCCCTCAGCGCCCTCGGTGAATATAAGGACGCAGTCGCCCCCCTCCGCGTCACGGCCACTCTGCTTTCTACCGACTCCACCGCCTGGAACAAGCTCGGCGCGGCGCTACAAAAATCCGGCGACGCCCCCGCCGCCCTAGACGCCTACCGCCGCGCCGTCGATCTCGACCCCGCCTCCCTCGACGCCCGCAACAACCTCGGCCTGATGCTCGTCAACACAGTCCACCCCGCCGAGGGCATCGCCGAATTCGAAAAAATTCTCGCCGCCGATCCGTCCTTCACCAGGGCCCGCATCAACATCGGCTTCGCCCACCTCCAGAAAGCCGAATTCGATCAGGCCATCGCCTGGTTCCACGACGCCATCGCCCGCGATCCCAACATCCCCTCCGCCCATTACGATCTCGGCGTCGCCCTCAAGAACAAGGACGACCTCGACGGCGCCATCGTCGAATTCAACCGCGCCCTCGCCCTCGACCCCTCTCTCTCCCAAGCCCATTACATGCTCGGCATCGTCCACTGGCAGTCCGGCGAATTCGACGAAGCCGCCGCTCAAATGCGCGCCGCCATCGCCCTCCAGAAAGATTACGCCGAGGCCTATTTCATGCTCGGCGCAGCCCTCCGCCAGAAAGGCGACCTCCCCGCCGCCGAGGAGGCCCTCCGCACCGCCATCCGCCTCGACCCCGCCGATCCAGGCCCCTTCAACACCCTCGGCCTCCTCCTGCGCGCCAAAGGCGACCTCGCCGAAAGCAAACGCATGTTCGCCGAAGGCGACCGCGTCAAGCGCAAAAAAGAAGCCGAACTCGGCGTCATGCTCCAGCGTTAAAAAGGAAAAGGCCGGCCAAAGCTTTCGCCCTCGCCGGCCGTGTGACTCGTCCGCTACCGGAAACGTCCTAGAACCGGATCGTTCCCGAGAACTGCAACCGCCGCATCCCGTTCAACCCTCCGAACGCCAAGGCCGGTAATCTGGCCCGCCGTCGGACTGTTGACATCGGTGTTCGGACCACCCAGGTTCGTGTGGTTGAAGAAGTTCGTCGAATCCATGCGCAGCGTGAAGCCGATGCGCTCCGTGATCGCGAACGTCTTCATCAATGAAATGTCCTGCTGAATATAACGAGGTCCGAACAGCGTGTTGATCGGATAGTTCCCGAACGTCCCCGGTGCTGGGAGCGCGAACGGCCCCGCCACCCCCGCCTCCATCGAAGCTAGACTCTGACCCACAAACCACTGGTTCCGGTTCCCCTGCGCGCCGGTGAAAACGCTTCCCGGTTCCGACGTTCGGCCGGTTGCTCGGCCCCACATTCGGCTGTCCAGGATACCCTTCAAGGGTCGGCAAGAAGGGGACTCCGCTGAAGTACGTCGTAATGCCGCTCAGGCTCCAGCCGCCGATCGCGTAGTCGGCGAATTTGTTGATATTCGCCATATACTTTTTTCCCCGTCCGACCGGAATGTCGTAGCTCTGCGCCAGCGTGATCTGATTGCGCGGTAGGATGCTGCTATACCCCTGTCCAGCCGCGCGAGATCCGTAGAGAAAATAGTAATTGGGATCGTAGCCCCACCCGTCGCCGTACTGGCGCTGGTAAGTATAGCTCCCCTGCAGCGTCCATCCGTCCCAGGCGTTCACTTTCACCGTCGCTTGCAGCGAATTGTATGCCTCGTTCGAGCACTCGCAATAATACGAGAGATCTTGCGTCCATCCGTATCGAGCGTAATAAGGCCGGTCCAAATTCGTGTTCGAGACGCCGGGCTGATATATTGGCTCGTTCGGATTCACCGTCTGGCCCGTTCCGATGAAATTGTGCCGGTCCACGTTCCCCACGTATCCCGCCGAGACCGAGACGCGGTTCGTTAGTTCGTGCTGGATCGTCAGATTGTATTGATACACCGTCGGTAGAGTCATCGTGCGGGGGCCGGAACTTCACATTGATGCCATTCGGTAGAGGGAAAGTTCCGTTCGAGCCAACTGGAGTTGCCGGAGGACTCGACGGCCCCTGCGCCAGATTGAATACGTTCCCGAACGCCGTCGATGGGTTCAATTGCTGCTGCGAAAGCACAGGCGGATTCTGCGTTACGTTATGTCCGAAGGTGGACCCGAACGTTCCCAGATCGTAGGACCAGCCATAACCCGCGCGAATCACCGTCTTCGATCCCAGTTGATAGGCAATGCCCGCTCTGGGCGCGAAGGTGCTCCAGTTCATTTGCTGGATGCCGTAGTTGGGCACGCCGCCCACTCCGAAAACGTACATCAGCCCATTGTTCAAATTCAGCGTTGCGCCGTTGCCCGCCGCGTTCACCGTCTCCGGGAAGATCATCTCCCAGCGCAATCCGAGAGTCACCGTCAGCTTCGGCGTCGGACGCCATTCGTCCTGCCCATACCAGAAAATGCGCTTTTGCCGTTCCTGCGCGTTCGTGCTGGTGCTCACGTACCGGTTAAAGTTCGAAACGTCGCCCAGCAGAAACGTCGCCAACCCCAAGCCTGGCGTCGTGCCCGCGCCAACCGTCGGAACATTGCCCGTCATCGCTTCCGTTGAATTGCAACTCTCCCGCGCGATGGTTGTCGCTCGGGACTCGAAGGTTCTCCGCGTACCGGATATCCGCGCCAAACTTGAAGTTGTGTTTTCCGATGATCTTCGTCGCGTTATCCACAAACTGATACTGCGTTTCCGTCTGCGTCAGCGGGCAGTTGCATTGATTCACGCCGAGGGCGTAACCAAGCTGGGACGAGATCCCGATGGGTCGTTAATCGAAAAAAATGGCATTCCCGAGGTATATGTCTTATCGAGATTCAGCCCCGGAATACCCGCTTGCGTCGCCGGATCGGTTCCGTACCCGTTCGGCACGTCGAATACGTGATAACGCATGTACCCGAATCGAAACTCGTTAATCAACGTTGGGCTGAAAGTATGCGTCCAACCGGCCGCCAGGCTCTGGTTTAGCGCCTGCGAGTCGCCCGCGTAGTTCCCGAAATTCGGACCGCCCGCCTCCAAACCGAACGCTCCCGGAGCCTGCTCCGTGAACGCGGCGTAACTATACCGGCCGAATACCGAGTCCTTCTGCGTCAGGTAATAATCCACCCGCGTGTCCCAGGCGTTCCCCGTGATCGCCACGTCGCCGCTTACCGTGTAGTTGTTTTGATACGGCGTCCCGAACGCATTCGAATTCGGCATCGGGAAGTAGTTCATGATCGCCAAAGCCTGCGGGCTGAGCCGGCTGGTGGGAATTACATTGTTCGGGAAAGGCGTTCGCCCGACGCCCGTTGTCGGGTTTCCCGTCTATAGGATCGTAAATCTGGTACGTCGGGCTGGCCGCCAGCCAGTCGCTCAAATTTCCGGTCCGCTCCGCCGCCGTCGGCACCGTGGTTAAAACCGATCCGCCCTGCGCCTGGCGGTTCAACTGCGTGTCCACGAAGAAAAACAGCTTGTCCTTAATGATCCGGCCGCCCAACGATCCGCCAAACTGATTTTGGCGATAGAGCGGCGCCCCAAGCGGCTGGCTGAACGGATTCCGGCCGAAATCCGTAAATCCCGGAGAGTTCAACTGTAGGTATTCGAACACGTCGCCGTGAAAATCGTTCGATCCCGATTTCGTCGAATACGACGCCACGCCGCCGCCTACATACTCGAATTCGGCGTCGAAGTTCTGCGTCGATTGCTTCACTTCCGCAAGGGAATCGAATGTCGGGTTGATCACGATGATCCCCAGAATCGGATCCTGGTTCGTCGTTCCATCCAGCTCATAGCCCATCGCGCTGAACAGTTGCCCGTCCTGCACCATCTGCACGCTATTCTGCGGATTCTCGTCCGAGGCGTGCGCCCATCCCATCCTCACCGCCCCGGGATTCAACAACTCGTAGGCTTGCGCGTTGCGACCGATGTTCGGCAGAGATTCGATCTCTTTCGAGGTGTAGGTCTGCGACACGTCCGCGCGGTCCGATTGCAGCAATGGCGCCGCCGCCGTCACTTCCACTTCCGTCGTCACGTCGCCGACTTTGAGCGAAACGTCGTATCGCTGCGCTTCATCCACCCGGACTTCCAATCCGTTCGAGATCGTCTTTTGAAAACCCGCCGCCTCAATCGCCACGGTGTAGGTATCGGGAATTAACTGCCCCTTGGCGTAGTTGCCCGAAGCGTCCGTCAACACTTCGAACTTCGTACCTTTGCCAGTGTCGGTGATGGTGACTTTGGCGCCGCTGACCGCGGAGCCGGTGGCGTCGGTGACCGTACCCAGAATGTTGCCGAACACCTGCTGCGCGCTGGCGTTCCCGGCAAACGAGGCAAATAAAATAACCGTGAACGCGAGACTGTTCACGCCAAACCTACGTAGGTTCAACATCTCTTCTCCTTGGAAGCCAATATCTATCGTGAAAGATCGCCGGCGAGCAGCCGCCTCGCGCTTTCATCGAACTCACACCTTTGCAGTATTCTAACCGATTTGTATTAGGTTCGCACCATTTATTTTTGAGGGGTTTCCCGAGAATCGTCATTTCACGGAACGCTCCGATCCCTCATCGCCTGCTGTACCCTGGGATCATGCAGGACTTGCTCACAGCCCTTTGGCTCGCCGCCAGCATCGGCCATCAGCGCGGTCTAGATCTATACAAACAAAAGAATTACCCAGCCGCCATCGCCGCCCTCGAGCAGGCCGCCCAGGCCGAAGCCCCCGCCTCCCCGGAGTTCCGCGAATCCGCCCTCCTCATCGGACAAAGCTACTTCATGCTCGCCCAAGCCCCCAAGGCAATCCCTTGGCTCGAAAAGGTGCCGGACGCCAACGAAGCCAACTACATGCTTGGCTACGCCTATCTACAAAACGCCCAACCGGATAAATCCGCGGCCGCATTCGCCCGCCTCTTCGGCCTGAAACCGGAAACCGCCGCCGCCCACGCCACCGCCGCGCAAATGATGCTTAAGAAGGAGTTCCAGGACCAAGCCGCCGCCGAAGCCGCCAAAGCCCTCGCTCTAGACCCCCATGTCCCCCGCGCCCATTTCCTCCTCGGCGAAATCGCCATCTCCCACGGCGACCTCGACGGCGCCATCGCCCATCTCAAACAGGAAATCGTCGTCGATCCAGGCTACTCCATGGCCTGGTACCGCCTGGGCGACGCACAAGCCCGCCTCGAGCGCTGGGACCTCGCCGTTCCCGATCTTCAGCGCGCCATCTGGCTCAACCCCGATTTCAGCGGCCCTTTCATCCTCCTTGGAAAGTGCTACTTCAAGCAGCGCAACCTCCCCAACGCCGAAGGCATCCTCCGCAACGCCCTCGCCCTCGACCCCCGCAACCGCGAAGCCATCTACCTCCTCGGCCAAACCCTTCTCGCCTCCGGCCGCGCCCAGGAGGCAAAGGCCCTTCTCGAAAAATTAAAACCTCCCGCCGTTACCGAGCTGCGACCGTAAGGGAGCGGTCGCATGCCCCTTAAACCTCATCCGCAACAAAAACCGCCATCTCCTCCCCTTGCCCTTCGACCACGTACCGAACCGCTTCGCGCACATCCCCGTCCATCCACAACCATCGCGTGCTACCATGGCGCGCCCAATACTTTCGATCCGGCCCATCGCGCCCGAGCCGACGCAAACCCCGGCTCGCGTACGACTTGAAATCGTTCATGACCTTCTCGGGCCGAACCTCCGATTCAACGACCGCATGCACATGGTTGGTCCGGATATGCGCGGCCAGCAGATTCCAACCGCGGTGCGAACAGACTTCACGGAGCGCCGCCAGGACAACCGCCCGGCCGTCTCGATCAAGCGAGTACGCCGCCTGCTTCATCCATCGACCTTCCTCCGCGGCGCGTTCCGGATCGGGTTCCAGGGATGGGCTGCCAGGCAGTTTGTGGCGCCGGTCCACAGATCCCGATTCATCGCCATGCAGGTGACCGCCGTAGCAGGCGAAGGTGATGAAATACCTCACGTGGTTCCACAATACAGCAAAGACCGCTCGCTTACGCGCGCGGCTCGGAGCCGGCCCGCGCGCCGCCGTTAATCAGCCGCGCGCGTCAGCGGCACTCCCCGTCCACTTTCCCGTAGTGTCGGCTTCCAAAATCGGAATAAAGAAGGAAATGAATTGCATTTCCGCCCTAAATCCCGCCAAAATCCTCCGCCCTGCCACCTGTTTGTCGTGGCACTCCAAGTGCTGCCATAATCGGGGGGAAGGGCGTGCGTGCCGCTGTCGCCGCGCGCTCCTACGTCGCCCACTTTAGCGGGAACTCAGCACCTTGCGCGGACTTCAAAGCCAACTTGTCGGCGCCCTCCTGGTCGTCGTGACCGTCGCCGCCGTAAGCTGCGCCCTCGTCAATTTTCAACAGCAAAGTAAGTTTCGCCTTCCCGACGATGGAGTTACCTGGGTCGACCGCGCCGGCGCCGTCTACGCCCTCCAGGTTTCCCCCGGCGGTCCCGCCGCCAACCAGGGCATCCGCGCCGGCGACATGCTCACCCAAATCGACGACGTCGCCGTCCGCAAAGCCGACCAGGTCCCCCGTTTCCTCCAGTCCATCGGAAGTTGGACCTCCGCTTTTTACTCCCTCCGCCGCAACGGCCTCCCCTTCCGCGCCAGCGTCATCATCGGCGAATATGTCCCCGATTCCGCAGTCTATTATCAATATGCCGTCGGCGCCGTTTACCTCCTGATCGGTCTTTTCGTTTACTTTCGCCGCTCCAGCGCCCCGCACGCCGCCCACTTCTTCCTCCTCTGCCTCACCTCCTTTATCCTCTCCAGCTTCCACTACACCGGAAAGCTCAATACCTTCGACCAGATTATCTATCTCGGAAATCTCGTCGCCGGCATCCTCGCCCCCGCGCTTTTTCTCCATTTCTGCCTCGCCTTCCCGGACCGCCCCCGCGGCGCCGCCGCCCGCCTCCGCGTCGCCATCGTCTACCTCCCCGCCGCCACTCTCCTCCTGCTCTACTTCCTCGTTTCGCAAGGCATGCTCCGCGTCGCCGCCCCGCTGGTTGAAGTCCGCTGGCTGCTGGATCGCGTCTGGCTGCTCTACCTCTGCGCCTGCTACCTCATCGGCGCGGCTGTCCTCACCCTCCAACTCCGTAAAGCCGACGACCCCGTCGTCCGCCGCCAGATCCAATACCTCCGCAACGGCGCCGTCGTCGGCATCCTCCCGTTCACAATCATCTACGTCGTCCCCTTCCTCATGGGCGCCGTCCCCGGCCACTACCAGAAAATGGCCGTCCTCTCCCTCGCCTTCATCCCCGTCACCTGGGCCTACGCCATCCTTCGCTACCGCCTCATGGACGTCGACATCATCTTCCAGCAAGGCTATGTCTACACCATCGCCACCCTTGCCGTTCTCGGCGTCTTCTACGGCCTCATTTTCTCCTTCACTCAACCCGGCGACCTTCCTCCTGCCGCCATCGTCTCCCTCATCCTCTTCGCCACCTTCATCTTCCAACCCATCCGCGACTGGCTCCAGGAAAAAATGGACCGCCACATCTTTTATAAGGACCGTTACGACTATCGCCAGACCCTCATCGCCTTCGCCCGCGAGCTCAGCTCGGAAACCAACCGCGACGCCATGCTTCAATCCCTCGGCGACCGCCTCCTCAACACCCTCGGCCTCCAACGCATCGTCTTCTTCCTGTGCGATGAAACCAAACCCGGCTGCCGCCTCCATCTCGCTCTCAACGGCAAGAAGGAAACCCGCCACCACCCCACCAGCGGCGAGCCGCTCGACTTAAGCTTCCTCGACGGCAATCCCAACGTCCCCTATCTCTTCTTCGAGCGCACCCGCCGCCTCGTCGATGTCGTCAGCCACGAGCGCCCCGTCTCCGTGCGCCGCGCCATCGCCGATCTCGATCTCACTTATTACTTCACTTGCACCGTCCGCGGCCGCACCCTCGGCTATCTCGGCCTCAGCCGCACCGAAAAGGGCGACTTCCTCTCCCGCGACGACATCGAGCTGCTCACCACCCTCTCCGGCTACGTCGGCATCGCTCTTGAAAACGTCCGCCTCTACGAATCGCTCCAGCGTAAAGCCGAGGAGTACGAGCGCCTCAAGGAATTCAGCGAAAACATCGTCGAATCCATCAACGTCGGCATCCTCGCCGCCGACCTCGACGACCGCGTCGAAAGCTGGAACCCGCGCATGGAAGCTCTCACCGGCGTCTCCCGCTCCTCCGCCGTCGGCCGTTCCCTGCGCGAGCTTTTCCCCGCCGACCTGTGCGAGATGTTCGATCACGCCCGCGGCCAATCCGGCGTCCACAATATCTATAAGTTCGTCTTCCATCCGCGAGAAGCGTCCCTGGCCCACGCCGCCAATGGCGCGTCCACCAATGGAGCGGCCAACGGCCACGCCCCGGCCCGTGAAGCCATCCTGAATCTCGCCATCGCTCCGCTGGTCGCCAAGGACACCCGCCAAATCGGCCGCCTCGTCATTTTCGACGACATCACCGACCGCGACGAACTCGAGCGCCGCCTCGTCCAGGCCGACAAGCTCAGCTCCATCGGTCTCCTCGCCGCCGGCGTCGCCCACGAAGTCAACACTCCGCTTGCCGTCATCTCCACTTACGCCCAAATGCTCGCCAAACAAATCTCCGGCGAGGGCCAGCAATCGCGCCTGCTCGAAAAAATCGCCCGCCAAACTTTCCGCGCCAGCGAAATCGTTAACTCGCTTCTCAACTTCTCCCGCACCTCGCCCGCCGAATTCGTCGAAGTCGATCTGAACAAGGTCGTCAACGAAACCCTCGGCCTCATCGGGCACCAGCTTCAAAAAGCCGGCATCCGCGTCTCGCTCGATCTCGCTCCTTCGCTCTCCCCCGTCCACGGCAACCCCGGCAAGCTCCAGCAGGTCTTCCTCAATCTTTTCCTAAACGCCCGCGACGCCATGGAAATCGGCGGCGTTCTCTCCGTCCGCACCTTCGCCACACCCTCCGGCGTCCGCACCGAAGTCTCCGACAACGGCCAGGGAATCCCGCAGGAAAATCTCGAGCGCATCTACGATCCCTTCTTCACCACCAAGGGCGCCCGCAAAGGCACCGGCCTCGGCCTCTCCGTCACCTATGGCATCGTCCGCGAACATGGTGGCAACATAGAAGTCGAGAGCCATCCCGGCGAAGGCACCCGCTTTTTCCTGGATCTGCCCTACGCTCGAAAGCCCGTACATGCCTGAAACCCTCGCACCCGACATCCCGCTCGCCATCCAAACCAAGGGCCGCATCCTCGTCGTCGACGACGAAGCCGACATCCGCGAAAGCCTCGAAACCCTTCTCGAGCTCGAAGGCTACTCCGTCGAGCTCGCCCCCGACGCCACCAGCGGCATCAAGAAACTCGAATCCTTTTCCTACGACCTCATCCTTCTCGATCTCATGATGCCGGACCGTTCCGGCATGGAAGTCCTCCGCGAAGTCCGCGAGCGCGATCTCGAAACCCCATCTTCATGATCACCGCCTACGGCTCGGTCGAGGTCGCCGTCTCCGCCATGCGCGCCGGCGCCAATTACTATTTCTCCAAGCCCTGGGACAACGAAAAACTCCTCGTCGAGATCGATCTCATCATCGCCCGCTGCCGCCTGGAGCGCGAGAACACCCAGCTCAAGCGCGCCCTCAAACAACGCTACAGCTTCCCCAACATCATCGGCCGCGGCGACCGCATGCTGCGCATCCTCGACCTCGTCGCCCAGGCCGCCCCCAGCCGCGCCACCATCCTCATCACCGGCGAAACCGGCACCGGCAAGGAACTCATCGCCAAAGCCATCCACGCCAATTCCGCCCGCGCCGGCGAAGTGTTCGTCGCCGTCAACAGCGGCTCCGTCCCCGCCGACCTGCTGGAGTCCGCCCTCTTCGGCCACGTCAAGGGCGCTTACACCGGCGCCGTCGCCTCTCGCAAAGGCTACTTCGAAACCGCCAACAAAGGCACCATCTTCTTCGACGAAATCGGCACCATCGGCCCCGAAACCCAGGCCAAGCTCCTCCGCGTCATCCAGGAGCGCGAGTTCATGCCGCTCGGCTCGAACGAGACCGTCAAAGTCGACGTCCGCATCCTCGCCGCCACCAACGCCGACCTCCGCCGCCTCATCGAAGAAGGCAAATTCCGCGAGGATCTTTACTACCGTCTCAACGTCATCAACATCGCCATCCCCGCCCTCCGCGAGCGCAAGGAGGACATCCCCCGCCTCATCGATCACTTCTTCGAAAAATACTGCCGCGAAAACGGCAAGCACCTCAACCCCGACGGCACCGCCTCGCTCCACTTCGAATCCGAAGCCATGCAGATCCTCATGGATCACAACTGGCCCGGCAACGTCCGCGAACTCGAAAACGTCGTCGAGCGCGCCGTCGTCCTCGCCTCCCAGCCCGTTATTCCCGCCAGCGTCCTCCCCGACTACCTCCAGCAAACCGGCGGCATGGGCGTCCGCCGCGATGCCAGCGGCTATCTCCCCGCCGACGCCTCCCTCTTTGAAATCGTCGCCGACTTCGAGCGCCGCCGCATCTCCGAAACCCTCGAAGCCGTCAACGGCAGCCAAACCGACGCCGCCGAAAAACTCCGCATCCCCCTCTCCACGCTCAACCAGAAAATCAAGCGCCTCAACATCGAAATCCGCCGCAAATCCGCCGCCGACCGCGCCTAATTCGTCACCGTAAACGTCCCCGCGCTCACCGCCGTGCCCGTTGTCGAGACGATCGTCAACGGCCCGCTCACCGCTCCCGGCGGCACAACCACCTGGATCGTCGACGGCGAGACTACGCCCGTCGCCGCCGCCGCAACTCCGCCAAATTCCACACTCGTCACATTCACAAATCGCGCCCCTCGGACGTAGACCGAGGTTCCCACGGGGCCTTCCGGCGGCTCGAAACTTCTAATGATCGGCGGCAGCGGTTTCAGCCCCAGATCCAACCGGAACACGACGCCTAATCCGTACAGCCCGCCCTCCGCGCTGCCGTAGAGCTGGCCGTTCGTCGCTTGAAGCAAGTTGCCAAATGGGCATGAGGCGTCGTTGGACAGCCCGCTGAAATTGTAGACCGCGGTAAGCTCTCCCGCCGGCGTCATTCGGAAAATCGTTCCCTTTCCCGCCGTCCCTCCCTCGCAGGCCATGCCGTAAAAATTCCCATCGCTCGCCTCCACCATGTTGCCCTGCGGCGAGCTGCCGTTCGTTCCGTCAAATTCGGCCACGACGCTGTAGTTGCCCGCCGTATCGATCTTGAAGATCGCACCGTCTCCCGCCGCGTCTCCCCCCTTCGACGCCACACCGTAGAGATTGCCGTCTTTCGCCAGAGTCAGTGGACCGTTGGGGGCCCACGGGCCGATGGCGTCGGGAAAACTATAGATCGTCGTGTAGCCCGACTCCGGCGGCACCCAAAAAACGGTTCCGCAACCGCCTTTGCACGAACCCGTGCCGCCACGGGCCGAGGTTCCGTAAAATCGTAGGTCCTTGACCATCGTAAGACCCATGGGCAGACTCGGTCCAAATAAACCGCGTTCCGGATTGTACCGGAAGTCGGCCACCCGTTTATAGTTCCCGCTCGAAGAAATTTGATATACCGTTCCGCATCCTTTCAAGTGGCAGTCGCCGGTGCCGCCGAAAAGAGCCGTGCCGTAAAACTCGTCCAGCCCGGCCCAACTCACCAGAGCGCCTAGCCCATTACCGGCGCCGGGTGGAATCTCTGCGATGGAAGAAATCGTACCGCTCGGCGATACGCTGAATACCGTGCTGTAATTCACTTCGGGAACTGCTTCGATCGCGGCGCCGAAAAGATTCCCGCTCGCTCCCGTCGCGAGCGCCGCGTGGTAATCCTGAGATTGGTTAAGCCCTCCCATGGCGCAGTTGAATGGTGTCAATGTGCGTCCCGCGCCGCCCGCGATCCGGTAAATCGTGCCGCAGCCCGTCGGCCCGCCATTGGCGGTTCCATAGAAAGTACCGTCGATCCACTCGACAATGCCCGTCGCGGACGATCCATCCGAAGCGGAGGCCCCCAACTCGTAAACGTAGGTAATCTTCACCGTCCTGCCTTCGCTGCGCCGAACACAACCAAACCGCCAGTTGGACAAAAATCGAGGTGACGCACAGCCGATGAAACATTCCACGAATTCTACCATCGTCCTCCTGCCCCAGGTTCCGCTACAGCCCTCCTATGTAATTAAAATTACACTGTGCCGCCTTGACACACCAGTGAAACTTGGCGTATTCTTACCATTCGTTAATGATTATTTGACGTTCTCCCGCCGGTTGGCGTAGCGCCTGACAAGCGCGGCCTTCCGAGCCATGTTCCGAGGAGAAGCATGCAGCATCAGCCGTACTTCGTCGTCGTCCTCGCTCATTCCTTACACGGACGCCTTCGAAGAATCCACATACCCTATCAAGCAATTTACGCCGTTCTTGTTTTAGCCCTCATCGGGGCCGTTTCCGTCTTCGGATTCGCCATCAGCTACGCCCGCATGACCTGGAAGGTCGCCGGCTACAACGCCCTCCGCCAGGAAGTCTCCGTCCTTCGCCAGCGCTATCGCGATCTCCAGCGCGTCACCAACCAGAAGAACGAAGAGCTCGCCACTCTCCAACTCTTCGCGAGCGAAGTCCGCATCGCCTACGGCTTCGACACGAAACCCGTCCTCGGCCCCTCCAAGTCCCCGGACCGTTCCCTTCTCCCCTCCTACGGCGAGTCCCTCAGCGAGTTCAGCCTCCTGCAAAACGTCTCTTATTCTCCCGTGCGCAACAGCTTCCCCCGCCAGTGGCTCACCAATCTCCGCCCCAGCCTGTGGCCTCTCAACGGCCGCCTGCTCAGCCCCTTCGGCGCCCGCACCGATCCCTTCTCCGGCGAAGGCTCCATCCACACCGGCGTCGATATTTCCGCCGCCCTCGGCACACCCGTTCACTGCGCGGCCGACGGCATCGTCGCCTTCGCCGGCTGGTTCGCGGGCTACGGCCGCCTCGTCATCGTCGATCACGACAACGGCCTCAGCACTTACTACGCCCACCTCTCCGGCTTCCAGGTCGTGCCCGGCCAGGAAGTCCGCCACAGCGACGTCATCGCCCTCTCCGGCGCTTCCGGCCACGTCACCGCCCCGCATCTCCATTACGAAGTCCGCGTAGCCGGCACCCCCGTCAATCCCTATCCATTCCTGGCCCACGCCTCCGCCATGTCGAGCACTCCGGCTCACAAGGACTTCCCCTTCTAAATTCCCGCACCCGAAGAATGCTCCTGTGCCCCGTCCGCGATTGCCACATGGCGCTGGCACGCGACCCCGGCCGCGTCTTCTGCCCCCGCGGCCACTCCTTCGACATCGCCCGCAGCGGCTACATCAACCTCTTACAACCTCAAGACCGCCGCTCTAAACTCCCCGGCGACACCGTTGCCGCCCTAGCCGCCCGCCGCCGCCTCCATGACCAGGGCGTAACCCGCCCTCTCTTACAAGCGATCGCCGAACTCGCCGCCCCATCGGAAAACGAATCCGTCCTCGACGCCGGCTGCGGCGAAGGCTTCTACCTCGGCTCTCTAGCCAAACAATTCCCCATCGCCGCCCACGGCCTGGACATCTCCGTCCCCGCCATCGAAGCCGCCGCCCGCCGCTACCCCGACTGCGAATGGATCGTAGCCAACGCCGACCGCTTCATCCCCTACGCCGAAAATTCGTTCTCCCTTGATCCTCTCCATCACCGCCCGCATGAACCCGCAAGAATTCCGCCGCGTCCTCCACGACAGACGGTCGCCTCCTAATCGCCCTCCCCGCTCCCGACGACCTAATCGAACTCCGCGGCGCCACCCGCGACCGCGTCCCCCGCACCATCGCAGCCTTCTCCCCGGCCTTCACCCTAACCACCCAAAGCCGCATCACCAGCACCACAACCCTCGACGCCCCCTCCGTGTACGACGCCCTCCTCTCCATCTACCGCCCCCCCTCTCATCCGACGACCACGAAGCAAGTAACCCTCAGCCTCGACCTGCTCCTCTTCCACCCGGCATAGGCATCGCCTACATGGCGAGTTGATGAGTAACGTAGTCCAACCCGTCGTCGAACCTCCCAAAGAACTTACAGTTCAATGCCGCAAGCTCCCCGCGAATATCCGGATCGTCGAAATCCCTGAAATTCCGATTCATAAAACAACCGGACTCCGGCTTCCTGCTTTTCAGATCCATCAGCACCGAGGCGAGCACGATCGAATCTTGCCCGGAGGCGATTCCAAATCGATCCTGCAGGGAGGCGGCGTCAGCGAGAATCGATCCGGTGAGCGGAATGATGTCCGCCGAGTCGAGAAGCTCCATCACGGTCTTCCGCACGCCTTCGCGTTCCCATTGCTCCGATTCGACCAGCACCTTTGCAAGCGCGTCGAACGCACCGGGGACGTGCTGCAGCGGCTTCGATCGACCCAGTTCCCGAAGCTGCGGTCGAAGTTCGTTTCCGAGGCGCGACCTTGCCTTCGCTCGCCCGGAAATTGCGCCATGCGGCTCGGCGAGCGAGAACGCGGGGACCAAAAGCGATATCCGCGCGTGTACCGCGAGATCCAGGATCTTCCCGCAACTGTCGGCTTCCTCTTGTTCCAGAGCTAGTTCCAACACGAAGTTGGTCTCGACGTAGACCGCAATCATCCGGCGTTGTGTTCGATCCGCGCGCCCTGGATGGCATCGAGAAACCCCGACTCGGCCAGCCAACGCAAAGCCGGATCCCCCGCGGCGGCCGAGGAAGACGAACGGGCGAGATCCGTCAACCAAGATAGGACCAGCAACTCGAAACCCTCCGGGCCGATCTGCGAAACGGGCCAGTCCAGATTTTCGAAATACGAGGCGAGCGCTATTTGGGAGTCTACGACGGCACTCGGCGGCTTCCCCGCGTCATCCGGCCCTTCGTGCTTCCAAATGTAGATCCGGTCCGGAGTCGCAATCAGGAAAAAGCGTGCCTGCGGTAGCTCGCCATGCGCCAAGATATTCCTCCGAAGCTGGGAAGCCCACGAGTCCGTTGTCCCCATCCTACTCTTCGCTTCCGCAAGCAGAACAATCTCACCGCGCTTATTGTAGCCAACGAAGTCGATCGCTCTTGTCTCAAGCCGCATCGCAAACCCTCCCCAACCGCACGCAACCAGTTTCCCATGATTGATTCCGCTCCGCCCGTCGGAGGGCTGAGGTAGAATCCTCGACCAAGAATCGTTGAACCGGGGAACTCCCCAAAGTTCAGAGCCTATCGAACCCCCCATCGGGCCTCTTTGGCGCAACCGCGCCATCATGACCATGTGCGGCAATTCGACCGCATTACGATGGATCCGGACGTCATGGGCGGCAAGCCTTGCATCCGCGGGATGCGCGTGACCGTCGGCATGATCGTCGAGGCCCTGGCGGCCAGACGCACCGTCGAACAATTGCTGGCCGATTTCCCCTATATCGACGAACCCGATATTCGCGAGGCCCTGGCCTTCGCCGCGCACCGGCGTACGAGATCCGCCTCGCCAGTCGATGAACCTCGCGATCGATAGGAACCTGACGCCTCGCTCGGTTCCCTTTCTCAGGAACGCTCGCTACGACGCGGTCCACTGGTCATGCGAGATGGAAATCGAACATGGCGCTATCGTCACATGGGATTGGTCGGACAAGCCGCGCACCGGGGTCTTGCCGCGATAGATCCCTATAACCGCGCTTCCATTTCGCCTATCCGCCTCAACTTCGAGATCGCCCGCCAAACGCCGGCGAGAGCATGTTCCCACCACCACCATCCTCGTGTCCCCCCAGCGCCCGCAACATACGCGCCACCTGCTACCATTCCGGAATGGGCGATTCCGCTTGCGTCCCCATTTCCGCCTCGGCCATCCCCGCCACCACGGTTCCTGCGCGGCATTCCGCCCTGGTCCGCGCCACTCACTGGATCACCACCCTGTGCTTTCTCGCCCTGCTCGTCAGCGGACTTGAGATCGTGGTCTCTCACCCTCGCTTCTATTGGGGCGAAGCCGGCAATATGTGGACTCGACCGTTGTTCATAATTCCCATCCCCGCCTCAAGAGCGTTAGTTCCCACCGGCTACGGATACGTGCTGCCCGATCAGAACGGCTGGAGCCGGTACCTCCACTTTCAAGCCGCCTGGATCGCGGTCTTGACCGGCTTACTGTATCTGATCTCCAGCCTGTTTACAGGGCATTTGCGGAACAACTTGCTTCCGCGCCGGCGCGATCTTTCGTGGCGCGCCCTCTCGGCCGCAATCGCGAAGCACCTGCGCTTCGAGCGCCCGGGTGCGGCGGAAGCCTGGTCGTATAACGTGCTCCAGCGGCTCACTTACTTGTTCGTGATCTTCGTCCTGTTCCCGCTCGAAATCTGGACCGGCCTGGCCATGTCCCCCGCCTTCGTCTCCGCGGTCCCCGCGGCCGTCACCGCGTTCGGCGGACAGCAATCCGCGCGCACCATTCACTTCTTCGTCTCCTTGTCTCTCCTGCTCTTCCTGCTGGTGCATGTCGCCATGGTTTATCGCGCCGGATTCAGGAGCCGCATGCGAGCGATGATCACCGGCCGCGCCGATACCCTTAAGGAGGGCACATGAGCGATCTCTCACGCCGCAAACTGATCACCACCGGACTCGCCGCCACCGCCGGCGTATCGGGCCTGGCCGTAGCCGCGCGCCTCGCGCAAAGGCAAGGACTGATCCCGCCCGATTACGCCGGAATCTACGGCCTCGGCGAAACGCTGACCTACGCTTCCCAGCGGCTGCTCACGCGGCACTCCTTAGCCCGTGAGTTCCGTCGGGACCAGATTTCGAATCCGCCGCTCGCCAACGAAATGCCGCCCCTGAAGGAAGCCTTCAAGCGCCTTCAGGCCGGAGGATTCGCCGACTGGCGGCTCTCCGTCGACGGCATGGTCGCCCGCCCCGCTTCGTTCTCCCTTGCCCAGCTTCACAACTTTCCGTCTCGCAGCCAGATCACACAAATCGCGTGCGAGGAGGGCTGGTCGTATATCGCCGAGTGGATCGGCGTGCCTCTCTCCCACGTCCTCGAAGCCGTGGGAATCCACCCGAAAGCCCGGTACGTCGTCTACTTCTCGATCGATCCCGACTGGTGGGACAGCATCGATATGGCCGACGCATTCCATCCTCAGACGTTTCTCGCCCACGGCATGAATGGCGGCGAACTTCCCGTCGGCAACGGCGGCCCGCTTCGCATGCGGCTCCCCCGCCAACTCGGCTACAAGAGCGTGAAATTCATCACCCGCCTGACCGTCACCGACAGCATGAAGGGCTTCGGCAAGGGCCTCGGCTCCGCGTCTCCGGAAGGTGGCTATGCCTGGTACGCCGGCATCTGACACCTCACTCCACCGCCTCCAACCGCTCCGAAACCGCCTCCCACTCCGCCATCGCCCCCGCCAACTCCCGCCGCTTCCCGTCCAACTCCGCGCTCCTCCGCAGCGTGTCCTCCACGCTCACGAAATTCCCCAGCGCCGCCTCCTCCGCCGCGATCTCCCCCTCCAACCGCGCCACCTTCTCCTCCATCTCCTTGCGCCGCGTCTCCAGCTTCTTCAGCTTCATCGGATTCACCCGCTTCTCCGCCTTCGCCTCCCCCGCCGCGGGCCGCCCGTTCCCCTCCGCCGCCTTCGCAAACCCGTTCACCGGCAGCGCCAGATCGATCTTCGCCCCCTCCTTCCGCCACAAATAATCCTCGTAATTGCCGGGGAAAATCCGCACCTCGCCCTCGCCCACTTCAAACACCCGCGTCGCCAGCTTGTCGATGAAATACCGGTCGTGCGAAACGAACACCACCGTCCCCGTGTACTTCTGCAGCGCTCTCCAGCAGCACGTCCTTCGCCCGCATATCCAAATGGTTCGTCGGCTCGTCCAGTAACAGGAAATTCGACGGCCGCAGCATCATCCGCGCCAGCGCATACCGATTCCGCTCCCCGCCCGACAGCACCCCGATCTTCTTGAACACATCGTCTTCGGAAAACAGGAAACACCCCAGTAAGCTCCGCAGTCTCCGTCTGCGTCGACTTACTCGTCACCGCCCGATAAATCGTCCAGCATGCGCGCATTCGGGTCCAGTTCCTTATACTGATCCTGCGCGAAATAATCCGGCTTCCACGTTATGCCCCAGCGTGTACTCGCCGGAAGTCAACGGCTCGCTCGCCGCCAGTAACTTAATCAACGTCGACTTACCCGCCCCGTTCACCCCCACCAGCGCGATCCGGTCCCCGCGCTCGATCATGAAATTCACTCCGCCAAACACATGCTTCGGCCCATAACTCTTCGAAACGTTCTTGAACTCCGCCACAATCCGCCCGCTCAGCTTCGGCTGCGGAAACGTGAAGTGGATCGCCTCCTCGTCCGGCGGTATCTCGATGCGCTCAATCTTTTCCAGCTCCTTGATCCGGCTCTGCACCTGCTTGGCCTTCGTCGCCTGCGCCCGGAACCGGTTGATGAACGCCTCCAACTGCTCGATCCGCTCCCGCTGGTTCTTATACGCCGCCTCGAGCTGAGCCTTCCGCTCGCCCTTCTGCGCCAGATATTTTTCGTAATTCCCGCTGTAGAAATGGATCCCCTTGTTCCAGATCTCCACCGTCTTGCTCACGGTCACATCCAGAAAATACCGGTCGTGCGAAATCAGCACGAACGCGTTCGGATAACTCGTCAGATATTGCTCCAGCCAGTTCCGCGCCTCCAGGTCCAAATGGTTCGTCGGCTCGTCCAGCAGCAGCAATTGCGGCTTTTCCAGCAGCAGCTTCGCCAGTGCGATCCGCATCTGCCAACCGCCCGAAAACTCCTCCGTGCGCCGATTCCAGTCCTCCGAAGGAAACCCCAGCCCGCGAATCACCGACCCCACCTGCGCCTCCAGCGCATACCCGTCCCTGGTCCGGAACTCCATGTCGATCGAGTGGAACCGGTCCGCCACCTGCGCATACTCCGCGCCCGCCGGATCGAGATCGGCCATCCGGTGCGTCAGCGTTTCCATCTCCTGCTCCAACGCGCGCAGGCTGTCGAACACCGACATGCATTCTTCGAACACGCTGCGCCCCGACAGCGACAGCCCGTCCTGCGGCAGATACCCCGCGCTGATCCCCTTCGCCCGATTAATCGTCCCGTAATCGAGCGACTCCATCCCGCCCAGAATCTTCAGAATCGTCGACTTCCCCGTCCCATTCGCCCCCACCAACGCGCACCGGTCCTGCGGCGTAATCATCCAATCGACGTTCTCAAACAGTATTTTTGGACCGTACCGTTTCCCGGCCGAGGCAAGCTGAATCATCTCTTTTGTGGGGCTTTTACCAATGTCTCACACAACCTCTAGCCAAACATCTTCGAAACGCCGAAACCCGCGTCACCCGCCTCAACCGCGCCATCGCCGCCAACTGCCCCGGCAATCGCTTCATCACCTTCTTCGCCTGCGTCCTCGATCCCAAAGCCGGTTCTCTCACCTACTGCAACGCCGGCCACAACCCGCCCATTCTCATCAAACCCGACGGCAGCTCGCAATGCCTCGGCGGCGGCGGCATCATCCTCGGCATCCTGCCCGCCGCTTCCTACGAGGAGTCCATCGTCGCCTTCGAAACCGGCGATTTCCTCGTGCTCTTCAGCGACGGCGTCACCGAAGCCTGCCCGCTCGACCGCGACGAGGAATTCGGCGAACTGCGCCTCGCCGAGGAAGCCGCCGCCTCCATCGCCGAAGAACTCATCGCCAAGGTCAACGCCTTCACCCGCGGCGCACCCGCCGCCGCCGACGTCACCCTCGTCGTCGCGCGTTCGACCTAACCCCGAATCGCCGAGTCACGGCCCCCGAAAATATTTCTTTCCCTTCCCCCTCAACACCTTACAACCCATTCGCGAATTCCGCCGCTCGTTTTTTTCTTCCCCCGCGCTATTGTGTAACCAAGAGCGAGACGACTGATCATCTTCGTCCTCGCCGCTAAGTGGTCTCCATTCTAGACAAGGGAGATCGCGAATGCAAAAAGGTGGGCGCTGGCCGCTCGCGTTTGACGCGGCTCCCTATCCCGTTTAAGGGTTAAATGAACGGGTTTTTGATCTTCGTAAAAACGCAACGTTGCACTAAATTCTTAGAAAACAAAGAGAAGAAGGGAAGAAAGCAAATCGGATCGGCTAGCCAAGAACGAACCAGCGGCGAGATAGGCTCGGCATGACCATGTTACACGGCCAATGGTCCAATTCGTTCTGCTTACAAATCAATGTCCGGGAACCTAGCACAGGGAGAACTGTTTCGGATGGCGCCGTGCCTGCAGCCGGGCCAGGCGTTCCACTAGCGCCCTCCCGATGGCTCCCGTCTTCGTTTCATGGGCCACCTTCGCTATTTCCGTCGCCGGCTTTTCGACGTCGAGTTTCATGACATTCAGCGCCATGATAGAAGTGAACCTATATTCCAGCAATCCACGCAAAGTAGAAAGTGTGCGCCATTTGTATGTAGCTTGCGGCAACCCTTTGGAGGCGTCGGTCCTTTGATTCCCAGCGAATTGAACGGAATCGCCGCCCTGCCGATAATCGGGTACCCGCCGGGTTGGCTCTGGCTTGATCCTTATTAGGACGCGCATAAGTAAGGGACATGCCGCCCAACAGGAAGCAGCCAAGATGACCTGATCGACTGCCGATGCGACTGCATGTCTCCAAAAACCCGCGTCAACGCGGCGGTGGGTTTTTCCTCGGCGGCGCCGCGGATGGCGGCGTCTACGGGATACTGGCCGCCGTCGGACTTGGCCAAGGCCTGGAGGCGTTCAGGGCGAGGTGCGGAGGCCGCGACGATGGCCGCCTCGACATATTTGCCGAGCGCCAGTTCAAAGATGACGGCCGCCTCGAGCATCCACGGGACCGGCGCCCGGAATTTGTCCAGCGCCCTGCGCAGCCGATGCAGCGCGGTGCCGGGCATGGCGTTCGGGCCGGACTATTTCGCCAGCAGCTTGCGGATGGATTTCAATTCCCGCCGCCGTTTTTCGGTCGTCTTGGGATAGGACATCTTCAGAGCGTCGAAGGTGTCGAGGAGAATTTGCGAGACGATGAGCCGGGCGTTTTCCTTGTCGTCGGCGGGAACGGCGTACCAAGGGGCGTGATGGGTGCTCGTGGCCGTAAGGCACGCTTCGTACGCCTCGCGGTATTGGTTCCAGTATTTTCGCTCGTGCGCGTCGGAGAGGCTGAATTTCCAGTTCTTATCGGGCTGGTCGATGCGGGCGAGGAAGCGTTTGCGCTGTTCTTCGCGCGAGAGGTGGAGGAAGAATTTGACGATGCGCGTTCCGTTGCGATAGAGGTGGCTTTCCAGGTCGACGATGGAGCGATAACGCCCGTCCCAAACGGGTTTTCCGCCAGGCGATTCCTCCGGAAGACCCTCGCCGCGGAGGATTTCCGGATGCACGCGGGCGATCAGGACCTCCTCGTAATAGGACCGGTTGAAGATGCCGATCTGTCCGCGTTCGGGCAGGCAGCGCGTGGTGCGCCAGAGAAAATCGTGCTCCAGTTCGGCGGCGCTGGGGTGTTTGAAACTGAAGACCCGGCAGCCTTGCGGATTGACGCCGGACATGACGTGGCGGATGGCTCCGTCCTTGCCGGCGGCGTCCATGCCCTGGAAGATCAGCAGCAGGGCGTAGCGGTTGGAAGCGTAATGAAGCTGTTGCAGCGAGGCTCAACTCCTCGACGTGCCGCTGCAAGAGCTCCCGGTACTCCTTCTTCGATTTGCAAAAGGGTTTGACGGCGGTTGGCCAATGGCCGAGATCGACCGCTTCTCCGGCGGGAAAGCGGAATTGGTTCGAATCGATTTTGCTTTTCATGTTCCTCTCGCGAGCGGCGGCGCTTACCGGCCGCTATCCAAACAGGCGATGATCGCCTCGGTTACGGCTTTCGTGACAGCGGGGCCTTGAACGGGGATGGAAACGACGCCCGCCTCTTCGGCCGGATAGTCGTTTCCTCCCGGGAACAAGGCATCGCCGATGAAAATCATCTCCTTCAATGAAATGCCCAGGAGATCGCGCAGCTTTCTTACACCGTAGGCTTTGTCGATGCCGGGCTTGGTCACGTCGATGGAAGTCGCGCCGCCCATGCGGACGGAGAATTCGGGAATCAGCGTGTCCAGGATCGCCTTGATGTCTTTTCGCTTGCTGAAATCGGGGTCCCATTTGTCTTTGACCGCCAGAGGCGCGTGTTGGCCCAGGGCGGAAAACGTGATCTGGCTGCCGCGATCTTCGATGACCTCTCCCCAAACCTTGTCGACCTTGTAGCCGGCCGATTCGAGCGCTTTATTGAGCGACCCGATAATTTTCTCTTTTTCGCCGGCGGTGAAATCCTCGGAATAGATCTTTTCCCAGCTTCCCCTATATTGGAAGAATTTCGTTCCACAGGTTGGAAGGAGGGATAGGTTCGCCAGGCGCGCGTTGCGGGGAAGATGGGTGAGTAACTGTTTTTCAAACTGCGGCCAATCGCCTCCGGAAATCACGGCCACTTGCACGAGGGCGAGAAGGTCGTACAGCAGCGCCGCCATTTCGGGATCGAGGGACGACTTGCTTTCGGCGAGCGTGCCGTCCAGATCGAAGACGATGAGTTTTTTCACCATCCATCCGGCGCCGCTATTTTCCGGCGGCGCTCGATGCCGGCCGCCGCGGGTAGTGGCGAGGCAGCCAAGCCAGGTCGTCGCTGAGGAAATAGATGGCGATGGCGGCGAACATCAAAACGAAGCCGGTCCAAAAACGCCAATCGTGATGGGCGCGTTTCCAGTAAGGGCCGTGGCCGCGAGGAGCGCGGCGCTCGGGCCCTTCGTTCCCCGGCTGGCCGTAGTTACTCATGCGTGCATGTCTCGCTTTCTCGATTCTAACTCCAGGCGTTTCCGGTTACCGATCCAGGGTAAGTGGCGGCCGAGGGAATGCGCGCGGCTTAGGCGCCGCTCGCCGAAACGGAAGCCTTGTGCCCGGCTTCGTGCAGCCAATAGGGCGGCCGGCCGTAGTGGGAGTGGAGCCGGTTTTCATACTCCCGATCGATAGGCGCGGACTCGACGTACTCCGGGGCGCTTTGGATGGCTTCGCGCTTGAGACCGGCATACACTTTGGAGTCCGTCCAGCTCACCCGGTCGATCCACTCCGGTGAAACCAGCACTTTTTTGCCGGGCCACCAATTGCGCGTCGCTACCTCGAGGTAGCGGATCGCCCACGCGTCATCGTCCACGAGAAAACCGTCCACGTGGCCGATTTCGCCGTCGGCGGCCTCCAGACGATAACCGGCGACGGCCTCGGTGCTGCGCAGATGGGAATCCTCCGACTCCTTTTGGATTCGATCCGCCATCGATTCGGCCGAAGCTACGGCGGGAATCGCCAGGTCCGCCGGGTAGAACGCGGTCCCCCAGACATAGGGACCGCCCCAATAGTACGAATATCCGTAATAGTCGAGGTAGGCGGCTTCGTGCCGGCGGGAGACGGGCTGGTGGGTGTCGACACCAGGGCAATTCTCGACCTGCCGCTTCGTCAGCGCCACGTCCAGCCGCTTGGCCTGCCAGTCGGCATGAACGACGGAGATGGGCGAGATCAACACCGGGCGGCCGCCAAGCCATCCGCCGGTTTCGACCGTAAAGTAGCGGATGGCCCAAGTCTCGTCGTCGAAATAGAGGCGATCCACGGTTCCAAGCTCGCCGTCCGTAGCCCGGATGACAAGGCCTTTTAAGCGCGACGTATTCGATAACATTGACTTTTCCTCGCAGGCGATCGCCGTCCTGGTCTTCGGAATCGACGATCCATCGATCGGGGACGCTATCGCGCGGCCGCGCCCGCCTTTGCCGCCGGGTGCATCGTGACGTCGACGGGCCGCGTGTTTTTGATGATGTCTCTGGCTTTTTCGACTTCCGCGGTGGCGCCGTGGACCATAAGCAGGTACTTGTCGGTCTTGAGCGCCAGTTCGTATTTCACGACGCTATCCTTTGGAATTCCCATGCCGTAGAGGCCGGCGCCAATGGCGCTCAAACCTCCGACGACCGCGGCGCCTTCGAGCGCTCCGACGATCCAGGCGACCAATGGGCCGGCGACGAGAATGGGACCGATGCCGGGAATGGCGAAGAAGGCGGAGCCGAAGAGCAATCCCCAGAATCCTCCCCAAAATGCGCCGGTTTTGCCCCAGTATTTCATCCGGTCGCCGGTATTGTAGTAGCCCACGGCGTGTTCGTCGGTGTGAGTATCCTTGCCGACGATCGACAGGGTGCGCATGTCGATTCCAGCGCGCTGGAGTTCCTTGACGGCTTCTTCGGCTTCGGTATGAGTGCCATAGACGGCGACGACTGAGTTTTTATCGGACATATTCAATCTCCTTTATTCGACGGCTGTTTCGATGTTACCGGCTGCAAGCGAAGTACCACGCATACGTGAGGACGGAAGGACCTTTCGTCGCGATGATTTGCGCGCGCTCTCGAGACTCCCGCGATGCGGGGGGTGCAGAATTTGTCGTGGCGAGCGCAAAATCCGCATCGGATGGCGGGCACAATAGAGACTGATATGAGTCTCGACGATTACAAGGTTGTCCTTTATCGCAACCAACACGTATCCGGATTGATCGCCGAGGAGTACCTTGAAAAGGGACTCTCGATGCCGGTGGACACAACTGCGATCGTGAATGCCTAGCGCGCGAGCGGAAGACGTCGAAGATTTTGTAATAAGCGTCGATCCGGCCGGCCGGAATTCTTGCACGACAAATTTTGGCTCAATGCAGCGGCAGTTGGTAGGAGATGCCGATGGCGGGCTGGTTCCACCAGACGTGGGTTAACGGGACGGTGAGGATGGCGGTGTCGACAACTTCGTTGGGGTAGAACGGAGATTGGATGCGTTGGCGGCGGCCGTTGTGAATGCCGGCGAAGAAGGAGACGGGGCCGATGGCGAGATAGGCGCCTTCGAAGTATTCGGCCTGCGTGTCGCCGTTGTTGGGATTGACGCCGATGCCGAACGCCGGGCCCCACGTGAACTGTTTGTTCCATTTGACAAAGTCGCCGGTGCGGAAGTTGACGAGGGTGAAGGGGACAAGTTGAACGGGCGAGCGGGCCTTTTGGCCGATGATGGTGTCGGCGGCGAAGGAGGCCGGCGTGGTGGAGGTGGCAGGGACCTGGTGAGGGTTGGTGGGGACGAGGTCGTACTGGAGGCGGCCGAGGGAGGACACGAGGAGGCCGACGGCGGCGTTCCAGCGGGGAAGCTCTTCGAAGTCGATGGTGACGGGGACGTCTTGATCCCAAGGCTTCTGCGTGGGATCGTCGATGCAGGTGACGTTGCCGGAGAGGGTGGAGTTGGCGCCGGTGAGGACGGGGATGGATTGGGAGGGTTCGAGCGATTTGGCGACGGCTCGGAGGGCGTCGCGGGCGATGGCGAGTTGGTCGATGGATTTTTGGAGAGTGGCGAGGCGATCGAGGAGGGCCGGCGGAATGACGAGTCCGGCCGCGCGCGCGGATTCAATATCGCCGGCGACCGTGGCGAGGGAGGGTAGGGCGGAACTATTGTCGAGGAACGCGCCGAGCCGCGCACGTTCGGTAGCGGCCGCCGCGGCGAGATCGGCGGCGTTCATCGCGTTCCGGTTCGCGAGGAGGTGAGCGACGGCGTCGGACTCGTCCTGGTAGGCCTTTTTTTGGCTGGTGATTGCCGCTTGTACGTTCGTCGAGATCGGCCGAGATTTTCCCGATGCGCGCATCCAGCCGCTCCGCGCCCCGTGCGAAGAACGTCGGGCCGATGCCCGCGAGGGCCGTAATCAGGGCGGTCAAGCCGCTTTTTGGTTGGACCGGGGTGCGGGTCTGGCCGGTGAAGGCGCAGGTGGAGAAGGCGGGTTTGTTGATTATGAGAATGGTGACCGCGGCCTGATTGCGGACGTCGACGGAGACGACTTTTTTGTTGGCTGCGTCGATGGTGAGGGTGCAGACCTTCAGGCGGCGGACGGGATCGCAAGCGTCGGCGGCGGACAGAGGGCCGGCGAGAACGGAAAGGACGAGTGCGCAAAGCGGAAGAGTTTTCATGGGCGCTCTCTGAATGATGAACGATAACGACCGGAGAAATCCTTCCAACGCGACGCGAATTGGCGGCGCGATCTGTAAAGGTTTGTGTGGACCGAGGGGTTCATCCGGTCGAAATTGAAACGCCGCAATTGCAAGGGGCGTCACAAGAGTAACGCGAATCGACAGAGGCGGGAGCGTTCCCCGTGGCCATCGGCGCTGTCTGCATTCGCGCGCGCCGGGTTGCGAAGCCGCATTCGATTTAAGGGTGCGTCTCGCAAGATTAAACAGCAAAAAGAGGAGATCTCGTGAGACTTGTAGGCCGTTATTTAGCTAGCGCCGGGTTCATGGTGTTGGGCGCTACCCTTGCCAGCGCGCAAATGTCGGTAGACGCCGGGCTGGGCTTCGGAGCCGCATTCGATAAGACGAATGGTGCGGGCATCGACAACGCGGGATCGTCGAACGCATTCGGCTCGTGCGTGCCCGGCACGGGGGACTCTTTTTGCCAAACGACATCGAGCATGAGCGGCTTCTTCATGGGTCTGGGAGGAGACGTGATGTTGAACAAGCGCTTCGGCGTGGGCGCCGAGTTCAGCTTCCAACCGGTGCAGAAGAACTACGGGCCGCTGCAGGATCGCCAGATGTTCTACGACTTTAACGGCATCTACCGGCCGATCTCGACCAAGCGGGTGGCGTTGGAATTGGAGGGAGGAATCGGCGGGGCGCGGACCAGTTTTTCCTACACGCAGAACTCGTGTATCGGCTCGGCGGTATGCACGGCCTCGGCGCAGCCGGTGGGCGCCGCGTCGCACTTTCAAGTTCACGTCGGCGTGGGCGTGCAGGTCTATTTGACCGAGCACGTGTTTATCCGGCCGCAGTTCGATTATCGCTACGTGCCGAACTTCACGCAGCAGTTCAACAGCAATTCGGTTCCCGCGGCGATGGTTTGGATCGGCTATCACTTCGGCGAACGCTAACCGGGAGGCTGGGCCGGGGGAGACTCCGCGCAGTGGCGCCGGGGAGGTAAGAAGAGGACGAACGGCCACCGTCCGCGCGCGATATTTCGACGGTGGATCGGCGGCGATACTCGATGGGCCAAGAAGCCCGCGGCGTGGGCGCTGAAATGGAGCGTTGCGGACGCCACGCCGCCGGCTGGGACGGATAACGACGCGATGAACTGCATCGTCCGGATGGCGCTTTTGTTCCCTCCTTACGATGGATGGGCGATGGGGAAGCTGGCCGGGAGCGTTTGGCGCTGGCTGCGGGAGGGAAGATCGGTTAGTTTCCGGTAGTGAGGACGACGCGGAATTGGGCCTTGCCGCTCAGCATGCGCTCGAAGGCTTCAGGGGCGCGTTCGAGGGGGAAGATTTCGTTTCGGGAGCGGACGCCGGAGAGAACGCTGAAGGCGAGGGTGTCTTCGGAGTCGATGGCGGTGCCGGAATACCAGCCTTTGATGGAGCTGCGGCCTTGCAGCAGAAGGCCGGGAGAGACGGTGAGGGAGCCGGCGGCGCCGATGACGATGAGCGTGCCGTTGACGGCGAGGCCGGGCTGGACGGCGCTCATCGCTTCGCCGCTGGTGACGGTGGCAAGGATGATCTTCGCGCCGCCCAATTTCAGAAGCTCCGCGGCGGCGTCCTCGGATTGGCTGTCGATGTAATGATGCGCGCCGAGTTGGGTGGCGAGGGCGCGCTTATCGCCGCCGCGGGCGATGGCGACGGTGAGGAGGCCGAGTTTGGCGGCATACTGGACGGCGAGGTGACCGAGCCCGCCGATGCCGAGGACGGCCGCGACGTCACCGGGGCGCGCGCCGCTGTTGCGGAGGGCGTTGAAGGTGGTGATGCCGGCGCACATCAGCGGGGCGGCTTCGGCGGGAGTCAATTCGCTGGGCAGCCGGGCGACGGCGGTGGCCGGGGCGATCATGAAATCGGCATAGCCGCCGTCGAAGGTGACGCCGGTGATCTGATGCGTTTCGCAGGCGAAGAAATCGCCCCGGCGGCAGAAATTGCAGCGGCCGCAATAGCCGCCGTGCCAGCCCACGCCGACGCGCTGGCCGGGGGTCCATTGCGGGACATCGGAGGCGACGGCATCGACGACGCCGACCACTTCATGGCCAGGGACACGCGGGAATTGGATGCCAGGAAACAGGCCCTCCTTGGTGAAGACGTCGCTGTGGCAGACGCCGCAGGCTTGGATTTTGATGCGGATTTCGCCGGAGCGCGGCGCGGGGATCTCCCGTTCCACGAGCTCTAAGGGGCCTTTGGCAGCGGTGACTAGAACGGCGCGCATTTTGGGCATAACGCTATTATTTTAGCGGTCCCGAGGCGGGAGGCGAAAGAATCTGCCGCGAGGTGCGAATTCCGGGCAATTCAATGCTACTTTTAGCTCAATGGATTGGCGGTGGGCTGCCGGCCGGACGGGGATCGTGCGGGTTGGGGAGGCGATGAGACGCCGATGGCGTTGGATCGCGGGTGGATCCATCGCGATTCCGGCGCTGCTCGCCGCGGCGGTGTTCTGGCGCGCGGACGCGGTGCGGGAGGCCTCCGCGCGCGATGTGGCGGCACAATCGGGCGTGGGGTTTCAAGAGCGGACTCTCAGCATGACGGCGCCGCCGGGAGTGGAGCCGATCGCCGCGGTTCCGCTGTTTCGCGACATCGCGGGGCTTCGCGATTCGGTGGTGGTGAGCGCGGCGTCGGGAGTGTCTCTTTACGATTCCACGGGCACATTGCTACGAACTTGGCGCACGGGCTTGGAGTTGCCGCCGTTCGAGCCGGGGCGGCTTTCAACGGGGATCGCCGCCGGCGCGGCCGGGCCGGAAACGTTTGTGGCGACGCGGGGCGGAGGGATGCTCGCCTTCGACGGGAGCCGCGTACGGCAGGTGCTGCCGGACGATCCGGCGTTGCGCAATGTGACGGCGGTGCTCGCGCTTGGCTCGGGACGCGTTCTGTTTGGGACGGAGCGCAACGGAGTGCTTGTCTACGACGGACGCCGGATCTCGCCTCTGGCCGATGGGTTGACCACGCAGTTCGTCACGGCCATCGAGGGGAGCGAGGGCGATGTGTGGATCGGAACGCTGCGCGGCGGAGCGTATCGTTATCATGCGGGCCAGCTCGACGGCCTCGCCGGCGATTTGCCCGACGCTCAAGTGTTGTCGATCGCGGTGGCGGGGGACAAGGCATACGTGGGCACACCGCTGGGGGTGGTGGAGTTCCGGGACGGCCGGCGGAGACGAACGGTGGCGGGCGGATTCTTCGCGCAAGCCGTGGCGGCGCGCGGGAACGCGCTGGCGGTAGGCACGGAGGACGAGGGGATCGTGGAAGTTCCGCTCGACGGGCGATCGGTCCCCGGTAGGCCGGAGGGCGCTCCGGTCGAAGGAGCGGTTGAAGCGATCCGGGAGATCGCGGGCGCCGGGTACGCGGTCACGGATGCGGCCATCTACCGTTTGAACGCGGGCGGCGAATGGCGGGAGGCATTCGCGGCTCCTCGAGCGCCGCTGTCGGCGCGCAACGTGGCCGCGCTCGCCTTCGGCGGCGGCCAATTGTGGGCCGGTTATTTCGACAAGGGGCTGGACATTTTGGACGCCGGCCTCACCGAAGCCCGGCATTACGAGGACGACACGCTCTTCTGCGTAAACCGGATTGCGGCCGATTCATCGGGGCGGCGCGTCGCGGTGGCGACGGCGAATGGCCTCGCGCTTTTCGACGCCTCCGGGCGGCGCAGGCAGACGCTGGGGCGGGCGCAGGGGCTGCTGTCGGACCACGTGACGGACGTCGCGTTCCAGGGCGACGGGATGGTGGTGGCGACGCCCGCGGGGCTATCGTTCGCCGGCGCGGGCGGAGTGAGGAGCTTGTACGTTTTTCAGGGTTTGGTGAACAACCACGTTTACTCGGTGGGCGCATTGGGAGAGGAAGTGGTGGCCGGAACATTGGGCGGCGTTTCCGTTTTAGAGCATGAAACCGTGCTCGCCAATTACACGACCGGCAATTCGGGGCTGCGGCACAACTGGGTGACGGCGCTGGCGCGGGTCGACGACGAGTGGTTCGCGGGGACGTACGGCGCGGGCGTACAGCGATTCGGGCGCGATGGGCAGTGGCTTACGTTTCCCGATCTGGAGCCGGGAATCGTCGTGAATCCCAACGCGATGCTGGCGGCCGCGGGCCGGGTTTTCGCGGGGAGCCTGGGACGCGGCTTGTTTGTGTACGGTCGCGGTTCGCGCCGTTGGACGAAGGTCACGCGCGGGTTGCCGTCGCTGAACGTGACGGCGCTGGCGGAAAACGGCGGGTTCCTTTATGTCGGAACGGACAACGGAATGGTGCGCATGGCGGAGGAGGCGCTGCCATGATTTGGCGCGCGGCGGCGATTCTGGGACTGGCGGCGGCCGGCGCGTTCACGGCGTGGTGCGACACCGGCGTGCTGATTCCGGGAGACCGCGAGGCGCCCGACCCAGCCATATTTTCGTTGGACGAGATGACGCTGGAGATCCGCATCGACAATGGCGCGGCGCGCGTCCGCGTCCGCCAGATTTTCGCCAACCACAGCGCGGGGAATCAGGAAGGCGTCTACCATTTCGCGTTGCCCTCCGCGGCGACGATCTCCGGATTCGCGGTTTGGGACGACGTGACGCGTATTCCTGGAGTGATCGTCGAGCGGCGGCGGGCGGGCGAGATTTACGGCATCGCCAAAGCGCAGGCGATCGATCCGGGCCTGCTGCAAATGGGAGAGCGCGACGCGGGCGAAGCGGGACGGAGCGCCTTGTTCACGGCGCGGATCGTTCCCATCCCCGGCTATGGAACGAAGCGGGTGGAAACGGAGTACCAGCACCCGGTTGCGGTGGAGGGGTATCGCTCCGAATTCGCCGTGCCGCTGAAGCCGGATGCCTACGCGCTGCAGAAGGCGGGCCACTTGACCATCGTGTTCGAGCTGCATTCCGGCCACGCTTTGCGCGACTTCCAATCGATGGCGAAATCTTATCCACTGCAGATCCAGGAACGGAATTCGAACACGGTGAAGGCGGTTTACTACGGCTCCAACGTGGAGTTGAATGAGGACTTCGCGGTGCGCTATGCACTGGACGACTCCCAGGCCGATACGCTGCGCGTGAGCACGGAGCGCGAATCGGCGGAGGGGCCGGGGTTCTTCCGAGCGCAGGCGCTGCTGCGGATGGATGCAAGGCAGACGCAGCCACAGACGGCGCCGCCGCGCACGACGATCGTTCTGTTCGACAATTCGCTTTCGATGCAGTGGGACAAGCTGGAGCGAAGCTTCACGGCGCTCGAGACCACGCTGCGCCGGCTGCGTCCCGTCGATACGTTTAACGTTCTGCTTTTCAATTCGACTGTGACCGCGTTCGCGCCCCGGCCCCAAGCGGCGGGCGCGGCGAACATCGAGCGGGCGCTCGATTTCGTCCGCAAGAGCGGAATCCGCGCGGGGACGGATCTGCGCGGGGCGCTCGCTGCCGCGCTGGCGCAGACTTCCGCAACGGAGGCGGCGGATCGGTACATCGTGCTAATCAGCGACGGCGGAGCGACGGAGGGGATCGTTCGAAACAACAAGCTCAGCGGCTGGTTCACTGGTGAATTACGCAAGATGGCGCCGGCGGCGCGGCCGCACCCGTTCGTTTTCGGCGTCGGCGACGATGCGAATACGCCGCTGTTGACCGCGTTGGCAGCCAACGGCGGCGTATTTGAGCAGGTGCGCTCCACCGAGCCCGTCGAGTTCAAGTTGAACGCGTTCCTGGACAAGATCGGCCGCGAGCCGGTGAAGAATCTGGCGCTCACGGCGGCGCCGGCGGCGAACATCGACATGGTTTATCCGCTGACGAGCGCGAACTTTGGCGGCAGCATGGCTGCCTGGGTGGGGCGTTACAAGCAGCCCGCCGCCGTGGCGTTTGCGGTGCGGGGAACGCGCGACGCGAAGCCGCTGCGGATGACGGTGACGGCCGCGCTGCCGGCGCGGGACACACGCAACCCGGCGCTGCCGCGAACGTGGGCGAAGGCGCGGGTCGACGATCTGCTGGCCAAGATCGAGCGCGACGGGGAAGACGCCGCGACCGTCGACGAGATCATCCGGCTGTCGAAGGAGTACGGGTTCGTGACGCCGTACACATCGTTTCTGGCGGTGCCGCGCGCATTGCTTCGGCCGCGGGTGATCCGTCCGGGCGACCCGGTGCTGCGGGTGAAAACGGATGAGTCCATCGTGTCGGTGATCGCGCTGCTGCCGTTCGGGCCGGTGAAGGCGCTGCGTTATTTGAAGGCGGACGACGTTTGGCAGACGCGTTTCCTGGCGCCGGCCGATCTTGCGGACGGCACGTATCCGGTGCGGCTGATTCTGCGCGACCGGGCGGGCAACGTGTATCGGGAGGCGAAGAGTTTCGCGATCGTTAGCCGGATGCCGTCGGTGCGGGTGAAGCTCGACAAGCCGAGGATACGGCGCGGCGAAACGCTGCACATCGCCGCCTACGCGTCCGCAAGCACGCGCACCGTCACGGCGCGGCTGTACGGCGCCATGCCCGTCGCCCTCCGCTGGAGCGGCGCGGCGAAGGCGGACACGGCCGAGCTGACGATTCCGGCGGACGTTCCGGCGGGCAAGTACACGTTACACGTCACGGCAGAGGATATCGCGCACAACATCGGCACCCAGGAGGTGGCGATTGAGATTTGGTAAACGCGCCGCCGCGTTGGGGGCGGCGATTTTGTGCCTGGCGGGTGCTATGGCCTTGCGCGCCGAAATGCAGGAATGGGTCCAGCATTTGCGGGCCGGCGCGCTGCTCGACGTGTTCTTCCGCACTGTGGGAATGCCGGGAGGCGATGTGAAGATGCGCCGTCCTCCGGCGGAGACGCGCGGGGCGCTTACCAAGAGGATCGATGCCGCTCCGCGTGAGGCCGCGCTTTATCGTCTGCGCGCTTCGGAAGCGGAGTTGGCGGAGGATTACGCCGCAGCCGAGGCGGATTGGAAGCGCTATGCCGGCTTGGCATCGGATTCCCGGGGCGCGCAGATGGACCTGGCCGGCTTTTATCACCGGCGTCTTCGTTCGCGGGAGGAGATCGCGGCGCTGATGCCGGTGGCGCGGCGCAAGAGCGATTTGCCGGGGCCGGTGGAACGGCAGCTTCCCTGGCAAGCGTTCGAGCGGATGATCGCGGTGGTGAACGACGATGGCCTGCCGCCGGCCGAGGGGCTGGATATCCTGCGCGCATGGGTGGCGCGCTACCCAGGGGAGCGTTCCGTATACCAGCACCTCGTTGCCGCTCTGTCGTCGGATAGCCGCTACGGCGATGCGGAGAAGGAGATCGCGATTTACGCGCGCGTTTTCCACGACGAGTTGTATGCGGTGCGATCGCGGGCGGAGCTTGAAACGAGCCGCGGCGATCCGGAAGCGGCCTTGCGCATTTACGCCGCGGCGTTTCAGCCGGCGTGGCCGGACGAGATGGCGAAGGGTTGGTTTCAACTTCTGGAGCGTGAACAGAAGCTGCGCGAGTTCGCCGGCCGGGCGCGCGCCGCGCTGCGGGCGAACCCGGCGGACTTAAAGGCGGCTGCGAGTCTGTTCCACTATTTCCGATTCCAGAACAACGAGCCGGCCGCGCGAAGGGTGCTGGTGGAGTATCGTCTGGCGAAGGAGAGCGGACAGCATCCATGGACGTCCGACGAACTGCTGAACACCGCTCAGCTTTTCGAACGTCGTGCCGGAGATGAACGAAGCCGCGCGCCTCTGGTATGCGCTTTATAGCGTACCGGGAGGCACGGATACCGATCGGGAACGCGCGTTGTTCGGTCTGGCGAACCTGCTGCTGACGCAGGCGGACCAGCCGGTTCCGTTTGGTTCCGGGGATCTGACTTTTTATAAGGACATCGCCACAGTCGATCCCTCGCCGGGTTTTCTGAATGGAATTCTCTCGCTGATTCTGAATGGAACGGGTCCGCAATGGGCGTGGCGGGAGCAGAATGGCAGAGCCGCGCCGTATTTCCACCGCGCGGCGGCAAGCGGGCTTGCGTCGCTGTTGGAACGGCGGTTCCCGCGATCGCAGTACCGCGAGAGCCTGCGCGCGGGCCTTGTGCAGGCTTACGCGATGTACGGGGAAGACGACGCCGTCATTCAAGCCGGGCGGTCGTATCTATCCGCGTTCCCTACTGGCGCGCAGCGCTTCGCGACGGCGATGCTGCTGGCCGACGCGCTGGCGCGGCAGGGCAAGGTGACGGAGGAGTTCGCGCTCTACGACCGCCTACTGCGCGAATTGGCGGCGCGGGCGCGCGGCGTTCCGATCGGCGACGCGGAGCCGTCTTCCGCCGCGTGGTCGCCAGAATACGTCCAGGTGCTCGACCGGTATCTGTCGCGGTTGGCGGCGCTGAAGCGGCCCATGGAGGCGCTCCGCGTATATCGCGGCGAGATCGATCGCAATCCCGACGATCCGGGCCTGTACGAGCGGCTGGCGGCGTTTCTCGACGGGAACGACATGACGGCCGAGGTGGAACAGACATATCGGCGCGCGATGGCGCGGTTCCCGGACCGCACCTGGTATCACAAGCTGGCGCGATGGTATCTGCGCCGGCAGCGGAACGAGGCGTTTGAAAAGATCAGCCAGGAGGCGGCGGATATTTTCTCGGGAACGGAACTGGACGCCTACATCGCCGATGTGGCCGGTGAAACCGCGGGCGCGCATCCGGCGTTGTACCGGCAGGTGAATCTTTACGCGCACGAGCGCTTTCCGGAAGATCTGGCGTTCGTTCGCAATCTGATCTTCGCGTACTCGCGGCCCGGGACAACCGACTGGAACGCGGCCGAGCGGCTCTACCGCTCCTATTGGTTCTACGACGATTCATTGCGGACGGCGTTCTTCCGCAACCTGTCGGAGAAGGGCCGGCTGTATACCGAACTCGACGCGGTGCGGAAGGCCAATCCGGATCTCGCCGCGGGAAGAGTGAATTCAAAGCCCCCGGTGAATTTCGCGGCGATGCAGTTTGCGGCGGAGGCGGAGATCTGGCTTTCACATTTCGAAGCGGCGGCGCCACCGATGAAGTCGCTGGCGGAGGCGTCGCCGGGGGAGCCATCGCTCACCGGCCGCGCGTCGTCGCTGTACCGGTCGCTGGCGGCGTACTTCCCCGAGGACACGGGCGTGGCGGAGCAGATGGTGCAAGCCGAAGTCCGCTCCGACGCCAGGAATCGGGAACTGCTGGCGCGAGCGGGCGACATCTACGCCGACCGGGGGCAGTTCGCCCTTGCCCGGCCGCTGTGGAACCGCATGACGCAAGTCGAAGCGGGGCGCACGGAAGCGTGGCTCGACGCGGCGACGGTTTTCTGGGACTACTACCTGTTCGACGACGCGTTTCGAATTCTGTCCGCGGCGCGGGAGCGGTTTCACGAGCCGGCGCTGTTCGCCTATCAGGCGGGGGCGATTCACGAGAACCGGCGCCAGTACGCGAGCGCCGTGCGGCAATACGTGATGGGCGCGCTGGCGGGAGATGCGGCTTGCGTGACACGTTTGGGCTCGCTGTCGATGCGCGGGCCGGCGAAGGATCTGGTGGATAGCGCCACGGCCGCGGCGGTGCGCGGCGCCGCTTCGTGGGACGCCGTGTCGCTGCGCATCGCGATTCTCGAACGGCGGCAACGGCGGCCGGATCTGGAAAAATTGCTGGCCTCGCAGATCGAAGCGCAGACCTCGCAGGAGACGCTGGAGCGGATCGCGGACGTCGCGCAGGCGCAGGGGTTCGACGAATTGCAGGCGCGGACGTTCGGCCGGCGGATCGAATTGACGAACGACCCGGTGGAGAAGATGAGGCTGACGCTGGCGCTGGTGCGCCTTGACGAAGGCCGGAAAGATATCGCGGCGGCGGCGCGGACGGCGGATGCGCTGTGGCGCGGCAATCCGGACATCCTCGGGGTCATACGCGGCGTAACCGATTTCCACGTACGCAACCAGCAGCCTGCGGAGGCGATCGCGATCCTGCTCGATTCGGCGAAGCGGGCGCGCGCAGATCTGGCGCGGCAGTTTTCGTTTGAAGCGGCGCGCATCGCAACGGATGCCGGCGGCTTCGCCCAGGCGCGCGAGCTGCTCTCGAAGCTGCTGGCCGCGGATCCGTACGACGCCGGGTACCTTGCGGCCATGGCGGATACGTATCTTCGCGCGAAGGACGACGCGGGGTATCGCGATTTCATTCTGGGAACGATCGCCGCGCTGGCGAAATCGCCGCTTGTGCCGGCGGAAAAAACCGGGCGCATTGCGGCGCTCCGGCGGACCTTGATTCCGGCGCTTACGCGCATGGGCGATCCGGAGGGCGCCGTCCAGCAGTACATCGCGGTGATCGACAATTTTCCGGATGACCAGAGCCTTACGAGAGAAGCCGCGTCGTACGCGGTGGCGCATCAGCGGACGGCGGAGCTCGAAGACTTCTACCGTAAGACGATTTCCGAGGCTCCGAAGGATTACCGCTGGCCGATCGTGTTGGCGCGGATCGAGACCGTTCTGGAGAACGATCCGGCCGCGATCGCCAGCTACGATTTGGCGATGAAGGACCGGCCGGACCGCTCCGATCTGGTGGAGGACCGGGCGGCGCTCGAAGAACGTTTAACGCGATTCGCCGACGCCGAGCGGAGTTATCTGCGTCTTTATGAACTCACTTATCACGCGCCGGAGTGGATGGAGAAGGTGGCCGAGGTTCGCGCGCGGCTCGGCCGCCGGGCCGACGCCGTGGCCGCGTTGACGACGGCGCTCATCGGGGCGCACTCGGAAACCGCCGAAGCGGATTTTTCGATCGCCGAACGGTTGGAGGGGTGGCGCATGATGGAGGACGCGGTCCGGTTCGCCGAGCGCGGCGCGCAGTTGGCGGGCGCGGAGTTGTTCACGGCGCCGCGTTTTGGGCAAGCGCGGATTTACGCGCGCATCCTGATCGAGGCCCGGCGTTTCGACGAGGTGCTGAAGCGGGTGGATTTCGAGGCGAAGAATCGCGCTGATGTGTCGCAAACCGTGGGCGCGGCGATCGCCGGGCTGTATTCGCCGGAGGAGAAGGCGGCGTTCGAGGCGGCTTTGTTGGCCAAGGCGGCGGGCGTGAATCGCGGGGAACGCGACGCCGTTCTGCTGCCTTTCGCGATGGCCGCGCAGCTTACCGGCCTGGAAGCGCGGTGGCGGTTCGACACGATGATGCAGGGCGCGGAGGGCGTGGACGCGCGGTTTGTCGCGCTTGAAAACCGGCGCGGGAGCTATGGCGAGATGGCGCGGGAGTTGGAGCGGTACGCCGCGGACGCGGGAGCCGGTTCGTCGGGCGCATTGATGAGCGCTACGGAAGGGTGGCTCGAAGAGGGCGACATCGACGGTCAATTGCGAACGATGGGAACTCTGGAGCGGCGCGACGCGCTGGGAGGAGAAACGCTGGACCGGTACCTGTCGCTGCTGGCCGCGCTGCGTCCGGATGAGTTGGCGGCAGTGGTTGCCGGGCCCGGCGCGCCGGAGACGAGGAACCGCGCGGTGCAGTCGGCCATTGAAAGCGGGAATCGCGCGCTCGCTTACCGGACGGTGACGATTCGCGGCGCGGCGCTGAAGCCGGCGTGGGCGAAGGCGTACACCGCGCTGACCGGCGTCTATTTCGCGGATGGCTCGCCGAACGTCGAAGGCGCATTTGCGGACGCGCTCGACACGCGCACCATCGGCGAACGGATCGCGTCTCCGCCCAGTCCGGAGGCGGCGCTGGTGGGTCCGGTCTGGTTCTACTACGGCTCGCGGTATGGCGAGTTCCTGGAGCGGCGGCGTAGCGCGAAGGCGGGAGATTATCTGCCGGCGGGAACGGAAGGCGCGCCCGGCAGTCCCGACCGGTATCTGGCGTTGGGCGATTTCTACGCGGCGGAGCGGCAGGCGGAGAAGGCGATCCGTCAGTATGAACTGGTTCTGCAACTCGACCCGGATCGGGCGGACGCCTACGACCATATCGCGCGGACGGAGTGGGCGGCGGGACGGCGCGAGGCGGCCGTTTCGAATTGGCGCGCGGCGATCGCGGCTTCGCTCCGCGTTCAAAGCCGGGGCGTGCGGCTGGAGGGATGGTACTGGGGCCGCGTGAGCGAGACGTTCCACGACATCGGGGACAGCCGCGCAATGCCGGGATTGAAGGGCGACGTTCAGGGCCTGCTGCGCGATTACATCGCGCGCAATGGCGCGTACCAACTGGAGCCTTTGTTGAGCGCGGCGTTTGCGGCGTCGCTCGCCTCGGGGGACGATCCGTCGTGGGTGTTTCAAGTTTTTGAGGACATCGACGGGACCGAGTATATGTTCGGCCAGCTCTTGTTAACTCCTGGGCTGACGGAGGCGCAGCGTATCGAGCTGCGCCGGACCTTTCTCGCCGGCCTCGAACGAAGGCTCAGCGGTCTATATGGCGATGCGCGTATTCGGCAAGAAGGATTGCTCACTTCCGGCCGCCTCGATCTCATTTCCGCGTTGCTCCACGATGGGATGGACCAGCGGGCGAAGGAGGAATGGAGTCTGTTGCCGGAGGCGGTCCGCGAGGGGACGCCGGCAGAGGATTGGGGCGCGCGCGTTGTTGAGATCGGACTGGCGGCTCATTTGGGAACGCTCGACGCACTGTTCGAGCGGTACCGGTCGAAGCCGGAGACGGCTTCGCGGATCGATGAGTTACGTACGGCCGCGCAAACCTTGCGCAATGAGGGGCGAGAGACGGGCGCGCTTGCGGTGCTGGGGTTTCTTTATGCGCGTGAGCTCGAAGGCGGGCATTTAGACGCCGCGAATTTTCTTGGATTGGCGGAAGTCCGGCTCGAACAGAAGAATGCTGGTTCGGCACTGTCGTTATTGCATCGCATGGCGCTGGTGACGGACAACCCATTCGATACTCTGTTGCCGGCCGCGGGGCTTTTGGAAACATATGGGCGGACGGCGGAGGCGGCGGAATTTGCCGCGATGCGGATGCGCGCGGCGCCTTGGGACAGCGCGGCGAAGCTGCGGGCGGCGCGTCTGGGGCGGGGCGCGGAACGAAACCGGCTTCTGGCTTCGGTGATCGGCGATCCGACGGCGCCTTACTCGGATCGCGCGGAGGCCGCGCGGCGGATTGCGCCCGCGGCTCCGGCGGCGGCTGGCGGGACGGAGCTGGGACTGTTGGCGGCCGGCGCGGTGACTCCGTCCGCCGCGGAGAAGCCGTTCTTCGTCGAAGCGCGTTTGCAAGCGGCGGGCAGCGCGGGAGACGCGAACACGCGGCTGCGTTTCTTCCGCGACGCGATGGCCATTGCGCCGCTCGACAAACGCGCGCGATTGGGCGCATTGCGCGCGGCGCTCGCGGTTCAGAGGGATCGGCTCGCGTTGTCTCTGGCGCAGGTCCCCTCGGACGAAAACGGGCGCGCATCCTTCCCCGTCTCCGGCAAGCCCGATGCGGCATATTTCCTGCCGACCGCCGGGTTGTCCAGCAAGGATCAAGCTTCGCTGGCCGGGCAACTTGCGGAGGCCGCGGAACGCGTCAACGACCTTTCCGCCGCCTCGGCGTGGCTGGAAACCTCGATCGCCCTTCAGCCGGAAAATCGGCGCGCCGCCGATGAGGCCAGGCGGAAAGCGATCGAAGCCGAGCGGGAACGGCGCATCGCCAACGCGGCGCGTCAACCGGTGGTTCGAAACGCCGTCGAGCAGGAGCACGTGGTCCGGCCGGAAATTCCGAGGAGCGCGAAATGAAACGAGCGGCCATTGCGTTGGCGATTCTGTTGAGCGCGGCGGGTGTCGCGTGGCTGCAGAATACCGAGCCCGCGCGCGGCATGGCGGCGTTTATGCCGAGCGGCGCACTGATCTATCTGGAAGCCTCCGATTTTGGACGGTTGCTGCGCGATTGGAACGGTTCGAACGCGAAACGGGATTGGCTGGCGAGCGAGAATTACGCCGTCTTTCAACAGTCCAACCTGTTCACCAAACTTCACGGGGTGTACGCCGAGTACGGAGCGGCCGCCGGTTTCGAGCCGGGGCTTTCCGGGATCGGCGAGATCGCGGGATCGGAGTCGGCGCTGGCGCTCTATGGAATCCACGACGTCGAGTTTCTGTACGTTTCGCGGGTTCCGGAAGCGCAATGGACGAGCGCGAGATTGTGGGCGGCGCGCGGGGGATTCGAACGGCGGGAGGCGGCGGGCGCTCCGTTCTGGCTGCGCACGGACCGGGCGTCGGGGCGTACCGTCGGGTTCGCGTTCGCGAAGGGTTGGTTGTTGCTGGCGACGCGGGACGACCTCATCGCGCGCGCGCTGGCGCTGCTTGCGGGCGGCAAGGAGCCGAGCGTCGCTTCGGAGCGATGGTATCGCGACACAACCGCGGGCGTGAACGCGGCCGGGGAGCTGCGCATGGCGATGAATCTCGACGCGTTGGTGAAGAGCTCGTATTTTCGCTCGTATTGGGTGCAGCGGAACGCTTCCGTAGTGGGACGGTATTGGGCGGGCATCGCGGACATGAAGCGCACCGACACGGAGATCGCGGAATCGCGGCTTGTTTTTGCGGAGGGATGAAAGCGCCGGGGCCGGGCCGCAGGCGGCGGACCGTGCCGCAGTCGCCCAGTTAGCCGCCATGGCGCCGGACACCGCGGGGCTGTATCGCGCGTGGGCTTCCGCGGACGCCGCGAGCGCCGTGGGCTTAATCGCCGGCAAGCTGATCGCGCCGCCGGCCGGGGCTTCCGAAAGCGGCCGGTACTCGCCGGGCGCGGCCGATCTCGCGCAGGCGGCCGGCACGGAGGCGGATCTTGAAACGCGCATCGATGAGCCGCCGCTGCCCTCGGAAGCGACGCTCGCCGCGTCCGCTGCGCCGCTGCGGGAGGCGATTGAAAAGGCCGGATTGCGCGCGGTGCTGGAAGTGCAATCGACGGCGCCGGCGCCTCCGGCGTTCGTGCGTGTCTCCTGCGTGATCGTGCTGGCGGCGTCGTCGGCGTGGGACGCGGCCGAAATTTCGCGCGCACTTAGCGGCATCGCAGAGCCGCGGTGGACGAGCGCCGGTCTGGGCGCGGGTTGGAAAACGGCCGGCGCGGGCGACGCTTCTCTTCGCGAGATGGATGGGTTAGGGAAGCTTTCGTTCGCGGCGCGGGGCAGGCTTTTGTTTGTGGCCAACGATGCGGACCTGCTGGGCGCGGTTCTGGCGCGCGCGGCCGCCGTGGCGCCGGCGTCGGCAACCGCGACGTACGAGGCGGCGTTCCGGTTGGCTCGCGAAAGAGGGCCGTATGAAAATCTGATGTCCGCGCTCGACTTCGCCGCGCCGATCCGCGGCGGCGGTTTTGGATTCACCGCGAGCGCCACGCGCGAACCCGCGTTCTTCTCGCAGAACGTGGCGAGCCTCGGCAAGGCGCTGTCCGCCGCCGTCGAGATTCGCGTCACCGAACAGGACGACGGGGTGCGGGTTCTACAGAAGATCGTTTATCGGCTACGCGGCGGGCGGCCTTCGCCATAGCCGTAATGCCGGCGGGAGGAGCTTTCGAATGCTTCGTTCCGGCGGGGAGGGTGGGATTCGAACCCTGAGCTGGCGTTGCAGCGGCTTGAAGTAGACCCAATGATTTTGAGCATTCGCGGCTGTCATTGCCACCGCCGCGTTCCTCTTCGCGCCATAAAGCTCTAATTCCGGCGATGGAGTCATGCCGGCCGAAACGCCACTCCGGGCGACAGTCCGCAGAACCTAACATGGTTCCGGGTAAGAAACTCGATTGCCTGCGACGAAACGTTGCGAGAGTTTCTTGGGAGGCTCACGTCCCGCGGCTTATCATGCGCAGCGGACGGCAAACGACGACAGTCGGGCGGAAGCCACAATCCCGAAACGTTTCCTCAGGGGCGATCTTGTTCCTCGGGTTCCACGTCAGGGACCCGATTCAGGGCGCGCTCAAAATCCGCCCTGTCGAACTGCCGGGCACGCGAATCGATAAACTCGCGACTCGCCACGCGATTCGCGAGAAGAATCGACACGAACTCCTCCACCGAGACGTGCTCCTTCGCGGCGAGCTCAGCGGTCTTGTTATACAGGTCTTCGGCCAGGGCGATCTTCTTGCTCATTTTCCCTCTTCCTCTATTCTCCGCAGAAACTCGCGCGGCGTCAGCTTCCGGTATGCCGAACCGCCCGGCGCCCGCCAGGTGTCTGGCGTTGTGAGTTACGATGGCGTCCGCGCGGCCCGCAAACGCGAGTTCGAGCAGGAATTCATCACCAGGGTCGGGCAGGGATGGCCGCAATCGGAAGTATATAGGAGTCTCGCGGCCGAAGAAACAGAAAGCGCGAATGATCGCTTCGACCGCTTGCGTGGGAATATTCAGCCGTTCCGCCTCTCGCAGCGCGACGGCTTCGTATTCGAGAAGCAGGGGTACGGAAATCAGCGGCGTCCACGCATCGCCGATTCGGCGCAGGATCGCGAAGGACGCTCCCCGCCGGGAACGGAGCGCCGAGATCACCACGTTCGTGTCGAGAACAGCGAGTTCCATTCGAGTGGGCGACTACTTAGCCTTCGCCTTACCGCCTTCGATCATCCTGAATACCGTTCAGGACATCGCGGCGTGGGCTCTGGCCGGCTTCCGGTGTCATTGAGTGATCGTTCGACCGCTTCCTTTCTGGGGGCCGTTTCTGCCTATGCTTCTTCTCGAAGGGGTTCCCACGAGCCGCAAGGTTCGGCTTCGTTTACCGTTAATTGCGCTCGTTGGCGGTTCGACGTGTGGGGATACGGAGGAGGAATCGATCGCCGCACCCTGTCCGGTCATGCTTCGGCTTCCCTGTGAAACCGCGGGGACCGTACAGCCGGAAGATGCACGGAACACCTTCATTCTACGAAAACGACGCGCGAATCGATTTCGAACCTTTGGAGGGCGGTTTCCAAGCTACGAACCCGGGTCGAAAGTTTCTGGCGGTGAGGGTGGGATTCGAACCCACGGAACCCGCAAAGGTTCAACGGTTTTCGAGACCGCCCGATTCAACCGCTCTCGCACCTCACCGTATTTCTAATCTACCCGATTTTTGAAGTCCGTGGCGAAGCGCTCCGGCGCGGAAGCGGGCGGGCGGGTACGATAGGCCTATGCCGGTGGAACCGTTGTTGCGCGTCGAGAATCTGAGCGTGCGCTATAGCGCGGCGGCGGTCGTGCTTCGAGACGTGGCGTTCGAGTTGCACCGGGGCGAGGTGGTCGGGCTGGTGGGCGAATCTGGCGGCGGGAAGACGACACTGGCGATGACCATCACAAGGTTGCTTCCGGGTGGCGCGGAGGTGCGGGGCTCGGTGCGGTTCGAGGGGCGGGATGTGATCGCGATGGACGCGGGGGAACTGCGGCGGGTGCGCGCCTCGGGGATTGCGACGATTTTTCAGGAGCCGGCGCTGGCGCTGCATCCTTTGAAGCGGATCGAGGATCAGGTGGGCGAGGCGGCGCGGGCGGCGCGTCCGGATTGGGACGCTACGAAACGGCGGGAAGCGGCGCGCGAGGCGTTGAGGAACGCCGCTTTGAGCGACGAGCGGGTTTGGAGAGCGTATCCGCACGAGATCAGCGGAGGGCAGCGGCAGCGGGCGTTGATCGCGCAGGCGCTGGTGCGGAGGCCGGCGCTGCTGATCGCCGACGAGCCGGCGGCGGCGCTGGACGAAGCGACGCGAGGGGAGATCCTGAATCTGTTCGCGGGGCTGGCGCGGCGGCAGGGGATGGGAGTGCTGTTGATCACGCACGATGTGGCCAGTCTCGAAGGGCTGGCCGATCGCGTGTTGACGATCGCCGAGGGGAGGGTGGTGGAAACCGGGCTTCCACAGCGGCCGGCGGAAGTGCGGCGCGAGAGGATCGCCGAAGGCGGCGAGGTGGAACTGAAGGCGGTGAACGTTCACAAACGATACGCGGCGCGGCGATGGTTCGGACGCGGGCACGGCGTGGAGGCGGTATCGGGCGTCAGCCTCTTGCTGCGAAGAGGGACGACGCTCGCGGTGGTCGGCGCTTCGGGTTCGGGAAAGTCCACGCTGGCGCGATGCCTGGCGCGGTTGACGAAGATGGACGCGGGCGACGTGTGGCCGGGGGACGATAGGGATGTCGCGCCGCGGTTGATTCAACTGATCCCGCAGGACCCGGGGGCGAGCCTCAATCCTCGGTTTACGGCCGAGGAGATTGTCTCCGAGCCGCTGGCGATTCAGCGCGAGTGCGGGCGCGCCGACGGGCGGCGCCGGGCGCGCGAATGGATGGAGCGGGTGGGTCTCGATCCGGGCCGCGCCGCATGGCCGCCGGGGCGATTCAGCGGCGGACAACGGGCCCGGCTGGCATTGGCGCGCGCGCTAACGCTTCGGCCGCGGGTGTTGATTCTGGACGAATCGCTATCGAGCCTCGACTATGAAACGCAAGAGCGGATGGTGGAACTGTTGCTCGACTTGCAGCGGGCGCAGCGGATCTCTTATTTGTTGATCGCGCACGATTTGCGATTGGTTCGCGCGATGGCCAACGATGTGATCGTTCTGGAGGCGGGCAAGGTGGTGGAGCGGCCGCGGGCGGGGATGGGCTGAGGTGTTGCCGCGCTTTTTGATTCGCAGAATCGCGTATGCGGCGCTGGCGCTGGGGGTGATCTCGTTGTTGGCGTTCCTGTTCGCGGACCTGGCGCCGGGCGATTTTTTCGACGACACGCGGCTGAATCCACAGGTATCGGCTGCGGCGGCGGAGGCGCTGCGGAACCGTTATGGATTCCATCGGCCGCTGCTGGAAAAATACGCCGCGTGGCTGGTTTCCGGCGTTCATGGGGATTTTGGAGTCTCGTTCGCTTATGGAACTTCGGCGGGCGGGCTGTTGTGGCCGCGGGCGATGAACACGCTGTTGTTGTCGCTGGCGGCGGAAGCGGCGGCATGGGGGATCGCGCTGCCATGGGGCGTGTGGAGCGCCTCGCGCCGCGGGCGGTGGGCGGGCGCGGTGGGCAACGCGGTATCGGCTTTGTTGCTGGCGATCCCGGAGGTGGCGATTCTCTGCGGACTGCTGTTGTTCGCGGCGCGCACGGGGGCGTTTCCGGTGTCGGGAATGCATTCGCTCGACACAGAGGGGGCGCGGGATTTGGCGTGGCACCTGGCGCTGCCGGCGCTGGCGTTGGCGCTGGTGGCGCTGCCGACGCTGTACCGCCATGTCCGCGCGGCGGTGTTGGAGGCGAGCGACGCTCCCTTCGTGCGGAACGCGCGCGCGTTTGGGTGTCCGGAAGCACGGCTGTTCTTCCGGCACATCTTGCCGGCGGCGGCGAATCCTCTGATTACGCTGCTCGGCTTTTCCTTCGGCGGGATGTTGAGCGCGTCGCTGTTGACGGAGGCGATGTTCGGATGGCCGGGGTTGGGGCCGCTCTTGCTCAATGCGATTTTGGCGCGGGATACGTATTTGATCGTGGACTCTGTAGTGCTGTCGGCGGCGTTCCTGCTGGCGGGAAACCTGGCGGCGGATCTGCTGCAGTTCGCGCTCGATCCGCGGATTCGCGTGGAGCGGTGATGGGGGCGCGGGCTTTGGCGGCGGCGCTGATCGCGTTCCACGGCGCGATTTGTTTGGCGGGGTTTTTCGCGCCCTACGATCCCGCCGCGCAGAACCGCGGGCTTCCCTACGCGCCCCCGGCGCGGATTCACTGGTTCACGCGCGGGCGGCCTTTCGTGTACGCGGTGGTGTGCGGGACGGATGCGGGAGGCTGCGCGGAAGACACGCGTCGCGCGTATCCGGTGCGCTTCTTCGTGGCTGGGAACGCCTACCGGTTGCTGGGTGTGTTTCCAAACCATCTTCATTTTTTCGGCGTGGACGAGCCGGCGCGGATATTTCTCTTCGGCGCCGACGATCTTGGGCGCGACCGGTTCTCGCGTTTTTTATATGGCGGGCAGATCTCGCTCCTGGCCGGATTTCTGGCGGCGATGCTCTCGTTGACGCTCGGCCTCGCGCTCGGCGCGGCGGCGGGCTATTGGGGTGGTTGGCGGGACGAAGCGATCCTGCGCGGCGCGGACATCTTTCTGGCGCTGCCCTGGATCTATCTGCTGTTCGCGGTGCGGGCTTTTCTTCCGCTTTCGCTCGATCCGGAGCAGGCGTTTCTGGCGCTGGTGCTGGTGATCGGCGCGGCCGGGTGGGCGCGTCCGGGACGGCTGATCCGCGGCGTGGTGCTCAGCGCGAAAGAGAGCGCGTATGTGGAGGCGGCGCGCGGTTTTGGAGCGGGCGGTTTTTATCTCTTGAGGCGGCATATCCTGCCGGAGACCTATGGAGTGGCGCTGACGCAAGCGGCGCTGCTGGTGCCGCGATACATCCTGGCGGAGATCACGCTTTCGTTTCTGGGGCTCGGCGTGGGCGAACCGGCGGCAAGCTGGGGAAACCTTCTTTCGCCCCTGCGGCAGGTGCAGGTGCTGGTGTCTTATCCGTGGATGGGTTGGCCGTTGGCGATTCTGGCGCCCTTGTTTCTTGGGTATTCTCTCCTGGCGGACGAAATCCAGGCCCGGTACGGTTCCAGAACGGCGTAACGGGGGAGAAGAACGCCGGGGTGGACTACAATTCAAGAGTGAACCGCCATAACCTTGCCTGGGTGCAGGTGTCGCTGTTCGCCGCACTCACACCGGGGATTTTGAAAGCGGGAGGAGTTCCCGGCGAAGAGTTGCAGACGGCGCATTGTCAACCGGGACGCTACGGCGGGCGGCTGGCGGTTTCCTTGCGCGCCGAGCCGAATACATTGAATCCGCTCATCGCGCTCGATGCGCCGTCGCGGGAGGCGATCGGCCGCATGAATGGCGATCTGATCGCGATCAATCGGGCGACGCAGCGGACGGAACCGGGGCTGGCGAAATCGTGGACGCTATCGAAAGACGGGCGGAGGTTTGTCTTGGAGCTGCGCCGCGGCATTCGTTTTTCCGACGGCCAGCCGTTCGACGCCGACGATGTGATGTTTACGTTCGCGGTTTATCTTGACGAGAAGATTCATTCGCCGCAGCGCGATCTGCTGCTGGTGGCGGGCAAGCCGGTGGCGGTGAAGAAGATCGATTCTCACACGGTGGAGTTTCAGTTGGAGGGGCCGTATTCAGCGGCCGAGAGAATGTTCGACAGCGTGGCGATTCTGCCGCGCCATTTGCTGGAAGCATCGTATCGCGATGGAACGCTGGCGCGGGCGTGGACGCTGAATACGCCTCCCGAGAAGATCGCCGGCCTCGGGCCGTTCCGGTTGAAAGAATACCGGCCGGGGGAACGGTTGACGCTGGAGCGGAATCCTTATTATTGGAAAGCGGACACGGCCGGGAATCGTTTGCCTTATTTGAACGAGCTGGTGTTTCTGTTCGCCGGGTCCGAGGACGCGCAGGTGCTGCGGTTTTCGGCGGGCGAGACGGACATCGTGGATCGTTTGAGCGCGGCGAATTTCGGGATGCTTGCGCGGGATGCGGCGGCGAAGGGATTGCGCGTGGAGGATCTGGGGCCGGGTTTGGAATACTCGTTCCTGTTTTTCAATTTGAAGCCGGCGGCCGGGGAAAAGTATCCGGAGATCGGGAAGAGGCAGCGCTGGTTTTCGAACGAAGGCTTCCGCCAAGCGGTGTCGTCGGCGATCGACCGCGACGCCATCGTGCGGCTGGTGTATCAAGGGAAGGCGAAAGCGATCTGGGGCAACGTCAGTCCGGGCGATAAGCTGTGGTTCGATGAAAAACTGCCGCGGCCGGCGATGTCGGTGCAGCGGGCGCGCCAGCTTCTGGCGGCCTCGGGTTTCTCGTGGAACGCGGCCGGAGACCTTGTGGACCGCGGCGGAGGGAAGGTGGAGTTTTCGATCTTGACCAGCGCGAGCAACGCCGAGAGAACGCGGATGGCGGCGCTGATTCAGGACGACTTGAAACGCATAGGAATTCGCGCCACGATCGCGGCGTTGGAGTTCCGGACGCTGATCGGCAGGGTGACGAACAGCTTCGAATACGACAGCGCGCTGCTGGCGCTTGGCAACGGCGACGCCGATCCGAACGCGGAGATGAACGTCTGGATGTCGAACGGGCCGACGCATTTGTGGAACCTCGGAGAAGAGCATCCGGCGACGGAGTGGGAAGCGGAGATCGACCGTTTGATGGAAGAACAGATCGCGACGCTCGACTACGGGAAGAGGAAGCGCCTTTACGACCGGGTGCAGGAGATCGCGGCGGCGCAGCTTCCGCTGATTTGTCTGGCCAGCCCGGACGTGTTGATCGCGGCGAGAAAGTCGATCGGCAATTTACGCCCGGCGGTGCTGGCGCCTTACACGCTTTGGAACGCCGAGGAACTGTACTTGAACGACGCCCCGGCCGGACGGAGTCAATGAGAGGATTCGAGGGGACCCGGAAGCCGGCGCCCGATTGGGAAGACGCAGAGCTGGTGGAGGCTTGTTTACAAGGCAACCAGGATGCGTGGTCGGCGTTGGTGGAGAAGTATAAAAGGCTGGTTTATTCGGTGCCGTTCAAGTACCGGCTATCGCAGGAAGACGCCGCCGACGTGTTCCAGGCGGTGTGGATCGATCTGCACGCCGAATTGAGCCGGTTGAGGGAGACGAAGGCGTTGCGGTCGTGGCTTGCGACGGTGGCGGCGCACAAATGCTTCCGGTTGAAGGGACGCCAGCGGAGACTGGCCGAGGAGCCGCAGGAGGATTACGAAGGGCGGCTTTCCGACGACCGGGCGACGGCGCCGGAGCTGCTGGAAGAAGTGGAGCGCGAACAGAAGATGCGCGAGGCGGTTAAGCTGCTGCCGGAGCGCTGCCAGCGGATCGTGCAAATGCTGTTTTACCAGCAGCCGCCGGTGCCGTACGAGGAATTGGCGCGGCAACTGGGATTGGCCGAAGGATCGATCGGTTTCATTCGGGGACGCTGCTTGAAGAAGCTGCGGAAGACGCTCGAAGAGATGGGGTTCTAAGCGGGGATGGAGGATTGGGTTGCGAGAGCGCTCGATCTCGAAGAGACGGCGGAGCGCCGCGCGCTGGTGGAGCGGGAGGGAGGAGCGGGCGGCGAGGCGGGCGTGGAGCGGCTGCACGCCGAGGTGTTGCGGCTGGTTTACGTGGACGCCGCGAAGGCGGAACGATTGGCGGAGGCGGCGGGTTGGCTGGCCGAAATTGTGGGTGGCGGCTATGCGCGCGGGCTGAGCGAGCGATGCGCGGGGCATGTCCATTATGTGCAAGGCCGGCACCTGGCCGCGGTGGACAACTACGAAAAAGCCGCGGCGCTGCTCGCGCCATCCGGGCTGGAAGTGGAGGTGGGACGCACGCTCCTCAGCGGGATTCAGCCGCTGATTTATTTGAGCCGCTATGAAGAGGCGTTGGAGTGGGCGGGCCGGGCGAGGGAAATCTTCACGCGGCATGGGGACCGGCTGAGGCTGGCTCGGCTGGCGAGCAACACCGGAAACATTCTCTATCGCCAGGATCGCTATGCGGAGGCGATGGCCAGTTACCGCGAGGCGCGCGCGGAGATGGAACGGATCGGGGAGCCGCGCGACGTGGCAGCGGTGCTGAATAACATGGCGGTTTGTTCGATCAGCCTGAACGACTTCGCGGGCGCGCTGAGGATCTACGGCGAAGCGCGGGCGTTTTGCGAAACGCACGGGTTGACGGCCCTGGTCGCCGCAGCCGATTACAACGTCGCCTATCTACACTACCTGCGGGGCGAGTACCTGCGGGCGACGGAACTCTACCGGGCGGCGAGGCTGCGCTGTGCGGAGGTGGGAGACGCCTATCATTTGGCGTTATGCGATCTGGACGAATCCGAGATGTGCCTGGAGCTGAACTTGAGCGGGGAAGGCGGACGGCTGGCGCACGAGGCGGCGGCGGGGTTCGCCAAGCTGGGCATGGGTTATGAACACGCGAAGGCGATCGCCAACGAGGCGCTGGCGCAGAGCCACCGCGAGGACTTCCGGCGGGCGCTGCGATTGTTCCGGGACGCGCGGCGGCGGTTTGTGGCGGAGAAAAACGCCGTGTGGCCGGCGCTGATCGATCTATACGAAGCGGTGATTCTGCATCGCGTCCACCGGAACGCCGAGGCAGAGCGGGTGTGCCGGAAAGCCTACCGCGCGCTTCGCGGTTCGCCGCTCGAAGGGCGGGCGGCGCTGTGCGAGCTGCTGTTGGCGCGGATCGCCAGGGAAGCGGGCGACGCGGCCGGCGCGCGGCGGCAGGTGCGGGCGGCGATGGACCGCTTCGAGCGCACGGAGATCCGCTCGCTGCGTTTTCTGGCCAGCTTCGTCCTGGGCCAGATCGAAGAAGACGCGGGGGATGCGGAAGCGGCGCGGGCCGCGTATGAACTTGCCCGGCGGGAGATCGAGGATCTGCGGGAAGGGTTGTGGGCGGAACAGTTGAAGATCGCGTTTCTCAAGGACAAGCTCGCCGTTTACGAGAATCTGGTGTGGCTTTGTCTGGAACGAAGGGGGGAGGCGGGCGCGTTGGAGGAGGCGTTCGGGTTAATCGAGCAGGCGAAGTCCCGCGCGCTGGCCGACCTTCTGGCCTCGGCGGGCCCGCCACGCGATGGCGGCGGCGAGACGGAAGCGCCGTCGCGGGCGCTGGAGATGCGGAGCGACCTGAACGCCTGCTATCGCCAGATCGAGGCGGCGGCGGTGGAGAGCGGCCGCAACAGCGGGAGCCGCATCGCGTCGCTGCGGCGGCGGGCCAGGGAGTTGGAATCGGAACTCGTCCGCGCCATGAACGGAGGGGACGGAGAGCCGCGATCCCAGGCGGCCGGCGGCGTCCGGACGATGGACGAGATCCGGAGCGCGATCCCGCCGGACGCGACGCTGGTGCAGTATTACCGCATCCGCGACGTCTATTATGCCGGGCTTCTCGGGCGCCGGACCTGGGAGATCTTCCCTCTGGCGCCCGCCGCGGAGGTCCGCGAATTGCACCGGCTCCTCCACTTCCAGATGTCCAAGTTCCGGCTGGGAGCGGGCTATCTGCGCACGTTCGAGGGTTCGCTGCTGCTGGCTGTCGACAGCCACCTGAAGGAGCTGTACCGCTCGCTGGTGGCTCCGCTTCGGGCGCGGCTGGAGACGCCGCGCCTTATCGTCGCCCCGCATGGTATTTTGCACGATGTGCCGTTTCACGCTCTGAACGACGGAAAGGAATGCCTGATCGATTCCTTCACCCTGTCCTACATTCCGAGTGGAAGCGTCCTGGCGCTGTGCCAATCCCGGCCGCCCCGTTTCGGGCGGGATTCGCTGGTGCTCGGCGTGGGAACGCCGGAAGCGCCGCAAATCGAGGAGGAGGCCCGGCGCGTGGCGGCGGCCATCCCCAATGCGCGCTTGGCGCTGGGGGCGGAGGCGACGGAGCGGCTCCTCCGCGAGCGCGCCCCGGCAAGCCGTTTTCTGCACATCGCCACGCACGGATTGTTCCGGCGGGACAATCCGATGTTCTCCTCCATCCGCCTCGGCGACGGCTGGTTCAGCCTCTTCGATTTTTACCGCCTCCCGCTGTCGGCCGAACTGGTAACGCTGAGCGGATGCAGCACGGGGGTGAACGTGGTGACGGGAGGGGACGAGCTGTTGGGCCTGCTGCGTGGCCTCCTCCAGGCCGGCGCCTCGGCGATGCTGTTGACGTTGTGGGACGTCAACGACGCCAGCACGGCCGAGTTCATGGCGTCCTTTTACGGGATCTTGAAAGGGGAACCGGATATGGCGCTGGCGCTGAGGACGGCGATTCGGGCGCACCGCGACAAATACCCCCATCCTTACTTCTGGGCTCCCTTCGTTATCGCCGGGCGCACGGAGTTGTACGATCGGTGACGATTTTTTCTACGGATTTTTTCGCGCATCCTATATTTTGAGAATGCGGCGCCTGCCCTTCCGAAACGAAGAGGTTTATCGGACCATATTGGGGGGAGAAGGCGACAAGGCCTTGAAGTCAATGAAGCACTACGACATCATCCAATGGGTCGATTTCGCGCGGGACGCGATCTCGCCTGAAGCACGGGCCGCCATGCGGGGCCATCTGGAAGCCGGTTGCCGGGAATGCCAACTCACGGTGGCGGTATTTGAAAAGGCGGTTGCGGCGGCGCGCGGCGACGCCCGGTTCGAGGTGAGCGCCGATGTGGTCCAGGCGGCCAAAGAGGTTTTCGCCATCGAGCCACCCACGCCGGAGCCGGTGTTGGAGCGCGTGTTTGGCCGGTTGCGGTTCGACAGTTTCGCCCAGATGATGCCGGAAGGGGCGAGAGCGGGCGCATCGGGCGACCGCCATGTGATGTTCCACGCCGGCGATTATTCGGTGGACCTGAGGCTGGAAACCGAAACCGATTCCGCGGCCGGAACCCTGGTGGGGCAGATCCTCGGCCGCAACGAAGCTAAACAGCCGGTGGGCGCGGTGCCGGTGCTGCTGATGGCGGGGAAGAAAATCGTGATGAGAACGGTGAGCAACGAGTTTGGCGAGTTCATTCTCGACTACATGCCGGCTAAGAATCTGCGTCTTTGCGTGCCCATGAGTTTAGCGGGGCGGCAATTGGAGATGTCCTTAAGCCGGTTGGCGGGCAGGTAACGAAAGGCCGGAAGAAGCATGAGAATTTTGATTACGGGCGGAGCTGGGTTCATCGGTTCCCACTTAGCCGAACGCTTGATCCGAGAGGGGCACGAGATCGCGGTGGCCGACGATTTGAACGGCTATTATTCGCCGGATCTGAAGCGCGCCAACCTCGCCGGGATCGCCCAAACCGGGCCATTCGAATTTGTCCACTGCGATGTGCGCGACGAGGAGCGAATGAACAAACTCTTCCGCGAGCGCCGTTTCGAGGCGGTGGTGCATCTGGCGGCGCGGGCGGGGGTGCGGCCCTCGCTCGACGAGCCGCTGCTCTATGAGAGCGTGAATATCGGCGGCACCATGGTGCTGCTGGAAGCCAGCCGGAAGCACGGCGTGAAGAAGTTCGTATTCGCCTCCTCCAGTTCGATCTACGGCGTGGCCAACCATTCGCCATTCCGGGAAGACGATTGGAACACGATGCCGATCTCCCCTTATGCGGCAACCAAGATGGCCGGCGAAAAAATCGGCTACGTCTATTCGCACCTGTACGGGCTGTCCGTCACCTGCCTGCGCTTCTTCACCGTCTACGGACCGCGCCAGCGGCCCGATCTGGCGATCCGCAAGTTTACTTCGTGGATCGACGCCGGGCGGCCGATTCCGGTTTACGGAGATGGATCGAGCAGCCGGGATTACACCTATGTCGACGACACGGTGCAGGGCATTTCGGCGGCGATCCGGCACGACGCGCTTTACGACGTCTTCAATCTGGGGAACTCGTCTCCGGTGAGTTTGATGACGTTAATCGCGCTGATCGAATCGAACCTGGGTAAGAAGGCGATTATTCAATGGCAGCCGGATCAACCGGGCGACGTTCCCACGACTTGCGCCGATATAACGAAAGCGGAGAACCTGTTGGGCTATCGGCCGCGCACGCCCCTGGCCGCCGGGATCCGGAAATTCGTGGATTGGCATCGAGGCGCAAAAGACGAATCGGGCAGTACCCATGGTACCCGCGGCGTAGCGATGGCCCCGGATTTCAACCAAGAATTCGATCCGGACTATATTTCCTCCGGAAGCGGACTCCCTATTTGAGTGAAAAGAGGCAATTCATGAAGCGTTTCCGGTTCCTGTCCCTCCTCGCCGGCTTGACGGCGATCGCCGCGATTCCCGCTTATTCGCAACAACGCTATCTTTTGGAGGCGCCCGCCGCCGCGGTCTCCGGTCTCGTCACCGAGTACGGATTGACGTTGGTGCGAACCGTCGCCGACGAAGACACGAACGAGGCGGTTTACCTGGTCACCGCGCCAGGAACGGCGCCATCGCCAACTTTGATCGCCGCCGTGCTGGCGAATTCGGCGGTGGAGGAGTTCGAAGCGGACGAGACGGTGGATTCTCCGGAAGTAGGCTGCAGTGCGCCTTTGCCCGGGTCCACTGGCGCGATCGGCAACGCGGCAACCGACGACACGACGGTGAAATTCGCCGGCAGCGTGGTCCGCACGGTGTACGTGGGCCAACCGGCCAACGACACGATCAGTCTTGCGGACATACGAGGACAATCCACCGGAGCGGGCATCGTCGCGGTGATCGACACGGGCGTCGACCCAACTCATCCCGCGCTCGTGGGCGTCTTGGTTCCCGGATACGATTTCGTGCATGGCGTGGCCGGGATTCCTTCGGAATTGAACGATTTGAATCCGGCGGACGCGGCCGCGATCGCGCAATCGGGACAGGGCAGCCAAAGCACCAAGACCTCTCCCGCGCTATTGAATCAATCGACGGTGGCTATTCTCGATCAATCGACGGTGGCGATTCTCGACGGCAACGGCCCGCTGCCCAGCGATTTCGGACACGGAACGATGGTGGCCGGGTTGATTCACCTAGTGGCGCCGGCCGCGAAGATCATGCCCATCAAGGCCTTCCAGTCCAACGGGACCGCGAACTTATCCGATATTATCAGCTCCATTTACTTCGCCACCGATCACGGGGCGAATGTCATCAACATGAGCTTCAGCCAAACCTCGCCGTCGAAGATCCTGGCCAACGCGGTCGCCTACGCGACGTCGAAGGGAGTGGTTCCGGTGGCTTCGGCGGGCAACGACGGGAAACCGGAGTTCGTCTATCCGGCGGGCCTGGCGGGCGCCATCGGCGTGGCGTCGACGAATAACGACGGTGTACCGAGCCTGTTCAGCAACTACGGCGTCGGCAGCGTATTCATGGCCGCGCCGGGCGAGGGATTGATCACGACCTTTCCGGGGAACAACTACGCGGCGGTGTGGGGAACGTCGTTCAGCTCGGCCCTGGTGTCGGGCGCGGCGGCGGTGTTCTATTACGTAAACCCGGCCATCGGCAATCCGGGAACGGCGAACGCTCTCGCGCAAGGTGACAGCGCTCCGCCCATCATGGGAAACGCATTGCTCAACCTGCAATCGAGTCTCTCCTTCATCACGAAGACCGAAGATCAATAGCGCTCCTCCTCCAGCTCGATTTTTAAACCTTCGCCGGCCGGCGGCAACGCCCGGCCGGCGGAGCCGCGTTATTCGTGGCAACTTACTCTTACACTCTTTTACGATGCGCTATATTTAACGCCGTTCGATGCGCCCTTGCTTAGTGAACCGGTAGATACTTACAAGGAAAATCGAATGCGCCTCCTAGTTTACTCTCACGACACATTTGGATTGGGCAACATCCGCAGGATGATGGCGATCTGCAACTCCTTGCGGGAACGGGATCCGGACCTGACCATTCTTATCCTCACTGGCTCGCCGATGCTGCATAGTTTTCGCGGCCAGCAAGGATTCGACTACATCAAGCTTCCCTGCCTGAAGCGCGGCGAAGACGGGGCGCTGGGCGTGAAGTTTCTCGATCTCGGGGTAGAGAGCATGGTGGCGCTGCGCAGTCAACTAATCCTGGCGACGGTGAAGTCGTTCCAGCCGGACCTGTTACTCGTCGACAAGACACCGGGTGGATTGGCCGGCGAGTTGGAGGCCGGGCTGTTACACATTCAGCAGAACCTTCCGCACACAAAGATCGTCCTGTTACTCCGCGACATACTCGACAGCGCCGCGCCGACGATGGCGCTGTGGAAGCGCAACAACTACTATGCGGTTCTGCGGCGATTTTACGACAGGATTCTCGTGGTGGGGCAAAGCGACATCTTCGACATCCGCGACGAGTACGAATTGCCCGAAAGCGAGCGGGAAAAGGTGCGGTTTTGCGGCTACATCGGGCGCGAAAAAGGCCGGACATCGCGGGCGGCGCTGCGCGCCCAGCTCGGCGTGGCGAACGACGAGAAACTGGTGCTGCTGACCACCGGGGGCGGGGAAGACGGCTATCGTTTGATCGACGCCTTCACCGCCGCGCAGGACGAGGCCGAGTGGCCGGCCGGGACGAAGAGCGTCATCGTCTCGGGTCCGGAACTGGACGGGGCGAAGAAACAAAAACTCGCGCGGTGGGCGGAGAACCGTCCGGGGGTTCAAGTCATCGAGTTTACCGACGACATGATGAGTTACCTCGACGCCGCCGACGTCGTGGTGTCGATGGGTGGTTACAACACCGTTTGCGAGATATTAACGCTCCGTAAGCGGGCGATCGTCGTCCCACGCGTCACGCCGGTGGAAGAGCAGGGCATTCGGGCCGAGCGCATGGCGCGCTTGTCCCTGTTCCGCTGCCTCCCGCCGGACCGGTTGACGGCGAAGGCGCTGACGCGAGAGGTTCGTAGCGAGTTAGAGGCGGTGGAGCGCGCTCCCGAACCGGGCGGGCGGCTGCAACTGGACGCGCTGCCGCGTATCGCCTATCATCTGCAATCTCTAGTGGCGCAAAAAGTTATCGCTTTCCGTCCACGGATCGACGTTCCGGCGTCGATAGGAGCCTAAATCGACATGCGCGAAACGCCGAAGATCGCCTATCTATTGAAGACCTATCCCAGGCTCTCGGAGACCTTCATCTTGAACGAGATTGTCGGACTGGAGGAGCTTGGCGCGCAGTTGCATATCTTTTCGCTTCGCCGCCCCGACGAGGAGCGATTTCATCCGGCGGTGGCCAAGGTCAAGGCTCCGGTTACTTACGCTTTGGCGATCGGACCGCGGTCGCGGCCGCTCGACGCGCTGATGGTCTTGTACCGGCATGCCGCCCTTTGCCTCGGGCACCCGAAGCGCTATTGGCGAACAGTATGGAGTTATTTCCGGCGGCCGGGAAAACAGCGGATGAAAGAAGTCATGCAAGCCGGTTTTCTGGCCGGCGAAATGCGCAAAGCCGGCTGCACGCACTTACACGCCCACTTCGCGAATGTTCCGGTGACCGTGGCGGAGTTAGTTAAGGGGTTCACGGGAATCCCGTATAGTTTTACCGCGCACGCCAAAGATATCTATCTTACGAATCCGGAGGAGCTGAACCGCAAGATTCAAGGCGCCGAGTTTGTGTTGACTTGCACCGGCTACAACCGCCGTTACCTGCGGGAATTATCGACCGGCGAAACTCCGATCCGGGCGATTTACCACGGGATCGATCTTTCGGTGTTCGACGGGCGGTCGAAAGAGCTTTCGTCCACGACGCCTTTGATCCTCAGCGTCGGACGCTTTTGCGAGAAGAAGGGCTTCCCTTATCTGATCCGCGCTTGCCGCGCGCTCAAGGACCTGGGAATGGAGTTTCGCTGCCTGATCGTCGGCTATGGGCCGTTGCGCGACGCCTTGGACGGCTTGATCGGCGAGTTGGACTTGCGCGACTCCGTTTCGCTCGCCGACAAAATGACCCAGGACGAACTGGTGGAAGTCTACCGGAAGGCCGATGTGTTCGTACTGCCGTGCCTGGTCACCGGCGATGGAGACCGCGACGGAATTCCCAATGTATTGATCGAGGCCATGGCGCAGCGGCTGGCCGTCGTGTCAACCGACGTGTCCGGGATCGGAGAGTTGGTGGTTCATATGGACAACGGGCTGCTCGCGCGGGAGAAAGACGCCGATGGCTTGGCCGCGTCCATCGAGATGTTACTGCGTCATCCGGAGCTGAGGCGGAAGTTGGGTGAGCGCGGACGCGAAAAAGTGCTCCAGTTGTTTTCGCTTGAAAAGAGCGCCGCTTCCGTTTGGGGCGCGTTCCAAAAAGCGCTAATCCCGGCGGGCGGCGTTCCCGTCAACGCGGGGAGCCGATGAAACGCGCTACGCCATTTCGCCAGATCGTCCCGGAGGCGTTCCGATTGGGGCGCGCCTTCTGGCCGGAGATCGTCAAGGAGAAAAGACTGCTGCCGTTCTCGATCCTCGGCATGCTCCTGACGGTTTTTCTCAAAACGCTGGAACCGTGGCCGCTCAAATTCATCTACGACTTTCTGTTTTTTTCGGCGAAGCCAAAGCACCATGTCGCGTTGCCGGCCTGGTTGTCGCAGGCGCCGCCGACGATGCTTCTCATCGTGCTGTCGTTGAGCATCGTGGCGATCGCCGGGCTTGGCGCCGCGGCCGATTACTACAGCGCGGTGCTTCTGGCCCGCGCCGCTTCCCGCATCATGACGCGCATCCGCGGCAATTTATTCAGCCATTTGGCGAACCTGTCTCTCTCGTTCCACGGCAGGAACCGCACCGGCGATCTGATCGCCCGCATCACCTCCGATGTCGACCGTCTGCGGGAGGCCATCGTCACGGCCGCGCTTCCCTTGGCGGCGAACCTGGCCACGCTGCTGGCGATGTTAGGCGTCATGTTCTGGATGAACTGGAGGCTGGGAACGATCGCCGTTCTCGCCTTCCCGTTGTTCTTCTTCTCCATCGCGCGGCTGGCTACGCGCATTCGCGAAGCCTCGCGGAACCAGCGGAACCGCGAAGGCGCGGTGGCGGCGACAACCGCCGAAACCATTTCATCCATTCGCGTCGTGCAGGCGCTGTCGCTACAGACGATGTTCTCGGGCATGTTTTCGAGCGCGAGTCTGCGGAGCCAGGCCGAGGGCGACCACGCCCAAAAACTGACGGCCGGTTTAGAACGCACCGTGGAGTTGTTGGTGGCCTGCGCTTCGGCCGCGGTTTTGTTCGGCGGCGCGCAATTGGTGTTGTCCCGGCAGCTCACCCCCGGCGACTTGATCGTATTCGTTACCTACCTGCGAACGGCCTTCCGGCCCATGCGCCAGTTAGCCAAGTATCTGGGCCAGATCGCCAAGGCGCTGGCATCGGGCGAACGCATCACGGAGTTACTGGCCACCGAACCCGAGATTCGCGACAAAGAAGGCGCGGTGGAAGCGCCGGCGTTCGCGGGTCATATCCGCTTCGAGAACGTTTCGTTCGGCTACGACGCGGGGCATCGCGTATTGCGGAACGTCTCCTTCGAGGTGAAGCCGGGCCAGAGAGTGGCGCTGGCCGGTCCGTCGGGCAGCGGGAAATCGACCATCGTCAGCCTGCTCCTCCGGCTTTACGATCCCCGGGAAGGCCGTATCCGCATCGATGGGCGGGACCTGCGCGACTACAAGCTCAACAGCCTGCGCTCTCAGATCGGCGTCGTTCTGCAGGACAGTCTGCTGTTTGCCGCGACGCTGCGCGAGAACATCGCTTATGGGGCGCGCGAGGCGAGCGAAGAAGACATCGTGGGCGCCGCCAAGGCCGCCAACGCGCACGGGTTCATCACCGCATTGCCGAACGGCTATGCGACGATGGCGGGCGAGCGCGGCGCGGCGTTGTCCGGCGGCCAGAAACAGCGGATCGCGATCGCGCGAGCGGTAGTGCGCGGCGCGCCCATTTTGATCTGCGACGAGCCGGCGACGGGCCTCGACCGGGAGAACGAGCGCGAAGTGACGCAGGCGCTCGAGCGGGCGAGCCTCGGGCGCACCACGTTTTTGATATCGCACGATCCGCGCGCGGCGAGCGAATGCGACCTGATTCTGTATCTCGAAAACGGCGAGATCGCCGAGCGCGGGACGCATGAGGAATTGATGGCGGCGGGCGGCCGGTACGCTCGCGTCTATTCGATGGGAAACCTGGCCGGCGATAGCGCCGAACAGCCCAGCGCGGTGGGGGCGTAGCGCTGTGGATACCACGCTAAAGCCCGTCACGCGCATCGTTTTCGTGCGCCATGGCGAGAGCGATTTCAACGAGCAAGGCCGTTTTCAGGGCCTTTCGGACGACGCGCGCCTGAGCGAGCGGGGACGGACGACGGCGGCGCGATGCGGAGCGCATCTGAGTCCGGTTCGATTCGACGCGATTCTCTGCAGCCCGCTACGGCGCGCGCGGGAGACGGCGGAGGAGATCCAGGCGGCGTTCCGCCACGCGGGCCACGAGGTTCCGCCCGTGACGATCGACGAACGGCTGCGGGAGATCCATTTGCCGGGCTGGGAGGGTTTGCCGTTTGAAACGGCGCGGGAACGTTTCCCCGGACCGTTTCGAGTGTGGAAGGAGTCGCCGCATCTGTTGGAACTACCCTCGGCCGGCGGAGACGCGGGCGCGCCGGGGGCGATGTTTTCGCCGATAAAGGACCTGTTCGCGCAGGCGCGGCGGTTCTGGCGCGAGACGGCCGTGCGATACCAGGGACAAACCGTATTGGCCGTCAGCCATGGGGGAGCGATCCGGGCGATTCTGAGTTCCGCGCTCGGACTTTCGGCGGAAGAGTTCCAACGTCTGCAGCAGTCCAACGGCGGCATCAGCGCGCTGCGAATTTCGGGTTGCGCGCGGCCGAGGACGCGCCTGCTCTTCATGAACCGGACGCAACATCTGGGTGAATTTCTTCCAAAAATGAAGGAAGGCAAGGGAGGGGTTCGGGTGCTGTTGCTCACGCAAGATGCCGCGGGCTGCGGAAGGTATGCCGGGATGCTGGGAGCGAAGCGATTCGGTTTTCTGGAGAAACGGCCGGCTTTTGGGCCGCAATTGGAAGCGTTCACGCGCGGCGAGGAGGAACTCCGCACCTCCGCATGGATTTTACCGAAAGGGCCGATGAGCGAGGAAACGCTCAAAGTACTGCGCCTGGACGCGTGGCGGCGGCACGGCTTGCGAGCGGAGCCGGGTGGAATCACGGTGCTGCATTATCAGCGGATCGACGAACGTCCCGTTCTCCAAGCGGTGAACGCGCCCATCTTGCCCGGCTCCTTGCTGAAAATTTAAAAACCTTCGGACCATCGTCATTCCTATGTTTCGCTTTCGCAAGATCGCTGTCCTCTTTTTCGCCGCCGCCGTTGGCTTCGCTCAGCAAACCGCGGCGCTGCGGGGCAAAGTCTCGGAGGAATCGGGCGGAGTGATCCCGAACGCCCGCGTCACCGTTTCCGGCCACGGCATAGCGAAGCACGCGCGCGCCGGCGGGGACGGCGAATATTCCTTCGCCGGGCTGCCGCCGGGCGCCTACACTCTCACCGCCTCCTGGCAAGGCTTTGAGACATTCGAGGACCGAGGGGTGGTTATCGAAGCCGGCCAGACGCTCACAGTCGATGTGCCATTGCGCCTGAAATCGACGCATGAAGAGGTGACGGTGCGGGATGAAGCCGAAGGTCTCTCTGTCGCCGACCCTTCGTCGAATGCCAGCGCGCTGGTGTTGAGCGGCGCCAGCCTCGACGCGCTTCCCGACGACCCCGACGATCTGTTGAGCGACTTGAAAGCGCTGGCCGGTCCAACCATCGGCGCCGACGGAGCGCAGATTCTGATCGACGGATTTTCCGGCGCGCATCTGCCGCCGAAGGATTCGATTCGCGAGGTGCGGATCAATCAAAATCCGTTCTCGGCGGAGTACGACCAAGTGGGCCTGGGCCGGATCGAGATCTTCACCAAGCCCGGTTGGGACAAACTGCGCGGGCTGCTTTCGTTCAAAGACAGCGACGCGGCGTTCAATTCGCGCAATCCCTACGCGCCGGACAAACCCAATTACCAATCCCGGCAAGATTACGGCGAACTCAGCGGAGGATTGAAGAAGCGCGCCTCGTTTTTTCTTTCTTTCGAGCGGCAGGACATCGACGACAACGCGGTGATTCTGTCGCAGGTGCTCAACGCGCAATTGCAGCCCACGCCATTTACGGCGGCCCTCGTGACTCCGCAGCGGTGGATGTCTGTGGCGCCCAGGGTAGACATTCAACTCAGCGGCAATCAAAGCCTGACGCTGCGGTACGACTGGACCACGTCGGGCCAGAACAACGCCGGCATGGGGAAGTTCGCGCTGCCTTCCCAGGCCTACGCCAACAACACGTACGATCACACGATCCAGGCGACGGAAACGGCGGTGCTGGGCTCCCATGCGGTGAATGAGACCCGCTTCCAGTACGACCGATCCCAACAGGCGGCCCTGGGCGGCATCGCCAGTCCCACACTGAGCGTGCTGGGGGCCTTCGTGGGCGGCGGCGACAGCATGGGCAACGTCGTCACCAACGCCAGCCAGTTCGAATTGCAGAACTACACCTCGATTATTTTCGGAAGCCAAACCGTGAAATTCGGCGGCCGTGTTCGCGGCGGCTGGATCGACGAAAACTCCACGCAGGGCTTTAACGGGAACTTCACTTTCTCGGGAGGATCGGCGCCGGTGCTCGACGCCAACGGCAACCCCGTATTGGGAGCCGGAGGACAACCGCTGACCGAATCGATCACCTCCCTCGAACGCTACCGCCGCACGCTGTATTTTTCGCAACTTGGATTTTCTCCGGGCTCGATCCGCGCTCTCGGAGGAGGCGCGGATCAATTTTCCGTCACCGCGGGCAATCCCAATTTCTCCACCAGCCAAGCCGACGCCGGGCTGTTTATACAAGACGACTGGCGCGTCCGCCCGACGTTCACCGTCAGCGCCGGACTTCGCTACGAGATGCAGACCAATCTCCGGGATTATGCCGATTTCGCGCCGCGGCTCGGGCTGGCGTGGGCGCCGGGATCGCGCCACGGGAAAACGGCGAAGACGGTGTTTCGCGCGGGCGCGGGGCTGTTTTACGATCGCTTCAGCGAGACTCTCGCGTTGCAAGCGGCGCAGTTCAACGGCGTGAATCAGCGCCAGTATATCGTTTCCAATCCGAACTTCTTCCCCACGGTTCCGCCGATGACGCAGATCGCCGGGATGCATCTCAGTCCGGCCTTGCAACAGATGGACGCTCACCTGCGGGCGCCGTATGTTTTTCAAACGTCGCTGGGCGTCGAGCGGCAGCTCCCGTTCAAACTTGTGGTTTCCTCTACCGTCAATCTGATGCGCGGCGTGCATCTGCTGCGCTCGCGCGATATCAACGCGCCATTGCCGGGAACGTATCCGGCCGGCTCTCCGCAGCTCGGAACCAGGCCGTATCCGGGAGGCGATATTTTTTCGTACGAATCGGCCGGCCTGTTAAAAGAATCGTTGTGGATCACCAACGTCAGCCGCAGGATGAGCAGCCGGTTGAACATTTTCGGATGGTACGCCTACGGCCACGCGCAAAGCGACACCGACGGTCCGGGCTTCTTTCCGGCGAATCAATATAACGTCCATCCGGAGTTCGGCAGGGCGGCGATCGACATCCGCCACAGAATGGTCGTGGGCGGATCCATCGCGGCGCCGCTCGGGTTCATGCTGAGTCCGTTTCTCGTCGCGCGCTCCGGTGCGCCATTCAACATCACCACCGGCAACGATGTATACGGAAGTACCCTGTTCAACGCGCGGCCCGCTTTCGCCGGCGGCGTATCGCAACCCGGTGTTTTGACGACCGCCTTCGGCGCGTTCAATCCAAACCCCGGAGCCAACGCCGTGCTGATTCCTCGCAACTACGGCCAAGGTCCGGGATACTTCGCCGTCAATCTCCGGTTAAGCCGAACCTTCGGCTTCGGCGGCGAGAAGAGCGCCCATTCCGCGAAGGTGAAGAAGTCGAAGGACAACGGCGTCGGCCTAATGACGTCGGCGCCGGGCGGCGCACAGGAGTCCTATCACGACTCGGCGGCGGGCGCGCGATACACGTTGACCTTCGCCGTCATCGCCCGCAATCTACTCAATAGCGTCAACCCGGGGATTCCGGTGGGCAGCCTCGCCTCGCCGCTGTTTGGCCAATCCAACTGGCTCGCCTCGGGGTACAACCCGAACAACGCGGCGGAGGGCGACAACCGGCGCATCCAATTTCAGATCCGGTTCGGTTTCTAAGAGAGCGCCGCGCCAAGGATTGAAGGTTGCAGCGTGGAGTAGGCGACCGGCATGAATCCACGCCGCCTTAGATCGGCCGCGAGGCCAGGACGGCCAAGCGTCTCCAACTCGCGCTCGCGGTCGGCCACGTATTTGGACAGGCGCGGCAGGTCTTCGCAGGCAACGCCGGGATGGCACATGACTTCGATGGTCGCGGGAGGGTCCGCAACGGCGCCGGCTTCTTCGAGCAGAGCGATCAGCCTTTGGGCGCTCAAGTCGCCTTCGTAATAGTCGAGAACGATGCTGTCGGGGCACGGGATGCCTTGTTGCCGAAGCTCCTCGCGCATAGCCGGGTTCAGCGCGCGCGCCGGAACGCCGAAGCGCCGGGCGATGGCGCAAAACGCCGCGAAAACGTTGGGGAATTTGTGGACGTGATGGTGAGTGTCGATGTGCGACGGTTCGATGCCGGCGGCGCGGAGAAAGCGGAATTGGGCGTCCCATTCGAGAACGATCTCTTCGGTGCTGGCGGAGGTGAGGTCTTTTTTGGAGGCCGGGAAAGCGCCGTCGGATCCGCGCAACGTCGGCGTGAGCTCGGGACCGGTGAGCGGGCGGCCGGAAGTGAGTTGGAGATGCGCTCCGGCGCGGCCAGGGACCCATGGCGCCCAACGCTTCAACCGTTCGGCGGTGCCAGGGACGCAAGCCATGGCGGTGGTGCTGGTGACGCCGCCGGCGCAAATGGCGCGGGCGATGCCCTGCGTTACGCCCTCGGTGAGGCCGAAATCGTCGGCGTTGATAATAACTCGCGGCATGGAAATTCTTGCGGCCCCTCTTCGGTAAGGGGCGGCGCCGCGGAGCGGGAAATATAGGCTCCGCGTCCGCCGGGGCGGCTATATTTCATGACGCCGGAACGGCCCCTATAAGTTGATGAAACTTAACCACAGCCGGCGTCCGAGAGCGATGTTCTACTGCCAGCATGTGCTGGGAATCGGCCATCTGGTGCGTAGCGCGGAGGTCGCGGCGGCGCTGGCCACGCGGTTCGACGTGCGCTTCGTCAGCGGGGGCGCGCCGGTGGAGAATTTTCCGTTCGCCCCCGGCGTTGAGGTGGTGCAATTGCCTCCGCTCGAAACCGGCGAGGAGTTCGACGGTCTCCGCTCGACGGATGGGGCCAGCGTGGAACAGACGAAAGAACTGCGAACGGCAAAGCTTCTGGCGTTATTCGACGAATGGCGGCCGGATGTGCTGATCGTCGAATTGTTTCCCTTCGGCCGGAAGAGCTTCTCCTTTGAGCTGATGCCGCTGCTTCAGGCGGCGCGCGCCAACGAGGGCCGCACGAAGGTGGTGTGCAGCCTGCGCGATCTGCTGGTTCGCAAGGTAAACGCCGTCGAGCACGAGGAGCGCGTTTGCCGGATCGTCAACGCGCATTTCGATCTGATTCTGGTGCATGGCGACCCGCGATTGTTCACGCTGTCCGATAGCTTCGGACGAGTTCAAGACATCGTCCCTCCGATCCGCTACACGGGCTATGTGGCGCAAGCCGCCGCCGCCGAAGCGAAGCGGGATGGGGAGCCGTTTATCCTGGTGAGCGCCGGGAGCGGGCGCTGCGAATCGGGCTGCCGTCTGATCGAAGCGGCGATTCAAGCCGCCGGCGACGCAGCGTTGCGCCAATACCAATTCCGCGTCTTCGCGGGCCCGCTGGTGCGGGAGGAGGACTACGCCCGTTTCGCGCAGCTCGCCGGGGACAAGGCGAACGTGGCTCTAGAGCGTTATACACCCCACTTACAAGCGCTGATGGAAACCGCGGAATTATCGGTCAGCATGGCCGGATATAACACGCTGATGAATATTCTTTCCACCGGCGTGCGCGCGCTGGTCTATCCTTTTACGGGCAACGAAGACACCGAGCAGACCACGCGCGCGATGCGGTTGGAAGCGTTCGGGCTGATCGGAGTGCTTCCGCCGGAAACCCCGGAACCCGCGGGATTGGCGGAGCGAATGAAGACGATGTTGGCATCGACGCCCGCTCTCGGTGAATCTCGACCTCGGCGGCGCGGCCAATACGTTGAACTATTTGCTGGAGGCCGTCGGCGAACCCGAGGCCGTCCGGGAAGCGACCCTCGCGTAGCGGAACCCGGTAGTGGGCCGGTTTGAAATCCGTCCCAACGAACTCAGGAGCTATGCTTTAGGAAGCGAAGATGTCCGAGCCGGTCCAGATCGAAATCCGGCTTTCAAAGATCAGTACCATGACTTGCGCACCGACGGGCCGCTCCGCCGCGGTGTTCTGGCTTCAGGGAATCACCCTCCTATGGATGCTGGTCGAGTGCGGCCTGTCGCTCTATGCGGCAGCGGTGGCACATAGCCCCGCAATGCTCGCATTTGGCTCCGATAGCTTCGTGGAGCTAATGTCCGCGGGAGTGGTTCTTTTGCAGTTTCTGCCCCAAATTTCCATTTCCCAACGGAACGCCGCTCGTGCTGCCGGCGCTCTACTTTTCGCTCTTGCTCTTATTGTCTGCGTCATGGCAATTGGTTCTTTGGCGTTGCGCCTGCGTCCTGAAACAAGCCGCCTCGGTATCGGGATCGCCGTGGCCGCTCTGATCGTGATGCCTATTTTGGCTAAGCTGAAGCGCCGGGAAGCGCGCCGCAGCGACAATTCCGCCCTCGCCGCCGATGCGGTTCAATCGGCCACGTGCGCTTATCTGGCCGCTATTGCCCTAGCCGGCCTGGCGATCAATGCACTTTTCCATATCGCTTGGTTTGATTCACTTGCCGCGCTGGTGGCCATACCGGTGCTTCTGAAGGAAGGTCGCGCGGCGTGGAACGGAAAAGCTTGCGGTTGCTGTTGAGCCTGAACCCGTGGAATCAAACCGGCCCGCTGCCCGGAACCCGGGATGGTTCTACCCGCGTGAGAGCGGGAGCGGACGCTGCGCGCCCAACCGCCGCTTCCATTCGAAGAACTATTTGTTTGAGGCGATGGGCGAACCCGGCGCCGTTTGAGACGCGTCCCTCGCGCAGCGGAACCCGAGATTGTTCAGCCCGCTGTCCGGAGCGGTGTGATTGCGCGCCGCCACGCGGTAACCTTGGCAGGAATCCTCGCTGCACAGCCATGAGCCGCCGCGAATCACACGGTACTGGCCGCGCTCGGGACCGCGTGGATTGTATCGCGGACTCTTCCCGTAATACGCCGCGTCGAACCAATCGGCGCACCATTCCCAAACATTGCCGGTCATGTCGAAGAGACCGTAGGGGTTGGGTAAGAAAGACCCCACCGGAGCGCGTTCGGCAAATCCGTCCGCCGCGGTGTTCCTGGACGGGAACGTGCCCTGCCACAAGTTCGCCCGGTCCTTGCCATGGGGCCGCAACTCGTCGCCCCAGGCGTATTTTTTGCCATCCAGCCCGCCGCGCGCGGCGTACTCGAATTCAGCTTCCGTGGGCAGACGTTTGTTCGCCCAACGGGCGTAAGCGGCGGCGTCTTCCCAGGAGATCTGGGTAACCGGCTCGCCGGGCTTCACCGTCGATCCCGGCCCGTCGGGATGCCGCCAGTCGGCGCCGGCCACCTTGTCCCAGGCGCCCGCGTGCAGGCGGAATACGCCGGACCATCCCACGCGTTCGGCGGTGGTTTTGTAGGCCGTCGCTTTCACGAACCGGGCGAACTCGGCGCCGGTGACCTGATAGCGGTCCATGCAGTAGGACGGAAGACTCACCTGGTGAACGGGCGACTCCTCGGGCTGTCCGTCGCCGACGCCCATCCGGAACAGTCCGCCGGGGATGCGCGCCATATCGCCGGGACAAGAGTTTGCGCCGCCGGGGAGGGAGGGCGGCGTTCCGCCCTCCACTCCCACAGCGGCGAGGATCGCCAAAGAGGCGATGACGATGCCGTGGTGAATTCGCATGGCCGGCCTCACTTAAATTGTCCTGTGTTGAGCAGGTTGCTCATCGTGGCGACGATCTGCGAGTACCCCGCTTCATCCACCAGATTATTCAACTGGAATGGATCGGCGTCGGTGTCGTAGAGTTCGGGCATTTGCTTGTCGGTCTCGGCATAGACGAGTTTCCCTTCGCGCAGGGCCTGGTAATGATCCCACCAACCCTCCAACAAAAGGCCCGTCCGCCAGGTTCCGGTTGGATTTTGGAGAAAAGGTTCCAGCGACATACCGTCGATATTGGTCGGCGGCGTGATGCCGGCTAGAGCGTACATGGTCGGGGCGAGGTCGATGTTCGATACCAGCCGGTCGTCCACTCTGGGCGTCGGCACGAGCGGTGGATAGCGGATGGCGAAGGGGACGTGGCTCGACTCCTCATAGACGCGGTTTTTGCTGTCGAGCCGGTGCTCGCCCCAGAAATATCCGTTGTCGGAATAAAACACGATGAAAGTGTTGTCCAGTTTGCCTTGCTTCTGCAGCAGGTCCAGGATTTGTCCCACCGCGTCGTCCACCGACTTCAGGCAGCGGAGCTGATTGAGGCGCAGTTGGTCGATGCGGGCGACTTCCGACGGCGCGATCACCGGCTTCGATTGCAGCCAGGCCGGTTTTTCCGGCTGTTGCGGCGGATTGAAGTTAGGAGGGCGGTTGGGAGGAAGGTTCGCATAGAGGTTCTTGTATTGCGGCGCCGGATCGGCGGGAAGATGCGGGGCGTGCGGAGTGAACATCAGAAAAAACGGCTGATTGGACGGGACTTGATTCAGGAACTGCATCGCGTAGTTGGCCAGCACATCGGTGTTGTAGCCAGGGACGTTCATGACGGTTCCGAAGATGTTCATTTTGGCGTCCTGGTAGCCCTGAAGCCAGGCGGCCCAGAAGTCGAACTCGGGCCGGGGGGCGCCCGTCCAGGAGTTGAGATATTTGCCGGTCAGTCCGGTGTAGTAACCCGCGCCGTGCAACGCTTCTACGAACGTGGGCAAGTTGAGTTTGTCGGTGTTATCCTGCACGTGATTATTGCGCGCGTACATGCCGGTGAGAAACGCCGCGCGGCTCGGGCAGCACAACGACGTGGACATATATCCGCGGCGGCACAGCACGCCTTGATCGGCGATGCGTTGTTTGGTGTTGGGCATGAACTGGCTGGTGAGCGTGTCGTGGCTTTGGTCGTCGGTCATGATCACCAGAATGTTCGGCCGTTGCGCTTGGGCGCGGACATTTCCTATGGCGAAGATAAGCGCGAGACAAGTTCCGAGTAAGCCGAATATGGGCCGCCTGCGGCGGGTGTAGCTATCCCGCCGAATGGCGAGGGCTTGAAATTGTCGATGCATGTTGCTCCTTTGCTAGGAAGGGCGCTCGCGAGGCGCGAAAATATACTTTGGACCGGATATGGCAAATCGCCACGTTACAATCGAAGCGACATGACACGCCGCGCACTACTGGCGCTTACCGCCGCCGTGCCGTTTTCGCTCGCCACCGGATGCCGGCAGAGGAAGGCGTTTTCCGGATTCGCGTTCGTGGCGAATTTCGAAGGCCGATCGATCGCCGCGGTCGATCTGGGCGTGTTCGCGGTGGCGAAACAGATTCCGCTCGATGGCGCCCCGACGGAGCTGATCGCCGACCCGGCGCATGCGCGGATTCTTGCGCTGACGCCTGGCGACGGACGCATTCACGAAATCTCCACGGTCGATCTGACGGTCAAACGCCGGATTCCCGTCGCGCGGGAAGCGATCGGGATGAGGCTTTCGCGCGACGCGAAGTTCGTTTATGTTTTGAGCGGCAATCCGCGCCGGCTGGCGGCGCTCGAGGCGGCGGCGCTGCAAGTGGAGTGGGAAGTTTCCCTCGCCGCCCTCCCGGCCGATTTCGACGTATCGGCGGATGGGAAATGGGTGGCGATCAGTTACGGCGCCCGCGGGTACGTCGAAAGAATCGACACCGCCGCGCGGCGGGCGGCCGGCGCTTCGGATATCAACAGCGAGGTGGGGACGGTCCGTTTCCAATCCGACTCCACGCAACTGATCGCCGCGAATTTAGGCGAGCGAATGCTCAACGTGTATCAAAGCTCCAGCGGGCGGTTGATCGCGAAGTTGCCGATCGCCGTGAGGCCGGATCAATTTTGCTTCAACGCCGACGGCGGCCAATTGTTCGTGACGGGCGAGGGGGGCGATGCCGTGGTGATCGTCTATCCTTACTTCACGCCGCAGGTGGGCGAGACGGTTTTAGCGGGACGCGCGCCGGGCGCGATGGCCGTGACGCCGGAGCTGCTATTCGTGGCGAATTCGCGCTCCGGCGACGTCAGCGTTCTCAATATCGAAAGCCGCAAGGTGATCGCCGTCGCGGAGGCGGGAACCAATCCGGCCTACATCGCGATTACTCCGGACAATCAATACGCGCTGGTGTTGAACGAAGGGTCGGGCGATATGGGCGTGATCTGGATTCCCAGCGTCACGCGCTCGCGCGCGCGGTCGGCGGCGCTCTTCACGATGATCCCGGTAGGGTCGCGGCCGGTGAGCGCGGCCGTCGTCGCGGTGTGATCGCTCCGCGCTATGCTCTGTAGGGAGCGAACGTGAAAACATATCTTCTTCCCATGTTGCTGATCGCCGCGTCGTGCGCGCGGGCGCAGGTCCATGCGGTGTCTCCGAAAACCGGTCCGGCGCCGGTGGGGCCTTACTCGCCGGGGGTGATGGCCGGCGGACTATCTTTATGTTTCCGGCCAGGGCGCGAAAGGCGCGGATGGGATGTTGCCCGGCACGTTCGAGGCCCAGACGCGGCAGTGTCTGGAGAACGTCAAGGCCGTCGTCGAGGCGGCCGGGTTGACGATGGAGCACGTCGTTTACACGCAGGTGTATCTGGAAGACATGGGAAACTTCGACGCGATGAACCGCGTGTACGCGGAATATTTCCCGAAGGCTCCGCCCGCCCGGGCGACGCTCGGCGTCTTCAAGTTGCCCGGCACGCCGGTGGAGATCAACGCGGTGGCGGTGCGCGATCTTTCCGAAAAGAAAACGGTGAACGTCCCCGGGTATTTCACCGGCGAGCCGGCATCGGCGGGAGTGTTGACGAAGGAGCGCCTCTACATCTCAGGCATGCGCGGAAGACCTTCCGCCGATCCCGCGGCGCAGACGGCGCAGGCGCTGGACGCGATGAAGGCGGTGGTGGAAGCGGCCGGGGCGACGATGGCGAACGTCGTGTTCGTGAACCCCTATCTGACGAAAGCCGCGCCGATGCGGGCGATGAACAAGCTCTACGCCCAGCGGTTCGAGTTCGGCAATACGCCGGCGCGCGCGACCATCGAAGTACACGCGCTGCCCGGTGGCGCGGCGGTGGAGTTCACCGGAGTAGCCGTGCGCGACCTGGCGCAGCGGCGCGCGGTGCGTCCGAAGAATATGCCGCCCAGCGCAACGGCCAGCCCGTGCGTGTTCGCCGGCGACACGCTCTATTGCTCGGCGAAGGACGGGTTCATTCCCGGCCCGAATGGCGGCCTCTTCGCCACGACGACCGTTCACCAGTTGCACCAGACGATGCGCAATCTGCTGGACAATCTGGAAGAGGCGGAGATGAGCTTCGATGACATCGTGGCGACGAACGTCTATCTCGACGATCTGGCCGACTTTCAGGAGATGAATCAACTTTACGCCAAATATTTTCACGGCGTGAAACCGGCGCGCACGACGGTGCAGCAGATCGCGCCCGCGGAACGGAAGGCGGACGAGAACGGCGAGTTCCCGGCGCTGGAGCAGATCTCGTTCGTCGCGGTGCGTGGCGCGGCGCGGCGGTGAGCGAAGAACTCCGATTGAATAATTCAGTCGCCTAACCGGATGGCGCGCAGACCGGACGTTGGCGGGTGTCTCAAGTTTTCGAATCGGGCATGGGTGGGGTGAGGCGCTCCGCTACTTTCCCGCGCTGCCAATTTCCCTAAGAACCAAAGCTTCCTCTTCGGAATTTGGTTCGCCATCCGCAGTGGCCATGAGATGATGTGGGATAAACGGGATCACGGGCAAGATGAGCGCGTAGCTCACGGTAATCGCAATCACGCAGTATTGGAAGCCGTACCTTGGACTCAAACCGTAAATCCATGAGCCGAGCACGTCCCCAGCGCGCATGGAGAGCGCAAAGGTGGCTGCTATTAACATCATCAGCGTTCCCTGCAAGCCGGGAGGACAAGCGCGTATAGCGATATCGATGCAGGCCGCGTTGGCCAAGCCGCCCATCAACCCAATCAGCACCGCGGCCAGAAGAGCCTGCTGCCCAGTGTGGATAAAGGCCATTGGAATAAACTGGGGCACCCCTATGATCACAGACCACAGCAGAAGCTTACGTGGCGGAAACTTCGTACAGAGGAATCCATAGAGCAGAATGGGCGGGAGGAAGAGAAGGTTATATAGGCCCAAAAAGTCCGCATAGATCGCATCCGGCGCGTGGAGCCGATTGGTCAAAAAGAACTGCATGGGAGTGAAGGAACCTGGGGTGAAGTTCCACAGCAGGTTGATCAGCACCACCGGGTAGATCGCGCGGTGCTTCAGCAGCCGCCGGACATCTCCAAAAAAGTCCGCGCCCTTGGCTCGTGGGTTATCATATGCGTGGCTGAAAACGGACCGGGGCTTCCAGAAGCCGAACACCATAAGCGTTGCCGTAAGGGCGAGGACCATGAGAAAGATTTGGCGGGGCGAGAGGCGTTCGGCCATGAATCCCGAGGTGAAGTATGCCGCGCCTACCGGAAGAAATAGGAATGTGTTGGATAGGGCGCTCAGCCGCCCGCTCATGAGAGCCTCCTGGCCGATGAGAGCCGTCAAGCCTTGAAAGGCGGCGAAGACGAACGAGTATGCGATCGTTGTCAGCAGCAATCCGGCGAGAAGTCCCGGGAAGGTTGTCCGGGAAAATGCCATCCACGCGAGGACGCAAATCATTAGCGGGACAAATATACGGAAGTATCCTCGATCGCGCTGGCCAACCGGATTCCACAGATCGCGTAACATGCCGAAGGCGAAACCCAGATAAAAAGGAATGCCCGTGAGCAAGCGAAATAAGGAGATCTGGGAAGCGGATGCGTGAAGAATGTCCTTCAGCATGTAGGACGTTGGAATGTCCAGCAAGAAGCCGGGATTCACCACGTTTACCAGCAGCGACATCAGGCCGAAATACAAGAAGAGCTGGCGAGCGCTGGATGAACCATCGGCATTGGTCATCACGGATTGACCATGTTAGCACCCGTGCTTACAGTCCAGCGCCAACGGCGCGCCCGAGGCCGTTCCAACGACGGGATCGGAGGTTCGGGGCGGGTTGCCGGCAATCCGCAAGCCGTCCAGATAGCGTAAAGGCGCCGTTCCCGGCGACCGTCGCCATCGGGCCGCAGAGGATCAGAGGTCATCGTAATCCACGGGCGTACTTATGAAGGCTTCCACTAAGAACTGCCAATGAGAATACCCGTAATGAAAACCAGCACGCCGCCCACCATCACTTGAAACGCGGCGTTGAGGAACGGCGTATCCATGTAGCGGTGGCGGATGTAGCTGATGATAGAAAGCTCGACCACCACGACGGCGATGGCGACGGTGGTGGCGGCGTTGAAGTTGGGCAGGAGAAAAGGAAGGGTGTGGCCGATGCCACCGGCGGCGGTCATCAATCCGCAGATGCCCCCGCGAACCCAGGGGTGGCCGCGGCCGGTGAGGGAGCCGTCGTCGGAGAGCGCTTCGGCGAAGCCCATGGAGATGCCCGCGCCCAGGGACGCCGCGAGGCCCACCAGGAAGGCGTCCCAACTGTTTTTGGTTGCGAAGGCGGCGGCGAAGACCGGGGCGAGAGTCGAGACGGAGCCGTCCATCAGGCCGGCCAAGCCGGGCTGCACGATTTGAAGAACGAACAATCGGCGGCTGGACGCCTCCTCGGACTGGCGCACTTCGGGGGTGAAGTTGCGTTCGAGCGCCTCGGCGGTGACGTAATGTTGGCGTTCCACTTCAATAAGGTCGCCGAGGAGCTTGCGGGTGGAGGCGTCGGAGATGTGGAGAAGCGCGCGCTCGTAAAAGCGGCGGCTCTCCAGTTCCATCACCTCGGCCTGTTTGCGAACGGCGTTGACCCCGAGCGGCCGGACCAGCCATAGCGGCTTGCGTTGAAGAAATCCCTTCACATCTTCGCGGCGGATAAGCGGAATGTGCTCGCCGAAGCGCTGGCGGAAGCGATCGATGAGCCACGCGCGGTGCTGCGACTCCTGGCCGCGCATTTCGTCGAACATGTTGGCGGTGGAAGGAGACGTTTCGCGGAGGCCGTCGGCGAAATCGGCGTAGATGCGGCCGTCTTCCTCCTCCAGCGTGATGGCGAGGGCGAGGATTTCTTTTTCGGTGAGGTCCTTGAAATTTTTGGCCATGGGAAGGGTCAGCTCGCCGGAGAACGGGAGCGGGAAAGGAAGAGGTCCGCGGAGAACGCCCCGCCGCCGGCGATCATCAGCGCGATCGTGATGGCGATGACGAGGGCATGGTACTCGAAGCCTTCGCCCTTCTGGTTTCCGGCCCAATTCATGAACAGGCCGAACTGGCTATGCACCTTCACGACGGCCACCACCATGACGGTGGCGATGCCGAAGGCGGCGACGCGGGTGAGCAGGCCGGCGATCAGGCCGAGGCCGCCAAAGAATTCGGCGGCGATGGCGAGAAAAGCCAGGGGCGCGGGAATGCCCATGCTCTTGGTGAAGGCGCTCATGGTGGCGTCGAACCCGTAGCCTCCGAACCAGCCGAGCATTTTTTGGGCGCCGTGGGCGAAAAAGACAATCCCAAGGACGAGGCGCAACACCAGTGGCGCGAATTCGCCGGAGGTTTGAAGCAGTTTGCGAAACATAGCGGTTTTAGTCTCCTTTTGCGGCTGCGATTTTAGCCGGCACGCCCGGCTCCGCCGCGTGTTTTCCCAATTTTCGCAGAAGCCGGGCGAGTTGACGGCGCTCGCCTCCGCCGAGAGCGGACATCAGGCGCTCGATATCCAGACTGTGGCGGACGAAGGCGCCGTCGATCCACTCGCGGCCTTTGGCGGTGAGATGGACGACGCGGGTGCGGCGGTCGCCGGGGTCGTTGACGCGGCGGACGAAGCCGCGCGACTGCAGACGGTCGATGGCGCTGGTGGCGGAGCCGCTGGTGAGCGGGATCTTCGCGCCGAGAGTGTTCACCGCGAGCGGGCCTTTGTGCAGCAGCGCTTCGAGAATGGCGAAATCGGAGAAGCACATTCCCGGAGCCTTCGATGCTCGCGAGGGCGCGTTTCTCCACCGCCCGGTGGGCTTTCATCAGCAGCAGCCAAATGTGAACGCCGCTCGCTTTGTCGTCGTGGTGAGCCATGGCCGATGGTCCTCCTTATCAGTATGCCAAGACTCTTGACATCAAGGTAAACCCGGCCGGCGGCGCGCTTGTCATTCGGTCAGCCCCTCGGCCTCCAGGTCTTCAAGGAGGCGGCCGGAGGCGTTGGAGGGATAACCAAAAATCCAGAACGGCTCCTTGGCTGCGCTCTCCCAGATCTGTTGCCCGGTGTGGGCCAGGGCGGCGCGGAAGCCGCGGTCGGAGTCTTCGACTTCCTCGCCGAGACCGGCCTCGGCGAGGAGGGAGCGGATGTCGAGGCCGTTGCGGTAATCTTCGAGGCCGAGCCGGTAACCGCGCCGGACGTCGGCGACGAATTTGTCCCAGGCGGCCACCAAGCCGTCGCCGCCCGCGCGGACGACATGGGGCGGGTAGCCGTAATCTTCAAGAAGCTGGCGGATTTCTTCCCCGGTCATGGATCACATTGTATGCGGGAATGGCGAACGGCGGTGTGATAAACTTTAGGGGTATATTTCTGCAAGGAATTAGAAGCTAAGAGATGGCAAATACGATATCGTCGCTGAAGAGGGTGCGCCAGGAGAACCGGCGCCAGATAGTGAACCGCGCGCGCACGTCGCGGCTGCGCAGCCAGTTGAAGGCGATGCGCGAAGTCCTAGCGCACAAGGACGCGACCGCCGCGCAGACAATGTTGCCGAAGACGTTTTCCACCATCGACCGGTCGGCGCGCCTGGGCATCATCAAAAAGAATACGGCCGCGCGTTATAAGAGCCGCTTGACGCTGCGCATCCGGAAACTCGCCACCGCTTAGTTCCGTGGACCGCCGGTCAGGCTGAAGACAAATTCCTCCATCACGACGCGGTCGTCGGGGCGGGCGTCCCTTAGCGCGATGTCGGCGTGAGAGACGCGCTCGATGGCGCGCTTCAGCCGGGGAGCGGAGAACGCGGCGACGGTTTGGGCCACTTGCTCGGCGCGGTCCCGCCAGATGCGGATTCCCAATTTTCGGAAATAAGCTTCGATCTGTTGGGCGTTTCGCTGGCCCGCTTCATGGGCGGCGAGAGCCATGCGAAACTGCGTGCCGAGAAACGCGAGGGCGAGGGGCAGATACTCGCCTTCGCGCAGCAGCGTGTCGAGCGCTTCGAGCGAGCGCTGGCGGTCCGCGCGCCCCAGTGCCGCGACCAGCGTGAACAAATTGCCCGCCTGAGCGTTGGGGACAAGCGAGGCGATGTCGGCGGCCGTGACCTTGCGCCCAGGGCCGGCGAACAAGGCCAGCTTTTCGATTTCGATGGCGATGCGCGAAGCGTCGCCGCCGAGAGAGTCGACTAGAAGCCCCAGCTCGGACGTTCCGATGTCGAGATTGCGTCGTTTGGCCAAGTCGCGGGCGAGCGAGCGCGAAGCGTCTTGAGTGAACGGACGGAACTCGACCTGATCGGGAACGGAAGAGTAGAACTTTTGAACCCGCTCGATTTTGGGTTTGTCGTCGCCGTCAAAATCGTAACGCAGGACGTCGAAGACGAGCACGGTCCCCGGAGTGGGATCGCGGACATAAGCGGCGAGGGCGGCGGCGCCGGGGCCTTCCTCGGCGGTTAGCCGCTTCGGGAGGGCCGCTTCGGCGCCGGAGATCCACATCAGGCGGCGGGAAGCGAAGAGCGAAAACGAACGGGCGTCGTCGAGCACGGCGGCGAGCGGGGCCTCGTCCAGGTCGAGGCGGGTAAGGCCGCTCTCGCGTTCCTCCAGTGGCAGAACGCGTTCGAGGAGGGCCTGGCGGCAGGCGCGGCGCATGTAGGCTTCAGGGCCGAGAAAAAGGTACACCGGCTTCGGCGGCTGCTTTTCGATCTGGCGGAGAAATTGCTCTGGGCTCATGGGACACGCACGCTAGAAGTTCTCGAGGATGGCGCTGACGATGTCGCGGCCGACGTCGGCGGACAGCCGTTGAAGACCGGCGTTGCTTTCTTCGAAGTAAGCCTGCTGATCGACGCTGATTTCGTAGCGCTGCTTGAAGTCGAACGTGGGACGGCTGAAGAGGATGTCCTTGGTGGCGCGGTTGATGAGGCTCACCTGCATGGTGACGATCAATTGGATGGCGGTGGCGCGGCCGGTGCGCTGGTCGGCGATGACCGGAAAGGAGACATAGCTGATGACGGCGCCGTTGAGCACGGCGTCGGCCTTGGTCTCGTCGGGGACCACCAGAAACCGGCCTCGGGAGATGAATTCGCGGCTGACGGATTGGGCCAGATAGTCGGTGAGCTTGTAGCGCACGGTGAGATTTTTGAACGGCGGAACGGCGATGGTTTGTATGTTTTTGGGGATGGTGTCGGCCGTGCCCGCGACATGGTAGCCGCACCCGGTGAGAAGGAGGGGAACGAGCAGGGCCGCTCGCTTACGCGCGCGGCTCGGTACCCGATCGCGACTCGATACCGAGCCGCGCGCGTCAGCAAGCGGTGTTCTCAACCTAAGCCGCCCAGTTCACGAACGACCTCCAGGGCGCTTTCGGCGGCGAGCCGCAGGTTGTCGCCGACGATCCAGAACCATGCGGCGTGAGGGTGATTGCGGTCGGGGGCGATGGAGCCAATGGCGATGCCGCTTTGCCCGGCGGCGCCGGCGTTGGTGGGCGGCTCCTCGTCGTCGGAGCGAACGTCGATGCCGCCGCCGGAGAGCGCCGCGGCGAGAGTTTCGAGATTGGGAGAAATCTCAAACTCCACCCAGACCGGGAAACTGTAGCCGTGAAAGACGGGCGCCTGGACGAGGCGCAGGGAGGGCATCGGCGAGGCCGGACCCCATGATAGAAGCGTGGCGAGGTTGCGCTCAATGCGCAATTCGATCGATTCGAGCTTGCGGGGCGCGTCTTCGCCGTACGCCGAAAGCAGATTGAAGGCGGCCTGCGCGTCGAAGATTTTCTTTTCCAGTTTTTGAAACGACAACAATCCGACCGTTTGCTTGTGCAATTCGTCGAGTCCGGCCTGGCCGCGCTCGCTGGCCGGCTCGAGCACCGTGACGACGGAGGAGCGGAAAGGTTGAATCGCATGCAGGCGGCGGAAGAATAGCCCGAGCGCGATCGCGGCGGGGTGGGCGACGACGTGGAGACCGGTGGTGGAAGCGGGGCGGGCGGCGGTTTCAAGGGGCGGGCAGCGCAGGCGGGCGGATGGGCGATCCTCCAACGCGCCGGTGGCGTCGATGACCGGGACAGCGCGGCGCCCGAGAAGTTCGAGGACTTTGCGGGAGGAAACCTCGCTTCCGGCGAGCAGCACGGCGGCCGCGCCGGCGAGAGATTCGGCGTCGAGTGAAAGCATGACGGCCGCCTCGCCTTCTTCTTCGACCAGGACGCGAGCTCCGGTTTCGCCGCCGGTGATGGGGCGCAGGCGGGCGCCGAATCCGGCATCCTTCAACACGTCGAGCAGTTCACGCCCAAGAAGCGTTTCGCCGCCCACGATGGCGAAGGGCTTAGCCATTGGGCGGCTCCGCGGCGGGTTCGGGAAGCGGTTCGCGCGGCGGATTGCGGCGCGAGAAGCGGCGGCGGAGAATTCCTCCGGCGCGCAAGACGATGCCCGAAGAGACGTAGGCGGCGGCCATGAGCAGAAGGACCGTTTGGCCGAAGTTCCAGATGAGATAGACGAAGCTTCCGAGCAGGACCAGGATGAGGGGCGAACGCGGTTGGAGGAGATTCAGCTCCTTGAAACTCGGGTAGCGCCAGGTGCTGACCATCAGGAACGAAAGCAGGGCCAGGAGACCGAGCCAAGCGGCGGAGAGCGGCCACCATTGCAGCGGAACGCAATCGGCGGCGTAGACGACGGCGGCGACGGCGGCGGCTCCGGCGGGAATGGGCAGGCCGACGAAATATTTGCGGTCCGGGCGGCCGGGGTTTTTGGGTTTGGGATTCGTTTGGACGTTGAAGCGAGCCAGGCGCGCGGCGCCGCAAAGGAGAAAGATAAACGCGATGAAATAGCCGGCGCGATGATCGTGGAGGAAGCCGCCGGGGATGACGAACTCGACGCCCCAGGCGTAGGCGAGCACGGCGGGGGCGATGCCAAACGCGATGACGTCGGCGAGCGAATCCATCTCGCGGCCGAAATCGCTGACGGTGTTCGTCATGCGCGCGATGCGGCCGTCGAGGCCGTCGAGCATCACGGCGAAGCCGATGGCTTTGGCGGCGGCGGCAAAGTCGGCATTGGGAGCGCCGCCGGTGTTTCCGGAGGACATCACGCCTTCAAAAGTCTTCAGGATGGCCAGGAAGCCGAGAAAAAGGTTGCCGGAGGTGAACAGAGTGGGCAGCACATAGGCGGCGCGGCGCGGCGGACGCTTGGCCCCGGCTTCGGAGGGGAGGCGGAAGGGCGGCTTGGGAAAATTGAAACCGGACATGGCGATGCGGGTTCTAATCCTTTCGCCGCGCCAGAACGCTGCTACCGGCCGAGACGCGTTCGCCGCGTTGGACGGCGATCTCCCATTCCGGGCCGAACAGGACGTCGACGCGGGAGCCGAACTTGATCAGGCCGATGCGCTCCCCCGCGGCGACGGTTTCGCCGATCCGTTTCGAAAATACGATGCGGCGGGCGATCAAGCCGGCGATTTGCTTGAAGACGACGCGGACGCCGTCCTGGCCCTCGACCGTGACGACGTTTTGCTCGTTTTGGACGCTGGCCACATCGCGGCTGGCGACTAGGAATTTTCCCTGGTGGTATTCGGCGGCGGCGATTTTTCCGGCGATCGGGGAGCGGTTCACGTGGACGTCGAAAATATTCAGGAACACGCTGATGCGCGTGGCGGCGGGGCTTTCATTGGCGATGGCGACCACTTTGCCATCGGCCGGGGAAACGGCGACGCGGCCCGCTGGGACGGTACGGTCGGGATCGCGAAAAAAGTAGAGACAGAACGCGCCCAAAACGTATAGAGGGATTCCCAGCGGGATCGAGGTGAAATAGGACACGGCGAGGCCGGCGACGGTGAATGCGAGGGCGTAATAGTATCCGTCGGCGACCATGGTTCAACGCCATTGTCTCATGCGGGGCTTAGGCAAGACCGTCGGCGGCGAGAAGCGCGAGCAGGGCGGCGCGGTCGGCGATGCGGTGTACGAGGATGCTTTCGTGATTGGCATGCGCGCCTTCCCCGACGCCGCCCAGCCCGTCCAGCGTGGGAACGCCGAGCGCGGCGGAGAAATTGCCGTCGGAGCCGCCGCCGGTGGACGATTCCTCGATCTCGACGCCCATCGCCGCGGCGAGCGTTTTGGCGCGGGCGAACAGTTTCCGGACGCCGGCCGTGCGTTCCATCGGCGGGCGATTCAGGCCGCCGGCGATTTCGATGGAGCAGCGCCGGTCGTGCGGTTTAAGCGCGCGGAATTTGCGCTCCAGCGCCGGCGCGTCTTTCAGCCGGGCGATGCGGATGTCCACTTCGGCGCGGGCCTCCGCGGCGACGACATTGGTGCGGGTTCCCCCGGAGACGACGCCGGGATTCACCGTGACGCCGCGCTTGATGTCGGTGAAGCTGGCGATGCGTTCGAGCTGGCGGGCGAGCTCCAGGACGGCGCTGGCGCCACTCGAAAAATCGACGCCCGCATGGGAAGCTAGGCCGTGGACGGTGACGGTAAAATCGCCGACGCCTTTACGCGCCGTTTTGAGCTTGCCTTCCATCCCGGTGCCGGGTTCGAGGACCAGGACGGCGTCGCTGTGGCGGGCGGCGTCTTCGGTGAGCGGGCGGGAGGATTCGCTGCCCACTTCTTCGTCGGAATTGATCTGCAGGACAACCTTCCGCGGCACGGGAATTTCCAGCTCGCGCAGCGCGCGCATGGCGAACAGGAAAAACGCGATGCCGGATTTCATGTCCAGGACGCCGGGACCCCACAGACGGCCCTTGGTGTGGCGGAACGGCATGGATCGAAGCGTACCCATCGGCCAGACGGTGTCGGAATGGGCGAGCGCGAGGATTTGACCGGATTTTTTCGCGCCGGGAAGCGAAAACTCGCAGCGCAGATGCTTGCCGAATTTCCCGCCGGGGAACGTCTTCACCTTGCCGATCGATTCCATTTTCGAGGCGGCGAGATCGACGAAGCGGTTCACCGCGGCCGGATTGTCGCTGGGCGATTCACACTCGACGAATTCGCGGAGGGTCGAGATAATTTCGGGTTGGCGGGATTTTAAAAACGAAAGAACGGAAGGCATCGCCTGTTATAATAGCGATTCGTTTTAACATCATGCCCATTCTGGACATACAAGCCATCCGCGATATCCTTCCGCACCGTTATCCGATGCTGCTGGTGGACGCGGTGATCGAGCTCGAGGCGGAGCGCATCGTCGGCATCAAGAACGTCACCGCGAACGAGCCGTTTTTCGTGGGACATTTTCCGGATTTTCCGGTGATGCCGGGCGTGCTGATCGTCGAGGCGATGGCGCAGGTGGCGGGCATTCTGGTGCTGTCTTCCATTCCGGACCGCAAGAGCAAGCTGGTCTTACTGGCCTCGATCGAGGAGGCGAAATTCCGCCGCCCGGTGCTTCCAGGGCATCAGCTTCGCATCGAAATGAAAGTGACGCGGCGCAAGGCGACAGTGGCCAAAATGCACGGGACGGCGACGGTGGAAGGGAACATCGTGGCCGAGGCGGAGATGATGTGCAAGCTGGCCGAGAGATCGCCGGAGCCGGTGGAAGCGGGAGCGGCCGTTCGGTAGCGGGCGGTTATGGCGATCCACTCCACCGCCATCGTAGACGCCTCCGCACAGATCGCCGCAACCGCCGAAATCGGGCCGTATTGCATCGTCGGGGCCGATGTGACGATCGGCGCAGGGACGCGTTTGATGGGGCATGTTTCGATGGAAGGGCCGCTCGAAATCGGCGAGGGCAACGTGTTCTTTCCCTACTCGAGCGTCGGCATGGCGCCGCAGGATCTGAAGTACGAAGGCGAGCGGTCCGCAACGCGCATCGGGGATCGCAACCGCATCCGGGAGTTCGTGACGATCCATCGCGGGACTCGCGGCGGCGGGATGCTGACCCGCATCGGAAGCGACAATTTGTTGATGGCCTACGTTCACGTCGCGCACGACGTGCAAATCGGGGACCGGACGGTGTTGGCCAACGGAGTCACGTTCGGAGGGCATGTCCAGGTAGAGGATTGGGCGGTGATCGGGGCGTTCAGCGGCGTGCATCAGTTTTGCCGCGTGGGCCGGCACGCGATCATCGGCGGCTACAGCGTGATCACCCAGGACGTGCTGCCTTTTTCGACCACCGTGAGTCCGCGCGAGGTGAAAGTGTTCGGCGCGAACAAGACCGGCCTGGAGCGGCGCGGATTCGCGGCGGAGACGATCGACGGATTGCAAAAGGCGTTTCGGTTGTTGGGCGATCCGAAGCTGAATACGTCGCAGGCGACGGAGCGCATTCTGGCGGAAGTGGCGGAAAGCCCCGAACGCGACGAGTTGCTGCGATTTTTGAAATCGTCCGGACGCGGCTGCATTAAATGAAGAAGAAGTACGGGTTAATCGCCGGCAACGGGCGGTTTCCGTTGCTGGCGCTGGAGGCGGCGCGCGGGATGGGCCACGAGGTGGTGGCGATCGCCATACGCGAAGAAGCGGCGGCGGAGGTGGAAGCGGCGGCGGCCAGGTGCTACTGGATCTCGCTGGGCGAGTTGAGCCGGCTGATCGAGATCCTCAAATCCGAGGGGATCGAAGAAGTGGCGATGGCGGGCCAGGTGAAGCACGCGAGTATTTTCTCGACCATCCGGCCGGATTGGCGGCTGGTCAAGCTGCTGGCGTCGCTGCCGGCGCGCAATACGGACGCGCTGATCGGCGGCGTGGTGGGACTGCTCGAATCGGAAGGGATCCGGTTGGTCGATTCGACCCTGCTGTTGAAGCCGCTGTTGGCCGGCGTCGGGACCTTGACGAAGCGCAAGCCGAACGCGGAGGAAGAGAAAGACGTAAAGTACGGCCGGCGAATCGCCAACGCGCTTTCGGGACTGGACGTGGGCCAAAGCGTCGCGATCTGCGAACGCGCCTGCGTGGCGGTGGAGGCGATGGAGGGCACGGACGCGATGTTGCGGCGGGCGGCGGCGCTGGTGAACGGGCGGCCGCTGCGCCTGGTGAAGGCTTCGCGCCGCAGGGGGCACTTGCTGTTCGACGTTCCGGTGGCCGGAGTGGATACCATCGGGGTGATGCGCGAAACGGGCGCGACGATTCTGGCCGTGGATGCGGGCCGGACGTTGCTGCTCGACCGCGAAGAAACGATCGCCCGCGCCAACGAGAGTCGGGATTTGCATCGCCGGTTACGAGCCGGCGGAGGAGTAAACATTGTCCGCGATTCGAACCGCCGTCGTCGGTGTGGGCGCTTTTGGAAGAAACCATGTGCGCGTGCTGCGCAACTCGGTGTACGCGGAACTGGCCGGCGTTTTCGATCTCGACCGGGACCGCGCGGCGGCGGTGGTGGAGGGCGCGTGCCCGGTGTTCGCCAGCGTGGAGGAGTTGATCGAGAAGGGCGGAGTTCAGCGCGGCCGTGGTTGCGGTTCCCACGTCGGCCCACGCGGAGGTGGGGTGCCGATTGCTCGAAGCGGGCATCGACGTTCTGGTGGAAAAACCGATCGCCATGAACGCGGCGGAGGGTCGCAGGCTGATCGAAGCGGCGGAGCGTGGCGGGCGCGTTCTCCAAGTAGGGCATCTGGAGCGCTACAACCCGGCGATCGTCGCGTTGAAGGCGATGACGCGGCAGCCGTTGTTTTTCGAAATTCACCGGCTGAGCGTGTTTTCACCGCGCAGCCTGGACGTGGACGTGGTGCTGGATCTGATGATCCACGATATCGACATCGTGCTGGATCTGACCGGCGAGAGGCCGGAGGAGATCCGGGCGGCGGGGCTGTCGATTCTGTCGGGCAAAGTGGACATCGCTAACGTCAGGCTGGCGTTTCCGGGCGGTTGCGTAGCGAATCTGACGGCGAGCCGGGTTTCGACCGAGCGCGTGCGGAAGCTGCGCCTGTTTCAGCCGCATCAATATATTTCCGTCGATTATCAGCGGCAGGACGCGGTGGCGTTCACGGTGGGCCAGGGCCGGCAGATCGGGTTTGAGACGCTCGCCGTGACGCACGAGGAGCCGCTGCGGCGGGAAGTGGAATCGTTCCTGGAGTGCGTGGCGGCGCGCAGCCGGCCGCTGGTAACGGGCGGGCAGGCGCTGGCGGCGCTGGAAGTGGCGGCGGCGATCCTTGGTAAGATTGAGGAACATACGAGGTTGGTGGCCAGTCACCTTTCGCCGCAAAGGTGAAGCGGGAATAGGCAACCTTCGGCGGATAGGAAGCGTCCTCATTTTTCAGCCCACATGAAACCTCAGGCAGATGATTCTCTCAATCTGCTGCTTACGCTCGAACAGCCGGGCCAGGAGCGCTTGTTCCGCGCGGGCGCCGGCTCGATCGCCGTCCACCTCGTTTTTGGCTTTTTCTTTCTGCTGATGCTGCGCCTGGATGCGTCCAGGCCGCCGGCGCAGGCCATTCCCGAGGACGATTTACGAAAATTTACGCCACTGGTGGACCCGCCGATGCACATGACGCAGCCGGAGCCGAACGTCAACAAGCCGAGCCTGGAGGTGAACCTCCAAAGTCTATTATCGAGACCGCAGCCGAACGCCGCGCCCGCGCACATGCGTTTCCGGGCGCCGCAACCGGTGCAGACGCCGGGGCCGGCGGTTCCGACGATCGCGCCGCCGCCGAATATCGAGACGGCGTTGAAGAGCCCCGGTGCCGGCGCTAGGGACGCCGAACGTTCCTCTTCCTCCACCGGCGACGAAGGCCGAGCAGCCGAAGTTGGCGTTCGAAACGCCGGGGAGCGCATCGGGCAAGCCGCTGGGCGGGAGTTTGCCGAAGATCGAACTGCCCAGAACGAGCGTGGACGAGGCGATTAAAGGAATCGCGCGAAGCGGCGGAGGAGGGGGCGTGGTGGTCGGCGACGCCGACGATATGGGGCCGTCCGATCCTCTGCATCCGACGCCGCAGAAGAGCCGCAGTTCGAGCCAACTGGAGTTGCTAAGCGATCCGAAGGGCGTGGATTTCCGGCCTTATTTGGTGCAAGTGCTGGCGGCGGTGCGGCGCAATTGGTTCGCGGTGATTCCGGAGAGCGCGCGGATGGGGCGCCGCGGGCGGGTGCAGATCCAGTTCGCGATTTCCCACGACGGCAACGTGCCGAAGCTGGTGATTTCGTCGCCTTCGGGGGCGGACGCGCTGGACCGCGCGGCGGTGGCCAGCATCAGCGCATCGAATCCGTTTCCGCCGCTGCCGCCGCAGTTTCACGGCAACGAAGTAAGGCTCCAGCTTTCGTTCCGCTACAACACGAATTAGAGGCCGAGGCGGTCGAGAGCCGGCTTCTCGTAAACATCGTCTTCGCCGGGATAGCGCAGTTGATTGTCGCAACAGCCGGACTCCTTGGCCAGCGCCCAGACAAGACTCTCGCCGGCGGGGAGCGTGGCCGGTTGGGAGCGGAAGACGGGATCGGCGAAGGCCTTCGCGGCCGGCGTCAGGCTCCAACCCTTGCGGCGGAACATGGCCAGCAGATCGCCGAGAAAGCGCGCGTTGAGATAGGTGTAGTGCAGCAGAATGGTGTGCGGAATTTCGCGGCGAAGCACCGTTTGCGAGAGGCCGGCGTAGAAATCGGATCGCGCGGCGATGTGCGCCAAATAGGGATCGCGGAATCGCTCGACTTTGAAGCCCGGATTCTCGGCCATCCGTTGGCGCAGGCGCGCGGCGAAATACCAATCCGAGGTGTCGATGGTGACGTGGCCGTTACGGTAGCCGTGCGCTTTTAAGAAGGCGCGCATGCCGTCGCGGGTCTTCGAGGGTGGCGCCTTCCTTGAGCATGGGAAAACGGAACAGCCGCTGCGGGGAAAGAAACTCGCGGAGGGTCGCATCGGCGCGGAGGACGTCGTTTTCAAAGGCGGCCAGGCCCATGGAGCCGATGGGGACGTGGGAGAAGGTGTGATTGCCGATAAGGTGGCCGGCGTCACGCCATTCGGATAGCAATTTCCGCCGGTCCGCGGTAACGGCGTTCTTGGCGGCTACGAACAAGGCGGCCTGGAGGCCGTGCTTGTCGAGGGTGTTGAGTAGAGCGCGGTTGGCGGCCTTGGCCGTGAGCGGGCTGGCGAGCGGGACGTCGAAATCGTCGATCGTGACCGCGACGCGGCGGCCCGCGGAATCGCCCAGGGCGGCCATTGCGACGCCTTGGCACAAAGCGCGGCGAGTGAGAGTGTTTGAGCGCAAGCCTTTATTGGAACGCAGGCGCGCGGTGGATGGCAAAAAGCCTTTGAGCCTCCCTGACGAAGGCGCAACACTGTAAAATGCAGATGGCGCGGCTGAGTGATGCCTCGTCCACGATCAAGATATGAAACGCCGACGATTCGTTCAGACGCTTTTGGCCGCGCCCGTTGCGCCGGCGCTTCTCGCGCAGCAGGCCGCGCCGCCCGCGCCGGCGCCGCCTCCGAGCGATGGAGAGACTCCGGCGATCCAATCCACAGCGCCCGATCTGGCCGCGGAGATGGTGCCGCATTTTTTTACCGCCCGGCAGTTTGCGACGCTGCGCGCATTGAGCGGGATGCTGATGCCCGCGCGGGAGGGCGTTCCGGGGGCGATGGAAACGCGTGCGCCGGAATTTCTCGATTTTTTGATCGGGGCTTCGGAGGCGGAGCGGCAGCGGGTGTATCGGGAAGGCCTCGACGGGCTGGAAGCGGAATCGATGAAGCGGTTCGATAAATCGTTCGAGGAAGCGGGGGAGCAGGCGGATGCGCTGCTCGCGCCGCTGCGGGAGGCGTGGACGTACGAGCCGCCGGCGGAGCCGGTGGCGCGATTTTTGCGGGAGGCGAAGCGCGACGTGCGAACCGCGGTGATGAATTCGCGCCAACACGCCGCGACGGCCGCTCCCACGAACCGGAGGGCCGGAGGCATTGGGCTTTACTGGTATCCGATCGATCCGCTGGTTTGAAAGCGAATAAGAAAAATCATGGCAGCCAAGGAATACGACGTTCTGATTATCGGCTCCGGCGCTTCCGGCGGCATGGCGGCTTACACGCTGACGCAGATGGGCGTCTCCTGCCTGATGCTTGACGCGGGGCCGGCGATCGATGTCGGCAAGGATCGGGGGTTCAAGCCGGTCTACGATCTGCCCTATCGCGGCTTCGGCGAGCCGGGGCGGTTTCCGCACGTCGTGCAGGCGAACGAATTCAACGCCAACGTCTGGGCGGATGAAAAACAGAACCCGTATACTTACGATCCGAAGGATCCTTATAACTGGGTGCGGGTGCGGCTGGTGGGCGGGAAATCGCTATTTTGGGCGCGCATGTCGTTCCGGCTCAGCGACTATGAGTTTCGCGCGAAGGATCACGACGGGTACGGAGAGAACTGGCCGATTCAATACTCGGACCTGGCGCCGAATTACGACAAAGTGGAGCCGTTGTTCCAAGTGGTGGGGCGGAAGGAAGGGTTTCCGCAGCTTCCCGACGGCGTGTTTCTCGAAGACAATTCGCCGGACAGCGAGTGCGTGCAGCGGCTCAAAGCGGCGGCGGCGCAGCGCGACATTCCGGTTACCAAGATGCGGCGGGCGATGGGACGCGGGCAGTTCGCCAGCTCCTTCAATTTGTTGATTCCGCCGGCGCTGGCGACGGGAAAGCTAGACCTGGTTCCCAATGCCGTGGTGCGCGAGATCACGGTGGATAAAAATACGGGACTGGCGAGCGGCGCGAATTTTCTGGACCGTCATTCGCGGAGAGAAATGCACGCCAAGGCGCGCGTGGTGGTGGTGGGGGCTTCGTGTCTGGAATCGACGCGGCTGCTGCTGAATTCCGGCATCGCCAATTCGAGCGGCGTGCTGGGGCATTATTTGATCGACCAGTTCTACATCACGCAGACGGTGCAGGCGGTGATGCCGGAGGCGCGCGACGGCAAGGCCAAGCGCGGACTGATCGGCGGCGGAGGATACATTCCGCGCTTCCGCAATTTGAAGACGCGCGAGAAGAGTTTTATCCGAGGTTATGCGCTGGATTTTTCGAGCGGCGGAACGCCCACCCCGGATGTGATTCCCGAATACGGCGAGGGGTTGGACAAGGCGCTGGCGAGCTATCAGGGCGCGGGATTTTCCGGGACGACGATGGGCGAGGTGTTGTCGCGATTCGAGAATCATGTCTCGATCGACAAGGACGCAGTCGACGCCTGGGGGATTCCGGCGCTGCGCATTCAAGCGGCGTATACCGACAACGAATTCAACATGGCGCGGGACGCGATGAACACCTTCGACGAAGTGTGCCGCGCGGCGGGGCTGGAGGTGCTCGCCAAGCACGACAAGATGTTCCCGCCGGGGTATAGCATTCACGAATTGGGCACTTGCCGCATGGGAACGGACCCGAAGACCAGCGTGCTGAACCAGTGGAACCAGAGCCACGACGTGAAGAATCTTTTCGTGGTGGACGGAAGCAGTTTCGTGACCGGCGGCTCGCAGAATCCCACGATGACGATCCTGTCGCTCTCGATGCGGGCTTCCGAACACATGGCCGGACGGATGCGCGCGGGCGAGTTGTGATCCGGGCGCTCGCGGGCTTTTGCGCAATCATGCTGCCGATCGCCGCGGCCACGGCTCCGGTTCAACCCATTCCATTCAGCCACAAGGCTCACGCGGGGGACTTGAAGCTGCCATGCAAAATATGCCACCCGAATCCCGACCCTGGCGAAGCGATGAAGATCGCGGCGCCGTCCACCTGCATGCAGTGCCACTCGGCGATCAAGACCGACAGCCCGGCGATCCAAAAGCTGGCGGAGTTCGCCAAGGCCGGCCGCGACGTTTCGTGGGTGCGCGTTTATCAGATTCCCAGCTACGTCTCGTTCAGCCATCGGGCGCATCTTCGAGCGGGCAACGCATGCGTGGATTGCCACGGCCAAGTTGCCGCGCGGGATCAGCTTTCGCGCGAGACCGATATTTCGATGGGCGGCTGTATGAACTGTCACCGTTTAAAGAAGGCGAGCATCGACTGCACTTTTTGCCATGAAGATTTACAACAATAATTCGTCCGTGGAAGGGTGCTCGTGAACGCGGACTGGACGCCGATGCAATGGCCGGGTGCGTGGAAGGATCCGGCGGCGCTGGATCTGCTGAAAGGTTCGGCCGTGAACGTGCTGTTGATCGAGCCGGGCGAGGAGTTCGCGCCGGTTCGCGCGCGGGCGAAGGAGTTGGGGCTGAAAATGGCCGCACGCGATGCGCTGCCGCCCGGCGTCGCGGTGGTGAAAGGCGTGTGGCCGGGGGTAAGGATCGAACGGCGAGGAAGGGATGCCGACGCGGGGCCGACGGGGGATCCCTGGGTCGATTCCAACGGTTCGGCGATCCGGTTGGCGCGGGCGCTGCGTCCGGAAACGGCGGTGTGGATCGAGGCTCCGCCGCCGGAGGATAGGCCGCTGACGCCGGATTACTTTTTGATGGCGGTGGCCGACGCGGGGGCGCACGGGGGACGCTGGATCGTCTCGCTGGGCGCGCGGGTGGCGGCGGCGATCGATGCGCGCGAGCCGGCGGCGATGGCGATTTGGAAGAACACTCTCGCCGCGGCGGATTTCTTCGCCGCTCACTCCGAATGGGCCGGCTATACGCCGGAAGCCGTGGTGGGAGTGGTTTCGAGCTTTGCGGGCAAAGATCGATTCTTCGGCGGCGAGTTGTTGAACCTTTTGGACCGCGCCGGATTGCAATATCGCGTCGTTTTGAAGGACGGGGTTTCGGCCTCGTCGTTTGCCGGATTGCGAGCGGCGATCTACGCCGACAGCGATGCGCCGGCGCCGGAAGTTCGCAAGGCGATTCTCGATTTCGTGCGGGCCGGCGGGCTGTTGATTACCGGGCCGAAGTGGGGCGATCTTGCGGCGGCGGCGCCTCCGAATGCTTATCCGCATTATGCGACCGTCGCGCTGGGAGCGGGAAAAATCGCCGCGCCGGCGACGGATCTCAACGATCCTTATCAAGTGGCGCACGATGCGGGTGTGCTGGTGAGCCATCGCTACGATTTGGTACGATTTTGGAATGCCGGCGCGGCGGCGGCGTTTCCCACGCTCTCCCCGGACCGCAAGCGGGCGATCGTGCATCTGTTGTTCTACGCGGGGCAAGGGCCCGATTCGGCGACCGTCCGCGTGGCCGGGCAATTTCGATCGGTGAAAACGCTCACCGTGGACCGGCCGGACCCTTCGGATATAAAGATGAAGTGGGAGGCGGGCGGCGTGGAAGTCGATCTGCCCGCGGTTCCCCGTTACGTTGCGCTCGAACTGTACGTCAAGTAATCACAGGATCTATCATGCCCCACACAAGAAGAGAATGGTTGACGAAGACGGCGGCGGCGTTCACCGGCGCCTATCTGGCTGCGCCGGGCCGGTTGCGCGCCGCGCCGGCATCGACCGTTGCCGTGGCCCGGTGCCACACTTACGAGGCGAAGGAACTGATTCCGGCGCTGAGGACGTCGTTCGACCAACTCGGCGGGTTGGGGCGCATCGTGCGCAACAACACGGTGGCGATCAAGATCAACCTGACCGGGTCGCCGACGTATCGGCTGGGACATTTGCCGCTGGGCGATACGCACTATACGAATCCGAATCTCATCGCCGCGGTCGTGCATTTGATGGGCGAGGCGGGGGCGTGGCGGATACGGCTACTCGAAAGCCCGTGGAACACGGCCGAGCCGGTGGAAGAGTATCTTCTGCGCGCCGGTTGGGAGCCGCGCGATATTCTTTCGGCCGCGCCGAGAGTGGAGTTTGAAAACACCAACTATCTGGGCCAGGGCAAGAAGTATTCGCGCCTGTATGTTCCCGGCGGCGGATACATGTTCCCGGCGTTCGATCTGAATCATTCTTACTCGGACTGCGATGTGTTCGTGAGCCTCGCGAAGATGAAAGAGCACGCCACGGCGGGTGTCACGCTGTCGATGAAGAACTGTTTTGGATTGACGCCGGCGACGATTTACGGAACGGGCGCGGGGATCGACGAGCCGTCGATCATTCCCAAAGGCGGAAGGGGCTTGGTTCACAGCGGGTATCGCGGGCCATCGCGGAGCGCGCCGCAGGAGAACGATCCGAAGTCGCCGCGCCTTGCCACGTGGCGGGTGCCGCGCACCGTCGCCGATCTGGTTTCGGCGCGTCCGATCCACTTGGCGGTGGTCGATGGCGTGAAAACGATGACTGGCGGGGAAGGCCCGTGGGTGCGGCAGGATTCGCTAGCCGTCGCTCCGGGTTTGATCGTGGCGGGAACCAACGCGGCGAACACCGACGCGGTGTGCATGACGCTGATGGGTTTCGACCCGTTGGCCGAGCGTGGGGAGCCGCCGTTTGAGAAGTGCGAAAGTACGCTGCAATTGGCCGAACAGGCCGGCGTGGGAACGCGCGATATGAAGCGCATCGAGGTGGTGGGAGCTCCGATCGAGGCGTCCATGTTCGATTTCGCCGCGCTTCGCGCCCGGCGGCGCAATGCTCCTCCTCCGGCACAGGGAATTCGCGGTTAACGGCGCTTCGCGTTTTGTGATTTAATTCCAGGGCGGGAGGATCGCAACGTGAGCGACGCGGTGACGAGTGGCGAGAGGACGGGCCCGGGGCGGCGCGAGTTCGGGCGCATGACGCTGGGCGGCGCGCTGGCGTTTTTGGCTTCGACGGGGAAGAGTCGCGGCGGCGGTGCATGACGCGCAGCCGGGGATCAAGCTGTGCGCGCAGGCCGCGGCGAAACCCTCCGACGAGGATTTGCTTATTCCTGCGGCAGATCGGGGCCGAGTATGTCAGCGTCGGCTCGACGCCCGATCTGCGCACGGCCGAGGGGTTTCTCGAAATCAAGCGGCGCTACGCGGAGGCGGGCATCACGGTTTGGAACATCGGCAACACCAGCGTGCATAACATGCCGCAAGTTACGCTGAACCTTCCCGGACGCGACGCCAAGATCGAGGAGTACAAACAATACTTGCGCAATTTGGGGAAGGCCGGGATTTACTACACCACTTACGCGCACATGGGTAACGGCATCTGGAGCAGCGGGCGGGCGTCGATCCGCGGGGCCGAGGCGCGGGAGTTCGACCTGGCCAGTCCGAATAAACAAGGCGTGTGGGACGGGGCGGTGTTTCACGAGCCGCTTTCGCACGGGCGCGAATTTACCAAAGACGAGATCTGGGAGAACTACACTTACTTCATCAAGCAAGTGGCGCCGGTGGCGGAAGAAGCGGGAGTGCGGATCGGCATACATCCCGACGATCCGCCGGTTCCGGTGCTGGCCGGCGTGCCGCGCTGCATCTTCACGAGCTTCGACGGCTATCGAAGGGCGATGGAGATCGCGAGCAGCCCGAACGTTGGCATTTGTCTGTGTTGCGGGACGTGGCTCGAAGGCGGGCGTCCGATTACGGAAAAAGATCCGGTAGAGATGATCCGTTATTTCGGAGCGAATAAGATTTGGAAGATCCATTTCCGCAATGTCAGCGCGCCGCTGCCGCATTTCATCGAAACGTTTATGGACAACGGTTACTACGATATGTCTAAGATCATGATCGCTCTGCGCGAAGTGAATTTCGACGGCATCGTGATTCTGGATCATAGCCCAGGGATGGTGGGCGGCGGGCACGCGCAAACGGCTTATGGGTTCGCGTATATGAGGGCGTTGTGGAACCGCGCCAACGCGGAGGCGAGAGTATGACGCGCTCCATTGTCCGAAGATACTCGATTCACGCGGCGCGGATTGCTTGCCGCCGCGCTGCCGGCGCTCGCCGCCGCTCAAACGGCGCGCGACTGGGCGGGGCACGAACCGATTCATTATCCCGACCCGGACGTGGTGACGATCGACAAGAGCTTCGCGAAATATAAGATCAACAGCGCGGCGATCGAGCGGGTGTATACGGGACTGCGGTGGGCGGAGGGTCCGGCGTGGAGCGGAGTGGGGAATTACCTGGTGTTCAGCGACATTCCCAACAACCGCCAGATGCGCTGGGTCGAGGACGACGGCCACGTCAGCGTCCTGCGCCAGCCGAGTTCTTACAGCAACGGGAACACGTTCGATTGGGAGGGCCGGCAGCTTTCGTGCGAGCACCAGACCCGGCGCGTCGTCCGCTATGAGCGGGACGGCAAGGTGACGGTGCTGGCCGATTCGTGGAAGGGGAAGCGGCTGAACGCGCCGAACGACATCGTAGTGCATCCGGACGGGGGCATTTGGTTTTCCGATCCCGGCTATGGAATCCTGTCGCTGTATGAAGGCGGGCGGATGCCGATGGAGATCAAGGAAGCGGTCTATCGCATCGACGGCAAGACGGGCAAGATGGAGATGGTGAGCGACGAGTTGTTCAAGCCGAACGGGGTTTGTTTTTCGCCCGATTACAAGAAGCTGTACATCTGCGATACCGGGGCGACGCATTATCCGGAGGCTCCGAAGATCATTCAGGTGTACGACGTGGTGGATGGGAAGACGCTGCGGAACGGACGCCGGTTTGTGTCGATGGAGTTGGCTGGAAAGGGTAACGGGGCTGGCGGATGGAATTCGCGCCGACATCGACGGGAACATTTGGGCCGGCTCCGGGTGGGTGGGGCCGGGCTACGACGGCGTACACGTCTTCTCGCCGGAAGGCGCGCGGATCGGAATGATTTTGTTGCCGGAGGTGTGCGCCAATCTTTGCTTCGGCGGAACGCATCGAAATAGGTTGTTCATGGCGGCGAGCCAATCGGTGTATTCGCTATTTGTCGAGACGCGGGGCGCGGGGATCGCATAAGGAGGGCGCGAGCTGGCGGACCGACCAACAGGAGCATCGGCGATTTGCGACGGCGTGGCGTCCATCGACATCCTGACGGAGGAAGCTTATCCAGGCGCCCGACTTTGCTTTGATGTCAAGCGATCTTAAATCCTTCGAAGAGATACATCGTAGCATGCGACCGCACAGATGATCGGGGCGAGCACTCCGTGCCTCAAGGGATCGCAGTCAATCTGCGCCGCTCAGAAGGCGTCCAAATCAACGCTGGGAAAGGTCGGATCTTTGGGTTGAAGATCTTGAAGTACTCGTTCAAGCTCCGGTTTATGATCCTTCAGCCTTGGGAAAAACAGCTTGGTTTCGTGGGCCAGATCAAATGGATCTGCGGTGGCAAGTTCCCGAACGAATTTCCAGTCAACTGCGTCGTCTTCGGTCATGAATTCCGCGATCTTGGCATCAATGTATTTCGTCACACGTTGCGGCTCCAAATAATTGCTCGGCGGTCCGCTTCGAGACGATTCTGGCCTCGCGTTCGTGTGGAATGTCGCATGGTCTCAGCCCCGTTGCGGCAAGGGTTGTCTTATCGAGCCAAGCGGCCGAGGAGTTTGCCGCCCACATGTGTATCCCGTTGCTGCGCTGGATGAAGTGCTGCAACTCGTGTGCGAAGGTCATTGTCATGCCGACCTCATCGGAACAGGTGCTGCCGTATAAGTACGTAACGTGGTCGAAGGCGAGTTGCCGCCATGGTGGGGCTTGAAGATTCTGAACAAAGATGTGATTCTGCAAGTAACGGGGCCAAGACATTAAAGGGCCTTCGCTGAGCTGCCGATAAAAACCGCGATTTGCGATACCGAACCGATCTCTAAAGTCTTTCCAATCTTCGTCATCGAAGAAGCATAGCAATTTACGATCGGGGATCTGATCTCCGAACTGGGTTATTACACGCTTTGCCGCGGCTTCCCGCTGCGACTTGATTAGAACGTCGGCCGATTTGACGATCACTGTGGGCGGCATACTCAGGCGGAGCTTAAACCTGCACCAGTTTCACACATTCCACCGCCCGAGCTCTTGCTAAACTCCCAGACATCGATTTGCAAACGGAGCCGCTAGAGAAATTGGTCCTGTGGCATATGATTCCATCGTCCGTGCCACGCCCATAACTTTATTCGATTTTCTTTCTTTCCTTCGTTTCTTTGTTTCCTTATGGTGCAACGTTGCTGTTTTACGAAGTTCTCCAACCCGCCCCGGTCACCCTTAAACGGGATAGGGGCCGCGTCAAACGCGAGCGGCCAGCGCCCACCTTTTAGCATTCGCGATCTTCCAGTGCCTAGGTTGGAGTCCGCTTAGCGAAGGGCTACGAAGATGATCAGTCGTCCCCCTCTTTGGCTACACGATAGCGCGGGGGTGGGGGAAAAAGAGGGGCGGCGGGAAAAAATGGGGTGTAAGGTGTTGAGGGGGAAGGGGAGAAATATTTTTCAGGGGCGTGACCGGGGATTCGCGGGGGCGGGGACGCGTCTGGATGGCAAGGGCATTGGATGCCGGGAACGTGGGTTTCCGAATTTTGAAGATGTTGGGCGAGCGCTTCTTGCGCATACTGAGTCCTTTATTGCTTTGCGGGAGGCATGGTAGGCGGCTGTAAACGTTCCTGCCGCTTGATTTCGACCCTGCATTCCTTGCCGTCGGCATCGCGAACGTGGAGGAATGCCTTTTCCTGCCAGTACCTAATATCATCGGCGATGATGAAGCGGCAGCCATGATGCCGATTTGAGACAGCGCGTGCCGTCACTCCGAACAAGGACGTATTCCCACCCACGCGCCTGTCCTCGATTACGTAGATAAAATCGTCGCTCACGAGTATTAGATCAGCATCGCGGATTGCCGAGGTAATCGCGGCTGCGTCGACCGTCCCCGCACGCTCTTTGACCGCTTGCGAATCGAGCACCTTGGCGGTTTTCCAGACTGGTGGTGGTTTCTTGCCGCAGAGCGCTGGTATTTCGTTCAGGCACAACATGAGCAGGGTCGTGGCCAAGCGGGGCATCGGATCATTCTATCGCCTTTTGGATGTACTAATTCTCTACTATTTCACTTTTGGGACGCTATCCGGCCCTATGTCCACCTGATTGAATGTACGTCAAAGCATCTTCCGCCGTGACAAGGGCACTTCGCGCCGCTCATCCGCGTGGCTGCTGGATTTCCCATAGAACCGTCGTCGCGGAATAGACCCCACGAAACCGATTTACGCAGGTGGTCGCCCAAGATCGATGAGTCGTGCACAGTTCGCCGCACCGGAGAACTGGACGGAGAACGGTTTGCTACAGGTCTCGCATGATTTCAGACGTTCGGCAGCTTCCCTGCCACGTCGACGCGCTAGGGAGGCAAAGCGCTCAGTCGGACGAAAATACGCGCACGAGGGTCGCGAGCGATCCTAAACCTCGGGGCCTTGCCGAGGATCTATCGCGCCGTGGCGCCTATTCGCCGACCCGTATCACTTCGCCGGGCTGGATCGAATTCATGATCGACCGGCATGCCTCCAGGTGAGGCAATAGATCTCCAAGCCGGTTCGACGCGGCGCGGACGATGAGAATCGCGATGCTACGGCCGGCCAAGTTCTGTTGGTATTGGACACCCTTGTCCATCGTGAGGAAGAGATCGAAGCCGGCGCCTTCGGCGAGCGAAAGCAGGAGTCCATTCTTCTGGCTGGCCAAGCCCGCCTCGGGAACCGTTTGGCATTCATAGTCGCTGAGGAAGTTTTTGAGCTTGCGAGGGATGCACTCGTCAAGCAGGATTTTCATCCCAATTGGCCGACAAGCAGCGTTTTGGCCAGTTCGAGCGACGCAACCGCCGCGTCCTTCGAGACGGTCGGAAAATCGTCGAGAAACTCGTCGAGAGTCTGCCCGCCTTCAAGGTAGTCCAATAACGCCTGAAACGGGACACGCGTGCCTCGGAAGACCGGAGTCCCTCCGAGGATGTCCCGATCCTTGACGATGATGCCGATTGGTTGCATGGTGGTTCTGCTCGTCTTGTTGCGCACGGAGCACTTCCCATTCTATCGCCCCAGGAAGTTGGGCACTGAGTTTGCAATTGAACTCCGGGTGAAACGATCTGGACCGGCCCAGTGCGGGCGTATTCCCGAGGCTTTTTGCCGGGATCGATCCCAAAGCCTCTCGTTGACCGCACTGCGGAGCTCGTGTTGGCAACCAAGGAAGCGGTTTATCGCATCGACGGCGAGACCGGGCAGATGGAGATGGTGAGCGACGAGTTGTTCAAGCCGAACGGAGTTTGTTTTTCGCCCGGTTACTATAAGCTGTACATCTGCGACACCGGGGCGACGCATTATCCGGAGGCGCCGAAGATCATCCAGGTTTACGACGTGGTGGATGGGAAGACGCTGCGGAACGGACGGCGGTTTGTGTCGATGGAACTTGCTGGAAAGGGAACGGGGCTGGCCGATGGAATTCGCGCCGACATCGACGGCAACATCTGGGCCGGTTCCGGCTGGGTGGGGCCGGGATACGACGGCGTACATGTCTTCTCGCCGGAAGGCGCGCGGATCGGAATGATTTTGTTGCCGGAGGTGTGCGCCAACCTTTGCTTCGGAGGAACGCATCGAAATAGGTTGTTCATGGCTGCGAGTCAATCGGTGTATTCGCTGTTTGTCGAGACGCAGGGCGCGGGGATCGCGTAAGTTACAACACGGCCGGGAGCTGTGGCGCGGAACGGGCGCACTTGTGGTGCAGCTCGACAAATTTGGCACGCGTAACATGAGTTCCGTCGGCGATCCTTCTTTCCATTCCTTCCTTCGTTTCTTTGTTTCCAAATAATTTAGTGCAACGTTGCGTTTTTACGAAGATCAAAAACCCGTTCAGGTAACCCTTAAACTGGATAGGGGCCGCGTCAAACGCGAGCGGCCAGCGCCCACCTTTTTGCATTCGCGATTTCCCTTGTCTAGAATGGAGACCGCTTAGCGGCGAGGACGAAGATGATCAGTCGTCTCGCTCTTGGCTACACGATAGCGCGGGGGGTGGGAAAAGAGGAGGGGAGGGATTCGAAGAATCGGGTGTAAGTGATTTAGGGAGAGTTAGATAGGAATATTTTTGGGCGTTGTGACTGGGTTTTCGGAGGGGTGGTGGCGGAGGGAATGGCGCGTCCGTGTTTGGCTGGACTTCCGTCCCCTCCGTCACGCTTGCGTCACGGAGTGCGTCACCATGGGGGGGTGACTCGGATTCGGAGGCCGCATCCGCCGTCTCTTTCGATACGGTTGGAAACTCGTCGAGATTCTGCCCACCTTCGAGGTAATCCGATAGCGCTTGGAACGGGACATGCGCGCCCCGGAAGACCGGGCTTCCTCCGACGATGGCCGGATCCGTCCGCAGGGCGATCGCTTTGGCCAGGGGCTGCGGAAGTTGCTCGGCCGGAAACGGGACTCATCCAGGTGAAGTTGCGGGGGCCGCGACGACTGCTTCCGGAGGCTCGTCCGTATCGCCCGCGGGTAAGGGCTAAGGGTTTCGTTTCCGGTTTGCTCCTTCCTTGCCGGCCATACAGAAGTTGGGCCACTTCGAGGGCATCGGCGGCCGATTCAGGCGAGCGCGGATATGACGATTCGATCTTTGTTGCGATCGCGAAGTTGAAGTAGCCTGGTTTGTTGAATCGCCGTTCGTAGCGGCCGATCAAGGCGCGGATCGGGTGGTGGCATAGGCTACGCCGATCGCCGGCATGACGCGAGCTTTAGCGACGGCCTCGAGCGCATCGACAACCGCGTTCCTGTCGCCGCGGTCGATGTTCGTCCGCCGACAGAGTCCGGCGTGCGAGACGGCGCCAAACGCATCGAGCGTCGCAAGCGCGGCGAGCTGGTAGCGATGAGTCCCCTCCACAGCGAGGGCTTCGCTCACGACTCCGCCGGCCGGGATGGCCGTCCGATTCAGCAACCCCAGAGGCGCCTGGCCCGCATGTCCAGTGATGTCCGTTGCGCCTGGCCAACAAATCGCCGTTGGCGAAACGTGGTGGTTTACGATAGATCCTTGGTGACGCCGACGATCCGACTGGAATCTATCGCTCTTCCGAAGGCGCAGGCTGGGCGGCATCTTTTGTCCCAATCCGTTTGTTAGAAAGCGAAGTGAGAACGACTCATGGCGAGAGTGCATGTTTTAAGAGGCCAGGAACGCGTGTTCGGCTTTACGCTCGATGAGCAAGGGACGAACCTGCCGCGGCGGTATGGGCCTTGGACCACCTTCAAGACGATCGAGCTGCACCACGACGAACCCTATCAAGGCGTCGATGTGAGTGCTTGCCTGGACGACATCCGCAAGCATGGGTTTCACTTGACCGCCGCGCATAAGCGCATCACGCACCTTGCGTTGCCGGTCATGAGCGAGCGCGCGTTGGTCCTCGGTGGTGGCGGAGCGTCAGGCAATGCCTGGGCGATCGGCGTCATCGCCGGCCTGTTCGACGCCGGGTTGGATGTGACCCAGGCCGATCTGATCGTCGGGACGTCGGCCGGATCGACGGTGGCGGCTCAGATAACCGGCGCGACCCGGCCGGCCGAACTGCTTGCCGCCATCCTTGGCGCCGCGCCCCAGCCGCGGACGGGTCCGGCGGGATCCGGCGCTGGACGCGCTCCGATTGGGCCGGCGGCGAACCATATGGAGAGGACAGGCGCGATCATCGCCGCCGCTAAGGATGCGGCCGACATGCGCCGCAGAATGGGTGCGGCGGCGCTCGAAATGGATGCGGGGGCGGACGGCTCCGCGCAAGCGCAGTGGCGCGCCACGGTCGCCGCCCGGCTGCCGAGCCAGCGCTGGCCGCTACAACCGATGCTCATCGTGGCGGTCGATGCCGATACCGGCGAACCGGCCGTCTTCGACCGTCATAGCGGAGTCGAGCTGGCGGACGCCGTCGCCGCCAGTTGCGCCAATGGCTTCGGCGTCCCTCCCTACACGATCGGGGAGCGCCGCTACATCGACGGCGGCTACCGAGCCAACGAGAACGCCGATCTGGCAGCCGGCTACGCGCGGGTGCTGGTAGTGTCACCACTCGGCGGCAGATCGCGGCACCCGTTGGACTGGGGCACCCATCTGGCAGCGCAGGCCGGCGAACTTCGCGCACGCGGCAGCAGGGTTGAAACCATCTTCCCGGATAGCAACTCTCAAAACGCACTCGGCGTTGGCCTCAATATGATGGATCCGTCGAAGCGTCCGGCCGCCGCTCGAGCCGGTTACGAGCTCGGCATGGCGCTTGCCGAGCGGCTCGCCGAATTCTGGCGCTGACGTCGACGAAATCAGGCGACTCGGGAGGCGTGACGAGGTTGGCGCCGACGATCGAATGCGCGCCGCGTCCGCGCCATTCGCGATTGGCCAGTTCGCCCTTCGATGGCTTGCGCAGAGCCGGCGCTTTCCCCTCTTTAAAACAGAATCGCGCGTCGATGTTGTTCGGTGAAGAGGATTTGGTTTTAACGCCCACAAAACGGCGGCCTGAAGCCGGGGGGGCCGGTCGAAGGCCTCGCGGGAGAATCGTGGAGCGCCAGGGGACTGCGCTCCAAGGAGAACAGGGTCCGGTCTCCCCCCGAATCCGGCGAATCGTTCTAGACTTTCGTGGTATTCGTTTAATAATGTCGAGACGATAAGCATCGCTCTCGACACCGGAGAACCGAAGGCGGACTATGTTCAACGTTCAGCAGTTAAGCGATATCGCCCACAGTCTGAAGTCCTCGAACGCGGGCCAGGAAATCGCGCTGGCCGAAGGTGTGGCGGCCGCGGGTACAATCTATTACGCCAGTCGAGCGCCGCGTGGGAAAGAGCCGTACTCGGCGGTGGTGAAGCTGATACAAATCGGCAAAAAACTGAAACTAAAGTTTGCCGATCCGATCGTATCGACGGCGGCATTCACGGAAATGTGCAAAGGAATGGCGGGAATCGCCGGCCAGAGACTGGCTTTCGCGGCCACCGCGAGCGCCACGCCAGTGGTCTTGCCCGGCGCTCCGGCGAACAGCGGCGCTCACACCCTTGTCGCGAAACTCGAGCGGGTAGACGAGACAGGATGGGAGGAACGCGACGAGGATCTGGCGAGTTTCAACGTTCCGGATATCGCCTCGCCGAACGTCGACGTGACCAAGGACATGCGGACCGACGATCACACCGGGTTTCATACGATTCACCGTATTTATATGATGGCGGCGTACGCGTTGGTTTCTTCCCGAAAATTTGGAACGTCGAACGTTGCGGGCGGCAAGAATATCGGCGTCCTCCTGGTCAGCCCCGATGGGAAGATCGTCGGTTGCGGTGTCAATACGAACGCGAAGAACGGCACCTTTCACGCCGAGGTGAACTGCCTGCAAAGCTATTACAAATTCAACAAGGCCGGCTATGCGGGATTCCCGGCCAATGCGCGGATCTATTCCACTCTGGAGCCGTGTGAAATGTGTTCGGGGATGCTTTGGGAATCGGCGACGGACACCGCCAAATTTCTCGTCTACTACGGCCTGGTAGATCCAGCGCAACTAGCCTCCGGCACGAAACTCAGCAAGGAGAAACGCGAACGCCTGTTGAGCCATTGGCAGGAAATCAGCTACCGCACAAACAGGGGTAAAGACGTTCGCCCGGCAACCGGCTCCGCCAATGCAAAGGAACGCGAGGGGCCGAAGGCCATCAAGGTTTACGCCCGCGAGGAGACTTCCGGGCCAGACGCCTACCGATTGATTTACACCGATTACGCCGAGCATCTGGAGGCGGAGAAAGCTGTGTCGAAGTTATCGGCGGCCGACTTCATGACGGGCACGAAGGCCGATAAAAGCATTCCCGAGACGTTCACCAACGTGAACGCCAGTCTGCTCCGCAAGCATGCGAAGTACACTTCCAATCCGGACGGAAAAACGCTCAATCCGAACGTGCAAAAGGTGGTGCTCCATGTGCATGAATTCCTCAAGCAGAAAGGCATTGGGGGCTTTTAGCGACGCTGGAATGTCCGGGCCAGAATCGCGGACGGCGGCATCGCGAGGCGCGCCGGCCGAGCCAGGTCCGGAATGTGCTCGCCGGCTCGTAACCGGCGAAGGCTTGTAAGACGAGAGACCGGAAAGGCTTTGAATGCAATCTGAACTTCCCAAGAAGCTACACGAATATACGAATCATCCGATCATCGACAGCACTCGATGGCGGGCCTATAACCATCGTCCCGGAGACATCGTGATCTCGACGTCGTACAAGACGGGCACTACCTGGATGCAAACTATCGTGGCGAATCTGATCTTCCAGGACGGGGTGTTCCCCGCGCCTGTCAGCGTGATGTCGCCTTGGCTCGATATGGGGATTCCTCCTCTGGACCAGATCTCTCTGGCGCTGGAGGCTCAGACCCATCGACGCTTCATCAAGACCCATCTGGCGTTGGACGGCCTGCCGTTTTTCGAGACCTCCCGCTATGTCGTGGTGGGCCGGGACGTGCGGGATGTCGTCATGTCCATCTGGAATCACCACTCGGGCTACTCGGACAAGGTCATGGCGCTTTCTCAGGAGCGCGCCGCATCGTTCGGCCGTGAGTTCCCCGATTACAAAGACATTCACGAAATGTTTCAAGCGTGGATCGGAAAGAGCTGGTTCGGCTGGGAGAGTTCGGGCTTCCCCTACTGGTCGCATCTGCATCACGCGCAGACGTGGTGGGACTACTGTCACCTGCCCAATATCCTGTTGGTTCACTTCGCGGATTTGCTCAAGGATCCCAAGCGGCAACTTCGCAGGATCGCCAAGCATCTCGACATTACGATTGACGAAAAACTCATTCCCGGCATCCTGCAGCGAATCTCCTTCGACGGCATGAAAGAGAACTTCGGCGCGATCATGCCGGAGGCGAAGGAGCTGTTTCGCGAGGGCGCGAACACGTTCATGAATAAGGGCACGAATGGACGATGGCAGGGCGTCCTCACCGAGGCGGAGCTGGATCAATGCCGCAAAGCCGCCGAACGGGAACTGACGCCCGATTGTGCAAAATGGCTCGAACACGGCGGCGACCCGCGGCGAGTCTGACGGCGGTACGCGGGAATGTGGCTGCAAGCCGGAATTAGACTCGGAACCGGCTAAAAATAGTGGCGAATGATCCGCAACCGGCGAGTGAAGCCGGAAACGCTCCGGGCAGGACGACGAAACAAGGTTGAGGAGTTTCAGCCTACGAGGCGCTCCGCTCCCGGCGGGCGCACTTGGGCGCCCTTCCAGCTTTCAAGTGGTGGTATCCCGCTGCGAAAAAAAATGGGTAGCGCTAAGGGGAACTGAACGTGCTAACCGCCGGTTCGTTCGCTTCAGTTTTGAGGATGGTGATCGGCGATTTGGAGTTGTGGTGATGGTGTGGGCGGCACGTCCGGTTCGGTTAGAGTTCCGTCCCCTCCATCACGGTTGCGTCACGGATTGCGTCACCATGGGGGCGCGACTCGGATTCGCGGGCCGCAACCGCCGCGTCTTGCGAGGTGGTTGGAAAATCGTCGAGAAATTCGCTCAGAGTCCGCCCGCCTTCGAGGTAATCCAACAGCGCTTGAAACGGGACACGGGTGCCTTGAAAGACGGCCGCCCTCGACTTCCCGCGCACTGGGTGCTTCCTATTTCAATCGTTAAGTGCTCAGGCGAACGGGAACGACAGGGCCAGGGTGGCGAGCAGGAGGGCGGGCGGCATTACGAGCGCGCCCATTTTTAGAAAGGTCCAGGCGCCGACGTGTAGGTCTTCGCGGCGAAGGGCGATTAACCACAGGACGGTGGCGAGGGAGCCGGTGACGGAGAGGTTCGGGCCCAGATCGACGCCGATGAGCAGGGCGCGCGGGAGGTGGGCGGGCAGCGGATGGGCTTGGATCGCGGCGCCCGTTAGCAGGCCGGCGGGGAGGTTGTTCATGACGTTGGAGAGAGCGGCGACGCCGAAGGAGGCGGCGAGGGAGCCGGACCAGGAGGGGAGCGCGGCGATGCGGTGGAGGAACGCGCCGATATCGGTGAGCGCTCCGGCGCCATCGAGCGCTTCGACCAAAACGAATAAGCCGGCGACGAGGGGAATCACGTTCCAGGAGACGTGGCGGATGACGGCGAGTAGCGGGGCGGGCTTGGCGCGGGCGGCGGCGAGGACCGCGAGGAAGGCGGCGGCGCAGGTGGGCGGGCCGAGGGCGAGACCGAAAGCGGAGGCGGCGATGAGGATGGCTCCGGTGACGGCGATGCCCCAGGCGGCACGGCGGCCGGAGGCGGAGAGAACGGCCGGCGCGGCGGCGACGACGGGGTCGAGCGCGCCGGAGAGTTGTCGATTGGAACGCCATCGCAGGACGAAGAACGTGACGGCGATGGAGAACAGGGAAGGCAAGGTATAGAGCCGCAGCCAGGGGAGGAGAGCGGGGAGATGCTGGCCATAGACGACGAGGTTGGCGGGATTGGAGATGGGGAGGACGAAGCTGGCGGCGTTGGCGATGAAGGCGCAGGCGAACAGATATGGGAGCGGTTCGGCGCGCGCTTTTTTCACGGCGGCGTAGACGGCGGGAGTGAGGACGACGGCGGTGGCGTCGTTCGAGAGGAAGACGGTGACGAGGATGCCGACGCCGTAGATGAGCGCGAAGAGACGGGTGGGCGAGGCGCGGGCGGCGCGGACGGCGAGGGAGGCGAGCCAATCGAAAACGCCCTCGTGGCGGGCGAGTTCGGCGAGGAGCATCATGCCGGCGAGGAATAGATAGACGTTGCCGCCTTTGGCGATGGCGGCGAGGGCGAGGCGGGGGGAGAGGAGACGGAGGGCGACGAGCAAGGCGGCGCCGAGGCACGCCCATATAGCTTCGGGCCAGCGTCGAGGCCGGATGACGATGCCGGCGATCGTTCCGGCGGCGATGGTCCAAACCAACACGGCGCTGAGGGTCAAAGGACATTGTCGCAATTGGCCGGGCGAGCGTGGCTCAACGTTGCGGTGAGTGGCTTTACCCGGAACGCGCAGATGGCTCCCGAGCGGCGCCACGGGGTCCACTGGGGGATGCCGAATCTGGTTTGAAGTTCGGGGGCGTCCGGATCGCCACATACCTCGCAGTAGGTGCGCGTGGATTGCGGGGAGGCGTCCCATTCATCGCGCGTCGGCTCGGCGCGATTGGCGACGCCCCATAGATGGCGATCGGGGAACGCGGCGTTGGAATCGAAGACCCGCATCCAGACGTTCCAGTACGATCCGAGGAGGTGGGTGCAGCCAAGATCGCGGAGGGAATCGCGGTCCATGGCGGTCACGGAGGCGAGCGATGCCTTCGCCCGCGGCGTACGAGGGGAGGCCGAAGTGCGCGATGGCGAGGCCGTTGGTGGCGGCGACGGCGGCGAGGAATAAAGCCGCGCGGAACGATTGCGACGCCTTCCATCGTTCCATCGCTCTGAGCGCCACTTCCGACGCGGCCAGGGAAACCAGCATGGTCAGGCCGGCGGCGGGTACGGCGAAGTAGCGAGGGTGGAAGAGGTTTAAGCGAGGCCAGGGGGACATGGACATCGCCGCGCCGAGCGCGAGGCATCCTCCGCAGAGCGCCAGGAAACGGCGGGGGCGCCAGGGGCTAAATCCAGTTCTTCTCTTTAGAATAGCGAAGCCGGCGATTCCAGCGAGAGCCACGGCCGCGACAACCTCGCCCCGGAACATCAACGTGAAATCGGTTTCGCGTCATGCGAACGAAAGTGGAGTACGCGTCGGGAAGCGATTGAAGGACCATGAAGCGCGGGCCTCGATAAAAATGGCTCCAGAACCGCTCGAGCAGCGCAGTGGCGGCGAGGATGGCCATTGAGATGCCGGGTTGTCCCCGCCAATTTCGTTTCCAGGCCCGAGGTGAAAATGAAAGCGCCAGCGCGGCGAGCGCGAAGACGACGTTCGCGATGTAGAGCCATGCGCCGAGGAAGCTCGCCACCGCGAGCCGCCGTGACGCCGCGCCAGCCCAACTTTCCGATCCGCTATCGCGACGTTCAACGCGATCAGGTACAGGAAGAGGGAGAGCAACATCGGGTCGTTTAAGAAGAGGACTTGATACGTCTGCGTGTTCAGCCCGACGGCGAGAAACGCGATGAGCATGGCGAGTTGCAGACGCAGGGCCGCGCGCAGTTTTACTTCCTCCGGCGCGCCGCAGAAGCGATTCATTGCGGCGATGCACAAGATGGGACCGGCCGTGAACAAGAGAGTTTGAAGGATGAGGTTGAGGTAGGGACTTCTCACCCACATCATCGCGAGCGGCGTCAGGTTTCCGATGCGATTCTCATTCCAGAAGAACGGTGTGAACCGGTCCAGGCTCATCAGGGCGGTGAGCACCGAGTCGCTGTTATGAAATTGTTGAATCTCGCTGAAGCAGATGGTGAGGCTCAGCAGCGCCAGTGAAGCGGCGCTCGTCCAGAAGGGCCAGCTTGGCCCCGGCGAAGGCGGAAGGTCTTGAGGCGCCGGCTTGAGGCCGCCTTTCTTGCGGGACTTTGGCGGCATCGGGAAAATTATAGCGAACCGCGTTTTCCGCGCGGCATCGAGACGTGGTGTAATGGCAAAGAAAAGGCGAAATGAAGAATCTATCCCTTTCGTTTTCCAATGCGCCGGCGAGCGCGGGCGTCGAGGCATCGGTGGTGCGGTTCGAGCGGTGGATGGAGGCGCCGGATTCGCCGGTGCGGGCGGTGAAGCACCAGCCGGCGCGGGAGGGGGAGTACGAGGAGATCCCCGAAAGCGTCGATGTGGGGCTGCGGCGGGCGCTGGCGGCGCGGGGGATCGGGCGGCTCTATTCGCACCAGGCGGAGGCGTTCCGGTTGTTGAAAGACGGGCGCGACGTGGTGATCGTGACGCCGACGGCGAGCGGGAAGACGCTGTGCTACAACTTGCCGGTGATGGACCGGCTGACGAGGGAGCCGGACGCGCGGGCGATGTATCTGTTTCCGACGAAGGCGCTGGCCGAGGATCAGCTTCACGAGTTTCAGGCGGCGGTGGAGGCGAGCGGGCATCCGGTGAAAGCGTTCACCTACGACGGAGACACGCCGCAGGACGCGCGGAAGGCGGTGCGCGAGCGGGCGAACGTGATCTTCACCAATCCGGACATGCTGCACGCGGGCATTTTGCCGCACCACACGAAGTGGGCGAAATGTTTCGAGAACCTGCGCTATATCGTGATCGACGAATTGCATTCCTATCGGGGAGTGTTCGGCAGCCACTTGGCGAACCTGCTGCGGCGGCTGAAGCGGATCTGCGAGTTCTATGGTTCCGATCCGCAGTTCATTTGCTGTTCGGCGACGATCGCCAATCCGCGGGAGTTGGCCGAGGCATTGACGGCGAAACCGTTCGCGCTGGTGGACAAGAACGGCGCGCCGGGCGGGGAGAAATATATCGTCTTCTACAATCCGCCGGTGGTGAACCGGCAGCTTGGGATCCGGCGCAGTTATCTGCACGAAACGCGGCGCATTGCGACGGAGTTTATCGAGGGGAATCAGCAGACGCTGGTGTTCGCCAACAGCCGATTGGCGACGGAGATTTTGTTGACGTATCTGCGCGACGCCTGCGAACGCGGGCCGGTGCCGGGCGGCGCGGTGCGCGGATATCGCGGAGGGTATCTGCCGCGGGAGCGGCGCGAGATCGAGCGGAAGCTGCGGGAGGGCGAGATCCGGGCGGTGGTTTCGACGAACGCGCTGGAGCTGGGGGTGGACATCGGATCGCTGGACGCGGTGGTGATGGCGGGGTATCCGGGCAGCATCGCTTCGACGTGGCAGCGCGCCGGACGCGCGGGGCGCAGGCAAAGCGCTTCGCTTGCGGTGCTGGTGGCCTCCAGCAATCCGCTGGATCAGTACATCATCGAGCATCCGGAATATTTTTTCGGACGCTCGCCGGAGCACGCGCATGTGAATCCGGACAACGTGGAGATTCTGCTGAATCATTTGAAATGCGCGGCGTTTGAATTGCCGGTGCGCGATGGGGAGAAGTTCGGCCGGCACGAGGCGGGCGAGTTGTGCCGGTTTCTCGAAGAGACGAGCGGGCTGGTGCATCACTCCGGAGGCTGCTGGCATTGGACTTCGGATACTTATCCGGCCGATGCGGTGAGCTTGCGCGCGGTGTCGAGCGATAACTTCGTGGTGGTGGATATTACAGGGGATCACCGGGTGATCGCCGACGTTTCGTTTTCGTCGGCGCTGACGACGCTGCACGAGAAGGCGATTTATCTTCACGAGGCGCGGCAGTACCAGGTGGAGCGGTTCGATTACGACGGGCGCAAGGCGTATGTGCGCAAAGTGGACAGCGACTATTTCACCGACGCGATCGATTATACGCAGGTGAAGGAACTGGCCGGGTTCGCCTCGATGGACGTGCGCGGGGCGGAGGCGGCGCATGGGGAAGTGCGGGTGAATACGCAGGTGGTGGGCTTCAAGAAAGTGAAGTTCTACACGCTGGAGAACGTGGGGGCGGGGAATTTGTCGATGCCGGAGCAGGAGATGCACACGACGGCTTACTGGCTGCATTTCCCGGAGGCGTTTCTTCAGCGGTTTCCCGATCTGAGCCCGGCGGAGCGGCAGAACGGCATCGTGGGGCTGGGCAATTTATTGCAGGTGATCGGGGCGCTGCTGCTGATGAGCGATCCGCGGGATTTGGGAGTGGCGATCACCGAGGACCTGCAAGGCGCGGCGGCGGCGGGCGGCAAGGCGTTCGAACCGGATCTGTTTCTGTACGACAATTACCCCGGAGGGATCGGCCAGAGCGCTCCGCTGTTCGAGATGACGGGGAAGCTGCTGGAAGGGGCGCTCGATTTGTTGCGGAATTGCGGGTGCGAGTCGGGATGCCCGTCCTGCGTGGGGCCGGAGGGGGAGACGGGCGAGCGGGGGAAGGAAGCGGCGCGGCGGATTTTGGAGGAATTGGCCGCCGTGCCACAATAGGTTTCGATTATGGAGGATGCGGCGGTCGAACGGCAACTGGAAAAAATGCGCGAGGAGTGGGACGCGCGGGCGCGGGAGAACGCGCGCTACTACGTGAACACGGCGACGGAGAATTGGACGGACGGCGAGTTTTTCGCATCGGGCGAAGAGACGGTGGCCGGGGAGATTCTCACCGACATGACCAACGTCTGCCAGGGCAAGGACCCGAAGGAGATGCGGGTGTTGGAGATCGGATGCGGCGCGGGGCGCGTGACGCGGGCGCTGGCGCGATTGTTCGGCGAGGTTCACGCGGTGGACGTGAGCGGCGAGATGGTGGAGCGGGCGCGCGAGGCGTTGACGGATTTCCCGCGCGCCTTCGTGTACCAGAACAATGGGAAAGATCTGGCGGTGGTACCGGAGAAGCCGTTCGATTTCGCGTTCTCCTCGATCGTCTTCCAGCATATCCCGAGCCGCGAGATCGTGGAAAGCTATGTGGGCGAGGTGAGCCGGCTGTTGCGGCCGGGCGCGCTGTTCAAATTCCAGGTGCAAGGAGACGCGACGCTGGAAACTCAGCCGGACGATACGTGGCTGGGCGCGCCGTTCTCCGAACGCCAAGCCGTGGATATGGCTTACCGGTGCGGCTTCGATCCGCGCTACCGGCACGGCGCCGGCGGCCAGTATTTCTGGCTCTGGTTTTTTAAACGTTAATCAGCCGGCCTGGGCGGATTGGCCCGCGCCGTCGATCCCCTTCCTGGATTCCCAATAGGCGCGCATGCGGCGCGACACCTCCAGCCGCTCGGTCTCGTTCATGCTCTTGCGTCCGCGCCTTTTCAGCGCCGGAGCATGCCTGGTGACGAGTCTCGATTCGAGCGCCATGATGGCAAAATCCAGCTTCTTCTTTTCGTCGTAAAGCTCCCGCAGCGCACCGTATAAGTCCATTGCCCTTTCCCCAAACAGCCCATACGTCCGTTCACCCCGGGCCGGTCTCCTCAAGAGACGACAATAAGACCGGCACAGCCGATGTTTGCTTATCTTAAACCGGGTTTACTATAAAATCCAGAGAAAAATGCAAAAGAAATGGCCGCTAAGGGATTTTAGGGTACTAGATGGTAAAAAAAGGCCAATGGTTTATGAAATGGTAGTGATACCGGGCGATGGCGAGCCAGACGAGAACACCGGCCAAGGCGAGCAGAGCGATCGTCGTCAGGACGACTATTCTCCATGGAAAGGCTTTGCCTTCACGCTTGAGCACCAGCAGATAGCTGGCGAACAATCCGACGAAGTACAATAGATTCATCGGGATAGCGAAGAGCATGAGGTTGAAGACGTCGGGCGTCGGGGTGATAATGGCGGCCAGGATGACGATGGCGAGGATCGCGTAGCGGGAATGGCGAAGTAGAAAACGAGGGGACGCCAGACGGATCAGCGTCAGGAAGAAAATGAGGACGGGAAGCTCGAAGACCAGGGCGACGCCTAGAATGACGTCGACGAAGAGGTCGAAGTACTCGGTGATGGTGACGACGGGCTGGACGTTATTGCTCATGCCGATGCCGAGCAGGAACTGCAAACCGTAGCGGAAGGCGAGGAAATAGGCGAACAATCCGCCGGTGATGAAAAGGCCGGCGGTGGTGAGAATAAACGGGGTGGCCATGCGGCGCTCGCGCTTATAAAGACCGGGCGAGATGAAGGCCCAAACCTGGTACAAGATCCAGGGCGAGGCGATGAAGAGGGACGCGAGCAGCGGCAGTTTCACCCAGATGATGGAGAAGCTCTCCATTGGGGTGATCATTACGAGCCGGGGAGGGTTGACGCCGAGTTTCTTGAGCGCCTCGACGGCGGGGTCGCTGACGATGGTCCATAGATAGTTGGCGAATAAGAGAGAGAAGACGAAGACGACGCCCAGGCCCATCAAAGCGCGAATGATGCGTTTGCGGAGATCTTCAAGATGCTGGAGGAAAGACATGCGAAGCATGCCGTCTTCCTCGTCGTCCGCAGGCGGCGGAGGGGGTGGAGGAGGAGGCGGCTTTCGAGCGCCGGCGACGGCCACGGCGGTGGATGGAATCGTTTTCTCGGGGGACGAAGCGTCGCCGCCATAAGCGCCGCTCAAGCCGCCTTGGTTGCCGGGCTTGCCGGTATAAGGGGGCGGCGGGTAAAACGAGGCGCCCCCGTTTTCCGGGTGCGCCACTTCTCCACCGCCGCCTTCCGGCACGGAAGGTCCGTCCGGAGGAGGCCCTCCGTGCTGATTTTCGTCCATCGAAAGTATGATTCCGCTTGCGGCCCGCTAACCGTGGACGGGACCGGCTTCCGGCAAGGGGCCGGATGGCTCGGCGAGGGAGGCATGGCTGGAATAGCCCGCCTGCTCGGAGCGAGGAACGGTTCCGTTTACGATTTCATGGGAGACGGCTGGCTCAGCGTCCTGAGGTGCGGAAGCGCTGGTGGTGGATGGATTTGACGCGAAGGAATTTCCGGATTCGAGAGCAGCGGGCGAGTGGTAGGGCTCTACGCTGGGGGAATCGTAGTGGTTGTAAATGTCGTTGCTGAAGCTCCGAGTTACATCCTTCAACGATTCGTTCTCCTTCTCCAATTCGCTCATATGATGTTCGAGCGTCGCCTTCAGCTCGCTTTGAGCGCGGCGGAACTCGGTGAGTGCTTTTCCGATGGTCTTGCCCAATTCGGGCAACTTCTTTGGACCGAATAGAACAAGGGCCACCAGGAAAATGACAACGATTTCCTGAAACCCGACGGGACCCATCAGTGAACCTCCAGACGGAACTATCATAGCATTGGGACCGGCGGCGGGTTCGACGCGGCCGATTGCGGGAGGCCGATCGGGCATACACTATCGGTTATGGAAAAAGCATGGGCCTTGGCGGCCGTTCTTTTAAGGAATCCGCGCAAAACGGAGTGCGGCGCGATCCGTTCCTTTTTGAGTGTGGTGGTGCGCGCCGCACCCTTTGCGCTTTTAAGCTGGGGAGCCGCCGGAGCGCAAGTGAAGTTCGAGCGCCAGGCGGACCGCATCCACATCGAGATCGGCGGGAAGCCTTATTCGGATCTGTACATCGGGAAGGAGTACGCCAAGCCGTTTCTGAGTCCGGTGCGCGCCGCCTCGGGAACGATGGTCAGCCGGCAATTTCCCATGGCCACGGTGGAGGGCGAGAGCCGCGACCATCCGCACCAGCGGGGGCTGTTCTTCGCGCATGAAGACGTGAACGGCGCCGATTTCTGGAACAACGAATTCACCTACAAGACGGCCAATCGCGGGGTGATCGCCCTCGACAGGATCGAAGAGACGAAGAACGGAAAGAGATCCGGGACGCTGCGAATTCTATTCGATTGGAAAGATCCGAAGTGGCAAGGTGTTATTGACCGAGGACCGGACGATGGTGTTTTACGACGGCGCGAAGAACCGCGCTATCGATTTCGACATTACGCTAACTGCGGCGAACGGCGAGGTGACGATGGGCGACGCCAAAGACGGCGGTTTCGGCATCCGCGTCGCCGACGCGATGAAGGAGGCCAAGGGCGGGACGATGGTAAACGCCGAGGGCGATCGCGGGGAGAAGAACGTGTGGGGAAAGCCGTCGAATTGGGTGGACTATTCGGGCGAGATTGGCGGCGAGAAGGTGGGGATCGCCATCTTCGACCATCCGGGGAATCCGAACCATCCGAACCGCTGGCACTCGCGGGCGTATGGATTATTCGCGGTGAATCCGTTCGGAAATCACGTTTTCGACAAATCCGCGCCGGTGCGGTCGATTCCACTGGCGCAGGGCGCGAGCCTGCGTTTCCGTTGGCGCGTGGTGGTGCATCCGGGGGATACGGAGAGCGCGGGGATCGCCGCTCTATGGGCGCAGTACGCCAAGGGAAAATGACGGCGGCTTATTTGTGGGCGGGCGCCTTGGGGGCGTCTTTAACGGGTGTTGGCGCGGGGGCGGACTTCGCTCCGGGTTCCGCTTTGTCTCCGCCGGGTTTTATCGCGGCCGTCACGGCTTGGGCGTCGCGATATTGCACGATCACCGAAATGCGGCGGTTGGAGGGGTCCTCGGGGTTGGCGCGGACGCGTAGATTCTGGTCGGCGAAACCGCGGACCTGGCTGACCTGATCGGGGCGGAGACCATTGTCCTGCATGAGACGGCGCGCGGCGTTGGCGCGGTCCGACGATAGTTCCCAGTTGGTGTAGTCCGCGCTCGGGTAGGGTTTGGAATCGGTGTGGCCTTCGATCAAAATCGAGTTGGGCATGGCGCCCAATTGTTGGGCGAGGGTCTTGAGGAGATCCGCCCCGCCGGAGCTTGGCCGGGGCATGCCGCTTTCGAAGAAAGTCGCCTTCGCGCCTTCGATCAACTCGATGCGCAGCCCCTCGCCGGTGACGGTCATTTTGACGTTGTCGGAGAGTTTCTTAAAGTCCGGCAACTCCTTCATCGCCTGCTGCAGCTTGTCTTTCAGCTTGCCCATGTCGTCTTTCTTGATGGCCATGGATTCGCCCTGGCCGGCGATCGCGCTGCCGGCCTGTTTGTTGATGCCTTGAGGGTCGAGGAAATATCCTCCGACGGCTTGTTTCACTTCCTGGCTGCAGCTCATCAGCCAGAGGACGATGAAGAGCGACATCATCGCGGTGACGAAATCGGCGTAGGCCACTTTCCAGGCCCCGCCGTGGTGTCCGGCGTGCGCCGCTTTCTTTTTAACGACGATGATGGGCCGCATCGCCTCCGTGGTTGTGGCTTCCGACATAATGACCTACGCGGCGTTGGCGGCCGGAGCGGCGGCGCTCGGGGAACCGCCGCGGCAAGCGGCTTCCATTTCCTGGAACGAGGGGCGGAGATCGGCTGGAATGCAGCGGCGCCCGAACTCGACGGCGAGCATGGGAGGCGCGCCCCGGACGAAGGCGATCACGGCCACGCGCAGGCAGTGGTAATACTGCGCTTCGGCGTCGTTGGCTTTCGTCATGCTGGAAGCGATGGGGCCGACAAACCCGTAGCAGAGCAGGATGCCGAGGAAGGTGCCCACCAGGGCGGCGGCGACCTTGTGGCCGATCTCCTCGGGCGGCCCGCCGAGCGATCCCATGGTGATGACCACGCCGAGGACGGCGGCTACGATGCCCAGGCCCGGCAGCGAGTCGGCGATGGTACTGAGGGCGCTCACCGGCGCCGTTACTTCGTGATGATGCACCTCGAGGTCGAGCTCCATCATCTGGTCCATTTCGAAGTGGCTGACGCCGCCGGTGATCGCCATGCGCAGCGTGTCGCAAACGAAGTGGACGGCGTGATGATTTTTGAGGAAGTTAGGATATTTGGAAAACACCGGGCTTTTCTCCGGCTCCTCGACGTCGGATTCGAGTTTCTGCATGCCGCCCTTGCGCGCGCCCTGAAACAAATCGCTGAGCATCTTGATGTTTTCGAGATAAAAGGGTTTGGTGTACGGACTGGAGCCGAAGACGCCGAGCGCGCCCTTGAAGACTTTGATGACGATCGGCAATGGATTGGCGATCAAAAGGGTCCCGATGGCGGCGCCTCCGATGGTGACAAGCTCGGCTGGTTGCACCAGCACCATCAAGTTGCCCTTTTCCATCAGATAGCCGCCGACCACGGCTCCGATGACGACGAGAATTCCAATGATTGCAAACATAAGCGGTGTGCCGGGCCGGAAAGCGCCCTTGGTTTGCTTATCGGAATGGGGATGGCGATGTAAGAGGGGTGGGGGCTAATCGAGCGTCCATTTGCGCTCGATGGGAACGCCGTACTGGAGCAGGGCGCGCTCGACGTCCTTTTCGCTCAAACGGGAGGCGTCGTACTCCACGGCGATCGCATTCGAGCCGGGGGAGACTTGAATGCGCTGAATGCCATAGTAGGCATGCGCGTTGGAAATGCCGTGGGCATCGGCGTCCGACAGCGGGCGGATCAGCGCGTATTGAAGCTGTACTCTTGTCACGAACGTTAGCTTAGCATCGCCGGGGGCGAACGCCGGACGTGGCTGCGCCAGGTCAGGGCGAAGCCGGCGAGGGCCGCGGGAGTCTTCCGGCGCGCCAGCAACACAACAACGCCGGCGGCGGCGTAGACGAGATAAGCCCCGGTGACGTACTCGCGGCTGTGTTGGACGAAGGCCGGCCAGGCGCCGGAACCGGATGGGTGAAGCAGCGAGAGGGCGAACTGGAAGAACCAGAGGACGAACAGCGACAACGCCTCCCACCACGTGAGTTCCATGTTCAGCAGAAACACCATGCCGGTAGCGGCCTGGGCGATGGTCATCAACAGTTCGAGGCGTTGCTCGCCGTCGAAAGAAATGCCGGCGATGTGGCCGGCGCTCGTCGAGAAGACGATGGCGAGCATGGCGGGCAGCAGCGTCCATTGATTGATGTTGCTCGAGACCATGTTCATCAGCGCCATCGGCGCGCCGGTGACGGTGCGGGCGAAATAGAACGTGGAAGCGAGTTCGGGAAACTCGGAGACCACCGGCGCCACCCACTGGATGAAAACGAACGTGGGAATGCCGACGAAGGCGGCGAGGCCGATCAGGCTGGCGAGAAACGGCTCGGCGGTGAGATAGATCAACGTACCGCCGGCGAGGAAGCAGAGCGCGATGAGCGCCACGCGGCGCCGGCGATGTGACGTGACGATGAAGCGCGGGATGGGTCGAGATCTTCGATGCCTTCTTCGCGCTTCGGGCGGCATTTTGGCGAGGATGACGAGGTAGGAGGCGTAGATGCCGACGAGCACCAGAGAATCGAAGGGATGCAGCGTGCCCTTCCACCAGATGACGACGGCATAGAGCAAGGGCACAAGCAGGCCGACTACCTGGACGCCGTGGCTTGCGTCGAGAACGATTTTATCGAGCGGCTTGCCGGTGCGCCTCCGATGAACGGCGGCCGCGGCGAAATAGATCATGGGCCAGCCCACGCCGGTGAGCAGGCGGAGAGCGCCGGTGAGGTTGGCGAGCAGGAAATGGACCTGCTGCTTCCAGGCGAGGACGGCTTCGACGGCGAACTCGGGAAGAGTTTGCATCCAGGCGAGGATGGCCAACGCGAATCCCTGGGCGATGAAGAATTGCGCGGATTCGGCGCCCCAGGCGATGAGCATGGACGCCAACAAAATCCCCGGCGCGGTCCAAAGCACGGCGGCCGGGCCGGAATCGCGAAGAGGGACGGCGGCCAGGGCGAAGACGAGGAAAAAAGCGACGGCCGGGCGGGCGGAGGGGGAATCAGACAAAGCGGACGTCCTGGCCCGAGCGGATCGAGGAGTGCTTCTCGTACAGAGCTTCCGGGTTGGGGAAATCGAGGCGGTAGTGCGCTCCGCGGCTCTCGCGCCGGGCCAGCGCGCAGCGGGCGATCAGGAGCGCGCAAGAGTGCATGTTTCGAATCTCGAAGTCGCGGCGCCCGGGATTTGGCTTGCTTTCCAAAGGGAGGGCGGCCAAACGCTCGCAGGCGGCGCTCAAACCGCCGCCATCGCGCAGGACGCCGCACTTTTCCCAGGCGAGGCGGCGCAGATCGGTTTCCTCGATTTGCGGAAATCGCGGCGGAGGAAGCGGCGCGGGGCGGCTTGGGGCAGGGGTCTCGCGCATGGTCCGTCCGGCGCGCGCGCCGAAGACGACCCCTTCGAGGAGCGAGTTGCTGGCCAGGCGATTGGCGCCATGAACGCCGATGGAGGCTACTTCGCCGGCGGCGAAAAGACGCGCGAGCGACGTCTGGCCATCGAGGCCGGCATACACTCCACCCATGGCGTAATGGGCGGCGGGATGGACCGGGGCGAGATCGGCCGCCAGATCGATCCCATAGCGCAGGCAGGTTTCGTAAATGCGCGGGAAGCGCTCGCGGATATGCGCGGCGTCGAGATGCGTTAGATCGAGGTAGACGCACTCGGATGCGGTGCGGAGGATCTCCATGACGATCGAGCGGGAAACGACATCGCGGGGAGCGAGTTCGGCCATGGGGTGGTAGCGATGCATGAATCGTTCGCCGGCGGCATTGCGCAGATACGCGCCTTCGCCGCGCAGAGCTTCGGAAAGCAGAAAGCGCGGAGCCTGGGCGAGAAAGAGCGCCGTCGGGTGGAACTGCACGAACTCGATGTCGCGGACCTCGGCGCCGGCCAGATAGGCCACGGCCACGCCATCGCCGGTGGCGACATCCGGATTCGTGGTCTCTTTGAAGACGCGGCCGAGGCCTCCGGTGGCAAGGAGAACGGCGCGGGCGCGCACGGATACAGTCTCCCCGGAGGATTCTTCGAGGACGGCCACTCCGGCCACGCCTCCGTCTTCGCCGGGAATCAAGCCGGTCATGGAGGCGAAGCTGCGAAACTCGACGTTCGCGAGCGACGACGCTTTGCGACGCAAAGTCCGGACGATTTCCTGGCCGGTGGAATCTCCGTGGGCGTGAAGGACGCGGCTGCGGCTGTGTGCGCCTTCGCGCGCGAAAAGGAGTTTGGCGCCTTCGCGGTCGAACTCGGCGCCCCATCCGATCAGTTCCTGAATGGCGGCCGGGGCTTCTTCCACCAGCGTGTGGACGGCGGCCGCGTCGCACAGACCGTCCCCGGCGGCGATGGTGTCGTGCTCATGGAGCGACACTTCGTCGTCGTCGTTCATCGCGGCGGCAATGCCGCCCTGAGCGTATTCGGAGGAAGACTCGCGGAGGCTGTCTTTGGCGACGACCAGAACCCGGCCGGCGGCGGCTAATTCGATGGCCGCGCGCAAGCCGGCCACACCCGCGCCCACAACGAGGAAATCCGGATCGATGCTTTCGGAGGGATGCAACTAAGTCTCATGGTACAACAGAGGTTTTGGCCGCGAGTTTCAGCGCGCAACGCCCCCATGCCTTCCTTCGAAGTTCGAACCCCGCAGCGAACCTATCCCGCCATCGTCGAACGCGGCGCGCTCTCGCGGATCGCCGCCGCCATTCCACCGGAGACGGGAAAGATCTTCGCCGTTACCGAACGCGGCGTGTGGGATCTGCACGGCGCGGCGGTGCGGAGCGCGCTGGCGAACCGGAGCGTGGAAGTTCTGTTTTTTCCCGGCGGCGAGATTCATAAGCGCTTTGAAAGCGCCGAAGCGCTGGCGGAGCAAGTGCTCCAAGGAGGTGGGGACCGTTCGAGCGTGGTGGTGGCGTTTGGCGGCGGCATCGTCTGCGACGTCGCCGGTTTTGTGGCGGCCATTTTCATGCGCGGCATCCCGGTGATTCAGGTTCCTACGACTCTGCTGGCGCAAGTGGATGCGGCGATCGGCGGCAAGACGGGCGTCAATCTGGCGAGCGGGAAGAATCTGATCGGAAGTTTCCACCAGCCGCTGGCGGTGATTATCGACCCGGACGTGCTGACTACTTTACCGGAGCGCGAGTACCGCGCCGGGTTGTACGAGATCGTCAAGTGCGGCGTGATCGGCGACGCGGAGCTCTTCGATGTGCTGGCGCGGGATCGCGAGGCGGTGCTGGCGAGAAAACCGGAAGTGGTGGAGAGGATCATCGCCGACGCGGTGCGGCTGAAGGCGCGCGTCGTGACGGAAGACGAGCGCGAAGGCGGGCCGCGCCGCATTCTCAATTTCGGGCACACCTTCGGGCACGCGCTGGAAGCGGAGACGCAATACAATCGGTTTCTTCACGGCGAGGCGGTGGCGTGGGGGATGACGGCGGCGGTGCGGCTGGCGCTGGCCGCGGGCATTCTGGGGGGAGGCGACGGCAGGGAGATTCTCGGCTGCATCGAGGCTTACGGGCCGATCCCGTCGCTTGAGGGGCTGGATGCCGGGCGGCTCGCCGCGCGGATGAAATCGGATAAAAAAACGGTGCATGGCCGTGTCCACTTCGTACTGCCGGAGGGAATCGGCAGGGTGAGGGTGACTTCGGAAATCACCGGCGCGCAGGCGTTGGCGGCGATCGAGGCGAGTCTTCCTCAATGAGGAAGGGCACGACGCCCGCCGGCGCGGATACCGAGGAGCAGGCGGCGCGGTGGGTGCGGGGCATGTTCGGACGCATCGCGCCGCGATACGACCGGCTGAATCACCTGCTCTCGCTGAACATAGACAAGCTGTGGCGGGCGCGCACCGTGCGGCGCGTGGAGCGCATACTGGCGCGGCCGGACGCGCGGATTCTGGATCTATGCTGCGGCACGGGCGATTTGACGCTGGCGCTCGAAACGCACCGCGGCGGCGCGGTATTCGGCAGCGATTTTTGCCATCCGATGCTGATGGCGGCGGGCGATAAAACGCGCGGGCGGCATCTGAGCTCGCGATTTTTCGAAGCCGACGCCTTGCGGCTGCCGCTGCGCGACGCCAGCCTCGATCTGGTTACCGTCGCGTTCGGGTTCCGCAATCTGGTGGATTACCGCGGCGGCCTGGCCGAGCTGTTGCGCGTGCTGAAGCCGGGCGGCATGGCGGCGATTCTCGAATTCTCGCAGCCGCCAAACCGGGCGTTCGCCGCGCTCTACGGTTTCTATTCACGGCGCGTGTTGCCGGTGCTCGGCGGCTGGCTCTCCGGTTCACGCGACGCGTACACGTATCTGCCGGAGTCGGTGAAAAAATTTCCGAGCGCGGCGGAATTGGCCTCCGTCATGTCGCATTGCGGCTTCTCGAACGTGGAATTCGAGCGGATGACGGGCGGAATCGTCGCCCTGCACCTGGGGACGCGATAGCGCTTTAACGTTCCAGTTGACGGAACGCGGCCTCGAGTTGTTCCTTGGTGAAAGCCGTGCTGACGAATAATTCCTGGCGCGCCCCGGCGCTGAGGGCGATGGCCTTCCAGCCGTTGGTGGTGGGCACGGTGACGCGGATCCGCACTTCGCCCTTGGCGTCGCGCACCGGTTTGATTACGCCGGGAATGACGGAACGGATGCCGGGGTTCTCCGCGAGCAGGCGCTCCAGCAGATCGCGCACGCCGTCGATGATGCTGTGTTCGATCTTCAATTTGCCGTGCGCTTTGCGCAGCCGCATTACTTTCATTGTGCCTTTCCCCGGCGGCCGGCGTTTCGGCGGATAATCGTTCGAATGAATCGAAGAACGTTTCTTGGATGCGGCGCGGCCGCGGGCGGGTTGGCGCTGGGCGGATCTGCGCAAGGGCAGACGAAGGAGGTCGCGAGGAGACACGCGGGCGCGTTCGAACTCGATGAAATTACGATGGACAAGCTGCGGGACGGGATGAAGTCCGGCCGCTTCACCTCGCATTCGCTGGTGGAAAAATATCTGATGCGCATCGAAGCGGTGGATCGCCATGGGCCATCGATCCGCGCCGTGATCGAATTAAATCCCGATGCCGCCGGAATCGCCGCCGATCTCGACCGCGAGCGGAAGACGAAAGGGCCGCGCGGACCGCTTCACGGCGTGCCGGTGTTGATCAAGGACAACATCGATACCGGCGACCGGATGAGCACAACGGCCGGATCTCTGGCGCTGGAAGGCTCGATCGCGGCGCGGGATTCCTTCGTCGCCGAACGGTTGCGCGCGGCGGGCGCGGTGATTCTCGGCAAGACGAATTTGAGCGAATGGGCGAACTTCCGCTCCACGCACTCGGTCAGCGGATGGAGCGGCCGCGGAGGCCAGACGCGCAACCCGTACGCACTCGATCGCAACCCTTGCGGCTCGAGCGCGGGAACGGGCGCGGGCGTGGCGGCGAATCTCTGCGCGGCCGGCGTTGGAACCGAAACGGACGGCTCCGTGGTGTGCCCCTCGTCGATGAACGGCATCGTGGGAATCAAACCGACGGTGGGGTTGATCAGCCGCGCGGGCATCGTCCCGATTTCGCATAGCCAGGACACCGCCGGACCGATGGCGCGAACGGTGCGGGACGCGGCGATTCTGCTGGGCGCGCTGACGGGCGTGGATCCCCGCGATCCGGCCACCGCCGCGAGCGAGGGCAAGTCGCAGACCGATTACACGGCGTATCTCGACGCGGGAGGATTGCGCGGCGCGCGCATCGGAGTGGCGCGAAAGTTTTTTGGATTTAACGCCGCCGTGGATAAGTTGATGGAAGAGTGTCTGGCGGAGATGAAGCGGAATGGCGCCGAAATAATCGATCCGGCGGATTTGCCCTCGCACGGCAAGTCCGGCGATTCGGAGTTCGAAGTTTTGGTGTACGAGTTCAAGACGGACCTGAACGCGTATTTGAAGGATTTAAGCCCGGCGGCGCGGGTTCATTCGCTGGCCGATGTGATCGCCTTCAACCAAAATGAGGCGAGCCGCGAGATGCCCTATTTCGGGCAGGAGATCATGACGATGGCGGAGAAGAAAGGGCCGCTGACGGAGAAGGCGTATCTGGATGCGCTCGACAAAATTCATCGCTTGGCGCGGGCGGAAGGAATCGACGCTGTGATCGCGCAACACCGCGTGGACGCCATCGTCGCGCCAACGGCCGGACCGGCGTGGCTAACCGATTGGGTGACGGGCGATCACGACGGCGGAGGGTGCTCCTCGCCCGCCGCCGTGGCCGGATATCCGCACATCACCGTGCCCGCCGGATTTCATCCGCGGACTGCCGGTGGGGATCTCGTTCTTCGGCGCGGCGTGGAGCGAGCCTACGCTCTTGAAACTCGCATACTCGTTCGAACAGACGGCCAAGGCCCGGAAGGCGCCACGCTTTTTACCTACGGTGAATTACCGGGCCTGAGCGGTTGTTACCATCGGGGCGAGATGCAGCCGTCCGATGAAGAGCGCTACTCGCGGCAGATCCTGTTCGCCGGAATCGGCGAGGAGGGCCAGGAACGGTTGCTCGCGGCGCGCGTGGCCATTGTGGGCTGTGGCGCGCTGGGCAGTTTCCAGGCCGGGGCGCTGGCGAGAGCGGGCGTGGGCCATCTGCGCATCGTCGACCGCGATTACGTGGAGTTGAGCAACCTGCAGCGGCAATGGCTCTTCGAGGAAGCCGACGCCGAGAGGGCGCTGCCCAAGGCCATCGCCGCCCAACGGCGGATCGCCGCGATCAATTCCTCGATCGAAGTGGACGCCGTTGTCGCCGATCTCACTCCGGAGAACGCGCGGGAGATTCTCGGCGGCGCGGACGTCATCCTCGACGGCACGGATAACTTCGAGACGAGATTTCTGATCAACGATTTTGCCGTGAGCGAGGGCAAGCCATGGATCTACGGCGCGGCGGTTGGAAGCTATGGAATCGCGATGGCGGTGGTTCCGCATCGCACGGCTTGTCTGGCCTGCGTCTATCCGGAGCCGCCGGGCGAGGCGCAGCCGACGTGCGAGACCGACGGCGTGCTCGGCCCGGCGACGTCGATCGTCGCCAGTCTACAGACCGCGGCCGCGATGCGGCTGATTTGCGGCCGGGAAGTGGCGGCGAAAATCACCACCGTCGATGTTTGGACCGGCGAGGTGCGCCAGGTGAACCAACCGTCGCCGGACGCCGAATGCCGCGTTTGCGCGCGCGCCGATTACAGCTTTCTGGAAGGGCGGAAACGCGCGCCGGTCAGCCTCTGCGGCAGAAACGCGGTTCAAATCCACGAGCGCGGCCGCCCGTTGGATCTGTCCGCTCTCGCCACGCGGTTGAGCCGTTTGGGCGATGTGCGCGCCAACGAGTTCGCGCTGCGCTTCGAAGCTCCGCCGTATCTTCTGACGATTTTTCCCGACGGCCGCGTCATTGTAAAGGGCACAAGCGACGCGGGGTTGGCGCGTGGCGTCTACGCCCGCTACATCGGTGGATGACGGCTCGGCTAGAATAAAAGGTCCGGGCCCTCCGTTGTCCATTTCCCCCACATCCCAACCTCCGCCTCCGCCGGCCGCGCACCGTTCGCGAATTGCCGGTCTGGGCCGGGCCTCGGTGTTCACGCTGCGGTATTGGGCCAGCACGGAAGTTCACGTTTTCGCCATGGCCGTCGCCGCGAATATTCTGCTGTCGATGGTTCCGTTCCTGATCGTCATGGTTTCCTTCTGTGAGCGGGTGCTGCGCTGGCACGATGCGACGAACTCCATTTACTTCGCCCTCAACGACGCGTTTCCGGATCTGTTGGGAAATTTTATCGTGCGCAACGTGAAGGCGACGGTCGCCAGCCGTCCCTTTCAACTGGTACCGCTGTTGCTGCTGCTGGTGACGGCCAACGGCATCTTCGTCCCGCTTGAAGTGGCGTTCAATCGCGTCTGGGGTTGCCGCAAAAACCGCAATTACCTGATGAACCAAGCCGTAAGCCTGGGATTGATCTTCCTCTGCGGCGGATTGTTTTTGCTGTCGATGACGCTTACCGCGCTGAACGCCCAGTTTGTCTCGCAGTTGTCCGGCATCAGCCAATTTCTAGCCAAGTTCGCCGGCATCGCCGCTTTTAAAATCGCGGCGGTGCCCATTTCGATGTTGACGCTGTTCCTGGTGTACTGGCTGCTGCCCAATTGCAAGGTTCCGTTCCAACGAGTGATTCCGGCGGCGGTTTGGGTGGGTCTGATGTTGGAGGCGATCAAGTACGTCAATCTGCTGACGTGGCCGTGGCTGCGAGCGAGGCTGAGCGTCGAATACGGGCCGTTTGTCTATTCGGTAACCATATTGTTGTACGGTTTCGTCTCTTCGATGATCGTGCTGGCCGGCGCGGAGTGGGCGGCGCGGAGGGAACGCCCGCAGACGCCGAAGTCCGATTAGAATTGTAGTCAGCCAAAGGAGCTAATCCATGTCCGATGAAAAAAATCCCACCCGCCGCGACGCGCTGAAGACCGCGGCTGCCGCCGGCGCGGTTGCCGCGGCCGCTTTCCAGGCTCCGCGGATTCAAACCGTCCGCGCCGCCAACGATCAAATGGCGTTCGGCATCGTCGGCACGGGAGGCCGCGGATCGTATCTGTTGAAGCATCTGCTCAACGTGTCGAACGGACGCTGCGTCGCCGTTTGCGATATTCAACAGGACAAGCTGGACCGGGCCGCCGACATCATCGGCACGAATCCCACGAAATATAAAGACTACCGCGAGCTGCTGGCCGACAAGAACGTCGAAGCGGTGATCATCGCGGTGCCCTTGTTCGCGCATTTTCCGGTGACCCAGGATGCGCTCAACGCGGGCAAACACACGCTCTGCGAGAAGAGCATCGTGTTCCAGCCGTACGAGGTGAACGCCCTTCGCGCGTTGGCCGCGCAACATCCGAAACAGGTGCTGCAAGTGGGCCTGCAACGCCGCTACAGCAAGTTTTACCAACTCGCGAAGCAGATGGTGGACAAAGGGATGCTTGGCGACGTGACGCACATTCATGCGCAATGGCACCGCAACCCAGGGTGGGTGATGAACGGCTTCAATTGGAGGCTGTATCGCGAATATTCGGGCGGCTTGGCGGCCGAGTTGGCCTCGCACCAGATCGACGTGGCGGACTGGATTTTCGGTTCGGCTCCGGAATATGTGATCGGCGTCGGCGGCCTCGATACATGGAAAGACGGCCGCGACGTCGACGACAACATCCAGCTCATCTACAAATATCCGAACAATCAGAAGCTGGTGTATAGCTCCATCACCACCAATTCGCACCTGCCCTACCTGGGTGGCACGCGGCCGGAGTTCGGCGAGATCATCATGGGCACGGCAGCGTCTCTTGAAATCACGGTGGGAGACGGGCAGATGACCATGCCCACCGGCCTTTGGTACAAGGAGCCGCATCATGTGGCGGCCAAGCCGGCGAGCGGAAAAGAGGGCGCAGCCGCGGCAGGTGCGAGTTATGCGTTGACGTCCGGATCGAAGGGCTTGCCGCTGTTGTTGAACCGCGACGAGGTGACTGGCGACGACGGCTTCCTGGACAAGGAGATGAAATTCGCGCGGCGCTGGCTTTACAGCAAGGGTGTGATGACATCGGATGAAGACGTCAATCCGGTGGAAACGGAGCTGACTTGCTTCTTCGACGACGCCAAGACCGGCGGACATCCAAAGGCCGATCTCGAGGTGGGCCTGCACGATTCCATCGCCGTGATGCTGTCGAACATCGCGATGAAGGAAGAGCGGCGGGTTTATTTCAACGAGATCGACAAGATGAGTTCCAGCGTCACGGCGGAAGTACACGCGGCGGACTTCGCCAAGCGCGACGCCAGTTATCGCCAGTCCCTGGCGGCCAAGAAGAAGGTGGACGTTTAGCGCCGGCTCATGAGCGAAACGACATACCGCAACCGCCGCGCCTTCTCTTTGGAGAATGAGCGCATTCGTATCACCGTGCTGGTGGAAGGCGGGCACGTCGCCGAGATTTTCGATAAAGAGGCGGGCGTTAACCCGTTGTGGACTCCGCCATGGCCGTCCATTGAGCCTTCCAGTTACAGCCTCGCGCGCCATCCCGAATACGGCGCCGATTCCGAGAGCAAGCTGCTGGCCGGCATCATGGGCCACAATTTATGCCTGGATCTTTTCGGGCCGCCATCGGAGGAGGAAGCGGCGGCGGGGATGACGGTGCATGGAGAAGCCTCTGTCGTTCCCTACGCCATTTCCGTCGATGGGCCGGAGCTGACGGCGAAGGCTTCGCTGCCCGTGGCGCGGCTGGAATTTCAGCGCACCATCCGGCTGGAGGGCCGCTCCGTGCGGTTTACGGAGACGCTCGAAAATGTTTCGAACGCCGATTACCCCGTGGCGTGGACGCAGCATGTGACACTCGGTCCGCCGTTCGTCCGCCGCGGCGAGACGGTGTTTCGCGCGCCGATCGTCCGCTCCTACTCCCTTGATGCGGGAGTGGAATTTTCCTGGCTTGACGCGTCTCGCGACCTGCGAATTTACGACTCGGCGCCCGCCTCGGCCGGATTCAGCACGCATTTAATGGACCCGGCTCGCGGGGAGGCGTTCTTCATGGCGCATTCCGCCGCCTCTGGCGTGCTCTTCGGCTATCGTTGGAAGCGCTCCGATTTTCCCTGGCTCGGCGTTTGGGAGGAAAATCACTCCCGGCAACAGCCGCCCTGGAACGGAAGGACGCTGACTTGGGGGATGGAATTCGGCGCGTCGCCGCTGCCGGAGAGCCGCCGGAAAATGATCTCCCGGAACGGCATGTTCGGCGAGCAAGGTTACCGCTGGATTCCGGCGCGGTCCACGGCGAAAGTGGAGTATGCGGCGTTCTTCGCCGCGGCGGCTTCAATCCCCGAGCGTCTTGAGGAAGTCGAGATCGACGTTTCCGCCTGAGACGATCACGCCGGCGCGGCGCAAGCCCGCGGGAAGTTTCTTGAACATCACCGCGGCCGCAGCCACAGCGCCGCTCGGCTCGACCAGCATCTTCATTCGCGTGAGCGCGAACTTCACCATTTGCCGGATCTCGTCCTCGCTCACGAGAAGAATATCCTCTACGAGACGCTGAATAATCGGGAACGTGATCGCTCCGGGGGAGGCGGCCATCAGCCCGTCGGCGGACGTTTTCGGCAAGGGGATCTCGACTCGATGGCCCGCGCGGAAAGATAGCCAAGTGTCGTTGGCCGCTTCGGGTTCGACGCCAAAAATGCGAATCCCCGGCCGCAGCGCCGTGGCGGCTATCGAGCAACCGGAGAGAAGGCCGCCGCCGCCGGCGCAGACGGCCAGCGCGTCGAGATCGGGAATCTCTTCCAACAATTCCAGCGCCGTGGTGCCTTGGCCGGCGATGGTCCAGGGATGGTCGTAAGGCGGGGCGAGCGTTGCGCCGGTCTCCTCGCTTATTTTCCGGCCCAGCGCTTCGCGGTCGCCCGTGGCGCGGTCGTAAGTAACGATGCGGGCGCCATAGGCTCTGGTCGCCTCCATCTTCGAACGAGGCGCGTCAGACGGCATGACGATGACGGCCGGCACGCCCGCCGCCGCCGCCGCGATGGCGATGGCCTGCGCGTGATTGCCGGAGGAATAGGTCACCACGCCGCGCGGCAGATCGGCCTTCGGAATGGAGAAGACGAAGTTCGCCGCGCCACGCAGCTTGAACGCGCCACCGCGCTGGAAGTTCTCGCATTTGAAGAACGTTTCCACGCCGGCGATCCGGTTGAAGATGCGCGAGGTCATCACCGGCGTGCGATGGACGATGGGCGCGATGCGGGCGGCGGCGGCGCGTACGTCGCCGAGCGTGATTTCGCTCATTCGGCCATGTCCAACTCGACGATGGTGTCGAGGGGATCGCGGGCGTTCGCGGGGATGCGCAGGAGCGTGGCGCCAGAGACGTTTTGCGTCTCCACTTGCGGGCCGCTGGGGAACACACGCGCGCCGCGGATGCCGGCGAGCGCGGGCATGGCCAGAACTTCGTCCCGCCAGTCGAGAACGTGAACGTAAACCTTATTCCCCTTCCGCGTGCTGACCCCCCAACTCCTCGGCGGAACGGGTCCGCCGCGCGTCCCGTAGATCGTTTCCCCGTTCTTGTCCAGCCAATGGCCGATGGCGTGGAGGCGCTCGACGAACTCCGGTTGGATCGTGCCGTCGGGCTTCGGCCCGATGTTCAAAAGAAAATTCGCGTTGTTGCCCGCCGCCCGCACCAGATATTGGATCAACTGATTCGCGCTCTTGAGACGCTTGTCGTTCTTGTTATAGCCCCACGCGCCGTTGATGGTGTCGCAGGTTTCGAGCGGTAGCGATCCGATCTGCGACGTTTTGTTGAAGTCTTGCGTCGACTGGCCCGGAAGATCCTTTTCGAACATCTGAAAATCCTCGCCGTCGAACGGCTTCCGGTGATGATTGCTGCCGATGAGCGCCGCCGGCTGCAGGCCGTGAATGAGCGAGTAAGTGCGTTCCAGATGCCAATTGGCGTCGGGCTTGTCCCACATGCCGTCGAACCAGATACCGGCGATGTCGCCATAGCCGGTCAGCAGCTCGCGGAGTTGCGCGTTCATATAGTCCAGATACTTGTCGAAATCGCCTCCCGGCGGCCGTCCCGAAGAATGTCCCGTCTGGCCGAGCGGATAATAATCCGGCGAGTGCCAATCGAGTTGTGAGTAATAGAAAAACAGTTTGACGCCTTGCCGATGGCATTCCTCGGCGAGCGCCTTCAGCGGATCTTTATGGTACGGCGTGGCGTCTGCGATGTCCCACTGGCTTTGTTTTGTGCCAAACATGGCGAAGCCGTCATGGTGCTTGCTGGTGATCGTGATGTACTTCATCCCCGCGCTTTTGGCCAGCGCCACCCAAGCGGCCGGATCGAACTTCACCGGATCGAACTGCGGCGGCAGCTTCGAATACTCCGCGACGGACATTTTGCGGTTGTTCATCACCCACTCGCCGTCGCCGAGCACGCTGTAAACGCCCCAGTGAATGAACAGGCCGAATTTGTTGTCCTGGAACCACTGGCGCGCCTCGACGTTCTCCTTCGTTGGCCGATAATTCTGCCCGCCGAGGGACGATGCCGCGACGATCGCGGCGAGAAGGATCGTGGAAGGTCTCATCAGTAACTCGCTTTCTTGTCGACCATGTTTTCGAGCGGTTCCCCTTTGCGGAAATGGTCGAAGTTCCGCAGGAAAAACCGGACCGATTGCTCCAGCCAGTCCGACGTCCGGTCGGCGCAGTGCGGCGAAACCAGCACGTTCGGCATTGAAAAGAACGGATGGCCTTCGGGCAGCGGCTCGTTTTCGAAAACGTCCAGCGCAGCGCCGCGCAATCGGCCTTCTCGAAGAGCGCGCAGCAAGGCCGATTCCTCAATCACCGATCCGCGGCCGACGTTGACGATCACCGCCTCGCTCTTCATCGCCGCGAATTCTTTTTCGCCGATCATGCCCCGCGTCTCCGGCGTCCCCGGCGCGGCCACCACGACGTAATCGCATCGCGCCAGCATTTGGCCAAGCGCCTCGGGCCCGAAAGTGGCATCGGCGATCGAGTCGCCGCCGGAGAGGGCGGTGCGGCGGCGCAATGCGAGCACGGTCATGCCCAAGCCATGCGCCAGTTGCGCGGCGGCCCGTCCGATCTCGCCATAGCCAACGATCCCCACCACTTTTCCATACGCCTCGGTTACTTCAAAGGGCTCCCAACGCCCCGCGCGCTGATTGGCCAGCATCCGGGGAACGTCCTTGGCGAAGTAAAGAATTCCGAGCAGCGCGAACTCGGCGAGCGATCGTTTATAGACTCCGCGGGAGTTGGTCAGTGGCACCGGACTCGCTGCGAACTCCGGTGTCAGCAGATGCTCGACGCCCGCCGATAGCGTATGAACCCACCGCGCCCGCCGCGCGAACGGCCACGCGAGTTGAAACGGATCGCCGGTGAAATAAGCGCTCAAAATCACGTCCGCCCACTGCGCTTCGGAGCGAATGACATCGGGATCGAGCGTCAACGTCCACGCGACCTCTTCCGTGAAATTCTTCAGGCCGCGCAGTTGCGGTTCCTCGCTGTCACCCAACATTAATAAACGGATAGAATCCATGCGAAAAACGAATGTATCATAGCTCCTTCGCCCGATTTCGCTCTGCGCGGGGCGCGGTCTCGGGCATGATGGAACTATGCGCAGGTACGCGGCGGTGGATATAGGCAGCAATTCCGTCCGGATGATGGCGGCCGAAGTTTCGCCCGACGGCGTCCTACGAACTCTCGCTACCGACCGCCAAGTGATTCGGCTGGGCCTGAGCGTCTTCCGGTCCGGACGGGTCGAGCGCCAGGCGATCGAGGACGCCTGCGTCACTCTGCGAAGGATGGCGCAGGCCTACGCCAAACTGGATGTGCTGGCCGTGCGCGCCGTGGCCACCAGCGCGGTGCGCGACGCCGGCAATCAACGCGAATTCCTGCAGCGCGCCTCGGAGGCGTTGGGAGCGCCGGTGGAAATCATCTCGGGGCAGGAGGAGGCCCGGCTCATCCATCTCGGCGTGCAGCGGCGCTGGCCTCATCCGAATCGACGCGTGTTGATGGTGGATGTGGGAGGCGGAAGCGCCGAAATCATTCTCAGCGAAGGTGGCACCTTGGCGGAGGCGCACTCGAAGCCTCTGGGCGCGGTTCGCCTGACCGAGGTGTTTCTTAAAAGCGACCCGCCGTCGGCGCTGGAGCTGCGCCAGATGACCGAGTACATCGACGAAAAGCTGGCCGCGCCGCTCGCGCGCATCGGGCGCGGGCGCTTCGATCGATTCATCGCCACCTCCGCAACCGCCGCGGCGATTGTTTGCGCCGTGAACCGCGTTCCCCGCGCCAGCCGCGACGCCGCCGACCGCCTGCGGGCCTCCACCGCTCAACTTCGCCGTTTCTCCCACGACGTGAACGCCAAGAGTCTCGCCGGCCGCCGTAAAACGCTAGGCATCGGGCCTCGCCGCGCGGAGATCATCGTCGCCGGCGCGGCGGTTTTTCTGCGTGTTCTCGAAAGTTTCGAGATCCCGTCGTTGTTCTATTCGGCGGCGGGCGTTCGCGACGGCATCGTCGCCGACCTCGCGGCGCGGGGCGTCGGCCGCGAGTTTTCCCGGCTCAGCCGCGACCAACGGCGGACGGTGGAGTCGCTCGCCCGCCGCTTCGGAGTCGCCCTCCCTCACGCCCGCCAAGTGGCCCGCCTCGGCCATCATCTGTTTGAGGCGCTCCAGCCCCTCCACAAGCTGCCTCCGCAGTTCGGAAAGCTGTTGGAAGCCTCCGCCTACTTACACGACACAGGCCACTACGTCAGCGACACCAGCCATCACAAACATTCTTTCTATCTGATCGCCAACTCCGATCTTCCCGGTTTCACCGACGCCGAACGCTATCTGGTGGCCACGCTGTGCCGTTATCACCGGAAGAGCATGCCCGCCTTGCGCCATCCCTCTTATGAGTCGATGGACGCCGATACCCGGCGAGCCGTGGTCCTGCTGACTCCGCTTTTGCGGCTGGCCGACAGCCTCGATCGCAGTCACGATCAGCGGTTGGAGAACATCGAAGTCGCTCTCAAGAACGGAAACGTTTCCGTGACACTCGACGCCACCGCCGAGTCCGATCTGGAGATTTGGGCGGCCGGCCGGGTGGCGGGCTTCTTCCGGGAGGTGTATCAAGTGGACCTGACGGTCGAACGAGGGAAGGGAAGCGCGGCCCGGTAACCCCGCTCCTACCAGAAATGACTGGCCACGGCGGTCGCCGACGCCGGGCTTCCCGAAATCACCTTCACGTGCAGCACCAATTGAAGATTCTTCGTCGTCCAGCCCGGAGGAGCGCCTCGTAGCGCGTCCTGGAGCAGTTCCGGATTGCTAACCAAGTCCGCCGCGGCCTCGGTTCCATACTGCGTGATCCCGGAAATCTCCACCAGCATCGAGCGCGTGTCGGGATGGAAGAGGCGGGACACGATGGCGTAATCTTCGTCGGTATGCCGGTCCGCGCCAAGATTCGGAAGATACCACCGCGTCGGTTTTCCGTTGTCCAGAATCATAGCGGGCCGCTGGGAGATGTCGATGAAGTAGCGCAGTTCCTTGCTCATCTCCTTCCAGCGCGAATAAGAGTAGCCGATGAAAATCGCGGGAGAAGAGCGCAAATCCTTAAACGTCACTTCGTTGCCGATCCGCACATTGTAGGCGCGCCCCATGCGCGTCAGCATCGCCGCCAGATGCGCCGCCGCCATCAAATCCCCCCCGCCGACGAACTGATCGCTGAGGCGGGTGAAATCCTCTACCCGCGGCGCCTCGCCCGGTTTGCGATCCATCGCGTAGACGTCGGGGACATACGCCGCGCACAACAACGCCGGGGAGGCGCCAGCCAGCACAGGCGCCCAAAATTGGTCGAGAACCGAAGCCGGCTTGCGCTGAAGAATTCGAGCGGCCGCCGTTACGGCCGCGGCCACGGCCAGCGCCGTGACCACGCCTATCAAAAAATAGGCCGCGGGCCGCCTGACGCGCGCCGTCCAAATCGAAGGATCGCGTTCGGCGAGCGCCGGGGCGGCCGCGGCGGAAACCACGAAATCCGGCACATATCCGCCCGCTGGAAGCTCGATCCGGATCCCATCGCCCTTGCCTTCGCCGGCATAGTACAGCCCCAGGCGTTTACGGACTTCCCCCGCCTTCACCCTGACAGTCGCGTCGTCGCTGGGATCGTAGCTCGGCGGGCGGCCGAAGGCTTCGATGCCAATCGTTCGCTCTTTCAGGATGCCGGTTTTCCCCCCGAGTGTATTTTCGACTACGAAGCGCAGGAAGTCCTGGCAGCGTTTACTCGCGCGAAATTCGTGGCTTTCAAGCACCTTCTGCAGTTCGGCGCGCACTTCGAGGTCGCCAATTCCATCAGAATCCCCGAGCGTCCTTCCGTCAGCCATATTTCGCCAAGTGGTACCCCAAACCGAATTGTCATGATTTTAGCACGACCGGAATTGCTGTAACGGCCTGATTCGGAGCACGTTCACCCATGTTGCAAACAGCCGTTACAACAGAATCGCAGCGGTTGCAGACTGGACAATGGCGACGAGGAGACGCCTAATGGAAAGACAGGATTGACAGAGACTAGAAAAGACTTGACATTGAATCATTTTTCGTACTATGCTGTGCCATCGCTCGACTCTCGCAAGGGCACGCGCTCGCACGTTTTTGGGCGCGGAGTTATCTTAGGCCGGTTCACGGCATTATGCTAGAAAGCGTTTGTAACGGGTTTGCGCCAGCAGGAGTACGTGCTTTGCCTGCGCGATTCTTGCCGTTCTGATTGACGTCGGCGAGGTTTGGCCTCTTCCTCCTAAGTAGAAGGAAAAAAGCCCATGAAACCACGAAAGCGGTTGTTGAACTGAGATAGCAGTTACTACAGTACTTGGACCGGTGCATCCGGCAGAATGAGGGGTCTTACCGTGCAACACGAAAATCTGAAGACGAGAAGCGTAATCGCCACATCATTGTGTGTCCTGTCGCTACTCCTGATTGGCCCGGCTTCGTCCTGGGGGCAACAGGTGACGGCGGCGATTACCGGCAAGGTGACGGACCCAACCGGAGCCCCGATTTTGGGAGCGAAGGTGACGGCCACCGATCTTGAGCGAGGCACTGAGTATCCCACCACAACGAACGCGGATGGTTACTATCGGGTGCCTCAGGTCACTGTGGGCACGTACACCATTAAGGTCGAGAGTCCAGGTTTTCAGGCGGCTACCCAGTCCAATTTCACCCTGGAGATGAACCAGGTCGCCAAGCTCGATTTTCAGCTTCAGGTCGGCAATGTCTCCCAGTCGATCGAAGTCACCAGCGCAGCCCCGGTTCTCCAGACGGAGTCGACCCAGCTCGGTCAGGTGATCGACGCGCGCACCAACACCACTCTTCCGCTGGCCACCCGCAACTACGTTCAGTTGACTCTGCTTACCGCGGGAAGCGTACATCCCAGCCCGGCGGATTTCACGGGCGGCCAGACCACCGCGGGAAGCGGACGCCCCGATGTGAATGGAAACCGCGAGCAGGCCAATAACTTCATCCTCGACGGAATGGATAACAATCAGGTGTCCGACAACCTGGTCGGATACGCTCCCAGCGTGGACGCGATTCAGGAATTTAACGAGATCACCAACAACGCTCCGGCCGACTTCGGCAACTTCATGGGCGGCATCATCAGCACCACCATCAAATCGGGAACGAATACTTATCACGGGGGCTTGTTCGAGTTCCTGCGCAACGACGTTCTCAACGCGAATTCCTGGAGTAACAACTTTAACAACGCATCCAGAGCGAAGATCCGGTGGAATGAATTTGGAGGAACCATCGGCGGCCCCATTGTCCGGGACAAGCTGTTCTTCTTCGCCGATTACCAGGGGCAGCGCGACGACACCCCCACCAGCATCGGCGCGACAAGCGTTTTGACCGCCCAGGAACGCGCGGGCGATTTCTCCCAGTTGTTGCAGGGAGCGAGCCCGATCCAGCTTTATAACCCGTTCTCGGTCGCCAATGGAAAACGCGCGCCTTTTGCCGGGAATATCATCCCGACCAGCTTGCTAGACCCGGTCGCTCTGAAGATTGTCAACACGACATCGGCGTACCCGCTGCCTACGGGTCCGGGATTGGTGAACAACTTACTTTACGCCTCCAACTCCTATATAAACGGCGATCAGGGCGACATCAAGGTCGACTACAATATTTCGTCAAAAGACCGGATGTTCGGCCGCTACTCGCGCAGCCAGATCGACAATCCCAGCACGAATAACGTGCCGATCTTCTATAACTCGTTTGCGAGATATCCGGTCCATAACGGCGTCCTCGATTGGACGCACATGGTCTCCCCGGACACCATCAATGACGCTCGGGTGGGCGTGAACTACGTGTTCGTAAACAACGGCGCGGCCGGCAATGGGTTGGCGAATTTTCCGCAAACGGTCGGTCTGCCAGGAATCCCATCGAGTATTTTGCCATGCGATGTGCTTTTCGGGCGGCTATGCGTCTCAGGATAGGCAACTCGGACAATGTTCAACTTTTCGCCGACACCGTGATTCAGTATGAAGACACATTGAGCATCACGAAGGGCAAACAGACGATGCATTTGGGCTTCCAGGGATGGCGCCAACGCATCGACACTTTCTATTCCGGTAACAATGGCGAAGCGGGAACGTTCACTTTCGACGGTCAATACACCGCCGGTCCCGGCTCGGTGAACGTTACGTCGGGAGGAGGTTCGGGAGCGGGCGAAGCGGACTTCCTGATGGGGCTGCCCGCCCAGATCGGCGGAGGCGTGAACGGCGGCACCTGGGGCCAGCGCGCCAACGTCTATGCCTTGTTCTTCGCCGATACATGGCAAGTCACGCCAACCCTCACTATCAACGCGGGTCTGCGGTACGAGGTTCATACGCCTTGGGTGGAAGTCCACAACCGCCAAGCGAATTTCGGTCTCATCACCGGCAACGTGTATCTGGCGGGCAGTAATTGTCCTTACAATAACTGCGAGGCGCTGTACAACCAATACAATGGCATTCTCAATTTCCAGCCGCGGTCTGGGCATCGCCTGGAACGCGCGGAAAAACACCGTGATTCGCGCGGCGTACACGCTTTCGTCTTACCTGGAAGGCACCGGAACTAACCTGCGGCCTACCATCAATCCGCCCTTCGGGACGGAACACCAGAACAACTACACTTCGTTGAGCGTGCCGGGTTCGACGCTCAGCGATGGCTTCCTGCCATTCACCACGGAGGCGAGCAACCCGTTCGCGGGGGCTACGCTCCGGCTTTGGGATCCCAACGTCCGTCCGGCTGTCTCCAATCAGTGGAGCATGACCATCCAGCAGCAGCTTGCTTCCAACACGACTCTGCAGGTTGCCTATGTCGGCCAGAAAAGCACGCATCTGATGGTGCCCATGCCGTATCTGCAGAGACAATTGCTTCCGGACGGCACCACCGCCCCCAGCGTTTACCTTTCGGGCAATCCGACTCTTCAGAATGAGATCGGCCAGATTTCCGGTACCGCCTCCAACGGCAACCAGAGTTACAATTCGTTGCAGGCTACCCTCCAGAAGCGTCTTAGCAACGGTCTGGACGCTTCCGTTGCCTACACTTACTCCAAATGCATGACCGACAACAGCGGTTACTACGGTAACTGGTCCGGCGCGGCTCTGCCCGCGTCGCCGTATTGGCAGAACCTGTATGACAAGAAGTCGGAATGGGGGCCCTGCTACTACGACGCCACCCATGTTCTGACCAGCTATGCCACTTACGACATTCCCGTCGGCCGGGGCCGGAAGTTCGGCAGCAGCATGAATAAGGCCGCCGATGCCGTGGTTGGCGGTTGGCAAGTGAACGCGATTCTGAGCCTCCATACCGGTTTTCCGCTCACGCTCGAAGCCGGAGACGCCTCCGGCACGAACTCCCGCGGGTCCCGCCCCAATTGCCTGTCTCCCGGACAGGTCCTGGGCACGCAAAACTCGCCGCTCGGAGGTTACCAATGGTTCGCCAACTCGCCTTCGATCTACGGACCGGCCGATCCAGGAACTTTCGGGAACTGCGGCATTGGAACCATTCGCGGTCCAGGCCTTCATACTCTGGACTTGAGCCTGGCGAAGTTCTTCAACATCACCGAGCACCAAAACGTCGAGTTCAGGGCCGAAAGTATCAACTTCACGAACACGCCAATTCTAAACGCTCCCGACGTTGGACTCGGCAGCACGATGGGATTGCTGCAAGGCTCGCAGGGCGCAAGACAAATTCAATTCGCCTTGAAATATCACTTCTGATGGGCCGCGATAAGATGGAGTAATGGTACGGATCGCCGGCGTGGCCGTGCTCGCCGTGAGTTGCGGATTGGCTGCCGATGCGGTCGCTCCCTCACTTCCGGCAATCGCCGAGCGCGGCGTGCGTCTTGCGGGGACGGGGCGCTGCGCGGAGGCCCTTCCGCTGCTTCGCAAATCCGAGGGACACATACAGCACTTAGATCTGAAGCGGAGGGCCGGCGCCGCGGGAGTCAAGTGCGCCATGGCGCTCGATCGGCGGGACGACGCGCTTCATTTCATTCAGACACTCAACCGCGAATTCCCCCACGACGCGGAAATTCTATATCTGACCACGCACGTTTTCTCCGACCTTTCCATCCGCGCCTCGCAGGAATTGCTGTATTCCAATCCCGCTTCGCCGCAAGTGCATCTGCTGAATGCGGAGGCGCTCGAAACACAAGGTAAGTGGAAGGACGCCGAGTTCGAGTATAAAGCCGTATTGGAAAAAGCCCCGGGCATGCCGGGCATTCATTTCCGGATCGGACGCCTGATTCTGTCGCAGCCAAAGACCGACAGCACGTTTCCCGAGGCGAGCAAGGAGTTCGAGCGGGAACTCGAAATCGATCCGGACAACGCCGGGGCCGAATACGTGTTGGGCGAAATCGCACGGCAGTCCGAGGAATGGCCGGGCGCGATCGCGCATTTCTCCAAGGCAAGTAAACTGGATGTCCGCTTCGCCGACGCTTTCATCGGCTTGGGGCGGGCATTGACGTCGGCCGATAAGCCCAAGGAAGCGATCGCGCCGCTCGAAACCGCGGTCAAGCTTCAGCCCGAAAACCCCGCCGCGCATTTCTATCTCTCCACCGCTTACCGGCACGCGGGCCGCAGGCAGGACGCCGACCGTGAGCTGGCCGTGCATAAGGAGATGGCGGACAAAGCCAGCGAGACCCGCGGGCACTTACAGACCAGCATTCTCGGACCTCAGCAGGTCGAAAACCCTCCACCGTGATTCCTCGCATGTTATTCGCCTGCCTGGCGGCCCTGCTGGCCTTCGCGGCCCAATCGTCCAAATCGGTTCAATTCACCAATGCGACCAAGGCCGCCGGCATCGAGTTCGTCCATTACAAGGGGGCGAAGGACATTTCGACGATCCTCGAAGAGGCCGGCCCCGGCGTGTGCGTCGCCGACTTCGACGGCGATGGATGGCAGGATATCTACTTCGTAAACGGGCGCGACCAGTACAAGCGCGGCATCGAGACACGCAACGCCCTGTATCGGAATAACGGCGACGGAACGTTCACCGACGTTACAGTCAAGGCCGGCGTGCCGGGAAATGCCTACGGCCTCGGCTGCGTGTGGGGCGATTACGACAACGATGGCTTTCCCGACCTGTACGTCACGCAATATGGCAAGAACCTCCTGTATCGCAACAACGGCAACGGCACATTTACCGACGTCACGGCGAAAGCCCACGTGGACGGAACGGACTTCGGCACCCAGTTCCACACCGGAGCGACGTTCTTCGACTATGACCGCGACGGCAAGCTAGATCTCTACGTGGGCGGCTATGCCAACTTCGGCCCCAACAGCCAGCGCCTTTGCAATATCGGCTACGGCGTGAAGGCGAGCTGCCGCCCGCAGGTTTACGGTGGCACGGCCGGCGTTCTTTATCACAACAACGGCGATGGAACCTTCACCAACGCCACCAAGGCGGCGAAGATCTACCAGCCCAAAGGTCTGAACCTCTCGGTGGGCGCGGCCGACTACGATAACGACGGTTGGCCCGACCTTTTCGTCGCCAACGACGGGCTCGAGGTTTACCTCTATCGCAACAACCATAACGGAACATTCACGGAATCCGCGATGCAGGCCGGTATCGCGTTGACCGCGGATGGCAATGCCATGGCGGCGATGTGCCTCTCGTTCGGCGACTACACCAACGCGGGAAATCTCGACCTCTACATCTCCGATTTCCAGTTGATACCCGACCACATCTGGCTGAACGACGGCAAAGGCTTCTTCGAGGAAATGAGCGAGCACTCGGGAATCGCCGAGCCTACGCGCATCGTCTTGAGTTTCGGCGGCGGTTTCTTCGATTACGACAACGACGGCTGGCTCGACCTCTTCATCGCCAATGGGCATGTTTATCCTGGCGTGGAGAAAACGGACCCCAGCATTCACTATAAGCAGATCAATTCGCTTTTCCATAACGAAGGCAACGGCAAATTCACCGAGACGACCAAGAAAGCGGGGGACGCCTTCGCGACGCCTTATCTCGGCCGCGGCGCGGCCTTCCTCGATTACGACAACGACGGCAACATGGACGCGATCGTGGCCAACAACGGCGACCCTCCGCTACTGCTCCACAACTCCGGCGGCGCGGGAAATCACTTCGTCAACTTCCGGCTGATAGGAACGAAAAGCAATCGTGACGCGATGGGCGCGCGCATCCAACTCCGCGCGGGCGGCATCGGCCAGATCCGCGAAATCTCGGGAGGCGGCAGCTATCTTTCCCAGAGCGATCTTCGGGCTCACTTCGGCCTCGGCAATAGCACGCGGGCCGATAGCGTCGACGTGATCTGGCCGAGCGGTGCGCGTCAGCGCTTTCAGGCTGTGGCGGCGGACAGGTTTTACGTCATCGAAGAAGGGAAAGAAAAGCTGCGCGAACAGGTCTTCGGGAAACTTTAAGGGCGTCCGGTTTGGCTAACTCGGCCGGGCGACGACGTTTCAGGTTTCGCGTGCGTTGGCGGCCTCTCCACATCCCAAGACGCGGTGAATGGCCCAAGGGAGACGCGGGGATGCGAACGCGGGTTTACGTGGGCGCGATCGAACACACCGAACCCGGCGCTCAGCGGCCCCGTCCAAACCGTGAAATCCTCTTACGCTATCCAATTCTATCGTGAAGAATTCCGCTCCCGCAGTCAAGTGTGATTTCTTATAAATACTCGTAAAATACTATTGACTTCCAACCCGCATCCGTCACAGAATGCCCGTGCAGGCCGCTATTGCGGATATATGAATATGGGCGTATAATCGAAGAAAAGTTCAGGAGTCTTAGTCGAGGTTATTCTAATGAATCAGGAGTCTATATGCACCCAAGACATTTCCTAGGTCTCGCATCGGCAGTGGCGCTATTTCTATTGCCGCTCATATTCCCCGCGTCTCAAATCGCCTCCGGGCAGGAAGTGACGGCCGCCATTGTAGGACGGATTACGGATCCTTCCGGAGCGTCGGTCCCGAATGTAAAGGTAACGGCCACCGATAAGGACCGCGGCACCACTTGGCCCACCGTAACGAATTCCGACGGCGCCTACAATCTTCCGCGCCTTCCCGTTGGCACCTATAACCTCAGGGTGGAAGCCGATGGGTTCCAAACGCAACAGGTGGCGAACGTGTTGTTGGTTTTGAATCAAACCGGCCGCATCGATTTCACTCTTCAAATCGGCAGCGTTACGCAAACGATCGACGTTTCCGGCGCCGCGCCGATTCTGAAAACGGATTCGACCCAGTTAGATACCATCATCAACGCCCGGACCAACGAGGCTCTCCCGCTGGCTACCCGCAACTATGTCCAATTGACCCTTCTCGCGCCGGGCGCGGTGTTCACCGACCCGTCGGAGTTCACCGGGCCGGAGGCCAGTTTCAACGGCGGCCGGCCGTACATCAACGGCAACCGCGAACAGGCCAACAACTTCCTCCTCGACGGCATGAACAACAACCAGGTTTCAGAGAACGCCGTCGCCTACACGCCGAGCCCCGACGCCATCGAAGAGTTCAATATGATCACCCAGAACGCCTCCGCCGAGTTCGGCAATTTCATGGGCGGCATCGTCAGCGTCAGCACGAAGGCGGGCACCAACCAGTACCACGGCGATCTGTTCGAGTTCATACGGAACGACGCGCTCAACGCCAACAATTGGGGCAATAACTGGAACGGCCTTGCCCGCCCCCTGCTGCGTTGGAACGAATTCGGCGGCACCTTCGGCGGTCCGATCATCAAGAACAAACTGTTCGTTTTCGGAGACTACCAAGGGTCGCGCTTCGATCAGCCTTCCACCAGCAGCGCGTTCACCGTTTTGACTCCCGCCGAGCGGACGGGAAATTTCTCGCAACTTCTCGCCAGTGGAACGCAACTCACTTACCCCGGCACCAAGACTCCGATCCCCGGCAATATTCTCCCGGCGAGTCTGTTAAGTCCGCAGGCTTCGGCGATCGTAAATTCCTCGCTGTATCCGCTGCCCGTGAACGGCAACCTTACCAACAACGCGGTGAACACCACACACAGTTCCACCAACCAGGACCAGGGCGACGTTCGAGTGGATTACGCGCCCACCGATAACGACCACGTCTACGGCCGCTATTCGCAAGCGCATATTCTTCAGCCCACCACCAACAGCATCGCGCTGTTATACAACACCGCGAACAGCATCCCCTCCTACAACGGCGTGCTGGACTATACCAAGACGTTCAGCCCGAGCTTCGTGAACGACTTCCGCGGCGGCGTGAATTACACGCCCGTCACCACCGGAACGCTGACCGGGACCGCCTTCAGCGCGCAAAGCGTCGGAATTCCCGGAGTTCCCACTAACGTCCTTCCCGGCATGGAGTTCAACACCGGCAATCTTTCGGGCAGCGGGATCGGAAATCCGGAAGTTCTGGAGGAATTCGCCGACACCGTGATTCAAGTGGAAGATACCGCTCTCTACACCCACGGAAATCACACGATGCACATGGGCTTTCAGTATTTCCGCAATCGCATCGACACCTTCTATTCGGGCAACGCAGGCGTGGCCGGCCAGTTCGATTTCTCCGGCCAGTACACGGGCGCGGCGGAGGCCGACTTCATGGCCGGACTGCCCACCGAAGTGCAGGGCGGAATCGCCGGCGGCACTTGGGGCCAGCGCAATAGCGTCGGGGCGCTCTTCTTCCAGGACGACTGGCGCATCACTCCCACGCTGACCGTCAACTACGGCCTTCGCTACGAACTCAATACCCCATGGCAGGAAGTTCACAATCGCCAGGCTAACTTCGGTCTCCTCAACGGCCAGGAGTATCTGGCCGGCAGTAACTGCCCGTATCAGAATTGCGAGGCGCTTTACAACCAATACAACGGGATTACGAATTTTCAACCCCGTCTTGGCATCGCCTGGACTCCGATCAAGAACACGGTCATCCGGACGGCGTATACCACCTCCAGCTTCCTTGAAGGAACCGGCACGAATCTGCGTCTGACCTTGAACTCGCCGTTCGCCACCGAACACGACATCAAGTACAACCAGAACCAGACGCCTTCGACGCTCTCTCAGGGCTATCTCCCCTTCGAGAGCAACCCCGGCAACCAACTCCAGGGCGCTTCCATCCGCGTCTGGGATCCCAACATTCGCCCGGCCGTTTCGCAACAATGGAATTTCACCGTCCAACATCAATTCAGCAACAGCATGACGTTTCAGATCGGCTATGTCGGCCAGCACAACACGAACCTGATGGTGCCCATTTGGGCCTCGCAGAGTCTTCTGGGCGCCAATGGCGTTGTTTCGCCGGGTTACTATCTATCCGGAAACCCCACGCTGCAAAACGAAATCGGCGTCGCGAAACTCACCCAGTCCTCGGCCAACCAGTCTTACAACGCGATGCAGGCGACTTTGCAAAAACGTTATAGCAATGGCCTGGAATTCCAGGTCAACTACACTTACTCCAAGTGCATGACCAACTCCATCGGCTACTACGGCGGCGGCGGTCAGGCCAATACCGGCATTTACTATTGGCCGAACGCCTACGACGGCGCCTCGCAGAACGGCCCGTGTTACTACGACGCCACGAATGTGGTCAACGGCTACATCACTTACGACATCCCGGTCGGACGCGGCCGCAGTTTTGGAAGCAACATGAACAAAGCGGCGAACGCCGTCGTGGGCGGTTGGCAAGTGAACGCCATCCCCACCTTCCGCGGTGGTTTCCCCTACACGATCGGCAACTACACCGACACCTCCAACACCGGCGCTCCGGAGCCCCGCGCCAACTGCATCGCGCCGCCGAACGTCTTCGGCACGCTGAATTCGCCCACCGGAGGCTATCAGTGGTTCGATCCGAATTCCTACGCCTCGCCCGCTACCGGAACGTTCGGTAACTGCGGCGTTGGAACGGTTCGCGGCCCTGGCATCAGCACGGTCGATCTCAGTCTGACGAAGACATTCGCCATCACCGAGCGCCAAAGCGTGGAGTTCCGCGCGGAAGCGATCAATCTCACCAATACGGTGATTCTCAATTCGCCCAACACAAACGTTCCCGGCGCCGTCGTCAGCCAAGGCAACTTCGGCATCGGCAACTTCGGACGAATCACCAGTTCGCAAGGCGAGCGCGAAATTCAGTTCGCCTTGAAGTATCACTTTTAGGGAACTCGCGCAAAACGGAGTGCGGCGCGAGCTGTTCTTTACGAAGTCTGGTGGTGCGCGTCGCACCCTTTGCGCTTCATTTAGGGAACTCGCGCAAAACGGAGTGCGGCGCGATCCGCACGTTACCGAGTCTGGTGGCGCGCGTCGCACCCTTTGCGCTTTTAAATCGCATCCTCGATTAGAGCCGCGGCCCTTACGGGTTCGTGGCTCTTTTCGTTTGGAGATGCGGCCGGCATGGTAATCTTGGATTTAGGCGCTGCGTACTCCGGCGCTCTCTTACCCGTCTATGCGGCTTTCGATTTTATCCCTGGTCTTTCTATGCGTCCCGATTGTGGCCCAGGAGGGCAGCGATCTGTTCGACAAGGCTCCGCCGGAGGTGGACCAGGCGCTTCGCGCCCGCGTCAAGACGTTTTTTCAACTGCACACCGAAGGTAAGTTCCGCGCCGCCGACGACCTCGTCGCCGAAGACAGCAAGGACAACTTTTTCGCCGCTCAGAAGACCCGCTACAAAGCCTTCGAGATCGGCAAGATCACTTATTCGGACAACTTCACAAAGGCCATCGCCGTTGTCGCTTGTAACTCCGAGTGGGCTTTTCAGGGCATGCGGGTTCCCGTGGTCATCCCCATTACCAGCTACTGGAAGATCGAGAAGGGCGATTGGTTTTGGTATACTCCGCCGCCCGGCCCGGTTCAAACCGCTTTCGGCACCATGCACTATGGCGACCCCTCGGCCAAAGCTCCGGTTCTTCCCGCCAATCCCGCCGCGCTTGCCACAGGGATTCTCGGCCAGGTGAGGGCGTCGCGGAGCCAGGTGGAACTTCCTTCGGACAAGCCGGCGCATGAGGAAGTTCAAATCGACAACGGAATGCCGGGCCACATCCACCTGGAATTGGATTGCAAGACGTTCGAGGGTTTGAAAGTCAGTTTGGACAAGACGGATTTGGACGCCCACGGCCACGCCACACTCAGCGTCGATTTCGATCCACTGATTCCGTCGATGAAGCCGGTCGTCCTCGCGCGGATTCAGATCTCGCCCACCGGCCAAATCATTCCCGTGCGGATCGAATTCGCGGCCGCCGCTCCCGCCAAGCCGAACTGAACGAAACCCGCCTTTCGGGTTGGCATTCCACCTGCTCCTCCCTTTCGCGGAGGCCGTTTTTGATTTCCAATCTTCACATCATGCCCCTGTCCACGGGCGCCAATACATTACCCCCCGTCAGCACCGGTTCTTCGGCAAGTACCGGCGAATCACTCGCTCAGGAGTTCGCCACGGCGTTTTCCACGGCGCTTGAAAATCTCGGCATCAATCCCTCGGGCTTGAAAATCAGCGGGGGCGCTACCGCGGCGCCGGGGCAATTTTCCGTCACTTTCACGCTTCCCGGCAATGTTTCGCCGTCAACTCCGGTTCCCAACACTTTCACCGCGCCGGTGGCCGCCACGCCGCCCGCGCCGGAAGCCGCCGCGCCGGCCGCAATCGCCGCTCCGCTCTCCAGCCCGGTTACGACGACGGCCGCCAGTACCCACTGGTACGCTCCTAATGCCGCCGACGACGCTTATTGGAGCGCCCAGCCGCCCGCCGTACAGCAACTCCGCGAACTCTCCAGCGAATCGCAGCGCCAGGCGTTGGCTTCGACTCTGGCCTCGCAGGGCTATAAGATCGATGTCCCGATTATGGTTTGGGGTTGGGACGCGGCAAAGGTCACCGCGCTTCGTCAAGGTTACGGTTATACGTGGGTGCCGGCCATGGGCCAGGCGCCGATTCAGGTTGCACCGGGGCTGACGGAGCCGGGACTGACGGCGTACAATCCCAACAATCCGCCGCCCGGATCGATCGCGGTTCCTCCCGCGGCAGCCGGCAGCACGTTCGCTTAGTCCGGCCGTCAATACTTGGCCAGGAATTGCTTCAGACCCGGCTCCAGCGCTTGGCGTTGGCCGATGCAGACGTCGATTCGTTCAATCACTTGCGCGAGCGTTCTCGGACCGCCAGTATACTTCTTCACCCGTTCCTCGAAGAAGTTCTTCACTTCGTCGCGGCGCTTGGCATCGCAGAACGCTTCGCCCGCGACCGGAAAATTCGCCGCGAAGTCCTCGCCCACTTCTCGCGGCACGTGCGCGGCTAAGGAGTCGATATTCTTCCGCATGAATTCAAACGGCAGATCCCGCGTCTCCGGATAGCTCAATGGCCCAAACAGCAGCGCGAAGAACGATTCCCGCGCGTCGAATTCGCCCGTCGTCAAAAGCGCCATCGCCTCGCCCGCGATCTTGGGATCGCGGAACGACCCCAACGCTTCGAACAGCACGGATCGCACCCTCCGGTCTTTTTCGGCCCGCACCGCCGCCAGCAGCCGGTCGAACAGAGCCTGATCGCCGAACTCGGCCGCCGTTTCCAGAACGCCGCCCAACATATTGGGATCCACCGCCGAGCGGTCGTCCAGCCACTTCCGCGCCAATACTCCCGCCTGATCCACCAGCGTCTTTTCCTCGCCCACGCTGGCGACGAACGGAACCAGATCGCGGCGCAGCAGCCGGGTATCGTCGTCGTCTCCCGGGCGCGGGTTCCAGCCGAGCGCGGCCGCCCTCGCTCCAAATACGTCGCGGATGAACTTCGCCCCCTTGCCGCGCAATTCCTTGGGGATGTAGTCGGATTTCAGCATCTGGGCGATTCCCGCCGCTTCCTCCACCACTTGCCGATGCGTGTCTTTGCTGAACTCCGGAACAAGCCCCAGCGCGGCCGCCGGGGAGACGTCGCCGGTGGCGACAAGGGCGCCCGCATTTCCCAACTCCCCGGCTCTCTCCGCCAGCGTTAGATGAGCGCCGCCGTCCGCCATCGCCTTCCCCAGCAAGCCGTCGGCATAGCGCACCCGGTAATAGCCGTTCTCGCCGCCGTTGGGAAGCACCCATGCCGGGCAGCCGGAGGCATGCTTCAGTTCCACCTCCGTCTTCGGGTCCGTCATCATTTCGCATTGGCTCTCCGCCTTCCCGCCCGCGTCGTATTTCAGGCACACCGGAATCCGCCACATCTCACGTTCCGAACCCGGAGACCCGATCGGAAGAGAACGCTTCTGGCTTAGCTCCGCCTTCGCCTTGCCATCCGCACAGTCGAGAGAAACCGTCACCAGCGGCACCCCCGCTTGGTCCAGAAACGAATTGAACGCCGGAGCGATGTTCTTCCCCGCCGCCTCGCCGATGGCCGCCAGAAACTCCGCGGTCGTCGCATTCCCGCCGGCGTGGCGTTTCATATAAATGCGCACCCCATCGCGGAACCGCTCGCTTCCGATCCAGTTCTCGAACATGTTGATGACTGCCGCGCCCTTCTGGTACGTGATGCCGTCGAAGGCGTTGGCGATGTCGTTGTCGGATTCGATCGGCTGCCGGATTTTCCGCGCCGACACCAGGCTGTCCAACCGCATGGCGCCCTGGCTTTCCTCCACGCGCGACACGTCTTCATTCCAGTCCGGCTTCCACTCGCCGGTGATCTTGGTTTCCATCCACGTCGCGAACGCCTCGTTGAGCCAGATCTCGTTCCACCACGCCGTCGTCACCAGATCGCCGAACCATTGATGCGCCATTTCGTGCGCGGCCGTTTCGGCGAACTCGCGCTGGCGCAGGATCGTGTCGCTCTCGGGCTTCGACAGCAGCAGGCTCTGTCCATAGGTGATCAGACCCACGTTCTCCATCGCGAAATCGCTAATCGGCATGGCGATGCTGTCCAGTTTCTCGAACGGATAGGGCGACCCGAAATATTCCTCCAGCCGTTGGAGCAATGGCGGAATCGCCTCCACCGCGTACTTGGCCTCGCCCGCGCGTCCTTTCGGCGTAATTACGCGGAGGGGCGTCTTGCCCACTTTGCCCGCGCTCACCGCCTCAAACGGACCGGCGGCGAAGGCTACCAGATAACTGGGCAGCGGCGGCGTCTCGCGGAATCGGACCGTTTTCATGCCGCCGGCTTCGTCCTTCTCCGATTCCACCGGCGTGTTCGATAGCGCCATGTCGCTCCGGCGCACGCGCATCGTCACGCGCCACGGCACTTTATAATTCGGCTCGTCGAAACAAGGGAACGCCCGCCGCGCGTCGGTGGGTTCGAACTGCGTATACACATACCAGTTCTCGCCGTCCTTCAGTTGAAACACGCCGGCGCTGCTGTTGCGGCTGATCGCGCCCGAATAGGCGACGTGCAGGACGCCCTTGCCCGAAACTTCCTGGGGAAATTCGAAACCGACGAATTGCTCGCCTCCCGGCGTTACATGCGCCTCGAGTTTCTTTCCGTTCCAATCGAGAACCGCGGAATGAATATGCAGCGCCGCCGCATTCAACCAAAGCAATCGGGTGCTTTTCAGGAACGCGATCTCGATGTCCACGTTCCCCTCGAAGGTGTCGTTGCCCGGCTCCACGGTCACGCTCACGGCGTAGCGCACCGGCTGCGCAACGGACGGAAGACGCAACGTGGGCGGTTGCGGCGCCGCTATTACCGATGCCGCCGCGACAAAAAATCCGGCCAGAAGATGATTCACGTGTCCGAGGCCTAGTTTTCCAACTGCGCGTTCATCGTGATTTTCGCCTTAAAAAGCTTGGAAACCGGGCATCCGCCTTCGGCCGCCTCCGCCGCCTTTTGAAACGCCGCCGCGTCGGCGCCGGGAACCTTCGCCTTCACTTCCAGGTGGCTCTCGGTGATTGAAAATCCCGCGCCATCCTTGCTCAGCGTCACGGTGGCCGATGTCTCGATCTTCTCCGGCTTCATGCCCGCCTCGCCCAGAATCACCGACAGCGCCATGGAGAAACACCCGGCGTGCGCCGCCGCCACCAGTTCCTCGGGATTGGTTCCGATCCCGTCCTCAAAACGCGTCTTGAACGAATATTGCGCATCCTTCAGAAGGCCGCTCTGCGTCGAAATCGCGCCCTTGCCGTCCATGATGCCGCCGGTCCATACCGCCGATGCTGTTCTCTTCATAGTTCCAGCTTAACGCGGGCCCCGGCCGTCCGCCTCCTTCCACCCCGTCTCGAATATACTCGTACAATGTTCCGTCGAACTCTCTCACCAAGCCGTCGAGGCCGGCGCTAATGGACCGCCGCCAATTTCTGCAAGCCGGCGCGCTCGGCTTGGCGCTCGGCGCCGCCGGTGGTCCCGCCCTCGCCTTCGACGACCAAAAGAAACGCCGCGTCGGCCTTATCGGCTGCGGCTGGTACGGCAAGATCGATCTCCTCCGTCTCATCCAGATCTCGCCCGTCGATGTCGTCTCCCTCTGCGACGTGGATCGCAATATGCTTTCCGACGCGGCCGAGATCGTCTCCACGCGGCAGCTTTCCAAGAAGAAGCCGCGCATGTTCCACGACTACCGCCAGATGCTGGCCGAGAAAGATCTCGACATCGTTCTGATCGGGACGCCCGATCATTGGCACGCCCTCGCCATGATCGAAGCCGCCAAAAGCGGCGCCGACATCTATGTGCAGAAGCCCATCAGCGCCGACGTCGCCGAGGGCCGCGCGATGCTCGCCGCCGCGCGCAAGTACGGCCGCGTGGTCCAGGTGGGCACGCAGCGCCGCAGCACTCCGCACCTTATCGAGGCGCGCGACCGTTTCCTCAACGAAGGCAAACTCGGCAAAATCGGCCTCGTGGAAATTTACTGTTATTACCACATGCGCGCCACCGGCAACCCTCCCGACACCGCCCCGCCCGCCAACCTCGATTACGAAATGTGGACCGGCCCCGCGCCGATGCGCCCGTACTGCTCCCTCGTCCATCCCCGCGGCTGGCGCGCGTTTATGGAATATGGAAACGGCATCGTCGGCGACATGTGCGTTCACATGCTCGACATGACCCGCTGGATGCTTAACCTCGGCTGGCCCACGCGGATCGCCTCCACCGGCGGCATCCTCGTCGACAAGGCGAGCAAGGCCGACATCTCCGACACCCAAACGGCCACGTTCGATTTTCCCGATCTGCGCGTCGTATGGCAGCATCGCAGTTGGGGCGCGGCGCCCGACGAGAAGTATCCATGGGCGGCGACGTTTTACGGAGAGAAAGGAACGCTCAAAGCCGGCGTCTTCGGGTACGACTTCACGCCCATCGGAGGCGGCCAAGCCGTCCATCGCGACGTCACCTACGAGTTTGAGAAGTATCCCATCGACAGAACCGAAAAGGATCTGGAGCGCCACGTCGCCCCGGCCGAGCGCTACCACATGCTGAACCTGCTCGCCTCCATCGACGCGCGCTCCAAACCCGTCGCCGACATCGAGCAAGGCTACATCTCCACCACCTCCTGCATCCTCGCCAACAACGCCATGCAACTCGGCCGCACGCTCGCCTGGGATCCGCAAACGCACAGCGTCGCCGGCGACGAGGAAGCGAACCGGATGCTGCATCGCCCTTATCGAGCGCCCTGGGTTCATCCCGAGTTCGACACGGTCTAACTTTCGGCGATTCCGGCCTTGCGAAACACCGCGCGGCCCGCCTCGAGGCATAGCTTCGCGCTTTCGGCCGGCGGCTTCTCTTTCAACCCGCGCCCGAACACCTCGACGCTGAGCGAATCTTCATAGCCGATCTTTTGCAGCGCCTGCAGAAAACCGGTTAAGTCGATCACGCCTTCCCCCGGAAGCAGCCGCTCGTTGTCGCGAACCTGATCCGCCGGCAGCTTCGCGGAGTCGTCGAAATGCACCACGACGATCCGCTCCTTGCCCGCCGCGAGAATATCGGCCACCGTCCCTCCGGCGTGATACCAGTGCCAGGCGTCCAGCGTCAATCCGACGTTCGGCCCGCACTCCTTGGCGAAGGCCAGCATCTCGTCCATCTTCCAAATGAACTCGTGCGGGAACTGCTTGCGCAGGTGCAGCGGCCCCAGAAATTCCAGGCCCAGCCGGCAATGCGACCGCGCCAGAATGTGCGCGCACTGGCGTGAACCGCTCCTTATAGAGCCGCCGCAATTCGTCTTTCGGAGTCTCGCTCGACGGCATGATATACGTCATCATCCGCGGACATCCCATCGCCGCCGCAAACGGCGCCGCGTCTTCCAACTTCCTCAGGCCCGCGCGAAACGTCGCGTCGTCTTTGCGGAACTCAACCGGCAGATTCACGAACGCCGGCTTCAGCCGCAGCTCCTCCAATAGGCTTCGCGTGCGCTCCAATCCGTCCGCCATCGCCGGCTCCAGCATCGCGTCCACGCCCAGGAACCCGGTCTTCGACGCCAGACGCGCGAACTCGGGCCATGAAAGATGCCCGCCGATCGGAACGCCATTGAGTGAAAGATACATGTCTTCTGCTCTTTCAAACTATATCGCCATTGGCGCAGCAGTCGTCTATTTGCAAATCTTTTACATCCTGGGCATTCCCGCGCGCCGCGGTCCGAAGTAACATGGAGCCAGAGTCGTTATGAAAAAGTGGGTTGGCGGAATTGTCGTGGCGTTTGCCTTCGCCGTTTGCGGCTTCGCGCAAGCGCCGGTGGTCTCCCAGGGTGGCGTGGTGAACGGAGCCAGCTTCGCCCGCGATCAACCCGACAAGCGCGTCGCACCCGGCTCCATTATTTCCATCTTCGGATCGAATCTCGCGGCCTCTCCCGCTTTCGCCGACTCGATTCCCATTTCGACGGCGCTGGGCGACGTGGAGTCGGTCACCTTCAACGGCATCGCGGCCCCGATCATTTTCGCCTCGCCTGGACAAATCAACGTTCAGCTTCCCTGGGAAGAGGTCGCGCCGTCCAGTGGAACCACCAATGTCCCCGTCGTCGTCACCCGCAAATCCAACGGCGCCTCGCAACCGGTGCAGACCCCGATCGGCATGTACTCGCCAGGCATCTTCACCGCTCCCGCCAGCGGCGCCGGCCAGGCCTTGGCGTTGATCTATCCCGACAACGCGATCGCCGGACCGGTCGGCTCGATCCCCGGCCGCATCACCCGCCCCGCCAAACCCGGGGACATTCTGCAGATCTACGCCACCGGCCTGGGACCCGTCACTTCCACGCCGAAAGACGGCGCCAGCCCAACGGGCACGGCCAACACCACCGTGAAACCCGTTGTGATGATCGGCGGCGTCACCGCGCCAGTCCAATTCTCGGGCTTAGCACCCGGCTTCGTAGGTCTGTACCAAGTGAACATTGAAGTGCCGTCGGGCGCGCCCATCGGCGACGCTGTCTCGCTTCAGATCCAAATCGGCGGCGTCACATCCACGAGCCAGGCGACCATCGCCGTCGCGCAGTAGAGCCCTGGGAGAATTTCGAAATGACCACACTTCCCATCGCTCCCACGTTCCGCGTGTTCGCCGCGCCGGCAACGTGGCGGCCCGCGCAGGCGCTGGAGCGCGCCGTGGCGTGCGTCCTATTCTTGTTCGCTCTACCAATCCTCTCTGTCGCCGCCTCAGTCGTATGGGCGCTGTCCGGACGCCCGCCGTTCATCGCCCACCGCCGCCTCGGATTCGGCGGCTCGGTTCTGTGGGTGCTCAAGCTCCGCACCATGTGGACCGGACGCGTTCGCGCTCCTTTTCAACTGGTGGAGCGCCTGAAGACCAGCCCCGCGAAAATCCGCAAAACCCAATCCGACCCGCGCGTCACCAGCCGGTTCGCCGCCTTCTGCCGCCGTTATTCCGATCGACGAACTGCCGCAGCTTCTACAGGTCGCGCGCGGCGAGTTGGCATTGGTCGGCCCGCGCCCCATCACCCCCATCGAATTCGACGTTCACTACGCCGAGGCAGCACCCGAGATCCTGTGCGTCATGCCCGGCGTCACCGGCTTGTGGCAGATCAAGGGACGCAGCCGCCTGAATTACTCCCAGCGCCGCCGCCTCGATCTGTTTCTCGTTCGCAAGCTCTCGCCGTTCCTTTACTGCTACATCCTCTTGCAAACTCCGCTTCGCGTACTCACCGGCCGCGGCGCCTGGTGATCCGTTCTAGCCGCCCCCGCCCGCCGCGCGGATCTCTTTCAACGTCTCAGCGACTTCGTTATGCTTGTCGCCGTCCCGTTCCACCGCCGCCTCCGCCTCGCGCTCCGCTTCCGCGCGCCGGCCGGTCATCCAGAGCAGCTTCGCCAGCGTCCAATGCGGCTTAAACCAATTCGGCGCCGCCGCGATCGCCGCCCTCAGGCTTCGCTCGGTATTGATCGCGTCGTTCTGACTGGCGAACAAAGTCGCCAGATGATAAAACGCGTTCTGGCGTTGTTCCGGATAACTACAAGCCCGCAGCGCAGCCTCCATCGCCTGCCTGCCCGCCAGCGCCGCCGGCAGTGGACTTCCCTCCGTGGCCGAGTACCGCGCCATCGCGCGCGAATAGTACAGATCGGCACTCGTCCCCGGCGGTTCCCACCTCGCTACCGTCTCATAGTCGCCGATTGCCGCCCTCAGATCGCCTCGTTCAATCGCTCGCTGCGTCCGGGCGAGCGAGAAGTCCGCTGTGGCCAGACGAACGCCGTACCAGCCGAACAATCCCGCAAGCGCCAACCCGCCGGCGGCCATCGCGTAGCGCCACACCGCGCCCAACGGCTTCGCGCTCCCACCAACCAACATCGCGATCGCCAGGTAAAAGAAAAACGCCGTTGGCAGCGTGAACGCCGAAAATTGAAGACTGACAACCATCGCCACCAGCGCGCCGCCCACGAACACTTCCGGCGCTTCACGCGCTTTCCATGCCAGATAGAGTCCGAGCGCCGTCATCGCCGCAAGGCCCGCCAATCCGAACAGCCCCTGCTCGTCCAGCGCGTCGAGAAAGATGTTATGCGGCGACTCGTGATAGAAATCCGGATAAGCTCTCGCCAATTCGAGCGACTGGAAGCGCGGAAACTCCGCTCCGAAAGTCTCCGGCCCGTATCCGAACGGCAAACGCGCCCCTGCCATTTGCAACCCGTCTCGCCACAGCGGCAGCCGCGCGCCGCCGCGTGGATCTTCACTCACCCAATGCGCGCGCGCCCGCAATCCCCGGCCCGCCGGCGAAATGTAAAATATCGCCAGCGCGAGCGCGAGCGCCGTGAACGCGTAGATCGCCTTCTTCCCGATTCGATATCCGGCACGCAGCGCGAGCCACACGATCCCCGCCACAAGTCCCAACGCCGCCGACCTCGATCCGCTGAGAATCAATGCCAATCCCGCCACGATCGCGGCGCAGCCACCCGCGATCCGCCACGCTCTTCCGCCACAGGCGCGCGCAAGCGCGAGGCCGGAGAAAATCACGAACAGAAGATAGGTCGCCAGATAGTTCGCGTGGCCCAGCGTTCCCGGCGGCCGTACGATCGTGAACACGCCTTCGCCTGCCCGGTAGCTCGCCGCGGGAATCCACGGGTCCAGTCCAAAATATTGGAAGATCGCATAAATCGCGATCGCGCCTCCGGTGAGCGCGACCGTCCGCAACAGCGGCGTAAGAGTCTCGCGGTTTCGAGCCAGCGCTTCGGCTGCGAGCGCCGCGAACGCCAGCAGAGCGATCTGCGTCACCACACCGAAGCGCCGCCATTCCGTGCCGGACAAAGAAAGCGCGGGGTGTGTGGAGAACGCCGTCGCCGCCAGTAGCGCGGCGATCTGAATTCCGATCGCGATCGAAAAGATACCGCGGAGTTCCGCCCGTCTTCCCAAGCTGAGAAAAATCGCGGCCATCGCCGCGGAGAGTAGAACCAGAACCTTCGGAGTCACGTCGAAATAAAATAGCGCGCCGGGCGCGATGAGGATCGGAAGCAGTCCCGCGGCAAGGCAAAGCACGATCGCCATATACGCTACACTAGCTCAAGATCCGGACAGGACCTTCCATGTCGGAGCCGTTCGATGCATACGAGTACGCGGCTTATCTACGGATGCGGTGGAGATTCTTCGCGATCGCCTGCGGCTCCTCCGCCGCGCTGACGCTCATTGTCGGCCTTCTGCTGCCCAAACAATACACGGCTACGGTCAACATCGTCATTGAACCGGCGGGCGATTCCCGTTCCGCCAGCGTCGTCAGTCCGGTCTATCTCGAATCGCTGCGAACTTACGAGACCTTCGCTTCGAGCGGAGTAAACTTCGAGCGCGCAGTGAACCGGTTCCACCTCCGCCAATCCTATCCGGACGCATCCATGGAATCGCTGCAACGAAAGATTCTCGAAGTCACGAAACTGCGGGACACGCGCATTCTCCAGATCGCCGCCACGTTGCCCGATCCGCGCCAGGCGCTGGCATTCGCGCAATACATCGCGGAACAGACGATCTTGCTGAACCAATCGCTCACCACCGATCTGGAGGGCGATTCGATGGCCGCCGCCGGCAAAGAACTCGCCTCGGCGAAGGACGCACGCGACCGGGCCGAGGCCGAATGGGCCGCCTTCTCGCAAGGCGGTTCGATCGACACGATGCAATACGAAATGTCTTCGCTCGTCGATCTGAAATCCCGCCTCAACCGTCAAATGATGTCGGCGAACGTCGAGGTCGCCGCCTTGCGGTCCCAGCCTGGCGCATCCGCAAACGCATTGGCCGCCGCCGACGCCAAAGCGGCTCTTCTAAACAAGCAGTACGCCACGATCGAAGGGGAATTCAATCGCAAGATCGCGCAAGTATCCCGCATCGTTTCCCGCCGCGATCTTTTGCAGGATCAACTCGATTCGTCCCGCAAATTGTACGAGAGCGCCGAAGCGAAGGCCCAGGAGATCCGCGGCGCGGCCGGCCTCGCAGCCGAGCGTCTTAAAATCGTCGATCCCGGCGCCGTTCCCTCCCGTCCCAGTTCGCCGAACATCCTTCGCAACGTCGAAGCGGCGCTTTTGTTGGCCCTAATCGCTTCGGCCATTTACCTCAGCGTCGCCTACACCGCGAGCCGCCGGAACGGCCAGCCCGCCCCGCCTTTCCGGCTCCGGGCTTAGGTTGCGCCATGGTGAACCGCGCCGCCGCCGGCCCGTCTCCGCTGTGGCCCGCCGCGCTCATCGGCGTCTACGCGTCCGCCATCGCGCTTTGGCCGTTCCCGTTGGGCAAGATCGCCCTCGCCTTGCCGCTGGTCCTCGCGCCCTTCTTGTGGTGGATGCTGGCCGCGCCCATCCGCTGGCTCGCGCTGTTCTTTTTCGCCGCGCTGTTGCTCCCGCCTCTCCCATTCGCCATCGGCGACAGCGGTCCCCATCCCGCCCTCGCCGTCGCCGCTCTCGGTCTTGCCGCCGGAGCCTTGCGCTTCGATGAGTGGCGCGTTCATTTGGATTCGCTGTCCCGCCGCATGATGTTCTTCGCCGCCGCTCTTATCGCCACCGTCCCGTTGGCGCTCCTTTACTCGGGCGAAGCCATCGCCGCCGGAAGTTTCGCCCGCGTCGCGCTCTTCTGCATTTCCATCTACGTTTTTTTCTATTCGCGCTTCGGCCCCGCAGCCGGCGCCTACAACGAGTTCCGCGCCCTGCGCTATCTTTTCCTCGCCGGCGCCGCTTCCGCCCTCTTCGCCTGCGTCGATTTCTACTTTCAGTTTCCTCCTCCGGCCGGCTACGGGCCTCAGTTTATCTGGCTCGCCTCGGGCATTTACCGCCGCGCCCAAGGCGTCTTCTATGAAGCCGGCACGCTCGGTAACCTCTGCGCGTTCTTTCTCGTCCTGATCGCCGCCGCCCTCTTCCAACCGCGCGCCGCCAGACCCATATCGAAGCCCCTTCTGCTCACAGGCGGTGTCCTCTTCTCGACGGCGCTCCTGCTTTCCTTCTCCCGCTCCTCGCTCGTCAATCTCGCCGTCGCGCTTTCCGTCCTCCTCTATCTTCATCGCGAACGAATCCGCTGGACACGGCTTCTCGCCTCCGTCACTCTCGCCGCCTCCGCCGTCCTCCTCGCCGCCTTCGCTGTCCTTCCCGTCTTCGCCCAACTGGCGTGGACCCGCGTCTTCAACTCGTTCCGCTATTTCGTCGAATCGCCCAATGCCATTCTTTCCGGACGCCTCGACAGTTGGTCCTTCCTGCTCGCATTCGTCACGGCTCACCCCCTCTACGCGCTGCTCGGCGTCGGTTACAAAACCCTGCCCTACTCGCAATTCCTCGGAAAAACCGTCATCGCCGACAACTCCTACCTCAGCCTCATCGTCGAAACCGGCCTCGTCGGCCTGGCCGCGATGCTAGCCCTCAGCCTGGCGATTCTCAAAGCCTCGCGCCGCGCCGCCCGATCCGCCGATGTCACCGCCTCGTTCTTTGGAACCTGGATATTTTGTTTCTGGTGCGGCGAAATGGCGCAGATGATGTCGGGCGATATTCTCACCTATTGGCGCGTCCTTCCGCTGTACTTTTGGGCGCTCGCCGTAGCCGTCCGCAGCCGATGAACATCCTGTTCCTCGACCAGTTCGGCGGGCTGGGCGGGGCTCAGCGCTGTCTCCTCGATCTCTTGCCAGCGATCGGCGCGCACGGATGGACCGCCCGCGTGGCGATTCCCGAAGACGGCCCTCTCGCAGCGAAGATTCGCGCCGCTGCCATCGCGGTCGATTCCATTTCGTGCGGCCCGTACACGTCCACCCGCAAAACTTTCCTTGACGCCGCGAGATTCTCCTTCGAAACTCCGCGGCTCGCCCGCCGCGTCGCCTCTCTCGCCGCCTCCCACGCAATCGATCTGCTCTACGTCAACGGCCCGCGGCTGCTGCCCGCGGCGGCGATCGCCGCGCGGCGGCTTCGTCTGCCGCTGCTCTTCCATTGCCATGTGCATCTCGGCCAGCCCGCCGCCATCCGCGCCGCCGGTTGGTCGCTGGCTCTCTCTCGTGCAACCATGATCGGCTGCTGTCACTTCGCCGCCGCACCCTTACGCCGATACGTGAATTCCGCAAGGCTCCACGTAATCTACAACGGCGCCGGCGACTTATCCCGCCCCAAGCCCGCTCCCGATCGCATCCAGCGGATCGCCGTCGTCGGACGCATCGAGCCCGACAAAGGCCAGATGGACTTCGTCCAAGCCGCCCAAATTTTGAAGCCCCGCTTCCCCGATCTGCGCTTCCTCATCGTCGGCGCGCCTCTGTTTTCCGGCGCCGCTTATCTCGACCGCGTGCGCCAGGCGGCGGAAGGCGTTCCCATCGAATTCCAGGGCTGGAGCGATGACATCGCGGAGACGCTTTCTCAAATCGCCCTCCTGATCGTGCCCTCGTTTCCCAACGACCCCAATCCGCGCGTGATCCTGGAGGCGTTCTCCGCCCGCGTGCCCGTCGTCGCATTTCCATCGGGCGGAATCCCCGAAATCCTGACCGACGAAGAAACCGGTTTCCTCACCGTGGGCCGTGGTCCGGAAGCGCTGGCGGCGCGCATCGCGGACGTTCTCGCAATGGACCCCAGCGCCAGGGAAGCGGTCACGACCCGCGCCCGCGCCGCCTGGGAACGCTCCTTCACGTTGGAGCGGTATCGCCGGGACATCGCGGCGCGAATCGCTCATGCCGTCCCGCGCGACGGCTCGTGAAGCAAAACGCGAAACAGCAGCGCCGCAAGGCCCGCCATCGCCGCCGCCGCGCCCATCGTCGCCGGATAGCCGTAGCGCCCAATCGCCCATCCCCCCGCGAATGCCGCCGCCATTCCCGCAAGCGAGCTCACCACGAAATTCATCGCCGAAGCCCCGCTTCTCTCGTGCTCGGAAACACGGCCCATCAACATGCTGAACACCGCCGGGCTGCTCATATACTGAAACGCCATGTAGACCGGGTAGATCGCGATGGCGCCGCCGCCCGCCGGCGCGAGAGCGAGGCACGCCAAAGCGGCCGCCGCGGCAAATTGCATCGCGGCGACGCCAGTCACTTCACCCAGCCGCCGCAGCACGGCCGGCGCCAGAAGAATCGCCCCCACTTGAACCAGTTGCGACGCTGAGAACACCAGCCCGATTCTTTCCACGCTCAAATGCCCCAGCCGCGCGAAGTACGCGTTGAAAAACGGATTGAAAAGTCCCGTCGCGAAAATCCAAACAAACAACGCCATCAGGAAGCGCCGGACGAATGCGCTTCGCGGATAGATCTTTTCATCGCTTGCCGGAGGCGATGCCAGCCGGACGCGGGCGACCGCCGGCGCGGCAAGCGCGATCATCCCGCACGCCACAAAGAGCGCGGCCCGCTTGGCTTCCAGCGTTCCCAGCGAAAAGGGCCGGTGAGCGAAAACTCCCGGCAGACGTCCGGCAACCAATCCACCCGCCACGCCGATTCCGATTCCCTGCGCGAACACAAGGCTGAACGCAAAGCTCCGGTTTTTCTCACTACTCAATCCGGCAACCGCCGGCGAAAGGGAAACCGCCCATAAGGAAAAAAACGCCCCATTCAAGAACGCCGTCACCAGCATCGCGCCTTCCTGCGGGAAGATCGCCCGCAACGCCGACGCTACCGCGCCGCCGAGGATCGCCGCCAGCAGTGTGGTTCGTAACCCAACCTTTCGCGCCAGTGCCGCCGCCGGGAGCGCCCCCGCCAGCGTGCCCGCGGTCATCGCGCCTGAAACCAGCCCCATATATTTCTCGTGGAAGCCGAGATCGAGCAGGTATAGGTTATAGAGAACGAAGAATACGAACGCGCCCAAATCGAACAGTGCCGAAGCGAGTAGAAATCGGACGAACGGCGCGCCCAACTCCTTCCGCGCCCACCACCACGTCACCCCTTCCATCAACGTCGGCGGCAGCGCGCGCGCGTGGTGGACGATCCTCCATCCCATCCACGCCAACTCCGGCGCGCGCTTGCGCCATTTCTCCAACGCGCCAACATCCGGCGGCGATTCGTTCACTGTAAGCGTCTTCATCGGGAATACGCGCCGGCGAAATACCGCCGCGCCGTCCGCTAGCGATCCCACCAATGCCAGATGAAGCCAAAGCTCATGCTTGTTCGGTTTGAATAGGTTCTCGACCGGCGCCAGCGCGTACCGGTCGAGCCAAAGCTTCGCATCGTCCGGCAATCGATCGATTTCCTCTCGCACCCCGCCCGGCAGGTCGCCTCCGAACCATTCGGCCGACATCCGGAAGACGATCGCCTCCAGCCGCCGCAACGGCTCCGGATGCATCTCCTTCCATCGCGCCCAGAACGCGTCGTCTTCCAACCGTATTTCTAGAAAATTCGCGATCTCCCAAGCGCGCTGCATTCGAGCGTCGCCTCTCAGCACATGCAGCATCTGGTGCAGCGACGCGAAGGCGAGCGCATCGGCAGGATGGAGGGTGGAGGTCCTCCGTCCTCCGAAGCTTCGCTCGACGCGCCGCTCCCAGAAGTCTTCGATCCCCGGCGCCTGAATTCTTTCGAGCGCCGCGTCCCATAGCAGATAATGAATGTCCACGGCGATCGGCATCCCCGGATCGTGAAAGTCGCCGCGCCACTCCCAATCGCTCGGACGCAACAGCGGCGGCAGATGCCGACCCTCCGTTTCGCAATACGGAGCGTAGCCAAGCTCGATCAGCGTATCGTAGGCCGCCCGCGCCGTCTCCCGCGGGCACCACAGATCGATGTCGCCTTGCGCCCTCCACAGCGGATCCGCGGTGAAATCCGGCGAGTGAGTAAACCCCTTCAACACCGCGAAATCGATCCCGCGCCGCTCCAGCGCCTCCGCGATCTCCTCGAAATCCGTCATCAGCCTCGCGAACTTGATCGTGTTCTTGCGTGCGTCTTCTTCGATGCGCTCGCGAACCTTCGGCGGTAGCGCGTCCCCGCACAAAGCTCCGAGAGTCAACGTAAGTTGCGCCCTGTCGCAAAAATGGAGCGCGGACTCCCAATCCTTCTCGGTCAGAGACCCCAACTTTTCGCGATCGGCGCCTTTGATCCGAAGCGCCTCCAGAACCGCGCGAACACCCTTTGGGATCCCCACAGGTACTCAGAAATCCGCGCGCATCGCGATTTGGAGCCGTCTCGGATTGCCGGAAGAAAGAATCGCGCCGAAGAATGGACCCAGATCCGGATACGGCCCCGGAATGCCCCAATTCGGATGATTCAGCAGATTAAACGATTCGGCCCGGATCTCCAGCCCCACCCGCTCGCCGATCCGGAAGTGCCGGTGCAGCGACAGATCCACCACCTCGTTCCCCGGCCCCGGAATGATATCGCGCCCGGCGTTGCCATACGTATAAGGCGCCGGGTCGCTGAAAGCGTTCGTGTTGAACCAACGTTGCGCCGTGCGTTGCCCGGCCGGAAGGCTGACGCTCTGGCCCGGAACCACGTTCGGCCGGTTGGGCGTTCCCTGTGTTTGCGAAATCCGTGGCAATGTAGAACGGATTCAGCGGCGTGCCGTCCTGCAGCGTGATCACGCCGCTCATCTGCCAACCGTTCAGCGCCGCCCGCAAGAAATGTCCATTCGGAAAACTATATACGAAGGCCGCGCTCACTCTCCGCGGAACGTTGAAGAAAGACAGCCCGCGCTCCAGCCGGAGGTTATTCTCGTTCTGCGCTCCCGCCCCGTCGTATTGGCCCGTGAGAATGCTGTCGGCGTCGTCGATCGATTTCGACCACACATAGCTCGCCAGGAAAGACAACGAGTGCGTCATCCGTTTCTCCGCTTTCAACTGCAGCGAATTGTACGACGAATTCGCGATATGCTTTCGCTGAAAAATCGTCCCCAGCTCCGGGAAAGGACGCCGCGATTGCAGATCCCCCGGCCCCGGCGACGGTGGAATATTCAGCCGGTCGAACCGGCCCAGATGCGTCCCCTTGCTGCCGATGTAGTCCGCCTCGAACACCACGCCGCCCGCGAGTTCCTTCTGGAAGCCGCCATTCCATTGCTGCACGTATGGCGTCGCGGCGTTCGGATCGAGGCCGAAATAACTCGGGAACCCCGTGCCGCTCGTCTGCGGAAATCCGTTCTTCGTCGTCAGCACCGGCAGTCCCGTCCCGCTGGTCTCGTTCAATTGGGTCGTAATGCCGTTCAGAACCAAGTCGTAGGCCTCGACAGCGATCTCCTGATTGAAGTAGATCCCATAGCCAGCCCGGAAAACAGCGTCCCCTCCCCGCGATAGGAAACCCGGCAGCCGGTAGGCAAGACCCACGCGAGGAGCGAAATTCGTTCGATCCGGCGCCGTCGCCTGATTCACCGGGATCAGCCGCGGAGGTTGAAGCCCCGTGGCGTAATCCAGATTCATAAGCTGGTTCCGCGCGTCCGTATACGGCGACGTGTAATCGTACCGCAGGCCCAGATTCACCGTCAGCGCATCCGTAATTCGCCAATCGTCCTGCGCGTATCCGGCATAGCTCGACTGTCTTAGATACGCCTGCGCCGATCCCACCGTGCGCTGCGTGTCCAGCGGATATCCCAACAGAAAATCGGCGAACGCGTCGCCCGTATTCGGGTTGGTTCCGTTGCCGGAAAACGCGCCCGTATAAGTGTACTGTCCGCGCACAGTCTGGCTCTGCAGGTAATTGAATTGGAAATTCACCCAATCGAATCCGAACCTCCAATTGTGCCGCCCGTGGGTTCGCGAAACCGCGTCCGATACGTCCCAGGTGTTGTCCCGCTGCACCTGAGGAAGCGTCGGATCGTCGGTTACCGTCGAATAGTCGGTCACGAAAAAATAAGGTAATCCAAAAGCGAATGGGTCCGTGGGTCCGCCGTTCAAGCCGAGAGCGGCCGCTACATTTTGCTTAAACGCGCTTTGCGGAATGTCGAACACGCGCAGTCTCGTGAAGGATAGCCGCGCCTCGTTGATCCAATTAGCGCCTGCATACGTATACCCGATCGCCGCCTGCTGCGCCCTGACGTTCTCCGTCGTCGCCCGCAAGGGAAACTGCCCTCCGATTCCTCCATCCTCGTTGTTGATCGTATAGCGTCCGAACAATGTCCCCGCGTGCTTGAACTGGTGATCCAGCCTTCCCGAAACGCTATCGTTCCAATTTGTACTTGGCGTATTGTCGATATAATCTCCCGTCCCTGTAGGCGCGATGTTCGGCAGCGGTTCGAACTGCGCGAGATATTTGCTCGCGATCGGATCGATTCGCGACGCCGGAATCGTATCGCCGGCGAACGGCGCGCGCCCGCCCGCCGTGCTTGCGCTCAATGGATCGTAGATCGTGTTGCCTCCCTGGAAATTCCCGCCCCGCACCGTTGGTCCTGGAACGATTTGCGCCGAAGGCGTCGCGTTTTTCCCCCGCAGTCCTTCATACGTGACGAAGAAATAAGTCGAGTGGACCGGCATCGGCCCTCCCAGCGAGGCGCCGAACTGATTGGTGCGGAAGATCGGCCGTGGCAACGACGGACTCGAGAAATAGGTTTGCGCGTCCATGGCCTCGTTCTGGAAAAATTCGAACGCGCTGCCGTGAAACTCCTGGCTGCCCGATTTGGTCGCCACATCCACCACGCCTCCGCCCGACTGCGCGAACGCCGCCGGCGATAGCGACGATTGGATGCGGAACTCGTCCACCGATTCCAGCGGCGGAGTAATCACGATCGCAAAAGTATTCCGGTCCGTATTATAAGCTCCATCCAGCAACTCCACGTTCATATACGGCCGCGCCCCGTTGATCGGCGGATTCAGCGCCACGGAGCCGCGCGAACCCGCTTGCACGTCGTTGTCCAGGTCGTGAGTGAACCCGCCTAATTGCCGCGGAATCGCCCCCGGCCCCAGCGTCACCAGCGCAATCACGTTTCTTTCACTCAGCGGCAGCTCGATTATTGTTGGCGCGTCCAACAAATAACCGATCGCGCTATCTTCCTTTTGCAGCGGCGTCACGTCCCCCTTCACCGTAACCGCGTCGCTCGCCTGACCCACCTCCATCGTCAAGTCGATTTGCGCTTGCTGATTCACCTCCACCGCGATCCCCTTCAGCGTGAGCGTCCGAAACCCCGTCCGCTCCGCGGTCACCGAATATTCGCCCGGCGGCAATTCGCTCGCCCGGTACGATCCCACGTCGTTCGTTTCCACCCGCCGTGAAAACCCGGTGCTCACCTGCCTCACTGTGATCGCCACCCCGCGCATGGCCGCCGCCATTTGGTCGCGTACTTCTCCGGAAATCGATCCGGAGGAGACCTGCCCCCACGTTCTGATTGCCAGCAACAGAAGGAAGAACCGGAGGATGTGTCTCAACCGCCCCTCCGGACCAGTTCTTCCAACCGCTCCACCGCCGGCTCAAGGTCGCGGTATCGCAACTCGTAAATCCCCGCCGTGAGCAGACGGCTAACAGCCGCCGTGCATCGCCAGCGATTGGACTCCAATTCGGAAGGCCATGACCACTGGATAAGACGCCTCCGCGCTTCTTCCTTCGGATACGCTATCAACCGCGCTCCGGCGCCGTACTCGCGGACGCCGGTCGAGGAAAACGATATGATCCACCACGCTTTCGAAAGCCGTCGTTATGCCCGCCAATTCCGAAGTGCGGATCTCGATCGACGGCTCCCCGTTCGCGCGGATTCGCGGTTTACGTCCTCCGGCCTCGGGAAACAGTTCGCTGGCATTTTCCCGGAATCGTATGATGTCGGGCGTCCCAATCACCGATCGGGTCTTCAGCTTGCGAACGATCGAACTGCAATCGTCGGATACATAGGTCCATCCCCGGCGCGCGCACGCGTAAGCCAGCGACGACTTTCCCGCGCCGGAATCCCCGCTCAGCAGAACCCCGCTGCCATCCAACGCCACGCACGCCGCATGCAACGATACCAGATACAGGGACTCGATCAAGCTGGTAACCATGCCTTCGAGAAAGCAGTACCGCAGATACTCCGTTTCTTCCGCCACCGCTGCGTTCAGCCACGCCGCTCCAAAGCCCCGCTCCAGATCGCAGCAGCCGAAATTATCCCGATCCGCCACAAGGATGAGGAAATTTCGCTGCGCTCGGTAGACCGGATTGTTCGGGCACTCCCCCGCCGGACCCTCACTTACGATCACCCTCAGAACGACCGGCGGCTCCTGAAAACGAAGCTCCTCTCCCGCCCAATTCGCCTCCGCACCCCTCAGCACCAGCCGGCTGTTCGTCTCGATCCGCGCGGGAAATCCAAACGGGTAATAGGTACCCTGAAACGGCAGCGCAACCGCCGCCAGCAACGGATCGGAATCGGACGTCATAACCGCGAATTCACTGCCGGAAACCATAATTTCACTCTTTTGCTTGAGTTTAACAACGCACTTCGAAGAGGAAATGCGCAAGTTGTAAACAACCTGTAAAAAGGCCCCTTCCGCGCCGATGCTAGATTGTTCTTACGTCCATGCGCTGCGCCATCGTCCATTACTGGCTATCTGAAAATGCGCGGCGGAGAAAAGGTGGTGGAGGCGCTCTGCCGCCTGTTGCCCGAAGCCGACATCTTCACCCTTTTCTACGAACCGGAGCGCGTGTCGCCTCTCATTCGCTCGCGCCGCGTGACGGCCTCGTTCCTCAACCCTCTCCGCCGCCACTACCGGTCCCTGCTGCCGCTCATGCCGCTCGCCATCGAAAGCCTCGACCTCCGCGGCTACGATCTCATCGTCAGCAGCGAATCCGGTCCGGCGAAAGGCGTCATGACTCCCTCGACGTCCCGCCACATTTGCTATTGCCACTCCCCGATGCGCTACCTCTGGGATCTGTACCCCGACTATCTGCACACCTGGACACGCTCGTCCTTTAAGCGCGGCTTGATGGCGCCGTTGGCCAGCGGCCTCCGCGTCTGGGACTACTCAACCGCCGCGCACGTCGATCAATTCGTCGCCAATAGCCACAATGTGAAGCAGCGCATCTGGAAGGCATATCGCCGCGACTCCGAAGTTGTCCATCCACCCGTCGCCGTGGAAGACTTCTTCCACCGCCCCTCGGAAGACTACTACCTCGTCGTCTCCGAGTTAGTCGCCTATAAACGGATCGAGGATGCCGTTCTCTGCTTTTCCCGCAACGGCCGGAAGCTGAAGATCGTCGGCCAAGGCCCCGAATTCTATCGGCTAAAGAAAATCGCGCGCTCGAATATCGAGTTCTGCGGCGCCGTATCCGCCGAAGAGCTGCGCGAACTGTACGCCCGCTGCCGCGCCCTGCTCATGCCGGGCGAGGAGGACTTCGGCATCGCCGCCGTCGAAGCTCTCGCCAGTGGCAAGCCCGTCATCGCCCTTGGCCGCGGCGGCGCTCTGGAAAGCGTCCCGCAATCGAACCCGCTCGCCGGCTTCTTCTTCCCCGAACCCGGCCCCGCGCCGCTCCAAACCGCTATCGACGTCTTCGAAAAAATGGAACGCGACGTTCTCCCCGAAGCCCTGCAAGCCTACGCCGCCCGCTTCTCCGAATCCCATTTCGCCGCGAAGATGCGAGCCATCCTCAGGCCGCCGGAACCTTCACCACCAACACCCGCTTAGGTCCCTTCCCAACCTTCACCCGCGCCACTTCGCGCCGCGTCCGCGTATCCAGGATCGAACAATCGTTGGAATCGCTGTTGCTCACCGCGCAGTACTTCCCATCGGGAGAAAAGGCGATCCAATTGGGGCATTTGCCGACGGGAATCATCGCCGAAGTCTTCTTGGTCCCCAGATCGTAAACGTAAACCCCGCTATCGGCGAGACTGGTCACCCAGAGCTGCTTCCCATCCGGCGTCAGCGCCAACCCATGCGTCGGCGTATTCACCTCCAGCGGACAATCGAGCGGAGGAGCCGGCGGAAGTTCCACCCGTTCGACGACCTTTCGGCCCGGAATATCGGCGATGGCGAATCCATGCAGATTCGTCAGCGCGGTATACAGGAATTTTTCGTCGTTCGATACGGCGTAGGGGCGGGGAATCCCGCCGGTCGGAATCCGCGCCGAGTAACGCATCGACTTCAAATCGATGACGTCGATTTCGTTACTCCCCATCGACGACACATACAAATCGTTGTTGTTCCCGCTATTGAAGCAATTATGCGGCACCTTGACGGGGAGCCTCTGCACAACTTTCTTCTGCACGGTGTCGACGATCTCCACATGGTTTCCATCGCGAATCGGCACGCCAACATAGCGGCCGTCCGGCGTGGACGCGCACTCATTCGGCCGGCCGCCCAAAGGAATCGTATCGAGGATTTTTCCCGTGAGCGTGTCGATCGTTTTGAAATTGTTCTCGGACTCGATCGTCGTGAAAAGCCTCCGCCCGTCGGCCGGCGCGCACAGGGCATGCGGCTCCTTGCCCACCTGGATCGTGTCCACCACCTTCATACTGCCCAGGTCGATCACGGAAATATCGTCGCCCAGGCTGTTGTCCACATAGAGGAGCATCCTCGCGCCGCCGCCCGCGGGGCCCGCGGACAGGGCGAGTGGCAGGGTCAAAAACAAAAGAGCAGTTCGCACGGGACACCTCTTCGCGATCGCCGATGCGCGCCCGGAATTTCCATCCCTGGCGCCCAGCTTCTGAATCAGTGTACACCCAGTATGAGGCTGGCTTTTTCTGGCGGAGAGAGAGAGGGATTCGAACGTTTGAGACCTCGGTGCAGCCCATAAACTACAGGCTCTTCTTTGCCGGAGCCGCCGCGAAGGCCGTTAATCCCGTGTTTCGTTTCGCCCCATTACCCATCGGCTGCAATTCTCCCCAGTCGCTGCCACAAGTCCGCCTCATCGGAGCCGTTGCGGCCACAACAACACGACGGGCGGAATTCCGTCACCGCGGGCTAGCGATGATGCGTCTGCCGGTTCTGGCCGATTTCTCTCCGAATTGGGATCACGGAGACGCGACTGCTTTCAATCGTCGCAGCACCGTCCCGATCCTTGCCTGGCTCGCGGCATCGGGCAGCAAGTATCCAGGCAGGGCGTCGATGAATCCGGGCGCCGCGAGCAAGCGGGTGACTTCCGTCTGGAGGTACTCGCGGAGCGGAGGTGTCTCTGTTTGTACTTCCTCGACAATCGTGGAGCGGCCGTCGATGACGAAAGTCAGATCTTCCAGATCGTGGCTTGCCAGGAAGTCGCCTCGGCCGCGATCTCTGAACGCTTCGATTTTCGTCGCAAGAAAGCACGGCGCCGTTACAACCCGAATCTCCAAATCCCGAAACAACCGGTGCAAGATAGCGGCTTCCATCGCGACGCGATACCAGCGATTAGAGAATCCCAGGATCCTCTCATCCAGCGGCATAACGTCCAGGATCGCTCCCGATTGAATCCACCGGCAAAGGGGTGCGCCTTCACGGGTGTCATGGGAAAATCCCAGCGCGCGAAGGCGTTCGCCAAACGCAGTGTACTCGGCATAGGTTCTGATTTCAGCGATTGCGTCCACATCGACCGTCGTGCGCGGAATGCCCGCCCCCTCATCCGTAATGAGCAGGCTCGTCACGGCTCCTCCCACGAACACCAGGTCTCCCAGCATTGGACGCAACAACGCGGCGGTCGCGATAAGTCGCTCAAGATTTGGATTCGGCATGGACCGCTCGCAACCGCCGGCGTAACTCAGTCTCGGCAATCTTACGCTCTCGAACACGACCCTCACGGAGTGCGTCGGCAAGTGCTAAAAGCTCATAAAAGGACTTATCACGCAGAGCCGCTATTGGGGCGGTCTTGTATAAGGGCGCCAGCGAGACACCGCGTTGCTTGCCTTCCTCATACGGCCAGACCGGAATCGGGTCGCCAGACGGAGCGATCAGCGCTCGCAATGGCGCGGCCCCATAGGAGGTTGCAACTCCCCGCGTATGCTCCCCTCGTTCCGCGGGAAACACGTACTTCAACCCATGCGTAAGAAACTCTTCCAGCGCCGCTATGTTTGGACGATTTCCCAAATCGGGACCGCGAACCAAACCGCTCGCACGCGCGCGTCTTACGCTCGCATGCACCTCCGACGGACTCATTACCAACTCGAGCGCGAGGTGGGAATACGGAGCGCGGCGCGACCCATCCGCGACAAGCTTGAGCACCACGTAAACGTCCTGCGGCTTCAACGCCATGCTTCCATTCTACATTCGCGATTCGCGAATAGCGAATGAAATCGAGACCCACGCTCCTTTTCCCAAATAGAAAGCCGGTTCGGCCGGCATTCAGCGCGGCAATCTCCCTAAATACGGATGGATAGGACGCTCGGCGGCGCTCAATATATTCTGGCGGAGAGAGAGGGATTCGAACCCTCGATAGAGTTTCCCCTATACACGCTTTCCAAGCGTGCGCCTTCAACCGCTCGGCCATCTCTCCGAAGTATTGCGCGGCTCCTTTGTCAGTCTAACAAACCCGCTCTCAAACCACCCGCCGCCGCGTTCCCGCCAAATGTTTCCGCGCCCGCTCCAGCGCCTTCTCTTCCGCCTCCTCCCGCGTCGCCGCCTGGGTCCGGGCGATCGTCGCGCCGGGGCTGACGTTGTCGGCGTGGCAATAATATTCCTCGCCGATGCGATAGCTCGCCAGCCTCACCTTCCAGCCTCCGTCCTCTTCCACCACGCGCTCGGAGTACTCTTCCACCTTCATGCGCTGGCGCCTTTCGCCACGCCCGTCTCCACCGGCGCGCCCACCAGATTGCCCCACTCCGTCCACGACCCGTCGTAGTTCACCACGTTGTCGTACCCCAGCAGGTATTTCAGCGCGAACCACGAATGGCTGGAACGCTCCCCGATGCGGCAATATGCGATCACCGGCTTCGTCCCGTCGATTCCCTCCGCCGCATACAGCGCCTTCAATTCGTCGAAGCTCTTGAACGTCCCGTCTTCGTTGCAGGCCTTCCCCCACGGTATGCTCCGCGCACCCGGAATGTGTCCGCCCCTTTGGCACGTCTCCGGCAATCCGGGTGGCGACAGAATCTCCCCGCTGAACTCCTGGGGACTGCGCACGTCCACCAACCCCGCGGCGTTCTTCGCGATCGCCTCCTGCACTTGCGGCAGAAACGCCCGCAGCGTCAAATCCGGCCCGGTCGCTTTATAAACGGCCGCACCCGGCGCCGGCCCCTCCAAAGAGATATCGCGCCCTTCCATCAGCCACTTCTTCCGTCCGCCGTTCATGATGCGGACGTCTTTATGCCCGTACATCTTCATCTGCCACAGCGCCCACGCCGCAAACCAATTGTTGTTGTCGCCGTACAGCACCACCGTCGTATCGTTGCCGATCCCCGACGCGCTCATCAGCTTCTCGAATGCGTCTTTGGGAACGATGTCCCTCCGCAGCGTGTCGCAGAGTTGCGTTCCCCACGCCCAGCTCACCGCCCCGGGAACGTGGCCTTCCCCATACGCCTTCGTATCCACATCCACTTCCACCAGCCGCGCGTCCTTGTCGTTCAAGTGCGCCGCCACCCAATCGGTGCCAACCAAATATTCCGGATGCGCGTAATTTGCCATAAAAATCGCCCTCCTTAGGCCAAGTCGAACTTCTCCTGATGCACCGCCGGGTCGCCCTTCACCATCACCGGCCGCCCCAGAATATCCTCCAGCTCCTCCAGATAAAGATTCTGGTTCGACTTGAACACCTTCGCCACCTCCGGATGCACCCGTAAAATCACGTCCTTGCTATCCTCCACCGCGGCCCGGATCTTGTGCGCCTCCTGCAGAATCTCGCTCACTGTCGTCTGCACGCTCTTCACATATCCCGCGCCCTCGCAATACGGACACGGTGAACACAGCGCCCGCTCCAGGCTCTGCTTCACTCTTTTCCGCGTAATCGCAACCAGCCCGAAATCGTTGAACTGGAGAATCTTGAACGGCGCGCGGTCGCTCCGCATCGCCTCCTCCAGCGCCTGCATCACTTTCTGCCGGTTCTTACGCTCGTCCATGTCGATGAAGTCGACCACGATGATCCCGCCCAGGTCCCGCAGCCGGATCTGCCGCACGATCTCGTTCACCGCCTCGGTGTTCGTCTTGACGATCGTGTCCTCCAGCCGGTTGGACTTGCCGATGTACTTGCCCGTGTTGATGTCGATCGCCACCAGCGCCTCGGTCTGGTTGATCACGATGTATCCGCCCGATTTCAGCCACACCTTCGGACGCAGCGCCTTTTCGAGTTCCGCCGAAACGCCGAAGGCGTCGAAGATCGGCTCCGGCCGCGTGAACAGCTTCACCCGCCCCATCAGCGCCGGCTGGAAGCGCTGCACGAATCTCAAAATGCTTTCGTAAACCTCTTCGTTGTCCACCCAGATCGATTTGAACGAATCGGTCAGTTGATCCCGCAGAATCCTCTGCACGATATCCAGGTCGTGATGCAACAGCAACGGCGCCGGATGTTTGTCGGCCTTCTGCTTGATGTCCTGCCACAGATTGGCCAGGAAATTCATATCCGCGGCGATCTCTTCCTCCGTCCGTCCCTCGCCCGCCGTTCTCAGGATGAAGCCCCCCGGCGCCGTCCCGCGGTGCGCCATCAAAATGCGCTTCAGTCTCTGCCGCTCCTCGTCGCTGCCGATCTTCCGCGAAACTCCCGTATGCTCCACCGTCGGCATATACACCACATACCGTCCGGGCAGCGCGATGTGCGACGTGATCCGCGCTCCCTTCTGGCCCAGCGGCTCCTTGGCGATCTGCACGATGATCTCCTGCCGCTCTTTCAGCAGGTCCGAAATCGACGGCATCGCCGCCCGCTCCGGCCGCTCCACCACCCTCGCCTCCACCGGTGGCGCGATGGCTTCCACCGTTTCGGGGCGCTTCTCTTCCGCGCTCCGCTCTTCGGGCCTCCGCTCCTCGGGACGCCGGTCGTCCGGTCTCCGCTCCTCGCCGCGCCCGCCACGCCCGCGCCGCCGGGACCGCCGCGAAACCCGATGCTGCAAATACCGCCCCCCGTGCTCCCGCACCTGCGCCGACAAACCCTCCGGCCGTCCCAGCACCTCGGCTCGCGACGCCAACGCCGGCTCCCGCCTTGTGTCTTGTTCTCCGGCCGCGTCTTCGCTGGCCGGCGCTTCCGTTTCGCCCGGCGCCTCCGCCTCCGCCTCTGGCCCGCCCGAGTCTTCCGGAACTTCCTCGACGAAATCCAGTTCGTCGATTTCATCGGCTTCTTCCGCCGGCTCCTCCTCCGCCGTTTCAACTTGCGTTTCGCCGCCCAGCGCCAGCACCGCCTCGGCCGCTTCCTGCGCCGCCTCCGCTTCGGCCTCTATCGCCTCTTCCGCCTCGGCCGTCTCGATCTCAGGCTCGCTAGCCTCTTCGATCGAACTCGAAAGGTCCACCCGCTCCACCGGCTCTTCGGCATTCGCCGTCTCCTCCGCCGGAGCCACGGATGCCGCCCGCGCGCTCGTTCTGCGATATTTCGATAACGTTTCGCCCGGCAGCACCATAAAGTCCGCCGCGCCTGTCTGCGGCTCATCCACCGGTCCGGCGGGCGCAATGCTCACGCTCCGCTGGCGAACCGGCTCCTCCTCGCCACGCATTTCGGTTGCGTACTTGGAATCCGGAAATCCCCGCCCCCGGTTCCTTTGCCGCGACCGCCGGTTCCGCCGGTCGCCGTCGTCCTGGCGCGGACGCTCTCCCCGGTCCATCGCCGGCGCAGCCCCCGCGCTCGGCGCTAAATCAACCGGTGCATCCGCCGCTTCAGGCGTAAGGTCGCCCACCGGCGCCGGCGCTTCCACCCGTGGCCGGTCGTAGCCGCCGCGCCCTCTCCCGCCGCGCCCACGCTCTTCCCGCGCCTCCATCCCCCGCACCGCCCGCACCGGCCTCTCCGGCGTCACCCCGTCCACATCTTCCCCGTGCTCCTCGAAGAAGTCGGAAACATAGAGGAACGTGTCCCGCTCCAACCCCACGTTCACGAACGCCGACTGCATTCCCGGCAGCACGCGCGTCACTCGCCCCTTATGGATGCTTCCCGCCAGCGAATATTCGTTCGCCCGCTGAAAGTAAATCTCCACCAGTTGATCGTCTTCGAGAATCGCCACTTTCGTCTCGTGGCGGTTCGCCGAAATCACCAGCTCTTTGCTCATCGATCGCTCCCTTTCCTGGGGCGGGAGAGCCTGAACTTCGCTGGGGTCGAAAGCCAGGGAGATCGAGTTTTTTCTTCAGCCGGGTGATCCGTGCCGGACCGTTTACCCAACTATTGGCTTCTTCTACAAACCGTTCCGTCCCACGGAAGCGGGCCGCTTTTCCTGGCCCGCCCGGTTTCCATCCGGAAGCGGCCTGGCGCGAATGCCGCTCTCGCGCATCCCCGCCTCCGCCCGCCAAATCTTTTTTTAAGCCAAACTCGCTGCCTTACTTCATTCCCCGAAGCCCGGCCGTCTTCCCGGCCCTCTTCAGTTGACAAATCTCCGGAACCGGACATTATTGACCAATCCCAGCATGATAAATACCGACAAAATATTCGATCCGCCGGAACTCATCAGCGGCAGCGGAATGCCGGTCACCGGCATCCTACCCACCACCATTCCGACGTTGACCAAAATGTGAAACAACAGTAGAGCGCCAATGCCCATGCAGACATACATCCCCGCCCGGTCGGGCGACGCCTGCGCGTTTTGAACGATCTGCATCAGCATCAAAAAATAGAGCCCCAAAACCACCACCACGCCGACAAACCCGTGCTCCTCCGCGAAGGCCGAGAATATGAAATCCGTGTGCGGCACCGGCAGGAATCGCAACTGCGTTTGCGTCCCCCGCGTCACCCCCTGGCCCCAAATTCCCCCCGCCCCGACGGCGATCTCCGATTGGATCACCTGATATCCGGACCCCTTTGGATCGCGGCTCGGATCGATAAAACTCAGTAGACGCGCCTTCTGATAGTCCCTCAGGAGCGAATAGCCCACCGGCAAAATCAGCCCGATCGACGCCACCAGAATGATTGTGTGCTGCCACTTCAAACCCACCAGAAAAATACCGGCCACCAGGATCGCCAGGTAAGTCATCGCCGTCCCGAAATCCGGCTGCTTCAGCACCAGAATCGTCGGAATCGCTATTAACCCCCCTAGTTTCAATAGATCCCGTGGCTCCATCCGGTCTCCTTTCAGATCGGATAGATAACGAGCTACTAGCAATATTATCACCAGTTTGACGAACTCGGACACCTGAAGGCGTATTCCTCCAATCCCGATCCATCGCTGCGACCCATACGCGCTTCGTCCCACCGCGAAGGTGGAGATCAATCCCAAGATCGACAACCCGTACAGCCACGCCACCCTACCCAGCATCGTATGGTAATCGATCGTCGCCGCGATGCCCATCAACGCCACGCCGATCCCGATCCACACAACCTGCTTCCACCAGGCGTCCCGCCAAGGCGTGTCGAGCGTCGCGCTGAAGATCTGCAGCACTCCGACGCCGCAAATCGCGAAGGAGACGATCAACAACATCCAATCGTAATCGCGAATCGAGCGGTACTTCGCCATCCGGCTAACGATCCTCTTCTTGCGCGTCGTTCGGCGGAGGCGGCTTCTTCAAAACCACCGGAACGGTAGCCACTGCCGGAACCGGCATCCGCATAATCGCCAATTGCGGCAGGGGCTGATTCTGCCGGGCCTTCTTGTCGAAATAAGCCTTCATCACGTCGCGCACCACCGGCGCCGCCCGGTCTCCATGTACCCCGCCCTGCAGCAGCGCCACTACCACGATCTCCGGATTGTCTCTCGGCGCAAACCCCTCGAACCACGCGTTGTCTTTCAAATCCGCCAGCCGCGAATTGCCCTTCAGGCTTTTCACCAAGTCGTTCGAGGCCACTTGCGCCGACCCGGTCTTCCCGCACACCGCCACGTTCTGCAGCCGCGCCTTCCCGCCCGTTCCGCCGCCCTCGTTCACCACGCCGAACATCCCCGCGATCACCTTCGCCACGTTGTCCGGGTTGAAATCCGCCTTGCGGAACGCCACCGGACGATTGGCGTCCCTCACCAGGTGCGGCGTCTTCCACATCCCGCCCATCGCGATCCCGCCGATCGCCGACGCCAGTTGCAGCGGAGTCACCGCCACCGCGCCCTGTCCGATCGATACCGAGATCGTTTCCCCCGCATACCATTTCCGGTGATAATTCCGCATCACCCATCTCGTCGACGGCATGATCCCGTCCGCTTCATGCGGCAAATCGATCCCCGTTTTATGCCCGAATCCGGCCAATTCTGCGTATTTTGCGATCGTGTCGATACCCAGCTTGTTGCCCACCGTGTAAAAGAACACGTCGCACGATTGCACGATGCCCTTGTGAACGTCCACGTCGCCGTGGCCGTGCTTCTGCCAGCACTTGAACCACCGGCCGTAGAACGTCGCTCCGCCGCTGCAATGCACGTGGAAATTGTCGTCGATCAACCCGCTCTCCAGCCCCGCCATCGCCATGAACGGCTTGAACGTCGATCCCGGCGCCAGTTGCGCCTGAATCGCCCGGTTCAGCAGCGGCTTCTCCGGATTGTCCAGCAGCGCGTTCCAGTCCTTCGTGCGAATCCGCGCCGCGAACAGATTCGGATCGAACGCCGGCCGGCTCGCCATCGCCAGCACTTCCCCCGTCCGCGGATCGAGCGCCACCACCGCCCCTTCCCGCCCTTCCAAAGCCAATTCCGCCACCACCTGCAAATCCAAATCGAGCGTCGTCTGCAAATCCTGCCCGGGCACCGCCGGTTTATCGTCCAGCACCGCGCGCTCGCGGCCCATATTATCCACCACCACCCGCCGCTGGCCGTCCACTCCCATCAGCGTATCGTTGTATTGCCGCTCCAACCCGTCTTTCCCGATCACTTCGCCCTGTTGGTACTTCGCGAAGTCCGGCGAGTCCAGCTCGCTCTCGCTCACCTCGCCCACCGTTCCGATCACGTGCGCCGCCAGCCCGTCCCTCGGATAAAGCCTCCGTTGCGCCCGGATCAGCGTCAATTCCGGAAACGTCCCCGGATCGCGGTGCGAATCGACGAATTCCAATTCCTGCGATGTCAATTCCTCTTTGATGATCACCGGCTCGTACGTCGGCCGCTTGCGGAATTTTTCCAGCCGCGCCATCAATTGCCCGTAATCCAGATTCAGCCCGTCGGCGATCTCGCGCAAGTGCGCGGTCTTCAAATTCTCCCGGTTCAGCAGCAGCGTATAGGAAGAATGATTGTCGACGATCACCCGCCCGTCGCGGTCCAGGATCTTCCCGCGCGGCGCCGGCACCGGAACCGCGCGGATCCGGTTCTGGTCCGCCCGCTCCTGGTACACCGCCGGGTTCTTCACCTGCAAGTCCCAGAACCGGGCGATCAGCAGCATGAAGATGATTACCGCCAAATATTGAAAGATGGCGATCTTCGCCGTGGCGAACTTCGAGTCTTCGCGCAGAGGCTTGTGCTCGTGAACGGATTCCGGTTCGCGCTCGCTTGGGGGATTCACTTCAATGGCGGCGGGCCGCTCAGCCCGCCTCTCTCAGTCTATCCAAGATGTGGAACAACGGCAGCGCCACCACGGCGTTTAACAGCCCGAAAATCAAAGTTTGTTGCGGATCGAAGCCGATCGTCTGGCCCAGCAGCGCCCTCGCCAGCACCCAATAAAAAAACTGGTGGAAAAAATAAAAAAAGAACGACAACACCAGCGTCACCAGCGGATTCTCCACTTCGAACCGCTGGCTCACCGACGCCGCGAAATACCCAACCAGCGTCTTCACGATCCCATACATCCCCAGCGGCAGATGCGACAACGAGTCCTGCGCCAGCCCGATTCCGCCTCCGTAGAACACCGCCGCGATCGGGCTCCGCTGCCGCAGGGCGAAGTGCAGCGTCACCAGCAGCGGCAGCTCCAGGTAGGCCAGAAACGGGAAAAACCGCGGCACGTAAACCTGGAAAAGAATCGCCGCCAGCGGCGCCACGATCAGCGTCACCGGCTGTAGCCGCCGCGTTTTCCTCTTCCCCGGCTCGGTCAGCAGCCGTTCGCTAAAATCGCTCATCGCCCGTGCGGCTCCGCCGGCTTGGCGGGCTTGGCTTCTTCCAGATTCTTTAAGACTTCGGGCGTGGAAGGATCGGCGTCGGTGGGGTCGGTGACCAGCAGCGGCGCGCTCACCCTCTTCGGAGCGGCCGCGGCTGGCGGCGCCTTCTTCGGCGGCGGGAAATTTACGGCGCCCGCCGCCGCAATTCTCGCTGGTTGCCCGGGCGTCCCAGGGACCGCCGCGCCTTTCGCCGTCTCAACCGCTGGCTTCGCCGCCACCGGCGCCGGCGATTTCAAATTGAAATTCGGCGCCGCTCCCGGCTCGCCGAACTGGTGATTCTCGATCTGCCCGATCCGCTGGTAGGTCTCCCGCAGCCGGTCCGCCGACGTCCCCGGCCCGCTCTGCGCCGCCCCCGCTTCTGTCGCCGCGCTCTCCGGAGGCGCCTCCGTCAAATGCACCCCCGGCGCCGGCGGCACGTTCTCCGGAATCTGCGAATGCACTCCCTCCAGCACGATCAACACGCCCTCCGGCCCGCCCTGCAATCCCGCCGGATTCAAATACACTTCCTTCCCGTTGCGCCCGTTCCGCACCACCGATACCTGTCCCACCGGAAACCCCCGCGGAAACACCCGGTCGTATCCCGACGTGTAAAACCACTCGCCCAAATCCACTTTCTGCTCGTTTTGAATATAGTCGACGATGCAGACCCCATGCCCCTGCCCTTTCAGCGTCCCCGCCACGCGGTTCTTCTGCGAAACCACGCCCGCGGCGAACGTCGGGTCGGTGATCAACAGCACCAGCGAAGCCGTTGGATACGCCGCCACTACTTTTCCCACGATCCCCTCCGGCGTCACCACCGCCATCCCGCTTTCCACGCCGCTCGCCGACCCCCGGTCCACGAACACCGTCGCCGAATTCGCTCCCGTCCCGTTACTGATCACGCGTGCCGCCAGCGTCTTCGATTGCGTCTGCGCCTGAAACACCGTCAGCGCCTTCGCCCGGTCGGCGTCGGACAACTGCGTGCGCAGAAACTGGTTCTGCATTCGCAGATCGCCCATCTCGTCCCGCAGACGCCGGTTTTCCTCTCTCACCCCCAACAACACGAAATAATTCCCGAACACGCCAAACGTGTGCTGCCGCGAAGCCTCCAGCAACTGCGCGATCGGCGTCACCGCCGACACCGCCCACACGCGGATCATTCGCACGTCCTGGTTGGTCTTCACCTGGTAGCCCAACAGCAACAACTGCGCCACCACCACGACCAGCAGCACGGTGAGGTTCCGGTACTTGCTCAAAAAGGATTCCATTGCAACGCGGACGCGCGGCCGTTTCGATAGAAGCCGCCCTCGTTATCTTCAGTCTATGCGATCCCGGCGAACTCTCACTCTTACTGGCGCCGTTAATTCTTGGGCCTCAATGCATCCAAGGCCATCTGCCGCAGCCGCTCCTTCCGTTTTGCGATCTCCTCCGCCGAAGCCGCGGGCCGCTCGAAAAGCTCCTTTTGGCTCTCGATTCCCGCGCCGATGAGAATCTCCGCCGCCTCCGGCCGGCTCCCCGCATGCGCCGTCTCCACCAATGGATCGACTCGCGCCAGCGCCTCGCCGCTCAGCCGCGCCATCATGTTCCGCACCTCGGGAACATCGGATAGATCCCCGCCACTCTCGAAATCCCGTAAACTTTCTCCCGCCCGCGCCCCCATTAAACCCCTGCTTTGGCGGCCCCTTTGAGCCGCCTATTGACAAAATTAAAACCAACGTTTTAAACTGTCGTTTCATATGGAATTGCGAACGTCCAACGGCAAGAGGCGCGGAGCGGGCCACAACGGGGAAATGGCCGGTAACGATGCGACGCGGGCGAAGCTGATCGAGATCGCGGGCCGGGTGTTTGCCGAACACGGTTATCATGCGTCTACGGTGCGTGAAATTTGTACGCGCGCCGGGGCCAATGTCGCCGCGGTGAATTATTATTTCCGGGATAAGCTGGGCTTGTACACCGAGGTATTGCGTCTGTCTTTGCACGCCGCTAATTTCGAAGGCGTCCGGGCCGCGATCGATCGGAACGCGGCGCCGGAGTCGGTGTTGCGGGCGGTGATCAAATTGAGAGTTCAGAGCCTGCGCAAGGGCGGTCCGCCGGACTGGCACTTTCGGATCGTGGCGCACGAACTGGCGGCGCCCACGCCGGCGATGTCGTGTGTCATCCGGGAAGCGATGCTGCCGCTCTACAACCGGATGCGGGAACTCGTTGGATCGATGCTCGGCTTGCCGCCGGACGCCGAAAAGACGCGCCTGTGCGTGCAGAGCGTCATCGGACAGGTGCTCATTTACGCGCTGGCGCAGCCCGTCCTGGTCCAACTTTGGCCGGGTCTCGAGATGACATCGGAGCAACTGGACCGGATCGCGGATCACATCGCGGACTTCTCCCTCGCCTACCTTCGGGAAGCCGCGGTGGGCGTCGCGAAGGGGCGAGCCAAGCAACCGGGGGCGGGGAAGTGACAGAACAAACGAGCGCCGAAACCACTCGGCAAAAGATTGCGGACCGGCCGGAGCCGGAGGCGGCCGGATCGGTCCCGGAGCGTTCCGGCACACGGCGGCGGCTGGTATTCGTGGTCCTGTTGGCAGGCGTGGCGGCAGGCGCGTACTTCGTCTGGGACGCGTTCTTCGCGGATCCGCGGCTGCCGGAGAGCATCGTGGCGTTGAGCGGCCGGATCGAGGGGGACGATTCCGCCATCGCCTCGCAGGCGAGCGGGCGGGTTCTCGAGGTGCGCGTGCGGGAGGGCGACCACGTCGGCGCGGGAGACATCGTCGCCATCCTTAGCGACGATCAGATTCGCGCGCGGGAGGACCAGGCCGGGGCGGGGCTGGTGCAAGCGGAAGCGAAGGCCAATGCGGCTCGGGACGAAATCGGCGTGCTTCAGGAGCAGCTTCTGCAGAGCCAACTGCAAACCGAGCAATCGAAGTCCGACGCCGCCGGACGGGTGCAGCAGGCGGAATCCGACGTTGCTGCGGCGGAAGCGGATTTAGCGCGGGAGCAGGCCGCCTATCGGATCGCGCTATTCGATAAGGAAGCCTACGGGCGGCTGGCGAAGTCCGGGACGGTTTCCGAGCGCCAGGGGCTTCAAGCGGCGGCCGCCGCCGATCAACAGGCCGCGGCCGTAGCCTCCGCCAAACGGAGGGTGGAGGCGGCGCGGGGCGCACTGACCACGGCCAAGGCGAATTTGTCGAATCCAAGCATCCGCGAATCGCAGGTCGCGCTGGTGCGCCGGCAGATCCGGCAGCAGGAGGCGGAGATCGCGAGCGCGGCGGCGCAGACCGGACAAGCTCGCGCGCAGTTGGCGGAAGCGGAAGCCAACCGCCGGGATTTGACGATCAAGGCCCCTTTCTCGGGAACGGTGACCACCCGGACGGCCGAGCCGGGAGAAGTGCTAACCGCGGGAACTCCGGTAATCACGTTGGTGGATCTGGATAAGGTCTATCTGCGCGGGTTCATCCCCGAAGGGCGGATCGGCAAGGTGAAGACCGGCCAAGCGGCGCGCGTGTTTCTCGATTCCGACCCGCGCAAGCCCGTCGACGCGTTTGTTTCCCGCATCGATCCCCAAGCGACGTTTACTCCCGAGAACACCTATTTCCGGGAGGACCGGGTGAAGCAAGTGGTGGGGGTGAAGCTTCAGCTTAAGGCTGGGTTCGGGTTCGCCAAACCCGGCATGCCCGCCGACGGGGAAATCCTGGTGCATGGCGAGGCCTGGCCGGAAGGCACGCGCAGATGACAGCGCCCGCGCCAGTGGACGGCGTTGTGAAACAGCGGCCGGATTCCAAAGAGCGAGCGGCGATCGGCGTTCGCGGACTATGGAAGCGTTACGGGGCCGTCGATGCCGTTCGCGGGATCGCGTTCGATGTCGAAGAGGGGGAGATTTTCGGATTGATCGGCCCGGACGGGGCCGGCAAGACTTCGACGCTGCAAATTCTCAGCGGCGTGATGGAGGCGACATCGGGCAGCGCGGAGATCTTCGGCGAAGCGGCGCGGACCATGCGCTCGCAGACCGGATATCTGACGCAGGCTTTCAGCTTGTATCCCGACCTGAGCGTCTTCGAAAACATACGCTATACGGGCGAGCTTCGCCGAGTTCCGCCGAAGGAAATCGACGCGCGCGGGCGGCTGTATCTTCAAATGTTCGATATGGACCGGTTTTCCGGCAGGCTCGCCGGCCAATTGAGCGGTGGGATGAGGCAGAAGCTGGCCCTGGCGTGCGCGCTGGTTCCGCAACCCCGGGTGCTGCTGCTCGACGAGCCCACCACCGGAGTCGATCCCGTGTCCCGCCGCGAGTTCTGGAACACGCTGGCGCATTTGGCCGCCGATGGGTTGACGATCCTGGTGGCGACGCCGTACCTTGACGAGGCCGAGCGATGTCATCGCGTGGCCCTCTTCTTTCAGGGGCGGATTCAGCAGTTGGGCACGCCGGCCGAGTTGCGGGCGAGCCTGGAGGCCAAGCGTGTGGAACTGCGAACCCCGGACCTGAGGACGGCGGAGGAAATCCTATCCGCGGCGGCCCCCGGAGACCCGGACATTCTCGATGTGCAGCGCTTTGGGGACCGCATCGACTTATTGGTGCGCGAGCCGCGGGACGCGGATGCCCTCGCGGTTGGCGCCACACCCTTGGCGCGATTGAAAGACACGCTCGATCGCACGGGCATCGCGATCCAGGAAATCCGCGTGGATGAGCCGACTCTCGAGAACACCTTCATCGCCCGGTTGCGAGATTTGGGACAGGAAAACCAAACGATTGAGTTCCCCGCGCGCCACGATCACAGGGGCCTGCGCGGCAAGATCGCCCTCGGAGCGGAGAAGATCACTAAACGGTTTGGGTCCTTCACGGCGGTGAACGACGTCACTCTACAGGTTCGCTATGGGGAGGTCTATGGGCTGCTCGGTGCGAACGGGGCCGGCAAAACGACGACCATCAAAATGCTCTGTGGATTGATGGAGGCGACGAGGGGAGAGATGGAACTGGCGGGGGAGACGGCGAACCTGCGCTCGGAAATGGTGCGCCAGAAGATCGGGTACATGTCGCAAAAATTCTCCCTCTACGACGATTTGACCATTCGGGAGAATCTCGATTTCTTTGCCGGCGTGTACGGCGTGCCGGAGCGGGAGCGGGAAGAAAAGATGCGCTGGGTGCTCTCGTTCTCCGGGCTCGAAGGGAAACGGGATCAGCTCACCGGCAGCCTGCCCGGCGGCTGGAAACAGCGCGTCGCTTTTGGCGCCGCCGTCATGCACGAGCCCGGCATTTTGTTTTTGGATGAGCCGACCTCCGGCGTGGACCCGTTGGCGCGCCGCTCTTTCTGGAATATGATCAACCGCCTGGCGGACGCGGGCGCGGCGATTCTGGTGACTACGCACTACCTCGAAGAAGCGGAACAGTGCAACCGGTTGGGAATGATGGTGGCGGGCGAGCTGGTGGCGGAAGGCTCGCCGAGTGGCATTAAAAGCCGGCAGGAAGGACACCTGCTGGAATTCGTCACCGATCGTCCGCAGCGCGCGGCGGATCTGCTGAAGAACGACGCCGAACCTTGGCGGGTGTCCCTTTTCGGCGATCGGCTCCATGTGATTACCGGGGAAGACCCCGCGGCGGCCATCGAAAGAACCACCCGCCAACTGGAAGCGGCCGGCATCCATATCGCGAGCGCGCGGGAAGGGCGGTTCTCTTTGGAGGACGTGTTCATCGGCATCGTCGAGAAGGCTCGCCGCCAGGGCAAGGTCGCCAGGGAAGATTGAGGGCCGATGAGACGAATCTTCGCTCAAACACGGAAGGAGCTGACCCAGATTGTCCGCGACTGGCGCACGCTGGCGCTGGCGTTGGTGCTGCCGCTCGTTCTGCTGGTGCTGATGAGCGCCGCGCTCTCGCTTACCGTCAACGATCTGCCGATCGTCGTGCAGGATTTCGACGGCTCCCCCGCTTCGCAGCGATTCATCGACGCGTTTCGCGCCTCGATTACCTTTCACGTGGTCTCCTGGCCGGTGGACCGGTCCGCGGAGCAGGTGTTGGTTTCGAACACAGCGCGGGCGGTGCTGATCATCCCCGAACATTTTGGAAGAGACGTAGCGCGCGGGGCGAGCGCGCCGGTGCAGTTGCTGGTCGACGCCTCCGACGCCAATACGGCCAAGTTGGTTTCCGGATACGCCGGCCAAGTCGCTCGCGCCTACAACCTGCAAGCGACGGGCGGGCAGGTTGACGGGCCGGTGCGGGCCGCGATCCGGCTTTGGTTTAACCCGGAACTTTCCTCGAAGAAGTTTTACGGCCCCGGCGTCTTCGTGCTGGCGATGTCGATGTTCCCTCCCTTGCTGGCCGCGCTTGCGATGGCCAAAGAGGGAGAGCAGAAGACCATTTTGCAAGTCTACGTTTCGAGTATTCCGGCGCACGAGTTCTTGCTGGGAAAGATATTCGCCTTCATGGCCGTGGCGCTTGGGGAGGGCGCGGTGATGATGGCGCTGCTGTTCACCAATTTCGGTCTCCGTTTCGCGGGAGACCCGACTCCATTTCTGGTCGCCACCGTTTTATACGCCTTCTGCGTGGCCTCCTTCGGGACGATGGCCGGCGCGACGATACCAAATCAGGCGGCCGCGATGCAGGCGGTGGCGTTGGGAGGATTTTTGCTGGTGTTCCTGCTTGGCGGTTTGATCTTTCCCATTCAAAACATCCCAGCCGGCTTGCGTTGGATCTCGAATTTCGTCTGGGGCCGGTATTACATCGAGATTGTGCGGGACGCTCTGCTACAGGGAGGCGGTTGGCCCGCGGAGTGGTTCAAGGTTGTGATTATCGGCGGCATCGGCGGAATTTTTTACGGCATCGGCTGGTGGGGCATGCGCGGGATGCGGCTGAAGGCCTAAGCGATGAGAGACGTCCCGCGCTCTCTCGTCAACCCTCGCCTGCCGGCTTTGATCCGCAAAGAGTTTAATCAAATCCGGCGGGACCGCCGTCTGGCCATCTCGCTGATTCTCCCGCCGGTCGTGCAGTTGACTCTCTTCGGTTTTGCGTTGAGCGCCACGGTGTCGAATGTACGGCTGGGGGTAGTGGACGAAAGCCGGACGCCGGAGAGCCGCGAGCTGATCGCGACGTTGACCGAAAGCAAGAGCTTTGAACTGGCGGGCTACTATTCTTCCGTCGATCGGCTTGGAAAGGCAACCTCGGAAGGCAGCGTGGACGCGGGCGTGGTTGTTCCCTACGATTATGCGCGCGATCTGATGCGCGGGCGGGCGCCAACGGTCCAGTTCCTGATGAACGCGATGAACGCGAACACGGCCACCATCGCGCAGGGATATGCCGAAGGGGTCATTCAAAGCTTCAACAACGGTCTGGGCAGTCAAGGAATTCATGTTAGGACGCAAGCGGCCGCCGCGCCGGCGATCGGCCGCCGCGGCCGCGTGCTGCTTCAACCGGCGTTTCTCTATAATCCGGGCCTGAACGATTCGTGGTTCATCGTGACCGGCGTCTTTGGCTTGCTACTGATTTTGAATAGCTCGCTTGTTTCTTCCGCCGCGATGGTGAAGGAACGCGAGGCCGGGACCATCGAACAACTGTTGATGTCGCCGGCCAGCACAACGGAAATCATCGTCGCCAAAATCACGCCGCTCTTCTTCCTGCTGTGCATGATGATGCTGGTGGCGATCGGAGTAATCAAGTTCGCCTTTCATGTTCCCTTCCACGGAAGCGTCTTCTTCCTGCTGGCGGGGAGCGCGCTGTGCATCCTTTCGGGCATCAGCCTGGGCACGGTGATCGCCACGTTTAGTAAGTCCGCGCAGCAGGCGATGTTGACCAGCTTCTTTGTGAACCCTCCGCTGTCGTCACTGTCGGGAGCGCTCAATCCGGTGGAAGCGATGCCGAAATGGCTGCGGCCTCTGACCGTATTCAATCCTATTCACCATTTCGCCACCATCGTGCGCGCCAGCACGCTGAAGGGGAGCGGATTCTCCGATCTCTGGCCGAATTTCCTGGGCTTGCTAGTGTTTACTCTCGTGCTCGGCTCGCTGAGTATCTGGCGGTTCCGGAAGCAGTTTAGTTAGTGGGCGGAAAGGCGATCGCGCTGTTCACAAGCGGCGAGCGCCATGGCGCGGTCTTGAACGTGGACTTCGACTATCGTGAGTCCCTGGCAACGCTTCGGCAAATCGGCCTGAATTACGAGAGGATGTTTCCGGCTAGCTACTTGGATATGCCGGGGAGTCCTCCAGTCCGCCGCCGCGGTCCTATTCACATTATTTGCCGGGTTCAGCGCGCTCTTGCTTCTGCCGCCTTTCGTAGCAGCCGGCGTCGATGTTCGAGCCATGGACCCTCGCTCCGCCATCAAGGTCCTGGCCGCCAACCACCGCCGCTCCCGCATTCGTGCCGGCATCGATCGCCGGAGACGCCCGCTGCAGGTGAAAGTCATGATTCGATGGGTCCTCGAACCGGGGATCTGCGAAGCGGGAATGCCGGTCGTTCCCCGTCGCCCCGATGTAGCTGGCGAATCCCGAGTAGCTGGCCGGGAACCACCCCCATTTGCTCGCCTCCGGACCGCCAGCGCAATAATACACGTTGTAACCCATGGATACAGTCGGCGTGTTACTATCCACCGGCCCGGACTTACTCGATGTCATAAGGCAGCGGCTTCCCGCATAGACAATGTTGTTCTCAAATACGTTATTCGTCATGTTGAACTGCATCTGGAACTCGCCGGAGCCGGTGTCGGCGGTATCGTTTTCATAAAGCGTGTTGTTGACTACCGCGCAATGGTCGGTGCCACCCCTCTCGGCGCCATAGCCGCCGATCGATATGCCGGCGGTATTGCAGGCATAGATCAGGTTGTTGCGGGCGGTGACGTGGCTGGTGGTGCGCCCCCGATGCTCGCTCGCCAGTTCGATTCCAAAGTCGACGTGATGAATGACGTTGCGTTCAATCAGAATCCGGGCGCCGCCATCCACGTAGATGCCATCGGAGGATTGGTCGTTGCCGTACGCAGGGTTCCCCCGCGAGGTGATGTTATAAACCAGGTTGCCGCTTACCAGGCCGTCGCGGGCCTGGTCGGCGGCGGGATCGGGCGCGGTGCGCTCTGCGCCAATGACGTCGATTCCGATGTTGTTGTTGTCGTGAACGATGTTATGCGTGATCCGGAAGTTCGTCACGTTTCCGTTGACCACCAGCGACTCGCTGGAGCCGGTCTTCAGGTGGTGAACCTCGTTGCCGTCGATGACCAGATCGGTGATCGGCGTCTTGGCATCGGTGCCGTAGACCGCAATGCCGAACGCGTTGGCGCCCCGCCCCGGAGCGTCGCGTCCCGAAAAGGTCTGTTCAATGTGGTGGACGTTATTGTTGAGAAGCTCGATGTGGGCGCCGCTGCCGGAGACACTAATGCCCATCGGAGTGCGCCTTCGATCGCCGGTACGGTAATTCCGGATCTCGAAGCCCTGAATTCGGATGTAGCTCTTATTGGAGATGACGAGCATGCCGCTTCTCCCTTCGGGAGTCAGGCGCTCGCCATCCAGTATGGCTGTCTCGCCCGGATAACTCCGGAACGTTACGTATCCGTCGCGCGCGTTCCCGGACACGTTGATGGTGATCCGCTCCGAATACGTTCCTCCACGTACATTCACCGTGCTTCCGGCGATAGCCGCGTCCGCGGCGTGTTGAATCGTCCGCCAGGGCGCCTTTATGCCGCCTGGATTCGAGTCGTCTCCTGTGAGTGAGACGTAGAAAGCGGGGCGTGGAGTTCCGGGCTGGGCCCATAACGCCGAACCGGGTAATAGCAGCAACATAAGCGCAGAGGCGGGATATGTGGGCTGCTTCATGCGTTCACAACTGCCGCGTGCCCCGCCGGCAAACCGATCGCAACAAAAAGGTGGTTTCTTCCCATGTCCGTCGCATAACATCGATGCCGTAATCTTACTCAACCCAAACGACTGCGCCTTTGTCGATAGCCGGCAATTTGCAGGTTAGCTTACCGCCGCTGAATGTCCCCTGTAGTGTTTGCATTTGCCCGAGGAACGGCAAAAAGACCACCGTGCGCGGCCCGCTCGTGGAAAAGGTAATGGTCACATCTTTCTCGGGGATCTGCTGGGCGATTTCCTTGGATTTCAGCCCCTTGAAGTTCGCCAGAAAAACCGAGATCTTGCCGTCAACGATGGCGATCTGAGTCGCGAGAAACGGGGACGCCTCCACCTGTACCGCGGGCTTCAGACCCGAGACCGCCAATATTTCGGCCACGAAGGCTTTCCTTAAGACCTCGAATTGGGAACTCTCCCACACGCCCGCGGCGGCTTGGCGGTCAAACTCCTTCCGCAGTTGAGCATAGTAAGCCCTGCCGGGGCATTGCGGGTAGTAGATAAACTTCTTGCCTGCTTTCTTCTCCGCCGGACTGGTAATCCCCAGAAGCTGATGCACCGGATTCGACTGCCTGCTTGCCCCCGTTTCGTCGTATTGTCCGGTTTCGCCCGTGACGATCAGCGTTTTCGCCGAACCGGCGTAGGAGCCAAAGGAATCCAATTCCTCTTTCCCAAGACAGCGGGCATCGGGCAGAATCAACGCGTCTCCCTGGAAATCCCGCAGAGTGCGTGGCGTCACAATCTGGAACTCCAAGTGAGATTGCAGCAGCAGTAACATGATTCCCCGGTACGAATCGATGAACTCTTTGGCAAAGTAATCGCGGCTCTTGGGAGAGAAATACACTCCGATGGGCCTCACCGGCTGTCTCGGCGAAAAGAAAGTCTTTTCGTGTTCCTTCATCCAGCCGAAGAGTAACTTGCGGGTCTGGATGTCGTTAGAGCCGGACATCACGTGCCCTCGCGCGTCCCAGGTATTGGTCCCGGCCACTAGCTGCGCCATCGCCAGATTCTTCATCGCCTCCCCGGGCGCGATCGGTTTCTCGTTCTCCCACGAGTAACTCAGCATCCAGCTTGGCTTGCCGCCGGCGAACGCGCGGAACGAGAACATGCCGGTCATATCCTGGAACCAGGCCAGGGGCGTGCGGGCCGCTGCCCGGCCGCCGGTGCTGTATTCATGCGCGATGGTATCGACGACGCGGTAAATGCCGTACACGTCGCTGCCCACCCGGACGGCTGGCTCCTCGATGCCTGGGTAGATCTCGGCGATCGTTTTGCAATTCGGATTCACGGCCTTCACATTGGAGTCGATCTCGCGCAGGAAGCCGGTAAGTGCGTCGATGCGGAAGTCGACCCACTTACGGAAGTTGGCATCCCGGAAATCGCCCAGCTTCAGATCGGTCTTGGCGTCGAGACCGGTCTTGGCCTTGAACGCCGCTACCGTATAGTCGTCGAAACTGGCCCAGGAGTCCTCCCAGCCGTCGAAGTGCGTCATCCAATAGGGAATGTCGACATAGATACCGTCAATGCCCGTGCCCGCAATCTGCCGGACCCGCTCCATGTAGATCTTGCGCCACTCTTTCGCGAACGGCGTGATCCAGACGTCTTCATCGCCTTCGCGGATCCAGAAAGCTTTGCCGCCGCCGAACAGCGCCGGTTCTCCCGTGATTTTGCGCTGTAACCAATCCGGGTGATCTTTGGCCATGCTATGCGCGGAGGAGGCGGCGTGGGCCGTGATGCACTCGGTGCCGGCGACATAGACGAACGCGTAGTTACCAACCTTGTGCGCTTCTTCGGCGGCTTGACGAATGGCTTGTAGCTTTTCGGTGGGATCGACAAAGCTCTCGTAACGTCCGGGAATGTCGTTGTCCACTTCGATGCCGAAGACATTCGTATCGGTCGCGCCGCGGACGATCTGGCCGGCGTTGTCCAGGCGCAGGCCGTTGCCGGCGATGCGCACGTAGTGAGTCCAGTCCTGACTTACTTGGCCGTGAAGCATAGCCGGGAGAATGAAGAGTGCCGCGGAGAAGCGAAGTGTGGTCATATGTGGAAACTCAAGGGCCGGATATGTCCGGTTCCGGCTTCTCATCCCGATTGGAGCCGGGGGTAATCTAGAACTCAAAGCGCGCCACGATTTGCATCTGGCGTGGATGGGAACCGTTCGCCAGACTGTTAACTTCACCGAAGCTCCCGGATCCAAATCCGAATCCGGCGCGATCGAAGCGCGTGATATTGAATGCGTTAAACGCCTCCGCCCGCACCTGCAATTTCATGTTTTCCCGAATGCTAAACTGCTTCCTCAGCGCGAGATCGACGATATCGATTCCTTGCGAGGTTAAACCGTCGAAATATCGGGGCGCGTTGCCGAGCTGTTGGTCTCCAGGGTCGGCGAAACAATTCGTGTTGAACACGGAAATGCCGTTGGTCGCCCCGTTCAGGAGCGCCGAAGCGGCAGCGTGATAGCCGACCCCGGTGCCCGGATTCGAGCAGGTCACGTTGGGCCGTTGTTGGCCATCGGCCAAACGATTGATGTCCATCTGGATATGGACGGGCTGCCCGCTTTGCATGGTGAGATTCGACGACGCCGACCAGCCCCCGATGACGGCGTCGATCACCTTGTTCATATTGTTGCCCAGCAATAGGCCGCGGCCAACCGGTATCTGAGCCATGAATGCCGCCGCCAGACGATGGGTGGCGTTGTTTGCGCTGAGACTGTATTCTCTGCTGAGCTGGTCCTGGGCCTGCGGGCCTCCGCTACCATACCATCCCACCCAACCGTTCGTGCCGGAGGAACTGTTGTCCGTATTCCGCGACAGCGTATAGCTGCCTTGGATCGTGAAGTACTTGCCACTCCGCTTCTCAAACCGAACCTGCATCGAGTCGTAACGGGAAAGCGCGGCGAACAACGGCAAGCCGCCATAAGCGCCGTCGAACTGCGGATAGGGTCGCAATAGGTTGATTAAAGGAATTGTCGCGTTGTTATAGCGGGAAGACGGCACGTTAAAGATCGCGTTCGGTCCCGTGAAAAAGGGCTGGAATGGGTTCGGCACGTCCGAGTTCAGTTGGTCGGAGGTGTAATTCTGGCGTACGTTGGAAGGTATGAAGTTCTGGTTTCTGGTGCCCGCGGCAAAGCTACCCCAGGGAAGGTGGGTGCTGCGGTTCGCGGAGTAATCGACACTCACGACGAAATCGCCCGGCAAGAGCCGCTCGATACCTCCGCTCCACTGGTAAATCTCGGCGTTCCTGTTCGTCTCGTAAGTAAGATCGCTTTGATTGTCGAGGCCCCACATGGCCAGTTTGCCGTACGTTTCTCCTTGCGCGGACGGCAGACCTTGAGGAAACGGGTTTTGCAGCGTGGCGGACTGCGTTTGGTAATTGTCGTTGGAGTAGTAGACGTTGGGAGTTTGAGTGAAAGGCGGCCCGGCGTATTGGAAGTTGGTAACAATGTTCGTGCCATAATAGACGCCGGCGCCCGCGCGGATCACGGTCTTTGAGTCCCAGCTATAAGCGAATCCCAGCCGTGGCCCAAAGTTATTCCTGTCGATCGGAATCGTACGATTGCCGGGGGTGGGAAACAGAGTGATGCCATTCAACGGGCCGAGACCGGGAACGGTAATGCCAGTGCTGCCGCTGGGGTCCGCGAACGTCATGCGATTGTAGCGTTCGGTGTAGGGAGTGCTCCATTCGTACCTCAGCCCGACGTTCACAGTGAGCTTGGAGTTCACCTTCCAATCGTCCTGAATATAGAAGCCCGTTTCCTTGGATTTGTCCGCCACCGGGGGCGTGCTCTGCAGGAAACCACCGTTTGAATCGCCCCATCCGAGCAGAAGGCTGGAGAACGAATCCCCCTGCGTCACAATCCCGTTGCCCGGTTGTCCATTGGTTGTGTCCTGCCCAAACGTGAACAGACCGGTGGGATTGCTCGGCTGCCAGAAATTGTTGTAGAAGGTGCGTTGCTCGCCGCCAAACTTAATCGAGTGCGCGCCCTTCACCCACGACAAGGCGGATGAATAAGTCAGCAGGTTGTGGCTGAAGTGTGTGTCTACGCAGCATTGGTCGAAGATATTCGTATAGACACTGTCAAACTCGATCGATGGCATTCGCGCGAGTCCGTTATTGATGAGATAGCTGGGGAAACCGGCGCTCGTTAAGTTGGGGTAGTTCGTTTTTCCGGGCGCGATGACGAGATCCAGGCTCATGCGTCCCGTGTAGACGATCGTTGGACTGATCGTCCAGTTGTATTCGACGACGGCGTTGTACGAGTCTTGCTTGTATTCGTACGAGTCGTTGACAAAAGTGGCCTGCGTGGGGCTGTCGCTGCTTAGCCTGCTGAACCGGAGGGCCAGACGGTTGGTGTCGTTGAACTGATGGTCCACCCTGGCATCGTACTGATACTGAGAAGTGCTGGATTGCACGTTCTTGCGATAGTTGTTGTAGTTGGTGACCGCGTCTCCCGTAACATTGGGTTCCGGAAAATAGGCCAGAAGGTTTTTGGCGACCGGATCGATCAGGCTGGCGGGAATGATGTTGTTGGCGAAGGGCTGGCGCGTCCCGTCCGCTGCGATCGTGAACGGGTTGTAAATGACCACCGGCGCAAGATTGCCGTTCTGGTCGAAGGTGTAGGTTTGCGAGAAGTTACCGCTTCGCTGCAGGTCGGTTGGCATGGTGGCGACGGTCTGGCTGGAACCGATATCCCGCAGCTTCTCATAGTCAAAGAGAAAGAAGGTCTTGTTCCTCTTGATCGGCCCGCTGATCATACCTCCACCCTGATCGTGCGTCAATGGGGGTTTCCCAATCCCCGCCTGGTTACTAAAGAAGTCATTGGCGTTGAACGCGTCCCGCTGGCCAAAATACCAGCCGCTGCCGTGGAACTGGTTGCCACCCTGCTTCATCGTGATATTGACGACCGTGCCGCCATTGTTGCCGTACTCGGCGGAAAAGCTGTTGTTCTGGACGTTGAATTCCTGGATGACTTCCACCGAAGGCGTGTAGTAAACATTCGTGTTGCCGCCTTCACCCTGCTCGGGCGCGCTGAGGGGCGCACCGTCAAAACGCACCTCGGCTGTCGCATTCCGCTGGCCGTTGGAGACGAAGTTCGTTCCCGAAGGATAGCTATCCCTCGTCCCGCTGCCAGGCGATTCCGTGACGCCGCCCGATAGGAACACCAGCCCGAAATAGCTGCGGCCGAAAAGCGGCATGTCCCGGGTGTAGTCGCCGCTGACAGTCGTGCCTATCGCCGCACTTCCGGTGTCTAACAGGGGCGGCGCCTCCACCACCGTCACCGAACTATCCACCCCTGCCACCTGCAGCGCAAAATCGATACTCGAGTGCTGGCTGACTCCGAGCACCACGTCCTTGGTCTCCTCCGGCCGGAAACCGGACATCTGGGCAGTGAGATTGTAGGTCGCTGGATGCAAGTCGTTAAAGATAAAAGTGCCTCGCTCGTCCGTGACGGTCGTGTTGGCAATGTTCGTTGCAACATCCACGATGGTTACCTTCGCGCCAATAATCACGCTGCCGCTGGAATCGCGCACCACGCCACGGATCTGAGCCTCAAAGCTGCCCTGCCCAAAGGCCAATACCGGTAAAAACAACAGCGGCAAGGCGAATGAGCCCGCCGCGATCAAACCCGCCCGCATCCCACCACGTTTCGAGTTCGCTAGCATTTCCATCTCCTTGTTTGGCTTCGCGCCAATGAAAAGTGACGATCGAAATTCAATCCGCGCACTATCGGCCCGATCTTAAGTTGGCGGACGCAACACCCAGGGAATAGACCACCGCGTTTCACGACTCAGACTACTCTATGTCTACTTACTGTTGAACCAATACACGCATCTCGTTGACAGGCGCGCTCCCGTGGCGCCCAAAGAACGGCAGGCCGCCGAAGTAAACGTCTTGCCGCTCCCGATCGGCGGCCATCGACGCTTCTCCTTGATTGGCTTCGTATAGTCCTATCATGGCCGTGTACGGGTGTCAAGCGTCTTTTCGGTCGTTTCTCGATAGATCGCCAGGATGTCGCGGAGCGCTACGAGGTTGTCAAAAGCGCGACAGAACTATCCATTGGCGTCGGGCTGGAGGTCCAGTCGGCGCAATCGTTTAGAAAGTCCTCACAATCGCGCCGAGTTCTCGAGTCGACGCGGCAATCCAAATCCGAACGGACTTGACCGTTGGCGGAGGTTTCTGGGAGACTGGCTGCGGATGGTTTTGCCGCCGGCATGCCGACGATCGAAGACAACTTTTACGTGTTCCACAAGGTCTATGACTGGGCGCGGGCGGGGGATGAGTGGTCGGACGCTTGGGGGAGCACGGAGCGGGCGTGGCGCGTGACCGTGGAGCCGCGGATACGCCGGTTTCTCGATTGCGGAACCATACTTGAAATCGCGCCGGGCTTTGGGCGGTGGACGCAATTCCTGGTGGGGCGGTGCGAGGCGCTGATTGGCGTGGATCTGAGTCCGCGATGTATCGAGGCGTGCCGGAGCCGGTTCGCCGGGGCCGGGCACGCGCGTTTCATCGTGAACGACGGAACGTCGCTCGAAGGAGTCGAGGATGCCAGCGTCGATTTCGCGTTCAGCTTCGATTCGCTGGTGCATGCCGATCCGCCCGTGCTGCGGGCGTATCTTTTGGAATTGGCGCGAGTACTGAAACCGGGCGCGCACGCGTTTTTGCATCACTCGAATCTGGGGGACTATCGGGACACGTTGCCGAAGGAGATCGAGCCGGCGGAGCATTGGCGCAGCCGGACCATGACGGCGGAGTTGTTCCGCGCCTTCTGCCGGGAGGCGGCGGCTCGATTGCCTGGATCAGGAGTTAGTGAATTGGGGCGGGACCGCGCGCCTGCCGGATTGTTTCTCGACCGTGGCCAAGCCCGATGGCGCGGCCGCGGCCGAGTGCCGGGTGCGCGTTCATGCGCGATTCATGGAAGACGAAGTACACGCGCCGCCGGGCGATTAATGCCTTGCGCTCCCGGGTAGCCCGCGAGACGCGAAGTGAAATAGCATCTCAGCGCAAATCGATCCTCGCGTTACCGCCAGGCCCCCAACAGCCGCCGCACCAACACAAGCTGGCCCAAGTGATAAGCGTTGTGATCGGCCGCCAGCAGCACTTCGCGCAGGATCGTCTTCCCCTCTCCATGCGGAATCGCCGCGAACAAATCCGTCGCGTCGTCTTCCACCATCGCCGCCATCGCCTTTAAATCGGCGCGAAACCCCTTCACGCTCTTGTCCCAAGCCTGCTCGTCGGGCGGCTCCGGCGCACTCGGCCAATACCCGCCGGGAAAGTCCGGCGAGACGTGCTTCGGGTTGCGGGCGAACTCCAAAATATCCCACTGCGCGATGCGCAGGTGCTCCAACAGTTCCCACGGCGAATGCTCGGCTCCCTTCGGCCGCTTCCCTCGCAGGCCCGCCGGCAGATCCTTCACCGCCGCCTCGAAATCCACATGCGCCCCATCGCCTTTGAGCGTATAGAGCAGATGCTCCCGCAATGCCTTCGTCTGTTTCATGGCTGTCCTTTCCGTTTTCTCCAATTCACTTCACTCTCTTCGCGCGAAATTCAGCTTCCAACCGCCACGTCTCCCCATCCGGATTCAGCGCTTCGCCCGTCCATCGAAATCCGTCTGAAGCGATCCCGGTGAAGCTCCACCGGATCGGCGTGCCGTCGGAGTGACGCCCCACTTGCACCACATCCTTTCCAATCCAACGGCCGATCAGTTCGTCGCGCCGTCCCGTCGCCGGATCGATCCATGTCACCCGCCAGGCGCGAATCGCCGCGTCCCACACCCTCAGTGTCGTACCGTACGTGTTGCCCGTTTCGCCCAGCTTCACGCCTCGCTCCCCGCGGCGTGGCAGAATCCATACGTCCTGCACCGCCCGCCCTTCCGACACCCACGCGAAATGCGCTTCGCCCTTGATGCCACGCGCGCTCACATCCACCCCATAGTGCAAAATATCCAGTTCCCAACTTCCCTCAAGCCACCCGTACGCGTCGTCCGCCTCCGAAATCTCCGGCGACCGCCCCTTGGCTGCCCACGCTTCCAGCGCACCCGTTTTCGCATCCGCTTCGATCGTCGTCATTCTAAAAATACCCTCCGTTCCTTCGCTATCCTGGAACTGTTATACGGCGAAACGGACGCCCGGTTCTTGGCGAAAATTGCGGTCGGTTTACAGCACGCTCTCGCGCAACGCGCTTCAACCGGCGCTCCCGGCCGCGCCATCCGCCCGCATTCTCGCCGAAGGCGACGGCTGGTCGGTTTCCGATGTCCTCTGCACCTCCGGCCCTCGCGACCGCCCCTTCGAAGAACGCCACTCGCGCTTCTCCATCGCCATCGTCGCCGCAGGCAGTTTTCAATACCGCTCCGCCAACTCCAGCGAGCTGATGACGCCCGGCTCCCTGCTGCTCGGCAACCCCGGCCAATCTTTCGAATGCGGGCACGAGCACGCCGCCGGCGACCGCTGCCTGTCGTTCGGATTCACCCCCGGCTATTTCGAACGTCTCGCCGCCGATGCCTCCTTCCGCTGCACCCGGCTCGCCTTTCCCGTTCTCCGCCTTCCGCCCTTGCCCGCCATCGCCCCCATCGTCGCCCAGGCCTGCGCCAATCTAACGGCGGATTCTGTCTGGGAGGAGATCGCCGTACGCCTGGCCGCGCACACGCTGCGAAATCTCAACGGCTCGCCGCTCCACTCATCCCCGCCGCCGCCCTCCGCCATCGCGCGAGTGACACGCGCCGTCCGCGCCATAGAGCGCCACTCCGCCGGCGCTTCGCTCACCCTGGCCACTCTCGCCCGCGAAGCCGGCCTCAGCCCCTACCATTTCCTCCGCACCTTCCATCGCCTCACCGGCGTCACGCCCCACCAATACGTCCTCCGCGCCCGCCTTCGCGAAGCCGCCCTGCGCCTCTCCGCCGAACCCGCCAAAATCCTCGACATCGCCCTCGATTGCGGCTTCGGCGACGTCTCCAACTTCAACCGCGCCTTTCGCGCCGAGTTCGGCGTCACCCCCCGCGCCTATCGCCGCCGCTTCGCCGGGAGAGTAGCGATTCATGGATCTCCTCTCTCCGCGTTGCCCTCATCGGAGATTACGATCCGTCCGTCATCGCCCATCAAGCCATTCCGGAAGCTCTGCGCCTCGCCGCTGCCGCCGGGCACACCGCAGTCGAACCCGTCTGGATCCACACCAGCTCCATCCAAAACCCGCCTTCCGATCTCGCGGCCTTCGACGGAATCTGGTGCGTTCCCGCAAGCCCCTATGCCAACACCGAAGGAGCGCTCTCTGCGATTCGATTCGCCCGCGAACAACCGCGTCCGTTTCTCGGCACCTGCGGAGGCTTTCAACACGCGCTCATCGAGTACGCGCGCAATGTCCGCGGCTTCGACGACGCCGCGCACGCCGAAATCGATCCGGCTGCCGTGCGCCCTCTGATCGCTCCGCTCGCATGTTCCCTCGTCGAACAGAGCGAAGAACTCACGCTCGCCGATTCAGGACACCTGCGCGCGGCCTATGCGAAACCTAAGATCACCGAACGCTACCACTGCCGCTACGGGCTGAACCGCGACTACGAAACGATCCTCTTCCGCGACGGTCTTCGCGCTACCGCCCACGACGTCTCCGGCGAAGTACGCGCGATCGAACTCGCGTCTCACCCGTTTTTTGTCGCTACGCTCTTCCAGCCCGAACGCCGCGCGCTCAAAGGCGAGGTCCCCCCTCTCGTCGCCGCGTTCGTGGCGGCGATGGATGGCTGCGGCTCCCCCTATGGCCGCGCCGCTTGCCCATAGATGAAATCGCGAATCTTCAGATACCATTCCGCTCCCGAAGTCCGTGGAATGGAGTCCCAGACTTTCTTGATCGCCTCCGGACCGGCTCGCTTCGGGTCGAGCGTCCCTGCCAGCGCCATGTCCTGAATCGCATTGCGGCGAATGATGGCGCGAACCGTGAGAGGAGCGCCGCTATCCCACCGCTCGACCCCGCCCGCGACATACTCCTTCAACGGCCCCAGCGCCGGCGCTTCCGCGCTCATCTCCACCGCCGGCAAAGGCGTTTCCGCCGCCTTCCCGGCAGCGGCCAAGTCCGGCGCCCGCGCCGGAATCACGCGAACCTCCATCGGCGCGACAATCCAAAATCCGATCTTCATCTGCACCTCCAGCCGGAACCCCGGCGGAGACGCATTCGGCGGAATCCAAAGATCCAGCAAATACACCCGCGTCGTCTGTCCCGGAATGTTCTCCTCCGGATCGGGCATCATGCCAAAGTCGGGAAGCTGCCGCAGCGGCGTGAGAGCGTCCGGAATCCAGCCATCGCCATGCCGTGCGAAGCGCTCCCGGTACATCTCCACTCCGCAGGCATTCAATGGATTCGGCACCACGAAGAGCAGATAGTTCTCGCCGGCCGGCGCCGTCACTGCGACGTGAAAGGAAATGTGGGCGTTGCGCGGCGCGGCCGGCGACAAGATCTCGCGCGGGTGCGGCGCCTTATCCACGGCAACGATCTCTCCGAACGGACCCACCCGTTGAAACTCGGAGTAAATCTCCACCGCTGGCGATACAGCCGCCGTCTGCGCCAAGGCTATCGATCCGGTCCCAACGGACAGCCACGCCAGCCGTAGGATTGTCCCGCGTACGCGCATCTTCATTTGTGCGCAGTCAGCGCCGGTACAGGTACAAGCTGTGGACGCGCCCCTCTTCGTCGGCGATCCGCTCCGTCTTCACCGGAGTCCACTTGGAGAACTCGAAATCGTGCGCCACGACGCGCGCGCCCTTCTTCAATTGCTTTTCGAGCATCGGGCTCACTTTGTCGTTGGAAATAGGAAGCAGATACACGGTAAGCAGATCGGCGGACGAATAATCCTGCTTCGTCAAATCGCCGTGAACGATGTGCGCCGTGGAAGTCAAACCCAGGCTTCGAATCGCGATTTAAGCTTCGCAGGCAGAGCGAATCGTCGAACTCGACGCCCGTCGCGTCGGCCTTGAAATCCCGCGCCGCCATGATGACGATCCGTCCGTCGCCCGAACCCAGGTCGAACATTTTCTCGCCCGCCTTCAGACCGCCGAGCCGCAGCATTTTCTCGACGATCGCCTCCGGCGTGGGATAATACGGCGCCAGCTTTTCCACCGGCGCGTCCTGAGCCTGAATCGCCAACGCCACTGCGCAAGCCGTGGCGAAACGCAGCGCCCGCATTCCGGCCTCAACTCCCCTTCAGCATCTTAATCCCGTTCGGCAATTCGAATAGATCCGCCGGCAGGCTTTGATCGATCTTTACGGAGTCCGAAAAAATCTGATACGCCTTCTCGCCGTTCCGGTCGCGCTGAATCGTGAACGGCCATTGCACTCCGCCCACATCCCGGTACTTGGTGAACAGCGTCACCTCTTCGTCCTGATCCTTCGTCACCGCATTGCGCCGGTGAAAAACCTGCCGCGTCGGCAGATGCGTCGTCTGGTCGATATACACCGTCGTCGTCTGGTTGGCGCTGTCGGTTATGTCCACAATATCCACCGGCCGGTTGTCCAGCACATCGAACCCCTTCGATTCCACCAGCATTCCCGGCTCCCCGCGCCGCTGCCGCAAAATATAAAAAATGTCGTGCAGCGTCGAGTCCCGGTACCGGTCGAACCGTTCCGTGCTCAGCGGCTGCGCTCCCCGGTAACTCATCTCGTAAGCGTCGCCCTCGCCGAACAGCACCGATCCATACTCGTTCTTCTTTCCGAAATTTTCCCGCTCGCGCACCGCCAGCTTTCCCGGCTCGGGCTTCGGCGAATACTCGGTGTAGATCGTCGCAAACGTCAACCCGCTCACCTCCTCGCGGTAAAACGAGAACGCCATCCCATGCTCCACGCGATTGCGCATTTCGAGAAACCGGTCTCCGCCCAGCGCCTCCACGCACGCATCCAATACTTTCTTTCCCCGCTCCAGGCTCGTCTCCGCGCACAGCGTCCCGGCCGCCGCCAGCGCCATCGCCATCGCTCCCTACGCTCCTCATGGTTTCTTCGAAATCTCCTCCACGTTCAGTCCCGAATTTACCTTGTAATTCAGCACCGTCACCGCCGCGAACTTCTTCCCGTTCTGTTCGATCGTCATCGCGAACGGCGCCTTCAATCCTTGGACGTCGCGCCAATCCCCCAGCGTTTCCTCCACCCTCGCCGGGCCGCCCATCGTCACCCCGTCATAGACGATCTTTTTCGGCAGCCCCGTCCCCGCGTCCAATTCCACGCTTACCCGCTCGCCGTCTTTCGATGCGATGTCGAGCGTCCCGTCTTCGCTCCCCGTCACCGTACGGTCCGCGTTCTTGTCGCTCAAAGCCAGCGCGTAAAGCTGGCGGAAAATCTCCCCGCGCACCTGCTTCAAAATCGGACCGGGAATCCCCATCGCGCCCTGCGCCGACGCCATCCATCCGCTCTTGCCGTCCGAATACACGCTCTGCTTGCCGATCTGCCCTTCGATGTCCTGCCGTAGCGACGATGGCGCGATGAATGCGTTCTTCTGCCGGATCTTCATCGCCGGCCCGCCCGTCTCCACTTCCACGTCCGCCTCCGACGCCGTATCCTTCACCGCCTCCAGCTTCTCCACCCCACCGAGCGCCGTCTGCATCCGCGCGATCAACTTCTTACCCAGCGCCTCGCTCCCCGGCCCCGCCGCCTTGGCGTTCTCGTTCTTTGGCTCGGGAATCGTCAGGTCAATCGCCTTCACCGGCTGCCCTAGCGCCGAGAGCGGCTTCCCGAACTCCTTCGGATTTCCCACCGCCACGATCGTCAACGCGTCGGGATGAAAATACTCCTTCGACACCCTCAGCACGTCCGCCTTCGTCACCGCCGCCACCGCCTTCTGGTAGTCGAAAATGAAGTCGCGCGGATACCCGAAATATTCATAGGTCAACAGCCGGTTCAGCGTCTTATTCGGCCGGTCGAAGAAAAATACAAAACTGTTCAACACGCTGTCCTTCGCCGTTTTCAACTCCGCGTCCGTCACCTCCGCCGTCCGCATGCCCTCGATTTGTTTCTTCACCGCCTCCACCGTCGCGTCGGTATATTTCGACTGCGTGCTGCCCACGATCCGGAACAGTCCCGAATGATCGTAATTGGCTCCCCACACCGCGTTGATGTCGTAGGCGTAGCCTAATTTCGTCCGCACCTCTTTCACCAGCCGGCTCGCAAACCCTCCGCCCAGAATATCCGCCGCCACGCCCAGGGCTGGGTAGTCTTTGTCCTTCAGCGTCCCGCCCAGCGTCCCGATCTCGAAAAACGTCTGCGTGACGTCCTCTTTTTCCGCCAGATATACGCCCGCGGCGTCGCGCTTTTCCACCTCCGGAAACGGCGGCACGGGCTGCCGCGCGGCGTTCCATCCCTCGAAAGCTTTCTCGATCTTGGCTTTCATATCGGCCGCCGAAAAATCGCCGTAAACCGCCAGCATCACGTTCGCCGGGAAATAGTACCGAGTATAAAACTCCACCAAATCCGGCCGGTGAATATGATCGATGTCCGAATAGTTCACGTCCCATCCATACGGCGTTTTCGGGCCGTAAAGAATCGCCGCGAACTCCCGCGAAGCGATCCCGCCCGGATCGTCGTTCCGCCGCGAGATCGTACTCCGCCATTGCGTCTTCGCCAATTCGATCTTGTCCTCGCGAAACCCGGGCGCCGTCAGCACGTCGTGGAACGTCCCCAGCACCTCGTCCGTGTTTTCTTTCAAACACGAAAAAGAAACCGACCCGCTGCTCTCCCCAATCTCGCTCTCCACCGACGCCGCGATGTTCTCAAGCTGCACGTCCAGTTCGTCGCCTGTCTTGGCTTTCGTTCCCCCGCTCCGCATCGTCATGCCGGTAATATCGGCCAGGCCGCGCTTGTCCGCCGGATCGAATAGATTCCCCGTCCGCACCAGCGCCACTCCGGTCACCAGCGGCAACTCGTGGCTCTCCAGGAGATACACTCTCATCCCGTTGGCCAGCGTAAATGTCTCCGGCTTCGGCAGCGTGATCGCCCGCAGCGGCGGAAATTTCAAGCTCTTATACGACGGAAACGGCGCTTTCGCCGGTGGCGCTTGCTGCCCGCTGCATATCGCCAGCGGCCACATCGCCGCCATCGCCAGCATCCGCTTCATTGCGCCGCTCCCGTTCCCGCCGGCGCGGCGATATAGGCCACCGTCCGCGTCTTCGCCACCAGATATCGCTTCGCCACCCGCTGCACATCCGCCGCCGTCACCTTGTCGATCTCGTCGATGCTCGTGAACAGTTTCCGCCAATCTCCGTAGTTGGCGTAATAATCGGCCGTCTCCGCCGCCAGACCGCTATTGCTGTCCAGCTTCCGGATCAGCGACGCCCGCACCTTCGTCTTCACTCGCTTCAGCGTCTCCTCGTCCACCCCCTTCGCCTTCAGCCGCTCGATAATCTCCAGGCAAGTCTTCTCGTTCTCCTCCACCGTGTGGCCCGAATTCGGCGCCAGGTAAAACACGAAGAGATTTGGATACCGCCCTCCCGGATAGCCCGGATCGGCGAACGCACCCAGCGCCAGTTTCTTGTCCCTCACCATCTCCGTGTACATCATCGACGTCCGCCCGCCCGACAGCACCTCGCTCAACACATCGAATACCGCGTCGTCTTTGTCGTATTGATCCGGCCGCTTATAGGCGAACGCCACGATCGGCTGCGCCGCGGCCTCCACCTTCACCCTCTTCTCGCCGTCCTGCTCCGGTTCCACCGTATGCACCGGCGGCGGGAATGGCCCCGCCGCGATCCGCGTGAAATACTTTTCCGCCAGCCGCCGCGCCTCCTTCGGATTCACGTCGCCCGCGATCCCGATCGTAATATTCGCCGGAACGTAGTAAGTTCTGTAAAACGCATATGCGTACTTCAAACGCAGGTTGTCGATATCGCTCCCCCACCCCGCCGAGGTCACGCGGTAGGGATGCGCCGCGAACGCCGTCGCCAGTAGCATCTCCACCAGTTTCCCCTGCGGATTCGATTCCAGCCGCATGCGGCGTTCCTCCCGCACCACGTCCCGTTCCTTATAGAACTCCCGGAACACCGGATCGGCGAACCGCTCCGACTCCAGCAAAAACCATAACTCCACCCGGTTCGACGGCAGGCTGTAGTAATACTCCGTCGCATCCTCGCCCGTCTGCGCGTTCATCCCCGCCCCGCCGTTCTCCTCGATAATCCTCGGATACGCGTTCGGCTCCACATAGGATTCCGCCTTGTCCATCGCCGCCTTCAGCCGCGTGTGGATCGACTCCAGCTTCTCCTTGCTCGACCGGAACCCTTTATTGCGCTCGGCGTCGTATTCGTCGTAGATCCGCTCGACCTCAGCCATCGCCGCCTTCTCCGCCGGGTAGTTCTTCGTGCCGATTTCGCTCGTTCCCTTGAACGCCATGTGCTCGAACATGTGCGCGATCCCGGTCTCGCCGCGCGGATCGTCCACCGACCCCGCGTTCACATAGGAGTGAAACGAAACCACCGGCGCGTCGTGCCTTTCGATGACGATGAAGTGCATCCCGTTGCCGAGCGTGAACTCCGTCACCCGCTTCTCGAAATCCTTCAACGACTGCGCCCCGCCCGCCGCCGGAACCAACGCCCACACCGCCAGCGCAAGCGCCCGGCCGTTCTTCCATTTCATAATGTCCCTCAACGCACGATTGTAAACCGTCCGCCCGCCCGGCGAACTTCCTCCCCGCGCGGTCCCGCCTCCGGTTTGGGTTAGAAAATCTGCGTTGGCGGCCCCAGCACCGCCTCTTCGTTCATCAGATTCCTCGTCCCGTGCTTGAACAGTCCCTTCTGCACCGCGCTCCCTTTCACCACCAACGACGCCTGATAGTAGATATCCCATCCGCCGGCGCCCAGCACCCCATAAACGAAGCCCCCGGATTGCAACTTGAGGTTATTGTGCAAATCGGGCTTCAGCTTCTTCACCTTATAACCCGTGCCGACGTCCAGCGTTTTCTTGGCGGTCTGAATGTTCTGCGCCGTGGCTTGTCCCACGTAGTCGGCCTTCGTAACCACCCCTTGGCCCACCACCGCCCCGCCCAACATCACGGTGATCGCCGCTTGAGCTTGTGCCGAGCCGTGGGCCTCCGCCAGCGCGTGCTTTTGCGGATCGCTCAAGTGCGCCGCGGCGGCGTTGAAGGTCGGCTGGTAGGAGTTGGTATACGTAGTGCGCGCATTGGCGTGGATCACCGTCGGCGTCGCCTTCGGCCCGTGCGCCTTCACCGAGCAACCCGTCAGCGTCGACGTGAAAAAGTACGGCGCCGCATTTCCCAGCAAGATCTCCGTCGCCCCGTCCGCGCACCACGGGAGAAAATAACATGTCCGCGAGGCCGGCAGCGCGTTCGGCGACACCGTCAGCACCACCACATTGTGCGAGTGCCCCGCCATGTTGAACGCGAAGTTGATCACATAGTTCGCCGGATTCAGCGCCACCCGCGTCCCCGCCGCCACCACAGGCCCTCCTCCCTGATTCGGCGTGAGACCCGCACCTAAGAGCGCGCCCTCCTGCACCAGCACCGAAAATCGCCCGACGAACGATTGGTGTCCAAACGCGAATACCCCGGTTGCCACAAATTTTCTCCTTCCCGCCTACGCTAACATGGTTGGCGCATGCAATTCGCCGCCACCGCGCCGCTTTTCCTCGCCTTCGCCGCCGTCCTTGCGGCTCAACCGGCGAACGATCTCCAAGCCCTAATCGACAACCGGACCAACACAACGAAGAGAGCGGTCGGCATCGCCGCCGGCACGGTCGACGCCTCCGGTGTCCATCTTTACTCCTCCGGCCAGATCGCCCTCGGCGACCCCCGCAAACCCGGCGGCGATACGCTCTTCGAAATCGGCTCCATTACTAAGGTGTTTACTTCCCTGTTACTCGCCGATATGATCGAACGCGGCGAGGTGAAAGCCGACGACCCCGTCGAACGTTACCTTCCCCAGGGATCGAAAGTACCGTCGCGTAACGGCAAGCAAATCACCCTCCTGAATCTCTCCATGCAGAACTCAGGGCTTCCCCGCCTGCCCGATAACATGAAGCCCGCCGACCCCGATAACCCCTACGCCGATTACGACGGCCCCAAGTTACTCGCCTTCCTCGCCACTTACCAACTAACTCGCGACCCGGCGAGAAGTACGAATACTCGAACCTCGCCGTCGGCCTCCTCGGTTTCGCCCTGGCCCACCGCGCCGGAATGAGTTATGAACAACTGGTCCGCGAGCGCATCTTCAAACCGCTTCACATGGATAACTCGACCATTACTCTGTCGGCCGCGCAAAAAAAGAGCCTCGCTCCGGGATACGACGCCGGCCTAAGCCCCGTGAAAAACTGGGATCTCGACGCCCTGGCCGGCGCCGGCGCCATCCGATCCACCGCCAACGATATGCTGAAATTTCTCGCCGCCAATCTCGGCTTGGTGGATACGCCCTTGAAACCCGCCATGATCCGCATGAGATCCGTCCGCCGCGAGACCGGCCAGCCTCACCTTGAAATCGCCATGGCCTGGCACATTTTCAGCGAATTCGAGCCGGACATCTTCTGGCACAACGGCGGCACGGCGGGCTACCGCTCCTTCGCAGGCATGGATCTCGTGAACCGGAGAGGCGTCGTCATTCTCTGCAACACGTCTTTCGATATCGACGACATCGGCCGGCATACCTTGAATCCCAAATACCCCGCTCCGATGCTCGCCGCCTGGACCGAGATCCCGATCGATCCGAAAATCCTCCCGCAATACGAAGGCAAATACCAACTCGCGCCCACCTTCGCCATCACCGTTACCGCCCGCGACAACAAGCTCTTCGTCCAAGCCACCGACCAACCGCAATTCCAGGTTTTCCCTTCCAAGCAAGACGAGTTCTTCTTGAAGGTTGTCGACGCACGCATCACTTTCGAGCGGGACTCCGCCGGCAAAGTCAATCGGATGATCCTCCATCAAAACGGCAAGGACATGCCCGGCGATCGCGTCCCCATCGAAGCCGCGCACTAAGCGCTCCAGCTAAGTGGCGACTCATGCTGCTATACTCCGTGACGGATTCAAGCGATCTTCTAAACTGGAATTGCTCGTGAAACTTCAGCCGAAGCGAATCCACGCCCTGATAAGAATAAAGCTCCTGCATACCGCGATTTGGCTGGTCTTCGCCGGCTGCATCGTGGCGATTCCCATCGCCGGCTTCTGGAGTAAGTTTGAGTGCGCGGCTGTCCTGACTGGCCTGGTATTGGTCGAATGCGCAGTCCTAGCTTTGAACCGGGGCCGTTGCCCTTTAACCGATCTTGCAAGGCGCTACACCGAAGAAACGGATGGACAACTTCGATATTTACCTGCCGCTTTGGTTGGCCCGTCGTAACAAGACGATTTTCGGAACGCTTTTCGCTCTCGGAGAATTGTTCGTGCTAGGGCGGTGGCTGGTTTCCCGGCGGTAAGTCAGTCCCGCAAGGGCCTACGGATCCCGACATAGCGCGCCACGGTTTCTCGACCGTCCACGACGTCCTCACAAGAATCGGCTCAATTGCTGGACGGAAATTCGGAGACACTAATGCCTCAACAAATTTGGCGCGGGTAACACAGGTTCCGCCGGCGATCCTGCTCTTCTTTCTCTTCTCCTCTTTGCTTCCTACAGAATTTAGTGCAACGTTGCGTTTTTACGAAGATCAAAAACCCGTTCAGTTAACCCTTAAACGGGATAGGGAGCCGCGTCAAACGCGAGCGGCCAGCGCCCACCTTTTTGCATTCGCGATCTCCCTTGTCTAGAGTGGAAGACCACTTAGCGGCGAGGACGAAGATGATCAGTCGTCTCGCTCTTGGTTACACGATAGCGCGGGGGGTGGGGAATTAGAGGAGCGGGATTCGAAGAATCGAGTGTAAGTGATTTAGGGAGAGTTAGATAGGAATATTTTTGAGCGTTGTGACTGGCGATTTCGAGTTTCGGAATTTCAGTTGTTTGGCTAGCTTTAGGACGCCTTCTCGCAGTTCACCATCCACGGAATGCCGAACCGGTCCACCAGCATTCCAAATCGCACGGCCTGGAACGTCTCCTGTACCGGCATCCGCGCCGTCTTGCCTTCGGACGGCGCGTGATCGGCTCTTTCCTCGCCCACCGACACCGGGAAGCCCTTCGCCAGTTCAAAGCGCTCCTGCTGCATTTCGAGCCCCATCAACACGATGTCGCCCACAATGAATCGGGCACGCATGATTTTGTCTCGCCATTCCGGCGGCGTCTGTCCCTCCATCGGCGTAACCACGCGGGTAAACGTCGCGACGATTTTCTCCGCCCAGGCATCGTTCGGAAAAGTGAAACGCCGCCGCGCATTCCCCGTTGAAACGAAGATAGGGATTTAGTCGCATCGCAGGTTCCTTTCGCTCCATTCGCTCCGCCGCCAGCTCGGGCCGTAATGTTCTTGTCCCCGCGTGCGGCAGCGCCGCGTCAACCCTCGCTACCGCGCCGTCCACCCGCCGTCGATGAGGAGCGTGTGCCCCGTGATCAGCGAAGCCGCGGGCGAGGCCAGGAACACCACCGCTCCCGCCACTTCCACCGGCTCGCCGATGCGATGTAGCGCGGCGATGCGTTCGATCACGTCGGCGCGGAACGCCGGATCGGCGAGCGACGGAGCCGTTCCCGGCGTATGAATGAACGTCGGCGCCACCGCGTTGACGCGGATGTTGTACTTGCCCCACTCGACGGCCAAGCACTTCGTCAGGTGCGAGATTCCCGCCTTGGTCATGCAGTAAACCGACTCCGCCGGCAGCGCCGCGAACGCCGCCTGGGAACTCATATTGACGATGCATCCGCTCTTCTGGCCGATCATGATCCGGCCCGCCGCCTGGCTCGCGAAGAACGTCCCCTTCAAGTTAATCCCCAACGTGAAATCGAAATCCTCTTCGCGCACGTTCTCGGCCGGGTTCTCCGGAGCCACGCCCGCGTTATTCACCAGAATATCCAGCCGTCCGAACCGCTCCGCCGCCGCCGCAACCGCCCGCCGGATTTGGTCGAGGCTCGTCATGTCCATCTGAAGCGCCAGCGCCTCGCGCCCCAACGCCTCGATCTCGCCGGTCAGACCGCCGTGAGAGTACACATCGCGTAAACCGAGCGCGACGTTCGCCCCGCTCTGGGCGAGAGCGAGGGAAATGGCGCGCCCTAACCCGCGCGCGGCTCCCGTCACCAACGCCACCCGGCCCGTCAGATCGAATTGAGAAAGCTCCGGCACGGTCCCTGGCATTGTATCAACCCCTCGTCGCGATCTTCGGCTATCCGCGCATTGCCGCGCCGTTTATCGCGCCGCGGGCGGCGAAGCGTTCAGTGGCCGAAAAGCGTGGCCGAGGAGGCCGATTGCGCGTCCGCCTGAAACAGCTCCACGCGGTTCCGGCCCCGGCTCTTGGCTCGATAGAGCGCCTGGTCCGCTTTGTCGATCAGTTGCTCGGAAGATGTCGAGGGGCCGGGGACGACGCACGTCACTCCGAAGCTGGCCGTCATGGTGTGCAGCAGATCGCCAATCGCCACCGGCGCCCCGCACATCAGTTGACGCAACCGCTCGGCCTGTTCCATCGCGCTCCCTTCGTCGCAACCGGGAAGCAGAACGAGGAATTCCTCGCCGCCATAGCGCCCTACGCCGTCGTAGGGACGCACCGCGCCCATCATCCTTCTCGCGGCCTCCCGCAAAACCTCGTCGCCGGCCAAATGCCCGTACGTGTCGTTGACCGCCTTGAAATGGTCCAGATCCATCATCGCGAGGCTCAACGGCCGGCCCTCCCGCGCGCCGCGCGCCAGCTCGCGCTGCAGCGCGGCCAGGATCGAACCCCGGTTCCACAGCCGGGTCAGCGCATCCCGCGTCGCCTGATCGCGCAACGCCTCCCGCGCCGCCAACAGCTCTCGCTGCAACTCCACGATCCGCTTTCCCGCCCGCAACCGCACCTGCAATTCCCCATGCTCAAACGGCTTGGTCACGTAATCGTCCGCGCCCGCTTCCATCCCCGCGACAATGTCTTCTTTCTTGTCGCGCGAAGTCAAAAAGAGCACGTAGGTGTAGTTCTCGCGCCCCTGCTTCCTCACCAGCCGGCAAACGTCCGGGCCGGTCAACCCTGGCATCATCCAATCGAGAACCGCCATCGACGGAGCGTCGTCCTCGCTCAGAATTTTCCAGGCGTCCGTTCCATTGGCCGCGTCGACGACGTCGTAGCCCCACTTGCGAAGGGTCGCCACCAGGAGATGCCGGGACACCACGCTATCGTCGGCCACCAGAATCTTCATAGAAACGCCCCCGCCATGCCGCCCCTCTACTCCTCTTCTCTCAGTTTCGCCAGCACCGACAAATCTTCCAGAGTCGTCGTATCTCCTTGAATCTCCGTCCCCGACGCGAGATCCCGCAATAGACGCCTCATAATCTTACCGCTCCTGGTTTTGGGAAGCGCGTCCGAAAAACGGATGTCGTCCGGCTTCGCCAGCGACCCGATTTCTTTCGCAACCCATTGCCGCAACTCCTCTCTTAACTTATCGGACGCCCGGTGTCCGCCCTGTAGAGTGACAAACGCCGCGATCGCCTGCCCCTTGATTTCGTCCGGCCGCCCCACCACCGCCGCCTCCGCCACTTTCGGGTGCGCCACCAGCGCCGATTCCACCTCCATCGTGCTCAAACGATGGCCCGAAACGTTGATCACGTCGTCGATCCGGCCCATGATCCAGAAATAGCCATCCTCGTCCCTCCGCGCCCCGTCGCCGGTAAAATAGATCCCCGGAAGTTGAGACCAGTACTGCTGCTCATACCGCTCCGGATCGTTATAGATGGTACGCAACATCGCCGGCCACGGTTTTCTTATGACCAGATATCCGCCGCCGGTTTCCACCGTCTCCCCTTCCCTGGTTACGATATCGGCCGCCACGCCCGGCAGCGGCCGCGTCGCCGAACCTGGCTTGGTCGGCGTCGCCCCCGGAAGCGGAGAAATCATGATCATCCCCGTCTCCGTTTGCCACCACGTATCCACGATCGGACACCGGTTCCGCCCAATCTGCTCCCGGTACCACATCCACGCTTCCGGATTGATCGGCTCACCCACGCTCCCAAGCAGCCGCAAGCTCTTCATTTCGTGGCGCTTCGGCCATTCGTCGCCCAATCGCATCAGCGCCCGGATCGCCGTCGGCGCCGTATATAAGATGCTGACGCCGTGCCGCTCCACCATCTTCCAAAGACGGTCCGGCTCCGGCCACGTCGGCGCACCCTCGTACATCAACACGGTCGCTCCCGTTTGCAGCGGCCCGTAGACGATATAGCTGTGTCCGGTTACCCATCCGATATCGGCCGTACACCAATACGTGTCTTCGTCTTTGATATCGAAAACCCACTTCGTCGTGGCGTATACCCCCACCGCGTAGCCGCCCGTGGTATGCAGAATGCCCTTCGGTTTGCCGGTCGTCCCCGACGTATACAACAGATACAGAGGATGCTCGGAATCGAGCGGCTCGGCCGGACACTCCGCCGGCGCCACGTCCATCTGTTCGTGCCACCATAGATCCCTTCCGTGCAGCATTTCCACCGCCGTCCCGGTGCGCCGGTATACAACGCAGTGCCGCACCGACGCGCAATGTCTCAACGCCTCGTCCACCACCGGCTTCAGCTTGATCTCCGACCCGCGCCGCCAACTCCCGTCCTGCGTCACCACCAGCTTGGCCTGGCAGTCGTTGATCCGGTCCACCAGCGCCGCCGCCGAGAATCCGCCGAAGATCACCGTGTGCGGCGCCCCGATCCGTGCGCAGGCTAGCAGCGCCACCGCCATCGCCGGCGTCATGCCCATGTAGATCGCCACCCGGTCGCCCTTCTCCACGCCCAGCGCCTTCAGCACGTTGGCGAACTTGGAAACCTCGCGCAAAAGTTGCACATAAGTGAGCGTTTCCACTTCGCCGGGCTCGCCCTCCCACACGATCGCCGCTTTGTTCTTTCGCCACGTCGCCACGTGCCGGTCCAGGCAATTGTAAGAAATGTTGATTTTCCCGCCCACGAACCATTTCACCCATGGCGCGTTCCACTCAAGCGTCTTCGTCCACGGCTCGAACCAGTGCAGTTCTCCGGCGATTCCCGCCCAAAACGCTTCCGGATCGCGGTCGGCCTCGGCATACAGGCGCTCGTAATCGGCCATACCGCTCACGTGCGCTTGCTGAATGAAATCCTCCGGCGGCGGGAACACGCGCCGTTCGTGAAGGATTGTGTCGATGCCGGCGCTTCCGCCTGTAGGGGTTTGGCTCATGTCACTATATTCCTTGGATCGATTCAATGGATTGGGAAGCCGACTCGGCATCCCGCCCGCTAGTCTACAACATCGTCTTATGCCGGTCGCCCTTTTGGTCTGCATCGTTTTCGCGACGCTCTCCGGCCCTCCCGCCTATGCCGCCTCGATAGGCGACGCCCCTTACCGGGGCAAGTCCCGGACCTTTTTCGGAATGGACGATCCGGCCGTGCCCGCCTCCCTGAAGACTCCTGCGCAGCAATCGGCGGGCCATCCGCCAGTGGTGGTCTCGGCGTCCGACTCCGCGGTTTGGATGAGCACCCTGGGCGGTCTGAGGCGCTACGACCCTTCCGCCGCGCCGCTCGACGCCCGCCAGTATTTCGCCGGCCGCCGCTGGCTGCCCGACGACGACGTCGTGGCCCTTGCGCCGGATCAAAGCGGCGGCATGTGGGTGCGTACCCGCACTGGCGTTTCCCATATCGAGTTCCAGCCAACAACGCTCGAAAAAAAGGCCGATGTCTTCGAGGCGCGCGTCCACGACCGGCACGACCGCTTCGGTCTTGTCGCCCCCTCCGTCCTCACCCGTCCCGGCGATCTGTCGAGCAGCCAAACCCGTTCCGACGACAACGACGGCCTGTGGACCTCGATGTACGCGGCCGCCGAATGCTTCCGCTACGCCGTCACCCAGTCGCCCGCCGCCCTTGCCCGCGCGCGGCATTCCATCGACGCCGTTCTCTTTCTCGAACAGGTCACCCGTACGCCGGGCTTCCCCGCGCGCTCCTATGTCCTTGGCGGCGCGATGCATCCAAGCGACGGCGAATGGTTCGAGACGGCCGATGGGAAATATACTTGGAAAGGCGACACGAGCCTCCGACGAAATCGCCGGGCATTTTTTCATCTATTCGATCGCCACCGATCTACTGCCGGACGCCGCCCTCAAACAGCGTATCGCCGCGGCCGCCGGCCGGATTGTGGACCGCATCCTCGCCCATGGCTATACGCTCACCGGGCCCGACGGCCAGCCCACCACCTGGGGCAAATGGTCGCCCCAATACTTTGAAACTCCCGGCGGGCGGCCCGATAGCCCGCTCAACGCGCTCGAATTACTGAGCTTTCTGAAGTCGGCCGCGCACATCACCGGCGCCGCCAAATACGAAACCGAATACCGCAAGGTGGCGCTCGATCTCGGCTACGCGAAAATCGCCTGCCATTACGCCGAGCTCGATCCCGAGATCAACTACTCCGACGAAGAGTTGGCCATGCTCTCGTTCTATTCGCTGTTCCGCTACGAGAAAGATCCCGCGCTGCTGGCTCTGTATCGCGACGCGCTCGCCCAATGGTGGCGGAACATCCAGCGCGAGAAAAATCCGCTTTGGACGTTCATTTATTCGCTCGCCAACCCCGGCGCCGCCGTCGATTTACCCGGCGCGATGTGGACTCTCAAGCGCATCCCCGTCGATCTGGTCGATTGGACGGTGCTGAATTCCCCGCGCGGCGACGTGCCGCTCGACGGTGGGAAGGACCGCTTCGGCAAGAGCCAGACGACGATCCTGCTTCCCGCCGACGAGCGCCCGGTGATGAAGTGGAACGGCAACCCGTTCGTCGTCGACGGCGGCAACGGCGGGGCGAGTGAAGACGATGGCGCGTTTTTTCTGCTGCCGTACTGGCTCGGACGCTATCACGGCTTCATCACAGTGCCTTGAAATGCAGCCGTCCTCCGTAGCGAAGCCGATTACTCGGAGCCGGTAGCCCGCCGGCGGATTCGCGCGCCTCCCGCGCTGAGCACCGTAAACGCTCCGGCCAATTCGTCGCCGTGCGACGCGATTAAGCCCGCGACGAGCGCCGCCTTCTTAGCTGGCGTCAATCCAGCGAGCCGAATCAAGAGAACGCCGGCCATTGTCCAGCGCTGCTTGAAAATGAGTTCGCCAAAGTCCCTGTCGGCCGTGATCAAGAGACTCCCCGCGGCCCGGCTTCGTGCCAAAACTTCGAGATCGGCGATTCCGGGATCGGACTCGGCGATATAGTTCACTCGATGTCCGTCCAGCCGGAGGCGCGCAACGATCTGGCCGTCGACATTCTCATCGGCGAGAACGATCACCGGGCGATGGAATCCGCCGGGTATACCTTGTCGCCGCGAAGGACGCTTGCCGCGAAGCCGATCGCCGCCCGAATGCTGTCCTCGTTCAAGCGGGGATGGGCTTCCAAAATTTGTTGGATGCTTTCACCGGCCGCGAGCTTCTCGAGGACAAACTCGACGGTAATGCGCGTACCCACAATGACAGGTTTTCCCATCATCACGGCTGGGTCCGAAACGACGAAATCTTCGGTCTTGGGCATGATCGGGTTCCTGCTTCGATCTTACCGCGCGAGGCGGATTGCGAAATGCGGAGCGCAGCCCTCCATGGGCGACGCGCGTTTACTCGCCAACTTTCCGGACGATCAGCATTTCGATCGGGCGATCGGCCGGCGTAAGTTTCAATCCGAGTTGACGGGCGTATTCGAATACCGCATCCGGAAGGGGTAGTTCGCTCGACACGGAATAGTTGTACTTCCCTTGCACCCCTGTCTCGTCGAAGACCGGCGCGTCGAGCAGGTCCTGAAGAATATCCCCAATCTCCCGCATCGTCTGAGCCGTGCCAATGATGGACCCTTGTCCACGGCCGCACATCCATTGATCGCCTGGGCCGGCTGGCTGTATTTGCGGCGTCCGGGTTTCGCCGGCCGTCTGCACGTACACGCGGCCGATCCGCGTCTCTTTTTCGATTTGCAAGCCAAACCGCCTCTCGACGGCGTCTTGAACGGTTTTCCGGAGCAGGTCTCTGTCGGCGATCGGGATGTGCGCGGTTACGTCGTAATTCTTCGCATCCGGATTATCGGGGAACGAGATCCGGTACATCGGGATGTCCCACAGATCCATGAGGATCGCTTTCAGAGACTGATTCTTAGCGATGTAGAGATCGGCGGGCCTCGCCTCCCCTAGCGAGCGGCGCTCGTTTTTTGCCGCTGGCGAGATGTGGACTTCATAGGACCGTATCGGATCCGCGTCCGCGTTTGGATCGTAGTAAGTCGGTTGCGGCGACTTTCTGGAAAGACTCGTTTCCGTTTCGCCATTCAGCACCGCTCGGATTCCGGGTTCGTCGGGCCCGCCTCGGGAATAGCCGGCGATAACGCCCAACCGATCGACTACGACAGTTCGCGGAAACCGGGGGAGGTTGAAGTTTTTCTCATTTTCATGACGACTGTCGAGCAAAATGCATCCCGTATACGCGGTCTTGCTCAAGGCCCGATCCAAGAGAAATTCCGAGCCGGCCACGACCTGAAGGAACACCGCGGGTTGGCCCTGGAATTTCCGCTGGACTACCGCCCACTCGGTGACGTCTTCCGGACTTACGTCGTCGTCGCCGAACGAGACGGCCACAACGTTTCCGCGGAGGCTTGTCCAGTCCAAGCTTGGCGGACAGGCGCCTTTCAACGAGTCCCAAACGAGCGCCGGAGGAGCGTCGCCGCGTTGTTGGCCGAACGCGGCGAATGCCAGGGCGGCAATGAGCGGCGGCAAGCGAACGCGGAGGTTCATAGGACCGGCGGCCTCGTCACTCCACATCATACCGGTTCCCCGCGCCAGTGTTATCCTCGGGGCAAGGCAGTGCGCACGAGCTTCGGAAAGGCGGCATCGCGGATCGGATGCGCGTTCGCGCTGATCGGAGCCGCGTACGCCTTCCAACGGCCGTTCCGCGAATACCCCGGCGTCGAATATTACGATTTTCCCTTGCCTTCCGACTACCGCGAGAACGCCGAGTGGGCCTTCGCGCGTTTGATGTATCCGCCGGGCGAGAACGACGGCTACCGCGGACGTTTCGATGGCGACTGGCGTTTGGGATTGTCGCTTTGGACGCAGGATTATCCGCGCGCCGACCGGCATTTTTCGCTCGCGCTGCGCCGGCTCACGCGCATTCAAGTGCGGTCGGTGGAGCAGCCGGTGAGCCTTGAAGACGGGGACGACGTTTACAACTGGCCCTGGCTCTATGCCGTTCAGACCGGAGAATGGGGTTTGACCGCCAAGCAAGCCAAGGTGCTGCGCGATTATCTGCTGCGCGGCGGATTTTTCATGGCCGACGATTTTCACGGCGAGGAGGAGTGGGAAGTTTTCAAAGAAAGCATGAAGCTGGTTTTTCCGGAACGTCCGATCGTCGACATCGAAGACAGCTCACCCATTTTCCACACCGTCTACGATCTGAACGACCGCTACCAGGTGCCCGGCGCCGAGCACCTGCGCCTCGGTTATAAGAACGGCGGCATCGGCGCGCACTGGCGCGGCATCTTCGACGACAAGGGGAGAGTGATGGTGGCGATTTCGTTCAACTCCGACATCGGCGATTCGTGGGAGTGGGCGGATTCGCCGCGCTATCCGGAACGCTTCTCGGCGCTGGGCCTGCGGCTTGGGCGTCAACTACGTCGTCTACGCGATGACGCACTGAAATTTTCAATTGCGCGAGAAGGCGGCCAGCGTTTCCTTGCTGATTTCGATGTGCAGGCGGATGGACTCCACCCACAGCGGACCGCGGTCCTGATTGAAGGCGGGGTTGATGACGCGCTGAACGTCGAAGGTGGTCCAAAATCCCGGCGCGACGCGGGCGCTGTAATAGGTTTCCCAAATCTCCTCCGGCGCGTAGTTGAGGCGGCCGTCGCCGATGATGAAGTCGAGACCGCCGTGGGCGAGATAGGAAGCGTGAACGCCGGACAGGCCGGAGGCGGTGAACTCGCTGGCCAACACGTCGCCGGGGCGTTTCCAGCGGGAGCCGGTCCAGGAAACGCCGCCGGTGGCCAGGCGGTCGATGGCGGTGAAGGCGAAATCCTGGGTCTTGCCGTCGTTCCAACCGAGGCGCGAAAACACGCCCAGATCTTTCGTCAGCGATTGATCGAAGCTGACGCCGAAGCCATACTTCAAAGTGCCGTTGTGCTTGTCGTCGTTGATGTTGGGCACGCCGCCGGTTTGCGGAGCCAGCCGCAGCGCTTCGGCATAGCTGCCCGAATTGGTGTGATTGATAAAGCTCAACAGGCGCAGCGCGCCCTTGCGGTCGCCCGAGCCATAGCGCCGCTCGACTTCGAACATGTCGCTGCGATTGACGAACAGGCGGCGGTCGAAGCGCAGGCCGTTGGCGAACTTCGGCTCGGCGGCGCTCGCGTAGCGAAGAGACCAGTTTCGCGTATGAAATTCGTGTACCCATCCCCAGGTGTAGCCGCGCGTGTCGGCGGGATAATCCCAAGCGCCGTTATACATCACGGCCCAACCCATGAACTGCGTTCGCGGATCGTGGCTATAGTTATTGCCGTCGAAAAAATCGGTGACGGTGAAGCGTCCGGCGGTGACGGTGTAGCGGGTCATGGGACGCGTGCCGGCCAGTTGATTGGCGTCGTCGGTGAAGGATTCGGTCTCCGATCCGAAGCCGAAATCCTGACTGACGTAGAGGCGGGCGATGTAGGGCTTGGGCGTGGCGGTGGCGACGCGGGGGAGCTCGCCGTTGGGAAAATTGGCGATGCCGGTGACGGCGCTGAAGCCGCGGCCGCCGGCGATTTCCGGATCGAAATAAAACTGCGTGTTCGGCCCGAGACGGAGGCCGAAGAATAAGGTAGTGGTGATGGAGGCGTCGCGCTCGGCGACGTCCTGCACGCTGTTGACGCCTTCGTAAGGAGAATGGAACGTGCCGTGATATTGGCCGATGGAGGTGGCTTGCCACACGAGGTTCCAGCGCTCGGAGGCAGGGGTGGAATCGGCGTCCTCTCCCGCCGCGGCGGGGTCTGCTGTTTGTCCGAGGCAAACCAGGGCGCACAATGAGAACAGCCAGAGGAAACGCATCCACGCCGGGACGGGCACACGGGTGGCGGGGATGTGGCGCGGCATGATTCGAATACCTTCCGGGGCGGCGGCGAAGTGGGGCCGCCTTTCGTAGAATATACCCGGCGGGGTATCCTTGTAAAGGCTGTAACCGAACATTCATGGCACACACAATCGCGGAGAAAAAGAAGCTATTGAACCGGGTGCGGCGCATTCGGGGGCAGGTGGAAGCGGTGGAGCGGGCGCTCGATCAGGAGGCCGAATGCCCGGAAGTGCTGCACACGATCTCGGCGTGCCGCGGCGCGATGGACGCGTTGATGGCGGAGGTGATCGAAGGGCACATCCGCTTCCACGTGCTCGACCCAGGGGTGCGGGCGACCGACGAGCAATCGCAAGCGGCGGAGGATTTGATCGACGCGTTGAAGGCGTATTTGCGGTAAGAAATAACGCGACAGCCGTTGCGTTGTGCGAACCGGGTGGTGAAATTATTGGGGCGCGAGACGCTCGCGGCGGCCGTGCCGGATGCGAAGAACGAGGACCGTCTCTCCCTTGATGGTGAAAAGAATCCGGTACATGTGCGACCGGTGGCCGTAGAGCAGTTGGCGCATCTCGAATGGCAAAGAGACATTCTCTGGCGCCAACGCGCATCGTTCGGGGAAATTGGCGAGGGAAGCCAGTGCTTCCTGCAATCGCTCGAACCAGCGCATACCAGGTTTGCCCGCCTGTTGAGAGCGCAGCCATTCGAGAATGGCGTTGGCGTCATGCTTTGCCTTGGGAGTGATTTCAACGCGGAAAGCCATGTTTCACGCGCAGTTCTTCGAGGAACTCGGCGGCGGGCTGCGTGCGTCCGGCCTTCACGTCCTCATAAGCTTCCGGAACTGCTTCCACCGATTCGGGGTAGTCGTCCCGCTCCCAGTCAAAATAGTTTTCCAGCACTTCATCGAGCGCGGCGGCGGTGTCCTGGCCGTGGCGGCGGGCGTAGTCTTCCAGTTGCGCCTTGCGTTCGGGTGTGATGGGGAGCATTTCCATTAGGGGCCTCTCTTTTCCACTTTAACGAAACCGAATGGCCGGAAGGGAAGATGGCGGGGCGATTGTGGTACACTCCCCGGTTTGAAGTTAGCCCCTGTCGACTATCTCATTCTCGTTCTGTATTTCGTATTCGTCCTGGGCATCGGGTGGATTGTCAAGCGGCGGGTGAAGAGCAGCAGCGACTTTCTCACCGGGAACCGGTCGGTGCCGGTGTGGATCACCAGCCTGGCGTTCATCGCGGCCAATTTGGGGGCGCAGGAAGTGATCGGGATGTGCGCTTCGGGGGCGAAGTACGGCATCATGACGGCGCATTTTTACTGGCTGGGCGCGGTGCCGGCGATGCTGTTCGTGGGCGTGTTCATGATGCCGTTTTATTACGGCAGCCGGGCGCGGAGCGTGCCGGAATACCTGAAGCTGCGGTTCGACGAGAAGACGCGCGGGCTGAACGCGATTACCTTCGCGGTGATGACGGTGTTCTCCTCCGGCATTTCGATGTACGCGCTGGGGCTGCTGTTTCAACTCGTGCTGGGGTGGGGGTTCACGCAGTCGGTGCTGTTGTCGGCGGCGATCGTGCTGGGGTACACGCTGCTGGGCGGGTTGACGAGCGCGATCTACAACGAAGTGCTGCAATTTTTCCTGATCGTGCTGGGCTTCGCGCCGCTGTCGGTTCTGGCGGTGGCGAAGGCGGGCGGATGGTATGGAATGATGGCGCGGCTGCCGCCGGTGATGACGCACTCGTGGCGTTATACGGCGCACAGCGCGGAGAATCCGATGGGGGTGGAGATTTTCGGGCTGGTGGCGGGGCTGGGGTTCGTGCTGTCGTTCGGATACTGGTGTACGGATTTTCTGGTGATCCAGCGGGCGATGGCGGCCAACTCGATGTCGGCGGCGCGCCGCACGCCTTTGATCGCGGCGTTTCCGAAAATGTTCATGCCGTTCGTGGTGATCGTGCCGGGGATCGCGGCGCTGGCCCTGACGCACGCGGGCGTGGGGTATCAATTGCCATTGAAGGACACGGGCGGCCCGGATTACGACCAGGCGCTGACGACGCTGATGGCGCAGTTTTATCCGTCGGGATTGTTGGGCGTGGGGTTGACGGCGTTGATGGCCTCGTTCATGTCGGGGATGGCGGGTAACGTGACCGCGTTCAATACCGTCTTCACATTCGACATCTATCAGGGGTACATCCGGAGGAAAGCGCCGGACGCGCACTATTTATGGGTGGGGCGCTTCACGACGGTGGCTGGAGTTGTGTTGTCGATCGGGACGGCGTATCTGGCGCGGCACTTCAACAACATCATGGATTTCCTGCAGCTTGTGTTCGGGTTTGTAAACGCGCCGCTGTTTGCGACTTTTTTGCTGGGGATGTTCTCGAAGCGGACGACGGGGCACGGGGCGTTTTCCGGATTGCTGGCGGGGACGAGCGCGGCGGCGGCGACGCACGGGCTGACGCTGGCCGAAGGGAAGGGCGGTTGGCTGGGGACGGTGGTGTACCAATTCCCGTCGACGATGGCGCAGAATTTTTGGATCGCGATCGCGGCGTTCACGACGTGTTTGACGGTGACGTGGACGGTGAGCCGGCTGAGCGAGCCGAAGCCGGAGGCGGAGTTGACGCGTCTGGTGTACGGGCTGACCGAGACGCCGCGCGAGAACGTGGCGTGGTATCTTCGCCCAGGGCCGCTGGCGTCGCTGGTGGCGGCGATGTTGATTACGCTAAATTTAATTTTCTGGTAACGATGAACGATCTACGCATTCCGATCGGGTTCTTCTTCACGCTGCTCGGCGTCATTCTGATCGCTGTGGGCGTCTTCCGCCCGGACCTGCACGCCCGGCTGGCGGGCTCGAACGTGAACGTCTACGCGGGCCTGGCGATGCTGGTTTTCGGCGGCGCGATGTTGTTGCTGGCTCGCAGGGCGGCGTAGTGAGGGAAGAGATCGCCGCGGCGTTCCGGCGGATCTATGGCGCCAGGCCGGAAACATGGTTCGCGCCGGGGCGGGTGAACCTGATCGGCGAGCATACCGACTACAACCTGGGTTTCGTGTGTCCGATCGCCATCGATCTGGGCTGCGTCGCGGCGGCGGCGCCGAACGCCGAAGGCAAGCTGCGCGTGCATTCGCTGAACGTGGACGAGACGCGCGAATGGAGCGTGGAGACGATCGGCCGCGAGCGGCCGGCGGGGGATTGGTCCGATTACGTGCTGGGAGTGGCGCGGCAGATTCCGGATTTGAGGCCGGTGAATTTGCTGGTATCGAGCGACGTGCCGACGGGATCGGGTTTGAGTTCGTCGGCGGCGCTGGAGGTTTCAAGCGCCATGGCGCTCGGGGCGCGCGAGACGGGTGTCGAGCTCGCCCGGCTTTGCCGGCGGGCGGAGAACGAGTTCGTGGGAATGCCTTGCGGAATTATGGATCAATACGCATCGGTGGCGGGCATCGACGGCGCGGCGGTCTTGATCGACTGCCGCAGTTTGGAGAGCCGGGCGGTGAGGCTGCCGGAAGAGATTTCGATTCTGGCCGTAAATTCGATGGTGAAACACGAACTGGGATCCACCGCCTACCGGACCCGGGTAGCGGAATGCAATGAGGCGGCTGCGGAGATGGGCGTGGCGAGCCTGCGGGAGGCGACGATCGAACAAGTGGAGCGGTTGTGCGATCCGGTGATCCGCCGGAGGGCGCGGCATATCGTCACCGAGAACCAGCGGGCGCTGGATTTCGCCGAGGCTTGCGCGGAAGGGGATTTGACCGGAATTGGGCGGATATTCGCCGCCTCTCACCGGAGTATGCGCGAGGATTACGAGATTACTTGCGAGGAGATCGATTTCCTGGTGGAGGCGGCGGAGGGAACGGCGGGTGTTGTCGCTACGCGCATGACAGGCGGGGGGTTTGGAGGGTGTACCGTGAATCTGGTCAGAGCTGGAGCGGAGCCGGAAGTAGAGCGGGCGCTGAGCGAGAAGTACCAGTACCGTACTGGAATTCTCTGTGATATTTACCGAATTCGCGCGTCGGCGGGCGCCAGAAAAGAAATTTAAAAATACTTTCAGAAATTCTTTGCAGTCCCGTTACTAACTATCAAGCGTAAGGTAAAGTCCTCCTCCGAGGCATTGAGTGGGCGGTTCTAGCCACCGCCCACTCCCCCCATAAATCCCCACAAAAAACGACGATGCTATCGCTGCGCCCCGTCGCCCTAATGCGGCTGCGGCGCCGGAACGGAAGTGGAAGTGGCGGGCAGCGAGGTGTGGCGCGGTTCGGGTAAATCCATTTCGCTCATCGGCCAGAGATATTCGCCGACTTCGGGCATGGACGGACTCGGCGCGAGGACAACCGGCGTGTCCGGGTGGAAGGCCAGCCAGGCGAAGGCGAAGGAGACGGTGTAGGGCAGCGGCTTGAGGCGCTTTCCGGCCATAGGTCCAGAGGTGGAAAGGCCGAGGAGATCCCATGTGCTGTGTGTCTGTTTGTCGTAGAAGACGCCGTGGCGCTTGTAGAAGGAGAGCGTCTTGCCATCGACCGCGGGAGAGAAGACGCCGGCGGCGACGGTGTTGCGGGAGTCGGCGATGACGGGGGCGTCGAGGGCATCGAGCATGGAGCGGGTGGAGAAGATGACGAACGGCTGGTTTCCGATGCGGCTTTCGAGGACGCGGCGCTCGCGCAGCAGGGGTGTCACGTAGGCTCGCGCGCCGTCGCCGGCCTGCACGACGACCAGCGTCTCGGTGGAGGGAAACGGAAGCGGCCCGGGAAGGCTGACGGGAAAGAGCGGGTGACCGGAGGACATGTACTTCGAGTAGGGATCGGTGCCGTAGCCGCGCTTGGATCCGGTGTCGCGGCTGAGTACCTTCCCTTCGGGATGGGCTTGGCGGAAGACGTTGAACGGCGCCACCTGGCTGGCCAGAATAGTGAGCCGTGCGCCGGTCAGCGAGCCGGCGATGGCCTCTCCGGTGAGTTGCTGCCACAGCGATTCCGTCTGGCGGTCGAACAGGACGACGTTGCTGTTGCGGACCATTCCGGAGAAGCCGAATTCATACACGGCGCCGGCCACGCGCCGGTCGAAGACGATGGCGCTGTTGCAGAGCACGCTGAAGCTGATCAGTATGGGGGTATCCCCGATTCGATCTTCGACGAGCAGGTGCCAGATTAAGATTTGCAGCGGGTAGGCGCGGGCTTCGCCGTTTAACTCGACCGAGATCACGGGCTCGTTTTCGGCCAGCCATGCGGCGGCGTCGCTAACGGACGTGAACCGGGCGCGATCAATCGACGGAATCGCGTCTTTCTTCGGACCGGCGGAGACGAACTCGGTCAATGGGACGGAGTGTTTGGTGAGGTCCGTCCGCCAAGTTCCACCGGGGAGTTGCGCCCACACCGCGGACGGCAGTGCCGCCAGAAGAACAACAGGCACGCGGAGCATAGACGTTCACCTCGCGACGATATTATGCCGCCGGGAGACCGCGGAACGCAAGCGGGTCTTGGCGCGATGTTACTCGGATGGCGCGGCGCGGCGGCGGCGGCCGCTCAGCAAATAGACGGCGGCGCGCAGTTCCAGCAACGGGTCGCCGGAGGGATCGATTCCATCGACGCGGGGGATGGGGTCGAAGATAATATGCCGCTGTTCACCGGCGTCGCCGGCGACGGGCTCGGTCAGGACGACCGTGCCGAACGGGTGCAACGTCCGGTCCTCCGGCCAGTGGACCGTCGCGTCGTCGGAGACATCGCCATCGTTGGCCAACTGAACCACGACGTGGAAAGTGACCGGGCCTTTGCCGATTCGCTCCGCAAGTTCATCGAACAGGAAATTCGCACTTTTTTTGGCGGCGGCGGCATCGTCCAGATGAGCCGCGCCGGCTTCGGGGATTATGCGGTATCGTCCAAAGCGAGTGGCGCCCTCGCCGTTGGTGAAGCGCATCGCCGTCACGCCGAAGAAGGATTCCGTCGCGAAACTGGCGGGAGCGGGCTTGGGCGTCTGTACGAATGCCAAGGCTTTGGGGTGCGCGCCGAGGAATGTCTCGATCGGCGATGGCGACGGTCCGGATGGGCCGCTCGAAGCGAGCGCCCGGAGGAATTCCAAGAACTCCTGGCCGGTTCTGGTGGGGAATCCGTCGGTCGAATGACCGATGATATCGGTGTGAACGCGATCGGCGAGGTGGAAACGAACGGCGATGCCGCGCGGATTCGCGTTGGGGTCGTTGTCGGGTACGAGCGGCAGACCGGTGGAGTCGGAGAAGCGCACGGTAACCGGGGTGGACTCCCGGTGGAGGTGAGGCGCGCGGGTGAGGGAGGCTGCGCCGGGGGCCGGCGTAAATGTTCCCTTCAGCATGGTTCCTTTGGCATGCGCCGGCCGGAAGCCGGGGTGCATGCCGAAGATGGTATCGAACTGGTTCAGGAGATCCTGGCTCAGCGCGAGGAGCTTCTCGTCGGTGGGAAGTGGCATATGAGCTGCGGCCTATATTCTCTCGTTCAAGGGGCGGTCCGCACTTCTACGATAACAAGCGCGTTTGGCTGGAGGCGCAGCGACAGGCGGGATCCTTCGAGGTGAGAGAGGCTGGGCGGCGGGAGCTTCGTCGCGGCGTTCAATCGCCGGACCTGATCCTCGGCCGGATAGCTTGGGCTTCCGAGAGCCTTGTAAGCGGCCAAAGTATTTCCATGGGAGTCATCGACGCGGCTGACGGCGACGGAGGCGTTGGGGGGAACGTTCTCGAACTCCAGGAGAAACTCTTCCGTGCCGCCGGTCTTATCGGGATCGGTCAAATTCCAAAGCGCGATCGCCAGCGCGCCGTCGTTGCGTTTGGTGACGATGACGTTCGGATTCGAGTTGGCGATGCGTTCGTGCCCAAGCCCGTGCAGAAGGCTGAAATCGTAGTAGCTGGGCTTATTGATGCCTCCCTTGGCCCGCAGGCCGAAGTGTCCTTCAAACGGCTGCCGGATCGGGCCGCCTTCTTCGAACACGTCGGAGAAGGTCCAAAACGACATCGCTTCCACCAGCCCATCGCATTCCCGGATCGTGTTCGCCAGCGCCGGTCCAACATAGGAGGTGTCCCGCGCCTCGTTCATCCCCGGAACGTTCCACTCGGTCCACAGCAGCGGCAGCGCCGGCAAGGCCGAGGTTTGAATTTGTTTTTTCACTTTGGCCACCGCGCGGCACACGCGATCGTCCATGGGGATCTCCTCGTTCGTTCCGAAAAGATTTTCCACGGTATCGTCCGCATAGCCGTGAGTGGAAACGAAATCCACGGGCACGCGGTTCGCGGCGGCGTGCTTTAGAAAATCGTCCACCCAGGCGGCGGCCGCGGTGGCCGGACCTCCAACGCGCAGGCGCGGACTGACGTTCTTCAGATCGCGCGCCGTGTGGTCGTAGAGTTCGAAGTAACTACGCTTGCGAGGAACGCCGCCCCAAAAATCGATGTTCGGCTCGTTCCACACTTCGAAATACCACTGCGCCACCTCTTCTTCGCCGTATCGTTGCACCAGGTGCCGCGCAAACTCCGTAATCAGGCCATCCCATTTCTCCCAACTCTTCGGTGGCGAGACGTTCGGTTTGTACCAGAACGGGTGCAGCGCATCGGGATTGAAGGCCAACTTCTTCGGCATGAAGCTAATTTCGACAACCGGCCGCACGCCGCTGCTCAGGAGCCCGTCGTAGATTTCGTCCACGTAGGAGAAATTGTAGACCGGATTCCCGTGTTCGTCCTCGTTATAGACGCCAACCTCGTCGTCGAGGATGCCGTGGAAGCGGACGTAGCGGAACCCGGTGATCTGTTTGACGGCGCGGAGATCGTTCCTGTAGCTCTCCCGCAGCGACAGGATGGCGCGGCCGGACCCAAACATTTCCTCCCAGAAATGTGGAAACGGCGACGCCGGCGCGTGGGCGTCGATCGTGACACGTTGTTGCGCCCCGCACTCGCCTCCGATCGACAGGGCGAGCAGAGCGGTGAGACCGGCGGCCGGAAAGCGGAACAAGTCCAACATCGCCCGAGGGATCATAACATACCGCGTGGAGGACCGATCTTTTCTTGTGTCCGCGCCGGCGATTTTGGAAATTCGCGAAGGGACACTGGCGTATAGTGTGGAGCGAGCTGGCGGCGCTTGCCGCCGAAGCTCAAGATGAGAAACCACATGGGACGCCCCGGGGCGGCGGTACGGCAACGGGCCATGACAACCCCTTGAACGACGCTAAAAATGGCGGTGTTCGCTCCGATTTCCAGCGCCAAGGTAACGATCGCTGAGGCCGCAAAACCCGGATTCCACCGCGGTTGCCGCAGGCCATGGCGAACGTTGTCCATGAGTCGCCCGGCGGAAACGAATCCCGACCCGCGGGTCTCTCCGCTAAGAAGCTACGCGCAAAGCGCGCTGGACTTCGCTTGGCAGCGCGAGCTTTTCGAAAAACTTGGCTGGGTACAAATAGTCGTCGCCCGATTCGTCGATCACACGGATGAGATCGTTCGCCTCCGCGTCCGGATCGCTCACTACCGGATACAGCTTCCGGGTCTCGAGCGACGCGGCATAACCGCGATTCCGTAGGCACACCGCGAAGCCGGCTATTCTCGCCCTATGTGTCCGCATGGCTAGTCCGCGAGCGTCCGCATTCCTTACCGTACCATCGGAGGAGCGCCACTTCCGCGTATCCCTTGCGCTTACGCCACCGCCCCGGGCCGTACAGCTTCCTCAGACGAGCTAGCTCTCGAATGGAACTGCCGGTCGCGAATGTCTCCACTCCGGAAATCTCACCGCGAACCTTGAAGAACACCGTGCCGGCATTCTATCACCCGCTCGAACGATAATACGATTGTGAATTCTGGCCGGCCCATTCTGGCGCCAAATTCGCGGCCGGGCGTTCGTTCCGCCTTAGCTTGGTCAGATCGCCCGTTCGTCCGTACGCCGCCTCGGCATCGTTGCCACCAACGCCCGCAGTACGGCGTTCACAGATTCCGCGCTCTTGAATACCTGCGCCACATCCGGGTCTAAGAGAATCGCCACCGATTCTGGTCGAACGCGCCCGGCGAATCGATTCGGTTTGGCTTTCGTATAGTCGAAATGGTACCCGGCGCGAAGTTCATCAGGCTGTTTGGGATTGGGCTTAGCCCGTGACCTGCTCTTCATAATCGTGCCGCTCCGCCCTCGTCGCGCGGCGGATTGACCAATGACGATCTCGCGACGCTCCTCCGCGGAATGCTCCTCGTCCGGGAAAATCCGCGCCAGCGGATTGCTGAATACCGACATCGCTTCGGCAAAGCCTATGCCGTGTTTTCGGTTGTTGGATCGGTCTTTGCGTGGGTCCCATTCGAACTCCAACGGCATCGCGTCTCTTTACAGAATACCGGAATTACAGAGCGTCGGGACTTGTCAAACAGTAGGACCGGCAAGTTCGCTCATCCTGTCACACGCTTCCGCGGCATCGATTCGATTCAAACTGCGCCGAATTCCTGGAGCCACGGATGAATTTTTGGCTGGGAGGCAGGGACTCGAACCCCGATACGCAGATCCAGAATCTGCAGTCTTACCATTAGACGACCTCCCAAGGCGGGTTTTCTTATTTTACCAAAACCCGTCTCGTGATAGATTTGGGGGTTTCATGTGGCCTCAAATCTACACCCCCGCGGGCGGCAACCTGCTCTGGTCGGCCGCCGTCGCCGCTCTGCCCATCGCCGCCGCGCTCCTTTCGTTGGCCGTCTTCCGCCTCCCTTCCTGGAAGGCCTCTCTCCTCGGTCTCGCCACCGCCGCCGCGGTCGCCCTCTTCGCCTACCACATGCCCGCCGGCCTCATGCTCTCCTCCGCCGCCTATGGAGCCGCCTTCGGCCTCTTCCCCATCGGCTGGATCGTCTTCTCGGCCATCCTCCTCTATCGCGTCACGGTCGTCACCGGTAAATTCGAAATCATCAAACAAACCATGGGCGCCATCACCGGCGACGAGCGTCTCCAGGCCCTCCTCATCGCCTTCGCCTTCGGAGCCTTTCTCGAAGGCGCCACCGGCTTCGGCACCCCCGTCGCCGTCGCCGCCGCCATGCTCGCCGGCCTCGGCTTCGCGCCCCTCCGCGCCGCCGGCGTCTGCCTCCTCGCCAACACCGCGCCCGTCGCCTTCGGAGCCATCGCCATCCCCCTCGTCACGCTCGCCGGCGTTACCGGTCTCCCCCTCGCCTCCCTCAGCGCCGACGTCGGCCGTCTCTGCGCGCCCGTCTCCCTTTTCATCCCCGCCTATCTTGTCCTCGTCATGGGCGGCTGGGCCTCGCTCCTCGAAGTCTTCCCCGCCGCCGCCGTCTGCGGCCTCGCCTTCGCCTCCACCCAATTCCTCGTCTCCAACTACGTCGGCGCCGCGCTCACCGACATCCTCTCCTCGCTCGCCGCCATGATCGCCATCGTCCTCCTCCTTCGCGTCTGGAAACCGAAAGGCGTCGTCGAAGCCACCAGCCACTCTCACAACGGCCGCGTCGTCCTCGCCGCCTGGCTTCCCTATCTGCTTCTGGTCGTCTTCGTCCTCGCCTGGGGCGCATCGGACGTTAAACAGATCCTCAACGCCGGCACCTTCGCCTTCCCCTGGCCCGGCCTGCACAATCAAATCCTCCGCCTCGCCCCCGCCGTCGCCGCGCCCTCGCCCTACCCAGCGCCCTTCACCCTCAACTTGCTCTCCGCCGCCGGCACCGCCTGCCTCTTCGCCGCCATCGCCTCCGCCCTCGCCCTCCGCCTGTCCCCTCCGGCCTTCTTCCAAGCCGCCGCCTACACCGCCAAACAACTCGCCTTCCCCACCGTCACCCTCGCCGCCGTCCTCGCCCTCGCCTTTCTCATGAACTACTCTGGCGCCACCGCCACGCTCGGCCTCGCCTTCGCCGCCACCGGCCGGCTCTTCCCGTTCTTCAGCTCCTTACTCGGATGCCTCGGCGTCTTCCTCACCGGCAGCGACACTTCCTCTAACGCCCTCTTCGGCAACCTCCAGGTCGTCACCGCCAATAAACTCCATCTCAACCCCATCCTCATGGCCGCCGTCAACTCCACCGGCGGCGTCATGGGAAAAATGATCAGCCTCCAAAGCATCGCCGTCGCCGCCGCCGCCACCGGCATGGCCGCCGATCAGGAAACCCGCCTCTTCCGCTTTACCCTCCGCCACAGCCTCTTCTTCGCCTCCGTCATCGGGCTGCTCGGCCTCTTCTACGCCTATGTTCAACCCGGCTGGGTGAAGTAGCGCGCCATGCCGGAGAAGCTCCATTTGAACCGCCTCTCCGCCCATAAAATCCGTCGTCCGAGGGTCCATCCCCTGGAAGATCGGCAAGCGCCCGCTTCTCGTCGACGAACACTTCTTCCTCGTCCCGAACGAAGGCGAGCCCTCCACCCCCGCCGCCTTCGCCGCCGAGCTCGCCCAAGCCTCCCACGCCCCGATGACGCCGGCGACATACTCATGCCCGCCTCCAGCATGGATCAAGGGCCGGTCGCCAACGCGCCGAGGCGGAATTTTGGTCATCCGAAATCGCCACCCATGACACATCGAATCCGTCTCTCCCGAGAGCACCGGCCACGGGCCTTGCACGGTTTTGGTTTAATACATTTGACGCGGCCAGCGATGGCCGGCCGTGTGTTATGGGGTTCAGTCCCGCGGTTTGCTTCCCGTGAAAATATGGATCGACTCCGGAGCGCTTCCCTTCAGAACTGCCTTGATCTTTACGGGAACTCCTTCAACTGCCAACAGCGATCGCAGTGTCTCGGCCGGCATGCTCCAATCCGCGAACCTCACGGCATCAAACTCGATGATTACGCCGGATGCGGGTAGTGTCTCAGTTTGAATTTCTGAGCGCAGCCCGTCGGGCAAGTCGCGCGATTAAGCGGGAACGTACGTCAGCCGAATCAAGTCATCGGCGATTAAATCGCTGGCCACCAGGTGGAGCGGCGGCCGGGGGCCGGCGAAGAATGGCTTGCCACCACCAAGCACGACGGGATGGAGGTAAAGTCGATACTCATCGATAAGACCGGCCTCGGTCAGACTTTGCGCCAGGACTGGTCCGCCAACTTGAATCTCGCCAGCCAGTTCAGCCTTCAGCCTGCGAATCGCCGTCTCGAAGTCATCCGCGACAAGCGTTGCGTTGGGGCCAACCGACTTGAGCGAACGCGACACGACCCACTTCGGCTGGCTCCGCCACGCCACCGCGAATTCGCGGTCCTCCGCGTCCCAATCGGGAAGGTCCTCGTCCCAATAACGCATGATCTCGTACATGCGGCGACCGTAGATGACGCCCGTCAGGCCACGCACCAGCTCGATGAAGTGACGGAAGGCCGCGGGAGCGGGCGGCCCAAGCTTCGTGTGGTCGACGTAGCCATCCAGGGACTGGTTCAATCCGTAGACAAGTTTTGCCATGCTTCAAATCTCCCTCCCGCGTTCTTCAGAATAGCTTGCGCCGGCGTCGCGCGGAGGTAAGGTCGAACACTATCTGCGCGCTACATTGTCCGTGTGATCGATAACCGGAGGTCAACCTTATTCGCTTCGGCGATGCGCGCTTCTGCCAACCGCTGTCTAGCGGCTGCGTCTGCCACCCGTGAAGCGAGCGCATTCACTATTACCTCGGCATTTGACGCGCGGTCACTCGCGCTAGAGATAAGCGTATCGTTGAATGCCTGTAACATCCCATCCGCCTTGGATAACTGGCCCTCGCAAATACCTTCTCCGGCTATACCGGGCGTTACTGGAAGCCACCCTAACCTAGCCATCCATTTTATCCATCAAATTAGCCCCCAGCGCGGCGCCATACGCCCGGTTGAAAGTTCGAGACGTGTCCTTCGAAATGGAATCCATTCGAACACTTCCTCGAACACAACACCAGCCGCCACAATTCCAGTACCGATGAGAAGCCACTTGAAATACCAATCGCGCAACGCTTGAAAATCCTGTCTGGCCAAATCGTCCAGCGCGCGGAGAGTTTCAGCGGACCGTGCCATACAGATTGTCGCCGGCCAAGAACCTCGTCCAACTTCGAGAGCGACGACCCGCTCGCCTTGAACCAGCTCACTCGCGTACCCGGGACAAGCCTGAATATCCTCAACATTAAGATGCGGATAGCTCTGGAGGATCTGTTCTTGACTCCACCCCGAGGCGAGAAAGTCGATAACGGCCTCCACCGAAATTCTCGTCCCCTTGATCGCGGGCTTGCCCGCCAACACCTTCGGATCCATTGCAATCCGGTCCCGCCAGTCCATGTTCTTGACTTACTAGAAGCGCGCGCCGGCGCAGGGCCGATTCCAAAGCTTCCGGATACGGATTCTGGCGGCCCGGCGGCGCTTCAATGTCCCACAGGATCTCAGCGGCGAGGAGGCCGTCGAGTGAGGTGGTTTTTAGCCCCCTCACCGTGAGAAACCGGGTTGCGGAGTTGTAGATCGCGGATCCGCTCGGAAACGGCGGCCAGTTACTGGACAGTTTCGCGGAACCGGCGATACTATTTCACCTGCTACTTGGTTCTTGAGGATTCCGGCGAAGGCGAACGCTGATTCCGGAGGGAACGCGAGCGGCATTCCTGGCCGAAGGCGAACAGTTCCCGGAGCGCAGCGTAGGAAGAGCGCCGCTAGCGGAGAAAGGGGTGCGGGGAAAGGGGCGGCAGCCCTTGTCCCACCCTCATCTCACATTGACCCGGAGCGCGAGAGCGCTCCGAATCGGAACTTGGTTCATTCGCGAGAAGCCACGGATTGAATACAATGATTCCGAGGCGCATGCCACAGCATACAATCGATTTCGATACCGTACGGAAGCTGGCACGTCAACTTGGCGACGTGGAGGAGTCCACGATACACGGGGTTCCATCGCTCAAGGTTCGTGGAAAGCTGTTGGCTTGTATCCCCGTTCATAAGTCCGCCGAACCTCGCTCTCTGGTTGTTCGCATCGATTTCGATCATCGTGCGGAACTCATCGCAGCCGCGCCGGATGTCTACTACGTGACCGATCACTATTTAAACTATCCAACCGTGCTAGTGCGACTGTCTCGCATTCAACCCGACGCACTGAAGGATCTGCTTGGCATGGCGTGGTCCTTCGTGACTGTGAAATCGTCTAGCAGAAGGCCCCGCTAGGCTCGGACCCATCAAACAAGTGTAGAGGTAATAACTAGAGCAGCACCGCAAGCCCGGTCTTTGTGGCTCTCTCTCAACGGTGATAAGCTCCCGCCAACTTGGTTTGGGCGTTACAATTTCACCCGAATGCGACGGTTTTCATGCCTTGTGCGCCTATGCATTCGACTTCGGCCGATTCTTGCGCATCGAATCTCCACGCATCTCGATGCGGTGCGCGTTGTGTACCAACCGGTCCAGGATGCCATCGGCGGCCGTGGGATCTGCCGGAGCGCTACGTCGAGCTTGGAACGCCAGCGATGGTACAGCTCGCGGAAGCGCGAGGTGCGATAGCCCTCCGGGTTCCCCTGCCGGTATTCCTCCCAGAGCAGTTGTAGGGTCACGTACTTGCTGCTGCGCAACTGCTCGTGGATCGAGGCGAAGCCGGGCGGCGTGCGCGCCGGATTCTTCTCCGCGATGTTGGGTTCACGGCGCGGGAACACCCGTGTTTCTTCCCGCGCTTCAGGTACCTGGGAACCGTGCCGACCCCGATCGAGCAGCTTCGCCCGATCTGCTGGTAGCCCAGTTTGAGTTCGAATCGGAGGCGTAGAACCTCCCGTAGATTCCGCATGGACAGTCTCCTGGCCGGCACTCTGATCCTCCCTTGGAGGGTTCATTGTGCCGGTTACGATGTCCAGCGCCGCTACGCCCGTCAAAAACTTTCCGGGCATCGTGGAAACCATTCCGGGCTCGGGCGAAAACCGTTCGCCTTCCCGTCGGAATCACTGTTCGCCTTCAGCCCGGAATACTGTTCGTCTTCATCCCGGAATCGTTTTCGCGTTCACCCCGAAACCCTTTTCGCCTTGCCCCGGAATCCCCAGTTCTGTCCACGACCGGTCCAGCGAAAATAATCCGCGCGGGTGTCTTGCCACCCACGGGATGGGTCGGCGAATGCGAAGGCCCACGGCCCTTCGCGCCTTTCTTGGCGCAATGGCGGGTTGGTTTTCCGCATCCGCGGAAGCGAACTGCCAGGGTCCTTAAGATTGAGTCTAACGCCGCCGCCCGGATATGATAGCGTTGCTCTTGAGGAACATGGGCAAAACGGAGTGCGGCGCCGACTTGTTCCCGGTCCGATTGGCGGTGCGCGCCGCACCCTTTGCGCTTTTAACGAACGATTTATGCAGACCTGCGATCCGCCCCTCGCCTTCGCCGAAGAACGGCGGGAGATGGAGACGGTCCTCTCTTCGGAATTACTCGGCCGCGCGCCCGCGCTGTGCCGTATGCTCCGCTTCGTCTGCGCCAAGTATTTCGCCGGGGAAGCCGGCCGCATCCGCGAGTATTCCGTCGCCGTCGAAGCGCTCGGCCGCCCCGCGGACTTTAATCCCAAACGCGACCCGATCGTCCGCGTCGAAGCCCACCGCTTGCGTAAGCGCCTGGCCGAGTATTACGCGGCCGAAGGCGCGGCGCACGAACTCGAACTGATTCTCGATCCCGGCCAATACGTCCCGCGCTTCGAGCGCCGCATCGCCCCTCCGCCGGAGCCCGCCCCGCCGCCACGGCCTCGCCGGTCCTTCGCCGTCTTTCTCTCCTCCGCCGCGGCGCTTCTCCTTGCCGTCGCGCTTCTATATGGCTGGGTCGAGCGGGGACGGGCCGTCGTCCTTCCTCACCCCTCGGGAGGTGAAATCCGCCTTCTCGCCGGCGTCTCCACCGGCGGGCCCGTCCCCGACGACTCCGGCAATTTCTGGAGCCATGACCAGTTCTATCGGGGAGGCGTCGGCGCCATCCGAGCCGCGGGCGCATTCGATTTCACCCGTCCCGAGCGCTTCGGCAGCCAGCGCCAAGGCGTCTTTTCCTACGACATTCCCCTCCACCCCGGCCGCTACCAGCTCCGCCTCTACTTCGGAGACCTCGCCGGCGGCCGCGGCGTTTCGAACCCGCTCGCGTGGCGCCGTTTTCCCGTCGCCGCCAACGGCGTCCCTTTGATGGACCGCTTTCGCCGCATCGCTTCTCCGTGCAATCCGCAAGCCCCCGTCGAGCGCGTCTTCGACAACCTCGGCCCCGCTTCGGACGGGTCCCTCCATCTCCGCTTCGGCGCCGCGGCCGATCCCGCCTACGTCGATGCCCTCGAGGTCGTTCCCGTTCCCGGAGACGCCGCGCCGCCCATTCGTTTCGTCGCCAAGAATTCCCCTTATATCGACGCCGCCGGCGCGGTTTGGAGCGCCGACGAGGCTTGCGGCGGAAAGCTGGTCTCCCGTTGGGATTCCGTTTCCGGCAATCATGCCGACCCCAATTTGTTCTCCGGCGAACGCTACGGCGCCTTCACATACTCCATCCCCGCCGGGCGGGGAAAATACCGCGCCATACTCCGCTTCGCCGAAAACTGGTTCGGACCGGACCGCCCCGGCGGCGGCGGCGTGGGCAGCCGCGTCTTCGACGTCTTCCTGAACGGCCGCCCCGTCGTCCGCGGCCTCGACATTTACGCCCGCGCCGGCGGAAGCCTGCGCCCGCTCACCCTCGCCTTCGACGGCGTCGAACCCGATGCCGACGGCCAGTTCTTTTTCCAGTTCATCCCTCAAACCAACTACGCCATGATCAACTCCCTGGAGATCCTCGGCGAATCCCGCTGAACGATCCGACAATCGAATCGGCCCTGAAATGCCGTGATACGCCGGGTTGACGTCGAGGAAAACTTGCGCCGCAACGGAACACCGGGTCGACATAGATAGAGAAGCGGATGCGTGGCCCGGAGGGTCCAAATCATCTGAGAAAACTCCTGCCGCATATTCGTTGATTCGATGCCGGATCGGAGGTACTATCGTTGCTGAGCCGAGGAGAACAAAGTCAATGAGTACTGCCGCCGCCGGACAACCAACCCCAAGTGTAAAAGCCGTCCAGAGTCCTTTGACCCTGATCATGAAGATTAAGTCGGATGACGATTATCAACAATTAAACGCCCTTCTGGCGCACATCCAAAGTCTCCCGGCCGATCAAAACCCGATTTCGGCGGCGCTCGATAAGCTTGCGAACGTTCACTTCGCCAGATTTGTGTTTCTTGAAAACAACACCCGTCTGGCGGTGATCACGACTTACGATGGAACCTTCGAAGATTACATCAACGAATTCATCGATGCGATCGGCGACGTATTCAACGCTTTAATAGCCCACATGCAGGATGCGCCGCCATTGCCCGTTCAGCAAAACCGCGCGCAGTTTCTCGCTTACGTAAAGGCGAACGACCTCCGCGCGATCGAGCCTTTCTACAGCGCGTACCCGGCCGCCACCGTCCTCGATATCCAGGCTGGACTCGCGCAAGGCTAAGGCGGATGAGTTCCCTGCCGCTTGCCGAGATTCAGGGGCTCATTCTGAGAAGCTACGGCATGGATGCGCTGCGCCTCTTTGTGCTGCAGGTGCGGAATGCCGCCGCGGCGCGGACGCTTATCGGTAGCCTGCCCGTAACCAGCGGCGCCGTTTGGGACAAGAAACCGGACTACTGCCTAAACGTGGCGATTACTTATGCCGGACTCGCCGCTCTGCAACTTCCGGCCGCGTCCCTTGAAAGTTTTCCGCCTGAGTTTGTCGCCGGAGCTGTGAATCGCGCCGCGTTCATCGGCGATACCGGCGCCAATGCTCCGGCCAACTGGAGGCAGGCATTCGCCGGCCCCGGAGTTCATCTGATCGTCCTGCTCTTCGCCCAGACAAAAGACATCCTGGAGGCGCAGGCGGCGGACCTCCGTAAGCTCTGGTCCGGTCCGGAAGTATTGTCGGAAGTTCTCGTCCAAGACGCCGGCGTGCTTCCCAATAACCTCGCGCATTTCGGATATCGCGACGGTTTCTCGCAACCAACCATCGATGGCGGGCTGCCCAATCCCGTGCCCGAGATTCTGCCGAACGCCGAAGCGGGGGAGTTCGTGCTGGGTTACCCAAGCCAATTCCAGCAGTTCACTTACCCTGTCCCGGCGCCGCCGGAACTCGGACTCAACGGCAGCTTCTTGGCTTTGCGGATACTGGAGCAAGACTGCGCCGGCTTCGACCGGATGCTGAAAGAAGCGCCGCAAGAGTACGGCATCAGCGCGGAAAAACTCGCGGCCAAGATGTGCGGGCGATGGCGCAACGGGGTTCCTTTGGCTCTTTCCCCCGATACCGATACCCCCGCGGAACCCATCCCGCTTGAGAAATTGAATAGCTTCGATTACGTGCCCACTTCGGACCACCCGCAGATTTATGACGATTCCAAGGGGTACCGATGTCCCGCCGGCTCGCATATGCGCCGCAACAATCCCAGAAGTTCCACCGTAGCCGGAGGCGGCGGACTCAAGCATCGGATCGTGCGCCGCGGACTCCCCTATGGACCGCCTTTCGATCCCACCCGTCCCGGCGACGGGATCGAGCGCGGTCTGCTCGGCTTGTTCATCGGTGTCAGCCTGAAGGATCAGTTTGAGTTCCTGATGTCCGATTGGGTTAACGGCGACACTTTCGCCGCGGGCCTTGGCGGAACCCGCGATCCCCTGCTGGGAAATACCCCGGACGGTCAAGGAAAGTTCGTCATTCCCGTGGAGAACGCGAACAAGATTGTGGTCTCCGGCTTTCCCCGGTTCGTGACCACGCGCGGATCGGCGTACGGTTTCATTCCAAGTTTGACCGCTTTGCGTTATATCGGAGCGCTGTAGCGTTCGCGGAACCGGGACGCCAAAGGCCATCGTCGTGCCTCGCATCGCGTTTCTTCGCAAAATATAGATTCCCAAAATCTTTCTCTGGACTTTCCCCCTCCCTCCCTTCACAATGAACTTGTATGCCCCACCCGGAGGCCCTCCATCGTTAAGGTCTGCATCCTGTCGAGCGGCAGCTCCGGCAACGCCACCTTCATTCACGGCGGCCGCACCCGCATCCTCGTCGACGCCGGTCTCAGCCGCCGCGAAACTCTCGCCCGCCTCGCCGTCATCGGAGAGGACGCCGCAACCCTCGACGCCATCCTCGTCAGCCACGAACATTCCGATCACATCTCCGGCCTCATCGCCCTCGCGCGCCCGCTCGGCATCCCTATTTATATGACCCGGCTCACCGCCCCCGGCGTCGCCTGGAACGAATACGTGCCCAATCTGGAATGTTTCCAGGCCGGCGCCTCGTTCTCCATCGGCGACATCGGCGTTTCCAGCTTCACCGTTCCTCACGACGCCGCCGATCCGGTCGGCTTCTGTTTCCGCGCCGAGGGAGTGCGCATCGGCATCGTCACCGATCTCGGCTACATGCCCGAATCCGTCAAAATCCACGTGCGCGGCTCCGACATGCTGATTCTCGAATCCAACCACGACCTCGAAATGCTCAAGGTCGGCCCGTATCCCTGGTCCGTCAAACAGCGCGTGATGGGCCGCAACGGCCACCTGTCGAACGACATCGCCGGCGATTTTATCCGCGACGATCTCGACACCTCCACCAGCACCCTCGTCCTCGGACATATCAGCGAACACAACAACCATCCGGCGCTGGTCCGGGAATCCGCCGCCCGCGCTCTCGACGGCCGCGGCATCTTCACCCGTCTCGTCGTCGCCGAGCCGCGCGTTCAATCGGAAGTCTTCACCTATTAATCCATGATCGATCGCTATTCGCGTCCGGCGATGACGCGCATCTGGAGCGAAGAGAACAAATATCGCGCCTGGCTTGAGGTCGAGCTTGCCGCCGTCGAAGCGCTCGCCGAGACCGGCGAAGTGCCCGCCGAAGCCGCCCGGCTGCTCCGCCAACACGCCGGCTTCCAGGTCGGGCGAATCCAGGAAATCGAAAAAGAAGTCCGCCACGACGTCATCGCTTTCACCACCGCCGTCGCCGAAACCATGGCCGCCGCCGGGCACGCCGAAGCCTCGCGCTGGTTCCACTACGGCATGACGTCGAACGATGTCGTCGATACCGCCCAGGCGCTTCTCGTCGCCCAGGCCTCCGATGTCATCGCCTCGGGCATCGAATCCCTCGCCTCGACGCTCAAAGCGCGCGCTTTCGAATTCAAAGACACCGTGCAAATCGGCCGCACCCACGGCATCCAGGCCGAGCCGATCACCTTCGGACTGAAGCTCGCCCTCTGGTACGACGAACTGGAACGCAACCGCCGCCGCTTCCTCTCCGCCGCCGCCGAAATGCGCGTCGGTAAAATCTCCGGCGCCGTCGGCGTCTTCGGCCACATCGGCCCTCAAGCCGAGGAGAACATCTGCCGCCGCCTCGGCCTCGAACCCGCCGCCATCGCCTCTCAAGTGATCTCGCGCGACCGCCACGCCCACTACGTCTCCTCGCTCGCCCTCGTCACCGCGACGCTTGAAAAGATCGCCCTCGAAATCCGCCACTTGCAGCGCACCGAGGTCCGCGAAGCCGAAGAGCCTTTCGCGGCCGGTCAAAAAGGCTCATCGGCCATGCCTCACAAGCGCAACCCCGTCACCTGTGAACAAATCTGCGGCCTCGCCCGCATCGTCCGCTCCAACGTCCAGGCGGCCTTCGAAAACATCGCACTGTGGCACGAACGCGACATCTCCCACTCCTCCGTCGAGCGCATCGTCCTCCCCGATTCCACCACGCTCACCGACTACCTGCTCTCGAAAGCCACCTGGCTGATCGCCGGTCTCCGCGTCGATGCAGCTCAAATGCGGAAAAATCTGGACCTGACACAAGGACTTATCTTCTCCGGACAACTTTTGCTCGATCTCACCGCCGCTGGCATGCTCCGTGAAACAGCTTACTCTTTGGTCCAGCAACACGCCATGGAGGCATGGCGCGAGGGGTCCAACTTCCGCCAATCGATCGAGGATTCGCCCGCCATCCGCCAGTACTTGTCCCCTCAGCGAATCGAGGAAAGTTTTAGTGTTTCCAGACAGTTACAAAACGTCGACCGCATCTTCCACCGCGTGTTTGGCGACGCGTGACCCCGTCCCGTCGCTCGCGTTTTCCATTTTCATCGAATTCTTTCCTTCCATTTTTCGTAGTTTCGTTTAAACTAAGGGTGCGGTTGCCCTTCATGAGAATGTTCGTGGAAGAAGATGAAATTCGGGGTCTGGAGCTCGAGTTGGCGCGGGTTCTCCTGGTCGACGACGATCCGGCCTCCCGTTTGACCCTGCAAACCGTCCTCGAAGCAGGCGGTTACCGTGTCGATTCCGCCGCATCGGCCGCCGAAGCCGTCGGCAAACTCGACGAACAGGAATACGAGCTCGTCCTGAGCGACCTTCAAATGGAGTCGCCCGAAGCGGGCCTGAAAGTCATCGCCCACGCCCGTATGATGGATTACAAACCGGCTACGGCCATTGTGACCACCTCCCAAAGCTCGATCCCCGCCAAAGAGCGCCGGGTGCTCATCAAACCCGTTGATATCCCTGGACTTCTCGGGAAAGTGGCGCAATTGATCGGCGAACGCGCCAGCCGCAAAATTCACCGCGAGCTGCGGCACTCCGGCTCTTAACTCTCCGCCTTCGCCCACGGCGAAAATCCGTTCTTCAAACGCCTCCAGCGCTCCGGCGAAGAAGTGATCGCCCGCTTCCACCCAGTACAACTGCTTCGCCCCGTTCAGCGACTCGAAATACTCCGCCATCGCCGCCCTCGGCCCGAACTCGTCGTTCGTGCTTTGGATGAACACCCGCGGAACGCCGCACCTCCCCAGCGCCACGCTGTCCCGGTACGCCGCCGGGAACCCCACCGCGATCAAAATCTTCGCGCCCACGCCTTCGCACCCCAGGCTTAGCGCGATCCTCGAACCGAAGGAGAACCCCGCCAGCCACAACGGCGCCTCCGGATACCGGCCGGTCAGAAACGCGATCGCCGTCCGCGCGTCCTCCTTCTCGCCTACGCCTTCGTCGTAGGCGCCCTCGCTCAAATTTACCCCGCGATAATTGAAGCGCAGCACCACCGCGCCCGCCCGCCGCAGCCCCCGCGCCATCCGATACACCACTTTGTTATGCATCGTCCCGCCGCCGCGCGGATGCGGGTGGCACACCACGGCCGCCATCCGCGGAACCGCCGTATCCGGTTCCTCCAGCAACGCCTCCAGCCGCCCCGCCGGCCCCTCCAGGAAGAGCGATTCGATCCGCCGTGCCATGCCGCGGCGTCAATTGCTCCGGTAATTGGTGAACTGCATGTCGATCCCGAAATCGCGCCCACGCAGCGCTTGCATCACGTTCTGCAGCGTGTCGCGGTCCTTCCCGCTCACCCGCACCACGTCGCCTTGAATCGAGGCCTGCACTTTCTGCTTGCCTTCCTTGATCGCCTTTACGATGTCGCGCGCCTTCTCGATCGGAATCCCCTGTTGCAGCGAAATCTCCTGCCGCACGCTCGTTCCCGCCGCCGGCGTAATCGTCCCGAAACTCAACCCTTTCAACGGCACTTTGCGCTTGGTCAACTTCAGTTCCAGCACCTCCGTGATGGCCTTCAATTTGAACTCGTCCGCGCTCGCCATCAGAATCTTGTGATCCTTTTCATTCAACTCGATCGACGACTTGGAGTCCTTCAAATCGAATCGCGTCACGATCTCCTTCAGCGCCTGTTGGATGGCGTTGTTCACCTCCGCCAGGTCGATCTTCGAAACGATGTCGAAACTGTTATCTGCCATGTTCTTTAGGTCCAATCTACCAAATACATGGATCTGTCCGCGCCCGGAACTCGTCTAAACACATGTAGCGGGACGTGTATTTTGCCGATGTTCAACTGTCGGCCGCTTCCCGCTCACTATAGGGAAGTAAACATTGTATGACTAGCGAAGAAGATAAACTCATCTCGGAGGTGCTCGGCGAAACGCCCGCCTCCGAAGGCTGCCTTGAAACGGAGCCTGACGAATCCGCATCCAACTCGTCCACCGTCCGACCTCGAACCGGTCGCGGTTTCCGCTCGCTGACTCTGATATTCTGAAGCTTCGGAACGGGGACGCTCACCGTCCGCGCGCCTTTCTTTTCCATCACCCTCTCATGGACGTAGTCGCGCTCACCAGGGCGCTCGTTGATATCGAATCCATTACCGGCAACGAGTCCGCCGTCGGCGGCTGGCTGTTCGATTATCTTGGGGCGCTCGCCTCCTCCCACGGCGGCCGGGTCGAGAAAATGGAAGTCGAGCCGGACCGCTTCAATGTCTTCGCGTGCTGGGGAACGCCCATCGTCACCCTCTCCACGCACATGGACACCGTTCCGCCGTTTTTCGCCTCCAGCGAGGACGGGACCTTCATCCACGGCCGCGGCGCCTGCGACGCCAAAGGCATTATCGCTTCGATGATCTCCGCCGCCGCCGCGCTGCTCAAGCAAGGCCGGACTAACTTCGGATTGCTGTTCCTCGTCGGCGAGGAACGCAACAGCGCCGGCGCTTACCACGCCGCCAAGCACCCTCAAGGCTCGCGCTTCGTCGTCAACGGCGAGCCTACCGGAAACAAACTCGCCCTTGGCTCCAAAGGCTCCCTGCGCTGCGAGCTGGTGGCCCACGGCCGCATGGCCCACTCCGCTTATCCCGAGCTCGGCGAATCGGCCATCGACAAACTGCTGGACGCCCTCGCCGCCGTCCGCGCCCTCAAGCTTCCCTCCGATCCTCTGCTCGGCCCCAGCACCGTCAACATCGGCCTCATCTCCGGAGGCCGCGCCCCGAATGTCGTCGCCGATCGCGCTCAAGCCGAGCTTCTCTTCCGCATCGTCGACAACGGCGAATCCGTCCGCGCCTTGATCCACCAAGCCGCCGCCCCCTTCGTCGAGGTGCGTGAAGCCCTCTGTATCCCCGCGCTCCGCCTCGGCTCGCTTCCGGGATTCGAAACCACGGTCGTCTCGTTCACCACCGACATCCCGGCCTTGGGCGGCGCCTGGGGAACCCCGTACCTCATCGGCCCGGGAACCATCCACGTCGCCCACACCCCCCACGAGCGCGTTCTGAAGAGCGACCTTCACGACGCCGTGCGAATTTACACCAACATGATTCTTCAGTTAGGCCAAAATTAAACAATGCAGCGCATCGAAGTAGGCGTCCTCGGCGCCACCGGCATGGTGGGCCAACATTTCATCCGATTTCTCGAAAACCATCCCTGGTTCGATTTCACCTGGGCCGGCGCCAGCGACCGCTCGGCCGGCAGAAAATACTCCGACGCCACCAACTGGCGTCTCGACGGCGCGCTTCCCGCCTCCGCCGCCGGCCTCACCGTTCAGGAATGCAAACCCGGCAACGCGCCGCGCCTCGTCTTCTCCGCCATGGACGCCTCCGTCGCCACCGAAATCGAGCAGGCCTTCGCCGCCGCCGGCCACACCGTCGTTTCCAACTCCAAGAACCACCGCATGGAACCCGACGTGCCTCTTCTGGTGCCCGAAGTCAACGCGAACCATCTCGCCTCCCTCGCCATCCAAAGCCAACGCCGCGGCTGGAAAGGCCGCATCGTCACCAACCCCAACTGCTCCACCGTCGTCCTCACCATGGCGCTGGGTCCGCTGAAACGCTTCGGCATCGCCCGCGTCGTCGCCACCACCATGCAGGCCATCTCCGGCGCGGGTTATCCCGGCGTCGCCTCCATGGACATCACCGCCAACGTCGTCCCCTTCATCGGCGGCGAAGAGGAAAAGATGCAGCAGGAAACGCAGAAGATCCTCGGCGAATGGAATGGCGATCGTTTCGAGCCTCTCCCGGCCACGGTCAGCGCGCATTGCAACCGCGTGCCCGTCGTCGATGGCCACACCGTCACCGTCTCCGTCGAGCTTCTCGCAAAGCCCGGCGAAGCCGCGTTGATCGAGGCCATGAACGCCTTCCGCGGCCTACCCCAGGAACGCAAACTTCCCAGCGCTCCCGCGCAGCCCGTCATCTATCTGGAAGAGCAAGACCGTCCTCAACCGCGCCGCGACACGAACCGCGAAAAGGGCATGGCCGTCTTCATCGGCCGTCTCCGCGCCTGCCCCGTGCTCGGCTATAAATTCGTCGCCCTCGGCCACAACACCGTGCGCGGCGCCGCCGGGGCCGCCGTCCTCAACGCCGAACTCATGCTCTCCGAAGGCCTGCTGGACCGATGATCGTCATGAAGTTCGGCGGCTCCTCCGTCGAGTCCGCCGCCGCCATCGAACGCGTCGCCGCCATCGTCAAAGCCCGCCTCCCCCGCCATCCCGTCGTCGTCGTCTCCGCGATGGGCAAAACCACCAACAAGCTGCTCGAAATCGCCCGCGCCGCCGTCGCCGGCCATCGCGACCCCGCTCTCGCGCTGCTCTACGATCTGCGCGATTTTCATCTCCGCGAATCCGGCATGGAGCGCACCGTCGAAGAACATTTCCAGGAACTCTCCGAACTCATCCGCGGCCTCGCGATTCTCGGCGAGCTGACCCCGCGCTCCATCGACGCCGTCTCCAGCCTCGGCGAGCGCCTCTCCAGCCTCATCGTCGTCCGCCTCTTCCAATCTCACGGCCTGCCCGCCGTCCATGCCGACGCGCGCAAGTTGATCGTCACCGACCGCCGCCACACCCAGGCCGCTCCGCTCTACCCGGAAACCTACGCCCGCCTCGCCGCAATCATCCCTCCGCTCGCCGGAAAAAACGTCGTCGTAATGGGCGGCTTCATCGCCGCCACCGAAGACGGCGTCACCACCACGCTCGGCCGCGGCGGTTCGGACTTCACCGCCTCCATCGTCGGCGCGGGCATCGGCGCCGAGGAGATCCAGATCTGGACCGACGTCGACGGCATGCTCACCTGCGACCCCACCGTGCTCCCCGGCGGCCATCGCGTCAAACGCATCTCCTTCGCCGAAGCCGCCGAGCTCGCCTACTTCGGCGCCAAAGTTCTCCATCCGGCCACCGTCCTCCCCGCCGTCGAAAAAAACATCCCCGTTCTCATCCTCAACTCCCGCCGCCCGGAGGTCTCCGGCACCCGCATCACCTCCGAGCCGATCTCCAGCGCCAACGTGGTCAAGTCCATCGCCTGCAAAAAAAACGTCGCGCGTGGTGAATGTCCGCTCCACGCGCATGTTCATGGCCCACGGCTTTCTCCGCCGCATTTTCGAGATCTTCGACCGCTACGAAACCTCCGTCGACATGGTTTCGACGTCGGAGGTCAGCGTGTCGCTCACCGTCGAAGACTACTCGCGTCTCGACAAAATCGTCGCCGATCTCGAAGAGTTCGCCGAAGTCACCGTCGAGCGCGACCAGTCCATCGTCTGTCTGGTGGGCGAAAATATCAAATGCACCGCCGGCGTCGGCGCCCGCATCTTCGGAGCCCTCAAGGAGGTCAACGTCCGCATGGTCAGCCAAGGCGCGTCCTCGCTCAATCTCGGCTTCGTCGTCGCCGCGCCCGATCTGCGCGCCGCCGTCGCCGCGCTCCATGAAGAGTTCTTTCGCGAATTGGACCCGGAGGTCTTCGATGCCTGAGCCGCCGCTCAAGAATCTCGCCATCGTCGGCTACGGCAAAATGGGCCGCATCGTCGACCGCCTCGCACCGCAACACGGCTTCCGCGTTGCCGCCCGCATCGATTTAGAAAACAGCGCCACCGCGCCGCTCGACGGCATCGATGCCGCTATCGAATTCTCCGTCCCGTCCGCCGTCGTCGCCAACGTGGAACGCCTCGCATCGCTCCGCATCCCGGTCGTCGTCGGCACCACCGGATGGCTCGCCGATCTCGACCGCGTCCGCTCGATCGTCGTTGAAAACGATTCGGCGCTGATTTGGAGTCCCAACTTCTCCGTCGGCGTCAACGTCTTCGAGCGAGTCGTATCCGAGGCCGCCCGCCTCCTCGCCGCCGAATCCGAATACGGGGCGTGGGCATGGGAAATTCATCACGACACCAAGAAGGACGCCCCCTCCGGCACTCTGCTCAAACTCCTCGCCGCCATGAAAAACTCCGGCTTCACCCGCCCCATCGACGCCGCTTCCAATCGCGCCGGCTCCCATCCCGGCACCCACGAAATCGGCTTCGATTCCGCCGCCGATACCATCACCCTCCGCCACACCGCGCGCAACCGCGAAGGATTCGCCTTGGGCGCTCTCAAAGCGGCACAATGGATCGTGGGACGAAAAGGATTTTACGAATTCGGCGACGTTCTTTTTGGGAGGAGAGCATGAGCGCGAAAAAAACGTTTGAAGGCTGCGGCACCGCGTTAGTCACGCCGTTCCATCCCGATGGCTCGCTCGACGAAGCCACCCTGCGCCTGCTCCTGCGCCGCCAGATTCTAGAAGGCATCGACTTTCTCGTCCCCTGCGGCACCACCGGCGAAAGCCCCACGCTCACCCGCGAGGAACATATCCGCGTCGTCGAAATCACCCTGGAAGAGGCCAAGGGCAAGGTCCCCGTCCTCGCCGGCGCCGGCGGCTATAACACCGCCGAAGTCATCGAACTCGCCCGCGAAATGGAACTGCTCGGCGCGGCCGGCATCCTCTCCGTCACGCCCTACTACAATAAGCCCTCGCAGGAAGGCCTCTACCAGCACTACAAAGCCATCGCGGCCGCCGTCCCGTTGCCCATCGTCGTCTATAGCGTCCAGGGCCGCACCGGCGTCAACGTCGAACCGCTCACCCTCAAACGCCTCGCCGAAATCGACAACATCGTTGGCGTCAAGGAAGCCTCCGGCAGCATGAGCCAGATCGCCTCCGTCATTTATCAAGTCCCGCCCCACTTCACCGTCCTGAGCGGAGACGACTCCTTCGCCCTCCCCGCCATCGCCCTCGGCGCTCGCGGCCTGATCTCCGTCGTCTCGAATGAAATCCCGGGAGAAATGACCCGCCTCATCCGCGCCGCGCTCTCCGGCGATTTCGCCACCGCCCGCCAACTCCAGCGCCAATACACGCCGCTCATGGACGTGAATTTCATCGAGTCGAACCCCATCCCCGTGAAGGCCGCCCTCGCCGTCATGGGACTCCTCGAACCCGTCTGGCGCTTGCCGCTGGTCCCGCCCTCCGCTGCGTCGCAATCTAAAATCGAAAGCGTCCTGCGAGAGCTTGGACTCCCCGCCGGCCGGAGCGCGCATGCGCGCTGAGATCGAGCATCTCTACGCCTCGAAACCCGACTCCTACTCCGAAGACGATTTCGATCTCTTCGCCCGCTTCAAGCGCGCGCTCAACGAAGGCTCGGCCCGCGCCGCCGAACCCGACACCTCTTCCCCCAGCGGCTGGCGCGTCAACGCCTGGGTCAAACAAGGCATCCTGCTCGGCTTCCGCATGGGCGCGCTCGTCGATATGTCGTCCTCCGCCTCCCGCCAGCCCTTCTTCGATAAATCCACCTACCCGCCCCGCCATCTCGATCTATCGAGCGGCGTCCGCGTCGTTCCCGGCGGCTCCGCGATCCGCGATGGCTGCTACCTCGGCAAAGGCGTCACCTGCATGCCGCCCATGTACATCAACGCCGGCGCATGGATCGGCGACGGAACCATGATCGACTCCCACGCCCTCGCCGGTAGCTGCGCCCAGATCGGATCGAATTGCCACATCTCCGCCGCCGCGCAAATCGGCGGCGTGCTCGAACCCGTAGGCGCGCTCCCCGTCATCATTGAAGACGACGTCCTGGTCGGCGGCAACTGCGGCGTCTACGAAGGCACGGTAGTCAAGCGCCGCGCCGTGCTCGGAAGCGGAACCATCCTCAACCGCGCACCCCGCTCTACGATCTGGTCCGCAACACCGTCTACTCCTCGACCGAAGATCAACCCCTCATCGTCCCCGAAGACGCCGTCGTCGTCCCCGGCTCCCGCCCCATCGCCCACGGCCCCGGCAAGGATTGGGGCCTCTCCCTTTACACCCCCGTCATCGTCAAATACCGCGACGCCAAAACCGGCGCCAGAATCCAACTCGAAGACCTGCTTCGTTAACGTCTCTCAAACACCACCACGTCCACATCCCCAAACCGCCCCGCGCCCCGGCGTAGAATAAAGAATATGGCGCTGGCGACGCAACCAATCACGGCAGCCGAGCGCGTCCGCCGCACACGCGTCTACGAAGAGGCCCTCGCATCCATACGCCTGGAAGGGTTCGAGCTCGACGAGGGAGCGAAAGGTCTCTACCAGCGATACATCGATGGAGAATTGACGCTGGCTGAAGTGGGGAGTGCGATCGATGAGCTCGATAGCCGGGAATTCGGACCCCTATCTATATCCCGGCACAAACGTCCTCAAGAACCTTCGCGGGATCGCTGACCCGGAACTTCTGAAACGTTTCGAAGCGCGCCGGACACACCGGCGCATAGCGGAGCTGATCGACGCCCCAATATTTGGGCGATTCGACATTGCGCACCTCAAAGCGATCCATCGGTCAATATTCCGGGATATATTCGGACAGCGCGAAGTCGGCCCTCGTGAGCGTGCTCGAAGGGTAAAACTATTCAAAACACTTGACTTAAACGAAAGCTCGAAGGATCATGGTGGGTTATGGGCCAAATCGCCAAATCGACGTTGCCCTTCGATAAGCTTCTCCCTCTCCTCACCGTCGACGAGATTTACGAGCGGGCTTCGGCTGAACTCCTCCGGCAGATAGGCAAAGAGGACCGGCGGTTTGAGCGAAAGCCATCGGGAACCCATGCCCCGGTTCTCGCTGAGTACTTTTCCATGTGGGCAAATACAGGACCGGATGGCGGCATCATCATCATCGGAATGGAGGACGACTTTTCGGTTTCTGGATGCCGTGGCCGCTCCACCGACGAGATGAACCGGCTCGAGTGCGTCCGTGTCGATTACTGCCCGGACTCTCGATCGGAAAGCAAACGGATTCCAGCCATCAACGATTTCGACGGACAACAGGATTACCTCCTGATTATTCGTGTCTCCTATCGGCCCGACAAAGTGGTCAAAACCTGCTCGGGGAACGCCTATTGGCGAATTGCGGACAAGAGAAAGCGCCTGACCGACGAAGAGATCCGGGAACTTCAAATCGACAAGGGAGAGGTCGATTTCGAATTGGAATCGTCCGGGTTGAGCTACCCCGAGGACTTCTCCCAACAACTGATAAAGGAGTTTGCCGGACGTTTTGCCTTGGCGCGGGGACTAAGCCCACACACCATTGAGGAGATTCTCGTCCTGGCCCATCTTGCCAAGCGCAGCCGTGGGGGAGCGGCGATCGTGCCCAACATGGCTTGCGTCCTTTTGTTCGCCAAAGATCCCAGATTGAAATTCCCTGGCTGTTATATTCGTTTCCTCCGGTTTGAAGGCGAGACTGAAGGGACGGGCGAAAAGTTCAACGCGGTGAAGGACCTTGACATATCCGGCAACTTGCCCGCCTTGATCGTCGGAGCGGAGAAAGTTCTCAACGATCAGCTTCGCGATTTCTCACGGCTCGGAAAGGACGGAAAGTTTTTTACCGCGCCCGAGTATCCCAAGCTGGCTTGGTATGAGGCCGTCGTAAACGCATGCGTCCACCGATCCTACTCGCTCCGCACAATGAATGTTTTTATCAAGATGTTCGACGATCGCCTTGAGGTCGAGAGTCCAGGAGGATTTCCTCCCCTGGTTACGCCACAAAACATTTACGATGTCCATAAGCCAAGAAATCCCTACTTGATGGATGCCTTGCGTTACTTCGATTACGTGAAATGCGCTCATGAAGGAACCCGCCGCATTCGGAATACGATGACCGAAATGAGCCTCCCGGAACCGGAGTTTAGACAGGTCGAATCCGCTGCCACACCGCTTGTGCGGGTTGTGCTCAGGAATGATGTGCGGCAACGAAGGGTGTGGGTGGATTCAGACATCACGGCGGTTTTAGGGAACGTCATCGCGAAGGACTTGAGTGAGGATGAGAAGAGACTGGTGAACTTCGCGGCGGAATATGGAGAAATTAGCGTCAGCGATGCCCAGAGATTGACCCAGAAATCGTGGGCCTCCGCCAAGAGGGTTCTTCAAAGATTGGCAGTCAAGAACATCCTCGAATACAGGTCCAGAATGGATATTATCCGTGATCCGCAGGCCCGGTTCTACATTCGCAGGCCCGTCCCCCAGTCCAAACCTTGACCATCCTTCAACGTCTCTCAAACACCACCACATCCACATCCCCAAACCGCCCCGCGCTCCGGTTGCTCCATCCCGCCATCTCCGGCCGCCGCGCGTACCACCTCCGCCAAAAACCGACGGGTCCGTTCCCGCCGTACAACACGAATTTCCCAGCGCGCGAATTCATCCCTTCCGCCAAACTCGCCGCATACCTCTCCGCCTCGGACGAAGTCTCGAACGGGAACAGCACTTCCTTCCCGCGAATCGGATACGCCTCTAACTGGCAATACAGGAATCCCGGCAGCCGGTAATCCGGCGTCCAAACCGGAGGTCGCGCTTCGATAAACGGACTCGGACAAATCACCGGCACGCTCCCATCCGGCGCCAGCGAATTCACCGCTCGCGCCGCCGCTCGCCAATCCGAGTTGTGATGCCGCGGCCAAGCCTCGCTCCATTGGCCAAGCAACAGCAGCACCCCCACGCCGAACGCCGCGCTCAGCGGCCTCCACCAACGGTCGGGAATAAACCGCCCCGCCGCCGCCGTCGCCGCCAGCGCCACGCCCGGCAACCCCACCGAGAGATAGCGGTTCACGAACACGCTATCGCCCGTCAGCCAAGAAAACGCGAACAGACACAACGGCTGACCCACCCAGAAGGCCATCACCAGCGCCGCCGAAGCCACACCGATCGGCGGGTTCCACCTCCAGCCGCAAATTCGTCCCAGCACCCACGCCACCGCGCCGCATCCAACCACCAACCCCATCTTCAACGCCCGCACCAACTCCGTCAACGGCGGCGCCGGAGCCACCACGTGCTCCTTCGCCTGCCGCAGCAGCACGAACGCCTCGGCTAACACCGGAATCAACGCCACCCCCACGACGCCGAAAACCGCGCCCGCCGCCAGCCATCTCACCGTCGTTTCCCGCCGCGCCAATCGCACCACCGCGTAAAGGGCCAGCACGAAATACATCGGCCAAAAGATTAACTGAATCCGCCACAACAGGGCCGCGCAAATGGCAAACGCCGCCGCGTCCCGCCATCGCGCCGAATCCATCCACTTCACCAGGGTCATCAGGCACGCCGCCGCCGCTAACATTCCCAGCGCGTAAGGGCGCGCGTCCGCCGCCGCGTAATTCACGCCCTTCAACCCCAGGCACGCAAACACCGCCAACCACCCCGCTTGCGCGTGAACCAACCGCGCCGCCAACCGCGCAATCAACACCAGCGCCAGCCCCAGCGCGAATACCGACGGGATGCGATACGCCACTTCCGAGGTCCCGAACACCGCCTCCACCCCTTTCGGAAGCCAGTAATAAATGGACTCCGGCACCTGCGGCGCGGCCGCGAACGACGGATCGCCTCCCCCATGCCGCACCACGAACACCGTCCCCATCTCGTCCACCCAAAAGCTCGACGGCAACGGAATCAACCATAGCCGCGCGATGCATAGCGCGAGCACCGCTCCCGGCGCCCACTTCATCGCCTTCACGACGCCGCCGCCGCCAACAGACACCGCAGCGTCTCCCGCGCCGTCCGCTCCCATGTGAATCCCGCCGCATGTTCCCGCGCCCGCGCGCTCTCAACCGGCGGCCCATCGGCCAACTTCCGCAGCGCCCGCGCAATGTCCTCCTCGCTCAGCGGATCGAAAAACTCCACCGCGTCTCCGGCAATCTCCCTCAGCGGCGCGATCGACGAACACGCCACGGGCAACCCCGCCGCCATCGCCTCCAGCACCGGCATCCCGAAGCCCTCGAACGTCGACGGATACACAAACGCCCACGCCTTCCGGTACAGCTCGTACAACTCCTCCCGCGGAACCCATCCCGTCAACCGCACCCGTCCGCCCAATCCCCGCCGCGCGATCTCTTCCTCCAATCGCTCCGCGTAAAACCCCCGCATTCCGGCAATCACCAACCGCATGTCCGGAACATCGAAAGCTCCGAATCAGCCGGTCCAGATTCTTATGCGGATGCAGCGTCGACACGCACAGCAAATATCGCTCCGGCTCTCGCCGTTCCGCGATCTCGAAAAACTCCCGCTCCACCCCGTGATGAATCACCGCCGCGTCGCGCCCGTAGTAGCGCCGCAAATCCTCCCGCGTCGCCTCCGACACCGCGATCAACCCCGCCGACCGCCGCGCCGAAGCCCACAGCAGCGCATTCCAGAACGGCAAATCGAACCAGCGAAAATGCTCCGGATGCCGCTTGTGCTGCAGGTCGTGGAACACGGTCACAGAAGGGCACGGCGCAAACCACGGACCCGTGAACCCCGGATTGAACAGCACCTCGATCCCTCGCCGCTTCGCCTCCGCCACCAGCCCCGTCTGCTCAAAAATAATCCGCCACGGCCGGTTCGCCGCCCGCACCGGCTGCGGCGCGTAAATGAAATTCTCCCGCCGCGGAACCAGATCCTCCCCCGTCTCGCGATTGGTGAACACGAAATACCGGTTCTCCCCGTCCACCTCCGCCAGCGCCGCCAGCAGGTTTCTCAGATAGATCTCCGTGCCGCCCACCCCGCCGGGAATGAGGTACAGCGCGTTGATCCCGATCCTCCGCATCGGCGTGTGGCCTAACGCCGCCCTTGCATCGCCCGCTCCGCCGTCCCAAGCGCCGTCCGCGCCGCTTCGTTATTCGGATTCAATTCCACCGCGCGCCGGAATTCTCCCTCCGCCCGCGTCACGTCGCCCTCGTTATAAAACACCGTGCCCCGGTAAAAATAGAGCATGTCGTAGCCGGGATCCAGCTTCAGCCCTTCCTCAAGCGCCGCCATCGCCTCCGGATACCTCTTCCACGTTCCAAACACCTTGGCGATCTGCGAATCCAGATACGCCGGACTCAGCACCGCCGGTTTCGCCGTCCGCTTCGCCGCCTCCAATTTCGCGATCGCCTCCTCCGGCTGTCGCGCGCAGTCGAGCGCCAATCCCCAATCCACCAGCAACGTGAAATCCGGCGTCTCGCAGCTCCGCCGTCTTCGCATACTGCGCCACCGCTTCCCCGCATTCCCCCGCGTCGAAATACGCCTTCGCCAATTGAAAGTTCGGCCGCACTTTCCGCGGCGAATTCCGCACCGTATCCTGCCAAAGGGCGATCGCGCTTCCCCAGATCTCCGCCCGCGCATGCGTCATCGCCCCTTCCGCCGCCAACACGCAGATCAACACCGTCGCGACAACCCCCGCGCTCGCCTTCCAACGCCGCAACAACTCCATCACGATCAACAGCAGCCCGAGAAACGGCAGGTACGTCCGGCGCTCGGCGTACACATCGCGAATCGGCACGAACGAGGACGTCGGCGCAAGCAGAATCAGCGTCGTAAACCATCCGTACGCCGCCAGCGGATAGCGCTTCCGGTAAACCCACGCCGCGGCGGTCGCCGCCACCAGCGCCAGCAATCCGAGATATCGCGCCATGATCGATGGACGTTCCGCGATACCGCGATATCCGGGTCCACGTTCTGCCCCACCGGCAAAACGAATAACGCCAGGTATCGCCAGATCATCCGGCACTGCGTGAAAAAATATTGATACCAGGTGAACTCCTTGACGGCGAATCCAGCCGTCAGGTTATTGCGGATCACCCGCAGCACATACGCGCCGCCCACCGCTCCGCCCACCGCCAGCGGCGCGTACAGCTTCCAGTTCTTCTTAATGCCGCTAAATTCAAACCCCGGGTTCCAGAAATAATCCGTCAACAATAGCATCGCCGGCAGAATCGCCGTATGTTCCTTGCTCATCGCCGCGCCGGCGAACAGGATCAGAACGCCCACCGCCGCGCCCGCCGAAATCGCCGCGCTCCGCCGGTAAACGAAAACCGCCAGCGCGCTATTGAACAACAATACGCTCAACACCTCCGAGCGGCTGGCCACATAAGCGACGGACTCGGTTTGCAGCGGATGCAGCAGAAACAAGCCCCCCGCGAACGCCGCATACCAATCCAGCCGCGCCCCCTCCACCTTCGCCCACTGCAGAATCCGCCGCACCAGAAAGAACACCACCACCGCGTCCATCCAGTGCAGGATCGCGTTCCATGCATGGTACCCACCGGTCTCCGTCCCGCTCATTTGATAGTTCAGCCAGTAAGTGAACATCAACGCCGGACGCAACCCTCCAATCCACGCCCGCAGCGCGTGCGGAAAATTCGGCGACATGAACGGCAGATACAGATCGTCCAAAACGAACGGCCCGTTCATCGCCGGCGCGTACGCGGCAAACACCGCCGCCAGCGCCGCCGCGAACCCGATCGCATACACCCACCACGGCGTCCCCGCCCGCGCCACCGGAGCCGCCGCCGCCCTCTTGCGCCCTTCCGGCGCTTGCCGCTTCGCCGTCTTCATGCCGCGTCTTTCCGGAGTCCGTTCAGTTCGTATTCGAGAATCGCCATGCGCTGCGTCAGCGCGATATTCGAATCTTTCAAATCGGAGATAATCACCGAAAAACGATAAAACACCACCAAAAACACGCCCGACACCAGCAGGATCAACGCCACCGCCGGCTGTCCCAGCCCCAGATACGCCGCCATCCATTCCAGCAACCCGCGCGAGCGCGACACCAGCAGCAGCGCCAGCGCCGCCCCCAGCCAACTCACCGAATACTCCACCCGGATGTGCGCCCGCCGCACCGAAAACAACACCAGCCCCATCAGCAACAGGCTCAACGCCGTCATCGTCGTTTGCAACCGTTCCATTGGTAACTCCCTCGCCGCCTACCGCGGGCGCCGTCCCTCGAACTTCAAAATATTCACGAACACGCCCAGCAAAACATGAATCACGTAGTAAAACGATTTGAACGCCGTAATCGAGCTTCGCCCTCCCAGCCGCGGCCGCATCGTGCAATGTACCTCCTCAAAACGGAACCGCTTCCGCTGCAGCACCACCAGAGCCTCGATCTCCGGATATTCCAGCGGAAAACTGCGGCTGAAAAGCACCAGCGCCTCCCGGTTCACCCCCACGAAACCCGACGTAGGATCCTGCACCGGCCGGCCCAGAATCGGCCGCAGCACCCACCGGAACAACCGGATTCCCAACCCCCGCGTCACCGTCGTGTGCTTTCCGTCCCCATTCAAATAACGCGAGCCGATCACCATCTGGCAACCGGATCGCCTTAGCGTATCGAGCAGCTTCGGAATGTCCTTCGGATCGTGCTGCCCGTCGCCATCCACCCGGATCACATATTCGTACCCAAGCTCGTACGCCAGCTTGTAACCGGCCTGCACGCACCCGCCCAGTCCCAGATGATACGGCAGCGCCAGCACCTCCGCCCCCGCGCCGCCGGCCCGCTCCCGCGTGGCGTCCATCGAGCAATCGTCCACCACCAGCACCCCCGCGCCCGGCGCCGCCGCCCGCACCTCGCCGATCACCTGCCCTATCGCCGCCTCCTCGTTGAACGCCGGAATCAGGACGAGAAAATCCCCCTCGCCTCGCGCCCGCTTCACTGCGCGGCGACCTTTCGCGCCGTGATCGCATACCTCCGCGTCAGGCTCGCGAACTGCTTCGGCGTCAACCGCCGCTTCACTTGGCCGCGCTTGGCCCACAGCCCGCGCCAGTTCTTCATCAACGCCACATGCGCCCGCCACACGCACGCGGCCAGCTCCGCCGCCCCGCCCGTCTCGCCTACGAACCGCCCCGCCGCGCCCTTCCCCCTCCAAGCGTAATATCCGTGCCACCCATACCTCGCCAGCGCCACAAACGGCGCCGCCAACAGCATCCCCATCGGAAAATTCTTCACCGCCACAAACAGCCGGTTGCGCTCCACATAATACGCCTTCAACGCCGAAGCCCGCCCCGCCGAATGCGAATACCGATGCTCCACCACCGCCTCCGGCACGAACATGCACTCCCACCCCGCCCATCGCGCCCGCAGTCCGAGGTCGGTGTCCTCGCAGTACAGAAAAAAGCTTTCGTCGAATCCCCCCAACTCCTCCAGCATGTCCCGCCGGTACAGCGCCGCCGACCCGCTCGGCAACAGCGCCTCCTGACTCCGCCCATACCGTTCCCGGCTCTCGCCATGCCCCCGCTGCTTGCTGCTCCCGTCCGCGCAGATCAGCATCCCCGCCGAATCCAAAACCTCCGCGCCGTCCAGCGTCACCAGCGGCGCGCACATCCCGATCTCGTACCGTTCCTCCATCGCCCGCACCATTTTTCCAGCCACTCCGGCCGCGCCCGCGCGTCGTCGTTCAACACCGCCACGAATTGCGACTCCCCCGCCGCCGCCCCTTGATTGATCGCCCGCCCGAATCCCACGTTCGATTCGTTCTCGATCACCGTGACAAACGCCGGTAGCGCGCCCATCGCCCGCACCAGTCCCCGCCCGCTGTTGTCCGCCACGACTACCGCGAAATCCCGGAACGTTTGCCCTTCGATCGACTCCAGGCACTCACCCAGCGCCGCGCCCGCCTCGAGCGTCGGAACCACGATTATTACGCGCGCCTTCGACAAGCTTCGATTTTAACCGATCTCGCCGCTTCTCCCGCTCGTTTCGCCGCTCCACGGGAGGACGGTCGCCGGTCCGCCGGCCATTCGAACCCCGCGGACCTTCCCGCCTCTTGGCCAACTCCCGATCGCCAACCCGTTCGGCCGCCGCGCCGGGTTCTCGTCCCCTGCTTCGATCCGGCCCTTCGAATCGCCGCCGGCCTAAGGGCAGCGCCCTTGAAACGATACCGTCAACCGTACTCCGGACACATCTCGATTCTCGACGCGGACCGAAGCCCCGAACAGCGAAAGGATGCGCTGTGCGATGGGAGGACCTAAGCCCAGGTCTCCGCCGGACGTGCTGGCTTCGTCCAACGAGAAGAGCTCGAAGAATTTCGCAAGGGCGGAACTGGGAATCGTCCCACCCCGGCTTTCGACGATCAGCTTTAGCGAATCGGAACCGGACTCGCATAGTAGCAGGACCGTCGCGCCCTTCTCGGAGAATTTAACCGCCGTCTCAAGGAGCGCGTGGAACGCCCTTACCAGCAAGCCCTCGTGGCCCAAGACGCGGCCCAGGTCCTCCGCCGGTGGCGTCAGCGTCACCTGCCGGGCCGCCGCGAGTTCGGCCGCCCTCTCGATCGCCCGGTTCAGCGCGGCGCTCAAGGAGACGGGAACGGACCGGAAACTCTCCCCGTCCACGTCGATTTGCGTCAGCAGCAATGCGTCGTCCAATATCGAGAGAATTCTTTGGCGCGATTGCTGAAACATCTCCGCAAGCTCGTTGTTCTCCGCGCTACCGGACATCTCGCCCAAAATGAGTTCGCTAACGCCCAGTAGGCCATTGAGCGGCGTGCGGAGCTCGTGCGAGATCAGCCTCAGAAAGTCGCTCTTCGAATGGTCGAGAATCGTCAGCCGCCCGTTCGCTTCGGCAAGATCGCGGGTGCGCGCCGCCACCGTCTCCTCCAACCGTTCGTTCTGTTGCTTCAATTCCTGCCGCATGCCGTGTATTTTGAGATGGGTCTCGACGCGGGCGTGAACCTCTTCGAATTGGAACGGTTTCGATATGTAGTCCACCGCGCCGGACCGGAAAGCCTTCAGCTTGTCTTCGGTATCGTCCAGTGCGCTGAGAAAAATGACCGGGACTCCTGAAGTCCCCTCCGTCGACTTGAGATGCTCGCACACCTCATAGCCGTTCATCTCCGGCATGTTGATATCCAGCAGAATCAAATCCGGCGGATTCCGCGCCGCCGCCGCCAGCGCCAGCCTCCCCCGTGGAAACGAACGCACTTCATGCCCTTCTCGCCGGAGCATGTCTTCCAACACCTTCAGGTTCGAAGGGTTGTCGTCCACGATCATGATATTCCCGCGCGGCAATTAGCGTTCCTTCACGTCCGGATCGGCCCTATTCGCAGCCCGCCGGAGCGATCGCGAGCTTTATCTTTTTTCCATCTCGGTCCCGGAAAAGCCATAGACCGGCCTCGAAAACTGGCCCATACCGGCGAGTCTTGGAATTCTAACGCGTATCCGCTCGGGCGCGCCTCGCGTTTTCGAGAAATTCTCGACGCGCTCGATCCACGTCTGCGTAAGAGCGGTTCCTTCCTTGAGGATTAGCACGTTACCATCCTTGCTCACAACATCCTCGTCCAGGACCATCCCCGAGCGAAGCTGTCGAACCAGCAGCAGTCGCGCGTCGAACTCCATTTTCGCCGGAGAATAGCTTTCGATCGCATTCAGCATTCGGACGTCGAACCGGCCCGAACCCCTGAGCTGAGCGGCCGCGGAACGGCAATCGACATCCCGAAAGATTCTTCGATCCATCTCCAGCGCCAGTTGCAGCATTCGGCAGCCTACCGCTAATGGTTCCGTCGCGGTTAGGTCGGCCTCCGTGCCCTGTTGCCTCCGAATCGTTTCCGCTACCGCCTCAAGCCGTGGAATGTTTGAAAGTAAGTCTCGCGGCGATCTCCGGATGACCCCGGAATATCTGATCTTCTTCGGGCGTCAGCTTTTGGCCGCCGTAGGCTTTTTCGAAAAGTTCGTCGGGCAGCGCGATGCATCCGGCCAGGCACAGGATGGCGGCGATTTCGTGCCGCCATGTATCCTTTATCCCCATTCGCCTCGCGATCCAGAGCACGATATCCCGGATGGAATGAGATCGCAACACCAGCACCGGCGACGTGATCTGAAGAAGTTCCAGAAGAGCCACGACCGCGCCGCCAAGGGTTCTCTCCAGCACGTCGCGCTCCGCCCGCTGGGCGCGCCGTAATTTAAGCTGCGTCTCTACGCGCGCCCGTACCTCTTCGAACTGGAAAGGCTTGGAGACGTAATCGGCGCCTCCCGATTGAAACCCCTTGACCTTGTCTTCGGTCGCGCTCAAAGCGCTGATGAAAATCACCGGAATACAGGCAAGGCGCGCACTGGACTTCAGCCGCTCGCATACTTCGTACCCATTCATCTCCGGCATGTTGACGTCCAGCAGAATCAAATCCGGCGGTTCCTGGTCCGCCGCCGCCAGTGCCAGCCGGCCGAGCGGAAACGACCGCACTTCATACCCCTCGTTCCGCAGCATGTCCTCCAGCAGCTTCAGGTTCGCGGGATTGTCGTCCACGGCCATGATGTTGCCGTGAGAAGGCGCCTCCTCTATCGGCACGCTTCATCCAGACATCGGCTCAGAGCGTCGTATTCGTAGTTGTCCCCAAGCTTCTGTAGGGCGTGCGCGGACTCGGCGTTCCCCGTCTCCCGCACCTTGGCGATCAACCGGTCCAGCAGGCCCTTGTTGCCGCTCAACGTCGCGTTCTGAAGTTCTTCGATCAGATCCCGCGGCAGTTGCCCGAGCGTTTGGGCGCTCAATGCCGCCAACCCGGCGGCGGTTTCGCCTTCATGTCCGCCTATTTCCGCATAATCGTAGGCGATGTTCAGATGGACCCGTATCTTTTCAAGCAATTCGTCTTCATGGCAAGGCTTCGAGACGAAATCGTCGACTCCACTTTCGTGGGCCGTTCGGCGGTTGTCGTCCATCGCGCTGGCCGTCAGAGCGACGATGACTGTCTCCTTGCCCCGCGAATCCGCCTTGATTCGCCGGGTCGCTTCCAGCCCGTCCATGATGGGCATATGCACGTCCATCAGAATCAATCGCGGGCTCCACTCCTCGAAGCTTCGGATCGCCGCCTCCCCGTTATCCACGGCGCGTGTGGAAAAGCCCAAGAGACTTAGCAATTTCATCAGCCAGTCGCGGTTTTCAAGCTGATCGTCCACCACCAGGATCCGCGGAGCCTTCTGCCCCGCTTTCAGGCCGATCACCCGCCGGGGAGCGCTCCGCCTGAGGGCTACGCCCGCGTCGCCGCGCTCGATCGGGATCTCAAACTGAAAGATCGAACCTGTCCCTGGGCTGCTAATAACCGTCAAGTCTCCCCCCATCAGCCGCGCGTATTCGCGGCTGATCGCGAGCCCCAGGCCGCTTCCCTCCTGAATATTGAGGGCGCCGCCGATTTGACTGAAAGGCTGGAACAGCTTTTCCTGCTCCTCGTCCGTCATGCCGGAACCCGTGTCCTCCACCCGCGCCGACAGCCATAGCCCGTTGTCGCCTCGCTGGTCCAAACTGATGTGCAGCTTGATCTCGCCCCGCGCCGTGAACTTGATCGCGTTCCCGAGAAGATTGATCAATACCTGGCGTAGCTTCCCTTCGTCCGCTACGACGTAAGGCACGGATTCCCCATCGACGAACATTTCAAACCGTAGCCCTTTCGCCTCGGCCCGCAATCGAACCATCGGCGCGACGCTGTCCAGCAGCCCGGCGAGGACGAATGTCGTCGGATTCAACTCCGTTCGACCCGCCTCGATCTTGGACATGTCCAGCACGCCGTTGATCAGCGTTAGCAGATGATCGCCGCTTCGGTTGATGACCTTGAGATTCGCCTTCGCCTCGCCGCTAAGCGCCGGATCCCGGAGCATCAGTTGCGAGTAACCGAGAATGGCGTTCAGCGGAGTACGGATTTCATGAGACATCGTAGCCAGAAACCGGCTCTTGGCGCGGTTGGCTTCCTCGGCTTCCGCCTTGGCCTGCCGCAACTCCTCCTGCGCCGCATTCTGCTCGGTAATGTCGCGCGCCGTCGCGTAAAGCAGCCCCTCTTCGGTGAACGGTTGGACTTTCCACGAAAGCGTTTTCCACGAACCATCCTTACATCGGTAGCGGTTCTCAAACCGGATCGTCGGCTTGCCTTGGCTCAGCGTTTCCACTTCCGCGAGCGTGGAGGCATGGTCGTCCGGATGGATGAAATCGAGAAACGGCCGCGCTAGCAATTCGTCCGCGGTGAAACCGAGCGTCTCGGTGAAGGCGGGGTTTAAATGTTTGAAATACCCGTCCGGACCCGCGATGCAGAGCATGTCGAGCGAGAGGGTGAAGTAACGGTCGCGCTGGGCCTCCGCCTGCTTGCGCGCTGTGATGTCGGCCTGGATGCCGATGTATTGGGACGGCGTCCCGGCCGCGTCGAGGAACGGCACAATGGTCGTGTCCGCCCAATAGAACGCGCCATCCTTCGCGCGGTTGCAGATTTCGCCTCTCCACACGCGCCCGCCCGTAATCGTCTGCCACAGATCGCCGATAAAGGCTTTCGGGTGTTGTCCCGAACTCATCATCCGGTGCTCCCCGCCGATCAACTCCTCCCGCGAGTACTTCGAAATCGCGCAGAACTTATCGTTGACGTAGGTGATTTTCCCCTGCGCGTCGCTAATAGAAACAATGGCGTGCTCATCGAGCGCCGCCTTGAAATCTAACAGCGCCTTCTCCGCCCGCTTGCGCTCCGTGATGTCCCGGACGACGTTCACAAAACGCCGCTCACGTTCGCCATCCCGCACCAGTTGCAGGTACACTTCCACTGGAAAGTCGTGCCCATCCTTGTGCCGGTGATGCGTCTCAAAGGTGAGCGAAGGCAGTGTCCCCTCGAGCAGCGGCCGCACCAATTGCCGGAAACTCTCCGGAGTGAACTCCGGTTTGATATCCAACACCGTCATCTGCAGCATCTCGGCCTCGGTGAAGCCCACCTGCCGCTTCCCGCCTTCGTTCGTGTAGAGGAAGCGGAAATCGTCGGCGCGATACATGAAGATGCCGTCCAGAGTCTGGTCGAGAGTGGATTTGAACCGCGCCAGCTCGGCCTCGCGATCTCTGTTTTCCGTCACGTCGCGGAAAACCAGCACCACGCCCGCGACGCGGCTCTCGCTATCGCGCATGGGAGCGGCGGAGTCGGCGATCGGGTATTCCCTGCCATCGCGGGCGATCAGCACGGTGTGGTTGGCCAGGCCGTGGATCGCGCCGCTGGCCAGCACGTCCTCCACCGGGATCACCGCTGGCTGCCGCGTCATTTCGTTGATAATTTTGAAAATATCTCCCACCGGCAGGCCCTCGGCCTCACCCGTAGTCCACCCGGTCAGCCGCTCCGCCATCGGATTGAGCCGTGTAATTCGCCCTTCGGCGTCCGTTGTCAGCACGCCGTCGCCGATCGAGGACAGCGTGACCCGGAGATTCTCTTCACTCTCCTTCAGAATGCGCTCCGCCCGCAATCGCGCCGCAAGGGTTCGGTTTACCAGGAGGTATGCACCCGAAAGAATCGCTCCCGTCAGGATCGCCAGCGCAATCAGGAACCACATCTGGCGCCGCCCATCCGATACGCGTTGGTTCTCTCGCAACGATAGCAATCGCGTCTCTTCCCCCGCCATGTCTTCCACCACCGCCCGGATGGCGTCCATCCCCGCCTTACCTTGGCCGGTCAAAATGATCCGGCGCCCGGGTTCCAACCCCTGCTCTTTCGCGGTTCGCACAATGCCAGCGTCCTGTTCCAGTAGCCCGCCTACCAGCCGCTCCAGCACCGCCATCCTGCTTCGTTGTCGCGAATTATCCGCGGTCAGTTCCCTGAGTCGCTTCAATCCGCCGGGAAGGCTCTCGCGCGCGTCTAAATACGGCTTCAGAAAGTACTCTTGACCCGTGAGGACAAATCCGCGCGTCCCGGTCTCCAAGTCCACCGCCTTGTTCGCGATCCCCGCCAGTTCCTCGCGCACCCGCAGCGTATGCCTCACCCACGCTTCGTCCCGGATGCGGTCTCCCTCGGCGGCGTAGGCCAACGCCATGCCCAGGGCGAAAATCGCGAAGACCAAGGCAAATCCCGCGATGAGCCGCTGTTGAATGGACAACCGATTCATTTCTTCGGACCTCGTACGCCGCGCGCGCATGTCTGCCGGGAATACTGATGTTTGGTCGCGGATGCGCCGGAATCCGGGAGAACATCTATTCTCGTCAATAAAGAGGTTCCATGCCGCCATTCCTCTCCGCATCGGAGGCGGAATAATCCCGAATCGGTCGAACGCCACGCGACAGGCCTCCCCATTTACAATAGGGACTATCCGTGCCCAGACTCATTCTCCCGTTCCTACTCTCTCTCCTCCCGCTCGCCGCTCAGTCCCCTCGTCTCTCCGAGCCGCTTCAACTCACCCACGGCGGACAAAACGCCGAGGCCTATTGGTCCCCCGACGGCAAGCGCCTCATCTTCCAATCCACCCGCGACGGCGGCGGCTGCGACCAGATCTACATCATGAATGCCGACGGCTCCAACCAGCACATGGTCTCCACCGGCAAAGGCCGCACCACCTGCGGCTACTTCCTTCGCGATAACAAACACATCCTCTACGCATCCACCCACGAAGGCGGCGACGCCTGCCCGCCTCCCGCCGACCGCAGCAAAGGCTACGTCTGGGCCGTCTACTCGACATACGACATCTACCTCGCCACCGACGATGGCAAGATCGTGAAGAAGCTCGCCTCCGCCCCCGGCTACGACGCCGAGGCCACGGTGAACTTTAAGACCGGCAAGATCGTCTACACCTCCATGAGTTCCGGCGATCTCGAATTGTGGACCATGAACTCCGACGGTTCCCATAAACGCCAACTCACCCACACCCTCGGCTACGACGGAGGCCCCGTCTTCTCCCGCGACGGCAAAAAAATCGTCTGGCGCGCCAATCATCCCACCGGCGCCGCCGCCGAAAAAAGCTACAAGGATCTCCTCGCCGCCAACCTCACCACCCCCATGAAGATGGAACTCTTCGTCTCCGATTCCAACGGCAAAAACGCCCGCCAGATCACCAACTTCGGCTGCGCCAGCTTCGCGCCCACTTTCACGCCCGACGGCTCGAAGATTCTTTTCGCCTCCAACAAGCTCCACTGCGATACCAGTCAGTTCGATCTTTTCCTGATCGATACCGACGGCTCCCATCTCGAACAAATCACCGATTTCGGCGGCTTCACTTCGTTCCCCGAGTTCTCCCCCGACGGCAAGGGGATCGTCTTCGCCTCCAGCCTCCACGGGTCGAGCCGTTACGAGTTCAATATCTTCACCGCCGCCTGGAAGCCATGACGAAATTTCGTCTCCTTCCTCTTCTAGCCCTCGTTTGCTCCCCTCTCTGCGCGCAATCGCTGCCGAAAACCGAATTCGAAACCCTCGCCGGCTCGAAACTCACCCTCCCCGCCGCCGCCGCCGGAAAAACCGCGCTGCTCATCGTCGGCTTCACCCACGCCTCCGGCAAACCCACCGGCGAATGGGGCAAGGAACTCGCCCCGGACTGCCGCTCCCACCCGCGCCTCGTCTGCTACCAGATCGCCGTCCTCCAGGACGCCCCGCGCATGTTCCGCGGCATGATCGCCGGCGGCATCAAGCGCGGCATCCCGAAAGACCAGCAGGATTCCTTCCTCATCCTCGTCCACGACGAAGACACCTGGAAAAGCCTCGCCGGCTTTGCGAATCCCGACGACGCCTATCTCCTCCTCGTCGACGATCGCGCGAATATCCACTGGAAAACCCACGGCCCGCCAACCGCCGCCGCGCTGAAGTCCCTGCGCGAACAACTCCCATGAGCGCCACCAACGGTATCGTAAACATACTCAGCAAGCACAGCGTCCCCGAAACGCTGGACCGCCTCACCACGATTCTCGATTCCAAACATCTCCGCGTCTTCGCCCGCATCGATCACAGCGGCGAAGCGCGCGCCGTCGGGCTTTCCATGCGGCCCACCCAACTCCTGGTCTTCGGCAATCCCCGCACCGGCACGCCCTTGATGATCGCCGCCCCGGAGATCGCCATCGATCTGCCTCTCAAAGCCCTCGCCTGGGAAGACGAACACGGACAAGTCTGGCTAAGCTACAACTCGCCCGCCTACTTGCAAAACCGCTTCGGCATAAGCGGCGAACTCATCCACACCATCGCCGGCGTCGCCTCGCTCCTCGAACAGGCCGCCTCGTAAACCGCCGCCCGCCTTAGGCCACGCGCCGCAGCTTCGTCACCCGCCCGTCTTCGATCCACTCGACGACGAAAATATTCCCGTCGTGATCCCAGCACGCCGCGTGCGGCGACACGAACTTCCCATCCGGCCGTTGATCGTGCGGAAGATTCGGCCAGCCCTTCGTCTTCCACACATCCAGGTTATCGCCCAGATGCGTCACCAGCTTATTGTCCTTATCGAAGATCGTCACCTCGCCGTACAGATCCGGTATCAGCAGTTCTCCGTTGCGCTGATCGAAGTGGCAAGGCCGCCGCAGCTCCTGCGTCACGAAACTCAAATGCTTGCCGTCGAGCGAAAAATATTGCAGCCGCGCGTTGCTCCGGTCCGCCACCACCAGCGCCGGCGCGTCCTCCCGCGTGTCCAGCCATATGCCGTGCGGGCAATCCATCTTCCCCGCCTCCGCGCCCTTCCCGCCCCACGATCGTATGTACTCCGCCTTCGCGTTGTATTGATGAATCCAGCTCAGGCCGTACCCGTCGGCGATATACACGTCTCCGTTCGGCCCCACCGCCACGTTCGTCGGCTTGTATTGCTCCTCCGCCGTATAAGCCGCGCACTCCTTCGGCACTCGCAGCGTCCAAACATATTCGCCGTCGAGCGTCGTTTTCGCCACCAGGTGCCGCTCCGGATCGGCCAGATACAAAAACTCCGTTCCGCCCTCCACCGTCCGCAGCATCCCGTGCGCGCCCTGGGCGAACTCCGGCCCCCAGCTCTTGATGAATTTGCCTTGATCGTCGAAGAACGCCACCGCGTCCTTGCTGCGGTTGTGGATGACGATCCGGTGCGCGGAGTCGATGCACACGCCGTGCGTGTACCCGAACTGCACCCCCGCCGGCGTCTTCGCCCAGCTTCCCGCGAACTCGTAAGTGTGCGCCCCGCTGCCCAGCACCGGAGCCTTATCGCCCAACAACAAAGTGGGCCCGGCAACCGCGGCCGCGGCCGCCCCTTGCATAAACCGGCGTCGTGATACTGCCATGCCGAAATTCTATCGCAATCCGCCGCCGCCGGGAACCGGGATCGAATGTCCATTTTCGATGAAGGCTCCGCCAGCTTCGCCCTCGCTTCCTGGAACACCCCGGTGGAATCGAGCCGATCCGCCTTCGACATCGCCCGCACCGCCATCCCGTCGCCGGTCTCATCCTGCGCCTCGTCGTCGTCGAATACCAGCGACTTGGTCCCGTGCCTGCCCGTCGCATCCTGCCTGATCGTGTAAACCGTGAATCCCTTCGGAACGCGCGTCCGTTTCGATTTCCTCCTACGGAACCGCAATTTTGAAAATCGTTCCTCCACCCTTCGAACTCCCGCCATAGGCCACGGTTCCAAAAAGATTCCCCGCCGCATCGCGGATCACACCCGCCTCGAGGAGCGCCTCCATCGGCGCCACCGCGAAAGTTATACAGCACCGTCTCCTGCCCCGCCGGACTCAGCATGAACACAACGCCAAAATTCCCGGAACCTCCTCCCTGCGCGGTCCCGTACAGATTGCCCGCCGAATCGCGAATCAAATTTGACATCGGATAGCCCCCATCGGCTCCTCCCGTAAATTGGTACAACACGGACTCGTTGCCGATCGGGTCGATCTTGTACACTACGCCGTAACCTCCGGCGCCGCCAGTGCCGCCAAACTCCGTCGTCCCGTAGAAGTTTCCCGCGGAATCCGAGATCAGTGTGCCTGCCGGGTCGCCACCGTCGGCGTTGCCGGTAAACGTGTAGATCACAAACACCTCGCCGGCCGGAGTCAAGATATACACGACGCCACTATCCTTGGCGCCTCCATAGAAAGTAGTTCCATAAAAATATCCCCCCGTACCCGGCGCCAAACCCGATACAGGATTGGCCCCATCCGTCCCGCCCGCGAAACTGTGCAGCACCGTCTCCTGGCCCGTCGCGGACAGCTCAAACACCACCCCAAGGTTCGCGTTTCCTCCATTTTCCGTCGTTCCAAACAGATTGCCCGCCGCATCGCGGACCAGCCCCGCCACAGGCTGCGCCCCATCCGCTCCGCCGGTGAAGCTGTACAGCACCGTCTCCTGTCCTGTCGCGTCCACTTTGAAAACCACTCCGGCGTTCGCCGTTCCTCCGTATTGAGTGGTCCCATACAAATTGCCCGCGGAATCGCGGATCACGTTCGCCGATGGTTGCTCCCCATCCGTCCCTCCCGTGAACGTGTGGAGTAACGTCTCGCGCCCCGCGGAATCCAACTTAAATAATGTTCCCGCGCCCGGTCCGCCCTGATAGGTGGTTCCGTAGAGGTTGCCTTCCGCATCGGCGGTCAAGCCCGCGAATGGACTCCAGCCATCCGCCCGGTCCGTAAAAACATGCACCACCGTTTCACCACCCGCCGCGTCGATCTTATACACCAACCCGGAATACCCAACTCCGCCCGACCTCGCCGTTCCGTAGAGGTTCCCCGCCGGATCGCGAAGAACACCGGAGTATGGGTACGCCCCGTCGGTCCCGGTAAAGGTGTGAAGCACCGTCTCGCTCCCGCCCGTGGCCACCATATAGACGACGCCCACGTTCGCCGTTCCGCCGAACAAAGTCGTGCCGTAAATATTTCCCAGCGAATCGCGGATCACGCCGGAAAACGGCGTGCCACCGTCGGCCCCGCCCGTGAATTGGTATAGGGCGGTCAACTTACCGCCCGTGTCCAGCTTATATACCGTCCCGGCTCTCCCTAACCCGCCGCCCTGCGTGACACCGAACAGGTTGCCCGCCGGGTCGCGAATCACACCCAGGGGATTTTTCCCCTCCCTGGTGGTGAACGTGTGCAGCACCGTCTCCTTGCCGCTCGCGTCCAGCTTGTACACAACCCCCCTGCCATCGAAGCCGCCCGAGTCAGTCGTCCCGTACAGGTTGCCCGCGGAGTCCCGAACGACGCCGGGGTAGGGCCGCTCCCGCCAGCCCCGCCGGTGAAACGATGTAACACCGTCTCATGTCCGGCCGTATCGAGCATGAACACGACACCCGCATTTCCCGTGCCTCCGACAACGGTCGTGCCGTAGAAATTGCCCGCCGGATCCCGGACCAGCGGCCCTCCCGGAACGGCCCCGTCCGCCCCGCCCGTGAAAGCGCAGCACCGTCTTTTGTCCCGCCGGACTCAGCATGAAAACAACGCCCGCGTTCCAAGGGCCGCCCCTGAAAGTAGTCCCATATAAGTTGCCGGAAGAATCGCAAATCACTCCACTTTGGGGTGTCCCCCCCATCGTCCCCGCCGGTAAAGTTGTACAGCACCGTCTCCAGGCCCGCCGGGTCGATCTCATAAACGACCCCCGCGTTATACGCGCCGCCGCCGTAAGCCGTCCCGTACAAGTTCCCCGCCGCGTCGCCGATCACGCCCGACTCCGGTTGGCCCTTTCGGCGGCGGCATGAAATTGTGCAACACCGTCTTCGTGCCCGCCCCCGCCGAAACTCCAGTGCTCCCGCCACCAACCACATCCCCGCAAGCCATCTCATCCTCGCCATCCCACCGCGCCTCCTCAGCCCCAACGTACCGCCCGCCGTCTCACTGCCCCGCCACCTTGAAAACCACTCCCCCACCCCTTGGAACCCCCATTAAAACCCTCCGAAAAGATCCCCCGCCGCATCGCGAATCAAGCCCGATACCGGGATCGCCTCCATCCGCGCCACCGGTAAAGCTATATAGAACCGTCTCGTGCCCCGCCGCGTCGATCAGAATAACACCAGCCCGCATTCGACGCGCCGCCATAACTCGCCGTCCCATAAAGATTCCCAGCCGCATCGAGCGTCACTCCCCCGTACGGTCCGCCCCCGTCCCCAGTCCCATTGAATGGAACAACACCTTCTCATGGCCGGTCGCATCCACCTCGTACACCACGCCCGCGTTCAACGGGCTGCCCTCCTCGGTGCGTTCCGTCCCGGTTTCCCGCCACATCCAAGACCACGCCTGAGAGGGGATACAATCCCATCGGCGGAGTCGGCGAAACTATGCAGGACCGTTTCCTTGCCGGCCGGATCCAGCTTGAAAACAGCGCCGAATTCGATGCTCCGCCGAGATGTAGTCCCGAACAGATTGCCCGCCGGGTCGCGAATCACGCCGGCATCGGGCCGCTCCCGTCCCGCCTGCCGTGAAAGCTGTACAGGACCGTTTCATTCCCGCTCGCGTCCAACCGAAACACGCAACCCACACCCGCCGCCCCACCCGCCGAGGTAGTCCCGTAGAAGTTTCCCGCCGCATCGCGGATCACCCCTCCGTATGGATACTTCCCATCGGCGCCGCTCCCGAAACTGTGCAACACCGTTCATTTCCGGATGGATCCACACTGTATACGACTCCGGCGCCATCCGCTCCGCCGTACAAAGTGGTTCCATAAAGGTTTCCCGCCGAATCGCGGATCACCCCTGCGTACGGACCCTGCCCATCCGCCCCGCCAGTGAAACTGTACAGCACCGTCTCTCCGCCCGCATCCGACTTGTAGACCACCCCCGCGCCAGCCGCCCCGCCCGATTCCGCAGTCCCGTACAGGGTGCCCGTATCGTCCCCAATCACTCCCCCCGTGGGACCGGACCCCGCTGTCCGGCCGCGAAACTGTACAGCGATGTCTCGACGCCCGACGCATCCAGCCTATACACAATGCCCAAACCCCCCCGCCCGCCCGAGGGATGGTCCCGTACAGGTTCCCCGCCGCGTCGCGAATCACTCCGGCGGACGTGCCCGCCCCTACGGCGCCGCCGGTGAAGCTGAACAACACCGTTTCGTTCCGGCCGGGTCCAACTTATACACGACGCCGAAATCCGCCGCACCGCCCCCAAAGGTCGTGCCATAAAGATTCCCCGCCGCGTCGCGGGTTACACCTGCCGCGGGGGCTGCTCCGTCCGGTCCCGAAAAACCGTGCAACACCGTCTCATTGCCCGACGGGTCCAACTTGAACACAAGCCCGCATCCGTTCCCCCCGCACCCGCTGCCTCCTAGGTAGGTAGTTCCGTACAAGTTCCCCGCCGCGTCGCGGGTCAAACTTGATGCGGGAAAACTCCCGTCGGCGAGTCCGAAGCTGTGCAGCACCGTCTCCTGACCCTTGGCATCCACCTTGAACACCGTACCGTAGCCCGCGCTGCCGCCGTATAGGGTCGTCCCATAAAGGTCGCCTCCGGCGCCGCGGATCACACCGCCATACGGTTCGTTTCCATCCGCCCCTCCGCTAAAGTTATACAAAACCGTCTCGTGGCCGGTCGGATCCACCTTGTACACAACACCCGACTTACCCGTCCCTCCCCCCAAGGTCGTCCCATAGAGATTCCCCGCCTCGTCGCGTACCACCCCCGCTTGAGGCTCGCCTCCATCGGCTCCGCCCGTGAAGCTGTGCAAGACGGTTTCCTTTCCCGCCGGATCCACCACGTAGACAACTCCCGCACCCGCCGTACCCCCGGCTTGCGTGGTTCCATAAAGGTTCCCCGCCGAATCGCGAATCACTCCCGCGTAAGGCCACTTCCCATCTGCCCCGCCCGTGAAACTATGGAGCACGGTCTCCCCGCTCCCGTCAACCTTGTACACTACTCCCACGTTCCCTGGGCCACCGTAATAGGTAGTGCCATAGAGTCCGCCCGACGAGTCGGCGACTAAACCCGAATAGGGCGTAGAACCTCCCGGCGGCAGGGTGAAATTATTCAACACCGTCTCCGTATTCGCCGCCGCAACGCCCACCGCTCCCGCCAACACCATCCCCGCAAGCCGTCCAATCCTCACCATCCCACCGGGCCTCCTCAGCCCCAACGCACCGCCACGCCACTCCTACTGCCCCGCAACCTTGAAAACAACCCCTCCACCCTTTGCGCCCCCCTGTAAAGCCGTCCCGAAAAGATCCCCCGCCGCATCGCGAATCACCCCCGCATCCGGAAGACCCCCATCCGCGCCGCCGCTAAAGCTGTAGAGAACGATCAATTGCCGGGCCGCATTCAGCACAAAAACAACGCCCTCGTTCGACGCGCCGCCATATCCCGTCGTCCCATAAAGATTCCCCGCCGCGTCGAGCGTTACTGGGCCGTTGGGGTAGCCCCCGTCGCCATTGCCCGTGAAACTGCGTAACACCGTTTCATGCCCTCCCGCGGCCACCTCGTATACGACGCCCTTTCCCGCCGAGCCGCCATAGGAAGTCGTCCCGTATAGGTTCCCCTTCCCGTCCGGAATCACGGCCGTCTGAGGACCGGTCCCATCGCCCCTTTCCCTGAAGCGATGCAGGATGGTCTCATTACCCGCCGCGTCCAGTTTGAATACGATCCCGGAGCTCGACGGATCTCCGCCGGCGAACGTCGTCCCGAACAGGTTGCCAGCTTTGTCGCGAATCACGCCCGCCATCGGCTCGCTCCCGTCGGAGCCTCCCGTGAAGCTGTGCAGAACCGTCTCGTTCCCGCTCGCATCCAGCTTAAATACACAACCCAAGCCGGCGGTCCCACCCGCGAACGTGGTTCCGTAGAGGTTTCCCTCCGCATCGCGGACCACCCCTCCCCATGGATTTCCTCCATCCGCGCCTCCCGTGAAACTATACAATACCGTCTCGGTCCCCGCTGGATTCAACATTTAGACAACCCCCGCGCCAGCGCCGCCGCCGGCTTCGGTGGTCCCATACAGATTTCCCTCCGCGTCGCGTATCACCCCGGCGTATGGGTTCCCCCCATCGGACCCGCCCGTGAAACTATACAAAACCGTCTCCCCGCCGGCACCCACCTTGTAGACCACCCCTGCGCCATTCGGGCCGCCGTTCTGCGTAGCCCCGTATAGGCTACCCGCGCCATCGCTAACCACCCCGCCCACCACCGAGGACCCGTCGTGCCCACCGGCGAAACTATATAGCTCCGTCTCAACGCCCGTTGGATCGAGCTTATACACGATTCCCAAATCCGCCAGACCACCTGTAGGAGTGGTCCCATAGAGGTTACCGCCCGCGTCGCGTATCACTCCGGCCGGCGGGTAGCCCATTGTTCCCGAAGCGAAACTGAACAGCAACGCTCTCGTTGCCGGACGGGTCTAACTTGTACACGACGCCAAAACCCTTCCCGCCGCCCTCATAGGTAGTGCCATATAAATTACCCGAGGCGTCGCGGATCACACCAGCGCCGGGGAATTCTCCGTCCGGCCCCGAAAAGTTGTGCAACACGGTTTCGTTGCCGGCTGGATCCAATCTGAAAACAAGCCCGCAGCCAGCGGTCTTACACCCGCTGCCCCCGTAGAGCGCGGTCCCGTACAGGTTCCCCGCCGCGTCCAGGATCAAGCCGGACTGAGGATAGGTCCCGTCGGCGGCTCCAAAACTGTGCAGCACCGTCTCATGACCTTTAGCGTCCAACTTGTAGGCGGTTCCGTAGCCCGCACTGCCGCCAAATACCGTGGTCCCATAAATGTTGCCGCCGGAACCGCGGATCAAACCGCCGTATGGCTCGCTCCCATCGACCCCGCCCTTAAAGCTGTACAACACTGTCTCGTGGCCCGTCGGATCCACCTTGAACACAACCCCAACCTGCCCGGTGCCGCCACTGGCGGCTTCCCCGTAAAGGTTCCCCGCCTCGTCGCGGACCACACCCCCTACGGGCAGGCCCCCGTCGGCGCCACCCGTGAAGCTGTACAACACTGTCTCCTTTCCCGTCGGGTCCAGCATGAAGACAACGCCCGCTTCTGCCGTGCCGCCGCCGTACTCAGTGGTCCCATAAAGGTTTCCCGCCGAATCGCGAATCACGCCACCGCTCGGGACGCGCCCATCGGCCCCGCCCTTGAAGTTATAAAGAACGGTCTCGCCGGCTGAATCCACCTTGTACACCACGCCCGCGTTTGCCGGGCCACCGGAGTACGTAGTCCCATAAAGTTCTCCAGCCGGACCGCCGATCACACCCGAATATGGCACAGACCCCTTGGGCGGAGCCACAAAATTGTTCAACACCGTCTCCGTATTCGCCGTGGCCGTAATACATCCCAGCGCTCCCGCCAACAACAAGTCCCCGAAAGCCGTCTCAATTCTCGACATCCCACCGGGCCTCCTCAGCCCGAAACGCGCGAAACTCCGCGAACCCGCAAGGTTCAAACCACCGGCGCATCCAGCGCCAGCCTCGCCTTGCTACCTGAACTCTCCTTCGTCACCTCCGGGAGCATCTCGACGGAATAGAGCCGATCCCCCTTCGACATCACCCGCACCGCCATCCCGTCGCCGGTCCCATCCCGCGCCTGATAGTTGTCGAACACCAGCTTCTAGGTCCCCTTCCTCTTATGGAACCGCAATTTTGAAAATCGTTCCTCCGCCCTTCGTCCCGCCACTGACCGTGGTTCCGAAAAGGCTCCCCGCCGCATCGCGGATCACGCCTGCCGAAGTACCGCCTCCATCGGCGCCGCCGGGAAAGTTGTAAAGCACTGTCTCCTGGCCCGCCGGACTCAGCACGAACACCAATCCAATATTCCCGGACCCCCCTCCGTAGCGGTCCCGTACAGATTACCCGCCGAATCCTGGATCAAATTTGAAGCGGGATACCCGCCATCGGCTCCTCCCGTAAATTGGTACAACACCGACTCGTTGCCGATCAGATCGATCTTGTAAACTACGCCGAAACCGCCGGAACCGCCCGTGCCGCCAAATTCCGTCGTCCCATAGAGGTTTCCGGCGGAATCCGAGGTCAAAGCTCCTCCAGGGTAGGCGCCGTCCGCCTTACCGGTAAACGTGTATACCCTATACTCCTCGCCAGCCGGCGTAACGGCGTAAACAATGCCGGAATCTTCGGGGCCACCTTCGAACGTCGTTCCATAAAAAAATCCTCTCGGACCCGCTACCAAGCCGGAGACAGGATAAGAGCCATCGTTCCCGCCCCCGAAACTATGCAGCACTGTCTCATGACCGGTCGCGTCCACTTCATACACCACTCCCAGGTTCGCGGTTCCGCCGTCCCGCGTGGTTCCGTAGAGATTGCCGGCCGAGTCGCGAATCACGCCGGCCACCGGATGCGCCCCATCCGCCCCGCCGGTGAAGCTGTATAGATACCGTCTCATGACCAGTCGCGTCCACCTTGAAAACCGCTCCGGCGTCTCCGGCGCCGCCGAATTGCGTCGTCCCGTAGAGATTGCCCACGGGATCGCGGACCAAGACCGCCGAGGGTTGCGCCCCATCCGTCCCTCCCGTGAAGCTGTAGAGCAATGTCTCCTGCCCAGCGGGATCCAACTTAAACACTGTCCCTTCGCCGCGGCCCGCCCTGGTAGGTGGTTCCGTAGAGGTTGCCTTCCGGATCGCCGATCAAGCCCGCCTAGGGACCCCACCCATCCTTCCAATCCGCAAAGGCATGAAGCACCGTTTCATGACCCGATGCGTCGAGCTTATAAACCACGCCGGAATATCCGGTACCACCTGTATAGGTCGTTCCGTAGAGGTTTCCCGCCGGGTCGCGAATGACACTCGAATACGGCCCCGCCCCGTCGGTCCAATTGAAGCTGTGCAAAACTGTCTCGTTGCCGCCCGTGTCCACCATATAGACGACGCCCACTTTTTCGGTCCCGCCTCCCGCCGTAGTCCCGTAGAAGTTTCCGAGGGAATCGCGGACCACTCCGGAATTGGGATAGTCCCCGTCCGCCCCGCCTGTGAACTGGTACAGTACCCTCAATTTGCCGCTCGTGTCCAGCTTGTATACCACACCAGATTTCCTCCTACCGCCGCCGCTGAGTGGTTCCGAAGAGGTTCCCCACCGAGTCGCGGATCACGCCTTGAGGATTCTTCCCGTCGTCCCCAGCGAACGAGTGCAGCACCGTCTCCTGCCCGGCCGCATTCAACATGAAGACAACGCCCGCCTTCCCTGTGCCGCCCGCGTAAGTCGTCCCGTACAAGTTGCCCGCCGGAGTCCCGAACCACCCCGAGGTCCGGAGCTAACCCGTCCGCCCCACCCGTGAAACTGTATAACACCGTCTCATGTCCGGTCACATCGAGCATGTATACAACCCCCGCATTCCCGATACCGCCGCTCGCCGCCGTGCCGTAGAAATTGCCCGCCGAATCCCGAATCAGCGGCCCTGAGGGACGCGCCCCGTCGGCCCCGCCGGTGAATGTGTACAGCACCGTCTCCTGCCCAGCCGTATTTAGCATGAAGACAACGCCCATATTCCCTGTGCCGCCGTAGAAAGTGGTCCCGTATAAGTTTCCAGACGAATCGCGAATCAAACTGGCCTGCGGCTGCCCCCCATCTGCGCCTCCGGTAAAACTGTACAGCACCGTTTCCAGGCCTGCCGAGTCAATCCGGTACACGACCCCCGCGTTACGAGTGCCGCCCGCGTAAGTAGTCCCGTATAGGTTCCCCGCCGGGTCGCCGATCACACCCGATTGTGGGTTGGACCCTTTTGGCGGCGTTGCAAAATTGTGCAGAACGGTCTCCGTCGCCGCCCGCGCCACGCCTCCCAACAGGCAAGCGAAGCAGAAAACGACCGCGGTCTGTTTTACTCGAAGCATCCAGAAGGCCTCCTCAGCCCTTTTCGTACGGCTCCAGGGAATTTGAAACGCCCGATCAACGGATTCGTCCATCGGGGAACCCAGCGAGAATCACCGTAGACGAACTCTACCGGCTTTCCCGGAATCCGTCAAGAACCACGCGTACCTTTCGCTTCCCGCACGTGGCCACTCATCACGCCATGCCCCAAAAATCCCCCAACTTGCCTGTTTTCAATCCCTTGCCCAGATACGCCCCCTGCCGCCCATCTCCCCGCCAAACGCCTTGCACATACCCCAAATCGCCGGTCACAACGCCCCAAAAAAATTATATCTCCCTCCCCCTCAATACCTTACACCCCATCCTCGCCATCCCGTCCCCTCGCTTTTCCCACCCCCCGCGCTATTGTGTAACCAAGAGAGGGCACGACTGATCATCTTCGTAGCCCTTCGCTAAGCGGTCTCCATTCTAGACAAGGGAGATCGCGAATGCTAAAAGGTGGGCGCTGGCCGCTCGCGTTTGACGCGGCCCCTATCCAGTTTAAGGGTGACCTGAACGGGTTTTTGATCTTCGTAAAACGCAACGTTGCACCATATTATTAGGAAACAAAGGAAAGAAGGAAGGAAAGTAAATCGGATCGGAACGGAAAGGCAGACCAGAAAAATAGTAAGGGTTTCCTTGCGGACGTATCGTCGGCGTAGCAACGTTACGCGCCCAAAAATTGTTGAAGTATTTCTGTTTGCGAATTTCCGTCCAAGAATCTAGGTTCGAATATCCCGAAAGTTCTGCACAATTGGGTAAATGAAAGCCGGATTCACAGCCGGATACAACCCCTTTCCCGACAGCCGGCGATTTCAATTCGCATCTCGAAATGCTCCCAAACGCCCAAACGCGGACGGCTTCACCAGGGGACCACCTTGGCTCGACTCGGTCATCCAAAATGCCCTTTTTTCGCCGCCTCCCCGTCAGCCCAATAAACGTCCCCCTCGGTATCCTTTCCTCCAGAAACTCAGTGACGCGCCCCGAAAATAAAACATCTCCATTAAAATCAACCTCTTACCAACATCCCCGCCCCGCCGCCCATCCCCCCGCCTGCTATACTCCCTCCGTGAGCACCTTCTCCACCCCCGCCCCCGTATCCTCTATATACACCCCCGCCGCCTCTTCTACCCGCTCCAAAACCTCCGTGACGGAATCAGGCCCAAAATCGGTTTTGCGTCACTCCCCTCCGTCACGGCCTAATGCCAATAAAATCAACGACATTACCGCAAACCCTCTTCTCTTCCTCTCCGCGGTGCGATCCGCCGCGCCCTCCGCCCGCCAACGGCATTAAGATGGAACTGATGAAACCACTTCGAGCCGCCCAATTTTGCCTGCTCGCCGCGTTCAGCTTCCTCGCCGCCCGCGCCGCCGAAAATCCGCCCACGCTCGCCATCGGCGCCGCCGCTCCGGACTTCCACCTCCCCGCCGTCGACGGCAAAACCTATTCGCTCGCCGATTTCCAATCCGCCAAAATCCTCGCCATCGTCTTCACCTGCGACCATTGCCCCACCGCCCAACTCTACGAAGGCCGCATCAAACAGCTCGCCGCCGATTATAAGGATAAAGGCGTCGCCCTCCTCGCCATCCAACCCAACAACCCCCTCGCCGTCCGCCTCGACGAAATGGGCTACACCGACGTCGGCGACTCGCTCGACGAAATGAAAATCCGCGCCGCCTACCGCCATTTCAACTTCCCCTATCTCTACGACGGCGCAACCCAATCCGTCGCCCACGCCTACGGCCCCGTCTCCACCCCGCACATTTTCATCTTCGACGCCCAGCGCAAGCTCCGCTACCAGGGCCGCATCGACTCCAGCATGCGCCAACCCCTCGCCAAAATCGCCGACGCCCGCCTCGCCCTCGACTCCCTCCTCTCCGGTCAACCCGTCGCCAACCCCGTCCGCCCCTCCATGGGCTGCTCCATCAAATGGTCCTCCAAAGGCGGCCAGGCCGAGGAGGCAAAACGCATCGAAGCCGAACCCGTCAAAGTCGATCTCGTTCCCGCCGCCGGCCTCGAAGCCCTCCGCAAAAACTCAACCTCCAAAGTCGTCCTCGTCGATTTCTGGGCCACCTGGTGCGGCCCCTGCACCGAGCAGTTTCCCGAATTTCAAAAGATGTACCGCATGTACCGCCGCCGCGCCTTCGATCTCGTCACCGTCAGCACCCAATTCCCCGACGAAAAGAAAGGCGTCCTCCCCTTCCTCGAACGCCAACACGCCACCAGCCCCAATATGTTATTCGGCGGCGAAGACACCTACGGCCTCATGGCCGCCTTCGATCCCAAGTGGAACGGCGGCGTGCCCTACACCACTTTGATCGCCCCCGGCGGAAAAACGCTTTTCACCAGCCAAGGCGGCGTCGACGCCCTCGAGCTTCGCCGCCTCATTCTCAAAAACCTTCCCGACGACGACTACATCGGCCAGCAGGCTTATTGGAATTCCAAGTGACCCCTCACGCCTTCGGATGCGCCCGGTCGTACACCGCCATCAAATCGTCCAGCGAAACTTGCGTGTACTTCTGCGTGGTCGACAAACTGGCGTGCCCCAATAATTCCTGAATCGCCCGCAAATCCGCTCCCGCCGAAAGCAAGTGCGTCGCATACGCGTGCCGCAGGCTATGCGGATGCAGCGTCGAATCGCCGCCCAAAATACTCGCGTACAACTTCACGACATTCCTCGCGCCGCGATCCGTCAGCCGCCCGCCGCGAAAATTCAAAAACAGCGCGCCCTCGCTCCGCTTCGCTTCCTCTCGCGTCGCCAGATATTTTTCCAGCGCCTCCGCCGCCTTCCCGCCAAACGGAACCTGCCGCTCCTTGCGCCCCTTCCCTCGCACGCGAACCCATCGCTCGCTGAAATCGAAGTCGCCCAAATTCAACCCCACCAGTTCGCTCACCCGCAGCCCGCATCCATATAACATCTCGAAGATCGCCCGGTCCCGCGCCGGAAACGGCCGCTCCAATTTCCCCTCGCCCACCGCGTCGATCAGATCGTTCGTCCGCTCCGCGCTCGGACAATTCGGCAGCGTCTTCGGCGCCCGCGGCGTTCGCAACCGCTTCGCCACATTCACCGGCACCACGCCCGTGCGATGCAGAAAATTAAATAGGGACCGCACCGCCGCCAGCTTCCGCCGGATCGTCACCGCGCTCAGCTTCCGCTCATGCAAACTCCCCATCCATTCGCGAAACGCCAGCTTGTCCAGTTGCCCCGGCTCCGGCGCATCCGTCCCCGGCGGCGTGAAATATTCCAAAAACTGCGCCAGGTCGGAAGCGTAATTCCGCAGCGTATGTTCGGAGGCGTTCTCCCGCGCCAGTTGCTCCAGGAATCTCTGAATCTGCTCGCCAAGCACCGGCATACTCTTACGCCGGCTGCCCCACGCCGCTCCAACTTTCCAACGCCTCCAGCGCCCTCCGGCAAACCTCCGTGTGCCTCGCCTTTTTATCGTGGCGAAACTTGTGCCGCGTCTCCTCATCGAGCGCCGGCAACAAATCGAACGTGATATTCGCCGGTTGATAGTTCCGCGGATCGGCCCCGCGAAATATAAGCGCACAACGACCCCAGCGCCGTCTCCCTCGGAAACGGAATCACCGCTTCTCCCATCGCCATCGCCGCCGCGAACCGTCCCGCGATGAACCCCGTCGCGATCGACTCCACATACCCTTCCACGCCCGAAATCTGCCCCGCGAAAAAAACCGATGGCCGCTCCCGAAGCTGCAGCGTCGGCATCAGCAGCGCCGGCCCGTTGATATACGTGTTCCGGTGAATCTGCCCGAACCGCGTGAACTCCGCATTCTCCAACCCCGGAATCATCCGCAGCACTCTCCGCTGTTCGCCGAATCGCATATGGTTCTGAAATCCAACCAGGTTGTAACTGTCCGCCCTCTGATTCTCCTGCCGCAACTGCACCACCGCATACGGCCGCCGCCCCGTGCGCGGATCTTCAAGCCCCATCGGCTTCATCGGCCCGAAGCGCAGCGTCTCCCGCCCGCGCCGCGCCAATTCTTCAATCGGCAAACACGCTTCGAAAAACTTCGGATGATCTTCGGGAATGTGATACGGCACGCTCTCGGCCGCGAGCAATCGCATCCACGAACCGCTCGTACTCGCTCGCGGTCGAACGGGCAGTTCATGTAATCGTCGGACCCGTCGATCGACTTCCCATAGCGCGAAGCCCGGAACGCGACGCCCATATCGATCGTCTCCGCATCGACAATCGGACTGATGCTGTCGTAAAAAAACAATCGCCCCGATCCCGTAACCCGTCCAATCTCCTCCGCCAACGCCCCGCTAGTCAACGGCCCGCTCGCGACAATCGTAATCCCGTCGCCGTCGATTCGCTCCACCTCTTCCCGCACCACCCGGATGCGCCGCTCGCCTTCCACTAACCGCGTAACTTCCGAAGCGAAAACCTTCCGGTCCACCGTCAACGCCTGCCCGCCCGGAACCCTCGCCACCATCGCCGCATCCAGCAGCGCCGACCCCATCCGCCGCAGCTCTTCCTTCAAAAGCCACGGCGCCGTGTTCTCCGTTTCGCTCTTCAAACTGTTGCTGCAAACCAACTCCGCCAACTCCCCCGTCTTATGCGCCGCCGTCTCCCTCCCCGGCCGCATCTCATAAAGGACACACTCCACCCCCGCCCGCGCCACCTGCAACGCCGCCTCCGCCCCCGCCAACCCCCCGCCAATAATCGTAATGTTCACTCTAGTCCGAGAATAGCGTAACCCCTCGCTCAACCATCCCCAACCTTTGCGCCACCTTTACCGAACCGCCAGCGCTACTACCGAACCGCAGGCGTTACCGAGCCGCGCGCGTCAGCAAGCGGTTTCCACGAGAAATCCAAAACCGCGCTGCCCCGCATCCGATATACTCTGTGGTTATGCTGGACCAAGCCGTTCCCCGCCGCGATTTATTGCGCACCGCCGCCACCGGCGCGCTCGCTTTCACCGCCAGTTCTTACTCCCGCATCCTCGGCGCGAACGACCGCATCGAGATGGCCGTCGTCGGCTGCGGCGGCCGCGGTCAATACGTGATGAGCGTTTTTCAAATGAACCCCGCCATCCACGTCGCCCGCGTCTGCGATGTTTGGGGAGATCGCAGCGCCGAAGCCGCCAACAAAGCCCCCGGCGCAACCCAATACAGCGACTACCGCAAGCTGCTCGACAGCGGCAAAGACATCGACGCCATTCTCGTCGCCACTCCCGACCACTGGCACGCTCAAATCGCCATCGACGCCCTGAACGCCGGCAAGGATGTCTACTGCGAAAAGCCCCTCACGCTGAAAATCGAAGAAGGCCCGCGCATCGTCAAAGCCGCCCGCGAAAACAATCGCGTCTGCCAGGTCGGCGCGCAGCAGCGCTCCGGCCCGCACTACATTCAAGCCCGCGATGAATACATCCAGGCCGGCAAGCTCGGCAAAATCACGCTCGCCCGCACCTGGTGGCACGGCAATTCCTGGCACCTGCGCAAAGCCCCGGATTCCATCGCGCAAAAACCGGCCAATCTCGATTGGTCCATGTTCCTCGGCCCGGTGAAGTGGCGCGATTGGGACCCCCAACAATATTGGAACTTCCGCGCCTATCTCGATTTCGGCGGCGGCCAAGTCACCGATCTGTTCACCCACTGGATCGACACCGTACACTTCTTCATGAACCAGGACGGCCCGGCCAGCGCCGTCGCCGCCGGCGGAGTCTACGCCTATCCCGACGGCCGCACCGCGCCCGACACCATCAACGTGCTGCTGCAATATCCCGCCGGATGGACCGCGACGTTTGAAGCGACCCTCGTCCCCGGCATCACCGGCTACGGCATCGAGATGTGCGGCACCGAAGGCAAGCTGCTCATCGACCGCAGCCGCTTCGTTTTCACCCCCGTCGGCAAGGGCGCGAAACCGGTGGAAGTGAAAGCCGCGCGCGAGCTGACCATCGACCACGTGGAAAATTTCATCGCCTGCACCCGCTCGCGCCAGCGCCCGAACGGCGACGTCTACCTCGGACACCGCAGCGCCCAGGCCTCGCACTTGGGCAACCTCGCCTACGAGCAAAAGCGCCGCATCGGCTTCGACGCCCAGCGCGAAGAGATCCTCCCGCTTTAACGTTCGCGATATTCGCCGAACACTCCGCGCAGCCGGTTGGAAATTTCTCCCACCGTCGCCATCGCCTCCGCGCATTCGACGATGCGCGGCATCAGGTTCTCCGTCCCCCGCGCCGCGCCTTCCAGTTTTTCAAGCGCCGTCTCCACCGCCGCCGCGCTCCGCGACGCCCGCACCGCGCGCAGCCGTTCCACCTGCTGGCGCTCGATCGCCGGGTCCAGCTTGAACACCGGCGGCGCGTTCTCCCCCTCGATCCGGAACCGGTTCACGCCCACCACGATCCGCTCGCCGCTCTCGATCTGCCGCTGGTATTCGTAAGCGGCGTTCTGAATCTCCCCCTGCATGAATCCGTTCTCGATCGCCTCCAGCGTCCCGCCCATCGCGTCGATCCGTTCGATGTAGTCCCGCGCGCCGCGTTCGATCTCGTCCGTCATCCGCTCGATCGCCTCGCTCCCTCCGCACGGGTCGGCGACATTGGTGACACCTGTCTCGTGAGCGAGGATCTGCTGCGTCCGCAACGCCAGCCGCGCCGACTCCGGCGTCGGCAGCGACAGCGCTTCGTCCAGCGCATTCGTGTGCAGCGATTGCGCCCCGCCCAACACCGCCGCCAGCGCCTGCATCGAAACTCGTGACCACGTTCACATCCGGCTGCTGCGCCGTCAGGCTCGACCCCGCCGTTTGCGCGTGAAAGCGCAGCGCCATCGAGCGCGGATTCTTCGCGCCAAACCGATCCCGCATGATGTAGGCGTACAGCCGCCGCGCCGCGCGATACTTGGCGATCTCCTCCAGAAAATCGTTATGCGCGTTGAAGAAAAACGACAGCCGCGGCGCGAACGCATCCACATCGAGTCCGGCGCGAACGGCCGCTTCGATATAGGCGATCGCGTTGGCCAGCGTGAACGCAACCTCCTGCACCGCCGTCGATCCCGCTTCGCGAATGTGATACCCGCTGATCGAGATCGTGTTCCACTCCGGCATCTCCGCGCCCGCCCAGGCGAACAGGTCGGTGATGATGCGCATCGCCGGCCGCGGCGGATAAATATAGGTGCCTCGCGCGATGTATTCCTTTAGGATGTCGTTTTGAATCGTGCCCGAGAGCTTGCGGCCGTCCGCGCCCTGGCGGCGCGCGGCGATCAAGTAATAGCTCAGCAAAATCGCCGCCGTCGAATTGATCGTCATCGACGTGGTGACCTCGTCGAGCCGGATCCCTTCGAACAGCCGCTCCATATCGGCCAGCGAGCAAATGGCCACGCCCACGCGCCCCACTTCGCCCGCCGCCAAAGGATCGTCGGAGTCCATCCCCATCTGCGTCGGCAAGTCGAAGGCCACCGAAAGCCCGGTGATGCCTTGCGACAGCAGATAGCGGTAGCGCCGGTTGCTCTCCTCCGCGCTTCCGAAGCCGGCGTATTGCCGCATCGTCCACAGCCTGTCCCGGTACATGCCGGGATAAATCCCCCGCGTGTAAGGGAACTGCCCGGGCGTCTCGCTCATGAGCGGGAAATTTTGCGGGCGCGAAGGAAGGAGTTCAATCCAAAGCCCGCCAGCACCAATCCGAAGGCCACGCCTAAAATCAGCAGCCAGAAGCCCTGCGGATCGTTGGCCGTCCGGCGAATGGTTCCAACCAAAACCAGCACCGCCAGCGCGAGGAAAATGAAGCCGATGACCTCGTTCCACAACACGTGGAGCGGGCGCACGATGCCCGGAACCACGTGCCGCACGAATTTTCCCGCCGCCGAAAACATATTTCCCACTCACAGTTTAGCGAAGATGGTGTACTCTGGACGAAGAAGCGGGATCTGGGGGTCTGGTGTAAACCCTCCATTGCGCCGATAAGCGGATGTGAGGAGAAGCGGGGTGTTCTCCCGCGGGAAACCTGAACCTCAGCGCATTTTGATGTCATCCTGTAAGGAGAAGGGGCGGGCGAGTAGTGCCGGACAAGGAGAAAGAGGGCTTTTTTTGGAAGATCGACTCAAAAACCTGATGCAGGAGTTGGGCAACGCGATTAACGAATCGCTTTCCGATTCGGACCGCATCGCCGGCGCCATCGGGGAAATCAAGAAGGCAGGCTACGATGTCTTCCTGGTTCTCGAGGCGACCATTGGTTTCAACAAGCGCGAAGAAAACGCCGAGGAGGATAGCGGCGAGCCGAGTGTTGCGGAAACGGCCGCTCCCAAGCGCCGTTTCGAAACGACGGGCAAAATCAAACTGACTTCGCAAGACCAGAAATTTCTACGCGCTCTCAAAATCGCCGTCGACGAAGAGGCGCAATAGCTCAGGGTCCGCCGTCGAGCAGTTCGCGATAGATTGCCCAAGTTTTCTCGACTGCCGTATTCCAGGAAAATCCCAGCGCTCGTTCGCGCCCGCGCCGCGACAGATCGATTCGCAATTCTTCGTCTTCTATAATCCGGCCCAGCGCATCGGCGATCGATTCCGCATCGAGCGGATCCACCAACAGCGCCGCGTCTCCGGCGGTCTCCGGCAGCGCCGATCGGTTCGAAGTAATCACCGGCACTCCCCACGCCATCGCTTCGAGCACCGGCATGCCGAAGCCTTCATCGAGCGACGGAAACGCGAAGACCGAGGCTTGTCCGTAGAGCTCCCGTAGCGCGGCGTCGGAAACGTAGCCGGGCAGCTCGATGTCCGCCCGTCGCGGGGAAGCGGCGATGCGGGCGAGAATCTCCTCGCTTCCAAAACCCATCGATCCGGCCAGCACCAATCGCCAGCCGGGCGGCATGCGCTCGAAGGCTTCGACCAAACGCGCGATGTTCTTCCGGCGCTGAATGGCCCCGGCGAACAGGATCATCTTGCCGCGCCCAGCGAGCGGCGGAGGATTCGCCGGCGCTCGCACGCCGTGGTGGACCACGCGGATGCGAGCGCGCTCGACGCCGAGCAGCGCTTCCACTTGACCCGCCGTGAACGCCGAAACGGCGACGATCAAATCCGAACGCTCCGCCGCTTGGCGCGCCTGCGCGATGAAGCGCCGCCGGAAATCGGTGGTGGAATAATCGGCGGTCAACACGAAGAGATCGTGAAACGTCGAGACAACGCGAGGCGCAGGGCGCGAATCGATCCGCTGATTCAGGCCGTGAAACAGATCGGCGCGCGCTCCCCACAGCATCCGCCGCGACGCGTTCGCCGGCAGCGCTTCCGAGAACGAGCGGAAGAAGCGGTGCGGGCGGTAACAAAAAAGGAAGCGAGCCTCGGGATGGGCGGCTGTCAGGCCATAAAGGATTTCGCGCGAATAGACTCCCACGCCCGAAAGATTGCGCCCCAGGCTGTAGGTGGCATCGAGAGCGATTCTCAAACAGCCAGCATAGCCGGTTTAGGCCGGCGCGCCCGGCTCGTCCGGCAACTGGTACTCTTTCAGCTTGCGATACAGCGTCGTGCGGCCGATGCCGAGCATATGCGCGGCGGTGGCGCGGTCGCCCTTGGTGTAATGCAGCGCGTTGAGAATCGCCCGCCGCTCCACTTCGTGCAACGGCACGACGCCGGCCGGCTCGGTGGAGATCGGCGAAGCGGGAGAGGCGCCGGACGATTCCTGGCTGAACTCGCGCTCCCGGCTATGGTTTTGCAAGCTCGACGGCAGATCCCCCGCCTGCACCAACGGGCCGTTGTCGATGGCCAGAAGCCGGTGGATGCAATTCTCCAATTCGCGCACATTGCCCGGCCAGTTATAGGACATCATCAGATCGAGCGTTTCCTGGGTGAGCCTGTGCGTGGCGTTGTTGCGGGAGAGGAAGTGCTCGATCAACAGCGGAATGTCTTCGCTGCGCTCGCGCAATGGCGGAAGCTTGAGAGTGACGACGTTGAGCCGGTAATAAAGGTCGCGGCGAAACGTTCCGCGCTCCACATCGCGGGCCAGGTCGCGATTGGTCGCCGCGATCACGCGAAAATCCGATTGCCGGGCGGCGAGCGCGCCCACCGGACGGTACTCTTTTTCCTGCAGCACGCGCAGCAGCTTGACCTGCATGTCGAGCGGAAGCTCGCCGATCTCGTCGAGGAACGCCGTGCCGCCGTTGGCCGCTTCGATCAACCCGGTCTTCTGGGCGATGGCTCCGGTGAAAGCGCCTTTGGCGTGGCCGAACAGTTCGCTCTCCATCAACGGCCCGACCAGCGCCGAGCAATCGATGGGAACGAACGGCCCCTGCGGGTGGGAATTGTGGATGGCGCGCGCCACCACTTCCTTGCCCGTCCCCGTTTCGCCCAGGATCAGCACCGGCCAGCGCGAGCCGTTAAGCTGCGCCACCTGCCGGCCGATTTTCCGCACCTGCGGCGACTGCCCAACCAACACCGGAACGCGCGCCGCTGCGAATGCACCCATCATCGAAGAAGTAGTGCAGTTTTCTCCGGGAAACTCTACCGCGAATTTGCGACCGGCGCCGCGGGGACGTCTTCGAGGCTGACGACGAAGGCCTCGCCGGTGCGGCGGCGGACGGCGGCGGCAAGCGTGCCGGCCTGTTCGATGGTCGGCCGCTCGCCGGCCAGCACCCGCCAGAACGTCGGGTTCGATCCCCGCGGCACGAGGCGCACGGGCGCGAATTCCGAGGCGAGCGAATCGCGCAACCGTTCGGCGCGGCTCTTGTCCCGGAACGATCCGGCCTGCACCGCGTAGAGCGAAGGGCCGGGATCGGAAGGCGCGGAGATCAGATTCAGCCGCACGCGCGCCGTGCCGGGGCCGATCATGTGAATCGCCCGCGCGGCCGCTTTCGACAGATCGATGATGCGGCCGTCGACGAACGGACCGCGGTCGATGATGCGCACGTCGACCGATTCGTTGTTCGGAGAGATTGGTGACGCGCAGCATGGTGCCGAAGGGAAGCGTGCGATGCGCGGCGGTGAGCTTCTCCATATCGTAGATCTCGCCATCGGAAGCCTGGCGGCCGTCGTAGGGAACGCCGTACCAGCTTGCGACGCCGGTCTCGCCGTCGACGGCTTGAATTTCGGCGCGCGACACGGCGGGCGGCGGGGCGGCGGAGACGCGCGCGTGTTTTTTCGCGCAGCCCGCCATCGAGACGAGGCTTGCCGCCAGCAGCGAGGCGAGGGCGATGCGGCGCGAGGGCATCTAACCAGAATGCTAACGCGGAGCGGGGGCGAGAGCAAGAACAAAAGCGCGTAAAAATGGCTTTCGGAGCGCTCAAACAATTCGTCCATGAAACGTTTTTGGGGTGAAAGAGGGCCGGCGAGAGGAGCGCCGCGGAGGGCCGGCGCGTTTTTTCTCTTGACTTTATTCGCAAACAACCTTATATATGAATCACACTGCGATTTTCACGATCGCAAATTTTAAGTTAGGGAGAATCAACCGATGAAGAACGCGACAAAGAAAGCCGCAAAGAAGCCCGCGAAAAAAGCTGCTCCGAAAAAGAAGAAGTAGCCTAGGCCCCGCTAGGGGCTCGCGGTAGTTTTTTAGGGTTCATGCAAGCCCCGGTTTCGGCCGGGGCTTTTTTAATGGGGGAAGACCGGGAAGGGGATTGTGGAACCGCGGCGCGCGGTTAGGAGTGTTGGCCGGCGGAACGCGTGGCGGTGGAGGCGCGGAGCTGGGCTTCTTCGAGGCGCTTGGCTTCCTGGTACGTGAAGGCCATGCGATGAACGACGGTGACGTTGGAGAGGACGGCGATCACCCACAGCACCGGCGCCATGCGGTCGAAGAGGGCGCCGATGATCAACAGCACGACGCGCTCGGGCCGCTCCATGAAACCTACCTTGCAACTGGGGATGGTGTTCTCGGCGCGGGAGCGGGTATAGCTGACCATCACCGAGCCGGTCATGACGATGGCGGTGAGCACGACGTAGAACGGGCGGTTGATCAGGCCGTAGTAAACGAGCAGGCCCATGAGCAACGCCAGATCGGAATAGCGGTCCAGCACGGAATCGAAGAAACCGCCGAAGCGCGTGACCTGGTTGGTTTCGCGGGCGACGCGGCCGTCGACCATATCGAAGAGTCCGGCGCCGACGATGACGAAACCGGCCGCGCGAAAACGTCCGGCGGCGAGCAGCACGGCGGCGGCGATGTTGATCAGCAGGCCGAAAAAGGTGAGAACGTTGGGATGAATCCGGGAAAGGGCGAGGCCGCGGACGATCAGGAGGATGATCTTATTGCTGCCGGCCCCGATTGCGCGAGTGAACGTCATGGCGCGCTCTCAACCATGAATGGTCGTGAGTTGTAGGATCTCCAATTCTCGAATTCCGCCGGGGATTTGAATCTTGACCGAGTCGCCGGCCTTCTTGCCGAGCAAACCGCGGCCGATGGGGGAGCTGGTGGAAATCTTTCCCTTCGCCACGTCGGCCTCTTCGCTGGTGACGAGGTGGTAGGTGATCTCCTCTTCCTTCACGGTGTCCATCACGACGACGGTCGAGCCGAGGCCGACGCGATCGTGGGGGATGCGCGTCATGTCGATCATCGAAAGCTCGCGCAGACGGGAGCGCAGTTGGCCGAGCCGGGCGTTCACCATACCCTGGCGTTCTTTGGCGGCGTGATACTCGGCGTTCTCGCTGAGGTCGCCATGCGCGCGCGCCGTCAGGATTTCCTTCGGCAGCTTGTTGCGCAGTTCGTAGTCGAGTTCGGCGATCTCCGCTTCGAGTTTTTTCTTGAGCTCTTCCATGCCGCTGGTGTCTAGACGCCATTATTACAGATGCGCGCGGCTAGGGGGGAGGATCGGAGTAATCCGGCAGCGCGCGAGTGCGCCGCGCCATTCGCGCAAAATTCTCCGCAGTTTCATTGGAGTGAAACGCAGACGCTGTAGGCTTCGCATAAGTTCCCCAAATCTACCGCTGGAGGATATCGTGCGATTGCGATCCGCCTTTGCCGTTTCCATTTTTTCCTTTCTACTACTGGCGCCGGGCGCCCCGCGCTGCGTGGCGCAGGTGGACCGGGCCACATTGACCGGCACCGTCACCGATACCACCGGAGCGGTGATCGTCGGAGCGAAGATCGAAGCCGATTCGGTGGACAACGGAAAACAGCGCGAGGTAGCGACGAACGCGAACGGGATTTATCTGATTCCGCGGTTAGCGGCGGGAAAGTACGTCATCGTTTTCGCCAGTCCCAACTTCCAGACGATGCGCTTTGAAAACGTCGAACTGGAAGTAGGACAAGTAGTCACGCTCGACGCGCGGATGCAGGTGGGGGGCACTTCTACGCAAGTGGATGTCGATAGCGCCCGTCCCTTGCTTGAGCGGAATAACGCGGACGTGGCGGGAACGATTTATGGCGCGCAGATCGAGAATCTGCCAGTGAACGGGCGCAACTGGGCGAGTCTGCTGGTGCTGGCGCCACTCGCCATCGACGACGGAGGAGGCGATCAACGCTCAATACGGTTCGCCGGGCGGGCGCGTGACGACAATAACTATAAATTCGACGGCGTGGACGCCACGGGAATTCAAGAGCAGGCGCAGAAGTCCACAACCCGTTTACAGATCTCATCGGACGCGGTGGAGGAATACCGCGTCAATTCGGCGCTGTACACGGCCGAGTATGGAGCGGGGGCGGGAGGCCAAGTAGACGTCGTGTCGAAATCGGGGACGAACGACTTTCACGGCCTGGTGTTTGAGTACCTGCGGAACAGCGCGTTCGATTCGCGTTCGTTTCTCGATCTCGATCTGGATCCGGCGGCGACCGGTCCGACGAAGGTGCCGCCGTTCCGCATGAATCAATTCGGAGGAACGTTCGGAGGGCCGATCGTGAAGGACAAGACGTTCGTGTTCTTCTCCTACGAAGGCATCCGCCAGTTCCGCGGGCAGACGCTACACGCCTTCGTGCCGAACCTTGCCCTGCGCGACCAGATTCTGGCTACTTCGCCGCAAATGAAGCCCATTGTGGACGCCTTCCCAGCCGGGCAACTCGCCGTCGATTCGCAAACCGACGAGTACACGCACCAGGGAAGCATTAGTTCGCGCGAAGACAGCGGGCTATTCCGACTGGACCATCGCTTCACCGACCGGTCGTTTTTCTATTTCCGCCTGGTGATCGACGACTCGTTCGCCCAAGCGCCACTGGGCAACCTCCTGGATACGCAGCGGGTGATCAACCGGCCGCAGAACTACGTCCTGGCGCTGCAACATATTTTCTCGCCAAGTGTTTTCAACGAGTTTAAGTTCGGCATCAACCGTTCGCCGTTCCACAATCCGCAGACGAGCGTGCTGTCCTACGCGGTGAACACGAACAATTTCGAACCGCTGAACAACAACGCCACTGACATCGAGGTGGGCACCTCGTGGAGCTATATCGACGACTTGAGCATTACTCGCGGGCGCAACACGTTCAAGATGGGCATCGAGGCGCGCCGTATTTGGCTGAACCAGGGGATCACCAACGACGAGTCGATCAACTTCACCGATAACAACAGCCTGATCAACAACCAGGTGGACTCATTCAACATCAACACGCCGTGGTACAGCCGCGGTCTGCGTCACACTTTCATCCTTCCTTACTTCCAGGACGAGTGGAAGGTGAGGCCGAATCTTACCTTGAATCTGGGCCTGCGGTGGGAATTCTACGCCCCGGTGACGGAAGTGAACGATCACGTGACGATCTTCGACCTATACCGCTGCCACGGGATCTGCGGGCCGGGCGCGGCGATCGAGTTTCCGAACTACACCAATTTCGATCCACGAGTGGGACTCGCCTACGCCCCGACCGAACACACGGCGGTTCGAGCCGGGTTCGGCATCTATCACGCTCCGGCGCAGAACGACGACCGCAACGCCGCGCTAGAGAGCAGCAACTCGCGGGTTTCCCTGACGTCGGCGGATGTCTCGAATCTTTCCTATCCGATCGATCCTTTCCTGCCGCTGGCGCTTGTGTCCGGCCAGACGCCGCGGGCGCTCAACCGCTCTCACAAGGATTTATATGCCATCGAATATGGGTTGTCGGTTCAACAGAACCTGCCTTCGGACGTTCTTCTGGACGCGGGCTATTTCGGCAGTTCTGGGCGCCGGCTGTTCGCCCGCAGCTACGTCAACGTCATCGATCCGGCGACGGGACTGCGTCCACTACCGGGATTCGGCCAGGTGGATATCAAGAACGACGATGGAACGAGCAGCTTCAACTCGCTCCATGTGGGACTGTCGCGAAGGTTTAACAGCGGGCTTCTGTGGGAACTGAAGTACCTTTGGTCGCACTCGATCAACGATGGATCGGTGGGCGGCGGCGAGTCGAACGCTCCGGAGAACGTGGCGTGCCGTTCCTGCGACCGTGGGCCGAGCGTGTTCGACGTTCGCCACAATGTCGTTGTGAACTCGGTTTACGAATTGCCATTTGGGGCGGGGAAGCCGTACCTGAGCAACGGGTTCGCGTCGAAGATTTTCGGAGGGTGGGAGATGAGCGGCATCGGCGTTTGGCATACGGGCCATCCGTTGACGGTGTTGATGAATCCGGACGCGTCTTACCTGCCCGACGGCAATGGGGGCAGCGACCAACGGCCCGACGTGGTTCCCGGCGTTTCGGTGATTCCTCAAAATCAGAACGCCAATAATTGGATCAACGCGGCGGCATTCACTTCCCCGCCGACCGACGCCAACGGGAATCTTCTGCGATGGGGGAACGCGGGACGCGGGTTGATCCGGTCGCCCAATACCTGGCAAGTGGACGTGGCGATCACCAAACGATTCCAGATGACCGAGCGCGTGAGCATGGAGTTCACCGCGCAGGCGTTCAACGTCTTTAACAAAGATCAGTTGGCCGATCCGAACCTGCTGCTCAACTACAATCCGCCGGATGGCACGTCGCCAGTGGGTTATCTGACGCCGGCATCGGGGTTCGGACAGATAACCTCGCTGGTGAACGTAAACAGCAATAGCGACAAGTTCGCGGCGGACAATACCGGCTCCGGCTTACCTCGAGAGCTGCAATTCGCGCTGCGGTTTCAATTTTAAGGAGGCGGGTGGAGGGCGCCGGGGACGGGCGCAATCGCCCGGCGGGACTGCGCTCCGCCGAAACAATCACGTCTCCAGTTAGAGCTTGCTCAGCGCGAACGAGTACCCGAGCATGGCGTCGCTTGGGCCTTCGTCGTCCGCTCCTTCGGTTCCGCCGACGGAGGAATATAAGGCCATCGCCGCTGCGTTGGTGCGATCGGTAAGCACCCAGGCGACCTTACAACGATGTGCGCGGCCCACGTCGAACAACGATCTCAATACGGCTTTACCCAACCCGCGACGGCGGTGCGTCGGGGCTACCGCGACTTCATTTATCCACAACTGCGGCGGCTTGTCCGGATGGACGTAGTGGACACCGGAGGCGAAGGCGACGACCAAGCCGTCGTCGATAGCGACAGCCAGATGGTGTCGAGGGTCCGCCAGGAACTCCCTGGTTAGATCGGGGTCGACCGGGTTGTCAAACAACTCCGCCGCTACATGCGCGAGAATGTTCTCGTCACCGCGCCGCAAGACTCTGATCTGGCCTGTTGTTAACACTTCTTCTCCTCCGAACGTCAATGATCTTGTGGGGATTTTGTGCTGGCGCGAAGCATGGGACGCAATCCGGTGAGGACGGAGACCAGTCCCCGAGTCTCCGAAGACGCGGAGTGGGTGGGTGCGGCACGCGATGGGGATCGGGCGGCATTCGGGCGCCTGTATGACCGGTACGCCCCGATGGTCCACGGGATTCTGCTTGCCAAGGCGCCGATAGGCGAAGTGCAGGACTTGGTTCAGGATGTCTTCATGATCGCACTCCGGCGCCTGTCAACGCTGCGGGAAACCGGAAGCTTTGGAGCTTGGTTAGCCGCGATCGCCCGTAATCTGGCGAACGACTATCACAGGCATTCGGCGCCAGAGGATCAACTGACGGACGACGCGTCCGGCAACTATATGGCGCGAGGGAATACAGGCGGAGATCATGAAGACACGGCCGCCCAGATTCTTGAAGCGGTGAGGAGTCTGCCCGACGCATACAAGGAGCCATTGATTCTGCGACTGGTGGAGGGCATGACCGGTCCCGAGATCGCGGCACGCATCGGGATGACGCACGGGTCGGTTCGGGTCAATCTACATCGCGGCATGCGGCAACTCCGCGCGAAGCTGAACCCGAACAAAAACAGCGATGGGCTGGAACAGGAGAAACCGTAATCATGGAAGCCGGTAGCGACCAATCGGAAAATCAACCGCCGACGAAGAGGGACGAATATTTGTGGGACCGATCGGGCGAAGCAGACCCTGAAATCCAGAGGCTGGAAGCGTTGCTCGGGAGGTTTCACCACGACCGTCCCGCGCCGGTATTTCCGGCGATCGCGCCGGATCGACGATGGGCTTTCACTCCGGGGTGGATGCGAAGGGCGCCCGTTTTGGCGGCGGGCGCCGCCGTCGTCGTGGCGATCGCGATGGTGACGCTTCTGGAACACGGGTGGAAGGAGGTCCCGGTACACGTGGCCGGTTGGGATGTCTCCCGCGTGGCGGGAACGCCTCGAATCGGCGCCAATGCCATTGGCGGAAACCACGCGAGCCGATTCAGCGCCGGGCAAATGCTAGAGACCGACGGCGAGTCGCGGGCGAGCCTTCGAGAGGAAGACATCGGGCAGATCGAGGTGGAGGCCGGCACGCGCCTGCGTCTGGTGACGATGAGTACGGGTTCGCAGCGGATTGCCCTTGACCGCGGAACCATTCGCGCCTTGATCTGGTCTGCCCCAGGTCAATTCGTGGTGGACACGCCATCGGCTGTGACGGTGGACCTGGGTTGCGCCTACACTCTGCAGGTGGACGATTCCGGTGCGGGGCTGGTGCGGACATCTCTCGGATGGGTTGGATTCAAGCTGAATGCCCGCGAGTCGTTCATTCCCGCCGGCGCGGCTTGCGCGACCAAGCCAAAAGCCGGCCCTGGCACGCCCTACTTCGAAGACGCGTCCCCGGAGTTCCGCGCCGCCCTGGCGAGATTCGATTTCGAGGATTCGACAGCGCGGCAAAGGGCGGGGGATCTGGCGATCGTTCTCGGCGAGTCCCGCAAGCGCGACGCGCTCACGCTGTGGCATCTGCTGAGCCGTGTCGAGGAAGGGCAGCGAGTTCCGGTCTACGATCGTTTGGCGGAAGCCGCGCCCCCTCCCGCCGGCGTCACGAAGGAGGGCGTCTTGCGTCTGGATCGGGCAATGCTCGATCTGTGGTGGAACGGACTTGGGTTCGACGACATCGCGGTATGGCGGCAGTGGGAGCGTTCCTGGGCTGGGGCATCCACGTCCGTTCGAGAAAAGTAACGCTCCTTGATAACAGTTCGCCGCCTCCTGGCGTCTTGGCGGGCGTGAAGCGACGCAGCGAAACAAGGAGACACGAGATATGAAATCACACGCATTTCCACGCCCGGCGATCGGCATCGTGGCAATCATGGCCGGGCTTGCGACTACCGCACAGGCGGGGCCGCCGCTAATCTGCCATCCTCTCGAAATCGGGCAAGCGAAGTCGCTGCCTTGGGTCGATTTGAATTACCGGATCGGGAGCGGCGGCTACGACGTCAAGAACCTGGCCGGGGACACGCTGGCAATCCTCAATTCGAACACTCCCGTGTTGGTGCGAATGGAGACCCTTCGACGCGCAACGATCTACGCCCGCCAGGACCCGCGCGCGGCGAAAGAGTTGCTGACCCGGCTTCACGCGCGCGCGGCCGATTCCGATGCCGCCGGCCACTCCGACGCACTGGCGTGGTTTGATGCCGGCTATCTTGTCGAGACCTACAAGCAATGGATCGGGAAAGGCGAACCGAATCCGGCGAGCGGGCTTGACGGATACGCATTGGTCAAGAAGGCCATCGGCTTGCGAGGGCAAGATCCGGAGATGGAATTCGCGGCCGCCCTCATCACCCTCGCGGGGCCGGAGAGCGATCACCAAGATCACGTGCGGAGAGCGATGGCGGGCACGAAGAACGATCCTCTTCTGGCTCGGAATCTGGCCGCCAACTTCAACCGCCAAACAATCTCCGAACTGCCGACGAACGCGCCCGCGGGAGGCCTCAAGAAGTGAACACGCGGATAGAGATGTTTCTTTCGGGAGCGGACCGGAGATCCACGATGGCCGTCCATGCCCCGGCGGTATCGGCATTCTCAAGCCGACGCAAGGAGAGGTTACTTGGTGATTCGGAACGTATCGAGCAGCCTGCCATCGCTGGAGATCTGGCGCAGCGTGAAGCGGTTTCCGTCGATTTGAACGTCGCTGAACGAATTGACCCTGGCGATGTAGCGGGTGGTGAATTCCTTCCAGGCGTTGGGTTGTTCTTGGAGCTCGGGGTCGTATAGATGCGCTCCGCCGGCGCCATCAACGATGTAGATCACGCCGTCGGCTTTCGTCTTCGAAGCGCCATCGAAGTTGCGATCGAGGCGCCAGACGCCGGGGACCAACTTCTTTTGGCCGAGGTCGACGGGTTGAGGGACGAAGCGCAAGGGATAGGAGCGTTCGTAGTTATGGACGTGGCCGCTGAAAACGACATCCACTTTACCTGCTTCGAAGACCGGCGACAGCACGCGCATTTGCTGCTGCTCGGCGTGTTTGTTGGCCGAATGGAAACCGGGATGATGGAAGGCGACGAAGCGCCACTGGGCGTGGGCGGCGGACGACAAATCGTTGGCGATCCATTGGCGCAGCGCGGGATCGTTCCAATTCACGTAGGGATTGCTGTCCAGCACGGTCCAGTGAGAGTTGCCGTAGTCGAAGGAGAAGTTGGCCATTTGAGGGAACTGTTTTCCGGCGGCGGCGAGGAACGCTTTTCGATTGGCCTGCGCGCCCTCTAAGCTGTGAAAGATGGCCGCGTCCGGGCCGTTCAACGGTTGCAGCCAGTTCAGGAAGTAGGCCATGCCGTCGGGGCTTTCGTCGAGATCCCGGTGCTGGCTGTCGTGATTGCCGGCCACCGATAGAAAGAGCACGGAGCGCAGGAGCGGGGCGCCGGCGGTTGGACTTGCCGTATCGGAATTATAGATGGGAAAGAACTTTACGCAGTATTCGGAGACGCGGCCTCGCTTGTACACAATGTCGCCGGGGATGAAGACGAAATCCGGATGCAGGAGGGAGACCTGATAAGCCACACCGCGCTGGCCCGGTGAATCCTCTCCGCAATCGCCGAAGAGGGCGAAGCGGTAGGGTTGCGCGAAGGACTTGCGGGCGCGGCCGGTGGCGCGGAAGACCTCTTTGCCGGCGAGCAGGACGCGGTAGTCGAAGCCGCCGCCGGGTTGCAGGCCGGAGATCCTTCGAGCGATAGAGACGGTAAGGGGAGATGGAGACGACGGCGATGCGGCGAGCCTGGGGCGCTTCCGCGGGTTTCCATGGAGCGCTTGAAGCCTGGCGATATTCCACTCGCCAATCGCTCGACTGATCCTCCGCTTGCCAGACGATCTCGATCGTCTCCGGATCGGAGAGATGAGGCGCATCGCCCAGTTGGAGGTAGGGCTTCTCGATGAACGGGGCGGCAGTTGAAGCCTGCGCGGCCGCGAGGCCCGCACTTAAAACCGCAACGAGAGCGGCGGAACCGATAAGTAACACAAATGAAACACTTTGTTTTGCCATCTCGTCCTATTCAACCACTGGATGGCAGGCAAGTGAGCGGGAATTTTTCTACCGCACGACGATGCTGGAGATCTGCGAGCTCACTCCGTTCAGGGTCATGACTACCGGCTGCGAGCCGGTGGAGATGTTTGGCGGCACCACGACGTTCACTTGATACAGAGCGATGCTTTGCGGCGAGAGGCCGCTGAAGACCACCTTGGCCGTTTGGCCGCCGATGGTGACTTGTGGAACGGTTTGGGTGTTGGGCGCTTGCGCGGGCGTGGGCTGGCCGGAGGGGACGGGATGGTCGACGGGGCCGAGGCCGTTGGAATAGAGCAGGATCGTCGCGCCGCGCTGCGCGGGGTTGGAGGGGCCGATCAGATGGTAGGAGGCGTCCTGCGCGGCGAGGTATTTCTGGCCGCCGGAGGAGTACTCGAAGAAGGCTGGCGAGACGCTCTTGAGCGGGATGGTGAAAGTGTTGAGGCTGGAGGTGAGGCCGAGGCTGACCTTCATCACCGCTGAGCTTTGTCCGGCGAGTTCCCAGGGAATCTGGACATTAATTTGCCCGGGTGTGACGAAGACGATATAGCCGGGGAGGCTGATGCCGGCCGAGGGGACGTCGAAGCTGACGCTGACGCCGCCGAGGGAGAGTGGAAGATAGGGCGTGAAGAATAAGCGCGTCACTTCGCTCAAGCCGGAGCCGAAGATGGAGATGTAGGAGCCGGGGGCAAGGCCCTGACCGGCGAGGAAGCTGGCGCCGTTGACGACTCCTCCGGCGGAGATGGAAGGGAGCGCGAAGACGCGGCCATTGTAGTAGAGCGGGATGGGGTTCGGGTTTCCGATGTTGGCGACAAATTGCTGCGCGCCGAGTTGAGAGCCGAGCGTCGCCTGGGCGAAGGCGATGCCATAGTTGTCGGTCCCGTTGGTTCCGGTGCCGTTGGTGATAGTTCCATCGCTTGTGGAGCCGGCGACAAACTGCACCGGCTCGCCGGGAACCGCCAGTCCGAATTGATCGACGACGAGAACGAGCAGATCGCCGTTGAGCGGATCGCCCGCGGCGCCGAGGAAATTGAGACCGGCGAGCGGCAGGGCGTTGGCGGCGACGCCATCGGTGACCGAATAAAGATAGGGGATGTGCATGGGCTGCGCCGTGCCACCGACGACGAGGTCGCCTTCATAGACGCCGGAAGCGGGGAGGCTTCCCTGGAGAGCTACGGTTACGACGGCCTGGCCGCCGGCGGGAATGGTGGGGTTGGCGTTGCTGAGGGCGAGCTGCGCGTTGGGATCGGTGATGAAGGGATTGACGGAGAGATTGAGATTGACGGGCGCGGTTCCGGTGTTGGTGAACGTGACGTTGATGGACGGAAGCGACGTGCCGATCTGGCCGAAGGAGAGCGTCGAAGGTTCGGCGGTGACGTTATTGGAGACGGCGGCGCCTGCGTCGAGCAGGCCGGCGCCGGTGGTTTCTACGCCGGCCAGAACGACGGTGCCGTTCGCGTTGTAGTCCTGGACGGTTTCCACCGCCGTATTCACAACGGCCGATTTCAACTGGCCGGGTGTCATGCCGGGATGCGCCTGGAGGACGAGGGCGGCGGCGCCGGCGACGAGCGGGGCGGCGAAGCTGGTGCCTTGGACGACCGTGTAACCGGTGGCGTCGTAGAGATCGCCGTTGGGGTCGTAGCTTTGCGTCGCGGTGTAGAGGTCGGTGCCGGTGGCGGCGAGTTCGGGTTTGATGGCGGCGGTTTCAATGGAAGGTCCGCGGCCGGAGAAGGAGGCGATGAAGTTCGAAGTGGCGCTGGTTTCGGTAATGGCGGGATCGAGCGTGATGGCCGCGCCCGGGTTCGAGGCGAGATTGACGGCCAGATTCGTTCCTTCGGTGTTGCCGATCATGACGACCGGGATGCCCACCTCGCCCAAGCCTTTGATGACGTAGATATATTCGGAGCCGCTGACCTGATAGAACAGAACGGCCGAGGCGCCGGCGTTTTCGGCGTTAATCGCTTGCGTCGAGTAATTGCAGTTGGGGTCGGTGAGGATGAGGGCGACGGATCCGTTGAGCGAACCGGAGGGGAGGGCGAAGCAGGCGTCGGGATTTTGAGTGCCGCCGATTTTTGAAGTGTCCACCAAGGGAGCGGTGAAGGGTCCGCCGGGTTTGGGAGAATCGCCAAAAAACGCCGCGAGTCCCTGGAGACTCGTCAACGCGGGGTTGCCGTATGCGCCGACGCTGGCATAGAAGACATGGGCGTTGTAAGTTGCGCCGACGGTGATGGCGTCGGGAGCGGTCCCGGGGGATTCGACGGAACCGTAGGCGGGATAGTTGTAGGCGGTCTCGCCGTCGTTGCCCGCGCCGGTGACGACGGTGAGGCCGGCCTGGACGGCGTTCTGGACGGCGGCGGCGCGCGGATCGCAGGGCGTGGTTCCGGTGTTGCCGCAAGTTGCGCCTACGTCCTCAGGCCCCCATTGAGCGGGAGCGCCGAGGGATAGGCTTACGATGTCCATGCCATCGTTGAAGGCGTCTTCGAGAGCCATGAGGACGACGTCGTCGAAGGTGATGTCGTTCACTCCCGGCGAGCCGAAGATTTTGTAGTTGCCGAGAAACGCTTTCGGAGCGACGCCGGTGATCTGGGCGAGCGGGGCGTTGACGGTTTCTCCGGCGGCGATCATGGCGGCGGCGGTGCCGTGGCCGACGCGGTCGTCGGGAGAAAGATCGTCGGGGCGGGAGTTATCGGTAGTTTGGCCGGACAGGAACGGAAGCACTAACTGATCGACGTAGCTGCGGGCGACGATGATTTTGTTGTTGGTGTAGCTTTGCCAGTTATCGCCGTGGCCGAGAGGGTAGCCGCTGGGAGGGCGGAGGGAAGCGTCCTGAAAAGCGGGATGAGTGACGTCGATGCCGGTGTCGATGATGCCGATTTTGATTCCGGCGCCGGCGCTGCCTTCGCCGCCGACGACGCCCCAGGCGTTGGGAACTCCGACGAGACCGAGGGCGAGGTTGAGCGTGCGATGCACCGGATGCATGCGGACGACGCGCTGGACGCCGGGAAGGCTTGCGAGCGTGGCGGGATCGACGCCGGGCGCGGAGACGTAAACGGCGTTGAGAACGATGTGCGTGGCGCCGAGGGAGCGAATTTTACGGCGCGCCAGTTCGGCCAGGAGGGTTTGCTGCTTGGCGACGATCGCGCGCGAGGCCTGGACGGCGGCGGCCGATTGAAGTTGACGGCGATTGCGAATGGATTTGGCGACGGGCTCGTCGGAGAGGATGAGGGCGAAGCGGTCCAGCCGGCCGGAGGGAGCGCGCACCGGCGCGGGATTCGCGGCGGCGGATGCGGGCTTGGAATCGGCGCTGGCCGACGGTTTTGGATGGGGGTTACCGGGAAAACGGCGGGTGCGCGCGGGGTCCTGCTGGGCGGAAATCAACAGGGGCAGGATGGCGGAAAGGGCGAGGAGGCGGGGAATCGACATAGACCGGTTCACGTTCCTTTGGACGCTCAAAAAGCGTATGCAGTTTCAAAACCGGAAGGGGCGCGCATGTTGCGGTTGGGGCGATTCGACAGCGGGAAATAGAAATGTTATCATTTAGATAGGAGTTCCCCCTATCATGGCATTCAAGCCCGCATTCGCGCAGGGTGCTCAGGTCGAACACACGAAATTTGGCCTAGGTTCCGCGGTTTCATGCACGGAAGAGTATATCGTCATCAAGTTCGACGAACACGGCGAGAAGAAGTTCGTGCTCTCGATGGTATTGCCGTCGCTGAAGAAAAGCGACCGGCAACCACCGGCCGAGAAACGCCGGGCAAGCCGCAAGAAAGCGGTAGCGGCCATTCCCGTGGCGGTGGCCGTGGCAGCGCCCGCCGGCGCCAAGTAAGCCTCTTTTCATTGTGTAACAAAAACACCGGGAAACACACTAGAGCGTCATGGCTGCTTTCTGTAGAAATTGCGGCGCCGCGTTAGGGCCCGGCGTGGGGTTTTGCCCGCAGTGCGGGACGCGCGCCGAGAGTGGGGCGAATCCAGCGCCACCGCAAGCGGTTCCGGCGCAGGTCCCGGTGGCCGCGGCGCCGGTGAAGAGCGGCGGGAGTCCGCTGCTGAAGATTATTCTGGTGTTGTTGGTAATTTTCGCCGTGTTGGGAATCGGGACGGCGGCGGGGCTTTACTACGTGTACTATCGCGTGCGCGAAAAAGTACACGAAGTGGAACGATCGACGGGCTTCACTCTGCCCAGCCACGCCGATTCCGACGCGAATCGGGATACGGGCGTCACGAAACGCGATTCCTGTTCACTGCTGACCAAGCAAGAGGCGGAATCCATTCTTAGTATCGCGGTGACGCGGGTGGAAGCCGACGTGAACGCGCGGGGCGAAGAGACCGCGTGCTCATATTGGACGAAGCCCGCGGCGGCGGACGATGTCGCGGCAAGGATACAAGCGATGCGCGGAGGGCAAGGACAAGCGGGCGCGGGAGGGAAGCCTTCGGAGGAAACGAAGGACCTGATGAAGTCGATGGTGGCCGCTTTAGGCGACTGTGAACGGGGGTCCCCGGCCGCCGACTTTTGTTTTTTCGGTAGCGCGGGGAGATGGAGCGACGGTTTTTAACGCGTACCGCGTGGCCAATTCCCTGATGGCGATGCCGGGCGGCGGGAGCGAGCTTTCCGGTCTGGGAGACGATGCGGCGATAGGCCCGATGGATTCGATGCTGGCGGTTCGAAAGGGCGACAACGCATTGATGTTCGGGCTACAGACGCTTCCGGGCGGGCGCGCGAAGGGAATCGCGGCGGCGCGGGTAATTTTGGGCCGGCTGTAGCGGCGAGGGGTTTGCAAACCTTTACGAAAACTTTTTCGCGAGGGTGTTTCCTTTTTGGCGGCGGAGTCGTCTTAGTTTTTTGCCACGACCTCACGGCTCCCGCGACCCCCTGACGCGAGAGACGTGCTCCGGGCGCCGGAGCCCATCCCCTGGCCGGCGCCCGGAAACTATTGTCCGGCCGTGGCGCGGTTGCTAAACTAAAAGCATCCACATGAAATTTGGCGTTGTTGTCTTTCCCGGCAGCAATTGCGATCACGACGCGTTTTACGCCGTTTCGCAAAATCTGGGCCAGAGCGCGGAATACATCTGGCACGAGGCGCACAGCCTGGGGGACGCCGACGCGGTGATTCTGCCGGGCGGGTTCGCTTACGGGGATTACCTGCGCTGCGGGGCGATCGCGAAGTTCTCGCCGGTGATGGGCGCGGTGAAGCGCTTCGCCTCCGAGGGCGGGCTGGTGCTGGGCATCTGCAACGGGTTTCAGATTCTGGTGGAAGCGGGGCTGCTGCCGGGCGCGCTGGTTCGCAATGCGGGGCTGAAGTTCGTTTGCAGGGACGTCCGGCTGCGCGTGGAGACGGTGGATTCCCCGTTCACCTGCGCGGCGGCGAAGGGACAGATTCTGCGGCTGCCGGTGGCGCATGGGGAAGGGTGCTATGTGGCCGACGAGTGGACGCTCGACGAACTGGAAGCCGAGGACCGGGTGTTGTTTCGGTATCTGGACAATCCGAACGGCTCCGAGCGCGACATCGCGGGCATCTGCAACGCGGGGCGGAACGTGATGGGGATGATGCCGCATCCGGAGCGGGCGGCGGACGCGTTGATGACGTCGACGGATGGGATGGTGGTGCTGGAATCGGTGGCGCGGGCTTTGGCGGGAGCGGCAGCGATCCGATGAGCGCGGTGGTGACCGCGGAGGTGGTGGCGGCGCACCAGCTTACGCCGGCCGAGTACAAGAAGATCGTAGCATTGTTGGGACGCGCGCCGACGCTGACCGAACTGGGGATTTTCAGCGTCATGTGGAGCGAGCACTGTTCGTACAAAAGCTCGCGGCTGCATTTGAAGAAGCTGCCGACGCGCGGCAAGAGCGTGCTGCAGGGGCCGGGGGAGAACGCGGGGATCATCGACATCGGAGCGTCGCCCACGGGCGAGCGGTATGCGATCGCGTTTAAGATCGAATCGCACAATCATCCGAGTTTCATCGAGCCGTTTCAAGGGGCGGCGACCGGGGTGGGCGGGATTCTGCGCGATATTTTCACGATGGGCGCGCGGCCGCTGGCGGTGATGGACGCGCTGCGATTCGGCACGCTCGATTCGGCGCGGAACCGCAGGATCGTCGAAGGGGTGGTGTCGGGCATCGCGCACTACGGGAATTGTTTCGGGGTGCCGACGGTGGGCGGGGAGTGCGTGTTCGAGAGTTGCTACGACGGAAACCCGCTGGTGAACGTGTTCGCGTTGGGCGTCTTCCAGCACGATGAAATTTTTTACGGCAAGGCGACGGGCGTGGGGAATCCGGTGATTTACGTGGGCGCGAAGACGGGGCGCGACGGGATCCACGGGGCGTCGATGGCGTCGGCGGAGTTTACGGAGGAGTCGAAACAAAAGCGGCCGAACGTGCAGGTGGGCGATCCATTTTTGGAGAAGCTGCTGCTGGAGGCGTGCCTGGAGGCGATGAAGACGGGGGCGATCGTCGGCATACAGGACATGGGCGCGGCGGGGCTGACGTCGTCTTCGTGCGAGATGGGAAGCCGGGCGGGGACGGGAGTCGAGATCGACCTGATGCACGTGCCGCAGCGCGAGACGGGGATGAGCGCCTACGAGATGATGCTGTCGGAGTCGCAGGAGCGGATGCTGCTGGTGGCGGAGGCGGGCAGGGAAGAGGAAGTGTTCCGTGTGTTCCGCAAGTGGGGGCTGGACGCGGTGACGATCGGGCGGGTGACGGCGGACGGCAAGCTGCGGGTGATGGACCACGGCGTGACGATGGCCGAGATTCCCAATCGCGCCTTGGCGGACGAAGCGCCGCTGTACGACCGGCCGCATGGGGTGGCGCCGTATCGAACGGCTCCGATGGAGGGGCCGCGGTTCGCCTCGCGCGATTTGAACGCGGACTTGCTGGCGGTGATGGGATCGGCCGACGTTTGTTCGAAGCGCTGGATCTGGGAGCAGTACGATTACACGGTGCGTACGAACACGGTGGCGGGACCGGGGGCGGACGCGGCGGTGATTCGCATTAAGGAAACGGGCGGGGCGATCGCGATGGCGCTCGACGGCAACGGGCGTTATTGCGCGCTTTCGCCGCGGGAGGGCGCGAGGTTGATCGTGGCCGAGTGCTGCCGCAACGTTTCGACGGTGGGCGCGGAGCCGGCGGCGGCGACGAATAATTTGAACTTCGGCAATCCGGAGCGGCCGGAGATTATGGCGCAGATTGTCGAGGCGATCGAGGGGATGGGCGAAGCGTGCGCGTTTTTCGAGACGCCGGTGACGGGCGGGAACGTGAGCCTGTATAACGAGACGCTGGGCGAGGCGATTTTCCCGACGCCGGTAGTGGGCATCGTCGGATTGATGAAGACGGTGAAGCCGGTGGGGATTCATTTCCGCAACGAGGGGCGGGCGGTGATTTTGCTGGGCGGGGTGGGCGAGTGCGACGAAACGCGGTTCGGCGGAACGCAATATGCCAAGACGGCGCTCGATGCGTTATGGGGTTTGCCGCCGGCGCTCGATATGGATTATGAGAAGCGGGTGCAGGGGGCGATCCGGGCGGTGGTTCACGCGGGGTTGGCTGAATCGGCACACGATTTGAGCGACGGCGGGTTGGCGGTAGCGTTGGCCGAGTGTTCGTTGGGCGAGGAGGGCGTGGGCGCGGCGGTGACGGTCCAATCGGGGTTGCGGCCGGAACTGCTTTTGTTTCATGAAGGGCCGTCGCGGATTCTGGTTTCGACGGCGGCGCCGGAGGAAGTACATCGCATTGCGCGGGAATTCGGCGTGGAATCGCCCGAGATCGGTGTTACGATGAAGCGAAGATTACAAATTGGCAACTCAAGCGGCATGTTGATCGATTGCGCGCCGGCACGCATCCAAGAAGTGTGGAGCGGGGCGCTCGAACGGATGCTGCACTCATAACATGATCACCTCCCCCGCGAGCAGGTAACCATGTTCGACGAAATCGACTCCGACAAATTGCACGAGGAATGCGGGGTGTTCGCCATTTACGGGCACCCGGAAGCGGCGAACCTCTCGTACCTGGGCTTGTACGCCCTGCAGCATCGCGGGCAGGAATCGGCCGGAATCGCCTCATGCGACGGGCGGGAAATTCACTGCCACAAGTCGATGGGGCATGTGGCGGATATTTTCACGCCGACGGTGCTGTCGGGGCTACCGGGCGAGATGGCGATCGGACATACGCGGTATTCGACGGCGGGCGATACGGTGTTGCTGAACGCGCAGCCGTTTTCGGTGGAGTGCAATAAAGGGCGGATCGCCATCGCCCATAACGGGAACATCACGAACGCGCAGGAGCTGCGGCGCGATCTGGAGCGGGCGGGATCGATTTTTCAGGCCACTAGCGACACGGAGGTGATCCTGCACCTGATCGCGCACTCGCGCGAGAGGACGCTCGAAGGGGCGCTGCGGGACGCGCTGCTGCAGTTGGAAGGGGCGTTTTCGTTGGTGTGCCTGGCGCAGGACCGGGTGATCGTGGCGCGGGACGCCTATGGATTCCGGCCGTTGGCGATGGGGCAGAAGCCGCTCGATGGCGGGCGTCCGGCTTATGTGTTCGCCTCCGAGACCTGCGCGTTCGATTTGATCGACGCGGTGTATTTGAACGACGTCGAGCCGGGCGAGATGGTGACGGCGGGGCGCGACGGTATGACGCGGGAGCGCTACACGCCGCCGCGGGAGCGGAGCCAGTGCGTCTTTGAGCACGTCTACTTTTCGCGGCCCGATTCGATCGTGTTCGGACGGCCGGTGCAGCAGTCGAGAGAGAACCTGGGACGGCTGCTGGCGATTGAATCGCCGGTGGAGGCCGATGTTGTGGTGCCGGTGCCGGATTCCGGCGTGGCGGCGGCGATCGGATACTCGTCGGAGAGCGGCATCCCATTCCGCCAGGCGCTGATCCGCAATCATTACGTGGGGCGCACGTTTATCGAGCCGTCGCAGGCGATCCGCGATTTCGGGGTGAAGCTGAAGCTGAATCCGGTGCGCAGTCTGCTGGAAGGCAAGCGGGTGATTCTGGTGGACGATTCGATCGTGCGAGGGACCACGTCGCGCAAGATCGTGCGGATGGTGCGCAGCGCGGGGGCGCGGGAGGTTCATCTGCGCATCTCCTGCCCGCCGACGATCGCGCCGTGTTTCTACGGCGTGGACACGCCGAGCGCGCGGGAGTTGATCGCGGCCAATCACACGGTGGAAGGAATTCGAGAATACGTCGAGGCCGATTCGATCGCTTATCTTTCGATCCGGGGACTGCGCGAGGCGGTGGCCGACCATAGCGGCGATTACTGCTACGCATGTTACACCGGCGATTATCCGACCGAGCTCTTCAACATCGAAGAGATGGTGATCGCGAAGACGCGGGGCGGGTAAGGATTTTTGGGGTTGACGAGGGGCGGGGGTGTGTGGCATACTATACACATGAAGAGGACGAATGTTGTGTTGGATGAGCACGGATTGGAAGAAGCGGTCCGGGTGTTGGGGGTGAAGACGTATTCGGCGGCGATCAACCAGGCGTTGGAAGAAGTGGTGCGGGTGCGGAAGATTCAGGGCATCGCGGGGTTTTTCGGACGGGATTTGTGGCAGGGGGATTTGGCTGAAATGCGCGAGGACCGGGCGCCGGAGCCGGACCGGCGGGCGGCGGCGGCGAAGGCCGGGCGGCGTTGATCTTAGCCGACACTTCCATTTGGATCGATGTATTGTCGCCGCATCCGAAGGAATTGCCGTCGGAGGACGATCTGCTGCGGCTGGTCACCTGCGGGCCGGTACTGCAGGAAGTTTTTCAGGGGATGCGGCCGGGGCCGGTGTCGGAGGCGTTTACGCGCTCGTTTCTGGCGTTGCCTTGTTTGGGCGATCCGTTGGCGAGGGATTTGTTCGAAGACGCGGCGCGGATTTATCGCGAAGGGCGGCAGAAGGGGTTCACGATCCGCTCTTCCACCGATTGCCTGATCGCCGCCATCGCCATCGCGCATCGAGTGCCGGTGTGGCATAGGGACCGGGACTTCACGGCGATCGCGAAGTTCACCAGTTTGCAGGCGCTGACGCGCCTGGGAAGCGGGCGGGCTTCGGGGCATTGACATAGAGGCGAATAAAAGGCGAAGATAGGGCCGGGCTTTATGGCCGGCTTGATTGGAATCGCGCGGATGGCGGCGGAGAGCGCGACGCTTGAAGCGAAGCGGCGGGTGGAGTATTTCGAGCTGGAGACGCGGCGGTTTATCGGGCGCTGTTCGAGTCCGAGGGTGCCGTTTGCGTGGACGGTGAATCCGTACCGGGGGTGCGAGTTCGGGTGTAAGTACTGCTATGCGCGGTACACGCACGAGTTTATGGAACTGCGCGATCCGGAGGCATTCGAGCGGAAGATTTTCGCGAAACGGTTTGTGGAGGCGGCGTTTCGGGAGGAGCTGCGGAGGGTGCCGCGGAAGGATTCGATTTGGATCGGCACGGCGACGGATCCGTACCAGCCGGCGGAGCGGAGATTCGGCGTGACGCGGGGGATGCTGGAGGTGTTTGCCGAAGAGGGCGGGCGGAGGTTGGGGCTGACGACGAAGTCGGATCTGGTGGGGCGGGACGCGGAGTTGTTGGGGGCGATCGCGAGCCGGAACGCGGTGAATGTTCACGTGAGCGTGACGACGCTCGATGAGGGACTGGCGCGGCAGTTGGAGCCGATGGCGCCGCGGCCGGCGCTGCGGATGGCGGCGGTCGGGAAATTGACGGCGGCGGGGGTGCCGGTGACGGTGCTGTGCGCGCCGGTGTTGCCGCTGATCAACGATAGCGAGGCGAGTCTGGAGGCGGTTTGCGCGGCGGGGGCGGCGGCGGGCGCGATGTCGTTTCACGCGATGCCGCTGTTCCTGCGGTCGCCGGCGAAGGAGGTTTTGCTGGGTTTTATCGACGAGCGATTTCCGCATTTGGCGCGGCGGTACCGCGAGCGGTACGAACGGGCGGCGTATTTGAGCGGGGCGTATCCGGAGATGCTGCGGGCGCGGGCGGAGGCGGTGCGGGGGAGGCACGGGATGGCGCGGCGTTCGTGGAGCGAAGAGGCGCCGGATTGGCCGGGAGATGCGCAGATGCGGCTGTTCGAGTAAGGCCCGATTTTACTTTACATCGCAAAGTACTTGCGATATACTTACGGGCATGGCAATTCCACAGCCGATACGGCCGGCCACGAACGAGCCGGTGGGTTTGCATCACCACGCGATCGACAATTTGAAGTATATCCGGCAGACGATGGAGCGCGCGGGGGCGTTCACGGCGGTGCCGGGGTGGGGCGGGGTATGGATGGGGGCGACGGCGCTGGCGGCGGCGCTGGCGGCGTCGCGGCAGACGAGCGACGGGGCGTGGCTGGCGGCGTGGTTCGCCGAGGGGATGCTGGCGATCGGGATCGGCGCGCTGGCGATCAAGAGGAAAGCGGAGATGGCGGGCGATTCGCCGTTTTCGTCTCCGGCGCGGAAATTCGCGTTGGGGTTCGCGCCTCCGCTGGCGGCGGCGGCGGTGTTGACCTATGCGCTGGTTCACGCGGGGTTGAGGGGCTTCGTTCCGGGGGTGTGGCTGATGCTTTACGGGGCGGGGACGATGAGCGGCGGCGCGTTTTCGGTGGACATTGTGCCGGCGATGGGAGTTTCTTTCATGGCGCTGGGCGCGGCGTCGCTGTTTGCGCCGGCGGCGTGGGGCGACGCGTTTTTGGCGGCCGGTTTCGGCGGGCTGCATATATTGTTCGGAGTTTTGATCGCAAGGAGGCATGGTGGCTAAAAGCAACGCATTGCGCAAGCAACCGCCGGAGCGCGAGAAACCGCGGATCGCGGTATCGAAGAGCGGCCCGGCGGAATTGGACCGGCTGATTCACGAACGGCTGCGGTTGGGGATCGTCAGCGCGCTGGCGGCGGAGGCGACGGTCACGTTTTCGGAGCTGAAGAACCTGCTGCGGACGACGGACGGGAACCTGAGCGTCCACGCGCGCAAGCTGGAGGACGCGGGTTACATCGCGTGCGCAAAGTCGTTCGAAGGGCGGATGCCGCGCACGGAATACCGCATCACGGAAAAAGGGCGGCGGGCGTTGGCGAAATATTTGGATCATATGGAAGCGCTGATTCATGCGATGCGGGAAAAGTGAGCGCGGCGGGATGGGGACGATGAACGGAGCGCGGGGCGGGCTGCACGCGGCGATCATTATGGACGGCAACGGGCGATGGGCGGCACAGCGCGGGCTGCCGCGGCTGGCCGGGCACAAGGCGGGCGCGGAGGCGCTGCGGAGGACGGTGGAGAGCGCGCCGGGGTGCGGGATTTCGACGCTGAGCGTGTACGCGTTTTCCTCCGACAACTGGAACCGGCCGAGGGAGGAAGTGAGCGCGCTGATGCGGCTGTTTCTGGCGTATCTTCGGCGGGAGCAGCGGCGGTGCCTGGAGAACGGCGTGCGGGTGTCGGTGATCGGGCGGAGGGACCGGCTGCCGGCGATGCTGCTTCCGGCGATCGAGGAGTGCGAGGCGGCGACGAAGAGCCAGACGCGGCTGCATTTGCGGCTGGCGGTGGATTATTCTTCGCGCGATCAGATACTCGAAGCAGCGCGAAGAGCGGGGCCGGAGGCGACGCGGGAGGAGTTTCGCGAGGCGCTGGGCGCGCCGGACGTGGATTTGTTAATTCGCACGAGCGGGGAGCAGCGGCTGAGCGATTTTTTGCTGTGGGAATGCGCCTACGCCGAGCTGTACTTCACCCCGCGGTTGTGGCCGGACTTCGGATCGCGCGATCTGCATGAAGCGGTGGAGGAGTTTCACTCGCGGGACCGGCGTTTTGGGGCGCTGGCCGCGCCGGCTCCCGCTGTTGTACAGTCGGTTAGATGAAACGAAGACAGTTTCTGCAAGCCGCCGCGAGCGCGAGTCTCGCATTGCCCATGTCCGCGAAAACTTCGAAGCCGACGATCCTGGAGCTGCGCTGGATGCAGATGCGCAACACCGGCGACGACGAGACGGGGCGCACGGCGGAGTTTTTGCCGAGAGACGGCGGCGCCGGCGTTCCGCGAGGCGGGGGTGAAGGTGGCGGGCGCGTTCCGCACGGCGATCGGGCCGGGCAGCCCGTCGTTTCTTTTGATCAGCGAGTACGCGGATCTGGCGGCGTTCGAGGCGGTGTCGGAGAAGGTTTGGGCCGATCCGGCATTCCGCAAAGCGTATGTGAGTTACACCGCGGGCGCGCCGAGGGTTTACGAGCGCGAAGAGATTTCGCTTTTGAAATCCTTCGACGGGATGCCGGCGGCGACCGTGCCCGCGCCGCGCGAAGGCGGTGGGAATCACATCTTCGAATTGCGGCGGTATGAATCGACGAACGGCGTGACGCTGGAGCGCAAGGTGAGGATGTTCGATGGCGGGGAGATGGGGATCTTTCAACGGCTGGGGATGAAGCCGGTGTTTTTCGGCAAGACGATGGTGGGGGGGAACATGCCGAATCTGGTTTACATGCTGTGCTTCGATTCGCTCGCCGAGCGCGAACGGCTGTGGGGGAAGTTTGTGAGCGATCCGGAGTGGAAGAAGATTTCGTCGCCGCCGGAGCTGCACGATTCGCAGGTGGTGACGAACATCAGCAATTGGATTCTGGATCCGCTGGATTTCTCCGGCATCCGTTGACGGGCGGGCCGGTGCGATGGAATCGCGGGCGGCGGGGTTCTGGATCGGGCGTCTGGCGAAGTTGTTTCTGGCGGCGCCGGGGCTGTGGGCGCAGGCGCCGAACGCGGCGCATTTCCACCACATCCATTTGAACTCCGTGAATCCGGCGGCGGCGATCGCGTTTTACACGTCGCGGTTCGATTGCGAGAAGCGGCAACTGGCGGGCGTGGACGCGGTGTGGGCGCAAAAGTCGTGGTTCCTGTTTCATCGCGTGGACGCGCCGCCGCCGCCGGCGATCGTGTCGGCGATCTGGCATTTCGGGTGGGGGGCGGAGGACATGAACGAGGAGTACCGGCGGCAGCTCGACCTGGGGACGAAGTTCGATACGCCGATCACCGACATCAGCGATCTGGCGCACTACGCCGGTTTTTACTACGCCTATGTCGCCGGGCCGGACCGTGCGCTGATCGAGTTGAACACGGCGGCGTTTCACCGGTTCGGGCACTTGCATCTGTTGAGCGCGGACCCGGTTGCGGCCGCCGATTGGTACGCGAAGCATTTCGGAGCGCGAAGGATGTTGCAGGGCGGAGCGCCATCGCACCGGGTGCGTTTCTACCGGGGAGTGCAGGTGGGGCCATCGGAATCGTTGATGATGGACAACGTGAACATCATTATTTTTCCGGTGGAATATGCGCGGACGGCGATGGCCAAGGATTGGGACGGGCGGACGGGATTCGAATCGACGCGGGGGCGGGTGGTGGATCACATCGCATTCAGCGTGGCGAATCTACCGGCGGCGCTCGATGTACTGAGACGAGACGGCGTGAAACCGTTGGGTCCGGTGGCGGCGTGGGCGGGCGGGGCCAAGCACGTGTTCTTCGAAGGGCCGGACCGCATCGCGATCGAACTGGTGGAAGCGGCGGCTCCCCCACTGGAGTAAGCGGCGGAAGGGTAACCAAACGCGAGGACGCCTCGCCCTCGTATACAATCGGACATCCATGTTCAAAAGCAGGCTGGCATTATTCACCGCGCTCCTGATGCCGTTCGCGGTGGTGGCGCAAGAGGCTCCGCGGGCTTTCACGGGCGCGCATATCATCCCCATCGCCGGGCCCGAGATCGACGACGGGGTGCTGGTGGTGTCGAACGGGAAGATCGTGGCGGTGGGGCCCGCCGCCTCGACGGCGGTGCCGGCGGACGCGGTGCGCGTGGACGCCAAGGGCAAGGTGATCATGCCGGGGATCGTGGACTCGCACAGCCATATCGGATCGGTGGAAGGCGGTGACGGCAGCGCGCCGATTCAACCGGACGTGCGGGTGTTGGATGCGTTGAACGTGCGCGACGCGCGCATCGAAAAGGCTCGCGCCGGCGGGTTGACGACGGTGAACGTGATGCCGGGATCGGGACATTTGATGAGCGGGCAGACGCTGTACATCAAGCTGCGGCAAGGGCGCGTGGTGGACGATTTGTTGATTCGTCTGCCGGATGGGCGCATTGCGGGCGGAATGAAGATGGCGAACGGGACGAACTCGCGGAGGCCGCCGCCGTTCCCGGGGACGCGGGCGAAGTCGGCGGCGTTGATGCGCGAGCAATATGTGAAGGCGCAGGAGTATCGCGACAAGATCCGGCGCGCCAATGGCGACGCGTCGAAGATGCCGGCGCGGGATTTGAACATGGAAGGGTTGGTGGAGGTGTTGGACGGCAAGCGCGTGGTGCAGGAGCATACGCATCGCAACGACGATATTCTGACGGCGCTGCGGCTGGCCAACGAGTTTCATTACAAGATCGTTCTGCATCACGTGAGCGACGCGTGGATGGTGGCGGATCAGATCGCGGCGGCGCACGTGCCGGTGTCGCTGATCCTGATCGATAGCCCAGGGGGGAAGCTGGAGGCCAAGGACACGACGTTCGCCAACGCGGCGGCGCTTGAGAAAGCCGGCGTGCTGGTGGGATTTCATACCGACGATCCGATCACCGATTCGCGATTGTTGATGCGTAGCGCGGGGTTGGCGGTGCGGGCGGGGATGTCGCGGGAGAAGGCGCTGTATGGGCTGACGATGGCGAATGCGCGGATTTTGGAGTTGCAGGATCGCGTCGGCACGCTCGAGGCGGGGAAGGACGCCGATTTTATTTTGTTGTCCGGCGATCCGTTGAGCGTGTACACGCATGTGATGGAGACGTGGATCGAAGGCAAGAAGGTTTTCGACCGGTCCGATCCGAAGGATTATCTTTACGCGGTGGGAGGGTATGGGGCGAGCCACGATCAAGGCGGCCTGTTGTTCGACGATGAAGACGACGGGGAGGGGCGCTAAGATGCTTCGCTTCGGAATCGTATTGGCGCTGGCGGCGGCGCTCGACGCGCAGGTCGCGGTGCATGGCGATAAGGTTTACACGATGGCGGGAGCGGCGATCGACGACGGCGTGGTTTTGATTCGCGATGGGAAGATCGAACGCGTGGGGCCGGCTTCGCAGGTGAGCGTGCCGGAGGGTTATCAAAACACTTCGCGCGAAAGTGGTGACGCCGGGATTGGTGGACGCGCATGGGACGGTGGGGCTGACCGGGTATTTGAATCAACCGCAGGATCAGGACGAGCTGGAGAAGTCCGCGCCGATTCAGCCGGAGCTGCGGGCGATCGACGCCTACGACGGGCGGGACCGGCTGGTGTCCTATGTGCGAGGGTTCGGCGTGACGACGATGAACACCGGGCACGGGCCGGGCGAGTTGATTTCCGGCCAGACGATGGTGGTGAAGACGGCGTATCAGAACGCCGACCAAGCGGCGATTCTGCCGCTGGCGATGGTGGCGGCGACGCTGGGCGTGGAAGCGCGCGCCGAGCAGCCGGGGAAATCGCCGGGGACGCGGGCGAAGATGATCGCGATGCTGCGTGAGGAATTTTTGAAGGCGCAGGAGTATTCGAAGAAGAGCGCGAAGCCCGAAGCGGGGAAAGAGGCGGCGCGGGATTTGCGGCTGGAGACGCTGGCGCGGGTGCTGAACGGGGAGATCCCGCTGCTGGTGACGGTGCATCGGGCCAACGATATCGCGACGGCGATCCGGCTGGGACAGGAATTTCATTTGAAGATGATTCTGGACGGCGCGGCGGAGGCGTATCTGGTGCTGCCGGAGATCAAGGCTTCGGGATATCCGGTGATTCTGCATCCGACGATGTACCGCGCCAACGGCGACACCGAGAATTTGAGCATGACGACGGCGGCGAAGCTGCGCGAGGCGGGGATTCCGTTCGCGCTGCAGAGCGGGTATGAAGGCTACGTTCCGAAGACGCGCGTGATATTGTTTGAAGCGGCGATCGCGGCGGCGAACGGATTGAGTTTCGACGATGCGCTGGCGAGCGTGACGATTAGCGCGGCGAGGATTGTGGGCGTGGCGAATCGCGTGGGATCGATCGAGGCGGGCAAGGACGGCGACCTGGCGTTATACGACGGCGACCCGTTCGAATACACGACGCACTGCACGGGCGTGGTGATCGATGGGAAGACTTTGGCGGGAGAGGCGTATTGATATGACGATGCAGAATTCTTTTTCACGGCGGGCGCTGCTGGCGTCGATGGCGGCGGCTCCGATGGCGCTGCGGGCGGCTTACAAGAAGATTCCGGTGGGTCTGGAGATGTATTCGGTGCGGAACGAATTGAAGAAAGATCCGCAGGGGACGGTGCGGGCGGTGGCGGCGATGGGCTACGACGGATTGGAGTTTTTCGCGCCTTACTTCGATTGGACGGCGGAGGACGCCAAGCAGATGCGCAAGGTGCTGGACGACTCCGGGATCCGGTGCTTCTCGACGCACAACGGGCCGAAGTCGTTCACGCCCGACGGGCTGGAGCACGCGAGCGAATTGAACCAGATTCTGGGCAGCAAGTTTATCGTGATGGCGAGCGCGGGGAAAGTGGAGGGTCTGGACGGTTGGAAGAAAGTGGCGGAGACGCTGAGCCAGGCGGCGGAGAAGGTGCATGCGGTGGGCTTGCGCACGGGCTATCACAATCACCAGGCGGAATTTAAAATGATGGGCGCGGAGAGGCCGATCGATGTGTTGGCGGCGAACACGGGGAAGAACGTGATGCTGCAGCTCGACGTGGGCACGTGCATCGAAGCGGGGTCCGACCCGGTGGAGTGGATCGACAAGCACCCCGGCCGGATCGAATCGCTGCATTGCAAGGAGTGGTCGCCGGAAGCGGGGAAGGGATACAGCGTGCTGTTCGGCGAAGGGGTCGCGCCGTGGCCGAAGATTTTCCAGGCGGCCGAGCATAAGGGCGGCGTCGAGTATTATTTGATCGAGCAGGAGGGCAGCCGGTTTCCGGAGTTGGAGACGGCGAAGCGGTGTTTGGAGTCGTTTAAGAAGATGCGGGCGTAGGGAGGGCTTCCGTGGTTCTTCCGTGCGCTAAACGGGTTTACAGGCCCACGAACTCCAAAGTTTTTTCGGGCGCAATCGCCACTTCCAGACACAATTCAGCGGCCTCGCGGACACGCTGGATCACTTCGTCGAGGGACTTGGCTTGTGTATGGCACTCCGGAAGCTTTGGGACGGAAGCGACGTAGTAGCCTGCTTCGTCCCGTTCGATCACGACATCGAACTGGCGTTGCATGGAGAATCCTCGTTCTTTATTCTAGCCGACCCCGCAGAACGACTTTGAAAGTGTCGCGTGTCCGGGCGAGGGGCGAAGTTGGCATTCGGCGCAAACGTCCCCTCCGGATGCGACATAATGAAGCCGTCCATGGAGCGCACACTATGAGTTCGAATGTTCCGCGTCGAAGTTTTCTGACCGCTGGTGGGTTGTCGATGGCCGCTCTCGCCGTGGCTAAGCCGGAGCCTCAGGCAACCGGTTCCGGCAATGCCGCGGCGGCGGGAGAGCGCATCCGGTTCGGCATGATCGGCATCGGCATGCAGGGTTCGGGGCTGCTTGACAATGCCATCAGCCTGCCGGGCATCGAATGCGTCGCGGCCGCGGATTTGTACGACGGGCGGCACACGCTGGCCAAGCAGATTACGGGCAATCCGAATCTGTTTACGACGCGCCGCTACGACGAGCTGCTGCGGCGGAAGGATATCGATTGCATCGTCGCGGCGGTGCCCGACCATTGGCATCAGCGCGTCGTCGTCGATGCGTGCAACGCGGGGAAGGACATTTACTGCGAGAAGCCGATGTCCCACACCATCGCGCAGGGGTTTGCGATGGTGGAGGCGGCGGAGAAGAACAGCCGCATTGTCCAGATCGGGTCGCAGCGGGTGAGTTCCGCGCTCTGCGCCAAAGCGCGCGAGCTATACGCCGCGGGGACGATCGGCGACGTCGAGATGGTGGAACTGACCTACGGGCGCAACAGCCCAAACGGGGCGTGGATCTACCCGCCACCGCTCGATCTGTCTCCCTCCAACGTCGATTGGGACACGTGGCTCAACGATGCGCCGAAGACCGCGTTCAGTCCGGAGCGTTTCGCGCGCTGGCGCTGCTGGAAGGAATATGGCACGGGAGTGGGCGGCGACCTGATGGTGCATTTGATCAGCGGCATGCTCTTCACGCTGGGTTGGAACGAGGCGCCGCGCTCGGCTACCGCGCTGGGCGGCATCTTCCGCTGGAAGGACGGCCGCAACATGCCCGATTTTCACGCGGTGCTTTTCGACTATCACGGAGTCCCCGTCTACGTGCGGCTCGATCTGGGCTCCTCCACGCCCGAGATCGCCCGCTTTCTGGGGCCGAAGGGCGTCATGGAGGCGCAGGGCAACAACCTTCGCGTCTTTCCGCAAACCGGGCAAGACGAGGAGCCAAGTTATTACTCGGGCGGTTTCCCGGCCGCCATGCGCGCCGAATATGTGAAGCAGTGGAACGACGAGCATCCGCGCCATCTTGGGAAGGAACCGCTTACGGATGACCTGGCGATCGACGGGCCGGATTGGGACGACGTGAAGCCGCACTTGTGGAACTTCTTTCAAGCGACGAAATCGCGCAAGCAAGTGGCCGAGAACGCCGTCTTTGGCAATCACGCCGCCATCGCCTGCCACATGGCGAACGAATCCTATTTCCGGAAGAAGGCCGTCTACTGGGACGAATCGTCGCGCCAGTTAACGACGTGAACGAGGCGTCGATTCTTCCGGCGGACGCCGGTGTGCCGAACCGCGGGGGCTCGGGCGTTTATCACCTTCGGTCCGTGCCGGCTGGCTCCAGTAATTTCCGGTTCCGGCCCTCGTGGCCCATCGCATGGCGCTCCACCTCGTCCACGCCGGAAATGGTGATCGTGAATCGTCCATTGTCGCCACGCTTCACATAGTCTTTGCCTCTCAGATACCACAAGGCCGCACCCAGATGCTCGCGAGGACAGCCGAGGAGATCCTCAAATTCGATCACCGACATCGTGGCCCGTTCGGGGTCGTGAACGGTTTTGGCGTAAAGGAGTTCGAGGATGCCCAACCGCTTGCGCCGCTCCGCCTCGGGCCCATTGGCCGCCTCGGCCCGATCGAAGATCTGCCAGTGGAGCTGTTTGGTTGCGCGGTAGCGCGCATCGTAGCGGGCGCGTTCTTCGGGATTGCCGAGGATTCGATGCGCCTCGCAGAGCCTGAGAAAAGTCTCCTTATCGCCGGTTTCAGGCGAATCGGGATGAAAGCGCTGGGCGAGAATCCGGTATACCCGCTGGACGGTATCCGCGCCGGCGTTGGGGCTTAACTGCATGACCTCATAGCAGTCCATCTCATCGGCGGAGGCGCTGGCCGGTTGCGAGGCGCCGCCGGGTAAGGAGTCGCGCTCATCAAACTCCAGACCGGCGTGGAAGCCCCCGTCGACCCGCGCGGTACACGATCGTACGGTGGCGGAATTGACGTCTTCGCTGCGGCTCCCGCCGAGCTTGCCCCGGATGACGATCAGGGCGCCGATGGCCAGCGGCGTCAGAACCGAAATCCTGATTCCACCTTCGGAGATGTCGAGAAGGTCCGCGGTCACCCACTTGGGATTGCCCATGCGATCTTTGAGTTGGAGCCGGATGATCTGCGCGCCGGACTTTTGGCGGGTCGTTTTCCGGCGCTGCGCTTTTTGGGTAGCCGCCATAGTAAATCCGATACCCGGACATCGGCGCTTTGGGGTCCGGGCATTAGTCCAAACCGCGATTTCAGGGCCGAGCGCGGACGCCTTAATACAGAATGCGCGCGCGAATGGCGCCGGGGACTTCGTCGGGGCGGCGCTTGAGTGACTGGGTTTCGGCGCGCTCGCCGGTTTCGGCCCGCCGATCCCGCGCGACCGCGACATCCAAAAGGCATCGCGTGGAAAATCTTCGCCTTCAATCATCGTCCCTGGCGGCAACGTTTCCGGCTTCACCGGCCGGGTGGACAGATAGCGACGGCCACTAACGGTTCGCCCCGAACATCGAAAGCAGGTGATGACGGGCAATGCCCTCGTTCGCGATCGAGCGCCACTTCGTAAAGGTATCCTCGGCGAGCGAAATGGCGCCCGCGACATCGGTGGGGACGATATTCCAGGCCAAATCGTAATCGGCGCGATGCCGGTCCTCTTGAAGCTGCCGAAATGCGGTCTTCACCTCGACAAGCGCGAGTTCGACAGGCGTAGGATTTCGCTCGTCCTTGCAGGCAAATGCGGCATCGCGCATCTTTTCTTGCGGTCGAACATCCGTGCGAGCCGCGCACGCTGGTCTTCAAATTCCCAGTGTTCTACAAAATCCGCTACCAGCAAATGAAAGATCGCGTAATACGCCGTGGAGACGGCGCGGCGCATGCAGGATAGGCGCTTTTCCGAGTCGCCCGCGGCTTCGAGATAACGCGCGTCCTCCAGCAGATCGCCGGCCAGCATTTAGGCCCAAGCCGGTTCCTGCAAAGATTCCTGCTCGGAGACGCTCCTGAAGTTATGATACGGGAAGACTCCCATAGCTGGAAAATCAAGTCGCCGCGCCAAGCCCCAGACGACCTTGGCCGCGATATCGCGCAGCCGCCGCTTCGCGGCGTCGTCGGTCAGAACCACACGAAAGAAGATCGCCCGCTGCCCGCTCCAGTCTTCACCGGCTTCATAGCGGATCCGCACGACGTCGGGCGCGAGCGCCTGCTCCACTTCGTGAATCGCCGCCTGGATTTCCGGCTGTTTCGTGACTGCGGACGGGAGATACACGTCGATCCTAGGTTACCGTTTCGCCCGGACCGGCACAAATCCCCCGGCTCAGGGTGACGACGCTGCAACGCCGCTTGCCAGCGGAAATCGAGAGGCGAACGGGAGGGCAGTCTATGCCACACCCGCGCCCGGCAGCGGATCGGGATGGGCGAATGCAATCGCATCGCTTGTGCGCCGGCGAGTCCGGCTGCGGACGCCTTAATACAGAATGCGCGTGCGGATGGTGCCGGGGACTTCGTCCGAGGCGGCGCTTGAGCAACTGGGTTTCGGCGCGCTCGCCGGTTTCGATGTCGATCACCACATAGCCGATGTGCGGGTTGGTCTGCAGATACTGGCCGGCGATGTTGATGCGCTGCTCGGAGAAGATGGCGTTGATGGCGGAAAGCACGCCGGGCTGGTTGCGGTGGATGTGCAGCAGGCGGTGCTTGCCGGGATGCTCCGGGCAGCGAGACTTCGGGGAAATTGACGGCGCTGAGCGTGGAGCCGTTGTTGCTGTACTTGATGAGCTTGCGCGGCCACTTCGGTGCCGATGTTCTGCTGCGCTTCTTCGGTGCTGCCGCCGACGTGCGGCGTGAGAAGCACGTTGTCGATGCCGCGCAGGGGAGAGACGAACTCTTCGCCCGCGCTCTTCGGTTCCTTGGGGAAGACGTCGATCGCGGCGCCGGCCAGATGCTTCGATTCGCAGCGCGCGACCAGCGCGTCGATATCGACCACCGTGCCGCGCGAGGCGTTGATCAGCCGCGCGCCCGGCTTCATGCGCGCCAGCTGCGCGGCGCCGATCATGCTGGAAGTCTGCGGCGTTTCCGGCACATGCAGCGTCACGACGTCGGCGGCTTCGAGCAGGGCGGCAAGCGTGGGCATGGCGCGGGCGTTGCCGAGCGCCAGCTTCGTTTCGATGTCGTAGTAGACCACGTGCATGCCGAAGGCTTCGGCCAGCACGCCCACTTGCGTGCCGATGTGGCCGTAGCCGACGATGCCGAGGCATTTGCCGCGCACCTCGTGCGAACCGGCGGCGGTCTTCATCCCACACGCCGCGATGGGCGGCGGCGTTGCGGCACGGGATGCCGCGCAGCAGCATGACGATCTCGGCCAGCACCAGTTCGGCGACGCTGCGGGTGTTGGAGAACGGCGCGTTGAAGACCGGAACGCCGCGGTCCTCCGCGGCGTCGAGATCCACCTGGTTGGTGCCGATGCAGAAGCAGCCGACGCCGATCAGGCGCGGGGCGTGTTCGAAGACCTTGCGCGGTGAGATGCGTGGCCGAGCGGATGCCGATGAAATAGGCGTCGGCGATCGACTTCCAGGAGCTTGGCTTCGGGGAGCGATTTCTGGTGATATTCGATGTCGGTGTAGCCGTCGGCGCGGAAGGCTTCGAGCGCGCTGGGATGAACGCCTTCGAGCAGCAGAATCTTGATTTTATTTTTGTCGAGGGACGTCTTGGTCATTGCCGGGGGGAAACTTCCAGTGTCGCATGGAGCGCCGGTGGCGGCCCCGGTTAGTCTCTTCCAACGCCGGATGAGCCTGAAGAGGCCAATGGTTTCCAACGCCAGATGAGCCTAAAGGAAGAATAGCGGATGCTGAGGATTGATCATCCGGATGAAGAACAGCGAACACCAGAGCCTGGAGCAGATACGGGCATTTCTGGGAGGCAACGAAGAAGTCGGATTCAAGGCGGCAAGCCGAAAGGAAGCGTATGAGTGGACGCAGGCGACCCTGTGTGCGCAAGAGTATGTGGGCTTGCCACGGAGGGACAAGGGCCTGGTGAAACAGTACATCTCGAAAGTGACGGGCATGAGCCGGGCGCAGGCAACGCGGCTCATCGCGCGGTACGTGGAAGGCGGAACGGTCCAGGTACGGCGGGGGCGTGGAAGGAAATTCACGGCCTACTACACCCCGGCCGATGTGGCGTTGCTGGCGGAAGTGGATGAGGCCCACGAGACGCTAAGTGGACCGGCCACGCGGAAGATCCTGTACCGGGGGTATTACGAGTTCGCCGACGCCCGCTATGAGCGATTGGCCGATATTTCGTCGGCGCACATCTACAACCTGCGGAAGCTGCGCGGCTACCGCGAACGGGTGCTTGTGTTCACCAAAACGCGGCCCACGCCGGCATCGATCGGGGAACGGCGTAAGCCCGAGCCTGGAGGCCGGCCCGGCTACCTGCGGGTGGACACGGTGCATCAAGGAGATCTGGATGGGGTGAAGGGTGTGTATCACATCAACCTGGTGGATGAAGTCACGCAATGGGAGGTGGTGGGAGCTGTGGAGCGCATCTCGGAAAACTACCTGGCAGCGTTGCTACAGAGGCTTCTGAAGCAGTTTCCGTTTGGCATTCTCGGCTTCCATTCCGACAACGGCAGCGAGTTCATCAATCACTCGGTAGCACGGATGCTGAACAAGCTGCTGATCGAACAGACGAAATCGCGTCCGCGGAAATCCAACGACAACGGCCTTGTGGAATCGAAAAACGGAGCGGTAATTCGCAAGCATATGGGCTTCGATCATATTGCCTCGGAGCACGCCGATCCGATCAACGCGTTCTACGAGGAACACTTCAATCCGTATTTGAATTTTCACCGGCCATGCGCAGTTCCGGAACTGAAGAAAGACAGCAAGGGCAAGACCGTGCGCGCTTACAAGTGGTACGCCACACCGTGGGAAATCCTACGGCAACTGCCAGGGCTGGGCGGATGGCTGAAAGACGATCTCACCGTGGATCACATGGAACGGCTGGCGGGGGCCGATAGCGACACCGGAGCCGCGACGAAGATGCGAGCGGCCAAGCGGAATCTGTTCGCCGGTTTCCAACAAAGGAAAATCGCATGACCGAAACAGGGCTGCGGAAATGCCGGGCTGTGGGCGGCGGCGGAAAACCAAAACCAGGTTTCCCGCCGCCGCCCACCAGCCCATGGAAATCGCTCCCGCGATTTCCACATTCCCGCGGCCCCGGCTACTACCGCGTGGGAAAGTGGAAATCCAAAAGCAGGATTCCCACTTTCCCACGCTCTTTTTCCCTTCCCAAAATCAAAAGTCGAAAGGAGCCTCAATCAAGTCTGCTATCCTCCTTCTTCAGGCTCATCTCTGGATTGGAAAACGCTCGGTTCCGGCGGACGTTCAGAAAGGTATGCTCCATGTGCCGAGAACCTGGCCGCTCTTACCGTCGGTGCTCCCGGAAAGCCCGAAGTTGCCAGCGCCGGTTTTCAGGCTGGCGTTGAGCGTCGCTTCGGGGCGTTTCTTGTCTTCGAAAATGACGCCGGCGCGGATGTCGAGTGGGCCGGGCAGCTTGCCCCCAGTGATGCCGACGCTGAGGCCGAGGTCGATTTTGTTCGTCGCGGGCGAATCCGACCCATCGACGGTGATGGACACGCCGTCGTGGGTTTTGACGACGACCTGCGCCTTGATCTGATCCACCTTGGGGCCCACTGCGACGATGCCCGTTTCAAAGGAGAGGTCGACCTTCGACAGCTTTTTCGAGGCGGTGACGCCAGCCCCGGCGGTGCGGGTGGATGGCTGAAACTTGAGTAGCTTGACCCCAAGCTTGACGCCTCCGATGCTGACGATGTCGACTTGCTTCCCGCCAAGCTGACCGGCTGCGAAGTCGAGGACCTTGTTGTCCGGCTTTTTGATGTAGAGCAACGCCGCTCCGCCAATGCCGACGATGGCGGCGGCGATATAGAGAATGCCCTTGTTCCGATCCACCCAAGCGCCGCCGGGCGAGGCCTTCAGGGCGTTTTCCAAGTCGTTCACCGACTTTTCGAGCTGCTTGTACTCGGGCGAAGCCTGGATTTTCTTGAGCAGGGCGTCGGAGAGTTTTCCTCCCGCCTGATCGATAAGCGCTTGGCCGAGCTTCTGGGCGTCGGTTCCGTTGAACTGCGTTTTGCCCGCGTTTTGTAGCGCAAACGTGCTCAGGGCCTGGCGGATGGCGTTGTCCACCGCCGGATCCCGGAGCGCCTGGTCCAGCAGTTGAGGTGAATCGGCCAGATCGGTTTTGGCGAGATCGAACGCCAGAACGACGGTCTTTTGAAAAATGTCGGCGACGCTGGTGTCGGGCGTCTGGTCGGCCATGGTTTTTGCCCCCTACGATTCATGTGACGCGAGGAAGCCAAGGCGTTTCACGGAATCCGCCGCTGGGGAGTGGGATTCACGCGGCGCCGATCTGTGGCCGCGTTCCGGATATTCCCTGCAGCGAGGATGGCCGCCGGCACCCTGGCGAAGCGCGCGGGGCCCGGAGGCACGAAAGAGGTAAGCGGCTATGAAGAGACCCTACCGAATTGAACGACAGCGGCTGACTTAGAACGCGACGCGGATCGCCAGTTGGAGCTGGCGGGCGAAGTTGGCTTGCGAGGTGATCTTGCCGAAGGAGCCGCTGCCGAAGCTGGTGTTGGGCGCGTAGAACAGCGGAGTGTTCATCGCGTTCAGCGCTTCGCAGCGGAACTGCGCGCTGACGCGGTCGCGGAACGTGAACGTCTTGAACATGGACAGATCCCAGTTGGCTTGCCCGGGGCCGCGCATGTCGAGCGTGCGGCTCAAGTCGCCGAAGGTGAAGCGGGGCGCGAGCGAGAAGGCCGCCGGGTTGATGTAGTCGCCGAGGCGCGCTTCGAGACCCCCGCTGGTGACGGGCGAAGTGCCGGTGGCGTTCGGGCGCTGGCTGGCGTAGCCGAAAGAGCTGTTGTAGTTCGGCGTTTGGGAGATTTGCAAGGGGAAGCCGGTTTGAAAGACGGTTACCGCGTTTACCGACCATCCTCCGGCGATGTAGTCGAGCAGGCGGTTGTCGTTCAGGAACGTTTTGCCGCGCCCAACAGGCAGTTCATAGGAAACGGCGGAGGCCCAGCGGAAGGGCGAATCGATGTTCGAGAGGCCGTACTCGGCCTGCAAATTGTACGGATTCTGCGGCCCGACGGCGCCTCCGTTCAGCGTATTTCCGGGTCCGCCGCTGGAGGCGTCGTAATTACGGGACCAAGTGAAGGTGGAAAGGAACGTGACGCCCTGGCTCATGCGCTTCTGGACCTTTACCACCATCGAATCGTAGCGGGCGTGGTTCTGGTCGTCGAAGAGTAAGTTCACCGCGCCGTACGCGGCATAAGGCAGCAGTAACTGCGACGCCTGGACGTTCTTCGATCCGATAATGCCCGTGCCGCCGTGGCCGTAGAACGGATTCGGCACGGACTGAGTCAACGCGGATCCCATCGAGAGATAAGAAGGATTCAGGGCGTTGGAGTTGACGCTGGCCGTGCCCAGCGTCAGGTGGGTGGTGTGGGAGCCGACATAACCCACTTCCAAGGCTATGTCGCCGGGCAGCTCTCGCTGGATGTCAACCGAATACTGCTGCACTTCGGGAGACTTGGCGTAGGGATCCACCAGCGAGATGCTCTGCCCGATGCCTGTACGTGTGCCGAGCGTGTTCCCGGTGGGAAGGTTCAAGCCGCTTGGGAACGGATTAGTCAAAGTGCCGGCGGGAGTGGAATAGCCGTTGGTGGTGGCTACGTAGTTGGTTTGCGCGTTGTAGCCGGGCGTGGCGATGGGGGAGCCGATGGCGAACTGCGGCGCCCAGAAGATCCCATAGCCGCCGCGCACGACGGTCTTGCCGTCCACGTTCCAGGCCACTCCGACGCGCGGTCCGAACTTATTCAGGAACGGGCTGCCCACGGTGGTGGGATAGCCGTTTTGTCCGGCGAACTCCACCACGCCTTGCGGGACGATGCCGGTGACGCCGGCCGCCAGCGGGTTCACGGCTTGTCCGTTGAAGCCGGTAACCATGCCGTTGTTGGCCTCGCTTAGTCCCAACTCGCGCTCCCAGCGCAGGCCGAAGTTAAGAGTCAGACGGCTCGACAGGCGGAAGTCATCCTGGATGTAAAGGCCGTAGTAATTGGCGATGTCGGTGAGCTTGGTGGAGGTGTAACCGGTGGCGGACTGGGGGTAACCGAGGAGGAGGTCGGCCAAGTCGGCTCCGCCCGTGCCGGAGCTCAGCGCGCTCGATTGGGTGAAGATTCCGTTGAAGGCGAAGTTTCCGGAGCTGTCGTTGAAGTCGTTCCCGGCGGCCTTGATGCGGCGGAAGTCGAAGCCGGCGGTCAGGCTGTGCCGGCCTTTGTACTTCGACAGACTGGCGGAGAAGTTATCGGAGGCGTGAACGTAGTAGGAGTTACTGTCGTCCACTCCCAGCGTGTACTGGGACGACATCGCCACGTAAGGGAACGTGGGCGACGGGATGCTGTTGACAAACGCCGGGCTGAATCCCAGATTGGCGGGATTGTAACCCTGGCTGGCCTGGTAGGTGTAATTCGGGAAGCGATTGAAACCGTAGCGCACGGCAAGCACGGTGGTGGGGTCGAGCGTGAAGATGTTGTTGAGTTGCGTGGTGTCGACGCGCCGTTGCAGCCGCCATTGGTCGGGCGTCGAAGCGGAGTTGAACCAGGTGTTGCCGGGCTCCAGGGAAAAATAGCGCAGGTAGCTGACGCTGGCGCGCCACCAGGAGGTGAAGTCCTCGTCGAGGCGGGCGGTGAACTGGCTGGCGCGATCCGGCAATTGGGCCGAGGCGCTTAAGTTCGGCGCGCCATAGTAAGACGAAGTGGATGTGGGCAGGGCGTAGGTGGAGGCGATGTTCAACCCGACGGGATTCAACATGCTGGTAGGGATGATGTTACCGGCGAAGGGCGCGCGCGTACACACGCCAGAGGCGTTACAAGTGGAACTGAGCGGATTGTAAATGGTTTGCAGTCCGCCGCCGCGGGCGAAGCTTTGCGAGAAATTTCCGACGCGCTCAAGCGCCGTCGGCGCGGTGAATTGCGAGGAGTCCGACTGGGTATCGTCGTAGTGCTCGACCGCCAGCCAGAAGAACGTCTTATTCTTGCCGTCGTAAATCTTCGGGATGTCCACTTTCCCGCCGAAGCTCGCGCCCCAGGTGTCGTTGGGTTGGTTGGCGATGGGGATGCCGGCGGCGTTATTGAAGAAGTTATTGGCGTCCCACGCGGTGCGGCGCAGGTGTCCGTATAGGCTGCCATGATACTCGTTGGCGCCGGACTTCATCAGGGTATTGAACATCCCGCCGCCGGTGCGGGCCATCGCCGCGTCGTAGGTGTTGGCCTGGATCTTCACCTCTTCCACCGCTTCGATCGACGGAATGATGATGGCGCGATTGGTGGCGTCGGTGATCGGGATGCCGTCCAAAAGATAGTTGTTGCCGCGCACCGGACCGCCGGCGATGGAAATTTGCGAGGAGCCGCTCTGGTCCTCCATGCGGTTATAGGCTGGATTACCCACCGGCATGACGTTCTGAACGAGCTTGGACATCATGAACGGATTGCGGCCGAGGTTCGGCAGATTCACCAGTTTCTGGTTGTCGATCACTTGGCCTTGCGATGCGTTCGAGGTTTCAACCATCGGAACGTCCTCGGTGACGGTGACGCTTTCGGAGACGTTGCCGATCTCCAATTTCAAGTCGAGGGTAAGAAATTCCTGAGTGCCGACGATAATGCCCTTTTGTTCATAGCGCTTAAAGCTGGGAATTTCGGCGGAGATCGTGTAAGTGGCCGGGTCGAGGTCGCTAAAGACAAAGGAGCCTTCGGCATTGGACACCGTGGAGCGCACCACGCCGGTGGCCGAGTTCCGCAGCGCCACATTGACATTCGGCAGCGCCGCGCCCTGGACGTCGGTGATCGTTCCGCGGACGCCTCCCAAATAGGACTGGGCGGCCATCGAGCCGGCGAGCAAAAGACAAGCCCAGAAAACGCGGAACGGGCCAAGACGCGAAGGAACTCCGCGATTTACGCCAATCTGTAAAGAACCCCTGAGAGCTTGCATCCGATTCTCCTCTGTCGAGCGTGATGACCGGCGATGCGTTCGCCGGCGTACGGCCGCGATGCGGCCGATTGGCTCTCAACTCGGAGCAGTCGCCCTGAAACCTGGGGAAGATCCCGCCGATGAGGTCCGGCGGCAAGCCGGACGGAGCTACATGAAAGAAGCCGGATGAGTATTTAAGAATTAACTAACTAAGAAGTCGAATTTCTGTGAGTGTAGCACTAACTGGCGAATTTGTTACCACAAAAATGCATCAAAAAAATTTATGACCTGCCTCATGATCCGCGTATTCGACGCTTGACAAAAACAAACCGCGGGCGGGAACCGAAGGGCCTGGATGGATGCCGCAGCCGGGCGTGAGGCGCGCGGCGATGTCCTCCGCCGAAAGGTTTCCTTTCCCGCCTTCGAGAAGCACGCCGGCGATATTGCGGACCATGTGCTTCAGAAAGCCGCTGCCCCGCACGCGGTAAATCAACCGCTCACCGCTGGTCTCGATGCGCGAGGAGAAGACGGTGCGGACCTTGGAGGCGCCCAGTTCGTCCTTGTCGTCCGCCGCGGCGAAAGCGGTGAAGTCGTGCTCGCCTTCGAAGGCCGGCGCCAGCGCGGTCATCGCGTCCACATCGAGCGGATAGGGGTGGTGCAGGACATAGCGGCGATCGAACGGCGGACACACCTCGCCGCGGAAGATGCGGTATTCGTATGTCTTGGCGACGGCCTGGAAGCGCGGGTGGAAATCGGGCGCGGCCTCCGTCACCCGCGTCACGCGAATGTCGCGCGGCAGCAGACGGTTCATGGCGCGGCGCAGGTTATCCACCGGGATCGGGTTTTGGAGCGAGAAGGCCGCTACCTGAGCGAGGGCGTGTACTCCGGCGTCGGTGCGCCCGGAGCCGGCCACTCGCACCGCGTTTCCCTCGATGGCCGCGAGGGCGGTTTCGAGCGCGGCTTGAATCGTCGGCAGACCGGGCTGCACTTGCCAACCGTGGTACTCGGTGCCGTCGTAGGACAGCTCCACGCGGATACGGCGCATGGCGGCGGCCGTCTACGCCGCGCGCGAACCCGGCTTCACCGCCGGAATGCCTTCCCGGCACAGCGGGCACTCCCCAGGCGGATAAGCCTGGACGCGCATCGTGTGCAGCGCCACGCGCGGCACGCCCAGGTCCGCGCCGCCGCCGCCGCGGTCGATAATAGAGCCGGCGGCGAGCACGTTCGCTCCCGCGCCGCGAGCGATATCGATCACCTCGCCCAAGCTCCCTCCCGTGGTGACCACATCCTCCACGACAACGACGTTCTCCCCCGGCGTCAACGTGAACCCGCGCCGCAGCGCCATTTTGCCGGCGGCGTCCCGCTCCGTAAAGAGAAACCGCGCGCCCATCGCCCGCGCCACTTCGTGTCCGATAATCAGGCCTCCGAGCGCCGGAGCCATCACCGCCGCGACGGTTTCGCCGCCGGAGAGAACGCGCAAGCTTGCGGCCAGCATCCTGCCCAGCCGTTCGGCTAGGGCCGGGAACTGCAGCACCAGCGCCGATTGCAAATACTCCGGACTGTGCATCCCGCTGGTGAGGCGAAAGTGCCCTTTGAGGTACGCTCCCGTTTCCTCGAACAGCTTCAATACCGGCGGCAACGCTTCCACCATAATCCACACTATATCATCCCGGTTTAAGACCACTGTTTCCCGGAATCGGACACTTCCAGTCAGTCGCCAAGCCGGGGGGGCCAACATGGGCAACCACTTACGCCGCTGGAGGGGTGGCCCCAGGCGTGCCCCATGCCCCGCTGACGATTTATGGAACGGACCGCCGCCGGTTTGCGTGTTTTCCCCATGAAGCCCCTTGTGCCTGAGCGCGTGCAGCCGCTTGACATATTGGCCTACCTAATTTAAGTTAGGTGGATATCGTCGCCCTCGTGTACGTAAATTTGGAAGGTGTCTGTCTTTAGGGAGGTTATGAAACGAACCCATTCGCTTCGGCCCGCGTGGTGTGCCTTGGCGGCGCTGTCGTCCACGATGGTTTTCGGGGGCCAGGAAATCGGGGTGGCGAAAGGCAAGGGAATCGGGGCCGTGATCCGGCCGTATCGCGCTCCCAGCTTCGCGCCCATCGATTTGTCCAATTCCAGCCGGCTGGAGGCGTTAACGCGCGACGGGAAAATTTATCTATCCCTGGAGGACGCCATTGCGCTGGCGCTTGAAAACAACATCGACATCGCCACGGTGCGCTACGACCCTCTAATCGCCCAGCAGGATTTGAAACGCGCCCAAAGCGGCGGGCTCGTCCGCGGGGCGCCCACCACCATTTATCAGGGTCCCGCCAGCGCCACCCAGGTGAGCCAGAACGCGATCATTTCCACCGGCGTGACGAACACGGTGGGCAGCGGGCTTTCGCAGCTTGGGCCGGCGATTCCCGCGCTCGATCCGGTGGTCTCCGGATCTTTGCTCCGCACGCATACCACGTTTATTTCCCCGAACGTATTTCAGATCGGAACGACGGCGCTGCAGACCAACGCCACTCAGTTCAACGTCTCGCTGGCCAAAAATTTCATTAACGGCGGGTCGGCAACCCTAACCTTCTCCAACAATCTCGTCTACCAGAACACCTACCTCAACGACATCAATCCTCAGCGCAATGCCATGCTGGACCTCACTATTTTTCAGCCGCTGCTCCAAGGCTTCGCGCGGTCGGTGAACAACCGCGACATCCGCATCGCCCGCAACGAAGTGAAGACGGCCGACACGGTCTTCGAGCAGCAGGTGATCTCCACCGTGACGAACGTGATCGGGCTTTATTGGGATCTGGTGAGCTTCAACGAAGCCGTAAAATACGCCCAACAGAACCTCGCCCTGGCGCAGCAGAGCTACGACGACAACAAGCGCCAGGTGGAGATCGGCACCCTGGCGCAGATCGAGATCACGCGGGCGGCGGCGGAGGTGGCGGCGCGGCAGCAGGACGTCACCGTGGCCGAAACCAACGAAATGGAGCAGGAAACGATCCTCAAGAACACGTTGAGCAGAAACGGCGTCAGCGCCGCGGCCGCGGCGGCGCGGCTCATTCCCACCGACACCATTCAAGTGCCGGAGAAGGACGAGATCCCCTCGCTTCAGGAGCTGTACGAGCAGGCGCTGGCGCACAGGCCGGAGTTGACGCAGAGCGGATTGTCGGTGGACAACAGCAAGATCCAGTTACAGGGAACCAAGAACGAGTTGCTGCCCTCGCTCGGCTTGTTCTTGGAATTTACCAATCACGGCCTGGCCGGAGACGTGAATAGCATTACCGCTCCGGGGCCGAATTTCCCGCCCTATTTTCCCAATCCGGTTCCGTTCTTTATCGGGGGCAACGGAGCGGCGCTGGCGCAATTATTTAACCACAACTTTCTCAACTACAACATCGGCATTTCGCTGAATATTCCCTTCCGCAACCGGGCGGCGCAATCCGATTACGCGCACGATCAACTGACTCTGCGCGAGGCGGAGATTTCTTACCGGCAACAGGCCAAGCAGGTGAAGTTGGACGTGCAGAACGCGGTGATGACGCTGCGCCAGTCGCGCGCGCAATTTGAAACTTCCGTCCGGCAGCGAATTTTACAGGAGCGCACGCTCGACGCCGAGCAGAAGAAATACAAGCTGGGCGCATCGACGACGCTGCTGGTCATCCAGGCTCAGCGCGATCTGGCGCAGGCGCAATCGAACGAAGTGACGGCCGAGAGCACTTACCAGAAAGCGCGCGTAAACATGGACGTGGCCACCGGAGGCATCCTGAACGCGTACCACGTGAAGATCGAGGAAGCCCGATCGGGCAAGGTGGCGCGCCCGCCATCGGCGATTCCCCCGGCAGGGCAGTAGACGATGAAATGGAATAGGAGAGGGAGCATGAGAACCGCGCAACAGTTATTGGCGATATTGGGAGTGCTGCTGGTGGCCGCGCCGCCGGCCCTGCCGTCGGACAAGACCGAGAACGGCATCACCATCCATTCACCGACAGGCGGCGGACCCGCCGGCGGATTCCTCCATTGGTATCGCGGGCGGCAGGTGGACCCGATCAATCTAACCGACACCGGACGCCTCGACGGCCTCATCCGCGCCGGCAATATTTATCTCTCGCTCCAGGACGCCATCGCCATCGCGCTTGAAAATAATCTCGACATCGCCGTGCAGCGCTACGGCCCGCTGGTGGCCGACGAGGATCTGCTCCGCGCGCAAAGCGGCGGCGTCCTGCGCGGCGTGGCTCAATCGGTGCAGAACGGCGTCAACAGCGCGGGCCAGGGCGTGAACGGCGGCGCGTTGGGAAACGCCTCCGGAACCACCAGCAGCGGCGGCGGAGGTGGAGCTTCGAACGTAAACGGCATCATCTCCCAATTGGGTCCCACCACGCCTAACCTCGATCCCGTCCTCCAGGGCTTCTTCGGATACTTCCACCAGACATCGCCGCAAACCAGCACCTTCCTCACCGGCACCACCTCGCTCGTCAGCCAGACCGATATTTACAACACCACTCTGACCCAGGGATTTCTGTCCGGCGCCAATGCCACGCTGTCCTACGACAACCGTTATCTGAACCAGAACTCGATTCGCAACAACATCAATCCGTCCTGGAACGTCGCTCTCGATTTGACCGTGAGTCAGCACCTGCTGCAGGGCTTCGGCTTCGCCGTGAATAACCGCAACATTCGCATTTCGCGCAACGAGATGCGCATCTCCGATCTGGTTTTCCGCGAGCAGGTCATCTCCACCGTCGCCAATATCGTCCAGCTTTATTGGGATCTGGTGAGCTTTAATGAAAACGTCCGCTACGCGAGCCAGAATCTCGCGCTTTCGCAAAAAACGTACCAGGACAATAAGAAGCAAGTGGATATCGGCACTCTCGCGCCCATCGAGATCACGCGCGCCGAAGCCGAGCAGGCCGCCCGCGAACAGGACGTCACCGTCGCCGAGACCAACGTTTTACAGCAGGAGACGATCATCAAGAACGCGCTCAGCCGGAACGGAATGGCCAGCCCGGCGGTGGCCGCCGCGCGGATCATCCCCACCGATAAGATCCGCGTTCCCGACAGCGACAACGTGCCCCCGCTGCCGGACTTGTTCGACGTGGCGATGAAAAATCGTCTGGAGTTGGAGCAGACCCGGCTCAACGTGGACAGCAACAAGATCCAGATCGAGGGGCTGAAAAACGGTTTGCTGCCGACGGTGGACGCCTTCGGCGAATTGACACAGAACGGACAGACGGGGCAGATTTTCGAAAAGGGCGTTCAGGGCGGCGCCGGTCTTCCCGATCCCTATTTCGTCGGCGGTTATGGCGGAGCGGCCGCGCAGGCTTTCCGCCGGAATTTCCCCAACTACGCGATCGGAGTGCAGTACAACATTCCATTGCGCAACCGCTCCGCGCAGGCCGACTACGCCTACAACAATCTGACGCTGCGCCAGTCGCAGTTGAGCATGCAGAAGCAGGTCAACCAGGTGCGCGTGGACGTCCAGAACGCCGCCATCGGAGTGCAACAGGCGCGGGCGCGCTACTTGACGGCGGTGAAACAGCGCGTGCTGCAGGAGGAAACGCTCGACGGCGAGCAGAAGAAATACAAGCTCGGCGCCTCGACGACGTTCAACGTCATCCAGGCCCAGCGCGATCTGGCCCAGGCGCAATCGAACGAAGTCGCCGCCGCCAGCCAATATGAAAAAGCCACGGTGAGCCTGCAAGTGGCCACGGGCCAAGTGCTTTCGGCCTATCGCGTCGACATGGGCGAAGCGCGCAACGGCAAAGTGGCGCGCGCCTCGGAATTGCCGCCTGTGGAAGCGCCGAAGCCGTAGGGGAGCGCGCAAATCGTATCGCGGTAGAATGGGAGCGTTGGCTGCCAATGAGTCAGGTCACGTTTTCCGTACCGGATGAGATCCTGCTTGCCTTGAAGGCCACGCCCGAGTTGCTTGCGGCCAGAATTCGACTTGCCGCCGCCATCAAGCTGTACGAAATAGGCCAGCTTTCATCGGGCGCGGCCGCCCAGCTCGCCGGCGTGCCGAAGCCATATTTCCTCGCCCGCTTGGCGGATTATGGCGTGAACACGTTCGACCTCACCGAAGCGGAACTGCTTCACGATATCAATAGTGCGTGAGGCAGTTTGCGACACGTCGCCGATCCAGTACCTGCACCAGATCGGTTTCCTGCATTTACTGGTCGAGTTTTACACTCGAAGCATCGTTCCTCCGGCTGTCGCCGATGAACTGGAGCGTGGCAGATCGCTTGGTGTCGATTTGCCGGACGTCCGCGCACTGCCGTGGATGACCATTCAGGCCCCGGAAGGGTTAAGCAAGGTGTCCACGCCGGAGCGCCTGGGAGCCGGGGAAAAGGAAGTGCTGGCATTGGGATCGCAGCTTCCGGGCGCCGTGCTGATCCTGGATGAACGGCTTGGGCGATTACACGCCCAGGCGTTGCAGTTGACCTTCACGGGCACATTGGGAATCCTATCGCGAGCAAAAGCGGAAGGAAGGATCCACCGCATCGAGCCCCTTGCTTGCACATCTGGATCGTTTGGGGTTCCGCTTGTCGGCGAAAACACGCGCGGCCGTCCTGAGGCAGGCTGGCGAATGAAATCGGGGCGCTGCTTTTTTCCACTCATTTAAAGCGTCTGTCTCACTTCGCAGCTTGTCCCGCGGCGTAGCAGCGCATCTCCAAACCCAGATCCCATCGGCGCTGGAAACCCTTCCACACCGTGCGCCCCGCGGCCGCCGCGCCGTCGCTGAACGCCGCTCCCGTCGATTCGCCCTGCTTCACCGGCCATTGCCCGTCGTTCGACTTCTCCACCGCCGGATGAAGATACGCCCGCCGGCTCTCGTCGCCCTTTAGATAAAGGTCGAGAAACGCCGTGATGAAATGCTGGTTGATCGCCGTGATGCGGTCCTTGCGCCAAACCGGCTCGTCGAAAAATTGCAGTGTGGTGAAATTGGCCATCGCTTCCGGGGGCGCAGGATTTCCGCCCGTGTTGTGATGCGCGTTCTCGTAAACCAACATGCAGCGCTCCGAGTTCACCGCCCCCTCGAAAGCCGGCCGTATGCCGTGTTCAAAATCGGCGACGTCGTCTTTATCTCCCGCGATAAACAGCGAAGGAATCCGGATGCCGGCCAGTCCCGCGGCGTCCCAACTGTTGTAGGGCGGTTGCGCGCCCCACGGAGCGATGGCCACGATCGCCTTCAGGCTCGCCGGCCGCCGCGCTGCGAACTTCGCGCTCCCCTCCGTCAGTTCGTCGAAGTAGCCGCCGGGCACCATCTGCGCCGCGGCCGATTGCTTGCTATAGCCCGCGCCCGCGCTCGCCAGCACGCCGTAGCCGCCCATCGAATAACCGACGATCGCCACGCGCGTCGCGTCCAGCGCTCCATGAAGAAAATTGTCCGGCTGCCGCGACATGTCCTCGAGCGCGCGGATCGTGAACAGTTGATCGTTGGAGCGGTTCATCAGCGTGCTCTGATACGCCTTCACGTCGCCGAACACCGAATCCGTGTGGTCGATCGCCGCCGCTACATAACCCTTCGACGCGAGATTCTCGCTCAGGTAACTCATGAACAAGCGCGAACCGGGATACCCATGCGAAACCACAACCAACGGAAATTGTTTCCCCGTTACCGGCGCGGCGTCGCGCAGCGATTTGCCCGCGAGATGAAACGTGCCGGGGCCGCGAGGCATCGCGACGTCGTAATCGCTGCGTTCCCGCGCGCCTTCGGGGATCGCCGCCGGATACCAGATTTCCAGCGTCAGCGGACGGTCGTAAACCGGCGCTTTGCCCGTGGCCTTGTCGAACTTCAGAATGTCCACTTGCGCCGGATTCACAATACGCACCGTCCGCACGCCCACGGCATACGGTCCGCGCGCGGCCAACTCCGGCGCGTCCACCGGAGGCACGCTGAAGTAAATGTCGCCTTGCGCCGCGCACAACCCGGCGGCGAGAAACAGAACGAGGATCGATTTCACCCAACCATATTTACACCGAATCCGCTATTTCACCGGAACCAATCGCACCGCATAGCCTCCGCCCGGCGCCATCGCCGCTTTCAAACGCATCGCGCGGTCCACGGTTTCCTTCCGCGCGCTGACGTTCTTCGGATACTGGTCCGCATCGCCGGCGTCGGCGTAAATCTCCGCCGTATATTTTCCCGCGCCGAGAAAACTCAGCGGAATCTCCACCTCGCGCGGGGTCCAACTGGTCAACGCGCCCACGAACCACTCGTCCCCATGACGCCGCGCTACAATGGCATACTCGCCCGGCCTCCCACCGATCGCCCGCGTCTCGTCCCACGTCGCCGGAGCGTGGCGGATAAACTCGAACGCCGGCTGGTCCTCATAAGCCTTCGGCGTATCCGCCACCATCTGGAACGCCGCCTGATACACCGCGTACATCGCCAGTTGATGCGCCCGCGTGCCCATCACCATCGGCTGCTTCGAGCGCGGCGTGAACTCGGCCCGCGTCACGTTGTCGAACCCTCCCGGCGTATAGTCCATCGGGCCGGCCAACATGCGCGTGAACGGCAGCGTCGCGTGATGATCGGGATTGTCCCGCGCGCCCGCCTTCGACTGCTCCATTCCCAACACGGCTTCGTATCCCAACACGTTCGGATAGGTCCGCTCCAACCCGCTCGGTTTCGTCGCTCCATGGAAATCCACCATCAAACGATGCTCCGCCGCCAACCGCGCCACGCGATAGTAAAAATCGATCCCGCGCTGATCGTCGCGCTCGATGAAATCGATCTTCATCCCGGCCACGCCCCACTTCTCGTACAGCGGAAACGCCTCGTCCATCTGCGCGTCCACGCCGCGGTAAGACAGCCAGATCCAAACCTTCACGCCCTTGCCCGCCGCATAGCGCACCAGCTCGGGAATATCCACGCGGCCGTTCATCTTCGTGATGTCCTTGGGGTCGGACCACCCCGCGTCCACCAGCATGTATTCGAACCCCGACTTCGCCGCGAAGTCCACATAATATTTCATCGTCGCCGTCGTGAAGGCGGGCTTCCCGTCGGGGCCGATGCTGCCGTTCCACCAATCCCACGACGCGCGTCCGGCGTGAATCCACGACGTATCGGCGATGCGCGCACTCCGGGTTCAGGCTGGTGATCGCGTTCGATTCGATCAACCGCGCCGGCTCGTCCGCCACCATTAAAACCCTCCACGCCGAGTGATGCGGCAGCGTCCCTTTCACCATCACGTCGGCGTCGTCCTCCGCAGGCGCCAGCGCCGATTCGAACCAGTGACCGGCCCAGCTTGCCGAAGGATTCACCAGATACATCGAGCTGTAGTCGCGAATGTCGGCCTCGGTGATCGCCAACCACGCGACGCCGGGAACCTCCATCAACAGCGGCAGCCCGATCAACACCTTGCTCGCCACGCCGCCGCGATTGGAGAACGCGCTGATGGGCAGCTTGACGAACTCGCTCTCATACATGGTGCGGTAATTCGGCAGCTCCAGCGCATAGGTCGTCGCGTCCTTGGCGATGCGGAACTCGGTGTCTTCTTTCATCAGCCGGAACTCGCGAATCGCGTTCTGTTCGGGAACCACATAGCGGAACGCCACCGCGTCGTCGTAAGCCCGCGCCTCCATCGCCAGCTTGCGCCCCATCCCGCCGGTCTCCTCGAGATCGATCCGAACGGCGTTGAAATGGTCGCGCACCTCGCTCGTCTTGCCCGTAATCAGCCGGTACGTGGAATCCGTCGCCGATGCCGTAGCGCGTACGATCCGCACGTCCGCTCCCAGCGGCCGCTGCCCCTCGAGCTCCAGCTTCAACCCGGACTGCTCCACCAGCGGCTTCCCCTCGAACGTCACACTATAAACAAGCTGCCCGCCCGCGGCGTTCGGCGCCTGGTTCGCCACCGTCTCGAAATCGATCGTCAACCGCCCATCCGGCGAGCGTAGCGCCTCCGCGGAAGCGCCCATCGCCAATACAAAAAATAAGCACCACACTCGAGGAGGCATTGGCATACTGAAATCTTACAGCCGCCGCGCCGGGTTGCCTCAGAACTCCAGCCGGGCTTGAAACGCGATCATCCGCGGCGAACTGTCTCCGCCCAGACCGACTCCCAAAAGTCCGGTCGGGGGCGATGTCGGGTAGCTGAGCGCTCCGAATCCCGTCTGCGTGGACGGCTTGCCTGAAATTCCCGCATACCCAAACACAGGCAGGCCGAAATTCGGATGATTGAAGATGTTGAAAAATTGACCGTCGATACGCAGCTTCACCCGTTCGGTCAACTGGAACCACTTAGTAAGATACAAATCGCTCCAAAAGAAATCCGGACCGCGCAGTGCGTTGCGCCCCAGATCGCCGAATTGACAGTTCTTGACGCTATCGCCGCCGGCACACGCGCCGGTGCTCGGATCGATGGACGAAACGAACGCGTCCGGGTTCAGCCACTGGATGGTTCCCGGTTGAGTGACGCCAGGGATGGAGGAATGTTCGTACAGCGGCACGCCGGGAACGACGCTGGCGTACTGCGGGCCGGCGCCCTGGACAATGCCGTTTCCATTGGCCGAATACGGCGCGCTTAAGACCGAAAACGGAAGGCCGCTATGCCAAAACACGGTGCCCGAAACCTGCCATCCATTCAGCGCCCGCGCGAGCACGCGATTCCGGAATTTCACCGGCAACTGATATACGTACTGCGCGGTGAAGTTGTGCCGCACGTCGTAATCGCATGGGCCGTATTGGCGGTTCAGCTCGCCGGGCAGCGGCGAAAGAACGGCCCCGGCGGCGAAGGGAAGGAATCCGCCATTCGAAACGGTGTCCATGCAGCGGCTCCATGTGTAGTTGACCTGTACCTGAATGCCGTGCCCCATCCGCTTGTCTGCCGTCAACTGCAGGCCGTTGTAATGGCTGTTCGCTCCGGTGTTCAACTGCGTCACCGGCCCGAAGCGCGGATCGAGGGGCTTCCCGTAGGGGAACGGCGCGAAGCAGACCTCGCACACGGTTTGATAGCCGTTCACTTGCGTCTCATAGGGCTGGTTCACCGCCCGCGTGCCTACATACTGCGCCCGTAAGTTGAATGTCTCGCCGATTTGGTGTTCCAGGGCGAAGCTCCATTGCATAAAGTAAGGCGCGTGGAGCATGCCATCCGGAACGGCGGTCATTGAAATCGGGGGAAGGCAGGTGCTCCGATTCGCCAATGGCGACGCGCAGGAAAGCTGGCCTTGGGCAAATCCGGAGTCGAAGAGCCGGTTAGCAGACGCAGTCGCGTCGATCGCGCTGTTGGCGACTCCCGGAGCGATCGCCGTTCCGCCGGCTGTCCCGAGCAAGCCGCCCTCGAAGGTCTTCGAATAAGGAGGATTGGTGCCTACCAGATCGACTACGCTGCCCGGCAGAAGGTCGCTGAACAGACCAAATCCGGCGCGGAGCACGGTGTCCGGCGCGATCTTCCACGCGATGGCGGTTCTGGGTTGCAGGATCGCCAGGGGCGTGGCGGCGAAAATGGTCCCCTGCCCCGTCCGAATCGCTTGGCTCAGCGGCTGGTTCACGTCATGGGCGATGGAATCGAACGAACCGGCGAGGCGCGCCACCGCGTCATGCGGATTCAGCGGATTGGAATTGTACGTGTCGCGGATACCGAAGGTCCAGGTGAAGGACCGCGTCACCTTCCACGTGTCCTCCGCATAGAAGTCCAGGTTGAGGAAGTTGTATGGCTGCGAATCGGCCAACGGAAAGGTTTGCGAAGCCGTGGACGCAACGCCATAGATGAACTGGGGGAGGCTTGTGTATGTCGCCAGAGGCGCCACGCCCTCGCCGAAATCGTAATCGTTCAGGCGGAAAATCCGGCTGTTGGTTCCGAACTGGAGTTGGTGCGCGCCGGCGGTCCAGGCGAGGTTGTCGTTGATGAAGAAGCGCGACACGCGCCGTCCCTGCACCCACGTATTATCCAGCCCGCCTAATGTGGTGAACGGCGCGTTGGCGCCGCTGCCCTGGAGGACGATCGGGAAGGCCGCCAGCGTCATTTGAAAATCGGCTGGGCCAAACAGGCTTTCATACCACGAGAAAGCGGGGTTGAAATAGTTCACGAGGTTTCCGGAGAACACGTGCGTATAGCCCGCCGCAAACGAGTATAGGGGCTGCGGGGAGATGGCGTTGAACAGCGGGTTGATTGGATCGGTATAAGCGGCCTGAAGTCCGGTGTCGGACTGAAACCGGAACCAGGCCATGTTCTTGGAGTCGACGTTGTAGTCGATGCGGACCGTCTGCACCTGTTCGCGATCGTCGCTCGAATGGGAAACGCTCTGGCGGTTCGCACAACCGTTTCCATTCGGAGGACTCCCGCCAGCCACGCCTCCATTGGCGTCGATGGGACAGCCGAGAACCGCCAGCGGCGTCCCGATCGTATAGCCGTAGAGCGAAAAGAGCTTCCGGTAAAACGGCACAAGTTGGGGCGCCGGCGGATAAACCGATCCCGTAACGGCGTCCACGCCGCCGCGCGGCAATTGCCGCAACACGTAATCCTGAAACGCCGGCGTGGGCACGGTCGCGGCGGTGACGATGGGGAGCGCGATCCGGACCCATTCCGAATCCACGAAGAAAAACAGTTTATCGTGGACGAGGGGGCCTCCGAGACTCCCTCCGAAGTGGTTCACCGTGGAGCGCGGCTTGCGATTTCCGGCCGTCGAGTTCGTAAAGAAATCGGCGGCGTTGAAACTGGATCCGTTCCATAACTCGTATAAGTTCCCGTGAAACGAGTTGCCGCCGGATTTGGTCACGTAATTGACTTGAGAAGCGCCGTACCTGCCCTGGTCGACCGCGTAGGAAACGGTATTGACCGTCACCTCCGCGATGGAATTCAATCCAAGAACCAGGTTGGTTGAAAGGCCGCTATTCAAATTGGTCAGCGGATCGTTGGTCTCCAGGCCGTCGACGATGTAGCCGTTCGAAAGAGATGGCAAGCCGTTGAATTCCACGTTGCCATAGCCGTTCGTGCCGCCGACGAAGTCGTTGCCGCTGCCGGCCGTGTTGATAAGAGCGCCGGCGGCAAACTGCAGCGGATAGGTCATGTCGCCGCCGGGATTCGGAAGATCTTCGATGGATCGGGCGTTCATGGACGTCGACGTGTTGGGATTGTCCGGGTCGATCGGCGGCGCCAGCTCCCGGACCACGACGGTTTCGCCCGCGGACGCGATGTTGAGCTTGAAGTCCACCGTTTGCTTCTGCCCCAGACCGGCGGACACCGAGTCGTTCCGTTGAGTTTCAAAACCCGCCGCTTCGGCTTTAACCGAATAGATCCCGGGCTTAAGTTGCGGAAAGCCGAACCGCCCGGAGCCGTCCGTCCGCACGGAACGTTTCATGCCATTCTCAACGCTCGTGACAGTCACAGTGGCGCCGGGAATCGCCGCGCCGCTGGGATCGGCGGCCGACCCCGCGATGGCGCTCGTCGTCTCGCCCTGAGCCATCGCCGGAACGCGCAGCGCAAGCGTGGAGACCGCCAACAGCAGGCATTGCATCGGGAGGAGAAGGCCGCGCGCCAGATATTTAGGCATGCCTAAATATATCGACGGAACTATCGCCGCGTCAAGCGCCCGCCGCTAGCGCCGCCGGACCGCCCGATTGCGGACCGGCGGCGGCAAGGGTAACCTGACTTTTAGTGCCACATAGAATTCACGGGCCGTATACGACGGAATCCGTAGACGATTATTTGAAGGCGATTTTGGAACTGGGCGGCTCCCGGCAGGAACGTGTCGCCGGCAACGCCCTCGCTCGTCATCTCGGTGTCCGCGCCGCTTCCGTCACCGGCATGCTGCAAAAACTCGCGGCGCAAAAGCCGCCGTTTGTGAAATACGAGAAGCATCACGGCGCGCATTTGACGGCGGCTGGGAAGATACGCGCCCTGGAAGTGCTTCGCCACCACCGTTTGCTCGAGCGCTTCCTCCACGATTTCCTCGACTACTCGTGGGACGAGGTTCACGACGAGGCGGAACGGCTGGAGCATTTCATCTCGGAGCGGCTCGAAGATCGGATCGCCGCGAAATTGGGCGACCCCGAGACGGATCCACACGGGCACCCGATCCCGGCGCGAACCGGCGCGCTTCCGGTTCGCCCGGAAGTGCTGTTATCGCAATGGGCGTGTGGCGTCCCCGCCGTGATCAGCAGCGTGTCAGACCGCGACGCTCCGGCTTTGCGCGAGCTGACCCGGCTGGGATTGAAGCCCGGCGTGCCCATCATGTTGGAAGCGGGAACGCGGAACGCCTCTTTGCGAGTCCGCATCGCCGATCGTTCGGAGACCATGCGCCTGAGCCAGGCGCTGGCTTCCGCGAATTTCCGTAATCGGCGGCCCGAACGGCCGCAAGGGTCCGGAGAGCGGCTTATCGGCCGATTCGGACGAAGCGGGTTTCCGTCGGCGTCAGCGGAGAGAGTTATCCACCGAATCGCCCGCGGCTATTGCGCTCCCTTTAGCGCCATCACCGCGTAGGCCGTCGCCGCGTCGCTCATAAACCGGCCGACATCGGAGGAAAGGTCCCGCTTCTTGTTCAGCGAATAAGCCAGCCACCGTCCGTCCGTTTTGTCCTGATTGTTCTTCAGCCACTCCACGCCCCGCGCCAACCGCGATTCGTCGCCCGGCGCCCCCGTCCGCTCCAGGGCGAGCACCACGACGGCCGTCGCGTAACCGTCGCTTGCGGCTTCGAGCGGCGTGCCATCCCTGCGCTTCCAGCCTCCGACGAACGAAGACAAACTGAATCCACCATCGGCCCGCTGCTTGCTCAGCGCCTCCTCGGCGATGGCCTTGCTCTGCGCCGGCGTCAATAGCCCCGGCACCTTCGCCGACGCCAACACCAGCATCATTTTGTCGATCAGGATCTGCGAATCGCGCTCCCGCGCCAGATAGCTCGCGCAACGCGTTCAACCCGTTCTGAATTTCCGGCGACGACGCATATCCGCCCGGCGCCATCCCCACCGCAAGCGCCGCCAGTGTCGCGCCGTAATACTGCGAATCCCCCTCCCACGGCGAATTGTGAAACTGCAGCCACGCCCACGCCCCGCGCGCGTCGCCCGTTTTCAATTGCTCCGCCCACATATTGTCCAGCGCCAGCCGCGCGTCCGCGCTCAGCTTCCCACCTTGCGCGTCGTAGCTGGTGAGGATCAGCGCGTTGAAAATGGATTCCGTCCCCCGCGATTCCGCCGTCTTGTTCCCGCCCCGCTCGGCGTCGGAATAAAACGGCCCCGCTTCCTTCCACATCCGCACGCGCTTGGTGACGTTGTCCAGAAGCTTGCTCTCAACCGGCGACGGGCCTTGTTCCCCCAGCGCCGCCCGCAGCGCCGGACGGCCCAATGCGTAGGGTGCGGCGGTGTGGCAGGACACGCAGAAGGTCCCATGATCCCGCGCGGCCGGCGGCCAACTCTCCCACCACGCCATCCGCCCATCGAGATACGCCGCGGCCGCTTTGCCGCTCCAAGGCGCGGTCTCGGCCGCGAACAAGCTCGCGCCGAAGCCCGCCACCAGAATGCAGGTTAAGAAACGGAACCATCCTCATCGAAACTCACCTCCGCCCAGCGTTGGATACTGTTTTCGAGTCTCGCACATTCGCGGACGGAACAGCGTCGCGGCGCCGCATCGAGGCGCTTCGCTCCAGAGGCGCCAGCCCCCAACTACCGTTGGATCGGTGTGGCGATAAAGCCGAAAAGCTTTCCCGTCCCGTTGTTCGGTTGGTAAGTGCCAACAAGCACGCCACTCGAGTTAACACCCTGGACGTACGTGGATCCCTGCCCCGCCGCCGCGTCGAAACTCACGGCATCGGGGCTGTCGACGATTTGCACCGCGCCGGGCGATGGGCCGTCTAGAGAGTCCAGCGGCCGCGTGTAATGAAAGACGAATCCGTGGGTTATTCCACCCGAGTCGTAGTAGTATCCCACAATCAATTGGAGGTGTTCGTCGATCGCCGTTGCAAAGGTTCCATGCCGGAACGCCTTGCGAACGGTGAAGAGGTGGAATCCGCCTTTTGTGCCACGCACAAAGCCGACATACTCACCATTTTTATTTAGTAAGGCGGTTCCTACGGTCACGCCGTCGAGGGATAGGCCAGCTACGGTCGTCGTATCTGCGCCCGGGACGCTGAATTGAGTCACCGTTCCACCGATGCTGATGAAGCCCAAGAACCCGATCGCGCCGCCGAAATCGCCGTTGTTGTCGATCGTGTCGATTTCCGTACTGGAGCCTTCATTGACGGTCGAAAAGTTGCCGTTGCTCAGGAGGAAGCCGAGATACTCGACACCGTTGTTATAGTATCCGGCGATTACACCGGATTCGTCGATACCGGTGGGGAAAGTAAGCGCCTCCGTATGCGGAATTCGGGTCGATAATCGGATACTGGAACGTCCCGTCGGCATGGCGCAAGTACCCGATATAGTACGGGAAAAAGTCAACAAAGAAGTGGCCGAATCCGACGACGTCTCCGTTGTCGTTGATGCCCATCCCGTAGGTCGCGTAGGACCTTGGGTCCGGGACCGAGAAAGTCGTAACCGTGTAATTCTGCGCAGCAACTGGCAGGCACGCCGCGGCCGCCAGCAATAAGATGTTCCGCCCCATTCGGTTGGCTGACATACAACTGCTCCTCCCATTTGTCGGGTCGGGTAATTGTCCTATCCGGGGAAATCCGGGAAAACGCTGGCCGTGTCGCATCCGCGGAATCGAAAGATCGATGCCATCAGTCTAAGGTTCCATCGAAGTTCTGTCAATAACCATTCCGGCTAGGAATCATCCGCATCGAAACTCACCTCCGCCAAGCATTGGGATACTGTTCGTGAGGCTCGCACATTCGCGGCAGTTCCGAACGGACGGCGCCTTCGCGCTCAGCCGGGGACCATTCACGGACCTGGGCGATTGTGTACGCTTGACGTCACTCGTCTATCATGGACACAATACCGGATAATACGGAGTTATCGCGACAAGGACACGGAACGCCTCGCGGCGGGCGATAAGGTCTGCCGATGGGAGCCGTTCCGGCGCCAAGCCGAGAAGCCTTTGCGCATTTTCGACTCCGCCACTTCGCGAAGCGATCTTGCCGCACCCAACTCCAACCGTCTGGAAGTTCCGCAAGGAAACCGCGGGGGCGTTACTCCATTCGGATCAATGACCGGTGGCGCATCTGTTTTCGGTGGCCGAAGGACGAGCCGGCCCATCGAGTGTCGAGATTGTCGATTATCACTAGTACGGAAGGAGAAGAACATGGCACGCACACCCATCCACCCCGGAGAAATCCTGGGCGACGAACTGGAGGAAATCGGACTCTCGGCCAAAAAGTTGGCCGGCGTGATCGAAGTGCCTCCGAACCGCCTTTATCAACTGCTCGCGGGAAAACGCAGTATGACGGCGGACACCGCCCTGCGTCTTAGCCGGTATTTCGGCATGTCGGCCGAGTTCTGGATGAATCTCCAGAGTTCTTACGAGCTGGATCTGGCGCGCCGGCACTCCGGCAAAGCGATACAGCGAATCCCGAAGCGCAGCGAGATGGTGGAACCGCGGCCCATGGCGTAGCCGCGGTCCAAGGCCGCAACCCCCACTCTGGCGTTTGCCCGCCCATCCGGTCACATCTTCGATTAAGATTGATGCAAGGAATCAACGCGCATGTTTCAACAATCCCACGATCCGTCTCTGAACCCCGACCTCGACTTCACCTACGACGCCATCGTCGTCGGCTCCGGCGCCGCGGGAGGCATGGCCGCGCATGTCCTCACCTCGCATGGCCTCAAGGTGCTGATGCTCGAGGCCGGCAAGAAGCTGCCGATCGAAAAGGAACTCAAGTCGATGCAGTGGCCATACGACCATCCGCGCCGCGGCGAAATGCCTCCCACCGATCATGCCTTGACCCTCAACGAATACACGGTGCGCCCGCGCCCTTACGCCAAAGGCTCGCGCTACAAACACGTCTACTCCTACGTCCAGGGCTGGGGCGGATCGGACTATTCCAAGAACATCGTCGTCGACGAGAAGGATCATCCTTACACCGGCACCGAGTACGCATGGGTCCGCGCCCGGCTTCTCGGCGGCAAAACCGCCATCTGGGGACGCCTCGCCCTGCGGCTGTCCGACTACGACTTCAAAGCCGCCTCCCGCGACGGCTACGGCGAAAACTGGCCGCTCTCCTATCAGGACATCGAACCTTACTACGACCGCGTCGACAACTATCTCGGCATCTCCGGACTCAAGGAAAACATCCCCCACCTCCCCGACAGCCTCTTCCAGCGTCCCAACCGGTTCACCGAGAGTGAAATGATGTTCCGCGAGTCGCTCCAGAAAATGGGCCGCACCATTACGCCGTACCGCGCCGGCGTCACCACCGACGGCCTGAAGCACAACAAATACCGCAGCAAATGTTACGGCCGCGGAGCGTGCGGCCGGCGCGCCGGAGGCTGCGACATCCACGCCGCCTTCGATTCCCCCACCGGCCTCATCTATCCGGCCATGGACACCGGCAACATGACCCTGCGCACCAACGCCACGGTGAGTGAAATCACGGTGGACAAAAACACCGGCAAGGCCAGCGGCGTCACCTTCATCGATACAGAGACCGGCAAGACGTATCAGGCCAAGGGCAAGACCGTCGTTCTCGGCGCTTCCACGCTCGAATCGGCGCGCCTCCTGCTGCTTTCGAAATCCACGCTCTATCCCAACGGCATCGCCAATTCCAGCGGACACGTCGGCCACAATTTCTGCGAACACGTCATGGGCCCCGGCGTCACCGGCATCGTCAAGAGCATGGTGGGCAAGCCGCACACCCTCGACGACGGCCGCCCCGGCGCGTTCTACCTGCCGCGCTTCCGCAACCTGGGCGACCGCAATCCCAACTTCATCCGCGGCTACGGCTTCGAAGGCGAAAGCGGCATGTCCATGTTCCCCGGCCACGCCTTTCAAACGCCCGGCTTCGGCGCCTCGTTCAAGAAACAGGTCCGCGATTACGGCGGCGCCTTCATCGGCATGGGCGGTTTCGGCGAAGTGTTGCCGCGTTATGAAAACGCCATCTCCATCGACCCCGACGTGAAAGACCGCTGGGGAATTCCGGTGATCCGGTTCAGTTATAAGTTCGGCGACAACGAGAAAAAGATGGTGGCCGACATGGCCGAACAGGCGCAAGAGATGTTCCACAACGCCGGCATCGAAATCATCGGCGTCGATAAGGAACCGCTCACCGAAGGCTGGTCCATCCACGAACTCGGTCTCGCCCGCATGGGCGTCGATCCCAAGAAATCCGTCGTCAATCAGTTCCAGCAATCGCACGACGTCAAAAATCTCTTTGTCGTCGACGGCAGCACCCACGTCAGCGCATCGTGCCAGAATCCCACCTGGACCATCATGGCGCTGGCCTGGCGCTCCTGCGATTACCTTGCCGAACGGCTCAAGAAAGGAGAAGTCTAATGTCTGACGCAATCGGCCGCCGCGATCTCATTAAACTCACCGCCGCCACCGCCGTCGCCGCGCGAATGGTGCGCGCCGACACCGCCAGCGGCCAGCATCGCTTCTTCACCACCGAGGAGTTCGCCGCCACCGACGAACTAACCGACATCCTGATCCCGACCGATGAAAAATCCCCCGGCGCCAAGGCGGCCAAGGTCGCCGATTATATCGACCAACGGCTCGCTGAGGCCTTCGAAGACGAGGAACGCGACGACTTCCGCAACGGGCTGAAACTCTTCCTCGGCAAATCGTCCGAGGAGCGTCTGGCCATGCTCACCAAAGCCTCCGAACGCGAGAACGAAATGCATACCCATCGCCATGGCCAGGGCGAAGGCCCGGAACTGACTCCGGAGGAGAAGTTCTATCTCCTCCTCAAGAGTCACACCATCCGCGCCTATTACACCTCCAGCATCGGCATCCACCAGGACATGGACTATAAAGGGAACGTGTTGCAAACCGGCGTCTATGCCGGCTACCTCCCTCATGAATAATCGGGGCCGGAACATTCCGGCTCTTTTTGTTTTATTGAGCGCCGCCGCGCTCGCTCAAACCGTTTCCGTCCGCGTCGAAGAACCGACTGGGCTTTATCGCCGCATGAACGAAGTAGTCTCCGTTCGACTGCCCGCCAACGCTTCCCCGCACACCGTCACTGCCCCTGACGGCCGCACGCTCGTCTGGCAGTACACGCCCGAGGGTCTCCTCTTCCCTGCGTCGCTGATTCCCGGCGAACTTCCCGTCTATCGCATCGAAACCAATACCAACCCGATCGTAAAGATCCACTGGGCTACCAATGAGATCCGCGTCAAGAAGATCGGCCTCAATCGCGTCGAGCTCGGCAACTCCCGCTTCCGCGTCATCGTCGATCTCCACGCCGCCGCCATCGTCGAAGCCTACAACCTGACTTCGGAAACCCACCACACTCTCAATCTCGTCGAGACCACCCCCGAAAATCCCGACTCGCTCAAGAACGACATCCACACCGCCTCCGACATCCCTCCCGCAGTCCCCGGCGTCTCCGGTGAAAATCTCGGCTGGACCTCGCTCGGCGCCACCGGCCCGCTCACCGGCGTCGAGTTCCTGGAAATGGGCCCTCTGCGCGCCCGCGTCCGCCTGTCCCGCCCCGATGAAACCTGGGAATTCACCTGGACGGCGCAAAGCCCCGCGCTTCTATGGAAAGCCCGCCGCGGTTTCGCGTTCCTCAGCGTCTCCGCCTCGCCCTATCTCCCCTTCGATCGCTGCGTCTCCGGCGACGAATACCATTGGCCGCTTGGCCCCGAACACATCGACCCTCCCGATAGCGGCATCGCCCCGCGCCCCGCCTGGGCCAAACTCCCCGGCGGCAACGCCGTCTATTACAACCATTCGGAGAACTACGGCGCTCTCGGCCTTGTTGCCCTCGACGCCGAACTTAACTGGACCGGCATCGGCTCCCGCCGCTTCCGCGCCCAACGCGGCGACGCGAACGAAACCACAATCGCCCTCACTTTTCCCGAATGGGACGGTCCGCGCACCGCCCTCAACGCCCGCCGCGAAAACGCCATCCTCCGCCATCCGCTCCTCGTCACCCCCGCTCCCGGCGCTCCGCCGCCTCCGGTCTCCGTTCCTCGCGCTTCGCTGAAACCCGAATCCCTTTCCCTCGACGGCGACTGGCAACTCGCCACTCCCGGCCGCGCGCCCATCACCGTCCGCGTCCCCGGTTCCGTCCACACCCAAATCTATCCCGCCGATCCGTTCTCCACCCCGCTCCCCAAGTACTTCACTCACGAAGCCGATTGGATCAGCACAAAAATCTGGACTTACTCGAAAACCTTCTCTATTCCTACCTCCTTCGCCTCGCACCGTCTTCGCCTGCAATTCGACGCCACAGATTACTACGCCGACACTTACTTCAACGGCCACTATCTCGGCCGCCACGAAGGTTACATCGACCCCTACGAATACGACGTCACCGCCTTCGCCAAGCCCGGCGCTTCAAACGAAATCCGCGTCCGCCTGTGGACTCCGGTCTCCTATTACTGGCGCCATCGCCCTTACTACGTCAAAGGCTCCTACGGCGCCGTCGATCAAAAACCCGACGACATCACCGCCGAAGGCATCACCCGCTCCGTCCGCCTCCTCGCCTCCGCCGAAGCCAACATCGCCGATGTCTCCATCGACACCCGCCTGCTCGACGACGCCGGCTCCCGCGCCGAAGTGGAAGTGAATCTCGAAACCGCCGGCGACCCCGACGGCTGCTCGTGGCAGCTCAGCTTGCACCCGCGCAATTTCTCCTCCGCCGCCACTCAAACCATCACCGCACCCGCCTCCATCGGCCCGCCTCATCCTCCCCGTAGATCATCCCCAACTCTGGTGGACCTGGGATCACGGCAAACCGAATCTCTACACGCTCGACATCCACTTACTCAACGCCGCCGGACAAGTGATCGATTCGAAATCCCTCGCCGTCGGCATCCGCGAAATCGAAAAGATCGGCTGGGATTTCTACCTCAACCGCCGCCGCATGTTCATTCGCGGCACCAATTACTACTACAACCTCTTCCTCTCGGAAACCTCCCGCGCCTTTTACGAACGCGACCTCAACCTCATGTTACAGATGAACGTCAACATGATTCGTCTTCACACTCACTTCACCAACCCCGAGTTCTACGATCTCGCCGATGAGAAAGGCGTCCTCGTCTGGCAGGATTACCTCGAAGCCTGGTATCCGCACGACACCGCTTTCTCCCTCCGCGCCGCCGCCCTCTACGATCCGCTCATCAAGTACGTTCGCAATCATCCGTGCATCGCCCTCTGGGCCACCAGCGACGAAGAGGATTTAGACAACTACCGCGACATCACCAAACACCTCGCCCCGCGCCCCGCGCTGCTCGACCCGCAGCATCGCCCCGTGGTCCGCTCCACCGGCCGCTACGGCGACGCTCACGTATATCACGGCTGGTACGAAGGCAGCGTTTGGGAGTACACGAAAATGTCGGAGCCGTTCGTCTCCGAGCTTGGCGCGACGGCGCTCCCCAATTACTCCACGATCATGAAATTCCTGCCCGCCGCCTGGCCCATCGCCGACCATGTGGACGAATGGGAATTTCACAAGCTGCAAATTCCCGAAGCTATGCGCGCCTGGGGATCGCCCGATGGCATGACGCTGGAACAGTACATCCCGCAAACGCAGGCCTACGTCGCGCGTCTCTTTCAAATCGCCCTGGAGCGCAGCCGCCGCCTCAAATACAATCCCGCCGGCGGCATTCTTCATTTCCACGCCATCGACATCTGGCCCTCGGCCACCATGGCCGCTATTGATTTTTACCGCCAGCCGACGCAAGCCTTCTACACCGTTCAGCGCAGCTTCGCTCCCGTCCTCGCCAGCCTCGAATACGACCGCGACCGTTGGAAGCCCGGCGACGAGTTCCGCTGCGCCGTCTGGGCCGTGAACGACGAGTGGCGTCCCATCCCCAACGCCCGCATTCATTGGAGCATCGCCAGCGCCCATGGCGGTCGCCGCAAACCTCCGGCGACTTCCCCGTCTCCATCGCCGCCGATTCCTCCGCCCGCCTCGGCGAAGTAATATGGAAGGCGGCTCAACCCGGCGCCTATTCGCTCCACGCCCAAGTCCTCGACGGCGCCGGAAAGCAATTATCCGAAAACATCTTCGACTTCCAAATCGCCCCATGAACAGACGCCATTTCCTTCAAACGTCCCTCGCCGGCCTCGCCGCCGCGTCCGCTTCCCGCTTGAGCGCCGCCGCCGGCCCGAACGTGAAGTTCCCCACCGATCCGCACGCCCGCCTCGCCGTCGCTTCCTATCCTTTCCGGAAGGATCTCGACCCGAAGCACGGCAAGCTGACGCTGCTCGATTTCCCCAAGATGATCGCCGATCGCTTCGGCGTCTCCGGCATCGAGCCGCTCGACGAACACTTCCCCTCCACCGATGCCACCTTCCTCAACAAGTTCCGCAAGGCGCTGGCCGCTTCCCATTCCCACGTGGTCAACATCGCCGTCGGCCGCCTCCACGGCAGCTTTTACGATCTCGATCCCAACAAACGCAAGACCGCCATCGACAACGCGCGCCACTGGGTGGACGTCGCCGGCGCCATCGGCTCGCCCGGCATTCGCACCCACATCCAATCCGCCCGCGGCACGCAGCCCGATGTGGACCGCACCGCCGGCAGCCTTTCCGCGCTCGCCGTGTATGCCAGCCAGAAGCGCATCGTCGTCAGCCTCGAAAACGACGACCCGCACAGCGAGGACGCCTTCTTCATCGTCCAGGTTCTGGAGAAAGTCAACAATCCCTGGCTCCGCGCCCTACCCGATTTCTGCAACTCCATGATCCTGGGCAAAGGCGATCAGTACAACTACGACGCCGTCACCGCCATGTTCGCCCACGCTTACTCCATCTGCCACGTCAAGGATTCGGAAACCGACAACGGAAAACTTTATAACATCGATATCGCCAAGACTTTCGGCATCGCCAAGGCCGCCAACTATCGCGGCTACTTTTCCATGGAGTGGGACGCCGAGGGCGATCCTTATGAGAACACCAAGCGCCTGGTCGCGGAAAGTATGAGTAACCTGTCATGAAACGATCCATCGGCGATAACATGATCCGCCCCGAGTGGGGCTTCGACCGCGGCCTCGAATACATCCGCAAGGCCGGATTCGAGGGGATCGAGCTGTGGCTCGGCGACCGCCCGTGGTTCCAGCGCGAAACCACCGACGCGCAACTGCTCGCCTTGCGCCGCAAAATCGAAGCGGCCGGCTTGACCGTTTCAAATGTCAGTAACTCGCTCGATTGGAAGCATAATCTCTCCAACCCCGACCCGCGCATCCGCGCCATGGCCATGGACCACGTCACCCGCCAGATCGAAACGGCGCAATTGTTCGGCACCGACGCCATCTTAGTCGTCGCCGGGTTAGTCACCGAGGCCAGCCCGTATCAGGACGTCTACCCGCGCACCGTTGAAGCGCTTCAGAAACTGGCCGAGCCCGCCGCGAAAGCCAAAGTGAAGATCGGTTGCGAGAACTGCTGCTCCGAGCAGCGCTTCCTTCTGAGCCCGCGCGAATTCAAACTTTTCCTGGACGACGTGAACAGCCCCTGGGTCGGCCTCCATCTCGACGTCGGCAACATCCACGACACCGGCTTCCCCGACCAATGGATCGAAATCAACGCCCCGCGCATCACCCGCGTCCATGTGAAGGACGTCCACCGCCAGCGCGGTCGCTGCGGCGACCAGACCGTCTACGCCCCGCTCTTCCTCGGCGACAACGACTGGAAATCCATCCGCGCCGCGTTGCGAAAGGTGAACTACGACGGCTGGATCATCGCCGAAATGGAAGCCCAATACCGCTTCGCCAAAGACCAGCAATTCCCCGACACCGCCGCCTGCATGCAGCGCTTCATCGACGGAACGCTGTAGGGACGCGGTGAAAGATACCGAATTCCCTTCGCCCAAGCCGCACACGGGCGCGTCAATCTCGAAAATGCTGCCAAAGTCTGGATCCGCGTGAAAGGCGAAACTCTGGTGACGAAGCGGCTCGTGACCGGATTGGTAAACCACGGAAGGCACCGCCCGTCGCGGAGGAGGTCTGGACTCGGCTGCTCGTTCCTTCGATCAATACGGTGTCGGCGGCTGTGTCGCCGACACCGTGCCGCGAGGTTTTGCCAGAGGGCTTCGCCGTTCAGGCCGATTTGCCCAGTAAACTGATCTCTTTCGAAAGCCGCAAGAGGACACGCAATTCACGCATCGCCGGCATCAGGCCCGTGATAACGCGTGGCCCCGACGGATTCACTGCGGCGCCGATTCTTCCGGAAATCCCACTCATGTGGTGCGGCGCGCATTACCTCTGTGTATAACGACGCTCTCAGCGAACCGAGACAAGGGCCGCCCGTCGACCGAATGCCCGACCGTCCATCTTTGAACTTCTCAAGTGGAACGAGAACAGCGCGTCAGGCGCCTCGGACTAAATAGTCGGTTCCGACTTGGGCGGCACGCTGTTAAGCTCAACCAGCTTGTGTACCACTTTCGCCGTGCTGCCGCTGATCGTCTTCGTCTTCTTGAATTGGAGCCATTGCAGTTTTATGGTTTCAAGTATGAGCTTGTGAACGATTACCAAAATGCTAGGAAGATTGACGGACTGAGCTACCTGATCCGATACTCCGCGCCACGAGGGGTGGATAAACAGCGTTGCGTACCGATAAGCAAAAACGTGGATACCTTGCAACCCAGCGTCCCGCGCCATCTGTTCCGGTGTAACTTTAGTCCACATTCTAGGAAGACTATCGCCACAGGATTTACACCTGTTTGGCCTGAATTTCGCCCGAGCGGACTCGATCATCTTTTCAAGAGCCGTTTCGCCCCGATCGCTCATTCTGTACTCATAGTGCATCTCGAATTCGGTCATGAGATTCTTCGCCTGGATCGAGTCGAATTGCAAGAAATCTTCAGCGTTTTCCGGGTGGTTCGAAATGAAGTGGGCATACAGATACTTTTCATATGGCGTTCGGAGCAATCGCAACGCGCCATCCCGTCGTTCATTGGCGCACAGAAACACGATGTCATTAAGGTTCTCCGCAAGGCTGCCCGTCAACATAGCGATCACCAAGGAAGCACCCGAAGCCACAGTCGCTTCGTGGGCCAGTTGAATTATACAATCCATGCCGTCACTTAGAGCATCAGGGAATCCAGGAAGCCCGGCCGTGAACTCTTTCCAAGTGGCGTCGGGGCTAGGAGGCGGCGGTTTGTTCGATTGTTCGGCCATGGTTATATTGTGAACCACTTACGTACGTCCCGATCTGGTTGACTCTTGATCGTAGTTCTTTTCGCAAAACTGCATCGTGACGGAATCGTGGGTTTTTCGGCCTCCCCGAAACCCCACAAATCCTCGTCGATCATGTATCTAAAAACCGCTTGCGCGTTGTCGATAATGTCTCGCAGGCGATCGGCGGGCCTGTCAGAAGGCAAGGGCGCGATCCGTGTCTATCCGTGTCTGGAAACGCTCTTTGCGCACAGGTTCCTCGACGACGTCGACCTTGCAGCCCAGCATACGCGATAGTTGCCGCTCAAGGTCCTCCAGGCGGCCAAAATAATCAAAGCCGCCGCTTGAAAAATCCTCGCCCAGACGAACCGCAACATCGACATCGGAATCCGCGCCGGCATCGCCGCGCGCCGTGGAGCCGAACACCGAAGCGCTCAGAACGCCGGCAGCCTTAAGCTCCGGTTCGTGAGCTCGTAATGTCGCTATAACCAGCTCGCGGTTCATTGGAATACTCTCGCACAATCATCAGACCCGATCGAGCCAAAGCATCGCCCCAGCGGCCGTCCAGGCCTTTCGCTCCGGCAAACTCGAGTCTGACTCCATTTTCACGCGCCAGGGCCGCCGGCGGCAACCCGGCCATGGATGTTCGTCCGACGCCCGACGCGGACGCCTCCATGGCACGCCGCCCCGAGCGCAACGTCGAAGGCTACGTTAGTCCGTTGACGGCGCAGCACCAAGCCGCGAGTCACATCGTGAATCCGGCCACCGGCCAATCCTGGCGCAGCGCACACACCGGGTCGATCCGGCTTGCGCGCCGGGCCGGCAAAAAACTGGGGAACAGTGCGGCGGCCGTGAGCACGGGTATCATAACGGCGAAGATCAACGGATCTGCGGACGCACAACGGCGGCCAGACGCTTCAACCCGCGCCCCGCGGCCAAGGCGGCAACGACGCCCGCACCCGCGCCTTCCGATGTATACTCGCGAAGGCCGCTCCCGCGGCATCGTTCGAGAAGGGGAATCGAAAATGAACAAAATCGCAGTTGGATTAATTGCCGGCGCCGTCCTCGGCTTGCTCGACGGTCTTACCGCCTGGTTTACGCCGGAGGTGCGGCCGTTCCTGACCAGCATCCTCATCGGCTCCACCGTCAAGGGCATGTTGGTCGGATTGATTTGCGGAATGGTGGCGCGCAAGGTGCCTTCGCTCGCCTGGGGCGTCGCCACCGGCGCCTCCTTCGGGCTGCTGTTCGCCTACCTTGTCGCCTCCATGCCCTCGGCAACCGGAAAACACTATTACTTCGCCATCATGCTGCCGGGCATGCTGTTCGGCGCCGTCACCGGCCTGCTCACCCAGACCGCGGGCGTGCGCCCCCAATCGCGGCCGGCCTGACCGTCACCGCGAGAGAACGTCTTCGAAAAACTGAAGCGCGCGCGGATCGCGGCTCTGCCCCAACCAGAACACGGCCTGCTTGCGCACCTCGCGATTCCGGTTCGTCCGCGCCACCGCGATCAGCCGCGGCACTCCCTCCTCGGCAGGCATTTGCGACAACGCGAATACCGCTTGGCGCTTCACCTCCGTCTCCGGATCGTTCTCGATGGCGTTTTCGATCGCTTCGGCGGCGATCTTGCGGCTGGTCTTCTGCGCCAGCCAAAACAGCGCCTGCCCGCGAATGTGGCCGCTTGGGTTTTGATGCGCCGCCCGCACCAGCGCCGTCACCGATTCCGGATCGTCGTGCAAAGCGATGGCGACCAAAGCTTCTTTCCGCGCGCCGTCGCCGGTATCGTCGAGAAATCCTTCGAGCAGCCGGACGCTCTCTCCGCCTTTCACATCTTCCACCCAAATCATCGGCAGCCCGCCCGCATCCAGAATCGCGTTGCCGTTGGCGATCCGGATCTTGCCAATCCGCCCGCGCTCGGCGCGAAACAGGACGAGGAGCCGGTCGCTGTGCCCGCCGTCGTTCCGCCCGTTGTTCCAGTTGCCGCTCGCTCCCGAACCTTCCAGCATCACCCGTTGCCCTTGCCCTTCGTTGCCGCGGCACGGAACGGCATAGCCGATCCAGAGCGGGCCGCTTTCGGCGGAGGCCGCCCGGAAAACGCTCTCCAATCCGGCAGCCGCCGAACGGCGAACCACGCGGGCGTTCTCGATTGGAGGATCTTGAGCCAGGGCGACAACGCCCAACGCGAAGGATAGAAATATTTTCCGCACGCCGGCTTGGACGAAACCGCCCCCTCGCCGGTTAGGCCGGAACCGCCGCGGCCGCCGCCGGCAGATCCGGAATTTCGATGCCCGTCCGCGTTCCTTCCCCCGGCTTGCTGTCGATCCACATGCGGTAGTCGTTGGCGAACAGCACCTTCAGCCGCTCGTTCACGTTGCTGACGCCGATCCCCTGTTCGAACAGCGTCGCCAGACGCGCTTCGGCGATACCCACCCCGTCGTCCTCGACGACAATGTGCAGCCGGCGTCCCTCCAGCCACGCCCGGACGCGTATCGTTCCTCCTTCCACCTTGCTCGCCAACCCGTGCCGGATGCTGTTCTCGATCAGCGGCTGGAGCATCATCGAGGGGACCAAACGGTTCTCGACGCCCGGATCGATCTCCTTCACGAAACGCAGCTTATCGCCGAAGCGCACCAGTTCGATCGCCATGTAGTTGTCGATGAAGGAAAGCTCGTCGCCCAGCGGCGAAAGGTTTTCGGTTTTGCGCAGAAGGCGGCGCAGAATGCTCGACAATTTGTAGACGACGTTGCGCGCCTGCTCCGGATTCGTGCGGATCAGCGAGGAAACCGAGTTGAGCGTATTGAAAAGGAAATGCGGATTGATCTGGCTGGTGAGCGCCGCCAGGCGCGCCTCGTTCAACCGGTGCTGCTGCTCCTCCAGTTTTTTCTCGTTGCGCGTGTTACTCCAAATCTTCATCGGTAGAGTAATCGACAGCAGCGTACACAGGTAACTGGCGAAAACGGTGAAGCCCGATGGATCGCTCCAATGCTGCTCCAGGCTGAAGACGCCCTTGGTTCCGAACACGCGCGCCACCACGGTCTTTAGAAACTCGGCGAAGACAACCACCAAGACGCAGCCGATTTGAAAGGCCGTGCGATGCCAGTCCTGCCGCTGGCGGAGCGAGCGGTACAGGCTGAGATCGAAGAACGGCGAGAAGCGCCAGACGTCTTCTTTGTCCGGCGCGATGTCGCGCAGCAGCCCGCCCAGAACGCCCGCGGCGGCGAACAGCGGCATCGACATCAACTCTCCGCTCACTACCGCCGGGATCGAGATCAGCACGCCCGACAAAAGTCCGGTGACATATCCGCCCACCAGGCCCGCCAGCATCGCGCCCTCCAGCCCCAGATCGGCCGCGGTGTAAGCGGGGATGAAGACGCGCACCGCCACGCCGCCTCCGAAAATCGCCGCAAACCCGAACGACAGTTTCACCCGCTGCAGCAGCGTGCGCTCCTCGCGCATCAACATCCGGACGAAGGCGCCGAATCGCGACAGAATGCTGGCGAAGGATGCGGCGACGGCCAGTTTCACCAGCAGCGTGACCAGGTGCTGTTGTTGTTCTAACAAGTCCGCCCTTGGAACATCATTATAATAGGAGTAGTAACAAATCCCTTCATGCAGGCTCCCTCTTCGCTCGCGATTCGTGTCTTCAAAGTGGCCGAGGCGGATTTTCCCAGCCGTTTCGGGCATTTCCGCATCTACGGATTTCACGGCGAATTCGACGGCGCCGAAGAGGAATCGGTGGCGCTCAAAATGGGCGATCTCGCCGTGGGCGGCGCGCCGCTGGTGCGCATTCACTCGCAATGCCTCACCGGCGACGTCTTTCACAGCCTGCGCTGCGACTGCCGCCAGCAACTGGAAATGTCCCTGGAGCGGATCGCCGGCGAAGGCCGCGGCCTCCTGATCTACGAGAACAAAGAAGGGCGCGGCATCGGCCTGTTGAACAAACTGCGCGCCTACGAACTACAGGACGCCGGCGCCGACACGGTGGAGGCCAACGAACAGCTTGGCTTCGAGGCCGACTTGCGCAGCTACGCGATGTCCGCCGAAATTCTCCGCTATTTCGGCCTGAGCGCCGTGCGATTGCTGTCCAATAACCCCGACAAAATCGCCGCGCTCGAACAAGCCGGCATCGCCATCACCGAACGCGTCCCGGCCATTGTCGAACCTAGCGAATCCACCGAGCGTTACTTGCAAACGAAAAAAGACAAACTCGGTCACCTGCTCGATTGAACGCTTCAGGCGTCCGTTAAGCCGCGGTAGTCGACCAAACGCACGCCGCTCTCGGCGATGGCGTCGCGGACCTCCGGCGACACCAGCGCATCCAGTTCGCGGCGGCGGCTTTCTTTCAACCGCGTGCGCGCGGCGCGCAGTTCCTCCGTGCAAAACCCGGGATGGCACATGAACTCGGTGGACCCCTCCGGAAGGCGGCGGATCAGCCGCGCCAGTTCCGCCGCGTCGAAGCGCCCCGTCACGCGAAAGCCCGCGAAGTGCTCCGTCGTCCGGCAGCCGTGCCTCATCAACACGCGGCGGAATCGCCCTCGCAGCAGGCCGAAGGCCCCGCTCGCCACCCGCATCGCCAGGGGAACTCCATCGGCGTTCAGCGGAAAATCGAACGGCCGGCGCACCCAGGGAACGGCGAACTCCCGTGACAGCGCGGCCACCGCGTCGAGCACCGGCGGGAAAAGATGCGTGTGCTTGTGCGTATCCAGATGCGTGGGGCGGATGCCCGCCTCGAAAATCCGCCGCATCTGCGCGCGCAATTCGTCGTAGACGCGGATGCGCCGCAGCGCCAGCGCGCGGGCGAGCGCGGCCACGGTGGGCGGAAACCCAGCGCCGCCAACCAGCACCAGATGGCACCCGATGTCGAGCGTGGGCGACTCCCGCGCCAGCGCCACGGCGTGATCGAACGCCGCGCCGGTGGCCATCAGCGTCGTCGCCGTAAGGATGCCGTTGCGATGCGCGAAGACAATCCCCTCGTTCACGTCGCGCGTGAAGCCGAAGTCGTCGGCGTTGACTACCAGCGTTTTCAAAAAAGGCTCAGCTTGATCCGCAGGAATTTTTTCGGATTCGCGCGGAAGTCTTTCAGGAGTCCGTGCAGTTCCTGAGTGGCGCCGTTCATGCTGTCGTACAACTGCGGATTCACCACAAGCTGGCCGAGCGTTCCTTGCCCCGCGTTCATGCGGTCGATCATCGTATCCAGCTTGGCTATCGTCGCCGAAATCTGATTATGCAGATCGTCGGAATACAAAAGTTTGCCCGCCGTTCCCTTGCCCGATTGCAAATCGGCCAGAACCTTGCGGACGTCGAGCACGGTTTTGTTCAGGTTGTCGTACAGCTCGGGATCTTTCAGGAATTTGCCGGCGGTTCCCTGGCCCTGCTGCGCACCGGCGAGCAGGTTGTCGATGCGCGTCAGGGAGCCGCTTACCTGCTTGTACATATCGTCGTTGTTTAGCAGATGGCCCAGCGTTCCCTTGTTGTCGTTGAGCGCCAAGGCGATGACCTGCACCTGCTTGGCGACATCGTTGAGGCGGTCGTAAAATTCCTCGCTCACCAGCAGCTTGCCGATGCTCCCCTTGCCGGACTGGACCACATCGACGATGCCATTCACCTTATTCACCGTCTCTTGCAGCGAAGCGAGGATGGCGTAGCCTTGTTTCACCACGTCCTCGAAATCGGCGGTGTTGAGGCTGGGAAGCGTGCCGCGATCGGCGATATGCTTCGGATCCTTGCCTCTGGTAATGTTGACGAACTTGGTTCCGAGAAGATTCGCGGCGCTGATGGAGGTGACCGAATCGATGGGGATGCGCGTCATGTATACCGCTGCGAATTTCCATGTCGACGCGGACCTGCTTTTGCGGATTTGCCAGCCCCGATAGACCGATCTGGCGCACCTTGCCGACGGTGATGCCGTTCAAGCTGACCGGCGCGCCCTGGGCGAGAGCGGCCGAGTCGCTGAGGTAGGTGTAGACGGTGGAGTCGCCTTCGAAGAAGTTATAGTCGCCGGTGATCAGAAAGACGGCGATTCCGAAAATCGTCAACGCGGCGACCGTCAACAGGCCTACTTTGAGGCGGGCCCAATTCGCTTTGGTTTGAACAGGCATGGATGGTTACCGGCGCACGAACTTGGAGACGTAGGAATCGGTGGAAGCCTCCAGCGCCGTTTGATCTCCTTCAAAGACAAGTTGGCCGTCCTTCATCACCATAAAGACCGTGGCCCCCCAAGCCGTCGCGTTCCGCGGAAGCGGTTCGAGCCGCCCCTTGCCGGAATTGTAGCGGAAACCCGCCATTAATTGCCCGTCCTGGTAGCGATGCGTGACGATGAGATTGGCCGTATTCTGGCTGTCGCGCTCCTTGGCGACCAGGGCCATGATGGTATTGGCGGTGATGGGATCGAGGCCGGCGGTGGGGGAATCGTAGAGGATCAACGGCGGGCCGGTGACGACGGCGCGGGCGATGCCGACCCGGCGGCGCATGCCTCCGGAAAGCTCGGCGGGAAATTTGTCGAGCGTTTGCTCGAGCTCGACGAAGCGCAACGCGTCGAGGACTTTCTCATGCACCGCGGCCTCGTCCGCGATGCGCCCGCTTTGGAGATTTTCAAGCGGATAGGCGACGTTTTCCTCCACCGTGAAGGAGTCGAAAAGTCCTCCCTCCTGGAATAGGACTCCGACACGGGCGCGTATGGGGAATAGATCGTGCTCGCTCAGCCGGGTGATGTCCTGGCCGAAAAGGAAGATCCGGCCGGAGTCGGGTTGCAGAAGTCCGATGGCCATTTTCAACAGGACGCTCTTGCCGCTGCCGGAGGCGCCGAGAACGACGCGGGTTTCCCCGGCGCGCAACAGGAAGGAAACGCCGTCCACCACTTTCCGGTCGAAGCTCAGGCTAACGTCTTCGAATTGGAGGATCGGAGCCGCGGCGCCGTTTGCCGGAGTGGAAGCCATGCGGGAGATCAGAGGTTCACGAAAATGCGGGTGATGAAAGCGGTGAGGATGAAGATCCATACGGAGGAGACGACCACCGCCTGGGTCGTCGCCCGGCCGACGCCCTGAGTGCCGCCGGTGGTTTTCATTCCGTAGAAACAGCCGACCAGGGAGATGACGACGGCGAAGACCACCGGTTTCAACAAGCCTTGCACCAGATCGTTGGCTTCCAGAATCTGGTAGGCGGGCGTCCAGTACTCCGACGAAGTGAGGCGAAGGCTGAAATAGGCGATGACGAAGCCGCCCACCATGCCGAGGAAATCGGAAACGATGGTGAGCTGGGGGAGCATGATGCAGGTGGCGATGAGGCGCGGGCGTGACCAGCTTCTGGATGGGGTCCGTGCCAAGCGCGCGCATGGCGTCGATCTGTTCGCTGACCTTCATGGAGCCGAGTTCGCTGGCGATGCCGGAGGCGTTGCGCCCGGCGACAAGCAGCGCGGTCAGCACCGGCCCGAGCTCGCGCACCAGACGTGATCATGACGATCGGGCCAACCTGGCCCGTCGCTCCGTAGGTGCCCAGCGCGCGCGACATCTGCATCGTGATGACAAAGCCGCTGAAGAAGCCGGTGAGGATGATGATGGGCAGGCTGCCGACGCCGATGACTTCCATCTGGATGAAAACGTCGTCCCAATAGTGCGGCGCGCGGAAGACGTTCTTGAACGCCCGGCCCGCGAGGACGACGAAATCCTGAAGCTCGGCGACCGGCGCCTTCGCGAAGTCGAGCACTAACGCGTCCTCATGAATCTCGATGCTACCATACGGTCGAAGAATTGCATCCTTATATGAGCGGCCTGACCGACATTCCCGGAGTGCGCGTGGGCCATGCCTGGGATATCGCCGGAATCACCGGTTGCACGGCGATTCTGTGCGAGGGCGGAGCGGTGGGCGGCGTGGACATTCGCGGATCGGCGACCGGCACCGAGGAACTGGACCTGTTAAACCCGCTGCACATGACCGAACGGGTGCATGGAGTGATGCTGGGCGGCGGCAGCGCCTTCGGATTGGAAGCGGCGTCGGGCGTGCGGCGCTTTCTGGAGCGCAAGGGAGTGGGGTTCGACACCGGCGCGGGGAAGGTTCCGCTGGTGGTGGGGGCGATTCTTTTCGATTTGGCGATCGCGAAAGCGGGCGTTCGTCCGACGCGCGAGATGGGGGAAAGCGCGGCGGCCGCGGCGACGGCGGGACCGGTGATGGAAGGCTCGGTGGGCGCGGGCGCCGGCGCGACGGTGGGGAAGTTGTTCGGCATGGGCCGGGCGATGAAATCGGGCGTGGGGACCGCGACGATGCAGTTGCCGGGAGGCGTGCTGGTGTCGGCGCTGGCGGCGGTGAACGCCTTCGGCGACGTGTTGGATCCGGCGACGGGAAAAATTTTGGCGGGCGCTCGCACGGCGAAAGATTCGCGCGATTTCTCGAACACCGCCGAAGCGATGAAACACGGCGCGATGGAGCGGAACGCAAGCGGAGGGTTTCAAAAGACGAACACGACGCTGGTGGTGGTGGCCACCAACGTCGCGCTTTCAAAAACCGGCGCGACGAAGCTGGCGCAATTGGCGAGCCTCGGCGTGGCGCGGACGATTTCGCCGGTGTGGACCACCTTCGACGGCGATCTGGTGATCGCGCTCTCGGTGGGCGAGACGCGCGGAGAACTGAACACGCTGGGCGTGGGCGCGGCCGAGGCGGTGTCGCAAGCGATCGTTCGCGCCGTGAGGTTGGCGAAGGGCGCGGGCGGCGTGCCCGGTTTGGCTGGGTAGGCGGTCTACCGTTTGCGGGCGGTGAGTTGCCGGACTTCGGCCGGAGTGAGCGGGCGATGCTCGCCGATTCCAAGACCGCCGATCTCGATGGGGCCGATCGCCGTTCGCACCAGCTTCAATACCTTGCTTTCGACGGCTTCGATCATGCGGCGGACCTGCCGGTTGCGCCCCTCGCGGATGGTGATTTCGAGGAACGTGCAGGAGGCGGTGTCGCGCAGTCGCGTCACCTCAGCCGGTTTCGTGGGACCGTCGCTCAGTTCCAACCCGTCGCGGAGCCGTTGGATTCGCTCTTCCGATAAAATGCCGGCGCCTTTGACTAAATAGGTCTTGGGGATTTTGTGCAGCGGGTTGGTGACGCCTTCGGCGAATTGCGCGTCGTTGGTGAGCAACAGTAGGCCGCTGGTGTCCTGGTCGAGGCGGCCGACGGGGAATAAATAAGGCAGCGAGGAGGGCAGAAGATCGAAGACCGTGCGGCGGCCTTCCGGGTCTTTATAAGTAGTGAGGCAGCCTTTGGGCTTGTTGAGGAGGATGTAGATTTTCTCGGCGGCGCGGAGGGGTTTTCCATCGAAGGCGATGCGGTCGCGTGCGAGATCGACCCAATGGTCGGGTGTTTGAACGAGCTTGCCATTGACGGTGACGCGCCCGGCGCCGATCCAACCGCGCGCCTCGGTCCGGGAACCGGCCCCGGCTTTGGACAAAGCGCGGTCGAGGGTTTTGAGAACGCGGCGGTCCTTTGGAGAAGGCAAGCTTTCATGATACGGAAACAGCGGATCGGCAGACCGCGCCTTATCCGGCCTGCTTCGCCATGCGGACAACGGTGAGCGATTGGCCGCCGGGGAGCGGCACTTCAAAAGGTCCGGACGCGGCGTAGCCGTGGGCGCGGAAGAACGGCTCGCCGGCTAACGTCGCGGCGAGTTCGAAGCGGGAGAAGCCCTCGGCGATGGCGGCGTCTTCGCACGCTTTGAGGATTTGGGCGCCGATGCCGCGGCGGACGAAATCCGGGTGAATGAAAAAAGCGCGGATGCGGGCGGGGTCGAGAAAGATGTCGAGCCTGGCAGGGATCCACAGACACCGCTGCGACGTTAAACCCGTCGCCGGTTGCAAACGAACGGCGGCGCGGCGGAGGGAAGATTTGACACTGGATCGAGAGGATGGAGCGGGCGAGTTACGGGCGGAGTGTGAGTTTTAGCTGCGGGCAGTGTCGGATTGGAAGTTCGCTGGCGTGACGGACAGCTCCAACTCATCGACTATCTGAACTACGGGAAGGAAGCTTACGGCCACATGGAGCGGACGCTGCCTACGTCGAGTTGACGACGGTCCGGTTTTTCGGTTTTGCCGACCTGCGTTCTCGGTACGAGGGCGGGAGACAGTTGCTCACTCTGACGAGCCGCCGCCAGATCATTGAGTTGTCGTGCCGGGCCTTGACGAGCCAATCCGGAGGTGAGTACGAGTAGCTCATACAGGTTCCGCTCTCCTAGACGAACCAAACGAGTCTTCGTCGCCGCTGCATAGCGCTGCACTAAATCCTCCCGAAGATACAGCAGGTGACCATCAAACCTGCAGGCGCGCGGAGTGAGATCGCCGCTCTGGTATTGTCCGTCAATCTCTGATCGAACGACTGTGGTACACCCTAAGGTCCAAGCTCCGAGAAAAAAGCCGCGACGGAATAAATGGGTGTCCGGCTTGGTTGAGTTCGCTGTGATAACTCTCCCAACTGAAATCGTGCGCGAGAATCTCGACTGAATTTGCGTGCCATCGCCGAGCTTGACCAATCCAGGTACATCTGCCCGCCTTCAACTTGCTCGCGGGCGAAGTCGGGACTCAGGGGATCTCGCCCGCGAAAGTGTAGTAGTCCTCGGGTACTCTGGGCAGCCAGTAGTTGCCGGGATAGTCTTTCGTGTTTAGGGCGTGGACAAGCCGGTTAGCGTCCGCAGCATCGACGAGCATCGCGCTGAGAAAACCGAATACGCCCCGATCTGGGATCTTGATCCTAGAGGACAAATACGCGTATGCCGCGATCCAGGGGCCGGGATGTGGCCCGATTGAGGGCAGGTAAAGCAACTCGTTTGGAACGCTGACTATCCCTTGTCGCAACCACCGCCGGTCGTCCGCCGGCACGGGCCGAGCCCATGCAGGAATAACGATTTCCGAAGGCGGCGCTGGTACAGGAAATGACGGGTCGATTTGGACATCTGGCGCTCGTCCACGGTCCCCGTGCCTGAGATAGTGGTCCTGCATTTTGGGGTAGTTGTAAAGTCCGATCCAAGAGTATTTATAGGCGTAGCGTTCGACTCTTCCGCCAGGATCGTGGTCGGCGGAGCGTATCTTCTTGTCGATTGCGCCGATACCGGCCTCGCGCCAACCAAGCGTCCAGAGAGTGCCGCGAAGATCACCGACAGCCGGGTGTTCTGCCCGGTTGTTCGCGCCGAAAGCTCGCCTTAGACCAACAAATTGGCCAAGCGTATCACGGCCGTAGTACATATTCAGCGCATCGTCGAGCTCAACGCCACGCGGGTCTCCGAGCTCGATGCGATCGATCATTGGGCCTGAGGCAAACGGAACCTTGCCGTCAACGTGTACGCCTTCGGGTACGGCGTCTGAGTGGTACGCAAGGGCGAGCGTCACGCAACCTTGGACGTAGAGGCGGGCGAGCCAGTGATTGGTCGGGAAAGCAGGTTTAGCGCCGGTGAGGGCGTCGCGTAGGCCAGACAGGAACTGGTAAAGAGCCTTCTCAAGGTCAGGGTCTGGAAGCTGGTACGCCATCACAACTCCGTAGCTGGCGGCGAGCATCCGTTCCGGCACGGATGGGTCATTGATCCCGAGGGAGTTGAGGGTCAAGTTGAACAGGGCGGCGGGTACGCCTCGGCCAACCAGCCAGCGTGAGGTCGCTTGGTCACGAACGTCCGGGCGTTGATGTGAGCATCCACATGACCCACCGCGCGCGAAGCTGGTCCGCAGGCGATAGTTCCGCCAGGCTGTGCCATCGCTGCTCCAGGCGTTGCAGGTCCGCGATCAATTCGCCGCTGCCTGCCGGACCCACTCGGTCCAGCGCAGATCCCGTTGGGCTACTGACATGGGACGAAGCGTGGCGTCGAGAAACTCCGAATTGAGAGGGTGCGCTGGCGAGGCCCGAGTCTGCCGAAGTCGATCGAACAGGTCACGAGGAGCGCTTGAAACGTCCTCTATCAGGCCCGTCAGCTCACGGACCGTTGCCGCATCAAGGTAGGCGGCTTCCAGGTCAGCCGCACGGAGCAGGGCGGCGGTTCGCATCGGCTGCGGAAGGAGAGGCCACAGTTGCTGTCGATGAAGGCGCCGAGGGAGAAGTCCGACAAGTGCCCAAAGCGTGTCTGCGGCCAGGGGATGCTGGTAGTGGAGCGGTCCCCCAAGGCCGTATCGTGGCCGGTTCGTTTAGCTATTCCTCAAGTCCCTGTCGTCCACGCCTCGCTAAAACACATTGGCGATCAGGTGGCCAGCAAGCGCGTCGTACGCGACTGTTATCCGATCGGTCTTTGTCCCCGGCTCCCCGGCTCGCAGTAGTACGCCTCTTGTTCGAGCGCCCGGACAATGCTCCCGTTCCACGGTCGTTTGTCATCTTCAAGCCGCTGACGGAGCGCCCCGAAATCCAAGCTCCTAATCGCCTCTTGCCAGAGAGCCAGTCCAATTTCGTCTAGCGCGGCGCTAACATCTTGCCGGTAGTACCGCTAGGCGCTAGAGGCCAGATCCCGACGCGTTCTGAGGCCTGTTCCAGATATCGATCGAAAAGCCCAGTGAGTGAGCCGACATGCTTCGATACCCACTAAGTGCTCGCGTTTCGGATTGGTCACCTCGCAAAATAGCCGCAGAGTAAGCGGGTGACGGAGAAATCCCCAGGGCAATTTGGCGTCGGCGGCGTTAATACGATAATATTGAAAGTACTTCCGAACGGCTTCGTCGGTGTCCTGTTGGAAGTCCGGTATTTCCAGCCGAACGGTTCCTTCGGGAAGCGCTTCATTGGCGAATGCCGTGCGGAGCGTGCCTATCACGAGGACATAAGGGTACTGTGCCAATGTTGGGATGAGGGCCGCGAGCAGAGCCTTCCACTGCGTGGGTCCTCCGCTTCGTTCAGGCCATCGATGACGACAGGCAACCGCCGATGAGCACGCTGGCCGGCCGCGTCGCGGCGGCTATCAGCGCCTCCATACTAGCAACTGGAACGCCTGGATGACCACAGAGGCGGCAAGATCATTCAGACTATGACCCGCCGCCAAATCTCGGCCATGGAGAAGCATCCCAGATGGTCTGTTGTCCATACCAGCCGTAAGCTGAGCCGCTAGCTCCGTCTTGCCACATCCGGCATCGGCTAGAACGCCAACCAATCGCGTGCTATGGTAGCTCTCGATCTTGTCGAGAAGGACGTGCGCGCGGCGGGTGTTGGCGAGCGCATTTGTTACGCTGAGCGCTGCCCGATGGCGATAAGCTCGGAGGCGAGGGGGACGGGGGCAAGTGTCGTGGTTTCCTCATTCGACGGGCGGCCCATAATGTGTTGCCTCAACGCATCGAGGTCGCCTCGTTCTATCGCATCGTGTGCCTCGGCTAGGGAGATGGCCGCGGCTTTGGCGCTCTCCGCGACTTTGAGCGCCGCCTTGGTCAGTGCGTCGGGTAATCCATCGAGGTCGGCGTCCACGGCTTCCGCCTCAGCGAATAGTTGCTGGAAAAGATCTGCACGTTTTGCCAGGTTCCGGGTTCGGCGAGCATCCGCTTCAGATTCCGCTCTGCGTCGATGATCTGGTGTATCTCTGGATTCCACCGGATGCGGATCGGCGCGACAGCGACTGCATGGAGCTTAGCCAGCGTCTCGGGTGTGAGAACTAGTTCGCCGAAGTAGGTGCTTCGTAAGATTTCGCGGCACCGCTGAGAAGGTCCTCAATTTCAATGGCAGCCCAGAGGTGGAGCTTCATGCGCGTCTTCAGACTGTAGAACCAATCTTGGTCTCCCTTGGTCAGCGTCCGTCGCGTCCAGAGCACCCAGTCGGTCAGGTCGGGAAGGACCTTCTCAGTTAATGTGATCGACTCGACGACTCTCTTCGGCGGCTTTCGCCGATAGCTTTGCCGCCTGGAAGGTCATACCATCGACATTGCCATCCGAACCAAAGTCCCACGTCGCCGAGCTGGCAAGGTTTATTCAACCTTAAGTGGAATTCTACGCCGGGTTGGTTGGCGCGAGCCCGGAAGTATCCGAATCTTGCATAGTGCCGGTAGATGAGTCCGCGGCACAACATCTCGAAATTGACCCCAGCGCTGCCCGGCAGCCGCACGAAGGCATCCCAATTCACCTGCGGCATAGCAGCTTTTCCAGCGCGTTCTCACTTGCCACGACCGTACTCCGTGTCGGGATACTGGTGGGCGGAGTACACTTCAACATGGCTTCCCTATCGATGAGAACCTTTAGAAACGCCGATACGTCACTCTCGTCGTCGTCAATATCAACTTTGCTGCCGTTACTTTTGCGCTGAAGTCGTATCCGAACTGTTCCAACTCCTCAGGACCAATGTCATAGATCTTCAGTCTGGAAAGGACATCGCGCGACTTTGTCGAGAATCGGTCGGTATGGCCGCCAATATCCATTTCACCGGCCGGCGCTTCCTCCGAAACCAGTTCGGTAAGCTGTTCGAGTACCTGGCTCGTCTCAGTTGCGGTCTCAGCATCCTTGAACCGGCTGATCATTACGAGATTCGACGAATGCTCCGATCCGTATCCGTACCAGATTTTCATCCGCTTTGCCCTCCTCGGCTGTTCGTAGTTCGTCTAGCGCTCGAATCAAGCCCAGCTCGCCGATGGGCACGCCGCCGACCTCAAATGAGGACCTCTTTAGCATGCCCTCAGCGCTGATGAATGCGTACGAGCGAAGACCAATTTCATTCGCGAGGGGGTCGCAGACGGGAAGGCCGTCAGCCCCAGAATCGCTGACGCTCAGTGGGACCGTACCTCGGTAGAGGCAAACCCACTGACGCAACGATCTGGCCGGTTTGCACGAAATCGATGGCGCACTAGCGCGATTGGTTGTTCCGGTAAGAGGAGAAACTCCGCCGCGCCCACCTCCGCCGCGAATTCCGTCGCGGCATTCAGATCGGGCAAGGTTCGGGTGTTCACGACAAAGTTGATGCCAAAGGGTGCCAGAACGCGCAAGATCTCCAATCGGTGGCGTAGCGCAGCGAATGATCGGCCCCGGAGAGCTTCGTATGTAGGGCCTACGCCGTCCATACTAACCCTTATGAAGTGAACGCTTCCAGCCAACGACGCCGCGAGAGCGTCGCTTAGCCTGTGTGCGTGGGTCGTGAGTGTTACTGCAAGGCTGGTGTTTTGGGCGGCGTAGTGGCACAGTTCGGCGAGGCCCCGATAAAGTGTCGGCTCTCCGCCTCCGAATCCGATACCGAGGCAACTGTTCATATCGAGTTCGTCAAGCCAGCCGGCGACACGTTCAATATTCAGCGCAGCAGGATTCTTCGGTGCATAGCAATACGGGCACTCGAGGTCGCACGCGTTTGTCAGCGCAATGGAGACATGTCGGGGAGACCGCGCCCAAAACGGCGACGGCACCGTGATTTCATCGAGAAGAACGTTGAGCCCCGTGACGCGGTTGAACATCTGAATTCCAGCAGGACCTGCCCGAACATTAGTCGAAAAACCAGCGAGCGATTGCGCGCGACGTTGGATGATCGACAATGCGCGCCCCCCGCCCACCTGAAAGCAACAGAATTTCCTCCCGCAAGTCAATATTACCGCTCAATTAGCCGCAAGAAGGACCGCCGGATGGTCACAAGAGTTGCTTGGCTGGTCGGCGGGTTTCGCGCCGCCACTCGCCGCAGGGTTGGCCAGTGGTTCGAGGATAGGACGACAAGAGCCAGCTTACGGCCCGTGAAATTCTGCTGATACCGCATATTCCGATCACAAGTGAGGAGTAGATCGAACGCCGCGCTTTCAGCCGCGTCAAGTAGTGCGCCATTCTCCAGCCCTTGCCATCCCAATTCATCGGACCGCACCACCTCATGCCCTCGCAAGTGACGCGCGAGTGGCGCGGGAGTATTGGCGTCGAACAGGATCTTCACGCCACCGCCGCGGGCGATTCCAGGGACTTGCTGGCAAAGGCAAGAACTTCATGCACCTGCTCTCGACTGACGGACGGGAACCATTCCAAGAATTCGTTTACGGTCGAGCCTTGGTCGAGGTGTTCGAATAGGGCGGCGACCGGCAGTCGTGTGCCGCCGAAGCACCATGTTCCGTCAAGTTTCGCCGGGTTGCGGTCGACAGCGCCGCAAAGTGTCCAGTCCATACCGCCAGTGTATCGTCGATCGGCAATCCGCGTCACGTGCCGGTTTGTATATACATCGCGCTATACTCAAGGCGTGGTCATTTCGGGGTTCGACTGGGACGACGATAACGTGGGCCACATCGAGCGTCATCAGTTTAGCCCCAACGAAGCCGAAGAGGTTTTCGCCGGCGAATATAAAATTAGACGAACTCGCGAGAAGCGCTACATCGCCTTGGGCGAGACCCTTGACGGACGATTGGCGTTCGTCGTGTTTCGCCGCCTGCCGGGTGGCTTGATCCGGGTAGTCACGGCCCGCGATATGGACGATAGCGAGCGGCGCCTCTTTCGCCGCAAGTAGGTGGACCGAATGAAGAAGAAACTCCCCCCCGCCAAGACGCCTCTGCCGAGGTTCCACTCGGACAACGAAGCAGCCGATTATTTTCAGACGCACTCGGTAGCCGATGTGTGGGACCGGCTTCCCAAAACCCAGGCGGCCAAGCCGTCCAAGGCGTTGGAAAGGTCGATCCGGGAGCGCCATGCCGCGGCAAAATCCCCGATCTCCATTCGACTGGGTCTCGACCAAATCGCGGCGGCCAAGAAGATCGCGGCCGCGAAATCGGTCGGCTACCAGACGCAGTTGCGGATGTGGATCGCCGAGGGCATTCGCCGCGAGGCGAAGCAGGCGCGGTTCTGACGTCGATCCGTAACGCTTTCCGATTCGTTCCAGGCGCCGATCCGGACGAGGGATTATTTCGCCATGCGGACAACGGTGAGCGACTGACCTCCGGGGAGCGGCGCTTCAAAAGGGCCGGACGCCGCGTAGCCGTGGGCGCGGAAAAACGGCTCACCGGCTAACGTCGCGGCGAGTTCGAATCGGGAGAAGCCGGCGGCGATGGCGGCGTCTTCGCACGCTTTGAGGATTCGGGCGCCGATGCCGCGGCGGACGAAATCCGGATGGATGAAAAAAGCGCGGATGCGGGCGGGGTCGCGGGCGGGATCGAGCAGGGTGTCGAGGCGCGCGGGGCCGTGATCGCTCCCGAAGAGCGTGCCGCGTTTGCTCCATCCGCCGCAGCCGGCGAGGGCTTCGCCAATTTGGGCGACGAGGTAAGTGCCGTCCAGGATGAGTTGGGTATCGACGCCAAAGACCGAGCCGATGGCGCTCTCACGTTGGGCGTGGCTGTAGTACGGGACGTGGAGGGTGCGGACGGAGGCGGCGATCAACGCGTTCAGCGCGGGGATTTCCTCGATGAGTGGCGAGGCGGAGAGTATGGAGGGTGTCATTGGCTGCTCGGTCTCATATTAGTTGGCATACTGGTGCTATGGTTTTGACAGATTCGTGCTGGGCAGATTATGACAACTTTCGAGTTATTCATCTCACTGACAGTCGGCGAGGTACAGCCTTTCTGGTCATTTGCGTCTTTCTGTTGTACTGAGTGCCAAGGTAGTGCGCTTGGAGTCTTCCGTTAGGACCGGCACGGTCGGGCGTTCCTCTGCCGTCTGTCACTTCCGAGTAGGCCGTGATCTGGGCAGCGATATCCAGGAGTTGAGCAAAGGAGTACGGACGTGGTTAAAAGCACCTTGATACTCATCGGCCCCGGTGGTGTCGGGAAAGGACCATTGGCAAAGCTGTTCCAAAGCAACGCGGCCGCCATTGATCCATACCGATTGCGGCCGGACGGGCCGCCGAGATCAGACGACCCACTGTACGCTCACCCGAAGTTGCGAACAGAGCTTCACGGAATCTTGTCCAGTTTCGGGGATTCTCCCCGCGACGTTCCTTGCGAACCCGAGCGAATGGAGTGGTTCGCGAAAGCGAAGGTTCTATTCTTTACTGTGCGGGGCATGTGGCAATGCCTCATTCTGCAGCATCTTAATGGGGATATCGCGAAAGCAGAATTCTATGCTCGGTGTTGCCCGCGATGCTCGGTATCGCCGAGATTCGGGATGCGCTAGGTGATCCACGTATCCTCGTTCTAAATCCCGCTTCCACTCCACTCATAGACATGGCGGACTGGAAAGAGCTGCAAAACAAAACACGAGAATACTGTACGCGACGTGGCGACCCCATAGACTCCGTTCAGAAACGCGTAGGAAGCATAGAACTCGAAGCGCCTGCTTGGCGCACCCTCGTTGGAGAACGGGGCGCGATCGACCTCACAGCGTGGCCTTTCCCCGAATACAGATTCAACGGCGAAGATAACAGTAATCTTCTCCGGGATGCCCGTCGCTTAATTCTGCATCGGGATCCGGGCCTAGAAAGGTTCTTCAAGCGGGAGGACGAACTATGAGTTAACACCAGGCGAACGCCCAATGTTATCCGGTTGACGCCTTAGCATCACGCCAGAAACGCGCCCGGCCGATTCGGACACCGGTAAGTTTGATTAGGATTGTGGCATCGGGGCACCGACGCTAGCCGGAAACCGATTCCACAAGGAGCCAGAGCGGAGAAGGAGAAGTAAGGGGGGGCGCGGCGGTCACTCGGTCAAGGCGGAGAGGACGCGATGGGTGAGTTCGTCGATGAGCGCGGGCATCGCCGCGTCGAGGGCTAGGGTGACGGCGGCGCGGACGCGTTCGGGATCGGGCGGGGTAGGTGTGGCGACGACGGGGGCGGCTGGCGCGGGTTCCGGTTCGGGCGGCGGCGGAGGCAACGTGTCTCTGTCGAGTTGCGCGGCGGCGATCAACGGTTGAATCGCGGCGAGGACCACGGAGGCTTCAAACGGCTTCTTGAGAATGCCGTCGCATCCGGCGAGGCGGGCTTCGTTTTCGTCGAACGGTTCCAGCAGGCCGGCGGTAAGGACGACGCGGGCGTGGCGATGGCGCGGGTGCGCTTTCACGTAGCGGCAGATGTCGAAGCCGGATTTACCGGGCAGGAAGACGTCGGCGAGGACGAGATCGGGATCGACGTCGGCGAGCCGGAGAAGAGCCGTGTCGCCGTCGGTGACGCTGGCGACCTCGAAGCCCTCCTCGCGAAGAATGCGTTCGCCCATGCGTTGGGCGTGGGGGCTATCGTCGGCCAGCAAAATCCGCGACATCAATTAGGCGCGGGGGCTTGGGCGGGCGGCGCGGCGGGGGCGGGAGACGGTGCGGCCGGGGCGGCGTCGGCGGGCTTCGTTCCCGCGGCGGCGGCTGGATCTGGATTGCCGAGTTGCTTTTTGCCCTTCTTTTTCTTTTGCGGCTTGGGGACGTAGGGATGATTCACCGGGAGGCCCTGATTGGATTGAGCGATTTGGGGCGCCTCGGTTTTTGGAGCGGCGTTGCCGCCCGCGGCGGAGGTGGATAGCGGGTTGCCGTTGGCGTCCTTGGCATCGGAGGCGGGGGCTGCGCCGGCGGTCTGCGGCTGGCCGCCGAGGCGGGCGTCGGGTTTGTTGTCGAGAGCGGAGTTAGCGCCGACTTGGGAGACGGTGACGTCGCCATTGAAGCCGCCGGCGGTGGCGCCCGCCGGGAGCGGAACGCTGGCCGGAACGGTGGGCTGGAGATTGGTCATGGCCGGAGCGCCATTCTGCGCCGCGTGGGTGACGTCGGGAGCGCTGCTCAAAAGGCTCAAGGCGCGGTGCGTCAGACTGACGTGAACGGGATGGTCGGCGTCATACTGCATGCGCGCGATGGCGGCGGGGTCGGCCTGGGGAATCGGGAGTTCCAGGTCTTTGAGCTTGCTCTTGGCGTCGTCGGCGAACGAACTCAGCGGATAATCGTGGACGATGCGCGAATAGGCGTCGCCGGCCTTGTTGCGGAAGCGGGTGCCCATCTTCGAATAGGTGTCGCCGAGCAGCCACAAGGCCTCGTCGGATTTGCTGTAGAGAGGATACTGTTCCACAAGCCGGCTGAAGCGATTCGCGGCGGCCGGATTGCTGCCCTTCTTGTAATAGAAAAAGCCGGCGCGGAATTCGCCTTCGGCAATGCCTTCCTGGATGTTGCGCAGACGCTGCTCGGCTTCCTTGGCGTATCTGCTATTGGGGAACTGCACCAGAAGCTGGCGGCATTCGTCTTCGGCGCGGATGGCCTCTTTCTGATCGCGATCCGGCTTGTCCATTTGCTTGTAGTGGATCATGCAGACGCGATTCTGGGCTTCGGCCGATTCGGGCATCGTTGGATAGAACAGCTCGAAATCCTTATACTCGGCTTCGGCCTGGGCGAGGCCGTGGCCGCCGCCTTCGCGATACCAACTGTCGGCGATGGCGAGCTTGGATTTCGCCAGATATTCGCTCTGATCGTAAGTGTTGATCAGGGTGTTGAGAGTGATGCGGGCGATCTCGTAGCGGCCGTGTTCGATGTCGTCGACGGCCTTATCGAAAAGGACCTTGTCGGGCTGCTTGGAGTCCTTGGAGATGGGGTTTTCGTACTTCTTCCGGCGGAAGCCGCAGGAAGCGGCGAGGCCGAGGGCCAACAGCACGGTCAGAGATCTTAGAAAAAGGCTGCGTTGAAAAATCATGTTAGACCTTATAAGAACCGGATCAAACCGGGACGCCGGCCGCTTCGACCGCCGTCCTTTTCATGGCGCGATAGGCTTCGCCGGGATCGGGAGCGTGAAAAATCGACGACCCCGCAACGATCCAGTCACACCCGGCGCGGACGGCATCCCCCAAATTTTCGGGCGTAATGCCGCCGTCGATTTCGATCATGAATTGCAAGCCCAACTCGGCCCTACGGCGATGCAGCGCGCTTACCTTCCGTAAAGCATGGGGCAAAAATTCCTGGCCGCCGAAGCCGGGATTGACACTCATGATAAGCACGTGATCGACCAATTCTAAAACATCTTCGAGCGTCGCAAGAGGCGTAGCGGGATTGACGACCACTCCCGCCCACGCCCCGTGACTTTTGATGAGGCGCAAGGTGCGGTCCAGATGCGGGCAGGTTTCCTGGTGGACGAGGACGTGATCGGCGCCGGCTTCGATGAAGGCGGGGGCGAAGAGGTCGGGGTCGGTGATCATGAGGTGAACGTCGAGCTTGGCGCGGGTGACCTTGCGGATGGATTGGACGACCGGAGGGCCAAGGCTGAGATTGGGGACAAAATGGCCGTCCATCACGTCGACGTGGATAATGGAAGCGCCGCCCTGTTCCACGCTAGAGATCTGCTCGCCCAGCCGGGCAAAATCGGCGGCTAATATCGAAGGGAGGATTTCAATCATTGCCCGCGACCTTGTTAGGTTAGCACAGCGGTGAAGAAGCCGTCGCCGGGATCGCGGCCGGGCAGGCGCATCGACGTATGCCATGGACCGGGGAATTCGGCGATAACCTGTTCATTCTCTTCGGGTTCAAGCGAACAGGTGGAATAGACGAGGCGGCCGCCGGGCTTGAGCAGCGGGAGGGAATTTGCCAGGATGGCGCGCTGACGGGATTGGAGATCGAGAAGGTCCTCGGGCCGGAGGCGCCACTTGATTTCTGGATTGCGGCCAAGCGTGCCGGTGCCGGAGCACGGGGCGTCGATCAGGATGCGGTCGAAGCGGGCGGAGAAGGGAAGCGGGCGCGTGGCGTCGAGGGCGACGCGCGGGCAGGGGAGATCGGCGAGGGCCGCGAGGCGGCGGGGATGCAGGTCGCAGGCGATGGCGAGGGCGCCGGCTTCGATGGCCTGCGCGGTTTTGTTGCCGGGGGCGGCGCAAACATCGAGGAAGGATTGGCCGGGTTGGATGTCGAGGAGCGGGACGATCGATTGCGAGCCGGGATCCTGGATGCGGCCGGTGGAGGCGACGGCGGTCCGCGGGACTTCGAGAAACGCGAGCGCGATTTGGGTGGCTAACTCGGGGCTGAAGTGTGCGTCCCAGCGGGCGAGGAGCCACGCTGGGCAAGAGAGTTCCGTGGGGCGATCCGGCCAGCCGGGGTGGGAACTTCCTTGGCGGACGATGGCGCGGAGGATCGCGTTGACCAGAGGGGCGGCGGAGCGCTTGCCGGCGTGCCGCGCCAGTTCCACGCTTTCGGAAACGGCGGCGTGGGCCGGGACGCGTTCGAGGAAGCGCAGTTGATAGACGCCCATGCGAAGGGCGACGCGAATTTCGGGATCGAGCTTCTGTTTTCGCGCGCGAAGGCCGATTAAATAATCGAGCTGAGCCTGGCGGCGCAGGCAACCGAAGACGATCTCGGAGGCGAGCCCGGCGTCGCGGGAATCGAGGTCGCGCGAGAGCGACAGAAGGAGGTCGGAGGCGTAAGCGCCGTGATGGGTGCGAAGAAGCGTGGCGAAGGCGACGGCGCGGGCGGGGGAGACAGTGGCGCCGCTCAAGCTTCGGCGACAACCGGGTTGCGAAGCTCGCCCAGACCCTGGACGCCAACGACGACATCGTCGCCGGGCTGAAGGAACCGCGGCGGCTTGCGCGCGAAGCCGACGCCGGAGGGAGTGCCGGTGGAGACGATATCGCCGGGCTCGAGCGTGAAGACGCTCGACAGGAACGCGATGAGTTCGGGGATTTTGAAAATCAGCTCGCGGGTGTTCGAGTTTTGAAGGATTTCGGTATGGCCGGAGGCGTCGGTGATGCGAAGGGCGATATCGAGAGTGTGCGGGTCGGCGATTTCATCGGCGGTGACGAGGCAGGGGCCGATGGGGGCGAAGGTATCGAACGTTTTGCCCATGATCCACTGGGAGGTGGCCATTTGAACGTCGCGCGCGCTGACGTCGTTGACGATGGTGTAGCCGAACACGTGGTCGCGCCAATCGGCGGCGGCGATGTGGCGGCCGCCTTTGCCGATGACGAAGGCGAACTCCGCCTCGTAGTCGGGCTGTTTGGAGACCTTCGGAAGAACGATGGGGGCGCCGTGGCCGACGATGGCGCTGGGGAACTTGCAGAAAACGGTGGGAGTTTTGGGAATTTCCATGCCGGACTCGAGGGCATGGTCGCGGTAGTTGAGTCCGACGCAGATGAGCTTCGGCGGCCGCGGGATGGGAGCGAGGAGACGGAGGCCTTCGAGCGAAATGGCGCGGGAGGCCTCGGCGAGAGCGGCCGCTTCGATCGCCGGACGAACATCGGGCCAGCGCGTGATGACGCCGAGGATGTCGGGGAATCCGAACGGGGCGAGGCCGACGACGCGGTCGAGCGCGAAGACGCCCGGTTCCGGGATGCCGCCGGGGCGTTGAAAAGTCACGAAACGCATGCGAAGAAAGGGTCTCCCTGGAAGGTACCGATTAGGATTTGGCCGATAGGCCGCACTGAGATTATTTCACAGATCGGCGCGCGGGACAGTTTGCAGTACCAAAGTCTGGTACTATAGGGCATCGAGCGGCAGTCGGAACCCCTGGAGGTCTATGAGTTTTCTTTGGATGTCGATTATTACGCTTTGCATATTGCAAGCGTCGGTATTTTTCACGACTATTTATTTGCATCGTTGCCTGACGCATCGTGGGTTGGAATTGAACCCCGTCGTCATGTCGATCATGCATCTGGAGTTGGCGCTGTTCACGGGCATCATGCCGCGCGAATGGGTGGCGGTTCATAGGAAACATCATCATTTCTCCGACAAAGAGGGCGATCCGCATAGCCCGTACATCTACGGCTTGTGGCATGTGTTGTTCGGCAACTTTTTCTACTACCGCAAGGAAGCGGCGAATCTGGCGATGGTCCGCAAGTACACTCCCGATTACAAGCTCGATTGGATCGACCGGTTGCCGGGGATCAAGTACGGCTCGCTCGGCGGCTTGGCGATCTTCATGGCGATGTTCGGTTGGAAGTGGGGACTGGCCGCGTGGTGGTTCCATGTGGTGGGCTACATCCTGCTGAACTCGATGATCAACAGCCTGTGCCACATGATCGGCTACCGGAACTTCGATAACAAGGCGACCAATCTCCGTTGGGTTGCGTTTCTGACCGGCGGCGAGGGATTGCACAACAATCATCACGAATACCCGAGCAGCGCGATGTTCGCTCTTCGTGGACGGGAATTCGATCCGGCGTGGCCGGTGATCCGTATCCTTGAATCCGTCGGGCTGGCGCGAATCAAGCCGGAACCGATCGCCAAAGCGGCATAACGCCGATTCAGGCACGCGAATAAAAAACGAGGGCGGCGCCGAAGAAAGCGCCGCCCTCGTTGTGTTTGCGCCGGAGCCGCTTACGCGACTTTTTGAATCTTGCCGCTCTTGATGCAGGACGTGCAAACGCGCAACCGTTTATGCCCGCCGCCCACGACGGCGCGGACGCGCTGCAGGTTGACGTTCCAGCGGCGCTTCGTTACGTTGTGCGCGTGGCTGATGCGGTTTCCAAACTGCGGTCCGCGTCCGCACACTTCACATACCTTCGCCATGGTGTTCTGTCTCCTTACTTTCCGGTGAATCTTCAGTTTAGCAAGGGCGCGCAACGGCCCGCAACCTTGGTACGCGCGCGGACCGTGCGGCGTGAAAGGTCACATGGACCGCTCCAATGGGCGGTCTCCTTTCACGGCGGGTCCGCTGGACGGTCTTGCCTCACATGATCGCGCAGCCATGGAACGAGCCGATCGAAGCGGAACTGGTTGGCGTCGTAAAGGGCGGCGATGAAAACGTAGGCCTCCTGGGCGTCCGCCGTGAGGTGCGCGCCGTTGATGGCCAGAAACGTATACGTCGCCGCGAAAGCAGTCCGCTTGTTACCGTCAATGAAAGGATGGTTCTGCGCGAGGCTTTCCCAAAGACCGGCGGCCTACAGCAGCCCTGGATCCCTTACTCCATGAGAGCCGCCATAACGTTCGATCTGATCGGCGTGCATGGCCAGCACTTCGGCCACCGTGAGATACCCGGTCACTCGGCGAGCTTCTTATAAAGAGATCCATATTTTTCGTGGCTGGCGAGGTATGTGTCCATGACGCGCGGGCGCGGACTGGCGTTCTTGCGCTTCTCGATCAGGTCGGCGAAGGCCTCGTCTACAAGCGCCTGAAGTTGACGGCCTTCCTTCTCGGCGAGCGTGCGAACGGCCAACAGGATTTCGGAATCGACCTGGGTGGCGAACTTTGCGCGATGCTGGGACATTAAGTACTTACCTTCGATTTCGATGGGAGGCGCGGAACGGCCCGCAACCTTGTTACGCCGAGGCAGCGGGCCGCGTGCGCCGGCTTACTTCTCGACTTTGACGCCCTTCCAGAAGGCGATATAGCCCTTGATATTGGCCGCCGCGGCCGACGGGCTTGGGTAATACCAGGCGGCGTTGGCGTTGGTCTTGCCCTTCACTACCACGTTGAAATAGCTGGCTTTCCCCTTCCAAGGGCAGGAGGTGCGGGACTCGCTTTCCGAAAGATATTCGCGATGGACGCTATCGGGCGGAAAGTACTGATTGCCTTCGATGGTGATACAACGGTCGCTCTCGGCTAGAACGACTTCTTCCCAGGTCGCTTTGGACATACATCATTAGAATCGCACGATTTCGCGCGGTTGCACAAACCGACCGGCAAACGCTTTCCGGCGAGAGATCAGACGCGGAGTTCGTAGCCTTTTTCGCGCATGCGCTCGATGATTTGCGCGCGGATGGCGGTTGAATCTTCCGACGACAAGGTGCGGTCCGGCGCGCCGGCGGTGAGTCGGTAAGAAAAGCTGACGGCGGAATCGGAGATGGGGAACTGGCGTAGGTATTCGATGGCGGCGACTTCGGGGCCGGCGGCGGAAGCGAGTTCGCTTTGGAGCGCGGCGGCGAGGGTGCGCGGGGGCGCGACGATCGAAAGGTCGAAGGCGGTGGTGGGGAAACGGCGCAGCGGTCGGTATTTTCCGGTGGGGCGTTCGAGGGCCATCGCGACGGACGCGATGTCCAGATCGAGGATCGCGGCGCGGCCGTCGAGGCCGAGCGAGGGGTGAAGCTCGAAGAGGCGTCCGAGGAAGAGGCCGTCGATGGCGACGATGGCGGCGCGTTCGGGATGCTCGAAAGCGCGGGCTTCGGCGGGCCGCGCCTCGCACCCTGGGACCAGGCATTCGGCGAGGCGCTTGATTTCGAACAGACCGGCCGCGCCGTCGTCCTTCGAATAAAGCGCAGCGGCGAGGTGCGATTCTTCATTGGGAAGGCCAGCGCCAGAGGGATGAATTTCGTTGCCGATTTCGAAGAAGCGGAAAGAAGTGAAGTTCCGCGCGTTGGAGACGAGGTTGCGGAAAATTCCGGGCAGCAGGCTGACGCGCAGCAGCGATTGATCGGAAACGATGGGGTTGAGCACGCGGAGGTGCGCGGCGGGCGCGTAGCCGAAGCGGGCGGCCTCGTCCTCATTGACGAACGAATAATTGTAGACCTCGGTAAAGCCTTGGGCGGCGGCCATGGCGCGGAGACGGCGGAGCAGTAAACGGCGCGGCTGGGCGGGCGGGGGAGTGGTTTCAACCAGCGGCGCGCGGGGGGTGATGGCGTCGTAGCCGACGATGCGGCCGATCTCCTCCACCAGGTCGTCCTTCATCGAAATGTCTTTGGTGGCGCGCCAGGAGGGGACGGTGACGGTGAGCGAGCCGTTTTGCGCGAGCGTGCCGAAGCCGAGCGATTCCAGGATGCGGCGGGCTTCCGGCGCGTCGATGGCGCGGCCGAGTTTGCGGGCGAGCCAGGGGATGGGAAGCTCGATCGGCGGGGGCGCGGGCGGAACGCCGCCGGCATCGACCAGACCTCCGGCGACGCGAATGCCGGGGGAGACTTCGCGGAGCAGCGCGATGGCGCGGGCGAGAGCGCGGACCGTATTATGCGGGTCCTGCGATTTCTCGAAGCGCATGGAGGCGTCGGTGCGGAGCTTGAGCTGCACCGATGTTTTGCGCACGCCGGAAGCCAGGAACGAGGCGCTTTCGAAAACGACGCGCGTGGTGGAGGCGACCGATGGCGCTATGGAGTCCGCCGATGAGGCCGGCGATGGCGATGGGGCCGTTGGAATCGGCGATGACGAGGTTTGCGGGCGTGAGGGCGTAGGTTTCCTCGTTCAGCGCGGCGATCGATTCGCCGGCGGCCGCGGGGCGGACGAAGATCTTGGGTCCATGGAGCCGCGCGGCGTCGAAGGCGTGCATCGGCTGCGCCAGCTCCGCCATGACGAAATTGGTGACGTCGACGACGTTATTGATCGGGTTCAGGCCGACGGCGCGCAGGCGGTGCTGGAGCCAGGCCGGGGAAGGCTGGACGGTGACGTTGTCGAAGACGAGCGCGCTGTAACGCGGGCAGAGATCGAGATCGGCGATTTCGACTTCGACGGCCGCGTCGCCCGCGGAGGGCAGGAGCGAAAGGTCGGCGGGATCGCGCAGAGGAAGGCCGAGAATCGCGCCCACTTCGCGCGCCAGGCCGTGATGGCCCCATAGATCCGGGCGGTGCGTGAGCGATTTGTTATCGACTTCGATGACGCTGTCGGCGGGCAGGCCATCGGCGGCGGCGATTTCTTCCAGACCCTCGCACTCCGCCGTTTTCATGGTGACGAGACGCATCAGATCGCGCGGGGCGGCCTCGAGCGTGTCGACCATTTCGCGAATCCAGTTGTAGGAAAACTTCATGATGATTCTCGCGCCGTCAGAACTGAGTGAGGAAGCGCAGGTCGCCGCCCTGCAGCAGGCGGATGTCGTCGATCGAATAGCGCATCATGGCCAGGCGCGTGAGGCCGAGGCCGAAGGCGAAGCCGTTCCACTCCTCCGGATCGATGCCGCTCAAGCGGAGCACATTGGGATGGACGAGGCCGCAGGGTAGCAGTTCTACCCAGCCGCTTTGTTTGCAAACCGGGCAGCCGGGGCCGCCGCAGATCAGGCATTGGATGTCGAGCTCGAAGCCGGGTTCGACAAAGGGGAAGTAGCCGGGGCGAAGGCGGACCGTGACCTCGCGGCGGAAAATGGCGCCCAGCAAAGTTTTCATGAAGTAGATGAGGTTGGCGACGGAGACGTCGCGGTCGATCATCATGCCTTCCAGTTGATAGAAAGTGTGCTCGTGGGAGGCGTCCACCTCTTCGTTGCGGAAGGCGCGGCCGGGGGCGATCATGCGCAGCGGAGGGCCGAACTTCTCCATGCCGCGGACCTGAACGGGCGAAGTGTGGGTGCGCAGAAGCAGGCCGCCGTCGAGCCAGAACGTGTCCTGCATATCGCGCGCCGGATGATGGGCGGGGATGTTGAGGGCGTCGAAGTTGTTACGCTCGGTTTCGACTTCGGGGCCTTCGAGAACGGCGAAGCCGAGGGAGACGAACAGGTCTTCAATCTCCATTTGAATTTGCGTGACCGGGTGCAGGCTGCCTGGGCGGGGGCCGGGCGCGGGGAGGGTGAGGTCCAGCCATTCGGCGTCCAGGCGGGCGGAGAGCGCGGCGGCTTCGAAGGCGCTCCTGCGGGCGTCCAGCGCGGCTTCAAGCTCGCTCTTGGCGGCGTTCAGTGCAAGGCCGGCGGCGGCGCGTTCCTCCGGGGTGAGCTTGCCGAATTCTTTGCTGAATTGGGAGAGCGAGCCTTTGCGGCCGAGGGCGTCGACGCGGACGGCTTCAAGCGTTTCGAGCGACGCGGCGGCGGCGATGCGGCCGAGCGCTTCGGCGCGGATGAGAGCGATGCGTTCGGGAATCACGGGCTAGTGCGCGGCTCCGCTGGCTTCGAGAAGCTCGACGACCTTGGCGTGTCCGCCGGTGAGGGCGAGATCGAGGGCGTTCTGGTTGTTATCGGCGCGAAGCCCCGCGTCGGCGCCAAGCGAGAGAAGCAGCACGGCCATCTCGATGCAGCCGCTTTGCGCCGCGGCGTGAAGGGGCGTCCATCCGCCTTCCTGGCGCGCGTTGACGTCGGCGCCGTGTTCGGCCAGCAGCGCGGCCAGCGCGTTGCTGCGTCCGGCGGCGGCGGCGTGAAGCGGGGTGTTGCGCATGGCGTTCAGCGAGCGCGCCTCCACCTTCGCGCCGTGGGCGAGCAGCGCTTCGGCCGCGTCCCGGTTGCCGAAGAAGCAAGCCAAATGCAACGGGGTCCAGCCGTCGTGGCTATAGGCGGAGACCAGCGTGGCGTCGGCGGCCAGCAGTTGGCAGACACGCCCGGTGGCGCCGGCCATGGAGGCCGAGAAGATGTCGAGTTCGACGCCGCTCTCCAAAAGAAACGCGGCCACTTCGTTTTGGCGGGAGTAGCGGGCGACGGTGAAGGCGTCGAGGCCGCGCTCGTCCTTGGCTTTGAGCAGCGAGGGATCGGCGGCGATGCTGCGTTTGACGGCGGCGAGGTCGCCGGCTTGGACGGCTTGAAAGAACTCGTTCATGGTTTCGCTTCAGGCTCGGGGTTCCGCGACGGCGGGGAGAAAAGCGTGTTCGGATTTCGCCATTTCCCAGCCCAGGTGGTTGATGTAAAACAAAAGAACGGCGGGCGGCCAAGTGGATTGAAATTGATCGTAGACGCGCTGCTGCCAGCCTTCGGTGAGATATTGGCTGGCGTCCATATCTTTGGCGAAGAAGCCGTCCTCGTGCGGGATTTTGAGGAAATCGAGCACGGCGATAATCATGTCCAGATGGCCGACCAGGATGGCTTGGGAGAGATCGGCCGCGAAGTCGTTGGCGTCGTCTTCTTTCAGACGCTCCCAAAAACGCGGAGCGGCCTTACGCAGGCTCTCCGAGTTCATCTTGGCGAGATGAAAACGCAGCTTCAGCCGTTCGTAAAGCTGGAACGTTTTCAGCTTGCCGATGGAGACGGAGCGAAGAAGTTGGTGGAAATTATCCTCGCCGAGAGCGAGGAAAACCTCGGAAAGCCGCATAAAAAGTCAGCGTAACACGCGGGTGGCGGGCAGCGCCCGGATGTCGTATAGTTTTGGGTGCTTAACCGGCTTGGGATTTGCGGTGGACACGCTCCCTAACGGTCGCGGCTCGGTAACGGACCGCGCGGAAATGGCGGCGTGGAAATTACCGAGCCGCGACCGTGAGGGAGCGTGGGCAAAGAACATATGAAAACGACTCAAGAACCGGCGGGAACGATCGCGATCGAAGAGATCCGGCAAGTGGTGGACGGCGTATTGGCGAAGGCGCGGGTGATCGACATGCACACCCATCTTTTCGCGCCATCGCTCGGCGGGCTGGGGCTGTGGGGCATCGACGAGTTGTTGACCTACCATTACCTGGAAGCGGAATTGTTCCGCTCCTCGCCGCTCGCGCCGGAGGCGTACTGGCGGATGACGAAGCGCGAACAGGCGGACGCGATCTGGCGGGCGTTGTTCGTCGAGAACACTCCCATTTCGGAGGCCACGCGAGGGGTGGTGTCGGTGTTGGACGCGCTGGGGCTGCCCACGGCGGCGGAGGATTTAACGGAGGCGCGGGCCTACTTTGCCGCGCAAAGCGTGGACGGCGCCATCGACCGGGCGCTGCGGCTGGCCGGGGTGAGCGAAGTGGTGATGACCAACGATCCGCTGGACCCGCAAGAGGCCGCGATGTGGAAGAGCGGAGCCGGACACGACCCCCGCTTCCGGGCGGTGCTGCGGCTGGACCGGATTCTGAACAAATGGGAGAGCCACTGGGCGAAGCTGAACGCGGAAGGTTACGCGGTGGAGGAAAACGCGGCGGGCGGGACCGCGGACGAGGTGCGGCGGTTCTTAGTAGATTGGCACAAGCGGACGAACGCCGTCTACATGGCTGTATCGTTGCCCGATACATTTCAATTTCCCGAAGACAGCGTGCGCGCGATGTTGCTGCGCGAGGCCGTGATTCCGGCTTGCCGCGAGTTGGACATCCCGCTGTCGTTGATGATCGGCGTGCGGTATCGGGTGAATCCGGCGATCCGGCTGGCGGGCGACGCGGCGGGGAAGGCCGACCTGAGGGCGCTTGAAAGAATCTGCGTCGATTACCCGGAGAATCGGTTTTTGACCAGCGTGCTAAGCCGGGAGAATCAGCACGAGCTGTGCGTCTATGCGCGGAAATTTAGCAACCTGATGCCGTTCGGTTGCTGGTGGTTTTTGAATAATCCATCGGTGGTGGAGGAGATGACGCGGGAGCGGATCGAGATGTTGGGCGCGAGCTTCATTCCGCAACACTCCGACGCGCGCGTGCTGGAGCAGGTGATTTATAAGTGGAAGAACACCCGGCGGACGATGGCGCCGATTCTGGCGAATACGTACCGGCTGCTGGCCGAAGACGGACGCGCGGTGACGCGCGGGGAGATCGAACGCGACGTGGATAGAATGTTCCGGGGGAACTTCGAAAACTTCATCCGGCCGCGGCGATGACGGCGAATCCCGTTGCCGGGCGAGCCGCTCCGAATTTACGTTGGTTCGTCTGCGGGCTGCTGTTTTTCGCGACGACGGTGAATTACATGGACCGGCAGGTGCTGGGCCTGTTGAAGCCCGTCCTGCAAAAAGAGATGGGCTGGAGCGAAGCGAGCTACGGCAACGTGGTGATGGCGTTTCAGATCGCCTATGGGCTGATGATGCCGCTGGCCGGGCGTTTGGTGGACCGGTTGGGGACGAAGGTGGGTTACGCGCTGGCCGTCGCGGTGTGGAGCGCGGCCTCGATGTCGCACGCGCTGGCGCACACGGCGTGGCAGTTCGCGGCCGCGCGCTTTGGCCTGGGATTGGGCGAGGCGGCGAATTTTCCGGCGGCGGTGAAGACGGTGGCCGATTGGTTTCCGCCGAAAGAACGGGCGCTGGCGACGGGGGTTTTCAATAGCGGCTCGAACCTGGGAGCGATCGTCGCGCCGTTGATGGTCCCGGTGCTGGCGCTGCATTTCGGATGGCGGTCGGCGTTTCTGGGCACGGGAGCGTTGGACGTTTTGTGGCTGGTGGTGTGGCTGAGCGTCTACCGCTCGCCCAAAAGCGCGGCGGCCGTGGAGACGCGGGCGACCGTGCCGTATTTGCGGATTCTGGCCCGGCGCGAGGCGTGGGCTTTTATGATCGGCAAGTTCCTTACCGATCCGGTGTGGTGGTTTTATTTATTCTGGCTGCCGGGATTTTTGTTCAAGAACTACGGGCTGAATTTGACGCAGCTTGGGCTGCCGTTGGTGGCGATCTACGTGAGCGCGGATGTGGGATCGGTCGCGGGCGGATGGATCTCGTCGCCGCTGGTGGGGCGGGGATGGACGGTGACGGCGGCGCGGAAGACGGCGATGCTGGTGTGCGCGCTGGCCGTCGTTCCGGTGACGCTGGTGATGTATACAGGCGGGCGGTTGTGGCTGACGGTGGGGTTGATTGCGCTGGCCGCGGCGGCGCATCAAGGGTGGTCGGCGAATCTGTTCACCATCCCCTCCGACACGTTTCCCAAGGAGGCGGTGGCGTCCGTGGTGGGCCTCGGAGGAATGGCGGGCGCGGCGGGCGGCGCGCTGGTGGCGTTTGCCGTCGGACGGTGGCTGGATTTTTCACACGGCGCTTATGGGCCGATCTTCATGGCGGCGGGGTCGGCGTATCTGTTGGCGTTGGCGGCGATCGATCGCCTGGCGCCGAAACTGGAGCGGCGATCGCGAGAAGAGGACGGCCTCGGCGAAGTAGGCTAGAGGGGTGAGCGGGGGATCATTGTCAAAACTTTTCATTGGCGTGCTGCTAGCCGCGGCGTTGCGCGGGCAGACGGCGGTTCCGGAAGCCAAAGACCCGCTGGGACGCACCAGCCCGCAGGAGTCGATCTTTCATTTTCTGGAAGCCTGCCACAAGCGCGACTATTCGATGGCGATCCACTATCTGGATCTGCGGCGCATGCGGCCGGAGGAGCGCGCCAAGGAAGGCACGGAATTAGCGAGCCAATTGGAGGACCTGCTGGACGACACGCCGTTCTCGATCGCCACGCTGAGCCGGGACCCGCAGGGCGACCAATACGACGGGCTTTCGGCCGATTTCGAGCACCTCTACACGGTGCGCGTGGATGGGCAAACGCTGGATCTGCAAATGGAGCGCGTGGCGCTTGGGCCGAAACTGCACGTGTGGGTGGTTTCGTCGAAAAGCGTGGAGATGATTCCGGTGGCGCATCAGTTAGTGGCCGAAACGCCGTTTGAAAAAAAGCTGCCGCAATGGCTGGTGACGTTTGAGATTCTCGATACGCCGGTGTGGCGGTGGATCGCGCTGGCGCTGGCGGCGGCGGCGCTGTGGGCGATGTCGGGATTCCTGACGTGGGGGATCGCGAAGACGGTGGGCGCGATGGGGGACGTGGCGGCGTTCAGCGGCCCGCTGCGCGTGCTGCTGGCGGTGGCGGGGTTCCGGGTGGCGCTCGAGTACGCGTCTCCATCGACGCTGCCGCGGTTGTTCATCGAGCGCGGACTCGGGCTGATTCTGGCGCTGGCGTTGGCCTGGACGGCGGCGGTGGCCGTCGATGTCGTGGCGGCGCGATGGCACGCTCATCTGGACCCGCGCGTGCAAGCGCTGCGCTACTCCGTGCTCCCGCTGGGGCGGCAGATATTCAAGCTCTCCGTGTTTCTGATCGCAATCCTCGGCGTCTTGAGCGTTTGGGGATTTCAATACGTCGGCGATCCTGGCCGGGTTGGGAGTAGGCGGCCTGGCGGTGGCGCTGGCGGCGCAGAAGACGATCGAAAATCTGTTTGGCGGAATTTCGGTGATTGGGGACCGGCCGGTTCTGGTGGGCGATGTCTGCCGGTTCGGAGACCGGACCGGCACGGTAATGCACATCGGGTTGCGGTCCACGCGGCTGCGGACGCAGGAGCGAACGATCGTCAGCGTGCCGAACGCGCAATTTTCGTCGATGACGCTAGAAAATATTTCCGGACGCGACAAGATTTACTTTCATACGACGCTCAGCCTGCGGCGGGACACGACCTCGGAACAAATGCTGGGAGTGCTGGCGGCGATCGGCCGCATTCTCGCGGAGCATCCGAAAGTGGAAGAGGGAAAAACGCCGGTGCGGTTCATCGGCGTCGGACCGTATTCGCTGGACGTGGAAGTTTCGGTGTATATTACATCGTCCGACTACGACGAATTTCTCGCGTTGCAACAGGAGCTATTGCTGAAATTGCTGCGGGCGGTGGAGCAAGCCGGGACGGCGCTGGCGGTGCCGGTACAGGAGAGCGTGGCGCTGCCTCCGCCGCGGCACGGGTGACGGGAGGGTTCGGGCGCCGTGTAACGGCAGAAGTTCATCCAGCCGTAATCGAAGGCCACTATAATCGAAAAAGCGCGGAGCGCCGGCGCGGGAAAAATCGAAAGGAACCGAAAGGAATTCCTTGACACTGAGCCGGTTTTCTCATATAAATAATTCATCGCGGTTTTGGGGATCGTCCATGCGACCATTCCCATTGGGTCTTGTAGACACGTCTCGGTCAATGTACATAGAGGGAGCATTATGAGCCAAGTTCGCCTTTTCGCGTCCGCGCTGGGGTTGTGCGCCGCGCTATTGTTTTCGGTTGCCGCGCTGCGGGCGCAATCCGACGTCGGAACCATCGTGGGTTTCGTGCGCGATCCATCGAGCGCTGTGATTCCCGGCGCGAAAGTGACGATCAAGAACGAAGCCACCAGCGAACAGCACACGGTGGAAACGGACGCACTGGGCCACTACACGGTGACGAACCTGCTGCCGGGCAACTACACGGCGACGGTGGAATCCCAGGGGTTCAAGAAATTCGAAAGCACCCACAACAAATTGAACGCCAACACAACGCTGTCGCTCGACGCCGATCTGGCGGTGGGCGCGACGACGGAGACGGTGGAGGTGAGCGCCTCGGCGTCCCTGTTGCAAACGGAATCGGCCGCGACGCAGGCCAATGTCAGCGCGCAGCAAATTGAAGCGCAGGAGCTGAACGGGCGCAATCCGTTGTTCATGGCGCAGTTGACACCCGGCGTGCGCAGCGGATCGAGCTTTGGCGATTTTAATTTCGGCCTGACGAACGGCGGCTTCAACGTCAATGGGACGCGCCAACAGGACACGACGATCACCATGGACGGCGCGCCGGCGACGCGCACGCGCGGCAATGGCACCAGCATCGCCGTAGCCGACGTGGACGCGACGCAGGAGATTCAGGTCCTCACCTCCGACTACGCGGCCGAGTACGGCGGTGCGGCGGGGGGCCAGGTTCGAATTGTCACCAAGCCCGGCGGCACGGACTTTCACGGCTCGGCTTCCGAATATTTCCGCAATTCGGCATTGAACGCCAACAGTTGGGGACGGAATTTGAGCAAAACGACTGATTTCGCATCTCCGTTCCGGTACAACGATTTCGGATTCGACGTGGGCGGTCCGGTGGCGATTCCCGGCGTGTTCGAGAAGTGGCGGCAGAAGTTTTTCTTCTTTGTGGCCGACGAATGGACGCGTTACCGCTTCACCGACACGCAGACGCAGGCCGTTCCCACCACTCTGATGCGGCAGGGAAATTTCAGCGAACTGCTCAGCCCGAATCCCTTTTACCCCACGGGCACGAAGGTGTACGAGCCCGGAACCTGCCCGGTAGCGGGGAAGGCGGGTTGCGTCCCGTATCCCAACAACATCATCCCCGCAAGCCAGCTCAGCCATAACGGCCTGGCGATTATGAACGCGTATCCGGCGCCGACGGCGGGCTATCTGGTAGGCAACCAGAATTGGATCGCGCAGGCGGCGCACCCGATCAATCAGCGCAAGGGCACTTACAACGGCGACATCTTGCCGAACGAGCGGAACCACATCGAATTCCGCCGCACCGATTACGCCTATGCCGAATATCAGCCGTTCGATCAGGGATCGGGCTTGACGGGAAAGTATTTCAACCGGCCGAATCAGACCAACGCGATTGGTTGGACTTACACATTCAGCCCCACGATGATTAACGAATTACGCGCGACGCTCAGCATCGACGACGTATATATCCCGGTGAATACCTCGCTCGCCGGATTCAATCGTTCGCAGTTCGGCATCGACTATCCCTACATCTTCCCCGCAAACAAGGATCTGAGCGGCAAGATTCCCACAGCGAACGTTCCGAATTTTTATAGCCTTTCGGGCGGGCCGTATCCTTCGCACTCCTCCGGCGCGATCTATACTCTCTCGGACAGTTTGACCAAGGTGTCCGGCAATCACACGTTCAAGTTCGGTTTCTATGGACTGCGTTCCGGCGAGAACGACCGCGACCAGATCAACGTGGCGACGGTTCCAGGCGGCAGCAGCAATCAAAACGGAACGTTCCAGTTTTCCGACGGACGCAACGGACTGGGCGCGACTTCCGGCGTAGGTCTGGCGAATCTCGCCTTGGGTTTGGCCGACAGCTACACCGAGATCGGCCCGCGCGCCTTCACGGTGTGGCGCGGCGACATGTGGGAGTGGTTCGCCCAGGACACCTGGAAGGTGAACGCCAAGCTTTCCTTGACTTACGGAATACGCGACACAATCAACCTTCCCTACACCGCTCTATGGAGCAACGCCGACTTCTTCGACCCCGCTTCCTACAAACCGGGCAGCGCCGTCCAGTTGAATCCAGTTACAGGTAACGTGTTGGTGGGGACGGGGAATCAATATAACGGCGTCGTCATTCCCGGTGCGAGCGGGTTCCCGAGCGACGCGGTGGGGCATGGCGTGGTGGCTGCCTCGACATCGGCGTATAACGGCCTGTTCAATTCCAACCTGAACAACGGCTACGTGAACACCACGGACCAGTTTCAGCCGCGCGTCGGCATCGCCTACCAATTGACGCCCAAGACGGTGCTGCGCGCGGGCGGCGGACGTTTTCTCACGCGCATGGGCCTGCTCGATAACGTTTTTCCCGGCGGCAACTCTCCGTTCCAGCCGTTCGTGACGGTGAACAATGTTTCGGTGGATAATCCGGGCGCGGCGTTGAACGCCAACGTCGCCGCTCCGATCACCCTGACCACGCTCGCCAAGAATCTGAAGCCGCCGCAGACGTGGCAGTGGAACTTCACCGTGCAGCAGGAGTTGCCGTGGAAGATGGTGCTCTCGACGGCGTACGTAGGCAACCGCGGGCTGAACGAGTGGAGCGTGTACGATATCAACCAGCCGACGGTCGGATCGCTCCAAGCCAACCCCGGCATCAACGTGAACTATTTGCGCCCCTACAAGGGCTTTGCCGCGATCCAGCAGGAGCAGAGCAATGCAAGTTCGCGTTACAACGCGCTGCAGATGGAGCTGAATCGCCGCTTCCAGAGCGGCTTCGGCTTCGACTTTTCCTACGTGCTTTCCAAGAGCATGGACAATGGCTCCAATTACCGCGACATCGTGCCCGACACTTACAATATCAGCAACCTTTGGGGACCGTCGGAGTTCGATACGCGCAACGTGGCGACCATTAACGTCACCTACGATCTGCCCTTCCTGCGAGCGCAAAAAGGCGTGGTTGGAAAGATGCTGGGCGGCTGGCAGTTGAATGGCATCATTCAGGCGCAGAGCGGCACGCCGTGCAGTATCGTTGCCAACAACGACTACGCCGGCGTCGGCGAAGTGGGCAACATCGGATGCAGCGGCAACGGCCAGTACTGGGTTATGAACGGAACGCCGAACATCATCGGCGGCTTCGCCGGACCGAAAGGGACCGGAGAGAAGTGGTTCAGCACGACCACGTCGAGCGGCGCCTCGTTGGCTTCGAAGCCCGCCATCGGCACGTTCAACCTTACGCCCGGCGTTCGCGATACCATCTACCAGCCAGGGTTACAGGACTGGAATCTGGGCTTGTTCAAGACGTTCGCGATCAACGAGCGGCTCGGATTCCAATTCCGCGCCGAGGCGTTCGACTTCATCAATCACCCCAATCTAAGCGGCGCGAATCTGAACCCGTTGTCCGGGCAGTTCGGCGAGGTTACCAGCAAGACCACCCTCGCGCGGAACCTGCAGCTCTCGCTGCGCTTCTATTTCTAACCGAAGCGAATTGAGGCAAGGGGACGCATCGACGGCTCGCCCGTCCTTGACTTCCCCTTTTTACTTTGATGTGATGAGTGCCGGGTAAAAGGACTCATTCAACATGGTCAAACTGGAAGACGCAAGACGGATCATCGCGGCGGCGGAGAAGAAGGCGACAGAGATCGGGCAGCCGATGAACATCGCCGTGGCGGATGCGGGCGGCAATTTGGTGGCGCACGTTCGGATGGACGGAGCGTGGCTCGGGAGCGTCGATATCTCGATCAAGAAGGCGTACACGTCGCGGGCGTTCGACATTTCGACGAAGGACTTGGCCACGCACAGCCAATCCGGCGGGCAGTTCTTCGGCATCCACGCATCGAATGACGGGCGCATCATGATTTTCGCCGGGGGCATTCCGTTGAAGCGCGACGGGAAAGTGGTGGGCGCGGTGGGAGTCAGCGGCGGGTCGGGCGACCAGGATCACGCGGTGGCCGAAGCCGGCGTGGCGGCGTTCTAAGTCGTAACAAGGAGACAAAAAATGGCAAGCAATCGAGGCGTGGCCTACGTTGGGCCGGGTAAAGTGGAAGTCCAAACGATCGACTTCCCGACGCTGTCGCTGGGCAAGCGCAAGTGCGAGCACGGCGTGATTTTGAAGATCGTGTCGACCAATATTTGCGGCAGCGATCAACATATGGTGCGCGGGCGCACGACGGCGCCGGCGGGCTTGGTGCTGGGCCACGAGATCACCGGCGAGGTGATCGAGGCCGGACGCGACGTCGAATTTATCAAGGTGGGCGACCTGGTTTCCGTGCCGTTCAACATCGCCTGCGGCCGCTGCCGCAATTGCAAGGAAGGCAAGACGGGGATCTGCACGAACGTGAACCCCGGGCGCGCCGGCGCGGCATACGGATACGTGGATATGGGCGGATGGGTGGGCGGACAGGCCGAGTACGTCATGTGCCCGTACGCCGATTTCAATCTGTTGAAATTTCCGGACAAGGCTCGGGCGATGGCGAAGATCCGCGATCTGACGCTGCTGTCCGACATTCTTCCGACCGGCTATCACGGCGCGGTGACGGCGGGCGTGACGACGGGAACCGATCGTCTACGTCGCGGGCGCGGGGCCGGTGGGACTCGCTTGCGCGGCGGCCTGCCATCTGTTGGGCGCGGCGGTGGTGATCGTCGGCGATATGATTCCGGAGCGGCTGGCGCAGGCGCGGAGCTTCGGCTGCGAGACGGTGGATTTGAAGAAGGACGCGACGCTGAAGGATCAGATCGCGCAGATCGTGGGCGCGCCGGAAGTGGACGCCGCTGTCGATTGCGTGGGCTTCGAAGCGCGCGGACATGGATCGCAGAGCGGTACGGAGCATCCGGCGACGGTGCTGAATTCCGCGATGGATTTAACGCGCGCGGGCGGCGGCATCGGCATTCCGGGCCTCTACGTCACCGACGATCCGGGCGCCGCCGACGCCAACGCCAAGATCGGCATGTTGGGGATTCGCATCGGCCTGGGATGGGCGAAATCGCACTTCTTCGTCACCGGCCAGTGCCCGGTGATGCGCTACCACCGGCAACTGATGCAGGCGATTCTTTACGACAAGATTCAGATCGCCAAGGCGGTAAACGTCCAAACGATCACGCTCGACGAGGCGCCGCAAGGCTACCGCGACTTCGACAAGGGCGCGGCCAAGAAGTTCGTCATCGATCCGAACGGGATGATCGCGGCATAAGGAGATATCCCAGGGCGGTTTCACGCTGTCAAATGGCTGTAACGCGCGGGGCGTAGACTAAAGTTACGAGCCCTACGCAATGTTTCGCTTCATAGCAACGCGCGATCACAGCGTGATGCGGCGCGCCAACAATTGGCATGCGCCGCTGTGGGTGCGGATGTGGGCCATTGGTTCAACGCGGGCGGGCGATGGATGGATTTGGGCGGCGGCGGGACTCGTCGCGCTCATTTTTGGCGGGGCCGAACGGTTTGAGGCGATCGCAGCGGCGGGGATCGCGGCCGCTTCGAGCATCCTGCTCTTTCGCGGTTTGAAGAAGTTGGGCGGGCGGAAGCGGCCGTGCGAGATCGAGCCGCACTGTTGGGCCACGCTGCTGCCGCCGGATCGATTTTCTTTTCCATCGGGCCACACGATGACGGCGTTCGCGGTTACCGTGGCCTTTAGCCAGTTTTATCCGTCGTTCGAGTTCGGGTTGATATTCTGCGCGCTGTGCATCGCGGTTTCGCGCATCTTACTAGGGATGCATTTTTTGAGTGACGTGTTGGTGGGGGCGACGCTGGGCGCGGGCTTGGGATATTTGGCGGCGCTGATATTCCTGTAAAGCGCGGGCCGCTATCATTAAGAAGATTGAGCGCGTGGCTTTCATTCTTCGTGGGCGTGATTTGCGGCGGGACGATCGCCGGAGGTTTCGTGGCGCTCTGGATGCGGGCGAAGCTGGCGGAAGTGCGAGTGGGGAAAGAGTCGGCCGAGGCGTCGGCGGGGGAGATGGGGGCGCGGTTTCAAGCGGCGGCGGATGCGGCGCTGCGCTCCAGCCAGAGCGCGTTTTTGGAAGCGTCGCGGTCCACGCTGGACGCGGTGCGGGCGCAGATGACGGGCGAGCTGGTGGAGCGGCAGACGCAGATCGCGGGCGTGGTGAAGCCGCTGGGGGAGACGCTTGAGAAGCTGGACGCGCAGGTGCGGCGGATCGAAGTGGAACGGGGCCAGACGATGGCGGGCCTCGACGGCCAGTTGCGTCAGTTGATGGCCGAGACGGGCACGCTGCGGAACGCTTTGCGGTCGCCGCAGGCGCGGGGGCGGTGGGGGGAGATCACGCTGCGACGAGTGGCGGAGTTGTCGGGGATGGCGGCCAACTGCGACTTCTTCGAACAGGAGACGTTCGATTCCGGCGCGGGGCGGTTGCGGCCGGACATGATCGTGCGGCTGCCGGGCGGGCGATCGTTGGCGGTCGACTCCAAGGCTCCGCTGGCGGGCTATATCGAGGCGATGGAGGAGACCGATCCGGCGGCGAAGCGGGCGGCGCTGGAGCGGCATGCGCAGCAGGTGGGAGCGCACGTGACCAAGTTGGGAGGGAAGCAATATTGGAGCCAGCTTCAGCCGGCGCCGGAGTTGGTGGTGCTTTTTTTGCCGGGGGATCATTTCTTCAGCGCGGCGCTGGAGTTCCGGCCGGGATTGATTGAAGAGGCGCTGGAGCAGAAGGTGGTGATCGCCACGCCGGTGACGCTGATTTCGGTTTTGCGCGGGATCGCGTATGGCTGGCGGCAGGATCAACTGGCGAAGAGCGCGGAGGAAATCCGCAAGGTGGCGACGGAATTTTCGCAGCGGCTGGAAACGGTGCAGGGGTTCTATGCCGATGCCGGCAAGCAGTTGGGGAAGGCGGTGGAGGCGTATAACAAATCCGTGGGATCGTGGCAGGAGCGGCTGATGCCGGCGCTGCGGAGGGTTCAGGAATTGGGGATCGGCGGGAATGGCGAGGGGGCGGATTTACAGCGCGTGGAGGCGACGCCGCGCGAGCCGCGGAAGGTGGACGCGGGGTGAATTCATTATGATGCGAGCCACGCTGCTGTACCTTTCCGAACAGCGATGGCTGCGGCATTGGGTGGAGACGTCGAGCGTTACGGGGAAGGTGACGTCGCGCTTCGTGGCCGGAGACAGCCTGGAGCAAGGACTGGCGGTGGCGCGGAGGCTGCGCGACGAAAAAACGCTGGTGACGCTCGATTATCTTGGCGAGAACGTGCGTTCGATCGAAGAGGCGCGCGCGTCGCGCGATGTTTACTTGCGGGCGCTGGAGGGGTTGAACGGGATGTGTCCGGAGGCGACGGTTTCGATTAAGCTGAGCCAGTTCGGGTTGGAGTTGTCGCCGGCGGCGTGCCAGGAGAATGTGGCGCAACTGGTGGAGCGGGCGGCGGCGGCGGGGAGCCGGGTAGAGATCGACATGGAAGGCAGCGGCGCGACCGAGCGCACGCTGGATGTGGTCCGGGAGATGCATCGGCGTTTTCGCGCGGTGCGGGCGGTGATTCAAGCGTATCTATATAGAAGCGAGGCGGACATCGCGGCGCTGAGCGCCGAAGGGATTCCCGTGCGCCTCTGCAAGGGCGCTTATAAAGAGCCTACTTCGGTGGCATTTGCGAAAAAGACTGAAGTGGATGCCAATTACGTCCGATTGATGAAACAGATGCTGGATTCGGGAACGTATCCGGCGATCGCCAGCCACGACGAGGCGATTTTGAACGAGGCGCTGCGGTATGTGAGGGAGCGGGGTTATGGCGCGGAGCGGTTCGAGTTTCAGATGCTCTATGGCATCCGGAGGGATTTGCAGAAGAAGCTGGTGGACAAGGGATTCCGATTGCGGCTTTACGTGCCGTACGGGAACGCTTGGTATCCGTATTTCATGAGACGGTTGGCGGAGCGGCCGGCGAACGTATTGTTTTTGGCGCGTAATTTGTTTCGAAATTGAGCGCGGGGCGGGGAACATCGGACCTCGAAAAGGAGTCCAATTAGTTATGCGGTACTGGGGCTTCCTGGTAGGGAAATTGATCGCGGCGGGGATGCTGATCCTCGTGGCGTGGGGAGCGTTGCGCTGGGGATTCGCGCGGCCTGTATATTTCGACACGCTGGGCGATCCGTTCGCCCACGACCTGGGATATACGTTGGCGGCGATGCTGTTTTCGTTGTTCGCTTTCGGTTTGCTGTACGCCGCGATCTGGGACCAGAAATACCGCTGCCGGACTTGTTTGCGGCGTTTGAGAATGCCGGTGCAAACGGGCTCGTGGCCGAACATGTTCTTGATCGGGCGGCCGCGGATCGAGTATATTTGCGCTTATGGGCACGGCACACTGCGGGTGCCGGAGGAGCAGATTAGCGGGCCCGAGAAGCCGGATTGGCGCGCGCACGAGGATATATGGAAGGAATTGGAGGCGCTGGAAGAGTCGAAGAAATGAGCGGGGAGCGCGGGGCGATCCGCTGGCGAGCGATTCTTGCGGTGGCGATTCTGGCGGGGTTGGCGGCGATGATGGTGCGCTTGGCGCCGCCGTATATTCAAAACTGGAAGTTCCAACGCTATTTGAACAGCGTGGCCGAGGAGCCGGCGAATTCGGCCAAGGAATTGGCGGTGATGCAAGCGCAGGTGATCGGGAAGGCGCTGTCGTTGAATATTCCATTGAAAAGCGGCGATTTGGAGGTGGAGCGGGAGGATTCGCGCGTCCACATCAAGGCGCTGTACGTGGTGAGGGTGGATCTTCCGGGCTACACCGTGGATCTTCACTTCCGGCCCGAGGCGGGCGGAGCTTAGCGGACCGGCCGCTGGACGGGGGTAAGGCGGTAGTGGCGCATCTCGGCGATCTCTTTTACAAAACCTCCGATGGCTTGAAAGAAAGCGGGAAAGTGAGGGCCTCGACGGAAGCCCTGCAGGTGAGCGGAGGTGGAGGTCCACTCGATGCGCAGAATGTAGGAGGTTTCGTCTTCCAGGCAGCAGGATAGTTCGTAACCGAGGCATTCGGGAGAGGCATCGAGCGACCGGCGCGCGATTTCGTAGGCGGCGACGAGGTCGGCGCCACGGGCGGCGCCGGCTACGGTGTAGCGGATGTATTCGACGGTCAAAGACGATGGCCTCGGGATTCGCGGGATAGCATTTTAAAGGCGAACGTTGGGCCGCGGCCTCGATGCACGGCGAGATCGATCCAGAGCATGGCGAGAGCTTCGAGGTAGCGGGCGTTACGAAGAGGGCCAACGTCGACGGGGTGGAGACCCGCGGCGGCGATCAGAGGTTCCACGGCGCGCTTGGCGGAGGCATCGTCACCGCAAAAGAATCCGTCGGCGAGTTGGCCGTCGAAATCCGCGTTGCCGAGCAAGGAAGCGCCGAGAGAGTTGAACGCCTTGACGACGGGAGCGCCGGGATGAAGCGCCTGAATTTGTTCGGCCGCGGAGGTGAGGCCGCCGATGGCGAGCGCATCGATGGCGGGGGTGAGAGGGTTCGTGCAGTCGATCAGGATTTTGCCGGTGAGATCGCCGCAGGAGGCTAAGGCGGGTTCGACGGCGGACCAGGGCAGACAGAGGGCGAGCGCGCCGGCTCCGGTGGCGGATTCGCGAAGACTATCGCGCCCGGCGGCGATGACGTCGTATCCGGCGGCGGTCCATAATCGAGCCAACGCCCCGCCCAATTTGCCCATGCCCAACATCGCGATTCGCATGGTCCTTTTATAGCCGGAAGAATGGAGTTGGACAAGTAGGCACAATTTTGTATCCACGCCGCGCGGGGTAGATTGAAAAGAACATGCGCATTGAAGAATGTCCGGTGAAGGCGGCGCTCGACGTGATTGGCGGGAAGTGGAAGCCGCTGATTCTTTTCGCGTTGAAAGAGCGGCCCCGGCGTTACGGCGAATTGCGGCGCGAGGTGACGGGCGCTCCGCGCAAGGTTTTCACAGAACAATTACGCCAACTTGAGGCGGCGGGTGTGGTCGAGCGAGAGGTGCTGCCGGGGGCGGCGCCGCACACCCAATACAGCTTGAGCGTATACGGCGAAACGCTGCGTCCGGTGTTGGAGGCTCTGGCCGAGTGGGGCGCGGAATATCGGGAACGGGCAGCGGGGATCGTCTCCGCCGGGGCAACCATGCGAAAATGAAGTTCGAGTGGCGGTAAAGGTTCAGGTTCCGAAAAAGAAAAAGAAAACCGGGCGCGGTTTTCTCTCCGGCCGTTGGGGCAAGGCGCTGATCGGCGCGGTGCTGGTGGGCCTGATCGCGGCGATCGCGGTTGTCAGCTATTTCTGGGTGAAGTATTCGAGGCTGATCGACGCCAAGCTGAGCGCCGGGCCGTTCGCGAACACGTCGCTCCTGTTCGCGGCGCCGGGATCGTTGACGCTGGGGGATGAAGCGAGTCCGCTTCAGATCGCGGCCGAGCTGCGCGGGAGCGGATACAGCGAGAATAGCCGCAACGCGATGGGCTACTTCACGCTGGGACCGGAAGAGATCGATATTTATCCGGGGCCCCAGTCGATGTTCGATCCCGAGGGCGGGGTGATCAAGTTCGCCGGAGGCAAAGTCGCTCAGATCATTTCGCTGCGCGACAACACGCAGCGGACGCAGTATTTGCTGGAGCCGGAGCTGATTTCGAATCTCTTCGACAAGAACCGCGAGAAGCGGCGGCTGGTGCATTTTCAAGAGATCCCGCCCATTCTGGTGGACGCGGTGATTTCGATCGAGGACAAGCGATTCTTTCAGCACTCGGGGTTCGATCCGATCCGGATCATCAAAGCGAGCTATGTCGATTTGCGTTCGATGCGGCACACGGAGGGCGCCTCGACGCTGAGCCAGCAACTGGCGCGGGGATTTTGGCTGAACCGCCAGAAGACGTGGAGCCGCAAACTGGCCGAGGTGCTGATCACGATTCAGATCGAAAAGCGGCTCAGCAAGCAGCAGATTTTCGAGTACTACGCGAACTTCGTGGATCTGGGGCGGCGGGGAAGCTTCGGCGTTTCGGGATTCGGAGAGGCGGCTGAGGCTTATTTCGGGAAAGACATCGGGCATCTGACGCTTCCGGAGGCGGCGACGCTGGCGGGGTTGATCCAGCGGCCGAGTTATACGAACCCATACCATTGGCCGGAGCGGGCGAAGGCGCGGCGGAACGTGGTGCTGGCGCTGATGAAGGAGAACGGTTACATCACGGAACAGCAGTACGCGGAGGCCGCGTCGTCGCCGCTGGTGCTGGCCAAGCCGGATATGGAATCGACGCAGGCGCCGTATTTCGTGGACGCGGTGAACGACGAACTGCTGGATCAATTCCAGGACCGCGATTTCCAGGCGAACGCCTACCGGGTGTACACGACGCTCGATTTGAAATTGCAGAGCGACGCGGCGGAGGCGGTGCGGATCGGGATGCAAGAGGTGGACCGGATCACGGCGTTGCGGCGGAAGAAGCATCCGGGATATCCGGAGGCGCAGTGCGCGTTGATCGCCCTCGATCCGCATACGGGCGAAGTGAAGGCGTTCATCGGCGGTCGCAATTACGGGCAGAGCCAGCTCGACCGGTTGGTGTCCAAACGCGAGCCGGGCTCGGTGTTCAAGCCGTTCGTGTACGCGGCGGCGATGAACACGGCGCTCGGCGGCGGCGGGGCGGTGGTTACGCCGGTGACGATGTTGAAGGACGAGCCGACGACGTTCTGGTTCGACAACAATCCCTACTCGCCGACCGATTTCAAAGGAGAGTTTCACGGAACGGTGACGGCGCGGTTCGCGCTGGCGCATTCGTTGAACGTGCCGACGGTGGAGCTGGCGGAACAGGTGGGCTTCGGAGCGGTGGTGGATCTGGCGCGGAAGGCGGGAATGAACTTGGACATACAGCCGACGCCGGCGGTGGCGTTGGGAGCCTACGACGTGACGCCGGTCGAAGTGGCGGGAGGGTACACGATTTTCGCCAACCGGGGGCAGTATGTGAAGCCCTATTTTCTGGGGAGCATTCGCGACGATCGCGGGGAAGATATTTATCAGAACAAGCCGGACACGCGGCAGGTGCTGGATCCGCGAGTGGCGTTCATGATGGACAGTCTGCTGGAAGAAGTGCTGCGAACGGGAACGGGAGCGGCGGTGCGCGGACGGGGCTTCACGCTGCCCGCGGCGGGCAAGACGGGGACGTCGCGGGATGGGTGGTTTGCGGGTTTTACGTCGAAGCTGCTGTGCATCGTATGGGTGGGTTTCGACGATCATCGGGACATCAAAATGGAGGGGGCGCACTCGGCGCTGCCGGTGTGGACGGAGTTCATGAAGCGGGCGCACATGCACCGGGAGTACCGCAACGTGAGCGATTTCACGGCGCCGGCGGGGGTGGTGAGCGTGCAGATCGACCCGGATACGGGGGGCCTGGCGACGGCGAATTGTCCGCGCACGCAGACGGAGTATTTCATCGAAGGAACGCAGCCGGTGGATGTCTGTCCGCTGCACGGAGCGGGGGCGATTCACGTTGCGGGGTGGGACACCTCGACGCCGTCGATGGCGAATCCGGTAATTGGCAATAACCCGGTGGCGAACCCGGCGATGGGACAGCGGGCCGCGGCGGGGACGGCGGGGCATCCGGGGCAGGTGGTGATTGCGACGCCGCCTCCGGGGCTGCCGCCGCCGCCCGAGGCCGAGAAGAAAAAGAAGGGTTTTTTCAGCAAGCTGAAGGATATTTTCAAGTAGCGCGGAGGCCTTAGGCGTCCTGGGCCGGGGTACCCCCTGGATTCCGGACGCAAAGTGCTGTATTCTTCCATCAAAGGGGAGGGCGAAATATGCTTTCCATCATTTGGTTGATTTCGGCGCTTGGGGCGTCGGCGCAGACTCCGTCCACTGGACAAACGGCCCCGCCGTCGATGAACCAGCTCCAACCGGCGGCGGAAACGTCCGCCAACGTCAACGATTCGTCCGCCAGCGGCCGTCATGCCGTCGTGAGCGACGAGATGCGCGCCGATATTCTAATGGCGCGCAAGCGGTACTGGGAGGCGATCGAGAAGTATCAATCGATCCGGCCGGAGACGCCCTCGCTCGACAACAAGATCGGCATCGCCTATCACCAGTTGCTGCAACTGGGGCCGGCGAAGAGGTACTACCTCCGTGCGTTGAAGCTGGATAAAAAGTATCCCGAAGCGATCAACAACGTGGGCACGGTTTATTACGGGCAGAAGAGCTTCGGCAGGGCGATCAAGCAGTACAAGCGGGCGCTGAAGCTGTCGCCGGATTCGGCTTCGATCTATAGCAACCTGGGGACGGCGTATTTCGCGCGGCACAAATATAACGACGCCTTCGACGCCTATCAGCGGGCGATGACGCTGGACCCGGATGTGTTCGAGCATCGGAACGCTTACGGCGTGCTGTTGCAGGAGCGGAACGTGGACGATCTGGCGACGTTCCATTTCTATATGGCCAAGGTGTACGCGAAACAAGGCATACAGGACCGGGCGCTGCTGTATATCCGGAAGGCGCTGGAAGAAGGGTTTAAGGACCGGGCGCGGCTGGTGGGCGATCCGGAGTTCAGCGGATTGCAGAAGGTGCCGGAATTTCAGCAGTTGCTGGCGCTGCAACCGAGAGTGCTGTAGCCGCTAGAGTTCGGTGGCGATTTCCCAGGGCTTCTTGGGGGCGGTGCTGTCGCGGTCTTCCACGCGGTCGTACATGTGGAGCGCGGAGGTGGTGCCGAGGCCTTCGTTGTAAAAGCTCTGTTCGTCGAGGCCCTCTTTCAGATCCTCTTTGAATTCGTGCAGGGCTTCGAGTTGCGGGGCGAGGGCGGGGATTTTGCGGCCGCTGGGGGTTGCGAAGAACATTTGATAACCGGCGCTCCATAGGACGCCGATTTCCTCGCCGGCGAGGAGGCCGCAGGCGTGAATGGCGGGCGGCTCCGCGCCGCGGTCTTCGAGAACGGCGGCGCAGGGTGCGCGGAAGACTCGCGCTTTGCCCGCGCCTTCGGGCTTGCTGTCGATGCCGAGCTTCTTCAGGCCCTCGAGACGGGCGGCGAACGACGGGACCTTGCGCTTTTCACGCTTAAAGAACATATCGTTTACCATAATGCCAGAATGCGATTTCTTCTGTCTTTAGACGAAGGCACGACGAGCGCGCGGGCGGCGCTTTACGATGGCGAAGGGCGGCGCGTGGCGATGGAATCGGCGCCGTTGCAGTGCGCGTATCCGCATCCGGGATGGGTGGAACAGGACGCGATGGAGATCTGGAACGCGCAGATGGCGGCGGCGCGGAGGGTGCTGGAATCGCAGAGCGTGAGGGCGGGCGACGTGGCGGCGATCGGCATCACGAACCAGCGCGAGACGACGGTGGTTTGGGAGCGGGCGAGCGGGAAACCGGTGGCGCCGGCGATCGTTTGGCAGTGCCGGAGGACGGCGGCGTTTTGCGGTGAGTTGGCGAAGCGGCCCGTGGCGGCGGAGATCACGCGCAAGACGGGGCTGGTGATTGACGCGTATTTTTCGGCGAGCAAGATTCGTTGGATTTTGGAGAACGTGGAGGGGGCGCGGGAGAAGGCGCGGGCGGGGGAGTTGCTGTTCGGCACGGTGGATTGCTGGCTGTTGTGGAGGCTGACCAACGGGGCGGCGCATGCGACCGATGTTTCGAACGCTTCCCGGACGATGTTGATGAACCTGGCGACGGGGGAGTGGGACGAGGAACTGTTGGATGTGTTCGGGGTGCCGCGGGCGATGCTGCCGAAGATCGTGCCGTCGAGCGGGGAAGCGGGCGTGGCGGCGAGGGAGCATCTGGGATTCGAAGCGCCGATTTGCGGGATCGCCGGAGATCAGCAGGCGGCGCTGTTCGGGCAAGCGTGTTTTCGCGCCGGGATGTCTAAGAACACTTATGGCACGGGATGTTTCGCGCTGTTGCACACGGGAGGGAGGCAGCCGGTGTCGACGCATCGGCTGATCGCAACGAGCGCGGCGGTGCCCGGAGGCGCGCCGCAGTTCGCGATCGAAGGGAGCATCTTTGTGGCGGGGGCGGCGGTGCAATGGCTGCGGGACAAGCTGGAACTGGTGGCGTCGGCGGCGGCGACGGAGGCGGTGGCGCAGTCGGTGAGCGATACGGGCGGGGTGTATTTCGTGCCGGCGTTCGTCGGGTTGGGCGCGCCGCATTGGGACGCGAACGCGCGGGCGACGCTGAGCGGGGTGACGCTGGCGACGGGGCGGGCGCAGGTGGTGCGGGCGGCGCTGGAGGCGATTTGTTATCAAACGCGCGAGTTGGTGGAGGCGATGGAGGCCGATAGCGGGGAGGCTCTGCACGAGATGCGCGTGGACGGCGGGGCGGCGGCGAATAATTTTTTGATGCAGTTCCAGGCGGATATTTTGGGGCGGCGGATTGCGCGGCCGGCGGACACGGAGACGACGGCGCTGGGCGCGGCGTATCTGGCGGGGCTTGCTTGCGGATTCTTCGGCGGGTTGGGGGATTTGGAAGCGTTCTGGCGCGCGGAGCGAGTGTTCGAGCCGCAGATGGAAGCGGGGCGGCGCGAGGAGTTGTACGCGGGTTGGAAGAAGGCGGTGGCGCAGTGCCGCTACTCGCCGGCTACGGTTTAACGGTCTCCGGGTGAAGATGGCTGTTTAGAAATTCGGCGCTGGCGGTGTAGGCGCGGAGCCAACTGGAGATGCGGAGGAAGCCGTGGATTTCGTCGGGGAAGATGAGTTGTTGGAACTCGACGTGTTGCTTGCGCAGCGCCTCGACAAGCTGCACGGTTTCGGCGAAGGGGACGTTGCGGTCGTCGTCGCCGTGGATGAGGAGCACGGGCGAGCGCCAGGTGGAGATGGAGGCGAGCGGAGAGGATTCGAAGGCGATGCGGGCGGCGTCCTGATTTTTCGATGGGTCGTAGGCGGGGACGAAGTTGGGGATCTCGGTGTTCCAGTCGTGAACGCCGTGGAAATCGACTCCGGCGGCGAATAGATTCGAGGCGCGGGCGAGGCCGAGGGCGGTGAGATATCCGCCATAGGAGCCGCCCCAGAGGCCGATGCGCGCGGGATCGACATCGGAGCGGCCGCGGAGATAGACGCCGGCGCCTTGGACGTCGTTGAACTCGCTGGCGCCGGTGGCTCCATAGTGGATGGCTTCGCGGAAGTTGAGGCCATAGCCGATGCCGCTGCGATAGTTGACGCTGAGCACGACGTAGCCGAGGCTGGCGAGATATTGATTCATGGCGTAGGAGTTGTGATAGTAGTCCATCGAATGCCAGCCGAGGAGCATTTGGCGGCGGGAACCGCCGTGGAAGAAGATGACGGCGGCGTGTTTGCCGGGCGCTTGGTTGGGAGGGAGGAAGAGCTGGCCGTGGATGGAGAGGCCGTCGGCGGAGGAGAAGACGACCTGTTGCGGGGTGACGAGATCGGCGGAGGGGAAGCCGGCGGGGAGGGCGGAGGGGGCGAGGTCGCGCGGGGTGGTGGAGTGGGCGGCGAGGATTTCGGCGTGGGCGGGGATGGTTGCGTTGGAAGCGAAGAAGGCGATGGCGCCGCCGGATTGAATGGGAGACCACTCGATGCCGGCGCCGGGGGTGAGTTCCACCGGTGCGCCGCCAGAGACGGGGACGCGCCAGAGATGGCGGCGGTCGATGTCGTTTTCATTCGACGAATAGAGAACGGCGCGGCGGTCCGGAGTGAGGGAGGCGTATTCCACTTCGTAGTCGCCGGGCGAGAGGAGCGGGCGCGCGGGGCCGCCGTCGGCGGGGACTGCGTAGAGATGCAGCCAGCCGGTCGATTCCCAGGGGAAGACGATGACGCCGCCGTCGCCCCAGAAGAGTTGGTTATCGGCTACTACTTCGTGGAAGACGCTGCCGGGGCCATCGTCTCGCGCGCCAGATGCGTTTGGTAGCGCCGGTGGCGGCGTCGGCGACGAGGATCGACCATGGCTCGCCTTCGCGCACGGGGCCGAAGGCGAAGTCACGGCGAGTGGCGGGGATGCGGACGAAGGCGATGCGGCGGCTATCGGGAGACCACGACGGGTTCGAGGTCGCGGTCGACGCTGGGATCGAGATAGCGGATGGACTTCGATGGAAAATCGTAGACGGCGAGGAAGGAGTGATCGCCGCGGGCGGAGACGAAGGCGAGGTGGTTTCCGTCGGGCGACCAGCGCAGGGACGAGGCGCGGCCGTTGGCGTGGAGCAACTGTTCAGGTTTCGAATCGGGGGCGAGCTTCATGGTGAAGAGGTCGCCTTTTTTGAGGAAGACGATGGCGTCGCCGGTGGGTGAGACGATGGGGGAATTGCCATCGGCGAGCTTGCGGGGCGCGCCGCCGGAGAAGGGGACGATCCAGATTTCCTGCTCGACGCCTTGGCTGAGGCTGGCGGGGTTGGGGTTGGATCTGGCGGGAAATTCGAAGTCGCCGCCGCGGACATAGACGATGGATTCGCCATCGGGGGTGAAGACCATTTCGGCGATCTCCTGGCCGTCGTCGTCCTTGTAGGAGGTGAGCCGCGCGCCGGTGTAGGAGGGCGGGGCGGCGGTCCAGATGTTTCGCGCGCCGCGCTCATTGAGCACCCAGGCGAGGCGGCCGGCGGTGGAGCTCGAGACGAGATCGGAGGGGAATGGGTCGCTGAGCAGACGCTCCAGGGTGACGTTGGAGGCGGCGTCGAGAGAGGCTGAACATGCGGCGAGGACGGCGAGTGCGAGGCGAAACGTCATAACGTTTGTTATACACTTGGCCGGGAGCGCCATGCTGAGTTATTCTCGCGGCCCGGAAGCCGCCTTAAGCGAACGGACGATTGGGGAAGTGTTTGCGGAGACGGCGGCGCGGTTTGGGGATCGACCCGCCGTCGTGTTCCGGCATCAGGGCGTGCGGTTGACTTACGCGGAGTTGGACGCGCGCGTGGAGGAGACGGCGCGCGGGATGGCGGGGCTGGGGCTGAAGCCGGGCGACCGCGTGGGCGTGTGGGCGACGAACTGCGTGGAATGGATTTTGTTGCAGCTTGCGTGCGCGCGAACGGGGATGGTGCTGGTGAATGTGAATCCGGCGTACCGGGCGTGGGAGCTGCGGTATTTGTTGAACAAGTCCGGCATTCGCGCGCTGTTTTTGTGGGAGCGGGACGGGCGCGCGGATTACCGGCAGATTTTGGAAGAGGCGAGCGAGGGGCAGAAGACGGCGCTGGAGCATGTCGTCTATTTCGGGCACGCGACGTGGGAGGGGATGCTGGAGCGCGGCTGCGATTATGCGAGGCCGGCGATCGAGGCGAACGATGTGGCGAACATTCAATACACTTCGGGGACGACGGGGTCGCCGAAGGGAGTGCTGTTGACGCATCGCAATCTGGTGAACAACGGGCTGTTGCTGGCGAGGAATCTTCGGGCGACGGAGAGGGATGCGATTTGCGTGCCGGTGCCGCTCTACCACTGCTTCGGGTGCGTGATCGGGGCGATGACGGCATACAACTCGGGCGCGGCGATGATTTTTCCCTCGGCCGCGTTCAATGCGCTGGCGACGCTGGAGGCGATCGAGGAAGAGAGGGCGACGGCGATTTACGGCGTGCCGACGATGTTCATCGCGGAATTGAGCCATCCGGATTTCGGGCGCTTCGATCTGCGTTCGCTGCGGACGGGAGTGATGGCGGGCGCGCCGTGTCCGGTGGAGATCATGAAGCGGGTGATGGGGGAGATGCATTGCGCGGGGATCACGATCGGGTATGGGCAGACGGAAAGCTCGCCGGTGGTGACGATATCGGATGTGGAGGACAGCGTGGAATTGCGGGTGGGAACGGTGGGGCGGGCGCTGCCTTGCACGGAGATGAAGATCGTTTCGCCGGCGACGGGGGAGACGGTGGAGGCGGGCGAGCAGGGCGAGATTTGCGCGCGCGGATATATGGTGATGAAGGGCTACGACGGGGATGCGGAGGCGACGGCGAAGGCGGTGGATGCGGAGGGATGGCTGCACACCGGGGACTTGGGGACGATGCGGCCGGACGGGTATTTTCGCGTGACGGGGCGGGCGAAGGACATGATTATTCGCGGCGGGGAGAATATTTATCCGCGCGAGGTGGAGGAGTTTTTATATACGCACCCGAAGGTGGCCGATGTGCAGGTGATCGGGCTGCCGGACGCGCGTTATGGGGAGACGGTGCTGGCGTGGATCGTTCTGAAGAGCGGGGAAGAGGCGACGGAAGAGGAGATCCGCGAATATTGCCGGGGCAAGATCGCGCACTTCAAGATTCCGCAGTATGTGCGGTTCGTGGAGGCGTTTCCGATGACGGTGACGGGGAAGATACAAAAGTTCCGGATGCGGGAGATCGAGATTCGGGAGCGGGGATTGGAGCGGACGGCGGGGATGGAGATGGCGTGAGCGCCTACAGGCGATCTGCAAGCGCGGCTCCGCTCCGCTGGGTTTCCGGGTTTCGATTTTAAACCGAGTTAGTTGTGCGACCGGGTTAGTAACATGGTTACGCCGCCTGGCTCCAATCCTTCTTTACTCTCTATCGCTCCTTTGTTTACTACAGAATTTAGTGCAACGTTGCGTTTTTACGAAGATCAAAAACCCGTTCAGGTAACCCTTAAACTGGATAGGGAGCCGCGTCAAACGCGAGCGGCCAGCGCCCACCTTTTTGCATTCGCGATCTCCAGTGCCTAGGGTGGAAGACCACTTAGCGGCGAGGACGAAGATGATCAGTCGTCTCGCTCTTGGTTACACGATAGCGCGGGGGGTGGGAAAAGCGAGAGGGTGGGATGGCGAGAATGGGGTGTAAGGTATTGAGGGGGAGGGAGATATAAGTTTTTCGGGGCGTTGTGACTGACTTTCTGACCGCCGCTCCGCGCCCGCACTTGAGGGGTTCGCCGGGACGTTTCCTGAAGGTGTTGACAGACTACCTGTTGCCAGATATAGTATATAGCAGTTGGCAGGCAACATGTCTGAACAAAAAACGGACGTCCCGTACGGAACCCTGGATCTGCTGATCCTTAAAACACTGGACACGATGGGGCCGATGCACGGCTACCGCATCGCCCGGAGAATTGAGCAGGTGGCGGAGAACCTTTTGCGATTGAACCAGGGGTCGATTTATCCGGCTCTCATACGCCTGGAAGAGCAAGGCTGGATTCGCACGCAATGGGGAATTTCCGAGACAAAACGCAAGGTCAAGTTTTATTCGCTGACTAAGGCTGGGACAAAGCAACTGCGAGTCGCGGTGGCGAACTGGGAGAGGACGACGGCGCTGGTGGCCCGGTTCCTGGAGGCGGAGCCGTGAAGCTTCGATTCACAGCGCGGCGTCTGCTGGCGCTGATTCGCAAGCGGCGTCTGGATGGGGAACTGGAGGGTGAAATCCTCGCTCACCTGGAGATGGCCGAGCTCGACGCCATCGCCGCCGGGCTGTCGCCCGAAGAGGCTCGCCGCGAGGCTCGCCGCAATTTTGGAGGAATCGAACCGATGAAGGAAGAACATCGCGATCGGCGGAGCGTACGATGGGTGGAGAACCTGGTGAGAGACTTCCGGTACGGGATCGCTTCGCTAGCGCGGGATCCCGGATTCGCCGCGATTACCATCGGATTGCTGGCTCTCGGCATCGGCGCCAATACGGCCATGTTCAGCATCGTTGACGCGGTTCTGTTGAAACCGCTTCCGTTTCCCGAGCCCGAGCGAATGGTAAGGGTGTGGGAAAGCCCTCCGGGGTTGCGCAACGGCACGACCACACTTACCTTTCTGGATTGGAAGAGGCAGGGCGACATCTTCGAGGCGTTGTCGGTGGAAGGGTCTTTCCGCGCCGCGGTGGCGATTGGCTCCGATTCGGCGCGCCTTTCGGGCAAACTGGTGTCGGCCGATTACTTCAACGTATTCGGCGTGAAGGCTCGACTCGGGCGCACGTTCGCACCGGGGGAGGATCAGCCGGGAGCGGCCCCGGTGGTGGTGCTGAGTTACTCGTTGTGGCAGACGCAATTCGGAGGCGATCCGGACGTTCTGAAACGCGACTTGGTGCTTGACGGTGAAGCGCACAGGATCGTCGGGGTTCTGCCCGCGGGCAGTTTCGATCGGGACGAGGCGCGGTTCTGGAAGCCGATGATCTTCGCGCCGGATCAAATGAATCGCGGTCAGCATTGGCTGACCCCCATTGGACGGCTGCGCGCCGGCGTGAGTCTCGAGCAGGCGCGGGCCAAGATGACCATGTTGAGAGCGAGTCTCGATAAGGTCATTTTCCAGAAGGACTGGGGCTTCGCAGTCGATCCGTACGCGCAAACGCTGGTTGGCGATACGCTGCGCCGCTCTATCTATCTGGCGTTCGGAGCGGTTCTGATGGTGTTGCTGATCGCCTGCGCGAACGTGGCAAACCTGGCGCTGGCCAAAGGCGCGACCCGGCGGAAGGAGATGGCGCTGAGAGCCGCACTGGGAGCGAGCCGCGGCCGATTGATCGGGCAGTTGCTCACCGAGAGCCTGGTCTTGTGTCTTCTGGGAGGGGTGGCGGGCGTTGCCGTGGGCGCACTGCTGCTTCGAGCCGCGGCCCCACTGGTGGCGGCATCGCTGCCGTTTACGGCCGATCTCAGCATGGATCCGCGCGTCCTTGGGTTCGCCGCGGCGGCCGTGATGGCGGTCTTGATACTCACGGGTCTGCTTCCTTCCTTGCGGACTTCCTTCGGCAAGCTGTCCAACGCATTGAACCAGTCGGGACGGGGATCGTCGGGTTCGAGCGCAGTGGTGCGCCGGACGATCGTGATCGCCGAAGTTGCGGCTTCCGTGGTGCTGATCTGCGGCGCGGCGCTGCTGTTCAAGAGCCTGGCGAAGCTTCAGCGAGTGGATGCCGGCGTACGAATCGACCACGTAATTACGATGTCGGCCGATCTTCCAACGGCGGCATACCCGACTCCGGAGAGCGCCGCCAGATTCTATGAAGCGGTGGTTCAACGGCTCCAAGCCGTGCCTGGAGTCGAGCGGGCATCGGTCTCGCAGGGCTTGCCTCTTCAAGGCGTGCAATGGGGCGAATATATGAGCGTGCCCGGAGTGCGGCAACCGCTCCTGGTGCGTGTGAAGTTTGTCGATCCCTGGTATTTCGGCGCGCTTGACATTCCAGTGGAGACAGGGCGCGGAATTGAAAATCGCGATCGCGCGGGCGCTCCACCCGTTGTGGTCATCAATCGGGAGGTGGCGGGGCAATTCTTGAAAACGTTCGGAATCGCGAATCCGGTGGGGCGAACCGTTGGCATCGACGTCCCTGGCTACGGCCCAATCCCGGAATCGTTGGTGAACCTGCGGATCGTGGGCGTGATTCGCAGCGAGCGTACCGCGGCATTGAACGCGCCGCCAGAGCTGGTTGCCTATATACCGTTTGCCCAAGCCCCGCGGCAGGACATCAAACTGGTGGTTCGCACGCGGAGCGAGCCGGCGGCGGCGATGCCCGGCATTCGGGAAGCGGTGCGGCAGGTCGATCCCCACCTGCCGCTGGGGGATGTGATGACGATGGAAGAGGTGAAGGATCGGAGCACGCTGTGGGCGAGGCAGCCGACCTGGGTGGTGGGAGCGTTCGCCGGCGTCGCCGCTCTGATGGCCGCGCTGGGACTTTACGGCGTACTGGCGCATGCGGTTACGCAGCAGCGCCGCGAGATTGGCATCCGCATGGCCCTGGGCGCGCGGCCGGGCGACATCGTATCGCGGACTTTGGGCAGCGCCTTCTCGATGATCCTGGTGGGGCTTGCCGCCGGACTGGCTGGAGCTTTTGCGCTGACGCGGGTACTGAAGAGTCTCCTGTTCGAGGTGTCCGCGCTGGACCCGGCCGCACTCGCGTTTTCCTGCGTTCTGATGACTCTTATCGGCCTAGCGGCCGCGTTGATCCCGGCGAGCCGCGCGGCGGGAGTGGATCCGATGGTGGTGCTTCGCGACGAAGGCTGATCGGGAGTGCGGCGCTTACGGCTTCTCCAATTTGAGATGGCCGGCGATTGTTCGGGTTATCGGCGACAGGCGAGGGGGCGGAAGGCGAGCGGGACTGGTGGTGCGCGCCGCACCCTTTGCGCTTTTAAGGACGCGCGTTTTTTGATCCGGGCCGAGCCGAAGTAGATGCGGCGTTCGTCGCATGCACTTGGGCGGCCAGCCCAGGGCTCGACGCCGAACTGCTTGCGTATGAGGCAGGCGCCGAAGCTAGCCGGCGCGCTTGCCGCTCGCCCGCCGGGGCTTCGGCTTGGTCTTGCCCTTGAGATTGAGGGCCACCGCGGCGCGGATGAGATCCTTCAAGGCCGCCTCATCGACCTTCTCGCCTTCGTGGATGTCGATGGCACGCCTGACATTCCCGTCCAGGCTGGAGTTGAAGAGACCGGAAGGGTCCTTCAACGCAGCTCCCTTGGCAAACGTCATCTTGACGATCTTCTTGTAAGTCTCTCCGGTGCAGACGATGCCGCCGCGGGACCAGACGGGAGTCCCCATCCACTTCCACTCTTCGACGATCTCAGGGTCTGTCTGATGTATGATGTCGCGCAGATTGGCGAGCGTCTTCCCGCGCCAGTCCCCAAGTTCCATGATCTTCTTGTCGATGAATGCAGAGGCAGATTCCAGCGGGACGGGTCTTTTCATAAACGCTCCAACTCTTCCAAAATTCGAAGGCCGGCGTCAACGAGAGATAGGTCAATCGATCGCGCGGCCGGCCGCCCGTTCAGCCAGTGCGTCGCCTACCGCGCCACTTGGCGGTATACGGCAGCACGAACAAGTACAGACCGGTGATCAAGAGGAAGGGGATCGGGGCGACCGCAAAGAGACCCAGCTTAGCGGTATACCTCCCCATTAGCACGGCGACTCCGTTGACGATGACGGCCAGCGTAAACGCAATGGACACCCAGCGGTGGGTCTGTCGAAACCATTTGTTCCAGTTCAAGGGGACCTCCTCTTAAGTCGAGCCCGAAGCGGATGGGGCACACTTACAAACATGATGTAAACGCCGCGGGCGGCGAGGGCGCAGGCGGCCAGGCCGCCAGGGCGCCTTCCCGCCAGCCCGATCCCGCTCGACACGGCGGCGCATGGGCCAATCCGCGCGGTGGTTTTGCGATCCCCTCGGTTCATGACTTTTGAGCCTCCTTAGGCGGCCAGTTGGGCGTTTCAACACCGAACTGCTTGGCGTACTCCGCGTTCAGCTTCTGCCAGCCGCCGAACTTCATCGCGTCGCCACCCACGATGCGACCGATGGGAGTTCCGCTGAGCAGGCGATCCAGAACATCGAAACAAATGTGCCAGCCCGCGGCGCCCCACGAGATGAAGCGGCGATCGATGTTGTGCCACAGCGTCAGGCGCGTGCCGCCACCAAAGGCTTCGAGTTCCCACCGGATATCGCCGTACTCAAGCACCTCGGGAGCGTCGGCTCGCGTCACCGTTGTTACCTGCGGCCTGCCCGTTCCCACCCAAGTGAGATTCACCGAGCTCCGACCGTGCCGAGGCTGCCATCGGACACAAAGGGAGCCCACTCGCGCAGATGCGCCGGGTCGGTAAGCGCCTGCCAGACTTTTTCCGGCGCGTGGCGCAGTTCTCTGACGAGAATGAGCGTCCATTTTTCGCCGTCCTTTCGTACCTGCGCCCCGCTGGCGGGACCCGGTGTGTACTGCTCGCGAGTGGTCATCTTCTTCTCCTTGTCTCCTTTTTCGGTGGTGTGGATCGATTCATGCGGTCGAGGTGGCGTTTGAGAGCATCCACGCGAGCGGACCAGAAGCGGCGGAGCTGCGCCAATGTGCGGAACGGCCGCATTTAGTAGCGTGTCAACTGCGTGAGCTGAATGAGGTTGCCGCAGGTGTCCTTTAACATGGCAATGGTCGAACCGGTCACGCCGGTGGGCGGCATCGTGAACTCGGCGCCGCGGGCCTTGATCCGCTCGTAGTCGGCCTTAACGTCGTCGGTGAAGAACATGGCCGCGGGCTGGCCCTGTTGAAAGATCGCCTCCTGATACGCTTTGGCCGCGGGGTTATCGTTCAGCGCCAATTGCAACTGAGTGCCGTCCGGCTCCTCGGGCGAGGCCACGGTCAGCCAGCGATATGGGCCCTGGCTGAAATCGGTCTTTTTGGCAAAGCCGAGTACCTCCGTATAGAAGCGCAGGGCCTTATCCTGGTCGTCCACGTATACGCTGGTCACTTTGATTTTCATTTCGTTTCTCCTTTGTCACTTTCGCGGTTTGGGCCGCGTCGTTTTCTCTTTTGTCTTCCTTTTCGCCGGTGTCGATCGCTCCATACGGTCGAGGTGGCGTTCGAGAGCGTCCACGTGAGCGGACCAGAACCGGCGGAACGGAGCCAGCCAGGCATCGACCTCCTGAAGCGGTTCCGGCTTCAGCCGATAGAGGCGGCGCTGGGCGTCCACGGTCGATTCCACGATACCGGCCTCGCGCAGCACGCGCAGGTGCTTTGACACGGCCGGCTGCGGCATGCGAAGCTGACGCTCGATCTCGCCCACCGACTGTTGGGACGAGACCAGGAGGCTCAGTATCGCGCGGCGGTTCGGCTCCGCAATGATTTCGAACACCGATTCCACACTCTTCTTATACTCTACATGAGCATATACGTGTCAAGGTATATTTCAAGCAAAGGGGCGCGGGCAGCGGCTTCAGCCGGCGTGCCGCCTCAATCCCGCTCCCCTTTCTCCAGATGAAGCCGAACGCTCTCCGGCGACGGTGGCGGGGAAGATACAGAAATTCCGGAGGCGGGAGATCGAGATTCGGAAGCGGGGTTTGGAGACGACGGTGGAGATGGAGACGGCGCGATGGGGGTTTTGTGGCGCTCGCCGCCGCTAACCGCCAAACTGCCGCAGATGATGGTCCAGATGCTTGTACATCAACGCCGCCCATTCGTCCGGCGTTAAGCGCCCGAAGAAGCTATGGGGATGCCTGGTGCATCCCGTTTCGCCCGGCCGCGGCGAACCGGTCGATCAATGCGGACAGCCGCTCCTGTTCCGCTCCCAGGTCCCGTTCATCCCGCACGACCAGATCCTTAGCCGTCGGCGAATTCCGGCGCATCGGTTCGTCGTTTCTAAGCGCCAGTGGCTTCACGATCCACCCCATGATCCGCCCCAGGAACATCCGCGGCGGAATCCGGTCCCCTACCGCCCACTCCATCCCCGCTGAACAATGCGCCAGCGCCTGCGCTGGATTCATTTTGCCCCACAGCCGCTGGCTATCCGGCCTCAGTTGGGCTATCCGGTCCTTCACTTCTTTCATCGTCGCGGCTTCAAAGAGATTTTTCATGGGGTCGCTCTTTACGGGGCAGTTTACCATTCACGAAATCGTTTCAGGCCGTTTTCACGCGATCGATCCACAGCGTGTCCGTCGGGAGCGCTCCTTCGTGAGTAAGTCGAACAGCCTTGCTCCAATTCGACAAATTCGGAAAAATAGTTTTCTCAAGCCCGCGAGTGAGTGCGTGGCGATCGGCCGCGCGTTGAGGGACGTGGTTGGCACTTAGCGCGGAGTCGCTGTTAATGGCGCGCTTTGCGCAGGGGGACTTCCTTCATTACTAAGTTGACTAAGAAGGTGGCGGCCATGACGATGGCGCTGAGGATGAAGATGACGTGGAGGCCGATGGACATGCCGCTTTTTACGTTGTCGAAGAGGGTTCGCAGCAGGGCGTCGCCGTGGGGGATGCGGGCGAAGGCGATGTCCAGGATATGGCGCATGTGGTAAATCTGCAGGGGGTTGTGGAAGGGAAGCAGCGCGGATGGGGGCGTGTTGGCGGGGATGAGGGCGTCGAAGCGTTCGTGATAGAGGCGCAGGAGGACGCTGCCGAAGACGGCGACTCCGATGGTGCTGCCGATGGCGCGGAAGAATTGGGTGGAGGCGGTGGCGATGCCCATTTGATGCGGGGGAGCGGCGTTTTGGGCGACCAGCGTGTAGATGGGCTGGAGGAAGCCGAAGCCCAGGCCGCAAAGGAAGAGATTGCGGACGAGTTCCCAGTGGCCGGCGGCGGGGTTCATTTCCGCCAGGCAGGTACATGCCGGCGGCGGTGATGAGTGCGCCGGAGACGAGGAAGATTTTATATTTGCCGGTGCGGGCGACGATTTGACCGGCGAAGATGCTGCCCACGACCATCGACATCATTAAGGCGGTGAAGAGCGAGCCGGCTTCCTGGGCGTTGGAGCCGTAGACGCTTTGCAGGTAGAGGGGGATGTAGAGGAACGCTCCGAACATGGCGACGCCGAGGAGGAAGATGCCGGCGGAGGTGAGCGCCATGCTGGAGTTCTTAAAGAGCGACAGAGGGAGGAGGGGTTCGACGGCGCGCGTTTCGATCCAGAGGAAGAGAGCGAAGACGAGGGCGGAGAAGGCGAGCATCGCTTGCACACGGGGAGATCCCCAGCCGCCGAGGCCGACTTCGCTGAGTGCGAGGAGCAGGGGCGTGAGCCAGGCGCAGAGAGCGGCGACGCCGGCCCAATCGATGACGCGCTTCTTGAGATGCGGGCGGAAGTGGGGGAATTTGTAATAGAGGACGGCGACGGCGAGGACGCCGAGGGGCGCGTTGACGTAGAAGATCCAGCGCCAGGAGAAATTGTCGGTGATCCAGCCGCCGAGGATGGGGCCGACGACGGAGGCGACGCCGAAGACCGCTCCGAAGAGGCCCTGGTAGCGGCCGCGCTCGGCGGGGGAGAAGAGATCGCCGATGATGGTGAAGCTGAGGCCGATGATGGCGCCGCCGCCGATGCCCTGGAGGCCGCGGAAGAAGATGAGCTGGTTCATGCCGTCGAGAGGGAGGGGAATGTTGCCGGCCGCGCCGCAGAGGCAGGAGGAGAGGACGAAGATGACGGCTCCGGCGAGATAGAACCATTTGCGGCCGTAGAGGTCGGAGAGCTTGGCGAAGACGGGGACGGCGATGGTGGAGGTGAGCAGGTAGGAGGTGGTGACCCAGGGATAGCGGTCGAACCCGTTGAGGCTTTCGACGACGCGGGGCATGGCGATGCCGACGATGGTTTGATCCATGGCGGCGAGCAGGAGGGTGAGCAACATGCCGGCGATGGTGAAGACGAGCTGGCCGCGGGTGAGAGTGGCGAAGCCGCTGCCGGCGTGTTGCGGGGCGGGGGGTTGCGAGGCGGCGGGGGCGGTCTCCATGGATTTATCTACTGTACCCCAGCGCGAGGCGGCGCTTTATAAATTGCGCTTCAAGTACGAGCAGATGTGATAGCCGGTGATGAATTTGAACGGCGTTTCGCCCATGGTGTAGTGGCCGCAGGGGAGGACGACGACTTTGTGATCGAGGCGGAGCGCGCCCATGCGGGCGACGATGTCGCGGGAGAATTCGGGGAGGAAGGTGGTGTCGTAGCGGGTGTAGATGAAGAGCGATTTTTGGCGGCGGGCGGCGAAGCGGTCCAGATAATTGACGGGGCTGATGGCGCTCCAGGCTTGGCGGAGGGAATCGAGGTCGGTGTTTTCTTCGAGGCTTTGGCGGATGTGTTGGGTGGAGAGGCCGGTCCAGACGACGTCGGCGAAATGAGTGGAGCAGTGGTTGAAGACGTTGACGGCGACGCGGGGGTCGTGGGCGCTGGCGAGGCAGGCGTAGCAGGAGCCGAGGCTGGTGCCGACGATGCCGAGGCGTTCGAAGCCGAGCGACTCGAACCAATCGAGAACGCAGCGGGTGTCGATGACGGCCTGGCGGCCGGCGTCGAGGGTGCGGCCGACGTTGGAGGAGACGGCGTAGTCGGCGCGCTCGAGTTCGGGCGGCATGCGGTAGTCGTGGTAGGGGAGGCTGATGCGCAGGGCGGAGATGCCGAGCTTGGCGATGCCGCGGGCGAGAGCGTTGTGGCCGGTGCCGGGGGCGTTCCAGTGCGGCAGGACGACGACGGCTTTCTTGGAATTTTTGGCGGGGAACCACTGGCCGGTGACGGTGTTGTTTTCCGGGTAGGGAGTGTGGACGGGCGAAGTGAAGCGCAGCAGGTTGCCTTCGAGGCGGAAATCGCGGGGTTTTTCGTAGCCGAAGAATTCGTCGCTATGGGCGATGGCGGCGGCGTTCAATTCGCGAAAATATTCGGCGGGGGTATGGCCGTTGCGGGCGATGCGGTGGGCGGCGGGAAGGCGCGCGGCCCAATCCAGGCCCCATTCAAAGGGGCGCACGACGCGATTGGTGGAACGGAAGGCGAGCTTGCGCTCCCAGGCGTCAAGCCATTGGACGTACGTCTCTTTCATCGTTGGATAACTCCAGGATAGCGAACCAGGGCGGGGAGGCGTTAGCGTTGGCGGCGCAGGAAGAGAAACGCGGCGACGCTAGACAGCGCGGCGACGAAGGCGAGAGAGAGGAACGCGCCTTGCCAGCCGAAGGCGACGGAGAGGCGGGCCATGGTGTCGCCGGCGAGGACGCCGCCGCCGAGGTAGCCGATGCCGTCGATGAGACCGGACGCGGTGGCGCTGCCTTCGCGTCCGCCGAAGTCGAGGGCGATGGCGCCGGCGAGATACGAATAGGGGCCGATGACGAGGAAGCCGATGAGGGCGATGAGGGCGACGGGGATGGCTTTGGCGGCGCCGTTGGGAAGAAGGCCCAAGGCGGTGAGCGCGGCGGAGGTGAGCAGGAGGCCGTAGAACATGATGGAGGCGCGGCCGGAGCGGCCAATGCGGTCGCTGAGCACGCCGGCGAGGATGACGGCGAAGCCGCCGAAGAGCGGGAACAGAGCACTGAGGCTGGCGGCGCCGGCTTTGCTGAAGCCGACGGCTTGGTTGAAGTAAGTGGGCGTCCAGGTGTTGAAAGTTTCGCGGACGAGCGTGGTGCCGAGCGAGAGCAGGCAGACCAGCCAGAAGGCGAAGCTGCCGAGGAGCGGCTTGAGAATTTGCGACATGCTACGCGGGCGCGCGGGCGTGGCTTCGGCGGCGAAGAGGTTGGAGGGGTTCACTTCGGTTGGAGGAAGGCCGATCTGTTCGCGCGATTCCTTCAGCAGAAAAAGATTCGCCAGGAACAGGACGGCGAGCGTGGCGGCGGCGGTGAAGAATACGCCGCGCCAACCGAGGCCGAAGTGGATGAGGGCGCCCATGAAGTAGCGCGAGGCGGCGTCGCCGAAGAGATAGCTGAGGCTGATGACGCCCATCGCCGTGCCGTAGGCGGCGTAGGAGAACCACTTCGAAGAAATCTTCACCATGCCCGCCCAGCCGATGGATTGGAGGACGCGGTTGCCGATCCAGGCGAGGGTGAAGATGGGCAGGCTGCCGCCGAGGCCGAAGAGGACGGTGAAGACGATGGCTCCGCCCATGCCGGCGAGGAAATTGCGGCGGCCGCCGATGAGGTCGGCGGTGCCGCCGAGGACGAGTTTGCCGATGGCGTAGGCGAAGACGCCCCAGGAGCTGATCTGGCCGAGGCGGATTTTGGCGGCCGCGGGCGTCATGCCGCGGGAGACGAATTCGTCGATGAGCTGCGGGAGCGTGACGGAGAAATCCGAACGGCAGAGGTAGTAGCCGGCGTAGCCGAGGAAGAGCAGGGCGATGGTGAGCGACTGCCAGAAGATGAGCCGACGGCGCATTCCGCCTATGGTATCCGAAGGAGGACTTTGAGCACGCCGGGTTCGGCGGCGCGGGCGAAGGCGCGGGGGGCGTCGCGGAGATCGAAGATGTCGGAGACGAGCGCGTCGACGTGGACTTTGCCCTTCGCGAGGAGACGGAGAGCGGGTTCGAAGCGGCCGCAGCGGGAGCCGACGAGAGTGATTTCCTGGACGATGACGTGCGCGGTGTCGAGGGGCACGAGGCCGTGAATTGTGGATTTGAGAATCACCGTTCCGCATGGGCGGGTCATGCCGATGGCTTGGGCGAGGCCTTCGGGCGATCCGGTGGCGTCGATGGTGAACTCGTAGCGGCGAGGGGGGAGTTTTTTGCGGAAGAAGGTTTTGATGCCGGACGCGGCGGCGATCTTCAGGTGGGCTTTGTGGTGTCCATAAAGATGGACGCGCAGATCGGAGGCGTCAAGCGCCTGCGCGATGAGCAAGCCGAGTTTGCCATCGCCGAGCAGGGCCACTTCCGCGCCTGTGGGAATGCGGACTTGATCGAGGATCTCGCAGGCGGCGGCGAGCGGTTCGACGAAGACGGCCTGTTCGTTCGTGATGGAAGCGGGGACGACATGCAGATTGCGTTCGGGAAGCGTGAGCAGTTCGCGAAACGCTCCGGGGTGTTTCACGATGCCAAGTACGGAGCGCTTCAGGCAGTGGCGGCCAACGCCGAGGCGGCACCATTCGCAGGCGTTGCAGGCGAGGTTGATTTCGCCGGCGACGCGCTGGCCAACGAGGGAGCGGGTATCGGCTTCGACGACTTCGCCGACGAATTCGTGGCCGGGGGTGCCGCGGAAGCCGTAGTAGCCGCGCTGGAGTTCGAGGTCGGTATTGCAGATGCCGGCGACGAGGGGGCGAATGAGCGCGAAGCCTTTGGGGCGCCGGGGCCGGGGGACGGCGCGAACGCTAACGCGGCCGTCTTCCAGATGGACGGCGATCATAGCGGCGGGCGGGGCGGCGCGGTCATACTAATGGTTTACCATGCAAGCCGAACTCACCTGTTTCGACGCGCAGTGCCGCGCGCGCTATCCGATTACCGAGGCGATTTATAACTGCCCGAAGTGCGGGGCGCTGCTGGAGGTGACGTATGAGGGCGCGAAGCCGGACGCGGGGGAATTAAAAAAGCGGTGGCGCGAGCGGCGGATGAGCAACGCGGCGATGGATGCGAGCGGGGTTTGGCGTTATCGCGAGTTGCTGCCGTTCGATGGGCAGGAGACGCACATTGTGACGCTGCGGGAGGGGGACACGGCGCTGCTGGAGGCGCCGGGAGCGGCGCAGTATGCGGGGATGGACCGGCTGCGGTTTAAGCATCAGGGCTATAACCCGACCGGGTCGTTCAAGGACAATGGCATGACGTGCGGGGCGACGCAGGCGAGAAGGCTGGGGATGCGGAGAGTGGCTTGCGTGTCGACGGGAAACACGTCGGCTTCGATGGCGGCCTACGCGGCGGCGGCGGGACTGGAGGCGATCGTCTTTCTGCCGCATGGGAACATTTCGTTCGGGAAGCTTTCGCAGGCGATCGAATATGGCGCGCGGACGCTGCAGGTGGAGGCGAACTTCGATCAGATTCTGGCGCTGGTGCGAAGGCTGGCGGAGCGGCTGGGGATTTATCTGCTGAATTCGGTGAACCCGTTTCGCATCGAGGGCCAGAAGACGATCGTGATCGAGATGCTGGACCAGATGGATTGGCGCACGCCGGATTGGATCGTGCTGCCGGGGGGAAATCTGGGAAACGTGTCGGCGTTCGGGAAGGCTCTGCGGGAGCTGCGGGAGTTTGGGTTCATCGAAAAGACGCCGCGGCTGGCGGTGGTGCAGGCGGAGGGGGCGGCGCCGTTTTACGAATATTTTCACGAGGGCGGCGAGTTTCGCGCGGTGACGCATCCGGAGACGCTGGCGACGGCGATCAAGATCGGCGATCCGGTTTCGTGGCCGAAAGCGGCGCGGGAATTGAGGGAGACGCGGGGGACGGTGGAGAAGGTGAGCGAGCAGGAGATCGCGGACGCGAAGGCGGTGATTGGGCGGTGCGGGATCGGGTGCGAGCCGGCTTCGGCGGCGACGCTGGCGGGGATTTGTAAATTGAGACGGGCGGGGACGATGAGCGGAGACGAGGAAATTGTCGCGGTGCTTACTGGGAATGTTCTGAAAGATCCAGATTACATTTTCCGTTATCACATGGGGGAGTTGAAAGGCCCGGACGGGCGGGGGATCGAATCGAAATTCGGGAACCGGCCGGAAGTGGTTCCCAACGACGCGGACGAGATCGCGCGGCGCCTGGGGGTTTAGAAAAACCTCCAGCGCCGCGTAGGAAAAGGGGAAAGTTAGTAACGGTTTCTGCCGCCGCCGCCACCACCGCCGCCGCCACGGCGATTGCCGCCGCCGCCGCCACCACCGCCGAAGTCCCTGCCGCCGCCGCTACGGCCGCCGCCACCGCCGCCGCCCTCGCGAGGCACCATCGGGCGGGCTTCATTGACAACCAACGCACGGCCCAGAAGATCGCGGCCATTGCAGGCCTCGATCGCATGGTTGGCCTGCGTATCGTCGTGGATTTCGACGAAGCCAAAACCGCGGGCTTCGCCGCTAAAACGATCGCGCATGACATTGACGCTGTCTACGGTTACACCAGCCTGTTCGAAGAAAGATTGGATATCGCCTTCGGCGGCGGAATAGGGAAGGTTTCCCACAAATAGTTTCACTTTACGCTCCTTGACTGAACTGAAAACACGAGCCACCGCGCACGAAAAACGGGCGGGCGATTCGATCGGGGTTAGAGAGGCAGGAATTATGTCCGCTGGCTGAGAGACCACTGGTGGTTGATACCGGGCGGGAATGACTGACGCTCCACACTGACAGCCATAGTATGGCAGATCCCGCGAGGGGAGTCAAAACAAAATCGGAAGCAAAATCGGAGGCGCCGGGCGCGGCCTAGGTCATGACGAACTTGACGTAGGCGTAGCACTTTTTCACCTCGGCGAGGGAGTCCATTTTGCCGGCGCCGTACTCGTATTCGATGTTGGCGGGAATGGGGTATTTCTTCTTTTCGAGGACGCGCATGACGCCTTTGATGTTGGTTTCGCCCTCGCCGAAGGGGAGGTTGGCGCCGTGGCCGCGCTGGCGGTCCTTGAGATGGAGGGTCAGGATCTTGGCGTGGTTCTTTTCGAGGAACTTCACGGGGTCGAAACCGGCGGCGGTGAAGTGGCCGATGTCGAGATTGATGCACATGTATTTGGAGCGGCCTTCGAGCGCCTTGTCCCAATCGTCGGGGGTGGAGAATTCGTTGGGCTTCATGCTGTCGTGGTTGTGGAAGCCGACGTAGGTGTTGTATTGGGTGGCGTATTTGTCGATGCGTGGGGACGTGCTGACGTTGGCCGAGGCGGTGATTTTATCGGTGCCGAGGGCTTGGGCGATCTTGAAGCCGTTCTCGATTTCGGCGTCGGTGAATTCCTCGCGGAAGCTGTAGTTGACGGCGTACAGAGTGATGCCGGCATCGGCGATTTTCTGGCGGACGGCCTTCAGATCGTCGAGCGGGGGATTGGCGCGCCAAGCCTTGGCGGCGGCGGGGTCTTTAGGTTCGATGTGGCCCTGCCACAGCTCCATGTAGCCGAGAGGGATCTCTTTCATGGCGGCGATGCATGCGTCGAGATCGCGGTCGCGGAAGCTGTAGGTTTGCACGCCGATCATGACGCCATCGACGCGGGAATCGATCATGGTGACGGCGGAAGCCCGGCGCGCGCCTGCCGCGGCAAGCGGGGCGGCGAGGGCCAGTTTGCCAAAATCTCTTCGCGTGTACATGCCGACGATCATACAGCGGCGCGGAGGCGCGTGGCTACCCGGCGGCGATGGCTTCGGCGATGGTTTTTCCGTGGAAGCGGCCGTTCTCGATGAAGATCTCGTTGGTGTGCATGCCGGCGACGATGACGCCGGCGAGATAGATGCCGGCGCGGCCGCTTTCGAGCGTCTTCGGATCGATGCGCGGACGCAGCGTACGCTCGTCGAAGACGATGCCCATGGTGGCGAGAAACTCGGTGTCGGGGCGGTAGCCGGTCATGGCGAAGACGAAATCGTTGGGAAGAGTCACTTCGCCCTGGGGGGTTTGGATGAGGACTTCTTTCGGGCGGATTTCGAGAAGGGTGGAATGGAAGTAAGCGCGGATCTCGCCGCTCTTGATGCGGTTCTCGATGTTGGGTTTGATCCAGTATTTGATCTTGTCGGAGAGATGGGCTCCGCGATGGAGGAGGGTGACGCGGGCGCCGGTCCAATGGAGTTCGAGCGCGGAGATGGCGGCGGAGTTTTTCGCGCCGACGACGAGCACGTCGTGGTTGTAGTAAGGATGGGCTTCCTTGTAATAGTGGATGACTTTGTCGAGATCCTCGCCGGGGACGCCGAGCAGATTGGGCACATCGTAGTAGCCGGTGGCGAGAACGATTTTGCGCGCGAAGTAGCGGCCGAGGGGCGTGACGACGGTGAAGTCGCCGTCGGCGCCTTCGACGGACAGGACGCGCTCGTATTGGCGAATGGGGAGATGGTAATGATCGGCGACGCGGCGGTAATATTTGAGCGCCTCGGTGCGGCCTGGTTTCTCGTTGAGCGAGGTCATGGGCAGGTCGCCGATTTCCAGGAGCTCCGGCGTGGTGAAAAACACCATGTTGGTGGGGTAATGGTAGAGCGAATTGACGACGCAGCCTTTGTCGAAGAGCACGGTTTTCAGGCCGCGCTTTTGCAATTCGATGCCGCAGGCGAGGCCGGTGGGGCCGGCGCCGACGACGATGGCGTCGAAGCGGTCTTCGACGGACTGGGGCACTAGAGCATGCCCTCGACGGAGGCGTAAACATCGTCGAGCGCTTTGGGGAGCGCCGCGGCGTCCTTGCCGCCCGCTTCCGCCATGTCGGGCCGGCCGCCGCCTTTGCCGCCGACGGCTTGCGCGACGGCGCCGGCGAGTTTTCCGGCGTGAATTTTGGCGGTAAGATCCTTCGTCACGGTGGCGACGATCGACACGTTGGAATCCTCGGTGGAGGCGAGGACGATGACCGCGGTCTTCCATTTGTTGCGAAGAGAGTCGGCGAGGGTGCGCAGTTGCGCGCGGTCCATGCCCTGGGCTTCGACGGATAAAACGGTGACGCCTTTCAGAACGCGCGCGGACCGTTCGAGGCCGCCGGCCTGAGCTTGAGCGAGCTTGGTTTTTAAGTGGTCCAGTTGCTTCTCAAGCGATTTGTTTTCCTCGAGAAGCTTCACCACTTGGGGAGATGGATCGGATTGGCCGCCGGCGCCGACGAGGGACGAAACGCGATGGAGCGATTCGACGGTTTCCTGGAAACGGTGGAGCGCGCCTTCGCCGGTGATGGCTTCGATGCGGCGGACGCCGGCCGAGATGCTTCCTTCATAGACGATCTTGCAGACGCCGATGTCGCCGGTGCGGCGGACGTGGGTGCCTCCGCAGAGTTCCTTGCTGAAATCGGCGATGGAGACGACGCGGACCGCATCGCCGTATTTTTCGCCGAACAGCGCCATCGCGCCCGTTTGGAGCGCGTCGTCGAGCGTCATGACGTTGGTGGAGACGGGGATGTTGCGGAGGATCTCCTCGTTGGCGAGGCGCTCGACTTCCTTCAATTCCTCGGGGGCGAGGCCGGCGTAATGGGTGAAATCGAAGCGCAGGCGGCCGGGATCGACGACGCTGCCCGCTTGTTTGACATGCGTTCCGAGCACTTGGCGGAGGGCGGCGTGGAGGAGGTGGGTGGCGGTGTGGTTGCGCATGATGGCCTCGCGCAACGCGCCGTCAACGGAGGCGAGCAAGCGGTCGCCGGCGTGGATGGGGGCGAGGATCTTGACGCGATGCACCGTCGCGCCGGGGGCGGGTTTGTAAGTGTCTTCGACGACGGCGGCTGGTTCGCCGGTGGCTCCGGAGAGAAGAACGCCTTTGTCGCCGACCTGGCCGCCGGTTTCGGCGTAGAAAGGAGTGCGGTCGAAAACGAATTCGGTCCGGCCGTCGCGCTCGATCACCTGGACGACGGTGACGGGGGCTTCGAGCGTTTCGCGGCCGACGAATTCGGTGGGCGGAAGCTCGCGGTAGACTTCGGGCACGTCGGCCTTGTCGCCGCCTTTCCAGGACGCGCGGGCGCGGGTGCGCTGCTTCTCCATTTCGGCGTGGAAGCCGTCGTGATCGATGGCGAGTCCGCGCTCGCGGGCCATTTCTTCCTGCTCGTCGAGGGCGAGGCCGTAGGTGTCGTAGAGCTTGAACGCGGCGGCGCCGGGGAGCACGCCGCCGGCGGCGGATTTGGCTTCGTCGGCGAAAACTTTCTCCGCGACATGGAAGGTGGTGGCGTAGCGATGTTCCTCCTCGGTGACGATGCGGGCCACGCGAGGGGCGCTCTCGATCATTTCGGGATAGCCGGGCTTCATGAGTTCGGCGACGAGATCGGTGAGGCTGGCCAGATACGGCTCGGTTCTTCCGGCCATGCGGGCGTTGCGGATGGCGCGGCGCATGATTTTGCGGAGCACGTAGCCGCGGCCTTCGTTCGAGGGCAGGACGCCGTCGTGGATGAGGAACGCGGCGGCGCGGGAATGGTCGGCATTGATGCGGAGGGCGGCGCCGGTGCGGGTTTCCTCTTCGTAGGAGACGCCGAAAAGCTCGGCGGCACGGTCGACGATGGGGCGGATGAGGTCGGTGTCGTAGTTCGACAATTTGTTTTGCAACACGGCGGCGACGCGTTCGAGGCCCATGCCGGTATCGATCGACGGGCGGGGGAGGGGCGTCATGACGCCGCTGGAGGCGCGGTCGAACTGCATGAAGACGAGGTTCCAGATTTCGACGAAACGTCCGCCGCCGTCGTCGGGGAAACGCTCGTGCTCGCGGCCTCGTTCCGCGGCTTCGGGGCCGAGGTCGTAGTGGATCTCCGAGCAGGGGCCGCAGGGGCCGGTGTCGCCCATCTGCCAGAAATTGTCTTTTTCGTCGAGGCGGAAAATGCGCTCCGCGGGAACGCCGGCGACTTTGCGCCAGAGTTGGTCGGCTTCGTCGTCTTCGCGGAAAACGGTCACGTAGAGGAGGTCTTTGGAGAGGCCGAATTCGCGGGTGATGAGGTCCCAGGCGAAGTCGATCGCTTCGGCTTTGAAGTAATCGCCGAAGGAGAAGTTGCCGAGCATTTCAAAGAAGGTGTGGTGGCGGCGGGTGTAGCCGACGTTTTCGAGGTCGTTGTGTTTGCCGCCGGCGCGGACGCATTTTTGCGAGCTGGTGGCGCGGTTGTAGTCGCGCTTTTCGGCGCCGGTGAAGACGTCCTTGAACTGGTTCATGCCGGCGTTGGTGAACAGGAGCGTGGCGTCGTTGGCGGGCACCAGCGGCGAACTGCGGACGATACGATGGCCGCGCGCGGCGAAATATTGGAGAAACTTCTCCCGAATGTCGTTACCCTGCATGTATTCTCATTCTTGCATGGGGCGGCGAATGGACTTGCGAAGGCACTCGACGAAACAGGCCCGGCGATTGTAAACTGGAAGATCGCGGTAAAGGGACAAGAATCGACATGAGAAAACTATTGGTGAGCGCGGGTCTGGCCGGTTTGACGATGGCGGGCGGCTATTCGGCCGTGGCGAAGGGCGCGGGGGACGCCGCGAAGGGGAAGGATACCTTCGAGCAATGCGGCGTCTGCCACAACGTGGACAACGACGAGAAGAAGGTGGGGCCGTCGCTGAAGGGGCTTTATAAGCATCCGAAGCTGAAGAACGGCAAGCCGGTGACCGACGACGCGGTGCGGGCGATCATCAACGCCGGGGGCGGCGGGATGCCGGCGTATCAGGAGATCCTTTCCGACGAGGAAAAGGATAACGTCATCGCGTATTTGAAGACGCTGTAAGGCCGCGTCCGGTTTGACGCTGCGCGGGTGGCGCGGCTAGACTGGGAAGAGTAGGTCTCGCCATCAGCGTCCTCATCGTCTAGCCCGGCCTAGGACACCGCCCTTTCACGGCGATAACATGGGTTCGAATCCCATTGGGGACGCCAATAATATCCGAAAAATTGAGCCAGTAAGGGGTGGCTAACTCCATCTCGGGTCGCATCGGTGTAATATAAACCGGTTCGCCGGAATTCCTTTCGGGTTCTGGCGGTCGACGTTCCCGGATTAAGGAGCCATCGGCGATGGAAGTTGCAAAGAAGCGAGACCTGCTTGTGTCGAAGGGTTGGATACAGGCGGTGGCGGTGGTGATGCTGTTCGGCTTCTTCGTTCTGGGACTGCTTGCGTACCGGACGTATGCTGGAGAGGCGCCGATTCCGGCGCGGGTGGCCGATCCCAACGGGCAGTTGCTCTTTACACACGACGACATCGTGGCCGGTCAGCAAGTCTTCCTGCGCAACGGCCTGATGGAGTACGGCTCCATTTTCGGACACGGGGCGTATCTTGGGCCCGATTTTACGGCTGACTACTTGCGCCGGTCCGCGCTGATTGTATTGAACGCTCACGGTGGGTTGCAATCGGCAAGCGCACCGAGTGAGACGGTCGAGGAGCTCAAGAAGAACCGCTACGACGCGGCGACGGGCGTTCTGGCATTCACAGCGGCTGAGGCCGCGGCGTATAGCGCGCTGAAGGATCACTACGCTGCGTTCTTTAGCGAACCCTCGACGAAGTTTGGGCTTCGGAGGGACGCCATAGGCGACCGGCGCGAGACGGATCAGCTCACGGCATTCTTCGCATGGTCGGCGTGGGTGGCGTCGGCGCTTCGGCCGGGCGCCGATTACTCGTATACGAACAACTGGCCGCCGGAACCGCTCGTCGGCAATCACGTCACGGCCGATGCCGTGGTTTGGAGCGTGCTCTCGCTGATCGCTCTGCTGGGAGGCATCGGAATCCTATTCGGCGCGTTTGGAAAATGGAATTTTCTGGGGTGGCATGGGCGGGAACAAAAGATTCTGACGTTCCGGCGGCCGGATGCGGTGACGCTAACGCCGGCGCAGCGATTCTGCGGGTGGTTCTTTTTCGTCATGGCGGCGCTGTTTCTACTACAGACGTTGGTGGGCGCCGCCTCCGAACACTACCGCGCGGATCTGATGAGCTTCTACGGCTTCGATCTGGCGCGGGTACTGCCATTCAACCTCACGCGGACGTGGCATTTGCAGTTGGCGATTTTCTGGGTGAGCACTTCGTTTCTGGCGGCGGGAATTTTTCTGGCCCCGATGATTAGCGGCCGCGAGCCGAAGATTCAGAAACCGTTGGCCTTTGGTTTGCTTTTCGCGCTGGCGATCGTCGTGTTCGGCAGCATGGCCGGCGAGTTTGCCGGAATTCATGGCCTGATACGCACGGGGTGGAGTTGGTTTGGCGATCAAGGATTCGAATATCTCGACCTTGGGCGCTTCTGGCAGATTCTCCTCACCGTGGGACTTGGCTTGTGGGTCTTGATGCTCTACCTGGCTTTGCGACACCGCCTGCGCACGGAGCATAAGGGCAACATGCCGTGGCTGTTTCTGTTTTCCGCGCTCGCTATCCCGGCGTTCTACGCGGTTGGATTGCTGGCGAGGCCGGAGGCGCACTTCACGACCACAGATTTCTGGCGGTTTTGGGTGGTCCATCTTTGGGTGGAAGATTTTCTCGAACTGTTCACCACGATCATGGTGGCGTGTATCTTTGTCCTGCTGGGAGTGGTCGCCGAACGGGTGGCTCTGACTGTCGTTTACCTGGACATCATTCTCTACTCGATCGGCGGTGTCATCGGAAGCATGCATCATCTCTATTTCTCCGGCACTCCCGCCGAGCACATGGCGTTGGGCGCGTTTTTCTCCGCCGCGGAGGTGATTCCGCTCACGTTTCTGACCGTGGAGGCGTGGAGTTTTCTCCAGCTCGGCGCGCAGCAGCAGGGACGATCCCGGACGCCGTTCCCGCACTATTGGGCGGTGATGTTCCTGGTGGCGGTGGGCTTCTGGAACTTTCTTGGCGCGGGCATTTTCGGATTCCTCATCAACCTGCCGGTGGTTTCCTATTACGAAATCGGAACGGCGCTGACATCGAACCACGCGCACGCATCGATGATGGGGGTCTATGGCATGCTCGCCATCGGATTAGCGTTGTTCTGCGTCCGGTATATGATTCCGGAGGTCCGATGGTCCGAACGGATGGCGAAGATCTGTTTTTGGTCGACCAATCTGGGTCTGGCGTGGATGGTATTCGCGACACTGTTTCCGCTGGGGATTCTTCAGCTCTATGAATCGGTGAACCGCGGCTACTTCGAAGCGCGTTCGCTGGACTACGTTACCAGCGGTTTGAATCCGCTGTTCGAATGGCTGAGGCTCCCAGGTGACGCCGTCTTTATAGCCGGGGGCGCCCTTCCGCTGTTGTACCTTTGCTGGCTGGGCATCCGCTATCCGGTGGCGCTCACCAGTCTCGACGAGCCCGAGCACGCGCTTTTCGCCGAATTGAGCGAACCGAAGGAGCGATGAGCGCGGCATTCCATTGGGAGCCGATGATCGCCACGGGTTATGCGTTGCTGCTGGTGGTGGTTGCGGGGGCGCTCGAATGGATGGGGCGTCATTCCAGCAAGCGCGGCGGCCGGTATCGTCTTGGGGGATTTCGTTTTCAAAAGGAGCAAGACCATTGGGAGTGTCCCGCCGGCGCGCGGTTAATGCGGGCGGAGATCGATAACGAGCTTCGCGTGATTCGTTATCGCGCGCCGGCCCATACCTGCAACGGCTGTGCAGTGAAGGCCAATTGCACCGATTCCGATCACGGGCGGGAGATCGAGATTCCGCTCGATCCTTGGCTCAGCACGGAGATCGGCCGCTTTCATCGCGGGATGTCGTTGGCGCTTCTGATACTTGCGGCGCTTATTACCGCCGTGGAACTTCTGCGGCACGATCACGGTACCGAGCGCTGGGTTCTGGCCGGAGTGCTGTTGGCGATCGCCGGATTGGCCATGAACGCGGCGCAGGGCTTAAGCTTGCGGGACAGGACCTGATCGCGACGGTCCCGGCGGCGGCATCCGCTTCCATAAATACATACGAATGAATTTGGAGACGTTTGAGTTGAAGAAGTCCGTGAATCTGCCGCGCACGGACTTTCCGATGAAGGCGAATTTGCCGCAGGCGGAGCCGAAGACGCTGGCGCGTTGGGGCAGCGAGGATCTTTATGGGCAGATTCGGGCGGCGCGGGCCGGGCGGCCGATGTACGTGCTGCACGATGGGCCGCCTTATGCCAACGGAAATATTCATCTGGGGCATGCGCTGAATAAGCTCCTCAAAGACTTCGTCGTCAAGGTGAAGACGATGGAGGGGTTCGACTCGCCATACGTGCCGGGGTGGGATTGCCACGGGCTGCCGATTGAGATCAAGGTGGACGGGGAGCTGGGCGCGAAGAAGGCGCAGATGACGGTGGCGCAGATTCGCCGGGCTTGCCGCAAGTACGCGCAGAAGTTCGTCGATTTGCAGTTGAAATCGTTTGTGCGGCTGGGGATTCTGGGGCAGTGGGACGATCCGTATTCGACGATGAGCGCGCGGTACGAGTCGGTGACGGCGGGGGCGTTCGTCGAATTTCTCGATCGCGGGTATGTCTACAAGGGCCTGAAACCGGTGATCTGGTGTATACACGACCGCACGGCGCTGGCGGAAGCGGAGGTGGAGTACGAAGACCACACCAGCCCGACGATCTGGGTGAAGTTCGCGCTGACCTCCGATCCGGCGGCGATCGATCCGGCGCTGGTGGGGAAGAAGGTCTACGGGCTGATTTGGACGACGACGCCTTGGACGATTCCGGCGAACGTCGGTATCGCTTATCACCCGAAGTTCGAGTATGTGGCGGCGGAAGTGGATGGCGAGGTGTACATCGTCGCCCTGGAGTTGCTGCAGGCGACGGCGGAGAAATGCGGATGGTCGGATCCGAAGGCGATCGCGGCGTTCACGGGGACGAAGCTCGAAGGGGCGGTGTTCCGGCATCCGTTTCTGGAACGCGATTCGCTTGGGTTGTTGGCCGATTATGTGACGCTCGAACAAGGCACGGGAGCGGTGCATACGGCGCCGGGGCACGGGCAGGAGGATTACAACTCGGGGATCAAGTACGGCCTGCCGGTGTTTTGTCCGGTGGACGGGACGGGGCGTTTTTTCCATGCCGAGGGTGCGGCGGGGCGGTTGCCGGAGGAGTTGATTGGGAAGACGGTGTGGGAAGCGAACCCGCTGGTGACGCGGATTCTGAAGGAGCATGGGGCGCTGGCGGGCGAGGAGAAGATCTCGCACAGCTATCCGCACTGCTGGCGCTGCCATAACGCGACGATTTTCCGGGCGACCGAGCAGTGGTTCATCGGAATGGACCGCAACGATCTGCGCGGGCGCGCGCTGCAGGCGATCCAGCAGGTGAAGTGGCATCCGGCCTGGGGCGAACTGCGCATCTCCAACATGGTGGCGACGCGGCCGGATTGGTGCATCTCGCGGCAAAGAGTGTGGGGCGTTCCGATTACGGTTTTCTATTGCGAGCAGTGCAGCGAGGCGCTGACGGACCGCGCGGTTTTGGATCGCGTGGTGGCGCTGTTCGCCGAACACACCTCCGATGTTTGGTATGAACGGACGGCGGCGGAGTTGATCGGCGAGGGCGTGAAGTGCCATCGCTGCGGCGGCGCCGAGTTTCGGAAAGAAAACGACATTCTGGACGTGTGGTTCGATTCCGGCTCCAGCCAACTGGCTGTGCTGAACGATGAGTATGGGCTGCCGTGGCCGTCGGACATGTATCTCGAAGGCGGGGATCAATACCGGGGGTGGTTTCATAGCTCGCTGCTGATCGGCGTGGCGTTGAAAGGCGGCGCGCCATACCGCAACGCGGCGACGCCCGGATGGACGCTCGACGTTCACGGGAAAGCGATGTCGAAGTCGCGCGGCAATACGATCGAGCCGGAGGAGATCATCAAGAAGTACGGCGCCGACGTGCTGCGGTTGTGGGTTTCGTCGGTGGAGTTCACCGAAGACGTGACGTTGTCGGAGACGATTCTGACGCGGCTGTCGGAGGCGTACCGGAAGCTGCGCAACACGTTCAAATACGCGCTGGGGAACCTGGCTGGGTTCGATCCGGCGGCGGACGCGGTGCCGGGTGGCGAGCTGGCCGAGATCGATCAATGGATCCTCGTGAAGATGGAGGATCTGACGGCGAAGTGCCGGCAATGGTACGACGAACTGGCGTTTCACAAGGTGTATCACGGCGTCTACGATTTCGCGACGACGGAGTTGAGCGCGGTGTACTTCGACGTGATCAAGGACCGGCTTTACACGGCGGCTCCGAAGGCGGCGGCGCGGCGCGGGGCGCAGACGGCGATGTACCGTGTGACGAGCGCGTTGATCCGCCTGGTGGCTCCGTTTCTCGCCTTCACGGCGGAAGAGGCGTGGGGATATTTTCCGAAGCCAGAGGGCGGCCCCGCGAGCGTTCATTTGGCATTGTTGCCCGAACCGGAGGAATTGACCGGGGGAATCACGGCGGCGCAGCGGGCGCGGCTGGAGAACTGGAACCGGTTGATGGAAGTGCGCGATCTGGTGTTGAAGAGTCTGGAGGGGGCGCGGCGGGAGAAGTTGATCGGGGCGCCGCTGGAGGCGCGCGTGCTGCTGAAGGCTGGCGGCGAAACGCATTCGCTGCTCCAGGAATATCTGGCGGAGTTGCCGGCGCTGTTTATCGTTTCGCAGGTCGAGTTGGAGCGTGGCGGCGAGACGGCGGCGGCGATCGAACGGGCGGGCGGGAACAAGTGCGAGCGGTGTTGGAAATATCTGCCGGAGGTGGGAAGCGACGGAGAGTTTCCGGCGCTGTGCGCGGGGTGCGTCGAAGCGGTGCGCGAGATTCTGAGGACGCATGGCGGCTAGGCTGGATGTGCGGGCGCAAGTTTCGGCGTTCGGATTGGCGGCCGCCGTCGTCGCGGTGGACTTCGCGACGAAGGAATTGGTCCGCGCGCGTTTTCTTGAGGCCCAAACGTATCCCGTGATTCCGGGACTGCTCAACATCGTTCATGCGGAAAACCGCGGCATCGCGTTCAGTTTTCTCGCCGATGCGACGGGCGAGTGGTGGCCGATATTGATGATCGCGTTGCCGGCGGCGGCGGCGGCGGCGATGGCGGTTCTGCTGGCGACGGGGATAGCGTCGAACCCGGTGGTGCGGACCGCTCTGGCGCTGGTGATGGGCGGCGCGCTGGGCAACTTGTACGACCGCGCGACGCACGGGACGGTGACCGACTTCATTGAAGTCTACTATGGCGCGCATTCCTTTCCGGCCTTCAACGCGGCCGACAGCGCCATTACGATAGGCGCGTGCCTGCTGTTGCTCGACACATGGCTGACGGGCGGGAGCGGGGTGGGGACGGGTTCCAAGCGTGTATCCTAAACTGTTTTCGATCGGGAGCGTCGCGGTTCCCACCTATGGCGTGCTGGTAGCGCTTGGGTTTTTGGCCGGGCTTTGGATCACGGTGACGCTGGCCAAGCGCAAGGGCCTGCCGGCGGAAGCGATTAGCAATCTGGCGGTTTATTGCGCGCTGGCCGGGCTGTTGGGCGCGAAGCTGTTCATGTTCCTGTTCGATTTCGGCGATTATTGGCGGAATCCGGGACAGATCTTCACGTTGGAGACGCTGCAGTCGGCGGGAGTCTATCAAGGCGGGCTGCTGTTGGCGCTGGCGATGGCGGTGGTTTACATGCGGCGGCAGCATCTGCCGTTCGGCAAGACGGCGGATGTGTTTGCGCCGGGTTTGGCCGCCGGCCATGCGATCGGACGCCTGGGTTGTTTCGCCGCCGGATGTTGTTGGGGCGCCAAGACCGGCGTTCCGTGGGCGGTCACGTTCAACAATCCGGATACGACGACCGGGGTGCCGCACGGAATCCCGCTGCATCCGGCGCAGCTTTACGAATCGGCGGCGAATCTGCTCATTTTCGCGTTTCTCTGGCGGCGCATCGGCAAGCCGCACGCGGATGGCGAGATTCTCGGCTGGTATATGGTGCTGTATTCGACGGCGCGGTTTTTGATCGAATTCCTGCGAGAGCACGAACAGGCGACGCACGGGGGATTGTCGCTGACGCAGTGGATTTCGCTCGGCACCCTGGCCCTGGGAATGTGGCTGCTGCGGCCGGGGCGGACGAGCGTAACCGCCCCGGCGCGCCGATCGATTACTGGCTGAGGCGCAATAGGGACGACGCGATCTGCGCGAACAGTCCGGCGAGTTGGGACTTGTCGGAGGCGGCGAAGAAGAGGCCGGTCTGTTGGTTTTTGTTGTAATACGGGTTGACGATGGGCCCGGTGCCGGTGGGTTCATAGAGCGGCAGGGCGGGAATCTCCTGAAGGTTGGAGATGATCGGCAGGAAGTATTTGTCAACGGGATCGGCGCCGTTGCCGCAGAGAAAGATGGAGTGGATGACGGGATTGAAGGTAGTGTCGGAACGGATGACATTGGCTTCCGCCGTAGCTGTGTTCATGCCGACGGCGCCGATGGTCGTTGGCTGGTCCATGCGATGGAGGCCCGTGTAGGGTCCAACCTTGATGAGATTGCTGCCGGTGGCGACGCCGGTGTAGCTAGGCGAGAAATTGGCTCCGAGATTGGCGCAGGTTCCGGCCGGATTGCAGTTCCAATTGACGGGAAAGACCCAGGGGTCTTTGAAGCCGCTGGTGGCGTTGCCCCAGCGGTCGAGCGCCGGAATTCCGGCGAAGGTTTGGCGCAAGCCGGACCCGGAATTGGGGCAACCGGCGGGAAAACCGGACGGATTGGGATCGGTGTCGAAATCCTTAGCAAGTCCGTTGGTGTTGCCGGTGGGATTGTAGCCGGAACCTTGAGAATAGGCGCCGACGACGGTTCCGGTCAGAGTGGTGCATCGAGGCATGGTGCAAAGCGCGTTGGTGTTGGTGCAGCCGGCGGGTCCACCGCTGAAGCCATAACGCGTATCGACTTGGTTGCGGAATGGAAAAGCCGCGCTAATGGAGTTCGGCATACCGTCGGTGAATAACACGATGGTGTTCAAGGCGATGGGTTCGTTGACCGACTTCAGTTCGGTATAGGCGAGATTGAGCGCGGCGGTGGTGTTAGTGCTGCTGGTGCAGACGAGAGCGTTGATAGCGTTAACGAGCACATTTCCGGATTTCCAATTCGTACTGGGGGCGTATTCAAGATGCGCGGTGCCTTCGAAAGCGATCATGCCGATCGCGTCGTAGGGGCTGAAGTTCTGGACGAAACTGGACGCGGCGGCGACCATGGTGGTGCAGGCCGTGGAGCCGCTATAGAAGTTGTTCATCGAGCTAGAGATGTCGAGGACGAGCATCATCGCCAGTCCGCGGCGGCTGGCGGTTCCGGTGGTGGTGATCGGGACGCTGGTGAAGTTGGCCAGGCGCATGAAGTAAACCGGAGCGGTGACGGTGGCGGTGACGCTGATGTTGACGACGCCATTGGGTTTACCCGATTGCGAATCGATCTGTTGAGTGAAGGTGGAGACGATGTCGGTGGGAGGGTTGATCGGCAGCGTGCCAAGGTAATTTTGGGGAAAGTTGGCGAGGAAGAACGACTGGCCCGCGGTGGTGGCAAAGGCGTCGGCTTCCGCCGCGGTGCTTCCGAGGTTGAGCTCGCGGCCGGCTCCGAGTGCGGCCGAATCGACGGCGGCGCTCATGCGGCCGCGAATGACCATGAGCAGCGAGGCGTCGGTGGCGAGACCGGCGAACAGGGCGAGGAAAACGGTGCTAAGCGCGGTGATAATCAGCGCGATGCCCTTTTCTTCCACATTGCGCACTTCGGCGCGGCGGGCGGCCTTCGGCGGGGGTTGGAAATTCGATGGTTGCATGATCGGCTCCGGTTTTCAGGACAGATTGCGGGCGTAGAGGACGGGCGTCTGGAGGATGGAGAAAAGGTTGAGGGCGGATATGTTGAAGGTCGCCTCCGACACGAAGGTGTAGGCGCCGGGATCGAGATAGAGCAGCCCGCTGGTGGCTCCGCTGGCGCTCATGACGCTGGCCGGGGGAAAATCGCTGACGCGGTCGCCGGTGTTCACGACGTATTGGCTGGCGGCGATGTTGCCGTTGATGTCCAGCGTAGAGGCGGGCGTGCCGGTGACGCTGGTGAACAGCGACGAATTTCCGATGATAATGCGATTCGTGAACACGTAGTTGTCCAGATTCGGACAGGCGGAGGAATTGGCGGCCAGCCCCAGCGCCAGGCAGTCGTTACCGGAAACGCGGTAGACGCGGGTGAGGATGATGACGCCTTTGCCGTTGGGATCGGGCGAGTCCGTGCCCACGATGTTCATGCTCAGCCCTTGCGCCGTGCGGACGACCAGTTGTTGATTGTCGCTATGGGCGAGGTTGATTCCGCGGACCACCAGAACGTTGGCGTCGCGGCAGACCTCGCCGGCCTGGATGGCTTTGGCCAGCGACGCTCCGGTGCTGAAAGTGCCGGCTAAAATCGGAGCGAGAAAGGCCATGCAGAGCGCGAATTCCACCATCACGCTTCCACCTTGGGACCGTTGTCTTCGCCGGCTGATTGGAATTGGATTTGGCATAACGATTCTCCGCCGCGGCTGCCGCGCTCAGGGCGCCGGCGGGGCCGTGGTGCCCACCGGATAGCCTTCCAGCACGTCGGAGGCGCTGGCGCCGAGCGCCATCGGCGCCGACGGCGTCATTCCCGTGATTGGGCCCATCCACGACCATTGAAAGCCCGCAATCACTACTTCGACGACATTGTTGGTTTGATTTAGATAGTTGACGTTGGGGAAATTCGGATCCGTGCTCGTCACCGGGACGGACGTAATGGGCGCAGCGAGGCTGAAGGGAGCGTAATAGTTTATGGTGACCAGTTTCGCCCCGGAAGCTCCACTTAAGAATCCGAAGGAGTTATTCTGCACTACCTGCAGAATGCAGGCGTTTTGAGACGGGCAGGCCGTGCCCTGGTAACTGGGGCTGTAAGTGATGGCCCATCGAACGCCCTCGCGGGCGGCGTGTTGAAAGACTCCTTTTAGGAACACCAGCATGCAGATGTTGCCAATGCCCAGAATCATCGCGATCAACGGCACGATGATGAGACCGGTCTCGATCATCGCGGTGCCTCTCTGATTTTTCCGCCGAATGGATGCCGCCATAAAACGCCTTCGTCAAGCTCTGATCCGAGTGTAGAGTTTCGACGGCGGACAAACACTCCGGCGCATCGCTTAAGGCGGCCGCGAAAAGACCTTACGGCGGGGTAAGTCCCCGCGCCGGGAACATCCGTCGTATAACTAAACCAGATGCTTCAACGTTGGAAAACGCCGCGCCTCGCCGGGGCGGTGTGCGCGATGTCGGCGGGATTGGCGGCGCAATCGGCGCCGGCGCCCGCGGCGGCGGAAGATTCGCTGCATCAGATGAACGACTCGTTCCAGGCGCTGACGCGCAAGGTTTCACCCGCCGTGGTGAAGATCGTCGTCAGCGGATACGGTCCGGTGGAGGAGGATGGACGCGCGGCGTCGGCGGTGATCGGCCGCCAGCGGAGCGTGGGGTCCGGGGTAATCGTCGATCCGTCGGGTTATATCATTACCAATGCCCATGTGGTGGCCGGCGCGCAGCATGTGCGGGTGATGTTGACCGGAAGCCCGGCCGGTGGATCGCCGCTGATGAAAGGGAGTCTGCCCAGGACGATGGAGGCGCGCATCGTCGGCCTGAGCCAGGAAGCGGATCTGGCGGTGGTGAAAGTGGAAGCGGTGAATCTGCCGACGATCTCGCTAGGCGCCATCGAGCGGGTGAATCAGGGGCAGGTGGTGCTGGCGTTCGGGAGCCCGGAGGGCCTGGAGAACACGGTGACGCTGGGGTTGGTGAGCGCGGTTCTGCGGCAGCCGGATCCGGACAAGCCGATGGTCTACATTCAAACCGACGCGGCGATCAATCCGGGAAATAGCGGCGGGCCGCTGGTGGACGTCGATGGGAATCTGGTGGGCATCAACACCTTCATCCTTTCGCAATCGGGCGGGAGCGAGGGACTCGGTTTCGCCATTCCCAGCCCGATGGTGCGCTTCGTCTACGGGCAGATTCGCAAGTACGGGCACGTACACCGGGGGCAGATCGGATTGATGGTGCAGACGGTGACGCCGCCGCTGGCCTCGGCGCTCGGATTGAAGCACGACGCCGGGGTGATCGTTTCCGATTTGCTGCCGGGCGGGCCGGCGGAGGAATCGGGCCTGAAGACCCAGGACATTATCGTGGCGATGGATGGGAGGCCGGTGGGGAATCTGGCGATGTTCGAAGCGGCGCTGTATCTGCGCAAGCCGGGGGCGAAAGTGAAGCTGAACGTGTGGCGGGGCGGCGATTCGCTGGAGATGGACGTGCCGGTGATCGAGCGGCCGCACACGTTCGACAAGCTGGCCGACATCGTGAATCCGGAGAAGAGCCTGGTGCCGGTGTTCGGCATTCTCGGAGTGGAGATCGACCAGGAGATGGCGGACCTGCTGGGGGATCTGCGCATCAAAGCCGGGGTGATCGTGGCGGCGAAGGCGGCCGATCCGGGGCGCGTCGAAACCGGACTCGTACCCGGCGACGTGATTCATTCGCTGAACGGAGTTCCGATCGTCACCTTGAACGGGTTGCGCGAGGCGGTGGCGCAGTTGAAATCCGGCGCTCCGGTGGCGATTCAGATCGAGCGGCAGGAGCGGCTGATGTATCTGTCGTTTTATCTCGAATAGCGCGGGAGAGGCGGGAAGAAGGCGTCTGTTATTCTGGGAGTTCCATCCCCGAAATTCATGGCCCGAATCTATCCTTTTCAACCCTACCGCTATGCCCCGAAGGCGGGTCCGCTGCAGAACCTGGCGACGCAGCCCTACGATAAGATTTCGCCGGAGATGCGGGCGCGGTATCTGGCGCTGAGCCCGTATAATCTGGTGCGGGTGATCCTGGGCGAGCGCCATCCTTCCGATTCCGAAAGCGGCAACGTATATACGAGAGCGGCGGCGCTGCTTCGCGATTGGATCGGCGAGGGGATTCTGGCGCGCGAGGAAACGCCGTGCCTATACGCTTATTTTCAGGAGTTCACGGCGCCCGATTCCGGCGAGCGGCTGGTGCGGAAGGGCTTTATCGGGCTGGGCGCGGTGGAGGAGTACGAGGCGGGCGTCGTGTTCCGGCACGAGCAAACGCTGACCGGTCCGCGGAAGGACCGGATGGAATTGTTGAAGCACACCCATGCGCACTTCGGGCAGATCTTCATGCTTTACCCCGATCCGAAGCTGGAGATCGAGGCCTTGCTCGAAGAAGCCGCGGCGGGCGAGCCGGATGCGGCTGTCGAAGACGAATATGGTGTGACGCACCGGGTGTGGAAGGTCGGGGAGGAGATAACGATCGCGAGGATCGCGGCTGCGATGGCGCAGAGGAAGCTATTCATCGCCGACGGGCACCATCGCTACGAGACGGCGCAGGCGTTTCATCGCGACCATCCGGCGCTGGCGGGCGCGGACCGGGTGATGATGACGTTTGTCGCCATGGAATCGCCGGGATTGAAGATTCTGGCGACGCACCGGGTGGTGCATGGGCTGGCCGGATTCGACCCGGCTCGATTCGCCGCCTCGATCGAGAGCCGGAAGCTCGCCTCACTGGACGAATTGCGGACGATTTTCTCGACGCCGGCGCCGGAGAGGCTGCGCATCGGCGTGGCGCTGGCGCCGGAGGAGATCCGGCTGATCGATCGCGAGCGCAAGCCAGGGGAGTTGGACGTTCTTACGCTGCATCGGGAATTGCTGGACGCGAAACTCGGCATCGGCGAAGAAGCGGTGCGCGAAGAGAAGTGCCTGCACTACGTCCGCGGGCTGGAAGCGGCGGTGGCCATGGTGCGGGAAGGGAAGGCGCAGGTGGCGTTTCTGATGGAGCCGGTGACGATGGAACAGGCCGCCGGCATAGCGTTCGCGGGGGGCGTGATGCCGCAGAAATCCACCGATTTTTATCCGAAGCTGCTCAGCGGGCTGACGATTTACCGCATGGAATGAGCGCGGCGGGCGAGCGCTTCGGCCCATGTCGATACGATAAAGCCTTCCTTCTTCAGGAACGCCTGGAAGCCGGGATCGAGCATGGCCAGCATGTCGCCTTTACGCACCTCGCCGGAGTTGGTGATGTGGGTGAAGACTTCGGTGGGATCGGTGCAGTGCATGATGACCATGGTGAGGCCGGGTTTGAGTTTCCGCAGCGATTCGGTGTAACGCGCGGCGCGCCATCGCTGGAGGCTCCGGTCGTCGTGGGGAAGATTCGCCGGCATGTGCCAGCCGTAACTGGCATTGTGCAGATCGTCGAGAACGGGAAGGCCCGCGTTCCATAGGGTCTCGCCGAGCTTGCGCATTTCCATCCAGCGCGGATCGCTGGCGGGAGCCGAAGGTGTGTCCGCCCGGAGGAACGTATCGTGTCCGCCGGGGAGCATTACCGGGATGTGTTTTTCGATGCCCAGTTGAATGTATTTGGCGAGGAAGGCTTCGCTTTCAAAAAGCGTCCCCATGTGGGAGTCGAGGTGAGTGGGATGAAAGCCCATCGTTTCGGCGCGGGCGAGTTGGGCGCGGATTTCGCGGTCCACTTCCTCCGGCGACGCATGGGCCACGACGTCTTTGACGTTGGACCAGAATGCGCCCTGGGGATCGACGAGGCCGGGAACGGCGAGAACGCCGGCGAGCGGAGACCAGCGGTAATCGCGCCACTCGGAGGTCAGCGTCAGATGCAAGCCCGCGTCGGTTCCCGGATGGGCGCGAAGATAGGTGGCGATTTGCGGCACCCAGGGGCAGGGCATCATAACGCTGAGGGAGCGCGCGGCGCCGTGTTCCAGCACGCGCTCGATGCCGGCGTCGGAATCGAAGGACATGCCGGCGTCGTCCATGTGCAGAATAAGGACGCGGTCGGTTTTCTTCCATCCGAGACGCTCGGCGAACGTGGGCGCGTCCTGGGAGAAGGCGGAAAAAGCGATCAGGAAGAGAACGAACGGCGGGCGGAACATCGTCCGCCGATTATATCGTCGGGCGCGCAAACGTTGCGCCGCGCGGCGCAGTCCGTTTTGCGCGGTTCCTTATGCGCCGGTGGGGGCGGGAGGATCCGGCGTCGAAACCGGGCCTTCGGGGCCATGGACGGCGTCGGAATATTGGAATTGAACCGGCACGGTTCCGGAGCCGTTGGCGAGCGCGACTTCCTGAAAGACCTGCGTGAGCGGGTTCGCCACCGAGACCGGATAGTCGCCGCACTCTTCGCCTTGCGCGGAAATCCAGCCGAGGAACTGATTCGCGTTGGGGTTATTGCCGGCGCGAATGGCGTCCTCGACGTCGGCGTCGGTGCGGGCCTCGTTGAGCTCGTGATAAAACGTCGCCACGATGTTCTTCCAGGATTGATCGAAGACGGGGATGCCGTTGACGGTGCCGTCGGATTCGACTTCGGAATAGACGCCGATGGCATAATAGACGGTGGCTTGCGCGCCGTTCACGGTGGGGTGAATGGAACCGTGGTAGCCGCCCAGGCCGTTGAGGGAGTCGGCTTCGTCGTGGGGGAGGGCGGAGCGCGAACCACTCGCGGCGGCCGCCGAAGACGTCGCCGTATTCGTATTCAGGACGGTCCCGCTGGGGAGCAGGAAGTTAAAGACGGTGGAGGTGAGATCGTAGGCGGCGAGAGATCCGGCCGTGGCGAGGGACGCGGCGAGCGCTTCAACGTCGCCTTGCGAGAAGACCGAGGGCGGAGGACCGGGGAGAATTTGCGAGCCGAGGAAATTGGAGGCGATCGAACCGCCGGAAAAGTACTGGACCATGACATTATTCAAGTCCACGTCGGACATGGCGGCGGCGAGAGCCTGGTCGACGGATTGAATGTCGGAGGCCTGCCAGGCGGCGGACCCTCCAATGTAGAAGTTGTAAAAGCCTAGGTTGGGGATGATCTTGCCGCCATTGAAGGCCAGGTCGTGAGCCGGCGCGGGCGGGATACCGGGGGCGATCGCCTCGGGGAGAACGACGGGGACGCCGCGAAGGCTGGTTTCGGCGGAAGAGCCTGGCGCGACATAGATATTCATCGGGCGCGGCGTGGTGGAATCGCTCATGGGGTGTCCTCTTTCTGCCGGAAGTTCCGGCGCGCATACCATTCTATTTCTATTGCGGCGCGGAGACGACGGCGGCGAGCCAACGGTCGAGCAGATCGCCGGGGGGTTTTTCGAGATCCACCGGCTCGCTGTGCGTTTCGCGGCCGTCTTCGAGGAACACGGCGAGGATGCCGCGCGGAGTGGGGCGCAAATCCAGCTTTTTCCCGCGCGATTCCAGCCGCAGCGAGGTGTCGAGCCACGCGATGTAGATTTTGGACCGCAGGCGATGGGCGGCGGGCGCGGTGGCCGCGAGCAGAGTTTCGACATAGGCGCTGCGCTTGAGCTTCGAAGCCCAAGGGGCGGAGGCGGCGGCGCGGGCGCGGTCCTCCTCGCTCCGGCCGTTGTCCATGGAACCACGTTCGTCGCGCGATTCGAGCGCCTTCAGGTTGTTTTCCAGGTTGTCGAGAAAGCTCATATGGAATAGGTAAACGCGAACCGGCGCGCGCGGGTTCCTTGTGAGTGTGACCGATTTCGTGGATCTTCGGTTTCGTTTTCGATATCCAGGATTTCGCCGTCACAATCTGGTTGCAATCGGAATTTGCAAGAGTGGTAGATTAGTTATCCAAGGGGAAGGGGAAGAACGATGCGCCTTCTGTTCATGGTCCTATCGATTCTTGGCGTCAGCTTGGGAGCCGCGGGCGCGGCGGAGAGCCAGCGCGCCTGGGAATTGGAGCGGAAGGGAGACGCGGCCGGGGCGTTGGAGTTGCTCCAGGCGCCGCTGCGGGACGGGTCGGCGACGGCGGCCGACCGCCTTGCGCTGGCGCAATTTCTGGACCGGCACCACGATCCCACGGCGCGAAAGATTTATGAAGGGGCGTTGAGCGGAAGCGCGCCGGCGGCGAAGGCGGAGATTTTGCGGCGTTTGGCGGAGCTCGATGTGCTGGATGGCGACCACGCCGCGCTGAGCAAGGATCTGGACGCGTATCGCCGCGCGGGCGGGACGGGTTTGGAGGCGCCGGCGGCATCGGTTCCGCAGGCCGCGGCCGCCTCCGGCGTAGCTCTGATTCCCGGCCCTTTGCGCTCCTTCGCCCGCATGGCCGCGCTGGCGCCGGACTTGAGCAAGGACGACCTTCTGGCGGCCTTGGCGCGGAACGTGGTGACCAACGGCTACCAGGCCTCCAGCGGCAACGAAGCGCTGGAACAGACCGAGTATCTGAAGCTCGTCGTGAGGTACCTCTCGCAGGCGCGGGAGCTGGACGGGCTGGCGGGCAAGGACAAGGAGATCCGGATCGAGGCTTGCGACTCCTCCGAGACGGCCGATTTGCTGCGGGTTCTCGGTTACCGGATTCGCGGCGCGTGCGGCACCGATCTGGCGCTCGAAACGGTGAACGCCAGCCGGGCGTTTCTGACCATCGATAGCGGGTTCCCGCTGGCGGCGCTCGAAGTGGCGTTGCGCACGAACCGTCCTTTTCATTATGCTTATGGGCCGTCGGAGGCGCCGGTTCTTTACGGGACCGATTACTGGATGCCGGGCGGAGAGCAGAAGAACGGTCCTTTCGTCGATTATTTCGTTTCCGATCCTTCTTTGTGCCGGCTCTATCTGGGTTTAGCCAAGCTCGATCCGTTCACGGCCGGGCAACTGAGGAAGACGATGCCGCTGCCGCGCCTCCGCGCTTACGCCCACGTGCTGGATTTCTTCGGCGGCATGTTCGAGATCCGCGACGGGAAGGCGGTGGTTCCCGGAGGAAAACGGGCGGAGAAAGTTTGGGGCGAGTTGGTGGGGGCGCCGGTGGAAAATCCCACGTCGTTCTTCGAGAAGCTTCTGGCGAAAGACGACGGCTGGATGGCGAGCTATTACGATTCCCTGGCGCGTGCGAGCGGGCCGTCGCTCGAGTATTTGACCGAGCCGGTGCGGATGAAGCGTTTTTATGAAGCGATCCGGGGCAAGGTGACCAGTCCCGGACCGGCGCGTCCGGTGTTCCGCTCGAATACGGAGATGCTGATGCTGACCACGCGGTTGTGGGTATTGCCCAACGGAAAGCCGTTTATTCCGGGCGACCTCGACGTATGGCGCGGCTTGTTCATGCACCATCCGAAAGGCAGGTACGACGCCAAGCTCAGCAAATCGGCATCGTCCTGGAGAGATCCGGACGACGTGGTGGAGGCGCTGTTCGGGCTGTGCCGGAAATCGGTGGAGAACGAACCGTTGAAAATCTTTCTGGCGTTGACCGATCTGGAGCGCCGGAGGAAGACGCCGCTCGACGCGGCCACGGTGGACAATCTGGCGCGGAGTTATCGCGCGATGGGATCTCAATACTCCATCTTCAGCGAGGCGCCGGAGCTGAGCGCCAAGACGATCGGCGAGTACCTGGACGTCGCCGATTCCACCGACCAGATTCGCGACAGCCTGGTGAGGGCGGACGCGGGCGGCACGCTGCAGGGGCTGATCGGCCTGTGGCAGATCCTGCTGCGCCAAGGCGCCATTCCGGACGCCAAGGCCGATGCGGCGCTGGCGGGAATCCTGGGCCGCTTCGAGACGATCCGGGGCGAGCGGGACGTTTTCGACGGCGGCCAAGCCGGAGTGAAGCTGCTGCTGGAGGCCGCGAACGTTCACGGGCGCTCGCCGCAGGACGGCCTGATCGACCTGCTCTCGGGTACCGGCCCCGCGCCCGACGCCGAAGTGCAAACGGGAATGGCGGAGAACCTTATCCGCATTTTCGAAGCGCAGAAATTGATTCCACTCGACACGCTGTTCGGGCTGGTTGAAAATCTGGAAGGCGCGGCGAAGGGCCAGAAAGTGAATTCGGAACTGGTGAGCAAAGCGGCGGCGCGCATCGGGGAGATCCAGCTTCCACGCGCGGCGCTCAGCACGGCCGAGAAGAACGCGCTGGCGTTTGGGTATTGGAGCGAGCGCCACATCGAGGTGCAGCGCAAATTGAACTTGCGCGCGATGATGGACAAATCGGAGGGCGGCGCGAAGAAGTTGGACGACATCCGCGCGTTGCTTGCCCCGTTTTTGCGGGACACCCTCGTTGGGTTCAACTACGCCTACTACGCGCCGCCGGGGGCGCAGTTGCTATTGACGAACCCGGTGTTTGTGCGGAGCCACGACTTCATCGGGCTGGTGGGAACCAGCGCGTTGTGGAGACGGACGGAAGTGCAGGGGAACGGCTGGCCGGCGAGCGCGGGCGGGAAGCTGGTGGGCTCGCTGGCGGGCCTGCCCTACGCATTGGCCGAATCGGAGCAGAACTTCCTGGTGCCTTCGAAGGAGCAGGCGCTGATCTGGGGCGATCTGGTTCCGCAGATCCTCCTGGGCGCGACGGTGCCGCGATGGTGGCGCGTGACGCCGGGCCAACTGCATTGGGTGGGACTGCACATGGATCTCGCCGAGGCGCTGTATGCGGAGGCCGCGCTCGACCCCTCGCGCCGGGCCTGGGTGGTGGAGGCGCTGCGGCGCGAGGCGCCGCCGGTTCGCTCGGCGAAAGTGGATCGCGAGTTGCAAGCCGGAGACGCGCGCGCGGCGATCGACGACACCATGCCGTCGGAGATGTTTTTCCTGGCGCGGGCGGCGGTGGACGATAAAGACGCCCATGGCGGACCGTTGGCGGAGGAGATCCGCGCCGAGGCGGCGGAGACCCCGTCGGAATTCGATTTGACGGCGATTTCGCGGGCGTTTGGCACTCCCAAGCCAACGCTGACGAACTCCTACGAACCGCAGTTGCTGAACCTGCGGACGTTTCCGGCGTTGATGGGATATTCGAGCCGGATTCTAGCAGAGAGCTGGGAATCCAGCCAGTTATATTACGCCGCGCTGGGCGACCGTCTGCACGTGACGCCGCCGCAAATGAACCTGCTGGTTCCGGAGTGGACGCGGCAGACGGTGGAGCGGATCTTCGCCACGCATCTGGAAGACTGGCCGGCGCTGTTGCGATCGCTACGGCTGGTGGGTGAAGACGCACTGGCGCAGGGCCACAAAACAGCGGCGGGCGCGGGGGGATTGTGAGCGGAATATCGAGGGGGAGACGATTGAAACCTGTTCATCGAATCGCTGGAGGGGCGGTGCTTGCGGCCGTTTTCGCCGCGATCTACGCGTGGGCGCAGGAGCGGCCCACGTTTCAGGTGAAGGTGGATCTGGTGGTGCTCAGCTTCACCGTCACCGACAACAAGAACCACTACATCAACGGATTGAAGCCGGGCGATTTCCGCATCTCCGAAGACGGCATCACGGAGAAGATCAACACCTTCGGGGAGGGGAATAAACCGCCGGTGCAGGTGATGGCCGACGGCAGCACGAGGCCGCTGGCGCCGATGGCGGGAATTTTGCCCGACGGGAAGACCGCCGGCGGCCCGGAATCGGAGATCCGCTCGGAGTCGTTTGTGGGAACGAATGTGTTCGTGCTGTTCGACACCAGCAATTATATGTACCGCGGCTTCGTTTACGCCTCCGACGCGATCAAGGATTTCGTGCGCGGGCTGGACCGTGCGGATTCGGTGGCGGTTTACACATTCAGCCGGAATCTTTCGCGCGCGGCGCCGTTGACCAAGGAACGGAACGAGGCGATTTTCGGCCTAGGCAACGCGGTGGCCGGGGACGACTCCGCGCTTTACAACGGGCTGCTGCTGACGCTGCGCGACGCCGCGAAGGTGCCGGGGCGCAAGGTGGTGATCGTGTTCTCGAACGGTCCCGACAACGCCAGCATGGTGGCGCCGGACGACGTGCGCGCGGTGGCCGAGGACGAGGGCATTCCCATCTACGTGATCTCGACCAGCGAGGTGAATAAGGACCCTCTGTCGGCGACGGTATTCAAGCGGATCACGACGCAGACCGGCGGGAAGGCCTACTTCGCGCGAACGTGGCAGAAGCAAGTGGAGGCGTTCGAATCGATCCGCGAGGATTTGGGCAATAGTTATACGGTGACCTATTATCCGCAGGCGAACCCGAACGAGGGTTTCCGGAAGATTAGCGTGGAGATTGTAACCGATATCGGGAGGAAGTACCGCATCCGGGCGAGGCCGGGATATAGGCCGAGGAGCGGGTTTTAGGCGGAGCGGCTGCTGAGCGTGGGTCCTTCGACGCGATACGTGTACTTCCACAGGAACTGCTTCGCGCGCAGCGCCGATCAGAGCGCGGCGACGAGAGGCGCGCCTGGGTCCAACTGCTTCCCACAATGCCGCATCTCGCCCGCCGGGTGGATTGCTGGCCCGAAGGGCAGTTCTCGTCAGGAAGCACGTTCGCTCTTCGACGCAACTTCCCAGATCCAGAGTTGTAGATTCGGGATCGCCATCTGAACACTCTACAGGACTCCCGCCTCCGACTCACACGCTGAAGGCTGGACTAGTTCAAAGCAGGGCTGCTGGTGTTCCCAACCACTTTATCGAAAGAGTTCGGCAGAGGCGGCAGGTGGTATCTGCGGGATTTCTGAAAACGCGAAGCAATCTGACCATAGCGGCCAAGAATCGTTGACGACCAATCCGCATCGAAGACGACAAAACGGCCACTGGATGGCTTTCCTTTATGACGATGGATGGCTGGGAGAGCCTTATTCAACGCGTCGAGCACCTCCTGCGTCCACTCTGGAATCTCCAGGACTAATCTGTCGGGGCCGGCTAGCCGAACGGCCTGCTCAAGCTCCCAAAGGACGCCAGGTGTAGCATCGAGCCGGATGACTACAACCGGAGCGCAACGGATGAATTCCATGACCTTTTCCTGCCAGTCGCAGTCAATCCAGACCCTTAGCGCGCCAAAGTCGCCGAGCTCATCGTGCGGGCGAGCGACGGCCACCATTCGACACCCCAAGCGCCGGGTCAGAGCTTTCACAAGTCGGCGCTCCGACGTGGAAGTGATCACAAACGGAAGCTCGCTTGATTGATGATAGTCCGATGCAAATGAGCGGAGATAGAGCATCGGAAACTTGCAGCCTTTCAGGACAGTGTCAATGCCGTACGGAGCAGCAGAGCGCTTATTGTCGGCAACGAGTCGCCGAATGGGCGATAGCAGAATCCAGCCCAGAATGCCTGGGCGGACAACAGAGATTGTGACAGCAGCTAGAACCTGAAGTAGAAACCACAGTAGGTAGTTTGGTTTAAGCGCATACACGCCCTCAGTCATGAGGTGCTTGAGGCGTTCCTCAGGATTCAGGACAGAGAAAGCGGATTCATCCCACTGGCAGTTGCGTAAAGCAACCGACGTTGGCTCAGCTATGTTGAGCCGGACCAGATCCATAGAATCTTCTAGGTCTTTATTATCGCTCGTGATCTCACCCAACGCAATGCTGGTTTACAAAATCGTCTGGAACAAACGTCGCACCGTGTTCAGCTTCGGACACCCACGCAAAAATGCACTCGGACGACTGGATGGCATCCCGAACGAGGGATAAATGGTCGCCCTTCGGCTGGGATCAAAAACGATGCATTCGACGGACATTGTTTAGGGCGGCGGCGGGGACCACTAGAACTCGCGTCGGGCAAGTTTGGCAATCCGGCGCCCCGTCAAGGGGCTCGCTGCGCGGTTGGCCATTTTGGTGTGCGCCTCGTCGCGCTAATATATCGCAAAAGGTGGTTCTGCCACTCGTCTACTCATGGTAGGGTAGGGCCATATGACCCGAATGATTCTCATTTTCTCGTTTATCGTTGGAGGGATCTGCGGGCAGACGCAGGTGGATAGCGACGATCTCAACACCCTTCTCATGCACTCCACGTTCCTCATCTCCGGCCCGAAGGTGGGCGAGCCGGGAAAGATTTCATTTGGCACTGTCTTCATTCTGGGTACGCCGCTTAAATCGCATCCCAAAGAGTCCGCCTATACACTCGTCACCGCCGCCCATGTTTTGGACAGCATAGCTGGGGATAAGGCGACGGTCCAGTTGAGAACGCATACTCGGGAAGGGACGTACCGCACATTCCCGTACATCCTTCCAATCCGGAAAGACGGGCAACCTCTTTATGTCAAACATGCAACGGCGGACGTGGCAGCGATGTACATTGATTTCCCGGATAACGTTCCGATCAGCCTTCTTGGTACGCATTTCCTTGCTGACGATACCCGCCTCAGCGACGTTGAGTTGCACCCTGGCGACGAAGCCTTCTGTCTCGGATTCCCTTTGGCAGTGTCGACGCCCGGCGGCTTCCCGGTGCTGCGAACGGGTCACATTGCCTCCTTTCCCATCATCCCCGCCAGAATGGTGGGGTCCATCGTGTTCGACTTGCTCCTGTATCCCGGCAACAGCGGCGGTCCGGTTTACTACATATACGACAACAGGATCATGAGGGGAGGCACCCACATGGGCCGGTGGGAGGGCATCCTGGGCCTAGTCAGCGAGCAAGAAAAGTCGACCCTACCTGAGTTTTCCGACAAACCCCTCGACCTAGGCGTAATCGTTCCGGCGTACTTCATTAAGCAGACACTCGACAAACTTCCTGAGCCGCCGGCGAACTAACGCTGGGCAAGATGAGTCAATGGCGTGGAGGATGCGACGGCATCGACACTCCTACCAAGGCGAGACAGCTGGCCACCTGGATCGTGGGCATGTCGTCGAGGTGTCCTTGCCACGCCGCTCCTTAGCGAGTCGTCCAGCGTGGGCCGATGTGTTCACTCCCGCCGCTTGGTGGCGCATCCGAAAGTTAACTCCGATCCCAAACGCCATGCCGGTGGGTGTGGCCGCCGCGCGATCTGTTCTTCCTGACGCGCTGGAGCCTGCGGTCGGAAATTAACTGGGCGGAACTCCGAAACGGAATACCGCGCCTAACCCGCTTAGGATCACGCTCTGATTTCGAGGCGGAGTTCATCACCTTGAGATAGCGTAAGCGGTTCGGCGAAGCGGAAGATGGCAGTGTCGCGCTGGCGGTCCATCCGATGATGGATCTCGCGTTCGCCGACATGGGCGGAGGATTTGCCGGCGGGCGCTTGGATGGCGCAGGTGCGGCAGGAGAGAGTTCCGGCGAGGACGTGGAGGCGGAACGCCGCGGGGGCGCCTGCGCTGTGGGAATAAGAGAAAGTTCCCCAGCCAGTGGCGGTGGACCAGAAGGAGCGGAAGGCCGCCGCATGGATGGGCGGGAGGGCGGCTACGGCGGCGTTGGGGCCGTCGTAGCGGAAGCCGCTTAAGGCGAGAATGCCGGACCAGGCGGCCATGGCGCGGGCGTAGTGGTGGCCGCATTCGGCTTCGTCCCACGGGTTGCGTTTCAAGCCGTCGTAGCGGGCGCGGATGTCGGCGATGCAGGCGACGCCTTCGCGGATCAGGCCGGCGTAGAGCATGTGGGAGGCGGTGGAGTATTCGAAGCCGGTCATCACTTCGGCGAAATAGGGGAAGGGGATGCGGGGGCGCTCGGATTCGGCGTAGTCGCAGATGACGAGGGCGGATTCGTCGTTGAGGGCGAAGGTGCGTTCGACGCAATCGTGAGTCGCCAGCGACGGCTTGTGGTTGTAGCGGAGGATGGATTCGAGCGTCTTGCGAATGTGCGCGGGGTCGAGCAAGGGGCCGAGACCGCAGACTTCGGCGAGATACTGGCCGACGAGTTGATCGACAAGGCAGCCTTCGCCGACTTGATATTCGGGATGGAGAGTGTCTTCCGAACCCATGCCGCTGCGCAGGGAGGGGGCGATGTCGCCGGGGGCCGCGCCGCGGATGTGCTGGACGTAGAACTGGCCGTTGAAGAGATTGGCGTCGATCCAATGGGAGCCGTGGTCGAAGAGGCGGCGGTATTCGGTGGCGGCGGCGGAGTCGCCGAGGGCGCGGGACATCTCTTCGCCGGCGCGCAACGCTCCGAGATAGTAAATGCCGCACTGGGGATTCGGGCCGTAGAATTCGACGTCGTAGGTGTTGTGTTGGACGCCTTCGAGGACGCCGTCGCGGTCGCCATCCCAGCCGTTGGGGATCCAGGCGAATTCGAGCGCTTTCTTGATGCGCGGCCAGGCGTCGCGGAGCCAGTGCGATATCGCCGGAGAGGCGCCAATCGAGATAGGCGTGGAGGATCTGGCCCATCTGGCCGTCGGCGGCGGCGAAACCGGAGCGCTCGATGCCGTCGGGAAGTAACTGGCGGAAGTGGATGGCGCCGGCGTCGTCCATGGAGTAACCGAAGGAGGCCTTGCGCAGGGAGCGGGCCAGCGTGGGGAAGAGATGCGCGGTGGCGGTTTCGTAGTTCCAGACGTGAGTGCAGTTACCGAAGCAGCAGCCTTCTTTGTCGTTGACGCCTTCGAAGGCGTGGAATTCGCCGTCGGCGGTGCGGAAGCAAGTGGTGGAGGCGAGGGTGGAGAGATTGGCGGAGGCGGCTTCCTTGACGGCGGCGGGGAGGGTGCTGTCGCGGAGGGCGGCGGCGAAGGTTCGCGTTTGATTTTCGAGGCGGGGCAGGTTGGCGGCCAGGTATTCGGCGGCGGCCCAGGCGGTGGGGAAGCGGGTGGAGTAATGGTTGCCGATGAGGTCGTGCTCGTGGCCTTTGGGGGCGTGCCAGCCGCACCAGGCGGGGGTGCGATTGGGGAAGCGCCAGGCGAGGAGGAACGTGAAAGTGGCGGAGGCGCCGGGTGCGAGGGAGCGTTGGAGGCAGAGGGAGCCGGTGTGGTCGCGCGGGTCGGGGTCGCCGTGGAGTTGGCCGGTGGCGGAGAAATCGTCCCAGAAGAGGAGCGGGGAATTCCACCAGCCGCCTTTCGGCCAGCCGCGCCAGATGGGTGAGTGCGCCGTCGCCGCGGTCGAGCGTGGCCAGGACGAGTTCGCCGCGCATGGGATCTTCGGCGGGGAGCGCGGGGTTCGACATGACGAGGCCGGCGAGCGATGCGGTTTCGACGATATTCGGTTTGACGGCCGTTGGGTGAGGAGGCCTCGATGGGATTGTCGATCGAGAAGGCGATGGAGACTTGCGCGGGAGAGGGGCCGGGGTTTGCGACGCGATAGCGCAGGATGGCGGCGGGAAGGCCGGAGTCCTCGGCGTCGTGGGGGATGAAGGGCGAGAAGGCGTCGAGGGAGACGTGGACGGGGAGGGCGGCGTCTTCGAAATCGATATGGGCGAGCGGGTATTCGCCGGTGAAGCGCGCGGAGGCGAGGCGGGGGAGGCCGGGGGCGTTGTTGGAACCGAGGCCGCTCGCGCCTTCATAAGGAGGGAGGATGCGGGCTTCGAGGACGCGGGCGACCGGTTTGGCGCTGCCGGCGCGGACCCAGATGGAGGGGAAGCCGTAGTTCGGGGCGTAGCCTTTGTTGGGGCGGTTGAAGATTTCCCAATCGCGAAGTTGGCCGCGTCCGCCGAGGCTGAGGCTGCCGGCCGCGACGCCGCCGAGGGGGAAGGCGAGCATGGCGAGGTGCGGTCCGGAGAAGACGCGGGGATAGGCGATGGGAGCGGGGGCGTGAGCCGGGGCGGCGGCATCGGGCGCGGCTTGCGCGGGCGAGGCGAGGGAGATTTGAGTGAGGCCGCCGGCGGCGAGGGCGGCTTGGCGGAGGAACGCCCGGCGGGGAGGTTCGGGAGGGTTGGCCATGACCTTAATACTGTATCGATTCGGCGCGGCGATAATGGAGTGGGCGGGCGAATGGACGTAGAGAAGATTTTGTTGCACAAGACGGGCGAGGCGATCGCGCGATTCCGCATGATCCGCGAAGGGGATCGCGTGGCGGTGGGATTGTCGGGCGGGAAGGATTCGGTGACGCTGCTGGAGGCGTTGCGGATGTTGAGCCGGCGGTCGCCGGTGAAGTTTACGGTTTGCGCGTTCACGATCGAGCAGGGGAAATTTCTGCGGCCGATCGAGCCGATGGGGGAGTGGCTGAAGGCGCGCGGAGTGGACTGGACGTATTATCACGACCGGCCGTCGTTCCGGTTGTTGGAGGAGCAGCCCGATCACGGTTGCGATTTGTGCAGCCGGTACCGGCGCAGGGCGGTGTATGAAGTGGCGCGCGGGTTGGGGGCGAACGTGATCGCGTTCGGGCACACGATGGACGATTTCTGCGAATCGTTTTTGCGGAACGCGCTGTTCACGGGGCGGCTGAGCGCGCTGCCGGCGGTGACGCATTCGCGGCAGAAGGAGTTCCGGTTGATCCGCCCGCTGGTGTTTGTGAACGAGGAGATTACGGCGCGGTTCGCGGAAGGCTTGGGTGCGCCGGTGATTCCCTGCGGGTGTTCGCAGAAGACGGGTACGGTGCGGGGATCGCTGCGGGGGATCTTGGCGGAGTTGGAGAAAGAGCACCCGGATTTGAAGCAGTCGCTGCTGTCGGCGATGGGAAATATTTTGCCGGAGCGGCTGCTGGATCCGCGGTATCTGGATTTGGACGGAGTGGAGAAGGAAGCGGAGTTACTGCCGATCTTGCGGGACTGAGGATTCGATCCGCGTTGTTAGAATTGTTTTCATCGTGCTTCGGATCTGGAAATGGGCCGCGCCGATTGGATGTATGGCGATGCTGGTTTATCGCGCCATCGGCGCGGGACAGCCGGTTGCGCCCATCCGCTTTGAAGATGTGCAGTCCGATTCGGGCATCGATTTCGTTCTGCACAACTGCCCCACGCCCCAGAAGCGCATGATCGAGACCATGGCCGGGGGTCTCGCCGTATTCGACTACGACGGAGATGGGAAGCCCGATATATTCCTCACCAACGGCGCTGAAGTGCCCGCGCTGAAGAAAACCGGCCCCCAGTATTCGAACCGCCTTTATCGCAACGAAGGGAACTTCAAGTTCCGCGATGTAACCCGCGAGGCCGGTGTTTCGGGCGAAGGATATTCCATGGGCGCCGCCGCTGCCGATTACGACAACGACGGGCGCGCCGATCTGTTTGTCGCGGGAGTAAATCGCAACTTCCTATATCACAACCTGGGCAATGGACACTTTGAGGATGTGACCACGAAGGCCGGAATTCGCAGCGGCGAATGGGCGGTGGCCGCCGGGTGGTTCGACTACGACAACGATGGACGTCTGGATCTTTGGGTAGTCCACTATGCGAAATGGCCCCCCGCCACGGAACGGTTTTGCGGCGACGCCGGGCGCGGCATCCGGATCTATTGCCATCCCAAATATTTCGACGGCCTAGCGAGCACCCTTTATCGCAATCGCGGCGACGGTACTTTTGAAGATGTTTCGGAAAAGGCCGGTATCGCCGCCTTCGCTGGACGAGGCATGAGCGTGGTCTTCGCCGACTACGACCAGGATGGCTACCCGGACGTCTTCGTGACCAACGACAACATGCCCAATTTCCTGTTTCGCAATCGCGGCAACGGGACGTTTGAGGAAGTGGCGTTGCCCGCGGGCGTGGCCCTTCGCGACGATGGCAAGCCGGTGGCGAGCATGGGCGCCGATTTTCGCGATTATGACAACGATGGCCGTCCCGATATTTCCGTCACCGCGCTGGCCCGGGAAACTTTCCCTCTCTTTCGAAACCTGGGGAAGGGAACTTTTGCCGACGCTACTTTCGCCAGCCACATGGGTGCGCTTAGTCTCCCGCACAGCGGCTGGGGCGATGGTCTTTTCGACTTCAATAATGACGGGTGGAAGGATCTCTTCACCTCGAATTCGCACGTCAACGACCGCGTGGAGCTATTCGAACCCGCCGTCTACAAGGAGCCCGACACCGTTTTTGTCAATCTCGGAAACGGAACGTTCGGCCCCTGCGGCGTATGCGGGTTAGATGAGGTTAAGGCGCACCGCGGAAGCGCCTTTGCCGACTTCGACGGCGATGGGCGCATCGACGCCGTCGTTTCCGCCCTCGAGGCGCCGGTTGAAGTGTGGCGCAATACCAGCCCCGGTGCAAACCATTGGATCGATCTCAAGCTTACCGGCGCTCGCAGTAATCGGGATGGCATCGGCGCCCATGTCCGAATCGGACTTCAACATAACGACATGACCAGCGCGGTAAGCTACGCGTCATCGAGTCTCATCCCCGTCCACTTCGGCCTCGGGAACAAGGCGATAATAGACCGCATCGAAGTCCTGTGGCCCAGCGGAAAACGCCAGGTTCTGGAAAATGTCCACGCGGATCGGGTACTGAGCGTCGTTGAGCCGCGGTAGGCCCGGGCGCCATGAACAGAGAACGTCGCCCACTCTCGGAATTCGCTACCTTTCCGCCGGCGCGGTGATCTCCGTGCTCTTTGCGAGTTCGTCGTTTTGTTCCCGATTCTGCTTTTGTATCTTCTGATATTGTTCCATCGTCTCGCGATGCCGCTGGATGTCCCCGGCTTGCCGATAGGCGCGCGCCAACTGATAATGCAGGCTGCCATCGTCGTCGAGCGGGAGCGCTTTCTCCAGGTGCGGAATCGCCTCGACGCCGCGGCCGAGCTTGGAAAGGGCGAGTCCCAGCGACGCGTGTGCGGAGAGCATTTTTGGATCGGCGCGAAGCGCCGCTTCGAGATACGGCAGCGCCCTGCCGGGTTGCTCCGTGCGGAGCAGGCTCTCGCCCATCATGAAGTTCAGGTCTGGAGGCGCGGCGCGGCCCGGCAGCAGCTTCTCGACCAGCGGCATGGTGGAATTGTAATCGCGCGCGAGAAACAGCGACTTGGCCAATTCGCTCTCCAGAGCGCTTGTTTCCGGGAGCGAGCTTCAACGCCGCCCGCCACTCGTTCGCAGCTTCGATTTCCTGGTCGTGGCCATGAAAGATCTGCGCCTTCAGCGCGTGCAATTCCACGGATTCGGGCAACGCGCCCAGGTGCGCGAATGCATCCAAGGCGAGCTGGTTATATGCCTGCGCGCCCCAAAACAACGACGAAGGCGTCTGCCCCGCGTCGGCGGCGCGAGCGCTCTCGAGAAATTGGCCTTGCAAATAATGGCACTCGGCGGGAGCGGTCGCGCAATCGGGAGCCGAGAGATTTTTTTCCTTCTCTCGCTCCGTTTCCGCCCAGTCGGCGTGGCCCGTCGCCGCATAGACCATCGCCAATCCCGCACGGATCCCCCTCAAGTCCGGCATCTTCTCCAGCGCCTGGCGATAGAAGAAAAAGGCGCTGCGATATTGCCGCCGCTGGAAGCGCGAGCCTGCGATCAAAGCGGCGACGTATGGCGATTCGGGCTCGGCTTTCGAGAGCCGTTCAAAGGAACGCGCGGCCATCGATTCATAGGCTTTGCCCAAACCATACCAGGCCTTCGCGTCGGAGGCATCCCCGGACGCCAGTTCGCGGTACTCCTCGGAGGCGTCGCCCCATTGGTTCACTCCCATCAACGCTCCCGCCAACATGCCGCGCGCATTACGGTTGGAAGGTTCCACCGCCAACAATTTCCTGAGCGGCGCTATCGCGAGGCGAGGCTGGTCTAATTGGAGACGAGCCGACGCAAGCGAAGTCAAGGCCGGGACGTTGGTGGGGTCCACTCTTAGCACCTCCTCGAACCTCGGGATTGACTTGGCCGGGTGTCCAGCCATCTCCTCTGCCAAGCCCAGATTCAGAACCAGGCCGGGGTTACCGGGCGCCGCTTGCACAAGCTGTTCGCAAATCGGAATTGCCTCTTCAAAATGTCCTTCCGACATCAGTTGCTTTACCTTGCGGGAAAGCGCGGCCAAATCCTCGGTTTGCGCCGTGCAGAAACCTGAGCAGAAACTGGCCAGCGCGCAAAAAAAGGCGGCTCGAAGCGCGGGCCGCCTTTTATGTGAAACCAACAGCTTCATCAACTAGAACATTACCATTCCAATCGAAGTCCGAAGCGAATGTTCCTTTCCCCCGACGCGCTGGTCACCTGCATGAACGTGCTATCGGTCACATAGTTGTCCACACCGCCGCCGCTGTTGCCGAAACCATTGCCGGTGGCCGCTCCGGTGAAGTGCGACGTGTTGGGCAGGTTGTTAAATTCGGCGCGGAATTGCAGGTGCAGGCGCTCCCGTATGGGGAACGTTCGCATGATCGACATGTCGGTATTCCACATCCCGGGCTCTCTGAGAATGTTGATGCCCGAGTTTCCGAAACCAACCGTGGTTACCGGTGCGAACGCCGCGGGGTTATAGTAATGCGCGCCCGGGCCTACGCCTCCGATAAACGCCACATTTTGCAGCACCTGATTCGCCGTCTGCGTGTTGGTGCCGCCGTCATTCAAAGACGTGTCGGGCGCGCCAACGGTAAACGGCGTTCCCGAGTACATCGCCTCCCTGCCGCTGAGCTGCCATCCGCCCACGACCTTCGCAATCGGACCCGAACTCAGGTGGGACTTGTTCGTGCCGAATGGCAGCTCATAGACCCATCCGATCTGGAAGTTCTGCGGGACGTCGAATCCGGCCGTGGCTCGGTTGCGCTGGAACATCGGAGCGTAGTTGAAGTTGACTCCCGTCCATCCATCGTCATCCGAATAATCGATGGCGTGGGACCAGGTGTAGGCGCCCTTGATCATCAGACCGTTCGAGAAGGAACGCGTGAAAGCCACCTGCATCGAGTTGTAACTGGAGCTCAGGTAGCCGTCCCACATGTTAGTGGAGCTGGTGCGTCCATAGAGCAGGTTGTAGGGGAGATTGGCCAGAGTCGAGCCTGGAAAGCCGGTATTGATGTCCTGGTCCGCCAATAAGTGAACCGCGTGCGAACCGACATAGCCGGCGGAGACGAGGAGTCCCAGCGGCATTTTGTGCTCGAGCGTGAAATTCCAGGACTGCGAATAGCCGCGATGAATGAATCCCCAGGGGCTTCGTTCGCTGGCGTCCCCAGGCAGCGGGACGATACCGGTTGAAATATCCGGCAGCGGCACCGGAGGAATGCCTTGAGCGAGGGTGCTCGCGTAGGAGAAGCTGTTTGGCGACTTCGTCTCGGCGTTGATCGTCAACGGATAGAAACCCCGCAGCGGGCGCGAGAACGGAAGAGGATCGTAGTTCAACCCATAACCGGCGCGGAGCACGGAGTTCTCGCCGATGCGGTAGGCCAAGCCAATGCGCGGCGCGAAAAGCTTGTGGCTAACGCTGATGCCGGCGTCGACCGGAACGTTGCCGCGGCCGCCCATGTATACGTTGTTTGTCGTCGGGTCATACCGCTCGATCCCTTTCCCGTTGCTGCGGGTCATCAGCGGATAAAGCTCATACCGCAAGCCCACCGTGACGGTCAGGTTCCGCGTAACTTGCCAGCGGTCCTGCGCGAACCACCCGAACTGCCATTCGCGGCCGGTCATCAGGATGTACTGCACACCCTTCTGCACATCGTCGGAGAGACCCAACAGCATCTGAGCGTAGGCGTTGAACTGGTTTGTGTTCGTCGCATTGCCGTTTCCGGTGTTGAGCGCCGTGGTCTGACCGCCGAAATTAAGATACCCGCGGGGGCCACCGAAACTCAACTCGGGCTGCCAGTGGTTCAGGTGATGCCTGACCAGGTCGAAGCCGAAGCGAAACTCGTGAGCGCCCTTGGTCCAGGTGACGCTGTCGCTGTGGGTGAACGTTTCATCGTTACGGAACAGCGGCATCCAGTTGGGAACGCCGAAGTTGGTATAACCTCCAATGTTCACGTTGGGGAATCCGCTATCGCGAATGTCGCTACCGTTCAGACCCGGAATGCCTAGAATCGTGCCGAAGTTTTTCCCGTAATCGTTTCCTTTCACGGTCTGGTCCAGGCGGTTTAAGCCAAAGTTCCCGTCGAGCACGAGGTTCGGCGTGAAGGTATAGGTGTGCCCGATGGTGGCGACTTGAACGGTGGTGTCGCCGAGGCCCGGATCTGCGCCGGGCGCGGGGCCGCCCGCCACTCCGAAAATTCCCTGGCCGCCGGAGGTCGCCCACATTCTTCCGTACTTGGCGTAGATGGTGTGCTTGTCGGTGCGATTCCAGTTGAGCTTGCCGTCTACCTGATAGCGATCCAAAATCGGCCCGCCGGAAGCGTAGTAGTTATTGGCGATGCCGGGAAGGTTCGGCTCCGGGAAATAGGACTGGAGCTTCTGGGCGATCGGGCTGATCATCGAACCCGGAATCACGTTGTTGGCGAAGGGTTGACGGTTGGTTCCGTCGGCGTTTCCCGTCAATGGGTTGTAAATCGTTGTCGCGTTCGCTCCCGTTGTATAGGCGCTGAAATTGCCTTGGCGCTGATCGTCGGTCGGTACCGTGAAGAAGCCGTTCGCGGCTATCTTTTGATTGGTTCCGTCGAAACTCGCGAAGTAGAACAGCTTATTCTTGAGAATCGGTCCACCGATCGTGCCGCCGTAGTTGTTGTAGATGGCAACGGGCTTGTCCGTGGCGAAGAAGTTCCGCGCATTGAAGTGCTGGTTGTTGTTGAATTCGAAGGCGCTCCCATGGATCTCGTTCGTGCCGGATTTGGTAACCAGCGTGATGGACGACGAACCCGCCAGGCCCTGGTCGGCGTCGGCCGCGCTGGTGGTGACGTTTACCACATCCACATCTTCGGCCGGCACAACGTAGCCGACATGATGGGGCAGCCAGACGTTGATGCTCTCCGCGCCGTCGATTTGGGTGATATTCGTTTGCGCGTTGCCGCCGTTAATGTTTGTGCGCAGGGCGCGGCCGGGCGTGTCGGTGAGCGAGTTTTGGAATGTCGACGGGGTGGCGCCGGGGACCAGGTCTATCAGGCTCTGATAGTTCCGGAAACCGCCCAACGGCATGTTGATGATGCCCTTGGAGGTAAGCTCCGTGTGCGTGTCGGCCTTATCCGTCTGCAGTTGAATCGCGTCCGCCGAAACAGTTACGGTCTCAGCCGCTTGCCCGACCTCGAGGCGAAAATCAATCCGGCTCACCACGTTCGGTGTGACTACCAGGCCGGACCGCTCCACGTTCCGAAAGCCTTTGGCGGTGGTTGTGACCTTGTAAGTGCCAAGAGCCAGATTGACGAAGCTGAACCGGCCGCCCTGGTCGGATATTTCCTCCCGGGTCTGCCCCGTTTCTGTCTCGGTGACGCCAATCGTCGCGCCGGGAACAACCGCGCCAGTCTCATCGGTCACAGTGCCCACAAGCGAGCCATACAAGACCTGGCCGTATGCCGGCGGATCGTCCGAGACCGCGGCAAAAAACAACATCATCGCAAACCATGAGATACCGATCCAATTTCCCCTACGATTACTTCGACTCATAGCGTCTCCCCGTAATCTAGCTGTTGGAATCTAACGCATCAAGTTGAGCAGGACTAAGGACAACTCCTGAAACAAACCTTACAGTGTAATATCAATCCCCGGATTGATGTTGCAGCGCCGACTTGGGTCTGGCTTAAAGTTTGATACAGCCTATCACACAGCGAAGTGTGAATCAATAAGAAAATGCGGAAATTTGCGAGTTGGAAAGATCCACTTACCGGTGCTGGATAGCTGCCAACGCCTGCCGGGCCGGCTGGAAGTTCGGGTTGATGCGCAGCGCCGCTTGAAACTCCGCCTGTGCTTCGGTAAGCCGCCTGAGTTGGGCGAGCACCTGGCCAAGACTGGTGTGTAATTCCGCATCGTCAGGCCGATCGTCGAGCGCTTCCTTGTATCGCAGCGCCGCCTGTTCGAAATTGCCCGCTTGAGCAAAGTCATCGCCCCATAAGTACAACACCTCGCCTAGGTGCTGGCGCGCTTTTCCGTTGGCGGGATTTTCCTCAAGCACTCGCTTGAAATCATCCGCGGCCGGTTGCCATTGTCCGGCCGCCGCTTCCAGGCTAGCCAGGTTGTAGCGCGCGTCCGAGTAATTGGGATCGAGTTCGAGCGCGCGTTTAAACTGCTGAAGCGCTTCGGGCATACTCGAACCGGTCAGGAAAGCAATGCCCAATTCGTTCGCCGCGATCGCGCTGTCCGGTTGCGATTTTGACGCTTGTTGAAAGTAAGGAATGGCGGCGGAGGCGTCGCCCCGGTCCAGCATCAGCGCGCCCAAGCTGAAGCTGGCGGAAAACTCGCCAGGGTATTTGTCCAACTGGTGGCGCATTAGCTCTTCCTGCAGTGCCGCCCGCTGGTCGCTTTCTCCAGCCGGAAGCACCTGCAGCCAGAGGTGGCCCATTTCATCGGTGGCTGAGTTGCCGGCGGTTACCCGCTTGGGCGGATGGCTGGGGTTGCGGACGTTGTTTGCCGAGTTGTCATAGTGATAGCGCATGGAAATCACGGTGCCCTTCGGCAGGTCCACCGGCTCCTGGTAGCGGTAGACGCCTTGCCAGCTAAGGTCCCAATTCGGGATGCGAATCAGCCATTTGCGCGTGCCATCGGGCAGAGTGGCGTAGCCCTCCATCAGCCTGGCAAGATAATGCGCGTGCGGGTAAACGGCCAGCACCGATAGATCCATGGGCACGCGGAAATCGTCCGATACCAGGAAATCCTTATCCCCCGGCGCAATGTCGATGATGCCGTCATGTTCCAACTGCATTAGCATGGGGAACTTGGTTTGCGGCTGGTCTGTGAAATACAGGCCGATCATAGGGTTGATGGTTTCCGGTTTTCCGGTGGGCCGCAGATGAACGTTCAGCACCAGATCCATGCCCGGATCGGCGTGCCATGCCATGCCGTCGGGTTCCACCACTGGTTCGCTGCCGGGCTTCCAGGAGAGGAAATGGCTATCGGGATCGAACGTGTCTTCCTGTACGGTCAAATCCATTCCGGGAAAGCCAAACCCCGGTTTCTTTTCGCGCCGCCGCGCCGACCGTCCGCGATCGATGATCACGTTAGCATGATGGAACACGCGAGCGTTGCCGGGCCGGACCGCCATCGCCTTCACCCATCGCACCGAACTGACAGGCACGGGTATCACAAAATTCCAAAACACTTCCTGGCCATCCGCGCTCAGATGATAAGGCTGGGTTACCTTAAGCACCAAGTCCGGCGGACCCAGTTCCCATTCGGAAGTGAATTTGGGAACCGGAGGCGCATGAGCGGCCGATCCGGCGAGCGCACCCTGAATCACCCAATCCTGAATCAGTCGGATTTGGGTGTCGCTCAAGCGCCGCGTCTCCAAGAATTTCCCATACCCGGCCTCGGGCTGCCACGGCGGCATGAATCGCCGCTTCGTCACGTCGGCGATCTGCCGCGCATGCGCCTTCGCGTCGGCATAACTCAGGAGGGGAAACGGCCCGGACTCGCCCGGCCTGTGACAGGGCGCGCATTCGCGATAAACGATCGGCGCGATGTGTTTGTAGAAGGTCACCGCCGGGGCCGGATGACTTGGATTCGCGGCCATCGCGGGAAGCACAAGAAACAGCCATGCGGTCGCCCGTGAATGTAAGCGGGCTGGCTGACGGGACCACATATGAAACGACAAGTATATATCGCCCGTCGCTCCCGCGGAGCAAGAGCGGCCCGAAGGCGTCGACGGAGACGTGGGAGAGGCGGTACTCGCCGCGAAAGGCATTCGACAGCCGCGCCGGCGAGAGTCGGAGCGTCGCGCAAACAAACGCGAGATTGGGCGGATTGGATTGGCGATAATCCGCCGCAAGTTCGCGACTTCGTCTACGGCGTAACCCTCAGAGTTCCCTTGAGCGGCAAATCCTCCGACGATCTTCCCACCATGATTTCGAAGTCGCCCGGCGCCACCCGCCAATGCATGTCGAGGTCGAGCAGTTGCAGATCCTCTGGCGTCAGGGTCAGTGTGACGGTGCTCGTTTCGCCCGGTTTCAGGTCCACGCGCTGGAATCCGCGTAGTTGTTTGACGGGCGTCGCAACCGGACTCGTTGTCTCGTGAATATAGAGTTGAACCGTCTCCGCACCGGCGCGGCCTCCGGTGTTACTAACATCCACGCTAACTCGGGCCGTACCTCCCGGATGGATCCGCGGCGGTTCGATGCGCAGGTTACTGTACTCATAATGCGTGTAACTCAATCCATAGCCGAACGGATAAAGAGGAGTTGCGGGCATGTCGGCGTAGCCGCGCTTTTGCCGCTGGATCCAATACTCTTTGCCGGGTTTGTAGTTGTAGTAAGCCGGTAACTGGCCCACATGACGGGGAATGGTAATCGCCAGCCGGCCGCTGGGGTTGTAATCGCCGAATAGAACGTCGGCGACGGCCTCTCCGCCCCGTTCGCCGGGACGCCACGCCTCTACGATTGCCGGGATGTGCTCCGCGATCCAACGGGTGGAGAGCGGCCTGCCGTTCACCAGCACGACGATGGTGGGCGTGCCCGTCTCGTAAACCGCCTTCACCAGATCCTCTTGTACTCCGGTGAGATCCAGGCTGGCGATGTCGTGGCCTTCGCCATCCGTGGGAGGATCGCTCTTCTCGTCCACTTCGTTTTGGCCCTGATTCTCTCCCACCACGACAATCGCCACATCGGCGCTCTTGGCGGCGCGCGTAGCTTCGGCGAATCCGCTCTTGTCGTCGCCCAATACTCGACAGCCTTTCACGGCAACCACGCTGGTCTCCCGCCGGGCCTTGGCTTTGATGCCTTCCAAGATACTGACGACGTTCTGCAACACCTTGTGCGGGGAATAATCGCCGAGTTGGTTCATCAGGTTTTCCGCATCCGGACCAATGACGGCGATCGACTTCAAATCTTTCTTCAACGGCAGAACGTTGCGTTCGTTCTTGAGCAGCACGATTCCCTCGCGTCCGGCGCGGAGAGCGAGATCCCGATTCGATTGCGAATGAACCGTCCCGACGGCGCGATCCACATCGACATAGGGATTTTCGAAAAGACCCAGGCGAAACTTCAACTCCAAAACTCTACGCAACGCGCGGTCCACCAACGCGATGGGGACGCGTCCCTCTTCCACGTTCTCGATCAATGGGCCCATGTACGCCGGTTCGTATGTGATGTTCAAATCGACGCCCGCTTTCAACGCCAGCGCGCCCGCTTCCTTCTGGGTTCCAACGATGTGTTCGTAAATCAAAGTTCCGAATCCGCCGCCTTCGCTCTCGACCACGCCGCGGAAGCCCAGTTCGCCGCGCAGGATATCGTTCATCCACTTTTCGGAGGCATGCGCGGGTATGTCCTCCACTTCCGGGTATCCGGCCATCACGCCTAGACCGCCCGCTTTAGTGATCGCCGCCGCCCAGGGAAGCAGAGTGTTTTCGCGCAAAGCGCGCTCCGATAATTCGATGGCGCCTCGCTCCAAACCGCTGGCGGGTTCGCTTTGAGTGGGAAAATCCGTTAGCACGGCGATCGTTTTGTCGGCGGCCGCGATGTTCGTCCCTTGCGCGCCTTGGACAATGCTTTCCGCGATACGCGAGCCCAGGTAAGGGTCCTCCGTGTAGGCTTCTTCGTTTCGGCCCATGCGCGGATCGCGATCGAGTTCCAGCACCAGGGTGGAGAGCATGTGGATTCCGACGGCCCGCGCCTCCTGTGCCGCGGCCGCGTAAATAGATCTCACCAACGCGGGATCGAACGTGCTGCCGATGGCCAGTCCCTCGGGATAGATTGTCGCGCCGGGAAACATCGCGCCGTGCGTGCCTTCTTCGTCTTCCAGTAGCGGTATCTTCAGCCGCGTTTGAGTGAGCGCGATCTTCTGGAGCTCGTTGAAATACTCGGCCTGCTGCCGTGTGCCCTGGTGCAAAATCTCATTCGCGAGAGTGAAGAAGCCGCAGCCGGGACCGATCTCCTGACGTGTAGGTTCCCGCCGCGAATCTTCGGCACGCCGCCATCTTCGCGGGGATATCCTTACCCAATTCATTCACGTAAACGCACGGCAAGTTGAGCTGCCCCACTTTCTCTTTGAGCGTCATGCGGCTCATCAAGTCGTCGATTCGTTCCTCCACCGGCCGTTTTGGGTCGAGATAGGCCGGCTGTGTATTACGGTTCTGCGCCAAAAGCGCGGGCGCATGGAAAAGTGTCGCGCTCAGCGCCGCGGCCGCTTGCAAGAGTGAAGGTTTGATCCTCATTGGCTACCGCAACAATCTTATACCGGGATTCCGGCAGCGGAGAAGGAGCCGATTCGGGCATGATAGGGAATTGCCATGCGCATCGACTTCACTTCCCAATCGGCTGTTGTCACCGGAGGAGCCAATGGAATCGGCCTTGCGGTGGCGAAGTCACTGGCTTCCGCCGGAGCGGCCGTCTCGATTCTGGATCTTCCCGCGGAGAATCCCGCCGCGGTCGCGGCCTCCTTCGGCGGCCAGGGTTATGCGGCGGATGTAACGGACCGGCAGTCCCTGGAAACTGCGTTCGATCGATGTGCGAATCCGGATGTGGCCGTGATCGGCGCCGGGATCGGGTCCCAAAGTAGTCTGCTCGCGACCTCCGACGAGACTTGGCATCGCATGCTGGCCGTAAATCTGACTGGCGCGTTTTATAGCCTGCAAATCGCCGCCCGAAAAATGAAGTCGAAAGGCGGCGCCATTGTGCTGGTCGCTTCGACGAACTCCTACGACGGCGAACCGCTTCTGGCCGCCTACAATGCGACCAAGGCCGGATTGCTCGGACTTCTTCATACGGCCGCCAATGAACTGGGTCCTTATGGAATCCGCGTCAATGCCGTTTGCCCAGGCCTGATTCGAACGCGGTTGACGGCGGCCCATTTTTCAAATCCCGAAACGCTGGCCACTTACTTCCGTCAGATTCCCTTAGGGCGCGGCGGCGAACCGGGCGAGGTTGCGGCGGCGGTGGCGTTTCTGGCCTCCGGCCTGGCGTCTTACATTACTGGCGCCGCGCTTCTCGTCGATGGCGGGCAGATGGCGTCGAAGTTCGGAACCTGGAGCGGCGAAGAGGCAAGCTTCGACGGACAGCAGTGGCGGCGAACGCCTTCGATGGAGTAAGCCGGATCCCATGCGCATCGTCTGCATTCACGCTCATCCCGACGATGCCGAGATTCTTGCCGGCGGAACACTGGCTCTTTTGGCCGGACTCGGTCATGAATTGACGATCGTGACGATGACGGCCGGCGACGCCGGTTCGGACGAGTACAGCCCGGCCGAGATCTCCGAGATCCGCATGAGGGAAGCGCTCGCGGCGGCGAAGACGATCGGCGCGACGTACCGCTGCGCCGGGTTCCAGGATCTTGCGATCTTTAACGACGATCCATCGCGCCGGCGCGTCACGCAACTGGTGAGGGAACTGCGGCCGGACGTGATTCTGACGGCCTCGCCGAGCGATTATCTCTGCGACCACGAAACGACCAGCCACCTGGTACGGGACGCCGCCTTCGCCTCCTCCGTTCCGAACTACCGGACGGGTACGGAGACCGCGCCCCTCCCGCAAATCCCGCACTTATACTTTGTGGACCCGATCGAAGGTGTCGACCGGAGCGGCGCCGCGGTGACGCCGGACTTCGTCATCAACGTGGCATCCGTAATGGAGACTAAGAAAAAAATGCTGGCGGCGCACGAGAGTCAGCGCGCATGGTTGCGGCGGCAGCACAACCTCGACGACTACCTGCGGAGCATGGAGCACTGGACGCACGCCGCCGGAGCGCGGGCCGGAATCGAATATGGCGAAGGCTTCCGCCAATACGGCATCCATCCCTATCCCCGCTCGCCGTTGTTGCAGGAGGCGCTCGGCGCCTACGTGGCGGCGAAGAGTGGTTGTGATAGTGTGGCACAGGCGGGACAGGGAACGGAGACGTGAAGAGCAAAATCTACGACGCGCTGATTGTCGGCTCCGGAGCGAGCGGCGGCTGGGTGGCGAAAGAACTCACCGAAAAGGGCATGGAAGTTCTGATGCTGGAAGCCGGTCCGCCGATCGTCCCGAGCCGCGATTTCACCGAGCACGCGTGGCCTTATCAGGTGAGATATCGCGGTTTTGGAGATTCAAAAAAGCTGCTGGTAAACCAGCCGGTGCAGCGCCTTTGCTATGCCTGCGACGAATACAGCAGCCAGTTTTTTGTGGACGACAACGAGCACCCGTACACGTTTCCGGCCGACAAGCCTTTCATGTGGATTCGTGGACGGCAGGTCGGCGGAAAAACATTTTGCTGGGCGCGTGAAAGCTATCGCTACAGCGACTATGAATTCCAGGCCGCGAGCCGCGATGGCTACGAGGAGAACTGGCCTTTCCGTTACGCGGAGCTCGAGCCGTACTACGACCGGGTGGAAAGCTATATCGGCGTAAGCGCATCCCATGAAGGGCTGGCGCAGATGCCCGACGGAAAATTTTTGCCGCCGATGAATTTCTCCTGCGGCGAAGTGCTGGCGAAAGGGGTGATCGAAAAGCGGTTCGGTTGGCGGTTTATGCCGGATCGAGTTGCGAATCTGACCGTGCCTCACAATGGGCGCCCGGCGTGCCACTACTGCGATCAGTGCCAGCGCGGGTGCCACACCGCATCTTACTTTAACAGCCCGTCGGTGACTTTGCCGGCAGCCGCTCGAACCGGACGATTTACGCTGATGAGCGATGCGGTTGTAAGTCATATTCTGACGAACAAAGAAGGTAAGGCGGAGGGCGTTCATTACATAAGCCGGCTGAGCAAGACGCACGGCGAAGCGCGCGCGCGAATCGTGGTAATCGCCGCCGCGACGCTTGAGTCGACGCGAATTCTGTTGAACTCTCGATCGCCGCGATTTCCGAACGGCATCGGAAATTCAAACGGCGATTCTGGGGCATTACCTGATGGATCACTTCACGGTGGAGGGCGCCGGCGGCGAACTCGCGTCGCTCAAGAGCGCGAAACGGGAGGTGACGGGGAATCCCTGCGGCTATCTGATTCCGAAATACGCAAATACCGATGGCCATAAGAACGGCGATTTCCTGCGCGGATATCGCTTCGATGGGAGCGCGAATCAGCACTTATACGAACAGGCTTTTTCGCTCGTTGGATTCGGTTCCGCGTGGCGTGAGAAGGTGCGCACTGAGATCCCCTATTACTTTTCGATGGAGGCGCAAGGCGAGTGCCTGCCGCGCTTTGACAATTTCGTCGCACTCGATCCTGAGAAGAAGGACGCGTGGGGAATACCGGTATTGAGAATTCAGGCCAGTTACGGCGAGAACGAACACGCGATGGCCAAGGCGATGCGGCGGGACATCGCGAACGCGCTGGACGTTTTGCAGGTGAAGGAGCCTGCCGCGCCGAGTGAAAACTTGAGCGTTTTCGGGAAAAACATTCATGAGTGCGGAACCGCCCGCATGGGAACCGATCCGAAGAAAAGCGTCCTGAACGCCTACAACCAGGTACACGATATGAAGAACGTGTTTGTCACCGATGGCGCGGCGTTCGCCACGCAAGGGTGTTATGAGCCGACGCTGACCATCATGGCGATTTCGGTGCGCGCGGCGGATTACATGATAGATTCCTCCAAGCGGGGCGAGTTGTAAGGGAACGAGCGCCACATGATCGACCACACTCGACGAAGCTGGCTGGTTACGATTGGCGGGGCCACGGCCGGATTGGGAATCGCGGCGCGGCTCCAGGGCGAAGCGAAAGACGCGGCGCTCCCTCCGGGAGTGTATGGGCCATCGGCGGATCACCTTGGCCATGCGCTGATGAGCGCCGAGCGGTTCCGTCCGATTCCGGAGGGATGTCCTACCGATTATTTACGTCCCGCGAGTGGACCGTTTTCGGCGCAATATTTCTCCGCATCCGATTTTGCGGTGATTCGGCGCTTGACCCAATTGCTGCTGGGGGAGGTTCCCGGCGACGCCGGCGCGAGCCACGAAGTTGCGGAGTGGATTGACCTGCGCGTGTGGAGCGCGGACGGCGTGCGCGAGGCCGCGACGCGTATCGATCCGCTCCATCGCGCTCTCGCCATCGCCTATTACGGACCGTCCCATGTGACTCGCCTCGAAAGGGACGACCCCGCCAAGACGTGCCGTGAGGGTCTCCAATGGATCGCCGGCATGGCCCGCCAGCGGCACTCCGGAGAGTTTCTATCGCTCGGAGCCGAGCAACAGATCGCCATGTTGGATTCGATCGGCGATGCGCGGGCCGGCGAGCGAACGGAAAATGCCGGCACTCGATTCTTCGTGTTTTTGAAAGCGGAAACCATCCGAGGCTACTACACTTCGCGGGCCGGTCTTAAAGAACTTGACTTCAAAGGAAATGCATTCTATGCTCGCTCTCCGGGATGCGGCGGAAAGTCATGAGGAATCGAACGGACATGAATAGATCACGGCGAGAGTTTCTAGGCGGCGCGGCGGCGGCTATTCTGCTTCCGTCCGCGCGGGCCGGGGCGATGCAGAGCGGCGCCAAAGTGGATCGGCTGGCCTGCAATTCCTGGCCGTTTCGCGGCTATTTCGACACGCCCGAAATGCACAGCTTCCGCAAGCCCGAGTTTCCGCTGCTGACGCAAGCGGAGTTTCCGCAGTTTCTCGCCGACCACTTCCACATTCACAACGTCGAATTCCTTCCCCAGCATTTCGCGGACACCGATTCCTCGACGATCGACAAAGTGAAAGCCGGCCTGAAGAAAGCGAAATCGCGCTGCTGTAACTTGATGGGGGTGGAGATCCCTGGCGGCGTGTTTACGCGCGGCGCCGACCGGCAGGCTTTCGTGAAGGAAGCGGAACGCTGGGCCGGTGTCGCCGTGGCTCTCGGTTCGCCAAGCATCACCGTGGCATTAACGGGCAAAGGGCCGGCCGATGCTCCTATCGCCGCTGACAATTTGAAGCCGTTTGTCGACATCGCGCGCCGGCGCGGAATCAAGGTACTGTTTCACAACGATAACTTACAGCTCGAATCCGCGGAGACTCTCACGTCGGTGATCGGTCAGCTCGGCCGCGATCAAACCGGCACGTGCCCCGATTTTGGCAACTTCGCGACCAAATCCGCGGCGTTTGCGCTGGACCAGCTTCGGATGCTTGCGCCGTACGCGTCGAATATTTGCCACTCGAAGGACGGCATCGCCGACGACGGAAAGTTTTACGCCGACAATTTCGCCGCCTCGATGAAGGTAATGCGCGACGCCGGATTTAAAGGCATATACTCGCTCGAATTCGAAGGTCTGGACACACCGCTCGAAGGCGTGCGCAAGCTCATGAATTTGACGGAGCAATATTTGTCGTAGACTTTGGCGCCCCGCCCAATGCGCCCGGATCGCGATATGCTTACCGAAGATTCGGATGCGAGGTAACGCCATGAAGCTGCCCGTTGGAATCCTACTCTGCGTGACCGCTGCCGTGCGGGGACAAAGCCCGCCCCAGATCCCACTGCAACCTCTCGCGCTACAGGTGCGGCAACTGGAAGAGACGTTGAATTACTTGGGGCAGCCGTTTCCGCCATCCGTCGACCAGCGGATCAACGCCGCCATCGCCAATCCGGATCCGGCCGCGGCCGTGACGCAGATCGAGAGCATTCTGGACCCGTTCGCGCTGTTCACGGTGGATATCAATCCCGAGAGCCGGGTGAAAGTGGAGCAAGGCGCCGCGCAACCGGCGCTCGTAGAGGCCGGCACGCGGCTCTTCCTGGTGAAGGTGATCAACAACGGGCGCGTGACCGCTCCCTTGAATGTGGAAAGTCCGAACAGCGGCGACGTCTATATTCGATCCACCGGCAACCCGAAGCCGCCCATCCAGCTTACGCCGCAAGCCGCCGCCGACCGATGGGCGGGAATCTCGTTATATCAGCGCCCGCCAATGAACAAGCGCCTCTCCGGCCTGGCGCTGGAGTACGCGATCCTCGAAGTCTATAGCCGCGATGCGGGACAGCGTTCGGCGAAAATCGGCTTCAACGTTGGCCAGGGGAGCCAGGATATCGGCTTCCGCAACGATGCCGTGGTTGTGTTCAACGCGCTCCCGTCGCGCTCGCTGACCTTGCGGGTGAAAGACGAGAACGGGAAGCCCGCGATGGCGTCCTTTATCATTCGCGACCGTCTCAACCGGCTCTACCCAAGTCCATCGAAGAGGCTTGCGCCGGATCTCTTCTTTCAACCGCAGATCTATCGCGCCGACGGGGAAAAGGTGCAACTGCCGGAAGGTTATTATACGGTGGAGTTCAGCGGCGGCCCGGAGTATCTTCCGCATTCGCGAGAGTTCGGCGTGGACGCCGCCGGCCCGGACGAGGTGTCGTTCCAACTCGACCGCTGGATCGATCCTTCGAAATACGGCTGGTATTCCGGCGATCATCACGTTCACGCGGCCGGATGCTCGCACTACATGAACCCGGCCGAGGGCGTCGAACCGGCGGACATGATCCGCCAGATTCTCGGCGAGCGCCTGAACATCGGATCGGTGCTGACATGGGGGCCCGATTATTACTATCAAAAGCGGTTCTTCTCCGGCCACGACGACCCGCTTTCGAAATCGGACGAGCTGATGCACTACGATCTCGAGGTCTCCGGCTTTCCGTCCAGCCACGCGGGTCATCTCGTGCTGCTGAATTTGAAGGATCAGGACTACCCAGGAACGGCGCGCATCGAGGACTGGCCGACCTGGGATCTGCCCATTCTCCGCTGGGCGAAATCCCAGGGCGCCGTCGCCGGGTTCGCGCACTCGGGTTGGGGCCTTCAGGTCTCGGGCAAGGATTTGCCGACGTACGAAATGCCCGGATTCGACGGCATCGGCGCCAACGAATACATCGTCGATGTGACGCACCCGAACACGGTGGATTTCATTTCCTCGGTGGATACGCCCTATGCCTGGGAGCTGAACATCTGGTATCACACTTTGAACGTGGGGTTCCGGACAAGAATCGCCGGGGAGACCGACTTTCCCTGTATCTACGACGCGCGCGTGGGCATTGGCCGGACTTACGCGAAAGTCGACGGACCGCTCAGCTATTCCTCGTGGGTTGAAGCCCTCAAGGCCGGCCGGAGCTACGTTTCCGACGGCAAGACGCATCTGATGGATTTTCGGGTCGATGAAACGGCGGTTGGGACCAATGGCAGTGAACTCAAGCTGAACGGCCCCGCAACGGTGAAGGTGACGATGAACGCCGCGGCGTACCTTCCCGAGCGTCCGAACGAGGCGATCCGCCGTCTGCCGTTCGATGAGAAGCCGTACTGGGACATCGAGCGCGCCCGCATCGGCGATTCGCGGGAAGTGGCCGTCGAGATCGTCGTCAATGGAAAAGTGGCCGCGCGGCGGAATCTCACCGCCGATGGAAAAATCCGCCCACTCGAGTTCCAGGTGCCGGTGAAAGAGAGCAGTTGGATCGCGGCGCGCATCCTTCCCGCCGCGCACACGAATCCGGTCTTCGTGCTGATGGGAGGCAAGCCGGTGCGTGCGTCCCGCAGGAGCGCCGAGTGGTGTTTGAACGCGGTGGACCAATGCTGGACACAGAAAGCTCCGCGCATCTCCGCCGCGGAAATCGGCGAAGCCAAGAGCGCGTATGACCACGCGCGACAAGTTTACAGGCAGTTAGTAACCGAGTGCCCCCGAGACTAACCGGGGCAGGCTATTTATTCGCGGGCGTGATGTCCGTCACGGGAAGATCCCAGTGCGCCGCTAAGATCTCGAACCGCCGTTGTTCTTCGCGTTCGTAAGTCTTCTGGTCGGGCCAGAGTTGGTGAATGAGACGGTCTTCGCCGGGATTCGCCGTCGTCGCGAGCGTCGAGTTCTTGAAGCGAATCGTGACGCGGTAGTCCCAGCGTCCCTCCTCGGTCATGTGATTGGCCGGCTCCTCGATTTTCACGCCCAGCATGCGTCCGCTCTCGACGATCTTTTGGAGCAAGGGGTAATGGTTCTTCAAGAACAGTTGCAGGAATTCCTGCTGGTGTCCCCATTGCACCTTGTAATAATACTCGACCGTATAGGGCTGGCCGGGCGCGCCTTGTGGAGGGGCTCCCTGGGCGAACATCGGCCGCGCAGCCATCGAAAGCAACAGCGTAAAAAGTATGTTTCTCATCGATCCTCGACCTTCCCAGTGTCTTGGATTCTAACAGGCTTTTGACGATTTGATCGATTCGGGTTCCACACCGGCGATCTTCGATTTCATTATGATGTAGGGGACCTATGAGGAAACCGAGTGTTTTCCGCCGAAGATGGATCGTCCCGACGCTGGCCGCGTGCGGCTTGTTTGCCGCCGACCCGACGTTCTTGAGGCGTCGCGTTCCCGACATCCAGCCACGGCCCGACGACCTTACCGCGAATGGCAAAGGCGCCGTCTACAGGCCGGTCTTCGGCGTGGGCGATTCCCAGGCGGGCCAGCTTAAGGGAATCGCCCGCTACGGGGAACTGACCTTGGCCGCGGGCGGTAACAGCGCGCTCGTGAGTTATCCGGCGGAGGAGCAGATTTACTACATTCTGGAAGGCAACGGAACCCTGCTATATGGGGACCAAAAAATACCGGTCAAGAAAAACGATTTCATGTACCTTCCGCCCGGTATCCGGCACGGCATGGCGGACGGGCCGGTGCGGCTGTTGGTGATGGGATTCAAGATTCCGGCGGGCGTAAAAGTGGCGCCGACGCCCAAACTGATGCTGGCCAATTCCGACGATGTTGCGCTAACGCCAGTCCAGGGGCACGGGAAAACCTCGCTGTTCAAATTGTTGATGGGCACCACGGCGAGCCGGCGCGACAAGCTGGCCGCGGCGAGCCAGATGGTGAGCCTCTTCATCATGGACTTCGCTCCGGGCGGAACCAACATCCCGCACCATCATGAGACGGCGGAGGAGATCTACTACATCCTCAGAGGACACGGCGACATGGTGGCGGGCGGCGGCGCCGACGGCAACGAAGGGCGCTATCCGGCCAAGGCGGGCGATGCGTTCTTCATCCGGCTGAATACGACCGTGGGATTTTACAGCGGCACGCAAAGCGGGGAGCATGACCTGGTGCTGGCCGTGCGTTCGCGCTTTCCCTTTGAGCGTTTCGGCGAGTAGCCGCGCCGTTTGCGCTGCCGGAAAACGCCCGGCGTCCTAATCTTGATTCAGGTATTCGGAGGGTACATCGTCCTCCGGGACTTGCTTCGTGTGAACTTCGGCCACGTCCGGGTCGGGCGCGTCCTCCACGCCGCCGATGGCTTCGGCCTCGAAAGATTGCCCCTCTTCCAGCAGCTCTTCTACGCTCTCCGGACCCGCTTCCGCGATGTCCGAGAGTCCCTGCGTGTCGCCGGACTGGCCGGCTGAACCCGGACCCATGCCTTTCTCTTCCGGAGAAACGCTACTGTAGGTCCGGATGCTTTCCTTCTCGTGATTCTTCATGTAACTTCTGTAGCATGTAAATGTCCAATGCGTATACTCGGAGAAAACCTACCACATGCCGAAGTGCGAGTCGAAAGGGAATCCCGATGAATTCCGCCTCGCTTGAGACCACGCTGACGTCCTGGGTGGATCGCAATGCGGACCGGCTCGTCGGCATTCTCGGCGATCTGGTGCGCATCCCTTCGGAAAACACGCCGCCTTCGGGTGCCGAACTTGCCTGTCAGGAATACATCGCCAGCTTCCTGCGCACCTGCGGCTGGGAACCCGATCTGTACCGGTTCGATGAGGTCCCCGGATTGAGAGAACACCCCTTGTTCTGGCCGGGCAGGGATTACAAGAACCGGCCGAACCTCGGCGCTCGAATGCGCGGTTCCGGAGAAGGGCCGTTCGTTATTGTTGTCAGCGCACATCGACACGGTGCCGCGCGGCACTCAGCCCTGGACCCGCGATCCATTTGGCGGCCAGATTGAAGGAAATCGGCTTTACGGGCGCGGATCGAACGACATGAAGGCCGGTGTGGCGACGAGTCTTTTTGCGATTCAGGCGCTTCGGGAACTGAATATTTCGCTGGCCGGCGATCTGTTGTTCGAGACCGTAGTGGACGAAGAATTCGGCGGCGCCAACGGCACTCTGGCCGGGCGTTTGCGAGGCTACAACGCGGATGCCGCCATCGTCGGCGAACCGTCGTTTTTGCGCGTCTGCCCAGCGCAACGCGGGGGCCGCATCGCTCATATCACGCTGGAGGCGCCCGGCGGCGTGCTGACGGACAGCGCCTTCCCATCCGGAGTGGTGGATCAACTTACTTTTTTTCTGACGCAGGTTCGCGAGTTCGGCGAACAGCGCCGGCAAAAGGCCCGGCGCCACGCGCTGTACGCCGCTCACATGGACCCGGTCCCCGTCGCCGTCACCAAGGTATTCACGGCTCCGTGGGGAACCGGTGAACCAGTTACCGTTCCGGAAGAATGCCGCGTCGAATTTTATTGGCAGACGATGCCCGGAGAGGAACTGGCCGATGTGGAGAATGAATTTTTCGCTTGGCTCGATGCGCTTTGCTCCGCGCGTCCCGATCTCTTTCCGAAGCGCCCGCGAGTGGAATTTCCGATTCGCTGGCTGCCTGGCTCGGCAATCTCCGTTTCGGAACCGCTGGTAACTGAGCTGGCCGAATGCGCCGCACGGGTCCTCGGCGAGTCCCCAATCATCACGGGTTTTGAAGCGCCTTGCGACATGTTCGTATTTCACCAGGGTTTCGCCACTCCGGCGGTACTTTGGGGCGGCCGGGGAGGAAACACACATGCGGCGGATGAATATGTGGAACTGGACTCGGTGCGAGACGCCGCGAAAGCGCTGCTTGTTTTCATCTGCCAGTGGTGCGGCACGGTGTGAAGGAACGGCGGGCGCGGGCTTACTTGCCGCGATGCGTCCGTACGTATTCGCCAACCGCCCCCACCGTATCGATCCATACTCCGTTGGCGGGATCGCGAACGTACCGCAGGAATTCCTCCAGCGCGGAAGCCTCCGTCGTCTGATGAGCGGCGGCGCCGATTTCATGGCCGGCAAAGACCAGCCACGCGCCGTGTGCGGCGGCGTCCGAGACCATGTTCTTCATCTGGTCGAAGGTGAGGCCATCCGATTCCACACCCAGGATCTGAGCCAGATCGCAGTGAACGGGGTCGTTCGGTCCTTCATCGCGAAAGCCGCGGCCGGCCAGAAATCGGACCGCGATCAGCGGCACATAGCTCTTCACGCCATTGCCCCGGCCAACGAATTTCTGGCCGCAGGGATAGGCGAAAGTTAACGGCGTGACGCCGAGCAGCCGCTTCATTTCCGCGGTCGCGGCATCGATCTCCTTCGCCATCGAGGCGAGGGTATAGTTTTCGAGCGCGTTGTTCGCCGAGAACGGGTAATTGACGGTGCAGGGATGGCTGTTGGTGTGGCTGCCGATCTCATGACCGCTTGGCGGCAGCCTTCTTCCAGCCATCGAGCCGGCTCTCCAAGCGAGGCGGATTCACATAGAACGTGGCCTTCACTTGATACCGGTTCAGCAGCGGGACGCCCACGTCGATCTGGCTGGTGCGGGCGTCGTCGAACGAAAGACTGACCGCTACGCGCTTGCCTTCGGGCCAGAAAAACGTCATTCTCGGATCCTTTGCGGCCAACGCCGCCGGTATGGGGAGCAGGCACGCGCCCGCCAGCACGGCGATAACTTTGCGCATCATAACTCCCGATTCTGAACGAATTCAAAGTCCGAGTCCAGATGGCCGCTTCGGCTTCCCAGCAGGCCCGGGCGAATCTTCACGAAGTAGAGAGCCACGACACCCGAGCAGACCACAAGCACTCCGGCGTAAAGGCCCCACGACCATCCAAAAAAGCTGGCGATGAATGGCGTCAACACCGGCGCGAAAAATCCTCCCACCTGAGCGCCGGTGTTGAGGATGCTGGATGCGCTGCCGACGTGGTCGCCGGACATCTCGGTGACGGTCGCCCAGAACGGGCCTTCACAACAGGCGGCGAGTCCGAAGGCGAGAGAAAAACACGCCACGGCGGCGAGTCCGGCGCTTGCCGTCCCAGCGCAGGTGAAAGCGGCTCCCAATGTGAGGCCGGCGATCGGCACCCAGCGGCGGCCGAACTGAGGACCGTAGGCGCGGGAAAGGCGATCCGAAGCGAGTCCGCCGAGCGGCATGATCGCGCCTTCGACGAGAAACAGAACGGCCGTATAGCGGGCGCTCGCGCGCTCTCCCAGGTGAAGAACATGGCCGAAGTAATAGTACATCCAGTAGAAGAAAATGTATTGGAAATAGCCGAGAGCGCCGTAGGCGTAGGTGAGCAGCATTAGATTGCGGTCCGCGAACAAAGCGAGCCATGGGGCGGAGTTCCGCGGCGCGGCGGAAGCTTTCGAAGCCGGCCCTTCGACGGGCGGAGCGTCCCGCGCGAACCAAAGCCAGAACGCGGAGAGAATCGCGGGCGCGAGAGCGGCCAGCAGAAACGGTGTCCGCCACTCGAAGCGGCGCAAGAGCCATGTAAAGAAGACCGGCGACACGGCCGCGCCGAGCGAAGAACCGGCGATGATCAGCCCCTGCACGCGGGCATGGAAGACGAAAGGGATCCAGGTCCGCGTGACGCGGGCGGAAGCGGGATAGAGCGGAGCGGTCACGGCGCCCAGCCCGAAACGAATCGCCACGAGGACGGCCACCACGCCCATCCAGCCCGGCACGAGGGAGGTTCCCGCCATGACGGTCAGTCCGGTGAAGGCGGCCGAACCGAATCCCATCAGCGCCAGCGTGCGGCGCGCGCCGATTCGATCCGCCAGATGCCCGCCCGGAATCATGAAGAGCGCATAGCCCAGAATGAATGCCGAGTAAACGGTGCCCATGGTGGTGGGCGAGATGGCGAAGTCACGCATCATCCGCGGACCGGCTGCGGACAGGATGATTCGATCGAAATAGCTGACGGTGCTGAAGGCGAACAGCAGAAAAACGATCGTGAACCGCCGGGTATTGAGTTTTGCCGCGCTGGCCGCGGCGGAACGATCCTCCATGTCTCTCCTCAGTCCGCCTTCTTGGCGAAGATGATAGCCTATCCTCGATGAAGATTACGAAGTTGGAGTTCATCCCCGTCAGCGTTCCTTATACTCACCGCGAAGTGAGTTCCCTCGTCAATCGCGACGGAGTGACCGACATCGTCGTAAAGGCGACCGCCGAGAATGGGATGGTGGGTTGGGGGGAAAGTTGCAGCGGCGCCGACGTCGGGTCTGTTTTGGGCGCGCTGGAGGCGATGAAGCCGTTCGTCATTGGCCGCGATACGTGGGAGAGCGAGAGCATCCGCCAGCGGTTGTGGCACCATGGCCTGTGGTCGTGGAGACAACACACGGCTTGCTTTGCGTATCCCGGTATCGATCTGGCGCTATGGGATCTGTGCGGGAAGGAGAGCGGGCAGCCGCTGTATAAGCTCTTCGGAGGGAAAGTAAGAGAGAGCGCGAGTTACTTTTTCTACTGTTCGCAAGGAACGCCGGAACGCATTTCCGAGCAGGCGCGTGAGGGCGTCTCCAAAGGATTTCGGGTCTTTTATTTAAAGGCCGGCCTGAATATCGATGCGGAAGTGGAGATGGTGCGCACGCTGCGGGAGACGATCGGAGCGAAGGCCAAGATCCGGCTGGATGCGAACGGAGCGTGGAAAGTGAATGAGGCGCTGCGCAATCTGGAGCGGCTGGACGAATACAACATCGACTTCATCGAACAGCCCGTGGTGCAGGATCCGCCGGTGAACATGCGGGAAGTGAGGAGCCGCTGCCGCATGGCCGTCTCTGCGAACGAGGGCACCTGGACGCCGGAGGACGCGCTCCGTCAGATGCTGGCGCGCGCCGCGGACGTATACTGCTTCAGCCCATACTTCACGGGATCGTTGGCGCAGTTCCAGCGTCTGTCGTGGATGGCGCATTATCAGGGTTTGCAGATCTGCCGCCACACCCATGGCGAGCTCGGCATCTTCGCCGACGGCCTGCCACCACATTTTGCTGACGCTGCCGAACGTGGTGGAGGGAAACCAGCAGACGGCGCATATGATGACCGGCGACATTGTCACCGAAACCCTTCCGATTACCCACGGGCCCGATTGGGGCGTCCCTGGAGGATGCGGGATCGGAGTGGAGATCGATGAGGACAAGCTCGGAACCTATCACGAGCTTTATCGGCGGCGGGGCCAGTTCCAGCCCTACGATCCAGCGTTGATTGGGGCGGAAGTGTCTCGATGACCGGTGATATGATCGGGGAGTCCGAGGATGGTTCCTAGCTTCCAAAAAATACGCGCTGGAATGTTGGCGGTCCTGTTCGCCGGTTCGTCCGCGCGGGCGGCGGCCATTCATTTCGATAAAGACGTTGCGCCCATCTTCCAAGCCAACTGCGCCAGTTGTCACGGAACGCAGGTGAAGATGAAGGATCTGAACCTCACCACGGAAGAGAGCGCGCTCAAAGGCAGCGAAACCGGGGCGGTGGTGGTTCCCGGAAAACCGGAAGACAGCATTCTTTATCGCAAAGTTCAAAGCGGCGCGATGCCGATGGGCAAGCCGCATCTATCGGAAAAGGATATCGCGACGATCTTCTCCTGGATTCGCGGCGAGGACGCCGCCGGCGCCCGGTTGCGGCGAAGGTTGATAATTCGCCCGTCACACAAGACGATGTGATTCCCATTCTCCTCACGCGCTGCACCGTGTGCCACGGACTGCGGCGGCAGGAAGGCGGCTTGGACCTTCGCTCGAAGGCCTCGATGCTGAAGGGCGGCAAGTCGGGTCCGGCGATTGTGTTGGGAAAACCCGAGGAGAGCCTGCTGATCCGGCGCGTCAAGGCGGGCGAAATGCCGCCGAAGCAAAAATTGATTGTGGTGGGCGTGAAGCCGATCACTCCGGCGGAAACCGAAAAAGTGGCGCGTTGGATCCTACAGGGCGGGCCCGAGGTGGAGCTGCCTCCTTCGGTGGCGGGAACTCCGCTCGATCCGCTGGTCACCGACAAGGACCGCCAGTTCTGGTCGTTCCAAGCGCCCATCCGTCCGGAAGCGCCCCAAAGTAAAGCATGTAGACCGGGTTCGGAATCCGATCGACGCGTTCGTGCTTTCGAAACTGGAAGCGAAGGGGTTGTCGCTTGCGCCGGAAGCGAGCCGCGAGATACTCATCCGGCGCGCTACTTTCGACCTAACGGGCCTGCCGCCGGATCCGGACGAGGTGAAGGAGTTTGTGGCGAGCAAGGATCCGCTCGCTTACGAGAAGCTGGTGGACCGGCTGCTCGCCTCGCCGCGCTATGGCGAGCGATGGGGCCGCTACTGGCTGGATGTGGCCGGTTATGCCGACTCGGAAGGCGGCAAGCTGGACGCCGATCTGCCGCGCCCATTCGCTTTCCGCTATCGCGACTACGTGATTCGCGCGTTCAACAGCGACAAGCCTTACGACCGGTTTTTGACAGAGCAAATCGCCGGCGACGAATTAGCGGATTACGAGCATGCTTCCACAGTGACCCAGGAGATGTTGGACGACCTGATCGCGACGGGGTTTCTGCGGATGGCGCCCGACTCGACAACGGAGCGCGAAGTGAACTTTGTCGACGACCGAGTGGACGTCATCGCCGATGAGATCGAAACCGTCAGTTCGTCGGTGATGGGACTGACGATGAAATGCGCCCGCTGCCACAGCCATAAGTACGATCCGTTGCCGCAGCGCGATTACTACCGTTTCAAGGCCATTTTCAAGGGCGCGCTGGACGAGCACGACTGGGTGTCGCCCCTGACCTTGGAAAAGTATGGACTGTATTTCCCCGGCCGATATCTGCCCTACGTGACGCCCGGCGCCACCCCGATGCAATTGATGGAAGAGCAGCGCCGGCGTGAGTTCGTCAACAAGAATCTGGAAGTGGAGATCAAGGCCGTTCAGACGGCTTGGGACGAAAAGCTCAAAGCGCTGAAGAGTAAGATCATCGAGAAGCGCATCGCCGAGCAGCCCAAGGACCTTCAGGACGATCTGCGCAAGCTGGCCGCAACGCCGGCGGAGAACCGGGACGAGGTGCAAAAGTATTTGGCGCGGAAGTTCGAGGCGCTGCTGAAGGTGGACCGCGCGGAATTGAAGCACGATCCAACGGTAGCCCAAGAATCGGAGGATGTCGAGAAGAAGATCAAGTTACTCGAATATAAGACGATCCCGGAACCGAAGATCCGCGCGCTATGGGATCGCGGCGCACCCTCGCCCACTTACATCCTGCGGCGGGGAGTGGCGACCAGCTTCGGACCCTATGTGGAGCCCGGACCTCCGGCGGTTCTCATGACCGCGAAACTGACTTACCAGCCAACGCCTCCCTGGCCGGGGAGCGAGAAGACGGGGCGGCGGCTGGCGCTGGCCAAGTGGCTGACGAATCCCGAGCATCCGCTGACATCGCGCGTGATGGTAAATCGAATGTGGAGGCTCCACTTCGGAACGGGGATTGTGAAGTCGGTCGGAAACTTCGGAAAAGCGGGCGTCCCGCCGACGAACCCGGAGCTGCTGGACTGGCTGGCAACGGAATTTGTGGCGCGAGGCTGGAGCATGAAAGAAATGCACCGGCTGATGATGACATCGAGCACTTACCGGCAGTCTTCGGTGGTGAGCGAGGAATCGGAGCGCTTGGACGGCGACAACGCTGCTGCTCTCGCACATGCCGCTGCGGCGCATGGAGGGCGAGGTTTTGAACGACACGCTGGTCTATGTGGCGGGGCGGCTGGACGAGACGCGCTTCGGCGTGCCGGAGCCGGTGCTGGTCCGCGACGACGGCCTGGTTACGCCGATCGACAACGGAGAAGGGATGGCGGCGCAGCATCTACACGAACCAGCGCCGCTCGGAAATCCCGACCTTGCTCGACAATTTCGATTTGCCTCCGATGAGCCCCAACTGCATCGAACGGATGGAATCCACCGTATCGCTGCAGGCGCTCTATCTATCGAATAACGGGATGGTGAAGCAGCTTGCCGAGGCGACGGCGCGGCGGGTGGCGCGCGAAGCGGGGCCGGATGCGCAGAAGCAGATCGACCGGCTTTTCTGGCTGGCGCTGAGCCGTCCTCCGACTTCGGAAGAAGCGAAAGTAAGTCTAGCGGCGCTGGTCAAGCTAAAGCAAGTGGAACCGAAGGACGCCGGCGAACTCGCCGCACTTACTAAGTTGTGCCACACCGTGTTTAACTCCGCGGCTTTCATTTATATCGACTAACTATTGCGAGAAAACTTTCCCATGGCTCACGAACAATGCAGGCACTGTAATCCAGGCGAAAAGTCCAAGCTCTCGCGGAGGGCGTTCTTCGATCGCGTTTCGGACGGGCTGCACGGTGCGGCGCTGGCGACGCTGCTGAGCCGCGACCTCTACGGCGCCACCGCCGGATCGGAACAACCGGACGGCCATCGCGCGGTCTACGATCTGAAGCCGCGGGCGCCGCAGTTCGCTCCGAAGGCCAAGTCGGTAATCCAGTTGTTCATGAACGGCGGACCGAGCCAGATGGATCTCTTCGATCCCAAGCCGATGCTCGATAAGCACAACGGCGAGCCTTATTTCGACAAGCTCGCGGCCGACCTCACAACACCCGAACAGAGCGGCGGCCTCATGCGGAGCCCTTTTAAGTTCGCCCAGTATGGCAAGTCCGGCATGTGGGTGTCGGATGCGATGCCGCATCTGACCGAAGTGGTGGACGACATCTGCATGATCCGGTCGATGCATACAATGCACCCGAATCACGAGCCGGCGCTGTTCATGATTCAAAGTGGGCGCATCATCCCAGGCCGCCCGTCGATGGGCTCGTGGGTGGTTTACGGACTGGGGTCGGAAAATCAGAATCTGCCCGCGTATGTCGTGTTGGACGATCCGCTCGGGTTGCCGATCAATGGCACCCAAAATTGGCAAGCCGGCTTTCTGCCGCCGCTCTATCAAGGCACGCGGATCCGGTCCGTCGGATCGCCGATTCTGAATCTGGCTCCCGAGACTCCGGAGTCGAGCGAGGTGGTGCAGGCGGGGCGCGAACTGCTTTCCCGGCTCGATCTGATTCATAAGAGGAGCCGGCCGAACCAGTTACAACTCGACGCGCGCATCGCCAGCTACGAGCTGGCGGCGAATTTGCAGATGACGGCCAGCGACGCGTTGGACATAAGCAAAGAAAGCCCGGAGACGCTGGAGATGTACGGCGTTGGAAAGCAGCCCACCGATTCCTACGCCCGCCGCTGCATCATGGCCCGCCGGCTGATCGAACGCGGCGTGCGCTTCGTACAGCTCTACATTAACAGCCAGATCTGGGACAACCACACTTACCTGGCTCGCGACATGAGGGCTGCCGCTGCGCGCACGGATCAACCGGCCGCGGCGCTGGTGAAGGATCTCAAACGGCGCGGGCTGCTCAACGACACGCTGGTGATTTGGGGCGGCGAATTCGGGCGCATGCCCATCGCGCAGATGGAGAACGGAATGGAAACCGCGGGCCGGGATCACAACCCCAGCGCATTCAGTTTGTGGATGGCGGGAGCCGGCATCAAAGCGGGAACGGTCCACGGCGCGACCGATGAACTTGGCCACGAGGCCGTGGAGAACAAGGTTAGCGTTACCGACTGGCACGCAACGATCCTGCACTTACTGGGGTTGGACTCCCAGCGCCTGGTCTTCGATCAGAACGGGTTGAAAGACAAGCTGACGTCGGTGTTCGATTGCCGGGTTGTAACGGAGATTCTGGCGTAAGGACGTTCCGGTGGGGAGATGCGGCGCAGGTATGATCCATACTAGTGACGTTCACCCCAATTTATAGACAGTAATAGTTCAACGAGTTTTTGGGCGCGTAACGTTGTTACGCCGAGGATGCGTTCCCAAGGAAGCCGCTGCTGTTTTTGGTTTGCCGTTCCGATCCGAGTTGCTTTCTTTCCTTCTTTCGTTTGTTTCCTAATAATATGGTGCAACGTTGCGTTTTACGAAGATCAAAAACCCGTTCATTTGCCCTTGCACGGGTTAGGGAGCCGCGTCAAACGCGAGCGGCCAGCGCCCACCTTTTTGCATTCGCGATCTCCAGTGCCTAGGGTGGAAACCACTTAGCGGCGAGGACGAAGATGATCAGTCGTCTCGCTCTTGGTTACACGATAGCGCGGGGGGTGTGAAAAGCGAGGGGACGGGATGGCGAGGATGGGGTGTAAGGTGTTGAGGGGAGGGGGATATAATTTTCTCGGGGCGTTGTGACCGACTTTTCGGGGTTTCGGAATTTCCTATTTCAAATCTATTTGGCCAGGCGTTTAGCTCGGTTTGCTTTCGTATTCCTGCAGTTTCAATCTTTCTGTTATGCTTGGAATTTCTTACACATCGATCCGGAGGGATGCCGAAATGCTCGCGGCTCGGAAAATCGGGGTGATCGCCTGTGTTGCGATGTGGTGCCATGTGCTCGCGGCCGCATCCGGGCCGGCCGATCGTCAGGTTGCGGAGTGGGTTCTGCGCGAGGGCGGGCGCGTGATGGTCAACGGGCAGCGCCAGGTAATCGACGACTTGGCGAAACTTCCGACAGCGCAGTTCCGGTTGACCGCCGTCGACCTTGCCGGTACGATTATCGATCCCAAGGATCTCGCACGGCTCGCCGGTCTCGGCAGCCTTACGGAGCTCGCTCTTCCCGGTCCCATTTTCACGCCATTCTCCGACAGTCCGCTGGATGCCAACGCGGCACTGAAACCGCTTGCCACGCTCACCAATCTGGAGCGGCTCTTTTTCAGCCTGAATTTCCTTCCCACTTACAACGTGAACGACCAAGGGGTGGGCTACCTCGCGGCGCTGACGCGGCTGCGCGAGTTGCGCCTCCCGCAGTCGACGGTCAAGACGCCGAACCTGGCCCCATTCGCCCATCTGGAATCGCTCGACCTGAGCGACTGCCCTTATTTCGGCGACGCCGGCATGGCGACCCTGGAGCGGCTAAAGGATTTGCGGCGTCTGTATTTGCGCAACAATCCCATCACGGACGAAGGCTTGAAGTATCTAAGCGGTCTGACCGCTCTTGAGGATCTGGACCTCTATGGCGTGGCCGTGACGGACCGTGGGATTGAGTCTCTGCGGACCCTGACGGGGTTGCGGAAGCTAAACCTGCTTGGGGCGGAGGTGACCGACAACGGCGCGGAAATGTTGGCCGGGCTGCCGCATTTGCGCGATCTGAATCTGTACCGCAGTCATGTGAGCAACGCGGGCTTGGCGAAGCTGGCGGGGCTGAAGGAGCTCGCGTCTCTGGACATCCGCTACAGCCGCGCGACCGGCGCGGGCGTCGATGCGCTCAAGACCGCGCTACCGCAATGCAACGTCGAGTTTGCCGGCGGCGCATCGGCCGGAGCCGGAAAAGCGCCAGCCGTGTTGCCGGCGGGAACGGGCGCGCGCGCCATCGCCGAATGGATCCGCCGGCTCGGAGGGAAAGCCGAATTTCGCGGCGATTCGCTGGTGGCGATTACGCTAGCTTCCACCCGTGTGACGGACGCGCAGCTTTCCCACCTGGCCGGCCTGAATGGTCTGGAGCGTCTCGATCTGGACGCCACGCAGACTGGCGATCTGGGGCTCCGCTCCTTGAGCGCATTGACGGGCTTGCGGGCGCTGAGCCTGAATAACACGACGGTGTCCGACGCCGGTCTCGCTTATCTACGTAACCTGCGCGAACTTCGCTCCCTCCATCTGTCGGGCACGCTGGTTCAAGGCTCCGGACTGGCCGCTTTGAAATCTCTAACCGCGTTGACCGAACTCGACCTGACGAGTGCGCCGGTAAACGACGAGGGACTCAAAGAGATCGCTGGAATAACCAGCCTGGAACGGCTCTACCTCGGCTACTCGGACATTACCGATGCCGGGGCCGCGCCTTTGGAAAAACTGAATCGTTTGCAGGTGCTCACCTTGGACGGAACGGATCTTGGAGACACCGCGATGCGCTCCGTGGGTAAACTGGCCGGGTTGCGCGAACTGGGTCTGAACAGTTGCCGCTTCACCGACAAAGGCCTTGAGAGGCTCTCCGGGCTTCAACATCTGGAGCGGCTGGACTTGGTGCGGACCGCTACGGGAGATGCCGGGATCGCGGCGCTGGCCGGTCTGAAAAATCTAGCGTTCTTGAATCTCGACTATACGACCGTCGACGATCACGCTCTCGATCCATTGAAGAATCTGCCGATGCTGCGGGATCTGTACCTCAACATGGCGAAGGTAACGGACGCCGGCGTGGAGGATCTTTCATCGATGCATGCGCTGCGGAATTTGAATCTCTATCACACCCTCGTTACCGAGAAAGGGCTGGCGCGGCTCAAGACGGCCCTGCCCAACTGCGGCATTGTTTTCGATCGGGACTCCGCGTTGCCGGCGAGAAGAGGAAGAGGATAGCGATGCGTTTCGCTCTTCTGTTTGTTGCGGCTCTTTCCGGCATGGCCGCATCCACCGGCGAACGGGATTCTTTGAGCTGGATCGGCGATGCCGGCGGGGCGGTGACACGCGATTCCCAGGGCCGCGTGGTCGCCGTGGATCTACGCGCGAGTTGGGCGGGGGACTCCGATCTCGCAAGTCTGGTCAACGTCCCTACTCTAAGCCGGCTGGACTTGTCACTGACTCGCATCGGCGATCACGGGCTGAGGCAGTTGAAAAACGCGCCGGCGATCGAGGACCTGAACCTTCGATACGCGGAACTGATCACCGACGAGGGCATCTCCGCATTGAAGACATGGAAGCGCCTCAAGCGTCTCAATCTCGAAGGCACGAAGGTCACCGATAACACGCTTCAGCACCTCTCCGGCCTGACAACTCTTGAAGCGCTCAATATCGGCTATGTCCTGGTGACCGATTCCGGCGTCGAGGCGCTGGCCTCGCTGACCAATCTGAAGGAACTGACCCTCGGCGGAAACAAGCTTACCGATGCGGGCTTGCAGCCGCTGCGGCAACTGCCGAACTTGACCTATCTCGATCTCGGGGGCACGCAGCGGGAGGACTCGGGAATGTGGTCGGTCAGTTTCGCGCAGCCCGGTCTCGAAGCCATCGCGACGCTGAAGGATCTGCGGCGCTTGCGCCTGGAGGACACCTTGATCACCGCGCGCGGCCTGGAGACGATCGAACGCCTCCCGCGGCTGGAATCACTGGATTTGCACGATTGCGAGCGGATCGGGGACGAGGCGGTCCCGATTCTCGCTTCGATGCGGGCGCTTCGGTGGGTGGACCTCACGGACACCAAAGTCAGCGCCGGCGGGCTTGAGAAATTGCGACGAGCGAAGCCCGGGTGCCGGATCCTCAAGGCGGCATCGAGCCCGAAGCAGGAGGCCCAGACTACGGAGCGTTAGGCTACGCCAGTATCTCGGTCAGCTTCCGGTTAAAGGTTGGGAACGCGCCAAGGCCGGCCCCCATTACTTCATCTGCGAGCGTCAGATAGAGATCCCCTACCGTGCCGGTGGTTTCCGTGTGGCGGCCGGTCGCCAGGCGTCCGGCGTGTCCGGCGAGGATCATCGCGAGGCCGTTATTCTTGTGCGGATTCGCTTCGGCATGCTCATGCACGAAGGCGAGACAGCAATGGTCGAGAAGATTGCCGTCGCCTTCGGGCGTCGCCTTCAGACGGCCCACGAGGTAAGCGAATTCCTCCACATGCCAGCGGCAGATGTCGCGCATGATTCGCTGCCCTTCGACGCCGTCGGCGCCCGGCGCCCGTCCATCGGCGTGGGTATAGTCGTGATGCCGGGCCGCGGTGAAGCCAAGCCACGGGAACCGGCAGATGCTCTGGCATTTGGTGAGCATGTAGGAGGCGACGCGGGTCTGGTGCGTGATCAAGGCGTGGGCCAGCAGGTCGCTCTGCAATTTCGCGATGCGCGGCCAATCCTTCATGTCCTCGTACTCGGGAGGATTCATGTCCCGGTATTCGGGGGGCAGGGTCGTGATGGCGCGCTCCATGTCGCGAACCGAAGCCATCTGCTCGTCCACGCGCAAGCGGTCGTCATGGGGAAGGTCCTTCTTCAAAGCGGAAGCGTCGTCCATCACCGTGTCGAGGATGCTTCGTTTGCGGTCGATCCAGCCTTCCTGGCGGCGGCCAAAAAGACGATCGAAGAGACGATCCGGCAGCATCTCCGGGGGGAGCGCGCGATCGAAGCCCGTCCAGCTCATATTCCGCTGGATGCTTTCGCCGAACGATTCCTGTGCGACGCCGAGCTGCAGCGAGCGAAACCGCGAATCGCCGCCGATCTTGCCGGCGATGGCCTGGTCGATCGAGATGCCGCTGGCGCCGCGTCCGCTGTACCGGGTGCAGGTCATCAGCCCGCTCATCGAATTGTGATGCCCGTTTCCCGGACCGGGCAGGCCGGCCGCGAAATTGTCCAGGCCGGTGACGATGTGAATGTCGTCGCGGTACGGCGCCAGCGGCGTCAAGCAGGGCGTCAGGCGGTAATCGGCTCCCGTCTCGGCGGGAATCCAGTATCGCTCCGGGATTCCGTTGCCATTGAACCACAGGACGAAGCGGTTCTCGATCGGCGCTTCCTTCTTTACGCCCGCGACTCCCAGGTCCGCGGCATAAGCCGTTCCGGCGGAATTGAACATCGACACGAGCGGCGGCAGGCCCAGCCACGCGCCCGCGCCCTTCAGCAGTCTCCGGCGGGAGATCCTAAAGCGCTTTGTGATTACTTGCGACATACGTGTTCCTTCCCTCCGTCATCGATTCGCGATTGCGAACCAGGGAGATCATGAGTTCCTGAAAATGAAAACCGGATTGGCGGAAGTCTTCATAGACCCGGCGAATGAGCGGCATATCGGCGGACGTCTCCATGCGGCCGGTGACGTAACGGAAATACTGCTTCACCATGCATTCCTGGCACAACGGCGTCTTGGCGAGGATCAGGCCCAGCTCGCGCGGCGACGAGAAATTCGAATCGGGAATGCCGGCCACCCAGCCCTTCGTGTCCATGGTCAAATTCACGGTCTTCGGCGGCTGGCGCGGGCCGCCGTGATGGCCGCCATAGAAGATCATTTCATATCGATCGCGCCGGGCGCCGACGGCGTCGAATTTCTCGAAGCCGACGCCGATCGGATCGATCAGATTATGGCAAGTGGCGCAGAAAGGGTTCGTCGCGTGCTCGCTCATCCGCTCGCGGTTCGTTTGCGGATGGGCCTCGGTGGAAGGCGCGAGATTCGTATTCACCCCGGCCGGCGGCGGCGGGACATGCTGGCAGAGAAACTGCTCCCGAACAAACAGGCCGCGGCCGGTCAAAGAAGTATCGTCAGGCTTCGCCGACAGCGACAGGAACAACGCTTGCCCCAACAGGCCCGCTCTTTCGGAGGCTTCAGAAAACGGGACGCGGGCGAAATCTTGCGCGGGAGCGGGAACGCCGTAGATGGACGCCAAATCTGCGTTGACGAATCCGTAGCCGGCGCTGAAGGCATCCATGAAATTGCGGTCGTTCCAAACCAGATCGGAGACGAACAACCGCGCCTCTTCCGTCATGGCCACGGCGGTTTCACGGCTGAATTTCGGATAGCGGCGGCGGTCCCTGGCGCTGGTGAGAATCCTGTCGAAGCGCAGCCACTCCGATACGTATTCGTCGATCGCCTGATGCGCGCGGGGATCCCGCAGCATGCGCCGCGCCTCCGCTTCGATTCTGGCCGGCGACGACAGTTCTCCTCGCGCGGCCGCGTCCAGAAGCGCGCCATCCGGCATGCTGTCCCATAAGGAGTAAGACAAGCGGCTGGCCGCGGCGTAAGGCTTCCAGGCGGGGTTAGCGGTCTCGTCCAGACGAAACAGAAAATTGGGCGATTGAAGCATCGCCTCCACCACCAGTTGCGCGCCGGCGAGGAAGCCGCTTTCCCGGCTAAACAATCCCACATACCGCCGCCGCTCGCCCTCATCGAGCGGCCGGCGGAACGCCTTTCGGCCAAACTCCTTTACGAACGACTCGCGGCAGGCGGGACCGGGCGGGCAAGGGATCAGACGATGCGTATCGCCGTTGCGAAATGCGTTCCGCGCCAATTTTTCCGCCGCCGTGCTGTAGGCCTCTTCGAGAAGCGGGGACAGGTTCTGCGCGTCGTACTGGTCTTTGAATCCGCTGACGAAGTCTTCGGGAGGAAATTGCCCGGCGGGCGCCGTTTGGTCGCCCAGCAGGTCTCGCACCGTATTGTCGTATTGGCTGTTCGTTAGCCGGCGCAAAACCGCGCCATCGGGCTTGACGGCGTCCGGGCCAGCCTCATCGTACTTCATCGCCCGCGCGACATCGTCGGCCGGCATCGCCGCGAGAAACCGGATCCAGGCGATCAGCGCCGTCTCTTCCGGACTGTCTGGCTGTATCCGTTCACCCCCCGCATGCGGAATGCGTTTTGTGGGCTTCTTCAGCAACAGCGATTCTAAGGGGTGCTCCCGGTCCACCAACCGCACCAGCGAGCGGCCGAAGGCTTCCGTGCGCTCGGCGGATGCGCTGCTATCGGGGAAATGCAGCCGGGTGCCGGAGGCGACGCCATTGCTGTTGTGGCACGTGGGACATCCGGCATTCTTTAGGATCGGATAGAGCCGGTCGGAAAAGGGGTTCGCCTGGCCTACTGCCGCCGCCGATAGGAGCAGGAAGCACGCGATGGCCCTCATTCCGCCAGATTAGCGCATTTCGATCGCCAGCGGAGCGAGATCCTTATCTTTCCTGTGAGAAATGTTTCTTTAATTTGCCATTATTTCCTGTTTGGCTTTCGTGGATCCTCGATCCCGTACTACACTGAGCTTCGTGCGCATCTTCATCGTCCTTTTGGGTTTGGGAATTCCGATGGCGGGGACGCCGATGCTCGCGCAGGAAGCGGATCTCCTCATCCGCGGTGGCCGCATCGTGGACGGCACGGGCAATCCTTCGTTCCTTGGCGATGTCGCGATTCGGGGCAACCGGATCGCCGGCATGGGCCATTTGGGGTCGATGAGCGCCAAGCGCGTCCTTGAAGCCGGCGGCCTCACCGTCGCTCCCGGCTTTATCGACATGCACAATCACTCCGACTATACGTTGGTCGTGGACGGAAACGCTCAGAGTATGATCCGCCAGGGAGTAACATCGATGATTCTGGGCGAAGGAGAATCCGCGGGACCCATCGGGGGCAAGCAAACTCCTTCGTCGCGTCGCGTGCTGCCCGGCGGCGGCGTTCCCGATTGGACCGACTTCAGCGGCTACTTCGCGCGTCTGCTTCGCCAGGGAATCTCGACCAACGTGGGAAGCTACGTCGGATCGAGCCAGGTCTGGACCTATGTGCGCGGCGAGCGCTCCGGACCGCCGACCGCCGCGCGAAGTGGACGAAATGCGCGCGCTCGTCCGAAAGGCGATGGAGGAAGGCGCGCTGGGCGTGAGCAGTTCGCTGAGCGGGCCCCCCGGATCCTGGATCGACACGGACACCCTGGTTGCGATGTGCCAGGCCGCCGCGCCCTTTGGGGGCAGCTATTCAACGCACATGCGAACCGAAGGCCGCGGCGTTTTCGCCTCCGTCGCCGAGGCCATCGACATCGCGCGCCGCTCCGGCGTTCCAGTCGACATCATTCATCTGAAGATCGCCGAGCACTCCATGTGGGGCCAGATGCCGGAGCTGATCTCCTCCATCGCCCGCGCCCGCGAGCAGGGCGTGCAGGTGCAGGCAAACGTCTACCCGTATCGCGCGGGCCAAAACGATCTGGCGACCATCATCCCGCCGTGGGCGCACGAAGGCGGCGCGCAGGCTTTGATCGCGCGCCTGAAAGATCCCTCGCTGCGGCCCAGGCTCGAACGCGAAATTCTCAACGGCATCCCCGGCTCGGACTGGTATGACCACTACACCGCAACGGGCGGATGGGACGGCATGCTGCTGGTGTCGCTATCGAATCCCGACTACAAGAAATTCGAAGGCATGCGGATGAACCAGGTGATCGCGGCGCTGAACAAGCCGCCGATCGACGTGCTGTTCCAGTTGATAGAGGCCAATGGCGGCTCGGTTCCCACCGTCTATTTTCATCACGCCGAAAAAGACATGCGCTTCGCGCTTCAGCAGCCGTTCGTGTCGATCGGCTCCGACGGCACGGCGGTGGCGACGGAGGGACCGTTGAGCGCGGGGCACCCGCATCCGCGCTATTACGGAACGTTCCCGCGAATTCTGGGCCGCTATGTGCGCGATGAACATGTGTTGACGATGGAGGAAGCCATCCGCAAGATGACTTCGGCCAACGCGGCGAAAATCGGCATCCTCGACCGCGGCATCTTGCGGCCCGGCATGATGGCCGACGTCACTGTCTTCGACGCCGAGCACATTATCGACAACGCCACTTATGAGAAACCGCACCAGTACGCGACCGGCGTGGAGTACGTCATCGTCAACGGAACGATTGTTCTCGAGCACGGCCGTCATACCGGCGCAAGGCCGGGTACGATTCTGAAACGGCAGGATGCCGGAAAAAATTAAACGCCCTTGAGCCAGCCTTTGGCGCCGGCCTTTTCAAGCTCGATCGAAAACGAACCGTCGCCATTCAGCGCTTGTGCGCAGGCCCAGCGAACGGGGCGCCGCACGCCGCCCTTGGTTTCCAGCTCGGCGTAAAGGCGCAGTTGTCCGCCGTCGATCTCCGGCGGCAACTGAAAGGCCGCCTCCCTCAATTTCCCGCCGTGCGGATGACCGGCGTCGAGCACGCCGCCGAGGCGAAATTTCCGCTCCGGCATTTCCACCGTCAACCGAAGCGCGCCGGGGATTCCCGCTACCCCGTCGTTGGCCACGCCTATAATCACCTCCATCGCACCCGCGCGCTTGCGCTGCCAAACCCAAGCGGGACGGACGCGATATCCCATGCGCCGCTGCAACGCGCGAAAGCCCTCCGGATAGCGCGCGTTGTATTCCTCCAGATTGGCCGCCTCCGTCCACAGGGACCAATAGTTGGCGCCCAGATCCAATACGTGGAGCATGGCGTTTTCGAGCCGGTTCACACCGGCCCGATCCACCGGAATCTTTCGTACATCGTACTCGCGCAAGCCTCCATCCTCGAGGATCGCAGGCAGTTCCGCCGGCCGGTTGGCGAGTTCTTCGATCTGCATCGGCTCGTCGGCGATGATACTGTCGGATCGAACCCAGCAGCCAGCGCGCACCGCCAAGTCGAGCACTTCGTTGTTGCCGACTGCGCCGATATCCGGCTGGGTGTTCACCGCGAGCGGGGTGCGTTTCCAGGCGTCCAATTGCAGGCGCGTCATCTCGAGAAAGGTTCCTTTGGCCGTCCGGTAATCGGGAAACGGATTCGGCAGGTTGCTGGTATGGCCCTCGCCCCAGAACCCGTACATCATCAGATCCATCCATTCCACCAGTGGCTCGCCGTCGAACCGTGCAGCCAACAGTTCGTTTAGTTCGCGGAACGCCTTTTGAAACTCGGGGTGATCGTAACGGGGCTCGACAAACTCCACTTCCCGGCCGTGCCTGGGCAGCGTGCCAATTTTCACCAGCGGGACTTTGCCGCGCAGAAAAGCGGGCAGAGCGATCTCATCGGGCTGAAATTCGGGATTCGAAAGCTGCACCCGGAACGCGAACCGCAGCCCGTGACGCTTCGCCGCATCGGCCGTCAAATCCCAAACGGGATGGAGATTCAACTTACCCGGCTGCGATTGCACATTGCGCCAATCGCAGCGAATGTAAAGCACATCGACAAAGGGCAGGCTCGCCATCTTCTCCACGGCGGCCTCCAGCGTTTGAACCCCTTTGCGAACTGGAATCGCCGGACCGTTCTCCTCCCAGGTGTAACCCACCAGGCCAAGGCCGTAGTTGCGAATATGCTCCGCCGAGGGCGTCGTCGCGATCAGAGTTCTCCAGCCCGCGTCCTGATCGATGGTGAACGGACCTTGATCCAGAAGATCCGGAGGAGACGTCAAGTTGCCGAAGTCGTGGCCTTCCCAAAGGTGCGCCGGCATTTGAGCGGCCGCTCTCACCAACGGCAGAGCCGTCATTCCCGCGCGCAAGAAAGCGCGCCGCGCCATAGTGCCGTAGTCGCTCATGTCTCGCGCGTCAAACCGGTCACCCCTCCGCTCGTCAGAAATAAAGCTTCAGAGCGAACTGGATCTCTCTTTGCGGCAGCACGGTGGACGTAATGACGCCGGTCGCGCCGGGGCCATCGGTGATGTAGTTGTCCGGCTGGGCGAAGACAGGGTGGTTGAATGCGTTGAAAAACTCCGCGCGGAATTCCAGGTTCTGGTGCTCGGTGATGTCGAAAACCTTGCGCAGCGCGAAATCCATGGACACACCGCCGGGTCCGAGCAGAACATTCTTCCCGGCGTTTCCGAAGGCGTACGTTGTGGGAAGCGGGAAACAGCTCGCATTGAACCAATTGCTGGGGGACTGTTGGCCGGAAGGCAGGTTCCCGTCGCAGGTGCGGTCGGTACGGACCAAGCCGATGGAGCCGGTGTTCGAAGGGTCGTAGCCCATTAGCGGCGAGAAATAAAACCCACTCCGCATAGTGTAGATGCCGCCCACGTGCCATCCGCCCAGGATCAGGTCGCCAGCGCGGGTCGAGCCGAGATAACGCTGGCCCTTCCCTACCGGCAGTTGGTAGTCGAAACTCGACACCCAGCGGTATTTCTCGTTGAAGTCGGACACTCCACGGTCGGCGGCGACGTTATAGGAATTCTGCGGCCACGGAGAATTGCAGCAGATCTCCGGCTGGTCGTTCATCGACTTACTGTAAGTGAATGCGCTGAGGAACATCAGCCCGTTTGAAAGCCGCTTCTCCGCCTTCACTTCCAGTGCGTTGAAGCTGGAGTTCCCGCGATCCACGATGTCGGTGAACGGCCCGTACTGCGGATAAGGCCTACGCGATTGGATGTCGCCGGGACCCGGAGTCATGATCTGATTCGGGTCGAGCAGCGTCTGCAAGTGCGTCGCCTTCGAACCCACATAGGCGATTTCGAGCAGGATGCTGCCGGGGAGCTGCTGCTGGATGTTGAAGTTCCACTCGTCCAATACGGGCGCATGTAAGTGGGAGCCGACGCCGGAGCCGGAGGCGGTCACGCTGGCGTCGATCGCTTGGGCCGGATTGAGAGAGGGAAAGCCGCCGGAAACGGTCAGCACCGGCGTCACGCCGTCGCTGATAAACGTCGGTTGATAGAAGAACGGCAGGTTGTACGCCAGTTGCAGCGGATCGCCGGTGCGGATCTCCTGATAACTGAAGAAGCGTCCGTAACCGGAACGGATCACCGTGTTCTTGAACGGATTCCATGCCAGGCCGAGGCGCGGCGCGAAGTCGTTCTTGTCGGTGGTGACCAGCCCCGGGGACGCGCCGTTCTGTCCGGCGACCACCAGTTGTCCGGTCGCGAAGTCAAAATTGCTCTGCTGATTGTGCGCCTCGTAGAGGGGCGTTGTGTAGTCGTAGCGCAAGCCCAGATTCAGAGTCAGATTCCGGGCGATCTTGTAATCGTCCTGAACGAATCCGCCATAGGTGTGTTGGCGATTCCCGAAATAGGTCAGCGTCGAGATCGTGGAATTGACCGGGAGGCCCAGCAGCATGTCCGCCAGTCCGTTGCCGCTTCCATCGCCCGAAGAGGCCGAATCCGCGGTGAACTGCCCGCTGAAAGAGAAGGAGCCGCGAGGCTGGCCGATCTGAAAAAGATTGAACTGGCTCAGGCGGACTTGTGGCCCCATCTTCAGCGAGTGCTTTCCATGGACGATGCTCAGCGTATCGTCGAACTGAACCTCCTGACTGGTGCTGGTGGTCGGCGTGTAGCCGGGTTCGCCCAGCCGGCGATATCCGTTCGGCTGAAAGAGGGTGAGTCCGTTGACCGTGGAATTATTCGGAACGCCCGGAACGGCGAGGCCGGCGGGAGGATATTTTTGTCCATAGGCCGGGGTGTTGTCTACGTAGTGCTCGCGGTTAAATCCCAGCCGCAGTTCGTTCACCATCGTGGGGCTCAAGGTGAAGGTGTGGCCAATGGCGGCTCCGCGCGTACCATCGAGGTACTGGCCGGTGCTGTAACTCCCACCGTCGGCCAAGCCGGGCAGAGGAGGTTGCTGAAAGCGCGCGGTCTGGCTTACGGAGAATCGCGCGAAGATTTGCTGGCGCTCGGAAATGTTGTGATCGACGCGCGCATCGGCCTGGTGAATGCTGTCGTTACCCGGATCGTTGACGACGAAATTGTTTGCCAGCGCCCCCGCAACGTTCGGCGCCGGATAGAGCTGCGCGACGGCATGGCTGATAGGATCCATGCGCGAAGCGGGAATGACATTTCCGGGGAACGGCGTCCGGACGGTCTGGCCATTGACGGTGGCCGTACTCTGTGGGTCGTAAATCTGGCTGGTGGGCTGGCCATTATAAAGGCCGCTGAAATCGCCGTTGATCTCCGCCGGCGTTGGCACGGTTGAGATATCGGTCAGGGCGGTTCCAATGCGGGTTCCCTGGTAGTCCAGGAAGAAGAAAGTCTTGTTCTTAATTATCGGTCCGCCGAGCGTACCCCCGTACTGATTCTGGCGGAAGGGCGCTTTCGGTTGACTGGGCGGCTCGAAGAATCCACGCGCATCGAAAGCCGAATTCCGGAGGAACTCAAACACGGTCCCATGAAACCCGTTGGTCCCGGATTTGATCGTCGCGTTAATCACCGCGCCGCCGCTGCGCCCGAACTCGGCCGAGTAATTGCTTGTCTGAACCTTAAACTCCTGAATCGCGTCCACGTTCGTTTTTAGAACGTTGCCCGCGTTGTCGTTGGAGTTGTTGTCGATGCCGTCCAGCAAGAAATTATTCAGATTGCCGCGCGTGCCATTCACCGCGAACGCGCCGCCCGCGTTGCCGTTCGTCGGCGAAGTGGCTCCATTGATGCCGCCGCCGTTTTCGGTGATCTTGATTACGCCCGTCGTCAGCGTGGCCAACTGAGTAAAATCGCGGCCATTCAACGGAAGGTCGGTGATCTGCTCGCTGCCCACGACGTCGCCGAGCGCGGAGGACTCCGACTCGATTACTGGCGCGGCTTCCTGGACGTTGATCGCTTCACTCACGGAGCCAATTTGCAAAGTGAAGTCGATCCTCAACCGGTCCTGAACGTCCAGCACGATCCCGGTTCTCGTTTCGGCCTTGAATCCGGGCGCCTCCACGCCGATCGAGTAGTTCCCGATTCGTAGGGGGGTCGCGATGTAGCTGCCCAAACTGTCCGTCTTCACTACCGTCTTGGAATTCGTCCCGACGTTGGTCAGCGTCACCACGCCGCCAGGCACAACCGCCCCGCTGCTGTCCGCGACGGTGCCCGTGATCGTTCCCATGTCGGCCTGTCCATAAACGCCGATGGGAGCGGCCATCGCTCCGAGCGCAAGATAACAAGTCACCCAAAACGTATTTTTCATACCACTCCTTGGAATCGCGAAACGATTTCCCCGTGGGGCCAGCGATTTTGAAAGTTTAAATCCAAGGCAATCGCCTTGTCAAGATACATTTCCAGATTTTAGGAAAGTTTTCATCGTTATGCGAAATGTTGAGCCGCTCAGAGATCGAGGTGGCCGCCTTCCCGATGGGTTCTTGGTTGAACTTGGCGGGTCAGTTTCCGCCCGAGCCCGCCTCTACTTCCGCAGCCGGTTCCATTTTCATCCAGCCGACCGAAACTTTCGAAGAACCTGCGCAAAACGGAGCACGGCGCGAAACGGTACCTGGATCGTCCAACGGAGCGCGGCGCACCCTTGGCGATTTTGAGCCTAACGCGACACTACGACGATCTCGAATGGGCCCCGTTTTCTTGGCTGTCCGCCCGCGGGTGCGGGCTCCGTCGTAGGCAGGTAGATTTTGTGAGTTGTGGTATCCACGCCCATGGTCCTTGCACCGGCCGGGGTTTTTACGGTCTGTACGATCTCGAACTTTCCCGGCCCCGTTTCACGGGCGACGGCGAGCGTGCCATCGCCACAACTGGCGAAGATCTGGCCTCGATCGATTTTGACGGCGTCAACGTGGTCGCCGATCGGCAGGTCCGCGAGCACCTTGCCGTTCCCGGTGCTCATCACGATCAACTTCCGGGGATTGCGGCAGCCAATAAACAGGCGATGTTTAGCCGGGTCGATCGTCATGCCGACCGGCGCACCGCCGGGCGCCACGGGCCATCGCGCGACAACCTTCCTCGACTTCGTGTCGAAGACCGCGACTTCGTTTTTGTCCATCAAATTTATAAATATCCTGCCGGCCCCGTCGGAGGCCAGGAACTCCGGCGCTCCACCCAAGTCGACTGGGGCGTCGATTGCCCCGTTTTTCGGATCGATGTCGGGCGGGATCGACATCACCACTCCTTTGTCCCCCGACACGGCCACGACACGTCCGCTGGCGGGGTCGAAGATGATGCCGTCGGTATCGGGTTGCGAGGCGATGGAGCCCAGGACGGCATTGGTTTTCAGATCGAAGATGACGATGGCGCCGCCGCCGTCGCTGATGAATCCGCGGCCTGCCTTGGGAACGATCGCGACGCCATGGGCGATCTTCTGGCCGGGAATGTCGGCGACGGTCTTGCCCGTTTCAGCGTCGATCACCATCGTGTGCGTGCTACGAGGAACGTACAGCCGGTGGGTCTGCGAGTCAACGGTGAGATAATCCCACCCACCTTGACCGCCAACGGGAAAGGTTTGGACCACCTTCCAGTCCGTTTGCGCCCGAAGCGGGGCGAGGCACGCGAACAAAGCGAGGATTGAGATCGTGACGATCCGTTCGATGGTTGGCATTTTCGATTGTTCCTCTATCGGCCTTTTAAGCTTCGTTTCTCACTGTTTGAATGATGGCCTGGATGTAACCGATCTCGAAGGCGAATCCAAGCCCGGTTTGATCTCCTTCGATATGCGGAACGTGGTCCGGCATAAGCATGGCATCATAGCCGACTTCCCGGTAAACCCGGGCGCACTCGAGAAAGTTGACGTCGCCTTCGTCCGGAAACGCTTCGCGAAAATTCAGGCGATGTCCCTTGATGTTGCGGAAGTGTACGTTGAAGATCTTCTTGCGGGACCCGAAGTAGCGGATGACGTCGAAGATCTCTTTACCGGGATCGTCGAGCATTTCGGAGACCGTGCCCTGGCAAAAATTCAAGCCGTGGTAAGGGCTGGGCGAGATTTCTATGAACTTCTTCAGCCCCGCGACCGAACTGAGCACGGAGGGTACGCCGTGGAATCCTCCCTTCGGCATCCCGGGGTCGTTCGGATGGCAGGCGATTTTCACTTTCGCCTCCTCGGCGACGGGAACGACACGCTTGAGGAAGTACTCGATTCGGTCCCACATCATGTTGTCGTCGCCCGTCGCCATTTCAAACACGGCGGGATCTACTTTCGCGGTGTCATAGTCGAAGGTGCTGCATCGCGCGCCGCCGCGTCCCGGCGTGGTTCCCGACCGAACGACCCCAAGGTAGGTAAGGTTGTATTTGACGGCCGGAATTCCCGCTTTTCCGGCATTGCGGATCATAGTGGCGATTTCGTCGATGTCGCGGTCCCGCTGCGGGCTTTTGCCGAGCAGAATGCTCGGGTAACTCGTTTTGTTAATTGTAGACGAGGGCATGGGAAGCGGGACCATCGCGAGGCTGAGGCCGAAGGATTCCACATCCTCGCGAAAGCGCGACAAGCTATCCACCGACCATTTCTCGTCCAAACGCCCCGATATCTCGCCGCTGCATATGTGCTTCAGCCCGAATGCGGCCATGGTCCGAAGCACAACGGGAGCGTGCCCGTGTTGCGTGCCGGCGTAAAACAAAACCGGGCGCGAAGGGTCGGCCGGCGCCGCGCGGCCTGGGTTGGTTGCCACGGCGGCGCCCGCCGCCCCGATCCGGATAAAGTTTCTACGATTCATAATTCCATTCCTATTTCTCCGGCTGGTTCCCGACGTCTTAGAAAATGAACTTGAGCGCAAGTTGCATCTGTCTCGGGAGATAGTCTCCGTTGATCTGCCCCAGGAGACCATTGACCTGCTGGCCCTGCTGGTTGAATTGAGGGTTGGTGTTCACCGTGCTGAATTGAGGATGGTTGAACGTATTAAACGTTTCCACGCGAAATTGAACCGAACTTTTTTCCGTTATTGGAAAATTCTTGAACACACTGATGTCCCAGTCTTCAACTCCAGGGCCGCGGACCACGCCGGGAGCGGCGTTGCCGGGATTCGTTGCCGTTGGCGGTTGGATCACGCTGGTGTTGAAGAACTGATAAAAGTTCCTCTTCCCCGCGGATAAGTTCACAGGACCGGTGAGAGTGCAGCGGCTATAGTCTCCGCCGCCGAAAAGGTTGACCGGGTAAGTGAACTGGCAATTCAAGCTTTGGGGGTACCCGCTCTCGAACGTGGAAATCCCCGAGACCTGCCAATTATCCAGTACCCAGTGGGCCGGACGGAACTTCCACCCCGCGCCTACGTTGGGGAGCGTGTAGACGTAGTACAAATGAAGCACATTCGTCCGGTCGAACGGCTGGAGGCCATATTGGAGGGCGTTGTTGTAATAGGTCGCGAAAGGACTGTAGTAGCCCAGCGACTTCGACCAGGCATAATTGGCACTGAGCTCGAGGTTCTTGGAAAATCGATGGACCACCGCGATTTGCAACGCATTGTAGTTCGAATTCACGAATTGCTGTACGGTGAGGCTCGAGTAACCCATATATGGCCGATAGAAATTGTCGGGCAGCGGAAGGCCCGGCGACGTTGGATCCTGGTTCTGCGGCAGAAACTCGGCTCCTGGCGGGACGGCGTCAAACGCGCTCTGCGGTTGGTCCAGGTGCCGCGCGAGCGTTCCCACGTAGGCCACGTCCAAGCGGGTTCCCAAGCCGATCTCGCGCTGTACTCCGAGGCTGTAAGTATAAATGGTGGGATCCTTCGTGTTCGGATTGATCGCGTTGAACGAATTGGGGAACACGGCCGTGGGAGCCGAAGTCAGCGTCCCGAACGTGCCATTAAACTCCGTCGCCGTCTGACTGGTGTTCAGAACAGTTCCGACGATCAGGTTCTGGATGTCGTGACCGCTATAGCTGACTCCAAACCCGCCACGGAGCACGGTTTTGTCGTCGTTGGTCAAAGCGTAAGCGAATCCGAATCGTGGGCCATACTGAACTCCGCGATTGTACATGAAGCCCTGCGGCACTCCGGGCGTGTTCGCCGAGACGAGCCCGTTGTTGATATTTCCCACGCCGGGAACGATGGATCCGATAAAGCCCGCCGGAAACTGTTGCCCGGTCACCGGGTTCTGAGCGACCTGCTGGCCTTGCGCGTTGATGACCGGCCGATATAGCTGAACGGCCTGCGCGGGATTGTAATCGGCCGGAACAAAATTCACGCCGAGGCCATTGGCTTGGTGCCAAGGCGTGTAATAGGAAAACCGGAGGCCATAATTCAGCGTTAGCCTTCGCGTCGCTTTCCACGTGTCCTGAATGTACCATTCCATATCCAGTCCCCGGATGTCCTGGACCGGCCTGGTCTTGCTTTCCTGATAGGAATTGTACGTTCCAAGCAAGGCGTTGGCATACGGATGATTCGCGTCATACGGATTGTTGACATTGGTGCTGAAGTCGAACGAGCCATTGTAGGGGAACGATCCGCTATCGGTAATGTAGCGATTCCATGTGCCGTAAACGCCACCTTTGACGGTATGCGTGCCGTGAACCCATGTGACCGAGTCGGAGCCGGTGAACGTGGGCGCCCACGCATGATAGGGTATGTATCCATTAAATTGAATCGCGGGAGCGTTGGGGATGACGCCTCCGCCGAAGGACGCCTGGGGAATGATGTTCGTCGGATTGTTCTGAGGATTGAACTGGGGAATATTGACGCCATCGGTTTTGCGATTCAACGCGGCGAGCTGCGAGCCGATCGGGATATTACTCTCGTTCCGCCCGTTCATGCCGAAGACAAAGTCGTTGATCAATGTGGGAGAAAACAGATAGGAGACGTCCAGGGCGGTCACGGTGTAGGGGAAATTGTCGCTGGTCGTCAACTCGGGCCAGTTTGCGCCGAACAGGCCGGTATCGTTTACCGGATCGTAGTCGAGACGCCAGAACATCCGGAGTTTCTCGGTGGGATCCCAGTCCACGCGAAAGAAGTGATAGTTGTTGTAGCTCTTCAGATAAGGCTGATAGATGTAATTGTATTGGTTGCTCGTGACGGCGGGATTGTTGAAATTCGGCAACGGGAAGATGTTCAACAGAGCCTGTCCGGCGGTATTGACGCGGCTCGTGGGAACGATATTTCCCGGAAACGGCGTGTGATTATTGAACGGGTCCAGGATGGGGATCAGCGTACCGTCCGGATTTGTCGTCTGGGAAAAATCGCCATTCCGCTGGGCCGCGGTGGGCATGGTAAGTTGAGTAAGTCCGCCGGCGGGACCATTCACCGGAACATATTCCTGACCGGTAAAAAAGAAGAGCTTGTTCTTGTCGCGGTTGAATTTGCCAGGCCAGTAAATCGGACCTCCGATGGTCCCGCCATAGTCCTGGAAACGGTCCACCGGGATGGGAGAGCCCGTTAAATTGTTGAAGAAGTCGTTCGCCTCCCATGCTTCATTGCGAACGAATGCGAATAGGTCGCCATGAAACTCACTGGCGCCGGATTTGCTGATTAGCTGGACGTTCGCTCCGCCCGCTCCACCGTATTCCGCGTTGAAGTTGCCGGTTTCCACCTTAACTTCGGCGATCACATCGGGGGTTTCTCCGGCGCCGTATTGATAGGAGCGCTGAAGGTTGTTACTGATGCCGTCCTCGTATATGGCGCTAAAGGCGTTGCTGACGCCGTTGTAAATGGGGATGTTCGCGTTTCCGCTGTCCGGCTCCAGAGAATTCGTCTGGGTGATGGCTCCGGGCAGGACATTCAGAAGCGACGCCCAGTTGCGGCCGGCCATTGGCAGGGCTTCGACGTCCGTCGTCGTCACGACGTCGCCGCGGTCGCTGCTGTCCAATTGCACCACTTCGCCTCCTCCTGTGACCGTCAGCGTCTGCGACGCGCTGCCGACCTTTAGTTGGAGCGTCTCGACCGCGAGTCTCTGGCCGGCGGTGAGGTTGAGATTTGTTCTTACTAACGCCTCGAAGCCGCTCGCCTGGACTCTTAAGGAGTAGGAGCCCGGCAAAAGTCCGGCCATGAGAAATAGCCCGTCCGGCTCCGTCTGCGCGCTGGTCCGTACGTTTGTTTCCGTTTCGGTGATGGTTACGGTGGCGCCCGGAATGGCCGCTCCGCTTTCGTCCACGACCAGGCCCGAGATGGACCCTCGCGTGGTTTGCGCGTTCGCGGGCAAGGTTACTAACAGGGCCATCAGCGCCGCGGCGGCGAGCCAACCCGATATCCAGGCTCTCGACGCGGCTCGAATTCGATTCCTCGCGCCTTCTTCAAACTTCGCTACCGACGTTGTAGTCATTTCAGAAATTCTCCCCTTTTCGTAGACCTTATCTCACAAGGCATGGCCGCTTCGGATGAAACCGCCAATCCGGAATCAAATATTGCATCGCTTCCGCGTCGTTGCGCGCCCCCAGACCCACGCGGTCGTAGAGGTCATGCGCCTGTCCTACGGAATCCATATCGAGTTCAACGCCCAACCCGGCCCGGCCGGGCACATTCACACGGCCGTCCTCGATCGTTAATGGCTCTTTCGTAAGTCGCTGGCCGTCCTGCCAAATCCAATGGGTATCGATCGCCGTGGTCTTGCCGGGGGCGGCCGCGGCCACTTGCGTGAACATCGCAAGAGAGACGTCGAAATGATTGTTCGAGTGCGATCCCCAAGTCAGTCCGTGTTCCCGGCAAAGCTGCGCCACGCGAACGGAACCTTGCAGGGTCCAGAAGTGAGGATCTGCCAGCGGGATATCCACGGCGTGAAGCTGGATTGCGTGCTTCAACTCGCGCCAATCCGTGGCAACCATGTTGGTCGCTGTTGGCAGGTTGGTCGCCCGGCGGAACTCGGCCAGGATCTCCCGGCCGGAGAACCCCAGCTCGCCGCCGCATGGGATCTTCCGCGTAGGCCAGGATGTGTTGCTTGCCTTCGCATAGGCGGATGGCTTCGCGCAAAGACCACGCTCCATTGGGATCGAGCGTAATGCGCGCGGCGGGAAACCTCTCGGCAAGCGCCGTCGCGACGTCCATCTCGTCTTCGCCGGCTAAAACGCCACCCTTCAGCTTGAAGTCTTCGAAGCCGTACCGTTCCTCCGCGGCCTCCGCCAGACGCACCACGGCGTCCGCGGTCAGCGCTTCTTCGTGGCGCAAGCGAAACCACTCGGCATCGACGGGCCGGCCGGCATCCTGGTAAGGAAGATCCGTCTTCTTGCGATCACCGATGAAGAAAAGGTAGCCGAGCATCGCGACGCTCTTCCTCTGTTGGCCCTCTCCGAGGAGGGCGGCGACGGGGACATCCATGAACTGTCCGAGCAGATCCAGCAAAGCACATTCGATGGCGGTGATCGCATGCACCGCGGTTCGCAAATCGAAGGTCTGCTGGCCCCTGCCCTCCGAATCGCGGTCCGCAAAACGTTCCCACAAGCGGTTTAAGACGGCGTGATAGGAGCCAATGTGGCATCCCACCACGAGCTCGCTCGCTTCCTCGAGAATTTGCCGAATCTTCTCGCCTCCCGGAACTTCGCCCACGCCCACGTGGCCGTCGTCGTCCGTTAGAATCGCCAGATTACGGGTAAAATATGGCGCGTGCGCCCCGCTCAGATTCAGCAACATGCTGTCGTAACCGGCAACGGGGACGATGCGCGCGGCGGTGATCCGCGGAGTTTTCCCTCCAGCGCGGATGGCGTTTTCTTCGTTGACAACCTGTTGGCCGTAGGAGAGCATGGGGATCCTGAAACCTAGTCCGTAATGCGATAGGCTAGCCGCATTCTCTCGCGGCTGTTGCCGAGATGATTGCGCAATGCCGCCCGCGCCGCCTCGGAATCGCGGCGCGCGATGGCGTTATAAGTATCGGCGTGCTCGTGGCTGATCCGGCCCAAATACTCCGGGTCGTGTGGGAGGCGCTCGCTGCGCGGAAACCGAGAGCGCGGGATTAGGGAGGGTCCGAAATGATTTAGGATCTCGGGGAAGTACGGATTGCCGGTCGCTTTCGCGATGGCAAGATGAAATTGAAAATCCGCGTTTACCGTTTCGCCCCCGTTGGCAAGGTGTTCCTGAAACGAGTCCAAGGCCCGGCGCATCTCGGCCAGATGCTCATCCGTGCGCCGCATCGCAGCCAACGCCGCGGCTTCCGTCTCCAGGCTGATCCGGACTTCCAGCATCGCCAACACGTCGCGGCTGGTGGCGAGGGTTCCCGCCCGAATTCCAAAATTCGGTTGATTCGTGTTGTCCCGGACGAACGTCCCGATGCCGTGTTTGGTCTCCACCAGCCCGGCGGCTTGAAGTTTCGAGATCGCCTCCCGGACGACGGTGCGGCTCACACCCTGCTGCCGGACGATCTCGGCTTCCGCGGGGAGCTTCTCACCGGGGGCAAGGATGCCGGTTGCCATTAAATTGGAGATTCGCTCGACGACCTGCTGGGTCAAGTTCCTGGAAGATTTGGTGGTCTTCGGACCGAGGGAACTCATTTCGTCCACAAGGGCCCTTTCGGCTGCCTAGTTGTATGACATGAGATCACCAAAATCCGCCTCGGTGGAATTGATTCGCCTCGTTTGCTGGGCATTAGACACATTCGTGCGTCACAGGAATTCTAGGATATATGACATCCTATATGAGGAAGCGGTGATTTGCAAGTGAAAAATTCGACCGATTGCACGCCCGGCCGGATCTGCAACGGTATAAAGACGAAAGGAACAGAAAATGGCGAATTTGGGGTTGATTGGACTGGGCATCGTGGGCCGCCCCATGCTCAAGAGTTAGTTGAAGGCCGGCCACGAGGTCGTAGCAAACTGAATCAACCCGGCCAAGCTTGACGCTTGCGTTGCCGACGGAGCAGAGCGCGGCGCGTCCAACTTCGACGTCGCTTCGCGGGGAGATCGTCTACACGATGCTCCCGGACGATCCCGAAGTTGAGCAGGTCGTCCTCGGTGCGGACGGTTTTGCGGACGGTTCGCCACGGGGGAATCCGATTGTCGACATGAGCTCGATTCATCCGATGGTGTCGCAAAGAATCGCCGCTGCATGTTCGGCGAAGAGCGTTGACTTCGTGGACGCTCCGGTGAGGGGCGGCAAGCCAAAGGCCCGGGAAGGCACCTTGGCGATCATGGCCGGCGGAAAAAAGATCGCGTACGGGGAGGGCGCACCCGCTGCTGAAATGGATGGGTTCGAAGGTGACGCTGACGGGACCGGTTGGCGCCGGGAACATTGCTAAATTGGCCAATAGGACATGGTGGCCATGCTTAAAATCGCGGCGATAGGGAGGCGCTGGCACTGTCCACCAATTGCGGGATAGATCCGGAAGTGGTGGTGAATGCTATCAAAGATGGCTTGGCAGGCAGCGCAGTACTGGGTTTCAAAGCGCCAAGCGTTCCCGGAACTTCAGCCCGGATTCACGATCCTCCCGCAACAGAAAGATCTGGCGCACGCGCTTTTCAAGGAACTCGCGCAAAACGGAGTGCGGCGCGATCCGTTTCATGCTGAGTCTGGCGGTGCGCGCGGCACCCTTTGCGCTTTCGACCGCCGAGGCGAAGAAAGTCGCGGTCCCTCTCACCGCGTTGGTTCTGTAGATCGTGCTTTCGCTCATGAGCGACGGGAAGGGAGAACTCGATCATTCCGCGATCGCTACGTTTATCGAAGGCATCTCCCATGTGGAGATTAGGAGCCCAGGTTCAGAGGGATGAGACGGTTGCGCCGGGCCGGCGAAACGTCTTGTTCTTGTACTGAGCGGCCAGCAGTTCGGTGCCGCGCGCGAGCACGCCAGCGTCGCTGCCAACGGCGACGAAAGTGAAGCCCGATTCGAGGAATCTGGCGGCCGCGTCCGGATCCGATGTAAGTATGCCGGCGGCCTTTCCCGCCGCCTGAATTCGTTCCGCGCCCAAGGCGATCGCCGACTGAACCACGGGGTGGCCAGGGTCGGCGAGGTGTCCTAAATCGGCGGCAAGGTCGCTCGGTCCGATGAAGATTCCGTCAACGCCGTCCACCGAGGCGATCGACTCAATGGCATCGAGTGCGGCGGCTGTTTCAACCTGGACCAGGACGCAAATTTCCTCGTGGGCTTTGGCGTGATACTGCGGAATTCGACCGTAGAGATTCGCTCGCGGCGCGACAGAAACGCCTCGTGTTCCGAGCGGCGGATAGCGAGTCGCCGCGACGGCGCGGCGAGCTTCGTTTGCGTCCTGGACAAAGGGAACCAGCAGGGAGCGGGCCCCAATATCGAGGATGCGCTTGATCAGCACCGCGTCGTTCCAGGCGCAACGGACTACCGGCTCTGCCGTCCCCTTCCCCATGGCCTGCAACTGCGACAATAATCCGGGAATCTCGTTGGGAGCGTGTTCGGTATCGATCACGATCCAATCGAAGCCCGAGCCGGAGATGATCTCGGCGACGATGTTGCTGCAGAGGGAACTCCAGAGGCCAATCTGCCTATGGCGGTCGAGCAGCGCGGCCTTAAACTTGTTTGCCGGCATACGGACGTGATTGTCAGACACGGCTTCTCCCCGTATCCGGCGCGTACCGGGCCTTGACCATGAATATATAGGAGAGCACACCAGCCACCAGAAATACAAAGCACGCCATCATCGGGGCTTCGTAGCTGTGTGTTCGCTGCTTGAGCCAGCCGGTGAAGATGGGAGCCGCGATGCCGGCGACGCTCGCCGCGCAGTTCTGTATCCCCGAGACGCGGCCGATGGCGGAGACGGGGATTAAGGTTTGCGTCAGCGCCCAGTAGTTGGCCGTTGCCAGGCCCAGGCCTGAGAGAGAGACGATGGAAAACGTTAAAGCGACGGCGGCGGAGGAAGACTGGGCTCCGATCAGCTCGGTACATGCGATGGCGAAGCCGGCTATGGTGAACCACTTCCTGACGCCGACCGCATCGCCTCCCCGTCCAATCAGCAAGTCGGCGGCCCATCCAGCGAGTGCGGCGACGACCGCCATCCCGGCGAAGCTGAAGAAAGTGTACGCGCCCATTTGAGAGAGCGAGAGATGACGCTTTTCCATGAAATAGGCGGGCATCCACGTCATGCAGAAATACACGAAGTACATATATGAAAAGGTGGCGATCACGGTTCCCCACGTTACCGGACTTGCCAGGAGTAAGGCAAACGGCAAAGGTTTCACAACAGCGGTTCCGGCCGGCGGATGCGGTTCACGATTCCGGTCTTTGACCAGGAGTATCCACGGTATCAGCCAGATCAGACCGCCGGCGCCGACCAGCACAAACATGGTTCGCCAGTCGTAACGCATAATTAACCAAGCGGCCAAGGGCGTTCCGATCGCCGGCCCGATCTTGGTGCCCGTCATGTAGAGGCCGACGGCAAGACCGCGCTGGCGCTCGGCGAAGTTCAGGCGGATCCATCGATAGCTCGCGGGCGCCACGACCGACTCCCCTATGCCCACCAGGACGCGTAAGGCGATCAATTGCGCCGCGGAGTTCACCAGCGCCGTTCCCGCCGAAGCCAGACACCAAAACAGGAAACCCAGAGCATAAGGCCATTTCACGCCGTAGCGGTCTACCAGCCAGCCGGCGGGTACTTGCAACAACGCGTAAGCCCAAAAGAAGGACGAATTCAGCGTGCCCCGGTCCGTGTCGGAGAGATGAAACGATTTGACAAGATCGGGTAATGTCAGCGCCACCGCGAGATTGGATCGGGATACGTAGGCGACGACCATGCCGAGGCTCAGCAAGCCGATGATTGTCCAACGACGTCCGCCGCTGCCGTCGGTGAACGACGTCGCCGGGGCGCGAGTTGTGATGAGAGGGGAACTCGCAAGATCGGGATTGACGTTCATCCGACTAGCCCAGTAAGGAAGCGACTTGCCTGGTGGACGCGGGCGGCGCTCGGCTCCGTCTCGTACAAGATCGCTCTTCGTGAAGCTCGCGCAAGCGTTAGGTCATCGAGCCGGTTGCCGTTGTCAACGCTCAGATATCTCATGAACACATGGGGTATCTCTGCTTCGTCCCCACCTCGTTCCGCCCGCGCCACCTGCATTTTGGCGTAACGGCGCTACGGCGTTTTTCGAGTGTATCATGCGTTGGGATCGCGCCCGGGCCGGCTCGTTAACGTAGTATGATTGCATCGCGCTATGCATAGACGTTCTTTTCTGACTTTGCTTTCGGGTACGTTGATAGCCGCCAGCCGCCGATTGCCTGCGAATAACAATGTGAAGTGGGCGGTTAGCGCAAATCTTTGGAACCATTTTCAGCCGGTGGCCTTCACCGATATTCTCGACGTCATGCGGGATACCGGTTTCGTCGGCCTCCGGTTAACGCAGTTCCCCGCTATTTTGCGGAAATACGGGTTGACGGCCACGCAGTTGGAAGCGGAGTTGAGCAGGCGCGATCTCCACGTCGCTACGATCTCGTTTGGCGGACCGGCGCACGACCCCGGGCAGCAGGCGAGAATGCTCGAAGACGCACGGAAGGCCATGGAATTCCTCGCGTCGTTTGGAGCAAACCGGCTGGTTGTGTTTTCACCCTCGCGGCGGCCGCCGGAGACCCGGAGCGATGCGGCATTCCAGACGATGTGCCAGACGTTCAACCGGATTGGCGAAGCGGCGGGGGAGAAAGGGTTCCGCGCGGGTTTGCACAACCATCTCGGGCAGATGTGCGAGAAGCCCGAGGAGATCGACCGCTGCATGCGGATGACGGATGCGAAACTGTTCGGGTTCTCGCCCGACACCGCGCACCTCCATCTTGGCGGCAGTAACGTCGTCGAGATGTTTCAGAAGTACAAGAACCGCATTGTGATGATGGATTACAAGGATGCGAAGTGGACCACCCCGCCGGCCGGATTCGCCGACGCCAATGGTACGGTTCCTCCGCCGGACACCGCCCGATTTCTATCGAGCATTTACGATTTAGGCGACGGAGAAATCGATTTTCCGCGGTGTCATCGCGTATTGAAGGAGATCGGTTATCGCGGATGGAATTGCGTCGACCTGGATGCGGCGCGGAAAGGTCCTCGAGCTAGTTATGAACGCTGTGGCGACTATGTCGTCAGCAAGTTAGAACCAATTTACTCGTAGCTCTCCGGCGGCAGGCGGGCGGAAACCCATCGATCGCGCGGCGATGTTACTAATAGTGAACTAGCGGTGAGCTGGCGCCCGTAGGGCGGTTGGAACTCGCGAGCGATGACTCCCGCGTGCTCACCAAAAAGGAGCGACCCGATCGCCGGTCGCCCCATTAAGGTAACTACTTTAATCTGAGTGGTGCGGAGAGGGGGACTTGAACCCCCACGGGATTACTCCCGCTAGCACCTCAAGCTAGTGCGTCTGCCAATTCCGCCACCTCCGCGTGACGTGAGAAAAACGGTTACTTCTTCGGGGCCGCCGGTTGGAGCGGGGCGGTCTTCACGGGCTGGTGCTTTATTTTATCCAGGACGCTGGAGCCAATGCTGTTTCCGGCGTTGCGATTGGCCAGGATGGCGAGGGAAAGCGAAGTCACCATGAACAGAGCGGCGGCGATGGTGGTGGCTTTGGAGAGAACCGTGGCCGAGCCACGGGGACCGAAAGCGGTTTGGGAACCCATCCCGCCGAAGGCTCCGGCCAAGTCGGCGGCCTTGCCGCTCTGGAGAAGAACGACGACGATCAGGAAAAAGCAAATTACGACGTGAAGGATGGTCAAAAAAACGGTTAACATACTCTCTCGATGAAGCGGGCGCGAGGAACCACGTGTCCCCTCTCTCTCCACAGTATAGACCACGGCGGGCGGCGTCTGCATTAGACTCTTTCCATGGCGCGGATCATCGAAGGGTTGGCGGAACTGGCAGATTTGATAGGGCAGGAGGCGGGGGTGAGCGAGTGGATGGAGGTGACGCAGGGAAAGATCAACGAGTTCGCGGAGGTGAGCGGGGACCGGCAGTGGATTCACTTGGACGTCGAGCGGTGCCAGCGAGAGTCCGCGATTGGGAAGACGATCGCGCATGGGTTTTTGACCGTCTCGCTGCTGAGCGAGATGTCGAGGCAAGCGGTGGAGGTGCGGGGGGATTTCAAGATGAGGATCAATTACGGATTCAACCGGCTGCGGTTCGTTTCGCCGGTTGTGAGCGGGGCGCGAATCCGGGGGAGATTCGCGGTGCAAGGGGTGAAGGGGAACGAGGCGGCGTGGACGGTGACGGTGGAGATCGAAGGGAGCGAGAAGCCGGCGCTGGTGGCGGAGTGGCTGACGCGATTTTATTGAGAGACGGCGGCGGAGGGTTCGGGGATGGGCGCGGATTCGTGGACGAAAGCCTGCAAGAGCATCTGCGCGGCGAACGGGAGGAAGGCGAAGACTAAGCAGACGGGAGCGAAGCCCCAGCGCTCGATGGCTTGGCCGAGGGGGCGGGAGACGACCGCCTGCATAGCTCCGAAGGCGAAGACGAGAGCGGACACGCCGAAGGCGGCGTGGCGGGCGCCGTAGAGGTCGACGGGGATGGTGTAGAGATTGGTGCTCCAGGAGGCGATCCAGAAGAAGCTGAGGGACATGCCGATGGTAGACCAGAGAGCGTTGGGGGCGAGGGGGATGGCGGCGGTGAGCAGGACGACGATGGAGCTGAGCAGGCAGACGCGTTTGCGCGAGGTGGCGGGGGGCATGCCGCCGCGGATGAGGCGCCAGGAGAGAGTGCCTCCGAGGAAGGCGCCGGCGTAGCCGCAGATGGGAACCCAGCCGGCGTAGTGGGCGATATCCGAGGCGGTGAGGTGGTGCATCTTTTCGAGATAGCGTGGGACCCAGTTGGTCCAGAGGCTATAGACGGTCATGCCAAGGAAGTTGGCTCCCATGAGGGACCAGAGGCGGGGATCGCGGAGGAGTTGGAAGGAGGAGCCGGGGTGTTCGTCGGGAACGTCGTCGAGCAGTGGCGGCGGGATTAAACGCGAGGTGAGCAGCCAGGCGGGAATCCAGAGCAGGCTGACGATCCCGGAGGCGTAAAAGGCCCAGCGCCAGTTGAATTCCGACGCGAAGTAATTTGCGAATTGCGGGGCGAGGCCGGCTCCGACGCTGAGGCCCAACTGGCTGAGCGCGGCTCCCACGGCGCGTTCCTTGGGAAACAGATAGAGGGCGCCCATTTTCCCGACGGCGGAGATGCCGCTGGCCTCAGCCACGCCAAGGAGGCAGCGCCAGGCGAGGAGTTGAGAGACGCTGTTGGCGGTGCCGGCGCCGATGCTGGCGAGCGCCCAGAGGGCGACGGAAAACGAGATGCCGCGATTGAGGCCGGCGCGGTCGAGAAACCAGCCCATGAAGGGAGCGCTGATGGCGTAGGCGAGGGAGAAGGCGGAGATGAGAAGGCCGTAGTCGCGGTCGGTGAAGGCGAAGGCGGGATGGCGATGCCAGATGACCAGCATCATGCCCAGCACTTGACGGTCGAGATAGTTCAGGACGCAGGAGAAAACGAAGACGACGACCGCGAGCCAACGGAGACGGGCGGGCGTGGCGAGTGCGGGCACGCTGCGATTCTAACCCAATTGGCCGAGACGCTCTTCGAGGAAGGCGAGCACGGCGGCGGGTTCGGAAGCGGCTCCGAGGGGGAGACGCAAGACGCCGGCGGGGGTGAATTGAGCTCCGGAGGTGGAACCGACCATGGCCATGAGGCGGGCGGGATCGATGCGGGAGGCGGCGTGGAACTTGATGTTGAGAGCGCCCTGGCGGCGATCGACGGCTTCGACGCCGAGCGATTGGGCTTTGCCTTTGACGGCGGAAAACTGGAGAAGGATGCGGACGGCATCGGGGGCGGGGCCGTAGCGGTCTTCGAGTTCGCCGAGCACTTTTTCGACGTCGGCGGCGCAGGTGACGTCGGCGATACGTTTGTATGCGCGAAGGCGTTGATGTTCGTCGGAGATGTAGGACGGAGGGATGCGGACATCGAGGCCGAGGTTAAGGGTGGAGTGGATTTGGGGGACGATCTCCTCGCCGCGCAGTTCATGCACGGTTTCTTCGAGAAGGCGGACGTACATATCGAAGCCGACGGTGGAGATGTGGCCGTGCTGTTCGCCACCGAGGATGTTGCCGGCTCCGCGGAGCTCGAGGTCGAGGGCGGCGATTTTGAAACCGGCGCCGAGGTCGCTGAATTCCTTTAGAGCGGCGAGACGTTTGCGGGCGATTTCGCTGAGCTCGGCGTCTGTGGGAACGAGGAGATAGGCGTAGGCGCGGCGGTTGGAGCGGCCGACGCGGCCGCGGAGCTGATACAACTCCGAGAGTCCGTAGCGTTCGGCGTGCTCGATGATCATGGTGTTGGCGAGCGGGATGTCGAGGCCGTTCTCGACGATGGTGGTGCAGACGAAGACGTCGAATTCATGCTTCATGAAGCCGAGGAGGACGCGTTCGAGTTCGGCTTCGCCCATTTGGCCGTGGCCGATGCCGATGCGGCAATCGGGCAACATCTCCCGAATCATGGCGGCGCGCATGACGATGGTGTCGACGCGGTTGTGGACGAAGTAGACTTGGCCGCCGCGGCTTAATTCCTGTTCGATGGCGGTTTTGATAAGCGCTTTGTCGAAGTGGGCGACGACGGTATGGATGGCGAGGCGGTCTTTGGGAGGGGTTTCGATGACGGACATGTCGCGAAGGCCGAGGAGCGACATGTGGAGGGTGCGCGGGATGGGCGTGGCGCTCATGGTGAGCACGTCGACGTCCTTCTTGATTTGTTTGATGCGCTCTTTGTGGCGGACGCCGAAGCGCTGCTCCTCGTCGACGATGAGGAGGCCGAGGTCGCGGAACTGGACGTCTTTGGAGAGGATGCGGTGGGTGCCGGCGACAATATCGACGGTTCCGTCGGAGATGCCCGCAAGCACGGCCTGGGCGTCTTTGGGAGTGACGAAGCGGCTGAGCATTTCGATGCGGGCGGGGAAGGCGCCGAAGCGGCGTTTGAAGGTTTCGTAGTGTTGGAAGCAGAGAACCGTGGTGGGGGCGAGGATGGCGACCTGTTTGCCGTCGCCGAGAGCTTTGAAGGCAGCGCGCATGGCGACTTCGGTTTTGCCGAAGCCGACGTCGCCGCACAGGAGGCGGTCCATGGGGTGCTCGCTTTCCATGTCGCGCTTGATGTGGCGCGCGGCGTCGAGCTGGTCCTTGGTTTCGGTGTATTCGAAGGAGTCCTCGAACTCGCGCTGCCAGTTGCCGTCGCGGGAGAACTGGAATCCGCCGGTCATGCGGCGCTCGGCGTAGAGTTTGAGCAACTCATCCGCCATGTCGCGCATTTTGGCCTTGACGCGCGTTTTGGTGCGCTCCCAACTAACGCCTCCGAGTCTGTCGAGAGGCGGAGCGGCGTCGCCGGAGCCGCGGAATTTCTGGATGAGGTCCATGCGGGCCAAGGGGACGTAGAGCTTGGCGTCGCCCGCGTATTCGACGAGCATGAAATCGCCGCCTTGGCCGTTTTGGGCGAGTTCGCGGACGCCGAGGAAACGGCCGACGCCGTGGACGTTATGGACGACGTAATCGCCCACGGCGAGATCGGCGGAGCCGGTGGAGAAAGCGGCGAGGTGTTGGCTTTGCGGAGCGGGGCGATCGAGGGCCCTGACGGATTCGAAAAGGTCGTCGGAGCCGACAATGGCGATGGAGCGGTCCGGGAACACGACGCCGCGACGAACGCGGCCTTTGACCAGAAGGGTGTTGGCGTCGCCGCTGCCGAAATAGCCGCGCTCGGCGAGGTGGGAAGAGGCGGCATCGGTGGTTTGCACGGCGAGTTGGAAAGGGACGGAGTACTCGCGGAGGATGTCGGCGAGACGTTCGATTTCGCCGAGAGTGGGGGCGAAGAGGGCGACGCGGTAGCCGCGTTCAACGAGGCCGCGGCATTCCTTGACGGCGAGCGGGATGTTGCCCTGAAAGCTCATGGCGGGGCGAGTGGCGATGTGGAGCGATTCCGCGGAGGACTCGGCGGTGAGGACTTCGACCTCGCGAAATTCCACTTCGGCTTTGCCTTCGATGTGAGAGCGGAGTTCGCCCCAACGGAAGAAGACGGCTTCGGAGGGGACGAGCGGCGAAGCGGATTCGGCGTCGTCGAGACGTTTCCAGAAGCGTTCGGCGGCGGCGGCGGTCTGTTCGGGCTCGTCGATGACGACGACGGGATCGGAGGCGAGAGAGAACAGGGAGTCCGAGCGCGGATGGACGAGGGGGATTAGAAGCTCCCAGCCGGGGAAGGCTTCGCCGGACGATGGAAATCCGGCTTGCCCGTCGAGTTTTTCGCTCAATTGGCGGAGGAGAACGGGGGATTTGGGGAACTCGAGCAACGGGAGGACGGTGACTTCGGGGATGCGAAGGACGGAGCGCTGGGTTTCGACGTCGAAGCGGCGGATGGATTCGATCTGGTCGCCGAAGAATTCGATTCGGACGGGCTTGGCGGATTCGGCGGGGTAGACATCGAGGATGCCGCCGCGGATGGAGAACTCGCCGGTCATTTCGACGGGTTCGCGGCGTTCGTAGCCGATGGAGAGGAGATGGGCGGCGATGTCGTCGAGCGGAACTTCCTCTTCGACGCGGAGGGTGAGAGCGAGTTGGCGGTAGGCTGCGGCGGGGGCGGTGCGGAGCAGGGCGGAGGCGACGGGAGCGATGGTGATGCCGGCGCGGCCGTTGGCGAGACGCCAGAGAGCGGTGGCGCGCTGGGCGGATATTTCGCTGTGAGGGCTGAGGCGCTGGGAGGGAAGAACGTCGAGGGCGGGGATTAATTGAGGCGGAGCGGCATCGCGGCCGCTATCGAGCAGGGCGGTGAAGGCGACGGTGAGTTCGGTGAGCGTTTCGGCCTGCTTGTTGCCATCGGCGACGACAAGGATGGGCCTTTCGACGGCTTGCCAGAGAAGGGCGAGATAGGCGGCTTTGGCGGTGGTGGTGAGGCCGGAGAGCGAAACGCGGGCGGCGCGATCGCGGGTGAGACGGCCGGCGAGTTCCTGGAAAGCGGGGTCGCGTCCGAGCGACAGAAAAAGATCGCGAATCGCCGGAGGAGTCACAAACGCCTAGCGGGCGAGGATCTCCTCAACGATGCCAGTGGTGGAGTAGCCGGGTTCGAGGGGGAGGGCCATGACTTTTCCACCGGCAGCTTCGACCTCCTCGCGGCCGGCGATGAAGTGGGACCAGTCGGCTCCTTTGACGAGGATGTCGGGGAGCACTTCGGCGATGAGATCGCGGGGAGTGTCCTCATCGAAGAAGGCGACGGCATCGACGGCTTGAAGGGCGGAGGCGAGGGCGGCGCGGTCCCGTTCGGAGACGATGGGGCGGTTGGGGCCTTTCAGGCGCTGGACGCTCGAGTCGGTGTTGAGGGCGAGAATGAGCACGTCGCCGAGGGAACGGGCGGATTCAAGAAGGCGGATGTGGCCGGGATGGAGGATGTCGTAGCAGCCGTTGGTGAAGACGACGGTTTTGCCGGCCAGGCGCCATTCCTGGCGGGCGGAGATGAGTTCCCGGCGGGTGAAAACGGTTCCCATGAATGAATCCGGTTCTATTTTACCTTTTGGGAACGGGTGGCCCAGGTTTGGAAGACGTGGAGGATGGTGGAGAGCTTGGAAGGATCGCCAGAACCGATGAACTGGTTCAGTTCGACGCGGCAGTCGATCCAATCGGAAGAAGAGCGTTCGGCACGGACGGGGTCCATGGGGACGCCGTCGAGCGGTGATTCCGCGAGATCGACGGTGACGATCCAGCCGGGGCTTGAAAGGGACTCGATGGTGACTCCCTTTGTTTGTTCCCATTCGCCATTGCAGACCTCCCTGAGCCATTGCTGAAGGAACGAGACGGGGTGTAAGTTTGCGGCCATTTTACAAATCCCGACAAGGCGCGAGTACCAACTCGGAAACCGGGTTAGGTTCTCTCACGTTACACTGTATAAGAAAGTCTCCGCGTCCTTCACGAGGTCTTCATGAAGCGTATCCTTTTCACAATAGTCTTGCTGGCCGGCGCATTTCCGGGAGTGGCTCCTCTGTCGGCGCAACAACCACGGCGGCGGCCCTCGCAGGAGGCGGAAGAGCAGGATTATCCGAGGCAGCGGGAAGAGTGGTTCTATAAGCAGCGGGCTTATCCGCACGCGCGAATTCCGGCGGGAGCGCGGATGAGGGCAGTGCAGGAGATGGACCGGGTGGACCGAATCGCGAGAGTCGCGGCAGCAGGCGTTTGCGGGAGCGGCGCCGGTACACGCTCCGGAAGCGGTCTCGACGTCGGCGGCGTGGACTTCGATCGGGCCGGAGCCGACGCATTGCACCTATCTCTTCATTTGCGACGAAGATACACCGACATCAGGGCGCGTTTCGGCGATGGCGGTGGATCCGACGAATGCGAACGTGGTTTACGCGGGCGGCGCTTATGGCGGGATCTGGAAGACGACGAACGGGGGAAAGAATTGGACGGCGATATCGGACGGGCAGGTATCGCTGGCCGCGGGATCGATCGCGATCGACCCGAAGAACACATCGACGATTTATGTGGGGACCGGGGAGGACAATAACGCCGGCGACAGTTATTACGGCGCGGGGATTTTGAAATCGACGGACGGAGGAAGCACTTGGACTAACATCCCGGGGCCATTTCTGAGCGGACCGAACGGGGCGCAGAGAATTGGCGCGATGGCGGTGAGTCCGGCCAATTCGACGATCGTGCTCGCGGGTTCGGAAGGCGGAGTTTATCGTTCGACGGACAGCGGGAACACGTGGACCAACGTGCTTTCGGGATCGGCGGGGACGGCAATCGTATTCGATCCGGTGAACACTTCGACTGTATACGCGGCACTGGGGGATCCTGGTGGAGCGGCGTCGAACGGCGTGTATAAATCGACCGACGGCGGAGGGTCGTGGACGCAATCGAACGGGTCGGGAGGGAATTCGTTTCCCAACAGCGGAGCAGGCCGGATCGATCTTGGCATTGCGCCTTCGACGCCGACGACGTTGTACGCGGCGGTGCAGGATAACAGCCAATACAACTCCAACTCGCCTAGCGCGTTTCTTCTTGGGGTGTGGAAGACGACGGACGGCGGGAACACGTGGAATCAGACTGCGGGTAACGTGCCGAGCGACGTTTGCGGCGGGAACGGACAGTGCGACTACGATCTGGTAATCCGGGTTCACCCTCAGAATCCCAACGTGCTGATTGTGGGCGGCGTCAATCTGGCGATATCGACCGATGGCGGGGCCACGTTCAGCGATATCGCGATGGACGCTCCTCCGATTCCGGCGATCCATGTGGATCAGCACGCATTGATATTCACGGCCGACCTTAGCACGGTATATTTCGGCAACGACGGTGGCGTTTGGAGCGCGCCGGCGAGCGATGTTTTGGCAGGAGGCACGATTCATTTCGTCAATCTGAATAGCACACTGGCATTGACTCAATTTACGCCGGGGATTTCGACATATCCGACGAACCCAAGCGCGGCGCTGGCGGGGACGCAGGACAATGGAACCCAGCAATTGGCGAGTGGAGCGTGGAACGACATTTCGGGAGGGGACGGAGGGTTTAGCGCGGTGGATGGAGCGTTTTCGTCGTTGATATTCGGGACCTATCCGAGCGTTTACGTGCCATTCGCGCCGGTTTGGATGTCGATTGATACGGGTACGGGGCCATATCCGAATTACTCGTCTTACGGGATCGATAGCAACGACCGGGCGCTGTTCTACGCACCGCTGGCGATCGATCCTTCGACGCCGCAGACGGTGTATTTCGGGACCTACCGGGTTTATCAATCGAAGGACAGCTCGGGTTTCTGGCGGGCGATTTCGGGCGATTTGACCGGGGGGAGCCAATTCGACTACACCACGGTGATTACGCCATCGCCGGCGGATGGAAACACGGTGTACGCTGGAACGTCGAACGGCAAAGTGCAGATGACGACGAACGCGCTAAGCGCGGCGCCCTCGTGGAACGACCGGACTCCGGGCTTGCCGAACCGGTGGGTGACGAGCGTGGCGGCGGACGCGACCGACCCGATGACGGCTTACGCGGCGCTCTCGGGCGTGCCGGCGCAATCGGACGCGCAAGGCCACATATTCAAGACCACAAACGGTGGGGCGAGCTGGGCGGACATTAGCGGGAACCTGCCGAATGTGCCGGTGAACTGGCTGGTGGTGGATCCGGATGTTCCCGATACGATTTATGCGGCGACGGACGTCGGCGTGCAGGTGACGACGAACGGCGGAGGGACGTGGACGACGCTGGGGAACGGGCTGCCGAGGGTAGTGGTACTTTCGCTGGCTTTGAACCGGCAGTCGAGAGTGTTGCTGGCGGGGACACATGGGCGCAGCATGTGGACGATCGCGGTGCCGCTGGGCGGCGGATCGTCGCAAGCGCCGGTGATTTCGGCGCTGTCGCCGAACACGGTGAACGCCGGGAGCGGGGCGTTCACGTTGACGGTGACGGGAGCGAACTTCGCATCGGGAACGATTGTCGAGTGGAATGGCGGGAGCCGGGCGACGACCGTGACCGATTCGCAGCATTTAAGCGCACAGATAGACGCGGCCGACGTGAAGGAGGCGGGGCGGGCGAGCGTGGTGGCGTTCAGCACGGCGACGGGAGGCGGGGCGTCCTTGCCGGCTTTGTTCAACATCGGGCCGACGCCGGTGTTGTACAACAACGGCATCGTGAACGCCGCGGCGAAAGTGACGGCGGTGGCGCCGGGAATGATCGCTTCGATTTACGGGACGAACATGGCGGGAGGAGTGATTGGGACCTCGGTAGCTCCGCCGCTTCCCGTCACTCTCGGCGGGTCGTTCCTGATCGAGGATGGCGAGGCGCTGCCGCTGTTTTATGTATCGCCCGGCCAGATCAACGCGCAGATTTCATGGTTCCAGCAGCCGGGAACGCCGACGAATTTCGTCGCGTTGAACGGGGCCGAGCAGGGAGGGGCGATCACCTATACGGTAGCGACGTATGCGCCGGCGATCTTCACGACGAACCAAGCAGGAACCGGGCAGGCGGCGGTTCTGGTGGCGAATTCGACGATTCTAGCAGCTCCGGTTGGTACGACGGGGAATTCGCGGCCGGCAAAGCGCGGGGAGATCGTGGAGATTTTCGCCACCGGGTTGGGGGTGGTGGATGCGGTGAATCAGGGCAATTTATTCGATGGCGAGCCGGCGCCGTCGTCTCCCGTGGCGAACACGTTGACGGCGCCGACGGTGACGATTGGCGGGGTGGCCGCGACGGTGAAGTTTTCCGGACTGGCTCCGGGATTCGTCGGGCTGAATCAAGTGAACGTGCAGGTGCCTGCGACCGCGCCGACCGGAAATGCGGTCAGTTTGCAAATGTCGATTGGCGGAGTGGCGGCACAGACGGGCGCGACGATGGCAGTTCAATAGTGGAATTCTCGAACATCCTGGTGCGGGCGACCAACTGGGTGGGCGATGCGGTAATGAGCTTGCCGGCGATGCACCTTTTGAGAGAAAGGTTTCCGACGGCGCGGATCAGCGTGGTGGCGAAGCCGTGGGTGGCGGATTTGTACGCACGGGAGAGTTTCGCCAACGAATTGATCCGCTACCCGGCGAAGACGTTGGCGGAGAAATACAAATTCGCGCGCCAATTGCGGGGGCGGGGATTCGACGCGGCAATCTTGTTGCAGAACGCGTTTGAAGCGGCGGCGATGGCATTTGTGGCGGGAATTCCGAACCGGATCGGTTATAACCGGGATGGGCGGGGATGGCTTTTAACAGGGAGGGTTGCGGTACCGAATAAGGGCGAGATTCCGCGGCACGAGCGCTTCTATTATCTGGAGATGCTGCGGCGGGCGGGGATCGTGCAACGAACTCCCCGTGAGCGATGCGATCCATCTGGAAGGCGCGGGCGAGGCGGGGAAGGCGGGGAACGTGCGGTTCGGCGCCTTCGGGATGAAAGGACCGGTGATTGGGCTGAGTCCGGGAGCGGCTTATGGAACGGCGAAGCAGTGGCTGCCGGAACGCTTCGCGGAGGCGGCGGTGCTGGTTGCGCGCATTCGCGGCGCGGAGGTGGCGTTGTTCGGCGCGGCGGCGGAGCGGGCGTTGTGCGAGGAGATTGGCGGGCGAATCCGGAGCGACGGGGTCAAGGCGCGCAACTTCGCGGGAGAGACGACGCTGGGCGAGTTCATCGATCTGGCGGCGGCGTGCGGCGTGTTTCTGACGAACGATTCGGGGCCGATGCATATCGCGTCGGCGCTTGGCGTTCCGACGGTGGCGGTGTTCGGGGCGACGGATCACGAAGCAACGGGGCCGACGGGCGAGAAAGCGCGGGTGGTGCGCGAGGCGGTGCGATGCAGTCCGTGTTTGTTGCGGAATTGCCCGATCGATCACCGGTGCATGACGCGGGTGACGGCCGCGCGAGTGGCGGAGACCGCGCTCGAACTGTTCCAATAGAGGGTTTGGCACAAACAATCGATTCGCGTAGGAAGATCATGCCGCTGGAACGGGTGCTGCGGGAGACGGCGGGCAAGAAGGTGATTTTGCTCCGAGGCAACTTCGATCCGATGTTGGCGGCGCACGCGAGGTGTGTCGCGGAGATGAAGCCGGAAGGAGCGGTGTTGGTGGCGCTGCTTGCGGAGCCGGAAAAGCCGCTGATGGCGGCGCGGGCCAGGGCGGAGCTGGCGGCGGCGCTTGGGATGGTGGATTATGTGGTGGAGGATGGCGGCGCGGCGGTGGGAATCGAAACGGTTGAGTTAAAGGATGCAGGGTGGACGTTGGAGTTTATGGAGCGCGTCCGGTGGCGGAATGGAGGCGGCGGCAATTGAGGAGTGGGGCTCGAATTCTGGCGGTGCGGCTCGGCGCGATGGGGGACGTGATCCATACTCTGCCAGCGGTGGCGAGCCTGAAGCATGGGATTCCGGGATCGTCGGTGACGTGGGCGATCGAGGAGAAATGGGCGCCATTGCTCGAAGGCAATCCTTATGTGGACCGGGTGGTGGGAATCAATCGGCGAACGCTCGCGGGGATCGGGCGGGCGTGGCGGGACCTGCGCGAGCAACGATTCGACCTGGCGGTGGATTTTCAAGGGTTGATCAAATCCTCGCTGGCGGCGGCGGTGGCGCGTCCAGAACGGATCCTGGGGTTTCATCGTACGCGGGAGCGCGTGGCGGCATGGTTCTATTCGAGCCGCGTGAAAGCGGAGGCGGTTCATGTGGTGGACCGAAACTTGGAATTGGCGGCGGCGGCCGGCGTTCCGAACCTCTTGCGAGTATTTCCGCTACCGGCGGGGGAAGCCGAGGGGGAACTGCCGGAAGGACCGTTCGTGTTGTGCAGTCCGTTGGCAGGGTGGGGAGCGAAACAATGGCCGCTTGAGAACTACGAACGCTTGGGGCAAATTCTGGAGCGCGAATTCGACGCGACGCTGGTTGCCGACGGACCGAGGGATTTGCGATTGGCGCACACCTCCGCGCATGTGTCGACACTGCGGGGCTTGATATACGCAACGCGGCGGGCGGCGGCGGTGGTGGGCCTGGATAGCGGGCCAATGCATCTGGCGGCGGCATTGGGGAAAGCGGGCGTGGCGATTTTCGGCCCGACGGATCCGGCCAGGAACGGTCCCTATGGCGGAACGATGAGCGTGCTGAGAAGCGAGACGGCGGCGACGACTTATAAGCGCGGGACGAACGTGGGAGCGGAAATGCGAGCGATCACGCCGGAAATGGTGGCGCAGGCGCTGCGGCCGCACTTGGTTGCGGCGAAGGCGGGAGCTCCGGGACGGCCGTGAGCGGCTTCCTTTTTCCGAAGTGGTACGCGGATCGAGTGGCGCGATTGCGAGTGCCGGGCGGGTTTGTTTTGGTGGCCGCCTTCGCTTGGCTGTCTAGGCCTTCGGCGGAGTCGCTGCTGTTGGGGTTACCGCTGGCGGCGTTGGGGTTGGCGCTGCGAGGTTGGGCGGCAGGGCATTTGCGAAAGAATATGAGACTTGCGCAGAGTGGGCCCTACGCGTTTACGCGGAATCCTTTATATGTTGGAACGCTGTTGGCGGCGGGCGGACTGGCGATCGCGTCGCGGCGATGGGCGCTGGCGGCACTTTTCGCGGCGGTCTTCTTATTCGTTTATTTGCCGGTGATCGAGCTAGAAGAACAGCATCTGCGGCGTTTGTTCCCGGAATATTCCGTTTATGCGGAGTGCGTACCTAAGCTGGTGCCGCGGTGGCGGAGAGAAAGAGCGCAGGGGCGCTTCGAATGGGCGGTTTATGCAAAGAATCAGGAGTATCAGGCTGTTCTGGGATTTCTCGCGGGGACGGGCTGGTTGGTCTGCCGGTGGCTGATTAGCTGATTCCGGGCCGGGCGCGTTGTAGACTCGGTAGACGATGATCGAGACTTCGGAGTTCGCGGCTAATTTGGGAGCGGCGTTGGCGATCGGCGCCGCGATTGGCCTGGAGCGGGAGTTGCGGGGACACGATTCGGGGATCAAGACGAACGCACTGGTGGCGGCGGGGGCGGCGGCGTTTCTGATGATCTCGCGGATCCTGGACGACAGCGGGCGAGTGGCGGCGCAGGTGGTGACGGGCATCGGGTTTCTGGGCGCGGGGAACATTATGCGAGCGGGGGAACGGGTGAAGGGACTGACGACGGCGGCGACGCTTTGGATCGTCGCGGCGATGGGGATGGTGGCCGGGACGGGACGGCTGAGGCTGGCGGCGCTTGTGGGCGCCGTGACTTTGACGATCAATATTTTGCTTCCGCCGCTGGAGGCCCGGCTGGCGAAAGCGTACGCGAAACGGCAAGGCGCGGAGTCCGCCGAAACTCAGTCACGCGATTCTCAATCGAGATAACCCTTAATATCTTCAACGGTTTCCGTTTCTGAAACGGAAAGTGGGTATCGGTGTGTCTGCTAGTCTTTCCACGGGTGAGAAAGAAATGGCAAACAAGCCGCGAGACAATGGGCCGGCAAAACCAAACAAGACGAACGGCGAGAACCCGAAGAGCCGTCGCGAGTTGATCCACGGGCTGTTGCAGGGGCTGGAGGAACGTTTGCAGTCGGATCCTGGGAAGGTGTCGCTAGGCGACTATATCCGGCTGCTGCAACTGGAGCGCGAGATGGAGGCGGACGAGCCGCCGAAGGAGATTATCGTTACGTGGGTCGATCAACCGGAGGAAAGCGGGAAGTAAATATCGTACACGAGCCGCTGCCGTCGCAGAAGCGGTTTCACGATTCGAAAGCGAGGTTTAAAGGATTTTCGGGACCGGTAGGATCGGGTAAGAGCCAGGCATTATGTCATGAAGCGATCCGGCTGAGTTACCAAAATCCGGGGCGGCAGGGGTTAATCGGAGCGCCGACGTACCCGATGTTGAGGGACGCGACGTTGACGGCGATGTTGGGGATTTTGGACAAGAACGGGATTCCTTATGAGTTCAACAAGGCCGAGAGCGTATTGACGTTCCGAGAGACGCGGTCGAAAGTGGTGTTCCGGGCCGTGGACGATTTCGAGCGGCTGCGGGGAACGAATCTAGCGTGGTTTGGTGTGGATGAGCTGACGTACACGAACGCGGATTCGTGGCTGCGGCTGGAGGGCAGGTTGAGGGATCCGGCGGCCAAAAGGCTGTGCGGATTCGCGGTGTGGACGCCCAAGGGATTCGATTGGGTGTATCGGAAGTTCATCAAGGAACCGGTGGAAGGCTACGAGGCGATACTCGCCACGCCTTACGAAAACCGGTTTGTGCTGGACAAGATTCCGGATTACTACGAGAGGCTGCAGAGGAGTTACGACGCGCGGTTTTTCGCGCAGGAGGCGCTGGGCGAGTATCTGAACGTCAGCGCGGGACGGGTGTACGACGGGTTCGAGCGGAATAGAAATCTGAAGCCGTTGAAGGTGGATCCGGCGTTACCGCTGTTGTGGGCGTTGGATTTTAATGTGGATCCGATGTGTTCGGTGATCGCACAGATCGCCAAACGCGAGGTGAGGGTGTTGGACGAGATCGTGCTGAGCAGGGCGAGCACGGTGGAAGCATGCGAAGAATTCCGGTCGCGTTATCCGTATCATCCGGAGCCGCTGGTAATTTACGGGGATGCGACGGGGGCGAGGCTGCAGACGAGCGGGACGACGGATTACCGGATGGTGAGGGAGTTTCTGCAGGGAGCGGGCTACAAGAGGTTTGAGTTCCGGGTGCCGACGGTGAACCCGAGCGTGCGGGAGCGGGTGGGGTTAGTGAACGCGATGCTTTATTCGGCGGCGGGGGACACGGAGTTGTTTCTGGACCCCAAGTGCAAGGAGACGGTTCTGGACTTAGAAGAGGTGACCTACAAACCGGACAGCATGACGATCGATAAAGACCGGGACCCGAAGCGGACGCATTTGTCGGACGCGCTGGGGTACCTGGTGTGGAAGGAATGCCGGGTGCAGACGCCGTTCGGGGAACAGAACGCGCGGCTGATGTAAGCGTGCGGATTGAAGAGAGGGAAACAGAAGCGATGAATAGCGACGAGACAAACGAAATCAACCGGGAGCATCCCGACTACCGTGCGCGGGTGGAGACGTGGAAGACCTACGCCGACCTGTATGCCGGCGGAGAGCAGATGCGGGCACACGCGGACCGCTACCTGGTGCCGCGTCAAAAAGAACCGCGCGACGTCTACGCCGAACGGCTGCTGCGGGTGTTTTACGAAAACCACGCGGGATCGATCGTGGACTGGTATTCGGCGACGCTGTTCCGCACCGAACCGGTGCTGGGCTTTACGGGAGGGTTCGAGGCGGGGACGAAATTTTTTTCCGAGTTCGTGGAGGATTGCGATCTGAAGGGGACGACGCTGGCCGATTTCTACCGGGCACGACTGCGAGAGACGTTGATTTACGGCAAGAGCCATATTCTGGTGGATTTTCCGCGGATGGAGCGGGCGGTGGAAACGCGGGCAGAGGAAGACGCGGGGGGAGCGTCGCGCGCTTATCTGGCGGGGTACTCGCCGGAGGAGTTGATCAATTGGAGCGTGGACGAGCACGGCAACTATGAATGGGTGGTGTTGCGGAGCACGTATCTGACGAAGCCAAAAGTAGAGGATCGCAAATGGCTGGAGGCGACGCGCTGGGTGTACTACGACCGGACAAGCTTTCGGGTGTACGAGCGAACCAAAACGGCGGGACACGGCGGTCTGGAGGCGTGGGACGAGACCGATGACGGCAAGCATATCGAGCTGAAGGCGAGCGGGTTTCACGGGTTGGCGAAGTTGGGGCTGGTGCCGCTGTTCGATTTGAGCGTGCCCGAGGGCATGTGGATGATGAACCGGGCGGGGTCGCTGCAATTGGAGCATTTCAATAAGTCGAATGCGCTGAGCTGGGCGCTGACGATGGGGCTGTTCGCGATGCCGGTGATATATAGCGAACGGGATTGGAACCAGATGGTGGGCGAGAGTTACTACATTCAACTCGGACCGCAAGACAAGTTTGGATGGACGGAACCGCAGGGGAACGTGTACCAGATCGCGGCGGACAACCTGGAGCGGTTGAGGGACGAAATTTACCGGGTGTGCTGGCTGACGCAAGGGGGCGGGCAGTTGAAGGGCGGGCCGCGGCAGAGCGGGCTGAGCAAGCAGTGGGAGTTCACGATTACGCAGGAAGTGCTGCGGGCGTATGGGGACGGCGTGAAGGAGTCGATCAAACGGGTGTTGAGGGCGATCGAAGAGGCACGGGAAGACAACGTGACGGTGAGCGTAACGGGCCTGGACGAGTTCGAGATCGGAGACTTCGGGACGGAGCTGGCCGATGCGCAGCAGTTGCTGGCGATGGGAATCGAATCGCCGACGCTGAAGAAGGAGATCTTCAAGGGCTTGGCATTCAAGTATTTGAGCGACGCGCCGCAGCAGACGAAAGACGCGGTGGCGCGAGAGATCGACGGGGTTTAGCGCGGGCGGAAGACGATTTTAAGGAGGCTTGGAGATGGAAGACACCGAAATGAACGAAGACACGAAGAAGAGCGAAGCGGGGATGGATATTTCCGCCATCATTCGAAGCGCGGTGGAAGAGTTCGCGCGCAGCGAGCACCGGAAAGCCGAGCCGGCATACAAGGTGGAACTGGTGGAAGAGCGGAAGCGGCGCGAGGTGCTGGAGCGTCGGCTGAACGAACTGGTGGAAGAAAACAAACGGACGAGGGCGGCTGCGGAGGAATCCGACCGCAGCGCGACGATCCGGGCGGAGCTGCAGCGTTTGGGAGTGTCCAAGGTGGACCTGGCCTACCGCGCGGTGAAAGACGACATTTCGAGGACCGAGGACGGCCGGCTGATCGCGAGAGGCGGAGCCGGTGAACAGGGGATTAAAGATTTCCTGGCGCAGTTCGTGGCCGAGAACCCAGAGTTGCTGCCGGCGAGGATCAGCGGCGGTTCTGGGGTGGGATCGGCGCCGAAGTCGGCGCCGGGTGGAAGCGGGATCACGCTGGAACAGATCCGGCCGGGCATGGACCCGGAGGAACTTCAGCGGATACGCGAAGAGATCTCGCGGGTGGCGCAGCAGACCCTGCGAGGGAAGTAAGACGAGGCCCGAGGACGGGCCGGTTGAAGAGACAGAAGAGATAGAAGGAGAGGCAAGAACAAGATGGGTATTATTACCTCAGCAAACGTAGCATCAGCGATCGTGAAGCTGGTTGCGGCGGAGGCGCTGCCGGCGCTTATGGGGAACCTGGTGATGGGTAACCTGGTGAACCGCGATTACGAGCCGGTGCTCGCCAACACGGGCGACACGGTAAACATTCCGATTCCGCCGACGCTGGTGGCCAACAACATCGCCGAAGGCGGCACGGTGCAACCGCAGAACCCGAACCTGGGCAACGCGCAGATCGTGCTGAACACGCATACGGAAGCCACGTTCCAGATTCCGGACGTGACGAAGTGCCTGGCGGTGCCAGACCTGTTGAAGCTGTACATGCAGCCGGCGGTAGTGGCGCTGGCGCAGCGGATCGAAAGCGATCTGTTGAATCTGTATCCGCAGTTCACGGCGAATGCGCCGATCGGACAGGGCGGAACCCCTCCGATCGAGGCGACGGTGGACGCCGCGGAAACGGTGCTGTTCCAGGCGGAAGTTCCGTCGAGCATGGACAAGTATCTGGTGGTGGACTCGAACGCTTATTCGGCGCTTCGACAGATTCCCCGGTTCAGCGAGTTTTATACCGCTGGCGAAGCGGGTCTGCGGGCGTTGGTGGACGGCACGGTGGGCAAGATGAAGGACTTCTACATCTTCCGCTCGCAGTTCGTTCAAGCGACGGGGACGGCGCCGGTGACCACGCATAACCTGGCCTTTACGAAGGATGCGATCGGATTGGTGATCCGTCGCCTTCCGAAGCCGCTCCCCGGTACGGGCGCGGTGGCCGAGTACGCCGAATTGGGTAACTTCGGCTTGCGTGTGGTGATGAGCTACCAGCCGAATACGTTGGCCCAGCAATTCACCGTGGACGTGCTGTACGGTTGCGCTGTGTTGCGCAACAGTTTCGGCGTTCAGGTAACCAGCTAAGAGCAGAGAAGGACGCGGCCGGGCGGAAACGCGCCGGCCGCATTTTTTAAGGAGCCGGAAATGGACTTACGGAATTTCTATCAGAAGATTCGGCAAACGGAAGCGGAGATCGGGCCGGAACACGTTGTGGTGATGAGCCTGGAAACGCCGGACGGCGGGAAGCCGGGGAGCCGGACGGAAGTGGCGCGCCTGCTGGCGGCCCGGCTCATCGTGGAGGGGCGGGCGCGACTGGCGACCGCGGAAGAGGCCGAAGATTACCGCGCGCACCAGGAACGGGGAAGACTGGAAGCCGAGGAGCGGGTGTTACAGGAGCGCGTTGTAGTGAACCTGATGCCGGCGCCAAGGCCGCGGAAGCGGACGAAGGAATAGCGGCGGAGGAGCGAACGATGCCACTTTTTAACGACGGACCGATCAACCAGGACCAGGACTTGGCGACATACGAAAACGGAATCTTGACTTTGGCGGCTCAGGAGCAGATCGACCTGGGGGGGAAGATCAAGCTGGCCCAGCAAGATATCGGCCGGCAGCTTCTGACGCTGCTGTTAAAGCAAGAGACACGGAGTCCGTTCACTAATTGGATCGATCCGCAGGACACGCTGCGGAGACAGATCGGAATGGGCGATGTGGTGGTTACCGATCCATTGCAGCAGTGGCATGCAATGCGGACGTTGTCGATGGTATATCGGGACGCTTACAACAATCAGCTAAACGACAGGTACGAGAAGAAGTGGCAGGAGTACCAACAACTGGAGCAAAGGGCGAAGGAACTGCTGTATGTGATCGGCGTGGGACTGGTTGGGTATCCGATACCGGCGCCGGGAGCGCCGTCGTTGACGTTTCAGCCGGGCACCGGGCCGGGAGGATCCTTCTGGGCGCAGGTGACTTGGGTGAACCAGTTGAACCAAGAAAGCGCGGCGGGGCCGGCGGTGACAATCGCGATCACGCCAGGGACGGTACTGACGGTATCGGCGCCTAGCGCGCCGCAGTTCGCCACGGGATGGAACGTTTACGCCGGCACGCTGCCGACAGCGACGGCGCGTCAGAACGCGGCGCCGAACGCATTGGGGGCGGAGTGGGCGATGGCGGCGGGCGGGTTGGTTACGGGAAATGCGCCAGGGCCGGGGCAGGTTCCGGATTACTACGTGATGGACACTCACGTATTGCCGAGAGGATAACGTTATGGCACAAGTAGCTAGTGTAACAACGACGAAGCTGGCCGGGCTGCTCACGGCGACGACGGGTTTGCCGGCCAGCGTGGCCGAGATCGCGGCGGGAGCGTCGATCCCGATACCGGAGATCACGGCGAGCCAGATTGTGGCGCAGAACGTGGCGGCGGACATCGCCGAGATCAGTTTGGTGACGAAGTATCCCTCGGTGCATGTGTATTGCGAGAAGGCTGTGAACCAGTTGAAGGAGAAGTTCCGGACCTTCTCCGGCCAAGCGCAGATGGTGGTAGAGACGCGGGTGTCGCAGGACCAATTGCAGAATCTGGAGACGCAGATGCAGCTCTACGTGGAGGCGGTGACGTCGGTGTTGGACGCCAACCGCGGCGACTGGGGCGGCGGAATGTTTTACGGCGGCGGGTATGAAGTGAGCTACGGCCAAGTGAAACACGGCGGGCGGAATCTGCTGCAGATCGCCAAGATTTCGTTCGTAGTGGAAGTGAGCATGTAAGTGCGGGTAAAGGACTAGAGGAAAGAGATGTCTTCATACATATCATCGAATAACAACCGGTTTTACGTGGCGATCGAGGCGGCGTATGGGAACGCGGCGGCGGCGACGGCGCAGAACCGGATCCCGGCGGTCAAACTTACCGCCAAACAAACGTTGGACAAGCCGGCCCGGAAGGATAAGACGGGGACACGGACGTTCCCCGGCGATCCGAGCGGATTGCGTCCGAACACGACGTTTCAATTGACCACGTACATGACGGCGTGGGATACGCAAACGCAACCGCCGCCGCACGGGCCGCTGTTTGAGGCCTGTCTAGGAGGGGCAGCGGCGCTGTGGGGCGGCGGGACGGTGAGCGCGGCGTCGTCAACGACGCTGACCTTCACCGCGCCTCACGGTTTGCAGCCTGGGCAAGCGGTAACGCTGGGAAACGAGATCCGATTTGTGTCAGCGGTGATAGATCCGCTTAATGTGGTGGTGAACGCGCCGTTTACGAGCGCGCTGGGAGCGGACACGCCGGCGGGAGCGACGGCGACATACTCCCCTGCCAGCGAGATGCCAAGCGTAACACTGTACGATTACTGGGACCCGGCGACGGCGGTGCAGCGGGTGTTTCCAGGACTGGCAGTGAATAAGACGTTGATCAAAGTGAACGGCGACTTTCAGGAGTTCCAGTTTAGCGGGCAGTCCGCGGATGTCGTCGATAGCTCAAGCTTCACGACGGGGCAGGGTGGACTGACGCAATTTCCCGCCGAGCCGGCGGTGGGGCCATTCGATTACACGATCATTCCGGGACATCTGGGCGAGGTTTGGTTGGGAGCGATTCCCAATCAGTTTCTGACGGTAACGGCGGCGGAGATCACGCTGGACAACGGAGTGAATCTGAGAGCGACGGAATATGGGTCGATTCTGCCGCGGGCCATCGCCCCGGGCGAACGGACGGTGACGATGAACCTGAGTCTTTACCAGATCGACGACACGCAAACCCAGGCGCTATACCAGGCGGCACGACAACGGTCGCCGATGGCCGCCATGTTACAGCTTGGGACTCAGCAAGGGCAGATGTTCGGAGTGTATCTGAGCAGCGTAATTCCGGAAGTGCCGGCTTACGAAGACGGACAGATCCGGTTGCAGTGGACGTTTTCCGATAACCGGGCGCAAGGAACTGTGGACGATGAAATCTATGTGGCCTTCGGATAAGACGGTGAGCTACGAGAGCGAAACGACCCTCGAAGCCAAGAGCGTGGCGGGAGTCCGGTACACGATCCGGCGGATCTCCTTCGCGTTGCGCGGAGACCTGGCGCGGCGGGTGCGAGAGCTGAGCGGGCGTGCGGAGTTTTACGCGGCCGGCGACAGCGTGAAGGAGCGGATCGAGGCGAGCCTGCTAGCGAACGAAATCGATCAGCTCTATCTGCGATGGGGTCTGATTGGGTTGCGCGGACTGACGATCGACGGCGAGGAGGCGACGGTGGAGACGCTGATCGCGAAGGGGCCCGAAGACCTGGCGCTTGAGATCGCCGGAGCGGTGAAGCGGCAGATCGGATTGACGGAAGAAGAACGAAAAAACTGACCGTCGCTTTCCATTTCCAGTTTTCCGAGCCAAGCCGGTGGAAATGCGACGAATGCCGGAAGGCGGGGCTCGACAAAAAGCGGCGCTGTGGATACTTGCCGGAGAACGAGCGAGGCGAGGCCAAGGTGGTGTGGGCGCGAAAGCGGGTGTCGACGATGGAATGCCCGAAGACGGCGGTGGCGGCGGAGAGTCTAAGCCTGCTGGACTTGTTTCACGCATGGAAGACGCTGGGCACGGTGGATTTTCAGGGAATGACGGCGCGCGAAGTGGACGGTTTGATGACGCTCGAACGGGAATACCAAGCGGAGAGGAAAGATGCGGAACGATAGAACGACGGAGAAAATGCTCGCCGGCCTCGGAACCGGACAGTCGCGAAGCGAGTTGCTCGCGGGGCTGGGGCACGCCTCGTCCGGAGGACACAGCAGCGCGCACACTTTGCCTGGATCTCAGCGGTACAACGCGTTGGTGGACCCATTGGTGCGGGCGGTTACGGCGGGGAGCGGCGGCGGAGCGGGAGGAAGCGGAGGCGGATCTACGCAGGTGAACCAAACAACGCAGGACCTGCTGCGGCAAATCACCAGCGCGAATCAAGTATTGACGGGTTTGAAGACGGTCACGCAGAGTCAAGTCGACGGCATGACGCAGAACACGCAGGCGCTGGTGCAGAGCACCGTGGCGAAGGTGACCGGCGGAAGTTCGGCGCTCGGATCGATCGGCGGAATCGCGAGCGGCCTGCTGGGTGGTGGATTGGGAGGTTTGTCGCCGATTCTAAGCGGATTGATCGGATTGTTCGGAGGAGGGAGCAGCGCGCCGCCGCCGCTGCTTCCATTCCAACTTCCTCCTTCGGTGCAGTTCCAGGGAGGGATCGACGGCGGAGGCAACGGAGGCGTGGGGGCGGCCGATTATGGACAAAATGGGACACCGCGCGCGGTTGGCTCCTCGAGTGCGTCCTCGAGTTCGCCTCAGGTAACGATCCAGGTGAACGCGATGGATACGCAGTCGTTCCTGAACCGCAGCAGCGATATCGCCGAAGCCGTCCGTCAAGCCTTGTTGCATTCGAATTCATTAAACGACGTGGTGTCGGGGATATGAGTTCTTTTCCGGCATTGAAGACCGGCGCGGTGATGCAGTATCCAGCCGGACGAACCGTGACTTTTTCGACGCAGACTCTGCGGTTTTTCGACGGAAGCGAGCAGCGGTTCCCCGACTACGGAGCGCCGCTGCATCAGTGGAACATACAACTCAACTTACTGGACGAGGCGGAGATGAAGACGATCGAGTCGTTTTTCCGCCAAATGGCTGGACAGTCCGGCCAGTTCAGCTTCACCGATCCATTGGACGGGACTGTATATCCATCCTGCAGCTTCGGAGGCGACGAACTTGACGAATCCTTTTCGGCGGAACTACGCGGCGGGACCACCTTGTTGGTAATCGAGAACCGGAGCTAAGATGCTTTACTTTCCCCAATTATCGACCGGATCGGTGGCGCAATTCCCCTTGATCCGCAAAGAGACCCACCGCACCGTCGTAGATGTTATGACGGACGGGACCACCATTCGCGCTGCCGATCCGGGGGCGGACTCGGTGGGATGGTCGCTGAGCTTCGCGCACCTTTCGATTGCCGAATGGGCGGCGATCGAGGCGCTGTTTCTCGCGGCGCAAGGGCAGCTAAATACGTTTACGTTTCTCGACCCGGCCGACAATCTGTTCGTATGGAGCACGGATTTAACGAACGCGGCGTGGACCAAGGATCCATTCTTGACGATCGCAGGCGGCATTGTAGATCCGAACGGGGGCACGTCGGCGTTTCAGGCGTCCAACACCGGCCAGGCGGCTCAGGGATTGAGACAAAGGTTGGAGGCGCCCGGCGCCCTGACCTATTGTTTCAGCGCGTATGTTCAAAGCGCGACGAAGACGGAGGTGACGCTGACAGCGACCGATGGAACACAGCAAATGTCCGCGACGGCCGCGGCCGGAGCGGGTTGGAGCCGCATTTCGCTGACGGCGCGGTTGGGAAGCAGCGGGACGACGATGACCTTTGGGATCGATCTGGCGCCGGGGACGCAAGTTTCGCTGTACGGACTGCAAGCGGAGGCGCAACCGGCGGCGAGCTTGTATAAAGCGACGACCGATCGCGGCGGTGTTTATTCGAAGAGCCGCTTCAGCCAGGACGGATTAGCGGCGACGGCGACCGGAGTGAATCAATTTTCAGCCACGGTTCAGATATTCAGCGCCGTGGAGAACTAGGAAGAACGCATGGGAACAATTAACACGTTGAAGGGGCTGGAAACGCCCGGTACGCCATTATTCCTGTGCGACATCACTTTGTCGTCGGGCCAGACGCAAAGCTATAGCACGCATGCGGTGACTTACAACGGAACGAGTTACGCGGCGCGGATCATTCAGCATAATCTTTTCGATCTGCGCGCCTCCTCCGACCAGGGTATCGATAGCCTGGCAAAAGTGACGATCACGCTGGCGAACGCCGACTCGATCTGCTCGGAGATCGAGAGAAACACCGGATGGAAGGGCGGGAGCCTGACGGTACGGTTTTTGTTTTTCGACCTGACGGCTGGGATCCCTTTGTCGGAAAGCGCGGTGGTGTTTCAGGGCACGGCGAATCCGCCGGACCAATCGACCGAGTCGGCGTTCCAGTTGAGCTTCGTTAGCCGGCTGAATCTGCAGCGGGTGTACCTGCCGGAGGTTCGGATACAAAGACGGTGTCCATGGCAGTTTCCCGGGACATCGGCGCAGCGCCAGGAAGGGTTGGATGGAGGGTCGGAAGGCCGGTTCGACCGGTTCTACCGTTGCGGATATTCGGCGGACTTAACCGGCGGCGTAGGAAACCTCAACGGCGGCGTAGTGTACACGACATGCGATTATTCGCGAACTTCTTGCCAGCAAAGAGGGATGTTCTCGACGGACGCGCAAGGAAACCCGACGGCGCGGTTCGGAGGGGTGGAGTTCGTGCCGTCGCTGATACAGGTAAGAGGATACGGGCAACAGGCGAGGCAATGGTCGCCGTTGATCGACAACCAGGCGCAGTATAACGATTATGTCCCGCTTATCTACGGAACGGGATGGTTCCAACCACCAATCGTATTCTCGCGCAACGATGGAAACCTGACGCGTATCGAAGTGCTGTTGGGGATGGGGCAGATCATGGGCGTGCAGCAGGTGATCGTAAACGATATCGCGATTCCGGTGGGACAGACAGGCGTCAATATGACGGCGACCGGCTGGTACAACGTGGTCACCGCGGGAACGAGGAGCGGGGCGTTTAATCTGAATTTCACCGACGGCTCCGGGAATCCATTGGGCGATCCCTACGGGAGCATGGCGTACCTGAGCGTGGTGGTTCCGAACCGCATCAGCATGGGGACAAGCTTGCCGCTGATCCAGGTGCTGGTGCAAGGGATGGGGCTGGATACGTACGATCCGAACGGAAACTTTTTGGCGAATACCTTCACGAACAACTCGGCCTGGGTGCTGCTGGACGTGCTGCAGCGAAGCGGATGGCAAAAGGAAGAGATCGATCTGGCGAGCTTCGCGGCGGCGGCGGCGGTGTGTGACATTCCGGTACCGGCAACGGATTTGAACGGCAACTCGACGCTTGTGCCGCAGTTCCAATGCAATCTGATTTTGAATTCGCGGCGAGCGGCGTCGGACGTGGTTCGCGGGATCAGGAACGGGTCGGCGTTGTATTTGATCTTAAGCCAGGGCGGGCTGCTTCAACTGCGGGCGGAGGGTACAATTGCCGCACAACAGCCGCTACAAATCCCGAGCAGCAACAGTACGAGCGAGATCGACGGAGGGTGGCCGGCGTACGAATTTGGAGACAACTCGTTCTCCGGGATTCTGCGGACAGGCAGTGGGCAGTCGAGCGTGCGCGTCTATTCGCGCAGCATGGCCGATTCGCCGAACCAGATGACAGTGGAATTCCAGGACGAGTTCAACGAATACCAGCAGGACAGCATGTCGCTGGTGGACATCGAAGACGCGGCGATCACGGGTCAACAGGTGACGACGAGCCTGACGGCGTTGGGGCTTCCGAATTTCAACCAGGCGGCGCGCGCCATGACGCTGCAATTAAACAAATCGGTAAACGGAAACACTTATGTGGAGTTTCAGACGAGCGTCGTAGCGATGGGACTGAGTCCGGGCGATCTCATCACGCTGACTTACGCCAAAGAAGGCTGGGATAGGCAGATTTTTCGAGTCATAAAGATCGCGCCTGGACCGAACTACAGAACCGCGACGATTACAGGTCAAATTCACGACGACGAGTGGTACGGACCGGGAGCGTTGCTCGGCAGCGGCGGCGTGGGAAGGCAGCCAGGCTCCGACGTCGGGTTGCCAAGACCGCTGGCCGGTGCGGCAATAGACGGCAATGGGCAGGCGCAGTTCGCAATCACCGAGACGGACATTCAGAGCGCCGACGGCAGCTACGCGGTGCAGTTGTCGGTTGGATTCACTCCGCCGCCGCGGCCCGGTTTGTCGAGCGTAAACATCCCACTGGTGGGGCTTAATCCGTTGCTGTCTCCGGTGGGCGGCACGCTTAACGGGGACGAGACACTTTACTATGCATTGAGCGCGTTCGATGCGGGCGGAAACGAAACGGCGCTGTCGTTTGTCGTTACGGCGAATATCCCGGCGGGAACGGACACAAACACGGTGACGCTGCAGAGTCTGAGTTTCGCTTCGGCGACGGCAGCGTTCAATGTCTACCGCGGGACGACGCCTCAGCGGCTTTATCGAATCGCGAGCGGAGTGGCGGTGGCGGCGGTATACACGGACACGGGGGCGAGCGCGACGCTCGATCCGGCGCCGGACGCCAACTATGATCACGCAAATTTTTACTGGCGGTTCGAGTTGCAGACCGCGGCTCCGGTCGACATCGTTTCGATGAACACGATCGGCAACAGCCAACTGCAGATGGCGTCGAACGTGTATCAAGGGATGATCGCCCGGATAAGCGCGGGAACCGGCCAAGGTCAGGAGTTGCAGGTCGCGGGCAACACGGCGACCACGTTGACACTGACACAGAACTGGGGCATCGAGCCCGACACGAGCAGTTCGTTCGTTGTGGTTGAATCCTCCTGGCACTACGGATCGACGGGGGCGGCCAGCCCAGTCTCCTTCACCGTGCCGGACCATCCTGGCGCTTCCGTTGAAGTATCCGGAAGGGCGGCGAACGTTCGAAACGAGGAGACGGATGCGGCGCTGTCGCCAGTGACTGTTTGGCAGATCGGCGGGGTATCTGTGGTTCCGGTCGACCAGAACGTGCCGCCGGCGCCGGAGTTCGGGTTGGTTCCGACGGGGAATGGATCGGTGCAGATTCAGGCCATTGGGTTCGGAACGCTGATCAACACACGGACAATCACCGCGGGGACGATGACGCTCGGCTATTGGGACGAATTAAACGGACCGACGACAGTGGCGCTGAGCGCTCCCGTCGCGCCGACGGACTCAGCCGTTCAGTTGAACACTGCAAACGCAGCCCAATTGGGTGACTTACTCGAGGTGGAAGCCGAGGTCATGGTCGTGCAGCAGATCTCGTCGGACGGATTCACTTATACAGTGGCGCGAGGCGCCTATGCGACGATGCCGGGGAGCTATTCCGCGGGCGTGTTGGCGTGGGATCTGAGCCGGAAAACTTTCATTTTGCCGTTTTTCCCGGATTTCTTCGGAAGTCCGGCCAGCGGAAATTACAGCTATCCGCTCTCCTTTCCCGATAAGCGGATCGTGACGGCGGACTTATTCATGACGAACGCACGAGGCAATAGCGAGGCGGCACAAACGGCGTTCTCGGCGCAGACCGACTACGGATTACGAACACTATCGGGCGGGCAGCTTACGCTTCAGATCGACGGGCCACTGGCGATCCAGACGAATGCCGCGCCGCCGTTGACCATCGATAGCACGCACTCGGTTAGGGACGTTTTCGCGACGCTCAATCAAGCACCGACGAGCGCGGCGGTCGAGTTGGAGATTACGCAGAATGGGCAGACTTACTGCTCGCTTACGATACCGGTGAATCAAACGAGCTCGAATGTCGTCGACGGAGCCGCGTTGGGGACCCTCGTGGCGCAGGCGCAAATCGGGTTGAACGTGGTTTCGGTGTCGCAGACGCAATACACCTCTCCAGGTAGCGATCTTACGGTGACGATCCGGCTATAGAGAGCGTTCATGGGTACCACATTGAATATTCTGACGCCAAACCACGACCTTCAGTGTTACTTCTTCGAGCCTTCGGCGATCGCGGCACTCAGTTCGTCGTCGCCGAACGGGTTTACCGTGTCCGGAACGTGGCGCCAGCAGTTCGATTGGGCGGTGGTTGAGTGGAACCGCGACAATGTCTTCGAACATCCGGCGTTCCGCAACCTGCCGCACGGCGATCTGAGCGGGCTGACGCTGACATACGAAGAAACGCGGACGAATTGCATTCCGCTCGACTCGGCGCTTTTTCCAACGGTGGACTGGCCTTATTTGCGCATATGGGCGGATCCTGGAACGGGCGAACAGATTTACCGGATACCGATTGCGGCCCACGCCACCGCGGTGGCCGGTTCTTATGTAGCGGCCTCGACGACGTTGACGTTAGGAGGAACACCGACGGGGGGCGACTACATCGGCGTCTCGTTTCTCGACGAGCAATATGCGTATCAGCTTTACGGGACGGATACGATCGCGACAGCGGCGGCGGCGTTAGCGAATGCGATTCAGACGTTTTCGGCGACGATGACGGCAACGGCAAGTGGGGCGGCAATCACGCTCACCTATGTGGGAACGAAGACGGGGACCAGTACGACAGGCGCGGGTGGCAACCGGTTGGGCGCCTACACTTTCGTTCACGGGGCGGGAACGGAGCAATGGGCGCAGAGTTCGGCGCAGTTTAGTGGAGGGAAATCGCCCACTAAGTGGAAGGTGACGCTGCCATTTGGAAGTCTGAGCGATCCGGCGCTGGGCGCTGTGCCCGCGAATGCGATCCGGAAGATGCGGTGGACGTATGCGGCGAACCTTCAAGCAGCCTTCTTCTCGAGAAGCGAGTTTGCAGTGGTGGTGTCGGGATGGACAGTGACCGGTACTGGGCGCGTCTACTCCATGGCCGGGCCGGGGAGCAGACGGATCGAAGATAGCGATCCGGAGGTGAATTACAGTCCGGCGTCTGGCGAATGGCAACAGAGTGGCGGAAACTTTTCGGGATCGACGATCCATTCGGTGACTATGCCCGCGCCTCCCGCGCCTGCGCCGGCGCTGAACTGCACTTACGCATCGGCGCAGACGCATAGCCTGTACCTGGGAACGCGGATTACGTTCAATAGCGGGTCTATCTCCGTTTCAATCGACGGGCAGACGCCGTTTACCGTGAATTTATTGTTTCCCGGCGAAGACATGCTGGTGCGCCATTTGTTGGGGGTGTTGCCGGCCGGGACGCACACTGTGAAGATAACGGTGGGCGGAGCGGTGGGCAGCTACTTCTACTTCGATTTTCTAGAGATCGCGATCCCGACGACGACGTTGCCGGTTCTACCAACCTATACGACCACGACACTGGCGACGGACTGGGATACGGAACACTCGCTGGCGTTGGCGCCGGAGCGGACGGCGTGGATGATTCAGTCGCTGGGTTTTCTGGGCAGGGCCAACCATTACATCGGAGCGCTGTGGTTTTATGAGCTGCTGGCTTCGGGAAATCAGTACGCCAAGGCGACAGTGACGTTTCAAGGCACACCCGACTTCGGACATACGACGCAAATCATCCTCGGCGGTACGGCGCTTTCGCATCAGAATACGATCGGCGACACGACGGCGACTCTGGCGTTGGCATTTCAGTACTTGATTAATTACAATTCCACGGGAGTGTGGGCAAAGGCTTCGGGCAGCGTGCTAACGATCCACGCCCGCGCGATGGGAACGGCCGGGAATTCGATCACGCTGGCGACGAGCGCGAACACCGCGGATCTGAAGATCGTGACGTCGGGAAGCGCTTTGGCGGGCGGAGTCGATCCGGCGTGGCTTACCGACACCGGCGCGACGCCGCCAATTAACCGGGCGGCGCGGGACTGGTGCATGGCGTTCTACAAGGCATTGAAAGGCTATTCGATCGACGTCGCGGCGTCTTTTAGCACGGAGTTGGGGAATGGCGATCCTTCGGTGGGAGCGGGGCTCGCACAACGATATCCCGACGGCACACCGGTGTTGGTAAACACACCGGCCTTACAGACCAACTTCTCGCCGCAGAGCCTGGCATATTGGCAACTCGTTTATTCGACGATGGCGGGGCTGCAAGCGGCGGCGGGGATGGTTCCTTACCTGCAATTCGGTGAGATTCAATGGTGGTATTTTCCGGAGCTCAATTCGTCGGGACAGGCGATCGGAATGCCGTTCTACGATTCCTACTCGACCAGCACTTTCCAAACGCAATACGGTAAGGCGATGCAAGTCATCTTGAGTAACACAACCGATCCGGCGACCGTACCGGACGAAGCGGCATTTCTGCCCACGCTGATCGGGGCGCACACGGCGGCAATCCGGGCCTTCGTCAAGAAGACCTACCCCACTTGCCGGTTTGAAGTGTTGTATCCGCCCGACGTGAACGATTACCCGCTGACTACGGTGGTGAACTATCCCACGGGAGACTGGACGCCGGCGAATCTGACGTGCCTTAAGACGGAGAACTTTTCATTCACTCTTGGACGGAATTTGGACATGGCGCGGCAGGCGATCGAAGGAGGTTTCGCGGCTAACTTTACGCCCAGTAAGCGAAGCCATCTGGTTGGAATCAGCGACGCACTGGCGCCCTGGTTGAAGGAGACGGCGATCGCCACCGGGGACGGTCTGGAATCGGTGGTTCTGTTCGCGCTCGATCAATTTTGTCTCATAGGATATCCGTTGCCAATGCCTGGCGGGGCGCGGCGATCGCTACAGCAAGGATAAACAGTGGCGGGTTCGCGCTATAGTGAGCCTTGCTGCCGTGATCTCGGTTCAAAACGTCTCTAAAAGATACCCACTCTATCCACGAGCCGTGGACCGCCTTTGGGCCTCCCTGCGTTTCGGCAAGGGAGTGTCGTTTTCTCGGGATTTTTGGGCGGTGCGCGACGTCACCTTCCGGGTAGAGAAAGGCGAGGTGCTTGCGCTTCTGGGGCCGAACGGGTCCGGCAAGAGCACTTTGCTGCAGATCATCAGCGGCATCCTGCAGCCGACGACGGGGAGAGTATTGTGCGGAGGACGTATCGCGGCGCTGCTCGAATTGGGGGCGGGATTTAATCCCGAGTTTACAGGCCGCGAAAACGTCTTCATGAACGGCGAGATCATGGGCCTTTCGCGGGGACAAATCGACACCGCGTTCCCGGCGATCGAGGCGTTCGCCGAGATCGGACAATTCATGGACAGGCCGGTGAAGGAGTACTCCACGGGGATGTACGTGCGCCTGGCATTTTCGACGGCGATTCATGTGGACCCAGAGATCCTGATCGTCGACGAAGCGCTCTCGGTTGGGGACGCGATCTTCTCAAGCCGCTGTATTCGCAAATTCGAAGAGATGCGGGAAAAGAAACTGACCGTGCTCTTGGTTTCGCACGATCTCGGCTTGGTCAAACGGTTGGCGGATAGGGCGGTATTCCTGCTCAATGGACAAATGCAGATGGAGGGGACGGCGAACGACGCGGTAAACCGGTACGTGGGCTTCGTTCACGAACGGCAGCGGGGGACGGGGCTTGAAGCGGGTGACAAGAGCGCGGTTGAAAGCAGCTTCAGGCATGGCGATCGCGCAAGTATGATCGTGGGTGTTCAATCCTTAGATGCGAATGACGCGCCTTGCGGCGTCTTCAGTTGGGGCGAGCCAATGCGAATCCGGGTGCGCGCGAAGTTTCGCGAAGATAACACCAACCCGATCGTCGGAATTCTTGTCCGCAGCCGTCTCGGTATGGATGTATTCGGAACGAACACCCGCGTGGAGGGGATTGAGATCGGCAAGATGGAGGCGGGCGAGGAACTGGAAGTGGATTTCGAGATGGAATGCCAATTTAGCCGGCAGGAATATACTTTGACGGCGGCGACGCAACACTGGGACGGAGCGAGCCAGGACTGGTTGGACGACGTTCTATCGTTCCGGGTCGCCGATGCCAAAGATGTGGCTGGCGTGGTCCGGTTGCAGCCGAAGATCCGTTTTCGAAAGCGCGCAGCCGAGGCGGTGGAGAATACGGGTTCGATGCCATGATCTACGCGGTCGTGTTAGGGTTTGTCGTGACGGCGCTGTGCGCGGTGACGGCGATCCGCGCCTTTGGCGTAAGAAACCAAGCGGATTTTTTGGTGGCGGGGCGGAAATTGCCATGGCCGGTGTTGGTGTTCACGTTGCTTTCGTCATGGATTGGCGCTGGAAGCCTTTTCGCCGGGGCGGAGAACGCGTACCGGAACGGCTTCGCGGCGTTGTGGCAGCCGGCGGGAGGATGGCTGGGGTTGTTGGTCATCTTTTTCGTGGCGGGACGGGCGCGCCGGTTCGCGCAATTCACCGTGCCGGATTTGTTGGAGGCGCGCTTTAATTCCACGGCGCGGGTGATGGCGACGGTGGCGATAGTCATTTCCTATACGATGATCACGAGTTATCAGTTCAAGGCGGGAGGGGACATCGTCCATCTCATCTTTCCATCTTTGGAACGATTGACGGGCATGTATGTGATTGCCGCGTTCGTGATCTTGTTTACTGCGGCGGCGGGTATGGCATCGATCGCATATCTGGATTTATTGATCGGCGGGTTAGTGACGGTGATCGTCGTCATCGCCGTCCCGATGTTGCTTGCGAGCGGCGGTGGATGGGCGCAAGTGCGCGCGAATCTGCCGGCGTCTCATTTTGAAGTTCTGGGAAACTTGAGCGTGACACAGGCGTTGGGGTATTTGCTTCCAACCATGTTACTGCTGGTCGGGAATCAGGGGATGTACCAGAAATTCTTCTCGGCGCGAAGCGAGCGGGACGCGAGATTCGCAGTGGTGGGCTGGATTGCGGGTACGCTGTTGCTTGAAACGCTGCTGGTGACGCTGGCGGTGATCGGAAGCTCGCGTTTCCATACGGAAAGCCCGAGGGAGATCATTCCGTTGACGGCGCGTGAGGGGCTTCCGGCGTGGGCTGGGGCGTTGCTTTTGGGTGGAATATTCGCCAAGGTAATTTCGACGGCCAACAATTATCTGTTCTCGCCGGCGACGAATCTGATTCACGACGTCTATGCGCGGTTCGTTCACAAGAATGCGAGCGATCGGGCGAGTTTAAGGGCCTCCAGGATCATCGTGGTTTTGCTGGGCGTATTCGCGCTCTTACAGGCTACGCGCTTCGAATCGATTCTGGCGGCGGCGTTGTATGCCTACACTGTCTACGGCGCGGCGGTTACGCCGGTGGTGCTGTCGGTTTTCTTCTGGAAGCGGGCGACCGCGGCGGCGGCCGTCAGTTCGATCGTTCTTGGAACGCTGGTGACGGTGGGGTGGAAGCTGATGGGATATGATCTCGACTACGCCGTATATCCGGCGCTGGCGGCCTCGGTTGTGAGTTTAGTAACGGTGAGCCTGCTCACTCCGGAACCGGCGGAAACGAAGTGGAGACCCTTCTTTGCGATAGAGCCAGAGCTATGACCATAAACATGGAACCGATTCAACAAGCGATTCGGGACGAGGGGCTGGACGGATGGTTGTTCTTCGACCACCACGAGCGCGATCCGCTTGCTTACCGGGTGTTGAAGTTTCGGCCGCATGGAACGATGTCACGGCGCTGGTATTACTTCATCCCGTCGCAGGGGGAGCCGCGCGGGCTCGTCCATCGAATCGAAGTGGGTGTGATCGACGCGCTTCCCGGAAGTAAGGAACACTATTCGGGTTGGAGTTCGCAGGTGGACGGATTACGGCGGCTGGTGGGCGACGCGCGGAAAGTGGCGATGCAGTATTCGCCCAATTGCGCCGTGCCGTACGTGTCGCTGGTGGATGGAGGGACGATCGAACTGGTGCGCGGCCTCGGCGTGGACGTGGCCACTTCGGCGAACCTGATTCAACTGTTTGAAGCGCGTTGGACCTCCGAACAACTGGAAATGCATCTAGACGCCGGACGGAGAGTGGACCGCGTCCGAGCGGCGGCGTTTCACCGCGTCGGCGAGGCGCTTCGAACCGGCGCGGCGATCGGTGAGTTCGACGTGAAGACATTCGTGCGCGAAGCCTTCGCGCGGGAAGGGCTGATAACGGATCACGGCCCGATCGTGGCGGTGAACGCCCACATGTCGGATCCTCACTACGAACCGGAGGCGGCGGCGGGCAGCGCGATTCGTCGTGGCGACGCGCTGCTGATGGACATGTGGGCCAAGCTCGATCGGCCCGGAGCGGTTTACTACGACATTACCTGGACGGGATACTGCGGCGCGGTGCCGCAGGCGGAGATCGAGAATGTATTCCACGTCGTGACCGGCGCGCGGGACAAGGCGGTGCGGCGCGTGCAGACTGCCTCAGCGAGCGGCGAAACGCTGCGCGGTTTCGAAGTGGACGACGCGGCGCGAGGACACATTGAGGCGCACGGATTTGGCGAGTTTTTCGTCCATCGGACGGGCCATTCGATCGGAGAAGAAGTTCACGGAACGGGTGCGAACATGGACAATTTGGAAACGCACGACGAGCGGCGGGTGATTCCGGGCACCTGTTTTTCGATCGAGCCGGGCGTGTATCTTCCGGAGTTCGGGATACGATCCGAGGTGAACGTATATGTGGGCGACGGCGAGGCGATCGTGACCGGGGAAATTCAGAGAGAACTGGTGAAGCTGCTGTCATGACGGCGGCGAGAGTATGGACGGCCGCTTTGCTGGCGTTATCGAATAGCGCATGGGCGGGCGATTGGGCGACGTTTGGCGGAGATTCTCAGCGCACCGGATGGGCGAAGACCGAGGAGATTCTCAAGAAGGAAACCGTTTCGAAGCTCAAGCTGGAATGGTGGCTCAAGTTGGACAATGCGGCCGTCGAGTTGAACGCGCTGACTGTGCCGGTGGTGGTGGAGGGCGTAATTACGCCGAAGGGATTTAAGGATATCGTAATCACGGCGGGCAGCCAGGACAAGCTGTTCGCCGTCGACGCAGACACGGGAAAGCTTTTGTGGCAAAAGAGATTCGAGCGGCAAGGGCAGCCGAAACAGGAACGGAATTGGCTGTGTCCGGGCGCTCTGAACGCCACCCCCGCGATCGACGGTGAAAGCGGGACTGTCTATACCCTTACAAGCGACGGTCTTCTCCATTCGCTGAGTATCGTGAATGGAGAGGACCGGAATGCGCCGGAGCAAATGATCCCGCCGTTCGGCAAGGCCTGGAGTCTAAATCTTCACGACGGGATGCTGTACACGGTCACATCGCAGGGGTGCGAGGGTGTGAAGTCGGCCGTTTATGCGATGAACCTTCGCGACCCCAAGCGGCCCGTGGCCCATTTCCAATCGAGCATTGCGGGTGGTGGAATCTGGGGACGTGCCGGAGGCGCGCTTAGCGCCGAGTCGGGCGATGTTTACGTCGAGACCGGCGACGGGCCCTTCGATCCGGACGCGGGAAAGTATTCCAACTCATTCCTCGCCGTTACGCCCGAGATGAAGCTGGCCGATTACTACACGCCGGCGAATTATCGTTGGATCGATAAGAAGGACCTGGATATGGGCGACATCACTCCGGTGGTGTTTCCATTCAAGGGTAAGGAACTGGTGGCGGGCGGAGGGAAAGAGGGCGTGCTTTACTTGTTGGACGCGAAGTCGTTGGGTGGAGCGGATCACCATACGCCGCTTTACCGGAGTCCGCGTTTGGCGAACGACGCGGTGGATTTCGCGGGGCACGGATTCTGGGGTGCGCTCTCGACCTGGGAAGACGCGAGTCACACGCGATGGTTGCTGGCGCCGGTGTGGGGCGCGCCGGCGATAGACGGGATGAAGTTTCCGCTGAGCTACGGCGACGCGCCGGATGGCTGCGTGATGGCATTTCGGGTTGTGGAGTTGGACCGCAAACCCGCTTTGGAGCCGGCGTGGAGGTCGGTGAACCTGTCCGTTCCCGAACCGGTGGCGCTGGCGAACGGGGTGGCGTTCGCCCTGTCGAACGGCGAAAACGTCGCGCAAGTGGACAACGAAGGCCATCTTTTAGCCTCACGGGACCGCGCCGCCACGGCGCGCGGGGACGCGGTCCTTTATGCATTGGACGCGGCGACCGGCAAGGTCTTATACTCAAGCGGAAGCGCAATGCACGGTTTTACTCACTTCAGCGGATTAGCGATTTCCGGCGGCCGCGTTTTCGTGGTAACCCATGATTCGACGATTTACGCCTTTGGACTAGGAGATGAGAATCCATGAGAAGAAGATCCATCCTGTTGGCGGCGGCGATGGCGGCCGGCTTGGCCGCTCAAGACACTCAGCCCGGCAAGACGCAATTGAAGCCGGGCGACACCGCTCCCGATTTCACGCTCACTGACACAGACGGCAAGCCGGTGAAGTTGTCCGATTTTCGCGGGAAGAAGAACGTGGTGTTGGCGTTCTTTCCGGCGGCGTTCACCGGCGGTTGAACGACGGAATTAACCGCGATCCAGTCTGGAATCGCAAAATTCGCAGCGAGTGAGACGCAGGTGTTGGCGGTGAGTACGGATTTCAATCCTAGTTTGAAGCGGTTTAAGGCCGATCTGCACGCCGACTATCCGCTTCTCAGCGATCACATGAGAACGGTGGCCGCGGAATACGGCGTGCTGATTCCGGCGATGGGAATCGCCAATCGGGTGACGTTCGTGATCGGCATGGACGGCAAAATCGTTAGTATTTATGAAAACAAGGAGGCGCTCGATCCCACAGGCGCTTTGACGTCCTGCAGCCGGTTGAGCCATAAGAAGAGCTAGCGCGGAAGCGGAAACTTTTGCCCGGCGTCTCCGGTCGGCGACGTCACGGCTCTGACAAAGCCATATTTTTCCGTGGTTTAAAGATTTTTGACCGCCGTGAGGCATAGGACCAATCGAAATTTTGAATTGGACGGGTGTTCAATCCCGGAATACCCTAGATCATGGCAACTCAGTTCGTACCCGAGATCCCGTCCTCGCCGGTGGGTCTGCTACACCGGATCAGCAACATCGTGGCGTCCGAGCTTTCCCTCGATGAAATGCTCGGCGAAATTGTCGGCCTCACCGTGCAGGCCACCGAATGCGACGCGTGCCTGGTTTACCTGATCGAAAAGGAAACCGGCGACATAGTTCTGCGCGCCTCCCAGTTGCCCCACGCCGCCGATCTTGGCAATCTGCGCATGCAGATGGGAGAGGGCGTCACTGGCTGGGTAGCGGAACACCAATCGGTGGTGGCGCTGCCGGAGAACGCGTTCGCCGACTCGCGATTTAAGTTTCAGCAATCGTTGATCGAGGACACCTACGAGGCATTCCTATCGGTTCCGCTGGTGAGCGGCGGCGATTTAATCGGCGTCATCAACGTTCATCATCGCGAGAAGCACCGCCACACCGCCGAAGAGATTTCGCTGTTGAGCTTCATCGGCGAGCAGATGGGCGGGGCGATCACAAAATGGGCGCTGGCCGAGCAGAACGTGAAGTTGATCGAAGAGACGCAGGAGATGAAGCGCCAACTTGAGACACGCAAACTGGTGGAGCGGGCGAAGGGCATTCTGCAGCAACGTCACGCGCTGAGCGAGGAAGAAGCTTACTTACGGCTACGCAACGAGAGCCGCAGGCTACGGCGGCCGATGCGCGATCTCGCGGAAGCCATTATTATGGCCGAAGAGTTAACGCGCCGCAGTTCAACGATGGAGCAAGCTTCGTAATTTCGCCGGGCGGCGGGCTAAAATAGAGTCTTGCGGCCTTTCGATCCGCTCCTTCGGAGCCCACATCTCTTAACCATCGCCGGGAATTTCTGGCCCAGGAACCTCGATACCGCGCGATTTCCCGTGCGGGAGCGCTGGTTCGACACCGCTCCCGGCATCAGGATACTGGTCCATTCCCAATATCCCTCCGGTACGCGCCGGGGTGAATTGATTTTGGTCCACGGGTTGGAGGGATCGAGTCAGGCCGGTTACGCCCAGAGCGCGGCGCAAGCGGGACTTTGTTCCGGCTTCGCGGTGCATCGCTTCAATATGCGGAGTTGCGGGGGAACCGAGGCCTTCAGTGGACGGACGCTCTATCACTCGGGGCAGACGGAGGACCTTCTATCGGTGGCCGGCCAAATCGCCTCCGACGGCGCCGGGCCGATCTATCTTATTGGATACTCGCTGGGAGGAAACGTCGTGCTCAAACTGGCCGGCGAGTTGGGAGCGGCGGGCAAGGAACTCCTCTCGGGCGTGTGCGCCGTTTCGACGCCGATCGATTTGGCCGCATGCGTGGAACAATTGGACAAACCCTGGAACGTCCTCTACGCCCGGCGATTTTTGCGCCGCCTGAAAGAGCGCGTGGTCCGGAAAGAGAGGCTTTGCCCCGGCTCGTTCGCCATCGACCGCATGGACGGCGTGCGGACGGTCTATGATTTCGACGACATCTTTACCGCCGCCTCCTTCGGTTTCGGAACCGCGGACCGGTATTACGAAACCCAGTCGTCGAATCGATTCCTCGACGAAATTCGCGTGCCCGCCCTGCTGATCCAGGCCAAGGACGATCCTTTGATCCCATTTCGCGTCTACGACGTTCCGGCGTTCCGGCGAAACCCGTGGCTGGAGCTGGCGGCGACCGAACACGGCGGGCATGTGGGATTTCTCGCCCGCCAGGCGCCGCGGTTCTGGCTGGACCAACAGATGATCGAGTGGATCGAGAACGTCGGGAACAAGAAGGCCGCGAATTGCGTATCCTGAATGGGGCGGCGGGCGGTTAAATTTAGGATATGCAAGGAAACGCTTCATTCTGGGAATCGGCGGGCGTGGCGATGGACTCGCTCCGGGGCAGCAAACTTAGAAGTTTCTTGACCCTGCTCGGGATTATCTTGGCGACCACCACCCTGATCGCCGTCATGTCGGTGATTCACGGCATGGACATTTACATCGCCCAGAAGGTTTCGAGCCTCGGTCCGGACGGCTTTCGCGTCGTTCGCATGGCCTTTTTGGGCAATTTCGATCCGAAGAAATACCTCGAGTTCCAAAAAAAGAATCCGGAGTTGAAGGAAGACGAATACGAATTTCTTCGCACCCATTCCACCTTGTTGGCCGACATCGGCATTCAGGTGGAGCGGCAGGCGAAGGTGATGTCCGGTAATGAAAGCCTGGACGATGTCGAACTGGATGGGACGACGGCCAACTACGCCTCGCTGAATAACGTCGAGCTCTCCAACGGGCGGTTTCTGATCGAGGCCGAGGATAGGCGTCGAGTGGGCGTGGCGGTGATCGGCAGCGACATCGAGAAGCGGTTTTTCCCCGGCGCCGACGCGGTGAACAAGACGGTGAAAGTGGACGGCAGGCCGTTTACGGTGATCGGAGTCGCAAAGCCCAAGGGCAGCGTGTTCGGTCACTCGCTGGATAACTTCGTGCTCATCCCCGCGGGGACTTACTTTCAGATCTACGGCGCGCGCAAGGGCATCAGCTATCTGGCCAAGGCGGCGGACCGGAACGTGCTGGAACAGGCCCAAGACGAAACGAGAATGCTGCTGCGCGCTTACCGCCATCTGCGTCCAGGCCAGGACGACACCTTCGCCGTCATCTCCTCCGACGCGATCGTCGGCGCCTGGGACCGGCTGACCGGTGCCATCGCCGCTACCGCCGTCGCGATCGTCTCGATTTTCATGGTCGTTGGCGGCGTGGTTATCATGAACATCATGCTGGCGGTGGTGACGGAGCGCACACGCGAGATCGGCATTCGCAAATCGGTGGGAGCGCGGCGTCAGGATATTTTGAATCAATTTCTCGTTGAGTCCTCCATGCTTTCGGCTGCCGGTGGTTTGGTGGGCGTATCGATCGCCTGGACGATCGCCGTTATGGTGCGGAACTTCACGCCGGTGCCTATGGATGTCCCGGTGTCGGCCGTGGCGATCGGCGTCGGGCTGTCCACCGTTGTCGGTCTCTTTTTTGGCATTTACCCGGCGCGACAAGCTTCCAAGCTCGATCCCATCGAAGCGTTGAGGGCGGAGCAGTAACATGACCGTCGCTGGCCTCGTTTCCGGCGTGGGACTCGCGCTGAATACGGTTCGCGACCACAAGCTTCGATCGTTTCTGACCGTGCTGGGCGTGATTATCGGAACCGGGACGATCATCGGCGTGGGGTCGATCATCGCCGGTCTCGATGGAGCGATCACCAACATTATTCGCAGTTTCGGCACGAATGCGGCCATCGCGTTCAAGATCGACCCGGGATTTCACGGCCGGCTGACGACCGAGGAGATTCAACGAAAGCCCCTGTCCTTCGAAGATTCACAAGCCATCGCCGAACGCTGCCCGGATGTGGAACATGTCAGCGCCTACCTGTTCCCGAACAGCTTCGGCAACGGTCCGAGCATCGATACCGCCCGTTACAAGGGAAATGAAATGTTCGATGTGGATATCGGCGGGACGGAAGAGTCCTACATTTCCGGCGGCTACTCCGACATGAAAGAGGGCCGCTTTTTCACCGACACCGAGAGCAGGCATCATCTGCCCGTCACAGTCGTCGGCGAGGACGTTCCATCGGCCTTGATGTCCGGGGAAAGCCCGATCGGAAAGTGGATCGAGGTAGAAGGGCATCAGTTACAAATCATCGGGGTGATGAAGCGTCCTTCGGCGTCGTTTCCGGGCCAGAACGACGCGCGGATACTGGTGCCGTATTTTACGATGCGTAAAATGTTCCCCAGCGCGAAAGACAACATGCTTGTCATTCAGGCGAAACCGGGGATGTTGGCCGCCGCCATCGACGAATCCCGCGCGATCCTGCGGATTCAGCGGCATGTGCCTTTTAACAAACCCGATAATTTCGCGATCTCGACGTCCGATCAAATGGTGGAGCAGTTTCACAGCGTGACCAGCATGGTCGCTCTGGTGATGGTGATTTTGAGCTCGATCGGACTGCTGGTCGGCGGCATCGGCGTGATGAACATCATGCTGGTGTCGGTAACCGAACGCACGCGGGAAATCGGCGTGCGCAAGGCGCTCGGAGCGCGGCGCAGCGATATCATCCTTCAGTTTCTCACCGAGGCCGTGGTACTTACCGGCATCGGCGGGTTGATCGGAATGACCGTCGGTTACTCCATGTCGCTCGCCTGCCGGCTGGTGTTTCCCAGCCTTCCGACGGTGGTTCCCGTCTGGGCGGCGGTTCTGGGCGTCGTGGTTTCGGTGGGCATCGGCCTGTTCTTCGGTATCTGGCCGGCGAATAAGGCGGCGCGGCTCGACCCCGTCGACGCTCTGCGGTACGAGTAGCGCGGGTTTCGCTCAGTAAACGTCCAGGTCCTGCCCGGACACGACGACGCCGTTGTACAGTTTCCTGATTTCATCGACCAGGTCCTGATCGGTAGCGCGGCCAAGATACAACTGATGATAGAGCACTAACAACTTAGGTTTGGCCTTGTTAGCGATCTCCGCCAGTTCGGGGATGGAAGTATGAAACGTTCCCATGTAAGGTCCCGCGCCGCTATGCACTTCGTGGACCAGGATGTCGCAGCCGTTACAAGCGTCGACGACGGCCTGCGTCGGCGCGGTATCGCCCGATAGGACGATCACGCGGTCCGGTCCCTGGATGCGGTATCCGAAGGCGTGCGCCCACGATCCGTGTTTCACCGGGAAGGCTTGAATCGTCACGTTCTCGTCCTTGTAAACGGTGCCGGCCTCGATCTCATGAACGTTCACGACCGCTCCCATCGGATCGAGCGATTCGAGCCCATGGATCCGTATGTCATGATCCTCTTTGTAGGCCATCTGGATGTGTTCGGTCATCGACTTCAATCCCTTGGGGCCGTAAGCCTCGAGGGGCAATCGGCGGCCGACCGGCCAAGGCGTCAGGATCAGGTCGGGATATCCGGCGGTGTGGTCCGAATGAAGATGCGTAAAGAACACATGCCGCAGATTGATAGGATTCAACGCGGCGATCCCGTTGCGGTAGGCCTCCGCCGCGCGCCGCACCACGCCGGGCCCGGCGTCGAACAGATAAGCTTCGCCGCCCACGATCACCGCCGTGCATGGGCCGGAATGGTTCGGGTCCACAACCGGAGTTCCGGTGCCGAGAAGAACGAGGATCGTTTTGTGGGCGGTGGCCCCGGATGCCATTGCAAGAGACATGAATAGCGACAGGACGGCGGCTGCTCGCACCCCTCTAGAGTACGAAATCCGCGCGCTCAGAAAAACAACTTGAGAGCCAGTTGAATCTGGCGCGGCGGCGCGATCCCCTGGATTTGGGCGAAGCTCGACACACCGGCCGGCGCGTTGTCGCCGAAGTGGCGCGGAATGGGACCGATGAATACGGGCGATCCGTACACCGTATTCAGATCGGTGACGCTCAGGGTGTTGGTGAGGTTAAAAACTTCAAGGAAAGCGTCGAGTTCGGTTTTCTCGCCGAACTTGAAAGTGCGCGACAGGCGCGCGTCCAGGCTGCGCAACGGGCCGCCCTGGTAGGTATCGCGGCCGATGGTGGAGACGCGGTCGGTGATCGGGTTGCCGTCGTTGTTTTTGTCGAATCCGGCGAACAGGTTGAAGTAGCGTCCGGATTGCGCGGTGAAAATGAACGAAAGTCCGAAGTTGCGCAACCACGTACCGGACGGGCCTTCGGAAGTGAAAGTGGTGGTGAACCGTTGCGGCACGTCCTGTTTGGACAACGCGCGCTCCAGATGGCGGTTCAGCGGATCGGCCGGAGAGTCGGAGACCGAATCCGCGCCTACATCGTCGATCGCCTTGGAAAAAACGTAGTTGGCGTTCAAAGCGAAATGTTGAGCGAACCGCCGTATGAATGCGACGTTGAGAGCGTGATAGATGGATTGGCCGTCCTGATCGAGATAGACCTGGAGAGGGCTCGATCCGGGGATCGACCAGGTTGGGAATCCCGGAGCCGAAGCCCGCCGCCGGGTTCGTAGCGTAGTTGATGGTTCCGTCGAAGAAGCGATTGATTGAAGGAGCGACGTTGAACTGATCGGCGACGGAGATATCCAGGCCTCGCACGCCGCTATAGCCGACCGAAAGCGCGGCGTCGCCGGGCAGACGGAAATCGAGTTGCGTGCTCCATTGGTAGGAATAAACTCCGCGAGGCTCGGTCAGGTTGTACCCTAATCCGAAGGCCTGGCCGAATACCGCGTCCGGTCCCGATAAGGACGGATAGACGCCGGTGTGGGTGAAGTTCAGCAGCGCCGGAATCGCCTGCGCCGGATTGGTGATGCTGATTTGGGTGATGCCGCCCGGATGGTCGGAGTAAGTTCCCGCGCGGACCAATCCGTAATCGGGATTCTGTCCGATGAGCTGCGAAACAAGAGCGCGGAGAAAGTCCGGCTGGCCCTGATAGACGCCTCCTGCCACGCGCAGGACGGCCTTATCGTGGAACATGCTATAGGCGACGCCGACTCTCGGTTCAAAGGCCTTGTAATAACTGCTCGCGAACCGGGGATCGTATTGAAACGCGTCCCAGCGCATTCCATAGTTGATCGTCAGTTGAGGCGTTGCGCGCCAGGAGTCCATGGCAAACAGCCCGTAGTTGACCTGGTAGGAAGCAGCGCGCAAATAGGGAAGCAGGTTCTGATAGGCGAGGCCCTTGAAGCCGGCCGGTGCCGGAGTGGGTTGCGCGCCATCCGGGCCGATGTTGTAAGCGAACTGCACCGCGAAGGGCACTCCGGGCGGGAAAGGCGGCTGGCCCAGGAAGCCGGCTAAGTTGGGAACGATGATATAAGCCGGGTCGTTCACCTCGAAGACATAAGTGGGCGTGGTGGCGTCGATGTCGGCGCCGAAACTGAAGTTGTGTTTTCCGCGGACCACGCTGAGCGAGTCGCTTGTCTGATAGCGGCTCTCCCTCGTGCCGTCGGGGGCGATGGAATGGCGGCCGAGATCGAGCGTGTTGGCGATCGAGATATACGGTTGATCGGTGGTGGACGGGAAATCGAAGTTGCGGTGGTTGAACTGGAAAAGCGCCTGATTCACGACGTTCGGAGAGATCACGGTAGCCAGGTTTAGCGTTAGGTCGTGATCCTGGATCAAGGCTTCGCGAAAATTCGACGGCGCGCTCAGTTGTCCCGCCGAAGCGGAGATGTTCGGATCGCGGTCGTTGTGGTAGCGATATACCAGGGCCAGGCGGTTCTTCTCCGAAATTTGATAATCCATGCGTGCCAGTCCTGTGTCGTAGTTGAACTCGCGAACGACGCCGTAGATGTTTTCACCCGGCAGGCCCAGGATGTTTTCCTTCACATTGTTGATCGCCGCCAAGTTGTTCAACAGCACGGAGGAATAGAGCGGCGACTCGTTGTGGCGCTGGCCCTCGTAGTTGCCAAAGAAGAAAAGCTTGTCCTTCACCGCCGCTCCGCCCAGGTTGGCGCCGTATTGATTCTGCCGCAGTTCGTTGAAGCCAGGAGGGGCGAGCAGGTTATTGGCGTCCATGGCGTTATTGCGGAAGTATTCGTAAAGCTCGCCGTGAAGATCGTTCGAGCCCGATTTCGTCACGATGTTCACCACTCCCCCGGCGGCCGGCCCGGAATCGGCGCCGTAGCCGCTCGTCAACACACGAAACTCGCGCACCGCTTCCTGCGACGGGGTGGAGCGGCTGCGCATATAGATTCCATTCATGTTATTGGCTCCATCGACGTTGATAAGCGTCGCGATCTCCGGCAGCCCGCCGACCGTAATGTCGATCTGGTTGGGTTCGCTGGGACGCACCGTGTCGCCGGCGGCGCTGCGCCCGGTGGCGGCGTCCGGAGTGAGAAGAACGAAGTCCAGAAACTGGCGGCCGTTAATCGGTAAGTCGGCGATGCGCCGCTCTTCGATCACCTGGCTTTGCTCGGATCGCACCGCTTCGATCACCGGAGTCTCGCTCGTGATTGTTACAACGTCGTGACCGCTGGCGAGTTGAAGCTCGAAGTCCAGCGTCGCTTGCTGGCCTACGGTCAAAGCGACACCGGAATTCTTCACCGTCGCAAAGCCCTCGGACTCGATCGTCACTTCGTAGGTTCCGGGTTCGAGATTGGTGAAAAGATATCCGGCGGCGTTGCTCGATACGATGCGCGTGGCGCCAGTGGCGGGGTTGCGGGCCGTCGCCTTCGCTCCCGTTATCGAAGCTCCCGTGGCGTCGGTGATTTGACCCGATAGCCGGGCGCCGACGCCCGTTTGGCCATACGCCGCCAGGCCAAACACGAAACGCGGCGGCGATCGCCGCGCCGGAAAATAACCGCGCTAATCACGATAGAAATAGGTAACAATTCAACTGCAACGTTACCCGTATTCCCTACAAAAGTAGTCGAGTTGTGCGGGACGTTCCGAGACAGTCTCTCTACGATGGTGGCTGGTTGCATGCTCCCCTCCCTAAGACCCTTTAGATTGTTGTGAGATTCGCTTGCGTCGCGTTTCGCTTCCCCGCGCAATTCACGTGGCGCACAATGACGGGCAATGGAGAATTATAGTCCGAGTCTTGTCGAATTACCAGAAAATATTCGTATGGTTTTCGAAATCGCGGATCGGCGGGATCGTCCGGCCCGTCCGGGAGCAACGGCGGGAAAAAAACGCTGGACCGCGGCCCCGATTGAGAGTAAACTCGAAAGTCCGGGCGATTCGGGCGGCGCTCGTCGTCGAGTCCGCCCGGAGTCCCCGACAAAATCTCTTAGGAGGAAGCTATAGTGCTGGTGGCGGCAACGGTATTCACAACGCAAAGGCAGCGATTGGTTCAAAGGTGGAAGTTGGAGGGCGGCATCCCGCCGGTGCCAGGACAAAAGACGGATAGTCCCAATAGTTCAACCGCTCCGGTTGCGGAGGCGGCGCCGGCCGCCGCGCCCCCAATTCCCCTTCACTGGCGCAAGGAAGACTTCATCCTGCTTCCGGAACACGTGATCGGTCCGGTCACGACTGTCGAGAACCCCGACTACGCCGGTCTGTTCGCGATTTACGATTGGGACACCAAGGAAGTGATCTGGACGAAACAGTGGGGCGGCACGCTGTTGAATCCCGCGGGATATTGTTTCGCCGACGGTGTGATGTATCTTGCCGACCTCGAAGGCGCGAATCTTTACATTGTCGATGTCGATGGCGAACCCGGCAAATTGCTCAAGCGCATCTCGCATCCTTATCTGAACGACGTACACAGCCTGGAGCGCACCAAGCGTGGGCTGATGGTAACCAACAGCGGCAACGACACCATTCTTGAACTGGACCTGGACGGAAACCTGCTTTGGGAATGGTGGGCCTCCGAACACGGCTACGACACGTCCCCCAGCGGAAATAAGAGAACGCCCGGACGGGGGTTGGAGCATCGCGATCAGTACTATCACACGCGCTATCAGGCAACTCACATCAACGTCGCCGTCATGCAGGACGAGAGCGAGCGCTATGTCCTCGCGTTTCTTTTCCACCAGGGACAGATGGTCCGGATCGACCGTTCACTGCCGGAGGCGGAACAAAATGCGGAAGTATTGCTTGAGGGACTGGCCCGCCCGCATGGTTTGGAAAAATTCCCCGGGGGCTGGACATTCTGCAACAGCTTGGCGAAGGAGATGGTCGTGCTGGACGACGACTTGAAAATCACCGGCACAATTCCGTACGACGGCGGTTGGATTCAGGACTCCACGCGGCTCTCCAACGGGAACATTCTGCTGAACGACGTTGACAAAAGCGTCCTGGTGGAATTCGCCGGAACGCCGTATCGGCCCATCGGCACGACGAGCTACGATCCGAATTGGCGCATGGCTGAGCTAGTGGAAGTGCCCAAAGAGCATGAGGCGGCCTACCGGCGGGCGGCCGAGGCGGAAGCTAAGGCGGCGGTCTAGCCGGAGGCTTCCGCGGCCGGATTCCACGCCGATCCGGCTCGCGTCGCGAAAATGGCTTCGGCAGGGCGCCCAGGGGAGGGGCGCCGCGCTAAATTCATATTGACTTCATGCTATTACTGCTCGCGAAGATTCTGATCGGCTTGGCCGTCGGAGTTCTCGTCGGCCTCAGCGGCTTCGGCGGCGGTGTCATCCTGCTCCCGATCCTCATCGTGGCCTTCGGAACGCCGCCGTTGATCGCCATAGGTTCCGATGCGCTTTTCAATGTGCTGACGAAAATCGGCGCCGCGTACCTTCACTGGCGCCTGGGCACTGTGAGGTGGAGCTGGGTATGGGCGTTGTCGTGCGGCAGCCTGCCTGGGTCGTTCGCCGGCGTCTGTCTTCTCAGTCGGCTGCGGACGTCTTATGGAGAGGGAGTCAACGACATCCTCCGTACGCTGATCGGCATTCTTCTGGTCCTCGTTCCGCTTCTTATGTTGATGCAGAAGCGGATCGAGAGCCGCTTTTCCACCACCAAGCTGACCGGCCGGTCCGCGCTCTTGACGGTCGCCGCCATCGGTTTCGGTTGCGGCATTCTGGTCGGATTGAGTTCGGTCGGCTCCGGCAGCATCGTCATGTTGATGATGTTGATGTTTCTTCCCTGCACTCCGGCGATGCTGGTTGGAACCGACACGGTTCACGCCGTCGCGCTCACCGGCTTCACCAGCATTCTCCAGTTCCGTCTGGGCAATGTCGATCCGGGGTTGGTGATTCCGCTGGTGGCCGGTTCGATCCCAGGGGCGATGCTCGGCGTGCGATTCGCCAAGCTGTTGCCTGGGCAATGGTTAAAGCGGGGAATTTGCGTGTTACTCGTCTTGACGGGAGCCGGGATGCTATGGAAATAAAGAAAGTGGGCCTCGACGAGGAGGAGAGCCGCGGTATCTTAGCGCGCATCGAGGAGGCGTTCGATGCCGCCGCGGGAGCCCTCGCGCCGTTCCGGTCCGGCGCGATCCATGCGGACCGCAAATCCGATCATAGCCCCGTAACCGAAGCCGACCGCGCCGTCGACGCGGTTCTGCGTAGAGTCCTCCTGCGCGATGGGGAAGGCTGGCTCTCGGAGGAGACGAAAGACAATCCGGAAAGGTTGGAGAAGGATTGCGTCTGGGTCGTCGATCCGATCGACGGAACGCTGGAGTTCGTCGAAGGGATTCCGGAGTGGTGCGTTTCGATTGGTTACGTCAGGGGCGGACGCGCGGTCGCGGGCGGGATTTTCAATCCGGCGACCGGCGAAAGAATTGCCGGTTCGATCGCCTCCGGCGTGACCTACAATGGCCAATCGGCTCGCGTCTCCACACGGACTTCGTTGAACGGCGCGCAGGTGCTCGCCAGCCGCAGCGAGGTCAAGCGGAAAGAGTGGGAAGGATATGGAGGGTGCGGCTTCGAGATCCGGCCCATGGGATCGGTGGCCTACAAGCTAGGGCTGGTGGCGGCGGGCCGCGCCGACGCCACGTGGACGCTTTCACCGAAGCATGAGTGGGACGTCGCCGGAGGCGCCGCGTTGGTTGTGGCCGCCGGAGGGTTCGTCAGTACGCTCGATTTCGCCGAGCCCCGGTTCAATCGACCGTCCTGTTGGTTGTCTGGTCTGGTAGCGGCCGGACTGCCGCTACGCGCGGAGGTCGCCGCCTCGATTCAACCCCGCATCGCGGGCCAACGCAATTTGCGGGATTAGAACGAGTGCGCCCGCATTAGGTCGTGGCCGGTATCGTAAGTGTTGGCGTTCAAGTTAGTAACCGATTGTTAGCGTTGCGAAGCGTTCTCCTTCCCGATTCGCCTCGGCGCCACGGCTTCCGTCGGCGCTATATAATCCCAGTTGGCCACGAACGCCCGAAGCCGCCGAGGACCAGTCATGAAGAAGTCGAAGCCGAAGGACGCGGACCTGCCAAAGAACATTGCCGATGCCATCCGTCAAGCGTGGCCCGATGGTGGGGTGGATATATCCGGCACCTCGGACATCGGTACTCTTGAGGATGTATATCCGAAGTTAAAGACGAGCCTCTCGCGCATCCGTGGCGCTCGCGTCCTGTATGAGCGTGATCTACGATTGGTTCCGGACTCGGAGGAAACCTCGGATGAGGGCCACGATCCTCCGGATTGGGACGATGGATCGCGTTCTTACGGTTTGTTCTTCGTGTCCCCTTCGGATCGGCGCTTCGAGTTTGACACCGAAACCATCGAACCGGATGACGACGGCGTAGAGCGTCGCCTTCCGGGCCAAGGCTGGGTCGGCTTGGTGGTGGGAATATCCGTCGTTGCCCCATTGGCCGCGGTCAGTCTCGATCAGTATGAAGTATTCGAAAACGGGTCCCGGTTTGAGCCGGACGTCGAGCCGCACATGTTCGGTATGGATGGAGGGAAGCTCGATTTGGAGGCCCACTTCCGGGAGATGGTCGACGACGAGGGATTATCGATTCTAAGCCGCCTGCGCGCCAGGATTGTCCGCATTCTGAAAGACTCAAAGATCGCCGTTATTCCCGAAGAAGACTTGGACCTTCCGGTTCCGTGGCTGCGCGAGGGCGAAGAAGCGCTTGTGGGGCGGACGGGCCGGCCCATCTCCGTTCGGCAAGCTTTTTTCTTTCAGGGGCTATAGACAAGCCGGTCCCGCTCGGCCCCGGCGCGGGGATCTCGAAACATCCAAGAACGGCCCGTTTTAAAACGGCACGTCGTCGTCGCCGACCCCGCCGTCGAAGCCGGGTTCTTCGGCCGCGGCCCCGGCCGGTTTCGCTTTTTGGGCCGCGCCGCGTGGCATGGATGCGGGGGGTTGCTGGCTGAACTCGTCGCGCGGTGCGCCGCCCTCGCCGCGGCCCCCGAGGAGAATCACGTCGTCGGCGACGACCTCCGTCGCGTAGACTTTCTTCCCCTCCTTATCTTCATAGCTGCGCGTCTGGATGCGGCCCTCGACGTAAACCTGCTTCCCCTTTGTCAAATATTGACCGAGGTTTTCCTGGCGCCATAGGACCACATTCGTCCAGTCCGTTTCTTCCTTCCACTCACCGGTTTGCTGATCCTTCCAACGGCGGCTCGTGGCGACGGAGAACCGGGTCATGGCGACACCGGACGGCGTGAATTTCGTCTCGGCTTCGCGGCCGAGGTTGCCCACAAGGATGACTTTGTTGACGCTGCGTGAAGCCATAATGACTGCACTGTAGCATAGCGGGCTGGACCAGGAGCGCCAAGGAAATCGACTCCCCGCGGAGAGCCGCGCCACCCTCGGAAGATTCTTCGGCAAAAAACTGTTACAAATTCCTCTGGCGCGCACTGTAGAATAGAAGACCAGACGGCGCACCGTCGGGGCCGCGCCGCACTGCGAACGGGAGATCCGGTGAATCGCAAGCAGACGCCCAGGAGCTGCAAAGGATCGCTGGCCGGCCGGAAGTATTTCCGGATGGCGGCGTTTGCCGCGGTCTTGCTTGGAGTAGCCGCCTCCGCCGCCGCCCAGGTTCCCCTGCCGGGGAACGGCTTTCACGGAGCCGCGAATCTATTCAACGCCGATTTGGCGGTGCTCGAATCCGGCGAGCCTCGTTCCGACTTGCCTTGCGATGTCACTCCCGACAAGCCGGAGCTGGGTTTCGACCTGCGATTCCACGCTGGTTACGAAGTGACCGTGCCTTTGAAGCAGTTTGGCGGCTCCGACAACCTTCTCACCATCCTCTTTCGCGTCAGCGAGGAAGGGCAGCAGGAGAATACAAGATATTTCACGCAGCGGGTCAGGGTGCCGTTTATCGACGAGGATGCACGAGGAGAAGCCACGCTCCAAGGGGCTTTCGACTTGGGGCCGGGCAAATACCGCGTCGATTGGCTGATGCGCGACCGGAGCGAGCAGGTGTGCTCGTCCTCTTTCGATATGGAAGCCGCGCTTTCCGCGAAGGAGAAGGACATCACACCCAGTCTCGCGCCAGGCGCGGTGGAGCGGGCTGCGGAAGAACAGTTCCGCGAGGAGCCGCCGGTGCGCCGGTCGGCCGACGAGGCGTTGAACGTAAAAATACTGATCAATTTTTCGCCTCAAAACGCTCTGTCGTCCGCCATTCAACCGGCGGAGATGAGCGCTCTGGTTTCGATTTTGCGAAGTATCGACCGGGAGCCGCGGTTCGCCAAATTCTCTTTGACGGCGTTCAACATGCAGGAGCAGCGTGTAATTTACCGGCAGGAGGACGCCCAGAAGATCGACTTTCCGGCGCTGGGCGAGGCGCTGCAATCCATTAAGCTCGGTACGGTTGGGCTGCGGCAGCTCTCCGACAAACATGGCGACACCGAATTCCTGGCGGGCCTGATCCGCCAAGAGGCGGGAAACCCGGCGGAGCGGCCGGATGGATTGATCTTCGCCGGCCCGAAGGTGATGCTCGACGCCGACATTCAGGCGGACTCGTTGAAAGACGTGGGTCCGGTGGATTACCCCGTTTTCTACATGAACTACAACCGCGACCCGCAAGCCACTCCCTGGAGGGACGCCATCGGACGGGCGGTCAAGTTCTTCCGCGGCTACGAATATACGATCACAAAACCGCGCGATTTGTGGTTTGCCGTCGGCGAAGTGGTCTCCCATATCGTAAAATCGAGAAACGAGCGGCCCACGGCGGCCATCTCAACACATTAGAGGGGTTTCGCGCAGATGAAAAAACTCAAGCGTTTCGGGATCGCCACCATGGCGGCATTCGCGGTCGTGACCGGCGCCGGGATCGCCGCGGCCCAATCGAGGGTGAGCGTCTACGCTCATAGTCTGGCGCCGGATGTTCCTTCCCCGCAAATCGTCGTCGATCGAATGCTTGAGCTGGCCAACCTCAAAGCCGGTGAAACGGTCTACGACCTCGGCTGCGGCGACGGACGGGTCTTGGTCACCGCGGTGGAGCGTTTTCATGCGAAAGCGGTAGGTGTCGAGCTTTCCGACCGCGTGTACAAGCGGGCCATGGCGCGCATGGCGTCGCTGGGTTTGCAAAACCAGGTCAAGATCATCCACGGCGACCTGCTGGAGACGGATCTCAGCCCCGCGGATGTGGTGACCATTTACCTGATGACCACGTCGAATGAAAGCCTGCGTCCCCGATTGGAAAAATACCTGAAGCCCGGCGCGCGAGTGGTCTCGCACGATTTCATGGTTCCAGGATGGAAACCGCTGCTCGCCGAGAGGACCGAGGCCGATTCGCACGACCACATGATTTACCTCTACATGATGCCCCCGGTCAAAAAATGAGCAGTTGACGGGCCAAACGCTCAATTTTAACTTCACTGAAAAAATCCACTTAAACGTTTTTAAATCATATCTTTAGACTCACTTTCTTCATCGCTTCCACTTTCCAAATGCAATATCGCGTGCGATACTGAATTCAGGAATCGAGTGAAAAGCAAGAGCATGTCGCAGTTGGGCGAGGCAGTAGCCCGTTATCACCGGCTTCTGGAAGGCAATCCCTATCGGGACCTTTCGTGGGCAGCCGAACTGCAAGATCAGATGAAGCGGCAGAAGCTGACGCTGGGCGGACGGCCGGTGTCGCCGGTGCTGCGCCCCCATTTCGTTAGCCGCCGCCAATACACCAACTTGGCGAGCGTCGCCGAGTCTCTGATGGGCGCTATCGACCGGCTTCAGCGCGTGGCCCTGGGCAACCCCATGCTTTTGTCGCGTATGCAGTTGCTTCCGGCCGAGAAGATGCTCGCTTCGGTGAATCCCGGCTATTCGTTCCTGTCCGTCACCTCGCTCCTCGACACTCATCTCAACAACGGAACGTTGCGTTTTGCCGAGTATAGTTCGGAAACGCCGGTCGGAGTGGCCTATACCGATGCCCTGTCGGATCTGTTCTACGATGCGCCTCCGGTGAAGGAATTTCGCAAGAAGTATCGCCTTACGAAGCTGGGTGGTGCGAAGCCTCTGCTCCAGGCGCTGCTGAAGGCATACAAGGAATGGGGCGGGAAGAGCAAGAAGCCGCATATCGCGATTTTGGAATTCCGGCAGCCATTCCAGAATACGGAATCGAACGAGAATCTCCTTCTGACCGAGTTCTTCCGGGCGCAAGGGTATGAAACCGAAGTGGTCGGAGCCGATCAACTGGAGTACCGAAACGGGATTTTGAGCCGCGAAGGCTTCGTCATCGACTTGGTCTTCCGCCGTCTCCGCGTTCCGGAATTTCTGATGCGGTTCGATCTGTCGCATCCTCTGCTGCGCGCTTATCGCGAAGGAACCGCCTGCGTGGTGAATAACTTCCGCTCCGAACTGGCGCAGAAAAAGGCGATTTTCGATCTTCTCACCGACGAAACCGTCACCACGGGCTTTCCCGCGGCCGAGCGGCGGGCGATCCGCGAGTTCGTGCCGTGGACGCGGATGGTCACCGCGGCCAAGACCACTTTTCAGGACAAGCACGTCGATCTGCCGGACTTCATTATGAAGAACCGGGAACGGCTGGTGCTGCGTCCGAACGACGATTCGGCGGACCAACCCACCGTGCGCGGCTCCGAAGCCGATGAATCGCGCTGGGAGCGCGCGCTGCGCGTGGCCCTGCGCAGTCCCTACGTCGTGCAGGAAGTGGTGGAGCCCGTCCGGTCCCTGTTTCCGCTGCTGAGTTATGGGCACCTGGAAATGCGCGAACTGAATGTCGAAGTCCATCCGCACTCCTATCTGGGCAAAGTCCAGGGCGCTTCGGCGTGGATTTCGGCTGGCGGTCCAAACGGATTCTCGACCCTGGCCGGCGTCGCTCCCACCTTTATCCTAGAGCCGAAATAGCGCTTTCGGCTCGCCACCGCATCGGAGGGGCACGGTATTCTCCCAGACAATCCTTATACCGTCTGGCCGCCCAATTCGCCTTCCTCGCAAATCACTGCACACTATATAGATATTTTTCTTGACGGGGCACTACATATTGGGTGATGATTGCAATGCGCAGTGAACGAAATCGCATTGTAACGATCGATTCCCGCGCAGGAGAAGAACCATGGGCCAGCTCAGCGTCAACCTTAGTGGCAAAGTCAAAAAAGCAGTTGAGACCAGGATAGCCAAGAGACCCTTTCCCGTCGCCGAACGCAAGGGGCTCCACTTTCCGAGGTATTTCACCCAGAAATTGGAGCCGGGCCGCACCCCTTACGACGAGGTGAAGTGGGAGTTGCGGACTGCGGCCATTGGGAACGACAAGGGCGCCGTCATTTTCGAACAAAATGACGTGGAGGCGCCGGCCGATTGGTCCCAGACGGCCACGAACATCGTCGTGAGCAAATATTTCCATGGCAAGATGGGATCCCCGGAGCGGGAGCGGAGTGTCGGGCAACTGGTTCATCGGGTGGTGGATACGATCGCCGAATGGGGGAAGGCGGGACGGTATTTCGCCAGCTGAGGTCGATGCGGAGAGTTTTCGCAACGAACTGGCTCACCTGATGCTGACGCAGAAGGCCTGCTTCAATTCTCCCGTCTGGTTCAACGTCGGAGTGACGGAGGCGCGCGGCTACGGCTTTTACTATGACGAGGCGACGGCCGAGGTCCGGCCGCTGGTGAAGGGCCAGGCCAAGCCGCAGTGCTCGGCGTGTTTCATTAATTCGGTGGGCGATACGCTCGAATCGATCCTCGATCTGGCCAAGACCGAGGGGATGCTGTTCAAGTGGGGCTCGGGCACGGGCACGAACCTGTCCTCCTTGCGGGAAGAGGACGGCCTGCTGTCGAGCGGCGGCAAGGCGTCCGGTCCGCTGAGCTTCATGAAGGGTTTCGATGCGTTCGCGGGCGTGATCAAGTCGGGTGGCAAGACGCGGCGAGCGGCAAAGATGGTGATCCTCAACACCGATCACCCGGATGTGGACAAGTTCATCTGGTGCAAGGCGAAGGAAGAAAAGAAGGCCCACACTCTCATCGACGCCGGCTACGATTCTTCGCTCGACGGCGAAGCCTACGGGTCCATCTTTTTCCAGAATGCCAACAACTCCGTGCGCGCCAGCGACGATTTCATGCAGGCGGCCGGGGAAGGGCGGGATTGGTGGACGCGTTCCGTTTCCACCGGCCAACCGGTGAAGCGGTACGAGGCGCGGGAGCTATTGCGGCAGATCGCCGAAGCGACGTGGCAATGCGGCGATCCCGGCATGCAGTTCGACACGACAATCAATAAGTGGCATACCTCGAAGGCGACGGCGCGCATCAACGCGTCGAATCCCTGCTCGGAGTATATGTTCCTGGACGATTCGGCGTGTAACCTGTCGTCGCTGAACCTGATGAAGTTCGTCGGACCCGGCGGGGACTTCGACGTGGAGGCGTTCCGTCACGCCTGCGACACGATGACGCTGGCGCAGGAGATCATCGTCGATAGCGCCAGTTATCCGACGGAGAAGATCGCGCGCAACTCGCACGATTTCCGGCCGCTCGGTTTGGGCTTCGCCAACCTGGGCGCGCTGCTGATGTCCATGGGCATCCCTTACGATTCCCCGGCCGGCCGCGACTGGGCCGGCGCTATTTCGGCGGTGATGTGCGGCCAGGCGTATCTGACCAGCGCGCGAATCGCCGAGGCTGTGGGGCCATGTCCCGGTTACGACGTCAATGAGGAACCGTTCCTGGAAGTGATCCGCATGCATGGGCGCGCGGTGAGCGGCATCGATGGCAAGCGCGTTCCCGACGACGTGTTGAAGGCGGCGGAAGCCTGCTGGCGCGACGCCTACGCGTTGGGCGAAGAGGCCGGTTTCCGCAACGCCCAGACGACGGTGATCGCCCCAACCGGCACCATCGGCTTCATGATGGACTGCGACACCACCGGCATCGAACCGGATCTGGCGCTGGTGAAGTACAAAAAACTGGTCGGCGGCGGCGTGATCAAGATCGTCAACAACACCGTGCCGCAGGCCCTGATCAAGCTCGGCTACCATCCGGACCAGGTGGAAAAGATCGTGGCCCACATCGATTCGACCGGCACGATCGAGGGCGCGCCTGGATTGAAGGAGGAGCACCTCGCGGTGTTCGATTGCAGCTTCCGCCCCCAGAACGGCAAGCGCTTCATCCATCACATGGGTCACGTGAAAATGATGGCGGCGGTGCAGCCGTTCATCTCCGGCGCGATCTCGAAGACGATCAACATGCCCGAGGAATGCACGGTCGAGGAGATCGCCAACGCCTACCTCGAAAGCTGGAAGCTTGGACTGAAAGCGGTGGCGATTTACCGCGACGGATCGAAGCGGTCGCAGCCGTTGAGTTCCAGCACCGGCAAAGGCGAAAAGAAGTCCGTCTCCGCCCTCGCGCCGGTGGTGACGGAAAAGATCGTGTACCGGCCGGTGCGGCGTAAACTGCCCGACGAACGCCAGTCGGTGACGCATAAATTCTCGATCGGCGGCCACGAAGGCTACATCACCGTCGGCATGTACGAGGACGGGACCCCGGGCGAGGTTTTCATCGCCATGGCGAAGGAAGGCTCGACGATTTCGGGGCTGATGGATAGTTTCGCCACCTCCATCAGCTACGCGCTGCAGTACGGCGTGCCGCTGAAGTTCTTCGTCGACAAGTTCAGCCACGTGCGCTTCGAGCCGAGCGGCTGGACGGGGAACCGGCAGATCCCCTACGCCAAATCGATCATGGACTACATTTTCCGCTGGCTGGGCGCGAAGTTTCTGGGACCGGAGTATGCGGTGGCCGAAGCTGGCGCCACCACGCAGTTGCGTCCCACCGAAACGGAGCCGCAGCAGGCGCTGCCCTTCGAACCGGTGATGAACGACGCTCCCGCGTGCGCCGAGTGCGGCGGCATCATGACGCGAAACGGTTCCTGCTACAAGTGCGAGAACTGCGGAGGCACCAGCGGCTGTAGCTAATTATCGATTTGGTGGACGGGGTCCCTGGTTTGGGAGAATCAGGCGGAGCGGTGTATTCGCTACGGCGAATGCCCCGCTCCTTTTTTTCGCGGCCGACGTCTCCGTTCGTGTTAAAGTCGAGCCGGTAGAGGGGGCCAGGCCGTGAACGAATTCTCGAATCGCGTGGCGGTGGTTACCGGCGCGGCCAGCGGCATCGGGCGGGCCATGGCGGAGCGTTTCGCCGCGGAGGGGATGAAGATCGTCCTCGCCGATGTCGAAGAAGCGGCGCTGGCGAAGACGGCGCAGGAGATGAAAGCTTCCGGAGCGGAGGTGTTCGCTTCAAGAACCGACGTCGCCGATGCGAAGGCGGTGGAGGCGCTGGCCGAGGCGGTTTATTCCCGTTTCGCCGCGGCGCACATCGTTTGCAATAACGCCGGAGTCGCCTCCCGCGCGGTGCCTTGTTGGGAGCAGAGCTTGGAAGATTGGCAGTGGGTGCTGGGCGTGAACCTCTGGGGAGTGATTCATGGCATCCGCGCTTTCGTGCCTCGCATGATCGCGGGCGGCGAGGAAGGCCACATCGTGAACACCGCTTCCGTCGCCGGGTTGTCGTCCAGCGCATTCCTCGGGCCATATCACGCTTCCAAGCACGCGGTGGTGACCATTTCCGAGTGCCTTTATTACGAACTGGCGGCGGCGGAATCGAAACTTCACGCCTCGGTGCTGTGCCCGGCCTGGGTGAACACAAGGATCGGCGAGTCGGGGCGCAACCGGCCCCTCGGTCCCGACGCCCCGCATCCGGTTTCGGACGCCGTGACGGCCGGCATCCGTAAGCTGTTGGCCGCCGGTTTGTCGCCGGAGAGCGTCGCGGCGCGTGTATTCGAAGCAGTCCATGAGGAGCGGTTCTGGATTTTGACGCACCCGGAGTGGAATCCGGCGATCGCGAAACGAGTGGAGGACATGCTGGCGCGGAAGAATCCGGAAATGACTAGCCAAACAGGCTTGAAATAGGGAATCCCGCAGTCCCAAAATCGCAGTCACAACGCCCCGAAAAAATTATATCTCCCTTCCCCTCAATACCTTAAACCCCATTCTCGCCATCGCGTCCCCTCGTTTTTCCCACCCCCCGCGCTATCGTGTAACCAAGAGCGAGACGACTGATCATCTTCGTCCTCGCCGCTAAGTGGTTTCCACCCTAGGCACTGGAGATCGCGAATGCAAAAAGGTGGGCGCTGGCCGCTCGCGTTTGACGCGGCTCCCTAACCCGTGCAAGGGCAAATGAACGGGTTTTTGATCTTCGTAAAACGCAACGTTGCACCAAATTATTAGGAAACAAAGGAAAGAAGGAAAGAAAGTAAAACGGAACGGCAGAGCAGATACAGTAGCGGCTTCCTTGCGAACGCATCGTCGGCGTAACAATGTTACGCGCCCAAAAACCGTTGAAGAATTACTGTCTGTAAATTTCCGTCCAAGAATCTAAGCGGCTCGGTTGATGCCGATGCGGTTCGTCGCCGCCCGGCGGCCCTTCATCGGAAAGTTGCACGGTTCGTCGCAAAATGGAGGGCGATCGAGAAGAGGAGCCGCATGATGAGAGCCGGGAGGAAGTTCATCATGAATATGCGAGTAAGAAACGCCTTGACCGCCGCGGCTTGCGGCTTGACCATCGCCGGAATCGGGGTGTTCGGCGCCAGCGCCGGACGCTTCGACATGAAGGTGCGCAACGATTTTTTCGCCGGTTTCGGGGGTGACGCCGAGGCTCTCGACCGGGGAATGAAGACCTGCGAAACCGCGCTGAAAGAGGACCCGGCCCAAGCGGAGCCGTTAGTGTGGCACGGCGCGGGGTTACTCTATCAGTCGGGTGCCTATTTTCAAAAGGGCGACATGCAGAATGGCGGGGAGTTCTGGGCGCGGGCGACAAAAGAGATGGACGACGCCGTGGCGATGGCGCCGGATAGCGTAGGGGTGCGCATCCCGCGCGGCGCGGCGCTTTTGGCCGCTTCCGCCTACATGCCTCCCGAGCGTGCGAAGCCGTTGATCGAGAAGGCGCTGAGCGATTACGAACGGGCGTTGGAGCTCCAGGCCGCATATTTCGATACCCTCGGCGAGCATCCGCGCGGCCAACTTCTGTTCGGTCTTGGCGGACGGATATAGCCGATGTGGGCGACCAAGAAAAAGCCGCGCCTCTATTTTACGCGGATCGAGCAAAGATCTGCCAGGAACGGTTTACGCCACGCGTGCGGCGAAATGGATGGAGACCAAGTCTCTCGCACCCGAGGAGACCGGATGCGTGGGCTGCCATGTGCCGAAATAAGATGGGACCGTCATGAAAACCGCTGCGCGAATCCTCGCCGGCAACCTCGCCGCCGGGCTGCTGGAGCCGTTCATCTACTGGGCGCTCGTAACGCACCCGACGGCCGAGGAGTTCTGGATGCAGATGAAGTTCTCCATGGTCTACGCCAACGTGATCGGCACGTTGGCGCAGACCGCCCTTCCGGCGCTCTGGCATTGCACGGACACTTTCTCAAGGTCCTCGATTTGGCTGTTCCGCGTCTCGGCGTTGCTCGCGGCGAGCGTTGCCGGATCGTTCCTCTCCGTGGCGATTTTCTTCGCACTGGGATGGACCGCGCGAGGCGATCTGTCCGACCAATTTTACGGCGGTCTGAAGATCGCTACTCTCATCACCCTCACGTTCGGATGTGGCGCGATGATTTACCACAACATGCGCCACAAGCTGGACGCCGCGACACGGGAATTGCGGCGGCGGGAGACGGAACGGGAGCGGGCGTTAAAATTGGCGACCGAGGCGCGTTTGGCGTCGCTTGAATCTCGCATTCACCCTCACTTCCTGTTCAATACGTTGAATTCCATTTCGGCGCTGATTCCGGTGGATCCCGAACACGCCGAGCGCTTGGTGGAGCGGATGTCGAGACTGCTCCGTTTCTCCCTCGACGCGGGACAGTTCGGGCTCTCCGGACTGGCGGACGAACTGTCGATCGTACGCGATTATCTTGAGATCGAGAGGACGCGTTTCGGCGACCGTTTGCGGTACCGCATCGACGTGCCCGAAGAATTGCGCGACTGGCGCGTGCCGCCGCTGGCGATTCAGACTTTGGTCGAAAACAGCGTGAAATACGCCGTATCGGCGCAGAGGGCCGGTGCGGAAATCGCGATCCTCGCGCACAGGGAGAACGGCGCGCTGGCGATCGATGTGGCCGATACGGGGCCCGGTTTCGCGCTGGGCGCCGTGCCTTCGGGCCATGGCATCGACAATCTGCGAGGACGGCTGGCGGCGCTTTACGATGGCGGCGCGTCGATGACCTGCATGCAGCGGGATGGACGTTTCACCGTCAGCTTGCGCGTGCCTCATACGGCGGCGGAGACCGATGAAAGCGTTTCTGGTTGACGACGAACCGCTGGCGCTGAGCCGGCTGGAGCGGTTGTTGCGCGCCGACGGACGTGTCATGGTGACCGGGAAATTCACCGATCCGTTCGCCGCGCTGGAGGCGGTTCGAAGTCAAGCTCCCGATCTGCTCTTCCTCGATATCGAAATGCCCGAGTTGACCGGATTCGAGTTGTTGAAGCGTCTCGATGCGCAGCCTGTGGTGATTTTCACCACCGCATACGACCGGTATGCGCTGGAGGCGTTCGAGGCGAATACCGTCGATTATCTGTTGAAGCCGATCGAGCCCGCGCGGCTGGCATTGGCATTGACCAAAATTCAGCGTCTGAGGGACCTGGCTTCCGGGGAGCGGGATTGGCGGGAAATGATGTCCAGTCTGTCGAAGTTGGCCGATGGGAGCAAGGCGTTTCCCCATCGCGTGGCGTCTCGCACGGGCGACAAGGTCGAGTTTGTCGATTTGGCGCTGGTGACGCACTTCTTCGCCCAGGACAAGCTGACGTATGCGGCGGCGGCCGGCAGGAATTACGCCGTGGACCGGACGATCCAACAACTCGAACGCGAGCTCGATCCGAAGCGCTTCCTGCGAGTGCATCGCTCGGCGGTGGTCAATCTCGATTACGTCCGCGAGTTCCACGCGTGGTTCGCCGGTCGCGCCATCCTCCGGCTGAAAGACGGAAGCAAGACGGAAATTGCCGTGGCGCGGGACCGCGTCCGGGCGCTTAAGGAAAAGTTGGGAATCGCCTGAGGCGGACTATTTGCCCGCGAGAAGCTTTTCGATGATCGCGCGGTAGTTCTTCAATTGAACGGTTTCGGCGTTGATGGGATTCTTTCCGTCGAACTGGCCCTGGATCATGCCCGCGCGGTCGATAAACGTCACGAAGGGCGTGTAGCGGCGCTCATCCGCGCCGTAGCCCATATAAATCTTCGCGGCTAGAGACGAGGTGGAGCCGACGGGAAACGCCGGGCTGTAAGTCTCGATGAACTTCGGAACTTCCGGGTCCGGTTGCATGGTAATGGCGGCTTCAAGCACCTGCAATCCGCGGGGACCGAACTCCTTCTGGAGTCCGGATAACATGCGCGTCGTCACTTGGCAATGCGGACAGGTGGTGATGATGAACGCCAGAACAACCACCTTGCCCCGGTACTGCGAAAGATGAAGCGGTTGGCCGTTTACGATGTTGATTGTAAAGTCGGGCGTTGGGCGCGGAGCGGCGCTCAGGCAAAGCGGAACGGCAAGGAGGATCGATGCGGCGAGGATGCGGCGAAATAGGTTCACAAACACCTTTTGAGTATACTAATCGGAGAATGCCCGGCCGATTTTTCGAGTGGGCGCTCCGGGATTCGCTACACTCGATTGGCAGTCCTTTTCTTAAGAGGAATCTTTCATGAAGACACTTCGCCGCGTCGCCGTTCTCGGCGCGGGAACCATGGGCGCGCGGATCGCGGCGCATTTCGCCAACGCCGGCGTACCATCGCTGCTGCTCGACGTCGTGATCCCCGATCAACCGGACCGGAGCCTCGCCGCCCGCAAGGGACTGGAAAGCGCGGCCAAGCAGAAGCCCGGCGGATTCTTTACCGAGGCCGGTATTGCGCTGGTGCAGCCCGGAAATTTCGAGGATCACCTGGCGGAAATCGGCCACTGCGATTGGGTGATCGAAGCGGTTACGGAAAACCTGGAAATCAAACGCGCTTTGTGGCGCAAAGTGGAACTGCTGCGCAAGCCGGGAGCGATCCTCTCCACTAACACCAGCGGCATTCCGCTGGCCACGATCGGCGAAGGGTTCTCGCCGGAGTTTCGCAGCCACTTTCTCGGCACGCATTTTTTCAATCCGCCCCGGTACCTCTTTTTGATGGAACTGATCCCCGGCGCCGATACCGCGCCGGAGGTGCTCGAGTCTGTGCGCGACTTCGCGGATCGCAGGCTCGGCAAGGGCGTGGTGCCGTGTAAGGATACGCCGAATTTCATCGCCAATCGCATTGGAAGCTTCTTCGGAGGCACGGTGCAAACGGCGATGCTGGAGGGCGATTACACCATTGAGGAAGTCGACGCCCTGACCGGCCCGCTGATCGGCCTGCCCAACAGCGCCAGCTTCCGATTGCTCGATCTCGTCGGGTTGGACATATGGGCCTACGTGGGCAAGAACCTCTACGACGCCGTGCCGGAAGACCGCTGGCGGGATCGTTTTCTCCCCGCGCCGTATCAGAAGGTGATGTTGGAGCGGAAATGGCTAGGCGAGAAAACGGGGCAAGGCTTCTATAAGAAGGTTGGCGCGGGAGCCAAGCGCGAGTTCCACGTGATCGATTGGAAAACGCTGGAGTATCATCCGGCGGCGAAGGTGAGTTTCCCTTCGGTGGAGGCGGCGAAACCGATCGAGGATCTCGGCGAGCGGCTGCGCGCTTTGGTGAAATCCAACGATCGCGCGGGAAGCTTTTTGTGGCGGCTTGTTCAGCGATTCGTTCCTCTACTCGGCCGAGCGGATTCCGGAGATTTCAGACCGAATTGTCGAGATCGACCGGGCGATGCGCTGGGGCTATGCGCATAAGCTGGGGCCGTTCGAGCTCTGGGATGCGCTTGGTTTTCAGGAGACAGCGAAGCGGATGGAAGCCGAAGGCCGCACGCTTCCGGCGAGCGTTCGCGAAATGCTCCGCTACGGCGCGTCGTCGTTCTACAGTTTCGTGAAAGACGACGGACATCCTCATACCGAGTACTTCGATTTCATGAAGAATCGCTACGAGCCGCTGGAGGAGCGGCCCGGAGTGATCGTGCTGAACGATCTTCGCCGCGCCGGAAAAGTGGTGAAGAAGAATCCCGGAGCTTCGCTGCTCGATCTTGGAGATGGCGTGCTCTGCGTGGAGTTCCATAGCAAGATGAACTCGCTGGGCGCGGACAACATCGCCATGATGTACGCCGGTCTCGATGAAACGGAGCGCAACTTCGAGGCGATGGTGATCGCCAATCAGGGTGACAATTTCTCGGTGGGCGCGAACCTGATGATGGTGCTGCTGGGCGCGCAAGAGGGCGAGTGGGACGAGCTGAACGAGGCGGTAAACCGCTTTCAGCAGGTGAACATGGCGCTGAAGTACGCGGCGAAGCCGGTGGTGGTTGCGCCGTTCGCGCAAACGCTGGGGGGCGGATGCGAGATTTCGCTGCACGCAACGCGCTGCCAGGCGGGCGCCGAATTATACATGGGCCTCGTGGAAGTCGGCGTTGGGTTGATTCCCGGCGGCGGCGGATGTAAGGAGCTGCTGCTGCGTTTGAAAGATCCGCGCAAGGTATTCGAATTGATCGGCTACGCGAAGGTCTCCTCCAGCGCCGAGGATGCGCGCAAGTTGGGCCTGCTGAACCGGACCGATGCCGTCTCGATGAACCGGGAACGGATCGTCGGCGACGCGAAGGCGCTGGCGCTTTCGTTGGTTCCCAGCTACGCGCCCGGCTCGCCGCGAACGGACGTACCCGTCGGTGGCGAGAATGTTTTTTCGATGCTGAAGCTCGGAGCCTGGAGCGCCCGCAAGGGTAACTACATTTCCGATTACGACGCCGCGATCGGCGAGAAGCTGGCGAACATTCTGGCAGGCGGGCGTCTTACCGGACAGCAGGCCGTGTCCGAGCAGTATCTGCTGGATCTGGAACGGGAAGCGTTTTTGAGTCTCTGTGGCAACCCCAAGACGCAAGAGCGGATGGGATATATGCTGAAAACAGGCAAGCCGCTGCGCAACTAGCGTTTTCCGCGGATGGACGTGGATGGAATACAGGAGGTCCAGGTTTTGACCGAAGCCGTGATCGTCGATTGTTTGCGGACGCCGGTGGGAAAAAGCGGGCGCGGAGGGCTGCGCAATACGCGCCCAGACGACCTGGCCGCGGCCGTGATGCGCGCGTTGATGGATAAATATCCACAACTGGCGGCGGAGGATGTGGACGACGTGATTCTGGGGTGCGCAATGCCGGAGGGCGAGCAGGGCATGAACGTCGCGCGCATCGCAGCCTTGCGCGCGGGCCTTCCCGACATCGTGCCGGGAGTGACCATCAATCGGTTTTGTTCTTCCGGATTGCAATCGATCGCGATGGCCGCCGACCGGATTCGTGCCGGCGGAGCGCACGTGATCCTCGCCGGCGGCACGGAATCGATGAGCATGATTCCGATGACGGGAAATAAATTCGCGCCGAATCCCTGGATGGTGGACCACTTGCCGGAGATTTACCTCGGCATGGGCCTGACCGCGGAACAGTTGCGGCAACGTTACGGAATCGGCCGCGAGGAACAGGACCGGTTCTCCTACCGCAGCCACCAGAACGCTCTCGCCGCGCAAAACGAGGGGAGGTTCGACGACGAACTCGTGCCGGTGGAAGTGGAAACGACGACGCTGAACGGCGGCAAGCCGAAGACGGTGAAGACCACGGTCTTGAAAGACGAAGGCCCGCGGGCGGATACGTCGATGGAGGCGCTGGCGAAACTGAAGCCGGTGTTTCAGGCCGATGGAACGGTCACGGCCGGCAATTCTTCCCAGACCAGCGACGGAGCGGCGATGGCGTTGGTGATGAGCGAAGCCCGGGCGCGTGAATTGGGCCTGACGCCCAAGGCGCGCTATGTCAGTTTCGCCGTCGCCGGCGTTCCACCGGATATGATGGGCATCGGGCCGGTGGTGGCCATTCCGAAGGCGCTGGCGCTGGCCGGGATGAAGTTGGACGAGATCGGCATCATTGAACTGAACGAGGCTTTCGCCGTGCAGGCGCTGGCGGTGATCCAGCAGGCCGGGCTCGATTTGGACCGCACCAACGTGAACGGCGGCGCCATCGCGCTCGGCCATCCGTTGGGATGCACCGGGGCCAAATTGACCGCCACCATTTTGCGGGAAATGCAGCGGCGCCAGGCCAGATATGGCATGGTGACGATGTGCATCGGCGGCGGCCAGGGCGCCGCGGGGATCTTCGAGAGCTTGAATTAAAAGGAAGGCGGATCGTTATGGCAACATCGACTTTGGCTCCCGCGCAGCTTCGCGGCGGGGCGTTCTTGATCGAGGAATCGTCGCCGGAGCAGGTCTTCACGCCGGAGGATTTCACCGCCGAGCACCGGGCGATTACGCGTACCACCGAGGACTTCTGGAACAAAGAAGTGGCGCCGAACATCGAGGCGATCCAACATCAGGAACCAGGCCTCGCCGTTTCCATCCTGCGCAAGTCCGGCGAACTCGGACTCACCGCGGTGATTCTTCCGGAGAAGTTCGGCGGGATGGAGATGGACCTGACGTCGATGATGATGGTGGCCGAAGTAGTGTCGCGCGACGGCTCGTATTCGGCGTGGCACGGCGCGCATACCGGTATCGGGACGCTGCCTCTGCTGCTGTTCGGCAACGAGGCGCAGAAGGAAAAATATCTGCCGAGGTTGGCGACGGCGGAGATGGTGGCCGCTTATTGTTTGAGCGAGCCGCAGGCGGGATCCGACGCCCTGGCCGCGCGGACGCGGGCGGACCTGACGCCGGACGGCCAACACTATATCCTCAACGGCCAGAAGATGTGGATCACCAACGGAGGCGCTGCCGATCTTTACACCGTCTTCGCAAAGGTGGGCGGCGAGAAGTTCACGGCGTTCCTGGTGGAGCGGGCGTTTCCCGGCGTGAATCCCGGCGCCGAGGAAAAGAAGATGGGCATCAAAGGCAGCTCGACCACGGCCATCTATCTGGACAACGTGAAGGTGCCTGTCGAGAACGTGTTCGGCGAGATTGGGCGCGGGCATATCATCGCGTTCAACATCCTGAACCTGGGGCGATTGAAGCTCGGGCCGTTCGCCATCGGCGGGGCGAAGGAAGTGCTTCGCGTGTCGCTGTCGTATGCCAAGGAACGGAAGGCGTTCGGCAAATCGATCGCGGAGTTCGGCATGATCCAACACAAGCTGGCCGAAATGGCGATTCGCATTTACGCCGCCGAAGCGATGAGCTATCGCGTCATCGGGTTGATCGAGGCCGACATGCCGGACTTCTCCTGGGACAACGCCGGCGCGGCGCAGACCATGCTGAAGGCGGTGGAGGAATTCGCCGCCGAGTGCTCCTACATCAAAGTGTTCGCTTCCGAGATGCTCGATTACGTGACCGACGAAGGCGTGCAGATTCACGGCGGCTACGGGTATCACCAGGATTACGCCGTCGAGCGGGCGTACCGCGACTCGCGCATCAACCGGATCTTTGAAGGCACCAACGAGATCAACCGCCTGTTGGCGACGGGGATGTTATTGAAACGGGCGCAGCGTGGAACGCTTCCGTTGGTCGAGGCGGTGAAGAAGCTGCAGGCGGAACTGCTGGCCGGGCCGTCGTTATCATCCAACGGGCACGGCGGCGCATTGGCGGAGGAAGCGAAACTGGCGTCGAACGCCAAGAAAATCGCCCTGTTCGCGCTCGGCGTGGCGTATCAAAAATACATGAACGCGTTGGAGGACCAACAGGAAGTGTTGGCGGGCATCACCGATGTGGCGATGAACGCGTTCGCCATCGAATCGACGGTGCTGCGAACGCAAAAGATGGCCGCCAAGGGGAAGGCCGAAGTGGCCGAAGCGATGTGCGCGGTGTTCGCGCGAGAGGCGATGGAGACGGTGGAAAGCGCGGCGCGGACGGTGCTGGCCGCGTGTTCGGAAGGCGACGCGCTGCGGATGAATCTATCGGTGCTGAAGCGGTTTTCGAAATCGGAGCCGGTGAATGCGATCGCGCTGCGCCGGGAAGTGGCGGCGAAGTTGATCGGTGCGGGACGGTACGCGCTCTAAGCCAATCCATGAACTCCGCTCCCTGACGGTCGCGGCTCGGAAAGCGCTTCCGAGCCGCGACCGTCAAGGAGCGGTTGGCCCGGTTATTTCATGACAAGCCCCAAGCTGGTTCTCACCGTGGGATTGCCCGGCTCCGGGAAGTCCCGCTATTTGGCGGAGCTGGGCGTGAATGCGATCTCCTCCGACGAAATGCGCCGGTTGCTCGCCGACGATGCAACGGATCAAACCATCCACGCGCATGTTTTTCGCGCGATGCGGTACCTGGCAGCGGAGCGCCTGCGCATCGGGAGGCCGGTGACATATATCGACGCGACGCACTTGACGCGCAAGGAACGCGCGCCCTATTTGCGGCTGGCGCGAACGGCGGGAGCGGACGTGGAGGTTCTGTTTTTCGACGCGCCGCTCGACATATGCCTGGAGCGCAATCGGAACGGCGCGAAAGAGTGGTGCCGGAAGAGGCGATCCGGGCGATGGCGGCGAAGCTGGAACCGCCGACCGTGGCCGAGGGGTTCACGCGAGTGACCCATGTCGATTGGAAAATCGATACAGAACAAAAAGAGCGAACAGCGAAGCCAGGCTGATCCACGCGCCGATTCGGAGGCCTCGGGAACGAAAGCGGAATTCGACGCGATGATCGCCCGGCGGCACGAAGATCGATTGAAAGGCTCCGGACCAACGTGCGATCTCCGCGGGGCGTCCATCGATCTCGGCGTGCCAGCCGGGAAAGAACTGTTCGACCAGCGCGAAGCGGCCTCCGCCGCCCGAGCGCACCAGAAACTCGCGGCGGCCGGCGAAGAGCGTCAGCGCCTGCACGGCCTGTCCGGGCTCGTCGCGCTCCCAATGAAAAGACGGCGTGGCATTGCGAAAGCTCGAACACTTTGAAATAACTGTCGGAGGGTTGCAGAAGCCGGAACTCGGGATCGGCGGCGAGTTGGGCATAATGCGTCTGGCCTTCGCTGCTGATGAAATAACGCACGCCGAGGAGGCGCAAGAGACGTTTATCCGCCGGGTCGATATCGATTAGCCAGGTGCCCCAGGTAAGCGTGAAAAGCTTGCGGTATTGGGACGGGAACAGAGGCTCGAAACCCTGCGGCGTGGGAAGGCCGAAGTGCTTCATTTCGGTGGGGAACGGATTATTCGAGTCGAGAGCGGTGCGGAACTCGGTGTGTGCGCGCAATTGGGCGTAGACGCTGTCGTTCATTCCAGGGAAGGGGGCCGAGGAAAGGAACGCGTCGCGATTTCCGTCGGTGCCGTTGGTCCGATTGCCGGCGCCGAAGGCTCTGTAATCGATGCCAACGGCGAGCAGAACGGCGGCGGCGACGGCGGTGCGCATGCGGCCCCGCGCCGAGGCAAAAGCGAAAACTCCCAGCGCGAACAGCGCGAGCATCACGAAGGGTTCGACGGCTCCGTGCCAACCGGACGCGAAGCCGGAGCCTCCGCGGCGCGAAAGCCACAGGAGGCGCAGCGACCATGCCGCGAGTAGCGCGATCGCCGCGGACGCGAGAATGGCCGGTCGCGCCTTGCGCGGGAGAGAGAAGAAACGATCCAGGCCAATGGCGGCCAAAGCGGCGATGGCGGGCGTGATCCCGGCGAGGAAATACCAGGAGCGGCAGATCTGCGAAAGCCAGTAGGATTTCATGACTGCGAGGAAGACTAGATTGAACGGATTGGTTAGGAGGATCAGGCTGATCGCAAGGACGGCGAAGAGTGGCAGCAGCGGATGGCGAGGCAGTTCCGTTTTGCGGCGGAGGAACGCCAGACAAAGCAGGCCGAAGAAAGCCGGCGCGCCCAAATACAAATACTCTCCACCGGGATGGGCCGCGATGGAGGAGTGTAGACCGAAGTCGAAGTAGTTTGGAATGAAATAGGAGACAAAGAATTCGGGATCGTGGATTCCGCCGCCATAGCGCGCTTCATACTCTTTGAGGGCGGAGGCTTCGAGGGTTGGCAGGATTTGCACGGCGCAAATCAGTAGCGAAAAGCCGATGGCGGCGCCGGCGGCGAGAGTAGTTTTGAAGCCCGCTCGCCAAGGGAGCATGCTCCCTGCGGCGAAGACCGTGTAAGTGCCCATGGCGACGGCGAAAACGAACCACGTCGGCGGATATCCGGCGAGGAAACATAGAGCGGAGGCGGCGGCGAGTTTCCAAAGCGGCCGCCAGCTTCGAGACTCGATGGCTTGGTCGATTCCGAGAAATCCCAAGGGAAACCACGCGTAGCCGCAGACGAGACCGAGATGCTGAAGCTGCAGGAGCAGATAGCCGCTGTAGGCGAAGACGCCGGCGCCAAGCGCGCAGGCAAACGGGTGCAGCCGCTTGTTCCGGAGCCAGACAAAGAAGAGGAGAAACGCAAGCCAAACGTGCGCCAGCACGAGCCCTTGCAAACGGGAGAAGGGCAGCCACGCGCGGCGGTAGCTGGGAATAAGGACCGGCCACATCGGAGGATAAAAGAGCGCCGTCTGCGGGTTGCCGATGAGGCTTATGCCGCAATAGTTGATCGAGTCCCATTCGGGGAAATGGCCTTGGCGAAGGGACTGATAGACGGAGTCGTCGAGATCGTAGTGGTAGCCGTCGAGGTCGTAAGGGACGTGAATGCGGCGCAGCGGCGGCAGGTATTCGGCGAAAAAAAGATAAGTGAAGACCAGAGAGAGAAGGGCGACGCTGCTGAAACGCATACCGAGGGTTCAGTCTAGCAGACGCCAGCGCCCGTTGACGAGGCGGCGCGAGTGTCATAGACTGTCTATGTGACTCTCTTCGAACGCAAGCGGGACGAGATTCCTCCGGGAACTTTGGACATGTTGATCCTGAGGACGCTGGAGCGGACCGGGGAAATGCATGGATTTGAGATTGCCGAATCGATCCAGGCGGCATCGGAGGAGGTGTTGCGCGTGGAGGAAGGCTCGCTCTATCCGGCATTGCAGCGCATGCTCATCAAGGGGCTGGTGCGGGCGGAGTGGGGAAGAACCGAGGGCAACCGCCGGGCTCGCTACTACCAGTTGACGGCCGTGGGGCGCAAGCGACTGAAGCGGGAATTGGACCGGTACGAACGTGTGGCGCGGGCGATTGGGCGGGTTTTGCAACCAGTGTGAAAGCCATGTGGACCAACGGACTTTGGCGGCGATTGCGGATGGCCGGACGGCGAGATCGCTTGGCCGCGGAGTTGGAAGAAGAGATGCGGCTGCACGAGGAAATGCGCGCGGCCAAATTGCGCGCCGAGGGCGTAGAGGCCGAAGAGGCGCGTTACGCGGCGCGGCGAATGTTCGGAAGCAGGACGCGATGGAAGGAGGCGAGCGGCGAGATGTGGGCGTGGAATTGGATGGAGCGATGGATGCAGGACGGGCGCTACGCTCTACGCGCGATGCGGCGAAGCCCGGGGTTCGCCGCCGCGGCGGTGTTGACTCTGGCATTGGGTATCGGCGCGAATGCGGCGATCTTCACATTGGTGGACGCGTTGCTCTTCAAACCGTTGCCGGTGGCGCATCCGGAGCGAATCGTGCGGTTCGAGATCGCCGGCGACGAGCCGCAAACGGTCTTCTGTTACCCGGCGCTTGCGGCGATCGAGCGGCGCACGCGAAGCTATACCGGCATGTTCACATGGAACGCGACGCAGTTCTCGCTTGGATGGGGAGTGGACGCGCGGCAGATCGACGGCGCCGTGGCGAGTGGTGAGGCGTACCGCGCGCTGGGCTTGACACCGCGGATGGGCAGATTGTTCACGCGTGAGGACGACACGCCGGGATCTCCGTTGGTTGCCGTGATCAGCGACGGATTCTGGGCGAGCGAATTCCACCGCGATCCGAAGGCCGTCGGGAGGACGATCCTTTTGGACCGGCAGCGGTTTACGATCGTCGGCGTGACTCCACGGGATTTTTTCGGAATTCTAACCGGCATGAACCCTCGCGTGACGATTCCGTTCTTCGACAACGTGCGATTGCATCCGCAATGGCGCATGGATAGCGAAAAAGGAATGTGGTGGCTGACGATTCTGGCGCGGCGCAAACCCGCAGTGACGGAGCTTCAAGCGCGGGCGGAGGCGCGTGTAATTTCGCCGCCGGTGATGGAAGATCTGCTTAAGCCGGGCGGATCGCCCGCGGACGAGCGGAAATTTCTCAGCCAGTCGCTCGACGTAATGCCCGGCGGGAGAGGCGATGGGTGGCTGGCGACGAAATACCGCCAGTCCTCGCTTGTGTTGGTGGGAATCTCCGGACTCTTGCTATTAATCGCGTGCGTCAATCTGGCCAACCTGCTGCTGGCGCGGGCGGCGGCGCGGCAACGGGAGATGTCGGTGCGTCTTGCTCTGGGCGCGGGACGGATGCGACTGGTGCGCCAGGCGCTGACGGAGAACTTGATGCTCGCGGTTGCAGGCGCGGCGCTGGGCGCGGCGTTCGCGTCATGGACCTCGCGGCTGATCGAGCTGTTTCTCAAGCTCGACCTCGACCTTGCGCCGGATGCGCGCGTCATGGCCTATCTTGCGGCGGTTGTGATCGGAGCCGTATTGGTGTCCGGCCTCGCGCCCGCTTTGCAAGGAACGAACGTCCAGCCGAACGAAGTTCTGAAGCGTGGAGGCATCGGAGGGAACGGAAGATCCGGACGTTGGTCTCTGAGCAAGGCCCTTGTCCCTCTTCAGGTAGGTCTGACGACGATGCTCTTGATCTCCGCGCTGCTGTTCGCGCGGACGCTTGAGAACTTGAAATGGCAGGGCATCGGATTTGATCGCAATAACGTCGTCTTCATTCCGCTGAGCACGGAGAAGGCACGGATGAACGACGAACGGAGGGCGCGGTTCTTCGACGATCTGTTGGGAAGGCTTCGGACGATGCCGTTCGTGAAGGCGGCCAGTCTGACGATGATCGTTCCACTCGAGGGAACGCGGGCTTGGGACGAACTCTCGCCCGCTTTATGGCCGGGATTGAGCGAGGAGCAGCGGAAGCTGTACGTGCATGACGGTGATGCCTCAATATTTTCGCGCGATGGGAACGGCGATGATCGCCGGGCGGGATTTTCGCGAGAGTGACGGAGCGAGTGGTGAAAAGCTGGCGATCTTGAACGAGTTCGCCGCGCGAACGTACTTTCCAAAGCGAAGCGCAGTTGGGCAGTTGCTACGAATGGGCAAGGACGATGTTTACCGGATTATCGGCGTCGTGGCCGACGCCAAATACGGCTCCCTGCGCGAACCAGCGCCGCGAACCATGTACCGGTACGCGACGGCCGGCGGGAAGGTGCCATTCGACGATTGGACGCTGGTGATTCGCGCGGAAAAGGACACAAGGCCAGTGGAAGCGGCCGTGCGGAGGTTGCTGCGCGCGACGGCGCGCGACATTGCGATCGGCGAAGTGCAGCCGTTCGACGAAGTGATCGACGCATCGCTCAAAACCGAACGCCTCGTCGCCGCGCTGGCGATGTTTTTCGCCGTCCTCGCCGTGGCGCTAGTTGCGATCGGGTTGTACGGATTGATGAGCTTCACCGTGGCGCGAAGGACGAGCGAGATCGGTGTCCGGCTGGCCCTGGGCGCGGCGCCGACGCGAGTTCTTGGGATGGTGCTGCGGGAGGCGCTAGCGATGGCGGCGATCGGTTTGGCGATCGGCATTCCAGCGGCGCTGGCGATCGGACGCCTGTTCGCTTCGATGTTGTATGGCATCAAGGCGGCCGACACGGTGATTGTGACGGTCTGCGTGACGCTGATGTTTACGGTCTGCGCGATGGCGGCCTACCTTCCGGCGCGGCGGGCGGCGCGCCTCGATCCGATGGCCGCGTTGAGGTGGGAATAGCCGGGTTTTAAGGAGCTCGCGCAAAACGGAGCGCGGCGCGATTGGTTCCTTCCAAGGTCTGGCGGTGCGCGCCGCACCCTTTGCGCCTCCGAACCGCTACGAATGCGGCACGGCAACGGCTTCAATTCCAAGCGTGGCGTCGAGTGACGGCAGTCCCTGGAAAGGAAGAGTCATGGTGGCGGGCGGCGCGGAATGGCCGGAGAACTCGGCGCGCACTTCCCCGGCGGTTTGGGCTACGGAGCCGAAGAGTAAGTACGTGTCCGCCGCGACGATGTCGGCGAAGCTCGCATGAACCGTCGCCAGCGCCTTGTTGAGCCGGTCGTAGCCTTGCCGGATATCTTCCTTATCGCGGCCAAATGCCATCTGTAAACTTGTCAAAGCGACGGAAGGCACGCTGACAAACACCGCCACCGCCTGGCCATCCTCGCCCGCGACGAACTTCACGGAAGGCTCCGCGGGCGCGCGAAGTTGAGCGACGGCCTCGCACGCGGCGTTCGGTCCCACCGGCTCGCGGAGCATCTGGACCACGGTGACCGCGGCGGAGGAAAAAGCGGATAAATGCCTTCGCGGATCTCCGGCCGCGTCGAGCGAGTTCACGTAGCAGGAGACGCGGAGGGCGTTGGAGGCGGCGAGGCCGGCTTTGGCAAACGCGTCCCGCAGCTTCGACGAAGCCTCGCCGAGCGACGACCCGGATTGAGCGGAGAAGAATCCGAGGCCATTCGGGTTCGATTCTTTCCTGCCCGCGACAACCGCTTCGATCGATACTTGAGCGCCTTCGAGAGGCAGAGCGCCTACCTGGACCACGGTGAGCGCCGGCAAAGCTTGACGCTTCTCGCCGAACACTTCGGAGACGATCTCCTGCACGCGGCGGACATCGCCGGAGCCGGCGACGAAGGCGCGGAGCTTTACTACGGTGCCGGTTCGATTGTTGCGGAGCAGGAGGCGAACGGCCTCGCGCGTTTGCTGCGACAGAAGACCCTTCGACGACAACGGCAACGTGGAGAAAACGAGCGTGCCCGTCTCCGCCGTGACCGCGGCCGGCGGTTCTTTGGCCGGAGGAAGAGCCTGCGTGGTTTCTTCCGGATCTTGCTTCTTTACGATGGGCAACTCGGAATAAGGCTTATTCTTCTTGTCGCCGCTTTCGGCGGACGGGCCGAGGCCAACGACCAGTACGAACAAAAAGGCAGACCGGAGTCGGTGTTGCACGGCGTGAAGGACTGTAGTTTAGCAAATCGGGTGGAGGGGTTCGAAGGGCGCCGATGGCTGGCTTCGCGCAGTCCAATATGGTATGCTTCAATTCTGATTGGCATGGCATTGAATTTCAAGCCCGATCCACGATCCAATATGCCGCTATATAGGCAGTTGAGCGGGCATTTCGAGTCGCTCATCGAGTCGGGGGCGCTGCGCGATGGAGACCGGTTGCCAGCCACTCGGGAATTGGCTGGCCAATTGAGACTGAACCGGACCACTGTGTCCGCCGCCTACGAACTGCTGGAAAGTGAAGGGCTGGTGCGAGGCCACGTGGGACGGGGAAGTTTTGTGAGCGCGCGGCGGTCCGCAAGCGCCGGCTTGCCATGGGAAAGCCTTTTGCCGAGGGAAGAGAGCGCGTCGCGAGCGAGCGAAGGAGAGATCAGCTTCGCCAGTTCGAAGCCGTCCGAGTTGCTATTTCCTTTGGAGGACTTTCGAGCGACGTGCCGCGATGTGATCGAGAGCGACGAAGCGCAGGCGATCTTGCAGCTCGGCTCGCCATCGGGTTATGGCCCGTTGCGGCGATACCTGCTCGACAAGGCGCGGGCGGAAGGGGCGGCGCGCGAAGGCGACGAGATTCTAATCACCAGCGGCGTGCAACAGGCGTTCGATTTAATCCAGCGCATTCTGCTTCCCAACGGCCAAACGGTGCTGATCGAAGATCCGGTTTATCCGGGATTGCGGAGCGCGTTCGGACGCGCCGGCGCGCGGCTGGTGGGAATCCCGGTGGGGCCGAACGGAATGGAACTGGATGCGCTCGAAAGGGCGCTCGACAAGGAACGGCCGCGCCTGGTATTGGTCACGCCGAATTTTCAAAATCCGACGGGCGCCACGCTGCCGCTGGAGGCGCGGCGGACGCTGGTGCGGATGGCGGCGCATGCGGGCGCGATCGTCGTCGAGAACGATATCTACGGCGAACTCAGCTATGGCGGCGCGGCCATGCCGACCATGAAGCAGGTGGACGAGGCCGGCGACGTGGTGTTGTTGCGGAGCTTTTCGAAGCTCGCTTTTCCGGGTTTGCGAGTGGGTTGGATTCTGGCGCCGAGGCCGCTGGCGGCGCGGTTGACCGAGGCCAAACAGTATAGCGACATCCATACCGATCAACTGGCCCAGGCCGTGGTGTTGCGTTTCGCCGAGTCGGGACGGCTGGAGGCGCACCGCAAACGAGTGAGAGCGGCGGGGGCGCTGCGACTGCGCGCCGCCCTGGAGGCTTGCGAAGAGCATCTGCCGCCGGGCACACGGTTCACGCGGCCATGGGGCGGCATGAGCCTATGGGTGCGGTTGCCGGAGCCGCTCGACGCCGCGGAGTTGTTGCCCCTGGCGCAGCGCGAAGGCGTGACATATCTCCCCGGAGGAGTTTTCGCGGTCGGGCGCGCGGAGCGGGGGAGTCTCCGCATCAGCTTCGCGCAGTTGACTCCGGAGAAGATTCGCGCGGGGATGGCGCGCCTGGGTAAAGTGTTCGCGCGAGGCCTGGAGCGGGCGAGCGATCGGCCCGAGGCCAGTGCTGAAGTGGTGGCGTTGGTTTGAAGGAAGGATTGAAAAATGAAAGGACGTAAGTCATGTTTCTCGATGAAACGTTTCGATTGAAAGCCGGTTTGGCGGAGATGCTGAAGGGCGGAGTGATCATGGACGTCACCAACGCCGAGCAGGCGGTGATCGCCGAGAAATCCGGCGCGGTCGCGGTGATGGCGCTGGAGCGCGTGCCCGCCGATATCCGCAAAGAGGGCGGCGTTGCGCGGATGGCTCCCATCTCGAAGATCCGCGAGATCATGGCGGCGGTGAGCATTCCGGTGATGGCCAAGGCGCGGATCGGGCATTTCACCGAAGCGCGGGTGCTGGAGGCGTTGGCGGTCGATTACATCGACGAGAGCGAAGTGCTGACGCCGGCCGATGAAGAACATCACATCGCCAAAAGGGACTTCAAAGTGCCGTTCGTTTGCGGCGCGCGGAATCTGGGAGAAGCTCTGCGGCGGATCGCCGAAGGGGCGGCGATGATCCGCACCAAGGGCGAGGCCGGCTCGGGCAACATCGTGGAAGCGGTGCGCCATATTCGGACGATCGTGAAGGAAATGAAGCAACTCACGGTTCTCGGCCAAGAGGAACTGGTTCACGAGGCGAAGAACTTGCAAGCGCCGCTCGAGTTGGTGCAGTGGGTGGCCGAACATGGCAAATTGCCGGTGCCGAACTTCTCGGCGGGCGGAATCGCGACGCCGGCCGACGCCGCGCTGGTGATGCAGTTGGGCGCGGAGGCGGTGTTCGTCGGCTCGGGAATTTTCAAGTCCGCCGATCCGGAGGAGCGCGCCCGGGCGATCGTGATGGCCGCCACTTACTACAAGGACCCGGCGAAGCTGCTGGAAGCGAGCGAAGGGCTGGGAATCGGCATGGCTGGACTTGACATGGCCCAGGTGCCCGAGGGCGAATTGATGCAGACGCGGGGCTGGTAAATGGCGCGCAAGCGAGTGGGCGTGCTGGCGCTGCAAGGCGATTTCGAAGCGCACGCCCAGGCGCTCCGGCGCGCGGGCGCCGAGGCGGTCGAAGTGCGCACCTCGCTGCAATTGAGCGCCGTGGACGGGCTGGTGATTCCCGGCGGCGAAAGTACGACGATGCTGAAGTTGATCGACGCCGAAGGTCTCTTCGAACCACTGCGGGCGTTCGCCGCGGTCAAGCCCGTGTTCGGCACATGCGCCGGAGCGATCCTCGTGGCCACGGGCGTCGCCAATCCGGCTCAGCCGTCGCTGGCGCTGATGGATATCGACGTGGAGCGCAATGCATACGGCAGACAATTGGATAGCCGGATCGCGAAAATCGAGCCGCGGGGAATGGCGGGCGGGGAACTGGAAGCCGTCTTCATTCGCGCCCCCATCATTCGCCGCGTGGGCGCGGCCGCTCGCGTATTGGCCGAATACGAGGGAGACCCGGTGCTGGTGGAGCAAGGCCGTCATATGGCCGCGACGTTTCATCCGGAGTTGAGCGGCGATACCAGGATTCATCGGCTGTTTCTCGATAAGATTGGAAGGGATGGCGCTTCCGAGAGTCCTGTTTCTTTGCATCGGTAATTCCTGCCGCAGTCAAATGGCGGAGGGCTTCGCACGGACATATGGCTCCGATGTGATGACGCCCGTTGAGCGCCGGAATCGCTCCGGCGATGGGGATCGCGTCGCTCACCTTGAAGACGATGCGCGAGAAGAATATCGATCTGGCGGAGGCGTGGCCCAAGGGACTGGACGATGCGGCGATCGGCGGCGGAATGGACCTGGTCGTGAACATGACGGGACGCAAGCTTCCGTTCGCCTTGAACGCGCCGGTTGAAGACTGGCCCGTGCGGGACCCGATTGGCGAGAAGGAACCGGTATTCCGCGCCGTGGCCGAGGAGATCGAACATTTGGTGATGCGCCTGGTGCTGCGTTTGCGCGCCGAGCGATCCAAGTCCAACGGAGAACTCCCGCAGGAACTCGCAAAGCCTCGGATTTGACAGCGGAGGAACCGGTCCAGGACAATAGAGGTTTGTCCAGCCCATGCGGATGTGGCGGAATTGGCAGACGCGCTAGATTCAGGTTCTAGTTCTCGCAAGGGAGTGGAGGTTCAAGTCCTCTCATCCGCACCAACCAAAATAAATGAGTTGCCTATGCGCATTCCGCTAGCCTCTCCGGCTTTTAAACAATGATTCAATTGAAGCGATGACTCGCCGCCAATTCGTTGCCTCTAGCCTTGCTCCGCTTGCCTTTCGCCCCGCTCCCGCCGCGCCGCGTTCGTTGCCGAACATCGTCCTCATTTACGCCGACGACGTCGGCTACGGCGACTTGTCCTGCTACGGCGCCACCGCCGTTCACACCCCGAACCTCGATCGCCTGGCCGGCGCCGGGCTGCGCTTCGACAATTTGCACGCATCGTCGGCTACCTGCACTCCCTCCCGCTACTCGCTGCTCACAGGACAATACGCGTGGCGCAAGCCCGGCACCGGCATCCTCCCCGGCGACGCCTCGCTCATCGTCGATCCGGCCCGCCCTACCGTTCCTTCGGTCCTGAAACAGGCCGGTTACACAACCGCCGCAATCGGGAAATGGCACCTCGGCCTTGGAAGCGGCAACATCGACTGGAACGGCGACATCCGCCCCGGCCCGCTTGAGGTCGGCTTCGATTCGTCGTTCATCATTCCCGCCACGCCGGATCGCGTCCCGTGCGTCTTTGTCGAAAACCATCGCGTCGCGAACCTCGACCCACGCGACCCGATCCACATCAGCTATTCCGCCGCGCTCCCCGGTGAACTCACCGCGCGGGACCACCCCGAGCTGCTCACGATGCCCGCAACGAACGACCACGATCAGGCGCTCATCCACGGCATCGGCCGCATCGGCTACATGACCGGAGGCAAGTCCGCGCTCTGGGTCGACCAGGACATCGCGCTCACGCTTACCGCCAAAGCAACCCGCTTTATCGAGACGAATAAGAACCATCCGTTCTTCCTCTACTTCGCCTCGAACGATATTCACGTCCCGCGAACGCCCAACCCGCGTTTCGTGGGCAAATCCGCGATGGGACCGCGCGGCGACTCGATCGCCGAGCTGGACTGGTGCGTCGGCCAGGTCCTCGACTGCCTCGAGCGCAACCACCTGGAACAAAACACGCTTGTTTTGTTCTCGAGCGACAATGGCCCCGTCGTCGACGACGGCTATCGCGATCTGGCGGTCGAGAAACTCGGCGCCCACAAGCCCACTGGCCCGTACCGCGGCGGCAAGTACAGTATCTTCGACGGGGGCACTCGCGTGCCCATGATCGCCCGCTGGCCGGGCCACATCAAGCCGGACACGGTCTCCGGCGCGTTGATCAGCCAGGTCGATCTTCTCTCCAGCTTCGCCTCGCTTACGGGCCAGACCATCGCTCATGGCACCGCGCCCGACAGCCTGGACGTGCTGCCCGCGCTCCTCGGGCAATCGCAAATCGCCCGTAAAACATTGGTTGAACACGCCGACTCGCTGGCGCTCATCGAAGGCAACTGGAAATACATCGCCCCAAGCCACGGTCCGCGCCTCGCCAACGATTCGCGCATGGGCCCGAACCAATACACGGAGCTCGGCAACGATCCCGCACCGCAGCTCTACGACCTCGCGGCCGACCCCGGCGAGCGAACCAATCTAGCCTCCGCCCATCCCGGCCGCGTGCGGCGCATGGCGGAGATTCTGGCCGCGCTCAAATCGAGCGGCCGCAGCCGCCCGTGATCTACAATGGCTCCGGGCGGGAGGGCCGATCCCGACCACCCGGCCGATCCGGAACCAATGCGCCGAGGGAGCCGCCTCACCAAGATGGGTCACTCCAGGGAGGAGGAACGATGAAGAAACGCCAAAGCGCCCGGCTAACGCGCCGGTCTATGTTTCGAAGCGCCGCCGCGGCGGCGATGTTCGGCCCGTTATTCAAGGCCACCGAAGGTTCCGTGAGCGCTCAGGAGAAAGTAAATCGCAACTCCTCTCCCAGCACGCTAAAGATCACCGACATGCGCGCCTGCCGGGTGGCGGCCAACTACGACTATCCGCTGATCAAGGTTTATACCAATCAGGACGTCTACGGTTTGGGCGAGGTGCGCGACGCAGGAGTCGAGGGTATCGCGCTCATCCTGAAGGCGCACCTGTTAGGCAAGAGCCCGCTGAACATTGAGGAGAACCTGAGAATCGTCCGCCGATTCGCCAATCATGGCCGAATGGGCGGCGGTTATAGCGCGGTGGACATGGCCCTCCACGATATCGCCGGCAAAGTATATGGCGTTCCCGCCTACCGGCTGATCGGCAATAAGAACCACGATCGTATTCGTATCTATGCCGATACTACGAGCCACCCGGATCCCAAGGTCTATGCCGAACGTATGAGGAAGCGCCGGGAAATGGGTTTGACCTTCTTCAAAATGGACCTGCAATCGAGCATGCTGCATGACCGTCCTGGCGCGCTCGACGAGCGCGGCGTCTGTACGGAGAAGGGTCTGGGTTACCTGTGCGAATACATCGCCGCCATCCGCGACGTTCTGCCGCCGGGAGCTCCCCTGGCCGCCGATCATTTCGGCCCACTGAATATCAACGACTCGATTCGCTACGCGCGAGCCTTCGAACCGTACCGGCTTTCCTGGGCCGAGGATCTGCTGCAGATTTCGGAAGGCAGCCAGCATCCCTATCTGAATTGGGAGGCGTACAAGACCATCTCCGAGGCCACCGTTACGCCGGTCCTTACGGGCGAAGATATCTTCGGACTCCAAGGCGGTTTCCAGTCCCTGCTCGACCACCGCGCCGTGGACGCCATCCATCCCGACATCGAGACTTCCGGCGGGCTGCTCGAAACCAAGAGGATTGCCGACTATGCCGCGATGTGCGGCGTCCAGGTGGCGATGCATCATGCCGGCTCTCCGATCGGCGGCTTCGCCGGCTATCATTGCGCCGCCACTTTCGGCAACAACTTTCTGGCCATGGAAAATCACGCCCTCGATATGCCCTGGTGGCAAGACCTGGTAACCGGCGTTCCCAAGCCGATTATCGAAGGAGGCTATGTGAAGGTTCCGGACGACAGGCCGGGGCTGGGTCTCGAGTTGAACGATGCCGTCGTCAAAGCGCACCTGCGCCGGCCGGGTTATTTCGAACCAACGCCAATGTTCGACGACGCGATCGTGTCGGGATTCCGCACCGGCGGCGCATGGCCGCATTACGATGAGACGGGTAAGTGGTGCGATTGTATTACCTACGAATAGAGCCCGAGGAGCTTTCGTGGCCGCGGCATGGAACCGTTCTGCGACAGCGCAGAGCCAAGTCGACTACGATAATTCCATGGCTCCTCAGCCTCCCCTTGGTTACAACACGTACTCCGTCCGCGCGATGCGCTGGAACGACGTTCAGTTGCTCGAATACGCAGCCAGCCTGAAGCTGGACGCCGTCTACCTGCAGGATTCCGTCGACCCCGCCAGGGACGATCCCGCGCACTGGAAGCTCCTTAAGGAAACGGCCGCGCGGCTCGGCCTGGTGGTCCACGGTGGCGATGCGGGCGCTCTGCCACGGACTCCGGACGGCATGGACGCCACCATGAAGCGCCTGCGCGAGGGGATCCGGCACGCCGTGGGCATGGGATCGAAACTTGTCCGCTTCCGAGTGGCGGGCGATCGTGCCAGCCTGCCACCCGGTCCGGTGAACCAGACTATGGAGACTATGATCCGGACCTTGCGCAGCGTGCGCACCGAGGCGCTGGACGCGGGCGTTAAGTTCGCCATTGAGAACCACAAGGACCTCTATTGCTGGGAGACCCGCCAGGTTATCGACGGCGCCGGCACGGACTTCGTCGGTTCCTATCTGGACACGGGCAATCCGGTGTTTGTCATGGAAGATCCGCTTTCCACCGTCGAGACGCTCGGTCCGGTGGCCGTGATGCTGCACCTGCGCGATTCGGTGGTGTACGAAACGCCCGATGGCGTCGCGGTGCAGTGGGTGCCGCTCGGCGAAGGCGTGGTCGATTTCATGAAGATCGTCGCCACGGCGCGCGCGATCTGCCCGCCAATCGCCGTCTTCAACAAGCCAATTACCGGACGCCCGCCCGAGCATCTGGCGATATACGATTCGGCGTTCATGAAGAAATGGGAAGACATGCGCGGTGTAGACCTCGCCCGTTTTCTTGTGCTCGCCAGGCGCGGCCACCCGTACGAGGGCGTTATGGTCATCGAGGATGTGGCGGGCAAGAAACCGGAAGTGATCGCCGCCGCGCTGCAGTTTCAGCAGCTCGATCATATGCGGCGCGGCGTCGAGTATGCTCGTAAGACGCTCGACTTGGGCATTAAGTGGCGGGCTTGATTCGCACACCCGTCCGGCAAGCTCGATCTACCGTGGCTCGATGAGTGCGATCCTGCGCAGCGGCGATTAGAGAGCATTTGACGGCCTCGCCGGCGCCGGACAGATTGGCCAGTCTCATCTCGGAGTACTTCCGCGACAGGATCACGCCGTCGGCGTCCGCCCGGAACGCCGCGAGTACGGCATCGCGCGTCCCTTGGGGCGTACACTTACTGTTCCCCGGCGCCGTCGGAATGTCGATATCGATGCCGGGCCATAACCGAGTGTGAGTGTTCCGCAAGGCGGCGCGCGCCCGCCGGGCCTCGCGGTACACATAGTCGCTCGAAAAACCCGCGGCGGCAAGCTCGGTGTAGCCCTTCTCTTGTCCATAACCGAGCACCCGGTAATGAAACTCAAGCAGCTCCGGCTTCGGTACGTCGCCGTATTGGACGGCACCGACGCTATCGATGTAAGCGACCATTCTCTCGCCCGCCACATTATGGTACATGACGACCTTCAGGAAGTCCGAATAGGGAGCGATCCGTTCCAGATCCTGTTCGGCGCGATAGATCGGTGAAAACGAGTTGTTGTGCCATATGTGCCAACCGACTCCCATCGTTGGTTTGATCGATTTGACCTTCCGATAGATCGCTTGGTAAGTATCGCGAAGGCTGTCATGCCAGAGGTTCTCCCAGGCCAGTAACTCCGGGTAAGTCAGCATCAGCCGCCACAACCGTTCGTAGTATCCGTCCACCGGGCGATTCCCGGCGCGGCTGGAGCGGACGAACTTCTCCAACTCCAGGTATCCTTCCACCGCGCGCTCGACCACGATTCCGCGTTGCGCGGCTTGCTTGCGGCAGTATTCGCAAAAACACGTCACGCGGCCGGGGTCGTCCGAACGGCCGCCAGGCCTCGACCCGAGGGCATTGGCAAATGCGCCCTGCCGTTCGGAGCCCCACATGATGCCATCCAGATCCCATGAGCGCGCGTAGTCCTCCACCAAGCCCAGCAGGAAGCTGCGATAGCCGGGATTGTTCAGACAAAGCGTATGGGCATTCCGCCCGTGGAGATCCTTCTCCTGCACATGCTCGACTCCTGTAACATCGGGCCGGAACACGTCCTCAAACCAGGCAATGTTCTTGAGGCCGCGTTTGCGGGAGGCGGGCAGGACCGACGCGAAGACATCGAATGTTACCCAGGTCCGGAGCCCGGAAGTCTTTGAGCGGCGTATCGCGGTAGTACTCCGGATGCACCGCCGTGTAACTTCCGCCGTGAAACGTCGCGGTGTCGTACTGTTGCTTCCCATGATCCGGCAAGGGCTGGCCGGGAACCTGACGGCCGGCGATTCCACGGCCATAGGTGAAGGCCGCGATGAATAGCGTGTTCACTCCGGCCTTCGACTGCAGAATATCCAATACCGGTTCCACGCCCTCGTCGACGAAGGAAACGGCGCCGATCTGAATTCCGATCATCCTTGCTTTCGCCGAGGGCTGAGCCTCCGCTTGATTCACCGCGGCCATCAGCGCCGAGGAGCCATACACAAATTCCCGTCGCGTGAGCTTCGACGACGCCTGAGGCGACGTGTTGGATTCATTGAGAGCCATGTCGGAGTGCCACCTTGAGTTCGAACCGCGGTTACCCGAATTGGATCTTATCATTCCGAACGTCGAAGCCGGTTTGACGGAATTGAATCGCGCGCCCGGCGCGGCGCCTCCCGACATGGATAGAATGCTCATTTCATCCTCTTATGTCTACCGTGAAATTTCAGCTCGACGAGAGCCGCATCCCCAGGGCATGGTACAACCTTGTTTCCGACCTACCCAAACCGCCCGCGCCGCCGCTTCATCCCGGAACGGGCCAGCCGATCGGGCCCGACGATCTGTCGCCGATTTTTCCGATGAGCCTGATCCTTCAAGAGGTGAGCCAGGAGCGCGAGATCGAGATCCCCACGCCGGTACGCGACATCTACCGTCAATGGCGCCCGACGCCGCTGTTCCGCGCGCGCCGCTGGGAGAAAACGCTCGATACGCCGGCGCGTATTTACTACAAATACGAAGGCGTCAGCCCTGCCGGCTCGCACAAGCCCAACACCGCCGTCGCGCAGGCTTTCTACAACAAGGAGGCCGGCACTAAACGCTTGGCCACCGAGACCGGCGCCGGCCAGTGGGGATCGTCTCTCGCCATGGCCTGCGGTTTTTTCGGGCTCGAATGCAAAGTGTACATGGTGCGCGTCAGCTACGATCAGAAGCCCTACCGGCGCGCCCTGATGGAAACGTTCGGCGCACAGGTGACGGCCAGTCCGAGTTCCGAGACCGAAGCGGGCCGCGCCGTGTTGGCTCGGGATCCGGACTCGCGCGGATCGCTCGGCATCGCCATTTCGGAGGCGGTCGAGGTGGCCGCGGGCGATCCCGACACCAAGTATTCGCTCGGCAGCGTGCTGAACCACGTGCTCCTGCATCAGACCGTGATCGGACTGGAGGCGCTGGAGCAGATGGAGATGACGGGCGATTATCCGGACGTGCTGGTGGGTTGCACCGGCGGCGGCTCGAACTTCGCGGGGATCGCGTTCCCCTTCCTCGGGCGGAATCTGCGCGGCCAGGCCTCCACGCGCGTGCTCGCCGTGGAGCCATCGGCGTGCCCCAGCCTTACGCGTGGACGCTTCGCCTACGACTTCGGCGACACCGCCCACCTCACGCCGCTGGTGAAAATGCACACGCTGGGAAGCTCCTTTATTCCGCCGGGGATTCACGCCGGCGGCCTGCGCTATCACGGCATGGCTCCGCTGGTCAGCCACCTGCTCGACATCGGCGCAATCGAGGCGACGAGCGTTCAGCAGTTGGACGCCTTCGCGGCGGGAGTGGGGTTCGCCCGCGCCGAGGGCATCGTCCCGGCGCCCGAGGCGAATCACGCCGTGGCGGGTGTTCTCGCGGAGGCGTTGAAGTGCAAGCGGGAAGGCCGCTCGCGCACGATCCTGTTCAATCTTTGCGGTCACGGCCACTTCGACATGCAGGCTTACATCGACTACACGGCCGGCAAACTGCAGAACTACGACTATCCCGACGAGGAGATCGCCATGGCGCTCGCCGGCCTGCCGCCTGTGCCGAGGCACGTAGGCTAATCAGGACTTTCGTCGTCATTCCGCCAATCCGTCGATCAAGCTCTTTTTCGCGCGGGGCCGAAGGAAGGTTCGGGATGCCTCCGGCGCGCCGGTGCAATATACTCTTTATGGAACGAATTCAGCGGGAGGCGATGCCATGGAAAGTGAACGGACCGGTACGATGACGAGGCGGGCTTTCGCCGGCGCGGCGGCGTTTATGATTGTCCCGCGCCATGTTCTCGGCGGGCCAGGTTTCGTCGCGCCAAGCGACAAGATCAATCTCGCCACGATCGGGCTGGGACGGCAGGGGCAAGCGGTGACGATGGACTTGCTGGCGCGGTCCGACATCCAGGTGATCGCCGTTTGCGACTGCAATAAGAGCGGCAGGAATTACGTCGAGTACAATTCGAACGCCTTGCTTACGCAGGCGCGTAAGCTGCTGGGTCCCGGTTACGAAAAATGGGGCGAGGATCTCGCGTCGCCGGGGTCGGCGCATCTCACGCGCAGCTTCGAGACAAGTCTCGGCATGGGCGGGCGCGAGCCGGCGAAGCGGCTGGTGGAGGCTTACTACGGCTCCCGCAACGGGTCGGCGTCCGGTGCTTACAAAGGGTGCGCGGCGTATGCGGATTTCCGGGAGCTGTTAGACAAGGAGAGCGGTCTCGACGCGGTATACGTGGCGACTCCGGACCACTGGCATGCGCCCATCGGGATCGCGGCGATGCGCAAGCACAAGCATGTGCTGGGACAGAAGCCGATGGCGCATTCCATCGCCGACGCGCGGCGCATGGCGGCCACGGCGCGCGAGATGAAGGTAGCGACATCGCTGACGGTGAACAATCCATCGAGCGAATCCACGCGGCTCATCTCGGCGTGGCTCGCCGACGGAGCGATCGGAAACGTGCGCGAAGTTCACAACTGGTCGAGCCGTCCGTTCTGGCCGCAAGGGAGTCGACCGGCCGAAAGAGGTTCAACCGGTGCCCGACGGTTTGGATTGGGACATGTGGCTAGGACCGGCGCCGGAGCGCCCGTTTAACAACGCCTATCTTCCGTTCGTCTGGCGCGGCTGGTTCGACTTCGGCTGCGGGTCGTTCGGGGACATGGGCTGCTACAGTTTCGCGGGCGTCTTCAAGATTCTCGGCCTCACCCCGCCGGTGAAGGTGGAGGCGAGTTCAAGCGGCGAGTATGAGGAGACCTTCCCCCAAGCGTCGATGGTTCATCTCACTTTTCCCGCGCTCGGGAGCCGGGCGGAGGTGCGGATGTCGTGGTACGACGGAGGGCTGAGACCGCCGCGGCCCGCGGGTTTGAAGGAATCGGACCAGGTTCTGTTTGAAGGCGGGGAAGAGGGTGAGGGCATTCTTTACGTCGGCGACAAAGGCATATTGCTCGCCGGATTCAACGGCAACAATCCGCGCGTTTATCCCGAGTCGCCCAAATATCAGGCTCCGCCGAGGCAGCGCGGCGCGCGGCCAGCCGATGCGGCGATCGATCAATGGGCCGCGGCTTGTAAGGGCGGTCCGGCGCCGTTGGCTAACTTTGAAATTCAAAGCCCGGTAACGGAGGCGTTCCTGCTTGGATGCATGGCGCAACGTTCGCCCGGCCAACTGATTGAGTGGGACACGGAGAACATGCGGGTGACGAATTCGGAAAAACTGAACGCGCAGGTCGATCCGCCGGTTCGCGGCGCATACAAAATCTGACACGGCGGCGGAACTTCAGACTTGCAGATTGCGAAGATACGGAACGCTGGCCTTCATCATCTCCAAATCCATTTCGACGAAGTAATTCTCGATCCCGCCCGTCTTCGCCGCCGTAAAGATTTTCGTCCAATCGAGAGTCCCCTGTCCCACCGGCGTGATTTTCTTCGTCACCGCGGACCAGCCCTGCACGTGCATCGAGAGGAAGCGGCCCGGATATTTGGTGAAATATTCGGCGGCGTCGAATCCCTGGGCGATGGTCGATACCTGGAACTGGAACTTCACCAATTTCGGATCGAGAAGCTCGAACAAGACGTCGTAGGTGCGCTTGCCGTCGACTTTCGAGAGCTCGAAGTTCTCGTTGTGCAGACCCTGTTGAATGCCGGCCTTGGCCGTCTCCGCGCCCATTTTGTTGTATTCCTCGGCCGCGCGCTTCACGTCGTCCATGGTCGGATTCCGCGGCCCATCGAGACTGGGCACTAACATTTGCGTCAGGCCCACGTCTTTGGCCCAGGCGATCCGGCCCGGAAGATCCCGCCTCAGCTCCTTGATGTCGAAGTGGGAACTGATGCAAGTGACGCCGATGTCGGCGAAGAGGCGCCGAAGTTCGGATCCTTTGTATTTGGCCAGGACGGCGAAACCGGAATCGGCGTAACCCACCGGCGAGCACAACTCGATGGACTGAAATCCAGCGGCGGCGAGTAGTTTGACGGTGCCGGGAAAGTCCTCGCCGATCCTTCGCCTCACCGGATACGTTTGACATCCGATAGGCAGGCCGAGGGGATTGGCGGATAGCTCCTTCGCTCCGGCTGCGAACCAGCCGGCGATGGCGGCATGGGACGCGGCACTCTTGAAAAACTCTCTTCTCGAATTGGCGGGCATCGATATCTCCTGCGGTATTTTCTCACATACGGCGTCTCGGCAATGAACACGGCGGCGGCGTAGCGTTCCCGGAAATGAACACAAGGGATTGCCAGCGGCGGGAAGAGGCCGTGGGATTTCAATTCCATCGCGAAAGGCCCACCGCGTGCTGTCCAAATTCGGTTTAGGAGAATTTTGCCCATGGAAACGTTGATACAAGACATCCGGCACGCGGTGAGGCTGTTGACGCAGAGTCCGGCTTTCACAGTTGTGGCGATCGCGACACTGGCGCTGGGCATTGGCGCCAACACGGCGATATTTTCCGTGGTGAACAGCGTCCTGCTGCAACCGCTGCCGTATAGCGAACCGGATCGACTGGTCCGTTTGGGACTCAAGTTTCCGGGCGGCGTGGGGCAGAGCGTGTCCGTGCCGAAATTCATGGCGTGGAAAGAAAATACCCACGCCTTCGAGTACATCTGCCTGTACGATTTCGCCGGACCGGGAATGAACGTGAGCGGCGGCTCCATGCCGGAACAGGTGAAGGGCATTCACGTGTCGGCGGACTTCTTTCCGGTATTCGATGCCAAGCCGGCGATCGGACGCCTGTTTTCGGCTTCCGAGGACCAGCCGGGAGGGCCGCGGCTCGCCGTCATGAGCCACGCCCTTTGGCGCAGGCGATTCGGCGGCGACCCCGGCGCTCTCGGCAAGGTTTTGGTGTTGAATGGGGAAGCCTACACCGTCATCGGCGTGTTGGGCCCGTCGTTCCGTTCCTACCCGCCCTCCGATCTTTTCCTTCCGCTTCAGATCGATCCGAATACCACCAACCAAGGGCACTATCTTTCCGCCGCCGCGCGCTTGAAGCCCGGAGTCACGCTTCAGGAGGCGCAGGCGCAGATGAAAGTCGCGGCCGAGCGGTTTCGCCGGGCGAATCCGGGCGTGATGAATAAAGACGAGTCGGCGACGGCCGTTCTATTCCAAGAATCGATGGTGGGCAACATCAAGCAGTCCCTACTGATTCTGTTGGGAGCGGTGGCGCTGGTGCTTTTGATCGCTTGCGCCAACGTGGCGAATCTTTTGCTGGCCCGTGCCATGGGACGGGCGCGCGAGATCGCCATCCGCAGCGCGCTCGGAGCGGGAAGGTGGCGTCTCATTCGGCAATTGCTCACCGAGAGCGTCGTCCTCTCCATGGCCGGCGGGACGGTCGGATTGTTAACCGGCATGTGGGGCGCGCGAGTGCTGGTGGCGCTCCGGCCTGGCAATTTGCCGCGTGGCGACGAGTTTGCCGACGCGCGGCTGCTGGACTGGCGCATCCTGGCTTTCACGGCGGCGATCGCGCTACTAACCGGCATCCTGTTCGGCTTTTTCCCGGCGCTCCAGATCTCGCGCACCGATGTGAACTCGACGATCAAGGAGAGCGGTTCGCGTTCCGGGACCGGCCGGCATCATTGGATGCGCGACACCTTGGTTGTCAGCGAAACGGCGCTTGCCGTGGTGCTGTTGATTGGCGCGGCGCTGCTGATCCGCACCTACGCCTCCCTGCGCGAAGTGAACCCGGGATTCAATCCCTCCCACGTTCTGACTTTCGAGACCTCGCTCGGCGGAGCCAATTACAGCGCGACGACGCAAGTGGACCGCTTAAACAAAGAAGTGGTGCGCAGACTGGCCGCCGTGCCCGGAGTCACCGCGACCGCCAATGTGCCCTTCCTGCCGCTCGAAGGCGGGTTCGGTCTTGGGTTCGATATCGTGGGACGCGCGCTCAATCCGGGAGAACAATCGACCGGGGGCGCGGGCTGGATGTACGTGTCCGATCAATATTTCAAGGCGCTCGAAATCCCTCTGCGCCGAGGAAGGCTATTCGACGCCCGGGACACGGCGGGCTCGCCCGGGGTGGTGATTATCAACGAGGCGTTCGCGAAGAAATACTGGCCGAAAGCGAGTCCGCTGGGCGAGAGGATCGTCATCGGCAAGGGCATGGGTCCCGACTTCACCGATAGCCCGCGCGAAGTGGTGGGGGTGATCGGGGACGTGAAAGAGGGCGGTCTCGGCAATCCCGCTCCGGAGGTGATGTATATTCCGCTGTCGCAGGTGAGAGACACTTTCATGACGTTGAACAACAAAATTATTCCGATGAGTTGGGTGGTGAAGACCGCGATGGAGCCTCTGGCCTTGACCGCGGCCGTGAAACGGCAAGTGATCCTGGCCGACGGCCGGTTGGCGATATCCCACGTGCGGTCGCTCGATCAGGTGGTTTCCGAGGCGACGGCGCGAGAGAGTTTCAATATGACGCTGCTCGGAGTCTTCGCAGGGATCGCGCTTTTGCTGGCCTCGATCGGAATCTATGGAATGCTGTCGTATCTTGTGCGGCAGCGCGCTCAGGAAATCGGTATTCGCATGGCTTTGGGGGCGCAAAGCGCTGACGTGCAGAGAATGGTCGTGGGCCAGGGGATGAAGCTGGCGGGCATCGGCATCGCCGGCGGGCTGGCCGGCGCGCTGGGCCTCGCCCGCCTCCTGACATCGTTGTTGTACGGAGTCAAGGCGAACGACCCTTGGGTATTCGCCGCGGTTGGATTCGCTCTGGGGCTGATCGCGCTGGCGGCCTGCTGGATTCCCGCGCAAAGGGCCACAAAGATCGATCCTCTGATCGCCTTGCGATACGAGTAGCCGCGCCTCCGGGCGTATCTTAAGGCCAGCGCTCATTCCGCCTATAATAAGAAACGCCCGGCTACGGCGGCATGAAGATCTCGGCGACGATTATCGCGTTAAACGAAGAACGGAACATCGCTCGCGTGATCGAAAGCGTGCGCTGCTGCGACGAGATCGTCGTCGTGGACAGCGGATCGGTGGATCGCACGGTGGAAATCGCCGGGAAACTGGGGGCGAGAGTCGTCGAAAGCGCTTGGCCCGGCTACGCCGCGCAAAAGAACTTGGCGGCGGAGCGCGCCTCCTACGATTGGATCCTCTCGCTCGACGCCGATGAATCGCTGAGCGAGGCGTTAGAGGGTGAGATCTGGCGGATCAAAAAGAACGGCCCCCGCCACGATGCCTACACCATGCCCAGGCTGGCGCAATACCTGGGCCGTTGGATTTTGCATTCGGGATGGTATCCGGACCGGAAGGTGCGGCTCTACGACCGGCGGAAGGCCCGCTGGGTTGGCGACTACGTACATGAATCGGTGCGGGTGGAAGGCGCCGTCGGCCACCTGGAATCGAACCTGCTGCACTTTACCTGCAACTCGCTCTCGGAACATTTGCGGACGATGGATCGCTATACTACGCTCGCCGCCGAACAGATGGCCGCCAACGGGGACCGGCAGGGGTGGCTGCAATTGTTGGCCGATCCGCCGTGGACGTTCTTCCGGACATTCGTCTGGAAGCTGGGGTTTCTAGACGGGGTGGAAGGTTTGGCCATCGCTTACATGGCGGCGCTTTACAATTTCTTGAAATACGCCAAAGCGCGAAACCTGCCCCGGCATGGGTAGCGGCGCGGACAATCTCCGCGTACTGCATCTCGATTCCGGGCGGGAGATGCGAGGCGGGCAATGGCAGGTGTTGCTGTTGATAGAGGAGTTGGCGCGGCGGGGAGCGGGACAAACACTGCTCGCCAGGCCAGGCGCGCCGCTATCCATCGCCGCCGCGGCAGCCGGATTCGAGCTGGCGCCTTGGAGCGTTCGCGCGCTTCGCGACTTTCGGACGCGTGCGGATCTGATCCACGCTCACGACGCGCGGTCGCACACCCTGGCGGCGATATTTGGAGGCCGGCCTCTGGTAGTTTCACGCCGCGTCGCGTTCCCCGTCGGCCGGTCGCCGTTCTCCCGTTGGAAGTATCGGCGGCCGCGAGCGTTTCTGGCGGTGTCGGAATTCGTGAAAAAACAGTTGATCGCGAGCGGAATTGCCGAAGAGCGTATTATGACGGCTCCGGATGCGGTTCGTCCGCCTTCGGGCGGGCTGTGCGCGGGTTCTCTTGCCGGACGGGACTAGGGTTGTTGCGATTGAATCGGCGGATCCTGGAAAAGGAAGGGATTTGATCCGACGGGCGGCGGCGCTTGCGAATGTTCCGGTTCATTTTTCGAGCGACTTGGCAGCGGATCTCCCGCTCGCCAAGCTGTTTGTTTATATCTCCACGATGGAAGGTCTCGGCTCGGCCGCTTTATTGGCCATGGCCCACGGCGTTCCGGTGGTGGCGAGCGATGTGGGCGGACTGCCCGAGGCGGTACACGATGGGGAGACGGGGATTTTGACAAAGAACGATCCGGAAGACATCGCCAGGGCGATGCGAAAACTGATCGACGATCCGTCGCTCGCTCGCGAAATGGGCGAGCGGGGATGTCTGCTCGTGAAAAAGGATTTTTCGCCGGAGGCCGCCGTCTCCGTCACATGGAAGGCATACGAAAGGGCGCTGTCGTGATCGAAGCGATTTTGGCCGGCATCTTCGGGTTGCTGATCGGAAGTTTCCTCAACGTCTGCATCTACCGGCTTCCGCGCGATCTATCGGTGGTCCGCCCGCGATCGTTCTGCCCTTTGTGTGAATCTCCCATTTCCTGGTACGACAACATTCCGCTTTTCAGTTACTTCGCCCTCGGCGGGAAGTGCCGCTCGTGCAAGGCGCGGATCGGATGGCGGTACCCGGTGGTGGAGGCGCTCACCGGACTGATGTTTTTCGCCGCCGTCTGGAGCGCGGGGTGGAGCCTTCAGGCGCTGAAACTCGGCATTTTTTCGGCGATTCTGATCGAGCTGATTTTTTCCGATCTGGAGGAACGGATCTTGCCGGACGAATTGACCTTGGGGGGAATCGCCGCGGGACTTCTGTTTGCGGTCGCCGCGCCCATCTCCGGTGGCTTTTCCCTGTTTTTTCCCGGCGCGAATCCTTCGTGGTGGCCGTCGCTGGCCGAGTCCGCGGCTGGGACGGTTGTGACGGCGGGCGCGCTGTGGCTGGTGGGGAAATTGTACCGTCTCGCGAGAAAACGCGATGGGCTCGGCCTCGGCGATATCAAAATGGTAGCGATGATCGGAGCGTTTTTAGGGCTGCAAGGCGCGCTCCTTACGCTCATTCTCGGTTCGCTGATGGGATCGGCGGTGGGTCTTTTGTATCTTTGGATGGCAAAGAAAGACGCCCGAACGTATCCGTTGCCGCTAGGAACGTTTCTGGGGATCGGGGCGTTCGGGATCGCCTTCTTCAAAGATCCGGTCCTTTCCTGGTATCTCCAACTCGGAGCGAAGCTTTAGCGGGGCTTTCAGGCTCGCGTGGTAACCTCAAAGAACATGGCCACTGTGAAGGTTTCACCTGCCAGCGGCAGCCGGATCGAATCGGATAGTTTGATTTCCCCCAAGCGCGCTCCGTTTTGGAGAGCGCCGCTTTTTTTCGCGCTTTTCTTATCCGCCACGGTGGCTTTGCAGGTGGCCGGCGGTTGTTATAGAAGCGAATTCGACGGATATCCGGACGAGCCCGCGCACTACATTACGGGGTTGATGGTTCACGACTATCTCGCCTCGGGATCGCCCGTTCATCCTTCAGGCCAGGAAAATCCCCTGCGGTTCGCCGAGAACTTTTATGTTCATTATCCGAAGGTGAGCATTGGGCACTGGCCACCGCTATTCTATCTTCTCCAGGCCGCCTGGACGCTCGTATCTTCCGTTTCCAGAATGTCGATTTTAGCGTTGATGGCGGTGACGGCCGCGGCCGTCGCGCAGGCGATGTTTCTGGCGGCGAGAAGAGAGGCCGGATGGTTTCTTTCGGCCGCCTTGGGTTTTCTATGGATCTTGACGCCCTTTGTGCAGGCCAATACGGGCATGGTCATGGCGGAATCCCTGGTGGCGCTTACCGCCTTGTTTGCCGTGATCGCGTTGGGCCGCTATCTCGACCTGGAGAGGCCGCGGGACGCTCTCTGGTTCGGGGTTTGGACTCTCCTTTGCCTCTTGACGAAGGGCGATGGATGGGCCTTGGTTCCGGTTGTGCCGCTGGCGCTTGCCCTGAGCCGGAAATGGTATTTGCTGCGAAGAGGCGCATTGTATTGGGCGGCGGCGATCGTGACCTTGGCCATCCCCTGGCAATTGATGACGCTCTCGATGGTGGAGGAGGGATGGGAAGACCGGCCGGGAATTCTGTATTCACTGCGGGCGTTGGGGTCTTTCTTCGCCCTATTGGCGGGCGGCGTGGGTTGGGTGGCGTTCGCTCTTGCACTGGTGGGCGCCGCCGTATTGTGCGTGCGCCCGTTTGTGCGAGGAGGGGCCGTCGCGGGCTTCTGGGCGGCGGCGATCGCCGCCGTCGCGTGCGGCCTGTTGCTCCATGCGGCGGTTCCCGCGGGCATCGAGAGCCGACGTCTCATCTCCATTCTGCCGGAGTTTTTGCTGTTGGCCGGAGGCGGGATCGCTTGGCTGAGCCGGCGGACGTCCATCCGCTGGGCCCCGTACGCCTTGACGGCGGTAATGGTCTGCGGATTCCTGGTTCAAAGTTTCTCCGTTCCCTGGAAGGATGGCAACCATCTCTCGGAGGCGGCCGCGAAGGTGTTAAGTTTACAGCCGGATCCGGGCGGAGTGGTTCTGGTTTCGGGGAGTACGAGCGGGGAAGGATCGTTCATCGCCGAAGTGGCGATGCGAGAGAGGCGTCCGGGACATTATGTTCTGCGCGGCACAAAGATGCTGGTGAGATCGGGATGGGCGGGACACGATCAAAGGCCGGTCTTCGGCGGCTCGCGGCAAGTGGCGGAGATGCTGGACAATTGGGGAGTGAACGCCATCGCCGTCGAGACAGGCGCCGGCGGCGATTCGTTGAGCCGCTCGATCCTGCTGGAGGCGATCGCGGCGGCGCGGGCGAAGTGGGTCGATGTTCCGCTATCGCCGGCGGCGGACGGCAGGGTGCGGCTGTTGGTCCGGGAAGGACCCCGGATCGCGCCCAAGGGAGATTTCCAGCTCGACCTGACGCGCACTTTGGGACGGATGCTCTCGGAGTAGAATGACCCGGTCGCGCGGCGAATGCCGATGAATCGGAAAGAAGGGAAAGCGCTGATTATCGGCGCCGGCCCGGCGGGTCTGACCGCGGCGTCGGAGTTTTTGAAGCGATCGGCCGTGATTCCCACCGTGCTCGAGAAGAGCGGCGCGATGGGCGGCATTTCGCGCACGGTCCGTTACAAAGGAAACCGGATCGATATCGGAGGCCACCGATTTTTCTCGAAATCCGACCGGGTGATGAATTGGTGGATGAACGTGATGCCGCCGGAGGGCGGCGTGGACCGTCTTCAGGAGATTCAGTATCAAAATCGAAAGCGGACGGTGGAGATGCCCGCCTCGGGTCCCGATCCGAACTCCGAGGATCGGGTAATGCTGATTCGAAACCGCAAGTCCAGGATCTATTTTCTGGGGCGGTTCTTCGATTATCCGATCAAGCTGAGCGCCGACACTCTACGCAAACTCGGGCCATGGCGCGCCGTGAGGATCGGCGTCAGCTATCTTTATTCGATGGTTCACCGGGAGAAGCCCGAAGCGACGCTGGAACAGTTTTTCATCAACCGATTCGGCCGCGAGTTGTACACGACGTTTTTCAAGTCGTACACGGAAAAGGTATGGGGCGTGCCGTGTCACGAAATCAGCGCGGAATGGGGGGCGCAGCGGATCAAAGGCCTGTCGCTGGTGAAGGCTATCGCCCACTTCGCCCGCGGAATTTTCCGCCGCGCTTCGAGCGTGAGCCAGAAGGAGACGGAGACCTCGCTCATCGAAAAATTCTTCTATCCCAAATACGGCCCCGGCCAGCTTTGGGAGTACGTGGCGGAATCGGTGGTGGCCTCCGGTGGCGAGATCCTGACCGGATGGAGCGTCGACCGCGTTCGGGTGAGCGGCAAGCGCGTGGACGCCGTGGAGGCGGTGCATGAGAGCGGCGAGAGGCGGCGATTCGAGGCCGGCCACTTTTTTTCCACCATGCCCGTGCGGGATTTGATCCGCGCGCTCGATTGCGACGTTCCTCCCTCCGTGCGGACCATTAGCGAAGGGCTGCAATACCGCGACTTCATCACCGTCGGTTTGCTGGTGGACAGGCTGCTGCCCCAGGAGGAGGGAAGCGCGGGCGCGCCGAAACCGCTCCAGGACAATTGGATCTATATTCAGGAGCCCGACGTGTTGGTCGGGCGCATGCAGATTTTCAATAATTGGAGCCCGTACATGGTGCGCGATCCGGACAAAGTCTGGATCGGCCTGGAATATTTCTGCTACGAAACCGACGAGCTGTGGAAGAAAAACGATGAGGAGATGATCGCGCTGGCGGTGGAGGAAATGCGCCGGATCGGGATGATCTCGGAAGCCGACGTGCGCGATGGCACCGTGATTCGCGTCCCCAAGACCTATCCCGCTTACTTTGGAACTTACGCCCGCTTCGACGAACTGCGCGAGTTTCTGGACGGCTTCGAGAACCTCTATCTGGTCGGCAGGAACGGCATGCACAAATACAATAACCAGGACCATTCGATGCTGACGGCGATGACGGCGGTGGACAACATTCTCGCCGGCGTACACGATAAGGCGAACATTTGGGCGGTGAACACCGAGATGGAGTACCACGAGGAGAAGAAAACGTAGCATTGCCGGGGAGCGCCGCCCGAGGGAGACCGCGCGCCGCCTTGGTGTACGATAAACGTTTGTCCGGCGATAGATTTGTTCGACGTGTCGAAGCCCGGCGGGGCGGAACCGGTGGACGCGGTTTGCGGTCCCGCCGCGAGTGGGTTCGAAGAGTAAGGCGCCGGCCGATGCCCGGCCTCGGGCAATGAAACGCATCCTGACCGCGCTGGTCTTGATCCCCTCCATCACTTACTTGGTTGTGTGGGCGCCGCAGATCCTATTTCTGGCGGCGCTCGCGGCGATCGCCGGCGTCTGTTTTTTCGAGTTCGGAGGGCTGGTCTCGCACCACGCCATCCCGCGGCCCGGATTGTTGGGTTACGCCGCCGGGCTGCTGCTCCTCGTGGCGCCGGACGCGCAGTTGGCGTTTCTCGGCCTGTTCGTCATTCTAGGCATGGCGCTGGCGCTGCGGCTGCCCGATCTGAGCGAGGCGCTTCCGGCCTCCGGCGCGCTCGTCTTGGGCGTGCTTTACGTCTTCGGCGGATGGCGCTGCGCCGTGCTGCTGCGCGCGGTGAGTCCCTACTGGCTGCTCTTCGCCTTGTCGTTGAACTGGGTGGGGGATATCGCCGCCTATTACGTGGGCCGCGCGGCCGGGCGCCACCGGTTGGCGCCGCGAGTGAGTCCGGGGAAATCGTGGGAGGGCTCGGCCGCCTCGCTCGCCGCATCGATCCTGTTCGCGTTGCTTTATTTTCCCCGTCTGCTGCCCACGGTTCCGTTGCTCGCGGCGGCGGGGATCGCGGCGGCCGGGAACATAGCGGGGCAGATGGGCGATCTTTGCGAATCGGCTTTGAAACGAGGCGCGGGGGTGAAGGACAGCGGCAACCTGCTACCTGGGCACGGCGGTTGGCTCGATCGCGTCGACAGCGCGCTTTTCGCGTTGCCGGTGGTTCAGTTCCTGGTTTCGCGATTCGGCTGAACCGCTACTCGTGCGCGCTGGTATCGAGGAACGCGCGCAGGCGGTGGCTGCGGCTCGGATGGCGGAGCTTGCGCAGCGCCTTGGCTTCGATCTGCCGGATACGCTCGCGGGTGACGGCGAAATGTTGGCCCACCTCTTCGAGCGTATGCTCGCTCCCGTCTTGAAGGCCGAAGCGCATCTTCACGATTTTCTCCTCGCGCGGGCTGAGTGTCTTCAGCACCTCCCCGGTTTGCTCGCGGAGATTGAGGTTAATGACCGCCTCGGAGGGAGAGGTAACGCGGCGGTCGATAATGAAATCGCCGAGATGCGATTCTTCCTCCTCGCCAACCGGGGTTTCGAGCGAAATCGGCTCCTGCGCGACGCGCATCACTTTACGGATGCGGCCGACCGGCATTTCCATTCGCACGGCGAGTTCCTCGGAGGTGGGATCGCGCCCCAGTTCCTGCTGCATCAGCCGCTGCGTGCGGACTAATTTGTTGATCGTCTCGATCATATGCACCGGAATGCGGATGGTGCGGGCCTGATCGGCGATGGCGCGCGTGATCGCCTGGCGCACCCACCACGTGGCATACGTCGAAAATTTGTAACCGCGAAGATAGTCGAACTTTTCGACGGCGCGCATCAGGCCGATGTTGCCTTCCTGGATGAGGTCGAGAAATTGGAGGCCGCGATTGGTGTAGCGTTTGGCGATGGAGACGACGAGGCGCAGATTCGCCTCGATCAACTGCTTCTTGGCGTTCTCCGACTCCAACTCGCCGCGTTCCACGATCTGCAGCGTGCGGCGCAGTTCGGTGGCCGAGGTTCCGCAATCCTCCTCCATCTGCAGCATGCGCTGGCCGGCTTGGCGAAGTTCCTTCCGCAACTCGCGGGCGGCGCCTTCGCCCGACTCCTCCACCTTCCGCTGGATGCGGGCGATCTCCCGCTCGACGGGCTTTAGCTCCTCCACCGCGGCCCGCAGGCGGCCGACCAGTTGACGGCGGAACAGGGTGTGGAAGGAAACTCCGCGTATGACCCTGGAGATTTGAACCATGCCTCGCGCCAGGCTGTATCGGAGGTTGCGATGCTGCTTGGGCTTCATCGTCCGCGACACCGTTTGCAGTCTCTGGCGGAATTGAAGGGACTTCTTGTAATGCTTCTCGATCTCCAGCGCCTTCGCGAGAAACTCGGCGGTTTGCGGGGAGTAATCCTCTTCGTCCGCCGTGAGTTCCGGTAGCGCGAGCACGCCGGTCACCGGCAGCGTTCCACGCCGGATCTCATCTCCCACGCGCAGAATTTCCCGAATCACCAGCGGCGACCGGGAAAGGGCCTTTCGCACCGCCGACTGTCCGCGCTCGCTCCGCCGTGCCAGCTCGATCTCGCCCTCGCGAGTGAGCAGCGGCACCGTGCCCATTTCGCGCAGATACATACGAACGGGGTCGTTGGTCTTATCGCTGAAGTCTTGTAGAAGTTCGAGCTCGTTGAACTCCTCGGCATCCTCGGTCTTCTTCTCGAAGTCGAGCTTGGGCTCTTCCAAAATCTCGACGCCCGCGCCGTCCAGATCCGAGAGCAGATCCTCGATTTCGCGCCCCGCCGGGAAATCCTCCGGCAGCGCGTCGCTGACCTCATCGTACAAAACGAAGCCTTTCTCCTTGCCCACTTGCATGAGCCGGTTCAGCCGTCCGAATTTTTCTTCAGTTGCCACTGGCGCCCCAATATACCAGCGAGTACGAGTCTGTTTCCTCTAAGTGTACACCCATGCCGTTTGACGAAGGCCCCGGAAGGAGGAAGAGTTTTAACCGCATTGGCATCACGCTTTCGCGCCTCGCACCATTTTCACGTTGGGAAGAATCTCCAATTCCCGGTACAGCCGGAGCGCCTCCGTCATATCCCCGCGCTTTTCCGCATCTTTAACCTGATTCTCAAGGGAGGATCGTTTCATCTCCGAAGACTGAATCTCCAAATCGCGGACGCATGCCTCAGCTTGAGAATACGCCGACTCGGAGTCAATTCCCTCATCGGCAAGGCAGAGCGCGGATAAGAGGGCGCGATCCGTTTCTCCCAACCTGCCTTCGAGAGCCGCGTATCGGAATTCCTCGTCCTGGCCGATCATGGCGAACAACGCGTCAAAGATTCCCCGGGTTTCAAACCGCGTCACCGCGCCCAGGCCGCGCAGCGCGGGCAGCAGCCGCTCCCTCGCTTCCGCGCTCACCGCGAACGCCGAGATCAACAGCCGCTCGTTCGCCGGAACAGTGGGCGCTTTGGCGGCAGGCTGCGGCGGGGCGGCGGAACGCGATCCGTCCGGTTTTGCGAAAATGCTCCAGGACGAACTCGCGGTCCACACCCAAGTATCCCGCCAGGTCGTTGGCCACCGCCATGCGCTCCAGGCGGTCGGGAATCCGGTCGATCGCCGGAAGTAAAAATCGCCATCCCTCCAAACGCCCCTCGATCGACTTCATGTCGTATTTGCGCCGGGCGCGGTCGGCCAGCCAATGAAAATAACCCGAAGCCGCGTCCAGTTTCGCGGCGTACGCGGCGGCTCCGTTGCGCTTTACGTATTCGTCGGGATCGAGGCCGCCGTCGAGTTCCAGCACGCGCACGCGCATGTTCTCCTCCAGCAGCATTTGCAGCGAGCGCTCGGCCGCGTTCGAGCCTGCCGCATCGGGATCGAAGTTCACCACAATTCGCTCGGAATGCCGGCGCATCGCCCGCACCTGTTGGTTCGTGAGCGCCGTGCCGCAAATGGCCACCACCTCCGTCACGCCCGCCGACCAAACGCCGATGACGTCCATATAGCCTTCGACAAGCACCACGCGGTCCTGTTTGCGGATGGCGTTTTTCGCGCGATGCAAGATTATAGAGGACGGCGCTTTTTTTATACACCGGCGTCTCCGGCGAGTTCAAATATTTCGGATTATCCTCCGCACGCAGCGCGCGGCCGCCGAAAGCGATGATCTGCCCCGATTCGTTGTGAATGGGGAACATCAGCCGGCCGCGGAAATAGTCGTAAAAACCGCCTTCCGGCCGCTCGCGGACCAAGCCCGACTTCTGTAGAAACTCCCGCGCGAAGCCATGGCGCTCCAGACGGCGGGTCAATTGCTGTCCGGAGGGTTCCGAGAGACCGAGTGAAAACTCCTGCCATTGGGCTTCCGCGACGCCCCGCTCCGTCAAATAGACGCGGGCCGCCGCTCCCGCCGCCGAATGCAGGTTCTCGCGGAAGACGCCCGCGGCCATTTCGTGCATTTCAAGCAGAGCGTCGCGAAGTTGCGTGTCGCCGCCGCCGAATTTGTTTTGCTTCGGAACGGCGATGCCGTTACGCTCGGCGACCATCTTCAACGCGTCGAAGAACCCGACGTTCTCGATCTCCATAACGAACTTAAAGACGTCGCCGCCGGCGCCGCAGCCGAAACACTTGTAAAACTGATGTCCGCCATGGACGGAAAACGAAGGCGTTTTTTCGTTGTGAAACGGGCAGAGGCCGACGTAGCGCGGACCGGCGCCCGTCTTCTTCAACGGAAAGTACTCGCCAATCGTCTTGACGATGTCCACCGACGATTTTACCTGTTCGACGAAGTCCATCTTGCGATCCGTTGCCCGCGAAACTCCCCTACCATGCTAACGCGCGGGGAAGGCCGCGCCCCCAACAACAAATCATTGCTAAAATGTTTGAGTGGTGAACGCGGGCGAAAAACTCGACGAGTTCAAAAGCTCCACCGAGCGCAAGCTCGCCCATGTGCGCTGTCCCGAACATCGGCAGCCTCCGCGACTGCGCTTCGACGGACGGACTTTGCGCGAAGTCACCATTTCGCTCAGTGGCTGCTGCCCAAAGCTGATGGCGCTGGCGAACGAGGCGATCCGGGCGCGCTAAAAGCGCAAAGGACGCTCTTTTCCGTTTTGCGCGATTCTCAAATGAAAGCGGCCGCCCGGAATAAATCGGACGGCCGCGATTCTCGATAACAAGCTGTATATCAATCGCCGAACGAACCGACCTCTTCCCGTTCTTCGGGAGCGGGCGCAGCGGGCTTCGGCGCCGGCGCGATGGAATCCAACCGGACCAGACCTTCCACCGGCTTCTCGCCCAGCACATGCTCGCGGTACATCTTCATCATCTTCTCGTCCTCGGCCTGCTTCAGCCGTGCGTCGCGCGCCCGCGTCTTCTCTTCCCGCGCGGTCTTGGCGATTCCCTTGGAATCGAGATCGTGCTGAATGCCGGCGTTCACCGCTTCCCGATCGAGAACGAGATGATGCTCCACCGTCGGCAGGGCCACTTTCTTGTTCCCGGCGAAGATTTCATGGCGGCCGCGATCTTCATACCACTTGGTGAGCGTCGCGGTCATGTGCATCTTCTCGATGATGTTGCGCCAGCCTACGCCGGTGTTGTATGCGCAGAAGGAAATTTCACCGTCTTGCGTCGCGTAGGGGATGATGCATTGCTCGGTGCGGCGGAAATCGTAGTTGAACAGATCCTGAAACCACATCCCCGCGATGAACAGGAAATTCCAGCGGTCCTTCCGGCGCAGTTCGATGTCGGCCTTCGTGCGGTCGCCCGACACCTTGCCGTAATTGCGGCCGGTGGCGCCGAAGGTCTTGTCGAACTTCTGCATCAGATCGGACAGTTTGAAGTGCGTGGGCGCGACGAACGGATTGTAGTTGCGCAGCAGCGCCAGCGCCATCCCCGCCACCGAGAGAAACCGGCCGCGAGCGGCGTCGTTGATCCGTTGGATGTCCTTGGCCAGTCGCTCGGCGTTGAGGAACGCCGTCACCGGCACGAATTCCTTGGTTTCCTTGTCCACCATCACCGCCATGCCGATGCCGCAGTTCGGGTGGCAGCCGCAGCTCAACTGGCCCCAGTCGGCCTTCGGTCCGTGGATGAGGTCGGCCCAATCGGAGAAGGTGCTCATGAACGAGATGGGGAACCAGTCCCGGATCGGCTCGCCCATGCCCACCTGATTTTTCACGTCGTGCGCGAGGTGGCTGAGAGTGTAACGCTGCGCCGTGCGGCGCTCGTCGGTGATGGCCTCGTCGCGACCGGTGAAGGAAACCGGCTGGAAAGACAGGAACGAAATCTTTTTCGGATTGTCGAGGGCAAACTGAATGATCTTACCCACTTGCTCGTTATTGATGCCGTTGATGATGGTCGTCACCGGAACGATATCGACGCCGGCCTTATGCAGATTCTCGATGGCCTGAATCTTCACGTCGAACAGGTTGCCGACGGCGCGGTGGGAGTTTGCGGCGTTGCCGATTCCATCGAATTGCAGATACGCATAGCGAAGCCCAGCCTCGGCCGCCTTCTCGGCGAATTCCAGGCTCTTGGCGAATTCGATGCCGTTCGTGGCCGCCTGCACGCTGTTGTAGCCGACCTTGCGGGAGTAACGCACGGCGTCCAGAAAGTAAGGCGAAAGCGTCGGCTCGCCGCCGGAAAATTGCACCGACATCTGGCGGCGCGGCTTGATCGAGATGGCGTTGTCTAGCAAAGTCTTAATGTCTTCCCACGAAAGTTCGTGAACGAAGCCCACCTGATTGGCGTCCATGAAACACGGATCGCACATCATGTTGCAGCGGTTGGTGAGGTCGATGGTCAGCACCGAGCCGCGGCCGTGCGTGATGTTGCTGGTTCCGTGCTTGTGCAGTTTCTCGTCGTTGTGCGCGCGAATGTCGCGGCCGGGGAAAACCTCTTCCAGATGTTTGAAGAAGGCCGGGTCCATCGCCATCACGTCTTCGAAGTGGCCGTGGATGGGGCAATCCTTCACCATCAGAATCTTGCCGTCGCGCTCGATAATCTGGGCCTTGATCTCGCCCACTTTTTCATTCCGCAGAATGTCCACCGGCAACTCGCCGTCCAGGATCTTGGCGCGCATCTCGGGGATGCATTTCGGGCAAAGCGAATCGGTCTCGCGTGGCCAGCCGAGCGTCGGCTTCATTTTTTCGTAGCTTTTCAGAAGCGGCTTGTCCGACCATTTCGGCGTGAAGGAAGCGTTGGGGCGGATCTGGTTCAGCTTGTCGAACACGGCCCACGCCGCGCCGGCGGCGACCGTGACGGCCTTCTCGGCGTACTTGATTGGTTTGCGCATATCGTTGTTTCGGGGCTGGGCCGGGCCCTGCCGATTCTCCCGATGAATTTTGGACTAAGTACTTCCCTAAGAGTATATTCCGGCGAGGATGGGATTTGCTACCTCTCGCCGTCAAAGTGCCTGTTTTCATTACTGTATGGGGAAAATCAGGGTTGAACGGCGCTTAAACTCCCTCGAACGGAGCGCGAAATTCGACCAAAGGCCGCGCCCCGTTGCGCGCGAGTCCATAATCGCGCGCTTGATACACTGAAGTTGTGCCGAAAGTTACGATCGACGGAAAGACGGTGGAATTCGAGTCCGGCAATTTGCCCTACGACGAGCATGGGAAGCCGGAGTCCATCCTCGACGTCTGCATCAATTTTGGCATTCATCTGGAACACGCCTGCGGCGGAAGCTGCGCCTGCACCACTTGTCACGTTATCGTGAAGAGCGGCGACGCGAACCTCTCCGAGATCGACGACGACGAGGCGGACCGGCTGGAGATGGCCCCCGGCCTGACGCTGCATTCGCGGCTGGGATGCCAGGCGGTGGTGACCGGCGACGTGGTTGTGGAAATTCCCACCTGGAACCGAAACTACGTCAGCGAAGGCGGCGGCTCCATCAACCTTGGCGGCGCGATCCCTCCACCCCGCAATGTCGTCGGCGCCCTCAAGGAATAGTTTTTTTCTGTTACTCACTTTTGACTATTGTTAGCTGGACCGAGCTTCTTCATACTCGCTGAAGACCCAAATCGGTCCGATTACTAACGATGCTCAAAAAATCGCTGCTGTTTCTGTTCCTTTGCATAGTCTCGCGCGCCCAGGATCCGATCGGAGTTCTGGAAGGCCAAGTGGAGGATCCCGCCGGCGCCTCCGTCGGAAACGCCACCGTCACCCTTGAAAACGTCCAGACGGGCCGCAAGCTCACGCTGGTTACGCCGCCGCAAGGGACTTTTCATTTCTCGAACGTGCCTGTCGGCGAGTACTCCATGACCGTATCCGCCGAGGGATTCTCCACTTACTCGGAATCGTCGATCCGCATCGACATCGGCCGTCTGATCCGCGTGCCGGTGAAGTTACAAGTAGCCGGCGGCCGGACGCAGGTGGACGTCCAGGCGCCAGCGGCCGGCATCGACATGGGCGTCACGCTAGGCAACGTCGTCTCCTCGCGCGAGGCGACCGACCTTCCGCTGAACGGCCGGAACCTCACCCAGCTCGGATTGCTCCAGCCGGGCGTGGCGCCGATGACCGCGGGCCTCGCCGAAGCCGGCGGGATCCTTCGAAACGGCCAGGCCTATGGCGTCAATGGCCAGCGCCCGGAGTCCAACAACTATCTCCTCGACGGGGTGAGCAATCTGGACAGCGTGAACGGCGGCTTCGCCATCCGCGTGCCCGTGGACGCGGTGAGCGAGTTCCGTATCCTGACTTTGAACGCCCCCGCCGAATACGGCGACACCAGCGGGGCCACCACCAGCGTCGTCACGAAATCCGGCGCCAACGCCTTTCACGGCGACGCTTACGAATTCCTGCGCAACAACGCCTTCGACGCCCGCAATTTCTTCGCCGCCACCACCGAGCCGCTTCACCAGAATCAGTTCGGAGCGACGCTCGGCGGCCCCATTCGCCGCGACAAGGATTTCTTCTTCGTTTACTACGAAGGCCAGCGCGACGTCCAGGGCGAAACTCAGGCCGCCATCGTCCCCACCGCGGCTGAGCGCACCGGCGATTTTTCCGGCTTGGTCAATCCCGCCACCGGCCAACCCGCGCCGCTCATTAACGAATTCTCCGGCGCACCGTTCCCGAACAATAAAATCCCCGCCTCGCTGCTTAGCCCCATCGCCCTGAATGCCGCCGCACTCTATCCGCTGGGCAACGTGTCTCCGTCGCTCTACTCGTCCACGCAAATTCTGAACAACAACTACGACCAGGGCGGATTCCGGCTCGATCATTACTTCGGCGACGGCGATCAACTCTTCGCCCGTTACGCCACCTCCGCCCTGAACACCCTCGACCCGCTCCCCATCAACGGCGCCGGCGTTCCCGGTTTCCCGGTGGCCAACAGCATCACCACGAATTCGTTCACGATGTCCGAAGTCCACGCTTTCTCCCCCAACGCCGTTCAAACCATCCGCGCCGCGTTTTTCCGCAACGTTTTCTTCTATGAGGAGACGCAAAATCACACCCCCGCCAGCAGCTTGGGTTTCGATTATCAACCCACGCTCGCCGCCTCCGCCGGACCGCCGTATTTGATCGTCAACGGCTACGCCAGCGTCGGCAATCCGATCACCGGCCCGCAAAACACCTATCAGAACGACTATCAGGGATCCTATTCGCTGGCCTGGACGCGCGGGCGGCACAATCTGAAATTCGGCGCCGATCTGGACCGGCAGCAGATCAACGCCACTGCTCGGCATCGCCACCAACGGTTTTTTCGTCTTCGCACCGTTCCCGGCCAGCGATTCGTTCGCCAGCCTGATGCTGGGCCAACCCGTCGTTTTCTTTCAGGGCGGCGGCGACTTTAACCGCGGACTTCGCAAGTGGGTCGGCGCCGGCTATGCCCAGGATGAGTGGCGCGTTACGCCGCACCTCACCTTGAACTACGGCCTGCGCTACGAGATCAACACGCCTTACACCGACATTCGCAACCGGATGAACGCCTGGGCGCCGGGCCAACAATCCACCGTCATGCCAAGCGCCCCGAAAGGTCTGCTTTTTCCCGGCGACCCCGGCGTGCCCCCCGGTATCGCCGCCGTCGATTACAAAGAGTTCATGCCCCGCGTAGGCTTGGCATGGGATCCCACCGGCAGCGGGAAGACGACGATTCGCGCCGCTTACGGCATCTTCTACGACGGCTACACCAACGGCGTCGGCGGCCCGTTGCAAGCGCCCGTCAGCGCGCTCCCCTGGACCGAGGCCTATCAACTTCCAGGCCCCGGGTTGAACTTCGCCAATCCCTACAACGGCCAGACGCCGCCGTTCGTGAACCGGAAGTTTGTCCAGCCGGCCACCATCCTTACCGTCCAGTCCGGCATGTTGCCGCCGTATTCGCAGAACTGGAATTTTTCGATCGAGCGCGTCATCGCGAAGGACTATCTGCTGGACGTTCGCTACGTCGGCAACAAGGGCACATACCTGCCGCGCTTCATTGAAGCGAACCCGTCGATCTACGGCCCCGGCGCCACGGCGCAGAACGCCGATCAGCGCCGCGAATATGCCGGCTGCCAAGGCGCGTCAGGCCCGTGCGATTTCGCTTCCGTAGGCCTCATCGCCGACGATTCCAGCTCCACGTATCACGCCCTGGAAGTGGCGTTTTCACGGCAATTCACTCACAATCTCAGCTTCCTCGCCTCTTACTGGTGGTCGAAGAGCCTGGACTACGTCTCCTCGCTCAACGTCTCCGGTTCGGCGCCAACGCTGGTGGCCGGAGAAAACGATCTCGCCCAGAATCCCGTTCGATCTGCGGGCCGAGCACGGGCCGTCTCTGTTCGACGCCTCCCAGCGATTCGTGTTCAGCGGAAGCTACGCGCTCCCCCGTCTCCAGGCAGGCAACCGCGTAGCCGGGTTCCTGCTGAACGGCTGGCAGTTGAACGCCATCGCCAGCGCGTCTTCCGGCACCCCCTTCACCGTCTACGACAGCGCCAACGTCTCGCTCCAAGGCTCCGCGCCCGAGATCAGCGGATTCTATTCCAGCCGCCCGGACTTGATTTCCAACCCCAACAACGGCCCCCACACGCCGAACGAATGGGTGAGCCGCTCGGCGTTTCTGCAACTGAATCCGGTGACCCAAGCCGGGCAGTTCGGCAACGAGGGCCGCAACGTCGCCCGCGGACCCGGCATAGAAGACGTCGATTTATCGTTGTTCAAATATTTCAATCTGAGCGAAACGAAACGCTTCCAATTCCGCGCGGAGTGCTTCAACGCCCTCAACCACGCCAATTTAGGGCTGCCGGAGAACGATCTCCAATCCCCGGCGTTCGGACAGATCCTGCAATCCGGTCCGCCGCGGTTGTTCCAGCTCGCATTGAAGTTCTTGTTTTAGGCGGATGGCCGCTTACCGCGCCTTTAGCCAAACGTCGAGAAATTTGTCCACCAGGTCCTGCGGCAGCTTGGCGGCGACGTGGACGGCGGTCTGGCTTTGCGTCACCTCGATAGCGTCGAACATTTTCAGCGTGTCCGGTTGATTGTCCGGCGTGCTCAGCCGGCCCATGCCAATCAAGCCGCGCAGGGCGTCGTGGATGTGGCGGGCGTCGTCGTTCGTCTTGCAATTGACGCGCGCCTCCAGGTTCAGCCCCGTTCGCAAATCGAGTCCGAGCGAAGCGGACTCCACGCCCCGTAACATCTGCGCGGCGTTCGCCAGATTGGTATTGGAAGGGATGCGTCCACCGATCGACGGCACGCCGCCGACGAACGCCAGCCACACTTGGCTCTCCGGCGGCGCCGAATCGAGCTGCGTGCGCAAATCCATCGGCACGCCGTGCGCGCCATCCTGCGCGTCGATCACATTGTGAAGCGCCGCTTCTTCGCCCGCAACCGCGATGGACTTGGCGGGAAACCACACGGCGGCTTTGCCCACGACATACAAGGTTCGCCCTTTATAGTCCGCTGGATGTGCGCCGTTTGCCCGAAGGCGTTTTTCAAGATCGGCCTGCGCGAATCGCCCTCGCGCCAGCAGCGCCGTGTTCGTTCCGTCGGAGCAGGACAGGATTTCATCCAGATCCTTGCGCGGATCGATGCCGGTCTCGCGGCGAAGGTATTCAACTGAGCCGGATTGATGGTGCTTAGGAAGCGCTGGTAAAACTTTGTTTCGCGCACCGACACGACATCCGCGCCGGAAAGGAATACCGTATTGGCGGGCACCAGCGATTGCAAAGATGGGTCGATATGCACCGACCCCACGCGCGAGCTTTCGCAGGCCGTGAGCGCCAGAAAAACCGGAACCGCCAAAAACACGCCCCAACGGTTGCTCATGGAACACCGCTTGCTCACGCGCGCGGCTCGGTACCGAACCGCGCGCGTGAGCGAGCGGCATCTCGATACGCGATTGAACGCATGAATTCGCGTTCTCATCAGAAATCTCGCTTCTTGAAGATCGCTACTGCGCCGGCGAGGAAAATCGCCCCGAAGACGGCCGAGGTCCAGATTGGCTGGAAGCCGCCGAACGACCGGTCCTTGATCGCATTGAGAGTCATCGTCCCCATATCGTAGACCTTCGGAAGCGCATAATAGAGCGCCCGCCAAAGGTTGCGGGTCCATTCCGACGACAGCAGCTTCATCATCATCTTCTCCTGCGCCAGAATGGGGCTCAGAATCATGAGAGCCACCGGGATCATCACCGCCAGCGCCGTGCTTTCCCACTGCACGCCCACCAGCACCACGACGCTCAACAGCACCGAGAAAATGAAAATCGTCGTGGGAATCGAAATGAGAAAAGCCATCGGCCACATTCCGGTCTTGAAGCCGAAAATAATCCAGATGCCCAGCACCAGAAACACGACATTGCCGCTCACCAGCAGCACATTGCCCAAATAACGCCCCAGCAGCAGATGCGTCCGCGAGATGGGTTTCGACAGCAGCAGCTCGATGCGGCCAGGCTCAAGCACGCTCGGGATCAGCCCGGCCGAGGCGAAGACCGCCAGGAACATGCCCCAGGTGTACAGAAACGTCGCCACGCCGCCGAAGACGCCGCGGACCAGTTGAGCGGCGTCCGCCGTCCCGCCGTTTTTTCCGAACAGCGAAATCGTGGCGGTGGCGCCCGCGACGATGTCGATCCGCAGCACGAACAGAAAGAAGACGATCAGCGCCGCCGAGAGGCCGAACAGTCCCCAGAAAATCTTCCGCGCCATGGCCTCGCGGAACGTGTCGCGGATGATCGCCGCGGTCGCCAGCGCCTTCATCGCAGGTCCTCTTTCCCCTCGACGGTTTTGACAAACACGTCTTCCAGAGTGGATGTGGTGGGCGTGATCGCCTCGATCTCGCACAGCGCCGACCGCAATAGATCTACGGCCGCGTTCACCTCGGCGCGCGCGCCGAACTGAAAGTCGACCACGCCGTTCCGCGCGGCGCTGGCGCTGGCCCGCTGCGCCAATTCCGCTCGCAGTTTCTCCGGCACCTCGGCCGCCGTGAGCCGGTAGCCCTTGCCCGCCGTCAGTTGCTTCACTTCGCCCTGCAGCGCCACCACGCCTTTGCGCAGGATGGCCACTTCGCGGCAAAACAACTCCACCTCCACCAACAGGTGCGAGTTGATGAAAATCGTGACGCCGCGCTGTTCCAACTCGCCGAGAATCTCGCGAATGTGACGCCGCCCGACCGGATCGACGCCATCGGATGGCTCGTCGAGAATCAGCAGGGACGGCGAATGAATCAGCGCCTGCGCCAATCCGAGCCGCTGAAGCATCCCTTTGGAATATTTGCCGATCCGCATCGCGCCCCAGCCCTCGAGGCCTACGCGCTGGAGCAATTCGGGGATCCGTTTGCGCCTCTCCCCCGCCGCCACGCCCGAAAGCGCGGCGTAAAAATCCAACATCCCCTCCCCGGTGAAATACGTTGGAAAGCGGTGATTTTCCGGCAGGTATCCGATCGGCCTTCGCGCTTCCGGTTCCCGCGCATCGCGTCCGAACAGGCGCGCCGAGCCGGCGGTCGGGTGTACCGCCGAAAGCAGCATCTTCACGAACGTGGTCTTGCCCGCGCCGTTTGGCCCCAGCAGCCCGAACGTCGTCCCACGCGCCACCCGCAGCGAGATCCCGTTCACCGCCGGCACTAACCGGGGCGTCCAGTTCAGCGCCGTCCGCGAGCGGAAAATCTTCGTCAGGCCATCGGTCTCGATAGCGTATTCGCTCATTACATCAAGGATACGCAGGCTTGCCCGGTTTCGTTCTGCCGATCTACCAGTTGGTCACCGATCCATCGGGCCGCTCGAAGATCGGCGTCACCCGATAGCGGTCCTTCAGGGTAATCTCGGCCTGCAACTGGAGCGGTTTGGTGTCGAGCGTCACGCCCAGCCCCGGCCGGCGGTTCGGATACAGATTGCCCTTCCGAAAATCGAAACATTCCGGCAAATGAGGCTGCGCCTTCGGCGTTTCGCCCGTCATCTCCATCATCACCGGCCCCGAAAAGGCGCCACAGGCATGCACCAGCGCCGCCTCCGACAACGGCCCCGTGAAGTGCGGAATCAACCCCACGTAATGCGTCTCGCACAGCGCGGCGATCTTCATATATTCGGTGATGCCCCCTACGTTCGGCAGCGTCATCCGCGAATAATCGATCAGTTGCTGTTCGATTAATTCGTTCACGTCCCATTTCGATCCGAACTGCTCTCCCACCGCGATCGGCACTTTCACTTTTTGCCGCAACTCCCGGTAGACGCCCGGATATTCCGAGCGGATCAGATCCTCGGCGAAGTACGGCTCCAACGGCTCGATCAACTCGCTCAGCCGCACCGCGTCGGGCAAGTCCAAGCGCGTGTGATAATCGAGCGACCAGTCTCCGTCCTTGCCCACGCCTTCGCGAATTTCCCGGCAATTTTCATACGTCCGGCGGACGATCTCGTGCGACTGAAACGGATGCCCGGCGCCAGGGTCCACCACCGAACGTCCGATACGCGCGGAACCCGGCTTCGATGCATGCGCGCGCCGTTTCCCGCACCGATCCTTTGCTCGGAAAACCGGTCGAATAACACTCCACATGATCGCGCGATAACCCGCCCAGCAGTTCATACACGGGAACACCCAGCGCCTTGCCTTTGATGTCCCACAAGCGCCAGGTCGATCGCCCCCAGCGCGTCCAGTTTCTCGCGCCCGGCGGGATAGAAATAGCCGCGGTACATGATCTGCCACAAGCGGTCGATACGCGATGGATCTTCGCCGACGATCATCGCCGCGCATTGCTCCACCGTTTCCTTCGATCCTCCCTCCCCGATGCCGGTGATTCCCGAGTCTGTCTCAACGGTGACGATATGGAAGCTCTGGTTGAAGATCGGGCGCGAATCGGGGTTGTGATAAAAACGGATGCGCGTGATCTTCATCGGACCGGGCGTGGCCGCGAACGCCGTCCCCATGCGCGAAGCGCCCAACGCCGCCACCGCCGGGATTCCCGCGCTCTTCAAAAACGCCCTGCGCCGCATCGCGTTTATCGCGCCGCCTCCGCTTCCTGTTTCTTCAATTCGTCGCGATACGCTTGCGCGCGTTCGGCCACCATCGCCTGGTAGCCCTGCGGATCGATGAACGGATTCGCCCCGCCCGCCTTCAGCTTCGCGTACTTCTCTTCCATCCCGTAATAAATGCCGTGCGCTCCCAACGGAACGTCGCATTGCAGGCTCTTCAAAACCTCGAATGTGTGCGCGTAATCGGCGGCGATTTGCGGATACAAAGCATTGCCCATCAGCCGGTAGCCCGGATTCACGTTCGGGCTGCCGGTGATTACGACGTGGTACTTTTTGCCGTCCTCGGCCGCCAGCATCGTCCACGTCGTGCAACCCTTGGTGTGCCCCGGCGTCTTCACCGCAGTCAACACCGTATCGCCCAGCTTCACCTGATCGCCGTCGTGCAGTATCCGGTCTACCTTCACCGGAGGCCAGTGCTGATTCCGGTATACAAAATCGCTCGCGCCGCCGTCCTCCACTTCCTTCACGTCGCCGTCCATCACCATCAGCTTTGCCCCGGTCAGGCGCTTGGCCAGCGCCGTGCCCGCGCAATGGTCGTCATGAGAATGGCTCAACAAAATGATCTTGATGTCCTGAAATCGGAAGCCCAATTTTTCGACGCTCGCCCGAATCAGAGGCACCGACTCGGCGTAGCTGGTGTTGATCAGAATGTCGCCCCGCGGTGTCGTGATCAAAAAGGAGGCGAGGAAGCTGGTGCCCACGTAATAGACGTTTCCGATGACGCGATGCGGCGGAAACGGCTGGTTCCATTTGGCGACGATGGCGGGGAAGACCGTCGCCGGCACGAGCGCAAGCAGGCCGGGGGCGAAGCGGAGCCGCATGGCATCCATCCTATCCGAACGCCCGCCCGCCGGGTTTGCCACACTAGGAAGAAACATGACCGATTCGCCCTCGAACCGTGAAGAACTCCTAGCGGACAACCCGCTATTGCGGATGGAATTCCGCATCCCATTCGATCAAATCCGCGCTGTCGATGTCGAGCCTGCCATCGGCCGCCTGCTCCAGGACACCAAAGCCCGCGTGGACTCCATCGCCGCCGTTTCTACGCCTCGCACCTACGACAACACTTTGGAAGATCTAGAGAAGGCGACCGAGCAACTGGAATACGCCTCGGGAATCGTGAGGCATCTTGAATCGGTGGCGACGACGGCCGGAGCTGCGCGCCGCCCACAACGCGGTCGAACCTGAAATCAGCTCCTTCTTCGCCGGAATTCCGTTGAACGAAAAACTCTGGACCGCCATCCGGACCTACGGCGCTACCGAAGAAGCGAAAGCGCTCACGCCGGTCCGCACGCGCTTCCTGAAGAAAACCATCGACAGTTTTCGCCGCCACGGGGCCGAGCTCGAACCGGCGGGCAAGAAACGGCTAAATGAAATCGACGTGGAGCTGACTCGCAAGACGACGAAATTTTCCGAAAACGTTCTCGACGAAACGAACGACTTCGAACTCGTCGTGGAGGAGGAAGACGAGCTCGCCGGGCTGCCCGAGAGCGCCCTCGCCGCCGCCCGGGTGAGCGCCGAGGCCAAGGGCAAGCCGGGATGGCGTTTCACGTTACAGGGGCCCAGCTATACCGCCTTGATGACCTATCTGGATAATCGCGAGATCCGCGAACACGTCTGGAGGGCCTACAACCGGAGGGCGACGGCGCGCGATCGCGACAACGGCGCCTTGCTTCCGGAGATCCTCGCCTTGCGCCGCGAGAAGGCCACTCTGCTCGGCTACGCCGATTTCGCCGATCTGGTCATCGAGGACCGAATGGCCCACCGCGGCGAGCGCGCCGAAAACTTTCTCGAGGATCTCGCCACAAAAACGCGGGACCGCTTCGAGAGCGAGAACGACGATTTGCGGCGCTTCGCGGGCTTCGACCTCGCGCCCTGGGATGTCGGCTATTGGTCCGAAAAGCTCCGCCAGAAACTCTACGACTTCGACGAGGAGGAACTGCGCCCATACTTTCCCGTGGATCGGGTGATCGCCGGACTGTTCGAGATCGTCTCGCGGTTGTACGGAATTCGCGTGGTCGAAGAGCCGGGCGCGCCGGTGTGGGACGCCGACGTCCGCTATTACCGCATCGAAGATCTCGCCGGCGGGAAACAGCTCGCCGCGTTTTATTCGGACTGGTACCCGCGCGAGAACAAGCGCGGTGGCGCGTGGATGGACTCCCTCATTACCGGCAGCCCGTCCAGCCGCCTGGGAACGGCGCACGCCGGGCTGATCTGCGGCAACCTCACGCCGCCCGTCGGAGACCGGCCGGCCCTGTTGACGCACCGCGAAGTGGAGACCGTCTTCCACGAATTCGGCCATCTGCTGCATCACTGCTTAAGCACGGTGGAAGTGCGCAGCCTCGCCGGCATCAACGTGGCCTGGGACTTCGTCGAGTTACCCTCGCAGATCATGGAGAACTGGACCTGGGAGCGCGAGGCGCTGGATTTAATCGCCGCACACTGGCAAACGGGAGCGCCGATTCCCGAAGAATTGTTCAAAAAAATGAAGCGGGCGCGAAATTTCCGCTCGGCGAACACGCAAATGCGCCAGCTTGGTTTCGGTATCGCGGATCTCGCGCTGCATCGCCATTACTCCCCGGAGCGCGAAGGAAGCGTTCTGGAGTATTCGCGCCGCATCCTGCAACGCTTCGCCGCGGCGCCCTTGCCGGAAGACTACGGCATGATCGCCGGCTTCACGCATCTGTTCGGAAGCCCCGTCGGCTACGGCGCCGGATACTATTCCTACAAATGGGCCGAAGTGCTCGACGCCGACGCCTTCTCCCGGTTTCGCCGCGAAGGAATTTTCAGCCCGGAAACCGGCGCCGCCTTCCGCGAGAATATTTTGTCGAAGGGCGACAGCGACGACCCGGCCGGACTCTACCGCAACTTCATGGGACGCGATCCCGATCCGGATGCGCTTCTCGAGCGCAGCGGCCTGCTCGCCACGCTCTAAACCGCGGACCGCGCCTCCCGGCAGATCCCGCGCTTGCTGCTTCGAATGAAGCGCACCATGTGCCGCGCGTGTTCTCCGCCCACCTCGTTCTCGATCCTCTGAAGCGCCTCTTCCAGCTTCAGTCCGGACCGGTAGAGCAGACGATACGCGCTCTTCAGCGCGGCGATCTCCTCCGCCTGGAACCCCGCCCGCCGCAACCCCACCAGATTCAACCCCTTCGCCGCGACGTTGAAATCGGCACAAAGCAGAAACGGCGGCACGTCGCTGATTCACCCGCGTGTTGCCGCCGATCATCGCCAGCCGCCCGATCTTCGAATATTGATGAATCACCACGCCGCCGGAGATAAACGCCTGGCTCTCGATCTCCACATAGCCCGCCACCAGCGCGCAACTGGCGATCACGCAGTTGTCGCCGATCGCGCAATTGTGCGCGATGTGTCCCGACGTCATGATGTAGTTGCCGTCGCCGATCGTCGTCGCGCTCTCCGGCTGGGTTCCCCGCGAGATCGTGTAATGCTCGCGGATTTTGTTGCCGTTTCCGATGCGCAAATAGCTGCGCTCCCCGCCGAAGGCCTTGTCCAGCGGATCGGTCCCCAGCGCCGTTCCCGCCGAAATCTCGTTGCGCTCCCCCATCGTCGTCCAGCGCTTCACATAGACATAAGGCTCCAGCCGGCAAAACGCGCCGATCTCCACGTCGGCCTCCACGACGCAGTATTCGCCGATCGCCGCTTGCGGCCCGATCCTCGCCTCGGGATGAACGCGCGCCGTGGCCGCCACCACGGCCGAGGAATCGATGGGCATAAGCTTGTATGGTACAGGAGCCTCGATTTGACCGTTAAAGACATCGCCGCGCTCGTTGGCGGAGCCTGCGAAGGCGACGCCGCGCTCGTTCTTCTCCGCTGCGCTCCGCTGGAATCGGCCGCGGGCGAAGAGTTGTCCTTCGTCGCCAATCGTAAGTCGGCCGAAGCCGCCGCTCGCTCGAAGGCTGGGTGCATCCTCGTGCCCGTCGATTTCCCCGCCGGCCGCACGCTGATTCGGGCCGCCGACCCGCGCGCCGCCTTCGCCCGCGCCCTCGCCGCCCTCCACCCTCCCATGCCTCCCGCGCCCGGCGTTCATCCCACCGCGACCGTGGCGCCGGATGCGCGAATCGGCGAAGGCTCCAGCGTCGGCCCCGGCTGCGCCCTCGGCGCAGGCGTACGCGTCGGCCGCGATTGCTTTCTCCACGCGAACGTCACGCTCTACCCCGGCGTCACTCTCGGCGATCGCGTCGTTCTGCACGCCGGCTGCGTCCTCGGCGCCGACGGCTTCGGCTATGCCTTCACCAACGGCCGCTACGAAAAATTCCCCCAGATCGGCCGCGTCGAAATCGCCAACGACGTCGAGATCGGCGCCAACTCCTGCGTCGACCGCGCGGCGCTCGGCGTCACCTTCATCGGCGAAGGTTCGAAGCTCGACAACTTGGTCCACATCGGACACAACTGCCGCATCGGCCGCCACGTCGTCATCGCCGCGCAAACCGGCCTCTCCGGCGGCGTCGTCGTCGAAGACTACGCCGTCATCGGAGGCCAGGTCGGCATCGGAGATAAAGCGCGCATCGAATCCGGCGTCGTCCTCGGCTCGGGCAGCGGCGTCCTCACATCCAAAATCGTCCGCAAAGGCGAACCGCTCTGGGGTGTGCCCGCGCGTCCTCTGCGCGAACATCTGGCCCAACTGGCCAACCTCGCCCGTTTGCCGAAACTGCGCGCGGAGGTAACCGCGCTCCGGCGCCGGATCGAAGATTTGGAAAAACCTCGCTAGCGGCCTACACTTCCGCTCGCGCGCCTTCCTTGGTTTCTCTAACCGCCCGGCACAACATGCCATTGGCCTGCGCCACCAGATCCTGAATCTTCGTCAGGAGTTGTTTCGCCTGCCCTTCACTGGCCGGCGTGATCATTTCCAAAAAATAGGCGACGCTCTCTATTTCGCTCAATGGCTGCCGTAACTCATGGGCCAATTCCACAACCCATTCGTCCGTTGCGCTCCATTTCGCCGGCATCGTTCGTACATCTCGGTCCACTTCCCACTGTAATGACATTTCGTAAGACCTTTCGCCGTCCTATCTCGTAGTTCTCGGACGGTCTATTCTAGGGGGCCATTGAGTTATACCGCCATTCCCGGCGGCGGGTCAAGCACGACTGGTACGGCTCTGGGATTTCTCAGGTACCCATTCCACGAAATCCTACCCTTCACCGTCTATCCTGGTGGTACGCACCTCCGGCCATGACCCCTACGCCCTCGCGCCGTCCGGCGCTCCTCGTCCTCGTTGGGATCGCCGCCTCCTGCGCACTCCACGGGCAATCGGCGCCCGGGCCATCCGGCGAATCGAAAAGCGTCACCGTAAGCGGATCCGTCGTGAACTCCCGCGATGGCCATCCGTTGAAACGCGCATCCGTCGCGATCAAACCCGCCGACGCCAGTTCCACGCTCGCCTCTTTCAGCGACACCACCGACGAAAAAGGCCGCTTCCTTTTCCCGAACGTCACCCTTGGCCGCTACTCGATTCAAGTGGCTCGCGATGGCTTTCTGAATTCCGACACGGGCTGGATCGGCCAGTACCGTTTCCCTCCCACCTTCACGCTTCGCGAAGGCCAGGACCTCACCGGTCTCACCTTCAAACTGTTTCCCGCCGGCGTGGTCTCCGGCCGCGTATCCTTCGACGATGCCGAGCCGTCGCTCGGCGCCGAAGTCGTTCTCTATCGCGACACCTGGTGGCGCGGCCGCCACGTCTACGCCATTGCCGCGCGCGCCAACACCGACGATCGCGGCGAATATCGTATGCACGGCCTTGAGCCCGGCGACTATCTGCTCTCGGCCTCCTGGAACAAGCCGGTCCTGGTTCCAGGGGCCGAGGAGGAACCGCATCGCGACGCCAAGGGCAGGATCGTTCCCGACGAAGCCTATGCCACGACGTTCTACCCCTCCGCGCAGAAACTCGTCGAAGCCGTCCCCATCCAACTCGGCTACGGCGCCGAGGCCTCCGGAATCGACGTTTTTCTCACCACCGCCCGCACGGTCCGCGTGAGCGGCCACGTCACCAGCGGCCTCAGCGGCCAAGCTCTCGCCTCGCCTTCGCTCACCCTCCGCCGCACGGGCGCCGACAACACCGCCTCCGTCACCGTCCCCGCTTCCGTCAACCTCGACAAGCGAGGCGGTTTCGAAATCTCCGGCGTCGTTCCCGGCTCCTACTATCTGACCGCCGAAGCCGACGAGGACGGAACGAGGCTCGTCGGCCGCCGCTTCCTCACCGTGGGCGAGGACAACATTCCCGATCTCTCCCTCCTCGCCTCGTCCGCGCAGAAATGGTTCGGACGCGTCTTCGACGAAAACGACGCTACAAAAGACTTCAGCCGGTTGACCGTCACGCTCGACCCGCGCGATGAAACCGCCTCGCCCGTCGACGCCCAGGTTCGCGAAGACGGCGAGTTTTCTTTCGACTTCATGCCCGACGCCGTCTACGACGTCTACGTCAAGAACCTGCCCGCCGGATACTACCTGAAGTCCGTCAATTCCGGCGACGCCGATCTGCTTGCTGGCGGCGCCTCCGCCCCGCCTGGGGCGTCGCCGCAAGCCATGCGCGTCGTGCTCAGCCCCGCCGGAGGCCGCCTCACCGGAGCCGTTGTGAACGACGACCACACCGCCGCCCCCGGCGTCAACGTCGATCTGATCCCCGACCCGCCCCTCGGCCGGTACCAGGATTACCAAAGCGTCTACTCCGACGAATACGGCAACGTTCGCCTCGCCGGCATCGCCCCCGGCCACTACGTTCTGCTCGCCTGGGCCGGAGAATCGCCGTGCGACATTTACAACCCCAACGACCTCCCGGCCTGCCTCGCCGCCGGAGCCTCCGTCGAAATCCACGAAAACGAAGACGCCTCCGTCACACTCAAACTCGCCGCAGCCCAGTAACGGCTGTTATCTTGAACCCATGGAGTTACTGCTCGATCCGCGGGAGGCGCGCGTGCTGGGCGCGCTGCTTGAAAAGGAAGCGGTCACCCCCGAAGTCTATCCGCTCTCGCTCAACTCCCTCACCGCCGCCTGCAATCAGAAAACCAGCCGCGTGCCCGTGGTGGATTACGATGAGGACACCGTTCTCCGCGCCCTCGAACTGCTCCGCTCCAAACGCCTCGCCACCATGCTCACCGGCAGTGGCCGCGTCGCGAAATACGGTCAGCGTCTCTCGGAAACCCTGAACCTCGGCCGCCGCGAAACCGCGCTGCTCACCGTCCTCCTGCTGCGCGGTCCGCAAACCGCCGCCGAATTGGCGGCCCGCTGCGAACGCATGCACCGCTTCGACGATCTGGCCGAAGCCGAGAGCTGTCTGGAACACCTCGCGCAGTTCGCCGAAGGTCCGCTGGCCGTCCGCCTCCCTCGCCATCCCGGCCAGAAGGAGGCCCGCTGGGCGCATCTTTTGTGCGGACCCGTCGACGAAGCGGCTCCGTCCGAATCGCATCCGCCCGCGTCCGCGCCGTCCGATCTCACCCAGCGTCTCGCCGCCCTCGAATCGGAAGTCGCCTCCCTGCGCGACCAGCTTCAAACCCTCGAGCGCCGTTGGGAAGAGTTCCGCCGCCAGTTCGAATAGCCCTCGCTCACACCCGGCAGATCTCCATCGCCTCCTTCAGCGATTGGATCGGATCGCGCCCTGGCGCCGGCGAATATTCGTGCGCGATCTGGCCTTCGAATCCCAAATCCGCGATCGCCTTGGCCACGAAATGGTAATCGAGCTCCTGGGTCCCGTCGATCTCGTGCCGCCCCGGATTGCCTCCGGTATGAAAATGCGCCAGGTATTGAATGTTGTCCCGGATCGTCCGCGCGATGTCGCCTTCCATAATCTGCATGTGATAAATGTCGTACAGCAGCTTCACCCGCGGCGAATTCACCCGCTTCATCACGCCCACCCCCCACGCCGTGTGGTCGCACATGTAATCGGGATGGTTCACCTTGCTGTTCAGCAGCTCCAGGCAAATCGTCACGCCCTTGTCCTCGGCGTGCGCTTTCACCTTATTCAGGAGCTCCACACAATGATCCGCGCCCTCGGCGTCAGGCATCCCTCGGCGCGATCCGGACAGCGCAATCAGGTTCGGCACCCCGTTGGCCGCGCATAGATCGAGCCCCTCGTGCGTCGTTTTCTCGATCCGCGCATGGTTGGCACGTTCGTTGATGCCGTCGGGAATCGTTCCTCCGTAAGGCGGCGGCATCATCGTCGGCACCAGCCCGTATTTCTTCAACACCGGCCAGCGATCCGGGCCAATCAGGTCGAATCCGTAGAATCCCAGCTTCGCCGCCGTCGCCGCCATCTCCTCAAACGGCATCCCCTTGCCGAAAACCCCTCCCGTAACGCACTGCTTCAGCCTTCCTGGGGCCTTCGCCGCCCCCTCCTGCGCCTTCAACGCCAGCGGCGCCGCCGCCAGTCCCGTAACGAATCTTCTCCGGTTCATGTCGAATATCGTATCAGCCGTTCACAATTATTGAGAATAAATTTCGATCGCCCTCAACCGGTTGCCCTCATTGACGTTCTGCTCCCCCTTGCACCCGCCGTTCGCCGCGCCAACCCGCTGAATCCACCGTCCGTCCACTACAATCATGCCGTGACAAGAATAAGCGGAGAGGAAACGATGCCATTCACACAGCCAGCCTTCGATTCAGCCCCTTGGCGGCACGCCCCGTCCGAGCGCGCCGCCGCCTTTACGGAAGCCTTCGGGGCCATTGCCCGCGACCTTCAACACACGCTCCGCCAACAACTTCCGTCACGCTTCTTCCTGTCTCCCGATAGCCATCTCGACCGCCGCCTCGCCCTCGCCATGCTGGTCTACCAGTGCAGCCGGCCCACACCGCGCCGCCGGGGCAGGGAATTCACCTACGACGTCGTCGACCGCTCCATGATGGCGGGCTTCTATTGGGGCGTCCGGCAGGCGCTTCCCGCCGAGCTTTCGTGGCTCCAGGCCCGGATGCTCACCGCCGGACGATTCGAGCTGGCGCGCTCCTACGCCCCGCGCCACGCCGCGGCGATCGTCGCCGAAGTGCGCGCGCACCCCCAGCTTCTCGGCCGGCTTCTCGCCGCGGAAGGCTCGCTCGTCCGCGATTTGCTTCAATTCGCCGCCGCTTTCCCGCGCGAAGCTTCGCCGTCGCGCGCCATCCGCCTTCGGGACGACCTGCTCCGCTCCTGGACCCGAACCCTGTCCCGCGTCTATCCGTCCCTCGACGCCTCCACTGTCGCCGCCGGCCTGTTCGAGTCCGCTACCCGAATCATGGCCAGTTTCGGCGCGCAAACCTGCGCCTCCGCCGCATAATCCGGCGAATTTCGCCGCGCCCGGCCACTACTTCCACATGAGACTCTGGCCTTCGTTGTTCCTTGCACTAATCCTCGTTCCCACCGCGTTGCCCGCCGCCGGCCGCGCCGCGGCGTCCTCTGCAACCCACGCCGCCGCCGATTCGCGTCCCAGCGATTCGGAGATCGAGCACACCATCCGCGCCAAGCTCGCCAAATCGAAGATCGGCAAAGATGGCTTCCAGGTCTCGGTGAAAACCGGCGTCGCCACCTGGCAAGGCCACACCACCGTCATGCAACATAAAGGAGCGGCCACGAGAATGGCCAAAACCGCCGGTGCGATCCGCGTGGTGAATAACATCCGCATCGACGGCGGAACCGGAGTCGGCGGCGCGCCCCGTAAGGTGGAAGTGAAGACGAACTGAGCTTGCCCTTCTTTTTCGAATGGTCCGGCCGCGTTGCGCCCCGCTCCCACGACGCCCTTGATGGTACGAACGAAAACGTCGTCGCGCCATAACTATTCCTCGAGCTTCCGCGAATCATCCAACAGCCGGGGACGCGTGCCGGTAAGTTGGCGCGCACCGACGGCGGAATTCGAAATCAAGGGAGTCTTCAAGTGTTTGAAACAGAATGTCACGATGGCGGCGCTTCATCGAATGCAAACCCTGCTACTGGCAAGCCGGGACTAGCGAAAGCGTCGTACCCTCTTCACCGCATAACGGCGGTGTTGGCGGCCGCGATAACGCTGGGCGTCGGGTCCCAGGCGGCGGAATCGGGCCGCCTGCGCGTCCCGCGAAAGGTAACTGGCGCGATCAGGGCGCCTAAACTCTCCACGTTCTCTGCCGATGCGTCGGGTAATCCGAACGACGCGCAAGGCCCCGGACCGGGACCGATCGGTCCGGGGCCGGGTTGCAACTTATTCCCGGCACCGCCCTCTGTCGGCGCCACGGTGGATCTGTCCTACTTCGGACCCTCGCCTTCCACGGTAAATCGCAGCCTGGTGGGTCCGGTCCAACTGTTGAACTCCGGGCCGCTTGACGCAACGAAAGGCACGATCACCATCCCTCTTTATTTGGGACATCTGGCGGACGGAAGAAACGTTTGGTATGTCCTGACCGACGTGAGCGATCCGGATGTCGCGGCCGAGCTCGGCTTGAATTTTTCTACGAAACTGAAATATGCGGCGGTAGCGGCGCGGACGGCCAACTTCGACGAAAACAACGACTTGGTGTTCGATAAGGGAACGGTCGATTTTGGGCCCGTGCGGGGCGTGTCGCCCGGTTCGCCCGGCCAGGAATTTCCTCCGGTATCCTTCCAGCCAGGGGCGGTGGGCGACAAGGACTATAGTCCGCTGGTTCAGGTCGTAAACGGCGGAGGCGTCATTTACAACGCTCCGATCGTCGCCTTTGGCGTCACGGCCGACCAAATCGATTTCCCGTACGGAAACGTGGACTACACGAAGGTGCATGATCAGGTACTCGCGATCGATCCAATCAACATGACGGTAACCTTGAACGTGATCAACGGCTTCAGTTTTGGAAAACCGGTCTGGTACCTCTCGATGGACGCGAGCATTCCCTTGGCCGCGGCGATCGAGCACAACACCTACGCGCCACTTCAGGCGGCGCTTCCGCTGGGCAGGGACGATACGTTCGGCAGCCCGATCGAGCGGATCTTCATCGCTACGAACGGTCCGGAAGAAGGTGGGTGCGCGAACCCGCTCCGGCAGGGACTGTCGGCCGATCTCGCCGACGGATTCCGGCCCAATAATGTGGTGGGTGGAATCCCGACCAACGCCTTGGACTACAGCCCCATCTGGGACGCGCAATTGTATGCCTGGACCCAGGACGCAATCGATAAGGGATATCGGGGTCAGTTGCGGGAAGAGTTCCAGGTACTCACCTTCGTCCAGGACGGCCTGCTCACCGCGCCAGGGGGTGGTCCGTTTACCACCAGCGGCTTCTCCATCAACTGCACGATCGTCCAGCGTCTCGACTGATTTTCGTTCCTGGCCGTCCCTCCCCAGGAACATTCACGCCCGCTGTTGCGCCACTTCGTGATAGCGGGCGTATTTTCGTCGATCGCTCTGCGCCCCTTACGCGCAATTTTGCGCTTTACAAGCGGCTGACTTTTTGTTAGTCTAATAAAAGCGTCTTAGAAGATAAGTCTGCTCAGTGGGAGGTAACGCTTTCTCTCTAAACGAGAAACAACGTAACCGTCTGCACCAATGAGGATTTATGGCCACCGGAAAAAAGTTTGAAGCAGCGGCGAAACAAGTAGAAAAGCGCCCCTACGCCTTGCCCGAGGCGGTTACGCTCATTCAAAAGATCAAGTTCGCCAAGTTCGACGAGACCGTCGAAGTCCACATGCGCCTTGGAGTCGATCCCAAACACGCCGATCAAATGGTCCGTGGCACCGTGGTTCTCCCCAACGGCCTAGGCAAGTCGAAGAAAGTTCTGGTCATCGCCTCCGGCGACAAACAGCGCGAAGCCCAGGAAGCCGGCGCTGATCTTGTCGGCGGGGAAGAAATGGTAACGAAGATCCAGACCGAAAGCTGGACGGACTTCGACGCCGTCATCGCCACCCCGGACATGATGCGCTCGGTAGGCAAATTGGGCAAAGTTCTAGGCCCGCGCGGGCTGATGCCGAACCCCAAGACCGGAACGGTCACCACCGATGTCGCTCAGGCTGTGAAGGAAATCAAAGCCGGCAAGGTGGAGTTTCGCGTCGACAAAACCGGCGTGATCCACGCTCCTGTAGGCAAAATCGGGTTTGCGCAGGATAAGCTGCTCGCCAACGCCGACAGCCTGATTCAGGCCGTCATCAAGGCCAAGCCGTCGGCCGCGAAGGGCAAGTACGTCAAGAGCGTCACGATCTGTTCCACCATGGGCCCGGGCGTCGCGCTCGATGTCGCCGTTTTTAACGCCAAGCAGGTCTGAGCCGTCGACTCGTCGGAATCGAAAAATCGTATGAAGAAGAAATCGGAAAAAGAAAAAGATCTCGCCGCGTTGCGCAAGGAGTTTGAAAAGGCGCAGCACATCTTTTTGACCGGCTATGAAAAGATGACCGTGCAGCAGGACTTCGATCTGCGCAAAACGGTCCGCGGCGCGGGCGGCAACTATCAAGTGGTTAAGAATAATCTGGCGGAGAAGGCCGCCGAAGGCACGGCCGCTTCCGATCTGGTTAAGGGCGTCAAGGGCATGACTTCGATGGCCTGGACCGAGCGCGATCCGGTAACGCTGGCCAAGGCGCTCACCGCGTTCGCCAAGACCACTCCGGCCTTCACGTTCAAAGCCGGGATGGTGGAAGGCCGCGTGGTGGATCTGAAATCCATCCAGGAGCTGGCTACGCTCCCTTCGCGAGACGAGCTTTTGGCCAAAGTTTTATTCCTGATTCAGGCTTCGGCCCAAAGGCTGGTGGTGGCCATCAATGGCGTGGGCCGCAACCTCGCCGTCGTCGTGGATCAGGGCGTTCAGCAGAACAAGTTTTCTCAATAAGAGGGAGTAGATAACAATATGGCGGACATTAACGCGATCGCGGAACAGATTCAAGGGCTGACCCTGCTCGAAGCGGCTCAGCTTGTCAAGATGCTCGAAGAGAAGCTCGGCGTCTCGGCGGCGGCGGCTTCGGTGGCGGCAGCCCCGGCGGCCGGCGCCGCGGCCGCACCGGCAGTGGAAGAGAAGACGGAATTCGCCGTCGTTCTCACCGCCGCCGGCGCAAACAAGATCAATGTCATTAAGGTCGTTCGCGAAGTGACCAGCCTTGGCCTCAAAGAAGCCAAGGATCTGGTAGACGGCGCCCCCAAAACGGTGAAAGAGGGCGTGAACAAGGACGAAGCCGAAACGATCCGGAAGAAGTTCGCCGACGCCGGCGCGTCGGTGGAAGTCAAGTAACTCGGGCGTTTTCGCAGTTCGGTTGTCCGTTTGGGCTCGCCTGGGCCGCCTCGTATTCCCGTACGCGGTCCCGGCGGGCCGCCCTTGGTTTGACGTATCGGCCTGGGGTCTGTTAATCTTAAGGTAGTCAAAAGGCCTGGATTCTTTCTCCTGTGATTTTTTCACCTTGCGGTCCGTTTTGCCGACTCTCCGCGCCGGCAGTGGATTTCGCCGTGTGCTTGGTTTTCGCGCGGCCTTCCCGCGCCCTCTCCTCGCCTCGCCCCGCGCTTCTTCGGCTTCCTCCGGCCTCGTTTTCTTTCGCGTCGCTCCCGGTCCCGGCCCGGCGGCTGGAACCCTGACCGTACGCTCTTATTTCCCGGCAGGCCCCGCTTGGGGCCGTTGCCTGTTTGTTCTGTTGGACGTGTTGGCGAACCTGAACATGTTTGATTGCGCCGCATTCGGTGATTCTCGTCGGCATCGAGGAGCGGCGGCGCTCCCAAGTGCGCGTTAGCTATGGAGATCCGTTAATGGAAAACCTTGTCAAAGACAGCCCGCGCCAGCGGGTCGATTTCTCTCGCATCAAGACCTCGATTCCGATCCCGAATCTCATCGAGGTGCAAAAGAAGTCCTATGAGCGCTTCCTGCAAATGGATCTGCTCAAGGACGAGCGCGAAGACACCGGCCTCCAAAGCGTCTTCAGTTCCGTATTTCCCATCTGCGATTTTCGCGGCTTAAGCCAGCTCGATTTCGTCGAGTATTCCATCGGCAATTGGGAATGCAAGTGTGGCAGCCTGAAGGGCCTCCATCATCTCCGCACCACTTGCCGCAATCCGGCCTGCGGCGCGGCCATCCGCACCGATCCATTCCATTCCGGCGATGTCATCTGCCCCAAATGCGGCACCTTCAACAAGAATATTGTCGTCTTCTGCAACCGCTGCGGCGATCCCATCGGCCTGCAACTGAAGTACGACGTGGCCGAATGCGAAGAGCGCGGCATGACCTACGCTGCCCCGCTAAAAGTAACGATCCGCCTCACGGTCTACGATAAGGACCCCGAGACCAGCGTCAAAACCGTCCGCGATATCAAGGAACAAGAGGTCTTTTTCGGCGAAATTCCGTTGATGACGGAAAACGGCACTTTCATTATCAACGGCACCGAGCGCGTCATCGTCAGCCAGCTTCACCGCTCTCCGGGCGTTTTCTTCGAACGCGTCCCGGTGCAAAGCTATTTCCTCGGCAAGATCATTCCCTATCGCGGAAGCTGGGTCGAGTTCGAATACGACACCAAGAACCTGCTCTACGTCCGCATCGACCGCAAGCGTAAGTTCTACGGTACCGTCTTCCTCCGCGCCCTCGGCCTCAAGACCGATTCCGAAATCATCAACGCCTTCTATAAGACCAGCGACATCGTTCTCAAGGACCGCAAGCTTTATTGGAAGGTCTCGGACGGCTTGGTGGGTCTCAAGCTGTCCCACGCCATCAACGCCAAGAACGGCGACGCCGTCGTGCTCCAAGGCCGCAAGATCACCTCTACGCTGTTCAAGGAAATTCAAAAGGCCAAGATCGAACAGGTGGAAGTGGAACCCGGCGATCTCGAAGGCGCTTTCGTCGCCACCGACGTCGTCGATATGTCCACCGGCGAAGTGATGGCCGAGGCCAATCACGAGCTCACCCCCGCCATTCTCGACAAACTCGCCGATGCCGGCATCACGGGCGTCTCCATCTTCTTCCCCGAGCGCGACGAGGTGGGCAACGTCGTCTCGGCCACCATCAAAAAAGACCCGGTCAAAACCCAGAACGACGCGCTGCTCGAAATCTACCGCAAGCTCCGCCCTGGCGATCCTCCTACGGTCGACACCGCCACCCAGCTTTTCCGCGGCATGTTTTTCGATCACCGAAAGTACGACTTCTCCCGCGTCGGCCGCATGAAGTTCAACATCAAGATTCACGACAATCTTGAGTTCGCTCCCGCCGGTTGGCAGGAAGATCCCGCCAATCAGGGCAAGAATCCGCTCGACCGCCGGACGCTCGACAAGTCAGACTTCACCGACACCATCAAGTACCTGCTGAAGCTCCGCCGCGGCATCGGCATGGTCGACGATATCGACCACCTTGGCAACCGCCGCGTCCGCGCCGTCGGCGAGTTGCTCGAAAATCAGTTCCGCATCGGTTTGGTCCGCATGGAGCGCGCCATCAAAGAAAAGATGTCGGTGTACCAGGAAATGTCGACGGCCATGCCGCACGATCTGGTGAACGCCAAGCCCGTCATGGCCGCCATCCGCGAGTTCTTCGGCTCCAGCCAGCTTTCGCAGTTCATGGACCAGACGAACCCGCTTTCCGAGATCACCCACAAACGCCGCCTGTCGGCCCTTGGACCGGGAGGCCTTTCGCGCGAGCGCGCCGGCTTTGAAGTCCGCGACGTCCACCCCACTCACTACGGCCGCATCTGCCCTATCGAGACGCCGGAAGGCCCGAATATCGGCCTCATCTCCTCGCTCTCCTGTTTCGCCCGCATCAACGATTACGGCTTCATTGAAAGCCCGTACCGCCGCGTCGTCAACAGCGTCGTCATCGACGAGGTCAAAATCCTCAACCCCGGCGATCTGGACAAGCGCGTCGGCGACGTCATGCAGCGCGCCGACATCGAAAAAGCGAACGCCAATCTTTCCTCCAAGAAACAGGCCGCCGAATACGAAGCCCATTGCGACTATCTTTCGGCTTGGGAAGAGGACAAATACATCGTCGCCCAGGCCAACGTCGAGCTGGACAAGGACGCCCGCATCGTCAACGATCTGGTCAACGCGCGCCAGGCCGGCAACTTCGTCCTCAAGCATCGCGACGAAATCGAGTACATGGACGTCAGCCCGAAACAGCTTGTTTCGGTGGCCGCCAGCCTCATCCCATTCCTTGAAAACGACGACGCCAACCGGGCGTTGATGGGTTCGAACATGCAGCGCCAGGCCGTCCCGCTGCTACGCGCCGAAGCCCCTTACGTCGGTACCGGCATGGAAGGCGTCACCGCCCGCGATTCCGGCGCGGTCGTTATCTGCAAACGCTCCGGCATCGTCGATTCCGTCGATAGCGAGCGGATCATCGTCCGCGTCGATGGCGGCGTGGCCCACGAAGGCCAGCTCTCGCGCGAGGTGGGCGCCGATATTTATCAGCTCACTAAATTCAAGCGCTCCAATCAAAACACCTGCATCAACCAGAAGCCCATCGTCCTGCATGGCCAGAAAGTGAAGAAGGGCGATGTGCTCGCCGATGGCCCCTGCACCGATAAAGGTGAACTGGCGCTCGGCCGCAACGTCCTGGTCGCCTTCATGCCATGGCGCGGTTATAACTTCGAAGACGCCATCGTCGTCAGCGAAAAGCTGGTCAAAGAAGACTACTACACTTCCATCCATATCGAGGAGTTCGAAATCGAAGGCCGCGACACCAAACTCGGCCCCGAGGAGATCACCCGCGACATTCCGAACATCGCCGAGAATTTCCTCCGCAATCTCGACGAGAGCGGCATCATCCGCATCGGCGCCACCGTCAAGCCCGGCGATATCCTCGTCGGCAAAGTGACGCCCAAGGGCGAAACGCAACTCACCCCCGAGGAAAAACTGCTGCGGGCCATCTTCGGCGAAAAGGCCGGCGACGTCAAAGACGCTTCGCTCTACTGCCCGCCCGGCATTGAGGGCACCATCGTCGACTGCAAAGTCTTCTCGCGCAAAGGCGCGGAACTCGACGAGCGCTCCAAATGGATTCTCGAGTTGCAGGTGGAGCGCCTGCACCGCAACCTCGAAGACGAAAAACGCATCCTCAACGACGAGCGCTCCAAGCGCCTCGCCGTTCTGCTCGAAGGCAAACAGCTTCTGGCCGACCTACACGACGAAAAGACCAATAAGAAGCTGCTCAGCAAGGGCGCCGACCTCACCCGCGACCTCATCGAAAAGCTCCGCGCGCGCGACCTGAAACGCATGCGCCTGTCCACCCGCGACGTCCGTCTCAACGAACAGATCGACGAAGTCGAGGACATGACCTCGCGTCAGATCAACGTTCTCGAAAAAATCACCGACGACAAAATCGCCAAGCTCCGCAAGGGCGACGAGCTTCCTCCCGGCGTAATCAAGCTGGTCAAGGTCTACATCGCCATGAAGCGCAAGCTCTCGGTCGGCGACAAGATGGCGGGCCGCCATGGCAACAAGGGCGTCATCGCCCGCATCGTCCCCGAAGAGGACATGCCCCACCTTCCCGACGGCACCCCCGTCGAGATCGTTCTCAACCCGCTCGGCGTTCCTTCGCGCATGAACGTCGGCCAGATTCTCGAAACTCACTTGGGTTGGGCGGCCGAAGCCCTCGGCGTCCATTTCGCCACTCCCGTTTTCGACGGGGCGGCCGAGCGCGACATCAAGGACAAGCTCACCGAGGGCCACCTGCCCACCTCCGGCAAGGTGCAGCTCTTCGACGGCATCTCCGGCCAGCCCTTCGAGCAGCCGGTCACGGTCGGCTACATTTACATGCTCAAGCTGTCCCACCTTGTGGACGACAAGATCCACGCCCGCTCCATCGGGCCATACTCGCTTATCACTCAACAGCCGCTCGGCGGCAAGGCCCAGTTCGGCGGCCAGCGCTTCGGCGAAATGGAAGTGTGGGCGCTCGAAGCCTACGGCGCCGCCTATGTCCTCCAGGAATTGCTCACCGCGAAATCCGACGACGTATACGGGCGCGCGAAAATCTACGAAGCCATTGTCAAGGGCGAAGCCGCGGCCGAGCCGGGCGTCCCCGAGTCGTTTAACGTGCTCATCCGGGAATTGCAGTCTCTCTGCCTGGATGTGGAATTGATGAAGAGGCCGCAGGAGATCCTGGACACCGCGCTTGCGGCGGACTAGGGCGGCGTTCGGGATTGAACACAGGAGAAATCATGTATCGTTCCTCTCCCTACGATAGGGCCAATTTTATCGCCGACTTCGATTCGATCCGGATTAGCCTCGCTTCTCCGGAAAAGATCCGGAGTTGGTCCCATGGCGAAGTCACCAAGCCGGAAACCATCAACTACCGGACCTTCAAACCGGAGCGCGATGGATTGTTCTGCGCCCGCATCTTCGGCCCCATCGCCGATTGGGAATGCCTCTGCGGCAAGTACAAGCGCATGAAGCATCGCGGAGTGATCTGCGACAAATGCGGCGTCGAAGTCACGCTCTCCCGCGTCCGGCGCGAACGCCTCGGCCACATCGAACTGGCCAGCCCGTGCTCCCACGTCTGGTTCTTCAAAGGCCTGCCCAGCCGCATCGGCTACCTCCTCGACATCACCTTGCGCGAGCTCGAGCGCGTGCTCTATTTCGAAGCCTTCGTCGTCGTCGATCCCGGCGAAGTCCCCGAGCTCAAGGCCGCCGAAGTCATCAGCGACGAGCGCAAACGCCAGCTCGATCAGGAATTCCCCGGCAAGTTCACCGCCATGATGGGCGCCGAGGGGATCAAGGAACTCCTCAAAAAGATCGACGTCGAAGCGCTCAGTCTCGAAATGCGAGACAAAATGAGCACCGAGACGTCGCAGCAGAAAAAACTCAAATTCGCCAAGCGCCTCCGCGTCGTCGAAAGCTTCCGCAAATCCGGCAACAAACCCGAGTGGATGATTCTCGACGTCGCCCCGGTCATCCCTCCCGAGCTGCGTCCGCTCGTGCCGCTCGATGGCGGCCGCTTCGCCACCTCCGATCTCAACGATCTCTACCGCCGCGTCATCAACCGCAACAACCGTCTCAAAAAACTCATCGAGCTGCACGCCCCCGACGTCATCGTCCGCAACGAAAAGCGCATGTTGCAGGAAGCCGTCGACGCCTTGTTCGACAACGGCCGCCGCGGCCGCGTCCTGCGCGGAGCCAACAATCGTCCGCTGAAGTCCCTCTCCGACACTCTCAAAGGCAAACAGGGCCGCTTCCGCCAGAACCTCCTCGGCAAGCGCGTCGATTACTCCGGCCGTTCCGTCATCGTCGTCGGCCCGGAGTTGAAGCTGCACCAATGCGGCCTCCCGAAAAAGATGGCGCTGGAGTTGTTCAAGCCCTTCATCTATCACCGCCTCGAACAGCGCGGTCACTGCACTACCATCAAACAGGCCAAGGAACTGGTCGAACAGCAGGACCCCGTGGTTTGGGACATTCTCGAAGAGGTCATTAAAGACCATCCCATTCTTCTCAACCGCGCGCCCACCCTTCACCGGCTGGGGATCCAGGCCTTCGAGCCGGTGCTCGTCGAGGGCAAGGCCATCAAGCTGCATCCGCTCACCTGCACCGCCTTCAACGCCGACTTCGACGGCGATCAGATGGCCGTCCACATCCCCCTCTCTCCCGAGGCGCAGATCGAGGCTTCCACCCTCATGCTCGCCTCCAACAACATTCTTTCGCCCGCCCACGGCGGCCCCATCGCCGTCCCCACCCAGGACATGGTCCTCGGGCTCTATTACCTCACCAAAGCCCGCCTCGGCACCAAGGGCGAGGGCCGCACCTTCGCCTCCACCGACGATGTTCTCATCGCCCTCGAAATGGGCGAAGTGGAAACCCTGTCGCCGATCAAGCTCCGCTACACCGGCAGGGTGATCGATCTGGTGAAGGCCTTCGACAACCAGAACGTCATGCATACCGAGCCGATCGAGTTCGTCAAGCAGTACATGGACACCACTGTCGGCCGCGTCATCTTCAACGACTCGCTGCCGGAGGAAATGCCCTTCATCAACGGCCTTCTCAAAAAGAAGGGCCTCGCCCAGCTAGTTCATTACTGCTACCTCAAGTTCGGACTCCAAACCACCGTCGGAATGCTCGACAAGGTGAAGAACCTCGGCTTCCTTTACGCCACCCGCGCCGGCATCTCCATCGGCATCGACGACATGGTCGTGCCCAGTTCCAAACCCGCCCTCGTGCGCGACGCCGAGAAGGCCGTCATCGAAGTCCTCTCGCAATATCAGGAAGGCGCCATCACCCACGGCGAGCGCTACAACAAGATCATCGAGATCTGGTCGAAGGTCACCGAGCGCGTCTCCGACGAAATGTTCAAATCGATGGAAGAGGACGACCGCACCGGCCGCTACCTCAACCCGATTTACATCATGGCCGACTCCGGCGCCCGCGGCTCCAAACAGCAGATCCGCCAGCTCTCCGGCATGCGCGGCTTAATGGCCAAACCGTCCGGCGAGATCATCGAGCAGCCCATCACCGCCAACTTCCGCGAGGGCCTCAACGTCCTCCAGTACTTCATCTCCACCCACGGCGCGCGCAAGGGCTTGGCCGACACCGCTCTTAAAACCGCCGACTCCGGCTACCTCACCCGCCGCCTGTGCGACGTCGCCCAGGACGTCATCGTCACCGAGCTCGATTGCGGCACCTCCGACGGCATCTACGTCGAACCGATCGTCGAATCGGGCGAAATCATCGAGCCGCTGCGGGACCGCATCGTCGGCCGCGTCGCTCTCGAAGACCAGCTCGATTACGAGGGCAACATCATCGTCCACGTCAATCAGGAGATCACCGAGGATCTCGCCGCCGCCATCCAGGCCGCCGGCATCGAGCGGGTCAAGATCCGCTCCGTGCTCACCTGCGAATCCAAGCGCGGCGTCTGCATTCTCTGCTATGGCCGCAACCTCGCCACCGGTCGCATGGTCGAGCGCGGCGAAGCGGTGGGCATTATCTCCGCTCAATCCATCGGCGAGCCCGGCACCCAGCTCACCATGCGCACCTTCCACGTCGGCGGCACCGCTACCGGCTCGGCTGAGCAATCCAAGCAGGACGCAAAATCCGACGGCTTCGTCAAGTTCCTCAACGTCGCCACCGTCAAGAACGCCAAGGGCGAGCTGATCGCCATGAACCGCAACAGCATCCTCGCCATCGTCGACGACAAGAACCGCGAGAAAGAACGCTACCAGGTCGTCTACGGCGCCAAGGTGCTCTTCGCCGACGGCGCTCCCGTCAAGACCAACGACATTCTCCTCGAATGGGATCCCTACACGTTCTCCATTCTTACGGAGGTGAGCGGCGTGGTCCACTTCAAGGATCTCCACGACGGCATCACCCTCCAGGAACAGGTGGACGAAATCACCGGCATGTCGCAATGGGTGGTCACCGACTCACCCGACGAAAAGCGCGTGCCGATGCTGCTGGTACGTCCCACCGGCGGCACCAAGGCCGATGAGAAGCGCTACCTCATGCCCACCCACGCTCACTTGATGATCACGGATGGAGAAGAGGTCCACGCCGGCGACGTGCTGGCCAAGATCCCCCGCGCCACCACCAAAACCAAGGACATCACCGGCGGCTTGCCCCGCGTCGTCGAGTTGTTCGAGGCCCGCAAACCGCGCGAAACGGCGGTCATCGCCGAAATCAACGGCGCCATCAAGTATGGCGAGGTCGCCAAGGGCATGCGCAAGCTCTACATCATCGGCGACGACGGCGAGCAGAAGGAATATTCCATCCCCCGCGGCGTTCACATCAACGTCCAGGAGAGCGAGCGCGTCCACGCCGGAGATCCGCTCATGGACGGCCCGCGCAATCCTCACGACATTCTCGCCGTGCTCGGCGAGAAGGAATTGCAGAAATATCTGGTCAACGAGATCCAGGAAGTCTACCGTCTCCAGGGCGTCAACATCAACGACAAGCACCTGGAAGTCATCTCGCGCCAGATGATGCGCTGGGTGAAGGTGGACGACATCGGCGACACCGAATTCCTCCCCGAAGAAGTCGTGGACAAATTCAAGTTCCGCGAGGAAAATTTCCGCGTCATCGAAGCCGGGGGCCGCCCCGGCACCGGCAAGCCCGTGCTGCTCGGCATCACCAAGGCCTCGCTCTCCACCGATTCGTTCATCTCGGCCGCCTCCTTCCAGGAGACGACGCGCGTCCTCACCGAAGCCGCCATTAACGGCAAGGTGGACTATCTCCGCGGCCTCAAGGAGAACGTCATCATGGGCCGCCTCATCCCGGCCGGAACCGGCATGCATTACTATCGCAGCGTGAAAATCGCCGGCGAGGATGTCGTCGAAGAGGAGGTTCTGCACGAACCCGATCTCGCCCTCGACGGCATCCCCGGCTACGAGGACGACGCCCGCAGCATCTACGCCGGCGGCCTCTCCGAAGATCCCGGCGAAGGCGGCGGTCTCGCCGAATAGCGGACCGCTCCCTCAATCCTCGTGTCCGATACGCTCCACGCTCTCGCCGCCGCCCGCGGCGTAGAGGCGGAATACTGGGATATCTTCGGCACTCTGCATACGGCGCCCGCGCCGTTGCTCGAGGCCATTCTCGCCTCGCTCGGCGACGCGGAGGGGTCGTCCCCGCTGATCCCTCCCACAATCGTTCTCTCCGCCGCCGCGCCGTTCCTTCCCGTCTCGCTCCCTCCCGAGTCTTCCGCGGTCGAACTCGTCCTCGAAATCACTTTCGAAGACGGTACCCGCCGCTCGGAATCGATCGTGCTCCATCCCGCCGGTCCATCGAGCGCTATTCAACTCGTTCCCCTTCCCGCGCTCCCCCTTGGCTACCACCGCATTCAAGCCGTCGCCGCCGGAATGTCGGTCGAAGCCCACCTCATCGCCACCCCGGACCGCGCCTGGTTTCCCGCCGGCACGGACGAAATGGGCTTCCGCGCCGGCGGTCTCGGCGTCAGTCTCTACAGTCTCCGCTCGTCCCGCAATTGGGGCGCCGGCGACTTCACCGATCTCGAAACGTTCCTCGCCTGGGCCGCCCCGCTCGGCTGCTCCTTCGTCTCCCTCAACCCGCTCCACTCCATCGCCAATCGCGCGCCGTACAATACCAGCCCCTATCTCCCCAATTCCATCTTCTTCCGCAATTTTCTCTATCTCGACATCGAGCGCATTCCCGAATTCGCCCATTCCTCCGCCGCCCAAAGCGATTTCGCCTCGCCCGTGACGCAATCGGAAATCGCCGCTTTCCGCGCCTCACCCTATGTCGAGTACGAGCGCGTCGCCGCCCTCAAGCTGCGTTTCCTTAAAATCCTCTTCGCCGATTTCTTCGACGCCGGCGGCCAACTCAATCCCGCCTTCCTCCGCTATCTTGAATCCGAAGGCGAGCCCCTCCGCCGCTTCGCCATCCACTCCGCGCTGGAAGAAGCCATGCGCGCCGCCAATCCGGCCGTCTGGAACTGGCGCTCGTGGCCCGAGGAATACCGCCATCCCCGGTCGCCCGCAGTCGAAGCCTTCGCCCTCGAAAATTCCCGCGCCGTTCTCCTCTACCAGTGGATTCAGTGGCGCATCGAAGTTCAACTCGCCCACGCCCAGCGCCGCGCCGTCGAACTTGGCATGGCGCTCGGCCTCTATCACGATCTCGCTCTCGCCACCGACCGCTTCGGCGCCGACCTTTGGGCCAATCCCGAATTCTTCGTCGACGGCTGCCGCGTCGGCGCTCCTCCCGATAGCTTCTCCCCCAACGGCCAGGACTGGGCCTTCCCTCCGCCCAATTCCGAGGCCCACTACCGCGACGGCTACCGCCTCTTCGCGGCGTCCATCCGCCGGAATCTCCAACACGGCGGCGCGCTGCGCATCGACCACGTCATGCGCTTTTTCCGGCTCTACTGGATTCCCGACGGCTTCGCCGCGAGCGAGGGCACCTACGTCCGCGACCGCCACGAGGACCTCGTCCGGATCCTCGCCCTCGAAAGCGTCCGCCACCGGGTTCTCATCGTCGGCGAGGATCTCGGCACCGTTCCCGAAATCGCCCGCGAGACGCTCGCCCGCTTCGGCATCCTCAGCTATCGCCTCTTCTATTTCGAGCGCGATGTCACCGGCCGCTTCCGCCTTCCGCGCGAGTATCCCACCGATGCGCTGGTCTCCGTCAGCACACATGATCTGCCCACCCTCGCCGGCTTCTGGGAAGGCGCCGACATCGAAGCCCGCCGCGCCGCCGGTGTCTTGCCGGACGCCGAATCCCGCGCCCTCGCCTGGGAGGAGCGGCAGAAAGGACAAGCAAGCCATTCTCGATCTTCTCCACGGTCTCGCCCTGCTCCCGCACGCTTTCCCGCGCAAAGCTTCCGCCATTCCCGATTTCCCCGGCGACCTGCATAACGCCATCGTCGGCTTCCTCGCCATCACCCCCTCCCGCCTGTTCCTCCTCAACCAGGAAGACCTATTCAAGGACCCGATCCAGCAGAACCTACCCGGAACCACCGCCGAATATCCCAACTGGCGTCACAAAATGAAATACTCGCTCGAAGAGCTCGGAGGCGGTCTTCCCGCCGCTTGCGCCGCCATGTTTCGCGACTGGCTCGTGGCTTCCCAGCGCCTTCTCGCGCCCTCGCCGCCATCGGATGTACGATAAAAAGGAATTCTTCACGCCATGATCGCCACTCCCATCGCGCCCCGCGAACTTTCTTTTTATACCGCCGGAAACTGGGAGCGCCCATCCGGCCGTCCCGTCCAGCCCGTCACCAATCCCGCGACCGGCGCAGTCCTCGCCCACGTCCCCTTCGCCTCTCCGGAAGACGTTCACGACGCCGTCGCCTCCGCCCACGCCGCCTTTCTCCAATGGCGCTCCGTGCCCGTCGTGGAACGCGTCCAGGTCCTCTATCGCTACAAAGCGCTGCTGGAGGAAAATCACGAGCGCCTCGCCCAAACGCTCACTTCCGAAAACGGCAAAACCATCGATGATTCCCGCGCCGAAGTCCGCCGCGCCATCCAAATGGTCGAGGTCGCCTGCGGCATGCCCAGCCTCATGATGGGCGATTCGCTCAACGACGTCGCCCGCGACATCGACTGCCACACCGTCCGCCAGCCCATCGGCGTCTGCGCCGGCATCACGCCCTTCAATTTCCCCGCGATGGTGCCCATGTGGATGTACCCCTTCTCGATCGCCTGCGGCAACGCGTTCATCCTGAAGCCTTCGGAAAAAGTCCCTCTCACGCCCACCCTCGCCGCCGAGCTGCTCCACGAAGCGGGCATCCCTCCCGGCGTCTTCACCCTCATTCACGGCGGCAAAGAAACCGTCGACGCGCTTCTCCACCACCCGCTCGTTCGCGCCGTCTCCTTCGTCGGCTCCACGCCCGTCGCCCGGTACATCTATGCCACCGCCGCCGCCGAAGGCAAGCGCGTCCAAGCCCTCGGCGGAGCCAAAAACCATCTCGTCGTCATGCCCGACGCCCACATGCCCAAAACCGTCGAAGCCATCGTTGGCTCGGCGTTCGGAGCCGCGGGCGAACGTTGTCTCGCCGGCAGCGTTCTCGTCGCCGTGGGCGAAGCCGCGAAGCCTCTGCTCGATCTTCTCCTCGAACGCACCCGCAACCTTTCCGTTGGAGACGGCTCGAACCCCGGCGTCGAAATGGGTCCGCTCATCACCGCCGAACATCGCGCCCGCGTGGAAGGCTACGTCGAGAAAGGCATCGCCGAAGGCGCAACTCCCCTTTGCGACGGCCGCTCCCTCAAATCCCGCGAAGGTTTCTTCCTCGGCCCCACAATCTTCGACCACGTGACGCCCGGAATGACCATCGCCCGCGAGGAAATCTTCGGCCCCGTCCTCTCGGTGATCCGCGTCCCCACGCTCGACGCCGCTATCGATCTGGTCAACTCCTCCGCCTTCGGGAACGCCAGCTCCATCTTCACTCAAAGCGGCAAATCCGCCCGCGAATATTCCTCCCGCGTCGAAGCCGGCATGGTCGGCGTCAACGTCGGCGTCGCCGCGCCCATGGCCTTCTTCCCCTTCGCCGGTTGGAAAGGCTCCTTCTTCGGAGACCTCCACGCCCACGGAAAGGACGCCGTCTCCTTCTACACAGAACAGAAAGTCCTCATGTCGCGCTGGTTCTGACTCAGGAGACGCACTCAAGTCCGAATGACCGGGCGATCCTTAACCCCCGCCGACCTTCCCGGAGCCGTCGATCTTTCCACGCTCGCCGGCTGGAACCAGACCGCGGACGATTGGGCCATGCTGCTCGATCTGGCGCCGCAAAGTTGTTTCATGATCGAAGTCGAAGGCCGGGTCGCGGCAACCTGCACACTCATCTGTTACGGCAGCCGCCTCGCCTGGCTTGGAATGGTCTTGACGCGGCCCGAATACCGGGGCCGCGGTTTCGCCCACTCCCTCATCCAAACCGCGCTCGACTTCGCCGATCGCCGCGGCGTCCGCTCCGTCCTGCTGGATGCGACGGACATGGGGCGCCCCGTCTATCGGAAGTTGGGCTTTCGAGACCAACAGGACATTGAACGATGGGCGAGAGATGGACCGTGCGCGGAGTGGCCGGAAACGCCCGCCGCGCTTCCTTCCATCGCGAAAATCCCGCTCCTGGACGAGCGGGTTTACGGTGCGGATCGATCGCGGCTTTTAACCTCCTTGATCGCGCGCGGCGCCGTCTTTCACTCGGCGAACGGCTTCCTCCTCGCTCGCCCCGGCCGCCTCGCCTCGTTCCTCGGCCCCTGCATCGCCGCCGGAGAGGCGGAGGCCGAATCGATGATTAGCCAATCCTTGAACTCTCACCCGCCTTCCTGGTTCTGGGATCTGCTTCCCGCCAACGAGCGTGCCGCCGCGCTCGCCAAACGATTCGGCTTTGAAAGGACCCGGCAGCTAACGCGCATGGTCCGCGGTATGGACGCCCCTTGCCGGACCTCGACGCTTTGGGCGACCGCCGGCTTCGAATTCGGGTAAAAAAGGGCCTTCCCGGCCGCCGCCCCGCGTGTGAATGATCTGTAAAAGGGTTGTAAATTGGCGTCCGGCCGCTTTCTTTTCCCCAAGCGCGGGACTACACTCGGCATTGGAAGAATTACTCTTCAGGAGATCTCCATGTCCATGTCTTTTCGCTTATTGTTCACTGCCGCTACGCTGATTCCGGTTAGCGTCTCCGCGCAACATTACACCCAGACCACTCTGGTATCCCAATCCAAGGGAGCCGCGGTCACCGACGCCAATCTTGGCGCGCCCTGGGGCCTCTCGCGCTCCTCCACATCGCCTTGGTGGGTTGCCGACGCCTCCAGCGGCCTGTCTACGCTCTATGATGGAACCGGCGCCATCCAGTCCCTGGTCGTTACCGTCGCCGGCGGCCCCACCGGCACCGTCTATAACGGCACCGGCGGCTTCATGGCCAATGGCAAACCCGCTCCGTTTCTCTTCTGCACCCTCGGAGGGCAAATCGAGGCCTGGATTCCCGGCTCGGCCGCTGCCACCGTTATGGTCACCACTTCCGGCGCATCCTACACCGGCTTGGCCATCGCTTCCTTCAACGGCCAGAACTACCTCTACGCCGCCGATTTCGCCAATCAACATATCGATGTCTTCGACACCAACTATCAATCCCTCGCCTACATCGAGCCCGGCATCACCGACTCTTGGTTCAGCGGTTATCCGGGCCAGGGAACCGGCTTCGGTCCGTTCAATGTGCAGAACATCGGCGGAAACCTTTATGTCACCTTCGCCCGGAGCGACGCCTTTTCAAACGCCGCTCCCGGCCTCGGTTCCGTCGCCTCCTTTACGCCGCAAGGGAAACTCATTCGCGTCTTCGATACCGGAACTTTTATGGACGCCCCGTGGGGCCTGGCGCTCGCCCCCGGCGACTTCGGGACGTTCAGTCACGACCTTCTCGTCGGCCAGTTCGGCAGCGGCGATGTCGCCGCCTTCGACATTTCCACCGGCAAGTTCGAGGGCATGATGGTGGACTCTTCCGGCGCCACACTCAGCGTCGGCGGCCTCTGGGCGCTTAGCTTCGGCGGCGGTAACGCCAAGTCCGGCTCCGCCACCGCGCTCTATTTCACCGCCGGCAGCGGCGTCTTCGGAACGTTCACCCCCGTCTCCACCGATCTCGTCCTCGGCAACGGAAGCTAAGGCGCGGCCGGCTCGCGCTTGCGCAGGCGATACCAAACCAGGATCGCCGCCACGGAGAATACGAACACCACCGTCGACACGGCGTTGATCTCCGGTGTGATTCCCCTGCGCAAGCGCGACCATATCTCGAGCGGCAGCGTATTCGCCCGTCCGATCAGAAAAAAGCTCACCGCGATCTCGTCCATCGAGAGCGTGAAGATCAATAGCGCCGCTCCGATTATCGACAGGCGCAGATTCGGCAGCGTCACCAGCCGCAGCGTCCGCCACTCGCTCGCGCCTAGGTCGAGGGATGCCTCTTCCTGCCGCCGGTCCATCTTCTGCAACCCCGCGAAGATCTCCGTCGCCGCCACCGAAATCAACGCCGTCCCATGCCCCACCGCGATCGTCGCCAGGCTCAACTTTACGCCCATGCCCACGAAGAGCGTCAATAGCGACAACCCGGTGATGACGCCCGGCAGAATCAGCGGCAGCAAAACCAACCTGCGGAACGCCGCCTTGCCCGGAAACGAGGCCCGGTCCAGCGCCAGCGCCGCCGGCAATCCGAACGCCAGCGCCAACGCCATGGCAGCCCCAGCCACCATCGCGCTATTGCCCAATGCCGCCCACAGCGCGTCGTCCTCCATCAACATCGCGTACCACTTCAACGTCCACCCGCGCGGCGGAAATCCCCCCACGCTCTCGCCGTTGAACGAATAAACGATCAGCGTCGCGATCGGCAGATATAAAAACGCGAACACCGCCGCCGCGTGAACCCCGAGCCACCGCGGCCGCGCCCTCATCGGAAGCTCAGCCTCTTCTCAACGCGCTCGGTCGCCGTCAACAGCCCCACCACCAGCGCCAGCATGCATAGCGAGATCGCCGCGCCCAGCGGCCAATTGTACGCGGCGCCGAATAGGCTCACGACGATGTTCGAGATCATGATGCCGCCCGGCCCGCCCACCAGCAACGGCGCCAGAAAATCTCCCAGGCTCAGCACGAAGGCGAACGTCCCCCCCGCCAACACCCCCGGCATCGCCAGGGGAAAAATCACCGTCCAAAACGTCCGCGTCCGCGACGCTCCCAGATCCTCCGACGCCTCCATCAGACTGCGCGGAATATGCTCCATCGACGCATACACCGGCAAGAAGGCGAACGGCGTGTAGATGTGTGTCAACGTCAACACCACCGCGAATGGACTGTACAACAGGAACGCCGCCGGCGCGTGCAGAATTCCCGCGTATTGCAAAAGAGTATTCAGCACCCCCTCGCCGCCCAGGATCGTCTTCCACGCATACGCCCGCACTAAGTAACTCACCCACAAAGGAACGATCACTAACTGATATAGCCACTCCTTCCGCCGTCCCGCGTGAAACGACAGATAGTAAGCTAGTGGCACGCTCAGCGCCAGCGACAGAGCCGTCACCATCCCCGCAATCCGCATCGAACGCAGCAGCACGTCCGCATACAACGGATTCGTGAAAAGCTGCCGGTAATTCCCCAGGTTCCAGCGATGCACCACCGTTTGCGATTCCACCGTCCAGAAGCTGAAGCAAAGCAGAAACGCATACGGCGCCGCGAGAAACGCCAGCACCCATCCGAGCGGCGGAATCGTCACCAGCAGCTTATACGCCCGTGAATACATCTCCGCGCCTCACCCCTCCTCCACGCGCACCGCATCGGTTGCGGTAAATTCGAACTCCCGCTCCCCTTCCATCGCCCCGCCACTGGCGGTCCGCACCGACAACGTCAGCCCATCCGCGCAGACTACTTCCAATAAATCCGTCGCGCCCCCGAACGTCTGGCTCCGCACCACCGCGCGAAATCGCACCCCGCCGTCCCCCGCCGCCAAGCGCACGCTCTCCGGCCGCAGCGAGAACACCGCGCCGCCGTCCCGTTCCTCGCACTCCCAAGTCAGCGCCCCGCATCGCGCCACGCCGTTCTCCACGCTGCCCCGCAATAAATTCGTCTGCCCGATAAACTTCGCCGTATACGCCGTCCGCGGCCGGTTGTAAATCGCCCGCGGCGTGTCCACCTGCTCCAATTCCCCCGCCCGCAGTAGAGCGATCCGGTCCGACAACGCCATCGCCTCTTCCTGATCGTGCGTCACGAACACAAACGCGATCCCCACCTCGCGTTGCAGCCCTTTCAACTCCATCTGCATCTCGCGCCGCAGGTTCGCATCCAAGCGCCGACAACGGCTCGTCCAGCAACAGCAGCGCCGGCCGGTTCACCAGCGCCCTCGCCAGCGCCACCCGCTGTTGCTGCCCTCCGCTCAACTGCGCCGGCCGCCTTCCCGCGAACTCGCCCATCTTCACCTGCTCGATCGCCCGCCCCACCCTCGGCGCGATCTCGCTCTTCTCCACGCCCTTCGCCCGCAGCCCATACGCCACGTTCTCAAACACGGTCAGATGCGGAAACAGCGCGTAGTTCTGGAACACCGTGTTCACCCGCCTCCGGTTCGGCGGCAGCGTATCCAAACGCTCTCCCGCCATCCAAATCTCCCCCGCGTCCGGCCTCTCGAACCCGGCGATCAATCGCAGCAGCGTCGTCTTCCCCGACCCGCTCTCACCCGAGTATCGTCAGGAACTCCCCCGCCGCCACGTCGAGTGAAACGTCGTTCAACACGCGCGCTTCCCCGAACCGCTTGGCCACTCCCCGCACCTCAAGCAGCGCTTCCCCCACGCCTATTGCGCCGCTTTCACTTCGTTCCAGATCTGGTTGTATTTGTCGCGCCGTGGAACGTCCTCCCAGAAATAAATCCGCTTCTGATACGCGTCCAGATCGTCCAGATGCAAGCTCGTCTTCTCCGCCGCCGTCATGAACCGCGCCGCCCCCGCGTTCGCCGGCAGATATCCCGTCACGTCGCCCACTTGCTTCTGCGTCTTCGCCTCGATCAAATATTCGATCAACCGCTCGGCCAGTTCCTTATTCTCGCTCGCCGCCGTAATCATCAGATGATCGATCCACCCCGTCGTATTCTCCTTCGGAATCGTCTCGCCGATCGGAAAATGCCGCTGCCGCAGTTGATTCGTCATCAGCGGCCATCCCATCGCGATCGTCACTTCGTGGTTCTCGAACAAATTCGTCAACTCCCCGCCCGTCGACCACATCTTCCGTATATTCGGCTTCAACTCGATCAGCTTCGCCTTCACCCGCTCAAGCTGCGCGTCGTTCAAATTGTAAAGCGCCTTCGGATCCGGCTTGTCGTACCCCAACACCTGCGCCGCCATATACACCGTCGAAAGATCATCCCACACCGACACCTTGCCCTTCCACTTCGCATCCCACAAAACGCCCCAACTATCCGGCGCCGCCGCGAACGCCGTCGTGTCGTATAGCAGCGGATTCGGCCCCCACTGAAACGGCGCGCCGTAAACCTTCCCATCCTTCTTCACCAGATCCCGCACCGTCAACTGCGGCATCAACTCCGCATACGCCGGAATCTTCGCGAGATCGAGCGGCGCAGCCAGCCCGCTCCTCACAATCGCCGCCGCCACGTCGCTCGACGGCGAAATCACGTCATAGTTACTCGCGCTCCCGCCGCGCAGCTTCGCCACCAACTCATCGCTCGATCCCATGTACGACGCCTTCACCTGGCATCCGCACTGTTGCTCGAAGCCCTTCATGAACGATGCGTCGGCGTAGCCTTCCCACACCAACAATCCCAACGCCGGCTTCTCTTTCCCGCATCCGGCCAACGCCAGCGCGCCCGCGAGGACGGCGGCGGCGCATCTCCTCAAGCGAAAACCTCGTCCGTCTTCCGCTCCGTCACCGCCGCCAACCCAGCCTCCATCACGTCCATCGCCTCGTCCATCTCGGCGTCGCGAATCACCAACGGCATCAGCACCCGCACCACGTTCCCATACGTCCCCGCCGTCACCAGAATCACTCCATGCTCATAGCAATACCGCGTCAGCGCCTTCACCTCTTGCGTCGCCGGCGTCTTCGCCTCCGCGCCGTTTACCAGTTCAATCGCCTGCATCGCCCCCAAGCCGCGCACATCCCCGACGATTCCCATCCGCCGCTTCCACCCCATCGCTCGCTCGTGAAACCGCGCCCCCAGCTCCATCGCCCGCTCGCAAAGCCCCTCCCGCTCGATCGTCTCAATCGCCGCCAGCGCCGCCTCGCACGCCAGCGGATTCCCTCCGAACGTTCCTCCCAGCGCGCCCGGCCCCGTGTGGTCCATGATTTCCGCTTTCCCCGTGACCGCCGCCAGCGGCAACCCTCCGCCCAGGCTCTTCGCCATCACCACCAGGTCCGGTTGAACCCCCGAGTGCTCGCACGCGAACATCTTCCCCGTCCGCGCGAATCCCGTCTGCACTTCATCGGCGATGAATACAATGCCATGCCGGTCGCAAATCTCCCGCACCACCTGGAACCACTCCGCCGGTGGCGCGATGAATCCTCCTTCGCCCAACACCGGCTCGGCGATAATCGCCGCCACCGACTCCGCCGCCGCCACCTTCTGGAACGTCTCCTCCAAATGCCGCGCGCAATGCGCCTTGCACGAAGGATACTCAAGCGTGTACGCGCACCGGTAGCAATACGCGTATGGTACCCGGTACACATCGCTCGCAAACGGCTCGAACCCCGCCTTATAAGGATGCGTCTTGCTCGTCAGCGACAGCGTCAACAGCGTCCGCCCATGAAACGCGTCCTCGAAGCAAATCACCCCCGGCCGCTTCGTATACGCCCGCGCGATTTTGATCGCGTTCTCCACCGCCTCCGCGCCGCTGTTCAACAGCAGCGTCTTCTTCTGGCCCGCCCCCGGCGCCAGCGCGTTCAATTTCTCCGCCAGCCTCACATAGCTCTCATAAGGCGTCACCATGAAGCACGTATGCAGAAACCGCTCCGCCTGCTCCCGCACCGCCTCCACCACCCGCGTATTGCAATGCCCCACGTTCAGGCACCCGATGCCGCCCGCCAGATCGAGAAACCGGTTCCCATCGACATCCTCGATTACCGCGCCCTCGCTGCGCTCTACAAACACCGGCGTCAATTGCGACACGCCCCTCGCCACCGCCTTCGTCCGCCGCTCCGCGAGAGCCTTCGACTTCGGCCCCGGAATCGCCGTCTTCAATTGAATCGCCGGCATCAGTACCACCCAATCGGCTGCTCGTTCAAATTAATATGCACCTGCTTCGCCTCCAGATATTCTTCGATCCCCCACGGCCCCAACTCGCGTCCGAATCCCGACTGCTTATACCCGCCCCACGGCGCTTCGACGAACGTCGGCTGCATGTGATTCACCCAAACAATTCCCGCCCGCACCGCCTTCACCACCCGCAGCGCCCGGTAAATGTCCCTCGACCACACCGCCGCCGCCAACCCATATGGCGTATCGTTGGCGATCCGCACCGCGTCTCGCTCGTCTTCAAACGGAATCACCGCCGCGACTGGTCCAAAAATTTCTTCGCGCGCGATCCGCGCCCCGTTATCCACATCGGAGAAGATCGTCGGCTCCACATAAAATCCCTTGCCAAAGGCCATCGCCCTTCCGCCGCCCGAGGCCAGCGTCGCCTCGCCCTTCCCGATCTCCTGATACCCCCTCACCCTATCGTATTGCTCCTTGCTCACCAGCGGTCCCATCTTCGTCTCGCGGTCCAGCGGCGCTCCCAGCCGGATCTTCTTCGCCTTCTCCACCATCGCCTCGACGAACTTTTTATAGATCGACTTTTCCACCAGAACCCGGCTGCCCGCCGAGCAAACCTCGCCCTGGTTGATGAACACTCCGAACAGCGCCCCGTCGATCGCCGCCTCGAAATCGGCGTCGGCGAAAAAGATATTCGGCGATTTCCCTCCCAGCTCCAACGTCACCCTCTTAATCTGTTCCGCCGCCGCGCGAAGGATCGTCTTGCCCACCGCCGAGCTTCCCGTAAACGCGATCTTATCCGTTCCCGGATGCGCCACCAGCGGCGCGCCCGCCTCTTCCCCGTACCCGGTCACCACGTTCACCACGCCCGCCGGAAACCCCAATTCCTCGAACCAACCCGCCACCTCCAGCGCCGTCAGCGGCGTCTGCTCGGCCGGCTTCAACACGCAAGTACACCCCGCCGCCAGCGCCGGCGCCAGCTTCCACGCCGCCATCCCCAGCGGATAGTTCCACGGAATAATTTGCCCCGCCACGCCCACCGGCTCCCGCAGCGTCAAACTCAGCGCGTTGTCCGGCACGGGATTCACATGCCCCAATACCTTCGTCGCCATCCCGCCGTAGTATTCAAAACACGTCGCCGCATCCGCGATATCGTACTCGGCTTCGACGATCGGTTTTCCGCAATTGCGCGATTCCATCTCCGCCAGTGCCGCCGCCTCGTCCCGAATCCGCCCCGCCAGCTTGAACAACAGCCGCCCGCGATCCTGCGCCGTCGTCTGCGCCCACGGCCCCTCGTCAAACGCAGCCCGCGCCGCCCGCACCGCCCGGTCCACATCCCCGGCGCGCGCCGACGGAACCTCCGCGATCGTTTCCTCGGTCGATGGATCGATCACTGGCAGCCACTCGCCGCCCGCGCTCTCCACCCGCTCGCCGCCAATCAACATTCGATACCGGTTCATAATCCCTTTACTTCACCCACACCGTCTTCACGTTCACGAACTCCCGAATCCCAAACTCCGCCAACTCCCGCCCATACCCGCTCCGCTTCACCCCTCCGAACGGCAATCGCGGATCGGAGGCCGTCATGCTGTTCACAAACACCTGCCCCGCTTCGATTCCTTCGATAAACCGCTCCCGCTCCGCCGCGTCCTGCGTCCACACGCTCGCCCCCAATCCAAACGGCGAATCGTTGGCCAGCTCCATCGCCTCGTGCGCGTCCTTCACCCGGAACAGCATCGCCACCGGCCCAAACATCTCCTCGTAAAACACCGCCGATTCCCGCGGCACTCCCGCCAGCACCGTCGGCTCGTAGTAATTCCCCGGCCCTTGAATCTTCCGCCCGCCCGTCAGCACCCGCGCTCCCAGCGCCGCCGCCCGCTTCACCTGCTCGTGCAGTTCTTCCAAAATCTTCCCCGTCGCCAACGGCCCAACCTCCGTCGCCTCCTCCATCGGATCGCCCACCCGCAGCGCCTTCATCGTTTCCGTGAACCGCCGCTCGAACTGCTCGTAAATCCCTTCCGCCACGATAAACCGCTTCGCCGCGATGCAGCTCTGCCCGTTGTTAATCGTCCGCGCCTTCACCGCCGTCTTCACCGCGTCGTCGAAGTTCGCGCTCTCCATCACGATAAACGGATCGCTCCCTCCCAGCTCCAGCACCGTCTTCTTGATCTGATGTCCCGCATGCATCGCCACGGACCGTCCCGCCGGCTCGCTCCCCGTCAGCGTCGCCGCCACGATCCGTTCGTCGTTCAACAGCGACTCCACCTGATCGGCCTCGATCAGCAGCGTCTGAAACGCCCCCCTCGGCGCGCCCGCGCGATGCAGAATGTCTTCGATCGCCAACGCGCACTGCGGCACGTTGGAGGCGTGCTTCAACAGCCCCATGTTCCCCGCCATCAACGCCGGCGCCGCGAATCGCCACACCTGCCAAAAGGGAAAATTCCACGGCATCACCGCCAGCACCGGCCCCAGCGGCTGGTACTTGATATAGCTGTGCGAGGCCCCTGTCGCCACTTCCTCGTCCGCCAATTGCCGCTCGCCGTTCTCGGCGTAATACCGGCAGCCCAGCGCGCATTTCTCCGCCTCCGCCACCGCCGAAGCGAACGTCTTTCCCATCTCGGCCGTCATCAGCGCGCCGAACTTCCTCTTCTCGCTTTCGAGAATCTCCGCCGCCTTCACCAACACCTCGCGCCGCCGCGCGAACGCCGTCTTCTTCCACTCGTGAAATGTCGTCCACGCCAACTCCAGCTTCTCTTCCGCCGCGTGGTCGGACAGCGGCTCGAATACGCGCAGCGTCTCGCCCGTCGCCGGATTGACCGATTGAATCGCCATAAGACTCTATGCTACGCCGCCAGCGTCGCCGCGCCCTCCTCTAGCGTCTTCTTCCGCGAGTAATACCGGAACAACCCTCCCGCCAGCGCCAGAAACAACACGCACGTTCCCACCATCTTCAATTCGAACCGCCAGATCGAATCGATCTGCCGCGACGGGACGAACGCAACCACCCCTCCCGCCACCGTCGTCGCCAGTCCGCTCACCGCCGCGATCCGCAGCTTCCCTCTTCCAAAAAAAGTCACCCTCTCCGCGCCGCCATAAGCCACCCGCATCAGCGCGCCGTATAAATACAGATACGAAATCATCTGCAGCACCACCGACAAATCCAGCAGCGTCTGATACGCCTCCCGCACCGTCGATCCGCCCACGAAGCTCATGCTCACCAGCGCCGACGACAGCGCCGCCATCGCGATCAGCGCGATGTGCGGCGAATGATACTTCGGATGCACCCGCCCGAACATCTTCGGCAGATAGCGGTCGATCCCCGACACGAAAAGGATCCGCGCCGACCCGCTCACCCACGCCGACGTCGATCCCGTAATCGAAACCCCCAGCAGCACCGCCAGCGGAGCCACGATCCACCCCGCGCCAATCCCCCCCGCCATCTTGTCCACCGCCTGCATCACGCCCTGCACCACCTTCACATCTTGCTGCCGCACCGCCACCAGCAGCGCCAGCGTCGCCCCCACATACAACGTCCCCGAAATCGCCCCTCCGAACATCGTCCCTCGCGGCACCGTCTTCTTCGGATCGCGAATTTCATCGCCCATCACCGGCCCCAGCTCCAATCCCACCAGCCCGAAACAAATCACTCCAAATGTCGAAACGATCGGCCAGTCCATGTGCCCGATCGCGAAGCTCGACGCCGTCAAACTCGGCCCCTGCCGCACCACCGTCACCACCCCCAGCCCGATCAGCGACACCGCCGTCACCAGCGTCCCGAACCCACCGGCGTTGCTCACCCATTTGCCCACGCCCACTCCGAAAATATTCGCCATCGAAGCCAGCCACAGCAGCCCCGTCGTGATCGAAAAGAAAAACAACTGGTTCTCGGCCAGCTTCGCCAGCGCCGGCCCGCCCGCGTAAGTCAGCGTCCCCGTCAGATAAAACAGCAGCGTCGGAACGAAGAACATGTTCGTCGTCCAGTAACACCACCCGCACATAAACCCGTGGAAATCGCCGAAGCTATCCTTCGCCCACAGATAGATGCCGCCCTCGCCCGGCATGTGCTGCGATAGCTCGATCACCGCGATCCCCTGCGGCACGAAAAAAAAGCCCAGCGCCAGCAGCCACAGCCAAACCGTAGTCGGCCCGCTCGCCGCGATCACCGGAACCAGATTCAGATTCGCGATCGCCGCCACGCACAGCCACGTCAGGTCCCACGTCCCCAGCGCCCTTTTCAGTTGCGCCGCGCCTTCTTTGTTCGTGGCCATGCGCCGCCGCTCCTCGATTCGCCGGTTCGATTACGCCGTATGCGTTCCTACCGCCATCCGCTCCTGCTGCGCCACCGCCAGCGCCGGCGCTATTTCCGCGAACACGCTCAAATGATTTTCAATGTCCTTCTCCGTGTGCGCCACCGATAGCGTCCACTGCTCGTCCCAGCCGAAGGGTTGCGGCAACACGCCCCGGTTCGCCATCGCGAACCAGTAGTGATTCCACAAATCGATATCCACCGTATGCCAGTCGCGGTAATTCCGTATCCGCCGCGGATACAGCATCAGCGCCCCATTCGCCCCCGCGCCATCGGCATAGGCCACGATGTCGTTCTTCGCCAGGACCTGAGTATACCCTTCCACCATCCGCCGGCTCAGCTTGTCGATGTGTACGTAAGCCTCTCTCGTCAATACTCCGCGGAACGTCGCCAACCCCGCCGCCATCACCACCGGATTCGTGTTGTAAGTCCCGGCGTGATAAATCTTCTGCTGCACGATGCCGTCCATGATCTCCCGGCTCGCCCCGAACGCCGCCAGCGGAAACCCTCCGCCGATCGTTTTGCCCAGCGTAATAATATCCGGCGTCACGCCGAAATACTCCGACGCCCCGCTCCAGCAGAGCTTCCCGCCCGTCTTGATCTCGTCGAAAATCAGCAGCGCCCCATGCTTCTTCGTGATCTCGCGCAAACCCTTCAAATACCCATCGTCCGGCGTCACAAACGCCACGTTCATCATGATCGGCTCTAAGATCACCGCCGCGATCTCGCCGCCGTGTTTCGCGAACAGCCGCTCCATCGCCGCCAGATTGTTGAACGGCGCCACCAGCGTCTGATCCGTCGTCGCCTTCAACACGCCCAGGCTCGACACCGCCGGCGTCGGATTCTCCGGATCGCCCGCCAGCTCCAGCTTCGGCTTTACGCTTACCGAAACCGCGTCGTGCCCGCCGTGATAGCATCCTTCCATCTTCACGATCTTGTCGCGCCCCGTCGCCGCCCGCGCCAGCCGGATCGCGTACATCGTCGCCTCGCCGCCGCTGTTGGTGAACCGCACCATGTCCACCGGAAACCGCGCGCATACCTCTTCCGCCAACTCCCGCTCCAACCCGTGCGGCATCCCAAACAACGTGCCCAAATGCAGCCGCTCCTCCACCGCCTTCATCACCGCTGGATGGCAATGCCCCGCCATCAGCGACCCGTAACAGAGGTTGAAATCGGCGTACTCGTTCCCATCCAAATCGTGAATGTGTCCGCCGTGTCCATCCTTCACGAAGATCGGATACGGCGGATAAAACCGGTAGTTGCTGCCCACTCCAAGCGGGATCCTCGCCGTCGCCCGCTCGTGCGCCTCCCGGCTCTTCGGCGTCCGCTTCTCGTATGTCTCGATCTCCTGCTTCAATGCTGGGTACATCTAGGGAAAGTTCCTTTGGGAATCGTCAAGTTTGAACTGCAAAATCGCTGTCCTACCAGCATAACCCGCCGGAGCGCGTCACCAGATCAACTTCAGCGCGAACTGCACCAGCCGCGGCGGCCGCGCCTGCAGCACCTTCCCGAACGTCCCTCCCTGCGCCGGAAGCCCGTCGGAAATATTCCCATCCACCTTGCTGAACTGCGCGTGATTGAACACGTTGAACATCTCCGCCCGGAACTCCATCTTGAACCGCTCGTCGATCTGCGTGTCCTTCAACATGCTGAAGTCCATATTGTTGATCCCCGGCCCGCAGCACACCGACCGGGGCGAATTGCCGATTACTCCCAGGTTCGCCGGCTGCTGAAACGCCGAAGGGTTGAACGCCAGATTCAGCGGGTTCCGCGGATTCAGCCTTTGTAGCGGCGCCACCTGGTTCGGCTCGCCGGGCGACGAGAAAAAGAAGCTGTTCATCAATTCCAAATCGTCCGACGACATGATCGGCACCGGAAATCCGCTCTGGAACGTCAATATCCCCGACGTCTCCCACCCGTTCAACACCTTGTCCGCGAATCCATGAACGTCCATGTGCGGAAATTGATAAAAGTAACTCGTCACAAACCGTTGCCGGGCGTCGAACAGCGAAAGCGAACGGCTCAGCCGGTAATTCAACGGATTCAGAACGTTCTCGAAACTCGAAGCGTCGTCGATCGACTTACTAAACGTATACGCCGCCTGAAACTGCAATCCCCTCGAAAAGCGCTTCTCCGCGCTGACCTGAAGCGAATTATAATTCGAATTCCCGATCGTATCCTCCGCGAAGATACTCGAATACACCGGCACTCCATCCGGCGGACACCCCGCTCCGGTCAGCGGGTTGCAATTCGGCGACGAATACTTCCGCAAGCCCACTAATGTAATCGGATTCGGATTCGGTCCCGTGATCGTCGGCTGCGGTCCGTATGGCAAATGGAAAGTAAACCCCGCCGGAATCGCGTTCGCCGGAATCGTATACGAGCTGTCCGCGCCGAACGGCCCGCACGTCCCCGCTCCCAGCACCGAATTCAGATCGAGGCATGGCTGCGCCAGCCCATAATTCAGATCGTGCGACGCCAGCAGCCGGTGCCCCTGCGTTCCCACATATCCGATCTGCAGCAGGATATCCGACGGCAACTCGCGCTGGATCGTGAAGTTATACTGCTCCGAATACTGCGTCCGGATATTCGGCTGAAACTGGCCATAAAGCAGCAGCGGCCGGAAGCTCGACCAATCCACCGGCTGGTTTCTGGGCGGATTCAATATCCCATTGAACGGATTCGGACTCGTGCTTCCGTTCTGCCCGATAAAAGGCGTGTTGAACATCGTATTCGAGAGCGCGATGCTTCCTCCAAACGGCGGCTCCGCGCTGAACTGCTCCAACACAAGCTGTTCGATCGGGTTATAAAACATTCCCCATCCCATGCGCACGCTCGTCTTCCCCGCGTCGCCCAGCAGCGTATGCAGAACTCCCGAAGCCGCCGACGGACTCCACGCCAACCCGATCCGCGGCGCGAACGCTTTGTAATAGGTCTGCGTCATGCCCGCAGGGATCCCTTTGTCCCCAGGAAACACCAGCCCCAACGGAAACACCGAGTCTCCCGCCGACCCTTGCCCGCAACTCGTCGTTCCAAACGTCTGGACAAGCGGGTTATTCGCGGCCAACTGGCAAGGATAAATCGAAGTCACTTGTCCCGGCCGGAACGTCTGCACGTGTTGCCCGATATCGGTCAAGGGCGTGTCCAGCTCCCACCGCAACCCATAGTTCAGCGTCAGGCTCTTGCGAATCTTCCAACTATCTTGCGCGAAAAGGAACAATTGCGTGCTCCGAACGTTCTCGTTCTGCGCCGACCCTTGCGTGTAAGTGTTCGGAAGCCCCAGTAAGTAGTCCGTGAATAAGTTGTCCGACCCGACGTCGTTCGTCCCGCCGCTGTTAAAGCTGAACGACCCGTTCACGTTGTAATACAGCGTCTGGTCGAATCGCATCCTTCTCACGTCCGCGCCGAACTTCATCGTATGGTTGCCCGATACCTTACTCAGGTTATCCGACCATTGAAACGTGTTCCCGATCTGCGGCAACTCGCCTTCCGAATTGTTCCCGATCGAAAACCCTCCGCTGATGTTGATGAACGGAACCCCCTCGTGCGCCGCTCCCAGGTTCGGCGTGATCCCCGCCTGCGGATTGCCCGGACTCGAGAAACACGTTCCCGCCGCCACGCCCGTTCCGCACACGTTCTGGATTAGCGAAGTGTTCTGCGGATGGTTGAACGCAAGCTGCCCCTCGCGAAAATACGTGAAACGCGCCTCGTTCACCACCGTCGGACTCGCCGTCCACGTCTCGCTTAAATTAAACTGTTGATTCCGCTCGTCGAAAACCGACCCGAATCCCGGCACGTTCGCCCCCGCCGCCTGGAAGTTTGAAAACGGCTGCAAAGTCGAATCGTCGTCGGCGTAGTAATAAAAATTTAACTGATGTTTATCGCTGATCTTGTGATCCAGCCGCAGCGTCCCCTGAATGCCGCTATCCCGGAAATTCGGCACGCTCTGATAGGTGTTGAATCCGCTGTTGGCCAGCGGCACGTACCGGTTCATCAACGCTACCGCCGTCGGATCGAAACATTGCGTGGGGATTTTGTTGTTCGGAAAAATCGACGCCCACGCCGTTCCCGCCGCGATCGGCGCGCCCCCTTCCCCCGCCACCGCCGAGGAGCATCCCGGCCGGTTATTCAGCACCCCGGCCATGTTCGCATCGTTCAGCGTCCCCGCGAACGTGCTCTGCGGCCCGCTCGGCCCTTGCGAAAAATCCCCTCCCCGCTCCGCCGCCGTCGGCACAGTTACCAGATCCGACGGCAGCCCCTGCACGATCTGCCGGTCCTCGATCGACACAAAGAAGAAAGTCTTGTCCTTCTTGATCGGCCCGCCCAGCGTCCCGCCAAACTGGTTCTGATTAAACTGAGGATTGATGGTGTCGAAAAATCCCCGCGTGTTCAAATCGCGGTTGCGGAAAAACTCGAACGCGTCCCCGTGTATCCCGTTCGTCCCGCCCTTCGTCACCACGTTCACCACCGATCCCGAATTGCGCCCGTACTCGGCGTCGAAGGTGTTCGTCAACACCCGGAACTCCTCGATCGCATCCGGCGACGGCTGAATCGCCGGCGTGGCGATGAATTGGTCGTTGGCGTCCCCGCCGTTCACGCTGAAGTTATTCGCCCGCCCGCGCCCCCCGTTCACCGACACCACTCCCGGATTGTCGCTTCCGGCGAACAGCGCGTACCCCTGCTGCGACTGCACTCCCGGTTGTAACTGCAGTAACTCGTATGTGTCCCTCGTGTTCAACGGTAAGTTCACCACCGCCCGCGAGTTCATCACCGCTCCCAACTGCGTGCTCGTCGTCTCCACCAGCGCCGCCGATTCCGTCGCCGTCACCGTCTGCGTCACCGAGCCGATCTCCAGCGTCGCGTCCACGATCACCACGTGCCCCAGCGTCACATCCACGCGCTCCTGCACGAATTTCTTAAAGCCGTCCGTTTCGATCTCTACCGAGTAGGCGCCCACCGGCACCGCCGGCAGCACGTAATCGCCCTTGGCGTCCGTCACCGTGCTCCGCGTCAGCGCCGCCCCCTCCTGTTTCGCCGTCACCCTCGCCCCGGCGATCACCAGCCCCGACGGGTCTTTCACCGTCCCCCTCAACTCCCCGCTCGTTTGCGCCAACAGGGGCGCTCCCAGAACCAATCCCGCTAAAACGAGGCGGATCGGCTCCCCAAACTTCTTCGACATAACCCTTCATCCCCTTCAATTCGTCGAGACGACGCCGCGGCATGGCGGCATTCCGTCTCCAGATTGAAACCCAGTTTCCTAGAGCCTATTCGAGGCGCTTCCCCAAGTCAAGGCTCGTCCCGCGGCATTACACTAATCCTCATGACCCTCCGCGCCGCCCTTTGCCTGCTCTCGACGCCCCTCCTCGTCCCCGCCGCCGTCACCGCCGTTCACATCGACCACCGCTCCGGCGTCGAACAAGGCCGCCCCTTCGGCTCCTCCGGCCCCTACGAACGCATCTCCGGAACCGTCTCCTTCGCTGTCGATCCCACCCTCCCCGCCAACCGACTCGTCCGCGATCTCGCCCTTGCCCCGCGCAGCGCCCAAGGCCTCGTCGAGTTCTCCGCCGATTTCTATCTCCTCCGCCCCCGCGACCCCGCCCACTCCAACGGCGCCGTCCTCTTCGAAGTCTCCAACCGCGGCCACAAAGGCATGATCGCCTTCTTCGACCTCGCCTCCGCCTCGCCCCATCCCGGCACAGTCTCCGGCGACCTCGGCGATCCCTATCTCCTCGAAGAAGGCTACACCATCGTCTGGCTCGGCTGGCAATTCGACACCCCGCCCGGCGACGACATCCTCCACCTCTTCTCCCCCGTCGCCAAGAATCCCGACGGCTCTCCTATTCGCGGCCAGGTCCGCAGCGACTTCGTTCCCGACCGCACCGAATCCGAAGCCTCCCTCGGCGACATGGGCCACCAACCCTACCCCGCCATCGTCGACGCTCCCGCCCAACTCACCGTCCGCGCCCACGTCGAAGATCCGCGCCGCCTCGTCCCCCGCGATCGCTGGAGCTTCACCGCCAACGGCGCAGCCGTCACCCTCCAGGGCGGCTTCGAACCCGGCCTCATCTACGAGGTCCTCTACACCGCCGCCAATCCTCCCATCGCCGGCCTCGGCCCGGCCGCCATCCGCGATTTCATCTCCTTCCTCAAACACGGCGGCCCTTCCACACCGCTCGGCGATCCGTCCGCGTCTCTCCACCGCGCCATCGGCTACGGCGTCAGCCAAAGCGGCCGCTTCCTCCGCAACTTCCTCTACGACGGTTTCAACGCCGACGAGCGCGGCCGCATCGTCTTCGACGGCGTCTGGGCCCACGTCGCCGGCGCCGGCCGCGGCAACTTCAATTACCGCTTCGCCCAAGCCTCCCGCGACGCCCGGCCCTTCCTGAATTTCTTCTACCCCGTCGACATCTTCCCCTTCACCGATCTCCCCGAAACCGATCCCGTCACCGGCGCCCGCGGCGGACTTCTCGACCGCGCCACCGCCGCCTCCGTCGTCCCCAAAATCTTCTACACCAACGGCTCCTATGAGTACTGGGGCCGCGCCGCCGCCCTCATCCACGTCACTCCCGACGGCGCCGCCGACGCCCCGCTCGCCCCCAACACCCGCATCTATTTCGTTGCCGGCGCGCAACACGGCCCGGGCCGTCTCCCCCTCGCCACCGATGTCGCCCGCTACCCCGCCAATCCCAATGACTACCGCTTCCTCCTTCGCGCCCTCCTCCGCGACATGAACGCCTGGATCAAGGACGGCCAGGCGCCGCCGCCATCCACTTACCCGCACCGCGCCCAACTCACCACCCCCGCCGCGCTCGGCTTCCCCAAGTCCATCGGCGCCGTCCCGCCCGCGACGTATCACAAGGCCTATCACGCCGATTACGGCCCGCAGTTCGTAACCGCAGGCATCGTCTCCGAACCACCCAAAATCGGCGCCGCCTTTCCCCTCCTCGTCCCCCGCGTCGACGAAAGCGGCAACGACCTCGGCGGCATCCGCCTCCCCGAACTCGCCGTCCCCCTCGCCACCTACACCGGCTGGAACTACCGCCCTCCCTCCACCGGAGCCCCCGAGGAAATGGCCTCTTTCATCGGATCGTTCTTCGTATTCCCCCAAGCCAAAATCGAGCGCCTCTATCCAACCCCCGCCGACTATTACACCCGCATCCAATCCGCCGCCACCGCCCTGGCCGCGCAGCGCCTAATCCTCAACCGCGACATCCCCCGCCTCCTCGCCCGCGCCCACGAAGAATGGAGCCTCTTCGCCGAAGCGAAGTAGCGCGACAACATCCCCGGCCCGGAGCGGTTACCGGCGCGCCCTCGGAGGAAAAAGAGCTGGTGGTCAAGCCCGAACGACAGTGAGGCCGGGGACCATCTCGAAGTGGCGGGCATTCCCGGTCGCCACCCCGAAGCCAAGCTGTAGGGCGGTAGCCGCGATCAACAAGTCTTCGAAAGCGATGGTCACGCCTTGGGCTGCCTGGGCGCCCTCGATGCGCCCGGCGATCCGGGCCGTCTCGACGGTGACCGGGTAAACTGGCACGTCTCGAACGAGTTCATCGACGAACGCCTGCCGCCGTTGCCGCCGTTCGTCGGTTCCGGCGCGCTGGATGCCGTGCGTAAGTTCCACGATGGTCACCACGGAGAGGCCCACCTCCATTTCGCCGTAACCCGTTTTGAGTTGTTCGAGGATCTGTCGCACGCTATGCCCCCGCCGCTCCCCGGCGATCGCCACGTCGGAGTCGAGGATCAGTCCCAAGCAGGCGGGTTCCACGGCTTGCGATCGCGGACGATCTCCTCCACGTCGGCGGCGAAGTCCGAATCAAGCGCGGGAACCTGCCCGGCTTCCTTCTCGTGCGCTTCTGCTAGCGCGATGCACTCCGAAATGGTCCGGCGCGCCGGAGCGGCCGCGCGGACAACCGCGAGCGGTTGCGCGTCGCGTTCGATAACGACCTCGGCGCCGGCCTGAACTCGTCTCAGGATGGCGGCAAGATCGCGCACCGCATCGGCTTCGCTGATGTGTAGCGGCTCCATACCTGCGATCATAGCGTTTCCTCCTCCTCCCCGCCGTCGTCCTCGGATGCGGCATTCCGTTTATTGATAGCCCGCGCCGCGGCAGGATCAGCGCGGCGGCCCCACCTGCGCGGCACAAGCCGCTCCAGTTCGAGCCGGCGTCTCCCGCGCCCGCTCATCTCCAGCCATCAATGCAACTCCCGGGCGCCCCACGATGCGCGCCAATAGTTCATCCGCGTGTGACCATCTAGACGCCCTGCCGCACCTTCGCCGGCAACGCATGCGGATTGCTTGCCGCCCCGTTCCGGTCCGTCATTACCCGCATGCTCTCCACTCCGCCCCTCCCCATCATAGCCATACCCCGCCGACCCGTTCTCCGCGCTCGCGATCCCCGTCTGCCGCTCCTCCCCGTCGTAGCTCACCGTATACGGCGCGATCAGCGTCTCGTTCCCCGCGTTGTCGTACCCAAATTTCGTCGTCGCCAACCGGTTCGTCGAAGCGTTGTAGTTACTCTGCGCCACCGGCGTCAGCGGCGACAACCCAATCCCCGTCACCCCGCTCACCCACCGGTTCCCAAACCCGTCGTACCCATAACCCTCCGACCAGATCCCCGTCTCCCCCGCCGCCGTCAACCGGTTCAACCCGTCGTACCCCAACGTCCGCTGGGCACCGGCGCGGCCCGGCGATGAACGAAAACGCCGGTTCGATACGACCCAGTGGTCCTACCCGGAAGTGGAGAAAGGCCCCCTCCTGCCGATCGAAAGCTCCTTTCGCCGCGATATGATGAAGGAAGCGGCCCGGCGCTTTGCCAACGCCGAAACCGGAGATTCTCGATGACCGATCCCCGCCACCAGGCTCACCAGTTGATTGATCGCGTGCCGGAGACACAGCTCTCGGCTTTGATCGGCCTGCTCCAAACGATCGTCGATCCCGTAGCCACCGCTCTGCGGAACGCGCCCGTGGACGACGAACCCGAGACCGAAGAAGAGAGACGGGCCGTCGCGGAGGCTCGCGACTGGCTCCAGCGAAACGGCGGTAAAGGCATCCCGCATGAAGAAGCGATGCGGCGGCTCGGGCTGGAGTGAAGGACGTCGAGTGGACCGCGTCCGCGCTCGACGACATGGCCGCGCTCGATCCGGGCATCGCCCGCCGTCTCAAGCGCGCGGTGGAACGATTCGCCGGCACTGGCGCGGGCGATGTGAGACGGCTCCAGGGCATTGACCCGCCCGAGTATCGCCTTCGCGTCGGCGACTACCGCGTCCGATTTCACCTCGAAGGCGAGACCGTCCGGGTTCTCCGAGTGCGCAATCGACGCGAAGCCTACCGCTGACCGGTCCGGCATCCGCTCGGGCGGTCAAACAACCCCACAACCAGCGAGCCTCCATCCGGCTCCTCGACGGGGGACTGCATTGTCAATAAGCTCGATCTCCTCGCCCCGATGGTCCGCCCGTCGATGTCACAATGCGCCTAGGCACTCGACGCCAACATCCACGATCCCGAATTGGCCCGAGATCCAACGTCAATGATCCGATGGCCGAACCTTAGCCGCCAGGAGGAAACTATGGCAACCAAACCCGATCAAGAACGCCGGCAGGCCCACGCATTGCTCGATATGCTGCCGGTCGAGAAGCTCAACGCCGTCCGGAGCCTGCTCGAGGTCATGGTGGGACCGCCGGCGCGCTCCCTGGCCCTCGCGCCCGTCGAAGACGAAGAGATCACGCCTGGGACAGCCAGTGCGCTCGATCGCGCCCGCGCCTCGCTCGCCTGCGAGGAGGGCATCCCGCACGAAGACATCCTGCGCGAGTTCGGGCTGACGAAGTGACGGAGGATGCCGCGCCCCAGCGGATCGCGGCCCTCTGGTCGCCGGAAGCTTGCGCTGCGGCGACTATCGAGTGTTCTTCGATTGCAAGGACGAGAACGCCATTGCAATCACCGCCGTCCGCAACCGCCGCGACGCCTACCGCCCATCCGTGATCGCGGCGCCAGAATCCAGGACTAATCCCACGCCGGCGGGTTGAGCGGCTCCCGATGGCTGTTGATAATGTCTTCGAGATTCCTGGCGAAATCTTCGTCCAGCGTTGCGTGCGAGCCGCGCGTCTTGGCCAGCGCGATGCATTCATCGATGGGACGTCCGCGGAACTGCGACGCCTTAATCACGGCGACGGCCCGGTGATCCTGCTCGATCACCACCTCAACCCCCTGCCGCACCCGCTCCAGCACCGAATGCAGATCGCGCGCCACATCCGCTTCGCTCATATGCACGGTAGCCATCGCCACCATTATAACCGCCGCCCGCACCCGTTCCCCGCTTTCTTCCGCCTCCATCTCCCACCCCTCCAACAACATCCCGCCCTCCTCTCACCCGCCCGCCCCCTCCCCATGCCAAACTCGCTTAGGAGTTAACCCTACCCATGGCCACCGAAAAACAGATCCTCGCCAACCGCGCCAACGCCGCCAAATCCCGCGGCCCCAAAACCCCCGCCGGCAAAGCCCGCGCCTCCCAAAACGCCCACAAACACCTTCTCAAAGCCTGCAACGTCATCGCGATCGGCGAAGACCACAACGCCTTCAACGCTTTCCTCGGCTCCTACTCCACCCGCTTCCAACCCGCCGACGACGTCGAGGCCGACCTCGTCGAAGACCTCGCCGTCGCCGCCTGGAAGCGCCGCCGCTACTGGTGCCTCGAAGCCAGACTCTTCAACCAGTCCCGCATTGAGTTCTTGAAGCTTGCCGAGCCTCAGGAATTCGCCGTCGGCCCAACCCACATCGACGCCAAAGTCCTCCGCGAACTCTCCGACGAAACCAACGCCCTCCAGCTCATCGGCCGCTTCCAATCCGCTCACGACCGCGCCTACCGCCGCGCCCTCGAAGCCCTCCGCTCTCTCCAGACCGCCCGCAAAAACGAACCCAATTTAGCCAATATTCCGCTCTCCTCCGCCGCCCGTCGGCCGCCCGTAAGCCGTGCCCTGTCAGCAAAACACGTGGCAGCCGCCGAAGCCCGCCACGCCGCGGCCTTCGGATAAAAAATGCCAAACGAACCCAATTTTGCGCCCGCATCCGCCGATCGTGTAGACTCAAACTCCATGCCCCGTCCACGACCCCGGCCTTGATCCCGACATGCGCTCGCTAAACTCGAAAAAGCTCATCCCTCACCTCGCCTGGGCCGCCATCGCCATCCTCGCCGCCTATGCCCTCGCCGCCATCGCCCTCCATCGCGGCGAACCCATCAACAGCGTCTGGCTCGTCGTCGCCGCCCTTTGCGCTTACTCGCTCGGCTACCGCTTCTACGCCCGCTTCATCGCTCTCCGCGTCATGATGCTCGACCCCCTCCGCGCCACTCCCGCCGAGCGTCTTCGCGATGGCTACGACTACGAACCATCGAACAAATGGATCCTCTTCGGCCACCACTTCGCCGCCATCGCCGGCCCCGGTCCCCTCGTCGGCCCAACACTCGCCGCCCAATTCGGCTATCTCCCCGGCAGCGCTCTGGATCGTCGTTGGAGCCGTCCTCGGCGGCGCCGTCCAGGACTTCGTCATCCTCTTCTGCTCCATCCGCCGCGACGGCAAATCCCTCGGCCAAATCGCCCGCGAAGAGACCGGCAAAACCGGCGGCTTCGTCGCCATGCTCACCGTCCTCATCATCATGATCATCCTCCTCGCCGTCGTCGGCCTCGTCGTCGTCAACGCCCTCAAGGGCAGCCCCTGGGGAGCCTTCACCATCGCCGCCACCATCCCCATCGCACTCTTCATCGGCCTCTATCTCCGCTACTGGCGCCCCGGCCGCGTCCTCGAAGGCTCCGCCCTCGGCTTCCTCCTCATCCTCGCCTCCATCTTCGGCGGCCAAGCCGTCTCGCAATCCCCCACGCTCGCCCCGTGGTTCACCTTCTCCGCCGTCGCCCTCACCTTCGCCCTCATCGCTTACGGCTTCCTCGCCAGCGCCCTCCCCGTCTGGCTCCTCCTCGCCCCGCGCGACTACTTAAGCACCTTCATCAAACTCGGCGTCGTCTTCCTCCTCGCCGCCGGCGTCCTCGCCGTTCACCCCCAACTCCAACTCCCCGCCCTCACCCGCTTCACCGCCGGCGACGGCCCCATCTTCGCCGGCAAAATCTTTCCCTTCTGCTTCATCACCATCGCCTGCGGAGCCATCTCCGGCTTCCACGCCCTCATCTCCTCCGGCACGACGCCGAAAATGATCGCCAGCGAATCCGACGCCCCGCTCATCGGCTACGGCTCCATGCTGCTCGAAAGCTTCGTCGCCATCATGGCCCTCGTCGCCGCCGCGTCGCTCCAGCCCGGCGTCTTCTTCGCCGTCAATTCTCCCGCCGGCGTCGTCGGCGCCTCCGCCTCCGAAGCCGTCCGCACCATCTCCTCCTGGGGCTTTCCCGTCACCGCCGAAACCATGTCCCGCCTGGCTTCCTCGGTCGGCGAAAAAACGCTCTTCTTCCGCACCGGCGGCGCTCCCTCCCTCGCCCTCGGCATGGCCCGCATCTTCTCCTCCGTCGGAGGCGACGCCATCCTCGGCTTCTGGTACCACTTCGCCATCATGTTCGAAGCCCTCTTCATCCTCACCGTCCTCGACGCCGGCACCCGCGTCGGCCGCTTCATGCTCCAGGACATGCTCGGCCACATCTATAAACCCCTCGGCCGCCAATCCTCCAAACCCGCCGCGCTCTTCACCAGCGCCCTCATCGTCGCCGCCTGGGGCTGGTTCCTCTATCAAGGCGTCCGCGATCCCCTCGGCGGCATCAACTCCCTCTGGCCCTTGTTCGGCATCGCCAACCAACTTCTCGCCGCCATCGCCCTCTGCGTCGCCACAACCGTCTTCCTAAAAATGCACCGCGCGCGCTACGCCTACATCACCGGAATCCCGCTCCTCTGGCTAACCGTCGTCACGTTCACCGCCGGCTGGCAGAAAATCTTTTCCCCCAGTCCCTCCCTGGGCTTCCTCGCCCAAGCCCGCCAATTGGAGGCGCTTCCCGCCATTTCCTCCATCGTGCGCATGCAAATCCTCAACGCCCGCCTCGACGCCGCCGTCTGCGCCCTACTCATGCTGCTCGTCGCCGTCGTTCTCCTCCATTCCGCCCGCCTCTGGACGCGCATCCTCACCGGCGCCAAAGTTTCCCCCTCGCGCGAAACCCCCTTCGTCCTCACCCAACTGCAACCGGAGCGCCTATGAAAACCCTCCGCCGCCTCGCCCATTTCCTCGCCGCGCTCCTCGTCGAACTCTCCGACCAGCGCGCCTACCGCCTGCACCTCGCTCTACAAGGCCGCCCGCCCTCGCCCGAAGAATGGCGCCGCTTCTCCGACGCCCGCTTCGCCCGCAAATACCGCCAAGGACGCTGCTGCTGATGCGTCCGCAAACTTACTTCACCGGCTTGGCGAACTTCCCGTCGTCGATCGCCATGTTCGTCTTGATCTCCGAATACTCGACGATGTTCTCCCCGTCCGTCGAAGTCTGCCGCACCCGGAACGGCATCTCCACGCCATCCACCTTGCGGTAATCCTCGAAGTAAACCTGATACAGCAATATCCCCGACTCCATATTGATCCGCTCGTAATCCCGCCGCGCCAGCAGCCCCGTCTCCGCGTCGAAGTACCACTTCTCCGCCGGCCCATCCCCCGGCGTCGCCTCCACCACCCACACCGCGCGCCCGCCCACCGTGTCCTTCCCCGCGGCGGTCATCGTAGGATACAGCGCCTTCAAATCCATCTCGCGATGAAAATCGCGATCCAGCTTCTCCAGCGTCAGCTCCTGCTTCGTCATGTCGTGCAGCCCCGCGTCCGGATCCTGCGTCCATCCCGATTGCCCGTTCCATCCCTCGCCGCTCGCTCCGGCGTCCGGATCGATCACCGCCAACCGGTACTTGTCCGGGCTCTTGCGATACTCTTCGAACGGCGTCTTGGTGTCGTCGTCCGGCGATTCCATCACGCCCTTCGCCGCCACGCTCGAAATGCGCATCGCCGCCTCTCGCCCGCCCACAGCGCTCTCGTATTTCGCCAGGATCGCTTCGACCGTCGGTTGAGCGGTCTGCGCTCTCAATCCAGGCACAAGAACGGCGAAACAAGCGGCGGCGGCGATAGTAAATCTCACCCCGCCATTCTATCCGCTTTTGCGCCCGCGCTATTCCGTTACGGCGGGCGGCAGATGCTTGAAATGCCGCTTCAGGTCCGGCCAGAACTCTTTCAACACCTGCGACAGCGCGTCCGTCCCCACCTGCGAGTAGAATCGTTGAAAGTTATCCAGGAACGTCCGCTCCGTCGGATAATATGCGTTACCGATGGCCGCCGTCATCCCGTTCCCCACGATCTCGGCGTAGTTGAACGATGTGCCTCCCGAGTCGGTGCGCGTAATGAAAACCCGCGTCGCCGCGTATCCCGCTCTCGCCCACTTCCTCCCGTGCCCTCGCCGGAAGTAGCGCGGGTCTTCCTTGAACAACGTCGGCATGATCGCCTCCGTCATGATAGTTCCCGATTACCTGATCGACACCGCCGTCACATAGCGCCGCCCGTATCCCGCCAGCCCCTGTCCGAAATCGGAGTGCGTGTCGTCCACCTGCGCCAGACCCGCAAACGCACCCGCCAGCAAGAAGCTCGGATAATCCAGCGAGTCCTTCGTCGCGATATAGAATTTCCGCCTCGTCGAGATCGGCTGGTAAACGGCGGTCTCGTTCGCCGTCCGATAGTTCGGCAGAACCCCGAAAATCCGCTTGTCGATCGGCGCTTGGCTCGTGTCGCCCGGCTGCGCGACCGCCGGCAGCGTCCCCGGCGACACCGCCACGTTCGACGGACCGCTCTCTTGAGCCGAAGCTCCAGCGAGGAAAATAGCCGCCAAAACGGCACACGTAACGATTGGAGTGGACGCGGACACAGAACGCATAACCCTGCTTGTCTATTGCTTCTATTGTATGAAAACGGAACGCCCTACTGCTCCCATGGATGCAGTTCCCCCGCCTTTCGTTCTCAACAAATTGTAAATTCCTGCGATTCCAAAGACTTAGGCGACAATACCAACATGACCCAAACCCAATTCCAGGCTCTTCTCTCTCTTTCCCGCCCTCCCATCGCCATCGGCCTCCTCCACGCTCCCCCCTCCGGCCTCGCTCCCTGGCAAGGCGCGGTTCCCGCCGGCTGCTCCTTTTGGAGCCTGGCAATGAATGGCCGGTCCTTTTATACCGCCGCTCCCGATCATCGCAACTGCGCCATCGGAGCGCACACCCATGGCCTCACCGCCCCCGATGGCGTTCCCGCCCTCCACGACACTCTCGGATTCATGGTCTCCTCCGGCTATCTCCGCATGGAAGAGGTTCCCGGTATTCCCGTCTTCGCCAATCCGCCTCAATACATCGCCTACGCCCCGCTCGAATCCGCGCCCTTTTCTCCGGACCTCGTTCTCATCGCCGCCAAACCCTCCTCCGCCATGCTTCTTTATGAAGCCGCCGTCCGCGCCGGCGCCGCACACGCCCTCACCAACGCCCTCGGCCGCCCCGCCTGCGCCGTTCTTCCCCTCACCCTAGCCCAACAATCCGCCACGCTATCCTTCGGCTGCAAAGGCAACCGCACCTTCACCGGCCTTCCCGACGACGAACTTTACTTCTGCGTCCCCGGCGCCAAATGGGAAAGCGTCGCCGCGGCGCTCACCTCCATCCACGCGGCGAATGAAACCATGGGTGCCTACTACCTTCAGCACCAATCCCAGTTCCCCATCCTCGCCTGACCCCACATGCCCATCTGGCTCTCCGAAACCCAAGTCCGCGCGCTTCTCCCTCTCGACACCCTCGCCTCGGCCATGGCATCGGCGCTGGCCGCCTTCTCCACGGGAGCCGCCGTCCAGCCCGTGCGCACCGTCATCGAAGCCTCGCACGGAGCCTTCTTCGCCTCCATGCCCGCCCTCGTCCATTCCCCCGCCGCCATGGGAGCCAAACTCGTCACCGTCTTCCCCTCCAACGCCGCCCGCGGCCTTCCCACTCACCTCGCCACCATCCTCCTCCTCGATCCCGAAACCGGCGCGGCGCTCGCCGTCATGGACGGCCGATACATCACCGAAATGCGCACCGCCGCCGTCTCCGCCGCCTCCCTTCTCCATCTCGCGCGCCCAAATCCCCGCGTGCTCGCCATCCTCGGCTCCGGCGTCCAGGCCGCAAGCCATCTCGAAATGCTCCGCCGCGCCGCGCCGTTCGAAGACATCCGATGCTGGAGCCCCACCCCCGCCCATCGCGATCGCTTCGCCGCCGGGCATCCGCACGTCCGCGCCTGCGCCACCGCCGAGGAGGCTGTCCGCGGCGCCGGCGTCATCGCCATCGCAACGTCCTCCCCCACCCCCGTCCTCCGCTCCGATTGGGTCGCCCCCGGCGCCCACGTCATCGCCGTCGGAGCATGCCGCCCTCACGAGCGCGAAATCGATCCTATTCTCCTCGCCCGCGCCCGCCTCTTCGTCGATTCGCGTCAGGCCGCGCTTCAGGAATCCGGCGACATCGTCCTCGGCATCCGGGACGGCCACTTCGACGAATCGCATATCCTCGCCGAATTGGGCGAGGTCGTAGCCAAAACCAAACCCGGCCGCGCCTCGGCGGACGACATCACCGTCTTCAAATCCCTCGGCCTTGCCGTCGAGGACGTCGCCGCCGCCCAACTGGTCTACGCCCGCGCCCTCGCCGCCGGAGCCGGAGTCGAACTTGCCTGAATCAAGCCTTCCACTTCGAGTAGTAAAACAACAGCGGCGCCTTGCCCGTGTTGCGCACCCCGTGAACCGAGTTCCCCGCGCAGTACATGATCGACCCCGGCCCCACCGGCGACCATTTCCCGCCCGCCAGAATCTCCCCCGTCCCCTCCGCCACGTTCATAATTTCTTCTTCCGGATGCTGGTGCGGCGGATGCGGCTCGCGCCCCGGATTCAGCGACAGGCTGCCGATCGTCAGCGAGCGCAACTGATCCGTCGCGCCGTCGAAATAAACCCGCTGGTCGCCGAAGTCCAGATGCTGGAGCGAGGCCAGCGCCGGATCGTGTACCGCGTTCGGAATCTTAGGAGCGGCCGAGGCCAGCGGCAGCAACGCCGGCGCCGCCGCCAGTTTCAATATGTCTCTTCGCCTTGCCATGCTCTCGATTATGCCACCGGCGGCCGCCGAATCGTTTCGCAGCGGTTTCCGAGCCGCGAGCGTAAGCGAGTCGGACAATCCCCCGCGCCGGCCGCCCGCGCGCTAATGCCAGAGCGAGAAAACTCCCAGCGCGATCGCGAGACCCAGCGCCGCCATGCCGATCGCCCACAACACGCTGCTTTGTCCGATCCCCGGCGCCGGTACGATGGGAATCAACGCGAAGTCCATCTCCTTCACTTCCACCAACGGCGCGTCGGGGGGAGGAGGAACCTCCTTGTGATCGTCGCTCGCCGTCAGGCGCTGCTCGATCTTCTCCGGCCAATAATGCGCCCGATCCCGCAGCGCTTCGGCCGCCGCCGCCGGAAGGTCGGCCAGGATCTCGTCGAGCGACGGAGCCTTCAACGGCTTAGTCACCGAATAACCCAGGAAATCCGCCAACCGGCACGCCACTTGGACGATCGTCAGCAGATCCGCCTCCGCCCCGTCCGTCGGATCGTGATGCCGCCCGGCGAACACCCGGAACGATTCCGGCAGTCCCCAGCGCTCCGCCAACCAGCGTCCCGCTTCGGCGTGATCGGCGCCGAACTTCTCCCGCTCGTAATCCAGAATATCGATGCACTTCTCCGCCGCGTTCTGAATCACCTCTTGATACTCTTCCGGGTAGGCCACCAACAGCCCCAGCCGCCCGATGTCGTGAATCATTCCCGCCGTGTACGCCTGGTCGGTAAACGCCGAGCACGCCTGCGCCACCTCCTCGGCCAGAATCGCGCAGGCGATGGTGTGCTGCCAGCAGCAGCGCAGCCCCGCCCGCCGCATCGAAATGCGCGCGTAGGACGCCGTCGCCAGCGTCATCGTCACCTCCCGCGTCCGGATCACTCCCAGCAGCAGGAGCGCCTGCCGGATGCTGGTCACCTCCGAGCGAAGCCCGAACTCCACCGAGTTGGCGCATTGCAGAATGCGCGCGCAAAACGTCGGATCCGTCGAGATCAGCTCGGCCGCCAATCCCAGATCGGCGTCTTCCTGGGCCAGCAACCCCAGCAGTTTCGCCGCCACCGGCGGAAACGCCGGAATATTCGCCAAACGTTTTGGAATCGCCGGACGCGCTATCTCAATCGACACTCGGCCTCCTGTCGTGTCTAATCGGCGGAATCGCGCGGGACATGAGCCCCGGCTTTACCGGGCTTCGGTACCGAGCCGCGCGCGTGAGCAAGCGGTCTACGCTTCTTCGTACAGCGTCGGATACGCCGTCCGCATCTCCGACGCCCTTTCGAGCGCCGCCCCGATCTGCACCAGTTTCCCGGTCCCGATGCCCGGACAATATCGCGCCACCCTCCGCCAGTTCCCCCGCTCGCTCACCAGTTCCGGCCAGAACGGAAACAGCCGGCACTGCGTCGGTTTCGCCGGATGAATCGAACATCCGCCCTCCAGCAGAAACGGACACTTCCCATTCCGGCCCGTGCGCAGCCGCCGCAGATGCCGCGTGCGGTAGATATAGCGCGCCTCAAAGTCGGTCACCGCAAGATTCACGAATTCGGCGGCGCGTTCCACATCCGCCTCCGTCAAGTAAATAAAGCCCTTCTTCGTGCAGCAGCGCGTGCAACCCGGCAGGCAGGAGAAGCGCAGGCCGTCCATTGCCTCTCAGCATAGCGGATAATCGTCGGTGATGAAGCCCGTTCCTCTCGATCAACAGCAATCCCTCGTCGAACGCCTGATGCAAGCCTGTGGCGGAGCCTACTCCCCCGCCACCCGCCGCAAATATTTCATCACCGGCCCGCAGTGGGCCGCCGCCTACGAGGGCCAGGCGCTGTTCCACGCCCCCACCCGAAGCCCCGTCGGCTTCGAGGAAGTCATCCGCGAATACGGCCGGCTCGGCATCGGCTATTGGTGTACGCACGACACCGACGTCATTCCGACCGACGCGCTCGGCAAAGACGAACAGGCCGCCATCGTCGCCCGCATCGGCGCGGCCCTGCGCGACAACGGCGTCGCCTGTTCCATGGTCACCACCGAAACGTTTCACCACGCCGTGTGGGCCGCCAGTCCCGCCGCGGAAGCGCCGCAAGTGCGCGAGTACGCGGCATGGCGATTGAAAAACACCGTCGCCATCGGCCACGAGTTGGGCGCGCAATTCGCCGTCTATTGGCCCGGCTCGCTCGGCTATTCCGTGCAAGGGCGCGATCGAAGAAACGCAGACGCTGCGCTGGTACGCCGAAGGCCTGAACGCCGCTTGCGAAGCAGACATCGAAATCGCCACCAAGCTCGACCGCCCCACGCTGAAGCATTGCCTGGAAGCCAAGCCCTTCGAGCCGCAAGCCGAAATTCTCCTCCCCACCAGCGACGCCATGCTCGCCTTCATCGCCTCCGGCTTGTTAACCCATCCCGAAATGGTGGGCCTCAACCCCGAATATCTGCACGAGCTGATGTGGGGCGCCGCGCCCCGCGCCTCCCTCGCCCGCGCCCTGCTCTCCGGCAAGCTCTGGCACTTCGACATCAACGACGGCTACCGCTTGAAGCACGACGTCGATATCGGCGTCGGCCTGGTCAACCCGCTCGATTGGCTGAACGTGCTCGTTCTTCTGCGCAGCCACGGCTACAACGGCCCGTTCAATCTCGACTACAAACCGCCGCGCACCACCAGCAACCACGGCGTCTTCGCCGTCAGCTTCCCCACCGCCGTCGACCGCTTCATCACGCTATGGGAAATGGCCGGCGAGGCGATCGCCGACCCCATAATCGCCGAGGCTTACGAAGCGCTCAAAGCCGGCGGCCCGCCCGCCGCCCCGCACGACGCCGCCGCCATCGCGGCATCGAATCGCGATCTGCTCACCCTGCATGAGCTGATCGCCCATCGCCTGGTGCAAATCCTCATCGGCCAGCACCGCGGCCGGACGTTTTCGATGCCCGGCTAACGAGAATTCTCGCGAGGAAACCCGTGCGCCGTGTGCTATAGTCTGTGTACCCGCGCCCCAGGGACAGCTCAGGTCCCTCCTTCCCCATCCATAGTCATTGTGAGGTGCATCATGGTGCGTTACATTGCGCCGCTTTTTTTCCTCGGTTCGGCGCTTCACGCCAATCCCCCGCGGTGGGCGCAGTTCCTGCCTTCCACCGCGAACATTGCCTCCATCCAAGCCGATGCGCTGGGGAACATTTACGTCGCCGGCCAACTCCCGCCCGCGAATCCGAAGGGCGCGAACGACTCGAGCGACGCGTTCCTCGCCAAGTACTCACCCAACGGCGACCCGCTGTTCTTCAAAACCCTCGGCGGCTCGAACTCGGATAGCATCACCTCCCTCGCCATCGGAAGCGACGGCGCCATTTACGCGGCGGGCAATACCGCGTCCGCCGATTTCCCGACGACCGCTGCGGCCCAGTTACCTCCCGCGCCCGGCGCTCGGCGGCCCGTTTCTCGCCAAGTTCGACGCTTCGGGCGCAACCGTCTTTTCGGTGGTCTACGGACTGGGCACGACCTTCGCCGCGCTCGCCGTCGACGATCAAGGCCAGGCCGTCGTCACCGGTTCCCGAAGTACGGGAGGAACGCCCGGATTCGTAGCGAAGCTGAGCCAGGACGGAACCCGCGTCCTCTTCACGTTTCGCCAACTACGGCGGCATGGCCATCGCTCTCGATTCGCAGCGGAACATCTACGTCGCCGGCATCTCCGGGGTGTCCGACCCGAAGATAACGGCGGGCGCGTTTCAAGTCACGCATGCCACGCGCGGCTGCGCTTACACTCTTATGCTTGGTTTCCCGTGCTTCTATCAGCACGTCGCCAAGATCAGCGCCGACGGAACAACGCTCATTTACGCCACGTTCCTCGACGGTACCTTCGGAGCAACACCGTCGGCTCTCGCGGTCGATTCAAACGGCAACGCCATCCTCGCCGGAACCACTTATTCGAGCGACTTCCCGGTTACGCCCGGCGCGCTGCAAACCACCAGCACGGCCACGGGCACTTACACCCTGCAGCCGAGCCTTTTCTTTGGCGGCAGCCCTCCGCCGCCGAATTCCGGCTTCATTAGCAAACTCAACGCCTCGGGCAGCGATCTCCTCTGGTCCACATATTTCAGCGGAACCCGCGAGGACAGCGTCTCTTCGATGAGCGTCGCGCCGGATTCAACTATTTACATAGCGGGGCTCGCCGGCTCCGCCGATCTTCCCGGCCTGCAAAGCGCGCCCGAGGGCTGCCGCCCCAAATTTCTGCAATTCGTGCCCTACGTCGCGCACCTCAGCGCGGACGCCTCGGCGATCTTCGGCGCCGCGCTGTTCGGCGACACGCTGGCGGCGGTTGCCGAAAGACCGCTCGTGGTGATGACGCCATCCGGCCAGACTGTCGCTGCCACGCCCGGACCGCCAACCCCCGGATCGCTCGGGCAGAACATCGCCGTCCCTAGCGCCGAAGTCGCTTCTCTCGACCTCGACGCCTCGACCGCCATGTCCTGCATCGTCGACGCCGCCGACACCGCGCCGATCGCAAGCGTCGCCCCTGGGCAATTGATTACGATCTTGGGCCAGGGTCTCGATGGTGGTTGCAACGCCCCGCAGTCCTCTTTCCCCACCAGCTTCTGCAACGTAAAGGTCACCTTCAACGGCGTCCCCGCGCCGCTGCTCTATGCCGGCGCTAACCAGGTGAACGCCCAAGTCCCCTTCGAAGTCTCCGGCGCCGATACGGTCACGATGAACTTCACCAGCCAGACAACGGGCGAACCCGCCGTCAATGAAACGCAAAGGCTGCGCGTCGTCCCTTCCTCGCCGGCGATATTCCTCTCGGCCGAGACCACTGCGCTCTGCGGGCCTTCGTACGTGAAGAACACCGAGGTCGTTGTGCCACTCGCCCGCAATTCGGACGGCTCGATGAACTCCTCATGCAACCCGGCCGCCTACGGTTCCACGATCACTTTATATGTAAACGGCGACGGGATCACTCGGCATCCCGGAAACGACCGGTGGAATCGCACCGCAACCGGCCGTCCCGCTGAACCTCGCTTTCACCGACAGCGACAGCGTCGACATGCCCGCCACCGTAACGGCGGTCCAGACGCTTCCCGGATCAATCTCCGGCCTGGTCCAACTCCAACTGACGATACCCCTTGGCACCAACTATTACTTCTCTGAAGTGAACCTCACTTTAGGCTCGATCCCGTTCCGCGATCTGGCCGCCGTAATCTGGGTGAAGTGGAAGTGACCGCACCGCGGCCGGACGTTTTCCATGCCCGGCTAACGCAGCGGGCCCATCTTATCGAGCGGCCAGTATACGAACACCGCCTTGCCGTAAATAAACCGCCGCGGCACCATCCCCCACGCCCGGCTGTCGTTGGACGAGCTGCGATGGTCGCCCAGCACGAAATATTCCCCAGCCGGAACCGTCGTCGCCGCCATCGATTGTTGATCCCGGTATTCCGGCGGAACGTAGACTTCCTCGAGCGGCTTTCCGTTCAGAACGACGGTGCCGTCGTCGAGTTCGATGCGGTCCCCTGGAACGCCGATCACCCGCTTGATATACGACTTCGCCGGATCGTTCGGATACCAAAAGACCACGGTATCGCCCCGGTTCACGTCGCCGATGCCGAAGCGGTAAACGAATTTGTTGATGAAGATGCGCTCCTGGTCCTGAAGCCCGGGCATCATGCTGGTGCCTTCCACCTTCACCGGTTGGTAGAGAAAGAGGATGACGGCGATGGCGATGACTACCGACAACGAAAGATCGCGCAGCCAGGCGGCGACTGCGCCCAGCCGCGAACGGCGTGGAGCGGAAGGTGCGGAGTTCGAATCCGTAATATGCGGTTCCCGTTTCCAGGTTAACGCATGTGGCGCTGGCGGAGTTCGCTCTCGGCGCGGAACCAATCCTCCACTTGCGAGCCGTGCCGGTATCCGCGCTGTTCGAAGTAGGAATAAGCGAGCTGAGCGACTTCGCGCGAATCGAGAGAAGGCTCGGCCGCGAACGTTTCCGTCGCCGGAATCGCCTTCGAGTGGCGCTTGGGAGCCGCCGCTTTCGTGGCGGCCTTTGGAGCCACGGTCTCTTCTACCAGTTTCTTCTTGGTTGCCATATCGTTTACCTCCAGAGTGTAGTGCTAAGCCCGCGGACACTTCCGGTGAGAAAGACTACAACGGGGAGTCCTGCGGGCGGGCGTATCGACTGCGCTTACAAACAAGAGTTTATCAAATTGTTCCATGCCGCCGCATGGAAAATCTTGATCGGGGTTATCAGCGATTATTCCGGGCCGATCAGGCGGATGCCGAGTTCTTTCAACTGGCGCTCGGGAACGGTGGACGGCGCTTCGCACATCAGGTCGGTCCCCTTGGCCGTCTTGGGGAAGGGGATGACTTCGCGGATCGAAGTCTCCCCGGCCAGGATCATCACCAGCCGGTCCAGCCCCAGGGCGATGCCGCCGTGCGGCGGAGCGCCGTACTCCAGCGCCTCGAGCAAAAATCCGAAGCGCCGCTTGGCCTCGTCCTCGCTGAATCCGAGCGCAGAGAAGACCTTCGATTGAATATCGCGGCGGTGAATCCTTATGGAACCCGATCCCAGCTCGACGCCGTTCAAAACCAGATCGTAGGATTTCGCCCGGCACGCCGCCGGGTCTTCGGTGAGCTTGTCGATGTCTTCGTCGAGAACGGAAGTGAACGGATGGTGCGCGGCGTTCCAGCGGTTCTCCTCCGCGTCCCATTCGAACATCGGAAAATCGAGCACCCACAGGAAATGGAAATCGCGCGGATCGAGCAGCCCGTGGCGGTCGTTAAATTTTTGCGCGGCGAACAGGCGAAGCTGGCCGCAGGCTTGAAGGAATGTGTGCTCCGGGCGTTGACCCGTAGGCTCGCCCGGCCATCCGGCCAGGATCAACAGATCGCCTTCGGCCGCGCCGGTCGCCGCGCGCGCGGCTTCGACCAGCGCCGGGATCCAGGCGCTTCAGATCGTCGTAGACGCGCAGCCCGCGCTCCTGCCCGAAAGCTTTCAGCTCGTCGCGCTCCTTGCGGCTGAGCGCGCCGGTCTTCGGGATGTGAATCGCCACCGGCGCGTAGCGCAGGCCGAGCGAAGCGAAATCGCCGTCGAGCGTGCGGAACGGGGGGATGCGCAGGTCGGGCTTGTCGATGCCGTACATCCGCATCGCCTGATCGTAGGTGAGGCGCGGAAACGGCGCGGCGATCTCGAATCCGGCCTCGCGGCAGGATTGCTGCACCAGCGGCTCGATCACCTCGAAGATGCGCTCCTGTTGCGGGAACGACATCTCGAGATCGATCTGGGTGAACTCCGGCTGGCGGTCCGCGCGAAGATCCTCGTCGCGGAAGCAGCGCACGATCTGGAAATATTTATCGAAGCCGCTCACCATCAGCAGTTGCTTGAAAATCTGCGGCGATTGCGGCAGCGCGTAGAAGCTGCCGCGGTTCACGCGGCTGGGAACGAGAAAATCGCGCGCGCCTTCCGGCGTCGAGCGCGTCATGAACGGCGTCTCGATTTCGAGAAATCCCTGGGCGTAAAGAACCTGCCGCACGGCAAGCGAAATCTTCGAGCGCAAGGCGATGTTGCGCTGCATCTGCGGGCGCCGCAGATCGACATAGCGGTACTTCAGCCGCGCGTCTTCTTTGACGTCGACGTTCTCTTCCATCGGAAACGGAGGCGTGCGGGATTCGTTCAGGATCCACAACGTTTCGACCACCACTTCCACTTCGCCGGTGGAGATGGCCGGGTTCACGGTATCGGCGCCGCGCCGCTCGACGAGACCCTCGACGGCGATCACGTACTCCGGCCCCAGCAGCTCGGCCTTGCGGTGCGCCTCCGCGTTGCCGTCGGAGCGGAAGACAAGCTGGGTGATTCCGTCGCGGTCCCGCAGGTGAATGAAGAAGACCCCGCCCAGATCGCGGCGGCGGTGAACCCAGCCCATCAGGACGACGCGGGAGCCGGCGTCGGAGGCGCGGAGTTGGCCGCAGGTGTGCGTGCGGCGCAATTCCCCCAGAAAATCGAGAGGTACGTTTTCCATTGTCAATTCTTAGTTTCGCCGATTGAGAAGATTTTCGAGAAGTCGGGAGGGCGGGAGGGCGCTCTGTTCGCCCGTCGCCATTTCTTTCAATATGTAGAGGCCGGTGGAGAGTTCGTTGTCGCCAACGAGGAGGCAGAAGCGCGCGGCGAGTTTGTTCGCCAGCTCCAGCGACCGCTTCAGCTTGTTCTCAAAACCCACTTCCACCGCGAGTCCCGGCCGCGCGCAGCTCGCCGGCCAGCTTGCCGCATTCGCTCAGCGCCGCCGCGCCCAGGGGCGCGATATAAAGGTCCAGCGCGTGCCGGTGCAGGTCCGGATGCCGCTCCTCGACGCTCATCACCAAACGGTCTTCGCCGATCGAAAAGCCGATGCCCGGCGCCGCGGTCTTCGATCCCAACGCTTCCGCCAGTCCGTCGTAGCGCCCGCCGCCAAGCACGGAATTCTGCGCCCCGAGCGAGCCGTGCGTGATTTCGAACGTGGTGCGCATGTAGTAATCCAGGCCGCGAACCATGCGCGGGCGAATCTCATAGGGAATCCCGCGTTCGTTCAAGAAGCCTTGCACCGTCTTGAAGTGCCCGTCGCAGGCGTCGCAGAGATGATCGAGGATGGAAGGCAGCGAGTCGATAATGGGCTGATCTTCGGGGACTTTGCAATCGAGCACGCGCAGCGGATTGGTGACGGCGCGGCGGCGGCAATCCCCGCACATGGTGGGCGCGACGTCCTTCAGTTTTTCCTTGAGCAGCGCGATGTATGCCGGGCGGCAGGTGGGATCGCCGACGGAGTTGATCAGCAGTTGAAAACCGTCGAGGCCCGCGCGGCGAAGAATGGCCACAACCATCTCGATCACTTCGGCGTCGATGGCCGGGGAATCCGAGCCGATGGCCTCCGCGCCGATCTGATAGAACTGGCGGTAACGGCCCTTTTGCGGCCGCTCGCGGCGGAACATCGGCCCGATGTAAAACAGCTTCTGCAAGCCGGGCCGCTGGTTCAGGCTGTGCTCGATATAGGCGCGGATGACGGAGGCGGTGTTCTCCGGGCGAAGCGTCAGGGACGATCCATCGCGGTCGGCGAAGGTGTACATTTCCTTGCCGACGATGTCGGTGTCTTCGCCGACGCCGCGTGCGAACAACGCGGTTTCCTCCAGCAGCGGCGTGCGGATTTCCTGGTAATTGAAGGAATGAAAAACGGCGCGCGCGGCCGTTTCGACGTGGTTCCACGCGGCGCTGGCGGGCGGGAGAATGTCCCGCATTCCTTTTACGGCTTTGATCATTTCGAGGGCGGGGAAACGCCTAAACAGGCGCGATTTATGAAGATCAAGGGAAACCTTGAGGGTAACATACGAGGCGGAGCGGCCCGGATCGAAGATCGCCGGCGATTCCGAGAGAGATCCCATGGAGCGCACCCACTACCTTGGCCAATGGCGTCATCCGATGCCGAGGCTTACACGTCCACTTGTCTGCCCAGTATCTGGCTCATTTTCTCAGCGTGGCGGGCTTCGGCCGCCGGTTCCCGCGATGAGACCCCCTCCGACCATGCGTTTTTGCCCGACAGCTCCCAGGTCTTCATCGATTGCTCGACCGGCGATCCGGACGGTTGTCCCGTGGACGTCTCGCCCCATGTGCAGGTGACTCGCGTAGTCGGGCCGGGGATGAACTCAACCGGGACGGTAGATTCGATTAATCCGGATGGAACCCTGGTGAATCCGGGCGTATATGTTACAAACGGCGTCGTTTCCGCGAACGCCCATCTCTCGGTTCAGTTTGACTATGCCCTATGGCTATCGACAGACATCGTCGTGTCCCTAAACGGGAATCAGATCGGCGAGCAGCACATCCTTGGCGCAAGCGAAATTCCGGGAACCGATCCGAGTCGGGGCGATGGAAGCTTTAGCCGATGCTATGACGTACCGGTAGCGTTGGTAAGATTCGCCGCGAGGAACCTGGGTGGAATCCCGACGCCGGGTGACAACGTCATCGAGCTTAAATCGACGATTGCCGACCCCTGGGATGTCTGCGACGAATGCAGCATCGTCGTTAGCCTTGGCTCTCTTTCCTTCAAGGCGCTGGAGCCGGTGATCATGGTGCATGGCTACAACGAGGGGCCGGAGTGGTTCGGGCCGCCGGGGACGGATCCATGTGTCCCGCTCGGCTTGAACTTCGCCCAACCGTTCGCCGACGCGAAGATGTCGTTTGACTATCAGAGCATTGACCTGAGGCAAGGGAAGCTGGGCGGAGCAAAGAAGAGCGTTTCGATAGACGACGGCGCGGCAAAGTTGGTGGGCGAGGTGCAAGAGATCGCGAAAGAATTTGGCGTCCACGGCATTCATAGCAATCCCCCGAGGAGAAGAAGCTCCGATGAAAAGGGTTTTGTTTTTCTTCGTTCTTGTATTCGCGGCTGGCGCCTTCGCGCAAACCATCCCTTACCCTTCCGGCGACGTCCCGCTGCGAGCTTCGAATACGCAGGCGATCCCGATCCCTCCTTCGACAGCGTCCACTCCGATCGCGGTGGTGGTGGACTCGGGAGCCGTGGGGGACTTTATCGATATCCTGACCTCGGATCCGAATGTAGCCGTCTCGCTGATCCTTCCCTCGGGAACCGCCATAACCGCCGCAAACGCATCGTCGCTCGGTTTCGCCCTCAGCACGTTTACCAGCGACGGCTCCAGCGATGTTCCTTCGTTTTCGATGCCGGCTCGCACACGCTGATCGAATTCACCGCCGTTCAAGCTACGGGAACCTATCAGGTCAGCGCGGACTCCACTTCTGTAAGCGCGGAGTCGGCTCTGAACGTCGCGTACTTTCCGGCCTCGTCGCTGGGCGCGGCGATTGCCGTGAGTGCGCCCGAGTACAAGGTGGGCGATACGGTGGTTCTCGCGGGACTCTTATTCGACGGGACGAACCCGGTTGCGGGAGCGACAATGGCGGCGACCCTCGCGACCCGGCTTAAGCTGGGTCCGCAAGCCACCATCGGCAGCTACACGCTGGTAAGCGCACAGCCAAGTGTCTTCGACGGACTCGCAGTACACCTACTCGGCCGTCATTACCAACAACGGTCCCGCGAAACTGGGCGTCACCTCGAATGTAACGAGTTCCTCGTCTTCCGTTTTGGTTGTGGAGGGGACGCTTGTTTTCGGCTCCGTCGACGCGAACGGGACAAGAGCCAGCGCAAACACTTTCACGATCCAACAAAGTTCGCAGGCGACGTTCGACCCCTCCGTTCTCACCTGGAATTCGGGCGCTGTCGGAACGCCGGTACCAATATCGCTTTTGGACTCCGGGCAATACGACGCCACTACGGGCGATGGAATTTACACCGGCTCGTTCGTGCCGCCTACGTCGGGGGAGTACACGGCGTCGCTCCAGGCGACCGGCACGTCCGGCGGCGCCGCCTTTTCCCGCACGGCCACCACCAAATTTCAGGTTAACGATCCGAACGCGAGCCTGGGCGCTTTCTCCGACGCGCCGGTGGACACCAATGGAAACGGTCTTACGGACATCGTGAACGTGACCGCTGCCGTCACTGTCCAGAGCGCGGGGTCTTACCGCTTCACGATGAATCTTCGAGCGAGCAACGGAATGACGGTCGCGGCGAACGGTACCGCGGCGCTCGCCGCCGGGCCGCAGCAGGTCACCGTGGGATTTCCGGCGTCCGGCCTCATCGGCATGGGAGTGGACGGCCCTTATGAGCGCGTTTCGGCGCTGCTGCTCCAGGAGGTGGGTACGAGCGAAGCGGTGGCGGGCTATTCGGCGGACGCGGGCGCGACGCAGGCCTATCCGTTGTCTTCTTTCGATCGCGGTCCGATGTACTTCAACGGGCAAAATTCGGCGGCCGGAATCGTGACTGGGCAAGGAAGCACCTTCGACATTTTGCGCGTACAACTCGGCGTCACGTTCGCGCCGCCGCCACCCGGAACTTTCCAATGGGATTGCTCCTGGGAAGGGACGCTCTCCGATTCGAACGGCGCGCAGATCGACTTCGCGACCGGGAATACCGCGTACTCGGCGGGGTTTTCGTCCGGCAATCAGGCGATCACTCTCGATTTCAACGGGAACCGGATCGCGCAGTCCGGCATGGCCGGTCCTTATGTCGTCTCCGGAGTTGGATTGCACTGTGACGGGGTCGACTTGTTCATGCAAACGCCATTCTCGACGCAAGCCTTCACGGTGAGCCAGTTCACTTACGCCGCGCCGGATTTCGTGCTGGACGGCCAGCCCGCGGTCCGCGCGATCGCTCAAGGCGAGACGGTCGAGTACAAGCTGAACTTGACGGCGCTTGGGGGATTCCAGGGAATCGTCAATTTCACGGCGACCAGTTTTCCCCAGGACGCGAGCGGCGTGCTCGGGATCGCGTCGCTGCCGGGATCGGGAATTTTCCCGCTCGACGTGACGACGGCAACGACGACGCCCACGGGAGTGTATTCCATCCCGGTCGGCTATTCGAGCGGCGTCGTGGAGAAGTCGCTCACTCTGACGCTGACGGTAACCTCCGGAGATGTGTCGATCCTGATGGGTCCGCCGAACCCGGGCCCACTGCAAGCCGGACAGACGCAGCAGTTCTATGCGACCGTTCAGAACACCAGCAACGATGGGGTGATCTGGAGCTTGAGTTCGCCGATTGGGACGATCGACGCTACAGGACTCTACACGGCCCCTTCGTCTATAGCGAGCCCGACCAGTTTGTACGTCGTGGCTACGGCGGTGGTCGATTCGACGATTTCTCAGAGCATTTTGCTGACTGTGACGCCATAACAGAATGTACCGGACGCCGGGGGCGCGGCCGGGCGCAACGCTTACAATTGAGGGTGATGATTCCAAAAGTGAGGAAAGCGGTATTTCCGGCGGCGGGATTGGGGACGCGGTTTTTGCCGGCGACCAAAGCGCAACCGAAGGAGATGCTGCCGCTGGTGGACAAGCCGCTGATCCAGTACGGGGTGGAAGAGGCGCTGCACTCGGGCATCCAGAATATCTTCATCGTCACGGGGCGCGGGAAGAGCGCGATCGAGGATCACTTCGACGTCAGCTTCGAGCTGGAGCATTCGCTGGAGGCGAAGAACAAGAAGGACCTGCTGGCGCTGGTGCGCGGCGTTTCGGACATGATCAACGTGGCCTATGTCCGGCAGAAGGAGGCGCTGGGGCTTGGGCACGCCGTATTGCGCGCGCGGGAACTGGTGGGCAACGAGCCGTTCGCCGTGGTGCTATCGGACGACGTGATCGACGCCGAGATTCCGTGCCTCCGGCAGTTGCTGGATATCTACGAGTTCTATGGCGCGTCGGTGCTGGCGCTGATGGAAGTGGAGGGCGAGGCCATTTCGTCCTATGGAGTGGTGGACGCCGAGCCGATTCCGCATAACGGCGGGGTGAGCCGGCTGTACCGGATCCATAATATGGTGGAGAAGCCGAAGGCGTCGGAAGCGCCGTCGCAATTGGCGATCATCGGGCGCTATGTGTTGACGCCGGAGATCTTCGAATCGCTCGATTCGATCGGGCCGGGTACGGGCGGCGAGATTCAATTGACGGACGGGCTGAAGCACTTGCTGCGGAACCGGCCGATATACGGCTACAAGTTCGAGGGGAAGCGGTACGACGCGGGGGATAAGTTGGGGTTCTTGAAGGCGACGGTGGAGTTCGCGCTGAACCGGTACGATTTGGGCGGGGAGTTCCGGGAGTATTTGAAACATTTGAAGTTGTGAGGCGGTTTCGGAGCCGAATTTAGAACCGGCGGCGCGCCATAGACATTCCTGTCGATTGCGAGGTCGGATTAATCCGTAGGAACGCGTGGATCGTACTGAAAACAGGCCTGGTACTAGATAGTACGCCTAGAACTACTTCAGGCGGCAATCGATTGACAAGTAGGGCATTCCGGGGCATTCTAATCAGGTAGGGGATAGTTCGGACAGAAGGAGGAGTATATATGAAATTTTTTCTAGGCGTGCTAATTCTCGCCACGGCGAGTGTTTATGCCGGAACGACCGTTGGGTCCGCGAACACGGGTAACTGCTACCCGTTCGCGTGCAACGATTCCGGAACTTCAACCGGTCAGTCGATCGATTATCAACAGGTTTACTCGTCTGGCAGTTTTTCGGGGACCACGTCGTTCAGCGCACTGACGTTTTTCGATAGCTACATCATCTCGCAGGGATTCGGCGGAGGGCCGATCATTCCCGGGAACTATAGCATCAACTTTTACTATTCGGCGAACCCGGTGAACGGACTCTCAGCGTCCAGCCCCGGCGCGAACGAAGGGGCGTTCATTGGCTCTTTCGGCGACTTCAACGTCACTTCGCCCATCAACTTCAATCCATCGTATACGTTCAATGGAAACAGCCTGACTTACAATCCGCTCGATGGCAACCTTCTCATGGACATCATCGTGAAGAATCAGGCTAACATTCCGAACGGTTCGGGGAACGGTTACATGGACGCCGATAGTTCGGGTAGCGCAACGAGCCGGGCTTACTTCCTCAGCAACGGCATCGCCGCCGCCGATTCGAATGGCTTAGTCACCGAGTTCAGCGGTGGCAGCACCGGCACTCCGGAGCCTGCCTCCTTTGCGCTGGTCGGCCTTGGACTGTTGGGAGCCGCGCTCGCCCGGCGCAAGTCCGCCAGATAATCCTCTGTCACTCGCTTCCAGCGACAGCACGTCGTTTTGAATCGAACCCCGCTCGCCGTTCCGATGGCTGGCGGGGTTTTTTTGACAAAGGCGCAACATTTTCGGACTTCCGAATTGGCGCACTACGGCGCGGCGTAAAACTCATACTCCGCCGCGTAACTAACGCGCGCCGTCTGTCCCACATGCCCAGCGTCGCAGCCTCCCGCGGGCGCCGCGCCGCCTTTCGTCATCAGGCGGCGGATCGTGTCCACGCCGCCCATCGCGCCATCGCCCTCATGCGACGCCGCCTTTAGTAACAGCCATGGAATCGAATGCCCGTCGGGCGCGTCCGCCTTCGACAATAATTGCCCGGTCACCTTGCTTCCGTCTTCGGCCTGCCACGCGGGACCGGCGAAGTGTTTGCCGATCCGTTTCCCGTCTTTGTCGTAGAGCACCGCCTCCGGCGCGACGAACGCCCATCGAAACTGGTCCTTCGACGCGCGGCACTCGTAGATCTGCACGCCTTTGCCTTCGGCGCGAAAGAGCAACTTCGTCCCATCCACCGGACGCGGCCCATATTCCCGCTCGTCCGCTACCGCGCCGATCGCGACCGAACCCAGCGCCATCACCAACCCGATTCGTCCCATCGTCATTTCCCCGCCTTCGTCCACTCACCCAGCCAATCGAGCACGGTCTGGTACCACAGCGCGGCGTTTTGCGGCTTCTGCACCCAGTGCCCTTCGTCGGGATAAACCACCAGCTTGGACGGGACGCCCTGCATCTTTAGCGCGGTGAATAGTTGCAGGCTCTGCGTATACGGCACGCGGAAATCCAGCTCGCCGGTGATCACCAGCGTCGGCGTTTTGAAGTCCTTCACATAGTTACTCGGCGACCATTTCTCGTAAATGTCCACGCTGTCCCACGGCATCCCGTGAAACTCCCAGATCGGGAACCACAGCTCCTCGGTCGCCCCGGCCATGCTGCGCAGGTCGTAAACGCCGGCGTGCGACACCAGCGCCTTGAACCGCTGCGTGTGCCCTAAAATCCAATCCACCATGTAGCCGCCGTAGGACCCGCCAGCCGCGGCCATCCGCTCGCCGTCGACATAGGGCAATTGCGCCACGGAATCGGCCACCGCCATGATGTCGTCGTAGGCCTTCCCGCCCCAGTCGGCCTGGATTTCCTCGGTGTATTTCTGGCCATAGCCGGTCGACCCGCGCGGATTCGGCATGACGACGACATAGCCCGCTCCGGCGAAAACCTGCGCGTTCCAACGGTATGTCCACTCCTCGCCCCACGCCCCCTCCGGCCCGCCGTGAATGAGGAAAAGCGCCGGATACTTTTTCCGCGCGTCGAACCCCGGCGGCTTCACGAGAAAGCTATGCACCTTCGCTCCGTCCGGCGCATCGACGGTCAATTCCTCATAAGGCGTCAGCGCATACTGCGCCAGCAGCGCGTCGTTCATCTTCGTCAGGGCGGCCGGCGCGCCTCCCGCCGACGACACGCCGTAAATCTCGGCCGGCTTCGATCCGCTCTCCTCGCTATAGACCATCGTCTTGCCGTCGCCGGATAACCCCACGCCGCTAATGCTGCCCTGGCCGCTGGCGATCACCTGCGACGCCCCGCCGGTGACGGGGATGATGCGGATCGCCTTCCGCCCACGGTCTTCCGCCGTGAAGAACAACCGCGCGCTCTCCGGCGACCACGTGAACTCATCCACGGGGCGGTCCAGCGTATCCGTCAATTCGCGAACGGTCCCGGTCGCGCGCTCGTAAACCATCAAACGCCAGCGGTCGCTCTCATAGCCGGCGCGTTCCTGGCTCAAATACGCGATCCACTTCCCGTCGGGCGAGTAGAGCGGCGCAACGTCGGCGCCGGCGCTGGCGCTGATCTTCTTCGCCTCCGCCACTGGCGTGGCCGGCGCGGCGCCGGGCAATGCCACCACGTACAAATCCGAACTCGTGCTGGTGGCCGGAACCGCGTCGGCGTTCATCGAGTAACATAACTCCGCCCCGTCGGGCGAAAGCGCGTAGCCGTCCATCCCTCCGAGCGAAAACGGCGGCACGTCGCGCATGCCCGGCGTCATGTCCTTGATGCCGGTCCCATCGGCGTTCATTGCGAAGACATGCGAACGCCGCGCACCCTTCCACTCCGTCCAGTGCCGGTATAACAGCTCGGTGTAAACCCGCGCTTTCACTTTGCCGCTCTTCTCCGCGTCCATCCGCGCCTTGTTGCAGGCATCGTCGGCGCACTCAGGGTAAACCGCGCTGGTGAACGCCAGCTTCTTCCCATCGGAGGAAACCGTTACGCCGCCGGCGCCGGTCGCCAGCGCCGTCAATTGCCGCGCCGCGCCGCCGTCGGCGTTCATCGTCCAGATCTGATCGTCCCCGCTCCGGTTCGATACGAACACCATCGCCTTCGAATCCGGCAGCCATCGCGGCCGCGAGTTCTCCGTTCCTTCGTGAGTCAACTGCTTCGGCGCACCGCCGGAGGAGGGAACCACCCAGATCTGCGAGGGTTTGGTGTTCTCGGCGAAGTCGACGGTCTGCGCCGCGTAGGCGACCATTTTTCCATCGGGGGAAACTTGCGGGTCGCTCACGCGGACGATCTTCAACAACGCGCTTGCATCGAAAGGCAGCGTCCCGGCGGCCATCAGCGGCGCCCCCAAAAGCAGCGCCCATGCGGTTCTCGGCATATCTGTGATTGTAACGTCCGCCTCCGGCTCACGGCCGCAGCGCCTCGCGCAACGCCGCCCCGATCTCCGCCATCGCCTTTCGGGCCACCGCGCTTTGCGCCATCGCCGCCGGCAGCATGAAATTATGCACCGTGCCGAGATACCGCGTGGCCGCCACATTCACACCCGCATCCATCAGTTTGTGGGCGAACGCCTCGCCCTCGTCGCGCAACACGTCGATCCCGGCTGTAATCACCAGCGCTGGCGGCAGGCCTCGCAAGCCGTCACTCTCCGCCCGCAAAGGCGACGCCAATGGCGACCGCCTTGTCGCTTCCTCCGGCGCGTAATGGTTCCAAAACCATTTCATCGCCTCGTCCGTCAAAGGATAGCCGCGCGCGAACTGGCGGTAGCTCCCGGTGTCGCACGCCGCGTCCGTCACCGGACAAATCAGCGTCTGCTGCCGGATCGCCGGGCCTCCCCGCCGTTTCGCCAGCATCGCCACCACCGCCGCCATCCCTCCGCCCGCGCTGTCGCCCACCAACGCCATCCGCGTCCCGTCGATTCCTAATTCGCCGCCGCGCGCCGCAACATACTTCGCCGCCGCGTAGCATTGCTCCAGCGCCACGGGAAACCGCACTTCCGGCGACAGCGAGAAATCGACATACACAACCGCCGCCTCGCTCTGGTAGGCCAGCTCCTTCACGAACCGGTCGTGCGCCGTCTTGTTTCCCAACACCCATCCGCCGCCGTGAAAATACATCGCCGCCGGCAAGCCGCGCTTTCCCTCCGGCCGCGCGATCCGCACCGGAACGCCATCGAGAACCGCGTCCTCCGTCGTCACTGCGCGAGTCGAAGGCGCCGCCGTCATCGCCGCCGTAAAGTTCGCCCGCGCCTGCTCTACCGTCAGTTCGTACACCGGCGGCAACCCCTGCCGCGCCACCGCCTGGATCCACGCCAGCGTCTCCGGTTCGACCGCCTGAAACGGATTCATTTCATCTCCGCCAGCCGTTGAATTTCCTTCATGATCTCCTCGATCGACGTCTTCCTCGTCAAATCGCTCCTCTCCTCGGCCGCCGGCATTTCAATCTTCAATTGCCGGCAGATCGCCTCCACCAACCGTAAGGTGTGCGTCGTCTCCTGCTCCGTCAACAGATTCACCTGAAACTCCAGCCGAGCCCATTGTTCGTCCCGGAACGACATCCGGTTTTGCTGGATCATGACGAACGTCGACAGGAAGATCGCCTCCAGCGACACCGCCAGGTTGAGCACCATATACGGAAACGGATCGAACGGCTTCGACATGCGGAATCAACCCGGTATTCAAGACCATCCAGACCAGAAAAATCGTTGCGTGCAGGACCACGAAGCGGATATTGCCGCAAAATTTCGCGATGGCCTCCGACAGCCGTTCACTCACCGTCCGGCTGACGAAGTGGGCGCGGTCCAGCTTGGCCGCCAACCGAAGGTTTTTCCGGATCGTCGGTCCGGGCGTGGAAGGAGGTGCTTTGTCCATCGATTCCAGTGTCGCCCAATCTTGCATTACAATCGTCGCTTGACCAGCGTCCTTCTCTCCTGGAGCAGCGGCAAGGACAGCGCCTGGGCGTTGCATCTGCTTCGTCAACGTCCGGATATCCGTGTCGCCGCGCTGGTCACCTCCTTCAACACCTCCGCCAATCGCGTGGCCATGCACGCCGTCCGGCGCTCGTTAGTCGAAGCGCAGGCGAATCTCACCGGTCTCCCGCTCTGGGCCGTGGAACTCCCCGCCCCTTGCTCCAACGCCGAATACGAAGACCGGATGCGCGCCGTCTGGCAGCGCGCCTCGGCAGAGTCGATCGACGCCGTGGCCTTTGGAGACCTCTTCCTTCAGGACGTCCGCGATTATCGCGAACGCCAACTGCAAGGGACGGGCCTCGCGCCGCTTTTCCCGCTGTGGCGGCTTCCCACTCCGCAACTGGCCCGCGAGACGATCGCCGCCGGCGTCAAAGCCAAGATCACCTGCGTCGACCCCGCCAAACTGCCCAAATCCTTCGCCGGCCGCGAGTACGATCTCCCTCTGCTCGAAGCGCTCCCGCCCGCGATCGACCCGTGCGGCGAAAACGGCGAGTTCCACACTTTCGTCTACGAATCGCCCGTCTTCACCAACCCCCTCCGCGTCCGAAGCGGAGAAGTCATCGAGCGCGACGGCTTCGTCTTCGCCGACGTGCTGCCTGAGTAACCGCTTCTAACATAGGTACTGGTACGGCTCCGCGCCAGCACTGGAACCGTGTTGGGAAAAATCGTGTGAGAAAAGGATCGACCGGTGGAGATGGCGTATATACTCGTGAGTAACTTTGGAAGCCGGGTCTTCCACCACACGAAGGAGCGTATTCAGTTATGTCTAATCCATCTGTATTTGTCGTTACCTGTCTCGCCGGTCTTCTGGCACTTACTCAAGCGCATGCTCAAACCGAGCCGCAAACCGCCGGGTCCGCCGCCGCGGTCGACCGCCAACCGGTCTCCGAGACGCCGCAGGGGGCGGTGCCGCGTTTGATCCGCTTCAGCGGGGCCGTCAACGCAGCGGAGGTCAAGCCCGGAGCGCCCATGGGGATCGAGTTCGCCATTTACAAAGACGAGAGCGGCGGGGTCGCCTTGTGGTCCGAAATCCAGAACGTCGAGGCCGACGCCAGCGGCCATTTCACCGTGCTCCTTGGCGCGACCAAGAACGGCGGTGTGCCGCCCGATGCGCTGGGGATCGGGGAATCGCGGTGGGTCGGCGTCACTCCGTCCGGAGGCACCGCGCAGCCGCGCGTGCGCTTGGTGAGCGTGCCATATGCGCTGCGCGCGGAGGAAGCTCTACGCATCGCGGGCGCTCCGGCCAGCGATTTCGTGCGCAAAGCGGACTTGACGGACTCGGTCCGCGAGGCGATGCGAGCGGCGAAGCCGGGCGCCGCCGCCGGGCAGGACGCGCAAGCCGCGCCGAGCGGGCCGACTACCTTCGCCGGCAACACCGCCAACCAGATCGTGCTGGTCCAACAATCCGGCGCGGGGAAGGCGATTGTGGCGAAAGCGCCCACCGGCATTGGGACGTCGTCTACCGGCGGAACCGCGGGTGTTTACGGAAGCGCGGGGGCGCCGAAGGGCATCGGAGTGCAAGGAGTCGCCACCTCCACCACCGGCGGCGCATCCATCGGCGTATCGGGAATCGCCGCCAGCTCGGCGGGAACGGGAGTCTCGGGACAGGGATCGGCTTTCGGCGTCACCGGCACCGCGGCGAACGCCGGCGGCGTCGGCGTCAAAGGCACGTCCACCGATGTTACCGACATCACTGGCAGCGACTTCGGCGTGCAGGGGATCGCGAACGATTCGACCGGGGCCGGGGTGAACGGGACGAACAAAGCTCTCACGGGACCCAGCGTCGGCGTATCCGGCTCTTCCTCAAGTCCCAATGGCATTGGGGTTAGTGGTTTTAACCGCGCAACGAGCGGGCCAAGCGTCGGAGTTCTTGGCGCCTCCATCAGCCCCAACGGCTATGGGACGCAAGGCTCCTCTCCAAATGTGGCGCTCGCGGGATTCAATCAGAGCTGCAACAGCAATGGTTGTACTTTAGCTACCGGAATTGGGGGTCAGTTTTTTACGGGAATCGGAGGCACTCTTTTGCAAGGCCTTTCCGGACCGAACTTCAACTCGCTAACCTCGGTATTTAACATCGACAGCACCGGGAAGGCCTTCTTCAATGGCGGCGTTTCGAGCACGATCAATAATCCGTCGAACAATGTCATTGTCGGCACCAACAATGCGACTTCCGGCACCGCCGCCCCGCTGGTCGGAATCACTTATAGTCCCAGCGCCGCGGGCATAGCGGGATATGACTATTCCACCTCCGGAGGCGGTGGAATCTACGGGGAGAGCCATAGCGCCAGCGGAGCTGGGATTACCGGCGCAAACTTCGGCGGGGGCTTGGCGGGATCTTTCTCCGGCGGCGTCAATGTCAACGGAAACCTGAATGTGACGGGCACGATTACGGCGGGCACCAAGGACTTCCGAATCGACGATCCTCTCGATCCCAGCCGCAAGTACCTCTTCCACGCTTCCATCGAGTCGTCGGAGATGACGAACATTTACAGCGGCAACGTGGTCCTGAACCGGAGAGGCGAGGCCGTCGTGGAACTTCCCGAATGGTTCGAGGCGCTAAATGGCGATTTCCGTTATCAGCTCACCACGATTGGCCGGGCCGCTCCGGTCTATATTGCCCAGGAGATCCGGAATCGGCGCTTCAAGATCGCGGGTGGCCGCGCGGACATGAAGGTGTCCTGGCAAGTCACCGGCGTCCGCCACGACCCTTGGGCGCTGGCCCATCCGCTGCAAGTGGAAGCGGAAAAGCCGTAACACGAGCGCAGGTTCGATCTTCCGCCGCTCGCCGGTCCTTCTGCGGCAATCGAAACATGCGGTGAAAACGGCGAGGTCCACAGCTTCAGCTACGAATCCAATGTCTTCGCCGGCGTGCGGGGCGAATAACCCCGCCTAACATAGGTACTGGTACCGCTCCCTTAACGCACTGGAACCGTGCTAGGAAGAAAATCGCCGCGGAGAAGGATCGGGCGGTGGAAGTGGCGTATATACTCTTTGGATAAGTTTGGAAGCTGGGGCTTCCATCACACCTAAAGGAGTGTATTCAGTTATGGGTTATCCATCTGTCTGTGCAGTTACTTGTCTCGCCAGCGTGCTGGCACTTACTCAAGCCATGGCTCAAACGGAGCCGCAAACCGCCGGTCCCGCCGCCGCGGTCGACCGCCAGCCGGTCTCCGAGACGCCGCAGGGCGCGGTGCCGCGATTGATCCGTTTTAGCGGGGCCGTGAACGCAGCGGACGTCAAGGCCGGCGGCTCCGTCGGGATTGAGTTCGCCATTTACAAAGACGAGAGCGGCGGGGTCGCCCTCTGGTCGGAAATCCAGAATGTCGAGGCTGACGCCAGCGGGCATTTCACCGTGTTCCTCGGAGCGACCAAGAACGGCGGCGTGCCGCCCGATGCCCTCGGGATCGGGGAATCGCGCTGGGTGGGCGTCACTCCGTCCGGAGGAACGGCGCAGCCGCGCACACGCCTGGTGAGCGTGCCTTATGCGCTGCGCGCGGAGGAAGCTCTACGCATCGCGGGCGCTCCGGCCAGCGATTTCGTGCGCAAAGCGGACCTGACGGACTCCGTACGCGAGGCGATGCGAACGGCGAAGCCGGGCGCGGCCGCCGGGCAGGACGCGCAAGCCGCCGCGAGTGGACCGACTACCTTCGCCGGCAACAACACGACCAGGATCGTGGCGGTTCAGCAGAACGGCACGGGGAAAGCGATCGTGGCTACGGCGACCAGCGGCATCGGGACCGTGTCTACGGGCGGCAGCACCGGCGTCTATGGAGGGGCGTCGGCGGCGACCGGAATCGGCGTGCAAGGAGTGGCAACCGCGACCACCGGCGCATCGACCGGCGTGCTGGGGACCTCCGCGAGCACGGCCGGCATTGGCGTTCAAGGCAGCGTCAACGCTCCAACCGGGAACGGCGTCTTCGGCGTGAACAATGCGACTACCGGGAACGCATTCGGCGTCAGCGGCACGTCCTCGAGCGCCAGCGCGAACGCCGCGGGCGTTAATGGCTTCGAAAGCGCAATAACCGGTCAGGTCTTTGGAGTCAACGGGGCAACCCAAAGCACCGGAAACGGATCGGCAGGGGTTTCGGGCACCGAGAACGCGACCACAGGGCAAGTTGCCGGCGTCTCGGGGTTCGCGCAGAGCGCGGGTCAGTTTTCTGCCGGGGTCGAAGGCAACGAAGGCGCGACGACGGGGCAGGTGTTCGGCGTAAGCGGCGGAACCCAAAGCAGCGGCAGTGGGTCCGCCGGGGTCAACGGCTACGAAGGCGCGACGACGGGGCAGGTGTTCGGCGTAAGCGGCGGAACCAACAGCGCCGGCAACGGATCGGCAGCGGTGAACGGGTACGAAGGAGCCACGACGGGGAACGTGTTCGGCGTCAACGGCGGAGCCCAAAGTACCACGAATGGATCGTCGGGGGTGAACGGCCACGAGGACGCAACGACGGGGACGGTGTACGGCGTCAGCGGTAACACGCACAGCGCTACCCAAAATGCCGCCGGTGTGAACGGCTTCGAAGGCGCAACGGCTGGGGCCGTGTTCGGCGTCAACGGAAATACCAACAGCACCGGTCCATTTGCCGCGGCTGTAAACGGCTATGAGGGCGCGACAACAGGGCAGGTGTTTGGCGTCAGCGGTGGGACCAACAGCACCGGCAACGGATCGGCGGGAGTGAACGGTAACGAGAATGCGGCGACGGGAATCGTGTACGGCGTCAGCGGCGGAACCCAAAGCACCAGCAACGGATCCGCGGGGGTTGCCGGGAACGAAAGCGCGTTGACTGGGACCGTGTTCGGCGTCAGCGGTAACACGGAAAGCGCCAGCCAGTTCGCCGCGGGGGTGTTTGGGGCTGCGAACTCGACCACGGGAATCGTCTTCGGCGTTTTCGGGGGAACGAACAGCACGACCGCGGGCGCCGCGGGGCTTAGCGGTTTTGAAGGCGCTACCACGGGCCAGGTGTACGGGCTGAACGCGGGCACCTCCAGTCCAAATGGCGTGGGGGTGAATGGATTCAATACCGGCGGCGGGCTGGCCGGTAACTTCAACGGTCCCGTGGCGGTCAACGGAAATCTAAATGTTACGGGCACGATTACCGCGGGCACTAAGGACTTCCGAATCGACGATCCTCTCGACCCCGGCCGCAAGTACCTCTACCACGCTTCCATCGAGTCGTCGGAGATGACGAATATTTACAGCGGCAACGTGGTGTTGGACCGGAGGGGCGAGGCCGTTGTGGAACTACCCGAATGGTTCGAGGCGCTGAATGGCGATTTCCGGTACCAGCTCACCACCATCGGCCGGGCCGCTCCGGTCTATATCGCGCAGGAGATCCGGAATCGGCGCTTCAAGATCGCGGGCGGCCGCGCGGACATGAAGGTGTCCTGGCAAGTCACCGGCGTCCGCCACGACCCTTGGGCGCTGGCCCATCCGCTGCAAGTGGAAGCGGAAAAGCCGTAACACGAGCGCAGGTTCGATCTTCCGCCGGTCGCCGCTCTTTCCGCGGCAATCGAAACATGAGGTGAAAACGGCGAGTAAGCCGCGCTTACATAAGTACTGGTACGTCTCCCGGCGAGCACTGGAACCATGCCGCAAATAATTCGCGCAGAAAAAGGATCAGGCGGCTGAGATGGCGGGTATACTCTTTGAATAAGTTTGGAAGCTGGGGCTTCCATCCCATTCAAGGAGCGACTCAGTTATGGGTTATCCATCTGTCTGTGTAGTTACTTGTCTCGCCAGCGTGCTGGCACTTACTCAAGCTCATGCTCAAACCGAGCCTCAAACCGCCGGTTCCGCCGCCGTGGACCGCCAGCCAGTGTCGGAGACACCGCAGGGCGCGGTGCCGCGCTTGATCCGCTTTAGCGGGGCTGTCAACGCAGCGGAGGTCAAGGCCGGAGCTCCCGTCGGGATTGAGTTCGCCATTTACAAAGACGAGAGCGGCGGGGTCGCCCTCTGGTCTGAAATCCAGAACGTCGAGGCCGACGCGGCCGGCCATTTCACCGTGCTCCTCGGAGCGACCAAGAACGGCGGAGTGCCGCCCGATGCTTTGGGGATCGGGGAATCGCGCTGGGTCGGCGTCACTCCGTCGGGAGGAACGGCGCAGCCGCGCGTGCGGCTGGTGAGCGTGCCCTATGCGCTGCGCGCTGAAGAAGCGTTGCGCATCGCGGGCGCTCCGGCCAGCGATTTCGTGCGCAAAGCGGACTTGACCGACTCGGTGCGGGAGGCGATGCGAACGGCGAAGACGGGCGCGGCCGCCGGCCAAGCCGCGCAAGCCGCGCCAAGCGGTCCTACCACCTTCGCCGGCAACACCACCAACCAGATCGTGCTGGTCCAACAATCCGGCACGGGGAAGGCGATCGTGGCGAAAGCGCCCACCGGCATCGGGACATCGTCAACCGGCGGAACCGCCGGTGTTTACGGAAGCGCGGGCGCGCCGAAGGGAATCGGAGTGCAAGGAGTGGCGACCTCCACTACCGGCGGCGCATCCATCGGCGTATCGGGAATCGCATCCAGTTCGGCGGGGACCGGCGTCTCGGGACAGGGATCGGCATTCGGCGTCACCGGAACCGCTGCGAACGCCGGCGGGGTGGGCGTCAAAGGCACCTCCACCGATGTTACGGATCTCACGGGCGTCGACTTCGGCGTGCAGGGGATCGCGAACGATTCGGCCGGGGCCGGAGTGAACGGGACAAATAAAGCTCTTACGGGAAATAGCGTCGGCGTGCTCGGGACCACTTCGAGCACCGCCGGCATCGGCGTCGAGGGCAGCGTGAACGCGCCGTCCGGCGTCGGCGTCGGCGGCGTGAATAATGCGACGACAGGGAACGCATTCGGCGTCTTCGGCAAGTCTTCGAGCGCCAGCGCAAACGCCGCGGGTGTAATCGGCTACGAGGCCGCAACAACCGGTGCGGTGTTTGGCGTCGATGGCGAGACTTCGAGCATGGGCAGCCTTTCGGCGGGTGTGATCGGCAACGAAAACGCGACAGCCGGGCAGGTGTTTGGCGTCAACGGCAACACAGCAAGCACGGGCAACGGATCCGCCGGAGTTTCGGGCGGGGAGAACGCGACCACCGGCTCGGTGTTCGGCGTCACAGGGTTCGCGCAGAGCACCGGCCAGGGATCGGCCGGGGTGAATGGATACGAAAACGCGACGACGGGAAACGTGTTTGGCGTAAGCGGCGGAACCCAAAGCACCGGTAGCGCGTCTTCGGGCGTAAACGGCTTCGAGGGCGCGACGACGGGGCAGGTCTTTGGCGTCAGAGGCGGTACGCCAAGCACCGGCAACGGATCCGCTGGGGTCAAAGGTTACGAAGGTGCGACCACGGGGCAGGTATACGGAGTAAATGGAAGCGCCTCGAGCACAACCTCCTTTGCGGCAGGGGTAAGCGGGTTTGAAGGGGCGTCGTCGGGTGCGGTCTTCGGCGTCACCGGAAGCACCAATAGCCCCACCAGCGGCGCCTCCGGCGTGAACGGCTTCGAAGGCGCCGCCTCGGGCGGGCCTTTTTATGGTGGAAGCTTTTACGCCGCGGGTGTCGGTGGAATCGGGGTCTTTGGTAGCGCTGAGTCGACGACCGGGTTCGCCATCGGCGTGGAAGGCGCAACGGCGAGTCCAGCAGGCGCGGCGGGACAGTTTGTGAACGTCAGCGGATCGGGAATAGTCATAGAAGGCCAGTCTGGCCCTAACTTCAATACCGTGTTCACTGTCGATGCGAGCGGCAATGGTAGCTTCGCGGGCAACCTGAACGTCACCGGCAACGTAAGCAAAGGCGGCGGGTCGTTCAAGATCGATCATCCTCTCGATCCGGCGAATAAGTACCTCTCCCACTCCTTCGTCGAAAGCCCGGACATGATGGACGTCTATAACGGCATGGCGCGGCTGGACGCAAAGGGCGAAGCCTGGGTGAATCTGCCCGATTACTTCGAAGCTTTGAACGGCGACTTCCGCTATCAGTTGACCGCCGTCGGCGCGCCGGCGCCGCGTCTGTATGTGGCGCGGGAAGTAACTCGAAACACCTTCAAGATCGCCGGCGGGCGTCCCGGAGGGAAGGTGTCCTGGCAAGTCACCGGAATCCGCCACGACGCCTACGCTAACGCCCACCGGATTCCGGTGACGGAAGACAAGCCATCCGCCGAGCAGGGCCGCTATCTGCATCCGGATGCGTTCGGCCAGCCCGACGGCAGCCAACCCGGCGCCGCGACGCGTTAATCGTACGCGGAGATCACTCCGCCGCAGTCGCCGGAGGCCTTCCCGAATCAGGCCCTCACTTCTTCCACCGCCTTCACTGGCACGATCCGGGCGACGCGTTCCATGACCTTCTTGTTCCGCTCAGCCTTCTTCAGATCGTAGGCTGCCTGCAACCGCATCCACAACTCCGGCGAGCCGCCAAAGAGGCGGGCCACCTTGAGGCACATGACGGCCGACAGGGGTTTGCGCTCCGCCAGAATGTCGTGTAGCATCTGGCGGGACACGCCTAGAGCTTTCGCCGCGGCCGTCACGGACAGGCCGGCAGACGGCAGGATATCCTCCTTGATAATCTCGCCCGGATGGACGGGCGGCAGTCCGTTCTTTCTCTCCATAACTTCCTCCTTAATGGTAGTCTTCAAGCCTGGCGCACGTGCCGGCCAGAGTTTAGGGCTCTCCGGCGGCCCGTGGAAACGAAGGCCGGCGATGCTCATGTCATCCGAACGAGCCTCCGCTTCCAGTAATGGGCGGATACGGACGGTTCTCCTGGCGTGAGCGGCGCCGATTCGACGTGTCTTGCCGGCGAGACGATCGGTACGAGACGCTTATTCAGGAAGCCGCCCCAACTTGCACGCCCCAACGAGAAGGTATACGCTCACAGAACAATGAGCGGTTCCGAAGACCTGTCGCGGGAGGAGCTTCAATCGCTGCTCGAAATCGCCGGCGAGCTGGCCGGCCAGATCGACCGCGACCTGCTTGTGAACACGATTCTCGACAGGGCGTGCGGCATGACCCACTCGCCCGACGGCTCCGTCCTGCTCTACGACGACGAGCGAGGCGGGTTGTTCTTCGCCGCCGCCCGCGGGGTCAAGGGAGCGGAATTGCTGGACAAGTGGGGCGAAGGCTCCAATCAGCGGGTTCCTCTCGAAGGCAGCAAGGCCGGCGAGGCGTTCCGCTCCGGCGAAATTATCGGCGCCTCCGATCTGGCCGCCGACACCCAGCATTTCAAAGGGGTCGACGAACAGATGGGCGAAACCTCACGATCCGCGATCTCCGTTCCGCTTCGAATCGCCGGCCAAAGCATCGGCGTTCTGCAGATTCTCAACAAGACCACCGCGGATGGGACGCCGCTTCCCTACGACGCGCATGACGGCGCGCTGCTCACCCATTTTGCCGGACTCGCCGCCGCCGCCATCGGAAACGCCCGCCTGCTCCGAAAGTTGACCGCGCACATGGGACTCTATTCCCGCGGAGGGTCCAAGGACCTGATCGAGCGCCTGGATCGGCCCGCCACGCGCGAATCGCTTACTCTTCTGTTCGCCGACATGCGAGGCTTCACGCAACTGTGCCAATCCCAGGCCGAGCCGGCGCGGACGCAGGAGATCATGAACGATCTGCTGACGATGCTGGCCGATCAGGTTCTCCGCCGCGGCGGCATCGTCAATAAATTCCTGGGCGATGGAGTTCTCGCATTGTTCCGATGCGAGGATGGCCCAAAGCTCGCCGTCCGGTGCGCCTTCGACATGCTCGACCGGTTCGACAGCCTGCGCCGGCGATGGGATCTAGCCTGCAACGAGGATCTGAGCTTTCTCGATCTCGGCGTCGGCATCGCCACCGGGCCCGTGGCTTTCGGAGCCATCGGAAACGCCACCGTCCGGGATTTTACGGCGATCGGAACGGCGGTCAATCTGGCGTCCGCGTTCCAAAACGCCGCGCGCAATGGCCGCCGCGTGCTCATCGACAACACCACTTGGACGGCCGCGCAGGAGATCGTCGAAGATTACGAGGGGCCGTCTCCGTTCGAGCTGGGGAAACAGGGCCAGTCCGTCGTCATCAAGTACCGGCACTTTCATCTGAAGCGCCTCAAGCCGGACAGGCCGGTCCGCGTCTTCGTCAGTCATAACCATCGCGACCGCGAGTTCGTGGAACGCCAAATCCGCGAGCCGCTCGCCAAATTCGGCATCGAGACCTGGTATTCGAACGCCGACATCATCCCCGGCGACCGGTATGTTCAAGCGATCGAAGACGGCCTGCTGAAATGCGACTGGGTGCTCGTCGTCGTCAGCGAGAACTCGGTGACCAGCGACTGGGTGAGAGCCGAGCTGGGAACGGCGATGGCCGACCCCAGATTTCGCCAGCGCATTCTGCCCCTGAAAGCCGGCGACACGGAGCCTTCGCGCATTAGCCACGAACTGGGTCTCATGCAGACGTTGGACGTGTTGCAATCGCCCGACGTGGGCGCGGCGCTTTACCGCTTCCTGGTCAGGCGCGAGAGCGAACTGAGAGCGAATGTCCGGTCCGCGTAGCGCGGCGGTGCGCGCCGCACTTTTTGCGCTCTTGGGGAATCCCCTGCGCGCGATCCACAAGGAAGCCGTCCGGAAATCCGGCCCTGTCTAGGGCATCGAAAATCTCGTCCCATCCGGCAACTTGGGCTGTCTCGCTCACGAACACCGGCTCTTTATCTACTTCCGCCATCGTCTCGCGCCTTCGTTAGAAATGATCCCGTAATCAATCGCCCCAGTCAAGCGCGCATTTCACGATCTCCTCTTCCGCTCGCTCTCGAAAATCGCCTCGTAAACCCGTTCGTATCCCTCCACCATCGTGTCGATCGAAAATCGCTCCCGCACCCTTTGCCGGCAAACGGCGCCATCGATCTCTGAAACGCGTTCCACCGCGCGCGCCGCTTCTTCGACGTTGTTGACCAGAAACCCCGTGCGCCCGTCTTCGATCACCTCGCGGCACGAGCCGAGGTCCATGGCGATTGCGGGCACGCCGGCGGCATTGGCTTCCGCCAGCACCAGCCCGAATCGCTCCGGGATCGTATTCAAGTGCAGCAGAGCTTTGGCCCGCGCGAACAACTCGTTTTTTCCCGCCACGTCCACCGGTCCGATGTAGCGGATCGTCCCGCCCAGGTGCGGCTCCACGCGCTCGCGGAAATACCGTTCGTCCTGAACGATACCGGCGATGAGCAGAGGCGCGCCGCTCAACCGAGCCGCCTCGATCGCGAGATGGACACCTTTGTCGGGATGAATGCGGCCGAGAAAGATCAGGTGATCGCCGCCGCGTTCTCGAAGCGGGTACAGCGACAGGTCGATGCCGTTATAAACCGTCGCCACGTAGTTCAGCCCCGGCGCGCGATCGGACTCGCTGATTGAAACGAAGTATCCGCCGCGATACTTCTCATAGACGGGCATGATCCTCGGCGACGAAAATCCGTGGATCGTCGTGAGCACCGGCGTCTTTACGAGCCGGCTGTAGGACAGCGCCATGAAATCGTAGTGGCTGTGGATCAGATCGAACTCGGCGGCGTGCTCGAACGCCTCGGAGATGTGCAGGTACTCGGCCACTTTCGGATCGATCGAGGAATCCTCTTCGTAGCCACGCTCGACCACCGCATGGAGGCGGGCGCGGGTGATGGAATCCCCGGTGGCGAACAGCGTCACATCCCAGCCGCGGGAGACCAAGCCCTCGGCGACGTTGCCGGCCACCGTCTCCCAGGCCCCATATTGGCGCGGTGGAGTTCGCCAGGCCACCGGCGACAGGACCGCCACTTTTTTCTTGGGGAGGATCATGCGGCCAAACGCGCTCTCTATTCCATCGCCTCCAGCACCTCGGCCAGAGGGATGGTGGCGAAACCGGTTGCGTAATCGGCCAGACCGTAGGGGACGATCAGCTCGCCGTTGTGAAGCGAAAAGCCGCAGGTGTAAACGACGTTCGGCACGTATCCTTCGCGCTCGTTCGCGTTCGCCTTCAGCAACGGTTCGCGAAGCCGCCCAATGACTTTAGTGGGATCGACGAGATCGAGAAGGAAGGCTCCGATGCAGTACTCGCGCATCGGGCCGACGCCGTGGCTGAGAACCAGCCAACCGGCATCCGTCTCGATGGGAGATCCGCAGTTTCCCATTTGGACCAGTTCCCAGGGAAACATGGGCTTCAAAAGCAGGCTGCGCTCATTCCAGAAGTGGACGTTGTCGGAAAACATCACGTAGATGTTCTCGTTGTCCTGGCGGGACAGCATGGCGTAGCGGCCGTCGATTTTTCTGGGGAAGAGGGCCATGCCTTTGTTTTGGGCGGCCGGGCCGTTCAAGGTTCTAAACCGGAAGAGGAGGAAGTCGGAAGTCTCCACCAGCTCCGGCATCACCACCTTGCCATCGTAGGCGGTGAAGGTGGCGTAGTAAGTGTGCGTGCCGTCGTCGTTGCGGAAGTGGACGAAGCGGGCGTCCTCGATGCCGTTGCGTTGAGAAGGCGTGGCCGGGAAGAGGATGCGTTCCGAGATCTCCTGCCCGGCCTCGAATCGCACTTCGTAGTTGGATCGCGCGAGCATCCAAATTCCCTGCGCGGCGGTTTGATCTTTCTGGGTCATTCCGTCCGGCAGGCGGAACTGTTCGGCCTGGAGAGCGGCGCGAAGCTCTTCGAGTTCGAACGAATCCCCAAGCCGGTTCATGACCCGGCGCGTGAATTCACCGTTCAATCCCAGCTCGGAGAGTTTCCGCCCGAACAGCGGCTTCTCGTAGAGCGGGTTGGGAATCTGGCTCGGCTCGGTAAGAAATCCGTGAGGCGCGAGGACCTCGATCCGGCCGTCGGGATGAACGATGCCGGTTCGAAAAGTGATGGAAGAAATGTGCCCTTCCCCCGTGGCGCGCAAGCTGAGGATAAACCGCAGCGCTCCGGCCGGAAGTCCGCTCTGATCGGGGCCGGGAACGATGGATGGATTGAACAGGGCGGCCGATTCCAGCGAATATTCGGCCAGGAAATAGGAGCCGGCCAGCATCCGTCTCTGCTCGGAGAGTTCCCCATTGGCCGGGAGGTTCTCGCGAACTTGTTCGAAGCGATCGAGGAAGAGTTTGCGGATGCCCTTGTGGCGCTGGCAAAATTCCGCACAGATGCCGTCGAGGAGCGGGCCCACCCGGTCTTCGGGAATCGATAGGATCCGGCGAAGAATGCCGCCCTCCCGTTCGGCGTCCCCTGGATTGAAGGGCCGGAGTAGAACGCGGGTTTGGTCGGGCTTGAGGACGGTGGCGGTTCGTTTGACGTGAAGGGGCATGGTGTTTTAGTTGCGGGAAAGGGGGAAGAGACGGGCGGATTACCCTTCGAGAGCGATCGGTTCCTTGAAACTGGCGAGGATATCTTGCGCCAATCGCATTTCCGCCAACGAAAGTAAGAAGGCCAGGGTCGATTCCGCGCCCTGGTTCCGGTTGACGCGGTCCACATGCAGCCCGTCGCGGCAGCCGCCGGTCTCCGGGGAGTAAAGCTCCAGTCCGAGATCGTTCCAGCCGATGAACCAATCGAAGGCGCGTTGCGCGTCTTCGTACCAGCGGAAATCGGAGGTGGCGCGATAGGCTTCGAGACACGCCGAGACGGTGGCTTGGGCCTCGATGGGCTGCTGGTCGAAATTGGCGCGCGTGCCGCCGCGGCGGTAGAACCCGTTGCTGCCGATGGGGCGGAAGTGGCCCTTTTCCGACTTCTGAAGTTCCGTAAGCCAGCGCAGGGCGCGCAGGCCCCGCTCAAGCACCGCCGGCTGGCCGGTTGCCTGGCCGCTCAAAATCAAGGCGTGGGCCAGTTTCGCGTTGTCGTAGGAAAGCTCCTCTTCAAACCATTGCCAGTCCGGCAGCGCGCCCGCGTCGAACAGCTCGATCAGCCGGCGAGTGAGCGTCTCCCGGGTTTGGTTCACTAAGCTGTCGCCGCTCAACCGGCGCAGATATTCGTGGATGCCGATCAGCCCGAACGCCCACGCCCGAGGCGAGGTGAACCCGGTGAGCGCGGGCAGAGCCTGCGCGAAGAGCTGCCCGGCCATCATCTGGAAACTCCGGAAGGGCAACCGCCCCACGCCCATTCCCAGCGCCCAGAGCGCCCGCCCCTGACAGTCTTCCGATCCTTGCTCATCCAGCCAGCGCCGGTCGAAACTCAGGTGGTTGTGGAAGCGTTTCGTGTTCGAATCGAAAGCGTGATACAGAAACGCCGCCGACGTGGTGGCGAGCGTCCGCACGCGCTCGGCATCCTCGGCCAACTCCCCCAGCAGCACGGCCAGAATGAAGGCGCGGGCGTTATCGTCGGTGCAATAGCCCTCGGAAAAATTCGGCACGCTGAAGATGGCGTGTTGGAAGACTCCGGTGGAATCGGTCATGCGCGAGAAATGGTTCAGCTTGATTTTCGGCAGCTCGCGCGGTTTTCGGTCCAGGGTTTTGGTGGCAAGCGATTTTCGCGAATGCGACGCCACTTCCAACCGGGAGCATTCGAAGGCGCGCATATATAGCTGTGCGACATTGCTCCAAATCATCTCCCGGCCAATGCGGTAAGCGTTCTTGCGCATGGAGTGCCGGCGGCTATCGTCGCGCAGCAACCCGGTCACCTCGCGCGCGATGGCGGCCGAGTCGCCGAACGGCACCAGCACGCCGCGGTCGTCGGCCAACAGTTCCGCGGCGTGCCAGTAGGGCGTCGAAATCACCGCTTTGCCGGCGCCAAAGGTGTAAGCCAGCGTGCCGGAGGTAATCTGCGCCTCGTTGAGATAGGGCGTTATGTACAAATCCGCCGCGCCGATGAACTCTTTCAGGTTCTCCAGCTCGACGAATTGGTTGTAGAATATGACGTTTTTATCGACGTTGAGCTTTTTGGCGAGGATTTCCAGGCTCAGGCGGTAGGCTTCGCCGTGATCCCGCAGCTCGTTGGGATGGGTGGCGCCGAGGACGATATAAACCACCTCCGGGAATTCGGCGAGGATTTGCGGCAGGGCGAAGAGCGCGTACTCGATGCCCTTGTTGGGGCTTAGCAGGCCGAAGGTGAGCAGGACCATCCTCCCTTCCACGCCGAACTGGTCCTTGAAATAAGCCGGATCGACGAAACCGACGTCGGGAATGCCGTGCGGGATCAGATCGATTTTGGCCGGGGGCGCCTGATAGATCTCCTGGAGCATCGCCCGTCCCCGCTCGGTCATCGTCACCAGCCGGGAGGAGAGCGAGATTAATCCCTCCATCACTCGCCGCTGGTCGGCCTTCGGCTCGCGCAGAACGGTGTGAAGCGTCGTGACGACGGGCATTCTCAATTCGCGCAGGAACGCCAGGATGTAACCTCCCGCCGGCCCGCCGAAAATGCCGAACTCGTGCTGCAGGCAGACGATGTCCGCGTTGCCGATGTTGAGAAAGTCGGCCGCGCGCAAATACGACGGCAAGTCCTGCTCTTCGATCTCGAAACGAACCACATCCGGGTACTCGTAGCCGCCCTTGATGTCGTTCACCGATACCGCGAAACATTGGCTTTGCGGATAGGCGGCCGCCACCGCCGCAAGCAGGTCGGACGTGAAGGTGGCGATGCCGCACTTGCGCGGCAAATGATCGCCGACGAACGCGATTTTGCGGACTTTAGACGATTCTTTCATTCGGTCTTGCGGCGCCCTCTGGAATTAGATCGAAACGGGCCGACTTTCTTTCAATAACCGGGTCCGGTGCGCAACGGTTTACGGCGCCTCCGCCATCGAAGCGACGAAGGCCTGGAAGATGCGCCGCTCGGCTTCGTCGCACGCCGCCTGGTCCTCGGGATGCCATTGCACCGCGACGACAAAGCGCTTCCCCGGCATCTCGGCCGCTTCGATCGTTCCGTCCTCCGGGTCACGCGCCGAAACGGTCAGCCCCGCCGCCAAATCCTTCACCGCCTGGTGATGCCGCGAATTCACTTGCAGCGTGTCGGAAGCCGCGATCGCGCGCAACTTCGTTCCCGCCTCCACCCTGGCCTCGTGCGCCGGCTCGGATTTCTTCCCCCCGCGCACCGCGTGCCTCGCCGCGTTCTCCAAATGTTGAACCAGCGTTCCGCCCAGCGCCACGTTCAGCAATTGCATGCCGCGGCAGATGGCGAAGATGGGCATGTCGCGCTCCACCGCAGCCCGCGCCAGCGCGATTTCGAACCCATCCAGGGCATCGTCGGGCTTCTCCGTTTTCGCATGGCGCGGCTCGCCGTATCGCGCCGGATTCACGTCCGCGCCGCCCGTCAGCAACAGCCCCGCGAAATCGTCGAGTGCCACCAGCCCGCCGCCGGGAGTGGCGACCACCGGCTCCGCGCCAACCAACCGCAACGCGTCTTCATATCGCCGCGCGTCCTCTTTGCCGCCCGCCGTCACCAGGACGCGCGCTTTCATCCGGGACTGGCCACCGGCGTCTCGAAGTGGATGTTCGGCAGCTCCTCCACCGTCTTCCGCAGGCTCCGCTCCCATCGCCGGTGGATCTCCAGCAACTCCGGATCGAACTCGGCGAACCGCCGCCAATGATCGAACCGCAGCGTGTCGCGCGGATAGACGATCAAATCGATCGGCGGACCCACCGTGACGTTGGACCGCATCGTCGAGTCGATCGACAACAGCGCGTATTTCGCCGCCGTATCCAGGCTCGTCTGGCTGTACACCACGCCCCGGTCCAGAATCGGCCGCCCGTATTTGCATTCGCCAAGCTGCAGGTAGGGCGAGTCCTCCGTCGCGATAATCGGATTCCCCTGCGGATAAATCAGATAAAGATTCGGCGGCTCTCTTCCCACCTGCCCGCCCAATAACAGATGAATGTTGAAATTATATTCGTCGCGCTCGAGCGCCGCGCGGTCCATGTCCGAAACCCGCCGCACGCAGTCCCCGATGATCCGCGCCGCCGAATATAAATTCTCCGCCTTCGCCAGCCCCTCGCCGTTTTCAAACGCGCTTCGCAGCAGCGTAATCACCGATTGCGTCAGCGAAAGGCTGCCGCTCGTCAGCACCGCGAACGCCCTTTCACCCGGCTGCACGAACGTGTGCATCTTCCTGCAGACGTTCACTTGGTCGTGTCCGGCGTTGGTGCGCGAATCCGATGCCAACACTAATCCCTCGTGCGTTACAATCCCCAGGCAGTATGTCATCGCTTTCCTTGGATTGTGACAGGATGCCCTCGGCCATGGCAAGCTGAGTGCTGGAGCTCTCATGCTGATTCGCTGCGGATACGATCTGCTTTTCGACGTTCCTGCGCCCGTCGTCGTCGCCACCCGGCTGCGCGTCCGGCCCTCGCTGAAGCCCTGCCTGCGCGAGCCCGACACCATTCAAACCGATCCCGCCGTCCCGATCGAGGAATGGATCGACGAGTACGGCAACCACGCCGCCCGCTTCCTCGCACCCGCCGGCCAAGTGCGCCTCTTCAGCCGCTCCCTGATCGAAATTCCCGCCGATCCCGACCCCATCCCCTTCGACGCCCCGCAGCACGCCGTCGAGGATCTGCCCGTCGAAACGCTGCAATTCCTCCTCGCCAGCCGCTATTGCGAAGTCGATCTTCTCTCCGCCCTCGCCTGGGATCTGTTCGGCTGGACGCCGCTCGGTTGGCCCCGCGTGCAAGCCGTGCTCGATTGGGTTCACTCGAAAGTGATGTTCGGCTACCCGTTCGCCCGCCCCACCAAGACCGCCCTCGATACTCTCACCGAGCGCACCGGCGTCTGCCGCGACCTGCAGCACCTGGCCATCGCTTTCTGCCGCGGCTTGAACATTCCCGCCCGCTACGCCACCGGCTACCTCGGCGATATCGGCATCCCCTACGATCCCAACCCGATGGACTTCAGCGCGTGGTTCGAAGTGTACCTCGGCGGCCGCTGGTGGACCTGCGACGCGCGCCACAACCACCCGCGCATCGGCCGCATCCTCATCGCCACCGGCCGCGACGCCGTCGATGTCGCCATGACGACGTCGTTTGGCGCGATCGTCCTAAAACAATTCACCGTCATCACCGACGAAGTCCAAGGCGCGGTGGGCGCGCCGTGATCCGCGCCTACCGTGGCGCCGTCCCCCAGGTTGCGGCCTCCGCCTACATCGATCCCAGCGCCCAGGTCATCGGCCGCGCCTTTCTCGGCGAGCGCTCCAGCGTCTGGCCCAACGTCACCATTCGCGCCGACGTCAACACCATCGCCATCGGCGAGGAATCGAACGTTCAGGACAACTCCTGTCTCCATTGCGACGAAGGCCCCTTCGCCCTCGTCATCGGAAACCGAGTCACCGTCGGCCACTCCGTTTCCCTTCACGGCTGCGTCATCGAGGACGAATGCCTCGTCGGAATCGGCGCGACGGTGCTCAATGGCGCGCGCATCGGCCGCGGCTCCATCGTCGCCGCCGGCGCCCTCGTCCCCGAAGGCATGATCGTCCCGCCGGGAAGCCTTTTAATGGGCGTCCCCGCCAAAATCCGCCGCCAGGTCACCCCCGAAGAACAGGAGCGCTTCCGCCTCAACACGCAACACTACGTCGAGGCCTGCCGCATCTACCGCGACGAGCCGGCATGAAAGTTCTCATCGTCTACGCTCATCCCGAACCTCTCTCCTTCAACGGCGCGTTAAAAAATCAGGCGGTGGAGGTTTTGACCGGCGCCGGCCACGAAGTGGTCGTGTCGGATCTCTATGCCATGCGTTTCGAAGCCGCCGGAGGCCCCGTGGATTTCCTGGAGCGAGATGACGCCGAGTGTTTCCGCTATCAAAGCGAGCAAATTCACTCGACTTCGAACGGTCTCTTCGTCCCCGCGCTGCAAGCTGAAATGGACAAGCTGGTTTGGGCCGAGACCGTCATTCTACAGTTCCCCCTCTGGTGGTTTTCGCTCCCCGCGATTCTTAAAGGCTGGGTTGACCGCGTCTTCGCCATGGGCTTCTCCTACGACCTGCGCCAGTCCTACGACACCGGAATCTTTCGCGGCAAGCGCGCCCTGCTTTCGCTCACCACCGGAGGGCCTCCGGCAAGCTACGCCCCAGGCGGAAGAAACGGCAGCATCGACGAAGTCCTCCAGCACATTCACTACGGCATGTTGCGCTTCATCGGGATGGATGTCCTGCCCCCCTTCATCGCCTACGGCGCCGCGCGCGTCACACCCGAGCGTCGCGCCCAATACTTGGACGAGCACCGCGAGCGGTTACTGACGCTCGAAACCACCGCGCCCATCCAGTTCCACCGCTGAGCGGACGCTTGGGTAAGTACACTCGCGTACTCCGATAACGCCGCGGCCCATCGGCGAGACGGATCCGGAACAGCGGCCAGCGTCAAAGTGGACTTCTTCAGCATCGCCGGCCAACGGGAAACGATTGCGCACGGATCTTACTCCTCGACGAAGCTTTTTTGGAATCCGGGACGGGGCGAATGCGAAATCAATCGGCGGTGGCTTCCTGGATTGTCTTCCGGTCCGAGACGATTCTCAAGGCCTCGTCGAAACGCGCTTGCCGCATGTTTTGCGAGAGTTGTTCCCAATGAACCCTGCCGTAGACGGTTTTCGCCTGGTTGTCCGTCAGGCCGGCCTCGCGCGCCCAGAAGCGCCGTTGATAGTCACCGTATGCGGGCACGGGCTCAATCCGATCGATCGGCTTACCCGGCGATCCCAGCGTCAAGAAAGCCATGGCGTAGAACATGTGTGCGAGCTGTCTCATCAAATAGAAACGGGCTCTCTGGCGCTCATCCGGCGGTTCGCCGAAATACTCCTGAAGATAGATCCTTTCCTCCGATTCATTGGTGACGATCATGTTCGCAACAACCGCAAGGTCGGCATACCGGTCGTTCTGGAAAGCAGCCTCCCAGTCAACCAGCCACAGACGGTTGCCGTCGAAGAGCATATTGTCCGGCTTGAACAGGTCGTTATGACCCGGCGCCAGATCCGAATCGAGACGCGAGTAAACCGCGGCCACTTGCCGGTAGCGAGCGAGAAGTTCCCCGGTCTCGTTTTCAGGCAGAATACTCGACGTCCTTGAACTTCCGGAGGAATCCGTCCAGGGCGGGTCCTTTGTTAAGCAGGAACGTGCATGTGGTATTAAAGGGGGCTTCGGGAAAGGGCGGCAGCGCGTGCAGGGTCCGCAGCGCGGAGGGAATCCGAACCAGCGCGTCCGGCGCTGGTAAAGGTACAGCCTCGACAAAATCGGTGATGGAGATCCGATCCTCGCTGTTGGCGTATCTGACACGCGGCGCCAAGCCTGCATCGGCCGCCGCCCGCATGCAGGTGAAGTGACGTGTCATATCGCCGGGGCGCGTGTTGATCCGCAGCAGGTATGCGGATCCTCGCACGATAATGCGAAAGGCCCGGTTCGAGCCGGGCCGCTCGGTCAGGTCGCGGATGTCTTCGAATTCGCCGACACCGAAAGCCTCGTTCAGGCCGCGAGTCACGGCCGCGCTCTTTTCTAGCGGGATCACATGCCTCCTCTGGTATCGGATGGCGGGACAACATAGGAACGTGCGAATCGCTCAAGATTGGTCCCTTAGCGATGTTACTTGAGTTTCGGGCCGCGGGCCAGTTTTAAATCTGCCCTCGCTACACCTATATCTTGCGTTTTTTCAGTGAGTTAGACTTTTCGGTCGAGGGCCTGTTATCCTACAAGCGGGAGGGAGTTGCCGTCCCTTTATCGGCGATGCCCCCGTCGCGATGCGCCGATGGGATTCGGGAATCCTTCCGGAATGCCTCCCGGCTTCGTCCGGAACGAGCTTTCAGCCTGGCCCAACTCCTCCAACTGCCATTGAACCGATTCAAGCCTCAGTCGGCGTGCGGATCGATTGCTTACGGGACCTGGGTTGCCTCGATGGTAGTACGAATCGACCGAACGGACACAGCGGCCGGCAATGCGGACAGAACCCGCGCCGTCCGCGCCATTCGGATTGTTTTTCCAAGCCCGGATATGCAGGGTGTAGAACGCCGGCTCGTGCCAAGCCGCTGGCGTCCAAAGCGCGGGGGAGATGTGCGTCTCCGGTTTCCGATCCCGGCCTACTGGGTCCTGCAGGAAGCTTTCAAGGTGTTTTTGTTGGCCACGACCCAATGGTAGTGTACGATCAACGTCGGCGCCTCGCATGGTTTCAAGCCCGGGCGCTTCAGAACTCAAGGAGAGAATTAACGATGAAATTGGCGAAAGCGGCGTTGCTTTTCACCCTGGCGTCGGTGGCGGCCTGGGCCCAGGTCAATGTGGGCGAACAGAAGCCCGAAGCCAGCCTGCCCTTCACCATGACGACGGTGGCCACCTTTAAACTGCCCTGGCGGCTGGCCTTCCTGCCCGATGGCCGCATGCTGATCACCGAAAAGGTCGGGCCCGTTTGGCTGGTGACCCAGCAGGGCGAGAAGATCCAGGTGGAAAATACGCCCCCAGTCTATTACCAGGGCCAGAGCGGCATGCATGGCGTCTTCCTCTCGCCCCATTACGCCACCGACCATAATATCTATCTCACCTATGCCGAGCCGGGTGACTATGGCGGCGGCCTGGCGCTCGCGCGCGCCAAGCTGAACGCCACGGCCACCTCGGCTAAACTCGAAAACTTCGAGGTGCTGTGGCGCCAGATGCCCAAGGGCAAGGGCGGCCAGGAAGGCGCGCAGATCGCCTTCTCGCCCGACGGCAAGTATCTGTTCCTCACGGTTGGCGACCGCCAGCGCTTGACCCCCGCCCAGGATCCAAACCAGCCCGAAGGCAAGATCCTGCGCCTGACGCTGGACGGCAAACCCGCGCCCGGCAATCCCAACTTCGGCAAAACCGGCGCTGCCACCATTCCCCTGATCGATCCGCCCAGTGACACCGAAGCCGCCAAGACCGCGAAGGTGGTAAGCACCTATACCTTTCCCGGCCCCAACCTGACGCCGGCTGAAACCTGGGCCAGCGGCGTCCGCACGCCCTACGGCCTGGCGTTTTCGCCCACCGGCGAATTGTGGGAGGTCGAGCATGGCCCGCGCGGCGGCGACGAGCTGAACCTGATCGAGAAGGGCAAGAATTATGGCTGGCCGCTCGTCTCCTATGGCAAGAACTATAACGGCGTGCCCATTCCCAATCCCGACACGCGGCCCGACCTGGCGAAGCCGGTGCTCTATTGGGTGCCGGTGATCGCGCCGGGCAATCTGATGTTCTACCGCGGCACCCAGACCTTCCCGCAATGGAACGGCAGCGGCTTCGTCAGCGGCCTGGCGACCACGGCGCTCAACCGCATCGTCTTTGACGGCCATGGCGGCGCCAAAGCCGCCGAGCGCTGGGATGTGGGCCACCGCATCCGCGATGTGGAAGAAGGCCCCGATGGCTCGCTGTGGATGCTGGAAGACGCCAATCCCGGCGCCCTGATCCACGTGACACCCAAGTGATCGCTTCACGTTAAGTGAACAGGATGCAGAAGGACCGGAGCGGGCCGGAGGCCGCATATCCATTTGTCGATCGGCAGAAGAAGGCAGCCGGGGAAAAACCGGCTGCCGCGCATACCGCGCACGCAGGGCTTGTCTCCCATGACAGCGGCGCTTCGTGTAATCCGATCCAAGCCGGGCAGATGGTCTCAGCCCATTCTAAACAGAAACAACCGTTCGGCAAGGAGCTTGTACCCGCTCAGCCGGCGCCTCGTTCGCTCTTCTACCCGTTGCGGACCGGCTCCATCGGCGGAGCGCTTGGCGAGCGAAGGCTCCGAATGTCCCGCATCGGCGGTTGGCCGAAGAAACGGTTGTATTCGCGGTTGAACTGGCTGGCGCTTTCGTATCCGGCCTCGAAGGCCGCGCTGGCGGCGTCCAACCCGTCCAGGAGCATGCGTCCCCGCGCCGCCTGCAACCGAAGTTGCTTCTGATATTGAAGCGGACTCATCGCGGTTAGCGTCCGGAAATGATGGTGCAGCGTGGACACGCCCATGCCCGCGATGTCCGCCAGATGTTCCACCCGCAGCGGCTTCGCATAGTTCGCCCGGATCCAGGCGATCGCTTTTGCCGTCCGCTGGCTCTGCTCGCCCAGCGTTGCAATCGCCTGAAGGCGCGCTCCCTCCCCGCCGCGAAGGATCCGGTAGACGATCTCGCGTTGAATCAGGCCGCTCAGAAACGGAATGTCCCGCGGCGTGTCCAGCAGGTCCACCAGCCGGCAGCAGGCGCTGAGAAATTCCACCGTGGTTTCCCCGGTCGCCATGCCAGGCCGGTCGGAAGGAGCCTCGGCCACTTGAATCTCCTCCCGGCTCAGCAACTCCCGGACCATCGGCATTTCCAATTTGAGCGACATGGCGAGGCAGGGAACTTTTTCACTCGCCTCGATCACGCTGCTGACCACCGGCAAATCGACCGACGTCAGCAGGAATCGCGACGCGTCGTAAATAAAAGTGGTCCGGCCGAGATCGACCCTCTTTCGCCCCTGCGCGATCACCGTCACGCCCGGCTCGTAGGTCCTGGAGCACGGAGCGGTAGGCGCGGTCCGCCGATGGAGCGTCAGCCCCGGAATCTCCGTTGCCCGGTCCTCTCCGGAGCCGATAAACAAGGCAATCTTGCGAGCCAGCTCCGCGCGGAGGTCACCGGCGTCTCCCCTCTGTTTCTTCATGGTAACGGCTTCGCTCTCCTCATACCCCAGGATAACCGCTGACACTGTGCATGGCGCAACAGTGCAAGAGAAATAGGCAATAACTCGGAAGGATCGGGATACCGCTTCAACGGCCCGCGATACTAACCTGGAGTCAAGGGAAACAGTTCCCAAGGAGAAACAATGCAGAAGCGCAAACTTGGGAAATAGCGGCCTGGAAGTTTCGGCGCTCGGGCTCGGCTGCATGGGGATGAGCTTTTCTTACGGTCCGGCCAAAGACAAGCAGGAGATGATCCCGCTGATCCGGGCGGCCGTGGAACGCGGCGTCACGTTCTTCGATACCGCCGAAGTCTACGGCCCGTTCATCAATGAAGAACTCGTCGGGCGAGGCGCTCGCTCCCTTTCGCGAGCAAGTGGTGATCGCCACCAAGTTCGGGTTCAACCTGGATCCGCACACCGGCAAACAGGCCGGGCCTGGACAGCCGGCCGGAGCACATCAAGGAGGTCGCCGAGGCCTCGCTCAAGCGGCTCAAGGTCGATGCCATCGATCTTGTTCTATCAGCACCGCGTTGACCCGGACGTGCCGATCGAAGACGTCGCGGGAGCGGTGAAGGACCTGATCCAGGCAAGGCAAGGTCAAGCACTTCGGCCTTTCCGAAGCGGGAGTGCAAACCATCCGCCGCGCGCACGCCGTCCAGCCGGTCACGGCGCTCCAGAGCGAATATTCGCTGTGGACGAGGACTCCGGAGAAGGAAGTGATACCGGCCCTGGAGGAACTCGGAATCGGCTTCGTCCCGTACAGCCCGCTGGGTAAGGGCTTCCTCACGGGCAAGATGGACGAAAACACGAAGCTCGACAGCTCCGACTTTCGCAGCACCCTCCCCCGGTTCACGCCGGAGGCCATGGACGCGAATCAGGCACTGGTCGATCTGCTCGCCAGCATCGCGGAGCGGAAGAAGGCGACACCCGCCCAGATCGCGCTCGCCTGGCTGCTGGCGCAGAAGCCGTGGATTGTGCCGATCCCCGGCACCACGAAGCTGCATCGCCTGGAGGAAAACATCGGCGCCGTCTGCAGTCGAACTCACGCCGGACGATCTCCGCGAGATCGACAACGCCGCCTCGAAGATCACGGTGCAAGGCGCCCGGTACCCCGAGCACATGGAGCAAATGACCGGCCGCTGAGCGGCCGCGCATTCCGCCAGCCGGGACCAATAGGAGCATAAATCCATGAACAACACAAAGGCCTACTCTGCCGGCGGCGCGACATCGCCGCTGGCCTCCACCACGATCGCCCGGCGCGAACCCGACCGGACACGACGTACAGATCGAGATCCTGTTCTGCGGCGTCTGCCACTCCGATCTCCATTCGGTGCGTAACGAGTGGAGCGGCGTCATGCCCACCGTCTACCCGATCGTCCCCGGCCACGAGATCGTCGGCCGCGTCACCAAGGTCGGCTCCGCAGTTACTAAGTACAAGCCCGGCGACCTCGCCGCGGTCGGCTGCCTGGTCGATTCGGACCGTACCTGCCCCGAGTGCCAGGCCGGCCTCGAGCAGTTCTGCCCGAACCTGACCCTCACTTACAACTTCCCCGGACAAACACCTCGGCGGCGTCACCTACGGCGGTTACTCCGAGAGCATCGTGGTCGATGAACGCTTCGTTCTGCGCGTCCCCTCCAACCTCGATCTCGCCGGAGCCGCGCCTCTCCTCTGCGCCGGAATCACGACTTACTCGCCCATGCGCCACTGGGGCGTCGCCAAAGGCAAGAAGGTTGGCGTGGTGGGTCTCGGCGGACTGGGCCACATGGGCGTGAAGTTCGCTCATGCCTTCGGAGCCCACGTCGTGGTCTTCACCACCTCGCCCGGTAAGAAGGAGGACGCGCTCCGGCTTGGCGCCGACGAAGTCGTCATCTCCCGCAATGCCGGCGAAATGCAAAAGCACGCCGGCAGCTTCGATTTCATCCTGGACGCCGTCTCCGCCGATCACGACATCAACGCCTACATTCAACTCCTGCGGCGCGACGGCAACATCACCCTCGTCGGCGCGCCGGAGAAGCCCCTCGGCGTCTCGGCATTCGGACTCATCATCGGGCGCCGCAGCCTCTCCGGCTCGCCCATCGGCGGCATCCCCGAGACCCAGGAGATGCTCGACTTCTGCGGCGCTCACAACATCACCGCCGATGTCGAAGTCATCCCCATCCAGAAGGTCAACGAAGCCTACGAGCGGCTGCTCAAGTCCGATGTGAAGTACCGCTTCTCCATCGATATGGCGTCTCTCAAATAAGCCAGCGGCTGGCCAGAATCCCGATCGCCAGCGCCAAGCCAAACTGCGTGTGCAGCACGACGCCGCGCAGCCACACCTGATGCAGCGCGGCGGCGCTCATCTCCCCAAACGCCAACCGGATCTGGCGAATCGCTTGCGGAATCGCCGCCATCGCCAGCAGCGCTCCCCATGGCAGAAGTTTCGTCAACACCGCCGCCGCGACGACGCCGAAGGCCGCCGAGTCCATCGCCAACAGCAGGTATCGCGACCCTTCGCGCCCCAGCAGCGTCGCCAGCGTTTTCTTGCCATGCAATCGGTCGGCGTCGTAGTCGCGCAGATCGTTGACATGCATGATCCCCGCCGCCACCAGCCCGATGGGAATTGCCGCCGCGAGTGCGCTGCGTGAAAAATGCAGCGCCATCGCATAGTAAGCTCCGCACACCATCACCGGCCCCATGAAAAGGAAAACCGAGACCACGCCCAGCGCCACATACCCATAGCGGATGGGCGGCCCGGCATAGAAATACCCCGCCGCGACCGCCGGAAGTCCAAGCCAAAGAATCGCCGGCCCACACAACCAAGCGAGCGCCAGCCCGCACGCAACGCCGCCCGCAAACGCCAGCAATCCCCCGCGCCGCACCTGCTCCGGCGTAAGCAGCCCCTGGCGGATCACCGCGCTCGACCCGCGCGGATCGTAAGCGGCCGCATCCCCCGATGCGCTGGCCGCCTTGTAGTTGTAATAAACGTTCGTCAGATTCGTGCCGGCCTGGATCGCCACCGACCCAAGCCAGGCCAAGTAGAAATCTCGTAAGACTAAAATGCCCGCTCCACGCCGCGACCGACGTTCCCGCCATCACCCCGATCGAAGAAATCGCCAGCGAATTTACCCGGCAGGCCTGAAGCCACACTTTCATTTTCATCGCCGCCTCTTCTCGTCCCGCCGTCGTAGCGTAACATGCGGATCGCGGCTCACAAGATCGCATACAAACCGGCACGGTTCGCCGATTTAGCCTGGGCGTGTCCCCGGTGGCGGCATTTCGATGAAGGCATAGCTCCCCGGTTGAGCCGCGTCTACCGTATCGACGAGGACTGCCGCGTAACTTCGAACGGTAGGCCAGATGTTGGAGCCAAGCACGATCAGGGCAATTTTTCGGCCGATCAAGTTTTGCTGGTATCGGATGTTTTGATCCGCGGTAATCATCACGTCGAACGCCGCCGCCTCAGCCATCGTCAGGAGATCGCCGTTCCTCAATTGGGTCCAGCCAAGTTCCGGCGACGTCGACACCCGATGATGCCGCAGCAGGCGCGCGATCCCCACCGGAACATTATTGTCCAGAATTAGTTTCACTTACCGTACGGGTCGCGAGAGATGGCCGTGTTTGGCTGCATAGTCGAGCACCGCTCGAATATCGTCGACCGGAACGCCCGGAAACTGGAGGTGGATTTCCGCTACGTCTAACCCAGCTTCGAAATTGCCGACAATACTGTCCGGCGTGATCCGCAGCCCGTTGACATTTGGCGCACCGTGGAGCTTTTGCGGATCGCGCTGCACGATGGAACAGCCCGACCAGTCAATTTCGTGCGTTACAGTCATCGAACACCTCCCACATTCACCAGTATTCCACGTTGGCGGTCCAACCGGACTATCTTCGCAGCCGCACCACGAAGTACGGCTGATTCGCCAAATCTTCATCGAAACCCGGATAAAGCGCGGCGCCGCCGGATTTTTCGCGGAACTCGAAATAATATTGCAGCGGATACGGCGACCGCGTATGCTCGCCGGGGATCGCCGCGCGATGTGCGCCGCCGCGCGCTTCCATCGGAGCCGACAGCCACGGCGCGGCGTGATTCACGCGCCGGTAATAGAGCCGCACCGTCCGCTCGTCCGCGCCGTCGACGGAAATTTCGATCGGCAGCGATTCTCCAGCGGCAACCTGCGCGGGCGGCGTATGGACGGCGACCCGCGAAGAACCGTCCTATAGAAGCTCTTTGAGCCGTTCATCGCCGATTCCCGCTGTGTGAAGAATCTGCCTCAACGTTCCCGGCCTGAGTGCGGCGTGATCCGGAATTTCGACACGCGCGTAGGGATCTGCGCGCCGAACGACCATGTGGCTCCCCTTTTGCCGCTGGAAAACAAATCCCGCCCTTTCGAGGGCGCGGCGTAGCTCCCGGCCTGAGCCGGAAGTTTCATCGACCGGGGCCGGCTATGAGCTGGACTGTCTCCACGGAGTCTTCTTCGGGAATCGGGTCGCCCGAGAGACGGCAATCCTCGATGTAAAGCTCGATAGCCTCCTGAATGTTCGCGAGCGTTTCTTCGCGGCTGCGGCCCTCGGAAACGCAGCCTGGAAGCGCGGGAACCGAGGCCACGTAACCGCCGTCGCGCTCGCGCTCAAGGATGACTGTGTATTTCATCGCCACGATCTCCGTTCGTTACAAGTTTACCGGCTTCCGCAGCCGCACCACGAAGTACGGCTGATTCGACAGGTCCTCATCGAAACCCGGATAGAGCGCGGCGCCGCCGGATTTTTCGCGGAACTCGAAATAATATTGCAGCGGATAAGGCGACCGCGTGTATTCGCCGGGGATCGCCGCGCGATATGCGCCGCCGCGCGCCTCCATCGGCGCAGATAACCACGGCTCGGCTTGATTCACGCGCCGGTAATGGAGCCGCACCGTCCGCTCGTCCGCGCCGTCGAAGGAAATTTCGATCGGCAGCGATTCTCCCGCGGTAACCTGCGCGGGCGGAGTATGAACGGCGCCTCGCGGGCGGACCGGCACATGCGAAAGCGCGCGCCCGATCGCCGAAGCTACCGCCGCCCCTCCGGCCCCCGGCCGGATCCGCCGCTGCATGTCGGCGATATCTTCGTCGATCGCCGGCAGCCGGTCCGCCCAGTTCCCCCGCAAATGCGGCTGCGGTCCGTAGGTGATGTCGGCCTCGTAAACGGGTTTCGCCGCCGCCGCGAGCGCGGCCCACGCCTCCCGCGCCTTCCGGTAGGCCTTCAACGCCTCCTCGCCCGCCGCCGCGTCCCCGCTCTTCTCATAGATTGCCCAGAACAGCGCGCTCAATATCTTCCACCCGAAGAAATGTCCGATCCCCGCTTGAATCGAAAGGTCGGTGGCGATCCCCAAGCCGCCCACGTTCTTCTCCGCCGCGTTCGCCGCATTCTCAAGCCACACCGAGACATCCAACGGCGAGTACTTACCGCTTCGTTCGCCGCCCAGTAACTCCTCCGCGTACTCGGCGATGGTCGAGAATAACTGCGGATCGAACGAACTCACGCTGGCGAACACCTTCGGCGCGGGCGTATCGCCATACGGGTGCTTGCGGCCCGCGTCGACAATCGGCATGTTCGTATAGATCTCCGGCCAGTATGCGTTGTTCGACGCCGACGCCCCGTGCGCCGTCGTGATCAACGGCAGAATCCGGCTGGCGTTGGCGAGCGCCGCTTCCACCGCCGCCGCCGCGCCCTGGAACCGATTCACCAGATAACGCCGCCATCCATAAGGATTCGCCGCCGGATCGTAAGTCAGCCGTCCCCACACCCGATACGTGTACTCGAATTTTTGCCAATCGTACTTCGGATTCAGCGCCGCGTCCGCGTAAGCGCAGCGTCCACCCGGAAGGCCGGATCCCATGCGCCCTTTGAACGAGAGCGGCTCGCACAACTCCACGCCGTCGCTGCCGCAAAAATTCGCCGTGCGCCCGTAGCCGGAAGCCAGCGCCGCGTCTCCCCACAGCAGCGTCCGCTGCGTCCCCGGCCAAATGCGATAGAGAATTCCATAGCGGCGATCTTCCTTCAGCAGATCGCCGTACCCATAGCGGAGAAATTTCCTCGATCCGTTGCTGAGCGAAAATTGTCCTCCCGCATTGCTCTCGCGCGGAGGCATCTCCAGTTCGCGAATGGAAGCCTGTTGATACCCAAGCCCCATATGCTCGGCCCAATACTTCGGCGACAGCTTCACCGGCATCCCCGTGGCCAGCGCGACGTCGATCATCGGGAAGTCCATCCCCTTGGCGTGCATATCGATCTCGATCTTGCGTCCGGACTTCACGATTCCCTGAAACACGGTCCGCCAGAAATCGTAGTCGCCTTCCGGGATCCCGCTCTCGCCGTGAATCCGCAACGTGATGCCGCCGATCGCCGGAACCGCCTCGAGCAGCGAATGCAACGCGTCGCGGCAATACGCCGCGTGGTTCTCTTTCGTCAGGCCTTCGATCGTGTAGTTCGGCTGCGATCCGGGAGGCACGTCGTAGGCATGGGTCCAAAGCCCCACTTGAAATTGCAGCCCGCGCCGCGCCGTTTGTTCGCCGATGAATTGGAGCGTTTCAAGATTGCGGTCCCGCTCGGAATCCGGCAGCCCCTTCACGCGCGCGTCATAGCCGGGAACCTTCAGTAAGTACGGATAGGTGAAGTAGAAATACACGTCGCTGACGCGCATCGGCCAGTTATAGCCGATGCCGAAGGTCATGCTGAAGCGATTGAACCGCTGCGCCGCCAGCATGTCGAGATACTCGCTCCACATCGCCCGGTCGTAGAACCAGGATTTATCTTCGACCTCGCTCACAAAGCAGCGCGCGACGCTGCGAATCCGGTTCGCCGGCCGTTCGCTCTCGGCTTTCGCGATTTGGAGCGCGGCCATCGGATTCGCGGCGTACCGCACGCGGTCGGCGAGCTCCAGCGCCGCATAGACCAACCCCAGTGCATCGCCGCCCGAGGCCAACAGCAGCGGCTTCCCGCCAGCCATCGCCGGACTCAGCGAGAACGCCTCCGCAACCCCGTTCCCCGAAGGCGCCGGCGAGGTGAATCGTAACGTCGCCGCCCGCGCGCCGGCGCACTTCGATCCCTTTCGCTTCGATCGACCGCCGCAGTTGCTCCGCCGCCCATTGGGCGGGCGCGGACGAGGCGATCGGATCCGTCGGATCGACGACAATCGACACGCTTTGCCGCGCGGCTCTTCCGAGCGCCGCCGCTCCCGCTCCCGTAATAATAAACTGGCGCCGGTTCACTGGATTTTCCTTCTCCAATCGTAAACAAGAATACTCCGGCTCACGGCGCCGCAGCCAGCGGAAAATTCCAGTTGGGCGGCCTGCCGGAACCTCTCCGGCGGCTGCCGGATTCCCGGATGCTCCGCCAGGCAAAACACCGGCCGCCGTTGCTATAATAAAAGCTTCACCTAAGCCATGGCATACGTAATCGCGGAACCCTGCATTGACATCAAAGACACGGCTTGCGTCGACGCCTGTCCGGTCGATTGCATCCACCCCAAGAAGGACGCGGAAAATTTCGGAGAGCACAACATGCTCTACATCGATCCGGTGGAATGTATCGATTGCGGCGCCTGCGTCCCGGTGTGTCCGGTTTCGGCCATCTTCGCCCTCGACGATCTGCCGGAAAAATGGGCCAGCTTCACCGCTAAGAACGCCGAGTACTTCGGCCGCCCCGTCGCCAGCTAATCGTTTCCTTTACGGCCGGTACACCGCGGCCGTGATGTCCGTCTCCCATACTTTCACTTCGCCGATCCGCGCCACGCCGCCTTCGCCGAGTCCCGCGGCGATCTCGTCGTAAAAAAACTTCGCCATATTCTCGGCCGAGGGGTTGATCTCGTCGAACGGCTTCAGCTCGTTGATGTAGCGGTGATCCAGATAATCCACCACTTTGTTCATCAACCGCTTCACTTCGACGAAATCCACCAGCAGCCCGGTCGCGTCCAATTTCTCGCCCCGGAACGTCACATCCACTTTGTAATTGTGCCCGTGAACGTTCTCGCACTTGCCTTTGTAATTGCGCAGCGAATGGCCGGCGGCGAACGTCTGTTGCACGGTGACTTCAAACATCGAAAAATTTCTCCACGTCTTCTATCTCGGTGGTGAACCGGTAATCGGGCAGGCTATCGAAGAACACCTGTCCGTACCGCTGTTTGGTGATCCGGTTGTCCAGCAGCACCAGCACCCCTCGGTCCGCGCTCGACCGGATCAGCCGCCCGAATCCCTGCTTCAAAGCCAGCGCCGCCTGCGGAATCTGGTAATCGTAAAACGGATTGCCCCCGGCCTCCCGAATGCTTTGAATGCGCGCCTCCACCACCGGGTCGCTCGGCACGGCGAACGGTAATTTATCTATGATAACGCAGCTCAACTGATCGCCCTGCACGTCCACGCCCTGCCAGAACGAGGACGTGGCGAAGAGCACGCAGTTGGGCGTGCGGCGAAACTCTTCTAGCAGCGCGCTTCGCGGCCCCGTGCCTTGCAACAGCGTCGGATATTCGATATCGAGCGACACCCGGTCGTAGGCGATCCGCATCTGTTGCAGGCTGGTGAACAGCACGAAGGCGCGGCCCCGGCTCAGTCTCAAAATCCGCGCGATCTCCCCGCTCGCCGCCGCCGCGAACCCCGGCGCCCTGGCCTCGGGAAGGTGCTGCGGAACGTAGAGCAGCGCCTGCCGCGCATAGTCGAAGTGGCTCGGCACGATCATCGTCCGCGGATGGCGCAACCCCAGCCGCGCCGTCGTGAAATCGAAACCCCCGCCCACCGAAAGCGTCGCCGACGTCAGCACCACGGTATCCACGGCGTCGAACAGTTTTTCCGTGAGAATGGCCGAGACGTCGATCGGAGTGGCCTGCAAATAGCAGCCTCGTCCACGCCGTTCGATCCAATACACCCACGCCCGGTTCCCTCCGGCGATCCAGAACTCCAGCTTCGCCGTCTAATTCCTTCACCCGCCGCGCCATCGGCAGCAGCTCGTCCAGCGCCACGCGGATCAGCTCCAACTGGGTTCCCAATAGCTCCAGCGCGCGCAGCAGGTCCAGATATTCCCGGTCGTGCCGTTCGAGAAACGCCTCGTGTTCCTTGAATCCCGTGCGCCCCTCCCCGCCCGGCAGCACGCCGAAAAACAGAGCCGCCCGCTCCCGCACCATATCGAGCACGCGGTCGAGCTCCGGCGATCCGAACTCCTTCCTCCGCGCCAATCCCCCGATGTCCCCCGCCAGATCGGCGAATTGGAAACTGCTCACGCTCACGCCGAAATATTGCCCGGCCACGTCCTCGATCTCGTGCGCCTCGTCGAAGACCACCGCCGCGTAATTGGGAATGATTCCGGCGAAGTCCTCGTCCCTGGCCGCAAGATCGGCGAAAAACAGATGGTGGTTGACGATAATGACGTCGCTCTCGTGCGCCCGCTGCCGCATCTGGGTCAGGAAGCATCGCTCGAACTGCGGGCAGCGCTGTCCGGCGCAAAGGTCCCGCCGCGCGTCCAGCTTCGCCCACGCCGAGCTGTTCTCGGGCAGCGTGACGATCTCCGCCCGGTCCCCCGTTTGTGTCGTCTTCTCCCACTCCCGGATCACCTCGAAATCGGCGATCTCCTCCAGGCCGCTCAGCACCGGCTCCCGCGAGGCGTCGTAAATCTTCTGGCGGCAGGCGTAATTGGCGCGCCCCTTCATGTAACAGACCTTCAGCGGCTCCGCTACCAGCTTTTGCAGCAGCGGAACGTCCTTGAAATACAGTTGCTCCTGCAGGTTCTTGGTGCCGGTGGAAACCACCACGCGCCGCCCGGATAGAATCGCCGGCGCGAGATACGCCAGAGTTTTCCCGGTGCCGGTCCCCGCCTCCACCAGCAGATGGCGCTTCTCCGTTAGCGCGGCTTCCACCTCTTCGGCCATCTCCAACTGCCCCGGCCGGTACTCGAATCGTGGCAGGATTTGCGACAACAACCCATTGCGCGAGAATAGCTTACGGATCGACGAGCCTTTGGTTTGTGGGGGCATTCGCGTGCGGGATCGTCAGTCTATCGAAAATTGTAACGAAAAAGTCCGGAACTCACACTATACTGTTTAAGACGCCTGCGGCATTCTCATGCCGTTTTGCGCCGTATGCCGCTATGGGATACCTCGGGAGGGTATGTAAGTGCGCCGTGTTTTGTCCTGTCTTCTGCTCTTGAGTTTATTTGTCGCGCCCGGATTCGGTCAGGCGGCGAAGAAACGGATCGCGATTCTGAACTTCGACTACGCCACCGTGCAAAGCTACGTTTCGCAGCTTTTCGGCAGCAACCAGGACGTCGGCAAAGGCATCGCCGATCTGTTGGTGGACCGTCTGGTCACCGACGGGACGTTTTCGGTTATCGAGCGCAAGGCGCTGGACAAAATCCTCGCCGAGCAGAATTTTTCCAATAGCGACCGCGCCGACGCCTCGACCGCCGCTAAGATCGGCAAGATCCTCGGCGTCGACGCCATCGTCATCGGGAGCATCACCCAGTTCGGCCGCGACGACACTCACCAGGGTGTTGGGGGCGGCGGATACGGCTTGGGAAAATACGGCCTCGGCGGCATCGGGATGAAGAAGGCCAAAGCTGTCGTCGCCATTAGCGGGCGCATGGTGAACACCAGCACGGGCGAGATACTCGCCGTGGCCACGGGGAAAGGCGAGTCTAAGCGCTCCGGCATGATGCTCGGCGGCGGCGGCGGGAATTGGAGCGGCGGCGGCAATGGCCAGCTTGACATGGGCAGCAGCAATTTCGGCGACACCATCCTCGGCGAAGCAGTCCATCAAGCCGTCGACGATATGGCCAAGGGGCTCGAACAAAGCGCCGCCAAGCTCCCTACTAACGTCGTCGTTCTTAACGGTGAAGTCGCCGACGTCTCCGGCAACACGATCATCATCAATATCGGCTCGAAATCCGGCGTTCAGGTCGGCGCCCGGCTTAGCGTCATGCATTTCGTCCGCGCGGTGAAAGATCCGGCCACCGGCAAAGTCCTCAAGAAAATCGAGAACCCGGTCGGCGACATCACCATCACCGAAGTCGATTCCGATTCCGCCACCGGCACCTTCAGCGGCGCGGCCGTGCCCAAGGTCGGCGACTCCGTACACAGCGGCAATTAAGCTCTCCGGAAAGGAACATCCCATATGGATTTCGCCATCGGGCAAATGGCCGGCGACTACGAGATTCTCGCCGTCCTCGGCGCCGGCGGCATGGGCAAAGTCTATAAGGTCCGCAACACCATTTCGGACCGCATCGACGCGATGAAGGTTCTCCTCACGCGCCTCGACGAGCACCCGGAACTGGTGGAGCGCTTCGGCCGCGAAATCAAAGTCACCGCCAGCCTCGAACATCCCAACATCGCCGCCCTGCGCACCGCGCAGCGCATCGGGGACCAGATGGTGATGGTGATGGAATTCGTCGAAGGCGACACCCTCGATAGCCTGATGCGCTCCGGCCGACTGCCGCTGGCTAAATCGCTTGACGCCACTCACCAGGCCCTCGCCGCTCTCGCCTACGCCCATTCCCGAGGCGTCGTGCATCGCGACATCAAGCCCGCCAACATCATGCTCACCCCCGACGGCCGCGTCAAGCTGATGGACTTCGGCATCGCCCGCATGACCGCCGACCGCTCACTCACCAAAACCGGCCAGATGGTCGGCTCCCTTTATTACATGTCGCCGGAGCAAGCCGAGGGCAAACCACTCGACGCCCGCTCCGATATTTATTCGCTCGGCGTCACGCTCTATGAAATGGTCACCGGCCAAAAACCCTTCCAGGGCGACAGCGACTACGCCATCCTCGCCGGCCATCTCCACCAGCCGCCGCGCCCGCCCGTCGAACTCGACCCCAGCGTCCCCCCCGCACTCAACGAGATCATTTTGATGACGCTGGCCAAGGAACCCGAGGGCCGCTTCCAAACCGCCGACGCGTTTGGCAATGCTCTCGCCAGCGTCGCCGCCTCCCTCGGCATCGAACTGACTCCCATCTCCGACGGCTCCGGATCTTCCCATCGCGGCATGGCGCCGTTGGTCGATACGGTCGCAACGCCCGCCGTCTCCGTCCCGCCGCCGCCACCTCCTCAACCCATTCCCGCTGTCGCCCCCGCCATCGCCAGGCCCCACCACGCCCGCGCTCTTTGGATGGTGGCCGGCGCCCTCGCCGCTCTACTCGTCCTCGCCTTCGCCGTGATGTATTTGCCAAAGTGGCGCCAGGCGAACGCCGCCCAGAAACAAGCTCCGCCCGCCGCCGTCCCGGTGCAAACCGCCGACGCCACTCCGGCGCCCGCCGCGACACCGCGCCGCAACGCCCGCCGCGCAGGCGCCCGATGTCCCCGCCCCGGAAAAAACACAAGCTCCCAAGCCGGAGCGTAAATCGCCCATGCCCGCGAGGGCCGAGCCCGTGCGGTCCACTCCAGTCCCGCAAGCACCGCCCTCGCAGCCGCCCGCCGCGCCTCCGCAGCCCTAACAAGCCGCGCCCGTCCAGCAAGCAGCTCCTCCGCCGGCCGCTCCGCAGGACGACGCGGCGCTTGAAAAACTCCACGACGATCTCAATATGCTGGCGACGCGCGTTGGCGCCGTCAATACCAGCCTGGACAATCTCCAGCGCTCCCAGGCCTCCCAAGGCTTCGGATTGCGCGGAGACATCGTCGCCTCCCGGAAGCGCATGGAGTTGCTCATGGACCAGACGGAAAATAACATCAACCGCGGCAACGCCGCCGCCGCCAAGAAGGCGCTCGCCGCCGCCGAGGCCGAAGTCGAAAAACTGGAAGCGTTTCTGGGCCGTTAGATCCGCGTTCGCGGTCGAATCAGCGAATCGCCAAATCGCGGCGCAGGCGGAAAGTGAGCGCCGTCTCGGCGGGCAGGGTGATGTTCTTCTTGCCCGTGAGATAAGCTCCGGTGGTTCCCACCGCCGCACCGGCGCCGGCGCCGATCAGCGCACCCGCGGGTCCTCCGGCAAAGGCCCCGAGCGCCGTGCCCAATCCGGCGCCGCCGCCGATCAAGACCCAGTTGCGCTTTTCTGTGCCGTCCCGCTCTCGCGGAAATCCGCCGCCGTGAGCACGGAATACCGCGCTCCGTTCAAGGCGAAGGAATCCAACTCCAACCCCAACACCGCCCTGCCCTTAAGCCTTCCCGACTTCTTCGATTCCACGATCCTCCCATGGAAACTGGTGCCGGCCGGAATCAGGGTTTGCCCTCCCAGCACCACGGGCTCGATCAACGTCGCTTCAAAACGGTCGCCGGGCCGGCTGATCCGCGTGCCTATGGTTTGGCCCAGCCGCACGCGCAGCGCCGTCCCCGCCGGAATCGCGGCCGTCTGCGCTCCCGCCGGCGGTTCCGGAGTCTGCTGTTGAGGCGCCATGCCCGGCTGACCCAACGCCGGCGAGGGCCGCGCCGTCGAAGTCTCGCGCGGCTGCGGCGGCCCCGCCTGTTCCTGTGGCGGCGGCTGCGTTTGGTCCGGCGCGGCGCCGCTCTGCTGTGGCTGCTGCAATTGCGATGGCTGCACCGGCGGCTGGACGTTGGCCGCATTTTGATTTTGCGGCGCGGCCGCGTCCGCCGTCTGGCGCCCTGCGCTTGCGCCTGTTGAATCGATTGCGATTCCGCGATCGGCTGCGGCGACGGCCCCCGACCGCATGCCGCCAGCGTCGCCGCCAATTCCGCCACCAGTATAAATTCGATCTTCATGCGCGATCTCCTCTGGGTCATATCTCCCTCTGCACGCGCATGTCCACCAAAATCCACTCCAAATGCGGCACTTCGCCCCGCCCGGCGGCGCATTGTGTGAAATTTTGTCAGCCCGTCGCCGGTATTTTCTACCTAATGTCGCCGTAGCTCGGGAGATTTAGGATCGCTAAGGCCGACGGCGCGAACCAGCCGGGGGGCGTCACGCTCTCTGGTTCCGCAGCGCAACCTCGACCTTTTCCAACATCGTCACGTCTTCGCGGTTGTAAAGTAAGAGCTGGTCGAGGAGCGCCTTGTCTTTAGACTCGGAGTAAGTTCGCCACGTTTTCATGGCCCACTCCCCGTCCTTTCCCGGCAACGTCCGGGTCAGCCCCAGCGTCTTCTCGACTTTCTTGAGCCCGCCGTACAGGCCACGCCGCCAGCAGAGAAGTACCAGGTCCGTGTGGGGAAACATTCTGTCCAGCTCCACACCGAGTTGAGCCGCAATCACCGGCAGGTCGAAGCCGGTTCGGCCCCGTTCATCGGGAATCGATCGGCCGTTGTATGTGACCAGGCACTCCGTTCCCTCAAGGACATCGAGGAGTCGCGCCTTACTCACGTCGTCTCCGACCCATTGGACAAGACGGTCGGAATCTTGGTCTACGATTCGCAGTCCCAGGATCGTGATCGTGTGGTGGCGGTAGTCTCGAAACAACCTCTGGTCGCCGGCCAAATATGGGCCAGTGTAGTCGGTTTCGATGTCAAGATAGGCCTTCTTCATGGGCGCTCCTCCGCGGCGGCCGTGCGTACGCGGCCCGCCGGTTCCGACACCGCTAGATCGACGCCCGCGTCGGCCCGCAATCGCCGCGCAGCGAGGCTATCCACTCCCGAATCAACTCCACTCCTTCGGTGTGAACGATCGTCCGGCCGATCTCCGGCATCATGATCTTCGGCTCCTCGGACTCCATCCGATGCACCAATATCGACCGCTCGGGATCGCCGGGCACGGCATCGAAAAGCATGTCCGCCGATCCCTTTCCCGTCGCCACCGGCGTCTTGCAAAACCCGATCCGCGCCCGGTCCTTCTGCAGATCGCTTAAGTAAAGCCCGGTGTTGTTCGCCGCCCCGCCCTCGCTGTGGCAGTGCCCGCAATTGATATCCAGATACGCCCGCGCCCGCGCCTCCAACGTGCCCGCCGCCGCTTCGTTCCACACCGGCTGGCGCGGAGCCTTCGCCGGATCGGCCGGCGCGCCCGTCAGGTACCCGATCCTCGTCCAATACGTCAATTGATTGAACCGTCCCTCCGGATAATCGGCGTACCGGTTCAGATGCCGCGCCTTCGGCCCGATCGGCGCCGTCACTTTATTGGTGTCGTGGCACTCCTTGCACTGGTTCCCGTTCGGGATCGCGTAATGAATGGTCCGCCCCTGCCAACGCACGTCCACCGGGTCGGCCACAACCTGAAGCGTCGCCTCCGACTGCTCTGCGTTCCACACATAGGGCAGCGCCACCCACCCGTCGTCCCCGTGTACCAGCAGCCTCGTTTCGATGCGGCGCTCCCCGCCGCTCGCCGAAACATCGGGATAGGAAAATGTTTTCGCAAGCACCGCGCCCTTCGGGAAATCGAACGCCGCCTCGGCCTTGTAAACCGCCGCCTTCCCCGGCGGCATCCATACAAATCGCCGCTTCGCCGCGTAGTCGGTGAACAGAGGATCGATCAATTCATACGGGACCACCCGCCGGTTCGGCTTCCATCCCCCAGCCTCGCCCACAAACAATCTCCACGCCGACAGCTTCTCCGGAAACGGCCGCCGCGTGTAAACCCGGACGTCCCTGCCGCAGCCCGTCAGGGCCACGGCGATCGCGCCGGCAATCCCCGCCCGCCACGCGTTCAGTTCGACCCTCCGCTCCCCGGGCTCGCCTTCGGCAGTTCCACCGCCGCCAGCGCCGGCAGCGTGCAGTTGTGCGCCTTGACGTCGCGGCTGATGTGTTTGTATCCTCCCGCCGCGTCGTAATCGGCAAACCCGGCCCCGCCGTTGTTGCCGATGCAAATCTGCGCTCCGCCCTCGCGCTTGGAATCGGAAATGCCGTCCCACAGAATCGCCGGCAACGGCTTGCCCAGCTTCGGCGCCAGCGTCTCGGCCGCCATCCCGGCGGGCGACGTTCCCACCGCCCTCGATCTTGTTGTCGTGAACGTACACCGCCGCCACGTAAGGATAGTAGTCCGGATCGTTGATGGGGTTCCCGGTGGAGGTGTAACTGATGATCGATACGTTCACCGTATTGTTGTCCCGGATCGTGTTCCCGTACACGTCCACATGGTGCGTCGCCATCACTAGAATCCCCGTCCCCGCCGGCACCTTCGCCACGATGTTCCCCTTCGGCGCGAAGTTCGGCGTGTTGTTGGCGAACACCCGATTGTTAAACACCCGCGCGTTCTGGCTGGTCCTCACCGGCAGATCGGGCAAGCTAAACACCAGCAACCCTCCCGCGTTCTTCGTCGCCGTGTTTTCGTAAACGTCGGCGTTCTCCGAATTCTCGATCTCGATCCCCGCCACATTCGATTCCGCCCGGTTCCTCCGCACGACGATGTTCTTCGATTGCCCGACGTAGATTCCCGCGTCCGCCGCGCCGATCGACGCCGAATCCTCGATCAGCACGTTCTTGCATTGCACCGGATAAATACCGTAGGAGCCGTTCTTTTCGTCCGGCCCACCCGTCCACTCCGCCTTCACGTTGCGGATGGTTACCCCGTCGGCGCCGTTGATTTTCACCGCGTCGCCCTTGGTGTTTTGAATTGTCAACCCCTCCAGCGTGAACCCGTTCGCCGTGGCCAGAATCCCCGCCGCGCCCGAGGTCTGGTTGCCATAGAACAGCACCGTCTTGTCCATCCCCTGCCCCCGGATCGTCACATTGGGAACGGTCAGCGACAACGTCCCGGTCATCTCGAAACGCCCCTCCGGCAGTTCCACCACCGCCCCCGGCTTGGCATCGATCAGCGCCGTCTGCAGATCCTTCTCAAACCGCGGCCCCGCCGGAATCACCCCGCTCGGCTTCTTCGCGCAACCCGCGAATGCCAATAAGACTGCGATCGCCCCCAACGCCGCTCCGCGAACACGCATAAGCTTCCCCTCCTGGGTGATAGCATAACCGATGCGCCGGTCCGTTCCGCGGCGAAGCGGAAATATGGCGGGCGCTCGCTGCCGCCCGCTTCCCGGACCCCCGCTCAACCTTTCCCGCGCCCGCCCGATAAGTACAATGCGTGAGAACAAGAATCTTTCAACTCGGTCTGTTAGCGGGTGCGATGATTTCCGGGGCTTTAGGCCAGACGTCGCCCACGGTGAGCGTCACGCCCGCCGCGCTTAACTTCAGCTACGTCATCGGCAACGCTCTTCCGTCGGCCCAAACGGCCTCGGTTCGGATCAGTCCGGCTTCGCTCGCCCCCTACGCTGCCACCAACGTCCAGCCATGGCTGGTCGTCAGCCCGCCTAGTGGCGTCCTTCCCGTCGCGCTCAGCGTGCTGGTCAACCCCACCAGCCTGCCGGTGGGCGTCTACACCGACACCATCACTCTGAACGTCACCGGGGTCTCCGCGCCTTCGACCATTGCCGTCACGCTCACCGTCACCGCGCCGTCCTCGGGTCTCACGCCGACGCCGACGACCCTAAGCTTCAGCGCGCCGCCCACCTCCTCCGTCGGAACGATCACCCTCACCACCACCGGCGAACCGGTCTCTTTCACCGTCACCGCCGGCGCGAAATGGATGACCGTCACCCCGGCGGCCGGCGTCGTTTTGCCCGGCGAGGAGTTCCCGCTCACCGTCACCGTCAACTCTACCGGTCTCGCGCCGCAGGCCACGCCCTACACCGGCAAGGTCACCATCGTGCCTTCCACGTCCGGCCCCGGCTCCGGAAGCGCCGGCTCGCAAAACGTCACCATCAGCTACACGGTAAACACCGCCGCGCCCACGATTACTTCCTTCTTCCCGGCCACGCTCCCGGTAAGCTCGACGCCGGTCACGCTGACCGTCCGGGGAACCGGATTTTACAGCGCCACCGTCGCCGGATTAACCGGCCTCACCGCGCCGCTGACGACCAAGATTTTGAACTCCAACGCCCTGCTGGCGACGATCCCGGCGAGCGAATTGGCCGTACCCGGAACCCTGAATCTCTTCGTGCAAAACCCTCCGCCCGGCGGTTCCTCTCCCACCGTGGCCGTGCCCGTCGCCAACACTCCCGCCCTCGACACGGCGGTCGACGCGGCCAGTTACACGCCCGCCAACACGGTCAGCCCCGGCGAGCTGGTCACTCTTTTCGGAGCCAACATCGGCCCGCTCACCCCGGCCGGCATGACCACCACCGTTCCCGGTTTCGTCGATACCACGCTCAGTGGCGTGTCCGTCACCGTCGATGGCGTCGCCGCGCCGCTGCTCTATGTCAGCCAGAATCAGGTCAGCATCCAGATCCCGTACGGAATCGCTCCCGGTGCGAATAAACAGATCGCTCTGACCAACGGAACCTCGACGGCGCCCAACCTGGCCGTCACGCTGGCCGCCACCAATCCGGCCATCTTCACCGCCAACGGCTCCGGCGCGGGCCAGGCGGCCGCGCTCGACTACAACTCAGTTACCACCGCATACTCGTTGAACTCCGTCACCAACCCCGCCTATATCGGCAGCACCGTCGTGCTCTATCTCACCGGCGCGGGCAACTACGATACCGGAAGCTCGTCCACGTCCCTGGTCACCGGCGAACTCCTGCCGCTCGCCTCCACACCGCCCGTCTTCGCGGCGCCGCCCATCGTCACCATCGGCGGCGTCAACGCCAGCGTCACATACGCCGGCGCGGTCCCCGGTTCGCTGCTGGGCCTGGTCCAATTAAACGTCCAGGTTCCCGCCGGCGCATCCACCGGGAACGCCTCCCCCATCTCCGTCGCCATCGGCGGCGTCACCACGCAAGCGGGCGTTACGCTGGCTCTTCATCCGTAGGGACGGATCGCGAAGCGGCTGAAGGAGCGGACGTGTAACCGCGCCCGGCCGGGAGAGCGTTCCAGGTCTTCGGACGCTACTTGCGCACATAGCCGTGGATGGCGCTTCGCTTGCCGCCCTGGCGATGGGCTTCGTCCGAGAGGGCATGGACACCCGAGGCGTCGATCCACCGGTTATAGAAATTGAAGAGGGCGCAGACGGTGATGGCGAAGTAGATCGCTTCGTCCGTCCAGCCGGCGGCGCGGAGAGGGATCAGGTCGGCTTCGGCGATCTCGGGCGAATGGTGGTTCACCTTGTCGACGAAGCGGAAGAGCGCCTTCTCGTTTTCGGGCAGACGGGAGGATTCGAGATCGTCGACAACGCCGCGCACGAGATCCTCATCGTCGAGCAGTACCGCCGCGACCGCGGCGTGGGACTTCACTCAAAACGGGCACTGATTCTCGCCCGAGGTGCGGGCGGCGATCAGCTCGCGGAGGCCGGGGCTGAGCGGGGCGGGGCCGCGGAGGATCTCCTGCGTGAAGCGGGCGAGGTGTTCGGTGGCGCTGGGGAGGAAGGCGAAGAGGTGCCAGATCTGCGGGTACTCGGCGCCGGCGGCCTGCATGGCGCGGAGGTTGTCGAGGTAGGGGCCGGGCTTGGGGTTTTGCTCGACCTCGGGCAGGAACATGGGCTTCATAGGCGCTCGTTCGAATTTAACCGCAATGGGGTAGGGAAGCAATAACGGGAACGTATTATGGTGCGGAGCTAAAACCAGCCGCTGCGATAGGCGATCCACCAACTGAGGAAGCAGATGGGGATGGTGGCGCCGAGAGCCCACCAGAGGGGGAGAACGAAATCGGCCATCAGGCCGAGGAGGGTGAAGACGATCCAGAAGATTTTTCGTTCCATGAACTGCCTCTATTGTCCCGCTCCGCGCGGCGGCGGGCGAAAAGGCGGCGCTGGTATATTGCAAGAGTGGACCTGGGACGGAGGGGCCGGCGCATTGCGCTGCTGAGCATTGGCGCGAGCGCGGGGCTGGCCGTGCTGAAGATCGCCGTGGGGCTGAGGGCGAATTCGACGGCGGTGGTTTCCGACGGGTTGGAGTCGGCGAGCGACGTTCTAAGCTCCGGGATCGTGCTGTTCGGTTTGTACATGGCGGCGCGGCCGCCGGACGACGAGCATCCTTATGGACACGGGCGGTTGGAGACGTTGTCGGCGCTGCTCGTGGGCGGGATCCTGATCGCCACCGGGGCGTTGATCTGTTTCCGGTCGCTGCAGAAGACATTCGAGCCGCAGCACGCGCCGCGGTTTTTCGCGGTGTGGCCGCTGTTGATTTCGATCGCCGTGAAAGGCGGGCTGTGGGGATGGAAGAAGCGCGTGGGGCGGAGGATACGCAGCGACGCTCTGCTGGCGGACGCCACCAACGACGGGGTGGACGTGTTGTCGGCGCTGGTGGCGCTGTGCGGGTTGTCGATCGCGCTGGTGGACACGGCGCGGCTGGGGGCTTTCGATCATTTCGGAGGGTTCGCGGTGGGGCTGATCGTGATGGGGCTGGGCGGACGGGTGGGGTGGGAGACGGCGCTGCAGTTGATGGACACCAGTCCCGGAGCGGCGATGCTTAACGAGATTAAGGACGTGGCGATGGTGGTTCCGGGAGTACTTCGTGTGGAAAAGTGCTTTGCGCGGAAGACCGGTTTTCAGTACCATGTCGATTTGCATTTGGAAGTGGACCCGGCGATGACGGTGCGGGCCTCGCACGGGATCGCGCGGCAGGTGAGGATCGCGGTGAAGGAGAATCTGGACTGGGTGGCGGACGTGTTGATTCACGTGGAGCCATACGCGGGGAGGGGCGATGGAGAATAGCCAATACGCGCGGTTGTTGAGCGAGACGGCCGATCTGATGGAGATCGCGGCGGAGGATGGGTTCCGGATACGGAGCTACCGCAACGCGGCGGCGGCGATTCAGGGGCTGCCGGAGCGCATCGACGCGATTCTGGGCGATCCCGCGCGGAAGGTGACGGAGGTTCCGGGGATTGGAAAGGGGATCGCGGCGATTCTCGCGGAGATCCACGAGCGGGGATCGTTCGAGCGGCGGGACGAGTTGTTGGAGAAATATCCGCCGACGGCGCTGGAGCTGCTGAAGATTCAGGGGCTGGGGCCGAAGAGCATCGCGCTGCTGATCGAGCATTACCGGGTGAGCACGATCGACGATCTTGAGAAGCTCTGTCTGGAGCATAAGCTGCGGGATCTGCCGCGGATGGGGGCGAAGCTGGAAGAGAAAGTGCTGCGCTCGATCGCGCTGTACCGCAAGAGCGCGGGGCGTTTTTTGCTGAGCTTTGGGGACCGGACGGCGACGGAGATCATGGCGTATTTGCGGGAAGGTTGTGAGCTGGAGGAGTTAAGCGCGGCGGGGAGCGTGCGGCGGGGGAAGGAGACGATCGGCGATTTGGATTTACTGGCGGCGGGCGCGAAGGCGGGCGAGGCGCTGGAGCGGTTCGTGGGGCATCCGGAGGTGGTGGAGGTGTTGGGGAAGGGCGAGAACAAGGCGAGCGTGCGGTATGGGCCGGAGGGTTTGCAGGTGGATTTGCGGGCGCTGCCGATGGAGAGCTATGGCGCGGGGATGCAGTATTTCACGGGCAGCAAGGAGCACAGCGTGGCGCTACGGGCGCGGGCGCAGAAGATGGGGCTGACGCTGAACGAGTACGGGTTATACAAGGTGGAGGGGAACGTGTTGGTGGCGGGGCGGACGGAGGAAGGCGTTTACAAGGCGCTGGGGCTGCCGTGGATCGCGCCGGAGATGCGGGAGAACGCAGGGGAGATCGAGGCGGCGCTGGAAGGGCGGCTGCCGAAACTGGTGGAGGCGCGGGATATTCGCGGCGATCTTCACATGCATACGACGGAGACGGACGGGCGCGCGAGCTTGGAGGAGATGGCGGAGGCGGCGCGGGCGATGGGGTATGAGTACATCGCGATCACGGACCATTCGAAGGCGCTGGCGATGGCGAACGGGTTGGACGAGCGGAGGGTGGTGGAGTTCGCGCGGAGGGTGAGGGGGATCGAGCGGGAGGGTTTGGGGATTCGCGTGTTTTCGGGGTTGGAGTGCGACATCCGAAAGGATGGGACGATGGATATTGCCGAGGACGCGCTGGCGGAGTTGGACCTGGTGATCGCTAGCGTGCATAGCCACATGAACATGGAAGCGGCGGAGATGACGGAGCGGTTGCTGCGGGCGCTGGAGTCGCCGGCGGTGAAGATTATGGGGCATCCGACGGGGCGGCTGCTGTTGCATCGGGAGCCGTTCGCCTACGACTTCGAGCGGGTGGCGGCGGAGGCGGCGCGGCGCGGGGTGCGGATGGAGATCAACGCGAGTCCGGAGCGGCTGGATTTATCGGGGCCGCTGCTGCGGGCGGCGAAGGCGCGGGGTGCGAAGTTTTCGATTTCGACGGACGCGCATCATCCGAAGCATTTGTCGAACATGAAGTATGGCGTGGCGACGGCGCGGCGGGGATGGCTGGAGGCGGGGGACATTTTGAATACGATGACGGTGGCGAAATTCGCGGAGGCGATCGGGAGAGCATGAAGATTATTTCGTCGGAAGAGAAATATAAGAACTCGTTGTTCCGGGTGACGGAGGAAGTGGCGGTGAGTCCGGACGGATTCGAGATCCGGCGGGCGATCGTGGGGCATAACGGGTCGGCGGTGATGATGGCGGTGGACGAGCGGGAGCGGGTGCTGCTGGTGCGGCAGTTCCGGCTGCCGGCGGGGAAGTACATTTGGGAGTTGCCGGCGGGGCGTGTGGACGCGGGGGAGACGCCGATTCAGGCGGCGCGGAGGGAGTTGAAGGAGGAGACGGGGTACCGGGCGCGGCATTGGAAAAAGATGGTGTCGTTTTATCCGAGTCCTGGGTATGTGGCGGAGAAGATGACGGTGTATTTGGCGACGGGGCTGACGCCGGGGGACGCGGAGCCGATGGAGGACGAGAGGATCGAGTGCGGGTGGTTTACGGCGAAGGAGATCGAGGAGCGCATCAAGAAGGGGACGGTGGTGGACGCGAAGACGATGATTGGGTTGTTTACTTGGAAGAGGTTTTTTCGGAAGGCCTTGTGAATGCGGCGGTAAGGGCCGAAGCGCCATTCCTCAAGCGCATCGTAATGTTGCCGGAGCGCGTGAAGGCCGGCGAATTTCCGTTCACTCTGCCCATTTTGCACAACGGCCTCGACCTTCCCATCGATTCCTACGTGACGTTCCTCGCCGGCCAGAACGGCAGCGGCAAATCCACTCTCCTCGAGGCCGTCGCCGATAAGTGCGGATTCAATCTTGCCGGCGGAAGCCGCAATCACAGCTACAATCGGCATCCCACCGAATCGCAACTCGCTCCGGCGATCCGGCTGTGGTGGCGAAAGAAGACGACTCGCGGCTTCTTTCTTCGCGCGGAAAGCTTCTTCAACTTTTCCACCCACATCGACGACCTCGACCGCGAGAACCCCGACGACGACGCTCTCGCCCCGTACGGAGGCAAGAGCCTGCACGAGCAATCGCATGGCGAGTCGTTCCTCGCCCTTGCCAACAACTACTTTACTTACTTCCGCGAAGCGATCTACCTGCTCGACGAGCCGGAGGCCGCGATGTCTCCCGCGCGGCAACTCCTCTTCCTGAAGCTCGTCCACGAGCTTTCCTCGGCGCGCCGGGCGCAGTTCATCATCGCCACGCACTCCCCGATCCTTCTCGCCCTCCCCGGCGCGGACTTGCTCTGGCTCGACGACTCGGCATCCGAAGAATTACTCTACGAAGAGACCGAGCACTTCACGCTCATGCGAGACTTCATGCGCGACCCGAAGAAATACGTGGAGGAGATGCTGTCCGCCCAAATGACCTGAGGGCGGAATGCGCCCATCCGCAAGGCCGTCTCGTCAGGAAAGAATCCGCAGGGCTGGTCGGACGGAGCCGGATCGGGTGCATTCGGTCGCTCCGCTCTAGCCTCAGTAATTCCGAAAATTCTCTCCCCTTATCACGGGCAGACCTAGCGGTTTTTCCGGCACGCCGGCTTCCCACATCAGCTTATTCTCAAACACAGACTCATTCAGGCCGGCGAGTTTACTGCCCATCATCCAAAAGGCGCTGTCGATTGCGTTCATAGCATCGATCCCGATTACCCATCCTCCGTGATTTTCGCAGGGGCCGGCGAACTGGAAGTCGCAGCGATATCTCCCGGGTCCTAGCTGGATCGGCTTTGCTAAGCGAACTGTCAAGGCGTGTTCTCCGTTTTCACCTATTGTGTACCTTCGCTCCGCAAGCAGGTCTTTGTCGTCAACTACAATGGTTGGCATCGTTCGATTCCCGGATGTCGATTTGTAAACAGAACCACTTGAGAAAGTGGTCCTCTAACATTGTTACATCGTTCGCACTACACCCTTGGTTCGTTTCTGCTTTGCCGTTCCGATCCGATTTGCTTTCTTCCCTTCTTTCCTTTGTTTCCTAATAATTTGGTGCAACGTTGCGTTTTACGAAGATCAAAAACCCGTTCATTTGCCCTTGCACGGGTTAGGGAGCCGCGTCAAACGCGAGCGGCCAGCGCCCACCTTTTTGCGTTCGCGATCTCCCTTGTCTAGAATGGAAACCACTTAGCGGCGAGGACGAAGATGATCAGTCGTCTCGCTCTTGGTTACACGATAGCGCGGGGGAAGAAAAAAACGAGCGGCGGAATTCACGAACGGCGTGTAAGGTGTTGAGGGGTAAGGGGAAGAAATATTTTTGGAGGCCGTGACCAGCGATTTCGAGTTTCGGAATTTCAAATATGTTTGGCTAGGCTTCGGGCGGCGGATCACTTGGAGATGAGGGCCAATGCCGTTGGATGCTTCGACTTATAGAGACCGGCCTCGCCTCTGCCGGGAGGCCGGATACTTGTGATCGAACCGATCCGGCTTCCCGCACGTTCGAACACCGAACGCCCTTCTTTGCGAGTGCGGATATCTTGGCCTTCCGATCTTCACCCATGAAATGGAGTTCGTGCCGGAGGTTCTCTTCGGCGGCGGAGATCCTTCTTGGCGCGGCGCACTTAGCCGGTTACGTTCCGGCGCGGAGAGCGTCCCGAATCGATCCGATGGCGGCGCTGCGGCATGAATGACTTTCGCCGGCCGATCGCGTGTCCGCGAGTTAGAAGGCGAGCGCAATCGGAGGCCGCGCCCTTGGCACTTGCGCGGCGACCGTTTTGGGTATAGAGTTTCTTCTCAGGCGGAGGCCTAGCGGCATGGGACAACTGAACTGGAAGCGATTGATATTGGGTGGCCTGTTGGCGGGTTTGGTCATCGACGCGTCCGAGATATTGGTTAACGGCGTTATCTTTGGTAGCGACTGGGATTCCGTGATGCGGGGCCTCAACCTTCCGGGCGCCTTAAGCGTGAAGCAGATGGCGGCGCTCAATCTGTGGGGATTCGCGACGGGAATCACGATGATGTGGCTTTATGCGTCCATCCGGCCGCGGTATGGGGCCGGACCGAGGACGGCCGTCATCGCGGGCGCCGGCATGTGGGTGATGAATTACGGCCTGGGCGGCGCGTTTCCCGTGGTCACGCATATTTTCCCGCTTCGACTGGCGGCCATGACAATTCCGATTGGTCTGATAGAAGCCGTCGTAGCGGCGTTGCTCGGCGCCATGATTTATCGGGAGGAGACACAGACGCCGCCGCTTTCGCGTTCGGCGGCGGCCTGACCTCCCGGTAGCCCGATTCGGAGGACGAGCGGATCGAGTGCGGGGGTTTACGGCGCAGCAGATCGAGGGGAGGATTCAGAAGGGGACGGTGGTGGACGCGAAGACGACGATTGGGTTGTTTACTTGGGAGAGGTTTCAAACGAAGGGGTGAAGAAGCGGGAGTGAGCGCCTACTTTACTTGTGCGGCAACGCGATCGATCCACTGAGCGCCGTCGCCGTAGAATCCCTCGCTTTCTTTGACGATCGCGCCGTGTTGGATGATCCATGTGCGTGGGATCGAGAAGTAGGGCATCAGGTCTTCGGCGAAGTTCTTCGCCGGGAGGACGGGGAACTTGTAGCCGTTCTTGGCGACAAAAAGCTTCGCGAGTTCGGGATCGTCGTCCGTGTTGAACGAGATTACCTGGACGTCCGGATGATCCTTTAGCCGGGCGGCGAGCTGGTCCACGTAGGGCAGTTCTTTCACGCAGGGCGTACACCAGGTGGCCCAGACGACGGCGATCGTCGTTTTCGCGAGGAGGCGGTCGGATGGCCACTCGATTCCGTCGAGATCCTTCAAAGTGATTTTCGGCAGGGCGCGGTTGACGGGCGCGAAATCGGGGCGGGGAGCGCTGGAGTTCTGTTCCCATGCGGGGCGCGGAATCGAATCGACCCAGGCCTGCCATGCGTTCTCCGGCCGCCCTAGATCCTTCCATAAACGCTGCTGGCGGGCGAGCAGATCGGCGCGGCGGCCGTCCCAGACGAGAAGCGCCTCGCGATATTCTTTCAGCGCGTCTTTGGCACGGTGTTCCTGGGCGTCGAGTTCGGCGAGACGTACCCAATAGGAAAATTGCGCCAGCGCGTGGAAGGACACGATACTGCGGGCGAAACTGTCGTCCGGCATGTTCGCGGGGATGGGCTTCGACGTCAGGTAGGCGGGGATTGGGGCCAGAACGGCGCGCGCCTGGTCCATTTGGCCGAGTTTCTCGTAGCATCTCGAAAGCGTCGTGATCGCGTCGACATGCCAACGGACGAAATCCCATTTGGTTCATTTGGGTAATCTGGTGGCTCGGCGCGAGATCGATTTCGATGACGGCTTCCGGATCGTCGAAACCCTTCATCGCTTCCTCGATCAGCGCGGGAACGCGGTCGAGTAGAATTCCATGTTCGACGTAGATGTCCGCGACGCCGGCGATGAAACTCGGCCCCGCGGCCCGGCGGTCGGTGCGCGCGATCCGCACCTCGTCATCGCCCGCCGCCGCGATCTGTTCCGTTGGAGCATGGAGCGTCGCCAGGGCGGCAAAACGATCGTTGTACCCCAGGATGTTTCCGGGATCCATCGCGATCCACTTCGCGGAGGCTTCCAACTGCGCTTCGGCAAAGGCTCGCTTTTTTTCCGGCGGATCGTCTTTGCGCGGATACGGATGAGCGTCGCGCCACGCCTGCACCACCGCCATGAGATCTGGCGGGCGCGCCGCCGCCATTTCTTTCGCCAACGCGTCGTTGCCGATTAATTTGGCGCCGGCGGCGATCACGGCCTGTTCGCCTCCGAATTGGCTCAGGCGGCGCAAGTCGGCGGCGATCCGTTCCTTCTCCGCATCCCGCTCCAACGGCGGCCGAATGCGAAACTCCACCGCCCATAGCGTCTGGTACAGCCTTAAGTCACGGGTATCTTTCGATGCTTCGAGCATCGCCCTCAGGCGCGGGGCGTGCGTGGCGGCCGTTTCGTCGTCCATCGCGTTCAGGTACCGGTATGGCTCGATCCAGGCGGGACACACGCGCGCCAACGCATCGAAGCTCAGGTGAAGTTTGGTGCGATCGCGAAAGGCTTCGGCGCGATAGATTTCCAGTTGCGAATAATGCACCCAGGGATAATCGGTATCTTTTCCCAGGATGTCCGTATAAACCCTCAGAGCTTGCGCGGTGTTATATCCAACGAGGCTGCGTCCGTAAAGATACTCATCACCGAGATCGCCGGGATGGGCCTCCGACCGCTGCCGGTATCGATCTCGAATGGCGCTTCGTTGGTAAACCGAACCGTCGAGATACAGCCGGTTCAGCCAGAAATCCTCCGGGTCGGATTTCAGCCTCTCCTCAATCGCCGCGCGCCGCTTGGCGTTGTCGTCCGGCAGGGTTCGGACGAATTCGGCGATCTGCGGGGGCGGGTCGCAGGGTTCCCCGCGCGCCGCGGTCGCGAGCAAAACCACCAAGGTCATCGGCCATCGCATAGACGCCCTTCCCTCGTAGAGTTGACGCCCGGTACGCTCAAAACGTGCAGGCCGGACGTCTTAATTCATCTGTCCTTTGGCACAGGCACTCGGACCAACTGGCGGCGAGGCGCGAGCTGAGGCGGCCGAGGAACGCGGGGACGTACACTTCTATTTGGGTCCATGGAAAGGGCCGGTTAAGATTGGACGACCTTCTCTTCGTCCCCCGATGACAACACCGCCCACTGAACTTCCTTCACTTAACATCTTGACTTGCCCCCGCATGCGCGTATAAACTTTTATACATACTGGCCGGATGGACGACCAAAAACAGATCCGGTGGGTAGGCTCTGCCTACGACGATCTGCTGGCATTCCCGACAGACGCCCGGAAGGAAGCGGGCTTCCAGTTGGGGAAGGTCCAGGCTGGGCTTGAGCCGGCCGGCTGGAAGCCGTTCGACGATGTGGGAGCCGGCACCAAAGAAATTCGCATCCGGGACGCGAGTGGCATCTACCGCGTGATGTATGTCGCCAAGTTTGAGGAAGCCATCTACGTGCTGCATTGCTTCCAGAAGAAGACGCAGGCGACCCGCAAGCAAGATAAGGCTATTGCCGCGACGCGCTATCGCGCAGTCGTTAACGCGAGAAAGGAAAAGAAATGAAGATCGATACCGAAATTCGCCATGTGACAAAGCCTGGAGCGAACCTCTTCCTGGAGCTGGGTTTTACGCCAGACGAGGCCAAGCGTCTGCAGGCTGCGTCCCGCAAACAGATCAATGACACGCGGCTGCTGAAGCGGCAACTGATGGAAGAACTGTCCGTCTGGATCGCGAAACATCACCTAAAGCAGGCTGACGCAGCGGAGATTCTGATGATCTCGCGCCCGCGTGTATCCGACGTGGTGAACAAGAAAACGGCAAAGTTCACCATCGATACGCTCGTGGAAATGCTCAGCCGTGTTGGCAAGCCGGTCAAGCTGGCGATCCTGTAATCAAATGGTATCGGCGGAGAGGTGATTGGAAACCACGGTTTCGTTCGCCGCGGGCTTCGCCTCCGGACTTATCGTGGCGGAGTCGGACTTGAGTTGGAACACCTCGTGTTCGAATTGAATGCACTCCAGGCCATCCAGGACGACGACGACAATAGCTGCGGAATCGGACCCCTACCCATGGGCCAAAAGTCGGTCTAAAGGGAATTGGATTGGAAACAGGACCGCGAACACTCCGATACCGACGGGAGGAAGAGCTTCAGGAAGTTTACTCTTTGTCCTGCAGGGTCGGACTCGATGCCGAGTCCCGCTCCTGCAGTTGACTCTTCAATTGAGCCGCCGTCTCCCGTTCAAACGTAACCGCGTCGTTCTTCGAAACCGCCGGAGCGCACGACGGCCGTTTTGGGAAGTCACTCAATGCTCGTCCGCCCTTGGCGCCGGCCGTTCGGACCAGCTTGCCACGAGGAAGTCGCGGTTCATGGCGGCGATGACTTCCAGCCTGATTTCCTTCGGGCAGACGGCTTCGCATTCGCCGATGTTGGTGCAACTGCCGAACTGTTCTAGGTTCCACTGGCGGACCATGTTGAGGGCGCGGGTGTGGCGCTCGGGTTGGCCTTGGGGGAGCAGGGCGAGGTGGGCGATTTTGGCGCCGGTGAAGAGGGCGGCGGAGGCGTTGGGGCAGGCGGCGACGCAGGCTCCGCAGCCGATGCAGGCGGCGGCGTCCATGGCGCGGTCGGCGTTGTCCTTGGGGACGGGAATGGCGTTGCCGTCGGGGGCGCTGCCGGTGGGGACGGAGACGTAGCCTCCGGCGGCGACGATGCGGTCGAAGGCGTTGCGGTCGACGATCAGATCCTTCATCACGGGGAAGGCGCGGGCGCGCCACGGCTCCAGATACAGCTCCTGGCCATCGCGGAAATTGCGGAGGGTCAACTGGCATGTGGTCGTCGCCGGGAGGGGGCCGTGCGCCAGGCCGTTGATCATGATCCCGCAGGAGCCGCAAATGCCCTCGCGGCAATCGTGCTCGAAGGCCACGGGCTCCTCGCCTTTGAGGATGAGCGATTCGTTCAACACATCGAGCGCCTCCAGCATCGACATGTCCGCGTTCAGGTCCGCGGCCTCGTAGCGCACCATCCGGCCGGGGCTGGCGGCGTTCTTCTGGCGCCAGATGTGGAGCGTCAGCTTCATCTACTTATAGCTCCTCTGGCTGGGATGCACATAGTCGAAATGCAGTTCCTCTTTGTGGAGCGCCTGGGGTTGGCCTTCGCCGCGGTACTCCCAGGCGGCGACATAGGAAAACCGCTCGTCGTCGCGCTGGGCTTCGCCCTCCGGCGTTTGATACTCTTCGCGAAAATGGCCGCCGCAGGATTCGTCGCGGTGCAGGGCGTCGCGGCACATCAACTCGGCCAGCTCGAAGAAATCGGCGACGCGGCCGGCTTTTTCAAGCGACTGGTTCAGATCCTCGGCGCCGCCGGGCACGCGAACGTCGCGCCAATATTCTTCGCGCAGCGCCTGGATCTTGCCGATGGCGAGTTGCAAGCCCTCCGCGGTGCGCGACATTCCGCAGTAGTCCCAAACGATCTTTCCCAGTTCGCGATGGAAGGAATCGACGGTCCGGGCGCCGTTCACGGCCAACAATCGCCGGTTGATGCAGCGGGCGTTTTCCTCGGCCGCGCGAAACTCCGGATGGGTTGTGTCCACCTTATCGAGCTTCGTTTTCGCGATGTAATCGCCGACGGTGTAGGGGAGCACGAAGTAGCCGTCGCAGAGGCCCTGCATGAGCGCGCTGGCGCCGAGGCGATTGGCGCCGTGGTCGGAAAAGTTGGCCTCGCCGATCGAGAAGAGGCCGGGGATGGTGGTCATCAAATAATAGTCCACCCACAGGCCGCCCATGGTGTAATGCATCGCCGGATAGATGCGCATGGGAGCGTGGTAGGGATCCTCGGCGGTGATGCGCTGGTACATGTCGAAGAGGTTGCCATAACGCTCGCGGATGGTATCCTCGCCCAGCCGGAGGATGGCGTCGCTGAAATCGAGATAGACGCCGAGGCCGCCGGGACCTACGCCGCGGCCCTCGTCGCAAACCTGCTTTGCGTTGCGGGAGGCGACGTCGCGCGGGACGAGGTTGCCGAAGCTGGGATACTTGCGCTCCAGATAATAGTCGCGCTCGGCCTCGGGGATGTCGGCCGGTGCGCGCTTGTCGCCGGCTTTCTTTGGCACCCAGATGCGGCCATCGTTGCGCAGGCTCTCGCTCATCAGAGTCAGTTTCGATTGATAGTCGCCGGCGACCGGAATGCAGGTGGGATGTATCTGGGTGTAACAGGGGTTGGCGAAAGCTGCGCCGCGTTTGTGCGCGCGCCAGATGGCGGTGCAGTTAGATCCCTTGGCGTTGGTGGACAAGTAATACACGTTGCCGTAGCCGCCGGTGGCGAGAACGACGGCGTCGGCGGCGTGGCATTCGATTTCGCCACTGACCAGATCGCGCGTAACGATGCCGCGCGCGCGGCCGTCGACGACGACAAGATCGAGCATCTCGGTGCGCGGGTACATCGTAACCTGCCCGGCTTCGATCTGACGCTCGAGGGCTTGATAGGCGCCGAGCAGCAACTGTTGCCCGGTCTGGCCGCGGGCGTAAAATGTGCGGGAAACCTGCGCGCCTCCGAAGCTGCGGTTGGCCAGCGTGCCGCCGTACTCGCGGGCGAAGGGAACGCCCTGGGCCACGCATTGGTCGATGATATCGACGCTGATCTGGGCCAGGCGGTAGACGTTGGCCTCGCGGGCGCGGAAGTCGCCGCCCTTCACCGTGTCGTAGAACAGGCGGTAGACGCTGTCGCCGTCGCCGTGATAATTCTTGGCGGCGTTGATGCCGCCTTGCGCGGCGATGCTGTGGGCGCGGCGCGGGGAATCCTGGAAGCAGAACGACTTCACGTTGTAGCCCAGCTCGCCGAGAGTGGCCGCCGCCGATCCCCCTGCCAGTCCCGTGCCGACGACGATCACGGTGTGCTTGCGCTTGTTGGCCGGGTTCACCAGCTTCATGTCGAACTTGGCGCGGTCCCACAGGCCCTCGATTTCACCCGCCGGGATTCTCGAATTCAGTTCCATGCGTCCTTATTTCACCCAGCCGGCGAGCACCGCGATGGGGATTGAAATATTTCCCACGACGATCAGCAGGCTCAGCAAACCGGCGGCCGTTCGAATGAGTGGCGTGAAGCGCGGGTGAAAAAAGCCGAGCGATTGAAACAGGCTCCACAACCCGTGGTTGAGGTGCATTCCGAGTAGCATCATCGAGACGATATAGAACAGCGACACGGGGACCACTTGAAATCCGCTCACCACGTTGGCATAGACGTCGCCCTCCTGAAACGGGAGATGGACCGCGCCGAAGGTGAGGTGAAGAAGATGGTAAACGATGAAGCAGAGAACGATGGGACCGCTCCAGTACATGGTTCGCGTGGCGTAGTTGGCTTGCAGCGTTTCTTTTTTCACGTAGCCGACGGGACGCGCGCGCCGGTTCGACAACGCCAGTTGGACCGATGATGCGATGTGGAGGATCACCATGGCCAGTAGAACGATCCGCGCGCCCCACAGCAGCTCGGGAACGCTGCGCAGCAGTTTGGCGTAGGCGTTGAGCTTTTCGGGGCCTTCGTAAATTTGAAGGTTGCCGGCCATGTGCGCGAGAACGAAGCCAAATAAAATCAGGCCGCTAACGGCCATCGCCGCCTTCTTGCCGACGGTGGTGCGATAGAAACTTAACTCGCGCCGTCCGGCGATCGCGGTTGTGCTCATGAATTTTCCACCTATTGGATGACGGACCTCCGCGCCGCCGCCTAAATTCTTGACGACTCGGGCGCCGGTCCTTTACCAGCATAGAACCGGGGCGGGACGGTTATCAAATTTCGCGACTGGTGTGCGCGGCGATAGGTCCTTGACGGGCGAAGTCGTCCATGGTATCGTTAATCGACGATACGCTATGAAAGAATCCAAGCCAGCCACCGGCGAACTCTGCTGCCCACCGGAGCCAACCCGGCCGGAAATCGATCTGCGAACGCTTGAAGGCGCAGAGGCCGATGAAGAGTTGGCGAAATTGGCGAAGGCGTTGGGCCATCCCGTACGAGTGCGCATTTTGAGGATGTTGTCGCGCAAAGAAGCGCGGGTTTGCAGCCAGATTGTGGATGAATTGCCACTGGCGCAATCGACCGTCTCCGAGCATTTGCGCATTTTGAAGGAGGCGGGGTTGGTAAGAAGTTCGCAGGACGGGCCGCGGGTGGGCTACTGCATCGATTTTAACGGCCTACGCCGGTTGAAGGCGCTGGTGGGCATTGTGTAAGGGCATTTTTTTATGCCTATGGAATCGTTGTTCGTCGATGAACGAAATAAGGAGCTACTTAAAATGACAACCGTTGAAGTGTTCGATCCTCCCATGTGTTGTTCGAGTGGTGTTTGCGGACCGGTGGCCGATCCGGCCCTGGCCCGATTCAGCGCGGACCTGTTCTGGCTTCGCGGAAAAGGCGTCCACGTAGAACGGTACAACCTGAGCCAGCAGCCGCAAGCCTTCGTTGCCAATCCTCTGGTCAAGGACGCGTTGGACAAAGAGGGCAACGCGTGTCTGCCGTTGATTTTGGTGAATGGCCAGATTGCCAGTCAAGGCGGATATCCACCGCGGGAAGAACTGGCGAAGGTGTCCGGCGTGGGCGTTCACACGGCAGCTTCGGCCCAGCTTCCGGGCATTCTAAATTGCTGTGGCTAGGGTGCGGCCATGACGAACGCCGCATTCCTCGAACATGCGACCCGCATCGTGTTTTTCACCGGCAAGGGCGGTGTGGGGAAAACTTCGCTTGCCTGCGCCACCGCGGTGACCATGGCCCGGCGCGGTAAGAAGGTGCTGCTCGTGAGTACGGACCCGGCGTCGAATCTGGACGAGGTCCTGGGTGTGAGCCTTTCGGGAGCGCCTACGGCGATACCCGGCGCCGAGGGGCTTTGGGCGATGAACATCGACCCGGAGGCGGCGGCCAAGGTTTACCGGGAACGGGTGGTGGGGCCGTATCGCGGCGTGCTCCCCGACGCTTCGGTCCATAGCATGGAAGAGCAGTTATCCGGCGCCTGCACGGTGGAGATCGCCGCGTTCGACGAATTCACCAGACTGCTCGGCGATGCGCGGACAACCGCGGGATTCGATCACATTCTTTTCGATACGGCGCCGACGGGACATACGCTTCGCCTCTTGAAGCTCCCGGCCGCATGGACGGGTTTCATCGCCGGGAACACGACGGGGACCTCGTGCCTGGGGCCGCTGGCGGGCCTGGAAACGCAGAAATCGCTTTATGACGCAAGTCTAAGCGCGCTAACGGACGCCTCGACGACGACGCTGATTTTGGTGAGCAGGCCCGAGCGCTCCTCGCTCGCCGAAGCGAATCGATCCGGAGCGGAGTTGGCGGGGATGGGCGTCGTCAATCAGCGATTGTTCCTCAACGGCGTGTTCGTTGCGCGGGATCGCGGGGATGCGGCGGCGTGCGCATTGGAGGCTCGCGGCTGGGAGGCGGTTGCGGAAATGCCCGCCGGGCTCGCGAAGCTTCCGCGAACCGAGTTTCCGCTGCTCCCTTACGCTCCGATGGGCGTGGAGAAGCTTCGGAGCGTGTTCGACGGCGTGCCGCCGGTGCGCGAGGCGGCGCGGAGGGAGGCGACCGGCGCGATCCATTCCGGGCTTCCGCTGGCGGCGTTGATCGATGAACTCGAAAAGACCGGGCGCGGCGTGGTCATGACGATGGGGAAGGGCGGCGTCGGCAAAACCACCGTCGCATCCGCCATTGCCATTGAACTGGCCCATCGGGGGCATCCGGTCCATCTCAGCACGACGGACCCGGCGGCGCACGTCGCGGCAACGGTGGGCGGGTTCGTTCCGAATCTGTCGGTGAGCCGGATCGATCCGGCCGTAGAAACTCGCCAATACACGGAGGCGGTGCTTGAGAAAGCGACGTCCCAACTGGACGCGCAGGGGATGGCGTTGTTGGAAGAAGACTTGCGATCGCCCTGCACGGAGGAGATCGCGGTGTTCAGCGCGTTCGCGCGAACGGTGGCGGAAGGCGCGCGGAGCTTCGTCGTCTTGGACACCGCTCCGACGGGACACACGATACTGTTGCTGGACGCGGCCGAAGCTTACCACCGCGACGTCACTCGCACGATGAGCGATGCGCCGGACGCCGTGCGGCAACTTCTGCCGCGCCTTCGAGATCCCGAGTTCACGCGGGTTTTGCTGGTGACGTTGCCGGAAGCGACACCGGTTCACGAGGCGGCGCGGTTGCGGGACGACCTCCGGCGTGCCGGCATCGAGCCTTATGCCTGGGTGGTCAACCAAAGCTTCGCGGGCGGGGAATTCCGCGATCCGGTCCTTGTAGAGCGCGGTTTGAGGGAGGCACCCTACCTTGCCGAAGTGCGCGATCGCCTTGCAACCCGGTTCGCGGTGATCCCGTGGAAGCCCGAAGCTCCCATAGGCCCCGAGTTGTTGAGGGAGTTGGCGCGCGAGGCGCCGGCCTTTGCGGGTAGTTCGAAAGGCTGAAGAAACATGGATGCGCCAACCCATCCTCGGCTCTCGTTTCTCGACCGGTATCTCACGGTCTGGATTTTCACCGCCATGGCGGCCGGCGTCGGCCTCGGGTACTTTGTTCCGGGCGTCGTACCGTTCCTCGGCCGCTTCAGCGTTGGCACGACGTCCATCCCCATCGCCATCGGGCTGATCCTGATGATGTATCCGCCGCTGGCGAAGGTGAAGTACGAAGAGATGGGGCGGGTATTCCAGCACCGACGCATCCTACTCCTTTCGCTGGTCCAGAACTGGGTGGCCGGACCGATTCTGATGTTCGCGCTCGCCGTGCTGTTCCTGCGCGACAAACCCGAGTACATGACGGGCCTGATTCTGATCGGCCTGGCGCGCTGCATCGCGATGGTCATCGTCTGGAACGACCTCGCGCACGGCGACCGCGAGTACGCGGCCGGGCTGGTTGCGTTGAACTCGGTCTTCCAGGTGCTGTTCTTCTCGGCTTACTCGTATTTTTTCCTCGCCACGGTTCCGCGGTGGTTGGGGATCAAGGCGGTGGAGGTGGACATCTCCATGGCCGAAATCGCCAAGACGGTGTTCATCTATCTGGGTATCCCGTTCCTTGCCGGGATGCTCACTCGCTTCGTTTTGCAGAAATCGAAGGGCCGGCAGTGGTACGAGAAGAGGTTCATTCCAAGGATCGGCCCAATTACGCTCGTCGCCCTGTTGTTCACGATTGTGGTGATGTTCAGCCTGAAGGGCGGGACGATCGTGCAGTTGCCGTTCGACGTGGTGCGGATCGCCATTCCGCTCACGATCTATTTCGTCGCGATGTTCTTCGCTTCGTTTTGGATCAGCAAGAAGGTGGGCGCGAATTATGCGGAGGCCACGACGCTGTCCTTCACGGCGGCGTCGAACAATTTCGAACTGGCCATCGCGGTGGCCATCGCCACCTTCGGCATCCACAGCGGAGCGGCATTTGCGGCCGTGATCGGGCCGCTGGTGGAGGTTCCGGTTCTGATCACCCTGGTCCAGGCCGCGCTGTGGATGAACCGGAAGTGGTTTGGCGGGGTGTTTTCGGAGATCGAAACATGCCAGACGCAACGGGCTTAATCGCCGGGGAGGCATTCGGGCATGTGCCGCCGAGGCCGGGAAGGGTATCGTTCGAAGTCGTGCCTCGATCGACGAGCGACTGGATCGAGTGGCCGAAAATAGGAAGCCCGAGGGAGTGTCTAGCCGGCGGCCCCCGGCCAGAAAGTTTCCAGCCATAGCCGGAGAGTCAAATCGTGCCGCGCTTCATGGGCTGCGAGATTCGGACGAAGCTCGCTGCGATAGCGCGCGCTGAGGGTCTCCGGTTTCAAGTAGCCAGCGAGCGCAAGCTGTTGCACGTCGTCACGATCGCGTTCCATATTCCGCTCCAGCTTGGTGAGAGCCAAGTCATGAGCCTCAAGCGCGAGGAGCCGGAGGCGGCGCAACGTGCCGGGGAACATCGGTACCAACCGCGCCTTGTAATTCTCGGGCGGCGTGGCGACCGTGACGGCGTCCAGATAAACGCGGTGGCGCCGATGCAAGGCGGACCCGGCGCCCGCAATTCGCACCAGATCGCTTCCGCACGTCGGGGACGATGCCCAAAAAATCGATATCGCTAGTCGTGCGGGAGACGCCGTAAAGCTGCGTCACGACAAAGCCGCCACAACAGTGCAAGTGAACTTCTTCGTCGAGGCGGGAATCCACTTCGGCGAAAAAGGATCGCCACGGCTCTGGCGGCTCCTCAATGCGCGGCATACGGTAACTGCCCCGCGGTCAGTCCGGTCAGCAGGTTCCAATGGGCCGCCGCCTCGGGCCGATTTGTCCTTAGCCAGGCGCGCTCACGCTCCGGCATGGAATCGCGGCAAAGCGTTCCTTCACGGGCAAGACGCGCCTCTTCGAGTTCCTCTTCCCAGCGCGACAGGACCCGAACCGCGGCTTGGCCGTGTCGGAAGGCGCGCGCCGTTTGCCGCGGCGAGATGCACCAGGTAGCCCAGCCGGTTTTGAGCGTTCTTCAATTTGACGCGGTCTCGCAGCCATTCCCAATTCAGATCGGTATACGCGCTCAAGACCCACGGCAGCGCTTCAACCAGCCGCGCATCCAGGTCTCGCTTCACCACGGCGCTGAGAACCACTTCGGCCGGATTGCTCAACGCCCTCGCGCGAACGTGTTCGAAACCCGGATAGCCCAAGGACGCGAGCCTTCGCTGAAGATCGTCCTGGGAAGCCTCGTGAACCTCGAGGGGCCCGGGCAACGGAAGCGCCGTGGGCGGCAGTCTATAAAGCTTCGCGGCTTTGCGGGCGAGTTCGGCGCCGGCCACTCTCAGCCCCGATTCGAGTTGCGATAAATACGGCTGCGAGACGCCGAGTGAACGCACGGCCGCGATCTGGGTCAAGCCCGCCTTCTCGCGTCCGGTCTTCCACTGCATGGCGGTCATACGATCGTTCGCCTCTCAAGCGAATATAGCACGATGAGCTATATTAATGCAAAACGGCGCTGCGGCGCCTGAGTGTTCACTCTGCGGGTGGTGTCACCGTTCGCTGAGCGCAGTGACGGGGTCGACCCGCAATGCGCGCATTGCCGGCAGCACGCATGCGGCGACCGCGACGATTCCCAGCAACACGGCTACGCTTCCCAGGACCAGCGGATCCAGAGGCCGGATGCCATAAATCTGGCTTGCCACCGCCGTCCGCATCGCGACCGTGCCGGAGAGACCCAGTATCAGACCGACAACGACAAGCAGAAGACCTTCCCGGACCACGAGTTTCACGACACCCGCCGGAGTGCTGCCGAGAGCCATGCGGATGCCAATTTCGCGCCTGCGTTGTGTGACCACATACGCAAGAACTCCGTAGACGCCAATAGCCGAAAGGAAAAGCGCGACGGCGCCGAACCCGAGCGATAGCATCATGGAGGTTCTTCGCGAGTCAACCGACAGTTCCGCTCGCTCGACCATCGTTCTCACATCGAACAAGGCGAGCTCCGGATCGATTTTGGCGACCTCCGCGCGTACCTCCGATTCTACGGCACTCTTTTCGGTAGCCGTTTTAATCGCGAAGGTAAAGCCATGCGATGGGAACTGGGGGTACGGGAAATAATAGGCTCCGACGGGGCTCCCGGTTCCGGCGAGATCCTCCAACCTCACGGAACGGACGACTCCGACGACTTTCAACCAACGTGTGTTTTTATCGATCTTCGTGGGATTGGTTGGACTCTGGGGCTGGTACATCCGCTGGCCAATCGGATTATGGTTCGGCCAAAAATGGCGAGCCAGCTTCTCATCGACTATGACCGCCGGTGGCGACGATGCGTTGTCCTCATCGCCGAAATAACGCCCGCGTATGAGACCGATGTTCATCGTTTCAAAGTAGCCGGGCGTGACGGCTAAACGGCGCGGCGAAACCAACGATTCGCTTGGCTTCATGACGTAGCCCTCGGCGACGACGACACTATCGCTGTAGTCGCCGCCAAGCGGGATCGCGGTCGTCGCGCCCGCGGAGACAACGCCCGGCAATCCACGGATCGAATCCAGCGCCCGGTTCATCAGGGCGCTGAGAGCGTTATCGTCCGGATACCTCGAGCGCGGCGCGTTTGTGGAGGCGGTCAGCACGCGGTCGCCGGTGATGCCGCGACCGACTCCGAGGAGATTTCGAAAACTCGCTAACAATAATCCCGCTCCGGCCAGAAGCACAAAAGCGAATCCAATCTCGGCACCGACAAGGATCTCGCGCACCCCGAGGCTTCGGACTCCGCTCGTGCCCGTGCGGCTATCGCCGTGAAGCACTCTATTTATATCGAATTGGAAGACATTGGCTAGTGGAAGCAAGCCGATCAGCACTCCCACGGCTACCGACATTCCCAGAGCGGCTAGAATTACGACGCCGTCGATATGAACTTCGGAGGCTCGCGGAAACCGATCGAAGCCGATGGCCGCGAGCGTCCGCAAGAGCGCTACTCCTAGAAAAACGCCCGCAATCCCTCCAGCCACCGCGATCAGTACATTTTCGACGACGAATTGACGCAAGACCTGAGTTGCGCTTCCACCGAGAGCCAGCCTGGTTGCGATCTCTTTCCGTCGAACGGTCAAGCGCGCGAAGCCGACGCTAGCGAGGTTGAGCGCTCCGATAAGGAGCACGAATATCGCTCCGCCCCATAGCAGGTATAGCGCGCGCTCCACGTCTTCGACGATCATGTGCCGAAGGGGTTCAACCTTGGTGTAAAAACCCGCATTGACGAGCGCCTCCTTGAATTGGGGGAATCGCTCAAGGTTGGCCGCGTTAAGAGAGTCGATCTGCGACTGAACCTGCGCCAGAGTAGCGCCGGCCGTTAGCCGCCCGATCTCATACCAGTTGTTGCCGTGATGCACGGTTTTTTCATCGGGAGTGAACGCCAATGGCACCCAGAAGCGAATTTCCGGGTCGACAAAATCGAACCCGCGCGGCATGATGCCGACAATCGTGTAAGGCCGTCCGCCGATGCGTAGTTCGCGCCCGATCGCTCCAAGATCGCTTCCATAGAGGGTCCGCCACAGCCTATCGCTGAGAACCACCTTGTATTCGCCGCCGATCTCCCCTTCCGCGGGAGTGAATGTGCGGCCATGCGCGGGAGCGATCCTCAGAAGCGGAAAAAGAGACGGCGTCACCGCCATTCCCGGCGCCAGTTCCGGTGTTCCGCCGATGTCCAGCGTTTGGCCGGCGGGTCGGAACAGCGCCTGTTCCCGTAACGCCTTTAACGGAACGGAGACGATCATAGTAATCGCCAACGCTGCCGGTATTCAGATTGCCGGCGCCGGCCTTCGGATACCGGTTTGCCATCAGCACGATGTCGTTGGCGTTTGGAACCGGCAGCGGGCGCAACACGACTGAATTCACGATGGCAAAGGTCGTAGTGTTGGCTGCGATGCAGACGGCAAGGGTCAATAGAACGGTGGTAGCATAGGCCTTGTCCCGGAGTAGAGACCTCGTGCCGTATTTCACGTCGCGAATCAGATTCTCCATGGCCGTTCGCGTCCTTTGAGTGTATTTACGTCCGGCCGGGCGCTTTCGTTCGCAAAAGATGCGTCCGCAGACCCAGCCCCGACGGCGCCTGTTGATGTGGAGGTTATAATCGCCGAACTTCTCTTTTTTAGCCGGGACCTGCCCCCACGTCCTCGAATTGTTCACGAGACAAGCCCAGTTTCCGTTAGCTACCGAGTCGAGCCATCCGAACGCTTCCACTGGATGGATGCGATTATGGAAAGGAGACGAAATGCCCACACTGACCGCCAGCCTCAGAGAGTTTGACACGCAAGTAACGTCGGCCCGCGCCGCCCTGGAGAAGATCGCCCCGGTGGGTAACCGAACCAGCCATGCGCTCGAACAGGCATTGTGGGGATTCGTCAAACCGTACTGGGCCGCGTTGTCCCTCGTTGAGCGCGTTGTGGAGTCCGGTCCTTTCGAGCACGAAACATTGAAGGCATATCATTCGAGATTACTTCGGCTGGAACAAATGGCCGACGAGACCCTCGGGGCCGCGAAAAAAGGGGAGTATTCAAGCCACAGTCAAACCGCCGGCGCACTTCTTTCGCTACGAGAATGCAATGAGCGCGTGAAGGACTCCATGGTGGCGCTCGAATCCATGCTGGACCCGCGTCTCGACGACATTATGTCGGGCGCACTCGACGAGCATCGGCGGGGAGAGACTGTTCCACTGGACACGATCCATTGAATGCCCGAGTATTCCGTTTCGCTCGTAAAGGCCGCAGCCAAGTACTTCGGGCGTTGCGATGCCCTGACGCGCGAACGGCTTAAAAGCAAATTCGACCTGCTCAAAGCCGATCCGTTCGATCCGCGGCACTCGAAACCGCTAAGGGGCGGAGACGGGCAAAGATCGGCGAGGGTGGGCGATCTGCGGATACTTTTTCTGGTAGAAGGAAGCTCGGTCGTTGTCGCGAGGATTGACTCTCGCGGCCAGGTGTATAAGCACGGCGCCCGCTGAGGCGGTGGCAGGCAACACACTGCGGCGGGAATCGGCGATTTCAGATGAGGTCTCTACAGTTTCCACTACAGTCGCGAGAGACTCCACTGTTCACTAGCCTGTATGGGATTGATTTTATTGGTGAGCGCGGTAGGAATCGAACCTACAACCTAGTGATTAAGAGTCACTTGCTCTGCCAGTTGAGCTACGCGCCCCTCGGTGGGAAGGTGAATGGCCAAGCGCTGGGCTTCCGAAGAAACGCAGCACTCAAAAGTATAGCATCGGCGGTTGCGGGCGTCACTTTTTTGGCGTCTCGGACTGCGCGGCGAGGATGCGTTGAGCGGCGGGGAGGCCGCCGGCGCGCTGGATGCCGGGGACGAAGAAGACGCTGAGGAGTTGGTCGTCCGTTCCTTGGAAGCCTTCGAGGTCGGCTTCGAGCTTCACGGGGATGGGGGCTATGGCGGCGGCAAAGGTGGCCCAGATGGCGGCGCGGCCGGAGGCAACAAGGGTCACGGGGCCAGACCGCTGCGAGTCGAGGAAGCGGAGAGCGGTGAGGATGTCCTGGACGCGGTTGGCGTCGTCGGTGAGGTTGAAGGTGGTGTAGAAGCTTCCAGAACTATCGCGGGAGGCGACGGCGGCGCCGGTCTGGAAGGCGTCGATAAATAAGACGGGCGCGCCGGCGTGGACCAGCGCCTGGCCGCGGTCGGACTGGTGGGCGGCCAAGGCTCCGGCTTCCGCGACCACGAGAGTGGGAGATCCGTGGCGAGCGCCGGGGCTCCAGATGGCCGGAACGCGGTCGCCTTTGCCCTCGCGGCCGAGGGCGATGGAGGGTCCGGCGCCCTCGCTCAACACGCGATGCGGCCATTCGGCGGCGAAGACTCCGCGGAGACCGTCGCGCAGGGCATCGACGTTTTCGGCATCGGTCTGGCGTCTGGATAGGGTGCGCCATTCCTCGAACAGGCCGTCGAAGTCCAAGGCTCCGGGAGGGAGGACTCGATTGTGAAGAGCGAGCAGGTCGCCCGGCTTTTCGGCGTGGAAGCCGTTTTCGGAGATCGATGCCGCCTCCGGGATCGTGCCGGATCCAATTGCCGAAGAAACGGTAGACGGCTTCGCGGCTGTCGTGGTTATAATTGTGCGGCGCGTCGATTTGGACGCTTTCGACGTTGGCCGGCTTGCCGTAGAGCGAATAGATGGCCCGGACGGCGGGAAACTCCTCCCGCGGGGTGTTGTGGGTCCAGTCGCCGGTGGCAGAAACCATCAGCATCGGACGCGGGGCCATGAGGGCGCCAATCTCAACCGTCGAAGTTCCGATGCGCAGGCCGGGGGCGTTCTCGCACATCGCGCCGCCTTGCATAATGAGCGAGATCATGTTGACCGGCGCGGACCATCGGATGCGCGGGTCGACGGCCTGGAGTAGGAGGACCTGCGTCGCTCCGCCGGAAGCGCCCGTGGCGGCAATGCGTCGCGGGTCGGCGTCGGGTAGCGCGGATACGAAATCGACGGCGCGAATGGAATTCCAAAGCTGCAGGCCGAGGGGGCCGAACGACCAAAGCTGCTGGCGGCGGTCCTCAAACTCGTGCGGCGTTTGCAGGGTGTCGTTCTGGCCCACCATGTCGTAGGAGAAGACGACAAAGCCCTGGCGGGCGAGGTTGATGCAGCGCCCGGGGACGGAGTTGATGGCGGAGTTTTCCAAACGGCCGTAGTCCCAATGGCCGTGCGGGGTGACGATCGCGGGGAAAGGCCCCGCCGCGCCTCGGGGCCGGTAGAGATTGCCGCCGAGGAAATAGCCGGGTAGGGTTTCGAGCAGCACCTTTTCGACCGTGTAGCCTTGGCGTTCGAGCCGGCCGAAAATTTGCGGATGAAGGGGCGATTTCGCGGGCAGGGGCGCGAGACCGGAGGCGAATAGAATTTGGCGAATGAGGGCTTGGCGGCGCGTCTCCCAACTGGCGAGCGTGCGGAAAGAGGGCGCGGCGAAATGGGTATCGGTGTTGGGAAGGTCGATATTGCGGCGGTCCGCGGCGGGAATTTGGGCGGCGGCAAGAGTGGCAATTGCGGTGAAAACGAGCGGGAATGTCAAAGTCTTGTGAAGTTTCATCTCGACTGTGAGAAATTGTAACGCCAGAGGGTTGACACCCGTCCGATTTAAGGGTAGGTTAGATGTCAAAAGGGAGGGCGATATGAGGTTCAACTCCTCGAAGCTCGTTTCGGTACTGATCGCGGCCGGGATCGCGGCGCCGGGCAGCGCGCTGCTCGGTCAGCAGGTTATTTCCGCTCACGCCGGTGTGGTGCAGTACGTCGAAGGCGACGTCACCGTCGGCGGAGAAATTATCAACCCGAAAGTGGGACAGTTTCCCAATCTGAAGGAGAACGACGTGCTGCGCACCGAGCAGGGGCGCGCGGAAGTTCTGTTGACGCCCGGCGTTTTTCTGCGCGTGGGCGAAAACAGCGCGGTGAAGATGGTCTCCAACCACCTGACCGACACGCGGATCGAGTTCCTGCAGGGATCGGCGCTGGTGGAATGCGACGACCTATTAAAGGATAATGCCGTGACCATCGTCCACAGTGGCGCGAACGTCAGCATCCTGAAAGCAGGCTTGTTCCGCTTCGACGCGGCCCCGGCGCGCGTCGGCGTGTACAGCGGCGAGGTGAAAGTGTCGGCGGCGGACGGGAAGATGATCGTTTTGAAGAACGGCCACCAGGCGACTCTCGAAGGGACGCTGGAGGCGAGCAAGTTCGACGCCAAGTTGGAAGAGGATGCCCTATACCGGTGGAGCAGCCGGCGGTCCGATTATGTAGCGATGGCGAACGTCTCGGCGGCGAAAACGGCGTATGACAGCGGGAACTACGGCGGCGGATACGGTGGCGGCCTGACCGGCGGCATCGGCATGGGCGGAATGGGGATGGGCGGCATGGGAATGGGATACGGCATGGGCGACGCATGGGCCTTCAACCCCTTCTTCGGGACGTACACGTTCCTGCCCTTCGATGGCACCTTCATGAGCCCGTTCGGGTATGCGTTCTGGAGCCCGTTCTCGGTTTGGAATTACTACAGCATGTTTCCGCCGAATTACGGATACGGTCCGGTTAGCGGCGGTGGATATGCGGCGGGCGGGCGCGGAATCAACGCGGGCAGCACTCCCTATACGTCGCGGCAGCTCGGTTATAACTCCGCCACGCGCACCGCGAACCTCGGCTCGATCGGGCGCGGCTTCTCCGGTGGACGGATTGGAGCGGGCGGCGGCACGGCGGGCCGTGTCAGCAGCGGTAGCGTCGGACTCGGTGGCACGCGTTCCGGCGGTGGCGGGTTCAGCGGCGCCAGCGGCGGCGGCGGGCGTTCCAGCGGCGGCTTCTCCGGCGGCGGAATGAGCGCTGGCCGCGCGGGTGGCGGCGGTGGTGGTGGCGCATCTTCCGGCGGAGGACACAGCCACTAAACCTTGCCCGGTCAACCTCCCTTAATTCAAAGAGCGCGTCGCCTTTCGAGGCTACGCGCTCTTTCCATTTGCGCCCCGCTTATTTCAGCGCGGCGTCGAAGAAGCGCAGCATCGTTTCGTACATCTGGCGCGCCGGCTTGCCCCCCACGCCGTGGGTTTTTTGGGGGTAGACGATCATGCGGAAGTCTTTCCCGTCGCGCTCGAAAGCGGCGGCCATTTGCATGCTGTTCTGGAAGAGCACGTTGTCGTCTTCGATGTTATGGAACATGAGCAGCTTGCCCTTGAGTTTCGCCGAGTAGGTGACCGCCGAGCTGGCTTTGTAGCCCTCTTCGTTTTCCGATGGCAGACCCATATAACGCTCGGTGTATATGGTGTCGTAGTTATGCCAATCGGTGACGGGCGCTCCGGCGATGCCGGCGCGGAACACCTCGGGAGCGTTCAATAGCGAATACAGCGTCATGTAGCCGCCGTAGCTCCAGCCGGTAATGGCGACGCGCGTTTCGTCGGCGTAGCCTTGCTTCAGCAGCCACTTCACGCCTTCGATTTGATCTGCCAGCTCGGCTTTTCCGAAGCGGCGGTAGAGGGGCGTTTCAAAGACGTGGCCGCGGCCGGAGGAGCCGCGATTATCGAGCTCCCAAACGATGTAGCCGTTGGCGGCGAGCACCTGATTGACGCCCGCTCCGCGCCAGGCGTCGACGACGCTCTGAGCGTGAGGGCCGCCATAGACGGAGACGATCACCGGATACTTGTGTCCCGGCGTCATGTTCTTCGGCTTGACGACGCTGGCATACAACTTCGTGCCGTCCGAGGCCGGGACTTCGACGATCTCGGTGGGCAGAATGTCGTACTCATCCAAAAGCTTGCGGTTCGCGGGACGCAGGACGGCGATCTCGTCGCCGGCGGCGGTACGGAGCGTGGTGGAAGGGGGATCGGCGCGCGTGGAGAAGCGGTCCAGAAAATAATCGCACGCCGGGCTCATCCGGATGCCGTGGGTTCCGGTCTGACGGGTGATGCGTGTCTTGCCTTGTCCGTCGAAACCGACGCGGTAGAGTTGGCGCTCGAGCGGACTCGCCTCGGTGGAGATGTAGTAGATCTGGCGGCCAGCTTCGCCGATGGCGGCGAGATCGGTGACTTCCCAGGCCCCTTCGGTGATGCGATTCTTGAGTTTTCCATCGATGTCGTACAGATAAAAATGACGGTACCCGTCGCGCTCGCTGGACCAGATGAACTCCTTGCCGTTAGAAAGAAAGCGGTAGGCGTCGCTGTAGTTGATCCACGACGAATCGGTCTCCTCCAGCAGCGAAACGGCCTTTCCGGTCGCCGGGTCGGCGGCGAGAAGGTCCATACGGTTCTGAACGCGGTTCATCTTTTGAACGGCGATCTTGCCGGAGCCAGGGATCCAGTCGACGCGGGCGAGGAGGGCGTCGCGCGTGTCGCCCAAGTCCATCCAACGCGTTTCGATGCGGCCGGATACGGGAGTTACGCCGAGGCGCACGTCGGCGTTGGGCGTGCCCGCTTGCGGATAGCGCTCCGGCTCGGCGAAAGCGCGAAGCCCAAGCAGATCCACCTGCGGGTAGACGAATTCGCGCGCGGTGTCGAACTGGAGGTAAGCGATGCGGCTGGAATCGGGCGACCACCAGAAGGCCGAACCAAGGTCCAGTTCCTCCGGGTAGACCCAATCGAGCTTGCCGTTCATCAGAGTGGGCGTTCCGTCGGAGGTCAGCCGGGTGGTTTTCTTCGAAGCGATGTCGAGGGAATAAAGATCGTTGTCGATGCGGAAGGCCACGCGGGCGCCGTCGGGGGATAGTTTGGCGTCGCTCTCGGTCTCGGGCGTCGCGGTAAGCTGGTCGAATTTCCCTGTGCTCTCGCGCCATAAAAACACGTCGCCCTCGACGCTGAGCAGAAGCTCGTCGCCGGAAGCGGACCAGGTGAATTCGCTCTCGCGGACGCGGCGATTTTGCCAACCGAAGCGGTCGTCGGCGCGGGGTTTGACGGCGGCGTGCTCCAGGTCGGCGATCGAGAGCAACGGCTTTTCGGATTTCGACGCCGCGTCGTAGAGGGTCAGTTTGCCGCTTTTCAGATAGACGAAGCGCTTGCCATCGGGCGCCCAGGCGGGCGAGACGAGCGGGTCGCCTCCGCCGCCACGCAGGGCGAAGACGGCGTCCAGGTCGACGGGTTTTTTCTCGGCCGCGGAAAGTGCGGCGATGGAAAACGAGGCGGCAAGGAGAGCGAGAAGGGTAAGGAGGCGATTGGGGAGCATCGCCCCACATTGTATCGCCCGCGCTTGGCGGACCGTTTCGCGAGGCACCTCAGCCGGGCTCGCATTGTGGGGGTTAGAACTGCGCTGATGGGAATTTACACATGTACCGTGGCTGGTCGAGGCGTCGAGGCCGGGTGAGCTTGATTAACTTAAAGGCTCGCCGGAAAGCCGCCGCGCCAGATAGAGTACTGCGAACGAAACAGAGCCTAATCTGACGCGATCATCGGAAAATATCGCGGCGCGAAGTAATCGGCTGAGATCCTCCGTCCATCGGCGTGTACTCGTCAGGGAATTCCCGAGCACTGCAACGGCGAATTAATTTACGTAAAACGTGCAGTCTCCCGGCGCGATGGGCGATGGCGGGCTTGGCTGCGCGCTGTACGCCCCCGAACCGTTCCCGGAAAACGTATTGTTGGTGTACGAGATGTAGTTGGCCGTTCCTCCCACATACCAGACGTATGCGCCCCAGCCCCCGTTATTCTCGATCACGTTCTGCTCTACGTCAACACACTGAGTTAGGGTATAGCCCGGCAAATTCACGGTGTCAATCTGGATGCCGACGCCCGGGTAACCATCGCCATGGACGGCGTTGTTCACGACGACATTCTGTTCCACCTTTGTGTTCTGTACGCCCCCCATGCCAATTCCTTGGCCAAGGTGGTCTACTATCGATGGATTCGAAACGATATAGTGTCCTGTCCCGTAGAGCTCGATCCCAGAAGTCGCCAGCAGATCGGAATGGGCAGGTAGGACTGCGCTCCCATTGACGTTATTACCATTAAAAGTGTTGTCGTATAGCGTGGCTCCACTGGTTGTGTTCGAAATCATGATTTCTCCGGAGCCGCACGGACCACCGCTGCAATCCCACCGATCCGCAAACTCCCGACCATTCGAAAAGAACGTGTTCATATTGACGTTCGGTCCGTGGTTTGGGTTATTCTGTCCCGCCTGGGTACCATCTCCGCCATCGTTAAATGCAACGGCGGCTCCGCCGCTGTTGTCAAAGGTGTTCCAATAAAGTTCCGAATAAAGCAGGGGCAGGCTTCCAGTATTGCGATAAGTCACGATGCCGCTCAAAAACGCGTCGTGAAATGTGGAATATAGAACTTCGACTCCGCTGTTCGAGATCTGGAGTCCGTAACCCAGTGAGTTTTGGAAAGTCACGTTATTTATGATGACACACCGCCAGCACTGAACGCCATTGTAGTTAATCCGCAACTCGGCGTATCCTCCCGCGTAATCCTCGACGTGCCGCCCATTTACCTCGTCCACGCTGTTAGAGGTCGGAAACAGCGGTATACCATTGTTGGCTCTATTGCCGTCAAAAACAAGATTCTGGAAAGTGACCACACTGCCAGCGACCGCCCCAGACACGGCTACGAGTGTCGTGGGCGATGCGGTCGTTCCAACTTCGTTGCCGCCCGTCAGCACCCAGGTACCGCTGCTCGGCCTCATCAAGGTCGGGTAAGAGGAGCCGTTAGACTGGCCTTGGACGGTCAGCGCACGCGTGACGTTAATGGTCGTCGAGACCAGATAGGGGGTGGAATAATATGGAAGTGGGCAGGTTGCCTGAGTGGTGTGTTCAATGCAGTTCACAAACTTGCTGTAGTCGCTATTCTGGTCCGCATAGGCGTCGCCTCCGGCAATAGTGAGGCACATCGAGATGAGAGACAAAGGGACAAGTTTCATAATCGGTTAGTCATCGCCGCAGGCGGGAGGCCGCAGCCACTTCTCCTATTCGGGCTTAGCCGACGTCTGGGCCGGATTCTCAAAGAGGTTCAATATCCACAGCCGTTTCGCGGGTGCAACGGTGCAAGGAAAGCGTTAGCGAGCACATTGATTTTCGTATCGCGCTCTGCAACCTGCCTAATTGCGTCCTCCTGGGTAACGTTCGGCGAAAATTTCCGCAGAACGTCGCGGAGATCCGACGCCGACGATGCCAATGCCGTCTCCTCAATGCCGGTCAGGTCGAGCTGGAGGGCGAAAGAGTCCAGCCGCCGGTTGATTGTCTCCTGCGCCAGGTCGGGTGCCGCAAGCGACATCATGATGTGACTCATGCCCTCAAATTCACGCCGCGACAACGGGCTCGGGACGGTCTGGCCAAAGACCGGAAGCAAGGCAAAAACTCACAGGTGGAACCAACCATTTTACATTCACGTGGATAAGGACACGTCATGGGAGCTTCCAAGTCAACAGAAGAAGTCGGACAAAATCCGAAAGCAAAGAGAGAATATCCAGTGAGTTTCCGCATTTTATCGTCTGCCAAGACGGTCGGGCTTGAATTGCTGCCCAGCCCCGTGTACCGGACCCGCGAGCAAGGCGGCCGACGGGCGCGGAGAGATCGGGAGGTCGCCGGCCCCTGCGGAAGTTGTCCGATCCCAGGGTTACGACGTTGGCGACGGGCTGTGATAAAGGGCTGGGTGCGTTCCGTGCGGGCGCCATCGTCGTCGGAGTGGCACCATGACGTCTCGGTGCGGTAAGCTGTATCACTGATGACGAAGCGCTTAAGGCAACTGACGACGGCGTGCTTATCCCTGGCCTTTAGCTATCTCTTTTTCTACGAATACCTGCCTCCGCACCGCCGTGCGTGGATACCTTGGGACCTCTATTCCTTCCATTATCCGCTTGCGGACTACGCTTTCCAGGCAGTTCGGGCTGGGCGCTTCCCGCAGTGGGATACGACGAACTATTGCGGCATGACGCTTGTGGGTAACATTCAGGTTGCGCTATTCTACCCCCCCACTTGGCTGATGTTCTTGGGAAGCATTCGCCATCTGCGTTTGCCGTATCAGGCTCTGGAGGACTTCGAATTGCTCCATGTCTCGATTGCATTTCTGCTGTGCTACCTGTGGCTCCATGCACAGAGATTTGCCGGCCTGGCAGCTATCCTTGCGAGCGGGGTCTTTGCCCTCAGCGGATTCATGATGCTGCAGTTGCAGCACATGGGTCTCATCTGTGGTTACACTTGGCTTCCCCTGGCGCTTTGGGGCGTCGACGACGCTCGCCGTGAGCGCAGTTTCCGCCCGCTTTGGAAGCTCGTGGCGGCCTCCGCGCTTTGCTTTCTCGCCGGATATCCTCCATTTTGGTTTGTCTTCGCCGTCGTCACGACGGTTTACGCGGCCGCTGGCCACTGGCGGCTCCGATGCACGCTCGGAACGATCGTTGCGCTGTTCCTCTCCCTCCTGATCTCGATGGTACAGTTGTGGCCCGCGATGCAGGCGAGCGGTCTCAAGGAACCCCAGGAGGCCTACGGCATCGGGATCCGCGATCCTGCATTCTTCCTGTCCTATTTTCTGCCGAACTTTTACGACTTCGGCATCGGCGTCGACATCCACACCAACCCGGGGCGCGAGTATCTTTACCTCGGAATACCTGCGATATTTGCGATTCTAAACGTCGCCGCGTTCCGGAGGCTTCGAGAAATGCTGCCGGCCCTTTCCGTGCTGGCGGTGAGCTTCATTCTCTTGACTAACCCATTCGGCTTGATCCTTGCCGGATTGAAGCACTCACACCTTCTGATTCAGATCTGCCGCTCGTGGTATTTCTTGGCGGGAATCACCCTGGCGATGGCGCCTCTCACGGCGATTGCAATCGATGACTTCCTAGGGCGGACCGCAAGGCGCAAAGCGCCGCTCTGGATCGCGGCCGCCGCAGTCATGGCTCTCGCAGCCTGGTCGGTCCATCAATTTCGCACTTGGTTGCCGGACGGGAGTGGTTTTGCCGCCGGGTGGCGGTCGGCGATCGAACCCGCGATAACGCTCGCACTGTTCGCTCTGGCCATTTATGTCCTCCGTGCTTCCGAGGGCCATGCAAGGCTTGCTCTCACCGCAAGCATTTATACTTGCGATAGGCGTCGATTACAAGGTGTTCGGCACCGATAAGCGAGTGAACGCCACCAAAGACGCCGTGGTGTCGTATGACAAGCACCCGTTTTCATATGTCGACGAGGTGCCTTACCAACAGATGCACGCACATCCGGACTACCGGGTGGTGGTCGACTACACGGACGCGACGGACCTCCACCATTCCCAGTTGACCACACCCCAAGGCGATGATCCAATGCTGACGAAGGATTATAAAAACCTTATGCTCACCCAAGCTCAATACAAGCCTGTCTGGGATTTCACTATCGATCCCGCGCGGAGAGACGCGCTTCGACTCCTCGGTGTACGGTACTTCTTGCTCCCGGATAGTTCGCCCCTATATCCTAGGCTCGTTGCGGCTTCCGCGTTCCATCTGATGACGCCGTCGCAGGAGTACTTCAAGGTTTTCGAATATGAGGATGCCCGCCCGGCCTACGATTGGAATGCCGGCGATGCCCGTATGATCGTTTGGCGCCCGGAGAGACGGATATTCGAAGTCTCTTCGGAGACTGGCGGCTGGTTCCATCTGTCTGAGCAAAACTTTCCTGGCTGGAGCGCGTCCGTTGACGGCAAATCGACGCCCGTCCACATCTGGCGGACAGCATTCCAGCAGGTTCAGGTTCCGCCGGGCGCCCATCGCGTGGAATTCCGTTTCCGTTCCTTGGCGTTAGTCGCCGGGGCGGTTGTGAGTCTGATTTCGCTAATAGGCACGATTCTAGGCTTGTCGTTCGCTCTTCCTGCTCGCAGCCGGGGCGCTGATGCTTGGGCCCGCTAGCCCACCCGAAACCGCGATCTTGCGAATAAGTGAATCGTTTGGATTGGTTCGGACCACGCATTTTGTTATCCCATCTTAACGGCGGAGTTGGCGTTCGGACGCTTAGAAACGGACCACACGGAAACCGACCTCTGGCTATCGGCGGCCTGTCCTTTTTTCTTCGGAGTCGAGCGCTTGGTGCAGCAGCATTTTGAGGTAAGTCTGGTACCGTAGACCTTTCTCGGCGGCGAAGGTCCTGGCTCGCGCGAGGTCGTCTTCCGCCAGCCGGATCGTTATCGTGGGCGACGCCCCCGCATGGCTGGCCCGCTCGCGGGCGAGCCGCGCCACGGTTCCCTTGCCGAGTTCGCCCGCCGCTTTGGCTCGCTCGAAGCGGTCCGCGATCAGGTTCTGATTTTTCGCCCACCATTCGGCTTCCTGTGCCTCTGTCTTGAAGGGTGGCTGTTTCTTTGCCATAGTGGATCACCTCTCTCGCTCCCGGTAGTAAAACCGAATGAGGCGTTTGATGGGTCAAAACGCCGTCACGACGCGTACCCGTTCGTCGCGCAATGTGGTCGACCACGAGAAGAACGCGGCCATGGATCGTCGCCCCGAGGTTGAGATAGCGCTCCTCCCCTTCGACGATCTCCGTTCCAAGGTCCACTGGATTATCGAGGATGACTTGCTCCGCCTCTTCCGGGAGAACGCCGTGACGAGCGACGTGGCCGATATTCGCTTCGTCCCAATCGAAGTCAATCTCGGTCCCATTCATGCTTCCCACCTGAGTGTACCTTATTTGTAGGTACACTCAAAACGCGTCCATGATTCAATCAACGATTCAATCAACCGCCGGCATCGCGAGGAGTTCGATATTTCGCCGGATGCCGAGCGTCAGGTTCCCACGGGTTCGAGAATGTCCTGGCCTTCGAAATAACACGATCCGATGACAACGGCGCCGGGCGGGTTATGCTAGAACAGGATTCGACATGGCAACGGGTGGCGATTGCGTACGGGATTCGCTGAAGCGGCACGGCATCCGATTGACTCGGCAGCGGCGCATTCTGCTGGATCTGATCGATGAGTCCGGCGAGCATCTGGACGCCGAGCGGCTGTATTCTTTAGCGCGGGCCAAAGACGCCAAGCTGAATCGCGTCACGGTGTACCGGACGCTGAAGCTGCTGAAGAGCGGCGGCTTGGTGGACGAGCTCGATCTGATGCACCACGATGGCGACCAGCATTATTACGAGACGCGCCTGAAGCAGGAGCACGCCCATGTCGTTTGCCTTCGGTGCGGGTTGGTGCAGGAGTATTTCGGCGAACCGCTGGAGAGCCTGAGAAAGAAGATCGCCGCCCGCCTGCGCTTTGAAATCGTGATGGCGCGGACGGAAGTGGGCGGCTACTGCGCCGATTGCCGGGCGGCGGTGGCGGAAACGCCGGGCGCGAGACCGCGTCCATAGACATGACCGAACCGATTAAGTCTCCCGAAACGGGCCATTCCGCGGCGCTGCTGGTTGTGAATCCGTCGGGCAACCGCAACCGGCGGGCGCTCGACACCTTGCCGTTTCTGATCGGGCGCCAAGCCGGGAATCATCTGGTCCTGCGCGACAACCGCATCTCGCGCAATCACGCGCGGATTGTCGAAGAGGACGGCGGGTTTTACGTGGAGGATCTCAACAGCCGTCACGGAGTCCACGTGAACGGCCAGGCGGTGACGCGGGCGCGGCTGGCCGATTCCGACCGCATCGACTTCGGGATCGGCGATTCCTATAAGTTGATCTTCACGCTGCAGGACGGAGAGATCCAGCGCCTCCTTGGCCAAATGAACGCCTCGCCGCAAGTGGCCGGCCCGGGGGCGAGCAATCTGGTGAAACTGCGCGCGCTGGTGGAGGTGGCGCGGACGCTGCAGGCGTCGCTGTCGACCGAGGACGTGCTGGCCGCGGTGATCGACGCCGGGCTGGCCGTGACTGGGTCCGAGCGCGGCTTTCTGTTTCTGCGCGACGGCGACGAATTGGAGATGCGGGTGGCGCGGGACCGGAACGGCGCGCCGCTGTCGGAGGGCGATCTGAAGGTGCCCACGTCGTTGTTAAAGCGGGCGTTGAACTCCCGGCGGGAATTGCTGTCGATGAGTTTCGATCCGGAGGGGCCGGAGACGGCGCGCGCCGAAAATACCATCGCCGGGTTGGAGCTGCGCAGCGTCGTTTGCGTACCCCTTGTAAAGGTTCGCACCGGTTCCGCCGATGACACGCTTATGGCGACTGTCAGCGACAGCGCCGGGCTGATTTACATGGATTCCAGGCTCGCCCCGGCCGATCTTTCCTCCGGCAACAGGGAGCTTCTGCAGACGCTCGCGCTCGAGGCTTCTACTATTTTAGAAAACGCCCGCCTGCTCGAAGAAGAGCGCGCCAAACAGCGGATGGAAGAAGAGCTGAACGTGGCGCGCAACATTCAGCGCGGGCTGTTGCCGGGGACGCTGCCCACCGAGGGTTGGTTCCGGGCGGCGGGCGCAAGCTGGGCCTCGCACGAAGTAGGCGGGGATTATTTCGACGTCCAGCCCTACGGAGACGGCGGCTGGATGTCCGTGATCGCCGACGTATCGGGCAAGGGGGTAAGCTCGGCGTTGTTGGCCGCGCTGCTGCAAGGGGCGTTCCTGCTGGGTTCGGAGTCCTCGCTTCCGATTCCGGAGATGCTGTCGCGCATCAATCACTTTTTGAATTCGCGGACGAAGGGCGAGAAATACGCCACGTTGTTCTATTGCGTACTGGAGCGCGATGGGTTGTTGCGCTGGTCCAATGCGGGGCATCCGGCGCCGGTGCTGGTGCATTCGGACGGCAGCACGCTGGAACTGGAGCCGGGCGGGTTGCCCGTGGGTATGCTGCCGGAAGCCGAGTATGGGGTGGAGGAGGCGCGGCTGCGGCCGGGCGACAAACTGGTCATTTACAGCGATGGGCTTTCGGAAGCGCAGGACGAGGAAGGCCGCTACTTCGGGGCCGCGGCCGTGCGAAAAATCGCCAGCCGGTATGCCAAGGCCGGTTGCGGAGAGCTGCACGCGGCGCTGCACGAAGCGGTGGAGAAATTCACCGGGGATTCGTTGCTGGCGGACGACATCACGTTGGTGGTGCTGGAATATAGCCCGGATTCTTAGAAATCCCTCGCGCCCGGTTGCGGTATTCGGCCCGCGTCGCGATCACGACAAGCGCCCGAAGGGACTTCTTGATTGGTTCCGCGGCTGGATTTTTCGCGCGAACTTGCCGCGGGTGCCACCGGAAGAGGCAGACTCGGTCCTCATTCCGCGGGATCACCGTTCAAAAGGCGTCTTATTGATCTTGGATTCTTTTATGCTTTGACGCCGGGCGACGGCTGATCCAGGTCTGGGATCGTGATCAAAATCGGGATACGGAAGACGGAGATCGCCGCCGCGAATCCGACGCCATGTTTCTCCCGATTCGCCGAATCCGCAGCGAAAGGCGCACGGAATCCCGGCGAGCTGAGAATAAGGCCGGTTTCGGAATCGGATTCGTTGAGATCTCTCAGGGCCGCGGGCCACCTCGATTGGTCCCGCGGCGTCTCCATGCCGCATTAGAATCAGCGGTAAGATTTTAGCAGGGACAGGCAGCATGACAAACACGGACACGGGAATTGATTGGACGGCCTGCGAACTTGTCGAAAGAATCCCCGGCAAAGTATCGGGGCGGCCCGTTGTGCGTGGAACGCGCATTCTGCCGGACGCCATTGTAAACAGCTACGACCACGGAGAAAGCCTGCCTACCATTCGCGACGATTATCCTTCGCTTTCGATCCCCCAAATTGAGCGTCTGATCGAGTTTGCCTACGCCCAACGCGGCCAGTTCCGGCCGTGAAAGTGCTGCTCGATGAGAACCTGCCACACAGACTGCGGACGAACTTGGGCAATCACGAGCTTTTCACGGTCAGTTACATGGGCTGGTCCGGACTCAAGAACGGGGAGTTATTATCGAAAGCCGACGAGAACGGGATAGAGGTGCTCGTCACAGGCGATCAAACGCTCAATTACGAACAGAATCTTTCCCGGCGCCATCTCTCGATTGTGGCGCTGTCTTCTATTGACTGGCACATACTTAAAAACAACCTCTCCATGATCGTCGCCGCCATCGATAGAGCCGTGCCGGGATCCTTTCAGGCTCTGGACTGCGGCACCTTCAGAAGGAAGTAGGCGCCGGGAAAACACGAGCGATTCCATTGATTCAGATGGGGAGCGTATTGCACTTCGGCCCATCTGCGGGAAACTTGCCTTGTGACTTTTGGCATGGAACTTTGCGGAGCTTGGCGGTCTGAAACACGAGGCACACGGCAGTCGCGCATAATCGTCGTGGGCGGTTCCTTCACCCGTTCCGCAACGCCGTCATCGGGTCGATCCGGGTGGCGCGGCGGGCCGGCAAGTAGCTGGCGGCGAGCGCGACGGTCAGGAACAGAAGCGCGATACCGGCGAAGGTCGCCGGGTCGGCCGGACTGACGCCGAACAGCAGACTTTTCATCAAGCGAGTTAATCCGAAGGCTCCGCCGACGCCGGCGGCGACTCCCGCCAAAACAAGGCCAAGCGCTTGTCCGACGACCAGCCGCACGATATCGCCCGAGCGCGCGCCGAGCGCCCGCCGGATGCCCACTTCCTGGGTGCGTTGGGTGACCGAGTACGCGATGACGCCGTAGATTCCAATGAGGGCCAGCAGCAGCGCGGCGGCGGCGAACGATCCCAACAAAACGACCAGCACGCGCCGCTGGCCCACTTGCGCTTCGACTAAATCGTCCATCGTTTGGACCGAGGCGATGGGCTGATCGCGGTCCAGTTCGCGCACCTGTTCGCGAACGGCGCCGGTGAGGCGGAGCGGGTCGCCGGCCGTCCGAATCGCCAGAATCGCCGACGGCTGGGGGTTCTGCGCGAAGGCGACATACACGCTTTCGGGCCACGCGCTCGAATCGAGATCCTGATGCACGTTGGCGACGATTCCGACGATCTGCGCAGGTTTCTTGTTCACGCCTCCGACCCAGAGCCGCTGGCCGACGGGGTCTTGACCGGCGGGATAGGCCGGCCAAAAGCGGCGCGCCAGCGCTTCGTCGATCACGGCCACGCGCGGGGCCTCCGCCGTGTCTTGCGCGCTAAACTCTCTTCCGCGCCGGAACGGAATTTCGAGCGTGCGGAAGTATCCGGGCGTGACGATCAAAATCTTGACGATCGGGCGTTCGTTCAACCGCAGCGGCGGTTTCCCGGCGTCCTGCACGGGGGTTCCGGCATAACCCATCATCGGCAGGAACATCGCCGCCGCGGCGCTCCGGATACCCGGCAGCGGCGCGAGTTGGCGCAGGAGTTCTTGAAAGAACGACGCTCTTTTCTCATCCGTACCGTAGCGCACCGGGGGCAGGGAAATCTGCAGCGTGAGTAAGTTGGAGGGGTTAAATCCGATATCGACTCCGCGCAAGCGGGCGACGCTCTCCATCAACAGAGCCGCGCCGATGAGCAAGACGATCGAAAGCGCGATCTGACCTATCAGCAGGAGTCCGCGGACGCTCAAGCCCGGCCGATTCGACCGCGTGGCGCCTTCCTGAGCCGCGGCTTCTCCACTCGCGCGCAATACGCGGATCAAGTCGGGCCGGGACGCGCCCAGCGACGGCGCCAATCCGAACAGGACGCCCGTTGCCAGAGTGAGCGCCGCGGCGAAAGCGAGCACCGCCCAATCCATATGAATCTCTCCGGAGCGCGGCAGCTTGAAAGCGGTCATCCGTGGGATCGCGCGCAGAATCCAAGCCGCCAGCAGCACGCCCATCGCACCGCCGAATAGCGATAGCAGCACGCTTTCGGCCAGCAGTTGTCCGAACAGGCGAATCCGCGCGGCGCCGAGCGCCGACCGCACGGCCATTTCCCGCGAACGCGCCGTGGCCCGCGCCAGGAGCAGGCTGGCCACGTTGGCGCAGGCGATCAGCAGCACGAATCCCACCGCGCCGAAAAGCATCCACAGCATGGAGCGCACGGCGGCGACAAGTTCGTCTTTCATGGGCGTCACCTCCACCGGCGTCTTGGCCTTGGCGTCGAGCATCGCCGGATGCGCCAGCGCGTATTGGCGATGAAGGACCTTCAGTTCCGCGTTCGCCTGCGCGAGCGTCACTCCCGGTTTCAGACGGCCGAACACGGTCAAGAACGGGCTCGATCGCTCGGGATTGCGGAGCCATGAGCGGCCATTCCGAGGGCGCTGTCAGCCACACGTCCACGCCGGGAGAAGGAAATGAAAAGCCGGGCGGGAGCACGCCGACGATGGTGTAAGGCGTGGAGTCGAGGACCGCCGTTTTGCCGATGATCGCCGGATCGCCCCCGTAGCGCCGCCGCCAAAGTTCGGCGCCGATCATCGCCACGGGCGGCCCGCCGGGCGAATCCTCTTCCTGGCGAAATCCGCGGCCAAGCGTTGGCTCGACGCCGAGAATCCGAAGGAAATTGGCGGAGACGCGGACGCTTTTCAGCACTTCCGGCACCGCTCCGCCGGAGAGCGTAAGGTCTCCCTGGTAAGTGAATGCGCCCAGACCGCTGAAGGAGCGCGCGCCTTCGCGCATCTCGGCAAACCGCGACGGCGTGGCGCCGCCCGAGATGCGCACCAGCCGCTCGGAATCGGGGAAGGGAAGCGGCTTCAGCAGCACGGCGTGGAGGACGGTGAACATCGCCGTGTTTCCGCCGATCGCCAGCGCCAGCGTCAGAACGGCCGGCGCCGCGAAGGCCGGATTTTTGCGCATCGTTCGCAGCGCGTAGAGCGAATCCCGCCCGATCGTCTCCAGGCGCTCCGAGCAAGTTCATGGATGTTTTCTCCTAACGTGGCGCCAGGCTGTTGCCCGCGAAGCACGCATGCACGAACTCGGGCGTGAAGGTACGCATCGTGGCTGCGGGAATGCCGGATTCATCGATCTTCACGAACTCGAAGTGAACGGGATCGCTCCCGCCTGGTTCCACAGTCGCCACAACATAACCGTAGACGTTTGTTTCGGCCGACGCGGCTTCGCCCGCATCCGCCGGAAGAGCGTACCGTTCCGCGCCGGCGGTGCCGACGATCCATCCGGGCAGCACGCCGCCGCGCGCGCGGTTCGTAGCGGTGTTGAAGATGTTCGCCATATAGAAGTGCGAATGGCTGGCCAGGATGTAAACCGGTTTTTTCGATACTGCGATGCATGGCGAGGATGTGATCGTAGAAAGCGGCGCCGCTCGCTTGCGGGCCCGGCGCGTCGTCCATGCTGTGATTGCTCGCGAGACTTCCTGGAAGAGCCTCGTGCATGCCGATCACCAGCGCGCGGATCGAGGGATCGGCCGCGGCGCGATCGACGCGCGCTTCGGCCCAACTGAGCTGTTTGGAGTCGAACTGGTCGAGCGAGGCGTTATCGAGATTGATGAAATCGACGCCGTCGCGCACCCAGTGGTACCAGGTGCGTATGGCGTGGTCCTTTGGATCGTCGGCGAGGCGCCGTTCGCGGATGGGCGGAGCGGCGAGCCAATCGGCGAATTGGGCGATGAAATCGGCGCGCGTCTTCGGTGGGATGAGTTCGTGGTTGCCGATGCCGAGGTAGACCGGCATCGCGCCGAAGAACGAAAGCTGGCTGTCGATAAAATCCTGCCAGGCGTTGGTTTCATAGGCGATGATGGTGGCGCCGCGGCCGGTGTGCGTTTGGCGGTAGTCCTGATCGAAATCGTAAATGGCGCGGAAATCGCCGAGGTGCCAGTAGAATTCCGCGTGATGCGCGGCCGCGCCGGCGGCGATCGCCGGCATCACCACGTCGCCGCAATTGCGCGAATCGCCGGAGACGGCGAATCGCCACAAGCCGGAGTTTTGCGCGGGCAGGGAAGCGGCGGCTGCCATCGCGTAGACCATCGTCACCACCGCCCTGCGAATCCTGTTCATCGTTTTCCTCGCCCTCCCCGATGTTTTACCATGGTCCAACCGATCATGAATCCCCGCAACCGCCGGTTTCTCTTCTCGCTCCTTTTTTTCGCCTGCCTCGCGTCCGTCTCCACGCGCGCCGCCGCGCTGCCGCCCGGCTTGTTCAACGCCCTTTCGTGGCGCTCCGTCGGGCCGTTCCGCGGCGGGCGCGCCGTATCCGTCGCCGGCGTTCCGGGCAACGGGCGAACCGTTTATTTTGGCTCGGTCGGCGGAGGGATCTGGAAAACCTCCGACGCCGGGACGGTCTGGACGCCGGTGTTCGACGGCCAGAAAATCGCCTCCATCGGAGCCATCGCCGTCGCGAACTCAACGCCCGATATCGTTTACGCCGGATCGGGCGAAGCCGACATGCGCTCCGACATCGGCTTCGGCGACGGCATGTACAAATCCATCGACGCGGGCCGGACCTGGACGCATATCGGCCTCGACGGCACAATGCAGATCGGCCGGATCGTGGTCGATCCGGGAAACCCGGACATCGTTTACGCCGCCGCGCTAGGCCACGCTTACGGCGCGAACGCCGAGCGCGGCGTCTATCGCAGCAAGGACGGCGGCGCTTCGTGGACGAAGGTTCTCGACAAAGGCCCGGACATCGGCGCGGTCGACCTCGCGATGGCGATGGATAATCCGCGCGTGCTCTACGCGGCGATGTGGCACGCGCGGCGCACGCCGTGGAGCCAGTATCCACCGCGCGGCGGCGCGGGCAGCGGCTTGTTCAAATCCACCGACGGCGGTGACACCTGGACGGAGTTGACCGGCCATGGTCTGCCCGATGGAGAACTCGGCCGCATCGGCGTTGCGGTCGCGGGAGGCGATCTTGGAAAAACCGTATACGCGCTGATCGAGTGCAAAAAATCCGGACTGTATCGCTCCAGCGACGGCGGCGCGACATGGGCGCTGGTGGGAACCGATCCCCGCATCGACAGCCGCGCCTGGTATTTCAGCACGCTCACCGTCGATCCTTCGAATCCCGATGTCGTCTACATTCCCAATGTCGCGCTGATGCGTACCCAAGACGGCGGCAAAACCTTCGACATCGTGCGCGGTGCTCCCGGCGGCGACGATTACCACCAGATCTGGGTGGACCCGGCCGATTCCGCGCACCTGGCGCTGGCGACGGACCAGGGCACCAGCATCAGCCTGGACCGCGGCAAAACGTGGAGCACCTGGTACAACCAGCCGACCGCGCAGTTTTATCACATCGCCGCCGACAATAAATTTCCCTACGCCATCTACGGCGCGCAACAGGACAGCGGAACCGCGGCCGTGCCCAGCCGCACCGATCACGGCGAAATCGGCCCGCGCGATTGGTTCCCGGCCGGAGGGAGCGAGAGCGGCTACATCGCGCCCGATCCGCTTCATCCCGATCTTTTCTACGTGGGTGGCACCTACGGCGGCATCGTGCGCCACGACATGCGCACCTCGCAATCGCAAAACATCGGGCCGTGGCCGGTGTTCTCCTTCGGCACCGACATCTCACAACATAAATACCGCTTTACGTGGACCTCGCCGCTGGTATTCTCGCCCGCCGCGCCAGATACGCTGTATTACGGAGCGCAGGTGTTGTTGTCGACGCGCGACGGCGGGACAAGCTGGCGCGAGATCAGCCCCGATCTCACCGGCGACACGCGGAAGAAAGGAACTCCGCCGGACAAGGCCGCGCCGGAGATCGCCAACGCGCGCGAGCGTGGCTATGGAGTTATCTACACAGTGGCGCCGTCGCCGCTCGACGCCAACGTCATTTGGACCGGCAGCGACACCGGCCTTGTGTATCTCACTCGCGATGGAGGGAAGTCCTGGCACGACGTTACGCCGCCGCGCCTCTCCGCCTGGAGCAAGATCACTCTGATCGAAGCGTCGCATTTTCATGCCGGCGAGGCCTACGCCGCCGTTGACCGGCATCGCCTCGACGATTATGCTCCGTATCTTTACCGGACGCGCGATTTCGGCAAAACATGGACGGCGGTCACTGAGGGCCTTGCCGCGCCGGCGTATTTGAACGCCATTCGCGAAGACCCCAAGCGGGCCGGGCTTCTGTTTGCCGGAACGGAGTTGGGCGTGGCCGTGTCGTTCGACGATGGCGATCATTGGCAATCGCTGCAACTGAACCTTCCCACCGTGTCGGTACGCGATCTGGTGATCCACGATGGGGACCTGGCCGTCGCGACGCACGGGCGCGCGTTTTGGATTCTCGACGATATCGCGCCGCTGCGCCAAGCGAGCGCGGAGATCGCCGCCAAGAGCGCGTGGCTCTATGCCCCGGCTCCGGCCATTCGCATGAACCCGGAGAAATTCTCCGGCACGCCGCTGCCTCCCGAGGAACCGGCCGCGAAGAACCCGGTCGACGGCGCGTCGATCGATTATTATCTCGCCGCCGCGCCCGCCGAACCCGTCACGCTGGAGATCCTCAACGCGGGCGGCAAGCCCATCCGGCGTTTCTCGAGCGGAGCCAAGCCACCGCCGAGGCGCACGGGCCTTCCCATCGCAGATCGATGGCTGACGCCGCCTCCGGGCTTGACCGCGAAGGCCGGCATGAACCGCTTCACCTGGGACCTTCGCTATCCCTCTCCCGGCGAGGCAGACGACGAGGAAGCGGAGTTTTCCGGCTTCGGCGGAGGGCCGCAGGTGTTGCCGGGCACCTATCGCGTCCGGTTGACGGTGGATGGAAAGCCAATGACGCAGCCGCTCCAGGTGAAGCTGGACCCGCGCTCGTCCGCGACGGCGGCCGATCTCGAAGCGCAGTTAGCGCTGGGGTTGAAAGCCTCGGCGAAGATGCGCGAGACCGCCGCAACCTTGCGCGCCGTGAAGGCCGCCCCCGCTTCGCCGGAGCGCGAGGCGTTGTTGCACGGGGACGAAAGCCTCGCCGCCGTAAACTCCGAACTGGTCGCCGTGCTGGGCGTGGTGGAAAGCGCGGATCGCAAGCCGACCCTCCCGAGCCAGGCGCTCTTCGATGACGCGTCGAAAAAACTCGCCGCCGCCCAGGCGCGCGCGAAAGCGCTGAAATAGCGCGGCGTTCGTTCGAGCGAAAATGGAATCATGCCCACGGCGGTTCTCTGCTTGGCGATCTTACTCGCCGCCGCTCCGCTCGAACTCCTCGCGCTCGACCCGCACAAAACCCTGACGCAATATTCGCGCACCGTCTGGACGCAGGAGCAGGGGCTCCCGCAGGACACCATTCGCGCCATCGCCCAGACCCGCGACGGGTATCTCTGGCTGGGCACCGACGAGGGGTTGGCGCGCTTCGATGGCTACGAGTTCGTCCGCTACACAAAGGACCCGCGCGGATTGCCGGGCAACTCCATCACCGCGCTGCTGGCTTCTCGCGACGGCGGCCTGTGGATCGGCACGTCCGGCGGGCTGACTCACTATCGCGATGGCGCCTTCACCACCTACACCACGCGCGACGGCCTGGCCGACGACGTCGTCACCGCGCTGGCCGAAGACGCCGGCGGCTCCGATCTGGATCGCCGCCGGTGTTGGTCTCAGCCGGTTCGAGAACGGCAAGTTCACCAACTATTCCACGCGGCGGTTGCAACCGATCGAGGCTGTGCGCGCCGTGGCCGTCGATGCAAAGGGGACAGTGTGGATAGCCGGCTACGGAGGCTTGTTGAGCTTTCGCGGCGGCCGCTTCGCTCCGGCGCTGGGGCCGGAAACGATGTCGAGCGATATCGTCACGGCGCTTCTCGCCGACCGGCATGGCAACGTGTGGATTGGCAGCAGCAACGGCTTGCGGATGCGCTCTCCCTCCGGCGCCACTCGCGTCTTCGACGCCCGCGACGGCCTGCCCGCCCCGCCCGTGCGCGCGCTATGGGAAGATCGCGACGGCAACCTCTGGGCCGGCACCAACGGCGGTCTCAGCCGCCTGGAAAACGGGCGCTTCGCCGCGCCGTCGCTCGACGCCGGGCGCGATCGCGACTGGGTGCGCTCGTTGTTCGAGGATCGCGAAGGCAACCTGTGGGTGGGCATGAACAGCGGCCTCAACCGTTTTCGCGACGACCAATTTACGATGTACGGACGCACCGAGGGTCTGCCGAGCGACGAACCGCTCGCCGTGCATCAGGATCGCGCGGGGCAGATCTGGGTGGGATATCACGATAGCGGATTGGTGGCGTTCTCACCGGGCCGCTACCGCGCATTTACCAAAGCGAACGGCCTGCCCGGCAACGAAATCTTTTCCATCCGCGACAGCCGCGACGGAGGCCTGCTCATCGGCACCCGCGAGGGCTTAAGCCGGATGCGCAACGGCCGCTTCACCAACACCGTTCTCGCCGATCCGCTTGGACGGAGGCTGGTGTTCGATGCGCTCGAAGACAGCCGCGGGCGGTTGTGGGCGGCGACGCCCAACGGCGTGCATGAGCTGACGGCGAACCCCTCCAAAAGCGTCGTCCCCGGCGGCGCGCTCCTGAACAGTTCCTCCATCGTTCTATGCGAAGGCCGCGGCGGCGAGATTTGGGACGGGACTTACGGCGAAGGCCTGTGGCGCATCGCCGGCGTGGAGACGCGCCTCTTCACCACCGCCGACGGATTGGGCGGCGATCAGATTCGCGCGCTCTATCAAGACCCCGGCGGAACGCTTTGGATCGGGACGTTCGGCGGCGGACTTAACGCCTACGACGGCGGAAAGTTCACTCGCTTCAGGGCCAGTGACGGATTGCTGAGCGACAACGTTTCGCACATCGAAGACGACGGCGCCGGATCGCTCTGGCTCAGCACCACGCGCGGCATCTGCCGCATCGCCAAGAGCCAACTGCGCGACTTCGCCTCGCACCGCATCGCGGCCTTGACGCCGGTGAATTACGGACGCGAGAACGGACTGCGCAGCTCGCAATGCGCGCCGGGATATCCGGCCGGCGCGGGCGGAACGCGCACCGCCGACGGACGCCTGTGGTTTCCCACCAGCCGCGGGCTGGCCTCAATTCAACCGAACCGGCCGGAGCCTCCGGCGCTCGCCCCCATCGTGCATCTGGTGGAGGTGACGGCTGGCGGCCGCGACGTGAGTACCGCCGGCCCGGCCAAGCTGCCGCCGGGCGCCGGCCGCATCCAGTTCCGCTACACCGGCGTCTATATGAGCGCTCCCGATCGCGTTCGCTACGCCTATAAATTGGAGGGTCTGGACCGCGATTGGGTCCGCCCGGTGAACCGCCGCGTCATCAACTACAACAGCCTGCCGCACGGCAATTACCGCTTTCTGGTGCGTGCCAGCCTGGACGGCGGCCCGTTCACGGAAACCTCGTTCGCCTTCGAATTGCTTCCGCATTTCTACGAACGCCCATGGTTCCTCTGGCTCTGCGCGCTGGCCGTGCTGTTGGCCGTTTATGGTGTCTACCAGATGCGGCTGGGCCAGATTCGCGGCCGCTTCTCGCTGGTGCTGGACGAACGCGCGCGCCTGGCGCGGGAGATTCACGACACCCTCGCCCAGGGCTTCGTCGGCATCTCCTCCCAACTGGGCGCCGTGGAGTTGAAATTGAATTCCGATCTCGACCTCGCCCGCAAACATTTGGACACGGCGCAAGCGATGGCCCGCCATAGCTTAACCGAGGCGCGGCGTTCGGTCATGGACCTGCGCGCCTCGGTTCTGGAAGAACGGGACTTGAGCGCCGCTCTCGCCGCCGCCGCGCGCCAATGGTCGGCCGGCGCGGGCGTCGAAGTCCACATGGAGTCGAGCGGCGACAATCGGAAGCTTCCGCAGGATGTCGAGCAGCAGTTGCTGCGCATCGCGCAGGAGGCCGTCGCCAACGCGCTGAAACACGCCAGCGCCCGCGAGGTCTGGATCCGCCTCCGCATGGAGGCGCGCCGGCTTCTGCTATGCGTCGAGGACGACGGCCGCGGTTTCGAGCCGGCGGCCGTCTTCTCGCTGTCGGGAACGCACTTCGGTTTGGTCGGGATGCGCGAGCGCGCCGAGCGCCTCGGCGGTGAACTGCGCCTGTCGAGCGAACCGGGCCGCGGCACGCAAGTCGAAGTGAGCGTCCCCCTGCCATGACCGCGCCCGCGCCCATCCGCATCCTCATCGCCGAGGATCATCTCATCGCCCGCGTCGGCGTCACTACCATCGTCAACGCCCAGCCCGACATGACCGTCGTCGCCGAGGCCGTCAACGGACGCCAGGCCGTCGACCTCCATCGCCTTCACTTGCCCGATGTCACGTTGATGGATATGCGCATGCCCGTTCTCGGCGGCGTGGAGGCCGCGATCGAGATCCACCGCGAATTTCCCGCCGCGCGCATCGTCGCCATCACCACCTTCGCCGGCGAGGAGGACATCCGCCGCGCGCTGGTGGCCGGCATTCAGGCCTACTTGACCAAGGACGTACTCCACGAAGAATTGCTCCTCGCCATCCGCGCCGTTCACGCCGGGGAGCGCTATCTGCCGGCCGCCGTCGCCGCTTCCCTCGCCGCCCAGATGCCCCGTCCCGACTTAAGCGCGCGCGAGACCGAAGTATTAAAACTGATTGTGCAAGGATTGAGCAATAAACAGATCGGCTTCGCCCTCGGCATCGCCGAGTATACGGTAAAGAATCACGTAAAAAACGTGCTGAGTAAACTGGGAGTCGAGGATCGAACCCAGGCAGCCACTGCGGCCATCCAGCGTGGAATCGTGCATTTGACGCAATAGCTCGAAATGGCTAGGAAGCTCATGAGCCGGTTTCGGCATTTCTTTTCGAGGCGCGCGGAGCGACGATAGAAATTAGGATTCTTTTCGCTCCCGGGGCGAGTCTAAGTAGACATCCGCAGCCGCGCCCGCCGCAACCCGAAAACCATATGTGGATAGTCCGTTTAGCCATCAGCCGCCCTTACACCTTCGTGGTGATGGCGGTTCTCATCGCCATCCTCGGCTGCATCTCCATCTTCACGATGCCGGTCGATATTTTCCCGTACATCGACATTCCAGTGGTGAGCATCGTCTGGCTCTATCCAGGCCTGGCGCCGGAGGAGATGGAAAAGCGCATGGTGACCATTTTCGAGCGCGCCATGACCACCACGGTGAACGACATCGAGCACATCGAATCGCAGTCTTACGCCGGCGTTTCCGTGGTCCGCGTTTTCTTCCAGCCCAAGGTCAGCATCGACATGGCCGTCGCCCAGGTGACTGCCATCTCCCAAACCATTCTGCGCGTCGTTCCGCCCGGCACCTTTCCGCCGAATATTCTCAAGTACGACGCCACCAGCGTGCCAATCATCCAGCTCGGCCTGTCGAGTAAGACGCTCGGCGAGCAGCAGCTTTACGATCTCGGGATGAACTTCATGCGCACCCAGCTCGCTACCGTGCAGGGAGCCTCGATTCCCGGCCCCTATGGCGGGAAATCCCGTCAGATCATGGTCGATCTCAACCTCGATCAGCTTTACGCCAAGCAGCTTTCGCCGCTGGATATATCGAACGCGGTGAGTAATCAGAATCTTATTATCCCGGCCGGCACGGCCAAGCTGGCAAACATCGAATATCAGATCAAACTCAACGGCAGCCCGACGCTGGTGGAGCGCCTGAACGACCTGCCCGTCAAGACCGTCAACGGCGCCACCGTGTACATGAAGGACGTCGCCCAGATTCGCGACGGCTTCGCGGTGCAAACCAACATCGTCCGCACCAACGGCTCGCGCGGCGCGTTGCTTACCGTGCTGAAGAGCGGCAAAGCCTCCACGCTCGACATCGTCAACCGGGTGAAGGCCGCGCTGCCGAGAATTCTCGCGGGGTTGCCCAGCGCGCTGAAAGTTACGCCGCTTTTCGATCAGTCCATTTTCGTCAAGGCCTCGATAAACGGCGTCGTGCGCGAAGCGGCCATCGCCGCCGCGCTCACCGGCTTGATGATTCTGCTTTTTCTCGGAAGCTGGCGCAGCACGCTGATCGTCTGCATTTCGATCCCGCTCTCCATCCTCACTTCGCTCATCGTTCTTAGCCTGATGGGTGAAACGATCAACGTGATGACGCTCGGCGGCATGGCTCTGGCGGTCGGCATTCTCGTCGACGATGCGACGGTGGAGATCGAGAACACCCATCGCAACATGGGCATGAAGAAGCCGCTGGTCCGCGCCGTGCTCGACGGCGCCCAGCAGATCGCCGTGCCCGCTCTAGTTTCCACGCTCTCCATCTGCATCGTCTTCGTCCCCGTGCTGCTGCTCACCGGCGCGGCGAAATACTTATTCACGCCGCTCGCCCTCGCCGTCGTGTTCGCCATGCTCGCCTCGTACCTGCTCTCGCGAACGCTGATTCCCAACATGGTCCATTACCTGTTGAAGCCTGAGGTGGAGTTATACCGGCAAGGCGAAAACGGCGAATCGGCCGGCGGCCAAGGCCCCATCTGGCGCGCCCACTACGCTTTCAACCGCCGTTTTGAAAACATGCGTTTGCGTTATACCGGCCTGCTCGATTGGGCGCTCGATTATCGCGGCCTGGTTCTCGCCTTATTCGGCGTCTTCTGCCTCGGCTCGATGGGCTTGGTGTTTCTCATCGGACGCGACTTCTTCCCCACCGTCGACTCCGGCATCATGCGGCTCCATGCCCGTCCGCCCGCCGGCACCCGCCTGGAACAGGCGCAGGTGGACTTCGCGGCCATCGACAACGAAATCCGCCGAGTCATTCCGGCGAAGGAACTCGACACCATCATCGACAACATCGGACTCCCCAATGGCGGCTTCAACCTCGCCTTTGGCGACACCGCGACCATCACCAACGGCGACGGCGATATTCTGATATCGCTCAACCAGGAAAAGCACGGGCCGGTCGCCGATTACACCGTTCAGCTTCGCAAGCGCCTCAATGAGAAATTCCCGGACACGACGTTCTTCTTCGAAGCGGCCAACATTACCAATCAGATTTTGAACTTCGGGCTGCCCGCCCCGATCGACCTCCAGGTGGTCGGCCGCGACGCCGGCGTCAATTACAAAATCGCCACCCAGCTTCGCGATAAGATCGCCCGAATCCCGGGAGCCGCCGACGTTCATATCCAACAGGTGGTGGACTATCCGGAAATTCGCCTGAATGTCGACCGCTCTCGCGCCGGCGAATTGGGCCTGACCCAGCGCGACGTATCCTCCAGCATGCTCATCTCGCTCAGCTCCAGCGGCCAGGTCGCTCCGAATCAATGGCTCAACTGGTCCAACGGCGTCAACTATCAGATCGCGGTCCAGACCCCTCAATATAAGATCGACTCGCTCGACGCTCTGCTTCGTACTCCGATCTCGGTTTCGACCAATGCTATCAATAGCAGCACCGCCGGCTCGCTCGCCGGCACCGCGGAAACCCTCAACTCCTCCATGGGAACCGCCCCCAGCGGAGCTTCTTCAGCCTACGGCAACCCCGGCGCCTCCCCCGGAACGACGCAGTTGCTGACCAACCTCGCCACTTTTTCGCGCGGCTACGCACCGGCCATCGTCAGCCACTACAACGTGCAGCCCGTATTCGACATTTACGCCAACGTGGACCGCACCGACTTGGGCAGCGTCGGATCCGCGGTTGAAAAGATCGTTACCGCCGAAAACCCGAAGCTGCCTCGCGGAACCTTCCTCTCCTTGCGCGGACAAGTCGCGACCATGGAGTCCTCCTTCTTCCGCCTCGGACTCGGCATGTTGTTCGCCATCGCTCTCGTCTATCTCCTGATGGCGGTGAACTTTCAATCCTGGGTCGATCCATTTATCATTTTGACCGCGCTGCCCGGCGCTCTCGCCGGCATTCTCTGGATGCTCTTCGTTACCCAAACCTCCCTCAGCGTTCCGTCGCTCATGGGCGCCATCATGTGCATCGGCGTGGCGACGGCGAACAGTATTCTGATGGTCGTGTTCGCCAACGACGAGCGCGCCGAAGGCAAAAACGCCCGCGAGGCCGCGCTCTCGGCCGGTTACACGCGCGTTCGCCCCGTGCTGATGACGGCCACCGCCATGCTGCTCGGAATGCTTCCCATGTCGCTTGGCCTCGGCGAAGGCGGCGAGCAGAACGCCCCGCTCGGCCGCGCCGTCATTGGCGGCCTCATGCTGGCCACCGTCACCACGCTCTTCGTGGTGCCCATCATCTATAGTTATCTCCGCACCAATCCGCCGATCGACCACGAACGGCAAATTCAGGAGGAAGAACGCGAAGGCATTTCGGAGTCGGAAATTAACTTCGTCTGATCGATATGCGCCACACCGAACATCCGGAACCGGAGTCTGAGCCCATGATGCTTGTGGAATCGAACGAGGAGGGCCTGCGCAAGGAGATTGAAGCCCTCAAGCGGCAGATCGAGGAACAGAAGAAAGGCGCCGCTCTCCATCCGCCGGTACACCACGCCGCCAAGCCGCCGCGCCCCTCCCGCGCCAGCCTGTGGCTTCTCGCCATCGTCGTCGTCGTCGTAGTCGCCGCCGCGTTTCTATTTGGATATTTGCCGCGCCGCAACCGTGTCGATCTCATCGAAGCCGAGGCCGCCGCCAACGCCCAGGCATTGCCGGAGGTGAGCGTGGTGAAGGCCGTTCCCTCCGAGGCCGTCAGCGAACTCGTTCTCCCCGGCAACGTCGAGGCCATCACCGAAGCCCCCGTGCTGGCCCGTTCCGACGGTTATATCCAGCGCCGCTACGTCGACATCGGGGACCGCGTTCGCGAAGGCCAGTTGCTGGCCACCATCGCCGCGCCCGAACTCGACCGGCAAGTGGACCAGGCCGCCGCCACGTTGAAACAATCCGAAGCCACCCTGCAACAGGCCAACGCCAATCTCGAGCAGGGCGAAGCCAACGAACGGATCGCCCGCATCACCGCCGAGCGATGGGCGCACCTCACCGTCAAGGGCGCCGTCTCGCGCCAGGAGAACGATCAATACCAGGCGCAGTTCCAGGCCCAGACCGCTAACGTCGACGCTTTAAACAAAGCCATCGCCGCCGCCAAAAGCAACGTCGCCGCCGCCCAGGCCAGCTTGGAGCATCTCAAGGAACTGCAGATCTACGAACAGGTGAAAGCGCCCTTCGCCGGCGTCATCACCGTCCGCAACGTCGATGTCGGCGCGCTGATCACCACCGGCAGCACGCTGCTCTTCCGCATCGCCCAAACCGGCACGTTGCGCACCTATGTCAACGTTCCGCAAACGAACTCCGATTCGATCCACGTCGGCCAGCCCGCGTTCCTCACCGTCTCCAATCTTCCCGGCCGGCGATTCCCCGGCAAGGTCACCCGCACCGCCAACGCTCTCGACCCCGCCAGCCGCACCCTGCTCACCGAAGTGCAAGCGCCGAATCCGACCGGCGAGCTGATGCCCGGCATGTATGCAAGCGTCGATTTGAACACCCGGCGCGCGGATCCGCCTTTGCTGGTCCCCGGCGATGCCCTCGTCGTCCGCTCCGAAGGGACGGTGCTGGCCGTGGTGGATCCCGAGAATGTCGTCCATTACCGGAAGATCGACGTCGGCCGCGACTACGGCTCCACCGTCGAAGTTCTCAACGGCATCTCCAACGGCGACGAGGTGATCGTCAATCCGAGCGACGCCGCCAAGGAAGGGGCGAAGGTGAAGCCCGTCGCCCTGCCCGGCGCGTCCACCTCGAAGAAACCTTAATTTCCCCGATGACGATCAACCGAATCCTCGCAGTGTGTCTTTCCGTTTTGCTCGCCGTCTCGCCCGTCGTCGCGCAGCAGCCGGGCCAGTTGCCCACCGTGACCGCGGGCCGCCCCGGCGGCTTCTGGCGCGATCTCGCCGGCCCTTATTCCGCGCCTTCGGTCTCCGCCCCCGATTTCACCAACTCCTCGCGCATCCACCAATTGCTCCGCGCGGGCAATCTCTATCTCTCCCTCCACGACACCGTCGCCCTCGCCATCGAAAACAATCTGGACATTGAACTCGACCGCTACAGCCTCCCCATCGCCTCCACCGAATTGCTGCGCGCCAAAGGCGGCGGCCAATTGCGCGGCATTCTCTACACCCTGGCCGAGGCGCCCGCCGGCATCGGCGGTCCCAACAGCCCCCTCGTCACCACCACCGCCACCAGCCAGACTCCGGGCAGCAGCGTCGCCACCAGCGCGGCCGAGCTCGCCGTCCTCGGCGAATCCCAAACCAACCTCTCCGTCCTCGGCGCGCTCCCCCTCTCCACCGGCCCCGCGATCCCCATGTACGACCCCTCCATTTACGCCCAATACAACTGGCAGCACCAGACCACGCCCGAAGCCGCCGGCTTCATCGCAGGCGTCCCCGCCCTCGTCGGCGACGTGCAAAATGGCAACGCAGGCTACCAGCAGGGCTTCGGCACCGGCACGCAGGTCAACCTCGCTTTTAACAACACCGCGCAAGCCACCAACTCTCTGCACAACAGCTATAACCCATACATCACCTCCGACCTCGGCCTAACCGTCACCCAGCCGCTCCTGCGCGGCTTCGGCCCCGCCGTCAATCGCCGCTACATCCGCATCGCCAAGAACGAAGGCAAGATCACCGATCTCCTCTTCCGCCAGCAGGTGATCGAGACGGTCTATGGCGCCGTTCGCCTCTACACCGACCTCGTCGCGCTCGGCGAGGACGTGAAAGTGAAGCAGGAAACGCTCGCCTTCGCCAATAAATTATTCGAGGACACTAAGTCGCAGGTCGACGAAGGCACGCTCGCTCCCGTCGAACTCACCCGCGCCAGAGCGCAGGTATCGGGCAGCCAGCAGGATCTGATCAACTCGCGCGGCAATTTCGAGGAGCAGGAGGCCATCGTCAAGAACGTCATCACCCGGCGCGGCAACGAGGATCCGGAAGTCCGCTCCGCCCACATCATCCCCACCGATTCCTTAAGCGTCCCCGCCGTCGAGGACACCGCCCCCTTGGACGACCTCATCCGCCAAGCCTATAAGAACCGCCCCGATCTGGCCCAGGCCGGCCTGCAAATCGTCAACTCTGAATTGAGCTTGAAAGGCTCCCGCAACGCCCTGCTCCCTGAGGTCGACTTGGTCGGCACGGCGCAGAACAACGCCCTCGCCGGCACGGCCTATCCGGCGGCCGGAGCCGTTTACCCCGGCTACGTCGGCGGCTACGGCGGCGTTCTCGATCAAATCGTCACGCGCAAGAATCCCACCTACGGCATCGGCGTCAATGTCACGCTGCCCGTCCGCAATCGCGTCGCCGAAGCCGACGCCGCCCGCGACGGCCTGCAACTGCGCCAATCGCAGGTCCGCGAACGCCAATTGCGCAACCAGGTCCAGCTTGAAGTGGAGGACGCCGTCATCGCCATGCGCCGTTCCCGCGCCGCCTACGCCGCCGCCATCGAGACGCGCAAGCTGCAGGAACAATCGCTCGAACTGGAACAGGCCAAATTCACCGAAGGCGCCTCCACCAGTTTCTTCGTCATTCAATATCGGAGCTACGTCGCCCAGGCCCGCTCCACCGAGGTCGCCGCCGCCAGCGCCTATCTCAAAGCCCGCGCCGCTCTCGACCGCGCCACCGGCTCCATCCTCGACACCAACGGCGTGTCGATCGACGCCGCCGTCAACGGAAAAATGTAGCGCGCCGATTGTTGTAACCCAAAGACCCCTCGCCCCGGTCTAAAAGAAAAGCGTGCTTCCTTGGGTTTCTGCTTTGTCATTCTTCTTGCTCTTCGCCGCCGCATCGCGCGCGGCCGAGCCGATGGTGCATCCATCTACGGTTTGCGAAGTGCTGTCCGATTTCCCCGCCTACGCCGGGAAACCCGTCGCCATCGTAGGCCGCTTCTCCCTCCGCCAACAGGGCCGCTCCATCGCCGAGGACGATTGCGCCTATCTCCCGCCGAAAGCCAAACCCACCGGCCCTTTCACGATTAAGCTCCAGTTCGACCGCCAATCCGCCCCTCGCCTTCAAACCGGATTCGAAGTCGACTCCGTTTCCCTCCGCGACAAAGCCGCCCTCATCCGCGAACACACCAAACTGCGCGCCATTTCCTTCGGCACCCCGGACTACGACCGCTGGGCCGTTGTCTATGGCGCCGTCGAACTCAAATTCCCGCCCTCGCCCACCGCCAAGCCCGAACCCGTCCTCGTCTACGCCGGCGACGGATACGTCATTTTCCTTAAGTAACGCGGAACGGGTCGGGCCCTTGAAGCCCCAGCGTCAATTTGTCGTTGGTGTCATGATGAAGGCAAGAACATCCATGAAAATCACCCTGCCTCCGGACCTTGAAACGTTAGTCAATAAACGCCTCTCCAGCGGCGGCTATGCGAACGTTGAGGATGTGTTTCGCCGGGCACTTGAGGCCCAGGACGCCGAAGAAGACTGGACCGGCGACGAACGACGGGCGCTGGCGTCACACATCGAAGAAGGTTTCCAGCAAGCGGAGCGCGGCGAACTCATCGACGGCGCTCAGGCTCGCCACGAAATTCAAGCGATGAAGGAGGCCTGGCTCCAAAAGCGTCCCTCCCAGCGATGAGCGTTTACGTTCTCACGCCTCTCGCTAAAGCTGACATTGTTGACATTTGGTCGTACATCGCTGAGGAGAGCGAGGACGCCGCTAGTAACGTGGAACAGGCGATTTACGACGCCTGCGCGTGGATAGCGGGAGCCCCTTACCGCGGCCACGCCCGCGCCGATCTCACGAGCCGCCCCCTCCATTTCTGGACGCTCACGCGCTATCCGAATTACACCCTTGTTTACCGGCCCGAGACAGCTCCGCTCCAGGTCGTCGCCATTCTGCACGGAAAAAGAAATGTACGGCGACTCCTTAAACGGCGCGCTTGACAACGACCGCCTATCGCCGCGGGTTCATGGTGATCCATTGCATCAGCATGCCGGGCGGCGTGGCGAGGCCCGGCGTAAGCACGAAGAAACTCCCGACGCCCGGAATCGCCGGAATCCAAATCGTCTCGATCGACGTCTGCAAACGCTGCCCGCCGAATCCCATCGCCTCCTGCTTCTCGCTGACCCTGGTTACGCCGATCGTGACTTCCGATTCCGGCTCAACCTGCCGCAGGCTGGCATAAACCGGGTAACGAACCCCCTCCGCGCCCACAACGTCCAGAAGCTCGATCGCAACCGCCAGGCACGGCCCAGGGCACGTCGTCGCTTCGACCCAGCGCACCCGCCCGCTCACTTCCGCGCCCTTTTGCACGATGGTTTTCCCGTGGCTGCGAATCTCCGCATCGGCCGTCGCCGAGAATCGCTCCCCGATCGCGGTATGAGCCGTAATCGGCGTCCGGAGCCGCACCGCCAAGGTCAGCTTCGCCGGGATCGGCTGTTGTCGCGCTTGTCCACGCGGCGGAGGCGCTTCGGAGGCCGCCGCCGGTCCCGCGCCGTCGAACCGGATCGAACTCGCGGCGGAATACGCATGACAATGGCTAAACTCCAGGCGATTGCTACTGGCCGCGCCCGCCCGTTCCTCCATCACCATGGTCGCCGTTTGCGGCAGCACAACGCGGTCGCCATTCAAATACATCGGGGCGTAAATCACCTCGGTCCGCGCGGCCCGGACGCCGAAGTCCGGCGGAAGTTCCGTCGCCTCGCTCGTCAGCGCCAGCAGCTCCGAACTCGCCGGATCGATCCAGAACGACCCTTTCATCCCCGCCAACGTGCTTGCCCCATCCAGTTCCAGGCGATAGTGCGTGAACACGGACGACACCGAATAATCGAACTGTAGCGCGGGCCGCCCATGAAACGCGCCGGCGCCGTGGAAAGGCGTTGCGGCGAAGCCGTCCAGGAATACGGTCTTCAAGTCCGACGTGAACTGTCCCGTGCCCATCAGGCCATAGCCCACCAGCTCAGATGGATCTTCGACGAAGGATGTCGTCCCGTCCAGGCCACGAGAACCACTCGCGCCCGCCGATCGTGGCCACCTCGATTTGCAGCGTGTCGCGCCCGTTCGCCTCCGCCTTGCCCTTTTTGGAGACTCTGCCCCGCGTCACCGATTCGAGACACTCGCAATTGGCCAGCGCCGCCACCGTCTGCCGCACCTGCCCCGACGCGCGGGACAACGCCAGAATCTCCGGCGCCAGCCCCTGCCCGGCGAGTGGAGATCCAAACCATCGAAGCGGCGACAATCGCGGCCGCGCCGCGCGCATGGGTCATACTTGCCCTATCCGGGTTCATCGTACCGGAACGCGGCGTTCGGCGCTTCCACCGCGATGCGCCCAGCGCGCAGGCGATAAAATTGGGAGACCGAATGGGCGCGTTCCGGATCGCACTCGCCAACATCCAATTTCCATCGACTCCCGAGGAGTCCGTCGCCTTGGCCGGTCAAGCCATCGCGCAAGCGTCCATCGAGCGCGCCGGCCTCGTCTGTTTTCCCGAATGCTTCATCCCCGGCTACCGGGTCATGGGCAAGCAAGTCCCGCCTCCCGATCCGGCGTTCCTCCAACGCGCCTGGACCGCCATCGCCGCGGCCGCCGCGAAGGCGAACGTCGCGGTTATTCTCGGCACCGAACGCGTCGTCGATGGCGCGCTCGTAGCCACCGCGCTCGTCGTCGACCGCGACGGAACGATCGCCGGCTTCCAGGACAAAGTCCAAATCGATCCTTCGGAGGAAGGCACTTATTCGCCCGGCTCCGGAAGGCGCGTTTTCCAGACCGGCCCGCTGAAGTTCGGTGTCGTCATTTGCCACGAAGGTTGGCGCTATCCCGAAACCGTCCGCTGGGCCGTCCGCCACGGCGCTCACATCGTCTTCCACCCTCATTTCCACGAAGCCGAACCCGGCGGCTACGCGCCCTCCACGTTCGCCGACCCCGCGAACTCGTTCCACGAGAAAGCGGCCCTGTGCCGCGCCGCCGAGAACACCTGCTTCTTCGCGACGGTAAACTACGCCAGCGCCCGCTCGCCCACCACATCGGCGATCGTGCGCCCCGGCGGCACGCTGCTCGCCTACCAGCCCTATGGCCAGCCGGGATTGCTCATCGCCGATATCGACATCGCCGAAGCCACCGGCCTCCTCGCCGCCCGCTTCAAACCCGTAACGCCATGCCCCTAATTTTCCAATCCGTAGACGACTACATCGCCTCGCAACCCGAAGCCGCGCGGGCCGTCCTCCAGCGCGTCCGCGCCGCCATCCGCAAAGCCGTGCCCGCCGCCGAAGAAACGATCTCCTACAACATGCCGGCCTACAAACTGCACGGCGAAGCCATGCTCTATTTCGCCGGCTGGAAACGCCACTACTCGCTCTACCCCGCCACCGCCCGCGTCCTCGCCGCATTCAAGGACGAGCTTGCCGCGTATGAGATCGACAAGTCCACCATCCGCTTCCCGCTCTCTGAACCCGTGCCCGCAAAGCTAATCGCCCTCGATCGCGAAGTTCCGCGCCAACGAAGTCTCCGAGCGCGTTAAGTCGAAGGCGGCCGCGCCGAAAAAGCGCTAACCCCGCGTCTTCGTTGCCGCACTTACGCCAGCCGAACTTCCTCTCGCCGGGATCCGCCGCTCAATTCCTCCCGATCGGCGAATTGAGTGTAAACCTTCGCCCTTCAGGTGTCTCTCTGACAGAAAGCTTGAGTTTGTATCCGCTGCTCGTGGTCTTGCCGGTGATGCCTAACTCAAATGTTAAAAAATAGCTTCCAGCTGCAAAGTTAGTCGGTTGATCGAGCTCGACCCAAGATTCTCCGCTGGTTCCAGCGTCCCATGCTTGGCGAGCGACGTCCAGAACAATTCGCCGTCCCGTTCGTTCATTCGTCAGTACAAACGATCGGGTTTGAACTCCCGACGGCAAGTGATTGAACAGATCCTGGCGCTGATGATAGACCGCGAAGAATAGAACCTTGGCCGCCGAGTCGGGCGGGCATCCCGATTCCGTTCTTGCGCGAACTATGCTCGTCGCGGGGCCGCCGGGAGGGTTAAGGCTTTGATAGAGCTCGTCGCTCACGTTAAGGAACGATTCTTCAATAGCGAACCGTAGTCCTCGGACTGGAAGCGGCATAGACTTTTCTTATGTGAGCTTGAATTTTCGGCTCGTCCGTAAACAGGAACCCCAAGCAGCGTGCTCGCAACCGGGCGTCTTGCGATTTCCTGTCGAAGATCGATCGTGCCTCTTTACGGATCTCGCTTTCCCGGTTCGCGAGCATGGATTATCTGCGAACGATCTCCTCGAGCCAGGCGGGGAGCCGGTATGGTACCCGCTTAGCCGCAGGAGAATGTTCACCGCTGCAAGGCGAAGTGGCACGCCCATTTTTGAATCCGAAAACGTCTCGATTAGATAATTGATGCCGGAAGCCGTAAGGGTCGGCCCCGACTCCCCGGTCAATGTGGTTAGAAAGGAAAACTCGTCGATGGCGCGGGTCGGGAAGATTCTCAGCAAGAGTTCGGGATCGTTCAAGGAACGAAGTTGGTGCCCGATGCGTTTAACGATCGCATCGGGCCCGACACGAAAACAAACGTCACCGGACCCCGACCGGGCGTACAGTAGTTTCAGCAGGTCCGGCACATCGTTACGGGTTGCGGTCTTGTCGAGCAACGGCCTCAAAGACTGCACCCACTTCAGACTGGCGGCGATCCTCGCTTCGACTATCTCTAACGAGGGAAATGCAAGGTCCTGCTCCCGAGTCGGATTTGGGCGCTTGAAAACACAGCCATAGCCTTCTGCTTCGTAAGGCCCCGGATTTTCGTATTGATAATACTCATGAACGTGCTGGTACGCATCGATTAGATAAACGCCCGACGTAGGAATGGCGAAAGAAGACCGCGATGCCTCGGGCGAGTCGAAATTAGCGGGCCGCGGCCGCCGGTCCAGAAATAAAATAACCCTCTGCCCGTCTTCCATTGGGCAAAAGAATGGAAAAAGTCGGAGAGCTTGTCCAGCTTTTCCCCAACCTGCAGGGACCCATACAAAATGCCGGTGACGGTCGCAATGTACTTGTGGTCCGGCCTCGCCGCCACGTCCGCCAGAACGATATCGGTGCTCATATACGCCAGCGAATCCACGTCGTAATGCGGCTGATCCATGGCGAGCGCCCCGGCTGGAATAGAAAAAATCCCGGGGCCAGAAGGAAACGAAGCGAGGCTCTTGGCTGGCGCATCCGTTCAAATTGTATCGACAGATCGGCCTCGAAAAGGTCGAACCACGGACGCCGGGCTCAAAACCCGATTCTCGCCGGCAGATCCACGCCGCGCTTTTTTACTTACTCTTCTCTCCCTTGGCAAATACCGGATTGTCGATGGTCCCGCCGATATGGAACGGAAACGACAGCTTGCCCGCTTTAAGCGTCCCTCCAGCCAGCCGCGCGAACAAATTCGTCAGAAATCCCTGACGAGAGTTAATTTCCGCCACGCCCCGGTAGTTTAGTTCGTCGGAGCCCGATAGGCTTACACTGCCTGAGCCATCGACATCGACGCCGTATCCGTCGATGTCGATAACCTTACTCGAAATCCGCTCGTGATCCAGTTCCAGATCGGTCGAGACAAAGTTGAACGACGAAGGATTGTTCTTGGCGGGTCCGAGATCGTTGTAATGCGCCAGCTTCCTCAGGTTTGCGTTGAGCTTTAAACTGGGCACCTCGCCGTTGCGCACCATTAAGTGCCCGTTGCCGTGCCACAGTTCCAGCGGACGCAGCGAGTGCGCGATTTCTCCGGAGATCTTCAACGCGCCCTCCATTTTTCCGGACATTTTCCCGCGCGCGCTTGGAAAGGCCGCCAGAAGATGCGCCACATCGACGTCTTGAATGCGCGCCTCGGTCTTGAAGCTCGCATTCGTACCGGACAGGTTAATCGACAGCTCCCCCGTCGCCGTTCCCCCATACGATTTTGCTTTCACACTCGTGAATACAACCGTTCTAGCCTGCAGACGAATATCGGAAGCCAGATTTTCCCCGTCGATTGAACCCAACCGCATCCGCGCCGCCTTAAATGTTCCCTGTCCATCGAGCGTCGTGGAAGTGGGATTAAGGATGCCGTCGACATTCACGTTCTCCAGTTCGCTGGAGACGTCGTGCGCTTCGAAAAAGACCGGCCCCGCCGCATCGGAAGGCAGAAGATTCGACGCGATCACCTGCCCATGCTTTATTTCCACTCGCGACACCACTCCGGCGAGCGTCGCGCCCGGTGCATTTTTCGCCCCCGGACTCTCGAAGTTCCACGGCCCGTCCGGGTCCGATACCAAATTGATGACCGGCTGTTCCAGCACCAGCGACTTGATGACCACTTGCCGATGCAATAGCGCCCAAGCGTCAAGATGCGCATCGATCCGCGCCACCTTCACGATGTAGCTCGGCGGAAACAACGGCGGGCTCTTCACCGCGAAATCGTATACCTGAATCGCCACCCCCGGGGAAAACGTGACCGCCAGTCGCCCGATAGTCACCTCCTTTCCCGTCTTCGCCTCCAGATAGGAAATCACCTTCGGCCGGTAAAGATCCGCATTCAGCAGGAGTCGCGCTAGCAGAATCACCCCGATCGGCAGCGCGCAGGCTACGCCCGCAAGAATAAGCCAGGTCCTGCGGTGGAGATGCATAGCAGAGTCGGCGCCCAATCCGGATTCTTGCCTATCGCGCTCCCATGAATCCGAATTATAGCCACTATCCGAAATCATCTTCAATGGAAGCTTTCACCGCCGGACCGCGTCCGGAATAAAGCGCCTGCCGGCCGTCGCCCGTGTATGTGCCTAAGCGCCGCAACAACGCCGGCCGAACTCCCGTTCCATGGGACCTTCCGTTCAATGTTTCCTATTCGCTTCGTTGAGTGTAATCTTTCGCCCTTGAGACGTCTCTCTGACCGAAAGCTCGAGTCCGTATCCGCTACTCACCCACTTGCCAACACTGCTGAACTCAAGCGTTAACGAGTAGCTTCCGGCCGCGAGGTTAGTCGGCTGATCGAACTCGATCCAATCTTCTCCGCTCGTTCCGGAATTCCACGCTTGGCGGATGCCGTCAAGAACAGCTCGACGTCCCGTGCGTTCGTCCGTCAATACAAACGATCGAGTTTGAACTGCCGGGGAAAATGGATTGAGCGAATCGTGGCGCTGATGATAGACCGCGAAGAATAGGACCTTCCCCGCCGAGGCGGGCGGGCATCCCGATTCTGTTCTTGCGCGAACGATGCTCGTAGGAGGGCCGCCGCGCAGGTTAAGGCTTTGATAGAGTTCGTCGCTGACGTTAAGGAACGATTCTTCAATGGCGAACCGGAGTTCCTCGGACCGGGAAGCGGCATAGACTTTTCTTATGTGGGCTTGAATTTTCGGCTCGTCCGTAAACAGGAACCCCAAGCAGCGTGCTCGCAACCGGGCGTCTTGCGATTTGCTGTCGAAGATCGACCGTGCCTCTTTACGGATCTCGCTTTCCCGGGTCGCGAGCCATGGATTATCTGCGAACGATTTCCACGGGCCGGGCCGGGAGCCTGCGTGGAACATGCTTAGGCGCAGGAGAATCTCCACCGCCGCAACCCGAAGCGGCACGGCCATTTTTGTGTCGGAAAATGTTTCGATCAGATAATTTACGCGGGAAGCCGCAAAGTCCTGTTCGCGCCTGCCATCGACCGGGCTCAGAAAAGTAAGTTCGTTGATGGCGTGGGTCGGGTAGATTCTCAGCAAGAGTTCGGGATCGTTCAAGGAACGAAGATGATACGCGATGCGTTCAACGATCGCATCGGGCGCGAAATGAAAACAAACGTCGCCGGACCCCGACCTCGCGTAGAGTAGCTTCAGCAATTCCGGCACATCGTTACGGCCGGCGGTCTTGTCGAGTAAAGGCCTGAGAGTCTGCACCCATTTCAGACTGGCGGCGATCCTCGCCTCGACTATCTCTAACGAAGGAAATGCAAGATCCTGCTCCTGAGTTGGATCTGTGCGTTTGGGGATGTAGCCATAACCCTCCGCCACATACGGCCCGGGATTCATGAATTGATAATACTCATGAATATGCTGGTGCGCATCGACCAGATAGACGCCCGATGTGGGAACGGCGAAAGGAGACTTCGAAGCCTCTGGATAATCGAAATTAGCGGGCCGCGGCCGCCGGTCCAGAAATAAAACAACCCTCTGCCCGTCTTCCATCGGCCAGAAGAATTGGAGGAAATCGGAGAGCTTGTCCAGCTTTTCGCCAACCTGCAGCGATCCATATAAAATGCCGGTGACGGTCGCCGTGTACTTGTGGTCCGGCCTCGCCGACACGTCCGCCAGAACGATATCGGTGCTCATATACGCCAGCGAATCCACATCGTAATGCGGCTGATCCATGGCGAGCGCAGTGGCTGGCATAGAAAAAATCACCGGGGCCAGGAGGAAACGAAGCGAGGCTCTTGGCGGGCGCATCCGTTCAAATTGTATCGACAGATCGGCCTCGGAAGAGTGGACTTGCGGCCGGTGCTTCGATACTCCAACTCTGTCCTTTCAATGCCGCCAAATGCCCTCGGCCTGATCCCACATCCGAAGGCAACCGCCCGCCCTCCCCGCGCGTCTCTCGATAATCTTTAAGGAACGCCCATGAAGCCACTCTTCATGAACCTCGCCGCTCCCTTGGCCGTGCTGCTCACCCTCACGCTCCCCTCGCCCGCACCCGCTCAAACCCCCGATCCCAACCCGCCGCCTCCGCCGCCCTTCGATCGCCCAGTCTCCTGGAAACGCCTCGTCCCCAACCTCCTCAGCGATCAAAAACGCATCTGGACGTTCCCCGCCAAACTCGTCCATGGGCAGGACTGGATTCCCACCGCCGCTGTCCTCGGAACCACCGCCGGCCTCCTCGCGCTCGACCCGATCGAGGCTTCCTATTTCCACCGCACTTCGACTTTTCAAGGACTAAACAACGTCTTCGCCGGCAAGGCCACCTTCCTCGGCATCGTCGCCGCGCCCGTCTCGCTTTACGCCATCGGGCTGATCCGAAAAGATTCGAAGATGACTCGAACGGCGCTGCTCGCCGGCGAAGCCGTCGCCGGCTCCGAGGCCATCGCCACCCTTTTGAAGGACGCCACCCGGCGCGTCCAGCCCGCCTCCATTCCCGGCGCCGGCGGAAACTATTCCGATAGCTGGTTCGAGAGCAAGGGTTCGCTCTGGCGAGGCAAAGGATGTTTCCCGTCCGGTCACGAGATCGCCGCTTTCTCGGTCGCCACCGTCATCGCCCGGCGCTATGGAAACCACCGCTGGGTTCCCTACGCGGCATACGGCCTGGCCGCTATGGTAGGCTTTTCCAGACTCACTTTGGAAGCGCATTTCCTCTCGGATGTCTTCATGGGTGGTGTACTTGGCTATTCGATCAGCCGCTTCGCCGTGCTGCGCCAATAGCCGCCGTGCGCCGCTCCCGCGCCTCGGACTCCTGCTAGCAGCCGTCCTCGTTCCGGTTCCGTTTTGGGCGCAGTTGGCCACAGGCTCGATCGAAGGATCCGTCCGCGCCGCCGATGGCACGCCCACATCCGCCGCGCCGATTCTCGTCACCGGCGCCAACGGCTTCCGCACCGTCGTCGTCTCAAACGCCGCAGGCGAATTCTTCCTGACGCTCCCCTACGGACCCTACCGCCTATCCGCGCCGTCCGCGAGTACAATCGGCTACGTCGCCCCCTTGCAAACCGTACGCGTCGATCTCGTCACCGGCGCGCAGCAGACGTCTCCGCCGCCGGGCATTTGGACCGACGCCACCAAGGGCGATCTCTACCCCGAAGCCTTCAGCCTCTCCGGAGTCTTGCTGAGCCGCGAGCCAACCAGCGTAACTCAGCCGCTCGATTTCACCGGCCTTCACGACAACCGTCTGGCCGTCGTATCGCAGCGCGGATTCTCCTGGACCGATACCCAGTTCAAGCTCTACGGAATGGACGCCACCGACTCCTATCAACCGGGCCTTCCCGCGGTCCTGCCCGACATCCAATCGCTCGACGAAACCGTCGTGCGCAGCGCCTTCGCTCAAACAACCTCATCGAGCGATGGCACGGAGGTCGCCCTATTTCTCGCCCAGCCTCGCGCCTCCTGGCACGGTGGACTTTCTTCCGCCAACACCGGCGCCGCGCTCTCTTCCACAAATTTGCCCGCACCCGCCAGCCGCGGATTGGTCCAGCAAAACGACCACTTCGGCTGGTTCACCCGCGACCGCGCGGAGGTCGCCGGGCCGCTCTCCCACATCGCCGATTTCTACGCCTCCGCCACCGGCCAATGGGCCTCCCAATCCGAGCCGCTCTTCGCCCCCGGAACCAATCAACGCATCCGGCTCCTTTTCGCCAACGCGCGGAGCCGCGTCCGCGCCGGCCCCAACGATCAATTCGACGCCCTCTACAGCGGCTCCCGGATCGATCTCTCCCAAGGCGGCATCCCCGCCGGTCTCGAAGCGCTCACCGGCAACCGCCTCGCCCCATCCTTCGTTCTGCCCGGCGGATTCGCCGGCGCTCCGGAAACCGATCATCTCGATTTCGTTCAGGTCGGCTGGACGCACCTCATGCCCGCCGGCTCCGGGTTGGGCGTTCTCGAAGTCCGTTACGGATACTCCACCGCGCACCTCGATACCTCTACGCCGGTCAATGGTCAAAGCCGCATCGAGCTTCTAGGCGGCATGGTCTCCGGAGCGCCGCCGCTGGCAAACCTCGCCATCCGCCCGCGCCAGGGCGTCGAATCGGCGTGGCAGCCGGCCGCGTTTCGCGCCTTCGGAACGCATCATCGCATCGTCGCCGGCGGCGGATGGAAAACCGCCGGCCCCATCAACCGCTTCAACACTCCTTCGGGAATGAATCTCACCACCGCCAACGGCGCGCCTGCGTTCGTGACGGAATTCAACGCCCCGCTCGATTCCCGCGAATTCATCCGGTCCCTCTCCCCCTTCGTCGCCGACCACGTCACCGTCACGCCCTCCCTCTCGCTCGACCTCGGCCTTCTCGCCGATTTCTCGCGCGGCTCCGTCCTCGCGCAATCGAGCCTCGCCCGGACCTTCGCCGCGCATCCGGATCTCATCGCCTGGAACAGCCTCTCGCCGCGCGCCGGCTTCGGCTGGCAAGTCCCCCGCTCCCACGGCCTCGTTCTTCGCGGCAGCTTCTTTCGCGTGTATACACCCTTGGCGGGAAGATATCTCGACTTCGGAAATCCCAACAGCCTCGGCGGCAGCGTCTATCAATGGAACGCCTCCAACGCCAACCTCCCCTTTCAGCCCGCCCAACAAGGCAATCTGCTGCTCCGCTTCGGCGGACCGTACTCCTCCATCTCGCCCACGCTTCGCCGCCCCTTCGCCGACGAGTTCGATCTCGGCGCCGAATTTCCTCTCGCCCGCCGAAGCGTCGCCAGCGTCCACCTGTTTCGCCGCGACGACAAGAATCGCATCGCCGTCCTCGACACCGGCGTTCCCTTCACTGCGTTCACGCCCGTCGCGATCCTCGATCCCGGCCCCAGCGGCGTTCCCGGCGCTTTCGACAACCAGCGCCTCACCGTCTACGCGCAGAACCCCGCCACACTCGGCCAGGACCGGTACCTCCTCACGAATCCCGCCCGGCTGCGCATGATGAACACCGGCATGGAGGCCGAGGCCGGCACCGAATGGCGCGGCCTCGCGCTCCACGCCTCCTTCATGGCGGAGAACTCCTACGGACCCACCAACCCCGGCGATACGGTCTATGAAAACGATCCCGGCGTCATCGGCGCCCTGTATCTCGATCCCAACGCCGCCATCAACACCACCGGCCGCAGCTTCGTCGACCGCGCCTACGTCGGCAAGCTCCAAGGCAGTTACCGCCTCCCTTCTGTCTTGGGCGGAATCGAAGTTTCGAGCGTCGCCGATTACATGGACGGCCTCGCCTTCGCCCGCCAGTTGCTCGTCACCGGCCTTCCGCAAGGTCCCTTTCTCGTGGCGGCGACCGTGCGCGGAAGCCTCGGCGCCGGCAACCGCGCTCAGCATGTCATCAATTGGAATCTCCGCTTCAGCCGCGAATTCGAACTTCCCTTCGGAACCTTGGAGGCCACCGCCGACATTTTCAACGTCATCGACGCCGCGCAGAATATTCAGGAACAGGACCTAAGCGGAACCTCGTTCAATCTCCGCCTGCCAGTCGCCATCCAGCCGCCGCGCTTCCTCCGCATCGGATTCCGCTACGAGTTTTGATCCCGTTTCACTGCGGCCGCCACGTCATCTCCACCCGCACCGGCATCTCGTTCTTCACCGGCACCGCGAGCAGCGACGGCGGATCGATCTTGAAATCGGTCAGCGTCGACGGAATCGTCCCCGTGATCCGGATCTCTTTCCCTTGCGTCGTCATTTGGAAAGCAACCTGTTTATATTGCGCCGTCTGTCCCGCGAACTGCACTTCCAAATCGCAATGAATCGCCGCCGTTCCCGGCGCCGCTTCCGGCAATCGCGCCCGCACCGTGACCAGCGGATATTGCCCGCCGCGCGTCACCTGCAGCATGTGCAGGTCGCGGTTGCTGTCCCCGGAATCGAACGACTTCACCGGCGCCGCGATCAAAAAATCGCACTGTCCGCCGCGGCAAACGCCCTTGCCCCGCGCCGCGTGGCTGACGCCATCCACCTGATGCAGCGGGTGAGACACATGATAGGTCAGGGTCGATTGGTCCAGCACCCATTGGCTGTCCGCGCACGCCAGCGCGGGCATCGCCACCAGTAAGAACGCCGTTCTTATTCGCATAGGCTCCCGTCTAAAACTTAAACACCACCGACGCCACGGCGAGCCCGAACGCCGCATAAGTCACCGTCGCCACCGCCCCGTGCGCCTTGGCGATCCCATGCACCCTCTGCCCCTGGCTTTCCTGGCTATAAGCCATCGCCCCCAGAATCGGCGTCAAGATCATCCCCGGCCCGTGAATCCACGCCAGAAACTTATGCAGCTTGATCGGCCCGCGCGTCGTCGTCCCCGGAATCCTCGGCGCGCGAATCGCGTAGTAAGCGGTCATGAAATACATGTCGCGCCGTCACCGCGCCCAAAGCCCCATGCAGATCGCGCCCCAGCGGGCTGCCCACCGCGCCGTGCTTTCCCTTCGCTCCGTTCGAAGTGAAGATGGTCGCGATCATCGGCGCCAGCGTGATCAACCCGAACCGCTGATGCATCTTCAGCATGTGCGCCCGCCGGTCCAGCCGCGCCTGATCCGCCGCGTTCCCTTGCGTCTCATCCGTCGGGAACCCCAGATCCCCCAGCGTAGGCGGCGGCGCAACATTCGTCGAAGCCGCGCTCAACGCGAAGTCCCTGGTCTGCGCAGCCCCCACGGCGATCGCCAGGCTGGCCACCTTCGCCTCGAACCCTTCCGCCGATACCGTCACTTCGTAATTCCCCGGCGGCAAGCTCGGCGCGCTGTAAACGCCGTTGGCATTCGTCCGCGTCTCCGCCGCCTGCCCCGTCGAGACGTTCTTGATCGCGACCCTGGCGTTCGCCACCGCCGCGCCCGCCGGCCCCGTCACCGTTCCCGAAAGCGCCGCCCCGCCCGTCTGCGCTTGCGTCGCAATCGGCATCGCAAGAGAGAGAATTAGCGCCCCAATCTCAAAGTGCGGCTTCCACGACATCCGATTCATTCGAGGCTCTCCTCTTGTCCCGCTTTTGGAGTGTATCATCGTCGGACGGCCATCGGCCCATTTAAGTTTCACTGCGTCGTCAAACTGCCCACAGGATCGGCTGAACTCCGCCGCTTTCACGTTTCGCGGACTGGATATCCCATTGAAATCGAATCTCCTACGCACTCGGAAACCGACCTTTCTTCAATTTGTAGAAAGGTGAAGCTATCCCGGCGCGGATGGAAAGACTCAAGATCCGAACTGCGTCAACACCGAAGCAGCATTCCGCATCGTCTAATCCATCCGTAGCCGCATAGCCGAACCCTTCAAATGCTGCCCGGCCCACGTCGTACATGAGCGCGTCTAGGAAATTGAAAAGCCCGAACTCACCAAACTGCTCATGCGCGAACTTTACGAATAGAAGGTTTACCCAGCGACTGGCTCGACAATCGCGCCCTCAGCATCGCGGTGACGCCCGCCGCCAACTCGAGGCTAAATCCGGCCGCAAAGTCGTCACCCGCCAAAACTACCTCGCCGAAAAACCGGCGCCCCAACTTCCACCCAAAACCGAGTGACTCCGCACGCCGCCCTAAAAGCCATCGGCCTCCCCATTCACATCGTCGGGTATCGCGTCCGCGCCACTCGCCAGGCGCTCATCGGGCCGCCTCAAAATCTCCATCCGCTCACCCGCAATGGATATGCTGAGCCGGCCGTCCTTCATACTGCACGCGAGATCCGGCAATTCCTCCGAAACAGCGTCCAACAACGCGCGAATCGGCTCGTGTACGTACCGGTCGAGGAAGCCGCCCATCGTCGCGCCTGCCATCCGTCCAAGGTGATCCCACGCCTCCTGCCCGGCATAAACCTCGCCCTGGTTCCGCAGGAAAGTCTCGCGAAGCTCGCTCAATTTCGGATTCGCCGTCGAATCCAACACGATCAGCACCGGCGTATATCCACTCGCCCGGCAATCCTCGGGAAAATCCAGTTCCTCCCGCCATCGCCCTTGCCCCGATGCCGCGATCGTCACCCTCAATTTAATCTCGTAGGCCCGCTTGTCGATCTCCCGGATACAATCGACCTGGCGTCCCCTCCCGCTGCCCTGGCGCTTCACGGGACTCCGCCCCGCGCTAACGGAAACCCCTCCCATCGCGTTCGCGAGAATCGGCTCGAACAAATAGCCCGTCTCCTGACCGGCGCGATTATCGATATCGAAAATCCATTTCCTCCAGAATAGGAATGCCGCCAGCGCGCCCGGACTCAGCGAACCATACTGAAGCAGGCAGCGCGGGCCAACCTGATCGATCGTCGGGATCGGCTGGGAGCGCAGGATACCCTCATACTTCAGCCGGGCCTTGTGCAGCGTCGCCAGACAGAAAAAATAGCTGTCCGCATCCTGCCGCAGACCAACCAGCCGCTCGAACAGACCCGCAAAATCCCGCCCTTCGATCCTCAATCCGGACAACGGACCCGATCCGAAAAACGGCGCCGGGTCCGCCGGCAGCTCCGGAAACTCCCCTTGCAACCCAAGGTCGCGCGCCACGACGCTGACCAGGTACGCGCATACCCCATCGTCCAGCGGAGCCTGCAACTCGCTGTTACCCACAGCCCTCACCCTGGCAATCAGCGCCTGATGCAGCTTGCTCAGCGCCATAGTAATTCCTGGTACGGCCGCTCAGCCGCGGCGAACGCCGTAGCCACCATCTCACTCACCCGCTTAAGCACCGGACTCGAGCCTTCCGACAACGTCGGCACGAACGAGAGCAGCGCCCCCTGCAACCCCTCCACCCGGACCCCGCTCCTTAAATCCCTAGCCAGCGTCGAAGCGATCGCGCGCGCCAACAGCGGCGGAACGGCGTTGCCGATGATCTGTCCCTGTTCGGACGCGCTACCGCAAAACACGAAGTCGTCGGGGAAGGTCTGAAGCCGCGCGCACTCCCGAAGCGTCAACTGCCGCGGCTCCGTTGGATGAAGAAACTCCGACCGCGCCCCGCCCGTGACCGCCTTCGAAGGCTCGTCGCTCCGCAAGCGCCGGATGCCCGCCGGCGCCCCGCCCCTCTTCTCCGACGGAGTCCCGTCCATCACCCTGCGATTGGCCCGCCTCCGGTAGCTCTGGTGATGCAACTCCTCCGGAAGATCCCGCATCGTCTCGCCCGGCCCCAGAGCCATCGCCCTCTCCAGATCCACGCCACGCAAAGCCCGGTAGTAGTGCCCCTGCACCGCCCCCGGCGGACGGGCCGACGCCTCCGGCAGCCCCGCCAACGCCTCGCCCAGCGTCTGAGTCGCGGGCAATCGCCGCGAGGCCAGCCGCGCCCCCGGCGCACCGAAAGCGCTATGCGTCGCCGCCGGAAACGTCGGGTCCCACCCCAGCCCTCCGATCGCGAGCACTCTCTTCCGATGCTGAGGAATCCCGTAATTGGCCGCGTTCACCTTGCGCAGGTGAATCCGGTACCCGCCCGCCACCAGCGGCTCCAAAAGCTCGAAAACGTGCCGCCCCTCGTCGGTCGTCAGGAACCCCTCCACGTTCTCGAAAATAAACGCCGCCGGCCGCAGCCTCAAAACCTGCGCGGCAAACCGGCTGACAAGACTGTTCCGTCCATCCCCGACCCTCCGCATCCCCGCCGACGAGAACCCCTGGCAAGGCGGCCCGCCCGCGACCACAGTGACCGCCGGTATCTCGACATCCCCCGCGAGATCGATCTTCGAAACGGAGCCGCCCATGTTCCTCCGGTAAGTCTCAATTGCGCTGTCGTCCCAATCCGCCGCCCAAACCACATCGAACGCCTCGCGCTCGAACCCCAACGACAGCCCGCCCGCCCCACAAAAAAGATCCGCGACAGTTAGACCGGTTGATTCCACGGTTCGATAAGCTCAAGTGTAGACCGCCAACCACAGGCGACGCCAACAGCGGTGTCCCATCGACCCAGGTTCGCGGTCGGATGTGTGCCAAAATACCGACTGAACATGTTTGCGCTCGCCCAATTGGCCTCGATGCTCATGCAAACAGCGCCCGAACCCACCCAGGCGTCTTTCGGCGTCGAGCCGCGGGAGATCAGCATTGGAGGCAGCGCCAACCTAACATGGAATTTTCCTGCGGCGGAGCGGGCGTACCTCTCTAACGTCGGGATCGTCCGTGATCCGCGTGGCGGCACCATGACTGTAGCGCCGACCGAAACTACGGATTACGTAATTATTATGGAGCGGGGCGGCGAACCGACAATCATGTCGACACGCCTCATCGTGCGAGGAAGCAAGGGCACCGAGAGCGATTGGCCGACCCCCCTTTTCACTGCTTATGTTGTCCCTATTCGCGAATCCTCCGCCCTGAAATTAGTCGATTTGGCATGCAGGGTTCGAAAGATCCTACAGGGGAAATTCGACATGCACCAGACGTCGGAAGATGGTAAGTTTGATTTCTACACCGCGTTTGCGGAACGTTCGGATCTGACTAGCGCAGATGAGCGGCGCCGGTTGAGGCGCAGAATCGCTTTCCGGGTGGAACTTTCTAAACCCGCGGGCCGCAAGGTCGAGATCGAGGTGAGGGCAGCAATTCAATATCGGGTCGTTATTGACCGGCGCTGGTTCAATGAGAATCCATCGTCTTCCACCTATTATCAGATTGAGAACGAAGCGCTCATAAGCGAGATTCTCGCGAAATAATGGGCCAGGACGACCAGCCACGGAGCGTGTTCAATAATCGAAGTTGGATCTTACTGTTATGGACTTTCGGATTTCTCGCAAACGTACTTATCGTCCTATACGCCAGCCTATATTACTTCCGCCCTCCTGGCCCCGTCCCCGAGAAGTTTTACGAGCCTATGGTAAAGATACAAGAAGACATTGTCTCCTCGTACGGGATTTATTTAACGACCATCCTAACCTTCTTCTTTGGTAAAAGAACAGTAGGCGCGAGCGATTCCAAGTTCCTGGGCAGACTCGCGCTTGCTCTCACGGTCGTCTGGATCACGGTATTCACGGGGCTCGTAGCTGGATGCGTGTTCCTCAAGTGGTTTGACGTTTCTGATCTTGCGGAGGCACTTGAACGATGGGCAAAATCTACAGCGTTGATCGTGACGCCATTGATCGCGTACTATTTCAGCTCAGAGCGAGCGCAGTAGCCCTGATCCCGCCCCTGCTTCTGTTCGCACTAGTGTCATGTGTCGGCCAACCGTGCGCGGCCGAGGACAGGCGAGGAATTTCCATTGGCATCAGCGATTACCCGAATTACCCCGAGAGGGAGCGCCTGCAGTTTGCTACCATGGACGCCAACCGTTTTGCTGAGCTTCTGAAAGGAAACCTCGATGGGGACGTCGCTGGGAACGTCCCCGTCAACGCCCTGTACGACGAGAATGCGACCAGAGTTCGAATTTGGCACGCGCTGGATGAGCTCAAGAAGGCTCCCGTGCCAGAGACGGTTTTTCTGTTTTTCTCGGGGCATGGCGAACTCGACCTCGCCGGGAAACTTTATCTAATGCCGTATGACGGAGATAAGGAGCACCTGGAAGAAACAGCGATTCAGTTTGAGCAACTGGAGTCTTTTCTAAAAACGATTGGTTTGAAAAACGTAGTGATCTTCCTCGACACATGCCATAGCGGTGCCGCGGTGCAAGGGAAAGGAAGCGAATCCGACGCGTTCACCGCGAAGAGCATCGCACAACAGATTTCGGACGCAAATGATATCAGCGAAGGATCCATGATCGTCCTGACAAGCTCAGCGACCAATGAACAGTCCTGGGAGGACGCGGACCATTCTAGCGGTGTGTTTACCTATTTCTTGATCAAAGGCCTTGAACGCGAGGCTGACATCAACAAGGACGGTAAAGTCACTGCAGCGGAGCTAAAGAAGTACCTGGACGACGAAGTACCTCGCCGATCCAACGAAATATCCACGCATCAGCAGACCATAATAGTCAATGCGGACTATAGCGCAGATTATGTTTTGACGATGCCGCGCAGCACGCGACCGTCGGCGATGCCGGCGACGAAAACCACGCCGTATCTCTCGTTGGCCTATATCCGGAACCTACGGATGACCGACGAAAATCTCGCTCTCATGCTCGAAGTCGGCGCGGTGATCTCCGGACTGGGAGAGACGGGCGTCGTCTCCGACTTACATGCGATGGCACTTGAACGACCAGTACGAAAGCAGGCATCTTTGAAACTTCCGCCGAAGCTCGAAACAGCAACGGGCTGGACGATTTCAAGCGACGGCTCCCTGCTTTTTGGGTGCGCAGATCCCTGGAACGTATTGGAATTTGACCTGAGAACGGGACAGCTTTCCGGCAAACTAGATCTTCCCCATGGGTCAGCGCCGCGGGTTTTAGATTCATGTGATATCAGCATCTCCCGGGATAACCGGTTCATTGCAGTTTCCATCCGCGGCGATGACGGAGAGCGCCGGCTAGTATTGCTTGCTCTCAATGGAGAGCCTGTTCCGAAGCTCTCGGTCGAACACGTCCGGTTCGGCGTCTTTGTTGACGAATGTCTCGTACTTGCCGGAGATAATCCGAAGCCTCTGAGGGCGGTGAAAGTGGATACCTGGACCGATATTCCGATCACCAATTATGTCCCAATTTTCAACTTGGAGAACATCGCCTCCGAGCCGGACGGAAGCTTCGTCGCGGCTTCAGGCGGCGGGATTCACAAATTTCGATACGATCCGGAGAAACAGGAGCTTATGGGAACCGGAGGAACATCCTTGGGTGGGGCGCCTTGGGTTGATTGGGTTCCAACGAGGGATTCTATACTCTCCGCCCCCTTTAATTGCGTAGGGCCCCGTTGCCGTTTCTTTCCTTCGAGCTCGAATTACCAGTCGGGATCCGCCTATATGTTTGCCTCGTCAGAAGAATTCGTGGGTAAGCTGGGCTCCGGTAGGTGGCCAAGTGAGTGATAGAGCGCGAGTTCCAGAATGCGGAAGGTGCGGAAGCCGTACGATCTTCTCATGGTTACTTTGGCTTTGTTGTTGAGACCTTCGACCACGCCGCTGGAAAACTCTTTTCTGGCTTTGAAGTAGTTCAACAAAAGGGGGCGGTGAGTTCGCAGCGTGCGGGCGATTTTCTTCATGGGTTCGATGCGGCTGCGCATGGTTTGGCGGCACCAGAAGTCCAGGAACAGGCCTGCCCAGGTGGGCGAGTTGTAGTTCCAGAACTGCTGAAAGTCTTCCTTGAGCAGGTAGGCGCGGACAGTCCGCAGGTTGTAACGGAGCAGATCGCGGAGGCGGATCCGTTGCTTGGCGGTGAGATTCTCTTTGCGCTTGAGCACGCACCAGCGCGACTTCGACAGCAGCGGACGGTGGCCGTCCTGGGCCATGCGCCGCGTTTCGCCGGCGCGAACCTCGTCTAAAGCCTGGTTCATCTTGGCGACGATGTGGAAGCGGTCCAGGATGTGCAGCGCCTGGGAACATTTCCGCCGGATCACGTCCAGGTAGGGCGGCCACATATCCGAACACACAAACTGGATTTGCGAGGCAAGCCCGTCGCCGATGACGGTAAAAAAGCCTTGGAAGGATTCAATGGTGCGTTCCTTGCCTACCCACAACAGGCGGGTGAAGCCTTGGTCGATCTGGTAGACCAGCGTCAGGTACTTGTGGCCTTTGGCGTACTGGATTTCATCCACGCCAATGGCCTGGATCGACTCCAGCGTGCGATGCTCCAGGCCCCAGCCGACCACGTACTCGACGGCGTCGCACACCCTGTCCCAAGAGGTGTGGAACGACTCGGCGGTTTCCTTCCAGGAAAGTTTGCGCGCCCACTGGGCCAGGAAGAGCATGTGGGCTTTGGTGGACTGATGCTTGCCATCGCTCCACGGAACCTCCTCCACCTTGATGCCACAGCTTCGGCAATGGACACGCCGCATCCGGTACAGAAGGAAAACCAGGATTCCCCAGAAGGGGATGAACTCGAAGCGCCGCTCGGGCAGACGATCGTAACCCGGCGCCGGCCGGTGGCATCCCGAGCAGACCGCCGCCGTACCTTGGCGCGGCCGCACGCTCACCTCGACGGTCTTCTTGTCGGCGCTGAAGCGGGCGGGCAAATAGACAAACCCCCGCTGGGGATGGCAGTGGTTTAGAATCGTGGTCAGTTCCATGGCGCGGACGATGTCGAAGACGAAGACTTCCAGAGTAAACCACGCCGCCCGGCAGGAGCCGGCCCCCGATGTTTCCGCCTATTGCCGCGATCTGGACCGCTGGCCGCGTTCGTGGATGGGATTGGAAAAAGACTTGCCGCCGGGTGAGCGGCTTTTGTTTTGCCTGCGGCCCTTCATCCTGCATCTGGCATCGTCGGCTCTTTCCCCCAACACGATTCGCCGTCACGTGGACAACCTCTGGATGCTGGGTGGGGAGATCATCCGGGATCTGCACTACGACCCCTCTCTAAGAAGGGTTGCGGCTGGCCGCCTTCTCCGTGACGCCGTACACCAGGACGGAGGTCCCCTGGTTCATAACGGCTCCGAGGAGCAACAGCGTTCCTTCGACTCCACCTGCCGCAAACTCCACCGCTTCCTCTCTCAGCCCCAGACCTGAGCCCATTTGTTACCCACCAATTTCCCGGACGAACCATATGTTTCAACCGATGAGCGAGCCTGACGCGGTTCGGTTCGGCGGTGGCACCTCATTCGTTGTGTCAGATCGGATCGACCTCCCGGAGCGCGTCTTAGCCGGGAGACTTCTTGCTAACGGGAAAGCAATCGTCGTCGGACAACGAGGCGGCGTGTTCCAACTGGATAGCCTGAGATATGGGGACTGCTGCGAACTGCCTGTTGGGGGCGGCGACCACGTAAATCAGATTGCCGTTGGCACAAATGGAATGACGGCGATTCTCGAAGGCAATCCAAAAATGCGGTTGGAAGTCTTCCAGGGCAGGAAGTCGGTCCAAACGGTTCCGATCGTCGATCTACAAGATCCACGCCAGATCGCATTGTCCAAATCGAACCAAAGCGTTGCGGTGGGAAGTGCGTCGAGATCCCAAGTGATAACCTTTCACGCTACCGGACCGGAGAGAGCCGTACCAAAGAGCCTCGAATGCGGTGTTCCATTGGCGTTAAACTCGTCCGGATCGAAAGTAGCTTGCGTCGCACCCGCTACTCATAAGATCCAGTACCGCAGCGCTCTTACGGGCAACGTCGAACGGGAACTCCTCGACCACGCGGGGCCAGTCCAACAGCTTTTCTTTGACGACGAGAACACGCTGACGGCAGTCGGCACCTACTCGGGCCGCAATCAAACCCTTGTGACGGTGTGGGATCTATCAAATGGAACGGTCATCTCGAACAGCGCCTGCCGCATTGGGGGGGCCGAGACACGGCCGCTGGGACTCCTCCGCCGGGGATCATACTTTGCCCAGCTTGACACGCGAGAACGGATTGTCACGCGCGATGCGATCACCTGCGAAGAGAAGAGCGTCGTCGGAGCAATGCGCTACGGAGCGGATCGAATCCGAACAGCCACGCTGGGCGACACTGTACTAATTCAGCAAGCTCAGAGCCCGACGAACCCTGCACCCGATCTTGCGGCATTTTCGGTTTTCAGCCCATTTGAATCTGGCGCTCTCACGCCGTGGGCGCTAGATGCCAAAGTCGAAGAGGTCGAAATTTCACCGGACGGAAAGGACGTCGTTGTAGAGGAAGGCGAACGGTTGCTCCGAATTCCGATCACCGAAGAAGGTCTCATAGAAGTCGCACAGCGCGGCATCACGCGTGAGTTCACCAAGAGTGAATGCGAGCAGTTCTTCCCGGGCATTTCTTGCCCCAAGGTGATGCCCATTGTTCGCCCTAAGTAATTGCGTGATGCATGGTAGTGGGGTTCTGTCAGTTCGAAATTGCTCGCACGCCCCTGCGGTCCACACCTACAACAATTCGACACTTGAGTGCCGGGCTTGGAACAACCCTTTCGCCGCCTGGCGCCACGGCTCCGCAGAATGAGCGGCTAGCGCATCGACCGACCGCCCTTACCGCGCCGACGCTTACGGAAATCATTCTTTCCTTCGAGGGCATGCGGATTCTACGATTGGATCCGTCGGCCGAAATCAAGGCGCACGAGGCGGAGCGATGAAGCCCGCTCTGAACGCCGATCGAATTTTTGGCAAGTGGGCTTACGCCATCGCCCGAACGCCGGAAGAAGTCACCAGAATCGCCGCGAAAGCGCAAAGGGAAGCCGGCTGAGCTGCCCCAGAAAGTCGATCACGCCCATCATAAATATTTCTTTCCCTTCCCCCTCAATACCTTACAGCGAATTTTTTTTCTCCTCCCCTCGCTTTTCCCACCCCCCGCGCTATTGTCTAACCAAGAGGGGGCACGACTGATCATCTTCGTAGCCCTTCGCTAAGCGGTCTCCATTCTAGACAAGGGAGATCGCGAATGCTAAAAGGTGGGCGCTGGCCGCTCGCGTTTGACGCGGCCCCTATCCAGTTTAAGGGTGACCTGAACGGGTTTTTGATCTTCGTAAAAAGCAACGTTGCACCATATTATTAGGAAACATAGGAAAGAAGGAAAGAAAGGAAAGACGGATCGCCGACGTAACCATGTTACGCGCGCCAAATTTACTGAAGCATAATTGTCTATGAATTTCCGTCCAATAATCTATGTCTAAAACCCTTCCCGCAAATCCCGTTCACCACTCTTCTCATCCCTCCATCCCGCCGTCCCCCTCACCCCGTCCGCTACACTCCCCCCGCGTGCAACCACCAACCCAATTCGCCCCGCAAACCACCCCGCGCCGCACCGCCTCCTCCTCGCCGCTCCCCACCCAACCCCTCGAAAAACGGGACGCAAACCCCCTCTTTGTGACGCTCCGTGACGGAAAATCTACCCCTGCGTCACGCTCTTCGTCACGCCGCAACCCGCTCACTCCCCATCACTTACCCGCCGCGCGGGACGCAAACGCGCAACCCGCCGCAACCCGCCGCGCCCGCCGCTGTTACACTAAAGGTTCCAGGTCACTTATGCCAACCATTCGCCGCCGCCAATCGGTGGCCGTCAACGTCGCGGGCGTCTGGGTCGGTGGCGCCCACCCCATCGTCGTCCAGTCGATGACCAACACCGACACCGCCGACTCCGCCTCCACCGTCAACCAGATCGTCGCCCTCGCCCGCGCCGGCTCCGAACTCGTCCGCGTCACCGTCAACACCGAAGCCGCCGCAAAGGCCGTCCCCACCATCGTCGAAACCCTCCACCAATTCGGCGTCCGCGTCCCCATCATCGGCGACTTCCATTACAACGGCCATCTCCTTCTCAAAAAATTCCCCGACTGCGCCCGCGCCCTCTCGAAGTACCGCATCAACCCCGGCAACGTCAACATCGGCAAGAAACACGACGACAACTTCCGCGTCATGATCGAGGCCGCCATCGAGTACGGCAAGCCCGTCCGCATCGGTGTCAATTGGGGCTCGCTCGATCAAGCCCTCCTCACCCGCATGATGGACGCGAACTCCCGCCTCCCCGAACCCGACGACGCCAAAACCGTCACCCTCCGCGCCATCGTCGCCAGCGCCATTCAATCCGCCCGCGCCGCCGAATCCTACGGCCTCTCCCGCGACCGCATCATCCTTAGCGCCAAAGTCAGCGGCGTCCAGGACCTCATCGCCGTCTACCGCATGCTCGCCGCCGAAGACGACTACGCCCTCCACCTCGGACTCACCGAAGCCGGCCTCGGCGCAAAGGGCATCGTCGCCACCACCGCCGGCCTCTCCGTTCTCCTCCAGGAAGGCATCGGCGACACCATCCGCGCCTCCCTCACCCCTCTTCCCAATGGCGACCGCACCGACGAAGTCATCGTAAGTCAACAAATTCTCCAATCTCTCGAACTCCGCAGCTTCACCCCGCAAGTTACCGCCTGTCCCGGTTGCGGCCGCACCACCAGCACCTTTTTCCAGGACATGGCCGATCAAATCCAGACTTACCTTCGCGACCAGATGCCCATCTGGAAGGAGAACTACCGCGGCGTCGAGGAAATGCGCGTCGCCGTCATGGGCTGCATCGTCAACGGTCCCGGCGAATCGAAACACGCTAACCTCGGCATCTCCCTCCCCGGCACTTTTGAGGACCCCGTCGCTCCCGTCTATGTCGATGGCCGTTTGATGACCACCCTCCGCGGCGATGCGATCGTCGCCGAATTCATTACTATCTTGAATAACTACGTCGCCCGCACTTACTCGGAACAAGTGCCCGCCGCCTCCGCCGTGTAACTGCGGCCTGTAACTCGTATGCCTTCTTCCCTCAGCGGCTCGCTATGGGTCTTGATCCTCTACGACGTCGCCGAGGAGATCCGTCTCGATCAACTCCGCTCCGTCCTCGGCGTCCAACCCGCCCAACGCGAACCCAGCTTCCGCCATCCCGCGCCCGACTACGTTCGCTTCGAGCGCCCGCCCGTCGAAGAATCCGTCAACGTCGAATCCCTCGGCTCCGGCGCTCCCGTCAGCGGCCGCCTCAAATACTTCGACTACGGCGTCGTCAGCCTCGAAGTCGAACTGCGTTTCGAAACCGATTGGTCCGGCCTCGTATCCCTCGCCAGCCGCTGGATCGGCGCTCCGGAGATCGAAGCCCGCGCCGAAGCCCTCGTCCGCCAATCCGTCGAGCGCGCCCGCCCCGCCTTCCACCAGCCCTATCCATCCTGGCTCAACGAGGATTACTACATCGTCCATCTCTGCCAGGCCCCCGGCCCCGATGGCCAACCCGTCCGCACCGCCGATCTTCTCTCCGCCCATGGCGGCGAAATCGCCCAAATCGTTCGCGGCGAATCGCTCCCGCTCTCCGACGGCGAGCGCAACGAAGTCCTCCGCTCCAGCATGAGTTACTACCCCAGCGACTTATTCGTCGCCGGTTGGGTCGGCGCGTTTATCTATGATACTCCCGAAGGCGCTTTCCCCGCCCGCCAGTTACTCGAATACGCCAACACCCAGTTACTCGAATTCCGCCACTACGACGACGTGCTCACCCGCGTCCTCGCCAATGTCTATAAATCCCTCGAACGCCGCGGCGGCCTCTTCCACCGCTGGCGCCTCGCCACCGACGCCGAACGCCTCAACCGCATCCGCCTCGAAGTCATCGAGCTTTCCGAGCGCACCGACAACGCCATCAAATTCCTAAGCGATATGTTCTACGCCCGCGCCTATCGCATGGCGTCGGACCGCGTCGGCGTAACCGACTACCGCAAACTCGTCGAAGAAAAACTCCGCACCGCCGGCGAACTCTACGAGTTCATGGTCAACGGCTTCCACCAAGCCCGCGCCTTCGTCCTCGAATTCCTCGTCGTGGCGATCCTAATCATCGAACTCGGCAACCTATTCCTCTTCCACCGCCCCTAACTCGCCACCCCGGCGCTTTCCGCCCCGCCCCGCGCCCTTGCCCGCCACCCCCGCGCTTTCCGCCCCGCCCGCGCCATCGCCCGCCGCCCCCGCGCTTTCCGCCCCGCCCCGCGCCCTTGCCCGCCGCCCCCGCGCTTTCCGCCCCGCCCCGCGCCATCGCCCGCCGCCCCCGCGCTTTCCGCGCCGCCCCGCGCCCTCGCCCGCCACGCGGTTCCTCCGCCCGTTACCGAGCCGCGACCGCCGCCCGGTTCCTCCGCCCGTTACCGAGCCGTGACCGTAAGGGAGCGGTACCCCTAACTCGGCAGCGCCGCCCGCAGCGGAGTGAAAAACGCCTGAACGAATCGCGTCGCCGTCTTCGCCGCCTGCTGCTCCCCGCCGTCGCCGATCCCGACAACCACCCTCACCAGCGCCGTGTCGCTCCGGTGATACCGCAACGAATCGACCACCACCCAAACCTTCGCCGCGTACTCGTTCGCCACCACCCGCCCGTGCGATTGATACCAATACAGCACCATCGCCTTCGTCGTCCCCTTCGCGACAATATATTCGTTCACCCGGATCGGCGCGCTCATCCCCGGAATCGCGATGTCGGCTTCCTGCGACGAACTCGGCACCCACCCCGAGCCCGGCAAACAATTCTTCGGCGAATGCGGCGTCTGCCCCGTCTGCTGTGTCTTGAAAAAGGCCACATACAAATCAGCAACTTCGCCCGTGCTCTTGTCCTGATAAAGCCGCGTCAGATAATCGTCGGCGCGCAAAGTATCCTTGGTGTCCTGATCGATCTCCCCCTCCTGCGCCACCGTCCAACGATCGATCAGCGAGGGAAACTGGCTCAGCGGCCGCGCCAATGGCACCACTTCGCCGTGCGACAGGTTGTAAAACGCCGTCCCTTGCACCAGCAATAAAATGGTCACGAAGATCGCCGGCCGGCTGCGAAGAAAACTCGTATTCATAAGGACCCTCCCACCGGCCGCCGCTTCTCGTACACGCCGTACACGCGGTTGATCGCCTGATGAACCACGATCAAAATCGCCAGCGCCACTAGAAACAACACGCCGCCTTCCAACTCATGGAAAACTCCGTGCGCCACGCTCGGCGCGTACTCGCTCAGAATCCCCGTCATCGTAACCCGCCCCGCGTTCGCCGCGATCGCGATCGGCACCGTCGAAACCAGCAGCGCCCCGCGCATCCAAACTTTTTTGTCGAAGAAATACGCGTAGATCAGCGAGAGAAACGAAAGCGACAACAGCGACCGGATCCCGCTGCACGCCTCCACCACCGACAAATCCTCGCTCGGCAAATGGAGAATATTGCCGTCGCGCAGCGCCGGAATGCCCATCAGGTTCAGCGCCTTCTCCGCCACCGTCGAAGCGAACAACTGCAGCGGCAGCGTGATCTGGCTATAAACGATCCTCGGAATCGGAATCATGAAGATGAGCAGGAACAACGGGAACGCCAACGCCCGCAGCAGCGCCGTTCCGCCCATCACCAACAGCACCCCCACCAGCGAAAACAGGAACGCCGTCCGCGACAGGAACAACTCCGCCATCAATGCGCCCAGCAGCATCTGAATCGCGCCCCAGGCGATCAACGCCAACCCCCAATAATTCGGCTTCGCTTCGATCCGCGCCAACTCCGCGCGCCGCGTCCACGCGATGTACCCCGCGATCACCGGCACGAAGAACCCGTGCCCCATGTCCTCGTCCTGGATCCATTGCAGGCCCAGGCGATAAAAAACCGTGGCGTAACACGCCGTCAGGATCGCGGCGAAAAATACGATGACGGACCAGCGTATCCCTGGACCTGCGCCGGGAACAGCGCTGTCCTCCGGAATCGCCCTGGCGGAAATCGTCGACATGGGATCTCTTTTAGTTAAACATACCCCGATCCGCCCCGCCCGCGAGTGCGCGAACCACCGCCTCCCGAAACGGTCCAGTCACCCGCACCACCGGCCCGCCTTCGTACAGCGCCGGCGGCGGCCGTTCGTCCCACACCGCACCCGCCGGATACACCGCAACATGGTCCCAAACAATGCTGTCCCGGTCCAGCTCGCCAAGAACGTGCGAGATCAGCCGCCCCTTGTCCCAGAATTGGATGGATGGCGTCCCCGCAGTTCTTCGCAGCGCGGCCGTCGACGGCGCCGCCCAATCGGTCGGCAGCACCGGCTCCCAAACGATCAATGCCCGCACCGGCTTCCCCGCGAACTCCCGCAGAACTTTCCCGGTTGCAGAGGCCCCCTGCAAGCACACCGTTCAAGTGGGCGACAACAGCGCCAGCACGCGCACTTCGCCCTTCGCCGCGTTAAACGCGGTTTTCACCGCCGCCGCGTTCTGTGCCGTCACGCGCGCCAGCGGCGGTTGGCCCGCCGGCGTCTCCGTGCCGCCGTAAAAATAAACCAGCGCCCCAATCGCCGCCAGCGTCGCGCCGCCCGCCAGAATATGTTTGCCGCCGCTCATTCGAACCTCACCGCGCCATCAGATCGGCCGCCGCGTTCGCCATCGCCTGCGGAAAAAAAATCGCCGCGAACACGAACGCCGCCGACGCCCACAACAAAATCGCGCTCCACACGCCCGGCTTCCGCTGGCAACGTTTCGCCCTCCACGCCCGATAAAATCCGAAGCCGATAAATAGAATGGATGCGCCTAGCAAATACGGCCGCGCCGCCGCGAGAAACGCCGAGCTTCCCGCCGCGCCCGCCGCGAACACGAACGGCAAAATCGGCAGGCAGCAACTCGACGCCGCCAACACGCTCCCGATCGCCGCGATCCCGGCCAGCGCCCCGCCCGCCGTTGGCTCCGTCTTTGTTCTCATGTCGATTCTCTTAAACGACGGCCCGCCGTTCCCGTAGTTAACTATCGCACGCTGAACGCCGTCAGCCGGTGCGAACTTTCAGGCCGGTTCCTGGTACAGTCCGAGAATGTTTCCGCCGGGATCGCGGAATCGCGCCGTGATCTCGGGCGCGTCCGCGCCGATGGGCCGCACGATTTCGCCGCCGTTCGCGACGATGGTCTCGAGCGTCGCGGCGACGCTGTCGCACCATATATAAACGAGCACCCCAGGCGAAGTGGATGGCGGACGGCCATGTACCCATGCGCCGCTCACTTCGCCGACTCCGTCGTCAAACGCCGTGGCGCCGTCGCCGCGCCGCCGGATCTTCCAGCCGAACACCCGCTCATAGAACTCCGACGAGCGGGCGATATCGGTTGCGGGAATTTCGAGGTAGCAGATCTTTCCATTTCCAAGGGTAGGAGGCATCGTTCTGTCCTTCAATCCCAACGTAACGCGACCACCGGATCCACCTGCATCGCGCGGCGCGCCGGCAGATAGCTGGCGAGCATCGCCACCGCCAGCCATCCAAGCGACGCCAGCGCGAACGACAGCGGATCCAGCGGGCTAACGCCGTATAACAACGCCGACAACATCCGCATCAGACCGGCGCTGAGCGCCAAACCGGCGGCAATGCCAACGGCGGTGAGCGCCAAACCGCGAGCCAGCACCATCCACAACACGTCCGCCGCTTGCGCGCCCATCGCCATTCTTACGCCGATCTCCCGCGTCCGCTGCGCCACCGTGTAGGCCACGACGCCATACAGCCCCACCGCCGCGAGCAGCATCGCCAGGCCGCCGAACGCCGCCAACAGCGATGCCTGCCAACGGACTTTCCACAGAGATTCGTAGGCGTCCTGTTCCAACGTTTGAATCTCATACACCCGCAAATTGGAATCCACGCGGCGCAGGATCGTGCGCAGCGGCGCAGTGAATTCGCCCGGAGGGCCGGACGTTTGCACGATTAACGCAATGAATCCCACCCAGGATTGGGCGAGAGGGCGATAAACGAACGGCCGCGGCGCTTCGTCGAGCGAATCGTACTTGGCGTCCTTCGCCACTCCCGCCACTTGCGCCATCGTGCGCGGCGCTTTGGCGTCGCACCCCAGCCAGACGGTCTTTCCGATGGGGTCCTGGTCCGGCCAGCGGCGCCGGGCGAAAGTCTCGTTGACGATCACGACGGCCGGCGAGCCGGCCGTGTCGGCGGAATCAAACTGCCGTCCCCGCGTAATCGGAATGTCCATGGTGCTGAAGTAACCGGGCACGACGATGTTGGAGGCGGCTCTTTGGGGGGGCGCATCGGGTGCTCCGGCGGTACACACGGAATCGGAAAAGCTCAGCGGCGCGGCGTAGCTCAAGGTGGCGCTGCGCACGCCCGGCGCCGACCGCACGGTTTCGAGCAGCCGCGCCAGGAACAGCCTGCCGGTGTCCGGCGTGAACTCCGGCTCCGAAACGTAGATGCGCGCGGAAAGGCGGTGGTCCATGGCGAAGCCGGGATCGTTCTCCGGGGCGTTCCGCAGGGCGCGCACAAGGAGAATGGCGGCGATTAACAATGTCAGCGACAAGGCGACCTGCGCCGCGACATAGACGTCGCGCTTTCTCATGCGCGGCAGGCCCGCGCCTTCGCCTTTCAACGACGCGGTGAAATCCGGCCGCGATTGCTCGATCGCCGGAGACGCCGAGAACAGCAGCGCGCTGGCGAGGGCGGCCGCGGCGGCGAACAGGACCACTCGCCAATTCTCGTTCAGGGCGAGCGTCACCGCGCCCACGTGCGGCAGCGCGGGCAGCGAGCGGGCCAGCAATCGGTTCGCTCCATAGCCGAACAGAAGGCCGAGCGCGGCGCCGCCCGCCGCCAGTACGAATCCTTCGGCCAGGGTCTGGCGCGCCAGCCGCCAGCGCGAAGCGCCGAGCGCCCGCCGCACGGCCATTTCGTGACGGCGCACGGCGGCGCGCGACAGCAGCAGGTTCGCCACGTTCACGCAAGCGATCAGCAGCACGATGCCGGTGACCGTGAGCAGCAGAATGGCGATGGGCGTGGCCACTTGGCGGGCGGCCGGCATCGTGGCGCCCGCCGCGACCGCTACCGTGAGCGCGCCGGGCGGTGCGTTTTCACGCGGAAACTCGCGCCGCACCTCGGTGTCCACCGATCGCAACTCCGCTTCCGCCGCCCGCGGCGCCATGCCCGAAGCGAGCCGCCCGATCAATTGCACGCGCGGCCGGTTGCGGTCGCCGGCATTAGTCAGCAGTTCTCTCACATATGCTTGCGCCAGCAGCGGAACCCAAATCTCGGCCGTGTGCGGCGGCGACACGCCGAGAAACCCGCGCGGCGCGACGCCGACGACGCGATATCGCTGGGCCTCGATGCGCACGCGTTGTCCGATCGCGTTCACGCTCCGGCCAAAGCGGCTCTCCCAAACGCCATCGCTGAGGACGGCCACGGGGTCCGCGCCCGGCCGCTCGTCTTCGGAAGTAAACCAGCGTCCCGCCTGCGCCGGCAATTGCAACACGTCCGCGAAATTCGCCGACACGGCCTCGGCCATGACGATCCGGCTCGTGCCGTCGGTGTCGAGCGACGTGGGCTCGTTGTCATAGGCCAGCAGCCCCGAAAACAGCCCTCCGCCCGGCTCCGCCGCGCGCCTTTGATATTCGAGGTAATCGCGGTAGGAGCACGTCATCTCCTCGCCCGTGCGCCCGATGGCCACCACGCGATCCGAATGAGGGACGTGCAGCGGCTCCCAGAAAAGCTCGTCCACCAGTGTGAAGACGCTGCTGTTCACTCCGATTCCCAGCGCCAGGCACACCATCGCGGTCAGCGTGTAGCCCGGATTCCGCCGCAGCACGCGGAAGGCGTAGTGGAGATCCCGCCGCAGGTCCGGCGCCGTCAATCGATGAGGCGAAAGCCGCACCGCGACGCAACTCAATACCTCCGCCCAATACCAGAGCCGCCCGCCGCCGCGGGCTTCGAACTCCTCGCGCAAATCGCCCGCGATGATTTCACCTTCGCGCCCCGCGACCAGGCGCCGCAGGAGCCACTCGGCGATCCGTGGCGTCCGCTTAGGCAAGCCGCACCCCCTTCCACATGCGATCGAACATGCCTTTCGTAAGGGCGAGCGCCTCGATGCCGGGAGGCTCGACGCGAAAGTACCGCCGCGACCGCCCGCCCCGCTCGGCGGTGGGATCGGCGAACCACGAACTCAGATAGCCCTTCGCCTCCAGCCGGTCGAGCGTCGAGTAAAGGCTCCCGACCGTCACTTTGCGCCCGGCGCGCTTCTCGATTTCGCGCCGGATGGGCACGCCATAAGCGCCCTCCGCGAGGCGCACGACGGCCAGGAGGACGATCTGTTCGAACTCGCCGAGGTAAGGGTCGCTCATAATTATTTCTGAATTGTAGATCAAATGGCAGGGCGCGGGCAAGTGGGCGTCGCGGACGGGCGGGAAATCGCCGCAACCTTCGCGGACGATTCGTCAACGTCGGTGCGCGTGCCCTGAACGAACGAAGTGGATCGGAGGTTTCCGCGCTGAGCGCGCATCCCCCATACGGCGGTGACGACCGCGGCGGCGAGTGCGGTGACGGGCGCGGTGAACCTTGGATCGTAATCGGAACCGTCGAACGGAAACTGGAATACACCGGCGTTCGCCGTAGCGTGGCAAAGCGCGGCGGCGAAGACGCTCTCGCCCCCATTGCTGTAGAGCCAGACGAGAAGAACGCGCGCCGCCACGGTGAAGAGACATTGCCAGGCGATCCAGGCGGGAGAGCGGTGAGCCTGCCAATAAGGCACGAGGTGCCAGGCGGCCCATACCAACCCCAATAGAATGCCGGTCTGGAGCGCGTTCCAGCGATCCCGCATGGGACCGGTGATGTAACCGGACCACCCTAACTCTTCGCCGAACGCGGCGATGAGGAACGCAAGCAGCATCGCGGCGGATGCAGGAAGAGGGAATCGCGGAGTGGGAAGTCGCAGCCCCATCCAGCGCATCAGGCCATAAGAGACGGCCACGAGGGCGGGCATGAGAAGAACGGCCGGCGCGTACCAGATTTTCGGCGCGATTCGTTGGTAGTCGAAGGACCGCCTCAGCAGCGCGGCCACGCCCGCGGCCCGGTTCTCCCGGTAAACGAAAATGAGAGCGGCCGCCGCCGGGCAGACGAACATGAGGGAACTCACCGGGAGGCCGGGCAACCATTGTACGGCGGTGAAGGAGCCGGCCAGCCAGAACGGAAGCGAAAGAGCGAAAACCAGCGAGAAAAATTTTAGCGGCGACCTGCTGCTGGATGCGGCCATGTTCGAAGGTTCCCGATCAGCATCGATCTTGACACCTCCGCTCTCGCTCCGCGAACACGGGGCTCGAGTAGGAAAGGCTGGGTTCGTTTTGGGGACGGGACGGAAGGAAAGGCGCAAGGGACGCACCGACGCGGCCCCTGTGTCGCCTTCGCAAAGAGGAAGAGGTATCGGGCGCGTTCCGCTCGCCAACATCCCGGAGGCGTCGCGCCGTGGCGCCGCCTCCTCTACGGCGCCGCGCCCTTGAGCATAAAGACCACGCCGCCGGCCTTCGTTCCACCATAGGTAGTTGTTCCGAAGAGGTTGCCGGCCGGGCCGCGGATCACACCCGCCGCGGGGTACACCCCATCGGCCCCGCCGGTGAAGTTGTGAAGCACGGTCTCATTGCCGGCCGGGTCCAGCTTGTACACCACGCCCGCGCAGTCGGTACCGCCTTCAAGAGTGGTTCCGTACAGATTGCCTGCCGAGTCGCGGATCACGCCTGCGAACGGCAAACACCCGCCGGCCCCACAGGTGAAGTTCCCACAGATGAAGCTGTGCAGCACCGTCTCAACGCCCGCTGTGTCCAGCTTGAACACAACGCCAAAGTCCGCTGTGCCGCCGTTCTCAGTGGTTCCATAGAGGTTGCCTGCCGGGTCGCGAATCACACCCGCGACGGGGAGGCTCCCATCGGTCCCCGTGAAGCTGTGTAGCACCGTGTACTTATGGCTGGCCGGATCGAGCTTGAACACCACGCCCTGGGACGCCGTGCCGCCATAGATGGTGGTCCCGTAGAGATTGCCTGCCGAGTCGCGGATCACGCCTGCCAAGGGCAAGCCCCCATCGGCCCCGCCAGTGAAGCTGTACAGCACCGTCTCAATGCCGGCCGTGTCCAGCTTGTAGATTACACCCCAGTCGGCGATGCCACCGCGGTAAGTCGTGCCGTAGAGATTGCCTGCCGAGTCGCGGATCACGCCCGCGTTGGGATAGCGTCCGTCGGTCCCTCCTGCTGTGAAGCTGTGTAGCACCGTCTCAACGCCCGCCGTGTCGAGCTTGTACACCACGCCCAGGCCCGATGTGCCGCCGCCGAAGGTCGTTCCGTAGAGATTGCCGGCCGGGTCGTGGATCACGCCTGCGACGGGATCGCTTCCATCGGTCCTTCCCGTGAAGCTGTATAGCACCGTCTCCTGCGCGGTCGCATCCAGCTTGTACACTACGCCTGCGTTCGCCGCACCACCGTGTTCGGTGGTTCCGTACAGGTTCCCCTCCGGGTCGCCGGTCACACCTGCGGCCGGCTGGCCCCCGTCGGGATAATGCCCGAATTTGTGCAGCACGATCTCGGTCGGCTCTTGAGCCATCCCCAGAGCGGCGGACGCTGCCAATAACAGTCCACTGCCGGCCGCTCCCCGCAGCCGCATTCTCCAAAAGTTGACAGCCATTTCGGCTTCCTCCCCTCCGTCTCTCAGAAGGCTCGCCGGGCGCCGATTGTCGAACGAAGCTGCGAACTCAAACCGTGGCGTAGTCTCGACCCGAGTGACCGGTAAGAACCCGGAGGGTCGGCATGAGAGGCAGTCGCTTACGCCGGCGGACCCACAGCAGCTTCGGACTCGACAGTCCTTAATCTGATCTCACCATACGCCGAAAGAACGAGGCTGTCAAGATCTACATTTGATACTCGGAGAAAATGCGAGCGGCGGCCGCCGGGTGCGCCGAGGAGAAGCGAAAGAGTGAAAACCGGCGTGCCGCATTTTCGCGGAGACCGCCCCGCTCGGCGGTGGGATCGGCGAACCATGAACTCAGATATCCCTTCGCCTCCAGCCGGTCGAGCGTGGAGTAAAGGCTCCCGAAGCGCCCTCCGCCAGCCGCACGACGGCCAGGAGGACGATCTGTTCGAACTCGCCGAGGTAAGGGTCGCTCATGATTATTTCTGAATTGTAGACCAAATGGAGGCGCGCGGGCAAGGGGGTGGCGCAGGCCGCGCATCGGACGCCGGTGGAGAGGCGCGCGCCGCCTCCTCTATGGCGCCGCGCCCTGGAGCATAAAGACCACGCCGCCGCCCTTCGTTCCACCGAAGGTAGTTGTTCCGAAGAGGTTGCCGGCCGGGCCGCGGATCACACCCGCGAAGGGGCCACCCCCGTCGTCTCCTCCGGTGAAGGCGTGCAATACCGTCTCATTGCCGGCCGGATCCAGCTTGTACACCACGCCCGCGTTCGCCGCCCCTCCGAAGCGAGTCGTTCCGTACAGGTTGCCCGCCGCGTCGCGGATTACGCCTGCGATGGGGCCGGCCCCATCGGCCCCGTTTGTGAAGCTGTGTAGCACCTTATTATTCCCGGCGGCGTCCAGTTCGTAGACCACGCCAAGGCCCGCGGCGCCGCCAGCCCAAGTCGTTCCGTACAGATTGCCCGCCGAGTCGCGCATCACACCTGCGTTGGGGTCGCTCCCATCGGCCCCGCCCGTGAAGCTGTGCAGCACCGTGTAATTATTGCGGGCCGGATTCAGCTTGAACACGACGCCATGGCCCGCGGCGCCGCCACCCCAAGTCGTTCCGTACAGGTTGCCCGCCGAGTCGCCGATCAGACCTGCGTAAGGGTAAGTTCCATCAGGGCCGGTGAAGGTGTGCAGCACCTTAAAATCGCCGGATGGATCCAGCTTGTACACCACGCCACCCGCCGTGCCTCCGTAGTAAGTGGTTCCGTACAGATTGCCGGCCGAATCGCGGATGACTCCTGAGTACGGGTTGCCGCCGTCGGGCCCGCCTGAGAAGCTATATAGCACCGTCTCAACGCCCGCCGTGTCCAGCTTGTACACTACGCCCTCGTCCGCTGTGCCGCCGTGGAGGGTCGTCCCGTAGAGATTGCCGGCCGGGTCGCGGATCACGCCTGCGTTGGGGTCGCCTCCATCGGTCCCTCCCGTGAAGCTGTATAGCACCGTCTCCTGCGCGGTCGCATCCAGCTTGTACACTGTGCCCGAGTTCGCCGCGCCGCCGATTTCAGTGGTTCCGTATAGGTTCCCCGCCGGGTCGCCGGTCACACCCGCGGCCGGGTCGCCCCCATCGGTCGCGAAGGGAAAACTGTACAGCACCGCGAAGTTACCGGCCGCATCGAGCTTGAACACAACGCCAAAGCCCGCTATGCCGCCGTACGGAGTGGTTCCGTAGAGGTTGCCCTCAGGGTCGCGGGTCACACCTGCGACGGGGTTGCCCCCATCGGCCCCGCCTGTGAAGCTGTGCAGCACCGAATAATTCCCGGCGGCGTCCAACTCGTACACCACGCCCGCGCCTCCGGCGCCGACATAGGTGGCGGTCCCGTAGAGGTTGCCGTACGAGTCGCGGATTACACCTGCCTGGGGGGACCCGCCGTCGGCCCCGCCCGTGAAGGTGTACAGGGTCGTGAACTGGCCGGTCGTATCCAGCTTGTAAACCACGCCGACGCCGTATGGGCCGCCGGTATGGCTCGTCCCGTATAGGTTGCCCGCCGAGTCGAGGATCACACCTGCCAGGGGTTCGCACCCGTCGTTCCCGCACGTGAAGCTGTGTAGCACCGTCTCATTGCCGGCCGGATCCACTTTGTACACTACACCGGCATGCGATTCGCCGCCCAATTCGGTGGTCCCATATAGGTTGCCGGCCGAATCCCTGACGAGCCCTGCCCGGATTGCCATGCCGGAGCCCCCATCGGCCCCCGTAAAGCTATGGAGCACGGAGTATTTGCCGGCCGGATCCAGTTTGAACACAATGCCCCGACCCGCCGTGCCGCCTCCGGCGACTCCATACAGGTTGCCCGCGGAGTCGCGGATCACGCCAGCGTAGGGCAAGCCCCCATCGGCCCCGCCCGTGAAGCTGTGCAGCACCGTCTCAATGCCGGCCGGATCCACCTTGTAGACCACACCCGAGTCGGCGATGCCACCGTAGGTAGTCGTGCCGTAGAGGTTGCCTGCCGAGTCGGCGATCACACCGGCGTTCGGGAAACGCCCATCGGCTCCGCCTGTGAAACCATACCGCACCGTCTCTTGGCCGGTGGTGTCCAGCTTGAACACCACGCCGCCGCCGGATGGGCCGCCGCCTTCGGTCGTCCCGAATAAGTTGCCAGCCGGCCCTCGGATCACACTTGCCTGGGGATCCCCTCCATGGGAAGAAAAAGGTGCGAAAGTGTGCAGCACGATCTCGGGCGGCTCTTGCGCTTGCGCCATCTCCAGAGCGGCTAACGCTACCAATAAAAGTCCGCTTGCGGCCGCTCCCCGCAGCCGGATTCCCCAAAAGTTGACAGCCATTTCGGCTTCCTCCCCTCCGTCTCTCAGAAGGCGCGCTGGGCGCTGACTGTCGAGAGAAGCTGCGAACTTCTACCGTGGCGTGGTCTCGAAATGGGCGACCGGTAAGAACCCCGAGGGCCGGCATGAGAGGCGGTCTCTTGCGCCGGCGGACCCACAGCAGCTTCGGACTCGACAGTCGTTGATCTGACCTCAACTTACGCGGAAAGAACGAGGCTGTCAAGGTTTACTTGATACTCGGAGAAAATGCGAGCGGCGGTCGCCGGGCGGGCCGAGGAGAAGCGAAGGAACGCAGTATTGGGGCTGGCTCGGCGGATTCGCCTTCCTGCGAGGCTAACGGAATACATTACGGGCAACGCCGCTCAAGTTCAGCTTTCAGGGATGCCCACGTTGCGACACCGCGCCTATCGTTGTCGAGTGAACCGAGGCGGCGCCTCAGGCTCGGCTTCCCGCGCACCGGTCGAGGGTTGCCGCTCACGTTCGGGACCGACCTAAAGTTGCGCGATGAGCGCCAGACGCTCCACCGGCGTCAAACGGACGATTTCGCCGGGAGCGGGCGATTCCATGCTTTCCAGCCTACGAAGAAGCGGCGGGACCCACACTATTGACCGATCGGTCGAATAATAATAGCATTGGCTCATGGCCATCAAAGGACAGCGCACAAAGGCGGGAACCCGGACCCGGACGGCCATTCTGGACGCCACGCTCAGGCTCCTTGGCCGCGCGGGCCCGGATGCGTTCAGCGCTTCCACCCTGGCGAAGGAAGCCGGCGTCAGCAAGGCGGCGCTCTTTCACCATTTCGATTCGATTGAGGAAATCCCGCTCGCGGCCTTCGAACAATTCTGGCTCCACTCCCTCGGATCCGATCCGGGAAAGCCGGTATCGGCGCGTGGCTATCTTGAGGGCCTCGGCCGGCAGGTAATGATTCCGGCCGAGAAGCGGGGCGAACTTCTGAGAGCCCAGGTTGTGTTTGTGACGAAGGCGGTTTTCGATACCCGCCTGCGCAAGCATCTGGCGGCGCGCGCGGCCCAAATGCATCGGGCGGTGGTTCAGGAACTCGCGGCGCGCCTTCCCCAAAGCCTCGCGGCATCTGAGATCGACGCACTGGCGCGCATGGCGGAAATGACCCTGGATGGCCTCATGATCGCCCTCGTGATACGCAAGGGATCGAAGGAACTGGCCGAAACGAAACGGGCTTGGGCCGGTTTTGTCGATCTGCTTCTCGCCCGCGCGGGAGCCGGATGATGCCAAAACAGATTCTCCTTTTCGCGCCCGATGCGGTCCATTGGATCCGGGTTGCCATCGTCATCGAGACGATGGCTTCGCTCGCATGGATCGCCTCCGCCGCCACGCAGCGGGTGAAGTTCACTTTCGTCTTCGGCTTCAACGTGATGTTGCCGGTCGCATATATGCATTTGGCCGCCAGTGGCCGTCTCGGCTGGCGCGGGGCGCTCGCCGCAATCAGCGTCGCCGTTTACTTAGTGAACATGAACCTTGTCATCCTGCTCTGGACACGGGACACGGCAATGTCCAAGCTCGATCGCCACCTCGGTAGAGTCGAGAAACACGCGCTTCCTTTTCTTATGGCGAACGTGGCCGGCTGGTTCTATTGCCTGCCATTTTATTTTGCCGGCCGGCGGAGGGGACCGCTAGACTGGCAGGACGTCATTGCAGTCGTCGTTTACACAATCGGAACCGTCGTTCACTTTACGGCGGACTTGCAAAAGAAGCGCTTTAAAGCGAAGCCGGAAATGCAGGGCCGGTTGCTCGACAAGGGTCTCTGGCGCTACAGCCGCCACCCGAACTACTTCGGCGACGCGCTCGTCTACATTGGCTGGGCGCTATTGGCCGCCAATCCGTGGGCGTGGTTATCGCCCGCGGTAAATCTCGCACAATACGCCTTTGACGCCATACCGAAGAATGAAAAATGGGCGGCGGAACGATACGGGCAGGCCTGGTCCAATTATGTATCGCGCACAAGCCGCTTCTTCCTCTGGGTCAGTCGCGGCCCCGCGGGCATGAGATGATGCCGAAGCAAACCCTCCTCTTCGCGCCGTGTGCGTTCAATCTGGCGGAAACCAGCCGCATGGTCGAGATCGCCAAAGCCATCGCGCGGCATCCGGAAGCCAGCAAGGTCTTCGAGATTCATTTCATCTCGGACGGCGGCGATTTCGAGAACATGATCGAGAAGCACGGCTTTGCCCTGACGCGGCTGGAGCCCCGCCTCACTAAGGAAAAGATCGAGCACATCGCCAAGGTGGACCGAGGGGAGAAGTTTGCACCCGCGTTCACCGACGCCGAAACGATCCAGCGCGTCGACAACGAAATCGCTTGCCTCAAGCACCTTAAGCCCGCCGCTGTCGTCACAGGTTCCTACGTGACCATCCCGGTGACGTGCCGGGTTCTAGAGACGCCACTCGTCTGGGTGGTTCAATCGACCTGGCTCCCGGACTTCTTTTGCCACGGCGCGGGCATGACGGACGACATCCGGCCCGCGCCGTTGAAAGCGGCCGCGGACTGGGCGGTGCTGCAGTTCATCAATTTCTGGATCCGGTACGGATTTCTCAATGCCCTCAACCGCACCGCGAAACATTTCGGGGTTCCGGGCTATGCCTCGATCTTCGAGTTCTGGCGCGGAGACATTACGCTCGTTGCGGAGCCTCCCGAATTTTCCGGTGTCAAGCTGCCGCCCAAACACTATTTCACAGGCCCTCTCATTCCCGAGGACGAATTCCCCCTGCCCCCGGAACTCGCCGCTATTCCAAGGGACAAGCCACTGATCTATTTCGCTATGGGGAGTTCCGGTACGCCCGAGATCGCCGCCAAAATCCTTGAGAGCTTCGAAGGCAAGCCCTACCGCGTGATCGCTCCGGTGAAGTTCCTGCTGGAGCGAGCGCCCGGCGTCCATGTTCCGTCGAACGTCCTGGTCACCGGCTGGGTTCCGGCGATTCAGGTCAACGGAATGGCAGACCTCGCGGTCATTCACGGAGGCATCGGAACCGTGATGGCCGCCGCGCTTGCGGGTAAGCCGGTGGTTGGCGTCGGCATGCAGATGGAACAGGTTGCCAATCTGGCCTGTCTCGAACGCCTCGGCTTCGCGATCCGGGTTCCGAAATCCAAGGACCCCTCCCGGCATGTTCAGGACGCAATCCAGAAATTGCTGCATGACGAACGGGCGAAGGCCAAAGCGGCCGCGTTCGCCAAAGTCATCGCGCAATGGAATGGACCGAAGCTGGCAGCCGGCATGCTGTTTGAGCATTACGGCAATTCGAGACCGCATCCGTTCCCAAACCCTCGCGGTTAGGTGGTGGAAACAAGGGCCGCTTTACAATGGGCTTGCACGCGACAGATATCTATCGCAGGCTTAATCTTCCCGGCGAGAAACTTCTATGTCCGATCTTCAGACCTTCGGCAAGAACCTCACGATCGTCGATGGTCCGTCCGTCCGCGACATGGGAGTCATGTTTACGACCCGGATGACCGTCGCGAAACTCGCCGACGGTTCACTCTGGGTCAGTTCTCCCATATCCGCGCCGTTCGATACGCTGAAGCGCATCACTGAATTGGGACCTGTCCGATACCTCGCCGCAGCGACGCCGCGGCATGTGTGGCGGCTGGCGGCGTGGCACACGCTGTTTCCCGAAGCACAGCTTTGGGCGCCGCGCCCTACCCCGTTCACATTGAAGAAAGGGCATCTGCCCTTCGCCGGCATTCTGGGGGACGAGCCGCCTCAAGCATGGAAGGACGACTTCGACCAGCTTGCGTTCAAGGGCAACCCGCTCATCGAAGAAATCCTCTTCTTCCATAAGCAGTCGCGCACGGTCATCCTGGACGATTTGATCCAGATTCATCCAATCGCCAAGGGCAAGCCTTTTCGCAATGCGCTGCTCAAACTGGGGGGCGTTGCGTCTCCACATGGCGGCGTTCCGCTCGATATCAGGCTGTCGTTCAGCAATCGAGACCTCGCGCGGCGATCGCTCGAAAAGTTGCTGTCGTGGGATTTCGACAAGCTGGTCATCGCCCACGGTCCGTGCATCGAGAACGGCGCAAGGCCGTTCGTGAAGCGGGCTTTCCAATGGCTCGCAAGACCGGCCATCGCGCAGCACGGCCCTGGATAACGCTCGCCGACCGGGCGAACGAGCAGGGAACATTCCGGCCGGTGCGCTTCAAGGAGGCGGACGCGCAAATAGCGCATGCGAAAGCTCAATGGCCGCATTCAAGCCGTGATAGCCGGGGGCGCGCGCCATTCCCGGTATTTGCCGGCCTTCCATTCAGCGAAGCTCGTGTACTCGCGGACGGTCCGATCGATGCGCCCGAGCGCCGCGTCCCGGCGCCCGCGATAAAATCGAACGAGTGGAAATACGCATCCTCGCCGAAAACGATGCCGAGGCCTGGTGGCGGATCCGTCTGGAGGCGCTCGAAGCGGAACCGTTCGCCTTCGGAAAAACGGTCGAAGAGCATCGCGCGACGCCGATTGAAACCATCGCGCACCGCTTCCGCGACCCGCCCGAAGGCGGCTTGAACCTTGGGGCGTTCGAAGATGGCGGGCTGGTGGGGACGGCGACGTTCCTCCGGGAGACAGGACAGAAAGAGAGGCACAAGGGGCGCATCTACGCGGTCTATGTGTCGCCTGGGCAGAGAGGCAAAGCCATCGGACGGGCGTTGCTCTCTCACCTTCTGGAAGAGGCGCGGCGGGACGCGTCGCTGGAGCAGGTGCTGCTGGCGGTGGCGACCTGCCAGAACGCCGCCCGCCAACTTTACCGCTCCTTGGGGTTCGAGACTTATGGCACGGAGCCGCGGGCATTGAAAGCGGGTTCGACGTATATCGACGAAGATCACATGATCCTGCGGCTGCGATAACGATAGCGGATCGCGGCGCGGTTGGAGTACGGCGGTTGGGTAACGGCGGCCTCTTTCCGGGTAGACGGAACGGAAAGCGAGGCGCGAAGCGAGCGGCAACGGTCTCTCGACGTCCGCGGCCGGGCGTGTTGGCGCGCACTCCTCCATGGGAAGCCTGGCAGTGCGACAAAGTGTCGTCCGCGTCGCGGCGCGGAGGACACTTTGGCGGCTCGGCAACGTGCCGGAATGCCAGGAAGTCCCATCGATTGAATACGCGCCGGTTTGGTCCGCGCCGTGCAATATTGCCGCCGCAGTCATAAATCGAAGGACACGAACCATGAAACGACTCATTAGCACATTGATTACCCTCGCCTTGGCGGGATCCTCCTATGCACAGAGCCACAAAGTGTCGCGCGAGTTCCGAAGCGCGAACGCGGCCGGCGACGTGGACATCATCGTGAAGTATAAATCGGACCCGGCGGACACCCCCGCCGACGCTCGTCACCAGCGGATTATCAGCCGCGGCGGAGTTTATAAATCCACCCAGCACATTATCCGGTCGGCGTCCTACCGTGTGAACGCGGACCAGCTCGCGGAGCTGGCCAACGATCCCGAGGTGGAATTTATCAGCCCGGATCATCCGCTGAAAGCGCTGGGGTCGGGATCGGGATCGGTTTTGGGATCGGGAGAGGGAGCGCCAACGTCCACCGGCGGCACCACTTCGCTACTCGGCTCCGGAACGTTGTCTTCGTTCGTTTCGTTGACCTCTACTTCCTTATTGAGTTCCTCGATCGCGATCGACTATTTTCGGGAAACCGCGAATTTGGACGACGCCATCCAGGCCGGCTGGAACGGCGGCGGGATCGGCGTGGCGCTCATCGACAGCGGGATCACGCCGAATGAAGATTTACACGGCGCGATCGTATACGCGCAGAGCTTTGTGGCCGGAGACAACGCGACCACGGACGGATACGGGCACGGCACGCATGTGGCGGGAATCCTGGCGGGATCGGGCGCCAACTCGTCTTCGCGGAGCACCTACCGGTTTGGCGGCGGCGCTCCCGGCGTTTCTATCGTCAACCTGCGCGTGCTGGACGCCAACGGCAACGGCGCCGATAGCGGCGTGATCAACGCCATTCAGCAAGCCATCGCGCTCAAAGGCATGTACAACATTCGCGTCATCAATCTGTCGCTGGGCCGTCCGGTGACCACAAGTTATGTGAACGATCCGCTGTGTCAAGCCGTGGAAGCCGCGTGGCAGGCGGGCATTGTCGTCACCGTGGCCGCCGGCAACGAAGGGCGGAACAATAGCGCGGGGACCGAAGGCTACGGAACTATTCTCGCTCCTGGCAACGATCCCTACGTGATCACGGTGGGCGCCATGAAATCCATGTACACCACTTCGCGCCACGACGATTTGATCGCAAGCTATAGCTCCAAAGGCCCGACGCTGATCGATCACATCGCGAAGCCGGATCTGGTGGCCCCCGGCAACGAGATAATCTCGATCGAAGCGCCCGGCTCGACACTGGCGAACGCCTATCCGGCGAACGACGTCCCCACCTCCGTCTACTCCGGCTTCGGCAGTTGGAACCGGCCTCACAAATATTTCGTACTGAGCGGGACGAGCATGGCCACGCCGGTGGTGGCCGCCGCGGCGGCTTCCTTACTCCAGAAATATCCGTGGCTCACGCCGGATCTGGTGAAGGCTCGCCTGATGAAAACCGCTTCCAAATCGTTTCCGGTGTCAAGCGCGGTTACCGATCCATCCACCGGTGTTACTTACACCAGTTACTACGACCTATTCACGGTTGGCGCCGGCTACTTGGACGCCGCCGCGGCATTGGCGAATCAAGATTACACATGGGGCTTCGCACGGTCGCCGATGGCAAACTACGACGCTCCGACGAACACCGCGACCCTCTCGGTTTCCGGAGACAACGTCATTTGGGGCACGAACGTGATTTGGGGAACCAACGTCATCTGGGGGACCAACGTGCTGCTCAGCGGCAGTAACGTGATTTGGGGCACCAACGTGATTTGGGGCACCGCCACGCCGGACGGGTTGAACGTGATCTGGGGCACGAGCGCCACGTCGGCGGACAGCGTCATCTGGGGAAGCAGCTCGGACAGCGCGCAGTAGCGGATCCTGAAAGCAATCCATCAGGAGAAATTCCATGACACTCCCAAAGAAGGCACTTGCGCTCACCGGGACGATGGCGCTCGGCGCGCTGGCGGTTGTCGGCTACGCCTTGCACACGATGCAGCCGCTTTCCGGCTACCGGTTCTGGGCGCTGATCGTTCTCGCACTGGCCGCCGCGAGATTGAAAGTCAAACTGCCGGGTCTGACGGGAAACATGGCGGTGAACCTGCCATTTATTCTGATCGCCGTGGCACAACTCAGCCTGTTGGAGGCGCTGCTGGTGGCGCTGCCATCCTGCGCCGTTCAATGCTTCCCTAAAGAAGGAAGCAACAAGCCGAAGCTCGTTCAGTTTCTGTTCAACCTAAGCACGACGGCGGTAGCGATCGCGGTGGCGAGCCGGATGGGCACGCACTTCGCGCTTCTCGGCGCCGCTGGGTTCTTCCTGGCGCAGACCGTTCCGCTAGCCGGCATCATCCGCATCACCGAAGGCGGAGCGATTCACCACATCTGGTCCGGCATCGCCCACTACTCTTTCCCGTTCTATGTCCTGAGCGCGGGAATCACCAAGATAGTAACTACCAGCGTTCCTCAATTGAGCTGGCAGGTTCCGGTGTTCGGCATGTTAGTGTTGTACGCAACCTATCGTTCGTACAAATCTTACTTTCGCGCGTCGAATCCGGCGCGCGGATAAAGGGTGGACTTAGCCACGGAGCGGGGCCGCCGTGGCCGCGACGACGAGGGAGGCGATGTTCCGAACACCGCCTCGCATCGCCTTACTTCCTTCTATAATGATTTAACGCCAACGTGCCGCGAGTCACTCTCATTCATTGGAAGCCGGAACAATCCCGCGCCGGGGCCGCGGCCATCCGCAAGGCCGGCTACACGGTTGGAGTAGTAACACCGAACGGCATGGCGTTTCTTAAAACGATGAGCGAGAACCCGCCGGCCGCGGTCGTCATCGATCTCGACCGTCTTCCTTCGCATGGCCGCGACATCGGTGTCGCGATCCGCAATCGCGAGGGCACACGCCGTATCCCCCTGGTATTCGCCGGCGGCGAGAAGGAGAAGATCGAACGCGTCCGCGAAACGCTTCCCGACGCCGTTTATACCCCGTGGGCGGGGATCGCGGCGGCGTTGAGGGGGGCCATCGCCCATGCGCCGCCAAACCCCGTCGCGCCGAAGTCGAACCTGGCCGGTTACTCGGGAACGCCATTGGCCAAGAAACTCGGCATCAAGCCGAATACCCACGTCGCGCTCCTGGACGCTCCGGACGGATTCATCGGCACGCTCGGGGAATTACCAGCGGGCGTCGAATTCCACGATCGCCTCGAACCCTCTCATGCGCTGGCCATCTGGTTCGTTCGCCGCCTCGCCGAACTGGAGTATCGGACCGATGCGATCGCCGCGCAACTGGGCGACGCCCGTGTTTGGATCGTCTGGCCCAAGCGCGCCTCGGGCTTGGCCGTTGACGTGAGCGAACGGGACGTGCGCAACGCCGGTCTGGCCGCCGGCCTCGTCGATTACAAAATCGCCGCGATCGACGCCACATGGTCCGGCCTTCTGTTCGTCCGTCGCCGCGCCAAACCGCCGGCGTGAGGAGGACGGCCGCGGCATCTTTGCCGGCCGCGGCGCCTTCCGCCGGCGATCGCGCCTCTGATACACTTCCAATCGAGATGGCATCGCTTCAACGGCAACTCGACGCGATCCGCTCGATGGACGCGCCCGCGCCACCGAGGCGTCACGCGGATCGGAAGGCAGCCCCTCGCACACGGATTGGCGTCTCTTCGCGACTCGCCGGAATTGTTTTTTGCGCGTCGCTCGCTTTCGGCGGCTCCGCGACGAAGGCTCCATCCACCGTCGCCTTGCTGCGCGCGCCCCACGGCGGCATTCAGCCGCAGATCGCCGTGGACGCCAACGGCGGCGTGCATATGGTTTATTACGCCGCCGATCCCGCGCACGGCGATCTGTTTTATGTGCGCTCGGCCGATGGCGGCCGGTCGTGGAGCGCGCCGTTGCAGGTCAACAGCCAGCCGGGCAGCGCCATCGCCTTGGGCAACATTCGCGGCGCCCACGTCGCTCTCGGGCGGAACGGGCGCGTACACGTCGCCTGGAACGGATCGTCGCTGGCGGCGCCGAAGCCGTCGAAAGGCGCGCCGATGTTGTATGCGAGGTTGAACGGCGGCGGCACGGCCTTCGAACCGCAGCGCAATTTGATTCACACCGCGGCCGGTCTCGATGGCGGAGGAGCGGTCGCCGCCGATTCGCAGGGCGACGTTTATGTTTTCTGGCACGCGCCGCTGCCGGGAACCGAGGGGGAGGCTTCGCGGCGGGTCTGGATCGCCAAATCCAAAGACGATGGCGCCACTTTCGCCCGAGAGCGCGTGGCGTGGGATTCGCCGACCGGCGTTTGCGGCTGCTGCGGCATGAACGCCTACGCCGACGCGCGCGGCGACGTGTACGTGCTGTTCCGCTCGGCCACGAAGATAGTGCATCGCGACATGCATCTGCTGGTCTCGCGCGACGGCGGAGAGCAATTTTCGGGCGTCGATGTCGCGCCGTGGAACGTTGGCTATTGCGTGATGAGCTCGGCGGCGTTTGCCGGGAACGGCCGCGACGTCTTCGCCGCCTGGGAGCGGGAAAAGCAGGTCGCATTCGCCCGCGTCGCCAATGGCCCGGCCGATACCGGCACTCCGCGCGACGCGCCGGGATTGCCGGATGGACGCAAATATCCGGCGCTGGCGGTGAACGCGCGCGGGGAGACTTTGCTCGCCTGGACAGAGGGAATGAGTTGGAAGAAGGGCGGCACGGTGGCGTGGCAAGTGTACCGGCCGGATGGTTCCACGCTGGGCGGGACCGGCCATGCCGATGGAGTACCGCCGTGGAGCCTGGTCGCCGCTTTTGCGCGCCCCGACGGTAGCTTCGCTGTCGTGTATTAAAGGTTGGACTTCAACGGTGGCTGTCCTGCGATCCCGGTGCCGGTACAATCGAGGAAGGCATGGCTAAGGAGTACATCGAGGGGCGCGGCGGAAACTACTACGTCGCGGACACGCGAATCTCTCTCGATTCGATTGTCCACGCGTTCCGGCGCGGCGATTCCGCCGAGACCATCGGCCGGAATTTCGAGCTTCTTCGCCTGGAGGAAGTCTACGGCGCCATCGCGTATTACCTGGCGAATCAATCGGACGTCGATGCGTACCTGCTTCGCCAAAGCGAGAAGTGGGCCGACGGAAAGCGCAGCGCCGAACCGCTGCCAGCCGGGTTGCGCGACAGAATCAATCGCGCTCGGGACGAACTGCACGCGACGCGCCTTTCGTGAAAGTCCGATTTCGGGCGGATGCGGATCTGAACGGGGCCATTGTGAGCGGGGTCTTACGCCGGGAGCGGTCGTTCGATTTCCTGACGGCGCAGGCGGCGGGGCTACGCGGCATGAACGACACACTGGAGTGGCTGCCGCTGTAGCCCTCTTCACGGTAAAAAGGGATGGACTTCAAAATAAAGACCGGCACTCCCGCGGCGCTCGTCATTATCGATTTGCAGGCGGCCATCGATCATCCGAAATGGCTTGTTCACGGGGGCCGCAACAATCCGGAGGCGGAGAGTAACATTGCTCGCCTGCTTGCGGCGTGGCGGCGGAGTGGTGCGCCGATCTATCACGTCCGGCACGATTCGCGGTTCGCCGATTCTCCTTACCGCCCCGGACAGCCCGGCCACGAGTTCAAACCCGAAGCCGCGCCGCTGGCGGGTGAAACCATCGTTGCCAAGCGCACCAACAGCGCGTTCATCGGGACCGGCTTCGAAGAAATTCTGCGCGCGGCGGGAGTTCAGACGCTGGTGCTTGCCGGAGTGATCACCAACAATTCCGTGGAAGCGACGGCGCGCATGGCGGGGAATCTCGGCTTTGAGACTTACCTGGTGGAGGACGCCTGCTTCACCTTCGCGCGACCCGATTGGACGGGCGTGATCCGGAGCGCCGAGGAAGTCCACGCGATGTCGCTGGCGAATCTCGACGGGGAGTATTGTTCAGTGGTGAGCGCGGCGGATGCGATCGCGCAGTACAAAGGCGCGGCTCTTGGCCATTGACAACGCTCCCTTTGGGCCTGACGCCCGCAAGATCGGTTCGGGCCTTTCTCTACGGTGTCAGGTTCCTGCGCTTCCGATTTTCGCTTCCTGCACGCCGAGGAGTTCCTGTGTCCGACTCCCTGCGTGCCCGCAATATGCGTCAGACCGCCAAGCTTGCCTCCGCTGAATAATTCAGGCGACCTTGCCGGCTGCTCCGTCGCGAAAATGCGAGCGTGGTAATTTCCCTCCAGCGACTGACTTCACCTCGGTGCTGCTAAACTCTCCTTGAAATGGAAGAGTCCACCGAGGAGAAGATTCTACGCGAGTATGACGAGAAGCGGGACTTGTATCTGCATTTCACCGATCAGTTGAAAAGGCTCCTGGATCTCAATCTGGCGAACTCTGTTTTCACGAGCCAGATAGTTCTCATTGAGGCCCGAGCCAAGGAAGTCGAGAGCCTTCGCAGAAAGTTGTCTGCGAATGCCGAGCGCGGCTATGCCAGCCTGACGGATATCACCGATCTATCCGGGTTGCGGATCGTGACGATGTTTCGGGACGATGTTGAACCGCTCGCGAAGCGCATCCGGGAAATATTCGATGTCGATTGGGAGCATTCGATTGACAAGGCCGAGATGCTCAGTCCTGATCGATTCGGCTATCTATCTTTGCACTATGTCGTGCGTCTCCCGGACAGCGCTTTGCTCCGACTCCCAGTACTGCGACTACAGGGGTCTGCGAGCCGAGATTCAAATCCGCTCCGTTTTGCAACACGCATGGGCTATCGTGAGCCATAGGTACGATTACAAGGCTCCTGTCGATGTCGCTCCCGACGTCAAGCGCCAGTACGCCGGCTTGGCGATTTGTTGGAAATTGGAGACAGTGAGCTAATGGATATTCGGGATAAGGTTCTCGATTCCGGCAAAGGAAGCGTCGAGGCATGGGCCCGGGCGGAGGGGCTGGCAGAACATTTGCCAGAGCTTCGTGCGACCGTCGCTGCGCAGGAACTTTCGCCTCAAGGCAGCACCTGCACGTGGATGCTTTACCTCAACACCTCTATCGCCAACCGAGGAAGGCAGGACGGCAAAACAGACGTGGTCTTACGCGTGGCGCAAGGAGGACAGGCCCAAGCCGTCGCCGGCGTTTTCATGCGTCCGAACGCTATCGTCTTCCCGGGAATCCGTTCGACTCGGGCTTCGGGCGACGCGGTGATCAAGGTAGAGGGTCTCAGGTGTGACGCCCTTCAACTGAGCGTTGGCGGCGGGATCGCTCCCACGGTAAGAGCCGTTCTCACGCGCGATGTCGACGGTAACCGAGTAATCCTCCATCGATGGGATAGCGCATGCCGGATAAAGCCCGGGTATGGTTTCAGCGTCGGGCGAAGCTACACGGGAATCGAGATTTGGTCAAAGTTGCTCGCGAAAGATCGTTCTGCCGGTCTGCCGCTTTCGATATTGGCATTCAACGAGCATTTCCCCGGGGCATTCAAAAACCGTGCAGAGGAGGGCAGTGGCGCACAGTCCGGTACGCTCCTATGTGTCCAATTTGGCGGCATTCCCGACGGCGCTGTGATCCATGTCACAAGGCGGGAGATCTTGGCGCCCGGGCGCGTGTCGAGGGTCGCGATCCGGTGCCTCTCCGAGGGGGAGCATACTGTCGTTGAAGATGAGTCCGGTCTGGAAATGGTGTCGCTTGTGAGCGTAGGCGGTACTGCGTCGGCGGAGTGGGAGTGGATTGCGCCAAATCTTAAGAGCGACGGATATTCTGGCCGCGAGGTTTCTTTCGGGGTTAGGGTGGTTGGAGTGGTGAATAGCGGGGCGATTGGCGGCGTGACGGTCCGTGGAGGACTTGGACCTACTATACAGCCCGGGATGTCGATATGGTCGATGGATACCATACCTAGGTTCGTCAATCGGTCTTCGCGAATCGATCTGTTTCCAAAGTTGGGACCGGAGTTCGAGTCGCTGGGCACCCGCGAGCTTGCGCCGTGCAATGGGCCGAAACGGCCGCTGGAACGGCTCCTCTTCAGCTGACCTGCCCGCAGATTGGCTAAAAGCGGAATACGGCTCCTAAGGACCGCAAAGCGTAACTCAGCGCAGGAACGATAGCCGAATATAGTGGACGCGAATGCGCGTGGGATTACCGGCGGCACAACGCGCCTCCCCTTCTATGGATGCACCTGGGATTTTATTTCAGATCTGCCGCCTTAAAGTCCGAACAGGCGCTTCCTCAGCTTCAAATGGAACAATACCGCCGCAAGGCCCAAGCCGAATAGTGCCAAACTCCCCGGCTCTGGCGTCGTGCCGGTCGAAGCGTTGAACGTCACGGAGGGATACGTGCCATCCTGGCTCCACGTGAGGGTGTTGGTCCCCTGGAGGGTGAACTGAAGATTGAACAGAATGCCAGTGCTGCACCACGAAACGTCATGCGTCGGGATCGCGCATCCCTGCAGATTGAGCGTGAGGGTGCCGGGCGACTGCCGGGAACCCCCGTTGGGGTCGTTCCACTGCTGTTGCGTCAACTGTCCATCCAGGGATGTATCCATCGCCCCGATAAACGCGACAGAGCCGTAGTTGACGCCTCCCACGATGGCGCTCCCGTAGAGCCATTCGGAGGAGTCGACCTGATTGCCGCTATCGCTCGCGATCGTGGCGTCGATAATCAGCGGGTCCGTTCCGAGGCGGTTCGGGATGCTGCCCGCCGCCAGGCCCTGGCCCTCTATCGACAGGCCGGTGCCCGTGAAGGCGAACGTCCCCCATCCCCACTGGGGGGGAAGGCGGTGAAATCGGCCGAGCCTGTAATAGTGTCGGAAAACGCCGGAAGCGCGAGAGCGGCCAGCGCGAAGCAAAGTCGAATGGTTAGCATTAAGTCTCCCTCATCGGTTCAGAGACTATCTTACTCGCTATTGTGTTTCAGCTTGGATGCGGTGTTTCAAGCGCTGGGAGTCCACAACCGGCGCAAAATTCCCAATATACACTAACCGAAAATCTGTATCGTGGAGTACATTGCGGCGCAAAGGGCTTTGCTCCGCTTCGAAAATGTGAAATTTAAGTGGACAAAACCCCGGCTTTGCTGAGGTACTTTTGGGCCTGAAGCTCGAAACCATCGGGCTAAGTCCTTTGTTTTGGTAGGCGCGGCAGGGATCGAACCTGCGACCCTCAGCTTAGAAGGCTGATGCTCTATCCGACTGAGCTACGCGCCCGCACTTCTTTTATCTTAGGCGATTGGGGCGGGAATCAGACGCGTTGTCGCCAGGATGCGCCGAGGGCGTGGCCGAGCCAGACTCCGAGCAGACAGATCGCCACGGAAGCCGTCACGTAGGCGGCGGCTTTGAATCCTTCTCCCTCCCTTGCCAGGCTCAGGGTCTCCAGGCTGAAGGAGGAGAACGTGGTGAAGCCGCCGCAGATGCCGGTCATCACGAAGATTCTGGCGGCGGGGTCGAGCGGGTATTTCGCGTCCACGCCGAAGGCCGCGGCGAACCAGCCGATGAAAGCGCAGCCGAGGATGTTCACGAGCAGCGTGCCCCAGGGGAAGGCGACGCCGGCGAACTCGGCCATTAAGATGGTTAGCCCGTAGCGCGCCATGCCGCCCAGCGCGCTGCCGAGCGCCACCCATAGAAACCTTGTCAATTGACCGCCTCCGTCGATAGGAGCAGCGCGTTGAAGAACAGCTTGAACGCGAGATAGCTTTGCGCGCGATATTGCGGGCGCATTCCAAAGAGCACGATATGCCCGGCGCCGCGGTCGACGCGGACGATGGCCGCTTTGCCGGCGATGCGGTCCTCGCCGAGAAGCCAGCCGGAGGCGAGAACGCCGCGCGGGAGATAGCGGGCGACGACATGCGCGTCGCTTGAAGACCCGCGTAGTTCCCATGCGGGACTATGTTCGTTCCATACCGCGAGATCGGGCGGCGCGCCCCAGGAGAGCGGATCGTGGGCGTCGAGCGAAACATTGAGGAGCGAGCCGGGAGAGTAGAACTCGCGGTCCGTGAGACCGGCGGTCACGTTGGTCACCGGCAACGCGAAGTGTCCAACGGCCCACTCGCAGGAGCGATTGAGAAATACCAGCGTTCCTCCGGCGCGGACGAAGGCGTCGAGGGCGGCGATGCCGGGCGCGCCGATGCCGCCGGTGAATTCTTCCGGCATCGCGCCGGCGCGGTATCCTTCGGCGATCGTTGCAGCGCTCTCGTCGGGAAACACGATCGAATCGAAACGGGCGCGCAGCCCGCCCGCGTCGATCTCGCGATTGGTAAGAGGCGAATGCGGGAATCCGAAATGATCCAGGACCCAACGCGTCCAGCCCTCGTCGATGGCGGGGACCCAACTTTTGTAGATGGCGATGCGCGGCTCGCTCACGCGCAGCGGGCGCCGCGAGAGCGCGAAATCGCCATTCGCCGGATCGCGCCAAAGCGGTTTGCCCTCCTTCCACATGCGCGTCACAGCGCTCCACGTGTCGCTATCGGCGGAGGGAAGCTGGCCGTTTCGCTCAACGCCCGGAGGCGCGGCGTCGGGATCGAGCGTCGCTTCAAACGGCTGTTTTACGGTGACGGCCTCGACGCCCATCAATAGAGGCAGCGTCTGGGCGGTGACGTCGTAGGGCCGTTGCGGCGGGCCTCCGGGATACAACAATTGATCGGGATAATGTTGGACTTCGAGAAGCGTCTTGGCGAAGCCGGAATAAGGCTGGCGCATGGGGACGACGAAGCTGCCCGCGGCGTAACGGCGGCCATCGGCGGTGAATCCGGCGTCGCGCGCGGTTGACCTCCACCATGCCGAAGCGGAGCGTTTCGATTAATTGGCGCGCCGCGCCGGGATCGCGTTGCGGCATCGGGATCACGAAGGCGTAGGGCGAAGTCCGCGCGGCGGCTCGGCGGCCGATCTCATAAAAATTGCGCAGCAGATCCTCGCGCCGCAGAGCCGCCTGATACAGGCACGATTCCATGCTTATCAGTTGATCGTGGACGATATCTTCCAACCGCCACGTTCCTCCGAGCCACGGCTGCAGGTAATTCCAGCTTCGCTCGCGCGGATTGTAGCCGAGGCCGCGCGCGTCGATCTGTTCCGCGGACAGTTGGATGGGCGAGGCGAGGCGCGCGCTGGCCGATTCGCTTAGGATTCGCATCCCGGCGTGATAGGCCGAATATTGGCGGGCGGGAGACCAGAAATCGTAGAGGCCGTGAATGACGACGCCGGTGCGGCCGGAGGCGGTGAGGTCGGCCGCCATGCCCGCGCCGATGGCGTTGGTCTCCTGCATCAGCGCGGCGTCGACGTTCGGGTCGATCGGGTCGAGCCACGGCGGAAAGAACATGCGCGAGGCGGATTGGCCCTGCTGATGCACGTCGTAGACGATCTGCGGATGCCAGGCGTTTTGCAGCTCGCGCACGGTCAGGCGCGTTTCGGCCTGCGAAAAAATATACCAGTCGCGGTTGTTGTCGTGGCCGGTGTATTTTTGATAAAGCTCCGGCGGCGACGTGCCTTCGTACGCCGTGCCCAGGGTGCGGCGGTACCAACGGGTGACGAGATCGACGCCGTCGGGGTTGAGCGAAGGCACGAGCAGCACGATGGTGTTGGCGAGGATGGCGCGCGTTTTCGGAGTGTCCGAAGTGGTCAAACGGTAGGCGAGCTCGACGGCGCTTTCGGTGGAGGCGACTTCGGTGGAATGAATGGAGCAGGTGATCAGCACCACGGTTTTGCCCGAGGCGATCAAAGCGGGAGCGTCTTCGGAGGGAGTGAGGCGCGGGTCGGCGAGGCGGCGCTGGATTTCGCGATAGCGGTCGAGATCGCGCAGGGTTTCCGGCGCGGCGATTGTGGCGGCGAGGAACGGGCGGCCTTCGGTGGTCTTGCCGAGTTCGCGGACTCGAATGCGATCGCTCGCCCGCGACAGCGCCTCGAAATACGAGACAACTTTATCCCAATCGAGTAGCTTGCCGGAAGCGCCCATCGGGTGGCCGAAGTGGCTCTCGGGAGTGGGCACCTGCGCGACGCCCGCGGATGGGAGCGCGAGCGCGAGCGCCAGGCAACATCGAATGGGAAAGGAGGGCAAGACGCTATTGTAGACTTGGCGCGGCGCCCGCTACATGTTCACGCGTTGGCGGGCGTGGCGGGCCAGGTACCAGCAGGGCGGATCGCCCAAGTGCGGAAACAGCGAGTAGACGCAGGGTTGGGGCTGAGGTTGGTTGAACATAAATTCGGTTTGACGGTTCTTCAGCGCGACGGCGAAATCCCGCTCGACCATGACGGTTCCGAAAGGTTCGCGATGGTTGGGAATGCGCAAGCGCAGGGAGACGTAGTCGCCAAGATAAACGGCGGCGGCCAGAACGAGCGTGGCGAGAAGGGCGCGCTTCATCGCGAAACCGGGCGCCGGGAAGGGGGCGGCCTCCACCGGCTTGAGGAGCGGGACGATCTCTCCCCACACGAAGAACGGCGCCGTCTTCAAGCCCTCCATCACGAAACTATATTTGAACTCGCCGCCTTCGAAAGACTTCGGCGTGAGATCGAAAGACAACGATGGATTCTTGGCCCCACGCAAGGTGGCGGCCGCGGGGGTGGCGTTGTACACGATGAGCCGGATGGCCCCTTCCTTGGCGGACGGCAGCGGATGCCAATCGTCGTCGGGCAACATGTCCGGCCCGGACAAGATGGCCTGCACCATGGTGGACTGGCCTTTCTCGATGCCGGCGCGATTCGGGGAAAATTTGAGATCGGCGACGACCACGGAAAGCGCGGTAACGGCATCGCCTTCGGAAACGAGGAATTGGTGGGGGCCGGGCGGGGTGAGCTCCGGGATGCGAATGTAGGCTCTTTCTTCCGACTCGGCGACGATCGAGCCGGGCAGATCTTCGAGGGCGACGACGGTTTGCGAAGCTTGTCCGTGAAACGGTCCGGAGACGGGGCAGAGATCGCCGCGCAGACAGAGCGGGGAGACGGCGAACGGGCCGGATTTCCGGCGCCGGGGGAGGGCCGGGAGGAGCGATGCATGGAACGTAAGAGTGGCGGCGCGGGAGGGATCGTCGACTGCGCGCAGGACGATGTGGAAGCGGGGAGTGGCGATGGGGACGGTAAACGTGATGGGGCCGTTGGCGGGGCGGGCGGCCTCGCCCGGCGATTCCACCATCCAATCGGAGAGCGATTCCGGCGGCGCGCCGCTTTTTTCGGGAAGGACGATGGGGACGACGGTGAGTCCGGCTCTTCCAAGAAAGCGCGGGGCGTCTTCGACCACGGTGCCGGAGACGACTTCGCCGGGCTTGAGCGGCGCGGGCAAGACGAAGGCGAGTTGGGCGTCCTTCGGGATGGGACGGTTTTGCGCTTCCATCCGTTCGCGGCGGCGGGTGGCGTGGGCGGCCTCGATGTTCCGCAGCGCCTCCTCCCGCGTGATGGGTTTGCTTTCGCCAGCGGATTCGGTGGAGCCTTCGCTGGCGGGGCACTCGCTGGCGGCGTATTTTTGAAGGCCGGCGTTCCAGGTGGAGCAGTGGTAGATGTTGGTGAGAGGGTCGTGAAGCAGGATGTGCCCGGCGGTTTGCTTTCCGGCTTGGTCGAAGTTAGCCACTTTTTCGGCGGTGAAATTACCGTTGGCGTCGTAGGTGTTTTGGGCGAGGGAACGGACGGATTTGCCATCGCCCCAATACGAAGTGGTGGTGAGTTGCGGGGTGGGGAATCCGGGGCGGTAACCGTAGCGGGTCCGGGAGAGCAGGGATCCGGTGGAATCGAGCGTGCGCACGTCTTCCAACCGGCCGGTGGTGTCATAGACCATTTGGAGCTTCCGGCCCCCGCCGGCATCGCTTTCCACGATTTTCTGCGCGAAAGAGGAGGGAGCGTGCAGTGCGGGTAACAAGAGTACTAGGAGGGGTATGGACCGGCGGTAGGGTTTGGACGCCACAAATGTATGATAAGCTCATTCGGATGCCATGGTCACCAATCAAAATGGCATCAAGGGGAATAGAACTGTTTAAGGAGAGTAAACGAAATTTATATGGCGAAAAACAAAAGTAGCCTCCGAGTAGGTTCAATTACCGCCTGCGCTACCCTGTCGCTGGCGTTCTGCGGGATTCAAGCGGTGGCTCAAACCCCTCTTGTTCTCACAAATCCGGACGTGAATCAAGCTGTCCGTTTCGACATTTCACCGCCCTTATCGGAATTGGCGAAGTTGCCCGTTCCGCAGTCGGTCGGCTATCACCAGGCGCCGGCCGTGCAAATCCCGCATTTGGCGTTGCTAGAGGCATTAGCGGCGAAGAACCAGGCGGCCGTGGACGATGCGCTCCAATTGACGCCCGGTCCCTTGGTGACCGCGACTTTGGGCCTGAACCTGCTGGGAGTGGGTGTCGGGTTCCCCGGCTACTCGGTTCCCGACGCGCCCACCGACGTGAATCTCGCCGTGGGCGACACGCAGGTGGTGCAGTGGGTGAACGTATCCTACGCCGTGTTTAACAAGACCACCGGAGCGGTGGTGGTGGGCCCGGTCAACGGGAATGCATTCTGGGCCGGCTTCGGCGGAACTTGCCAGAACAACAACGACGGCGATCCGATCGCCCAGTGGGACAAGCATGCCCATCGGTGGGTGATGGCGCAGAACGTGTTCGTCCCGCCCTATGCGACGTGCGTCGCGATTTCGACGACTCCCGACGCCACGGGCCCATATTATCGCTTCCAATTCCCGCAGCCCGGTTTCCCGGACTACCCGAAGTGGGGGATCTGGAGGGATGCGTACTACCAGGCCCAGAACAATTTCGGAAACGGCAGCGGATTCTTGGGCGCGCGGGCTTGCGCCTATGAGAGCGCGAAGATGTTGGTGGGCAACAGCACGGCGAAGCAGATCTGCTTCCAGGCGACGGTGAACGACGACAGCATGCTGCCGGGCGACATCGATTCCCTCGCCCTCCCGCCGCTTGGCCAGCAGGAGCTTTTCCTGGGTACGATCGACACCGGATCGACCGGAGTCACCAAGATCTACCAGTATCTATTCCATGTCGACTTCACGGTGCCGTCGAATTCGACGTTCACCGGCCTGAATGAGACGATGCCACTAACCGTGGCGGCCTTCAGCCTGGGCTGCGGCGGTTTTAACGCCTGCATTCCCCAGAGCGGCACCTCCTCGCTACTGGACTCCCTCGGCGACCGGTTGATGTACCGTTTGGCGTACCGCAATTTCCCGAAGACGCCCAAACCGCATCAGACCTGGCTGGTGAGCCATTCGGTCAACACGCCCAGCGGCCAGGTGGCCGAGCGCTGGTACGAATTCCATGCTCCGGAAACTTCGACGACGCTGAGCGTTTTCCAACAATCCACCTACGCTCCCGACACCACGTATCGCTGGATGGGGTCGCTCGCGATGGACAGGTTACAGAACATCCTCCTGGGCTACAGCACATCGACGTCCTCGACGTTCCCGGCGATTAAGTTCACCGGACGTCTGCCAACCGATCCTCTGAACACCATGGAAACGGAGGCGACCATCGTCCTCGGAACCGGTTCGCAAGTGGGAACCGCCAACCGCTGGGGCGACTACACCAGCATGGCTCTGGACGCTCAAGACGAATGCACGTTCTGGTACACCAACCAGTACTACATGGCGACCGGGCAGTTCGCCTGGAGCACGCACTTGGCTTCGGCTAAATTCCCGAACTGCCCTTAACGGCAAGCCGGGCATCGAGCCGCGGACGCTTCCCCCCATCGCGCGGGGGAGGCGTCCGCGGCTTTTTTATTGATGGGTACGAAAGGGAGATGGCGATACACTGGCGGTATTGACTCGATTGGCGGTGGCGGCGATTTTGATTTGCGCCGGTTGCGCGGCGCAGGAACCGGGCGGGATCGCGGCGTTGTACCGGCGGGGGGAAGAGGCGGCGCGCAGGGGCGATCTGGCCGGCGCGGAAAAGGTTTGGCGCGAGGTATTGAAGGAAGTTCCGCAAGACGTGGGGGCGCACGCGAATCTGGGCGTGGTGTACATGCGGGAGAAGGATTGGCCGCGGGCGCTGGCGGAATTGGAGACGGCGCGGAAGCTGGCGCCGCAAGTGGCGGGCATCCGGCTGAACATTGGGTTGGCGTATTTCCGGCAGGGCGCTTACGAGAAGGCGATCGCGCCGTTTGAAACGGTGGTGAAGGACGAGCCGGCGAACGCGCAGGCGCGGGAGTTGCTCGGGCTGTGTTATTTTTTCGAGCGGCGGTATGGGGACGCCGTGGGCGCGCTGGAGGGGTTGTGGGCGGAGCGCAACGCGGATCTGAATTATCTTTACGTGTTGGCGTTGGCGGCGGGAAAGGCCGGGCGGCACGATCTGGAGGAGAAGGCGACGGCGCGGTTGATGGAGGCGGGGAAGGATTCGGCGGAGCTGCATCTTATCCTGGGCAAGGCGTACCTGAGCCGGGACGAGGACGAGAAGGCGATGGAGGAGTTGGGGCAGGCGGAGCGCGCGAATCCGAAGCTGCCGTTCGTCCACTATAATCTGGGGGTGGTGTACCGGCGGAAGGGGGAGATGGAGCGGGCGAAGGAGCGAGTTTTTGAAGGACCGCGCGATCGAGCCGGAGGTCGCCTACAACTACGACGAGTTGGGCGCGGTTTGCGCGGCGTTGAACGAGACGGCGGCGGCGAAGAGATATTTTTTGGAGGCGGTGCGAAGGGACGCGCGGCTGGCGGCGTCGTGGTATGGGTTGGCGAAGATCTACAAGGCGGAGAAGGTTTATCCGGAGGCGATGCGGGCGCTGGAGCGGGCGGGGAAGTTGGACAGCCAGAGCGCGAGCGTGCATTATTTGCGGGCGCAGGTGATGTTGGCGACGGGGAACAAGGCGGGAGCGCAGACGGAGTTGGCCGAAGTGCGGCGGCTTCAGAAGGCCACGGCCGACCGGTTGGAGCAGGAGATCAGCGGGACGAAATATCGCGATCCGCAGATGGGGGAAGGGAAGTGAACGGATGTTGAGAGCGGATCGGATACTGGCGTGCGCGGCGGTCCTGTTGGGAACGGCGGCTGCCGGGTGGGGCGCGGCGAAAGACCGGCATCTTTTATATGTGGCCGTTCCCGGTATACGGAACTACCTGGAGTACGGAGGGATCGGGGTCCTGGTGTTCGACATGGACCATGGGTACAAGTTCGTCGAGCGGATTCCGACCTGGAAAGTCGTTGCCGGGCAGGCGCCGGAGAACGTGAAGGGGATCGCGGCGGACGCGAAAAGCGGACGGCTTTACGTGAGCACTGTGAAGCGGCTGGCGGCTTTCGACCTGGGCACGGGGAAGATGGTTTGGGACAAGGCGTACGAAGGCGGCTGCGACCGGATGGCCATCGCGCCGGATGGGAAGACGCTGTACGTGCCGGCGCTCGAAGGGCCGTTCTGGATGGTGGTGAACGCCGCCGACGGAGAGGTGGTCACCAAGATTCCGACGGTGACTGGGTCGCATAACACGATCTATGCGGCCGATGGGAGCCGGGTTTACCTGGCGAGTTTGCATTTGGAATATCTGATGGTGGCGGATCCGGCGACGAACACGATCGCGAGCAAAGTGGGGCCGTTCTCGAACGCGATCCGGCCGTTCACGGTGAACGGAAGCAACACGCTGTGTTTTGTGAACGTGAACGCGCTGCTCGGTTTCGAAGTGGGCGATATAAGGACCGGGAAGCAGCTTTATAAGGTGCAGGTGCAGGGTTATGAAAAAGGGCCGACGAAACGGCACGGGTGCCCGAGCCACGGGATCGCGCTGACGCCGGACGAGAAAGAGCTGTGGCTGGCGGATGGGGCGAACAGCTACGTTCATATTTTCGATGCGACCGCAGATGCCGCCGAAGCAGGTGGCGAGCGTGAAGACGCGCGATATGCCGGGTTGGATCACGCTGAGCATCGACGGGCGGTACGTGATTCCTTCGAGCGGAGACGTGATCGAGCGGCGGACGAGGAAGATCGCTTATACGTTGCAGGATGAAATGGGGCAGGCGGTGCAGAGCGAGAAAATGTTGGAGATCGATTTCAAGGACGGGAAGGCGATTCGCGCGGGGAACCAGTTCGGCGTGGGGGCGAAGGAGTAGCGCGGCGCGGGCTAAGGATTTTTCGAGAAGAGCGGCTGCCAGGATTCGTCGAGGAGGGTCCAGCGGCCGGATGCCGTTCCAGCTTGAGGGCATTTCAGGCACGTGGAGCATGCCGTGTCCGCGCATGCAGACCATTTCGGTGCCGGCCCAATTGAGCCAGACGCAGCCGCGGCAACCGACATGGGCGGCGAGGCCGAGGCGGCGGAGGCAGACGCGGCAGCGGACTTGTTGGTCTTGAATGGACCAGGTGAGAGCGCTCATGCAGCCGATGAGGAAGAGCCAGGTGGAGAGGGGTTCGGTGAGCAGATCGGTGCCGCCGAGCATGGTGATGGCGGCGGCGGGGGTGAATTCGAGGCCGAAGAGAAGAACGGCGAGCAGGAGGAGCGCGGTTTTGGCGAGGAAGAAGGCCGCGCGGCGGAGAGAGGCGAGGGTGAGGCGGGCCGTATAGAGGCTGTGGCGATTGGCGAGAAGGGCGGCGGCGATGGCGAGGACGAGGGCCAGCGAGAAGGAATCGAGGGGAGAGCGGACGCGTTGCGGAAGAGGCGAGACGTCGAGGAGAGGGTCGGACGCGGCGAGGCCGGCTTGGCGGAGGAGGGCGGACATTTCGCGCGCGGCTTGGGAAGGGGAGACGCCGGGGCGGAGGCGGACGAGCAGGCCGGCGCGGGCGTCCGCGGAGCGAGGGGGCGAGAGACCAGACATCGATGCGGCGCGAGAGGAACCAGAAGTTCGGAGGGAGCACGCCGACGATGCGATGGGGGATTCCGTCGATCGGAAGGGAGCGGCCGACGGCGGGGGACGAACCGAAGACGGCGCGGCGAAGATCGTCGCTTACGACGACGCAGCGCGGGCAGGCGAGCGAGTCGCCGGGATGGAAGAGACGGCCGGTGGCGGCGGAGACGCCGAGGAGATCGAAAAAGCCGGCGCTGACTTGGGCGTTGCGGATAGGGGCCGCGCTATCGTCGAGGCGGCTGAGGCGCCATTGATAAGGAGCGAGGGCGGAGAGGGAGTGGCTGTGTGCGCGCCAGTAGGCGGTCCAGGCGCCCGGAACGCCGGAGCGCATGGACAAGGACGATTCAGCTTCGGTGACGGTGGCGACGCCGTCCGGGGCGGCGTAGGGGAGAGGGAGAAGCGTGGCGCGGGTGGCGGGAAGGAAGCCGCTGGCGGCGGCGATGAGGAGGACGAGCGAGGCGAGGGCGGCGAGGCAGAAGGAGCGCGTGCGCGCCCAGACGGCGAGGGCGGCGGAGAGATCCTCGCGATTGAAGCGCATCCAAAGGGCGTCGGCGAGAGCGCCGCGGCACCAGCGGCGGAGTTGGGCGGCGGCTTGTGGAGCGTTACCGCCGCGGAGGAGGGACGAGCCGGCGTGATGGAGTTCGGCGCGCCATTCGGCGAGCCAGTCCGGGCGCGAGCGGCGGGGGACGATGCGGGAGGCGAGGTGGATGAAGAGGCGGCACTGGAGAAGCGGGTCGCGGCAGAGGCGGGCGAAGGGGATCACCGCGATTTCGCTCCGGCCTGGATGTGGCTGAGCAGGGGAAATCGTTCGACGGCTTTGGCGAGCACGGCCGTGCCGCGGCGGGTGAGGCGGTAATACTTGCGGGCGGGGCGCAGTTCGGCGAAGGCGCGTTTTTCCTTTTCCCATTGCGATTCGAGGAGGGCGGCGCGCTCCAGGCGGCGGAGGGCGGGGTAGACGGTGCCGCTGGGAAGGCCGGTGAGCTCCATGATGTCGAAGCCGTAACGGCCGCCGGCGGCGACGGTGGTGAGGATGAGCGCGGCGGTGTGGGTGAGAGTGACGTCGTCCGCCATGGCGAGCTATGTAGCATCCTAGCATAGGGGGAGGGGATTGACAATCGGTTTCCGGGCGTCGTAATATGTCGCTTGGCGACCTGTTGCTGTGCGTACTAATATTGCGAAAACCAAATCGCTGACCGAGCCGGTTCTTTTGATCCTGCTGAGCTTGGCGGATAAGCCTCGCCACGGTTATGCGCTCATGAAGGACATTGAAAGTTTGAGCGCGGGCCGGGTCCGCATGAGCACGGGGACTCTTTACGGAGCTCTCCGCAGGCTTTTAGAAGATCGTTGGATCGAGCGTTTCGAGCAGGAGGATACGTCGCGGGAGAAACAAGCCTACCGGCTGACCCAAGCAGGCCGCAGACAACTGCAGGTGGAGTTGGACAGAATGCGGCAGCTTACGCGGGCGGCAACCACGCGACTCAAAACGAGAGAGGCGTGACGTGAACATGAGGCGAGGCTACCGGACTCTACTTCGGTTGTACCCGTGGGATTACAGAGCGCGGTTCGCGGCCGAGATGTTGAATTCCTTCGAGAGAGCGGCTGGAGGAGCGGGGCGGGCAAGGAGGCTTGGTCTTCGTTCGCTTCTCGCTGGCCGAGCTGGTTGGCCTGGTAGCCGGCGCCGGGGGCGAGTGGATTGCAAAGTTGACGACGGACAGATCCGTCCGGGGCCGCTGTCTGCCCGACTTGCGGATGATGCGCCCTGCCGGTGTCCCTCGGGAGATATGGTTCATCGAGTCGCGCTTGTTGAGAAGAGTATGTGAACTTGACGGCGGCGGGTGCGACCGATGCTTGTAGGACATGTCGCGGTGGGTCTTACCGCAAAGCGCGTCGAGCCGGCCATTTCTCTCGGGACCTTGGTGCTAGCGTGCATGATGGCCGATCTTCTTTGGTGCATCTTCATGATGACCGGAATCGAGCATGTGCAGTTCAAGCCCGCGATGGGAGCGGCGAACTATTTCGCGGCCTCGAATATCGCATGGAGCCACAGCCTGGCGATGGACGGGCTTTGGGCTGGACTCCTCGCAGGAGCCTACTTTTTGAGGCGACGTTACCCGCGCGGGGCGTGGATCGTGTTCGGGGCGGTTCTTAGCCACTGGCTGCTCGACTGGATCAGTCACAGACCGGACATGCCACTCGCGCCCGGTGCGCACCGGTATTTTGGGTTGGGGCTCTGGAGATCCATCCCAGCCGCTGTCGCAATCGAGGGCGGTTTCTGGCTCTTCGCCGTACTCCTTTACGCGCGCGCTACGCATCCTAGAACGGCCGCGGGCGTCTACGTGTACTGGTGCTTCGTCGCCGTTCTCACGCTGGTGTGGTACAACAATCTCGCGGGGCCGCCGCCTCGCGATCCCCACACGGCCCCTGTGGCAAGTTTCACGCTCTTTTCATTGGTGGTGGCATGGGCGTACTGGGTGAACCATCTACGCTCTGCTCACGGAGTGCCTCGATCTGCCCGTGAGAAGTGATCCCTGGCACCGGCGCGCGGCCGTTCCTGTCCAGCGCGAAATCAGTCCGAAGAAACGCCCTGCCGGGAACGGAGGCCGATCCGCATGGCGTCGCCGGTACCGGAGATCCGTTCGTCGCGCCAGTCGACGAAGAGCCGGAAGACCGGTTATGATCGAAGAGATAGCAACGGTCCATATGACGGAGAGTGACGTGGCCCGCGACCTGCACGCGGTTTTGGCAAGGGTGCAAGAGGGTGTTGAGGTCATTGTTGAGCAGGATCACCGGGCAGTGGCCGTCATCCGCTCGCCACCTCTTAAGGGCCGATTGCTGTCGGAGTGCATCGCGCTGGCCGAGGCGCGCGGCACAACCGCCATTCCCGACGAAGGCTTCATGGGGGACGTCGCGGAGGGGATCTCGGAACGCAGTAAGCCATGGATCCCGCCACCCTGGGAGTAGTTCTCGATTCGAGCGTTGTGATCGAGGCCGAGCGACAACGCCTAGACGTCTCCCGGTTCCCGAGGAATATCGCCAGCCGGATTGGCGAACGCGGAGCGGCCCTGTGTTCGATTAGCGTGGCCGAACTCGCTCATGGCATTCATCGCGCCGACACACCCGAACGCCGCCAAGCGCGCCGAGCGTTCCTGGACGATCTGAAGGCCGCAGTGCCTGTCTATCCGATCACCGGGGAGACGGCCGAGTTGGTTGGAAAGATCAATGCCGAATCGTCGGAGCACGGCATCGCCATCCCTTTCGACGATCTGCTCATCGGCGCCTGCGCCTTGGAGCGCGGCTATGCCGTCGCCACGCGCAATCGACGCCATTTCCAAAGAATCCCCGGACTGAAACTCATCGCCGTTTAGGCCGGCGGCTCGGCGAAACGGGACCGGGTTGCAGTCCTTGCTAGGCTGGGAGGTTTGGAAGCGAATCAAATTACATCGAGGTGACGGGCGTGCTGGTAGTGGCTGGAGTGGATCTTGGCGGAACCGCCATCAACTATACGTTAGTGAGCGGAGACGAGCGGTTCCTGATCGAGGGGTTGTGCGAGCATCCCGCGCTGGCGAGGGAGGGGCCGGAGGTGTGTCTGCGGCAGATCGTGGACGGGCTTGGGATCGCGGTGGAGAGAGCTGGGATCGCGGTGGACGATGTGGCGGCGATCGGGCTGGACACGCCGGGACCGGCGAGCGCGGAGGGGGTGCTGAGCGCGGAAGGCTCGACGAATTTTCTGCACCCGGATTGGGCGGGGTTCGACATTCGCGGGGAGTTGGCGGGACGGTTCCGGAAGCCGGTGACGTACTTGAACGACGGGAACGCGGGCGCGCTGTGGGGGCATTTCACGATCTTCGGGGCGCAGAGCCGGGAGACGTCGCTTTCGGCGGTGATCGGGACGGGGCTGGGCGGCGGAGTGATCGCCGATGGCAACGTGGTGAAGGGGCGGAAGGGGTTCGGCGGGGAGTTGGGGCATGTGCTGCTGCCATACCAAAGCATTCCCGGAATCGAGGGGTTGACGCCGCTTTGCAATTGCGGACGGACGGGGGATTTGGAGGCGCTGTGCTCGCTGACGGCGATCGAGAATTCACTGCTGCCGCATTTTTTGAAGCGGCATCCGGGGCATGAATTGGCGGAGCCCGCGGGCCGGGGGAAGGCGGCGAAGCGCGTGCGCGGGTTCGCCGAGCGCGGCGACGCGATGTGCCGGGAAATTTTCCGGGTGCAGGCGCATGCGCTGGGGTTGTTCTTCGACGGGATGGTGAATACGTTCGATCCCGGACGCGTTGATTGTGGGCGGCGGGGCGCTGGAGACATCGGAAGATTTTCAGCGCTGGTTTATCGGCGAGATTCGCAAGGGGATGCCAGTGCAGCGGGCCGAGCAAGCCGACATTCCGATTTACGTGATGCCCAACGGCGACACGGCGGGCGCGCGCGGGGCGGCGATCGAGGCGTTGAAGTTCGCGCGGGAGAACGGGCTGTAGGGGCGATCCGGAAATTCACGGAAGCAACTCCAGCACCGCTTCGCTCGGTTCCAGATCCTCGGCATGCGGCGGCACGACGGCGCCGGCGTCGAGCAACGCCCGGACCGTACCGCTGAAATCGCCGGTGTCGCTGCGCCAACCGTTCCCGGACGCGTAGATGGCCCACCCAAGCGGCGTGCCTTCGTACTCCCGCGATTTCAATTCCAGGGACGGATGGAAGCGAAGAATCTCGCGGGCCATTTCCGCGTTGCCGTTGAAGCCGGCCCAGTGCAGGGCGGTGGCTCCCATTTCGCCCGGCGTGTCCACGGGCCAACCGGCCTCCAGCATCAGCCGGACCGCTGGCGTGTTGTTGCTCTGCGCGGCGTTGGGCAATTTCCGCGCGTCCGCCTCCGAGAGTGTTTTTGCGGCGTCCGGGATGCTTCGAGAGAAATTCGCGGAAGGCGGCTTCGTCGCCCAACTCGCACGCCAGCGCCAGTTTCAGGTCCTCCGGAGTGCGGTCCATCAACAACTGAAACACTTCCTCGTGACCGAAATCGCGCGCCACCGAGTGGGCGGTGCGGTTTGCTCCGAGCTTCCAGATGTAGATCGTTCCGCCGGCGCGCGGGTCGTGCTTAGGAAACCACTCCTCCGACACGCTCATGCGGATGCATCCCGGATCGGCGTCCAGATGCCGCCGCGCGAGATCCAAATCGCCGAGCGCCGCCGCCATCAAGAGGTCCGTGCGGCATCCGCGGGAGATGAGGTAGCGCGCGATGTCCTGACGGTCGAGCGGGTAATGGCGCTTCTGTTCCACACGCAGCATGTATTGGGCGGGCGTCGATTCGTGATCGACATCGAGCGAGTCAATGGCGGCGCCGTTCGCTAGAAGGAACTCGGCGACCTCGATGCTGGAGGCGAAGTGCAGCGGCGTTTGCCCGTCCCCACCGCGCGCGTGGACCACGCCGGGATCGGCCGCGACAAGCTCTCGCAGCTTCGTCGATCATTCCCAGCCGCGACGCCGAATGCGCGTCGAGCACGGCGCCGCGCTCGACCAGAAAATCCACCATGCCGGGATCGCAATCGTCCAACACGCCGAATCCGCCGGCCCACCATTCGGTTCGCTTGCGGATGTTGGCGCCCGCGCGCAGCAGCACGTCGATGACGGCGCGATTGCTCCGCTGCACAGCGGCAAACAGGGCGTGTTGTCCGAAGCCGTAGCCGGGCATCGGATCGTCGATGGTCGCGCTGAGCTCCGGGTGGCGATCGAGGAGCTCGCGCAGGCGCGGCACATCGCCGTCGCACACGGCGGCCTTCAACGCTTCGGCGGGAGTAAGCCCCAGCGCCTCCACGTGCGCCTTCAGCTTCGCCCAGGTGGGGAAACCGTATTCGTTGGCCAGTGTATGTTGAGCATCCGCCAATTTGCCCCGCGGATTGGCGCGGAGCAGTTCTTTGGCTTGCTTCTTGAGGTATTCGAGATTTGGTTTTTCAGGTAGCTGACGAGACATCGCTTCTCCTTATGTGGCCCGGCGTCCGCTATGACGGGCAGAAGAGAAGTCGAGACTCGGCGCTCAACGAATCGAACAGGTGGGATCATCCCTTTCCGCGGACGGGGTGCAGCCTGCGATGCGATATCGACTATATCAAAATTCGGCGATGGAGGGAGAGGCCTGTTGACAGACAACAGGAAGGGCGGTACACTTGTTGACAGACAACAGGAGATACGCCGGTGAAAGAAGTGAAATCGGAAGTGCCGTATGGAACGCTGGATCTGATGATCCTGAAGACGCTGGAGGGGATGGGATCGCTGCACGGGTATGGAATCGCGCGCAGGATCGAGCAGGTGGCCGAGGGCACGGTGGCGTTGAACCAGGGGACGATTTATCCGGCGCTGCTGCGGCTGGAGCAGAACGGGTGGATCGGATCGGATTGGGGCGTGAGCGAGAACAACCGGCGGGCGCGGTTTTACTCGATCACGAAGGCCGGCAAGCGGCAATTGCTGGCGGAGGAAGCGAACTGGCATAAGAACGTCGCGATGATCGCGCGGCTGCTGGAAGGCGCGCGATGAGGGCGTTACTGGCGCGGGTGTATGGGCTGTTCCGCAAAGATCCGGGCGGCGTTCTCGATGAGGAGATTCAGGAGCACGCCGCGATGCTGGCGGCCGAATATGTGCGGCGCGGGATGAGCGGAGGACGAGGCGCGATTTGCGGCATTGCGCGACATGGGCAACGTCACGGCGATGCGGCAGGAGTACCGGGAGCGGAGCGGGTTTCCGGCGATTGAGAATTTTTGGCGGGATCTGAAGTACGCGTTCCGGACCTTGCGCCGCAACCCGGCGTTTACGGCGTCTTGCATCGTGACGTTGACGGTGGGACTGGGCGCGATGATTACGGTTCTTTGCGTCGTGTCGGCGTTTCTTTGGAAGCCGCTGCCGTTTCCGGCGCCGGAGCGATTGATCGCGCTGCGGGAGACCGATCCGCGGAACGCATTGTGGACGTTTTCCGAACCCACGCTGATCGATGTGCGGGAGCGTTCGCGGTCGCTGAGCGAGGTGGCGGCGTACCGGCGCGACACGGTGGCGCTGACGGGCGCGGGGGAACCGGAGGTTCTTCAGGCGGCGGCGGTAACGCCGTCGTTGTTCGGGATGTTTGGGATCGGACCGGTGGCCGGCACGATTTTTCACGACTCTCCGCGCGAGGTGGTTGTCAGCCCGGCGTTGTGGAAGCGGAAGTGGAATCGCGATCCGCTCATAATCGGACGGGGCATCGCGCTGAACGGAGAAAGCTATACCGTCGTTGGCGTCGCGGAGCCGCCGGGCGATCTTCTTCCGTCGGTGGAGCTTCTGTTTCCGTTGCTGCCGAAGGCGACGGAATCGCGCACGGCGCATGACATCGACGTGGTGGGACGGATGCGCCCGGGAATGAACGTCGCGCAAGCGCAAGCGGAATTAAGCGCCATCGCCGGATCGATCGCGCGTGAAAATACGCAAACCAACGCGCGGTGGGGAATACGCGCCATGCCGCTGGCCGATTTCCTGGCGGGACCGAATACAGGACGGACGATCTGGATGATTTTCGCCGCGGTCGCGTTGCTGTGGGTGTTGGCTTGCGCCAATGTTGCGGGACTTCAGATGGCGAGAAACATCGCGCGGCGGCACGAGATCGGGACGCGGCTGGCGTTGGGGGCGAGCCGCGGGCGGCTGATGGCGCAGTCTTTGACGGAGAGCGCGGTGCTGGCGTTTGGCGGAGGGATCTTCGGCGTGGTTCTCGCCGGATGTGCGATCGCCGCGATTCGAAGCCTGGCGGGCGCGATCGCTGCCGAGGATGGCGCACTTGTCCATGGACCCGGCGGCGATCCTCGCTGCGGCCGCTTGCCTGCTCGTATCGACGCTTCTCTTCGGAGTCTCGTGGGGGCGGCCTCCGGCATTGCAGCAGGGGCGGGAAGTTTCGCGGCGCGACGGGGGGCGGGACATTCTGGTGGTGGTGCAGGTGGCGATGGCGAGCATCCTGCTACTGGGCGCGGGGCTTTTGTCGCAGAGTTTTCTGCGGCTGCGCGCGGTGGATCCTGGGTTCGATCCGGATAAAGTGCTGAATGTTCGCGTCAACCTTTCGGGGGCCAGTGAGAACGAGTTGCGAAAAACGGCGTTCTTCCGGGAGGCGGCGGAGCGGTTGGAGCGGTTGCCGGAGGTGAAGTCGGCCGGAGCTACGAACGTGGTTCCGTTTAGCGGCTATGGAACGGCGAACCGGTTCCGCGTGGAAGGCGAAGCGGCATCGGCGGAGTACCGCTCGGCGGCGTGGAGAGCGGTGACGCCGGGATTCTTCACGACGCTCGGAATCCCGCTCAAGCGCGGAAGACTGTTTACGGAGCGCGACGCGAACGGTTCGCTCGAAGTGGTGATTCTCAGTGAGTCCATGGCGAAGCGGTTCTGGCCGAATCAGGATCCGATCGGGCGGCGGCTGTTGTGGGGACGGTCGGCGAGTCCGAAGACGATCGTCGGCGTGGTGGGGGACTTGCGGGATGTCGCGGTGGATGCGGCTCCGGCGCCCACGATGTTCCGGCCGTTTGCGCAATTGACCGATGCGCCGATGACGCTGGTGATCCGCACGCGAGGCGAACCGGAGTCGGCGATCGCCGATGTCCGGCGCGCGATTTGGGCGATCGACGGGAACGCGGCGTTGGAGTTTCAACCGCTGCGCCAAGCGATGGCCGATTCGATTTTGCGGCCGCGGGCGAGTCTGATGGCGGTGGCGGCTTTCTCGATGCTGGCGTTGATTACCGCGGCATTCGGCCTGTACGGATTGATCGGCTACCGGGTGAATCAGCGGCGGCAGGAGATTGGAATCCGTTTGGCGCTGGGGGCGCCGGCCGGGTGGATCCATTGGGACGTTCAGAAGCGGTGCTTGATGTTGGTGGGCGCGGGCGCGGCGATCGGGTTGCCGTTGGCGTATGCGCTGTCCAGTTTGATGACGACGTTGCTTTATGAAACACAGCCGAGTGAAATGGGCGCGTACGCGCTGGTGCTGGCGGTCTTCCTCGCGGTTGGATTCGTCGCGAGTTACGGTCCAGCGCGGCGGGCGTCGCGGATGGACCCGGCGAGCGCGATCCGCCACGAATAGAGCTCCCCGGAGCGGAACGGGCCACGCGATGGAGGTGATAGACTTGCTTTGTTTTTCTCGAGTGAGCCGGGGGGCGATCGCGTGGCAGGATACGGCGAATACCTTGCGAAAATCAGCGCGGAGATCGGCGAGGCGCGCGCAGAGGGCGCCACAAAAATCAACCAGGCGAAGGCGGTCTTCGTCTTCCCCGACGCCCGTGCGTACTTCAGAGGGCGCGCCGGGAAGACAGAGGCCGACATCAACTGCTCCGTATGCACAGCGGCGGCGGTGGCGCGCAAGCGGACGGGCAGCGCTTCGTGGCACACCGGCACTGTGAACGCGCAACTTGGCGAGAGAGGCGACGAAGCATTCATCAAATGGCGGCGGAAGACCGAGGGCGGCTTACACACCGCGTTGCCTATTGACGTGAATAAGTCGAACCGGGACTTGCAGGATCAGGTGGACGGGCTGGCGGAATGGTGTACGCGGACGCTCGGAGTCCTGCGCCGGAACATTATCGGCAACGCGCTGTCTCCCGTGTCAAGTTCGTTTGCGCTGGCGTGGATGAAGTCGCAGGACGATGGGGCGCTCTTCGCGGTTTACGTCTACGTGCCGTTGTTTACCGCGTACGATCCGGTGGCCCACTGGATCTATGCCGAGAAGGCCGGGGGAAACTTGAAATTCATCGATTACCAGACGGACAGAGCGGAAGTGAAAGGATCGGGCCCGACTCAATCCCATGAGCCGATGAAGCCCGGGGGTGGTTCGATGGGGGGAAAGTACCAGATGATTGTGGTCGCCTTCCTTCCGGACCAAGCGCCGAAGCCTCTCACGGGCGGGCGGTTGATATAGGAAGTCGCGCGAATACATCATATGCCGCCGCTTGCTGACGCGCGCGGCTCGGTAACTGAGCGGGTGATGGGAAACACTCGGGACGCGTGTGCTTGATGCGGTTCCGCGTTAAGGGAGGGCGAAGGCGACGTAAGCGCCCTGGATGGGTTTTTGCGTGGCGCGAGTCAAGCCGGCTTGGGCGGAGGCGCAGAAGACGATGTATTGTTTGCCGGCGATTTCGTAGACGGCGGGCATGCCTTCGAGGGCGGCGGGGAGTTCTTTTTCCCAGAGCGCTTTTCCGGTTTGGACGTCGAGGGCGCGGACTTTGCGGTCGCGGGTTCCGGTGAAGATCAGGCCGCCGGCGGTGATGACCGGGCCGACCTTCGGGTATTGCGTGCCGGTGTTGTGAATGCCTTTAGCGGCGAGATCGGGGACGTCGCCCAAGGCGATTTTCCAGGTGATGGTTCCTGCGTTCAGATCGTAGGCGGTGAGAGTGGTCCAGGGTGGTTTGATGGCGGCGAGGCCGTCGCTTGCGACCATGAAACCGAAGCCGCTTTCGTAGCGCGCATCGCCGGCGGGGAACGATCCTTTCGGTTCGAGTTTGAGAAGGCAGGGGAGATCCTTCGAGACGACGACGAGAGTGCCGCGGGTGGGATCGACGGCGGCGCCGCCCCAGTTGGCTCCGCCATTGTTGCCGGGCATTTCGATCGTGCCGCGGCGGCTGGGCGGGGTGAAGAGGCCTTCGTTGCGCGCGCTGAGAATTTCGTCGCGGAAGCGGGCGCGGTCTTCGGCGGATAGATACGGGCTGAGGTCGTCGGCGGTGAATTTCTGGCGGGCGAAGGGCGGGGGATTGGTGGGGAAGGGCTGCGTGGGCGAGGTGATTTCGCCGGGCATGTCGGAGGTGGGTACGGGGCGCTCCTCGATCGGCCAGAGCGGCTTGCCGCTGACGCGATCGAAGACCCAGACGAAGCCTTGTTTGGAGACCTCGGCGACGGCGTCGATGGTTTTTCCGTCGTGGCGGACGGTGAGGAGCTTGGGGGCGGTGGCGTCGTCGTAGTCCCAAATATCGTGATGCACCATTTGGAAATGCCACAGGCGCTTGCCGGTGCGGGCGTCGAGGGCGAGAAGGGAATCGGCGAAAAGATCGGCGCCGGAGCGGTCGACGCCGTAGAAATTATATTTGGCGCTGGCGGTGGGGACGTAGACGATGCCGCGTTGCGCGTCGAGCGAGAGTTCGCCCCAGGCGTTGGCGCCGCCGACGGTCTTCCACGCGTCCTTGGGCCAGGTGTGGTAGCCGAACTCGCCGGGGTGCGGGATGGTGTGAAACGTCCAAGCGAGCTTGCCGGTGCGCACGTTGAAGGCGCGAATGTCGCCGGGGGCGGAGCCGTAGCCCTGATTCGTGGCTGAGCCGAGGATGAGCAGATCTTCGAAGACGCGGCCGGGGGTGGTGGATTGGACGAGGCTGAGGGTCTTCGGATCGCGGCCGAGGCCTTGTTTCAGGTCCACGCGGCCGGCGTCGCCGAAGGTGAGGATGGACTTGCCGGTGCGGGCGTCGATGGCTTGGAGGAAATGGTTGGCGGCGAAGAGGAGGCGGCGGTCGGAGCGGTCCTTGCTCTCCCAATAATCGATGCCGCGGTCGGTGAGGATGGTTGTGCCGGGGGCGGCGGGATGGGTCCAGACTTCCTTTCCGGTGACGGCGTCGAGGGCGACGATGGAATTATTTTTCGCCAGGACGTAGACGAGGTTGTCGACGACGATGGGATTGAAGGAATATTTTTTGGCGTCGCCGGTCGGGATAGGTCCAGGCGATTTGCAGCTTGGCGACATTGGAGCGGTCGATCTGGTGGAGGGCGGAGTATTGGGCGGAATCGGAGTTGCCTCCGTACTGCGTCCAGGAGCGGTGATCGGGCGCTTGCGCGAGGGCGGCGTGGCAGACGAGAAGGCCACTGCAAAGGAAGAAGGCGAATGAACGTGACAAGACGCCACGATATCATGATCGGAGCGATTCCTCGCGATGCCCGATGGAACGATGGGAGACTACTACGATGAAACATTATAGGGCGGGGCGGGTTTGAACCGCAGAACATTTGCGGCGGCGCTGGCGGGCGCTCTCGTGGCGCGGCCGTCTTTCGCGCAGCGCGGGGCGCGTCCAAAAAACGTCCTGCTGTTGATGTCGGATCAGCACCGGCCGGGAGCGTTGGGCGTCAACGGCGACGCGGTGGCGCGGACTCCGAATTTAGACGCCTTCGCGAAAACGGCCACGCGGTTCGATCACGCCTACAGCGCCAGTCCGGTGTGCGTGCCGTCGCGGGCGTCGATGCTGACCGGCCTCTGGGCGCACAATCACGGCGCGTTCAATAATGCCTCGCCGTGGCCGTTTGAACATCAGACAATGGCGCATCATTTCGCCCGTGCCGGGTTATATGACCGCGCTGATTGGCAAGATGCACTTCAACGACGCGCAAACGCACGGGTTCGATTACCGGCTGGATTTCAACGACTGGATGCAGTATCTGGGACCGAAGACGAAGCTGTTCGCCGATGAGATCGGGAACCGGCCGAACTCGGGCGCGGGGTTGCCGCAAATCGGAGAGCTATGGAGGGAGTCGGGCGACCCGTGGACCGGAAGTGTGGACGATGGGGACCGGCTTGGATACGCCGCGGTGGGAGGGCCGTCCAAGCTCGACGAACGCGACCATTTCGAGAGCTTCGTTACGCGGGAGTCGATCCGGTTCTTGCAGAAATACGCGGCGCGGCGGCCGTTTTTTCTCATCACGTCTTATTTGAAGCCGCACGACCCGTTCACTCCGGCGCAGCGTTTCTATAACATGTTCCGGGCCGGCGACATGACGCTCCCCAAGACGTGGCACAAGGTGAACCTCGCCACGGTGCCGTCGGAGATTCGCGAGTCGATTGAAAACGACTGGATCACGCCGGAGCTTGCGAACGATCCGGAAAACGTAAAAAGGCACATCGCCGTTTACTACGCCTGTCTCGCGCAGATGGACGACAACGTGGGCCGAATGTTGCGGGCGCTGCGCGAGCTGGGGCTGGAGGACGACACGATCGTCGTCTACACTTCCGACCATGGGGAAATGCTGGGGGACCATGGGCTGTGGCAGAAGATGGTATTCTACGAGCCTTCCGTGGGCGTGCCGCTGATCGTGCGCGTGCCGGGAATGACGAAGGCCGGCGAGCGTAGCCGGACTTTGGTCAGCCTGGTGAGTTTGCTTCCTACGCTGCTTGAGGTGTGCGGGATCCCGGCGCCTTCGGGCCTCGACGGCGAGTCTCTTGCGGGCGATTTGCGGGAGCCTGGGCGGGTGCGCGATACGACGGTTTATTCCGAGTACGCTCTCGACAGCAAGCGGGCGAAGGCGATGATGCGAACCGGCGATTATAAGTACGTCGCATACAGCCACGATTCCCCGGACGAAATGTTCAACCTGCGCGACGATCCGGAGGAGATGGACAATCTGGCGATCCAGCCGCGGTTCGCGGGGCGGGCGGAGGAGTTGAAGTCAAGACTGTTCGCCTGGCACAAGCCGGGTTGAATTGGGCGGCGGCTATTCCTCGCGCAGGGCGACCATGGGATCGACGGCGGCGGCGCGGCGGGCGGGGAGGAGCGTCGCGAAGAAGGCGACGGTGGCCAGGATCAGGACGACGGCGCCGAACGTTAGCGCGTCGGTGGGGGTGACGCCGAACAGCAAGCTGGCCATGACGCGGGTGAGGGCGAGCGCGCCGATCACGCCGGCGGCGATGCCGATGGCCGCCAGTTGCATGCCTTGACGGACGACGAGCGAGACGATGTTGGCCGGTTGCGCGCCGAGGGCGATGCGGACGCCGATATCGTGGGTGCAGCGGGAGACGAGATAGGAGAGGACGCCGAAGATTCCGACAGCGGCGAGCAGCAGGGCGAACATTGCGAAGGCGCCGAGCATGGTTGTCGAGAAGCGTTGGCGGGCGAGAGAATCGTGGAGGCGGTCCTGCATGGTGCGGATGTCGTAGACGGAGACGTCGCGGTCGACGGCGTGGATTTCGCGGGTGATGGCGGAGGAGAGCGCGGCGGGGTCCGCGGTGGCGCGGACGACGAGGTAGCCGCCGTTGTCGTGCTGTTGCAGTTGGGGAAAGTAGACGGCGATTTTGCCCTGGTTATCGAGGCCGTATTGTTTAACCACTCCGACGACGCCGGCGATGGTCATGGGCTTTTTGGGATGATCGAACCAGAGATGTTTGCCGACAGGGTTATCGTGGGGCCAAAAGCGCCGGGCGAAGTCTTCGTCGACGATGGCCACGGCAGGCTATCGCTGTTGTCGTGATCGGTGAAGAATCGGCCTTTGCGCAGGGGGATCCGCATGGCGCGGAAATAATCGGTGCTGGCGACGCGCATGTCCACTTGCAATTCCTGGCCGGGCGGCGGGGTGTAGCCTTCGACGTTGATCCCACCCCAACCAATGGCTCCGGTAAGCGGGAGCGCGCTGACGGTGCCTTCTGTGGTGACGCCGGGCAGATGGACGATGCGATCGCCGATGTCGCGGAAAAACCGATCGGTCGCTTTGTCGTCGCGGTACTTGGGGCCGCTGGCGGTGACTTGCATGGTGAGGATGTGATCGGTCGAGAAGCCGGGCGGGACGGATTGGAGGCGCGCGTAACTGCGGATGAGGAGGCCGGCGCCGGTGAGGAGCATCAGAGAGAGAGCGAGCTCGGAAACGACGAGCAGGCCGCGCAGGCGGTTTCGCGCCAGACGCAGACCGCCGTCGCTGGGGCCGCTGCGGCCGGCGGATTTGAGGGACGTGTTCAGGTCGACTTTGATCGCGCGCCAGGCGGGGGCGAGGCCGAAGAGCAGGCCGGTGACGAGGGAGACGCCGAAGGTGAAGGCGAGGACGGAGCCGTCGATGGAGATCTCCTCCAAGCGGGGGATGTTGCCGGGGTTGATGGCGCGGACGGCGTAGAGGGTCCATTGAGCGATGAGGAGGCCGGCGGCGCCGCCCATCAGCGAAAGCAGAACGCTCTCGGTGAGTAATTGGCGGACGATGCGCAGGCTGCCCGCGCCCAACGCCGAGCGGATGGCGACTTCTTTTTCGCGCGCGGCGGCGCGGGTGAGCAGGAGGTTGGCGACGTTGGCGCAGGCGATCAACAGAACGAGCGCGACCGAGCCGAGCAGGACCAACAAGGCGCGGCGGACGTCGCCGACGACTTGGTCCTGCAGGCCGGTGACGGTCATGCCGAAGGTGCGGTCGCGCTTGTCCTTGTCGCGGATGCGGCGGGCGATGATGTCGATATCGGCTTGCGCCTGTTGGATGGAGACGCCGCGCTTGAGGCGAACGACGATGTTGTAGTTTTCGTCGCCGCGATTGTGGACGGCGTCGGCTCCGAGAGGCAGCGGGAGAAAAACGTCGGCCTTGTCCATGGGGCCTTCGGCCGGCATGGCTTCGGAGCTGAGGACGAACTCCGGCGCCAGCACGCCGGCGACGGTGAATTGGTTGCCGTTGAGAGTGACGCTGCGGCCAACGATGCGCGGATCGGAATTGAAAAGCCGCTTCCACACGCGGTAGCTGAGAAGGGCGACGGGCGCTTTGCCGGGCTTATCCTCGTCGGAACGAAGGAGGCGGCCGAGGAAAGCGCGTGCGCCGAGCATGTGGAAAAGGGTGGAGGAGGCGCGCATTCCGTCGATGCGCTCCGGTTGTTCGCGGCCGGTGAGGATGAAGGGGCGCAGTTGAGCGATGGCCATTTCCTCGAAGGAGTGGTTTTCGTTTTGGATGTCGATGTACTGGCCGGGCGAGGGCCAGTCGCGGAAGATGCCGATGCCCGGGGAGTGCAGCCAGACGTTGGCGAGGCGATCCGGTTGAGGATACGGAAGCGGGCGGAGAAGGAGCGCGTCGACGACGCTGAAAATGGCGGTGTTCGCGCCGATGCCGATGGCGAGCGAGAGAACGACGACGAGCGTGAGCGCGACGATTGTTGCGCAGCGTGCGCAGGGCGTAGCGGAAATCCTGGAGCAAAGGATGCATGGCGATTCCTCCGTCGATTTTACGAAGGTAACACGGCAGGGCCGCTAGCCTAGGGTCAAGCGACCGCCGCGGCTCGCGGTGGAGTTAACTCCACTTTCGTGCGTAGGCGCGCGTCCAGAGCGGCGAGAATCTTGACGGCTCGTTCGAGCGTGATTCCGAAATACTCGTTGCGCTCGTCGCGGGAGACTTGCGATTCGTGGACGCCCAGCCGATTAGCCAGCTCGCGCTGCGAAATGCCTTGCGCGATCCGCAGAGAGATCAGCAGAGGACCGAACCCGCGAAGGTTGTCGAGCTCTTCGAACTCGCCCCGCTTCAGACGTTCGTAACTCTCCACTTCTTCTCGCAACTGGAGATGAAACGATTCCATCGGGTCGATGACGCGCTGGATCTCCTCGTCGTTGAGACCGGTTTCCTTGAGCTTCAGCCGAAGGCTCGCGAGCCGGTTTCGCTCCTCCGCGAGGCGATTGGACGCCTCTTGATACTCTGTCTCGTGGCGAATCATCCCTCACCTCCGTAAATAATTTTGATAATGCCCCTCGGCTTGCCGTCGCGCCGGGACTGGCGGAAGGCCGAGGGGAATTCAAGCTCGTGACCGTACTTATCGCGAATGCCGCTACCGAGGCCCGGCACGTGTGGATAAAGCTCCACCCGGTATCGGTGCCACATGGGAAGTTGCCTTTTCGGATATCCGCGGTATGGCCTGCGAGATGCCGGGTCCCATGTCCAGATCTTGAACGGGTCGAGGAGGTTGAGCTGTCTCGCCAGTTCGCCCGTTCGTAGCAGATCTAGCGAGCAGACGAAGTATCCGTCGATATCGTTGGGGTGATCCTTGTCTTCGGCGAACGATCCGTCGGCAAAGATGTCCCGAATGCCCACCTCCCAGAGTTGCCGCGCGAGGATCTCCAGGTTCTCGATCAGCGTCAGGCGCCAGGGTGTGTCCCATGAAGAGTTTACCGTGGGCACGTTTGGCGCGAGGACGAGCACGGAAGTCCGTAGTTCATCGAAAGAAACTTCGAAATCGCCCGGCGGAAGAAGGCCGCCGGCTCGAAGGGTGGGATGACGGGCATGGAATACCGCTAGCGTTAGCTTAACACAGATATCAAGCTTGATGTGATCGTCAAGTTCTACTTGCGAACAACGCGTCTGCGATAAGACGGGATCAGTTGACGCGGGCGCTTTTCAGGAGCATTTCGAGGGTCACCACTTCGAGGGCGCGTTCGTGGGTGGCTTCGAGGCGGACGGGGGCGAGGACGCCGGCTTCGAAGGATTTTTTCCAAGGTTCGACGCAGACGCACCAGCCGTCGCCGGGTTTGAGGCCGGGGAAGCCGAATTCCGGGTGCGGGGTGATGAGGTCGTTGCCGATGGAGGCCTGGTGGCGGAGGAATTCTTCGTTGACGAGGACGCAGACGGTGTGGCGGCCCACGTCGTCGGGGCCGGAGTTGCATTTTCCGTCGCGGTAGAAACCGGTGAGCGGGTCGGTGCAGCAGGTTTGAAGTGCGCCGCCGAGAACGTTTTTGACCATTTGTATCAGGGTACACCGCGGGGGCTTGTGTAGGATACTACATAGGTGCTAGAATCGCGGACGATGTTGGAAGCCAGAGATTTGAGCAAGCGGTATCCGGGCGTCGCCGCGGTGAGCGGGGTGAGTTTCTCGATCGGGGCGGGGGAGATTTTGGGGTATCTGGGGCCGAACGGGTCGGGGAAGAGCACGACCGTGAAGATTTTGACGGGGTTGATGGAGCCGGCGGGCGGGGAAGTTTTGTACCGGGGCGAGAACATCCGGAAGGATCTGGCGGGGTACAAACGGCGGCTGGGGTATGTGCCGGAGGAGGCGCATCTGTATCCGTATCTTTCGGGGCGCGAGTATTTGGAGATGACGGGCACGCTGCGGGGGATCGGCGAGAAGGAACTGGAGAGGAAGATCGCGAAATTGATGGAGGCTTTCGGGCTGACCTCGAGCCGGCATTCGTTGATCGGAACGTATTCGAAAGGCATGCGGCAGAAGGTGCTGATCATGGCGGCGCTGCTGCACGATCCGGAGGTGTTGATTTTCGACGAGCCGCTATCGGGGCTGGACGTGACGACGGCGGCGGTATTCCGGAATCTGCTGCGGACATTGGCGGAGGCGGGGAAAGCGATTCTGTACTGCTCGCACGTGCTGGAAGTTGTCGAGAAGGTTTGCACGAGCGTGATGATTTTGAACCGGGGCAAGTGCGTGGCGCGGGGCACGGTGGAGGAAATCCGCAGCGCGGCGGCGGGAGGGACGCTGGGGGAATCGTTCGCGGAGTTGGTGCGGGAGCCGGACACGGTGAAAATCGCGCGGGACGTGGTGGAGGCGATCCGGGCGTGAAGCGGCGGCCGTTCGTTTATTTGACGCTGCATTTTTTCCGGCGATTTTTCGACAGCGAACTGTCGGCGGCGGAAGGGGAGACGGGCATGGGGCTGGGAGCGATCCTCGCGATCCTGGCCGTGCCGGGGCTGCTGCTGCCGCTGTTGCTGTTCGATAAATATTCGCCGCTGCTCGGGTGGATGCGCGGGCGGCGGAACTTCGACGTGTGGGCGGCGTCGATTCCGGATGAGTATCTTTTTGTAAATTTTGCGATGACGGTGATCGGGTTGATGACGGTGTTGAAGTGGGACAGCTTGTTTCCGGATCGGCGGGATTTCGCGAATCTGTCGGCGCTGCCGATCGGGTTGGGGAGAGTTTTGGGCGCGAAGGCGCTGGCGCTGGCGGCGCTGGTGATCGTATTCACGGCGGACGTGAACGGCGCGTCGGCCATTCTGTTTCCGTTTGTCGTCGCGACGGCGGGTGGGACGTTCCCGGAATTCGTGCGATTCATCTGGGCGCACTCGGTGGCCGTGGGGATGGCGAGCGCGTTCACATTTTTCTTCTTTCTGACGCTGGCGGGAGGGCTGATGAGCGTGCTGCCGGCGCGATGGTTTCAACGGGTGTCGCGGCACGCGCGAACGGCATCGATCGTGGCATTGCTCGCCTCCTTCTTCACCAGCTTCACGGTGGCGGCGCAGGTGGCGGGAGCGCGGGCAGGGACGCCGCTGGGGTGGTTGCCGCAGACGTGGTTTGTGGGGTTGGCGGAGGCGCTGTTAGCCAAGGGCGCGCCCGCGGGATTGACGGCGCTCGCGCCGATGGCGTGGCGTGCGAGCGCCTTGGCGATGGCGGCCGGCGCGGCGGCCTACGCCATCAGCTACCGGCGGTATTTCCTGCGCATTCCGGAGACCCTCGAAGTGGCGAACGGAGGAAAGCGGGGAGCGGGGCGGTGGTTTCGATGGGCGGATGGATGGCTGCTGCGGACCCCGTTCGAGCGGGCGGCGGTGCGGTTTCTGGCGCGGACCACGCTGCGCAGCGAGCGGCATTGGATGATCGTCGGGCCGTGTGCGGGATTGGGTTTGACGCTCGCGGCCGCCGATTGGATGGAGCGGGCGCGCAGGGCGGTTCCCGATGCGCCGGCGCTGGAGGGGCCATTGACGGTGGCGTTCTTTCTGCTGGTGGCGATGCGGTTTGCCTTCGATTTGCCGGCGGAGTTGCGGGCGTCGTGGATGTTTCAGATCGCGGGCGGAGGCGGACCTGGGGAAGCGGCGCGGGCGGCGAAGAAGGCGATGGCCTTGTTTGTGTTTCCGGTGGTGGCGGCGGCGGCGATCGGATACTCGATCGTTTACGGAGCGGCGTTGGGCTGCGCGTGCGCGGCCTTTGTGTGGATGGTGTCGATGATCTTGATCGAAGCGCTGATGGCGGAGTATCGCAAAATTCCGTTCACTTGCGCGCGGGCGCCGGGGAAGCGGAATCCGGCGGTGGTTTTCGCGGGGCTGTGGATCGGGTTTGTCCTCTTCACATCGCTCGCCGCGAGTTTGGAAGCTTGGATGTTGGGGCGATGGTGGAGAACGCCGGAGACGTTAGCGGGCTTGGCCGCGGGGTGGTGGCTGTTGCGGCGCGAATTGGAAGGACGGCGGCGGGCGGGCGGACAGGGACTGGTGTTCGTAGAGACGAGAGAGGCGGAGGTGCTGACGCTGGGGATCGGATGAGTGGGGATCGCTCCGCCCTTCGAGTGAGTTTACGACGTCGACGGCGCGGGCGGGTTCCAGAACGTCAGAAAATCGGTCACGCTGCCATTGAAGGTGTCGCGGTCGCAGCGTCCGATGCCGGCGACTTGGTAGGGCGGAAGGCCGGCGGCGCCGTCGGTATATTGCCACAGCGTCCAGGTGGACCAGTTGGCGGGCACGACGGCGGTGGGGCCGTATTGCGAAAGCCAGAACCAGCAGTTTTGCAGGACTGGGTCTGTGGCCGTGCCGAGTTGCTCCTTAAGATACGCTCCGGCGTAGAGGCCGGGCCAACGGCCCGTGACGCTTTGGACATGGGTGACGAAGGCGCGGGCTTCTTCGAGCGTCATGCTGGGGCCTTGTCCGTTTGCTTCGAAGTCGAGGACGAGGACGTCGCCGGGGGAAGGCTGGACGGCCTGAAGGAAAAACTGTGCCTGCTCGACGCCGTCCGCGCCGGTGCCGAAATGGTAAGCGCCCCAGAGCAGGCCGGCGGCCTCGGCGGCTTCCTTATGGACGGCGTAGGTGGGGTCGGCGTAGCCGGTGCCCTGCGTCGCTTTGTGAATGACGGCCAGGATTCCGTCGCCTTTGGCTTGGACGAAATCGGGGTTGTTGTTGAAGTGGGAGATATCGATTACGACGTTGGCTCCGGGCATCGTTCCAGGATATATCTTTACTCCGGAGGATGGAATTCGATGCCGCGCTCGCCGTTCAGGCGGGTCGAGAGATCGGGGTCGAGGGCCGAGATGGGCGCATCGTGGACGGAGTGGTCGGGGGCGACGTAATGCACCGCGCCGTCTTCATACCAGTACGCGACGGCGGTTTGGACGGCTCCGCCTTTCAGCGCAATGAGGTAGAGCGGCGGGCCGTTGGAGGATTGGCCGTTGGGATTCGCCGAGGCGCGCGGCGTGGTGGCGTCGGTGGAGGCGGGTGGGGCGGTGAAAGAGGTGACATCGGGGCCGGGCGGCGGGGGCGGTGCGCCGTTATCGGCTCCTCCGGCGACGAAGGTCTGGTTGATGACGACGGGCGGTGCGGGGGCGGTAACAATCATCGGCCCCGGGTCCGGCGGCGGAGGATAGTAGGGCGGCAGGAGCAAATAGGGAGTGAACGCTCCGGCTCCGTAGCCGCCAAAGCCTCCGCGGAATCCGCGTCCCGCGCCGAGAGGTACGCCTTGGATCGACTGCAGCAGGCGCGAGCCGAAGCCGACGCTGGTGATGGCGCCGGGGAGTTGCGGGGCGGGCGGAAGAACGAAGCCGCCGCGCGGATTCTGCGCGAAGAGCGGCAGCGCCGCAACGACGAAAAAGGATAACCAACGCCACTGTCTCACTGGGACCGCCTCCCATCTACACTGTAGACGGTTTAGCGGATGGGAGTGGTTTCGAGTTTCACTCCGGGCGGGAGCGGGAAAGCGGTGTCGATATCGACGGGCAGGTCCTGGAGCGAGGCGAGGGTCTTCCGGAGATCGGGCCGGACGACCGCTTCGGTGTCGAGCAGATGCTTCGCGCCGGCGTAGTCGCCGGTGGCTTCGAGAGTGAGCAGACGATGGCAGACGGCGCGGACGGCGGGTTTGATTTTGGCGTAGTCGACGCGATAAGCGCCGCTCGATTCGCGGACGAAGCCGCCGGCGTCGAGGAGCGCGTTGAACTGGATGGCCATGCCCTTGCCGTGCGCCTCGTTCAGGCCGAAGCGCAGGGTGCGGAAGGCGGAGGCGAGGAACGTGGTGTAGAGCTTGTGTTCGGCGGCGGGGCCGCCGGGGAGAATGCCGTGGTCGTAGAAATACTGGAGCATGAAGAGGCCGGTGATGTCGGCCTTCGCTTCCTCGATGGCGCTGTAGAGTTCCTTTAATTCCTGGCGCGGGGACGTCGCGCGGCCTTGGACGGTGATTTGCTGCGGGCCGATGCCATGGCTGAGCTCGTGGGCGAGGATGTGGGTGAAGAAGGCGTCGAAGCTGAGATCGGCGAAGGCTTCGGGGGCGAGGACGCGAGCGCGAGACGGGGGTGAGGATTTTCTCGAATTTGCGCCTCCTGGACGTTTTTGAGCATGACGCGCTTGCTGCCTTTTTGGGCGACCACGCGCTCGTCGTTGGGGAGATTGTAAGCGGCGGTTTTGACGCCGTGGTCGCCGTCGCCGGCGGCGAAGACTTCGTTGACGACGCGGATGGGAGCTTGCGAGGCGATCTTCGGATTGCGATACGAAGGATCGATGGGGAGGTTGTCTTCCACCTGCTGCAAATGAGCGCCGAAGGATTTCAGCTTGTTGGTTTCGGCGTCGTCGCGGAGGTTGACGTAGGCTTCGAAGGCCGCTTTGTAGCCGAAGATTTCGTCGTTGTAGGTTTCATAGGGGCCGATGGTGACGTCGATGGGAGCGTCGAGATCCATCCAGGCGAGGTCGCTGGCGTAATAGTCGTTGGAGAGGAACGCTTCGGCGCGGAGAGTGAGGAAGCGTTTCAAGGATTCATTGGGGGTGAGGGCGGCGGCTTCGCGGAGGAGCGTGGCGGCTTTCACGAGATCGGCGTGGTAGGCCGTGCTGTAGGGGATCTGGATGAGGTGGCCGTTCTCGCGGCGGATGACGGTGAAGAAACCGGTGGCGAGCGTTTGTTGCGCGGCGGGGAGGGTCTTCAGCCAAGCTTCGAATTCGGCTTTCGTCATGTCCTCGGGGTAGAAGTTGGCGCCGGGCGGTTTGACGGCGGGGACGCCGGGGAGGAAGGCGGCGTGGGCGTCGAGATCGGACCAGGGGCCTTTGTTCAACCAGAAATAACGCAGACGGGCGTCGCCGAGCGGGGATTGGTCGAGGATCAGCTTATGGTAGAGGGCTTGATTGCCGCTCCAAAGCTGGGTGAGGAAAATGTCGTTGACGACATCGGCGGCTTCGATGAGTTTGACGACCGCCTGACGATCGCGCGGGGAGAGCGGCGTGAAGTCGGCATGGAGAGCGACGTGGGCGAAGCGGGCGTTCATTTTTGCCAGATCGGCGGAAGTGGCGGAGAGTGCGGTGGTCATGGCGAGGACCGGGAGCAACGATCGAGCGCGGGTCATTTCCTTTCCATGATAGTCAGAGCGGGAGCAGATCGAGAGCGCCCTGGATTTCGGAATGGGTGTGGGCGTCGCCGTTGCGGGAAGTCGCTTCGAGACCCTGGCGATAAAGCGCGGCGGCTTCTTCGATGCGATGGAGTTTTTCGAGCGCCTGGCCGCCATGGAAATACGCGGCGGAATAGGCGGGGTCGGCGGCGAGCAGGAGACGGTACTGTTCGACGGCGGCTTCGAGATCGCCGGTGTTCGCCAATTCCTGGGCCAGCGCATAGCGGGCGAAAGCGCCGGAGGGGTTGGCGTCGAGCATGGAGCGGAGAAGTTCGAGACGTTTGGTGGCCATATATTTTCCTGTGCTACTCTTCGTTTCGTGCCTTGCCCTTTTTTCGCTCCGACGAAGCCGGCCGATTGGATTGGGACGTATCCGCGGCTGCCGTTGGGCGAGGCGTGGGAGGGGGAGTGCCAGGCGGGCGAAGCGGGGTTCGAGCCGCAAGGCGTGCTGCTGTTCGAGGCGTGCAATACGGGATATGGGCGCGCGCGCTGTCCGCGGTTTCCAGCCGATTCAACGCGGGACTCCGTGCGGTTTCATGCGGCGGGCGACAGCCAAGACAAATGGAAGCTGATCTTCGTGTATGAGCGCGATTGCCGGCCGGTGGAGCATGGGGAAATCGAAGTGGAGAAAACGAGCGGCGCGGCCGAGGGCGATGTCCTGATGCGGCAGGCGAGAGCCTACGCCCGGACGCGGGCGGCGCGCGGAGGCCGCTAAGGTTTATCCGGCCTTGTGCATGTACTTGATGTTCGACTTGAAGATGAGCAGGTTCGGCTCGCCTTCGCGATTGAATTTGAGGCAGCACTTGTCATACCACTCGATGACGCCATGGAGCGTCTCGCCGTCGCGCATGACGATGACCATGGGGGTCTTGGCCTGCATCTGCTTCATGTAGTAGAAATTCTCGGCGTTGGTCTGGTCGGGGGGATTCGCCTTTTTGACGAGGGGGCGCCGGACGGCAAGCTGTTCCTTGACATCGGTAAGCGAAGGGCGAATCAGTTTACGGTTTACGGAATCCACGGCAAGGCTCCCTTGGACAATATCGCGAACCGCGCCCCATGTTGCTGGGAACTAGCCGGGTGGGGAGGTTTCGCGGAACGGATGAGTTTGGCTAAGCCCATTGAATCACACCTGTACGGGTACCGCAAGGAGGGGGCTTCCATTTTTCATAGAATGTAGTCCAATTCGGCGGAAGGTGTTAGAATCGAACAAGAGACCTGGAACCGGGGAAAATTTGACGCGTCTAGATTTTAGGATGGGCATGGCGCGAGAATTCTTCCCAGGAGAGGACTACCGCCAAACGACGATTGCCTAGCACCGAGCCCATGACGACACAAGAACCGGAAGCCCCACGCATCGCAGTTCCCGAGGACGATTCCGAAGACATCGTTCTCAAGCGGATCATGTCCGCGACGGAGGAAGTTCCGTTCTACCGGTCTCTCTACCAGAACGTCAAGGACCTGATTCGCCCGCCGAAGCTGCCGCCGTTGGTTTTGACGTCGAAGCCGGTAGAAGTGAAGGATATCTGGGGCTTTTACGGCGGACAGGAGAAGCGCGCCGGGGCGATGTCGCTGGGAATTCACGCCGGGGTGATCCTGCTGCTGCTGATTCTGGGAACGAACAAGCGAGTTCAGGACGCCGTGAAGCAGCAGATCACGCTGATCGCGCCGGACCTTGCGCCTTACAAGCCTACGCCGGCGAAGAAGAGCCTGATGGGCGGAGGAGGCGGAGGCGGAGACCGTTCGCCGACGCCGGCGAGCAAGGGCAAGCTGCCGAAGCTTTCGCCGCGCCAGTTCGTACCGCCGATGGCGGTGGTTCACAACGAGAATCCGAAGCTGGTGATGGAGCCGACGCTGAACATTCAACCGGACGCGCCCATTCCTAAAGTGAACATGAACGTGCTGGGCGATCCATTGGCGAAGGCGTCGCTGCCCTCGAACGGAACGGGATCGGGCTCGGGCATCGGAAGCGGACGCGGTGGCGGCGTGGGACCGGGAAGCGGCAATGGATACGGGCCGGGTTCCGGCGGCAATTTCGGCGGTGGCGCGTACCGAATCGGCGGAGGCGTTTCCTCGCCGATTCCGATCTTCAAACCGGATCCGGATTATTCGGAGGAAGCGCGCAAGGCGAAGTTCCAAGGCACGGTGGTGTTGGCGCTGGTGGTGGATGAAAAAGGGCTGCCGCGCGACATCAAAGTGGTGCGGCCGTTGGGACTGGGATTGGACCAGAAGGCCATCGAAGCGGTGCAGCGGTGGCGGTTCCGGCCCGGGATGAAGGACGGAAAAGCGGTTCCCGTCTACGCGACCATCGAAGTGAATTTCCGGCTGCTGTAAGGCGGCGGAGAACCGATGCGCGCGTTGCCGGAAGAGGCTTTCCTGGTGGCTTTGAAATTTCCTTTGCCGATGGCGCCGTAGTCGCAATCCCCGGAAATGGTGCCGTCGGGGGCGAGGGTCCCGGAGTATTTGATTTTCGCCGATTCGCCACCCATGGAAGCTTCGAACGACCATTCGACATGGCGGCCTTCGAGCTTGCCTGTGATGTTCGCTTCGCCGAGCGTCCCCGAATAAGTGCCGGTGAGCGTTTCGCCGGATTGTTTGAACGTGAAAGTCGCCGTGCCGCTGCCGGCGTCGAGGTCGACTTGCGCTTCCCAGGTGCCGCTGATGTCGGCGGCGTAAGCGGAAGCGGAAGCGAGGGCGGCGAGGACCAGTAGCTTCTTCATCGCCCCGAGTATAACAATCCGCGAGGGGGAGCGGCGGCTACAGCAGGTCGTGACGGCCTTGTTTTTCGAGGAGCTTCACGAGGCGGCCGACGTCCTGGGCGCGGCGGCGGTCGGCGATGAGGAGGGCGCCGGGCGTGTCGACGACGATGAGATCCTTGACGCCGAGGAGGGCGGTTAGTTTGCCTTCGGCGTCGACGTAATTGCCGGTCGAATCCTCCAGCAGCACGGCGGCGCGGGAGAAGTTGCCGGCTTCGTCGCGGGGCATCAGCTCATGGACGGCGTCCCAGCTTCCGACATCGCTCCAACCGATGTCGCCGGCGGCGAGGCCGACGACGTTTTTCGCTTTTTCAAGCACTGCGTAATCGACGGAGATGTCTTCGCACTTCGGGAAGGTTTCGAGCAGCGCGGATTTGAATTTGCGGCTGGAGAACGGGGGCAGGGAATCGAGCAGAGCGGCGGTTTTCGGTTGAAATTCGCGGAGAGCGGCGAGCAGCACCGAAGCCCTCCAGAAGAACATTCCGGCGTTCCAATAGAAGTTGCCGGCTTTGACGAATTTCTTGGCGGTGGCGAGGTCGGGCTTTTCGCGGAAGCGATTTACCTTGACGGTTTCGAGCGAGCCGGACTGAACGCCTTTGGGAAATTCGATATAGCCGTAGCCGGTTTCGGGCCAGCGCGGCTCGATGCCGATGACGGCGATTTCGCCGCGCTCGGCCGCTTGAAAGGCGGGGCGGAGGAGGCGGAGATAGTCTTTGGGGCGCGAGATGAAATGGTCGGCGGGAAAAACGCCCATGGCCGCTTTGGGATCGATGGTTTCGAGGATGCGCGCGCAGAGGCCGATGCAGGGCGCGGTGTTGCGCTGGGCGGGTTCGGCGAGAATTTGCGCCGGCAGGGATCTCCGGCAACTGGCGGACGATCTCGGCGCGGAGATGACCGTTAGTGATAATCCAGAGGCGTTCGGGCGGAATCACGGGACGGAGACGGTCGACGGTTTGTTGGATGAGGGAACGGTCGCCGAGAAAGCGCAGCACTTGTTTGGCGTTGGCTCTGCGGCTGCGCGGCCAGAAGCGCGTTCCGCGGCCGCCGGCGAGGATGAGGCCGTAACGATTGTTCTTGGACATTTGAGCGGGAGAGATTTATTGGAGCGGGTAGCTATGCACGAGGCGCATGGTGCGATTCCAACGGGTTTTGGTGAAAAAATGCTCGGCGAGATCGACGAAGTGATGCACGGTGTAGTCCTTCAAATCCTCGGTGGGCGCGTCGTAGGACCAGAGGATGATGGTGGGTTTGCCGATGATGTTTTCGCGCGGGACGAGGCCCCAGTAGCGGCTGTCGAGAGAGTTGTCGCGGTTGTCGCCCATGGCGAAATAGTTGCCGGGCGGGACGACGAGCTCGCCGTGGACGACGTCGTCGCGCAGCATGTCCTGGGCGCGCTGCATCATTTGCGGATCGGGGATATCCTCGATGGGCGCGGTGGGAAAATTATCGCGGTAAGGATCGGCGTAGGGAAAGATGTGAATGGCGTAAGGCTCGACGGCGGGATGGCCGTTGAGGAAGACCTGTTTATCGACGAGATGGATATGGTCGCCGGGGACGCCGACGACGCGCTTGACGTAATTTTCCTGGAGCAGGACGGGATGGCGGAAGACGATGATGTCGCCGCGATGGACGTCTTCATAAGGAAGCAGATGGCGCGAGAGGGCGCCGGCGGGGGAATAGGCGAGCTTGTCGACGATGAGATGGTCGCCGGTGAGCAGCGTGTTGTGCATGGACGAGGTGGGGATGGCCATGACTTGCGCCACCATCGACGTGCCGAAGACGAGGATGAGGATGGTGACGGACCATTCGGCGACGAAGGAGCGGAAGGAATTGTCGGATTTCGCGGGCTTCGCCGGAGCCTTGGGCGGCTTGGCGGCTTCAGTTTTTGTCCGGGTAGCCATGGATCAGTAAGAGGGTGCGGTTCCAGCGGGTCTTGGTGAAAAAATGCTCGGCGACATCGACGATGTGCGCGACGCCGATGCTGGAGTCGGCGTATTGAGAAGTGGGAGCGTCGTAGGACCAATAAATAATGAGCGGTTTTCCGATGATGTAATCGCGCGGGACGAAGCCCCAATAGCGGCTGTCGAGGGAGGAATCGCGGTTGTCGCCCATGGCGAAATAGCTGCCGGGCGGGACGACGATTTCGCCGTTGACGAGGTCGTTCTGAAGCATGTGCTGGGCGAAGCCTTTGGGATCGAGCGGGCCTTCGGGGTCGCTGGGGAAATTGTCGCGGTAGGAATCGAGGTAGCCGGATTTGTGGACGACATACGGCTCGTCGAGTTTGACGCCGTTGCGGTAGACGTTCTTGTCGATCAGCTTGATGCGGTCGCCGGGGACGCCGATGACGCGCTTGACGAAGGTTTGAGTGACGTCGACGGGATAGCGAAACACGATGATGTCGCCATGTTTCGGCTCGCGGAAGGGGAGGATGTGGCGGCTGACGGCGCCGGTGGGGCTATAGGTGAGTTTGTCGACCAGCAGGTGGTCGCCGATGAGGAGATTGTCCTCCATGGAGCCGGTGGGGATGACGAAGGCTTGCACCAGCGTGGTGGTGCCGAAGAGCAGGAGGAGGATGGTGACGGTCCATTCGGCGATGGCCCCACGGGGAGGATCGACCGGCGAGGCCGGCTTCGAGGGAACGGGAAGCGATTCCTCGGCGGCGCCCGGCAACTGGGCGGAATCGGATTTCATAGGGCTGACATCCTCAAGTGTAACAGTCCGGGCGAAGCGGGATGATATGCTAAACAGGAAGAGCGATCCATTGCGTAAGCCCGGAACAATTCGCGCGCTGATTTTAGTGCTGGCGCTGGTGATTCCGTCGCTCGCGCCGTTGGCCGTCTTCAGGCCCGGAAGCAGCGGGGATGGCGTGCTGCCGCAAGGGACAAAGCGCCTGCTGCAAACGGATGCATGCTTCCGGCGCGGGGTGGTCCAGCGGATCGCCTTGCGGCGGGAATTGTCCTTGCGGACCGGGGCTGGCGCGGCGAACGGGGTTCGAGGCGTACGTCCGGCCGGTGCGAGTTCGCGTGGGCGGAACGCATGCCGCGGGCATCGCCTGCGCCGTTGTGGACCGCGGGTTTGTTTTCCGGGCGCATAGCCGCGCTCTTTATCAACGTCCTCCTCCCTCGTTCTCGTAACGGGCCGCTGAAAAAGGCCGAAAACCGCTCGCTGACGCGCGCGGCTCGGAATGTTTTCGCGGCTGCTGACGACGGGTTCCAGATTCCAATTTAGATTGAGGGAGAACTCTTTATGTTCAGAGGGCGAGTTGCCGTCTGCGCGCTGCTGGTATTTTGCGGCGCGGCGCGCGGCGGCGTGATGGGGAACGTTCGAGGGGTGGTGCATGATCCGAGCCACCGGCCGGTGGCGGATATTGTAGTGACCATTCACGCGGCGGCGAGCGAATTTAGCGCGTCGGCGAAGACGGGCGCGGACGGGGCGTTTGAGTTCGGCGCGGTGGCGGCGGGCGAGTATATCGTTTCTGTCGAGAGCGACGATTTCACGACGCCCGGAGCAGCGAGTCACCGTGACGTCGGGCAGCGCGCAGATCCTCCATTTTCCGCTGGCGTTGAGGACGAGAAACGAATCGGTGGAGGTGACCGAGAGCGGAGCCCAGGTGGACCCGGAGGTGACGCCGGTGACGATGGTGAGCCGCGAGCGGATCGACGACACGCCCGGCGCGGATTTGAGCAACAGCCTGACGATGATTACCGACTACGTGCCGGGCGCGTATATGGCGCACGATCAGCTTCACGTGCGCGGCGGGCATCAGGTGAGCTGGGCGATCGACGGGGTGCCGATTCCGAATACGAATATCGCGAGCAACGTGGGGCCGCAGATCGATCCGAAAGACATCGACTATCTGGAGACGCAGCGCGGCGGGTATTCGGCCGAGTACGGCGACAGGACTTACGGCGTGTTCAACGTGGTGCCGCGGACGGGATTCGAGCGGGACCGCGAGGTGGACGTGACGACGACGTATGGGAGCTTCAACCAAACCAACGATCAGATCAACATCGGCGATCACACGGAGAAGTTCGCCTGGTTTGCGAGCGTGGACGGCAACCGGAGCGACTACGGATTGGAGACGCCGGGACCGCAAATGCTGCACGACCGGGAGTGGGGATTGGGCGGATTCGTGTCGCTGATTTACAACGCCGATCCGGTGGATCAATTGCGGATGGTTGCGACGGTGCGCGGCGACGATTACCAGATTCCGAACACGCCGGAACAGCAGCAGGCGGGGATTGCCGACGTGGAGCGGGAGCGCGACGACATGGCGACGTTTTCGTGGGTGCATACGTTCGCGCCGGGAGTGCTGCTGGAGGTTTCGCCGTTCGTGCATTTCAACGCGGCGAACTATGACGGCGCTCCGAACGATACGCCGGTGAGCACGACGCAGCATCTGGCGTCGATTTACGCCGGAGCGCAGATCGCCTTGACGGCGACGACGGCGAAGCATAACCTGCGCGTGGGCGTGTACGGATTCGGGCAGCACGACGACGAGATGGTGCATCTTGTCGCCAACGACGGGACGGGCGCGGCGGTGTTGTTGGATAAGCCGGCGGCGGGACATCTGGAGGCGGGGTTTTTGGAAGATCAATACCGGCCGAATTCGTGGCTGACGCTGACGGGAGGGTTGCGGGCGACGCATTTCAGCGGGGCGATCTCGGAGAACGCGGTGGATCCGAGGGTGGGCGCGGCGATCCGGATTCCACATTTGAATTGGATCGTGCGGGGGTTTTATGGGCGGTATTATCAGGCGCCGCCGTTGTCGACGGTGAGCGGGCCGCTGCTCGATTACGCGGTCACGCAGGGGTTGGGGTTCATTCCGCTGCGGGGCGAGCGGGACGAGGAGAATCAGGTGGGGTTGACGATTCCGCTGCGCGGGTGGAGCTTCGACACGAACAGTTTCCGGCAGCGGGCGCGGAATTACTTCGACCACAACGCGATCGGGAATTCGAATTTGTTTTTTCCGCTGTCGATCGCGGGAGCGCGGATCAGCGGGTTGGAGTTTACGATGCGTTCGCCGCAGTTGTGGAAGCGGGGCGAGGCGTCGATCGCTTACTCCTATCAACATGCCGAAGGGGAGGGGGCGATTACGGGTGGGTTGACCGATTTCACGCCGCCGGCGGTGGGGTATTTCTTTCTGGATCACGACCAGCGGCACACGCTGCACGGGAATTTTCATTGGACGCTGCCCAAGGGGGCGTGGGTGTCGGGCGGGGCTTATTACGGGTCGGGATTTACGGACGGGAGTAGCGTTGTACCGCGGCATTTACAGGGACATACGACGTTCGACGCGCAGTTGGGGAAGGCGCTGGGGGAGAAGTGGTCGCTGGGATTGACGGCGTTGAATTTGACGAACCGGCGGTATCTGTTGGATAACAGCCTGACGTTCGGAGGGACGCATTATGGGGATCCGCGGCAGATTTATATGGAGTTGAAGTATAGGTTCAAGTATTAGGGATCGGTTTGCGTCATCGGGGCCGAATTGTGCGTCACGAATTTGGGGTAAGTCGTTGTAAGTGCGGTGACGCAGAGGGGTGACGGAAGTCGTGACGCAGGGGAAGGTTTTCCCGGCGAGTGGATGGACGCGAATTTCGCGGGTAGAAAGTGGGGCGCGAGCGATGTTGTGGGATGAACTCCATGCCGGTGGAAGTGTAGCAGACGCGGGAAAGCGGGCCGGTGGATGGGCGGTCGATCTGTGAGTGGAATGAGGGGGATGGAGTGAAGTGAGGGCGCGTGACTGACTTTCTGGGAGGGAGATAATTGGCTGCCGCGCCTTACTTTTACCACAGGAAGCCGTGATTCAGGCCCTTTGAGTCGATGTACCAGCCGGTGACGGTTCCTTCGAGGTTGTTGGTGGAGGGGCGGGTTCCCTGGCCGGGGCCTGTGCCCGCGTTCGGAGCGTCGAATTTAGCGATGGTGCCGTTCGGAGAACGGGAGTAACCGTGAATGACGCCGCTTGCGTCGACATATAATCCCGTAACCGCTCCGAAGAGATTGATCGAAAAAGCGACGGTGGCCTGCGCACCGGGAACGTCGAACTTGGTGAATTTGCCGTCACGAGTTAACACGAAGCCGTGCGGCACGCTGTTGGAGTCGACGTAGTATCCCGTGATGGCGCCGTTCATTGTGATGCTCGCCAAGAAGGTGCCCTGGTACACCCCCGTGCCCGCTCCCGGCGCGTCGATCGCCGTGATGCCGCCTCCGGGAGCGCGCACGAATCCGTGATAGGTGGAATTCGCGTCGAGGTAGAATCCGGCGATCGCGCCCTCCAAGTTGAGGCATGTGTCCTGGCAAACTTCGGTGAAAATCGAACCCGGCGGATCGAACGACGCGATCTCGCCACGGGGCGACCGCACGAAGCCGTGGTACGCATTGCCGCCGTCGATATAGCTGCCAGCGGTGGTTCCTTCCAGATTGATGTTAAACGCCAACGTGCCTTGGTTTGCGCCTGTGCCGGCGCCAGGAACGTCGAAGGTGGTGAAGGCGTTGTCCGGGGACCGGACGAAGCCGTGGTACACGTTGCTTGAGTCTTCGAACTGTCCAGCGATGATGCCCAGATCGTTGATGCTATAGGCGACGGTGCCTTGGTTCTTGCCGTGGCCGAGACCGGCACCGGGGGCGTCGAAGGAGACGAAGGTGCCGTCGCGATGGCGGAGGAAGCCGTGGGGCACGACGTGCGGGTCTGTGTAGAAGCCGGCGACCGCTCCTTCCGCGTTGTTGGCGAGGGGGATCGTACCGCAATACGGGGCGCATGCGGGCACGGATACCGTGCCCGCTCCCGGTGCGTCGAACTCGATGAGCGTGGACACCTGAGCCGACGACAGGACCGAGGTCATGAGCACGGCAAAGGCGCTCATTGAAGTGGACAGGAGGGCGAGAGTGTGTTTCATGGTTTTACGTTCTCCTCAGACGGTTTGGTTCGGAAAAAGCTTCCGGGTTGCGATCGTGGACGGAGCGCGATAGCTATTTATCCGGGTAGGCGACATAGGATTCCTGGCCTTCTAGCCCGGATACCAACTGCGGATCTATCTGTCGGTGATTGCCTACACGCTGATGAACGGCCTGCGGAGGCTGGGACTGCAGGCGACGGCGATGGCCACCGCGCAGGCGGGCACGACCCGATTGAAGTTGCTCAAAATCGGCGCGATGATCCAAGTCGCCGTTCGCAAGGTGTGGGTCCGGATGACGAGCGGCTATCCCTACCAGGCGCTCTTCGCACAAGTGCTTCGGCAGTTCCGGACCTGAATGCTGCGGCCCGCCGGGGCCGCCGATCTTTGACAACTTGATTCGACCCAATTCGCCACCTTGTACGGATCGGTGTGTCCCGGCGCGCCGATCTTTCAGCCATTTCCCTCCAATCAAGTTGTCGCCCTACGCTGGCCTGTCAACCTGGCTCGGAAACCGGGGATCGCTCAGGGTTGTGAGATATGTGGGCTAATGCCGCACTCGTTAACGCACGATCCAATTCTGGCTGGCAGCGCCGGTGCATGTGTTTAGCACGAGTTCGATGCCGAGACCGACGGGCGGACCGGAGTTGTCCACGCACAGGTCGCTGTCTGCGAGCTGGATAAAAGCGCCGGCCGAGACTCCGATGCGCGAGCCAGGAGCCATCAACCATTGCTGTGTCGCGGCGCCGGTGCAGGCGGATAGTTCCACGAGGCTTCCGGCAGCATTCGAAGCGGCGGTGAGGCACTTGCTTTTCGTGCCATTTGTGCCCAGCCCAACGATTTGACCCGCGCTGAAGTACCATTGCTGGGCTGGCCCATCGTCGCAAGAGTAGGACAGCACCTTCGTGCCATTGGTCGTCAACGACCCGTCCAATGAAAAACACACGTAAGGTGCGCTCGAATTTAACTGGATTTCCATGCCATGGAGATTCCAATTTTGGGTGGCCGCGGGAGTGCAGGCGTTGACCACCAGTTGGTTGAAAAGTCCCGGGGAACTGTCCAGACACAGGTTCCCCTCCAGCATCGAGATCACGTTGTTGACCTGGAAACGCCACTGCTGGCTTAGCGAGCCGCTACAGGTGGAAATTACAACTGGGGCCCCGGAGGCGGTCCCGTTCACCTCCAAGCAGGTGCTGGTGCCGTTTGCCGTGCCGATTCCCGTCAACCGGCCGTTCTTGTAGTTCCACTGTTGCGGCGGCCCGTCTCCGCAAGAATACAAAAGCACAGGCGTCCCGTTGGCGGTGTTGCCGCCCTGGACGGCTGCACAAGCGTATGGAGCGCTCCCGGCTACTTGCAGCTCCGCGGCACGCGCAGTGGTAAAATTAACAGCCAGCAGGGCGAGCAATGGCAGAGTTCCCAATGCCCGTAAAAAGCAATTCATCGTCGTCGTTTTGCTGTTCATAAAATGCTCCTTGCTGGGTTTGTTACTTCCGCTTTCTCGGGTGTGAGATTTCCGCGCTAGGTTGGACATCTTGTTCCTTTCGTTCCGACAGGAGATGGCGAGCGGGGGCCGAAGCTTCTCCTGAACCGGGATGTTACTTGTTTCATCGCAACGGAGATCGTTGCAATGGACCCTCCCATTAAAACTCGAATCGGGATTTGGGGTCCTCAATTTCGGGATGCAAAGTTCTTAATTGTTATTAAAAGCGCTCGCAGGCCATGACGTTTTGGAGAAAGGTTACCGGGAGGGGTTGTTCAGGAATCGTATAAAAGTCCGATGGATTCAGCACTTCGCTCACGGGGGCGGTGAATTCGTATCCGCGGCCGGGGACGGTGCGGATGAATCCGGTTCCGCCTTGCGGATCGTCCAGCGCCTTCCTGAGGTGGAAGACGTGTTGACTCAAATTGCCCTCTTCGACGATCGAGTTGGGCCATATCGCCGTGAGTAACTCGTCCTTGGTGACTATGCGGCCGGCGTGGACGACCAGGTAAGCGAGGACTTCAAACGGCCTAGGCGAAAGGGGGATCTCCACTCCGCCGCGAGTGACCTTGCGGGTTCCGGGGCGCAGTTCGAATTCTCCAAACCGGAACAGGTTGGCGGAATCATGGACGCAGGGAATATTGCCTTCGTGCTTGGCCGAGACGAGGATGAGCCTGGGCGAGCCGATTCGATACGGCTCGGCGCCGGTCGAGCCGAGCATTTGAACCGGCCGGAGACCGGCTTCGGCGTGCATCCGGCATAGTTCGCCGGCGGTGTAAAGATAGCTCGTGGTGGTCCGGGTCTCGAGCTCGCCGCCGCGCACGAAGGTGTAGTCGGTATCGAGGCGGCTCTCGGAGGGATAGTAGCGGTGCTCGCTCAGCATGAGGATATCCCCGAGGCGGAACGAGAGGGTGCGGGGCATGGAAGGGAGGATCGATTCGGCGGCCATTCCGGTGTCGACGACGAACCGCGCGCCGGGTTTGAGGCAGCGGGCCACGGCGTTCAGGAATTGGCGGGCTTCGTCCCAGGGCAGGTAGCAGAAGTTGTTGCCCATGCAATATGCGCCGTCGAACTCGAAAGACCAAGGAACGGAACGGAGGTCTTCCTTCACCCAATGAATCGCGAGATCGGTGGCGGGGCGGGCTTCGGCGAGGAACTCCGCGCTTTGGTCGAGGCCGGTCATTCTATACCCGCGGCCGGCGAGTTCGATGGCGTGGCGGCCGTTGCCGCAGGGGACGTCGAGGAGGCGCGCTCCGGGGTTGAGATGGAGGGCGCGTTCGAGGAAGTCGGCGTCGGCGCGGGCGTTTTCGGGATTGACGAAGCGGCGCCATGCGTCGAGAGCAGCGCCGCGGAAGAAATTGGTCTGCCAGTTGGATTGCATGGCGCTCCTTTACGGCCGCGGCGCGTTAAGCGCTTTCCGGGACGGCGGCGGGACGAAGTTTTCAAGGGACCATAGTTCGTCGCCGGTGTCGTAGTCGCCGGAAACGGAGATGATTTTTCGCCCATCGGGGCTGATTTCTAAATTGCCGAAGTAACTGGAGCTTGGAAAATCACCCAGGCGTTCCGGTTTGCCTCCGGCCATCGAGACGCGAAACAGACTTTGTCTGCCGGCGGAATCTTTGTCGTGGTAGAGGACCCAATCGCCGCCGGGCGTGAATGCGTAGTGGCCGCTGCCGGCGGCGAGCGCCTCCTTACCGAGAGGGGCCAATGGTATCCAATCGCCACCCAGGGTGGGACGTAACTCGATGCCTCGCTCACCGCTGCGCATCAAGAAACGCTCGTCGGGAGACACTCGCGCCACCCACGCGGTGGAGCTTGACGGGTCCTGCCCCAAAATCGTCTCCTGGCGCGCCGCGATGTCCCACCGCGCCATTGTGAATCCTTGACCGAAGTGGGTGAACATGTAGAGCGCCCGGTCGTCGCGGCTGGTGTCGACAATCCTCCACCGCGTCGTGAACGGCTGGAGGCGTTCGATTTCGCCAGTGTCGAGCGCGATCGAAAAGATACCCGCCATGTCGCCGCAGAAAAGTTTTGGCAGTTGAGCGGCCCACTTACAACCCGCTTCGCCGCGATAGATCTTACGATCCTCGCCGGTGGAGGGGTTGTGTATATGGATGGTCTTGCCCGCTGTTTCTCCCACGTCTTCGTTCGTGACGGCGTAGGCGAATCGGTCGCTTCCGCCGGACCAACTTACATCGGGATTGAACTGGTTGCCAAGGAGGAGATCCAGCCGTTTCCAAGCGCCGGGGCGGCCACTGGAGTCAAGAGGCGCGAGGTGGATCGACCACCTGCCTCCCGGTTTCACCGCACTGTAAACCAAATTCCCGGCGGCCGCAGTGATGCCGCTTTCGAAGTCGCCGTACCTTAGAAAAAGTATCTCACCGGCCGGTATGCCACCATCGATTGGCAGGAGGTGGAGGGCCGGTTTTCCCGTGCGTTCGCTGAAGATGGCCAAATAGCGTCCGTCGGCGGTCCAATCGAGGAGTTGGGGCGTAAGCGTCACTCCGGTACTTAGCCGCTCCTGGTATACCTGTTGCGGCTCTCCGGATTCGATGGGCAGGACGAAAATCTGTGAGAGGCGATCCACGCCGGAGCGGAGGAAGACTTGATAGGCGACGAAACGGCCATCCGGTGAGAAGGTGGCGACTCCGATCACACCGGAGGGCGCGCTCGACAATTCGCGGATTTGTCCGTCGGCGACGGAAATCCTCAGCAGACGGCTGGGGCCCTGTTTGGGATCGGGGCAGAGCAGGAAGTAGCGATTGTCCCAGGACCAACGCGGCGGCCCGCAGGTGGGGGTTCCATCCACTTTGACGAGTTCGCGGTAGCCTGTGCCGTCGGTGTTCACGACCGCGTACGTTTCCGGCTGGTTGGGCTTGAGGTAGAAGCGAAGTCCGACGATCGAGAAATCCCTGGATGGGAACCAGCCGGGAAGGTCGTCCAGTTTCGCCTTGAAAACGACCCGTTTGATTTTGCCGGCAAGATCGCCGAAGATCAATTCTCCGGTCGTGTCGTTCCGGTAAACAGCGCGGTACCCGTCGGTGTCGCCCGGGCCCATGCCATTGCCGAGCGTCTCGATTTTGCGTTGGGTCATGGTGACGGGCGCGGGCGGATGGGCGACTTGTCTCAACGCGGCGAGGCGCTCGCGGGCCTGCGCGGCGGCGGGCTGATCGGCGAAGTCGCGCACAATTTGCCGATAGACTTTCAGCGCCTGGCGGCCAAGCTTCTCATAGCAGCCGGCCAGGTGCAGCAGCGCTTTCGAGCGCACGTCGCGGGAGGCGGAGGTGTTCGCGGCGATCTTGCGATAAGCCGCGATGGCGGTCGCGAGGTCGCCGTCCACTTGCTCCTTCGCGATGGCGGCTTCGAGATCGACGGCGGGTTTGGTCTGCGCGAATGCCGCGGGGGCGAGCGAGTGCATGGCCAGCGCCGGTAAGAGCCAAGCGATTATGGTCAGAGTTCCGCGCCGGGGAATGGCGAGGTTTTTGAATTGGAGGGATTTCACGATGCGCGCCCCAAGCGCGGTTCTATCATGGCGCGCGAATGTTTGCGGATTAAGGGGATTTGGTCAGGATTGTGTGTGGAGTTTGTCTGGATTTCCAGACACATGGCGATCTGCCAATGTACACTCCCTTACGGCCGCGGCCCGGTACGCGCTTTCGAAGAGGGGACGAAGTTCTCCAGTTTCCAGATTTCGAGGCTTGTCGCATATTCGCCAACGGTGACAAGGATTCTATGTCCATCGGGGCTGATCTCCAGGTTGCCGGAGAAGCTGGCGCCTGGAAAATCGCCGAGGCGTTCCGGTTTTCCGCCCGTCGCCGGGATGCGGAACAGGCTGTGTTTGCCGGAGGAATCGGTGTCGTGATAGACGATCCATTTGCCATCGGGCGTGAAGCCGTAGTGGCCGAGGCTGGTGGCGGTCGCGCTTGCGTCTTTCCCGAGGGAAACCAGTAGTCGCCATTCGCCGCCCGAGATGGGACGTATTGCAAGGCCTCGCGGGTCGTGCCGGAGGAGCGAGCGCTCGTCCGGAGATACCTGCGCGATCCACGCAGTGGCGCTGGACGGGTTCCGCTCCAGCAGTGTCTCCCGCCGCGCCGCGATTTCCCAACGCATCATTTCCATTCCCTGGCCGAAGGGGGTGAGCATGTAGAGCGCATCGTCATCGCGGCTGGCGCCGGCGATTCTCCAGCGCTTTGTGAACGGCTGGAGACGCTCGATCTCGCCGGTGCCGGCGGCGATCGAGAAAATGCCGGATTCGTCGCCACAGAAGAGCTTCGGCTGTTGCGCCGCCCATTTACAGTCCGCGTCCCCGTGATGGATTTCCCGATCCTCGCCGGTAAGGGCGTTATGCACATGGACGGTCCTTCGCTCAGCCTGTCCACCTTCTTCGTTCGAGGCGGTATAAACAATTTGATCGCTGTCACTCGACCAATTTGGGTAAGGGTGGCCGTTCTTGCCAAGGTGGAGATCCAGGCGTTTCCAATCGCCCACGCGACTATTTGAGTCGAGGGAGGCGACATGGACAGCCCACTCGCCACCCGGCTTGCGCGAAGCGTAGATCAGATCCCCGGAGGTTGTGGTGACTCCTCTTTCGAAGTTGCCAAAGATTAAGAAGACCGGCTCGCCCGCCGATCTGCCGTCCTTTACCGGCAAGAGGTGAAGCCCGGGCTTCCCGGTGCGCTCGCTGCCCATGGCGAGGTAGCGTCCGTCGGCGGTCCAATCGATGAGCCTCAGCGAGGGGGAAGCTACGTTGGTCGAGCGTTCCTCGTAGACGAGTTGCGGGTCTCCGCCTTCGGCAGGCAGAAGGAAGATTCGCGAGACCGGATCGGCGGCGGAGGGCGGGAGGATCTGATACGCAATGAACCGGCCGTCCGGAGAGTAAGTGGCGGTTCCGAGGACGGCGGTTTTAAGATTCAGCAATTCGCGGATTTTGCCGTCGGGGACGGAGATCCGCAATAGACGGTTTGCGCCGTCTTGAGACTGAACGCACAGGATGTAGCGGTTATCCCAGGACCATTTCGTCCCACATGCGGGGTGTCCATCCATCCTGACGACCTCGCGGTATCCACTACCGTCGATGTTGACGACGGCGAGCGTGAAGGGCCGGCCGGCCTTGGGGTGGAGGGGGCTGAGGACGAGTCCGACGATGGAGAAATCCCTGGAGGGGAACGAGCCGGGAGGGTCATCCGGTTTCGCTGCGAAGATGACGCGTTTGCTCCTACCGGCGAGATCGCCGAAGATTACCTCACCGGCCGCGCTATTCCAATAGACCACGCGGCGGCCGTCTGTATCGCCTGGTCCCAACCCTGGGCCCGGAAGGTCGATTTTACGTTGGGTCATCGCCGTGGGGTGGCCGTCTTGATTCAACGCGGCGAGGCGGGCGCGGGCCTGCGCGGCGGCGGGTTGGTCGGCGAAATCGCGGACAATTTGTAGATAGACATTCCGCGCTTCGCGCCCGAGCTTTTCGTAGCAGCGGGCTAAGCGCAGCAGGGCGTTGGCGCGAATGTCGCGGGAAGCGGAGGTGTTCGCGGCGATTTTGCGATAGGCGGCGATGGCGGTGTCGAGATCGCCGTCCACCTGCTCCTTCGTGATGGCGGCTTCAAGCTCGACGGCGGGTTTGGTTTGGGCGAATGCCGGCGGGGCGAAAAGCTGCATGGCCAGGCCGGGTAGGAGCCAGGCGGTCATGGCGATGCATTCGAGCTTCCCGGGCTTCATGTAAGTCGAATCATGGTTTCGGTGGGGCGGGGACGAAGTTCTCCAGCGACCAGAGTTCTTCGCCAGTTGCAATCATGCCAGTGGCGATGACCTTGCGCCCATCGGGGCTGATTTTTAGGCTGCCGGCCAAGATGTTTGGGAAATCACCCAACCGCTCCGGCTTGCTCCCGGCCGTCGAGACGCGGAACAGGCTGGGTTTGCCTGCGGAATCGGCATCGTCGTAAAGGAGCCAGTTACCGTCCGGCGTGACCCCGAAGCGGTGGTTCGATTTGCGGTCGGCCAGCGCCCCTGCCACCGGTTTCCAATCGCCGCCCGATGTGGGACGCACGTCGATGCCTTGCCGACTCGCCCGGATGAGCGAGCGCTCGTCTGGCGATACCAGCAGCCAACTGGTGGGTGCCGATGAGCCCTGCGCCAGTGTCGTCTCCCGCCCCGTGGCGATTTCCCATCGCAGCAATTTCCACGCTTGATCGTCACTGGTGAAAAGGTAAAGCGATCGGTCATCTCGGCTGGGGGCCTGAATGTACTGAGACGACGCTTTGAACTTATGAAGCGGCGCGACTTCTCCGGTGTCGACCGCGATCGAATAGATTTCACCACTGTTTTCGCTACAGAAAAGTTTCGGCTGGCTAGCCGCCCAGATGCAGAAGCCGTGATTGGGGGCGTGATAGATCTCGCGATCCTTTCCTGTAGAGAGGTTGTGGGTATGGACGACCGCGCCCCCAGTCTGTCCCAGGTCTTCATTCGATCCCACATAGACGATTTGATTGCCGTCGCCAGACCAATTGGTAGCGGGTTAGTCGTGTTTCCAAGGCGGAGATCCAGTCGTTTCCAAAACTCTACGCGGCTGTTCGAGTCGAGGGACGCGAGGTAGACGGCCCAGTTGCCGCCAGGCTTGACGGAGCTGTATACCAAATCGCCAGCGGCTGTCGTGACGCCGCTTGAAAAGGCGCCATACCGTAGAAAGACAGGATCGCCGGCCGATTTGCCGTCTTTTATTGGCAGGAGGTGAAGCGCGGGATTGCCTGTGCGCTCACTGGAAATGGCTAGATACCGTCCGTCGATGGTCCAATCGAGAAGCCTCAGCGATTGAGAGGTTCCGATGGTTGGGCGCTCCTCGTAGACCGGCTGAGGGTCTCTGCCGTCGGCGGGCTCGACGAAGATACGCGTGACCCCATCCGCGTTCGCGGGTGGGTGGACTTGATATGCCACGAAGCGGCCATCGGGAGAAAAGGCAGCGGTTCCGATTTCACCGGTTTTCAGGCTCAGCAGCTCGCGGATGTTTCCGTCGGCGATGGAGATCTTCAACAGGTGGCTCGTGCCGTCTTGAACCCGGCTGCACAGGACATAGCGGTTATCCCAAGACCAGTTCGGCCCACATACGGAGCGGCCATCCAGCTTGGCAATCTCGCGGTAATCCGTACCGTCGGTTTTGACGACTGCCAAGGTTTCCGGCGGGCCTGGGAATTCAAGACCGACTATAGAGAAATCCCTCGATGGAAACCAACCCCAGACATCGCCTAGCTTCGCCTTGAAGATGACCCGCTTGCTCTTGCCGGCGAGATCGCCGAAGATCAGCTCCCCGGTCGCGTCATTCCGATAGACGACGCGGTGGCCGTCCGTATCGCCGGGACCCATTTCCGGTCCTAACGTCTCGATTTTGCGTTGTGTCATCGTCGCGGGCGCTGCCGGACGGTCGTCTTGCCTTAACGCCGCCAGACGCGCTCGTGCTTGGGAGGCGGCGGGCTGGTCGGCGAAATCGCGAACAATTTGTTGATAGACATTTCGCGCCTGTTGTCCGAGCTTCTCGTAACATCCGGCTAAGTGCAGTAGCGCGTTGGCACGCACGTCGCGGGACGCTGATTGGTCGGCGGCGATCTTCCGATAGTCTGCGATGGCGGTTTGTAGATCGCCGTCGACCTGTTCCTTCGTGATCGCGGCTTCGAGCTCGACGGCGGGTTTGGTTTGGGCGGATGCCACCGGGGCAAGTAACTGCATGGCCAAGCCCATGATGAGCCAACCAAAACTCAAGGTCAAGGCTCCGGTGAGGACCGCGGAAGCCATCGCGGCCAGGGCGACGGCGATGTTTTCCAGTTTCTCGGATTTCATGATGCACCTCCCTTAGTGCGATTTCAGAATGCCGCGGGAATGTTTGCGGCGTAGCGGGATTCGGTCAGGACATTGCATGAACTTGATGTGGAATTGGCGACATAGGGCGACTTAGCCATCGAATCGATATCCGACACCGCGGATGCAGATCAGGTACCGCGGCGCGGAGGGATCGTCCTCGATCTTTTTGCGCAGCGCGACAATGTGGTTGTCGACGACGCGATCGGTAACGAAGACGCCGGAGCCCCACACTTGTTCGAGTAGGGTTTCGCGGGTGAGGACGTGTCCCCGGCTGTGGATGAAGGCGGCGAGGAGTTTCAGTTCCGTGTGCGTGGCTTCCAGGCGAACTCCGTCGCGGCGCAATTCGAAACGCGCCAGGTCCAACTCGAAGCGGCCAAAGCGATGGACTTCGACGCCCGCCTCGGCGACGCTTCGCCGGAGCATGGCGCGGATGCGCGCGCGCAGCTCGCGAGGGCTGAATGGCTTGGTGACGTAATCGTCCGCGCCGAGGTCGAGGCCGAGGATCTTTTCCGCCTCTTGCGTTTTGGCGGTGAGCATGACGATGGGCGTGGACAAGCCGCCGCGCCGCAGCTCGCGGCAGACCTCGAAGCCGTCTTTATTGGGGAGCATGACATCGAGCAGGATGAGGTCGAAAGGCTCGGAACGCGCGCGCTGGACGGCTTCGGCTCCGTCGGCGACCACGGCGATCTCGTATCCCTCCGCATGGAGATCGTTTTCGAGAGCGAAGGCGATGCCCGGCTCGTCTTCGACGATGAGGATGCGGCTCATGAGCGCGCCTCCCCGGCGCCGGCCAGCGGAAGAAGGATGGTGAAGGTGCTGCCCGCGCCGGCCTCGCTCTCCAGACGGACCTCGCCGCCGCAGGCGTCGACGATCTGGCGCACCATCGAGAGGCCGATGCCGGTGCCTTTGATGCCGGCTTTTTTCGCTTCGGCGCCGCGGACGAATTTCTGGAAGATTTGGCGGCGCTCGCGAGGATCGACGCCCATGCCGCGGTCGCGCACGGAGATCGCCACCTGGCGGTGGTTGAGGCGGCCCTCCACCCAAACCGTGCGGCAAACGGGAGAATACTTCACGGCGTTTTCGAGCAGGTTGCGAATGGCGTAGCGGAGCGATTCCTCGTCGGCTTCGATGGTGGCCGGATGCGAGTCGAGGTCCACTTCCACCTGGAATCCGCCGGCGAGCGCTTCCTCCCGGAAATCGGCGACGGCCGCGCGCACCAGGCCGAAGACTTCGTGGGGCTGGATGCGGTATTGCTTGCGGCCGGATTCCATGCGGCCGAAGTCGAGGAGGTCGTCCACGAGGCGTTGAAGGCGGCCGGTCTCGCGTTCCAGGAAAACGTAGCTTTGGGCGCGGCGGGCGTCGTCGGGGAGACGGCCGTCGGCCAGCAGTTCGGCGATGCCGCGGAGCGAGGTGAGCGGCGAGCGGAATTCGTGGGAGACGGCGGAAACGAAATCCGTTTGAAGCTGGGCCACTTGCAGTTCCCGGCTGACGCCGCGAAACATGGCATAGGCCCCGGCGAGCACGAGCGAGAGCATGAGGGCGACGGCGGCGATCCACAGCGGGCGGCTGATTCCTCGATTTGAGACTGGGGAGACAGTGGAGAACTCGAGCTTGCCGGGGAGTTGGGCGTCGGCGAGCGACCGCGCCACATTCGGCTCGGGGCCGGGAGGGGAATCGGAGTCGGCGAGTCTCCAGCGGATGTCGCGCGCATCAGCGGGCAGTTTCAGGCCGGCATCCAGCCAGCCGGCGGGCGCGAAAAGCGCCGTGAGGCGGGACGGGGCGGCGCGCCACATCACCAGCGACGCGCCGGCCTCGGTTTCGCGGCCGCTGAAACTCGAGCCGGTGCGCGCCGCGCGTTGCCACTGTTCGTAGAGCCGCGAGACGAGCGTCGAGAATTCGAGCGCGTCTTTCGGCGGATCGTCCGCGGTGTGGCGGAGGCGATTGACTTCGGCCCAATAGTATTCGAACGTCTCGCGGTGTATCGGCCATCGTCCTTCGACGAGGGCGGCGCGTAGCCGTTGCACCGCTTCGAGGGCGGCTTGCGGCGCGCCTGGGGCGAGGGCCAGCAATTCGCAGCGCGCGCCCGCCGCTAACAACGCGTATGGCACGCCGTCGGCGCTGACTGCGGTTTCCCCGGACATCCGTTCATAGGCGGCCAGCGCCGCTTCGGGATGGTTGCGTTTTCGTTCCAGGCGGGCGATGCGCAGCCACGCCTCGGCGCGCGTGGCCGGCTGTTCGGTAAGCGGGCGTAACACTTCGACGGCGCGGTCGAAATTCAAATCGCGGAACTCCAGTTTCCCGGCCGCGTCGAAGGCTTCGGGGAGGGGGCTGGCCGAGGGAGGGTCCGGCACGAACAGGAGCGATTTTGCGGGATATGCGGAGACGGATCGAGGCGCGAGAAGGATCAACGTGGCCTGTGGGGGAAGCTTGGGCTTGACGGCGGCTGGAGGCGGGAGGGCGTCCAATTCGCGCAGGGCGAGGTCCCATCCGCCGAGTGAGCCGGCGAGTTGAAACAAGGCCAAGCCGGCGATTTGCTCCAGGCGCTGGAGAGATTGCTGCGCGGCGAGATTGCGGTCCTGTTCCATTAAGCGCCAGGTGAGCCAAACCTGCCAGATCGCGAGGCAGACGACGATGGCCAGGAACAGGGGCAGGCTCCGGCGCACCGATAGCAACCGGATCGTCAGCGGGCGCATAGTGGACTTGAGTATACGCCGCGATCGTCAGCGGCGGATGTGGGGAGTGTCAGGTTTCTGTCAGGAATGGAGGGACTGCTGGTCGCGAAGGCTTCGCAAGAGGCGGGCGCGGCGTTTGAAAGGCCTCGCGGCGAGCAGGGCGGCGCCGGCCAGGACGAAGACAACGGAGGCCGGTTCGGGGACGGCGGGGGGAGGGGCGAAACGAAGTTCCGCGATCGCGAAGCCGTCGGCGCCGGCGTTGGCTGTCACGACGACGCTGGTGAACGCCTCGTCGGTCGAAGCGGCGAACAGCAGCGCTCCGGCGTACCCTTGCAGGTTGCGGCTGATCTGGCCGACCAGGGTGCCACCGTCATAGAAGCTGGCGCTGATGTTGTGCAGACCGATGAGCGTTGGCTCGGCTTCGAAGCCGAAGATTTGCTCGGGTTGCGACAGGGTGAAGGTCACCGTGGGTAATTGGTAGAAGTCGTCGAGGACTCTGGGCGTCGAGCTTTCGGTATTCGGCGGCGCTCCCCACGATCCCCAACTTCCAGGGACGGTGCGGGCCTGCATGGTTTGATTGAACGACACCGTGAGCGAGCCGTCCGAGATGGACGTGAGGAATTGATAGTCGGGCGCGGCGATGGGGATGAGGGTGGTATCCGCCGTGTAAGCCGGCGTCGGTTGGGCGAAGGTGATGAAACCGGCGAAAGCGGGAGCGTTGGCGAGGAGGACGAGCAGCGGGACGAAGGAAACCGGCGATAGTTTGCGTGTCATGTGGATACCTCGGAGGCGCGATGGCCGCGCGGCATTAGGGGCAGGGAAGCCCGACCGCCCCATTGAGGAGCGGCGTGAAGTTGGTGGAAAGGAACTTGGGGCTGACCAGTTCCAGCGGCCGGGCGAGGAAGCGGAAGGAGTTCAATCCGTAAGCCAGGTTCACGTTGCCGGTCATATCCGGGAAGAAAGCGACCATCCACGGACCGCCGCTGGAGCCTCCGGTCATGTCATTGCCCGCCGAATAGGTATTGATATTGCCGAAGGGATTGTCGGCGCCGGGCGATCCCTGGGACTCCACCATTACCTGTCCGGTAAATGGAGCGGCGGCGGGATACCCGAACATGTCGAGGTGAGACTTGTGCGAGTCGCCTCCCACCTGGAAGCCGAGATAGCCGGTGTAGAATTCAATCGGATGGCCGCCCTGGCTCCCGCCGCATCCCACGCCATCGTCGTCGAAGGTTTGAATGAACCCGATGTCGTATTGGTGGCCAGGCGCGTTACTTACCCATGTAGCTAGTTTCCGGGCGGCCCAACCGTTGTGCAAGAGGCCGTTGCCGCCGTTATACCAGCCGGGATAGAAGACGACATTGGTGGCGAAACTTCCGCCGCTCGGATTGATGTAATTGAATATGCAATGGCGGGCGGTGAGGACGAGGTGAGGGCGTATGACCGAGCCGCTGCAAACGAAATTCGATCCATTCAGCGTGAAGAAAATCTTTCCCACGGCTTTATAGGGGAAGACGGGAGGGATCTGGTTCGAGGCGTAGAGATGGCGGTAATCGTTGAAGCGGGTGAACGGGTAGGGGTATTGGTTTTCAAACGCCTCCGGCGGGGGCGCGGCGGTCGCGACGCCGATCTCCGGGGCTGGGCTCACCGCCGCCTGCGTATCGGGCGCCCAACTCGGGACTTCCACAGCCGGTTCCACCGGTCCGGGCGGCGGTGAGACGAAGCCCGGCGCGGCGATCTCTTCTTCGGGAGCGGGCAGGGCGCTTTGAAGCCGATCCGGCGTCCAATAGTCCAGGATCGCGGCGGCTGCCGGCGCGTTGTTTACCGATGTTCCGACGGTGGGGGCGGATTGAGCGAAGCAAAGGCCGAGAGAAGCGGCGAGACTTACAATCAGCGGGAGAGTACGAGGCATTCCGGGCATGGTTCACCCTCTGAGCGGCAGTGTAACTCCGAATCAAACGCGGGTCAATGCAAAATTTGGCGGCGTGGATTGTATCAGGAGCCGGGCTTGAACCATCGGATGGCGGTGGCCATCGCGGGGATGGTCGCTTGCATCTGGGTGGCGACTTGCTCGATGTTATTCCGTAAGTCGAGGGCGAGTTTTTGACCCATGCTCTCTTCCCAGGGCCGATCTTTGGCGGACTGGTCGAGGAAGTACTGAATCCAGGCGGCGGCGATCGCCGGCTCGACGTTGGAGAGATCCTGCCAGAGGTAGGGAGGCTGGAGGGGGACGGACGGGTCGACACGTTTCGATAGAACCGAGAGGATGTAGACGCCGGTCCTTCGGTTGGGCAGGGCGGCGAGGATTTTCTGCGCGCGGGGGTAATTGTAGTGGTCGACGATCCAGTTGGCGAGATCGCCGGGTTTTGTTTCCGCGGGAGGGCCGCCGAGAAGCGGGACCATTAAGAGATTGAGTTGTGCCGGCTGGAAAACCACAAGCTCCCGCTCGATCGGCTCCACTTTGCCGAGGGTAGCCTTGACGATGGCGATGTATAGCGGACGAGTGGCGTCGCTGGGAAGGGATCCAAACAGCAGGTAGCTATACATGCCGTAGCCGGGAGGTTCGGGTTGATCGCCAACGAGCCAGCCGCGGCCGGTGGGCCGGTGATCGTGCGAGGTTGCGATTTTGGCGCCGGGGGAAGGTTGTGGCACGGATGCAACCGGCGGAGGAGGCGGAGGCGGAGCGGGCGATGGCGCCGGTCCTCCACTCGATGTGATGGGCGGCGCTTTGCCGCAGCCGTCGAGGATCATGCCCGGAAATGACCAGTAACACTCCGAGGACGAAGGCGAGCCAGCGAGCCCGGCCGCCGATCATCCCGCCGAATTTTTCCGGTGAGTTCGCTTCCATAACCATCGAACGCCGAATGCCAACAAAAACCAGCAAAAAGCCACTAACGCCAGCGAGACGCCATCGAGCGGGGCATCGGGCGTCCGCCGCTTAAAAAAGAGCGCCGTCGCGATCGTGAGGACTAATACGACGAGCCAAATGCCCACTGTCGGCGTACGGCCCGAGTCTTTGTTCGTATCCGCGGATGACGGTTTCCCCTCCGCCTGGCTCATGTCGATTAGGATTTAATCTATCACCAACGGCGGTGGGGCGTTCGGTTGGCTACTGGACGCCGGAGGGTGCGTTGGGTGAAAAGAAGCGGACGGCGTGCGGGGAGGGCGTGTGGGCGAGTTTCCGGGCGGGAGCTACGTTGTTGGTAGACGCCGTTGTGCCGCAATGCGGCGCGCCGGAGCCGGCGGCGGGACAGAGATAAAAGCGGAGTTCGAAAATACTCGGTCGCCTGTCCGGATGAATCGCATCGGATCAATTCGACTGCATTGCTGTGTCTTCCGGCTGGCCCGTTCGTGATTCTGGCCACCCAACTCGGGCGGCAAAGCGTGTAAATCCCGGTAGGTGGAGGGAGGCGGAGCCTCCCTCAGCGTTGCATGCGACCGATGCGTATATCGGTCACGGATGGATGATGAAGACATACGCCGCTCCGGCGTTGCTGTTCTTGCCGGGAGCGCCGACCACTACAGTGTTTCCGCTCATGGACACCGGCACGCCGAAGAAATCGCCGCTGACACCATCGGAGGCGGTCAGTCTGGCATGCTGCGTCCAGGTGGTCCCGCTGCGCACAAAGACATACGCCGCTCCGGTGTTGTTGTTTTTGCCGAAAGCCCCGGCCACCAGGGTGTTTCCGCTCACGGACACCGAGGCCGCCGAAATAGTCGCCGCTCACGGGATGGGGGTCGGTCAGCTCGGCCTGTTGCGTCCAGACGGTTCCGCCGCGCACGAAGACGTATGCCGCTCCAGTTTTGCCGTTCCGTAGTATTCAGCCCCGACCACTGCGGTATCGCCGCTCACGGATACGGAACCGCCGAAGAATTATCGCCGCTTTACGCCGTCGGAGGCGGTCAGTTTGGCTTGCTGCGTCCAGGTGGTCCCGCTGCGCACGAACACATACGCCGCTCCGCCTAAAGCCGTTTTTGCCCCAAGCCCCGGCCACGACGGTGTCTCCTGGACGGATACCGAGAAGCCGAAGAAATCGCTGCTGACGCCGATCGGAGGCGGTCAGTTCGGCCTGCTGCGTCCAAGTGCTCCCGCTGCGCACGAAGACATACGCCGCACCCGTGCCGTTGTTGTGGGCGTAAGCCCCGGCCACGAAGGTGTTTCCGCTCACGGATACCGACACGCCGAAATAGTCTTGTTGCCGCCGCATCGGATGCGGTCAGTTCGGCCTGCTGGGACCAGGTGGTCCCGCTGCGCACGAAGACATACGCCGCTCCGGTGTTGATGTTTTGCCATGGGCTCCCGACCACCACGGTGTTTCCGTAGACGGATACTGACCAGCCGAAGCTATCGCCGCTGACGCCGTCGGAGGCGGTCAGTTCGGCCTGCTGAGTCCAGGTGGTCCCGCTGCGCACGAAGACATACGCCGCTCCAGTGTTGGTGTTCTTTCCCGGAGCCCCGACCACCACGGTGTTTCCGCTGATGGATACCGATCCGCCGAAGAAATCGCCGCTGGCCCCGTCGGAAGCTGTCAGTTCCGCCTGCTGGAGGGCCGGATCGATGGTGACGGGATAAGCCGCGCTCGCATCGTCCACCAGAATGCGAACTTCATCTCCGGCAATCTCCATTCGCGCCGGCAGGTCGCGACCGCGCGCGTCCCAGGCCTTCAGTCCGGCATAGCGCAGCTCGGGTTTGCCGCCCGAGCGAAGCAGGATGGAACGGCCTTGGTCCGTTAACTCGGGTTGCAACGGACCGCGCAGTGCCAACGCTATCGTGAGCGGCGCGCCCGGTTTTCCGCCGGCTGGCGGCTCGGTGAGCGTGAAGCCTTGTTCGATGCCCGCGGCCTCGTTCACATACCACTCGACCAGACCGCCCCGGCGATACTCGATGCGCTTGCCGCTGGCCGCGACTTCGGGCTTTGCGGGCGCAGACAAGGCACTCCCGTAACCCCAGCCCGCGAGGCGCAGCCCTACGGAACCGTGCGCGCTGTCCACTTGGATACCTTCGGAATCGAACCGGGCGGTTAACCGCTGGCGCGCGTTCCAAGCTTGGTATCCGCCGTCGCGGCCTGGCTCGACGGCATAGGCCGCGGCCGTGTAAGCCGCGTTGAAGCTATCGTATGTGCCTTGTTGCTTCAACGCAGCAATGGCTTTTTCGCCCCGCAGCGGAGCGTCGTTCCCCGCCGCCAGTGCGGCCGCGGCGGAACATAGTGTTACAGCAGCGTAAATGAAAAGCTTGCGCATAACTATCCCTTTCTTTCTTTCTTTCCGGCATGGCCGGGCTGATGATATCACTTCATTACAGTAGGCTCGCTGTTCGTTGAAGTCCTATATAGGGAGGCGGAGACGCCCTTCCTCGGCGTTGCATGCGGCCGATGCCATTATTGGTCACGGTCGGATGATGAAGACATACGCCGCTCCAGTGAGGTTATTCTTGCCATACACCCCCGCCGCGACGGTGTCTCCGCTCGCCGATACCGACACGTCGAGGGAATCGTTTCTGGGACCGTGGGCAGCGGCCAGTTTGGCTTGCTGCGTCCAGACAGATCCCGCCGGCGCCGAAAGCGCCCCGGGGCAAGGCTCCCGCGAGCGCAGGCCGCCCACCGGATAAAGTCCGACGTCGGCCGATTAGCGTCGCGCGGGAGCGCTCCGTTTCGGCATATGATCGGTCCGGTCGGCCAGCCGGAGGCTCTCGTAGCCTTTGCGGTGCGCAATGATCCGGTAATCGAATTCCACGTTCGACTGCCCCGCTTTCAGTTCGCGCACTTCAAAGCCTTGTGGAGATTCCCCAGTAACGTAAAGCCCTCCGCAGTCGCCCTTGGGAGTGAGAAACACCCGGTATTCGACGCTGGTGTTCACGGTCTGAACGAAGATCGGGTCGAGGCTTATCGTTGCCTTCCCGCCGTTGAGTTTGCCGCCGCCGTAATCTTCGAACCAGTTCTCCGGCGCCTCGACCGCATAAAGCGCTACCTTGCGGCCATTGTCCACGGGAACTACCGCCGACTTCGAGCCGGTGCAAAATAAACTGCCATTCGTGTCGATTGAACAATAGCCCCCGGTATTGGCGCCGATGGCGTCGAAAACATCCGCCACCGAATTTGTGGTTTCGTTCTCGATCCACACAGTCGGCCCAATATTCCCGGGGCCGGAATTGTTGATGAAGAGTCCCGCTGCGTCCTGTGTGGTCTCGACGTCGAGTTTAGCGGTAGGCGTTGTTGTGCCTATGCCAACAACGCCAAGGCCACGGGAATCGATCGTGAAGATGTCGGTACCGGTGTTGACGTTCCGAATGTTCAGTTTGCCGGCTCCTTGCGTGGCGGTATTTCCAGTGGCCAAGATCTCCCAGAACAGGCCGCCCGCTCCAGTAGTTTGCAGTTCGAGACCGGAACCTACTCCGCTCACAGGTCCGTCGATTTTGACGCCAAGCTGATTGGGGGCGTTCACTTCCAGCTTCGTGGCCGGGGCCGTTGTACCGATGCCCACGTTTGCGCCCGCAATTGTGAACATGTCGGCGCCGGTATTGACGTTCCGAATGTTCAGTTTGCCGGTTCCTTGCGTGGCGGTATTTCCGGTGGCCAGGATCTCCCAGAACACCCCGCCCGTTCCCGTAGTTTGCAGGTCGAAGCCGGAACCCACTCCACTCACGGGCCCGTCGATTTTGACGCCAAGCTGACTCGGCGCGTTCACTTCAAATGCGTCAGATGGAGCCGTTGTGCCGAGGCCCACCTTGCCTGCACTCTCGAACACCGTGGAATTGCCCAAAGTGCTACCGCTGGTCCAGATCGGAATGAAGTTCCTAGCACCGCCGCCGCTTACGCTGGCCAGCGATGCGCCGGTCTTCGGCGACGCGTCGGAAGACGCCGCCACAGGCTTGGCGCCGACGGACGTGGACCCGCCGCCGTATGCCAGCTCGGCCAGAGCGTACGCGGAAGCAGGCTTGCCCCCGAGAGTCTCCGCGTCGGCGGCCTTCAGCGCATAGGGCACGCTGAGCAACAACACGCGAGGCTGCTCGGCCTCACCCGCCGTTTGCACGCCCAACCAGCGTGCCTCGTTGGAGGCGAACAGTTCCGCGGGGATGCCCTCGGCTTGGGTTGCGCCCAATAGCACGCTGTAGTGTCCGCCGGTGTCAGGTTGTACGTTATGTGTTTCCATCCACAAGGGAGTCCCGCCCTCCTGCTCCTTGTAGAGAGCGAAGTTCAAGCCCACGGCGCCGGCTGTGGGGTTTCCGTCAACTGGTTTGAGCGTGCCGCTAAATTGCACGAGCCGGGGCACGGTCACTTGCTCCGGATTGTCCAACGAGTGCTGCTGGCCAAACGCAATCGGAATCGCTAACATTTCGAAAAGGCTCACGGAGAGCCAGATACGCTTGCTTTTCATAAATCGACCTCCGTCGTTACCAATCCTGCCGCTTCACCCTATATAAGCGCTATAATCCATCGAAAGACACAACGACCGAGGGAAAAAGTTGTGGAACCGGCGAGTCGCGAGCCAGTAACGGAATTACTCCTCCGGTGGAGGGCGGGGGACCGGGAGTGTCTGAACCAGTTGGTCCCGCTGGTCGACGGCGAATTGCGGCGCATCGCCCACCGCTACATGCGGATGGAGCGGCGGGGCCACACCCTGCAGACCACGGCGCTGGTCAACGAGGCCTACCTGAAGCTGGTGGACCAGGCGCAGGTGGACTGGCAGAACCGGGCGCAGTTCCTGGGGGTCGCGGCCCGGCTGATGCGGCAAATTCTGGTGGATCATGCGCGCGGGTTGCGCCGAGGGAAGAGAGGCGGCGGGGCGCGCTTACTCCCACTGGACGGGGGCTTAATCTTTTCGACGGCGAAGTCGGCGGCGCTGGTGGCGCTGGACGACGCGCTCAGCGACTTGGCCGGCTTCGACCCGCGGAAGGCGCAGATCGTCGAACTCCGCTATTTCGGAGGGATGAGCGTGGAAGAGACAGCGGAGGCGCTCGGTGTGCATCCGAACACGGTGATTCGCGACTGGAGCTTGGCCAAGGTCTGGCTGAAGCGCGAAATCGGCCCGAAGAGCGCCAATGCAGGCTGAGCTCTGGAAGAAGATCGAGGAACTTTATCAGGCCGCCCTGCCGCTGCCGCCGGAGAAACGCGCGGAGTTCCTCCAGCAAGCCAGCGCTGGCGACCCCGAGCTTCGAGCCGAAGTCGAGTCGCTGCTGAGGGCCGAGGGCGAGGAGAGTTCCTTCCTGGAAGGTTCGCCGATTTCATACGGACCGCAAGGGGGCGGAACCGAACTATCCGCCGACCAATCTATAGCAAACGATCCGGACAGTTCAGTCGCCAAAGAAGGTCCGAGTGAGGCGAGCGCCGGCACGGTAATCGGTCCGTATCATCTGCTCCAGGCGATCGGCCAGGGCGGCATGGGGGAGGTGTGGCTGGCCGAGCAGAAGCAGCCGGTCCGCCGGCGCGTGGCGATCAAACTGATTAAAGCTGGCATGGACACGCGGGAAGTGGTGGCGCGCTTCGAATCCGAGCGGCAGGCGGTGGCGCTCATGGACCACCCGGCCATCGCCAAAGTGTTCGACGCCGGTTCGACCTCGGCGGGACGGCCGTACTTCGTCATGGAGTACGTGCCCGGTATGCCGATCACCGATTACTGCGACAAACACAAGCTGACTGTTCCGGAGCGGCTGCGGCTTTTCATTCAGGTGTGCGAAGGGGTGAAACACGCCCATCAAAAGGCAATTATCCATCGCGATCTGAAGCCTTCGAACATCCTGGTTACGGAGGTGGACGACAAGGCGGTACCGAGGATTATCGATTTCGGAGTGGCCAAAGCGATCTCGCGGCGGCTTACGGACAACACGTTAGTCACGCGCGCGGGAGCGCTGCTGGGAACGCCGGAATACATGAGCCCGGAGCAGGCGGATTCGGCGGGCGCGGACGTCGATACGCGCACGGACGTTTACTCGCTGGGCGTGATCCTGTACGAATTGCTGGCGGGCACGGTGCCGCTCGATCTGAGAAAACTGCCGTTCGACGAGATGCTGCGCAGGCTGCGCGCCGAGGACGCACCCCGGCCGAGCACGAAGGTGCGTGCGCTGGGGAAGCAGTCTACCATCACGGCCCAGAATCGCCGTACCGAGCCAAAAGCGTTAGTCCGGCAATTGCACGGCGATCTGGATTCGATTGTCCTGAAGGCGCTGGAGAAGGAGCGTACACGCCGGTATGGAGGACCGTTGGAGCTTGCGGCCGATATCGAGCGCTACTTGCGGCACGAGCCGGTTGCGGCGAGGCGGGCTGGCGCCGGATACCGGGCCTGGAAGTACGTGCGGAGGCACCGTGTAGGGGTAAGCTTCGCAGCGGTGTTGGCATTGCTTTTGGTGGCTGGCGTGGTGGTGAGTACCTGGATGGCGCTTCGGGCGAATCGCGCCGAGCAGGAAGCTCAAGCGGTGAACGACTTCCTTCGAAACGACGTCCTGGCACAGGCGAGCGTTGACGGCCAGTCCAAGGCGCGCGCCAACAAGCCCGATCCGGATCTGAAGGTACGCACCGCTCTGGATCGGGCGGCGGCGAAAATCGACAGCGAGTTCGGCGGGCAGCCGTTAGTGGAAGCATCGATCCGGCAGACCATCGGCGCTACTTACTATGACCTCAGTTTGTATCCGCAGGCGCATCGGCAATTTGCACGCGCGCTCGACTTGCGACGGCGCATTTTGGGCGAAGAGAATCACGACACTCTCCGGAGCAAGGGGCCCTTGCCCAATTATTTTATAGGGAAGGCAACTATAAAGACGCGGAAAAGCTTTACGGCGAGACCATCAGGGATCAGCGCCGTGTCCTCGGAGATGAGCATTCCGACACGCTGAACAGCGAAAAGGATTTAGCGTCGCTCTATTCACGAGAAGGCAAATATGATGACGCGGTCATGCTCAATCGCCAGCTCCTGAGCGTACAGCGCCGCCGGCTGGGAGAGGATCATCCCACCACTCTGCAAATCGAGAACAACCTCGCATCAATCTACATGATGCAAGGCAAATTATGCCGAGGCGGAACCGATACAGAACGAGCTTGTTAAAGCCATGCTGCGTGTGCATGGAGAGGAGAGCCGCGACACACTCGACACCATCGGCAATTTAGCCATGCTATACGACTTCGAGGACAAGTTTGCCCAATCGGAGGCATTCTACGTCAAGGCGGCGGACGGTTTGCGGCGGCTGGAGGGAAAGGAGGATCACGATACGCTCCTAATGACAGAAGGCCTCGCGGGGGCCTACGACCACGAGTACAAGTATGCCCAGGCCGACGCGCTCTATTCCGAGGTTTTGGAAACGGAGAGCCGGGTGTTGGGGAAGGACCATCCCCATCACTCTGATGACTATGACCGATATGGCGGCGGCTTACCGGCGCCGGGGCATGAACAAACAGGCGGAGGCGCTCCTGGTTCCGGTGCTGGAAGGGAGACGGCGTAAACTGGGCGCCGGGCATCCGGACACGCTGGCCAGTATGGGCGACTTGGGATGGCTGTACGTGATCCGAAGGCAGGTACACGGAGGCCGAGCCTTTACTTCGGGAGGCGGCAGGTGATTTCGAAAAGGCGGCAAGCGACGATTGGGAGCGATACCGCATCCAGTGCGCGCTCGGCGCCAATCTTGCGGGTCAGAAACAGTATGCGCGGGCCGAGCCGCTATTGGTGGATGGCTATCAAAAGATGCTGGAGCGGAGAGCCACGATCCCCGCCGACGGAAACTTTGAGTTGGAGCAGGCGGGAACGGCGATTGTGAAGCTCTACGAGGACTGGGGCAAACCGGCGAATGCCGATGAGTGGCGGCAAAAATTCAAAGCGGCCGGGTTGTCCATTCCATCCAAACGTCCTTGAGAGTCGAGTTCGGTTCAGTAGCGGAGGTGTGGCAATGGCCCGGATAGCGGAGACGCACAACACGTCGAGACGACGCAGCCCGTCGCCGCGCGCCGCATCACCGGGGTACCGGCTACGAGCAAGCCGCTTGCCGAGAAAGAGGCGGGTGACGCTCTGTAAAGGGAGAAGGCTGGGACAAACAAGACCCCGGCGCACCGATATGGCTCCCATCCGCTTTAGATGCGATTCCAGCGTGGCTTGAAATCGAACCTCTCCAGTCGCCGTTCCGCTTCTCGGTGGGCTTTTTTAAGGCCATTTCCGGGCGCCATGCACGATGCGGGCAATATGGATGACATCGCCAGCGATTTGGTAGACCACAATGTATGGAAGCGGAGAAAGCACGAGTTCGCGCGTTCCCTCTCTTTTGCCCGGACGCCCGCGGTACGGGAACGTCAGCAGCGCGGAAGGGGCCTTGTAGATTTCACGCACCAGCTCGGCTGCACGCCCTGGCGCGTTCTCGAATAAATAGTCGGAGATGTGTTCCAGGTCGGCGGCTGCCTCTTCGGTCCAGCGGAGCTCCATCTTTTAGGCGCGCGTTATTAGGCGCGGGACAGTTTTTCAGCCAACCGTCGTTCGATACGCGCCCCGACCTCTTCATGCGTCAGCACTTTGCCCTGTTCTATCTGGGCCAAGCCTTTATCCACCTCGCGGATGAACCACTCGTCGTAGTCCACCAGACGCTCTATCGCCTCGCGCGCAAGGGCTTCCGCATCGCGACCCTGTTGGGAGGCAAGGTGAGCGAGTCTGGCTTGAAGGCCGGGATTGAGTTTTACTTCCATCGCTTTCAGGGTAGGGGCGTGGGTGGCGTCTGTCAAGCGCGGCATGCCGCCCGGGATCCGCCGGCCGCCGCGCCGCCGAGAGCCGGCGGCGACAAATTATAGCCTCATTGCCCGGTCTGAAATCCGGAGTCCGGTACTATCGGGGCCGTGTTGGAACCCGGGCGCCAGCGACCCGGCTTCTGCCCAGATATTTTTTCAGCCGAGTCCCGGCTTGCGCCGAGGTCCGGTTAGGGCTAACTTGGAGGTGTGACGGTGGAACTCAAACCCGAGACCGAGCAACTGGTGCGGGAAGAAATCAAGCGCGGCCACATTCATTCGGTCGATGAACTGATTGTTTATGGCGTGCTCGCTCTGCGCGAGATGCGTAACGTTGAGCCGCCGGAACCCAAGCCCCGCAAGAGACTCTACGATCTGCTTACACAGCCCCCCTTCGCCGGTTCTGAGTTGACCATCGAAAGGCAAAAAGACTATCCCCGGCCAGTTGACCTGAGTTGAACTTTGGCTGGTTTCTTACTCGATACCAACGTCCTTTCGGAATTCGCGAGGGCTCAGCCAGCCGATCAACGGGTCGATCGTTGGTTGAAGGCCACTCCCGACGATATTTTATTCACCAGCGTATTGGCCTTGGCCGAAATACGCCGCGGCATCGAGCTTTTGCCGGCCGGTAAGCGACGCGTCCAGTTGGCCGCATGGCAGCGCGACATCGAGACTTCGTTTGCTGACCGCTTGCTTCCAGTGACCAAAGCTATCTGCGGCCAGTGGGCGATTTTGTCCGCTCAGGCGCAACGCCGGGGAACGCCACTCGCCATCATGGACGGCTTCATTGCGGCGACCGCCCTTGAAACCGTAGCGCCTCCTATTTCCGGAAACCCGCGGAGACGGTTCGGGGGAGGTGAGAGCGCTTCCGGACGGGTCTATTCTTCAACTTGAATTTTCCGCCTCCACGGCGAGGGCTCCGAAGACGAACTCGATTTCGGCCGAGTGGTAAGCGCCGTTGGGCGGGCCGCCGGCGGGGGCGGGTGGGGCTTGTTCGAAGTGATAGCGGTAGACGGGCGATCTTCCGGCGTGATACCGCGGCATGGCCTTGGCCACGAGCGGAGCGGCGCGAGAATTGAAAAATCCGTCCACAGAGGCGTAACGAATCGCGCCCGCGGGCAGGACGAATCCGAGCGAAGCGATCGGGGGATCATTCCGAGGTCTTACGGTCACAGACGGCGGGGGAGCGCAGCGGGAAAATTCTCAAAGGCGCGCTGGATATATCATATTGTGGTATGTTAGGCCGTGGGATGGGCGGTCGAGACCGCCGATGCGACCGTTGACTCCGAGGTCGAAGCGTTGCCCAAGATATGCGCGCGAGGCTTGCGCGTGTCGCGAATATCATTGAGGAGAACGGACTGGAGCACGTTGGCGAGCCGCACGTCAAACATGTGGAGGGACGGCTGTGGGAGATGCGGCTGACGGGCCGCGCCGGAATTTCGCGCGCGTTGTATGTGACAGCGCCGGGGCGGCGCGTCGTAATTGTCCGGGTATTCGTGAAGAAGACGGAGAAGACGCCGCGACGCGAGATCGAACTGGCGTTGTTCCGCGCGGGATCGGTTCAATGAGGGAGATAGAGCGATGGCACGTATAGCGGAGATGCACGATAAGTGGATGAAGGAGCCGAAGTACCGAAAGGCCTACGAGGCGCTCGAGGAGGAATTTGCGCTGGCTTCTACCGTGGTGGAACTAAGGAAGGGAGCGGGTTTGACGCAGGAGGAACTGGCCCGGAAAATGGGAACGACGCAGCCGGTTGTCGCGCGGCTCGAAGGCGGGCGGGGGAGTCCGTCGATTCGCACTCTGGAACGTCTGGCGGAGGCGACCGGGTCGCGCCTGCTCATTCGATTCGAGCCGCGCAAGGCGAAGAAGAACATCGGGGGCCCAGGGCGGCCTGGGGGCGGCCGTCTTGCAGGAGGCCGTTGATGCATATTGATGCCTGCCCCGATGCTAGAATGCATCTATGGCGCAAAGACCGCGTTTTTTGTCCCCGCTGAAGAAGCGCAGGACCACACTGACGTTGCCGGCGGAGTCGCTCAAAGAAGCGCAACGGATCGCGCGGACGAGGAAGGTGAATTTGAGCGCCGTGATCTCGGAGGCTCTTTCGGAGGGCTTGCGGCTGCAGGCGGCGGGGGAGCGAAGTGAAGAGGTGCTGGAGGGTTACAAGAAGGCCTTTTCCGGCTTCTCCGACGAGGAGATGGCGATTCTCGACGGAGTGATTCTCGAACCGGCGGCGCGGCGGTAGCCGATGGTCGATCCGGCTTCCGGGCCTTTTCTTTTCGATACGAGCGCGGAAAGCTGGCTGGGCCGCGCCGGGCGCTCGCTGGCGCTTGACTGGATCGGCGAGTACCTCTCCCGTCACGAGATACACATTTCCGCCGTGACCGTGATGGAGCGAGTGCGCGGCTACAGTTTATTGTGGCGCCGCGCAGCGGAGGGCGGGCGGGGACGCATTGAAGCGGCGCGGGTGGCCTATCTCACGACGCTTGGGAGAGTATGGCCGATCGATGGAGCGGTCGCCGCGGTCGCCGGTGAAATTATGGCGCTGCTTCCCGATCCGCCGACGCCTCCGAAGCGGTCCCATCGGCTGGCGGAATCGCGGTCGGAGCGTTTGGCGCGCTGGCGATTCGACGCGATGATCGCGGCTACGGCGCTGGTGGCGAGGATGCCGCTGGTCCACGATAACGCCGGCGATTTCGAGGCGATCCGGAGCGCCATCGAACGCTCCCCCGAACGGTTCCCCAACCTTGGTCCTCTGGAACCTATCCGGTGCGCATCGCTGGTGTGAAAGCTATTTTTTCGACGCGAGCGAATCGAGGAACTGGTATTCGGGAAGGGTTTGGTCGGGCGCGGCTTCTGCTTGGGCGTTGAGGTGCATGACCATGCGATCGGCGCCGGCGTTATAGGCGGGCCAGTTGGGGAGGCCGGGGCCATTCGGGTTGCCGGTTTTGGCGAAGTTAGTCCAATAGGACGACATCAAGTCCGACACTTTCCAATCTTCGGGGCGCCAGGGGAGGGGTTTGGAGGCGAGGGCTTCGAAGACGAATTCGATTTCGGCCGAGTGGTAAGCGCCGTTGGGCGGGCCGCCGGCGGGGGCGGGAGGGGCTTGCTCGAAGTGGTAGCGGTAGACGGGGGATTTGCCGGTGGCGGCTTGCATCTCGATCCATTTCCACGTGGAGTAGCCGATGAATTGATCGCTGGCGAGGTGGCCGGCGGAGAGTTTCGCTTCGGCGTCGGTGGAGGCGGGGTAGACCTTTAAGAATTCGGCGGCGTGGTCCTTGAACATGGTTTGGGCGATGGCGGTGAAGTTGGCGGCGGTGGGGGGTTGTTTCTTGAAGATGGCTTGATAGGAGCCCTCGTCGGCGTTCCAACCCGCGAGAAGGGGGACGCGGTCCTGTTCGCCGCCGGCGTAGATTTCGAGGACGCTTTCGGGGAGGAAATAGCCGTCGACGTTCGGCGAGAAGCGGAAGGCGCCCGATTTGGAGGCGGCGGCGAGGAGTTCGGCGGAGGGGATGGCGCGGAGGGCGTCGAGCGTTGGGGCGTGGAGGCCGGCGGCGAACTCCTGGCCTGCGCGTTCGGAATCGGCGAGGGGCTTGGCGGGGAGAGTGGCGCTGAAGAAGGCTCCGCTTTCGCCGATGGCGCGGGTGATGAGATCGTGGGCGAGAGGAGTTGCCATGAGCGCGCTGACGGAAAACGAGCCGGCCGACTCGCCGAAGATGGTGACGTTCGAGGGATCTCCTCCAAATGCGGCGACGTTGTCGTGGACCCATTGCAAGGCGGCGACTTGATCGAGCAGGCCGTAATTGCCGGAGGCGTTGTGGCCGGATTCCTTCGTGAGATCGGGGTGCGAGAAGAAGCCGAAGACGCCGAGGCGGTAGTTCATGCTGACGACGACGACGCCCTTCTTGGCGAGAAAAGAGCCGTCCTGGCGCGGCTCGGAAGCGGCCCCGGCGACGAAGCCGCCGCCATAAATCCAGACCATGACGGGGAGCTTGGCGGTGGGGGACTCGGCTGGAGTCCAAACGTTGAGATAGAGGCAGTCTTCGCTCGGGCCGCGGTCGCGAAAGACCATGTCGCCGAAAACGTTGCCTTGCATGCAGCGCGCGCCGAAGGCGATGGCGGGGCGGACGCCGGTCCAGGAGGGCGCGGGTTGCGGGACTTTCCAGCGCAGCGGGCCGACGGGCGCGGCGGCGTAGGGGATGCCTTTGAAGGCGCGGACGGAGGAGTTGGAGACGACGGCGCCTTCGACGACGCCGGTGGAGGTGGTGACTTGATTGGACGCCAGCGCGTTGGCGGCGAAGAGGGCGAGGGAAAAGAGGGTGCGTCGCAGAATCATAAACAGTCTCCTGCTTATGATACTGCGAGACGCGGGGAATTACGCGGGGCGGGCGATTTCGTTCAGGACGTCGCGGCGGAGGAGGCGGATTTTGAGGGCGCGCTCGAGTTTGCCGACGGAGCCGCGCTCGGTGCGGGTGCTGAATGTGGAAGCGGTGCCGCGCAGGCCGGCGCGGCCGGTGCGGCCGATGCGGTGGATGAAGTCCTCCGGCGCCTGGGGCAGATCGTAGTTGACGACATGGGCGATGCCATCGACGTGGATGCCGCGGGCGGCGACGTCGGTGGCGACGAGGACGCGGTACTGGCCGCGCTTGAAGCCTTCGAGGGCCTGGTTGCGCTGGTTCTGGGTGCGGTCGCCATGGATGCCCGCGGTTTTGACGCCGGAGCGGGACAGGTGCTTGGCCAGGCGATCCGTGCCGTGCTTGGTGCGGGTGAAGACGAGGAACGAGCCGTTCTCGCGGTCCAACATGCGTTGAAGAAGGCCGAGCTTCTTGTCCTGTTCGATTTCGTAGACGTGGAGGTCCACTTGATCGATGGGCTTGGTGGCGGAACCGATGCAGACGCGCACGGGGAGATGGGAGTGCTTCTGAATCAGGTGGGCGACGGAGCTTTCGATCGTGGCGGAGAAAAAGAGAGTTTGGCGCTGGGCGGGCAGGGCGGAGAGAATGCGTTCGATGGCCGGGAGGAAGCCCATGTCCAACATGCGGTCCGCTTCGTCGAGGACGACGATGGCGGCCGCGTTCAAGCGGACGAGCTTGCGGGTCATAAAATCGCCGAGGCGTCCGGGCGTGGCGATCACGATTTGCGCGCCGCCGCGGAGAGCGCGGAGTTGCGTGCTTTCGCTCAAGCCGCCGACGACGAGGGCGGAGCGAAGGCCGCAGGAGCCGGCAAGGACGCCGAAAACTTCGTGAATCTGGATGGCGAGGCTCGCGCGTGGGGCTGAGGATGAGCGCGGCGACTTCCGGTTTTTTATTCGCGCCCTGGGCCGTGAGACGTTCGATCACCGGGACGAGAAAAGCGAGCGTCTTGCCGGTGCCCGTCTGAGCGGTGGCGACGACGTCCTTGCCGGTGAGGGCGACGGGAATCGCTTGAGCCTGCACTTCGGTGGGCACGGTGAAGCGGTTCCGCTTCAGGGTTTCGAGCATGGCCGCGGAAAGCGGCAGATCGGAGAAATTTATCATTCTGTGTGTGAGTCGTGTTCTTGGGGTTGTGCCGTATCGTACGGCTCTTCGCCCTCCAACGGTTCGATTACGAAAGGATCGCCGATATCGTCGGTTGGGGAGTCTTTTTCGAGTTTCTTTTGAGCACGCCGAACCAGCTTTTCCTGCTGCTTTTCCTTGCGCTGCTGTTCTTTCTGGCGCTTGTTAAAAGTCTGCCGTCCTCTACCAGGCATAGCTTGCTCCTTGATCCGCCCGCCCGCGCGAATGGACCTCGCCGCGAACAGGCCCGCGACAAAATTCTATCGCCAAGACGGGGCCGGGAAGGGGTGCAAAGCCCCTCCAGCCGGCCCCGCGCCCGGCGGTTACCGCTGGAAACGAAAAGCGATTACCAGCGCGGTCCGCGGCTGCGTCCGCCGCCGCCACCCGCGCCGCCGCGTCCGCCGCCCGCGCCGGCTCCGGCGCCCTGCGGTTTCGGACGGGCTTCGTTCACGTTCATCGCGCGGCCGTTAAGCTCCGCGCCGTTGAGTTTGGAGATGGCCGTTTCGGCGTCGCGGCGTTCGGTCATTTCGACGAATGCGAAACCGCGGGATTGGCCGCTGTCGCGGTCCGTGACGATGTTGACGCGCTCGACGTTGCCATATTGAGAAAAGGCGGCCATAAGGTCGTCTTGGTTGGTCTGGAAACTGAGGTTCCCGACAAAGATGTTGGTCATTGATATTTCCTTTTGGAACTGAAATCGTCTCTGTCGGACTGCTCTAGGAACCAAAACCGAATGAATAGGTAAGGGCGGGAGGGCGGCCAGAAGGCACTCGAAACTGCAGATGCTTGCAAAGACACCTACAGGATAGCACAGCGCCGGCGCCAGTGGAGATCAAAATGCTCCGCTGCAAGACGATCGTGAAAATGCGAGGAGGGTGGCGGCGGGAGCGCGGCCCAGCGACTCGATGCCGCGCGCCGCGCCTTCGCCGGTGATAGAATCAAGGCGACTTCCCACTCGTTTAGGAGGCGCAATGTTTCGCCTGGATGCCGACCGCCCCGTCGAATTTTGCGATGGGCTGCGGCGGCGAGATTTTCTGCACGCCGGTTCGCTCTCCGTTCTCGGACTCGGACTGACGCAAATGCTGGGGCTGAAGGCGCTCGGCGCCGTCGACCCCGCCAAGAAGAACGTCAACTGCATTTTGCTGATGCTGGTGGGCGGGCCGTCGCAGCTCGACACCTGGGACATGAAGCCGGACGCGCCGGTGGAGATTCGCGGGCCGTACAAGCCCATCAAGACCAACGTGCCGGGGATCGAGATCAGCGAGAATTTTCCGCGCATGGCCAAACACGCCGACAAATATTCGCTGATCCGCAGCGTGTATCACACCGCGGCCGCGGTCCACGACACCGGCCATCAGATGATGCAAACCGGGCGGCTGTTCCAGGGCGGCATCGAGTATCCAAACTTCGGCTGCGTGCTGACCAAGGTGCAGGGCGGCAACGGCGACGTCCCTCCGAACGTTCTGCTGCCGCATCCCATTGGCAACACCGGCGGCAACATGCCCCACGGCCAGACGGCGGGGTTCCTGGGAAAGAATTACGATCCGTTCGTGCTGAACGCGGATCCCTCCGATCCGAATTTCCGCGTGCCGGATCTGCTGCCGCCGGACTATCTGGCGGCCTTCCGCGTCGACCGCCGCAAGGATTGGCGCGCCATGGTCGATTCCACCGTGAGCCGCTTCGAAACTTCTCCCGAGGCGCGGTTGATGGACTCCACATTTCATCAGGCCTACACGCTGATGTCCAGCCAGAAAGCCCGCGAGGCGTTCGAGTTGAACAAGGAACCCGAGGCGCTGCGCGCGCAGTACGGCCTCAACCGCTTCGGGCAAAGCTGCCTCCTGGCCCGGCGGATGGTCGAAGCCGGAGTGCGCTTCGTCACGGTCAACATGTTCGAAACGGTCTTCGACGAGATCACCTGGGACATCCACGGCTCGAAACCGTTCAGCCCGATCTCCTGTTATAAGGACCTGGTCGGGCCGATGTTCGACATGGCGTACAGCTCGCTTCTCGAAGATTTGCAAAAGCGCGGGATGCTGGAGAACACGCTGGTGCTGGCGATGGGCGAGTTCGGGCGCACGCCGAAGGTCAACCCCGCGGGCGGCCGCGATCATTGGCCGCAATGCTGGACCATTCTGATGGGCGGCGGCGGGATTCAAGGCGGGCGCATCGTCGGCGCATCGGATGAAATCGGAGGCGCGCCCAGGGACCGCCCGGTGAATCCCGGCGAGGTTGCCGCCACCATTTTTCACGGCCTCGGGATCGATCTTGCATCTGGAGCTTCCCGGCGCGGGAGGCCGGCCGATCCCGGTGGTCGAGCGCGGCACCGAACCCATCAAGGAGCTTTTCGCGTGAGGCGTCCACTCGGGCTTGTCCTGCTTGCCGCTCCGCTTTTCGCCGCGCCCACGCTGGCGATTCTTCCTTCCAAAGTCGAACTCAACGGCCCCGAGGCGCGAGAGCGTCTGGTGGCCGAACAGACCGATGGCTCGTTTCAGAAAGACCTCACGCGCGACGTTCAATGGTCTTCTTCGAATCCTCAAGTGGCGAGCGTCGACGCTAACGGCGAGGTGCGGCCGGTGTCGGATGGCAGCGTAGTCGTCACCGCCAAAGCCGGCGCGCTCGAAGCGCATCTGCCGGTCACGGTCGCCAACGCGAAATCGCCATTTACTTGGAATTTCAAGAACGACGTCATTCCCGTGATGACGAAGGTTGGCTGCAATCAGGGCGCTTGCCATGGCGCGCTGGCCGGCAAGAACGGCTTCAAGCTGACCCTTCGCGGCTACGATCCCGCCACCGATTATGAAACGCTCACACGCGAGGCCGTGGGACGCCGCGTGTCGCTGGCCGATCCCGCCACCAGCCTGATGCTGCTGAAGCCCTCCTTCGCCATCCCGCACGGCGGCGGCAAGCGCTTCGACACCAGTTCTCTTGAGTACAAGATACTTTCCCAATGGATCGCTTCCGGTGCGCCCGGCCCGTCGGCGAAGGATCTCGAAGTCACCGGCCTGGAGGTTTATCCCGCCGCCGCCACGTTGCACGAAGGCGACCGGCAGCAGCTTGTCGTGCGCGCCAAATATTCCGATGGCTCGGTGCGCGACGTCACGCGCTGGGTGAAATACTCCTCCAGCAACGAGGGCACGGCGTCGGTGGACGACGACGGCCTGGTGAAGATGAACGGCGCGGGCGAGGCCGCGGTTACGCTGTGGTATTCGAGCCGCGTGCTCTATTCGCGCCTCACCGTTCCGTACTCCAACCAGATCGCATCCGCCGCTTACGACAAATTCCCACGCAACAATTTCATCGACGATCTTGTCATAGATAAGCTGCGGCGGTTGAACATCGCTCCCTCGGCGCAATGCACCGATTCCGAGTTCATCCGCCGCGCCTATCTCGACGCCGCGGGCATTCTCCCCAGCGCGGAGGAAGTGGAGACGTTCCTGGCGGACCGCTCCCCCAACAAGCGCTCCGCTTTGATCGACAAACTGCTTGACCGCGACGAGTTCACCGACTACTGGGCCTACAAATGGTCCGACGTGTTTCTCGTTTCCAGCCGCAAGCTCGACAACGATTCCATGTGGGCGTTCTACGACTGGATTCGCGACAGCGTGAAACGGGACAAGCCGTGGAACCGGATGGCCGCCGACATTTTCGCCGGAAGCGGCGGCACGCGCGAAAACGGGGCGCTCAATTATTTCGTGCTTCATAAGGACCCCATCGATCTGATGGAGACCTCCACCGAGGCCTTCCTCGGCCAGCGCATCACCTGCGCCCGCTGCCACAACCATCCGCTCGAAAAATGGACCCAGACGCAGTACTACGAGATGGTGAACCTGTTCTCGCGCGTGGGCATCAAGAACGGCGGAATGGGCGGCGATGAGGTGGTCTACGCCAAGACCTCCGGCGAGTTTCTCCATCCGCGCCTGCTGCGGCCGCTCCCTCCCACGCCGCTCGACGGCAAGCCGATGCCGCTCGATTCCACCTCCGACCGCCGCGCGGCGTTTCTTGCCTGGATGACCAGCCCGCAGAATCCTTATTTCGCCCGCAACGTCGCCAATCGCGTGTTCGGCAATTTCATGGGGCGGGGCATTGTCAATCCGGTGGACGATCTGCGGGCGACGAACCCGGCTTCGAACGAAGAACTTCTGAACGCGCTCTCGAAAGATTTCGCCGATCATGGCTACGACGTCAAGCGCCTGATCCGCACCGTAATGAATTCGTCGGTCTATCAGCTCTCCTCCACCGCGAATGCGACGAATCAGAACGACAACATTTTCTATTCGAAGTACATCGTCAAGCGGCTTCCCGCGGAAGTGATCCTCGATGTTTACTCGGAAGTGACCGGCGTGCCCACGCCGTTCCAGGGTTATCCCAAGGGCACGCGCGCGATGCAACTGCCCGACAGCCAGGTGAAGTCTCCGTTTCTGGCGGTCTTCGGACGGCCGGCGCGATTGGTCTGCGACGCCTCGGAGCGGTCGTCGGATCCCACCGTCGGCCAGGCGCTGCACATCATCAATGGCGACACGTTGAACAAGAAGCTGAGCGCTCCCGACGGCAACACGGCGATTTTTCTGAAGCTCGGCCTCTCCGACGCCCGCATCCTGGATCAACTTTATCTCTCCGCATACAGCCGCTATCCGACCGAGGCGGAGAAAACGGAATTGCTCGCGGCGCTGGCGAAAAGCCGCGTCGAAAAAGGATCGGCCGAAGCGCAGTTGGAGGCTCGCCGCGAAACGCTGCAGGACCTGACCTGGGCGCTGCTTACCAGCAAGGCGTTTCTGTTTAACTACTGATGCGCGCCGTTCTTATTTCTCTGGTTCTCGCGTTTCCGCTGGCCGCGGCGGAGGCGCCATCTTTCAACGCCAACGTCGCCCCGCTGTTCCAGCAGCGCTGCGCCGGCTGCCACGCGGCAAAGGTCCACATGGGCGGGCTGAGCCTCGACGATTACGAAGGCTTGATGAAGGGCGGAAGCCATGGACCGGCCGTGGTTGCTGGCAAAGCCGACGACAGCCGCATCATCTTAATGCTGACGGCGAAAATCTCGCCGGCCATGCCGATGGATGGCTCCAATCTTTCTCCCGCGGAGATCGACACGATCAAAGCGTGGATCGATGCCGGCGCGAAGCCTCCGGCGCCCGGCGAGCCCGCACCTACGGCCGCCGCCGCCATTCCGAAGATCGCGCCGCGCGTTCCCGTCAAGCCGCAGATTTTCGATCTCGCCTGGCGTCCCGATGGCACTCTGATCGCGCTCGCCGGTTTTCGCGAGGTGCGCCTGGTCAACCCGGCGACAAACCAGAACGTGGCCACGCTCGACGGCGAGGCCGACGCTGTCCGCGCGCTCGCTTTTTCCCGCGACGGCAAGCTCCTCGCTGCCGCGGGCGGCCTCGCGGCGCGCAAAGGCGAGGTGAAAATCTGGGACGTCGATTCCCGCAAGCTGCTTCAAACCGTCGCCGGCCACGCCGATTGCATCTATGCCGTCGCGTTTTCGCCCGACGGAAAATCCATCGCCACGGCCAGCTACGACAAACTGATCAAGCTGTGGGACGTTTCCTCCGGCAAGGAAATCCGCACGTTCAAAGATCACATCGACGCCGTATACGCGCTGGTCTTCACGCCCGACGGCAAGCGCCTGATCTCCGGCGCGGCCGACCGCACGGTGAAGATTTGGAACGCGCAGACCGGCGAGCGCCTCTATACGCTCTCGGAGCCGCAGGATGGCATCAACGCGATCGCGATCGACCCCACCGGCGAACGCGTCGCCGCGGGCGGGCTCGACAAAACCATTCGCGTGTGGAAGCTCGGCGAAAAATCTGGCACACTCGAAGCGTCGCTGATCGCGCACGAGGATTCCATCCTCCGGCTCGCCTGGTCGCCCGATGGCAAGACCCTGATTTCCTCCTCCGCCGACGGCTCGATTAAAATCCTCAACGCCGCCGATCTGGCCGAGATCGGAGCCATCCCCGCGCAGCCCGATTGGGTTTATGGTCTTCAATTTTCACCCGACGGCAAACGATTCGCCGCCGGCCGTTTCGACGGGTCTCTGACTTTTTATAACAGCGCCGGCGCGGGACATGCCGCTGTCCGCGCCGCGCGATAGAAGGACGACCATGAGGACTTCGCTTCTCGCCGCCTGCCTCGCCGCCGCGACGCTGGCCGCTTCCAATCTCGATTCCCCTTCGGGCAACCGCATCACTCCTCCCACGCTCAATTCCGTTTCGCCGCTCGGCGTCGCGCGCGGAACCACCACCGAGATGCTTGTCGAGGGACTCAACCTGGCCGGCGCCTCGAAGATTTATTTCAGCCAACCGGGCGTGACGGGGAAAATCCTTCACGTCAAGGAACTTCCGGATTTGCCCGACGTCCGCCTCGGCTCCAACGGCACTCTCTCGACAGTCGATCTCGGGCCTCTGCCGCCGCGCAACCAGGTCGCCGTCGAAATCACCGTGACGCCCAAGGCGGCCATCGGCCCGGTCCGGTTCCGTCTTCTCACGCCGCTCGGGACCAGCCCCGAAGGCCGCTTCCTGATCGAGCCTTACTACGGCGAAAGTCCCGACAAAGAACCGAACGACACGCCGGAGCAGGCGGGGGACGCCTATCTGCCGGCGATTCTTACCGGCGCCATTTCGCGGCCGGGCGACATCGACTATTACAAAATTCAAGCCGAGGCCGGCGAACAACTGGTGTTCTTCAATCAGGCCGCGCTCATCGGCTCCTCGCTCCAGCCCGTTATCGGAATCCTGTCCGAGGACCAGACCGTGTTAAAAGAGTTCGGCGCCGATGGCGGGATGGACGCGCAACAGTTCGCTTATCGCTTCGACCACGCCGGAGTCTATTACGTTCGCGTAGCCGACTTCGCCCAGACCGGGCGCGCTTCGAATTTCTACCGCATCCTCATCGGCAAATTCCCGCTCGTCGCCTGGGCCTACCCGGCGGGAGTGGAGCAGGGCAAATCGCGCGAAGTCTCGCTCTACGGTTTTAACTTGAAGGCGGACAAAATCACCGTCGAAGGAAAACCGAGCGAGGGCTATGTGGATTCGCTCCTGCTGCGCCCGAAAGGCGCGGGCGGGGTCTCGTTCAACGAACTCCGTCTGGCGGTGGGATCGGAACCCGAGATTGAGTCGAGTGGCAAAAACCTCGCTCGCGAATCGGCGCAAGCGGTGACTCTTCCGGTGACGATCGACGGCGCCGCGGCCGCGCACGCGGAACATTATTTCCGATTTCACGCCCGCAAAGGCGAGGCGGTGATCGCGGAGGTGGACGCGCGGCGGCTCGGCTCTCCGCTCGACTCGGAGATCGAAATCCTCGACGCCTCGGGCAAGCCGATCGAGCGCGCCGAAGCCCGCTCCGTGCTGCAAACCACCACCACTCTCTCCGAGCGCGACTCGTCGTCCTCCGGCATCCGCCTCACATCCTGGACCGGAATGAACGTCGGCGATTACATCATGATCGGCAACGAGATCATCCGCCTGAGCGTTCTTCCCAAAGGTCCCGACGAAGACGCGCGTTTTGAGGAAATCGACGGCCAGCGCGTCGCTTACTTCGACACCAGCACGGAAGACCACTCCATCGACAAGCCGGTTTATAAGGTCCTTCTCTATCCACCGGGCGAAAAATTCAGCCCCAACGGGCTGCCGCTGGTCCCGCTCTATTATCGAAACGACGACGGCGGCCCCGGCTATGGCAAAGATTCGCTGGTTCATTTCACGGCGCCGTCCGATGGCGATTACCTGGTCCGCATCGGCGACGTCCGAGGCGGCGGAGGCCCCGAATACACTTACCGGCTGAGCCTTCACGCTCCGCGCCCCGATTTCCGCCTTTCGTTTTCACCCGCGAATCCGAACGTTCCCGCGGGAGGCTCGATTCCCGTCACGGTCGAAGCTCAACGTATCGACGGCTTCGACGGCCCCATCGCCGTCAAGGTGGACGATCTGCCTCCCGGCCTGCATGCAACCTCCGCCGTCATCGAACCCGGCCAGTTCACCACCACTCTATTGCTGAGCGCCGATCCCTCGGCCAAGCTCGTTTCCTCCGCGCCCCTGCATATCTCCGGCGCCGCCGCGCCCAGTCTTTGGCGCCGCGCCAGGATGGACGATCCCTTGGCCCTGGTCTCGCTGATGCCCGCCTCCGACGTCCAGGCGACCGCGCATGTGAAGGAGATCGTCCTGACGCCCGGCGGCCGCGCCCAGATCCCGGTGAGCGTCGTGCGCGCCAACGGCTTTCGCGGCCGCGTTCCGCTGGAGGTGCTCAACCTCCCGCCGCGCGTCCTGGTGCCCGACGTCGGCTTGAACGGCGTGCTGATCAACGAAAACGAAACGGAGCGCTCCATTACCGTCGAAGCGCTCCCGACGGCCGAGCCGGGCGAACAAATCGTCTACGTCGCCGCCCGCACCGAGACGCGTTCTCCGTTGCCTACCGATTACGCCGCGCCGCAAGCGATCGTGCTGAAGGTCGGGGCGGGGAAGACCGTCGCCGCGCGCTGAGCCGCCCCCCTTCGATTATGTCCAACACACCTCTCTTCCGCGAAGCCCTGTCCCGAGGCGAAGGCATCGTCCGTCTGGCGCCGGCCTGGGTGCCGCGCTCCTTCATGGTCCCCGGCGGACGCCTGCGTCTGCATCCCGGCGATCTTTACGCCCTCGGCGCCCATCGGGGCGGTATTAACGAGCGCTGGTTTTCCTCGACAACCAAAGCCGACAACGGGCCAGGGACGCCCCAGGACGAGGGCCTGAGTTACATCGCCTTCGACGGCAAGCGAGCGCTGCTGAAGGAAGCCATCGATTCGATCGGCGACGAATTCCTCGGCGCCGATGTCATGCGCGAGCGCGGCGGATGGAACCTGCTGTGCAAATTCTTCGACAACCTCGGGCCCATCCCTCATCACATTCACCAAAACGAAAAATTCGCCCGCCGCGTCGGCCGCAATCCCAAGCCGGAGGCCTACTATTTTCCGCCGCAATATAACGTGAAGGAGAACGATTTTCCATTCACGTTCATGGGCCTCGAACCGGGCACCACGCGCGCGGAAATCCATCGCTGTCTGGAGCGCTGGAACGAGGGCGACAATGGCATCCTTTACCACTCCAAAGCCTACCGGCTCCAACCTGGCACCGGCTGGCAGATCGATCCCGGCATTCTCCATGCGCCCGGATCGCTGGTCACCTACGAGCCGCAGGTGAACTCCGACGTCTTCGCCATGTTTCAGTCGCTGGTGGATGGCCGCGTGGTGCCCTGGGAGCTGCTGGTGAAGGACGTCCCGGCCGAACACCACCACGATCTCGACTATCTTCTCGACATGCTCGATTGGGAGGCGAACGTCGATCCCGAATACGCCGCCCACCGCCGCTTCCATCCGATCCCGGCGCGCGGCACGGCGGAAATGGGCGACGCCGGCTACTCGGAAAAATGGGTCACTTACGCCGCGCCGCAATACTATTCGGCCAAGGAGCTAACCGTTCCTCCGGGACGTTCGGCGACGCTGAAGGACTCCGCCGCTTACGGCTTCATCGTGGTCCAAGGCGCCGGCCGCGTCGGGCCATTGGAAGTGGAAACGCCCACGCTGATCCGCTTCGGCCAGATGACCGGCGACGAGGCGTTCGTCACCGCCGCCGCGGCCGGGCGTGGAGTGACGGTAACCAATCCCAGCGCCAGCGACGATCTGGTGATCCTGAAACATTTCGGACCCGGCAATCCCGACGTTCCCTCCCGCGCATGAAGATCGGCGTCAACACGTTCCTGTGGACGGCGGCGTTCGACGCCTCGCACTTCGGCCTGCTGGCGGGCATCGAGCGGGCCGGGTTCGACGGCGTCGAGATCGCCCGCCTCGATTTCGAGGATTTTCCGGCTGCGCTCGCCGGCCGCGCCATCGCCGACGCCGGCCTCGAATGCACGGTATGCTCGGCGCTCACCGGCGGATTTAGTCTGATCACCGAGGACGCGGCTGCGCGTTCGAAGACGCTGGATTTTCTGCACCGGGCCATCGAAGCCACCTCCGCGCTCGGCGCCACCGTGCTGGCCGGGCCGTTCTGCGCTCCCGTCGGCTATCTTCCCGGACGCCGCCGCACCGGGGACGAATGGATGCGCGCCGTCGATGGACTGCGCCGCCTCGGACCGGCGCTCGAGGCCGCGAAGGTCACGCTCGCCGTCGAGCCGCTCAACCGCTTCGAAACGTTCTTCCTGAACACCGCCGCCGACGGCCGCGTCCTTTGCGACGAGATTAACCATCCGCGCATCGGCCTGCTGTTTGACACCTTCCACGCCAACATCGAGGAAAAGTCGATGGCGTCCGCCCTCGCCGCGTGCGGTCCGCGATTGAAGCACGTGCATAGTTGCGAGAACGACCGGGGCGCGCCGGGCAGCGGCCACGTGGAATGGGACGAGGTGTTCGGCGGACTCGAAAAATTGGGCTACGACGAGTGGCTGACGATCGAGAGCTTCGGCTCGCGGATTCCGGATTTAGCGGCCGCGACATGCATCTGGCGCGACCTTGCGGCGACTCCGGAGGAGCTTGCAGCGGATGGCTTGAGGTTCTTGAAGCGGAGCTAAGGGATTCGGTTGGTCTTGCGCTTGCGCAGCCGCCATCCGCCGAGTGCGAGAAGCCCTGCGCCGAGCATGGCAAAAGTCGCCGGCTCCGGCGCGGCGGTGGTCAGAGTAATCAACTCGAACGTGCCGTCGGAATAATCGGTGGTATAGGTGTGCCCGTTAACCTGCGAGATGGTGGTGGTGAGCGCGAAGTCGATGATGTCGCCTGGCAACAGGTTCAGGTTCAACGTGGGCATCGAGACGACGGTGGCGTTAGAGGGAACTAAGAGCGATGAGACTTCGGAGACGGTACCATTACGGTCCAGGAATACCAGGATATTTGTGCTCTGGCCAGCCATCATGTCGCGTGGATCTTTTTGGCCACTGACGTTGATGTTGACGGAGCCCCCTTGAAAATAGCTGGGAATGTCGAATTGCCGCACCGCCCACTGCTCGACGTGATAGGGAGAAGGGTTGTTGTCCTTTCCGGTTCCGCAATTGGCGGGATCGGGCACGCAATAGGGAGGGTTATGCAGATCGGTATCGGGCGAATTCGGGTGCGCGCCGAAGGCGTCCATTGAAGTCCAGTAGTGCGAAAAATCGACGGCGTAATAACCGTTGAACGCCTGGCCCATCTGTTGAAAACTGCTCGAGGAGGGAATGTAGGTGGCGGGATCGGCGCTGCCGAGGGCGTAATAGCCGTACTGCCAGTCGTTGGCGCCCTGGACCATGCTATAGGAGAAATCCGTGCAGGAGTTGGCGTTGATCGAGGTTGTGGTTACCGGATTCGAACCCGAACCTGGATTGGAACACATCAGGGACGACGGCAAAGCGCCGGCGAAAAGGCCCGGCGCCAAGCCGGCGGCCAGTAGAAGTCCTAAAGATAAATTGACGACCGCTTTCGCGGAATATTTTAAGCAGCCCACCGTACCCTCCGATACCCCACTGGCTTCCGCGCCAAGCGCAACCGCGCGTAGCTCTGCCAGTTTCCTGTTTTCACTTAAGAGACTCAATTCAATCGCTTGTTGACCTTCCCAGTATGCGGGTGCGGGGAATTGAAGTCAAGGCCATTCTAACTCTATTAGTACCAGTCGGTTCTGGGACTTTTGGTGGGAAGGCGGCGGCTACGGGCTGTTCTGGCGGGTACTAAAATTCGGAGGAGGGCGCCCAGCCTTGCGAGCCGTGCCGCCCTCCGCCATGTTGTTCGGGATCGACCCTGGGATTGTGACTCTCTGGTCCCCTTCGAATCGGGGCACTCAACATGCTATCACGATTTGGGAATCAAACGATCTTCGGGCGACAACGCGCTTGAGCCACATTTCCCATGGCCGCGCCTTCGCCGCCAGCTCGATCCGCGTTCAGTCCGGCGCCAGGCCAAGGAGGCTTTGCACATCGCGGGATCCATGGAGAACTCGAATAATCTGCAGTGGCTTGGTTTCGTGACGGTAGACGATCAAGTACGGATGCACTGGAAAGAAACGATGCCGTTTGTCGATCAGTTCCTCGCGCCAGTGACCGATGCCTGGGTTCTGCGCCAGCTTGATCACGGCGCCATCCAAGGCGTCGATCACCCGATCGGCGTCTTCGATATTGTCGGAGGCGATGTAATCCCAGATGTCGTTCAGATCCCGCTTGGCGCGCCGGGTGAGGACGAACCGTTTCATCCCTTGGCGCGCTTCCGCCCGGCGCTGCGCCTGCGAATCTCGGCAAACGTCTCCTTCCCGTCGACGAACTCACCGCGGTCGGCCTCCTCGCTGCCGATCGCGATTTCCCTTCGCAGTTCCGCCAGCCGGAGCTTTTTCAGCTCCTCCCTTTCCTTGAGAAGCCGCAACCCCTCCCGCACCACTTCGCTTTGGGATTGGTATGTGCCAGTTTCAAGCAGCTCGCCGATAAAATTGTCGAACACGGGGCCGAGATTGACGTTCATGCCCGAACGATAACTCTTATAACAGTATTTGTCAATTGTTGACAGCCGGTTTAAACGATCCGCTCGGCGATCGATTGGCCTTGGAGGAATTGGAGGAGATAATCCGGCCCGCCCGCCTTGGAATCGGTCCCCGACATGTTGAACCCTCCGAACGGGTGCGCGCCTACCATGGCGCCGGTGCATTTGCGGTTGATGTAGAGATTTCCAACGAAGAAATCCCGCTTCGTTTTTTCGATCCGCTCGGGAACGCGGGTATAGGCGGCTCCGGTTAGCCCGTATTCGGTATCGTTGGCCATCTCCAGGCCATGGTCGAAATCGCGCGCCTTCGCCACCGCCAGCACCGGCCCGAAGATCTCTTCCTGGAAAATGCGGGCCTTCGCGTCGACGTCGGCGATGACGGTCGGCTGGACGAAATAGCCATCCCCTTCGGCGCGTCCGCCGCCGGCGATCAGCCGTCCTTCCTTCTTGCCAGTCTCGATGTAGCCGAGAATATTTTCCATCGCCGCCCGGTTGATGACCGGCCCCATGTAGTTGGCGAGGTTCTCGGAGGCGCCGACGGTCAGTTTCTCGACGCTGGCCTTCAGTTTGGCGACGAACTCGTCGTAGACGGCCTCGTGGACGATCGCTCTCGAACAGGCCGAGCATTTCTGCCCACAGTATCCGAACGCCGACATCCACACGCCTTTCACGGCCTCGTCCACGTCGGTGTCCTGGTCGACGACGATGGCGTCCTTGCCGCCCATCTCGGCGACGACGCGCTTGATCCAAAGCTGGCCGGGCCGCGCCTTCGCCGCGAGCTCGTTGATCCGCAGCCCGACGTCGCGCGAGCCGGTGAAGGAGATGAACCGGGTTTTGGGATGCTCAACGAGAACGTCGCCGACGACGGCGCCGCTGCCCACCAGCAGCGAGAAACTGCCGCTGGGGAATCCCGCCTCCTCCAGCACTTCGGCGAATTTGGAGGCGATCACCGGCGTGTCGCTCGACGGCTTGATCACCACCGTGTTGCCGGCCACCAGCGCCGCCGCGGTCATCCCGGCGAGGATCGCCAACGGAAAGTTCCACGGCGGAATAATCACGCCCACTCCGAGGGGCAGATAGACCATCCGCCCGCGCTCGCCGGGAAGCTGCAGCGTGGCCACCGGCTGGGCGTAGTGCGCCATCTGCCGCGCGTAATATTCGCAGAAATCGATCGCTTCCGAGACGTCGGCCTCGGCCTCGCTCCAGGTCTTACCCGCTTCCGACACCAGCCAGGCGTCGAACTCGAGCTTGCGCTTCCGCAGAATCGCCGCCGCTTTGAGCAGCATCGCGATCCGCTCGGCGGCCGGCGTCGCGCGCCATGTGGGAAAGAAGGCGTGCGCCGCTTCCACCGCCTCCCGCGCCAGCGCGGCCGTGGCTTTTTCGTGTACGCCGATCGTCTCCGAGGGCCGCGATGGATTCACCGAGATGAGACGGTCGCCCGTCGTCACGCTCCGCCCGGCGATCCGCAGCGGATACGTTTTCCCGAATTCCGCTTTAACGCCCGCCAGCGCCCGCTCCATCGCCTGCCGGTTCTCCGCCGTCGAAAAGTCCAAAAACGGTTCGTTTGAAAAGGCCGGAAGCGAGTGTATATCGCCGGCCGTCGTTGTCGCGCTCATGTCGTATTCCTTAAACCCCGGTGCTTAGGCTTCCTCGGGCGGGGCGTCTTCCATCATCTGGCGTCCGCGCTCGAACATCTCCGCCGCTTCGTCCACGATCTCCCGCCCGCGCTCGTACATCTCGCGGCCCCGGTCGAAGATTTCCCGGCCGGACTCGGCCCAGGCGTCGCGCCGCACGGCGGTTTTACGGGTGATCTGGCGGCGCGTCTCGCGTCCGGCCGCGGGAGCGTACAGGATGGCCAGCGCCACGCCCACGGCGGCCCCGCCCGCGAACCACAATAGTTTGTCTCCGGCGTTGTTTCCGGCCATTTCGCGGCTCCTCCACGGACCATTCTACCGCCGCCCGCTTGCTAAGCTCAAAGGGATGAGCGACGAACTGGTTACCATTTACCGATCGAGCGGGGCCAATGTGGGCGAACTGGAGGCGCAGGAGATCCAGCGATTGCTCGAGGCGAGCGGGATCGCTTCCGTGCTGGTGGGCGACGCGGTGCTGCCCAATCTGGGCTTCGAACTCCGCGTGCAGGAAGCGGAGGCGGCCACCGCCAACCGCATCATCGCCGACGCGCTCGAATCCGGCCCGCGCGGGGCGGAGGAGGCCGAACGCGTGAGCGAAACCGGCGACAGCGAGATTTAAGGGTTCAGCGCCACGGCGCGCCGCTTGTCCGTTTGCGCCGTCGTCGCCTTGGCCAGCAGCGCCTCGGACGCGGGCAGCGCCAGCATCGCCTGCGCCACTTCCGGGTCGTTCTCCAGCGCCAACTGGTCGGCGTCTTCCTTGCTGAACGCCGTAATCCACATCTCCTCGCGCAGCCGCTCGCGAATCCACGCTTCGGAGGCGGCCGCTTCGGCGTCGGTAAACCGCGCCCCGCGCTGACGCGCAAAAGCGAGAAAATCGCCGTATACCTTGTCGTCGGGCTGCCAGGTTCGCGCCAGCTTGGCGTCGCCCGCGCCGAAATAGCGCGCCACGAAATAGAAATATTCCATTCCGCCGCTCAACTGCGCTTCCACCGGGGTCAGCGCCGGCGTGCCGTATTTTTGATCCGGCGTGATGCCGTCGCCTCCATACACCGTGCGCCCGCTGTCGGTCTTCCGGGTGTCCTTCAGATTGTCTTTTCCCGGACCGCGCATGTAGTAATCGTAAAAAGATTGATGGGTGTAGTCGCGCTGGATCAACCGCCCGCTGGGCGTGTAATAGTGGGCGATGGTCAGCAGCAGCGCCGTGTCCCCGCTGAGCGGATAGGGCGCCTGCACCAGGCCTTTCCCGAACGTCTTCTCGCCCAGGATCCAGGCCCGGTCGTGATCCTGAAGCGCTCCGGCGACGATCTCGGCCGCCGACGCCGTGCCCCGGTTCACCATGACGACGATCGGGTATTCCGGCCCTTGCTGGCCGTGGTTGGCGACGAATTTCACTTCCTGCGACGAGCGCCCGTGGTGCGAAACGATGGCCTGTCCTTTTTTCAGAAAATGATCGGCCACGGCCACCGCTTCCTGAAGGATGCCCCCTGGATTGCCGCGCAGATCGAGCACCAGCCCGCGCACCGAACTCTCGCCCAGCCGCGCCAGGGCCCGGTCCACTTCCCGTCCCGTGTTCTCGTTGAACGAATCGATTTTCAGGTAGGCGATGCCCGGCTTCAGCCAGAACGCGTAGCTGACGCTATCGCGCGGAACCTCGGCGCGCGTCAGATGAAACCACATCGGATCGGCATGCCCATAGCGCCGCACGGCCACTTGAACCGGCGTTCCGCGCGGCCCTTTCAGCAGTGCCGACACTCCGTCCACGTCCAGCTTCTCGGTGGAGGTGTCGTTCACCGAAACGATCTCGTCGCCCGGCCGCAGTCCCGCGCGGTAGGCTGGCGCGCCGGAGAACGGATAAATCACCAGCGCCTTGCCTTCCGGCTCGCCCACCATCATTCCGACGCCGAAATAATGGCCCACCTGATCTTCCTGCAGACGCTGGTAGGCTTTGGGATCGAGAAAATTCGAGTGCGGATCGAGGGTGTGCAGCATCGAAGGGATCGCGCCGTCGTAGATGGCGTCGTCCGGATCGATCTTGGTGGCGAAATTATTCTCCACTACGTCGAACACCTGCGTGAATTTCCGGATCGAGGCGCGAAGATCCTCGCGCGCCGGCGGGTCCGCCGAATAAGAGAGCGGAACGGCGCCGCACAGAAGAGTAAACAACACCGCGCGGCGGATGAACAAGCGCATGGCGCAAATACCTCGTTATTCTTATCGTATCAGCAGTCCCGGCGCCTGACTACAAAGAACGTCCCGCGCCGGGACAAATTGCGGCAAGCAGCGTCCAATCTTCGACTGAATAGAGGGGGTTTCCATTGCGTCTCAAACTACGGCGTGCGGTCTCGATTGGATTGTTCTTCACGCTTTCCTCGGCAATCGGAGCCGCGCCGGGCGATGCGGTCCGGGCGATGCGGTTTAAGCTGTCGGCGGGCGATTTGCTCAGCGCGGAGTCGATCCTTGAAGTTCACCGGGCCGAAAGCGGAACGGACGGCGAATATATGACGGGGATCGCCTGGCTCGCCCGGGGCGCGGCAGCGCTCGGAGCCTGGAAAGAAGCGGCCATCTATGCGCAACAGGCGAGGGAACTCGCAACGCCGTTGTTGCCCAACTTGGCCGCCTTCGATACGGCGCCCCAAGCGGCGTACGCCCTCGGCACGGCCATCGACGTCGAAGCGCAATGCCGGAACCAGGCCTCGGGCAAAGACGCCGCGTTGCGATACCTCGAAGAAGAAGTTGGGAGACACGCCAACGCGCCGGCGGCGTTCCGGTCGCGAATCTGGCGGCAGTGGGACCTATTGGGTTTGGCTGGGCGGCCCGCACCCGCCTTCGACATCGAGACTTCGCGCGGCCCGGCGGCCACGCCCATCCAGGCGATGAAAGGGAAGCCCGTGGTCCTGTTCATGTGGGCCTCCTGGTGCGGCGATTGCAGAGACGAAGCGGCCACATTCAGCCGGATCGTAAACAAGTACCGGCAGCGGGACGTACAGTTCCTGGCCGTCACCAGGCTCTACGACACCGATCGCGCGAAGGCATTGAATGAAATCGATAAAGTGTGGCACGAGGCATACAAAGGATTGGAGAGCGTTCCCATCGCGGTCAGCGAGCAGGCGATGGTCCGATACGGTGTCTCGGCCACGCCCACGTTCGTCTTTATCGATCGCGCGGGCCGGGTTCAGGATTACGTTCCGTCGAGGATGACCGAGGCGAGGCTGTCGACGGCAATTGACGCCATTTTGAAGTAGGACCGGCCGCGCCGCCACAGCCCCTAAGCTGCCCTTCCTATCTGTCTCGCATTTGGCGGAAGATTGAGGGAGGATGCCACAACCGTCCGTCTCCGCCAAAGAAATTTTGAAAGCGACGCCCTTGTTCGCGGCGCTGGACGAGCCGGAGGTGAATTCGCTGGCATGCCGCTGCGCGATGCGGACCTATTCTTCGGGAGAAATGTTGTTCGCCGAAGGAGAACCGTGCCAGGGCTTGTATATCGTGGTTTCGGGGCGCGTGCGGGTGTTTAAGACTTCCATCCACGGGCGGGAGCAGGTGCTGACTGTCGAAGGGCCTGGCGCATCGGTGGCCGAATTGCCGGTGTTCGATGGCGGCGATTATCCGGCTTCCGGTGCGGCGCTCGAAAAGACCGAGGTTCTCTTCATCTCGCGGGCCGATTTGCGGGCGATTTGCCTGGAAAAACCCGAGGTGTCGCTGAAGATGTTACAAGTGGTCGGGAAGCGGTTGCGCAGGCTCGTGGGGATCATCGAAGAACTCTCGTTCACCACGGTGCGGCACCGGCTGATCTCGTGGCTGTTGCGCGAGGCGAGCGCGGAAGGCCGCGCCGGCGATCGCGGCACGGTGTTTTCGTTGAATGCGAGCCATCAGGAGCTCGCCGCCCAGATTGGCACGGTCCGGGAACTGGTTTCGCGCAACTTGGCGCGCCTTCAGGCGCAGAGCTTCATTGAGATGAATGGGCGGCAGATCACGGTCCTCGATCGGGAGGGCCTTGAAGCCGATCTGGCGTCCATGGTTTAAAAGCGCCGGTGACTTAAGTCACTGCTTCCAACGCACACTCGCCTTACTCTCAAAACAGAGGCGGGCAAAATGCAAACTACACTCGAAAAAACCGTTCGTGAAATCGCGCTGGAGGATCCATCCAGCATCCGGGTATTCGAATCGCTGGGCATCGACTATTGCTGCGGCGGCAAGCGGCCGCTGAGCGAAGCCTGCTCCCATGCCAAGGTGGATCTTGGCCGCGTGGTGGAGCTGTTGGAGCAATCGGCCCGCGACTCCCAGACACCGGAGGCGGGCGAGTGGAGTGCGAAGCCGCTCCGCGAACTCACTGCGCACATCGTCGAAAAACATCACGGCTTCGTGCGGCGGGAGACGCCGCGGATCGAGGGGCTGCTCGCGAAAGTGGCCGCCAAGCACGGGCCAGCCCATCCTGAAATCGCTCAGATCGAACAATTGTTCTCGGCGATCGGGCTGGAACTGTCCACGCACATGTTGAAGGAGGAGCAAGTGCTATTTCCTTACATTGAGCGGATGGAAGAGGCCGTACAGGCCGGGGATCGCGTGCCCGTCGCATTCTTTGGAAGTGTGAAGCGCCCGATCGCGAATATGGTCGCCGAACACGACGACGCCGGCGCGCTGCTCGCGCAGATTCGCGAACTCTCGAATGGATACACCGCTCCCGGCGGAGCTTGTCCCACGTTCGTGGCGTTATACAGCGGTCTTGAAGAATTCGAGCGCGACCTTCACCATCACGTTCACCTGGAAAACAATATCCTCTTCCCGCGCGCGGTCGAGATGGAAGAAGCGCACTAAGAAGCGAGGGCGCCCGTGGTGAACCAGCAGCCGGCGGCAGCAGCCACGCCACGCAAGAAACTGGGGAAGCGCGCTCTCCCGGAGCATTCGCAATCCCTGCGGCGCGCGGTTCAATTCACATTTCTGCTGCTGAACGTGTGGATTGGCGCGCAGTTTTATTTATTCGTCCGGTATTACGAAAGCGGCGGGCGATCCTTCCGCGCCGCGCGGCCGGCGGGCGTGGAGGGCTGGCTGCCCATCGCCTCGCTCATGAACCTCAAGGTGCTGCTGCTCACCGGGCGCCTGCCCAGAATTCACCCGGCGGGGACGTTGCTTCTGATCGCGTTTCTCGCGGCGTCGTGGATATTCCGGAAGAGCTTTTGCGGCTGGCTGTGCCCGGTGGGAACGGTCTCGGAATATCTTTGGCGGCTGGGCCGCAAACTCTTCCGGCGCAATTTCCGCCTCCCTCGCGCCGTGGATATTCCGCTTGCGTGGAATCAAGTACGTCTTGATGGGGCTGTTCGTCTGGGTGGTCGCATCGATGTCCGTCGCGGCGATCCAGGAGTTCCTCGAAAGCCCCTACGGCATGGTGGACGACGTGAAGATGCTCAATCTGTTCCGCGATCTCGCCGTCCCAGGCGCAACGATCCTCGCGGTTCTTGTGCTCGGATCGATCGTCGTTCAGAACTTTTGGTGCCGCTATTTTTGCCCTTACGGAGCGCTGATGGGGCTGGTGTCGATGGCCAGCCCGCTTCGGATTCGCCGGGACGCGGGTCTGTGCATCGATTGCGCAAAATGCGCGAAGGCGTGTCCATCGGCCCTGCCCGTGGACCGGCTGATCACCATCCGCTCGGCCGAGTGCATCGGTTGCATGCAGTGCGTGGCGGCGTGTCCGGCGGAGGGCGCTCTGTTTCTTTCCACGCCGCGCCGCAAGCGCGTGCCGCCCTGGGCGATTGCGGCCGGAGTCGCCGCGCTGTTCCTTGGCGTCTACGCCTACGGCCTCTGGAGCGGTCATTGGAACACCGATCTGACCGACTCCGAATACTTTCAACTCGTCCCGCACGCCAACGAATTCGAGCATCCGTAAAAACACTCCATGCTACATGAGCGCAACGCGCCGTGATGGCCTATATCGTCGCTGGCATCGCGTCCACGCTCGTGGCCGCCGGCGCATAAGGTGAGGCCTTGGCCGCGCTATGGCGGCAAGGTTTTTCCCGCCGAATCCTCTGAAAAGTCCCTCACCCAAAGCCGCCGCCCGTCGGTGGACACCGAGATCAGCCCCACCGTGTCCGTCCGCAGCACCTCGGCGTGATGCTCGTTCAAGCGCGCGACGACGCTCGGATGCGGATGATGGAAGCGGTTGTCGCGGCCGTCGGAGACGATGGCGAAGGCGGGCCGAACGGCGTCGAGAAAGGTCTCCGTGGTCGAGGTCTTGCTGCCGTGATGCCCCACCTTCAACACGTCGGCGTGGGCTAAACCATCCGCGACCATGCGCGTTTCCACCGGCGTCTCCGCGTCGCCGGTTAATAGGAACGACCGTTCGCCATAGGCAAGGCGCAGCACGAGCGAATCGTTGTTGTTCGGCGCGGCCGCCGCGCTGTAATCGGCCGCCGGCGCAAGGACCGTCACCGTCGCTCCGTCGAAGGTGAAGCACGCGCCCGCGCGCAGTTCCCGCACGCGAATCCCCAGCCGCCGCGCGTGATCGCGCAATTCGCGCCACGCGGGATTATCGGAATTGGCGCCGGTCCAAAATTCGCGCGGATGAAAATCGTCCATCAGCGCGCCGAGGCCGCCGGCGTGGTCGGCGTGCGCGTGGGTCATAGCGAGAATGTCGATCGACCGCAGAGAACGGCTCCATAGATACGGCGCGACGACGTCCTCTCCGATGTCGAGCCGCGACTTCGCTTCGCGTCCGAAGGTTGGGATTCCTCCGCCGTCGATCAACATGGTGTGGCCTCCGGGGAAGGCCACGAACAGGCTGTCGCCCTGGCCCACGTCGATCGCCGTCACCTCCAGGCGCCCCCGCTTCAGCACGGGCTGAAACGGATGCCACAGGATCAGCGCGAACAGCGCGGCCACGGCGATTCCGGCCGTCATCGTCCAGCGGCGTTTCCCCGCGAAGAGCTTCGCGCCCAACACCAGGGCCAACGCCACCAGCGCCGCGACGAAGCTGACATCCACCCACAGCGGCGGATCGGGAATGCGCCAATCCGGCGCGGCATGGGCGTGCCAGACGCTGACGCGCGCCGCGGTCTCCACCAGCCACGCGGCCGACCGCGCCAACGGATGCCATCCCGTGATCACCGCCATCAGCCCCACCGGCACCACCAGCGGCATCATCGGAACGACAAGAACATTGGCTGTAATGCCGTAGAGTGACACGCGGTGGAAATAGATCGCCATTGGGAGCGCAAGGCCGATCTGCAGCGTGGTGGAGATGAGAGCCAATTCATAGATGGCGAAAATAACCTGAACGATCCGCGCCAGGCCTCGCTCCCACCACAGTCGCGGGAGCCGCGTATAGAGATGGAGCGTCTCAGCCAGTAGGCGGATCTCCACGCGCAAGGCCGCCGCATCGGGAGGTAGATGCGGATCGCGCGACACTTCTTCGATGCCCTGCGCGGCCATGGCGAATCGCCCGGAGGTCCTCTCGATCAGCGGAATGCCCAGCGCTCCGATGGACGCGACCGCGAGAAACGAAAGCTGGAACGCCGGCTCGAACAACTGCGCCGGATCGGCGATCAGGAACACCAGCGCGACGGCGGCGATCAGATTCAACACCCGCGTGCGCCGGCTGAAGTATCGTGCCACGAGGTAAAGCGTGAGCGCCCCCGCCGCCCGCAGCGCCGGCGTCGCGCCTCCGGAAACGCAGGCGTACATCCACGCCGCCGCCGTCGTGATCGCCAGCGCCGGAATCTCGCGCACAAAGCACACCCGCAGCAGGAACAGCAGGAACCCCGCGAACGCCGCCAAATGCAGCCCGGCCACGACGAGCACGTGATACGTGCCCGCGCGGCGGAAATCGTCCTGCCAGACTTTGTCCAGCTTCCGGCGCTCGCCGAGCAGAATCGCCTCCAGCAGCCCGCGCGCGAGAGCGTCGTTCGAATACAGCCGCTCCAGGCGCGCGAACGCCGCTTCGCGAATGCCGTAAATCACCGCCGCCGCCCGCCCCCCGCAGCGCCCCGGCAGCAGCTTCGGCGTCGAGCCGGTCTGCATCGCCGCGTTCCAATACACGTGTTCGCGCGCGAGAAATCCGACGTAGTCGAATTCGCCCGGGTTCTCGAAATTATGCGGCCGGCGAACCTTCGCTTCTATCTCCACCCTCTGCCCATAGCGCAAGTCCGGCGCCGGCTCTCCATCGCGCAGCGTCAGGTTTACATGCGCCCGCGCCCCCGGCGCCAGCTCCAGCGTGAATTGGTCCCGCCCTTCGTAAAAAAGCGTCGGCTCCACGACGCACCCCTCCAGCAGTACCGACTCTTCCGGCCCCGACTCGATCACCGGGGCCGCTTTCGGTTCATGCCACAGGGCCAGCAGCAGGCCCGCCGGAACCAGAGCCAGGAGAACGCAAAAGGTGCGCAGGCGCGCCGCAAATCTCGCCGCCAACGCGGCCAGCAGCGCGAGCGCCACGCCGGCTGCTACCGCTTCGACTCCGAGCCATGGAACGGCGCGTTCCAGCGCAATGCCAACGGCGATCGCCACTAGCGGCGGTAGTAAGGGATATTTCACGGGACGGGAAAGGTAGTGCGCCGCCGCGCCCGTTTCTCGCCCCGGCGTTGGGGCGTATTGACACGCGCCGGGAACGGGAAGGGCCGTATTTGTGGAGAAATCGCCACGGAACGCCGCGTGCTGGATGGTTCGTCATGCGCACAGGCTTACTTTTGGCGATGGCGATTGGAACGGCCGCGGCCCAGTCCTCGCCTGCAACGGTTCCCGTGGTATTTGCGCTCGATGGGCAGTCGACGACGATCACGGCGCTTGCGACCGACGCCGCCGGAAACATGTATGTCACTGGCTTCACATCGTCTGGGATTTTCCCGACCACCGCCGGAGTTGTGCAACCCGATTACGGCGGCGGGTTGTGCCCAGGGCCGCTCGTCAACAACTACGTCCAGCTTTCCCCATGCAACGACGCTTTCATCGTCAAGCTCGATCCGGCGGGCAGATCCGATTTTTTCGACTTATCTGGGAGGGGAGCGACGACGATTTTGGCGTCGGCGATCGCGGTGGATGCGGGCGGGAACATTTACATCGCCGGGATCCGCGGGCGAGGAATTTTCCAATGACGCCCGGGGCCGCATTTTCGACGGTAGGCGCGGACGGCTACGGAGGGTTCGTCGCGAAACTCAGTCCGTCCGGCGATAAGCTGATTTATTCCACATATGTGCCCGGTCTGTCAGCCACGGCACTGGCCATCGACGCCGCCGGCAACGCTTACGTCAATGGAACAGGCGATGCCACGCTGCCCGTGACGCCCGGTGCGTTCCAGACCAGGCTGCCGAGCTCGAAGCGCCAATACAACGGGAGCGGTGGCCAAGCTGAACGCCGATGGGTCGAAGCTGATTTACGCGACGTACCTGACCGGCGGCGCGGTCGCAAGTTCCATTTATAACCAGGGCGGCCTCGCCGTGGACGCGACGGGCGACGCCTACATCACCGGCTCGACGAACGGAGTCGATTTTCCGGTGACGCCGGGGGCTTATCTGACAAAGATCCCCAGTAACACGACCGAAAACTATCAATCGGCCTACGTGTCCAAGCTGAACGCCGCGGGATCGGCGCTCGTTTATTCCACGTATCTCGGCGCGAGCGGCGGCGAGAACGGGACGGCGATCCGGGTGGATTCGAACGGCGAGGCGTGGGTTTTGGGTCAAACGACTTCGACGAATTTTCCGGTGACGGCGGGTGCGTTTCAAGCGTCGCCGACCGCTTCATGGACGATCGCCGGGCAGCCGGTCGGATTCCTGGCGAAGATGGCGGCGAATGGCTCAAGCCTGCTCTACGCGACCTATCTTTCGGGAGCGGTTGCATTGGACGAGGACGCCGCGGGCAACGTTTACGTCGCCGGTGAGGCTTCGTTCGGATTCCCTTTGACGAACGGAGCCTTTCAGCGTTGCATGAACGGCGGCGGCGGAGACATGTTCCTCGCCGAGTTCAATCCATCCGGCGCGCTGATCGCCTCCACGTATCTCGGCGGATCGGGGCAGGACGCTCCGGCGGCCCTTGCGGCCTTCGGCGATGGCTCCGTCGCCGTAGCCGGGTTCACAGGGTCGCTCGACTTTCCCGGTCTCTCCGGCGACCTCCCCTCCGGCTTGGCGTTCGTCGCCGCTCTGCGCATCGACGACCCGGCGCGCACGCAATCCCCCTGCATGTCGTACACGCTCGAAAACGGCGCCAGCTACGCCGAAGGTCCGGTCGCGCCGGGCGAGATCGTCACCATTCATGGGGACGGTATCGGGCCGGCCATCGGAGTCCCCGGAACGCTCGAAGCCCATGACTTGCTGCCGTTCAATCTGGCCGGCGTCAAGGTCTTCTTCGATCAGTATCAGGCGCCGCTGCTCTATGTTCAGAACGGCCAGGTGAACGCCATCGTGCCCTGGATACTGGGCAATGCGGAACTGTTCACGTCTATGCGAACTGTCGTCCACGTGGAGTACAACGGAGCGGTAACCAACAGCGCGACGATCCCGCTGGTGGGCTGGGCGCCCGCGATCTTCTACACCTCCATCCCGCAGCCCGCCGGCCCGCCTCTCCTTCAGGCGGCGGTTCTGAACGAAGACGGCACCGCGAACTCCGCCACGAACCCGGCCCGAGGCGGAAGCGTCGTCTCTGTGTTCGGAACCGGCGGCGGCGCGACGAACCCCGGCGGCGTCACAGGCGGCTTGTGGCCGCTCTCTCCGTTGGCGATTCTGGCGGTTCCCGTGCAGGCCGGGATTGGCCCATTCAGCGCACAGGTCCTGTACGAAGGCTCCGCGCCGGGATTGACCACGGGGATCTTTCAAATGAACGTAGCCGTGCCGGTGGGTCTCGGTCCCGCCGCGCTGCCCATCACCCTATCCACCGATTCCCCGCTTACGTCCATGCCCAATCCTCCGTCGATCTTCGTGCGGCCATGAACAGCGAGCGTCCGCGTCCGCTGAAGGGAGCGCGCCGCTGATATACTTCCTCTTCATGAAAGCGTTCTACTTCGTTTTCGCGGTTGCGCTAACAGCCAGCTTCTGCATCGCGGCCGAGGGACCGCCGGAATGGGCCTACGGTCTTCAAACGCCAGCCGTGAAGCCACCCCCGAGTCCGAAGGCGCGCGACGAGAGCGCAAAGCATTTGCCGGGCAGCGATCTGGCGCCGACGCGAGCGCAGATCGGCGATCCGTTCGGCCCGGCGGACTGGTATCCGGGCGATCATCCGAAGATGCCCGAGGTGGTGGCGAAAGGGCGCAAGCCGGATGTTCTCGCCTGCGCGCTTTGTCATTATCCGAATGGTAAAGGCCGGCCGGAGAACGCCAGCGTGGTGGGGTTCACGCGCGAGTACTTCATCCAGCAGATGCGCGATTTTAAGAACGGCGACCGCGACAGCGCCGACCCGCGCAAGGGGAACACGAAGCGCATGATCGCGTTTGCCAAGGCCATGACCGCCGGGGAAATCGAGGCCTCCGCCGATTACTATTGCTCTATGCGCTGGACGCCGTGGATTAAGGTGGTGGAGACCGAAACCGTGCCGAAGATGTATGCATCGATCGGGCTGTTTCTTCCGCTGCCGGGCGATGCGAGGGAGCCGATCGGCAACCGGATTATCGAGACGCCCATGGATGCGGAGGCGGCCGAGGTGCTGCGCGATCCGCATTCGGGTTTCATCGCCTACGTTCCGGTGGGCAGCATCCGCAAGGGCGAGACGCTGGTGACGAAAGAAACCGGCAAGACCATTCCGTGCGGCGTGTGTCACGGCGCGGACTTGAGAGGCCTGGGGCCGGTACCGGGTATCGCGGGACGGTCTCCCAGTTACCTTGTACGCCAGTTATACGACCTGCAACAGGGCACGCGGAAGGGTATGTGGAGCGGTCTGATGAAATCCGCAGTTAGTAAGTTAAGCGAGGAAGACATGCTCAACATCGCCGCCTATGTCGCGTCGCGGGAGCCATAAAGTTAGACGCTCCTCCGAAAGGAGAAATCGCCGAACGATATGACTTGCTGGTAACTAGCGACGCCGCGATCAAACGTGATTCAATTCCAGCACATCGATTGGCGCACGGATCCCCTGGAACGATGGTCCCGTAACATTGTTACGCCGCGGCACTACGCCCTTGGCTTTTTTCGGGTTTGCCGTTGCGATCCGGCTTACTTCCCATCGTTCCTTTGTTTGCTACAGAATTTAGTGCAACGTTGCGTTTTTACGAAGATCAAAAACCCGTTCAGGTAACCCTTAAACTGGATAGGGAGCCGCGTCAAACGCGAGCGGCCAGCGCCCACCTTTTTGCATTCGCGATCTCCCTTGTCTAGAATGGAAACCACTTAGCGGCGAGGACGAAGATGATCAGTCGTCTCGCTCTTGGTTACACGATAGCGCGGGGGGTGGGAAAAGCGAGGGGGAGGTGGGGAAAAATTCGGTGTAAGGCATTGAGGGGGAGGGAGATATAATTTTTTCGGGGCGTTGTGACCGCGATTTTGGGGGTCTCGCATTACCACAGGCTTGGAGTTCACCCAGGCGGCCGTTCTGAACGAAGTCGGCACTCTAAACTCGCCGGCCAATGCGGCCGCGCGCGGAGCCGTCGTTTCGATGTTCGGGACCGGCGGAGGCGGGACGAACTCCGCCGGAGTCACCCGCGGATTGTGGCCGCTCTCGCCGTCAGCGACATTGACCAGCCCGTGAAGGTCCGAATCGGCGGCCTGGACGCCCAGGTGAGGTATGAGGAATCCGCGCCGGGATTGAACCCGGGGATTTTTCAGATGAACGTGAGCGTGCCGCTGAGCCCCCAACCGCCTTTGCCTCTTCCCCCATCGATCTGGGTGAAGTAGCGCCGGCCGCTCAGCAAATAATCTTCTTCCTTACCGCGTACAGCACGATCTCCGCCGTGCTGTGCAGGTTCAGCTTCTGCATCAGATTTGTGCGATGCGTTTCCACCGTCGAAAGGCTGAGCGCCAGCACGCCGGCCACTTCCTTATTCGCTTTGCCCTCGGCCAGCAGTTGCAGCACTTCTTTTTCGCGCTCGGTCAGCAGATCGTAGGAATCCTCCAGCTTGCGCTGACGCAGGTAGCGCACGTAATCTTCGAGCAGCGTCTTGGCGATGCCGGGGCTGAAGTAGCTTTTGCCTTGTGTTACGGCGCGCACGGCGGGTAGCACGTCTTCGCCGGCGGTATCTTTCAACAGATATCCCTTCGCCCCGGCGGTCAATGCGCGCATGACATACGTCTCGTCCGAATACATGCTGATCATGACGACGCCGGTTGCGGGGCTGGCTTTGCGAATCTGGGCCGCGGCTTCGATGCCGTTCAGCAGGGGCATGGCGATGTCGATCACGGCCGCTTCGGGTTGAAGCTCGGCGCACAACCGTACGGCGTCGCGGCCGTTGGCGGCCTCGCCCACCACCTCGAAGCCCTCCTCCTCCAGCACCGCGCGGAGGCCTTTGCGCACGATGCCGTGATCGTCGGCTAAAACCACCTTTACGTCGCTCACGACGGCTCGCCTACTTTCTCGGCCGCAACCGGGATGTCGATGGAAACCAGCGTCCCTCCGCCCGGATGAGAACGGATCGCCACGCGCCCGCCCAACTCTCGCGCACGCTCTTCGATGCCCAGCAATCCTAATCCTCCGCGGGCGCCGTCGCGCGGTTTAAAGCCGGCCCCGTCGTCGGAGATCGTCAATTGCAGCGAACCTCCGCGCTCGGCCACGGCGATCCGGACGCTTTGCGCCCGCGCGTGCCGCGCGCAGTTGGTCAGCGCTTCCTGAACGATGCGGAAGATGTTCGTCCGATGATGATCGGGCAGTCGATCGAGCGAGGCGGTCACGTCCAGGGTCACGGGGATGTCGAAGCGGCGCGAGAAATCCCGCGCCTGCCACTCCAGCGCGGCGCCCAGGCCCAGATCGTCCAGCATCGAGGGCCGCAGCCCCATCGCGATGTCGCGCACCGCCTGCATCGTGCGGTCGAGCAGCGCCTTCGTGCTCGCCAGGCGCGCCTCGAACTCGCCGCCGGCCGCGGCGTGGAGCCGTCTGAGTACGCTGAGTTCCATGCGCAGGCCGGTCAGCATCTGGCCCACTTCGTCGTGCAGCTCGCGGGAAATCGACTTGCGCTCGGCTTCTTGCGCATGCACCAGCTGCGTTGAAAGCCCGCGTAGTTGTCCCTCGGCTTGTTCGGCACGCAGGCGCTGGCGCTCGGAGCGGTGTTCCAGCGTCAGCACGCGCCATACGCAGAGGATGGCGATCATCAGCCCCAGCGTCGCGGTCACCGTCAGCGTCGCCTTGGCGTAGGCCTTAAAATCGAGCTCGCTCGCGGCGATGCCTTCCTTCTGCGCCTCCAGCGCCGCTTTGTTGATCTCCTCCACCTTGCCGGTCAGCCCGAGCACGCGGTCGCGCAGCGGCATCACGTTCTTGCGCAGGAAGATGAAGCTCAGATACCGCCGGTGCTGAGGGGGCCATCGAAGCACCGGATCGAGCGAGGCCCAGTAAAGCTCCACCTCCCGGCGCAACTCGTCGATATGCCCGGCGTTCTCCGGTCCCCGCAGCCGCTTCAACTCGTCCAGTTGACGAATCGTGTTCTCGCGCAGGCCTTGCAGATCCTTGCGGTAGCGGTCCTCTTTCAAGAAGGTCAGGTCGAGAAGATAATCGCGCACGAGAACGTTCGATTCGCTGATGCCGGTACGGATCTGATCGAGACACCGCTCGTTCTGGCGATACGCCTCGTTCAACGCCAGGAGCTTCGCATACACCTGTTTCGACCGCCGTATCGTGGCCAAGCCCGAGACGCACAACAAGGCCAACAAACTGCCGAAGGCGAGAATCAGGATAAACCACGACGGAAGACGCAAGAATCCGTTGCCTCCTCCGCCGGCGGGCTCGCGAATGACGGTAGTGCGGTGAAATCGCATGAGCGGCGACGCTTCCAGCTTATCGGAAGCGCAAAGCGCGCGGAGCACTCCGTTTTGCGAGAGTTCCTAAAAAGCGCAAAGGGTGCGGCGCGCACCGCCAGTCGGACCAGGAACAAATCGGCGCCGCACTCCGTTTTGCGCGGGTTCCAAAAAAGTACGCTCTCCGCGGGCGGCGCGCCCCCGGAGAGCGTGCCGGGCTCTCGCGTCACCCGGCTAACCGTCGCAACGGAAGAACGCCGGAGACGTCGGTCTCCGCCACCGCGTCGAGGAGCGACTGGCGAAAACGGGGAGCGGCGTCGAAAACGGCGTCCCAACCGGGAAGCCGCGCGCCGCCGCCGGAGGAGGAATGAACGGCGGCGCCGGCCTCCCGAAGACTAAGAGAAAACGTCCGGATCGCCTGTATTTCGCCATGCCGGTCGTATTCGAGGCCATTCACCAGCGCGTCCGCCTCATAGCCGCGCATCGCCTCGCTCGCCAGCCGCTCGAATCGACTTTCCACTTCGCCAAGCCGCTGCGCGTCGAGCGCAACGCCGCGGCGCGCCACTCCACTCAAGAGCGCCTTGGCGATATCGGTCGCCATGCGACGCAAACCGCGCGCCGGGTCCCCGGCCGACAACCGCTGGTGTTTGTGCTCGTAGTTGTCGGCGATGTCGACCTGGCACACTCGCAACGGCCCGCAGCGGTCGAAGGCCTCGGAGAGCAAATCGATCTCCAGCGCCCAATCCGCCGCCATGCCGCAGGAGCGGGCAAACGACGCCTTCATTGCGAATTCCCCCGACAGGGCATAGCGGAAACTGTCCAAATATTCCAAGTACCCCAGCCGCGGAGCGATCTCGCGCAGCGCCCGCACCAGCGGCGAAAACATCAGCCGGGTCACACGGCCGTGCAGTTGATTCGACACACGCGCGTAGTACCCTTTCGCGTACTCGAAGCCCAGATCCGGATGCGCGAGCGGGTAACACAGCCGCGCCAGCAGAGAGCGCCGGTACTCCTGGATGTCGCAATCGTGAAAGGCGAGAATCTCGCAATCGCCCCGCGCCAGCAGATACCCCGCCGCCAGCCAACAGGAGCGCCCCTTGCCCGCCTCGTGCATCGGAAACCCTTCCCGTTCGAGGGAGTGAAAAAGGCCGAGAACGCGCGGGTGATCCACCTGGAGGAACGTGACCGGCGTTTCGAAGCCGGAAAAAAACGAGCGGGCATGCTCGAATTGGCCATGGTTGGCCCGCCCCAGCGCGACGACGATGCGTTTCAGATAACGCTGGCGCCCCAACTCGGCGACGATGCCGCGCATCGCCGGTTGTTCGAATTCGCTATACAGCGCCGGAAGAACCAGCCCGATGGGCGCGGCCGAGGCCAGCGTTTCGAGGCTGTCCTCGACCCGCGGCGAAGCGTCCCGCCGCAGTTGGTGGAGCGTGGTGACGAGTCCGTTTTGAAAGAAATCGGCCATGGCGTCGCCTCCTTACCGTTCCAGAGTACCCGCGCGGGCGGCCGCGGGCCATCCAGTTCATAGGGGAGAACGCGCCGGAAAACACGCCAAGGGAAACCGCCGCGCCGACCGACGCAAAAAGGGCGGAGCGGCCGCGTTAAGCGTTGGCCTCTCCGCCCTTTTCAAGCCGGTTCCGGAAAAGTCTACTTCGGCGATTCCTGGTTGATGCCTCCGGGCGCGGCGGCGGCGGCCTTGGCGGCCTTGATCTTGCGGGTATCCAGCGCCTTCTGCAGCCAGCTATCGGCGGCGTCGATGTCCTTCTTATAAACGTCCGGGGTGTCCTGCAAGTCGGCGCGTTCGCGGTAGAAGAGGTTCATATAAGCCATCGCCTCGTCGTACTGCGGATCGATATCGAGCGCCTTTTGAAGATTCTTCATGCCGTCGTCGATCATCGGGCCATACTTGTCCCTGAGTTCTTCGCGGACGGCCTTGTCCTTGAAGGGGCCGGGATCCTCGGGCTTCATCCCCAGCTTGACGCGGGCGGCGTCGTAGGCGGGTTTCCACTTACTCCAATCGATCACGCCCAGCGTGTAGTAGGCGTCTTTATTGGCCGGGTCCAGGGCGATCACCTTGAGGTTCCAGTCGCGCGCCTCGTCCAGCTTCTTCAACTTCGCGTCCAGGTCGGTGAGGCCGGACACTTCGTTGAGGCTGAGAGAAGCGAGGGATTGGTAGGCGAGTTTTTCCTTGGGATTTTCCTGGAGCACCTTCATGAACTCGTCGCGCGCGGCCTTCAGGTTCCGGGCGTTCTCCTCGGACTCGGCGCCGGGAATGTACTGATTCATGTAAGCCGTAGCGAGGAACAGGCGGGCGTTGGGGGTTGTCGGATCGAGTGCGATCGAGGTCTTAAAGTGATCGACGGCCTCTCCGAACTTGGCGTTCTTGTACGCCTCGACTCCCTTGTTCAATTGGTCGCGGGACTTAAGCTTGTCGCAGCCGGCGGTAACTAGAACCAGCGCGGCCGCCGCGGTAACGAGAATGGAATTTTTCATGTTGGTTCGCAAGCGTGTCCGGAAACCTTCACTTTCCGGCTTCGACGCCGGGAGTCATCAATCCGATCTTGTCGATGCCGGCGCCCTTGGCGATATCGATGGCCTTGGCAACCGTCTGGTATTCGAGATTCGGGTCGCCCTTGACAAACACCACCCGTTCGGCGCGAGTCTTGAAGATCTCCTCCAGGCGCGGCCCAAGCTTCTTTTCGTCGGTGGGCTCCTGGTTGATCTTCATGCTCTTATCCTTTTCGATCACGATGACGACGGTGCGGTCCTGATCGGGAGGAACGGGCTTGTTATCCTTCGGCGGCTGCGGCGCGAGAGCGTCGAGGCCGTGAGGGGTGAGAGGGGTGATGACCATGAAAATGATCAGCAGAACCAGAAGAACGTCGATCATCGGCGTCATGTTGATATTGCACATGGGCCCGTTGCCGGAGCCACCAACTTGCATTGCCATGCTCTATCTCCTTAATTATTCGATTGACGTTTGGAACTATTTCTTGGTATCGCCGGGCTTGGGTTGTTCGCCGGGTTGGGGCGCCCGCTGGTCGGTGAGCAAGCCGAGTTGATCGACGCCGGCGGCGCGGAGGTTGTCCACGACGTCGGTGACCACCTGGTACTTGGCGCGCGCGTCGCTTTTTATATAGACCTCTTTGTCCAGCCGGTTGGTGAGCAGGTCTTTCACTTTGTTGGGGAGCTGGTCGGCGGAGGTCTGGGAGTTGCCTGGGCTGAGGTAGACCTTGCCGTCGCGGGTGACCGCGATCAGAACGGCGTCCTCTTTGTCGGCCGCCTGCATGGCCTCGGCGTTATTGGTCTTCACCATGTCCACGGTTTGGCCCTTGGTAAGCATGGGAGTGATGACCATGAAGATGATGAGAAGCACCAGCATCACGTCCACCATCGGAGTTACGTTGATATCGGAAATCGTCGGCGGAGCTTTTGGTTTTGGCATGTTCGATCCTTATCTTTACCAGCTTTGCCCGGCGTGGCGCGAACCGCGCCGGGCGCCGATTCAACTCAAACGGGAAAAGACGCGCGCCGCCTACTTTACCGCCGCGCGATGCGAGCGCTTCAAGAAGTAGTCGATCAGTTCGGAACTGGAGTTATCCATTTCCACGTCGAAAGCTTCCAGCCGGCCGGTGAAGTAATTGTAGACCCAGACGGCGGGAAGAGCGACGAAGAGGCCGACGGCGGTGGTGACCAGGGCTTCGGAAATACCGCCGGCAACGGCGCCGAGGCCGGTGGACTTCTCCGACGAGATGCCCTTGAACGCGTTGATGATGCCGACCACCGTTCCGAACAGTCCGACGAAGGGGCCGGTGGAACCGATGGTGGCGAGGCTGCTGAGGCCGCGCTTCAACTCGGCGTGAACGATGGCCTGGGCGCGGTCGAGCGCGCGGCGGGAAGCCTCGATTTCCTCGCCCGATATTTCGTTGCTGGCCTGGTGGGCTTTGAATTCCTGGAGACCGGCGACGACGACCTTGGCCAAGTGGCTCTTGCTGTACCGGTCGGCGATCTTGATGGCCTCGTCCAGTTTTCCGTCGCGCAACGCGCCGGCGACGGCGGGCGCGAATTGGCGGGACTGGGTACGGGCGCCGTTATAGGCGATCATACGGTCGATCATGACGCCGATCGACCAGGCCGACATAAAGAAGAGGATCAAAACGACGATGCGCGCGAGCCAACTCATGTTGCCCCACATCGCGCGCGGATCGAAGCTGATGGCGGGCGCGGCGGCGTCCTGTAGAAGGAGCAGCGCCCAGACTTGCATTTGTAAAAGCATTGTTTTCTCCCGGGAGTTGAATTTAGGTTCCTACTATACTACTGGCTCAAAGTGAAATTCACGTCGATGGTGGTGACCACTTCCACCGGCTCGCCGTTGAGCAAAGTGGGTCTGTAGATCCACTGGCTCACGGCTTGCTGCGCGGCCGCCACGAGAAGGGGATGGCCGCTGACTAACTGCAGGTTCTGAATGGTTCCGTCCTTGCCGATGACCGCCTGGAAGCGGACGACGCCCGAGATGCGCGCTTGCTTGGCGAGCGGCGGATACACGGGCACCACCTTTCGGACGAGATTCGCTTGTTGTACGTTTCCGCCGACGCGGATGCGGGAGGGGCCCTTGGGCTTTTCTTTCGGAGGAGGCGGTGGAGGGGGAGCGGCGCCGACGCCGCCGATCAAGCCGCCCATCACTCCGCCGGCCACGCCACCGGGCACGCCGCCGGGGACGCCGCCCACCGCGCCGGAGGTGGGAGGCGGCAGATCCTCTTCCTTAATCATGGCGATTTCTTTGGGAATGGTTTTCGGCGCCATCAGCTTGCCGGCGTCGAACTGGCGCGGCGCCACCTTAATGATCTTCACCGGCGCGGGCGGGGGCGGTGGAGGCGGAGGGGGTGGTGGCGGAGGCGCGACGAGCATGGCGCTGAGGGTAGCGCGCGGCAGCGTCTCCGTATAGATGAGCGGAATCAGGATGGCGACCGCGATGACCGTCATCTGGGCGAGAAATGAAAGCGCCACGGTCCAAGGTTTTCTGGTCCTGCCTACGCCATCGACGAACGACTGTTCGAACATGAGATTGAATCCTCCTTCGCCATTTTCCAATCCCCGGATCGCTTACTCTCCGGGTTGCCGAATCATTCTACAGCAAATCGAGGGTGGGCGGCGGGGGGCATCGCCACCGGTCGTCCCTCCGGTTACTTCGCTTTCACCGCGCTTCTTCGCGCGGGGTCCTGCCGGTTCACGGGAGCGGGGGACGAGTTCCCCCGCCGGTCTACAAAATTGTGCCAGAACAAAACGATAGGGCTGGCTACGAACACCGAAGAATAGGTGCCGACGAGAATGCCGGCCACCAGACAAAACGAAAAACCGTTCAACACCTGTCCGCCGAACAGCAGCAGCGACAAGGCGGTGAGGAAAGTGAGGCCGGAGGTCAAAACGGTGCGGCTCAGCGTTTGGTTCACGCTGCGGTTGATGACCGATTCCAGGGGCTCCCGGCGCGAGGTGCGGAGATTTTCGCGGACGCGGTCGAAGACGACGATGGTGTCGTTCATCGAGTATCCGACCAGGGTCAGCAGCGCGGCGACCACGGTGAGGGAGATCTCTTTATTAAACAGGGAAAACAATCCGATGGTGATGATGGTGTCGTGGAAGACGGCGATCACCGCGGCCAGTCCGTAGATCCACTCGAAGCGGAACGCGATGTAGACCAGCATCCCTCCGAGAGCATACAGGACGGCGAGCACGGCTTGCCGTTGGAGATCGGCTCCGATTTTGGGGCCGACGACTTCGGTTTGGCGAATGGCGAACGGGGCCGGATAGGTCTCCTGCTTTACAACGGCGAGGATTTGGGGCGTGACGCCGGAGACCGAGGAAAGGTCGTCGAGTTTCGCAATGAGTCCGGAGCGGGGAGGAGTATCGCGGTAGTGAGTGATATTCTTCGCCAGATCCTGAAGCTGATCCTCGGAAAGAGAGACGGAGGCGGCCTGCAGCGGCCCACGCAGCCGGCCGGCGAGCGCGTCGGCGCCGGCGTTTTGGATGTCGAGCTTGCCGGAGGGAGAGCCGAACGTAGCCTCCAGCGTTTGTTCCATCGTCTGCCGCGCCGCGTTCAGCGCCGCGTCGCTCTTGACGTCGGTGCCGATGATAACTTCGTTCGAACCGACTACCTCCTGCACGTCGACCGGGATCTTTGCGCCGATGGCCGTGCGAATCCGGTCCACCGGCGGGGGGCCGGAAAACTTCACGTACATGAGCGCGCCGCCGCGGAAATCGATGCCATAGCGGGGACCGCCGTGAAGGGCGAGACTGACCAGGCCGGCCGCGGAGAGCAGAAGCGAGAGGCCGATGAATGGCCACTTCTTCCCCAGGAAGTCGTAATTCGTGTTCTTAAAAAATTGCATGAAGCTCGTGGCGCCGGCATTCGTTAAAGTTAGACACCGGCGTTATCCAATTAGTTCCCGTAGTCAGATCGAAAAATATCACAACTGGTTCAAATACTCAAAGTAGCGAGGCGCTTGCGCGACAGCTCCCAGTCGAAGATGGTTTTGGAAACGAAAACGGCGGTGAAGACGTTGGCGATCAGGCCGATCACCAGGGTGACGGCGAAGCCCTTCACGGGGCCGGTTCCGAAGAGAAAGAGAAACGCGCAGGAGACCACGGTGGTGACGTGCGTATCGACGATGGTCAGGAACGCTTTGCTGAAGCCGGCGTCGAGGGCGGCGGCGGGGACTTTGCCCGCGCGCAGTTCCTCGCGAACGCGTTCGAAAATCAGAACGTTGCTATCGACCGCCATGCCGATGGTGAGAATGATTCCGGCGATGCCGGGCAGGGTCAGGGTGGCGTCGAAGTAGCTGAGGGCGGCGATTAGGATCACGGCGTTCAAAAAGAGCGCCAGCGTGGCGTTGACGCCCGCGCCGCGGTAATAAATCAGCATCGAGAAGACGACGGCGATGAGGCCGACGGCGCCGGCGATGAAGCCCTCGCGGATGGAATCGGCGCCGAGAGACGGCCCGACGGTGCGCTCCTCCTCGAAGACGACGCGGGCGGGGAGGGAACCGGCGGTGAGGTTCAAGGCCAGGTCGGCCGCCTCCTGCTGCGTGCCCGCGCCGGTGATGCGGCCGTTGTCGCTGATCTTATTTTGAATCGTGGGGGCGCTCAGCACTTGGCCGTCGAGCACGATGGCGAGGCGGTTGCCGATGTTGGCTTCGGTGAAGCGCTCGAAGCGGTGGGCGGCGTCCTGGGTAAGTACGAAGTCGGTTTCAAATCGTCCAAGCTCGCCCTGCGCGGCGTGGGCGCTGCGCAGATCGGTGCCGCGGACGACGGGGCTGCGGGCGAGCAGATACCAGGAGTCGGGTTGTCCGTTGCGGGCGGAGGCGTGAACCAGTTTGGTGTTCAGCGGAAGAACGCCGCCGTGTTTGGCCAGGCCTTCCTGCTGGGTGGCGAACGGGCCGTCCTTTACCTCGTAAAGCTCCAGCATCGCCTGCTCCTGGAGCAGCGCCTTAATGCGGGCGGGGTCGTCGACGCCGGGCAACTGAACCAGCAATTCGGCTTCGGCGTCGGCGCGGCCGCGCTGCTGGACGGAGGATTCGGCCAGGCCCAAGGCGTTGATCTTCCGCTCGATGGTGTGCATCGTCTGAGTAAGCGTATCTTCCTTGAGCTTGATCGCCTCCGACGGCTTTATGTTCATGCGGTAATCGGTGGAGTTCACCGGCGTCAGAATCCAATCGGGGAAATCGGTGTTGACGAGCGAGCGGAAGGCCGCGGTATTGGCCTGCGGGATCCCGTGAACGTTGATCTGAATCTTACCGGCGTCGTTGAGGGTGGCGAGCTCGTTGCGGTCGAGCGCGGCGTAGTTGATGTTCGCCTTCTTCATCTCTTCCTTCAAACGGTCGATGGCGACGTCGGCAGCCGCCATGAAGGCGTCCTGAAGCTGGACTTGAAGAACCAGATGAGTGCCGCCGCGAAGATCGAGGCCGAGATGAACATTGCCGGCCGCATTCGCCTTCAGTTGGGCGAGCGAAGTGGGCAGGCCGACAATGCCGTAAAGGCAAATAAGAATCGTAACGGCGATGACGGCGAATTTGATCTGAAGATTGCGTTTCATTTCGGAGTATCTATGTTAAGGTAGCAAAGCCCGGCGGGGATTGGCGGGGATGGCCGGGGCGGGAGGGGGCGATCTAGCTTTTCTTCTCCTCCGAGGCGAGGGAGGAGACGGAGGCGCGGCTGACCTGGAGCTTGACGTTGTCGGGCTTGACGCGGAGGATCAGCGTGTCGTCGGCGTTGACGGCGACGATGGTGCCGACGATGCCGCCGGTGGTGACCACGACGTTGCCGTTTTCAAGGCCCTTGAGCATTTCCCGCTGCTGCTTGCGCTGGCGCTGCATGGGCATGAAAACGAGGAAATAAAAGACGCCCGCGATGAGGATCAACGGCAGAAATCCGACGATCGGGTTCGACGAGGCTTGTAAGAACAATAAGCTGAAAAACATGGAATTTCACGGGCCGCTAAAGCGCGGTCGCGGAGCCGGCCCTGGCAAGATAGGCCGGAAACGCCCCAAGCAGTATAGACTGCCTGATTTGGCGCATGGTGTCAAGGTAGTGGCGCACGTTGTGCAGGGTGGCGAGGGTGGAAAACAGCATTTCGCCGGCCTGGAACAGATGGCGAAGGTAGGCGCGGGAGAAGGTGCGGCAGGTGTAGCAGGGGCAATTGGCGTCGAGCGCGGAGGGGTCTTCGCGATAGCGCGCCTGCTTGATGAGAACGCGGCCGGTGGAAGTGAACAGGCAGCCATTGCGGGCGTTGCGCGAGGGCAGGACGCAATCCATCATGTCCGCGCCGCGGGCGACATATTGGGCCAATTCCTCCGGCATGCCGACGCCCATGACGTAGCGCGGCTTTTCGCGCGGAAGCAGCGGCAGGGTGAGCGCGGCGATTTCGAGGCTGACGTCGCGCGGCTCGCCGACGGAGAGCCCGCCGACGGCGTAACCCGGTAAGTCGAGCGAGGCCAGTTCGCGGGCGCATTCGGCGCGCAGCTCCGGGTACATCGAGCCTTGAACGATGGGGAAAAGGCTGGAGGCGAGATCGGATTCCGCCTCACGCTTGCGATAGTGGGAGGCAGCGGCGCGCGCCCAGCGGACCGTCCGGCGCATGGAATCCCGGGCGGTCTCGAACGTGGCCGGATACGCTGGGCATTCGTCGAGCGCCATGAGGATATCGCTGCCGAAGGCGAGTTGGACGTCGACGGTGGATTCGGGAGTAAACAGATGGGCGTCGCCGTCCAGGTGCGAGTGAAACAGGACGCCTTCTTCGGTGACTTTGCGCAGGCCGCTGAGGCTGAATACCTGGAAGCCGCCGGAATCGGTGAGGAGGGAGCGCGGCCAGGACATGAAGCGGTGCAGGCCGCCGAGTTGGCGGATCAGTTCGTGGCCGGGGCGGAGAAAAAGATGATAGGTGTTGGCGAGAATAATGCGGGCGTCGAGGTCTTCCTCCAGCCAGCGCTGGGGCAGCCCCTTCACGGTGGCCTGGGTGCCGACGGGCATGAAGACGGGGGTTTCGATAATGGAGTGAGCCGTGTGGAGAAGGCCGGCGCGGGCGCCGGTGAACGGACACTCGGCCTGAAGTTCGAAGCGCAAGGAACAAGTTTAGAGGATGTTGACGGCGCGGGCGGCGAGGATGGCGAGCACGGTGAGGGAGATGCAGGACTGGATCATGACCAGCGCTTTGGCCCAGCGCGTGAGGATCGCCGTGTCGGTGGGCGAGAAGGCGGTGCTGGTATTGAAGGCGAGAAACAGATAGTCGAGGAAGTGCGGAGACCAGCCGGGATTCTCCTCCGGCGGGCGGGTCATTTGCGGGAAAAGAAACGCGCCCTGTTTGTGGCCTCGGACTTGATCGCGGGCGTGCGGACCGCCGGCGTCGAGCCGCCAGTACCACGACGCGAAGACGAGAATATTGGTAAGCCACAGAAGCGCGGCGGTGCGAAGGAGCACGGCGGGAGGCTCCTGGTGCAGCGGCAACCGGCGGATGAGCATGGCCACGGACCCGATGAGGAACAGGGTGATGAGACTGGATAGGATGTGTCCGAAGACGTTGTTCACTCGCGGATAGGAGCGGCGGGCGAGGATGGTGGGGACGAGAAGGATCGCGACCAAAAGGAGAAGCAGCCAACGGGGGCCCGGTGAAAGGGGCTCCGGGAGGGCGAGATTGAGTACGCCCACGGCGAGGACGGCGGCGACGGCGGGCCAGCGCGGTACGGGAGTGGGCGGCAGCGCCGGCTTCAGCGGGACGGGATGCATACGCTAAAGGCGGCCGCCGCGAAAACCGAAGGAATTGGCGGGAGTGGAATCGAAGGCGCGCATCGAATAACCTCTGGCAACGATTTCACCACATGCGGGTCGCGGAGCGTTTCCCGCGGAATTCCTCATGCCCGATCCGCCGCCTCCACCGGTCCATCGGCGTTGTAGAGCGGAGCAAGATGGATTCCGTGCCGCGCGGCAATCCGCTCGATCTCCTCAACCCGCTGGGGAGTGATGAATCCTCTTCCCTGGGAGAACGGTTCGAACCGGCCCTCGAGCGCAAGAGCCATGCCTTCGAGTAGACATCCATGGACTACATCGGGGAAGGGATGCCGATTGAGAATTCCATGAAAATCCGGCGCGAATCTCAATCCGCCCGTGACCTGCCCCAGACCTCCGAAGAAGACTTTTACGCCCGGCATCTGAGCGCTTGGGGAGAGGTTCTTCGGGTAGCCCGCATCGCAAACGATGGCGCCGGGCGCGACGCGGCCCAACAATAGCGAAGAGGACGCCAGACTCGCCGCGCAGATGGCGACGTCGGCCACCACGGTGAATTGGCGCAGATCGGTCGCGATCTCAACCTGAACTCCATCGGCTTCGAGCTCGGCGGCGAGCCTGCGCAGCCGCTCCGCGTTGCGTGCGCTCAACAGCACACGCTTCACGATTGGCGCCAGGCAGCGGGCGCAGCCGGAACCCACGTCCCCCGTCGCTCCAACGATCATCAGCGTCGCTCCGCCGAGTTCCCGGCCTTCCCGCGCACACATCTTCTTGATGCCCTGCACGATGAAACCGACGGTCAACGCATTGCCTGTCGTGAACACCGTCTCGTGCCTCTCGGGAAGCTGGTCGAAATTGCCCTCGATCAGAATGGAACTGAAACCGCCGAGACTCACGATCTTCGCTCCCGCCTGGATCGCACAGGCCGCCGCCCCTCGAACGCGGGCCACGTTGTCGTGCGTGTAGGCGGCTTCCAGACGGTCGGGAGGAATGAAGGAGTCGATGTAGACGCCGCGCGCCGTCCTTCCGGTGATCGATCCGGCCTCGACATGGCAGACTGTCCTGGGCGGAATCCATGGAAGGATGTCCTTGATCTCGTCGTCCGGCAGCGGCGTACGCTCCGGCCCGCGTAGAACGGCGAGTACGTCCGCAGCCGCTCTCCAACTCTCCTGGTGCCCCACCAGCGCGAAATCGGGCTCGCTCGTCCGCCCTCGCGTATCTACACCGGCAACTGCGTAACCCATGCGAGTGTTACCTCTCCGGGCAGCCCCAGCATGTCCAGCGTTCTTAGATACTGTTGCAGCGACGCGCCGCGAAGCTCGGCCGCGCTCAAGCTGACCTCCGGCAGCGATGGCTTCACACAATCGCGATGGCATACTTCGCAATGGCCATCCTTGCATTCCCTCGCAAGCATCTCCGCTAGGGTGGTCATCACGTCGAGATGCAGCCGGTACATCTTGTCGTCGAAGCGCTGCGCGTCCAACGCGCGCTCCGTTCGGAGAATCGCCATCGCGTGATCGACGTGCTCTCCTTCTTCCGCGGCGATGGCGGCGAAGGTCTTGCCAAGACTCCCCGGTCCCACCCTCCCGACGCGCGCATAGCTTGCGACGGCGAAGGATTCCAACATGATCTCCTGGACGATCAGGCAGCCGATAAAGTCACGCTCCGCGATGCGGCGCAGGAACGCGTCGCCGAGCCGCTTCCAATGCTTGGCGTCGACGTTATTGGCGACCTCCACTCCAATTTTGCGCCCCTCGGCGGCGAACGCGGCGGCGTGTCCCCGTTCAACCGCCGCATGCTCCAACGCATCGGCCACTTCTTCGGGATCGTCACAAATCTCCGACAAGCGGGTGTAGTTCATCGCGGCGACCAGTTCGCCAGTCATCGCCTGCGCCAGAACGTCCCCCCATATCGGAGCGCTGGGTGAAAGAGAAGGACATTCAATCGCTAGTGAGCGGTTAAGACCGGTGACGGCTTCCATACATCCTCCTCAAGATCGATGAATCCTCGCTGCGTGTCTTGCTCATCTATCGATACGCAGATCACGCCGATCTGTTCCATGTTTATTGTCGATCGGGATCTCGGCATTGGCCCCCGCTTGAAAACTATTGTTCGCGGAGGAGCGTTGCCGGGTCGATGCGCTGGGCGCGTCTCACCGGACCGGCGACCGAAAGCGATCCGGTCAGCACCATCGTAAATGCGACGGAAGCAAGCACCAATGGATCCTGCGCGGTGGCTTGGTAGACGATGGCCGAGAGCAGCCGGCTCGCCGCCGCGCCCAGAGAGATACGGTCCCGTGCGACAGTAGTGGTCACAAAGCACCTTGGTGAATCTGGCGTATCTTAAGCGTGGCCTCGTTGCCGTGATCCTGTGTTGTACATCCCTCTTGTTGGGCCAGACGGCGAGTCCAACGGACCCCGCTCCGCCCGCGGAGGACGAACGCGCATCGCTCCTCGCCGATGAAAGCGCCGCGGCGCAGGATGTCCCATCGCAAGCGCCGCCAGCGCAGCCTTCCGCCCCTCCGTGGCAATACGGCGGCTTCATCGACCTCGGCTATTTACTCGATTTCAATCATCCGGCGAACAACCTCTTCCGCAGCCGCGGGACCACGCGCTATGTGGATCGGGCCGATTTGAACATGGCGGAGGTTTATGTAAAAAAGCAGGCCTCCGAAGCGTCGCGGTGGGGCGTCGAACTGGCTCTGCAGACAGGCAGGGATTCGGAGGTGTTCGGGTTCTCGGCGACGTCCCCCAACCTCCCCGGCTCCAATTGGCTGCGCCACATCGGCCTGGCGGATGTGTCGTATCTCGCTCCCATCGGCAAAGGGCTTACGGTGCAAGGGGGGATCTTCGGCAGCCTGATCGGCTACGATTCCCTCTACGCCAAGGATAATTTCAACTACACGCGGCCATGGGGCGCGGACTTCACTCCTTACCTGATGATGGGCGTGAACGCGAGTTATCCCTTCAGCGACAAATTCACCGGCACGCTGTTCGTGGTCAATGGATATTGGCATCTGGCCGACGCCAACCACGTTCCCAGCACCGGCGGCCAACTCGTGTATAAGGCGAGTCCGCTCGTGACGGTCAAAGAGACGGTTCTTTCCGGGCCGCAACAGATGAACACTTCGCTCAACTATTGGCGGTTCCTTTCCGACAGCATCGTCGAACGCAAAGGACCGCGAGTCACGGTCGCCCTCGAATACATTTACTCCGCGGAACGTGTCGACGCCGCCGGAAGCCCCTTCGCCAGAATGATGGCCGCCCAATTGCCTGTGCATTGGGCCTTGAACAAGCAATGGAGCTTCACGGTTCGCCCGGAGTTTTTTTGGGATCCCAGCGGCCGGTGGACGTCGGCGAGTCAGACTGTCAAAGCCATCACGTCCACGCTCGAATATCGCATCGGGTACCGGCAAACCACGACGATCGTCCGGCTGGAACACAGGTATGACGATTCACGCGGGCCGGACGGGGGCTTTTTCCGGGGCGCCGAAATCTCACCGGGCGTAACGGGTTTGGCGCCAACGCAACACCTGCTGGTGCTAGGGGTGATCTTCACCTTCGACCATTAACAAGCGGGCCCCGTTGCGGTTACCGCTTCGCTCCGCGGCGGCGGAGGGAGGCGAGGCCGATTAAGGCGCTTCCAACCAGACCCAGAGTGGCCGGCTCAGGCGAGTTGGAGGTGAACTCGGCGGTGAGGCCGCTGAGCAGCACGTTGCCCTTCGTCGCCGAGAGCGAAATGAAATCGCCCTTGGACGGATCGAGGGTGAAGACCGTCGAGTAGGTTTCGCCGGAGCCGGAGGTCTTGCCGGCGATGAGCGTGCCGGCCAGACCCAGTCCGCCGGATTGATAGAAAGCGAAGCCTTCGTTGTTTTGAACGCTCTGGATCGTGAACGTCTCGCCGCTGGGCGCGCGGGCGAAGAGGCTGGTGAGGTCCAGTTGGACGAACTGGTTGGACTGGATTTCGTTCTGGCCGTCGTTGTTGTAGATGCCGAGACCGTCTTCGCCCGCGCCGCCGTTCTTGCCGTATAGGTCCGTAGCGGTGCAGCCCGTGAGGTTCTGGTTAGCGCACGAGTAGCCGTACGCGGCGATGTCGACTCCGCTGTTGGGCGTCGAGGCAAAATTCTGGGCCGCGCCCAGGACTCCCAGAAACTGGTTGAAGTCCCAAGTGAAGCTGCCGGCGTGGCCGAGCGTGGCGCAGCCGAGAACGGCGGCCGTTGCGAATAAGAAGCGTTTCATTGAAATAGTTCCTCCGTGGAAAAAGCGAAAGTGAAAGAAAGTTTCGGGGCGGCATTTATAAATATCGCCGTCCGCATCCGGAGAATAGCGGGAATCCGGCCTTCCCACAAGAACCCTCCGTACTGGTGCTTGAAGCGGGCTTCGATGCGGACGCCGGCACGGTGGCGCGGTACTGGTACCAATCTTTGTAAGCAAAAACCGGCCATCCGGCGGGTTGGAATGTCTCCGGTCGTTCGCCGGCTGGAACGCGCCCGCGCGCGCCGCTAGGCCGAAAGTCATCGGAAAAGGACTGTTTACTTAGTACGAATCGAGAAATATTCCGGATTTATTATCGGCCCGCTAGATCGGCTTTTCCGGCCAGCGGTGTTTTGGATATCGCCGGGACAGCTCGCGGCGGAGGCCGGGATAAAGACGGTCCCAAAAGCCGGCGAGGTCGGTGGTGGTCTGCACCGCGCGTTGATTGGGGGCGAGCAGTTTCAGCGTCAGCGGCGTCGAACCGCGGCCGATTTTCGGTGTCTCGGCCAGGCCGAAGAAATCCTGTATTCGGGAAGCGGCCCACGGCGGCTGGTCAGGCTGGTAGTGAATGCGCGCCGCGCGGCCGCCAGGGAGGCGCAGGCGCGATGGCGCGAGTTCCTCGAGTAAACCAGGATTGCCCGCTTTTGTTTCGAGCATAGCGAGCAGGCCGGCGCAGGCCTCGCGCAGTTCCGCGAATCCGCGGCGTCCTTGGCAAAGCTCGCGCAGGCACGCGGCGGCATCGGCCTCCTCCAGGCGCCGGATAGGGCCGTGGGCCGAGGCGAAGGCGGTCCGCGCCAGCAGCTCGCGCAGCGCGTCTTCGTCGATGAAACGCCCGATGCCGGCCTGAAGCGCGTACTCAGCCAAAAGCGCCGCGGCTTGGGCCGGATCGGGAGTTCCGGAGACGGTCTCGTCCACGGTGAGCTGGCGGTAGACCAACGCGCTGCGCGCTTCCACGCGTTCGGCGCGAGCGTTCCACTCCACGCTTTCGACCGCGCGGCAGTGGTCCAAAAGCCAATCGGGTCGGATCGCGCAATAAAGCCGCACCAGGGGCCGCGAGGCTCCGGCGCGATCTTCCACGTCGAGCGCCAATAGAAATTCGGGAGGGCTTGGCCCGGCAAACCGCGCGTGGTCTCCGCTGCACAAAGCGAGTTGCCCGGACGGTTTCGTCCTCGCGACGCGGTCCGGGAAGGCGCCGAGAAGTGCTTGCGCCAACTCGTCTCCGCCAGCGTGAATGGACGGCCGGGGCCGGGCGATGCGCTCCAGTTGCCGGGCGATCGCGCGGACTTCGAAAGGCGGGTCCGCATCGAGCGCCTCCAGAAAATCCGGTGACGGGGAGCGCGCGCCGGAGCTGAGCCACGCCGCGGCCAGACACGCCTCCCGGCTCGCGCCGCGATTCACGCCCTCCACCACCAAACGCCCCAGCCGCGGATGCAGCGGATAGCGCGTCATGGCGCGGCCAAGCGGCGTAAGACGCCCTTCTTGCGAAAACGCTTCGAGATCCCGAAGCAATTCCGCCGCCGCCGAGAGCCTGGATTCCGGCAGGGCGTCGAGCCAATCGAGAGTACGCGGATCGGAGACGCCCATCGCCTCCAGGTCGAGAACCAGTTGCGACAATTCGCGGCGCAGGATCTCGGGAGTTTCCTCCCGCGGGCGGCGATGCAGATCGTCGGCGGTATACAGACGCACCACCCGGCCTGGACCGGTGCGTCCGGCGCGGCCGGCGCGCTGCGTCGCCGAGGCTTGGGCGATTTTGCCGAGCGTCAGCGTGGGAAGGCCGGTCCACGGGGAGTCGCCGGCAAACCGCGCCAAGCCGGAGTCGATCACCGCGCGGACGCCTTCGACGGTGATGGAGCTTTCGGCGACGTTGGTGGAAAGGATCAGCTTGCGCCGCGCCGAGGGCGACACGGCGCGGTCCTGCTCCTGGGCCGAAAGCGAGCCGTGCAGCGGAAGAACGTCGATGCCCCGGCTCCGCGCCAGCGTTTCGACGGCGCGCGCGCATCGGGCGATCTCGGCCGCGCCGGGAAGAAAGGCCAAAACGTCGCCGCTGGTGCCGGCCTCCGTTAACCGCTCGAATGCCTCCAAAACCTGTTGTTCAAGCGGCGCCGCCGAGTAGGCGCGATGTTCCACCGCGAGATCGAAGAGGCGGCCTTCGCTGCGTAGAATAGGGCTGTCTCCGAGGAACGCGGCAACGGAAGAAGAAGCGAGCGTGGCCGACATCACCACTAGCTTCAGATCCGGCCGGCGAGTCCGCTGTAACCGCAGCAGCAGCGCGAGGGCGAGATCGCCGTCGAGGCGCCGCTCGTGGAACTCATCCAGGCACACCGCCGCGACGCCGTTCAGGTTCCCGTCGTTCAGGAGACGGCGGACGAGCACGCCTTCGGTGAGAAAGCGGAGGCGCGTGCGTGGACCGGCGGCTTCCTCGAAACGCACTTGGTAGCCAACCGTTTCCCCCGCCGCTTCGCCCATCTCCGCGGCCACGCGCCGGGCCGCCATGCGTGCCGCGATGCGTCTCGGTTCGAGCACCAGCACCTCGCCCCCCAAGCCGAGCAGCGCCGGAGGGACGCGCGTGGTTTTGCCTGCGCCCGGCGGCGCTTCGAGCACCAGGCACGGCGAGGTTTTCAACGCCCGAAGCATGTCGTCGACAATCGCGTCGACCGGAAGCGCCGGCAACATTCGGGGTGGCATTTCCGCGTTCCTACTTCACCGCGAATCCGGCGATGTGGGGAGCCATCAGGCCCAGCGGCAAGCGGAACTCCTCGTGGAAAACCTCGTGAAATCCGGCCCGTTCGATCAGCGCCGCGGTGTCCCGGTCGATACGGCAGCCATCGGCGAGGGCGCGCCACAACGGGCGGAAGAGCCGCTGCATGTCTCGCAACCGCGTCCCCGCCGGCGCTGCGACGTGTTCCACAAAGAAGAAACGCCCGCCGGGCTTGAGCACCCGCACGATTTCGCGCAGCACGGCTTCGGGATTGGTGACCGAGCACAGAACCAGCGTTCCGACCACGGCATCGGCGCTCGCATTGGATGCGGGCAGGGTTTCGCCTCCGCATAGACGAAGGTCGGTGAGCAGGGACAAGCGCGCCGCGGTCCGGCGCAAATAGGAGTGCATGAACGGATTCGGTTCCACGCCGGTCCATCGCGCGCCGCGGGAAAAGTAACGCAGGTTCGCGCCCGTGCCCGGGCCGATCTCCAGCACGTCGCCCTCGATCGCACCCAATAGCCGCCGCTTGCGATCCTCCACCAGCCGTTCGTAGCGCCCGGAAACGCGCGCCATCAACCAGGCATGAAAATGTTTCATGCGCTCGCGCGGAATCCGGTTTCGCGCTTGAACTCCTCCAGCGCGTTGTAGACGATCGGGCAGTAACAGGCGCGGTCCGGCATGACCCACAGCCGGCTGAGGAACGATCCGCTTCCATGCACCAAGTGGGGGAAGTCGCGGCAGGAGTCGGGGCGCCCCTCGTATACGGTGCAGAGGTTGTCTTTCAGGAACAGGCATCCGTTGACGTCGTGTTTCAGCACGCGCCCTTCCTCCTCGCTCGGCGCCGTGTAAGTGGCGGTCACCTCCTCCGGCCTCATGCCGATAAATTTCGCCAGCCGTTCGATATCGCGCCGTGTCGCCGCCGCCGTCGCCACGCGGCAGCAATTCGCGCACTGCGTGCAATCGATCTGGTCCGCCACTTCCTCGGCGATGTGTTTTAAGCGGCGCTCGACGAAGGTGTGACGCTTCAGATAGGCGCGGAATTTTCCGTTCTCCGCCATCTTCTTCTCGCCCAGGCGGCGGATCTGGACAAGATCGGTCAGCATGTTCCCAGATTACAACTCCACGCCGCCGTGCCCGTAGAATGGAGAGATGCCGCAATTTTCCGACAAGTTTTACCGCATCGAAAAACTCCCTCCGTACGTCTTCGCCGTCATCAACGAAATGAAGGCGAAGATGCGCGCCGGCCAATGCGATGTGGTGGATTTGGGCATGGGCAATCCCGACGGCGCGACGCCGCGCGCGGTGGTGGCCAAGTTGGCGGAGGCGGCCCGCAACGCGCGCAACCACCGCTATTCGGTGTCGAAAGGCATCCCTCATCTACGCCAGGAAATCGTCAATCATTACCGGGACAAATATGGCGTCGCCCTGGACCCCGAGAAGGAAGCCATCGTCACCATCGGCGCCAAGGACGCCATCGCGCATCTGCTGTTCGCCGTGGTCGGACCGGGCGATGTCGTCGTCTCGCCGAATCCCGCCTATCCCATCCATCAATACGGCGTAATCATGGCCGAGGGCCACGCCTGCATGTTGCCGATGCCCGATCCGGCGGCGTTTCTCGCCGGACTTGAAAACGTCTACCGCACCGCTTCGAAGCCTCCGAAAATGGTGCTGGTGTCGTTCCCGCACAACCCGACCACGCAGACGGTGGATCTGGATTTCTTCAAGGATTTGATCTCGCTCGCCGCCCGCCACGGCACCATCGTCGTTCACGATTTCGCTTACGCCGACATCTGTTTCGATGGCTATGAAGCGCCCAGTATTTTGCAGGTGGAGGGCGCGAAGGATGTCGCGGTGGAGATTTACTCGCTTTCGAAAAGCTTCAACATGGCCGGTTGGCGCGTGGGCTTTTGCGTGGGCAACCGCAAGCTCATCGGCGCATTGGCGCGCATCAAAAGCTATCTCGATTACGGCGTTTTCCAGCCGATCCAGATCGCCTCCATCATCGCGCTGCGCGAATGCCGGGAGGAGACGAGGAAGATCGCCGCGACGTACCAGAAGCGCCGCGACGTGTTGATTTCGGGGTTGGCGAAGGCCGGTTGGCCGGTGGCGTCGCCGCGAGGCTCCATGTTCGTTTGGGCGCCCATTCCAGAGCCGTACCGCGCGGCCGGCTCCCTGGAATTCTCGAAACTGCTGATGGAAAAAGCGCTGGTGGCCGTTTCGCCCGGCATCGGATTCGGCCCGATGGGCGAGGGCCATGTGCGATTCGCCCTCGTCGAAAACAACCAGCGCATCCGCCAGGCGGTGAAAGGAATCCAACGATTTCTAAAAGACGAAGTTGTCGCCGCCCCGCATCCGGTATAGTCTGAGGGTGATGGCGGCGGCTATTGATTCTGGCGTCCTTCCCGATGCCGGCAGCGTGAGGACGATGGACTTGCGGGCGCTCCCCGCCGGCCAAATCGCCTCCATTCTCGAAGAGGAGATCGGGGTTTGGCGGTCGTCTTTGAGTTGGGACTTCCGCGCCTCGGCCGCTCTGGTCCAGCAGTTCCAGGACATGCGCGCGTTGAACGGTTCCGCGCTGATGGTAGGCGGCAGGATGGCCGGGTACGCCTATTTCGTCAACGAAGACAGCAAGGGGCTGATCGGAGATCTCTACGTGACGAAGGCGGCTTCGACACCGGCCAACCACGTTATGCTGCTCGGCGCCGTGCTCGATCAAATCCTGCAGACGAAGACCGTCCGCCGCGTCGAGTCGCAATTGATGATGCTGGACGCGCCGCGTCTGTCCGCCCTGCCGCACCGGCGCTTCGTCCATGTGTTCCCGCGATTGTTTCTCGAACTCGACCTGCGGCAAACCGCGCCGCTCGCGCCCGCCGCCGCCGCCGGCAAGTTCACCGTCGGCCACTGGAGCGAGCTTCGGCACGAAGAAGCCGCGGTGCTCCTGGCCGGCGCCTATCGCGATCACATCGACAGCGACATCAACGACCAGTACCGCACCCCCGCCGGAGCGCTGCGCTTCCTCACCAACATCATCAACTACCCCGGCTGCGGCAGCTTCTTCCGCCCCGCCTCGTTTCTCGCCTTCTCCACCGCCACGACGCACCTAACCGGCATGTGCCTCACCAGTCTCGTGTCGAGCGACGTCGGCCATATCACCCAGATTTGCGTGGCCCCGGAGGCGTTGGGCCAAGGCCTGGGATACGAGTTGATGCGCCGCTCCCTCGACGCCCTGACCGCCGCCGGATGCAAGCTGGCGACGCTCACGGTGACCACGGCGAACTCCCGCGCCGTGCGTCTCTATGAACGCCTCGGCTTCACGAAGCGCAAAGAATTCGCCGCGCATGTGTGGGAGGGGTTCTGAGGAATTCGTCCGGCGAAGACGTGCTGCTCTAACGCCCGTTCTGGGTGGAGGAGGCGGCTTCTTCCGCTCCATCCGCGACGCGCCGCTTCGGCAAGAACACCCTCGGTTTGTCGTTTTTCGTAGAATGTTGGGATGCTCCCGGCCGTCACGCTGTTCATGGCGCTTGTCTGCCTCGCGTGCGCGTGCCAGCTCCGCCGGCGCTGGGAATATTTTTCTCGTCGAAAGAGATCGTTTCTGCTGCCGGCGTGCTCGACGTTGGTGCTTGCGTATGCCTTCATGCGGATCACCGGCTGGCACTTTGCTTCTCTTGTAGCCGATGAAATGGTGGGATCGCTGGCGCTAGGCGGCTACGCTCTCCTCGTTCTGCTGTTAACGCTGCTTCGGTCGAAATGGGTGGCGTACAGCGCCACCGGGCTGCTTTTGTTAGCGGTTCCGTGTGCATTGATTTGGTTGCCCCTATCGGCGTACTCGCAATTCCCGATTGAGACGGAGCATATCGCGGGAACTCTCTTCGTGAAGAAGATCCGTTGGGATGCAGGTGCGATGGGAAGTTCGGGGATCAACTTTTTGATCTATGACAAACCTGTTCCGTTCGCTGAGCATGGTTTGCAAACGGTAATTTTCGATGACCGTAAATGCATTTCCGCCAACGCATTTCTTGTCCTTCAGCCCGACGGCCGACACGTCTTGGCGCGCTGCCCGTGGTATGAGTATCAGCACCGTCAGGGCTTCCACGATTTTCTCGTTCCGCTCAACTGACGCCAGGAGAATCTGTCGTGGGCTAACCACGCCGACGATTCTCCGTGCCGGATCGCGAGACCGGAGTTGGATGCCCCGCAGCTTAGCGGAGCGGGCCAACATTCTGTTGCGGTCTGCGACCGCCCCGGGGTCGACGCCGTATCCCCGCTCGTAACAAGGGTGGGTGATAAGAGGCGGCCGGAAAAACTTGCCGTTTGCGAACGAAGCCGTCTTTTTGAAACAGAATCGTTGGCCATGGCTTCGTACGGTCCGGTTGATATCCAAGACCTGCTTGTAGCCGTCCTGATCCTCATACGACAGCCACGAGTACGCATCGAGGAGTCTTCGAAGCGTCCCGGGCTCAGGTCGAATACTTTGAGATTTACTGCCGCGGTTCCCGCTCCGCCCGAGTCCGACTCTATTACCAGCTGATGCGGACCCTGCCCAGCGAGATCGATGAGTCCCGCTCGTTGCAACGCAAAATGGTGAGAGGTTTCGAGAAGGTATTCGTCCCTTACCTTCCAGTTGACTGGATTCTTAACCAAGTGAACCAGGAGGCCAATGGATGGGCACGACATCGCAGGGTTCGCGTCCAAGAAATCGTATTGGAGAACGGCAAGCAGCCCAGTATCGTTTTCGTTCGGCCAACGAAAGAGTTTGAGCTGGACTCGCCGCGTATTTGAGAGTTTCCCGCTAATTATGTCCTCCGATGCCTCGCGTTCCGCTTCGTTCGTCGCCTCTCCGACGACCCGGTAGACGATTTCGTCCGCCAATGCGTCGGGGAAGGACAGCCCGCGCGCCCTTGGCTTCGGCGGCAGGGAGTCGTTATTTTTCCCGCTCCGAACGATGGAAACCTGCATTCCGGCGAAAATGGCCCTTAGTGCTGAACGGTGCAGCTCCTCGTTTGAGATCGGCTGGTTCGCGCCTTCGCCGAGCGCAGGTGCGCACAGCGCGGCAGCAGCGCCGACGATCGAGAGCCGCATCAAAATCGCCAAGGGCACAAACACAGGGTAGCGCCGGGCTTACCGCCTCTGGTAATCGCCTGGGCTACGTCCACGAGGTGAAAAGCACCGGGCTGAAGTCCGTTATCCATCCACTCCCGGCTGGACGAAAGGCGCAGCTCGGATCCAATCCAATTCGGAAGTTGATTCTCCGCCTCGCAAACCACGGCCATCCGCCGCAAGCCGCTTCTACGGCGGCGCAATGGCGATTGCCGGAACGGGTCGCGAAACGCCATCATTGCAAATGGGAGCGGTCTGAAATTCTGGGAGCCGCCGTAAGTACGTTAACGTTCCGAAGTCGAGTATTTATCGCGGCCCGTTCAGCAGGCGCTCCAGAATCTCTGGAATCTCAAACACCGCCCGGTTCTCAATCGCCTCCGCGTTCGCGCGGAACCGCGCGTAGGAGGACGGCTCCAGCAAGCGGCGCAACCCTTCGCCGGCGCGGCGCAGCGATGGGACGACGACGCCGACGTCCTTCTCCCCGATCCACTCCGTGTTGTAGCGCTCCTGCACCAGCGTCCAAGCGTTCCGCTCCACCAGAACCGGCAACGCCATCGCCAGCGCTTCGCTCAAGCTGCCCGGCCCCGGCTTGCCGATGAAGAAGTCGGCCAACTTCATATAGCGGGGAACCTCCGTCGTGAAGCCTTCGACGTGGCGCGGGAACCCCGTCCGCATGGCCTCCAATCGGCGACGAAGCTTTTCGTTCTTGCCGCACAGGAAGATCAGTTGCACGGCCGCGCCCAGGCGATTCACTTCGCGCGCCACTTGCAACATCGCGCTGGAGCCTTCGCCGCCGAACAGCACCAGTCCGGTGGGGAGGGCCGGATTCAGTCCCAGTTTTTCGCGCGCGGCGGCTCGATCCGTCTCGATGGGTTCGTAAAACGCCGGGCGCAGGATCATCCCCGATGTCGCGAAAACTCGCTCCGGCGGGTGGCCCATCGCGCGCGCCTGTCCGACGGCCTTCGACGTTCCGCAGACGAAATATTGTTCCTGCTTCTCCATCCAAAAATGCGGTGGATAGTCGGCGAAGTCGGTGAGGATGGTGACATAAGGCGCGCGCGATCCCGCGGCGCGCAAGCCTTCGAACATCGCGCGATTGAAATTCGGAACCAGCGAGACTACCAGATCCGAACCGCGGCCGGACCAGAATTGTTTCAGCAGCCGCACCGCTCCGCGATGGTAAGTGCGAATCACGCCGTGCATCAACGGAAGTAGGGCGGGCGACCCAAGCGTCCATCCGCGCTTCAGTATATGGTTGTAAACGTCCTGCATGCGGATGCCGGTGATCTTGCGAAAAATATCGAGCGGATCGAGAACTTCCTGAAGATTCACCAGGCGGATCTCCCAAGGGCGTCCTTGTTGCTCGATCACCGCCTTCAACGCGTTCGCCGCGCTGCGATGGCCGCCGCCGGCGTCGAAGAAGATGAAGTCGATCTTCTTCAATCGACGCCTAGCCGCGCGCCACGATGCGTTCGGCGTTCATATACGGCCGTAGCGCCTCGGGCACCACGACGCTGCCGTCTTTTTGCTGATAGTTCTCGACCACCGCCACCCACGTGCGGCCGATCGGCGAGGCCGCTGCCGTTCAGCGTGTGCAGATACTCCGGCTTCCCCTTCCCGGACCGGCAACGGATCGCCGCCCGCCGCGCTTGAAAAGCCTCGAAGTTGGAGCACGACGAGATTTCCTTGAAACCGCTCTGGCTCGGGAGCCAAACTTCGATGTCGTAAGTCTTGGCGGAGGAAAAACCCATATCGCCCGTGCAGAGCGCCACGGTGCGGTACGGCAAACCCAGCCTCTGAAGAATATCCTCGGCGTCGGCCGTCAACCGCTCCAGGTCCCCGTAGCTCGCCTCCGGTTTGGCGAACTTCACCAGTTCCACTTTCTGGAACTGATGCTGGCGAATGATCCCGCGCACGTCGCGCCCGTACGATCCGGCCTCGCTCCGAAAGCACGGCGTATAGGCGCACAAGGAGACCGGCAGTTCGTCGAAGTTCAACGTCTCGTCGCGGAACAAATTCGTCACTGGCACCTCCGCCGTCGGGATCAGCCAGTAGTCGGTGTTCTCCAGCTTGAAGAGGTCTTCGGCGAATTTGGGCAATTGCCCGGTGCCGAAGAGGCTGGCCGAGTTGACCATGAACGGCGGCAGCACTTCGGTGTAGCCGTGCTCGCGCGTATGCACGTCGAGCATGAACTGGATCAGCGCGCGTTCCAGGCGCGCGCCGGCGCCCCAGTACACGGCAAAGCGCGCGCCCGTCACCTTCGCCGCCCGCTCCAGGTCCAGAATCTTCAACTCCGCGCCGATGTCCCAATGGGCCTTGGGCGTGAAGCCGAATTCTTGCGGCTGGCCCCAGCGGCGCACCTCGACGTTGTCCTCCGCGCTTCGCCCAACCGGAACGGATTCGTGCGGCGTGTTGGGAATGCCCGCCAGCAGGCCGCGGAACTCCTCGTCGAGCGTCTTCACCCGCTCCTCCAACGCCGCGATCCGTTCGGCCGTGCCGCGCACCAGGCGCTGCGCCTCGCTGGTGTCGAAGCCTTGCTTGCGCAGATTGCCGATCTCGGCGCTGGCCGCGTTACGCTCCGCCAGCAGCTTCTCGGATTCGGTCACCGCCGCCCGCCGTTCCAGATCGAGCGCGCGAAATTGCTCCACGTCGAGCGCGAACCCTCGTCCGGCCAGACGCGCGGCTATCTCATCCAGGTTGGCCCGGAAGTGGGAAAGGTCGTGCATCGGCGCGAAGCTAGCGTTCGCCCACCGGCACCCATGCCTGGCCGACGGTGGCTCCGGTGTAATCGGCGCGCGGGCGAATCAGCCGGTTGTTGCGGTATTGCTCCAGCACGTGCGCCGTCCACCCGGACATGCGGCTGACGGCGAAGATGGGCGTGAACAGATCGATCGGAATCCCCAGCGAATAGTAGGTGGACGCCGAATAGAAATCCACATTCGCGTTCAGCCCCTTCATCTGTTTGATCGTCTCTTCGATCTTCTTCGAAGTGAGGTAAAGGTCCAGATGCCCGGTGCTCTTGCCCAGCTTCTCCGACATCTCCCGCAAGTGCGTCGCGCGCGGGTCCTCGGTTTTATAGACGCGATGTCCGAAGCCCGGGATCTTGATCTTGTGATCGAGCATGTAATGGATATGGGCCAGCGCCTTCTCCTCGCTGCCCGCATCCAGCAACATCTTGATCACTTCCTCATTGGCGCCGCCGTGCAGCGGGCCCTTCAGCGCGCCGATCGCCGACGTTACCGCCGAGTGGATGTCGGAGAGCGTTGCCGCCGTCACCCGCGCGGCGAAGGTGGAGGCGTTCAATTCGTGATCGGCATGCAGCACTAATGCGATGTCGAACACGCGCTCCATCACCTCGTCGGGTTTCTTGCCGGACAAAGTGTAAAGAAAATTCGCCGCGAAGCCCAGCTTCGGGTCGCCTTCCACGACCGGCTTGCCGTTGCGCAGCCGGTCGAAAGTGGTTGTAATCGTCGCCGTCTGCGCCATCAGCCGCATCGCTTTGCGCGTACTGGCTTCGATCGAATTGTCGCCCGCGTCGGCGTCGTACAGGCCCAGCATCGACACCGCCGTGCGCAGCACGTCCATCGGCGGGCACTTGGGAACCGCCGCCAGAAACGCCGCCACCTCCTTGGGGATCGGCCTCGCCGTCACCAGATCCTTCTTCAACGAATCCAGTTCGGCTTGCTTGGGCAATCGCCCATGCCATAGAAGGTAGATCACCTCCTCAAACGTCGCATTGTCAGCCAGGGTGTGGATGTTAAACCCCTGATAGCTGAGAATGCCCACGCCGCCGTCGATGTAGCAAATGCTCGATTCGGCCGCGACGATTCCTTCGAGACCCGCTCCAGTGACTGACATATTGTTATTCGCTATGCTCCTCGTGAAACCTTATTCTACCGATTCCGCGGGAACCCGGATGCGGCCGGAGGCGGACTTGCCAGCCAGCCGGAGGAAAATCACGCGCAGAATCGCCAACAGCGGCACGGAAAAGATCATTCCTTCGACGCCCCCCAATTGTTCGCCCGCCATCACGCCGAAAAGCACCAGCAGCGGGTCCATCGAGATGCCGGCGCCCAATAAGAACGGGATCAGCAGGTAGTCCTGAAATCCCCGCAGCACCACCCAGAACAGCACAAACCAACCCAGATGCGCATACCCCGCGATGCCCGCCACGAAGGCCGTAACGACGCCGGCGGCCAGCGGCCCAACCACGGGAATGAACTCCAGCGGCCCGGCGATGCCCGCCAGGAGCATGGAATAAGGCGCGCCCGTGGTTCCGAGAAAAAGCGAATAGAGCGCGAACGCCGAAAGGGCCTGCAACACCAGCGCGCGGATGTATTGGCCCAGCAACGTGTCGATATCGCCGAGAATGCCCCGCGCCATCGTCCGCCGCGGACCGGACGGCACCTGTTGCAGAAGATCGTCCAGCAGGCTCCGTCCTCCCGACAAAAAGAAGAAGGCGAGGATGGGGACCAGAATGAAATAGCCCAGAAACCTCGCGCCCGCCATCACTTGAGATCCCAGCGTCTTCAGATAGGGGACGACGTCCTCCTCGCTCCGGCTAATCTCGTTGCGAAGAACGCTCACCATGCGCGCCCGTTGCGGCTCCAGCCACGCCGGCAGCGGTACCGACGTCTGCCATTGTTGGTCCTGCACCAACCGCGGCAGCCGCGACGCCAGGCTTCCCGCCTCCTCGGCGATCCTCGATCCGATGGTCACTCCGGCGAACACCAGCAAGCCCACGAGCACCAGATAAACGAAAGCCAGAGATACCGTGCGCGATATGTGGTGCGGGGTGTACCGGTCCACCAAACTCACCACCGGCATCAGCATATACGCGAACAGCAGGGAAAACGCGAACACGGCCAGAACGGAACGGAGTTGCCACGCGATGGCGATGGCCAGCGCCACCAGAAATACGCTCCAGGCGGCCTTTGCGGCGCGGCTGTCGATGCCGGTCATGCAGATAGAATACCCTGGGAATCGTGAACACCGCCGCGCCGACGAGCCAGATGAAGCCGCTGGTCGAGTCCCTGCTCGACCTCGAAGACCGCCTGCGGTTGGGCGGCGGCCCGAAAAAAATCGAAAAACAGCACCGCGACGGCAAGCTGACGGCGCGGGAGCGCGTGGGCCAATTGCTCGATGCCGGGTTCGATGTTCCTGGAGATCGGCCTCCTCGTCGCCTACGACCGCTACGACGGCCAGGCGCCGGGCGCGGGCGTCGTCACCGGCGTCGGCAAAATCGAAGGCCGCCCCGCCGTCCTCGTCGCCAACGACGCCACCGTGAAAGCCGGCGCCTGGTGGCCGGAGACCATCACCAAAATCCTCCGCGCGCAGGAAATCGCCATGCGCAACCGCCTGCCCATCGTCTATCTCGTCGATTCGGCCGGCGTGAATCTGCCACTACCAGGACGGCATCTTTCCAGGCCAATACGGCGCGGCGCGGATTTTCTATTACAACTCGCTGATGCGCCGCAAGCTGCAGGTGCCGCAGATCGCCGCCGTCATGGGCCCCTGCATCGCCGGCGGCGCTTATCTGCCCGCGCTCAGCGACGTGATCTTCATGGTGGACAAAACCAGCTTCATGGGCCTCGGCGGGCCCAATCTGGTGAAGGGCGCGGTGGGGCAAATCGTCGACGCCGAAACGCTCGGCGGCGCGCACATGCACACCGCCATCAGCGGCGTCGCTCATTACATGGCCAAGGACGATCCCGATTGCCTGCGCCTCATCCGGCAAAAGTTTCGCGATCTTCCCGCCCCCGCCCCTTGGCCCAAAGGCGCGCCGCCCGCCAAGCCCGCCGAGGGCCTCTACGATCTGCTCCCCGCCGATCATCGCCTGCCCTATGCCGTGGAAGAAGTGATCGCCCGCATCGTCGACGGCGACGGGTACCTCGAATTCCAGCCCGAGTACGCCCCGGAAATGCTCTGCGCCCACGCGCGTTTGCATGGGATGCCCGTGGCGCTGATGGCCAACCGCCGCGGCTTTCTCAAAACCGCCGGCGGCGCCGCGCATCGGCGGCATCGTCTACACCGAATCGGCCCGCAAGGTCGCCTACTTCGTCGAAAACGCCGAGCGCGCCGGCGCTCCATTGCTCTATCTGCAGGACGTCTCCGGCTTCATGGTGGGCGCGGAGGCCGAGAGCGGCGGCATCATTCGCGCCGGCGCGGAGATGGTGGAATCGATGGCCTGCGCCACCGTCCCGAAGATCGTTCTCACGCTGAATCATGCCAGCGGCGCCGGCTACTACGCCATGTCCGGCCAGGGCTTCGATCCGCACTTCACGTTCGGCTGGCCCACCGCGCGCATCGGCGTGATGGAGGGCGATTCCGCCGTCCAGGCCGTTCACGGACCGGAGCTCGAGAAGCTTCGCGCCTCGGGCGAACCCGTTCCCGAAGAGCTGCAAGCGCGCATCGAAAAGACCCGCTCCGATTACGAGCGTTGGCTCGACGCCCGCCACGCCGCCGCCCGCGGCCACGTCGACGCGCTCATCGATCCGCTCGAGACCCGCCGCGTGTTGAGCTTGGCGCTCGAAGCCGCTCTCGCCTCCCGGCACCGCGAACACCTTGTGTTAGAGACACTGGGTGTTAGAGACACTGGAAACGGACCCACATGATTCGCATCGCTAACGGCCAAGGCTTCTGGGGCGACTGGCTCGAAGCTCCCGTCCGCCTCGTCGAACAAGGCCCCATCGACTATCTCATCCTCGACTACCTGGCCGAAGTCACCATGTCCATCCTCCAAAAGCAGAAGGAGGAGGATCCGGCGCTCGGCTACGCCCGCGATTTTCCGCCCCTCATCGCCCGCATCGGCCCGCTGCTGCGCGAGCGCAATATCAAGGTTCTGGCTAACGCCGGCGGCGTCAACCCCGTCGCCTGCGCCAGGGAAGTGCGGCGCCTCGCGCCCGGCCTGAAAGTGGCCGTCGTACTCGGCGACGACATCTACGACCGCCTCGACGAATTGCTCGACGCCGGCCACGAGATGCGCAATATGGACACGGGCGAGCCGTTAGCGCGGATTCGCGACAGCATCCTCAGCGCCAACGCCTACATCGGAGCCTTTCCGCTGGTCGATGCGCTCTCTACCGGCGCCGACGTCGTTGTCGCCGGCCGCTGCACCGATACCGCCCTCGCCCTCGCGCCGATGGTTCACCGTTATGGATGGCACCTTGCCGAGTGGAACCGTCTCGCCGCCGGCACCATCGCCGGGCACATCATCGAGTGCGGCGCGCAATGCACCGGAGGCAACTGCCAGGCCGATTGGCAATCTATCCCGGACATGGCGAATATCGGATACCCCATCGTCGAAGCCGATCCCGACGGCAGCTTCGTCGTCACCAAGCACCACCGCACCGGCGGCCGCGTTTCCCTCGACACCGTGAAGGAGCAATTGCTCTACGAACTCGGCGATCCGAAAAACTACATTACCCCCGATTGCACGGCCGATTTCACCAGCATCCGCCTCGCCGCCGCCGGCGCCAACCGCGTCCGCGTCAGCGGAATCCAAGGCGGCCCGCGCACGCCCATGCTCAAACTCTCCATCGCCTACGCCTACGGTTGGAAGGCGACCGGCACGCTCGTTTACAGCGCCCCGCAGGCGGTCGAAAAAGCGCAAGCCGCGGATCGTATCGTGCGCGAGCGTCTGGCGCAACTGGGATTGAAATTCGAGGCGATTCACAGCGAGATCCTCGGCTACAACTCCTGCCACGGCCCCGCCGCTCCCTTGAACGCCTCGCCCGCCGAGGTCCAGCTTCGCATCGGCGTCCGCGCGCCGGATCGCAGAGTTGTCGACCGCTTCACCCGCGAGCTCGTTCCGCTGGTGTTGAATGGCCCTCCCACCGCCACCGGGTTCGGCGACGGCCGCCCGCCGGTGCGCGAAGTGGTGGCCTTCTGGCCCGCGTTGATCCCCCGCGACCTGATCGAGACTCGCGTCGAGGTAATCGAGAAATGACCGTCCCCCTTTCCCGTATCGCCCACGCCCGCTCCGGCGATAAAGGCGACACCGCCAACGTCGGCGTCATCGCCTACGATCCGAAACACTACCCTATCCTGGTTCGCGAAGTGACGCCGGAGCGCGTCAAAGCCCACTTCGGCGAGCTCGTGCGCGGCAAAGTGGAGCGCTTCGAGCTCCCCAATCTTGGCGCGCTCAACTTCCTTCTGCACGAAGCCCTCGGCGGAGGAGGCACGCTCTCCCTGCGCATCGACGCCCAAGGCAAAACTCTCGGCGCCGGGTTATTGTTCCTGGAGGTCGAAGCGAGCGAAGCGGAATTGAAGGATTAGGGGCCGGAACGGTTCCGCCCTACGGCCGCCGAGTCTGGAGATCGTCGCAGATTTTGCGCACCAGAAAATCGTTCACTTCGCGATGCCGGCGGACAGCGGAAGATCTCCGCGCCTTTCGGTTTGCGTAAATTGCGTGGTTGCCGCCTTCGCGATGAAGCTCGCAGCCCTGCCGTTCCAGATGACGGATGAGTTCGGCGCGTTCACGCCGGAGAAACGATCAGAGTTTCCCGGATGACTTCCTCACCCTCCAGCGACTTCTCGGATAGCTCACGGTTCGCGTCCAACACCATGAGGACCGCTTCCTCTAAATTCGCGCGCGCCTCTTCCAGCGTTTCCGCTTGCGTGTTGGCGCCGGGCAGTTCTTCGACGAACGCGATATATCCCTCCGGCACTTTCTTGTAGACGGCCGTCCATCTCATCTGCGTCATACGCTGCAATCATACCAAGGCGCTACTGCTCGCGCCGCATACGGACCCAATGATGCGAAGGCCGCCCGCCGGTGCGCGAAGTGGTGGCCGTCTGGCCGGCGTTGATCCCATTCGACCTGATCCAAACCCGCGCCGAGGTGATGTCGGCGTCTAAGACCGCTTCGGCGATATCGTGCGCGGAAAAGTGGAGCGCTTCGAATTCCCCAGTCTCGGCGCGCACATCTTCCTCCCGCACGAATCGCTCGGCGGCGACACCCACTCGCCGTTCCGGGCGCTCAACGGATCGATTCGACGGGCCACGCGCCGCTCCCCGCCTGAAACGCTCCCCGCCCCCCAAATCACTAACCTCCGAATGCCGGACTGCGGCCCAAAACACGGCGTCCCCGGCGGCCGCCGCGCCGTTGCCCGCGGCGTTGCCCGGCGAGAAACGTTCCGCCAGAAAATCGTTCAGCGATTCGACGCCGGCTATCTCATCAAGGCGCAGGACCACAGCGCCGGAAGAAACAGCGCCGTCGCCCGCCTGCTCGCCTTCCTCTCGTTCCTGCGCAACTTGAACGTCCTTCGCGCCAACGCAGTCGTCGAATGGGACCGCGCGCACCTTCAGGCCATCAAGGGCGATTCCGTCTCCGACGCCGCTCATCGCCTACCCTGCCAAATCTGGATCGACCGCCAATTCCCCTGGGAGCTCGCCGCCAAACAGAACGTCCTCACTCCCACCCTCGCGACCGAACTCCGCAGCCTCTTCGGCGACGTATGGGCGCTTCCGAAGGTCTTCAACGCCGCCGATTCCGTTGCCGAATCCAACTGCCTCCGCGGCGCCCTCGTAGATGCCTGCGCCTCCGTCATCCTCAACACGAAACCCATCGTCCGTCAGGCTGGCGTGCTAAAGCGTGGCGCCGGCCTCGACCACGGAACGATCCTGCTCACCATCGATGACGTCCCCAACCCCAGCGCCGGAATCGACTCCTCCGCCGTCGCCGCGGCCTACGCCGTCTGGACCGCGCGCTCCATCGCCGCCTTCCGAAGGGCCGTCGAGGACGTCCGGCAAAACGGCAGATCCGTCGATGGCGAAGACCACTCCGATGACGTCATCTATATCCTCGAACGATACATCCGCTTCGCCGCCGGCGCTCCCTCGCTCTTCTCCGGCTCAAATCTGTTCAAGCTCGAAGAGAGCCTCTGGCTCGCAAAACCGTGACGCCGGACGCGCCCATTCTACGGAACGATGACCGCCGCGCCATCTACCGCATCGCTCTTGACCAGCGCCAGCGCTTCATTCGCCTCCTCCAACGGAAAAGTCCGCACCTTCGTCTGAAGCCCGATCGCGCCGGCGATCTCCAAAAAATCCCGCGCATCCGCACGAGTCATATTCGCCACGCTGCGCATCTGCCGCTCGCCCCACAGCAACCGGTCGTAATCGAACTCCGGTATGCGGTCCAGATGGATCGCGTTAATCGCCACCACGCCCCCTTTGCGCAGGCTCGCCAGCGCCGAGATCACCACGTCCCCGCTCGGCGCGAACGTGATCGCCCGGTCCAGTTCGACCGGTGGCTTCTCTTTCTCGCTCCCCACCCATGCGGCCCCAAGCGAACCGGCGAACCGCCGATGCGACTCCCCGCGTGTCGACACATAAACCTCGCAGCCCCAAAATCGCAGCACAGCGATCGCGATATGCGCCGAGGCTCCAAATCCGAATAAACCCACCCGCTCGCCCCGCTCCACGCCCGCCACGCGCAAACTGCGAAATCCGATGATCCCCGCGCACAGCAGCGGAGCCGCATGCAAATCGTCCATAGCCACTGGGAGCGGATATATAAAATCCGCCCGCGCCAGAGCGTACTCGGCATAGCCCCCGTGCGTCGTATATCCCGTGAACACCGGCGCGTCGCACAGATTCTCAAGACCGCGCAGGCAGTACGCACACTCTCCATCGACGCCGCCCATCCACGACACCCCCACCCGCGTCCCCAACGCAAGCCCCCCGGTCGCCCCCTCGACAATATCCCCCACGATCTGATGGCCCGGAATCAGATTCGGCAACCGCGACGGCAGCTCGCCCTCGACGATGTGCAGGTCCGTGCGGCACACGCCACATGCCCGCACTCGCAGCAGCACCTGTCCAGCCTTCCACTCCGGCTTCGGCACGTCCTGAATGTGGAGCGGCCGATTCAACACATCCTGCGGGAATGCCAACAGCGCTGCTCTCATACGGTCCTCCTCTCCCTCGGCTCGCTCTTAGTATAGTCGCCGGTCCCGCACGTTCCCGCTGTATTGACCCGATATGTTATCTACCCACGCAATCGCCGAGCTGAGGTTATCCGTGTCGTCGACTTCAAGCACTTCTTTACCCAAAGGCTTAGGGCGCTTCAATCTAAAGTCACGCATGATCGATCCCGCATGCTTCCTCCCGTTGTGGTAATGAACGGCGGCACCGTAACCGTTGCATCGCATTGCCTGGGGCATCCATGGGTGTAGGTTGACAGAGTACGTGAAAATTCAGGCGTTGATTGCAAAACCAAATCCATCGCTCGCCGCCACAGATCGTGAAAAATCTCGCCAGAGTTCGTTGAAATTATCCTATGGATTTGCCATTGTTCTTGAAATAATCCTACATGACCAAGTGGGTGCTCGCTGGCGAATTCTACGACGGACGGGAGGATCGATGCTGGAAGCCCGTCAGCATCCGCGTTCGCCGTTGTCCGGGCGCAAGTTGCTCTTTTGCCGACTTGAACGGAATGCTTTCCGATAGATAGGCGTTGGGCGTATACTACGAAGGACTTCAATCGGAGCAGACCCAATTTGCGCGTAACGTCGAGTCGATCTTCTCAGGCGCAAAATTCGGCCAGGACTGGCCCAAGGAGCGAGAAAAGTCTAGTGTAGAGGAGCGAACGATGAGATCGATCAAGTATTCTCTATTGTGCTGCGCGCTGCTGAGTGTTGCGGGCGTTGCGCAATTGCGCGCGCAAGACAGAACAGGCTGCAAGGATTCGCCCCTGATCACACGCTTCCCGGGAAGCACCATCGGGAACTGCAAGGACGCGGATTACGATCAGGACGACTTCCCCCTGGCCGGTCACAAGGAAAAGCACGTGGAAGGCGAATTCCACTTTCTGTCTTACGCTCCGAAGCAGGGTGCAGTAAGCTGCATCCAATTATTCCGCAATATTGAAACTGCACTCAAGGCCGCCGGTTTCACCCTGGACTTCGAGGAGTCACCCTACAGAATTACCGCCCATCACGGCACTACCTGGTTCTATCTGAAGGTGCACGAAGGCAATAACGCGATGGTCTTTGTTTACGATGAGACGTTCGTCACGGAAAAGCAGATGACGCAAGAAGTTACGGCAAATGCGGCTACGCTCTCCAGCGAACTGACGGCAAGCGGGCACACGATCGTCCCCGGCATCTACTTCGACACTGGAAAGGCCGACGTGAAACAGGAATCCGACGCCTCGCTCAAGGAAATCGCCAAGGTGTTGCAACAGACTCCCGCCCTCAAGCTCTACGTAGTGGGGCACACGGACAACGTGGGAACTCTAACGTCGAACGTGTCCCTGTCAAACCAGCGCGCGGCCTCCGTGCTGAAAGTGCTCACTACGCAATACAAAGTGGCCGCCAGCCGGCTACAGGCTTATGGCGACGGGCCCTATGCACCTGTGGCATCGAACGATTCCGAGGATGGACGAGCGCGAAATCGCCGCGTCGAACTGGTAAAACAATAAGCCGCGGCGCCGAGAGACTATCGAAGGAGAGATGGTCGGTGTCCGCATGGTCTTAGTCGCGAGCCCGGCCGCGCTCGCGTCGGTGGATTGGATTGTCGGCGTAAACTCGGAAATTGGACTTAAGTAACTCCCCAAGCGACTACCAACACCGGCCAGATTGACGCACTCCGTGCATGATTAGTCCCTACACGTCATTAGCTTTTGTGGCGGCCGACTCTGCTAGACTGCGCGGTTTGGGACGTCGGGCGGTTGCGGCGATGCGGTCAAGTTGATGGCAATGCCCGAAGCTGACATCCGGGGGTTGGCTAGCCACCGCCCAGTCTTTCCGTTCGCGCCTGCGGACATTCGGATGGAGAATAGCGAATCGGTGCCTGGCCCAAGCTGGCGACAAATGAACCGGTACTCGCCTCTCCAACCCATGCGCCTCCTGCGACGATGTCGGATTTTTTCACTTACTGTGGCGAGTGTTTTCAAGAACTGTGGCAAGAAGTTTCAGTAATTCTGTCAACCTACAATGGGCCTATTGAGCCGGGATTCCCATGACCAGCCCTGGCGCCCCAATTCAACTACTACAGGCCGCCAATTCTCGATCCTTCGAGGCGCATGTTTGCGCAATGGACGCTAAAGGAAAACGAACTGTTACTCTGAATTCGATATGCCAGCTTCCGCGGGAAAGCGTTTCGGACGCCACGCGTTCCCGATCCTAACCATCGGAACCTCATCCCATCCGGCCACTCTCCTCCTGGCATGCGCGGCGCTCTTCTCCGCCGCGCTGGCAACATGCCAAACGACGCCCTCTCCAAAGAATTGGACCGCCGCCGAGGACCATCGCAACATGATGGAGCAACTGGGAATCATAGCCCTTCGTCCGGGTCCCAGTGGAAATGAAGCGGCGCCCAATCACGCCAATTACGACGAATCCGCCGCGAATCCGTTTCCCGATTACCCGGAGATCCTCAGACTGAAAGATGGCCGGCCGGTCACCACCCCGGAGCTTTGGTGGAAGGAGCGCCGGCCCGAGATCGTCGAAGATTTCGAACGTGAAGTGCTGGGCCGTGTTCCACCGAACGCGCCCAAAATCACGTGGACCGTCACGAACACCGTGAAGGACCATGTCGGCCCTTATCCAGTCCTCGCCAGGGAACTTACCGGACACGCGGATAACAGCGGCTGCCCGGAAATCAATGTCGATATTCAGATGGTAGTGGTCACGCCCGCGTGGGCCACGAACCCCGTTCCACTCATGATGATGTTCGGGCGCGCGGCCTTGCCGTCCGCTCCCGTGCCGGCAGCCTTCGCGCGCTTCGCCGCCATGGCCGGCACCGATCCTCCCGCCACCCTGCAACTCGTCGCCGCCGGATGGGGCTACGCCTTGCTGAATCCCGGCAGCGTGCAAGCCGACAACGGCGCCGGACTCACGAAAGGCATCATCGGCCTCGCGAACAAAGGACAGCCGCGCAAGCCGGAAGATTGGGGCGCTCTGCGCGCTTGGGCGTGGGGCGCGTCGCGCGCTCTCGACTACCTCGAGACCGATCCCACGGTGGACGCGAAACACGCCGGCATCGAGGGCGTCTCGCGATTTGGAAAAGCCGCGCTGGTCACCATGGCCTTCGATACCCGCTTCGCCCTCGTCCTGGCCGGCTCCTCCGGCGAAGGCGGCGCAAAGCCCCATCGCCGGAACTTTGGCGAGGCTGTCGAAAACCTCACCGGCTCGGGCGAGTACCACTGGATGGCGGGAAACTTCCTCAAATACGGCGCCTCCCAAGCCTCCTTTGGCAGCAAGAACGCCGGCGACATTCCCGTCGACTCGCACGAGCTGATCGCGTTGTGCGCGCCGCGCCTCACCTTCATCAGCTACGGCGTACCGGAAAAGGGGGATGCCAAATGGCTCGATCACCAAGGCAGCTTTATGGCAGCCGTCGCCGCGGGATCGGTGTTTCGACTCCTGGGCGTCAAGGACCTCGGCGTCGCCGGCGACTATCGCACCGCGAAGATGCCGCCCGTTAACACCGGCCTGCTCGACGGCCGCCTCGCCTGGCGCCAGCATGACGCCGGTCACACCGACGGCCCCAATTGGAAATACTTCATCCCCTGGGCCACCGCCGGGATCGGTTACACCGCTCCGCCGCCCCCGCCCATAGCCGCCGATGTCGCCACTCCCAGAACCGACGTGAATTCACTCATCGCCCACGCTCAGTTGGTTGAAAAGGCGAAGCAGGGCCGCATCGACATCTACTTCGAGGGCGATTCCATCACCCGCCGATGGGACGCCACCGACCGTCCTCAGTTTCTCGCCAACTGGAATCGAAATTTCTTCGGCTGGAACGCCGCCGACTTCGGTTGGGGAGCGGATCGAATTCAGAACATCCTCTGGCGCGTGAACAACGGCGAGCTTGATAAGGTGAACCCAAAAATCGTCGTCCTGCTGGCCGGGACAAACAACATCGGCAATGTCATTCGCCCCGGCGCGGAGGATGCCATGGTCGCCGATATCACCCAAGGAATGCGGGCGCTGATCGCCGCCATTCGAAACAAAGCGCCGGGGGCCGCCGTGATCGTTACCGGCATTTTCCCACGCAACGACAATATGGCCGCCCTGCCCGTCATCGGCCGGGTCAACGCCAATCTCGCGAAGTTGGCGAACGAACCCAAAGTCCGCTATCTCGACATCAACGCCAAACTAGCCGACGCTCAAGGCCGTCTCTTCGATGGCATGATGATGGCCGACAAACTCCACCCGGCCGAAAAAGGCTACCAGGTCTGGGCCGACGCTTTGAATCCAATCTTCCGGGAAACGCTCGGTCCGCCCGCCGCCGAGGACCACGCACCGCCGCCCACCGGCGATCCAAGCGCGCGGCGCTGAGGCGCGCTCCCCAATGCGGCTCGGACGGAACAGCGAGACGATGGGCGAGCCGATGCTTCGGTAACCGGCATGCAATCCCCAGGAACGAGAAGCCGCCAATGCGGAGGACCCTTTTTCGCTTCTTTGGATGAAGCATATCGTCGAGCGCCACCCGCAAGCCCGGTAGCAAGCCGCTCGCGGCTCGGGTGCCTAATCAACTGATACGAGGCGCTGTCCCGCTGGGCGGAGGCGCATGAATCTGGGGCAAGTCCGCCAGATCCCAAATCGATATCGGCAGAGGTCAACATCCGCCGCATCTTGGAGCACGCGATCGAGATCGGGTTCGGGTGAGAGGCTGCGCGTCCGCCTGAGCCAACAGGCTCGCTTCGATTTCCGGACTCGATTCAAGTTTCACAATCATAGTCGCGGCTGGACCCCATGGGGCCTTCCGGGAAAAATCAGTGAGCGTTACTCGCCGCTCTGCTGCAGCAGCTTGGCCACCAGCGCCGTCCAGCCCGTCTGATGGCTGGCTCCGATGCCCGCGCCATTGTCGCCCTGGAAGTATTCGTAGAACGGAATGTAGTCGCGAAACTGCGGATCGTTCTGGAATTTATCGACGCCACCGAAGACCGGGCGCTTGCCATCGCCCTGCCGCAGGAAAATCGATGAGAGCCGGCGCGAAAGGCAGGCCGCGACCTCTCCAAGGGTCAGGGAATTCCCGGAGCCAGTGGGGAAAGCCACCTTCAGCTCTTCGCCGAAATAATGGTTGAAGCGCTGCAGCGATTCGATCAGCAGAAAGTTCGCCGGGAACCACACCGGGCCGCGCCAGTTGGAGTTGCCGCCGAAAAGGCCCGTGCGGGATTCCGCCGGTTCGTAATCCACGCGGTACTCCTGGCCGTCGACGTGGAGAATGTACGGATTGCGCTGGTGGAATTTCGACAGCGAGCGGATGCCGTGGGGCGAGAGAAATTCGCTCTCGTCGAGCATCCGGGTCAACACGCGGAGCAGCCTGTCCTTCTGCACGACGGACAGCAGCCGCCGTGCGTCGACGCCGTGGCGCGTCATCGAGGCGATGTTGTCGCAAAGATCGGGGCGGTGCGCGATGAACCATTCCATGCGGCGTTTGAAGCCAGGAGCGCGGTCGATCTCCGCCTGCTCGAGCGAAACGACGGCGAACAGCGGGGTCAGGCCCACCATCGACCGGACCTTCATCGGAGCGCGCGAGCCGTCGCCCAGCTTCAGCCAATCGTAGAAAAAACCGTCGTCTTCGTCCCATAGCCCCTTGTCGCCGATGCTCGACATCGCGCTGGCGATGTAGAGGAAGTGTTCGAAGAATTTGCTGGCGCAGTCCTCATAGGAGCGATCGTGAGGCGTCAGCTCCAGCGAAATCTTCAACATGTTCAGAGAAAACATCGCCATCCAACTCGTCCCGTCGGCTTGCTCGAGTAGGCCGCCGGTTGGCAGCGGCTTGCTCCGGTCGAAGACGCCGACGTTGTCCAGGCCGAGGAATCCGCCTTCGAAAATATTGCTGCCGTCGGAGTCCTTGCGGTTCACCCACCACGTAAAGTTCATCAACAGTTTGTGGAACGCCGATTCCAGAAACTCGTAGTCCGGTTTCCCTTGAAGCTTCCAATCGATTTTGAAGACGCGCCAGCACGCCCACGCGTGGACCGGCGGGTTCACGTCGCTGAAAGCCCATTCATAGGCCGGAATCTGCCCGTTCGGATGCATGTACCATTCACGAAGAAAGAGCGAAAGCTGCTGCTTGGCGAAGTCGGGATCGACGACGGCGAATGCCACCGTGTGGAAGGCGAGGTCCCAGGCGGCGAACCATGGGTACTCCCATTTGTCGGGCATGGAAACGACGTCCTCGTTGAAGAGGTGAATCCATTGATGGTTGCGGCCTTTCAGACGCTCGGTAGGAGGAACCGGCTGGCCTGGATCGCCATCGAGCCACTCTTGCACGACGAAGTGATAATACTGTTTGCTCCACAGCAGGCCCGCGAAAGCTTGGCGCTGGACGTTGTAACCGTCCGGGGACAGCGATTCGGGGTTGAACGAGTAATACTCGTTGGCTTCCCCGATCCGCTGCGCGAAAAGGGCGTCGGCCTCCGCGGGGGATTTGGTGGCAGTGCTTCCCGCCGGGTTCAGCCGCAAGTGGAGGACGCGCCGCTCCCCGCCTTCCAGATTGAGTTCATAATGCCCGCAGGCCTTCGTGCCGGACTCGGCGCCGTTGACGGCATCCTGGCGTCCGTGGATCAGATACTCGTGGAACGCGTCCTTATAATAGGACGGGTCCGAAGGGTAGTTCCAGAGTTTTTCCGTGTTGGAGTTGTTATCGGTGAACAGCAGGTTGGGGCAATCCTCGAAGGAAAGCTCGTAGTTGCCAAGGGTGGCTTCGGCGACGCGGATGACGGCGGGACCTTCGCGTTCGAGCACCGGCTTGGCGATGGCCGCCGCCCCAGGACCAGACGTTGCGGAACCAGAGGGTGGGCAGCAGGTGAAGCGTGGCCGCGCCGGGGCCCCGATTGACGACCGTGACGCGGATATACATGTCGTCGACATCCGCTTTGGCGTATTCGGCGAAGACATCGAAATAGCGATCCTCGTTGAAGATTCCCGTGTCGATTAATTCGAATTCGGGCTGATCGCGGCCACGTTCGCGCGCCACTCTGCGCAAGGCCTCGTACGGAAATTCCGCCTGCGGGTATTTGTATAGACCCTTCATATAGGAATGCGTCGGCGTGGAGTCGAGGTAGAAGTAATACTCTTTGACGTCCTCGCCGTGGTTTCCTTCGTGGCCGCTCAGGCCGAAGAGGCGCTCCTTCAGGATGGGATCGCGGCCATTCCAAAAGGCGAGCGAGAAGCAGAGGCGCTGGTGATTGTCGCAGATTCCGAGGATGCCGTCCTCCGTCCACCGGAAGGCGCGCAGGGCGGCCTGATCGAAGGGGAAATAATCCCAGGAGTTGCCATCGGCGCTGTAGTCTTCGCGGGGATTGCCCCAGGCGCGTTCGGCCAGATACGGCCCCCAGCGCCGCCAGTATTTGGAGCGATTGACAGCTTCGACAATGCGGTCGCGTTCGGCGGGCATATACGTTTATCGGAACACACGGCGACGGCGAGGGGCAATGCGGAGGACCGGTTTACAATATGGCGATGAACCTGCAATTGGAGGGCAAGCGCGCGTTGGTGACGGGATCGACGGCGGGAATAGGTCTCGCCATCGCGCAGGCGTTGAAGCGCGAGGGCGCGATGGTGGTGGTGAACGGGAGAACGGAGAAGCGCGTGGCGGAGGCGGTAAAGACTGTCTCCGAAGCCGGCGGGGATGGGGCGGTGGAAGGTTTGGCGGCGGATTTGGCCACCGCGGACGGAGCGGAGAAGGCGTTCGCGCAATATCCCGAGGTGGACATTCTGGTGAACAACCTCGGGATCTTCGAGCCGAAGCCGTTCGAGGAAATTCCCGACGAGGATTGGCGCCGGTTCTTCGAGGTGAACGTCTTGAGCGGCGTGCGGCTCAGCCGGCATTATTTGCCCGGCATGAAGCGGCGCGACTGGGGCCGCATCGTGTTCATCTCCAGCGAATCCGCCGTCCAGATTCCGGCCGAAATGATCCACTACGGAATGACGAAGACGGCGCAATTGGCCGTCTCACGCGGCTTGGCCGAGACAACCGCCGGAACCAACGTCACCGTGAACGCGGTCTTGCCCGGCCCTACCGATTCCGAAGGCGTCGGCGTGTTCGTGGATCGACTGGCCGCCCAACACAACACGGACCGCGCGACGATGGAGCGCGAGTTCTTCCGCGTGGGAAGGCCAACGTCGCTGCTAAAGCGTTTCGCCCGTACGGACGAAGTCGCCGCGATGGTGGCCTACGTGTGCAGCCCGTTGTCCTCGGCCACGAACGGCGCGGCGCTGCGTGTGGACGGAGGCGTGGTGCGATCCATCGTTTGAACGCATCGCGCCGCCCCTCAACTCATCGAGTAACGCTGAATAGCCGTCGCTCTGCCCGTCGCCTCGTCGACGCTGACGATCGTCGCGTGCAGTTCCACGCCGCCCTTCGCCGTTTCCAGGCGCACCGGCGTTCCGGTGAGAAATCGCTTCATCGCCAACTGTTTTTCCGCACCAATCACCGAATCGTACGCCCCGGTCATCCCCACGTCCGTCTGATACGCCGTGCCGCCGGAGAGAATTCGCTCGTCGGCCGTAGGAATATGCGTGTGCGTTCCCACGACCGCCGAAACGCGCCCGTTCAGATGCCATCCCATCGACACTTTTTCGCTCGTCACCTCGGCGTGAAAATCGACGAACCGCACCTTCACTCCCGGCGGAATTTCCTCGAGCATCCGGTCGATCTTGTGAAACGGGCAATCCGTCGCGGGCATATAAGTCCGCCCCTGTAAATTCATCACCGCCACTTCCGCTCCGTTGCGCGCCTTTGCGATATAAAGTCCTTTGCCAGGCAGCTCCTCGGGATAGTTCGCCGGCCGCAACAGCCGCGGCTCGCGCGGGAAGTATTCATAAACTTCCTTCTTGTCCCAAACATGATTGCCCGTGGTCAGCGCGTCGATGCCCAGCGAGAAAAGCTCCTCGGCGATCGAAGGCGTGATGCCGAAGCCGCCCGCGGAGTTCTCCGCGTTGGCGATCACCAGCGCGATCTTCTCCCGCGAAACGATCTCGTTCAGATATTGCGCGACGATACGCCGCCCCGGCGAGGCATAGATATCCCCGATAAAAAGCAATTTCATTGGCGAGGAAAAATAGGAGCGTTCCAGACCGGCCTTCCGGCCTCCGTCATTGACCCCGAAAGCAACAGGGGCGGAGTCCTCCGGGCGCCTTCAGGCTTCTCCATGGCGGCGATCCGCCGGAGCTTGCTCACGGACGCCTAATACGAGCCGGACCCCAGACGATTGACTGTTGGATCAATTATTAGAAGACCGGAAACGTGCCCGGCTGAAACGCTCCCTCCCGATAATATCAGACTTGCCTTACCGTCCCGCTCCTGTACCATTCGAGCGTCCGCCGCAGCCCGTCTTCCAGGCTGAATCGCGGAGCGTGCCCAAGCTCCACGCAGGCCGCGCGCGTGTCCGCCTGCGAATCATGAACGTCGCCCGCCCGCGGCGGACCATACCTCGCGGGAATCGAAACGCCTTCGATCTTTTGCAGCGCCTCCCAAACTTCGTTCAGCGTGTACCGGTTCCCGTTCCCCGCGTTGTACACTTTGCCCGAAACGCCTCGCGCCCCCGCCGCTTGAATCGCCAGCGCTGTCACGTCCTCGACATAAGTGAAATCGCGGGATTGCTCGCCGTCTCCGAAGATCACCGGCCGCTCCCTCGCCAGAAGCGCTTTCATGAACAGCGACAGCACCCCCGAGTACGGGCTGCCGGGGTCCTGCCGCGGGCCGTACACATTGAAGAACCGCAGGGCGACGCACTCCAGACCGAAGCACGAATCGAACACGGAGCAATAATATTCCCCCATCAGCTTCTGCGCCGCGTACGGCGATTTCGGGCGCGGAATCATCGTTTCCACCTTCGGAAGCTCGTCCGTATCGCCGTAGGCCGAGGACGACGCCGCGTACACCACACGCCTCACCTTCGCCTCCGCGCAGGCTCGCAGCACGTTGAACGTCCCGTCGATGTTCACCTCGTGCGAGGGCACGGGATCGTCGATCGACCGCGGCACCGAGGGAATCGCCGCCAGATGAAAAACGGCGCTCGCCCCCGCGACCGCTTTCGCCGTCGCCGTGTAATCGCGAATGTCGGCGCGATGGAACTCGATGCGGGAAGCAACCTCGCGCAGGTTCTCTTCGTTGCCGGTGAGAAGATTGTCCAGCACCGCCACCTCGCCGTCTTCGCGCTCCAGCAGCGCCCGCACCAAGGCCGATCCGATGAATCCCGCTCCACCGGTCACTACGTATCGAATGCTCATGCGATCCGGGCAATCTCCTTATTCAGGTATTCGAGGGACTCCGCCGCGATTCTCTCCGGACCGGGGCTGAAGTCGAAAACTTCCAGCGAAACCCAACCGGCGTAATTCTTACGCGCCAGTGTTTCCAGCACCGGACGGAAATTGTAGCCGCCGGTTCCCGGCTGCGTGCCGTCCATCTCGTTCACGTGTACATGGCGGATGATATCGAAATAACGCTCGATCAACGTCGCGTGCGGTTCGGCTTCCTCCACCGCGTTGTGCGTATCGAACATCGTGCGCACCGCCGGGTGGGCGATCTCCTTCACCACCTCCGCCGCCTGCGCCAGGCTGGTAATTACATCGCATTGATTGGTGGGCAGCGCTTCCACCAACATCGTGACGCCGCGTTCGCCCGCGCGGGGCGCGATGGTTTGCAATCCGTCGACAAAATTCCGGCTCGCTTCCTTCGGGCTTAACCCGCCCGTCGCCTCGCGCTGTTTCGGAGAGCCGAAAACCATCACGCCATCGTCGCCCAGATCCGCGCAGAGGGCGATCAGCGCCTCAATGTGACGCCAGCTTTTTTCGCGCAACGCCGCCTCCGGCGATGTCACCTGCAGCCCTTTCGGCGAAACCATCAACCAATGCAGGCCAACGAATTTCAATCCCTCCGACGCCATGATCCCGCGAAGCTCCTTGCGCCGCCCGGGGGCGATATCCGCCGGTTGCGCGGCGAGGGTAAATGGAGCGATCTCGATTCCCTCGTATCCCGCGGCGCGCAGTCCGCGGCACACCTCGGCGAATGGACGCTGGCCGTACATCTCGTTGCAACTGGCGTGGCGAAAACGATAAGTCATAACGGTCTCAACTTTCGGTCCGCGCCTTCGCCTTGCGCGCGACGATGACCAGCGAAAGCCCTTTCCAGGGCAGGACATGATCCATCAAGCGCCACAGCCAGACCGTCTTATCGAAAATCTTCAGCAGCGGCTTGCTGATATGGCGCCGGTGAAAGACGTGTCCAAACAACCACCACGCCGGCGTCCCGATCTTGTTCAACTGCATCGCTCGCATCGGTTCGAACCCATATTCGCGCAGCGTTTCCAGCAGCGGCCCGCCGTCGAAACGCTGCCGGTGGCCCAGCGTTTGGTCGATGGTTCCATACAGGCTCTGCCCGCGCGGAACCAGCACCACCAGCCTCCCGTCCTCGTTCAACACATCGCGCATCGACGCCAACGGCGACGGGTCTTCCAGATATTCCAGAACGTTCACGCACAGCACCGTGTCGAAGCGCTCCTCAAGAGCTTCGTAGTCGGCGGGGTTGGCCGGATCGAGCCGCTCCACCGAAACGTTGGGCGTCCGCAGGAACCGGTTGCGCAGCGCGTGAAGGTAAAGCGGATCTTTCTCCGCCGCGACGTAGTGGAAGCGGCGGCCCATCAGGCGTCCGCTCAAGTTGCCGATGCCGGCGCCGATCTCGAGCACGTTCACTCCCAGGTACGGCCGCAGCACCCTGGTCAGCCAGTTGAGATATTGCGGCGTTCCGGTGAGGTTGTTCAGGAACGCCCGCCCATACCGCTGCACGTACAGATCGTCGATCAGCCAGAAATGCAGGATGACGCCAAGCGCTTTCACGCCGTCCCTCCAGCCGATCTTTTTCCCCTCTTCATACGTGCGGCCGTGATAACTGATGGGCACCTCGTAAATGCGGAACTGCCGCTTCGCCGATTTCATCGTGATCTCGGGCTCGAATCCGAAGCGATCCGAACGGATGGGGATGCTCTTCAGCAGATCGGTCCGGAACACCTTGTAACACGTCTCCATGTCCGTCAGGTTCAGGTTACAGAACATGTTGGAAATGCCGGTGAGCGCCCTTGTTGATCATCGAATGCCAGAACGGCAGCACGCGTGTTTGCTCGCCGACGAGGTAACGAGATCCGAAAACGGCGTCCGCGTTGCCGTCGAGCAGTGGCCGCAGGAGCTTGGGATACTCCGCCGGGTCGTATTCGAGATCGGCGTCCTGGACGATGCAGAAGTCGCCATTGGCCTGTTCGATCGCCGTGCGCACGGCCGCGCCTTTGCCCTCGTTCTTCGGTTTGTGGATCAGACGGATGCGCGGCTCGCCGGCGGCTAGCGCGTCGAGAATCGCCGAGGTGCCGTCAGTGGAGCAATCGTCGACGACGATTAATTCGCGGTCCATGTTTTCAGGCAGCGGCGCGGCCAGCACCAGCGCCAGACTGCGCTCCACCACCGTGCGCTCGTTATAGACCGGGATGAGGATGGACAGCAACATGCGAATCCTCCAGTATACGGGGCGGCACGCGGCGCGCGGGCATGTTACCACTAAGTAAAGTGACCGAACCTATTTTTGAAACCAACATGCCGGGCGTTTCGCTGTACGCTCGGGGCAAGGTGCGCGACGTTTACGAGGCCGGAACCGGTTCCTTGGTGATCGTCGCCACCGACCGCCTCTCCGCCTTCGACTGCGTTTTGCCCACCCCGATTCCCGGCAAGGGAAAAGTGTTGACGCAGGCGACGCTGTTCTGGCTCGATTATTTGAGCGACATCGTTCCGAACCATTTGATCTCGGCCGAAGTGAGCGATTATCCGGCGGAGTTCCACCGTTTTCGCGATCAACTCGAAGGCCGGTCGATGCTGGTGCGGCGGCTGAAAATGATCGAAGTGGAGTGCGTGGCCCGCGGCTATCTCGCCGGCTCGGGCTGGAAGGATTACCGGCGCACCGAGGCGATCTGCGGCATCGCTCTGCCGCCCGGCTTGCCGGAAAGCGCGCGGCTGCCCGAGCCGATCTTCACCCCGGCGAGCAAGGCGCAAAGCGGGCACGATGAAAACGTTGCGATCGAGGAAGTGGAGAAGCGCATCGGCAAGGAATTGACCGGGCGTTTACGCGATTTGACGCTGGAGATCTACCGGCGCACCGCCGAGTACGCCTCGCAGCGCGGGATTATCCTGGCCGACACGAAATTCGAGTTCGGCTTCCATGGCGATACGCTCACGCTGGGCGACGAAGTGCTCACTCCGGACTCCTCGCGCTTTTGGCCGGCCAAGAGCTACAAGCCCGGCGGGCCGCAGTTGTCATACGATAAGCAATTCGTCCGCGATTGGCTGGAGGGCACGGGCTGGAACAAGCAGCCGCCGGCTCCGGCGCTGCCGGACGATGTTGTTGCCAAAACAAGCGCGAAATACGAGGAGGCTCTGCTCGCGCTCACCGGGAGGGGCTTGTGAATTCCATCGATATCGTTCTGATTCTCATCGTCGGCTTGTCCACGCTGGGAGGGCTGATGAGCGGGTTCTCGCGGCTGGCGGTGGGCTTGGCGGCCACCATCGCCGGCATTGTTTTGGGCTTTTGGTTTTACGGCATCGTCGGCGGGCCGCTGCTGCCGTATGTGAGCCGCCCGGCCATCGCCAACGCGATCGGCTTCCTGGTGATTTTGGGCGTGTCGATTCTGGCGGGCGCGCTGCTGGGGCGGATGCTGGCGAATATTTTCAAATGGGTTGGTTTGTCGTGGGTGGACCGTCTCCTCGGCGGCGTGGCGGGATTCGTTCGAGGGGCGATCCTCGCCGTGGCGCTGGTGACGGTGATCCTGGCCTGCGTGCCCGGCGCGCCCCCGCGGTCGATCGTCGAATCGAAATCCATGCCTTACGTACTGCAAGCCTCGCGCCTGCTGGCGATGGCGATCCCGAGAGAATTGAAAGACGCCTTCGAGCAAACCGAGACCAAGATCCGCGGCATTTGGGACGAGGCCAAGCCAGATCTGAAAACAAGAGAAGGACGGGCATGAACGCTCTGTTGATCTTCGATTTGGACGGGACGCTGATCGACTCCAAACTCGACTTGGCGTTGGCGATTAACGCCATGCGCACGCACCTTGGAATGGAGCCGCTCGCGGACGAGCGGGTTTATTCGTATGTCGGCAACGGCGCTCCGGTGCTGGTGCGAAGGGCGCTGGGGCCGTCGGCGAGCGAGGCGGACGCCACTTACGCGCTCGATTATTTTCTGAGCTATTACCGGGATCACATGCTGGACAACACGCGGCTTTATCCGGGCGTGAAAGAAGCGCTGGACCAATGCGGCGAAGCGGGCGCGCGCATGGCGGTGCTCACCAACAAGCCGGTGCGGTTCAGCGAAGCGATCCTTCAAGGCCTGGGCATTCAGGATCGTTTCTTTCGCGTTTACGGCGGCAATAGTTTCGAGCAGAAGAAGCCGCATCCCGATCGGCATCGAGAAGTTGTTGGAGGAGAGCGGGCAGGCCAAGGACGCCTCGTGGATGGTGGGCGACAGCGCGGTGGACGTGAGGACGGCGCGCAATGCGCAAGTGGGCGCGGTGGGAGTCAGCTACGGGCTTCAACCGGAGTCCCTGCGCGAGGAACCGCCGGATCTGCTGGTGGACGATCTGCGCGATATGGCCGGATGGCTGCTCGGCCGCGGCTGAGGGAACGGGTCGCCGGGAGCGGGATAGCGGACGGCTTCGAGGAACAGACCCGACGAAGGCGAGGTCCAGGAGGCGACATCGAGGCGCGGGTCCGCTTGTCCGTTGAGCAGCGACTCGAAGTCCTCAGGGCGGATCTCGCCCTTGCCCAATTTGACGAGCACGCCGACGATGCGGCGCACCATGCGCCAAAGAAAATGGGAGGCCTCAATGCGGATGACAACGAGGTGGCCTTCGATTTCAACCGACGCCGATTCGACGACGACGATAGGCGATTCATCGGGGCGCGAAGGATCGGCGGCGCGGAAGCAGGTGAAATTGTGGCGGCCGATCAACATTCGCGCGGCTTGCGCCATGGCCGCCACGTCGAGCGGCTCTTTGATCCACCAGACATACCGTTTTTCGAAAGCGGTTTTGCGCGTGGAGATTTGGTAGCGGTAAGCGCGGGAGGTGGCTTCATGCCGGGCGTGGAAGCGGACCGGGGCGCGCTCGACGTTTAACACAACGATGTCGGCGGGAAGATTTTCGTTCAGGGCGCGGAGGAACTCGGCGGCCAGGGGAGCGTGTTTCACCATTGCGCGAAGATGGGCGACTTGAGCGCGGGCATGGACGCCGGCGTCGGTGCGGCCGGCGCCCTGCAGATCGACCTCGACGCCCAGAAACATTTCCGCCGCTTTGCGTAATTCGCCTTGGACGGTGCGAGCGTTGGTTTGTTCCTGCCAGCCGCTATAACGGCCGCCGTCGTATTCGAGGGTGATTTTCCAGGTGGTCATGCGTTACCCGCTCCGGGTGAATTCACGCAAGGCGGAGAGCTTGGCGCGGGCGGCGCCGGAGGCGAGCGAATCGGCGGCGAGGCGCATGGCTTCAATGGGCGATTGCGAGGCGCCAGCGGCGATGAGGGCGGCGGCGGCATTAATAAGTACGATGTCGCGAGCGGGGCCAAGGCGGTCGGCGAGGACCTCTTCGGCGATTTCCACGTTGCGTTGGCGATCGAGCGAAATCAGAGACGAGAGGGTGGTGCGCTTAACGCCGAAATCGTCCGGCATCCAAACCCGCTCGACGACGGTTCCATCGCGAACCTCGAAGACGGCGGTGGAACCGGTGGTGGTGATTTCGTCCATACCGTCGGAGCCGTGAACGACGAAAGCGAAATCGGCGCCAAGCGCGGCGAGGGTATCGGCCATGAGACGCGCGGCAGCGAGCGATGGAGCGCCGATCAACTGGCGTCCGGCGCCGGCGGGATTCGCCAGAGGGCCGAGGAGATTGAAGACGGTGCGCATCTTCAGCTCCAGACGCGCGGGCTGGACGTGCCGGACGGCTGGGTGCAGCGCGGGCGCGAAGAGAAAGCCGATGCCGGTTTCGCGGATGGATTGCGCGATGCGCGCGGGATCGTCGAGAATGGCGACGCCAAGCGATTCGAGCAGATCGGCGCTGCCACAGAGGCTGGAGATGGAACGGTTGCCGTGCTTGGCAACGCGAACGCCGGCGCCAGCGGTTACGAAGGCGGCGATGGTGGAGATGTTGAACGTGGAGACGCCGTCGCCGCCGGTGCCGCAGGTGTCGAGAAGCGACGACGGATCGAGTCCGGTTTCGACGCGGATCGCTTTTTCGCGCATCGCGCGGGCGAAGCCAGTGAGTTCGGCGACGGTTTCCCCCTTCATCTTTAAAGCGACAAGGAAGGCGGCCACTTGAGCGTTGGAAGCACGCGCCATCGAGGATGGTTAGCGGAGCGCGGAGCGCGCGTCCTCGGCGTCGAGACTTTCGCCAGCCACGACGCGATGGAGATAAGGGAGAAGGCTCATCGGTTACTGGGTCTCCGGCGTGGAGGCGAGATGGAGACCGGCGGTAAGCTGTCGCAGTTGGCGGCCGGCGGAGCTGAGATTGAGAAGAATGCGGCCGTCGGGCTGGCTCGATCCCTGGCCGGTAAAAGTGTCGGGGCCAAGCGAGGCTTGGAGGTTATCGAGCGTGAGCTTCGGTTCAGCGGCGGGGCCGAGTTGAAACGATCCGGCGATGGAATCGAAGCGGGCGTCGGGGGCGAGCAGCACGCCGGCGGCGGTGAAATTCCCTTTCGCGGAGGCGGAGGAGAGCAGCGCGGCGCCGGTTCCATTGGCGGTGAGGGAACCGTCGAAGGCGAGTTTGCCTTCACGCCAATCGAGATTAGCGACTTGGCCGGTGAGGCGGTATTGGGGGGACGCGCCGGTGAAGGCGACGGCGAGCTTGCCGGAGCCTTCGGCGCCATCCATCTTCCATCGCAGGTTGGGAAATTCGAGCGAGGGACCGACCCACACCATTCGGCTTTGCAGCGATCCGGCGGGTGCGCCGGCGATGGTTAGCGACTCGATGCGAAGGGAGCCTTCGAGGTCGCGATCCACGAGCCACTCAGGAGGGGCCGGAAGGCCGAACGACAGACGCGAGAGGAGACCTTGCCGGCGGCGCAACAGAGGAACGGCCAGGCGTTCGAACCGGGCGGTGTCGAGAGACGGGACGGCGATCTGAAGAATCGTCGGGTGCTTGGCGGAGGCGTCGTAGCGAAGGTCGGCTTCAAAATCGATTCCGCCAGCGCTCCCGCGAAGGTGGGTGACGCGCAGCTTATCCTTTTCGAACGAGATTGCGGCGGAGGCGGCTTCTATGGGCGTGGAGAAATCGGGCAGAGCGATTTGCGCGCCTTGGAGATTGAATTTACCGGACCAGGCGCCGGGCTGGCCGTCGTCCATTTCATAAAGAGCTTCACCACGCAAAGTACCATCGTGAAGCAAAGGAAGGAGCGGCAGCGGGATGCCGGCGAAGAGGCGGCCGGCGCCCGACTGCATTTCGGCGACGCCGATCCGCGCGGTCTCGAACCGCATGGAGAGATGGCGGGTGGGGAAGAGATATTCGGCCTGGAAGACGGCTTGTTGGTCTTCGGGCAGGCGGACTTCGGCGGGACCGAAGAGGAGTTGGCCGGCGTGGATGGAGAGAGCGGCGCGCTCGACGACGGCGGCGGAGGAGCGGGAGCCGGAGCCGTCATTGGGAGCGATCGTGGCCTTCGAAAGGGTCAGATCGCCGGAGATGCCGGTTTGGGTGGAGTAATCGACAGTGCCGGCGACCGTTCCCTGGATGCCGATTCCGGTTGGGAGGGGGAGGCCGAAATGGCGGGCGGCGTCGGCGACGCCGGAAGCAGGAAGATCGCGCAGAGCGGCGGTGACGGACCAGCGCGGGGACAGAAGAAAATTCGCGGCCGCAAAGCGAAGGGTGACGGGCGCGGTTTGGCCGGGCGCCGCGGTGGTTTCGAGATCGATGTTTTGACCGGGAAGATCGAGCTTGCCTTCAAAAGCGAGCGGCCAGCCGTCGCCTTGGGCGGGCATGAGATCCCAACGGTGGAGTCCGCCGACATTCAAGTTGCCGGAGATGGCGATGGCGGAGAGAGGGCCTTGGAAGTGGGCGTTGGCGGAGACGAGGCCGTGGAGGCCGGGATCGTAGCCGGCGAAGAGGGTGATGATTTCCGACAGATCGCTTGGCTCGAGTTGGACGCCGAGGTTCAAGCGCCGTTCGCCGTTCAATGCGGGACGAAGAAGTCCGCGGGCCGTAAGATGACCGAAGCCCTGCGCGCCGCGGTCGGTGCGGGCGGGCGATCCGGAAAAGCGGACGTCGATCGAGCCGGAATCGGCGGGGTAGACGTCGACGTCGGCGTCGCTGAAATAGAAGATCGACTTGGTGTCTGCGAATTTGAAGTTCAGGCGGCCCGAGCGGATTTGGATATCCGGGACGCCGTCCAGCGCGGCCGAAGGACCGGCGACAGCGGAGGAACCGGATAAAAACGATTGAATGTTCCAGGGCCCGGCGGAGGTCTTCACCAGGTTCACGTTGGCGTCGGTGAGGCGGAGGGTGGAGAAGGAGAGATGGCCGGACCAGAGAGAGGCGAGGCGCACGGTGGCCTGAAGCGAAGCGACGTAGGCGAACGGTTCGACGCCGGCGGAAGGGTCGTCACCGATGAGGACGCCCTGGACTTCGAATCCAGGGCCGCGGAACAGGTTGTAATGGACCGCGCCGACTTGGACGTCGCGATGAAGGGCGCGTTGCAGCGCGGCGCGGATGCGTTCGCGGTAAGGAGCGGCGCTGAGGTAGGGCGCGAGGACGCCGGCCGCGGCGACGACGAGCAGGGCGGGGAGGACGATGCGGGCGACGGCGCGTTGAAGAGTCATGCGGGGCGCTCCGGAGTGCGCAGGGCGAGAGCCGCGACGGCGGCGTAGTCTTCCGGAACGTCGGCGTCGGCGACAATGCCCGGGTCGTCTACGCGGAGGATCGAGGCGGAGGCGCGATGGAGTTGGATGACGTCGCGGGGCTGAGTGGTGAAAGGCGCGGCGAGCAGATCGGCGGCGACGGCGGACGAGAAGCAGACGGGATGTCCGCGTCGTCCTTTGAATTCGGGGACGGCGACGGCGAGGGATTGAGAGAAGAAATGACGGACGACGGCTTCGACGGTGGACGGGAGAACGGCGGGGCAATCGACCAGGGTGAAAAGAACGGCGCTTGCGGATGGGAGGGCCTGGAGGCCGCATTGCAGCGAACTCATCATGCCGCGATCGGGGTCGGGGTTCTCGATGAGAACGGCGTCGTGCCCGCGCGCGATACCGGCGGCGATGCGGTCACGATGCGCCCCGACCACTACGACGACGGGATCGCAGACTGGGACGCAGGAGAGCGATGAGGCGGTCGAGAAACGTTTCACCGCCGATGGGGAGCAGGGCTTTGGGCGCACCCATGCGGCGGGAAGCGCCCGCCGCGAGGATGAGGCCGGCGAGGCGGGACTGAGGCGGGGGAATCACTTGAGGAGCGCGCGGCCGGCGTCCTGGGCGAAGACGGATTTGGAGAGGTTCTTCCAGCTTGAAGGAGCGCCGCGGCGCAGGGCGATCATTTCGGCGACGACCGAGACGGCGATTTCCTCAGGCGTGATGGCGCCGATGTCGAAGCCCATGGGAGCGAAAATGCGCTCGAAGGCGGAGAGCGGGACGCCTTCTTTTTGCAGCTCGCGCACGACGCCGATGACTTTGCGTTTGCTGCCGATCATGGCGATATAGCGGGCGGGCGTGGAGACGGCCCAGCGCAGCACCAGCATGTCGTCGCGATGGCCGCGGGTGACGATGACGATGTAGCCGGTGTCGCGGACGTCGAGCGTGGGGAAGACGGTTTCGTACTCTTCGGCGTGAATGGCGGAGGCTTCGGGGAAGCGCTCGGCGTTGGCGAAGGAGGCGCGGTTGTCGACGATGACGGTGGAGAAGCCGGCGATGTTGGCGATGCGGGAGAGGCTGCGGGAGATGTGTCCGGCGCCGAAGATGAAGGCCCTGGGTTGCGGGACGACCGGTTCGACGAAGACGGTCAATTGCCCTCCACAGATGAGTCCGTTATCATAGGCGGCGTCCTGGCCGAGGGTGAATTTGAGCTGCCGCGGCCGCTCCGATTCCATGACCTCGCGGGCGGCGTTCCACACTTCGGCCTCGACGCAGCCGCCGCCGATGGTGCCGGCGATGGAGCCGTCTTCGCGGACCAGCATCTTCGCGCTTTCATAGCTGGGGATGGAGCCGTTGACCTCGACGATGGTGGCGAGCGCGCACTTCTGGCCCTCGCGGCGCAGGCGGATTAACTCCTCATAGACATCCATGATTCCGATCCTTAGTTTAACGCGGTGGTATCCTCCATGGACGTGAGAGCGAATTTTACGATGGCGCCGGGCATGGCGCTGATCTTCGATTTGGACGGGGTGATCGTCGACTCGATGCCGATGCACAAGGAAGCGTGGGACCGCTATCTTGAGAAGGCATGGCGTGGCTGGTGGAGGATTTAGGGACGCGGATGCACGGGGCGCGGAACGACCAGATCGTGGCGGAGTTGCTGGGCGGGGAGTTGACGCCGGAGGAGATTTTCGAGCATGGCGCGGGGAAGGAGCGGTTGTTCCGGGAGATGATGGGGCATAAGCTGGAGGCGCATCTGGTGCCGGGCGTGCGGGAGTTTCTGGAGGCGTCCGAGCCCGTGACGAAGATCGTGACGGAAGGCGTGACGGAGGGGACGGAAGTCGCGCCGAGGAAAGCCATCGCTTCGAACGCCGAACCGGCGAACGTGGATTTTGTTTTAGATGGAGCGGATTTGCGGAAATACTTCGCGGTGACGGTGGATGGGCACCAGGTGACGCATCCCAAGCCTTTTCCCGATGTGTATCTGCGCGCGGCCGAGTTGCTGGGCGTCGAGCCGGGCGCCTGCGTGGTGTTCGAGGATTCGGCGACGGGCGTGGAAGCGGCGGTGCGCGCGGGGATGCGTGTGGTGGGCGTGGCGACGCACGAGCAGCGGTTAGAGAACGTGGATCTCATGATTCACGATTTCCGCGACAAGGGGCTGGTGGAGTGGCTGCGGGGACTGGCTCATCTGCGACGAGAATAGCCGAGGAGGGAACGGGCGGGCGGGGTTGGCGCGCGGAAGGCATTGACGGGGCGGGAGATAAACTTGTGGCCTGGGGCGTCACCGCGAGGATTCGCTAAAGTCGATTTCCCTCCGATGAGGACGACGATCCTCGCGCCGACTGCGGCCAGTTGCGCCGGCGAGACCGCGCTTTTGCGAGTGGCTCGCCGGCTGCGCCAGGCCAAGCCCTTCACCTGATCGGCGAGAGCCGCGGAGGGAGGAGTGCCGGCGATGAGGATCTCGAATGGGTAGCTCTTGACTTGCGTGATCATGGGACAGCAAACCATGAGGCCGGTCCTGCGGTTGTACGCCGACGGACTCAGGACCAGCGCCGGCCGGCGTCCGGCTTCGCTCATGTCCTCGCCGGAGGGGTGAAGTTCAGCCACACAATATCGCCGGTCTCCGGTACATACCGGCGGGAAACGATCCATCGCCGGCCTAGGCTTGGCGTGACAAGTTCGTCACGCCGCCGCGCCGCTACCTTCGCGCCTCCCAGTATTGCGCCATCCGGCTCGCCCGCTGGATGTCGCGCTCGGCCATCTGCCCTGCGAGGTAGTCGGCGGCGTCCTGCGATTTGTTGTCCCCGCCGTCGGCCGCCACCAGGAGCCAGAACAGCGCTTCCACCTGGTCCCGCTTCACGCCCTCGCCGTCGCGATAGGCCTCGCCCAGCCGGTATTGCGACTCCGTTCTTCCGGCTTCGGCTCCGCGCCGGTACCACTTCATCGCCTCCTTCATGTCCTTCTCCACGCCGTCGCCATCCTCGTAAAGCACGCCCATGTCGTGCGCCGCGTCGGCCGATCCCTTCCGCGCCGCCTCCTTATAAAGCGCAATTGCCCGCGCCACGTCCTTCTTCACACCCGCGCCCTCCGCGTAGATCAATCCCAATTCGAATTCGCCGCGCTCGTCGCCGCTCGCCGCGGCCTCCTCCACCAGCGCCAATCCCTTTGTGACGTCGGGGGCAACGCCTTTCCCGCGGACCAACATGTCGCCGAGAAAAACCTTCGCCGGTACGTCGCCGGCCTCCGACGCCTGCTCCAGCAGAGTCTTCGCCATCTCCGGGTTTCGCGCCAGCTTCTTACCTTCGAAGAAAACCACCGCCAGGTTATAGCGCGCCCGCGCCAGCGCCTTCGCCCGGTTGAACGCCTCGCCGGCCAAATGGAATTCCATCTCGACCGCCGTCTCCATCGGCTCCGGCGTTCCGTTCCTCGTACCCGGCTTGAACCGCCATTGCGAGGCGGCCAGCACCGCCTGCTGGTCGAGGCCCATTCCGATCGGGTTCACGATTTTGATCTGCGTGGGTTTCCCGTCCACGCCCACGGTGATGGGAATGAATACGATTCCCTGGTAGCCCGCGTCGGACGCTTCTTCGGTGTAGGCCGGTTGCACTCGCGAAATCGCCTGGGGAGGAACGACGGTGTCCGGCGCGGCCGCGGCGCCGCCCGCCGCCAAGAAGCCCAAAACAAAAACGAGCGCCCTCATCTCAAATCGCTTCCAGCTCTTCCTCCAGCAACTGCCTGCGGTACAGGTCGGCGTAGTATCCGCCTCCGGCCACCAACTCGGCGTGGCTACCGCGTTCGACGATGGTCCCGTGCTCCAGCACAAAAATCTTGTCCGCTTGCCGCACCGTCGACACGCGATGCGAAATCAGAATCGTCGTCCGCCCACGCATGACCTCCGCAAGCCCATTCAGGATCCGCTCCTCGGTGATGGTGTCCACGCTGGCCAAGGCGTCGTCCAGAATCAGAATGCGGGGATTGCGCAGCACGGCCCGCGCGATCGCCACGCGTTGCTTCTGTCCGCCCGACAGCGTCAGGCCGCGCTCGCCCACCATCGTTTCGACACCGTCGGGGAACGAATCGAGATCCGGTCCGAGCCCGGCCAACTCCGCCGCCCAAAGAATCCGGTCCTTGGCCGCGCCGCGCACTCCCCAGGCGATGTTTTCTCCTAACGTCGCGCTGAACAAAAAGGTCTCCTGAGGGACGAAGCCAATCTGCCGGCGGAGCGCTTCCGGGTCCAGGTCCCTTACGTCCACGCCGTCCACCAAAACGCGCCCGCTTGTCGGATCGAGCAAGCGTGGAATCAAATTCGCCAGCGTGGTCTTCCCGCTGCCCGTGTGCCCCACGATCGCCACCGTGCTTCCGCCCTCGACGCGCAAATTCACGCCGTCGAGCGCTCTGGCGGCGCCGAAACGCACTTCCACGTTTTCAAATTTCAACTCGCCGCGCACCGGCTCCTTAAGCTTCGAAGGCCGCGTCGGGGCGGCGATCGACGGCTTCTCGTCTAGCAATTGCGAGATGCGCTCCCACGACGCTGTGCCCCGCTGCATCAGGTTCACGACCCAACCGAGGGCGATCATCGGCCACACGAGAGTCCCCATATACGTGTTGAACATCACGAAATTCCCGAGTGAAATCCTGTGCGCCAAAAGCTGCCTCCCGCCCGCCCATAGCACGATCAAAAACGTCAGGCCGATGAGGGCCTGCAACAGGGGCATGAATAACGACGACAGCCGCGCCAAGCCGAGATTTTCGCGAATGTAGTCGAGGTTCAACGTTTCGAAGCGCCGCATCTCGGCCGCCTCCTGCGCATACGCCCGCACTACCCGCACGCCGGAAAGATTTTCCTGCACCCGGCTGCTGATGTCGCTGAACATCGCCTGAATTTTTTCGAACCGCTTATGAATCCGGCTCCCGAAATAAATCACGGCCACGCTCACCAGCGGCGCCGGCAGCAGCGCCAGCAGAGTCAGCCTCCAATCCACCCGCACCATCACCGCGATCGAGAATAAGAAGGTGAAGATCGTCTCGGTCCAATACATCACGCCCGGCCCCAGCATCATGCGGACCGCGTTGAGGTCGTTAGTCGAGCGGGCCATGATGTCGCCGGTGCGCCATCGCCCGTAAAAATCCGGCGCCAGACGAACCAGCGCGGCGAACAGATCGTTGCGGATGTCGTACTCGACGTCGCGGGAGACGCCGATCAGGATCACCCGCATCCAGTATTGAAACAGGCCCTTGGCGAGCGATAGCCCGACCAGCAGCGCCGCGAACTTCAACAACGTCTCCAGCCGGAAGCCGTGCGTCAGGGCGTCGATTCCGGAGCCGATCACCAGCGGCAGGGCGGCGGAGAAAAAGTCCTTGGCCAGGAGCGACCCCAGGCCCAGCGACACTTGCCCGCCGCGCCGCCGAAGATAGGGACTCAACTGCCGGATCGCCTTGCGCACCGTTAGATCCTCAACCAACTGGCGATTGTCTTCATCCACTCCATGAGAAACGTCTTCCGCCCTTCCCGATTCCGCCACCAGCCATCGGGCGTGAAAAAAACATCCGGCGCGGCCACCATCCGGAACTCGACGCCCGTTTCAGCCCGCCGGTAGTCTTCGGCCGCCCGCCGCGTGTGGTAGTCGCTGGTCACCACATCCACCCGGTCTATTTTCCATTCTCGCAATTTCGCTCCGATTGCCTTGGCCTCCTCCATCGTCGAGTGCGACTCGTTGGGGAAGGGAACGAAATAGGACGCGGGATAGCCGAGGCGCACCGCGAACCGGATGGCCAGATCGCTCTCCGCCTCGCCGTAATCGCCCGTGGGACCGCTCACCAAGGCCTTCGGAGCGTAGCCTTGCTTCACCAGCTCGGCCGCTTTCAAAATCCGATTGCCGGAAGGATCGCCCGCCAGCACGACGATCATGCCGGCATGAACCGGCGGCTCGGCGCGCACGAGGAATTCGCCCATTTGCCGCGCCCAGAATTTCCAGGGGAGAACGAGCGCCGCCGCGAGCGCCACGGCCAAGCTCAGACAACCGAGGCAACCGGATTTCCGGCTCACGCGCTCATTCTTCGTCGGGGGATTTTGGTTCGATGTGGCCGACGGTTTTCAGTTGCTGGAACAGCCGCTCGATTTCGGCTTCGTCCTCGGACAGCAGCAGCGGATAGCGCCGGGGCCGGGATTGCTTGCGGCCTTCCTCGACGGGCGAATGTATTTCATCGCCGCCCCAAAATTCGCGATAGGGGACGCCGTCGATCACCGCGCCGCGCGACATCAGGCGGATATCGTGCAGCAGGGCCTGGCGCGAGTCGCGGTTGCCGGCGTAAATCACCAGCGTTTCCTCGCGGCTGGCGAGCGTCAACCGGATGATGAGCGGATTGCGCGCGAGGCGCTCCACTTGATACACGTTTTTCCAGGGAATCGGTTTCCGGCGCTGCTTCAAAAACGCCTCGTCGATCTCGACCGCCGGGATCAGGCCGAGAACCAACGCGATGAGGGCGCTCGCCGCGAGAGCGCCTGTGGCGATCCAGGCGAGCGGACGCGTCAAAGCGAGGGAGGCGGAGACGGCCGCCAGCGCAAGCCCCCCCAACCCCGTGAAGAGCAGGGTGCGCGATGCCGGATAGCGAGTGCATGGCGCAGGCACAATCCTAGATTAGCCCCGACCCGCGCCGCCGTCAATCGCCCTTTGCCGCAATAATACCCGCAGTGTCGTCGCCGCGTACCAGACGTAATGAATTCCGCTCCAAGCCGTGACGACGCTTAAGGTGGCCAGCACCAATCCGCGGTCGAGCACGCGGCCACCGTCGGCGAGAACGATGAGCGCGACGACGATCTGAACGACGGTGCTGAGCTTGCCCCAGAACGACGGGGGAAATTGGCGCACCTGGACAAAAACCATCGCATAGGCGGCCATGGCCAGGATGAGTAAATCGCGGCCCAACACCAGCGCCACCACCCAAGCCGGCAGCATCCCGGCCCAGCCTTCGGAGAAAAAAACCGTGACCAAGAGAAGCTTGTCGGCGAGCGGATCGAGATAGGATCCCAGCCGCGAGGAGACGCCCATGCGCCGGGCCAGGTAGCCGTCGAACAGATCGGAGAGCCCGGCGGCGGCCAGCATCGCGAGCGCCGGACCGGTTCTGCCGTTCAAAATGGCCGAAGCCACAAACGGCGCCAGGAGGACGCGGAAGGCACTGAGCAGATTCGGAAGATTACGATACAAGCGCGTGAGCCACGCGGGTGGCCAGTTGATCGAAACTCAGTATCTCATAAAGGGTGGGGTCCGACATGATCCGTTTGACGAGTTCGGCGTGCATGGCGTGGCCGGCGCGCTCGGCGATGACGTGGCCGAGCAGCGGGCGGCCCATCAACGCCAGATCGCCGATGAGATCGAGCGCCTTGTGGCGGCAACATTCGTCCGGGAATCGAAGGCCGCCGGGATTCACCACCGAATCGCGGTTGAAGCAAACGGCGTTATCCAGGCTCGCGCCGCGAATCAGGCCCATATCGCGCATCTTGTCGAGTTCATGCTCGAATCCGAAGGTGCGGGCCGGGGCGATCTCCCGCGCGTAGCGCTCCGGGGTCACCTCCATTTCGAGCGATTGGCGGCCGATGAGGGGATGGTCGAAATAGATTTCGCAGGTGAGGAGGAATTCATCGGAGGGAAGGATGGTAAGCCGTTTGCCAGCCGCTTCGACGATCACCGGCCTTCGGATGCGCAGGTAGCGTTTGCGGCGGCGATAGGCTTTCAGGCCCGCTTTTTGAATCAGATCGACAAAGCCCTGGCCGCTGCCGTCGAGGATTGGCACTTCGAGGTTGTCGATCTCCACATAGGCGTTGTCTAGGCCCATGCTGTAGAACACGCTGAGGAGGTGCTCGGTGGTGGAGATGAGCACGCCTTTCCGCATCAGGCTGGTGGCGTAGCTGACGCGGGCGACGTGCCGCCAGCTTGCCGGGATGGGAAAACGGTCGAGATCGGTACGGATGAAAACGATGCCGGTGGAAGGCGGGGCCGGAAGAATTCGAATATGCACCGGGACGCCGTGATGCAAACCGACGCCACGAGTCTCCACCGGACGCTGGATCGTAGTTTCAAATCGCAAATTCGCCCCCTCGGGAAAATACTAGATATGCAGTCGAAGGGACTAGTCTAGCAACGAACGAGTTCGGTTTCTAGATTTTTGATTCAAAAGAGTTTACAAATTTTCGTGTGTGGCTGAATCGACACGCATTCCTGCCTGGTTTGTTGCGGGATTGCCTCAGTTTGCCAAGCGGAATTCGGCTGACGCTATGATAGTTAGACATGGCGCGCCCAAAACTGTTTCTCATCGATTCGTTCGGATACATCTTTCGGGCGTATCATGCGCGGGCGAGAAGCGGGGCGCCGCCAATGCGCACGTCCGCGGGGTTGCCGACCGAGGCGGTGTACATCTTCATGAACATGGTGCGGAAGCTCAAGGCGGTTCACAAGCCGGATTACGTGGCGGCGATCTTCGAGAGCGGGAAAACTTTTCGCGAGGAACAGTTCGCGGCTTATAAGGCCAACCGCGCGGAGATGCCGCCGGACCTGGCGACGCAGATTCCGTTGGTAAGGAAGGCGATCGAGGCGATGCGCATTCCCATCGTCGAGTGTCCCGGCTTTGAAGCCGACGACGTGATCGGTTCGATGGCGCGGAAGGCATCGGGCGAGGCGGAGGTGGTGATCGTTTCGAGCGACAAGGACATGTTGCAGTTGGTCAACGGCGATGTGTCGATGCTCAATCCGGCAAAGGACGACACCTGGTACGACGCGGCGAAGACGGAAGAGTTTATGGGCGTGAAGCCGGAGCAGGTGGCGGATCTGCTGGCGTTGAAGGGCGATTCGGTGGATAACATTCCGGGAGCGCCGGGGATCGGCGACAAGGGAGCGCGCGATTTGATCGTCCGTTTCGGCTCGGTGGAGGCGGCGATGGAGCACGCGGCGGAGGTGGAGCGGAAGGCCTATCGCGAAAGCCTGCAACAGAACCGCGATCAGATCCTGTTGAGCAAGAAACTGGCGACGATCGATTGCAACGTTCCGGTGGAGGTGAATCTCGAAGCGCTGAAAAGCCGCGAGCCGGATGTGGAAGCGTTGCGGGCGGTTTACAAGGAGATGGAGTTTTTCAGTTTGCTGAAGGAACTGGAAGGGGCGGCGCCGGAAATCGCCCGGGATCACGAGCAACTGGAGACGGCGGAGGCGGTGACGAAGTATCTGGCGTCGATTCCGGCTTCGAGCGTTGCCGGGTTCGCGATGACCTCGGCGGGGGAAGGGGCGTTGGCCTTGGCGGAAGCCGGGGTGGCGGGCAAAGCTGGCGAAGGCCGGTCGTTTCCGGTGGAGTTTCTTGGGGCGGCGAAAGAATTTCTCGAAGACGAGAAGCGGGTGAAGGCGGCGCACGATCTGAAATCGCTGATCCTGGCGCTCGATGGGCATGCGATCGCGCCGCATGGCGTAGCGCACGATGTGATGCTGTATGGGTTTCTGCTGACGGCCGATCCGGGAGGCTGTTCGCCGGAATCGCTGGCCGCGCGGTATCTGGATCGCAAGCCCGGACCCGGCGCGGCCGAGCGGGCGGAGATGGCGCTGGCGTTGAGCGCGCAGTTGGGGGAACAGGTGGATGCGCAAGGGCTGCGCGAAGTGTACCGGGCGATCGATCTGCCGTTGGCTCCGGTGTTGGCGCGGATGGAGAGGACGCGGCATACGCATCGAACCCCGGCAGTTGGCGGAGCTTTCCACGCGCATGGATACGGACCTGCAGAGGCTGACGCTGGAGATTCACGCGCTGGCGGGCAAGCCGTTCAATATCAATTCGCCACAACAATTAGGCAAAGTATTGTTTGAGGACATGGGGCTGCCGGCGCCGGTGAAATACGGCAAGGGGAAGCAGATCTCCACCGCGGCCGATGTACTGGAAGGGTTGGCCGGAACGTACGAGATCGCGCGCAAGGTTCTCGAGTACCGGCAACTGGCGAAGCTGAAGGGGACTTATGTGGATGCGTTGCCGCTGTTGATCCGGCCGGAGACGGGGCGGCTGCACACCACTCTGCACCAGACTGGAGCGGCGACGGGCCGGCTGTCGTCGTCGAACCCGAACCTGCAGAATATTCCGATCCGCACGGAGCAGGGGAGGGAGATTCGCGCGGCGTTCGTGCCGGAGGAGGGCTGGAAACTGATTGCGGCCGATTATTCGCAGATCGAGCTGCGGCTGTTGGGGCACATGTCGCAGGATCCGGTGCTGCTGGAGGCGTTTCGCAAGGGCGAGGACATCCACGCGCGCACGGCGGCGGAGGTCTTTGGGGTGATGCCGGCGATGGTGACGGCGGAGATGCGGCGCGGGGCGAAGGCGGTGAACTTCGGCATCGTTTACGGACAGACGGCGTTCGGGCTGGCGCAGACGCTCGGGATCGATCGCAAGGAAGCCGAGCGGTATATTCGCGCGTACTTCGAGTTGCACGCCGGCGTGAAGCGGTTTATCGAGACGACCATCGCCGAAGTGCGGGCTTCGGGGTTCGCGCGGACGATGGCGGGGCGCAAGCGGCCTATCCCGGACATGGACAGCAAGAACCCCAATGCGCGCTCGTTCGCGGAGCGGACGGCGGTGAATACGCCGCTGCAGGGGACGGCGGCGGATTTGATCAAACTGGCGATGATTCGCATCGATAGCGAGTTGCGCGGCGGAAAATGGAGGTCGCGGATGCTGCTGCAGGTTCACGATGAATTGATCTTCGAAGCTCCGCCGGAGGAGGTGAACGAAGTGGCGGCGATGGTGAAGCGGGAGATGGAGGGGGTGGCGGCGCTGAGCGTGCCCCTTGTGGTGGAGGTGGGAATCGGCGAGAATTGGCGAGACGCCAAATGAACCGCACACTTCCAATTCTCGTTTTCGCATTGCTGGCTGGGTGTTCGCACGGCAGCCAACCCGAGGCCGGCAAAGCTGGCGGACCGGCGGCACGGAGCAAGCCCGCGCCGGAGACTTATAAGGTGAAATTCGACACAAGCAAGGGGCCGTTCGTTATCGAAGTGACGCGGGCGTGGGGGCCGCAGGGGGCGGACCGGTTTTACGAGCTGGTGCAGGCGAAATTTTTCGACGAGGCGCGGTTTTTCCGCGTGTTGAGGGGGTTTGTGGCGCAGTTTGGCATCAATAAGGACCCGGAGGTGGAGGCGAAATGGCGCGACTTCTATATTCCCGACGATGCGGTGCGGCAATCGAACTTGCGCGGAACGCTGACCTTCGCCACCAGCGGGCCGAACACGCGGTCCAACCAATTGTTCATCAATCTGGCGGACAACGCCAGCCTGGATGCGCGGGGGTTCGCGCCGATCGGCAAGGTGGTGGAGGGGATGGACGTGGTGGAACAGTTGTATGCTGGCTATGGGGAAGGCGAGCCATCCGGGGAAGGCCCAGGGCAGGACAAGATCGAGGCGCGCGGGAACGAGTATTTGAAGGCGGACTTTCCGAGGTTGGACTATATCAACACGGCTCGGATTGTTCCGTAAGATTTCTTTCAATTTGGCTGAAACAGATGGCCTTGGCAAGACACTATTCGAGGAGGGGAGATCCATGAAGAAACTTATATCTTTCTTGGCGGTTTGCGGGGCGAGCGGGTTCGCTCAGCCGGTGATTAGTACGTATCCTACGATCGGAATCGTGAATGTGGCGAGCTATTCGCCGGCCGGGTTGCCAAACTCGGCGATCGCTCAGGGTTCGCTTTTCGCGATTTTCGGCACAGGAATGGGGCCGGCGAAGGGAATACAGGTTTCGGGATTTCCTTTAAGCGCGCAGAGCTTCCAGGGGACGTCGGTTTCGGCGACGGTGAACGGAACGACGGTCGAAGTGCCGGTGGTCTATACCGCGGCCGGACAAGTGAATGCGCTGTTGCCGTCGAACACGCCGGTGGGCATGGGCACGTTGACCGTGAGCTACAACGGAGCGACGAGCGCGCCGCAGCCGCTACAGGTTGTGAAGAGCAGTTTTGGGATCTTTTCGACAACCTCGAACGGGAGCGGCACGGGAGCGATCCTCGACACGTCGAACAGCCAATTGGCGTACACGCTGGCGGCGCATCCGGGCGATACAGTGATCCTTTACGGGACCGGGTTGGGGCCGGTGACGGGCGACGAGACGCAGAAGCCGCTGCCGGGGAATTTGAGTTCCATTACTGTGCAGGTGTTCGTGGGGTCGGCTACGGCAAAAGTGGTCTACGGGGGCCGAACTGGCTGTTGCGCGGGCGAGGATCAGATCAACTTCATCGTGCCGGCGGGCGTGGAAGGATGCACGGTTCCGGTGGCGATCGTGGTGAATGGGAGCGTGGTGAGTAACTATGTAACGATCCCTGTGGCTGCCAGCGGCAACACGTGCTCGGTCGTGAGTTCTTCCGGCGGCGGGTCGCCGATTCCTCCGGATTTCCTGACCAAGCTGGAAGCGAAGGGGACCGCGAAGGTGGGATTCATCGCACTCTTTCGGACGACGTCGACGACTCCCTCGCTTCCCGCTCCGTTTAACGCGCCGATTACAACGGACGAGGGAGCTGGGATCTTCACCACGTATACGGCGAGCAACTACACGGGGCTTTCCAGTTCGCTTCCAGTGCTGAATATCGGCGCTTGCACCGTTTATTTGTATAACGGCCAAACGCCGCCATCGACGACAACCCTTACTTCCCAGAAAGGCTTGGATGCGGGAACGGCGATTACGATAAAAGGGCCGAATGGCACGAAGCAATTGACGGAGTTGGATCAGTCGATACTTGGCCCCGGGTACTACGTCGCCCAATTGGGCGGAGGCGCCCCAAGCGATCCGACGTCGGGACCGCTCTATCTTTCGCAAGGAAGCTACGGGATCGCGAACGGGGCGGGAGGGAAGGACGTAGGAGGGTTTAGCCTCACGCTTTCGGTGAGCCAGCCCTTCACCTGGACGAACCAGGCGACGACGACGACGGTGAATCGATCGGCGGGCGTTACGCTGAACTGGTCGGGCGGGGATCCCAACGGGACGGTCTACATCTCGGGCTCGTCTTACAACTTCGCGCTGAATTCGACCACAGCCTCGGTCGGCGCGTCATTCAATTGCCAGGCGCCGGTTTCCGCGGGGACATTTACGGTTCCTCCGGCGGTGCTTCTGGCGCTGCCGCCGAGCCCGGTAATAGCGGGAATCGCGGCTGGCGGCGATCTTTCCATCGAAGGCCTCTCGGCATTCGAACAGTACACGGCGCCGGGCCTCGACCTCGGGCTGGCGTTTGCCGGGCAAAGCTCCGACACGACCGTTACGTATCAATAACGAGCGCGAAAAGTTAGCGTTTGCGGGCCAATTTGCGGCCGGCGAGCGATATGGCGGCCAAGCCAAGGCCCATTAGGCCGACGGTGGCGGGTTCGGGGTTACTGCTCGTCACCGCGCCGGCATAGTCGAGGCCGAAGGAATCGCCGGCGATCTGTTGGACGCCGAAGGTCAGCGTGTTCGAGCCGGGGCGGAGAGCATGCACAAGTTCGACGGTGACCGCGGTGGACGTGAGGCAGCCGACGGAGAAATCCGAGCAGGTGCGGAACGTATTGCCTTGAGTGGATGCCGGTTTCAGGAGTTCGACGCCGTTGAGCCAGACCGATGTGGTGTCGTCGGCCATGACGGTGATGAAGCCAGCGATGGGCGCTCCGGAGACGTTGAAAACGTCGGTGAAATCGACGAGGGTGCCGTCGGGGACGGTGAAGAAATTGGCGTCGTGGGCGCCGGTATCGCCAAAGGAGACCCATTGGGAGCCGAAGAAGGGGTTGGCCCAGCCGGGGTTCTTCGCGATGACGATGGTTTGGGTGCCGGCGCCAGCCCCAGTCGTTGGTTTGGCCGGGATCGGCCGCGGTCCCAAGGCTGGCGAGGGTGATGACGCCGCCGTAGCAGGCGGTGGCGGCCAGTAGGGGGAGCGCGAACAGGGTACGCTTCCAAAATTGCTTAGTATTTTCTATTTTTGACACGTGCAGTTTCCTCCGATAACAGGAGTATCGGCGCGAAACCGCATTAACTCTATAGGCCGGGAGTCCTATTTATTAGCTAAGGTACCGTCGTTCCTTCATCATCACGAAGAAAACGGGGACCAGGATCAGCACGTGGATGGTGGAGGTGACCATGCCGCCGACGATGGGGGCGGCGATGGGCTTCATGACGTCGGAGCCGATGCCGGATTCCCAGAGGATGGGCAGGAGGCTGGCGAGGACGGCGGTGACGGTCATCAATTTGGGACGGAGGCGGTGGACGGCGCCTTCGATGGCCGCGGCTTCGATGTCGGCGGCGGTGAGGGGCGCGCCGGTGGCGATGCGGCGATTGAGCGCCTCGTGAAGATAGACGACCATGACCACGCCCGTTTCGATGGCGATGCCGAACAGGGCGATGTAGCCGACCCAAACGGCGACGCTGAAGTTGTAGTGCAGGAGCCACTGGAGCAGGAGGCCGCCGGTCATGGCGTAGAGCGTGGGAAGGATGAGCACCGCGGCTTCGGCGGCGGAGTGGAAGACCATATATAGGAGGATGAAGATGACGGCGAAGACGATGGGGAGGATGAGCTTGAGACGCTGCTTGGCGCGAAGCTCGAATTCATATTCGCCGGACCAGGCGTAGCCGTAGCCGGGCGGGAGATGGAGATCGCGGCGGAGGGCCTCGTCGGCGCGGGCGACGAAGCCACCATAATCGGCGGAGGCGAGACTCAGGTAGACGTAGCCGGTGAGCTGGCCGTCCTCGTCGCGAATCATGGACGGGCCGCGGGAGAAGGAGACCGACGCCACTTCGCCGAGCGGGATTTGGGCGCCGGAAGGAGTGGCGATGCGAACCTGGCGGAAGGCGTCCAGGCTGCCGCGAAAGTCGCGGTCGTAGCGGACGTTGATGGGGTAGCGCTCGCGGCCCTCGATGTTTTCGGCGACGTTCTCGCCGCCGATGCCGGAGCGGACGGCGAGTTGGACGTCTTCGACGGTGAGGCCGTAGCGGGCGGCTTCGGCGCGGCGGACTTCGATGTTGGCGTAGAAGCCCTCGGCGACGCGCTCGGCGAAAATGGAGCGGGCCTCGGGGAGGCGCGAGAGAATTTTTTGAACTTCGCCGCCGATTTGTTGGATGCGTTCGAGGGAGGGGCCCTGGATCTTGAGGCCGACGGGGGTTTTGATGCCGGTGAGTTCCATGTCGAGGCGGTTCTCGACGGGCATGGTCCAGGTGTTGGATAAGCCGGGGAACTGGAGGCGGGCGTCCATGTCCTGGATGAGTTTGTCATAGGTCATGCCGGGCGGCCACGAGGAGCGGGGCTTGAGCATGACCGTGGTGTCGTACATGTCGAGCGGGGCGTTGTCGGTGGCGCTATCGGAGCGGCCGACGGAGCCGAATACGGTTTCGACTTCGGGGAAGGTGCGGATGACGCGGTCCTGCTCATGAAGTAGTAGAGCGGCTTGGCCGATGGAGATGCCGGGAAGGGAGGTGGGCATGTAGAGCGCGGCTCCTTCGAATAAGGGCGGCATGAATTGGCTGCCGAGGCGGAAGGCGAGCGGGAGGGTGACGGCGAGAAATACGAGGTTGACGAGGATGGTGGTTTTGCGGAAGCGCAGACAGAGGCGGAGGACGGGCAGGTAGACGGCTTGCGTCACGCGCGAGACGGGGTTGCGGGATTCGGGGCGCAGGCGGCCGCGGATGAACAGGGTCATGAGGGCGGGGACGAGGGAGATGGCGAGGAGGGAGGAGAAGCCGACGGCGAGGGTTTTGGTCCAGGCGAGGGGGCGGAACATGCGGCCCTCCTGCGCTTCGAGGAGGAAGACGGGAAGGAAGGACACGACGACGACGATCAAGGAAAAGAAGATGGCCGGGCCGACTTGCTTGGCGGCGTCGAGGAGAATTCGGTTGCGTTCGGCGGTGGGAAGGGAGGCGTGATTGGGGTGTTCGGAGAGTTGACGGTAGCCGTTCTCGACCATGACGATGGCGGCGTCGACGAGCACGCCGATGGCGAGCGCGAGGCCGCCGAGGGACATGATGTTGGAGCCGATGTGGAAGAGATACATCGGCAGGAAGGAGGCGACGACGGCGATGGGAAGGCTGAGGATGGGGATGAGCGCGGAGCGGAAGTGGAAGAGGAAAACGACGATGACGAGGCTGACGATGGCGGCTTCTTCGAGCAGGTTGCGCTGGAGGGTTTCAATGGACGAGTGGATGAGGCCGGAGCGGTCGTAACCGGTGACGATTTGGACACCTTGGGGCAGCGACGGGCCGAGGGTGGCGAGTTTGCGCTTGACGCCGTCGATGACGTCAAGTGCGTTGGCTCCGAAGCGCATGACGACGATGCCGGCGGTGGCCTCGCCGTCGCCGTTCCATTCGGCGGCGCCGCGGCGGATGTCGGGTCCGAAGGAGACGGCGCCGAGATCGCGGATGAGAACGGGAGCGCCGTTTTTGACGGCGACGGGAGCGGATTCGAGATCGGCGACGGATTTCAGGTAGCCTAATCCGCGAACCATGTATTCGGCGCCGCCGAGATCGAGCAGGCCGCCGCCGGTTTCGCCCGTGCTGGCGCGCACGCGGGCGATGACGGTGGAAAGCGGGATGTCGTAGGCGCGGAGTTTGTCGGGATCGAGGCGGACCTGATACTGGCGCACGTAGCCGCCGAGGGAAGCGACTTCGGCGACGCCGGGGACGGTTTCGAGTTGGTAGCGGAGAAACCAGTCCTGGAGGGAGCGCAGTTCGGCGAGGTTGTGGCGATGGGTGGGATCGACGATGAGATATTCGTAGACCCAACCGGCTCCGGTGGCGTCGGGCCCGATGGCGGGATGCACGGCGGAGGGAAGGCGGGCGGCGATCTGCTGCAGATATTCGACGACGCGGGAGCGGGCCCAGTAAAGATCGGCGCTGTCGTCGAAGACGACGAAGACGAAAGATTCGCCGAACATGGTTTGGGCGCGCACGGCTTTGACGCGGGGAGCGGCGAGGAGGGAGGTGACGATGGGGTACGTCACCTGGTCCTCGACGATGCCGGGAGGCTGGCCGGGCCAGGGCGTGTGTACGATCACCTGGACGTCGGAGATGTCGGGCAGCGCGTCGAGGGAGACGTTGCGCAGGCTCCAGATGCCGGCGAGGACGAGGAGGGCGGTGGCGGCGAAAACGAGGAAGCGGTTGCCGGCGCACCAATCGATCCAACGGGCGATCATGCTACATGCCTCCTTCGGAGGAGACGGAGAGCTGCTTTGTGGCGAGGGTTTGGCCGTTGCGCGTGGCGGCGATGGAGACCTGCCATGTTCCGCCGGAAGGGAGATTGGCGCGGGCTTCATAGACGCCGGGGCTTTTCGCATTGAGCGGGACGGCGACGCGCATGGCGGCCATCCCCATGCCGGGCATGGCGGGCATGAAGAAGGTGACCAGGACTTGAGCGCCGGCGACGGGCGAGCCATCGGCGTTGCTGAGTTGGACGTGGAGGGTGTTGGAGCCTTTGCGCGGCGGGGAGGGGGTGGTGGAGAAGTCGATGGTAATGGCGGGAGCGTTGATGGCCGCGGCGGCGCCGGCGCCGGGCGGAGGAGGGGTGAAGGCGCCGAGAGCGGCCTGGAGTTGGCTGTCGGCGTCGAGGAGGAAGTTGGCGGAAGCGGCGATGCGCTCGCCGGGTTTCAGGCCTTTGAGTACGACATAGCCGGATTCGACGCGGGGGCCGAGTTCGAGGTCGCGAGGTTCGAGGGCGCCATCGGGTTTTTGGACGAAGGCGATTTGACGGGTTCCCGTTTGGAGGACGCCGGAGGCGGGGATGACGGTTTGACGGCCGAGCGATGTCGAGATGCGCACGTCGACGAACATGCCAGGGGTGAGCTTGAGGCCGGGGTTCGGGAGAACGAGGCGGACGCGGGAGGTGCGGGTGGAGGGGTCCACGTCGGGATAGATGAATTGAACGCGGGCGGTGAAGGCGCGGCCGGGATAGGCGTCGACGGTGACTTTGGCGGGGCTGCCAAGTACGACGCGGCCGAGATCGGATTGCGAGACTTGGGCGAAGACCCAGACGGTGGAGAGAGAGGTGACGGTGTAGAGTTTGGTTTCCGGCGTGGCGGACATGCCGGGGAGGATGTCGCGGGCGGTGACGAAGCCGGAGACGGGCGAATCGAATTGGATTTCGTCGCTGGGCTTGCCGGTGGATTCGAGGCGCTCGATCTCGCGCGGAGGGACATCCCATTGTGCGAGGCGGGCGGTGGCGGCGTCAACGAGCGAAGCGGCTCCGGTGGCGACGCCAGGGATGGAGCTGGCGGCAAGCGAGACGTGGTTTTGACGGGCGATGAGGTACTCGCGCTCCGTGGCGGCGAGATCGGGGCTGTAGACGGTGAACAGTGGCTGGCCTTTGGAGATGGGCTGGTAGGTGGAGTTGGCGAAGACTTTGCGAATCCAGCCGGGGAAACGAAGCTGGACGTAGGATTGAAGCTCTTCGTCGGGGGCGACGTTGCCGGGGGCGCGGATTTCGTCGTACGCGACGGTTTGGCGGACTTCGGCGAAGACGGCTCCGATAGCGCGTAGGCGATCGGGGGTAAGTTGGATCGACTGAAGGGGCACGGGCGGTTCGGGGATGGGCGCGGCGTTGGCGGAGGATTCGCTCGTTCCGGTGGCGACGACGGGGTTGAAGGGGAGCGGCGGCGATTGCCCGGCGTGACCGCGCCAGAGAGTGTAGGCGAGCGCGGCGGCGAGGGCAAGGCTGATGGCGCAGAGGAGAGCGAAGGGGATTCGGTAAGATTTCATGGCAGCGAGGCTCCAGTGAATTGTTCGAGGCGGGCGATGGCGGATTCGCGTTGGGCGAGAGTAGTAACTTCTGGGTGGAAGGAGAACATATAGAAGAGGCGGTATTGGCTGACAGCTCAGGATGTGAGTGCGTCCGGTTGAGTGCGCCAAGACCTTATGAAGAAGAAGGCCACAAGGAGCCAGGCGCAGAGGGACAGCACAGCCGAGCGATAGAGGATGCGCGGGACGAAGCGCATCTCCACGCGGTGTTCGCCGGCGGGGACGCGGATGCCGCGGAAGGCGACATCGGTGAGGTATAAGGGCGTGGGACTGCCGTCGATCCGGGCTTCCCATCCGGGATAATAGGTGTCGGTGGCGACGAGGAACGCCGGCCCCGTGGAATGAGTTCTGAGCGAGACGGCGGATGGGCCGTAGGAAATCACGTCGGCGCGAGAATCCGACGGGGTTTCAGGCAAGGACTCGAGGCCCACAAACGGCGGTTCGACAACGGCGAACTCCGAAGGGTTAAAGTCCGCTGCGTGCAAGGCTTTCGCGGCCTCGGCGAGGCTGTTGGCGCGGCGCACGCGATTCGCATAAAAGAATCTGGGGAGCGTGCGCGTGTTTTCGTAGATCTTGTACGCGCCGATTTCCTCTACAAGCTGGAAGAAACTGTCGGAAACCGCGGTTCGCGAAAGCAGGTAGCGCGCGTTGGTGAGACCGAGGACGGGCGACGATGGGTTCACTACCTGGTAGCACGTGCCCCATCTTTCTCCCGGAGAGAACGAGAGACGCACTTGAATGATGCGCTCCGGCGCGAGCGGATCGCAGCCATTTGCCGTAGGGATTCCAGTCAGAGTTGCGGTGCTCGACCAACCAAAAGTCACGTCGGCCGTATCGATTCGGTAGGGCGGGTATGCCGTGTTCGTCAGCGCGCGCAGACGCGTAATCAGGTAACGATTCCCGTCCGCGGAATCGTGGGTAATGCCCGGCTCGGCAACGACGGAAGAGATATTGAACGGTCTTCCCGAACTGACCGCAAGGAGGTCAACCGCTATCACGACTCCGGCGAGGATCTGGAGCCGCGTGCCGCGGAGAAAGCGGTCCGCTCCGTAACCCGCCAGAACGGCTAGCCCAAGCGAGAAGACGCAAAACGCATACTCGGGATGGATTCCGATGCGGACACCGGCGGGGAGGGACTGGAAGATCGTCCGGCCAATCGGAGTCGCATCGCCCAACATCCAGATTGTTGTGGCCAGAGTGACGAACGTAAACGCGCGAGTCCAGCGGCCGGGCTTCCAGCACATCGCGGCCAAGGCAAGCGCAAGACCCAGGAGGCTGGAGTAGAGATAAAGAAATGTCGGATCGGAGGGTCCGTGGAATTTGGACAAATCGAAGACGCTCCAGTAGTTGGGGACGATCAGCGAGAATAACGCTCCCGGCTTGATTCCGCCGCCGCTCTTCAACCAGTCGGCCCTGTATTTGGCGACGCTGTTGCGCGTCAGTTCGATCGTGGGGATGAACTGCACGGCGGCAAGCGCAAGCGCCCATCCCCAGGCAAGCAACACCTGAAGTGGCAGGGTCCGCCGGCCAAGGCGAAACATCGCGAGCGCGGCGGCGAGGACGAAGGCCGACCCAAAGGCCGCCACGGCGACTTGCGGCAAGCCGGCGAGGATCGTCATCGAAAGGGCGACGGATAAGAGAGCCAACCACGGCCACCGCGTCTTCGAGCGCAGTTCGACGACACACAACCACGTGAGCGGGAGCCACGACGCGCCGTGCATGGCTCCCATGTGCTCGGCTTGCGATGCGAAGAAGCAGCCGAGTTCGTAAGTGGTGCCTGCGATCCAGGCGGCGGCTGGTTGCACGCCGAGCCGTCTGAGTAAAGCGAACGTGCAAACGCCGGCGAAAAAGACTTGCGCGGCGACGGCTACCGCGAGGAGCCGCGGAAGCTGGGCGGCGCCAAGCCAGCCGCTCATGAGCGTGGCGGCGAAGACGGGTGGGTAGAATAGCGCGGTTTGAATGTTCGCGTAGATGGGATTCCCGCAGTAGGTGTACGGGTCCCAGAGCGGAAGTTCCCCGCGATGCAAGGAGTCCGCGACGAAAGTTGCCAGCGGAAGGTGGACGGCGCGAAAGTCCCAGGGAAACAGGTAGCCCGGATAGAAAAGCACGTGCCGGTAAAACACGGCGACTTCGATGAGCAGCGCGAGTACGTACAGGATGTCGGTGGATCGGCGGGACGGAAACCGGCGCAGTCGCGACGGGATCGGCGCGGGCCATGCGCGAACGGTCTCGATGGAGCGTCGAATCTTCATTGGCATCCCGGATGAGGCGGCCTCGGCTTTTAGCCGCTGGCCTTCATACGCCAATAAGGTTAAGACTACAACGGTGCGATGCATGGGCAGGGACCGATCCGCCTCCTCAGGAAGTCTGTCGGGCGGTTCGGCGGGAAGCGCGAAAGGGACGCGGTAGGATTTCATGGCAGCGAGACTCCGGTCAATTGTTCGAGGCGGGCGATGGCGGATTCGTGTTGAGCGAGCGTTTGCCAATACTCTTCGTCGAGGTGAGAGAGATCGAGGAAGGCGTTGAGCACGGCGTCGAAATTCTGGCGGTTGGATTGGTAGGCGGCGAGGCCGGCGTCCAGGGAAGCCTTGGCTTGAGGGAGGAGGCCTTCGCGGTAGATCTTGAGAATGCGGGAGGCGGTTTGCGCGGCGAGGAACTGAGTGGTGACGTCGTAGCCGGTTTGTTGGAGTTGGGCTTCGTAATTGTGACGGCCGGTTTCGAGATCCTCTTCGGCCTGGAATAATTCGGGGCGCTGTTTGCGGGAGCGGTAGATGGGGATGCGGGCGCCGAAGGTGAGCATGTAGTAGTCGCGGAATTGGCTGGCGGTGTGCTGCCACATGTATTGGGCGGTGAAGTCGGGGAGGAAGTCCTTGTGGGCGAGTTCGACCTGGAGGCCGCGGCGGTCGATGGTGCGTTTGGCCGCGGCGACTTCGGGGTTGTCGTTGGGGACGCGGGAGAGTAGCTCGGCGGAAGAATAGGGGAGGGGAGTTTCCGACGGCGCGGCGGCGCGGATGTCGAAGCGAGCCGGGCGGGCGGTTGAGGAGTTGCTTGAGGCGGGCTTCGATCTCGCCGATGTGTTGGTGATGGATGGCGGCTTCGGCGAGGAGACGGGTTTGATTGAGTTGGGCTTTGAGAACGTCCTGTTGATTGCCTGAGCCGGAGCGGTAACGGGCGTCGGCGGCCTGTTCGATCTGATCGAGGAGGCGGGCGTCCTGGGCGAGGGTGGCGAGGGCGCTTTGAAGATAGGCGAGTTGGGCATAGGCGTCCTTGACATTGGCGGCGACGGCGCGGCGCTCGGATTCGAGGGAGTCGCGGGCGGCGTTGGCGTCCTGGGCGGCGGCTTCGCCACGGAGGCGGAGTTTGCCGGGGAAGGGGATGTCTTGCGAGACGCCGACGCCGATGTAGGCGAAGTCGCTGTTGGTGAAGCCGGCGAAGGGGCGCGGGCTGCCGACGCTGAATTGTTGGACTGTGAATTGAGGGTCGGGGAGGGTGGAGACTTGGGTGGGGATAAGCGCGGCGGCGCGGGAGGCGTGGAGCCCGGCGGCGATGCGGGGGTTGGCGGATGCGGCTTCGCGGAGGAGGGCGGCGAGGGGAGTGGGTTCGTCGGGTAACGGGTAGTCGAAGGGCGAGGCGGCGTGGGTTTGCGCGAAAGTGTGGGCGATGGCGAGGAGGGCGATAAGTGGGCGCATTAGCGGGAGCCTCCCGTCGGGGCGTTGAGGCGATCCCAGAGACGGTCGAAGAGGGAAGGCAGGAGCGGTTGCTTCAGTTCGAAATCGAAGGTTTCGCGGAAGGCGGCGATGCGGAATTGGTAGGGGCTGGAGTGGGCGAGCGATTGGATATCGGCCCAGCGCCAAGCGCGGCTTTCCTTGGCGGAGGGGGTGGTGTAGGCGATGCCGTCGTCGTTGCATTTGAGGACGCCGTTGCTGCCTCCGAAGGCCGTGCGATGGCGGGCTGGGAGGGTGGCGAGTGCGGGGGACGAGGCGAGAGGCTCCCCGTTGCGGGAGGGTTTGGCGACGCGGCGGGCGAGTTCGGCGGCGAGGGTTGGAGAGAGGGGGATCGGCGAGGTCGAAGCGGTAGCGGCGGTCGCCGGGTTGATGCCAGGGGCGATTGCTGTAGCCGGTGATGATGAGGGTGTTGGGAGTGAGGAGGTCGAAGGTTGCGATCTCCGGGTAGGGCCAGCGAAGGTCGAATTTTGGCGAGTGGAATTCGACGGCGTCGTTGGCGATGGAGAGCGTGCCGGAGACGGATCGAGGTAAGTGGCGCCAGCGGGCGGGGGATTGCCAAGTTTGAGCGGCGGCTAACTGGGTGGCGAGGAAGAGGACGGGCAACGAACACGGGTACCGGAACATTTCTGCACCTCCATGTGCATGGGGACTTTTCGGCGCGAGCGGCGAGAGGCCGCGTGCCGGACAAGGTTCAAGCGGGGAATGGAGGAGGGATCAGATGCGGAGAGGGAGGGGTGGCGCGGTGGCGGATGGGGGCGGGGATTGGGCGTCGGAGAGGAGCGCGCCGGGGATGGCGAGCGCTACGAAAAGAGGCTGTGCGGCGATGGGCGGGAGCGGGGATACGAACGGGACGGGAGCCGGGACGGAAACTTTGGCTTCGAGGCGGAGAGACTGGGCGATGCCGGACGGGCAAACTTTGCAGCAGTCGTCGGAGCGGTCGGGGAGCGGGCATTTGCCGGCGCCGGCGCATTTGCGGGCTTGGGCGCTGACGAGGGATGCGCCATTGCAGCCGAGGGCGTTCATGGCAAGGGCCAGAGCGGCAGCGGCGATGAGGAGGGAGCGGCGAGGCATCCTATTCGTTAGGGTGACAGGGGCGACGGGGCGGTGTCAAGGCGCGGGGGGACGCTCAATCATCAGTAATACGTAAGCTTTCGCCGCTCGATCATGCTTACACGAGTTTCGCCAGTGTCGAAGATGGTCTCCGTCGTTCGCTCAATCCAATTGTCGTAACCGTCGTATTTGTAGGCAAACCCCTGCGTCCAGGTCTGAGGTTCCCTAAATTCGCTCATCAAGCCTGTGTTCTGCTCAATGGTTTCCCGTATCACGTCGCCGCGGTCGTTGTAAGTGAAGGTTCGCCGCTCGCCGCCAAGGTCGCCCCAGCGCCTATCGGCCTCGACTTGTCGTCCCGAGGCATCGTATCGATAGACGTTTCGGAAGTCGTCCCGAACGGACCCGCCAATCAATTCCCCTTCTTCGAGGAGCAACCCGCGCGCGTCATAGAGAAAGACGATTCGCTGAATCACGCGATCGTCCACATTGTAGAGCACCTTGCGGACGGGCCGGTCGCCGGCGTCGAGAAGCGTCATGACGACGACGGCGTCGATCGACAGATGCGGCAAGGACCCGGCGGATATGCAAGTCGCCCATCGTCGCTCGTCATCCCGCGGGCCGAGGTAGGACGTTTTCGTCTTTGTCCCGCCGATGGCATATTGCACCGATTCGAATACACGCTCGCCCTCTTGGGCGGAATTCAGTATGACGCATTCTACCCGGCCGAGTGGATCGTACCGGTACAAAAACAGTAGCCGGGACTCGGGCTCGTGGCCGGCGTACTCCTTCTCGAGCAATCGCCAGCGATCGTCATAGCGGCAAACGATCGACCAGCGCGTGCCATCCGGATTCCGATGCCGCCGTTCCATCAGATGACCAAGCGGTGAAAAAGTATCTTCCATATGCATGACCCAGTCGTGGTCCGGGTATGCGTAATCCAGTTCGGTAGAGCAGAGCTTGACCTGGTTTCGGAGTCCGGTGTCCTCTCGATCCGTCATAGGCGTTTCAGACTCTCATTTCGGCAACATATGTTGGCAGGTATTCGGCACGCGCGTCCCTTGAAGACGGGCGCGCGTTGCAATGTCATGGAATCCCTGCCGATCCCCCGCGCCACCCTCCGATTGTCGCTCAAAGCGAGTCGGTGCCGATTATTGGGACGACACGCGCAGCGAGAATTGCGGGGACGGGGAGGGATCGGGGTTTGTCCGTCTTGTGGTGGCATCTTCAACGATGCGACAATGATGCTTGCGAAGCGCCATGATCGATCTCACTCAGGATATTCACTCGCTAACGGCGTTCAAGCGCAACACCTCCGGGCTGATGAAGCGCATGAGAAAAACGGGGCGTCCGCTGGTGCTGACGGTGAAAGGCAAAGCGAAAGCCGTCGTGCTGGACGCGGACTCGTATCGGGACGTGGCCGAACATCTGGACACGATCGCGGGCATACGCCGCGGACTTGCGCAGGCAATGCACGGGCTTGGGCGGCCTGCCGGCGAGGTGTTGGACGACATCGAAAGTGAAGCGGCCGCCGAGGAATGAGATACCCGGTCGTCGTTACCCCAGACGCCGAGAACGACCTCCGCAAAATAGGGGAACGTATCGAATTCTGTTTGCGGTGCTGGACGGCGCCGTCTTTGTGTTGCACCCCCGGCATGGATCAATGCTCCCGATGGAGCCGGAGGAGTGAAAAGGACTCCGCATTGACGCCTGATTAGGACGTCGTGCGCGCCTTGAGCCAGCGCCGGAGGGACGCTTGGGTTTCTCCGGACCTTCGGCCCGCCAAGAGGCTTTCCACGCTGATGTCTTCGTCCAAGTCCGGCCAGTGGATGCCCTCCCCGCGCCCTATGAGACGCCAGTTGGAACGCTCGGTCTGCTTGCCGTGGGCCAACCGGGGGAACCAGGCGAGCGGCACGGTGATCGTCCTGCCATCGGCAAGCTCGACGATGAGGGCTTCTTCATTCGCGACGACGCCTTGGGCAAGCGCTTGCCCGGTCTCAATTCCCGAAATATTCATGCCATCTCCTCAGAAGAAGGGTCCGGTTCTCTCCGACGAGAGCCGAAATTCGCCGGATTTCCGCGGGACCGAATCCGCGGCTCGACTCGAGGCGGACCGGTTCGAGCCAGAATTTCGCCGCAGCCTCCTCGCGCTCCACATGGATGTGCGCAGGTTCGCCGCGATCCGCCGAATAGAAGAACAACCTGTACGGTCCGGATCGAACGATTGTCGGCAATAAGCCCAGTGTACTTGGTGCGGGAGCGAGGAGGAAGTGGATTTTGGATCAGATCCCTTCCTTCACTTTTGCAGGAGTTTCGGCCAGTTGACGACGACGCTGATGGGAACTTCCCCTTGATCGGAGGCCAGCGGTTGATCGATCAGGAAGCGCTGGCCGTCCGCCGTGACATCGTAGTCGCGAGTGGAGGTCTGGGGGAGTTGGGTTTGAAACAGCGGCTTCGGTGTGCCGGGGCGGAAGAAGTTTTCCCCGGATTCCACCGGCACGGCCATCATCTTTCCGTCGTTCGCGAGATAGAAAATCTCCTTGCCGTCGCCGCGCCAGACGGGGTTCGCGCCTCCGGCGGTGGAGATTTGCCATTTGCCCTCCGCGCTGGGAGAGCCGCCGAGTTCCTTGGGGACGGAGTGGACGTTCACCGCGCGCCGGTCGAAAGAACCTTCTGAATATAACAGCCATCGCCCGTCGGGCGAGATGGAACCATTGGCCGCGTACCCGCTTCCCGGAAACGAGAAGGATTTGCCATTCGCCCGCGGCACGAACTCGATCCTGCCGTAGCCCTCCGTGACGATCCAGCGATCATCCCGGGAAATGCCGGACGGAGCGAATATGCCGAGTCCGCTTTTGACGGCCGTGTCCGGGCCGATCCCATTCGCTGGCCGTTCTACCAGGAAAGACACGCCCGTAGCCCTTTCCGAGAAATAAATGATGTGGCTTCCATCGGGTGACCAGAGCGGACATCCGTTCGCGCCCGGTCCGAAGGTAAAGCGGGTGGTGGCGCTACGAACGATATCGAACAACCAGAGGTCGGTATTCCCGTCGCCGCTACGCCGGGCGAAAACGACGGTCTTCTGGTCCGGGGAGATTCTCGGGAAAGTGCCGCGGGTGCCCCTGATGCTTCCTGGGATGCCGGAATCTCCGGCGACGCCCAGTTGTTTGCCGTCCCGGTTGAACCAAGTGAGTTGAGTCTCACCTTGCCGGAGGCGCCGGAAGGCGAGCAAGCCATTCGCGGAGGCCGACCACGAAGGGCCCCGAAACAGGGGATCGGCAACGGCAACGGCTTCGGCGGTGAATTCGCCCTTGGCCGGATCGAAAGGCCTGGCCATCAACTGAGTTTCGTCGCTTCCTCCGATGTACAGGATCCAGCCACCTCCGGCGGGATTGGGCACATAGGACGCGGGTGAAAGCCGCTGAGGGAAAAGGAATCGGCGCGTCTTGCCATCGAGAGAGCCGAGTATGATGCCGGATTGTTTTGCATTGCTGTCGAAAAGGAAGTGCTTGCCATCCGGCAAGAACCAGGGCGCGCGCTGTTGAGTTTCCTCGTGGGCGGAATCGGGGGAGAAGACCGGTTCCGGAGTCCCGCCCGCCGCGGAAACTCGCTGGATGGGTTTCGCTGTTTCGGCAAAGAGGATCACGCCTTCGGAATTCCAGGTTCCGTGCAACAGCGGGGTGCTAGCTTCGGCTAAGATCTGAGGCTGGCCGCCATTCGCGTCGATCTTGAGGAGCTTGCCGTTTGCGAAGAAGCCGATCCAGCGGCTGTCAGGCGACCAGAAAGGGCTGAAGGCGCCCTCCGTGCCCGCAAGGGGAGCCGTGTCCGTTCCCCCGAGCCACCGGATCCAGAGCATGCTAATTCCGTTGCTGCGATGGCCCAAAAAGACGATGCGGCGGCCGTCCGGGGAGAGTTCGAACTGACCGAAATTCACAGCGCCAAGTTTGACTCCTTCGGGCGGCGAAATCTCCACCTGGAGAAGCGGTTCCTCGGGCTTGGGCTTCAAGAACCAGGCGGCAGGTAGCGCCGCGAGAGCGAAGAGGGCCGCGATCATCCAGGGCCATGGATGGCGAGCGGGCGGGGCGGGCAAGGGCGGTTCGGCGTCGTGCTGGTCGAGCGCCCACCGCACATCCGCGATGTCCCGCCAGCGTGTGCGCGGATCTTTGCTGAGACAACGCGCGACCACGGCCCTCACCCGCAGCGGCAGAACCGCGACCGGCGGGTCTTCCTTGACCACGGAGGCGAGCACGTCGGTGACCGTCTCGCCCTTGAAGGCCTGGCCGCCCGTCAAGCATTTCGTACAGCACCACGCCGAAGGCCCAGATATCCGCCCGTTTGTCGACGGGCTTTCCTTTGGCTTGTTCGGGCGCCATATATGCCGCCGTGCCGAGAATCACACCGGCCAGCGTTGGCGAGGGCGCCGCGGCCATCGTGAAAGTGGGCGAGTCGGAAGTGGGCGATCGGAGAACGGCGCTCACTTTCGCCAGGCCGAAATCGAGGACCTTTACGGTGCCGTCGGGTTTGATCTTGACGTTGCCGGGTTTCAGAGTCGCGATGGACGATGCCCGCTTCGTGCGCGGCTTCGAGCGCGTCGGCGATCTGGCGGGCGATGTGCAGGGCTTCGTCGAGCGGAACGGGGCCTTCGGCGATGCGCTCGAAGAGCGTCGGGCCTTCGACGATCTCCATTACGAGATAGTTGGGGCCGACGTCGTGCAGGGTGCAGATGTTCGGGTGATTGAGGGAAGCGATGGCTCGGGCTTCGCGCTCGAATCGCTCGGTGAAGCGGTCGGCGGAAATCTTGATCGCGACTTCGCGTCCGAGGCGCGAATCGCGGGCGCGATAGACCTGGCCCATGCCACCCGTGCCGATGAGCGCGAGAATCTCGTACGGACCGAGTTTCTCGCCGACGGACGGTGACATGGTTTGTGCTCTCCAGTCTAACGCGGCGGGATGAGGGAGGGGCATGAGCGGACCCCGGAGATCGACTACTCACTGCGCAGCGCCACCATCGGCTCGATCCTCGTGGCCTTCCGGGCCGGAACGCAGGTTGCGAGTAGCGCAGCGAGACAGAGAACGATGGCTACACCGCCGAAGGTTAGTGGGTCGGCCGGCTGCACGCCATACAACATCTTGGCCATCAGCCTTGACAGCAGTATCGCCCCGGCAAAGCCCGCCGCGGTTCCAGCAAGCGCCTGGGCCATCGCCTGCAGCATCACCATCCGCAGCACGCCGGCGCGACTTGCGCCGAGCGAGATGCGAATCCCGATCTCGCGCGTACGCCGGGACACCGAGTAATTCATGACACCATAGATCCCAACGGCCGCGAGGAGAAGCGCAACCGCGCCAAACAACCCGAGTAATAGCATCTCGAAGCGTGGCTGCGCGTTCGCGTCGGCGACGACGCGCTCCATCGTGAAAACCTGGGAGATCGGCAGATTCCGGTCGATTGACCGGATGGTCCGCTCTACGGAAGACACAAGGGCGGCTGGGTTCCCATCGGCGCGCACGACCAAAGTGATGTACGACATATGCGCCGCGATGGAGGCCCCGCCTTCTCCCAGGAAATCGGGGTTCTGGAGCGCGGCGAGATAGATCTCCGGGTCCGGATCGGAAGCCCAGTCTGCTTGTTTCGCATTCGCGACCACGCCGATTACGGTCAGCCAGTTTGGCTGGGTATTGTTTCCGTCGGGGATCGTAATGCGTTTGCCGACTGGATCGTCCCCCGGCCAATATTCGCGCGCCGCGCGCTCGTTGACGATCACCACCGCCGGCGCGCCGGAATCGTCGTGGTAGCTAATGGCGCGGCCGCTCCGCAACGGTAGGCGCATCGTCTGGAAATAACCCGGCATGACGATGCGGTAAACGGCGTCAGGCAATTCGCCCGGACGTGGATGTGGACGGCCCTCGATCTCGAAGGCCCGATCCCACAGATCGCCCGCCAGCGGCAGATGATTGATCGCGCCGGCGGAGTTCACGCCTGGGAGCGACCGGACTTTCTCAAGAAGCTCCCGGTAGAAAATCGCACGCCGGCGCGGTTCGGCCTCTTTCGTTCCGGAGACCGACACGACCATCGAGAGAACGTTGTGCGGGTTGAAACCAGGGTCGACCGACTGTAGGGCGAAGAAGCTGCGGATCATCAACCCGGCACCGATCAACAGCACAAACGCCAACGCGAATTCGGATGCCACGAGGAAGCTCCGCAGGCGGTTACGGCGCATCCCGTCGCTGTCTCCACGGCCGCCTTCTTTCAAAGCGGCGCTGAGGTTTCCGGCGGTGGCGTGAAGTGCCGGCGCAAGCCCAAACAGAATGGCCGTCAGCCCGGTAACGCCGATTAGGAACAGCACGACCCGGGCATCGATGGCGACCGTTTCGACGCGCGGGAGGTATTCCGGGGCGAGCGCGACCAGCGCCTTCGTTCCCCAGAGCGCCAGCAAGAGGCCGGCCAAAGCGCCCCCGCCCGCCAGAAGTAGATTCTCGGTGAGAAACTGGCCGATCACCCTGGCCCGGCTTGCGCCCATTGCCGTCCGCACGGCGATTTCCTTCTCCCGGCCGGCGGTGCGCGCAAGCAGCATATGGGCGACGTTCGCGCACGCAATGAGGAGCAGAAATCCGACCGCGAACAGCACCATCGTCAAGGGTGTCTCGATTTTTCCAACGACATTCTCCTTCAGGGGAGTGACCGCGACCGCGCGGTTTGTGGCGGGGTACAACTTTTCCAAACGGCCGGTAACCGCCGCCATGTCGGCGCGGGCCTGCGCGAGCGAGACGCCCGGCTTCAGCCTTGCGAAGACGCGCAGGTGGTTGCCGCCCCGGTCGTGAATGGTATTGCCAAACGCATCCGGAACCCACAACTCGGCGTGCGTCGCCCAGAACGGCGCGAACTTGAATTCAGCCGGCATCACACCCACCACCGTGTAAGCCTGGCCGTTGAGAGTGATCGATTTCCCGAGCAACTTCGGATCGCCGTTAAAATGCCGCTGCCATAGCCCGTAGCTCAGTATCGCTTCGCGTTCCGCGCCTTCCTGGTCCTCTCCCACGGCGAACAGGCGGCCCAACAAAGGCTGGATACCGAGAAGCGGCAGCAGGTTTTGGGTCACCTTGAGGCCGTACAGATGTTCCGGAGGATCGCTGTCGAGGAGGTTCGGGCTCCAATAGTCCGCCGCTCCCATCGCCTCGAACGAATGGCTCCGATCGCGCCAGTCGATGTAGTTGGCTGTGGCCACCGGACCGGCGCCGTTGTGCAGAACGGTAACCAGACGATCCGCATCTTTGTACGCCAGCGGGCGCAGCAGCAACGCGTTCACGACGCTGAAGATCGCGGTATTGGCGCCGATACCCAGCGCCAGCGTGAGGATCGCCACCACGGTGAACCCTGGGTTGCGCAGCAGATTGCGCGCGCCGTAGCGCACATCCTTTAACCGATGCTCGACCCATACGATCGACCGCGCTTCGCGGTGCAGCTCCTTGGCGCGCTCGACGCCACCGTAGGCCTTGCGGGCGGCCAACTTCGCTTCTCCGGCAGACAATCCGCGGCGTTCGAACTCCTCTTCGAGCAACGCGAGGTGGGACTCGACCTCGCGGGCAAGATCGCGTTCGGCGCCCCGGCCGCGGAACAGGTTTTGAAGCTTGGCGAAGAATCGTCGCATGGATCAGGCTCCTTCGGAAAGCAGCTTGTCCACCAGCCCCGATGTCCGCCGCCAACGCAGGGTTTCCTCCGTCAGGGCCTTCTTCCCGGCCTTGGTGATCGAATAGAACTTCGCTTCGCGATTGCTTTCCGTCTTGCCCCAGGCGCCTTTGATTCTGCCCTGCTGTTCCAGCCGCACGAGCGCTGGATAGAGCGTGCCCTGGTTAAGGTGAAGCAAATCCTCCGAGACCTGTTGAAGCCGCGTGGCGATGGCGTAGGCGTGCTGCGCGCCCATGGTTTGAAGCGTTCGCAGGACGATTAAATCGAGCGTTCCCTGTAAGACGGCGATCCGGTCCGTTCCTTCACTTGGCATCCAAGTAAACCTCCGGATCGAGTATGAAACAGTTTCACTTGATTGTCAAGTGGGACGATGCGACTCGAGTCGCGGGCGCCGGCGGAGTTGCGACGCATGTAACACGCGTCCGTACGATTCATGGACGGTAATTCGGAGACACAAATGCCTCGACAAATTTGGCGAGCGTAACGCAGGTTCCGCCGGCGATCGTTGTTTACTTTCTCTCCATCGTTCCTTTGTTTCCTACAGAATTTAGTGCAACGTTGCGTTTTTACGAAGATCAAAAACCCGTTCATTTGCCCTTGCACGGGTTAGGGAGCCGCGTCAAACGCGAGCGGCCAGCGCCCACCTTTTTGCATTCGCGATCTCCAGTGCCTAGGGTGGAAACCACTTAGCGGCGAGGACGAAGATGATCAGTCGTCTCGCTCTTGGTTACACGATAGCGCGGGGGGTGGGGAATTAGAGGAGCGGGATTCGAAGAATCGAGTGTAAGTGATTTAGGGAGAGTTAGATAGGAATATTTTTGAGAGTTGTGACTGGGTGTGCCGGAGCGAGTCAGTCGCCGAGGAGGTTGCCGTAGCCTTGCAGGGCGGGGACGTTGTCGCAGACGGCTTTGACGGCGGCGGTGATGGGGATGGCGAGGACGAGGCCGATGGCGCCCCACAGGGTCCCCCAGAACATCAGTGAGATCGTTACGGCGAGGGGGTTGAGGTGCAGACGGCCGCCGACTACGCGAGGGTAGAGGAAGTTGATGGCTAACAGGTGCAGGGCGGCGACTACGGCGGCGACGATCAGGAACGGGGAGATGGTGGTGAACACGGTGAGGGCGCCGAGCAGCGGCGGGACGAGGGCGAGCGGCAGGCCGGCGTAGGGGACGAGGCTGACGAAGCCGCTGAGGATGCCCGCGAGGAGCCAATAGGGAAGGCCGATGAAGAAGAAAAACAGGCAACTGAGGAGGCTGAGCAGGAGGCCGAGGATGAAGTTGCCGAGGACGTAGGCGCGGACGGCGCCGGTGATGTCGCGGGAGGCTTTGGCGGCGGCGTGGCGATCGGGACTTGGCAGGAGTTCGAGCAAGGTCCGGCGGAAATGATCGCGCCAACTGAGGATGAAGTAGACCAGGAACGGGACGAAGCTGGCCATGAGGAGGACGCTGTAAACGGAGGTGAGGTAGCTGTAGAGATAGACGAAGATGGAGCGGGGTTCAGGGCGGATGCGCACTTCCTGGATGGGCGCGGCGGGGGCGGGGACGGTGGGTTGAGCGCGGCGGCGGAGTTTGGAGGCGCGCGCGGGGGCGATGGGGGTGGGAGCGGGTTCGACTTCACGCAGACGTTTTGGGACGAAGGCTTCGACGAAGCGGGATTCGGCGGCGTCGAAGCGGGCGGAGGAGGTGTCGAGGAGCTCGCTAATGCGGGCGCTGTAGATGGGGAGGTCGTCTTTCAAGTTCAAGATCTGGAAATACGCGCCGAGGCCGGTGAGGTAGAGGAACGCGAGGGCGAGGACGCAAGCGGCAACGCTGGCCAGCGAGCGGGGCATGCGGAGGCGCATGCCGAGGACGACGATGGGGTCGAGGAGAATGGCGAGGGCGATGGAAACGGCGATGGTGATGCAGAAGACGCGGCCGTAATAAAGCAGTGCGATGGACGCGGCGGTGGCGACGATCGAAACGCCGGCGCGGGACCACTCTTCGGCCTTAAGCGAGGGAAGCAGGGCCGCCATCGGAAACAGAACCCCTGCCTTCTATAATGGGGGAAACGGTGGACGAGAGCAACGCAAATCCGGAACGGGCGGCGCACGGGAGAATTCTCGCCCTGGATTTGGGCAAGCGCAGGATCGGGCTGGCGGTGAGCGACGGATTAGGGATCACGGCGCAGGGGTTGGAGACGCTCCAGAGAACGACGATCCGGGAGGACATGGCGCGGCTGGCGCGGTTAGCGGTGGAGCGGGACGTGACGCTGTTGTTGATGGGAAATCCGATTCACATGAGTGGGCGCGAGGGGCGGCAGGCGGTGTATGTGAGAGAGTTCGCGGCGCGGCTGGCGGAGGCGACGGGGTTGCCGGTGGAATTTTGGGACGAGCGGTTGACGACGGTGGCGGCGCTGCGGGTGTTGAAGGACAGCGGGATCAGCATCGAGAAGCGGGCGAAGGCGGTGGACCGGCTGTCGGCGGTGATATTGCTGGAGAGTTACTTGGACCGCGTCGCGCGATGAAGAGGTTCCTGTTTATCGCGGCCGTGGCGGCGGTGGGACTGGGAATCGCGGGGGCGACGCTGCCGATGCCTTATAAGGGCTTCGAAGGCCGGGAAGTGTTCGTGGATATTCCCAGGGGCACGAGCACGGCGGGGATCGCGGCGCGACTGGCGCGGGCGGGCGTGATTCGCTATCGATGGCAATTGCTGGCGGCGCGGGCGTTGCGGGCGAGCGCTCGGTTGGAGGCGGGGGAGTATCGCTTCGCGGCGGCCGATTCGACGTGGAATATTTATGGGAGGCTGGCGCGGGGAGATGTTTTCTATTACGAGTTGACGGTGCCGGAGGGGGACAACGTATTCGACATCGCGCGAAAGGTGGGCGCGCTGGGGCGGATGAGGGAGGCGGACGTGTTGAAGGCGGCGGCGGACGCTTCGCCGATTCGCGATCTGGACGCGAAGGCTCCGACGCTGGAGGGGTATCTGTTTCCGTCGACGTACCGGTTGACGCGGCATACGACGGCGAGCGAGCTGTGCCGGGCGATGACGGCGGAGTTCCGGAAGGAATGGAAGTCGCTCGATGCGGGCGCGGCTTCGGTACACGACACGGTGACGCTGGCGTCGCTGGTGGAAAAAGAGACAGGGAGCGCTGCGGAGCGGCCGTTGGTGGCGTCGGTGTTCCGGAACCGGATGGAGAAGGGGATGGCGCTCGACTGCGATCCGACGGCGATCTATGCGGCGTTGATGGACCGGAGGTATCGGGGCGTGATTCATCGCTCCGATTTGGACAGCGAGAACGCGTATAACACATACCGGCATGCGGGGCTGCCGCCGGGGCCGATCGCGAATCCGGGGCGGGCGTCGCTGCGGGCGGCGCTGCAGCCGGCGACGAGCGACTATCTATATTTCGTGGCGAAGGCGGATGGGACGGGGCACCGGTTTTCGCGGACGATCGAAGAGCACAATGAGAGGGTGAAAGAGTACCGGCGCGGGTTGAAGGCGCGAGGAGGAGGTTGAACGATGGGGAGGGAAGAGGCGATGGATTTGCGGTATCCGATCGGGCGGTTTGCGTGGAAGGGGAGTTCGACGGCGGAGGAGCGGGCGCGGTCGATCGAGGCGATCGAAGAAGCGCCGGCGAGGTTGCGGGCGGCGGTGACGGGGCTAAACGCGGAGCAATTGGCGACGCCGTACCGCGAGGGCGGATGGACGGTGGCGCAGGTGGCGCATCATGTTCCGGACAGCCATATGAATAGCTATGTGCGGTTCAAGCTGGCGCTGACCGAGGAGGGTCCGGTGATCAAGCCATACGATGAGGCGCGGTGGGCGGAGTTGGCGGATTCGCGGGATGTGCCGGTGGAGACGTCGTTAGTTTTGATGAAGGCGCTGCACGGGCGGTGGGTGGCGCTGATGCGGGGGATGACGGAGGCGGAGTGGGGGCGGAGTTTCGTGCATCCGGAGATGGGAGCGGTGCGGCTGGACCGGGCGTTGGCGCTCTACGATTGGCACGGGCGGCATCATGTGGCGCATGTTACTTCGCTGCGGGAGCGGATGGGCTGGTAGACGCGGGTGAGATATGTCCTGGCGCTGCTGGCGGCCGCCTGGTCGATGGGGGCGTCGGCGCGGGCGCAGGATCCGTTCGAAATCCACGTTTACGAATATGAAACGCTCAAGCCGGGCGGGTTTACGCTGGAGCAGCACGTCAATTATTGGGCGGAGGGATCGAAACAATTCGAGGGAACGGTGGCGCCGACCAACGACCAGTTCCACATGACGTATGAGCTGACGGGAGGGGTGACGGATCGGATTTCGGTGGGTTTCATGGAGCTGAACGCGGTGCGGCCGGGAGGCGCGGGGCTGGAGTATGCGGGGTGGCGCGTGCTGCCGCATTTTTACGCGCCGCGGTCGTGGGGCTGGCCGGTGGACGTGGGGTTGGTGGTGGAGTTTTCTTTCGTGCGGTCGATTTACGCGGCGGATTCGCGGCATGTGGAGATCCGGCCGATTTTAGAGAAGCGGGTGGGGCGGGTGCAGTTCGATTTCAATCCGGTGTTCGCGCGGGCGCTGCACGGGCCAGACACGCGCGGTGGATGGCAATTTGAGCCGGCGGCGCGAGCGGCTTATGGGGATTCGGACAACCAGCGAGTGACGCCTTACCTGGAGTGGTATAGCGAACTGGGGCCATTGCCGGAGTTGGTTCCGGCGGGATGCAGGTACACCAATTGTTTCCCGGAGTGGATCTTCGGTTGCGGGGTAACTTGCTTTGGAGCGTGGGGGTCGGAGTGGGACTTACACCAGTCCAGCCAAGGCTTGTGTATAAGTCGCGGTTGGAGTATTCGTTCGGGAGGAAGTAAGTCAGGTTTGAGCGCGGCGGAGAGCGCGGGTGCGGAGAGCGCGTTCGGCGATGGCTCCGGCGGCGACGGTGAGGAGGAAGGCGAGGGGGCTGAGGCGAGGCTGCCACATGGAAACGGCGAGGGCGGCGGCGAAGCCCACGGCGAAGGCGGCGATGCGGTAGGTGAGGCCGCGCGCGTGGAGGTCCGCGGGATCGATGGCGGCCATGCCGCGAAGGCGGGCGTAATGCCAGTGGAGATTGAGGAGCAGGGCGAGGGCGAGTAAGTTGCCGAAGTAGAAATATTGACTTACGGGGTGGATGAATAGATGGCCCATCATGCCGGCCGAGAAGGGCAAGAGGGAAACGAACATCAGGAAGATGAGGTTGATCCAGCAGAGGGTGCGGCTGACGTGGCGGACGAAGTGGAAGGTGAGGTGGTGGAGCAGCCAGAAGGCGGCGGAGACGAGGAAGGTGCCGGCGAAGCTGAGGAAGGCTGGGGCTTCGTCGAGGAGCTGGCGGAGCATATCGGCGTTGGAGGCATGATGGTCGAGGGCGGGGACTTCGAGTTTGAGGACGAGCAGGGTCATGGCGATGGAGAAGACGCCGTCGCTGAGGGCTTCGATGCGGGACTTGGAAAGGGTGAGCGGCGCGGGCACGCTATTCCATGATGGCATTGGGCCCGCTTGAAGGTCATCCATTGGCGGAATTATTCTCCGTAGTGGCCAATCGGAGCGTAACCCGCCTTTCTTAAGATCGGCCGGACCTGCTGAGATCACCCCCAAATGGACGCGCTTTTCCGTTGGACCTTCTGAGCACTGCTGGTGCTGCCGGCGACGACAACCTACGTTCAGATCGTCGGGAAACACATCGAATGATGTCTGGTCTCGACCGGCTCCAAAACCTCGGGCTCTACCGGCAGCTTTTCGGCGGCGCCCCGTGGGTGCAATGGTACATGTTCAGGTACAGCGGAATATTCCAAATCGGCGGCACCGTCGCCGTCTTTCTTCTGTTCGGCTGGAAGATCGGCATCCTTTTCATCATCGCCGCGCTCATTTTCTGTGTTCTGTGTCGGCGCGTTGCTAAAGGACACGCGGCCCAGATGCTCGGCGATCTCGCGAAACGGGCACACGGCGAGGAGCCGGGCTAAAACTTTCAGTACCGCAACATTAGGACACTACCGGGTGAGGCTTTTCGTTGCGCCCGGCGAGGGTAGAATGGAGAATGAAGTCCGCGTAGCTCGCGAATATCGTGAGGAAAGGGCGGCCAGTGAAACGCAAAGACTTCCACCTCGTCATCGACGCATTCACTCCCGAGTCCCTTCCCATGGAGAGGCTCGCAAGGTACCTGCGTGAGTTCGCAGTGATGCTGGGCAATGAAGCCTTCGTCCATTTTTCCAGGATTGCGGAAGGCAGCGCCGACTTGGTCGCCTTTGCCGACGAAACCGCCTTGCCGAAGGTCGAACGACGATTGCAGGAGGTTGTCGAAGGAACGGCCTCGAAGCCGGCCATGCGGGCTCACCACGACATCGACGAACTGCTCGCCGAGGACAACGCCATCGGGCATGTCGGACAGGGAGAGGAGCGAGTTATCGAGTTCCCCGGAAGGCGCCGCGCCACGCATGAGAAGATTGGGCCCGTTCGCCGCGCCACGACTGTCGAAGGGCAGATATTTTCGATTGGCGGAAAAGACGAGACGATTAATGTGCATCTTCGCCATAAGGCGGAAGAGGTTCGCGCCGAGGTCTCGATCACGCTAGCTAGAGATCTGGCTCCATATTTCCTGGCGGGAAACATCAGGCTTTACGGCGAGGGAGATTGGTATCGGATCGATGGCGTTTGGAGGAGGTCGAACTTCACCGCGACTGCGTTTGTTCCGTTGAGTGGCCACTCTCTGGCGGAGGAGGTAGATAGGGTAAGGGAAACGTTTAGCGGCGTGGACCCGGACGGCTTCCTTTCCGCGATGGCGGAACTAAGGCGGGGATGATCGTATTCGACACGACCACGCTATCGATCCTTTTCCTCCCTGGAGTCGCCGTTGGCAACCGGTTAACCGCGAAGCCGATCACGCACGCGAAAGAGCGAATAGACGCCCTTATCGAGCGCATCGCGGCAGACGAAGACGTAATCCTCATTCCCACGCCGGTATTGAGCGAGTTGATCGTAAAGATTCCTTCACGCGCAGATGAACTCTTGAGGAAGTTCAGGGCTTCCCCTTGGTTTAAGATCGAGTCGTTCGATCCCGCGGCCGCTGTAGAGCTTGGACTTCGCACGGCGAAGGCAATGGCGGCCGGGGACAAGCGCGAGGGTCTGCAAGCGGATTGGACAAAGGTAAAGTTCGACCGGCAGATCGTCGCGATCGCGCTCGTAAACAACGCGTCCGAGATTATTTCCGACGACGCTGACGTTGCCGCGATCGGGGAGCGGTGGGGCGTGAAGGTCACGAGCATCGAAGAACTGCCGCTGCCGCCGGAGTTGATTCCCCCTCCTTTATTGGAAGGATTGGAAGATTAACGGAAAGGCCACGCCGGGCTTCGCATACACTGAGAGCGTGCGGGAGACGAAGAGACAGTGGGAGGGGCTGAGCCGGAAGGCTTGGCTGGTGCTGTTTCTTTATTTCACGGCGATGGGGCTGTTGAAGTTCGGGTACAAGCATCTGGACGTGCTGGCGCGGGGAGCGGACGGAGGCGGCGATCGTTCCGTTCCTCGAAGAGATGACCGGAGTTTACGCGGCGCTTGTGCTGCTGCCCGTCATTATCCCGCTGGCGCGGAGGTTTCCGTTCCGGCGCGGGAGATGGCTGAAGCCGTTGGGGGCGCAATTTTCGATCGCCACCGGGTTTTCGATCGCCCATACAACTCTGATGGCGGCTTCGCGGAACTTCCTATTTCCGCTGTTCGGGCAGGGAGCCTATGACTACGGATCGATGCCTTGGCGCTATCCGATGGAGTACTGCAACCAATTGTTGGTGTACTCGATGATCGTTAGCGTGGTCTTTCTTTTCGATCAGTACCGCGCTTCGCAGCGGCGGCAGATCGCCACGGCGCAACTGGAGAGCAAGCTGGCGCAGGCGCAGTTGAGCAACTTGCGATTGCAACTGCAGCCGCATTTTCTATTCAACGCGTTGAACACGATTTCGACGGTGATGTATGAGGACGTGCGGGCGGCGGACGAGATGATCGCGCGGTTGAGCGATCTATTGCGGCTGACGCTGGCGTCGTCGCAGGCGCAGGAGGTGCCGCTGGCGGACGAACTGGAGATTTTGGACCGCTATCTACAGATCATGCGGGCGCGGTTCGAGGACCGGCTGACGGTGTCGGTGGAAGTGGAACGCGGGACGGAGGGGGCGCTGGTGCCGCAGTTGATTCTGCAGCCGCTGGTCGAGAATTCGATTCGGCACGGCGTGGACCCGGCGACGTCGACGGTTCGCGTGGCGGTACAGGCGCGGCGGGAGAACGGCTCGCTGCGGCTGGAGGTGCGCGACCGCGGGCGAGGGATCGAAGGCGGGCGGGAAGCGGCGATGGGCAAAGGGATCGGACTGACGAACACGGCCGAAAGGCTGGGGCATCTCTATGGCGCCGGGCAGCGGCTGGACATTGGCAACGCTCCGGAGGGCGGGCTGGTGGTGACGGTGGAGCTGCCGTTCCATACGGTCCCGGCGCGCGCGTGACGCCGATGCGCGTGCTGATCGCCGACGACGAGCCGCCGGCGCGGCGGAAGCTGCGCAGGCTGTTGGAGGCGGAGCCGGATGTGGAGATCGCGGGCGAGGCCGGTACGGTGGAGGAGACGCGGCGGGCGATCGAGAAGACTGCGGCCCGGATGTGGTTTTTCTCGATATACAAATGCCGGACGGAAGCGGGTTCGACGTGGCGGCGGGGCTCGAAGACACGGGTCCGCGGGTGGTATTCGTGACGGCGTTCGATCAATTCGCGCTGAAGGCGTTCGAGGTGCAGGCGCTCGATTATTTGCTGAAGCCGGTGGATTCGAAGCGGTTCGCGGCGGCGATGACGCGGCTTCGGAAGCGGTTGGAAGAGGCGAAGCGAACGGACCTGGCGGAGGCGATCGAGGCGGCGATGCGGAAGAAGACGAAGCCGGCGCGGCTGCTGCTGGACGTGGGAGGGAAATCGGTATTCGTAGCGGTGGAGACGATCGAGCATGTGGAGGCGGCGCGAAACTATTTGAGCATACACGCGGGCGGGCAGGTGCATACGGTGCGGGGGACGCTGGACGGTTTCGCCGGGCAACTGGACGAGACGCGGTTTGCGCGGATCAACCGTTCGCAGATCGTGAACCTGGACAGCGTGCGGGAGCTGCAGCCGTGGTTTCACGGCGAATACAGGGTGATTCTGAAGAGCGGGTTGACGCTGCGATGGAGCCGGCGATTCGCGCCGGGAAAAGCCAGCTTGGCACGGATTCCGGCCCGCTAGTCCCACGAAGCTTGCGGAGGGAACGTGGGCGAAGCATGATGGAACAATGACGATCTACGCATGGCTTCCCGCGGCGCTGGCGGGCGTTTCGATGTGGGCGGGTTCACCGTCGGGGGAATCGGATTGGCCGGTGTACGGGAACGACGCGGGTGGGGGGAAATATTCACCGCTCGCCGATATTAACAAAGACAACGTGAAGCAGCTTCAGGTGGCGTGGACGTTTCACGCGGGCGACATGTACGACCCGAAGGGCCATGGCGGGAAGAAGTCGGCGTTCGAGTGTACGCCGCTGTTCATCGATGGGACGCTGTATGTGACGACGGCGTTCGGGAGGGTGATCGCGCTCGATCCGGATACGGGGACTCAGAAGTGGGCGTTCGATCCGAAGTCGAATATCGAGGCCGGCTTCGGGGATTTCGCGAACCGGGGCGCGGCGGCGTGGCTCGACTCGAAGACGGGGCAGCGGCGGATCTATGTGGCGACGATTGACGCGCGGCTGTTTTCGATCGATGCGGCGACGGGGAAGGCGATCGACGGATTCGGCAAGGGCGGGACGGTGGATCTGACGAAGGGTCTGCGAAACAAGCCGCACGACAAATCCGAATATGAAGAGACTTCACCGCCGGCGGTGATCGGGGACATGGTGATTGTGGGTTCGGGCATCGCCGACAACAATTGGGTGGACGCGGCGAGCGGGGAAGTTCGGGCCTTCGACGCGCGGACGGGGAAACTGCGATGGTCGTGGGATCCGATGCCGGGGCAGAAGACGGGCGCGGCGAATACGTGGTCGATCATCGTGACCGATCCCGAGCGCAAGCTGGTGTTTCTGCCGACGGGGAGCGCGAGTCCGGATTACTACGGGGGCGAGCGGTTGGGAGACGATCTTTATGCCGATTCGCTGGTGGCGCTGCACGCGGAAACGGGGAAGATGGCGTGGCATTTCCAGACGGTGCATCACGATCTATGGGACTACGACGTGGCGTCGCAGCCGACGCTGTTTACGATGCGGCGCGGGGGGAAGGAGATCGCGGGGATCGCGGTCGGATCGAAGACGGGGAACTTGTTTTTGCTGAACCGAGAGACGGGGGAGCCGTTGTTCGGGGTGCAGGAGCGGGCGGCGCCGGAGAGCGACGTGCCGGGGGAGAAGGCGGCGGCGACGCAGCCGTTTCCCGTGCTTCCGAAGCCGGTGACGCCGCAGAAACTGACGGCGGAGAACGTGTGGGGTGCGACGCCGGAAGACCGGAAGTGGTGCGAGGATCTGGTGGCGGGCAAGCGGGCGGAAGGGATTTTCACGCCGCCGAGCGTGCAGGGGTCGATCGTTTTTCCGGGGAATATCGGAGGGATGGCGTGGGGCGGGACGGCGTACGATCCGCAGCGGGGATTGCTGGTGCTGCCGACGAACCGGATTGCGGCGGAGGTGTATCTGATTCCGCGCGAGAAGTTCGACGCGGAGGAAGGCAAGGTGGCGGGGTTTGAGTACGCGCGGCAGCGCGGGACGCCGTACGGGATGAGGCGGAGGTTTATTTTTTCTCCGAAGGCCATGCCGTGCAACGCGCCGCCGTGGGGGACGCTGCTGGCGATCGACGTGAATACGGGCGAAGCGAAGTGGGAGGTGCCACTGGGGATGCTGCCGTGGCTGGCCAATAAGCCGGGCGCGGACCAATGGGGGTCGCCGAGTTTGGGTGGGCCGATCTTGACGGCGGGCGGGCTGGCATTTATCGGCGGGACGTTCGATGGGAACTTGCGGGCGTTCGATGTGGACAACGGAGCGGAACTGTGGAAGGCGAAGCTGCCGGCGGGAGCGCATGCGACGCCGATGACCTACCGGACAGCGAAAGGGAAGCAGTATGTCGTGATCGCGGCGGGCGGGTACGATTTGCCGTTGAGCATGCAGCGCGATGCGCTGGTGGCCTATGCGCTGCCGGATGTCAAGTAGAACTATTCGGCGCGCAAGGCCTCGACGGGGTTGACGGAAGCGGCGCGGCGCGCGGGGATGTAGCTGGCCAGGAGCGAGGAGACGCCGAGCAGGATGGCGACGGCGGCGAGCGTGGGAATATCCCATGAGCGGACGCCAAACAAAAGGCCGCGCATGAGAGTGGCGGCGGCTATCGCGCCCGCGAGGCCGATGGCGATACCGATGGCGGTCAGCCAGGACGCCTCCTGGAGGATGAGCCGGTACACGGAGGCCGTTTGAGCGCCGAGGGCCATGCGAACGCCGATTTCACGGGTTCTGCGGCTGACGGAATAGGCGACTACGCCGTAGAGTCCGACGACGCTGAGCAGCAGGGCGAGCGCGGCGAAGCCTCCGACGAGCCACGCCGAGGAACGGTGCAAGTACGCCGGTTGCGAGTTGTAGATGTGATCGTTCATCGACATCGCTCCGGCGGTGATGATGCCGGGGTCGATGCGGCGGATGGCGGCGGCGAGCGATGGGAGCAGCGACTGTTCCGCTTGCGAGGCGCGGACGACCAAGTTGAAATAATTTCCCGGATTCTGATTGAAAGGGAAATACAGAACGGGCCGGTTCGTGGTGTCGAGCGGGCCTTCTTTGATGTCTTCGACGATGCCGACGATTTCGATGGGCTTGGGCGGGTCCGAGAGAGGCGAGAGCCGCTTGCCGAGGGCGTCTTCACCGGGGAAATATTGTTTGGCGAAGGCCTGATTGACGATGGCCACGAGGGGCTTCGACGCATCCTCGTTTTCGGTGAAGTAGCGGCCGCGCAGCAGTTTCGCTCCAATCGTCGTGAAGTATTGCGAGCTGACGTCGCGCTCCGGCGTGTCGTTGTGTTCGCCGTGCCAGGGGCGGCCGAGCACTTTGAACCATGTCGTATCGCCCCAGCCGTTCAGAGGGAGATCGCTGGAGGCGGCGACGGCGTTTACGCCGGGCAGACTGGCAAATCGATTTATGATCTGGCGCTGGAGCGCGATGGCTTGCGCGTCCTTTCCATAGCCGGATTGCGGGGCGGCGATGGACAAAGTCGCCAGGCGATCGGGTTGCAAACCGATCTCGACGTGCAGCAGGCGATAAAGGCTCTTGCCAAGCAGACCGGCGCCGGCCAAGAGCACCACGGCGGTGGCGAGTTCCAGGACCACGAGTTTGGAGCCGAGACGGCGCCAGGTATTACCGGCGGAACCGCGGCTGCCTTCGGCCAAGCCCTGGCGTCCTTCCGACAAGGAGAAATGGAATGCGGGAGTGAAGGAGAACAGGGCCAGCGGCGAGCAACGCGATGAATCCGGCGAAGGCCAACACGCGGGACATTCAAACCAACACCCAATAGGAAGGGCATGCCGCGCAAGCATGTCCGTTGGAATGAGTTTGGCGAGGAGCTGCATGGCCCAGGCCGCGGAGAAGATTCCCAGCGCTCCGCCGGCGGCGACGAGCAGAAGTCCCTCGGTTACAAATTGGCCGACGAGGCGGGAGCGTGAAGCGCCGAGCGCGGCGCGGACCGATATCTCGCGCCTGCGGCTTTCGGAGCGGACGAGGAGCAGGCTGGCCACGTTGACGCCGGCGATCAGAAGAAGCAAGCCGGCTCCGCTCAGCAAGGCCAGAAGGATGGGGCGGATGGTTCCGACAATCACTTCGCCTAGAGGAGCGACGGCAGCGCCTTGATCGCGATTCGAGCCGGGGTATTCTTTTTCCAGTTGTTTCGCGATGGCCTTGACGTCGGCTAACGCGGTGGGGACCGTCATTCCGTCCTTGAGGCGCGCGACGCCCAGGAGGCTGTGGCAGCTTCGCCTCAGATCGCACTCGCTGGCGGCGTGGATGGTCGTCCAGAATTCGGCGGGCTCGGCGGGGGCGAAATGAAAATCGGGCGGAAGGACGCCGATGATGACGTTTGGATCGCCGTTCCAAATGACCGTTTTCCCTAACACGTCGGGCTTCCCGCCATAGCGCTGGCGCCACGCGGCGTAACTGAGCAGGACGGTGCGGGGCGCGGAGGGCAGATCCTCGCCGGCGTAGAAATCGCGTCCGAGAATTGGAGCGACGCCGAGCGTTCGAAAGAATCCGTCGCTCACGCGGACGCCGCGGGCGGGCTGCGCGCCGGCGGGGGTGGTGAGTATGAACCCGGTGTGCTCGTAAACGTCCAGAGAGCGGAAGACTTTGTTGAGTTTTTTCCAGTCGAGGTAATCGGGGTAAGAGAGATTGCAAAGTGGGCACTGCGCGAAACTTTCGTAAACGCCCACCAGCCGCGTAGGATTCCGGTAAGGCAGCGGCTGGATGAGAGCGGCGTCGACGAAGGCGAAGATAGCGACGGCGGAACACATTCCCAACGCGAGCATGAGGACCGCGGTGGAGGCGAAGCCGGGATTTTTTCGGAGCTGGCGGATGGCGAAACGGACGTCTTGCAGGAGGTTTTCAAAGATGGGGAGGGTGCGGCGTTCGCGGTAGATCTGCTTCGTCGATTCCACGCCGCCGAGCTTCAGAATCGCCTGGCGGCGGGCTTCGGCCGGGGTCATACCGGCGCGGAGGTTGTCGTCGATGTGCATTTGGAGATGGCTTTCGAGCTCGTCGGCGAGTTCGCGTTCGCGGCGGGCGTTGGGCAGGAGGCCGGTGAATCTCAATAGCCAGGCGCGCAGGGTTTTCATGTTGGGTCCACCGAAGGAGAGAGGAAGCGGGCGAGGATGGCGGTGGCGCGTTCCCAGTCGCGGGCCTCGCGTTCCAGTTGTTTGCGGCCGGCGCGGGTGAGCTTGTAGAACTTAGCCTTGCGATTGTTCTCCGACAGGCCCCATTCGGAGGCGATGGAGCCTTCCTGCTCCAGTTTCAACAGGGCGGGGTAGAGGGTTCCGTAGTTGAGGGAGAGGAGATTCCCGCTGGTTTGTTCGATGCGGCGGGCGATGCCATAGCCATGAAGCGGGCCGAGGGCTTCGATGGTTTTCAGGACCATTAATGCGAGGGTGCCTTGCCAGACGTCGGTTTTATCGGTCATGGGTGTCGTATTGGGTAGCCATAGGAAGTGTGACACACTTTCTATGGGGAGGCAATAGGAAAGATGAGAAGTGAACGCCACGCTCCCTGACGGTCGCGGCTCGGTAACCTGGCGTGGAAGGCGGTGGGCGGAGAGTGCGCGCTCCGGTTAGAGATAGCGCTGGCGGAGAATGTTGCGGTGGTGGAGTTCGTGGCCGGGGATTAAGTAGGCCAAGGCGAGGACCGTGATGTGGTAGCCGCTGGCGATGCCGGCGCGGGCCCATGCGTCGGGCGGAAGATTGCGGAACAGTTCGATGGAGGATTGGCGGACGGCGGTGAATTCGTCGAGGATGCTTTGCCAGGAGCGCGCATCGGCGGCGGAGTGTTCGACGTAGCCGTCCTGTTCGAAGCCGGCGAGTTCGGTTTTGTCGCCTCGGGCGAAACGGAGGGCGCGGTAGGCGAAGACGCGTTCGGTGTCGGAGACGTGGAGGACCGTTTCGCGGATGCTCCATTTTTCGGGCGCATAGCGATGGAGGGAGGTCTCCTCGGAGACGCTTTTCAGAAGGGCGAGCGTTGTCGAGAATTCCGAGCGAAGCGTTTCGAGGATGTCGCCATCGGGGACGAGCGAGACGTAGCTCACCTGATAGGGTGCGTAGTCGGAGAGGGGCGGGCGAGCCAACATGACGTCATCCCCACCAGGTTTCGCCGGGGGCGAGATGGGCGCGGGCGACTTCGGGATTGAGTTCGATGCCGTAGCCGGGTTTGTCTTGGATGGTGAGATAGCCGTTCTCCCAGATAGGGCCTTCGTGGACGACGAGATCGGGCCACCAGTCGATGTAGTTGGCGAGTTCGTGGATGCGGAAGTTGCGCATAGCGGAGGCGCAATGGGCGGAAGCGATGGTGCCGACGGGGCTGGCGGGATTGTGCGCGGCGGTCCAGATGTAGTACATGTCGGCGAGGTCGGAGATGCGTTTGGATTCGAGCAGGCCGCCGGATTTCGGGATGTCGATATGGACGCCGTCGCAGGCTTGCATTTCGATCAAGTCGCGGAAGCCTTGGCGGCCGTAGAGATTCTCGCCGGTGCAGATGGGGACGGGCGATTCGCGGCGGACGTAGGCCATGCCGGCGGCGTTATCGGGCGGGACGGGGTCTTCGATCCACATGGGATGGACGGGCTCGATGGCCTTGGCGAGGTCGATGGCGTCGCGGGTGTCGTAGTGCCAATGGAAGTCGATGGCGAATTCGCCGTCGGGGCCGAGCTCGCCGCGGACGACCTCCATCAGGCGGACGATTTCGCGAAGATCGCTCCGTTTGAGATTGCGGAGATAAGGATCGTGGCCGGGCTGGGAGTATTGGCGGTCGAGGGCGGTGGGGATGCCGTCGCCTTGAAATTTGAACGCGGTCCAACCCCAGCGTTCGGCGCGGGCATGCTGGACGAGATCGCGCCAGGCGGCGGGATCGGCGACGTTGCCTTTGGGAAGCTGCAGGGTGCGGTAGAAGCGGACGCGGTCGCGGAAGCGGCCTCCGAGCAGATTGCAGACGGGGGTTTCGAGGATGCGGCCGGCCAGATCCCACAGAGCGATTTCGACGCCGCTGGCGGCCTCGACGGTGACGCCGGCGATGGCGCCCGCGCCGCCGTTGCGCATGAGCATTTTGGTGTAGAGCTTGTCGACGTTGAGCGGATCTTCGCCGACCAGTTGCGGCTTGAGGATCTTGAGAATGACGTCTTTGACGCCGGGTCCCCAGTAAGCTTCGCCGATGCCATAGAGGCCGGAGTCGGTTTCGATCTTGATGAGATTCCAATCCCAGGTGCCGCGGACGATCATGCACTTGACGTCGGTGATTTTGACTTTCCCCTTCTGGGCGGCGGCAAGGCGCGAGTAAGCGTTCGGGAAAAGTTGGGAAGCGGCGGCGCCGGCGAGCGAAAGAAAATTGCGGCGGTTGAGGGTGTTCACGGGTGGGCCCGTTCGACATTCTATAAGAGAAGCGAAGGCGATGGCGGAATTGTCTGGCATAATCGAGTCAGGAAACCTGTCATTTGGGCGAGCGAAGTGCATTGACGGAACTGATCCGGCGAGCTCGCCGGCGGCAGTACACGCAACTGGCGATGCGCGGGATCGCGGGTGCGTTGGCGGTGATCCTGGGCGGATGCGCGCTGCTACTGGTGACGGGGATTCCGCGATATAGCCTGGCGTGGGCGGCGGCGATCGTCGGGGCGGCGATCGGGGCGGGTCTTTGGCGGACGTGGGATGGGATTGGCGACGCATACGCGACGGCGAAGCTGGTGGACCGTCGGCTGGGGTTGAACGACTCGATTTCGACGGCGGTGTTCTTCGAAAATGCCGAGGGCCGCGCGGCGGTGGAATTCCAGAGGCGGGCGGCGGCGGACGAGGCGCGGCGTGCGGATGCGGCGCGGGCGCTGCCTTACGCGATGCCGCGGGCGGGGTATGCGTGCGCGGCGTTGGTGGCGGTGTGCGCGAGCTTGGTGCTGGTGCGGTATGGCACGGCGCACGGGCTGAATCTGGAGGCGCCGCTGGCGCGTTTTCCGTGGCCGGGCGCGCAGCGGGGCGATGGCTTGACAGAAGCGGTACGGGCGAAGAAGGCGGAGCGGAAGAGCGGGGCGCTGACCGCGCGGACGGGCGAGCCGGCGGAGGCGTGGAAGAATCCGTTGGCGGACGACGAGAAGGCCGCGGACGACGTGCTGCAAACGGTGGACGAGCCGGACGTGGAGAACGCGGGAGCGGGGCAAAAGAGCGGCGCGAAAGCGGCCGGAGGTCCGGAACAGAAGGGGGCCGACGGGGACGCCAGCGGAAAGAAGGGCGAGGCGGGCGATCCGAAAACGGAAGAAGGAAGCGGGGCGGATGCGAATCCGCCGGGAGAGCGAGGCAAAGATGCGGGGAAACAGCAGGCGGAGGCCTCGAAGAACGACCGCAACGCACCGGACGGGCGCGAGAATCCGGGGTTGATGGACCGCATGCGGGACGCGGTGTCGGATTTGATATCGAAGCTGAAGAATTCGACGGGCGCGGAATCGAAGCAGGCTTCGGCGGCGGCCAAGAGCGCGAACGAGGCGCGGGCGCAGCGGCAGGCGGGGAGCAATACGGCGAAGGCCGAGAGCAGCCAGGAGCAGGGCGCGCCGGACGAGAACGCGAAGGGGCAAGCCGGGGCGCAGGCCGGGCAGAAGATGGAGGCGACGCGCGGCGAGGCCGGCGATAAGAACGCGGCGCGCACGGATTCGCCGGATTCCAAGAGCGGCGTAGGCAGCCAGGACGGCGACAAGGAAGCGAAGATAGCCGAACAGGTGAAGGCGATGGGGAAGATCAGCGAGTTGATCGGCAAGCGGTCGGCGAATGTGACCGGCGAGATGATGGTGGAAGTGGCAAGCGGCAAACAGCAACTGAAGACGCAGTATTCCAACCAGCAAGCGGCGCACTCCGGAGCGGGCGGGGACGTGGACCGCGACGAAGTGCCGCTGGCGTATCAGGCGTACGTGCGGCGGTATTTCGAGGAGATCCGGAAGCAGCCGGCGGCGAAGACGGCGGGGCGTGGGGACGCGCCGGGGGCGGCGCAGTAGAGGCTTCGGCGGATTGTCCATGGAGCGGCGCGAAAAAACAGCGACCATCGTCGATCCCCGTTTTCAGCCCGTCGTCGATGCCTTCGCGGGTCTGCCGGATGTGACCCAAGGCAAGATGATGTCGTCCTACGGATTGAAGGTTCACGGGAAAATATTCGCGATGTTCGGCAAGGGGCGGTTCGTCGTGAAACTGCCGAAGATCCGCGTCGATCGAATGGTGAGCGGCGGCAAAGGCCAGAGCTTCGATCCGGGGCATGGGCGCGTGATGAAGGAGTGGGTGGTGATCCCGGCCGGAAGCGAAGACTGGGTGGAAATTGCGCGGGAGGCTTACGGCTTCGTGAAGAGCTTAGGAGCCGGCGATAAGGTCTAAGAAGGCGCGGGCGGCGTGGGAGAGGGCGCGTTTGGCGGGGTAGAGGAGGCGGACGTTGCGGTCGATGTCGAGTTCGGGGACGCGGACCTCTTTGAGAGTGCCCTGCTGCAGTTCCTGTTCGACGCACATGCGGGGGACGAAGGCCACGCCCTCGTTGCGCTGGACGAGCTTGCGGATGGTCTCGATGGTGGGCATTTCGACGTCCATGTTCAGCGGCACTTTGTGTTTTTGAAATTCGCGAACGACGACGGCGCGGTAGGGCGAGAGGACATTGTGGGCGATGAACGTCTCCATGCCGAGTTCGGCGATGGGGACTTCGGCAAGCGCGGCGAAGCGGTGCTGGGGCGAGACGACGAAGGCGAGATGATCGCTGAAGATGATATGGGAGACGAGGCGTTCGTCCTCGGGGTCGTAGCTGACGACGCCGAGTTCGAGGTCGCCGTCGATGATTTGCGACGGGATTTTGCTCGACAGCCCGCGGCGGATCTGCACTTTCACTTTTGGGAAGCGGCGGCGGTATTGGGTGATGTATTTGAGGAGATAGAGGGCGCTCGATTCGTTGGCGCCGACGATGAGGCGGCCGGCGGAATTGTCGCGCAGTTCGGCCAGGGCGTTGGACATTTCCCCGGCGAGGTTTTCAAAGCGGCGGGCGTAGTCGAGGACGATGTGGCCGGCGTCGGTGATGACCAGGTTCTTCCCGGAACGGTCCAGCAGCTTTTCGTTGAGATCGGTTTCGAGTTTGGAGATCGCCAGGGAGATCGCCGGTTGAGTGCGGAGGAGCTTTTCGGCCGCGCGGGAGAAGCTCCGCTCGGTGACGACGGTGAGGAAAACCTTCAGCGGGTAGAGCTCCATAAATAGACGTTATACCATTACTTGTGTTGATGTGGGAGCGCGTCATTATAAATTTGCTAAATCACCGGCACATTAGGATAATGAGAGAACACGCGAGGAAACATGACCAACCGGGTATATATCTTCGATACGACTCTGCGAGATGGGGAACAGTCGCCGGGATGCAGCATGACGGTCCCGGAGAAGCTGAAAATGGCGGCGAAGCTGGTGGAACTGGGTGTCGATATCCTCGAATCCGGGTTCCCGATCGCATCGCAAGGGGACTTTGACGCGGTGGAGAAAATCAGCCGCGAGTTTTCGTGGGCCCATGTGGCGGCGTTGGCGCGGTCGGCGACGGGGGACGTGGAGCGGGCGGCTGCGGCGTTGAAGCCGGCGAAGCGGCCGCGGATACACACCTTCATCGCGACGAGCGACATTCACCTAAAGTTTAAGTTGAAGAAGAGTCGCCAACAGGTTCTGGATGAAGCGGTTGCGGCGGTGCGGCTGGCGCGGAATTACACCGACGACGTGGAGTTTTCGGCGGAAGACGCCACGCGGACCGATCCGGATTATCTGGAACAGGTGTGCCGGGAAGTGGTGGCGGCGGGGGCGAGGACGGTGAACCTGCCGGACACGGTGGGCTATTCGGTGCCGGAGGAATACGCGGCGTTAATCGCCAGGATGGTGAAAGCGCTGGGCGATTGCGCGATCGTGAGCGTGCATTGCCACGACGACCTGGGGCTGGCGGTGGCGAATTCGCTGGCGGCGGTGACGGCGGGGGCGCGGCAGGTGGAATGCACGATAAACGGGATCGGCGAGCGGGCGGGGAACGCGGCGCTCGAAGAAGTGGTGATGGCGTTCAAGACGAGGCCGGACCGGTTACCGTTCCAGACGAAGATCGCTGCGGAGCAACTTTACTCCGCGAGCCAATTGCTGTCGCAGACGATCACCTTCGGACCGCAGCCCAACAAGGCGATCGTGGGCGAGAACGCGTTCTCGCACGAAGCGGGCATCCATCAGGATGGGTATCTGAAGGAGCGGTCGACGTACGAGATTATGGATCCGAAGTCGGTGGGCGTGCCGGAGGCGAAGCTGGTGCTGGGCAAGCATAGCGGGCGCCATGCGTTGAAGCAGCGGTGCGAAGACCTGGGCCTGGATTTGAACCGGGAAGAGTTGGACGAATTGTACCGGCGGTTCACGGCGCTGGCGGACCGGAAGAAGGGGCTGCGCAACGAAGAGATCGCGGCGTTGGCGAACGAAGTGGCGGGCGAGCGCCAACCGGCGGCAATGGCGGAATGAAGCTAAACATCCTGATTTTGCCGGGCGATGGCATCGGCGAGGAAGTGACGCGCGAAGCGTTGAAGGCGTTGGAGGCGGTGGCGCGGAAGTTCGGGCACTCACTCACGCGGAGCGACGGGTTACTTGGGGCCGTGGCGATTCACAAGACCGGCGGGCCGCTGCCGCAGGAAACGGTGCAGAAGGCGCTGGAGGCGGATGCGACGCTTATGGGCGCGGTGGGAATGCCGGAGTTCGACGCGGCTCCGCCGGATAAGCGGCCGGAGCGCGGGTTGCTAGGGCTTCGAAAAGCGCTGGGCGTGTTCGCGAATTTGCGGCCCGTGCGCGCATACCCGTCGTTGATCGAATCGTCGCCGCTCAAGAACCATTTGGTCGAAGGCACGGATATGATCATCGTGCGCGAGCTGACGGGCGGATTGTATTACGGGACTCCGCGGGGGATCAGCGGCGAGGGCGCGGCCGAGCGGGCGGTGAACACCATGTCCTACACGCGGGCAGAGATCGAGCGCGTGACCAGGGTGGCGTTTTATCTGGCGCAGAACCGGCGCAAGAAGGTGACGAGCGTCGATAAATCGAACGTCCTCGAAGAATTCGCAACTGTGGCGGCGGGTGGTGATTGAAGTGGCGAAGGAATTTCCGGACGTGGAGCTGGACCACTTGCTGGTGGACAACTGCGCGATGCAATTGGTTCTGAATCCACGGCGGTTCGACGTGCTCCTGACGGAGAATTTGTTCGGGGACATTTTGAGCGACGAGGGAGCGGTGCTGGCCGGGTCGATCGGTATGCTGCCGTCGGCGTCGCTGGGCGAGCGAAGGGCGTCGGGTGCGTGGACGGGGCTGTACGAGCCGGTGCATGGGTCGGCGCCGGACATCGCCGGACAGAACAAGGCGAATCCGCTGGGGGCGATCGGGTCGGTGGCGGCGATGCTTGAATATAGTTTCGGATTGACGGAAGAGGCGGCGGCGGTGAACCGCGCGATGGAAGCGGTGCTCGCCTCCGGCAAGGTGACGGCCGATTTGAAGCCGGGGGGTCAGGCGGCGTCGTGCTCGGAAGTAGGCGACGCGGTGGCGGCGGGCATTTAGCCGTACGCTGGAAAGTGGAATATCATGCAACCCCGGACGATCATTGAAAAGCTTTGGGACAGCCATGTGGTGGCGGAGAAGGCGGGAGCGCCGGCGCTGCTTTATGTCGACTTGCATCTGGTTCATGAGGTGACTTCGCCCCAGGCCTTCGACGGGTTGCGGCGGAGAGGACTCAAAGTGCGGCGGCCGGATCTGACGCAGGCGACCACGGACCATAGCACGCCGACGACGCCGCGGTCGCTGCCGATTTTGGACAAGGTGGCGGCGGCGCAGGTGGAACGGCTGGAGAGCAACTGCAAGGAATTCGGGATTCCATGTTTCGGATTTCACAGCGCGAAACAGGGGATCGTACACGTGATCGGGCCGGAGCAGGGATTGACGCAGCCGGGGATGACGGTGGTGTGTGGGGACAGCCACACGGCGACGCACGGGGCGTTTGGCGCGCTAGCGTTCGGCATCGGCACGAGCGAAGTGGAGCATGTTCTGGCGACGCAGTGTTTACTGCAGAGAAAGTCGAAGACGTTCGAGGTGCGGGTGGACGGGACGCTGCGGCCGGGTGTCGGCGCGAAGGATATTATTCTGGCGTTGATCGCGCGGATCGGCATTGGCGGAGGGACGGGCTGCGTGTTCGAATTTCGCGGCGAGGCGATCCGGGCGTTGTCGATGGAAGAGCGGATGACGGTCTGCAATATGTCGATCGAGGGCGGGGCGAGAGCGGGGATGGTGGCGCCGGACGACAAGACCTTCGAATTTCTGTGCGGGCGGCCGTTCGCGCCGAAAGGAAAGGCGTGGGAGGAAGCGCTGGCGCGGTGGAGGACGCTACCGACCGACGACGGGGCGGCGTTCGATAAAGCGATCGTGATTGAGGCGGGCGAGTTGGAGCCGATGATCACGTTCGGCACGAATCCGGGGATGGGGATTCCGATTACAGGGGCGGTGCCGGACCCGGCCGATGTGGCCGATCCGCTCGAACGCGAGACGCTGGCGAAGGCGCTGCGGTATATGGATCTGGAGCCGGGAAAGCCGCTGCTCGGCCATAAGGTGAACGTGGTGTTTATCGGAAGCTGCACGAATTCACGGATCGGGGATTTGCGGAGCGCGGCGGCGATCCTGAAAGGGAGGAAGGTGAATCCGCAAGTGCGGGTGATGGTGGTGCCGGGTTCGCAGCAGGTGAAGGAGCAGGCGCAGGCGGAGGGGTTGGACCGGGTGTTTCGCGACGCCGGAGCGGATTGGCGCGAGGCGGGCTGTTCCATGTGCATCGCGATGAACGGGGACCAGCTTCAGCCGGGCGAGTATAGCGTGTCGACGAGTAACCGCAATTTCGAGGGGCGGCAGGGCAAAGGCGGGCGGACGTTTTTGGCCAGCCCGCAGACGGCGGCGGCTTCGGCGGTGACCGGCGTGGTTACGGACGCGCGGCGGCTGAGTTAGGGGCACACCATGGAAAAGTTCACGGCGTTTGAGAGTAAGTTCGTCGCCTTCGGTGTGGATAACATCGACACGGATCAGATTATCCCGGCGCGGTTTTTGAAGACGATTTCGAAAGAGGGGCTTGGCGATCAGTTGTTTTACGACTGGCGCTACGACGCCGAAGGAAAGCCGAAGCCGGAGTTTATCCTGAACCGGCCGGAGGCCAAGCGCGCCCAAGTGCTGCTGGCGGGCGACAACTTCGGATGCGGGAGCTCGCGCGAACATGCGCCGTGGGCGCTGACGCAATACGGATTCCGGGCGGTGATCAGCACATCGTTCGCCGACATTTTCAAGCAGAACTCGCTGAAGAATTCGCTGTTGCCGATCGTGGTGCCGCAGGACGTTCACACTTGGCTATTCGCTCACCAGGATACGGCGGTGAAGGTGGACCTGCGGGAGAAGACCGTGACGCTCCAAGACGGGCGGGCGGTGGAGTTTCCAGTAGACGAATTTTCGCGGCACTGTTTGCTTGAAGGGGTGGACGAGTTGGGCTACATTCTGCAACAGGAAACGGCGATCGCCCGGTTCGAGAGCGGACGGACGGGTTCGATCGACACTCTCTCGGCGGTATGAGACGGCGGGCCGCGTTGTGGATCCTGGCGGCCTGTTTGCCGCTGGCGGCGTGGCAGGTGGGGCCGAAGATCGACGCGGTATTCGAAGGGCGCATTCACACCATCACGAAGAAAGAGATCAGCCTGGACCGCGGCGACGAGAATCAGCTTGTGTTGTCGATTACGCGCAAGACGGTCTTCGAGCGCGACGGGAAAGAGGTGAAGTGGGACGCGTTTCACCGTGGCGACGAAGTCTCGGTGAAAGGGTATGAGGATTTCCCCGGACACCTTACGGCGGTGAAGGTGAGCGCGAAGGCGGTGGCGGCGGATCGCTAGCGGGCGCGCTTGCTGGTAGATTAGGGAAAGCGTGCAAACCTTCGATTTGATGGTGATCGGCTCCGGGCCGGCGGGGCAGAGGGCGGCGATACAAGGCGCGAAGTCCGGCAAGCGGGTGGCGCTGGTGGAAAAGCGCGAGGTGATCGGCGGCGTCTGCATCAACACGGGGACGATTCCGAGCAAGACGTTCCGGGAAGCGGTGCTGCATCTTTCCGGGTACCAATATCAGAACGTTTACGGTATCAATTACCGGGTAAAAGAAAAGATCACGATGGGCGACCTGGCCTTCCGGGTGCAGCATGTGATCAAGACCGAAGTGGACGTGACGCAGGCGCAGGTGTCGCGCAACAATATCGAGTTGTTGATGGGGACGGCGAGCTTCCTCGATCCGCATAAGGTGCGGGTGGAGAATTCGCGCGGGGCGATCGAGTACGAAGCGGGAGTGGTCGTGATCGCCACCGGCACCAAGCCCGCGGCCTCCGACCGGGTGCCGATCAACGGGCGCACGATTATCAACAGCGACCAGATCCTGCAAATGGAGGAACTGCCGAAGACGATGATCGTGGTGGGCGGCGGCGTGATCGGCGTGGAATACACCTGCATGTTCGCCACGCTCGGAGTGCGGGTGATTCTGGTGGAGCGGCGGCCGAGGCTGCTGGAGTTCGCCGACGCGGAGATGGTGGAGGCGCTGTCCTACCATCTGCGCGACAGCCGCGTGACGATGCGGTTGAACGAGGCGGTGCAGAGCGTGGAGCAGTTGCCGGACGGGACGGTGGTGGCGTATCTGGAGAGCAAGAAGCGGATCTCGGGCGAAGCGCTGCTCTATGCGGTCGGACGGCAAGGGAACGTGGACGAATTGGATCTGGCGGCGGCGGGAATCGAGGCCGACTCGCGCGGGCGCATCAAGGTGAACGCCGATTATCAGACCGTGCAGCCCCATATTTACGCGGTGGGGGACGTGATCGGTTTCCCCAGCCTGGCCTCGGTTTCGATGGAACAGGGACGCATCGCCGCTTCACACGCCTTCGGAAAGCCGCTGCATTCGGATCCGGCGAACTACCCTTACGGCATCTACACGATTCCGGAAATCTCGTTCGTGGGCAAGACGGAAGAGCAGTTGACGGAGGAAGACGTACCGTATGAGGTGGGCGTGTCGTATTATCGGGAGATCGCGCGCGGGCAGATTCGGGGCGACACGACGGGGCGGCTGAAGCTGATTTTTCATCGCGAGACGAAGTTAATCTTAGGCGTGCATATTATCGGGGAGGGGGCCTCGGAGTTGCTCCATATCGGACAGGCGGTGATGATTCTGGGCGGCACGGTGGAATACTTCGTGAATACGGTTTTCAACTATCCGACCCTGGCGGAGTGTTATAAGGCGGCTGCGTTCAACGGCTTGAACAAGCTGACGAGGCTATAACGATCATGCAGCGGGCGATTGGAGTTACGATCACCGACAAGGTGGCGGCGGGGTTAGTGGAAGGCAACCACTTAGTGGGCGCGATTCACGGATACCCGGACATGGGCTGTTCGGCGGACGACTTATTATCGATGCCGGCCGAAAAAATCGCCGGCTGTATCCGGGACCGCGTGGTGGAAACGGCGCACGGGGAAGCGGTACAGGCGGTGGGCGTGGGGTTCCCCGGAATGATCCGCAATGGCGTGCTGGAGGAGTGCCCGAACTTGCAGCAGGTGAAGGGCACCAACATGCGGGATTTGCTGGCGGGCCTGCTGGAGGAAGCGGGGCTAAGAGTACCGGTGTCGGTGTTCAACGACGCCGACGTGATGGCGGCGGGGTTGGCGGCGACGCGGGGACACTTGGATCGCACGGTAAGGGTGTGGACGCTCGGAAACGGCATCGGCTATGGGCAATACCCATGGTCGGAGGGCGCATGGGAGGGCGGGCACATGGTGGTGTCGCTCGACGCCAAAGAACGCTACTGCGGCTGCGGCGGCCAAGGGCATTTGGAAGGCATCATGGGCCACCGGGCGATGCGGCTGCGGTTTATGGACATGGAGCCGGAGGAGATTTTCGAAGCGGCGCGAAGCGGGGACGCGCGCTGCTTCGAATTTGTAACTCGCTGGCACCGGGCGCTAGCGGCGGCGACGGCGTCGATGATCCACCTCGGCGGGCCGGGGAAGTTCTACGTGACCGGGCCGAATTCGAAGCACGTGGACGTGCCGCTGCTGAACCAGTTCCTGCACGACATGGTGAAAATGAGCGCACTGCAGGGCTACGTGTTCGAGGTAGTGGTGGGCGGCGACGAACTCGGCGTCATCGGCGCGGCGGTGAATGCGGAGCGGTCGATCGCGGCGGGGTAAGCGCGGATCAGCCGCGCAGCGATTTGATGGCGCCGGCGATTTCGGTCAGGCGCTTGCCTTGATGGCGGGCGACGATGAGGTCGCTATCGGAGGGCGCCTGGTTGTTCGGGCCGGACACCATGGAGGAGCCGTAGGGCGTGCCGTGGCCGGCGAAGATCAGGGGATGGGTGTAGCCGTTGGGCACGATGATCATGCCGAAGTGGGAGAGCGGGAGGTAGAGAGAGGTGAGCGTGCCCTCGTTACCGCCGTGGGGGCCTCCGGTGGAAACGAAGACGCCGGCCGCTTTGCCGTTCATCTTGCCCTGGAACCATAGGCCGCCGAGAGAATCGAGGAAGGCTTTCAGCTCGGCCGAGACGTTCCCGAAGCGGGTGGGCGTTCCGAAGAGGACGCCATCGGCCCATTCGACGTCATCGGGTGTGGGCGCGCCGTATTCGGCGATCATCCGCTTGCTTCGTTCCTCCCAGCCGGGGGCGGAGGCCATGACGGCGGAGGAAACGATGTCGGGGACGCGGCGGAGGCGGACTTCGGCTCCCGCGGCGACCGCTCCTTCGGCGACGCCCTTGGCGAGCGATTCGACAGCGCCGTCGCGGGAATAGAATGCGATCAGAATTTTCGTTTTTGTATCGGCCATAGGTGGTTAAGCCAGCCAGCCTCGTTTCTCCTTCCACCGGCCGCGGGTGAAATCGGGGAAGGGCATGGGGGCGCTGCCCTTGGCCACCGATGCCTCGCTCAACGGCCCCGGTGCGCTCCAGGACGCGGCGTCGTAGACGTCGATGTCGGGAGCCAGGCCGTCTCTCATGCACTGAACGAGGCGGTAGACCATCAGGAAATCCATGCCACCATGGCCGCCGAGCTTGCGCGCCAATTCGCCTTCGCGCTTCCACAGCGGGTGTTCATATTCGGCCTTGAACGGATCGATGGAGCCATATTTTTCGCCTCCCTCCTGGCCGTCGATGTAGATGCGCGGGGGGTAGTCGCGAAACAGCGCCTTGGTTCCTTCGATCGCGTTGATGCGGCTATAAGGGCGGGCGTTGACGACGTCGTGTTGCAGCACGATGGTCAGGCCGTTGGCGGTTTTGATCAACGACGTGTTCATGTCGCCGCAGATGTATTTCTCTTCCCACTTGGGGCTGTCCTTGGGGACGTGCGCGGCGCGATATTCGTCGAGGCCGCGCTCGGGCGAACTCATGGAGACAAGGTAGTCGAAGCGGTCCCCGCGATTGACGCCCATATAGTTGGCGACGGGGCCGAGGCCGTGCGTCGGGTAGAGGTTGCCGTTGCGGGTGATGTGGGGGAAGCGGCGCCACGCGCCTTCGTCTTTGTCGTCGAAGAGGATGTGGCGGAGGTCGTGGAGATAGCCGGCTTCGCCGTGCAACAGGTCGCCGAACAGGCCGGCGCGGATCATGTTGAGCACCAGAAGCTCGTTGTAGCCGTAGCAGCAGTTCTCCATCATCAGACAATGGCGGCGGGTTTTTTCGGAAGTGTCCACCAGCTTCCAGCAGTCTTCGATCGTCGAAGCGGCGGGCACTTCGATGCAGGCGTGCTTGCCCTGTTTCATGGCTTCGAGGGCCATGGGAACGTGCCAGGGCCACGGCGTGGCGATGTAGACGAAATCGACGTCATCGCGGCGGCAGAGATTCTCAAAATCGTGCTCGCCCTTGTCGTAGATGGCGGGCGGATGCTGGCCCGCGCGTTCGACGTTGGCCTGGGCCTTGAGAGCCTTGGCCTTGTCGATGTCGCAGACGGCGGTGATTTGCAGATGGTCGACGGCGAGGTAATTTTCCACCATGCCGCCGCCGCGGCCGCCGAGGCCAATCATGCCCAGACGGATGTTAGGAGCGGCCTCGAACTTCATGCCGATGACGGAATCGGAAGCGGGCGGCGGAGGGGCTGCGTGGGCCTGGCCGAGCATCGTCAAGCCGGCGGCGCCCGCCTTCAGCCAATCGCGGCGGGAAACGTCGAAGGGTTTTTCAGGATTCATGATCGATCACAATCTTACCGAAGTGCGCGGCCGATTCCATGTAACGCAGAGCGTCGCGAATTTCGCTCATGGGGAAAACGCGATCGACGGTGGGATGCATCCGGTTGAATTCGATCGCGCGGTTCATGGCCTCGAACATCGATCGCGAGCCGACATAGATGCCCTGGACGCGCAAGTGCTTGTGCAGAATATTGGCGATACTCAACTCGCCGGCGATGCCGGAGAGGACGCCGATGACGGCGATGTAGCCGCCCCCGGCGACCGCGTTCAGGCTGCGGCCGAGAGTGGCGACGCCGCCGACTTCGACCACATGCGTCACGCCGGCGCCGCCGGTAAGCTGGCGCGCGCGCTTGTCCCAATCGGGAGTGGCGCGATAATCGATCCCGTCGGAAGCGCCCATTGCGATGGCCCTCTCCAGCTTGGCGGGGGAGCTCGAAGTGGCGATGACCCGTGCGCCGTGCATGCGGGCGAACTGCAACGCGAAGAGCGAGACGCCGCCCGTGCCTTGGACGAGCACCGTGTCGCCGGCCTTCAAATTGCCCTGCGCGACGAGTGCGTTCCACGCGGTGACGCCCGCGCAAGGAAGCGTGGCGCCTTCGGCGAAGCTGAGATGCGCGGGCAGATGGACCAATCCGTTCTCGTCGAAGACGACCGCCTCCGCGAGAACGCCTTCGATGGCGCCGCCGAGCGCGGATTTCCCGTACGCGTCCGCGTAAGGGCCGTCGAGCCAGGTTTGCATGAAGATTCCGGCGACGCGGTCTCCGGGCTTGACGCGGGTGACGCCTTCGCCCACCGCTTCCACAACGCCTGCGCCGTCGGATAAGAGGACGCGCGGCAGCGGCATTTTCGGATTGTAGCGGCCGGTGGCGACCAGGAGATCGCGAAAGTTGAGCGAGGAGGCTTTCATGCGCACCACGGCCTGGCGCGGACCGGGCGTTGGGATCGGACGTTGGACGAGGTTGACGTTGTCGAGTCCGAAAGCGCCTTCGACGGCGACGGCGCGGATGGATTGCGAGGGTTCGGTCATGGATGGGATTTGGATGCCGCGGACGGACGCGACGATTCCGCCACGGACGCGGGCGGCTTCAGATATTTGTCGTACCAGGCGAGGTAGCGCTGGTAGCGGTCGCGGATAAAACTGGGCCGGGTGAAGCCGTGGAATTGTCCGGGATAGACAACGAGTTCGCTGGGAATACCGAGCGTGCGCAGGGCTTGATACATCTGTTCGCCGCCGGCGAGCGGGACATTGAAATCTTTGTCGCCGCCCATGAAAAGCGTGGGCGTGTGGATGCGGTCGGCGTGGAAGAAAGGGTAAGAGATCGCGATCCACTTATCGAGGCTGCGCCAGGGCGGGCCGATCTCGTGGTCGTATTGAAAAGTATATTGATCGAGGCCGTACATCGTCAGTTGATTCGCGCTGCCGGCGCCGCTGGTGGCGGCTTTGAAGCGGGAGTCGCTGGCGATGGTGTAGTCGGTGAGAATGCCGCCGTAGCTCCAGCCGCCGATGCCGAGGCGGTCGGGAGCGGCGACGCCCATCGAAAGAACGTGGTCCACAGCCGCCAGCAAATCGGCCACTTCCTTGTGGCCCCAGTCGGCGAAAATGCTCCGGCTGAAAGCGGCTCCGCGGCCCGCGCTGCCGCGGTAGTTGACGTTGATCACCGCGTAGCCGTTGGCGGCGAAGAATTGGCGTTCGAATTGAAAAGCGTGTCCGTCCTGGCCGTTCGGGCCGCCGTGGATGCGCAGGAGTGTGGGATATTTTTTCCCCGGCGAATAGTCTACGGGCTTGGTAAGGAGGCCGTGGACCTCGGCGCCATCCTGGCTCCGGAAGTTTATATCCTCGGTCGAGCCGAGCTTCAACTCCGACAGAAGGGCGTCGTTGCGGGAGGTGAGCTTGCGAAGCGATCCGCCTTCCAGGGCGAAGACTTCGGCAGGCGCGGCGTCGTTGGAGGCGAGGACGGCGGTATGGCCGGCGGCCTGCGATTGGGCCATTACGACAAGCGAGCCGCCGACCAGCCGCTCCACGCCATCGCCCGAAAGTTCGACGCGAGCCGGATATTCGGAGCGGTCGTCGGCGACGAGGACGGTGACGGAGCGGCCATCGGAGGAGAATTGCGGCGATGAGACGCCGCGATCCAACTTCGGCGCGAGAAGGCGGGGCTTACCGCCCAGAGCGGACACGACGAACAAGCGGCTCGTCGAATACGCGCTGTATTTCGGCTCGGCGCCTTCGACGTAGGCGATGGTCGAGCTGTCCGGGCTCCACGCCAGGCGCCCGCCATCCGGGCCTTCAAACGCCGTGAGCTGGCGCGGCGCGGAATCCGGCTTCGCCTCGGCGACGAAGACGTCGGTGTTCTCCGAGCGGTCCCAATCCTTGTCGTGGTTGGAGACGAATGCGATGGAAGCGCCGTCCAGGCGACCAGGCGGGATTCTCCTCGTCGTGTTCTTTGTCTCCGGTGAGAGCGTCCAGTTTTTTCGATTCGATATCGTAGAGATAGATGCGCGCGCGATCCGTGCCGCTTAAGTAGCCTTCGCGGTCCTGCTTGAAGTGATAGCGGTCGATGACGATGGGCTTGGGAGGGGGCTGCTCCGACGCCGGTTTTTTGGGGTCGGATTCCGGCTCCGCGGTTTCGGTCAGCACGAGAGCGAGGCGTTTGGAATCCGGCGCCCACTCATACGCCGATAGTTTTTGTTTGACCTCGGTGAGCTGCCGCGCCTCTCCTCCGCGCCGGTCGAGAACCCATACTTGAGCGCCTTTCGCCTTGCCGGGACGCGAGGAGAGGAAGGAAAGATAACGGCCGTCGGGACTCCAACGCGCGGCGCTCGCCGGTTCGGAGCCGAACGTGAGTTGCACCGATTCCTTGCCGTCCCAACTGACCATCCATAAATGGCTCTCGCGCTTGTCGGCCGCCGTGTCCACGCGAGCCACCGAGTAGACGACCCATTGTCCGTCCGGGGAGACGCGAGGGTCCGACACTTCTTCCAGTTTCGCCAGATCGTCGAGGTTCAACGGACGGCGATCCGCTCCACGGACGCTGGGGAGGGCGGCCCAGGCGAGAGCGGCGAAGATACCGAAAGCTCTAATGGTTCGCATGGGTAACGGTCTTCGCCGTTCTCCGCGGCGGCGGCGGAAACGCGGTCACTTGGACGACTGCGCCGCCTGGAACGAGGCGAGGTTGGCCTTGTCGATCAATGTCGCCCCGGTGTCGATAAAGGTGGGGAACGGCGATTGGGTGTCTTCGGCCCAATTCAGGTCGAGCGATTGGGGTTTGTAGTGGTGGAGGTCGTCGAGCACCTTTACCCCGTAAAACGCCATCGTGTACGGCTTCTGGGCGATGGTGGCGGCGATGAGGCCCTTGTCGATCCACGTCAGCGTGTCCTTGTCTGTGTCCATGGCGATGACCGTTTTGCCGGCGATCTTGCCCCGGTCGAGCACGTCGGCGACTTCCTTGCACCCGGAAGCTTCGAGACAAACGAAGGCGTCGGGCTTGACCTTGTTCTGATTCATGATGTCGCTGGTGGTGTCGAAGACGATGCGGGAATCGCCTTTCATATCGATCGTGTCGGCGATCTGAATTCCGCTGGAAGCGAGGCCGGCCTTGTAGCCGTTCAAACGCTCGATGAGGTTCGCCTGGTTGGGCATGGTGAAGAAGATCACCTTGCCCTTACCTCCCATCTGCTTAACCAATTGTTTGGCGCCCATCTCGCCCGCGGCGTAATTGTTGGTGCCGATGAAGACGAGGCGCTTGCTTTCGGCGGCGTCGGAGTCCATGGTGATGACGGGAATGCCCTGGGCGATGGCGGCGTTAATCTCCGGTGTCAGTTCCGCGGGGAAGGCGGGGGAGATGAGGATGCCGGCGGGCTTCTTGGAAACGGCCGTGCGGAAGGCGTCGCGCTCGCCCTGGGCCTCGTAGGTGTCCGGCCCGACCATTTCCGCTTGGACGCCCAACTGCTTGGCCGCCGCGAAGAGTCCCGAGGCAGCCGTCTGCCAGTAGCCCAGCTTCACGTTGGCCGCCACCAGGTAGAATTTTTCCGTGGGATCGTGACGTCCGCCGCAACCGGCCGTCGTGATGGCGGCTGTCAACAGGAGGAGAAGAGTTGGCTTCGACATGCATTGGATTCTATACCCCGCTTCTTGCTTCGCGCAAGGGCGTCTTGCGCTTTTCCGGCCATGTCTCCGCGCTCCGGCGTGCGATATCCTGTCCAGTTATGAGAGGAGCCGCCTGGTTACCGGCCGCGCTCGCCGTGCCGCTTTGTATGGCGGCCGCGGAGCCGGGGGATTATCGCGAGCCGGCGCGGAGGATCGCTACCGCCGCTCTTGAAGACGGGCAAGGGTACGCGCGACTGGCCGAGTTGTGCGACCGCATCGGCAACCGGCTGAGTGGATCGGCGGCGCTGGGCCAGGCGGTGGAGTGGTCCGCGGCGCAAATGAAATCGGTGGGGCTTGAGAACGTAACGAAGTTACCGGTGAAGGTGACGCACTGGGTGCGCGGGCGCGAACGCGCCGCGATCGTCGATCCGGTGGAGCGTAGTCTGACGATTCTGGGCCTTGGCGGAAGCGTGGGCACGCCGAAGGAAGGCATCACGGCGGCCGTCGTTGTGGTGTCCAGCTTCGAGGAACTGCAAAAGCGCGGCCGCGCGGAGGTGGAGGGTAAGATCGTGCTGTTCAACGCGCCGTTCGAAGGATACGGCCGCACGGTGGTTTATCGCGATGCCGGGCCTTCGCGGGCGGCGCGTCTGGGCGCGGCCGCGGCGCTGGTCCGCTCGGTGACGCCGGTCAGCTTGCAGAGCCCGCACACGGGCGCGCTCGACTACGATCCCGGCGCTCCCAGGATTCCGGCCGCGGCGGTGACGATCGAGGACGCCGAGCTCCTGAGCAGGTTGTCGGCGGGAGGTGCGCCGGTGCAGGTTCATTTGGAGATGGAAGCGCACACGCTGCCGGATGCGGACTCAGCCGACGTCTTCGGCGAGATTCCTGGACGCGAGCTTCCCGCGGAGGTCGTGGTGATCGGAGGGCATCTGGATTCCTGGGACGTGGGCCAAGGCGCGCAGGACGATGGCAGCGGCATCATGGCGGCGCTGGAGGCGGCGAGTTTGATCAAGAAATTGGATCTGCGCCCGCGGCGGACGCTGCGGGTGGTCTTTTGGACGAACGAAGAAAACGGCGGGGCCGGCGCGAAGGCTTATCGCGATTGGGTAGGCGCGCGAATTCGCGATCACGTGGCGGCGATCGAAATGGACGGCGGAGCGGAAAAGCCGGTGGGGTTTGGATTCAGCGGCTCGGCCAGCGCGCTCGACACGCTGCGCGCGTTTGCGCCGGCGCTGGAGGCGGCCGGCGCCGGAACCATCGAGCGGGGAGGAGGCGGCGCCGACATCGCTCCGCTGATGCGCGACGGCGTTCCCGGCCTCGGGTTGCGGACGGTTGGCACGCACTACTTCGACTGGCACCATTCGGCCGCCGACACGGTGGATAAGGTGGACCCTCGCGATTTCCGTTTGAACGTCGCCGCCCTGGCGGTGATGGCTTACGTGCTGGCGGAGATGCCGCAGCGACTGGAGAGAACCGCGCGATGAATCAAGACGCTTCCGAGCTTCGATGGCATCCCCTGCTTCGCCAATGGGTGATCGTCTCCGCGCATCGCCAGGGGCGGCCGCAATTGCCCGAGGATTGGTGCCCGTTCTGTCCCGGATCTGGCCAGGTGCCGGACAGCTACGACGTGCATATCTACCCCAACGATTTCGCGGCGCTCAGTTTCTCCTCGGCGCCGTTCGATCCCGGCGCGGCGGGGCTGTTTGCGACAACGGGCGCGCGCGGGGCCTGCGACGTGGTGCTCTATTCGCCGCATCATACGCTGCAGCCTTCACAGCTCAGCGTCGAACAATGGGGCAAGGTGATCGGGCTTTGGACGCGGCGCTCGGTTGAGTTGGCGGCGAACCCCGACGTCCGCTATGTGTCGATCTTTGAAAACACCGGCGTTGCGATCGGCGTCACCATGCCCCATCCGCACGGGCAGATTTACGCGTTTCCCTTCGAGCCGCCGCTGGTGGAGGTGGAACACTCATCCGCCCGAAGCCACTATGAAGAACACGCCGGCGAGTGCCTTTACTGCCGGATTCTCGCCGGCGAGATGGAGGACGGGCGGCGCATCGTGGCCTCCAACGCGGGCTTCGTGGCCTTCGTGCCGTTCTGCGGACGGTTCCCGGCGGAGGTGCAGATCTACGCGCGGCGGCACGCGGGCGCGCTGGCGGATTTAACGGAGCCGGAAGCGCGGGATTTGGCCGGGCTGTTGAGCGTGATCCGGCGGAAATACGACGCGCTTTACGATCTGCAATTGCCACTGATGATGCTGGTGCGGCAAGGCCCGGCGGGGATGGGCGAAGCGCCGTGGTTTCACTTCCACATTGAGTTTCTTCCGATCCAGCGCAGCGGAAAAAAGATCAAGTATCTGGCGGCGGTGGAGAGCGGCAACGGGACGTTCCTCAACGACACTCGCGCCGAGGAAATGGCCGCCCGCCTCCGCGAGGCCACGCCGGCCACGCCATAGCGGACGGGTTGTTACTTGCCTTCCGACTCCGTCGCGTAGTAACCCTTGCGCGCCTGAACTTTGTTGTCCTTATCTTCCGTGCGGATCTCGATGCGGCGGAAGCTGCCGTCCCTGACGTTGTTGGTGGGCGAGTAAGTGATGGCGTACTGGCTGCGCATCTCGTCCTGCAGTTGGACGAACACGTCGTGCAGGGTGTTCTTGGAACTGACTTTGAAAACGCGCCCGCCGGTCTCGTCGGAAATTCTCTTCAGGATTCCCTCGCCGCCTCCGCCGAAAGTCAGCCCGAATCCGTTCTGCATATAGAAACCGTGATCGACATAGTAGATGCTGTATACGATGGCGTCGGCCTTCTGGGCGGCTTCAATCGCCTGACGGATGTCGTAGCGGCTGCCCTGGTCGTCGCCATCGGTAATCAGCACCAACGCCTTACGCCCCACCTGTCCGTGAAGCTGGTCGTTGGCGGCCAGATAGACCGCGTCGTAAAGAATGGTTCCGCGAGGATTGCTGGCCGTTGGCACCGGCCCCGGCTGCAAACCGCCGACGTCGCCGCTGACCTTCAAATCCGATAGGGCGTGCTGGAGAAGTTTGTGGGAACTGGTGTAATCCTGCAAGAGATCGGCGTCGGGGCCGAAGCTGATTACGAAGGCGAGATCCTTCGGGCGGATGACTTCGTCGAAGAACTGCGACGCGGCCGATTGCTCGATCGAGATGAGATTCATCTGGCTGCGGCTGACGTCGATCAGCAGGCCGAGGGTAACCGGAAGGTCGGTCTCCCGCGTGAAATACTTGATCTCCTGCTTCTGCCCGTCCTCGTAGATGGTGAAGTCGTCTTTATTCAAGTTGCCGATCAGTCCACCCTTCTTGTTATGCACGCTGAAGAGGATATTGACCAGCGCCACTTGCACTTTGATGGTGGGCTCGTTTTGGGCATAGACGTAGGCGCCGAAGGCGGTGAGGAGGACCAGGAACGTGGCCAGCGCCCGGCGGTTGGGTGGATTAGACATAGCTTGATACCATAGATGCGCCGTCCTGAAAGAGCGTTCCATGCGGAAAGCGATCGATCATCTCAAGCGGGCCGACCCCGTTCTCGCCCGAATCATCGAAGCCGCCGGTCCTTGCCGGATCGGTTACAGCGAGCCGGTGTTTTCCAGTCTGGCCCGTTCCATTATTTTCCAACAATTGAGCGGTAAAGTCGCGGCGGTGATCGCGGCGCGGCTCGACGCGGCGATGCCCGAGGGCCGCGTGACGGCGGAGGGCATCCTTTCCCTGAGCGACGAAACCCTGCGCGCGTGCGGGCTTTCCGGCCAGAAAGTCCGCTATCTGCGCGATTTGGCGGAGCGGACGATCTCGGGGGAAATCGCCTTCGAAACGCTGGCTGAGCTGCCCGACGAAGAAGTGGTAGCGCACCTGACGCGCGTGAAAGGCGTTGGCGTATGGACGGCGCACATGTTCCTTATTTTCGCGCTACGCAGGCCCGACGTTCTGCCCACCGGCGATCTGGGCATCCGCATGGCGATGCGGCGCGCCTACCGCATGCGCCAGTTGCCGAAGCCGGAGCGAATGGAGAAGATCGCCAAAACCTGGCGGCCGTGGTGCTCTGTGGCCTGCTGGTATCTGTGGCGGAGCCTAGACAACGGAGACGCCGCGCTTTAGGCCCTCACTTCGCCGCGTAGATCTTCACCACGTTTAGCGCAGGCGCTTCGCCGGTGAAGGAAACCGGGTCGCTTCTCTCCGAAGTCGCCGTTACGTATCCTTCGGCGCCCCGCGTATAGTAATCCCTGGCGATGGGTTGATAGAAGTCGTCGACGGCGTGGATCATCGGCGGCGAGCGAGTCCGGTGGCGATAGGGGTCCTCGACGCGAATATACCAGCGCGCGCCGCCGTCGATGAGATAGGCCTCGTATAGCCAGTCCGTGCCGCCCTGGCTGTTGAGGGCGCCGGCGGCGGCCACGGGCACGGAGTCCCGCCGGTCCACCAGGATTTCTCCCGTGCCGGAGGCGCGGCACTTTCCGGCTGGACTGCAATTGGCGTGCAGCTCGTAATAGAAATAGACGATGTCGTCGCTGGGTGCGCCTTTCAAATAGCGATCGAATCCGAATTCGGTGCTGGCGCGATAACACGGCTCGTCGTGAAAGAATACGGCCTGGGCGAGCGTGGAACCGCCGGCGCGTCCGGCTTTGCCGTCGAAGGCGGCGCGCACGGCGATGCCCTTCCATCCTGCCGCGCGGCCGCTGATCTCGATCGCCGATGGATTCCTATACACCGGGCCGGCCAGTGGGCCGCTCCAGGTTTTCGCGGCGGCGTCGTACTTGTAAAGATCCACCGCCGGGTTCTCGCGCGCGTTGCAGGCTTGTGTCCAAGCGCCCGTGGACTGCGGTGGGTACGGCAGCGAGAAGAGATAGGGAAGGGAGGCGGGTGTCGGCGGAATCTCCGAGAAAGAATTGAAGGTAAATTTCGCCGGCGAAATCTCGGACCAGCAGGGGTAAGGGCAGCCAGCCGGGAGAGCGGCGGGAACGAACGCCAACACGGCGAAGGCTGCGAACGGGAAACGCATCGGGTTCCGTTCCGAGGGTAACACCGCCGATTGCGTCCAGGATGAGCGCGGGCGTATTCTTCTTATGATGTGGCTGCCGCTCTTAATTTGCTTATTGGCGGCTTCGGCCGAGGCCCAGGACGTATCTGCCGCCCAGGATGCGACGGCGCTGCTGCTCCAGGTCCGAAAGAAGGTGATGTTGACCATCAGGCGGCTGCCGAGGTTTTTATGCACGGAGACGATCGACCGGTCCGCATTCCAGCCGGCAGCGGATCTTTCCGGCCGTTCCTGCGACGATTTGGCCGGCGCGAAAAAGTGGAAGCGGAAGCCCTATTCGTCCGACCGCTTGCGGCTGGACGTGGCTGTTTCAAACGGCGGCGAGATGTTTTCCTGGGTTGGCGAGAATCATTTCCACGACCGCAGCCTGGCCGAACTGGTTGGGAGCGGAGCCACATCGACGGGATCCTTTTCCTCCTTCCTCAGTTCCATATTTGGAAATAATTCGGCCAGTTTCACCTACGAGGGAAACTCGGACGATGACGGACGGGCCGTGGTTCGATTCGGTTTTACCATGCCGCTCGAAAAGAGCGGATATAGCATCGGGAACAGGGAGTTTCGCTCTAACGTTCCCTACCACGGCACAATTGTGGTGGATTCTACGACATTCAACCTGGTGCGACTGACCATTCACGCCGACCGGCTTCCGATAGAGCTACACACGTGCGACGACACGACGGTTCTCGACTACGGCACGGCGGATCTCGATAACTTCAAGTTTCTTCTCCCGAAGGACGTTTACCTACATATCACTTATACGAATGGAACCGAGTTTGAGAACCGAACGACGTTCTCCGGCTGCCACGAGTTCATGGGCGAAGCGACTCTGAGCTTCGACGAGCCGGCGGACACCGGACAGGCCGCCGCTCCAAAAAAGGAAGTTAAACCTCTCATTCTGCCTCCAGACGTGCCGTTCAAGATCGCGCTAACCGAAGCGATCGATACCGCGACGGCAGCGGCGGGCGATCTCGTCCACGCCCGATTGATGACGCCCATCCGGAATAAAGAGAACGGGATTTTGGCGCCGAAGGAAGCGGCGGTCGCCGGCCGGATCGTTCACATCGAGCGGTTTTATGGACCGGTGACCCAATCGCTGGCGCTCTCGGTTCAGGTTGAAACCGTGGAGGTGGACGGCGTGGCGCAACCGTTCCCAGTGCGGCTCGAATCGGTGGTGAAAGCGCGTGCGGAGCTCAGCGAAGTAATGGCTCCGCGCCTCAATCTGGGAACGTTCGACCAGATGGAGGAAGAATCCGGCCAACAAGACGCGGGCGTTCTCCTCTTTGAAGGCGTTGGCAAGAAATTCGTGATTCGCCGGGGAATCGAAATCGCGGGCAGAACGAAATTGCCGGCGGCGCCGTGAACGGCCGGGGCGGCGCGCGGAGTTATCCCTTCAACATCGCCCTGGCGGCGTTGAAGCCGGGCGCGCCCATCACGCCTCCGCCGGGATGGGTTCCGGAGCCGCACAGAAACAGCCCGCGCACCGGCGTTTGATAGCGCGCGCTGCCGGCCACGGGGCGGAGGACGAACATCTGATCGACGCTCATTTCGCCGTGAAAAATGTTGCCGCCGGTGATGCCGAAGCGGCGTTCCAGATCGAGCGGAGTCAGCACCTGCCGGTGGAGAATGTGTTGGCGGAAGCCGGGCGCGTAATTCTCGATAATCTCGATGACGCGATCGGCGAAAGGCTCGCGTAGCTCGTCCCAAGTCGCGTCGCGCAGCGTGTACGGCGCGTATTGGAGGAAGATGCCCATGATGTGCTTGCCTTCGGGAGCAAGCGAAGGATCGTACATCGTGGGCACCGTCATCTCGAGCATCGGCGACCGCGAAGGTTGGCCGTATTTGGCGTCGTCCCAGGCGCGCTCGACGTATTCAATCGACGGGCAGATGTGCATGGTGGCGCGGTGCTGCGGGGAGGGCGCACCGGGCAAAGCGCGGAAATCCGGTAGGCCGTCGAGCGCCAGGTTGATCTTGCAGGAGGTTCCTTCGCAGCGGTAATTGTGGATGCTCTTTGCGAAATCCGGGTCCAGTTCGCGCTCGCCGACGAGTTTCAGGAACGTGAGCTTCGGGTCGAGATTGCTGGCCACCGTGGCGGCTTCGATCTCCTCGCCGCCTTCCAGAACGACGCCGCGGACCGCGCCGTTTGTCACGACGATCTTTTCGACCGTTGCGCCGGTGCGGATTTCGACGCCCCGGCTGCGCGCCGAATCGGCGATGGCGTTGGAGATGGCGCCCATCCCGCCACGCACGAATCCCCAGAGCCCGCGTTTGCCCTCCACGCCGCCCATGACGTGATGCAGTAGGATATACGCGGTGCCGGGCGATCGCGGGCCGCCGTTGGCGCCGATCACGCCGTCGGTGGCGAGCGTCACTTTTACTTCCGGCGATTCGAACCAATCGTCCAGAAAATCGGCGGCGCTCTTGGTGAAGATGTTCACCAGGCCGGTCATTTCCTTGCGCCCCAGCTTGCGCAGACGTCCGGCGAGCTTCAGATAATCGAGGAAGTCACCGATGCCGGCGGGCGGAAATTCGGGAGGGATGGTGAGCAGCAGGCTTTCGACCACCCCCGCGAGTTTCTCCAGGTGCGCTTCGTAGGCGGGATAGACCTGGGCGTCGTGTTTGGAAAATTTCGCGACCTCGTCCAAAGTCTTTTGGCCGTCCTGCCACATGAACAGGTAGCGGTCGTCGGGAAAGACCGAGAAGAACGCCGGGTCCTTGGCGTCGACGCGATAGCCGTGACGTTCCAGCTCGAGCTCGCGCACGATGCGCTCCTGCATCAGGCTGCTGAGATACGCCGCGGTCGAAACGCGATAGCCGGGCCATATTTCTTCGGTGACGGCGCAACCGCCCACCAGTTCCCGGCGCTCCAGCACCAGCACTTTGCGGCCGGCGCGAGCCAGATACGCGGCCGTTACCAGTCCATTGTGACCGCCGCCGGCGATGACGACGTCGTACTTGTTCTTAGCCAACTGAGCATTGTAGCGTTGCCGGAGGACGGCCGGACGGCGTCGCCATCAGGCCCGGCGGCTGCGCGCGTGCCCGGCCCAGAAAGTATCCACCACAAGTTCTTCGAAGTCTTTCGGAAGCTTGGCTCCGAAGCCGCTCGCGAAAATCTTGCGGTACATCATCGGCCCGAGGAGCAGCGCGACACCCACTTCGATGTCGGTCTCCGGGGAAAGCTCGCGGTACTGGATTCCGCGTTGCAGGATCCGGCGCAATTGCTTGCGTGGGCGCTCGATGACGCGCGTGCGCCACCGATCTCCGAATTCGCGATGCGCCGCGGCGTACGCCATCAGATGGGGTAGAAGGCGGCTCCTCATCTCGCGCCGGTCCGAGGCCGGCTCATAGCGCAATTGGGCGATCAGGTCTTCGCGAGTATCGCCGGAATCGAAGGATGGGAGATCCTCGTCGAGGCCGTGAACGTGGATGAGCACTTCCATGCAGAGGGCGTCTTTATCGGGCCAATGCTTATAAACGGTCGCTTTGCTGACCCCGGCTGCTTCGCAGATGGAGTCCATGCTGGTCGCATCGATCCCGCGTCCGGCGAACAACTCAATCGCCGCTTCCAATACCTTTTTGTGTGCGAGCGCGCTACGGAGATTCGCCATGCTTGGGGTTTCGCCGTCGCCTACAACTCGATCCTCGAGAACAAATACGCGCCGGCGGCGATGAAGACGGCCAGCAAGCCGCCGAGCATAAATAGATCCATCGTGAGGCCGAACTGCGACACGCCGGTCAGAGCGCCCCGCAAACCGTCCACTCCGTACGTCAGAGGATCGGCCCGCGTGACGACGGCCAGCGCCGCGGGCAAATTATTCAGCGGGAACAGCGCGCCGGACAAAAAGAAAATCGGCATCACGAGGAAGTTCATGATTAACTGAAAACCCTGCATGTCCTTGATCACCGAGCCGACGGCCGTTCCGAGCGCGGCGAAGACGGCCGCAATGGCGGCGACAAAAAGCAACGCCATCGGAAGAGCCAGCCAGCTCCGGGGACGGAAGCCGGCGATCAGGCAGACCGTCAGGAACAAGAGGCCTTGGATCGACGCCACCGTCGCGCCTCCGAGAGTACGGCCCATCATAATGTGCAATCGCGAAACGGGCGCGACGAGCGTTTCTTTCAAGAAACCGAACTGCCTGTCCCACAGAATCGCAATGCCGGAAAAGACGGAACTGAACAGCAGCGTCATGCCGATGACGCCGGGCGCCATGAATTGCAGATAGCTTCCCCGGCCGGCCTTGGCGAAAACCGGCCCGAACCCAAAGCCGAGAGCGAGGAGGTAAAGCGTGGGCTGGCCGAGCGAGACGACGATCTGCACGCGCGAGCGGACGTAGCGCTTCAACTCCCGCAGCCAGAGAATATAGATTGCGCTCATAGTTTTACCGCCTCCACATTTTCGAAAACTGGCGCATCTGGTCGGAGGCGTTGGCGGCCTCGTCGCGAAGGGAGGAACCGGTGAGCGCCAGGAACGCCCCCTCCAGCGAATCGCTGTTCGTTCGAAGCTTCAATTCCGCCGCGGTGCCCTGCGCCACCAATTCGCCGTGGTCCATGATGGCGATCCGGTGCGCCACGCGTTCGGCTTCGTCCATGTAATGGGTGGTGAGAAAAACGGTCACCTGTTCGGTCTCATTCAAGTGCTTCACATGGGTCCACAACTGGTTCCGGCTTTGGGGATCGAGGCCCAGAGTCGGCTCGTCCAGGAACAGGATTTTCGGCGTGTGCAGAAAGCCGCGGGCGATTTCCAAACGGCGCCTCATGCCTCCCGAGAACTGTTTTACGTAATCGTCCTTCCGCTCCCACAATTCGAAAAGCTTCAGGAGGCGTTCCGTCCGTTCGGCCCGGATTTTCCGGGGAACGCCATATAGGATGCCGTGCAGATTCATATTTTCGTAGGCGGTCTGTTCGGCGTCGAGGCTGGGATCTTGAAACACGATTCCAAAGCGATGCCGGGCCTCGTTGCGGTGGGTCGCGGGATCGAGGCCGTCCAGCTCCATTTTTCCGCCGCTCGGCTTCAGCAGCGTGGTCAGCATCTTGATCGTCGTGGTTTTTCCGGCGCCATTGGGGCCGAGAAACGCGAAAATCTCGCCCCGCTTCACTTCGAAGGATACATTCTTCACCGCCGTGAACGTTCCGAAGGTTTTGGTCAGGTTTTCCGCTCGAATCATGCGCGTTTCGATCCTCGTCGAAACTATACTGAACGGTTTAGTTCACTTTGTCAAGAGCGGCCGCCCACCGGCGATTCGAACACCACCACGCCGAGCGGCGGAAGCGTGACGACCAGGCTCTGGCCATGGCCCTGCTGTGGGACAGGTTCGGAGACGACGAGGCCCGCATTGCCCATATTCGAACCGCCGTAGATGGCCGCGTCGGTATTTAGGATTTCCCGCCACGCGCCGGGATCCGGCACGCCGATGCGGTAGCCCTCCCTCGGCACGGGAGTGAAGTTGCAGCAAAACAGGAGCGCTGGATTCCCGGCTTGCGGCCGGCGGAGGAACGAGATCACCGAATTCTCCATGTCGCGGCAATCTACCCATTCGAAACCGGACCAATGGAAGTCCACCTCCCACAGCGCCGGATGCGAACGGTACAGCCGGTTCAAGTCTTCCACAAACTGTTGCAACTGGCGGTGCATGGTGTGTTCGAGCAGGTCCCAGCGCAGGCCGCGGTTGTGGTCCCACTCCTCCCACTGTCCGATCTCGGAACCCATGAACAGCAGTTTTTTTCCTGGGTGCCCGTACATATAGGCCAGGAACGCACGCACGTTGGCGAACTTTTGCCAGCCGTCGCCGGGCATCTTGTCGATCAGCGACCTTTTTCCGTAGACCACTTCGTCGTGGGAGACCGGCAGTAAAAAATTCTCAGAGAAGGCGTACAGAAGGCTGAAGGTGACGTCGTTCTGGTGATATTTGCGATAAACGGCGTCGGTGGAGAAGTAGCCGAGCATGTCGTGCATCCAGCCCATGTTCCACTTCATCGTGAAGCCGAGGCCGTTGAGATAAACGGGCTTGGAAACGCCGGCGAAGGCGGTGGATTCTTCGGCGATGGTGATCGCTCCCGGTTCCTTGTGGGCCAGTTCGTTCACCCGTTTCAGAAACTCGATCGCCTCCAGATTCTCGTTCCCTCCGTAACGGTTCGGGATCCACTCACCGGCTTTGCGCGAGTAGTCCAAATACAAAATCGAGGCGACGGCGTCGACCCGCAGGCCGTCGATGTGAAATTCGCGCAGCCAAAAAAGCGCGTTCGAGATCAGGAACGTCTTCACTTCGTTCCGGCCGAAGTTGAAGATCAGCGTGCCCCATTCCTTTTGCTCTCCCATGCGCGGGTCGGAGTGCTCATAAAGCGCCGTGCCGTCGAAGAAAGCCAGGCCATGGGCGTCCTTGGGAAAATGGCCGGGCACCCAATCGACGATCACGCCCAGTCCCGCCCGGTGGCAGCGATCGACGAAATATCGGAAATCGTCCGGAGTTCCATGGCGGGAGGTTGGCGCGTAGTAGCCAGTGACCTGATAGCCCCAGGAGCCGCTGAAGGGGTGCTCCATCACCGGCATCAATTCCAGATGCGTGAAGCCCATCTTGACGGCATACGGAACGAGCGTCTCGGCCAAATCGCGGTAGCTTAGCAACTGGTTTCCTGGCCCCGTAAGCCAGGAGCCGAGGTGAACCTCATAGACGGACACCGGCTCCGTCAACTGATTCTTTTTGGCGCGGTCCTCCATCCACTCCCGGTCGCCCCACTCATAGCCCTCTAGGGAGGAGACGATCGAGGCGGTTTTGGGGGGCAGTTCGGCGGCGAAGGCGTAAGGGTCCGCTTTAAGGACCTGATAGCCGAGGAAGCGCGACTTCACGGAGTACTTGTAGGTCGCACCTACGCCGAGACACGGCATGAAAATCTCCCACACGCCGCCGTCGCGGGCGCGCATGGGATTGCGCCGCGTATCCCATCCGTTGAAATCGCCGACGAGAGAAACCACCAGCGCGTTGGGCGCCCAAACGGCGAAACGGATTCCCTTCACTCCCTCCACTTCCGCAACGTGCGCGCCCATGGTGCGGTAGCTTTCGTAGTTGGTGCCCTCGCCGTGCAGGTAGAGATCGAAGCTGGTGAGCACCGGGGGAAAGCGGTAGGCGTCTTCGATTTGGATTTCGACGCCGTCGTACAGCCGCCTGCGCAGAAGATAGCGGCCGGGCGCGGCGTCGAGTTTCGCCACGAACAGGCCGGCGGCGTCCACGCGCTCCATCGGGGTGAGTTTCCCGGCCTGGTTCACCCAGGCATCGGAAGAGTCGGGCAGAAAGGCCCGCACCTCCCACGAACCGTCTTCAAGTTGGTGCGGCCCCAGAACGCCGAAGGCGTCCGAGCAGTAGCCATGAACCACGGAGTCAAGTTCTTGCCCGGTCATCGCAGCTATTATGGCAAGAATGAACGGCCCATCCTCGCGCAAGGCCGAATTGCACGTTCACCTCGAAGGATCGCTCGAAGCGGAGACGCTCGTCGCCATCGAGCCGTCGCTCACGCGCGAGGCGATCCGGGCCAACACCGAATATTCCGATTTCGCCGGTTTTTTGCGGGCCTTCGTGTGGGTGAACCGGCTGCTGCGGGAACCGGCTCACTACGCGTTGGCGGCGCGGCGATTGTTCGAGCGCCTCGCCGCGCAAGGGGTTGCTTACGCCGAGGTGACGCTGTCGGCGGGCGTCGTGCTATGGAAAGAGATGGACCTCGACGCCATCTACGGCGCGGTCTGGGAAGAGTCGCAGCGCGCTCCGTTCCCGGTATTTTGGATCCTCGACGCCGTGCGGCAGTTCGGCGCGGAAGCGGCGGCGCCGGTGGCGCGATTTGCCGCCGGGCATACCGATCGGGGCGTCGTCGCTTTCGGTATCGGGGGCGACGAGGTTCGCGGCCCGGCGCGCGATTTCTCCGGCGTGTTCGAGGCCGCGAGGGATATGGGTCTCCGTCTGACTTGCCACGCCGGGGAGACTGCGGGGCCGGAATCGGTGGCGGAGGCGCTGGCCATCGGAGCGGAGCGCATCGGACACGGCATCGCCGCGGCGCGCGATCCGGCGTTGATGAGGCTGCTGCGCGAGCGCGGCGTTCCTTTGGAGATCTGTCTCACCAGCAACGTGCGCACCGGCGTCGTGGCGTCGATTGAGGACCATCCGCTGCGGCGGCTGTTCGATGCTGGCGTGCCCATCGTTTTGAATACCGACGATCCGGCGCTGTTCGATTGCACGCTCGATTCCGAATATGCGCTGGCTGGGAAGCGCTTCGGTTTCACCGCCGGAGAACTCGCCTCGCTCGCCGCCAACAGCCTGCGCTATGGTTTCCGCGCCGCCTCGTGCGGCTTGTTAGACTCGCCTTCGTGAGACTCCTTCTATTTCTGGCGTTCGCCGCCGGCGTACTCGCTCAGGCCCCTCATCGTCACGCGGACGCCGCCTCCGCTCTCCGCCCCGAATCTCTGCCGCCTCCGGTGACGATCGCGGGTGTGGGGCACAGCCATCTCGCGATTAACACCCCCTCGCCCGACGCCCAGCGCTGGTTCGATCAAGGGCTTTCCCTGTTGCATTGCTTCTGGGATTTTGAAGCCCTGCGCGCGTTTGACGAGGCCGCCCGCCTCGATCCCGATTGCGCGATGTGCCAATGGGGCGTGTACCAGGCGATCGAGATGCGCGGGGGTCACCAAACCGAACGCAAAGCCGCGTTGAAGCGGATGGAGGATTTGGCGCCGAAGGCAAGCGATCGCGAGCGGCGCTACATTCACGCCATCGTGGCGCGCGAGGAGGCCAAAGAAGACGGCAAGCAGGAGGCCTATACGCACGCGATGGAGGCGCTGGTCTACGACTATCCCGACGATATCGACGCGCGGCTGTTTCTGGCGCTGTCGCTTGAAGGCGGCTTCGACGAAAACGACGAGCCGAACAGCGGCACCCTCTATGCGCAAAGTATTCTTCGGGAGTTGCTGCGCGAATTCCCGGACAGCGCGGCGGCGCATCATTATTGGATTCACGCCGTCGAATCCAGCCCGCATCCGGAGTGGGCCATCGAGAGCGCGGAGAAGTTGGGGAGGCTGGCGCCGGGTTCGGGCCACATGGTTCACATGCCCGGGCATATTTTCTACCGCACAGGCGACTACGAGCGCGCGCGCCAATCGTTTCTCGCCGCCATGCGCGTCGACGAAGCCTACATGGCCAGCCAGAAGCTGACTCCGCGCGAGGACTGGAACTACTCTCACAACATCAGCTACATGATCGCCAACTCGGCCGAAGAAGGGCGAAGAGGCGAGGCGTTGGAGTGGGCGGAGAAACTGAAGCCGCTGGCCTACGACGAGCGCGAGAATCCGAATTTCTACATCCTGCAAATCGCCGGGACGCAAGCGCGTTTGGATATCCGTTTTGGCGATTGGAAGCGGGTGAGGGAGCATCCGGTGGAGTTCGGCGTGGCGGAAGACAAGCTGCCTGTCTACGCCCTCGCCTATCGCGACGGGCTGGGAATTTACGCCGCGGGGATGGAGGCGCTCGACAAGGCAGACACGGCCGCCGCGGAGACGGAGGCCGACAAGCTGGAGGCGCTGCTGTGGCGGCTTTCACGCGAGAAGGAGGGCGGGGAAGAGAAGAAGGAAGAGGAGAACCCCTCGGCCGAGGCGTTGAAATACGGAACCTCGTCGGTAGTGAAACTATTGAGCGTGGCCTCGAAGGAGCTGCGCGGAAACATCGAGAGCGGGGAAAACCGCTTCGACCGCGCCCGGGTTCTGCTGGAGGAAGCCGCGAAGGAAGAGAAGAAACTGGGCTACGCCGAGCCGCCGCGTTATTCGCGTCCGGCGTTGGAGTCGCTGGGTTACGCCTGCATTCGCGCGGGCAAATATGGCGAGGCGCGGGAGGCCTTCGCGAAAGTGCTCGCCGAACGGCCGAAGTCGGGTTTCGGATATTACGGCATCGCCCTGGCCTGGGAAAAGGAAGGGAACCGGGCGGAGGCGGCCAAGGCCTACGCGGAGTTTCGCCAAGCGTGGAAATACGCCGATCGCGATTTGCCGGAGACGATCCACGCGGCGCGGGCGGTTCGTTAGACCGCTACCGTTCGACGCGGTCCACCGCAAGCTCGCGCACGCGCGCCTCCAGTTCCTCCACGCGCCGGGCCAAATCTTCGATCAACTGGCCCTCGGGATCTGGCAGGTGTCCGTGCTGCAGATTATCTTCCACCTCTCCGCCGCGGCTGCGGACAATACGGCCCGGCACGCCGACGACGGTGGAATGATCCGGAACGGGGCGGATGACCACCGATCCCGCTCCGATGCGTACATGGTTGCCGATGACGATGTTGCCCAGAATTTTCGCGCCGGTACCCACCACGACATGATCGCCCAGCGTGGGGTGCCTTTTTCCGCGCTCGTGTCCGGTGCCGCCGAGGGTCACGCCCTGGTAGAGCAGCACGTCGTCGCCGATTTCGGCCGTCTCGCCGATGACGATTCCCATGCCGTGGTCGATGAAAAGCCGCCGGCCGACTTTGGCGCCGGGATGGATCTCGATGCCGGTGAATGCCCGCGCGATCTGGGAGAGAAGGCGCGCCGGAAAAAAGAGACCTGCCCGGTAGAGCCGGTGCGCGAGCCGGTGCGCCAGAACCGCGTGGAGCCCGGGGTAACAGAACATGACTTCCAGAACGCTCTTGGCCGCCGGGTCGGCCCTGAAAACGGTATCGATCTGTTCGCGCAATCCTCGAAACATTTTTCTTCGCGCGCCGCCCGCGTCCTTCCGATTATCGCCCGCCGCGCTATACTTTTGGATTCATGCGTCACCCTCTAGGATTCGCGTTCGCGCTGGCCGTTTTGACGAGTACGGGGTGTTCTTCCTCCTCCGATTCCCCGATGAAGCCGGTGCCGGTCCACACCACCGCGACGAACTCGAACAATCCGGTGGCGAAATTCATCGAAGTGTTCGGATTCCGCATCGTCGAGAAATCGGCCGGAAAGATCAACATCACATTTGGCGTGGTGAACCACTCCGACGCCGACATCGGCGGATTGGAGCTGCTGGTGAATCTTCGCACCACGGCCGGGAAGCCGGACGATCCTCCGTTGTTCACCTTCCCGGCGAAAGTGGGCGACATCGGCCCCAATCAAATGAAAGACGTGACGGTGGAGACGCAGACGAAGCTGCGCGTCTACGAATTGCCGGACTGGCAATTTATCAAGGCCGATTTTTCCGTAACCGCTCCGCAATAATCGCCAGCGCCGGCAGGATAATTCTTAATCCGGATGTTGCTATCCTGATCGAAGTAAGCGTTGCCGGGCCATCCGGAGGTCCGGTGAAAGTGTATCTTCCCGCCACAATATTGTGGCCGAAGAGAACCATCGAGGGGCGCGGTATCGGGGAATTCAGGCGGTTTCCTGGAATGGCGATGAATCTGCTTTTGAGTGTGGACGGAGGAACCCTCCTCCGGTGACAACGCCCGCATCACCGGATTCCCGCGCCCAATCTTACCCCGTGATTCCATTTAGGAGCGATCGAGAACATTTATGAATATTCGAGCGATTTTCGTTACCACGGCGATGGCGCTGGCCACGAGCGCCACGCTGGCCGCCGCCCCGCAATTGCGGCTGACCGCTACGGCATTGGGACCTTTGACGGTCGCCGCCGGCCAGAACGGCCCGGCGCAAAGTGTGGGCGCCGCCAACATCGGCGACGGCGCGTTAAGCCTGCAATTGTCTTCCTCGGTGACCTGGCTTGCGGCCAGCGCCGGAGCGTCTCAATCCTGCGCTCAATATAAAACGTGCATCCCGGTGAACATCGCGCTGCAGACCTCCAGCCTCGCCGTGGGAACCTATACCGGAACGGTTACCGTCGCCGATCCCGGCGCCATCGACGCCCCGCAAACCATCACCGTGACGGTCCAGATCGGCAGCGCGATTCCGGCTTCGCTTCAGTTCTATCTGGCGCCCGGGACCTCCGCCTCTCAAACGTTTTCGGCGGGCAGCGGGGCAAAAGTGACCACTACTACACCCTGGCTCTCCGTGGGTCAGACCGGCGGCGGCACGTATTCTTTCACGATTCCGTATCACGTAACCGCGACGGCCGCGGCGGGCATGGCCGTCAATACCTATACGGGAACCGTTGCCGTTGCCGGATCGGCGATCCCGACGGACAATAAAACCGTGAATGTGACGCTGAATGTCACTTCGTCGCCGATCGCGCAGCCAAGCGTTTCCGTTCTCAATTTGCGATTGGCGGCGAACAGCATTAAACAGACGGTCCCTGTGAACATCGCCAACAGCGGCATGGGCACGCTCGCGGTGAGCGGGGCGACGGCCGCGGCCGCTAGCGCGGGCACCTGGCTGAGCGCCACCGTGACGGGAAACGTGGTTTCAATCACCGCCGATCCCACCAGCCTCGCTCCCGGCGCCTATACCGGCACGGTGACCGTGGCCTCGAATGCCGTGAACCCGGTTGCGATTCCCGTGAATTTGGAGATTGACGCGCAGTCGCCGCCGGTGGCCAACTTCGAGGGCGTCGTCAATAACGCGACGTTCGTTCCCGGCCAGTCGGTGGCGCCGGGTGACATCATCGCGATTTTCGGCGATCAATTCGTGTACAGCACTCCTCTTTACGCGGCCGCCACGCCGCTGCCCACGACACTCGGTACTTCTTCGACCGTCCAAGTTCTGGTGAACGGCCAGCCGGCGCCGCTGTATTTCGCCAGCTACGGGCAGATCGACTTCGAAATGCCGAACGAAACGCAGACCGGCCAGGCCCTGGTGCAGGTGGTGCGCGGCGGGCAGGCGGGCAACCAGATCGCGGTGCAAGTGGCGAAGAATCAGCCACGCATTCTGCCATTCGCCGTGGGCAATTTCGGCATCGTCCAAAACGCTACGGAAAAAGGATTCGCGGTCTCGGCGGCGGCCGGCGCCGCGCTGGGACTTCCCGTAGTGCATCCGGCGAAAGCCGGCACGGACTTCATCACCATCTACGCCATCGGCCTTGGGCCGACATCTCCCATCGTACCCACCGGCACGGCGGCCACGTCCACGCCGCTGGCGAACACGGTCATTCCGACGACCGTCACCTTCTCGTCGGGCGACCCATTTTCACCGCTCGTCAACGAACCGGCCAGTTTCTCCGGACTCGCTCCTTCGTTCGTCGGCCTCTATCAGGTGAACGTCCAGGTGCCCGCCAACGCTCCAAAAGGAGACAGCGTGCCGATGTTCCTCACCGCCGGAGGGGTGACCAGTAATATCGTGAATATCGCCATTCAGTGACCGAGCGCCTCTACTATCACGACAGCTACCTCACCGGATTCCGGGCTCGCATCGTCGATGTGGGCCCGGATCGCCTTTCCGTCTATCTCGACCGGACGGCGTTCTACCCCGCCTCCGGCGGCCAACCCGCCGACTGGGGAACGGTGGGCGGCATCGCCGTTTCCGGCGTTGTCGACGAAGGTGAGCGCATCGCCCATATTCTCTCGTCGCCTCTCCCGGAAGGTTTGGAAAACGGGCCCGTCGATTGCGCCGTCGACGCCCGCCGCCGCGCCGATCACAGGGAGCAGCATACCGGCCAGCATCTGCTTTCGGCCGTGATTCTCGAAACGATGGGCGCCGAAACCGTCAGCTTCCACCTTGGCGGGGAGACTTCGACCATCGACGTCGCGCGCGCTGCGTTTTCAGCGGACGAGATTCAAGGCGTCGAGGAGCGGGCGAACGCCGTCGTCCGCGAGAATCGGCCGGTCACGGTGACGTTCAGCGACGCTTCTGGCGATCTTGGGCTGCGGAAGGCCACCGAGCGCACAGGCGCGATCCGCGTCGTAACGATCGAGGACTTAGACCGCAGCGCCTGCGGGGGAACCCACGTGCGGCGCACCGGGGAGATCGGCGCGATCCTGATTCGAAAGCTGGAAAAGGTCCGCGGCAACACCCGGGTCGAGTTCGTCTGCGGAGGCCGCGCCGTGGTGTGCGCCCGCCGCGATCACGGCGCGTTAGCGTCGATCGCCCGGCTCTATTCCGCTCCGCTTGAAGAGGCGTTCGCGCACGCGTCCGCGCAGCGGGATCGTTTGGAGGAATCGGAGAAAGCGCGCAAGGCGATGTCGGCCGAGCTCGCCGCCGCGCGCGGCCTTCGCGCTTACGCGGAAACCGCGCCCGGAGCCGACGGCATCCGGCGCCTCCGCGTCCGTGTCCCCTCCTTCACCGAGGACACCCGAACGGAAGCGATGAGCTTCACCGGCAGTCCCGGCGCGGTTTTCCTGGCATTGGCGGAAAATCCGCCGTCCGTTCTTTTCGCCGCCTCCGAGGGATGCGGAGTTCACGCCGGAGATCGGTTAAAGCGGGCGCTGGCCACGCTCGGCGGACGCGGCGGCGGTAACGCCCGCGTGGCGCAGGGGAGTTTGCCGGAAATCGCCTCGCTCGCGCGGGTGGAGGAACTTCTGGGCGGCTCGCAAGGCTGAAGAGCCGCGGGACGTTTGCCGCCTCCATTGTGTAAATCAGATTTTTCTTGACGAGTTCGCGGAGTCGTGGTAAACATTCCTTGGGAGTAATACCATGCGTCTTCTCTTCTCTTCTCTCCTCTCCTCTCCTCTCCTCCATCGTCCTGTGCGTAGCGTTGTCCCGGAGCGCGCCGGCAATGCAGTCGGGAAACCAATCGCTTCTCCCGCCAGGATCGATCGACGGAGCTACTAATCCCGAGTTAATTCCGGACGTGGTCGCCTTCAGGCTTTTCTTTTCGGCCGTCGCGGAGACTGCCTCGCCGTCGGCGACACAGATGGCAAAGCAGGACGCCAAGTTGCGGCCCATCGAACTGTCGGACGCTGACAAGGGCGTCTTGGTTATCGCGCTGGCCCAGTTTAAGGCGAACCTCGTGAAGGCACAGACGTCGCACACGCCGCTAAAAACCTATCTGGACGATACCGCCCAATCCACAATCCAGTCGCTAGTCTCGAGCATGAGCGCCGACGGCTTCCAGCGCTTGGAGGCGTACGTGCGCGCCGAGAAACGATTCATGAAACGGGCGCTCTACCCGCAGATGGACAGCCATAACCACTGAAAGGATCCGCGAGTATGACAATTTTTCTGAAATGCATCAGTTTCGCTCTGATCGGCATCGGCGTTGCCTCGGCGCAGCAGCCTTTTGTCGACATTTATACAAACGTGTCCGTCGACTCCGACGTTACAACGTCCTACGCCACCGGCGTCATGCAGGTCGATATGGCTAACAGCTCCTACTGCAGTATTCATCCCTATCTCTGCACCGGCGCGACGCACACGTACACCCAAACCGTGACGATCAAGAGCCCCAGCGGCAGGACCGGATCATGCGGTTTCAACAGTCAATATCCCGCGATGACCACCGTTAATCTGCAATGTGAAGCGGTTCTCGGCTTCGACGGAGAGTTGGGGAGTTATTCGGTCGAGAACTTACAGCGAGCTAATTGCACCATCGCCGGGCAGTTTATTTATTCCGTATTCAGTGGAGGCGTTTCTTTCGAATATTCCACTACGGCTTACAAGAACGCCGGCGCCGTGAGCGGCGGATCGGTGTATACCTATTACCCGAGCGATATTGGGTGCCAATGCTCGTGTAGAGGAGCGAATGACATCACAAGGCCGGGCGCCGCCGAGTTCTGGGAAACGGTTCTCTATTTTACAAAGCTCAATGGGGTCTTAGCGTGCGAGCCGCGATTCCTTGGTGGTGCTGGCAACCCGTCCTCAAATCCAGTTTCCTGCGGCGACACTTCGTTTGGAATCGGGGGTTTAACCGGCAAATAGAATACGCTGGAGGCAGTGGCCATGGCTCAGTCTAGATTAGGATCAGTCGTCTCGATGGCGATGCCGGCGTTAGTCATACTTTCGTTGATTGGCTCCGGTTGCGGTTACGCCCCTGCCCCGCGCGGCAAACTGATGGAAGCCGCGACGCAAGCGATGGAGCTTTGGAAGCACGGACAGTTTGAGAGTATGTACGGCTCCGCGGACCGGACCCTGGAGGGCCCGATGTCCAAGGCGCAGTGGGCGGATACGATTAAGATAATCGAATCTACAGCGGGAAGGCCAGTCTCCTATCGGATCGAAGGAATCCAGTCGTTGGAACCTAGGCCCTTAGGGCTGCTTCTCTTTCCGAACAGGAGGTGGGGCGTGATGGTTTCCGTCACCTTTGAGAAAGCACAGGCAAAGGTAAGGTTCGATTTCTGGGACGTGAATGGCAAGATGAAGCTCTGCTTTCTTAACTTTCAGCAGGAATCGGGCGGACCCCAAGGCAGCGGCTAGACGGACCGGGCTCGGAAATAGTGCGCTTATTCGGAAACCGCTCCGGATTCCGATGGCATCCGGCGGAGGCGCGTCCGCGTCCCCTCATTCACAGAAGAAACCCGCACGGAGGCGATGAGCTTCACCGCCGGCCCCGGCGCGGTTTTTCTGGCCTTGTCCGAAAATCCGCCGTCCGTTCTTTTCGCCGCGTCGGAGGGATGCGGAGTTCACGCCGGAGACCGGTTGAAGCGGGCGCTGGCGGCGCTCGGCGGACGCGGCGGCGGGAACGCCCGCGTGGCGCAGGGAAGCTTGCCGGAGTTGTCCTTGCTGAATCGCGTGGAAGAGCTGCTGGTCGATTAGCCGTTCTCGGAAAGCTGCCTCGCGACGTCATAGCGCAGCCGGACGACGCCGTCGGCGTACTTCCTTGCCAAGCGCAAGCGCAGCGGCACATCGCGATAGGCGGGAGCGATCAGTGGAACGCCCTCGCCGATGAGGGTGGGGATGACGTGAATGTCGAACTCGTCGATCTCGCCGGCGTCGAGGAACGAGGCGATCAGCTCGCCACCGCCCATCATCCAGATATGTTTTCCCGGGGCGGCGCGCAGACGCTGCGCGAACGCCTTTACCGGCTCCGACACAAATTCCACCCCTGGCGCGGCCCGTTTCGGAGGCTTCCGCGAGAACACGTAGTTGTCGAGCTTCGTGTCGAACATCTCGCCCTTCGTGCCTTTCTTCTTGTAATAGGCAAGAAGCCAGTCGTAGGTCTTGCGTCCCCAGAGGATGGTGTCAATCGCCTTGTAGAACGCCTTCATCCCATAATCGATGGTGTCCGGCCGGCGATTCAGCCATTCGACATCCCCGCCCGGCCGGGCGATATAGCCGTCGGCGCTTGTCGCGATATAGACGATGATCTTTCGCGGTGCGTTCATGACAGAATCTCCGGCGCGGCGGCGATCGAATAGGACTGCGGCGGCGCGCCCCCACATGATCGACCGAATCCGGCTAAGCGTAAAGCGGAGCCATCGAAACCAGGATCAATCCCGCGAGGAAAAGCAACAGCATCAGGCCCACAAGCCGGCGCACCTCGGGTTTCGCGCCGGCGAATTCTTTCCACACCAACAATCCCCACAGCGCGCTCACCAGGGTCGCACCTTGGCCGATCGCATAACTCACTGCGGGTCCAACCTGCACCGTCCGGGGCGCGCTGGCGGCGACGAAATTGGCGACCGCTCCGGTACACCAGATCACGCCCCCCAGCACACCGAGCGCGTGCTGTCTGCCGGTTCCGCCGAAATATTCGAACATCCCGATGGGCGGCCCGTCCACCGGCAGGTTCAGGAAATAGAGGTTGTAGAAAAACGTCGAAAGAAAAATCCCCAGCGCGAATACGCAGGCGACCGTGTATGGGCCGAGGCCGTTATCGCCTTGCTTGCTCATCTCCACTAGCGGATAAAACGATCCCATCAAAACACCGCTGACGAGGGAGATCGCGATTCCTTTGGTGGTGACTCTCCGGGCGGCGGCCGCGGTCCGCTTCCCGCGTTCGTATTTGGAATAGGCCATGGCGCTAACGACGATCGCCCCGAGCACCAATGCCACGCCTCCGAACAACAGCGCGGGGCTTCCTTGCGGGTTGAGGATGAAACTCCAAATTACGCCGATCACGAGCGCCAGGCCGATGGCGATGGGGAAGGCCACGGCCATGCCGGCGACGGCGATCGCCCCAACCAGAAGCATATTGGCCAAATTGAAAACCACTCCGCCCATCGCTCCGTACAGCAGTTTCGTTTTGCCGGCGATCAATAGATTGTCGTATACCGACAGTTCGTCGCCCATCGATCCCAAGCTCATGGCTGCGGCGATAGCGGCCAGTAGCACGCCGAAGGCGAAATCGTAATAAAACAGCTCGAAGCGCCACTTGCCGCTGAGCTTCAGCGTATTGGCCCACGATCCCCAACAGATCATGGACAGGATGGAGCAAAGGATCGCCGCCGCAAAGGTCGCCGGAATGATCACGCGTGCTTGGCGCCTTTCAGCGTGCCGCTATCGCCGCCCCCGGTCCACTTGCCCTCGAAGGTGGCGTCGGTCACCTTCAGCTTCACTTCGTAATCCTCTTCGCCGACCGTCGCTTTGAAGGTGACGTCGTCGCCGTCGGCCTGGATATTCGAAATCGGCATGGCCCCATCGTCGGTGCCCGCCGTGGCCACCAATTTCCCGTCTTCTTCCTTGACGGTGAGGGTGAATTTGAACTCGCTGCCGTCCGGCACGACCGAGACGCAGTCCCAGGTTCCAACGATCGACGGGCTGGCGGCCGTCGCGCGCGGCGCGATGGCCAGGGCGAGGGCGGCGAGAAGACAGGATGCAAAGACAGAACGGAAGGTAAGTAGTTTCATGAGGTTCTCCGGCTGGAGAGATTATACCCGTATTTTGCGTCTTGGCCAAGGAGCCGGATTGGGACATTCCCCCTCCGTTGCGCCCCGCCCCGCCATTCCCGTACAATGGGAGGGTTCGGATCCCGGAGCGAATGGTACCGCTGGCGTAGCTCGCCTCGCATCCCCAAAGCCGGTTTTTTCTCTAAAACGATTTGGCCGAAGGATGTTTGCGCCCGCCGGGCGCCTGCGGGTTCCGGTATGTTGGAAGACGAGGACAGGTGGCCGAGTGGTTAATGGCAGCAGACTGTAAATCTGCCGCTCCTTGCGAGCTACGGAGGTTCGAATCCTCCCCTGTCCACCAGTCGGGCCGATGTAGCTCAGTTGGTAGAGCGCGTCCTTGGTAAGGACGAGGTCACCAGTTCAATCCTGGTCATCGGCTCCAGAGATTTTCCGCTCCGCCGAAGAACGATTTCGCCGGACGGTTTTTGAGAAACGGATTTAGCGCAAATGGCAAAAGAAAAATTCGACCGCAGCAAACCGCACGTAAACATCGGCACGATCGGCCACATCGATCACGGCAAGACGACGCTGACGGCGGCGATCACGAAAGTGCTGGCCAAGCACAACCCGAAGAACAAGTTCCGGAGCTTCGATTCGATCGACAACGCGCCGGAGGAAAAAGCCCGCGGGATCACGATCGCCGTGGCGCATGTGGAGTACGAGACGGCCAACCGCCACTACGCCCACGTCGATTGCCCCGGCCACGCCGACTACATCAAGAACATGATCACCGGCGCGGCGCAGATGGATGGGGCGATTCTGGTGGTCGCCGCCACCGACGGGCCGATGCCGCAGACGCGGGAGCACATTCTGCTGGCCCGCCAGGTGGGCGTGCCTTCCATCGTCGTGGCGTTGAATAAAGTGGACATGGTGGACGACGCCGAGCTGCTGGAGCTGGTGGAGTTGGAAGTGCGCGAGCTGTTGAGCAAGTACCAGTTCCCCGGCGACGACCTGCCGGTGGTGCGGGTGAGCGCGCTGGGAGCGCTGAACGGCGAGCCGGAGTGGGAAAAGACGGTGGACGAGTTGATGGCGAAGGTGGACGAGTACGTTCCGATGCCGGAGCGGGCCGTCGACAAGCCGTTTCTGATGCCGGTGGAGGATATTTTCTCGATCCAGGGACGCGGGACGGTGGTGACCGGGCGCGTGGAGCGGGGCATCTGCAAAGTGGGCGAGGAGATGGAGATCGTCGGGTTCCAGGCCACGCGGAAGACGGTGGTGACGGGCGTGGAGATGTTCAAGAAGCTTTTGGACGAAGGGCGCGCCGGGGATAACGTGGGATTGCTGCTGCGCGGGATCGAGAAGAACGACGTGGAGCGCGGGCAGGTGATCGCGAAGCCGAATTCGATCAAGCCGTACAGCAACTTCAAAGCGGAAGTGTATGTGTTGAGCAAGGAAGAGGGAGGGCGGCACACGCCGTTCTTCAAGGGATACCGGCCGCAGTTTTACTTCCGGACGACGGATGTGACGGGAGTGGCGCAGTTGCCGGAGGGGATGGAGATGGTGATGCCGGGGGATAACGTGACGCTGGAAGTGGCGCTGATCACACCGGTGGCGATGGACAAAGGGCTGCGCTTCGCGATTCGCGAGGGCGGCCGGACGGTGGGAGCCGGCACGGTGTCGGAGATATTGTCGTAACGGCGCCCAAGGCTTTTACAAGGAGTTTTATATGGCAAGAGAGATCATTACGTTTCAATGCGGGGAGTGCAAGCGCAAAAACTACAGCGGCACTAAGAACAAGAAAACCACGACGGAGCGCATCGAATTGAGCAAGTTCTGTCCGTTCTGCCGCAAGCACCAGCCGCACAAGGAAATCAAGTAAACTGGACGTGGAGGCGGCGTGTTTTCCTAGCGCCGCCGCGCCCGGTTCGCTGACAATAGGGGCGTAGGTTTAACGGCAGACCAGCGGTCTCCAAAACCGCGAGTGGGGGTTCGAATCCCTCCGCCCCTGCCAATTCGGGGAACGGGAAGACGAAGGGTAGTATGGCAATCGTACAAAGCACACAAGAGCAACCGACAAATTTCGCCGAGCGCGCGCTCGCCTGGCCCAACCAGTTCCGTAATTACATCGACGATCTACGCATGGAAATGCGCAAGGTTTCCTGGCCTAACGCAAAACAGGTCCGGGGCACGACTTTCGTCGTCCTGATCGCCATCTTCGCCTTTGCCGCCTACTTCGCCGTGGTCGATTCCATCTGCAATCAAACCATCACCCGGCTCTTCAACATCCCTAACCAAATAGGCCTTCCGGAACCCGCCGAACAGAATGGACGAAGAACAAATGAATTCGGAAATTGAACCCGCTGAGCCTCCCGCCGCGGATCTCGCCGCCGCCGACGAGGAAGCGATCGAGGCCATGGAGACCGAATCGCCCGCTCCCGAGCCGGAAGCGGAAGCCGAAACCCTGCCCCTCTCGACGAAGAAGTGGTTCATCATTCACACCTATTCCGGCTTCGAGCAAAAGGTCGCCGATTCTCTCCGCAGCCGCGCCGAGGCCTTCGGCTTCGACGACAAAATCGGCCAGATCCTCATCCCCACCGAGGAAGTGGTGGAGCTGCGCAACGGCAAGAAAGTCACCAGCAAGCGCATGCTCTATCCCGGCTACGTGCTCGTCGAAATGGACATGAGCGACCAGCTCTGGCACGAGGTGAAGGACACCCCGCGCGTCACCGGCTTCGTCGGCGGCGGCAACAACCCCGTCCCGCTCACCGCCGACGAAGTGAACCAGATTCTCTACCGCCAGGCCACCGCCGCCGAGCGCCCGCGCCCCAAGCTAACCTTCGAAAAGAACGAAACCGTGCGCATCATCGAAGGCCCGTTCGCCACCTTCTCCGGCAAGGTGGACGAGGTCAATCCGGAGCGCAACACCCTCCGCGTTCTCGTCACGATTTTCGGCCGCGCTACGCCGGTCGAACTCGATTTCTTACAAGTGGAAAAGATTTAGGAACCCGCAATGGCAAAGAAAATTACCGCGCAGGTAAAACTGCAGATCCCCGCCGGCAAGGCGACCCCCGCTCCTCCCGTCGGCACCGCGCTCGGTCCGCAGGGCGTCAACATCATGGAGTTCTGCAAGGCGTTCAACGCCAAGACCTCCGCCAAGGACCAGGAAGGCCTGATCATCCCCGTGGTGATCACCATCTTCTCGGACCGCTCCTTCACCTTCATCACCAAGACTCCGCCCGTGCCCGTGCTCATCAAGCGCGCCTGCGGATTGGCGAAAGGCTCGGCCGAGCCGAACAAGAACAAGGTCGGCCAAATCACCCTGAAGCAGGTGGAAGAGATCGCCAAGCTCAAAATGCCCGACCTGAATTGCTTCGACGTCCAAGCCGCGATGAACTCCGTTCGCGGCACCGCCCGCAGCATGGGCATCGACGTCATCTAACCGGCTTCTTCGATTCAGTCTCCCCGAGCCGCCGCCGCGGCCATGTGAATCTCCTGCAAATTCCAAACCCGGATCGGGTCCCGACGCCGGCTGGCGATCGCTTCCCCCGCCGCCCGCGCGCCGCTCATCGTCGTGATGCAGGGAATCCTGCACGCTACCGCCGCGCGCCGGATCGCCTGCTCATCGGGAAACGTCCGCCCTCCCGTCGTCGTGTAGATAATCAACTGCACCGTCCCCGCCTTCAATAAATCCACGGCGTTCGGCCGCCCTTCGTTCACCTTGAACACGATCTTGCACCCGATCCCCGCCGCCTTCAACGCCGCCGCGGTCCCGCGCGTCGCGTACAGCGCGAACCCGAACTCCGCGAATCGCCGCGCCACTTCCACCGCCGCCGCCTTGTCTCTATCGTTCACGCTCAAAAACACCGCGCCTTTGTCGGGAATCGGCGTCCCCGCGCCCACCTGCGCCTTGCCGAACGCCTCCCCGAAATTCTCTCCCACGCCCATCACTTCGCCCGTCGAACGCATCTCCGGCCCCAGCGCCGGATCGACGCCCGGAAATTTATTGAACGGAAACACCGGCGATTTCACGAACACCTTCGGCGGCCTCAACTCGCCGTTCACCGCGCCTCCCGTCAAGTCCGCGAACTCCTCCAGCTTCCGCCCCAGCATCAATCCCACGGCGATCTTCGGCAGCGGCACCCCCGTCGCCTTGCTCACGTAAGGCACCGTGCGCGACGCCCGCGGATTCACTTCCAGCACATACACCGACCCGTTTTGAATCGCGTACTGCACGTTCATCAGCCCGATCACGTTCAACGCCCGCGCCAGCCGCCTCGTGTGGGACCGGATCGTTTCCAGCGTCTCCTCGCGCAGCGAATGCGGCGGCAGCACGCACGAGCTATCGCCCGAATGCACGCCCGCCTCTTCGATATGCTCCATGATCCCCGCGATCAGCACGCTCTCGCCGTCGCACAGCGCGTCCACGTCCACTTCCGTCGCGTCTTCGAGAAACCGGTCGATCAACACCGGCCGGTCCTGGGAATAGTTCACCGCCTCGCGCATGTACTGCCGCACCGTGTCCTCGTCGTAGGCGATCACCATCGCCCGCCCGCCCAGCACATAGCTCGGCCGCACCAGCACCGGAAACCCCAGCCGCCGCGCCAGAACGCAGGCCTCTTCCGCGCTCGTCGCCGTTCCGTTCGCCGGCGATGCGATGCCCAACTCGTCCAACAACCGCCCGAACAGCTTGCGGTCCTCCGCCAGATCGATGTTCTGCGGATTCGTCCCGATAATCGGCACTCCGGCGTTCTGCAGCGGGATCGCCAGGTTCAGCGGCGTCTGCCCGCCAAACTGCACGATCATCCCGTCCGGCTTCTCCACATCCACGATGTTCAGCACTTCTTCAAGCGTCAACGGCTCGAAATAAAGCCGGTCGCTGGTGTCGTAATCGGTCGAGACGGTCTCCGGATTGCAGTTCACCATGATCGACTCGTGCCCGAACTCGCGCAGCGCAAACGAGGCGTGGCAGCAACAATAGTCAAACTCGATCCCCTGGCCGATCCGGTTCGGCCCGCTGCCCAGAATCATCACCTTCTTTCGATCGCTGGGCCGCGCCTCGTCCTCCGATTCATACGACGAATAAAGATACGGCGTGAAGCTTTCGAACTCCGCCGCGCACGTGTCCACGCGATTAAACACCGCCGTCACGCCCATCCGCTTCCGCCGCTCGCGCACCGCCGCCGGCTCCGAATTCCACATCCGCGCCAGCCGCGTATCCGACACGCCATTGCGCTTCGCCCGCCGCATCAGCGCGCTGGAAACCCCCTCCAGCGTCTCCCCCGCCAGTTCGGCTTCGAGCGCCACCGCTTCTTCCATCTGCCGCAGAAACCACGGATCGATCCCGGTGATGTCGTGGATCTCCTCCACCGCCGTGCCCCGCTGCAGCGCGAAAAAGATGTAGTCAAGCCGCTCCGGATTCGGCGTAATCAAGCGATTCGAAATCAGGTTCTCGTCCAGCTTCCGCGCCGCCGGCGTCTTGCCCGTCTCCAGGCCCCGGATGCCTTTCGCCAGCGCCTGTTTGAACGTCCGCCCGATCGACATCACCTCGCCCACCGACTTCATCTGCGTTCCCAGCACCGCTTCGGCGCCCGGGAATTTCTCGAACTGCCAGCGCGGAATCTTCACCACCACGTAATCGAGCGACGGCTCGAAACACGCCGGCGTCACCTTCGTAATGTCGTTCTTCAATTCGTCCAGCCGGTACCCCACCGCCAGCTTCGCCGCGATCTTGGCGATCGGGAACCCCGTCGCTTTCGACGCCAGCGCCGAGCTCCGCGACACCCGCGGATTCATCTCCACGATCACCATCCGCCCGTCCGCCGGGTTAATCGCGAACTGCACGTTCGATCCGCCCGTATCCACGCCGATCTCCCGCAGGCACCTCAGCGCCGCGTCGCGCATCATCTGGTACTCGCGGTCCGTCAGCGTCTGCGCCGGCGCCACCGTAATCGAATCGCCCGTATGCACGCCCATCGGATCGAAATTCTCGATCGAGCAAACGACGATCGCATTATCGGCCAGATCCCGCATCACCTCCAGCTCGAATTCCTTCCACCCGATGACGCTCTCCTCCACCAGCACTTCGTGAACCGGCGAAAGATCGATCCCGCGTTCCAGAATCTCCGCCATCTCCTCGCGGTTGTATGCGATCCCTCCGCCCGTCCCGCCCATCGTGAAACTCGGCCGCAGGATGACCGGATACCCGATGCGCTCCGCAAACGCCAGTCCGTCCTCGACGTTGTTCACCAGTTGCGACTGCGTCATATCGAGGCCGATCTTCCGCATCGCGTCTTTGAACAGCAGCCGGTCCTCGGCTTTCTTGATCGATTCGATCTTGGCCCCGATCAGCTCGACGCCATACTTATCCAGCACCCCCGCTTCCGCTAGCGAAACGGCCAGGTTCAGCCCCGTTTGCCCGCCCACCGTCGACAGCAGCGCGTCGGGCCGTTCACGCCGGATTATCTCTTCCGCGAACGCCACCGTCAAGGGCTCGACGTAAGTGCAGTCGGCCAGCTCCGGATCGGTCATGATCGTCGCCGGATTGGAGTTGATCAGGATCGTCCGGTACCCATCCGCCCGCAGCGCCTTGCAAGCCTGCGCGCCCGAATAATCGAACTCGCACGCCTGACCGATCACGATCGGCCCGGAACCCACGATCAGGATGCAATGAAGGTCGTCGCGGCGCGGCATCAGGTGCGCACACTCCCGCCAAAGCGAGTAATTTTATAAGGGGGAAACAACTTCTATTGAAACATGAAGCGCCCGCCTGGGCCAAACCGCTCGTTGCAACGGAGCGCACGCCACACCACCCAGCCGCCGCTCGCTAGCCCACCATGCATTTCCGGGCGCGTCCGCGCCGCTTCACATCCGCGGCCAGTTCGCGCATCGATTTCCGCGTGATGACCCGTCCTTCGCCACGCGCAAGAGAAGCTCCCCCCTCATCGGCGGCGGCAAGGATTTCCGCGCGCCTGCGTTCGCGTTCCTCGTCGGGGGTAAATTGACTTTCGTTTTACTTTCCCACATCATGGGCCATGGTGTGACCAAGATGGTTTGCCCAAGACTAACGCTAACGGTCCTAACGGTCCTAACGGTCCTGTGCATCGGCGCCACCGACTACGCCCAATCCCCAAAAATCAAAATTCCCCCGGAGATCGCTGCATACGGTGTAACCCTTCTGAGCGCCAGCAACCCGTTAGCATCCGAGTTCGTCCATAGTCTTCTCGGCGCTGAGGCCGCCGCCTTTGCGCCTGTCCTGCCTTATGGGGCCGTCATCGTAAATAACGGCGAGCATAGGCTGCTGCAAACGAGCGTGGGGTTTAAATGGCGGGATCCCGCCAGGATCGTGCCCAATCCCGCACTCTACATATCGCTCACCGCTTTCAGTCGCGCCGTGCCCACCCAGGTGAAGCCGGGGGACTCGAAACTGGTCTTCCCCTCTCGCGAACTGAATTATTGGGTCGGCAGAAAGGCATACGATCCTGGAAACGCTGCCCCAGTCTCTACCGTCATGGAGGCCATAAACAAAGTTGCGCAGGATTTCGCTCCCCGGGCATCCACGTTCAATCTGGAACTTGATTCCGTGACCGTCGAGCACGTGGGGCTCGTAGGGCCGGACGTTGTGGGGCGTCGCAACCACGACACGGCCGAATTGCTGCGGGGAGAGCTCCCGTAACGAAGAAATCGATCGTATCGCCGGCCCTCCCGCTGGCGCGGCCCCCAGCCCTTCCCCGCATCCATCATCCGCGCGAATTCGTCGAACAAATAATGCGAGTCGTGCGGCCCCGGCGCGGCCTCCGGATGATACTGTACGCAAAACACCGGATGCTCGCGATGACGAAACCCTTCCAGCGTCTGGTCGTTCAAATTCACGTGCGTCGCCTCCAGCGTATTCAGATTCAGCGAATCCGGATCCACCGCGAACCCGTGGTTGTGCGAAGTGATCTCCTCCTTACCGGCTTAACGGGATCCGTCAATGGCGAACTCACCGTCGGCGTTTCGGCTAACGCCCGAATAGCGCTTCGATATTCCGGCTGCCGCGCACGACGCGAAGAATCAGCACGTTCGCGCCCTCTTTCCGGTGAACGATCACGTACTCGCCAACAGGAAAGCTTCGTAGGCCGGCACGTAAATCCGCATCGCGGGCGCGCCCGATGTTGGGATGGTCGGCGAGAAGAAAAAACCGTTCGGTGATGGAGTCGATGAGACGATCGGCAATCTCGACGCTTCCGCCCTTCGAAGCCACGTAGTACCAAATGTCATCCAGATCGGAATCGGCTTGCCGCGAGCGGCGCTGTCCCATCAGCGCGGCGTCTGTTGCTCGGAGGCGAGGCGAGGCGAGCCAGTCCGCGCCGCTTCACATCCGCGGCCAGTTCGCGCATCGATTTCCGCGTGATGACCCGTCCTTCGCCACGCGCGAGAGAAGCTTCAGCCTCATCGACGGCGGCAAGGATTTCCGCACGCGTGCGTTCGCGCTCCTCCCATAACGAAAGAGCTTCCTTCACCGCGTCTTCCTCGCACGCAATCCGCCCGCTCTCGATAGCTTGGCGGACGAACGCTTCCTGGTCCGGAGTAAGCAGGACTTCCATAACCTTCAAGGTACGGACTGCCGGGCCGGCTGTCAAGCGTAGCTTCGCGGCCTGCGCTCGACCGTCTCGACGCTCTTCGCACTCCTTCGCTCGGACTTACCCCTTCTTCCCTTCATCCATCATCCGCGCGAATTCGTCGAATAAATAATGCGAATCGTGCGGCCCCGGCGCGGCTTCCGGATGATACTGCACGCAGAACACCGGATGCTCGCGATGACGAAACCCTTCCAGCGTCTGGTCGTTCAAATTGACGTGCGTCGTCTCCAGCGTATTCAGATTCAGCGAATCCGGATCCACCGCGAACCCGTGGTTATGCGAAGTAATCTCCACCTTATTCGTCACCGTATTCAACACCGGATGATTCGCGCCGCGATGGCCGAACTTCAACTTATACGTCCGCCCTCCCAGCGCCAAGCCCAGAATCTGATGCCCCAGGCAGATGCCGAAAACCGGCGTCTTCCCGATCAGCTTCCTCACCTGCGCCGCTTGAAATTGCAGCGGCTCCGGATCGCCGGGACCGTTCGATAAGAACACACCGTCCGGCTTCATCTCCAAAATATCTTCCGCCGCCGTCATCGCCGGAACCACCGTCACTCGCGCGCCGATATGCACCAATCGCCGAAGAATATTGCGCTTGATCCCGAAGTCGCAAGCCACCACATGGAACCGCGCCGCCGCGTCTCCCGGTTGCTTGTCCGACGACGACACCGGCTCCAGCGGCGTGGTCCATTCATACGGCGTGGCCGTGCTCACCCTCGTCGCCAGATCGAGCCCGGCCATCGAAGGCAGCGCCCGCGCCCGGTCCACCAGTTCGTCCCGCTTACCACCCGTTACCGATAGCACCCCACGCATCACCCCGCAAGTGCGAAGATGACGGACAAGGGCGCGCGTATCGATCTCCGAAGCGACCGCGACGCCGCTGTCGGCCAGAAACCGGTCGGCCGTTTCGATCGACCGCCAATTGCTGGCGACGGAGGAGAACTCGCGCACGACGAGGCCCTCGATATGCGGACGGCCCGCCTCCTGGTCGTATCCGTTCGCGCCGTAGTTGCCAATCTGGGGGTTGGTCAGCACGACAATCTGTCCGCTGTACGATGGATCGGTGAAGATTTCCTGGTAGCCTGTGATGGCGGTGTTAAATACCACTTCGCCTTCGCTGTCTTTCGGAGCGCCAAACGCCGCGCCCTCGAACACCGTGCCGTCTTCGAGCGCTAATATAGCGATGTTCAAATGGAAGAGTCCTCTAAAGGGGATCCGCTGAAACCGGCGATGAAGGGGAACAATTTATATTGAAGCATGAACACGACGAAGGGGCAATCCGGGCCATGCCGCGCAACCGGATTCCGCCCCGCCGCGTCCATCGAGCGTTGACTGCAACGCTGCGCCTCCTCTGCGCCGCCATCCCGCTCGCCCTTTTCTGCGCGGGTCAGACGCGCTTTGAAACCTGGCTCGACCAGGACGCCTCCGGCCTCGCCACCGCCCCCGAACGCGCGCTCTTCAAGTCCCTGCGCACGCCGGCGGATCGCGAGCGTTTCATCGACGAGTTCTGGCTTCGCCGCGACCCCACTCCCAACACCATCGAAAACGAGCGCCAGGGGGAACACTACGAACGCATCCTCTACTCCAACGAACACTTCGCCTGCGCCCTCCAGGGTTGGCAAACCGACCGCGGCAAAATCTACATCCGCTATGGTCCTCCCGACGAAGTAGAGCGCCCCGCCGCCAAGGACACCGGCGGCGTCCCCACCGAAATCTGGCGCTATCGTTATCTGGAGGCCGCCGGCGAAGCCACCCGCCTGGATTTCGCCGACACAGCCAAAGACGGCCTCTATCCGCTAAACCGGGACGAAGCCGCCCGCTTCCTCTCCGCCCAGCAGGACGCCCCCGGCGGTCCCATGCGCCTCGGCGCCATCCAAGCCCCCGCGCTACTCTTCCCCGAATTGCGAAAAGCCGCCGCCGACACCGATCAACCCGCCGATGGCTGGTTCGAGCTGCGCTCCGATTTCGTCCGCGCCACCGATGCCACCGTCCTCGCCCTCCTCACCATGCGCTTCCCCGTCACCTCCGAAGTGCGCGTCTTTGGAACCATGACCGCCGTCAACGGAGGCGCCACGCGTTCGTTCGAACAGGATCTCTCCGGTGGCCGCCCCTTCGACAGCGCGCGCTGGTGGCGGGAGGCTCTTCCCATCTCTCCCGGCACGTACCTGCTCACCGTCGCCGCCCAGGACGTCGTGCTCGCTAAAATTCACCGCTTCCAGGCTCGCCTCGAAGTGCCCGATTTTTCCACCGGCGCTCTCACCGCCAGCAGCCTCATCCTCGCCGAATCGCTCGAACCCTCCGCCGGACTCCCGCTCGAACCCTTCTGGCTCGGCTCCTACCAGGTTCGCTCCAGCATCTACCACTCCTTCCGCCGCTCCGAACGCCTCGGCGTCTATCTGCAAGTCTACGGCGCGGCCGCCAAACCTCCCGTCACCGTCGAGTACATCGTTCGAAATCAAACCACCGCGTCCAACTCGATCGACGCCACTGAGTCCGCCCTCTCCGATGGCGCCGGCACCCAGCAAATGACCATCGCCAAACGCCTCCCCCTGACTAACCTCGCTCCCGGCGGCTATCTCCTCACCATCCGTCTGCTCGACTCAGCCGGACGCGAGATGCTCGTGCGCGGCGCCGGCTTCCGCGTCGTCGAGTAACGCCCGCCGCGCCCCCATCCGGTAAATCCCCACCCCCACCAGATTGCTCACCACCACCATCCCGCCGATCTTCGCCGCATAAGCCCCGCGGCTCACCACATCCACGATCGGATAAACCGAAATAAACACCGCCACCACGCTCGAAAACAGCCCCGCCGCCGACGCTACCTTCAACCACGCCGGCAGCCGGTCCCGCAACGGCCGCGCGGCGAACAATGGCAGCGCGAACAACGCCACATACACCAGCGAATAATGAACGATCGAGGCGTTCGCTAGCAATTGATTCGCCTCCTGCTCCCGCACTCCCAGCATCCCCAGTAGAATCGCGCCCATCACCAGCGCCGCGACAAACAGAATCGAGTTCACCGGCGTTCTCCGCCGGGGATCCAGCCGCGTGAACCACGCCGGAATCAAATGATCCCACCCCGCCGTCATCGGCAGCCGCGTTAATCCCGTAAACAGCAAACTGGAACTTCCCACCGCCCGCGCCGACAGCAGCAAAATCGCCAGCGGCGCAAACGCACCCGCCGCCCCTTCCGTTCCCAGCGCCCGCCGGAACGTCTGCGGAATCGGCCCGATCAAATCGATCGGCCCCGCTCCCGCGAACGCCAGCACCGCGCTCGTCCCCAGAATAAACATCAGCGCGATCGCCGGCGCCGAAATCGCCACCGATTGCCCCACCGTCCGCGCCGCGCTCCGGCACTCCCCCGCCAAAATCGCCACATATTCGAAGCCGCTCAACGCCCCCGTTGTCATCTGCCCGAACACCGCCAGGCTGAACCAGCTCCACGCCGGCATCTGCCACGGAACGGCATCAAAATGTTTTATGCTCCCGTGCAACAGCGCCCACCAAGGCAGCGCCAACAGAATCGCGTACGCCGCCATCATCATCACGCTGCCCGCGTTGTGCAGCCACTTGCCCGCGCCCAATCCGCGAATCGCCACCAGCGTGATGCCCGCCACCACGGTCCCGGTGATCGCCATCGTCGCCGCCTTGCTTCCCGGAATCCACGCCGCCGCCGGCCCGATCATATACGCAATGTCCGTCGGCACCGTGAACACGATCGCTCCCACGCACACCACCGCGTACACCCAAAGATTCCACGCGATCAGAAATCCCGCGAAGTGCCCGAACCCCGCCTTGGCCCATTGATACAACCCTCCTTCGAGCGGCATCAATCGGTTCAGATGAATCACCACCGCCGCCAGCGGAACGTAGTACATCAGCATCGCCGCCAGCCAGAACGCCACGTGCGCCTTGCCCAGCTTCGCCGCCACTCCCACCCACGACGACCCCACCACGCACAGCACCTGCGCCAGCACCAGATCCCGCAACCCCAGTTCCTTGCGAAGTCGAGATTCCTGTTGCGGAGCGGCGGATACGGCCACGGTCCAACAATCATGCCATAGCCGGCGCGGGTTGTTATCATTTCTACAAGGCCGCCCCCTCCGTCGGCCCCATCCGCGATGACAGTCGAGACCCAGTACGCCCGCTTCGATTCGCTTCAACTTAGCTCCGGCGCCACGCTCGAACCCGTCGACGTCGCTTACGAAACTTACGGCGTATTAAACCCCTCTCGCACCAACGCCATCCTCCTTCTCCACGCCTTCTCCGGCGACGCCCACGCCGCGTTCCTCAGCGCCGAAACCGGCCTTCCCGGCTGGTGGGACAACATGGTCGGACCCGGCAAAGCTTTCGACACAAACAACTACTTCGTCGTTTGTTCCAACATTCTCGGCGGCTGCCGCGGCACCACCGGCCCCTCCTCCATCGATCCTTCCACCGGCTGCCCTTACGCCATGTCGTTCCCCGTCATCACCATCGGCGACATGGTGCGTCTTCAAAAAATGCTCGTCGAACGCCTCGGCATCGAGCGGCTCCTCTGCGTGACCGGCGGCTCCATGGGCGGCATGCAGGCGCTCGAATGGGCCGTCGCCTTTCCCGATGCCGTCGCCTCCGTCATCCCCATCGCCGCCACCTCCCGCCACAGCGCCCAGCAGATCGCTTTCAACGAAGTCGGCCGCCAAGCCATCATGGCCGACGTCGATTGGCGCGATGGAGCCTACTACGGCCTCTCCAAGCCCGCCCGCGGCCTCGCCGTCGCCCGCATGGTCGGACACATCACCTACATGAGCGACGCCTCCATGCGCGAAAAATTCGGCCGCCGCCTCCGCGGCAAGGACGAATTCGGCTTCGATTTCTCCGTCGATTTCGAAGTCGAAAGCTACCTCCGCTACCGCGGCAGCCAGTTCGTCGAACGCTTCGACGCCAATTCCTATCTCTACATCACCAAAGCCATGGACTACTTCGACCTCAGCGCCGGCCACGCCTCCCTCGGCGCCGCGCTCGAACGCTCCCAAGCCCGCTTCCTCGTCCTCAGCTTCACTTCCGACTGGCTCTATCCCAGCTACCAATCGCTTGAAACCGTCCGCGCCCTCCGCAGCCGCAACCGCGACGTCGCCTATTGCGAGCTCCCTTCCAACTATGGCCACGACGCCTTCCTCGTCGATGTGAACGAGCAATCCGAACTCGTCCGCGGCTTCCTCGCCAGCACCTTCGCGGAACTAGCGCCATGAGCGACGCCGCCGGCCTGCGCACCGAAAGCTTCACCCGCGAATCGCTCGGCCGCGGCGACTACGCCATCATCGGCCAGATCGTCGAGCCCGGCGCCAAAGTTCTCGACCTCGGCTGCGGCGACGGCGCACTCCTCGCCTGGCTCAAGGCCGAGAAGCGGGTCCAGGGCCGCGGCGTCGAAATCTCCGGCGAAATGGTCCGCCGCGCCATCGCCCGCGGCGTCTCGGTTTTTCAAAGCGACATCGAGGAAGCCCTCGCCGACTACCCCGATAAAATCTTCGACTACGTCATCCTCAGCCAAACTCTCCAGGAAACCCGCGCCCCCGTCCACGTGCTCCGCGAAATGTTGCGCGTCGGACGCCGCGCCGTCGTCGCCTTCCCCAATTTCGGCCATTGGCGCGTCCGCCTCGCCCACCTCTGGAGCGGCCGCGCGCCCCGCACCAAACTCTTCCCCTACGACTGGCACGATTCCCCCAACATCCACTTCCTTACCGTCATCGACTTCGAAAATCTCGCCCGCTCCGAAGGCTGGAAAATCGAGCGCAGCTTCTTCCTCGCCGCGGGCGGCAACGTTCACGCCTTCCGGAATCTTATGGCCGAAGTCGCCGTCTACCTCATCGCGAAATAAACACAACGTCATTAGTGTTTGCCGATAAAACCTCTCGCTCACGCGCGCGGCTCGGTTCACCCGGTTCCGAGCCGTGACCGTCAGGGAGCGGATGCGAAAGTATTTACAACGCTCTGTTTAGCCTCTCCGGCGCTGTTCCCGCATCCCGCGAACGTTGACGCCTCTCGCCCGTTGCCGGATAATGAAAGGGTATCCAAGCCTCGGACGCAACGGATCGACCGGTTTCAGAAGGGGTAGGACATCCGATTTCTCGTCTTCGGCATGCGCGTTAATCTCAAAGCTTTCCTCCTGGCGGCCCTCCTCCTCGGAGCCTGCGGCTTCAACCCGGCGGTCATGCGCCAGCGCTACGTCAAATCCGGCAATAAGTATTACGACCGCGGCCGCTACAAGGAAGCCGCTCTCCTCTATCAGCACGCCCTCGACGAGGACATGCGTTACGGCGAAGCCTGGTACCGCATGGGTCTTGTCGATCTCAAGCTCGGCAAGGACGACTCCGCCCGCGGCGACTTCAGCCGCGCCGTCGATCTCGACCCCAACAACATGGACGCAATGGTTCACCTGGCCGAAATGGACATTGCCGTCTATGCCTTCGATCCCGAACGCTTCAACCTGGTGAAAAGCGAGGTCCAGGAGCTCATCGGTAAAATGCTCGCCAAGGATCCCGGCTCCTACGACGCCCTGCGTCTTTCCGGATACCTCGCCAGCATGCGAGGAAACTACCGCCTCGCCGCCGCCAAGTTCCGCGAAGCCACTCAGGTCCGCCCCAATGACGCCTCCGTCGCCCAGGCTCTCGTCCAAGTGCTTCTGGCCAACGGCGAGCCCGGCGAAGCGTTCCGCCTCGCCGGTCAATACCTTGTTAAATTTCCCACCCACGCCCCGCTCTACGACTTACTCTATGACGTCTACATGAAGAGTAACCAACCGGGCAAAGCCGAAGACATCCTTCGCCTGAAGATCCGGAACAATCCCGCCGCCGGCGCGTACTGGATCCAACTTGCCGAATACTTCCGCGTGGTCAATCGCATCCCCGAGATGGCCGGAATCCTCAACCACATCACCGCCGATCCGCGCACCTTCCCCAACGGCCATTTGTTGGTCGGCGACTATTTCGTCCGAATTCGCGATTTCGACCGCGCTATCCGCGAATACTATCAAGGCACCAAGGAAGATCCAGCCGAAGCCGTCGCCTACTTAGGCAAGATGGCTCAGCTCCTCGTCGCCCTCGGCCGGAACCGGGAAGCCGCGAGCGTCGTCTCGGCTCTCCTCAAACTCCAGCCCAACGATCCCGACGCCATCGCTATGCACATCGCGCTGGAGCTTCCCGGCGCCGGCAGGGAGAAAGCCCGCGCCGTCATCGCCGAGATTCAGCCCATCCTCGAACGCCAGCCCGATAATTTTCAGCTCCATTACTACCTCGGGCGCGCCTATCAAATCGCCGGAGACGCCACCAGCGTCGAGGAAGCGCGAACTCAATTCGAGGAAACCCTCCGCCTCAAGCCCGATTACGTGCCGGCCAATCTCGCGTTGCTCCACATTCAATCGAACTCCGGCGAAGATTCCAAAGCCGTCCTTACCGCCCAGCAGGTTCTCGCCTCCGATCCCGGCAACCTTGAGGCCCGCCTCGCCGGCGCCGCCGCCTTCACCCGCATGGGCGATTTCGATCACGCCAGGGCGGAACTCGAAACCGCCCTCGCCTCCAATCCTTCCGATCGCGAGGCCCACCTTCAAATGGCCGAACTTCAGCTCCGCCGGCGCGACTATCGCGCGGCCTCCGCTCAATTCCAGGCGCTCAACGATTTGGGCGACCCCCGCGGCGCCCTCGGCCTCGCCCGCGTCCTCTTCGCCGTCGGCAACTTCCCGGCCGCCATTCAGGTCACCTCCGCCGTCCTCGCCAAAATCCCCGATCGCGACGATTTCCGCCTCCTGCTCGCTAAGTCCGAGTTTGAAGCCGGCCGCTTCGCCGACGCCGCAGCCCAATATGCCATCTTATCCGCCAAACACCCCCGAACCGCCGACTACTTCGTCCAGATCGCCCGCTGCAAGTGGGCGCTTCACGACGTCACCGGCGCCACCGCCGTCTTCCAACAGGCTCATCGCGCCAGCCCCGGCGACCCCGGTCCCTTCCTCGCCCTCGCCGCCCTTCAGGCCGATGCCGGCGACAACCCCTCCGCCCGCGCATCTTATCGCGAGGCTCTCAAACTCCAGCCCGACGACCCCACCGCCCTCTTCCGCCTCGCCTACCTCGACGCCGAGGACGGCATCGATCTCGAACAGGCCTTCGCCTTCGCCCAGGACGCCCGCGTCAAACTGCCCAACGACCCCGATGTACTCGACACCATCGGCCTCATCTACCTCAAACGCAACCTCACCGACGATGGAATGCGCTTGCTCCAGGATCTGGTCGCCCGCGTCCCCGGCCGCGCCGCCTTCCATCTCCATTTCGCCATGGCCCTCTTTCAGGACGGAAACTCCGCCGAAGCCAAAAAGGAATTGGACGCCGCTCTCCGCAACAATCCCACCCTTCGCGAGCGATCCGAAATCGCCCGCCTCATGGCGCGCATCGGATGAACCGTCCGAACTCCGCCGCCCGTTTCGATTTTGCAGCACCGGCGCGCGCCGCGCACGCCGTAACTTCACGAGATAGAGGGGAAATTCATGAAGGCTCTAATCACAGGCATCACCGGCATGATCGGCTTGCATTGCGCCAACGCCGCTCGCTCCGCCGGCTGGGAGGTTTTCGGTGTGGCGCGCAACAGCGCCTCCAGCCGCCTCTCCGCCGTCCAGGATTCTTCCGTCTTTCGTTGCGACATCCTCGACTATAACGCGCTCGAAGACGTCTTCCGCCGCCTTAAGCCCGATGTCGTCTTCCACATGGCCGCCCAGGCCTTCAACGGCGCATCCTGGCAGATGGAATGGTCCACCCACCAGGCCAACTACCTCGGCACCGCCAATGTCCTGCGCTGTTGCCGCCTCATCGTCCCCGATTGCAGAACCATCATCGCCTGTAGTAGCGCCGAGTACGGCGACGTTCAACCCTCCGATTGCCCTTTAAAAGAAGAACGCCTCCTCCGTCCCATCAGCCCCTACGGCGTCAGCAAAGTGGCCACCGAGGCCCTCGGCTTCCAGCATTTTCACAACTTCGGGATGAAAGTGTTCCTGCCCCGCCTCTTCATCCACGTCGGCACCGGCCATCCGCCCGCCACCGCCATCCAGAATTTCGCCCGCCAGATCGCCCTCATCGCCGCCGGCCGCCTCGATCCCGTCGTGCGCGTTGGCAACCTCGAAACCGCGCGCGATTTCATCGACGTCCGCGACGGCGTCGCCGGCATGATGCTGCTCCTTGAAAAAGGCAAGCCCGGCGAGCCGATGAACATCTGCACCGGCGAAGCCGTCAAAATCCACGACGTGCTCACCACTCTCCTCGACATCGCCGGTCTGTCGGAAAAGGTGAAAGTCGAATTCGATCCCGCGCTCGGCCGGCCTTCCGACGAGCCGCTGCTGCTCGGAGACAATTCCAAGCTCCGCGCCCTGGGCTGGAAGCGCCAGTACTCCATCCGCCAAACCCTCGAAGCGGTTTACGCCGATTGGGTTTCGCGCATCTAACCGCGCGCGGCTACCTTCGCTGGCCCGCCAACGCGCCCCGCTCTTCGCCCAAACCATCCACATAGGAGAGGTACGTCCCGGCGATCCCCTCGCGCAGCCCGATCCCCGGATGCCATCCCAATCCCTGCAACCGCGAAACGTCCATCCGCTTTCGCGGCGTCCCATCCGGCTTCGAAGCGTCGTGGACAATCTCCGCCTGGCAGCCCGTGATCTCCCGCACCATCTGCGCTAATTCGAGAATCGATATCTCCTCGCCCGTCCCCACGTTCACGATCTCCCCGCTGCTGTAGTTCAGCATCAGGAACACCGCCGCCGCCGCCATGTCGTCCACGTGCAAAAACTCCCGCCGCGGGCTTCCCGTGCCCCACAGCGTCACCGTCTTCGCCCCGGCCACTTTCGCCTCGTGAAACTTGCGGATCAGCGCCGGCAGCACATGGCTGCCGTCCGGATCGAAGTTGTCGCCCGGCCCGTATAGATTGGTCGGCATCAGGCAGATCGCGTCGAACCCATATTGTTCGCGGTAAGCCTGGCACATCCGGATTCCGGCGATTTTGGCGATCGCGTAGGCGTCGTTGGTCGGCTCCAGCGGCCCCGTCAACAGATACTCCTCCCGGATCGGCTGCGGCGCCATCTTCGGATAAATGCAGGAGGAGCCCAGAAACTCCAGCTTCCGCGCCCCGTTGCGGTAGGCCGCGTCGATCACGTTCGTTTGAATCAGCAGATTCTCCCGGATGAACTCGGCCGGCCGCGTGCTGTTGGCCAGAATTCCGCCCACCTTGGCCGCCGCCAGAAAAACGAATTCCGGCCGCGCCTCGGCGAAAAACCGCTCCACCGCCGCCTGGGACGTCAGATCCAGATCGGCCTTCCCCCTCAGGATCAGGTTCGAATAGCCCTCGGCCTTCAGCTTCCTTACAATCGCCGATCCCACCAACCCGCGGTGCCCGGCGACGTAAATCGCCGCGCTCTTATGCATAGGCCGTGCCGCTGCTGCGTACGGCGAAGTTGTGTCCGGCATCCCTCAGCGTGCATTCCTGCTTGGCTTGCTCGAAGTCGTGTTCCACCATCATCTTCACCAGTTCCTTGAAACTGGTCTTCGGTTTCCACTTCAACAGCCGTTCCGCTTTGCTCGGATCGCCCTTCAGATAATCCACTTCCGACGGCCTCAGATAGCGCGAATCGATCTTCACCACCTGCTTCCAGTTCAGATCCAACTGCTGCGCCGCCTCCTCCAAAAATTCCCGCACCGAGTAGGAGTTCCCCGTCGCCACCACGAAATCGTCCGGAGTGTGGTGCTGCAGCATCCGCCACATCCCTTCCACATAGTCGCCCGCGAATCCCCAATCCCGTTTGGCGTCCAGATTGCCCAGATACAGCGTGTCCTGCAAGCCCAGCTTGATCCGGCACAACGCCCGCGTGATCTTCCGCGTCACAAACGTCTCCCCCCGGTGCGGAGACTCGTGGTTGAACAGGATGCCGTTCGAAATGAACAGCCCATAAGCTTCCCGGTAATTTACGCAGTACCAGTGCGCCGCCACCTTGCTCACCGCGTACGGACTCCTTGGGTGAAACGGCGTCGTCTCGCTCTGCGGAGGCGCCGCCGCCCCGAACATCTCCGACGATCCCGCCTGGTACATCCTCACCGGCTTCCCGCCCGAGGCGTAGTCGTGCATCGCCTCCAGCAGCCGCATCGTCCCCGTCGCCACCACGTCCGCCGTGTACTCCGGCAACTCGAAGGAAACCCGCACATGCGATTGCGCCGCCAGATTGTAGATCTCGTCCGGCTGCACCTCCTGCAACACCCTCCGCATCGAGCTCCCGTCCGTCATGTCCCCGTAATGCAGAATCAGCTTCGCCGAGGGGTCGTGCGTGTCCCGGTACAGATGATCCACCCGCCCCGTGTTAAACGAACTGCTTCGCCGCAGCAGACCATGCACTTCGTATTGCTTTTCGATCAACAGACTGCTGAGATATGACCCGTCCTGACCCGTGATGCCGGTGATGAATGCTTTTTTCATAAGTCCGTACTTCCCCCTCCCGTCTGACTTGTATAGTCTAGCCGAATATCGCGTTTGGTACAACCCTTAGATTTGCCGTATTCCTCACCCGTCTCAATAGTTTGCGTCAAATAGTACTAGATCTACCAACACCTTCTATGAAGAATTATCAGTAAGAAAATCGACCGATAATTCAACGAATATCTTGGCGATATAAGAGAAACAAATGACCTCAATCCAATCTTTAATTGGAGCGCCGCGCCGCCTCAATTTAAGAAATAGGTCCGGTACAATGTGTCCCGCTGCTTCGGCGTGAATCCCGCCCCCCGGATCATCCGGCGCAGTTCTTCCTCGCTCGCCCGGTGGTGCGCTCCCGCCGCCGACACCACGTTTTCCTCGATCATCACGCTGCCCACGTCGTTTCCGCCGAACCGCAGCCCCAGTTGGCACGTTTTCAGCCCCGGCGTCACCCACGACGACTGGATATTCACGATGTTGTCCAGATAAATCCTGGATATTGCCAGGGTTTTCAGGTATTCCACCGCCGTCGCCTCTTCTTTCACGAACCGCCCCAGCGACGTGTTTTCCCGCTGAAAGGACCACGGAATAAACGCCGTGAACCCGCCGGTGTCTTCCTGAATCCGCCGCACGATGTCGAAGTGGTTCATCCGCTGCTCCACCGTCTCCCCGCATCCGAACATCATCGTCGCCGTCGTCCGCAGCCCCAGCCCGTGCGCCGTCCGATGCACCTCGATCCAGTCCCGCGAAGACGACTTCAGCCGGCTGATCCGCCGCCGCACGTCGTCGTCCAGGATCTCCGCCCCTCCCCCGGGGATCGATTGCAGCCCCGCGTCCCGCAGCCGCGCGATCGTGTCCCGCAGCGTCAATCCGCTCACCTCGGCGATGTTCACGATCTCCGGCGCCGAAAAACAGTGGTTCCAGATCTTATCGCCGAACCGGTCCTTGATCGCCCGCAGCAGATCTTCATACCATTCGATCTTCAACTCCGGATGCAGCCCTCCCTGCATCAGGATCCCCGTCCCCCCCAGGTCGATCGTCTCCTGAATCTTGTCGAAGATCGTCTCCCGCGAGTGGATGTAGCCTTCCTTGTGCCCCATCGGCCGGTAAAAGGCGCAAAAGCTGCAATACTCCGTGCAGAAGTTCGTGTAGTTGATGTTGCGGTCGACAATATAGGTGGCCACCCCTTCCGGATGCAGCTTGCGCCGCACCGCGTCCGCCTCCATCCCGATCTCCACCAGATCGCCACTCTCGAACATCTCAATCGCTTCCGCTCGCGTAATCATGATGCCGCCGTCTCCGCCGCGCTGAGAAAGGAGGATTCCGGCAACGCCCGCGCGTATTCAAGAAATCGCGCCATACCGGCGTATTCCTCCGCTCCCAGCTCGTACACGATATTGTCTCTCAAATAGCTGGCCGCCAGCGTCTCCGGAATGCCCCGCCGGCCATGTTCGGCGGCGGCGATCTCCTCCAGGCGCTCGGCCCCGAACCGGTACGAATCGAGAAAATCCTCCGCCCGGAAACGCTCTCCGTCAAGCGGCCCCGGCCCCGCCCACATCGCGAATACCATCGGCAGTCCGGTCATCTCCCGCCACTCCCGCCCCAAATCGAGCGTCGCGTGCCCGATCGCCGCCGGGTCGATGCGCAGCGCCGGATCGCCGATCACCAGCGCCGCGTCGTTGTCCTTCAGCATCGCCTCCCAATCGGGCGATTCCTTCCGTACCTCCGGCCTCGCCCCGTAACGCCGCTCCAGCACGATCCGCGCCAGCTCCACCGACGTCCGCGAGCCGCTGTCGGCCGCCAGCGTCCGGATTCGTCCGAACGGCGCCTTCGAGATCAACAGAATGCTCCGCACCGCTCCCCGGCTGGCGATCCCCACCCCCGGAAGCGCCTCCAGCCCCTGCCGCGCCATCTCCATCACCGGCACCAGCCCCACCTCCGCCCGCCCGTCCGCCAATCGGTCCGCGCACTCCGATGGCAGCCGGAATTCCAGGTCGAACGCGCCCCGCTGCCGCCCATGCAGCATGCCCCATACCAGCGGCGCCGTATTCAGATAACTCACCGCGCAAACTCTAGGACGAATCGGATGGATCAAGGGGTATTTTAACAACTTCGCCCATCGGCGGCGAAGAGATGTTTATGCTATGTATAGGGATGGCGCTTCCCGCGTGCGTCAGGGAAAAAACTCCAATGAAATCCATTTACTCGATCTTTGTTTCCATTTTTCTGGCTGGCGCGGCGCTGCCCTCCCTGGCTCAAACCTCCATCAACAACATCCCTTCGCGCCTTCTCGGCCAAGCCGTGCTGGAACGCCTCAACGTCACCGCCACCGCTCCCAACCTGCTCGACGGCAGGGAACTCAATAGCCCCCAATCGGTCGCCCTCGACACCTCCGTCTCCCCTCCCATCCTCTACGTCGCCGACACGTTTAACAACCGCGTGCTCGCCTGGAAAAACGCCACCACCGCCCTGAGCGGCGCTTTCGCCGATCTCGTCCTCGGCCAGCCCGATAACTATTCCAGCTCCCCGCAATCGGCTACCGGCAATTTCAGCCGCGGCCTCGCCTTCCCCACCGCCGTCGCCGTCGACGCCAAAGGCAATCTCTATATCGCCGACGCAGGCAACAACCGCATCCTTCGCTTCCCCAAACCCTTCAGCCAAACCAACGGCTACACCCCGGACCTCGTTCTCGGCCAGCCCGGACTCACCACCGCCGTCGCTAACCAGGGCCAGCTCAATCCCGGACCCAATACCTTGGCTCTGTTCGCCAGCGCCGGCCCGTTTCAAGCCGGCATGGCCTTCGACACCACCGGCAACCTGTGGGTCACCGACCCCGGCAACAATCGCGTCCTTCGCTTCAACTCGGCTGTGCTGCCCACCGGCGCCGCCAACGATCCCAACGCCGACCTCGTTCTCGGCGAGTCCGTCTTCACCAGCAACGCCATCCCGCCGAATTCCACCCCCATCAAGAAAAACTTCCTCGCCGCTCCCGGCTACCTCGCCTTCGACCCTACCGGCAATCTCTACGTCGCCGACGGCGCCATCCGCGTGCTCGTTTACACCCCGCCCTTCTATGCCGGCGAGGGCGCCTCCCGCATCATGGGCGTCGACGTTCCCACATTAACCAACCCCAAACCCGCTCCCGTCAGCGCCAGAACCCTCGGGGCCGCCAATTTCCCGCCCCAGGGAATCTTCTTCATCGGCAATAATCCTTTTGTTTGCGATCCGGCCAACAATCGCATCCTCGGCTACCCTCCCTTCAGCCAATGGCCGCCAGAGGCCACTCAGTTCGGCCCCACCGCCAACTTCGTTTTCTCCCAGGCCGACTTCGCCTCCAGCAAATTGAACTCCGGCAACCCCCAGCCCTCCGCTTCCACCGTCAGCTCCCCGGCCGGCGCCATCACCAACGGAACCGATCTTTATATCGCCGACGCCGGCAACAATCGCGTCCTCGATTTCCCCATCGTCGCCGGCACTTTCACAGCCGCCTCCCGCGTCTTCGGTCAAATCGATTTTCCCTATAATTCCGTGAATCTCATCGAAGGCCGCGAGTTCTACCTCTTCGCCGGCAATCAAAATATCAGTGGCGTCAATTTCGCCTTCCCCGGCGGCAGCGCCGTCATCGACCCCAATTCCACTCCGCCTCATCTCTATGTCGCCGACGCCGGCAACAACCGCGTCCTCGGCTTTAACGACTACCGCCAGATCACCGCCGGCCAGAAGGCCGATCTCGTCATCGGCCAGCCCGATTTCTTTACCGCCCTCGTCAACTACCCCACCAACAAGGGGACCTCCCCTTCCGCCACCAGCCTCTACTCGCCCGCCGGCATGGCCGTCGATTCGAACGGCAATCTCTGGGTCGCCGATTCCGGCAACGGCCGCGTCCTCCGCTTCCCGCAGCCCTTCAAACAGCCCGCCGGCGCCACGCAAACCGCCTCCGTCGTTCTCGGCCAAGCCTATTTTAACCAGGTCGTCACCGACCCCACCGCTTCCACCATGCGTAGCCCCTATGGACTCGCCCTCACCCAGGAGGGCGATCTTCTCGCCTCCGACCAGTTCCATAACCGCATTCTGTTCTTCCAAAAACCGAAAAGCGGCGATTTCAGCGACGGCCAGTTGGCCTCCGCCGTCATCGGCCAGCCCGACTTCACCTCCGTCGTCGGCAACAACCCCGCCGCCGGCAGCGGTGGATTGGCCGGCCCGCACATGATCGCCACCGACCACGGCGACCAGCTCTACGTCGCCGACACCGGCAACGGCCGCGTCGCCATCTACCGCGACATCCCCACCGCCGGCACCAACCCCACCGTCTCCATCTCCATTCAAGGCCTCAATCAACCCACCGGCGTCGCAGTAAATCAAGCCACCGGCGAGATCTGGGTCGCCAATACGCTCGCCAACAACATTATCCGTTTCCCCAATTACGACCAGATCCTCATCGGCAATGGCGCTCCCACCGACACCATCGTCGATTTCGAACCCCTCGCGATCTCACTCGACACCGCCGGCAATCCCATCGTTCCCGACGCCGACAATCGCGTGGTTTTCTTTTACCCCGCCCTCGGCCTCGGCAACGCCAACGCCGCCAACTATTTCCACCGCTACGCCCCAGGCATGCTCGATTCCCTCTTCGGAACCTTCGCCAAAAACACCGCTTCGGCCGCCTCTCTGCCCCTGCCCACTTCGCTCGGCGACATCCAGGTACTGGTCAACGGCGTCGCCGCTCCCCTCCTCTACACCTCTCCCACTCAGATCAATTTCCAGGTCCCCATGGCCACCCCCACCGGCCCCCAGGATTTCGAGGTCCTCCAGGTTTCCACCAACCAGGTCCTCTCCGACGGACTCTACAGCGTCGAGCAGTCCTCTCCCGGCTTCTTCAGCCTGGACCGCTCCGGCACCGGCCCCCTCGCCGCCATTAACAACGACGACGGCAAGCCCAATAGCTCCACCGACCCGGTCAAGGCCGGCCATTACATCTCGCATCTTCGGCACCGGCCAGGGCGTGGTCAACGGCGCTCCGCCCGACGGGTCTCCCGCCACCGGCGCCGTCCCCACTTCCCAGCAACCCCAGGTCTACGCCGGCGGAACCGACTTCCTCCCGCCCTCCGCCGTCGAATACTCCGGCCTCGCCCCCGGCTTCGTCGGCCTCTGGCAGATCAACATCCAGATTCCATCCAACGCCGCCCCCGGCGCCACCACCGTCGTCGTATTATTTAAGGGCAATCCGAGTAACCAGGACGCCGCCGGCGAGCATTTGGCCGCGCCCGCGACCATTTACATCGGCCAGTAAAAAAAGGACTGCCTCCCTATGCCCTTCTGCACCTCGTGTGGGGCGTCGAACGCCCCCGACGCCCGTTTCTGCCCCGGCTGCGGCCAGCCCCTCTCCGGCGCCGGTCCGCTTCCGGCGCCCGCGTTTCCCGCCGTCCCCAAGCTCGAATACGAAATCGTCGGCAGTAATCTCCAGATCGCCCGCCTCAAGCTCAAGCCCGGCCAGGAGGTTTACGCCGAAGCCGGCAAGATGATCTACAAAACCCCGTCGGTGAGCTGGGACACCCGCATGAGCGGCCAGTCGCTGGGCGAAAAAATCTGGGGCGCCGTCCAACGCAAGCTCATGGGCGAGTCGCTCTTTCTCACCTACTTCCGCACCCCCGTCCCCGGCGAGGCCGGTTTCGCCGGCAGCTATCCCGGTAAAATCCAAGCCTACGAACTCGCCCCCGGCCAGGTGCTGATGGCCCAGCGCGACGCCTTCCTTCTCGCCGAGACTTCTGTTCAACTCCACATCGCCCTCGTCAAGAAACTCGGCGCGGGAATCTTCGGCGGCGAGGGCTTCATTCTCGAACAACTCACCGGTCCCGGCATCGTCTTCATCCACGCCGGCGGCGATCACGTCGAATTCAACCTCCAGGCCGGCGAATCCATCCAGATCGAAACCGGCTGCATCGTCGCCTTCGACGGCACCGTCGATTACGACATTCAAATGGTGGGCAACATCCGCAGCATGTTGTTCGGCGGCGAAGGCATCTTCCTCGCCACCCTCACCGGTCCCGGCAAAGTCGTCGTCCAGAGCATGACGCTTTCCAAGCTCCGCCGCGAACTCGCCCCGCACCCCCACGGCGGCGACGAGCACAAAGGACTCGACGTCTTAAGCGGCATCTTCTTCGAGCGACGATTAGCTTCCGCCGCCCATGGCTTACCGGCTGAAACTCGACGAGCCGATTTCCGCCGGAGTAAAACGGATCTCCGCGGAGGAACTCCAGTCCGCCGCCAAACGCCTCGGCGCCGCCGTGGAGCGCGAAGAGAGCGCCGCCGAAGCCATTCACGAAGCCCGCAAGAGCGTCAAAAAAATTCGCGCCATGCTCCGGTTGTTCCGCCCCGGTCCCGGCGCAGCCTTCGCCTCCGAAGACAAAAAACTCCGCGAGGCCGGCGCCAAGCTCGCCCGCCTTCGCGACGCCGAGGTCCTGCTCGAAGTCTTCGACGGGCTCGTCCGCAAATACCCAGGCGAGCTGAGCCAGCGCACCGCCGCCACCTTCCGCCGCCGCCTCGCCGCCCGTAAGATTCGCATCGACGGGGAAGCCAAAACCGGCCGTCTGTTGGAGCGGGTCTGCGCCAAGCTCCAGGCCTGCGAAAAACGCTCCGAAACCTGGCCGCTTCCCCTCGACGGCGTTCCCGCCGTCGCTTCCGGACTCGAAGCCGCCTTCCGCCGCGCGCGCAAGGCCATGAAATACGCGCGCCGCCACCCGGAGGCGGAAAATTTCCATCGTTGGCGAAAGCGCGTCCAGGATCATCTCTATCAAACCCGCCTTCTCGCGAACTTCTATGGCGATTCCTCCCGCGCCCGCGCGAGGAATTTGAAAAAACTCCAAACCCAGCTCGGCGACGATCACAACCTCGAAGTCCTTCGCCAGACACTCGCTCCCCATCCACGCTGGACCGCCGTGATCGGCCGCTATCAAAACGAACTCCGTTCCTCCGCCCTCGCGCTCGGCGATCGGATCTACGCGGAAGGCCCCCCTTGCTTTTCGCCGCCCCGTGGCGTATCTTCATAATCCTCCGGAGCGAAGTAGAAAAGGAGCAGCCATGACCCGCAGAGACTGGATTCAACTCGCCGCCGCCGGCGCCATCGCCCAATCGGTGCAAGCGGCCGCCGCGCCGTTTACCCTCCCCCCGCTCCCCTACGCCTACGACGCGCTCGAACCCTACATCGACGCGCAGACGATGCAAATCCACCACGACAAACACCACCAAGCCTACGTCGACAATCTCAACAAAGCCGTCGCCTCCGATCCCTCGCTCGCCGGAAAGAGCCTCGACGATCTCCTCTCGAATCTCGACGCGCTTCCCTCCGCCGTGCGAACCCAGATTCGCAATCAGGGCGGAGGCCACGCCAACCATAGCCTCTTCTGGAACACTCTCACCCCCGCCTCGAAGCAGAAAATGCCCTCGGGCAAACTCGCCGCCGCCATCGATCAAGCCTTCGGGAGCCAGGACAAATTGGAAGCCGCCCTCAAGGCCTCCTCCTCCGGCGTGTTCGGCAGCGGCTGGGGCTGGCTGTCGCTCGATAAGACCGGCAAGCTCGCCGTCACATCCCTCCCCAATCAGGACTCGCTCCTGTCGTCGGGCAACCGTCCCCTCCTCGGCATCGATGTCTGGGAGCACGCCTACTATCTCAAATACCAAAACCGGCGCCCGGAATATCTCGCCGCCATCTTCCACGTCGTCAACTGGGATTTCGTCTCTTCGCGCTACGAGGAGATGACCCGCTGACCTCCCGCGCCCCGGTTTCTACCCCGTCCGTCCGGATCAGTCCTTCTCCGGCCGGAGCGCCACGCCCGGCGGTACCCAGGAACAAAAAACATCCTCGTCCGCGCCGCATATCTCCGGGTGTTCCTTCAACTGCCCAGTAAACGCGTTCAACGAGTCCATTCGCCGCGAGGCCACGATCGCCATATCGTGATCGCTCTCGCTGCGGCGCACCAGATAGATCAACCTCACGTGCCCGCTTCGCCGTGGGAACCGGACCGGCGGCGCCGGCGGCTCTGGAGTGGCTACAGTTTTTCCATCCCGCGTATCCTCGGCCGAAAGGAATCGAATCCGCACCTCTCCGTGCCTCGCGCCTCGCACCGAGTAGTGGATCGTCCGATACCCAACCAGATCGCCGGAGGAAATGAACGTCGTGCCGTTTCCTTGCGGCGCAAGTCCCGTCGCATCGAACCGTCCGGACTTCGTCAACGGCATTACCGCCCGCAACTTCCACCCTGGCGCCAAATCCATATACGAATTGTCGTTCGCCGCCACGCCGCCCGCCGCGACCGCCGGGACGCGCTTGTGTACGCACGCTCCCATCGCCATCGCCCACGCCGCCAGCGTGATCGCCGCAACCTCGTTCCGCAACGCCTTCATCGCATCATCCGCCTCACGCAATCGCCCCACGCAACGCCCGCGCTACCATCGAGTATACTTGGCATGGCTTTCGACCCTCCGCGCCGCGCCCTTGTCCTTCTGGCCGCGATATTCCTCGCCCGTCTCCTCCCGGCGCAATCCCTCCCGCCCCCTTCGCCCCTGGGAACCCTCGTTGACGCCGGAGGCTATCGCGTCCATCTCCACTGCACCGGCGCAGGAAGCCCCACCGTATTCATCGCCGGCGGCTTCTCCTTCGACTGGGACTTGGTCCAGCCCAAAATCGCCAAGCTCGCCAAAGTGTGTACCTACGACATCGCCGGTACCGCGTGGAGCGACCCTGGGCCTTCCGCAACCTGCCAGGATCGCGTAACCGAAGTCCACAACGTAATTCGCAGCGCCCAAATCGAACGCCCGTTCGTCTTCGTCGGCTTCTCCATCGGCGCTCTCGTCGCCCGCCAATACGCCGCGCTCTATCCCGGCGAGATCGCCGGCATGGTGATCGTCGACCATGCTTTCCTCCCTCCCGAAGACGCCCCGCCTCCTCCGCCCGCCGCAAATGGTCCGCCGGTCCTAATCTTCAAAACGCCCATCGAAGCGACGACGGAAGAATCGTCCCACTTTACCAATCTCCCCCCGCGCGACCGCGATCTCCAACGCTGGGCCGAATCCCGCCAACCCCGCCCCGACACCGCCAGCGCCGCCCAGGATTGCGCCGAGCAATTGAAAGCCACGGACCGCCTCCCTCATCCCCTCGGCCAAATCCCCCTAGTCGTCGTCAGCACCGCCAACACCGCCCCCGGCTACGCCGAGTTGCAAGCGAAACTCCTCTCGCTCTCCTCCAACAGCCGTCACCTCGTAGCGGACGACAGCTTCCATTCCGTCGAAATCGACCAGCCGGACATCGTGATCGCCGCCATCCGCCAGGTCCTCCAAGCCCTCACGCGCCATCCGCCTGGCAATTAAACTCGGGGCCGCATTCGCGGCCATCTTACGACGTCCCCAGGACCGCTCCCGCCGGTGACGATTGCGCCTTTTTCCTCAGCACCGCCGCGGAAATCAGCGTGATGGCGAGCCCAACCGGGAAGGGCTCGATGAAAGTCATCAGTGAGTTGAACAGCGGGTTTTCGTACTGCTCCTTGAATTTCTTCAGTTGCAGAACTTGCGCCTGGACGGCTGCGGGACTCGCGCCCGAGGCCTTGAGCTTTTCGATCGTATGAGCGCCGTAGTTGTCCATGAAATCGTGCAGGAAGTTGAAGTAGAGAATCTCCCACGTCACGACGTAGAAGAGGCACGAAATCAGGGTAATCGAGATCCCCACGGCAAACGCCTTGGTGAACGTGATCTGGCCGTTGCTAGCGTTGTCGCGATAGGAGCGGACGCCGAAGTATACCAGCAAGAACGAGAGCACCATGTTGGTGTAACCGACGATCAGGGCGTTGTTAAAGCCTATCCTGTGCGCGAACGGCACCGTGGCCACCATCAGCAGCGAGGAAAGGGCGCCGGAAATCAGCCCGAAGGTAAGAATGGTCTTTCTCATTTGTGTCACCTGTCGGCGGGAACGCCGCCGAGGACACACTATACCGCGCCCGGTGGGGTTTCCGTCGTCATCCTTTCGGGTGATTTTGGCTTCCGAAGGCAAAAATCACCCGTTCGCGCGAGGAGTTCAAGGAAGCAACCCGAATTCCCTTCCGAGCACCACCGCCTGCGTCCGCCGCTTCGCTCCCAATTTTTCGAAAACACGGCTGGAATCCGTCTTCACCGTGTTCTCGCTCACGAAAAGCCTCCCGGCGATCTCGCGGTTGCTCAAGCCCTGCGCGATCAGTTCCAGGATCTCCTGCTCGCGCCGCGTGATGCCCAAATCCTCCCGCCTTCTCCCGTCCGGGACGGGGGCTTCCTTCTTGCCATCGATCCTCCGCCGCGCTCCGGTCAGCTTGAGGCCGAGCCAGATCCCAAGACCGGCAAAAATCGCCGCCGTCAGCCCGCCATAAATCTCGATCGAATGCTCGATCACCAGAAACCGGTACTCGCTCCACTTCAGCAAGGTAATCAGGATCCCGCCGATGACCCCGTAAAGTAGCGCATGCCGTTTCATAAGTCCCAGAGAAAACGATCCAGCCAACCTCATCGCGCCCGTAGCGCTCTCGATCATACTACCGCGCGGAACATGCCGCGTCGCCGTACCGGGCCGAAGCGCAAATCCCACCCAACCTCCGCAAGATCGCCCCCTTCAGTTGATAATATTAGTGACTCGTGGGCCAACCAAAGAACGAAACTAGAATGAACACCCGTCTTACCATCGATAAAGCAGGCCGCGTCGTCATCCCCAAACCGCTGCGGGAAGAGCTGCGTCTCGAACCCGGCGACGCCCTCGAAATGGAGAGCGCGCGGCGACCAGATCACTCTGCGCCCGGTCCGCGGGACGGGTTCGCTCACAAAAGAGCATGGTGTCTGGGTGTTTCACTCCGGACAGCCCCTCCCCGCCTCCGCCACCGGCGAGCATGCTGCGGAAAATCCGCGAGGAACGCGATCTGGCGAATCTCGGCAAAGCGGAATGAAAGGTTTCCTCGACACGTCGGTGCTCGTGCCGGTATTCTATGGGGACCACATCCACCATCCCGCCAGCCTGGCGCGATTCATCCAATTTGAAAACGCAGCGGCTGCTGCGCGGCGCACAGCCTCGCCGAGGTCTACTCCACGCTGACCCGGATGCCTGGCAGGCACCGTATCAGCGGCGAGCAGGCCATGCTGTTCATCGGCGAAATCCGCGGCCGGCTCTCCATCGCGCTCTCGACGGCGACGAATACGCCGCCGCGCTACAAGCTTCGGCCGATCTCGGCATCGTAGGCGGCGCCATATACGACGCCCTGCTCGCGCATTGTGCGATCAAGTCCGGGGCGGCCACGATCTACAGTTGGAACGCCCGCCACTATGCGCGATGCGGCCACGAGACGTGCGGCGATTGCGAATCCCTTAAGCGTTCCCCACACTCCTTTCAGCGCCGCGCCTCGCGCGTTCCACCGGCACTCCCGGCTCGGCAATCGCCTCAGTCACGCCCGGCTCCCTCAGGCCAAGGGACTCGGCATGCTTCTCCCCGAAGGCAAGCGTTTCGCGCCATTCATGGGTATTCAGGCGGCGCTGCAAGGCATACCGCACCAGTTCGTCCACCGTGATGTGTTCCGCCCGAGCGGCGTCCTGTACCCTCGCCAGCAAGGCGGCGGGAATCGTTGCTTGAAGATTCTTTTCGGTTTCCATAGCCGCGCGCCCGCTCGACGCCATTGCTACACTCAGCGTAAAGACTCTGTCCGCGAGTGACAAGCCGAAGTTGCCTCACCCGCCCACGGAAAAAAGGCTCGCCACTAATGCGCCTTGTCGCCTTTTCGCGGAAGTGTTTCCCGCGCCGCTACTGCATGACATCCGAATTGGTGGCGCGCCGTCGCTACCTAACGACGAACCTGAAGGCTTCCACTTCCCGACGACGGCAGACACTCGCCCGCCGGAACCCGGGAAGCGACACCGAACCGGCACCGGCCATTGACGCTCCTCACCACCAGCGTGAGACTCATAAGCGCCGCTCCAGCGAAATGCTGGCGAAGATCGCCAAAAACCTAGTCGGGAACATGGACATCCCTCAAAAGAATAACTCCTCGGTTTATCACAGCGCCGCCCGTACGCAAGGCGCAAACCCCTCATGATTAGTCGTCGGTGTTTTGGGACCGACAGCCTCCCAACGATGGCTCGAACCTAAAGCGCCTTGGCCAACGCCCCTGGAATCCCGTTATCGGGCCTTTGCCATCGATTGTTATGTCACGCGCCCGGCTATACCTGACCGAGTTGAACTCGCGGTCGGACGCGACCGCCTTCCTCTACGTCCGGTCCTCGTCGATGGGGTACGCACAGTTACAATAAGGCTACCGAAGACCCTAACGACCCTTGCCGGGCCGAATAACGAATAGAAGTTCCTTGGTCGGTCTTCGCTTCTGCGAGTTGGGGCATAGAAGGCTCATCCGGCCGACTTGGCGGACACTCGCAGGAGCGGTATAGTTCACGACGTCTCATGGTCCGCATTGCTGACCAGTCTGGTCGCGCCGCGCTTGCCGACCTGCTGGCAGGTGCCGCTGACGTTCATCAACCCAGCAAAAGTTACGCCCGTTGTTGCGAAAAACCCGTTATTATCGTGGGTCACTGTATAGGTCGGGTCACAGTACACTAGGTCACCGAAGCTTGCTGAAGCCAACGCGTCGTCAAAATCTGCACAAACGAGTGATGCGTTCCTAAGTCCTCGAGAAGCGCCTACCAGAAGACCTTCCTCCCAGAGGGGCGCCGGGGTTCGCCCGCCACCTCCGAAGGGAACGTTGAAGTCGCCATTCCGATTAAGGCGATATATTCCGCCAAACGCGGTTCGATTCAGGTAAAGGAACCGAACAGCCCGGTCAATATTCCGCTTAGGTTTGTCGTTACGCAGGTTACGATAGGTGGCTTCATCGACGGGCAATTGCCGAAGGCTAGCGATCAGATCCAGAGGCCTGCGCTTCACCTGGATGTATGTATTGACCAGATCACCGTTGATGTCGGAAAGGATCGCGTTCGGCGGCCGGAACGCAAAGAAAAGGGCACCTCCGCCAAGGAATGGTTCGAAGTACCTGCGGAAGCCCCGTCGAGTAGGCCCAGGATGTGACTGGTAAGCCAACGTTTCCCGCCGGGCTATTTGAGGAAGGGTTTAGCCGGCTTCGACGGGGTGATCAGCACTCTATCCTGGCTACGAACCCGCTTGTCTAGATTGCGCGCTTGAGTGTTCATTCGTTCGGCGCGCTCTCTCTGGACTGAAGGTTCTGGGTGAGGGTTTCGTGATAATCCCTCAATTGGGCAAGCTGCTCGAACGTAATAGCCTGCTGCTTTGCGGGATGCATGACGATCTTGCGCATATCATTTAACTTCTGCATCCATGCGGTCTTCACCTCCTTGTTGCCAGATTTTCCGAATGCCATGGAGTCTTGGAAAAGAGACGAATTGTTCACAACTATTGTCCGGAAGTCAATGAGATCAAGGTACTGCTCCTTTTTCCTTTGCCCTGATCCTCTTCAAGCCGCATGGTCGCCTTTTTACGAATCGGCTCCTGAACGCCCTGATACCACCACGGGTCCGTCTCGCCATCTCCGTACTCGATTTTTAGGCTGCCGATTATGAATGCGAGAAGAGTCTGCTCGAGGCTGAGTGATAAGCCTGAATGCCTCGTCGTTCGTGCGCGCTTCCTGGAGCTTGAGGTCCTCCATTAACCCAGGCGGCTCAAAGTCTCGGAATTTTGCATTTAGCGCTTTCTCGCATTTGCGACGTGTTGCCGTTTGCCCTTGATTCCCCCTTGCCCCTGCTCGAAATCCGGCTCTTTCGGCAGCAGAATAGCCTGCTAAGAACTGACCAAGAGCCTCGCCGTATCGCCGGAGCTCGTCGATCACTTCGCCATTGGACAGCTGGATCAGCTTCAAATGCTTCTTATCTCCCAAGTGCTGAAATACGCTTCGCAACACGCCCATGCAGACAGTCACGCCGTCATTCATCGAGAGGCCGCCACCCTCCGCAGCACCGCACTGCCACCAGTCAGGCACCGGCTTCACGGATGAACCCGAACCAGCCCTTTGTGACCTGAACGGCCCTCTTTAGCGGTGCTGTCGTTGTTCGCGGTCCACAAGGGGCCGTATTCCACCGATTTCTTGACTGTAAACATCCCGGGCTGATTCAGGATGCGAAAGAAGCTCTCAAGCGTAATGCAGCGGGTTTCCGTCCGTGTCTCGTCTGCGAAGGGAATGCGCCCGCAAAACGGTGACTCCTTATCCTCGTTGAGGACTTGAACCGCTTTGGACACGATAGAACTAACCCGCTTGTCTTCATCCTCGGCGTCCCAGTTCAATTCGGCGTAAAGCTCCTGCAGAAGACTCCGCTTAACGCTTTTTTGCTCGTAGTTGATGTCAATGAATAACTGGGCTTGCTTACTCGCCGGAAGCCCATCAAAAGCCAAGACACTAAGGTGGCTTGTCTTGGCCCTCTCATGGCCGGAGTAACCAAACAGTCTGTGCTGCCCGTCGATAATCCAGGCACACCGGTACGATGGAGTCAAGATTAGCAGGCCATGTTTGGCGACCTCCTTCTCGCCGCCATTCGCCCAAGGCTCGAAATGTACGTGCCTCTTTCCTTCGAGGCTTACGACGATATTTGTGGGGAAGATGCCATTGTGGTCGATGTATTCGCGAATGTTCTTGAGGCGAGATTTCTTGATGATTCTCTGATATGTGTTGACGTCCGTTGCTTTCCCTTTCGCCCGATGCGAGACGTAAGCGATTTTTAGCAGGTACTCGGGAGAGATTGAAAAGGTATAGCAGGTGTATTTTCCAAGCCTGCTCTGGAGCGCTGGCACCTTAATTTCCAAGCCATGTATCTTGCGCCCAGGAAGCATGTCTGCAAATAACTGATATTTGGCGGCGGGGCCCAGATGGGAGGCGAGTTGCTCATAATAGTGGAGGTCCTTCTCATTGAGCAAAACTACATTCTCGTTCTTGGATCGTTCCTCATCGGTTTCCGTAAGGATTAGATCCCACGTGAACATTACTGTCACGGCTACCCTCTTGTGTGGCAGAGGGAACTGGTTCGATACAGACGCACCGAAGCGCTGGCGCGTGAGCGCATGTTTCGCGAGGTCCTTTTGGAACTCGGAGTATTTGCGCGGTTGCTCCGCTGATTTACACTCCACGGCTAGAGCCACTTCGGGGTCTAGTCCCACTACATCGATTTGGTTGTACGGGCCGTTTTCCGCTTTTGAGTCCTGCATGAGTTGCGCCCCTCCCTCACCTGAGAGATAGTCAAATCCGAGTCGGTAAAGCAATGACCAGACGCGGTCTTCCAGTAAAAGGCTGCGGGCTTTCGGCCGGCAAATCCGGACCGCCGTTTTCCCCTCACGTTGCACCCGCCATCCTTCTGCCGACGACGCTTCGGAGTAGGTGCCACTTGGGATGCTCCTGAATTCCATCGGGTTCATCTTTCGTCTGGCGAGGGAAAGAAGATCGGTAACCGGAAACACATTGTTCAGCATGGGACCCGCCTCTCGTCGGCTGTGTATCGTGGCCTACTCCTGCTGCGCTCGAGATGCCCATATCCGGCCATGTCAGTAGGGACTCGACAATTCGGATTGCAAATTGCTCATACCCGTATGTTTATAACATGTTTCATCGTCGGCGGGTTCAGACGGTGAGGTTGTTGGCGCAGTCCTTTGGCATCGATTGAAATCGGGTCAACAAGCACCCGCTGGCCTTCCCGAGAAAACCCTGCCTTTTGACCCTCAGGATCGGTTGCGGGGCGCGCGGTCGCCAGGACCTTGGCTTCAGCCAGATCCTGCTCACATGAACCCTTTCCGCCAATGGCAATACGCCGCGATCCACTCCGCGCCCTCCGGCGGCGGCGATGGCAGCGGCAGCTCCGTCAGGGAAATCTTTTGCTGTTTGCTCCCCTTGCGGCAAACCGCTGCCAGTTCGTCGTCACCGATAAAATCGATGCTTTCCACCGTGACCGCAACCCCGAGAATCTCCGTCTCGAACGGCAAACGGAGATTATCCTCAATCATCGTATAGAACCCCGACGCTTGTTCCGAATCTCCGTAAGCGTCAATCGTCGCCTCTCCCACTAACTCGTCCAACCGCTTCTTACTCCACCCACCCGACTTACTCATCGCATTCCCTCTTACTCACCGCCTCTCCGGCAGCGCAAACGCGAACAGCATATCATGCACCCCATACAGCACATACTGCCGCCCATCCAACTCATAAGTCATCGGCGAACTCTCCGACGAACTCCCCACGCTCACGTGCCACAGCGTCTTCCCCGTCGCCGCTTCCAGCGCCATCAAGTTATTCGAATTGTCTCCGCTGAATAACACTCCCCCCGCCGTCGTCAGTATCCCCGTCGATCCTTGCCCCGGCCCGATCGGATGCTTCCACCGGATCTTCCCCGTCTGGTAATCGATCGCCCGGATATCGGACTCCGCCCACAAATTCTGATCCCGTCCGCCCCACCCCTCCGCCTTCCCCTCGGCCGTCAAATAGAACACGCTCCACAACCGCCGCGCGCTCACATAGAACAACCCCGTCTTCGGATCGAAGCTCGGCGCCAGCCAATTCGTCGCCCCATCCGAACCCGGTGAAACCAGCGCTCCATCGGGCTTCGGATCCTTCGCCGGATTGCGGATCGGCTCGCCCCGGCTGTCGATCCCCGTCGCCCAATTCGTCTCGATAAACGGCTTGGTCAGCAGGTTCTTCCCCGTCTCCCGGTCCAGCACGAAGAAATACCCGTTGCGGCTCGCCTGCGCGATCAACTTCCTCTGCCGCCCCCCAAAGGCCGCATCGAAAAGCACCGGCGTCTGCACCGCGTCCCAATCGTGAACGTCGTGCGGCGAAGGCTGGAAATGCCACACTAACTTCCCCGTCTCCGCATTCAGCGCCACGATCGAGCAGGTATACAAGTTATCGCCCAGACGCCCCGCGCCCGCCAGCACGGGGTTCGGATTCCCGATCCCCCAGTAAGTCAAATTTAACTTTGGATCGTAAGTCCCGGTCATCCAAGTCATCCCGCCGCCGTGCGTGATCGCGTCGCTCTTGGCCGGCCACGTCTCCGATCCCGGCTCACCCGGCTTCGGCTCCGTGTACCATCTCCATTGCAGCGCGCCCGTCTCCGGATCCCTCGCGTCCAAAAACCCCGGGATGTCGGTGACATCGCCCGAAACCCCCGCTAGCACGTGGTTCCCCACCACCAGCGGAGCCATCGTCGAAAAATACCCCAGCTTCACGTCGCCCAGTTCCACCTTCCACCGCACCGTTCCGTCTTTGGCGTTCAGACAAACCAAATGGCAATCCGGCGTCGTGAAGTACAACCAATCGCCCCACATCGCCACCCCGCGATGGCCGATATGGTCGCCTCCGTCCGACACATACGAGTAGTGCCAGATCTGCCTCCCGCTCCGCGCATCCACCGCCCAGATATTGTCGGGAACCGTGAAGTAAAGGATCCCATCCACCAGCAACGGCGTCGATTTCACGGGAACCGACCCTGTGCGGAACACCCACGCCAGCCCCAGGTTCGCCACGTTGGACGTGTTGATCTGATCGAGCGTGCTATACCGCCTCCCCGAGTAATCGCCGTTGTAAGTGGGCCATGTATCCGTCGGATCTTTCAACAGATCGGCCGGCCGCAACCCTCCCGCCCAAGCGGCCGTTGCCAGTGCGGAAGCGGCGAGAAGGCTTCGGCGAATCGTCATTTCAGCGTCTCCAAATAAGCGAAAAGATTATGGACGTCGGCGTCCGAGTAATGCGTAATCAACTCCCGATGCTTTTCCAGCGGATCGTGTACCACCACCGCCGCCTCATCGCGCGGCCACGACCGGTACCACCCCGCTCCGTCGCGAATCGCCACTTCGAACTCGTCGATATGCACCAGCGTCCCCTCGAACTTCCCGCCCGTCCGCGGCGTCACCGTCGCCGTCGAAGCCGGCCCCCTTGGCGCCAATAATCGTTGTTGCAGCATCAGCGGAGAATATTTTTTCGCCACGCCCGCCAGGTCTCCGCTTGTCGAGTGGCACCCCTTGCACCCTCCCGCGCCGTCGAAATAAGCCTTCCCCGCATCGGCACTGCCGGTCAGCAATTTCGCCAGCGGATAATCCCTCGGCACATTCCCGCTGCCCAGCGCTTCCTGCGTGCGGAACCTCAGAAACGCCGCCACGTCGGCGATCTGCGCGTCGGTGAACGGAAACCCAGGCATCCCCTTGTCCGGCTTTCCCGCCCGAATCACCGGCCCGATCAAATCTCCGCTCTTGTCGTGATTCACCATCGCCGACCGCACCAGATCCGGCGCCCGATTCCCCGTCGCGTCGTCGCCATGGCAAAATCCGCACGACGAAACGAACTGCTTCTTCCCGCGCTGCACCATCGCCGGGTCGAAATTCTCCCGCGCCGCGTAAGTGACCGCGGGGAGCGCCAGCGCCATCAGGATTGAAAGGAAGTTATAGTTCCGCATCGGCTTCGATCTCTATCAGCATATTCGCATCGATCAACTTTCGCACCTCCACCATCGTCGCCGCCGGCGGATGATCCCGGAAAAACTCCCCGTGCGCCCGTCCAAACTCCTCCCACCGCTCGATGTCGGTCACAAACATCCGCGTCCTCACCACATGCTCCAGCCCCGCGCCCAATTTCGCAAGCGCCGCCGCGATATTCCGGATCGCCTGCGCCGCCTGCGCATACCCGTCATCCACGCCAACCACGTCGCCATTCTCATCGAGCGCCGTCGTCCCTGTCACGTAAATCCGGCTCCCCACCTTCACCGCCCGGCAATACCCCACGATCGGTTCCCATTTCGCCGCACTCGATACTCTCGTTCTTTCGGTCATACCCAATATTCTCCCCCGCTTCGCCGCGCCATTCGCCAACCTCCACGGCCGCGCCCGTTCCGCCACCGTTACCGAGCCGCGAGCGTAAGCGAGTCGGTCCCCCGTCTTTTCCCCCGTTCCCCCACATCGCAAATGCTAAGCTAAGCGAGTGCCGGAACCCCCGGCGCGGAGCGTGCCGATGAGTACTCCCAATCCAACCACCATCGTCTGTCTCGCCAGCTACGAGAAAGGCCACGAATTCCTGCGCGAGTGCAAACGCCAGGGCTGCCGCGTCTTCCTCCTCACCTCGCTCAGCCTGAAGGACAAGGCGCGATGGCCCGTCGAAAGCATCGACGAAATTTTCTACATGCAGGACGACAACAAGAAATGGGACCGCTCCGGCACCCTGCTCGGCATCAGCTATCTCGCCCGCACCCAAACCATCGACCGCGTCGTTCCGCTCGACGACTTCGATCTTGAAATGGCCGCCGCCATCCGCGAGCATCTTCGCCTCCCCGGCATGGGCGAAACCACCACCCGTTATTTCCGCGACAAGCTCGCCATGCGAATGGAAGCCCGCGCGGCCGGCCTGAACATTCCCGAATTCGTTCACGTCTTGAATTACGCCCGCATCGCCGATTTCATGCGCGACGTTCCTCCGCCCTGGGTGCTGAAGCCGCGCCTCCTCGCCGGAGCCATCGGCATCAAGAAGGTGAACAGCCCCGACGAAGCCTGGAACCACATCCACTCCCTCGGCGACGAGCAGTCTTTTTACTTGCTGGAGCGTTACATCCCCGGCGATATCTTCCACGTCGATTCCATCGTCTCGGAAAACGAAATCGTCTTCTCCCTCGCCAGCGGCTACGGCGCTCCTCCGCTTGACGTTTCGCACGGCGGAGGCGTCTTCAACACCCGCGTCCTGGAGCGCGGCTCCGAAATCGAACAAGCGCTTCTCGAAAAAAACCGCCGCGTGCTCGCCGGTCTCGGCCTTCTGCGCGGCATCGCCCACGCCGAATTCATTCATGGCCGCGCCGATGGCAAAATCTATTTCCTCGAAACCGCCGCCCGCGTCGGCGGCGCGCACATCGCCGACCTCGTCGAAGCCGCCTCCGGCGTCAACCTCTGGGCCGAATGGGCCAAAGTCGAAATCGCCGGCGGTGATGGAACCTATCACGCCCCTCCCTCGCGCCAGGACTACGCCGGCCTCCTCGTCTCCCTCGCTAAACAGGAATGGCCCGACACGTCCTCGTTCAGCGATCCCGAAATCGTCTGGCGCATGAACAAGGAACACCACATCGGATTGATCGTTCGCTCCCCTTCCTTCGCCCGCGTCAACCATTTGCTCGACGATTACGTCCGCCGCGTGCAAACCGATTTCCTCACTTCCGCTCCGCCCAAAGAGCGCCCTACCGACTAACGATGCCACAACATAATCAGAACCATTTGTTTCGACTCACGACACTGACGTTACTGGCGGCCGCCGCCGCATTCGGCCAAACCGCCGCGCCGCCCGCTGCCGCCAAACCCGCCGCGGATGAAAAATTCCCCGCGCCCGAGGCCGTCGAAAAAATCTCCAAAACCCAGCACTCCTTCGACTCCGCCGGTCAAAAGTTCTCCTACACCGCCCTCGCCGGCACGCTGCTTCTCAAGAAAGAAGAAGGCAAACCCCGCGCCAGCGTCTTCTTCGTCTCCTACACCCGTGACAATGCCGGTGACGCATCCAAACGCCCCGTCACCTTCATATTTAATGGCGGCCCCGGCTCCTCCTCCGTCTGGTTGCACATGGGCGCGTTTGGCCCCAAGCGCGTCGAAATGGGTCCGGACGGCGCACAGCCCACGCCCCCTTATTCCCTCGTCGATAACAACGATTCGCTGCTCCCTTTCACCGACATGGTCTTCATCGACCCCGTCAGCACCGGTTTCAGCCGCCCCGCGCCCGGCGCCGATCCGCAACAGTTCCACGGCCTCGAAGGCGATCTCGAATCGGTCTCCGATTTTATCCGCCTTTACCTCACCCGCTATGAGCGCTGGAGCTCGCCGAAATTTCTCGCCGGCGAAAGCTACGGCACCACCCGCGCCTCCGCCCTCTCGCTGTACCTTCTTCGCAACCACGGCATCTATCTCAACGGCATCACGCTCATCTCCTCCGTCCTCAATTTCGAGACCATCGAGTTCAACTCCGGCAACGATCTGCCCTATATTCTTTTCCTGCCCAGCTTCACCGCCTCCGCCTGGTATCACAAAAAACTCCCCGCCGATCTCGCCGGCGATCTCTCCAAGGCGGTCGAGGAGTCCCGCCAATTTGCCGCCGGCGAGTACACGCTCGCCCTCATGAAAGGCGATAAGCTCACCGCGGCGGAGCGGCAGGAGATCGCCCGGAAACTCGCCCGCTTCACGGGACTTCCCGAAAAATACATCCTCCTCTCCAACCTCCGCGTCTCCGACTTCAAATTCTTCGGCGAGCTTCTTCACGACGAAGGCCGCTCCATCGGCCGCTACGACAGCCGCCTCATCGGCATCCCCGCCGACCCCGCCGCCCGCGGCTTCGATTACGATCCCAGTTACGCTTCCGTCCAAGGCGCTTACACCAGCATGTTCAACGCCTACGTTCATTCCGAACTCAAATACGACAGCGACCTTCCCTACGAAATCCTCACCGGCCACGTCCGCCCGTGGAGTTACAAGGAATTCGAAAACCGCTACGTCGACGTTTCCTCGCGCCTGCGCGAAGCCATCACCGAAAACCCCAGCTTGAAAGTGCTTTCGATGAACGGCTATTACGATCTCGCCACGCCGTTCTTCGCCACCGAATACACGGTGCATCACATGGGCCTCGATCCCTCGCTCGCCGGCAACGTTTCGTTCTTCTATTGCGGCGCCGGCCACATGATCTACACCAACAAATCCTGCCTCGATAAAATGCACGGCGCCATGTCCGATTTCTACGGCGCGCGCTAAAGGCATCGCGTGAAAAAACTCGCCATCGCCGCCTTCGTCTGCGTTCTCGCCGGAGTCATCGCCTACCGCGCCGTTCCACGCTTCCGCCTCTTCACGCTCGCGCTCACCGGCCATAGCCCCGTTTGCCCGCTCGGCATGGCCGTCCGCGCGCACTCGAACATCGAAGACCAAATCGCCATCAAGGACCGGATCCTCGCCGCCAGCCATCTCGTCCGTACCGACGGCGCGCTGGAGCTTTGGGACACCCCCAATGGACAATATTGGATTCCCACGGGCAGCCGCTACGTGCTGCCCTTCAATCTCGCCGAAATGGAGCGCCACGTCTATGGCGCCGGCGAACACTTCATCCATCCCGGCGATATCGTCCTCGATTGCGGCGCGAGCGATGGCGACTTCACCCGCCAGGCCCTCGCCGCCGGAGCAAAATTGGTGGTCGCTATCGAGCTGGCGCCGAAAAATATCGAATGCCTCCGCCGCAACCTCGCCCAACCCGTTGCCGAGGGCCGCGCCATCGTCTACCCGAAGGGCGTCTGGGACAAAGACGATACGCTCCCGTTGAGCGTCGACGAGGAGAATTTCGCCGCTAACACCGTCGTGCTCCATCCCGAAAACGCCCACGCCGCCGGCGTCGCGCCGCTCACCACCATCGACAAGATCGCCGCCGAATTGAAACTGCCTCGCGTCGATTTCATCAAGATGGACGTCGAAGGCGCGGAAATAAGAGCGCTCTCGGGAGCGCGCGACACCATCGCCCGCTTCCATCCCCGCCTCGCCATCGCAACCGAACACGGCCCGCGCGACGAGTTGACCATTCCCCCCGCCGTTCGCGAACGTTGGAGCGGCTATCGGATGGAGTGCGGCCCGTGTCTCGAAGAGCACGGTCACATCCGCCCCGACACTCTGTATTTTTATTGACTCATTCACTGGAGACCACTTGAACGACTATCTTTTGTCCACTCTGCTCGGCGTCCTCGAAGGGGTCACCGAATTCCTGCCGGTTAGCTCCACCGCGCACCTGCGCATCGCCGAAGCGCTGCTTGGCATGGACTTGAGCAACGGCTATTGGAAAATGTTCTCCATCGTCATTCAATTCGGCCCCATCCTTTGCCTGCCCATCTATTTTCGAAAGCACATCGCCGCACTGTTCTCTACTTTCCCGAACGGCGCGCGCGGGGACCGCACCATCGTCACCCACCCGCTTTCGCTCACCATGATCGCCTTCGTCGTGACCGCCGGCCCGGCTTATTTGCTGACCAAAATCATCGGAAAGCATCTGGAAAGCCTTACGCTTATGGCCACCTCGCTCATCGCCGGCGGCATCGTCATGTGGATCGTCGATGCGATTTATTCCAATCGCGGCAAGACCACTAATATGGACGAAATGTCGCTTCCGCAAGCGGTTTGGATCGGCCTGTGCCAGATTCTTTCCGCCGTTTTTCCCGGCACCTCGCGCTCCATGTCCACCATCGCCGCCGGTCAAGTGGCGGGGATGTCGCGGCCAGCCGCACTCGAGTTTTCGTTCTTTCTCTCCATGCCCACGATGTTCGTCGCCACTTCGTACGAACTGCTGAAATCGATCCGCCACGGCGGTGATCCATCGGAGGCGGTGGACATGGACTCGCACGGCTGGGTGTTGCTCGCCATCGGCACGGTCATCGCTTTCGTTTCCGCCTACGCCGTCGTCGCCTGGTTCATGGATTGGGTACGGCGCCGCGGCTTCGTGCCCTTCGCCATTTACCGCATCCTGCTCGGCGCCGCCGTTTTCTATTTCGTCGTGAACAACGCCCACTAACCGCCCCTGGCGCGTTATAAACTGAGAGCCGGTCCCGCCATGAAAAAAACCGCCGTCCGCATCCTGCTTCTCGCGCTCCCCGTTCTCGCCTTTGCGCAGACGAAAAAGATCCTCGTGCCCGGCATCCCGGCCGATTGGATCGAAAAAATCGAAACCGCCGTTCCCGGCGCGAAGCTCGTGCCGGTGCAGGAGCAGGACATCGAGAAACAGATCGGAGACGCCGACGCCATTGTCGGCGGCGTCACGCGGGATCAACTCGCCGTGGCGCGGAAATTGAAATGGGTGCAAACGATGAGCGCGGGCGTCGACGACGTTCTTTTCCCGGCGCTCGTTTCGAGCGACGTCACTGTCACCAACATGCGCATCGTCTATGGCCCGGAGATCGCGGATCACGCCTTCGCATTCCTCCTCGCCCTCACGCGCAAGTTGAACCTGACGATTCCGGCGCAGAAGAACGAGGAATGGCATGCCGACCGCTCGGGCATGACGGAGTTGAAGGGCAAAACCGCCGTCATTATCGGAGTCGGCGGCATTGGCCGCCAGATCGCGCAGCGCGCCTTCGGCTTCGGCATGAACGTGATTGGCGTCGATATCCAGGACTATCCACCCGACGTACTCGTCCCGCGTTACGTCCATCCGGACCAACTGGACGAAGTGCTCCCGTTGGCCGACGTGGTGTTTGTTTCGGTGCCGCTGACCGCGAAGAGCCAGGGCATGATGGGCGGAAAACAATTTGAGGAGATGAAAAAAGGCTCGTACTTCATCGCCGTTTCTCGGGGCAAGACGTATAGCATGGACGGCTTGGTCAAAGCGCTGGACGAGCAGCGGTTGGCGGGCGCCGGCGTCGATGTCACCAATCCCGAGCCTCTGCCCAAGGGCCATCCGCTTTGGAAATTCCCGAACGCCATCATCACCCCGCACCAAGCCAACGGCTCCGACAAATTGGCTGGCCGCCAGTTCGATATTTTGAAGGAAAACGTCCGGCGGTTCGTCGCCGGTGAGCCGCTACTGAACGTCGTGAACAAGCAAGCGGGTTTCTAAAACCCTATGATGCGCCGCGCCGCGCTTCTGGCCTTCGCAGCACTGCCGACGCTCGTGGCGGCCGATCTCGAAATCTCCCGGCCTGCGCGTCCTTGGGAATTCGCCGACGCGGTCGGACCGAAGGCGGCGTGGCTCGGTGCGGAAGACGGAACGTTCGAAGCCTTCGTTTATCCGCTCAAGATCCTCAAGAATTTGCAGCTTCGATTCATCGTCGATGGGCGTGTGTTGCCCGCCGCTTCGCTGAGCCGGCGCATTGTGTCGACGCCCGGCCTCTACACTGTCGTTTACACGGGCGACGAATTTCAAGTCCGCGAAACGCTCACCGCCTCCGTCTCCGCGCCGGCGGCCCTGATACGTCTGGAAATCACCGCGTACGAACCGCTGCGCGTGGACGCGGAATTCGCGCCGGATTTTCAACTCTTGTGGCCCGCCGCGATCGGCTCCTCCTACGACGAGTGGAACGCGCAGGACCACGCGTTTTTCTTCGGCGCGGACGGACACCCGTTCGCCGCCGTTTTCGGATCGCCCACCGCGGCGCTCGCCTCGCGCGATTACCTCACCGATTATCATTCCGAGCGCTCGGACCGCATCACGCTCGGCGTCGTGAAAGGGCGGGGGAGTCTGGTGTTGGCCGTGGCCGGTTCGGTAAAAAGCCGGGAGGAAGCGCTCGCCGCTTATCGCGCGATCGTCGCCGATCCAAGCGCCGTCATCGCCGAGAGCGCGAAGTTTTATAGCGAATATCTTAGCCAGGGGGTGCAGCTCGAACTCCCCGACGCCGATCTGCAGCGGGCCTACGATTGGTCGCGCGTCTCCATGCGCGAAGGCCTCGTGGATAACCCTCTGCTTGGGCGCGGGCTGGTGGCCGGTTACGGTCCATCGAAAGGCGTCTACCGGCCTGGATATGCCTGGTTCTTTGGGCGCGATTCGTTTTGGACTTCGTTTGCGCTGAATTCGGACGGCGATTTCGAAACCTCGCGCGCGGCGATCGAATTCGTCGCCCAATTCCAGCGCGACGATGGCAAAATGCCGCACGAAATTTCGCAAAGCGCCAGTCTGATCGATTGGTTCCACGACTATCCTTACGGTTACGCGTCGGCCGATTCGACGCCGCTGTTTGCGATCGCCGTGGCCGAATACGCGGCGTCGAGCGGGGACGTCGCCTTCGCGCGCGAGCAATGGCCGCGTTTGAAGAAGGCGCTGGCGTTCATGCGGTCCACGCTCGATGAGGACGGCTTCCCGAAGAATCTCGACGTCGGCACGGGTTGGGTGGAAGGCGGACCGCTGTTGCCGGTGCGGGTGGAGCTTTATCAGGCCGCTTGTTACGTCGAGTCTCTGCGCTCGCTGGCTTGGCTCGCGGCGGCGCTGGGCGAAGTGGACCTTTCGAAACAACTCGACGGCGAATATCGCGAGAAGCGGGCGAAGCTCGAACAACGTTTTTGGATTCCGCAATCGCATGGCTACGCCTTCGCTATCGGAACGGACGGACATCCCGTCGATCAACCGAGCGTGCTGGCCACGGTGCCGATGTGGTTCGACGTTGTCGACGAAGGGCATTCGCAGGAGATGATCGAGCGCCTTGCGGCCGAAGACCACGCGAGCGATTGGGGGATGCGAATTCTTTCTTCGCGCAATTCCCTGTACGATCCTTCCGGGTACCATTTCGGTTCCGTGTGGCCGCTGTTTACCGGATGGGCTTCGGTGGGCGAGTACGTGGAACACGAAGCCGCGCCGGCGCTCGGGAATCTCCGCGCCAACGCGTGGCTGGCGCTGGATGGAGCGGGAGGGAATACCACCGAGGTTCTTTCGGGCGCCACTTACTCGCCGCTGTCGACCGCCTCGCCGCATCAGACGTGGTCGGCGGCGATGGTGGTTTCGCCGCTGCTGCGTGGGCTGTTCGGTTTGAGCGTCGACGCCGTGAAACGCCGGATCACGCTCGATCCGCATCTTCCGGCCGATTGGTCCCGCGCCGCGGTGAAGAACGTGAAGCTCGGCGGCGCTTCGGTGAATTTTCTTATCGAGCGGGACGATCATGCGTTGAAGCTTACGATCGTCAACTCGGGTGCGGCGTTCGAACTTTCGTTCGCCCCCGCCTACGCTCCTTGCGCCAAGATCACCTCCGCGACTTTGAACGGAAAGAAGGTGACCTGGGCTCGCGAGGCGCATGGGATCGATTGGCATCCGCGCTTCGCGGCTTTCGATTCCGCCGGGCGATTCGACGATCGTTCTCGAACAGAGTGGGACGTTTGGTTATTCGATTCCCTTCACTCCGCCACAACTGGGCGAGGCGAGCTCCGCATTGAAGATTCTTTCCGAGCGCTGGTCCGGCGATCGGAATGAACTGACATTGACGGTGGAAGGGCGGCGCGGACGGACCTACCGGATCGATCTGCATGGGGACGCGCGTCCGGCCGATTCGATCGCAGGTTTCCATTCCGGCGGGTGATCCGTCGAGCTACGCGACGCAGACCGTCGCGATCCGGCTGCATTAAAGGCCGGCTTTTTTTGAGAGTTCGGCGACGCGTTGGCGGACGTCTTCGTTCATGCGGATCACGTCGGGCCAGGGGCGCACGAAGCCTTCCTCCTTCCATTTCCGCGTGGCGTCGACGCCCATTTTCGAGCCGACGTTGGGCAAACGGCTGGCGTGGTCGAGCGAGTCGACGGGGCCCATCACGAACTCGATGTCACGCTGCGGGTCGATGTTATTTAGAGCGCGCCACGCGACTTCGCGGACGTTTTGAACGTCCACATCCTCGTCGACGACGACGATCACTTTACTGAACATCGCCTGGCCGAGGCCCCAGATGGCGTGCATCACTTTGCGGGCGTGCAGCGGATAGGATTTGCGCATCGAGACGAGGATCAGGTTATGGAAGACGCCCTCGGCGGGCATGCAGATGTCGCGGATTTCGGGAAGCTGCAGGCGCATCAGCGGCAGGAAGATGCGCTCGATGGCTTTGCCCATGTAAAAATCTTCCATGGGCGGAGGGCCGACGATGGTGGTGGCGTAGATGGGGTCTTTGCGGTGGGTGATGCAGACGATGTGAAAAACGGGGTAGTCGTCTTCGAGCGAATAATAGCCGGTGTGGTCGCCGAAGGGGCCTTCGCGGCGTTGCTCGCCGAGTTCGACGTAGCCTTCGAGGACGATCTCGGCGTTGGCGGGCACTTCGATGTCGCAGGTTTCGCACTTCACCATTTCGACCGGCTTGCCGCGGAGGAAGCCGGCGATCATCATTTCGTCGAGGTCGGGCGGGAGCGGCATGATGGCCGAATACATGGTGGCCGGGTCGGAGCCGATGGCGACGGCGACGGGCATTTTCGCTGGCTTGCCCTCGGCGAGGAGGCGGCGGTAATGCTCGGCGCCTTGCTTGTGCGTCTGCCAATGCATGCCGGTGGTTTGGCCGTCGTAGACTTGCATGCGGTACATGCCGCAGTTGCGCTTGCCGGTGTCGGGGTTCTTGGTGAACACCATGGGCAGAGTGATGAAGCGGCCGCCGTCCTGAGGCCAGCAGTGGAGGATGGGGAAGCGGTCGAGCGAGAAGCCGTCTTTGAGAATGACTTCCTTGCACGGGGCGCTCGAAACGATTTTGGGGAAGAACGCGCCGACCTCGGCCAGTTTCGGGCAGCATTTTGAGCTTGCCGATGATGCCTTCGGGCATGCGCATTTCCAGGTACTCGGAGATGCGGCGGGCGACCTCCTCGACCGAATCCACTTCGAGGGCGATCTCCATGCGGCGCATGCCGGCGAAGGAGTTGATGAGGACGGGGATGGAGGAGCCTTTGGGTTTTTCAAAGAGCAGGGCGGGGCCGTTCGATTTGACGGAGCGGTCGGCGAATTCGGTGATTTCGAGATAGGGATCGACTTCGAAGGGGATGCGTTTCAGCTCGCCTTTCTTTTCGAGGGCGCGGATAAAATCGCGGAGGTCGCTGTAGGCCATGGAGTGGGGGAATCCTGCTTTCACTATGATGGATGACGGAACAAGATGACAAATCGAACGGCATTGATTACCGGCGCGAGCCGCGGTATTGGAAGGGCGTGCGCGCTGGCGCTGGCGGGCGCGGGAGTGAGAGTGGCGCTGGCGGCGCGCAATATGGAGGCGCTGGAAAAATTGGCGGAGGAGCTGCGCGCGGAGGGAAGGGAAGCGTTCGCGGTGGAAATGGATTTGGCGAGCGCGGAATCGATTCGCGAGGCGATGGCGAAGGCGGCGAGAGAGTTTGGGCGTATCGATATTCTGGTGAACAACGCGGGCATTACCAAAGACGGGCTGGCGGTGCGCATGAAGAAAGACGATTGGGACGCGGTGCTGGCGACGAACCTGACGGGAGCGTTTCTGGCGATTCAACAGGCGCTGCCCGGTATGATGCGCGAGCGCTGGGGGCGGATTATAAACATTTCGTCGGTGGTGGGCGAATCGGGCAACGCGGGCCAGGCGAACTATTCGGCGTCGAAGGCGGGGCTGATCGGATTGACGAAATCGCTGGCGCAGGAGATGGCCAGCCGCAACATTACGGTGAATGCGGTGGCGCCAGGATTCATCGAGACGGACATGACGGGCGGGCTGAGCGCGGAGACGAAGGAGAAGCTGGCGGCGTCGATTCCGCTGAAGCGGATCGGGCGAGCGGAGGAGGTGGCGGCGGCGGTGCGCTTCCTGGCGAGCGAGGAGGCGGGCTACATCACGGGGCACGTATTGGACGTCAACGGCGGAATGTACATGTAGGATGCGAGAATAGCCGTGATGGAGCACGGCGGAAAATTCACGATCGGTTTGGTGCAGACGAGTTGCTCGACGGACACGCGGGAAAACCTGGATAAGGCGATCGTCTGCATCCGGGAGGCGGCCAGGCGCGGGGCGGAGATCGTCTGTTTGCAGGAGCTGTTCCGCTCGCAGTATTTTTGCCGCGAGGAGAATGCGGAGTTGTTCGAGCTGGCGGAGCCGATTCCGGGGCCGACGACGGAGGAGATCGGAAAGATCGCGAGAGAGGCGAAGGTGACGGTGATCGCGTCGTTGTTCGAGCGGCGCGCGGCGGGGCTGTATCACAATACGGCGGCGATTTTGGGAGCGGACGGGGAGCTGATGGGCATCTATCGCAAGATGCACATCCCGGACGACCCGCTGTACTATGAGAAGTTTTATTTCACGCCGGGCGACCTGGGGTTTCTCAACTTCGACACGCCGAAGGCGCGGATCGGCGTGCAGGTTTGTTGGGACCAGTGGTATCCGGAGGGGGCGCGGCTGACGGCGCTGCAAGGGGCGGATGTGTTGTTTTATCCGACGGCGATCGGGTGGCATCCGGCGGAGAAGGCGGAGTTCGGCGAAGCGCAGCTCGACGCGTGGACGACGATCCAACGGTCGCACGCGATCGCGAACGGAGTGTATGTGGCGGCGGTGAACCGGGTGGGATTCGAGGGGACGCCGGAGCAGGGGCTGGAATTCTGGGGCTCGTCGTTCGTGGCCGATCCGTTCGGACAGGTGATGGCGAAGGCGTCGAGCGACGCGGAGGCGATCGTGGTTGTCGAGTGCGATCCGAAGCGGGCGGAGGCAGTGCGGCGCAACTGGCCGTTCCTGCGCGACCGGCGCATCGACGCCTACGGGCAAATCACGAACCGCTGGCTGGGATGAAGGCGGGGTCACCGGCGGCATGAGATCAACACCAGCATCGCGAGGCTATCGCATGCCCGCGGAATGGGAGCCGCACGAGGCGACGTGGTTGGCGTGGCCGCACGAGAGATCGGACTGGCCGGGGAAATTCGCGGCCATCGAGTGGGTGTATGGCGACATCGTGAAGCGGCTGTCGCGCGTGGAGAAGGTGCGGATTTTGGTGGAGGACGAGGCGGCGGAGAGCAAGGCGCGGCGGGTGTTGACGAAGGCCGGCGCGGAGATGGAGGCGGTGGAGTTTTTCGACCGCGCGACGGATCGAAGCTGGACGCGGGATTATTGCCCGATCTTCGTGAAGAACGGAGCGGGGCGCGTGGCGATGACGAATTGGAATTTCAACGGGTGGGCGAAGTACGCCAATTCGGAGCGCGACAACGCGGTGAACGATTGGCTGTCGTGGGAACTGGACCTGGAGCAGTGGAAGCCGGACCTGGTGCTGGAAGGGGGAAGCATCGACGTGAACGGCGCGGGGGCGATGTTGACGACGGAAGAGTGTTTGTTGAGCGAGGTGCAGGCGCGGAATCCGGGGAAGAGCCGCGAGGATCTGGAAGAGGCGTTCGCGAAATATGTGGGCGTAAACCGCGTGGTGTGGTTGAAGCGAGGGATCGCGGGCGACGATACGCATGGGCATGTGGACGATCTGGCGCGGTTCGTGAACGCGAAGACGATCGTCACCGTGGTTGAGAAGGACAAAGGGGATGCCAACTACGAGCCGTTGAAGGAGAATCGCGAGCTGCTGCGGCGCACGGGGTTTCGCGTGGTGGAGTTGCCGATGCCGGAGCCGGTGTACTTCAACGGGCAGCGGCTGCCGGCGAGCTACGCCAATTTCTATATCGCCAACGGGACGGTGTTGGTTCCGACGTTTAACGATCCGAACGATCGCGTGGCGCTTCAAACGCTGGCGGGTGTGTTTGGGAAGCGCGAAGTGGTTGGCGTTCATTGCGGCGACTTAGTGTTGGGATTGGGGACGCTGCACTGCATGACTCAGCAGCAGCCGGCGCGCACGAGGCGGAGGTAAATCGGGGTTTGCGTCATTCGGGGCTGTGTTTTGAGAGTAAGTCCCATGTTGGCAACGGGTCGAGCGTATGACGCATCGGGTGACGCAAATCCGGTCCCATCGAGATTCGTCACGCGAGGTTGAGGCTGGTGAGAGCGGCGCCCGGCGAGGGCGGCGGGGCGAGCGGCGGCGATGGGGAGCGATTGCATTGCGAGGGGAGTGTAGCATGGGGCGCCAAGGGTGAAGGCGGCTGGCGGAGGGCGAGGCGCGTGGAATGAGAGAGATGGAGGCGCGATGAATGTTGTGACCGCCTTTCGGGGCGTGGTGGATACAATATGAGTTCCATGCGAAAAATCCTTTTTGCCCTTGCGGCGATCCTTCCGTTCGCCGCGGGGCTTGCGGCACAGGACAACTATGAGATCCAGGTGTATGGCGCGGAGACGGTGGCGCCGGGGACGACGATGGTGGAGCTGCACAGCAACTTCACGATCGACGGGAGCAAGACGATCCTCGACGGCGTGCTGCCGACCGAGCACGCGCTGCACGAGACGGTGGAGATCACGCACGGATTCAACGATTGGTTCGAGACGGGGTTTTATATTTTCACGAGCGCGGACGCGAGGTATGGATACAACTGGGTGGGCGATCATATCCGGCCGCGGGTGAGAGTGCCGGAGAGTTGGCACTGGCCGGTGGGGGTGAGCCTGTCGCTGGAGGTGGGCTATCAGCGGGCGGCGTATTCGGCGGACACGTGGACGCTGGAGGTGCGGCCGATCATCGATAAGCAGGTAGGGCGGTGGTATCTGGCGTTCAATCCGACGCTGGACCGGTCGTTTCATGGGTACAGCGTGCCGCAGGGGCTGGTGTTTTCGCCGAATTTCAAGGCGGGCTACGACATCACGAAGAAGATCAACGCGGGGTTCGAGTATTACGGGTCGATGGGGCCGATCACGGGCTTCGATCCGCTATACCAGCAGCAGCAGCAGATCGTGCCTTGCATCGATTTGAACTTGAGTCCGGATTGGGAATTTAATTTTGGGGTGGGAGTGGGGGCGACGCGGAGCACGGATCATTTATTGGTGAAGATGATTTTGGGGCGGCGGTTTAATTGGGGCGGGCGGAAGCACGGGTAGGGGGGCGTTTGACCCGCTTCGCGTCCGTTGCTACACTTCAGGCAGTTCCCGCTATTCCTTGCTTAGCATGAGCCTTGTGGAGATCTATGCGCACTACGAAATCGGTCACCATCTCGCTGCCACCGGCACAACTCAGAATCGCCGAGCGTTTAGCCAAAAAACAGAACCGCACGATGAGTGAGTTGTTCCGCGAGGCGCTGCGCCGGTTTGAGGAGGATGAACAGCAGCGCCCAGCCCCCGCCGCGCTCCAGTCGTTCGCGCAGGCGGTCGCGCTTTTCCAGGAGGATGCGCGCCGGGCGGGTCTCGACAGAATGACGAAGCGTGAGATTAACGATGAAATTCAGGCCGCGCGTAAGGAGTTGCGTGCCAGGGTCGGGAAAAGCGATAGCCGCACCGGCAAATGACGAGGGTGGTTATCGATACAAATGTGCTTGTTTCCGCGCTTTTGACGGAAGAAGGCTCCGAATCCGCTGTACTCGCTCTGATTTACACCGGCCAGGCGCTCTGGTGCGCATCCGAACCGATCATCAAGGAGTACCGCCAAGTGCTCTCAAGGCCAAAGTTCGCGTCCTTGCGAGCCGAGCGTGTTCAGCGTCTTCTTAACGATCTATCGCGCGCAATCGTATTTATGCCGATAGCCGCCATCACGGAGTCGCCCGACGAACCAGACAACCGCTTTCTGGAGTGTGCCGAGGCTGCCGAAGCGCAGTATCTCGTCACGGGAAATAAGCGCCACTTCCCGCGGCAGTGGAAGTCAACGAGGGTGCTGAACGCCCGCGAGTTGCTGGATCTAGTGAAAAAATAAATCTTTCGGCGTCCGTCACTTCCTGACTGGAAGCACAACTTCGAAGTAGGAGCTGGGGCGATGCGGAGCAGGGATCATCTGTTGGTGAAAACCATTCTGGAGCGGTGGCAAACGCCCGCCCTACCTTTGTGTCCGCGTTTGCATGTTTTGGGCAGCGGCCCGGCTATTTCCTATAACGCGCTCTACACCCAAGGTCCACGCCCGCCCTGAGCCCCAGGTCGACTCGCTTCCATTGGAGGGCGCCAAACTGCCATTCAGCTTCTAACATTGCACGGTATTCGGACGTGAACGTCCGTCGGCTAACGAACAAGAATGGCTCCATGTGGATCGGCTCGCGTCGGCAATAGTATTGCATGAGAGATATCGTGAACCGACGCTGGCCTTTTGCATTTACAGTAACGCCCACATCCACCCAGAACTTCTGCAATTTGAAATCGGTTGCCATATCACTAAAACCGTCCCGTCTCGAATAGCTTTCTAATATTCTCAATTCCTGGTCCGCTTATTCCAAGCTTCTCGACATAGTCAATGGTCGTTAGCGTCTTTCCATCATTCGCTACCTTAACTTTTATCATTTCCCGCTCCAAACACCTTTGGTGCATTCCATCACAATATACAAGCATATTTCAATCCTTTCTGTTTACTTAACTGACTTAGTGTCAGCGGCTTAGAAGCTGCCATCGGCGGGCCGCGAGAATAGAGTAACATGGGTCGTCGTGCGCCGCAATGTCTTTCTCAGCGGTCGGATCTATCTCGATTGCGGGACCCTCGACGTATTGCGGTAACTCGCCGTTGACCGGCCTGCCGGCTGAGGCATTCCACGCCTTCGTGACCGAAGGACCTTCGAGGAACGTGCTCAGTGGCACGGGCGCGCCGTGATCAAAGAGAATGCGCATCGACGGATGCGAACGACCCGTTCGCGGGAGGTGGGGCATCGAGACTGCGAGCCGCGAACTCAAGTACGGCTACGATCTGTTCCCGTGTCACGTCGAACCATTCCATGATTTCCTCGATGCTGGCCCCGGATTCGAGATTTTCGAACACGGTGGAAATGGGCATGCGGGTGTCCTTGAACACCCAGGCTCCGCTCACCTTGCCGGGGATGCTCTCCACGGCGGGGCACTTGGACCAATCGAGACTTGCCATCTTCTTCGCCTCCTTTCATCGTAGCCTGTAACCACCGGGTGGCGGGCGGCGTTTTCGGCGGACACTCGGACGCTGGAGACCCGGCCGATTATCGATAAGCAGGTGGGGCGGTGGTATCTGGCGTTCAATCCGACGCTGGACCGGTCGTTTCATGGGTACAGCGTGCCGCAGGGGCTGGTGTTTTCGCCGAATTTCAAGGCGGGCTACGACATTACGAAGAAGATCAACGCGGGGTTCGAGTATTACGGTTCGATGGGACCGATCACGGGGTTCGATCCGCTGTACCAGCAGCAGCAGCAGATCGTGCCTTGCATCGATTTGAACTTGAGTCCGGATTGGGAATTTAATTTTGGGGTGGGAGTGGGGGCGACGCGGAGCACGGATCATTTATTGGTGAAGATGATTTTGGGGCGGCGGTTTAATTGGGGCGGGCGGAAGCACGGGTAGCTTGGGAATCGATGGCGGGTTCACCGTAGGGGTATCGGATCAGGTAACGGTCCGGTCGTATTCAGCGTGGCTGCCGATCCAGAACCGTGTATGCCGAGTGTTCGGAACTGGCGAATACGCGCGATGAAATGGGCTGGTTTTCGCCGATACTCAGGTATTGATGGGCCGAATGTAGAAAGGCCCGGGCCTAGAGGCCAGCTCGGCCCTGCTCCCGAGCAGGCGACAAACGAGTCTGGATGATGGCTTGCGATGGGTTTTGGGGTCCGCGATACATCAAACCACGTCAAGAGCTAGGAAGTCGCCCGGTGGGGCTCGCCGAGAGGACAACGCAAAAGACGCTTCGTCGGCAAGGGGCTGGGAGGCGGCCGTTTTGGTCCTACTCGATTCCTTGCGACGTGTAGAATAAAACGGGAATCCTATTTTGTGCCGTCCGGTTTGGTTACTTCAGTACTTGCATTTGCGAGCGGCGTCGGCGTGTCGATATTCGGTGCCCTCGTATCATATCAGCTACAAAAGCGCAGCGACCGACGACGACGCCGGGAACGGGCGGGCCTCCAAGCGTACATGCTTTTGCTGGATCTGAACAGCCACTACTTCTGGGTCACGTCCAACGAGCTTCACGGCGGGCCAACTCCGCCCGAGATGGCTGCTAAAGTGCGCGGACTCGCGCTGGCGCATTGCGGACAAACTGCGAGCAGCCGATGAAGTTCAACATCTTGAGGAGGTCCTGATGGTGCTAATGAGCGAAGATGCCCATAAGACTGCGAATGACCGTGCCAACGCGCTGAGAGCCGTTCTCGACACAATTGGCGACACTATAAACCCACGCTATGCGAGGCTAATGCGACGCATCTCAGAGGGCAACATACGCGGTTTCGACAAGCGGCCTCCTGGCCATCGCAATAATGCACCGGGTTTAATGTCCTAGGAGCGCCAAGGATACCAGTTTCTCGAAGTCACTCTCCGTGAGGATCTTTATTGCCTGTCCTTTTCGAATCAACTCCTCGGCTTTCCTGTGCTTAGAGCCTCTTTTCGTGACCAGCCAGTTTTCGCGCGTCTTGGTTGCCAACGACCAGAATTGTACTTTCTTTGGTCACGCCCGCTGCTATGGCGCAACCGATTTTTGCCGCAAGTTCTGCCGCCTCCGAGCGTGTTATCTCAAGAGCACCTGTGAAGACCAGCACCTCCCCATGCAGTGGCCCTTCTGGATTCCCCGCCTGAGTGATGCTGGAATTGGAACCGGAAATGGGCTGCTGGACCCGATTCAGCCATCCCGCCAGGTCGAGGCCAGTTTCGTTCATGGCGGCCAACAAAACCCTTGCCGCTGCCTTCGCATCTTCAAGGGCGTCATGGTGTCTGAATTCGTAGCCGATGGATGCGCACACGTTGTGAAGCCCGTAACCGCTCCGCGCAAACTGGGTCCAGGTTCTTCGTGCGACACGGGCCGAATCAAGCCATGCGCATTCGAATCCTTCCAGCTCGTACCTGAGCAAGCCCGTGAAATAGCCACGCGGTCAAACGGTGTGTGGCAGACGACGACCCTGCTTTTCAGGCGGCCCCGGACGTTCTCGGCTAGGTTCGGAAAGACAGGAGAGTCCTCCACCATGTCTGCAGTGATGCCGTGAATTGAGACGTTGAAGGGATCGAAGTCGTCTTCCGGGTTAACCAGCGTCGACCATTCTTCGGCTAGGCAGCCGTCGTCGAAGCGAGCGATTCCGATTTGGCAGATCGAGGAACAGTCGGCATTTGCAGTCTCAACATCCAGCGCTACGAACTCCATCGAACCCTCCCGCCATATATCGCCTAGGCCGTAAGGTCAGAGCGACTCTGCTTCCACTTTTTTCCGCTCGTTTGATCGTCTCGGAGCAACCCCCTACCCTGCGCTTCGTCAGACTCCGCAAGAGCTTCTTCCCCGAGAGCCTTCAAAATCTCGTGAGAGACGCATGATACTCCTCGGTTATACCTCATCTGATTTGGCTTTTAAACCTAACACACGGCGTGCGTGGCGTTTCGCGGGTAATCACGACCAAGCTCTCCAGCGAAAATGGTGAAGCGCAATCCCGCTCCCTTCTGGCCTTTCTCAATCGTGTCGGGTTCGACCCTTTTTTGGAACAGCGCGAGGCCCCGCTCGTCGTCGGCTCGTATAGCTAGGAGGCCGTTGAGGTTCAGCAACTCGCCGTTGACCGGTTTGTCCCAACCGGCATCCTTCACTTTGGTGACCGCATGGCCTTCGAGGAACGGGACCAGCGGCGCGGGCGCACCGTGATCAAATGGAATGCGCATCGACCGTCGCTAACGGCCGGTTCGCATGGCGCGGGGCATCGAGGCTACGGGCCGCGAACTCAAGTACGGCTACGATCTGTTCGCGCGTCACGTCGAACCACTCCATGATCTCCTCGATACTTGCCCCGGATTCGAGGTTTTCGAAAACTGTGGAAACGGGCATACGGGTGTCCTTGAACACCCAGGCTCCGCTCACCTTGCCGGGGATGCTCTCCACGGCGGGGCACTTGGACCAATCGAGACTTGCCATCTTCTTCGCCTCCTTTCATCGTAGCCTGTAACCACCGGGTGGCGGGCGGCGTTTTCGGCGGACACTCGGACGCTGGAGACCCGGCCGATTATCGATAAGCAGGTGGGGCGGTGGTATCTGGCGTTCAATCCGACGCTGGACCGGTCGTTTCATGGGTACAGCGTGCCGCAGGGGCTGGTGTTTTCGCCGAACTTCAAGGCGGGCTACGACATTACGAAGAAGATCAACGCGGGGTTCGAGTATTACGGTTCGATGGGGCCGATCACGGGGTTCGATCCGCTATACCAGCAGCAGCAGCAGATCGTGCCTTGCATCGATTTGAACCTGAGTCCGGATTGGGAATTTAATTTTGGGGTGGGAGTGGGGGCGACGCGGAGCACGGATCATTTATTGGTGAAGATGATTTTGGGGCGGCGGTTTAATTGGGGCGGGCGGAAGCACGGGTAGCTTGGGAATCGCTGGCGGGTTTACCGTAGGGGTATCGGATCAGGTAACGGTCCGGTCGTATTCAGCGTGGCTGCCGATCCAGAACCACAGGACTCCGTCCGGCGCTTCAACGCCGAGTGCGCGGTGGTGCAGGCCGACTCTCGCCGACCAGAATTCGCCCACCCGTTTGAAGTGGAGAGATGGATGCCGGGGATTTGATTTCAGTTGGTCGAACGCCCGGTCCGCCAGGTTCCTCAAAGCGGGCGAGAGCGCCCGATAAGCCTCCCAAAAGTCCGGCGACGCGTGATGGATCACAGTTTGGTCGAACGCCCGGCTTCGTGATCCTTGAGAGCGCGTTCCGCGAGGCGATCCAGCTTTCCGGACGCCACGTCGGATTCGAACTGGCGATCCCAGGCGTCCGCGTCATACTCGGCGAGCCAGTCCCGTAATGCCCGAAGTTCCTCAATTGATAGCTCTCTTATTTGATCCTCGATTTTGCCGACCCGGTTCATGCCGCAACTCCAACCTTTAGCCTACATCAGAGTTGCCGGTTGCCCATCATACTGAGCGGGCGGCTGGCGTCTAAGTTCCTGTGGGAGGGTGTAAGGCGCGAAGGACACGCGCGGAGCGCCGATCATTTGTCGATGAAAACGATTTTGGGCGGCCGGTCCGTTTGACGGGCCACGATTCCGCTGCTACACTTCTGGCAGTTCGCGCTATTCCTTGCTTAGCATGAACCTTTTGACAACGCACTTAAATGTTAGGCCTCAATCGAAAGGTAGGCATGAAAATGACACGCGTGCGAGTTGAGGGCTTTACGATCTCGCTTGACGGATACGGAGCCGGTCCGAATCAGGACATCGGCAATCCGCTCGGGGTGGGCGGGACAGATTTGCATCAGTGGTTAGTCCCGACACGCACGTTCCAACGGACCCTATTTGGCGCCGACGGTGGCACAACGGGGATCGATGACGACTTCGCTGCGCGGGGCTTCAAGAATGTTGGCGCCTGGATTCTCGGTAGAAACATGTTCGGACCGATTCGCGGTTCCTGGCCCGACATGAACTGGAAAGGCTGGTGGGGAGACAACCCACCCTATCACGTTCCAACTTTCATCTTGACTCATCACGCGCGCCCGCCCATCCAGTATGGAAGGCGGAACGACATTCTACTTCGTCACGGGCGGAATTCACGAGGCGCTTGACCGGGCGCGCGAGGCAGCCAACGGAATGGATGTGCGCATTGGCGGCGGACCTAACGCTATCCAGCAATATCTTCATGCCGGCCTCATCGACGATCTGCACGTCGCTATCTCGCCGGTCCTGTTAGGCGGGGGAGAGCGACTGTTCGAGGGGATTGACGCTCGCGCTCTGGGATACGAATGTGTTCAGTTCGTTGCGTCGGAGAAAGCCACCCATGTTGTACTCAGGCGCCAAGGGCGCAATGACGCCTAACGACCGGTTGCGGCGGTAGGCGCAGGCGCTCCGCCGCTGAACCAGAACGTTACGCCTCTAATTGCATAATATGACCGAAAATGTTCAGGCAGTTCCCGCTAGTTCTCGGTTAGCATGAACTCATTGGAAACCTGTGCGTACCACGAAGCCGGTAACCATTTCGCTGCCGCCCGCGCAATTCAAAATCGCCGAACGTCTGGCTAAAAAAACAGAACGGCACCATGAGCGAGTTGTTCCGCGAGGCGCTGCGCCGGTTTGAGCAGGAGGAACGGCAGCGCCCGACCCCCGCGGCGCTCGAGACACTCGCGCAGGCGATCGCGGTTTTCCGGGAGGACGCGCGCCGGGCGGGTCTCGATGGAATGACGAAATGCGAGATGAACACTGAAAATCAGGCCGCGCGTAGGGAGAGGCGTGCCAAGGCCGAAAAGGGTAGTGACCGCGCTGGGAAATGCGTGGATTCGTTCATGTTGTATTTCTTGCCGCTAAGTCGGGAGTAAAGTTCCTTATACGTACCGCAGGCACCGCCGCACGCAACTCGGATGAGGCGTTTGTCCGGATGTATGCCGCGCCAATACGGCAATCGCGATTGCGCGGCTCTCGTTTTCTTAGACGGAAATGTACAAACAGAAATGCTTCGACTAGTTTTGGGCGCGTAACATGGTTACGCCGACGATACGTTCGCAAGGAAGCCGCTACTGTTTCTGCTTTGCCGCTCCGATCCGACTTACTTTCCTTCCTTCTTTCCTTTGTTTCCTAATAATATGGTGCAACGTTGCGTTTTACGAAGATCAAAAACCCGTTCAGGTAACCCTTAAACGGGATAGGGAGCCGCGTCAAACGCGAGCGGCCAGCGCCCACCTTTTTGCATTCGCGATCTCCCTTGTCTAGAATGGAGACCACTTAGCGGCGAGGACGAAGATGATCAGTCGTCTCGCTCTTGGTTACACAATAGCGCGGGGGATGGGAAAGAAGAGGGGCGGCGGAAGCGCGAATGGGGTGTAAGGTATTGAGGGGGAGGGAGATAGAAATATTTTCGGGGCGGTGACTGTAAAAGGTTGCTTTAGCTTTGCGCGCGGGGATATTGGGGGAGACGGGAAAAACGGCCGGGCGCAAAGGTGAAGTAACCGCGCGGTGAACTGAACCGCGGGGAATAGGCGGTGAGCTAAACGGCTACGCTCTGGAGAAACGGCCCGTCGCAGCCTTTGTTGTGACGACTCCGGGGGGCGAATTTCGCGTGGTTGGGCGGTCGCCTATGGTGTATTGATCGCAACGGACCGGAAATGTTTTATTGCCCGTAAACCGCTGTCGCGTATGGACTTCTTTTACCAACCAAGCGGCAAATTGGACTGCCATTCCGGCGCGAGGTACCGTGGCGGGGAGAGACCCCAACATATTGTGGTCTTGTTGAAGACGGCGAATTGACGCAACATCCACTACTCCGCGACGGTTCGTTCCGAACTGATCTTAGCGCATCGGCATGTCAAACTGAAGCGCATAGCGCGATTCGCATTGCCCCGCGACGCCGTCACTCCGGTCGGCCCTGTCGTAGCCGAGTACCGCGTAGCGGTTTAGTTCACTGGCGATTTGGGGACCGCGAGCGGAGCCGAGGCTCGACTCAGACGCCGGCCCCGTGGAAACGGCGCGGCCGGATCGTTTTGCGGGCCCGGTTGTTTTGGAGAACACCAGAGGGGCATAGTGGGTGGCAGCTTCGTCGCGAGTCGGCGTGGAATAAAACTTCATTGCCGCTGACGATCACGTATTGAACGCGGTGGGTGTTGAAGGTGGACGCTAGTTCTTTGGAGTCTGGGTACATCCAAGGCCGCGGCCTTCCTCGGTGGCAATCCATGGCGCGGTCCGTGGGGCGGCTTTGCGGGGACATTCACGAGGGAGGGGCGGTGACGGTGAAGGCGGATTCGGCGGTGGCGGAGGAAGCGCCTTGGGTGACGGTGACGCGGACTTCGTACTGGGCGGGGTTGAATTTGGCGGAGGTGACGACGGGGATCGCGCCGTTTTCGGTGGGTGGGGGCAAAGGGGGCGAGGAGCTGGCTACGAGCTTGCCGTCGACGAAGAATTCCATGGTGAGTTGGGGTTTGGCGGCGGCGGCGCCGGGAATTGGGTAGACGACGAAGTAGAGCGACGTCTCGGCGCCGGCGACGCCGGTGTCGTCGAGAGTGGGAGTGACTTTGCCGGCGCCGGATTCGTAGGGATCGAACGGGTCGGGAATGTTGGACGGTTTTTCGATGCGGCGGACCAGGGAGATGGCGCTGAGGGCGACGCCTTTTTGCGGCTCCAACACGAGCACGGAGCGCTTGACGCCGGCCAGGCCGGATTCGCGGTCGACGACGGCGGCTTCGAGCGTATAGTGGCCGTAGGGGAGGGCGAAGGGCTGGACGAAGGACATGTTTCCGCGCTTGAGGCGGGCGGTTTGTTCGGCGGGGAACTGCATGGGCAGATCGCGGCTGACCTTGTCCACGACCTGGCCCTTCGAATCCTTGACCAAGGCGAGGAACGAGGCGTGGACGCGGGCGCTGTCGCCGGCTTTCACGGCGGCGACGGTGAGGTTGCGCATGGGGACCTCGAAGACGGCCGCGCACTGCTGTTCGCCGGGGGCGGGGCGGAAGCGGAGGGCTTCGGAGCGGAAGGCGAGGGCGGCGGGCGGGGGCGATGCGTTGAGGGCGTTGAGCGGGGCAAGCTCAAACGGCATCAGCGGCTGGCCGTTTAAATCGGGCAGGGCGTAGTAGCCGCGGCGGGTTTGCAGCTTCATCCCCTGGCGGGCGACCTTCACTTCGATTTTGCGGAAGCGGCCGTCGAAGTTATCCGATGCCGGGGTGTAGGTGAGGCTCGTAGTGGGTGCGGGTATCCTCCATGATGCGGCGGAGCGGTTTGGCGTAATCGTTGGTGTTGGCGATGAGGAAGCCGCCGGTGCTTTGGGCGAGCTCGGCCATGCTGGCTTGGGGGTCGCCGGTTTGAAGGGTGGAGTCGAGATAGTCTTCCTGATGGCTGAGTTGGCCGAGCATGCCGGGACTGGGGTGGAGGTCGTCCTGGTGATTGCTGAGGGATGCGACGTTGGCCAGCTCGTTGCGCGCGCCGAGGGCGGAATCGGTGGTGGTGAGGCCGCGGGTGTCGATGGAATAAAACGTGACGTGGGCGCGGTTGGCTTCGCTGATGGCGACGCGCAACGGTTCGAGATTGTCGGGAGGAAGGGTGAGGCCCTCGGCGAGATAGAGGACGGTTTTTCTTCCGGGCAGGCGGGCTTGATCGCGGGCGAGCATCATGAGCGCGGTGGCCGAGGTCATGCCGAATTGATACGCGCCGATCAGCGCCTGGTCGTGGAGGAGCTTGCCCATGGCGAGGCTGGCGTCGGTGGGCGCGGCCTGGGCGGCGCCAGCCATGGCCATGCCGGGGGCGGTGGAAGGATCGAAGGCGGGGTTGAAGGAGATGCCGCCCTGATCGTTGGTGTAATTCATCTCGATCTGGTTGAGGATGGCGGCGGAATCCTTGCTGAACTGCGAATAGTTTCCGGTGGAGGCGAGCTCGATGGCGCGGACGAGGGAGGGGATATCGCGGGTGTAGTTTTGAAGGGCGTCGAGACGGTAGCCGAGACTGAAGACGGCGATGAGCGTATTGGGCAGGAACTGGTTTTTCAGGAATTCGATGGCGGCGGCGCGGGCGTACTCGCGGCTGCTGGCGCTCATTTGATCGAAGACGATGGAGACGAGGTTGATCTCACGGAGGGGGTTCACCTGAACCGGAGCTTGACCGGCGGCGGCGCGGCGGGCGGCTTCGGCGGCATCGGCGGCGGTCTGCTCGCTTCCGGAAACGAGGCGGAAGGTTTTTATGGGCTGAGCGACGCCATCCTCAAAAACGGCGACCTCATCGGGCCGCAGGTCGCGCACGAGGCGCTCCCTTTTATCGCGGACGATGAGGTCGAGAAGGACTTCGCGGGTGGAGGCGCGGATGATGGGAGGGGAGCGCGGGGCCTCGGGTGTTTGGGCGCTGGCGAGTAAGGCGACGACGATCGGGATGGCGCAAGCGCGCATGGAGGAACCGCTACTTGGCGGCTTTAAGCCGGGCGGCGACGGCGTCCCAATTTACCACGTTCCACCAGGCGGCGATGTATTCGGGCCGGCGGTTCTGATATTTCAGGTAATAGGCGTGCTCCCAGACGTCGAGGCCCATGATGGGGTATTTGCCTTCCATGACCGGGGAGTCCTGATTGGCGGTGGAGACGATCTCCAGTTTTCCACCGGAGGCCAGCAACCAAGCCCAGCCGGAGCCGAAGCGCGTGGTGGCGGCGGCGTTGAATTTTTCCTTGAACGCGGCGAAGCTTCCGAAAGCGCCGTCGATGGCCGAGGCGAGATCGCCCGACGGCGCGGCGCCGCCGTTGACTTTGAGGATCTGCCAGAACATGGAGTGGTTGATGTGGCCGCCGCCGTTGTTGCGGACGGCGGTGCGGATGGCCTCCGGCACGATGGCGCAGTTGTTGGCCAGAAGCTCCTCGACGGTTTTCGATTGCAGATCGGGCGCCGATTCGAGGGCCTTGTTCAGATTGGTCACGTAGGCGTTGTGGTGTTTGTCGTGATGGATCTCCATCGTCAATTTGTCGATATGCGGCTCCAGCGCATCGGAAGGGTAGGGGAGCGGGGGAAGAGTGAATGCCATGATGTTCTCCTGAGTGGTTGGATGATCCTAGGCGGCGCGGTGTTGCGCGGCCGCCACAGAAATTTTAGCCGGAAACTCCACCGGCGCGTTCGAAGGCATCGGCGAGCCGGAACATTCCGGTCTCGTCGAAATGGTTGGCGAAGATCTGGAGGCCGACGGGGAGGCCGTGGGCGGTGTCGCCGCAGGGTACGCTCATGCAGGGGATTCCGGCCAGATCGCCGGTGATGGTGTAGATGTCGGAGAGGTACATTTCGAGGGGGTCCTGCGTTTTTTCGCCGAGCTTGAAGGCGGGGAAGGGGCTGACGGGGGCGACGATGGAATCCACTTCGGCGAAGGCTTGGCGGAAATCGCGGGCGATGAGGGTGCGCACTTTCTGGGCCTTCAGATAGTAAGCGTCGTAGTAGCCGTGGCTGAGGACGTAGGTGCCGAGCATGATGCGGCGCTTGCACTCGGCGCCGAAGCCCTGGCCGCGGGTGGCGCGGTACATCGCGGAAAGCGCGGGAGCGCCCGCGGCGCGGATGGTATATCGCACGCCATCGTAGCGGGCGAGGTTGGAGCTGGCTTCCGCGGTGGCGATGATGTAGTAGCAGGCGATGGCGTATTCGGTGTGGGGGAGGCTGATTTCGCGGACGTCGCAGCCGAGCTTCTTGAGCGTTTCGACGCCGCGCATGATGAGATCGCCGGTTTCACTCGATAGGCCGGCGAAGTATTCTTTGGGCAGGCCGATTTTTTTTCCACGGACGCCGCCGTCGAGGGCGGCGGTGTATTTCGGCGTGGGAGCGAAGGAACTGGTGGCGTCCATGGGGTCGCGGCCGGCGATGGTTTCGAGCAACAGCGCGGCGTCGTAGACGGAGCGGGCGAAGGGGCCGATGTGGTCGAGCGAGCTGGCGAAGGCGGTTAGGCCGTAGCGGGAGACGCGGCCGTAGGTGGGGGTGACGCCGATGACGCCGCAGAAGGAGGCTGGTTGGCGGATGGAGCCGCCGGTGTCGGAGCCGAGCGACATTACGGCGGTGCCTTGGGCTACCACCGCGGCCGAGCCGCCGCTGGAACCTCCGGGGACGCGGTCGAGCGCGCGAGGATTGCGCACCGGACCGAAGGCTGAGTTTTCGTTGGACGATCCCATGGCGAACTCGTCGCAGTTGGTTTTGCCAAGGATCACGCCGCCGGCGGCTTCGAGGCGTTCGACCGCCGTGGCGTCGTAGGGAGGGATGTAATTTGCGAGCAGGCGCGAGCCGCAGGTGGTGCGGACGCCCTTGGTGAGGATGACGTCTTTGACGGCGATGGGGATGCCGGCGAGCGGGCCGGGATCGATTCCCTGGGCGATTTTGGCGTCCACTTTGCGGGCGGCGGCGAGGGCGCGCTCGGGGCAGAATTCGAGATAGGCGTTAGTCTTGGGATTCTCGGCCTGGGCGTAGGCGAGGGCGGCGCGGGTCAGTTCTTCGGCGCTGAAATTTTTGGTATCGAGGCCATGCCGGATGTCGCGCGCGCCGAGGGCGGCGGTGCCGGGCGGCGTCATCGTTCGATGACCTTGGGCACTTTGAAATAGCCGGCGGCGGAGAGCGGCGCGTTGGCGAGTGCGGTTTCGGCGCCGAGCGTAGGGCGGGGATCGTCTTCGCGGAGGGTTGCGGATTCCTCCGATGGATAGAGCACTTGCGCCATGGGTTCGACGCCGGTGGTGTCGAGGCGGTTGAGCGTTTCGATGTGGGTGAGGATTTCGTCGAGATCGCGCGCCATGCGATGCGTCTCCTCCGGCGTCAGCTCGAGATTTCCGAGGTTGGCGACGTAGGCGACCTGCTCTTCGGTAATTTTCACTTGGCGGCTTTCCTTTTCGATTGGGCGTAAACGAGACGGAAGACGGGATCGACGATGCCGTCCTCGTTTGCCGCGTTCGCATCGATCGCCGAGGCCCGTTGGGGCGGGCGCCGGGGCGCGCCGATGCGGAACTCGACACCGGTGACGATTTCGGCGCCCAGCACTTCGCGCAGTTTCTGGAGAATCGGCCCGCGCAGTTGAAATAGTTGTTGCTGCCACACGCCGTCTTCCACTTCGACGATCAGGTTGGTACGGACGAGAGAGACGGCGCGGGCGCGGGCGGCGAGGCGTTTGCCCACGGCGGCGGGCCAAGCGCTCAGCGCCAGATCCTCGGCCGGCAAGCCGGCGAGGCCGCGCAGTTTGGCTATGGTCATTCCCGCTCGTTCCATGTGTTTTCGAACAACCCGATTTTAGCATTCTGGGACGCGTGGACCGTTATACTGTGGAGTCGAACCCAAGGGGACCATGATCGTACTCGCCTCGAAATCGCCGCGGCGCGCGGAGATCCTTACACAAGCCGGTTTCGAGTTTGTCGTTCGGGCGGCCGACGTCGACGAGGCGCGGCTGGAAGGGGAAGCGCCCGATGCCTATGTCCGGCGGCTGGCGGCGGAGAAGGCGCGGGCCGTGGCGATGCGCGACGGCGAGATCGTTTTGGGCGCGGACACGGTGGTTGTCGTTGGCGAACAGGTTCTGGGCAAGCCGGGCGACGCGGCGGAGGCGGGGCGGATGCTGCGTCTGCTTTCGGGAGCCGAGCACGAGGTGATTACGGGCATTTGCGTGCGGACGGCGGAACGGGAAGTGGCCAATAGCGCGACGACGCGGGTGCGTTTCTCGGCGATGAGCGAGGAAGAGATTGGCGAGTATGTCGCGAGCGGGGAGCCGATGGACAAGGCCGGAGCGTATGCGATCCAAGGGCTGGCGGCGCGCTATATCGAGCGGATCGACGGGTGTTACTTCAACGTGGTGGGGCTTCCGGTGTCGCTGGTTTACCGGACGCTCAATTCAATTTCTCGGTGATCTTCACGGGTTCGGCGACGGTGAAGCCGATGCGGGTTTCGACGGGGACGACGAGGTCCGGGCCGCGCGTGGCCATGACGCCGCCGGCGCCTGCCGCGCCTCCGGCTCCGGCTCCGATGGCAGCGCCTTCGCCGCCGCCGGCGGCCGCGCCGATCATTGCGCCAATGCCGCTGGCGATCAGCATCGCCGCGATGTCGCGCTTCTTGCCGCTCTCACCTTCTTTCGACCACGCGCCGGTGCGGACGGGAATCCACTGGCCGTCGGTAGAGTAGACCCTGGTCAATTCGAGTGACAGTTTGGCGACGCCTTTGATGCGTCCGGCGGGATCGGCTTCGACGATGCGGCCCTCGGCGCGCGCGCCCTGGTCGGCGATGATGAAGCCGTCGATGATGAGCGGTTCCTCCAAAGTGGCGAGGAAGCGGTCTCCGGCTTTGCGGTTGGAGGCGGAAATCGACTCGCCGATGCGCACTCTCAACACCGTGCCTTTGGCGATGGTGACCGAATGGGGCGGAGGGGGAGCGGTGGGAGCGGGATCCATCTGCGCCACTTCGGCCACTTCGGAAACGGCGGGCGGGGCGTCGGGGGATACCTGTTCGCGGGGCGGCTTGGGGAGCGGCGCTTCTTTTATGACTTCGGGCAATGCGGCTTCGGCTGGTTCGACTTCGGGCGGAGGCGGGACGAATTTGCGCACGCGCGCGGGAAGATTGGGCTTCGGCGGCGCGGGCTTCTTTTGGGCGACAGGCGCCGCGGCGGGCGGGGGTGGGGCGGGAGCGGGGGCGACGATGGGAGGCGCGGCGGGGACGGCCGGCGTGGCGATACGCAGGGGCGGCGGCGCCGGCTCAGGGGCCTGCACCCGCTTCACAACAATCAACATCAAGCCCGACGCCACTACCGCGCCGGTCACGAAGGCCAACAATAATTTCGAGTTCATGGCTCACGCCCCCTCAAGTATGTTAAACGCAGCGAAGAGCCATTTCGTTTCTATCCCTTAGGCCCGCTAGAATAGAGTTTATGGCGAAGTTTCCCGGCGCGCTGACGATCGGACCTCATTCGATCGCCCCCGCGACCGTGCTGGCACCGATGGCCGGCGTCACCGACACTGTTTTCCGCCGGCTGATCCGGAACCAGGGCGGGTGCGGGTTGATGATGACCGAGTTCACGAGTTCGCACGGGATTGTCGCTTCGCGCGGCGGGAGGAAGCCGACGCGGACGTTCCGGTACCTGTATTTCGAGCCCGAGGAGCGGCCGATTTCGGCGCAACTGTTCGGGTCCGATCCGGAGGTGATGTCGGAGGCGGCGAAGATTTGCCAGGACGTTGGGTTCGACATCGTCGACATCAATTTCGGGTGCCCGGTGAACAAGGTGGTGAAGTGCAACGGAGGGTCGGGATTGCTCCGCGATCTGCCGCTGGTGGAGGAGATTCTGCGCAAGGTGCGCGCGGCGATCTCGATCCCTCTGACGATGAAATTCCGCGCCGGGTGGAACGACCGCGAGTTGGTTTTCGTAGAGATGGCGAAGCTGGCGGAGGATTGCGGGCTGCAAGCGGTGGCGCTGCATCCGCGGACGCGGGAACAGGGCTACGCCGGGCGCTCCGATTGGACGCGTATCGCGGCGGCGAAGGCGGCCGTGCGCATTCCGGTGATCGGCAACGGCGACATTCTGACGCCGGAGGACGCGGTGCGGATGGTGGAGGAGACGGGATGCGACGCGGTGATGATCGGCCGCACGGCGTCGTCGAATCCGTGGATCTTCCGGCAGATCGGAGAGTATCTGGCGACGGGAAGCTATGTCCATCCCACGGAACGGGAGCGCTACGCGATCATGAAGACTTACTACGATCTGCTGGTGGAACGGGCGGAGGCGGACGCGCCGGGTAAGATGAAGCAATTCGCCACTTACTTCACCCACGGAGTGCGAAACGGCGCGAAACTGCGCGTGGCGATTTATCAAGCGCGGGAGGCGCGGGAGATTCTGGGAATCGTGGACGAGTTTTTCGCGCGCGAATTGGAAGCGGCGGCTTGAGGGGCGGGCGTTTCCGGCGATGAAGAAGATCCGGCTGATTACCGACGGGGCGTGTATCGGGAACCCGGGGCCTGGGGGATGGGCGTATGTTCTACGCTACGGCGAGAAGGTGAAGGAAATGTCGGGGTTCGAGCCGGAGACCACGAACAACCGGATGGAACTGCGGGCGGCGGTGGAGGGGTTGCGCACTCTGAAAGAAGCCTGCGAGGTGGAGGTGATCACCGATTCGCAGTACATGAAGAACGGCATCACGGACTGGATTCACAAATGGAAGCGGAACGGATGGCGCACGGCGTCGAAGAAGCCGGTGGTGAATCAGGATTTGTGGCAGGAACTGGACGAGCAGGTGGCGCGGCATAAGACGGAATGGAGCTGGACGAAGGGCCATGCCAGCCATGACGATAACAACCGCTGCGACGAACTGGCGACGGCGGCGGCGCGCAACCAATCCTCACACCAGTAACTGGGGCGTGGGGCGCCGACGGCGTCCGGGATGCGGTAAAGTGCGATCCGCGCCTGGATCAGCAGGTTGGCCGGGGAAGGGCCGAAGACGGCTTACGCGATCGGCAGCCGTATAGGATCGATCCGAGGAGAAGGCCGATGCCAAGGAGCGACGCGGTCTCGGGTTCCGGGGCGCCGTTTGTCACTTCGCAGCCCGCCGAATCGACAGACAAGGTATTGGTGTCCATCGTCACCGCGCCGTTGCGCGCCAAGGCTCTGCCGCATCCGATCTTTGCGCCGGTATCGAGGGTGATGCTTGAGAGCGCCAGAATATTTCCCGCGAAATCGGTGGTGGTGCCGAGCGTGGCCGAACTGCCGACCTGCCAATAGACGCTGTCGCCGTGACCGCCATTCGTAAATACAACCGACGAAGCGCTGGCTGTCGTCAGCGAGCTTCCGATCTGGAAAAGGAAGACGGCGTTCGGGTTGCCCTCGGAGTTGAGAGTGAGTTTTCCGGTCAACTGCGCCGACGAGGAAAAGCAATAAACTCCGGGCGTAAGAGTAAGTCCACCTAGATTCTGTCCCGACAAGTTGTCTCCGCACGATTCACCCGCTGCGAAGTTGTATGCGGTGGTCAGATCGTTCTGAGCCTGCATTGCGACGGCATTGGAGTCGTCCATAGTTCCGTACACTATGCCCGGTGGGAAGCCGGTGATCGCGGTACCGGGCCAGAGGCCGAGATCTCCACGGATTTTAGTCGAGCCGGTGTTCGTTACCGCCGATCCAGCGAGAACCGCAAAAGGGTCCGCCGTTCCAAGATTGACGTTAATAGCACCGGCGTAAGCGCTCAGGGCCGAAAACGAGAGAACCACCAGACAACAAACGCGCACTTTCATACGGCGTTCCTCCGATCACCGCTGCGAATTGCCCACTGCTAGGCGGAATGCGCGTGCTAGCCACGGAGCGCTCCGATTAGTAGTACGTACCTGGAATGAGTATACACTCGTTTTCTGAAACTTACATCATCCAGAGTACTAATCGAGTTTTCCTTGTTCAATATCCTAGGCCCAGTAGAGTGGCTTCCAAAATGGGCATTGAGAATGGAGCCGGAAGTATGACGAGGAGATGACGGACTGATTCCAACACATCACACCTGTAACCGCGGCGGCGCGGGTTCCCGGCGCGGCGGCCTTGGGAAATCAACGGCCAGCGGCGCGGCACGAGGCTTGCAGCGAATGGATTCATGCCGGATTCCAAACCGCAAGCGATTTCGATTCTGTTGCACGTTGTGGCGATTCTCCTCTTACTGAGCGTTAGCTCGCGATTGAGCGCGCCACGGCCGCCGGCGCCGAGGGAACGGCCGGTGCGTCTGGTGGCGCCAAGTCCACGGATCCTCTGTTCGGGCTGCCGCCGGAGGTGGGGGTGAAACGCCGATGCCGCCGCGGCGTGGGGTGTTGCCCGCGCCGGCGCACCGGACGTTCATTCTACCCGTATCACGGACGGTGGAGGATCCGCGATTGACGATGCGGTCCACACTGATCGATGCGCCGGCGCTGACGGTATCCGCTGCGGAGGTTGGCGATCCGTCGGGTGCGTTCAATGGTAGCGGACTGGGTCCGGGGCGCGATGGGATCGGGTATGGTTGCTGCGGCGGCGCGGGGGACCAGGGTGGCGCGGGAGCCGGATGGGCAGCGCCCGACGACGCGGCCGCAATTGATTTACAAAGTGGACCCGGAGTTCTCCGAGCAAGCGCGGAAAACGAAATTCGAAGGCACGGTTTTGCTTTCGATCGAGATCGACGCATCGGGACGCACTTCGAATATTCGAGTGGCGCGGGGACTTGGGCTGGGGCTGGACGAAAAGGCCGAAGAGGCGGTGGCGCAATGGCGATTCCGGCCGGCGATGCGCGATGGGAAACCGGTAGGGGCGACGGCGGTGGTGGAAGTGCGATTCCGGTTGCTCTAAGGATTTTCGGCGAGGAGGATTCGCGCGTCGCGGAGCACGATCGACTCATCGGCCTCGCCGACGTACACCTTCGCGATGCGGCCCTGGCGGTCTACGAGAAAGCTGGATGGGAGCGAATCGATGGCCTCCGACAGCGCGAACTGCGCGGTGGGCAAGAGGATGGGATAGGGGATGCCGTAGCGCTGTGGCGAAAGGCGCGGCGGATTTTGCGCCGTCGTCATCCATGGCGATGGCGGCGATCCGGAACGGCTGGCCGGCGAGTGCGCGGGACACGCGGATTAAGCCCGGCGTTTCTTCGCGGCAGGGCGGGCACCAGGTGGCCCAGAAATTGACGAGGATCACCTGGCCGCGATGATCGCTCAGCTTCCACTCGCCGCCGTTGAGCGAGGGCAGGGAAAAGTCCGGCATTTTCCTGGTGCGCGCCGCGGGGGGCCGGACTCCCGTCGCCTCACGATGCGAAGGAACGAGCGCCCAGATCGTTCCGGCGACGACGGCGAGGACGCACGCGGCCTTGAGAAGAAAATCCGAGGGATGCGCCTTGGCGGGCGGCGCGAACGTTTGAGACCCCATAAAATATAAGTATGCGATGAAGCGGGCCGGTTTATTCCGGCCCTCATCGGGAAACGAAACAATCTATGATTCGACACACATTTTTATTGGCTCTTCTCAGCACCGCCGCTTTCGGCCAGAGTTTCGATTTCGGCGTCAAGGGCGGCGTTCCTTTCACCGGCGGCTTCCAGTCGACGGTAAGCTCGTTTGGAAATGCCTTTACCAATTCCAAGGAATACGCGATCGGACCGATGGTGGATCTGTGGCTGCCATTCGGACTGGGCGTGGAGGCGGACGCGCTGTACCGTCCGCTCAGTTATTCGTTCGAGGGCAGCCAGACCTCGGGGACGAGGGTGAACAATTCGATCGGCTCGTGGGAGTTTCCCGTACTTGGTAAGTACCGGTTCAGTTTGCCGCTGGTGAAGCCTTATATCGCCGCGGGGCCTTCGTTCCGGGCCAATGGGGGCGCGGGAGCGTTTCTGGCGCACGCCGGTTTCGCCTTTGGAGGCGGCGTGGAGGTGGGGCTGCTTAAGCTGCATGTCTCGCCGGAGCTTCGGTTCACGCATTGGGGTCCCGATACCGGGGTGCCGCTTTTCGGGACGCTGCATTCGGGGCAGAATCAGGCGGAGTTTCTGATTGGGCTGACTTTCTAAGTCCAGACATCCGGAGATCGCGCGTTAGTAATAGCCGCGCATGTTAGTCTGAGTTGATGATTCAGGTCGAGGGCCTCGCCAAACATTTTAAGGACCGGAAGCGCGGAGGCGTCAACGCGCTTGACGGCGTTTCGTTCGAGGCGCGGGCCGGGGAGATTTTCGGGCTGTTGGGTCCGAACGGGGCGGGGAAGACGACGACGCTGCGGATCTTGGCGACGATTCTGAGGCCGAGCGGGGGCACGGCGCGCATCGGCGGCGCCGACATCGTGACGAATCCCGATGGGGTGCGGCGGCAGATCGGGTTCACCTCCGGCGATATGGGGCAGTACGGGCGGCTCAGCCCGCGGGAATCGCTGTCGTTCTTCGCGCGGTTGAACGGACTGGACGGCGCGGCGATGCGGGCGCGGGTTGGCGAGGTGATGGAGAAGTTCGGAGTTTCCGGTTACGCCGACACCAAGATCGACAAGCTTTCGACGGGGATGAAACAGAAGGTGGCGATCGCGCGCACGGTGGTTCACAACCCGCCGGTGCTGATCCTGGACGAACCGAGTTCGGGGCTGGACGTTCCCTCCGCGCGAATGATCGAGGCGTTCATTCTCGAAGCCAAGCGGTCGGGCAAGTGCATTCTGTTCTCCACGCACATCATGGAGGAAGCCGAGTATCTTTGCGATCGGATCGGCGTGGTGAACCAGGGCAAGATGATGGCGGTGGGGACGATGGAGGAGTTGCGGCAGAGGACGGGACGGCAGCGGCTGCGCGAAGTGTTTCTTTCGTTGCTGGGACTGGAAGGCGTGGACAAGGAGGCGGTGGCGTGAGCGTGAAAATCGCCGGCGCGATTTATCAGAAAGAGATGTTGGAGATTCTGCGCGACCGGCGCACGCTGATCAGCATGGTGGTGGTTCCGCTGTTCGCCATGCCGGTTCTATTTGGAGTGATGGGCAAGTTCATGCTGTCGCGCGAGAAGGAAGCGCAAGGCGAGGCGGTTACGGTGGGCGTCACGTCGGAGGCGTCCATCGGCGCTTCCGCCGCGCTGGTGTTGAAGGCGGCCGGTTTTCAACTTGTGGTCAAGCGCGATCTGCGCGACGCGGTGGAGAACAAGGACGTGGCCGCCGCGCTCGATCGCTCGACGGGGCCGGGCGGCGGTTCCGTCTACCACGTCTATGTGGATAAAACGCGGCAAGCCTCGGCCATCGCGGGGGAGAAACTGCAGGCGGCGCTCGACGGGTTGAAAGATTCGACGATTCGCGCCAGCCTGCGCGGCTCGGGAGTTAGCGAAGCGATTCTTTCGCCGTTTGGGATCGAGAGCGTCAACGTCGCCTCGGAGAAGAAAATGGGCGGGTTCTTTCTGGGCAGTTCGCTCGGCTATATCGTCATTTTGCTGATGTTCACGGGCGCGTTGTATCCGGCCATCGATACGGCGGCGGGGGAGAAGGAACGCCGTACGCTCGAAGCGCTGCTGTGTTCGCCGGCGCCGCGCAACGATATCGTTCTGGGGAAGATTCTCGCCTGCGCGACGGCTTCGTTCCTCACCGCCGTGTTAGCGATGGCCAGCATGGTTTACTCGTACCGCAACACGGCCTTCGCGGCGCTCCTCGGGCCCAGCACGCGCTTCGATCTGCTCGATCCGCGCACGTTCGCGCTGGTGCTGGTCAGCGTGCTTCCGGTGGCGATACTGGCGGCGTCGCTGATGGTGGCGATTTCATTTTTCGCCAAGAGTTACAAGGAAGGGCAGAGCTATCTTACGCCGCTGTTGATGGTGGTGGTTTTTCCGGCCGTGCTGGGGATGTTGCCGGGGATGGAGTTGACGCCCACGCTGGCGCTGATCCCCATCTTCAACGTATGCCAGATCGTGAAGGAGATTTTTCTTGGATCGTTCTCGATGACGGCGTTCGCGATCGCCTGTGGGGCGAATCTGGTCTACGCGGGGCTGGCGTTTTTCGCCGCGACAAGGATTTTCCGCACCGAGGGCGTGTTGTTCCGCGTGTAGACGGGCGGAGCTTACAGCAGAGCGAATTGGATGTCGACGACGATCGACACGGCCAGCGGCCGGCCGTCGCGGAGAGCGGGCGAGAATTTCCAGGTTCGCAGCGCTTCTTCCGCTTTCGCGTCGAGGCCCATGCCCAACGGCTCGATGACCGCGATGGAGCCCACTTGGCCCGCGTCGCCGATTTCGGCTTGCAGAACGACGGCGCCTTGCAGCTTCGCGCTTCGCGCTTCCGCGCTGTATTGCGGCTCGCGCCGCGACAGCAGTTTCGGAGGGGTGATTCCGGGGCCGATCCGGGGCGGTCCCGCGCCTTCCCGATCCGCTTCCTTTAAAACAGCCGCCGCCTCCTGGTCGCGATTCTGATCGTGCAGGACGCCGGCGTATTCGGCGGCGATCTGGCGGCGGATGCCAGGGTCGCCGTTTCGCGTGGACAGCAGCGCGCGGTATCCGGCGTCGGCGTCTTGAAACTGGCCGAGCCGGGCTTCGCTCCAGAAGAATCGCGCGCGGTACAGTTCCGACGCCGGCGCGCCGGCGCCGATCCTTTTGTCGAGAATTCCAGACGCTTCGCGCCATGCCGCGGCGGCGTCGCCGTATTTGCGTTCTTCGAGCAGAGTTCGGGCGAGATCGCTCAGGCTTCGCGCGACGATCGTGTCGTCGGACAGATGCGCGCCGCGCCACGCTTCGACGATGCGCCGCTCGGTGTCTTCCAAATCGGCCCACTTTCCTTCGCGCCTCTGGACCCGCGCCAGCAGCGTAAGCAGAGCGGCCGTGTCCACCGTTGGAGCGGCGCCGGCGGTTTCCGTTTTCAAAACGCTCTCGGCTTCGGCGATGCGGTTCTGGCGTTCGTCGAGCGCCGCCAGTTCGTATGCGCTCAACCGCGATCGGGGATCGCGATGCGCCCTCGCCCAATCGAGCGCCGCTTGAAAGCCGCTGGCCGCCGCGTTGGCGTCGCCCCGCTTCACGGCGTCCCGCGCGGCATCCATGCTGGTTTGCCAGGCGTCGCCGGGCGCGGCCGCTTGCATCGCCATGGATAGCGTGAGCAGCGCAGCCAGTTTCTTCATGCTCCGATTCTAAGCTCCAGCCGGCGCGGGTACAATCAAAAGAGTCGCGGAAACCATCCGCATGCGAGGTCCTACGTGGCCAACGTCGTCTCTCTTCCTTCGCACTCGGTGCCTCTTTCGCGCGCCGAGGCGCTCCCCAAATCCGCGGCTGCGGCGATCCCGTGGTACGTGTGGTGTTCGGTGCTGGCCGTCACGTCGGCGATGGTCGGGGCGCATTGGGATATCTCCTGGCACCGGTCGATCGGGCGGGACATGTTCCTGACTCCCGCGCATATCGCCATCTACCTGTGCGGGATTCTGGCCGGCATTTCGTGCGGCTACATGATTCTAGCGACGACGTTCGGGAAGTTGCCCGATCTCGCCTCCTCCTCCGTTCGCATGTGGGGATTTCGCGGGCCGATGGGGGCGTTTATCAGCGCCTGGGGAGGGGTGGCGATGATCGTTTCGGCGCCTTTCGACAACTGGTGGCACAACGCCTACGGGTTGGACGTGAAGGTGCTCAGCCCGCCTCATGTCGTTCTGATCACCGGCGTCTTCGCGGTTGAAATGGGCGCGCTGGTGTTGATTCTCGGTTACATGAACCGCGCATCGGGCGCTCTCAAGACGGCGCTCGACTGGCTGTTCCTTTATGTCGGGGCGATGATTCTGGTGCTGATGCTCATCCTGACTCTGGAGTACACGTTCCGTTCGACGCAGCACTCCGCGCTTTTCTATACGGCGATGTCGATGGCGCTACCGGCGGTGCTGACCGGCGTCGGATCGGCTTCGGGAAAGCGCTGGGCACTGCACGTCGATGGCGGCGATTTATACGGCGTTCATGCTGGCGATTTGCTGGATTCTTCCGCTGTTTCCGGCGCAACCGAAGCTGGGTCCGGTCTATAACCAGGTGACGCACTTTGTTCCGCCGGCCTTTCCGCTGTTGCTGATCGCGCCCGCGTTCGCGATCGATCTGCTTCGTCCGCGCATCGCGAAGTGGAGCCTCCTTTTGCGCGCCGCGGTTTGCGGGCTGGCTTTTCTGGGCGTTTTCGTGGCCGCGCAATGGCCGTTCGCCGATTTTCTGATGACGCCGGCGGCGCGGAACTGGTTCTTCGGTTCCGGCTATTTCGACTATCTGACTTCTCACGACTCGCATCTGTACCGCAATCTGTTTCAGACGATCGAGGTCACGCCGGACGAGTTCTGGACGGGGATGGCGCGGGCGGCGGTGTGGGCCATGGCGATGAGCGGGGTGGGCTTCGCGTGGGCTTCATGGATGCGACGGGTGCGCCGCTGACGATTATGCGCACACTCTTCGCCGCGCTTCTGCTGGCCGCGCCGATGCTCGCTCACGTGGGGAGTCCCGACGTGTATTTCGACGGCTCGGCCGGACCTTATCCGATGTTCGTCACGGTGCGGCCGCCGAAGGTGATCCCCGGCGTCGCCGATATCGAGATCCGCACCGCTTCGAAGGACGTCCAATCCATCCGCATCACGCCGCTGCCGCTGACCGGGGAAGGATCGCAATTCGCGCCGACGCCGGATGCGGCCAAGCGTTCTCCGCAAGACCCGCAATTTTTCACCGGCTCGCTTTGGATCATGGCCACCGGCTCCTGGCAAGTGCGGGTGACGGTGAGCGGGTCTCAGGGCGATGCGGTTCTCAATGTGCCCGTGCCGGCGGTGGCGACACGAACACGCACGATGGACTTCGCGCTGGGGGCCGTTCTCTGGGTGATGATGCTGGTGCTGGTGGTGGGCGTGGTGAGCATCGTCGGAGCGGGCGTGCGCGAGGCGCAATTGGAGCCGGGGGCCGAACCGCCGCAAAAGAATCGCCGCCGCGCGCGCGTTTTTATGGCGGTCACCGCCGTGCTCGTTGTGGCGATCGTCTATTTGGGCAATTCGTGGTGGACGGCGGAAGCCAAGGCTTATTCGAACAATCTGTACCGGCCGCTGGATGCCGCGGTGAATGTGGACGGATCGAAGCTCACGCTGAGCCTGAATAACACGGCCAATTCCGTTCATCGCCGCTTCGACGATTTCATGGCCGAGCGCAAGGTGGACGATTTCATTCCCGACCACGGGCACCTGATGCATTTGTACGTCATCCGCTGGCCGGAGATGGACCGGGTGTGGCACCTGCATCCGGAGATGGCGGCGGGCGGCGTCTTCACGCAGAATCTTCCGGCGATGCCGGCGGGCGATTACCATTTGTATGGCGACGTCGTTCATAGTTCCGGGTTCCCCGAAACGATCGTGTCGGAAATCAAGACACAAGGGATTGCAGGGACGCCGCTTGAGGGCGACGACGCGGCGGGTACGGGACCGGCCGTCGTCGCTGGCGCGCCGGACAGCACCGTTTCCGATTTAGGCGACGGATGGAAGATGGTTTGGGACCGGGACAAAGCTCCGTTGAAAGTGGATGTGCCGACGCTGTTTCAATTTCACTTGGAGGATGCGCAGGGCAAGCGTCCCACGGACATGGAGTTTTATATGGGGATGCCGGGCCACGCGGCGTTTGTGAAGACGGACGGGACCGTGTTCGCGCACGTGCATCCCAGCGGGTCGATCGCGATGCCGGCGCTGGCGCTGGCGAATCCCAGAGGGATGGCGGGGATGACGATGAACGGCATGGAGATGCCGGGGATGAAGATGGGCGCGATGTTCAGCTCCGTGTCGTTCCCGTATGGGTTCCCGCAACCGGGCCAGTACCGCATCGTCGTTCAAGTGAAGCGCGGCGGGCGGATTGAAACGGGGATGTTCGACGCCAACGTCGGGCGTTAATCCAGCGGCGCCGCTGTCCGTGTCGAAGTCGCAGCCCGCGCGGGACCGCCGGGGAAGCCCAATGGTCCAACTCGACGACACGTATTCCGGTTTGATGCCGAACTATGAGACGCTGAGACGAGTGCGGGCGCGGCTGAGTGAGGCCGTCGAAGCCGTCGATCCGACGAAGCTGCCGACGCTGACGCCTTACGCGGAGCGCCCCGGCGAAAATGGAACGACGACTATGAAGCCGTTGCCTCAAACACCCGAATTGCTGGCCGTAGCCGAGCGCGTGGTCTGGTTCAAGCCGCCCTCGGAAGCTCTGGCCGACCCGGTGCATTTTCTCGCGCACGTCATGACGTATGGAACCGTGGAAGACCTACGGGCGCTGGACGGCGTGGCGGGTCCAAACGAGTTTCGTGAAACGCTGGATAATGCCCCTCCCGGCATCTTCGATGCGCGTTCGTGGGCCTATTGGAACCTTAAATGCGGGCGAGCGCCGGTTCCCGAGTTGCCGGTTCGCAGGGGCTTGGAAGCTATTGGACCCCGGCCTTGACCGTTCTCGCTACTTACCCATCGTGAAAACTGCCGGGGGATCGTTCGCCTGGGCGTTTCGAACGTGCAGAGAAGACGGTTTAATCGATTGTCTTGTCCATACCGGGCCGCGCTTCGTCAAGGGCGACGGAGATTTTGCGAATCTGTGGCCTAATCACAGGCCATTTGATCGCGGACGTAATCGGCACTGCGAATGGACGGCCTTCAAGCCGCTGCCGTTTAGTCATATTCTCGCCGCCGGCCGGAAAAAAGTCGAACCGCTCCCGCTCGATCGGCGTAGGAAACGCGCCAGGTTGCCCGGTACGTCGTCATCGAACAGAACCTTCAAGGCTGGGCCTGAAATTGGCGCTCGGCGCGATAGTTGAGAATGGCCCGGATGGCTTCGAGGCCAGCCTCCGGGTTACCAAGGGTCGCGTAACAGGTTACTCCGAAGTTGCGCAGCGGCGCTCACGGCGAACTTAATTTTCGAGGGCGGCGGAGCGCATGGAAGTGCGGGCGCGGCGGATGGCGCGGTAGGTCCAATAATAGGGGTTTTGGCGGAGGATGGAGTCGCGTTCAACCAGGACCATGCGGCGGGCGAAACGCTTGGCTTTGGAGCCGGGGGGAGCGGGGACGGGTTCTTCGTTCGGCGGCGGAGGCGAGCAATCGGCGAGGGTAAGCACGGCGAGACGGCCGTCGGTTGAAACGCCGTCGCCATTGGCGAGGGAGCGAGCGGCCGAGGGGCGGTCCAAATAGGAGATGGGTTCGAGGCAACCGGCGAAATCGAGATCGTTGACGACTTTGGACCGTTCGACGTCGATCGAAGGGTCGATTTTGTGGCTGAAGAAGACTTGGCGGGGCGAGAAGGAGATGCCGGTGTCGTGGGAGGCGGCGGCGAGCCAGATGTCCTGGCCGACGAAGACGCCGGCGTTCCAGATGCGGATATGATGGCGCTTGGAGATGGTGTTCAAACACTTTTCGAAGACGATTCCAGGCTCGGCGCCGTCGTAAAGAACGGTGGAAACGGGGGCGGCGGCGTAGCCGTGCATGGCGGGAATGGCGCCCCAATAGTGTGAGATGGAATGGCGGACGGTGGGTTCGGCGGGCAGCCAACCGGCGGCGGCGAAGGCTTGCATCAATTGCTCGCGGGAGCCGACGAAGGCGACGTTCACGATGTCGGGAACGCGGCTGCCGGCCCGCTTAGTTAGTTGGAAGGTTCGGGTTTGAAGCTCGGCGGCGAGCGGCTCGGGGACTTCGGTTACGAACGGAGGGGGGTAGAAAGCGACGCCTTCGGGAAGGGCGGAGACGGCCAGCTCCATGTCGGTGCCGGGAGCGTAATGGATTTCCGGTTCGGGGAACCGGAACATGGCCATATTCAAGGCGAGGAAGCCGACGGCAGCGAAGGGCCCCATGCCATATTCGGTCCAAAGCTGGCCGGTGGGGCCGGTGGCGCCGATGAGGGAGTGGTAGAAAAGGGCGGAGGATGGCTCGCGGAAGAGGCCGTAGCGGAGGTTGGCGGGGGAATTGGCGGCGAGGATGCCTTGGACGATTCCTCGCGGAGTGATGTGTTCGCGGGCGTTGTCGATGGCGTGCAGACGCGCCTGGAGGGGGAAGCTCCGGCCGTCCGGGGTTACGATTTCGCGAAAGGCGAGGTCAAGCGCGGCGCGCTCATGCACGAAACCGAATCCGACGGCGGTCACCTTGACAACGGCGCCATAAACGACGCTTCCCCTGGGGATGGCGACACGGCCGCCGGTTTCGAGCGGCACGGTGACTACGGCACGAAACCCGGTACCGGCGGAGGTGGCGTAGCTGGTGAGGTGGTCTTCCAGGCGGACTTGGAGAGGAAGGGCGTGGACCGTTTGAGAGCGGCCGAAGGCGGCGGCGGCGCAGAAGCCGAGAAGCAACCGGAGGCAGCGGGAGGAGAGGGCGAGATCGTCCATGTTAAGCGTGGGCGTGGGCGGGATGGGGAGCGAGGCCGCAAGCCGCCAGCCCCGCTTCATAGGTCTGGTAGACCGAGTCGAAGACGCCGGACCAGCCGTGCGAGCAGGCGAAGCGGCGGGCGGCGTGGGCCATCTCTATGCGCATCGGCTCGTTCTCCATTAAATTTAGAACCGCTTGAACAAACGCGGCGGAATCGGCTGCATGGAAGCCGCTTACGCCGTGGCGGACACCGGCGCGGGCGCCAGCCTCCGGACTCGCTACAACGGGTACGCCGGAGGCCATCGCTTCGAGCAAGACCAAGCCGAAGGTGTCGGTGAGGGAGGGGAAGACGAACGCGTCCATGGAGGCGTAGGCGCGGGCGAGCGCGGGACCGCGGAGGACACCGGGCAGATCGGCGAATTGCAGATTCCGGCGCAGCCAGTCGCTCTCGCCGCCGTCGCCGACCAGGAGCAGGCGGAAGCCGCGGACGCCATTGGCGATGAGGGCGCGTTCCAGATCCACGAAGAGGCGCACGTTTTTCTCCGGGGTCAAGCGGCCCACGTAGCCGATGCGGAACGGACCGGAAGAGGGTGGACGGTTTGAAGGGGAGAAGAGATCGGTATCGACGCCATGGGGCATCGGGAAGGCGGGCTTGCCAGTGCCCTCCCGAAGGAGGCGGACGGAGGAATCGCCAGGCGCCATGAGGAACCTGCGGTAAACGGTAGAAACGGAGGAGGGCGTTCAGACTGAGCCGTTCGCCGGCGGCGGCGAGACGGCCGCGCCAGGACGGAGGTAAGCGGGCGAAGAGCTTTTCAAGGCGGCGGCCGGCGTACTCGTGAAGATTGGTGTGCCAGGAGGCGACGAGAGGGACGCGGAGAGAATGCGCGGCCCAGAAGCCGAGAATGCCGAAATCGCCGGGGCCGGTGATGTGTACGAGATCCGGTTCGAAGGCGGTGAGTTGACGGGTGACGCGGCTCTTGTAACGGTTCAGGAGAGGGTCGCAGCGGAGGTGGCGGTCCAGGGGGAACGAGAGGAAACTCCGTTTCAACTCGAGTGTGGTGACCGAGCCGCCCTGGAGGACGCGGGTGCGGGGGCCGGCATGGACGCTGAGGAAGGGGAACTGGCGCGCGGCGGCAAACGCGGCGAATTCGCGGCTCAGGGTGGCAACGCCGTTCGCCTCCTCAAACGAATCCGTGAAGAGGGCAACGCGCAGGGAAGAGTTCAAGGCTCCGCCACGCATTGGGATGCCGGACGTTCAATGAAACACGCGGTACCGGATAAATAGGTTTTGCCCGGTAGCATCATGCTCTCTAACATACACCCGATGAAAGGCCGAAGGCAAGAGTTTCCCGCACAAATTCATCGAGTTGCAATGAGGGAGGTGGCACGGGAAGGCGGGGCTGGATAAAAGAAACGAGCCGGCGGGGAGGAAATTCGCCGGCTCGTAAACGTGGAACAGCCGTCGCCGGTCAGGTTTTGGACGGTTGCTCGACTTGCAGATCGTTCTGAACCGAAAACACTCCCGGGACTTGGTTTGCTTGCATAAAGACCAATGTTTTGTCCATTGAATTCAAGACCGAGCCGGTGAGCGTGACATGTCCATTGTCGACGATGATGTGGATCGAGGGCAGCGCGCCCAGTCCGTAGCGTTGCAATGGGGCGTAGCCATAAATGGCGCGGGCGGTGGCGATCCGGATGCCGTCGTCAAATTGGGAGACGGGGAGCACCTGTATGTTATTGACGACGCTCTCGATGCCGGGAATCCGCGCGACGACGCTGCCGGCGTCGGACTTCAGCACGGGATCCCGCACTTGGCCGGTGAGGGTGACCACGCGCGAGTCGACTTGGTACGAAAGGTTGTCGAAGATCGTGAAATAGGGCAGCATGACCAACTCATGCCGGACCTTTTCCGGCAAATCGGCCTGGCGGAGAGGAACGGTGTTCGAGGCCAGCGCGGCGATGGGCGCGAGAAACAGACCGGCGCCGAAAACGGCGGCGAGCGCCCGGAAACGGAGGGAGGAATTCGACATTGTTTTGCGCATAGTGAACTTCTTAATTTGTCCTACTGATTGGATGTGCGGCGCGCTCCGCGGGTTGCGTGGTTCGGCCGCCTTTACGCTATGATGGCGGAACCAACGACTTTATGAGGGATGGGCAGTTTTTTCTAAGATTTATCCGCGATAACCTGCCGGTTCTGGTGTTTTTCTTTATGGCGGCGGTGTTGGTGGGCGGCTGGGTGATTTTCGAATCGGCGCGCAATCTTCTGCGCGGAGACGAAGTGGAGAGATTGCGGCGCAGGGTGGGTGAGCTCGAGCGCGAGCAGGCCAAGCATTTTCATCCCGGCGTGGCGGCGCATCTCACATCCGATCCGGTGGCGTTGAGCACGCGGTGGGTTTCGAAAGGCGGAGCGGCGACGACGACGGACGGCGGCTGTTTATTGGTGGTGGACGATGTGGTGGCGCCCGCGTCGCAGGCGCTACTGACGGTGCGGATCGATGGCATCGCCGAGAGCCGGCGGCAAGTTTGGCAAGAAGGACAAGTCCGCGAATTTTCCGGGAAACTGGGAACCTACACGGTGCAGTTGGGGCCGGTGGCGGGCATCCAGGCGCAGGTATCGGCGTGGCTTCGCAACCGGCACCAGGACCCGCCCGGTCCGGTGGCGGCGTAAGCGGCGCGGGCCGGTAAGATATAAAGAAAAGACCGCCTACACGGAGAAAACGAAATCGGATGCATTACCGCCGTATCGCCTGCTGGTTGCTGGGAGCGTGGTTTGTGGGAAGCCTCGCCATTAGCCGGATTGCCTCGCTCAATTACGCCGCGCCGGAGAGGGTTCTAGAAGCGCCGGTGCCGCAGATTCACGTGATCGCCATCGGCCGGGGACGTCCCGTGGCCCGGAGCCTGATGCGCTATATGGCGGCCGAATTAAGCCGGGCGTATTACGCCGAATGGGAGTGGACGGAGATGGCGCTGGGAACGGGAGCGATGCTGGCGTTGTTCATCGACCGGCAGAAGCGGGCGTTGATCGTATTGGCGGCCTCGGCGACGATCCTGGTGGCGTTCCAACATTTTTGGGTGACGCCGGAGATCGTGTATCTGGAGCAGGTGAGGAGCTTTCCGCCTTCCGGTCCGCCGCCGGCCGATTTTCGCTTCGATCGCATGCAGATGCTGTACACCTCCGTTGAGATCGCCAAGCTGCTGTTGATTGGCGCGCTGACCGCGACGCTGGTGAAGATGCAGGGCCAGCGGCGGCGTATCAGGGTGCGCCGGGTGGAGGAAGCGCCGCTTGAGGACAACCTGCCGCAGCAGGAGATTGAGTAGGCTCGCCATTTGCGAGGTCCGCGGTTAGGCCGCGCCGAGCGGTTCGTAGATGGCGCGATTGAACCCCCAGAGCAAGCCGCTACGGCCGCGAAACGTATTGCGGAGACTTTCCATTCTTCCACGGATCGTAGTCGAGCGAGAAGAGCAGGCGGTCGGCGATGGGCGGGTGGGAGTAGAGCCAGAAGACGGCGAGCGGGTTGGGGCTGGGATCGGCGAAGGAATTTTCGCCTTCGATTTGAAACGCCTGGGCGGCGGCTTCGCCGCTGTTGGGGACGATGCCGTGGGTGATTTCGATCGAGTAGACGTCGGCTTCGTGTTCCTGGCGGCGGCTGAAGCCGTTGACGACCGGCGATAGGAAGAACGCTGCGAGCGATGCGATGAGAAGGAGCGAGGGCAGGGAATCCCATTCCGCTTCGCGGCCGCGATAGAGGCGCCGGAGCACGAGGGCGACGGCCCACAACACGAGAAGCGATACGGCGAATCCGAAGAGAAGGCCGTCGCGGATGTGGTGCAGGACATAGTGGCCCAGCTCGTGGCCGACGGTTGTGAGCAGCGGAGGGCCGTTTTCCTTGGCGATGATGGTGTCGTAGAGGACGACGCGTTTGGAGGGGCCGAAGCCGGAGACGTAGGCGTTGAGGGAGTTGGTTTTATCGCTGGCGCGCATTTCCAGGAGGCGGCCGGAGGGGATGGCGACGCCGGCGCGGTCGAGGAGACGCTCGATATCGGCGGCGAGGCGCGGATGGCGCTGGGTGAGAGGGTCGAAGTGGAAGAAGAGCGGTTCGACGACGAGCGGCATGGCGGTGACGGCGGCGACTTGAAGAGGGAGCGAGACGAGCCACGCGTAAATCCACCAGCGCGAAGGGCTGCGGCGCATGAGGGCGTAGATGCCCCATAGAACGAGTGCGCCGACAACGATGGCGAGAGCTTCGCCTTTGGCCCAGTCGGCGAACCACGGGCCCCAGCTTTCAATCGATTGGCCGTAGACGCGGGAGACGGTTTCGGCGTAGGCGTCGAGCGGAAGTTCGACGATGGCGACCGCGAGCAGAATGGGAGGCACGATAAGCCACGCCTGCAGGAAACGGCGCGGGGTAATCGACGCGGCCCAGGTGCGGAGACGGCGGCCGGCGCCGAACCGAATGAGAGCGGCGAGAGCGAGAAGGTCGAGGGCTTCGGTTCCGAAATAGACTTCGTATTCGGAGCGGGCGAAGGCTTTCGCTTTACGGAATTCGAGAGGGGTGAGGGTGTAGGCCTTCGGGGTTGCGCGGACCGGGGGCGGCGCCGGCGGGGCGGCGAGCGTCCAGAGGAAAATCGCGGCGTGCGCGAGGGCGGACATGATTCTAAGGGTACACGCGGCGCGGACGGTAGAATAAAAGAACGTCTTCATGGATAAACGCCGCATGTGCCCGAATTGCCGGGCTTTCATCACCACTTCGGACAAGGTCTGCCCGTACTGCAACGAGAAAGTCGGTCCGAGGGCGGTGGACCGCCGCAGCGCGGGAGATATTCTGGGCGGTTTCATCCCACACGCCCGCTTCACGACGGTGGTGGTGCTGTTGATCAACACGGCGCTGTTTGCGGCCACGTCGCTTTACACGATGAGGACGAACACTTCCGAGGGGCTCGACGTTGTATATCTTTGGCGCGAAGATTTCTTTCGCGGCGCTGGCGAGTAGCGGCGATTGGTGGAGGCTGATCACCGCCGGGTTTTTGCACGGCGGCATTTTGCATATTCTGATGAATTCCTGGGTGCTGTTCGACGTGGGAGCGGAGGTGGAGGCGATTTACGGCACGAGCCGGTTTATCGTGTTCTACTTCGTGTCCACGGTGCTTGGGTTCTTAGCGAGTTCATTGTGGTCTCCGGCGATCTCGATCGGATCTTCGGCGGGAATCTTCGGATTGATCGGGGCGATGATCGCGTTCGGAGTCACCGATAAATCGTCGATGGGGGCGGCGGCGAAGGCGCTGTACGTGCGCTGGGCCATTTATGGGCTGGCGATCGGGCTGTTGCCGTTCTTTCCGGTCGACAACGCGGCTCACGTGGGTGGAATCAGCGCGGGGTTTTTATGCGGCCTCCTCGCCGGAACGCCGCGGGCGCGGGCGATGTGGAAGGAGCCGGTGTTGAAAGGGGCGGCGGGTGTTTGTCTGGCGCTGACGTGCTTCGCGTTTGTGAAAATGTTTCTTTCCGTCATGGGGAGATGAAAGAAGAACAGGCATGACGCGCTGCCCTTCGTGTTCGACCGAACTGCCGGTGTCGAGCCGGTTTTGTCTCTCGTGCGGCGCGGCGACGGCGGCAGCGGCGAACGGGGACGCGACGGTGGCGATGGAGACACCGCCGTCGGCCGTGTCGTCGATTTCGCGCTCGCGCGGATCTTCGCCGTCGGAGATCGATAACCAGCGCTTTCCGCCGGGTACGCTAATCGCCGGGCGTTACCGCGTCGTCTCGCGACTGGGGAGAGGCGGGATGGGCGAGGTATTCCGGGCCGAAGACATCATTCTGGCGCAGGCGGTGGCGTTGAAGTTTCTGCCTGAAACGGCCACCAGCAACGTGGGGCTGTTGACGCGCTTCTACGACGAAGTGCGCATCGCGCGGCAGGTGACGCATCCCAACGTCTGCCGCGTGTACGACATCGGCGAAGTGCAGGGGCAGCCGTTTCTATCGATGCAATATATCGATGGAGAGGATCTGGGTTCGCTGCTGCGGCGGATCGGGCGGCTGCCGGCGGACAAGGCGACGGAGTTTGCGCGAAAGCTATGCGCCGGATTGGCGGCGGCGCACGCGCAGGGCGTACTGCATCGCGATTTGAAACCGGCGAACGTAATGATCGATGCGAAGGGCCAGGTGCTGATCACCGACTTCGGACTGGCCGGGTTCGCCGATCAACTGGCGGGCGCGGAAGTGCGAAACGGCACGCCGGCCTATATGGCCCCGGAGCAGCTTACGGGCAAGGAAGTTTCCGTTCAAAGCGATCTCTACGCGCTGGGGCTGGTGTTGTACGAGATGTTCACGGGGAGGCAGCCGTTTGAAGCGGAATCGCTGGAGGCGATGATCCGGGCGCGGGAATCTTCGAGCCTTCAGAATCCGTCCACGCTGGTTCACGATATGGATCCCGCCGTCGAACGCGCGATCCTGCGCTGCCTTCAGCCGGATCCGCGGATGCGTCCGGCGTCGGCGCTGGCGGTGGCGTCGGCGCTGCCAGGCGGAGATCCGCTGGCGGCGGCGCTCGCGGCCGGAGAAACGCCGTCGCCGGAGGTGGTGGCGGCGGCGGGCGATAACGAGGCCCTGCGGCCGGCGGTGGCGATCGCGGCGCTGGCCGGAGTGGCGGTGGCGCTGGCGGCGTATTTGATTTTCGCTCCCCCGCTGCGCCAGGCGACGAAGGTGCCTCTGGAGAATCCGCCGGAGGTGCTTACCGCGAAGGCCCGCGACATCGTCCGCCAGCTCGGTTACGCCGAGAAGCCCATCGACCATGCCGAGTCTTACGATTATCTGGATGGCTATACGGACTATATGCAGAAGAAAGTCCGGGGTCTATCCGAGTGGGACCGTGTGTTTCAAAAGCGGCCGAGCAATTTCATTTTTCTGTACCGGCAAAGCCCGCGCTATCTGGAAGCGAAAACCGATTCCTCCGGAGGAGGCGTAACACCCACCGACCCGCCTTCGACGATCTCGGGAATGGTGTCGCTCAAGCTCGATATGGAGGGCCGGCTTCTCGGCTTTGACGCGGTCCCACCGCAACTCGACGTGGCGGGTGCGGCCGCGGCGCCCGCCGATTGGTCTCCTCTGTTTCAAGCCGCGGGCCTGGACGCGGCGAAATTTCAGCCGGCCTCTCCTCAGTGGACGCCGCTCGCCGCCATCGACGCGCGCGCGGCGTGGACGGGTGTTATGCCGGGAGGGTTGGCGTTGCCGATTCGCATCGAGGCGGCGGCGTGGCATGGGAAGCCGGTCTACTTTGAAATCATATGGCCGTGGACCAAGCCGCACCGGATGCAGGCGGAGATTCCGTCCAGTGGCCAGCGCATAGCCGGCATCCTGGGGAACGTCGTTCTCGCCGCGTTGTTGCTGGCGGCGATCGGGATGGCGCGGCAAAATCTGCGCGCGAAACGGGGCGACGCTTCCGGCGCCATCCGTTTGGGACTGCTCGTATTCTCGCTGAGAATGCTGATGTGGGTTTGTTTCGCGCACCACGTGCCCACGTCGGGGGAGCTTTCGCTATTCGGCCAGGGCGTCGCCGATAGTCTGATTTCCGGCGCCATCATGTGGGGCATCTATCTGGCCGTAGAGCCGTGGGTGCGGCGGCGCTGGCCGCAGACGATGATCACATGGTCGCGCGTGCTGGGTGGCAAGTTCTACGACCCGTTGGTGGGGCGCGACCTCCTCTTCGGAATTCTTTTCGGCCTGCTCTACTGTCTCCTGATCGTCGCGCTCGAATTTACGTCGGTCCACTTTGGCGAAACGCCCGCCGGCGACTTCATGTTAGATAACCTTCTCGGCGGGCGCGCAGTGGCGGGGCTGATTCTTGGCCATCTTTTCAACACGCTCACCTCCGCTCCCGGATTCTTTTTCATGATCTTCCTGTTGCGCGTGGCGCTTCGTAAACAATGGCTGGCCGCTACGGCGTTCGTGCTCCTGTGGACAGTGGCGAAGTCGCTTCCGACCGATCATCCGTACCTTTACGGCATTTTCTTCGCGCTGATTTACGGAATCATCGTCGTAATCTTGATGCGGTTCGGCCTGTTCGCCCTTGCCGTGACGATTTATTTCATCGACACCACGAACAACGAGTTGCTCACCACCGACGTCTTCTCCTGGTATGGATCGAGTTCGCTCCTCATGCTCGCGCTCATCGGAGGCTTGGCCTATCTAGGCTTCCGCATGGCGCTGGGCAAACGAAGATTAGTGGACGAAACGCTGCTTCAAAGTTAATAAAGCCCCCATGACCTCCGCTCCCTTACGGTCACGGCTCGGAAAGCGCTTCCGAGCCGTGACCGTAAGGGAGCGGTTGGCCCGGCTATCTCACGCCTAGCCATTAGCCGAATCAAACGGGCAGCCGGATGGTCTCGCCCGTCTTTGCGGACCGGCGCGCCGTGTCCAAAATTTCCGTCACGATCAAATTCGTTTCGAGCGAGGAAAGGCCGGAGGGTTTCAGTTTTCCTCGCGCCACGGCGGCGAGATAGGAGATGGGATCGTCTTCGGGCGCGGCGAGCGCGGGGCACTCGATCAACTCCTCCTTTCCATCCCGCAGGCGGCGCTTCACTTCGTCGTGGCCGACGGTCAGTACGTAGCCGGTTTGACCGTAGACTTCCATGTCTTTGCGGTCGAAGGGCCAGTTCCAGGAGGCCTGGATGATGCCCAACGCGTGCGGATAGGTGACGATTACGGTCGCTTCATCGTCGACTTTTGGATAGATGGTGGGCTTCATCTGCTGGGTGACGGCGGTGACGGTAATGGGCCGTTGGCCATCCATGAGCCAGGTGATCAGGTCCGCGCCGTAGCAGCCGAAATCGAAGAGCGCGCCGGCGCCGCCCTGCGCGGGATCGGTCAGCCAAGCGAAGAACTCCGGCTGGACGCCGATTTCCTTCGGCCCCTGATGGCCGTCATGCACCACGACTTTACGGACGCCGCCGATGTCCTCGCGATCCTCGAACGCCTGGCGGTTGCTGCGATACCAGGTGGTTTCGTAATTGACGATGACCGGGATGCCGGCGCTGGCGGCGGCGCTCGCGATGGCCCGGCCTTCTTCGACGCTTACCGCCAGGGGCTTCTCCATCATCACCGGCGTCTTGTGGCGCGCGCAGGCCTCGACGCCGGCGCGGTGCCCGGCGGTGCTGGTGAACAGCGCCACCGCGTCGGGCTTGGACTTGGTGAGCATGTCGTCCATGCCGGCGAACATAACGGAGCGAGCGAGCCCATACTTGGCCGCGTAGCGCCCGGCGACCGCGGAGTCGTCCTCGGCTACGCCGACCAGGCGCACGTCGTTCCGTTTCTGAAGCCGGGTGAGAAAGCCGGAGGCGTGCCCGTGATGCAATCCTCCGATGGCTAGCCGCAACGGTTCGTCCGCGCTCAACCAAGCGGAACCGGCAAATCCGGCCGCGACCGCCGTGGTGAAATTTCGTCTTGTCATGATTCGATTGCGGTCAACCTCGATCCGCGAAACCAGGATACAGCAACATCCCTCCGTCGACGAATATGCTGGCGCCGGTGATGTAGTCGGATTCGTCGGAGGCGAGCCAGACGGCAACTTTGCCGATCTCCTCCGGTTCGCCGATCCGCCCGTACGGGATGAGCTTCAGCAAGTTGTCGAGAGCCTCCGGCGTCGCCCAGGCGGAGTGGTTGATCGGCGTCTGAATGGCGCCGGGACAGATGCTGTTGACGCGGATGCGGTGAGGCGCCACCTCCTGCGCCAGCGTCTTCATCATCATCATGACTCCGCCTTTTGAGGCCGCGTAGTTCACGTGGCCGGCCCAGGGGATGACTTCATGCACCGAGCTCATGCAGAGAATTTTTCCGGCCGCCTTCGACACGCCTTCGACCACGCCGCGGCGCTTGAACTCGCGGATGGCCTCGCGGGCACAGAGAAACTGGCCGGTAAGATTGGTGCCGATCACGCGGTTCCATTGGGCCAGCGTCATGGTGTCGATGGAGGCGTCCTGCTGCAGGCCGGCGTTGTTCACCAGGATGTCGATTGTGCCGAAGGTAGCGGTCATTTTGGCGAACATGGCCTGGACGTCGTCCTCGTTCGAGACGTCGGCTTGGTGCGCGTAGGAGCGGGCGCCGGCGGCTGTTATGCGGTCCACGACCTCCTGGGCGCCGGGCAAGCTGTTGCCGTAATAATTCACCACCACGTCGGCGCCGGCCTCGCCCAATGCGATGGCCACGGCGTGGCCGATGCCGGAGCTTGCGCCCGTCACCAGCGCTTTTTGACCGCGAAGGCTCAAGTTCCCCATCAGTCCCCCTTGGCGCTCAGCGCCTCGTCCTGGATTTGAAATTCCGCGGCCACGCGGAGCAATTCGGCCACGCTCCAGGCCTGCGCGATGCAGCCGCGCGGGGCGTGGGGCGGGTCGCCGTCGAAGATCTCGGAAACCTGGCCGAGGCCCGCCTCCGACAGATGGCCGTGAAAGCCGCGGAGCCACTCCTGGACGACGGCGCGCGTTTCCGGCCCGTCGCCATGCACGCGGCGGTAGGCGCGGAAATAAGGCCCCATCAGCCAGGGCCAAACGGTTCCTTGATGATAGGCGGTGTCGCGGCTGCGCAAATCGCTTTCGTAGCGGCCGCGATAGCGCGGATCGAACGGCGCAAGCGAGCGCAGGCCGTAGGGGGTGAGCAAGTTGCTCTCAACGCGCGCCAGCACCGCCGCGCACTTGGCGTTATCGAGCATCGAATGCGGCAAGCCGACGGCGAAAATCTGATTCGGGCGAATCGATCCGTCGCGAACATCGCCGCGGACGACGTCGTAGAGGCAGTTTTCGTTATCGTTCCAGAACACGCGGGAGAACGTTTGTTTGGCCAGGGCGCTCCTCTCCGCATAGTGCGCCTGGCCCTGGGCGTCGCCGAACCCGGCGGCCAGATCGCGCATCACGCGCAGAGCGTTGTACCACAGCGCCTGCACTTCCACCGGTTTTCCGCGGCGCGGAGTGACGACGAAGTCGCCGACCTTGGCGTCCATCCACGTTAGTTGCGAGCCCTCCTCGCCGCCTTCGAGAAGCCCGTCGGCGTCGGCGCGGATTCCGAACAGGGTGCCGCGCTCATGCCAGGAGACGATCTGGCGGAGAACGGCGTAAAGGTTTTGCCGGATGAATTGCAGGTCGCCGGTGTGTTCGACATAGGCGCGGACGGCCTCGAAATACCACAGCGTCGCGTCGATGGCGTTGTACTCGGCGGCGCCGGTCTCGGTGAAGCGATTGGGAAGAAGGCCTTGATTCACGTGCTCGGCGAACACCAGCAGAAGTTGGCGGGCCAACTCCGGCCTTCCCGTGTACAAAGTAAGACCGGGCAGCGAGATCATCGTGTCGCGTCCCCAATCGCCGAACCAGTGATAGCCGGCGATCACCGTTTGAAAAGCGCCGCGGCGCACCAGGAACCGGCCGGCGGCGCCGCGCAGCGTCTCGGTCATTTCATCGCCGGCGGCGGGCAGGGGTGTCTTGGCGCGCCGCTCCAATTCGCGCCGCCGCATCTCCGGAGCTTCACTGGCGGCGTGTTCGACGGTGGAAGCGATCACGACGGCGGTGGGGCGCCGGCCCAGGTCGAAGGTCAGCGTAAGGGCGTGGTAGAGATCCTCTTGAAAATCCAGCCCGCGCTCGCGCTCGGCCTCGTACTCGAAGTTTTTATACCAAGCCCCTTTCGAGTCGAGTTCCTTTGCGTCGTGGGCAAGATAAAGCGTGGGCAATTCCGGATAAGGCTGCAACCGGGCGACGCCGCCGCTCTGCCGCACAGTGGCGTCGAAGACGGCGTTTTCGTGGGTTAGGCCGTGGTAGTCGCGGAAGGCGGCCAAAGCCCGGATTTCCAGCGTGACTTCGCCACCGGCGGCGCCGCTCGCCTCGTAGCTCACAACCGCCGTGTTCTCGCCGTCTATCATGAACACGCACTTCTTAAGGGTGACCTCGTCCACGACGTAAGTGAACACCGGGAAAGGATCGAGCCGGAATTCCCTGAGCAGCGAGTATCCTTGCGGATGGATAGCTCCGGGAAACTGATTCGTACCCAACTCGTGACGGCGGCCGTCGATAACCAGCGTCTCCTCCAGCTTGGACAGGAGGACGACGCGGCCGACGGGCGGAACGTTCGCCGCCACCAATAGGCCATGGTAGCGCCGGGTGTTCATCCCGATAATCGTCGAGGATGCGAATCCTCCAATGCCGTTCGTCTCCAGCCACTCGCGGCTCATGGCACCGGCCAGGCTTCCGCATATCGTGTCGGTGAAGACGATCACTTCCTCTATTCCAACACACGCGTCAAGTGGTTCCCCATACCCGGAAGGCTCTATTCGGCGCCCGGATTTGCCCCGTTGCGGGATGCTACCTTGAGAATTCCGATACCGGCTCCGCCGTCCGGGCATCCAAAGGGAGAACCGATGATCAAACCCGTCCTGCTTACCATCGACGACGACGCCGAAGTGCTTCGGGCGGTGGAGCGAGACTTGCGGCGCCGGTATGCCAGCGAGTACCGGATTTTGCGCGCGCCGTCTGGGCTGGCCGCGCTGGACATTCTGGCCAAGCTGCAAGAGCGGAGGGAACCGGTGGCTCTTCTGCTGGCCGACTACCGGATGCCACAGATGGACGGCGTCGAGTTTCTGTCGCGGGCAAAGGCGATTTATTTCGACGCGCGGCGCGTTTTGCTGACCGCTTATGCCGACACCGGCGCCGCGATTCGCGCCATCAACGACGTTCAACTTCACCACTACCTGCTGAAACCTTGGGATCCGCCGGAGCAGTCGCTTTATCCCGTGCTGGACGATCTGTTGGGCGATTGGCGGGCCTCTTACCGTCCTCCCTTCGACGGCATTCGCATTCTGGGCACGCGCTGGTCGCCGAAATCTTATGAAATCCGCGATTTTTTGGCGCGCAACCACGTGCCATATCGCTGGCTCGACGTGGAACTGGCCGGCGATGCGAAGGAGATCGGCCCGTTGCTCGATTCCTACGAGAAGGGCCGCCCGCCGCTGCCCATCGCGGTGTTCGCCGACGGAACGGCGGTGCCCGACGCCACGGCGGCGACGATCGCCGGGCGCATCGGATTGCAAACCAGAGCCGCGTCGGATTTTTATCCGTTCATCATCGTCGGCGGAGGTCCGGCCGGGTTGGCGGCGGGCGTCTATGCGGCTTCCGAAGGCGTTGGCACGCTGATGATCGAGAGGGAAGCGCCGGGCGGCCAGGCCGGCCTCAGCTCGCGCATCGAGAATTACCTCGGCTTCCCGTCGGGGCTGAGCGGAGGGGATCTGGCGCGCCGCGGCACGGATCAGGCGCGCCGCTTCGGGGTCGAGATACTTTCGCCTCAGGAAGCGGTAGCCGTCCGCGTCGATGGCGCGTACCGGACGGTGCGGCTCAGCGACGGGGGCGAGCTTTCCTGTCACGTGCTCCTCATCGCGACCGGAGTGCAATGGCGGACGTTGAACATCCCCGGAATGGACCGGTTGAGCGGGGCCGGCGTCTACTACGGTGGCGGCGCGACCGAGGCGATGGCTTGCAAAGACGAGACCGTTTACGTCGTGGGCGGCGCGAATTCCGCCGGGCAGGCGGCGATGAATTTCGCGCGCTACGCCCGCAGCGTGGTGATGCTGGTGCGCGGCGAGAGCCTGGCGGCCACCATGTCCCGTTACTTGATCGACCAGATTTCGCAGACGCCCAACATCGAGGTGCATACGCGATCGAGCGTCACCGAAGTACACGGCGAGGAACACCTGGAGGCGATCTCCATCGCCTGCGACACGACCGGAACCGTCGAAAAAGTGCCGGCGTCGTCGCTGTTCATCTTTATCGGCGCGGAGCCGCGCACCGCCTGGCTGGGCGACGTCGTCGAGCGCGACGAACGCGGATTCATCCACACCGGCGTCACGTTCAACCGCGAAGGCCGGCGCCCCCAGGGCTGGCCGCTGGAACGGGAGCCGACGATCTTTGAAACCAGCGTGCCCGGCATTTTCGCCGTCGGCGACGTCCGGCAAGGATCGGTGAAGCGCGTCGCCTCCGGCGTGGGCGAAGGCTCGGTCGCCGTGCAGTTCGTTCATCAGTACTTGAGTAATCTCTAACCGGAGCCGCCATGTCTCTACAAGTTCAAACCCCGTTACCTTTGATAGAAGCGATTCGCGCCGTGCCGGTTTTCGCGGAATTAAACGACAATCAACTCGCCTGGATCGCGGCGAATTCCGAGGAGCGCCGCCACGCCGCCGGCGACATCATCTTCCACGCCGGCGAGCCAGCCGATTACATGGTGATCGTGCTTGAGGGCGAGTTCGAGACGCGCCGCGACGGGCCGGGCGGCGAGGTAATCCGCTTTCGGGCCCAGGGCGGCGATGTGACGGGAATGTTGCCCGGATCGCGGCTGAAACTGATTCCTTCGAACGCCTATGTGATCTCCGATGCGCGGATCGCCGCCTTGCATAAGGACCGATTCTGGGAGATGTTCAGCCACATGCCGGAGTTGGCGCCGAAGCTGATCGCCGTGCTTACCGACCGCGTGCGCTCGGCTGCGAAGACCGAGCAGCAGCGCGAAAAGCTGGCGGCGCTGGGCAAGCTCTCGGCCGGTTTGGCGCATGAGTTGAACAACCCGGCTTCGGCCGTGCGTCAGGGAGCGGCGACGCTGCGTGAAGCCATCGGCGAATTAAAGACGGCTAACTTCCGCTTGAGCCAATGCGTGGCGACGCCGGAGCAAAAGCGAAATTTCTTCGAATTCGAAGCGCGCGCCCTTGAGCGCATCGGAACGCAGACGATCGATGCGCTGGAACGAAGCGACCGCGAGCAGGAGATCGCCGAGCTGCTCGAAGCGCGGGGAGTCCGGGACGCGTGGAAATTCGCCCCGGCGCTGGTGGAGTGCGGTTTCAACCGGGAGACGCTCGATAGCCTGGAAGCGTTGGGCATCGGCGCTTTTCTTCAGGATTATCTGCTTCGCTTCAGCGCCACGGTGGCCGTCGAAGAGGTGGTGCGCGAGATCGAAATCAGCGCCGGACGCATCTCCGATCTCGTGCAGGCGATCAAGGAATATTCGTTCATGGATCAGGCTCCCGGGCAGGAGATCGATCTGCATAAGGGCATCGACGCGACGTTGGTGATGCTGGGCCACAAATTGAAGAAAGGCGTCGCCGTGGTGCGCGAATACGACCGTTCGCTGCCGCGCATTTGCGCCTACGGCAGCGAGCTGAATCAGGTGTGGACGAATCTGATCGACAACGCCGTTTCCGCGATGAAGGGCGGGGGAGAATTGCGCATCGTGACGCGGCGGGAGCGGGAGTGGGCGGTGGTGGAGATCGTGGACAACGGGCCGGGCATACCGCGCGAAGTGCAGCATCGCATCTTCGAGCCGTTTTTCACCACCAAGGACGTGGGGGAAGGGACGGGGCTGGGTTTGGAAACCGTCGCTCGCATCGTGAAACAGCACCACGGCGAATTGAGCTTCGATTCCAAACCCGGCCGCACCTCGTTTCAGGTCCGCCTGCCGTTGCCGGCCGCTTAGCCTTTGGAGTAGTAGAAGCGCTCGTGCGCGACCTTACCGTTTTTCCAGCGTCTCACGGCGACCTGCGACATCAGCATCCGCGCGCCGCCTTTGAAGGTGACGTCCATCTCCCATTCGGAGAAGCTGACGTCGCCGGCTACCGCGGCGGAAAGGACTTTCGCGCCGTGGAACTGTTCCACCGAGGCGAGGAAGGCCTCCTCCCGTTTGCGGTTCTCCGCTTTCCCGACAAAGGGCGGCTCCGAGTTCTCCCGCATTACGAGATCGTCGGCGTAGAAGCGGTCAAACGCTCCCAGGATGTCTCCCTGCAGCACCTGTTGGTTCAACTGGCTGTCGAGTTCGGAAATATTGTTATCGCTCATAGTGGTTTCTCCTTAAAGTTAGTGTTACAACACGGTTTCAGGTTAAAAAAAAGCGTCTTCATGCTTCCTCGCCATAGAGGCCTTCGCAGATACGGGACAATTCGCGGCAGTCGGCGCGGCTGACGCGTTCGGTGAAGTATCGATGCAATTCGCTCATGCCGGGATCCATGGTCTTAAGCAGATCGAGGCCCGCTTTCGTGATGATCGTGATCGAAAGGCGGCGGTCCTCGTCGGACCTGTCCCGTTCGGCCAAGCCCCGCTCCTCCAGTCTATCGACCAGTCTGGTGACGTCGGGAGAACGCTCCAACATGCGTTTGGCGATCTCGCAGCGCGAATGGCCGCCGGGATGGACTCCGCGAAGAATCCGAAGCACGTTGTATTGCGCGCCGGTGACGCCGAACTCCTCGCAGACGGATTGAGTCCGTTGCCGAAGCGAATCGGCCGCGATCAGGAGATTGAACATCGCCTCGATCGCGGGGCTGTCGAATTTGTCCTGCTGGATTCGTTTTCGAAGCGCTTCGCCCATGGTTGCGGTCCGCCCGCAACTCCAGCATAGCCGAAGTCGATCTGTGTTGCAACACTAATCTTGTGGCAAGCTACGAAAAGCCATGTTTGGAGAGCGGCAGGTCGCGCACCCGTTTTCCGGTGGCGGCGAAGATCGCGTTGCACAGCGCGGGCGGGAACTGCGGCACGCCGGGTTCGCCGACGCCGGCGGGCGGGGCGTGATTCTCGACGATGTGGACGAAGGTCTCTCTCGGCGCCTGGTTCATGCGCGCCACCTGATAATCGTTGTAGTTCGATTGATCGACCCGGCCTTTCGTCGCGGTGATCTCGCCCAGCAGCGCGATGCTGGTTCCGAACACCGACGCGCCTTCGAACTGGCTCCGTGTGCGCTCTGGGTTGACGATCAACCCGGCGTCGACGGCGTAGTGGACGCGGGGGATTTTCAGTTTTCCGTTGCCGTCCACTTCCACTTCCACGACATTCGCGACGTAGGTGAGGAAGCTACGATGCGCGGCGATGCCCAAGCCCCAGCCGTTGCCCGGCTTGCGCTTGCCCCATCCGGCCTTCTCAGCGGCGATCTCGATCACGCGGCGCAGGCGGGCGGTGTCGAGAGGATAGGCTTCCTGAGTGCCCCCGTAGTTGGCATAGTCCACGCCCTGCGCTTTCAGGTCGATCTTCCGCGGCTCGCCGATCAGCTCGAGCAGATACTCCAGAGGATCTCGTCCGGCCTGGTGGGCCAATTCGTCGGCGAACGAGGACACGCCGAAAGCGTGATAAATGTTCGAGACGGACCGCATCCAGCCGATGCGCACGTGCGCCGGCGCCGGCCCGTTCTCGGCGCGGTGATTCTTCAACTCGAAGGGAACGTCGGTCCAGCCCATCATCATCTCGTCGGCGCCGCCGTATTGGGCGTTTTGCTCGAAGGTCGAGACGATGGGTGGAAACACGGAACGCTGCAGCCAGGCGGACGGCTTGCCGTTGGAGTCCAGTTTCGCCTTCATGTACATCGCCGCGACGGCGTGAAAATAATCGAAATGGATGTCGTCTTCGCGGCTCCAGACCACCTTCACCGGCTTGCCCGTTTGTTTGGACAGGATGGCCGCCTCGGCGACATAATCCGGTTTCGATTTGCGCCCGAATCCGCCGCCGAGAAGCGTCACGTGGCAGGTGACGTTTTTTTTGTCGATGCCGAGCGCCGCCGCGACGGTTTCCTGGCTCGCCTGCGGATCTTGCGTACACGTCCAGATCACGACTTTGCCGTCTTGATATTGAGCCACGGCGGCGGGAGGCTCCATGGTGGCGTGCGCCAGATGCGGCACATAATATTCAGCCTCGACGATCTTGCCGCCGGCTTTGGCGAACTCGGCTTCCACGTCGCCGACGTTGCGCACCACCTTGCCGGGCTTGCGCGCCGTTTCCTGAAGCGCCTGTTTATAACTGGCCGAATCGTAAACGGCGTTCGGGCCGTCTTCCCACTCGATCTTCAATTTCTTGCGGCCTTGCATCGCCGCCCAGGTATTGTCGGCCAGCACCGCCACGCCACCGAGCGCCTGGAACGCATGGGGCGGTTTAAAGGGCTGAATGGAGGCCGTTTGCCGAACTCCCCTCACCGCCAGAGCGTCTTTGTCGTCCATCGACTTCAACTTGCCGCCCAACACCGGCGACCGTTCGATGGACGCATAAAGCATCCCCTCGATCCGCGCGTCCATCCCGAACGCCGCTTTTCCCGTGACCATGTCCGGGATGTCATAGCCGGGCACTTCCTTGCCGATGTACCGCCATTCGGTCTCCGGCTTGAACTTCAAGCTTTCAAGCTTGGGGACGGGCAGCTTCGCCGCCGCCTCAGCCAGTTCTCCGTAGCCCAGTTTGCGTCCGCTCGCGGTGTGCGTCACCGCATGCAGGCGCGCCACGCACTCGCCTTCGGGCACGCTCCATCGCGCGGCGGCGGCGCGGGTCAACATCACTCGCGCAGTGGCGCCGGCCCCGCGCATGATATCGAAGAAGTCGCGCACGGAGTGGGAGCCGTCGGTGCTTTGCGATCCGTATTTTTCGTCGCCCGGCGCTTGTTCCACGCGCACACGCGCCCAGTCGGCTTCGAGTTCGTCGGCCGCAACCATGGGCAGCGTGGTGCGAATGCCCGCGCCCATTTCGGAGCGGTGGGCCACAATGTAAACCGTGCCGTCGGTGTCGATACCGAGGAACACGCTTGGATGGAGCGTGACGGTTTCCGCCTTCAGCCCCCCGCCGGCGTTGAGATCGGCGAAGGCGTCGCGCGGCAGCAGCGTCGCGCCCAGCACCAGCGCGCCCGCCGAAACCATTCCACTCAAAAACCCACGGCGGCTTACGTTGTCGATCGTCATCACGCATTCTCCTTCGCCGCTTCGAGAATGGCCGCTTTGATCCGTTGATACGTTCCGCAACGGCAGATGTTTCCCGACATCGCTTGCTCGATGTCCGCGTCGCCCGGCTTGGCGTTCCCGTTGGCAAGCAATGCCACGGCCTGCATGATCTGCCCTGGCTGGCAATAGCCGCATTGCGGCACTCCCAGCTTCACCCACGCTTTCTGCACCGGATGAAGACCCTCCGCGCCCAGCCCTTCGATGGTGATGATGTCTTTCCCCGCCACTCGCTTCATCGGCGTGATGCAGGCCCGCACCGCGGCGCCATTCTGATGCACGGTGCAGGCTCCGCAGAGCCCGGCGCCACAGCCGAACTTCGCCCCGGTCAAACTCAGCTCGTCCCGCAGGAACCATAGCAGCGGCATCTCCGGATCGCCGGCGAACGTCCGCTCCCGCCCGTTCACTTTTAACTGGATCATGGCTCGAAACCTCGGTAAAAAGAGGTTATCACGATCTAAGCGGAGCGCTCCGAGCATCTTGACATCTCGGAAGTGAAGCATCATGATGGAAGTATGAGAACGACGGTTACGCTCGACGACGACTTGGTTTCCGAGCTGAGGACCATGGCTCACCAGTTGAAGAAACCGTTCAAGTCCGTTTTGAACGACGCCATCCGCCGCGGTGTGGGCGCAGCCCGTCCCGCCCCGCGCCCAAAGCGCTTTGTCGTCGAGCCGCGCGCCTGCCGGCTCCGGCCCGGCCTCGACGATACGCGATTCAATCAGATTCTGGACGATTTGGACACGGAGGCCGCCGCGGTCCGCCTGGCCCACGCCAAATGATCCTTCCCGACATCAACCTGCTCGTTTACGCTTACGACAAAAGTTCACGTTTTCATTCGCGCGCGAAGAAATGGTGGGAAGAGTGTCTCTCGCATTCGGGCGCCGTGGCCTTGCCTTGGGCCGTGTCGCTGGGTTTCATCCGTCTAATGACCAGCCCGCGAGTGTTTTCGAGTCCGATGCCCGTAGGCGACGCCGTGAGGCATGTCGGCTCGTGGCTCGATTGCCCGCATGTCCAGATTCTGCAGCCGGGCCCACGCCATGCCGCGCTCGTTTTCGCTTATCTAAAACAGCTTGGCACGGGCGGTAACCTCACTACCGACGCGCACCTCGCGGCGCTCGCACAAGAATATCAGGCGATCCTGCACACATCGGACGCCGATTTCACACGCTTCGCCGGTCTTCGCTGGGTCAACCCGCTCGTCTGAACGCGGCCTCAGGCGACAATAAGAAGTTATGGTTTCTTTAAACGGCTCGGCGTTAACTGTCGAGCAGGCCGGCCGCGTCAGCTTGGCCAACGAAGCGGTCGAGCTTACCGCGGATTCGATCGAGCGCATGCGACGGTCCCGCGCCGTGGTTGAGCGGCTTGCCAACGGGGACGCGCCGGTTTACGGCGTGAACACTGGCGTGGGGCTGCTGGCCGACGTTCGCATCGCGCCATCGGATCTGGACGCGCTGCAACGGAACGTCGTGCGCTCCCATGCGGCCGGCGTGGGAGAACCGATGTCGCGGGCCGAAGTGCGGGCGATGATGGCCATCCGCGCCAACGTTCTGGCGAAGGGCTATTCCGGCATTCGTCCCATCGTCGCCGAACGGCTATGCCAGTTGCTCAACCGCGGCGTCACGCCCGTCGTGCCTTCGCAGGGAAGCGTGGGCGCGAGCGGCGACCTCGCTCCGCTGGCCCACATCGCGCTGGTGATTATGGGCGAAGGAGAGGCCGAGTTCGACGGCGCGCGTCTGTCCGGGGCCGAAGCGTTGCGCCGCGCTGGAATCGCCCCGCTGGCTCTCGCCGCCAAGGAGGGACTGTCGCTGCTGAACGGCACGCAGGCGATGCTCGCCGCGGGGTGTCTGGAACTTCTCGGGGCCGAAACACTCGCCGCCGCCGCCGACGTGGTTTGCTCCATGTCGCTAGACGGGCTGAAAGGCACGCCGCGCGCCTTCGATCCGCGCATCCACGACGTTCGTCCGCATCCGGGCCAGCGCGCAAGCGCGGCGAACTTGGCCGCACTGCTCGAAGGCAGCGAGATCCGCCAGTCCCACATCGCCTGCCGCCGGGTGCAGGACGCCTACAGCCTGCGCTGCGCTCCGCAGGTGCATGGCGCGGTGCGCGACACCATCGCCGAAGCCCGGCGCGTGTTCTCGATCGAGCTGAACTCGGTGACCGACAACCCGATCGTGTTCGACGACGAGATCGTCTCCGGCGGCAACTTTCACGGTGAGCCGCTGGCGTTCGCGCTCGACTATCTGGCGATCGCGCTTACCGCGCTCTCCGGCATCTCCGAGCGCCGTTGCGACCGCCTGGTGAATCCGGCGCTCAACGAAGACCTGCCGCCGTTTCTGGCCAACCACGCCGGTCTCGAATCCGGTTTCATGATGGTGCAGGTCACCGCCGCCGCCCTCGTCGCCGAGAACCGCGTCCTTTCGACGCCCGCCTCGCCGGGATCGATCACCACTAGCGGCAACAAGGAAGATTTCGTCAGCATGGGCGCCGCCTCGGCCTGGAAGCTGAAGCGCGTCGCCGCCAATACGCGCCGCGTTCTGGCGATCGAACTGCTGTGCGCCGCGCGCGCCCTCGATTGCCTGAAGCCGCTGCGTTCGAGCCCCGCGCTCGAAGCCGCGCGCGCTTCCCTCGCCTCCGTCTGTCCGCCGTGGAAAGCCGACCAGCCGTTCCATGCCGCCATCGAAGCGGCCGCGCGATGGATCGAGGATGGCGGGGCCGTTCGCGAGGCGCTCGCCGCCGTGAACCCGCTATAGTAAAGAGTTCCGGAACACCTCGATGATTGTTGTGATGCAAGAAGGCGCGGCCGAGCCGCAGGTGCAGCGCGTGATCGACCGCATGGTCAGCCTCGGCTTCACCGTCCACCGTTCCACCGGCGTGCTGCACACCGTGCTAGGAGGGGTGGGGCCGGAGGATTATTCCGAGCCGGAAATCTTCGAGGTCATGGACGGCGTCAAGGAATGCCGCCGCATCGCGTCGCCTTACAAACTCGCCAGCCGCCAGTTCCGCCCCGGTGGGACGGTGGTAAAAATCGATGGCGTCGAAATCGGCGGGTCGAGGATCGTGGTGATGGCCGGTCCGTGCAGCGTCGAAAGCCGCGACCAGATCGAGGAAGCTACCGAAGCGGTGGCGGCGCAGGGAGCCCGCGTCGTCCGCGCCGGCGCCTTCAAGCCGCGAAGCTCGCCGTACAGTTTTCAAGGGATGGGCGAGGAGGGGCTGAAACTTCTTCGGGAAGCGGCGGACCGCCGCGGCCTGCTGGTGGTAAGCGAGGTGATGGATCAAACGCAGATTCCGCTGCTCGCCGCCTATGCGCACATCCTTCAGGTGGGGGCGCGCAACATGCAGAACTTCAATCTGCTGCGCGAGATCGGTCTGCAGCGGACGCCGGTGCTATTGAAGCGCGGCATCTCGGCCACGATCGAAGAGTGGCTGCTTTCGGCGGAGTACATACTTTCCGGCGGAAACTACGACGTGATGCTGTGCGAACGCGGCATACGAACGTTCGAAACGGCGACGCGAAATACGATGGACATCTCGGCGATTCCGGTGGTGAAGCAACTGTCTCACTTGCCCATCCTCGCCGACCCATCGCATGGCACCGGCCGCCGGGACAAGGTCCTCCCGATGGCGCGCGCCGCCGTCGCCGCCGGAGCCGACGGTCTGTTGGTCGAGGTTCATCCCGACCCCGACCACGCCCTCAGCGACGGCGCTCAATCGCTCCGGCCGGAGCAGTTCGCCGAGCTCATGCGCCAAGTGCGCGCGATCGCGCCGGTGCTCGGCAGGTCGATCTAGGGATCCGTGGAAACCGTCGCAATCTTCGGCGTCGGCCTCATTGGCGGCTCCTTCGCGCTGGCGCTGCGGGCCGCCGGTTTCACCGGACGAATCCTAGGAGTCAGTTCTGAACGGACCATCGAGCGCGCACTGGAGCTGGGAGCGATCGACGAGGGATGCCGGATGGACGAAGCCTGCGCCTCGGCCGATCTGATTTTCCTCGCGCAGCCGATCGGGACTATTCTCGAGACGCTTCCCAAATTAAATCCGCACGTTCGCCCGGCGGCGCTGGTCACCGACGCTGGCAGCACGAAAGCGGCGATCGTCGAAGCCGCCGGGCGGCAGATCACCCGCTGCCAGTTTCTCGGCGGGCATCCGCTGGCCGGCAAGGAGAGCCGGGGTGTCGGCGCTGCCGCGGCCGGTCTGTTCAAGGGCCGCACCTGGGCGCTCACGCCGCGCGCCGCCGAAGACATGGAAACGGCCGCCGTGCGCGAATTCCTCCACTGGGCCGGACGCATCGGCGCGGTCCCGGTGACGCTCGACGCCACGTTTCACGACCGCGTTCTGGCGTTTACTTCCCACCTTCCGCAACTGGCTTCCACCGCCTTGGCCGCCACGCTCGGCGCAGCGCTGGCGCCGGAGGATGCGATCGATGGACGGCTTTTCGGTCCCGCGTTGCTCGACGCCACGCGGCTCGCCTTAAGCCCGTTTGAAATTTGGAAAGACATCGTCGCGACGAACCGGAAGTTCGTTCATGCGGCGCTTGAGTGTTATATCATCGAATTGCAGCGGCTAATCCGTTCGATTGAGTCCGATCCGGAGCGCGGAGCGGAAAGGCAATTTCTTGCGGCCACCGAATTTTCCAGCCGGATTCGTGGTACGTAGTCGATGACAGGACGTAATCTATTTCAGCGCCAAAGAAAACGGCGGGCGTGAAATCGGCCGGAACTGCCGGATAATCGCAGGTGAATTCATGTCCAGTATTTTTTCCGAAATCCTACGCAACGAACTCCTATCCGCGCCGGGCGTGAACCGCCTGGCCGAGGCGCGGCGGTTCGGCGCCATCTATCGCGAGGCGGAGGCGGCCGACCGGATTTTCTTTCTTTCCTCCGGCCTGGTGAAGATTTGCCACCGCGCCCCCGCCGGCGCCGCCATGGGCAAAGAGGTCATCCTTCGGGTGGCTTGCCCGGACGAGATTTTCGGCGAGGAGGCGTTTGCGCCGTCCGCGGTCCGTCAGGCGACGGCCGAGGTTCTGCAAGAGTCGGTCGTCTTTTCCATTCCGATGGCCGTCTTCACCGCGTTCGCCGATTCCCACGCCGGCGTGTGGTCCCTCGCCACGGCCTCGCTCGCCTCCGCCCAAGCGGCGCTGGAAAAGAAAATCGAGATGCTCTGTCTGCAAGACGTCGAATCGCGCGCGCTCTATTTTATCCGCGAACTCGCGCTGAAATTGAAGCACCCCGGCCAGGAATCGGACTTTCCCGTCCCTTTGTCGCAAAGCGAACTGGCGAGCTTCATCGGCGCGACGAGGGAAACGACGTCCACGATGCTAAACTCCCTGGCCCGGCGCGGATTGATCAAACTCGGCCGCCGCCTGCTGGTGGTGCCATCGCTCGAGGCGCTGAATGGAGGGGGCGCGCGCGGGCGCTCCACTTCGGCTCACGCCGGATCCCAGTCATAGGCATTTTCGGTTCACACCGTGACCGAACCGCACACGAGTGGCTTCGGCGCGGCTTGCGTTTTCAATCCGTTAGAGTTGGCAGTCTCCGTGCTATTTCGTGGCGCTCATGAGATTTTTCGCGCTCTTCGCTCTTGGCGTCTTCCTTCCGGGCGGCCTTGCGCCTCTGCGCGGGAACGGCCGCGACGAGGAAGAGACCGAGGCCGCCGCGCCGAACGTCAACTCGCGTTATACGGTGGAGAGCATCGAATTCTCCGGCGGCGAAACGCCTCGTGTCAGCGCCTCGGTGCTCGAAACGATTCGCCGCCTGATCGGTCAACGTCTGAACATGCAGGCGATTGACCGGTTGCGCCGCGACATCGGAGGAGAGCTTCACGCCAGCCAGATCACGTTCAAACTGGCCCGCGGTTCTCAGCCGGAGCGAGTGAGGGTGCTGCTGGGCGTCGAAGGGCCGCTGTCGCACTTCGATGTATCGTTCCCTGGCGTCTTGTACGCCGGCGGCCAGGGATTCAGCGGCGAGGGAAAAGCAACCGCCGCGTTCGGGCGGAGTCTGGCGTCGTTTGAGCTTCTCAGCGACGGCGACAGCGCCGTCGAACGCTTCAGCGGCTTCCGGGCCGGCTATCGATGGAACTCCGTGGCCACCGAGCGCGTCCAATTCTCTATCTCGTTCGACAATTTTCAAAATCGCTACGCGCCGGCCACGCTCGAGGCCGCCTCCTCCGGCGAGGCCGCGCCCGCGCTGTTCCGTTCGCGATGGGATCTCGTCCAGGCATTCACCTTCGTTCTCGCCCCCCCGCTCACCCTCACCACCGGATTTCAAATCGAACAGCTCGTGCCGATGGTCGCGGCGGCGCGAACGGCGACCATCGCCTCTACCGTCGGAACTCTCCGCTTCCACCGGCGATGGATGGGCGCCGATGCCTCCCAGCGGGAGTTGGACGTGGCCTATTCCCTGCGCGCGGCGCCGGCAGCTTTTTCGCCCGATTTCGCTTTTACGCGGGAGGAATTCACGGGGCGTTATTCGTGGCGCCGCGAGCGCCATCGCGTGGAAACTAACGTTCTGGCCGGGGCCATCTCCGGCAACGCGCCCATCCTGGACCGTTTCGTGCTGGGAACCAGCACAATGCTTCGCGGGTGGGACAAGTTCGCGCTGGACCCGCTGGGCGGGAATCGCGTCGCGGCGGCGTCGTTCACCTATGGCTATCGGGCGGTGCGGGTGTTCTACGATACGGGCGCCATTTGGTCGCGCGGAGTCGCTCCCGAACCACGCCAGTCGGCGGGCGCCGGCATCGAGAAGGACCGGCTGTTGCTTGCGCTCGCGTTCCCTCTGCGCCAGGGCCGCATCGATCCGATGCTGATCGTGGGAACGTCGTTTTGAGAACTTCGCCGCGCCGCGTTTCGCTTCTCCTGGCGCTGGGCGCGGCGCAACTGTTCGCCTTAAGTATCGCCGCCACCAGTCTAGTTGTGCGCTGGGACCGGGACCGCCTGGCCGTCTCCGCGCCGCAACTGCATTTTCTCACCGGCAAGGCGCTCAATCGTCTTCACGACGGCGCTTCCGTCGCCTTCGACGCCCAACTCTCCCTGCTCGCCCTGGCGCAACCGGCTCCGCTCCAGCGCGATGTCGACCGATTCGTCGTCAGCTACGATCTGTGGGAGGAAAAATTTGCCGTCGCGCGGCTTGGCATTCCGAATTCCAGCGCCTCGCATCTCTCGGCCGAGGGCGTCGAGACGTGGTGCATCGAGAGCATGGGTCTCTGGCCCAAGGGCGTCGATCCCGGGCAGACCGTCCGCATGCGCCTGGAGCTTCGCGCCGAAGACTCCCGCGAACTCAGTTTACTTCCGGCCGAGTCCGGCATCAGCCTCTCGGGCTTGATCGAGATCTTCAGCCGTCCGGCCCGCACGCAGCAGCAGAAGTGGCTGGTGGAGAGCAATCCTTTCCGCATCGGCGATTTTAGAAAATAACATGCGGCGTCTGGACGTACAGCTCGTGTTCGTGTTTCTCGCCGCAACGCTCGCGCCGCTGCTCATCACGCTTTGGATCTCGGTTTCCTTGTTGGACCGCAGCCTTTCGATGTCGCCGAATAACGAGCTCGACGAAACCAGCCGGGCGCTGCGGGCGACGGGAAGACAGTTGTATCTTCAGGTTTGCCAATCGCTGAAACGCGACGCGGCCAGTGGCGTCGTTTCCGGCGCTTTGCAGGACGCGGCGACGGCCGCGGCGTGGCCCGCGGGGTGGCGCGAATTTTGGGAAAGCCCGGACTCGGAGCGGTTCGTTCTTTCAAACGGCGACCGCGTGGATTATCTGGTGCGCCGCGGCGCGCGGCTCACGGTCTACTCGGCGCCCCTTCCGGGCGTTCACTTGGACCACATTTCGTCTCTCTATGCCCGCTCCCGGTCGATTCTCTCCTCCAGCGCCCGGCGCGATCTTCGACGCGGTTTTTCCTACACGCTTATTTTTCTCGCCGCCGCCATTTGGATGCTCTCCTTCGCCTTCCTCGTCTATTGGGCGCGCCGCCTGAGCCGTCCGATTCGCCAATTGAATCTGGCGCTCGCTCAAGTCGCCGCCGGCAATTTGAAACACCGCGTGGACGAATCGGCCGGGGAGGAGATCGGCGCCGCGATGCGCGCATTCAACGAAATGGCGGCCGAGTTGGAGCGCTCCCGCGACCGGCTGGTGTGGATCACGCGTCTTGAAAGCTGGCAGGCGCTGGCGCGCAAGACCGCGCACGAAGTGAAGAATTCCCTGACGCCCATCCGTCTGGCGATGGAGGAACTGGCGGTGCGCGGCGCCAGTGGCGACCGGAAGTTTCTAGAACAAGCCGCGCAAATCGTCGTCGATGAAGTGGGCAGCCTGGAACGCCGCGTCCGCGCCTTCTCCGAATTGGCCAGCGAGCCGCCGGTGCGCGCGCGCCGTCTGAACGTGAATGCGCTGGTGGAGGAACGCGTCGCTTTTCTGCGCTCCGCCCATTCGGATGCGGCCTACGGCCTCCGCCTCTCCGAGAGCGATCCATACGCCCACGCCGACGAGGATCTGGTGAAGGGAATCCTCACCAATCTGCTGGAGAACGCCGCCCAAGCCGCGCCGCGCGGAACGGTGCTGGCGTCGACGAACGTTTCCGGCGGCGAGGTTTGGATCGAGATTCACGACTCCGGTCCGGGCTTAAGCGCGCTGGCCCGCGAGACGCTGTTCGAGCCGTCGATCTCTTTCAAGGCCGGCGGCATGGGTCTTGGTTTATCGATCGCCCGCAAGAGCGCGGTTTTAATGGGCGGCGATATCGTCCTCGTCCCTGGAGATCTCGGCGGCGCCGCGTTTCGTGTCGTCCTGCCCGCGGCGGGACCCGCACCCGTTCATCAGAGCGAAGGCCTCGCCGAGGTCCACGCCTCCCTGGAGATACGTTCCTAATGGCCGCGACCCGCGTCCTGATTCTCGACGACGAACCGAACATCGGCCGCTCGCTGCAAATGATTCTGGAGAACCAGGGCTACGCCGTTTCGGTATCGCGCTCGCTGAAAGACGCCTGCGTCGAAGCTCCGCGCGCTCAAGTGATGCTGCTCGACGTCCGTCTTCCCGATGGCAGCGGCATCGATTTTCTTCGCCAACAGCGCCAACTGGGCAACGACGCCCCGGCCATCATGGTTTCCGGCCATGGGACCATCGCCGACGCAGTCGAAGCCACCCGCGCCGGGGCTTTCGATTTTCTCGAGAAGCCGTTGAGCCGCGACCGCGTTTTGCTCGCCTTGAAGAACGCGCTGGAGCAATTGCGGCTGCGGCGCGAGAACGATCAACTGCGCGAGATGGTGGGCGCGGGGCCGAAAATGATCGGCGCTTCCCCGGCTTTTCAGCGCGTCGTCGAGCAAGCGACCATGACCGCCCGCTCCGACGCGCGCATCCTGCTGACCGGAGAATCCGGCACCGGCAAGGAGTTGCTCGCCGCGCATATCCATCGCGAGAGTCCGTTCGCCGCCGGCCCGTTCGTGAAAGTGAACTGCGCGGCGATTCCTGGCGAACTGCTCGAAACCGAACTTTTCGGCCATGAAAAAGGAGCCTTCACCGGCGCCGTCGGCGCGCGCAAAGGCAAGTTCGAACTTGCCCACGGCGGTACGCTGTTTCTCGACGAAGTGGGCGATCTCCACTCGGCTTCGCAGGCCAAGCTGCTACGCGTCCTTCAGGAAGGCGAGTTCCATCGCGTCGGAGGCGAGGAGCCGGTCCGCGTCTCGGTCCGCGTCGTGGCCGCCACCAACCGCGATCTGGCTTCGCTGGTCGCGCAGCGGACATTTCGCGAGGACTTGTACTATCGCCTCTGCGTCGTGCCCATTCGCGTACCCAGCCTCCGGGAGCGGCCGCAGGACATGCGCGCGATTTCCGAATACTTCCTCGACGATTTTTGCGCCCGGAACAATTTCCACCGCAAACAGATCGATCCCGGCGTCTATCCCGTTTTCGAGGCCTATCCATGGCCCGGCAACGTGCGCGAGCTGCGCAACATCGTCGAGCGCATGGCGATTCTGACTCCCGGCGTTCGCCTCACCCTCGATTCGATTCCGATCGAAATTCATCTGGGCAAAGAATCCGCGCCGCCGTCCAATCTCAAGGAAGCGCGCGCTTCCGCCGAGCGCGACCACATCCTGCGCGCGCTCGAAGACACAAGCTGGAACATCTCCGGCGCCGCCCGCGCGCTCGGGATGGAGCGCACCAATCTGCACAAGCGAATTCGGGCCTTGGGGCTGTCCCGTCCGCCACACTCAACCGTTTAGCGTTTCTTCGATCTGCAACCGGTGCCGCTCGCCGTGGGCGGCGGTGAAAAGCAGCCATTGGACGCCGTCGAGTTCTTTGAGGAACGGGTGCGGCCAGACGACGTCGCGGAGGTTGGCCGTTGTCGAACGGGTGAATTCCACGGTTCGGCCGCGAGTTTCGCCGAAACGCCCGATCGCTCCGGCCAACGTCCGGACTTCCCTGGGACGAAAACTTTCCGGCGCCACCGCGCGGCGGCGTCGATCCGGCACGGCGCGAAGGATGAGACTGTCTTTGCCCTCCGCTAGCGCCTTCGCCGCGGCTTCGGCGGGCGGGCTACCCGCGGCCACTTCCAGTTTGTCGAACACGCTGGCCTCGACGAGAACGATGTGTTCCACGCATTCGGCCGGCGTCCATCTTCCTTCGGCCGCGCGGTAACTCCACTGTTCGGAGGAAAGCGAGGAAATCGTCGCGATCAGGCTGCGCTGCCTGGCGAGAAGTAGCTCCAGCGCGAAGGCGCGTTCATCGGGATTCACGGATCGCCTCCACCGCTTCCCGCACCGGGGCGGGCCGGATGCGGACCCGCGCGTCGCGCGCCTTGGGAAATTTGATTTCAAGCGTGCCGCCGATGTCGCTGTTCAACTCGCGCATCTCCTCGTCGTCGGTTTCCACTTCATAAGCGGCGCCGGGCTTCAATCCGACGACGAAGATGCTCTGGTGTCCGGCCGGAAAAGTGGCGCCGCCCGAGGCGAAGACAACGGCCGCCGGGCCCAGATCGAACGCGTCGGCGCCGTGGAGCTTGCCATTATCCGCACCCGCGGGGGTTCCCTGGAGAACCGTAACACTGCCGTTGTTGAACAACTGCCTTTGCCCTTGAACGACGCCGAACCAGGGCGAGTTCTCCTCCCATGTCGCGCGAATGAATAGCGCCCCGGTGAAGACGTCGTGGAAGACCAGCGGCAAATGGGTGTAGCTCAAGCCGGGCTGATACGGATTCGCCCACAGGAATTCATAAGGGGAGCCGAAAAGGCCGCGGAGCAGGAATCGGTCTTGAATCAGCCAGCCTTGCAGGTACTGGGACGGAGTAGCGTTGTTATCGTAGGCCACCAACGCGAAACCGGCCGCGCGGGAAAGCGCCGCCGCGTTCAGATCGGGTTCTCCCGTCCCGATGAAGGCGGGTATGCGATATTCATTCTCGGCCGCCGGATAGGGCGCCGGATAGTGGCTGGCCACATGATAGATGGGCAGCTTTTCGAACCACTCGACGCGGGCGTCGCGCAGGTCGATGTTCAGGTTGTCGCGCACGGCGTGCAGAACTTCCGCCAAGGGGAATACGCCTCCTCCGGCGATATACAAGGCCGGCGTTCCCAACTCCGGCGCGAAATCCGTCCTCCACCATTTCGTGATGGCGTACCGCAGCACGCCCTCGGTAAAATCGGGATCGGTTTCGGCGATGGCGATGGCGGCGAGGATGCGGGCGCGCCAGGCGGGCAACGCGGCGTTCGCGGGCAGTGGCGCGAGAAGGGAGCGAATCCGGGCCGCTAAATCGGCCTTTTGCGCGGAGGCGAGCGCATCCTGGCACCAATCGAAGACCAGCGCGAGCTGGCGCAGATCGGCTTTCCCCATGGGTCCCAGGGCCCAATCGATGGCCTTCTTCGCGGCTGCCGGATCGCCCGTCACCTGGTAATCGAGCGCCCAGGCGAATCCTGGTTCGGGCATCTCCAGGCCGCCGCTCAGGAGCCGGTCCAACTGTTCCCAACGCATCGATCGCCGTTCGCGCTCGCGCTTTAGCAGGCGCAAGCGTTGCGGGCGCAGGAAGAGCCGCGGATGTTCCGTGTAAACGCGAAAAACTTCGTCCTGCGCGGCAACCGGGAGCGCGGCGGACAAGGTGAGGAAAAACAGGGCGGCGGCAAGCGGGCGCAAACGCCTTCATTGTGTCACAGGCGGCCGGCGTTTCTCCCGCCGCTGTGTCATCGCGACACAGCGCCTGGGCAACCCGACGCGGACGCCCGGCGGAGCGAACGCGCAAGTGCGTGAAAACGATGAATCGCGCCGGGCCGCGCGGCGGGCGCTTAAATTGCTACCCTATCCGGTGAATTGATGCTGAGGTTGTTTTTTAACCTGCCCTCTGCTTGCAACTGGCGAATCGGAGGCGAGTGGCCATGGAAACGGCGTGCTTGCGGGAGTCGGTGTTTCAAATATTTTGAGAAGACCGCTCTTCTTCCGGTAGAAGGTTGCAACAGAGGGTTCTTTTTGAAGGCGCTTCAATTCGAACGATCGGCTCATCTCTCCCATGGATCTAGGGAAACGGCGTAGCGTTGGCTGTTTTGTGAAGGGCATCAGGACGCGGGCCTTCTCAAAGCACGAAACGGTAGCGGGTGTTTCGCGCCGGCGCCGCGGTAGCCAGATCCTCGCTCATCCTGGGCGGACCGCATCGGAACCGGACCTTTGACAACCCTACGCCCCGGTTTCCGATGCGGCTCTTTTTGCCCTCTCTCACGGGAATGTGGCTTTACCCAATGATAGGCGTAATCATACCAGGAACCGCCGTGCCTCCGGCAACCGCCGTCGCGCGCCGCCGGGCATGAAGATCTTCCTCTATTACATCGGCAAGGCCAAGAGCCACGAGACGAACGCGCTTGCCGCCGGCTACGTCGCGCGAATTCAGCATTACGCCCACTGTGAAATGCGCGAGGCCGATCCGCGAAAATTCCACCCTTCGGAAAAGCACCCGTCGGCGGTTCATGTGCCGCTCGACCCCGGTGGGAAAGCTCTGGATTCCGCCCAGTTCGCCGTCTGGATGGCCGCGCGGGAACGGGAAGCGCGCGACATCGTTTTTCTGGTCGGCGGCGCGGACGGTTTGCCTGAAGAGTGGAAGAACGCCCCGGCGTTTTTGTTATCGCTGTCGGCGATGACGTTCCCCCACGAGATGGCCCGCGCCATGCTGGCCGAACAGATCTATCGGGCGTTCACGATTCTCCGCGGCCATCCGTATCCTCGGTAACGCCGGATGAGCCACTTCAGGCTCATCTCGCATGAGACAAGAGGGTTGGGCGGCTTTCGCGGCGGCTGCGATAGACTAAAGTCGTGGCTTGGTTTACACGTCAAAAGCCGGGCATGGACGCGGCTTCCGAAGAAGGAGACCGGCGCGTCCGCACCGAAGGGCTTTGGGAGAAATGCGAACACTGCGGGCAAATCATCTGGCGCAAAACGCTGGAAGAGTCCATGCAGGTCTGTCCGAAGTGCGAATACCACTTCCGGATCGACGCTCGCACTCGTCTGGCGCAGTTGTTCGACGGCGGGGATTATGAGATCCACGACCGGCGCCTGAGTTCGGCCGATCCTCTCGCCTTCGTCGATTCCAAACCTTACGCCGAACGCCTGCTCGCCATGCGGGAGGCGACCGCGCTGTCCGACGCCGTCATTTCGGCTTCGGGCACGTTGAACGGACGCCGCGTGAATATTTGCGCGTTGGAATTGAAGTTCATCGGCGGCAGCATGGGAGCGGCGATGGGCGAACAGATTACGCGGGCGATCGAGCGGTCGATCGCCGGCCGCATTCCATTAATCGTCGTCTCCGCTTCGGGCGGGGCGCGCATGCAAGAGGGCGCCGTAAGTCTGATGCAATTGGCCAAGATCTCGGCCGCGCTCATGAAACTGGACGAGGCGCGCGTGCCGTTCATCAGCGTAATGACCGATCCCACCACCGGTGGCGTCACGGCCAGTTTCGCCATGCTCGGCGATTTGAACGTCGCCGAACCGGGCGCACTGATCGGTTTCGCCGGCCCGCGCGTCATCGAGCAGACGATCCGCCAGAAACTGCCCGATGGTTTTCAACGCAGCGAATTTCTGTTGAAGCATGGCTTCCTCGACGACGTGGTGAAACGCTCCGATCTGAAAGACTATCTTTCCAGGGCGTTCGATTTAATGCTGACATGACTTTCGTAGAACAATACAAAAACACTCTGTTCGAGACGCTCGAAACACTTTCATTGCCGGACATAGAGAAAGCGACCCAGTGGCTGGCCGAGGCGCGCGAGAACGGCCGTGCGATCTTCGTCTGCGGCAACGGAGGCAGCGCCGCCACAGCTTCTCACTTCGCCTGCGACATGGTGAAAGGCGCGAGCTTCGGCAAAAACAAACGCTTCCGGATTCACGCCCTCACCGATTCCCTCGCCACCCTCACCGCTTACTCCAACGACGTATCTTACGATTGCGTTTTCGCCGAGCAATTGAAAAACTTCGCCCAGCCGGGCGACGTGGTGATGTGCATCAGCGGATCGGGCAATTCTCCGAACGTTCTACGCGCGGCCGAGTATGCCGGCGCCGCCGGTTGCCGCACCATTGGATTGACGGGACGCGACGGCGGTAAGTTGAAGCCGCTGGTGGATCTGAACATTCACGCCGCTTCGCCTCACATGGGCCGCATCGAAGACGCCCATATGATCGTCTGCCACATGATCGCCTACGCCTTCATCGAGAATTAACCGAACGGTTATTTCTTGAATAGATTGTCGAACGCGGCGCGGGCGTCGCTCGGCGTTCGCGGATTCGGTTCCGGGACGCTCGCCGCGCCGGCCGGAATCGGCGCCGGAGGGGCCTCTCGGGCCACGGTAAGACGAGGGCTGAACAGCGTGCATTCATTCTGTTGGTCTTTAATGGCGATACGTACTGGTACTGGTTTATGGCACTGAAATCTCGTCGAGGGCTCGAAGTGAGCGCACTGCTTGCAGCAATGCAACGCCACGTTGCACTTTGGGCAGATGGCGGGGAAACTGGAGCCGGCGGGCACCGCGGTGGAGCAGTTATAGCAGCGTGTCGCCAGTACGCTTTGCACTAAGCGCGGAAGCCGCGGGCCGGTGACATCAATGGGAGGGCGCGGCCCCGTTTGCTTCGGCCGCTCTTCTCGAAAGCCGCCATTCGCGCGCCGGCCGGCGTCCATATAGCCATGTTGGCGGTACTTACGATCTTCTTCCATGGATGTCCTCCAATTCCGCGGCAACCGGGCCTTGGGAGAAATTGAGCTTAGTAATAGGTTTCGTAACGATCTATTTCGGAATTACAGTAACCGGTCCCGGCAAACGCGTCACTGGGCAAAGGCCCGGTACCTCTGGACTAGACGCTACACGGAGGTAAATACCGCGATTGTCGAGTGGGATTCAATTGCGCGGGGCGGACGGCCCTGCACGAGGCTACAAGTGAAACCCGGATACGCCTCACCCAATTTGTATCATGGATCGAATCGCGAATCCAGAGAAATCTACTCGCCGCCCCATTTGATCGGCGAATTGCACGGCCGGGTCAGTGGATTGTCGTAATGGTTTGGGCTTAGCCGCAGCGAGTAACCCAGGCGTCCCGTTTGATCGGGCACGAACCGCTCTTCGAACTCGTAGGCCGTTCCCCGCTCGCCGCTAGGATGCAGCTTCACCACCTGAGTCTCCTCCAACTGTCCGCTGGTTCCCACGCGTCCGACCACGGCTTCTACGCGGATGTCGGCCGGGGCTAAACCGGCCAGATCGACCAACGCCTTTAGTGGCACGGGCGCGCCCGTCAGCACGGGTCCGTCGGTTCCGCCGCCGATCTCGACGAAATGAACCAGGTTCCAAACGCTATTGATCCGGTCGTTCCAACGGGTCACTTTGCGGGCCGCTTCAAAATCGTTGGCGCGCATCGCCTGGCCGCCGGCATGGGCGGGGTCGTAGAGTTCGCTCATGTACTCGCGCACCATGCGCCAGCAGTTGAACTGCGGACTGATGTGGAGGAGCGCGAGCTTCATGCGGCGGGCCCATTCATGGGGCACTCCATCGTCGCCGCGGTCGTAAAACATGGGAACGATTTCATTCTCCAGGAGCGAATAGATCGCCCGCGCGTGCGCTTCGTCCTGGTCCGGGGAATACGCCTCGCGGTCGCCGATCGCCCAGCCGCCGGAGGTTTCCATGGCTTCGTCGAACCAGCCGTCGAGAATGCTCAGATTCAGCACGCCGTTGATCGCCGCCTTCATGCCGCTGGTGCCGCAGGCTTCCTCGCCCCGGCGCGGAGTATTCAGCCAGATGTCGGCCCCTTGTACCATTTCGCGAGCCACTTCCATGCCGTAGTCCTCGACGAAAATGATGTGCCCGCGCAACTCCGGGTCTCGCGACATCTGGACGATTTCCCGGATCAGCGTCTTTCCCGGCTGGTCTTTCGGGTGCGCTTTACCCGCGATGACCACCTGCGCCGGACGCTTGGGATTCGTCAGGATCTTCTTCAGCCGGTCCGGGTCGCGGAACAGCAGCGTCGCCCTTTTGTATGTCGCGAAGCGGCGGGCGAAGCCGATGGTGAACGTATCCGGTTCCAGGACCTCCATCATTCGCCGCTGTTCCGCGCCCGAGGCGTTCCGTTTCGCGGCGCTCGCCGCCGACCGCTCCCGCACGAATGTGGTCAAAGCCCGTTTCCGCCGCCGGTGCGCGTCCCACAGCTCCTGGCTCGAAATCTCCGACAGCGCCTCCCAGATTTTCGGATCGGCGTAGCGCTCGCGCCAGTCGGGCACCAGATATTGATCGTACAAGTACGCGAAATCTCCGTTGATCCAACCCCGTAGATGGACGCCGTTGGTGACGGAAGTGATGGGCACCTCGCAGACCGGCAACTTGGGCCACAGGGATTGCCACATCTCCCTGGACACATCGCGATGCAAGCGGCTTACGGCGTTGCGCAGCGCCGAACAGCGCAGCGCGGCGACCGCCATCGAGAACGGCTCGCCGCCATTGGCGCTGTCGAAACGTCCCAAGGCCAGGAACTTCTCGATCGGGATTCCACTGTCGCGGCAATAGGCCTCGAAGTAGGAGTACATCACGCCCGTGTCGAACAGATCGATGCCCGCCGGCACCGAAGTATGCGTCGTGAAGACGTTCCCGCGGCGGCTGGCCTCCAATGCCTCCTCGAAGCTCAGCTTCTTTTCGAGCATGAGCAGCCGCACCCGCTCGATCGCCAGAAACGCCGAATGCCCCTCGTTCATGTGAAACACGGTGGGGTCGATGTTCAACGCCCGCAACGCGCGGACCCCGCCGATTCCCAGGACGATCTCCTGGCGGATTCGCGTGTGCGAATCGCCGCCATAAAGCTGATCGGTGATCTCGCGGTCTTCGGCCGACGCGTTTTCGGGAATATTGGTGTCGAGCAAATACAGCGGAACCCGGCCGACATCCATCCGCCATACTTTAATTTTCACCTCGCCCGCGGGCAGCCTGACCGAGACGGTCAAATCCTTCCCATCCGCGCCTTGCACCGGCTTCACCGGCAGCGTATAAAAATCGTTTACCGGATAGCGCTCCTGCTGCAGGCCGTCCGGATTGAGGAACTGGCGCATGTAGCCTTTTTGGTAGAGCAACCCGACGCCGGTCAACGGGAAATCCGCGTCGCTCGAAGCCTTCAGGTGATCTCCGGAAAGCACTCCCAGACCGCCGGAGTAAATCGGCATGCAATCCACCAATCCGTACTCCATCGAAAAGTACGCGATGCACTTTCCATCCGCGGGTTTTTCACGGCTGTCGAGATAGGCGTCCAGCCGTTCGCATGCCTGGCGGTAGAGCGCCAGGTAACGGGGATCGGCGGCGGCCTTGATCAGAGCGGCCTCGGGAATGCGGCCGAGCATCAGAACGGGATTCCGGTCGCAGGCCTTCCACATCGCCGGATCGAGGCGGCGAAAGACGCTGCGCATCGAGTGGTCCCAGCTCCACAACAGGTTATAGGCGATCTCGGAGAGGCGCGCCAACGCGGCGGGAAGAGAGGGACGGACCAGAAACTCTTTGAGTGGTTTTATTTGAAACGACATCCAATAGTTACCTTATTCTAAAGCATCGCCGCCCCCGCCAGTGGTGCTACGCTTTGCTTTGGAAATGGACGATCCGCATGGGAGAGATTATGACCGCTCAAATCCAAACCGCAACCGCCGCCGAACTGCGAGCGTCGTGGAGTTCCACCGACGCGCTTTTCGGCATCCTGCGCCAGGACGCCCTTATGGAGCGTCCCATTCCGGAGCGCCACCGGTTAATTTTTTATCTGGGACATCTGGAAGCCTTCGATTGGAATCTATTGTGCCGCCGCACTCTAAACGAACCCTCCTTTCATCCGGAGTTCGACAAGTTGTTCGAGTTCGGAATCGATCCGCCCGAAGGATCCTTGCCCGTGGACGGTCCCGGCGACTGGCCTCCCGCCGCCGAGATTCTCGGCTATCGCGAGCGCATCCGGGAGAAATTGCTTCGGCGCGCCGGCGAGCTTCCGGACCAGTTGCTGCACGCCGCGATCGAGCATCGCCTGATGCACGCCGAGACGCTGGCCTATCTCTTTCATAATCTCGACTACCGCTTTAAAATCTCTCCGGGCAGTTCCCCGGCTATCGAAGCGCCCGCGCATCCGGCGCCCGCGGATGCGGTTGAGATTCCAGACGGTGAGGCCACGCTCGGCCAGGGTCCGGAATCGTTCGGTTGGGATAACGAGTACCCTCGCCATCGGGTGAGCGTGCCTGCTTTCCGCATCGCCCGCCATAAGACGACCAACGGCCAATTTCTGGAGTTCGTGCGCGAAGGCGGTACGCCGTCGTATTTCTGGACTGAGCGGAATGGCCACTGGTTTTTCCGGGGGATGTTCGGCGAGACGCCGCTGCCGCTCGATTGGCCGGTCTACGTCACCCACGAGCAAGCGGCGGAGTACGCGCGATGGCGCGGCGCACGGCTACCCACCGAGGCCGAATATCATCGCGCGGCCTTCTCCACGCCCGGCGGCGGTGAGCGATCCTACGCTTGGGGCGAGGCCGCTCCGATTCCCTCCCGCGGCAATTTCGATTTCGCCCGTTGGGACCCCGCGCCCGTGACCGCCTATCCCAGCGGCGACAGCGCCTTCGGTGTCTCGCAACTCTGCGGCAACGGGTGGGAATGGACCTCCACCGTCTTCGCGCCCTTCCCCGGCTTTGAGCCGTTTCCCTTTTATCCCGGCTATTCCCGCGATTTCTTCGACGGCAGCCATTATGTTCTCAAAGGCGCCTCCCCGCGCACCGCCGCCTGTTTTCTGCGCCGTTCCTTCCGCAATTGGTTTCGCCCGCGCTACCCTTACGTATACGCCACCTTCCGCACGGTGGAAAATTGATATGACTCCCGCCGCCGCTCTTTCCCAATTGGCGAGCGACGTCCGCGACGGTCTTTGCCACCCCGGACAGAAAACGCTCCCCTCCCGCTGGTTCTACGACGATCTCGGCACCGCGCTCTTCGAGGCGATTACGGCGCTCCCGGAATACGGACTTACGCGCGCCGATCTTCGTCTGATCGAAGCGCGGGCGCCTGCCATCGCCGCAATTGCCGCGGCGGGTGGCGCGCCCGTGCGCGTCGTCGAGCTGGGTGGCGGCAGCGGACGGAAGGCGCGGCCGATTCTCGAAGCCTTGGGACCGGTGGACTACCACCCCATCGATGTTTCATCCGCCGCTCTCGAACTGTGCCGCCGGGAGATTGGCGCGGCCGCACGCGTTCATCCCATCCAGGCCACTTATACAGAGGGAATCGATCGGGCGACTTCGGAGCGCCGCGCCGGGGAGCGACTGCTCGTTCTATTCCTGGGCGGCAATATCGGTAACTTCGATCCGCCCTGCGCCAGAGCGCTGCTCGACGATATGCGCCGATCGCTCGAGCTGGGGGACGCCCTCTTGTTAGGCTGCGATCTCGTCAAACCGGAGAGCGTGTTGCTCGCGGCCTACGACGATCCTCTCGGCGTTACCGCCGCCTTCAACCGCAATGTGCTGGCCCGCGTCAATCGCGAACTCGGAGCCGGTTTCGATCTCGCGAACTTCGCTCACGAAGCGCGTTACGACGCCGTTTACCGGCGCGTCGAAATGCATCTGCGCGCCCTGCGTCCCCACACGGTCGATCTCGGCGCTCTCGATGCCCAGGTGCGATTTCGGGAAGGCGAAACCATCTGGACCGAGTCCTCGCACAAGTTCGACTTGACCTCGCTCGCCGCCATGGCCGCGCGCGCCCGTTTCGGCGTCGCCGAGGTTTGGGTCGATCGCCAGTGGCCGTTTGCCGAAAGTCTCTGGATCGCGCAGTGAACGCCGGCATCGCTCCGGAGCGGCCGCTAGTTTCCTTCCATGGCGTCCAGGCCGTTCGCGGCGGCGCCGTCGTTCTCGATAGCCTGAGTTTCGATCTCTTTCCCGGCCAGACGCTGGTCCTGCTCGGCCGCAGCGGTTCGGGGAAAACCACCGCGCTGAAGCTGGTGAACGCCTTGCTGTATCCAGACGCCGGGGAGGTGCTGGTTGAAGGCCGATCCACGCGTTCGTGGGATCCCATCCGCCTGCGCCGCCGCATCGGCTACGTGATTCAGGAAACCGGCCTCTTCCCTCATTTCACCGTCGCCCGCAACGTCGGCCTCGTTCCGCGTCTCGAAAAATGGACCGAAGCCGACATCGCGCGCCGCGTAACGGAGTTGCTCAATACCGTCGGGCTGGACCCCGCCGTTTACGGACCGCGTTATCCGCGCGAGCTATCCGGGGGCCAGCGACAACGCGCCGGAGTGGCCCGCGCGCTCGCCGCGAATCCGTCGCTGCTGCTCTTCGACGAACCCTTTGGCGCGCTCGATCCCATCACCCGCCACGATCTGCAGAACCAGTTTCTCGATCTGCGGCGTCTCCTGGGCGTCACGGCGATCTTCGTCACCCACGATGTTCGCGAAGCGCTGCGGCTCGGCACGCACATCGCGCTTCTCCACGATGGCCGTCTCGACACGCTCGCCACGCCCGAAGAGTTCGTTCGATCCTCCTCCACAGAAGCCGCGCGCTTCCTGGCCTGCTTGAGGGAAGATAATAATTCGGTATGAGAGAAGGGCTTGCCCACGACATTCTCGGACTCACCGCGGAACACATTTTTCTGGTGGCCGTCGCGATGGCGATCGCCGCCGGCGCGGGGATTCCACTCGGCGTTTTATCCGCCCGCAACGCCACGCCTCGCCGCTGGCTGCTCGGTTTTTCGAGCGTCATGCAAACCGTTCCCAGCCTCGCGTTGTTCGGATTCCTGATTCCGGTTCCCTGGATCGGAGGCATCGGCAAGCGCACGGCGATCATTGCATTGGTGCTTTACGCCCTGCTGCCCATTCTGCGCAACACCGTCGCCGGAATCGCCGGCGTCGATCCCGCCGTGCGGGAGTCCGCGGTCGCCATGGGGATGACCGGCCGCCAGATTCTCTTCGACGTGGAACTGCCACTGGCCGCCCGCACCATTCTCGCCGGCTTGCGCGTCGCCACGGTGGCGACGGTGGGCGCCGCGACCATCGCCGCCGCGATTGGAGGAGGCGGACTCGGCGAGTTCATTTTCCGCGGCATCGCCAGCGTCGACACCACCCAGATTCTGGCCGGCGCCATTCCCGCCGCGCTTTTGGCTCTTGCCGCCGATGGAGGACTCGGTTGGATCGAAAACCGCTTCGCGCCGGCTTAGCTCTCTGCCTGTCGCTCGCCGCCTGTTCTTCGCGGCCGGAGGTCGCGGTGGGGTCGAAGAACTTCACCGAGCAGGTGATTCTGGGCGAAGTCGCCGCTCAGCACCTGGAGCGCCGCCTGCACATTCCCGTGAGGCGCGCCTTGAATCTGGGAGGAACTCTCCTCGCCCATCAGGCGATAGAAAACCGCCAGATCGATCTGTATCCCGAATACAGCGGCACCGCCTTCACCGCCATCCTTCATCACCGCGGCGTGACCGATCCGGCGCAATTGCTCGATCAGGTTCGCGCCGAGTACGCATCGGCTTTGCAATTGAAATGGATGGACCCGCTCGGCTTCAACGATTCGTTCGCCATGGTGGTTACTCAAAAATTCGCGCGGGAAAAGCGCCTTGAAACGCTCACCGACGCGACCGCCGTTCCCGGCGGATGGACGCTGGGCACCGGATACGAATTCCTGGAACGCCCCGACGGCTTCCGCGCCCTGCTCTCGATCTATCCGAAATTGCGGTGGAAGGCTCCGCCGAAAACAATGGATCTCGGCCTGCTGTATAAGGCGCTCGATCAAAATCAGGTGGACATGGTGGCCGGCAACACCACCGATGCGGCGCTCTCCCGCTCGGACTTGAAGATTCTCACGGACGACCAGCACGCGTTCCCGCCGTATCAAGCTTCTTTCGTCGTCCGCTTCGATTCGCTCTCGCGGATTCCCGGCCTGGAAGCCGCGCTCGCCGAACTCTCCGGGAAAATTTCCGACACGGCCATGCGCCAGATGAATGCGGAAGTGGACGTTCAACACCGGCCCGTGCGCGCCGTGGCCGCCGAATTTCTGAGGACGATTCCCTAACCTCCGTCGTCAGACGTGGGCGAGAAATCGTGCTTTCGTTCTGGCCAGCAGCGGGTCGATGGGCTCGCTCCATATCGCGTTGTTGAAAATCTCCACTTCGATCGGGCCGGTGTAACCTGCCGCTTCGACCGCTGCGCGGATGCGCCGCAGCTCGATCACGCCGTCGCCCATCATCCCGCGCCCCATCAAAAAATCGGGCGTGGGCACCGTCCAATCGGAAACATGAAAGCCAACGATTCGGGAGCCCGTCAACGCAATCTGCGCGTAAAGATCCGGATCCCACCACACGTGATAAGCGTCGACGACCACGCCCGCTTGCGGTCCCAGTCGCGTGGCCATCGAATTCGCTTCGGCCAGCGTAACGATCGCAGATCGCTCGGCGGCAAACATGGGATGCAGCGGTTCGATTCCCAGCTTTACGCCGAGCTCGCCCGCATCGGGGATCAGCGCCGCGATGCCGTCCTCAATCATCGTGCGCGCGGCGCCGATGTCGCGATCCAGCGCCGGGCCGCAGACCAAAACGAGAACGTGCGTGCCGAAAGCCGCCGCCTGCTCCAACGCGCGCCGGTTATCGTCGATCCGCGCCCGCCGCTCCGCCGCCGTGGCCGCTGGAAACATTCCGCCGCGGCAAAGGCTGGAAACGCGCAGGCCCGCCTCGCGAACCATTCGCGCATCCTCGGCGACGGAAGCAGACAGCTTGTGCCGCCACGGCGCGATCCACGAAATGCCCGCGCGCTTGCAAGCCTCCACCGCCTCCCGCAGCGAGAGCCGATCCGAGGTGATCTGATTGAAGCTGAGACGGGCGAGGTCGGGCGGTCCTGCCATGTCAATTTCCCTCGACGCCCGCGAGCGCCAGAACGGCGCGCATCTGGCGCACCGCCAGATCGGGATCGCGAATCAATCCCGCGCCTCCGGCCAGCTCGAACAGTTCCGACAAATGAACGATGGAACGCGTCCCCTGCTGGGCGCCGAGCATCTGGAAATGATTCTGGTGCCCATTGATATAGGCGAGAAAAACCACGCCGGTTTTATAGGCGTAAGTCGGTGCTTCAAAAAGGTGACGCGAGAGCGCGACGGTTGGACGGAGGATCTCGCTGAATCCCGCCCGGTCGCCATCGTCGAGCGCGCGTAGAGCGGCGGACGCGGCCGGGGCGATCGGATCGAAGATGCCCAGCAAGGCGTGACTGAAGCCGCGCTCATCGCCAAGAATCAGTTCGTCGTAGTGAAAATCGTCTCCCGTGTACATCCGAACGCTCTCGGGAAGCCGGCGGCGCATCTCCACTTCCCGCTGCGAATCGAGCAGCGAAATCTTGATCCCGTCGATCTTGCCGCGGTGCGCCGCGATGATCTCCAGGCAGGTTCCCATGGCGTCGCCGATGTCCGAAGATCCCCAGTATCCCGCCAGCGCCGGGTCGAACATATCGCCCAGCCAGTGCAGGATCGCCGGTCTCGCAAGCTGTCCAAGGACCGCTCCGTAAACCGACGCATAATCCTCCGGACCCTTCGCGCACGCCGCCAGCGCGCGGCTGGCCATCAGAATCACCTGCCCGCCCTCGCGTTCGACGCTGGAGCACTGTTCTTCGTATGCCGCTTGCACATCCGCCAACGAGAGTCCCGGCGAGATGCGCAAGTGGTCCGTGCCCGCGCCGCAAGCGATGCGTCCACCCACCGCGCGGGCTTCGGCGATCGAAAGCCGGATGAGTTGCCGCGCCGATTCCCAATCCAAACCTCCGCCGCGCTGCGCCGTGTCCATCGCCTCGGCGACGGCAAAACCCTGCGACCACAAATAGCGGCGATAAGCGAGCGTCGCGTCCCAATCGATCGCCACGCCGGAAAGCGGATTCACCGCCGCCAAAGGATCGGAAACCACATGGGCCGCGGCGAATGCGATCCGGCTTGTAAACGGATCGCTCCGCGCGTGCCAGCGGCGCGGCTCGGGCACAACGTACTCTCGGAGCGTCCGGTCGCGTTGCGGAAGTGCGATGGATAGAGGCATCGGCGTCAGGGCAAAGCGAGTTCGGGCACGTCCATCCAGCGGCGCTCCCGCCACGAATTCATCCCCAATTCGGCGATCTGCACTCCGCGCGCGCCGTCGAGAAACGAATGAGGGAAGGGCGCGTCCTCGGCCACGTGGCGCAGGAACGCCTCCCATTGCACTTTAAACGCGTTCTCGAATACCTCGTTATCGGGAACCTCCTGCCAATGCTCGCGGTACTTCCACGGAGAAGGAATGTCCGGATTCCATATCGACTTGGGCGTCGCCGCGCGATGCTGGATCCGGCAATCCCGCAATCCCGCGACGGCGCTGCCTTCCGTCCCGTCCACCTGAATCTCCAGCAGCTCGTCGCGATTGACGCGCACCGCCCACGACGAGTTCATCTGCGCCACCGCGCCGCCCGCGATCTCAAAAATCGCATAGGCCGAATCGTCCGCGGTGCATGGGTATGCGCGGCCGTTCTCGTCGAAGCGCTCGCCGATGTGCGTCGCGCCGTGGCACAGCAGCGCTTTCACGCGCCCGAATAACCCTTCCAACACATACTGCCAATGCGCGAACATGTCCAAAATAATTCCGCCGCCGTCTTCCTTGCGATAGTTCCACGAAGGCCGCTGCGCCGCTTGCCAGTCGCCCTCGAAGACCCAGTAACCGAACTCGCCCCGAATCGACAGGATGCGTCCGAAGAACCCGCCATCGATCAGCCGCTTCAACTTTCGCAGCCCCGGCAGGAACAATTTATCCTGCACCACGCCGTTCTTGCAACCCTTCTCCTTGGCCAATCGCGCCAGCTCGAGCGCCTCGGCGACGCTCGAGGCCAGCGGCTTTTCGCAATAAACGTGCTTGCCCTTGGCGAGCGCCGCCCGCACCGCGGCCATCCGCCGCGACGTCACTTGCGCGTCGAAATAAATGGGCGCGCTCGCGTCCCTCAGGCATTCCTCCGCATCGGTGCTCCAACGCGTGAGTCCGTATTTTCCAGCCAGTTCGCGCAGCTTCGTTTCGTTCCGTCCCAGAAGAATCGGCTCGGGATAAAGCCGGCTGCCGTCGGCCAGCAATACGCCGCCCTCGTCGCGAATCGCCAGTAAGGAACGCACCAGATGCTGATGCGTTCCCATACGGCCCGTGACGCCGTTCAGAATGATCCCGACGCTCTTCATGATTCGCCTTTCCCCTGGCGAACATAGCACAAGGCCGCGCGGCGCCGGTCAATTGTGCGCCGGCGAGGCGGCGGTCCCGTTCGGCGGCAGCGGCGCGGCCACGGCGATCCGCGTCCTTGGAAACGCGAACTTCTGCCCTAATTCGTCGATCACGTTCACCTGGCAGACGTACTCTCCGGGCTTCAGGTCTTTTATTCTTGCCCGCAGGCGGATCGGAAGTGTGTCGCTCCGTTTCGCGTCCGGCCGGCTTCCGCGAACAGCCGCCGTCTCCAGCACCTTTTGATCGCCGCGATAGATAGCGAGATTCGCCGCGACACTCGACACCCGCATCGTTTGCGCCATCCCCTCCGGCACGGCGGGATCGTAGAGTTCGAAATAGACGAAGAGATCCTGCCCGTCGCGAAACACTCGCGTGACGTTCGGCACCGTCTTCACGCCGTTTTCGATCAACGGATCCTCGGCGATCAATTTCGCCCCGTTCTTCACCGCCGCGATCTGCGCTCCGCTTCCCGTCCCCTTGATCGCCTCGCGCTGATTGCTCAGAACGACGGAGCTCAGCCTCGGCGCTTTCGCCGACCCCAGATCGGGAATCGTGAACGGCGTGTCGAACGTCCCCGTCTTTCCCTCCCCGTTCTCCCGCGCGACGAATCGCAGCGTATACCGGCCGGGCGCCAGCGTCATACCCGTGTCGTACTGCACTTGCTTGACGGCCACCTCCGCCGCTCTCGTTTCATCCACCTTCAGCGGAATCGTATCGCGCACCGTCGACGCCGGCCGGCCCTTCGCGTCCCGCACCATCGCGATAAAATCCAGTTCGGTCGCCTGCTTCGAACCCTTCCCCCGGAAGGCCAGCGCGGAGCCGGGAATCTTCACCGAGATCGGAACGAAGTACTTGGCCCGCGTAAGCCGGAAGTAATCGATCTCGACGGCCAGCGGCAGCGCGGTAACCGGATTCTCGCTTTGGAGCGCCATCTGCAGCTCGGATTCCTTGTCGCTCTCCTTCATCCGCGCGAAGCTCGAAGGTCCGTAGTAACCCGGCCGGTAGTCGAGTTTGGCGCGAAGCGAAGCCGCATTGGAACCCAGTTTCACCTGAATGCGCCGGTACCGGCCGTCGTCGGACTTATTCGCGCTCGCGTAAGTCAGCATGTAATAGCTGGACATGTCTTCCTGCACTTGCCGCATGCCCAGAGTAAGATCGTTGGAATCGAGAAGCGCCTTTCCGCCGGTATCGGCCGCGAGCGAATAAAGCGTCTCCTGTTGATTGTTGAAACTATCCTTTAACGCCCGCTGTCCCGCTCCGCTGTAAATCTTGGAGCCGATCGGGCCGCTTTGCGAAGCGTCGCCGCCCGGAACTAGCGCCGTAAGCCCTCGCGCGTCGATCGGATAAAACGCCACGTTGGCCCGCACCGCCGCGTTGATCGTCGCGCGAAGCTGCGATTGATTATCCACGCCCGTTTTCTCCACCCCGCTCGATAGATAAACCAGCGCCTTTTTCTCGGGAAACCGGCCCAGTTGGCGCGCGGCGTCTTCGAGCGCGGCCAGTTTGTTATCGGTGTTGAATATGTTGAACTCGGTCTCGTCCGCCGTGTACATGCCGCTCTGGTCTTCCGAATCGGCGCCGGTATCGGCCATCGATGCCAATTCGCTCGAATCGCCGATGTGAAGTTTTTGTATCGCGCCGATCAGCGCCTCGCGGTCGGAAGTGAAATCCTCCAACGTCTTCAATTCGCTCCCAAACACCATGATCGATACCGAGTCGCTCTCCGTCATTTGCGTATTCAGAAACTGAATCGCCGCTTTCCCGGCGCGGATCTGTTCGGCCGGTTGCATGGAGGACAAATCGAAAAGGAGGACGATCAACCGGTGATCGCGCAGCGTCCGGCCGTTCGCCGCCGCAGCCGGCGCGGGCGCGGCCGGTGGCGGGGAAGCCGGCCGCGTCCGCAGCGCCGGCGCCGCCAGTGGAGGAAGCGTCCGTGCCTCGAGTTTCTGCAAATCGCAACTCTGCAACTGTTGCAACTTGCCATCCTCATACAACTGGAAATCGTCTTTCGTGAGCGTCGTCACTGGCTTTCCATCGCGGCCCGTCACCGTGACGTTCACGACAACCACGTTCGCCGTCGTCGAGAACGTGGGCCGTTGGACGGCCTGCGGAGCCGACGGCGCGGCCAGAGCCAAAGCGGTGAGGATCGCGGCAAGTCGTTTCAAAACCGGAACCTCGTCACGACATCCAGCGTGCGCATCGTCGACGCCGTGCTCGCCAGTCCATAGTTGGTGGCGTTCACCACCGTATATACATTCGTGATATTCACGGTGTTCAACACGTTGTTCGCCTCGAATCGCAACTCGAACCGCCGCCGCGATTCGCCGAACTGGAACGAGCGCGCGAAGGCGATATTCAGCGCGAACAATCCCGGTCCCGGAATCGTGTTTCGTCCGGCATCGCCATACTCGCCCGGCGGCGGAATGGTGAAGGCCGCGGGGTTGAAGAATCCGGAGCCGGAGGAAACGGGCAGCCCCGTGGCCTCCGCGCGCCCGCTGCCGACGCCCGCCGTCTGCGCCAGCAGCGCCGTGTTCCCCAACGCCCGCGCCGTCAGCGGAGTTCCCGTCTCCGCCGTCACCTCCCCGCTAAGCTGCCAGTCGCGCAGCAGCCGCCCCCTCCAACCCTCCGAAGATACTCCGGAGCGGTCTAAGCCGACCGGCGACGTCAGCACAAAGTTGACGTCCAGATATTGACCGCGATTGAAACTCGACAGCCCGCGTTCGGCGGCGAGATCCAGCCAATTTTGAGCCACCGTGTTTCCCGCGCCCCCGAACGTCGAAGAATCGTCGATTGATTTCGAGTAAGTGTAGTACGCGTTCACCGAAATCCCGTGGCGCAGACGCTGCATCGCGTGAACCGTCAGCGCGTGATAAATCGAATCGCCCACGGAGGAGTCGTAAGTATAACCCGCGATGTTCCCCGCCTGAATCGTGCGCCCTCCGGTCAAGCCCGTGCTCGACGGCCCTTCGTTGGGAACCGTTAGTATGTCCAGCCTCGTGCCCTTGGTCCCCTGGTACCCAAGCTCGACGAAGAACCCTCGCGACAGCTCGTGCTGGATACTAAAATTCCAGCTCTGAGCGTAAGGCGTCCGGTAATTCCGGTCCACCGCATAGGTGTTTGTGATGTCGGCCGCCGTCGTCGTAACGAAGCCCTCGGCCAGCGTCAGAAGATTCGCCGCGCTGGTGTTCACGTTGTTCGAGACGGCGAACGGCGGCTGCTGCGCCAATCGCGAGCCGAGGCCAATGTACCCTTGGCCGTTGTAGTAAATCCCATAGCCGGCGCGCACCAGGGTGGATCGCTTGAATCGCGGAACCTTCCAAGCCAGCCCGAGCCGGGGCGAGAAATTATTGAGGTCCGGGTTGATCAGCCCGGCCGGGAACGCCCCCGTATACGGTCCGCTCTGGCCTGGAGTCACCACCGCCGCGCCCGCGAATCCGGGAGCGATATCCAGGTTCGCCAGCCGTTCGTACTTTTCCGTCATCGGCGAAAAATATTCGTAGCGCACGCCTAGCGTCAGGCTCAAGTTCGGATTCACCTTCCAATCGTCCATCGCGAACCCGCTCCAGACGTTCTCGCGAAGATAGACGTCGGAGTCGCCGTAGCGTATCGAACTCGATTGCGGCAGCCCCAGAAGATAGTCGGCGAAATCGAATCCGGTCCCGGCGGTCGGAAAGCCCTGAGCATTGACGGCGCTGGTGGCGAGGCCCGTGAAGTTGAACGTGCCGCGCCCATTCGGGTCGGTCAAACTATTCAAATCGTTGCGGCCGTACTGCGCGCCCAGCGTCACGGTGTGGGTCCCGCGGCTAAGGATGACGCTCTCAGCGAAGGTCTGCCCTTGATTCCGCGTCAGCACCGGCGAAGCGTCGCTCAATGCGCCGAAGTTCGTGAAGTTCAAGCCGGGCGGCCCATAGTTCAAAGGATTGCCCGACGTTCCGGCGATGCCCAGCTCCGCCGCGACGTTCTGTCCGTTGGCGAAGAACGGCGTCGTTTCGTTCGTGTTCCGGTTGAACGTCACGCGCGCGCTGTTGATCGTCGCCGGTGTGAAATTGTGCGTCCAAGTCAGATCGGTGGTTAGCCCCGACCCCGTCGCCGCATCCATAAATCCGTATGGCTGCGCGCCGTCGCCATCGCGCCGCTGATAGCTGAAATGATACGCCAACCGGTCTTTGGAAGAAACATTGCGCTGCGCGCGGAGGCCGAGGTTATCGCTGTTCTGAGGAACCGAGGCTTGGAATTCGTAATTGTTCACGGTGCCCGGCTGATTCGGCGGCGGGAAGTAAGCGAGCAACTTCTGCGCGATCGGGTCGATGCGGCTGGCCGGAATCGCATTGCCCGCGAACGGCGCGTGCGTCGACGGATCGTAAATGGAAACCGGTCCGGAAGTTTGCAGGCTTTGCGAAAAATTTCCCGCGCGTTCAAGCGCCGTCGGAACCGTTTCCACCGCCGTATAGGGGTTCCGGTTGCGAGTGCCGAAATAACTGAAAAAGAAAAACGTGGACGGGTCCTTCACCAGTTTCGGAATCACCAGCGGCCCTCCCGCCACCAGTCCGAACCGCGATTGCGCGTAAGAGGGCTCGGCGATATTTTGCCCCGTAATCGAAAACGGCTTCGCGTCGAGGGCGGAATTTCCCAGCGTGAAAAAAGCCATGCCGTGAATTCCGTTGGGCCTGCGCCGGTTGCCGAACTGCCTCGCGCCGGGCGGCCCTCCACCTGGTCCACGGCGTCCGCCGCCCCCTCCACCGGGACCGCCGAAGCCGCCGCGTCCCCCTCCGCCCGGTCCGCCTCCCGCGCCTCCCGCGTCTCCTCCTCCGCCGAATCCCGGTGCGTTCGGCGTCTGGGCGGACATGCCGTCGAAGCCCGGTCCCCCTCCAAATCCACCGCCCGGCGGGAATCCAGGACCGGAGTCCGGCGCCGCTCCCGCCTGCAAGCCTTGGCTCAGGCTGCCCGACACTAGGAATGCATCGTTTCCATTCGCTACCGCGGGCGCGGGGCCGGGCTGCGCCGTCGAAGCTCCGATCTCGCTTTGGATCTGCGCGTCCAGATTATTCCCGTTGGAATTTCCCGCCGCCCGCGCCATTCCTTCGATTCTCTTGGCCACCGGCGATTCGGCCATTTGCAGCGTGAAGTCCCACTCCGCCGGTGTCCCCGGTGTAAATGTCACTTCTTTCTTCGCGGGTTCAAAGCCGAACATCGCAACCTGGATCGTCCATGCGCCGCCGCCCAGCGCGGGAAACGCGAACCGTCCGTCGGCGTCCGTCGCCGTCGCCAATTTCCGCCCCGCTTGTGCCGCCGTCACCATCGCTCCCGGAATCGTCTGGTTCGCCGACCGGACGATTCCCGGTCTGCGCCCACGAGGGCGCCACGCATTCCACTGCCGCGAAGGTAAGGTAGATAAGCTTCACGATACATTGGACCGGCGATAGAAAGACGAACGCCGGTTACGAAAAGTGCGGTAAACTTTTGTCACATCCGGCGGTTGATGTTACTCTTCTTTACGCGGATCGGGTAACTTCCATCGTGCCGACGTCATCTTCGCTTCAGGAAGGAACCTCCATGAAGACTCGATTATTGATTATGTGCTGTCTGCTGGCCACGATTGCAATGGCGGCCGATGTCACCGGAAAATGGACCGCGCAAGTTCCAGGCCGCGGCGGCAATATGCGGGAAATGACCATGAATCTGAAAGCGGACGGCGCCGCGTTGACGGGGACGGTCTCGACGGGCATGGGCGAGACTGACATTTCGGGCGGCAAGGTGGATGGCGACAACATCGCTTTCAGCGTCGTCCGCGAATTTCAGGGCAACAGCATGACGATCCACTACGCGGGCCAGGTCTCCGGCGACGAGATCCATTTCAAATCGTCGATTGAAGGCCGCGAGGGCTCGGCGCGCGAGTTCACCGCCAAGCGGGCCGCTCAATAGCGCACTCCCCTTTTGCACGGATTCCTCAATAGGCCGAGGCGACTTGCGGCGCTCCCGCCCCGATCTGCCGGGCGTGTACGATAAACCGGTCCGGCGCGGGACCCACATAGTAGAACGGATAACAAGTGACCAGGGTCAATTCCGGCTGGGCGGTGGAGCGCAAGACGCTTACCTCCGTCGGCTTGACGATCCTCATCGTCTCCACTTGATAAACATATCTTCCGCCTAATGTTTCAAGCACGATCACGTCGTCTTTGCGCACGCCGCGCAAACTTCTAAACAGCGTGTCGCGATGTCCCGCCACTCCGACGTTCCCCACTTCGCCGGGCATCGGCGTATCCGGGATATGTCCCAAAGCCGCGCGAAGCGTTTCCTCGCCCGCTCCTTGGCGGATAACCGCGCTCAGTCGCAAGCGCGGTATCGTCAAACGGCCAACTAGCCCGTCTATCGGAATGTTCCGGGGAATCGCCAGCGCCGGCAATGACTGGAATGGCGGCGCGGAAACCGCCTTCGCTTCCGGAAAGCCCCACCACGCCAGCGCCTTCTCCGCCGCGCGCGTTCCCTCTTCCGAAAGATATCCGCTCACGGTCGCGCGTTCGCCGCGCATTTGCCGATCGAAGGCCCAGTTGCTCCACCGTTGAGAGGCGTCGATGGCGGGGATCGACCATAGCCAGAGATTTACGCCCACCAATCCCGCCAATAACAACAGCCCTTCCAACCACCTCCGCGCTCTCATTCGGCCCCGCTCGATTTCGTATCGCCGGCTTCGGTGAAACGATAACTTGAGCGCGTTACGGCTTTCAATTTCCCGTGTTCTCCTCCGGCGATCTCCACGCGGATGTGGCGCAGGGCGCCCAGCCGGCTCTCCGGCCCTGGCGGCGGCACATAACCGACGGTGTACCGCGCGCGAAGATCCTTGGCGATGTGCTGGCAAACGGGAACCACGTCCGCCACGTCGTGCGGGAAATAGGCGTCGCCACCGCTGATCTTCGCCAGTTGCTTTAGGATTCCGGGGTCGCGGTCGTGGTCGTCGTCGTCGAACACTCCCACCGTGTAAATCGTCGCCGAGCTGCTCTCCACCATGGCCATCGCCTCGCTGCGCCTATGGACGCTCGCGTTGTCGCCGCCGTCGCTGATCAGCACCAGCGCCTTCATTTCGCGGTGTCCGGATTTCAATTGATCCAAACCCTCGGCGATCGCGTCGTTGAGGGCTGTTTTTCCCTGCGGAACGCCGCGATTCAGGGCTAGTCGCAGTTTTTCGCCGTCGTCGGAAAATAGAGTGCCCGCCGGCAGGCCGCGTTTCACCGTATCGTTGAAATTCAAAATGAAGATCTCGTCCCGGGGATTGCTGCGGCCGATAAATCCGATCGCCGCCGTCAGAACGTCCGTGCGTTTCGATCGCATACTGAAGCTTTCGTCCACTAATATTCCCACCGTCACCGGCGCATCGTGACTCGAAAATTCCGTGATCGGCTGAAGCCGGCCGTCCTCATAGACACGGAAATCCTCTTTCTTCAATCCGGAAACCGGAGCGCCGCCGCGGCCGCGGACGCTGACGTCCAACAAGACCAGCCTGGATTCGCTGCGCATCAAGAAATCGCCGGTTTGGCCCATCGCGATTCCAACGCTTGCACAGCCCAGGAAAGATACGGCGCCCACGGTCGCGAAGATCCGCAACGCCCGGCGCCGTATCATTTTTCCCTCCGTTCTTCAACGGCTGCGACCGCCTAAGCGATGCGTTTCAGCCGAAGCAAACCATAGAGACCCAACGAACTGAATCCGAAGAGCCCTACCCAAGGATACTCGCTTGCTGTCTTCGGCAGCTTCGCCGGAGCCGCCGGTTCGGGAGCCGGCGCCTGCGCGGTTTCCGGTGCCGGAGCTGGCGCGGTATTCTGCGCCACTTCCCGAGGCGGTTCGGCTGCCGGCGGTTCCGGCGCGGCGGCCTCTTGTGGAGCGGCTGCCGGTGGTTCCGGAGTTACCGCCGCCTGAGGCGGCATCGGCGCGGCTGATGGTGTCAGCATGGCCAAGTGTTTAGGATAGGTGAATTCCTGGCCGAAATTGTCGCCCGGATAGAACCACGCGCGCAATGCTTTCGCGCTGCCCGGAGGCGTTTCCCAAAATGCGAATCGCGTATGCCCGCTCGGATGCAGTTGATAATTCGGCAACGCCAATAAAGTGTCCACGATATGGGACTGGTCGCCGTTAAAAATTTGAACCACATGACGGTCGCTGGACGAGTCGAGAAGCTTGAACACGTACTTACCCGGTTCCAGGACTTTGTCTTGCACCTGGATTGGTTCGTTTACCGTCAGAACGGTCAGCTTATCCCATTCATCGGCTTGCGCCGGCGCGGCGAAAAAGCCTGCCGCGAGTCCAATTCCAAGTACAGCCGCAAACAACTTGTGCGGGTAATGCGAATCAAGTAGTTTCATTATTTAGAATCTCCTTCCGCTGGTTTTCGATATCCCCAATCTCATATGACAATTGGACGTGCAATCGGCGTGCCACGTTCCGCTGTCGCTGAAGATGTACCGTTTTCTCGATGAAGAGAGCCGGATAAGTGGCATGTTTTACCGCCGCCTGGTAATGTTTTTACCGCGCCCGGTAGTGTCTTCGTATTAGTGAAAGTTCCCGGAAACACCCGGTAACTCCACCGGGTCTAACGGTTGAATGACGAATCGAACGACCGCTCTGACCATCTTCATCGCGTTGGCGGCGGCTTGCGGCGCTTGTGACCGGCGCGATGCCGACGCCCGCAATGCCGGCGAGCGCCTGGATAGCGAAACGAACGCTCTCGCCCGCAAATCGGGGAAAGCCGCGCACGAGCTCGCCGACGAAGCGCGGATCGCCGCGAAGAAGGCCGAAAAGAAACTCGCCGAAGCCGGACACGAGGCCAAGACCGGTTGGGAGGAGGCGAAAAAGCCCAGCGCCTCGAAGTAACTTCCAATTACTCGATCGCGATCGTTACGGTATTGGAGTTATCGCCGATGCCGTCCGAAATCGCCAATGGCACTGCGCTTCCGGTGGGTGCGTTCGTTGGCACTTGCGCGTTCACTTGATTGAGCCCGATGAATCCCGGAGCAAGTCCCGAGAAAGTGACGTTCGCCTGCGCCGAGCCGATCGTAACGATGGGCGAGAAGTAGGTATTGGCCAGCGGCTTCGCAGGCGCCGGCGCTCCGTCGGGGGGTGGATTATCCACGTATCCGAGTCCGGTGCAGTAAATCGAAATGTATTCGCCGCGCCGGATGGGCTGCGCGCTTGGATACTTGCCCGTCTCCGCCGCCAGGCGTCCCGTAGCCGCGTTCGTGACGCTGCCTTGGCCGCCCCCGCTCTGATCCACGGTGAAAATCCCCGGCGCGAAAAATTGAATGGTTACGCTCGACGCTCCGCCCGCCGCCCCGCTCAGGATCGGCTGCAATGTGGTCGCGTCTCCCGGCGCGGTCTCCCAGGGAATTTGAACGTTCATCTGCCCCGGCGACACATAGAACATCGGCGCGGGCAAATTCACGCCGGCCGCCGCATCCATCACTTCGAGCGAAGCGCCGCCTAAACTCGACGGCAGCGTGGCACTGTTGTAGAGGCTGAGCCCCGTGGCGAAATCCACGCCGAATACGGACACGATCGATCCCGGCGCGACGCCGCTTCCGGCGGCATAACTCGCCGCATTCAGTATGCCCGTGGGGTAGACGGCGGGATTCGTGCCCACTTTGACGTAGACCTGCCCCGACGTGCCCCCGCCCGGAGCGGGTGTGAAGACCGACACCGCCGCTAATCCGTCGCTGGCCACATCGGCCGCGGTGAGCGAGGCCCGCACCTCACTCGCCGAAACGAACGCCGCCGCTCTCGGCTGGCCGTTCCACAGAACGACGGAGGACGGCGCGAAATCGCGCCCGCTCACGGTCAGGCTCGCGCCGCCGCTTCCGAGTGCAATCTGCGCTGGCGCCGCGCCGTCGATTTCAGGGATTCGATTCAACCCGTCGAGAGGCATCGGGAGATCCCAGACGCTCCGTCCGTGCGTCGCGGCCCGCAGCGTGCGTGAAGACCGTTGCAGATTCAGCGACAGCACCGCCGCCCGCGGCAGCCCAGACCCGAGTTCCGACCATGTCCGTCCATACGTGTTCGTCCAAAATACGCCCAGGTCCGTTGCGACATATAACGTTCCGGCCAAATCCGGATCGACGACTAAATCGTTTGCGGGGATGTCGGGAAGGTTGGCGGAGATATTCTTCCACGTCTGGCCGCCGTCGGAGGTGGAGTACACGTGTCCGGCTTGAAATCCCAATAGCGTGGCGTAAGCTATTTTCGCCGACGATGGATCCACCGTAATATGCGCGATGGCGTTGCCGGGAAGACCGGGGCTGATGTTCGTCCACGTGGACGATTTTCCCGAAAGAGCGTTGGACGTCACCTGCGCGACGCCGTCGCAGGAGCCGGTGTAAACGGTGTTGGAGTCGCTCGGCGCCACCGCGATCGCGCAGGGGGCGAACACGTCCGCCGTCACATCCGGCGAGATCAACGCCCATGTGGCCGCCCAATCGGTGGTCTGATAAATATGCCGCGTTCCGGTTAAATAAAGATTCTGAGGGTTAGTGGGATCGATCGTCAAGTAAGGGATGAAGGGAACGCCCTCGGTGCCGGAAATTCCCATCTCGGCGGGTTGAAAATCCACGCCGCCCTGATTGGACTTCCACACCACCGAATAATGTACCGCCGGCTGCACGCCGCCGCAGGCTGCATACACGTCCTTCGGATTGACCGGATCGATCGCCGTCGCTCCGCCATCCCCGCATATTGCGTAAGCCCATACCGGCGTGCCCGCGTATTGGAGCGTCCCGTTATCTTGTGTTCCTCCGAAAGTAACCGTTGGATCCGTGGGATGCGTCGAGACGCCTCCGTAAAACTGCGCCAGAGCCAGCGTCTCGTTCAGATTCGTCCACGTGAAGGCCGAGGAAGCTTCCGTCGCGCTCCACACCCCGCCGTCGTTGCCCACGTACACCTTCGATCCATCGCCGGTGAACGCCACCGCGTGCTGGTCCACATGGACGGACGCGCTACTTTGCACCGTCGACCAAGTCATCCCGCCGTTGGTCGAGATCATCAGATCGACTCCGCCGGCGACCAGCGTTTTCGCGTCCGATGGACTTACCGCCAGCGCGTCGTTGTACCAGCACTGCTTCGTGCAATAAGCCGCGCCGGCGATTTCCGTCCACGTCTGGCCGCCGTTGGCGCTCGTATAAAGCGCCGTCAAAGTGGAATTGCCGTTGCTTGTGTTTTCGAAACTCGCATAAAGCGTCTTCGGAGAAGACGGAGCGATCGCCAGGTTCGCGCGTCCAGCGTTGGCCGGCGGCAGAACCGTGGTTCCAGTCCCATTGCTCGCCTTCCAGGTGACTCCGGCGTCGATCGATTTGAAGATTCCGGTGCCGGTTCCGAAAATGCCTCCCATCGCCGCGTAAGCCACGTTGGAATTCGATGGATCGAAAAAGACGTTGTCGCCCTCGCCGGGCAGAACGTTTTGCCACGTCGCGCCGCCATCCGCGGACCGATAAACGCCCGCAAGAGGCACGGCCGCCAGCAGGATCCGCCCGTCGCGCGGACTCACGGCAAGCGCAAGGAAGCTCATTTGATCGAACATGTCGCTGGCCAACAATGTCCACGTCCTTCCTCCGTCCACGGTCTTAAGGACTCCCGCCCCGCCATAGGCGTCGCCGTTGAAATTGCCCTCTCCCGTTCCGGCATAGACGATTTGCGAATTCGATGGATCGATCGCCAGCGCTCCGATGGCCAGCGCCGGCTGAGTGTCCGTCAACGGAGTCCATGAGGTTCCCGCGTCCATTGTCTTCCACACTCCGCCCTCCGCCCCGCCGATAAAAACGGTGTTGTTGTCGCGCGGATCGACCGCGAGGGCCGTCACGCGGCCGGAATTTCCCGGATACTCCGGCTGCGGCCCAATCAGCGTCCAACCTCCGGAAGCCTGCTGCCCGTTTCCCGCTGTCCCCGCCCGCACGCTTTCCGGCGCGCTCATTCGCCGCAGTTGCTCAAACGCCCGCACCCGCGCTCCCCGCGGAATCCGCAGGTGCGGGAAAGCGCGAATTTTATAGAGCCACCGTTCCGCAACGGGCGAGGCATCCGCTTCTCCCGCTTCAGGATTTCGTTCGACGCGCCGACGCCGGGGCCTGAAACTCCGCGCCTCCCGCCCGCCCGTCGCTTTCGCCGGAGCCGCATCGAACGGCTTCGGCGCCACTCCCGGCGCCCTCTCGTCGCCCGCATCCCGGCGCACCCCGTTCGAGGCGGCGAATACGATCGCCAAGACAACGTATCGTCCAACCGCTGCGCTACGTCCCGTCGTTTTCATGTCCATCCGCTCCGATCCGGTCCCCATAGGATAGACGATCCCGCGCCTGGCGCAACTTCTGGATCTTCCGCGGGCGCGGATGGAGACTTTCTCGACGCCAAAGAAAAAGCCGGGTGCGTTTTATGCGCCCGGCAAGAGGGACAGGATGGAACTGCGCGGCATCTCGCTCAGGCCGCAGTCGTAAAACAGTAAACCGGCGCGAAATCCTTCTATGGAAAAGCTTCGCCTCGGTCCCTAATTTCTCGTCTGCTGCACCTTCGGCGTCGCCAGATAACCCGAGATCATATTTTTATCCACTTGATTCACCACGATCTCGTCGGGCTGTCTCGCCTTCGACGTGTAGAACTGCAGAGGCTCGTTCACCGTGCGGTCTTTCTTTTCCACTTTCTTGTCGTCCACCGTCAACTCCACCGTGAAGCGATTGTGTTTGGGGTCGGACTTTTTCAAAGCCAGCAACACGTCGCCCACCTTTTGCGGAGCCTTCGACCTCGTGATCTTGAACTCGAAGTAGTTTCGTTCTCCCAGCGCCCTCAGCGCGGCCAACTCCTTCCCATTCGTGGCGATCAGTCCGCTCTGAACGTTCATGTCTCCGTTGGTGCGCTTCAGATCGGAGATGGTCTTCTCCAGTTCCGACTTCGTGGACGCGACGTCGGTTTTCACTGAACTCACTTCCGTGTTCACCGCGGTCAGCTTCGTGTCCGTCGCCTGCTTCACTTCGGAAATTTGCGAATTCACGATTTGCCGCTCCTGCGCCTGCGCCGCTTCCAATTTCTCCCGCGTCGCTTCGATGCTCTTCAACGCGTCGGTTTTCGCCTGGCCCGCCGCCTGGCTCGCCATCTTACGTTGCTCCTCCAAACGATGCTCCAACGTTTCCACGTTGCGCCGGTTCGTCTGGTAGGTCACGGACGAGGCTTCCCGCACCTTGGCGATTTCTTCCACCAGGGCGTCCCGCGTCTTATTCAAATCCGTGCGTATTTGGTTAAGTTGCACGTAGAGATAGGCCGTCGCGCCCGCGAGCAGCAGGACCAAAACGCCCAAAATCGGCCCCAATCTCGATCCCGATCCGCCGGGCGGCGGCGCCATTACGGGTGTAGGTGTCTCGCTCAACATTCCACTATTCCTTTCACTTCGACGATGTCCCGGATCGCCCACTTACAATTCAAACACAATCCGCCCTTCCTCACTCCGTAAGATGGATTGTGGAGCGGAGCGGTTTCAGGATTCGATTCCCACGCCCCGCCGCGGCCGTTCCTTGCGGATCATCGTCATATCTTGGGCCGGTTCGGTTTCGCATTCGACCGCGATTACTGTCACCGGGTCGTCCGGCGCCGCCGCCGGCAGACCTGTGAACCGGGTCCGGAAGCGGTCTTGATCGAACTGCACCGCCTTGCCGCTCGCGTGCAGCCGCGCCGATCTTACCTTGCAAGTCAGTCCCCCGATGGCCACCGTTTCGCCCGGCCAGAAGTGGACATGGATGTAAAGCGTGTTTCCCTTGCGCGTAAAGTTGGCCAGTTCGGACCGGTTCACTTTGCACGCTCGGCTGTATAGATCGTCCCGCCATTGCGGTCCATCCAATGCCCCACCTTGGTCAGGATGTCAACGGAAGGCTCCGGAATCGAGCCGTCCGGCTTCGGCCCGATGTTCAGCAGATAATTCCCGCCGTCGCGCGCGCAGGTCACCACGTTCCGGACGATCGTCTTCGGGGATTTCCAATCGTCGTCGGCACGGTGAAAGCCCCAGCTATCGTTCATCGTCATGCACGCCTCCCAGGCCCGGTCCTTCACCGCTTCGATGTGCTGCTCCGGCGTCGAGAAATCCTCGGGAATCCCCGACCGGTTGTTGACGATAATTCCCGGCTGCAATTGGCGCACCATCCGGTTCATCTCGACCGACTCCCATCCGGCTGCGCTCAGCGGCCAATTCACGTCGTACCAAAGCACATCGACCTTGCCGTAGTTGGAGCACAACTCGCGCACCTGGCCGTGAATGTAGTCGACAAACCGCCGCCGCGCCGCTTCATCTGTAGCGCAGCGCGCGCCGTCCGGATGATGCCAATCCATTAACGAATAGTAGAACCCCACGCGCATCCCCTCCCCGCGCGCCGCCTCCACGAACTCATGCGCCAAGTCGCGCCCGCACGCCTGCTTCGGCGCGCTGTAGTTCGTCAATTTCGTGTCAAACAGACAGAAGCCCTCGTGATGTTTGGTGGTCATCACCATATACTTCTGGCCCGCCTGTTTGGCCAATTTCGCCCACGCCCGCGCCGCGTTCGGCTTCGGAGTGAAGCGTTGGGCCAGTTTTTCGTACTCGGCCACCGGAATCCCTTCCATCTCCATCGCCCATTCGTGGCGGCCCAGCACGCTGTATAGGCCCCAGTGGATGAACATGCCGAACCGCGCCTCGTGCCACCATTGCATGCGCCGCGCCCGCTCGCTGTCGTCTTCCTCCGGCGCGAATGGCGGCGTGTAGGCCGATGCCAAAGTCGCTCCCGCGCCCATCATCGCCAGATACGCCCGCCGTGAAAATCCGTTTCCGCTCATGTCGAAGCAGTTTATCATGGCTTTGATGACTGCATGGGCCGCACGCTCGATCCAGCCCGAGCTGCTCGACTCCGCCGCCGGCCCGGACCGCGAGGCCAGCCTCCGCGACCTCACCCGCATCAACCGCTTCCTCGGCGGCCATCGAATCCTGCGCCAACTTCTCCGCCCGCTCGTCCGGCCGCGACGAAGCCTTCTCGATTCTCGACATCGGCGCCGCTTCGGGCGATATGACACGCGTCGTGCTGCGCGCCTTCCCCCGCGCCTCGGTCGCCTGCTTCGATCTCTCTCCACGCCACCTTGCCGCCGCGCCCCAACCTCGCATCGCCGGCGACGCTTTCCTCCTCCCGTTCGCGCCTCGCAGCTTCGACTTCGTTTTCAGCTCCCTTTTCCTGCACCACTTCGAAAACGCCCGCGTCGTCAAACTGCTCCACGGCTTTGGCGCCATCGCCCGAAACGCCGTGCTCGCCATCGACCTCGAACGCGGCCCTCTCGGCTACCATTTCCTCCCCGCCACCCGCTGGCTCTTCGGCTGGAATCGCGTCACCCTTCACGACGGCCCCGTGTCGGTTCAGGCCGGCTTTCGCCGCCGCGGAGCTTCTCGATATCGCCCACGCCGCCGGCCTCGACCGCGCTCTCGTCCGCCGGCACGATCCCTGGTGCCGATTGTCGCTGCTGGCGCCCGTCGGCCAACGGCTAGAATGAGGGCTTGGGTAAAATCTCCTGCATCGCCCTCATGGCCTTCCTCTGCGCATGCGGCGGCGCGCCGTCGTCCTACCCCATTCCGCCGCAGTTCGACCGCGGTTCGCTCCCCGCGGCGACTCCCGATTCGCTTATGGTCGATATGAACTCCGTCTCCGCCCCGTCCCATTTCGCCGGCGATATCGACTCCACCCTTCAGGGGGAAACATGGCGATGGACGGGCGCCAAGCCCACCGTCAAGCTCCTGCTCCTCCGCACCGCGGGCCTGAAATACTCCATCGATTTCGCCGTGTGGGATAAGGGAATCAAGCAGACCGGCCCGCTGACGATTTCATTTCTCGTGAACGGAAACACGCTGGACACCGTGCGATACGACACTCCCGGCCAGAAGCACTTTGAGAAGGCGGTGCCCGCCGATTGGTTGAATACCTTAACGGACACAGCGGTCTCCGCCTCGATCGGCCCTCTGTACGTCGCGCCCGAGGACGGGAAGAAATTCGGCGTGATCCTCGTCCGGATGGGGTTCGTTCTTCAGTGATCAAGCCTGTCCTCTATATCCTCTTCGGCGCGCTCTTCACTGGCGCGACGTCGCTTTCGGCCGGCTGCCTGATTCTCCACCGTCTGCGCTTGCGCCTCTATCGCGCCGAACACTTGCTCTTCGGCTTCGTGCTGGGGTCCGCCCTGCTTAGCCTCACGCTCTTCGAGTTTTCGACGCTGCACATCGTCTATAAAGGCGTTCTTCTCGGGCTGGGCCTTCTCGTCCTCAACGCCGCCCTCGCGCTGGGTGTTTTTCACCGCGCGTCCGAGCCGGCGCCGCCGCTGCCACCGCTTTGGCGCTGGCTCTTTTGGACCGCATTCGCTCTCTACGCCGTGCTCTATTTCTTTTACGCCCTCGCTCCGGAGATCAGTCCCGACGGTTCCACCTACCATCTCGGCCTGGTCGAGCAAATCCTGCGCGCCCGCGGATTTCAGCGAAGTCCGTGGGACTTCTACAAGAACATGCCGGCCGGCGTCGAGTTGCTCTTCGTCTTCGCGTTTTCCTTCGGGCGAAACTCGGCCGCCGCGCTCGTCCACTATCAGTTCCTGCTCGCCCTCCCTCTGCTGATCGTGAATTTCGGCAGACGCTTCGGCATGCCCGCCGCGGGCGCCGTCGCCGCCATTCTGGTCTTCGCCTCGCCTGTCGCCGGTATCGACGGTATCAGCGCTTACGTCGATTGCGCGCTTGCCGTCATTGTCTTCGCCCTGTTTTATCTGCTGCGAATCTGGGACGAGCAACGCGACGACCGGCTGCTGCTGCTGGCCGGCATTCTCGGCGGCTTCGCCTTTGCCGCTAAATACACCGGCGGCATCGCCCTCCTTTACGCCCTCGGCTATGCCGGTTGGAAGCTGTGGCGCGCGAAACAGCCCTGGATTAAGCCGCTTGTGATAATTAGCGCCGCCGCGTCCCTGTGGATTCTGCCCTGGGTTCTCAAAAGTTGGATCTGGACGGGCGATCCATTGATCCCCTTCTTCAGCCGCCTGTTCCCGAACCCCATCGTCCATCCCTCTTTCGTCGCGCAATGGTCACGGCAACTGCGCACGTACAACCTCAACAGTTACTGGGAGCTTCCCTGGCAGGTCACGGTGCGCGCCGACGCGTTTCCCAGCTTCATCGGCCCTATTTTCTTACTTACGCCGGTCATCCTGCTCGGCCTCAAGCGTCCGCTCGTTCGCGCGCTCGCGGTGGCCTCGGTCGTCTTCGGCGCGTCCTTCTTGGCCAATCTCGACGCCCGGTTTCTCATCCCGGCGTTGCCGTTCCTGTCGCTCGCCATCGGCATCGTCGTCGCGTCGTGGAATCCGCTCGCCGTCGCCCTCGTTCTGGTCCTGCACTCCGTCCTCTCGCTGCCCATGGTGACGCCACAGTATTGCAACGAATATTCATGGCGATTGGCTCCGGAGATTCCCTGGAGCGGCGCCCTGCGTATCGTGCCCGAAGATGCCTGGCTCCTCCAGCACCAGCCCGGCTATGCCGCGGACCGCATGATCGAGCGGCTCGTTCCAGCGAACGAACCCGTCTTCTCCACCTTCGCCGTCACCGAGGCTTACACCTCGCGCAGGATCGAGGTCGGCTACGAATCGGCGCAAGGCGAGGTGATGCAGGATTTTCTATTCACCGCCATTACCTCCGATTTACAACCCAGCCTCAGCGCGGAATTCGCGTTCCCGGAGCGCGCCGTCCTCAAGCTTCGCGTGGTTGAAACCGCGAAAGCGGTTACCCAGCAGTGGAGCGTCGCCGAGTTCCGTATCCTTCGCGGCGGCGTTGAGATTCCCCGCGCGCCTTCGTGGCGAGTTCGCGCCGCGCCCAATCCATGGGACGTCCAACTGGCTTTCGACAACAGCCTCATCACTCGCTGGCGAAGCTGGGATGTGGCGCGGCCCGGCATGTTCGTCGAGATCGATTTCCCCGCGGCTGTTTCGCTCGACGCCGCGCGCCTGCGCGTCTCACCCGACGAGTCCCAAACCGCTACGCGGCTTGAGGGCGCGGATGCCTCCGGCCGGTGGACCGTTCTCGCTCCTTCGGCGAAGATCGTCCCGAAGCCGCTCACCTATATGCTCCGCCCCGAGGCCTCCGCTCAACTCAAGCGCCGCGGCTTCCATTACCTGCTTGTGAACAGCGATAACTACGGCGCCGACGATATCGCCCGCAACGCTGGCGTCTGGGGCCTGCGATTGCTCGACGAGCAAGGCGGCGCGCGGCTCTACGCGATCCAATGAGTTCCTCGTATTTCCTCGGCGTCGATGGCGGCCAGTCGAGCACAACGGTTTTGATCGGCGACGGGCGGGGGCGCGTGCTGGGGCAGGGCCGCGCCGGTCCTTGCAATCACGCAGCGGCGGACGAGGGACGCCTGAAGCTCACGAACGCGTTGACCGCCGGCCTCGCCGAGGCGTGCGCAAATGCGGGTCTCGATGCGGGCGCGATCGAGTTCGCCTCCGCGTGTCTCGGCTTCAGCGGCGGCGCCGGCGACAAGCGGGATCTCGTTGCCCGGATCGTCCGCGCCGCGCAAATCGAAGTCACCAATGACGGTTGGATCGCCCTCGCAGGAGCGACCGCGGGAGCGCCTGGCGTCGTCGTCATCGCCGGTACCGGCTCGCTCGCCGTCGGCCGCAACGGGGCGGGGAAGATGGCGCGCGCCGGCGGATGGGGTTACATTTTCGGCGACGAGGGCGGCGGCATCGACATCGCCCGCCAAGCGGTGCGCGCCATCTTGCGAATGGAGGAGGGCTGGGGCGAGGCGACGACCCTTCACGCCATGCTGCTCGACGCAACGGGAGCATCGAACGCAAACGCCCTGTTGCACGCCTTGTACACTCCCGATTGGCCGCGTCCAAGAATGGCGAAGCTCGCGCGTCTGGTGGACGAGGCTGCCGGGCGGGGCGACGCCTTGGCGCAACGGATCATGGACAACGCCGCCCGCAGTCTCGCCCAATTCGCGCTCGCCGTTCGCGGCCAACTGTTTTCGCCAGGTGAGACGGTGATCGTAAGTTACATCGGCGGAGTCTTCCGAAGCCGCCGGTTGTTGGAGCGTTTTCGAGCGGCGGTGCCTTCCCAGCCACCCATCCACGGCCCCGCCGCCGGCGCTCTGCTCGAAGCCTATCGCCTCGCCGGCTTGTCCGTCGCTCTGGCGAACCTGCCGGACGAGAAGCCGTGAACTCCGCTACGATCAGATTTTACCCATGTCTAAATTGTCTATTCGCGACCTCGACCTCAAGAACAAAATCGTTTTCATGCGCGTCGATTTCAATGTCCCTCTCGCCAATGGCGGCCGGGAGATCACCAGCGACAAACGCATTCGCGCCTCGCTGCCTTCGATCCAATACGCGCTCGACCACGGCGCGGGCCTGATTCTCGCCAGCCACCTGGGCCGTCCCAAGGGCAAGCCGAATCCCGAGATGAGCCTGAAGCCGGTGGCGGCGAAGCTGCGGGAACTGCTCGGCCGGCCGGTCGCTATGGCGCCCGATTGCATTGGCGCCGAAGTGGAGGCGATGAAGCCGAAGCCGGGCGAAGTGCTGCTGCTCGAAAATCTGCGCTTTCATCCCGAGGAAGAGAAGAACGATCCCGGTTTCGCCAAACAACTGGCGGCGCTTTGCGATGTCTATGTGAACGACGCCTTCGGCTCCGCCCATCGCGCGCACGCCTCCACCGTCGGCATGATTCAATTCGTGCCGCAAGCGGCGGCGGGCTTGCTGATGGACAAGGAACTCGAATACCTGACCAAGGTCACAAAGAATCCGGAACGTCCCTGCGTGGCGATTCTCGGCGGCGCGAAGGTGTCGGACAAGATCGAGGTGATCGAGAACCTGATGAAGGTGGTCGACAAGCTGCTGATCGGCGGCGCGATGGCCTACACGTTCTTCCGCGCGCAGGGCGACGCGACCGGAAAATCGTTGGTCGAAGAGGATAAGATCGATCTCGCCAATCAGCTTTTGGAACGCGGCGGCGGAAAACTGATGCTGCCGGTGGATCACGTTGTCGCCGCCGAGTTCAAAGCGGGCGCGGCGCACGAAACGGTCGCGGAAATCCCCGACGGCATGATGGCGCTCGACATCGGTCCGAAGACGGTGGCGGCGTACGAAGCCGAAATCGCCAAGGCGAAAGACCATTATCTGGAACGGCCCGATGGGCGTCTTCGAGATGCCGCCCTTCGATGCCGGAACGGTGGCGCTGGCCAAGGCCGTCGCGGCGTCGGGAGCGGTGTCGGTGGTGGGCGGTGGCGACTCCGAGAAGGCGATCAAATCGGCGGGCGTCTCCGGTAAAATCAGCCACATCTCCACCGGCGGCGGAGCGTCGCTCGAATTTCTCGGCGGCGTGGAGTTGCCCGGCGTCGCCGCGCTCAGCGAAAAATAGCGGGCTTCAGGCACCGCTCATACTGGCCAGCAGTTCCAGCGCGAATCCCGCTTCCCTCGCCGACGGAAAGCGCGCCGCCGCCTCTTTCTCGAGGCACAGGCGAACGATCAAGTCGAGCGCCCGAGGGAGCGTGTCCGGCAAGGAAGGCGGCGTGAAATTCAACACCGTGTCCCCGACGCTATTTCATACCGCGCCACGCCGAAACTGAAAATATCCGAGCGGGGATCCGCCGTCTTGCCCAACCGCGCCCATATCTCCGCCCGGATGCGTGCTGGCCACGGCCATTGTAGCGTTGGGAGCCGCCGGCCTATCCGCGCTCAACTCTTGACTCGGCCCCAAGCGGTAACCATGGCAGGTACGCTATGCGTTGAATCAGTGGGCCCCCAGGCGCGCATTCTCGAAGACGGGGAATTAGAAATCGACAACGGCGCCACCTAGCGGGCCAACCGCCGCGAAACTTCATCGCCACTTGCAAACGGTGCGATATTGAGCCGTTCGCCTCGTTCCGCGATGCGTTCTCGCGGATACCAGCGCACTCCATCGCCCAGTCGACTGAATTGCCGGCTCATAACTGGAAACCCATCGCTTCCCCCGCCCCGTCCTGGGCTACGTTTTTACCACAGCTTCCCGAACCCCTGGCAGGCGCTTCATGTGATGCATACGTCCAAGAATCTAAGTGTCAATGTGTGGATTATTTGGCTCCCGCGTGCCTTCTCAGTAACCCGCGCAAAACGGAGTGCGGCGCGATCGGTTCCTTACCGAGTCTGGGGTGCGCGCCGCGCCCTTTTGCGCTTCGAACGGCTCCGATGAACATGGACGAAAAGCGCTCCCTATTACGCCGCCAATCGTTTCTAGTTGTTCAGACCAATACCAGAAAGGGAAGCGGTCTGGGGGCTGCTGATGTCGTTGTCGGTTACCGACAGTGTCGCTTTGTAGACGCCGGAATCGGGCGGCGTGAAGACCACCGTAATGACGCAATCCGTGTTGGGATTCAAAGTCGCCGGGCAGTTGTTGGTCTGGGTAAAGGTGCCATTGGCGGGGGAAATCGCGAACTTAGAGATGCTGACCGCCGACGTGCCATCGTTGTACAAGGTAATGTTCTTGGACTTGCTGGTGCCTGGGGTCTGACCCGGGAAGTGGACACTGGCGGGCAACAAGGTCATGGCGTGGATCGCGCCGGTGCCCGCCAGCTTGACGGCCTGCGTGGAGCTGCCGGGGTCATTGTCCTTGAGGGTCACCGCTCCAGCCCGGGCTCCCGCCGCCGTTGGTGTAAAAGTAACGGTGATGGTGCAGTTCTGGCCTGCGTTCAGCGTGGTAGGGCAGGTGTTGGTTTGGGAGAAGTCTCCACTGCTGGTAATGCTGGTGAAGATGACCGAGTGACTGCTGACGTTGGTTACCGTTACGGTCTGGGGAGCACTGGTGAGTCCTATCTGCAGGACGCCGAAGCTGAGGCTGGTGGCGGAAAACGTCATGCTTAGCGGGGTATAGATCGAGGCGGTGTTTATGACTTCGCAGCACACACTGGTAGTACCAATGCCGCCGTCCGCCAATGCCCGTCCGCTGAACAGCAGCGTCGCCGAGTGATACGCTTGCGCCCGGCCGAGGCTTTCCGCCGCGGTGAACTTGCCCGCGGCTTCGTTATAAATCTCCGCCGCCGCGGTGGGTATATAAGTGGTGCAATCCTTTCCGCAGCTAATTGATTGCCCCTCTCCGCCCGCCACCAGAACGGTGCCGTCCGTGAGAAGCGTGGCCGTGTGAGCGTAACGCCCCGTCACCATGTATCCGGTTAGGGTCCATGTGTTGGCGGAGGGGTCGTAGAGTTCCGCGGAATTTATTGGGTAGCGAGACGTGGTGCCACCAGTGACCAACACTTTGCCGTCCGGGAGGAGGGTGGCTGGGTTGAGGTAGCGAGGGGCATTCATGCTGGCCGCGCCGCTCCAAGTGCCCAAGGAAGGATCGTAGAGTTCACAGGAAGCGGTGACGGATCCGGTGGAGCCTCCGATAACCAAAACTTTTCCGGTCTGCAACCGCACGGCGGCATGGTAATAGCGAGCCGCGTTGAGGCTGCCCGTCGTAGACCAACTGTTCGACGCCGGATCGTAGAGTTCGCTTTCCGCCGTTTCGGCGCTGCAGTCGCTCGACGTGCAGCCGCCCGTCACCAGCACCTTCCCGCTTTGTAGCAGGGTCGCCGTATGACCAAAGCGAGCCACGGAAAGGGAACCCGCCGCCGACCATGTTCCAGCGGTTGGATCGTACAACTCCGCCGCGCCCAACACCGTGCCGCCGGCCCCCGCCCCGCCAGAGACCAGGACCTTTCCGTTAGCCAGCGGGATGGCGGGAAACAACTCACGGCCTTGAGCCATGCTGCCGGTGAGGGTCCAAGCTCCCAGGCCGCTGGTAAAGAGTTCCGCCGAAGCGAGAAGATTGCCGTTATTATCGACCCCGCCCACCGAGAGAACCTTTCCGGTGGCCAACAGCACCTGGGCGTTAAACTCGCGAGCGCTTTGCAGGCCGCCAGTACTTGCCCATTGACCTTGGATCTGGGCCGGGAGCGGCTGGATGCTCGCGAGCAAGGCCGTGAGCGGGAACACTACACCTGATAATTTCCTCATGATCTCCCCTCCTCTGTCCGGAATCTCCATTTGGCTTTCCGTACTGCGACAGTATACACTCTCCCGCCAGTGCCTCCGCCGGCTGAGCGAGTAGCTCATGACATCGTTCGGTTTCAGGCCCCGCTGCATGACGTCCGCGCTCCGCGAGGATGGCGCCGGGAGGTTCTCCCGCAACCAATTCGGAGACCAGGAAAGGAACGCCGTTTTCGCCGCCGATGTTGAAGAGTTGGATGATCTTCTTATGATTGAGCGAGCCGGCGGCGCGGGCTTCGGGCTCGAAACGGCAGCGCCGGTTGGGGCCGCGGGCGACTTGAGGCGCAAATCGCGCGCCCGGAAAACATGGCCCATCCCCCTGTCCCGCGCGGGGAGACGATTTCGTTTGGGCCGATTCGGGACGGATGTCAAACGAGTTCGGACATCGGCCCCTTCAGGCGGCGTGGTGGATGGGAAGCCGCGAAGCCAGATGTTCGCCAAGACCAGGGATCAGCGCGTTGAGAACATCGTCGATGCGTTCGGCGAATAGAAATTCCATTTCGCCGCGGACCTCCTCCGGCAGATCGCGAAGATCCTTCTGATTCGCCTTGGGCAGCACCACGCGGCGAATGCCGGCGCGGCGGGCGGCAAGGACTTTTTCCTTCACGCCGCCGATCGGAAGCACCAACCCGGTGAGAGTCAATTCACCCGTCATCGCCGTGTCGTTGCGCGCGGGCAGGCCGGTATAAAGCGAGGCCAGAGCGGTAGCCATGGTGACGCCGGCGGAGGGGCCGTCTTTCGGAATCGCCCCGGCCGGCACATGGACGTGAACGCCGCTGTTGCGGAACACCGAGGGGTCGATTGAAAGCTCCGCGGCGTGGGACCAAAGATAGCTCTGCGCCGCCTTCACCGATTCCTGCATCACTTCTCCCAGTTGGCCGGTGAGCGTGAGGCCCTTGCCATTGGGAAGCAAAGTGCTTTCGATGTAGAGAACATCGCCACCGCTTTCGGTCCAGGCGAGTCCGGTGGCGACGCCCGCCGGAAGCGAGCGGCGCATTTGCTCCGGAGAATAATGATCCGGACCAAGCATGTCGGAGAGCACGGCGGCGTCGATGGTAATCGCTTCGCTGTTGCCTTCGGCGAAACGCAGCGCGACCTTGCGCACTACGCTTCCAATGGCGCGTTCCAGGCGGCGCAGGCCCGCCTCGCGGGTATAGCCCGAGATGATTTTACGCAGCGTTTCGTCGGGCAGAATCACCTGCTCGGCGGTCAAGCCCGCGTGTTTGAGCTGGCGCGGAATGAGGTACCGGCGGGCGATGAGCATTTTCTCCTCTTCGCTGTAGCCGGAGAGGCGCAGGATTTCCATGCGGTCGAGCAGCGGCTGCGGAATCGTGTCGAGCGCGTTGGCGGTGGTGACGAACAGAACCTTCGACAGGTCGAACTCCAGGTCGAGATAGTTATCGCGGAACGTTTTGTTCTGCTCGGGATCGAGCACTTCGAGCAGCGCGGCCGCCGGATCGCCCCGGAAGTCGCGGCCAAGCTTGTCCACTTCGTCGAGCATCAGCACCGGGTTATTCGCGCCGGCGCGGCGAATCGCCTGGATCAGCCGCCCCGGCATCGCGCCGATGTAGGTGCGCCGATGGCCGCGCATCTCCGCTTCGTCGTGCAAACCGCCCAGGCTCATGCGTTCGAACTTGCGGTTCAGCGCGCGGGCGATCGATTGTCCCAGCGAAGTTTTGCCCACGCCCGGAGGTCCGACGAGGCACAGGATCGGCGCTTTGGCGTTGGGATTCAAACGCAGCACGCCGAGCTGTTCCAGAATGCGCTCCTTCACTTCCTTCAATCCGAAATGATCTTCGTCCAGCACCTTGCGGGCGTAAGCGATGTCGAGCTTGTCTTCGGTCGAGACACGCCACGGGAGTTCGAGGACGTATTCGAGATAGGTCCGTATGACGCCGTATTCGGGCGAGGAAGGTTGGATCTTCTCCAGCCGCGACAACTCGCGCTCGGCCTCCTTGCGCACGTCCGCCGGCAGGTCGGCCTTTTCCAGCCGCTCGCGGATTTGCGTCGCCTCCGCCTGATCGGAAGCGTTTTCGCCAAGCTCCTGCTGGATGGCGCGCATCTGCTGGCGCAATAGATACTCGCGCTGCTCTTTGCCCATCTCCGAGCGGGCCTCGGTGGCGATCTTGTTGCGAAGCTCCAGCACTTGCACTTCGTGCGAAAGGAAGCTGTGGGTGAGGCGCAACGCCTCTACGCGCGTCGGCGCCTCCAGCAGCGCCTGCGCCTTATTGACGTCGAGCGAAAACATGGAAGCCAGCAGAAACGCCAGCCGCAGCGGGTCTTCGTTCGTCTCAAACGTGCGCAACAACTCGTGGCTGGAGTTGGGCTGCGCCAGCGCGACGGCGCGGCCGGCCAACTCCACGAGCGCGCCGTGCAACGCTTCCACCTCGGTGGCCTTGTCCTCGGGCAGCGGCAAAGGTGTGATGCGGGCGCGGAGGAACGGCTCCGAATCGTCGAGCTTAAGCAGAGCGATGCGCTCGATGCCGAGGACGAGAATTTCCATGGACTCCGGCGACGGCCGCGACATCTTGCGAATGGTAGCCTTCACGCCGATTGGGTGCAGGTCCTCCCGCGTGGGATTTTCGACCGAGGAGTCCCGTTGCACGAAGAGAGCGACTTCTTTCTCTTCGCTCGCCAGCGCCGCTTCCACCGCGGCAAGCGACGAAGCACGGCCCACGGACAACGGAAGCATGAGATACGGGAACAGCAGCGTATTCTTGAGCGGCAATACCGGCAATATCTGTACGGTCTGTGTTTCGGCCATGAAAAAAGTCCTCTCTTAAACTTAGATGCGCGAGGCATGGCTTTTGCACCATGCCTCGCGCCGGAAAAACGGAAGTCGCGCCTCCGTTATTTATTCGGCACGACCAGGAACCGGGTGAGTTGGCCGCGGCGGACCAACAACAGCGTTCCCCCATTGCCACCGCCCTGGCGGACGGCGCGGTCGGCCTCTTCCGGCGTGCTCACGGGTTGATGATTCACGCGCTCGATGATGTCGCCCTGTTGCAATCCGACATCGGCCGCGGCGGAAGATTCATCCACATCGGTTACCACCACGCCCTTGGTCGTGGGCGGCAGTTGAAGCTGCTGGAGAATCTCCGGCGTGAGCGATTCTACCTGCACCCCGCGAAGCCCGCTCTGGGCGCCGCTGCCGGGCGCCGAATTGGGCCCGCCTTCGGCGTTAGAGGCCGTCAATTGGTCGTTCACCGCGAGGGTCACCGGGACGTCGAGTGTCTTCCCGCCGCGCAGCACTTTCAAGTCGATCCGGGTGCCCGGAGGGAGGCTCGCCACGCGCAAGCGGAAGGCCTGCAAATCGTCGATCTTCTCGCCGTTCATCGTCAGAACGACGTCTTCCACTTTCATTCCGGCCTTTGCGCCGGGACTGTTGGGCACCACCGAGGTGATCGCCACGCCGCCTTGATCCGGCGACAAGCCGAAAGCCTGGCGCATATCCGGAGTGATCTCGCCAAGCTGCACGCCGATGAAGCCGCGCGTCACCTTGCCTTTGTCGATGAGTTGCGTCATAACGCTCTTGGCTAGGTTCGAGGGGATGGCGAAGCCTATGCCGACATTGCCGCCGCTGTCGCCCCCGAGGATGGCGGTGTTAATGCCGATCAATTCGCCGCGGGCGTTTATGAGCGCGCCGCCGGAATTGCCGTGGTTAATCGCCGCGTCCGTCTGGATAAAGTCCTCATATCCCTCGATGCCCAGGCCGCTGCGGCCTTTCGCGCTGATGATTCCCATGGTTACCGTTCCGCCCAACCCGAACGGATTGCCGATGGCGAGAACAACGTCGCCAACTTCGGTCTTGGACGAATCGCCGATCGCCAGCGCCGGGAGATTAGAGCGGTCGATCTTCAAAACGGCGATGTCGGTGGGTTGGTCCGTGCCGATAACTTTCGCCGGAACCTCGCGGCCGTCTTTGAAGCTGACTTTGACGTCGGTGGCGCCGTCGACGACGTGATTATTGGTGAGGATATAGCCGTCGGCCGAGACGATGACGCCGGAGCCCAGGCTATGCATGCGCTGTTCGCGCGGCGCTTGCCCCTGCGGCATGCGGCCGCCGAAGAACTGCCGGAACATCGGGTCGTCGAACATGCCCGACGGCATCGCCTGCGTTTTAACCATCTTCGAGGAAGACACGTTCACCACCGCCGGGCTGGCCATCTTCACGATGGGCGCGAAACTGCCAGTGGTGGGAAGGTTGACGGAGGCGGCGTGCGCGGTGGAGGCGAACTCCGGAACGCGGTTGGCTTGACCGGCCCAAGTGATGGCCAGAGCCGCCACTAAAGCCACGGTTATGCCCGAAAGAATCGCCGTCGAACGGCGGACCTGAATGGTACCCTTCATATCGCTAATTTTTCTCCTTAAACGGCCAGAGTGGCGGCCTGGCCTGCCGTTTGAAATTCCAATGCGCCGGAGGAGCCGGCATCGACAAAAACTTTCTGCCCGTCCCGGACTTCACCGCCGAGCAACAATCGAGCCAGCGGCGTCTCGATCTCGCGCTGAATCGCCCGTTTCAGGGGACGCGCTCCATACGAAGGATCGAAGCCGGCCCGGACCAGATGAGCGCGGGCCGCGTCGGAGACTTCCAATTCGATGCGCCGCGCCGCGAGGCGTTGCCGCAGTCCGGCCAACTGTACGTCTACGATCTTTTTCAGATGCTCTTCCGAGAGCGAGTGGAATACGACGATCTCGTCCACGCGATTGAGAAACTCGGGCCGGAAGCCGCGCCGCAATTCCTCCAGCACCGCTTCCTTCATGCGCCGGTATTCCTCGCCTTCGATGGCCCCGCGATATTCCAGCACGCGATGCCCGCCGATATTCGACGTCATCACGACGATGGTGTTCTTGAAATCCACCGTGCGTCCCTGTCCATCCGTTAGACGGCCATCGTCGAGAATCTGTAACATCACATTAAAGACGTCCGGGTGGGCCTTCTCGATTTCGTCGAACAAGATCACACTATATGGACGCCGGCGGACGGATTCGGTGAGTTGGCCGCCCTCCTCATACCCCACATATCCGGGAGGCGCGCCCAGAAGACGCGCCGCAGCGTGTTTTTCCTGATACTCGGACATGTCGATGCGGATCATCGCCCGCTCGTCGTCGAAAAGGTAGGCGGCCAGCGCGCGGGCCAGCTCGGTTTTCCCCACCCCAGTGGGGCCGAGGAAGATAAAACTGCCAATGGGGCGGTTCGGATCCTTCAACCCCGAGCGCGCCCGCATGACGGCTTCGGCCACCGCCAGCACCGCCTCGTCCTGGCCGATCACCCGCCGGTGCAGCTCGTCTTCTAGCGCCAGCAGCTTTTTCATCTCCCCTTCGAGCAACTTCGATACGGGCACGCCGGTCCAGCGGTGGACCACTTCGGCGATGTCCTCCTCGTCCACTTCTTCTTTCAGCAAGCGCGAGCCCGATTGCTTGTCGGCGAGTTTCGCCTCTTCGGCATTCAATTCGCGCTCCAGCGCCGTCAGCGTTCCGTAGCGCAATTCGGCTACGCGGTTCAGGTCGTATTGGCGCTCGGCGCGTTCAATCTCCTGGCGCGTCTGCTCGATGCGTAGGCGCAGGCCCCGCAGTTTTTCCACCGCCTGCTTCTCGGCCTGCCACTGGGCTTGCAAAGCGCTAGTGGCGGTCTTGAGACCGGCCAATTCCTTTTCGATCGCCTTCAAACGCTCGCCGGATGCGACGTCGGTCTCTTTCTTCAAGGCCTCGCGCTCGATCTCCAGTTGCATGGAGCGGCGCATCGCCTCGTCCAGTTCGGCGGGCAGGGAATCGATCTCGGTGCGCAAACGCGCGCCCGCCTCGTCCACCAGATCGATGGCTTTGTCGGGCAGGAAGCGGTCGGTAATATAGCGCTGGCTGAGAACGGCCGCAGCCACTAGAGCGGAATCCTTAATCCGGATTCCGTGATGCACTTCGTACCGCTCGCGCAGGCCGCGGAGGATGGAAATCGTGTCTTCCACCGTCGGCTGATCCACCAGCACGGTTTGGAAACGGCGCTCGAGCGCGGCGTCCTTTTCGATGTATTTGCGGTATTCGTCCAGCGTAGTGGCGCCGATGCAATGCAGCTCGCCGCGCGCCAGCATCGGCTTCAGCAGGTTTCCGGCGTCCATCGATCCTTCCGCCTTGCCCGCTCCAACGACCGTATGCAGCTCGTCGATGAAGAGGACGATTTCCCCTTGCGCCGATTGCACTTCCTTGAGAACCGCTTTCAGCCGCTCCTCGAATTCTCCCCGGAATTTCGCACCCGCGATCAGCGCTCCCATATCGAGCGACACGACGCGTTTGTCTTTCAAGCCCTCGGGTACGTCGCCCCGCACGATCCGTTGGGCGAGGCCTTCGACGATGGCCGTTTTCCCGACGCCCGGCTCGCCGATCAGCACCGGATTGTTTTTGGTGCGCCGCGAGAGAACCTGGATTACGCGGCGGATTTCGTCGTCGCGTCCGATGACGGGGTCCAGTTTGCCTTGCGCGGCAAGTTGAGTCAGGTCCCGGCCGTATTTTTCCAGAGCCTCGTACGTCGCCTCCGGATTCTGCGTGGTGACGCGTTGATTGCCGCGCACTTCTTGCAGCGCCTTCATCAGACGGTCGCGAGTGAGGCCGGATTCGCGGAAAAAACGCCCGGTCGCGCCCTGATCCTCGGTGGCGGCCAGCAGGACGTGCTCCACCGAAACGTACTCGTCCTTCAGCCGCTTCGCCTCGTCTTCGGCCTTGGCCAATTGGGTTTGAATTCGGTTCGTTATATAGATTTGCGACGCCGGTTGAGCGCCTAAAGCATTGGAAACTTTAGGAAGGCGGTCAATCTCGCGCTCTAAAAAAGTGCGAAACGAACCCAATGGGATATCGGCTTTATTGAAGAGGGAGGGAGCGAGGCCTCCGGGCTGATCGAGCAGGGCGAGCAGAAGATGCTCGACGTCGATTTGCTGATTGCCGTTGCGGACGGCGTTGGATTGGGCGCTATGGATGGCGTCCTGCAATTTTTCTGTAAAGCGGTTGAGATCCATGGGAGGTCCCTAGAAATATGAGTCGTCTGTTATCAACTAAGCTCAGCATATCACTGTAACAAGCGCCGCGCAACTCCTTCCGCCCTTTCTGTCCTGTAAACCTTTGTCGCCAAATGTGTTAGCCTTCCCATTAGAAAGGGATTTCGTTGTGAACAAGCGCTTCGCCATTTTCGTGTCGGTCGGCTTGGTGGTCATGGGAGTCATTGTTTTCTTCACTTTCGCAACCACAAAACAGAATCACCTCGAACTGGTGGGAAAGATCCTCAAGGTTCGCAGGGGATCTATCGATGAAAACAGCAGCGCGGCGGTGCTGGACTTCCGGGTGCAGGACCCCTCCGACATCCCCTTCGTGATCCGCGAAGTGACGGTAACGCTCGAAAACCCCGACGGATCGTCCACCGATGCCATGATCGTCGCTAAGAGCGACGTGCAGCAGCTTCTGGCCTACAACAAGTTTTTAGGCGTGCAGTACAACGATGGCCTGGCCATCCACGAAAAGATCGCTCCGCACGCGACGATCGACCGCATGATCGCGGTGCGCTTCGAGGTGCCAAAGGCGACTCTCGACCGCGCCAAAGGCATCAAGCTCCACTTCCAGGACGTGGACGGCACCGAATGGGAGACCGAGTACGCGTTCTAACGCGCTCGGCCCCTACGGCGTTCCGGCATAGAGGCTCGGCATGCGGAAGCAGCGGTATTCCAGCGCGTGCTGGGTGCTGTTGGGCTCGCCCACCTGGAGGAGGAACAGCACATTCGCGCTCTGATCGGCCTCCGTTTCGAGGACATAGGGCTGCTTGCCTTGAGCCGCGCCGACGGCGCCGCTTTGAAACCATAGATTGCCGTCGGGAAGGATCTGGGCGGTGCCGAGAGCCATCGAGTAAACGCCCAGATCGACGTTGATATTCAAATTGGCGGTAAGCCCGGGCTCGTTGACGGCATAGATCTGGCCGCGGCTATCGGCGTTGGGATTCACCTTCGCCCTCCGGGTATTGCCGTTGTCGTAGGCGGCGAAGATCTGCAGCCCGCCGATCGATTGGTCGCCAAAAGCAAATTCGGCGTCGTGGGCATGGGAGAACCACGGGAAGGTTGTCAGGTCGTCCGTTCCGTGGGTGTTGATCGTGGTGAGGGTGAAATCGCCGTTCGGGCCCATGCGCCACATAATGTGGCCGTCGCCCGCGCCATTTCCATAGTTGAGTTTGATCACCCAATCCAGGTGGCGGACGGCGAGGACGATGTTTCCGTCGGCGGCGAGCGAAACCGTGTTCGAGTGCATCCAGTCGTTGGCGATGGGGGCGAGATAAAACGGAGGGCATCCGTTGCCGCCCTGTTTGCAGACTTCCCCAAGCACGGCGGGCTGGTCCACCAACTGATGGACCCCGGTCGAGGACGTGTAAGCGCCCTGGCTGAAGGCGTCCCAGGCCCATTTCACCTGGAGGTTTTTGTCGAGCACGATCACTTCGTCGCCTAGAACGTCGCAGGTGTTGGGAACGCCGCCGGTCGAGCCGCATTGATTGCTGTTGGCGATCAATTGTTCCTCCGAGCCGATGGTGAGCAAATCGCCACCCGGCAGCCGGCGCAACTCGTGCGAGAAACCGGTGACCGGAGGCTTGCCCACCGCCGCAAGCTGTTCGCTCACGATTTCGGCGTTGGTGTTCCAGACCAGATCTCCCACCAGATCCATTTCCTGGATCTGCTCGGCGTACGGATCGGGGATCGTCGGGCTGGGGTCGCCGTTCTGATTGGAGAAAAACAGGCCGCCGACCTCGGTTCTGGGAGCGTTGGAGATCTCCATCGGGCTGTACCAGATATATTTCCCGGCGGCGTCGGTGGCGGCGATGACATAGTTGGTTCCGAAGCCCGGCGTAAAGCTGTGCAGAAGAATCGGATAACTTTTCTCCGGCGGAGTGAGGTTGGGCGAGGTACTGGGCACGAAAATGGGCGAGGGCAAGGCCACGTTAGCGGGAATCGCGCCGGTGGTAAACGAGAGCGGCTGGCCCGCGTTAAGCACGTGGCCCTGGGAATCGAGCGTCTGCCACTCCATCGTGTTTTGGGAGCTGGGGTACATCCCGGCGATATAGAAATTCATGCTGGTGGCGCTGTCGCACGCCTGCTCGTTGGTGACGAATTTGACCGATCCCGGCTTCGCCTCGTAAAACAGGACGCGCATCGATTGGCCCAGCGGACAAGACGGGGCGCTGAACAGGGCCACCAGCGGATGGACGGTGGGTTGCACCACCTGTTGCCCGCTCAGCAGCGCCGGAGTGACGGAAAAAACGTATGCGGTCGAGGCCCGGAGCGACTTATTGGCCAGATCCCGGGCCGTGACGCCGATGGTGTAGCTGCCTTCCTTCTGGCTGGGATTCCAGGCGAAAGTGTTGTTGGAATCGAAATCCTGGCGGATGAGCGTGCGCACTCCGGGACGGCCGACGGTGAATTGATAGTCGTAGTTGCCCGATCCGCCCGAGGCCGTCGCCGTAAAAGTGATCAGCGTGCCGACCGGTTGCGGCGGAGCGAGATTCGGGACGACGTTCAACGTGAGTTGAGCGCACAGGGGAGAGGCGAAGATTAAAAACTGTAGCGATCGCAAGTTACCAAGATTCATAAGTGAGAAGCTCATCGAACAAGAAAGTACGCGTCCGGGTCCAAATCGTCTCTAAAACATCGGTCAATTCATGATTTGAATTCAGGATACACAGCCCCGCGTTCTTATGCTCGCCGGCGAAGCTCCGCGAAAGTTCTAAAGGTACTACGTCGTCCTGAGCCCCGTGAAAGATCAGGGCCGATTGGGCGAACGATGGGTAGTCCTCGTACTGGAGGCTTTCCCGGAGGATCGCGAGGCCCAGATCGCGCATCGCTTCGGCGCCATAGTGAAACACCGGAAGCTTCCCGGTTCGCCGCCAATCCTCCACCTTTTGCGGGCCCAGAAACTCCGGCCAGCGCGTCGGGAAACAGAAGGCCGGCGCGAGAAGGACCAGTTTTTCCACCTCCGGGTGGCGGGCGGCGTACAACGCGGCCAGATAGCCGCCGAGGCTCGATCCAATGAGGGAGACGGCCTCGCCTCGCGCCGCTTCTTCCACCACGCGGAGTTGGCCGCCGATGGTCAAATTCTCGAAATCGCCAGCGGCCAGATCGGGCACTTCGAGGGCGGCGCCCATTTCCGCCAAACGGCCGGCGAAGAAGCGGGCCTTCTTCGACGCCGGCCCGCTGGCGAAGCCATGCAGGTAAAGGATTCGCTTCACCGGTTCCCGCCATCGCGCGCGCCCTCGCCGGCGATAGCCACCCAATCGGAATATTGAAAAACGTCCTCGTAGTCGAGCTTGCCGTCCAGATACCGGCGATGCGTCACGGAAGCGGGCAGGATGGCGTGCGCGGCGTTGCGCGCGTAGTCCACCTGCGCCTCGTCGCGCACTTTGCGGCCATCCTCGGTTCGCGAGGAGCTCAGCCGGATCTGGAGCACCGCATAATCGGGATCGCGCAGAAGGATGTCGCCGTTCAGCGGCGCAGCCTGTTCGTTACCCGAATCGGTGACGCGCAGCGCCTGTTTTCCCTTCTGCTGTTCGAAATGAAGGATCACGGCCGTCTCGGCGCCGCTCCGCTCGGCGCCCTTCACGGAAAAGGCGAACTGCTTTTGTCCGTGCTTGGTAAACAACATGATGATTTGTCCGAAATCCACCATCACCCCGGCCATCGTCTGTTGTTCGAAGGCGTCGCGCAGCTTATGCCGCCACTTGTCGCTTCCGTCGCGCAGGCCATCGACAAACTCCTCCCGCTGGCGGTTCTCCTCGCCGGAGGTTTTTCCGTCGACGGAAACGATCTGGCGGAATTCGAACAACGATTCCGGCGAGCGGCGGAAAGGGGCCACGGCGTACAACGACACCAACTCGCGCGCCGTCGTCACGGTTTGCGGCTTCTTCAAAGCGTCGGCTCCGACGCGGAAAAAGCGGCGGCCCGGTTGTTTCACGTACGTGTATTTTTCCCGCCACGTTTCCTTTCCCACGTAGCCGGGAGCGGCGCTCCAGAACTGGCTGGCCTCGCGGCCGAGCGCCACCAGCATTTGGGGCAGGAACGGATTTTCCTGGCTTTGAACCGCGGGGACCGTCGCGAGCATCGAAAGGATGGTACAAAGAAAGGGCGCAAGTCTTGCCATGGACGCGGCGGCCCTGGGCCGCATGGAGCCAATCCTACAACACATTCTTCTCTCATCGGCCGGGGAAGTGGGTGGAAGACAGTTGCGGGAGCCGGCTGGCGTAGCTAGAATCAATGAGTTTGTAGATAGAGTGGAGGATTTATGCCCGTTGAACAAAAGGTGAAGCAGATCATCGTGGAGCAGTTGGGGGTGGACGAAAGCCAGGTGGACAACAGCGCCTCGTTCGTAGACGACCTGGGCGCCGACTCGCTCGATATCGTTGAGCTGGTGATGGCTTTCGAGGAGGCCTTCGAGATCGACATCCCCGACGAAGACGCCGAGAAGATCCAGACGGTCAAAGACGCCGTCAGCTACATCGAAGCGAAGAAAAAGTAGAGCGGGGAGATTTTTCGTTTGAAGCGTAGAGTTGTAGTCACCGGCGTCGGGTTGGTGTCTTCCCTGGGCGTGGGCACCGAGAAAACGTGGAAGGCGATTCAGGAGGGGCGCAATGGCATCTCCCTCATCGAGCAGTTCGACGCCGCCGAATTCAATTGCCGCATCGCCGGCGAGGTGAAAGACTTCGACCCCTTGCAGTTCATCGAACGCAAGGAGGTGAAGAAGATGGGCCGGTTCATCCAACTGGGCATCGCCGCCAGCGAATTCGCCATGCAAGGATCGGGCCTGCGCTCGACGCCGGAAACGGCCGAGCGCATCGGCGTCTATATCGGCAGCGGCATCGGCGGATTCGAGATCATCGAGCGCGAGCACAAGGTGCTGCTTGAAAAAGGCCCCAGCCGCATCTCTCCGTTTTTCATCCCGGCCACGATCATCAACCTCGCCTCCGGTTTCGTATCGATCCGCAATAACGCCAAGGGGCCGAATTCGGCGACGGCGACGGCCTGCACCACCAGCGCCCATTCGATCGGCGATTCGTTTCGCCTGATCCAGCACGGCTACGCCGACGCGATGATTTGCGGCGGGGCGGAGGCCTGCATCACTCCGATGGGCATCGGCGGGTTCGCCGCCATGCGCGCCCTCTCGCAGCGCAACGGCGACCCCGCACACGCCAGCCGCCCTTGGGACAAAGAACGCGATGGCTTCGTCGTGGGCGAGGGCGCGGGCATCGTGATCCTGGAAGAATTGAACTTCGCGCTGACCCGCGGCGCCCCTATTCTGGCCGAGGTGGTGGGCTACGGGATGAGCGCCGACGCCTTCCACATCACCAGCCCGTCCGAGGATGGCGACGGCGCGTTCCGCGTGATGCGCAACGCCGTGGCCGACGCCGGCATCCAGGCCGATCAGATCGACTACATCAACGCCCACGGCACCTCGACGCCGATCGGCGACCAGATTGAAACCACCGCGCTCAAACGCTGCTTTGGCGATCACGCCTATAAGCTCGCCGTCAGTTCCACCAAATCCATGACCGGGCATTTGTTGGGCGGCGCCGGTGGCCTGGAGGCCGGCATCACCGTGCTCGCCATTCGCGATCAGATCGCCCCGCCCACGATCAACCTCGAATCGCCGGATCCGCTGTGCGATCTGGACTATGTGCCCAACCACGCCCGCGCTCTCAAGATCGAATACGCGCTCTCCAATTCGTTCGGTTTCGGCGGCACCAACGGCTGCCTGATTTTCCACCGCTATCGAGGCTGAAGGATCTTTCCCCGTATGAAGATTATCGTCGCCGTGAAACAGGTGCCCGTCCGCGATTCGCAATTGAAGGTGGACGCCGCGGGGCGCTGGATTCGGGAAGACGGCCTGAATTTCGAGATCAACGAGCCCGACGCCTATGCGCTCGAGGAGGCGTTGCGGTTGAAGGAAAAGCATGGCGGCGAAGTGATCGCCCTATGCGCCGGTCCGGCCCGCGCCGGGCAGACCATCCGCGAGGCGCTGGCCAAGGGCGCCGACCGCGCGCTTCATGTGGAAGAGGACAATCTGGGCGCGCTCGACACCCTCGGCGTCGCCCGTTTGCTCGCCGGCGCGGCCGAAGCGGAGAAACCCGATCTCATCCTGACCGGCTTGCAATCCGACGACCTCGGCTACGGCCAGACCGGCGTGGTTTTAGCGGAGTTGATGGGTTTGCCGCACGCCACCATCGTGATGCAAGTGGAGGCGCGCGAGGGCACGGTCCGTGTAAAAAGGGAACTAGAGGACGGGTGGTTCCAGTACGTCGAGATGCCGCTGCCCGCGGTGTTGACCATCCAATCGGGCATCAACAAACTGCGCTATGCCACGCTGATGGGCATTAAGAAAGCCAAGACGAAAGAAGTGAAACGGCTCACGGCGCAAGAACTGGGGGGCATCGCGCCGGCGGTCGCGGCGATCGCCCGGGTCTACGCTCCGCCAAAGAGCAAGCATACGCAGATCTTCGAGGGCGACGCGCGGCAGGCGGCGGCGAAGCTGGTGGAGAAACTGAAATTCGAGGTGCGGGTGATATGAGCGCCAACGTTTTGGTGGTGATGGAGACGGGCGCGGGCGGATGGAATCGCATGTCGTTTGAGACCCTCGCCGCCGGGCAACAAATCGCCGCGGCGCTGGGAGGCGCGGCCCTCGGCCGCCGTGGTGGGCGAAGGCGTGGGCAATTTAGCGGCCGGGTTGGCCGGGTGGAAGCTGGCGAAGATCTATGCCGTCTCGCATCCGTTGTTGAAGAACTACACCGCCGACGGGTATACCGCGGCGCTCGAAGCGCTCATTCGCAAAGACGCGCCGGCCCTGGTGCTTTTTCCGCACACGTATCGAGTGCGGGACTTCGCTCCCAAGCTCGCCACCCGCTTCGGACAAGTGCTCGTCAGCGACTCGATCGGCTGCAAAGTGGAGGGCGGCTCGGCGGTCTTCGCGCGCCAGCTATTTCAAGGCAAGCTCAACGCCGATGTGAAACCCGCGGGCGCCGGTCCGTTCTTCGCATCGATGCAAGCCGGGGCCTATCGCGGGGACGCATTGGAGGCGGGTGAGTCCGCGGTCGAATCGTTCACCCCGGAATTGTCCGCTTCACAAATCCGGCAAGCGCCCGAGGAGCCGTTCCGCGAATCGGCGCGCGCCGTCGATCTCACCGCCGCCGACATCATCGTCTCCGTCGGCCGCGGTATCAAGGAAAAGGAAAACATCCCGATCGTGGAGGAGTTGGCCAAGGCGCTGGGGGCGGAGCTCGCCGCCTCGCGTCCCATCTGCGACAACGGCTGGCTTCCGATGGAGCGCCAGGTGGGCAGCTCCGGCCAAACCGTCTCGCCCAAAGTATACTTCGCCGTCGGCATTTCCGGCGCGATTCAACATCTGGTGGGAATGAAAGGCGCCAAGACCATCGTCGCCATCAACAAGGACGCCAACGCGCCCATCTTCGAAGTGGCCGATTACGGCATTGTCGGAGACCTGTTCGAAGTGGTTCCGGCGCTGGTGGAAGAAGTGAAGAAGGCCAAGGCGTCGTAGCCGGGGGAGATGATCCGGCGCGTCGCCATTCTCGCCACTCCGCGTTCGGGAAATACCTGGCTGCGCCGGCTGCTCGCACTTTCGTTCGGTCTCGCCGATATCGCCGTGCATCGCCCCGGCGACGTGGATTGGGACGGCCTGCCGGAGGCGGCCGCGCTTCAACTCCACTGGCTGCCCGACACTCCGCTTCTCGATCTCCTGGACCGTCACGAATTTCGGCGCGTGACCCTTCGCCGGCATCCGCTCGCCGTGCTGGTCTCGATCCTGCACTTCGCGCCGCATGAGCCGCAAACGGCCAATTGGCTGGATGGCAGAGGCGGGAGCGAGGGCTCGATTCTCAACTCCCATCCGGAGAGCCCCGAATTCCTTTCCTACTCGACGGGCCCAAGGGCGGCGGTATTCCTTCGCTCGCCGATGGGCTCGCAGAACGGTACAAGCTCTCGCCATGCATCGCCCCGGCGACGTGATTGGGAAGGGCGCCGTGGTGGCCGATGCCCGGCGTACATCACGTTTGTTATGAGGACTTGGCCGCCAACCCTGGTGAAGAAGTATTGCGGCTGGCCCGCGAACTCGGCTGGGAGTGTTCCGGCGAGGCGCTTGACGCTGCCATCGCCGCCAACCGAATGGACGCCATGAAATGGCACCCGAATCGCCATTACTGGCGGGGAGAGCCGCATCTTTGGAAGCAACTTCTCACGCGCCCTTCGGCCGAGGCGATCTGGCGCGCTCACCGCGATGTCTTCGAAACGCTCGGCTATAAATGCGATCCCGATCCCGCGCTTCAGCCGGAGCAAGCTCACCGGAACTGGCTCGCCGTCCGCGAATAAGGCTACGCGTAGCGGTTCCTCACTCGCCGCTTCACCTCGTACATCGCCTTGTCCGACATCAGCCGCAGCGTCTCGCCGTCCATCGCGTCCTCCGGATAAACGGCCACGCCGATGCTCGCCCCGGTCCGCAGTTCCTGCCCTTCGAAAGGAATCGGCTGATCGAAGGTGGCCAGCAAATCGTTCGCCAGCCCGTCGGCCGCCTGTCTACTTCGCAATCCGGTCGCCACGATCGTGAACTCGTCCCCTCCCGTCCGTGCGAACGTGTCCGACTGGCGGATGCGCGCCGAGAGCCGGGCGACGATGAGCCGGAGCAGTTGATCGCCCGTGCGGTGTCCGAACGTGTCGTTCACCTGCTTGAAGCGGTCCAGATCCACCACCAACACCGCCACGAACGTTCCGTTCCGCCGTGCCATGTCCAATGCCTTTGTCAGCCGGTCTTCGAGTAACCTGCGGTTGGGAAGCCCGGTCAATTCGTCGTGCAGCGCCATGTGCTCGCTAATCTCGATCTGTTCTTCGAGAAGAGTGAGAATGATTCCGACGGCGACGATGTATTTGGGGATGTTCCACACCTCGGCCTCGATCGGTATGCCGGGGTAAAACTTCTCCATCGCCAGCCCAACTGGAAAGACCGATCCCCAGGCGATTAAACCTCCGACGGCGGTGAGAACGCCCGTCGTCGTGCGGCGAAAGCGTTGCCAGTAATGGAGCGCGGCGCAGTAATAAACCCCCGCCAGAATCGCCGTCAGCCCGATGTCGTCCTCGGAGTTGAGCGAGACCAGCAACACGATGGCGAGCGCGAAGGAGATCAGCCCCGCGGGGACCGGGCCGTCATTTTCCCGCGGCCGCCGGAAGGATTCGTACAGCGTCGCGGCGCCGCCAAATAACATCGGCGCGATCAGGACGACATACGCCGCGCGGGATTGAACTCCCCAAATCAAGGCCGCCGTATAGGCGAGCGGCGTGAAGGCGATCGCCAAGGCGACCCACCAGCGCTTGCTGGCGGCTCGCCCCTGCACCGCCGCCCAAACAAAAGCCATGCCGCACATCTCGAGCATCCATAGCGAAACCGTGAGCATGCACAAATGCCAAGCGCCGTCGCCAGTATCGAAGAGTTCGGCCGTGAAATGAATCAGAATGAAGATCCAGCCCACCAGCCACAGCGCCAGCCGGTTCCCCGACCGCCTCCGGAGCAGCGATATGAACCCTCCGACCAGGGTGGCGAGAGCCAGAAGATCCGGTAGCGCTGTAAGCTTCATCGAGAACTCAATGCGAAATCCGCCTCGAAACCGCCGGGAACCGACCAGGCTCCCGCAGCTTCTCAAAGTATCAAAGCCAATATTTCAAGCCCGGTGGCCCGAGGCGGTGAGCGCGATGCCTTCGTTCGCCTTTTGTAAAGCGCTCTCCATCTCTCCCCGGTACTCCTTCAGCAGCTCTTCGCTCGACGCCTCGAAACGCATGACCAGTGCGGGTTGCGTATTCGAGGCGCGCAACAGTCCCCATCCGTTCGCAAAGACTACCCGCACACCGTCTATATCGACCGTCTTCCGGATTTTTTTAAAATATTCGGCGACGCGCTCCACGATTTCGAATTTCGCCTCGTCCGTGCAATCGACGCGAATCTCGGGTGTCGAAACCATTTTAGGAAGGCCCGCCAGTTGGGCCGAGAGCGGCTTCCCGCTGGCGGCCACGATCTCGATCAACCGGCACGAGGCGTATAGGGCGTCGTCGTAGCCGTAATAGCGGTCGGCGAAGAACATGTGGCCCGACATCTCGCCCGCCAGTTCGGCGTGCTCTTCTTTCATCTTCGCCTTGATCAGCGAGTGGCCCGTCTTGTACATGATGGCGTTGCCGCCCAGCCGGTTCAACTCGTCGTAGAGAAGCTGCGAGCATTTCACTTCCCCGATGAAGGTCGCCCCCGGTTTCCTCGTAAGAATCTCGCGGCCGTAAATCAACAGCAGCATGTCGCCATAGATGGCCGCGCCGTGCTCGTCCACCGCGCCGATGCGGTCGGCGTCCCCATCGAAGGCGAGGCCCAAGTCCGCCCCGCGCTCCTTCACCGCATCGACCAATTTCTGCAGATTCGCGGGCACCGTGGGGTCGGGGTGGTGATTGGGAAAGCGGCCGTCGGGCTCGTAGAACATCTCCTCGACTTCCACGTCCAGCTTCGCCAAAAGCCGGTGCATCACCGGTCCCGCCGTGCCGTTGCCGGCGTCGGACACCACACGGATCCGCCGCGCAAAATGGAACTGCTTGGCGATCTCTTCCACATACGGCGTCACGATGTCGTAGGTCTCGACGCTGCCTTCGCCGCGCTCGAAATCGCCCGCCTCGATCAACTTGTAAACCGCCTGGATCGTCTCTCCATGCAGCGCGCCCTCCCCGCAAACGGTCTTGAAGCCGTTATACTCCGGAGGATTGTGGCTCCCGGTGATCATCACCGCCCCGTCGGCTTGCAAATGCTTGCCCGAGTAATAGAGCAGCGGCGTCGGCACCACGCCAATATCGGTGACGTGGCAGCCGCTGGCCATCAGACCTTTCAGCAGCGCGTCGTGCAGACGAGGGCTGCTCACCCGAACGTCCCGCCCCAGATTTACCTTGGCCCCGCTATGCCGCCGAAGATAGGTTCCCAGTCCTAATCCCAGTTGCTCGACATCCGCGCTGAGAAGTTCGGTATCGGCTACGCCCCGAATGTCGTACTCCCGGAAAATCGTCGGCTTAAGCATATATAGATCTTATCTAAATCGCCTCCCGGCAACATAGGGTGAAACCCTTAAAAGCGCAAAGGGCGCGGCGCGCACCGCCAGATTCCAGATAGGAACAAATCGCGCCGCACTCCGTTTTGCGCGAGTTCCATAAAAGCGCAAAGGGCGCGGCGCGCACCGCCAGACTCCAGATAGGAACAAATCGCGCCGCACTCCGTTTTGCGCGAGTTCCATAAAAGCGCAAAGGGCGCGGCGCGCACCGCCAGATTCCAGATAGGAACAAATCGCGCCGCACTCCGTTTTGCGCGAGTTCCTTCGAATGGACGAGTCAGTCGCCCGAGTCCAGCATCTTCACCCGCTGCACCTGCCGCATCTCGTCGATGATCCTTTCGAAGATGCGTTTGGCAGCGTCGCCGGGCAGCGGCCCGTGGTTGTGCGCCAGCACGTTGGCGAATACCTGGTCCTCGCGGCGCGGCTCGTAAATCGGCAGATCGAGCGATTGTTTCACCCGCCCGATCTCCTCCACCACCGCCGTGCGCTCGTTGAGCAATTCAAGCAGCCGAGCGTCCAGGGCGTCGATGCGCCGCCGGCATTCGGCGAGCGCTTGCAAGCCGGCCTCTTTATTCATCGATTCTTCGATGGTAAACCAGCCGCCAGCGCGCGGGCGCGGGCTTCGAGCGCCGCCTCCATACCGCCGCCGGCGATGTTTTCTTCGATGGTCCGCTCAAAGGCGCTGCCGACAACCACCGCGTCCGCCAGGCTGCCCGCTTTGCGAACCTGTTCCGCAGTCGAGATGCCGAATCCCAGCGCCAGCGGCAGCTCCGTCTCCTTCCGCATCGCCTCCACCAACGGCGCCACGTCGCCGGTCAACGATTCGCGCTCCCCCGTCACTCCCGTCCGCGATACCAGGTAGACGAAGCCGGTCGAATGCCGGGCCGCCAGTTTCAACCGCCTTGGCGTGCTGGTGGGCGCCGCCAGGAATACCGTATCCAAACCGTGGTCCCGCATCGCGACGCTGTAGAAGTCCGCCTCCTCGACGCTCAGGTCCGTGAGCAGACAGCCGTCGATGCCGCAGGCGGCCGCATCGCGCGCCAACGCCTCCAGCCCATATCGCAGCACCGGGTTCATGTACGTGAACAGCAGCAGCGGAATCTCCGAACGTGTGCGAATCTCTTCCGCCATCCGCAGCACTTTGCGCACATTCGTTCCGGCCTCGAGCGCCCTCGCCGCGCCGCGTTGGATCACCGGCCCGTCGGCGATCGGATCGGAGAAGGGAACGCCCAGCTCGATCAAATCCACGCCGCCGCGCTCCAGCGCCGCCGCCAGCCTCGGCGTATGCTCCGGCGTGGGATCGCCCGCCGTGATGTAGCCGATGAAGCCCGTCCGCCCCTCCCCGCGCAACCGTTCGAAGAGCGCCTCGATCCGCCTAGGCTTCATCCAGTTCCTTCAGATGCTCGCGATAAATGTCGGTGTCCTTGTCGCCGCGCCCGGAAATATTGATGACGAAGAGCCGGTCCTTCTCACCCGGCGCGCGCCCGATCGCCTCCGCCACCGCGTGCGCCGATTCAAGCGCCGGAATAATTCCCTCCGTCCGCGCCAACCTCAGCGCCGCCGTCAGCGCTTGATCGTCGGTGACGGAAACGTACTCGGCCCGTCCGCGATCTTTCAGCCACGCGTGTTCCGGGCCCACCAGCGCGTAATCGAGCCCGGCCGAGATCGAATGCGTCAGGGACACTTGTCCGTCCTCGTCCTGCAATAGATAGCTATAGGCCCCATGCAATACGCCCGGCGCGCCGCCGGAAAAACGCGCGGCATGGTGGCCCAATTCCGGACCGCTCCCGCCCGCTTCCACGCCCACCAGTTTTACGCCCTCGTCGCCCAGGAACGGATGGAACATTCCGATGGCGTTGCTGCCCCCGCCCACGCAGGCGAAGATCGCATCCGGAAGCCGCTGCTCCTTTTCAAGGATCTGCCTCCGCGTCTCTTCGCCGATCACGCGGTGAAAATCGCGCACCATCAGCGGGTACGGATGCGCCCCCAGCGCCGAACCGAGCAGGTAATGCGTCGTCGCGATGTTCGTCACCCAATCCCGCATCGCTTCGCTGATGGCGTCCTTCAACGTCCGGCTGCCATTGGTGACGCTCACCACCTTCGCCCCCAGCAGCCGCATCCGGAACACGTTCAGCCGCTGCCGGCGCATGTCCTCCTCGCCCATATAGACGATGCACTCCAGCCCGAACAGCGCGCACACCGTCGCCGTCGCCACCCCGTGCTGGCCCGCCCCCGTCTCGGCGATGATCCGCTTCTTCCCCATCCGCCGCGCCAGCAGCGCCTGCCCCAGGCAGTTGTTGATCTTATGCGCGCCGGTGTGCAGCAGGTCTTCGCGCTTCAGATAAATCCGCGCCCCGCCCAGCGTTTCGCTCAACCGGCTTGCGAAATAAAGCGGCGTCGGCCGTCCCGCGTAATTCGCCAGCAGATCTTTCAATTCGGCCTGGAACCGCGCATCGACGCGCGCCGCTTCATAAGCCTTCTCGATCTCCTCGAGCGGCGCCATCAACACCTCGGGAACAAACCGCCCTCCGTAGGGTCCGAAATGCCCTTGTGAATCCGGTTGGTATTCGATCATAATCGCGCCGCCAACGCGGCCTGTATAAACTCGGTCATCTTCACGACGTCCTTCCGGCCCGGCGCGGCCTCGATCCGCGAACACGCGTCCACGCCCCAGGGCCGAGCCTGTTCGATCGCCGTTTGCACGTTGCCCGCGTGCAATCCTCCGGCGATCACGATGCGCCGTCCGCCATGCGCGCGCGCCGCCGTCCACGGAAAGCTTTTCCCCGTTCCGCCGGCCAACTCCTCCGACGCCGTGTCCAACAAAAACGCCTCAGCCTCTTCATCGTCCGGAAATGTGAACTCACCCGTCGCAGCAACGCGGCAGGCGCGCCAGAACTTCATCCCTTCCGGCGCCGCGCCTCCATGCAACTGCGCCACGTCCATCCCGGCGATCGTGCAAATCTCGCGCACCCTCGCCGGCGCCTCGTTGACGAACACGCCCACCTTCACCGCCGCCAGTCCCGCGCCAATCTCCGCCGCCCGCTCCGGCGCGACGAAGCGCGGACTGCCCCGGTAAAAATTAAACCCCAACGCGCCCGCCCCCGCCTCGCTCGCGGCCACCGCGTCGTCCCGGTTCGTGATGCCGCAAATCTTCACCATCGCGATCTTCACGGCCGCGAGTCCGCTAACATCTCCCGCAGCGCGAGCGCCGGATCCGCCGCCTTCATCAAATGTTCGCCGATCAGAAATCCGCGATAGCCCGCCTCGCTCAGCGTCCGTATGTGCGCCGCGTTCCGGATGCCGCTCTCGGAGATCTTCATCACTCCAGCCGGTATCTTCTCCGCCAGCCGCAGCGACACCTCCAGGCTCACTTCGAACGTATGCAGATTGCGGTTGTTCACGCCGACGATTTCGGCGCCGGAGTCGAGCGCCGGCTCCAGTTCCGCTTCGTCGTGAACCTCCACCAGCGCCTCCATCGAGTATTCCGCCGCCAACTCGCGAAAGCGCCGTAGTTCGTCTTCCGACAGCAGCGAGGCGATCAGCAATATCGCGTCCGCGCCGCTCGCCGCCGCCTCGATCACGTGCAGCTCATCGATGGTGAAATCCTTGCGCAGCGTGGGCAATTGCGTCGCCGCCCGCGCCGCCTGAAGATCCTCGATCTTGCCGTGAAAATAGAGCCGGTCGGTTAGCACGCTCAGCGCCGCCGCGCCCCCCTCTTCATAGCGAGTCGCGATCCCGGCCGGCTGGAAGTCCCCGCTCAACGTCCCGCGGCTCGGCGACGCTTTCTTCACCTCGGCGATGATCGCCGGCCGTCGCGCCTCGATCGCTTGCCGGAAGTTCCGCCGCCCGCGCACCGCGATCTCCGCCGCCCGCTCCAACTCCGCTCTTCCGGGCCGGGTGCGTTCGAGCTCTTTGCGCTTGTTCTCGACAATTTGCGCGAGAATATCGGGAATATCGCGGACCATGCTGGGGAACCCTCATGCTAACATGCGCCCTCCTCCCCTTTTCCTTTCCCGCGCCGTCTCCGATCCTGGTATCCTCTTTCCTATATGAAGACGAGGTTTCTCCTTGCCCTTTGTCTTACCGGCGTGTTCTGCATGGCGGCGCCGCCGGCCCGGGAACCACAAAGCGATCCGCGCTTGAAGAGCGCCTTTCGCCGCGAACCGCAAAACGATTGGATCTTCGTTCATCTCGAAGGCAAACCCTCCGACATCGGCTACCAGCACGGTTATCTGCTGTCGGCGGAAATCGAAGACGGCTTCCGCGTCGTTCGCGCCGGCCTCGTTCATGACACGAAAAAAGATTGGGCTTTCTTCCGCGACGCCGCCCAAAACGTCCTCTGGCCGCACATCGAAACCGAGTACCGCGAGGAGTTACAGGGCATCGTCGACGGCCTGCACGCGAAGAATGTCCAGCTCGACGTCTGGGACATCGTCGCCTACAACGCCTGGCTCGAGCTGGGACCTTATTACGCCGCTTCCTACGACCGCCAGCACCATGCCTCGTCCCCCCACGCGGCCACGCCCGAGCACTGCAGCGCCTTCGTCGCCACCGGCAGCTATACCAAGGACGGACGCATCGTCATCGCCCATAACAACTGGACCGACTACAAAGAAGGCTCGCGCTGGAACGTTGTGTTCGATATCGCTCCCGCCGCCGGTCATCGCATCCTGATGGACGGCATGCCCGGCCTCATCCATAGCGGCGACGATTTCGGCGAGAACGACGCTGGCATCGTCATCACCGAAACCACCATCGGCTCGTTCTCCTCTTTCGATCCCAACGGCGTCGCCGAGTTCGTCCGCGCCCGCAAGGCGATGCAGTACAGCGCTTCGATCAACGACTTCGCCCGCATCATGAAGGACGGCAACAACGGCGGCTACGCCAATACCTGGCTTGTCGCCGACATCAACGCGAACGAAATCGCCAGCCTGGAGCTTGGACTTAAACACGTCACGCTCAAGCGCACCAAGGACGGTTACTTCGTTGGTTCGAACTTTCCCGAAAATCCCGAGCTGATCCGCGAGGAAACGCCGGACTTCCCGGTCAAAGACATGAGCGTCAGCGCCAACGCGCGCCACAAACGCTGGGACGATCTGATGGCCGCGAACAAAGGCAAAATCGACGTGAAGCTGGCCGAAAAATTCCTCGGCGATCACTACGACACCTTCGACCGCCGCAACGAGCCCGGCGAGCGCACTCTGTGCGGCCACATCGATCTCTCCCCGCGCGGATCGAAGCCCTGGCAACCTCCCTACGGCATCGCCGGCGCCGTGCAGAACAAAGCCACCGACGCCGCCATGGCCTCGAAAATGTCCCTTGTCGCCCACATGGGCCACGCCTGCGGCCTCAACTTCAAGGCCGCTTCGCACTTGAAGAAACATCCGGAGTTCGCCTGGGAGAAAGACATCCTCCGCGACCTGGATTCCTATCCCTGGACAAAATTCCAGATCGCGGAATAAGCCGCTCTACTTGGCCAGCGTGTAATTGACCGTGATCGTCGTCTCCACTTCGATCGGCTCGCCGTTGAGCAGCGTCGGTTTATAAACCCACTGCCGCACCGCCGTCAACGCCGATTGCGCCAGCGAATCGTCGCCGCTCTCCACTTTCAAATCCCGCACTTTGCCGTCCTTGTCGATCTCGGCGTTAAGGACTACCTTGCCTTGAATGCCCGCCGCTTTCGCGTCCATCGGATACACCGGCGTGACCTTGTGAATGAGATTCTTGCTCTGTACCTCCTGGTCGACGCGAATGCGTTTCGGAGCTTGTTTGTCTTGCGGAGCGGCCTGCAACGGAAGCGCCTGAACGGAGATCCAGGCGGTGGATACGACGGCGAGCGCCAGTGCGGCCGCCGTGAAAAGGGTGCGCGATTTGGTCATGATGACCTCCTTGAGTAGTGCGTCCACCCTTCTTCGCAGGTGGCGCTTTTTGAGAAACGGATTGACCGGCATCGGCGCCGCGGGCAATCGTCGCGATGCGAACCGCACCAGCGTGCCGATATAGCGCTCCCTGGCGCCCAGCCGGGCGACGACTAGCGCATCCACCGTCTGCTCCCGGTTCAATTGAATGCGCGACACCAGCCACCACGCGGCCGGGTGAAACCAGAACAACGCCAATGCGAATTGTTCGAAGCAGGCGAACAACCAGTCCTTCCGCCGCACATGCAGCAGTTCGTGGCAGACGATTAGCCGGTCTTCCATGCACTCCGGCGGCAGCAGCACCGCCGGGCGGCGCCAGCCGAAGGTCACGGGACTGCGAATGAGTTCGCTGCGATAAATCGCCGCCCGCGCACCCAATGCAATTTGCAGATCGTCGTGGGCGCGCGGCATCCACTCCGCCGCGCGGCGCAGCCGTCTCAGCCGCATCGTTCCATGCGCCAGCCGTATCAACCGGAACGCCGCTCCAAGGGCGATCGCCGCTAAGCAGCGCTTCCGGCCAGGAAGGCCACGCGAATCCCTGCCCGGCCCCGATGGCGGCGGTGCGCGAGGAAACCGAAACCCCGGCCTCCACGCCCGGCGTGTACTCCATTCGCGGCTCCAAAAGCGGCAGCGCGATGCAAAGCGCCAACAGAAATTGCCGCGTCACCAGCAACGCGTCCGGCTGCCGCAGCCTGACCAGTGCGATCGCCGCCTCCGCCACCGCTACCAGCGCCAGAATCTGCAGGCTCGCGAAGAGAAGGTTATGAAACGTCACGTCGTTTTCCTCCGCATCGTCCGCGCGATTTCTTCCAGATCCGACGCCGACAACTGTTCATCCTCCACCAGGTGCAGCAGCAGCGGCTCGGCCGAGCCGTTGAACACCCGGTCCAGGAACTCCCTCACCATTCCCCGCATCACCTGTCGCTTCTGCCGCGTCGGCTGGTAAACGTACGCCCGTCCGGCAAGCTTGCGCTTCAGATGGCCCTTGCGCTGAAGGATCGTCATCAGCGTCATCACCGTCGTATAAGCGATCTTGCGATGCTCCGACAGCGCCTCGTGTACCTGGCGCACCGAGGCCGGCCCCAGCCTCCACACGATCTTCATAATCTCCAGTTCCTGGCCGGTGAGGGCGGGCGGCGTGGACGGCATATACTAAGACATTAGTACTTAGAGGTTCGTATGTCAAGCGAAAAAACGCCGTCTCCCCGCTTGCCATTGTTCGATAATTCTACTAGTATAGAAATAAATGCCGGAACCCAAACCTTCCGCCACCCCCAGCGAAGCCGACGTCTCCCGTTACGCCGATATGTTCTCGGCCATGGGCGCCGCGCCGCGCCTGCGCATCCTCCGGCTGCTTCTCTCGGCCCACCCCGAAGGCATGGCGGCCGGCGAGATTCAGGCCGAAACGGGCATCGCCGCCTCCACCTTGTCCCATCATCTGGAAAAGTTGAAGCACGAGGACCTCGTCGCCGTCCGCCGCGACGGTACGTTCCTTTGGTATTCGGCCAGGGCGGACACGCTCCAGGAGCTGCTCGGCTTTCTCTACGCCGAGTGCTGCACCCGCAACAAAGCGATCCGCCCGCAAACCATCGTCCAGCTTTGCAAATAAGGAGAACATCGTGAACGAAGAAAACGTCGCCTCCGTGGTGAAAGAAAAATACGGCCGGGCCGCTCGGCGAGTCATGGCCGGGGCGGGGAACTCCTGCTGCGGTCCATCCGCCGCGGTCAGTGGTTCGTCCTGCGATCCCATCACCGCCAATCTCTACGACGCCGCGCAGTCCGGCCAGGTCCCCGAAGACGCCTTGAAAGCCTCGCTCGGCTGCGGCAATCCCACCGCGCTCGCCAGCCTCGCCCCCGGCGAAACCGTTCTCGATCTCGGCTCCGGCGGCGGCATCGACGTCCTTCTTTCCGCCCGCCGCGTCGGCCCCACCGGCAAGGCTTACGGCCTCGACATGACCGGCGAAATGCTCGCTCTCGCCGAGGAGAACAAGCGCAAGAGCGGCTTGACCAACGTCGAATTCCTCCGCGGCGAAATCGAAAATATCCCGCTTCCCGATGCCAGCGTCGACGTCGTCATCTCCAACTGCGTCATCAACCTTTCCGCCGACAAAGACCGCGTGTTGCGCGAAGCCTTCCGCGTGCTCAAACCCGGTGGCCGCTTCGCCGTGTCCGATGTCGTCGTGCGCGGCGACGTGCCTCCCGAAATCCGCCGCAGCGTCGAACTCTGGGTAGGCTGCGTCGCGGGCGCTCTACAAGACACCGAGTACGCCGCCAAACTCGCCGCCGCCGGTTTCGAAGCCATCGATCTCGAACCCACCCGCGTCTACGACATCCACGACGCCGAAGCGTTCCTGGCAGGCCAAGGCATCGACGCCGCCTCCATCGCCCCGCTCGTTCAAAACAAATTCTTCAGCGCTTTCATCCGCGCCCGCAAGCCCCGCCAAAGCGTTCTGATACTGTGTACCGGCAACTCCGCCCGCAGCCAGATGGCCGAAGGTCTGCTGCGCACTCTCGCCGGCGGCCGCTTCGAAGTGCATAGCGCCGGAACCAACCCTAGTTTCGTTCGCCCCGAAGCCATCGAAGCCATGCGCGAAATCGGCGTCGATCTGTCCTCTCATCGCTCCAAGTCCGTCGCCGAATTCGCCGGCCGGCCCTTCGACTATCTCATCACCGTCTGCGACAACGCGCGCGAAGCCTGCCCCGTCTTCCCCGCCGGAACGGTGCGTTTACATTGGAGTTTCGAGGACCCCGCCGCCGCCGAAGGCTCCCCTGAAGTCCGCCTCGCCGCCTTCCGCCGCATCCGCGATCTCATCCGCGAGCGCTTCGCGGCCGAACTCTCCGCCGGCTCGCTCAAGCCCGCTTCTCCAACTCCGGAGTGAACACCACCCGGGTCACGCGCTCATCCCCGGCTTCCGGCAGCGGCCTGCCCGCCAGCGGTTCAACCAACGCCAGATATTTCAGCACTCGATGCACCGTCCCCTCGCGCGGCACCGCGCAATCGAACTCGGCCGTTCGAAACCGGACCCGCGCTCCCCGCTCCGTCAAATTCCACGCCAGGTAAGCGCTGTCTTGCACCGCGCCTTCGAACCATTCGCGCTTCTCCGGACCCACATCCAGATCGAGACAGATCTCCACCTCTCCCTCGTCCTCGCGCGCGAACTCCCGCACCTGTAAATCCCCCGTATGCGCCGTCGCCCGCCAATCCACGTGCCGCGCGCTCTCCAGCGCCTCGTACGGCCTTATGCGGTAAAAGTCGCTTCCCATCCCGCGCGACCGCGCCTCCAGCTCCGCCCCGATCGCCTCCAGCAGCGCCCGGCACTCCGGCCGACCGTCGAGCGAAGGGTACACCAGAAACTCCCTACCCAAATGGACCGGAATCCGCCGCTCGGCGAATCCGAACGGAAAACGCGTCGAAAAAAGAAACCGGCTGTCCAGATACGCCCCCCGTTTCGGGAACAACATCTCCACCGCCATCGCCGCGCGCCCTCCTCCCGCGATCACGGAAAAATAAAGCGGCTCCCGCGGACTGCCGTCCCCCTGCGCCACCACATGCACGGAGAACGACGGCATCCACCGCTTCGTATTCGCCACCGACACCCGCCCGCGCAGCGCCCGCCCCGCCACTAGATATTCGCTCAGATCGAGTTCCAGTTCGAGGCCGGCGATCGTCAGGCGGCTCACCAGTCCCGAGACCAGAAGCGTACCCAGCATCGCCGCCACGATCAGGAACAGCAGATTATTCGCCGAGGCGAACGCCGCGAATCCCACCAGCGTCGCGGCGAGCGAAAACACCAGCCCCGTGCGCGTGATCTGTTGGCGCGAACCGATCTCCGCCATCGCGCGCATCCAGCGCCGCAACCGCCGCATCAATCGGAAAATAGAACCCAGTCGCGCGGACATCGCCCTTACAAGGCTTTACTCAGCTTTACCGCAATCGGACAAACGAAAGGTCCTCGCCGCGCGTTAATAGATACAGGAGCGTTACTCATGAAATTTCCTTCTCTACTAACTTTCAGCCTATCAGCCTTGCTTGCCGGCGGCTCGTTATTCGCACAGGGCTTCGGCCCCATGGGCGGACACGGCGGCATGGGCGGCCCGGGCGGTCCCGGCGGACTCAAATTCCTCACGAATTACTTGAGCCTCACCGCCACGCAACAAACCCAGGCGCAAGCCATCTTCACCGCCGAGCGTCAGAGCACGCAACCCGTCATGACGCAATTGAAAACCCAGCGCCTGGCGATCGAGGCCGCCATCGAAGCCGGCCAAACCGCGGAGCAAGTCACTCAGCTCGCCACTGCCGAAGGCCCGCTGCTGGCCCAGGAAGCGGGCATCCGCGCCGCCGCCCAAGCGCAATTCTGGGCGCTGCTGACTCCCGATCAACAAACCAAACTGAAGAGTCTGCACGCGTCCATGCAGCCCGGCAACGGCCCGCCCCCCGGCGCGCCGCCCGTCCAGTAGCCGTCGTCAACGCGCCCTCCCCTCGGGCTACACTACGAGTGTGGGAACGAAGGTTCAATTGCACCCGTCCGATCTGCTGGCGATGCCGCGTCCGGAGAACGGGAAGCATTATGAACTGAGCCGGGGGGAGTTGCTGGTCGTGGGCGATGCGGGATCCCGGCACGAGCGCGCCAAGCGCCGGATCATGAAGGCGCTCGTGCTTTACACCGAGCGGCATCCCATTGGCGAGGTCTTCGCCGAATCGCAATTCACGCTCTCTGCCGATACTGCCCGCATCCCCGATGTCGCCTTCGTCGCGAATCGAAAACTGGCGTCGGAACCTCAAGACGATTCGCCCATCCCCTTCGCGCCCGATCTCGCCGTAGAGATCGTCTCGGCTTCCGAAAAGGCCGCGGATACCGAAGACAAGGTCCAGCAGTACCTCGCCGCGGGAACGGCGGAAGTGTGGCAGGTTTATCTGAACCAGCAATTGGTCCGCGTCCGCACGCTTTCCGGTTCGCGGGACGTCCTCCCCGGCCAAACCCTAACCAGCGCCACGCTGCCGGACTTTTCCATCCCGGTGGAATCCTTTTTTACCTCCGCCGATAAACGATAAACTTATCGACATCCGTTTGCACCGGGAACCCAACGTACAGCCTTTCCCGCTTCTCATCCCCCGCGCAATTCAAGCACGCCACCGCGCAAGGGGCTTCGCTCACCGGCGGGCGGAATCGATTCGAAGCGTTCTGAACTCCGGTGTGCAGGAAAACGGTCCCCGGCCGGCGCTCGCGCAGCAGCGCCATCAGCGGATATTCGAGCGACAGGTTCGTGGCGTCGATGCCGATCGCCGCGCAATCCCCGCCGGCGAGGATCGCAACCGTCCGCTCGTAACTCGCCCTGTTATTCCACTGCCCCATGTCGGCGAAATACTGATCGTCGCGAGGGATCTTCAACACGCTGCGCGGACCCTCCAGCGGCCGCACCCAATTTTCCATCGCCGGAAGCCGCGCCACGCTGAGTAAAAACAGACACCCCAGGATCGACACCACCATCCGCAAGCGCCCCGCCGCGATCCCCGCCAGCGGCGACGCCGCCACGAACAGCGGCAGCAACAGCCGCGTCTCAAACGGCTGCCACTTTAAATAGGCGCACAACGCGAGAAACCCGCAGAGCGTCCCTAGCGCATAGCACAAAGCCGCCCGCTCTCCGCGCCACGCCAACCACGCCACTGCGATCGCCCAACATCAACAGATGCCAGCGGCCGTTCGCGTCGGCCTCGTGATTCGAGTTCCGCGGCGGCTGAAACGCGCTCCAGCGCCAAGTCGTCGCCGGATCGTTCACGTCGATGCCGAGCAGTTCGTGCGCCCGCACCACCCCGTCGTACACGCCGCGATTCCAGCGCTCGCTTCGCGCCCCCAATTGCTCCGACGCGTTGCGAAGAACGTTAGAGACCGTCTGCTTCCAACCGAACGTCTCGTTCCGCCACCGGAACATTCCATCCCCTTGCGCCGAATCGTAGCCGAGAACCGAGCCGCTCAGTTCGAAGTTCCTCGCATAGTGCGGCGCGTTGATCGCCAGCGAAATGGCCAACGCGCCGCCCATCCAACCAACCGACCGCACGGAAAACGTCCTCACTCTCGGCAGCACAACCGCCGCCAGCAGCCACGGCGCGAACAGATACGCCGTCGCCTTCGTCAGCAGAGCCAGCCCCAGCGCCGCACCCATGCCCACCGCATCGCGCGCCTTTTGCGTCCGCGCAAATCGCGCCGCGAAGTAAACCGCGGCCACCATCCACATCGCCAGAAAATAATCGTTCTTCGCCCCGCTGCTGGCCAGAATCCCGCTCGGCAGCGTGGCGCAAAACAGGGCGCTGATCGCCTGCCCTCGCGCTCCCGCCCCAAACTCCCGCGCGATCGCGGAAACGCCAACGATGCTCCCCACCCCCCCGAACCATTGCACGAAATTGACGAACCGGTCGCCGCCCGAGAGCACATACGTATGCAGCATGAAGTACTCGGCCAGCGGCTGCAGCATGATCTGATTGAAGTAAGGCGTAGGAAAAAAGCGCACGCTCCCCTGCTCCGCCCAGTAGACCACGCGAGGCATGTGATACGCCATCGCATCCGCGCTATTCGGTGGACTGTAGGCCGCGGTAACCGCCGTCAGCCCCAGAATCGCCGCGATCCCGACCCAGCAGAGAAGCACCACCGGATCCCGAGAAACTCCGAATCGCGGCGCCCGCACTTTCCGTAGCGCATACATCGCGGCAGCGAAGCCCACCACCATCCACGCCACCAGCAGCGGAACCCGTCGAACTGCGCCAAAGATACTCAGCAGTTCCGTGATCGCCAGCATAGCGACGCCGCAGAATACGGCCGCGCGCAGGATCAGATCGCGAAACCGGCTTCCATAAACCGGCGTTCGCGACTCCTGCCGACACGTAAAGGCCCGAAGTTTCTCGAACAAGCGGCTCATAGGAAGCCATTCACAGTTTGGCCTTGGAAACTCGGGCCCGATGGCGTTGAGTATAGCCCCAGGAAGATCGGGCGATTCTGAGCCAGGTGACCCGCTGAGCTTGATGTGTATCCCAATTGCGCAAAGCCGCGCTTGAACAAACTGGGGCGCAGGCGACCCGCCGAACCGTCGGCTCCGGCGGTTCGCTCGCCCGGAGTTATTCTAAATGGTGCCGTTAGCCGGTCGGATGTTTAGCTGGCAGCTCCTGTCCGGCATCGCCCGTCAGAGGGCCTTAGGCCCCGAACATGCGGCGAGTGGGCCTTTAGAGGAAAACATGGAAAGCCCGAACGTAAACGACTCGCAGCCGGCAGGCATCGAGCGCCGGTTCGATCTCGCGAACGACATCACAGCCGAGTGGTTTCGCGCCTTCGTGGCGGAGTTGAAGAGATATGGAGCCGACGCTGGCACCCCCGATTGCCGCATCCGCCGGGTATCCGACATCGACAACCAAATCCGATTTCGCGATTTCGACCTTTGGTCCCAATTCGTTCTAGCCCAATGGGAAGACGTCGCCGAAACTCGATTGTGGAACTACCAAGGCATAGTGCGAAGAGCCGACTGTGACCACCAGCGTAGTCAACTGGTCCTTGAACTTATCTCCGAGAAATCAAGCAGGGTCGAAAAGGTTCTTGAAGATATCGGGCTGTCTCTGTCTCTGAAACCCAGCCGACCTCAGGCCTACCGGTATAGACGTTCATCGCTCGAATTCGAGATCGGCGCCTGGAGACCCGACCTATTCGCGGATGGTGTCAGGGATGTTGCGGCGATCCTTGGCAAGAACCCGGCGATTCGCGAGGCGTACGTCAAGACGTTTGACGGCAAAGTCGAGAGACTGACTCCGTTCGACACGCTCGAGGCCTTTCTGAGATTTGTGAACAATCCCGCCGATCGATTCGAGGAAGCCGCGGTGCGTATGGAGGCTCGAAGCATCAGCATTGGAATCGGAGTGCCCTCGAATCATAGGAGGCTCCGCATTCGCACGTCCCTTGCGCCGGAAAACCTCAAGGAGATCATTAACGCGTGGCCTAGGGATCTGCGCTTGAACTCAATCAAAGCCGCCGACTCTGGTGGCGAGCTCGTGGGCGTGGCGCCTACTACCGTCGAGAGTCCGCTGCTCAAGTATGGCGTTACGATCCTATTGGCATTCATCACCGCCGCCTCGACTGCCGGCTTGGTGAGCCTCAAGAAGGCCGTCTGGCCAGACTACGCCGTTGTCATCACCACTCCCGCCTCCGGCATGGGCGTCACAAAAGTCGAAGGCGGTGCGGTTCCCGTTAGTTGGTATCTTAGAGTGGAACAGGCGTCGTTCCGCTCCGATCGGATGGGCGAACCAGCCACGATCCGAGTCTACGGCGATGCGGGTCTACAGGAGTCCGTCGATGCAAAATCGCCCGCCTCCCTTCCGCTTGCGCCAGGCCATTACTTCATCGAGGTTGATTCCCCCGCGGCGAAACCTGCGCAGTTTCAAGTGCTGCTCCTCGAGCGGCCCGCCTCGCCGAAACAAAAACCCCATCTTTCGCAATAGCCAAAACATCGTCCCCCCGTCGGCGATTTGACGTTGGATCGCTTCGCGAGTCTCGATCTTGCGGCCAATCTCCGCAGCGGCGCCCAAATGCGCTTCGCTACGGCGCACTCTGGAACTCCGCCTACTCGATGATCGCTCCGCCGATTCCACGGGTGGGTCTGCCGATCCATAGCCCATCCCCGCGTTTCCTATATAATCCTCAATTGCCCCAACCCTCCCCTCCGTCCCCCTCCTCGCCCGCCCGCCTCGTCCGCTCCCTCGGCCTCTGGGAACTCATCCTCATCGGCATCATCATGGTGCAGCCCACCGCGCCCATGCCCCCCTTCGGCGCCTTCTTCGACAAAGGCCACGGCCACGTCGTCACCACCGTTCTCCTCGCCATGGTCGCCATGCTCTTCACCGCCATCAGCTACGGCCGCATGGCCCGCGTCTACCCCAGCGCCGGCTCCGCTTACTCCTACGTCGCCCAGGAAATCCACCCCGCCATGGGCTTCGCCACCGGCTGGAGCATGTTGATGGACTATCTCCTCAACCCCCTCATCTGCGTCATCTGGGGCAGCCGCGAATCCCAGTTGCACCTCATCCCCGCCATCCCCTACGCCGCCTGGGCCGTCTTCTACACGCTCGTCTTCACCTGGGCCAACCTGCGCCGCGTCCGCACCACCGCCCGCATCAACGCCATCATGGCCGCCGCGATGGGCGTCGTCATCGCCGCCATGCTTTTCTGCACCGCGCGCTGGGTCATGGGCCTGCCCGATCTCAACCTCGGCTTCTTCACCCATCCCTTCTACGACCCGCGCTACTTCTCCTGGAAGCTCATCGGCAGCGGCGCCTCGCTCGCCGTGCTCACTTACATCGGCTTCGACGGCCTCTCCACGCTGTCGGAGGAAACCAAGAACCCGCGCCGTAACATCCTCCTCGCCATGGTCGCCACCTGCCTCATCATCGGCGTCCTCTCGGCCATCGAGGTCTACGCCGCCCAACTCGTCTGGCCCGTCGGCCGCGCCTTCCCCAGCGTCGAAACCGCTTACACCGACGTCGCCAAAATCGTCGGCGGCGGCGCCCTCGCCCTCGCCATGAGCCTCACCCTTCTGCTCGCCAACTTCGGCTCCGGCTCCGGCGCGCAACTGGCCGGCGCCCGCCTGCTCTACGGCATGGGCCGCAGCCGCGCCCTCCCCGAAAAATTCTTCGGCGCCATCAACCCCCACTCCCGCGTCCCCGCCAATAACGTCATGCTCGTCGGCGCTCTCGCCCTCGGCGGCTCGTTCCTCATCAGTTACGAGGAAGGCGCCGAGTTACTCAACTTCGGCGCACTCATCGGCTTCGCCGGCGTCAACTTCTCCGCGTTCTTGCATTACTGGGTGCGCTCCTCCGAAAAACGCCTCACCCACTTCCTGCCCCCGCTCCTCGGCTTCGTCATCTGCATCGCCCTCTGGCTCAACCTCGACCGCCACGCCCAACTCCTCGGCGCCGCCTGGCTCACCGCCGGCCTCATTTACGGTTACTGGAAAACCGACCGCTTCCGCCGCACCCTCGACTTCAGCATTCCCCCCGAAGAGTGAAGCGTAAATGGGCATTAAAATTCTCGTTGTTAAGAAAAAACAGGGCGACAATCGCAAAGGAAGATCAGGCCGCCCTTAACCGGGTAAAAGAATTCTCGGTGGCTTTTCGGTTTTGTGATAAGGGGCTTCCAATTCGCTCATGGAGCGGCTCGCGGGATCGAGCCGGAGATGGAAGGGCAGTTGGCGAGCGGTCCGCAGAGCCGCTTGTCGAAGAAGACGAATAGGAGCTCGATATCGACACCTTTTGGAGCGACGAACGGCTTTCCTGACGCACGTTTGCGTAGATGGATCGGGCAACGCGTACGTCACAGCCATAACACGATACGACTCGGGCTGTGGGCCACGCGGAACGCACGCGTGAATTATGGTGGTACAAAGGTATAGAACATTTACGACTGTTTATGGATGATTCCGCGCCGACTCCAGAACTCGTGTTTGGGCTTGTCGGCCCGCTCGGAACCGATTTGAGCGCGGCCGCACACGCGCTAAAAGACGTGCTTGCGCATGTCGGATATAGCTCCGGAGTCCATCGGCTCAGCCACCTGATGCGGGATTTATCCGGCAAGCCCTGGGACGAATTGAAGGATGGTCCACGAGATACCACCATTGGCGCGCACATGACGGCAGGCAACCTTTTGCGCCAGACGCTCGGGCGCAACGACGCGATGGCAATGCTTGGTCTAATGTCAATCCGGGAATTGCGCGAAAGCCAGACTGGCGATCCCACGAAGCAATTGGTGCGATTCGCTCACATTCTGCATTCGTTGAAGCGTCCAGAGGAAGTCAGGACGCTTCGCAGGATATACGGACCCGCCCTTGTTGTCCTCGCAGCCTACGCGCCGCGCCCGAAAAGGCTCACAGATCTCGCTCGGAAGATCGCCGAGTCCCGGTACAGCAATCAGTTCGGAGACTATTTGACTCAAGCTGAACAACTCCTTCGACGAGATGAATCAGAGATGGGCGACGCGTTCGGCCAGAATGTCGAAGACACTTTTCCAGTCGCCGACATCGTGATCAATACGTCCGATCATGCCGCGATGGAGAAATCCGTCCAGCGTGCGATCGAACTGCTCTTCGGCAACGTGTTCATTACCCCGAACCGCGACGAACAGGGCATGTACCTTGCACGCGCGGCGGCCTTGCGATCAGCGTCGCTTGCGCGACAAGTCGGGACAGCTATCTGCCGTCCGGACGGCACGCTCGTTGCCCTGGGCATGAACGAAGTTCCGAAAGCGGGAGGCGGCGCATACTGGTGCCATGATGAAGACGACGGGCGCGATTTCAGATGGGGATATGACACCAGCGACCGAATGCGCGAGAACAACTTTGCCGAGATTCTTCAAAGATTGAAAGATGCCGGATGGCTCCACGAAGCGAAAGCCAACCAAACGATCACCGACCTTGTCGCCGAAGCACTCCGCTCAGGTGAACCCCCTATCATGAAGGGGGCGCAGTTCTTGGGTACGATTGACTATGTCCGTGCCGTACACGCGGAGATGTCTGCAATCACCGATGCGGTACGCCATGGCATTTCGACGATTGCATGTACGTTGTACACGACCACATTCCCATGTCACGACTGCGCGAAACACATCGTCGCGTCCGGAATCGCACGAGTGGTATATATTGAACCGTACCCCAAGAGCCTGGTGCAAGAACTATACCCGGACTCCGTGGTTGTGGACCCCTCCGATCATTGCGGTGAAAAAGTTCGCTTCGAGCCGTTTGTCGGAGTGGCACCGAGGCGCTATTCTGATTTATTCGGGCTTTCAACCATGAAGCGCAAGTCAAAGGATGGCTCGTTGCTTCAGTGGCGACGCGCGGAGGCGGTTCCAAGGCTCCCGGAGTACATGCCCAGTACGGTTGCCAGATTCGCAGCCGAACAAAAAGAGATCAGGCTCTTCCTGAGCCAACTGAGAGAAAAAGGCCTCGCAGAACCGGAAGGAATAGAAAAATGACACTCTCAAAGGGATGGATCAACCGACAGTTCGCACGCGTGGAACGCGATGCGAAGAACTGGCCCGATTGGATGCGACGTGAAACCGAGATTCATGCACAGGAACAGAAGGCTTCGACAAACGCGACGAAACCTGTAAACGAAAATGAAACGGTCGCACCAGCCGTTAAGAAAGCCGGAGGGGCGTAGAATCGCCTGTTCGCTGCGGACGGAAGGATTTTTATAACGCCTGTCGCGCCGCGAAACAGTATCC
>CAWGKC010000006.1:0-5605 GCA_963823105.1 uncultured Acidobacteriota bacterium
CGCACTGACCGAATCCTCGGACCCTCCGCCCTCAGTCCTGCCGCAGCGCCGCCATCGGATCGAGACGCGAAGCTCGCCTCGCCGGTATAAAACCGGCGAAGACCCCAACCAACAGCAATACCAGACTGACCATCCCCAATGTCGCCGGATCGCTCGCGCTCACTCCCGATAGAGTTGCCTCGATCAACCGCGTCGCCACCAACGCCGCCGGCAATCCGATGGCAAAACCCACGCCCATCAGCATCAGCGTCTCGCGGAGGATCATGCGGATCACATCCCCCCGTCTCGCGCCGAGAGCCATCCGAAGGCCGATCTCTTTTGTACGGCGCGAAGTGGTCGTAGCGAAATCACTCCGTACAGCCCATTCGCGGCGAGAAGAAGCACCAGAACGCCGAAGAATCCGGACAGTTTTGCGATCATTCGGTCCCCGCCGACGCTTTCGTCTATCAGCACGCTAACGGGTTCCAGGTTCGATACTTTGAGGTTGCGATCGAACGACTGCAGTTCGCGGCGAATCGCGCCCACCATCCCTTGGGCCTCGCCCCATGTTCTGATTTCGAAATTGTACGTCCCGGCATCGCCGTTGTCCTGAAGTAACGGCAGATAGAACCGCCGCTCGGCTTTGCCCTTTAAATTGTGTTCTTTCATGTCCCTCGCCACGCCGACGATGGCGTAACGGTCGTTGCCGTTCACGAGGTACCTTCCCACTGGGTCGCTCCCGCCGAAATAATACCGCGCCAATGTGTCGTTGACGATCGCCACCGCCCGTCCTCCCGCGCCATCGTGTTCGTCGAAGTCGCGCCCCTTGAGAACCGGCACTCCCACTACCTGAAAATAATCCGGCCCCACCTGATCGAAGCTGCTCGCCGAATCGTCTTTTCGCAGTGGCGTGAAACCCTCAATCCGTAAGGCGTCCGTGCCGGAATCCGTGCTGCTAAAAATCCCGTTCTCCGAGACCGTCACTCCAGCGACCCCGGGTACGGAACGCAAACGCTCGATTAGCCGGCGCGTTACCGTCAATCGCTGCGCCGGCGGAACGCCGCTGCCGGCCAAGTCGGCTCCCAACAGCACCAGATTGCCGCGGGAATAACCGACATCCAGAGAATCCAAATGAGCGATGCTGCGAACAAACAGGCCCGCCCCGAACAGAAGCACGATCGACAACGCCAACTGGGCGGCCACCAGCAGCTTGCTCAACCGCCAGCGGCTTTGGCTCAAGTTCCGCGCGCTCTCCTTCAACGCCGGTGTCAGATCGACGCGCGTCGAGCGCAGCGCCGGAACGAGGCCGAACAGAATGGCCGTCAGCGTCGAGACCGCGGCCGTGAAGGCCAGCATGGTTAGGTTGGGATGCATGTCGACGTCGAATGGAATCGGATTCGGGCCGCCTACCGATGCCAGCGTCGAAAGCGCCCGGCCGCCCCACTCCGCCAGCAGCAAGCCGGTTATTCCACTCACCGACGCCAGCAGAGCGCTTTCCGTCAGCAACTGGCGTATCAGACGGCCCCGGTTGGCCCCCAACGCGAGCCGCACGGAAATCTCCTTCTGCCGCCCAGTCCCGCGCGCCAGCAGAAGATTCGCGACGTTCGCGCAGGCGATAGCCAGCACCAAACCGGCCATTCCCATGAGGATAAATAACAACCGCGAATCGTGCTTGCGTATCCAGGAGAAGCCCATGCCTCCCGGCTGCACGTCCACCTTTTCAGCGCGAATTTCCCGCAGCTTGTCGGGTGAACCCGCCGCGCCTTCGTAGTCGATCAGCGCCTCTTGCGCCAGAATCGTCATCTCCGCGCGAGCCTTCCCAATCAAAACTCCGGGCTTGAGCCGCCCTATGCACAGCAGCCAGTTCGAATCGTGCTTGTCCAGTCTCGGGTACCCCGGATTCACCTCCGCCTGCATCGGGAGCGGAATCCAAATGTCCGTAGGGCTTCCAACTACATCTCCCGTAAAGCGAGGAGGCCCCACGCCGATTACCGTAAATGGCGAACCGTTCAGCCGCAGCGTGCGTCCCAGGACGCTGGAATCGCGCCCAAAACGATTCCCCCAATAGTCGTAGCTAATCACGATCACCGGGCTGGCCCCTGGCCTCCGATCCTCTTCTGTTGAGAAGGTCCGTCCCAGGATCGGCGACACGCCCAGCACCTCGAAGTAGTTCCCGGAAACAAGCCGGCCATGAACCTCTTCAACAGTTCCGTTGCCGGCGCTCATGTCGATACGTCCCGTTCTTCCGGAGGCCAGGAGTCCTGTGAAAACACGATTCCGATCGCGCAGCCGCTGGTAGAGCGGATAAGAGAAAACAGGTGAAATCAACGGTGAGCCTTCGTTCAGCGCGGTCGGCCGCGATCCGTCGCCCACCGACACCAATTCTTCCGGTGATCGCACCGGCAGCGAGCGCAACATCACGGCGTCGATGAGTGTAAAGATCGCCGTATTCGCCCCAATTCCCAGCCCCAACGTCAGCACCACCAGAATCGCGAACAGCTTGGAATGGCCGATCATCCGGAGCGCATATTTCAGATCCGCGGCCAAATCGCCGAACCAACGAACCCGTCGCATATCCCTTATCTCCTCCTTTCGTTGCTCAACGCCGCCGATCGAACGCAAAGCGCGATAGGTAGCTTCGCGCGCATCCAGACCCCCGGTCATTTCTTCTTCCACCTTGCAGTCCAAGTGGAAGCGCAACTCTTCTTCCAGCTCTCGCTCCACAGCCGCGCGGCGGAAAATTGATCGCAGCCGCAACGGCAACACGTAACGCCATCGTCGCCACTCCATCGCTCAAGCCTCTTTCAATCGAAGGACCCGGGAAATCGCCGACGATAGCCGGTTCCAATTCGCCGCCTCCGACTCCAGTTGTTTACGCCCGGGCCCCGTCAGCGAGTAGAACTTCGCACGCCGGTTATTCTCCGTCTGCTTCCACTCGGCCGTGATCCATCCCTCCTGCTCCAGCTTATGCAGCGCCGGATAGAGCGAGCCTTCCGTGACTTGAAGAACTTCTCCCGAAACCTGTCTCAAACGGATGTTTATCGCCCACCCATGCAGCGGCTCAAGCGCCAGGATCTTCAGCAGCAGGACATCGAGCGTACCCTGAACGAGATCGGATGGTTTACTCAAAACGCCTCCCTTGGTTACCAAGAGCAGAATACACCAACTCCTCCCGGTAAGCAAGAGGAAACCCTTGGTGCGCAATATGCCAATCTATGAACGTGATCCATCTGGCCTCGGATCTTCGCTACGCCTTCCGCACGCTCCGCGCAAGCCCGGGATTTACCCTCGTCGCGATCGCGCTCATCGCCCTCGGCATCGGAGCGAACACCGCGATGTTCAGCGTAGTCGAGGGGGTCCTGCTGCGGCCCCTGCCCTATCGCGAGCCGTCCCGCCTCTGCATGGTCTGGAAATCCGTGCCCGCGAAGAATCTCGAATGGGACTGGATGGGCTACCCCGGAATCCGGAATTGGCGGGAACAGAATCATGTTTTCGTAGACATCGCCGCAGTTGCCCGCCCGGAAGCCGCGGTGGTGACTCTCACCGGCGGTCCCGAACCGGAACGAATCCAAGCCGCCAAGGTCGAAGGCAATCTGTTTTCCGTCCTCGGAGCCGCTCCCGCGCTGGGCCGCACGTTCTCCGAAACGGAAGCCCGGCGTGGCGAGAACGTGGCCGTCCTCGGTTATCGCCTCTGGCGGCGGCGCTTCGGCGCGTCGCCTCGCGTGCTCGGGCGATCGCTGGAGATCGATCGTCAAAACTGCACCATCATCGGCGTAATGGGCCCGCGCTTCGAGTTCCCCAGCAAAGATACCCAGATGTGGCTGCTCATCTCGGCCGATCCCCGCTGGCCCAAGTTTCAGCAATTCCGCTTCGCCGACGCCTTCACCTCCGTCGCGCGGCTGAGGCCCGGAATCTCACTCACGCAGGCGAGAGCGGAGATGGACACAATCGCGAGAGCGCTCGCGATTCAGTATCCGGCGACCGACGCCGGCCTCGGCGTACGCGTCGTGCCTCTCGCCGAACAAGTGGCCGGCCCACAAGTGCGCCGCGCATTGTGGGTGTTGCTCGGCGCGGTGCTTTGCGTCCTGCTGATCACCTGCACGAACATCGCGAATTTACTGCTCGCGCGTGGAGCGGCTCGATCGAGAGAGTTCGCCGTACGCGCCGCGCTCGGCGCCGGGCGCGCCCGCATGTTCCGCCAACTTCTCACCGAGAGCGTCGTTTTGTCCGGCGCGGGCGGGTTGCTCGGATTGATCGTGGCAGCCGTTGGATTGAAGGCCCTGCTCGCACTCGCGCCCGCCGATCTGCCCCGCCTGGACGAGGTTCACATCGACACCTCCGTCCTCGCGTTCGCGTTGCTGCTTTCCGTGGCGACAGGTTTGTTCTTCGGTCTGTTCCCGGCATGGCAAGCCGCGCGGCGGGACCCGCAAGAAGCCCTCAAAAACGGCCGGCATGGCGGACCCGCCAGCGGCCGGATGCGTCTCCCCCTCGTCGCCGTGCAATATGCGATTGCGGTGGTGCTCCTCACCGGCGCCGGTCTGTTATTGCGCAGTTTCGTCAAACTGCAAGCCGTGACGCCGGGCTTCGATCCGCGGCGCCTCTTGACCTTCACTATCGACCTGCCCGCTGAAATGTACGGCGCGAAAGCTCACGCCTTTTTCGAACAGGCGATCGAAGCGATCGATCATTTGCCCGGCGTCCGATCGGCCGCCGTCGGAGGCACATTCCACAGCCACGTTCCGAACGCGGTAATTACCGTGGAAGGCCGCGCCGCCGAGGATGCACAACCCTTCACGGGTTGGGATGTCAGTCCCGAATATTTTCAGACCATGGGCATTCCGCTCCGGCGGGGACGGCTCCTTGCGGCCAATGACGTTTCGGGCGTGGTGATCAGCGGATCCATGGCCCGCCGCTTCTGGCCAGGGCAAGACCCGTTGGGAAAGCGCTTCAAAAGGTCGCTCCCCGGACTCGACGAGGGGAATTGGAATACGGTTCTCGGCGTCGTCGGCGACCGTCTCTCCAACGGCCCCGGAAGCGCCATGCTGCCGGCGATCTACCAGCTCTACGCCGATAGCTCAACGGAGACGATCGTTGTCCGCACGATGGGAGAACCGCGCCTTCTGACCCACGCCATCCACCTCGCCGTCGGCGGCATAGATCCCACGGTTCCCTATTTCGAGATCGCAACGGTGGAGCAACAAATCGCCGAAATCGAAGCTCCCCGCCGCTTCGAAACCACCCTGCTAACGATCTTCGCCGCGCTCGCCACGCTGCTTGCCGCAACCGGCATCTACGGGCTACTGCATCACGCCGTCGCCCAAAGAACCAAGGAGATCGGCATCCGCCTCGCATTAGGCGCGCGCAGCCCCGATGTCGTGCGTCTCGTGATCGGCCAAGGACTGAGAGGCGTGGCCGTCGGACTGCTGGTTGGGTGACGATTTCGCTTGCGGCAACCCGCGTTCTCGCGAGCGTCCTATACGATGTCGCGGCAACCGATCCGGTCACTTTCGCGGAGTCGTCCTTTTACTAATCGGAGTTGCGCTCGCGGCCAGCGGCCTACCGGCGCGCCGCGCCGTCAAAGTGGATCCAATGGTCGCGCTGCGCCACGAATAAGCGCACTCCCGAA
>CAWGKC010000007.1:0-109658 GCA_963823105.1 uncultured Acidobacteriota bacterium
AAGGAAAGAGGGAGGCGGGTGTGACGATGGAGCGTGGCGAATTTAACGGCGGCGCGGCGGGCGCGATTCCGCGGCGTCCGTACAAGAACGGGATCGAGCTGTCGATCGTCGCTTTCGGCGGGATCGTGGTTTGCGGTCTATCGCAGGAGGAGGCGTCGCGCCGGGTGGCGGCGGCGTACGAGCGGGGAGTGAATTATTTCGACTGCGCGCCATCGTATTTCGACGGAGAAGCGGAAGTGAAACTGGGCGAGGCGCTGCGGCCGTACCGGGGGAAGATATTCCTGGCGGAAAAAACAATGTGCCGCGACGCGAAGGGGGCGCGGGAGGAACTGGAACGGACGCTGCGGAGATTCCATACCGATTCCGTGGATCTTTACCAGTTTCACGCCGTCGCCTCGATGGAAGATGTGGACGGGATCTTGGCTCCGGGAGGCGCGGCGGAGGCATTTCTGGCGGCAAGGAAGGAGGGCAAGGTCCGGCATCTCGGTTTTTCGGCGCACCACGCGCCGGCGGCGCTGCGGCTGATGGATGCGCTCGAATTGGACAGCGTTTTGTTTCCGGTGAACGTCAACGCGTGGGAGAATGGCGGGTTCGGTCCGCAGATTCTGGCCAAGGCGAAATCGAAAGGGATGGCCCGGCTGGCGTTGAAGGCCCTGGCGCTGGGGATGTGGCCGGACGGCATGAAAGAGAGCGAGCGCGCGTATCCGAAGTGTTGGTACCAACCGGTGGACGATCGGGAGACGGCGCGCCTGGCGCTGCGATTCACGTTGAACCAGGAAGTGACCGCGGCGGTACCGCCTGGCGACGAGCGGATTTTCGATCTGGCGATGGAATTGGCCTCGGCGCCGCTGCCCGCGTTGAGCACGGAGGAATTGGCGGAATTGAAGGCGGCGGTTTCTTCGTTCGAACCGGTGTTTCAGGCCTAACGGCCGCCGGATGCGCTAATCGCACCGGAGCGCGGCCATCGGATCGATCCGCGACGCCCGGCGCGCGGGCACATACCCGGCGAGCAAGGCAACGGTCAAGATCGTCAGCGTCGCGGCCGCGATCGCGACGGGGTCCGATGGAGTCAGTCCATAGAGCCGATTGGAAATGAATCGCCCCAATCCGAAGGCGCACAAAAAACCGGCGGCCAGGCCGATCGCCACCATGCCCAGCGCCTCGCGGAGCACCATGCGGATCACGCCGCTTCCCGACGCGCCCAGGGCCATTCGAATGCCGATCTCGTTTGTTCGCCGGGCGATCGAATACGAGATGACGCCGTACAGCCCGATGGCGGCCATGAAGACCGCGACGATGCCGAAAAACGCCGCCAGTTCGGCGATCAGGCGTGCCGTGATCAGCCGGCGGCCGAGTTCCTGATTTACCGTTCGAAGGCTCAATACCGGCAACGTTCCATCCACATGCCGGATGGCCCGGCGCACGGCGGTAGCGGCGCCGGCGGGATCGCCCGAACTACTAAGCAGGAAGGTCACGCCTTCGACCGCTCCAATGGGATGGGTAAGATTGGCGTAAAATCTCGGATGCTTTGTTTCCGTAGGTCCGTGCTCCCTGGAGTCCGCGACGATGCCGATGATTTCAAAGGTCTCGCGGGTGGTTGGATACTCGTCCGTGACGTGGTTGCCGATGGCGCGGGAATTCGGGAAAAAGCGCCGGGCGAACGACTCGTTAATCAGGCACACGGGCGTGCCACGCGCCGCATCGGCCGAGTCGATCTCGCGTCCCTCAATAATTGGGATGCCCAAGGTCGTAAAGTAGCCGGGCCCCACCTCGGTCCAGCGAGAGGAGAGTTGTTCCGGGTTCCGGACGGGCGAGCCCTCGATCGAGATCTGATCCCCCGAATCGCCGTCGGACAACAGGCCGGTGTTGGAGAAGGTGACGCCGCGTATGCCGGGTATGTTTTGTAACTCCGTCCGCACCTTCTCATACAATGCGGTGACGCCGGCGCCTTTGTAACCGGCCGCGATGGGATCGACGCGCACCGCCAAGAGAGAGTCGCGGTTGTAGCCGAGGTTCTGCGCGAGCATGTTACTCAAGCTGCGGACGAAAAGTGCGGCGCCCATCAGCGACACTAGCGATAAGGCAATTTGGGCAACGGCCAGAATCCTGCCGGTCTGAACGCGGCCGCCGCCCGCGGCCGTGCCCCGCGCGTTCGCGGCGAGCGTGCGATTGACGTCCAGGCGCGTGGCGCGGATCGCCGGTGCGAGGCCGAACAAAATTCCGGTGGCGAGCGAGACCGCGGCCGTGAAAAGCAGAACGCGGAGATCGAGAGGAACTTCCAATCCGAGATCGTTCACGCCCGAGGAGACGAGCGCCAACAGCAGGCGCACGCCCACCACCGACAGAAGGATGCCGAGCATGCCTCCGAGTGTCGCCACCAGGAGGCTCTCCGTTAGCAACTGGCGCGTCACTCTGGCGCGTCCGGCGCCGAGCGCCAGGCGCACGCCAATCTCGCGCCGCCGGGCGCCGGCCCTGGCCAGCATGAGGTTGGCGATGTTCGCGCAGGCGATGAGGAGCACGACTCCCACCATGGCCATCAGAAGAACCAGAGCGTCGGAGAATTGGCCGCGAAGTTCCGACGCGCCACGCGCGCCCGGGCGTAATTCGATCTTCTGACTGAGATCTTCACGGCGCTTCTGCCCGGCTGGCAGCGGCCCGGACCAGGAGCGAAGGGCCTGCTGAAATGTCACGTTGATGCCGGCCTGTGCGGTTTTGAGCGACATGCCCGGCGCCAAGCGGCCCATCACCTGGAGCCAAAGCGTGTCGCGCGGCTTCAGGTAGTTCCGTCCGGGAAGCACTTGCCCCTGCATCGTCATCGGAAACCAGAGATCCGCGCCGGAGCCAACGAGGATTCCATGAAAATCGGGTGCGGCGACGCCGAGGATCTGGAAGACTCCTTGTCCCACGCGCACGGTTTCGCCCACGATGCCGGCGCGGCCGCCGAACGCGCGCCGCCAGAAGTCGTACGACACGACCGCCACCGGATTCCGGCCCGGCGCTTTGTCCTCCTCCGGAGTGAACACGCGGCCCACGACGGGTTTGACGCCGAGGACTTGAAAGAATTCGCCCGATACGAGCTGCGTACGCGCCTTCATGGGCTGTGCCGCGCCGCCGGGGTAGACGTCGAGATTGCTCACTTCACTTTGCGCCGCGAACAAACCGGAGAAGACGCTGTTCCGCAAGCGGAGCTGTTCGAACTCCGGGTACGACAACAGGGTGCGGACGCCGCTTTGCGAGGTGTCCCAGTCGATTCCGCCGTCGGCGGGATCGGTGAGCAGCGCGAGGCGTTCGGGCCGCTCCACGGGGAGCGAGCATAGCATGACGGCGTCGATCAGGCTGAAAATTGCGGTGTTGGCGCCAATGCCCAAGCCCAGCGTCACAACCGCGATCGTCGTGAAGCCAGGGCTTTTTCGCAAGCCTCTCCAGGCAAAGCGAACATCCCGCCACGTGGTTTCGATTCCCGCTCCCATTCGCGCCTCCCTGACTCTCTCTTTCACTTGCTCCGGGCCTTCAAACCGCAGCCGGGCGGCGCGCCGCGCCTCCTGGTACGACATCCCCGCCGCCACGAAACGCTGAACGACAATCTCGAAATAGGCCCGCACTTCTTCATCGAGATCCTCCTCGGCTTCGCGGCGATGGAACCAGCGCCGATAGAGAATTGCCGCCCGGCTGGCCCACGACACCGCTTATCGATCCTCGGCGAGAGCCTGATTCATGGCGGTGAATGCCCTCTGCCAGTTGCGCTTCTCTTTCACCAGTTGCGCCCGGCCGGAACGGGTCAACGAGTAAACTTTGACGCGCCGGCGATTCTCGAGCTCCGCCCATTCGCCGTCGATCCAGCCCTTTTCCGCGAGCCGGTGAAGGGCGGGGAAGAGCGAACCCGGGCCAACCACAAAGACCCCGTGCGTGACCTGCTCGATGCGGTCCGAGATGGCGACGCCGTGCAGTGGACAAAGCTCGAGGGTGCGGAGAATGAGCAGATCCAGCGTCCCTTGCAGGAGATCGGATTTGGGCACGCCGCTATGATATCGCCTGTCGATATCGGATGTCAATAGGTGTTGACATAGGTGTTGCTGGGCGGCGGGATGCCGGGGACGGCGTCATAGGGTTTCTTGCGCGCGCCGTCGAAGTAGAGCCTTATGTCGACGATGTGGGTGTCTTCGTGGATGTCGGTTTCGGCGCGGGTTGCGCCGAGGTTGTCGAACAGGCCCTCGCTTCGGACGACGTCGAGGAAGTGTTGCGGGTAGGAGTAGTTGAACGGTTTGCCTTCGGTGAGGCCCCACAGCTTCCGGATTTGCGGCTCGACGATGAGGTCGAGGCCGTGGATATCGAGTTTGCCGGTTGTATATTGCGGGCCGGGATCGGCGCGGATGGCGACGGCGACGGTGTGGAGTTTGTCGTCGAGCGTCCGCTGCACTTCGGCCTTGGCGTGGAGAAAGCCGCGCCGTTTCAGGACGTCTTCGACATGCTCGCGGCCTTCTTTGACCTGGTCGAAGTTCACGGGCTGACCGGTCTTCAACTTGACTATTCCGTCGAGATCTTGAGCGCCGCCGATGCGGAACGAACTTAGTTTGTACACTGGGCCGGGGTCGATCTTGATGGTGACGGCGATGCCCTTGACGAACTTTGCGGGCGCCAGTTGAATGTCGGGGTAGGAGACGTGCAGATAGCCGTGGGCTTCGTAGATGGGGCGGATGCTGGCGTCGAGGATCTGGCGGAAGCGGACTTCGGAATAGCCGAGGCCGATGGCGGCGCCGCCCACCGCGGCCTGGAGGGTTTGGAAAGGAATCTCGCCGGTATCGGAGAAATGGACCTCGCCGACGATGGGGCGCGGAGTGTTCGGGCGGAAAAGGATGGTGAGATCGGGCGAATAATCGGCGGAGAGGGCGCTGGTGACTTTGCCGGTGAAGCCGAGCGGTTTCAAATACTCTTCGAGAAGGGCGCAGTAGCGGTCGAGGGCGAGTTGGGTCGCGGGGATGGTGGGGCCGAAGAGAGGGTCCTTTTTCCTTAGCCAATCGAAGAGCTTCGCGTCGGGGGCGGGGAGGTCTTCGAAGGTGATGGGGTAGGCTTGCGTCTCTTCGGTGACGGCGAATTCGCCGCGATAGCCTTGGCCGTCGGGGTCCTCTTTGAACTCGAAGCCGGCGGTTTGGAAAGCGCCGGTGGAGAGCAGGCGCTGGCGGGCGGCTTCGAAGTCTTTGGGCGTCACTTTGTCGCCCACGGCGAGGCCGGCGACGGCGAGAATTTGCTGGGCGGAGTAAAGGCGATTGCCTTTCACGGTTAGCGCGCGGATGGGCCACGGCGATTGGCTGGCGGCAGGCGCGGGCGCTGGTTTTCGCTTCTTTGCGGTCTGGGCGCAGAGGGCCGCGGAAAGCGCGCAGGCCAGCAGAACGGTTACAAGCCGCAACGGAGCTACTCCAATTCCACGGTGAGGTACATCAGGCGGTTGTCGCGCTCGATCTGGAGCACTACACTGTCGCCGCTTTTGAATTCGCCGAGCCGGGCGTTGAGGGCGGCGATCCCGTCGATAGGTTTTCCGTTCACGCTATGAATGACGTCGCCGGCGTCGGGTCCGGTTGCGTCGGGATCGGTGTCGGGCGAGAGAGCGGCGACGACGACGCCGCTGGAGATGCGGAGATCGGGGAGAAGGGCGGCGAGTTTGCGGTCGATCGTGACGCCGAGGATGCCGAGTTTCGGCACGAGATTGTCCTCGGAGGTGGCGAGGTCGGCGAAACGCTGCGGGTCGTCGTCGCGTTCGACGACGCGCACGTGAAGCGAGATGGTTTGCTTGCCGCGCAGGATTTCGATCTTGGCGCGGTCGTTGACGGCGTGGCGGAAGATCGCCAGCTCCAGTTGCCGCATGCCGTCCACCTGGCGGCCGTCGATGCCTTCGATGATGTCGCCGATGCGGATGCCGGCGCGGGCGGCGGGGCTTTCCGGCTCGACGTCGGAGACCACGACACCCCAGCTCTGCGTCAGGCCGAGTCCGCTGGCGAGCGTGGGCGTGATCGTCTGGCCGTAGATGCCGATCTGGCCGCGGTGGACGTGGCCGTCCTTGCGGATCTGGGTGTAGATGGCCAGGACGAGGTTGCTGGGGATGGCGAAGCCGATGCCCTCGCTGCCGCCCGATTGCGAGAGGATGAACGTGTTGACGCCGACGAGGCGGCCTTGATCGTCGACGAGCGGGCCGCCGCTGTTGCCGGGGTTGATCGGCGCGTCGGTTTGGATGTATTCGGTGGTGTCGTCGGAGGAGATCTGGCGGGCCATGGAGCTGACGATGCCCATGGTGACCGAGCCGGCGAGGCCGAAGGGGTTGCCGAAGGCGAGGACCAACTGGCCTTGATGCAGTTCGTCGGAGTTGCCGAAGGGGAGGGCCTGGAGACCGGCGCGGTCCACTTTGAGGACGGCGAGGTCGGTGTCGTGATCGAGGCCGATCAGCTTGGCGTCGAGCTTGGTCTCCTCGCCCCGGTGGTGCATCAGGAGTCCGGCCGCAACGGTCGGCGGAGGTAGTTTCACTTGAATCCGCCGCGCGCCTTGCACGACGTGAGCGTTGGTGACGATGTAGCCGTCGGCGGAGACGACGATGCCGGAGCCGATGCTGTGTTGTTTGGAGACAACGCCGGAATTGTCGCCGCTATCGGTGTCTTCGACCGGCGCGTAGCCGACGGAAAACACCTGCACCACCGACTGCAACACGGAGCCGGAGAGCGATTCGAGCGACGCGCTGAAATCGTGCAGCGAAGACACCGCGGCCGGCGGCACGACGATGCGCGAACCGGCGGAATTTTGCGCGCGAAGACACAACCCGGCGAGCAACGGAGCCAACAGAGCCGCTTTCGAAAAGAACCCCAACCTATCACCCCACTCTATTCTTCATTCTCGCGCGAAACGGGGAGAGTGCGCGGAAGCGGTGAAGTGGGCGGCGCGGCGCCGCGGTGTTGGGAAACGCCGGCGCATTTCGAGGAAGGAATGAAATCCGCGCGCCGGATATCGCCGGCAACTACTTCGGCCGCGTGTTTCGCGCCGCCTGTCTGTGGTTTTGCTTATCGGCTTTGTTGAACCTTGTTCAACGTCGCGGCCAACGTTTTCATGTTGCTCGCGGCGGATTCAATGTGCGCAGCACCGCCGCCTTGAGCGGCGGAAGGTCGTCCGTCACGGCGTTCCAAATCGTGTTCAAATCAATCCGCTCGTACGATTGGCGAAACTGATTTCCAATCCCTCTGATATCCCGCCATGGCTGATCGGGAATTCGTTGTTCCGCTTCACTGCCGAGCCGGATCGCGGCTTCGCTGATAATTTGCAATTTGCGCTCGACGGCCGCCACGGCCATTGGATTCGCACTGAACGTCTCGAAATCCATGCCCGACGTGAATTGCTCGATCATGGCGATGGCGTCCATGCATGTCGCCAAACCAGCGTTGCGGGGGAGGACTAAAAGACAAGAGCCGACTCGCGCTCCGCTCTTTCAAGTACCTCGGGCCGCAGCATCTTTCTGTCGCACAAGTCGGCCTTAACGCCGAGGATATCCGTCAGGCGGTTTTCGAGGTGGACCCTCCCGACGAGGGACTGTTTCCTGCTCCTGTCGAAATCCGCAATCACATCTACGTCCGACCCTTCGCGGATTTCCGCTCCGCGCGCATAGGAACCATGCAGCGACAGATGCTCGACGCCGGCCGCCTTCAGCTCCGCCTCATACTCTCGCAGCCGGGCGATAATTGTTGACTTGTCCATGTCGCAATTCTCATTTATATTCTCCCGCATTCGCACCGGCTGAACCGAGGGCCACTCGAGGACAGCGCCCGTGCAATTGCGGCTTGGCGGTTTCCAGAAATAGAATTGGAAACTCAGCGAAAAATAATACAGCATCTCGTCCATGCGCATCACGCTTGAAGAGCTGTGTGTCGAGAAGGAACTCGTTCGCGCAACGTCGTTCTCCCCGCTGCCTGCGAGTGCCGCCGGTAGCGAAGAGGCTACGCATGGGGCCGGCCGGCCGACACTTGGGCGGCCTTGCAAGCGGACTCCAACTCCGCCCATTTTTCCATGGCGAAGCGGGTGAGCCCGGAGTCGAGGCGGAGGCGGACGATGCGCTCGCTCGCCGCTTGCCAGTGCCGGACCGCATCCTCGTGGCGTCCTTCGCACATCGCGATCGCGGCCTCGACGGCGTCGAGCGATTTCGGTTTTTGAGTTTTGCGCGCGTTCGAGCCACTCGCGCGCCTGGGCGCCTTGCTTGCGGATCGCCGCGCTCGCGAATGCCGCTTCCAAGAACAGAACGTTCCGCACCGGTTTGCCGGCTCGCGCCGACGCGGCGAGCAAGTTCTCCAGGTGCTGGAGCGCGGCGGCGTCCGAATCCTCGTCCAGCCGGCGGTAGAACGCGAAGAGTTGGCAGGCCAAATATTCGCCGGCGGAAACATCGGCCGTCAACACCTCGTTGAAGGACTTCGAATCCCAGTCGCGGGGGCGCCGCCCATTCGCCTCTTGCGTCTGAATTTCCAAAAGCGCCATCCAGCATCGGGTTCGACCTGGATGGCGGATAAGCTGCCAGAGCCGTGCGGCGTCCGACTTCTTCAGTTCCGAGGAGAACGGGATCGCCGGGACTACCGCCAACGCTAAGGATGTCCAGAATAGAGTGCCGATCCAGGCCCAGGCCCCGTTGCCGAATCGAAAATAGACGAATCCGCACAGAAGGGTCAGCGCGATAGACGCGAGCGGACCACCGGCCACCATCCACGCACATTGGGAAGGGTTGGAGCCCGGCGCCGCGAGCAGGGGCTTGAAGAATCCTCCGAGCCAATTCCGCGCGTCGAAGTGAAGGCTCCAGCGTTTGCCACGTCGGGCAAGGACGAACGCGCCGATCGAGATCCCTCCGGCATCGACGCCAACCAATGCGCCCGCAACGAGGTGGCCAATTTCGTGGATCGCGATCCCGCCATAAACGGCGGGGACGAGCAGCCACATATTGAACGCCGGCCAATGCCAGCGCGGCAGCCGGTCCTGGTCTTCCAGGATGGCCATGAGGCCGAGAATCAAGCCAAGAACAATTCCAATCAACTTCGAACGCCAACTCTTGGAGGGCGCTGGTGGCGGCTGCTCCAGATCGAGAATTGGAGTTGTAGACACTTCTGAAACAGGATAGCGGACGAAGGCGGCTTCCGGTGAACCTGGGGGAATAGCGGAGCGGTTCTCGACAGCCGCACCGTGCGCGATGGACGAGAAGTTAGACTGGATTTCGATGGACGAGCGCAGTGCCGCGGACTTGCTCCGGTTGCTGGAACAGCGTGGGTTCGAAGTTTACGTCGACGGCGGGTGGGCGGTGGACGCTTTGTTGGGGTACCGGACGCGGCCTCACGACGACCTCGACATTGCTTTGCCCCACGAGCAGGCGCCGGGGCTGCGCACGCTGCTGGGCGCGCGCGGGTTTCGTGAACAGGTTCGCGACGACACGTGGGCATGCAACTTCGTTCTCGCCGACGACGAAGACCGGCGGCTGGACGTGCATTCTTACACGCTTGACGCCGCGGGCAACAACATTTACGGCGTGGCCTACCGCGGCGAACATCTCACGGGCCGGGGCAGCATCGGCGGCTTTCCGGTGCGATGTATCGACCCCGAGTGGCTGGTGAAGTTTCACACGGGCTACGAGCTGGACGAGAACGATTATCACGATGTCCGGCAGTTGTGCGAGCGATTCGGGATCGCGATGCCGGAGGAATACCGGAGATTCGGGAAGTAGAGGCGCCGCCGCGGAGGCGCATAATGGGAGATTGATTCCGCTCACGCCCAAGCGCACCGTCATCCGGTTCTCCATCGCCGGCGTCGTGGTGATCGCTTGCGCGCTGTTTCTGGTCGGGCGCTATGCCAAGCGCGATATCGGGTCCGATGAGCGATGCAGCGGGGGGCAGTGCTGGGGGTTCGAACTTTCGCAGCCGTTGATCTCCGACGACATCGATTTGCGCATTTGGGGGACTTGGGGATTGAATGTCAAGTATCGTATTCCGGCGGGGACGATCGAACGCGACGCGGGCGAGCGATGGCTGGGCACCGACCGGGCGATCTTGCTCGATCTTCGGTGGCGGCCGTCGAAGGGAGCGGGCGACAACGCGGTTCCGATTCATATCCTTTACGATTTTCAACGCGGCGGGATGAGCGTGTGGTCGCGGCTGCCTTTGTGGCGCGCGAGCGATTACCGCAGCGGCAAGCCGGACCGGAATTGGACGACGGAGACCGAGTTCCGGGCGGCGGTGGAAGCGGTCGAACCTTAATCAGCCGCCGATGGAGTACATGGGGCGAGGCGGAGGGACGAAGCGCGAGGTGTTGATCTCGTGGCCGATCCATTTGGCGCGGACGTTGCTTTGGAGGGCGGCGGCGATCTCCGCGTCGGGGGCGCCGGAGCGCAGGAGCGTTTTCACGTCGGTCTCCTCGATGGCGAAGAGGCAGTAGCGCAGCTTGCCGTCGCTGGTGAGGCGGATGCGGTTGCAGTTTAGGCAAAACGGACGGCTCACGGACGCGATGAAGCCGACTTCGCCGACGCCGTCGGAGAAGCGGTAGTCGGTGGCGGGGGAGCGCGGGTCGTTCCCCGGGGCTTCGGCGAGCGGGCAGATCTCCCGCGAGAGAATGGCCACGATTTCGTCCGCTGTGAGCACTCTGTCGCGGCGCCAGATGCCTTGGGCGTCGAGCGGCATGAACTCGATGTAGCGGATCTCGACGCCTCGCTCGCGGCCGTAAAGCGCCAGCGGGACAATGTCGGGTTCGACGAGATCTTTCACGGCGACGGCGTTGATCTTCAGCGGGCCGAATCCAAGGCGCAGGCAGAGATCGATGCCCGTCGAGCACGCGGTGGAGTTCGTCGCGGCGGGTGATGCGGAGGAAACGCTCGCGGTCCAGGGTGTCGAGATGAACGTTCAACCGGCGCAGGCCGGCGCGGTGCAGGGCTTCAGCCTGTTCGGCGAGCAGCAGGCCGTTGGTGGTGAGCGCCAGATCGTCGATACCGGGGATGGCGGCGAGCTCGGCGATCAGCACGTGAATATCTTTGCGCAGCAGGGGCTCGCCGCCGGTGAGGCGGATCTTGCGAATGCCAAGCTTCGCGGCGACGCGGGCCACGCGGGCGATCTCCTCGAACGACAGGATCTCCGGTTTGGGCAGAAACTTCACGCCTTCCTCGGGCATGCAGTAGAAGCAGCGGATGTTGCAGCGGTCCGTGACGCTGATGCGCAGATTGTCGTGGAGGCGTCCGAAGGTGTCGATGAGCGGGGCTGGCATCGGGAGTCCGCGCGGGGTTATTTCACCGCCAACATACGCTCGATGGGAAGCGCGGCGCGGCGGAGGGTTTCCGCGTCGATCTCCACGCGAGGTTCCAGTGTATCGAGGCAATCGCGCAGCTTCTCGAGCGTGTTGAGCCGCATGTAAGGGCACTCGCTGCAATTGCAGTTTTCGTTGGCGACGAAATAGAAGCGCTTGTGCGCGGCGAGCCGGTTCAGCGAATGCGACACGCCGCTTTCGGTCATGACGATGAATTCCTCGGCGGCGGATGAGACGCACCAATCGATGATGGCGCTGGTGGAGCCGATGAAGTCGGCCATCGCCAGAACGTCGGAAGGGCACTCGGGATGCGCGGCCACGAGGGCTTCGGGGTGCTCCATTCGCGCGGCGGTGACGCGGCGGGCGGGAAAGGTGGCATGGACTATGCAGGCGCCCTGCCAGATCTTCATGTTCTCGCGGCCGGTTTCGCGTTTGACGTAGTTGCCTAGGTTGATATCGGGCAGGAACAGAACCGGCTGGTGGGCCGGGATGGAATTGACGACGGCGACGGCGTTGCGGGAAGTGCAAAGGATGTCGCTCTCCGCCTTCACCTCGACCGATGTATTGATGTAGGAAACGACGGCGTATTCGGGATGCAGTTTCTTATACGCGCGGATTTGCGGCGCCGTGCAGCTTTCCACCAGACTGCAACTGGCGTCGCGATCGGGAACGACCACCGTGCGGGCCGGGTTGAGAACCTTCGCGGTTTCTGCCATGAACCACACGCCGCAAAAGGCCAGCACCTCGCCGTCGAAATCGCGCGCTTTCCGCGCCAGCTCCAAGCTGTCTCCCACGGCGTCGGCGAGTTCCTGAATTTCGGAGATCTGATAGTGATGCGCCAGGATCATGGCCCGGCGCGCCCGTTTCAATTCGAGGATTTCTTCGGCTATGGCGATGGTTGTGGCGGGCACGGCGGCGTATTCCCCTAATGAATATGATTCCATCGTAACAGCCGGGGATGCGGGGAATTCCGTCCCTCGGCCCGGCATTTGCTAAACTCCTAACCAGCGGGGTGTTTGCGCTATGAAGTTTTTCCTGCCGGTTTTGTTCCTCCCGGTTTTTTCCTGCCTTTCGGTCTCCGCCGCGCCACAGCCGCTCCTCACATGCGTGACGGGAGCCGTCCCGCTGACGGTGCGCGCCGAAGGCGTGACGGAGCGCGTTGGGGACATTCTACTTAATTGCAGCGGCGGCGCGCCATCGGCTACGATCACGGGGAATTTTTCGGTGTTTTTGAACGTCGCGATCACCAATCGGATCGGGGCGGCCAATGCGACGGACATTCTGTTTACTTACGACGACGGCGCGGGGCCGCAGCCGGTGGCGGCGCAGGGAATTCTGTCGGGCGCGGTGGTCTCGTTTAACGGCGCGATGATTCCGCTGTCGGCCTCCGGCAGTGTGAATCTGCGGTTTTCCAACATCCGCGCGAACGCGACGGAAGTGAAACCGGGCGCGACGATCTACGCGTCGCTGACGCTGAATAGCGGCAATATCCTTCCGCTGACGCAGAGCGTGTTCATCGTAGCGACGCCGGAGGCGGGCCTTTTTACGGGATCCTCGGGGAAGTTGGTGTGCTCCCAGCGCGGGTCGCCTCTGCCGGCCGCGGTGAATTCATTCGCGGCGCTGCTAGGGGCGCAGACGGTTTTCACCACCACCCGCCTTACCGAAGGCTTCGCCAGCGCTTTCGAGCCGTTGTCGAACGAGACGAACTTCAACGGGAATTCCGGCGAGCGATTTATCGTCACTTACTCGGGTTTCCCCGCCGGCGCGCGTTTGTTCGTGCCGAATGTGGTCGCCGGCTCCGACGCGGTGAAGCCGACGGCGGGCGGCGATCTGGGCGCGGCGGCATCGGGAGGCCAGTATCAGCCAAGCGCCGGAGGGTCGCTTCTGTTGGCGCTGGTTATGAACGCCGACGCGACGGGGGCGGGCGGAACGCCGGTGTATAAGCCGGCCCCTCCGAACTCGCCGGTGGTCGCCTTCGACGCAACGAGCGAAGTGGCGATGACCAACGGCGCTGGGTATGCCGTCTATGAGGTTGTCGACGCGAACGCCTTCACGACGGAGAGCGCGCAGTTTCCCACGTTCTTCGGCCTCGCTCCGAACGCGGTCAGCACCGGGGCGGTGATCGAAACGACGGAGACGGTTACGTTCGCGCCCGTGTCCTCCATCGCCATCGCCAGCGCCACGGCGCCTGTGCCGCGCTTCGCTCCGGTGATGCCGGGCCGGATTGCTCGATCGTCGGCGACTGCGGGGCGTCGTATTATCCGAAGCTGGCGGTGATTCCCGCGGCGCTGAGCTTCAAGGCCACGGCGGGCGGCAAATTGCAATCGAACTATATTCACGTCGGCAACGCGGCCGGCGGTGTTTTGAATTGGACGGCGACGGTGGAATACGCCGCGGGCGGGCCGTCGGGTTGGCTGCAGGTTTCGCCCAACGCGGGCATCGGCGCGACGAATACCTACGCCTATTTCGATCCCTCGCAGCTTGGGCCGGGGACGTATCAAGCGACGATCGCGCTTTCGGCGGGGATCATCGGCGGGTCGGCCAGCATTCCGGTTACGGTGAACATCGCCGCGCCCGCGGAGCCGCCGGCGCCGGTAATCTCCGGCGTGACCAATGCCGCCGATTTTCATCTGACGACGCTCGCCCCAGGATCGCTAGCGACGGTATTCGGCGCGCATTTTACAGGCAGCCAGGTTTCGGCGTTGTTCAATAATCTGGCCGGCACCATCTTCTTCTCGAACGACACGCAGTTGAATTTGCTCGTGCCGGCGGCATTGGCGGGCCAGACGACCGCGCAGCTTGTGGTGACCGTCGATGGGCAATCGAGCGCGGCGGCTACCGTCCCGCTCGCCCCGTTCGCGCCGGGGATTTTCGCGGGCGGCGTGCTGAATCAGGACGGGTCCGTGAACAGCGCGTCGAATCCGGCGAAAGGGGGGACGGAGATGCAAATTTTCGCTACCGGGCTTTCGGGAACCGGAACGATTACGGCGAAGCTGTCTACCCCTTTGTTTGGGAACGATCCGGTAATCGATTACGCCGGAGCGGCGCCGGGACTCGTGGGCGTGCAGCAGGTGAATCTGACGGTTCCGCTCTCCGGCCCGTCGGTGCAATATTCGTTGTCGCTCTGCGGGGCCACCGGCGCGGGCGCGCCCGTGTGCAGCGCCGGCGTCTCGGTCTACTCGACGCCTCCGCCTGGCATATTCTAAGGGACGATGAAGATCGCCGATATCCGTGCGACGACGGTTACCGTCCCGCTCGAAGCGCCGCTGCGCCACGCCAATGGATGCCACTGGGGGCGTTTCGTTCGCACCATTGTCGAAGTGGAGGCCGATAACGGCATCGTCGGCTTGGGCGAAATGGGTGGCGGGGGCGAATCGGCCGAAGCCGCGTTCCGCGCGATGAAGGGATATCTGGTGGGGCGCGACCCGGCGCGTCTCGAGGAGATGCGGTTCCTCATCGCCAACCCCACCGCGTCGCTATATAACAACCGCACGCAGATTCTGGCGGCGCTGGAGTTCGCTTGTCTGGATATTCTGGGCCAGGCGTGGGGCGTTCCGGTGTCGGAGATCCTGGGCGGGCGTCTGCGCGATCGCGTCGCTTTCGCGTCGTATTGTTTTTATCGGTACGCGAATCCCGCCACGGGCGAGGGCGAGGTGCGGACGCAGGAACAGGTGATCGCGAACGCGCGCGAGCTGAAGTGCAAGCACGGTTTCACGACGCACAAGATGAAGGCCGGCGTTTTTCATCCGGACCTGGAGCTCGAGACCTATCGCGCGCTGGCGGCCGAGTTTCCCGAGGACCGCGTACGCTTCGATCCCAACGCCGTATGGTCCACTGAGCAGGCAATCCGCTTTGCGCAGGGCATCGAAGGGTTGCGAAACGATTATCTGGAAGACCCGGTTTTCGGGATGAACGGGATGAGGCGCGTGCGGGAGATGGCGCGCGTGCCACTGGCGACGAATACCATCGTCGTGAACTTCGAGCAGCTTGCCACGAATGCCCTGGATGTGGCCGCCGACGTCGTTTTGTTGGACACGACGTTCTGGGGAGGCATTCGCGCGTGCGTGAAGGCGGCGGGGGTTTGCGAGACGTTTCAGCTTGGCGTCGCCGTGCATTCTTCCGGCGAACTGGGCATCCAACTGGCCACGATGTTGCACCTGGGCGCGGTGATTCCTAATCTCTCCTTCGCCGCCGACGCACATTATCATCATTTGATCGGCGACATCATCGAAGGCGGGTTGATGCGCTATGAGAACGGATCCATCGCCGTACCCACGGGGCCTGGATTGGGCGTGAAGCTGGACCGCGACAAGGTGCGCGAGTATCGCGAGCTGTACCAAAGGCTGGGCGGGTACGCATACGACCAGGACCCAGCTCGGCCGGGATGGACGCCGGTGATTCCCAACGACCGGTGGGCGGACCCGGGCGACGCGCTATGCCCAAGCATTCCATATTAGAAGCATGACGAGACGAGAATTCGCCTGGACGCTGGCGCCGCTGGCGGGCGCGGCGGCGATCGCCGGAGACGCCGGGGACGGCCGCGCGCGGCTCTATGCGCAACTGGGCAGCCTGCCGCCGCGCGACGCGAAGATCGGCGTGGAGAAGCTTTCTTCGCGCGTGCAGAACGGGTACACCGTCGAGAGCCTGCTGCTCGATTTAAACGGAGGAGATCCGCTGCCGGCCTATTTCGTCAAGCCGGGCCAGACGCTCCATGGCAAGCTGCCGGCGTTCTTTTACTGCGCTTCCACGGCTGGCGATGCGGAGCTTCTCGACGGCGCGGATGGATTGCTGAAGCCGGCGTACGCGGAGTATCTCACGAGCATGGATTACTCCGCGCTGTGCATCGGCCAGCCGGAGCGAGCGCGGTGGGGGATGGCGGTTTACAATTCGCTGCGCGCGGCCCAGTATATGGCGGGGCGAACGGATGTGGACGGTGCGCGCCTCGGCGCGATTGGCTTTGCGCACGGCGGCGCGATGGCGAGATGGGTGGCGGCGCTGGAGGAGCGCATCAAAGTATGCGTGGACATTTGCGGCCTCGCCGATTCGCCCGCGCCGGCCGCTCCGCCCGAGGCATTGATCGCCCCACGCGCGCATCTGGCGCTCGAAGGCAAACAGGACCCGGCCACGCCGCCCGATCTGATCGACCGCGCCGAAGCGGAGATGAAGAAGGCGTACACCGGCCACGGCGGGCGATGGAAACTGGTGCGCACCGATGGCGGCGCGGAGGAAACGGAGGCGATGCGGAAGGAAATCGGCAAGTTCGTGGGGAAGAACTTGTAGGCGCATGACGACGAGAGAGAAGTCGATCCTGGCCGGTCTGTATCTGTCGAAGTTCGATTCGCTGGGCTTGGAGAGGCTGGGGTTCAAGAGTTTCAAAGAGGCGTACAACGTGATTGGCTATGCGGTCGGATCGCGGCCGGCGTCGATCAAAAACTATCGCGACGAATTCGATCCTTTGTTTCCGAATCGCCGCAAAGGCTGGCATAAGCGCGACATTCGCGAACACTGCCACCAGGCGATCGAAGAGTATGGGAACTTGGATCTGGATGCGTTTGCGGAACTGGTGAAGTCCTGCACCGGATATCGCGAAGGCGCTGCGAGCGGGGAGGAAGAGGACGGTTCCTACTTCGCGAGGCTCGCTACCGGGCTTGCGGCGGAGCGATACTTCGAGGTGATGCAACCCGCTCTTCCGGAGTTCGAAGGCTGCGGAATGGAGAACACGACGCAGGTTGGATGCGGGTACGATTTCCGTTTGCGGCCCGGGACGAGTGGAGATTTTCTGGCCGTGGAAGTGAAGGGTTTGAGGGAACGTTCCGGGAGCCTATCGATGACGCCCAAAGAGTACGCGGCCGCGGAAGATTTGGGCGGGCGTTTCTATCTATTCGTCGTGAAAAACTTCCGGGAATCGCCGTTTCACGAGATCTTTCGGGACCCGCTATCGGGCGGGCTCGCCTTCCGGAAGATCGAGCGCGTAATGGTTCAAGTCTCGTGGTCGGCGAACGTATAGGGCGCCTGCGCGAGCTTACCAACGCGCAGGAGACTCGTGCGCCGGGCCGATGCGGAAGAGCGCTTCGGACTGCGGGTTGAGCAGCACCCACAGGCCATAGATTCCCAGCGCCGTGCCGAAGGGGACGCTGAACAGCTCCAGCGCCGAAAGCACGATGCCCAGCAGTCGCGCCCAGGAGCGGTACTGGATCAGACCGATGCCGCAGATGAGCCCGGGCAGCGAGAACGCCAGCACGATGATGAAGATGACGCCGCCCAAGCCGCCGAGCACTGCGATGGCGGGAATCCGGTCCTCCACGTTCGCCGAAAGTCCGGCCAGGCCGGCCATCCCTCCGAAAACCAGCAACGCAATCGCCCCGGCCAGAATTCCAAACGCGGCCCAGACGATGTGCAGAATTCCCAACAGCTTGATGTGCGATTGCATGCGGCCCTCCCGGTCCACGACATTATGGCATACGCGCAACGGCGCCGGATGGTTCCCGCGGCGATGTTACGATGAAGCCGGATGTCGAAGGCCGCCGGGACAGGCTGGGGACAATATTGGCTCACTGTCGCGGCGGTATGGATCGCCGGAACCGCGGCGGCGTGGTTTTACGCGAATGAGGAGCGGATCCCCGCGGCTATTCTTTGGGGCGCGCTTCCGGCGTTCCTGGCCGAACTCGCTTTCTATCTGGCGCCGGGCTTTGCCGCAGTCCGCGGGACCCTGCGGAGGGTACAGCCGCCCGCTCTACGCGCGCTGATCGTCACCGCCGCGGCCCTGCTTCCTTACTTACTGGCCACTCTGCGCCTCGGTGAATTCCGCTGGGCGGAATTCGGCGTCCTGGCCGCGCTTGCCGCGATGCTCTCGTTCTGGTACGTGGCCGCGAGACCGGGCGCGCTCGCCGATTGCCTGTTCCTCGCGCTTCGTCGCCGGCGTGTATCTAAGCCACGTTTTCAGCCAGATCTATCCCAGCACCGTGCCGCACCTGCAACTGGAAACGCTCGGGCGGCTGATGTGGATTCACACGGGCATCCTCGCCGTCCTGTGCGTGCGCGGCTGGGAGGCGGGCTTCGGCTTCGTTCCCTCGCCGCGCGAATGGCGCATCGGCGTCGAGCAATATTTCCTGTTTCTCCCGGTGGGAGGCGCGGTTGCTTATCTCGTCCACGCAGTCCAGTTCCATCTCGCGACGCCGGTGTGGTGGAAACTTCCGCTGATCGTGCTGGGAACGTTTATCGCGTTCCTCTGGGTGACGGCCCTGGCGGAGGAATTCTTCTTTCGCGGCTTCCTGCAGCAGCTTCTCGCCCGCGCCTGGAACAGCCAGTTGGCGGCGCTGCTGGCCGCTTCAACCATCTTCGGCCTTGCCCATCTGCCGTTTCGCGGGTTTCCCAATTGGAGATGGGTCGCGGTGGCCACCGTGCTTGGCCTTTCTTGCGGCATCGCCTACTGGAGATCGGGAAGCGTCCGCGCTTCGATGGTGACCCACGCGCTTGTGGTCGCCACATGGCGCGGCTTTTTTGCCGGCTGAGATCCCCGCCCGGCGTCCTACGCGCTTTGCTACACTTTATCCCACGGATGAGCATCTTTCGAAAGAAGCCATTGGCGAAACTGCTGGCCCAGGCCAGCGATCATGGAAACGGCCTGAAGCGCACGCTCACGGCGCGAGGCCTGATCGCGCTCGGCGTCGGGGCGATTATCGGCGTGGGCCTTTTCGTCCGCACGGCCGCGGCGTCGGGTGAAGCCGCTGGACCCGCCGTCACGCTTTCGTTTCTGATCGCCGCCGTCGGATGCGTCTTCGCCGGCCTTTGCTACGCGGAGTTCGCCGCGATGATCCCCATCGCCGGCAGCGCTTACACCTACACCTACGTCACCATGGGCGAGTCGGTGGCGTGGACGATCGGATGGGCGCTGGTGCTCGAATACGCGTTGGGCGCGGCGACGGTGGCCATCGGCTGGAGCGAGTACCTCAATAATCTAATGGGCGGGTCCATACCCTTCGAATGGTGCCATTCGCCGTTCGACGTCTCCACCACCGGCGTCCACGGCATTGTCAACATTCCCGCGCTCTTCATTCTGATCGCGCTCACGCTGTTGTTGATCAAGGGCACGCAGGAATCGGCGTTGGTCAACACGTTCATCGTCGCGCTGAAAGTCGGCATCGTCATCGTCTTCATCGCCGTCGGCTGGCACTTCATCAATCCCGCCAACCTGCATCCTTATATGATTCCGGAAGGCACGCCCGGCCACGAAGGGGTCTTCCGCCACGGATGGGGCGGCGTCCTGGGCGGCGCCGGCATCGTCTTTTTCGCCTTCATCGGCTTCGACGCCGTTTCCACCGCCGCGCAGGAGGCGAAGAATCCGACGCGCGATATGCCCATCGGCATTCTCGGCTCGCTCGCCGTCTGCACCGTGCTCTACGTGCTGTTCGGATACGTGCTCACCGGCGTCTCCCCTTACACCGAATTCCTCACCGTCGGCAAGGAAGCCTCCGTTTCCTACGCGATTCAGCACCACATGCCCGGCTTCCAATGGCTGGCGACTTTGGTCACCGTCGCGATACTGCTGGGCTTCTCGTCGGTCATTCTGGTCATGCTGCTCGGCCAGAGCCGCGTCTTTTACTCGATGGCGAACGATGGCCTGCTCCCCCGCCTGTTCTCCGACCTGCACAAGACCTACCGCACGCCCTACAAGTGCAACATGATCCTGTTTCTGCTGGTCGGCGCGTTTGCCGGCTTCGTCCCTGGGTCGTTAGCCGGTAATCTCACTTCGATCGGCACCCTCTTCGCCTTCGTGTTGGTCTGCATCGGCGTGTGGATCATGCGCCGCAAACAGCCCGAAGTCGTCCGCCCGTTCCGCACGCCACTGGTGCCGCTGGTGCCCATTCTCGGCATGCTCGTCTGCGGCGGCATGATCGTTTCGCTCGACCGGCGCACGCAGCTTACGGCACTGGCCTGGATGCTGGGTGGATTATTGATCTACTTCTTCTACGGCCGCACGCACAGCCGCTCGGCGACGGTGGAAGTTCCCGAGCCGGTCGCGCGTTAACAAGGCGCGCGAGACTTACTTTCGGGTCGCGTCGATACTCGATAATCGCGCTTCAGCGATGTCCGATCAACATGTCGGACAGGTCACTCCCACTTGTTCGGCCTCGGCGGAGAAATACTCCCAAACGCTTCGTTCGATGGAAGGCCGTCCAAGATGTTCCCGCCGGCCGGGATGTGATGCAGGCCGCGGACTCCGCTGCTAAAGTCGACCTCGGTTGGCATGTCGTTATCTTCTGTCGGTCGTCGGTCATGATATGTCCCTATAAGGGCAGGTTTCGCGATCGGCGTCCGTTTTGCGCGCAGAGATGAGACGTACTTTCGTCGTGACGGGATCGGACTCCATCCAGAGATAAACGATCGTGCCGCGGATCCGCCCTCTGCCAATTCCAAACTGATCGAAACATCCTGCGTCCTCGGTTTCGCATTGCTCCACAAGCTCCGCAAAGCGACTCGTCTCCATTGATCTTCCGGATCAGCTTCGAACCTTCATGCAGGTGCGCAAGCTGCAGCCTTACGAAGTACATCCCGGCGCTTTTTCGTCGGCTGGACTTCAGGCTGGGCTGATCCTTTTTCCACTCGCCAACGGCCTCGTTCACGAGCGACAGGTCGGTGCTAGCCATCATCAGTTTCACCACGATAACGGCGCTTTCGCCCCCGTCGCGGAGCCTTCGCCATTCGACATAACGCGTTAAGGTGGCCGGCATTTAAAGGATTCCTCGTTTCGATTTTCGGGCGCGCCGGAGCTAGCGCAACCGGCTGGCTCCCACCAACCACCCTATCCCTTCGTCGATGTGACTGCATTGCTATCATTGACCTATGGCCTCCATCACCATCCGCCGGCTCGACGACGGAATCAAAGCCCGGCTTCGTGTCCGCGCCGCGCGGAACGGACGCTCCATGGAAGAGGAGGCGCGGAACATCCTGAGGGCGGGACTCGCCGCGGAAAAGACCGCGAAGCCGAATCTGGCAGAATCGATCCGGCGGCACTTCGCGCCGGGCCGCGGTGTCGAGATTCCGCTTCCCGCGCGTCAAGCGATCCGGCGGCCGCCAAAGGTGTTCCGGGGGAACACCCCGTTCATCCCGCCGGCGTGCCCTCTGAAGTAGCCCCTGACGTTTCATTCTCTTTAGCAGACTCTCGCGGACGCGATGTTGGAGCCAAGAGGTTGCCACTTCGAAAATCTCGTAGGCGACGCCGTATACGGCCTTTGTGAACTTCCGGGTGCTTGGACGCTCCGGAGCCCAGACCCCTGGATGCACGTAGTTTCTCAACTTCCGAAGTTCGTGAACGAAGCCCGCAAGAGTCGTTCTCTTACCCCATGTAATCCGCTTGGCTGGAAACCATGAAAGCTCATCAGCGATGTTGATCAGCTCGTAGTACTTGAACTCGAGAGCCTGTTTCTCTTTGTACGAAACTTCTTCTTCCGGTATACCGTCGTCTTCCTCACGTCGTGCGGATAGAGGAAGCACATGGCATGTAACGATGCCTCCAACGCGGCTCCTTGCATCACGCAGGCTGCAAGATAGGCTCGGCCCCGCTCGCATTTTCCGGCTTCCCGGTCGTAGAAGAGAGATAGTTTGCCAAGACGGTCGGAAATAGCCATTTCGCCATTTTCGCATCTACCAATCCACCTTTTATTGGCATTCATGGGACGCCTCTTGGTGTGCTGGACTGGCCTCCGGTGGCGGGTCCGCCAGAAACGGCGATCTACATCGTGATCGTGCGCGCACGGCGCTACCATAGAGCGGCGCTTAAACGCCAACGGCGACTTTGCACATCTTCGCCGTTTTTCGCAGGCGTCGGACTGTCTCTCGCGCTGCTGAAGCTTAGACCCCCCGGCGCGGTGGGCGGCAGGATTCTAGCGCCTCGATTTTCCCTCTTGACGTCAATTGCAATCCGTGATAATCTAATTGCGGATTGTGATATGAGACTCGGCGAAAAGTTGCGCTATTTGAGGGAGGTCGAGGGCGCGCTGCGTGGAATGGAGCGCGAAATGACGCAGCAGGAGATCGTGCGCGCGGTCAAAACCGAGCTGCGGCAGTCGATCAGCCAGTCCTATCTTTCACAGATCGAGAGCGGCGCGCGGCCGCATTTGACCAACTCTACCCGCATGTTGCTGGCGAAGTTTTTCAAAGTGCATCCGGGGTATCTGGTGGACGATCCGGAGGGGTATCACACGGAACTGGTTTCGGACTTACGCGGGATCGAGGACGCGCTCGACCTATGGCTGATCGAGGGTGCGGAGCGGTTCCGCCGCGACCCGGACCTGGGCCGGGCGCTGCTTTCCCTCGCCAAGCACGACGATTCCCGGCGCTGCCTGTTGCTGCTCGACGCGATTCTCGAAACGCCGGATCTGGCCGAGCGGCTGTTCGCGGTGCTGAAGCCGGAGGCGGCGCTTTTCGAAATGCGGAGGCGCGAGGCATGAACTGGGAAACGTTTTATCTGGTCTGTTTTCTCGTCGGGTTTTTCTTCAGCCTTTTCTCGTTTCTGGGAGGGGCGTCGAAGCCGCACCTGCATGCCGGTCACGGCCATTGGCATGCCACGGGACGGGGCGGCGGGCGCGGACAAGCCTCGCCCATTAACCCGGCGACGTTCGCCGCCTTCCTTGCGTGGTTCGGCGGCGCGGGCTATTTGCTGACGCGCTTTTCGAGCGTCTGGGCCTTCCTCGCGCTGGCCCTCGCCACCGCCGCGGGACTCGCAGGAGCCTCGGTGGTTTTCTGGTTCCTGGTGAAGGTGATGTTGAAGCACGACACTTGGCTCGACCCGGCCGATTATCACATGACCGGCGTGCTCGGACGCGCCAGCGCGGCGGTAAGGCCGGGCGGCACGGGGGAAATGATCTTCGTCCGCGACGGCGCGCGCCGCGTGGCCAACATCCGCTCCGATACGGGCGAGGCCATCGCCAAGGACGCCGAAGTGGTGGTGACGCGCTACGAACGCGGCATCGCCTACGTGCAGTTGTTCGAGGAGTTGAACGATCCGGCCCACGGGGACCGGGAGAAAGAGAGTCATTAAGGAAGCGTTATGAATACGTCGTCGATTGTGGTGGTCACCGGTCTGGCGCTGCTGGCGCTGATCTTTCTCATTTCGGGTCTCGCCCGCCTGTATCGCAAGGCCGGACCGCACGAGGCCCTGGTGGTCTACGGCATGAAGGGCACGCGGATCGTCAAGGGCGGCGGAGCGTTCATCCTGCCGATGTTCGAGACCTATCGCGAGCTGTCGCTGCAGTTGATGTCCTTCGACGTCGCGCCGCAGCAGGATCTTTACACCAAGCAAGGCGTGGCCGTCACGGTGGAAGCGGTCGCGCAGATTAAAGTGAAGTCGGACCCGGAGTCCATCCAAACCGCGGCCGAGCAGTTTCTCACCAAAACCGCCCAGGAGCGCGAGGGGCTGATCCGGCTGGTGATGGAGGGCCACCTGCGCGGCATCATCGGGCAGTTATCGGTGGAACAGATCGTCAAGGAGCCGGAGATGATGGGGGACCGGATGCGCGCCACCTGCGCCGAGGACATGAATAAAATGGGCCTCGAGGTGATCTCGTTCACCATCAAGGAAGTCCGCGACAAGAACGAGTACATCACCAACATGGGGAGGCCGGACATCGCGCGGATCCGCCGCGACGCCGACGTGGCCGCCGCCGAAGCCGAGCGCGACACGGCCATCAAACGCGCCGAGGCCCAACGCGCTTCCGCCGTGGCGCTGGCGCAGGCCGACCAGGAGCGCGTGCTCGCCCAGACGCTCTCGCAAGCGAGCCAGGCCGAAGCGCAGCGCGATCTGGAAATCAAGAGAGCGCAGTATGTGGAAACCGTGAAGAAGCAGCAGGCGCAGGCCGACAAGGCTTACGACATCCAGGCCAACATCATGCAGCAGCAGGTGGTGGCCGAGCAGGTGAAGGTGCAGCAGGTGGAGAAGGAGCATCTTATCAAAGTGCAGGAAGCGGAAATCGTGCGCCACGAAAAAGAGCTGATCGCCACCGTGCTCAAGCAGGCCGAGATCGAGCGGCAGCGCATTGAAACCATCGCCAGCGCCGAGCGGCAGCGGATGATTTCGGAAGCTGAAGGCCACGCCTCGGCCACGCGCGCCCAGGGCGAAGCCGAAGCCGAGATCATTCTCAAGAAAGGCGAGGCCGAAGCCAAGGCGATGACCGTCAAGGCGGAGGCGTACAAGGAATGGAACCAGGCGGCGGTGGTCGATAAACTGATCTCCGGCCTTCCGGAAATCGTTCGCGCGATGGCGGCGCCGCTGGCTAACGTGGACCGCATCACCGTCGTCTCGACCGGCGACGGCGATTCGACCGGCCTGCATAAGGTCACCGGCGACCTCACCAAAATGGCGGCGCAGGTTCCGGCGCTCTTTGAAACGCTCTCCGGCATGAAGCTGTCGGATCTGTTGGGCAAAGTCACCAACATCGACGGCGGAAAGCCGCCCAACGGCAAGGGACAGAAATTCGAAGCGGATAGTTGAAGGAGGTACATCATGGCACTCATGGAACGCGTGGCAACGCTGGTCCGGGCTAACCTGAACGACTTGATCGACAAGGCGGAAGATCCCGAGAAGCTGATCAAGCAGGTGATCCTGGACATGCAAAACCAGTTGATGCAGGTGAAGACGCAAGTGGCGATCGCCCTTGCCGACCAGCATTTACTAAAGAAGAAGCGCGTGGAGAACGAGGAGCGCGCGGCGGAGTGGATGCGCAAGGCGGGACTTGCCGTGGATAAGAAAGACGACGATCTGGCCCGCGCCGCCATCGAGCGCGCCACCAGTTACAAGAAACTGGGCGAGAGCTACGCCCAGCAAACGGCCGATCAAACGGTGCAGGTGGAAAATTTGAAATCGGCGCTGCTGCGGCTGGAACAGAAACTGACCGAAGCGCAGGCCAAAAGCGATCTGCTGATCGCGCAGCACAGGCGGGCGCGGGCGATCGACCGGGCCAGCGCGGCGCAGGTGAAGATCGGCGACGGATCGAACGAAGCGTCCTTCGAACGGCTGAAGTCCAAGGTGCAACGCACGGAGGCGATCGGGCAGGCGAAAGCCGAGCTGCTGGCCGATTCCGTCGAGGACCGTCTGGCCGATCTCGAAAAGAAGGACGAAGTGGAGCGGCTGCTGCAGGAGCTGAAGGCCGCGCGCGCGTAGCCCACTCGCGTCCGCGCGGGTTGTAGCATGGAGAGTCATGCGATTCTCCGCGCTCCTCCCACTACTCGCTGTCGCGCTCCACGCCCAGCCCGCCGCCACGCTCGTTCTGATTCATGGCAAGGTCTGGACGGGCAATCTCTCCGTACCGGAGGCCGAGGCCGTGGCCTGTATCGGCTCGCGCATCGTGGCCGTGGGCCGGGACGCCATAGTTCAAAAGTGGATCGGCCCGGGGACGAAGGTGATCGATCTGGGCGGCCGGCGTATGGTGCCCGGCTTCAACGACGCCCACGTCCATTTCTACTCCGGCGGGCGGGATCTTTCGAGCGTCCAACTGCGCGACGCCCGCGGCGAGGACGAGTTCCGCCAACGCATCGCGGACTTCGCCTCCAAGCTTCCCAGCGGCCGCTGGATCACCGGCGGCGCATGGGATCACGAGAACTGGACGCCCGCGCGGCTCCCCACGCGCCAGCTTGTCGATTCCGTCACCGGCGATCATCCGCTGTTGGTTTCCCGCCTCGACGGGCACATGTCGCTTGCCAACGGCGTCACATTGAAGCTGGCCGGTATTACGCGCAAAACCGATGATCCGCCCGGAGGAACGATCGTTCGCGACGCGAGCGGCGAACCCACGGGCATATTGAAGGACTCCGCGCAGGGGCTGGCCGAGCGCGTCATGCCCGCGCCGGGCGAGGAGGAAATCGCCGCCGCCGTCCGCGCCGCCATGCGCTATGCCAACGAACGTGGCGTCACCAGCGTCCAGGACATGTCGGCCGAGCCGGCTGTGCTCCGCGTCTATGAAAAACTTCTCCACGCCGGCGCGCTCACCGTTCGCATCTCCGGCCATCAACCGCTCGCCGACTGGAAGCGGCTGGCCGACGTCGGCGTGACGGCCGATTTCGGCGGCGACATGCTCCACATCGGCGGGCTGAAAGGATTCGCCGACGGCTCGCTCGGCTCCACCACCGCCCTGTTCTTCCATCCCGTATCTCGACGCGCCAAATACCAGCGGCCTCGCCAACGCGGAAATGATTCCGGAATCGAAGATGCGCGATCACATCCTCGCCGCCGACCGCGCCGGGTTGCAAGTGGCCGTACACGCTATCGGCGACAAAGCCAACGCCCTGATCCTCGACATGTACGAGCTGGCCGAGAAACAAAACGGACCGCGCGACCGCCGCTTCCGTATCGAGCACGCCCAGCATCTGCGCCAGCAAGACATCCCTCGCTTCGCCGCGCTCCGCGTCATCGCGTCGATGCAGCCTTATCACGCCATCGACGACGGACGTTGGGCGGCGAAACGCGTCGGCCCGGAAGTGTTGAAAGGCACATACGCCTTCCGATCGTTGCTCGATTCGGGCGCGGTTCTCGCGTTCGGCTCCGATTGGGACGTCGCGCCAATGGACCCAATTCTAGGCATCTACGCCGCGGCGACGCGCAGGACGCTCGACGGAAAAAATCCCAATGGCTGGTATCCGGAACAGATCGATCGGCGTTGCCGAAGCGCTTCGCGCCTACACCTATGGGTCGGCCTACGCGAGTTTCGAGGAGCGCGTCAAAGGAACCATCGAGCCTGGAAAGCTAGCCGATTTCGCCGTGTTAAGCGGCGATATCCTGACGACAGCTCCCGAGCGGATCAAGGACTTAACGGTTTCGACCACCGTCTTCGACGGCCGAGTGGTTTATGAGCGGAAATAACGCCGGCGCAGCTTCGAAATGCCCATCAAGCCGAGGCCGCCCAATCCGAACAGGGCCATCGAGGCGGGTTCGGGCGTAACGCCGGCCACGCGCACATTGTCGATGGCGAAAGCGGGCGCCGAATTCGTGAATAGTTCCACTTCGTTGAACATTGGCAACCCAAGGCCGATGATGCCCTGGCGGAACGAGGGACCGCCTCCGGAGGCGAACACACTGCCCACTTCCGTGCCGTTATTAAAGGCGATCATGTCGAACAGAGCGCCGGGCTTGGTCGTCTCCATAGCGAAGTCCAAGATGATGCTCGAAAGCTCGGTGTTGAAGTTGATGAACAGGGGAATATTGTTATCCGGTGCAGTCCCGCTGTCCAAGAGGATATTGCCCGACATCGGCGGTCGCAGAAAATTCGTCGCCACGAAGAATCCGCCCTGCAGCGGGCTGGAAAAAGTGGCCGAGATTCCGTTCACGGTGTCGGTGAAGTTCGTCGCTTTTCCCACCGTGTCGGAGTTAAAGTTGAAGACCGCGTCCGCTAAGAGGGCGGGCGATCCCGCCGCGGCGATTCCGCAGAGGGTGAGCGCGAATGCAAGTGGGCTATGCTTCATAGACGACGTTTCCCCGAACGTTCCCTAAGGATAACCCCTTAAAAATCCCCCGTCAAGTGAATTTTTACCCTAGTACTACTACTACCCCAGCCGCTATGGCACACAAATCAAGCCACTTATCCCTATGTCATCGTGTTGTAACTAAATCGTCATCACCGCCTCACCCCTCCCTAGCTATCCTCTTAAGAGCAATTTGAGTTTAGAGGAGGAACGCTTGAATCGAATCGTCATTTGTACGCTGGCACTGGCAGGCGGCGCGATCGCCGCGCACGCGACGGACCTCAATGCCGCGGGGGCCACGTTTCCCGCGCCAATTTATCAAAAATGGTTCGAGGTGTATAAAGCTAAGAATCCTAATGTCCAAGTGAACTACCAGTCGATCGGCTCCGGAGCGGGCATACGGCAACTCACCGCCGGCACGGTCGATTTCGGCGCTTCCGACATGCCGATGACCGACGAACTGATGTCGAAGATCACGGCCTTCAAAGTGCTCCACTTTCCCACGGTCATGGGCGCAAATGTACCGACCTACAACCTCCCGGGCGTGACCAAGGATCTCCGCTTCACCGGGGAAACGCTCGCCGATATTTACCTCGGAAAGATCACGAAGTGGAACGACGCGCGGATCGTGAAAGACAACCCGGGTGCGAATCTTCCCGACGCCGCCATCACCGTCGTTCACCGCTCCGATGGCAGCGGCACCACCTTCGTATGGAGCGATTATCTTTCCAAAGTCAGCCCGGAATGGAAGAGTAAAGTCGGCGCCCAGGCGTCCCTGAGTTGGCCTGTGGGCCTGGGGCAGAAAGGCAACGAAGGCGTCGCCGGTTTAGTGAAGTCGACGCCGAATTCCCTCGGCTACGTCGAGCTGTTCTACGCCGTTCAGAATAAAATGAGTTATGGATTTGTCAAGAACGCCGCGGGAGTCTTTCTGAAGGCCGATCTGGCCGGGGTTACCGCGGCGGCGGCGGGGGCGGCGAAATCCATGCCTGCCGATTTTCGCGTGTCGATCACCAACGCGCCAGGAAAGGCGGCCTATCCGATCTCGACGTTCACGTGGATGCTGATTCCGAACAAGATCGCCGACGCGGGCAAGCGGGCCGACATCAAGGCGTTCCTCCATTGGATGCTTACCAGCGGCCAGTCTTACTGCGCGGGGCTATCGTATGCGCCGCTGCCTAAGCAAGTGGTCGCCAAGGAACTGAAGCAGATCGATCTGATTCAATAGGAATTGAATGGCCGTCACCGCCAGCGCGCCTCTCCGTGAGAAGGCACGAACATTTTCCCAAAAGTACCGGCTGGGCGATCAGGCCGCCTACTTGACCACCCTGCTCGCGGCCTCTAGCGTCCTGCTGCTCGCCGCCTACTTGGTCTACGAGCTTTGGATGCAGTCGGCCACGGCGCGCCACGCCTTCGGCTTCGGTTTCCTGTTCTCCAGCGCATGGGATCCGAACACCGGTAAATTCGGCGCGCTGCCCTACATCTACGGCACGCTGGTCACCAGCGTACTGGCGCTGGTGATCTCCATTCCGTTCGGCGTGGGAGCGGCCATCTATCTCTCGGAGATGGCGACGCCCCGCTGGTCCTCCATTTTCACGTTTCTGGTGGAACTCTTGGCCGCTGTGCCCAGCGTTATCTATGGGCTGCTGGCGATGTTCACTCTGGTTCCCCTGGTGCGAAATTGGCTAGGCCCCGCGCTTCAGAAGTCGTTCGGTTTTCTGCCCCTCTTCGGCGGTCCGATCTACGGCCTCTCCATTCTCTCCGCCGCCCTGATCCTCTCGGTGATGACGTTCCCCTACATCATCTCTATCTCACGCGAGGCGCTTCTGTCCGTTCCGCCGGAGCAGCGGGAGGCCGCTCTTGCGCTCGGCGCAACCAAATGGGAAGCCACTTGGGACGCCGTCGTTCCTTTCGCCCGTCTCGGCATTCTCGGCTCCATCTTTCTCAGCCTCGCCCGCGCTCTGGGCGAAACCATGGCCGTAACGATGGTGATCGGCAACGATCCGAAAATCGCCGCTTCGCTCCTCGCCCCCGGCTATACCATCGCCGCCGTCATCGCCAACGAATTCACCGAAGCCACCGAGGAGATCCATCTTTCCTCGCTGGTGCTTCTGGGCCTCGTCCTGTTCCTCATCACCATCCTCATCAACGCCGCCGCCCGGCTCCTCATCCTGGCCACCAACCGCGGAGGGAGCGCGCGATGAAACCCAAACCCTCCCCGCTTCTGCTGTGGCGTAAGTCCGTAAATGGCCTCATGTTGACGCTCACCGCGCTCTGCACCATCGCCACCGTTTCCACGCTGTTCCTCATTCTCGGATTCCTTCTGTGGCACGGCTTCAGTTCGCTCGATTGGAATTTCTTCACCAAACTCCCGGGCAGTCCGGGCGAAAAGGGCGGCGGCATGGCCAACGCCATCGTGGGCAGCTTCAAGATTCTGGCGCTCGCCACCGCGATCGGCGTCCCCATCGGCGTTCTGGCCGGCATCTATCTTTCCGAGTTCGGCCGCGGCTTCTTTCCGTTCGTGATCCGCTACATGGCGGACCTTCTCAATGGCGTCCCCTCCATCGTCATCGGCATCTTCGCCTGGAGCGTGGTGGTCGTTCCGATGAAAGGCTTCTCGGCCTACGCCGGAGGTCTGGCGCTGGCCATGATGCTGATCCCCATCACCGTCCGCACCACCGAACAATTCCTGCGCGATGTGCCGAACTCCATGCGCGAAGGCGCGCTCGCCCTCGGCGCCAGCAAATGGAAAGCCGTCGCCACCGTCGTCGTTCCGGCCGCGACTTCCGGTATCCTCACCGGACTCATTCTCGGCGTCGCCCGCATCGCCGGAGAAACCGCTCCCCTGCTATTCACCGCCTTGAACAGCCAATTCTGGGCCAAGGGATGGGCGGACCAGACCGCCTCCCTGCCGGTCATGATCTATACTCACGCCACCGCTCCCTATGAGGATTGGCACCGCCAGGCCTGGGCCGCCGGTTTGGTACTTTTAGGCATGGTGCTAGTGGCTAACATCGCCGCCCGCCTGATACTTTCCCGCGGCGCTTCGGCCCAACGAGGATGAATTCAAACGTCATGAGCACGACTCCCGAATCGAAACAGGCCACCGGCGCCGCCACGCAGCGTTCGCCCGCGCCCGCCGGCGCCATCTCGGAACCTTCCACCGTGAAACTCAAAGCCACCCAAGTCGATTTCTTTTATGGCGCCTTTCAGGCGCTGCACGGCATCTCCATCGAGTTCTTCGAGAATCGCATCACCGCGCTGATCGGCCCTTCCGGCTGCGGCAAATCCACTTTCCTCCGCACGCTCAACCGCATTAACGACAACATTCGCGGCGCGCGCTTCGAAGGCGAGATCACGCTGGACGGCGGCAACACCCGCGACATGGACGTCACCGCGCTCCGCCGCCGCGTCGGCATGGTTTTCCAACGCCCGAATCCCTTCCCCAAGTCCATCTACGACAACATCGCCTATGGCCTGAGGATCAACGGCCTGGCCAGGGGCAAGCACGCCGTGGACGATCTGGTGGAAAAGAGCCTGCGCCGCGCCGCGCTGTGGGAGGAAGTGAAGGACAAGCTGCAGGAATCCGCCTACGCGCTTTCCGGCGGCCAGCAGCAGCGCCTGTGCATCGCCCGCGCTCTGGCCGTCGATCCGGAGGTTCTGCTGCTGGACGAGCCGTGCTCGGCGCTCGATCCCATCGCCACCGGCAAAATCGAAGACCTGCTGTTCACCCTGAAGGACCAATGCACCCAGGTCATCGTCACTCACAACATGCAGCAGGCCGCCCGCGTCGCCGATTACACCGGTTTCTTCCTGCTGGGACGCCTGATCGAATTCAACAAAACCGGCGTCATCTTCAAAACGCCCGCCAAGAAAGAAACGGAAGATTACATCACGGGACGCTTCGGTTGATCTCGCGCCTCGGCCGTCGAAAGGAGTTTTTGGGTGCTTCATTTTCAGTATGAACTTCAGGAACTGCACCGCCGCATCCTCGACATGGGTTCGCTGGTGGCCGCTTCCATCCACAAGAGCGTCCTGTGCCTGACGCAACACAACGAGGATCTGGGTCAGCAGGTGCTCCGCGACGAATCGATGGTGAACCAGATGGAGGTTCAGATCAACGAGATCACCACCACGCTACTCACCCTGAATCAACCCGTCGCCCGCGATATGCGGCTGTTGGTGGCGGCGCTCAAAATCAGCACCGATCTGGAGCGCATGGGCGATCTGGCCGTCAACATCGTCGCCCGCGCGCTCACCCTCATCCGCCTGCCCGACACCGGCGTGCCGATCGACATCGAGGGCATGGCCGGCCAGGTGGAGAACATGGTTCTCACTTGCCTCGACGCCTACGTGAAGGAAGACACCGAACTCGCCCGCACCGTGCTTACCTCGGACGACAACGTCGATAAGGCGCGCAACGACATCTACGACGCCTTGACCGTCGCCATGGAGCGCGATCCGTCCGTCGTCCGCCGCGCTCTCGCCGTCATGTTCATCGCCCGCAATCTGGAGCGGATCGCCGATCACGCCACCAATATCGCCGAGGATATTATCTTTCTGCGCAGCGGCATCGACGTCCGCCATCGCCACGAGCTCGAAGTCGAACAAAACCCCGCGTAACCGGCGATTCTTCCGCCCGTCACCTTTCCGTCATCGGCTTGTCACTGAAACCGGGCTACGCTCGGGGCGGGAGTGGTTCGACGTATGAAAAAAATCGTGCTCATCGAAGACGACGCCGATCTTTACGCGTTGCTCAAATACAATCTGGAGAAGGAAGGCTTCGCGCTTGCCGGCGCCCACACCGGCAAAGGCGCCTTGGATCTGTGCGCCCGCGAGAAGCCGGATCTGATCGTGCTCGACATCATGCTGCCCGATTCCGACGGCCTCGACATCTGCCGCCGCCTCCGCAAGCACCCGGAACTGTACCCGGTGCCGGTGATCTTCCTCACCGCGCGCGCCTCGGAGACGGATCGCATCGTCGGCCTCGAACTCGGCGCCAACGACTATATCGTGAAGCCGTTCTTCATCCGCGAAGTGGTCGCCCGCATCAAAGTCCAACTCCGCGGCCCGCGAGAGAAAACCGGCCTGCTGAAGGCGGGCGAGGTGGAGCTCGACCGCAGCCGCTGCCAGGTCTGGCTCCGCGGCGAGGAGGTGCAGCTTACCGCGACCGAGTTCCGGCTGCTCGAATTTCTGATGGGCCGCTCCGGCGTCGTCTTCAGCCGCGAGCAACTGCTCGACGCCGTCTGGGGCAACGATCGCGCCGTGACGGACCGCACCGTCGATGTCTACGTCCTCCGCCTGCGCCAGAAACTCGAGGCCGATCCCGCCAACCCGCAACTCATCCGCTCCGTCCGCGGCTTCGGCTACAGCTTCAACGACGCCCGGCCGAGGGTCGCCCAGCCGGCGTAAGGGAACGCACCCTCCGCCGCCACTCGATACACTCAAGTTCGGGTGCTGTTCCGCTTCTTCCCGCTTCGCTTCGAATTCTCGGCTGTGGACTCCGTTCACTTCGCGGCCGGCCTGCCCGGTAACGCCTTGCGCGGGGCGCTTGGGACGAACTTCCGCCGGATCGTCTGCGATCCAACCTGCCCCGGCGCCCGCGATTGCCCCACCGCCGCCACCTGCCCCTACGCGCGCATCTTCGAGCCGCGCCAAACTTCCGGCCCCAGCGGTTTCGCCGATCCTCCCCGCCCCTTCGTCTTTCGCGCCTCCCACCTCGGCGGCCTCACCATCGCGCCCGAACGGAGCTTCCACTTCGACCTGAACCTCTTCGATACCCGCCCGGCGCCCATCGCTCACTTCGTCCGCGCCTTCTCCGCGTTCGCCGGGGACGGTATCGGCCCCGCCCGCGGCCGCGCCCGCCTTCTCGACTGCCGGCTCCTCGGCCTCGACGGCGCGCCAACGGCCACTTGGTCCGACGACGTTCACCTCGAACCCGTCGCGCTCGACCTCGCTCCTCCCGGCGCCGAAGTCCACCGTCTGCGCGTCCGCTTCCTCACTCCGACCGAGCTCAAGGACAGCCAGCATTTCGCCGAGCGCCCGGAGTTTGAAGTGCTCATCGCCCGCATCCGCGACCGCCTCAGCACCCTGAGCGCTCTTTACGGCGACGGCCCGCTGCCCATCGGCTTTTCCGCCTTGCGCGCCCGCGCCGCCGAGGTCCGCCTCGCCGAATGCCGCATCCAGCGCGTCTCGCTCACCCGCCTCAGCACCCGCACCGGCCAATCCCACCCCCTCGGCGGCTTTACTGGCGAAGCCGTCTACGAAGGCCCCCTCACCCCATTTCTGCCCTACCTCGAAGCCGCCCGCTTCACCGGCGTCGGCCGCCAAACCGTCTGGGGCAAAGGCGAAATCGCGCTGACGGCGCTCGAAGCGCCATGAGGGCCTCCGCATTTTTCGCCCAAGGCGCGCCGGCGTCGCATTGTGGGCAGCCGGAACGCGAACGCGCGAGCGCGGGAATTTCGCGCGGCGATTCGCGCTCAAAACCCCGGTGGCGCAAGGGCCCAACGCCGTCGTGGCAAATGCGATAATCGCGATATCATGACCCGTCCCGCCAAGATAACGACGGCGTTTCCCTCGGTCCTCGAGACGGCCAAGAGGCTCGGGGTTTCGAAGCGAGACGCAATGGCCCTCTCTGAAATGGCCGAGCGTTCTCGGAGCGCCGCCAAACTTGCCATACCGGATCTCGGACGATCGACTCGCGCAAAACCCAAGTCGCGCACGGGAGGCGGCGTCGCGGCCGGTGAGGCGATTAAGATACTCTCCAAGAAGGTCGCGAAATCCCGCGCGGTCAAGGCGGCGAATCATGCCGTCGTCCCGCCGAACAAAAAGTAGATGCTCCGTTTTTCACCGAAAACGGCGTTTATAAATATACCGTACGACGACCGGTATGAGGATCTCTATCTAGCGTTCATCGCCGGGCTGACCGCCTTCGGTTTAGACCCCAGGGCCGCGCTGGAGGTGCCGGGAGGCGCCCGGAGGCTCGACAGGATTTTCGATTTGATTACTTCCTGCCAATACTCCTTCCACGACTTATCGCGCGTAGAACTCGACCCCAAACCTCCCCGGACCCCTCGCTTCAACATGCCGTTCGAATTAGGCCTTGTTCTCGGTTGGCTGAAGACAAGCGGACGAAGGAATCACACGTGGTTTGTCTTTGAATCCGTCGGGCGGCGCGTGTCCAAGTCGCTGAGCGATCTGGACGGAACTGACGCGTATATTCACGATGAGAGGCCGAAAGGAGTCTTTCGCGAATTGGGTAATGCGCTTGTGAGGAGCGCCGATCAACCAACGGTGCGGCAGATGAGCGCCGTCTACAGGAACATTAAGATAGCTTCCCCATGGATCATGAAAAATGCCGGGGCAAAATCGCTTTTCGAGGCTCGCGTGTTTAGGCAAATCGTGGTTTTAGCGAGAAAATACACTGAAATCGGCCGCACGCCACCTGGCCGCGAAGGGCGGCCAACATCGGCTAAACGACGCCGCTGATCCCGGAAGCTAACAGGCGCCGGAATCGAGAGGTGCCATTTTGCGGCAGGCCATCGAGCGGTGTCCTCATGTTTGCCGCGGAGCTCCTTGCACTTCGCGATTCGATTCTCGGAGGACGTGAGCGTGCCTTCGAAAGCGCACTGGGTGCTAACTCGCGATCCACTTGGGCAATTCTTGGATTACCGCGCAGTCCGGCCGCATTTGAGGACCACGCCCGGCAGTACGCTAACCGTGGCCGCGCCCGTCTCTACGCCTGCCGTCTTCTCGCCCTCGAAGGCGCGCCAACCACGGCCCGGTCCGAAGAGGTCCATTGCGAACCGGACGCGCTCGACCTCGCTCCTCCCAGCGCCGAAGTTCACCGCCTGCGCATCCGCTTCCTCACTCCCACCGAGCTGAAGGACTGTCGGCATTTCGCCGAGCGCCCGGAGTTTGAAGTGCTCATCGCCCGCATCCGCGACCGCCTCAGCACCCGCACCGGCCAATCCCACCCCCTCGGCGGCTTCACCGGCGAAGCCGTCTACGAAGGCCCCCTCACCCCATTTCTGCCCTACCTCGAAGCCGCCCGCTTCACCGGCGTCGGCCGCCAAACCGTCTGGGGCAAAGGTGAAATCGCGTTGACTGTGCTGAACCCCGCATAGAAGCCGGAGAGGTTCGCCCCGTCCCATAGCCCACATAATGTGCGCTGCCGGTATCGGTTTTTTGTATCACTAATGAACACAGTTCAGTATACTGACAGTAGTTCATTATGAGCGCCTCTTCGCGCCGTCAACGGCACAAAGTGGAACTGAGGGCCGAAATGCTTAACGCCGCGCGGGCGATCTTCGTCCGCGACGGCTACGAAGGCTTCACCATGCGCAAACTGGCGAAGCGCATCGGGTATTCGCCCGCAAATATCTACCTGTACTTCAAGGATAAAAGCGAAATATTCGACCGCCTCGTGGCGGAGAGCTTTGCCACCTTGTTGGCGGCGCTTCCGCAACCGGGCGCCGCACCCGGCGAAGATCCCCTGGTGCTGCTTAGGCGGAGCCTGCGGACCTACGTCAACTTCGGCTTGAGTCATCCGGTCCACTACCGCTTTGCCTTTCTGTTGCAGCGGGGAACTCAACCCCGCCCTCACCGCCAGCGCGCCGCCTACGAGAGTCTTCTCGCCAAAGTAAGGCAGTGCGTCGCGCGAAAGGTGTTCGATTCCAAGGACGTGGATTGTACGGCGCAGGCGCTGTGGGCGGCCGCGCATGGCATCACCTCGCTGCTGATTCAGCGGCCGCGCTTTCCCTGGGCGCCGCGCGAAAAACTGATCGAACAAGTCCTCGACAGCGCGGTCGATAGTCTGGTGGTTCCAAGTCTCAAAAGCGCCCGCCGGCGCAAGCGGGCAACGCCATGACAGGCGCCCCCAATCCCGGCCACCGTCGCGGACGCCGCGAAAACAGGCTTCGTCGCGGCGATTTGGCGCCTTCGTTTCGTCCTCGCGTCTGCGATGGGTACTTGCGCCGTGACGCGGGCAATTCTCATGGCTACTACGATCTCGGCCGCGCAGACTGGCTCGATTCCGCGATCGAAAACACGCGGCGCTCGCTCCTTCGCGACGAACGCAAGGCGGAGGCGGAAACCCAGCGCGCTCTGGAACTGGACGCCAATTACGCGCGCCCATCCTGCTCTCGGACCCGGGTGTCTCTATCCGCCCAGGATCTCCGGAGACGACATCGACAAGGCCATTGCCTCGTTCCGCAGACCCGCGGAGCTCACCCCGCCAACGCCCAAGGATTTATCTCGCTCTCGCCTACCGGGGGAGACGCGATTCATGCGAACCATGGCGGCGCTCGCCGAAGCGCTTCGGCTGAATCCTCATAGCGTGTTCGCTGGGCGAGTCCAGTCCGAAGGCGATTGGAGACCCCGATCCGCTCCATCGGGATTCGCCTTGCATCGGATCGGGAGCAAGTGGAGGGCTATCGAATCACAATGATTATGGTCCGCGATTCAACGCCGCGCCGGGCGCGGACATTCGTTGCGCGTCATCCCGTCGGCGCTTACTTCGCCCTGACTTTTGCGATTTCCTGGTTGGGCGCGTTCCTCGTCGCGGCGCCGGGACTGTTGCGCCACGAGAGCTTGCCGAAGATGACGGGCCTGATGATGTTTCCGGCGATGCTCCTCGGTCCCGCCCTGGCCGGCATCGTTTTGACGACGATCGGAAGCGGGAGGAGCGGCCTGAAGGACCTCTTCTCGCGAATGCGCCGCTTCCGTCTTCCTGCGCGCTGGTACGCAACCTTGCTCATTCCTCCCAGTCTGGTTTTGCTGGTGCTTCTGGGTATGAAAGCCATCGTCGGCCCGATTTATGCCCCCAATACTTTCCTGGCCGGTCTCTCGTTTGGTTTGGCCGCCGGTTTTGTCGAAGAGATCGGCTGGATGGGCTATGCGTTCCCAAGAATGCGCTCCCGCCCCAATGCGCTTGCCGCCGGCGCCGTGCTCGGACTCTTGTGGGGCCTCTGGCACATGCCCGTCGTCGACTACCTGGGCGCCGCAACGCCGCACCGTTCCTCGTGGACCGCCTACTTCGTCGCTTTTGTCGCGGCCATGACGGCGATGAGGGTGCTCATTGCCTGGATCTACGCCAATACGAACAGCGTTTTGTTGGCTCAGTTGATGCATGCGAGTTCGACAGGAGCCCTGGTCGCTTTCAGCCCGCCCCGCGTAGCGGCTTGGCAGGAAGCGCTCTGGTATGCCGTCTACGCGGGCGTCCTGTGGGTTGTTGTCGCGCTGATCGCATTCAAGAGCGGCACGCGGTTGACAGGAAGGCGGCCATAAGCCGAGGGCATCGCCTCCTACATCTTCACCCGAATCATCACCACCCCATGCGCCGGCACTTCCGCCGAGTAAGAATCCGCCGCGGACCGGCCATCCTTATGCGCCCACAAATCCCGCACTTTGTGCTTGCCTGTGATCTTTAGATCGCTCCACTTCGCCGTCACCTTCGCCTTCTCCGGCCCGCGGTTGAACAGGCCCACCGCCATGTCGCCGCCATCGAGCGGCCGCATCCACACTTCCAGATCGCCGTCCTTCGTCACCCGCGAACCCTGCTTGCCCAGCTTGTCCTGATTGATCGCGATCACCTCGCGATTCTCCAGAATCGCCTTCGTCTCCGCGCTCATCGTCCGCACGTCGTTGCCCGCCAGCAGCGGCGACGCCAGCAGCGCCCACAGACTCATGTGCGTGCGGTACTCCTCGTTCGTCATTCCGCCGTTGCCGATCTCCAGCATGTCCGGATCGTTCCAATGCCCGGGGCCGGAAAACTTCTCCAGGCCCTCCTGCTTGTCGAAGCCGATCTGCGACATGCTCCGCCAGTTGTCGGATATGTCGCCCGTCGTGCGCCACGCGTTCCCGCCCACCGACGGTGCCCACTCCCAAACTTTCTCCAGGCCATACTGGCACAGGCTATAAAGGATCGGCCTGCCGGTCGCCTTCAGCGCCTCGCCCATCTTTTTATAAACCGCCTGCATGTCCGAAGGCTTATACACCTTGCTCGCGCTGCACCAGTCGTACTTCAAATAATCCATGCCCCAGGCCGCGTACATTTTGGCGTCCTGCTCTTCGTGCTGATAGCTGCCCTCGAAGCCCGCGCACGTCTTCGGCCCAGGCGAGGAATAGATGCCTATCTTCAAGCCCTTCGAGTGAACGTAATCGGCCAACGCCTTCATGTCGGGGAACTTCTCGTTGGGCTGAAGGTTCCCCTGCGCGTCGCGCGCACCCTGCCATGTGTCGTCGATGTTCACGTAGACGTAACCGGCGTCCTTCATGCCGCTCGACACCATGCCGTCGGCCATCTCGCGCACCGTCTTATCGTCCACCTTGCGGTTGAATTTATTCCAACTGTTCCATCCCATCGGTGGTGTGGCGGCCATCTCCTGGGCGGACAGAACCGGGCATGCGAACAGGGCAAGCGCAATCGTGAATCTCATATTGTAAGAAGTCTATAACAACGGCGCGTCTAAAATAGAATCTAGTGGCCGCCCTTCCCTGGCAAACGATTCCGGACTTCGTCGTCCTCACCGCCGCGCTCTACATCCTGCTGCGCTGGGCCAACCAGGCCCGCGCCATGCGCATCGCCCTCGCCGTCGTCGGCCTCCACGCCGCCGCCCTGCTCGCCCGCCAGTTCGATCTCATCATCACCAACTTGGTGCTCGACGGAGCGGCCGTGCTGGCCGTGATTATGCTGCTGGTCGTCTTTCAGCCCGAATTGCGCCGGGCGTTCCTCCGCCTCGACTCCGCCCTCCGCTTTGTGCCACGATCCTCCGGCGCGCTCGAATCGGCCGACCGCGCCATCGCCGAAGCTCTCTTCTCGATGGCCTCCGTCCGCACCGGCGCGTTGATCGTCCTCGTACGCGACGATTCCCTCCAGGACATGGTCGATGGCGGCGTCGAAATCGGCGCCGAGATTTCCCCCGGTCTTCTCGAAGCCATATTTCAAAAAACGTCTCCGCTCCACGACGGCGCCGCCATCTGCGAGCGCGGCCGCCTCACCCGCGCCAACGTCGTTCTCCCTCTTACCCAGCGCGTCGAGGTTCCCTTCTACTTCGGCACCCGCCATCGCGCCGCCATGGGCCTCGCCGAGCGCTGCGACGCCATCGTGCTGGCCGCCTCGGAAGAGCGCGGCGAAGTCACCCTGATGGCCGGCCGCGACATCCGCCTCATGGCCACCGCGGTCGATCTCACGCTCGCCCTGCGCCGCCTGCGCCGCCCCGAGGGCCAGCCGTGGTGGGCGCCTTTGCGCGCCGCCGCCCTTTCCAATTTCAACGTCAAACTCGGCGCGCTCGGCCTCGCCGCCGTCATCTGGTTTCTTTCCTTCGTCGCCAGCGGAACCACGGTGCGCAACCTCGTCGTGCCCGTCGAATTCCTAAACGTTCCAACCGGCATGGAGGTCGCCGATCAGTCCCGCGACCGCGTCGATGTCGAGCTCCGCGGCCGCACCTGGATTCTCGAAACCGGCCGCCTCGCCTCCATCGCCGCGCGGTTCGATCTTCAAAATGCCAAGGCCGGCGCGTTCACGCTCCGCGTCGCCGCGCGCAATCTAAACCTACCTCCCGGCATCGAGATCGATTCGGTCTCTCCGCCCGCCATCTCGTTGCGCCTGACTCCGCGCGCCTCTATTTCTTCAAAACCGAATTGAGCGATCCCTGCCGGTAGCCTTCCAGATCCACCGTCACATAGTGAAAGCCCAGCGGTTTGAAGATCGCCGTGAACGCGCGCGCCATCTCCAGCGTCAGCGCGCGTTCCAGCTCCTCCGGCGCGATCTCGATCCTCACCAGCTCGCCGTGAAACCGCACCCGGAACTGGCGGAAACCCAGCGCCTTGATCTCTTCCTCGCCCCGCTCCACCGTCTTTACCGTCTCCACCGTCACCGGCGTGCCGTAGGGAACTCGCGAGCTGAGACACGCCGCCGCCGGCCGGTCCCACGTCGATAATCCCGCCTCGCGCGATAGCGCCCGGATCTCGGCCTTCGTCAACCCCGCTTCCACCAGCGGCGCTTTCGCCTCGTGCATCGTCGCCGCCCGCTGCCCCGGCCGGTAATCGCCCAAATCGTCGGCGTTCACCCCGTACACGATCCACTGAAAACCGCGTTCCCGCGCCACCCCATCCAGCACCGTGAACAACTCGTCCTTGCAGTGGAAACAGCGGTCCTTGTCGTTCTTTACGTAATCGGGATTGTCGAACTCCCGCGTTTCGACAAACTCGTGCCGGAACCCAACCTCGCGCGCGAAGTCCGCCGCGTCGCGCTTGTGCGATTCCGGAATCGACGCCGAGTCGGCCGTAATCGCCAGCGCGTTTTCCCCCAACGCCCGGTGCGCCGCCCACGCCAGATACGCCGAATCCGCCCCGCCCGAATACGCCACAATTACCCGCCCCAGCCCGGCCAGGGATTGCAACAGCTTCTCTTCCTTCAACCGCAGACCGCCCCAATCGAACTCCGGCTCGGACACACGAATTCCAACCAGCGCGGCCATACTGCGATTATACCCGCCCGGCGATTCCGCGGTTCCAACCGCGCTCGCGAGACGGACGCCAGGAGAGAGGAGGTTTGGCGAAACCGGGGAATCCGGGAGTCGATGACCGGGGCGGACATCGAGATCGTCCTGCGGGGAGCGAAGGAGAAGTACCCGGAACCACGACCACGGATCATCTCGGACAACGGGCCGCGGTTCGTCTGTTCGTCTTCCTCCTTCTGCAATTGCATGCGCGGAACTGCTCCTGCCTCGACCCGCGCCTGCAGCTTCTCCATGTTGGTATACGCTTCTCCAACTCGGGAAAGGGCTACTCGTGCCGCAGAGCCGCCAGCGGATCGATTCGGGACGCTCGCCTTGCCGGTGCATAGCCAGCGAGAATCGCGGAACTTACCAGGACGACACCGGCCAGCGCCAGGGTTCCCGGATCGTTGGGCTGGGTCTCGAACAGAAACGTTTTGACCAGCCGGGAAGCGATCGACGCGGCAGGCACGCCGATCGCGAGTCCCACCGCCGCCAGTAGTAGAACGCGGCGCAGAACCATCCACACCACGGCGCCGCGTTGCGCTCCCAGAGCCATGCGGATTCCAATCTCGCCGGCCTCCCGCGCGACGTTGTACGACATCGTTCCGTAAAGCCCCACGCACGCCATCACAAGAGCGAGAACCGAGAAACCCGTACACAATTTCGCGAACGTGATTTCCCGGCTGATCGTCCGATCGATTTCCGCGGCCTGTGTGAACACGTTTGTGACGGGCAAGCGTGAATCCGCCTCCCGCACGATCTCATGCACGCTCCGGACATACGTCAGCGGATCGCCCGCCACCCGCAGCGCGTAGGTCACCCGGTCCGGAGGAAACTGGCTGGCCGCGGTGAACACCGTCATCGGACTCCCCTCTTTCAGCCCGCCGTACCGCACGTTAGCCGACACGCCGACGATTTCGAGATCGCGGTTCTCGTCCACGAACGCGATGCGCCGGCCCAGCGGATTCTCGTTCCCGAAGTAAGTCCGCGCCAGCCGCTCGCTGATCACTGCAACCGGCTGGGAGCCCGGCAGGTCGCGCTCGTCGATCTCACGCCCGGCCAGGATCGGGATCTGCATCGTCGTCAGGAAACGCGGTCCGGCGGCCATGACACCTGCGCCCACAATGGTGACGCCGGTAACCGCGCCGATCTTCATCGTCCCCCTGTATGCACCCCCGGCCATGCCGGCGCTGAGGATCGAGGATTGCGAAAGCGTCGCGCTGCTCACTCCGGGGATCGATTCGAAGCGCTTGCGCAGGTTCGCGTAAAATGTGGCCATCTCCGGGTCGCGATGCCCGGCCTGGCGCGCATTCAACGAGAACAGAAGGATGTTCTCGCGGGCGTATCCCAGTTGTACGGAGTGCAGCTTGTCGAGTGTCCGGACAAAAAGTCCCGCGGCGACCAGGAGGAGAAAGGAGACCGCGATTTGGGCGACGACCAGAACGTGCTGCGCCCGGCGGCGAGGCCCTCCGCCGCGGCTATTGTTCAGCGCGGGCATCACGTCCGGACGCGTCGACTGAATCGCCGGCGCAAGGCCAAACAACAGGCCGCAGACCACGGAGAGCGCCGCCGTCACGCCCAGCACGCTCCAGTTCAATTCCGCGTGCAGCGTAAAGTTCTCCCGCCCGTGGGAGAGCAGCAACGTCAGCGCTCGCACGCCCCAGATCGAAAACAAGACCCCGAACGCTCCGCCGAGCGACGCCAGCATCACGCTCTCGGTCAGCAACTGCCGCACGACGCGGAACCGTCCCGCTCCCAGGCTCAGCCGGACGGCCATTTCGCGGCGTCGCGCGGCGGCCCTTGCCAGCAGCAGATTGGCGATGTTCGCGCACGTGATCGCCAGGATCAATCCCACCATCGCCAGGAGTACGTACAGAGGCTTCGAATACTGGCGGCGCAGGCTGCCCAGACCTTCGGCGCCCGGATTCAGAATCAGCGCGGGCAGATTGGCGCGCTCACCGCCGGTCGTCGCGGTGGTGGCAACCCATTGATGGAAACGGGGCGCCAGCGCCGCCTGCGCCTGGGCGATGCTGACGCCGGGCCGCAGGCGGCCCATCATTTCGATCCAGTAGAAGTTTCCGTCGGGATACATACGAGCCGCGCTGGGACCGTCCGTGAGCAGATTCGCATGCAACGGAAGGTAGAGGTCCGGCGCCGCCGCCGGATCGACTCCGAAGAATTCCGGCGGCGTGACGCCGATCACCGTGAAGGGAATGTTATCGACGAGAATCGGCTTTCCAATCGCGTTCGACGGTCCTCCAAAGCGATTTTGGCTTGTCGCAAAACTGATGACGGCGACCGCCGCCGCGCCTGCGCGGTCGTCTTCGGAGTCAATCAGACGTCCCGCGGCCGGCAACACTTCGAGGCCGCGAAAATAGTCGCCGGTGACGTACTCCGAGCTGGCGCTCGCCGCCTCCCCGCCGACGGCCAGGTTACGGGTTAGTCCGTTGAAGTATCCGAAGACCGTGGAAAAGACCGGATTCTCCTCGCGAAGCGTCTCCAACGCGGGGTAGGGGAAGATCCCGCTGACCAGCGCGCTTTTGCCGCCCGGCCAGAACAAGCCTTGTAACCCGTGTATGACCCATTCCCTGCTGCCTTCCTGGGGCGGCCGGCTATGCCAATTCAGGACCACCAGCGACTCGGGATCGGCTACCGGCAGCGAGCGCAATAGAATCGACTCCATCAAGCTGTAGATCGCGGTATTGGCCCCAATGCCGAGCGCCAGCGACAGGACCGCCAGGGCGCTGAATGCCTTGTTGGCGGCCATCGTGCGACAGCCATAGCGGACATCCTGGCCAAGTTCCGACAAAAACCGTGTCATCCAAATCTCCCGTGACTCTTCATGCTTCAGTCCGGCGTTGCCAAATCGCCGGCGCGCTTCAGCCCTGGCGTGCTCCGCCGTCATGCCGTCTGCCTGCAGTTCCGCCGCTTTTTCCGCCAGGTGCAGTTCCATTTCCTCGTGCAGCGCCTCGCTGCGCCTGGCGCTCTCCATCCAATACCTCAGCCGTCGTAACACGTCCTTCACTCCCCTCCCATCACGCGTCCGATCGCCAACGTGAGTTTGGCGTACTTCCCGGTTTCAACGGCCAACTGTTTGCGTCCAGCCGCCGTGATCTTGTAGATCCTCGCCCGCCGATTGTTCGACGTCACGCCCCAGACACCATTGATCCAGCCGTTCAGCTCCAGCCGCTGGAGAGCGGGGTAAAGCGAGCCCTCCTCGACGAGGAGCTCGTTGCCGGACGATTGTTGAATGAACTGGACTATGCCGTATCCATGGAGATCGCGTCGCGACAGCGTCCGCAGAATCAACATGTCCAGTGAACCGGGCAACGAATCGTTCTTTTGCGCCTTGCGTCCCATACCAAGAATTCTTAGCTTACGCCGGCGAGATTACGCGAGTCAAGTTCGAGATGTCAATCCCGCGCGGCAACTTGGCTTGCTCTCCCGCGAGGCTGGTGCGGGGCGACAGAGAATTGCCGGAAAACTACAACGTCGAATGAGACGCCCGGAGACCGGCTTGGCTGCCATGCCGGGAAGGTATTGACAGACTCCGGTTGAGGGCGGTTACGCGCATACCCGGAAACCGAGACACGGCGCACTCCAGTCGCGACTCCCGTACAACGAATGCGTCGGCCCAATGCCCGGCGCGCCTGATCGTTCACCCGCTTCGCGTCGCGTAGATGCAATTTTCTTTTCGAATCTAGTTGCAGTTTGAAAAAGCTGATTCTGAAATCCCCAGCGAGCGGCTTTCAGGACTCGGAAAAGGGCGGTTGGGAACAGCGGGACTATCTGGGAGAAAAATTGTCCTCGCCTCGCCTCGGAGCCAGCGGGAGACAAACGGGTGTATACTCGCAACCGCCGGGAGACCAAAAACCAATTTCGGCTGATACGGAGGACTTATGGCGAAACTATTCATTCCGACCCTGGCGGCCTGCGTGGCTGCCATGCCGGCTTTTGGCGCTGCTCCGGCCATCGCCGCTCACGGAGTAAAGAACGCCGCCAGTTACGCAGACCCGCAACTTCCCAATGGCTCCATCGCCGAGGGATCTATTTTTAACATCTTCGGTTCCAACATGGGGCCCTCGAAGTTAGCCTATGCTGCCGGTCTCCCGCTTCCAATTACCTTGAGCGGGACATCCATCGACGTGACGGTCGGCGGGGCCACTGTCCAGTGCTTCATGTTTTATACGTCCGCCGGTCAAGTCGCCGCAATTCTGCCCTCCACGACGCCAGTCGGAACCGGGACGATTACCGTGTCCTACAACGGAACGCCCAGTGCAGCCGCTCCCATCACGGTTGCAAAGAGCAGCTTTGGAATGTTTACAGTCAATCAACAGGGATCGGGGCCCGGCGTAATCCTGGACGGTAGGAACAACGTCAGTTCGACTAGCTTCGCGTTTCAACCCGGCGAAACCGTGGTTGCATGGGGCACCGGATTGGGGCCTATCGGCGGCAGCGACGCGACCACGCCGCCAAGCGGTAACCTGCCGGGAGTCAGCGTGTCTGTCACGGTCGGCGGCCAAGCGGCTACAGTCGTTTATGCCGGGCGTTCGGGATATGCCGGAGAGGACCAGATAGACTTCACGATCCCGGCCGGCGTCACCGGCTGTTCTGTCCCGGTGGCCATCGCGGTCAGCGGGACAAACGGAGCCAACCCGGTCTACAGTAACACCGCCACCATGTCGGTCGGGACCACCACCACGTGCTCCAGTTCAACAAGCTACCCTCCCGGTTTTCTGCAGGCCCTCCGTTCGGGGTTCGTCCGGGTCGGCGCCGTCCTGCTTGCGCATTCCGTTAGTACATCTCCCGGCACAACCACAATCACCACCACTGACGCCGGAGAGGCCAGCTTCGCGAAGATCAGTTCCAACGCCTACAGCACCTCGGGTTTAGATCTGAACTATGGCGCATGTGCCATCACCAACTCACCCCCGGCGGGAACGATCGTCTCGAGCGGCCTCGATGCCGGCCCGGTGATCAACGTGAATGGATCGAATGGAGCCAAGACGCTAACCCGGTTGACAGGGACAACGGGTTCCTTCTTCACGACTCTCGGTGGCGGCGCTCCACTTCCTGGCCAGACCGCTCAACCTCTCTACCTCAGTCCTGGAACCTACACCGTAGACAACGGAAGCGGCGGCAAGGACGTCGGCGGATTCCAAGTCAACGTCACCGTTCCGCCCGTTTTCACATGGACGAACTATAGTTCGATCACTTCGGTTCCGCGATCTCAGCCGCTCACGGTTACCTGGACCGGCGGAGATCCCAATTTGGACGTTTACCTCTTCGGGTCCAGCGCGGTCGCGGATAACGCCGCTGTCAGTTTTGAATGCCGGGCTCATGGTTCCGCCGGTACCTTGACCGTGTCTACCGCGATTCTGCAGGCGTTGCCACCCAGCGCGAGTCCGCTTGGCGCCCTCCAGATGCTTACCGGCAACGCCGCACCGTTGGCGTCGAACCCTACCGGGCTGGATTTGTTTGACGTGGGTTATTCGATAGAGTATTCGAAATTCGTCTCATTCCAGTAGAGCGCGGTAAGGCGTCTGCTGAACCCGGGGCCAAGAGCGGCGAAAAACCGGTTACAGAACGGAAAGTTCGCGCGCTCTAAACCGGTCAAGCGACGACGGTAATAGAAAGGGAGGATAAAACGGCCATCGATACGTCGGATCTTGCGAGCGAGATTCTATCTAGCAGACGCTTTCCGAGGGCGCCACGGATGAGATCATCGACCGTTTTCAGGGCGACGATTTCGAACTCGATTCGGATGACCAAGATACTATCGTTCCGGCGAACGACATCGGTAAGGCGCGGAACATACTGGAAGTCGGTCCTCTTGAAAAGGCCGCGCGGATTGCGAAGCGGCCTGCAAGCCTCTCGCTGCGCTGAAAGCAGGCCCGCGATTTCACTTCAACGCACTTTTCAGGTAGCACCCCTTATCGGATCGTTTTCGTGTAGTTGTACACTGAAAGCAAACCAACCGAATCCGTAGCAACGTAAATGAAAACCTACAATTTCAAAGTGGTTGTCGAGCCCGATGAGGATTTTGATGGCAATCCATCGGGTTGGCACGCCTATTGCCCGGCGCTTGAACGGGAGGGGGCGTCCACGTGGGGCCTAACGGAGGCCGAAGCGCGGAAGAACATCGACGAGGTCGTCCATTTGGTTGTCGAGAGCATGCTTGAACACGGTGAACGCGTCCCAGAGGAACCCCTCGATCAGGAAGGCGCCGCCGTCGAACCCCGTGTGGCTGTGACCGTCTGATTCGTGGGTATCGACTATGATCGGCTCCGAAATCTTTCCGCGCGCCAAATTATTTCGGCCTTGATCCGGGATGGGTTCGCTTTGGATCGTGGCGGCGGCTCTCACCAGATCTATCGCCATCCCGACGGCAGACGGGTTACCGTGGCGTTCCACGGCCGCGCCGATACCTTTAGAAGAAAAACGCTTAAGAGCATGATCGAGTCGCAGGCACGCTGGACGGTGGAGGACCTCGAACGGCTCAAATTGCCGTGACGATCGGTCCAGGAGATACCCGCTTCACCGCGTATTCCAACGGATCTTGGTGGACGGCGTGGGACTTGAACCCACGACCCCGGCGTTGCGAACGCCGTGCTCTCCCAACTGAGCTAGCCGCCCAACCCTTGGAGGGAACTACCCCCTTAGTTTACTCCAAGTCCTCGATCCGCCGTAGCTCCAGCACCCGGCAACCCCCCCGCTCGCGAACGCGGTAGGAAACGCGCATCGTCCGCTCCCGGTCCCTCCGCGTCGCGAACACGCGCACCAGTTTTTCCCGCTCCGCGCCCGCCTTCTCCGCTCTAGCCTCGCTGGTCTTCCTCATGCCCGCATCTTCGTACCCGCCCAAGCGCGCCGCACGCTGTCCCATTCCCAAACCCATCAAAACAAGCGTGAAATTCCCCATCAATTTCTTGTCACCGGCCCAATCGCGCCAATTGAACGTTCGTGCTATCCTGCGGCAGGCCACGCGCCCGCGATGCACATCCCCGATGGTTTTCTGAGCCCCTCCACCTGCGCCGGCTTCTACGCCGCCGCTTCGCCTTTTTGGTACGCCGCTCTCCGCCGCGTGAAGAAAACCCTCCACGCCGCCTCCATCCCCCTGCTCTCGGTCTTCTCCGCCTTCTCCTTCGTGGTCATGATGTTCAACCTCCCCCTCCCCGGCGGCACCACCGGCCACGCCGTCGGCATGGGCGTCGCCGCGATCGTCCTCGGACCGTGGGCTTCCATCCTCGCCATCTCGCTCGCCCTCTTTATCCAAGCCGTCTTCTTCGGCGATGGCGGCATCACCGCTTACGGCGCCAATTGCTTCAACATGGCCATCGTCGGCTCGCTCGTCGCCTATGGCACTTACCGCCTCGCCGCCCACCGCGCCTCTCTCGACTCTCCGCGCCGCGTCCTCGCCGCCGGCCTCGCCGGTTACGCCGCCATCAATTTCTCCGCCCTCTGCGCCGCTATCGAGTTCGGCCTCCAGCCGCTGTTTTTCCACGACGCCTCTGGCGCTCCGCTCTACGCGCCATACCCTCTGAGCGTCTCGATCCCGGCGATGATGACCGGCCATCTCACCTTCGCCGGTCTCGCCGAACTCGTCGTCTCCTCCGGCGTCGTCGCCTACCTCCAGCGCGCCGACCCCGCCCTGCTTCGCTTCAGCGCTCCCGACGCCCCAGCCGATTCCCCCGCGCGTCCGGCCTTTTCCACTCCCCGCAAGCTCTGGTTCGCCCTCGCGGTCCTCGCCGTTCTCACGCCGCTCGGCCTCCTCGCCACCGGCGCCGCCTTTGGCGAATCGACCGTTCTGAAGCGGATCTGGACCGCCCCCATCCCCGGCTACACCCCCGCGCTCGTCCCCAGCGCCTCTTTCGGCTACATTCTCTCGGCGCTCCTTGGCGTGGCTCTCATCGCGCTCGTGTTTCGCCTCCTCCCGCTCTCCAGCACCCGCGCCGGCTTCGTCGAAAAAACCGCGCGCAGCTTCCTTCGCGCCGTCGAACACTCGCTTAATGCCGAGGAATCCGCCCAAGCCCCCGGCCTGCTCCAGCGCTTCGACCCCCGCGTAAAACTCGCCGGCATCGCCGCTCTCATCCTCGCCGCCGTCGCCTCGCGCCGCCTCCCCGCGCTCCTCGCCATCTTCCTATTCGCCGTCCTGCTCGCCGCGCTCTCCCGCATCCCGATTCGCCTCCTCGCCCTGCGCGTCTGGCTCGCCGTCCTCGCCTTCACTGGCCTCATCGCCCTGCCCGCGCTCGTCCTCACGCCCGGTCATGTTCTCTATTCGCTCGCGCCGCTCCCGTTCGCCATCACCCGCCAGGGCGCCGAAGCCGCCGCCTTTCTCCTCCTCCGCGCCGAAACCGCCGCCACTCTCTCCACTCTCCTCATCCTCACCACGCTTTGGACGCACATTCTCCACGCCCTCCGTTTCTTCCGCCTTCCGGCCACCGCCGCCGTCCTCCTCGGCATGGCTTACCGCTACATTTTTCTCTTCCTGCAAACCGCCCGGGAAATGTTTGAAGCCCGCGAAGCCCGCCTCGTCGGCCGTCTCCCTCCACGCGACCGCCGTCGCCTCGCCGCTTCGAGCGCCGGCGTCCTTCTCGCCAAAAGCGTCTCGCTCGGCTCGGAAGTCTACCTCGCCATGCAAGCGCGCGGATTCCGCGGCGATGTCCGCCTCCTCGACGACCTCGCCATGTCCCGCGCCGATTGGCTGCGTCTCACCGCTTTCGTCTCCCTCGCCGCCGCCGCGCTTTGGTTCGGCCGATGACCCCGCCCGCCTTCGACGTCCGCGGCGTATCCTATCTTTACAACCGAACCCCCGCGCTCGACAATCTCTCGCTCAGCGTCTTCGCGGGCGAGCGGCTCGCGCTGCTCGGAGCCAACGGCTCCGGCAAATCCACCCTCCTCCGCGTGCTCGCCGGCCTGTCGTTCCCCCACGAAGGAGCCGTCTCCTTCTTCGGCGAAGATCTCACCGAAGCCCGTCTCCAGCACGAGGAATTCTTCTTCCGCTTCCGCCGCCGCGCCGGCATCGTCTTCCAAAACCCCGACATCCAGCTCTTCAACCCCAGCGTCTTCGACGAGCTCGCCTTCGGCCCCCTTCAGCTCGGCTTGCCCAAAGCCGAAGTCCGCCGCCGCGTCGAGGAAACGCTCGAACGCTTCCACCTCGCCCACCTGCGCGACCGCGCGCCGCATCGGCTATCGGGCGGCGAAAAGAAGCGCGTCGCTCTCGCCTCCGTCCTCATCCTCGATCCCGATGTCCTGCTGCTCGACGAACCCGCCGCCGCGCTCGATCCCGCCAGCCAAAGCCTGATCCTCGATCTCTACTCCGCCTGGTCCGGCGGCGCGAAAACCGTCATAACCGCCACCCACGATCTCGACTCCCTCGAAGAGATCGCCGACCGCTGCCTCGTCCTCGAAAACGGCCGCCTAGCCGCCGAAGGCGCGCCGCTCGTCATCCTCCACGACGTCGCCCTGCTCGAGCGCACGCGCCTCATCCGCCCCCACCGCCACGTCCACGAGGCCGGCGCCGTGCAACCTCACCCGCACATCCACCGCCACTGACCCGCCGTTTACTTCAGCGGCGAAAAATCCGTCGCGTTAGCGAACACACTCACCACGTTGATCACGATCTTCCCGTTCGCCTCCGACTCCGCCCGCACCTTTTTCCATTCCGGATCGTCGCTGAACGCCGCCCAGTTCTTCTTCGCTTCCTCGCGGCTCGGATGCGCCAGCATGTAGGTCAGCGTGTTCTTCGATAACGGAGCGTCCTCCGGCACCCAATAGCCGATGCTGGTCATATTGTGCCGGTTGAAGATGGTGATCGTGTGGTCGCGGAACCGCGCCAGCAGCGCGTCCAGCTTCCCGTCGTTCGTCGTGTAGGTGCGGATCTCGAAAATCCGCCCGCCCGTTTGCGCCTTCGCTTTGCGGCCGAATACCGCGCCGGCGAGCGCCGTTAGTCCGATGAGAAAGTTTCGTTTCGTCATGCAGTCATTGTAGTGCCAGCAGCGCCGCGATTTGGGAGTGCGCCATTTCCGTCAATCGCTCGCGATCCCGCAGCGTCATCTCCGCGGTCGGAATCGGCTCCCCGATCCTCAGCGTCACCGCCCCCGGCTTGGGCTGCATTGAGTTCATCGGAAGGATCTCCCGCGTCCCCATCAACGCCACCGGGATCAACGGAGCCTTCGCTTTGATCGCGATATACGCCGCGCCTTCGTTGAACGGTTGCAGCGCCCCGTCGCGCGTCCGCCCTCCCTCGGGAAACACCAGCAGCGAGATGCCCATCCGTTGAATCGTCTCCGCCGCCTGCGACATCGTCTTCAGCGCCTGCCTCGGATTCCCGCGAAACACCGGAATGTGCCCCGCCCGCGCCAGGTGCGTTCCCAGCAACGGAATTTTGAACAGCCCGTGCTTGGCCAGAAACCGGAACTGCACCGGAATGTGCGCCAGCACCACCGGCGTGTCCATGAAGCTCAAGTGGTTCGACGCGATCACGCACACCGCGCCCTCCGGAATCTTATCCAGACCCTCCACCGTCACCCGCACCCGCGCAATCCGCAACATCAGCCGCGCCCACCGCCGCGCGATCCCCGCCTGCTTCCGCCCATCGCCGTCGAACAGCGACGTAATCAGGCTCGCCCCGCCAAAAAACACGATCGACAGAATAATCAGAGGATCGGTAATCAGCAGCCCGCGGAGAAAGCCCATCAGGCTTCATTGTATGGGCCGCTCATCGATCGTCTCAATCGATCCGCCACACCGCCGTCGCCCACTTGGCCATTTCTCGCTGCCGCGCCTGGATCGCCGAGGCGGTCCACTCCTCTCCTTCGATGCCGTTGGTGAGCCGGTATTGGCTAGTTTTGTAGATGGCCTGCTTCTCGACGAAGGATCGATTGGCCGCGTCGCGATTCTTACCGCGCTCCAGGAGCGTCATATTTCCCAGCCGATACGTGAAGCGCTTCCTCTCATCCTCCGGGAACCCTGCCCACTCTTCACCCGCGTTCTCGGGAAGGATGTGCTCCACGGTGGCCGAAGCCGTTTCGTAATCGAGGTCCGCTCCCGAAAGGCGATTCTCGAGTTCGCAGAGGATATAGCTGAGCAGTTTCTTCTTTGAGTTGGAGACCACGGAGAACACGCCGAAATCCGCACGAAATTCCTCGTCGGGAACATACACATCCCTCAAGACCCTCGATCACATCGCGAGCGCACGTCGCCGTCCCTTTGAAAACGCCGCAAGCCACTTCGTTATATCGCTGCTCCAACTCATGCGTGTTGCGGCGCCCAATCATATTAAACCGGAACGAAACGACGGCGACCGCGCGAAGGACTTTCCGAAACTCCTCGACGCCAAACTTGCCGCCGCAAGCCAAGGCGAGAGGTTTGTATTGCGTCACGTGGAACAACCTGAGCGCCCGGACCCACTCCTCGCAGCCCGGCCAATCGATCCAGAATTCGTCGTTAGGGTCGTCCAGGGCGCAATAGAGATGCGCCGCCCTCTCTAACTCGTCGAGAAGAAGGAAAACGTGGCTCCGGTCCACTATTCTTTCTTTGATGGACTTTAAACAGACGCTCGCGCCGGACTGAGCGTTGGCGCGAATTCAGATAGTGGCGAAGGAACGGAGGTAGATCGCCCGGACCGATGAGTTGATTCAGCCGCGCCCACTGACTACGGGCGTGATCCAAATCCGTCTCCGCGCCGGAAACCTTCGACAACAAGAAATTCTTCAACAAATCCGCCTCGGTGAGCTCCAGGCCTCGGGCGTTCAGCGTCTCAAAAACCGTATACGCGCTAAGATCGTCCTCGACGCCGATCTGAATGAAGATCAGGCGGTGGCCCACCAGCGCATTTAGGAACTCCGCCAGATCCTCACCCGTGGAGCCGGGTCCGAATCGCATGCCAATTTGCTTGTAGAAATATTGATACGCGTCCCAAAGCATGCGTTCGGACTCCCGGAGCTTCCTAACGTTCACCGGCTGCCGGAACTGGATCAGATACTGCTGATAGAATCCGTCTTCGGTCTGGTTCAGCGCGAGCTTACTCGAGTAGCGAAGCGAGGCGGGATCCTTGCTGCCGATGAATTGGCGGTACAACAGGTCATAGCGCTCCTGATTGCGGTCCGCCTCGAAGCCGGCGTCCTTTAAATCCAGGATGCGACGGAGCGCCGCCAACGCGAGCAGGCTCAGTGTGGCAAGGCGCTGTTGCCCATCGATCACCGTAAGGCCGCCTGAGTCCCTCTGTAACACGATCGCACCCAGGTAATGCTGCAGCGAAGAGTCCTCGAGCGCGACAATGTCGTTCCATAAATCTTCCCAGTTCTCGATATTCCACGAGTAGTCGCGCTGGTACGGCGGAACGCGATACAGTTTTCCGTTCGCGAATATGTCGTTCAAATCGACCGTATTCGTGTCCAGCAGCGCCGCCTTTGCCATTTGCCCTCCAGTTTAGCGCCCGTCTATGGGCCGCTTGAGCGCCGCCCGCGCTTCCCCCACCAGAAACAACGACCCCGCGAAGAACACCGCGGCATCCTCCGGCGCCGACAACGCCATCCGAGCCGCCTCCTCAACCGACGCCGCCACCTCCCCCTCCGGGGCTAACGCCCGCAACTCCGCCATCTCCATCGCCCTCGCATTGTCCGGCGCCGCCAGAATCACCCGCTCCGCCAGCGGAAACAAGATCTCCGCCATCTCCTTCACCGCCTTGTCGCGCATCGCTCCAAACACCAGCCACACCGTCCGCTCCGCGTAAAAGCGCCGGATGTAACCGGCCAGCGCCCGCGCGCCCGCCGGATTATGCGCGCCGTCCAGAATAACTTCCGGCTCCTCATGCACCCGCTCCAGCCGCCCCGGCCACCGTGTCCGCGCGATGCCCTCCGGCCTTACTCCCAACAGGTCCAGCGCCATCGCCGCCGCCAGCGCGTTCTCCACCTGATGCTCTCCGGCCAACGGGCAATCGATCGTATACGCCGCCGTCCGGAAACGCGACCCGCGCGCGTCCACGCTCAACTCCAACACCGGCCAGTCGGAAGTTAGCAACACGGGACAATCCACTTCATCGGCCTTGTCGAGCAGCACCCGCAGCGCCTCCGGCCTTTGCCGCGCGATCACCGCCGTCGCGTCGGGCTTCAGTATCCCCGCCTTCTCCGCCGCGATCGACTCGATCGTATCGCCCAGAAAGTTTTGATGATCGTAATCGATCGGCGTAATCACCGTCACCTCCGGCCGCACCACATTTGTCGCATCCAGCCGCCCGCCCAGTCCCGTTTCGATCACCGCCGTCTCCACCTTCCCTTGCGAAAACGCTAGAAACGCCATCGCCGTCACGGTCTCAAAGTAAGTCGGATGTAAGTCGATCGATCCCTCCCGTAGCATCCTCTCCGCGCGGGAGTGGACTTGCTCGAATACCACCGCGAACTCCGCCTCGGTCACCTCCTCGCCCGCGATCCGTATGCGTTCGGTGGGTTCCGTCAAATGCGGCGAAGTATACAGCGCCGTCCGAACGCCCGCCGCGCGCAATCCGGCCTCGATCATCGCGCAGGTCGATCCTTTCCCGTTCGTTCCCGCCACGTGAACCACCCGGAATTTGCGCTGAGGATCGCCCAGGGCTCCTAGCAGCGCGGTAATGCGCTCGAGGCCCAGCTTCGCCGTCTTCACCTCGTTGCCGAGAGAATAGAGATACCGTACCGCTTTCTCGTAAGTCACGCCAGTTACCCGCTAGGCGGCGACGCCCCGCGCCGCGCCCGCCATCTTACTGCGCCGGTAAATCAGCCATCCCAGCCACGCCAAAAACAGACAGCCTCCGAGTAACTTCGCTTCGAAGACCCACACCGATTGCACGCCATCGGGCGGGCTGAGCGAGAGCAGGATCGCGGCGAATGAGACGGTAAACCCGGCCGCGCCCGCGATCTTATACCCGAACCGCCAGCCGCTGGCGAAGATATACAGGAACGGCAAAAATCCGGTGAGCGTACACATGTCGACCAGAATCTGATACGCCGCTCCCAGCGTCTCGCCGGTCTGCATGGCTATGAGGAATACGCTGGCCGCCACGCCCTGGCTCAACAGCGAAACGTAAGGCGTCCGCCACTTCGGATGGAGCTTGGAAAACACCGCCGGCATATGCCGGTCCAGCCCGATCGCGTACGGCAGCCGCGAAATGCCCGCGATGTAGGAACCCACTTGCCCCACGATACCCACCGCGATCAGAACCGCGAACGACGCCGGCAGCCACGCATAGCCCAACTTCGCGCCCGCCGTCTCTCCCGCCTGCGCCAGTCCCGTCAACGGGCTGATGCTCTCCGGCGGCATCAGCGCCAGCAGCGCGAACGTCCCGCTGATATAAAACAGCACGCACGCCGCCGCCGAGATCCCCGCCGCCCGCGGGATGTTTCGCTCCGGGTTGCGGATCTCCCCGCCCAGGATCGCCCCCAGCTCCAGCCCGATAAAAGAAAACGCGATCTGCGACCACAAATTCAAACTGTCCCACGAGATCTTCGGCAGGAGATAAAAATGCGTAGCCAGCCCGTCCTTCCACCCGATCCGCGCCGCCAGGATCAGAATAACCACTACGATCAAGTAAGTCGAAGCCCCTCCGATGTTCGTCGTCCACTTACCCACATTCAAACCGACTAAGTTAGTAAAGAATGTCAACCACAAAGCGCCCAGCGTCAGCGGGATCGTGATCTCCGGACGCTCCAGCGTCTTCGCCACCGCCGGACCGAAGATGTAACTCGACATCGTCACTCCCGCCAACAGCACGGTCGGAAAAAACACCACGTTCGACAACAGATAAAACCAGGCGCAAAGAAACGCGTGCCACTCGCCGAACGCCTCCCGGCTCCAGATATAGAGCCCGCCTTCTTCGGGAAACCGCCGCGACAGCCCGCCCACCACCAACGCGCAAGGTAAAAAGAAAAACGCCGCCGCCAGCGCCTGCAGCAGAAACGCGCCCGGCCCCGCGTGCGCCGCCGCCGCCACCCACCGGATCCCAACGACCGCCGATAGGTTCAGGAAAACCAGATCCCACAGCCGCAACTCGCGCCGCAGACCGGGTTGGTCTTGCTTTTTCCCATCCGCCGTGGGCGATCCCGCTTGCGGTGCTTCACGGCGAGGCATGAGTGTAAGATTATCCTACAGAAGGAGACTCCATGATCGCTACTCCCGTCCGCGTCTCGTTATCGCTCCTGGCCGTGGCCTGCGCCGGCGCCTGGGCCCAGGACGCCGCGCCCAATCCCGCCCCCGCCGCCGAAGCCAAACAAGGCCTCACCCGCGTGATGAACAACCTCGTCAAGGCCGCCGAAAAGGTGCCCGAAGAGGACTATTCCTTCCGCGCCACCCCCGAAGTGCGACCCTTTGGCCAATTGATCGCCCACGTCGCCGACTCGCAACTGCGCGCCTGTTCCATGCTCAACGGTTCGCCAAAGACGCCCTCCGCCGCTGCGAAAACTTCCAAAGCCGACCTCGTCGCCGCCCTCCAAGACTCCGTAGCCGAATGCGACAAAGCCGCCGCCTCGGTCACCGACGCCAACGCCGCCGAATTCATCGGCAGCGGCTACATGCACCACTCGCGCCTCGGGATGCTTTACTACATCACCGCCCACGACAACGAAATGTACGGAACCATGTGCGTCTACATGCGCCTCAAAGGCATCGTCCCGCCATCCAGCGAACCGAGAAAATAGCGCGCCCGCGCGCCTACGCCACCACTTCCACGTAGTCTACGGCTGAACTCGGCTCGGGCAGCGGCTCCCCCACTTCCCGCATCGCCTCGAAGTGTGCGGCCAAGGCTTCCTGGAAATTCCGGCGGGTCTCCTCTTCCGTGTCGCCCACCGCGGCGCATCCCGGCACATCGGGCGAGTACGCCGAGAAACCCGTCCCCGTCCGTTCGATCACCACGGAAAATCGTTTAGCGATCATTTCAAGCCTGCTTTTTTGAGTATAGCGTTCAACGTACCGGGCGCGAGTTCCTTTCCGTCGTTCCCCGGCACAGTGATGATAAAGCGCTTATCCGGAAGTTTGAATTGCCGATGGCTGCCCCTTGAGCGCATCTCCTTCCAACCGTCCCTCAAAAGCATTTGGATGACTTCCCGAACCCTCATCGGCATGAGACGATCATAGTGCGGCCGATCGCCGACCCGCCCGCCGCGGCTGTTTGCCACGGCAGATGGCAGCTAACAAGTGAATGAAACGAATGCACGAAAAATCTCTTGAAATGCCAAAGTTCCACGGCGAAAGCGACGAGGCGGATTGGTGGGCCAGTCGCGCCGGGCGCGAATACGTGAAAAGAAAATCCGCCGCGGCCAAGGCGGCCGGAATCAAGGTCGGCGGATCCGCCCTGTTCGCGAAACTCAACCGGAAGAGCAGCGTCCAGATCGCCCTCCGCCTGCCGCAAGACGACATCGCGCGCGCCCGGAAGCTAGCGGAGCGTAAAGGAATCGGCTACCAGACGCTCCTTAAAATGCTCGTTCATGAGGGCTTGGTTCGCGAAGGGCGCCGGCGCTGATTCCCCAGCCACATTAATCGCTTCGGTTCGAGAGAAAGCCCTGCACGAAATCGCCGACTACTTGAAAGGAGTCCAATAGAATGCCGAAGAAAACACCCGCGAAGAAAACGGCCTTCGGAGCCGACCTCGTTGAGAGCATGAACCTCGTCCTCGCCCACCGGCGCGGCGAGATTGAACTGGAGCAAGTTTGGCCGAAGCCGCTCCGAGCGAAGGCCAATCGCCAGCACGCGAAATGTTCGCCGACAGAGTTGTTCCCAGCCGCGCCCGCAAATCTAGCCAAAACTCACTTGAAATAGGGACACTTGCCCTCCCCAAATCGCCGGTCACGCCGCGCCGAAATATTTATATCTCCATCCCCTCAACACCTTACACCCCATTTTTCCCCACCTCCCCCTTACTTTCCCCACCCCCCGCGCTATCGTGTAACCAAGAGCGAGACGACTGATCATCTTCGTCCTCGCCGCTAAGTGGTTTCCATCCTAGGCACTGGAGATCGCGAACGCAAAAAGGTGGGCGCTGGCCGCTCGCGTTTGACGCGGCTCCCTAACCCGTGCAAGGGCAAATGAACGGGTTTTTGATCTTCGTAAAACGCAACGTTGCACCAAATTATTAGGAAACAAAGGAAAGAAGGAAAGAAAGTAAATCGGATCGGAACGGCAAAGCAAATACAGCATTGGCTTCCGTGCGAACGCATCGTCGGCGTAATAACGTTACGCGCCCAAAATTTGTCGAAGTATTTCTGTTTACCAATTTCCGTCGAAGAATCAAAGCTCCCGACGTCCGTCTCTCGCGTCGTTCACAAAAATCGCCACTCTCCTCCATCCCCCGCAACTCCCTCATTCCAAACCGCAAACCGCCCCTACCAGCCCGCTCCCTCTCGCTCACGCCTCCCCCTCCCGCGGTAAAGTGAAGAAAACCGCCAGTAAACGTTCGCCGCCGCGGTCCAACTTTTTGCCCGCCTGCGCGCGTCCCTAAAGAAGGAGTGACAGGTTGATTTTTCGGGAGGTGGAGGACCGTGACCTCATCGCCAAGGCGCGGCGGGGCGGCGTCGATGCCTACAACCTCCTCGTTTCGCGTTGGGAGAGGCGCATCTTCAATTACCTCCTCCGCCTCACCGGCAATCGCGAAGACGCCATGGACATCAGCCAGGAGACGTTCTTGAAGGCCTATCAAAATCTCGGCAAGCTCGACGACCCCGCCCGCTTCTCCTCCTGGCTCTTCCGCATCGCCCACAACGAAGCCTACTCGCTCCTGCGCAAAGCCAAACCGGAGGGCGAGATCACGGTCGAACCGGCCTCCGGCGAAATGAGCGGGCGCATGTTCCCCATGGAAACGTCGCTCGCCGTCCAAAGCGCCCTCGGCCGGCTCTCCCCGGACCAGCGCGAGGCCGTGGCGCTGAAGGTCTACCAGGGATTTAAATTCGACGAAATGGCGCGGATTCTCGACTGCCCGGTTTCCACCGTCAAGAGCCGGCTCTACACCGCGCTCGATCTGCTCAAGGACGCGCTCGCTCCTCTCAATGACCGCCAGGTGAAGAATTGAACGCGCAAGGTGAACGATGATGAATTGCCAAAATTTCGATGGGAAAGAATATCTGCTCGGCGAATTGGAGCCGGAGCGTAAAACATTATTGGACGGCCATGTTTCCGCCTGCGCCGCCTGCCGGGAGGAAGTGGACCGCCTTCGCCTCACCCACGCCGCGCTGCTCTCCGTCCGTGACGAAGAACCGCCGCGCCGCATCGCCTTCGTCTCCGACAAGGTCTTTGCGCCACGCTGGTGGCAGCGCGTTTTCGCCTCCGCCCCCGCCACGGCCTTCGCCTCCGCCGCGCTGCTCGCCTGCGCCATCCTCGCCCACGGCGCGCTAACGCGGCCCTCCGCCGCGCCAACGAACACCGCGCAGATCGAGAGCCAGGTCGCTCATCAAGTGGAAGCGCGCCTCAACCAGCGCGTCCACGACGCAGTGACGGAGAGCGTGACGCAAGCGGTGACGGAAGTGTCCCGCCGTGACGAACTAAAGACCGCCGAACTCGTCGCCGCCGCCGAGAAGCGCTTCGCCGATCAGCGCCGCGCCGACCTCATCGCCTTCGACGAAAACGCCGAAATCCTCTATAAACGCACCGCCCGCGTCCTCGCCCAGAACGACGAGTCCTTCGCCGCCCCGCAGCCCGGCGTCCAACCTGGCGTGAAGCAATGAAACGCGCCGCCGCAATCCTCGCCGCCTTCGTCGCCCTTTCCCAGGGCGGCCAAACCCCCACGCCCCGCGTCGGCCGCGCCTCCATCGAAGCCATGGAGCGCAGCTTCAACCGCCAACTCTCCGGCCTCTGGGCCAGGATCCCTTCGTTCTCCTCGGCACCACGCGCGGCATTTATCTCGAAGGCTACGGCGCCGTCTTCACCGCCGAAGTCGATCTCGCCCCCGGCCCCAATCTCAATCCGTTTCATCAGGCGATGAACAAGGAAAACATCGCCGAGCGCCGCAAACGCATGCTGGAGCGCCTCCCCAAGCTCAAACTCGCCATGACCAACATGCTCGGCGGAGCCGCCTCCTCGCTCGACACCGTTCCCGGCGGCGAACGCCTCGTGCTCGGCGTCACCCTCACTCAATATCCGTGGGAGGATCGCGCCGGCATCCCCTCCCAAGTCGTCCTCTCCGGCGTCCGCTCCCGCCTGCTCGAAGCCCAACGCGCCGGCGCGCTCCAGCCCGCCATCGAGGTTCGGGAGTTCTAATGCGCCTCGGCGAGGCACTCATCGCGCGCAAATTCATCACCGAGGACGACCTCGACCGCGCCCTCGAGCTGCAAAAAGAACGCAACGAGAAGCTGGGCAAAATTCTCGTCGATCTCGGCTTCGTCGCCGTGCGCGACGTGCTCGGCGCGCTCAGCGAACAACTGGGCGTCCCCCTCGTCGAAATCGACGGCCCGCCCGCGCTCACGCCCGAAACCGAGGCGCTCTCGGTCCGCTTCCTCCGCCAGTTCATCTGCCTTCCCATGGCCGTCGAAGGCGCCGCCGTCCACCTCGCCATGGCCGATCCGCTGGACTTTGAAACCATCGCCGCCGTCAAGGCCGTCACCGGTCTCAAAGTCGTTCCCTCCATCGCCGGCGAGCGCGAAATCCTCGACGCCATCGACAAGTATTACGGCGAGGCCTCGAAAACCGAAACCGGCGATTTCATCGACGACGGCACCGCCAGCGAAGACCTCGAACATCTGCGCGACATGGCCAGCGAAGCGCCGGTCATCCGTCTGGTCAACGCCATGATCGCCTCCGCCGTCGAAAAGCGCGCCAGCGATATTCACATCGAGCCGTTCGAAAAAGAGTTCCGCATCCGCTACCGCATCGACGGCGTCCTGCACAACCAGGAACAACCGCCGCGCGAACTGAAAGTCCGCCATCATCTCCCGCGTCAAGCTGATGGCCAAGCTCAACATCGCCGAGCGCCGCCTGCCCCAGGACGGCCGCATCAAGGTCAAAACCCTCGGCCGCGAAGTCGATCTCCGCGTCTCCACCCTCCCCACCCTCTACGGCGAAAGCGTCGTCATGCGCCTGCTGGACCGCTCCGCCGGCGATTTCTACGACCTCCCGCGCCTCGGCTTCGACGCCCACATGCTCGCGCGCATGGAGTATTACACCCAATTGCCGCACGGCATCTTCCTCGTCACCGGCCCCACCGGCAGCGGCAAATCGACCACGCTCTATTCCGCCCTCAAACGCATCAACCTCCCGGAACGCAAAATCATCACCATCGAAGACCCCGTCGAATACCAGATGGACGGCATCAACCAGATCCACGTCAATACGCAGATCGGCCTCACCTTCGCCGCCGGCCTCCGCCACATCGTCCGCCAGGATCCCGACGTCATCATGGTCGGCGAAATCCGCGACCGCGAAACCGCCGACGTCGCCATCCGCGCCGCCCTCACCGGCCACTTCGTCTTCTCCACCCTCCACACCAACGACGCCCCCAGCGCCATCTCCCGCCTCACCGACATGGGCGTCGAAAATTACCTCATCACCTCCTCGCTCGTCTCCGTGCTCGCCCAGCGCCTCGTTCGCATCATCTGTAAACACTGCAAAATTCCCGACGGCGTGAAGATCTCGCCCTTCGGCGACCAGATCCCCTCCTTCCGCGGCCAGGGCTGCGAACGCTGTCTCGGCAGCGGCTACGCCGGACGCATCGGCATTTTCGAGCTGATGGAATTGAACGAGGAGCTTCGCGGCGCGATCATGCGCAACGAAGACGCCAGCCGCATCACCTCCGCCGCCCGCCGCAACGGCATGAGAAGCCTGCGCGAGGATGGATGGATGAAAATCGCCGATGGCGTCACCACTTCCGAGGAAGTCATGCGCGTCACCCAGGAGTTTTAGCGCGCCGCCATGACCAGCTATTTCTTCAAAGCCGTCGCCTCCGATGGAAAGGTGCGCACCGGAACGCTCGCCGCCGATTCCGGCGGACGCGTCGCCCAGGAGCTGCGCAAGCAAGGCCTGACGCCCGTCTACGTCGGCCTGCAACAACAAAAAACCGCGCTGGAGTTGAAGCTCCCCTCCTTCGGCCGCGGACGCCGCCGCGACGTCCTCTTCTTCACCCAGGAGATCTCCACGCTGCTCAACGCCGGCGTCCCGCTCGACCGCGCTCTGTTCATCACCGGCGAAATCACCGAGCGCCCCGCGTTCCGCGTCATCGTCCTCGATATTCTCCGCGTCCTGAAAGGCGGCAAATCGCTCGCCGACAGCCTCGCCACGCACCCGGAATACTTCTCCGACCTGTTCATCAACATGGCGCGGGCGGGTGAGGCCAGCGGCTCCCTCGCCGTCGTCTTCGAACGGCTCTCGGAGTTCGAGCGCACCCGCGACGATCTGCGCGGCTACATCGTTTCCTCTCTCGTCTACCCCGCGCTGCTCGCCCTCGTCGGGCTTTCTTCCATCACCGTCCTGCTCAATTTCGTCGTGCCGCGCTTCGCCCAGGTCTTCGAACAATCGCGCGCCCCCATGCCTCTGCCGACGAAAATGCTGCTCGACGTCAGCGCCTTCACGCGCGCCTATGGCCTGTGGATTCTCTGCGCCGCCGCCGCCTTCGCCATCGGTCTCTACTCCTACATCCGCACGCCGGAGGGCCGCATGTGGTGGGACAGCTTCCGCCTGAAAGTTCCCCTCCTCGGCGACGCCCTGCGCAAAGCCGAAACCGCGCGCTTCGCCCGCGCCATGGGCACGCTTGTCTCAAACACCGTCCCCTTGGTCCAGGCCATCGGCATCGCCCGCGCCATCCTCAATAACCGCCGCATCGCCGCGTCGTTGGAGATCGTCGCGCAAGGCGTGAAGCGCGGCGAAGGCATCGCCGGTCCGCTGATGCGCGCCGGCGAATTCCCGCCTCTCGCCGGCCATCTGCTCAGCGTCGGCGAGGAAACCGGCCGCCTGGATCTGATGTTCAACCGCATGGCCGAAATCTATGAAAGCGACACCAAGGCGGCCATCAAGCGCTTCACGTCGCTGTTTGAGCCGCTGGTCATTCTCATCATGGGTTTGATCGTCGGCGTCCTGGTCCTCAGTATTCTGATGGCCATCACCAGCATGAACGACATCGCCGTATGAGCCGCCCACCGGTAGCCACGACGCAATCAACGCAACCGTTACCGACCCGCAACCGTTACCGACCCGCAACCGTTACCGAGCCGCGACCGTTACCGAGCCGCGACCGTGAGGGAGCGCAACGTGTGCCCCGCAACCCATACCGCCCCGCAACCCATACCGCCCCGCAACCCATACCAACCCGCAACCGTTGCCGACCCGCAACCGTTGCCGACCCGCAACCGTTACCGAGCCGCGACCGTGAGGGAGCGTAACGGATAGCATGATAAACAGGAGCATCTTTATGAAGCGAAAATCGGCAAGAGAAGCCGGCGTCACCCTGATCGAAATGCTGGTGGTGGTCACCATCATCGCCCTCTTCGCGGCTTTGGTCGTCCCGCGCATGATGGGCCAGGCCGACAAAGCGCGACGCGTCGCCGCCCACGCCCAGATCAACTCGTTCATGACGGCGCTCGGCGCGTATAAACTCGACACCGGCTCCTACCCCACCACCGAACAGGGTCTGCCGGCGCTGCGCGTCAAGCCCGACGGCGTCGTCAACTGGAACGGGCCGTACCTGCCGCAGGACATCCCCAACGATCCCTGGGGCACGGGCTACATCTACAAATATCCCGGCGATCACGGCGACGAGCCCGACGTCACATCTTATGGAGGCGACCGCCAGCCCGGCGGCGACGGCAACAACGCCGACATCGTCAACTGGAAGAATGACTAGCCGGAGCGCCCGCAGCCAGCGCGGCGTCACCCTCATTGAAATGATGGTGGTGACGTTGTTGATCGCGCTGCTGGCCGGCATCAGCTTCCCCGCGCTCAGCGCCGGTCTCGAATCGCTGCGCATCTCCGGAGCCGCGCGCAGCGTCACCGCCCTGATCAACTCCGGATTGAATCGCGCCGAAAGCCGCCAGGTAGCGATAGAGTTCGTCATCTCGCCGGCTGAGAACCGCATCCTGGCGCGTTCCACCGACGCGAAATTCCGCCGCGAATTGAAAATCGCCGATGGCGTTTCGATCGACGGCGTCCTTCCGCCGCTTCAGGAGCCGGGCAACGGTTCCCGCAGCTTCTTTCTCTATCCCGGCGGCGCGGTGCCGGCCATCGGCGTCGTCTTGAAAAACCGCCGCGGCGATGTCCGCATTGTCAGCGTCGATCCCATCACCGGAGTTCCGTCGGTGGAAACGCCGCCGCGGCCGGAGGACGACAATTGACGCGGACGAATCCAGCCACGCGCGGCTTCACGCTGCTCGAAGTGTTGGTGGCAACCGCCATCATGGCCATCGCCACGGTGACGTTGCTTTCGGCGCTCACCACTTCCCTGCGCAACGCCGGCCGCATCACCGACGCCGACCGCGCCGCTCTGCTCGCCCGCCAGAAAATGGACGAACTGCTCCTCACTCCCTCCCTGCCGTTGAACGGCGAACTCAGCGGAGCGTGGGATCCGTCGATCACCGGCGGCGTCGCGGCCGGCTGGCGCGCGATGATCACACCGCTCGATGTCCCGCCCGGCGCCACTCCCACCACGCGCATCCTCGAACGCGTCGAAATGGAAGTGTGGTGGATGAGCGGCCCGAACCGCCAAACGTACCACCTCAACGGTTACAAAATCGGCCGCCCGCAGCCGCCTCCGGGGGCGCCGTCTTGAAGCGCTCGCGCCGCGCCGGCTTCACTCTGATCGAGGTCACCATCGCCGTGTCTCTGGTCGCGCTCATCTCGCTCGGCCTTCTGATGGCCATGCATACCGGCTTCAACGCCATGCAAAAATCCCAGGATCATCTGATGCACGATCGCCGCGTCGTCGGCGTCGAGCGCGTTATCGAAGAGCAGGTCGCCGGCCTCGTCCCCGTCACCGGCAAGTGCTCCGGCGACAACCCCAACATCCCCGGCCCCAAGTTCACCTTCTTTCAAGGTGAAACCGGGACGGTGCGTTTCGTCTCCGCCTATTCGCTGCGCGAGGCCGGCCGCGGGCTGCCGCGCATCGTCGAAATGAAAGTGATCCCCGGCGACGGCGGCGTGGGCGTGCGCTTGGTTCTGAACGAGCGCCTCTACGCCGGGCCGTTCAGCGTCGGCATGCTCTGCGCGGGCATGGGTCCCGACATGGAAGGCAAACAGGCGCCGATTTACCGGCCCGTCGAGGTCGGCCCCGGCTCCTTCGTTCTCGCCGATAAACTCGCCGCCTGCGGTTTCGCTTTTCGCGAACCGGCGCACGACGGCCGTCCCGCGCGCTGGCTGAATCATTGGTCGAAAGACATCCTTCCCGACGCGATTCAGATCGCCATGACGCCGCTCGTTCCCGACCCGTCTTACGTCCAACTGCTTCCGCTGACGATTCCCATTTCCGTGACGCGGCATCCTCTGATGGCCTATGACCCGTAAACGCAGTCGCGCGGATGGCCAGCGCGGCGCGGCGCTGCTCGCCGTGTTGTGGTTGACCGCGGCGCTCGCCACCATCGCGTTTTCCGTTGCCAGCACGGTGCGCGCGGAAACCGAGCGCGCGTCGTCGGAATCGCTATCGCTGCGCGCGTCCTATCTGGCCGCGGGCGCCATCCAGCGCGCCGTGCTCTGGTATCAATGGGGCCAATCCGGTTTCACTAACCCCAACGGCGCGCCGATGTATTATCATGCCCCCACGGCATTCCTACATTTCGAATTTCCCGATGGCGCGGCCGACGTCGAAATGATCCCGGAGACCTCCAAACTCAACGTCAATCAAGCCAGCCAGGACGATTTTTTCAAGCTGCTGCTCGCCCTGCGCGTTCCCGCCGACCGCGCCATGGCCATCGCCGCCGGCATCCTCGCCTGGCGCACGCCCGCGCCCGGCGGCGGTTTGGACTTCGCTTCGTCTTTTCAGCCGCGCCACGCGTCTATTGAAGAGATCGACGAACTTCTGCTGATCCCCGGCATGACTCCCGACATTTTCTATGGAGGGTTCCAGGAGACCCCCGACGGCCAGTTGATCCCTTACGGAGGGCTGCGGGACTGCGTTTCCGTGTACGGTTCGACGTCGCAGCTCGACGTGAACACGGTGACGCCGGGCATTCTCGGCATGCTGGGTATGATTCCTCCGGCCATCGACGCGCTCATCGCCCGGCGCAAGGCGGCGCCGTTTCAAGCGATCGGCGACGCGGCCATTTTCGCCGAAGGCGCGCCGGGATTCGGCCGGTTGAGCGTCGGCGGCCAGACCATGTGGACGCTGCGCGCCACCGCGCGCATCCGGCTGCCGAACGGCCAGCTCTCCGAACTCAAGAAAACCGAAGCGGCGGTGGTGAAATTTCTGCCCGCGCAGTTCGACCCGCCGTATCATTTCATGCGCTGGTACGACGATGCGCCGCAATTCCTTGTGAATCCGCCCCCGCCTCAAGCGGCGCCTCCGCCCGGCGCCACAGAGGAGGCGCCCGCGGAGCCATGATCGCCCCCACCTCCAATCCTTGGCTTGCCACCCTTCGCAAGTCGCTCGCCTTCGGCTCTGGCGTCGGCATCGAGATCGGCCCCTCCGATCTGAACGTCGCCGCCGTGCGCGTGCGGCCGAACGGGGCGCAGGTTCCCGGCGCGTTGACGATCCACCGTTTTCGCGAGCAGCCCGCCGCGGAGTGGGGCATCGTCTATTCGAATTTTCTCGCCAAGATCGGCGCCGGGCATGTCGCGGCGACGGTGATTCTTCCGCGCGCCGAGGTCACCGTGCGGCAAGTGGCGCTGCCCGGCGTGGCCGCTAAGGACATCGAAGCCGCGCTGGGGTTTCAGATCGATTCGCTGCACCCGTATCCGGAGGGCGAAGCGGTGTGGGGCTGGTCGCCGGTTGGAGACGGCCATTCGGCGCTGGTGGGTATCGCGCGCCGCGAGACGCTCGAAAGCTATGCCACGCTGTTCTCCGAGGCGGGAGTGAAAGTGGCGGCGTTCACGTTCTCCGCCGGCGCGATGTACGGCGGCGCGCGCCTGCTCTCGCTTCCCGCGGTCGAGGGCTTCGTCGCAATGCAAGCGACCGGCGGCGAGTGGGAAGTCTACGGCGAGAGTCCAGCGCGCGGGGTGTTCTCGGCGCTGCTCGATTCACCCGCCGGCCGCGCGCATGCGTTGGCGCTGTCGGAGCTGCGGCTGGACGCGGCGACGGCGCCGCTGACGTTCCCCGATCTGCTTCCCGCCCCGGTGGCCGCGCCCGCCGATCTCGATTTAGCCCACAACGCGCTGCCTTATGCCGCCGCGCTCGCCGGGGCGTGCCCCGTGCTGGCGGCGCCGGTGAATCTATTGCCCGCCTCCGAGCGCCAATCCACTTCGCGGGCGATTTTTATCCCCACCATCGCCCTGGCGTCGCTGATCCTGATCGTTACCGCGGCGATGGGCGTTTCGGGCACCATTGAGAGCCATCGCTATCGCGCTGAACTCGACGCGCGGATTCATCAAGCGGAGTTGCAGGCGGCGAAGGTGCGCGCCCTCGATGGCAGGCTCGCCGAGGCTCGGCGGCGCGTGCTCCTGCTCGACGATTTTCGCATGCGCTCTAAGAACGATCTCGACACACTCGACGAGCTCACCCGCATCCTCGCGCCGCCAACGTGGCTGCGCGGCCTCGACATCGACCGCAAACGCGTGCAAATCGCCGGCGACACGGAACAGGCCGCGGCGCTGCTGAAGCTGCTCGACGGCTCCGGGCATTTTCAAAACTCCGAGTTCACCACGCCGCTGGCGCGCTCGGGCATGGGCGAAGTATTCGGCATCCGCGCCGAGCGAAAGGCGGCGGCGCAATGACGCTTCAACAGCGCGACAAACGGGCGCTGATCGGGCTTGGCGCGGCGCTCGCCTTGGCGGGCGTCATCTGGATCGCCACCGCGCCGCCCAGCGCGCCGAAGGTGGTCGCGGCGCGGACGGAGACGGTCGAAAGCGCGGAATTGCGCCTGGCGCGCTTGCGCCAGATCGCCGCCACCGCTCCGGCGAAACAGAAGCTGCTGGCGCAAGCCGAGTCCGATTTGGCGCGGCGCGAAAAAGGATTGATCCAGGCCGACACCGCCGCGCAGGCGCAGGCGCAGGTGGTGCAGATCGTTAAGCGCATCGCCAAGAACGCTCTCCCGCCGGTTGAAATCAGCCAAACCGAACTCAGCCCGCCGGAGCCGTTCGGCGCTTACGGCATCGTCTCGGTCGCGGTCACGTTCAACTGCCGCATCGAGCAGTTGGTGAACATGCTGGCCGACGTCACGGCCGCGCCGGAGTTGATCGCTACGGACCAACTGCGCATCGGAAACATCCAGCCGAAAGATAAAATGCTGCCGGTGCGGTTGGTCGTGGCCGGACTGGTGCCGAAGAAACTGGTTCCGGCGCGGAAAGCGTTGGGTGCGTTTTGAAACGCCGTTTGCTGTTGTTGAATCTGCTGCTGGCGGGCGCCGCGGCGCTGCTCGTGTATCGTTTGCAGGATCATTACCGCGAGGTGCAGGCGGGTGAACGCAAGGTGTTGGCGGCGAAACCGGCGCCGGTTCCCCCTCCGAAGATCGCGGCGCTGCCGGTGGTGAGCCCCGTTTCCCCGGCCCAATACGCCGTGGTGGCGCAGAAGACGCTTTTCTCGCCGGACCGGAATCCGGACGTCGTGATTCCCCCTCCGGCGAAAGTTGAGAAGCCGGTTCCGCCTTTTCCGGCTGCTGAAGGCGTCATGATATTTGGCGACGTTCCGCCGACGATTATTTTGACCGCGAAAAACAGCAAGGAACAACGGGGCTATCAGGCCGGAGACACGGTGGGCGAATTCAAGATCAAGTCGATCGACAGCACGCAAGTGGTGTTTGAGTGGGACGGCAAGGAATATCCGAAGGAAATTTCGGAACTGGTGGACAAATCCATCCAGCCCGCGCAGAACAACGCGCCGGCCGCTTCCACGCAGCCGATGGTCACGAACGCGGCGCCATCCAACGAGCCGGTGGTGAACAATGCGACTCCGGCGAACGCCTCGGGGCCGGGGATCGATATGGGCGGCGGATATGAGGCGTGCCAACCGGGCGACACGTCGCCGGAAGGCACTGTGAGCGACGGGCGAAAAAAAGTTTTTGTGCCCAGCCCGTTTTCCCCCGGAGGCAAGTCCTGCCACTGGGAAGCGGTGAAGTAGAGCGGCGCGGGCGAAAGGGAACAATTATGAAGAGATTTGTTTTAGCGGCGATTTTGACGGCGGGCGTGGCGGCGTATGGACAGGAGCCGGAGCGGAAGGCTCCGCCGGAGCTTTCTACGACCCCTCCGCCGGCGGCGCGCACGGCGGCGAAGCCAGCGAAACCGGCGGCGAAAGCTCAGCCGGCGGTGGAAGTGCCCAAGGACGCCACGCGATTGGACGCTACAAGCTGGCGCGCCGTGGATGCGCAGGGCAAGGCGTGGATCTATCGCAAGTCGCCGTTCGGCGTGAACAAGTTCGCCGAAGAGCAGACGCCGAAGCCGGTGTTGGAGGATAAGAATCCGGTGCGGGCCACGGACCTGGGCGATCATTACCATTTCGAACAGGCGATGCCGTTCGGCAAGCGCGAGTGGGACACCAAGAAAGACGCGCTGACCGACACCGATAAGGAGATCCTGAAGGCGCAAGAGCGCAGAGCGGCCAAGGCAAACTGATGCGCGCTTCGCGAGGGGTGTTCGCGGCGGGTTGGACGGCGATCTGGCTGGCATGCGCCGCCACCGCCCAGGTTCCACTGCGGCAAGCGCCTCCGGGACAAGGGCCGGCGGCTCCGGCGCCGGGCGGCGCGGCCGCCGAGGCGTCGCGAGCGGCGGCGGCCGCGCAAACCGCCCCTCAGACGGCCCAACCGGCTGTGCAAACGCAGACCGCTCCGGGCGCGCAAACGTCGGGCGCGGCCGATTCCTCGCGGATCGTTTATGGAGGGTTGAACCTGCAGAACGCCTCGCTGACGCAGGTGATCGACATGTTGGCGCGGCAGTTGAAGATCAACTACGTGCTGGATTCGCGCATCAAGGGCGGCGTGATTCTGAACACCTACGGGGAGACGAAGAATATCGACACCCGCGCGCTGCTCGACACCATTCTGCGCATCAACGGAGCGGCGATGGTGAAGGAAGGCGACCTGTACCGCGTGGTTCCGCTGGCCGAGATCGGACGCACCGCGCTTGAGCCGGAGCAGAAGCTTTCGAAGGAGATCGAAGAGAACGACCAGGAAATGTTGAACCTGGTGTTTTTGAAGTACACCACCGCCGAGGAGCTGAGCGGCGTGCTGAAGAATTTCATCGGCAACAACGGGCAGATCGTCTCCTACGCGCCGGCGAATCTCCTGCTGCTGCTCGACAGCAAGCGGAACATGCACCGGACGATGGAACTGGTGGCGCTGTTCGACAACGACGCGCTGGCAAACCAACGCGTGCATACCTATGAAGTGAGCCACGGGCGGCCGGCCGACATCGCCAAGGAGCTGGAGGATATTTTCAAGTCGATCGCGCTGAACGGGAAGAACTCGCCCATTCGCTTTTTGCCGATCGACCGGTTGAATACGATCATCGCGGTGGCGCCGAATCCGGGCGCGTTTGTCGAGGTGGGCAAGTGGGTGGAAAAACTCGACGTGCCGCCGAAGCATATGGCGGGGGATTCGGATAATTTCGTGTACCGGGTGAAGTATGGCGACGCGCAGTGCCTGGCGCAGGCGATCACGTCGCTCTATAGCGGGTTCCCGATTCAAGGCGGATGCGCGTCCTCGGGCGGGGCGTTCGGCGGGTCGATGGGAATGGGCATGACTGGCGGCATCGGGATGGGCGGTGGCATGGGGTTGGCTGGTGGAGTTGGGGCAGCGGGCGGCATGGGCATGGGGAATCAGGGCTATGGAGGCGGCGCCTACGGCGGGGGCGGTTATGGCGGCGGCGCTTACGGAGGCGGCGGGTATGGAGGCGGCGCCTATGGCGGAGGAGGCTATGGCGGCGGGGCCTATGGCGCATCTCCTTACGGGGCCGGAGCGGGCGCCGGCACCCCCGTGGCGGGCGCGGTGGCGCCAACCGGATACCAGGGCGACCGCACAGGGCAATATTTGGGCTACGGAGGCCAGCCCGGCGCCTATCGCGGGCCGCGCGTCATCGCCAATCCCTTCGCCAATTCGCTGCTGATTCAGGCGACGCCGCAGGAATACGTGGGCGTGGTGAAGCTGCTGCGCGATTTGGACGTGCCGCCGCGGCAGGTGCTGCTGGAGGCGCGGATTTACGAGGTGGATTTGACGGGATCGTTCGCCAGCGGCGTGAGCGCGTATCTACAGAAGATCGGCAGTGGGGCGACCTCCACCACGACGGCGGGAACGACCGGAGGGACCGGCAGCACGGCGGGGACGGGCGCGAGCGGTCTTTTCAGCTCCGGCGTGACGACGAACACGGGCACGACGACGAGTTCGTCGAACGCCACGACAGCCAGCATCCCGCAGCAGTTGCTGGGAAGCCTGGTGGGAGGGAGCACGACGTTGACCGGCGGACTTCTGGTGGGTCTTTCGCGCGAATTGCTGGCGACGGTGAACGTGCAAGTGGCCAACAGCAAAGCGAAGGTGATTTCGGCGCCGACGGTGGTGGCGACAGACAGTATTCCGGCGTCGATCAACGTCGGCCAATCCGTTCCGACGTTGAGCGCGCAGGCGGTGACCGGAGCGCAGTCGCAGGGCAGCTCGCTGTTTGCCAACACCATCAGCAACGTCAATACGGGCGTGACTTTGAACGTGCTGGCGCGGGTGAACACGAGCGGCATCGTGACGATGGTGATCAATCAACAGGTGAGCAGTCCGATCCCTCCGGCGGCGGGATCGATCCAGTCGCCTTCCTTCGATCAGCGGACGGTGCAAACGCAGGTGACGGTGCAGGATGGGGACACCATCGCCATCGGCGGCATCATCGACGAAAGCGTCACCGTGTCCGATAGCGGGCTTCCGGTGCTAAGCCACATTCCGTTCATTGGAGCGCTGTTTGGGAGCAAATCGTATAACAAACAGCGGACGGAACTGGTGATCTTCCTCACGCCTCACGTAATCTACGATACGAATCAGATCGTCGATGCGAGCGAGGAACTGAAGGACAGCTTCAAGCTTTTGCGCAAAGATTTGAAGAACGAGTAAGCTACCCCACGCAATTAGAGGCGGCCACGGCGCATTCGGCGCTCCCGTGGCCACCTTTCCATGAAAATCATTGACTTAGAGGGGCGAAGCGTGATTCAATTGAAAACTGAAAGAGTGCTGAACCCTAAACAGCCACCCGGACATCGAGCGCAATTTGCGCTTGACTTGGTGTTCCATACAATGTTATGAATGATTTGACTGCGTTTGAAGGGTTTGGTGGCATTCATTCCATGCGTGAATCCCGCGAGCACAGCGTTTAAGAGCAGTAAAAAAGTAAAAAGACGAGAAGTCAAAACGAGATCGAGCTTTACATTGGAGAAGACGACAAAGAATCGGGCGGATCAGGCGGGGGCGAGCGGAACAGCCGCCCGTTCGTGCCGGATCCGTACGGTTTGCAAGCGCCGATCCAGGGTGCAATTGTAATGAGGCTCAGGTTGAGAAAAAGAACTTCCATCAATTCAATTTCAGAACTTCACAAGGAGAAGGAAATGGCAGATTTTCGCAAATGGCTTTTGGCGTTTGCCGCCGCCGCACTCGTGCTAGGCACGGGCGCGTCGGCGAATGCTCAAACCACCGCGCCATTCAGTTGCACCGCTAGCGCCGCTAACCCGCCGCTAGTTCGCGCTGAAGGCGTTACAGAAGAAGTGGGAGACGTGGTGCTGAATTGCACGGGCGGTAATCCGACCCCGGCAGGCACGGCGATCCCGCTATCCAACATCACGATCACGCTGAACACGTCGATCACGGACCGCATTTACAACACCACGACCGGGTTATCGGAAGCGTTGTTGATGATCGACGACCCGTATCCGGTCGATCCGGATCCGAACCCGCCGCCCGTCCAGTCCGCCAACTCGGCCAGCATGCAACTGCTGTGCGCCGCGACCGGTGGAGTGGGAACGTGCGGAATTACCTCGACCGGCTTCACCAGCGGCAAAGCTGGCGGCGACTACGACGGCAGCACTGGGCACTACAACGTGTTCCAGGGCGCGGTGACCAGCGCCAATCAGATTTCGTTCCTGGGCGTGCCAATCGACGCTCCGGGTTCGAGCCTGACGCTGAGCATCCGCCTCACGAACGTGCGCGGCAATGCTTCGCAGCTTTCGGTCGGCTCGCAGTTCTCGCTGTCGCCGATCCAGATGTTCATCGCCGTCAACGGTTCGCAGCAGGTTGTCATCAACAACCCGCAGCCGATCGTCGGCTATGTTACGCCTGGTCTGATTACGTCGGTGACTCCGGTGACCGACGAGCAGTGCATTGCGCCCAGCGGATTCACCTTGACCTTCACGGAGAACTTCGCCTCGTCGTTCAAGGCGCGAGTCTTCGGGGATGGCCGGGCGGCAAACGTTCCCGGATATTCGTATAACTCGGAATCCGGACTCTGGGATACCTCGGGCGCTCTGGGCCAAGCCGGCTTGGCGGATCATGGGACTCGTCTCCTGGCCCGTCTCAGCGGCTTCCCGGCGAACGTCTCCCTGACGGTTCCGGGAGAGGTGGATCTCATCACCGCCTCCGGTAGCCACACGGGTACCGCCTATTACGTCACGACGGACGGCTACGGCAACAGCGCCGCCGGTCCGATCTCCACAAGCACCGCTCCCGTCACTGTCACCCTCGACAGCACGGGCGCCGGCTGGATCTGCTACGAAGTGCTCGCCAACGATTACACGGCTGTTGAGTCCGTGACCGTGCCGGTGTTCGTAGGTTACCCGACCGCGCCGACGCTTCCGCTTGCCGGAACGGGCAGTGCGACGCTCTCCTTCGCGCCGATCGCTGCGCCTGGCACTACCGGTTGGACTACCGCTAGCCCGACCACTGCCAATCCGACCAGCTATCCGATTCCGCGCTTCGTGAGCACGACGCCGGCGGCAAAGGCACTGAGCATCGTGCCTTGCACTTGCAACCTGTTGTTCCCGTTCATCACCAATCAATCGGGATTCGACACGGGTTTGGCGATCGCGAACACCACGATGGATCCCTATGGTACGCTTCCGCAGTCGGGTCCGATCACGCTCAACTTCTATGGAGAGTTGGCGGGCGGCACCGCTCTGACGACGGCACAGGCCACGGTAACCACTCCGTCGGTCCCCGGCGGCTGCATCTTCACCATGACTCTCAGTGGTGGCGGCGGCGTCATGAATTGCGCGAACGGCCCCACGGGCACCGTGGCTCCGTTGGCCGGCTTCCAAGGCTACCTCATCGCGCAGTCTCAGTTCCTGTACTGCCATGGCTACGCCTTCATCAGCTCGGTCGGTGGCAGCACCGAAGCGCAGGGTTACCTGGGCATCGAGCTCGATTACCCCGGCTTGACCCGCACGGGTCAGTCCGGCGAGAGCAAGGGCCAGTAGTCCACAGACCCAACTGTAGTGAAAGAGGAGGGGAGCTTCGGCTCCCCTCTTTTTTTGGGTTCCAATTAAGTTAAGACTCTAAGTAGAAATCATTCCGCCTCGTGTTACTCTAAATTGTCAGCGATTGTCCCGCCGCGTCTTTCACCTTATTACCTAGGGGTGTCTCTTTGAAGTATCCAACTATAACTCCGTCCGTTCTCGCATTTCTCGCCACCGCCGTTTCGCCCGCCTTCTGCCAGACTCTATTCGTCTTGCCGGGCGCCGGAGGCACCGGCACCACAGTGAGCGCCTACGGGGCGGAAACGTTAGCGGCGGGCGGAACGTTCGAGGCGAACTCCAACGCCTACCGCGTTTTCTCGACGAGCAACGGGGCGAAGGTGTACGTTGTCTCGGCGTCGGCCGTCGGCTCCGCGTTGTCGGTGAGCCAGGATTATACCTTGATCACGACGCTGGGGAATTTCGCGGCGATTCCCACGCAGGCGGTGATGACACCCGACGGGTATACCCTCTACATCGCGGCGGGGTCGCTGTACGGATTTCATACGGCGAACGACGGCGCGATTTCGTTTGCGCCGACGCAATTTCCCGGCAAGGTGCTGGATGTGGACGCGAGCGTCGATGGAACGCAGGCGTTCGTATTGTCGGCGACGCCGTTCAGCGGCACGCTGACGCCGATCTCGACGGTGACGAACCTTTCGCTGGCGACGATCCCGATTTCGGGGTCCGTAAGCAACGTGACGGTCGGGCCCAATTCGCTGGTTTACGTTACGACGGCGAGCTCGATTCTGGAGATCGATCCGAACTCGTACGCGGTGTTGCACCAATACGCGACGGCGGGCGCGGCGGGGAAGGCGGTATTCACCTCCGACGGACATTATCTAATCGCGGCGAGCACGAGCCCGGCGACGGCGACGGCGGTGTATGTCGTCGACCTCATGGCGCACACGGTGGCGGGAACGATCCCGGCGAGCACGCTGCCAACGGGCGCGATCCTCGATCAATTGTTCCTCGCCGGAACGAATCTCGTCGTTGGATATTCCAAGAGCGCGCAGGCGTTGTATGAAGTCGCTCTTTCTCCGCTGGCGTTGACGCCGGCCGCCTTCGTTCCCCCGGCTACAAAAGTAACGGCGGCGACGGTGACCAACGACGTTCCGGTGGGAGCGCGAAGCACGGCGCAGTATTTGTTCTATGCGGCAAGCGGCGCCATCAACAGGATCGATCTGGCAACGGGCCAGCCGGCCGGGACGATTTCCGCCGCCAATCCCGTGGGAGCGTTGTCGCTGGTGCAAACGGCCATCACGGGGAGCGCGATCGACGTATTGCAATATGGCAATAATCAAACGGTGCCGGCGACGGTGGTTTCAAGTCCTTTGGTCGTGAGGCTACTGAACGGCGCGGGCGAGCCGCTGACGGATGTCAACGTGGCGTTCACGGCGCCGGCGGGGGTAACGCTTTCGACGGTAAGCGTGAACACGAATCTCCTGGGGTATGCGAGCACAACATTTACGGCGAAGACTGCGACCGGCACAGTGCAGTTTCCGGTTAACGCCGGAGGCAGCCAGATCTCGTTCACCGAGACGATCGGAACGGCGGGAACGGGCGGCGGAGGTGGCGGAACCTCGCCGGCGTCGTTGACGGTAGTGGCCGGACAGGGCATTCTGTTGAACCAGTACAACCTGGTATCGCTCGCCGCGGGAACTCCGTTCGAGGTTGAAGTGAAGGATGGCAATGGAGATGCCGTGCCCAATATTCCGGTTACGTTCCAGGTAAGCCAAGGCCCCGGCACTCTCCGCGTATATAACGGAGTCGGGACCGTCGGCACGGGCGGAAACATTACGGTGCCGAGCGGGCCGGACGGCATCGCTTCGGTCGATTTTCTAGGCGGGCAGGTGCAGAACCTCACACCGGGATTCATTGGCGGGACGATCACGGCGACGGTGGGGACGGGGATTTCGGCGACGATCTACGTGACGACCGTGACGACGAACTCCGGCGCCTCCTATGTCACCATCTACCGGATCCTCCCCGATTATGGGATCGTTCTCACGGGTCCGGCCGGGTCCACGCTGGCGGGCGCGGTGCAGTTTCAGGTGGTTTCCAATTCCGGGCCGGGTATTCCGAATGTGGGAGTGACGCTGGTCCCGGCGGGGGATCCGTCGAAGACTCCGTCGGCCACTTGCGCGGGGAGTCCGCTGTCGAACGCGAAGGGGATTGTGACCTGCGACGTGGTTTTTAACGGAGTGTTGGGCACGTCGTCGGTGACGCCGGATATCGGCTATTTCGGAAGCTCGTTGCCCGTGCCGGTAGAAGTCACCATCGGACCGCCCTCGCAGTTTGTGAAGATTCAGGGCGACGGGCAGAGCGGGAAGTATGGGCAGAGCCTGCAGAAGGTGCTGATCGCGCGGCTGGAGGATTCGTTTGGGAACGCGCTCGCCGGGGTTCCGGTGACTTGGGCGGTGACGGCGGGGAGCGCGACGTTGAGCGGAGTCTCGAAGACAACCGACAACAACGGCGGGGCCGAAGCGGCGGTGATTCTAGGCAAGACGCCGGGGCAGGTGACGGTGACGCTGACGGCGGGAACCGGGGCGAACGTGGTGACGGCGACGTACTCGGAAACGGTGATCGTGATCCCGGGCGGATTGCAGGTGGTTTCGGGAGGAGCGCAGACGGCGATCACGGGCATTGCGTTCGCGCAGCCTTTGGTGGCGCAAGCTCTCGATAATCAGAACAACCCGATACCGGGCGTGACGGTGGCATTCGCCGTGACATCCGGATCGGCGACGCTGAGCGCGGCCTCGGCGACTGCGGACGCGAACGGAAACGCGACCGTGAACGTAACCGCCGGAGCGACGGCCGGACCGGTGGTGGTGACGGCGTCCTATGCCGGCTTCACGGCGGCGTTTCCATTAACCGTCAACCCTCCGGGACCAACGAACATCGTGTTCCTGAACGGGGCGAGCTTTACGTCGAATGGAGCGGCTCCGGGGTCGGTTACTCCGGGCATGATCGTAGCGATAACGGGCGACAATCTCACTCCGGGCGTGACGGGCGTGATGCCGGCTCCATCGGGCGCGGCGTTGCCGACGACGCTCGGCGGCGTGCAGGTGTTCTTTGGAGGGATTCCAGCTCCGCTTTTCGCGGTGGTAAACGGCGATGGGCGGGAGCAGGTGAACGCGCTGGTTCCATTTGAATTAGGAGCGGTCACGACGACCAGCGTAACGGTGACCAACACCAGCGGGTCGACCACGTTGTTGAACGTGGTGGTGACTCCGGCCGATCCGGGAATTTTCGAGGCGACGACCAACAGCCAGCGGTACGCCGTGATGGTGAAGGTCTCGGATGGAAGCTACGTTAGCCCGCAGAATCCGGCCGCGCCGGGAGACAAGCTGATCCTCTTCGCGGAAGGCTTGGGGCAAGCGACTCCGGTGATCACGACGGGCGTGCCGGGGGTGGCGAACCAAACGCTGAACGAGCCGGTTACGGTGACCGTGAACGGGTCGGCCGCCTTTGGGCCGACGGCGGTTTACGAGCCGCAGGGGATCGGCGTTTATCTGGTGTCGTTCCAGGTGCCCACAGGGCTGGCAACGGGGCTCTATCCTCTGACGCTGACGGTGCCGGGCACCGACGGGCAGACGTACTCCTCGCAGGGATCCTTCCTTCCGGTTAAGACGCCGCCGCCGCCGGCATAGAGGGTGGCGGCGCCGGCTCAGACGCGTTGGCAGCTAGGACAGAAATGGGTGCCGCGCTGCGCGAGGACGATTTTCCGGATGGGAGATCCGCAGCGCGGGCAGGGAAGGCCGGCGCGTCCATAGACGCGGTGGTGAAGTTGGAAGGTTCCCTTGCGGCCTTGCGCGTCGACATAGTCGGAGATGGAGGAGCCGCCGAGGGAGATGGCGCGGCGGAGGACGTCGAGCATCGCCTCGTGGAGGGCGGCTGTGCGCTGGACGCCGATGCGGCGCGCTTTGGGGTGAATGCGAGCCTGGAATAGAATTTCGTCGGCGTAGATGTTGCCGATGCCGCTGAGAAAACGCTGATTGAGCAGCAGGGCTTTGATGCGGCCGCGATGTGCGACGAGCGCGCCGCGGAAGTCCGGCAGGGAAATGGCGAGCGGGTCGGGGCCGAGCGTGGCGAGGCGGGCCGGCGGGCCGGTGCTCCATTCGATGCGGCCGAAGTGGCGGATGTCGTCGTAGGCGAGGGTTCCGCGGTCGAGATCGAAAATGGCGCGGGTGTGGAGGCCGGGGCGCCCGGCGGCGAGTAGTTTGCCGGTCATGCCGAGGTGGATGGAGAGCGAGCCGCGGTCGAGACCGAGGACGACGAACTTGCCCTGGCGGGAGACGGAGAGGATTTGGCGGCCGGCGAGGGTGGCGGAGAGCGAGTCGAAGTCCTGGCGGACGACGTGGCGCGAAAAGAATTCGGCGCGGAGGATGCGCTTGCCGGTGAGATAGGGCGCGAGGGTGCGAACGACGGTTTCGACTTCGGGCAACTCCGGCACGGGCGGGCTAAGCTTGGGCGTCCGGGTCGAGGAGGACGGAATCGCCGTCGGCGCGGACCGGGAAACGGGCGGCGGCCATGGACGGGTCCATATCGTTTTCGCCGGTGCGGCAATCGAATTCGAAGCCATGCCACGGACAGACGACCATGGCGCCCTGCAGCGTGCCTTCGCCGAGCGGGCCGCCGGCGTGGGGGCACACGCCGTCGAGTGCGTGGAGTTCGCCATCGAGGTTGCAGAGGGCGAAGGGGCGGTCTCCGATTTCGACTTGGGTAACCGAACCGGGTGGGAGAGAGGAGAGAGAAGCGACTTTGACGAAGGGCATCCTACGGATGTTTTACCACGCGAAGAGGACGCGAAGCCGGGGGGATGCGGGCCGTCACCGGCTCAACTCGTGGCAGGCGGTGCAGGAGAGACTTGCGGCGCGCAACTGGTGGCAATCGACACACGCCCTCATCTTCATTTCAAGCACGGGACGCATCGGATCTTGCGACCAGACGTCCCCATGACAGGTCTGGCAGGTCAGCGCGGCTTTGGCGTGGCGGGCATGGCTGAAGAGAACGAAATCGGGAAGACGATAGACCGCGGCGACGGGTTGAACCGGCTGCGCCGGCGGCAGCTTGGCGACCGCCGCAGTCGCGTCGTGGCAGGACATGCACTGCGAGGCGGCGGGAAAACCGGCCGCGGTCGTCTTGTTGCGCGCCGGAGTGACAGAGGACACATGCAAGACCGAGCGCCGCGTGGCGCTTATGGCTGAACATCTCGGGAGCACGCGGAGAATCGAGAGCTTTGACCGCCGTGGCGGAAGCCGGAGCGGAGGCGGGGGTTCGCGAATAACTTACTAGCGGAGACGCGCTAGGCGGTGAAAGCGCGAAGGCGACCAGAGCGTCGGAAAAGACGTCGCTGTACTTGTTTCCGCCTCCGGCCGCGATCACGATGAACTGACGGCCGGACTTACTCCCCTTGAATGTCATGGGCGTGGCAAACCCGCTGGCCGGCAGTTTGACCGTCCAGAGTTCCGCGCCCGTGTCTTTGTCAAACGCGCGAAACCTGGCGTCGTTGGTGGCAGCGATGAACACCAAGCCGCCGGCGGTGACCAGCGAGCCGCCGATATTGGGAGCGCCCGTCGGAGGGACGCCGCGCTTCGACAAACCGTCGTCGACGCCAAGGATGGAACGCCATCGGAATTCTCCCCGATCGAGATCGATCGCCGTAAGAAACGCCCAGGGCGGTTTTTGGCAGGGGTGAAGATCCTTATCCCAGAACCGGGAATTCGGAGATCCGGAACCCTGGGGACGATAAGGGATCTCGGCGTCCGCGGGACGTTTGACCATGTGGTAAAGCATCCCAACGTCCATGGAATTGACATAGAGCGTATGCGTATCAGGGTCGAAGGAGGCTCCGCCCCAGTTGGCGCCTCCGTTGGTTCCGGGAAAGAGCACGGTGGGGTCGAGACCGATCGGCGTGAAGATCGGCGCGAAGATCGCATCCTTACTCAACTGCTCGCAGTAAGCGCGGGATTCCGGAGTAACATCGGTCAATTCGCCGCGAGTCATGCGCTGGCGCGCATAAGGGGGCGGCTTGAGGGGACGGGGCTGAGTGGGGAACGCGCTTTCGCCGGGGATGTTACTTGGGGGCACCGGCGTTTCTTCAATGGGAAACAGCGGCTTGCCTGTCGTTCGTTCGAAGACGAACGTAAAGCCGGTTTTGGTTACCTGGGCGACGGCGTCGATGAGTTTGCCGCCGCGCGTGACGCGCACCAGCGCGGGCTGGGCGGGGAGATCGTAATCCCACAGGTTATGATGGACGGTTTGAAAATGCCAGATGCGCTCGCCGGTAGCGGCGTTTAAGGCGACGAGAGAGTCGCCGAAAAGTCCCGCTCCTTTGCGATCGCCGCCGTAAAAATCGGTCGCGGGAGAAGTGAGCGGGAGGAAACACGATGCCGCGCCGAACATCCACGCTCATCGGCGGCCAGGCGTTCAGTCCGCCGCGATCGCGCCAGGAATCGCCTTCCCAGGTCTCGTTGCCGAATTCGCCCGGTCTGGCGACGGTGTGAAACGTCCAGACCAGCTTTCCGGTAAGGGCATCGAAGGCGCGTACGTCGCCGTTGGGGCCGTGCGGTAGCGCGTCGGGAACCAACGATCCGCAGATCACCAGGTTTTTGTAAATAGCGGGAGGGGAGGTCATTCCGTCGTCGGGAAAGTCATGGTGGGCGGCGGGGCGAAGGTCGATCCAACCGCCGACACCAAATGCGGCGTCCGGCTTGCCCGTTTGCGCGACTAAGGAAAATAGCCGTCCATCCATCGTTCCGAGAAAGATGCGCCTCCGATGGCCATCGGTCCAATAAGCGGCACCGCGATTAATGAATAGGTTACCGGGCCGGTCCCGATCCAGGTGAGGGTCGAAGGACCAGAGTTCGCGGCCGGTCTCGGCATCGAGTGCGATCACGCGGGAGAAGGGAGTCGTAAAGTAAAGGACGCCGTCGACGAATAGCGGGGTGGACTCAAACGAACTTCGCGTGGGCCATTTCGTCGCCGTCGCTGACGTCGCCGGTGTGGAAAATCCAGGCCGGTTTGAGCTCCGTGACGTTGGCGCGGTTTACCTCGCGCAGCGGCGAGTATTTCATGCCGCCGGGGTCTCCACCGTAGGAGGTCCAGTCCTGAGCGCGGGCGGTGTTTGGCGCGATGGACGGGAAAAAAAGCAGGAGCGCGGCAAACGGTCCGGCTGTCCCGAATTGCGGAGCCTTCATCTGGATCTCCCTTGGGAGCGCGAGTTATATGGGCCGATCGAGAATCGCCTCCGAATTGGGGTCCCAGTACAGCCTTTTGCCCGACCAATAGGATTGGGCAGCCATGATGCAAGCGATGGAATGGGAGAAGCCGTGATCGACGGTGGCGGCCGGAACGCCGCGGGAGCGCATGGCGTCGAGCCAGTTCATCAGATGATCGACGTCGTCGTCGTTGGGACCGATCGAATCGGCAACGGGGGCGTTGGGCAGATGAATGATTTCCGCCTTGTCGGCGGCCGGCCCCATGCCGGGCGCGGCGGTGTAGCGCGGATTCCAGTTATCCTCCGGATCGAATTCATGGCGTCCACCTTCGCGGGTGACGAGGAATAGAGACGCTCCCTCGCCTCCGTAGTTTTCGATCGTGCCGTTTGAACCGCAGATGCGGCTGAAGCTGCGGTAACTGTTGGAGAAGCTGGTGGTGTAGGTGTAGAGAAAACCTTGAGGATAGGTGAAGGAGACAGTTACATTGTCCGGATTTTCGCGCCCGTCGGGCCAGGTGAAGACGCCACCATTTGAAACGGCGCTGACGGGATGAGTTTCCCCCGTCCAGAGGTGGACGAGGTCCGCGCCGTGACTTAGCCACTGGTCAAAGATGCCCGAGGAGAATTCCTTATACAACCGGAACTCGAGGTAGACGTGAGGATCGAACGGCCGGTCCGGTTTACCGAGTAACCAGCGCTTCCAATCGGTGTCCTGTTCCTTGAGAAGCGTGGGGTTCTTTCCATCGTCGTATCTTCCGATGAAACGCCAACGCTGTTGGTTAACGTTCCACTCCTGAGAGATGCGCGCGATTTTTCCAATGCGGCCGGCGCGGATCAAATCGCGCACGGCGAGAGGGTAAGGCTGGGTGCGGTGTTGAGTCCCGACCTGCACGACTTGCCGTGAAGCTTTGGCCGTATCGCGCGCCGCTTTGGCTTCCTCCAAGACATTGGCGAACGGCTTCTCCACATAGCAGTCTTTCCCGGCGCGCACGACGTCGATGCAAAGCTTGGCGTGTTGGTGATCGCCGGTTGCGATCATCACGCCGTCGATATCGGACCCGCCCAACAGTTGCTCGGAATATTTATAAACACGCGGTTGGGCTCCAAACAACTCTTGCACCTGCGCGGCGCGAGCCTCTCGCGCCACGGACCAAATGTCGCAAACCGCGACTACCTCGACGGCGGTCTTTTTGGCGGCCACATGAACCATGTTGACGTGGCCTTGGCTGCGGCCGCCGCAACCCAGTTGGGCTATGCGGATGCGGTCATTGGCTCCGATCACGCGGGCGTAGGATTTGGCGGCCATCGCCAGTGTAGATCCGGCCAGCAGAGATCCGGTCTTGCCGAGGAACTCCCTCCTGCCGACTGCGGGTGTGGGGGCGTCCAAATTCGAGTCCGGTAAGTCTTCCATGCTGTTGATTCTTCCGTGCGCGCCTAGAAAGTATACTTCATGGCGAACTGCAAAATACGCGGACCGGCGTCGCTGAGTATCTGGCCGAAGGTATTGTCTTGCAAATTGTTGTCCGGATTTCCGAAGTTCGCATGGTTCAGCATATTGAAGAACTCGAAACGCAGTTCCAAGCGCTGCCGCTCCCGGATGGTGAACAGTTTGCTCACCGCCGCGTCGATATTGACGAACATGGGACCGACGAGGGAATCCGATCCGACGTTGCCAAAGGTGCCCAGCGGATTGGGAACAAAGGCGTTCGCATTCAGCCATTGAAGCGTGTTCGTATTCCGGACGTAGGGGTTGCCGACGACGTTCGGACGGTCGAGGCCGATGCCGGTCAACGAGTTGTCGAGACCGGTGACGGGAGTGAACCAAACTCCGCTGTGGGCGGTGAGAATCGGCGCCAGCTTCCAGCCGCCAAGGACGCGGTCGGTCCAGCGGCCGGTGAAGTGAGGCGATTCGACGACGAACGACAGATTGAAGCTGTTGCGAAGATCGAAGCCGCAATTGCCGCGCTCGGCATTTCGATTGTAAGGGTTTTGCGTCAAGGGTCCGCCGAGATCGCCGATAAAGTCCGCCTCGCTGATGCAATGCGAGTAAGTGTAATTCGCCAGGATGGTGTAGTGCTGGCTGAAGCGATGCTCCATTTTCAAGAGAAGAGCTTCGTATTCGGCGTTCGCACCGTCGTCGGCCTGCCAGATGCTGGAGTAAAGATTCCCGGCCACGGGGTTCTGAAGGTAAAGCACGCGCCGCTGATTGGTATTGCCCGTGGTCGAGCAGGGCGCTCCGCCGCAGGTTCCGGGTATATAGACGCCGGGGTTGATGTCTTCTCCCGTCCAGATGTGAGTGGTCTTATTTCCGAGATAAGTGGCGGAGACCATCCAATTCGTGAAAGGTTGTAACTCGTAACTAAGATTCCACTCGTTGGTGTAGGTGGGGTGGGCGTGGATCGGATAGGTGTAGTAACTGGCTTGGCTGGGAAAAACCTGGTTTTTTCCGGGCGGATTGGGGGAGGGGAAAGGACTGCCGCCGGGGTAGCCGGCGAAGGGATTGGTTAGCCCGCCCGAGGGGTTGAATAAGTTGATGGTGCTGCCCCAGGGCGCGTCGCCGGTTTGATCTTCCCAGTAGGCGGTGGGCATGGTGTCGTAGAACAATCCATAGCCGGCGCGGATTACCTGGCGTCCGCTGCCGGTGGGATCCCAGGCCAAGCCGGCACGAGGTTCGAAGTCCCAAGGCCTATTCGAAGTAAAGGTGGACGGGATGCCGGGGTCGCCTGGAAAGAGCAGGCCGGGAGGGGCGTTCAAGAACACGCTGCTTTGAGTGCCGGCGGTGAAGGCGGCGGGATTGAAGTGGTCCATCCGGTTGAAGATTTCGCGCCCCGGGAGGAACGGCTCCCAGCGCACGCCGAGTTGGACGGTAAGCGTCTTGCTAAGCCGGATGACATCGTGAACATAGGAGCCGACGTAGTTCTGGCGGGCGTTGAAAGGCTGAAGGTTACCCTGGGTGAACGTATTCGGCAATCCGAGCATGAAATCGAGCAAGGCGTCATTGGTGGATTGCCCGTTGAAGCTGAAACTTCCATTGGCCAGCACGCCCAATTGCAAGTCATACCGGTAGTGGACAAACTCGCCGCCGGCGGAAATATGATGCTTACCGAGAACGATGTCTAAGTCGTCGGCGAACTGAAAGTTGTTCTGGCGGAAATACGACGGAGAGCAAGTACCGCAACCGACGTTGAAATAGCCGGAGACACCCAAGTTCAGGAAATTCGGCAAGGGTTGATTAATGTTCACGCCAAGATCGCTGAAGTTGATCAAATTGGACGCCGGCCCTCGCGTGATCGCAAGACGGGTGTATCCGACGTGGGCGGAATTGACTATGTTCGGGCTGATGGTGTAGGTGTCGCCGATCACCGCCGACTGGCTGCGGTCCTGAACACCGCGCTGCGTGGACACTAAAATATTGGAAGGGCTAAATTGTCCGGGACTGCCGTAATCCGCGAAGAAATAATGGGCGAAGAGGGTATGTTTTTCATTCTGGTTCCAGTCGACGCGGCCGAGGTATTGCTGTTCTTTTTGCGGCTCCGGAATGGCGTAGGTTACTCTTCCGCACGGGTCGTTTGAAACAGGAACAAACTTGAGCAGATTCAGCGCCTGGGGATTGAAGAGCGAGGTAGGAACGGAAGCGTTGGGGAACGGTTGACCGTTGGATGGATTGACGATGGTGCGCGACGTGCCGCTGGATTGGCAGCCCGCGGACTCGAGCTGGCTAAAGTCGCCGTTGAGCGCGGCCTGCGTGGGGGTGAACGAGATGGTCGACGGTGGCGCGGTGCGAATTTGAGTTCCCTGGTAGCCAAAGAAGCCGAACAGCTTGTTCTTGACGATGGGCGCGCCCAGCGTGCCGCCGAACTGATTTCGCTTGAGGGTGTCCGGCGCCGACGCGAAGAAGTCCCTCGCATTGAAGTAGCCGTTCCGCACGAATTCGAATAAGTCGCCGTGGAATTCGTTGGTGCCGGACTTGGTGACGGCGTTGACCACGGCTCCGGCGTGCATACCGTAGCGGGCCGAGAGCGCGCTTGTCTCCACGCTGAATTCCTGCAGCGCGTCCGGGAAGGGCAGCGGAAGGTTTACGTTGGAAAACACGTCCATGTTCTCCCCGCCGTCCAGAAGATAGTTCGTTCCATTGGCCTGTCCACCGGCGACGGAAATCGAATCGGAGCTGAAATAGTTTTTGCTGGTGGCCAAGTCGCTTTGGCCATTGGCCGGACCGATGTCGTTTGCGGCGCCCGATAACATAATCAACTGTGTCGGCTGGCGGCCGTTCAGCGGCAGGTCGACCGTGAGCGCTTGATTGATCACTTGCGAAACCGCGGTGGTATCCGTCTTGACCATGCTCGCGCTGGCGCTCACTTCCACCTGTTGCGAGACCGGCCCCAGACGCAGGGCGATATTGATCTTGGGACTGTCGTTCACTTGAAGAGTGATGCCGGTTTGGATGTATGCGCCAAAACCTTGCGCCTCTACCTTTAGTTTGTACGGACCGATGGGAAGCTCGGGCAGCACATAGTTTCCGGTGGCATCGCTCGTCGCCGTCCTCTCCTGGCCCGTGCCGGTTTGGGTAACGGTGATCTGCGCCGCGGGAACCGGAGCTCCGCTGGGGTCGGTGACGACTCCGGAAATCTGGGCACTTGCGACCGCTTGGGCACGCAGAAGGTTGATTGGAGAGGAGTGGAATAACAGTGCAATGGACGCCAAAAGGCCGGCGAGCCAGGTTCGATTCATAGTGGATCCCTTCGCTACATTTTGAAGTCGCTGCTGTCCCCGAAACACGGATTCAACGGCTCTATTTGAGCGCGACGCGGCGCGGCATGCCGAACTTCCGATTGCGTTCTCTCGGTTGAAGCTCAGTCTATTTCTTTCATGTCCCGGATGTCAAGACTAGACGGCACATTCTCGTGAAAACTTTCTTGACTGTGAGAAACAAGTATGATTGACTGCTAGAGAGACCCCGTCATCGTTGCTACGCCACGCCAACTCGAATCCCGAGAATGCCGATCCGGCGGTTCACGGCACGCGCCTTTTGACCCGGCGCGAGGCGGTTTTGCTTCCCGCAGCCGCGGCCGCATATGCCCAGACGCGTTTTCCGGGGGTCGCGTATCGGAATTATCCAGGCTGTCTGCCGGACTATCTTCGGGAGCGCCACGGCGCGCGAGAAAAACGCGACGGAGAGCTGGCACGGTTGACGACGCGCGAAGCCATCGCTCATAGACAGACTTGGGTCACCGAACCGGGCGGACGGAGGAAAGAGAAACAACTTTGACGAAGGGCGTCCTAAAAATGTTCTGCCACGCGAGCCGGGGCGGGAAGGCGCGGACGCGCAGAGAATTCTTTCAGGCTTGCGTCGAACGCGGCTACCTTGGGGCGGCGGCGGGCATGCGATCAAGTATTTCCCGGGCCAGCTTCGGCTCGCCCATTTTGAGCAGAAGCCGGCCCAGCCGGTAATAGGGGGCGGGGTCCATCGGCGCCAGCTCGATCGAGCGGGTTAAGGCCAGACGGGCTTGCTCGTCGCGCCCCGTGGCAAGGTAGACTTTGGCGCGCAGATAGAACGTCTGAGCGTCGGAGGGCGAGTTCTTTTCGGCCAGATTCAGTTCATCGAGCACTTTCGGATAATCCGCCGGAGCGCGGTCGAGTAAAGCGTTCGAGATCAGGATGTGAACCGCGGGATAGTCGGGCTCGCGGGCCGCCAGAACACTTAGGATACGCACTTCGCCCGCGTAATTGCCGGTCTTGCGATATGCGTCGGCCAGCCGAAGGTAAGCCTCGGACTCATCCGGGGAATGTCGCAGCAGACGTTCGAGTACGGCGACGGCCTCGGGATAACGCTCGACGCGAACGAGGTTGGAGCCCAGCGGGAGCAGAAGCGCGACCGATTCGGGAAGCTTCCGTCTTCCTTCCTCAAGCACACCAACGGCCTCACCGAACTTCTGCATTTTCTCGTAAAGAAATGCCAGCGCAAGGTAGGAGTTTTCTCGCGACGGATCCAACTGAATGGCCTCCCGCAAGCGGATGACCGCCGCTTCCGGGCGGCCGGCGCTCTCTTCGCTCAGGCCCGCCACGCCCATGGCCGCCGCTCGCAAGGCATTGGGCACGCCGATCTGGCTTTCGATCCGCATCGCGTTCCGGATGGCATCGTCAAAGGCCCCGGCCGTGTTCTCGAACGCGGCAAGCTCCACGGTGGCTTGCGGCGTAGGATTCGGATTGGCCCGCATAGCCCGCAGCGATTCGGCGAGCGCGAGATCGAGGAGCTTGCTTTGGATGAGGAACTGGGCGAGCATCGAATGCAATTCGAAGTCTTGAGGGAATTCGGCGGCAGAGGCGCGAAGCGCGGCCTTCAGGCTATCGATATCGCCGAGGGAAAAGTTCACGCGAACGAGCATGGCGAGAGGAAGGGGGTTTGCCGGCTGAAGAGACCGCGCCGCTTCGAGAGACTTGCGGGCGGCGAGGAAATCGCCCGACCCCGCTTGCGCCACGCCGAGGCTGTAAAGGATCCGTGGGTCGGAGGGCGCCAGACAAGCCGCCTCGCGGAAGCCGAGCGCGGCCTCGGCGAAACGCCGCTCCTGTAGGTCCTCCTGCGCCGAGGTTTCCAGTTGGCCGAGGCGCGCCTGGGTTTCCCGGACGCCGGGTTGGGAAGACGGGCAATCTTGTGGAAGCGCGAACACGGGCGCCGCCAGCAGCCCGATCTCAGCGCACAGCGCAATGAAGCGGTACACACCAGTTGAGCTCATAGACGTCCTTCCGCGCCTTGTCTCGCAGGATCGGTTGCCGATTGCCTTGGGAATCGGCGGCGCGGCTCATCACGACATATTCGCCGGGAACCGCCGCCCATGGATAACTCCATCGGACCCAGTTGAACGGACCGGGCGCGCTCTCGAGCGTGGCCGACCGCCATGTGACGCCACTATCGAAAGAGACGTCCACCCCGCTCACGCGGCCGGCGCCGGTCCAGGCAAATCCCCAAACGACGTGCTTGCCGGCGGGCAGTTTGGCTGCGTCCGCCGGCCAGGAAACGACCGACTTCACCTGGAGCGCGGTGAGGCGCGAGACGGCCCGCCCATCGCCGGATTGAACGATGCGGTTGTAGACCAGATTCATGCGGCTCTCATAAAACGGCGAGTGCCGGTCGCCGGGGCCAAGCACGGTGATGCGGCGCAGCCACTTTACGGAGTTCATGGCGTACCAGCCGGGGAAGAGGGTACGCGCGGGAAAGCCGTTGCGGCGGGGGAGAAAAAGATCGTTGAGCTTGAATGCCACCAGACTGGACGAATCCAGGCACTTCTGAATGGGCGCGATCTGAGCGTAAGGAAGACTGGGCGAGCGCCCAAGCAGACGGCCGAAGTCATACCCCTCGAACGCCACATACTCCGCATCGCGCGCGATGCCCGCCGGTTCCAGAAGATAGGAAAGAGGCACACCCTCCCAAACGCCGTTGCTGGCGGCTGCGCCGTCGGCGGCATTTCCGGAACATTCGAGCACGGCCTCGACGCGCTTGGAGGGGAGCTCCAACAGATCGCTGAAACCGATCCGATAAGGCCGCTCGATGCGCCCGTCGATGTCGAGCTGCCAGGATTCGAGCGAAAGTTCGGGCTCGCTGAAATGATCGCGAACGAAAAAGAGGTCCGTGGGGGTGATCGTTCCGGGAACACCGCGAAGGGGGTAGGAAACGTTCTCGATCCGATCGGCGAGGAGCGCCGGGCCAAGGATTCCTCCGGCGCCCGAGAACAGAATAAGCTCGCGGCGCGTCACCCTAAAATATTAGCTTTAACGCCATCTGGGCGATGCGCGGGTCGCGCGCCGTGCTGATCTGTCCGAACGTGCTGTCGGTGACGTAGGTATCGGGGTTGTTCAGCAACGGGTGATTCAGGAAATTGAAGAACTCCGCCCGGTACTGTAACTGGTACCGCTCGCCGAAAGAGAAGACCTTGTGGACCGCGAAGTCGATGTTGAAAGTGCCAGGACCAATCAGGATATTACGTCCGGCGTTGCCGAACGTGTTGTTCTGTGGCGTGGTGAAGGCGCTCGTTGTGAACCACTGATTGATCTTGTCGTTCAGCGAGCCTTGGGTGTAGTGCGGCGTGGCGACCACCTGCGCCTGGTCGTTTGAATTCTCGGGCAGGCTGAAGGAGTAGTCGCCTCCGGATGTGATGTTGAGCGGGAAACCGCTCTGCCAGCTCCAGATGGCGGAGGTCTCCCAGCCGCCGAGGAGAGCTTTCGCCAACCCTTGTTTGGGGGATGGGAGCTGATACAGATAGTTCAGAACGAAGCGGTGCGGAACGTTGAAATCGGAGACGCTCCGGTAAGCGTTCAGATCGTAAGGGTTTATGATGTTGATTCCGCACAGGTCGGTTTGATAGGAGACCTGATCGATGCTTTTGCTCCAGGTGTAGTTGGCGCTGATGTTCAGGCCGTGAGAGAAGCGCTTATCGACCGAGATCTGCAAAGCGTTGTAGCTTGAGTTTGCGCCGGAGGTGTCCTGGGTGATCTGCTGATACTGTTGGTACGGCCGGCGCGCGTTTTCGTTGTCGGCGGTCGCCATAGCGCTGGGGAGCGGCGCATTGACGTCGGTGTTGTAGGCGAGATGGCGGCCGAGGGATCCGACATCGCCGGCACGCACCACAATGTCGTTGGATAGCTGGCGCTCGATGGTGAAGTTCCAGTTCATCACGCGCGCCGGCGTCCAGTTGTGCTGATAAGAGACGGCAAGGCTGAGCGGATTATCGAAGGCGACGCCGGAGGTTGGAATTTGCGGCGCATAGGCGCCGGGGAAGGGATTCGTGTGTCCCTGATAGGGATTCATGAAGGGGACCTTGAAGAAGCTGAATTGGGGACTGAAGGGCGCGCTGTCCACCATGTTATTGAAGGCTTCTACGAAGGGTGGCTGGGTGAACAGGCCGAACCCGCCGCGAATGGTGGTCTTCGAGGCGCCGCCTGGATTGTAGGCGAATCCAATCCGCGGGCTGAATTCGAGCCAACTGGACTTGAAACCTCCCACCGGGCAAGCGGCATCCCCGGCGAACAGGTATCCGTTGGGCGCGTTCGGGAAACGCGTGGATTGCAGTCCGGGCAGGAAACACTCGGTGCGGCCCTCCGAGTCCGTGTAAGGTATGAAGGGGTCCCAACGCAGTCCCAGGTTGAGGACCAGATTCGGGTTGACGCGGTAATCGTCCTGAAGGAACAGGCTGCCCATGTTGCCGGTACGGTTGGCAAACTCGCCGCCGCCCTGAATGAAGTGGTTGACATAGCCGGTGAGAAAATCGGCGAAGGGGTTTCCGCTGTTCGAGGTTCCACTGAAAGTGAAGGCGCCGTTCTGACGGTAGGTGTTAATCAGGTGGACATTCATCCGCACGAAATCGCCGCCGATGGCGATCTGATGCGCGCCAACGACCCAGTGGAGACTATCGCTGAAATCGATGTTGCGCCGGTCGAACTCTCCCGGATGGCCGGAGCTGACGCTGAAGAAGCCGGAGACCGAAAGCGAAAGCTCCGGAGGAGTTGTGCTGGCGATGGGAATACCGAGGCTGGAGAAGCCGAACGGCGCGCCGCTGACGACGGTGCCGTTGTTCTGGTTATAGGAAAAGATGGCGCTGTTGAGCATGTTCGGGGTCAGGTTGTAGGTATCGCTGACCGACACGCCCTGGTCGAAGAGACCAAGCCCGCGGCCGGACGTGATGAGATCCGTCGTGCCTAACGTGGCGTCCTTGCCATACCGCGAATAGAAGTATCGTCCGTAGATGCGCTGTTTATTGAGGTTGTAGTCGATGCGGGTCAGGAATTGATTGTCATGCTCGTTGATGGGCAGAGTGTAGTGGACGATCTGGCTGGCGCCTGTGGGGAGCGGAATGAGAGCGAGGATTTTTTGACTGGCGGGAGCGAACTGGTCCGTCGGAATAATGTTCCCCGGATAAGGAACTCCGGTATTCGGGTTGACCAGTTGTGTGGAGAGGGCCGAGAAATCGCCGTTGCGTTCGGCAACCGTGGGCACCGTCGTGGAATTGCCTCCCGAGATATCGCGGGATTGGGTTCCCTGGTAAGTGCCGAAGAAGAACAGCTTGTCCTTCACGACGGGGCCGCCGACGCTGCCTCCGAACTGATTGCGCTTGAGCTGGTCCGGCTCGGCGGCGAAGAAGTTGCGGGCGTTCAGATCGCCGTTGCGAAGAAAGTCGAAAGCCGTGCCGTGAAACTGGTTCGTGCCGGATTTGGTGACGACATTGACGATGGCGCCCGCCCCGCGTCCATATTCGGCGCTATAACTATTGGATTGAACGCTGAACTCTTCCACCGCGTCGGGGTTCGGGAATGGATTGTTAGTGTTGGTGTAGGGGTCCTGGTTACTGCCGCCGTCCATATTGTAGTTGACCATGTCGGCGCGGGCGCCATTGGTGGAAATGGACTGGGAGCCGGGATAGTTAATGGACTGCACCGTATCTCCCGCGCCGTTGGCATTCCCCGCATTGAGGTCGGCGGTGCCGGGCGTCAGCAGAATGAGTGCAGCCGCATTCCTTCCGTTCAAGGGCAGTTCGACTATTTTCCGCTCGCCGACCACCTCGCTGAGCGCTCCGGAGCGCGTCTCGACCATTTGGGCGTTGGCTTCCACCGTGACCGATTGCGCCGAGCTGCCGATCTGAAGGGTAAGGGGCACAGTGGAATTCTGGTCCGCGCGAACTTCAATTCCCCGCTGTTCGAGGCGTTCGAAGCCGGGAGACTGAACGGAGACGCCATAAACGCCAACGGGCAGGAGGGGGAACACGTAGCTGCCGTCGGAGCGGCTGGAGGTCTCGCGGGTAAAGCCCGTCGCAAGCTCCGTCGCCGTCACTCTGGAATTGGCCACCGGCGCACCGCTTGGATCCAGAATGATCCCGGCAATCGTCCCTGTGGGATCCGCGGCGCGAAGGAGCGTGGAGAGCAAGAGTGAGAGAAACAGTAGGTGCGCGGAGAAGCGTTTCGGGCTCATGTGTGGACCTCCAGTGAAAAGTGAACATCAGTGTAACCGGATGGTGATTAATTGTCAATGGCGCAAGATAATTTGCTTATTTCTAAGACGTTTTTCTGAGCATGCGTCGCAACATGGATCGCTTGCGGCGACGGTTTCCCGTTAAGCTGTTATTTGAAGATATAGATGCTGGCCGCCGTGGACGATGCGTCTGCGTGAAGCATGTGGCGATTTTGGCAGGCTACGTGGCGGAAGTTCGTCATGAAGGGCTATGGGATAGCCGGCATGGAGCGCGCCGCGTGAAACATTTCTTGACTACGGGAAACAAATATGTTTGACTGCTATAGGGACCCTCATACCGTTGCCGCACGACGCCAATCCGAGTCCTGAGAGAGCCGATCCGGCGTTTCAGGGCACGCGCCTTTTGACCCGGCGCGAGGCGGTTTTGCTTCCCGCGGCCGCGGCCGCGTATGCCCAGACGCGTTTTCCGGGGGTCGCGTATCGGAATTATCCAGGCTGTCTGCCGGACTATCTTCGGGATCTCGCCGCGCGCCGCGCGAGAAAAACGCGACAGCGAACTGGCGCGGTTGACGACGCGCGAAGCCATCGCTCATAGACAGACTTGGGCTCGTAAGACGCTGATCGAAACGATCGGGGGGCTTCCGGAGCGGACGGAATTGAACGCGCGGACTACCGGCACGCTGGACCGGGACGGGTACCGCGTGGACAAGGTGATTTATGAGAGCCGCCCTGGATTCACGGTCTCGGCGAATCTGTATATTCCGAAGCGGGGGCAGGCGCCATATCCCGGGGTGCTGTTCCAACTGGGACACGGGCTGAACGGAAAAGCTTACGCGAGTTATCAATCCGCTTGCCAGGGACTGGCGCAACTCGGGTTCGTGGTGCTCTCCTTCGATCCGATGGGACAGGGAGAGAGAATCTATTATCCGGAGCCGGACGGAGTCCATTCCAGGCTGCGCGATGCCGATCTGGAGCACACGGTGCCGGGCCGGCAGATGGTGCTGGTGGGAACGACCTGCACACAATTCCAGTTGTGGGATGCGATCCGCAGTCTGGATTACCTGGCCGCTCACCCGCTGGTGAATCCGGAACGGCTTGCCTCCGCCGGCCAATCGGGAGGCGCGACGCTGACGATGCTTCTGGCGGCGGTGGACGACCGGCTGCACTGCGCCGCCGAGTTCAGCGGGAACACGGAGAACGTGGCGTGTCCGGATTTCATACCTCCGGGCGCAACCGACGACGCCGAGCAGAATCTGTTGGGTTCGGGACCGCTTGGTTTCGATCGGTGGGATCTTTTTTACCCCTTCGCGCCGAAGCCGATGTTGATTTCGATTAGCGATAAAGATAGTTTCGGAACTTATTCGCCGAACTACGTGAAAGATTCGTGGCGGGAATACCAGCGCCTGGCCGCGGTTTATGAAACGCTGGGCGCGCCGCGGAATCTGGCGTGGACGGACACGCCTCTGCCGCATGGATTGTCGTATGACAGCCGTCTGGAATTGTACAACTGGCTGCGGCTCCATTTGCGCGGCGAAGCGACGCCGGTGACGGAGGAACCGCCGGTGGCGCTTGAGACGGACGAACGGCTCTTCGTCTCCGAGAGCGGGAATCTCGTACGGTCCTTGGGCGGAGAGACTCCGTTCACGCTGACTCGGAAACAGTTCATCGCGCAGAGGAAGCCGCTGCAGCCGGTTCCCCTCGACCGGTTGTTGAAGCTGGAGCGGCCACGCGCGCAACAAGCGGCGGTTTTGCGGAGGGTGAAGTCCGCGCGAGGGGTGACGGTGGAAGCGCTGGATGTCCCATCGGTCTCGTCCGTGGGAGTGCCGGCGTGGTTGTTTCGCGGCCGGGAGACGGCGCCGGACGCCGCGATCGTGGTGATTTTAGACCCGCGCGGCCGGAACGCGAACTGGCGCGAAGGGGAACTGTGCCAGACGCTGGCGCAGGGCGGGTGGATCGTCTGCGCGGCGGACGTGAGAGGCATCGGAGATTTGTCGCCGCAGGTGGGAGCGGGCGCTCCCGGCTACGCGGTTTCGCACCAACGGGAAGAAGACTACGCATGGTCCTCGCTGATACTGGGCCGGCCGCTGGCGGGGCAGAGGACGAGCGATATTCTGGCGCTGGTTGGGGCGCTGCGGCGGTTGGCGGGCGGATCGCGGCCATTGGCGGTGGCGGCGCTGGGGGCAATGACCGTGCCCGCGCTCTTTGCCTCCGTTCTCGATGCGTCCATCGGCTCGCTTTATCTGGCAGGAGGCCTGGCCTCGTTTGGCGGCCTTCTGGACGATATGGATTACAGGCATCCCTTCGCGAACTTCGTTCCGGGGATTCTGGCGCACACGGATCTGCCGGAATTGGCGGTGGCGATGGCGCCGCGGACGGTTGTGGTGGCCGGCCCGCTGGATGGCAAGGGTGGCACAATGGCTGGGGAGAAGGCCCGAGAGGTCTACCAGGAGGGGGTTGCCCGCGGGCACGTGACGATCCGCGAGACGGCTGGCTGGAGCGCCGGCGATTTGGCGCAATGGCTGATGCGGCCGAAAGGGGCCTGACAAGATTCTTTCTATGGACGAACAAGAAAAGATCGAACGCTACTCGTATGGGAGCGCCTCCGTGGAGGTGTATCCCAACGGCGCGGCGCTGGGAGAGGCGGCGGCCAAGGACGCGGCGGAGATCATTCGCGCCGCGATCGCGCGGAACGGACGGGCGAGGATCATCGTCGCCACGGGGAATTCGCAACTGGCGTTGATCGGCGCGCTAGCGCGGCGGAAGGACATCGATTGGAAATCGGTGGAAGTGTTCCATATGGACGAGTACATCCGGATCTCGCCGGATCATCCTTCGAGCTTCCGCTACTGGATTCGCACGCGGCTGGAAGCGAAAGTTCACCCGGCCAAGGTACACTATTTGCAGGGCGACGCCAGCGACGTCGATGGGGAAATCGCGCGGTACGCCGGATTGCTGACCGCCGCGCCCATCGATTTAGCGTTTGTCGGCTTTGGGGAAAATGGACATATCGCGTTCAACGATCCGCCGTTCGCCGACTTCCAGGACCCAGCGACAGTGAAGAGGGTGGCGCTCGATGAACCGTGCCGGCGGCAGCAGGCGGGCGAGGGACACTTCACGAACGTCGATTCCGTTCCGCGGGAGGCGATGACGTTGACTTGCCCGGAGCTCTTCCGCGCGGACGCCTGGATCTCGGTGGTGCCGGACGCGCGGAAAGCCGAAGCCGTTCGCAACGCACTGGAAGGGCCGATCTCAACCGCCTGTCCCGCTTCGCTGGTGCGCCTTCATCCGCGAGCGACGGTTTATCTGGACACGGAATCGGCGGGACTGCTGACGGTGTTCGCTTCCCATCGGGCGGGGTGATCGCGCCATGGCATCCAAAGCGAGAAAAAGACCTTCGTTTCAAAATGTGGCGACGCTTGCGGGCGTGAGCATCGCTACCGTGTCGCGGGTGGCGCGGGGGCAGACCAACGTCGATGCGGCGATCCGGGCGCGGGTGCGCAAAGCCGCGGCGGAGCTGGGACTGAATCTGGACGAACGGCGCAAAGAGAAAGCGACGATCATCGCCTTCATGTTATCCAACCGCGACCTGCTGCACAGCTTTCAGGCGCGCGTTCTGTTGGGCGCGGAGGCGTACTGCGCTTCGCAGAATCTTGAGCTGCTGTTCATGTCGCACCGGTACTCGCCGGCCGTGCCGCCCAACGAACTTCATCTGCCGCAGATTCTGAGCCAGCGAACGATGGTGCGGGCCGTGATTCTGGGCGGGACGAATTCGGCCAACATGCTGGCGGCGCTGAGGGAGCGCGAGATCCCGTTTGCGGTGCTCGGCAACAACGTGTTCGGGGGATGGACGCCGGGCGAGTACGACGAGGTGTATTCGGACGACGTGCAGGGCGCCTTCGATCTGACGTCGCAATTGATCGCCGACGGACATCGCGATATCTGGTTCATCGGGGACACGGAATTCCCGTGGTACGCGCGGTGCGCGCAAGGGTATCGCGAGCGGATGTTGAAGTCGGGGCTGCGGCCGCGGATGAGCGAACTGCATTCGCAGGACCGGCACTTGGGCTATCTGGCGATGCGGTCGATCCTTTCGCGGCGCGAACCGGTGACGGCGGTGTTCGCCGGATCGGACCAGATCGCGAGAGGCGTTTACGAAGTACTGCGGCAATCGGGACTGAGCATACCGGACGACATTTGCGTCGCCGGATTTAACGACAGCGAGGCGATGCTGATGGATCCTCCGCTGACCAGCGTAGCCGAGTTTCCGGAAGAGCTGGGGAGATATCTGGCCGAGTTCGTATCCAGGCGGGTGCATGAGCCGGATCTGCCGCCGCAGCGGATCACTATCCCGACGCAGGTAGTGGTGCGGGGGTCGACGCGGCTGGTGGCGCCGCGGGTTCAGGAGATGGAGCGGCCCATCGTCTCGGCGATTCCGCAGGTAACCGATATCTAAGCCGGTCCGATCCGGCGCTCATCGATAAGGAGAGCGGCATCCATGAATTCGACTTTTCCCGCCGGCAAGACTCGGGGTTGGGTCCGCATTGCGCGGGCGGCTTGCCTGTGTTCGACGCTAGTGGCGGGCCCGGTGGAGTTGCAGCGCGGCAAGGACCGCATCGACGTGGTTGTGGATGGGAAGCCGTTCACGACGTATTACTTTAGCGCCGCGGTTTCGAAGCCGTATCTAATGCCGCTGCGCACGGGAAGCGGCGTGATCGTTACCAGAGGATTTCCGGTTGGCAACGATGTCTCGGCGGGGAATCCCAAAGCGTCGTCGTTCGAGCCGCACCAGCGCCCACTCTATTTCGCGCACGGAGACATCGACGGGTTGGATTTCTGGGGGGAGCAGGCCTTCGAGAAATACTATACGGACCACGGACACCAGGCCTATGGCCACATGGTTCCGGACAAAATCGAAGAGGTGAAAGCGTCGGGAGATTCCGGCGTGATTCGGGCGCGCTTTCTTCTGGAGGATCCGAGCAACCGCGTGGTCGCGGAGGAGACGCAGACGTACCGCTTCGAGGGGACGGGCGGCGCGCGAATCGTCGATTGCGAGTTCGTGGTGCGGGCGACGAACGGGCCGGTGGATTTCGGAGATTCGAAAGAAGGGACGTTCGGCATTCGCTTGGCGCCGGAGCTGAGCGCCCCGCACGAGCACATGGTCAATTCCAATGGCGCCGAGGGGGAGAAGGCGATATGGGGGAAACCGGCGAATTGGGTGAATTACTCGGGAACGATCGGCGGGAAGGCCGTGGGCATCGCCGTCTTCGACCATCCGACGAGTTTTCATCACCCGACGACGTGGCATGCGCGCGCCTATGGGTTGTTCGCGGCGAACCCGTTCGCGCTGCGCGAATTCTCCAAGGATCCGAACAAAGACGGAAGCTGGACCGTGCCCGAGGGCCAGGCGCTCCACTTTCGCTACCGGGTTCTGATCTACGATGGCGCATTCGACGCGGCGCGGATTGCGAAGGCGTACGAGGAATATGCCGCTACAGCACTGACGAGGCGGCCCCGCAAATCCCATCGCTATTGACTCGCCGCCGTTGGTGGATCGTTTGGACGCTGTTCGGCTCGACGATGATCAATTACGTCAACCGCCAGACGTTGTCGGTGCTCGCTCCGGTCATTTCGCGCGAACTGCATCTGTCGCACAGCGCGCTCTCGCAGATTTTCGCGTCGTTTCAGATTTCCTACGCCATCACGTGGCTGTTGGGCGGCATCGTTCTCGATATTGTGGGCACGAGAATCGGGTTATCGTTCGCGGTGATCTGGTGGTCGATCGTTAGCGGGTTGACCAGCTTCGTGAGCTCCGCGGCTTCGTTCAGCGCGCTGCGTTTTCTACTGGGCATTGGGGAGGCGTTTAATTGGCCGGGCGCCACTAAGGCGGTGGCGGAATGCTTCCCGCCGCAGGAGCGCAGCCTCGCGGTGGCGATCTTCGATAGCGGTTCCAGCGTGGGAGGAGGGCTGGCGGCGTTTTGCATTCCGTTCATCGCGCTCCGCTTTGGATGGCGGTCGGCATTCGTCTTTTCCGGGCTGCTCGGCTTTATCTGGCTGGCGGCGTGGCTTGCCGCCTATCCTCGCGCCGACGCGGGAGCGAAGGCGCGGCCGAAGGGTTTCGTGCGGAACTACTTTCGCGGTTGGGGCCCGTTAATCCGGCGCCCGGAGACCTGGGCGATCGTAATTGGACGTTCCTTGACCGATCCCGTCTGGTGGTTCTACGTGTTCTGGCTGCCGCAGTATCTGAGCGACGTGCGCGGATTTGGCCTGAAGCAAATTGCGTTCTTCGCCTGGATTCCATTTGTGGCTTCCGATCTGGGCAACTTCGCGGGCGGCCTGGTTTCGAGGGCGCTGGTGAAGCGCGGGATGCCGGTGCTGCGGTCCCGCAAGGTGGTCTGCGTGGCGAGCGCGATTCCGATGTTGTCGGCTATTCCGGCGTCGCTGGCTGCGACTCCCTTTTCCGCGCTCGCGTTTATTTGCGTCGCGCTGTTCGGTTTCGCCAGTTTCTCGACGATGGCGCTCACTCTGCCATCCGATTTATTTCCCGCGGAGGTGGTCGCTTCGGTTACGGGGCTGAGCGGCCTCGGCGCGGGGCTTGCCGGAACCTTGTTTACATTAATGGTGGGGACGCTTGTGGACAGGTTCTCCTATACGCCGGCGTTTTTCGCGGCCGCTTTTCTGCCGGTGGTCGCGACGGCCGCCATCCTGCTGCTGATCCGCAAGGGCACCGAACCCGTCGTCTATTCCGGCTAAAAGCGCAACGACCGCGCCATCCCGGCTACTCGGACAGGCGCGAGATCAATCCGCGGGCCGACCAATCGGGGCTTTCGAGAATCGACAGGTTTCCGGCGCCGTGTGCAGTGGCATAGATCGCCCGAACGGTGGTGGAGGGCACGGGCGCGCCCGCGGCGTCCACAGTTCCGGCCAACGTCACGCGGCGCGGCGCTAGCGTTGCGGCAATTTCCGGAAGATCGGTGTGGTTGAGGAAATCCGGCACGAAATTGGCGAACGGGTATTGATAGATCTCCGTTTCCACAAGGTTCCGGAACGACACGAGACCGCCGGCCAGATAGAGACTTTGGATCGCTGGCTCGAGCGCCGCCGCAAATAGCGCCGGCGCCGTGAGCTTGCCCAAGGCGGCGACATGGAGGGGTCTGCCGGCCGTGGCCGGATAACGGCTCAGCGCGGCGACTAAGGCGAGGATGTCGGTGACGCGTTGTCCCACTAATGGTTTGCCAAAGATCAGCGAGCTCCAGGCGTAATTCTCCTCCTGCCGATGCCACTCGGCATAGCCGGGAGTGCCGGGACCGAACTCGGGCGTGAGGGCGCCGACGCCGCGCACATCGGCCGCGCAGACGGCCGGGGAATCCTCCGGGAGGATCCGGTCAACCTCGGGATCGAACCAGAGCCTGGTGGAGTCCGCGTCATCGAGAACCAGGAGAACGGGCTTGTTCCGGGCTATTTTTTCGGGAAGGAGCAAGAATGCGGGAAGCCACACTTCAGGCGCGGATTGAACCTCCAGAACCTCAACGCCGATGTTGCGGCAGCGCACGTATCCGATACGGCGAACGGATGTCTCCGCCGGAGGCCGGGTCAGTTTCAGAAGCGATTCGATGGAGGCGGGATCGCGGCGCGCCGTTCTCGCCCGATTGAGAGCGGATCGATTCATAGAGAATGGCGTTGCGCCGCCGAGCGAGTGGAGCACGCTGCCGGATTCGGTGGCCCATAAAGTGGACACGGGTTCGGGGCTCACCGGCGGCTCGTCCGTAGCGGGAGGCGTTCCGGGTTTAAGCCAGCGCGTGAACCAGTTGTAGATGACGAGACGGCTGTCGTAGGCGAGCGCGTGAGGTAGCGGCGTATCCGCCCAGGACAGTTGGGCGGGGCGATTCAATCCTTCATAGACGCCCTTGAGTTTCCGGTATTCCTCCCAGCCGTTGCGGATGTATTGAGAAGAGTAAGTGGCGAGGAAGTCGCGATCGCTTGGGAGGATCAACATCGGCTTGGGCGCGAACGGGTAAAAAAGATCCCAGCGGTCGAAGCCGGCGGGGCCCGAATAAACGAAGTTCTGCTCGGCGTCGTCGGTGGCGCCCGGAGGCAGAAAGGGCGAGGCGGCTACGTTTTCCGCATTCCCCATGCATACCGCGGCCGCGGCCAGGCGCTCGTCCGCGGCCGCGAGAAGCATGGTGAGAGTGCCGCCGCCGGAATGACCCATGGATGCAATTCTGCGTGCGTCGACGATGGGAAGGGAGAGCAAGTAATCGAGACTGCGAATGGCATCCCAGAGTTGAAACCGTGTTGCCGTGTCTCCCAGCAGTAGCATTTGTTTGCCCGGCATCGTGTGTTCGGCATCGCAATCCGGCAGGCGGCTGCGCAACCCCGTCGCGTCGGGGTAATCGATGCGTTCGCCTTGGCCCATCGGCTCGAAAGCGAGCACGACGAAGCCGAGTTGCGCCAATCCCTGGCAGAAGCGCTGATAGCTGGGGTAAGCCTTGCCTTCCCAGTAATGCCCGCTTTGAAAGAGCACGGCGGGAAAAGGGCCGCCGCCGTTCGTGGGGACGTACAGATTCGCGGTGACGAACAAGTTGGGCCGGCTCTGGTAAACGACCTTGTCCACTCTGTAGTTAGTCCGCTCGAAACTTCCGGTGACTTGGGCGTTGAGCGGGGTCCGGCCGGGCTTGCCTCCAATCAGATCCCAGAGAGTGGCGCGCGCCCAGGCCTGCCGCGCGGCGATGGAGGCCGGGGAGGTGAGCCGGGCCAGGGCGGTTTCCCGTTGGTGTGTGGCGCGGGCCGCGAGATTGGAAAGATAGTCAGGTAAGCAGCGGGAATACCGCCGATAGCGCGTTCCGGGAAAGGCGGTCTTGTCCGATGCGCCTTGGGACCTAATGGGAATGCCGGAGATGGCGCAAAGGAGGGTGGAGCGAAACAGCTCTCTACGTTTCATTTGGAATGAGGCTCGTCGGCGAGCGTTTTCCTCCATAGTGAAACATGATCTGTTTCACTATGTCAAGAAATATTGCCCATTTTTAAGACAGACCGACCTTGAGTCATGAGATCTTTCTTCAGCAGGCACTAGGAATTATGATAGACTGCTTGGGTTGCGGTCGCGCGCCGTCCGCGATGAGGGTAGCGTTGTGAGTATATCTCGCCGGGATGTTCTAAAAAAAATGCCGTTGCTGGGACTGTGTCCGGCGCTGGCGCGGGCCGATGTAGACGCGCCGCCGGCAATCGAGTTCCCGGTTCGCGCCCGCGAAAGACTGGCCGTCACATCGTGGCCGTTTCGGACGATGATCGACGCTCCGGCGAACCACTACTTCGACCGGAGCAAGCCCGGCATGGACTTGAAGGACTTTGCGAAGATGGTGGCGGAGCGATTTGGCGTCCACAAGATCAATCCTTTGGCGAGCCACTTCCGGTCGCTCGATGCGGCGTACGTGGAGGCGTTCCGCGGCGCTGTCGAGAAGGCGGGATCGCAGGTGGTGGATCTCGGCCTGGGCGGCGGAAACTTTTACGACACGAACGAATCCGAACGGCGCACGGCGATCGAGCGGGGACGTCAAGGAATCGATATCGCGGTGGCGGTGGGATCGCGCAGCGTTCGCCAACACGTTACTGGAGCGCGCGGCGCGAAGCCGAGCGTCGAGCGGGCGGCCGGGAGCCTGGGCGAGCTCGCCGATTATGGCTCCAAACGAGGGGTGGTGGTGAACCTGGAGAACGACAACGCGGTGGCGGAAGATCCGTTCTTTCTGGTCGAGGTAATCGAGAAGGCGAACAACCCGTATCTGCGGAGCCTGCCGGATTTCGGGAACTCATTGGCGACCTATGACGCGGCGCGCAACGAGCAGGCGGTCGCGTCCATGTTTAAGCACGTATTCAATATGTGTCACGTGAAGAGTTCGGTGCGGGCGGAGAATGGCAAGAGCGTTCCGGTGGACCTGGCGAGGATGTTTCAGATTGCACGGGCGAGCTCGTACAAAGGGTATTACTCGATGGAATTCGATACCGCCGCCGGCGACCCGTTTGCCGGCACGGCGAAGTTAGTAAGTCTTAGTCTACGATACTTGTCTTGACGACTTTTAAATGAAGGAGAGTTCGCGATGGATGACTCGGGAATGAATCGCCGCGATTTTTTCGGAACCGCGAAAGGGTTGGCCGCGTTCGGGGGCATCGGACTTCTGGCCGGGCAGGAGCGGGCGAAGGGCGCTAGCGATCGGGTAAGAGTGGCGATCTGCGGCTTGCGCGGGCGCGGAAAGGACCACCTGCATAACTACGCGCACATTCAAAACGCCGAGATCGCCGCGATTTGCGACATCGACGAGAATGTGATACGGGAGCGGCTGGCGGATTTCTCGAAGATGGGGCTGGCGCGGCCGAAGACTTACAGCGACGTAAGGCTGTTACTGGAAGACAAATCGATCGACGCGGTGTCGATCGCCACGCCGAACCATTGGCACGCGCTGATTGGGATTTGGGCTTGCCAGGCGGGCAAGGACGTGTATGTGGAGAAGCCGTGCTCGCACAGTTTGTGGGAGGGCAAGCAATTGGTGAAAGCGGCGCAGAAATACAACCGCGTCGTGCAGCATGGGACGCAGATCCGCTCGGCGACATCGGTGCGCGAGGGGATTCAGAAAATCAAGGATGGGCTGATCGGCGAGACTTATATGGCGCGGGGGATTTGTTATAAGTGGCGCGACACGATCGGACGGGCGGCGGTGGAGGCCGTGCCGGCGGGCGTCGACTACGATTTGTGGACCGGTCCCGCGCCGGCCCACCCGTTCACGCGGAACCGGTTTCACTATAACTGGCACTGGTTCTGGGATTACGGCAATGGCGATCTGGGCAATCAGGGGACTCACCAGGTGGACGTGGCGCGTTGGGGGATGGGACTGGGATTTCCAACGAAGGCGAGCGCGATGGGCGGGCACTTCATGTTCGACGACGACCAGCAGACGCCGAACAGTCTGAATTGCGCGTTCGAGTTCGACGCGCCGGGCGCTAAGCGGCGGATGATCACGTTTGAAGTGAGGCATTGGATCGTCAACCACGAGGCGGAGATCGGAACGCCGTATCTGGGCACGCCGGAGCAGAAGCGCGCTCCCGGCGCCAAGGGTGGTCCTTCCGCGGGGGCGCACAATAGCATCGGCGATATTTTCTACGGGTCGAATGGCTACCTGGCGACGGGCGACGAGGATGCGGATACTTATGCGGCGTGGCTTGGACGGGACCAGGAGCCTGGCAAGCCGGTGAGCGGGGGAAGCGAGCGGGCGCATTTTCAGAATTTCATCGATTGCGTGATCAGCCGGAATCGGGCGGGGCTTAACGCGCCGATCGAAGAGGGCCATGTTTCCTGCGGGCTGATGCATCTTGCGAATGCATCGTACCGGCTGGGGCGGACGGTGAACTTCGATCCGCAAACGCAGGAAGCTGTGGGGGACGAGGAGGCGAACCGGCTGCTCGGGAACGTGGGGCGCAATTACCGCAAGCCGTTTGCGATTCCGGAGACAGTCTGAACGGGGCGGCGTGGCGAAAGCGAATTGAGAAAGTGGCGGCGAGTTGTTACGATCAAGGGACGGGCCACCCTAGCTCAGTTGGTAGAGCGGCTGATTCGTAATCAGCAGGTCGCCGGTTCGATCCCGGCGGGTGGCTCCATGTTTTCAATCACTTCCAGGATGCGGCTCCAAAAACTGTTGTTCAGAATTGTTCAATTGGCCGCCTGATTTGGTTTCGGCGCTCGCTTCAAGAGAGAATCCAGTGACTCAACGGCCGCGCGAACGCTGGCCGGGACTTCCTTGATGTAGTGGTCAAGCGTGGTCTTCGCGGTCGTGTGTCGAAGGTGGGCCTGAACGTCCTTCACGGACGCGAATTGCGCCATGTGGGTTGAGCAGGTCCGCCGCAGAATTTGGTGATTGATACCCTTCAGCCCGATCTTCTCGCCCGCGGCCTTTAGCACTCGGCCCAGATAATTGTTCGTGCCGATGGCGGTTCCCGCACGGGACGGGAACACGAACGCATCCGGCAGCGCGTCGGCGCCGTTCGACTTCCACCATTCCAGTTCAGCGGCGAGGGATACCGGCAGCCAAACGAAAGACCGGCTGGCTTTAGTTTTTGTCGCTCCTTCGTGCCCGTCGACCACACTTGAGTCCACCCTGATCCGATGAGGTTCGACGTCATTCCACCGGAGCGCAAACAACTCACCTGGCCGAAGCCCGAGAATCAGGAACATTCGGACGATCAGCCGGTCCCGGCTCGACAATGCCGCCAGCAAAGCCGGAATCTCGTCTTCATCGAGATGACGTTCGTTCCTCTCTTTGGGGGAGACAGGGACTATGAGCCGGCGGGCCGGGTTCTTTTCAATAAAATCGAACTCCAAGGCTTCGTTAAGGATGGACTGAAAATAGACGCGCACCTTGTTCAAGACGCTCTGAGAGAAATTGGGCGCAAGCTCGTTGAGGTAGACCTGGAGAACGAATTTGTTCAGCGCACCCAACTGGGTGTCGCCGAAGCGCTTCATCAGGTAGTTTTCGACGAAGCGCAAGGTCTTTGGGCGGCTCGCCGCTTTCCAGAGTTGCTCCTTCTGTGGCAGGAATCGCTGCTCATAGAACCACCGGAACGTGACGTCGGGCGAAGCGGCACTCGGCGTCTGGGAGATGCGCTCGATAATCCCACGCAGCTTGTCCTTCGCTTCGTGCTTGGTTATCTCGCTCTTAAGACCGAGCGTCACGCATTTGTGGACGCGCTTCTCGCCGCCATCGGGAAGCCGCTTGTAGACATAGTAATACCCGCGCCATTTCTTGACGTGCTTGCCGACCTCCTCCAGCCGGCCTTCCTGATAGCGCTCGCGTCCCATGTGCCGTCCGACAGACAGCAACAAGCTTACCTGATCCGGGGCCAGTGGGGTCATTCGTTGACGGCTTGCTTGACGTGCTGGAGAATGAATTGCTCGACGTCGCGGACGCGAAATCGGGTGATGTCACCGACGCGAATGCACGGAAGAAACGGTTTTTTTCGCGTGGTGTGGTCCGAAACCCAGGCCTTGCTCACGCCGAGCCATCCCGCCACCTCTCGAGAGGTCAGAAGCCGCTCCGGCGCGAGAGCCGCTGCGGATTCCGCGCGCTCACGCTTCTCGCCGCCGAGGTGATCACTGGTTCGCCCTAACGTCATCAACGAATTTCCTCCAACCTCAGTGCCTCCGCAGGGATTGATGGCGATAGTGCCGTTCTTCGAGGTCTCTATGGACCGTGAGGTCTTGAGAAGCGCGGATCTTACGACGACATTGAAGTCTCACCGTTCCGGCCACTCGCGTAAGAAACCCGCTTCGCTATGGCTCCGCGTCAATGGGGGCAGTAGCTGGAGCGGGTCGGCGAAATCTTTTCCGAGTTGAGTAGACAGGGGAGCCTTCCACTCAGCGTATCGAAGCGGCAACTCCGGCAAGTCGACCGAATCGAGGCTGCTCGCAAGCAGCAAAATTCGATCGCCCCCAAACTTCTCTTCGACGTGAGACCGCTGATCGTGTGCGGCATGCCGGTCAAGCGGCCTCCCGCCGGACGTCTCGTTCACCGCCGCCGCAACGGAAGGTTCTTTCTCAAGATCACCGCGCATCCCGATTACGGGTTGCCGTTCGGCCAGGACCGATACCGCGCGGTGCCAAGCAGAGTCGCTGTCGAATGGGCCTCAACCCGCCATAATCCCCAACTGATAGGAGGGAGTCCGTCTGACGATTCGCGCTTCGTGCAACGCTCCGCGAAACTCTCCCCGTTCGTTTCAGATTATCTTCCCCTCGTTCCTCAATACGCACGCCGCCCTTCCCTCTTGCCCAATCGTTTCAGAACGGTCCTCGCCGTCAAGGGTTCGCTCCGCCGCGCCTCTCGGCGCGCTCTTGACCGCTCTGGGCTGTTCTCGAACATATTCCCGTCAACAGAGAAAGGCGGCACTCGCAAGGCTCTTTCCAAGCGGCCTTAGTATGAGAAGGCTGGGAGAGTACGGCGGGGCATTACAGCATGGCCAGCTCGTCGCGGGAAGGAAGTCATCAGCCGAACTCTCTCTGGCGCTGCTCATAAAGCATTCTTAGGCGGTCGATCTGCGTTGCCTCGGTCTCAGAGCAACTGCGCTGAACGCGACGCAGCGCGTCAATTATCACCTTGCATGACTGTGCTTCGATAATCTCCCCCCTGCTTGATACTCCGACGGGAATCCCGGGAATATCTACGTAGTGAACGAACTTAGCGGCGATCCGTAGTGCGATTCGCTTAGTCTCCGCCGGCATCTCCGCCTGACTAGCGCAGATCATCCCAAGCCCCGCGGCTGCAACCGATTCCGCACCCTTCCAGACATGCAGGTTGCCGACTAACTCGGGGGCGATTGTTGAGCCGAAGCCTAGATGGTACCGGCATACGAACGCGTTCAACCGGGCTAAGCCGTTATGATTTGAAAGTTTCATCGCCCGTCTACAAAGGCGCAACGCCGCGGTCCACGATTCCTTCTGCTGTGCATCCAGCGCTCTCGCCAGAGCTCAGAGTACAGCGCTCGACGTTTGGCGTCATTATTTTGTACTCTGATCTTGTCAAACCACTCGACAACTTCGGTGAAGTTCCACATGGCCGCTGCGTCTCCTCGAAAACGCCGGACTTCCGCGTTGGAAGCCATCGTCTGTTCTTCCGCTAGCACCAAACCGTTGATTGCAACTCAGACATTTTTTCACCAGGATTGCGTGGCCTCCTTTCGTTACCATTTCCAGCAGCTCATCCGCTCTGCCAGATTGCCCGGCCGGGCTTCGATGCGCTTGCCGCTCAATGTGGCAGTGGCTTCTTCGCCCCCCAGCGAGACGTCGTTCCGCGCCGCAAGTGCGCCCCCAGCGGAATATGCTGCTACCCCGGCGTAAATGAAAAGTCTGCGCATAACTACGTCTTTTAGATTTATGGTTAGCGTCCGGCTCGGTTCGAGCCGTGGATAGATCTGGCTCTTGGATGGCACCGAGTATACACCCGCTAGCAGCGCACTGGAGGCCTATCCGGCATCCGGTTCAGGAACTTCGCACGCCCACACGGAGGTCGGCCTGAAACGCCTGTGCATGCGGGACGCGGTGGAGAAAACCGAAGGTCGGCTAGACGCGGGGAGGTTCGCGACTGCGAGCGTTGCTCGGCGAACGCCGGAAATTTCTGGCGGAGACGAGCGCTCGCGGCCGTTGGTCTGGGGACGAGCGAATGTATCCGATCGTGCGGCTCAATCCGGAGCGCGAATCGGGGCGGATGCGTAACGCAAAGGGTGTACGAATTAATAAAGCAGTACTTGACAGTGGCGCTATTTGGAAGTACTCTGGCTGTAGGCATGAGCAACTCCCAGACGCTCGCGGAACTTTCGGAGGAGTCGGGCGTACCGGCGCGGACCATCCGCTTCTACATCGCCCGGGGCCTTCTCGACGGACCGGTCAAGGCGGGACGGGGAGCCGTCTATACGGCGGAGCATCGGGCGCGGCTGGAAACGATTAAGAAATTGCAAGCCGAAGGCCGGATGCTGGCCGAGATCGCTCACGATCTGAACGGCGGGCCGGCGGCGCCGAGGCGAGTCCGCCCACCCCGTGGTGGCAGTACGCGATTCAAGAGGACGTCATGATCTTGGTGCGCGGCGACGTGAATCCATGGCGTATGAAGCGGATTCGCGCGGCGGTGGAAGACTTCGCCTCCCGTTTGCGGGAGCCGGAGAGCGGTAGTACAAGGAGAAATCGCAAATGAGCACAACGGCCAGTTTCGCGCCTATTTCGGCGGCGACCGGGGAAACCGTAAAACTTTCCATGCAGCGGCTCTGGCTCACCGGCCAGATCCTGCCGGCGGGCGGCCGCCTGATGGTGCGGCATACGTTCCGATCCGAGGAAGATAAGCCTATTGAAGCGATCTATACCTTTCCCCTTCCCAGGGACGCGGCCTTGCGGCGCTTCCGCATCGCCGGTGAGGGGTTCGAGACGCACTCGGAGCTGAAAGAAACCGAGGCGGCGGTAAAGGCTTACGAGGAGGGCATTGCGCGAGGATCGCTGGCCGCGCTCGCGCGTCAATACGGAGACGGCGTGGTCAATCTGACGGCGGGGAACATCCTGCCGAAGGAGACGGTGACCGTCGATCTGGAGATCCTGTGCGGGGTGGAACTGCGGGACGACGGTCTCCGCTTCCGGTTTCCGTTCACCCTCGCTCCCGCTTACCACCGCCGGGCGAAGGCTGCGATAACGGCGGATGGAGAGGGCGAAATCGAACTGCCGCCCGGCGAATTCGGCGACGTGATCCTTCCCCGGTTTTGCGAGGACGCCAAGTCGCTCCATGAGGTCGGCTTCGAACTGACGATGGTGAGCCAACTGGCGCTGGAGGAGATCGGATCGCCGTCCCACGCGACGCGGGTAAGGCAGGACGGCGGCCGCTCGGCGCGCATCGCCTTGGCCACGGGGAAGGATGTCCCGGACCGCGATCTGGTGATCGACGCGCGCTTCCGGTCGGTCGAGCCTCAGGTGCTCGCCGGCCGGGACGAAAATGGCCCGGCCGCTTCGCCGCGATCGTGCCCTCGTCCAGTTTCGGAGCCGTTTCGCAAACGGCGCGGCGGGTCGTGATCTTGCTCGACCGGTCGGGATCGATGCAAGGCGAGCCCCTCTCGCAGGCGCGCAAAGCGATTGAAGCCTGCCTGGGAGTGCTTTGCGAGACGGACTCCTTCGGCCTTGTCGCTTTCGATAACGAGGTGGTGAAGTTCCAGCGGCACTTGTCCGCGGAACCCGGGAAA
>CAWGKC010000008.1:0-197577 GCA_963823105.1 uncultured Acidobacteriota bacterium
GGCGGTTACCGGCGTGGCGACAGCAAGAGCGGGAGCGAGGCCTACTGCGCGGACTTCCTCGCTCCGGGCCGGCTATGCGGTCTTCTCCATCAACTATCGGCTGGCCCCGAAATATCCATACCCCTACATGGTCTACGATGTCGAGCGCGCGGTCCGCTTCCTTCGTTACCATGCCAAGAAGTGGAACGCCGATCCATTGAAGATCGCCCTCGTTGGCGGCTCCGCAGGCGGCTTTCTGAGTAACATGGTGGGCCTTCTCGGCGCGCCCGGAAATCCGAACGCTACCGATCCCGTAGACCGAAAAAATGCCGAAGTGCAGGCCGTGGTCACACTCTTCGCCCAAAGCAGTTTTGCAACGGTTCCCTTAAACGACGACGTCCACTCGTTGTTAGATCCGCTCATCGCTCAGAAAGGCGAGAAACAGGCGCTGGCCGAAGCCTCTCCGATCGCCTATGTCAGCCGGAAAGCTCCTCCCTTTCTCCTGATCCAGGGCGACCAGGACGAATATATCCCATTCGCCGAAGACACCAATCTTCAAACAGCGCTCGGAAGGTGGGCGTCCGCTGCGACATTATTCGATACCCGGAGGGAAACGCGGCACCGGCGGCTGGCACGCCCTTCCCGGCGTGCCCGATTGGGAGCGCCAGATGGTGGAGTGGCTGAACGCCCGGCTTGGTCACAACGGCCCCATCGGCGAAGGCATCGCCGTGCGATAGCATAGCGAAATGACCCGCCGCGATCTCTCTTGTTTGTTGCCCGCCTTGGGACTTATGAGCGCTGGCTTCGCCGATGCGCAGTCCGAACATTCCGAATCGACCCTCCCCGCTCACGCCCGGGTCTTCTTGTTCGACCAGTTGCCCGTGACTTACTCCTCCGGCGGCGCGGCCACGCGCCCGGTGTTGCACGGCAAGCTTCCCACGGGCGAAGTAATCGAACTCCACGAAACTACGCTTCTGCCCGGCCAGATGCCGCACCCGGCGCATCGGCACGTGCATACGGAACTGATGCTGGTTCGCGAAGGTACGCTCGAATTCATCCTGGAGGGCAAATCCGAGCATTTCGGCCCAGGTGGCGTCGCTTATGCGGCTTCGGGCGAATTTCACGGCCTGCGGAACGCCGGTACCGTCCCGGCGAACTATTTCGTCATCGCCATCGGTACGGATCCCAAACATGCTTAGCGCGCGCATGGCCGTCGCCTTCTCTGGCCTCTTTAGTCGCGCAAGCGCAATCCCCAGCCGACGCGGCGAAACCGCTGCCCATCGTCCCCGGCGCCACGGTCGTCACGCTCTGGCCGCCAGGTTCTCCAACGCTCAAGCGCCTCGACGAACCGGAAGTATTCAATCGAACCAAGGGCCAGCCCGATCGCGTCCAGAGCATTGTCAGCATCAATAACCCGTCGATCGAACTCCACCTGGCGCCCGCCGGGAAAGCCACCGGCGCCGGAATTATCGTCGCCGCCGGTGGAGGAAACAAAACGCTGAACGTCGGCACGGAAGGCACGGACATCGCGACATGGCTCAACGGTATCGGCATCTCGGCGTTCATTCTGCGATATCGCCTCCAGCCGTACGATTCCGCCGTCGATGCACTCGCCGACACCCAGCGCTCCGTGCGCATGGTTCGCGCGCACGCCAAGGAGTGGGGCGTCGATCCGCACAAGATCGGCGTCATGGGTTTCTCCGCCGGCGGAGAACAAGCCGCCCGCATCGCGCTGAACTTCGACGACGGCAACGCCGCCGCCACGGATGAGGTCGGCAAACAGAGCGACCGCCCCGATTTTGTCGCGCTCGTTTATGCCGGTTGGAAACAACTCGATCTCACTCACGTGCCCGCCAACGCCCCGCCCGCGTTCCTTACCTGCGCCGGGATCGACGACGCGTTCCACGCCAAGGAGACCGTCGACTTTTACAACGCCTACTTCAACGCCAAGCCGCCCATTCCTGTCGAACTGCACATCTACGGTCACGGCGGCCACGGCAACGGCATCAAGCCCCGGGGCGGCATTCCGTTCGGAACCTGGCACTATCGCTTCATCGAGTGGCTGACCGATCTCGGCTTCACGAAATAGCCTCGCTACTCCTGGCGCAGCGCCTCCATCGGGTCGACGCGGGCCGCGCGGCGCGCTGGGATCGCGCCCGCCAAGAGCGAGGTCAATAGTAATCCGGCCGGGATCAGGGCAAACATTGCTGGATGGAGCGCTGGAATCGCGCCGCTCAGCGTACGGCTGGCTGGGATCCCAAGCGCCAATCCGATCGCCACACCGGTGAGGCTCATCGCGGCGGTCCGCTTCAGAACCATCGTGACGACGCTCCCCCGGTCCGCTCCGATGGCCATGCGGATTCCGATCTCGCGCGTCCTGCTCGCAACCTGCCCGGCCACGACCGCGTACAAGCCCACCAGAGCCAGCGCGAACCCGATCAGCGCGAAGGAGCCGGCGGTCCCCGTGATCACCTCCAGCACTCTCACCGAGCGCTGCTCGAAGAAATCCCGCATCGTCCGGACGCCGAAGACCGGCATGTTCGGATCGATCGATCGCACCACGTCCCGCATCGGCGCGGCCAACGCCGCCGGATCTCCCAGGGTATGGACGAGCAGCGTCATCCTGGACCGCGGACGCTGCGTGAAAGGCACGAAGAGCGCCTCCGTGGGCGGTTCGATCCCCGTCCCGGTGAAATACTCGCCCGCCTTCGTCACCCCCACCACTTCGATCCACGGGCCATGATTCGACCCCAGGCGCAATCGTTTTCCAATCGGGTTGGCCCCTAGATAACGTCGCGCGAAGACCTCGTTGACGACGGCCACCAGAGGCGATCCGGCGCGATCGGTAGCGAGAATTCCGCGTCCTCGCACCACCGGAATGGCGAGCGTCTCGAACAGATTCTCATCCACGGAGTCATCCAAACCATCGTGGCCTCCTGTCCGCGCGGGAATGTATATCCTTCCGGGATCACCGTCTCCCAAAAATCCATGCTCGTGCTCAGCGGGAAGGTGGACGCCAGCGCGGCCGACTCCACTCCGGCTACCCGGCGGGCTCGTTCCGCCAAATCCTGATAGAACCGCTCCGTCCTCGCCGGAGTGTAGCGGGCGAGCGAGGGGTCCAGCGTCATCATCAGCACATGATCGGTGCGGAAACCCGAATTCTGGTTCATCTCATGCGAAAACCCGTGGAGAATCTGAGCCGCCGCAATCAACAATACCAGCGACCCCGCCACCTGAGCCACCACCAAACCGCTCTGGCCGAATAGCCGTTTGCGGCGCGGGTCGGCATCGCCCGCTTTCAGCGCCGGCGCCAGATCGGTTCGCGTCGCCTGAAGCGCGGGCGCAAGTCCGAACAACACCGCGCTCGCCAGCGAAACGGCGACGGTGAACCAGAGCGCCCGCGCGTCCAGTTGAAAGCTCAGCTCGATCGGCACGTCGCCCGGAATGCGAATGGAAGAAGCGACTTCGACGAATGAGCGCGCCATCAGCAAACCCAGCGCGCCGCCGGCCAACGCCACCAGCACGCTCTCCGCCATGAGTTGCCGCACCAACCGGGTGCGGCTCGCGCCGATCGCCAACCGGACCGCGATTTCGCGTTTACGGGAACGCCCGCGGCTCAGCATCAGGTTGGCCACGTTGGCGCAGGAGATGGCGAGCACCACCACTACGACGCTGAACATTAAACCGGAGATGATCGCCGCTCCGGGGTCCAAGTCCATTCGCTTTTGTATCTCCGTTTGCACCGCCGCCCCGACGGCGCGATTCGTTCCCGGATCGGACGCTTCGATCGCCCTGGCAAGCGCCGCCGCTTCCGCGTTGGCGGAATGGATCGAGACGCCCGGCTTCAGGCGCCCTGCCACCGAGAAAACGCGGGCGCTCCGATTCGTCAGCACGTCGCGGTTGGCCTCGAGTAACTTCGGCCCCATCATCGCCGGAATGAAGAACGATGGCCGCGTATACTGGTCCATTCCGCTGAAACTCTCTTGCGCCACGCCAACGATGGTAAAGTCGATACCGTTCAGAAAAACGTGCCGGCCGACGGCGGAAGGGTCGGAGGCGAATTCCGTCCTCCAGAATTCGTAGCCGAGCACGACCACCGCGTCCCGTCCGGGAACCCGGTCTTCCTCGGGCCGGAAGGCGCGTCCCAGCCGCGGTTCGACCTCCAGCAGCCGGAAAAAATTCCCGCTCACCAAATAGCCGCCTTTCATCCGCGGTTGCACCCGATGATCCGGGGCGAAACCGAATGTCGTCTCCTCGTACGCGGCCAGTCCGCGGAAAGATCGATTCCGATCCCGGAAGTCCGCATAATCCCGCCAGGACTCGGTGTCGAAGTCTCCGCTGGGCGTTCTGGATCGCAGCGCCACGACTTCAGAAGCGCGCGGCACTGGCAGGGGACGCAGCAGAAGGCCGTCGGCAAAACTGAACACCGAGGAAGTGGCTCCGATACCGAGTGTGATCGACAGAATCGCCGTTAGGGCAAACCCCGGACGATGCCGCAGAGCGCGGAAAGCGTACAGCAGATCTTTCAGCATGAAGGGTGTGCGAGCACGGCATGGACCATCGATCGCACTCTCCCCTTCAACGACATACGCAGGCGATCGGACTAGCGGTGTTCGGTATCGGGACGGCGATGAACGCTACCGGCCACCGCGACTCGCTATCCTCCCAACAGCACTACGCCGCCCAGCACCAACAGCGCGCCCGCCGCCCGGCGAAGCCCCACCCGTTCCTTCAGCGCCACTTTCGCCAGCACCGTTTCCAGAATAAAACTCGCCGCCGACGCCGGCACCACAAAACTAAGCGGTTCCTTCTGAACCAGCGCCATAAACGAGAAGAACGACAGCGCCAGGCAGATCACGGCCAGGATCAAATACCGCCTGCTCGCGATCAATTTCAAGATGCGCATCAGCCCCCGCGCTCCTACCGTCTGCTCCCCGGCCCGCTTCATCTCAAAGCTCTGCAGCACGTCGCTCATCACCGTCGCCGACACCATCAGCGTCACCATCGCCCATTTCATCTACGCTTCTCCTCAACCACTGGCGTCATCTGCGGCGTCGAACTCACGAGCAAGGAACCGAGGAACACCAGCGCCACGCCCATCCAGCGCGCCGCCGTCACTTCTTCGCCCAGTAGAAACTTTCCCATCAGCGCCGACAAAACGTATCCAACCGCCGTCAACGGCAGGATGAAACTCAAATCGGCCATGCTCAGCAGCGCCATCCGCGTCAACACCGACAGAATCAACATCGCGATCCCCAGCACGACATAGGGACTCGCCATCGCCCGCAGGTAGAGCAGCGGATGCAGCGAGACCGTCTCTGGAAAATGCTTCATTCCCCATGCCATCGACAAATTCCCGAACTGCTTCACCAGGATGAAAAGCAGCAGGAGCGCATACGTCCGCGGCGCGCGCCTCACCGCGTCACAACCGGAATCGACTCCCCAGCGGGCCATGTCACGCCGTTGTAAGTCAATGTCACGTCAGTTGATCCTCATACCGCGTCTCCCCAACACGACATTGCCGGCATTTGAGTAAGTGGATACCGTCCCCAGATCGCCGGCGATCGTCCAGCCCCCTCCGCCAGTGCGGCTCACCAACTCGCGGACCGCGATGTTGGCGATGCCCGCGTCGCGGAACGGCGAGTCCGGCCGCACCGGCGCATTCGCGTTCGCCAGCCACCCGCCCGGCACTTTATACCGCTGCATCGCGCCCCGCATCGACGCCAGGCAACTCACCCAAGCCCGTTTGAGCCCCGCCGCCGCCGGCGAACGCCCAAAATAAAAGGAATCCCTCCAAAATAGCGAACGAAAGGAAAAGACCATGGATCTCCATTATAAAAGGCCCCGTCGCTCGCCGTCCGCGCGCCCGGCGGTTATGATATGTTGAGGGTGTCGCGATCGGAAGGGCGGGAACACTTTCATCCGTCAAGCGAGGCTCGCCAATCCCTCGGCAAACGATGCGTGATTCTCGTGGGCAGCGCAACGGTGGAGTAATTGGCGGAAAACAGAGCGCGGGAGTAATTCAGTGGTAGAATGCCAGCTTCCCAAGCTGGACGTCACGGGTTCGAACCCCGTCTCCCGCTCCATCTTATCAATCATCCAGGAGGATCCCGCAAATCCTCCCAAGCACCCCGTTAGCGAATAAGTCACGATTGTACGGTCATTTGCCTCCATCTTTTGCGTCGGAGTGAATTCGGCTTCGGAACGCGCCAAACAGCACGCGACCGGGCTTTGTAAGTTAGTGATCGCGGTATGCGCAAACGTATGACGTCCCGCTTGGCGAACAGGAACCGTAGCCTCGCTCAGTCTGCACTCGCGGGGCGAGAACATCTGGCCCGCCATCCCGTGATCGAATAAGTCAGCAATCGCGCCGCGACCGTTTTGCCTGCGCTCATCCAAAAGAAGCCGATTCTTGCGCGAGTCGCCTCACGCTTTTGCCCGGCTCGCCCAACGCCCGCGGGCCCGATCCAAAAGAGCCGGCTCCTTCTCCTGTCGCGCGTCTCGAGCGATCCTCTCAAAGCCCGGCATAAATGCGGACTTGCGGAAATGATCGCGGCGAATTTCGGCGGCCAACGCCTGCCATTGCCCGTCGAGCCCCGCGCTCCGGTAACAACTCTTCGCCTTTTCAAGGTTCGACAGCGCCTCATCGTAATATTTGCTCTTACCCGCATCGATGATGCGCATGCACAAAGCGCGGAAGACTTTCGCCGCCACGCCGGGATGCGTCTTGGCAAGACGCTTGGCCGCGGGCTCGGTCACATAGTGGCTCAACCCCTCTAACTGAGAGTCGCTGGCGGCATCCAGCCGCGCTACCAGCCGGTCCATCTCCTTCGCGCCGAGCCACAAATCGATCAGCGAAGACAGATCCCCTTGCTCGGAAGCCACCATGGCTTTCTCATGCCATGCCCCGCGTTCCGCTTTCGGAACATAGCGGATGAGCTCCGCGTAGGTGAACTCGCCGGGGTGCGCCTGGAACTCGGCCCAAGCGGAGTCCAGCGCTTCGTTGCCGCGGCCAAGCTTCGCAAGCAGAGCGCGCCGCATTTCAGCCAGCTTGTGGCTAGCGCCAAAGTGAAACGCGTCGGGCTTCTCCATTTCGATCCCGCGTTCCAGCCATGCAAGGGCGTCGTAGGGTTTGCGCTTCGCCCGAAACATCGTCGCTATGGCTTCGCAATCGCCCTGCGTGAGCCCCGTTCGTTCGGTGAGATCGAGATACTTCTGTACACTGCGTTGCTCCGAATAAATGGCCCGCAGCACTTGGTCCCATCGGTCGAAGTTGTAGTGGAGGGCCCGGTCTTCCCGCTTCCCGGCCGCCGCGTACGCCGCTTCAAAGCGGACTTGCACTTCCCTCTCAAAAGCCTCCAGTCCCGCGCGGTCCAGAACCTTAACCGCCGAACGCTCCAAGTCGTTGCAAAAACCGTAGTCGTCGTCATCCATCCATGCCAACAGCAGCCTGGCCGTCTGTCCGCGATCCGCGCCCGCTGTTTGCCGCGCCGCAATCCAACCACAGAACAGTCCGCCGGCGAATGTTCCATGCTCTCCATCCGAGTCGTCGATCTCCTCCGCCTTCAGGGTGCAGCCGGCGATGAAGGTTTCATACAAGGTGACGGCCCGCGCCGGGTCGGAGGCCACGATGTTTTCGATCTCGCCCGCCACTTGCCGCAGTCCGGAGACGAAGGAGGAACCTTCGTTCCAGCCAATGAAGCGCCCCGGTTGGAGTGCGGATTCGATCGCGCTGTCCATGGGGTCCCGGCGCTGTGCCCGGCGCTTGGTCATGTTGTACGCTCCAGTAGAGGGAAACTAGATCCATGTTAATCGAGCAGCAGATCGCCGAACGGCGGGACAGGGCCAGTGGAACTCGTCTGCAAATTCTGAAGAAGCCCACGGGCGGCCCATACGGCGATTACACGGTCAAGTCCGGCAGTGGACGAACCTACCGCGTCGCTGTCCGCAGTCCGGCCCTGTTTGAGAATTATTGCTCCTGCCCTGACTTCGCCGTCAATACGCTGGGAACCTGCAAGCACATCGAAGCTCTGTTGCTGCAGTTGCGTCGGCGCAACCGCAAAGCGCTGGAGACGGCGGAGTATAAGCGGACGCGCGCTTCCATCTCCCTTCAGTATGGAGACGCAATCGATGTCCGGCTGCATTTGCCGGCTTCCCCTTCGCCCGCCTTGCGATCGCTCGCGGCGGACTACTTCGATCCGGCGGGACAATTGCGGCGCGAGCATTACCGGCAATTCGCCCAAGTGCTGGAAGGGCTCCGGAACGCGGATGGTCAAGCCATCATCTATAGCGACGTCCTGGAATACATCGATAGGGAAAACGAGTTGGCTGAAGGCTTGGAGCTGGAACGCAAGCTGCTGGCGAAGCTCAAGCGCGGGCAAGACCCGATAGCCGGCGTTTTGAAAACCAAACTCCTGCCGTACCAGACGCAAGGGGCGCTGTTCGCCGCTTGCCGGGGCCGGGTGGTCCTTGCCGACGACATGGGTCTGGGGAAAACCGTGCAGGCGCTGGCGGCGGCCGAACTCCTCCGCCGCCGCAAGGGAATCGAGCGAGTGCTGGTGATCGCGCCCGCCTCCGTCAAGTATCAGTGGAAGACGGAAATTGAGAAGTTCACGGGAATGCCCGCGCAGATCGTCGACGGGCTGTTGCCCAGGCGGCAGGCGCTCTATGCTTCCCCCGCCTTCTTCACGCTCACCAGCTATGAGCTGGTCCTCAAAGATGTGCGCTACATGCAGGAATTGAAGCCGGACCTGATCGTTCTCGACGAAGCCCAACGTATCCGCAACTGGTCCACCGCAACCGCGCGCACGATCAAACAATTGAAGAGCCGTTACGCCTTCGTCCTCACCGGCACTCCACTCGAAAACAAATTGGAAGAACTCTTTTCCGTGGTTGAGTTCGTCGACGGAAGACGATTGGGTCCCGCCTTCCGTTTCCTGCACGAACACCGCATGGAGGACGAGAACGGGCGCCTTCTTGGCTACCGTGGCCTGGACCGGATCCGCGGCCAACTGGCGCCGGTCCTGCTTCGGCGCACGCGTCAGGAAGTGCTGAAGGAACTGCCCGGGCGTACCGACCAGATCTTCCGCGTGCCGTTGACCGATGAACAGGCTGAGCCTTATTTCGAGCAGAGCGACATCTTAGCCGGGATCATGCGGAGGTGGGAAAAACAAGGCTGGCTTTCCGAGATCGACCAGAAGCGCGTCCTGTGCTGCATTCAAAACATGCGCATGCTGTGCAACTCGACGTTTCTTTTCGATAAGCGAACGCACCATTCGCCCAAGCTGCAAGAATTTCGCGAGATTCTCAGGGAGCTCGCCATTGAAGAGGGCCGTAAAGTAGTCGTCTTCAGCGAGTACGAGCGAATGACGTATCTGGCCGGTGAGGAGCTTCGCAAGCTGGGAATCGGCTTCGTCTCGCTCCATGGCGGTGTGCCTTCCCGCCAACGCGGCGCTTTGATCGAGAAGTTCCGGAGCGATCCGGCATGCAAGGTCTTTCTTTCGACCGACGCGGGAGGTGTTGGGCTCAACCTGCAAGCCGCGTCGGCGGTCGTGAACTTCGAGCCGCCCTGGAATCCGGCGCGGCTGGAGCAGCGTATCGGACGCGTACATCGGCTTGGGCAATCGCGTCCGGTGCATGTGGTCCACATGCTGACAACCGATAGCATCGAAGAGCGCGTGTGGGAAACGCTGCGGCTGAAGAAGTCGCTGTTCGCCGGAGTGTTTGACTCACCTACCGGCGAGGTCAGCTTTGCCAAGCTCGGCCGAAAGACCGTCCTTCAGGCGGTGAAGGAGATATTCGCGAATCAGCCGGGTAGACCAAAGCCCGTCATCGACGATGCTCCCGTCCAGCCCGTGGTTTCAAAGCCAATGGCTGGAGCCGCGCCAGGCGCGGGCGGCATCGAGAACGCTGCGGCCGGCTTGGTGGAAGCCGGTGTCAAATTCATCGAGTCGATCGCTTCCGCCGGCCATGCGGGGAGCTCCGATGGAGATCCCGGGAAACGTTTTGAACAGATCTTGTCCGGCCTGTTCAAACAGGATGCCCAGACGAACCGCCCGGTGCTGTCGATACCCCTGCCCGAGTCCATGACCAAGGAACGTGTGTCGACAGCGATCTCGGGCCTGGTGAACACGCTCGGCCGGGCGATCTCCGCGGCGGCCAAATAATCGGATCGCCTCCGTGCGGCGAGTGGGTTCTGATCCGATGCGTGCGGCTTCGGGAGTAAGCCGGTTGAAGTCGATAACCACCGTTCCACTAACGGACGTGATGGGACAGTCGATCGACAAGGTTCCCGCCGGACTGGCGGCGTTCGAGCCGGCAAACACGCCGGCAGTTAGGCGTCAAGTCATTCCCCGTCCGACGACACGGAGCGCCCCAACGACACTTCGACTCTTCATATTCCCCTCCCTGGCCGGCGCCTTCGAACGCTTCGATCCCGCTTCAATCCCCTGGTACCTGCGCCCCGCCAAGTTCGCGGCCATTCCAGCCGGCCGTCGGCGGAGCCTCATAACGATACAACACCCCGAGCTGGACTGGGTTCCGTTAGCCGAACCGCTTGAGAGGGCCAGAATAGGGTATGACCGATCCGGCCTCGATCTCGTGTTCGTCGGCTTTCCCCAGCAGCGTCCCGCGGAAGCGAAGCGGGAGTTGGGCGGTAGTTATCGCCCTGGCCCTCGTTTCCTGCACCCGCCCCGTCACCGTCCGCGACCCCGCCGCCGCGGTCGAAGAATGGCCAACGTATGGCAACGATCCCGGCAGCTCCCGCTACTCCCCGCTCCACGAAATTAACAAAGCCAACGTCACTAGCCTCAAAGTAGCCTGGACCTATCGCACCGGCGACATGTCCCACCCCGCGGAGACCTGGAACGGCCAAAAGCTATCGGCCAGGACCACCTTCGAAGCAACGCCCCTCATGGCCGACGCCACACTCTATATCGCCACCGCGTACAACCGAATCCTCGCCCTCGACGCCGAAACCGGAAAGGAGAAATGGACATTCGATCCCAAACTCAATCGCATCGGCTACTACGGCGACGACTTCACCTGTAGAGGATTGGCGCGCCGCGTCGATCCCCAACTCCCGCCGGGCCGCGCCTGCCGCAAAACTATTTACGAAGCCACGCTCGACGGCCGCCTCATCGCCGTCGACGCGGAAACCGGAAAAGCCTGCGCCGGCTTCGGAACCCTCGGCCAAGTTTCACTGAAGACAGGCATCAACCTCGCATCGGGAATCGACCACATCATCCCCGGCGAATATCACTTCACCTCGCCACCCGCCGTCGTCGGCGATGTCGTCATCGTCGGCTCCGCCATCAACGACAACGATCGCGTTCAAATGCCCTCCGGCGTCGTGCGCGGCTACGACGCCCGCACCGGCGCGCTGCTCTGGGCATGGGACCCCATCCCGCGCGACCCCGCCGATCCCGCCCGCGCCACCTGGCGAAACGGAGCCGATCGCACCGGCGCCGCCAACGTCTGGGGCCCCATCTCCTCCGACCCCTCGCACGACCTCGTCTTTCTCCCCACCACCAGCCCCAGCCCCGACTACTACGGCGGCGAACGCCAAGGCGCGGATCTCTACGCCGACTCCCTCGTCGCCCTCCGCGCCTCCACCGGCAAACTCGTCTGGGCCTTCCAGGTCGTCCATCACGATCTCTGGGATTACGACCTCGCCACCGGCCCATCCCTCATCGAAGTCGAGCGCAACGGCCAGCGCATCGCCGCCCTCGCCCAGCCCACCAAAATGGGCCATCTCTTCATCCTCAACCGCGACACCGGCCAGCCCGTCTTCCCCGTCGAAGAGCGCGCAGTGCCCCAGAACGGCGTCCCCGGCGAATCGCTCTCGCCCACGCAGCCAATCCCCGCCGCCACTCCGCGCCTCGCCCGCGATCGCCTGGAGCCGCAAGACGCCTGGGGCCTCACGCCGTGGGATCGCGCCCGCTGCCGCGAGACGATCGCCGGTCTCCGCCGCGGCCCCATCTTCACCCCGCCCAGTCTGCAAGGAACCCTCCAGTATCCCGGCAACGCCGGCGGAACCAATTGGGGCGGCCTCTCCTTCGACCGCGCTCACGCCCTAATCGTAGTGAATCAGACCAACCTCCCCTTCATCGCCCAACTGATCCCCCGCGCCCAAGTCTCCGGCCTCCGGACCCATTCCGGAGGCACGGAAGGCGCCTGGGAATACGCGCCCATGAAAGGCACACCCTACGTCATGCGCCGCAAAGCCCTGCTCTCCCCCTGGGGCCTTCCCTGCAACCCTCCCCCATGGGGAACGCTAGCCGCCGTCGACGCCGCAACCGGCAAAATTCGATGGCAAGTACCCCTCGGCACCGTGAAGGAACTCGCGCCCATCCCCCTCCCCATCGCCTGGGGCACCCCCACTCTCGGCGGCCCCTTGACAACGGCATCCGGCCTCACCTTCATCGGCGCCACCATGGACAGCACCTTCCGCGCCTTCGACACCGAAACCGGCCGCCAGCTCTGGCACACCGCCGTCCCCGCCTCCGCCATCGCAACTCCCATGACCTACCGCGCCCGCCCCGGCGGCCGCCAATTCGTCGTAGTCGCCGCCGGCGGTCACGGCAAAGTAAATGGCATCAAGCTCGGCGACTACCTTGTAGCCTTCGCGTTGCCATAGCAACATCGATCTCCCCCGCCGCGCTGGCGCCCGCACCGCCATCGCTTATATACTCTCCTGAGAAGGAACCCATAACAACATGCACCGCGCGCTGCCCCTTTCCCTACTTTGCCTATCCGCGTGCGCGGCGCTGCCCCTGACGGCGGCCGACGCCATCCGCTATCTGGCGCCGCAAAAAACCTGGGTGATCGACACCGCCAACACCACCTATGCCGTCGGCGTCAACGAACGCGGCGAGTTGCAGGAACGCTACTGGGGAGCGAAACTGACTCGCCCCGAAGATCTCGGCACCGCGCATTCGAGTCCCGAGCGCGCCTCCTTCGATTCCAGCGAAACGAACACGAATGGCGAATACCCCGGCTGGGGCGGAATCTATTTCGCCGAGCCGTGCCTCAAGCTCACCCGCGCCAACGGCGATCGCGACCTCGTCCTCCACTACCTCGATTACAAGATCGACGGCCTGACCCTCCAGCTTCGCGCCAAAGACATTCGCGACAACCTCGTCGTGACTCTCCTGTACCGCGCCTATCCGGACGAGGACATCCTGCGCAAGAATGCGCGAATCGAGAACGGCACCAATCAGGCGGTGACCATCGAGAGCGCCCAGTCCGGCGTATGGTACCTGCCCCGCAACGAAAGTTACCGGCTCACCTACGCCTCCGGCGCCTGGGCCAACGAGGACCAACTCACGCAGGAGCCAATACACGAAGGGAAAGTCGTGCTCGAGAGCCGCCGCGGCAACACCAGCCACCAACTTTATCCCTGGTTCGCCCTCGATGCGAACGGCCAAGCCACGGAAGAAACCGGACGCGTATGGTTTGGCGAAATCGCCTGGAGCGGCAACTGGAAACTGGTGGTGGAGGAAACGCCGGACCGCCAGGTCCGCGTCGTCGGAGGCTTCAACGACTTCGACTTCGGCTACCCTTTGAAGCCCGGCGAAACCCTCGAAACTCCCGCCTACTACGGCGGCTTCAGCGCCCACGGCTTCGGTGGCGCATCCCGCCAACTCCATCGCTTCGAGATTTCCGAAATTCTCCCGGACCATGCGAATCCCAAGGTCCGCCCCGTGCTCTACAATTCCTGGGAAGCCACCGAATTCAACGTCAATGAGGAAGGCCAATCGGCGCTGGCGGCAAAAGCGGCGAAGATCGGCATCGAGCGTTTCGTCATGGACGACGGCTGGTTCGGCGCCCGCAACACCGACCACGCCGGCTTAGGCGACTGGGTCGTGAACCCGAAGAAATTCCCCAACGGCCTGACCGGACTCATTCGGAACGTGACCGCTGATGGCATGGACTTCGGCCTGTGGTTTGAACCGGAAATGGTGAACCCCGATAGCGATCTCTACCGCAAACATCCCGATTGGGTCATGAATTTTCCGGGAAGGCCGCGCAGCGAAGCGCGCAATCAACTAATCCTCAACATGGCCCGCGACGACGTCAAAGACTACGTGTTCCACGCCGTGGACCAGGTCCTCTCGGAGAACAACATCCGCTTCGTCAAGTGGGACATGAACCGCCACTTCGGCGAGCCCGGCTGGCCCGACGTTCCCGTAGCGGAGCAGAAAGAGATCTGGGTAAAGTATGTGCGCAACGTCTACGACATCATGGATCGCCTGCGCAAGAATCATCCGGGTCTCGAAATCGAATCCTGCTCCGGCGGCGGCGGCCGCGTAGACCTCGAGATCCTGCGCCGCACCGACGAAGTATGGCCGTCGGACAATACCGAAGCCTTCGACCGCCTGCGCATCCAAGAAGGCTTCTCTTATTTCTACACTCCCAAAGTCATGATGGCCTGGGTGACCGACGTCCCCAACACAAACGGCCGATCGACGCCCCTAAAATACCGCTTCCTAGTCGCGATGCAAGGCGCCCTAGCCGTCGGCTCAAACCTCAATAAGTGGTCCGGCGCCGACTTCGCCCTCGCCACGAAAATGATCGCGTATTACAAGTCAATCCGCGAGACCGTCCAGTTAGGCCAGCTATACCGCCGCTTCTCCCCAAGAACCGGCGAATTCACCGCCAACCAATACGTCTCGCAAGATGGCCGCCAGGCCGTGCTCTTCGCCTTTCTCCATTCGCAGCAGTACGACCGCCCCATGCCCACCGTGCGCCTCCGCGGCCTGGACGAGTCCGCCATCTACCGCGTAAAAACGACGGATATAAATGGCCCCACGCAAGCGAAACTTACTCCGGCTCCTATCTAATGAACCACGGCATCACCCTCCACCTAACCGGCGACTACGACAGCACAGTCGTCGAATTCGACCGCGAGCGATAATCGGACATTTCGGGTTGCGGCAGCCGGCGCCGCCCTTAAAAGCGCGCAAGCCTTACGATAACGAAGTTGCTAAACGCTGGCGGCCGTATTCCGCCCGTCTAACGCGAAAATGGATTACGAATTGTGAGCCCATCGATCGTCTGGCCATCTCGCATGTCCTCCGTGTACAGTGTGCTTGCGCCAGCATTCAGCGCCGCCGCGATGATGAGTGAATCAAAAATGGAATACCCGTAGCGCTCGGCAATGTGTACGCCTCTCTCGTGGGTCTCGACCGTAATCGGGACGGGCTCCGGACAAAAGACGCGAAGTACGGTAAGGGCGCGGCGAACTTCCTCCCAGCTCTTGTCAAGCTTGCGCCGCGACACAGCGACGAACTCGTTAAGAACCTGAACGGATAATGCTCCTCCCGCGGCTAGCAGAGTCTCGGCTACCCGGCCGCGCGCATCGTCTTGGCGGAAGGCGTATAGGATGACGTTGGTATCGAAGAACGGCTTATCGTTCATGGGTCTCTTCGCGATTGAATTTGAAATCGGGAGGGAAGGACCACTTCATTTGTCGGAGTTGCTCGAGTGCCCTCTCTTTGGACCGGTCACGCGCCACCTTGAAGTCGCGTTTACCTGCGATGGAAATCTCGATTTCATCTCCCTCTTTGAGATCCAGCGCTTCCACCACCACAGCGGGAAGACGCACAGCCAAACTGTTGCCCCATTTGGAAACCTGCATAAAGATCTACCTATCCTATTGTATATCTATCCAGGCCAGGACGCAATCGCTTGGAACTATATTGACATCGACAGGTGCCGATGAAGGTGCATCATTCGGCCCGGACCGGCGAATACACCGCCAACCAATACGTCTCGCAAGACGGCAAACAGTCCGCGCTCTACGCCTTCCTGCGTTCGCAGGAGTGCTTGCATCCCGTTCCCACAGTGCGCCTGCGCGGCCCGGACGAGTCCGCAATCTACCGCGTAAAAACCACAGACAACAAATGGCCGCACGCAAGCGAAACTTACTCCGGTTCCTACCTAATGAACCACGGCATCACCCTCCACCTAACCGGCGACTACGACAGCACCGTCGTCGAATTCGACCGCGAGCGATAAGCGTCTGGTCCACATCAGGGCGTAAAATTCCCTTGTATCGCCTCCTCGCGGGGAATATAAGTATAGCAGGAGGCTCGCATGCATCGTCTACTGATCGTGTTTCTCGCGACGTGTATTCCCGGCTTCGCCGCCTCGTTTGGTGTCGAAGTCACATGTAACGGAATGAACTATTTCGGGTACGACTCGGTATCTTGTGGAAACTTTCTCACGGCATTCGCAGATGCCAAAACCTCCCCGTCAGGGGGTGTATCGGTCGATGTCGGTGCCGCCCCAGGTTATAGCAGTTCGGCATCTGCATCGTTCACCGAGGATTATGTACTGACGGTGACGGGGGGAAGCGGAGCCGCTTTTGCGGAGCCTTTGCTGAGCGCATACGGGGGTCAATACGACGATCTCTTCCAAGCCGGCGGAGCGGTGACCGTGAGCAACCGCTCGGGCGATGGGTGTTACGCAATGAGTTTAGGCATCCTTTACACCAACTGTAACGACAAGTCACTGCCGTTCGTATTTAATATCCCCCAGATAATCACTGTCTCTGAAGAGGCAAGCGGATTGGCGATAGGTGGTGATGACGTTGCCGGTCGGGAGTCTGCCGGCGCGTGGGGGCCCGAGATCGGTGGGTTTGAGTTCTTTAATGCACAGGGGCAGCCGTTGTACGGCGTCAGCTACACCTTTGTTCCTGGCGAGACGCCAGAGCCGGGCACGTTGCCCCTGGTTGGCGGAGGGATCGCGTGTCCCGCCCTGATCGCGCTCAGGCGGTGTCTCCGGACGCACTTGCCGGCATAGGCCTCGCCCAGCTTGGATATTTGTAAGCCCTGAGCGAAAGAAGACACAGGGACAAGGCCCACACGCAGTGAAAAACTTGATCTGAGGCTGACCGCCGATGCAAAACGCGCATTGCAGGCCGCGGCTAACGTCGCGCACCGCTCCGTGAGCGAGTTCGTACCGGAGAGCGCCCTCGCCGGCGCCGATGAGGCGCTGGCGGATCGCCGGACCTTCGTTTTGAATGCGGCACAGTGGAAAGCTTTCATGGCCGCCCTAGATGCGCCGCCGCGTCCCCTTCCCCGCATCAAGCGCCTCCTGAAGGAACCCGGGTTTTTTGGCGCCGGGCCGAATCGGTGAATGCCGCCCGCCGCGTTGAAAAACTCCGCCCCTGCCACCCCATCGAAACTTTTGACTGCGGCCGGGAGCAACTCAACCGCTACCTGTTGCGGTAAGCCTGGGCCAACCAACAGGCGGAGCCGCCCAGACCCAAGTCGGCGTTTACACCCTCGCCGTCGGCCAAATCACCCGCGAGGAAGCGCCCGAACGACTCACCAAAGGACTCGCGCGCCACCCCCTGCCGATCATGCTCCTCGCCCGCCTGGCCGTGGACCTTCGCTCCCAGGGTCAAGGCGCGGGAAAAGCGCTCTTAAGAGACGCAATGCAACGCACCCTGCAGGCAGCCGACATTGCCGGCATCCGTGCCTTCGCCGTTCATGCCAAAGACGACGGAGCCCGTGCCTTTTACGAGAATTTCGATTTCATCCCCTCCCCCACCGACCCGCTGCACCTCTTCCTCCTGCTCAAGAACGTGCGCCGAATCCTTTCAGAGCCGTGACGTTTTCCCAGGGGAACTACACGCTTCGCGGTCTCCGCGAAAGCCTGCCTTGGCCTTCAGCACACGTTTACTTACAGATTTCACGGCACTGCGTAATTCGGATCACAGCTATTACGACGATGCAGGAAACCAAAAACTTATTTGAAATCAAAGACTTCACGATCCACCATAGATCCGACGCCTGAACCCCCGTGATACGATGATCGTGCGCTACACGCGGACTGGGGACGGAAAGGAGCGAGCAAAATGCCAACCAACGCAATCACCGACAGCCTTAAATCCGCACTCGCGAAAGACCTCGCCAGCCTACCCCAAGTGCATCATATTGAGACCGAGTGGACCGACGGCGCACTGTTCGTCTGGATCTTCCTCGAAGACGCATCACCCAGCGCGCGCAGGCAGATATACCCGAAGCAACTCAAGATCATCTCCCGTTTTCCGGAAGTCGATTTCGACTTCAACCTCGTTACGCCATCGAGCCGACGAACCAACGAAATCTCCACCACCGATGCGCCCTAAACCGCACCCCGCCATGCGCTGGCTCCTCCTCGCCCTCGCCCTCTTACCCTTCCCCGCCCCCGCCCAATCCCCCTCCCTCACATCCCTATCCCCCTCCGAAATCGCCCAAGGCAAACATCTCTTCGAAGGCCAATGCTCCGCCTGCCACGGCTTCCACGGCGAAGGCGGCCGCGGCGCGAATCTCACTCTGCCCCGTCTCGCCCACGCCCCCGACGACCCCTCCCTCATCGACGTCGTCCAAAACGGCATCCCCGGCTCCGCCATGCCCGGCTCGTTCATGACCGATCGCGAAGCCCTCCTCATCGCCGGCTACGTCCGCTCCCTCGGCCACTCCCCCGCCCCTCCGCCGCCCGGCGACCCCGCCAAAGGCCGCAAAATATTCTTCAGATATTCCAACTGCCTCGCCTGCCACATCGTCCATGGCGAAGGCGGCGCCCTCGGCCCAGACCTAACCGCCATCGGCGCGCGCCGCAGCCCCACTTACCTTCGCAACGTCCTCCTCGACCCCGCCAAATTCGCCCCCGAAGATTTCCTCATGGTCCGCGCCGTCACCGCGTCGGGCGAGCGCGTCACCGGCATCCGCGTCAACGAAGACACCTTCACCATCCAGATCAAAGACACGAACAACCGCTTCCACTCCTTCGCCAAAGCCTCCCTCGCCCAACTCGACCGCCTCCCCGGAACCACTCCCATGCCCAGTTACTCCCACTTACTAACTCCCGCCGAACTCGACGATCTCACCGCCTATCTCTCGTCGCTACAATTCCCGCTATGAAGCTCCTCGCAATCCTCGCCGCCTCCACCGCGCTCGCCCAAGTCCCCTACCAACGCATCGTCCACTCCGCCGGACGAACCGCAGAACTGGCTCACTTACTCCGGAACTTACTCGGCGCATCGTTTCTCTCCGCTCAAACAACTTACTCCCGCCAACGCCGCCTCGCTCAAACCCGCCTGGATCTATCAAGTCGCCGACGCCGGCACCGTCGAAACTTCCCCCCTCGTCGTCGACGGAGTCATGTACATCACCGAGCCGCCTAACGTCGTCACCGCGCTCGACGCCCGCACCGGCCGCCCGCTCTGGACCTGGCAACATCCCCTGCCCCGCGATCTCAAAACCATCGGCTTCGGCCGGGTCAACCGCGGCCTCGCCATCCTCGGCGACACCCTCTTCGTCGGCACGCTCGACGCCCACTTGATCGCCCTCGACGCCCATTCCGGAGCCGTGCGCTGGGACTCCACCGTCGCCGATTCCCGCTCCGGCCATTCCATCACCGCCGCTCCCCTAGCCATCGATGGGAAGGTGATCACCGGCATCGCCGGCGGCGAAGCCGGCATCCGCGGCTTCCTCGACGCCTACGACGCCCGCACCGGCCAGCGCCTCTGGCGAACCTGGACCATCCCCGCTCCCGGCGAACCCGGCTTCAAAACCTGGCGCGGCGATGCCTGGATAACCGGCGGCGGACCCACCTGGGTCACCGGTTCCTTCGATCCCGAAACCAACACCATCTACTGGGGCACCGGCAATCCCGGCCCCGATTGGAACGGCGATCCCCGCCCCGGCGACAATCTCTACACCTGCTCCCTGCTCGCCCTCGACGCCGCAACCGGCGCCATCAAGTGGCACTTCCAATTCACCCCGCACGACGTTCACGATTGGGACTCGACCGAAATCCCCATGCTCATCGACGCTCCATGGCAAGGCCGCGATCGCAAGCTCGTCGCCATGGCCAATCGCAACGGCTTCTTCTACGTTCTCGACCGCCTCACCGGAGCCTTCCTCCACGGCACGCCCTACGCCAAACAAACCTGGGCCAAAGGTCTCGACGACGCCGGCCGCCCCGTGCTCCTGCCCGCCACCGAACCCACCTCCGCCGGCACTCTCGTCTTCCCCAGCCTCCAAGGCGCGACAAATTGGTTCAGCCCCTCCTTCGATCCGCTCTCCCAAACCGTCTTCGTCGCCGTCCGCGAAGTCGGCTCTTACTATTACAAAACCGATGCCGATTATCGCCCTGGAACCATGTTCACCGGCGGCGGAGAACGCATGCTCGCCGGCGATCAGGCCCGCGGCCTCGTTCGCGCCCTCGACCTTTTCACCGGCAAAACCAAGTGGGAATTCGTCCTCAAATCCCCTCCCTGGGCCGGTCTGCTCTCAACCGCCGGCGGCCTCGTCTTCGGCGGAAGCGAGGAGGGAAATTTCTTCGCCCTCGCCTCCGCCACCGGCGCGCCGGTCTGGCAATTTCAAACCGGCGGCTCGATCGAAGCCAACCCCATCGCCTTCTCCCTCGACGGCAAACAATATATTGCCGTGGCGGCTGGCCACGGCATTTTCGTCTTCGGGTTGTAGCGCGCCGCCCGCGCTATTCCGGTTTCTGGATGCGGATCGATCTCACCACATCCGGTCCATCTTCGAGTTTATAATCCGAAGGCACCACGAACATCGACTGCGGCGGCTCCACGCGCTGAATATTGGTCAGCTTATAGATCGTCTCGCCGTTCCGCGGATCGCTGCGCCGCGTCATCACCGTCGTCTGCAAATCCGGCGAATACCAGCTCTCATTCACGATCTCCAGCGGCCGCTCGTTCCCCATCTCCCCCGCCGGAATCGTCGTCGTCATGCGCTTGCCTTCCGCTTGCACTCCCTCCATCATCTGCGTTCCCAGCGACTCCTGCTTTGGCCGAACCGCTCATCTTCAGCGCCCTCATTTCCGCCATCCCCTTGGCCGTCACCATCGGCCCCCCTGCCTGCCCGTTCGCCGAATCCGTCACCGGTACCGCCAAAGTCAACGACCTCGCTTGCGCCTGACCAGCGGCATCGGCGATCCTCACCGCCCCTCCATTCGAGTTCACATACTCCACCTTCGATGGCGTCGGCATCTTATGCGCCGTGTGCTCCGGCGTCAGCACGTAGTTCACCTGCGCCACCGGATCGTTAATAAAAATCATCTTCGCCGGCTCACCACCCGACGACGCCCACGGACCCACTCCGCTCATCGACATCTCCCGCCGCGTCCGTCCCTCGCTGTCCCGCGCCACCGCTCCCGTTTCCGTTCGCACAATGCGGTTGCCGTCGGCCAGCGTCTGCGTCGTTTCCGTCGACGTGTCGGCCGTATACGGCGCCCCTTTCACCACATGGTTATCGAAGCTGAACCCTCCGCCGAAGTCTCTTCCTATTTGCGGAATCGGGCGCCGCCGTCGAATAAAAGAAATCCTTTTGTTGTTTCATCTCCTGCGGAGCACCCGGCGTTTGCGCCAAACAAACCGCCGCGCCCGCAATCGCACATAGAATCGTAAATCGCATCTCTCATTCTCCTTTGGATTTAAATAAACCGCCGCTACCGCACAAACCGCACCGCCCGCGCCGTCCCGTCCTCGCCCAGGACGAAATCGGCCGCGGCATACCCGAACATCGTCACCGTCTCTTGAGGCAATTTCACCCGCACCACTTCCCCGCGCTCGATCGGTTCATCGACGCCCGCGTTCGGGATCGCATAGAAAACCATCTCTTCCACCGCTCGCCGCACCGGCCGCGCCCGCCGTCTGCTCACTTTCACCGGAGCCGGCTCCGCCATGGCGACAGTCACGGGCGCCGGCATTTTCGCGATTTTCACCTCCGGCAAAGGCACGCGCTCCGGCGTCCTCAAACCCAACACGGCAACCACCGCCGCGGCCGCCGCCACCGCGCCAACACCCATCCATCGCCACCGTCTCCGCGCCGCCCGCCGCGCGCGAAACGCCGCCATCAACTTCCGCTCCACATTCGCCGGCGCGCCCTCCTCCCCTTCCCGCGCCAGCGGTTCGAACATTTCCTTCCACTTTTGTTCTTCGTTCATACCGCGCAACCCTTCATCCCCTTCAACTTCTCCGCCACCAACCCGCGCGCCCGGCTCAACCGCGACCGCACCGTTCCCGCCGGGCATCCCATCTTCCGCGCCGCGCTCTCGTAATCCATCCCCTCCAAATCGCACAACACCAGCGCTTCCCTGTACACCTCCGGCAGACTGAGAACCGCCTTCCGCAATTGCTCCACTCTCTCGCCCGCCAACATTCCCGTCAGCGCGTCCGCCTCCATCCCCGCTTCCGTTTCCTCGTTCGCCACATACCGCCGGTCCCGCTCCAGCGCCCGCAACACATGATTCCGCGCGATCCCGTGGAGAAACGCCTCCAGCGGCCCCCGCGCCGGCGCCCATTTTCCCGGCTCCCGAATCAGCGCCAAAAAAACCTCCTGCGTAACTTCCTCCGCAACCTCCGCGCTCCCGCTCATGTGAACCGCGAACCGATACACCGCCCGTTGATGCCGCCGGTAAATCGCCGCGAACGCCTCCTCGCTGCCATCCTTCGCCCGCCGGAGCAATTCGTGGTCTTCTCGTGGATCGTTCTCCGGCATCTGTTATTCATTCCCGCGCGGCCACCCAAAAGTTCCCGAAGTTTCCGTTTATCTCCGCAGCGTCACCAGCGTCGCTCCCCATCCGCCGGCTTCCAGCGGCGCATCGCCGAAGCTTTCGACAAACGCCGCGCCCGCCAGCACCCGCCGCACCATATCCCGTTGTACGCCGATTCCCCGCCCGTGGATGATCCGCAGCTCGCGCAACCCCAATTTTCGCGCTTCCAAAAGATACTCCTCCACAACCTCGCGCGCGTCCCGCGGCGGCACGCTGTGCAGGTCCAACACGTCGGTCACCGGAATGCGCCACGGCTCTTCCATTCCGCTTGTTAGCCTAACAGGGTGAGCCCCACCGAAGAATACCGCGCCCGCCTCGCCGCGCGCCGCGCCGAGTTCGACCGCGCACAGCGCCTGTTTACGCGCATCGGAAATCTGCGCCTCGCCGCCGGAGTGCTCTTCGTCGTCGCCGCCTGGCTCGTCTTCGGCCAAGGTTGGATCTCCCCGTGGTGGATCGCACCGCCCGTCGCCATTTTCGCCGTCCTCGCCCTTCTTCACGAGCGCGAAGTGAGGCGCGGCGCCAGCGCTTCCCGCTCCGTCTCGTTTTACGAATCCGGCCTCGCCCGCATCGAAGACCGCTGGCACGGAAAAGGCCATGGCGCAGCCGCGATGCTCGATCCCGCGCATCTCTACGCCGCCGACCTCGACCTCTTCGGCCCCGGCTCGCTCTTCGAATTGCTCAACACCACGCGCACCCAAATCGGCGAGCGAAAACTGGCCGATTGGCTCCTCGCCCCCACCTCGCTGGACGAAGCGCGCGCCCGCCAACTCGCCGTCGACGAACTACGCCCCGCGCTCGACCTGCGCGAGCAACTCGCCCTGCTCGGCCACGACGCCCGCGCCGCCATGAACCCCCAAGCGCTACTCCCTTGGGCCGCACGCCCTCCCATCCATTTCAATCCCATCACCCGCCCCCTCGCGTTCGTTCTCGCCGCCGCGACGCTCGCCGCGCTCGTCGCCTATTTCGCCGGCCTCACCCGACTCACCCCATTCCTCGCCCTCCTGCTGATCGAACTCACGTGGCTGTTTTTTCAATGGCCGAAAATCCGCACGGTCATCGAGCCCGTCGAATCGCCCGCCCGCGACCTCGCCCTCTTCGGCGCCGTCCTTCACCGCATCGAATCCGCGCCGTTCCAATCCCCATGGCTCGTCTCGCTCAAGACCGCCATCGAAACCGGCGGCGTCCCCGCCTCCGTTCGCATCGCGCGCCTCAGCCGCCTCGTCCAGCGTCTCGATTGGGCGCGCAACCAACTCTTCGCCCCCATCGCCATTCTTTTGCTCTGGCAAGCCCACATCGCCGTCGCCATCGAACATTGGCGCGCCGTCAACGCCGCGTACATTGCGCAATGGCTCGACGCCGCCGGTTCCTTCGAAGCCCTCTGCGCGCTCGCCGCCTTCGCCTACGAACATCCCGCGTATCCGTTCCCCGAACTGCTCGACGGCCCGCCCCTCCTCGACGCCTCGCAACTCGCCCACCCCCTTCTTCCCGCCTCCGCCACGCCCAACGACCTGCGCCTCGACGCCGCCCTGCGCCTGCTGATCGTCAGCGGCTCGAACATGTCCGGCAAAAGCACCCTGCTTCGCGCCGCCGGCGTCAACGCCGTCCTCGCCTGGGCCGGCGCTCCCGTTCGCGCCGCACGCTTCCGCATCTCTCCCCTGCAAGTGGGAGCCTCCATCCGCATCGTCGATTCGCTCCAGGACGGCCGCTCGCGTTTCTTCGCCGAAATCACCCGCCTCCGCCAACTCGTCGATCGCGCCGGCCAAAACCCTCCGCTCTTCTTCCTGATCGATGAAATGTTAAGCGGCACCAACTCGCACGACCGCCGCATCGGCGCCGAAGCCGTTCTAAAAACCCTCGTCGAGCAGGGCGCTCTCGGCATGGTCACCACCCACGATCTCGCCCTCGCCGAAATCGCCCAGTCCTTCCCCGCCCTCGCCCGCAACGTCCATTTCGAGGACGAACTCCGCGACGGCACGCTGCACTTCGACTATCGCCTGCGCGACGGCATCGTTAAGCGCAGCAACGCCCTGGACCTCATGCGCGGCCTCGGCCTCAGTGTTTAACTTTTCGGCAGTTCCCCGTCCAGCAGCCTCGCCAGCCCCGCCGCCGGGCAGCGAATGCCCAAATAAAACTTCCCGAACAGCGCGTACACCGCGCTCACTTCGTCGAACCTCATTTCATAGATCAGCTTCTTGAACACCAGCGGATCGTCGGCAAACAGATCCACGCCCCACTCCCAATCGTCGAAGCCGATCGAGCCGGAAATAATCTGCTTCACCGCGCCCGCATAACGCCGGCCGATCAGCCCATGCTCGTGCATCTGCCGCGCGCGCTCGGCTAACGGAAGCTGGTACCAGTTTTTCTCCTCGCCGCGCCTCCGGTCCATCGGATAAAAACAGACGTAGCGCTGCGGCGGCATCTCCGGAAAAAGCCGCGGCCGCATCGCCTCCCGTTGCCGCTGAAGCGTCTCCTCGACTCCCGCGTTCCATTCCGCGGAGTGCGCCGCCACGCCCGCGTTGGCCAGCGCCTGATACGTCTTCTGCGTCGAGTCGTAGAGCCCAAGCTCCACCACCGAAACATAGGAATGCACCGGCTCCAAATAATCGCTCAGCCGCAGCCGCGCCAGCTCGAGCTCGGCCGCGTTCAACTCGTCGAAGCCGGGCCGGAAATGCACCAGCATCACGTCGCCCTTGTGCCCCAGCATCGAAAACAGCGCCGTCTGCCCGTTCGCGTTGCGCTCCATCCGCTCCAGCACCGGCAGCGCCTCGCCGATGACCGCCGCACGCTCACCCGTTCCCAACTCGCGCCATTCCCGCCAGCGGATGCGCATCATCTGGTGCAACATCGCCGCGCCTTCAAGCGTCAGCGGCACCGGCGGCAGACTTGTTGCTTCGGCGATTGCGGTTTCCATCATTTCCAATTCTATCGCCCCGCGTTGATATTCAACCGGAAGATCATCGCCGTAAGCCACGTCGCGAAACACACCCAAATCAAATACGGCGCAAGCAGCCACGCCGCCAGCGGCGAGAACGGAAAGATCTGAATCATTAGGATGACGATCGACAACGCCAGCAGCGCCGCCTCCATCGCCGCCGACCCGATCTGCCGCCGCTCGAAGAACAGATAATTCCACGCCACGTTCAAAAACGCGTTCACCCCAAACAGCGCGGCCAGCATATCGCGCCGGTCGGCGCTGACCGCATCGAGCGACATCGCCGCCGAAAGCGCCGCCAAAAGATACAGAACGGTCCACACCGCGCCGATCGTCCGGCCCGACGGCGTCCACGATGGCACGCGCAACCGCAGGTACCAGCCCATCCCACCGCGCGTGATCCAAGATCCCGCCAAAGCGGTAATCACAGTGACGGCGGCGATGACGGCGTAACGCAACGATTTGGGTCCCCTTCTATTGTTAGCAGACCGCCCGGTTACCATGAAGACTTGGAACCGATTTCGCACTTCTTTTATTCGGACCGGCTCAAGCTCCAGTTCTGGGATTGGGGCAGTGGCGGGAAGCCGCCCTTGCTTTTGGTTCACGGCGGACTCGACCACGCGCGCAATTGGGACTGGGTCGCCCGCGCGCTGTGCGCCGATTATCACGTCTACGCCATCGACCTCCGCGGCCACGGCAACAGCGGCTGGGCCCCGGCGCTCTCTACAGCATCGCCGAGCATGTTTTGGACGTTTCGGCTCTCGTCGATATCCTTGGCCCCGATCCCATCTATTTGACCGGCCACTCCCTCGGCGGCATCGTCGCCTCCACCTACGCCGGCGTCTATCCGGAACGCGTGCGCAAGCTGGTCTCGATCGAGGGTCTCGGTTTTCCCCTCGCCCACCGCGTTCACGCGCCGGCCCCAAAGCGTTTTCGCACTTGGATCGAGCAGACGCGCCGCATCGAACAACGCCAACCGCACAGCTATCCGAATCTCGCCGCCGCCGTTGCGCGTATGAAGGAAGCGAACCCCCATCTCAGCGACGAAGTCGCCGAGCACCTCACCTTGCATGGAACCAATTGGAACGCCGACGGCTCCATCATTTGGAAATTCGACAACTTCGCCCGGCTGTTCCCGCCCTACGGCCACAACTTCGAGGACGCCAAGGCGATCTACGGCAACATCGCCGCGCCGACGCTGTTTTTCTGGGGCACGGAAAGTTTCATGGCCGATCCCCACGACGACGAGCGGCTGCTCGGCGATTCCCGATTGCCGGATCGTTACAGTGCCCAACGCCGGCCATTGGGTTCACCACGATCAATTGGCTATTTTTCTTACCGAAACCCGGCAATTCCTGTCCGGCGGGTAAAGTTTACCGAGACGCCTGGCCATGGCGGCGCGTCTAACTCCTAGTCCGCATTGGGAGGCGCGCTTGGCACTCCAAGTGCTGCTCCTTTCAGCGGTATTTGAAGGAGCGAACGCATGAAAAAACTCACCGCGATTTTCATTCTCTCGGCCGCCTGCTTGGCGGCGCAAAACGACGGCTCGGCGTCGGATCGGATCGATCCCCGCAATCCTCTATATAAGGTTACGGTCGTTTCTCACACCACGAAGGCCATCAACTACGGCCATCGCCAGGACCCGACAAAGATCGGATTTAAAGGGACGGTCCTGATGCCGGAGGCGCATGGCGAAGCGGTGGTCGAGAGCAAGCGTGGAGCGGTGGTCGTGGATGCGAAGTTCGCAGGAGTCGGCGAGCCGCAGCGCTTCGGGCTGAACTATCTCACTTATGTGCTCTGGGCGATCACGCCCGAGGGCAAGGCGCAAAACCTGGGCGAGTTGGTATTGAACGGGTCGGACAAAGGCAAGCTTCAGGTCGCCTCGAATTTGCAAGCGTTCGCGCTCATCGTAACGGCCGAGCCTTATTACTCGGTGGCGCAGCCGAGCGGCGTGGTGGTGATGGAAAACCAAGTGCTGCCGGAGACCATCGGCAAGGTGGAGGAGGTGGACGCCAAGTACGATCTGCTGCCGCTGAAGCCATTCACCTACGACATGCAAGCCGGTGCGAACCGGATCCAAGCGCAGGGCGGGAAAGTTTCCATGAATCAGTACGAGGCGATTCAGTCGCTTTATCAAGCGTTGAACGCGATTCAGTTGGCCAGCGCCGCGGGCGCCGACCAGAACGCTCCGGAGACGATGAAAAAGGCCCGCGATCTGTATGAACAGGCCCGCGCCGCGCAGGCCGGCAAAGGCGATCCGAAGCAAGTCGTCGCAACCGCGCGCGAAGCCGTGCAAGCCGCCGAAGACGCCCGCATTCTTGCAGAGAAGCGAGAGCAAAATCCGGCGGCGGGCAGCCATTAAACAGGCACAATCGAAGCCCGGTTTCGGCGTCCAAGATGAACCACAACGAACTTGGATTATTGCCTAGAAAATAGAAGATTCCGTTCTCGTCCGGCTTCACCCCAATGCTTGCGATGCGGAGAGGCCCTCGCGGTGGAGGACGTGATGCCGAATCCATCCGCAAAAAAGTAAGTCTTCGCCTGGAGGAATCGGCGGAGATCGCGATCCAGCACCGTCACTTTAAAAACGCACTGTGCGGCGATTTCCAGGTTGACGCGTCCGTGCTTCAGGTTCTCATCGGTAACATTGAACTGGCCGCTCAGCGATCGCGATCGGGAACGACAGACCATCGCTCTTCCGTTGGACGGTGAGCTCGCCGGCCATCAGTTGGTATTCGCCGGCCCGATTCAGGCCGGTCAGTTCAATGGCGTCGTCCATGAACGGGCGAAAAACCCTCGGAGTTGCCCCGGTTCACCCAGGCTTCCATGCCACCCTCCGCCGCAACATCCTACGGCATCGCGAGAGCCGTGCCGCTCTCAAAAGTGAATGCATTCGATAGTAACTTCAGAAGCATGGAGTTACCAAACGAACTGTTTCGCGTCTTTGCGGCGGTCGTAGCCGTCGAGGACGTGGACTACGCGGAGGCGCTTGACTTTGTCGGGGGCGAGAACGCCCATGGGGACGTAGAGGATTTGGCGGTTCATTTTTCCGGCTAGGGAGCGGAAGATGGAGCGGGGCGGTTTTTTGGCTACGTAGACGACCAGACGTTGAATGGAATAATCGAGCGCGGCCAATAGCAGGCGCTCGGGTTTGTTCAAAGCATGTTCGTAATCGGGATCGGTCCAGACGTCGTACATGCGCCTTGGAGGGAGGGTCATCAGGAAGCCTCCGTACTCGGCGCGGCCGATGCCGGGTCCAACCATTTTTTCGAACGGCTCGGTGGCGTAAAAGGCCATGTCGGATTCGTTCTGGTTTTCGCCGAGCCAGGTGGTGAGGTACCGATAGCGGTCCTCTTTATCCTCATCGAAGATCACGACGAGCGAGCCGACTTCCCCGGCGAGTTTGTCTAATTGGCGAACGTAGACGCGGCCCTCGTGCCAGTTGCGAATGGTCTCACGCAGGTCGATGCCGTCGAGAATGGAGGTTTGAAACGGCTCGGTCCGCGAGCGCTCCTCGCTCATCATGCTCTTGGCCTTCATCTTGAGGAAGCGGCCGTAATTTTCGATGACGATGTCTTCCGGAGGATAAGAGCAGATGGAATTTCCGGAGGTTTGCTTGGCCCATTCGCCGGGCGTTTTCTCTTTTTTTCGACCTTTCAAGCCGCGGGGGATGTACATTTGCTTTGGACGCGGCAGCCGCCGGCGCAGACGCAGTTTTTTGGTGTTCAACCACACTTGCTCGCCGGAAAGATTCAGCGTTTCAAGCGGCGCCGCATCGTCCTTCTGCGCGGTATAGCGGTTGGCGGTTTCCCAAACTTCCCAGCCGTAATTGTCGTCCACCACGCTGCGGGCGGCGATGGCGATGTCGAACAGACCGGCAACTAAATCGCCTGACGTGGCGGCGAGGTTGCGCGTGTACCGCGCCATCATCGCCCGCTGCCAATACTCGAGTTTGTCTCCGGTGTTCCGGGTGTAGGATTCGCCGGCCTCGCGAAGTAAGGCGAGCTGGACGCGCGGGCGGTCGATCCAATCTTCATCGTCGCCGTCGATACGGAACCGCTCGTAGCGCTCCTGTAAGTAGGGATACTCGGTGGTGATTTCGGCGAGACAACCGGGATGAGGATTGACTAATTGTGGCCTGAGAATGGAGCGGCGGCGCGCGGGCGGCTCCTGCGGAATTTCCATGGCGTCGAGGAGAGCGTCGAGAACATTCAACGACACAACGACGAACACTTGCGCCAGCGGATCGGCACCTTGCAGCTTCCAGGCCATGGCCGCGGCGTGTTCGCGAATCTCATCGCCGCGCTCCTGCGGATAGACGCGATAGGCTTCGACGTAGCGTTCGAGACCGATGCGGCGGATGGCATAGGGATCGGGATAGGCGTCTTTCAAGTGAGGACGCTCGGCGGCGTCGGGTTCGAGGAAGACGACGGTTGCGCCCATGTCGATGCCGGTGCGCAGCGCCTCGACGAAAGGATCGCAGGGTTCGACGGGAAGATAGATGGCCGATTCTTCGTTCGACTCGTCCTCATACAAGATGACCGACATCTCGGGCAAGCGCGCGACGGCCTGAAGATAGCTCGCTTCGAGAAAACCGGGAAGCTCGACGGCGACGACATCGGGCAGCGATTCGAGCAGGGCGCGCCGCAGTTCGGCGGCGAATTCCATGCGGCCGGGCGCCGCGGGAAAGTAAGTGATATTGCCTCGGCGGAGGCTGGCGGGATCGAACGGCGCGGGGGAGTTAGCCATGAGGCACGTACCGCAACGCTTCTTCGCCCAGCGTTTCGAGAATGGACAGGCGCAGGAGGCCGTCGACGCCGACGCGTCCGTTTTCGGCCGCTTTCAGTTTCGTCGCGAAGCGGGCGATGTTGATGCCGTCGCGGACGGTGTAGCGTTCGTCGGCCGAGTGCGCGCGCTGGAGAAAATCGGTGACATAGGCGAGAATGCGGTCCTCGCCGAAGGGCAGGTTTTGTTTGAGGATGGCGAGCTCTTCGTCGCGCTCGGGAAAATCGATGAGGATCTGCGGCTGCAGGCGCGAGTGGATGTACTCGGGCAGGTCGAACGTCGAAGCGTCGTCGTTCATGGTGGTGACCAGACGAAAATTCGGATGGGCGTGGATCTTGATTCCGGCGACGATCGACTCGGCGTAACGGCGGTTGTCGAGCACGGGGGCGAGACTGGCCCAGCTTTTCTCGCTCATGCGGTTGCCTTCGTCGAGGATGGCCGTGCCGCCGCGAATCATGGCGGTCGCGAGCGGCGAGGCGACGTAGCGCAGCTTCGATCCACCCTCGATCACGGGCGTCACGAGCAGATCTTCTGGACGGGTGTCTACCGTCGCTTGAAGAATGTAGACGTCCTGGCCGAGGCGCTGCGCGGCGGCGCAGGCGAGCGTGGTTTTTCCCACGCCGGGCTTGCCGAGCAGGCGTGGAGTCATGGGGAGATCCTCGGCATCCACCACCATCCAGGCGGCGATCAACTGGCGCATGGCCTCTTCCTGGCCAACCCATTTCACGCGAAGCTGATCGGGATGCGCGAGGTGGAGCGCGACGCCTTCGATTTCTACGACCATATTCCCAAGGGTAGCCGAAGTGGAACGGGGCTTCGGCGGGAGGGCGATTATGGGGTAATTAACCGCATCGGGGATTTCTAGCGGAGACCGCTTCCTGACGGGCGCGGCTCGGTAAGGGCCGTGTCGATGTTCTAGCGGAGACCGCTTCCTGACGGGCGCGGCTCGGTTAGAGCCGTGTCGATGTTCTAGCGGAGACCGCTTCCTGACGGGCGCGGCTCGGTTAGGGCCGTGTCGATTTCGCGCGAGCATGGTCATGCGCCGCCGCCGAAATCGAGCGCGAGGACTTCGTGGACGCCGATGGAGGGGATGCCGGCTTCGAAGGTTTGTCCCGATTGGCGCAGTGGCAAGCGAGTTCCGGCGACGAGGAGCTTCGCCTCGGTTATGTGTTTTCCGGGAGGGATTCTTACGCGGACCTTCTGCGCGGAGATGGGAATGATCTCGCGGACGGGGCCTTTCATCATCATGGGATTCGTCAGGTTGACCAGATGGACGGTCATGGAATTCTTCTGCGTCCAGACCGATAGATCGAGAACGCCCGGTCCGGTGACTTGAACGGGCGGATCTTCATTCGCCGCCCAGGACACGGCGTTGCGAATCAAGCGGCCGTGATCGACGTCGAGCACCTCCCAGAAGGTGCGGCCGATGTCCCATGGAAAGTAAACCACGCGGCCGCGACCGATCTGGCGGAGATACACACCGGGGACGTTCGTGTGAGGAACCCGGGCGTAGACCTCCTCCATCGGCAAGTCGGGATAGGTGGGGACGAGCGTGAGCGGGGAGTAAGTGGCGGCGGTTTGCTTGATCTTCACGCGGTTCACGCCGTTGACGATGCGCGGCGTGTCTTCAAGGCCTTTGAGAAGAGGATGAAAACGGCCGGTGGCGGGATCCTTTTCGAGATTGAGATACGAGTTTTGCATGGGACCTTCGACGCCGCCATCGACAGAGGCGCCGAATAAAGCGGCGAGGCCGAAGTCGCCGCGGCGGGCACCCCATTCGTCGTAAAGCGACGTTTCGTAGGTGGCGACGAGGCTGCCGCCACGCTCGACGAATTGGCGCAGTTGATCGCACTGTGCCGTGGACAGAGCGGCGATGTTGGGAAGGATGAGGGTGCGGAAGGGTTGTAAGCGAGCGGCGTCGAGCAAGCCGTCGTGAACCATTTCAAACGGGATGCGCGCTTCGACGAGGGCGTGGTAGAAGCCGAGCGCCGGGTTCTGCACTTTGGCGCGCGCCTGCTGGCCGCCATAGTAATGGGCCGTCTGCTGCGAGTAGACCATGGCCACGGTGGCGAGTGAATCTTCGTTGCGCAGGTATTTCTCGTTGCGATGATGCCAGGTATAGATTTCTTCGACGACCGGGAGCCAGCGTTTGTCGATGGGCCTGGCGTTGAATTTGACGAACCACGGGCGCAGGCCCTGGGCGATACCGTCGGCGACCCAAAGGCGGATTTCGTCGCCGCTTTGAACGGAATCCTTCCAGCGGTAGGGTTCTTCGAGGCCGACGCTGAAGATTCCGCCGATGGCTTTGCGGCCCATGGTGGAGCGGTATTCCTTGCCGTTTTTTCCGTTGGCCCAGGGCGGCATGAGACCGCTGCGGGCCTGGCGGTCGGCGAAAAGAGTGGGCGCGAGTTCGCCGATCCTTTTCATGTCGAGCTCGCTCAGCGCTCCGCCGCCGGCGTTGGCGAGGAAGGCGGCGTGCGGGTTGATGGCCTTGATCGCGCCATCCCACAGCGTCCAAAGATCGAACAGGCGCTTCTGCCGCCAGACGATGTACTGCCGGCGGGCGGGATCTTGCGGGCTGGCGGTGCGCGGCAGATCGAAGCCGGAGAAATCGTGGAAGTTGCGCTGGCAATGCTCGCAGTAACACATGCCGGAGCCGGCCCAGCGGTTGCTGAAGACGCCGTCGACTTTATAGTTAGTAACGATCTCCTTAGTCACGCCGGTCATGAATTCGAAGTTATAAGGTCCGAGGGCGCAAGTAACCCAAAGCTCCGGCATCGCCCAATGGCGGCGCTTGTTGCCCTGCGCGTCGACGGCAATCCAATCGGGGTGCGCGTCGTAGACGGCTTGATGAGCGGCGTGCGGATCGCTGCGGGCGACGACGTTCATGCCGAGCTTTCGGCAGCCGGCCGTCATTTCTCCGAAAGGGTCCGACTGGCCGAGGAACTTACTCCGATAGTGGAGCGGAATGTGCGTGGGATAGAAGGCGACGCAACCGCCGGCGCTGAGGCAAGCGGCGTCGCAGTGAGTGCGTTTGAAATAGTCGAACCAGAATTGCGGATTGTAATTGCCGGGGTCGTCTTCGACGAAGGCCACCTGCGCCCAACGCATCGGACGGTTGTACCAATCGGCGGCGCCGGCGTTTGTTTGCGCGAAAAAGGGTTGCGCGGCGAGGGCCGAGGCAAGGGAGGCGGAATTGCGGACGAAATCTCTTCGAGTGGGTTGCATCGCTGCTTATGAATTTATCATCGATCAAGTGGGACGAAGGTCGTGACAGCTTGCAAACTTGCGTCACGTTTTCCCGGCATGATATTGAAAACATTGGCCGGACGCCTGTGACGGAATTCATGACGCAAACGAGGATTTTCCGCAGTGGGGCGGGACGATGTTGGGGGCATGGTGCGGGTACAGATCGCGTCGGGCGAGAGGGGCGAGCCGAGTTGTGGGGCGATTTGCATTTGCCCGGAGTGTAGCAGAGGGAGGGACGCCGGAAGGACGCAGAAGACGGTTTGGGTAAGTGGAATGAAGGAGATCAAAATTCAAGATTGGTGTGATCGGGTTTCTGTGCCGTTGAACAAAGAACGAGCGGTGCGGGAAGGCGCCGCCGCGTTGGAAGGCGAATCAGATCCTGCCCGCCGCTGTAATCCCATCGATTTCTAATCCGGGGTTGATAACATAGTGGCCGCTCACGTCTTGGAATTCAAGGAAGCCGACGCCCTGGTCCTCCGGTTCAGACACATATACTTCGGTATCCGGTTTAACGTTAGCGTCACCTTCTTGCGGACTCCGAGAAGGAGGGCCTGCGTATCGTTTTCGGGCGAATGCGTCTGAGCTGCCGCGGAGGTCACGAATACGCAAAGCAGGAGCAAGAACAACATACGTAGTAAGCGTACTTCATAGATCCCGTGAGCTGGGGATGGGCGTGAGATCGGCGCCGTTTGATTCTTAGGCGGAAATTGATAAACAGTAATAGTTCAACAATTTTTGGGCGCGTAACGTTGTTACGCCGACGATGCGTTCGCGAGGAAGCTACTGTATTTGCTTTGCCGTTCCGATCCGATTTGCTTTCTTCCTTCTTTCCTATGTTTCCTAATAATATGGTGCAACGTTGCGTTTTACGAAGATCAAAAACCCGTTCATTTGCCCTTGCACGGGTTAGGGAGCCGCGTCAAACGCGAGCGGCCAGCGCCCACCTTTTTGCGTTCGCGATCTCCCTTGTCTAGAATGGAGACCACTTAGCGGCGAGGACGAAGATGATCAGTCGTCTCGCTCTTGGCTACACGATAGCGCGGGGGATATGAAAGAAGAGGGGCGGCGGAAGAAAATGGGGTGTAAGGTGTTGAGGGGGAAGGGAAAGAAATATTTTCGGGAGTTGTGACCCGCCCGCGGCCAATCTTCGAGCGGCGCAGGGTGAGATTCTTTTTCAGCGTAAATTCCGATACTTAGGGGCGAAGGCGGGGTTGCGGAGTCATGCATCTTGACGCCGCCCGTGGCTTTGCGGAACTTGGCACAGGGAAACATTTCCAGGCACAGCGGGGAGGAATCGTTTGAGCGCCGTAACGGTGCATAAACGCTATGGCGCTCCGGTCGCTTATGGGAAAGCACCGTAGATGGGAGCGTCGATGTCAGGCAACGCATTTAAGGGTCCGTTAAACGTAGGCTATCCGCACCCCGTGTGGATGTCAATTATCGTCCTCGGGTTGAGTGGGGAACAAGAGCGGGGGCGGCCGGAGCCAACCCACTCGTGAGCCAACGTGGTGAACTTTGCATTTGTTGTCTATGACTGTCATATCTTGACAGTCATATGGAATGGCTGCTATGCTGTGTCCATTCACGATGGAGAACGCAAACACAGACGTGATTCAGGGAACGTTGGACATGTTGATCCTGAAGACCCTGAGCCTGGAACCGATGCACGGCTTCGGTATTGCGCGCCGCATCGAGCAGGTTACGAAGAACGTTTTCAAGGTGAACGCCGGCTCGTTGCTGACAGCGCTGCAGCGGCTTGAGCGAAACGGATGGTTGGACGCGGATTGGCTGGTGACGGAGAATTCGCGCCGGGCGAAGGTCTACCGGCTTACACTCGTGTCCAAAACAGCTTTCTAGGTTGAGCGGGCCATCCTCCCGCTTCAACTAAAAGCCCTCCTATAATTGATCGAGGCGAGAATCCGTTCGTTCGCGACGTGCCGATCCTCGCGCCGATTCCCAACAGGAGGGCATTCCCATCGTACAAGCAGCCAGTCTATTCAATCAACTTCTCCAGCATTTTCCCCGAACCGAGTTCGGAGCGCTGGTCAAGAAACACAACGCCGAACGCTGCGCCAAAGGCTTTGGCTGCTGGACCCAGTTGGTCTCGATGCTGTTCTGCCAACTGGCCCACGCCGACTCCTTGCGCGAGATCTGCAACGGCCTGGGCTGTTGCCTGGGCAAACTGGTTCATCTCGGCATCGGCAAGGCCCCCAATAAATCCACCCTCTCCTACGCCAACGAACACCGCCCGGCCCAGTTGTACGAGGATCTGTTTTTTACGGCGCTCAAGCGGTTCCGCGAAGAGGAGGGACTGGGGCCGCGCAAGAAGAAGTTCCGTTTCAAGAACAAGCTGTTGTCGCTGGATTCCACCACCATCTCGCTGTGCCTGGAACTGTTTCCCTGGGCCAAGTTCCGCAAGGCCAAGGGCGGCGTCAAGGCGCACGTCTTGCTGGACCACGACGACTACCTGCCGAGCTACGTCCTGGTCACGGAAGCCAAACGCAGCGACGTCAAGATGGCCGGGGCCTTCGCGCTCAACCCCGGCTCCATCGTGGTGATGGATCGCGGCTATAACGACTACGCGCTATTCGGCGGCTGGACCGCGCAGGAGATCTATTTCGTCACGCGGCTGAAGGAAAACGCCGCCTACGAGGTGGTGGAGGCCTGCGAGCCTCCGAAGAATCGCAATATCGTCTCCGACGAACTGATCCGCTTCACCGGCGACAAGGCCCTGAAGGATTGCCCCGGCCCGCTGCGGCGGGTAGTGGTTTGGGATGCCGTCAACGAGCGGCAGATCGTGCTGCTGACCAATCTGCTGGCGTTTGGCGCCACCACCATCGCCGCCATCTACAAGGACCGCTGGGAAATCGAATTGTTCTTCAAGGCGCTCAAGCAGAACCTCAAGGTGAAGAGTTTCGTCGGCACCAGCGAGAACGCCCTGCGCATTCAGATTTGGACAGCCTTGATCGCCATCCTGCTGTTGAAATGGCTGCACCATCTTTCGAAAGCCAAGTGGTCGCTGTCGAACCTGGCGTCGATGCTCCGGCTGAACCTGTTTACCTATCGTGATTTACGGAAGTGGCTGGACGATCCGTTCGGGACGCCGCCGCTACCGCCCGAATCCCAGCAACTTACTCTGGCGCTGGCGTGATTTGGACAGGCAATGTGGATTAAAAGAGGAGACCTCAATCTGAAGATTCCGATTTCCGACGCTCAAAGGCTTTGGTTTCAATGGGCGGTATCGCGAACCTGTCCTGTTTAGGACAGCAGTGACCGGCTCACGCGGACGGGCAGAAAACAACTGCAAAGCGAAACGGCGGACTGGCAGCGGCGGTCCGCGGCGATTTCGCGATTGCTCAAGAGCGAGGCTTAATCGATGTCGATCGGGAAGCAACTGGCGCGGGGGCTCCGCAATCTGTTCCGGCGGAAGCAAGCGGATGAGGACATTGCCGACGAGGTCGACAGTTTTTTCGCGGAGGCGAAAGCCGACTTGGAAGCACGCGGGCTAACGGCCGATGAAGCCGCTCGGGCGGCACGGATAGGGCTGGGGAACCGCACGGCAGTTCGCGAGGAGGTTCGGTCGTACGGGTGGGAGAACATCCTCGGCGACATTGATTCAGGACCTGAGATATACGCTACGCCGCTTACGCAACACTCCGGGATTCACACTGGTGAGCATCGGGACTCTGGCACTCGGAATCGGGGCGACGAGCGCCACTTTCAGCGTGATCGACGGGGTGTTGCTGAAGCCGTTGCCTTACACGCATCCCGAGCAGCTCGTGTCTTTGTGGATGACGGAGCCACAGCTCAAGATAGCGGATTTGAACATGGCTCCCTCCGTCTACTTCGCGATGCGCGACGAGGGGCGAACCTTCCAAGCCGTTAGCATGTTCACGAGCGGCACGAGCACCGTTACCGGACAGAGCCATCCGGAAAAAGTGCAAGCTGTTTTCGCGACCCATGAATTCCTGCCGATTCTTGGGGTAACACCGCAAGCCGGCCGGCCGTTCGCTATTGGGGACGACGACCCGGACGGCGAGCGCACGGTCATGATTTCCGATGGATATTGGCGTTCCCATTTCGGTGGGAGCCGCGCGGTGGTGGGCCAGCGCATCGACATCGAAGGGAATCAGACTTCGATCATCGGCGTTCTGCCCCCAGGGTTCGAGTTCGTGGATCGGAACGTCGATTTGCTCTTGCCGTTACGGTTTAAGCGTTCCTCGGTGCAGCTTGGCAATTTCAGTTACCTGGGAATCGGCAGGCTGAAGCCCGGCGTAACGCTCCGGCAAGCCAGCGCGGATTTTGCGCGTATCTTGCCGATGGTGGCCAAGCAGTTCCCGCCACCTCCGGGTTGGACCACCAAAATGTTTGAAGATGCGCATATCGCTCCGAATTTGAGGCCGTTCCAAGACGACGTGGCCGGCGATATTGGGAACACTCTATGGATGCTCATGGCGACGGCGGGCATCGTTTTGTCGATCGCGTGCGCAAACGTTGCGAATCTGCTACTCGTCCGAACGGAGGCGCGGCAGCAGGAGCTTGCGGTTCGCGCGGCGCTTGGCGCTGGCGCAATGCGCATCGCCAGGGAACTTCTGTTGGAAAGCATTACGCTCGGCGCCATTGCCGGGGCGGCGGGATTGGGACTGTGCTGGGCCGCGCTGAATCTGCTCTCGAAATCGGATCTGGTAAACCTGCCACGCGCCGGCAACATCGGCATCGATCTTCGGGTTCTGCTGTTCACTTTTTCCGTGTCGATCGGGTTCAGCGCCTCGGTCGGGTTGATCCCCGTTGCGCGGTATTTGCGGCCGCGGCTTGCGGATGCACTTCGCAGCGGCGGCCGTTCGATCAGCCACGGCAGGAATCGTCAGCGGGTACGGAACCTTCTGGTCGTTTTTCAGGTCGCGCTGGCGCTGGTTCTGCTGATCACTTCCGGACTTATGATCCGCACTTTCCGCAACTTGCACAATGTCGATCCCGGATTCAGGAACGCACGCGAGGTTCAGACCGCGACAATCGGAATCCCGGAGGAACAAGTGAAGGAGCCGGAACGCGTGATGCGGATGGAACAGGCAATGCTCGACAAGATAAGGGCGGTCAACGGCGTGATTTCGGCCTCCATAATCACATCCGTTCCGATGGGCGGCGGGGAATCGAACGATCCCGCCTTCGCGGCGGACAAGAATTACCGCGAGGGAACGATCGCTCCCCTGCGCCGTTATAAATGGATTGCGCCGGGATACTTCGCGACCATGGGGCAGCGGATGGTGGCTGGCCGTGACCTCACCTGGGCCGACATCTATCACGGCGGCGCCGTCGCGATCGTTTCCGAGAATACGGCACGCGACATTTGGGGAGATCCGGCAACCGCGCTCGGCAAGCGCATCCGTTCGCGAGATTCCGACGGCTGGCGCGAGGTCATCGGGGTGACTGCCGATGAGCACTCCGACGGTGCCGACAAGCCTGCGCCCACGATCGTTTATTGGCCACTGCTTCAGAAGAACTTTGAAGGCGACGCTGTGTCGGTGCAACGCTACATTTCCTTTGTGATTCGTACGCCGCGCGCCGGATCCATGGCTCTGCGGAACGAGATTCAGAACACGATTTGGGACATGGATCCGGACCTGCCGGTCGCAAAGATGGACACTCTCGAAACGTTCTATCGCCGCTCGCTCGCGCGTACAACTTTCACCTTGTTGCTGCTGGCGATGGCCGGAAGCATGGCTTTGGTTTTGGGGCTTGTGGGTATATACGGGTTGGTTTCGTATTCGGTCTCGCAACGCAGGCGGGAAATCGGGATCCGGCTTGCACTCGGCGCGCCGGCTGCGCAGGTCGCAACCGAGTTCGTCCGCAGCGGCCTGATTCTGTCGGCGATTGGCTGTGGTTGCGGGCTCACCGCGGCGCTGGTGTTGGCACCATTCATGAAATCGCTGCTGTTTGCCGTCAGTCCTTCCGACCCGCTGACTTATGCCGCCATCTCGGGAGGTTTGATTTTGGCCGCGGCGCTCGCCAGTTACTTTCCGGCAAGGAAGGCGACGAAAGTCGATCCGGTGGAAGCGTTGCGGGCGGAGTGAAGGGCTGCTCAAGGGCAGAGGGGTGTCGGCGGAGGGAGGAGTGCCTCCGGTGAGGACGTTAGGCGTGGCAAGCGGGTGAGCCACTTCTCCGCGTGCATGGGGGGCTTCGCGGATGCGGTTGAACGCCGCGTATGCTTCCGCTTCGGCGGGGGCGGAGAGGCTGACGCGATAGGCGATGCTTGGCGCGCATTTCTGCGAGCACTTGGGACGCGGGCTTCCGTTCGCCGCGTTCCGCGCTCGCCGTTCTCTCCTGGATTGCGGCGAGCATTCGCTGGTAGCTTGCCGCGTCCTGCACGACCACTTCCGCCTTGTCATTCACCGTTAGCACCTCAGGCGGCTTGGTCTTTTTAGGACGCGTGCCGTCGGCGTAATGGTTCCTTAGGAAATACGAAGGCTCCGGTCTCATCGCGAGAACGGACCGTTTCCGGAACGGGGCTGGCGAGGGCGATCCGGATCGCGATTTCCGGGCCGCGAGCCTTGCGGTTTCCGTCTTTTCCTATCGTAAAGGGCTTGCCAATAATTCTTTACTTTCAACTATATATGATGCTACGCTAAGAGGCTTACATGCGAACTGTAGACCTAATCCACCGCAAGAGGGACGGCGAAGAGCTGAGCCCCGAAGATATCGCTCTATTCGTTGACGGCTACACGCGGAACGAAATTCCCGATTATCAGATGTCGGCGTTCCTGATGGCGGTGTTCTTCTCGGGCATGACGGACCATGAAGTGGACGCGTTGACGCAGTGCATGGTGGCGAGCGGGGAGACGATCGACTTAAGCGACATTCCCGGCGTGAAGGTGGATAAACATTCGACCGGCGGGGTGGGGGACAAGACGAGTTTGATCGCCGCGCCGATCGCGGCGGCGGCGGGAGTGATCGTTCCGATGATGTCGGGGCGGACGCTGGGGCATACGGGCGGGACGCTGGACAAGCTGGAATCGATTCCGGGATTCCGGACGGATTTGAGCGTCGAGGAATTTAAGGCGCAGCTTGCGGCGCATGGCCTCGCGTTCATCGGGCAATCGGCGGAAGTGGCGCCGGCGGACGGGAAGCTGTATTCGCTGCGCGATGTGACGGCGACGGTGGAGTCGATTCCGTTGATCGCGTCCTCGATCATGTCGAAGAAGCTGGCGGAGGGGATCGACGCGCTGGTGCTGGACGTGAAGGTGGGCAACGGCGCGTTCATGAAGAAGCAGGTGGAGGCGCGGCGGCTGGCGCAGATGATGGTGGGGATCGGAAGGCGGTCGGACAAGCGGGTGCAGGCGATCATCAGCGACATGAACCAACCGCTGGGGTATGCGGTGGGCAACGCGCTGGAGGTGATGGAGGTTTCGCAGACGCTGCAGAACGCGGGGCCGCCGGATTTGACGAGGATCTCGCTGGAGCTGGCGGCGCGGATGATTTTCCTGGGCAAGATCGTGCCGACTCTCGAAGAGGCGCGGGAAGAGGCGCAGAGGATTCTGCTGGATGGGTCGGGGTATCGGAAGTTCAAGGACGTGATCACGGCGCAGGGCGGGAATCCGCAGGTGCTGGACAAGTTCGAGTTGCTGCCGAACGCCACGGGGGCGCGGGAGATACTGTCGCCGCGGACGGGGTATGTGAGCGCGATCGACGCCGGGTATGTGGGGCAGGCGTCGGCGATGCTGGGCGCGGGGCGGGGGTCCAAAGACGAGGCGATCGACCCGGCGGTGGGCGTGATTCTGGAAGTGAAGTGCGGCAATAAGATCGACGCGGGCGGAGTGCTGTGCCGGTTGTATCACACGAGCGAAGAGAAGGTGGAAGAAGCGGCGGAGTTGATCGAAGACGCGTTCCGGATCTCGTCGAGTCCGCCGGATGCGCGGGAACTGATCCTCGAAGTGGTTGGCTGATCGGGAACGCGCATGGACCGGTTCACCGGGCTTCTGGGTCTGGCGGCGATCCTTGCGGTTTGCGTTCTATTTTCCAAGCACCGGAGCGCGGTTAAGCCTAGCCTGATTTTGTGGGGGCTGGGGCTGCAATTCCTGTTTGCGTTCCTGGTGCTGAAGACGGGCTTCGGAAGAGTTTTCGACGCGCTGAGCGCGGGGGTGAGCGCGCTGCTGCATTATTCGGAGGCGGGGAGCCGGTTCGTTTTCGGGGACAAGCTGGGGGCGAATACGCCGGAGTTCGGGGTGATTTTCGCGTTCCAGGTGCTGCCGATTATCATTTTCACGGCGAGCCTGTTTTCCATCCTTTATTACTTTGGCGTGATGCAGGTGTTCGTGAAGGGGATGGCGGTGTTGATGCAGAGGGTGATGGGGGCGAGCGGGGCGGAGGCGACGAACGTGGCGGCGAGCGTGTTCATGGGGCAGACGGAGGCTCCGTTGACGATCAAGCCGTTTCTGGCGGGGATGACGGAGTCGGAACTGTTCACGATTATGGTGAGCGGGATGGCGCACGTGTCGGGCGCGGTGATGGGGGCGTATGTGCTGCTGGCGCACGTGGACGCGAAACATTTATTGACGGCGGTGATTATGACGGCGCCGGCGACGATCATGCTGGCGAAGGTGTTGATTCCGGAGACGGGGCGGCCGGCGACGGCGGGCGCGGTGCGGATCGAAGTGGAGAAGCCGGGGGCGAACGTGATCGACGCGGCGGCGCGGGGGGCGGGCGACGGGTTGCATCTGGCGCTGAACGTGGGAGGGATGCTGATCGCGTTCGTGGCGTTGATTGCGATGATCAACGGGATACTGGGGAATTTTCATATTTCGCTGGAGCAGATTTTTGGGTTTGTGTTCGCGCCGGTGGCGTGGCTGCTGGGGGTGCCGTTTCACGATTGCGCGTCGATTGGGAATTTGCTGGGGACGCGCCTGGCGTTGAACGAGTTCATCGCGTTTCAGAAGCTGGGGCCGATGAAGCCGGCGCTGGAGGCGAGGTCGTTCACGATCGCGACGTATGCGCTGTGCGGGTTCGCCAATTTCAGCTCGATCGCGATTCAGATTGGCGGGATTGGGGCGCTGGCGCCGACGCGGAAGAGCGACGTGGCGCGGCTGGGGCTGCGGGCGGTGGCGGCGGGGACGATGGCGAATTTTATGACGGCGTGCATTGCGGGTATGCTGATTTAGAAAAGGGGCGCATGCAACGGGCGTTGGAGTTTCTGCTGCGGTCGACGGATTCGCGGCCTAAGGTGGGCGTGGTGTTGGGGAGCGGGTTGGGGGCGTTCGCGGGGGAGTTGTCGCAGAGGGTGGAGTTTCCTTACGCGGAGATTCCGGAATGGACGCGGTCGACGGTGGAAGGGCACGCGGGGAAGCTGGTGTTTGGGTCGCTGGAGGGGTTGAGCGTGGCGGTGATGGCGGGACGGAGCCATTTGTACGAGGGATACACGGCGGCGCAGGTGGCGATGGGCGTGCGGGTGTTGGCGAAGATGGGCGTGGGGGCGATGGTGTTGACGAACGCGGCAGGGGGGATTAATTTGGCGTTCGCGCGGGGGGCGCTGGCGACGATCTCCGATCACATCAATTTGCAGGGGGCGAATCCGCTGACAGGGGCGAACGACGATTCGCTGGGGGCGCGGTTTCCGGATATGACGGAGGTGTATTGCGCGGAGTACCGGCGGATGGCGCGGGAGGCGGCGGGGGAGATGGGGTTCGAGATGAGGGAGGGGGTTTACGCGGCGGTGCCGGGGCCGAGTTACGAGACGCCGGCGGAGATCCGGTATTTGCGGACGATCGGCGCGGATCTGGTGGGGATGTCGACGGTGGTGGAGGCGATCGCGGCGCGGCATATGGGGGTGAAGGTGTTGGGGATTTCCTGCGTGACGAATATGGCGGCGGGAGTGGAGGCGCGGAAGATCGATCATGCGGAGGTGATGGAGACGGGGCTGGCGGTGCGGGAGCGGTTGACGGGGTTGTTGACGCGGGTGTTGCCGAGGATGGCGCGTGGTTGAGGGGAACGTGGATGCGCTGGCCGCGGCGGCGTTGAAGGCGCGGGAGAACGCGCATGCGCCGTATTCGAAGTTTCGCGTGGGGGCGGCGTTGGAGGACGCGGACGGGCGGATTCACACGGGATGCAACGTGGAGAACGCGACGTATGGGTTGACGGTTTGCGCGGAGCGGGTGGCGGTGTTGAAGGCGATCTCGGAAGGCGCGCGGGGGTTCCGGAGGATCGCGGTGGCTGCGGAGGGGGAGAGCGTGACGCCGCCGTGCGGGGCGTGCCGGCAGATTCTGTGGGAGTTTTGCGGGGACATCGAAGTGACGCTGGTGAACACGCGGGGCGGGAGCGAGACGGTACGGATGAAGGAGTTGTTTCCGAGGCCATTCGATGCTGAAAATCTGCATTAGTCTACTGGCGCTGGCGGCGGCGGCGCGCGCGGAGACGGTGGATGCGATCTGGACGGCGCGGTATGTGGTGACCGAGGACGCGCGGCATACGTTGATCGAGAACGGGGCGGTGGCGGTGCGCGGGGAGCGGATCGTGGCGGTGGGGACGGGCGAGGAGATTGGGAAGCGGTACACGGCGAAGCGGCGGGTGGAACGGCCGCGGGCGATTTTGATTCCGGGGCTGATCAATACGCACACGCACGCCGCGATGTCGCTGATGCGCGGGATCGCCGACGATTTGCGGTTGCAAGATTGGTTGAAAAATTATATTTTTCCGGCGGAGGCGAAGAACGTTTCGCCGGATTACGTTTATTGGGGGACGAAGCTAGGGTGTCTGGAAATGATGCTGTCGGGGACGACGACGTTTGTCGATATGTATTTTTTCGAGGAGCGGGCGGCGGAGGCGGCGAAGGAGGCGGGGATGCGGGGGGTGATGGGGGAGACGGTGATCGGCTTCCCTTCCCCGGACGCGAAGACGCCGGCGGAGGCGCTGCGCTATGCCGAGGGCTTTCTGGCCAAGTATAAGGACGATGCGTTGATCGTTCCGGCGGTGGCGCCGCATGCGCTGTATACGAACTCGCCGGAGACGCTGAGGGCGGCGCGGGCGCTGGCGAATCGCTATGGGGTCCCGCTGGTGATTCATCTTTCGGAGACCAAGCGCGAGAACGAGGAGATGGAGACGAAGTACGGGTTGTCGCCGGCGCGGTATCTGGATTCGATCGGCGTGTGGGGCGGGCGGAGCGTGGCGGCGCACGGGGTGTGGCTGGACGAGGCGGACATGGCGGTGTTGAAGGCGAGGGGGGTGGGCGTGGCGCATTGTCCATCGAGCAATATGAAGCTGGCGAGCGGGATCGCGCCGGTGGCGAGGATGCTGGCGCTGGGGATGGCGGTGGGGGTGGGGACGGACGGGCCGGCGGGGAGTAATAACGATTTCGATTTGATGGAGGAGATGAACCTGGCGGCGGATTTGCAGAAGGTGGCGACGGGGGATCCGACGGTGGTGCCGGCGCGGCAGGCGCTGGATATGGCGACGATTCTGGGGGCGCGGGCGATTGGGATGGAGAAGGAGATCGGGTCGATTGAGGCGGGGAAGCGGGCGGACATGGCGACGATCCGGATCGACCGGCCGCACGCGGTTCCGATGTACAACGTGTATTCGCAGATCGTATATGCGCTGAAGGGGTCGGACGTGGAAGACGTCATGGTGAACGGCGTGGTGTTGGTGGAGAACGGACGGGCGGTGCGGATGGACGCGGAGGCGGTGATGGCGAAGGCGCGGGAATATCAGGCGAAAGTGGCGGCTTCGTTGAAAAATTAGGGCGGGGCGCTGTCGATTGGGCGGATTTGGTTCGTCGTATATGGGGAGGCGAGGAGATTTATCGATGCGATACATGCTGCTGATTTATTCGAGCGAGGCGGGCGAGACCGCGCCGGAGGAGATGGAGCGGGTGGTGGCGGGGCATCGGGCGGTGATGGAGGAGGCGGGGCGGAGGGGCGTACTGCGCGGGGCGGATCCGTTGAAGAGCGCGAGCACGGCGACGACGGTGCGGATAGAGGGCGGGAAGGCGCTGATTACGGACGGGCCGTTCGCCGAGACGAAGGAACAGTTGGCGGGGTATTACATTTTGGATTGCCGGGATTTGGACGAGGCTATCGAGTGGGCGAAGAAGCTGCCGACGGGGTGTTACGGGAACGAGGGGTGCGTGGAGATCCGGCCGCTGCGGGAGTTTCCTCCGCGCGGTTGAGGATGGACGCGCGGGCGGCGGTAGAGCGGGTGTACCGGGAGGAGTCCGGACGGATCGCCGCGGCGTTGATTCGCATTTCGGGATCGTTCGATTGGGCGGAAGAGGCGATGCAGGAGGCGTTCGCGGCGGCGCTGGCGGCGTGGCCGGAGAAGGGCGTGCCGGAGAATCCAGCGGGGTGGATTACGGCGGCGGCGCGGCGGAAGACGATCGACCGGATCCGGCACGAAAAGATGAAGCGCGGGAAGGAGGATTCACTGCGCTATGAAATCGAGGGTTCGAAGGAATGGGAGCATCCGTGGGCCGAGGAGGATGCGATGGATTTACCGGACGACCGGCTGCGGTTGATCTTCACGTGTTGTCATCCGGCGCTGAACCGGGAGGCGCAGGTGGCGCTGACGCTGCGGACGCTGGGGGGCCTGACGACGCCGGAGATCGCCAAGGCGTTTTTGTTGGAGGAGGCGGCGCTGGCGCAGCGGCTGGTGCGGGCGAAGCGGAAGATTCAGGAGGCGCGGATACCGTACGAGGTGCCGCCGGCGCATGCGTTGGCGGAGCGGCTGGAGCCGGTGCAAACCGTCGTCTATCTGATCTTCAACGAAGGGTACGCGGCGGCCTCGGGAGACCGGCTGGTGCGGAGGGATCTGTGCGAGGAAGCGATCCGGCTGGGGAGGGTGCTGTGCGGAGCGATGCCGGAGGAGGCGGAGAATTTGGGGTTGTTGGCGTTGATGCTGCTGCACGATTCGCGCAGGAACGCGCGAGTGGCGGGAGGGCGGCTGGTGACGATGGAGGAGCAGGACCGGGGATTGTGGGACCGGGCGGAGATCGCGGAAGGGTTGGAATTGGTGGAGCGGGCGCTGCGGGGCGGCGGGCCGGGGCCGTATTCGTTGCAGGCGGCGATCGCGGCGCTGCACGCGGAGGCGGCGCGGGCGGAGGAGACGGATTGGCGGCAGATTGCGGCGCTATATGCAAAGCTGTTCGAGGCGAACCCATCGGCGGTGATCGCGCTGAATTACGCGGTGGCGGTGGCGATGAGCGAGGGGTTGGAAGAGGGGTTGCGACGGATCGAGGATTTGAAGGCGGCGGGGGAGTTGGAGCGGTATTACCTGTTTCATGCGGCGAGGGCGGATCTTTTGCGGCGTCTGAAGCGGTTTGAGGAGGCGGCGGAGAGCTACCGGCGGGCGCTGGGGCTGGCAACGAATCCGGTGGAGCGGGATTTTCTCACGAGAAGGCTGGGGGAGATCGAGGCGGCGGGGGAATAGGCCGGCGCGGGGAAGGCAATACCTCTTCTATTTGCACGGAATACCTGGAAAAATGGGAGATTCCGGGGTTTTTGCGGCGACTAATCTGCATTCGCTTATTCCGAAAGCCGCGGAGGCGGTTCGACGTCGCGGGACGGTTGTGTCCGGCGGGCGATGTGGATAGGGGGCAGAAACGAATGATCCGAAAAGTGCTAGGCTTCGCCAGTTGCGCGGTGATTGTGGGGTTGGGAATCGGGCCTCATTTGGCGCTGGCGGGAATTGTGATTCAGACGTATTCGGATGTGACGAGTTGGTCGAACGCGGTGACGGTGGGAGCGGATGCGACATTTACGGACTCGCATGCGCCGGTTGGAGGGGCAGATCCATTTAACTCTTCCGCGGGATACACGGAAGACGGGATTAACTTCGTGGGGGATAACGGCCCAGGTTATGCGCTGCAAGTCGATAATCCGAGCGCTTCGCAGTATTGGTTGAATTGGGGCGGTGGAGAGCTGCTGCAGGCGGCGTATTCGAGCGCCTTGATTAATCCCGATATCCGGGTGACGCTGCCGGCGGGGACCACGGCGTTTGGCATGAATCTGATGACGACGGGGTACGAGGGGGAAACTTTTAAGATCACGCTGAGCGACGGGGAAAGCTTCACGGCGCCGACGTTCACCAATCAAGTGCCGGCGTTCTTCGGGCTGACGGCGAGCGCGCCGATCACTTATATAGACTTCACGTTGACCGGGGCGCCGGCCGGAAGTTCGATGCTGATGGACAATTTCGAAATCGGAGCGGTATCGGCGCCGACGCCCGAGTCGGCTTCGCTTGTGTTGATCGGGAGCGGGTTGATCGCGTTGACGATTCTGAAGCGGCGAAGCAAGCTGGGGCGGGTATAGAAACAGGCCAGGGGCGCGGATGGCCGCTCCCCTGGCATCGGGTTGGATCTACGGTTCGAGAGTGCGGAGGACGCGGTCCTGCTCCTGCTGGTCGAGCTGGCGGAGACGTTCGAGAGGATCGCTCGAAAGAACCTGGTTTTCGAGATCGGTGGGCAGCTCCGGCGGCGGCGGCGCGGGCTGTTTGTAGAACGTTTTGCAGGCCGGCTTGTGGGCGCGCATGGTGGTGGCGCTGAATTCGATGTGGCAATACGGGCATTGGCGCATGACGGGCGGACGGCCCATCTTGCCCTTTGGCGACAGCATGGCGAACATCTGGCTGATGGTCATTTTCTTTTTCATAAACACACTCCTCCTTAGGAGAGACACCGGTTGGTAATGGCGCGGAGGAATCCGCGCGGGGGATATCGACGGAGTTACAGTAACATGCGTCCAGTGGCGGGAGGGTGGGTCGATTCGAGGAAGTGTTTTAGAATGAGTGGGATAGCGAAAGAATACTGCGCGTGACTGGAAAATTCGGCCGCCCGAAACCGGCGAGTTGAGGTGCGCTGAGTGGATTCTCACGCGACGCCTTGAGCGCCGGGCCGCAGGAAACGAGACCGGCGGGTCGTCCGGCTTCACGCCTTTGGGTAGAATGTCAAGGTGAGCGGCCATGGTTGAATTCCACCCCGGCATCCTTCCCACGCGGGTACGCCCCGGCGTCCTGCTGGTGGCGATCGTTCTGGCGTTCCCGCTCGCTTGCGCTACGCGGCACCACGCGGCTTCGTTTCGCGTTGTGCCGGCGAACTCGGAGTATCTGCTGCGGTCGCCCGACTCCGCGGACACGCCGCTACCGGAAGTGCTGGGGCATTACACCAATGTCGGCCCGGACTGGGTGGAGTTGCGGCCGGAAATGGAGTTGCGGGTGGAGAACGCCTATTATCGCGAGGGCGCGGCCAAACGCGGACTCGCGAATTATCTGGGAACGCAGGTCGCTCGCTATTGCGTGCTCCCCGATGGCAAGCTGCGGGGGATCTCCGCGGAGCCGGGTCTGGTGCAACTTCCGGCGGACCAGCCTCCGGTTAAACAACTGCTCCCATCGCGGCAGGCCCGCTATGGTCATCACCGGTATTTTTACCAAGTGGTGCTCAACCGCAAGACGGGCGTTCAGAGTGCCATCCTGCTGGGCGCGGCGTCGAAGGAGGAACTTGAACGCCTAACCGGGCAACTGGTCCGCGCGCCGGACTCGGTGTGTAATGCGCGCTCCGGTCACTGCACGGTCTTCCCCGAGGCATGCACGTTCGCGCTGGAAATAGAGATCGTGGTGAATGGCGCACCGCGCGACTGTTCCTTGGGGTAGCTTCGTTGCGAACGTCGCGGCGAGCCCTCAAACGGTCGAACTGTCGCGTCCCTTTGCGGGCGCCTCGTTCCCGTCGAAATGGATGCGAGCGATCCGAAGGCGCTTCGTTTGCCGCTTTTGCCGGGAGACCATATCGACTGGCGGTAGTTGCCAGGATTTTGACAAGGCGAGAACTACCGGTGATGAGAACATTCCCGAGCGTAAGAAGGTCTACTGTTGCGGAGTATTCTGGAAGGATGTCCGACGAAACAACTTCTGAACGAGTTTTAGGATTCAACACACGGGCGCTGCATGCCGGGTATAAGCCGGAGCCGACCACAGGGGCGCGGGCGGTGCCGATCTATCAGACGACCTCCTTCGCGTTTGAGGATTCCGGGCACGCGGCGGATTTGTTCGCGCTGCGGAAATTCGGGAACATCTATACGCGGATTATGAATCCGACGACGGCGGTGCTGGAGGAGCGGGTGGCATCGCTTGAGAACGGAGTGGCGGCGCTGGCGACGGCGAGCGGGCAGGCGGCGCAGTTCCTTACGATGAACAGCCTGCTTGAGGCGGGCGACCACATCGTGGCGGCGAGCACGTTGTACGGAGGGACCTACACGCAGTTCGCCGTGAGCTTCCGGAAGCTGGGGTATCACACGACGTTCGTCGAGCCGGACGATCCGGAGAATTTCCGGAGGGCGATCACGCCGGCGACGAAGTGTCTTTACGGAGAGACGATTTCGAATCCACGCGGGAACGTGCTGGATATCGAAGCGGTGGCGAAGATCGCGCACGAGAACCGCATTCCGCTGGTGATCGACAACACGTTCGCGACGCCGTATGTCTGCCGGCCGATCGATTACGGCGCCGACATCGTGGTGCATTCGTTGACGAAGTTTCTGGGCGGGCATGGGACGAGCATCGGCGGGATCATCGTGGACGCGGGGAAGTTCGATTGGAAGAACGGAAAGTTTCCGCAGTTGAGCGAGCCGTCGGCGGCGTATCACGGGATGAAGTTTACCGAGGCGTTCGGGAACCTGGCGTTTATTATTCGCACGCGAGTGGAAGGGCTGCGCGATATGGGGCCGTGCATTAGCCCGTTCAATTCGTTTCTGTTTTTGCAGGGCGTCGAAACGCTGGGAATGCGGATGGACCGGCATTTGAAGAACACGCTGGCGGCGGCGGAGTTTCTGGAGAAGCATCCGCTGGTGAGTTGGGTGCGGTATCCTTCCCTGCCCTCCAGCCCGTACCGGGCGCTGGCGGAGAAGTATACGCCAAAGGGCGGCGGGGCGGTGTTTTCGTTTGGGATCAAAGGAGGGTATGAGGCGGGGAGGAAGTTTATCGACCGGTTGAAGATGTTCTCGCATCTGGCGAACGTGGGCGATGCGCGGAGCCTGGTGATTCATCCGGCGTCGACGACGCATCAACAACTGAGCGCGGAGGAGCAGGAGGCGGCGGGGGTGACGCAGGATCTGGTGCGGCTGTCGATCGGGCTGGAAGACATCGAGGATATATTGTGGGATCTGGACCAGGCGCTGCGCGGGGGAGCGTGACGGGCGGGCGGCGATGACGATATCGCGAATTCATTCCACCGGAGCGGCTGCGGGCGTACGTCGAGTGTTTCTGGACGGTGGAGGGCGGCGATGGGGACCACCGGGTGTTGCCGGATGGGTGCGAGGACATCGTGTTTCAGAGAGGCGGGCCGCTGCTTGCCGTCGGAGCGATGACGCGGGCGAGGGTGCATGCGGTGGGCGCGGGCTATGAGGCGTTGGGGGCGCGGTTTCATCCGGGGATGGCGCGGGAGTTTCTGGGGATTCCGGGGAACGAGCTGACCGATTGCAGCCCCGATTTGAGCGCGGCGTGGGGCGCGCGAGGGAAGCGGTTGGAGCGGAGGATGGGCGCGGCGGGCGATGCGCGGGAGGCGATGCGATTGTTGGAAGAAGAGCTGTGGCCGGGGGATGGGGAGCCGGGCGCGGCGCGGAAGATGACGCTGTGGGTGATGGAGAACGGCGGGCGGGTTCGCGTGGACGATCTGGCACGATATGCGGGACTGAGCGAGCGGCATTTGCGGCGGGTATTCTTGGAGCGAACGGGACTTACGCCGAAGATGTTTTGCCGGGTGGTGCGATTCCGGGGGCTGGTGGCGAGCGTGGCGGCGGGCGACAATGGATGGGCGGAGCGGGCGCTGGATCTGGGTTACTACGATCAGAGCCATATGGCGAACGAATTTCGCGAACTGAGCGGCGTGGCGATGGCCGATTTTTCCAAGACGGTGGGACGGGCGCGCGGGTAGTATCTTCCTATGAAGATAACCGCTGTGTTGTTGCTTAATGAAATCGAACCGTCGCTGGAATTTTGGGTGGAGCGGCTGGGATTCGAAAAGACCGTCGAGGTGCCGGAGGGGGACCGGCTGGCGTTCGCGATCCTGGTGAAGGATGGCGCGGAGTTGATGCTGCAGACGCTGGAGAGCGCGGCGAAGGACGTGCCGACGCATACGCCGGTGAGCGCGGGGCAGAGCGTGGGGCTGTTTATTGAGGTGCCGGATTTCGCCGATTTGCTGAAGCGGGTGGAGGGCGTGGAGGTGGTGATGGCGGAGCGGACGACGTTTTACGGGATGCGCGAGATCGTGGTGCGGGAGCCGGGCGGTTTCGCGGTGTGTTTCGCCAGCCGGGTGAGTTAGACGCCTTCGACGCGGACGATCATCTTGCCGGTGTTGACGCCTTGGAGCATGGCGATGAAGGCTTGCGGGGTGTTCTCGAAGCCGTCGACGATTTGTTCGCGGTATTTTAGTTTGCCCTGTTTCAGCCATTGCGCCATTTGGCGGTAGCCTTCGGCGAAGCGGTTGGCGAAACGGGTGACGATGAAACCTTCGACTCGCAATTGCTTGACGAGGATTTGAGGGAGGATGCGTGGGCCGGGTTCGGGTTTGTCGAGATTGTATTGGGAGATCTGGCCGCAGACGGCGACGCGGCCGAAGGGGTTCATCAGAGGGAAGACGGCGTCGGTGATGGGGCCGCCGGTGTTATCGAAATAGCAGTCGATGCCTTTGGGGCAGAGTTCGCGGAGCTTGGCGGAATAGTCGGGAACGGTTTTGTAGTTGAAGGCGGCGTCGAAGCCGAGATCGGAGGTGAGGTGCGCGATTTTGTCATCGGCGCCGGCGGTGCCGACGACGCGGCAGCCTTGGATGCGGGCGATTTGGCCGACGGCCGAGCCGACAGCGCCGGCCGCGCCGGAGACGACGACGGTTTCGCCGGGCTTGGGTTGGCAGAGTTCGAGGAAGCCGAAATAGGCGGTCATGCCGGGGCCGCCGAGGATGCCGAGGGCGGTTGTGACGGGAACGAAATTGGGGTCGAGTTTCTGGAGACCGCGGCCGCTGGAGACGAAGAATTCCTGCCAACCCCAGTAGCCGGCGGCCCAGTCGCCCGCGCGGAAATCGGGATTGTTGGAGCGGACGACGCGGCCGACGCAGGCGCCGACCATAAGATCGCCGGGGAGAACGGGGTCGGCGTAGGTTTTGACGCCGGCGATGCGGCTGCGCATGTAGGGATCGACGGAGAGATAGGCGGTTTGAAGGAGCATTTCGCCGGCGGCGGGGACGGAAACGGGCGCTTCGACGACGCGGAAATCGGATTCTTTGGGAAGGCCGGTGGGGCGCGTGGCGAGAACCCACTGGCGGTTGACGGAGGGGGCGGGAGAAGAGGTTGCGGACATGGCAGCTTTCATTATGAACCGGACGCGACCGGTGACAGAATTGGCGAAGGACGCGGACGACCGTGCTTTTCTCTTTCCAAGGACGGCGAGCGCTTGGTCAGATCGACCTTGTCTAAGTCGGGCATGCGGCCGTGCTTCACGTAATATCGCCGAAATTCTTTTGGCGTCATGCGGCGGGCGGCCCGGAATCGCCGATTGAAGTTGGACAGATTCGAAAAGCCGGCATCGGTGGCAATCACGCCGATCGAACGATCCGTTTCCACTAACCACATGCAGGCCCGTCCGATTCGCAGCCGGCCGAGGTAATCGCTGGCGTTCTCGCCTAAATGGCGCACGAATAACCGATGCAGCGATCGCTCGGAAATGTTCCCGGCGGCGCACAGATCCCGCACGCGGAGCGGTTCGGCGAAACGCTTGTGCAGCACATCGAGGATCCGGTTCAGTTGGGTCGACTCATCCCGCGTGATCGGCGCCGCCTTTTGAGGTGTGGCGAGCGGAACCGCATCCATGTCAGCCAGCTCGATCAATAGATCGACGGCCGTTTGAAGGCGTTTGCGCGGCGAGATGGAGAGCAGGTCCGGTAAACGCGACTCCATCTTCTCTCCCGCCGGCGACTCGAAGCTAAGACCGGCGGAGGATCTTCCAAGCAGTTTACGAAGGGAAGAATACTCCGGACATACATCCGCAAGATGTAGCGCCCAGTCACCCGTGAACCAAACAACGACAGCCGTGTGCGGTTTCGACTCGTCGATGGCGTTCGTCGAGGCCCACGTGTGCGGCATCTCCGTTGGCACCAGGACTAAGTCACGCGGTTCGTAGGCGCCGATGTGGTCTCCAATGAAACGCAGCCCGCGGCTGTTCAGCGTGAGCGTCAGCTCGCATTCAGGATGATAGTGCCATTCAAAAGGAATCGCGGCAATCTGTCGGTGAAAAACGCGGATCGAGCAGTCTTTTGGGATGGCGACATGCTCGAATTGCGGTTTCATCGTAGTCCTAGCTTTCAGACACGATCTGGCGTTGACTTGTCCGAATAGTATCACAAACTGGCTTATCGGGCGGATTCGGGAGGCTATCGGCAGCCTAAGATCACTTTCATGAATTCAGTTTCCGGGAGACCGGCGGCTATCGTCACCGGCGCGCTTCGCGGTATTGGAAGGGCGTGCGCGATCGCGCTATCGAAATCGGGGTTCAATGTTCTCTTGAACGACATGGCGAGCGACGATCAAGCGGAGCAATCGAAGCAGTTAGTTACTGAAATCGAAGAGACGGGTGGCGAGTGCATACTATTTAATTGCGATGTCGCGGATCTCGAACAGCATGCACGCCTGATTCAGCCGGCGGTGGAGCGCTGGGGAAGGATCGATTGTCTGGTGAACAATACCGGCGTGGGCGTGGCGAAACGAGGCGATCTTCTTGAAGTTACGAGCGACAGTTTCGATCGCTGCGTCCAGGTGAACACGAAGGCGGTGTTTCTTCTAAGTCAAGCGATCGCGCGTTACATGTTAACGCAGGGAGAAATCGGAGGACAGCATCGGAGTATCATCAACATTACTTCGTGCAACGCCGAGGCCGTATCGATCAGCCGGGGCGAGTACTGCGTTTCCAAGTGCGCCTCGAGTATGACCACGCGGCTATTCGGAGTAAGATTGGCGGGCGACGGCATTGGGGTTTATGAGGTGCGGCCTGGAATTATCGATACCGACATGACCCGCCCGGTGAAAGACACCTATGACGCACTCATTGCGCACGGTGTGCCCGCGCGACGATGGGGTCTCCCCGAGGACGTTGCAACTATAGTTCGCACTATGGCCGAAGGCCGTTTGACTTATACTGTGGGTCAGGCGGTGACTGTCGATGGCGGTCTAACCATTCCACGGTTTTAGGCGGGAACAATGGGTCAGGAGGGCGGCATGGAACCAGAAATCGTCTTCACGCGAAGAGAACGGGGAACTGTCGTTTATGGCGAGATTCTTCTGAATCGCCCCGAGAAGGCAAATGCGCTGAATAGGCGGATGTTGGAACTCATGGACTCCGCCGTTTCCGGGATCGAATCCGATCGCGAGTTGCGAGCGGTTGTGATCCGAGCCCGCGGGCGCTTTTTCTGCACGGGCGGCGACATCGAGGCGTGGGGCACGCTTTCGCCGAACGACATGGGCCGCGATTGGATTCTGTATGGCATCCAAGTATTAGGACGACTTGCCGCGCTGCCGCAGCCGGTGATCGCCGCGGTAACAGGCCACGCTTTGGGGGGCGGGCTGGAACTCGCTTTGGCGGCCGACCTTCGTATCGCGGTTCAGCCGGCCAAGTTCGGTTCGCCGGAAGTAACTCTCGGCATGATCTGCGGATGGATGGGCGTTCGCCGACTGGCCGAGACGGTCGGTGTGGCGCGCGCCCGGCACCTGACTTTATTAGGCGCGCCAATCACCGCCGCACAAGCGCTCGACTGGGGCTTGATCACGGCGTTGGCTGAAGACGAGGACGATCTGGAGCGGCAGTTGAACGGCTGGCTGGAGACGCTGGGCGGGAACGCGCCGGGAGCGATGGCGTTAACGAAAGGCATTCTTTCCGGCATGCACGCGGACCTTCGTCAACACCATGCGAGCGCCGCAGCCCAGGCGCTATCCACCGAGGATTGCGCGGAAGGATTGCGGGCATTCCGGGAAAAACGCAAGCCTGTTTATCGAAACCGGTGAAGCAACATGAGCATGATGGAATTTTTGGACGCCCGAAGCGCCGCCGGTTTGGTCAATGACGGCGATACTGTCGCGATCAGCGGCAATGGGGCCGGGATGATATCGGCGGAAGCGATTCTTGCCGCGCTGGAGCGGCGGTACCTTGAGACGGGACACCCACGCGATCTGACGATGGTTCACTCGCTTGGCCTGGGCGATCGCGATACGCTTGGAACGAATCGCCTGGCTCACGAGGGAATGCTGCGTAAGGTTGTCGCGGCGCATTTCACGTGGTCGCCGAAGATCCAGCAACTTATTCGCGACGAGAAGATCGAAGCTTATTGCCTTCCCGGCGGAGTGATTCAACAGTTACTGCGCGAGATCGGCGCCGGCCGGCCAGGACTGTTTACCCATTCGGGGTTGGGAACCTTCGTCGATCCGCGACACGATGGGGGACGATGCAACGCGCGCAGCCGGGAAGAACTGGTGGAAGTGATGCATATCGATGGACGCGAGATTCTCCGGTATAAGCCATTCAAGGTGGACGCCGCAATTATCCGCGGGACTTACGCCGACACTCGCTGCAATATCAGCCCCGAAGAAGAGCCAATCGACATGGACATACATACGATGGCTTTGGCGGCGCACGCGAGCGGCGGCCGCGTTCTCGTTCAGGTACGGCAGATCGTAGAAGCCGGAAGTTTGCATCCGCGCTCCGTGCGAGTTCCGGGCATACTTGTCGACGCGGTCGTCGAAGAACCCACGCAGCAACAGTTCTATGGACTCGGCTACGATCCCAGCATTTCCGGAGCGCGGCGCGCTCATCTGGCGAAGACAACGGCGGCGATCCCCGATAAATTGGAGCGGCGAATCATCGCCCGGCGCGCGGCCCTCGAGCTGAGAAGCGGCGCGTCTCTGAATTTCGGATTCGGCATTCCGGGAGGTATCTTCGGCGTCATTGCCGAACAGGGCAAGTCCGACGGCCTCTGGATGAGCGTGGAACAAGGCGTGCATAACGGGCGCATGCTCGACGACAGGCTTTTCGGCGCCGCTCGCAATCCCGAAGTAATCGTTTCCTCCATCGATCAATTCGATTACTACAGCGGCGGAGGGATCGACATCGCGTTTCTGGGGATGGGAGAGGCCGATCGCTTCGGAAACGTGAATGTGTCGCACCTTGCGGGAAATCTGATCGGCCCCGGGGGCTTCATGGAGATCGCCCAGAACGCCAAGAAAGTCGTTTTTTGTGGAACGTTCGATGCGCAGGGATCGAAGGTTTCGTGGTCGCATGGACGGCTCACCGTCGTTCAGCCGGGTAAGATCCGCAAGTTCGTGAACGACGTCGAGCGCATCACATTTTCAGGGGATTTCGCAAGGAAGCTTGGCCGGGAAGTGCTGTATATCACCGAGCGAGCGGTGTTCCGGCTCGGATCCGAAGGACTGGAGCTGATCGAAACCGCTCCGGGCATCGAGATCGATCGGGACGTGCTGCCGTATATGGAATTCCGGCCCGCCGCCGCGGCCGTCGGGACGATGCCGGCGGCGGTCTTCGAGTAAGTCCCTTACTACGATTCGTGGCGTGCTTCCCAGATCTTGTCAGCCGCCCGTAGCGCAAGCGCACCGATCGTCGATGTCGGATTCACGGCTGCGGAGGTAGTAAACGAACTGCCGTCGACCACATATAGGTTGGGGACATCGTGGGCTTTGTGCGATGCGTTCACAACCGACTTGCGCGGATCCGTACCCATGCGCGCCGTCCCCATCAGATGATACGCCGGAGTAACAAGACCGCTGTCCAGAATGTCGGCCACACCCGCCGCCCGCAGGGCCTGACGCGCCATGGTTCCGCCGTGCTCCAACATTTTCAAACTATTCTCGCTATAGCCGTACACGACGCGTGGCGCCGGAATGCCGCTGGTATCTTTCAGGTTCGGATCGATCTCGACGCGATTGTGTTCTTCCGGCAAGTCCTCGCCCATCACAGTCACGCGGATTACGTGGGGAAACCGCCGCCGCATGGTCTTGTGATGATCCTCGCCCCAGGCGACCGGGTGGCCCGAGAAACCGCCCCACGCGTGATGAAGCGGGCCAAACGAGCGCTCCAAGAGCAGTGTGTAGCCTCGGACAAAGCCGCGGCGCGGATCCGTTTCATAGAACTGTTGGCTCATGGCGGGAATGCCAAACGGCCCTAAATGGCCGTCCATAGGAGCTTCAAACACTCCTTCCAAGGTTCGAAATGGATGGGTCATAAAATTCTTGCCCACCAGACCCGATGAATTCGCTAATCCATTCGGGAACAAATTCGACTTTGAATTGAGTAACAGACGCGGCGTGCCGATTCCGTTGCAACAAACGATAATCACCTTCGCCGGTTGCTCATTCAATTGGCCCTGGCGATCGTAGTAAATGGCGGACTTGGCGCGCCCGCTTCGATCGACGGCAATTTCTCTTACGCGCGACCACGGTTTCACAATCGCCCCTTTGCGGATCGCCTTGCGCAAATGAGTGATATCCGTGGACGCTTTCGATCCGATGGGACACCCGAACATGCACTTACCATGTAGACCGCACGCCGGGCGTCCGTTGTAATCGCGCGAGACGATGGCGTTGTCGGACGGCCACCAGTGCCAACCCAGGTTGTTGAAGCCCTTGGCAATGGTTTCGCCAAGTACTCCGATCGGAAGGACCGGAGTTGGCCGCGGCGATCTCGGGGGATTGGCGGGGTCTCCACTTAGGCCCGAGACGCCCCAATCCAAATCGTTACGGTCGTAGTAAGGCCGTAATTCTTCATGCGAGATCGGCCAATCGTCCGCGACCCCGTCCAGGGTCCGCACTCGGAAGTCCGAAGGGTGAAAACGCGGGAAATGCGCGGCCCAGTGGTGCGTGCTGCCGCCTACCGCGTTGAACATCAATACGGACGGCGGGTTTGCGCCGGTCTCGGCGACCGGATAATCCTCCCAGCGCCTGCGAACGTTGGGACTGAAATGAAAAGCGCCGCGGCGGAGTTGAATTTCCCAGTTGGGCCGATCGGAGGGATACTCCGTGGGTTTGATCCAGCCGCCCTGTTCCAGGCACATGACCTTTGCCCCTAAGTCGGTCAACCGTTTTGTAATGACCGCGCCCGCCGCACCCGAGCCGATGACGAGAACATCGATTTCGGCGTTCGGCATGACTATGCGTCCCTATAGAGCTTAGGCATGTTGCGGACTTGCTCCAAAAGAGAGTCGTCGAACGGTCTTAGATGCGGGCCCAAATGGTCCGTCGGATAGAGTTCGTAGCCGATGAGTTTCCAGATGGCCGGCTGCGTGTAATACGACTCATATATATAGCCTCTCAGCGTGTCAAAAACACCGGGAGCCGAATTCTCCATGTCCTTCAGAACGGCGATTCGATGGTTGTTTTCGAGTTGAGGGAAAGGTTTTTGAAAAGAACGCTCGCTGAAAGCATCGACGACAGTAAGGCACTTTGCGATATCGGCCGCAATGTCTTTGTCATGGTCCATGAGGCTCTGCAGATAGCGCAGTCCTCCGGCTTCGCTCGCCGAGGGCATGCCGTCAGACGCGGGAATCATGAGATCCATCACGGATTTCAGCGTGTCTGGTACGGCCTGTGCCAAAGCCTGTGCCGCGGGCTGAATCGCGCTAATTAAAACGGGCGCCGCGGCGCCGGCGCGTAAGAAAACGCGCCGAGTTGATTGTTTATCTTCGGACACGTAATTTAAGGCCTCCAGGCCTGCATTCCGCTACCACCCGAGCGGCTCGAAGCTTGTCTTGTGAGAACGGGATGCGGAGAAGCTTGCCTTTTTAGGAAGCCGGTCACGGAATGCCGTCCTATGCGCCGCCCACGACCGCACTAGGATGAGTCTAGAGTAATCGTTGAGTTGTGAGCTTTCGCGATAAGCCAAAAACCGATACTATTCAGTCAATACGCCGGCACATTCGCGGCGCTTCGGTTTGGAGGATTCACCGGCAGGCAACTCTAATCCCTCGCGATCTTCTCAGCGCTTGGTTTCAACGGATTGGGCCAGCGCGTGGTCTGCTGGTTCGTGGCTCTTTCCGCCGGCGCCAGTTGATTCCCTCGCCCGCGCGGCGTTCTCCGATGTGTTGGCGGTCCCGCCAGCGACATCGATTCCGGCCGCCGATGTTGACAGGCTCCGCAGCGGCGTGAAATACTTTGCGGACAGGCGTGCGGGGCCGATGAAATCCGCGGAAACGCGCCGGAAGCCGCGAGGATCGTTTGTCCCAATGATGAAGCTGCCGAGTTTTTTAATCCCTCTTACTCTGCTTGGCGGCGCGCTCGCTTCCGCGCAGGATCTTCAGGATCTTCCGCGGCTGAAGAATTATCAGGCCGAGCGGATTTCCTCCTTCGACCGTTCCGGCGGCAACGCCGACGGCGACCCGGCGCACCCGATTCAACCCGGTGAGACGAGGGTGATCGGAGCACGTGGAAGGCCCGGGGATCATCACCCACGTCTGGATCGCGTTTCCAAGCTTCGAAGTCTATCACCTGAAACGTTACGTGCTGAGAATGTATTGGGACGGCGATCCGCTGCCGGCGGTGGAAACGCCGCTTGGAGATTTCTTCGGGTTGGGCCTGGGCGAATACCACACTTACGAATCCGGGCCGCTGTCGGTGGGATCGCAGAAGGCGCTGAACTGCTTTTTCCCGATGCCCTTTCGCAAGTCGGCGAAGATCACGATCACCAACGAAGGGGAGCAGCCGCTGCGGGCGTTTTACTACAACATCGATTGGCAGAAGCACGAGAGCCTGCCGGAGGACACGGCCTACTTCTACGCCGAGTACCGGCAGGCGACGCCCAATAAGGGATGGACTTCGGACTGGAAGTTGAACGCGGATCCGAAGGTGAACGGCGCGCTGAACCGCGGCGGCGAGGAGAACTACGTTTTTTTCGAGGCCGAGGGAAGAGGGCACTATGTGGGTGCGACGCTCAGCGTGATTCAGAATCAGGGCGACTGGTGGGGCGAAGGCGACGAGATGATGTACATCGACGATATGTCGAAGCCGGCGATCAACGGAACCGGATCGGAGGATTATTTCCTGGGGGCGTGGTGCTATGGCGGATGCGGGCTGAACTTTTTCGGAGGAACGAATCCGACGTTCGCCTATCGCATGTACGGCAATCCGGTGAACGGCGGGGACATGCGCGGGGCGCGATGGACGGTGTACCGCTATCATCTGGACTCGCCGATTCCGTTTCAGAAGCGGTTCAAGATGACGATCGAACACGGGCACGCTAATCATCGGTCCGACAACTACTACAGCGTCGCTTACTGGTATCAAACCGGCTCGCACAAGCTGCGCAAGCCGCTGCCGCCTGTGGCCGACCGGATTCCGCGTTTGTTTAATACGGAAGGCCCGACGGTGGGCAAACCCTAGCCGCAGAGGCGCGCGACAACGGCGCGGAGATGTTTTACGCAGGCGGCGAGATCCTTCACCGGAACGTATTCGCCGCTCTTGTGCGCTACGCCCATATCGCCCGGCCCGAACACGGCGGCTTCCCCGCCCTTAGGCGAAGATGAGCGGCCTCGGTACCGAAGGAGACGGTGGCCGCCTTTTTTCGTGTCAGCGATTCCAGGGTCGACACCAGATGCCGCGACGGCGAGGGTTCGAACGGCGGATCGAGCCGGAGCACTTCGAGCGCGGCATCGAGGCCGGGGAACTTCGTCTTCAGGTCGGCGATTTCGCGGGTGATTAAACGAGCCGGCCACTGGGCGTCCTGTCCGGGGACGGGCCGCCATTCCACGGTGATGCGGCATTCTCCGGCGACGATATTTTTGGCCGTGCCGCCGTGGATGAGACCCACGTTCAGCGTCGTGTACGGAGGATCGAACGCGTGGTTTTTGCGCGCGGCCAGCTTCGCCGCGACGCGTTCCAGGCGGCCCACGACGCGCGCGGCGTCGAAGATGGCCGACCGTCCACGCGCCGGAAAGGCGCTGTGCGATTCCCTGCCCCGCACCACGATCTCGGCGAGCGCGTAGCCTTTGCCGGCGTACACGGGGCGCAGTCCGGTGGGTTCGCCTACAAGGGTGTAACGCGCTTGAATCGCCTTCTTCGCGGCCAGCCGCTTGGCGCCGACGCAGCCGATCTCCTCATCCGCCGTCAACACCACGGCCAAGGGTTTCGACAGCCGCGCGGCGTCGAGGCCGGCGATGGTTTCGAGAACACAGGCGAGGAAACCTTTCACATCGCAAGCGCCTCGCCCGTAGAGTTTGCCGTTCCGGACGACGGGATGGACGGCTTCCTTCCAATCGCCGGCGTAGGGCACGGTGTCGGTGTGGCAGACCAGGGCCAGTTCCGCCTCGCCGGGTTTACCGCCGCGAGTGGTGGCGATGAGGTTGATCTTTTCGACGCCGGCCGCGTCGCGATACGGATGGGGTGCGAGGTTCCATTGGGCGGGGGCGAAAAATCGCGAGGCATACTCGATCACCGCTTTGTTGCTCATAGTGGAGACGGAGGGGATGGCCACCAGATCGAGAAGGATTTCCACCGCGCTCTTCATCGCTCCGCTCCCCAGAGAGAGTCCTGTAGGGCGGCGAACTCGCGCACGATTTCCTCTTCGAAGCGATGGCGTCCGTCGCGCACCACCGCTTGGCCATCGACGAAGACATCGCGCACGGCGGCGCGCCCGGCGGCGAACACGACGTGGCTGAGCAGGGATTGGCGGCCGGCGCCGGCGAGAGAGACGTCGTTTAGATCGACGGTGAAAAAATCCGCGGGAAGACCGGCCGCCAGCCGGCCGCCCGGCGCACTCAGGCTGGCCGCACCCGCCTCGGTCGCGCAATGGAATAGGCGTTTCGCCAGCGTCTCGCGGCCATCGCCGGGCGCCAACACGGCGCGTTCGAGCCGGGACATGCGCAAATTATATTCGAGCATGCGCGCGTCTTCGAGGGGATCGATCTGCGCGTTGCTGTCGGAGCCGAGACAAATTTCCGCGCCGGCTTCGAAGAGACGATCCGCGGGGAGAGTCCCGTCGCCGAGATTGCGCTCCGTGGTGGGACATGCGCAGACGCTCGCCGTGGGCGCCGCGAGTTGGCGAATCTCGCCGGCGACGATGTGTATGGCGTGAACGGCGGTGAAACGCGCATCGAGGATTCCCTCGCGGGCGAGCAGCTCGACGGGCCTGGCACCGTGCTCTGCGAGACAGGCTTCGACCTCGGCCGGTTGTTCGGCGACGTGCATGTGGAGCGGCAGATTTTCGGCGTTCGCATAAGCGGCGGCTTCGCGCAGATAATCGAGCGGCACGGCGCGAACGCTGTGCGGCGCGACGCCAACCCAGGCCCGGCCCGGCGGCGCGGCGCGGCGGACGTAGGAACGCAAACTGTCCGTGTCGCCCGCGAAATCGGCAAACCGCGGCGTGATGAATCGCGACTGGCCTCGGGTCGGCGGGCTTATTCCAACCGGCGCGGACGTAGGCCGTGCGCAGTAGTGCGATGCGCAAGCCGACTTCGTTCGCCGCGCGCAGCACCTGCCTTCGCCAGAAGATTCCGATCTTCATACGGTACGCCTTCCGGCCCATGGTGCAAGTAGTGAAACTCGCCCACCGTGGTAATGCCGGAGAGCAGCATCTCGAGAAAGGCCATGCGCGCGGAGGCATAGACGCCCTCGGGGTCGAGGAGGTTCGCCGCGTGGTACATGCTCTCGCGCCAAGTCCAGAAGGTGTCGCGCGAGGCCGTGCTGCGCCGCTCGGTGCGTCCACGAATGACGCGCTGGAAGGCGTGGGAGTGGCAGTCGATCATGCCGGGCAGTATCGCGCGCGCAGACAGACGAACGGCGCGGCGAAGATCTTCGGGGTCCCGCGAGAATCGCGTAATGCGCCCGTCCGGAGCGGCGAACATCGCCAAGCCCGGCTCGAACCCTCCGTCCACATAGAGGAAATCCGGCAGCCATCCGGTCTCGTTCGGGGGGTTCATGGCGTGAAATGGTGGGCGCGCAGGGACTCGAACCCCGGACCTCTTCCGTGTGAAGGAAGCGCTCTAACCAACTGAGCTACGCGCCCTCGGGCGGGCACTCTTTTGAGTCTACTACGCGCCGCCTTTCACGCGCGCTACGGCGGAGGCCGAGATAACGGCCGAAGACCGCGAACCCGGCCAGCGCGGCGGCCGTTTCCGGCGAGAGGAGGACAGCCGCCACCAGTAAGCCCGTGGCCACGTCCGGCGGGGGGCCTTCGCGCGCCTCCGCGGCGATCAGGCCGACGCCCGCGAGCGCACCGATCGATACGGCGAGGCGCCAAGGATGAATGCGCGGGTTCAGCCATGGAACGCGCGCGAAGAGGGAGTCACATTGGAAGCCTTCCACTTTTTCAAGCCAAGATGGCGGCAAGATGCGGCGCGCCATTTTGATGGGAACTCGCACCAAAGTCCACAGATCGTCGATGCCGTCGGCGAGGGTCGAGTTCGTGGGCGGAACCGCGCCGATGCGTGGAAAGATGGTGACGAGCGCGATCGCGCAAAGGGCCGCCAGCGCGAAAACGAGCGCGAGGCCCGCCTCCAGCGCGCGGCCCCAAGGCGACACCGGCAACGGATGCAGGAAGAGAGCCGTGACGTCGGCGGCGACCGTCGCGAAGAGGGAGCAGACCACGAGGACGTTGCCGCGTAAAATGTAGCGCGCGGAGCCGATTCTCGACGGGTCGTCCCAGCAGCCGGAGCGCGCGGGCGTACGTCAAAGCCGCGCACACAAACGCGATTTGAATGGCAATGGAGCCTACGGCGTCGTAGGGATCGTCGCCGAAGGGATTGATCGCACGGAAAGGGCCGCCTTTGGACGTCTCGAAGAAGAGACAAAAAACAAACGCCGCAAAGGCGACGAGCATTGTGACGCCGTGGATGCGGCGGATTGCGGCGCGGGACGGCGGAAGTTGGGAGAGTTCTTTGCGATGCATACATACTTTATATTGCAAAGCTATGCCGCTGTCAAGCCGTGGGAAGGTCTACCATCTCAATAGCCGCCGTGAAGCTCCGCCTCCAATCGAACGCCGTTCGCCTGCGCTTGAACCGGGCCGAAGTGGCCCGATTTTCGTCAGGGAGGGCTTCGTGGAAGAGACGGTGGAGTTTCCCGGATCCGGGCGGTTCACCTTCGCGATTCGCGCAGCTCCGGGGCAGGCGGCGGTTCAAGCCCATCTGGAGGACGGGAGGCTGCGCATCGACGTTCCGCTGGAGATGGCCCGCGAGTGGGCATCGACAAATCGGACCGGCATCGGAGCTTCTCCGGAAGGCGGGCCGTCGATTCTGATCGAGAAGGACTTCCAGTGCTTACACGGCGACGAACCGCCCGATCCGGGCGCATTCCCGAATCCGCTCTCGCAGCGTGGCGGCGGTCAGCCGTAGATTTTTTCCGCCAACAGGTGCAGCGCTTCGGGCGCAAGATGCCGCCAGCGGGCGCCGCGCGCGATCCGTTCGCGAAGCCGGCTCGAGGAGACCTCTTCAAAATCGGCGCGCACCGCCAGGGGGTGAATCCGATGTTTCAGACTCGCGGGGGGCACGTACTCTCCGCCGCGGCGCGCCACCAGAAGCTCGAACCGCTCCATCAAACGCTCGATCGCCCCGGCCTCGCCGTAGTCCCATTCGACGATGCGCTCGGCTGCGTCGCGCCCGCACAGAAATAACAGACGCGCCGTCTCGCCATATTCGGCGCGGCATTCGCCGGCGATCTCCGCGATCAAACCGCCTTCGCTCACGGCTACCGAATAATCGGGCCGAAGTCCGGGCGCGGTGAGCATTTCGACGCGCTGTTCCAGGCTGGCGCCGTGATAGATCTTGTGGGGAAGCACGCGGGGGACGACGCAGACCAGCTCGTCCACGTGGGCGACGGCCGCTTCGAGCAAATGAAAATGCGCCACGGTGGGAGGGTTGAAACTCCCGGCGAGAACTCCCACGCGCAGGGGATCACCGCCGGGCACAGCGCCTACGCGCCGGAAAAACCGCATTCGTCCATCGTAGCCTTACGCGCCGCCGGCGATCTCCGGCGCGAGAACTTTCAGGCTCTTCCCGCCGAACAATTCGTCCAGTTTCTTCTGGCGGTAATCGAAGATTTCCCGCAACTGCGCACCGACCGCCAGCGCATGCGCCGCCCGGCCGAGAATTCCAAACGGCAAGGCATAGTCCACGCGATCGCGCACCCGCGTTCCCTCGGGGACCGTCTCGAACGAGTGCCGATGGCGCCAGAGCGCGTATGGACCTTTCACTTCCTCGTCCACGAAAAGATATGGCGGATCGTATTCGACGATGAGCGTTCTCCAATGTATCGGAATGCCCATCCAGCGGATGACGTAGTCGATCTGTGCGCCCTTGCGTATTGCGACGCGTTCCTTCGATGTCACTCGAAAATTCAGCCACGGCGGGGTGATGCGGGCCAGGTTATAGGGGTCCTCGAATACGCGGAACGCTTCGGCGACCGGTATCGGCGCAATCATCTCGCATTGCAAAGTGTACACGTGCATTTCGTTTGCTATTCCAGTTCCCGCATCTCGTCTGGAGTGAAGCGGCAGCGCGAGGGAATGCCGATCGCGACGCCCATTTTCTTCAGATTGACGAGCGCGTTGTATTCGCAGCCATCGATCGCCAGCGCGCGGTTGAAGTCGAGGCGAGCGGCATCGGTCTGCCCCAGTGCGAGCAGCGCCACTCCGCGGTTGTTCAAGGCCTCGGCATTCGAAGGCTCCAGGGCAAGCGCATTGCCGAATTCCGCCAAGGCTCGGGCCGGATCGCCGCCGACGAGATAGATTCTCCCTTCTTCGGATGCCGGACCGGGGTCCTCCGGCGCAATCGTTTTCGCTTCTTCGAGCAACGGCAAGGCGCGGTTGGGCGGAAGGGCGCGCGCCAGTTGAAGCTTGGGCCGGAGTTTCCCCGGCGCCTTCGCAACGGCGTCCGTCCACAGCGATTGTTCCGAATGCCAGACCATGGTCCGCTGCACGCTGAGGGCGGCCAACACCGCCAGGCAGGCCCACACGACTCGCCAGTCCACCCGTTCCAGAAGCAGGCCCAGCGCGGCCGCGAAGGCGGTCATCGGCAAATACATGCGGCGATCCGCGGCTAGATCGGTGGCGGGAAACACCGATGAACTGGGCAGCAAGAGGACGATGCCGCTGAGGAACCAGAAGCCAGGCCCAGCATTGCGAAACCATCTCCAGGACAAGAAACACATCCCGGCGACGACTGCCCAGCCAAGCGCGGCGACCCATCCCGCGGGGACGCGAATGGCGGGGTCGACCGTGAAGCCCCAGGGCAAGACGGCCATGCGCAGGTACCTTGGAATTGCCGTGCCTTGCGCCAACGCGTAGCGCCAAACCGACACCCCCGCTCCGGCGCCGGCTCCGGAACCCGGGATCGAAGCGGCGGCCGCCAACACTCGCATTCCGGCGACCAGGCTGAGGCCGCACATGGCCGCGACGGCCCGCAGTTCCGCGCGCTCGCGCCGCTTGGCCCAATGCAGCAAAATCAGGAACGCGGGGAAGGCGACGCACTCCTCTTTCGCCAGCAGCGCGGCGGCGAACCACGCCACGGCGATCCAGCGTTTTCCGCGCAGCCACGCGCCAAAAGAGGCGAGGCAGAGCACGGTAGCGAGGAGGGTGCCGCGCGCGAAAATGTAGTTCACCGCCTCGGCCTGTAAGGGATGGACGGCGAAGATCGCGGCGGCGATGAAAGCGGCCGGCACGCTCATGAGCCGCCTCAAAACGTCGAACAGAAGAAGGACCGCTGCGAGGTGCAAGGCCAGATCGACGAGCTGATATCCGACGGCGACGCGCCCGTCGATCTGGTAGTTCAGCCAGTACGTTAGATTCGTCAATGGCCGCGTCTGAAGCGGCGCCCACAGCCGCCACCAGCCATCGGCATTCGCGATATCCGGATTCACGAAGAGCGAATAATCGTCCAGATGAAACGAGCCGGCCGCGGCGCCGCCAAAGGCGATCAGCGCAAGCACGACGAGTAGAAGAGTGGGGCGCGTCGGGATACCATCAAGTGTGGCAAAAACGACCGCGGCCAAGGAACGCACGGCGAAGATCTTCGCCATTCTCGACAAGACTTATCCCAACGCCACGTGCGCGCTGCATCACAATGGCCCATGGGAATTGCTGGTGGCCACCATTCTGTCGGCGCAATGCACCGACAAGAGGGTGAACATGGTGACGCCAGGACTCTTCCGCAAGTACCCTACCGTCCGCGATTTCGCGGCGGTCAACCCGGCCGAACTTGCCGAGGACATCCGCTCGACCGGGTTTTTCAATAACAAGGCCAAGTCGGTGGTGGGCGCGGCGCGCAAAATCCTGGCCGATTTCGGCGGCGAGGTTCCGCGCGATATCGACGCGCTGCTCACCGTCCCCGGCGCCGCCCGCAAGACGGCGAACGTGGTTTTGGGCACGGCCTTCGGGATCGCCTCCGGAGTGGTTGTCGATACGCACGTTCAGCGGATTTCCCAAAGGCTCGGATTCACGAAACACGCCGATCCGAAACGAATTGAACAGGACCTGATGAAGGTGATCCCGAAGGAGCGCTGGATCTCGTTCTCACATCAACTGATCCTCCACGGCCGCTCGCTATGCATCGCGCGCAAACCCAAATGCGCCGAGTGCCCGCTGGAGGCTCTCTGTCGCGCGAAAGACAAGACGACGCGTGCGGCGGGCAAGAAAAGCGCGACGTCGCGGCTTACTTGACCGCCGCCAGGTCCGCCAGATCCAGCCTGCCCGTGTAGATCGCCATCCCGACCACCGTGTGGACTCCCATGGCATGCAGTTCGCGAATTTCATCGAGCGTGGTGATGCCGCCCGCCGCCGAAATTTCAAGCGCCGTGGCGCGCCGCAATTGGCGGAACCATTCGAGGTTCGTGCCTTGCATCATCCCTTCCTTGTCCACATAAGTACAAAGGAAGCCCGAGCAGTAAGGCTCGAACCGCTCCATCGTTTCCTCGGCCCGGAAAACGGTGCTTTCGCGCCAGCCCTTGATTACGATGCGTCCGCCGATGGAATCGAGCGCCACAATCAGGCGTTCCTTGCCCACCGCCGCGGAAATCTCCGTTAAGCGCGGCGTATCAAAGGCCGCGGTTCCCACGATCACCTTCCGCGCTCCGGCCTGCACCAACTTGCGCGCGCGTTCCGCCGTGCGCACTCCTCCGCCGACGCGCACCGCCGCCCGTGAGGCCAGCATCTCGACGATGGCGTCGTTTTGACCCTCCCCCGTCGCGGCATCAAGATCGATGACCTGAATCACGGGGAAGGCCTGGAAGCGCTTCAGCATTTCGAGTGGCGGCGCGCCTTCCAGGGCCTTCTCGCGCCCGCGCACAAGCTGAACCACTTTCCCGCCCTGCAGGTCGATGCATGGAATCACCATGGTTCAATCCGCCGCCGGAGCGGGCCGCACTGCGACGCCGTGTCCGCGCAAATATCCTTTCAAGTCCGCCACCGTGTAAGTCCCGAAGTGAAAAATCGAAGCCGCCAGCGCGGCCGACGCCTCGCCTTCCTCAAAAACCCGTACGAAGTCCTCGGGCCGGCCCGCGCCGCCAGAAGCGATCACCGGAACCGAGGTCGCGCGCACTACGATCCGGGTGAAATCGCAGTCGAAGCCGGTCCGGACCCCGTCGGTGTCCATGGAGGTCAGCAATATTTCGCCAGCGCCCAACGCCTCGCCGCGCCGCGCCCACTCCACCGCGTCCATGTCTTCGTCGTCGCGTCCGCCGCGGGTGAATACGTTCCATCCACCACAGGGATTTCGCCGCGCGTCGATAGCCAACACCACCGCTTGCGCGCCGAATTCCTCGCTCAATTCGCGGATCAACTCGGGCCGCCGCACCGCCGCGGTGTTCACGCTCACCTTGTCCGCGCCGGCCTTCAAAATGGCCCGCGCATCGGCCACGGAACGAATTCCTCCACCGACCGTCAAGGGGATGAAGACCCGCCGCGCCGTCCGCTCCACCACGCGGGCCATGATCGTCCCGCGCGTCGCTCGACGCCGTAATATCCAGGAATACGATCTCGTCCGCGCCTTGTTCGTTATAGCGCGCGGCAAGCTCCACCGGATCGCCCGCGTCGCGCAGATTCACGAAGTGGACGCCCTTGACCACGCGGCCGCCGGTCACATCCAAACAAGGGATGATTCTCCGCGCCAGCATCAAAGCTCCACGAAGTTCCGCATCACGCGCAATCCAAGCGGCCCCGATTTCTCCGGATGGAATTGCACGCCGTGGACGTTGGCGCGCTCGAGCGCCGCGGTATATTTCAAGGTGTAGTCGCAAACTGCCGCGGTCGCATCGCACAAAGGCGCGAAGAAACTGTGCGCGAAATAAAGATATGGGATCTCGCCGACGCCGCGGAACAACCGCGCTCCCCGAACCGCCTTCACCTCGTTCCAACCCATGTGCGGGACGCGCGCGCCCGTCCCAAATCGTTTCACCGTGCCGGGGAACATCGCGAGACCGGCGCATTCCGGCGCCTCCTCGCTGCCCTCGAACAAAGCCTGGAGTCCGAGGCAAATTCCAAGAAACGGAACGCCGGCTTCGATCCGCTCCCGCAGCGCCGCGCGCAATTTCATCGCGTCCAGCGCCCGGATCATCTGCCCGAAGTGTCCGACGCCGGGCAGAATTATCTTCTTGGCCTGGCGCAGCGCCGATTCCTCCCGCGCCAACGCGTACTCCACGCCCAATTCACCCAGCGTATTCTCGACCGAGCGAAGATTTCCCGCGCCATAATCGAGAATGGCGATCACAACAGACCCTTCGTGGAGGGCAGTTGATCCTTCAGACGCTCGTCCTTCGAACAGGCGTATCGAAGCGCCCGAGCGAAGCACTTAAACACCGCCTCGATTTTATGATGGTTCGAGCGGCCGTAAAATACCTTGACGTGAAGATTCGCGCCGGCGTGATTCACGAATCCCAGGAAGAAATCCTCCATCAGTTCCGCCTGTAGATCCCCCACCAGCCGCACCCGCACGAGATCCTTATAAACCAGCGCCGGCCGGCCACCCAAATCCACCGCGACCAACGCCAATGTTTCGTCCATAGGCATCGCGAAATACCCGGCGCGGTTGATCCCCTTGCGAGCGCCCAACGCCTTCGCCACAAGCTGCCCCAGCACGATTCCCGTGTCCTCGACCGTGTGATGCTGATCCACGTCGAGGTCGCCCTCGGCCCGCATATTCAGATCGAAGCCGCCATGCTTGGCAAAGAGCTCCAGCATGTGATCGAGAAACCGTATTCCGGTGGAAATCCCGGCGGTACCCTGGCCGTCCAGTTCGATGCGTCCTTCAATCCGCGTTTCGTTGGTGATCCGTTGAACCGACGCCTTTCTCACAGCACCGTCTCCAGTTCGTTGATGCTCCCTAACACGGCGAGCGCGCCTTCCTGCCTCAGTCTTTTCTCCGATTCCTCGCGGCGAGAGCTTCCCGGCGCCGCGATGCCTACGAACGGCACACCGGCGGCCATACCGGCCCGGGCGTCGTCCACCGTGTCGCCAAGATAAAGCATCGTCTTTCCCGGCTTCGCCGCGCGGATTTTCAACAATCCGTCCGGCGAGGGCTTTTCGCTCTCGACGTCGTCGAGCGAAATCAGGAAGAAACGCCCCAGCCAACCTTCCCTTTCCAGCGTGATTTCCGCCTCGCGCCGCGGCCTCCCAGTGAAAATGGCCAGCTCATACCGCTCGCTCAGGCCCTCCAGAAAACCCGGCGCCGCGATCCACCGTTCGCGATGGATCAAGCCTTCGCCCAGAAAGTAGCCGTCGAACTTCGCCGCCAATTCGCGCAGATCCACTTTCACGCCCCGGTCGGCGGCAATGCGCTGGGAAAGCAGCCAATCGTTGTTCCAGCCGCCATGGTTCTTATATTCCTGAATCTGCTCCGGCGTGGCGCGCTCGCCGGTGAAATGTTCCACGGTCCGCGCGATCGTTTCGCGATAGGAATCCGCCACGTCCACCAACACGCCATCCATATCGAAGACGATTACTTCCGTTCCGCTCATCCCTTCCAAACCTCCGCCAATTCATCCAGAAAGCGCCTTACCTGTTCGCGCGTTCCCACCGTCGCCCGGACGCAGCCGGGAATCTCGTAACTGCGGTCCCGCACCAGGACGCCACGCCGCCGCAGTTCGTCCCGCACCGGAACGGCCCGCGCGCCGGCCGCGAAAAGCACGAAGTTCGCCTGGCTCGGATAGTAGGGAATGCCCAGCGTTTCAAGGCCGACGTACATCAACTCACGCGCCGCCAGAACTTCCGTCACGTAGCGTTCGACAAACGCGGCGTCGCTTACCGCGGCCTGCGCGGCGAGCGCCGCCAGGGTGTTCACGCTATAAGGCGACTGCGCCTTGTGCAGGAACTCCACGTTCTCCATCTGCGAAAACAGACAGCCCACACGCATGGCCGCCATGCCGTACACTTTTGAAAACGTCCGGCTCACGAACAGATTCGGATAATCGTTCAACAGCGGCAGCGCCGTGACGCCGCAGAATTCGTAATACGCCTCGTCGATCAACACCGCCGCGTTCGCCGCTTTGCCGAGAATTCGTTCGATGTTCGCCCGCGTCGTTCCGGTGCCCGTCGGATTATTCGGGTTCGAGATCAACACCGCGCGCGTTGCGGGGCCGATCGCCTCCAGCAGTTCCTCCAACGGAAACGCCAGCGTGTCCTTGCGGTAGGCGACGGTTCGCACTTCGGCCGCCGCAAGCTCGGCATAGAAACGGTACATGGCGTAGGAGGGCGTGAGAACCACCACTTCGCCGCCATCGTCGACGTAGGTGTTGATCAACACTTGAATCGCTTCGTCGGTTCCATTCGTCAATAGAAACTCGTCGGCGTCCACCTGAAAATGGGAGGCGAGAGCGGCCTTCGTTTCTCCGTACTCCGGGTACACCGGCAGCGATTCGGCGTCCAACCGCTCGCGCAGAAACTCGATGACCTTCGGCGAAGCGCCCACGGTGTTTTCGTTGAAATCCAGCCGAAGCTTTCCCGAGCGTCCGGCCGTGGGAGGTGAATACTCGGCCATCCTCAGCACCGCTTCGCGCGGCTCCAAAACACCGCGCGGCAGATCGGTCTTTTTAATCGCCAAAGCGAACCTCCACCGAGCGCGCGTGCCCTTCCAAACCCTCCGCCCGCGCCAGCGCCGTCACAGCCGGCGCGAGCTTTCGCAATCCCTCGGGCGTTAACTCCTGCACCGAAATCACCTTGACGAAGTCGGCCGCCGACAAGCCTCCACGCAAGCGCGCGACGCCGGAAGTGGGCAGGACATGGTTCGGGCCCGAAGCGTAATCGCCCGCCGCTTCCGGACTGAACGGCCCCAGGAAGACGCTGCCCGCGTGCCGGATCAGCGGCATCAGTTTTGCGTCGTGAAGGCTCAGATGCTCCGGCGCGAACGCGTTCGACAACTCCGCCGCCTCTTCCATCGAGCCGACGACGATGCACGCGCTGTTGTTGTCGATCGCGACGCGCGCCGTCGCCGCCGTGGGTAGATCCCGAAGTTGTCGCTCCACTTCCCGCGCCACCTCTTCGGCCAGCCGCCGCGAGGTGGTTATCAGAATCGCGGAAGCGTCCGAGTCGTGCTCGGCCTGCGCCAGCATGTCCGCCGCCAGATACCTCGGATCGCCGTCCTCGGCGAGAATCACAATCTCGGTGGGTCCGGCGACAAAATCGATGCCGGTTTCCCCGGCTACCAGCTTCTTCGCCGCCGCCACATAAATATTGCCCGGGCCCACGATTCGGTCCACCTTCGGCACGGTTTCCGTCCCATAGGCCATCGCCGCGATCGCCTGCGCGCCCCCGATGCGAAAAACTTTTCGCACGCCCAGCCAATGCGCCGCGCCCAGAATCTCCACGCTCGGCTTCGGGCAGGCGATGCAGATGGTTTCGACGCCGGCCACCTGTGCAGGGATCACCGTCATCAGCACGGTCGAGGGCAGCGGATAGCGGCCAGCGGGAATGTAGGCGCCCATCGAATCGAGCGGCCGGACGATCTGCCCTAACCGCCTTCCATCGGGGAAGTCCACCATCGCATCGCGCGGCATCTGGATGCGCGCGTACTCGCGAATGTTCTCCGCCGCCATCTCAAGGGCGGCGCGGAACTCCGGCGTCAAACGCTCCGCCGCCTCGGCCAGCTCCGCTGCGCCCACCAGAAACTCCGCGCCTTCGAATCCGTCAAACCGGCGGGCGTATTCACGCACCGCCTCGTCGCCCCGCTCGCGCACCGCGGCCAGGATGGGCGCGACGGCGGCCTCGGCCTCCGCCATCCGGTTGGTTTTTCCTCTTGCCAGCGATGCTGCGCCGGCTCCGTCCAGAATTCTCAACATGGCCATTCCGCTACATCACGATCTTATTCAACGGATATTCGACGATGCCCTGCGCGCCCGCTTCCTTCAAGCGCGGGATGATCGTCCGCACCGTCGATTCGTCGAGAATGGTGTTCACCGCCAGCCATTCCTCGTCGCTGAGATGCGAGATGGTCGGATTCTTCAGCGCCGGCAAAACGCCGATCACCGCCGCCAGATCGCTCTTGCGGACATTCATCATCAAGCCCACTTTGCCCAGGGCGTTGATCGCCGCATCCAGCAACATGCGGACGTCATCCAGCTTGCGCCGCTTCCACTCGTCTGCCAAGGCCGCGCGGTTGGCGATCAATTGCGTGTTCGATTCCAGCACCGTCTCGACGATGCGCAGCTTGTTGGCGCGCAGGGACGATCCGGTCTCGGTCACTTCGACGATCGCATCCGCCAGCACCGGCGGCTTCACCTCCGTCGCGCCCCAACTGAACTCCACCTTCGCCTTCACGCCATGGGCGTCCAAATATTTTCGCGTCGTCGCCACCAACTCCGTGGCGATCACTTTGCCTTCCAGATCCTTCACCGAATGAAACGGCGAATCGTCCGGCACCGCCAGAACCCAGCGCACCTTGCCAAAGCTTTGTTTGGCGTAAATCAGATCGGCGATGGTTTCCACGTTGGCGCCGCTCTCCTCCACCCAGTCCCGCCCGGTGAGGCCCGCGTCCAGCACGCCGTCGTCGACATAACGCGCCATTTCCTGCGCGCGGATCAACATGCACTCGATCTCGGCGTCGTCGATGGAAGGAAAATACGACCGGCTGCTGGTGGTAATGTTGAAGCCCGCGCGCCGGAACAGATCGATGGTCGCGTTCTCCAAACTGCCTTTGGGGATGCCCAGCTTCAGCGTCACGCCTTCCCTCCATACACCGCCGCCGGATCGTAGACGCGCTCATCCGCCGTCTTCCATTCGCCATCTTCCAGCTTGCGGAAGAAACAACTTTCGTATCCTTCATGGCAAACGCCGGGACCGATGGCCTCCACCAACACAAGAAGCGTGTCGGCGTCGCAATCGGTGCGGATTTCCTTTACCGCTAACCGGTGGCCGGAGGTTTCCCCCTTCAGCCAAAGCTTTTTGCGGGAGCGGCTATAGAAGGTGGCGAAGCCGGTCGCCACCGACATCCGGAACGCCTCCTCGTTCATAAAGCCGGTCATCAGAACCCGCCCGCTTGCCGCGTCCTGAATCACCGCCGGGATCAAACCGTCCAACTTGCCGAAATCGAGATCCATCTCCGTCCGTGTTCTCCATGCGCCCTAAAAATAAAAAGCCCACCGGGATTAGCGGCGGGCGTCTGGGATCGTTCTGCGAAATTTCGCGCTCAGAGTCCAGCCCGCCACCGGGTATGGTGATGATGGACGTGAACGGGAACGAGTGCGAACATGAATCCGAAGTATATCAAAATCGCGCGGAGGCGGTGTTAATCTAGTAGGCGAATGGCGAATATCAACGAAGTGCTGGGTTCGGCGGCGGCGATCGTCAAAGGCATGAGCGTCACGATCCGCGAAATGATGCAGCCCACGATCACCGATCTGTATCCCGATGCGCCTCCGGAATTCGAAGAGCGTTTCCGCGGCAAGCACATTCTGCAGCGCGACGAAAACGGGCTGGAAAAGTGCGTCGCCTGCTTTCTGTGCGCGGCGGCGTGCCCGGCCAACTGCATTTATATCGAGGCGGCCGAAAACACCGACGCGTTACGCATCAGCGGCGGCGAGCGCTATGCGAAGGTCTACAACATCGATTACAGCCGCTGCATCTTCTGCGGATATTGCGTGGAGGCCTGCCCCACCGACGCCATCACGCACGGCCACGGATTCGAGCTGGCCAGCTACAACACATCCACTCTCGTGATGCGCAAGGAAGACATGCTGGCTCCGATTCCCGAAGGCGCGCATTTTCCGCTGAAAGCCCAGCCGGAAGCGGCATCCTCGGGCCACTGAGCCGAGGCCCGCGGCGCGCGCTACTCGCACCGATTCCGCAACGTGGGAACCGGCCGGGGCGAAGTCGGATCAAGATGAGGGTCTTGCGCCCCTCCGGAGGCCATTGCAAACGCCGTGGTGTCCCACAATCAACACAACCCGCGCGGAATCGGCGGCCTGCCGAGCAGGACGGGGCGCCGTGGGGAATCGCTTGCGCCGCGCGCACACCTGTTGCTTTCCCAATGGACAATGTGACATCCTCGTGTTGGCAAGCCAAATGACGGCAGAGTCGCGGGAGACGGCGTGAAGCAAAAAACGGATGTCCAGCAGGGAACGCTGGCGTTGATGATCCTGAAGACGCTCGATGTGCTGGGATCGCTGCATGGGTATGGCATCGCGCGGCGTATCGAGCAGATTAGCGGGGACGTGCTTTCGGTGAATCAGGGCACGCTTTATCCGGTCCTGTTGAGGCTGGAACAGGAGGGCGCCATCGCATCGGAGTGGGGCCCGTCGGAAAACAACCGCCGTGCGCGCTTTTACCGGCTGACGCGCGCGGGGCGCAAATTACTGCAAGCCGAGAAACGCGATTGGGAGCAGACGGCGGCGATCATCGCGCGCTTCTTTGAAGTGAAGGCGGGGGATCTGGCGTGAGAGCCCTGAAGCGGTTCGTTACGCGTCTGCGGAACTGGGTGATCGGGCGTCGCGGGGACGAGCGGCTCCGGGAAGAGATGGAATCGCATATCGCGACCCAAACGGAAGAGAATGTCCGCGCCGGCATGACACCCAAAGAAGCGCGACGCCACGCGCGGCTGAAGTTCGGGACAGTGGAGGCGGTTCGGGAAGATTACCGCGCCGAAGAGGGCCTTCCATGGGTAGAGAACCTGCTGCTGGATGTTCGTTATGCGCTACGCGTGCTTCGTAAGTCGCCCGCGTTTACGGCTGTAGCTTTCGTGACGCTGATGTTGGGGATTGGGGCGAATGTGGTCGTGTTCGGAGTTCTGAATGCGGTGCTGCTTCACCCGCTGGATGTGAGCGATCCACAGAACCTATATCAGATTCGCCACAGGGCGTGGATGAGCGGACGGCTACTGACGACGTCGTATCCAGCGTTTGAGGATTATCGGCGACGCAACACCACTTTCAGCGGGATGGCGGGGATTTATGCGTATTCTCATGCGGCGCTGAACTGGCGTAACACGGTGGTGAGTGTCTCCGGCGATGAGGTGACTGGCAATTACTTCGACTTACTGGGGGTGCAGCCGGAAGTAGGACGGTTCTTCCACGCGGAGGACGAGCATGGCCCGGGTTCCGCGCCGTATGGTGGTGTTGAGCGACGCCTTGTGGCGAAAGGAGTTCAATGCCGATCCGGGGGTCATCGGGACGACCGTGGATCTCAACAAGCATCCGTTTACGGTGGTGGGCGTGGCGGCGGCGCGGTTCCACGGGACGGAGCGGTTTGTGTGGCCGGATTACTGGATTCCGATGGCGAATGAGGAGCAGGTGGAGGGATCGGATAACTTACATAGCCGGACATCGATAACGGTTACGGTGATTGGCCGGCTGAAGCCGGGCGTGACGCCGCGGGCTGCGACGGACAATCTGAATGCGATCGCGGCCGAGCTGGCGAAGGAGTATCCGGAGACCGACGACGGACAGCCGCTGCGGCTGATCCATCCAGGACTGATCGGGGACGAAGGCGACGTCATTCGCGGATTTCTTTACGGCGTGAACGCGCTGGCGCTGCTGGTGTTGGTGGCGGCATGCGCGAACCTGGCGACTCTGTTTGCGGCGCGGGCGGCGGATCGGAGCCGGGAACTGGCGCTGCGCGTGGCGCTTGGATCGAGCCGGCGGCGGCTGGTGCGGCAACTGCTGACCGAGGCGGTGATGGTATCGCTGATGGGCGGAGCGGCGGGGGTGGTGGGCGCGGATGTTCTGCTGGGCGCGCTGAACCGGTGGCCTCCGGCGGCGGAAGCGCATCTGGCGGCAGGCGTGGATGGGCGCGTGTATGTGGCAGGGCTGGCATTGACACTGGGTAGCGCGCTGCTGTTTGGGATGTTTCCGGCGCGGCAGGTTTGGCGCAGCAGCCCGCTGCAGATGATGAAGAGCGGAGCAGCGGATGCGATGCGCCCGCGCCGGTTTGCTCCGCGCGACTTGTTACTGGGAGCGCAAATCGCCATCTGCACGCTGCTGGTAACGGCCTCGCTGGTGGCGGTGCGCGGTATGGAGCGCGCGCTGCACGCGCCGTTGGGTTTCGAGCCTCGGGGGGCGATGCTGGCCGAGATCGACCTGAGCCAGACGGGACAGAGGGGCGGCGTGGCGCTCGAGAAAAGGCGAGCGATGATCGAGGCGGTGCGGAGCATCCCCGGCGTGACCGCGGCGGGCACGGTGAGCCGCACGCCGATGACCGGCGGCATGCATGGGATTCCGATTTACCGGCCGGGGACGACGGAGTTCAAACTGAGCAATTCCGCGCTGGCGCCGTATGTGTTTCCGATATCGCCGGGGTACCTGGAGGCGGCGGGCACGCGGTTGCTGAGAGGGCGGGATGTCTCGTGGCATGACACGGCTACGACGCCGTATGTGGCGATCGTGAATGAAACTTTCGCGCGGAAAATGTGGGGCGGAATGCCGGCGATCGGACAGCGGTTCATTTTGAGGGGCAATCTGACGGAGGTGGTGGGCGTGGCGGAAAACGGCAAGTACCACGACCTGCAAGAGGCGCCGCAGGCGGTGGTGTATCCGCCGGTTTCGCAAAGCGAGGACGAGCGAAGCGGTTTTCGTGGTGCGGTCGCGGCGGGCGCCGAACGAGATGGCGGCGGCGCTCAAACGCACACTGAGCGGCATCGAGCCGAATGCGCCGATCACGGTGGAGAGATGGTCCGATACGATGGACGGGGAGCTGCTGCCGGCGCGGGCGGCGACAGCGGCGCTGGGCGTCATGGGGCTGCTGGCGGCGATGCTGGCGGTGACGGGCATCTTCGGCATGGCGGCGTACAACGTGAGCCGGCGGATGAAGGAGCTGGGCATACGCGTGGCACTGGGCGCGCGCAGGACGCACGTGATGAGGGCGGCGGTGGGGCGGCCCATTGCGTTGCTGGGCGCGGGGCTAGTGGCGGGTCTGCTGGCGGGCGTCTTCGCCAGCCGGTTGCTGGGGCAGATTGTGTATCAGGCGAATCCGCGGGATCCCGTGGTGATGGGCGGCGCGGTGCTGACGATGGCGCTGCTTGGCATTGCCGCGTCGGCCATTCCAGCGGGGCGGGCGCTGGCCGTCGATCCTGCCAAACTCATGCGGGAAGAATGAGGGGGAAGCTCGGAGTAGAATTCTGGAGAGGAGACGCACTTGCCAGTCATAACGAGGCCCGTTGAGGATTTTGTTGCCGACAGAGGCGCGACTTCTATCGTGCCCATCCCGCCCGCGGGACCCAATCAGCGCGGTCCGACGTGCGGATTTTACGCGCTCGCATATGTGATGCTGTACTGGTTTCTGCGACAGGAGAAATTCGGCGGCACGTTTGGATTGAAAGAGCCGCTTAAGGCTCGAACGAACGATGAGTTCGCGCCTGAAACGCGCGCAAGCACGTCCGAAAAGGACGCGAAAAAACTTCGCGCCGAGTCCGGCATGTATTCGTCCTTGCGGCATTATGGGAAGCACAATCAACTAACGGCGTACGGTTCCGTTTTCGACGCCGAAAACATGGTGAAGGTCGCGCGCGGCGCCTCCGGCGGTCAGTACGACGGGCACGTCGTCGATCTGGCCGGCACCGAAGACTTTTTGAAGAAGGTGAAGGCGCTGATCGCGATCGAGTGCCCGGTGATCGTTCCGTTCGACGTGGATGTCAAGACCGAAGATGCCACCAAGGAAACGGGGAAAGCGGCGCATTGGTCGACCATCATCGGGACGTTCGCCTCCGGAGGCTCCGACTTTGTGATCCATTACCATTGGGGATCGTTTCATTTCACCGGGATGCGGGCTTTCGGCAGTTCCAACAACCAGCTCACGGCGAATGCGTTTCTCGATTTCAAGAAATGTGAAGCTACCCGTTCGGATCAGCCCCTGGTGCGCGACTTCATGACGGACGAGACAATTAAGGCGTATGAAGATGTAGATTTTACGGTCAAAATCCTCAGCGGTCCGGTCACGAACTACGAGTTCTGCAAACCCAAAAGCATCGCGGAACTGAAATCGCTGGAGGAGTTGAAGAAGAAGATTCCGAATCTCGACGAGGCTCTGGAAAAGGACAAACTGAAGCGTCACGGGTTCGACTCGATGAACCTGGCGAACGCCGGTCTCAAAGACAAGGTCGTCGCCATCTACCCGGCGGTCGAGAAAACTTTTGTCAGGTCCATGACCTAGGCGAACCGTTGGCATAGGTCGAGAAACGTCCGGCGGCGGGGTGAGAAGCTAGAATCATGTTGGTGTTGATGAAACCGCGGGCGGGCGAGGACGAGATTCGCCGGGTCTGCCAGAAGATCGAAGCGATGGGGTTCCGGGCGCATGCGATGCCGGGAGCGCAGAGGACGGCGATCGGGGTGACGGGGAATCCGGGGCCGATCGACGCGGGGGAGTTTGAGTGCCTGCCGGGGGTGCTGGAGGCGATTCGCGTCACCAAGCCTTACAAGCTGGTGAGCCGCGAGGGGAAGGACGAGGACTCGCGGATTCGCGTCGTGCCGATCGACGGGCCGGGCGGAGAGATTGTGATCGGCGGGCCGGAGCTGGTGGTGATGGCGGGGCCGTGTTCGGTGGAGGGGCGCGAGACGACGTTCGCCGCGGCGGAGCGGGTGAAGGCGGCGGGGGCGCGGGTGTTTCGCGCGGGGGCGTTTAAACCGCGGACTTCTCCGTATAGTTTTCAAGGCGCGGGCGAGGAGGGGTTGAAGATTCTGGCGGAGGTGCGGCAGCGGTTTGGGTTATTGATCGTGACGGAGACGATCGACCCGGAGAACTGCGACCTGGTGGAGCGCTACGCCGATATTCTGCAAGTGGGCGCGCGGAACATGCAGAATTTTTCGCTGTTGAAGCGCGTGGGGCGATCGGCGCGGCCGGTGTTGTTGAAGCGGGGGATGTCGGCGACGCTGGAAGAGTTTCTGATGGCGGCCGAATATATTATGTCCGAGGGCAATTACAACGTGATTCTGTGCGAGCGCGGGGTGCGGACGTTCGCCGATCACACGAGGAACACGCTGGATCTGAGCGTGGTTCCGGCGGTGAAGCAGTTGTCGCATTTGCCGATTATCGTGGACCCGAGCCATGGGACGGGCAAGCGGGACAAGGTGGCGGCGATGGCGCGGGGGGCGATCGCGGTGGGTGCGGATGGATTGATGGTGGAGATGCATCCGGAGCCGGAGAAGGCGCTGTCGGACGGGTACCAGTCGCTCGATCCGGGGCAGTTTGAGGCGATGATGCGGGAAGTGACGGCGATCGCGGGGGTGGTGGGGCGGACGATGGCGGCGGGCGCTCCGGTTAGCGCGTAGGCGCGGGCCGATCGAGGACGAGGCGGGCGATGCGCTCGCGATGGAACGTGGCGTCACCGCAGGCGATTTCGGAGGCCTTGGCGCGGCGGAAATAAAGATGCACGTCGTTTTCCCAGGTGAAGCCCATGCCACCGTGGACCTGGATGCCGCGATTGCATACTTCGCGGAGGGCGTCGCTCGCGTAGGCTTTGGCGACGGAGACGGCGGCGGGTGCTCCGGGGTCGTTCGCGGCGAGAGCCCAGGCGGCGTAGTAGGCGGCCGAGCGCGAGCTTTCGGTGTAGAGGAGCATGTCGGCGCAAATGTGCTGGACGGCCTGGAAGGCTCCGATGGGTTTGCCGAATTGTTTGCGGGTTTTGGCGTATTCGACGGTGATGTCGAGGACGCGCTGCATGGCGCCGGTCATTTCGGCGGCGAGGCCGGCGGCGGCGAGATCGAGCGTGCGTTCGAGCGCGGCGTGGGCGCTGGGGCCGCGGGCGAGGAGCGCGGCGGGGGGAATTTCCACGGCGTCGAATGCGACTGCGTAGAGCTTGCGGGTGTTGTCCATCGCGGGGAGGGGGCGAATGGCAACGCCTGGCGTTTTGGGATCGATTGCGAACAGGGCGAGTTCGGTGTCTAGACGCGCGGCGCAGACGAGCAGGCCGGCGACGGCGGCATCGGGGACGAAGAGTTTGCGGCCATCGAGACGGAAGCCGCCGGATGAAGATGGCGAGGCGCGCATGCGGACGGCATCGGGGCTCCAGGAGGCGGTTTCTTCGAGGAGCGCGAGAGTTGCTTTCATTTCGCCCGAGGCGATTTGGGGAAGGGATTCGCGTTTGAGTTCTTCGGAGGCGCCGTACTCGATGGCGGAGGCGGCGAGGAGGACGGTGGAGAAATACGGGCCGGGCAGGAGGGCGCGACCCATTTCTTCGAGGATGACGGCCATTTCCACGGGGCTCATGGCGGAGCCGCCGAGGTCTTCCGGGATTAGCAGGCCCATCCAGCCTTGCGCGGCCATTTTGCTCCAGAGCGCCTCGTCGTGGGCGGTATCGGTTTCCATGAGGCGGCGGACTTCGGCGACGGGGCATTCGGCGGCGAGGAAGCGGCGGGCGGAGGATTGGAGAGTGGTTTGGGATTCGTTGAGTCCGAAGTTCATGGTAAGTGACTTAGTAACTCTTGGGTAAGCCGAGGACGAAGTGGCCCAGGATGTTGCGTTGGATTTCGGAGGTGCCGGCTTCGATGGTGTTGCCTCGGGCGCGGAGATAGGAATAAGCCCACTGGCCTTGGTCGACGGAGGGTTCCTCGCCTCCGGTCAACTGGGCATAGGGGCCGAGGAGTTCGGCGGCGGTTTGTTGGAAGCGCTGGTTCAACTCGCTCCAGCCGAGCTTGAGGATGGAGCCTTCGGGGCCGGGCGCGCCGGTCTGGCTTTGGCGTGTGATGGCGCGCATTTGGTTAAGGCGGAGGATCTCGATTTCGATGTAACTTTGGGCCATTTTCTGGCGCAAAACGGGGTCTTCGGCGGCGGGGCGGCCGTTTCTTTCAATGGAATGAGAGAGAGCCGCGAGGCGGTGGAATTGGCGTTCGAAGGTAACCTGCATTTGAGCGCCGAGAGTAGAGCGCTCATGCATGAGGGTGCCTATGGCGACGTTCCAGCCATTGCCGATTTCGCCGACGGCGTTTTCTGCGGGCACGCGAACATCGCGGAAGAAGATTTCGCAGAACTCGCTTTCGCCGGTCATCTGGCGGAGGGGGCGCACTTCGATTCCGGGGCTGCGCATGTCTACGAGTAAGTAAGTGAGTCCGTGGTGGCGGGAGGAGGAGGGATCGGAGCGGGTGACGAGCGCGCACCAATCGGCCGCCCAGCCGTAGCTGTTCCAAACTTTCTGGCCATTGACGAGGAAGTATTCGCCTTCGAGGCGCGCTTCGGTGCGCAGGCCGGCGAGGTCGCTTCCGGCGCTGGGTTCGGAGAAGCCCTGGCACCAGATCTCTTCGGCGCTGAGGATCTTGGGCAGGAATCGCGTTTTCTGGGCGGCGGTGCCGAAGGCAACAATGGTGGGGCCGATGAGGCCGAGACCGAGAACGTTGGCGAGGGGAGGCGCGCCGGCGCGGGCCATTTCCGCGGTGAAGAGAACCTGTTCGAGAAGAGAAGCGCCGCGGCCTCCATACTCCTTGGGCCAGGAGACGCCCGCCCAGCCGGCTTCGTAGACTTTCTTCTGCCAGGCGCGGAGGTAGGCGAAGCGCGATTCCATGCTTTCGTCGTGCCGGCGCGCGGCCCAATCGGAGGGGACGTTGGCCTGGAGCCAGGCGCGGAGTTCGTCGCGAAATTGGCGTTCCTGGGGAGTGAGTTCGAGGTCCATGGATTCGTCCTTGCGGTTTCCGCCTTACGGCAGATGAATCGTCCCTTCGAGAAACAGAGCGGCGCCGCCGGCCATGCTGACGCGTTCGCCGCGATCCTCGCACCACAACTCGCCGCCGCGTTTGGAAATCTGGCGAGCCTTGAGCGCGGGCTTCGCTAAACGCTTCGCCCAATATGGGATCAGGGTGCAGTGGGCGGAGCCGGTGACGGGATCTTCCGGCACGCCTTTCGATGGCGCGAAGAAGCGGGATACGAAGTCGTCGTGGTTGCCGGGCGCGGTGGCGATGACGGCGAAGCGGTCCACTCGCGAGAGACGCTCCATGTCGGGGCGGAGGGCGGCTACTTCGTCTTCGCCGCGATAGACCACCAAGTAGTCGCGCGCGGCGTAGACCGCTTCGGGCGTTCCGCCGAGCGCGGGGAGGAGATCGGGATGCGGCTCGCACGGTTCGGGAGGACGCGCGGGGAAATCCATGCGGTACTTGTCGCCTTCGCGAGCGACTGTTAGCTCGCCGCTGCGCGTGGTGAACGTGACGCGATCCTTGCCGGGCGCGAGGCGGGTGAGAATTACGAACGCGGTGGCGAGGGTGGCGTGGCCGCAGAGGTCCACTTCGACGGCGGGCGTGAACCAGCGCAAACGGTAGCCTCCGGCCTCTTCGACAAAAAAAGCCGTCTCGGCGAGGTTGTTCTCGGCGGCGATGGATTGAAGCAGGCCGTCGCCAAGCCATCGATCGAGCGGACACACGGCGGCCGGATTTCCGGCAAACAGACGGCTGGAGAAGGCGTCCACTTGGTAAATGGGAATTCGCATTCCCCTCAGTTTAGCCCGAGACGTTCGATATGCGATAAAAGGGACATGGCCAGATTCACCCGCGCCGCGTGCGGTTTGATGTTGCTGTCCGTGATTCCGGAAGCATGGGCGCAAACGGCGCCGCCGCAGACCGCACCGGGGCAACCGGCTCCGGCACAGACGGCTCCGATCGTGGCGCCGGCGCCCGATCGCGACGTTTCCTGGCGGACCTTGCCGAAGAACGTGCTGACCGACCAGAAGCGGATTTGGCTGTTTCCGGCGAGTTTGGCGAAGGGGCACAATCTGGTGCCGTTCCTGCTCGCCACGGCGGCGACCGCGGGGTTCATCCGGCTGGACCCATCGGTGGCGCCTTATTTCCGCCGGACCACCGAATTCAAGGGCTTCAACTCCGCGTTCAGCGGGAACAATATGGTGCTGGCGACGATCCTGGTACCGGTTTCCTTCTACGCGGCGGGACTGATCCGCCACGACAGCTACGCGCAGAAGACGGCGCTGCTGGCGGGCGAGGCGGTGGTGGATGTGGAGATTCTCGACTTCATCATGAAAGGGATTTCGCGGCGGATTCGCCCGAGCGGAATTCCTCCGAACGGCAATTACTCGAAGACGTTTTTTCAGGATCATTCCAGTTTTCTGCGGGACCGGAGCAGCTTCCCGTCGGGCCACGCCATCGCCGCTTTCGCCATCGCTACGGTGTTCGCGCACCGGTACCGGAGCCATCGCTGGGTGCCCTGGGTCTCCTACGGCGCCGCGGGATTGATCGCATTCTCGCGGCTAACGACCTCGGCGCATTTTCCCTCCGATATATTCGTGGGAAGCATTTTAGGCTACAGCGTGGCGCAATTCGCTGTGCTGCGCCCCTGAGGCGAGCGGCGCCGGTTATTGGACGCGGGGACGGAGACGCTCGTTCAGCACCAGCTCGTCGAAGATGGCGAGGACGCGCTTCCGGTAGGAATAGACGCGCTTGAGAGAATGGTGAAAATTGCCCTCGAATCTTTGAGTTCTGAGCCATTTCTCAAGCATCGGTTTAGGGACGTCGATGTCCTTGCGCAGGATCTCCGCCGAGTGTCCACGCAAAAAAAGGCCGTAGAAGAGGGCCGCTTCGCGTTGCGGAGCCAGTGGGTCGAACTCTTCCCGTAGCGTCATACTTCAAACCGCTGAGAAACCGTTAGTATAAACAGGCGCTTCGCGCGAAGCAAGAGTTTAAGTGGGGCGGAAGGCGAAAAAAATCTCCCCCGGCGCCATTTCACACCGCGACATCGCGCGCGACATATTGATAAACTCATCGGTGACACACGCGAAAGGATAAGTATGCAACGCCGCCTCCTGTTCGGTATTTTTCTCGCCACCTCAATTTCCGCCTTCGGCGCGACGTGGAACGGCACGCTCGTCGATGTCATGTGCAAGGGCCAGGATTTGGCCGGCCACACTCGCGATTGCGCGCTCAACTGTTCCAAGAGCGGCTATGCGGTGGTGACCGGCGACGGCAAGTTTTTCAAGCTGGACGAGACCGGCAACGCGAAGGCGCTGGCGGCTTTGAAGGAGAGCAAGAAGGATAAGGATCTGAAGGCGAAGGTTACGGGAACGCTGGAGGACGGCGTGATCCAGGTGGATACGCTGGAACTGGAACCGTAGACGCGGATTTTCGGACCCGAGCGGGGGGCGGGCGCGTATTTTGGGTTATGGGACCACTGCTCGTTTCCATTTGGCTGGCCGGGTGCTCCGGTACCGGCGTCGCCACCACCGCCGCGGAAATTATGACGCGCGCGGGGTGCAATCAGGATCGCGCTCTGCAGCGCCGGGAGGCGTTCGTCTACCACCAAAAACTTCTGGTGCGGCTGCATCGGGTGAACGGGAAGCTGACGAGGGAGGAGCGGCGAGAGTATACCGTGAGCCCGACGGCAGGGGGCTACGATCGCAGCCTGACCCGCTTTGAGGGCAAGTACGCGACGCATGGGAAGCTGGTCGCCTACGACAAGCCGGGGTTCGAATATAAGGGCATCGACATCGACGGCGCGGTGGCGGATTCGCTGGCGAGCGACTTGACGGGCGACTCGGATTCCAAGGACGGAATTTCCAAGGATCTGTTCCCGCTGGTTACCAAGGAGCAGCAGGGTTACGAATATCGAATTGTGGGCAAAGAGGATTACCGGGGGAAGCCGGCGTGGCGGATCGCGTTCGAACCGAAGGCGGTGCCGAAGGGCGAGGAAGGCGACAAAGGCAGTTGGAAGGGCGAGGCGCTGATCGACGCGGCCGAATACGAGCCGATTTGGGTTTCGACGAAGCTGGCGTGGAAGGTGCCGATGATGGTCCGCATATTGTTGGGGACGAATGTGGAGGGCCTGGGATTCAGCGTGTCATACAAGAAGTTCGCCGACGGAGTGTGGTTTCCGGTGAGCTATGGCGGGGAGTTCCACGTCCGCGCCGTGTTTTTCTACGCGCGCAATATGAGCATTTCGCTTCAGAACCTGGACTTCCAACGGGCCGACGTTTCGACGTCGATCCGTTTCGCCAACGCCGATGCCGGCGCGGCGAAGCAGACGAGCCTGGTATCGAAGACGACGAACTGAGCGGCTCCCACCCGGCGGAGCCTCCCGCGCCGGAACGGTGATATCGTATTTGCGGACGCGAGAGCGGGAGGGAAGAAATGAAATCCAAATCGTCCAGCGGTTGGTTGCCGGTCGCAATCACGGCCGCCGCGCTTTCCTACGCGATGGCCGCGGGGCCGGCGACGCCGTCAAACGCCCGGCCGTGGTGGAAAGGCGCGGCGATCTATGAAATCTATCCGCGCAGCTTTCAGGATTCCAACGGCGATGGGATGGGCGATCTGAACGGGATCGCGGAACGGCTGGGGTATTTGCAGGGGCTGGGGGTGGACGCGATCTGGCTGGCGCCTATTTATCCGTCGCCACAGGTGGATTTCGGATACGACATTTCGGACTACGAAAACGTCGATCCGCAGTACGGGACGCTGGCCGATTTCGACAAGCTGGTGGCGGCGGCGAAGGCGCGCGGCATCCGGGTGATTATGGACATGGTGATGAACCATACCTCCGACAAGCATCCGTGGTTCGTCGAATCGGAGAACTCCAAAACCAACGCGAAGCGCGATTGGTATATCTGGCGCGACGGCAAGGGGCCGGGTGTTCCGCCGAACAACTGGCAGAGCGTGTTCGGGCATTCGGCGTGGACCTTCGACGCCAAGACGGGTCAATGGTATTACCACAAGTTTTACGCCGGACAGCCGGATTTGAATTGGCGCAATCCGGCGGTTGAAAAGGCGATGTTCGACTGCGTGCGTTTTTGGCTGGACCGGGGCGTGGCGGGATTCCGGCTGGACGCGATTCCGACACTGTTTGAAGACGCGCAGTTGCGGGACGAAAAGATTCTGCCCGGAACGAACGCCTTTGGGGATCCGAATCTGGACGACGCGCGGACGAATAATCTTCCGGAGGTGCATGACGTTCTGCGGGATCTTCGCAAAGCCGTCGCGGCCTATCCCGGCGACCGGGTACTCATCGGCGAGACGTATCTAAATAACATTGCGGATCTCCGGCTGATGTATGGCAAGCGGCACGACGAACTGCAGTTGCCGATGGACATGCAGGTTGGGTTTTTGAATAAGCTGGACGCGGGGGTGTTCCGGCGGCGGATTTCGGAAGGAGAATCGCTGGCGGGGGACGAGCCGCTTTTCGTTTTCGACAATCACGACAATGCGCGGAGTTGGAACCGGTACGGCGACGGGGTTCACGACGCGGCGATCGCGCGATTGATCGCGACAATGCTACTGACGACGCGCTGCACGGCGGTGATGTATTACGGCGAGGAGTTGGGAATGGCGACGACGGTCCCGGCGCGAAAGGAAGACGTAAGGGACCCGGTTGGCGTGACGGGCTGGCCCAAGGAAAAGGGACGCGACGGCGAGCGCACGCCGATGCAGTGGGATTCGGGGAAGAACGCCGGCTTCAGCGCGGCGGCGTCCACATGGCTGCCGGTGGCGCCGGATTACAAGACCGTCAATGTGCGGGTGGAGAGCGCGGATTCGGACTCGCTGTTGAATTGGTATAAGCGCCTGCTCGCGATGCGGAAGGAGATTCCCGCGTTGCGGGACGGAGCGCTGGTCATGCTGGACAGCGCGAATCCGGATGTGTTGTCGTACGTGCGCCGAGGTCCGCCGGGCGCGGCGTCGATTGTGGTGACGATGAACTTCACGGCGCGATCGAGGAGCGTCCGGATGGATCTGAAGGGCGCTGGCGTAACGGGCGTCCAAGTGAAGACGCTGGCGACGGACGCGCCCGCACTGCGGAATACAAGCGGCGCGGCGCCGGCTGCCCTTCCACCGTTCGCGGCCTGGATCGGATCTGTGGAGTAGCGGCGCGGCGGCGCCACGCACAACCAAAAGAACATGTCTAACAAAGTAAAAGCCGCAATTATCGGCTCCCAATTCGAGGCGGATATTCACGCCGCTTCTTTTCAGATTCTGCCGGAGGAAGCGGAGGTGGTGGCGGTGGCGTCGCCGACTGCCGGGGAACGCGGAGAAGCTGGCGGAGAAGTACGGCATTTCGCGCGTGTTTACCGACTATCGGGAGATGTTGAAGGAGCCGGACATCGAGATGGTGACGATCACGGCTCCGAACCGGCTGCACGCTTCGATGACGGGCGACATCGCGCGGGCGGGCAAGCATGTCGTGTGCGAGAAGCCGCTTTGCATGACGATGGCGGAAGCGGACGAGATGATCGACGTCTGCAAACGGCAAGGGGTTCTGCTGATGTACGCGGAGGAGCTTTTCTTCACGCCGAAATATGTGAAGGCGAAAGAAATGTCGGATCAGGGCGCGTTTGGCGAAGTGTATCTGGTGAAGCAAAGCGAGAAACACTTCGGACCGCACAGCGATTGGTTTTGGGATCCGGAGCGATCGGGCGGCGGAGTGTTGATGGACATGGGTTGTCACGGGATCGCGTTCTGCTATTGGTTTCTGGGACGCCCGGCGATCCGGACCGTATACGCGCAGATGGGGACGTATGTTCACGGAGCGAAGACCACGTGCGAGGACGACTCGATCTGCATTCTGGAATTTGAAAACGGCGCGGTGGGGTTGGTGGAAGATAGCTGGGCGCGGCGGGGCGGAATGGACGATCGCATCGAAGTGTACGGCGAAGGGGGAGTGACTTACGCCAATCTACACATGGGAAACTCGCTGCCGACTTATAGCGAATACGGATTTGGATACGCAGTGGAGAAAGCGCCGGGCACAACCGGCTGGAGCTATCCGGTGTTCGAGGAGCTGTGGAACTACGGATTTCCTCAGGAAATGCGGCACTTCGCACGGTGCGTTCGAGGGAAGGAGACGCCGCAATCGGACGGCAACGATGGGAGGGTGGTGATGGAGGTTCTTTACGCCGCGTATGCGTCGGCGGCGGAGGGACGGAAGATCGCGCTTCCTCACGCGGCGGACGGCGCGACAAAGCCCATCGATCCGTGGCTGAAACGGAAGCGGTGAGGCGGACTGACGGATGACGCGGCCGATCGTCGAAAATATTCTCGCTCAGCCTCAGTCGCTGGAGCGGGTGATTGCATATCAGTTGGGGAAAGGACAGGCGGCGCTGATCGAAGCGGCGTCGGTTGCCGGAGGGGCGCGCCGGTTGGTGCTGAGTGGGATGGGGGCATCGCTGTTTGCTTGTATTCCACTTAGTAACTGGTTGGCCGAAAAAGGCATCACGGCGGAGGTGATTGAGACGTCGGAGCTGCTGCACTATGGGCGGGCCACTCTTCGGCCGGGCACGGTGGTGGTGTTGGTGTCGCGGTCCGGCGATACGGTGGAGGTGGCGAAGCTGCTGCCGGTCTTGAAGGAGGCCGGAGCGGTGGCGATCGGCGTTACGAACGAAGCGGGAAGCGGATTGGCGCGGGAAGCGGCGGTGACGATCCTGGTGAACAGCTTTCCGGATGAATTGGTGGCGATCCAAACGTACACGGGCACGGTTGTCGCACTGCTATTGTTGGGCGCGGCGATGCGGGGGGAGTTTGACGGGCGGTGGGGGGATCGCATGCCGTCGCTGGTCGAGGCGATGCGGGCGCGGATCGATGCATCGCTCCAGGCGATGGAGGACCTCCAATCGTTTTTGGGTTCGCCCGATAACGACATTTATCTGCTGGGCCGCGGGGCTTCGATGGCGTCGGTGGCGGAGGGGCAGCTCCTTTTCCACGAGGTCGCCAAGAAAGCGGCGGTGGGGATGTCGGCGGCGCACTTCCGGCATGGGCCGGTGGAGGTGGTACATGAGGGGTTCCGGGCATTCGTTTTCACGACTCAATCGGCGACCGCGGATCTCGATGTGGCGCTGGCGGCGGATATCGGGCGCATGGGCGGGAGGGCGCGCGCCGTCGGTGGGTCTGTCGACGGGCTGCCGGAGCCGTTCGCAACGATCCTTGAGATTGTCCCGATCCAAGCGGCGGCCACCGGTCTCGCCGAACGCCGCGGCATCGCGCTGGGCGAATTTCGATTTTGTGCGCCGGTCACGTTGAGCGAAGCAGGATTCGGTCAATGACGGAGGCAGAACCGTGGGCGGTCGGCGTCGACATCGGAGGGACAACGGCGAAGCTTGGGTTGGTGGGACGGGAAGGACGGATCGTCGATGCGGCGTCGATTCCGACCGCACCCGCCGACGCTTCGGTGTTTGTCGCGACGCTGCTGCGGTCGATCGGCGAATTGCTGGCTCGAAACGCGGCGCGGCCGATCGCCGGGATTGGAGTGGCGGTGGCGGGATTCATCGGTCCGCATCGCGACAGGGTGGCGTACAACCCGAATTTACCTTGGATTGAGGATTATCCATTGCGTGAGGCAATGGCCGCGCGGTTTCCGCTTCCGGTGGCGCTGGAGTGCGATTCCAATGCGGCGTGTTTAGCGGAACACCGGTTTGGAGCGGGGCGCGGGGCGAAGCGCCTGCTCTGTGTGGTGTGCGGCACGGGGATTGGCGGAGGGATGACGATCGACGGAGAGATTTTGCGATTCGCGCATGAATGCCTCGGAGACGCCGGCCACGTCATCGTCGTTCCGAACGGTCCGCTTTGTTCGTGCGGCGGGCGGGGATGCGCCGAGGCGGTGATCTCGGCGCCGGCGATCGCGGCGAGGTATGCCGAAGCACGCGGCTTAGATGCCGGGTGCGTCACGTTAAGAAATGTAATCGAAGCCGCCCGTGAAGGATGCGAGGATGGACGGCGCGTTCTAGCGGAAGCGGGGAAGCTGCTGGGAATCGCGATGGCTTCACTCGCGCAACTGTTGTTTCCCGATCAGATCGTTGTCGCCGGAGGATTGTCGGAAGCGGGGGAGTTTTTGTTTCCGGCGGTGGAGGACTCTTTTCGTTCGTCGGCGGGCAAACTGCCGAGAAGCGGACTGAAAATCTCGAAGGCGGCTTTTGGATGGCAGGCCACGCTGGTGGGCGCGGCGTGTCCGTTTCTTTGAGACGCAGGCCTCGGCCTCGCTATTCGTGCCGCAGCGCCGTCATCGGATCGACGCGGGAGGCTTTTCGCGCGGGCAGCCACGCCGCGAGCAGCGCGATGGCTAGCAGTAATCCGGCCGCGAAGGCCATGGTTGAGGGATCGTCCGGTTTCAGGCCATAAAGCATCGCCGCGACCGATCGAATGACGGCGAGCGCCACCGCCGTTCCAACGAAAACGCCGGCGCAGACCATCCACGACGCTTCGCGGAGAATCATCCGGAGCACCTGTCCCGACCGGGCGCCCAGCGCCATGCGGATGCCGATTTCGGCGGTGCGGCGCGCGACGCTATAAGCCATGGTGCCGTAGATTCCGACGCCGGCGAGAACGAGCGCCAGAAGTCCGAATCCGGTGGTGAGCGTGGCAAAGAGCCGCTCTTGCGCCAGTGTCGCGTCGATCTGCGCCTCCTGGGTCCGGACGTCGATCAGCGGGATCTCCTTGTCGACGGAATGCACGATGTTGCGAACGGAGGCGATGACGTTGACAGCCGGCTGCCGTCTTCAGTTCAAAGGTCATCGACCCCTCGTCGTCATACTGAGCGTAGGGAACGTAGAACGTCGGCGGGGCTTCCGAGCGGATGTCGCTGAACTTGACGTCCGCGCAAACACCGGCGATTTCGATTCGCTCTTTGTTAAACGTTTTGCCCAGCGGATTCTGGTTAGGGAAAAACTTGCGCGCCAAGCGCTCGTTGACGATCGCGACTTTCCGGGAACCGGCGGTGTCGTGGGAGTTGAAAGGGCGTCCGGCCAAAATGGGGATGCCCATCGTTTCGAAAAAGGTCGCTCCAACGTAACTGGACCAGGCGGTATCCTCCTCGCCACGGCGTTCCTGGCGGCCGGTGGGAAGAAACGTATCGATGGAACTGTTGTTGGCGAGAAGGGCATCGCTCGAGGCGGTGACCGAGGTCACTCCCGGCGCGGCGGAAAGCTCCCGCTCCAGACGCTCGAACAAGGCCACCCGTTGTGAATCGGTATAGCGCCAACGCGGAGGCTCGATTTCGAAAAGGAGAATTCGCTGGGGTTGAAAACCAATGCCCGCGGACTCCAAATTGATAAGCGTTCGGATGAAGAGTCCCGCCCCGATGAGCAGGAGCGAGGACAGGGACACCTGAAACACCACGATGGCTCTGCCGGAAAAGGTCTGGCTGCGGCCGCCGGCGGTTCTTCGCGCGGTGGTCAATCCGGCGTTGAGATCTTTGCGCGTGCAGCGCCAGGCCGGCGCCAACCCAAAGAGGAATCCGGTGACGAGAGTAATGGCGAAGGCGAAGGCGAGTACGCCCCAATCGAACCGGCCCTCGATCGAACCGGGGACCCATGGAGTTTCGAGGAGACCGGGAATTACGTGGCGTCCGGCGTAACCCATCGCCAGGCCGGCCACGCCTCCGAACGCCGCGAGCAGCAGGCTCTCGGTCAACACTTGGCGGACAATTCGCGCGCGCCCCGCGCCCAATGCCATACGCACGCCGATTTCGCGTTCCCTGGCGGCCGATCTCGCGAGAAGCAAATTGGCGAGATTGGCGCAGGCGATCAACAGCACAAGCCCGGACAGCGACATCAACACGTACATCGGTTGACTAAAATCCGCGCGAAGATGGTCGAGGCCGCGGCTGCCGGTAGACAGTTCGATGTGAGGCATGGCCGAACTCTTCGCGGGCGTCATCGTCGCATTCACGGCGTGAGTCAGGGCGACGTCGAGCGCGGCCCGCGCCGCCGCCTCCGAAACGCCGGGCCGCAGCCGGCCCATAATCACCAGCCACCAGTGATCGGGATCGTCGAGGTGCGCGCCGCCATATTGCGGGATCAATCGCGGCCGCAGGGTAAGGGGGATGAAAACGTCTGGTGAGTTTCCCGCCTTCAGGCCCGTGAACCGCGGCGAATTGACGCCAACGACGGTCAGCGGTGTTCCGTTCACTTCGATGGTGCTGCCAAGCACCGCGAGCGACCGGCCGAAGCGCCGCGTCCAAAAAGCATCGCCGATCACGACGACGGGCGCGGTTACGGACTCCGCATCGTCGGAGGGAGCGATGGAGCGACCCACCGCCGTGCGCGCGCCGAGGGTTTGATATGCGTTTCCCGAGAGGAACTGCCCGGTAACCAATTCCGCGTGTCCGTCGATCACAGCGGTCAGGCGGCTGGCGTCCTTGAAGGCAAACAGATCTTGAAAGACCGTGTTCTCGCGGCGAAGCTGCCGGTAGACGGGATAGGAAAACGACGAGGAGGTTTGTTGTCCGGTCCCGGTGCGCGAAAAATCGCCCCAGATGTGATGGACGACAGGATTCGGTCCCGAGATCCACTTGAGGAGGCGAAGTTCTTCCGGGTGGGGGACGGCGAGAGTCGTCAGGAGAGCCTCTTCGACGAGAGAAAAGATCGCCGTATTCACGCCGATGCCGAGGCCGAGGGAGACTACGGCGACGGCCGTGAATGCGGGATTCCGAGCGAGCGCGCGCCAGCCAAAACGGAGGTCCGCGCGCAGCTCGTCCCACAAGCGCAGCCCCAAGGATTCGCGGCATTCCTCTTTTCGCGCTTCGAGGCCGCCGAATTCCAGACGCGCTTTCCTTGCGGCTTCGCCGGGCTCGACGCCTTTGCGAATGAGATCGCCGATGAACGCTTCCAGGTGAAACCGCATCTCCGCGTCCATGTCGCTTTCAATCCGCGAACGGAAGAGCCGGCCTCTGAGCCACGAACGCAATCGCGCCCTCGTTCTCATGCGTCTTCCCGCGCCGTGCCCAACATTGCGGCAATCAAGTCGGTCATCGCATTCCACTTCACCGTCTCCATCCGCAGCCGCTTCCTGCCGGCGGGCGTGAGCCGGTAATATTTGGCCTTACGCTTGTTTTCCGATTCGCCCCAATCCCCGGCGATCCAACCCCGATGTTCCAGCCGATAAAGCGCCGGATAAAGCGAGCCCTGCTGAATCTCCAGACGGTCGTTAGAAATCTGCCGAATGCGCAATAGTACGCCGTATCCATGCAATGGGCCAAGGGAGACGGCTTTCAGGATGAGCATGTCGAGGGTTCCCTGCAGAAGTTCCAGCCGTTCGTCCATCGATCGAATTTTAACCGCTTTCTCCTAGACTGTCAAGGAGAGCGGGCGCCCCACCGTCCCGCGCGACAGCGGAAAAAAGGAAACACGCCTTGACTGGTTCCTGAAATAGATCTAGTCTAAATGAAGTGAGACGATTGACGGCCGCGCATCTCAGTGAACTTTCCGCGGCGCGCGGGTTCAAACTGACGCCGCAGCGGCGAGCCATCGTCGATTACCTGCACTCGGCGCATCATCATCCCTCGGCCGAGGAGGTTCTGCGGGCGATCAACCGGCGCTTTCCGATGACCTCGCGCGCCACCGTGTACAACACGTTGAACATGCTGAAGGACGAGGGGCTGGTGCGGGAGGTGTTCGAGGACGGCGTGAGCCGTTTCGATCCAAACCTGGCGCCGCACCACCACTTCGTCTGCCGCACTTGCGGCGCGGTGGAGGACATCGACTGGGATGCGATTCCTGCGATAGGAGCGATCGCGCTTCCGGGCCGCCAACGCGTGGAAACTTTCGCCGTCACTTTCCGTGGCTTGTGCTCCGCTTGCCAGGCGAAGTCCCACGGAAGGAAAACGGCAGCCTCACCATCCCGAACTTCGAAAGGAACCAATCTATGGAACAAGACGACAAAAAAACCATGACCACCGCCGCGGGCGCGCCCGTCGGCGATAACCAGAATTCGCTGACGGCGGGCCCGCGCGGCCCGGTCCTGATGCAGGATTTTTTCCTGATGGAGAAGATGGCGCACTTCAACCGCGAGCGCGTCCCCGAGCGCGTGGTGCATGCCAAAGGCTCCGGCGCCCATGGGACATTCACCGTGACGCAGGACATTAGCCGTTGGACCAAAGCCAAATTGTTTTCGCAGGTGGGAAAGAAGACCGAAATGTTCGCCCGCTTCTCGACCGTCGGAGGGGAGAAAGGATCGGCCGACACGGAGCGCGATCCGCGAGGTTTCGCGCTCAAGTTCTATACCGAAGAAGGGAATTGGGACATGGTGGGGAACAACACGCCGGTGTTCTTCATTCGCGATCCGCTGAAGTTCGGCGATTTCATCCATACGCAGAAGCGCGACCCGCAAACGAATCTTAAATCGCCGACGATGATGTGGGATTTCTGGTCGCTTTCGCCGGAGTCGCTGCACCAGGTAACGATCCTTTTTTCCGACCGCGGAACGCCACACGGGTACCGCCATATGAACGGCTACTCCAGCCACACGTTTAGTCTGATCAACGACAAAAACGAGATGGTCTGGTGCAAATTCCATTTCAAGACCATGCAGAGCATCAAGAATTTCCACGGCGAGGAAGCGGCGAACATGCGCGGTCAAGATCCCGACTTTCGCGCAACGGGATCTGTTTGAATCGATCGAGAAGGGGAATTTCCCCAAATGGCGCGTGTGCGTCCAGGTGATGACGGAGGAGCAAGCGGACAAGTTCGAATACAATCCGTTCGATTTAACCAAGGTGTGGCCGCACGCCCGATTCCCTTTGCACGAGATCGGCATCATGGAACTTAACCGCAATCCGGCGAACTATTTCACGGAAGTGGAACAGGCGGCCTTCGAGCCCTCGAACGTGGTGGCGGGCATAAGCTACTCGCCGGATAAGATGCTGCAGGCGCGCCTGCTGTCCTACCCGGACGCCCATCGCTACCGCATCGGCGTGAACTATACGGAGATACCGGTGAATAAGGCACGCTGCCCGATTCACACCTATCATCGCGACGGACATCTGCGACACGACAATGGAACCGGACCGAACTACGAACCGAACAGTTTTGGCGGACCGGTGGAGGACGCGCGTTACCGCACGATTCCCGTTAAGATCCACGGGGACGGCGACCGCTACAACCACCGCGAGGGCAACGACGATTACACACAACCGGGCAACCTCTTCCGCCTTCTCAGCACGGAAGAGAAGAAGCGCCTGATCGGTAACATCGTGGGAAGCATGACGGGTATTCCGGTCCGGATTCAGATGAAACAGATCGAGCATTTTTACAAGGCCGACCCGGCTTATGGCAAAGGCGTCGCGGACGGTCTTGGCCTGAGCCTGGACGAAGTTCTGAAGCCCGAAGCGGCCGGCGCGGCGGTTTAGGCGATCCTTCGAAAGTCAATTGGCCACGCCGACCCATGGGAAATCCGAGGGTGGGCGTGGCATTCGATTTTCCGGCGTTTTCTCCCGCTTCGTTCGAGAAACCAACACGCTCTCGAAGAGAGTATACTTGCGTGCCAGAGGGGGAGTGGACATGACACGCCGCGTAGCAGTTGTCCTTGCCGGGATGCTCGCGATGCCCGTATGGGGCTATCAGAGCACACCGAGTATAACGACGGTCGAGCCGGACACCGCCAAGACCGGAGATACGGCCAGCGCCAAGGGCGACAATCTGGATAAATCGAAGGTGAGCGAGTTTTACCTCACCGACGACAAGACCGACACCAAGGTCGCGATGGCCGAGCAAACGGAAAAGGAGATCAAGTTTAAGGTTCCTAAGCTGCCTCCCGGCCGCTACCACTTAATGGTACTGACAGCGAACAAAGCTTCCATGTTGGAGCAACCGGTGATACTGACCGTCGAATAACGCGGGCCGATTTATTTGACGGCGTCTTCGGTCTTCTTAGCGGCCTTTTTCGTCACCTCGGCGGTTTTGTCGGCCGCTTTCACGGTGTCTTTCTTAACCTTGTGCGCGGCTTTCTTCGTGGCGTCGGCCGTTTTGTCGGCCGCTTTGACGGTATCGGTCTTGACTGCGTGGGCCGCTTTTTCGCTGTCTACTTTCGTGGCATGCGCGAACTTCTTCGTGTCCTTGGCGGTGGCTTTGGCGGCTTTCTTGGTGTCCTTTCCGGCGGCATGGGCGGCGTCGCCGACCTTGTCCTCGGCTTTGTCGACGGCGTTTTGGCCGAAAGCGGCGCCGGCCAAACAGGAAATCGCCGTGAATAGAATCGTCTTAGAGATGAGCTTCATAGTGTCTTTCGAACTCCATTGCAGGATTATAGGTTTCCCGGCGGCCACGATAGCCGCCCGCACCTAATGTTCGATTATAGGCCGGACCGGCGGAATTTTCCTATTCGTAGCGGAGCGCTACCATGGGATCGGTTCTCGCGGCACGACGAGCGGGAGCGAGGCAGGCGATAAGGGCAACCAGCGCGAACACGGCCGAAGTGCCGATGTAAATGCGGGGATCGTTAGCGCTCACGCCGTAAAGTAGGCTGGCAATGAGCCGCGAGAGAACCAGCGCGCCGGCCATTCCGGCCGCGATTCCGGCCCCGGCCAGCGTCATTCCCTCACGCGCCACGTCGCGGAAGATGGCGCGCGCATCGGCTCCCAGCGCCAGGCGAACGCCGATCTCCCGCGTCCGCCGAGCCACCAGATACGACATGACGCCATAGATTCCGACGCAGGCGAGAATCAGCGCCAACGCCGCGAAGCCGCCTAATAGGTCGGACTGGACGCGGCGTTGCGCGACCTCGCCATCGAGTAATTCATCAAGTGTCTGGACCTTTGACACCGGCTGGTTTTTGTCTATCGACCACACGGCTTGCCTCACCGCATCCGCCAGTTGCATTGGATCGCCGCTGGTGAGAATCGCCAGGTCGCGTGGAACCATCCAGTTCTTGGCGGACTGCCCATAGGGGAAATACATCTCGGCTCTTACCGGCTCGTTCAGCCCCATGTTCCGCGTATCGTGGACGATGCCGACGATCGTCGCCCAGGGGAACGGCGACGGTGGACCGCCGATCTTCATACGACGCCCGAGTGGATCGACGCCCGGCCAGAATTGTTTCGCCATCGTCTCGTTGATAATTGCCACCGTCGGCGCGTTCTTCCCGTCGCGCTCGTCGAAGGCGCGGCCCCGTGTCATCGAAATACGGAGAGCTTCGAAGTATCCCGGCGAGACCACCCGGTTATTTGCGTCATACATTAATCCAGGTACCGGCGCTTGCCCCTCGGCGGTGAATGAAACGCTCCCTCCCTTCCATGTCAGCGGGAGTGCGCTGGTCATACCGGCCGCCTTCACTCCGGGCATCGCCCGGACACTCTCAAGAAGCCGGGAGAAAAGCGCCGTGCGCCGGAGGAAATCCTCCGGATGGGTTCCGGCCTCTTCGACTGTAAGAAGCGGCTGATTGATTTGCATCGTCAGGACATGACCGGCGCGGAACCCCGGATCGAGGCCGCGCAGGTTGGAGAAACTTTCGAGCAGAAGCCCGGCGCCCACCAGCAATATCGACGACAACGCCACTTCGGCGATCACCAGCCTGCTTCGCAAGCCGCGGCCGCGGCCTCCAACGGCTCCCCGCGCGCCTTCCTTCAATACCTCATTCAAATCCACGCGCGAGGTCCGCAATGCGGGGAGGAGTCCAAAGAAAGCGATGCTGGCGACCGAAATTAACATCGAAAATCCCAGAACGCTCCAATCGAGCCGGAGGCTGATCGTGGATGCCAAGGCTTCCGGGATCAGATTCTTCAGGAACGCGAAGCACCATACCGCCAGCAGCAAACCCAAGGCTCCTCCACCCACGGATAGCAGTGCGCTTTCTGTGAGCAACTGTCTTACGATGCGGCTCCGGCTGGCGCCCACCGCTGTCCGGACGGCGATTTCGCGCGATCGTCCCGACGCCCGGCTCAGCAATAAATTGGCGATGTTCGCGCAGGCGATCAGCAATATGCAGCCGACGGCCAGCATCAGCACGATCAACCCGCGCCGCACGTCGATGGTGTAGTAATCGCGAAGCGGTTGCGCGAAGAAGCCTTCCAGATCCGAATCGCCGTCGGGATACGCCACAGCGTCCCGCTTCGCCATCACTCTCAACTCCGCGTTCGCCCGCTCGAGAGAAACACCGTGCTGGAGGCGGGCGACGACGTTCAGATAGTGGCTGTCCCTCGCCTCGAGGTCTTTCGGGGCAAGAGCCATCGGCGTCCAAAGCTCGAAATCGCGCGATGGAAAATGGAAGCCGGACGGCATCACGCCGGTCACCTCGTAGTTCGCTCCGTTCAGGAGAATTGTCCGGCCGACGAGCTTCGGATCGGCTCCAAAGCGCCGGGTCCAGAGTCCGTGGCTGATTATGACTTCACGATCCGCGCCCGGCTTATCTTCCGCCTCCGTAAACGCCCGCCCCAGCGCGGGCTGGGTTCCCAGCACGCGAAACAAATTGTTCGTCACCCCCGCGCCATCCAATTTCTCCGGCGTTCCGTCGCCGCTGAGGTTGTAAGTGCGCCAAGCTAAGGCGGCCGCGTCCTCGAAGATATTCTTATCCGCCTTCCAATCGGCGTAATTGCCGGGCGCGGGCGTATTTTGCGGGAAGCCTAGCCTCGTGTAGTCCTCCCACACCATCACCAGCCGGCCGGCGTCGTGAAAGGGCAGCGCGCGGAGAAGCACGGCGTTTACGACGCTGAAAATCGCGGTGTTCGCTCCGATGCCCAGGGTCAGGGTCAGCAGCGCGACGACCGCGAAGCCGGGGTTGCGCGCCAGGGTGCGCCAACCGTAGCGCGCATCGTTGAACAGGGTTCCCATGCGATGGGAACAGGCACGCCGCGGTCCAACGCCCGCGTCTGCAAACGTTAAGGATCCCGCGGAGGGTCTGTCCGTTTTCGGGAAACGATGTCCTGAAACGCGCCATCCGGCGCGGCGGCTCAAGTGAGCGCGGCCGGTTCATCCTTGAGTAAAACTCCGGAGAGTTTACGGCGGCGCGCTTCGTTCATCAGGAAGAGCAATTTGTGGGTGGCGGCGGCGTAGGAAAGGCCCTCCGCGCGGATATTGGAAATGCAGTTTCGTTCGGCGTCGGTGCAGCCGGGCCGGGGAGACCAGGTGAGGTAAACGCCTAGGCTATCGGTGGAACTTAGGCCGGGGCGCTCGCCGATGAGGACGACGGAGAGGCGCGCTCCCAAGAGGCTCGCGATTTCATCGGCTATGGCGACGCGGCCGCGCTCCATCACGATGGGCGGGGCGATGTGCCATTCGCGCGGCGCGAGATTCGGCAGGAGGGTCCCGAGCAACGCCGTTGCATGGCGTTGGACGGCGAGGGCGGATAGACCGCCGGCCACGACTAAGACCGCGTCATAATCGCCAGCCACAGAGACGATCGCCTCGCGGCTTGCGGCGTCGAGCGCGCGGCCGAGATCGGGGCGGCGGAGATAAGTCTCGCCGTCCTTTGCGGCGCAGGAAACAGCGACGGGCGCGAGTCCCAGGCCGCGCAGCTCGCCCATCAGTGAAGGCAGGTCGAGCGGACGATGAACGGCATCGCGAGCCCGGGCGTGGGCAAGTTGAAAATTCAGATGCGCTTCGGTGGGCACAGCGTTTCCGGCGCGGCCGAGTGCGACACGGGCGGGAGTGAAATCGCGCAAGCGGAGAACGTTCATGCTTCGAGCAGGGCGGCCATTTTGGGGAGCTCCGCGTGGGTGTCTTCAAGCCATGCTTCGAATTCGGGCGCGGGCCGAAGGCCGAGGACGGAGCGCAGATAGAGGGCGTCGTGGAAGGACGTGCTTTGATAATTCAGCATCACGTCGTCGGCGCCGGGCACGCCCATAATATAGTTCACGCCGGCCACTCCGAGCAGGGTGAGCAGAGCGTCCATGTCGTCCTGGTCGGCTTCGGCATGATTGGTGTAGCAGACGTCGCAGCCCATGGGAAGGCCGAGCAGTTTGCCGCAGAAATGGTCTTCGAGGCCGGCGCGAAGGATCTGTTTTCCATCGTAGAGATATTCGGGCCCGATGAAACCGACGACGGTATTTACCAGCAAGGGACGGAAGCGGCGAGCGACGGCGTAGGCGCGCGCTTCGCAGGTTTGTTGATCCATTCCGTGATGCGCGTTGGCCGATAGGGCGCTGCCCTGCCCCGTCTCGAAATACATGGCGTTATCGCCGACGGTGCCGCGCTTTAGCCCGGCGACGGCTTGGGCGGCCTCGCCGAGCAGCGCCAGATTCACACCAAAGGACGCGTTGGCGGCTTCGGTTCCGGCGATCGATTGAAACAGGAGATCGACGGGCGCGCCGCGCTCGATGGCCTCGATCTGCGTGGTCGCGTGGGCCAATACGCAACTCTGGGCCGGGATACGCCACATTTCGCGAATGCGGTCGATCATGCGCAGAATCCGTTCGACGGTGGCGACGTCGCCGGAAACAGGGTTAACGCCGATGACAGCGTCGCCGCTGCCCAACATGAGGCCGTCGACGATCGAGGCCGCGATGCCAGTGGGATCGTCGGTGGGGTGGTTGGGCTGAAGGCGCGTGGACAAGCGCCCCGGAAGTCCGATCGTGTTGCGGAAACGCGTAACCACGCGAATCTTGCGAGAGACGGCGATCAGATCCTGCACGCGCATGACCTTGGAAACGGCGGCCGCCATCTCTGGTATGATTCCTCCAACCAGGTTCGTTAAAACTTCGCCGGTCGCTCCCTCGCCGAGCAACCAGTCGCGGAATTCTCCCACCGTGAAGTGGGCCACAGGTCCGAAAAGTTGGGAATCATGCGAATCGAAAATCAAGCGGGTGACTTCGTCACTTTCATACGGGACCAACGGTTCGCCGAGGAACGCCTTCAACGGCAAATCGGCGAGAGCCATTTGCGCGGCCACGCGTTCTTCGGCGCTGGCGGCGGCGATTCCCGCAAGCTGGTCCCCGGAGCGAAGGGGCGAGGCCTTGGCCAAGAGCGTTTTCAGGCCGTCGAAACGGTAGGTGACGGCGGCTACCGTGTGGGCATAGCTCATGCGGTTTTATCCGGAAGAAATGGGATTGAAACGCCGGTGCAATACCGTCGTGTTAGCTTTACGAATTCACCTTTAGTATTAGCACGCGAGAGATCGAACAGGAGAGGGGGACTGTATGCGGAATACGATTTGCGCCACTCTAACTGTGGCACTGTGCTTGGGCGGCGGGCTGAGGCTAAGCGCGCAGTCGACGTACGGAACGATTTTAGGGACGGTGAAAGATAATTCCGGTGCGCTGATTCCAAACGCAATCGTGCGGATTATCAACACCGACGAGAATACGACGCGGCTGGAAAAGACCAATCAAAACGGCGATTACAACGCGCAAAACATGCTGCCGGATCACTACCGGGTGGAGGTGACCTCCAGCGGGTTCGAAACTTTCAGCGCCACCGATCTGCTGTTGGTGGCCCGGCAAACACTGCGCGTGGACGCGACGCTGCAAGTCGGGCAGATGGCGCAGACGGTGACGGTGGAGTCGTCGGAGGCGGGCGTGATCGCCACCGACACTCAGACGATCCAAGAGACATTCGATCCGCAGCAACTGCTGAATCTGCCGGCGAATATTCGAGCGAATGGAAACACGAGTCCCTACCAGCTTCTGCAAGTGCTACCGGGAGTTCAGGCCGACGATAGCGGAAATTTCTCCGTGCAGGGCGGGATTCAATCGCAGACCCAATATTCGCTCGACGGCATCTCGATCACCAACGTGGGAGGGAATTCTCCTCTGACCAACGCGTTTCCATCGAGCGAGTCGATCGCCGAGATCAAGGTGCAGGGTGTCGGCAACACCGCCGAATACGGGCAGGTGGGCGACATCACCACCATTTCCAAGAGCGGCACGAATCAGTTCCACGGCGACCTTTTCTGGTATAGCCAGAATGCCGCGCTCAATGCGATCAACTATGGCGAACAATCGCTTCCGCATCTGGTGGCGAACGATTTCGGCGCCAGCGCGGGCGGGCCGGTGATTATTCCCGGTTTGTACAACGGCAAGAATAAAACGTTTTTCTTCGGCACCTACGAGGGCTTCCGCTTCCCGCAGGCCACTACGCTGCAACAGGAAGTTCCAACGCAATCGATGCTGAACGGCAATTTCAGCGCGGAAGGCGTGACGGTAAAGGATCCAACGACAGGGCAGCCGTTTCCGAACGACACGATTCCGGCATCGCGAATCAACCCGGCCGCGCAGAAGATTCTGGCGCTTTATCCGACGCCGAACGCCGGCGACACGAGCGCGACCCATGCCGCCAACTATATCGTCAATAAGCCGAACCCGTACAATTCCGATCAATACGACGTCCGGGTGGATCAGTACCTGACCTCGAAACAGTCGATCTTCGCGCGCTGGACGTGGAAGGACATCAACTCGCTCAATCCCCAAAACCTGTTGGTGCCGTCGGAAAACGTCATTGATAATTACCGTCTATTCGTCGTGTCACACAACTACGCGATCCTGCCGAATCTCCTCAACGAGGCGCGCTTCGGATTTACGTTAAACAACAGCGGCACCACCCTGCCATTTAACGGGAAGCAGTTCTCTCAATCGCTGGGATTGCAGGGATTGCTGGGAGGGACGCCGTTTTTCAATGGCCTGCCCGAGATCGACATTACCAATCTCACCGGTTTGACGACAGACCGGGGCGATTCGATCAGCAAGAACCAGATTTACCAGGGCGTGGACAACATGACCTGGAATAAGGGCAAACACACTTTCAAATTCGGCTTCGATTACCGCTACGTTCGAGCGGTAAGTCCGCTGGGGTTTTTTGGCGGGGACAACTACGGGAACTTTAATTTCAGCGGTCAGTTTACGAACGCGCCGTTCGGCGATTTTCTGCTTGGCATCCCAGCGACAACCCAATTGGATAACGTGCAGCAGGATAACGACGGCCGCTCCAGCCATTACAACGCCTATGCGCAGGACAGTTTCCGGGTGAGCGAGAACTTGACGATCGAATACGGCCTGCGATTCGAATTCCATCCCGGTTATACGGATGCGTTCGGAAACATCGGCAACTTCAATCCGAATGTGGCGAGGTCGGGCGCGGTGATTTATCCCAATGGCGCGTCGAGCTTGCTGGCTCCGGGATTTCTGCAAAGCTTCAACGCCTGCCCGGCGCTGGGCAGCACTTCCGGCCCGGTGGTGAACGGCGCGCCCTGCACTCCCGTGCTTTCGGCGAGCCAGGCGGGGCTGCCGAACAGCCTGCGCACCGCTCCGCTCCGGTTTATGCCGCGATTCGGGTTCGCATGGCGTCCCCTTGGGAACAACAAGACAGTGATCCGGGGCGGGTTCAGCGTGTACAACACCGAGGTTCTGGGGTCGATTTATTACGCGCTCACCGGAACCCTCCAATCGGCCACGCTGACTTACAACAACAGCTTAACCAATGGCGTTCCGGCGTTCCAGTGGCCGAACGTGAAGACGGGAGGATCGGGAATCACGGTTGCGCCGTACGGATCGGCTTACTTTGGAACGGCGAATCAAATCAATTATAAGGATCCGTATTCGGAACAGTGGAACCTCTCGATCGACCGCGATCTGGGATTCCAGACGGGTCTACGAATTTCCTACATCGGGATGGTGACGCGCGACCTGGTTTGGGCGCCAAATTTGAATCAATCGTATTACTCAACGACTTACTATGTGGATCAACCCCTGAGCAGCCGTCCGTTTCCGAACTGGGGCGTGATCAACACCAGGGCCAACGGCGCGAACGCCAATTACAACTCTGCGCAGATAGAACTCAACCATCGTTACAAGAGCGGAGTGACGTTCAATACGACTTATACATTCGCCAAGAATCTCGCTGACAATCAAGGCTATACGGCCGACCACTTCGCCGACGAGAACGCTGGGCACCGGACTATGAACGCCTTGAACCGGAGCCAGGAATATGGCGACGTGTACGGCACGCGGAGACACCGGTGGATCACTTCGGCGATTTACGAACTGCCGGTAGGGCGCGGACGGGAGATTGGGTCGACGATGAATCGATTCGCGGACGCGATCGTCGGAGGGTGGCAATTGAGTTCGATCTTCCTATGGCAGAGCGGTCCGTACCTGACGCCCTACTTCAGCGGCGGCGATCCTTCGGGCACCGGCTCCGGCGTCGTCGGGCGCGATCAAGCTCCGGATTTGGTTGGCAATCCGGCGGCGAGCAATCCGAACCGCAACAATTGGTTCAACACGTCCGCGTATGTTTGTCCGGCGACGCCCGGTTGGCAACCCGGCCAGGCCTGCCTGATCGGCACGCCGGGCAACGGAGCGCCGATCGGACGGTTCGGAAACGCGGGCATCAGCACGTTGGAAGGGCCGGGAACGGTGAATCTGAACGCGGGATTGGCGAAATATTTCCCAGTGACCGAGCGCGTGAAGATCAAGATTGAGGGGTCGTTCACGAACGTGCTGAATCACGTCAATCTGGCGAACCCGGTGCTGGCGATCGACAACAGCAGCGTGGGATCGATCACCAGCGCGCGGCCATCCGATTTCGGAGGGGCGAGGACGGGACAGGTGGGAGCGAGGATCGAGTTTTAGACGGCGAGTCAGTCGATTCCGCGGCGCGGCGGAGGGCCGAACGGCAGAGTGTCGGGCGTCACGCGAACGCCGGTGGTGACCTTCATCACATGGCCGGCAACGGGGTAGGTGAGCTCGATGAAGAAGGCCGTATAGCCGCTGGAGGGCTTCCCGGCCTTAGCTTCGTAGAGTCCGTCACCCAAATCGGAAAGGGGTGAGGCTTTGTAGGCTTTACCGATCGAATCGACGCGGAAGTCGCGCGCCTTGGGGTTCGTGGCTTGCCACAGCGTCACGGCGGTGGGTTTGGTCCTGGTCACGACGCGGATGGAGCCGTTCCGCTCGAATTTCCAGCTAAGTTGTGGACGCGGGGCGCCGTTTACGATGGAGTCGTAAAAAGCCAAGACGCTTTCCTGGACATCGGTGCCGGCGAGGGAGTGGTTGGCATTCGGGACGTAGCGAAGGTATTTTTCGCCTTTCAACGCGCTCCAGTAAAACTGCGAGGAGTCGGGCAGGAAGAACTGGTCGCCACTGGCGTTGACGATGTACTTAGGCAGGGCGAGCCGGTCGCGATAACTGAAAGGCTCGACGGTCTTCATGAGCTGGCGATACGGTTTCGAACCCATGGCGTCCATCAGGTTCAAGTCCTGGTAATCCTTGACGGCGGGCGCCCAGAATCCGTAGGCACGGTAGTGATGGACAAAAGACTTCTCGATATTCAACATGTCGATGACCAGCGGGGCGATGGCGACGACGCGTTTATCGACGGCGGCTGTGGTCCAAGTGGTCCAGCCTCGCTTGGATCCGCCGGCGACGACGAAGCGGTCCACGGAAATCGAACCTCCGGCGGAAGTTTTCGAGAACGCCGTGATGGTGTCGAGGGCGCGGACGGCGGCTTTGGTCATGGGCAAACGGAGCGGCCAGTCGTCGTCGCCACCATGAAGAGATTTGTCCCAGGAGTAGGCGATGATGGCGTCTTCGCTGCGTTTCTTGCCGTCGCCGGCGAAGACAAGGGGCTGGTTGGGAACCTGGCTGAGTTCGGCGGTCACCGAGTGGGACGACACGGCGAGGGCGGCGATGGAGGGATCCGGGCGTCTTGGGGGCGACGAGCCGTTACTGCCTCCGTTGATGAACAGGAAACCGGTGGAGGAGACGACGGAGTCCGGACGGACGATGGAGAGCCAGTGTTCCCAGACGGGATTGTCGACTTCGGCGGCGGTTCGCCAGCGCTGGGAAGTCAGGCGAAGGACGCAGGTCGTATATCCGTCGCCGGGGATCGACGCTTCGAGGGAATAGCGGTAGTCGGGGTCGGGCGCGGCGACATAGCGGTCGAGAGCGGTGGGATGCGAAGCAGCCTGCGCGAAGCTTGCGAGGAGGACGAGGGGCGGAAGGAGCCAGCGGCCGAACCGCCGTGAGGGAAGGGTTGGTTTCATGCCATTCACCATGCTATTCGGTTTCGGACGGGAGGCCAAGACGGCGGGCCTCCAGCGCGAAAATGCCCGTGCGATACTCGAAGTGTGCCAGAGATGAATGAGCAGGACGATTTTCAGCTAAGCCTTCCGGCGGAGTTGTTTTCGCGGATTGACGACGAGGGAACGGCGCACGCCGAGAGCAGCATTTTCCTGACGACGGTCGACAAGGCGATCAATTGGGCGCGGAAGAACTCCATTTGGCCGATGCAGTTCGGACTGGCGTGTTGCGCGATCGAAATGATCTCCATGGTGGCGTCGCGGTATGACATCTCGCGATTCGGCGCCGAGGTCATGCGCGGGTCGCCGCGGCAATCGGACATGATGATTATCGCCGGGCGCGTGGCGAACAAGATGGCGCCGGTCATCCGGCGGTTGTATGAACAGATGCCGGAGCCGAAGTGGGTGATCTCGATGGGCGCTTGCGCGACGTCGACGGGCGTGTTCAGCAACTATGCGCTGGTGCCGGTGAATCAGGTGGTGCCGGTGGACGTTTATGTTCCTGGATGCCCGCCGCGGCCGGAACAGTTGATTTATAGCATTATGCTGCTGCAGGAGAAGATCGAGAAGGAACGAGGCAGCTTGCTGAAGGTTTTGAACCTGGCTTGATCGGCCGTACTTGGCGGCGCGGGAACATTTCAGCGGGGTGAAGGCGAAGAAACAGAGCGTAGGCCGGAGAATCGGCGGAGGAGCGATTCACGGGCGGCGGCTTTGTTCCGATAAGCAGGGTGTAATCAAAATTTAAAGTCGGGAAACCGAGTCTGGACGAGGGTATCCACACACTGGAGGAGGCCTTGCGGGCTCTGGAATTGAGATGCCGCCTTAATCCAAGAGGTGGGTGAGACTGTTATGAACGTAAACTCGGTGGGAGGCGCCACGGCGATGGTGGGGAGTTCGGCAATTCCGAACGTTCCGGCCCGTCGCGTCCTTATGGAAGCGGTGAGTGCGATCAGTTCGACGGATATCGTGGGAAATCGGTCGGAGTTGACGTTCGTAATGGATCGCACCTCGCAAGAGGCGATTATCCGAATCATCGACGCGCAGACGAACGAAGTCGTAATGCAGATTCCCGCCGCCTACCTGCTTACCCTCGCAAAGGCATTGAAACAATCGCGATAACGGCCGATAAGCATCTTGGAACGACTGAATGGCTAACGACGCTTACAGCACATACCTCGAAGGGGAGGTCCTTGCGGCCGACCCCGTTAAACTGATCCGGTTGCTCTATGACGGCGCCATCGACGCCGTGGCGCAGGCGCGCTGCTGCGTGATTTCCGGTGATATCCGGGGACGAACCGCTGCGGTGAACCGCGCGATGGCGATTCTAACGGAACTCACACAGTCTCTCGATCGAAGTGTCGACGGAAAACTTAGCGGCAGATTAGCCGCGATCTACGATTATTCCCAGCGCCGCCTGCTAGAGGGAAATTTCTCCCGGACGGAAGCGCCATTCGAAGAAGTACACCGACTGCTCACGACGCTATTGGCGGGATGGGAGCGATGCGAGCCGATGATTCCACATTTTCGTCACGCTTCGGAACACGGCATGCCGGATGCCGATCTTGCGTACGCGCCCGTGAGCTACGCCGGATGAGCCGGTTTAGGGGCCAGACTGCGGGCGATCGAATCGGCTAAGCCGATACCACCGCGTTGGGAAAGGGCCGTCGCGAACTGTTCCTGTCCGATGCCTCCCAAAACGGAACCGGAGTCCTCCTCGTCGCTCTCGGAGCCGTCGGCGTGTGCGCTCTTGAGCATTTGCGACAACAGGAGCGCTTCAAACTGACGGGCCGTGTCGAGGATTTTCGCCGGGGTGTCTTGCGATCTGCTGGAAGACGGCGATTTTGCCGGCGCCTCCGAAACCCGAACGGGGAAACCGGACGATGGAACGGGACCGATGCTCATATCACCTCGAGTTCGGCGTCGAGGGCGCCGGCGGCTTTAACGCTCTGCAGGATCGCGATGATGTCCCGAGGCGTACTTCCGATGCTGAGCAGGGCGCGGACGAGCTGTTCGACGTTCGCTCCTTCTTTCAGGGCGACGTTGTGAGCCTTATCTTCCTTTACTGCGATGTTTGTTTGCGGCGTGACCGTGGTTTGACCCTTGGAAAACGCTTCGGGCTGCGAGACCTGGAATTCGGTTTCGATATTGATCGATAGACCGCCGTGGAGAATAGAGACTGGTCCGATCTTCACGTCTCCACCCATTACGATCGTTCCGGTTCTCTCGTTTACCACGACCCGCGCCGGACTCGAAGGCTCGATCGGCACCTCTTGCACCATGGCGATGAACTCGACCGTTCGGGAGCGCCAATCGGAGGGAGTTTCGACGGTCACAAGGCCGGCGTTATCCGAGTGGGCGATGGGCGTCTTTTCGGGAAATTTGCGATTCAGAGCCTCGGCGATGCGCGAGGCGGTGATAAAGTCGGGCCGGCGGAGTTGAAGACGAACGCGGTCGCCGGGCTCGACCGATGGGGCCGCCCGCTCGACGATCGCTCCGTTGGGAACGCGTCCGGCGGTGGGGTGGTTTACCGTTTGCGAACTGCCGCTCTTACCCACGGCGAACCCGCCGGTGACCACCGAACCCTGAGATACGGCGTAAACTTCGCCGGTCGCCGCCTTCAACGGAGTGAGAATCAGCAGGCCGCCTTGGAGATTACTCGCGTCTCCGATGGCGGCCACGGTCACGTCGAGTCTGGTGCCGGGCTGGGCGAACGGCGGGAGGTCCGCGGTGACCAGGACCGAAGCCGTATTGTGAATGAGAATTAAGGCTGGATTTACGTTTACGCCCATGCGATTCAGTAGATTCGTCAAGCTCTGCGCCGAAAATATGGTGGTGAGTTTGTCGCCGGTGCCATTCAGGCCGACGACGATTCCATAACCCACCAATTGGTTGTCGCGCACGCCTTCCACCGAAGCCAGATTCTTCAGCGCCGTCACCGTTGCCGGACGCGCGGTAAATGGGACCGTCAAGAACGCGGCGAGAAGAAAGAATCGGTAGATCATGTTGCTAGAAAGGAAGCAGACCGAGAAGGAGCCGGTAGAGGATGAACGGACGCTTAATGGCGTCGTTCACGACGCCCTTGCCATTCACGAGGACCTCCAAGTGGGAGATCCGGTCGGAGGAAACGGAGTTGTCGAGGGCGAGATCCACGGGTCGAAGAATACCGCGCAAGATAACTTCCTGATGTTCGGAATTAATGAGTATCCACTTGTGCGCCTCGACGATCAGATTTCCCGTGGGCGTGACGGCGACGACCTCCGCAGTGACGTTCGTCGTGAGAGTCGTTTGACGGCTGGTGGTTCCCTGCGCTTGCAGTTGCTGGTTATTGGCGGTGGAGGCCAGATTCGCCAACGCGCCAGTGGCGGGAGTAATCCCGGCGAGGGCGGAAATCGACGACGCGACACTGGATTTGCGGCTGGTGTTGCTGACGCCGGTGGATACGGCATTTGCATTATCGGAAACGAAGATCGTCACTAAGTCGCCGCGCCTGGACGCGCGCAGATCGCGTCCCAAATCGGACAGCACGCCGTCCGCCCGGAAAAGTGAACCGATCGAAGGCTGGGTGTCTGCGGACGACTTGGCGGCATGGCTGAGATAATCCTCGATCGGAGGCATGTCGCTGGCCGCCGCCTTCGGTTTCTTTTTGCCGGCCGCAAGCGCGAGGGGAAGAAACAATACGACCGCGAGAGTTCGCCATTGAATCATTTAGTAGGTTCCTCCGCTCCGGACAAGAATTTCATGCGGGGCGTCCACGACGCCGCGGAATCGAAAATGCGTCGTTGGGTTTTCGATAACTATGGAGTCTCCGACGCGGCCGGCCGTTTCGCTCACCGCCGTGAAACGCAAATGAGCCCCTCCGTCTTCGACCCGGACACTGACCGTCTCGCCGCGGCTCACGGCGGGTGGATTCACGAGCATGTCGTTGGAGATGACCGTTCCCGCCGCCAAGGAGCGCCGCACTACTTTGCCCACCGCTTGCGCCGGATCGACAGCCGGCGCCTCGGGGAATGGAAACATCGCACGGCGTTCGCTGCGAACCTGCGCCGAATCGATGGTCTGCCCGGAAATGATGGGCACGACGGCAACTAGAACGGTCCGCGTCGAGGTCAGCTTCACTCGCACCCAGATAGGAAGGTGACGGTCACCGTCGTAAGTCACGTGACCGAGCCATAAGACCGGAACGCCGGCGCTCCCGGCCGGAGGAAAATTGAGGCCCGATTTGGAGAATTGTAGCTCGCCGGGAGGCACCGGGTAATGGCTGAAATCGGTGATCTCGAAGTTGACGGCGTCTCCAACCGAATGGCGTATCGCGGCCTCCAACTGGCTAGGGACTAGGGTGGCCGTGGCACGCTCGAAGCAAACGGCGACGGAGCCTTCGAGCGTGATTCCCGACACGCGGGCCATCGCGGACAACTCCCTGGGGAGAAAGACACGCCGCGCGCCCGGCAGTGGAGCGAAACCTACCTGTTGATTCGGATCGAGCGCCTTGAACGATGGGATGGTCCGCGCCAAGTCGCGCATGAGAATCCGGTCTCCGTCAACGGGAACACAGGCTGGAACGCCAGAGCCGGGAACAACTGCGAGCAAAATGAGGGAGAACGGCGTCATGGCGTAATGTTGTTCACCTGTTGGTACATCTCGTCGGCAGCCTTGACAACCTTCGAGTTCGCCTCGTAAGCCCGTTGGCTCACGATCATATTGATGAACTCGGATACAACACTTACGTTCGATCCCTCCACGTATCCTTGTTGCAATGTTCCCAAACCGGCTTGACCGCCTGGAACGTCGAGCGTCGCGTCGCCGGATGCGTCGGTTGGGCTGAACAGATTGTTTCCCATGCTATTCATGCCCGCGGGGTTCGTAAATTGCGCGAGCTGAATCTGACCCGCGACTTGGGCGGAGATTTGCCCGGTTTGCGTGTAGCTCACGGTTCCGTCTGGCGCGATGGTCACGGCCTGCGCTTGCGAAGGAATCACGATCTGCGGTTCCAAGGGATTGCCGTTGGCGTCGACAACGTTGCCGTTCCGATCCATTTGAAAGCTCCCGTCCCGGGTATAGGCGAGTTGGCCTGTGGGCAGCCGGATTTGAAAAAATCCATGGCCTTGAATGACCAAATCGAGTGGGTTGTCAGTCTGCTGGAAACTACCTTGAGTGAAAATGATTTCGTTACTCGCCGGCCGTGTTCCCAGACCTAGTTGCAGTCCGCTCGGAACTGTAGTCTGCGCCCCAGCCGCCGAACCCGGTTGAATATAGCTCTGATAGAGCAAGTCCTGAAATTGAGTGCGGCGCATCTTGAACCCATTGGTATTGGAGTTGGCAAGATTATTGGCGATATTGTCGAGGTTCATCTGTTGAGCGTTCATACCGCTCGCGGCGCTATACAAGGCGCGGATCATGACTGTTCGCCTCTCTGACGCGCTCGTTGTCTTCGGTTACTCATGTTGACTCCCTTCGCTACATCGGTCCATGCACTCTTTGCTTCGGCGGCGGCGCCGTTCAACTTTAGCGTGATCCTCGGCGGTGGGCGTGATCGGCAGCGACGACGACCCATGCCGGTGGTTCAAGCCACTTTCGCCACTTCCTCGACGGCACGGCGATTCATGTCGCCACCCATAGTCATGGCCCGCTGGAGCATCTCGAATTGGCGCAACACGTTCACCAAACGTACTGCCGCCTCGGCCGGTTGTTGATTCGCCGCTTCGAGCGATCCTTGGTGAACCTCAGCTTGCGACTGCTTAGGGGGCATGTCAGAAGCATTGATTCCAAAGTAGGCCTGGCCTCGTTTGGATAGCGCGCTGAGATCGGTAAACTCCACCACGCCGAGACGGGCCACCTCCTGACCCCCTTGGCGGACCGTGCCATCGGCGCCGACGTCAATGGGTTGGGTGGGATCGAGCGTAATGGGATTCTTATCCGACGATAGGACCGGGTTTCCGTCTTGGGTTTCGATCACTCCCTCAGCGGAAAGCCGAAAGCTTCCGTTTCGTGTGTAGAGCGGCCCCGACGAGGTCTGAACCGTGAAAAATCCATTTCCCGCAAGCGCCAGGTCGAGTGAATTGCCGGTCGGCGAGAGCGACCCTTGCGAAAAATCCGTCCAGTGCCTGGCCACCAAGGGAAGCTGAGGAAGAGCGGAGTTGGCGGATCCTGCCGCTTCGGCCGAGGTGTAGAGTCCATAGAATTCCCGGTCGGCCTTGAAGCCGGCCGATGAGGCGTTGGCGATATTATTGGCGAGCATGTCGAGGCTCTCGGTGCGTGAACGCATCCCGCTAGCCGCGGCTACCGTTAAGGAATCCATTAAGAACGACCTGCCGTCCAATCATGCAAATCGAGTGCCATTGTGTGAAGACGCTTAAGACATTCAGGCGGCTGTCGATAAGGGAAATGAGGAGAGTTCCGAATTGGCAAGAAGATGCCATCATTGGAACGCTCCTGGCATTCCGTTGCCGACGTTTGCGCGGGATCTGACTGAAAATGAGCCTCGCATGGGATGGCATCGCACATGCAATACGGGCAGCGTGAATGTGACTCCGCTACAGTCCGTCTCCGGATCCACCTCGACCATTTCAGGCAAGGCAAGCCCTTCAAACCCGGCCAATCTTTTCCTGCGCATGATATTGGAGTCAAGCGCCTTCGGTGCGAATGACGGCCAGGACGCAGTTCTTCCTCAGACGGCGCCCGCGGCGGGTAGCCCTTCGAAAATAGATACGGCGGACGTACTTGCAAACACAATCGTGTCTGCCGGGCAGCGTCCAGTTGCGATACTGCGCCTTCAGGACGGCCAGCCAGCCGCAAAACGCACAAATGCGGGGGAAACATCCTCGAAGTCGAGATTGGATCCTTTCGCGCTTCTCCCGCAAGTGGTTCCAGTTACCCTTCCGCTATCCTTAGCGCTCTCGTTTGGCACGATTCAATCTCACGCCACGGAAGCCACCATAGAAGGAAAGAAGAGCGTGGGGGCCAGAATGGAAGCGGTTCAGAATGCGGATGGGCGAACGGGTGAACGCGTCGGCTCCGGGCCATCGGATATCGCGGCGGTCGGCGACTTGGCCTTCATGGCCGACCTTCATGTGACAGATGAACGATCCGGGGAAAGTAGCGGCCCGCCGCTGCAATCAACCCAGCCTCGCGGCGATCTGGCTTCTTCCACCGCACGAAACGATGGAGCCACCCCCGCCGTGAATCCGGTAACGCCGCAAGACACCCCCACGGCACATGTGCCGGACGGAGGACCCGCCGTGGACCAAACCGCCACACGAACCGGTTCGAGCCAGGATGGGGGAACCAACGGGCAGAGTGCGGAACATCAACCGCCTGAGGTAGCCAGCGCCCTTCGTCCGGACAAGACCATTCCGTCCGAGACCGGCGAGGCGAAGCCTCCAAGCAACCTTCTGGGGCAAGCGAATGTTATCGCATCCGGCACAAACGCCGGCCAAAACGCATCGGCGGCCGGAGCGAAGTCTAGAACGGAACAGGCCCCGCAACCGTCTCCAGACGACGCTGTGACGCAACAAGCGGAAACGGGCGCTCCCGCCCGCCAACTTGCGCTGCATCTGGACCACGAGAATATGCCAGGAGTCTCGCTTCAGCTCGTCGAGCGCGACGGCGCCATTCGCGTGGCAGTTCGAACGCCGGACGCCGAACTGAATGGGCGGATGCAGGCTAACTTGAACGATCTTGTGAACTCGCTGAAGCAGGAAGGGATCGAAGCCGACGCCTGGGCGCCCGCAAAGAGCGCGACGAACGGCCATAGCAATACCGGACATTCCGACAGCCAGAATGCGGCAGGTCAGTTCGGCGATTCGCGTCAGCCAGGACGCCGGAATGGCGACCGTCGAGAGCGCCGGCAGCGCGATGCCGCTCCAAATGAAGTCAGCTTCGCTTCACAATTCCCCGTGTAAGGAAAGGAACTAGATCATGATCATCCAATCTCCGTCGATAACCACTCAACTCGCTCCCGCGATGTCCACGGCCGCACCGACCTACGGCACGTCCAATTCGACCACGCCCGGTTCAACCGCAGGAAGCTCTACCACCGCGTCTTCCAGCTCGAGCCCGGCGAATATCCAGAGCCAGTTCTTGCAGCTTATGGTGGCCGAGCTGCAAAATCAAGACCCAACCAACCCAGCCGATCCTACCCAATTTCTCAGTCAGCTCACTCAAATCAATAGCGTCGAGCAATTGGTGCAGGCAAATCAAACGTTAAGCTCAATTCAAACGGCGTTGACGCCTCCCGCGGCGGGAACCGGAACGGGGACGACCACGCCCGTGGTGGGAACCGGAACCGGGAAAACGGCGCCGGTAGCGGGTACCGGCGGAATCACGACGAATCATCAATAAGGAGAACTTTTCATGGCCTCATCCTTCGCAACAGCACTATCCGGCTTGAACGCATTTTCGACCGGCATCGACGTTGTCGGCAATAATCTCGCCAACCTCGACACCACCGGCTTCAAAGCCAGCGCCGTATCGTTCCATGACTTGGTGACCCAGTCGATAGGCGCGGGACTCGGCGCCACCCAGGTCGGCTTCGGCGTGGGCATTCCCGTGACGCTCCGGCAATTCACCCAGGGAGCCATCCAGAACACGGGCGGCCCGTTGGACGCCGCAATCCAAGGCGACGGTTTTTTTGTCGTCCAGGACCCGACCAGTGGTGCGATTGAATACAGCCGAAGCGGCAATCTTCAAACCGACCAGAGCGGAAACCTGATGACGGCGACGGGCCAGATCATTCAAGGATGGACATCACAGGGCGGCGTTCTAAATACGAACGGCGCGACGGGACCGATCAACGTACCAACGGGCACGCTGAAGGCGCCCATCACTACGCAAAACTTCTCTTTCGACATGAATTTGAACTCAGCGACGACCGGCACACAGCCAAATACGTTCTCCACGTCGATTCAGGTCTACGACTCTCTCGGCAACGCGCACACCCTTTCCGCGCAGTTCACCGAAAGCTCGACGCCGGGACAATGGAATTACTCCATCACCGTGCCAAACTCCGACGTCACCAGTCCTTTTACCCCGGTCACCGGTACGCTCACCTTCGATCAAAACGGCCAACTTACGACGCCGGCGTCGACCGATCCCGCACCGCAAATCCAGATTCAAGGCTTAACCGACGGAGCCGCCAACATGACCCTTAACTGGCAGCTCTACAACGGAACCGCGCCGCGAATAACGCAATTCTCCCAGGCTTCCTCCGTATCGGCGCTCGCTCAAGACGGTGCGGCCGCCGCACAACTTGTCCACGTCGGAATCGCCAACGGGGGCCAGATCGTCGCTCAATACTCGGACGGACAGCAAAGCATCGTCGGACAAATCGCGATGGCGACAATCCGGAATCCCGAATCTCTAATCGCGGTCGGCGATAGCAACTTTCAACTAAGCGCCGTGAGCGCCCTTCCGGCGATCGGCGTTCCAGGCACGGGCGGGAGAGGCTCGGTCGTAGGCGGGGCCGTCGAAAGTTCCACCGTCGATATCGCCACGGAATTCACCAATATGATCGTGTTCCAACGCGGCTACGAAGCGAACGCCAAGGTCGTAACGACGGTAAATCAAGTGACCCAGGACACCATCAACTTGATCCCGTAAGGAGCGCTCCTCATGTCTGAACCGCTCACCCCGACTCAGGAGCTTTCCTTTCTCGCCGACGTTCCGGTGCGGATCGAAGCGGAACTGGATCGCAAAGTCATGACCCTGGCTCAACTTCTGGAGCTAGACGTTGGAAGCGTCGTTAGGATGACCCGTTCCGCGGGAGAGAACATCGACATTCTGGTGGGAGGGACTCTGGTGGGCTTTGGAGAGATCGTCATTATCGAGGAGACGGTCGGAGTGAGGATGACGGATTTCAATAGCGAATTATAGGCGGCAGCTCCGCATTCGCAAGATCGACAAATGACCACTCACATTTCGTTATGGACGTAATCCAACCCATTCTCGCAGTCGGACTTGTCTTGTCTCTGTTATGGGCCACGATTCACTTCTTGCGCGGCCGCAACGCGGGAGTCAAGCTCGTTCCACCGGGTTTTGTCCCGCGGGCGTTTCAGCGAAATACGAGCCAGCTTCGGCAGTCCGGAACCCTCCGGCTTACCTCCCATCACTCCTTGCATCTTGTCCAGTTCGGTGGAAGGGATCTGTTGTTGGGCGCGCATCCCGGCGGGCTCTTTGTGATCGGCCACGCTCAGGACGGCCAATTTGAGGCAGATGAGCGGCCATCCGAGGGAGCCTCGCCATTCTCATGAAAACCCGCATCCTCGCGAGCCTAGTGCTTTTTCATTCCGGGTTACTGCACGCGGGAACTCCTTCCGATCTAGTGGGAGGACTCCTGGAAGACAAATCGGGTCACGCCGCGAACTCTCCTCTGCAGACCCTACTGATGTTGACCGCGCTGACATTGTTGCCGGCGATCTTCATGTCGATTACACCGTTTCTTCGAATAACAGTCGTTTTACACTTCTTGCGACAGGCACTTGGAACGCAGACAACCCCTTCGAATCAGGTATTGGTTGGGCTGGCGTTATTCCTGACCATTCCCCTCATTCAACCGGTGGCTAGCGAGGTATATGCAAAGGCTTGGCAGCCGTATGAACACGGCGACATTGACGCCAAGCAGGCATGGGAAGACGGCTCCAAGCCCATCCAGCGCTACTTGTCCCGTTCCGTGCGCGAAAAGGACGTGCGTCTGTTTCTGGAGATCTCGCACTCGCCCGCTCCGGCTAAGCCCGCCGATTTGAACTTGCCGGTCCTCATCCCCGCGTACATACTTTCGGAATTGCGCACGGGATTTCAAATTGGCGCCGTTCTCTTTCTGCCATTTCTCCTCATCGATCTCATCGTCGCGTCGGTGACCCTCTCGATCGGCATGGTTCAACTTCCTCCCGTGATGCTTTCGGCGCCATTCAAGATTCTGTTGTTTGTCCTTGTCGACGGTTGGAACCTAGTAGTGGGTTCTCTGGTCAGGAGCTTCGTAACATAATGACTCAGCAAGCGGCGGTTGAGCTATTCCGGCATGCGTTGATGACCCTGTTCTGGCTAAGCCTTCCGTTGCTTTCCCTCGGATTCGTCACCGGAGTAGTCGTGAGTTTCGTTCAGGTCGTAACGTCGATGCAGGATTCGAGTTTCGGCGCGGTGCTGCGGCTTTGGGCTTTCTTCGCCGGTTTTCTCCTTTTTCTTCCCTGGATGACATTGCGGCTCGTCGCCTATACCGCCACGCTGTTTGGGGATTTTAGCCACTATGCCCAATGAGTTTTCGTTGGGACCGGGATTGGTGCTCAGCTTTCTTCTGACCCTCTCGCGGATTGTGGGAACGTTCGCTTTCATTCCCATTCCCGGGATCAAGAATGGTCCCGATGCCGCCCGAATCCTTGTCTCCATCGCCTTGACCATCGCGCTCTTTCCATTCTGGCCCGCCCCACCGGAATCCAACCCGTCGGGGGGCGCGGTTGTGGTCTGGATCTTGTCGGAACTGACCGTGGGCGCCGGATCTGGGTTGGCGGTCGGCTTTCTGCTCGAAGGCTTTCAGTTCGCCGGACAGATGATTTCACAACAAGCCGGCTACGCCTTCGCCACGACGATCGATCCCAACTCCCAGGCCGATTCGGGCGTTCTCCTCGTCATCGCCCAGCTTTTTGGCGGCTGCCTTTTCTTCGCCGCGGGACTCGATCGCCAGGTCCTCCGCTGCCTGGCCGCAAGTCTGCAATCTATCCCTCCGGGCTCGTACGCGGTAACTTCGTCGGCTGTTCAGTCCTTAATCCATCTAGGGGGCGGCATTTTCACACTCGGCCTTCGTCTGGCGATGCCCGAAATGGCGCTGCTGTTGTTTATCGACCTCTGCTTTGCGATCCTCGGCCGGATGCTGCCTCAGATACAGTTTTTGCCTCTTTCCTTTCCACTCAAGATGCTCGCCGGCATACTCGTCCTGAGTCTCACTCTCTCGGTCTTTCCAATGGTATGCCAGAGGGCGGCTGGCAACGTCATGGGCTATCTGAGTGGGATGGCTGGATTGAAATGAGCGGGACGGGGCAAAAGACCGAAAAAGCGACTCCCCGGCGCCTTGAGAAAGCGAACAAAGAAGGGAGCTTCGCGGTCAGCCGGGAACTGACGGGAGCGGTTCAGTTCGCGGCGTTTGTCGTCCTGGCTGCGATTTTCGCTCCCGACGCCTTCGCCTCGTTTGCCATCCTCGTCCGGACTCTGCTGTCGATGGCTTTCGACACCGGCCTCGCGAGTGGCGGCCTGAAGACCATGGTCGCACTGATGTTCCGGCGGTCGCTGCTTCCCGTTTTGTTTTGCGTCAGCGCGACGGCGGCGTGCGGTCTCGCGGTTCAGTTGTCCTGCACCGGTTTCGGTTTCGCTCCGGCGAAGCTGACACCCGACATATCCCGGTGGAACCCGCTGCGGCGTCTCCGCGACACCCCGCGTCAGAATCTGACGGCGGCGACGCAAGCATTACTACTTACCCCCATCCTCTTCTATGCGGCCTATCACATGATCAGCGCAAACGTCTCGACTTACCTTGCGCTTCCGCGAACGGATCCGCGGGTGGCTTTCTTGTTGTTAGCCGCCTCATGGAAGGGATTTTTGTTAAAGGCCGCCCTCGCCGTGGTGACGATCGGCTGCGTCGATTTTTTCCGGCAATACCGCCGCTTCCTCCGCGAACTTCGAATGAGCAAGCAGGAGTTGCGGGACGAGTCGCGAGAATCGGAGGGCAACCCGCTCGTCAAGAACCGCATCCGGCGCCTCCAGCGCGATCTCGCCCGGCGCAACATGATGAAGGAAGTTCCGCTGGCCACGGCCATCGTCGTCAATCCCACTCACTACGCGGTGGCGTTGCGATATGACAACCAGGCAATGTCCGCTCCCAGGGTGGTCGCCAAAGGAAAGAACTATCTCGCGCTTCGCATTCGTCAGATCGGGGTCGGGAATCAAGTCCCGATCATCGAAAATCCTCCGTTAGCGCAGGCCCTCTACAAATCGGTGGACGTCGGGCAAGAGATCCCCGCCCATCTTTATCGCGCCGTCGCCGAGATTCTTGCCTATATCTTCCGCGTGATGCATCAGGGCGAGCGGCGGCGCTAGATTCCCGAGAAATCAACCACTCTAACCATGACCATTCCCCAAATACCCCCGGCCGCCGTTTCCAACGCGCCACCGTCTCACGCCCGAATGGCCGCCGCTCCTCCGGCCCGGGCATCCGCGATTACAGGCAAGGCCACGCTGGGAATCCTGTCGCGGGTCAATTGGAGCGAGATCTCCGTTCCTCTCGCCGTCTTGGGCATCGTGTTGGCGATGATCGCACCACTGCCGACGATGGTGCTCGATCTCCTGATCAGCGCCAACATTTCGATGTCGGTCATCGTGCTCATGGGCGCGATGTACATCACGCGTCCGGTGGAGTTTAGCGTTTTCCCGACGGCTCTCCTTTTGATGACCCTCTTCCGGCTGGCCCTGAACGTCTCCTCGGCCCGCCTCATTCTACTTAACGGCAATACGGGTACGGCGGCGGCGGGGGATGTGATCCAGGCGTTTGGCGCCTTCGTAGTCGGAGGCAATTATGTTATCGGGGTGGTCATCTTTCTCGTCTTGATCGCCATTCAATACGTGGTGATCAACCATGGAGCCGTTCGCATTTCCGAGGTCACCGCGCGATTCACGCTGGATGCCATGCCGGGCAAGCAGATGTCGATCGACTCCGACCTGAATGCCGGTCTTGTGGACGAGGCGGGGCCCGGTTACGCCGAAAACAATTGGCCGCCGAAGCGGAGTTTTACGGGGCGATGGACGGGGCCTCCCGCTTTACCCAGCGCGATGCGGTCGCCAGTATTCTCATCACGAGCATAAATATCATCGCCGGTTTCCTAATCGGTGTTTTGCAGCATGGCCTCGACTTGCAGCACGCCCTCCAAACGTACACCGTTCTAACCATCGGGGATGGACTGGTTACGGTGATTCCGGCTTTGATGATCTCGATCTCCGGCGCGCTCATCATCACTCGGGCCAGTTCCGACGAAAGGCTCGGCTCAGACTTCCGGAGCCAGATCCTCGGAAAATCGGAGCCGTTGTTGCTTGCCTCCGGCGTCCTGATCGCCCTGGCGGCGTTTCCGGGGCTCCCGAAGATTCCTTTCCTCCTGCTCGGTGGCGGCCTTGGCGTAGGTGGCTGGCGCTTACGAGGCAGGAATTTGGCCGCCGCTCAGTTGGCCGCGGCGCCGGCTGCGCCCGCGAAGGAAAACCTCGAGTCTTTGCTGAAAGTGGAGCCTCTGGCGATCGAGGTCGGTCTGGGGCTGGTGAAACTCGTCGAAGGGGGCCAGAACTCGCCATTATTGAGACGTATCGCCAGCATTCGGCGCCAACTCGCCGGAGAACTCGGCTACGTGTTGCCTCCCGTCCGCGTCACCGACAACCTCTCGTTGCGCGCACGCGAGTACGTCTTGTCGTTGAAGGGCGCCGAAATCGCGCGGTTTGAACTGCCACAAGGATGCGAACTGGCGATCAGTCCCGGGCCGAACGCACCGGCGATCGAGGGCATTCCCACGCACGAACCGGCCTTCGGCATCGCCGCCTCCTGGATCGCTCCCGAGTCGGCCGACAAGGCGCGGTCTGCCGGCTATACGGTAGTCGACAGCGTTAGCGTCGTAGGGACGCACTTGAGCGAGATTATTCGACGTCACGCCCACGAACTGTTTTCTCGCCAGGACGCCAAGAAACTGCTCGACCGCGTCACGGAAGAGAATCCGAAAGCCGTCGAAGACCTGGTTCCGAAACTTCTCCCACTGGCATCGGTGCAGAAGGTGCTGCAAAATCTCCTGCGCGAGCGAGTTTCGATCCGCGACGCCGCCACCATCGTCGAGTCGCTCGGAGAGGCCGCGCCGGTCACGCGAAATCCGGTGCTTCTGACCGAGTACGCCCGACAAGCGATCCGGCGTTCCTTGGTGAAGCCGTACTTGAATTCGAAAGGGGAGTTGCCGGCATGGTTTGCCGATCCCTCGATCGAGCAAGCGGTTGAATCGTCGGTGGAACACTCGGAAACGTCGAGCCACTTCTCGTTACCTCCCCAACGGATTCGGGAAATCGTTGCACGCGTCCAGGCTACGGCGGGCGGGGCGGAGCCGGCTGCGGTGCTGCTCACCGGTTCGGGAAGCCGGTTCTTTTTGCGCCAGATGATCGAGGCCGGGCTACCCAATCTGGCCGTGTTATCGCACAACGAGGTGCCGCCGGGGATCAAAGTCGCATCTTTGGGGACGGTGAAGTAATGTCCCGGCCGAAAACTGCCGAAGTCCAGGATAGGTGGCTATGAGAATTAAATCCTTTTTCGCGAGCACGGTGGATGCGGCCCTGGCCGAGGCGCGGCGAGAGATGGGGCCGGACGCGATGCTGATCGAATCCCGCCGCAGTGCGCCGGAGTCGCGCAGGCTCGGCGAACACGAAGTCGTTTGCGCCGTTACGTCCGAGGCGCCACCGGCGAACAACAAACGCTCGCGCCCTTCCCCCTCCATACAGGACGCGCGGTGCGACTCCGCCGTCGCCGCTCCGGAAAGCTGGGACGCGCTGCTGAATCGGGTCGAACGGATCGCTTCCACGCTGGAGAGGGCCGAAGGTGCCGCTCTACGAATCGCCGCGCCGCCGGAGTCGGTCGCCTCGCTCAAAGCCCTCGAAGCGGCCGGCGTCGATCCTCAATGGATCGGTGAACTCCTGGACCGCTCTCACTCCGAGGCCGGCGACACGAGCCAAGCCGTCGCGTCGATGATTCGCGTCGACTCCTCGTTAGGCAAAAGCGGTACGGGTCAAGGCATCGTCGCGGTAGTCGGCTCTGCAGGAGCCGGTAAGACCGCTACGCTGGTCAAACTTGCCGCCCGATTTGGATTTGCCTCGCGTCGTCCCTCGCTGCTCGTCTCCGCCGACACCCAGAGGGTCGCCGGAACCGAGCCCTTGCGCTCTTATGCGGCCATCCTCGGCGCCGGTTTCCTAGCCGTTGACGGCGCTCGCGCCTTACGCCAGGCGATCGACGAGCATCGTGGCAAGGAATGGATATGGATCGACACTCCCGGATGGAGCCGAAGCGAGGCTGAAGACGCCCGTGACGTAATGAGCGTCCTCGCCGCCGATGCGGAGGTCGATACGCATCTTGTATTGCCTGCGTCCATGCGAGCCGCCGATATAGCGTCCGCTGCGGCCCGCTTCGAGCCCTGCCATCCTTCGAAAATAATTTTCACCCGCCTCGACGAGTGCTCCTCGTTTGGCGTGTTGCTCAACGAGTCCGCCCGCTCGGGCCTTCCGCTCTCGTTTCTCTGTTCCGGTCCTCAGATCCCGGAGGATCTCGAACCGGCCGACAAACAACGGATCGCCAGCTTGATCCTTCATCGATCGACTCCCGAGAGAAAGGCCGCCTCCGCGGCAGCTTAGAGGTTTCCCTGTGGCAGCCACATCCAGCCAACAGCAATCGCGAAGATACGATGACGGAACCGTTCTTTCGCCCGAGGAACGGGAACGGCTCATCCTTGAGCACTTACCTCAGGTCCGGCTGATCGCCCGCAGGATCCACGAAAGGCTTCCCGAAAGCGTGAACCTCGACGATCTCGTCTCCACGGGTATCGTCGGTCTCATCTCGGCGATCGACCGCTTCGATACGAAACACAACGTCAAACTCAAAACCTACGCCGAATATAAGATCCGTGGCGCGATTCTCGATAGTCTGCGGGGTCTCGATTGGGCTCCTCGTCAACAGCGGCGCCGCACAAAACAGATTGAGGCGGCCATTTCCACCGCCGAACAGCGCCTTCACAGGTCTCCCACCGAGGAAGAGATCGCCGTCGAGTTAAAACTCAATCTGGAGGAGTACCACGAGTGGCTGGTGGACATTCGCGGGGTCAACTTGGGAAGTCTCGAAACCGCGTCTCCCGAAGAAGACGGCCGCGATCTGCTCAAATACATCTCCGACGACGAGGAGCAGTGGCCCTCGCGCCTGCTGGAGCGGTCGGAGCTCCTGCGTTTGCTCGCGTCGGCGATCGAACAAATTCCGGAAATGGAAAAGCTTGTCCTTAGTCTCTATTTCCGCGAAGAGTTGACCCTGCGCGAGATCTCAAAAATCGTCAAACTGCATGAATCCCGCATTTCACAATTGAAATCGCAAGCGATCCTCCGCCTGCGGGCGTTCATAGAGAAGCGATGGCCGATGCAAAAAGGAGCTCGCGTATGAGCGCGGCGGAGATTCCGTGGATCGTGCCGGAGTGCGCGGACGCCATTTGCGCCGTGCTCGATTCGATGACTGGGGCCCGTCCTCCGGTGAAAACCTCCGCCGGACCGCTACCCGCTGACGCCCTGTCCGGATCGTCATTCACTTGGCGGGGTTGCGAGTTCAGCGTATGTTCTGGCGCCAAGATCTGGATAGGCGCGGCGGCCGGCACTCCGGCGGCGATCGGAGAAGCGATCCTTGCCGCGGCGGGCATTACCGATCTGGATCCCGTGGCCGCCGCGAGCACCTACGACGAAGCCACTGGGCAAGTCTTTGCCTCTATTGTCCAAGCTCTTTCTCAACGGCTCCGCCGCGAGGTGACCCGAACGCCGGAAGCTATCGAGACGCCGGAACCGCCGTACGAATCGTTCTCGTTCGACCTTCATCCCGACGAACCTCAAATGGTCCGGTTGTTTCTTGCGGTCTCACCAGCCCTTACCGGACCGCTCGTACCGGCGGCTCAACCAAGCGCGGTTTCCGAAAGACCCTCTCCAAAACAATCGGCGCCGCCCGCAGGTCCCGCCGAAAGCACTAGACCGAGCCGGCTGGATCTTCTTCTCGACGTCGAGTTGCCGGTAAGCGTCTCGTTCGGCCAATCGGAATTGGCCCTTAAGGACGTAATCAAACTAACGACGGGCTCCATTATCGAACTCAATCGCACCGTCTCCGAGCCCGTGGAGGTCATTGTGAATAACTGCGTGATCGCTCGCGGCGAGGTGGTTGTCATTGAAGGCAACTTTGGCGTGCGCATTCAGCAGGTAATTAGCCGTCAGGAAAGGTTAAAGTCCATTCAATGATGTTCACCTTCCCGCTCTGGGGCGCGCTCGCGGCGCTCGCGCTTGCCGCATGCGGCATTGGCGCCGGTATCGTCCTCTACTTCTCCCTGCAGGGTGCGTCGTCAAAGCAGAGCCAGTCGCTGGCCGCGCTGGCTCTCGAAATGGCGAACGATCGGGAGCGGATTCACCAACTCGTGTTAAGCCTGGAGACGCGCATCCGGTCCAACGAAGATCGCGCCGCCGTTTTAGTGCCCCCGTCGCCGCCGCGATCCGGCCTCAACTGGAACAAGCGCGCACAAGTTATCCGGTTGTCTCGTCAGGGAGAGAAACCCGCGAGCATCGCCTCCGCATTGCAGTTGCCGAAAGCGGAGGTGGAACTGCTTCTCAAGGTGGAGAAGATGGCTGCCGAAGTGCCGGCCTAACGCCCCGGCCTTGCCGGGCGCTAAGGGCGTAGCCGCACTGGCGTGGCCGGGGCGCGATCGCCGCTGCTTCCCCGCCCCGGCTCGAGCTCGACCTGAACATTCAATTCCTTACGCTCGCGCATCATGCCGATTTGGCAACTCCCCTTCGCCCGCGCGGTAGCCAGCGCGTTTAACAAATCGGAGATGTCGACGACGGGTTCGGCGTCCACGCGGACAATGACGTCTCCCGCCTTCAGGCCGGCGCGGGACGCGGGAGAATCGTCGAGCACGGTACGGACTAAAACGCCCGTTTTCACGCCGAAATACGCCGCCAGTTGCGGTGGTAATGTCTCTACCTGCACTCCGATCAACCCGGTCCGCCCGCTATAGAAGAAGCCGGGAATATCCGGCAAGGGCGCATCGGGCCCGTCGAAACCGGGCATTCGGAGGGGGGCCAGGCCGGCTTGAATCCGCGGCGCCGCCGCTGGGCGCGCGCTGAGAGTCGCCTGCAGAGTCCGCGAAACGCCCTCCCGCCCCACCAGGAGTTTCATCCGCCGCCCGGCGGGCGTCTCGTGAACCAACCGGGCGAACTGTTCAACGCCCTCGATCCGCTGCCCGTTGTATTCCAGCACCACGTCGCCCGTCTGAATTCCCGCCTTCTGCGCCGGGCTGCCCTCCTCCACGCGCGTAACTTCTACGCCGCGTTCATCGGTCAACTTCAGCGCTTTCGCCCGTTCCGGGGTCAGTTCCACCACGCCAACACCCAGATAACTTCCGCCGGCATTCGCAACCGGCAGAAATACCCCAGCATCCGGCCAACGCGGGGAAGACTGGTACGCTCCCATAGGCAGGGTAAGCGCCGCCAACAGAGCCACCGCTTCCAACGCCCTCTTCAAAACGTCCCCTCCGACGCGTTCAACTGGTGCAGCACGCGCTGGCACCGTTCCCGCACATATCCGTTGTCTTCCTGGTGCAAAAGCTCCTGCAACAAACCAACCATCTGGTCGTTCTTTTGCATCGCCAACAGATCGATTACCTGCGTCCGCACTCCCGGATTCCTGTCGGTCAGCAGCACTTGGGTCAGGGTCCGCCGCATCGCGGGGTCTTCGGGGAACGTCTTCAGCGCTTCGAGCGCCTTCAACCGCACCCCGGCGTTCGGATCGTAGCGCACCGCGTGCAATAGCGCCTCCCGGACTTCCGCCGATCCCGTCTGATTCTTCAACATATCCAACGAAACCACGCGCACACCCGCGTCCACCGGATCGCGGGCGCCGGACATCAACAACCGCCGCATCCGCTCCTCATCGGGGCGGCCCGTCAATACCCGCTGTTGCGCCTCCTCGACGACAATCCGCACATTCCCAGAAGGCTCCGGCTCCACGTATCGCACTCGCGAAGCCATCGGCCCGGCGACTCCCGCTTCGGCCGCCCCAAAAAAAGGAAGCGACGGAATCCTCGCGCCCAGATACCCCAGCAGCAACAACGCCACGGCGCCCACAGGCTGCCATGGCGCGCTCACCAGCTTCCAGCGCATCCCGATCCGCCCGAAGAACCCCTCCTCCGCGCGCATTTTCTCCAACCGCTCCGTTAGTTCCCGGCGCGACGCGGCCAGTGCGACCAGCGCCACCGGCGCCTCGCCCGCATCGAGCGCCCGGTGCATCGCCCGCTCCCGCTCCAACGCCTCGCGGCACCCCTGGCAACTCTCCGCGTGGGCCTCCAGGTCTTCCTCCTCCTGAAAGCTCAGCTCCCCGTAAAGGTACAGGGCGACCCGTTCACGCATTTCCTCGCACTTCATACGAAATCTCCCAAGGCGGCCCGCATCTTCTGCGTCGCCCGGAACAAACAGTTCTTCGCCGCCTCCTCGCTGGTTCCTAACGCCTCCCCGATCGCCCTTAACCGCATCCCCTGATAATGCCGCATTTCGAAAACCAGCCTCTCCCGCGGCGTCAATCCGGCCAGCACGCCCTGAATCCGCTCCTGTAACTCCACGCTCATCAGATTGCGGCGCGGGTCGCCCTGGACGCGGCTCTCCTCCACTCTCTCCATCCGATCCACCACGCCGCTGGCGGTGGCCACTTGCGCCGGTTCCTCCCGCCGCGTTTTCTTCCGCCGCATCGCGTCCAGGCACAGGTTCGTCACGATGCGATACAGCCAGGTGTGAAAGCTGCAATCGAATCGGAACGAGCGCAGATTCTTGAAGACCCGCAGGAACGCTTCCTGATACACGTCGTTGGCGTCCTCGGCCGAGCGCAGCAGGTTCGTCGCCAACCGCAGCACGCCTTGATCGTGCAGACGCACCAGTCCTTCGAACGCGCGCTCGTCGCCCGCCTGGGCCGCCCGGATCAACGAAGATTCATCCATTCGGAGCGCTGGGGCCGCAACCTGGCCCGCCAAGGTTTGGGTAAGAGCTTCCACCATTCCATTGGACGGACGCCGCGCGGATTTGTCACCGTCTCGCTCACTCATCTTAGAATAGGAAGCTGGTTCTCTCCCGGAGACTCCGCGCTTGCGCCTACAAACGCCCCTTCTTCTGCTATTTGCCTCCGTTTGCGCTCCCCTGCGCGCAGTTCCGCCCCTCCCCGCTCCGGACCTGATTCTAAAGAACGGAGCCATCTATACCGTCGACGCCGCCCGGAGCTCGGCGGACGCCCTGGACATCGTCAATGGCCGCATCGACTTCGCCGGACCCGATTCGAGCCCGCTCGCCCTCGCCGGCCCACATACCCACATCGTCGATCTCCGCGGCCGCATAGCCCCCCCGGGCCTTAACGACTCCCATGTCCACTTGAACCTGAACCTCCGCCATACTTCCGCCGCCATCGCCCGCCGCGGCGTCTACGAGTCGGAAGGCCCGGCCCGGATTCAGCGCGAGAAGCTCAGCCTATCCACCAGGATCGCCACCTTCACGGACGCCGGCGTATGGGTGAATCGCGAACACGAAGAAAAAGCCACCGGTTCGCTCGAACCCGGCAAAGCCTCCCATCTCATCGGGTGCGGCCAAAATCGATTTGCAGCCCGTCTCGAAAAATCTCACCAGACAAAAGTGCTTCTCGCGATTCTCGACGGCAAGCCAATTTACAGCGACGCCACGCTCCTCCCTTCCAAATAATATGAACATCGTCTCCATCGGCGAAGTGCTCTGGGACCTATTCCCATCTGGCGAAAGGCTCGGCGGCGCGCCGTTCAATTTTTCCGCGCACGCTACCCAACTCGGCCATCGCGTCTCGTTCGTCAGCGGCGTCGGCCGGGATGAACGCGGCGCCCGCGTTCTCGATGAAATGGAACGCCTCGGTGTCGATTCGCGGTTCGTCGCCTCCGTCTCCAACGCCACCACCGGCTTCGTTACCGTCCAACTCGACGCCGGCGAGCCTTCCTACACCATTCACCGGCCCGCCGCCTACGACTTTCCTTCGCTCGACGCCTCCCAATTCGAAGCTCTCCTCGAATCGCAACCCGCGTGGATCTATCACGGCACTCTTGCCCAATCGAGCCCCGCTGTCCGCTCCCTCACCCGGCGCATCGTCGACGCCTCTCGCTCCTCCCAGGTTTTCTATGACGTGAACCTCCGCCCCTCCAACGACGATCCGGCTCTTACCGCCGAGCTCCTAGCAAGCGCGACTCTCGTCAAGCTCAATGAACACGAGACTACGCGCCTCGCCTTCGAGTTCTCGCTCCCCGCCTCGCCCGTTGAAGCTTTCTCCCGCGCCCTTTGCAGCCGTTTCGATTGCGCCGGCGCCTGTGTCACGCTCGGCGAGCGTGGATGCGCCATTCTCTACCGCGAAGCCTTCGCCGAATGCCCCGGTTATCCTGTCCGCGTCCAGGACGCCGTCGGCGCCGGCGACGCCTTCTCCGCCGCTCTCCTCCACGGTCTCGCCTTAGACCAGCCCCTCGCCCGCACCGGAGATTTCGCCAACCGCGTCGGCGCGCTCGTGGCTTCCAAATCCGGCGCCATCCCGGCGTGGACGCTCGCCGAGGCCCAAGCGCTATAATTCCCTATATGCCAGTCTCCCCATTCCGCGCGAAAAATCCATCGGACCGCGAACGCTCGCCCGATGCGCCCGCTCGCGGTCCCGTCGCGGTCATCCTCACCGTCCTCGGCGTGCTGTCGCGCCTGCTTCCTCACCCGCCCAACTTCGCGCCCGTCGATTCGGCCAGCCTCTTCGCCGGCGCGCGGCTCCCGGCCTGGCAGGCTTATCTGGTGCCCCTGGCGATCATGACGATCACCGATCCCATCCTCGCTCTCTATTACGGCGTCCATCCCTTTACCCGCTGGCAGTTGTTCACTTACTCAAGCCTTCTGATCTGCGTTTGGATCGGCCGCCAGGTCCGTTCGACGCGCAGTTATTGGCGCATCGGGAGCGCCGCCGTCGCCTGCAGCATCGTCTTTTTCGTAATTACGAATTTCGGCGCCTGGGTCACACTGAACCAGTTCGCCGCAACCCCCGCCGGCCTCTTGCAGTGCTACATTTTCGCTCTGCCGTTCTATAAATGGACACTCGCCGGCGACCTCCTCTACACCGCCGCGATTTTCGGTCTCCACGCTTGGCTGAGCCGGTTGGCCGCGGCCCGCCGCCAACCGATCGCCGCTTAGCCGCGGCCGACGCGCCTGATGCGGGATCTCCGCTTCGCCCTTCGTTCGCTTCGTAAGAGCCCAGGCTTCACGTGCGCGGCCCTCGCCGCTCTCGCCCTCGGCATTGGCGCCAACACCGCCATTTTTTCCGTCGTCAACGCCGTTCTCCTCAAACCGCTCTCTTACCCCGATCCGGATCGCATCGTGCAGTTCCTGTTGAAGGCTCCCTCCGGCTACGGCGTGGGCGCTTCGGCCACTACATTTAACATCTGGCGGGAACAAACTTCGGTATTCCAGGACGTCTCGGCATACCGCGTCGGCTCGATCAACCTCACCGGCGGCGCAAACCCCGAGCAGATTCCCATGGCGCAGGTTAGCGCCGATTGCTTCCGCCTCTTCGGCGCGCCGTTCATCCAAGGCCGCGCATTCACAACCGAAGAAGACCGTCCCAACGGAGGGCATGTCGCCGTTCTCAACTACGGATTCTGGAGGCGGCGCTTCGCAGGCGACCTACACATCATGGGTAAGGTCATCCTCCTCGGAGGCCAACCTTACGCCATCGTCGGCGTGCTCGGCCCCGGTTTTGATTTCGACAGCGATCCGCCTCCCGACGTCTGGCTCCCCTTTCAACTCGACCCCAATAGCACCGATCAGGCCAGCTACTTTGTCGCCGCGGCGCGCCTCAAACCCGGTGTTACGCTCGCGATGGCGAACGCCCAGCTCGCCCTCGCCGCCGCTCAATTCCGCCGTAAATTCCCCATCGTAGTTGGCGTGCGCGACGGTTTTGCCGTCGAACTCCTTCAGGACCGCTTCGTCGAAGACGTCCGGTCCTCGCTCCTCATCCTTACCGCCGCCGTCGGCTTGGTCCTGCTCATCGCCTGCGCCAATGTCGCAAATCTTTTGCTGGTTCGCGCGGGCGCGCGCAGGCGTGAAATCGCCATTCGCGCGGCGATCGGCGCCGGCCGCGCCCGCATCTTCCGCCAACTGCTGACCGAGAGCCTGGTGTTGTCCGCCGCCGGTGGCGCGCTTGGGCTTCTCCTCGGTCTCGCCGGCGTCCAGGCGCTGCTCGCCATCAACCCCGGCGACATCCCGCGCATACCCGAGCATGGCGCGACGGTGGCGATGGATTGGCGAGTGCTCCTGTTCACGGTTTTTCTCTCGCTCACCACAGGCGTAATTTTCGGACTCATCCCAGCGCTGGGCGCATCCCGCGCCGATCTCGGAGCGGCGCTCAAGGAAGGGTCGGCCCGCTCCGGTACGGGCTTCCGCCAGTATAAATCCCGCTCGCTTCTTGTCGCCGGCGAAACCGCTGTCGCCGTCGTGCTCTTGATCGGCGCCGCCCTCCTTATTCGATCGTTCCACAATCTTCGCTTGGTCGATCCGGGCTTCGACCCACACGATGTTTTGACCCTGCGCATGTCGCTTGCGAACTCGCCGTTTCAAACGACGGCGGCAGCCGCGCGGCTGGCCCGCGACGCCACGCAAGGCATCGAGGGCCTTCCCGGCGTTGCCGCCGCCGCAGCCACTTCTTCCTTGCCCTTGGAAGGTGGCGCCGGTCTGCCGTTCACCATCCTCGGCCGCCCGCTCCCTTCCGGAGCCTCGCTTGGCCGCGTCGGCTGGATGAGCGTTTCGCCAGGCTATTTCAAGGTCTTCAAAATCCCCATCGTGAACGGTCGCGCCTTCACCGATCGCGATTCGGCGGGCGCGGTCCCAGTCGTGATAATGAATCGAGCGATGGCGCGTCGATTCTGGCCGGGCGCCAACCCGCTGGGCGATCGTGTCCTTATCGGACAAGGTTACGGTCCGGAGTTCGCCGACTCCCCGCGCCAAATTGCCGGCGTCGTTGGCGACGTTCGCGACGACGGACTCAATCGCGATCCCGAGCCAATGCTCTATGTCCCGATAGCACAAGTTCCCGACGGCCTCACCGCCCTCATCGCCCGCGTGATAGCGCATCGCCTGGGCCGTCCGTACGCGCGTCGAGCCGCATTCGGTGGCGGCGGCGATTGAGAGCGAACTGAGCCGCGCCAGTGGCGGCCTTCCCGCGGCGTCCGTTCTTACAATGGATGAAATCTCGGCCCGATCCACCGCCCGCGCCCGCTTCGATACGCTTCTCCTTAGCGTCTTCGGCGCGTCGGCGCTCCTGCTCGCGGCCATCGGCATCTATGGATCGATGGCTTATTCGGTCCAGCAGCGCACCCAGGAGATCGGGATCCGGCTCGCCCTCGGCGCGCGCCCGGCGCAAGTGCGGAAGATGGTTGTCTTCCATGGCCTGCGTCTCACGCTCGCCGGCGCCGCCGCCGGATTGACGGCTTCGTTCGTCCTCGCGCGTCTCCTCTCCGGGTTCCTATTCGGTGTACAAGCGCACGATCCCGCGGTTTTCCTCTCCGTACCCGCGCTGCTCGCCGCCGTTGGGCTCGCCGCCGCCTGGTTGCCGGCGCTAAGCGCGTCCCGCATCGATCCAGCCATCGCGCTCCGCTCCGAATGAAGGAAGTCTCTAACATGAACATCACTCATCCCGCTCACAGCGGACCGGCCGGCCCTTGCTTGATGATCGTCTTCGGAGCCACCGGCGATCTAACGAAGCGCCTGCTCCTTCCTTCGCTCTATAACCTAGCCAAAACCATGCTCCTTCCGGAGAAATTCGCCATCCTCGGTTTCTCGTTCGACAGAATCGATACCGGCGCCTTCCGCGAACATGTCGGGAAAAGCCTCCAGGAGTTCCTCCCCGCTCCTCCCGATCCGGCGATCGCCGATTGGTTAAAGGAACGCTCCTACTACGCGACGGGAAATTTCGACGATGCCGCGTCGTTCGCTGAATTGAAGCTCGGGATCGAGAAGATCGAAGCGGAGCAATCCACCGAAGGCAATCGGCTCTTCTATCTCGCTGTCGCGCCGAGGTTCATCGGCGGAATCGCCCGGCAATTGAGCGCCGCGGCGCTGTCCCGCGAAGAAGACGGGAAATGGCGCCGCTTGATCGTAGAAAAACCGTTCGGCCACGATCTCCCCTCCGCCAAAGCTTTGAATCGGGACCTCACGACGTCGCTCGCGGAGAATCAGATTTATCGGATCGATCACTATCTCGGCAAAGAGACGGTCCAAGACATTACCGTCTTGCGCTTTTCCAATAGCGTTCTCGAACCGGTCTGGAATCGCGCAAATATCGATAGCGTCCAGATCACGGCAACCGAAACCGTCGGTGTCGAACGCCGCGGCGGGTATTATGAATCCGCTGGAGCGCTCCGCGACATGGTCCCAAACCATCTGGCGCAGTTGCTGTCGCTCACCGCCATGGAGCCGCCCAGTTCCTTCGACGCCGAAAACATGCGCTCCAAGGCGGTGGAAGTCATGCAAGCGATCCCACCGGTGGCGCCCGGCGAGGCAGCAAATATCGCCGTGCGCGGCCAATACGGCGCCGGCCGGATCGGCGGCGCCGGCGTTCCCGCCTATCGCGCGGAAGACGGTGTCGCCCCGGATTCGAAAACCGAAACCTATGCCGCGATGAAGGTAACCATCGACAACTGGCGCTGGGCCGGCGTCCCCTTCTACTTACGCACGGGCAAACGCCTGGGAAAAGAGTTGACCGAAGTCGTCGTCAGGTTCCGCCACCCGCCGCTCGCGCTATTCCGGGATACGCCGATCGAGTCGCTCGAAACCAACCAGCTTCTCATCCGTATCCAGCCCGACTCCGGCATCTCGCTCCGCTTCGGCGTAAAGGCGCCGGGGCCGGTGACGACGGTCGAACCGGCGGTGATGAATTTCGATTTTTCCTCATCCTCCACTTTCGCGCACGGCACCGGCTACGAACGCCTGCTGCACGACTGCATGTTAGGCGACGCGACGCTGTTCCAGCGCGCCGACATGGTGGAAGCCGGATGGAGCATGGTGCAGACGGTGCTCGAATCCTGGGGATCGTCGCCGCCCTCCGATTTCCCCAACTACGCCTCCGGCTCGTGGGGTCCGCAAGCGGCGGAAGATCTGCTTGCGCGCGACGGCCGCCAGTGGCGGAAGCTGGACTGATCCCCAGCGGTACACCTCCTCGCGCCAGGCCGGTTGACGGTACAATTTCTTGTGCCTCGAAATTCACGCAAACCTCCGGCGCGGCGGCGGGCGGGAATCCGCGTGGGGATATTGGCCGTGGCGGCGGCGCTTCTCTCTGTATCGCTATTGGGCGTGGCGAGCGCCTTCATGCAGGCCGGGCCAAAGCCGCGGAATTTTCCCGACCCGGATATCGGCGTGAACACGCTGGCGGCCCGCAAACAGGCACAGATGGAGACGGCGAACCAGTTCCAGGTCTTCTATGGGTTTCATTTCACCGACCGGGTGAAGGAGAGCGGGATTACCTTCGTGAATCACACGGTCGACGACACGGCACGACATTACAAGGGCGTTCACTACGATCACGGCAATGGGATCGCGGTCGCGGATGTCGATGGCGACGGATTGTACGACATCTACTTCGTGAATCAGGTGGGCGGCAGCGAGCTTTGGAAGAATTTGGGCGGGGGCAGGTTCCGGAATATTACACAAGAGGCAGGGGTCGGGCTCACCGGGCGGATCGGCGTCGCGGCGTCATTCGCGGACATCGATAACGATGGCGCGCCGGACCTGTTTGTGACGACCGTGCGCGGAGGAAACGCACTGTTCAAGAACGACGGCCATGGACATTTCAAAGACATCACGAGGGAAGCGGGGCTGGATCTGGCATCTTACTCCTCCGGGGCGATCTTCTTCGATTTCGATAACGACGGTCTGGTCGATCTTCTGGTTTGCAACGTCGGCAAGTACACGAGCGACGAGAAGGCCGCCGACGGCCACTTTGTCGGGCTGGCGGACGCCTTCTACGGGCACCTGTATCCCGAGCGGTATCTGTATCCCGTGCTTTACAAAAACATGGGGAACGACAAATTCAAAGATGTCACGGCCGCGATGGGCTTGCATCCGAAAGGTTGGGCGGGAGACGCCAGCACCGCGGATCTGAATGGCGACGGCTACCCGGATCTGTATGTTCTTAACATGCAGGGGCACGGCCACTATTACGAGAATGAAGGCGGGCGAAAGTTCGTCGAAAAAACCGGCCAGTATTTTCCGAAGACGTCCTGGGGGTCGATGGGAATCAAGTTCTTCGACTACGACAACGACGGACGTCCGGATCTTTTGCTGACCGACATGCACTCGGACATGTTCCACGATTCCGATCCGGGCGGCGAGAAGAAAAAGGCGCTGGTCGATCCATCGGATGAGGTGATGGTGGCGGCTCCGCTGGACCAATTCGTCTTCGGCAACGCGCTTTATCACAACCTGGGAGGCGGTAAGTTTGAGGAAGTGTCGGACCGGATGGGAGCGGAGAACTATTGGCCGTGGGGCCCGAGCGTGGGAGACATCAACGCCGACGGTTGGGACGATATCTTCATCGCTTCGGGAATGAGTTTCCCGTTTCGCTACGGCATCAATTCGATGTTACTGAACAACCGTGGAAAGAAGTTTCTGGATGCGGAATTCCTGCTGGGAATCGAGCCGCGCCGCGGCGGCCGCACGCGCACGCCGTGGTTCACGATCGATTGCTCTCAACCAGGGCTGGATCCGTTGAATCAGCAGGTGTGCCGGGGACAATCCGGGCGGATCACGGTGATGTCCACGATCTCGAGCCGGTCGGCGGTAATCTTCGATCTCGATAACGACGGGGATCTCGATATCGTGACCAACGACTTCAATTCCGAGCCGCAGGTGCTAATCAGCGATCTGGCGCAAGTGAAACCGATTCACTGGTTGAAGGTGGCGCTGACCGGGACCGCGTCGAACCGGGACGGGTTAGGCGCAACTGTGAAGGTCCATGCCGGCGGTCAGATTTATACGAAGTATAACGATGGGAAGTCCGGCTATTTGTCGCAAAGCGCGCTGCCGCTTTACTTCGGTTTGGGCGACGCCACAAAGATCGACCGGGTGGAGATTCAATGGCCTTCCGGCCGTAAGCAGGCGTTGACGGACGGACTTACAGCCAACGAAACCCTGCGAATTACCGAACCGAAGTAAGTTGAATTCTACTTTTGCGCGCCGCCGGCGAGCGACCGCGCCTGGTTCAGCAGTTCCCGCGCCTTGTCGTTTCCGGGCGCGATTTTCGTCGCTTGCAGAAGATAGGGGATGGCCTCGTCCGGACGCTTCTCGCCGATCAAGACTCCGCCGAGGTCGATGTATGGCTGCGGATTCTTGTCCTGCAGCGGGGCTTGCCAGGCGATGGCGTTCTGGAGCGCGGCGATCGCTTCCTTCGGCCGGGCGAGCCGGGCATAAGTCATGCCCAAATTGTCTTCCGCTTTGACGTTTGTCGAATCCAGTTCGAGACAGTGGCTGAATGCGGCCACGGCTTCGGAGTAACTCGCTTCATAGTACTTAATGCGGCCGAGATCGTACCAACTTTCGGCGTCTTGCGGATTCCATTCGACCGCGCGGCTAAGCCACTTATCGGCGTCGGGGTAGTCTTCCAGTAACACATAGTCGAGCGCGACGATTTTCAGGTCGAGATAACTGGGGGTGCGGTATTTCGCCCCTTCGGTATATTCGGCCAGAGACGCCTTCGCCGTGGCGGTTCGGAAACCGGCATCGGAGGCGCCGGGGCCGGCGGCGGCCCGGCTTTGAATTTCCCGGAAGAGGACAAAACCGAGCATGAAATGAGCGTCGGGGGAATTGGGATGCATGGTCAGGTATTGGCGGACGTTGCGATCCGCTTCCTCGACCATCCCGTTGTGAAGATCCATTCGCGCGTCGAGCAACAGAGGCAGGCCGGCGGTAGCCGTGGCATCGGCGGAAGCGCCAGCCGGGCGTACGTCCTGCGCGAAACATCCGCCGCCGAAGGCGAGGAATGCGGCGACCGGCCAAGCCGCAAGAAGCGTTTTCGAAGGGAGAGCCTGCCGGCCAAGGCGCTTCAGACGCATGCGAACGACCTCCAAGGGAAAGTGTAACGCCATCGCGGACGGGCCGTCCGGCAGGAGCGAGGCTATTCCTGGTGCAGCGCCTCCATGGGATCGATGCGGGTGGCGCGGCGCGCGGGGACGTAGTTGGCGACGAGCGCCACCGCGAGAAGGGACGCGGCGGCTGCCGACATCACGGCGGGATCGAGCGGGGCTACGCCATAGAGCAGCACGCGCAGAGCGGAGGCCAGCGCGGCGGCGCCGGCGGTCCCGGCGGCGAGACCGATGAGCGCGGTTTGAATGCCGTTCAAAATTACCAGCTTCTTGAGCTGCCCAGGCGTCGAGCCGAGCGCCATGCGAAGTCCGAATTCGCGGGTCCGCTGGGAGACGCCGTAGGAAACGACGCCGTGAATGCCGAGCGCGGCCAAAAGCAACGCGACGCCGGCGAAAATCGCCAGCAGCAGGGTCGAAATGCGGGGCGCCGTTCCGGCGAGCGATACATAGTCGTCCATGCTTCGGATCTGAAACACTGGCTGGCCTCGATCGACGGACCACACGGCCCGCTTCACGGCTTTCGCCAACGCTTGAGTATCCATCGTGGTGCGCACGGCCAGCGCCATGGCTTTGTTCGGCATCTGTTCGAAGGGCGCATAGATCGTGGGCTCCGGCTGTTTTTCCAATCCATAATGATGCACTTGGCTCACGATGCCGGCCACTTCCCGGTATTCGCCCCACAAGCGCAGGCGCCGGCCGATTGGATTCTCGTTGGGCCAATACTGGCGCGCGAGCGTTTCGTCGATCAGGATGACCATCGGGGCGTCGCGAACGTCGCGATTGGAAAGCGGCCTCCCTTGGAGAAGCGCGATTCCCATCGTGTTCAGATACCCTGGGCTGATTCGCCGGAAGTCGGCGACCAGCGACTGCCCCGGCGGCAGCGGGCGCTTCTCGATGGTAAAGTACTCGCGGTCGTTCTGCTGCCCGAGCGGAAGCACATCGGTAAGGCCGGCGGATTGGATGCCGGGGATGCGTTGCACTTGGTCGAGAACGCGCCGGTAGAATGCGGCCTGCTCGCGGTCGCTTTTGTAGAGATTGTCGGTGGGAAGGCGCATGCGAAACGTCAAGACGTGATCGGGCCGAATGCCTGGATTCACGTGTTGCAGATTCACGAAGCTCTTCATGGCGAGGCCGGCGCCGATCAGCAGCATGGTGGCGAGAGCGGTCTCGGCGGCGACGAGGAAACCCCATATTCGCGTGCGGCCGAGCGCCGGGGAAGAGGTCCGGCCGCCGGCCTTCAACGCGTCGTTCCCAGCGGCTCCGGTGACGTACAGCGCGGGAATCAGTCCGAAAATCAGCGCGGCTCCGGTTGAGATCAGCAGCGCGAAGGCGAGCGCGCGGGCATCCACGGCGATGGCCGGCCGCACGATCTCGGCTCCGGCCTCCGTCATCGGAAGAGTGCCGGGCAGGATGGCGTTGAGAAGGTCGACACCCCAGAGGGCGAAGAAGATTCCGAGCAGGCCGCCGGCCAGGCTGAGCACGAGGCTCTCGCTTAAAATCTGCGCGATCAGACGGCCGCGCCGCGCGCCGAATGCCGCGCGGATGGCCATCTCCTTGCGCCGGCCGGCGATGCGCGCCAGCAATAGACTCGCCACGTTCACGCATGCCAGCAGCAGCAGCAGTCCCACCGCGCCCAATAGCAACAGCAGGGCGGGCCGGATGTACTCGAAGACCGCCTGCTTCATCCCAACCACGGTGACATCCCAGCCCGCGAGCCTAGGCGTCTGCGCGTCGATGCGGCGCGCGATGGCGCTCAACTCGGCCTGGGCCTGAGCGATAGTGACTCCCGGCTTCAAGCGGGCGATGACGCCGAAATCGTGGTCCGCGCGATTCTTGGCGCGCAGTTGAGCCACGGGCCAGGGCACATAAAGATCGCTTGGCAGCGCCTCCCAAAAATCAGGGGCGAGCACGCCGATCACGGTGTACGGCTCGCTATTCATGTAGAAGGCTTTTCCGATGACGCCGGGGTCGCCGGCGAAGCGGCGCTTCCAAAATCCGTTCGTGAGCACCGCGACCGGATACCGCGCTTTCCCTTCGCCTTCGGCCGCCGTAAAGCCGCGCCCGAGGACGGTTCGCGCGCCGAGCATCGATAGGAAATTCGTCGTCACGCGCAGACCGGTGACCTGCTCGGGCTCGCCTTCACCGGTCAAAGTGCCGGTGCCAACCTCAAGGAGCGCCATGTCCTCGAAGGACCGGCTCTGTTCCTTCCAGTCGAGGAAATTCGGCGCCGACGGCCCTTCGCGCTTGATGCCGTCCTTCAAGTCCGTCTCCCAGATCAGCGCGAGGCGATCGGAGTTGGGATACGGCAAGCGGGCGAAGCACGATCGAATTGACGACGCTGAAGATGGCGGTGTTCGCTCCGATGCCGAGCGCCAGGACCAGCAAGGCCACGGCGCTGAAGCCGGGCATCTTGCGCAAGATGCGCAGCGAGTAGCACAAGTCTCTCCAGAGAGTGGGCATGAATTCATAGATCAAGCAAGCGGAGGTCCGTTTGGCGGCCTGGGTAAGCGTTTGAAACGGTTCATGTGGCGGGGATCGCTTGCCGTCGAAGTGTCCGTTTTTGAGAATTGATCGTTGGGTTTCGCGCGGTTCGCGTCCGGGAGGAAATGGGACAAGCCGCTACTTCAAGGTTGGCGTGCCGCAGCGGGAACGGTCTTGAGAGACTTGTGGGCTGTGACGCGCTGGTTAGCAGGCCGCCCGGCGCCGACAGAGTTAAGCTGAAAAGCAACGAGGTTCCAGACATGACTACGCGGGAAGCACTCCGCCATTTGGTAGATGAACTACCGGAAGAGCAGGCGGGCTCACGCGTCTCTTGCTGGAGGTCCTCCTCCATGCCGCCGGCGAGGGCGGGCCGCCGCTCGATGCCGACGCGCTCGCATCCCTTGACGGCGGGCTCGCGGATGTTGCCGCAGGTCGTGTGAAGCGCCTCGTAGAATATGAGTGCGAACGCGGCCTGTGGGCGATTAGATCAACATTGCCCCCACCCCGACGAAACCGGTTTCGAAACTATCGCGCGGGATACTTATTCGAGTATCGTTAAATTAACAGATGCCTGACCGCCTCAGCCTGCACGCGCCGATTCTGGTCAACACGATCGGGCATTGCGCCGGGGCGATCGCATTCGGAATCCTCCTGTATCTTTTTCTCGTGGATTGGCGGCGGGCTACAGTCGAGCGGAGTTTGCTACCCAGCATTGCCGCAGCCCTGGCGTTTGTATGGAACTTGGGATCGTTGATCGGCATCGCAACGGCGTCAACCGAAGATCCTCTCGCCGACACGATCGTCGCGATCAGTTTTTCGGTATTGAGCGTTCTTCCAGCCGTTTTGCTGCACATCTCTCTGCGGTCAAGGAACGCTTCGCTCTGGATCACCGGGTATGTCGTCAGCGGCATTTCGGTTATCCTGCACATTTGCGATCTCATCACGGGCGCTTCGCGGTTCCATTATGCGGCAATTCTTCTGGTGACGATCGGATTTGCCGCCCTAACGGCGACATCGGTGGCGCGCGAAGCTTTCCGCGGGGCGCCCGACGGCGGAGGGAAGCGACTGGCCGCCGCGATGGTGCTATTCCTTTTCGCCATTTCCTTCGCTCATTTTGGTTCCACTCACGACATCACACCCTGGTCGGGTGAAGCGGCATTGCATCACGCGGGAATTCCACTGGCCATATTTGTACTCCTTCAGGATTACCGTTTCCTTCTGCTCGACGCTTTTATCCGATTTCTGGTGAACGGGACTATGGCGGCGCTCGCGGTGTGGCTTGGATTCATTGCACAAACCAGACTGGGAATAATCGAACACGCCGCCCGCGATCCTTTTTACGCCGGCATTGCCTTCGCGGTATCTTGTCTGCTGCTCAGCCTCTTCGCGTACCTGAGAACGCGCGCTCAACGCCTGCTGACTCGCGTCGTGTTTCTCCGCTCCAGTGTCGAGAAGATGCGGTCGAGACTGCTGGAAGTTCCCGCCGTGAATTCCTCCGATACGGCGTATCTTGCCTCGGCAATTGGCGCCATCGGAGATTTGTTTTCGGCGAGACGATGTGAGCTGGGCACGGGATCGATTCCCGGACGAGCCGTTGCCGTGCCCGATCCCACGCGGCTTCAGGTACCGGGCTGGGTGCAGGCAATGGCACCCTTGAGATTCGCCCGGGGCGATGCACATGTGCTCTGGCTGGGCGCGAGAAGAGGAGGCCGCCGATATCTCAGCGAGGATCTTGAGGCGCTGGAGCACCTGCTTCGAACGGTTTGCGAACAGGTCGAACGAATACGCGGGGCGGAAATTCAGGCATTGGTCTCCCAGGCTGAATTGCGCGCCCTACAGGCGCAGATCAATCCGCACTTTCTGTTTAATGCTCTGAATACTTTGTATGGTGTGATCGGGCGCGAGAATTCGACGGCACGAAAACTCGTACTGAACCTCTCGAATCTGTTCCGCTCCTCTTTCGCGATCGGTTCGAGCCTCAGCCCGCTTGAGCAGGAACTACGGATCGTGCGAGCCTATCTTGAGATCGAGGTGCTGCGTCTGGGCTCCAGACTTCGTACTGAGTTTGAGGTGGATGAATCGCTGCTGTTTGAGAAGGTGCCGGTTCTATCCATCCAGCCGCTCGTTGAAAATGCAGTGAAATACGGCGTCGCCGGTCGACACGGAAGCGGTTTTGTCCGGGTAAGCATTCAGAAACAAGAGGCGACGATCGTTGTCGCCGTTTCCAATTCGGGATCGTTCCGTCAACCCGCCCGCGGCCACGAGGGACACGGAATTGGAATGGCAAATGTTCGGCGGCGGCTTGCCCTCTGCTACGAAGGTTCCAGTGATCTGGAAGTTTCCACCGCTTCGGACGTGACCACGGTCAGGTTCGTGCTCCCCCTGTCCTCCAATCGCGAGGCCGCCGCAGAGGTCGCATGAATACTGCCCGCTCATCCGCGAATTCAGGCCTTCTGCCGCCGGATTGGCATCTTCCGCCGGCAAACGCTGCTTTGCCGGTTGAGAAGTGTGTTAGAAACGCTCTTGACGTGGCCACGCTGAAGGCTCTTATCGTTGACGACGAGGGGATTGCGCGAAAGATCCTGTGCGAGGAACTGGAACAATTCGACGACGTGCAAGTGGTTGGCGAAGCCGAGGATGGATTATCGGCTCTGTCCTCCGTTCGCGATTTGTCTCCGGATCTGATCTTTATCGACCTGCAAATGCCCGGCATGGGCGGCTTGGACGTGATCCGAAGATTGCCGTCTTCCGGGCATCTACCGATGGTCATCATTGTGACTGCCTTCGATCAATACGCGATTCAGGCTTTCGAAGCGGGCGCGATTGACTATCTGCTTAAACCAATCGGGCAGGATCGTCTGGCGCAGGCGCTGGAACGTGCGTTCCGGCTGCGCGGAAAGCCTGCCGCGGTGGCAGAACAACTGGCCCACGTGCAGGAGATCGCCGAGCCTGAAAGAGCGAGGAGCGTAAGACGGATCGTCGCACGGGCTGGCGAAGAGTATCTGCTCCTCGGGACAGATGAAGTGCTCGCGTTTGAGGCCGATGGGGAATTGGTCTGGATTGTGACGGCGAAGAAACGATACCTGGCGACGCAGCCGCTGAAAGTGATTCAGGAGAAGCTCCGCGATACGAGCTTCCGGCGAATTCACCGAAAAGCGCTGGTCAACATTGATCGCGTTCGCAAGATGAGTGCGCTGAGCAGCCAGCGCTGGCTGGTCACTCTGACCAACGGACAGGAATTTATCGTCAGCAAGCGTCAGGCGCGGCACGTTCGCCAACTGCTGAGCTGGTGATCTGCGCGCCGCTTGATCAGGGTCGAAACCACTTTCGAATATCGTTCTCCGTCGCAGGCCTCACATCCGCTGAGATCATCGCCCAGTCTGGCTGATCGTCCCGCGAACGGCGAATCGTGCGATTCAGAGCGCCACTCGCCCATACCAACTGGCGATTCCGGAACACCACGGGCTTTGTGGACCACACGGCCACCGACTGACCGGGAATGCGATGCGCTGGATGTAAAAGGCGCCCGGCCTCTGGTAACAGAATGAAAGTATGCACCGAGGTTCCATCCCGCCAGCCTGGGTCTTCGTCCATCATGTAGCCAATCATGCGCACTCGCGCGGAGTCCTGGCGGCGTTCGTTCAGTTCCGGCCATCCCAACGGGACGGCGCCGTCACTGTCCACCTTGCCCGTAGACCTCAAATCTGAAAGATCCGCGCGCATGTCCGTCGCCACCAGCGCTACCGCCAGAATCGTCGGCAACACGATCGCCGCTGTAATGCTCCAGAACGTCAACCCCTCCTTGTTCCTGTTCCTGCCGGCCGCCACATCGCGTTTGTGGATCCTTCTCGCGCCCACGCGGCGATCATAGAGAGAGACCCGCCTCCGGCGCACGAACTCTTCGACGAACGGGAGCCTCCGCGCGATGTGAGGCCTCATTTACCCACCAGGCGGACTACGCGGCCACAGCCGATTTTGTGCGGAGCATCACGATCCACTCATCGTGAAATCCAGGCAGCCCGCTGCCACAATCCGCCCGATGGCACGAATAGCCTGACGACGCGCGTCAGCATGGACCATTCTCGAATCATTATGCGAACGATTCCCACTTTCGGTGTCCGCCTTCTCACGTTCCCGGTATTCCTGCTTGTATCTGCGCCCTTATTCGCGCAATCCGCCGGAACGATTCACGGTTCGGTTCTCGACCCGTCGGGCTCCGCGATCAAAGGCGCGACCGTGCAGATTCAGAATCCCGTCTCTCGTTATAGCCGAACTACAAAGACGGACGGTCAGGGCAAATTTGAATTCGACAACGTTCCCTACAACCCTTACCACCTCAGCGCGGTGGCGCCTCAGTTCGAGAGCGCAGAACAGGATGCGGACGTCCGTTCGCCGATTGCGCTTGAGGTGAAGTTCAGTCTGAAGATCGGCACATCGACTGAAAGCGTGACGGTTGCCGCCGGCAGCGATCTGGTGGAGACCGATCCTACAGCTCACACCGATGTGGACCGGGCGCTCTTCGATAAACTTCCGCTCGAAAGTCAGTCGTCTTCGCTAAGTTCCCTGGTAACACTCGCCTCGCCAGGAGTTGCGGCCGACTCGAACGGCCTGTTCCATGGATTAGGCGACCACGCCGAGAACTCGTTCTCCGTCGACGGGCAGCCGATTACCGACCAGCAGAGCAAGGTGTTTTCCAACCAGCTTCCCATCGATGCCGTGCAGTCGCTGGAAGTGATCCAGGGCGCCCCGCCTGCGGAGTTTGGCGGCAAGACCAGCCTGGTCATCGTTGCCAACACGCGGTCTGGCCTCGGGATGTCGACGCCGCATGGCGACGTGACCGCTTCCTACGGTACATTCGGGACGACGAATGACGGGTTTGACGTTGGTTACGGAGGTCAGAAATGGGGCAACTTCGTCTCCATGAACGTCCTCGACACCGGCCGATTCCTCGATCCGCCTGAATTCACGGTAATGCATGACAAGGGAAACGAAGAGAACGCGTTCGACCGGCTCGATTTCAAACCTTCCGACGCCGACACTTACTCCCTGAATCTACAGTACACGCGGTCCTGGTTTCAGAATCCAAATTCGTTCGACGAAGAGTATCATCCAGGCCTGACGAACCCCTTGACGGGAGCCCTCCTCGGCCCCACCGACCAGCGTTCGCAGATCAAGACCTTCAACATTGCGCCGACATGGACGCGGGTCATAAATCCAAACACGGTGTTTACCTTCGGCGCTTACCTGCGGAAGGATCAATACAATTACTATCCGAGCAACGATCCTTTCGCCGATATTTCTCCGGACCTGCAGGCAGAGACCTTCGGTCAGTCCCGGTCTCTCGCCAACCTAGGCGGTCGCGCCAGCTTATCGTATGTGAAGGGCGTTCACAACATCAAAGCCGGAATCACGTACCAGCACACTTTTCTGACTGAGGGCGACAGCATCGGCATTATAGATCCAACCATTGTCCCCGGTCTTGGATGCCAGGGCGCCAGCGGCAACGCACTTCCTGGCACTCCGTGCTCGGTTCTGCAGCCCCACGATCTGACCGAGGGAGGGACGCCGTTCCTGTTCCATGGGCATACGGACATCAAGGAACTGGCGCTCTACGTCCAGGACACCATCACCAAAGGGAACTGGGTGTTCAACCTGGGTATTCGTGGTGACTTATATAACGGCCTCTCAGTCGCCCGGCAGGCCGAGCCTCGGGTGGGCATTGCTTACAACATCAAGCCGACGAATACCGTGCTTCGCGTCTCTTATGCGCGCACGATGGAAACGCCCTTCAACGAGAACCTCATTATCGCCAGCGAGGGCTGCAACTATCCGTTTCTCGCGACGATCGTTCCTCCGCCGGGGGTCACATGTAATCTGGGAGCGATCGTCCCCGGGCATCGCAACGAATTCCACGCCGGCTTGTCCCAGGCTTTCGGACGATACCTGGTCATCGACGCCGAGTACATCTGGAAGTACACGCACAACGGCTACGATTTCGGCGTGGTAGGGAACACCCCGCTGACCTTCCCGATCGAATGGAGCAGCTCCAAGATCCCTGGCTACACTATCAAGGCCACAGTGCCCAACTTCCACGGGCTGACCGCTTATGTGGCGATGTCCAGCGTGGCCGCGCGATTCTTTCTACCACAGGTAGCGGGGCTGCCGATCATTCCGGTTGGAAACGAGGTTTTCCGTATCGATCACGACGAGTTGTTTAACCAGACCACGCACCTGCAGTACCAGCCGTTCAAGCGCGGGCCCTGGCTGTCTTTCAACTGGCGATACGACAGCGGACTGGTGGCTGGCGCGTCGCCTTGTTCCGCTCCGACCGCAACCTGCTTCGCATCGACCCCTGTCGCGGACGGCGGTGGGGCCAATATCCCGAGCGGACAGGTAGCGCTGGTGAATACGATCACTGGCCTGCCGCTGAGCGCCGATCAGGAGTTTCAGGCCGGTCTCACCTGCAACGGCAAGCTTGCCGCTCCGAGTCCGCTCGGACGCGCGCTGGCGACGTGCAGCGCGGCAGGGCTCGGATCCATCTACTTGCAGATACCGAAGCCCGGGACCGAAAATGACGATCACAATCCGCAGCGCATTCAGCCACGCAACCTTTTCGACCTTGCCGTGGGACATGACAATATTTTTCACGGCGACAAGTATAAGTGGAGCGCCCAGGTCTCGGTCATTAACCTGACGGACAATGAGGCGCTGTACAATTTCCTGTCGACTTTCAGCGGAACTCACTACGTGACCCCGAGGACGGTTACAGCGACAGTCGGCTTTCATTTCTGATTCGCCAGGGAAAGCCGCGTCCTCATTTACCGGTGCGCTTTGCGGGTTCGTTGCGGAGACGGGCGAGTCACGCAAAGGAAGCCCTATTGTTGCCGGGCTGTTCGAAACGCTTCAGTCGGGCAAATACACCATTTCAGAGCCGCGCCGACCGCCCAGTAGCGTAACAGATCCATCCGAGGGCCGAGACGACCGAGGCAGCGCTCAGCTACCGGTACGAGCTGAGGAAAATCATAACGGGGCGAACACGGCCGCCCTTCAGCCAGCCAACATCGCAAAATCGCCGGCAAATCGACGATGTTCCTATGGACTTCGCCCCCGCAGGAGCGCCTGGTCTCCTGGCTGAGGATGCACGTACGTTCCTTTGCGGCCCGCGTCCGGGCCCCGGCAGCTCCAAAGACTGGGAGCTTGCAGGGCTCATTGTGGAGCGCGAATGCACGTTTCTTACGAACAACCGGGCGGACTTTCCGGCCCGTTATCGCCGGACCCCGTTGCACGCGGACCTCGTCATCATTGTTCCGAACGTGAAGCCCGCTCTTCAACCGCAACGATTCAAGGCGGCGCTTCGTTTTGCCGGTGAACGAGACCTCGTCAACACCGTGATTGAGGCCGGATACCTTGACGAGGAAATCGAGTGCCTCCATTATCCATTTAGGCTGGGATGACGATTGCACGTCCCGAAGGATGGCAGCGGCAACCCTTCCCGACGAATCGGAAGCAGTATGGAGTGCCGCATGATAGAGCCAGTAAGCGCCAAGTGATTCCCCGGGGATCGCTCACTCGATTGCCTGAGAGAAATTCCGCGAGTGCATATGGCGTCGACGGATGGAGAGCTTCTGATCCGGGCGAGACCCAAAGAATGTCGTGATCCCGCTTGCGTAAACTCTCGACAATCGGCCGGGAAGTTTTTCATCCGCCAGGATTCTCATTCAGGCGGGAATTGGGTAGGCTTTGTACGCGTGCGCGAGGTAGCTTGCGTAGGAGAGGCACGCGAGGATGTCCTCTCGGGTTAGGCCCGAATAGTTAGCCAGGATGTCGCCCTCGGATTCGCCCGCGGCCAGTAACTCAAGGACGAACTCGACGGCGAGACGGGTCCCGCGAATTACCGGCTTGCCAGCCAGGATCTCGGGATCAACGGCAATGCGCTCCGGCCACGGCATGAGTACATGTTACCTCGGAGCGAATCGTCCCTCTTGAGTTTGGGCCGCTCGCCGCGGACGGATCGGCCCGACGGCGTCGATCCCGTGATTCCCGGCGAACGTCGATTCGGGATTCCGATCCTTATCAAGGGCAGGTAGCGGACAGCCTTGGAACGCTGGTGCGAATCGGACACTGGCTAGAAGTGGGCAGAACTGTTGGTGCGTCTTCGTGGAACAGGGAAAGCCATGCGGATCAAGGACAGCCTCATGGCGGCGACGGTCCACGGTCCGGCGGTCGCCACCCGAAACCGGGCGGGTTTTGCGAACGCCCGCGCGCGAATCGTCGACCCATTCGCTGGCTGAAGCCGGCCCGGCGAAGCGCGGTGTTGGCGGCGAGGGAAATGGTTTGGCTCAAATCGTCCATGAGATCGCCGCTACCCGGTGGTTTGCAGATCGCCCGGTCGTGGTGTTAACCAGAGGGCGTCGATTCGAAACCCCATTTGCCGGCGGATCTCAAATGGATGCGAGGAGGTTCCAGACACGACCGCGCGGGAAGCGCTCCGCCATTTGGTAGATGAACTACCGGATGAGCAGACGGAACTCGCGCGTCTTTGGCTGGAGGGCCTCGGAAATGCCGCCGACGAGGATGGGCCTCTGCTCGATGCCGAGGCGCCCGCGTCGCTTGACCGCGGGCTCGCCGACGTTGTGGCGGGTCGCGTGAAGCCTCTCGCCGAATACGAGCGCCAACCCACAAAGCTGAGAAGGTTCTCGATCGTTTGGATCGGCCCATGGAGCGTCGTATCCGGCAGGGATTCATTCTCCTTCCGGGCCTTTGACCGAAGGCGACGGCATGAGATAGTCCCGCGTGTGTGCCTGGCGCATTTTGTTCACTGCGGATCGGGCTGCCGAGGCGAAGTAAGCGATGACCGTGAATACGCGTGGCCAGGTCAATAAGCACTCAAAGGAGGAACCGATGCGCGAGCTCGAAATGGGGCCGCGGCACGCGCTGGGAAGGCGTGTGTGGGAAGGTTCGACGGAACGGCGTGTTCTCGACCGCAGGCGGCGTGAAGGATTCCACCGGTGCCAGTTACCGGGCGCTGGTAGACCCCACGAATCCGTTCTACTCGAAGGTTCGTGACCTGAAGTGAGGGGAACAGGCCGCCTAAAGCTGCATGACCCAGGATGGGTCGGCCTGGTGGTCGATCCATCCGCCTGCCCGCCTTCGACATGAGAAGTTTGCATGGCCGGACCTGATCGCGGCGCGGTTTGGCGGGGATCGTATAGACTGAATGCAGGAAGACTCATGAACAGGGAATTCGTTGAAGGCCGGGATAATAGCTTCTACCTGCTCGGAAGTCGTGTGCCGTTAGCCCACATCGTGCGGGAATTTCAGCGCGGGGAATCTCCGGAGGCCATTCGGTCGCACTATCCGGCACTAAGCTTGGAGCAGGTTTATGGCGCGATCACCTTCTATCTGGGAAATCGGAAAGATGTGGAAGCGGACATCACGGAACGCGAGCGCGAAGAGGACGCTTTCACTACAGCCCATCCAGCGCCTCCCGAAATCAGGATGACGTTCGAGCGTCTGCGGCAGCAAAGCGTCTCGCGGCGAAGCTGACGGATGGTCCGCTACTTGGCGGATGCCAGTCTCCACGACGCGATTGTCACCGGGTGCCTCCGGCGTGAAGCGGCAGTCGATTTTCTTTCGGCCCATGAGGCCAGGCTGAAAGGAGTTCCCGATGCCAATGTGCTGGCCTTCGCCACGCAGGAGAATCGGATTCTTGTCACTTCCGATCTTAGGACGATGCCCCGCCACTTCGGCGACTTCCTTGAAGCGAACGGCCGGTGTGCGGGCGTCTTTCTCGTCAAACAGAGAGCGCCCTTGGCCGATGTCATCGAGGCTCTCGTGTTGGTATGGGCCGCTTCGACCGCAGACGAATGGAAGAATCGGATCGTGGAAATTCCTCAACCGTAACGAGGGGCCGCCGCACTCGCAGCTACGAGTTCGAATTCCGGCTGGGCTTCTGAAAATTGGCTCCTCAGGTAGGACTCGAACCTACAACCCTTCGGTTAACAGCTACCTAAGTGGCTGTCTTTGCAGTCACTTATGCGGTTACGAAAGGTCCCCACAGGTTGCTCTACGTTGCTCAATAGCAATAGCTTCGAGCCGGACCGGCGAACACGGCTTCAAGGTGGCGATTGCTCACCCTTACCCGTGATTGTGAAGGCGAGCGCAAGGGATTCTAACTGGTGTCCCCACAGAAATCCCCACAGTGGAGGCCGCAACAATCGAGTCGTGATATGTTTGAAGTGGCCGCCTAGCCCGAACGGGGCGAAGGCTGGGAACCCTGCCCAGGGGCGGCTACACCATCCAGGTAATCGCAAAGGGAGCGATGGCAGACGATCCTTTCGACAACCCCGCAATCAATGAGCGCATCGAAGTGGCTGTCTTGCGCCTCCAGTCGGCATTCAACACGGCGACCGTCAAGTCCGGGAAGCACCCGGCCATTGTGGGCTGAGTTTCTGGCGGACACTTTTGACGTGTCGGCGGAAGCTTGCCTTGATACTCTGGACGGGAACTCGCTGCTACCGGCGTATTGCGACCGGCTGAAGCGCACCTGGTCGCGGTTGTCATCTGAAGCTGAGCAGGATACCCGCTTTTCGATGGCGCGAACCCAGGTTGCGTCTCTCCTCGAAGCTCGTTACCAGCATTGGAAGGCGGAGGCAATCGAGCGCGCGCGCCGCCGGACGGAAGCGGAACCGGCGCGGAACACGGTGAGGAATGACGGCGCGGACGTAGCGGCGGAGCCTGCATCACCGAGCGGGGATGTAAGGGCGGCGACGGCGAATGATCCCCACGAAGAAGGCTTAACCGGGAAGGCTCACGACGCAGGCGAGGCCCGCCGAAAGACGTCTCCGAGCAAGTTAGAAGATCTCCTTGAGCGCGGCTATAGGCAGGAAATGCAAGACACCGCGCGGGAACTAAGACTGTTCTTAGAAGCTCAAAGGGATGCAGGTGGCGCACTCCGTAAGGCCGTGGCTGCGGAGAAAGCGGAAAACGAACCGGCAGCGAATAGTGGCGCGCCTCTGGCACAACGGGCAAACCTATCAAAGAAGCGCGGGCCGAAACCCGATTACGAATCCGCATCGCGTGTAGCCGAGATTGTTGACCGCATGGCACCTGACGGCGATTGGCGCTCGAAACTGGACGTGGTGGGGGATGCCCTGGACCACGGGGTGTGTAATGCCTCGGACCCAACGGTCTGCGCTGCCTCTGACCATGAGAAGATCCCGCTTCCGCGCGGATGGAGGCAGAAGAAAACTGACTGGGTCAACCCACCAGACCGCGCCACCATGGTGAAAGCCATCGAATACCGGCTTGAGAGCGCGCGCAAGAAACCCATCGCCGAAACTCTCTCCTAATTTCCGCAAATTTCCGCTCCCCACCGTTACTCAGTGGAAGCCCTGCGTTCGTTGGGTTTCGAGTGCGGAAATTTCCAAAACAACTCTCGGTTCGTATGATTCGGTTGTGTGGCAACGAAGCCCACAACGAAAGGATCGCGAATGGGAACAATTCCGAATGTTCTAACTAACCTTCTCAATGAGTTTCAGGTCGCCGAAATGTTGGGCGTCTCCGTGGCGACCTGCCGCCGATGGCGACTATTGAAGCAGGGTCCCCGCGTTTTGAAATTGGGGGTCCTCTGCAAATATCGAGTCGAGGATGTTGCGGCCTGGCTCGAATCTCGTCCTTCCGGCGGGGGTAAACAGGCGGAGGGGCTATGAATCCGGGGGAAGCCCGATGGCCGGTAACCATCGGGCCGGAACCGGAACGAACTACGAAGCGCTGAACAACTCTAGTATAACTTTCACGGCTGGCGAGATTTCAGATTACTTCGCGGCGCGTATTCCGAACCTGAAACAGCGGGGTGCAGAGTGGCGCGGGCCGTGTCTAATTCATAAGGGGAGAGACAATAACTTCGCGGTAGATGCGCAGACAGGGAGGTGGTTCTGCCATTCGGCCTGCGGACGCGGCGGCGACTTACTCGAATTCGAACAGACTTTGACCGGCATTGGCTTCGCGGCGGCGAAGGCCGAAGTTTTCCGAATGATTGGGCGCGCCGAACCTGGTACGAATGGAAATTCGCCCCACACAGCACCTTCCAAACCTACGAAACCAACCGGCGCGGCGAGCGGGTTGCGGGAGGTAGAACGGTATCGATATACCGACGAGACCGGGAACTTACGCTTCGAAGTGATTCGTTACCTGAGGCCGGATGGCGGCAAAGCCTTCCGTCAGTGCCGGCCCGACGGGCGGGGCGGTGCGGTCTGGAACCTCGACGGAATCGAGCGGGTCCCGTATCACCTGCCGAATTTACTCAACGCCGAAACCGTCTATCTTCCCGAGGGCGAGAAGGACGTTCACACGCTCGAAGCGTGGGGACTCACGGCATCCTGCAATCCTGGCGGGTCCGGCAGCAGCCAGCTTTACCAGACGTGGGGCCGCTACTTCGAAGGACGGCATGTTATCATCCTTCCCGACGATGACGCTACGGGCCGAAAGCACGCGGCGGCGGTTGCGGCGGCTCTGTTGGGCGTGGCGGCTTCGCTCCGCTTCGTTGAGCTTCCGGGCTTGCCCGAGAGTGGTGACATTACGGACTGGCAGCAAGCCGGCGGCACGTTCGGGCGGTTCGGGGAACTGACCGACGCGGCGAGGCCAATGGATGCGCCGGCGCTCGCCGAACGTCGGGTCCGGTGGGGACTGGCGGACGAACCGAACCACCCGGCGGCGCGCGTGGAGTCCAGGGAGTGGCCGGAACCTAGGCCGATGGAAAACGAACTGCCACCGGTGGAGCAATTCTCCGAAGATCTACTCCCCGACTCGTTCCTTTCGCTGGTACGGGACGTTACAGAGCGGATGCAGGTGCCAGTGGACTACCCGGCGGTGGTGACGATGCTGTGCCTTGCCGGGGCCGTCAACCGGCGGGCCGCCATTCAGCCGAAGGCGAATGACACCGGATGGGTGATTGTGCCGAACCTTTGGGGCGGCATCATCGCGCCGCCGGGCTTCATGAAGTCCCCAGTCATTCAGGCTGCAACCAGTCCTCTAAATCAGATTCAGACCGAATGGTGGCAGGAGCACGAAGAGGCGCTGAAGAATTACGCGCGGGAAAAAGAGGAACACGAACTTCGGCGCGCGGCGTGGAAAGAGCAGTACAAGGCGGCATCGAAGAAGGGGAGCGCGGCACCGGGCAGGCCGGAAGACGAACCTGACGAACCGAAGCTGCGGCGGCTGATCGTAAATGACGCCACCTTCGAGGCGCTCCACCAGACCATGAGCGAAAATCCGGCGGGAATCTTGGTCATCCGGGATGAACTCACCGGGTGGTGGAGTCAATTGGATCGTTCGGGCCGGGAGGGTGAACGCGCGTTCTCTTTGCAAGCGTGGAACGGGGACACCGGGCACACCATTGACCGAATAGGACGCGGCACAATCCACGTTGACGCCTGCTGCATGTCGATGTTGGGTGGCATCCAACCCGGCAGACTTCGCTCTTACCTGGTGGATGCACTCGAAGACGGTCCAAGCAATGACGGACTTATACAAAGATTTCAATTGCTGGTATGGCCGGACACCGAACCGGGATGGGAGTATGTAGACCGGGCGCCCGATGCGGTTTCCGAGGAACAGGCGGCGCGGGTCTTCCGCAAGCTGGTGGAGTTGGACGCGGAAAACCCGGCGCGGCTTCGGTTCGCTACCGATGCACAGGAACTCTTCATCGAATGGCTTGCGGAACTCGAAGCGAAGATTCGCGGGGACGATCTCCACCCGGCGCTGATTTCACACTTGAGCAAATATCGCAGTCTCATGCCGAGCTTGGCGGTTCTCTTCCACCTGGCGGAATCGGCGGCGGGCAACGGCGATGCTGATACCGTTTCCCTTCGCCACACGCAACAAGCGGCGGCGTGGTGCGCGTACCTCGAATCTCACGCGCGGCGGGTCTACTCCTGTATCGTGACTCCGCAGCTTCGGGCGGCGGGCGAATTGGCTGGCAGGATCAAAGCGCGGAAGGTAGGGGCGGACGGCTTCTTCTCTTGCCGAGACGTCTATTTGAAAGGTTGGAGCGGTTTGGACACTCCGGAAGCGGTGAAACTGGCGGCGGAAGTTCTTCATGACGCCGGGTGGGTTCGGGAGAAGACCGGCGAGTCGGGACCCTCGGGCGGGCGCCCTTCAAGCCGCTACGAGGTGAATCCGAGGGTATGGCAATGAGTGCCTCTCAAACGAACCAAGCGAAGATAGGCCGATGGCTGGCCTGGACGCCGAAGGCGCGCTTCTTGACGGATACGGCCACGAGCGAACCTACAAAACCATCAAAACCCGGTTCTGTAGGTTTTGTAGGTTCCCTATCCGGGGAATCTCAAAAGATTCACGCGGAGCCGGAGCCGCGCGGCGTTCTGTTCGCCGAGTGGAAGGCCACCGCTATCAACAGGGAATTCGAGCGCTGCACCGGGAAGCCGGGCAACATCACGGCGGGTACGGTGAGGCATGGTGAACGGAACCGGACGGAGAGCGCGCCGTGAGCGATCACCGTGCCGAAGACATCGCTCCGGCATCCGGCGTCATGAAGCTGATTGACCTTCCCATCGACCGAGCGCGCCGGGTGAAGTGGGAACGCGGGCGGGCGCGCTATGGACCCGCCTTCGTCGGGCATCCGCTCGAAGAACTCGACGAAGAGCTTCTGGACGCCATGAACTACGCGGCGGAAGCCGCACGGCGCGGCTTCCCGATGGCCGGTATATCGGAAGACATTCGGCGGCTGTGCGAGCGAATACGGGCCGTCTATGGCGCGGCGGAGGGCGTTCAACAATGAGCGGCGAAAGTCGAGGCGCGGAAGCCGCACTGCTTCTCACGAAGGCGCAAAGGCGAAGACACTCCGCCAACGAACTAGCGAAGATCGGCCGTCCCGCCCTCGCGGAGAATTGGGAAGCAGGATGCCTTGAGGCGAGGTCCGAAGAGTTACTGAAACCGGCGGGCGAGATTATCCGTGGCGGGGGAGAGGCCGTGGACCTTGACATTTCGGATAGCGTGGCAGACCCGAAATGGGGACTGATCGACACGCTGAGACATCCCGACTCCATCGGGTTGGGCGCGAGCGAAGACCGGCTAAAACTGCTCGCCGGGGCAAATGTAATCGAAACGGCACTGGACGCGGCGGAATCGGCGCGGGCCGGGAACTCGCTCGAAAAGATGCTGTGCCACCAGTTGGCGGCGGCACATCACGCAGCACTGACGCTGATAGCGCACGCGGCCGATCCGCAATTACCACCCGTGGAAATGGCGCGGCTGACGAACGCGGCGGCGCGCATGATGGACGTTTATCAGGCAGGGGTTCTCACGCTGCAAAAGCTCCGCACTGGCGGCAAGCAGACCGTAGTGGTTCAGCACGTCCAAGTATCGGACGGCGGGCAAGCCGTGATTGCCGGCAGCGTGAATGGCGGGGGGCGCCCGGCGCGGGGCCGGGGAGGGGCGGGGAAAGTTGGACATTAGACCCCATGAGACGCGGCGCGGATGGCTGAAAAATGGGAATCGCGCGGGCGATTTCTCGAAGGCCACACGATGCGGAGCGAAGACGCGGCGCGGGACGTCTTGCCAGTGTCCGGCGATGGCGAACGGGCGTTGCAGGCTTCACGGCGGACTGAGCACCGGGCCGAAGACGGCGGCAGGAATCGAGCGCATCCGGCGGGCGGTGACGAAGCATGGCCGTCGTTCGAAGACGGCGACGTTGGAACGGCAGCGATACCGCTCACTGCTTCGGGAGACCCGCGCGCTGGTGGACAATCTCCGTTCCAGCCTGCCGTAGCCGTAGCCGAAGTCTGATTAGTAGGACAGTCTCTACCTGATTAGATCCAGGCTCGCGGTCATTTCCTCGCTGAGGCCGTCGGCGGCGATGATCTCCACTTCGAAATCCTCAGTCGGCTTTGGAAACGTGAACCACGTCGTGGCCGATGTGATGTCGCCGCCCAAGTAGGTCTCGTAGAGGGAAACATACGTGAGGGCGTTCCCGTGTTGCGAGACGATTCCCGCCTGGCCAGCGGGTATCTCAACGTGTTCCGGCGTGTCCGCTTCCGAGAGCGGCTGAATGATAGTGTTGCCGACTTTCAGTACCATGTGAACGTCTGGAGCAGCCCATTTAAGAACATTCGGGGGGTTGCCGGCGGCGCTTGCCTGGAGGCATACGTCCACGGTCCCAAAAAAGACAGTCCGCCTTGCGTCCGCAACTGTGAAGGGCTTCAGTCTCCGCTTGCAATCAGCAGCGATAAGGGACACTCGCTCTAGATCCGTGACAAATACGACCTTCTTGGTGACCGGATGCCTACGCGACCATCCGTTTGAGATCTTCAGAGAGCGGTGCTTCGTGATGCCCTTCCAAAGCGTGTCCGTAGTGTTGTCGAACCCTGAGGTGATGGCTTGTTGAATCTCGCCATCTGACGGGCCTGCTCCGGCGTCAGCGCAATGGCCTATCGCCAGAGACGGCGGCGTGAGCATCGCGAAAACTAGCGCCCGCCGCAACCAGATGTTCTCGCCCATGGGATGCATTATACGCCTCGATGCCGCAGGCTCCAGTCGCGGAACACCCGTCTATTTCGCCTTTGCATCGCCCATCGCGTCGGTGTTGACTGCCTTCTTTCCGGTTACGCCTTCGAGAGCCGTTATCAACCCGCGGTACTCATTCTTGTTCGCCTGGATGGCGACACCACCCTTTTTCCCGGCATCGTCCCAAGTGAAACCGATGTAGTGCTTCTTCGATTTGCTGAACGCCGTGAGCGCGCCGATTCCAAGTGAGATAACGGCCAATCCGACGGCGGTTCCGATTCGCCGGTGGACCTCCTGGCCGTAGCTCACTTCAGTGATGGCCTTGACCGGCAGCGAGAGTACGTCGGCCTTTTTTAGGGAGAGCCTAACTCTCTCCCCGCCGATGAAGAGCTTGAGGTCTTGCCCCGACTTCACGCTTGGGATCGATCCGCCCGAATACTTGACGGTGTAAGCAGTAGAGAGCGTCTCACCAATACCAAGACTCGCAACGGAGGCGCAAAGCAGAACTGCAATGGAGCGCTGAATTGGGAACATAGCTTCGCGGAGTATACCAGATTTGTCTGACCTTCACGAGGGACGAAGCCAACCGAATGGTCAGGTTCTCCGCGCTTCCGCGGTATCGAGGTGATGGGGTCGCGGCGCGCCCCTAAGCGCATTCGGTGGTTCCCGGCGCGGGGAACTGCGCGAGAGCGAGAGCCGCATCCCGAACCAGTCAATAGACACAGTAGGGAGTATCGGGGTCGGTCAGCGACGGTCCTCCATGCGATGGAAGCCCGGTCAGCAGGACCGCGTTCAAGAAGGCTCGGGAGTTGAGCGTAGGGTAAAACGCAGAGTCCAGAATCCAGCCTCTTAGTTCGATGCATTTCTCATACGCCATATCCCCACAATCGAGAGATGGCTCGCACAGAACGACCCGTTTCTCATCCTTTCTGTCAAACACCATCTCAACGAGCCGCATTTTTGCACCGCCTACCACGCGCGTAGCGATCACCTTGCCGCTGAAGAGATGCGGCCCTGACGGAACCCGGACGCAATCATACTGGACTAAATCAAGCAACCGCTTTCTACGCTCAACGCCAGAAGTGCTGAGCGAGAACTTCGCAAGGTCCTCCGCGCAACCAGCGTCCTTTGCGACAATGGCGTTCCAGGCGTAACCGGAGGTCGGCTCCGGTGAAGGCTTTTGCCTGTGGGCTGTCGCGCTCTGCGAATAGGCAGCCATGGCGACGAAAACGCTCACAAGAATCGCCTTAGCCGCTGTCGAATAGACCGCCATGTGAACCCTGAGTCGAAGCGGGAACATGGCCTGAGAGTGTATCAGACATTTACGGATCGAGGGCAGAATCTCGTAACTCGCGCTGTCTCGTAACTCGCCGAGCCTGGGGCCGAACGCGCCGTTTGGAAGTGAAAGACGATGATGCTGTGCCAGAGATCCGGCCCAGGCCGCTGTTACGCTGTAGACTGGATCAGGGACGAAGCAATGCCGGGGGCAAATATGAGTGGCGTTTCGGGTTGGCTGGTCTGCCTTGGAATCGCGCTGTCTCAGATCGCCCTTGGGCAGCAGCCAACTGTGACTTATGCCGTGGACGGCGCGTCGTTCCAATCCAACGCCATCGCGCCTGGCAGTATTGCGACCGTGTTCGGAACGGGGCTTGCGAGTACTACAGAAACGGCGACTGTCCTGCCTCTTCCCACAACGCTGGCCGGGACAACTATATCCCTCTGTTCTGCTGGCTCTTGCCAAAACGTTCCGCTGTTTTACGTATCCCCTAAGCAAGCCAACTTTCTAGTGCCAGCGTCGCTTAGCGCCGATGAAGACAAATTTCTTGGATACAATTTCATGTTCGTGCATGTGAATTTGACCATCACGACGGCATCTGGAAACACCGCGCCATTTTGGTTCGACCTAGTCCGCATCCAACCGGAGGTGTTCCTGGCGGGTTTCGACTGTTGGTTTAATCCATCCTACAATGATCCCTCGCCCTGCGTTCTCACTTGGAATCCAATCAGCAACAACGAGCCGTTACGAGGCGCCATCACCGATCAACAAGGCCGGTTGGTGTCCAGCACGAATCCAGCCCGCATCGGACGATTTTACACGGTGTGGCTGACTGGCATGGGCGGCGACGCCATCGGCCCGTCGGGCTTTTGGTTGGTCTTTTCCGTGCCAGTTTACGGTTCTACGGGAAACACGACTGCCGCCGGGGGTGCATCTTTTGACACCGCCGGGGGTGTAACGTTTGCCGGGCCTTCGTCTCAGTTCGTTGGACTATATCAGGTGAACTTCCAGCTACCGCCTTGGATTCTCGGAACCACAGAAGTCGGCCCCGGACAGGGGAGCGCCTATCCACCGCTCTGGCCTTGCGGAGAGTATAAGTGGGATCTGATAACGCGGCTGAATGCCGTCGGTGAATGGTTTACCCCGAACAGCACACCGGTTAATCTGCCCATTCTGATTGAACCGGGCGACGCCCCTTGCGCGAAGTGAGATGCCGCGGTGCCGCTACGTTAAGTCCCGTGGAATCAATGCCAATACTTTATCTACAGAATTGGTATTGACTTTTGATGCGTTTTCCGTCATGATCTAAGCATGACGAAGGCTTTCGCGTACCTGAGAGTGAGCGGCAAAGGACAGGTCGAAGGCGACGGCTTCACCCGCCAACTTGCGGCGATCAAGAGCTACGCGGCATCGCACGAATTCAAGCTTGTTCGCGTGTTCCGCGAGGAAGGCGTTTCCGGGACGGTGGACAACATGGACCGTCCGGCTTGGCGGGAACTGATGGCGATCCTGCACAGCAACGGCGTACGAACCGTCATGATCGAGCGATTGGACCGCTTGGCGCGCGACCTGATGGTACAAGAGGCCGCGATAGCCGATCTTCGAAAAAATGGCTTCACGCTCATTTCCGCTGCCGAGCCGGACCTGATGGCGAACGATCCGACGCGCGTGCTGATGCGGCAGCTACTGGGCGCGGTGGCGCAATACGACAAGTCGCAAATCGTCTCCAAGCTGAAGGGAGCGCGGATGCGGAAGCGGGCCAAGGAAGGCCGCTGCGAAGGCCGGAAGGCGTTCGGCTACTACGATGGCGAAGCGGGAGTGCTGGAGCGCATGAAGGCGCTGCGGGCTGAAGGATTGGGCTTCGACCGCATCGCGGCGCGGATGAACGCCGAAGACGTGGCTACACGCTCTGGCCGCCCTTGGCACGGGATTGTGGTTAATCGGATTCTCACGGGCAAGGGCCGGACTTCCGGGGCTTTGGCGCAGTCTTAGAAAGGAGAGAGCAGCAAAATGGCGGTTTACAAGCGCGGCGAGGTCTGGTGGTACGAATTTATCTTCGCGGGACGGCGGGTCCGGGAATCGGTGAAGACTCATTCGAAGACCGTGGCAAAGTTGGCGGAGCAGAAGCGGCGGCGCGAACTCGAAGAGGGATTCAACGGACTCGAAGACACCCGCGACGAACGCATCAAGAGCATGAAGGAACTGGCGGCGGCGTACCTCGAAGAGTACCGGATGCGCCATCGGTCCGTCACGTTCGCCGAGTATGCGGTAGGGAACGTCACCCGGCACTTGGGGGAACTGATGGCGGTTGACGTGACGGACAAGATCGTGAAGAATTACCAGACAGCGCGGCTCAAAGAGAAGGCGGCGCCGAAAACAATCAACGAAGAAGTGGGGTTCCTATTGCGGCTGTTGGGCGAAGCGGGCGAACCCATCCGCGCGCGGTTGCGGCGGCAAAAGGCGCTGAAGCTGGCTATACGTGAACGGGTAGGAAAGGCGTACACGCCTGAAGAGAAGACCGCGCTACTGGCGGCGGCGCGCGCGGCGCGTTCTCCCGCGATCTATCCAGCGCTCATGCTTGCACTCAACGCGGGGATGCGAGACGCGGAAATTCGCGGTCTTCAGTGGGGCCGCATGGACCTGTCCAAAGCCTATCTGACCGTAGGGGACAGCAAGACCGAAGCCGGTGAAGGCCGGACCATTCCCCTGAACTCCGCCTTGCTCGAAGCGATGGTGCAGTACTCGAAGTGGTATACGGACCGGTTCGGCACCATTCAACCCGGCTGGTACGTTTTCGCGTGTGGGAAGCCGTGGCCGAAGGACCCGGCCCGTCCCATGGTGACGCTGAAGACTTCGTGGAACAACGTGAAGGCGAAAGCGAACGTGACAGGGCGCTGGCACGATAACCGGCACACTCTCATTACTGATCTTGCCGAAAGCGGCGCGGGCGACGAAACCATCCGGGACATTGCCGGACACGTCTCGAAACAAATGCTGAAGCACTATTCCCATATCCGCATGGAGGCGAAGCGGACGGCCCTCGAATCCATCGTGGCGAAGAAGGCGGCGCCGAAGCCGGGAGAGGAAAAGGCGGCGCTCACCACAGAAGTCCCCATATTCGAAGCTGGGATGGCGGGAAATTCGGATGGCGTCCCCACAAAAGTCCCCACAATGGACCGAGTGAACTAGGCTTTCGGGGAATGGATCGCTTGTAAGTAGTTGAAAAGATTGGCTCCTCAGGTAGGACTCGAACCTACAACCCTTCGGTTAACAGCCGAATGCTCTACCATTGAGCTACTGAGGAGTGTACGGGGCGGGTTGACGATCTCATTACACCAGAGGCGCGCGGATGGTGTCAAATAGGAAGGACATGATCCTTCGCAACTGGCTTCGCGCCCTGCTCGCGCTTTGCGCGCTTCCTTTCGCCACGCCGCTGCGCGCGGCGGACGGCTTTTATTTGAAGAACGGCGACACCGTCGTCTTCTACGGCGACAGCATCACCGATCAACGCCTCTACACCACCTTCGTCGAGACCTACGCGGTCACCCGCTTTCCCGATCTGCGCGTACGCTTCATCCACTCCGGCTGGGGCGGCGACCGCGTCGGCGGCGGCGGAGGCGGGCCCGTCGATCTGCGCTTGCGGCGCGACGTCATCGCCTACCGGCCGACGGTGATGACCATCATGCTCGGCATGAACGACGGCCGCTATCGCGCCTTCGATCAACCGCTGTTCGATGAATACGCCGCGGGAAGCCGGGCTATCGTGGCCACCGTGAGGGCGGCGCTGCCGGACATTCGCATTACTGAAATCGAACCGTCGCCTTACGACGACGTCACGCGCGCGCCGATGTTCGAAGGCGGCTACAACGCCGTGCTAGTGCGCTACGGCGCGTTCCTGAAAGAGATGGCGGCGAAGGACCGTCTCGACGTCGCCGACCTGAACACGCCGGTGACGGCGATGCTCGCCAAGGCCGAAACCGCCAATCCCACGCTCGCCCCGAAGATCCTTCCCGACCGCGTGCATCCCGGACCCTCCGGGCATCTGATCATGGCCGAGGCGCTGTTGAAGGCCTGGGGAGCGCCCGCGCGGGTGAGCGATGTCACCATCGACGCCGGATCGCGGTCGCCGGCGAATGTGGGCAACGCCGAAGTCACTCAGGTGGACGCATCCAACGGGTTAAGCTGGCGCGAAACCGATAAGGCGCTCCCCATGCCCATCGATTGGAAAGACGAGGCGGTCGCGCTCGCCGTTCATTCGTCCGATTTTCTCGACTCCCTCGACCAGGAGCTGCTTCGCGTGAGCGGCCTCGCAAACGGAACGTACACGCTGAAGATCGACGGAGAAACGGTCGGGGATTTCCCGTCCGCGGCACTGGACAAAGGCATCAACCTCGCCGAATATCCGACGCCGATGGCCAAGCAGGCGGCGGAGGTTCACTCGCTCACCATCAAACACAACAACGTTCATTTCGCCCGTTGGCGCACGGTCCAGGTTCCACTCGACGGCCAGGGCTTCGACACCGCCGCCTCCGAGCGCGCGCTGGACGAATTGGAAGATCAACTCGTCATGGCGCAGCGCGTCGCGGCGCAGCCGAAGCCGCATCTGTACACGCTGACGCTCGCGAAATGAGCTTCGACGTTTCGCAGCCCGCGATACGCTCCCTCGTGAATGCGGCGCTCGAAGAAGACATCGGCTCCGGCGACATCACGTCCCGCCTCTGCGTCGCCGAAGGCCAAACCGCGCGCGGCCAATTCGTCGCGCGGGAATCGGCCGTGCTCGCCGGCGTGGAGCTTCTGCCCCTGATCTACGAAGCGCAGGACGGCGTCGATTCGCTCGAGCTTCTCGCCCACAGCGGCGATGCGCTGGTTGACGGCTCCGAGATCGCCCGTGTCCGCGGCCGCGCGCGCACCCTCCTGGCGTGCGAACGCGTCGCGCTCAACTTCCTCCAACGGCTCAGCGGCGTCGCCACCCTCGCCCGCCGCTACAGCGAACGCACGGCCGGCACGCGGTGCCGCATTCTCGATACGCGCAAGACCACGCCGGGTCTTCGCCGCCTTGAGAAGATGGCCGCGGCCGCGGGCGGAGCGCTGAATCACCGCATGGGCTTGTTCGACGCCGTGCTCATCAAGAACAACCACATCACAGCGGCCGGCGGCGTGCGCGCGGCTTTGGAGGCGACGCGCGATTCCGCGCTCCCGGTCGAGATCGAAGTCCGCAATCGCGCTGAAATCACCGAAGCGCTGGCCTGCGGGGCCACTCGCCTGCTGCTTGATAACATGACGCCCGCCCAAGCCGCCGAGGAGATCCGCTTCATCGCCGGCCGCGCCAGCGTGGAGCTTTCCGGCGGCATCGAGCTCGACGCGATCGCCGCCTATGCCGCCACCGGCGCCGACTTCATCTCCTGCGGCGCCATCACCCACTCCGCCCCGGCGGTCGACATTAATTTCCGATTGAGCCTCGATTGACGATGGCGCTCGACCTCGATTGGGTGCGCGAACGCCTCCCCGGCCGCCGCATCGATTGGCACGCTTCCATCGGCTCCACGATGCGCGCGGCCTCCATCCTCGCCGCCTCCGAATGCCCTACCGGAACGGTGGTTGGCGCCGAGGAGCAAACCGCTGGACAGGGCCGCTACGGCCGCGCATGGCACTCCCCGCCGGGCGTCGGGCTGTATCAATCCATCGTCCTGCGCCTGGGTCTTCCTCCCGCGCGCTTGCCCATCGTCACTCTCGCCCTCGGTCTCGCCGTCGCCGACGCCGTGGCGAAAACGACGGACCTCGCCTGCGATCTGCGCTGGCCCAACGATCTCCTCCTGGGCGGAAAAAAATGCTGCGGCATCCTCGCCCAACTCGACGGATCGGCCGTCATCGCCGGCATCGGACTCAACGTCAATCAAGCGGCCTTCCCCGAATCGATCGCCGCCCTCGCCACGTCCCTCCGCATCGCCGGAGGCCGCGAATATCCGCGCGAGCCCATCCTGGTGCGCCTCCTGACGTCGATCGACGCCCACTGCGAATTGCTTGTAAAAGACGGCCCCGCGCCCATTCTCGACATGTTCTCTCGCGCGTCGAGTTACGTCCTCGGCCGCCGCGTCACCGTCGAACAAGACGGCCGCGTCCTCACCGGAACCACCGACGGCCTCGACGCGGCGGGCTTCCTCGCCCTGCGCGAGGATAACGGCCGCAGAACGCTGATCCTCGCCGGCGGCGTTCGTCCAGCGGCTCCGTGATCGCACCCCGCCCGTTAAGATACCCTGAACGTATTCGCCCCAATGCTCCTGGCACTCGACGTCGGAAATACGAATGTCACCATCGGCGCTTTTGAAGGCCGCAAACTCGCTGGACATTGGCGGCTAAGCACCGTCCGCGAGCAGACCGCCGACGAATGGGGCGTGCTGCTGCGCAACCTGTTCTCGCTCTCCTCGCTCGATCTGGCCCGCGTTCACGGCATCGTCGCCTGCAGCGTCGTCCCTCCTCTCGACGCCCAGCTCGCCCAGATGGCCGAGCGCTATTTCCATACCTCCGCTCTCTTCGTCGATTCGGAAACCGACACCGGCATGAAGATTCTCTACGACAATCCGCGGGAGGTGGGCGCGGACCGCATCGTCAACGGCGTCGCGGCCCTGCATAATCACGGCGGCCCGTGCGTCGTCGTCGACATGGGCACCGCCATCACCTTCGACGCCGTTTCGGCCGATTCGGAATATCTGGGCGGCGTCATCTGCCCAGGCATCGGCATCGCCATCGGCGGCCTGTTCACCAAAACCGCGCGGCTGCCCATGGTGGACTTCCGCGAACCCGCCCGGCTCATCGGCTCCAACACCGTCGACAGCATCCAATCCGGCCTTGTACTACGGCTTCGCCGGGCTGATCGACGGCATCCTCGAACGCCTCATCGCCGCCCTCGGCCCCGACACGAAGACGGTCGCCACCGGCGGCCAGGCCCGCCTGATTCGCCCCGCCTCGCGCTATCTCGGCGTCGTGAACGAAAACCTCACGCTCGAAGGCCTGGAATTGATATGGGAGCGGAATCGCAAGCAGTGAACGGCGCCGAGGACGAGTCCTGGACCGGGCTGAACTACTTCAACTATTTCACCGAGGCCGAAGAAGCTTTTCAACGCGCGCGCGGCACTGGCCTGTTCCTGCTTTCGCCGCTCGATTGGGCGCTGATTGAGAGCTGGAAGAAGGCGGGCATTCCGCTGGAAGCCGTTCTGCGCGGCATCGACGCGGCGTTCGAAAAATGGCGCTCGCGCAAACAGCGGCGCCAGTCGGTCAACTCGCTGGCCTATTGCGCGCAGGCGGTGATGGCCGAAGCGCAAGCGATGGCCGGAATGGCCGCCGCCGCTCCGCCCAAGGAACAGCGCGCGCCCGTTCACTGCGGAGGAGCTGCGCGAATATCTTTCCTACAACGCGCAATCGCTCGCGTCCAAAAGCGGCTTCGAAGAAATCGCCGCCTCGTTGCACGCCCTGTGCGAAGACGCCGCCGCGCGGCTCGCCGATCTCGAAGCGCTCGAACAACGCCTCACCGCGCTCGAAGAAAAAATGGCCGCCATCGCCCGCCTCCGCCGGAGCGAGGACGATTTATTCCGCGCGCGCCAGGATCTGGACCGGCAATTGAAACCGTACCGCGGAAAAATGACCGCCCCGCAACTGGACATGCTCGAGCGCCAATATCTGGAGCGGCGCCTGCTCGAGGACGCCGGCCTGCCCCGCTTGAGCCTCTTCTATCTGCGTTGATCGCGGGCCTCCTCGCCGCGATGATAGACTCGCAACGTTGAGGCCCGCTCCCCAGCCGCGCTCTCCCCCGCTTCCCCGCTCCACGCGAAGTGTCCTTCTCGCCCTTCTCGTCGTCTCCATCGGCATCAACTACATCGACCGCGGAAATCTTTCCATCGCCGCGCGCGACATCGGCCTGGAGCTGCATCTCAGCCCCCAGGACAAAGGCCTGCTCTTCTCGGCATTCTTTTGGAGCTACTCGCTTTGCCTCATCCCGGCGGGCTGGCTCGCCGAGCGCTATCGCGTCTCGCGCGTCTATGCCACCGGCTATTTGGGATGGTCCATCGCCACCGCGCTCACCGCCGCCACTCACAGCCTCACCACGCTCTTCGCCCTCCGCCTCGCCCTCGGCGCCGGCGAATCGGTCGCCTATCCGTCCTATTCGAAAATCATCACCGCGCGATTCGCGGAGGGCGAGCGCGGCCTGGCCAACGCCTGGATCGACGTCGGCTCGAAGTGCGGGCCCGCCATCGGCGTCCTCGCCGGCGGCCTGATGCTCGAAGCCTGGGGATGGCGCGGCATGTTCCTCGCCGTCGGCCTCGCCAGTCTCCTCTGGCTGATCCCCTGGGCGCTCGTCACGCGCAACCTCCCGCGCGCCGACGAAGGCTGCGCCGCGCCGGAATCCCCCGCCGGCCCCTCTTACCGCCGCATTCTGCGCGAGCGCGCCGCCTGGGCCAGCTTCCTCGGCTTGTTCTGCGGCAACTACGCCTGGTATTTTCTGCTCACCTGGCTTCCTCCCTATCTGCTCTCCGAGCGTCATTACACCGTCCGCATGATGGCCTTCTTCGGCTCTCTTCCCTTCTGGGGCGTCGCCGCGTCCTCGCTCACCGGCGGCTGGCTTTCCGATTGGCTGATCCGCCGCGGCGCCGATCCCTCCCGCGTGCGGCGAAGGTTCGCCGGCTTCGGGATGTTGATGTGTTCTCTCCTGCTGCCCGCCTTTCTCGTGCGCGACAACTTCGGCTCGATGGCGCTTCTCATCGCCGCGTGCCTTTCGTTCGGATTCTATAGTTCCAACGTCTGGGCCATCACTCAGACACTCGCTGGAAAAGCGGCGGCCGCTAAGTGGACCGGCCTTCAAAATGCCTTCGGCAACCTCTCCGGCATCGCCGCGCCCTTCCTCACCGGCCAAATCGTCGGACGCACCGGCTCCTATTTCTGGGCCTTCGCCACCGTCGCCGCCATCGCCCTCCTCGGCGGCGCTTGCTTCCTCCGCATGATCGGAAAACTCCGTGCCATCGAATGGGAGAAAATTTTGGTTCCCACCCCGGCACGCTTATGGTAGAGTTAGGGGAAAGACATCTAGTGGAATTAGGGTGCGGCGCGACTCGTTTTCGCGGCCCCCTTTCGTTTGGCCCTGGACGCCTGGGCGTCCGAGAGCCTGCCGGTGAGCATCCTCCTCCGAATGCTCACCGGCTTAAGTCTTGCCCCTTTACCAACGCCCCGTCATTGCCGCGCTCGGCCGAGTGAGCGCATACAGCAGCCCGCTAGGTATCCATGGCCCCAGTTTTTCCCCCCATCCCCGCGCCAGCGCATGGCGAACGAATGACGAGATCAGAAACGGCCGTTCCACGGCACTGCGGCATTCGCTAAGATACCGGCTCACCGCCGCCCCGCGCGCCGCTGCCGTCCCCGCCAGAGATCCCGTGGCCACAGCCGATAATAGTCCCGATCCAGTGAACGGATCGACGAACGACAACGCATCCCCCGCCAAATACAACGGCCCTCCCCGAGCGGTCCCGCGCAGGTTTTGCCGGAAATCGAGCGGTCCGCACGTCAGCCATTTCATCCGGCGCGAAAGCGGCTCCACGCGCGCGGCGAGCGCGGGCGAGGCGCGAATTACCGCGTCCATCTCGAATCCATACCGTTTCAAAAAATGCTCCGGCGCGATGCCGCATACGTTGGTGATCCCGTCGCCCGCCGAATTCACTCCCACATAGCAGCCCGCGAAGAAAAACAGCTCCACCGCGTCATCCATCGGGCCGCTGAAGTGAGTCTTGAATCCGAACAGCCTCGCCCCTCGCGGCAGCGCCGCCTTGCGGCCGCAAGCCACTATGCGCGGCCCGCAATATTCCGGATCTTCCTCGGCCACGGGCGTTGCGCCCGCCTCAACCGCCGCCTCCCACAACACGCGGTCGAAAGCGTACCTGCTCAACCCGAACGCCGCCTCCGGCAAACGGCTGCGCTTCTCGCCGTGGTTGAAATGCAGCGCCATGCTCCGCACGATGCTGGGCTGTTCGTCGAGCACCCGCTTCCAAACTCCCAGCCTCTCTAGCAGCGGAGCGATCTCCGGCGACAGAAATTCTCCGCACACTTTGTGCCGCGGCAGCGCCGACTTTTCCACCAGCCGCACCTCGGCTCCCTCCCGCCTCGCCGCGATCGCCGCCGCCGCCCCCGCCGGTCCGCCGCCCAGAATCTGGATCACTCCCGTTCCGCCCTTCGCTTCGATTACAGCACGCCCGCCCGCCGGGACTTATCCTAAGAACGTTGACCCTCGCCTCCATTCCGCGCCTTCGCCGCACGCTCTTTCGTTGGTATTCGCAAGCCAAACGCGACCTCCCCTGGCGCGCCTCGCGCGACCCCTACGCCATCTGGATATCGGAAGTGATGCTGCAACAGACGCGCGCCTCGGCGGTGATTCCCTACTACCGGCGTTTCCTCCTGCGCTTCCCTTCCCCCCGCGAACTCGCCGCCGCGCCGGAATCCGGCGGTGCTTGCGCAATGGGCCGGCCTGGGCTACTACTCGCGCGCGCGCAATCTACATCGCGCCGCGAAATCCATCGTTGCCCGCGGCGCCTTCCCCTCCGATTACGATTCCCTCTGCGCGTTGCCTGGCGTCGGCGATTACACCGCCGCGGCCGTCGCCAGCATCGCTTACGGTCTTCCCCATGCCGTGCTCGATGGCAACGTCCTCCGCGTTCTCAGCCGCTTCACCGGCGAATCCGCGTCGATCGCCGCCTCCGCGACCCGCCAAAGGCTGCGCGACGCCGCGCAATCGCTGCTCGATCCCAAACATCCCGGCGAGTTCAACCAGGCCATGATGGAGCTTGGAGCCACCCTCTGCGCCCCGCGCGATCCCGCGTGTTCGCATTGCCCGCTCTCCACCGCATGCCTCGCCTATAAATCCGGCCGGCAGAGCGAATTTCCCAACAAAAAGCCACAAAAGAAAATTGTTGAAACCAGAAAGCGACTGCTTCTCATCCAACACTCCGAGTCGCTCCTATTCTGGCAGCGTCCGGTTGGCGGCAAGCGACTAGGGGGATTTTGGGAATTACCGGAGCCGTCTCAGTTGCCGGATGCCAGACTGACCAAGCGCTTAGGGAGCGTCCTACATGGCATCATGCGCACGAAATACGTTTGTGACGTGTGGAAGGCCTCCCTGCCCTGGGTCCCGGAAGGCTTTTGTTGGTTGAATCGCAGTGAGTTAGGGGATATACCGGTAAGCGCCATGGCCGCGAAAGCCTTGGCGTTGCTCCAAGACAAGTAACGGTTCCCTTTACCGGTTTCTGATAATTTTCATGCAAAAACAGACAAAAATTCGAATTGCCCAGATCGCGGTTTTGATCGCGGCGGCGCCGGTTGCCCTCTGGGCGTATATCTATGGCCCTCCTCCTGGGTTCACCACCGCTCCGGGCGATCAGCCCGGCGTCGCCTGCACTTATTGCCACTACTACCAAAACCAGTTGAACGGCGGAGGCGGAAGCGTTTCCGTCAGTTTCCCGCAAGGTTTGGTCTATACACCGGGCCAATCTCAGGTTTTCACCATCACGATCAACGACTCTTCGGCGTCTCTTTACGGCTTTCAAATGACCGCCCGTCTCGATAGCAATCCGTCTTCGACACAGGCCGGCAGCTTCACTGCCGGCGCGGGTCAGGGCATCATGTGCGCCGACGGAAGTTTTTTCCAAACGGGCACCTGCTCCGCCTCGGCCGACAACGGCATCGAGTGGATCGAACACGCCAACAACGCCTTCACCACACCCACGATCCCGGTTCAATGGACCGCGCCGGCGACGAATCAAGGCAACGTTCACATCTATGTCGCGGCCAACGCCGGCCCGCCATACAGCGGCGTCGCAACCGGCAACATCTACGCCGCCGATTACATTCTGAAGCCCACCGGCGGACCGGTCTCCGGCGGAGGAGGCGGAGGGGGTGGCCCAACCCTCCCCACCATCGCCAGCGTGCTCAATGGCGCCAGTTTCGCTCCTTCCATCCAGGCCGGTTCGTTCGTCAGTATCTTCGGGACCAACTTCACCAAGAACACCGCGGGCTTGAGTTGGGACGGCTCCATCGTGAATGGCCAGTTCCCCACCACCCTCGGCGGCCTCAGCGTCTATATCAACGGCAATCCGGCCTACGTGAATTTCGTCAATCCGACGCAGATTAACGTCCTCGCTCCCGCTGACACTACGGTCGGACCGGTGAGCGTCATGGTCAGTAACAATCTCGGCAATAGCCAGACCAGCTCGGTGAATTTGAGACCGGAATCCCCCGCCTTCTTCACGTTCTCGCCCGATAAGGCCAAATACATCGCCGCGCAAATCGCTCTGCCGAATAATCAGGTGGAATTTCTCGGGCCCGCCGGACTCTTCGGATCTTCGCCCGCCTCGCGGCCCGCTAAACCCGGCGAAGTGGTCATTCTCTATGGCACCGGATTCGGCCCGACGGTTCCGCCCGTCGATCCCAGCGTGGTCTTCACCGGCGCCGCGCCTACTCAGTACCCCGTGCTTGTGACCATCGGCGGTCAACCGGCCACCGTCGAATTCGCCGGCCTCTCCGGCGCCGGCCTCTATCAGATCAACGCCGTCGTTCCATCGTCGCTCACCGCCGGCGACCAGGCCGTCGTCGCCACCGTCAACGTCCCCATCAACCCCGTCCGGACTTCGCAGAAAGTCTACATCGCCATCCAGCCGTAAGCGAAGCGAGGTTCAGAACACCCGCCGGTTCTGAACCTCCTCCTTCGTCTCCAATTCAAACCGCGGCTCCGCATCGCCCCGCCCCATCATCCGCTTGACAAAATATTCCGCCACCGCCGGGCCGTGCTTGAACCCGTGGCCCGAGCCGCCACCCACGATCCAGACGTTCGAAAACTCCGGATGCCGGTCGATCAAGAAATCGCCGCTCGACGTGTTCTCATACTGGCAAACGCGCGCTTCGACCAACGGCGCCTTCGCCAATGCCGGAAACCGCCGCGCCAGATACAGCCGCGCGCGCTCAACCGTCGCTTGCTCCACCATCCGATTGCCTTCGTCCGGATCGAACGCCTCGCCATGCCGGTCGAACGCCATCTTGAATCCGCGCCGCTCCAGATCGGGAAAACCATAGGGCATGTCCTCGTGCGTGCGATCCAGCCACACCGGCATCGCCTCCGCTCCGAACGCGGAATCGCCCGCCGGCGCGCCGAAGAACATCACCTCTTGCCGCGTGGGAAAGATGCGCCGCGCCAGCAGCGCCGGAAACACTTTCGGCAGCCATGGCCCGCAGGCGAACACATACGTTTCCGCCGCGATCCGCTCCCCTGTGGAAGTGCGCAGTGCCTCCGGCCCTCGCATCGGTTCGACAGCCGCCATCCGGTATTCCGCCCCCGCGCGCACCGCTGCTTCCACCACGGCGGCCACAGCCTGCCGCGCCATCAACGCCCCGCTGGAGGACTCGAAGATCGCCTCGACGTCGTCCTCAATGCCGATCCGCGGATAACGCCGCCGCACCTCGGCCGCCGCGAGCTCCTCAAACGGCACGCCCACATTGCGCAGCGCCGCCCGCGATTCGCGCAGCACTTGGTCTCCCGCCGTCGCCAGAAACAGCGCTCCAGTCGGGTAAAAAAGCCCCTCACGCTCGCCTTCGAAGAACTTCAGCCACAGCTCCAGCGCCCGGAACGAAAGCCGCGTATACAATTCATCCGCGCCGTACGCCATGCGGATAATACGCGATTCCCCGCCCGAGCTGGCCCGCGCGTTCGCCGCCCCGTAGGCGTCCAGCAACTCCACCGTTCGCCCTTCTTGCGCCAACCGGTACGCGATCCACGATCCAAAAACGCCGGCCCCGATCACGGCCACATCGTAAGTTTTCATTCCTGACGATTATGCCGCGAAATGTCCGCCCGCCGCCGCTACGGCTTCGCCGGCAGCGTGATTCCCGCCGGACTGGTGACGCCATCGAGCGATAGTTGGATCTGCGGATTCGCTGTGAACTGTCCGGGCATTTGCAGATTCACTTGATTCAATCCGGCGAATCCCGGCGTCACGCCCACGTAGGGAACCAGCAGCGGATCTACGGCCGTACCGTTCAAAAGCACCTGAAAATCGTTGGGCTGAACGATCCTCGCCGCAAGGGTGGGAATCTCCAGGTCGCCCACCGGCGGCGCGGTGGCGCCGAGGCCGGTGGCGTAGAGAATCACCCAGTCGTAAGGACCGGCCGGTGAACCCGCGGTGTACAGGCTACCATCGGGCCGCGCCGCTACAACCGTCGCCGCGTCCGCCTGAAACAGCGCTGGCGCCGCCGCCTGGAGCGTGATGTAAATCGTAGGCCCGTAGTTGCCGTCCAGATCCACGGCCAGCGGATAGGTGTGTCCTGGAAGAAGGCTGTTCGATAATTGAAAATTAATCTGCTTCGGCGATACGTAAAACAGCGCCGACGGCACCGATCCCACCAGCACCTGCGGCGCTCCTTCCGGACAAACCAGCATCGTCGGCATCATGCCGCCGTTCAGGTCCTTCTGCTCGATCCCGCGCGTGCAATAGCTCAACCCCGTTCCGAAAAGGGACACTATCGCCCCCGGCGTCAGACTGCCGGCCTGGTAGTCGGCCGCATTCACCACCCCCGCGGCCGAATAACACGGCGTCGGGCCGTTCACGCAGGATTGCTGTGCCTGCGCGCCGTTCGCCACAATCGCCGCCAACATCGCAAACTTTGTCAACGCCATCATCGTGCCCGCACCTATCTTGGTGCGTCCAGGCTCCGGCGCTTCTCACTCCGAATCAGCGATTGTACTTCTTCAGCGCCTTCCGCAGTTCCGCGTGCGGCAATCCCACCACGGTGTGCCCATCGATGCCGGTCATCGTCTCCCCCGCCACGAGCGCGTTGACGATCGCCTCCTCGGTCGCCTGCGCCGTCGCCGCGAACAACCCGTTCATGTGCCCGTTATCCATCATCTCCACCTTGCTCGGTCCCGGCCCGTCGTAGACTCCGGAATTGGCGGTCGAAAACGCGATGAAGATGTCGCCGGAACCGTTCCCGGAAATGGAACCCGTCCGCGCCAGCCCCATCGTCGCCCTTCTCGCGATCCGCTTCAATTGATGCGGCAGCAATGGCGCATCCGTCGCCACCACGATGATGATCGAACCCAAATCGCGATCCACTCCCAATCCCGCGCGCCACTGCGGCGTTCCTTCTTTGATTTCCTTGCCCACCGGCACGCCGGCGATGGTCAATTGCTCACGTGTCCCGCAATTGCACTGCACCAGCACGCCCACCGTGTATCCGCCCTGCGCCGCCGGCAAAACCCGCGAAGAAGTTCCGATGCCCCCCTTGAATTCGTAACAGATCATCCCCGTGCCGCCGCCCACGCCGCCCTCGGCCACCGCCCCGCCACGCGCGGCGTCGAGCGCCTGAGTCGCGTGCTCGGGCTTTACGTGAAAACCGTTGATGTCGTTCAACCCGCCGTCCCATGTCTCCGCCACGACCGGCAGAGACCACGGCTGCAGCGTGCGGTGATGATCGATCCCCCAGGCGATCACCGCGTCCCTCACCACCCCCACGCTGTGCGTGTTCGTGATGGCGACCGGGCTTTCCAGAAATCCCGATTCCTCCACCCACGTCGTGCCCGTCATCTCCCCGTTCCCGTTCTGCGCGAACCACCCGGCGAACACCGGATCGCCATTGGCCCTCCCGCGCGGAATCACCACCGTCACCCCGGTCCGCACCGGCCCCTTCCCCACTTGCAGCGCCCCCTCGCCGGAGATCAGCGTCGTCTGCCCCACTTCGACGCCCGTTACGTCCGTGATCGCGTTCCACTTCCCCGGCGTCCCGTCGAAGGGAACCCCCAGGTCCCGCGCTCGCGGCTTCCCCTGGCCCAAAATCGTCAGCGGCAACAAACAATAGAAAATGAGAGTCTTCGCGGGCATGATGAAAATCAGCATAGCTTACAGATGGTATTTTGGAAACACCGGAAGGAAAATCCGGGAAGAGGCGTAGAAACGTATCACTTTCCGATAGCCTCCAACACCAGATGATCTCCATCCTGCCTCCGCTGCTGGCGGCGCTCCTCGACAACTCCGGCAACGACCCCGATCTGGTCCGCCGCCTGAAGGCCCGCGACCCCCAAGCCATGGCCGTTCTCTACGACCGCTTCGGCCGTCTGGTCTACGCCTTGATCTACCGCGTGGTGCGAAACTCAGCCGTCGCCGAGGATCTCGCCCAGGAGACGTTTCTTCGCATTTGGAACTGCGTTCACGGCTTCGACGAAGCGAAAGGAGTCCTCGGCCCTTGGCTGCTCACTATCGCCCGCAATCGCGCCATCGACTATTTGCGCTCCGTCGAAGGCCGCAACCGCGAGAGCGTTTTCGAGCTCCGGCGCATGGAACAGCCGGAGTTGTTTTGCGATTTCGAAAAAGAAATTTTGAACATCGACCGCGTGCGTGTGCTGAAGGAAGCCTTCAATAAGTTGTCCGCCAATCAAAAAATCGTCATCGAACTCGCCTATTACGAGGGACTCTCGCAGACCGAGATGGCCGAGAGAATGAAGCAGCCGCTCGGAACCGTGAAAACCTGGACACGCACCGCTCTCAAAGTCCTTCGCCAGGAACTGGACGAGGCGGCCATCGCATGAATTGCGCCGAAATGCGCGATCTTTACGCGCTCTACGCGCTCGGCGTCCTCGAAGACGACGAAAGTAAGGTCGAGTTGCGCGCCCACCTGCTTCGCCACTGTCCCGAATGTTCGGCCGGAGTGAAGAGCGCGGCCTTGCTCGGCGGCGATCTGGGGCTCCTCGCTCCCGCCGCGGAGCCGTCCGCGAAGTTGCGGCAAAAGGTGCTTGCAAGTGTGGGCGCCGTCCACGAAAGCCGCCGGCTTTTGACCTTCGCTTTTGCAACCGCCGCCTGCGGCTTGGCCGCGGCCGTTTTCATCGGCGTTCAGGCCGAAAAACGTCGCGAGGCGTCTCGTCAGACCGAAATCCACCTGAGCGCGGAGAACGCCCGTTTGAGCCAGGCCATCGAATGGTTCAGCCTCCCTGAAACCCGGCAAGCCGTCTTTGGACCCGGCGCCGAACCCTCCCACGCGCCACCCGGCGGACGCGTCCTCGTCAACTCCAGACTGGGCGTGCTTCTCTTGGCCTCGCGTCTCCAACCGCTGCCGGCCGGCAAAATCTACGAGCTCTGGATCATCCCCAAGGGCCGATCCCCGCAACCCGCCGGATTGTTCCAGCCCTCGCCCTCGGGCCCCACCGTATTCTTGCGCTCCGGTCCGCTCGACGCCCAAAACGTCGCCGCCATCGCCGTGTCGATCGAACCCGGCGCCGGCTCCTCCTCACCCACCACCACTCCCATCCTCGTCGCCGCGCTGTAAACTGAAGTCCGATGCGCCTTCTCGTCTTCGTATTTCTGCTGCTCACCCCGTTCGCCGCGGCCGAGGATAGCCCGGATTCGGCCCAAGTCCGCCGCGAAATCTCCCAGGGTGTCCGCGCCTACCGGCAGGGCCAATACGCCGAGGCCGCGCTTCATTTCGAAAAAGCCGTCCAGCTCGATCCGCACTCCATCAACCCGCGGCTCTATCTCGCCACCTCCTACGCCGCGCAGGCCTCGCCCGCATCGAACCGGCCCGGCGGCGACGCCCTGCTCCGCAAAGCCGAGAACGAGTACCTGAAAGTTCTGGAGCTGAACCCCGAGGAGGAAAACGCCCTTCGCTCGCTCGCCAACATCGCCTATGAACGGACCACCGCCCTCGAAGACCCCGCCGCCAAACGGGAACAACTCAAGCGCGCCTCCGGTTGGTATGAACGCCTCGCCGACGCCAGTCCCAAGGACAAAGGCGCTCTCTATATGATCGGCGTGCTCGCCTCCAGCCGCTGCGAGCCGGTCCTCGCCGCCGCGCGCGAAAAATCCGGAATGAAGCCCGAATCGCCCGGCCCCATCGCCGATGCGGGCGAACGCGAGCAGGCGCAAAAACTGTGCGGCGAAATTCTCGACGCCGGCATCGCGGCTTTACAAAAGGCCATCGCCATCGACCCGGACTACGACGACGCCATGGCCTATATGAGCCTCCTCCTTCGCGACCGCGCCAACTTCGCTCCCACGATGGAAGCCTGGCAAAACGAAATTCGCGAAGCCGGCGAATGGCCGGCGAAAGCTTCCGAAGCGCGAAAGCGCCGCGCTTCCGCTCCCCGCCAATCCCAGCGCTAGGCTACGGCAGCGGCCGTGGCGTCGCGTCGCCCGGAATAATCCCCATCGCCCACTTCACCGCTTCCGTGTACATCGTTTGAATGTCCGGCCGGTCCCACGTCTCGTTGCGATGCCCGAACGTGCAATAAAACACCCGCCCCTTGCCGTAATCCTTCGCCCAGGCCAGCGCGAAATCGCCGTCCGTCCGATGAACCCGCGGATTTTTCATATCGAGCTTGGCCGGATCGAGCCGCGCCAGCACGCGCACCTTCTCCCGCGAAAAATCCTTCACCTGATACATCTCGTCCTCCAGCGTGAACGCCGCCGGAAACGGCTTCATCGCCGGGAAATTCGGATCTTCGACGATCACCGGAGCCTTGAAAACGCCCCACGGATGCTGGTCGAAATATCCGCCGATCATCTCGCCGTACTCCGGCCATTTGTAGAACGTATCGATCGCGCTATGCACGCCGAGGAAACCCTTGCCATCGTCGTGAACGAAGGACAGCAGATCTTTTTTCTGCTGATCGTCCATATCCAGCTCGCCCGTGGTATAAAACAACACCGCGTCGAAATAATCCAGATTCTTGGCGTTGTTGCCCAGCTTCTTCTTCGTGATGAGTTCGCCATCGGTGCGAATGTAGGTTTCCCACAAGCCGCTCTCGTTGCCCAATCGCTCGATGGTGGCGAGGGCGTGCGAAACCGAATCGTGTTCGAACCCCTTCACCTCTCCGATGCAAAGCAACCGCTTCTTCTTCGGCGTCTGCGCCAAAACGCTAATCGAGAGAACGAGTCCAAGCGCGCCAACGAGGGCGCCGCGAAGTATACGCATACGACGGGCATCCTATCAGAGATTCGCCCGCGGCGTTTATCCCGCGATCCGCGCCGCCAAATATTGCCGCACCACGGCGTCGAGCGGCGGCATCGGCTCGATCCCGGCGCCCTCCATCTTGGCGTTCGACAGCGCGGAATATTTCGGCCGCCGCGCCGCGGTCCGGTATTCGCGCTCGCTCGTCGGCTTCAATTCCGGGTTAAGCCCCGCCTCGCGAAAAATCATCCTGGCATATTCGAACCAGGATACTGGCGTCCCGCCGCCCACGTGAAAAACGCCCGAAAGTCGCCGTTCCACAAGATCGGCCGTCCTCGCCGCCAGCGCCGGCGCGTAAGTCGGCGAGGCGACGTGGTCTTCCACCACCCGGATCGGCTGCCCTTGCCGCGCCAGCCGCAGCATCAATTCGACGAAGTTCCCGCGCGCCGTTCGCAATCCCCCCGGACCGAACACACCCGACGTCCGCACGATCAGCGGATCGTCCAGATACGCCTGCGCGAAAAGCTCGCCGGCCAGCTTCGAAACCGCATAAGCGCCCAGCGGATGCGGCGCATCGGCCTCCGTATACGGGCGTCCGGCCGTCCCGTCGAAAACGTAATCGGTGGAGAAATGAACCAGCCGCGCGTCGATCTGGCGGCAGACGAGCGCCAGATTCCGCACCGCCAGCGCGTTGGCTTCAAATGCCGCGTGCGGTTCGTTCTCGGCCACGTCCACCTGATTGTAGGCGGCGGCGTTTAAAACCAACGAAGGGTCTTCGCGCCCCAGCGCGCGTTCCACCGCCTCGAACGCGCTGATATCGACGGCCGTGCGGTCGAAACCGCAAACCTCATAACCGCGGCGGGTAAATTCCCCCACCAATTCCACTCCCAGTTGCCCCCGGCACCCGAATACAACCGCTTTTTTTCCAAAGCCTTGCATCTTTCCCATCGCCTTGCGTCTATGGGCAGGATAGCATTCCTACTGAATCGCCTTCCCGTGTTCGCCATCGGCGAATTTCAGCGGTCGCGCGCGCCGTCGCGTTTCAAAACGGTCTCGCTGGCGGGAATCGCCCTCGCTACCGGAACTTCCACGGGGCGCGCCGATTGTTCGGCCAGCAGGCTGCGATGAAGACTTATCAATTCCGATAACGGCGCCAGCACTTGATCGATCTTCACTCCCGTCACGAAGCCTTCGTCCTCGGACTCGGGAAGGCGAGCGGAAAAAATCACTTCCGCCAACAACAAGGCATCGCCCAGTTCCACCTTCACCGCCGTTCCGGCGGGCACCGCGCGGAGGGTGCGAAATCGCATGCCCTTCCCGGAGGCTTCCACCAAGTGCGCCAGCATCGTCTCCTTGCTGGCATTCAGGATAGTCAACTGCGCTTGCTGGTTGACGGAAAATCGGGTCTCACGTCGGCGTTCCACGTAAGCCTCATCGGCCCAACCCGCCGCGGTATTAAACTCCCAGGCGCCTGCCGCGTCTTTTTCCGCAACCTATCGGACAAAGCGGAAGATCAACCAAACCGCGACACCGAGCGCCGGCGGCAGCAGGATCTCCATCCACAGCCGCTTCACCATTCCGTACGCCGTCAGCCAACGCGCGCTCCGCGGTTTCTCCTCCGGCGCCTTCGCCAAAGGAGACCGCACGCCGGCCGGCAATCCTCGAATCGCCCGCGCCAACTCCTGCCTGCCGCGCCGGTCGGCGATCAAAATCGTCGCCGAATTCAAGCCGTTCGTGCTCTGTTCCAGTTTCTTGCGCAGAGCCGCGGGCACCTGATCCACCGAATGATAGATGCGCGTCTTATCGCCCACCGAAATGAAAATCGTGGATTTCTTCAGGGTCACACGAGACATGCTTCTCCATCCATCGGCTTCCGCCCGCTTCCTAAGAACTCAACTTCCGGCCGCCACTCTCGGCGTTCTCGAAAAGCTTCTCCCCGTTTCGGCGCTCCCGGCAAGATCCAATATAACCTGAATAAATCCCAGCGCGGCCTTCGACAGCGATTTATCTTTGCGGTAAATCAATCCCAACCTCCGCATCATCGGCTCCGGCGCAAGCGAAATCGCCGCCAGCTTGCCCGCTTCGATCTCCTCCTGGCAGGGAGACGCCGCCAAAAACGAATATCCCAATCCGGCCATCACGAACCGCTTGATCATCTCCGTCGAATCCAGCTCCATCGAAATCTGGAGCTGGCTTTCCACCGGCTCCAGCCACGCGTTCAAACGCTTCCGCGTCGTTCCCGTCTTCGGCAGCAACAACGGCTTCCCGGTCAAATCGGCGCAAACCACCGTCTTCCGCGACGCCAGCGGATCTCCCGCCGGAACCAGCAGCTTGATCTCGTCGGAATGAATCGGAACCACCTGCAACCGCTTCTCCTGCACCGGAAGCTGCGTAATCCCGAAGTCCGCCAGGTTATCGGCCACCGCCTCCACCACCCGCGCTCCATACGAGCGGTCCACTAAAATCTGCACGTTCGGAAATTGTTTCTTAAACTCCGAAAACACGCCCGGCAATACGTAAATGCACGTTGCCTCGTTGGCGGCGATCAACAACTCGCCCCGCGGCACCCTCTCCAACTCGTTGATCGTGTCCTGCGCCCGCCGCCGCAAATCCAGAATCTGCGCGGCGTACTCGGCGAAAATCTTGCCCGCCGGCGTCAGCGCGATCCTCGTCCCCAGCCGCTCGAACAGCGACGTGTTCAGATCCTGTTCCAGTTGACGCACCTGCGCGCTGATCGCCGGTTGCGTCCGATAGCACGTCTGCGCCGCTTTGGAAAAACTCTTCAAGCGGACGATCTCCAGAAAAGTGTGTAGCTGATCGAGATCCATAACCGCGCCCCGCCCGCCGCCTACCGATTGGCGCGAGCCCTCCCCCAAACTCTTCGATTGTAGCAGGCGGGCTTCCCGCCCCGGTCCAGGCGGCCTTCCCTCGCGGTAGGATAAGCCTAGACATGGCGGATGGCGTTATCTTCTCCCGCTCGGGAACAAATGGGAAGCGGATGACATCTAACCGAAGGACCGTAAAGTGGACCTCGCGGCGCAATCGGTTCGCTCCGGTTGCGGCGCTGGATGCGATTCCGCTATACTCCGCAATTGCAATGAATTCCCCTCGTTGGGCTGAGCCGTTCGGTGACCGCAAAATGAAAGCGACAATGACAAGAAATTTCGGGAGGCTGCTGGTGTTTTCGCCAAAGAACCTATTGACTCTATTCGCGGCCGCGGGGCTGCTTCTTCTCTCGACCGGCGGAGCGCTCCATGCGCAAACGCCCGCCACCAAGAATTGGAAGGACCGCGCCGAGTACGATCTCTACGTCTCGATCACCAAGGAGACCGACCCCACCAAGCGGCTCGCTCTCATGGACGACTGGAAGGCAAAGTATCCCACTTCCGATTACAAGCCCGACCGCGACACCCTCTACATCACCACTTACGCCCAGGCCGCCAAGCCCCAGGACGCCCTCAACGCCGCCAAGACCGTCCTCGCCGCCGATCCCGCCAACGTTACCGCGCTCTATTGGGCCACCATTGAGACTCCCCTCGCTCCGGTCGCGCCCGACAACCTCGACTTCGGCGCCAAAGCCGCCCAAGGTCTCCTCGACGCCAAGAAACCCGCCGCCATGAGCGATGCCGACTGGGACAAGACAAAAAAAGATCTGGCCTTCGACGCCACCGCCCACACCACTCTTGGCTGGGCCGCCATGCAGAAGAAAGATAACGAGACCGCCGAAAAGGAGTTCACTCTAAGTCTGCAGGCCAACCCCAACTCCGGCCAGGTCTCTTACTGGCTCGGCACCGCTATCCTTGCCCAGAAGAAACCCGAGAAACAGTCCGCCGCGCTTTATGACTTTGCCCGCACCGCCGTCTTATGACGGTCCCGGAGCGCTGAATCCCGCCGGACGCGATCAGGTCTCGAAGTATCTGGAGAAGGCCTATACCACCTATCACGGAAGCAAGGACGGCCTCGACAAACTCCTGGCCCAGGCCAAGACTTCCGCCATTCCTCCCGCCGACTTCAAGATCCTCAGCCAGATCGACATCGAGAAGGCGAGGATCGACGCCGAGAATAAGGAAATGGCCGCCAACCCCGCCCTCGCTCTCTGGAAGTCGATCAAGGATCAGTTGACCGCCAACGGCCAAACCTATTTCGACTCCAGCATGAAGGACGCCGATCTCCCCGGCGGCGCCGGCGGAGTCCAGAAGTTCACCGGCAAACTCGTTTCCATGGAGCCGGAAACCCACCCCAAGAAACTCATCCTCGCCCTCAGCGACGCCACGACGCCCGAAGTCACGCTCTCCTTCGAGACCGCCCTTCCCGGCAAAGTCGACCCTGGCGCCACCATCTCCTTCAGCGGCGTCGCCAAATCTTTCACCGCCGCGCCGTTCATGGTCACCTTCGCCGTCGACAAGAAGAACCTCGAAGGCTGGACCGGTAAGGCCGAGCCTCCGGCCCATCGCCCCGTCCATCGCCACAAGGCGAACTGAGCATCCGTATCCGCGCGACGGATTCTCCGCCGTCAATCGCTCCAAAAATTCGAGCTACGCCGGCCTACATCTTGTAGCGGCCCAGATCCTCGTCGTTCAGGCTCTCCAGCCATCGCCTCAACTCTTCGCTGTTCACTTTGTCCGCCGCCACATTCGACTGCTTCGAGTTCTTGATCACCGATTCCTCGACGTAGATGGGACAGTCCAGCCGCAGCGCCAGCGCCAGCGCGTCGCTCGGCCGCGAGTCCACGCTGATTAACTCCCCGTCCTTCTCCAGCCAGATCACCGCGTAGAACGTGTCGTCGCGCAGCTCGCTCACCACTACCTTGCGAACTCCCGCATCCAGCCCGAACAGCAGCACGCGGATCAGATCGTGCGTCATCGGCCGCGGCGTCGCCACTTTTTCGATCTCGAGCGCGATCGCGTTGGCCTCGAACACGCCCACCCAGATCGGAAGAATCGCGCTTCCGCTCACGTCCTTCAGCACCACGATCGGCATGCTCGTCACCGGGTCCATCATCAGGCCCCGAATTTTCATTTCCACTTCCATCGCCAGCCTTCCTCCCGCTGTCAGGCCGCCCGTTCCTCGCACGCTTCCCCGGCGAGCGAATTGGGACCGGAGCGCGTCACCCGCACCGGCAGGAACGTGCCCAGCAGCGACATCCCCTCCTCCGGCCGCGGCATCGCCGCGTGAGTGAAGTTCAGCGTCTTATGTTGCGACGTCCGCCCGATCCATTGCCCGGTGGCCAAATTATATCCTTCCACCATGCACGTCTCCACCGCTCCCACCAGCCGCGCGTTCCGCCGGATCTGAATCGCCCGCTGCCGCTCGTTCACCACCGCCAACCGCCGCGTCTTCTCCTCTTCGCTTATGTGATCGTCCAGGCTCAGCGCCGGCGTGTTCGGCCGCTTCGAATACTTAAATCCGAAGAGCGAGTCGAATTCCACCTCGTCGAGCAGCGACAACGTCTCCTCGAACTCCGCTTCCGTTTCGCCCGGAAATCCCACGATGATGTCGGTGGTGATCGCGATCTCGCGCTTGGCCGCCTTCATCCACCCGATGCGCCGCAAATATTCCTCCCGCGTGTACTGCCGCTGCATCCGCCCCAGCACCGCCGTCGATCCCGATTGCACCGGCAGATGAACATGATTGCACAGCTTCGGATTTTCCTCGATCGCATCCACGATGTCTTTCACGAAATCTCGCGGGTGCGACGTCGTGAACCTCACCCGTTCGATGCCGTCCACTTCGCCCATCGCCCGCAGCAGCCGCGCGAAATCCCATCCCGCTTCCGACGGATCGCGGTAGCTGTTCACGTTCTGCCCCAGCAACTGGATCTCGCGGTATCCCTCCGCCGCCAACTTGCGCGCCTCCGCCACCACCCCCGCGCTCGCCCGGCTCCGCTCCGGCCCTCGCGTGAACGGCACCACGCAATACGCGCAGGATTTGTCGCAGCCCTCGATGATCGTGATGTAGGCCCGGTGCGGATTGTCGCGCCGCGCAAAAGGCGTTTCAAACGTGTCTTCCGTATCGAGACTCAGCCCCGTCACCCTCCGCCCGCCCGCTTCAAGCTGCACCAGCATCTCCGGCAGCCTGTTGTAGCTGGCCGATCCCGCCACCAGGCTCACATGCGGCGCGCGCTCGAAAATCCGCTCGCCCTCCTGCTGCGCCACGCACCCCAACACTCCGAACACCTTCCCCTTGCCCGCGTCGCGCTTGAACTGCTGCAGCCGGTAAAATACCTTCTGCTCCGCCTTATCGCGGATGCTGCACGTGTTGTACAGCACCAGGTCCGCGTCTTCCGGACGCTCCACCCGCGAATACCCTTCCGCCACCAGCGTCCCGCTCACCTTCTCCGAATCGTGGGCGTTCATCTGGCAGCCGAACGTCTCCAGATAAAAGGTCTTCATTCCGATTCTTCCCGCGGCGTCACCGGTGCCCGAAATACATCAACCACCCGATCACGAACACCGATCCCACGAAGTAGGCGAAGCAGCGCAGCCCGTACATCAGCCGTTCGCGGTCGGTCTTCTTCGTCACGATGCCCAGCACGATCGAGCTAAACAACGCGAAGAGCATCGCGCTTTCGAAATGCGAAACCACGTTCATCTTCGGCATCAGTTTTTCTTCCCCGCGGCGATCTCGTAGGCGTCCACCATCGCCAGCACATTCAGAAGCCCCGCGGCCACTAGAAACTTCGTCCCATAGTCGTGTACGTGTCCCGCCATGTCCGGCTGCGCATAGCCCAGCCACACCGCCAATAAGTATAAAATCCCGGAACAAACGTCGCCCACGAACCCGCCGGTATAAATAATCGTCGTCAGCAGGTCGCCGGACTGCGGCTGAAACATCGCGCCCCGCATCATCAGGCCGAACAAAAACATCGCCAACACGCTCAAGCTCAGCAGCGCGCCCCGCCCCGGCCGCTTCAACAGAAAATGTCCGCCCCCCGGAACCAGCCACGCAAGCGCCACCGCCGGCGCCCACACGCCCAACGGCGGAGACACTTCGGAGCCGGTTTTCTTCAATGCCATATCCATCAGTCTAACGCTTTATGCAGGCGCGATTTCAAGCGCCGCGCTCACGCGCAGAATCTCCCGCTCCCCGTACGCCCGCCCCACAATATGCAAACCGATGGGCAACCCCGCCGCCGTCCGCCCGCAAGGCATCGACAGCGCCGGCAGTCCCATCACGTTGATCCCGCGCACCAGGCTCGTCGCCGCCAGCCGCACATCCATCGGCTTCCCGCCAATCTCCGCCGCCCGTTCCCCAATGCGCGGCGCCGCCGTCGGAGTAGTGGGCGTGATCAAACAATCGACTTCGTCGAACACCGCCGCGAACTCCCGCGCCAGCCGCCGCCTCAGCCGCTGCGCATTCACATAATCCACCGCCGCCACCAACAGCCCCTGCTCCAGCAGCGCTAGCACGTCCGCTCCGAACCGCTCGCGATGCCCGATCCACGGCCGGTAAACCGCCGACGCCTCGGCCAGCAGAATCGTCCGCCCCACCGCGTTCACTGTCTCCATATCCGGCACGCGCACCGCGACGATCTCGGCGCCAACTTCCCTGGTCCGCTCGATCGCCCCGCGGACCGCCGCCGCCACTTCCGCGTCTACGTTGTCGAAATAATAGTTTTCGGGGACGCCCACGCGCACGCCTTTTAAGGTGCTCTCCGCGGTCCCCTCCACCTCGCGCCCATCCCCCATTGCGCGCAGCATCGCCGCCGCGCCCGCGCTGTCGCCCGCAATCGGCCCCACGTGATCCAGACTCAAACCGAGCGGCTGTATCCCCGCGCAACTCAGCAGCCCATACGTCGGCTTCAGCCCGAACACTCCGCAAAACGACGCCGGAATCCGGATCGATCCGCCTGTGTCCGTCCCCGTCGCCCCCAGCGCCATCCCCGCCGCCACCGCCGCGCCAGACCCTCCGCTCGACCCTCCCGGAATCCGCTCCGGATCGCATGGATTCCGGACGGTTCCAAAGTGCGGATTGTCGCTGGTGATCCCATAGGCCAGCTCATGCAGCCCGGTTTTCCCCACGCTCACCGCTCCCGCCGCCTCTAGTTTCTCCACAACCTCCGCGTCGATCTCCGGAACATCGTCCGCGAACAATAACGACCCGCACGTCGTCCGCACGCCCTTCGTTCTCAGAATGTCTTTGTGTGCGATGGGAATCCCGTGCATCGGCCCGCGATCGCGCCCTCGCGCCAGTTCTTCATCCAGTTCCCGCGCCCGCGCCCGCGCCGCATCGGCCGTCACCGTGACAAACGCGTTCAGCTTCGGATTCGACTCCTCGATTCGTTCGAGGCACCGCTCCGTCAGATCCACGCAGCGAAGCTCGCGCCTCCGCAGCGCCGCACCCGCTTCGACGATGGTCATTCGCTCCCCCCGGCCGGGCGAAACTCCACCGCCATCGCCTCATCGCCGCGCAACGTGTCCGCCACGCGCCGCAACCGCTCTTCCAACTCCCTCACCGTGCGCGCGTTCGCGTCTTCAGACAGCGAAGGGCCGGGATGGGCATCGTCCTGGGGCATCCCAGAATCATAACCCAACCCGGCCCGGCCTCCCTCGTTACCGCGGGTACGTTATGCTACTTTGCCGGAACCAACCGCGCCGGGCCGCCCGCGAACTGCACGCGGGACAGCACCCGGCTCCCGCCGGTCTCGCTGAAAAGCAGGCTCGGGCTTGAGCTGCCGTTCCAGGATCCCGACGGGGTCGTGAATACCGAAGCCACGCGGCCCGTTCCATAACCCTGGATGATCAACAGTCCGTTTTGCGAATCCGGCTCGATCGAATAATCGCCCGCCGGCAGCTTATGGCCATCCACCACGAAATCGAACGGAACCTTCACGCGAAGACTGGCGCTCGACGCCGACACGAGCGCGGGAAGCCCCAACGCCAATAAACAAACGGACAAACCAAAAACATTCTTAATTCTAGACATAATTTTTCTCCCTTTTGAAATATCGAAATGGGTTCACGCCGCATCCGCCCACGCGGATTTCAGGCGCTAAAGTGATGTGAACCTTCTGCGAAAACGCGGATTCTGCGAGGAAACTATGAATAAGTCTGCGGGGACTGGCCAAAGAACCGTCAGAGAATACTCTCTTCCGGGAATGACGTGTAATAAACTACGTTTTTAGAATAACCCGATTAGAATTCCGCGTCCAATCAAAACTTTCTATTCGCTGGATATCTCCTGCATTTTCCGGGCTTTACCTGTCCCGCACACCCCTCCGCCGCCGCCGCTCGAAACGTCCTACAATCGAATTGGTCGCAAATTTATGAGCCAGGCCATCGCCTCTCCCGCCGATCTCGCTCCGGCCCGCCCCCTCTCACGTTCCTCACCGAAGAGGAAAAACTGTTCCAATCGAGCGTCGGAAAATTCGCCCGCGAGCGCATCGGCCCCCACGTCCGCGAAATGGACGATGCCGCCCACTTCCACCAGGACATCCTCGCCGAGATGTTCTCGCTCGGCCTCATGGGCGTCGAGATCCCCGAAGAATTCGGCGGCCAGGGCGGCAGCTTCTTCCAATCCGTCCTCGCCATCGAGGCCCTCGCCGCCGTCGACCCCTCCGCCGCCGTCATCGCCGACGTGCAGAACACCATCGCCAACAACATCCTCCTCCGCTGGGGCAACGGCGATCAGAAGCGCCGCTACCTTCCCCGCCTCGCCAAAGACACCGTCGCCTCGTTCGCGCTTTCGGAAGCCGGCGCAGGCTCCGACGCTTTTGCCCTGACCACTCGCGCCGTCGCCGCCGAAGGCCACTTCCTGATCACCGGCCGCAAAATGTGGATCACCAACGCCGCCGAAGCCGGCCTCTACTTCCTCTTCGCCAACGCCAACCCCGATCTCGGTTATCGCGGCATCACATGCTTCATGATCGAGCGCGAATTCCCCGGCTTCAAAGTCGGCAAAAAGGAAGACAAGCTCGGCATCCGCGCCTCTTCCACCTGTGAATTGATCCTCGACGATTGCCGCGTCCCCTCCGCCAACGTGCTCGGCGAAATCGGCCAAGGCTACAAAATCGCCATCGAAACTTTGAACGAAGGCCGCATCGCCATCGGCGCGCAAATGACCGGCCTCGCCCAAGGCGCCCTCGACCACGCCCTCGCCTACGCCCGCCAGCGGAAACAGTTCGGCAAAGCCATCGCCGAATTCCAGGGCGTCCAGTTCGAGCTCGCCGAAATGGCCGTCCAGGTCGAAGCCGCGCCGCCTTCTCGTCTACAACGGCGCACGCCTCCGCGATGCCGGACTGCCCTTCGTCGCCGAAGCCGCCATCGCCAAATACTTCGCCTCCCAAACCGCCGAAAACGTCGCCTCCAAAGCCATCGAAGTCTTCGGCGGCGTCGGCTTCACCAAGGATTACCCAGTAGAGAAACTCTACCGCGACGCGAAAATCGGGCGTATTTACGAAGGCACGTCCAATATGCAGAAACTGACCATCGCCAAGTCTATTCTGGCGAAACCATGAACGCCACACGGCCATCCAATGAGGTAACTCGTATGCGCCCGCTCGCTCTTCCTCTGCTGTTGTTTCCCGTGTTGTCCGCTCGGCTTCGCCTATGCCGCCACCACCGCCGATCCCAGCCCCGCCGAGATCGACCAGATCGTCCAGAAATTCGCCGCCAAGGAAACCGAATTCGCCAAGGCCCGCGAGAATTACACCTACCGCCAAACCGTCATGGTGGAGGAGCTCGACCCCAGCGGCTCGCCCCAAGGCAAGTGGGAGATGGTCTCCGACATCATCTTCGGCCAGGACGCCAAGCGCACCGAAAAAGTGGTCTACGCTCCCGTCCCCACGCTGCAAAACATCCTCCTCACGCCCGAAGACATGCAGGATCTTCGCGACGTCCAGCCCTTCGTCCTCACCTCTTCGGAGATCCCCGATTACGTCATCCGATATCTCGGGCGCCAGCAACTCGACGAAATCCCCTGCTACGAATTCACCGTCAAGCCCAAGAAGATGGCGTCCGGCAAACGCTACTTCGAAGGCGAAGTCTGGGTCGACGACAAGGACCTGCAAATCGTCAAATCCTACGGCAAAGGCGTCGGCATCATTAAACGCAACTCGGACAACCAATTCCCCAAGTTTGAAACCTACCGCCAGCAAATCGACGGCAAATACTGGTTCCCGACTTACACCTACGCCAACGACACGCTGCAATTCCAAGCCGGCCCGCAGCGCATCAAGATGATCATCAAGTATCAGGACTACAAGCAATTCAAGAGCGACGTCCAGATCAAGTTCGGCGACGCCGCCCCCGAAACCCCGCAGCCCGATCAATCCAAACCCGCGCCGCCGCCCGCTCCGCCCAATCGTCCTTAGCGCCGGCGCCGAAATTGACTGGCTTTGGAGTTCGCCAGGAACCGCCCGATCGGGGAAGATGGCTCCCACCAAGGTGGCACTCCATGCAATCGAAAGACGCGGCGGCGTTGAACCCTTCCCAACGGCTCCATCTCCTGAGCGGCGCTCCATACGCCGGCAAATTGCTCGGCGAGATCGAATCGATCTTCGTCCGCCTCGAAGTCGAAATCGGCGTTTAGAAAATTCAAAGGATCGCTCCCTCCGGCGCAAGCGAGGGTCGTTAAGGACTACCCTGCGCGGATCCGGACGCAACCGGAGCGCCTTCGGGCTTATGAATTCTCAGAGTCTTCACATCGGAGATGGCGATCAGGCCCCGCTCCATCATGTCTTCGACCGCCGGCAACAGCCGTTCTATGTTCTCTTCCGTATCCACGATCTGCACGACGATGGGCAGATCGTGGGCGAGAATGTGAGGCCGGTGGATCTCCGCCGTGTCGCCATACCCCTCCAGACCGCGAAAAACCGTCGCGCCGGCGATCTTCGTCTCCCGGCACTTCTCCACGATGGCCTCGTAAAGCGGCTTGCCGCGATAGCGGTCCCGCTCGGTAATATGCAAACGAAGCAGCTTAGCCGGTTGGTAGGTTCGCATGAACCGCCTCCCCGGAAGGGTTCGAACGCACCAGACGCACGATCTCGACGTCGGAGACGACGATCAATCCGTCTTCCAGCATGTTCTCCACCGCCGCCGCGGCCTCGCTCAGCTTCTCCTCCGACTCGACGACCGAGATCATCACCGGCAGATCGCGAACCACGTGGAAGAAACTTTGCTTATGCGTGTGGCCCTTGGCCCCATACCCGAGAATCCCCCGGTAAACCGTCGCGCCGGCGATGTCCATCATCCTCAATCGCTTTACAACCGCTTCGTAGAGCGGTTCGTCGTGCCAGCGATCCGCCTCGCCCATGAAAATTCGCATCAGCTTCGCGCTTCCGGCCTTTCGCGTGTGGGGTTGCTTTGGCTCCGCGCTCCGCTTTTCCTTCGTCGCGACTTTCACCACGTGGGTGTCCTGCACTTCGATCAGTCCGTCCGTTACCATCTCGTAGAGCGTCGGAAGCAGCTCCTCCACCTTCGCCGCCGTCTCGATGAACTCCACCCGAATCGGAAGATGGTCCGCCAGCGCTTCGATCTTCGGCGTGTGAAGCGTCCGGTGAGCGCCGAACCCGGCCAGAGCGCGCGTGGCGGTCGCCCCGGATACGCCCTTATGCATCAGAAACGCGAGGATTCTTTCATACAGCGAACTGAAATGCTCCTGCGTGTCCTCGTTCACGTAAATCGTGACTTTCTTCGCCGCGCCTTTGGAGAGCATGATCGGCTCCTTTCCTGACGCGATCCGCTACAACATATCGCGTTGGCGATCCGGCCGCGCGGTCGTCGATTTATCCGGATCTCGCCGTTTCGATTTGCCCCGCCTGTCCGATCGCCCCGGCCGCCGCCGCCGGCGCGGCATTGGGCAGAAGGTGCCTCGGCATAAAGAAAGCGTTGGCGATCGCCGTGGGCACGATCGCGCTCCCGATGACCGTGGCCACCAGGTAAGAATATTGGCTTTGATCGATGATCCGGTGGTTCAACCCGAATAACGCCGAGATCGTACCGAAGGTCAACCCGGTCGACATCATGAGTGAGTAATACATCCCCTGGTGGCCCACGTAATTAAACGCGCGGACGGTGGGGACCAATGGAACAAGCTTGCTCGTCATTTTCGCCGCTAGCAGCAAGACAAACGACAACGGGCTGGCGATGAGGGCGGCCACCGACACCAGCGATCCCGCGCGGATGAAATAGAACGGCGTCAGGAGTCCGAACGTCAGAGTCCGCAGCCGTCTCACCAGAATGTGGTCTTTGCCCACCGTTCCGGCCAGCACCATGCCGATGATGTACGCCGGCAGCACCGCCTCGCTTCCCGCCCACGCCGCCAGGCCTCCCATTCCGAATAGAAGGAACAGAATGTACTTCGTCTCCAACTCCGACACCCGTCCGCCGTACCGCATGAAAAACCAGGGAGTGACAAACGGCAAAGCCGCGAAGACAACGACGCTCACCGCCACGAAAATCAGCGTCCTCATCGAGAACGGCGCGAAAATAAGGCCGAGCGCGATCACCGTTCCCAGATCGTTCACGAAACATGCCGCCAGAATGCCCTTGCCAAAATCGGTTCGATTCAAGCCCAAGCTCCAGCATGACCGCGTAAACCACGGCAACCGACGTCGTCGAGAGCGCGATGCCCGCCAGCCAACTGGCCGGACCCTGCCCAATGGAGCAAATAGCGCGCCACCGCGGCGGTGCCGAAAAACGGAGCGAAGAAGCCCACAAGTCCCACCACGAACGCCTCCTTCCACTTCGTTCGAAAGATCGAGGGATCCAGTTCCGCGCCGGCCAGGAACGTCAGCACGATCGCCCCGGTGCCGGCGAGAAACGCGATCCACGACGACTTGGCGCCGAGCGCTTCCGTTCCGATCAATGCTCCGATGACCAGTTGCGCCACCGTTCCAACCACGATCTCCGACAGCGCCGTCGAGATCCGCAGCCAAATCGAAAGCAGCGTCGCCACCAGGGCCAAAACCAGCCAAAGTCCCGCCACAAGCCAGACCTGTTCCATCCGCTCGCTCTCCTTCTGATATTTTTCGGGGAACCGGCCGGGAGGGATTTGCGTGAAGCCTCCTACGACGATTCCGTCATAGGAGTCATTGGCCGCATTGCACGGCATTAAGCGAACTCCACCGCTATCGAATAGCATATAGCGAAGCGCGCCGGCGGCGCAACGCCATTCACCCGCTCACATGCGCGCCCTCACCGAGCCGGTGCCGTCAACCACGCCCATGCCCGTTCCCGCGCGTCAATCCCGATCCGTCGTCACCGCCGGCGCAAAAATCCCCGCAGAATCCAGCGAACTCTCCGCATCTCTCCGTTACGTAGCAAACTTCACCCGGTCGTCCGCCGTGTCAATACGGGTTGAAAAGTAGTCATTCTGCCGATCGAAAAGTTTGCCACCCTCCGGAGAAGATGGTTGAAAGTTTCAGCCGGCTGCTTGAAAATGGAACCGGCTGGCAAAGCGGAGGTGGGCTCTGGTGGACACTAACCCGCCAAGGAATAGCTGTCCGGAAACGTCATCGAAGTCACCCGCCCCTCCCCGTCGTAAACATACCCCGCGCTCACCAGAAAGCTGTTATTCGTATAATGAATCACCCCCTGATAATCCTTGTACGGAACCTGCCGCGTAATCTGCATCCCTTTCGCCGCCACCAACCCCGCCGCCGTATAACTGTACATGTCCGCATAAGCGTCCGCCGGCTGGTTCAACCCGCCGTTCGTCCCGCTATACTGCACCGTCGCCAACCTCCCCAACAGATTCGCCGAATACGTCGAGTTCAGCGTATTCGTGTCCCACCCCAGCGTCGTCCGCTGCGCCGGGTCCTCCGTGAACGTCGTCCCGCTCATCGTCCCCCGCTTCACCATCGTCACCCGCCCATACGTGTCGTAGCTATAAACCGCCCGCTGGTTCTTCGTGTCGGTCATTTCTTGAATGCGCACAACGCAGCGCTGCGCTATGCACTCGTGTCGCCACCGTCCCGTCCGCATTATACGTATAACTCACCGTCCCGTTCTCCGGATTCGTGGCGCTCAACAGATACGCCCCACTGCCAAACGCGGTGACAAATACGACTCCGGAGGTTCCCAACTTACCTACCGCGCTCTTGTCCATAGGCGCGCCCTGATGGGATGCGCGTGATTCAGGAAACAAAGCTCGTCAGCGCCCGCCGCTATGAGGGCGCGAGGCTTCGATAACCGGAAGGTCCGCGACGAACCTGACCCACTCTTCGACGGTCTCGACGAGCAAGGCATCTTCCCGCCTTGAGGACGGCAAAACCCTACCAGTTACGTTGAGCACGACATTGTAGCCATCCAAGAAGCTCTTCGCCTTCGACTCCGTACACACGCAGCAGTCTATCGGACGGGCATATCGGAAGTCCACGTGTCCACCGAAGTGCGGAAAGGTATCCATAAACGGCATCCGCAACGTTAATCGGAACACCAGATCTCTCAAAGTAGTCCCTGAACTGGACAATCCCCAAGCCCTTCCGTGACCGCGCCAGGCGGCGAGCCTTGAATCGGAACCAAAGCGCCGCCGCACCCCCGAGGGCGACGCAAGCTGCCAGGGAAAACACTAATCCTGAAATCATGGGTGTGGAGAACCGAGCAGCCCTGCAGCTTCTTTCGCGGCCGCCTGGATTTTGGAATCGACGCAGTCGGTAAACGCCTTGTAGTCATAAGCGAGAAATACATATCCTACAATCGGAACCCACCGCCCGAGGATGCGCCCTAGTACGGGCGTGAACTTTATGCCCGCGTTCGTGAGGGTCGGAAGGGATACAGGGATCCGTTGCGGGAGGACATCGGAAAGAAATTGCGAGATCAGAGATGTCCCGGAAGTTGCCCCGGCGAACTTACCGGCGGTTGAAACCCAATTCTGGCCGGCCAATCCGGCGGCCGCAGCCAGCGCAGCAGAAATGGTGTTACCAACCTGTTCTTTGAGGCAGTCCACACTGGCCTTATAAAGTGCATTGTCAATGCCGACGAGTTCTACCTGGGATTCATGGCTCTGGTCCCAGCCGGTGTGGGCTTGCGGAAACCCGCTCGTCGAAAAGTAAAATACGCCGCCAGAGGCGCCCGATCCAACGCTCTGCGTCTGAACGGGATCGCCAGACGCACAGACCGTTACCGACGTGGCAGTGTCCCCGCTCGTATCACAAGTTCCCCACGGATCAAACCGGTTCACCGGATCCCCCCTCGTATACGCATACCGGTTCCACGACTGTGGATCTGTCGGATTCCCCGGCCCCCCGCCATTCGCCAAGTACGGATCCGCCGTCATAAACCGCCCCGTCACATTGTCATAATACCGATTCCCCGCATAATCCAGCGAACTCTCCGAATCCCTCCGGTACGTCGCAAACTTCACCCGGTCGTCCGCCGTCACCGTCCCCCGCTCCTCCCCCCAAGGATAAAACCACGCCTCCAACCCGTTCAGGCTATTGTCCCACCGCGCCGTCCCAATCCCATCCGTCGAAACCGCCTCCAGCGACCCCAGCCCGCTGCTCCGCCCCACCAACCGCCCCGCGAAGTACAACCCTTGCTCCTCGGTCCCCAGCGCCATATACGTCTCCCCCTGATACACCGGGTACGTCGGCGCATACGACTGAATCATCTTCCCGTCGATCCCGTAAAAGTAAAACACCTCCGTCGTCTTCCCCGAAACCGTCGCCGCCCGCCACACCCGCTGATTCTGCGCGTTGTAAGCGTAAACCGCCCCCTCGCCCTGAATCGCCACCACCCGGTTCTCGATGTCGTACTGGAAAACCACCCCGGCGAACGAATACGTCCCCGTCTGATTCCCATTGGCGTCGTAGGTATCTCGCTGCGTCGTGTTGATCTGATTATTCCCCACATTCACCGTCTGCAGAAGACTCGGCGCCGACCCCGCCGTCACGTTCTTCTGCAGCAAATTCCCATACCCGTCGTAAACGTACGCATCCCCCCACGCATTATCCGTCGCCGCCGCCGAGGCCAGCCGGTTCAACAAATCGTACGTATAATTCACCGTCTCCCCCAGCGTCGCATCCGTCGCCGACGCCACCTTCCCATTATTCTGCGTCGCCGAGTACCCATACGTCATCTGAATCCCATCCTGCGCCGTCTGCGTCACCTGCAGCATCGCTATTGTACGTCCACGAGTTGGCAATCCCGAACGCCGTCACCCTCTTCGGCTCGTCCGACGGCCCGTAAGGAGGCCTGCGTCACGAACGTCTGCTCCGCTCGCCTGCGCCAGCGTATACGGCCGCCCCATCGCGTCGAAAGTATAGTTCATCGTCGCCCCAGCCGTCGGCTGCTGCCCGGCGTAAACTCGGCGGAAAATAACTGTCCGGATAGCGTCATCGACGTCACCCGCCCCTCCCCGTCGTAAACATACCCCGCGCTCGCCAGAAAGCTGTTGTTCGTATACTGAATCACCCCCTGATAATTCTTGTACGGAACCTGCCGCATAATCTGCATCCCCTTCGCCGCCACCAGCCCCGCCGCCGTGTAACTATACATGTCCGCATAAGCGTCCGCCGGCTGGCTGAACCCGCCGTTCGTCCCGCTATACTGCACCGTCGCCAACCGCCCCAGCGCATTCACCGAATAGGTGGAGATGATATCGCCATAGATACATTTTCGACGCAGCGGCGTTCTCCGAGCTCCGGACGAAATGGACGCCGAGTTTACCCACGCGCCGCCCGCGATTGATGTCGCTGATTACCCGATGAACCAGAAGCCCCAGTGCAAAGAGCAGGACCAGATCAACATAACCGGTCAGGAAAAAGCCTAGCCGCAGAAGGACCTTGTTGCTGGTCAGCGGCGTCCGCAGTAACCAGAACGCAGGAAGATGGATTATCTCCGTCACGATTCCGGCGCACACTGCGAAATTGCTAGGCTTCACGGCTGGCTCACTGTCGAGGGGCAGGGTCGAGAGCACCCAGTGCCTAAGATCTCGACCGGGATCGCGGCGATAAGTGAAACACCCCGCAAGCGCCGGTCAGTTCTCGTGAACGCTATAGCGCACAATAGGTACGGGCCAACTCAAAATAGGATCCCGCGGATCCATCGGTCTCGGCTCCCCCCCGCTTGGAAGGATTGCCTTTAAACATCGACCATCGGAGATTATTGCGAGCCAGGAGAACTCCATCACATTTGCTTAGTCTCAAATGAAAATGCTCGTTCAGGGCCAAACCCACATGACAATCCTTGGCTCAGTGTCCAATAAGACGCGACGATCACTTTTGCAGAGCGGTCGAACCGACCGATTTTTCCCTCGACGCGAATCTTCACGAGAGCGCCTGCATCATTGGCACGTTAATGTGTCGGTGGCGGAGACCCATGTGCATCCGGTGCTGTGTGGGTGACGCCGATCCACAGGCACCAGAACGCCGCTCTTCGCGCCGGCCTTCCCGAAGAGGTAGATCATGTAAGCACGTCCACCGCTACTGATAACCGACGATGGTCGGAGTTCGGACGCCGTGGCGGCTCGGTCCTTACCCTCAAGGCGAAATTCTCCGTCAGCGATCAGATGACCCCCGAAGTCCCACGCCTTGCATGAATTCACATTTCTCTCCACGTTCACAGAACAGTCGAACCAGGTTCCGTCTTCCACGCTGGAAACATAGTGGGCCGACGCCGACACACTGCTCGGTCGGGTTAGCGGCTGCCAAAGACCAAACGCAACTCCGAGGATGTACGTCGGCCACGCTGCAGCCGCCAACACTGAGACAGAAGCAATGCGCAAAATTCGTTTCATCATTGGCCTTCCAGCATCGTGAATGTGCCAGATTTTCGCGGCTAGTGAATGCCCCTGTAGAGCGGGACGTTCCAACCGGTCGATCCAGGAGGAGCGGAGAAGTACTGGTCGACGAAACCGTTATCCAATAACCAATGCACCAAGCTGTTGCTATTCGGGCCCCATGGACTGTAAGAAACCTCGTCGGCTGAATAGAGCGCCTCGGCGGCCTCAATCCAGTTTATCTGCTGGCAAAGATTCGGATCAGTGCTGGATGTGAGCGTCTTTCCCCACTGCCGGTTGTTGATGTTCCCAGGAGTATTGTACACAACCAAGTTGCCCCAAGGCGGTGACGGATAGTTCTGCGGCTCGCCCTGAATTGTGAATGTAAACCCGAAGGAATCGTAAGCGTGCGAGCAACCCATCTATCCAAGCGCCTTCGTTGGTGATTTAGTGGGAGGGTGGACGAACAAGGACAGGTGGTAGAAGTCCGGCGGCGCCGGAGCCGCGCGGAAATGGAGCAGATGGTCGCGGCATACGAAGCCAGCGGGTTGAGGCGGGTGGGGTGCTGCCGGAGGGAAGGCCTCAGCTTGGCCACGCTGGCGCGTTATCGGAAACGGCGTGGGCAAGGCGAGGCGGGCTCGGGGAACCGCTGGGTGGCGGTGGAAGTGTCCGGCGGCGGGCCGGCGCGGGATAGCGGAGCGGGCGGCGGCCTGACGCTGGCGCTGCGGGGTGGCCGTCGCATCGAAGTGGGGCGGGGCTTCGACGCCGCCACCTTGGCGCGGTTGCTGGGCGTGCTGGAGCGGATCTGAATATGTGGGCTAGGGGCCGGCGACGCGGATCTATTTGGCGGCGGGGTCCACGGACATGCGCAAGGGCTTCGAAGGTCTCTACGGGCTGGTGCGCGACCGGCTGCTGTGCGAGCCGCTGAGCGGGCACGTGTTTCTGTTCGCCAATGCGCAACGCAACCGGCTGAAGCTGTTGTTTGGGACGGCAGCGGGCTGTGGGTCTGCGCCAAGCGTCTGGAGAAGGGCGGTTCCGCTGGCCGGAGGTGGCGGACGGGCAGGCGAAGGTGGTGGTTTCTCACGAAGAGATGGCGCTGTTGTTGGGGGGCATCGATCTCGCCGGGAAGAGCGCCCGCGATGGTACCGGAATGTAAGTCGAGACGGATAAACATCGGAATCAGTTACTCACACAAAGTACTTGTAACTCATGGCGATCTTAGTTATATTATTACTTACTCGCCGTAAACTTGTTTTCCGCCACTCCCCGGAGACCCAAAGCCGATGAGATCGTCGCGTTGAGGTGCGCATTGGCCTTGGCCCACCTGCAAATCGACGCGCTGAAAGAGCAGTTGCGGCTCCAGCGGATCAAGAAGTACGGTCCGGGAAGCGAGAAGCTCGACTCGGCGCAATTGGAACTCCTGGAACTGGAACCCGGAGTGAGCGGCGTTGAAGTCCAGGCGGAAAGCGAACGCGAGCCGCTGCCGGGGGGGGACCGGAAGCCCCGTCCGCATCCCGGACGCCAGGAGTTCCCCGCCGGGCTGCCGCGCGTGGAGCGAGTGATCGCCTGCGCGCCGGAACAATGCACTTGCAAGGCTTGCGGCCAACCCACGGTTGTCATCGGCTACGATGCCAGCGAGCGGCTGGATGTGGAGCCGGCCGGTACTTCGTGACCGTAACCAAGCGCGAAAAGCGGGCCTGCAAGCATTGCGGGGAGGGCGGAGTGACCGCTGCGCCGGTTCCGGCGCGGATTGTCGACAAGGGTTTGGTGAGCGACCGGGTGGTGATTGATACGGTAGTGGCGAAGTATAGCGATCACTTGCCGCTGTACCGCAAGCGCGATTCTGGCGCGGGAGGCGGGCGTCGAGATCGGCCAGGCGACGATGGACGGATGGGTGATGCGGTGGGTGAGCTACTCGTTCCCATCGCCGAAGCGATGCGCCGGGAAAGTATCGGCGGAACATACCTTCAGGCCGACGAGACGACGGTGGACGTGCAGATGCACGACGGGCGGGGACGGAACCATCAGGCTTATCTCTGGCAATACGGATGGCCCGGCGGGGGCGTGGTGTTCGACTTCCGCCTGGGGCGGGGGCGCGAGGGGCCGAAGAATTCCTGGGGCGGTTCGCGGGTATTTTACAGACCGACGGCTATAGCGCCTACGAACAGGTGGGCGGGCCGGGGATGGTGCATGCCGCCTGCTGGGCGCATG
>CAWGKC010000009.1:0-713774 GCA_963823105.1 uncultured Acidobacteriota bacterium
CCCAGCTAGGCACGCGAATGACCAGAGGCGGCGATGGCTCCATAGATCATGGCAACGCCTTGGCCGTGTCTTGCTCCGTATTGTCTTGCCGTTGGGCGTCGGAAGCCTGATTACATCCTCTGGCGTGAACATTCACCGCTGCAAGGCGGCGGTACTGGCCGGCTCTCAGAGTATGACTGCTGCAGATGAACTGCGCCAAAAGGCGGAGCAGGCAAAACAAAGATCGCGGAATTCACGAGAAGCTCAAATCTGGACAATAATCGGTGCCTGGCATGCAACAGGCTACAGGCGCTTGATCGAGTTCCGGTGGGCCTGCGCTTCCCTGCGCTAAACCCAATGCAGTTCACTTAAGCATAGGAGCGCTCCCCGAATCGCCCCTTCTAGCTCTGGCCCTGGGTCGGTGGCGGGATAGACTGTTTTCTCGCCAGGAATCCGGATGCCCCACCGCTTTCTTGACGGGCCGGCGTCGGGCCGAACGCGCTGTTTCCGAGTGGCGGACGATCCGCTCGGAGTTCGGCCCAATCCCGGGCATCGGCAAGACCGGTTGCGAACGGTCAAGCGCCTAGTCGCGGTAGGGATGCCGGTCGCCCATCACAGCAGTCGCTCGTTCGCGCGACACTGGAATTGGAGGAAGCCAAGAAGAAGCTCGAAAACCCCAGATCTTTCTCTCGATTTTCCGTTTCGACGTATGCGAAGAATCTACAAACAATTGAATACTTCTTCGCGTTCACCTGAAGGTCAGCATGCCCATAGGGTCGAGACGAATAAGCGGGAAATTCTTAGAGCTGCGGTCGACCGACGCGCAGAAGATCGTCGATATGCTGCTCAGTTTCCATCCGGAATTCGCCGCGAATGCTGAAGCGCAACCCGACCGCGCGCTCGGTCGGTCGGTGCGATCAACCGCAACAGATGCCAACAGCAGAACCTATTGCCGTAGAAAACGACCGCCGACAACGGATCGCCTCTCGCAGTGAGAACAAAAGTGCGTTAGAATGTCGTATTTGACCAGCAACAGGCTAACCCGGGGCAAGAATTTCGGTGGCGCTGACGACTGAAGGAAAGGCTCGTTTCGCACCTAATCGAATGGCGACCGTTACCAATTCGCTTCCCCTTGGCCTCCAGTCGCCGCTCCCAGCGATCCTCGCGCTGAATTGGGCAGGAAGTGCGCTAAAAGCAGAGAGTACCTTCCACCAGCTCTCACCCTACATCGGAAAGCTGAAATCCTCCATCGCGGGATCGCTAATCGAGCAGTTCACTCAGCGCAGTGACGTGGTATACGATCCGTTCTCAGGCAGCGGAACCGTCGCACTAGAAGCGTGGATTGCTGGCCGCAACATCATTGCCAACGATCTTAGCCCATACGCAGCGATCCTAACGCGCGCAAAACTTTTCCCCTACGACTCGATGGAGGATGCGCTCGACGACATTGAGGATCTTGAGGACTATGCGGAAGCCGTAGCCGATAGCATTGATCTTCGCACCGTACCCAGATGGGTGCGCCAATTCTTCCATCCCAGTACTCTTCGTGAAACGCTTGGCTGGACTTACGTTCTCAGGGAGCGCCGCCGCTGGTTTCTGCTTGCGTCGCTCATGGGAATTCTGCATCACCAGCGACCTGGATTCCTCTCGTTCCCCAGCAGCCACACGGTGCCTTACCTGCGGAAGAAAGCATTCCCGCCGAATGAATTCCCGAAGCTCTATGAATACAGGTCGCTCGCGGACCGCTTCGAAGCCAAGATTGAACGTGCGTTTCGTCGTGTGCCTGTCCTCGATCACGAAGTCACACGCGCTTGCTTTCAGAAGTCCGCACACATTCTTGCGCTCAAGCAGAAGGCTGATGCCATCATCACGAGCCCGCCGTACATGCGGCAACTCGACTACGGCCGAGACAATCGACTACGCCTCTGGTTTTTGGGCGTCCCCGACTCGCATGCGCTTGACCAGGAGATTTCTCCGCGCAAAGACGCTTTCCTTAAGCTCATGGGCCAGTGCTTCAAGAAGTGGAGGTCGATCTTGAAGCCGGAACGTTATTGCATTTTAGTCGTGGGTGATGGCAGCAGCGAACTGAAGGACGCCAACCTTCCAACGTTGATTTCCCGGATCGCGCAGACAGAAGGATTCGTCCACGTCCTCGACCACACCGAAGCCATACCGAACGAGCGCCGCGTCCGCCGTGGCCTAACGGGCAGCACTTCGGAAACAATCGTTATCCTTCGAAACGCAGCCCGAAACACATAGGAGCGACCATGCAGCAGCTTTTCAATACGCGAAACTATAGCGTTCGAGATTTTGAGGAGTGGCAGCAACGCGATGAACTTGTTCTTCAACCAAAATTCCAGCGTCGCGAAGTATGGAGCGAAAAGGCCCGTTCATATCTAATTGACACAATCATTCGGGGAAAACCAATACCCAAGATTTACATGCGGCAGGACGTCAATCCGAAGACGCGCCGTGTTGTACGTGAAATCGTCGATGGGCAGCAACGGCTTCACTCAGTGCTGAATTTCTTGAAAGACGGATTCAAAATCAGCCGTGCCCACAGTGACGATTTTGGAGGGAAGACGTTCAGCCAGTTGAACGAGGACGCGCAGAGAGACATTTTGAAGTATGAATTCGCTGTTGACCTGCTTCAGGACATGCCGGACAACGAAATTTACAACATCTTCGCCCGGATTAACACGTATTCGGAGAAGCTGAAGGACCAGGAGCTACGCAACTCCAAATGGTATGGAGATTTCAAGTCTTCTGTCTATTTGCTCGCAGAGGAGTTCACAACTTTTTTTATTGAGAACAGGCTCTTCACCGCAAAAACGATCCTCCGCATGGAAGAGGCCGAGTTCATATCCGACCTTCTCCTTTCGATGCATGAGGGGATCGTCGCACGTTCCAAAGCTGTGCTCGACAATGCCTACAAGAAATACGATGACGACTTTCCATCTCGGAAGACATACGAAAAGCGCTTCCGAGAAACGATGGATATCATCAAGGCGATTCATGGCAACGACCTTGCGGAGTCCGAGTTTCGCGCACAGCGACTCTTCTATCCAATGTTTTGCTCGATTTATCATCTGAAATTTGGGCTTCCCAACTTTACAGTGCCCCGAAAGACAGTGCGGGTAGCCGACTATCCCAAGATGAAGACCGCCCTTGAATCGGTCGATGCCCTTCTGGAAGAGATTAAGGAATCTCACACGAACCCAGCAGCTCTCGCCCTCTCAGATGTGGACAGCAAATTCTACGACTCCATTACGGTTCATTTCGTCCACGCTGACAAACGGCTCATTTCGGCCCAATACATTTGTCGAAAACTAGCGAGAGTATTGGGCTAGATGCTATGCCGGCTCCTCGCCTTCGTTCTGCGATAGCTTCATTCTCAAGGTCCGTCAAAGACGCTAGAGACCTAGCTGACGACGCTCACAGATGGTCTACGCCGCCCCGGCCAGGAGCACGCTCACAAATCACGATCCAACGGCGAAATACATTGACGGAGATGGCATTTCTGCGTGCATTCACGAGCTGGGAAAGCTTCCTTGAAGAGACATTTCTTCTCTATCTATTGGGGCATCGGCCGCCAAAGGGACCGATTCCAAGACGTTTCGGGTTCCCCCAAACGCCAGACTCCGCCGTCGAGTGGTGCACTGACGGAAAGCCTTACGCCAAATGGCATATCGAAGATGTGCAAAGAAGGGCGAACCGTTGGTTCAAGGATGGTAAGCCATTCACGCCTGCTCTCCAAGGCCAGCAGGCCAGACTGAAACAGCTTGTCACAATTCGCAACGCGATTGCACATGAATCACAGAGCGTCCGAAACAAATTTGAGAAGCTTGTTCGCGATGAGCTGGGAGCGGTGCCTCCCAATACAACCGTGGGGGGATTCTTGATGATGACGAAACCAAACTCCACGCCTCCGATTTCTTTTCTCGAGTTTTACGTCGCCGAGATACTGCGCGCGGCGCAGAATATCGTTCCGAGATAGATGGTCGAACCATCATGCCACCCGAATTCACACGTTGCCAAGTTCGGCTCGCCTGCCTACGCCGAACTCTGAGCTTTGGGAAGCTTGAACAGCGTTTGCACGGCATTCGAGTTCGGCAGGAAAGCACTTTACAATCCACAGCCCACTTCCCAAGGTCGGCCTCGTCGATCAGCGGACCCCGATTACCCTAGCGGATTCCCCCTCGCACCATCCACTTACGAAGTCTGGCTCTTGGAAGGTTTATGCCACGCTTTGGGCGTATTACGCGGCACTTGGAAAGAGCCGTCGGCCCGTTCAGTGTGTTAAGTGAACGGTATTGGCGCTAAACCAGTTCGATTGTGACGCGGCGGCCTACCATCGCCGCCGCTCGCTGCAGGCTCGACAGCGTGATGTCGTCTTTTGCACTGAGGAGCCGGTCAACCTGCGTGCGGCTTGTCTTCAGCAGCGTTGCCATCTTGTTCTTCGAGATTTTTTTCTTCTTCATCGCCTCGGCGAGCTGCCAGGCCACGACTTCCTTGACCGCTTGTGCTTGCGCCTCCTCGAAAATGCCCTCCTCTTTGAGGAAGTCATCGACACTCGAACCCATGTGCTTCTTGCTCATTGCTCCAGCTCCTTCTTGCGCTTCCGCGCCAGCGCCAAATCTTCATCGGGCGTCGCGCGCGTTTTCTTGATGAACCCGTGTAGGGCGGCCAGGTGCGAACGGTACAGGCAAAGCGACACGCGCGCCGTGCGCTTCGCAGGTCTGTCCGAATTTCCCAGAGGCCGCCTCCCATCGCACGGCACATCGGCATGCCCGCCGGCCCGCGCCATTGCGCGCGCGGTAGGTCGATCTTCGTAAAACCGCAACGCTGCACCCTATTATTAGGAAACAAAGAAACGGAAGGGAGAAAGCAAATCGAATCGGCGCGGCAAGCCCGGAAAAAAGCCAAAGGCCTCACCGTTGAAATCCAAACGGCTCGCGGAGCCCGGCCGCCTACTCCAAATTCAGCGAATCCACCCGAATCACTTCCCCGTTCAACTCACCCTTGACCTTCGCGCGCAGATCCGAATCCTTCTTGCTCGCCTTCAGCGCCGCAACGGCCTTTGCGTTGCCAGCCGCGTCCAGCTTGTAGACGCTCCCGTTGGCCATCACCAAGCCAAAACCCGAGCCGGCGCAGTTCAACGCGCAACCGCGCCTATGCCGGGCCGCGGTTTGATGCTGGCACATGAGATCAATCATCCTCCCATTCCAGGTTTCACCCATCGTACTTAAGGCGAAAAACAGACCGAGGGCGACGCACGAAGTAGACTTCATAAAACCTCCTCAATTTCCCGGCGCCGGCGCCGCAACGGGCGTCGCGATGAATCCGATCTGCTGCCCAGAGGTCGGTTCGATGGCCGAGCCGACAATCTGCCCGGCGAAATTGATTCCATAAAGCAGGGTCTCCTTGGACCCTGGATATACAACCGTCGTGACCGAAACCTGGCCGGTCTTCGGATCCGGTTCGCTTCCGAAGGCGCGGTAGTGTAGGACGAACCCGACATATATTCCATTGCTCTCGTGGGCCCAACCGACCGCGAGGCCGAGCTTGCTGTTGATGCCGGTCGCGCAGACGTCCTCCGACTTTCCGACCTTGAAGACCGTGTAGCCGATTCCGGTCGTCTCGTGGATAAATGCCCGCGGACCGACGCCCTGAAAGCCCGCGCAGCCCGCGGTCGCCTCGGCCTCGTCCATTCCCCACACCTGGGTGGCGGATGAACCCGGCACATCGACCTGGCTGAAGACCCCGCTAATCGACGTGAACCCATGGTAAGTTCCGGACAAATCGCTGAAATAGCCCGCAAGTTTGCCGGAATCGGTGATGCTCTGAATCGCCGTCAGGGTCGAGCCTGGAGCGTCGAATGTTGTGAAGTTTCCGAGGTTATCGAGAAAGCCGTGGGTGCTGCCGCTCTGTTCAATGTAGTAACCCACAATCTCGTGAGAGTCGTTGATGCCCTGAGCAAATGTCTCCCCTGGGTAAGCCTCCGGATCGACGATCGGCGCGGCAAACTGGCCGTTCGAATAGCGCCGGAATCCCTCAGTGAGGGTCCGCTTTCTGACGATATACTGGTCGTACCCGGCAACCTCGCCGCGGTTGTTGATGCCCTGGGCGAAGGTGCTTACCTTCGTCGTTCCTTTCACGGGAACCTCGAAGGTTTGAAAGGTGTAGCTTTGCGCACCGAGGGGAAGCGCGGCGCCGCCGAGTAGAAGCATCGCGCACACGGATGAGAATCGAGTAAAAGTCATAGTTGAGTACTCCTTATTAGCACCGGATCAAAGGTGGGTGAAAACAACGCCGGCATTGACCCTTGCGCCCGGCACGATTGTTACGGCCGGCGGAGGGTAAAACCGCGCTCCCAACAGCCAGGAGCCGTAAAATTAAAGCCAATGATGTTCCCGACTTTGGACGACTGACCGTCGTACCCAATCGATTGGAACGTGTACTGCCGCGCGTTTAACGCCCCGCGTCGGCGCCGCAGGCGAGGGCCACCAGACCGTAGGTGGCCGTAAATCGAATCGACGACATGACCTTGATACCTCCAATAATTAACGTGACTTTCAAAGATGAGATAGCCTCACACCCGGCATGACCTTTACGTCCGGTGAAACGGGGCATTCCATGCCGCCTAGCGGCTGCGTTTACCCGATCGCTCGAGGATCGGCTCCCTATTGTTGGGGCAAGGCCCGTCGAGGACCGCGCTGTTTGAAAACACGATCATGTCGAGCGGCTTGCCGGTATCATCGCACGAATCGGTCCGTGGCGCGGGGAAAACAACGCAAACAATAGAGAAGTACGCACAGGACGCCTAGCTGGGTAGCTCGACGACGAGGCGCCGGATCGCCGCGGAACTGTCCGCCGCAACTGGGCCGGGAGGAGCGGTCACCATCTCCAAAAATATTTCTTTCCCTTTCCCCTCAATACCTTACACCCCATTTTGGGCCGCCGCCCCTCTTCTTTAACACCCCCCGCGCTATTGTCTAACCAAGAGAGGGCACGACTGATCATCTTCGTAGCCCTTCGCTAAGCGGTCTCCATTCTAGACAAGGGAGATCGCGAATGCTAAAAGGTGGGCGCTGGCCGCTCGCGTTTGACGCGGCCCCTATCCCGTTTAAGGGTTACCTGAACGGGTTTTTGATCTTCGTAAAAACGCAACGTTGCACTTAATTTTTAGGAAACAAAGAAAAGCAGGAGAGAAAGGAAAGAAGGATCGTCGACGGAACTTGTGTTATGCGCGCCAAAATTGTTGAAGGATAACTGTCTATGAATTTCCGTCCATGCATCGATTCCGAGGCTATGTGCTAACGTGAGCGTAGAAATGTTCTCTCAAGCCATTCGCGGCTTGGCGCTATTGCTCGTCGCCGCGCTTTCTTGGAATGCGCAGTGCTCTCTCTCCTGCGCCGTGTCGCAGTGCCAGCCAAGCGGCGGCTGCCATCGCCATTCCGCTCCCGCCCAATCGCGGACCGCCGCTTGCCACCACCAGCTTGAATTGCAAGGACCGCCATCCGGCCCCGCCGCTCCATTCCACTGGACCGCCGCCCACGCCCCGTCGCTCGACGGCTCCGCCCCGCGCGCCGCTACACTCCTCCCGGCGGACTCGCTCGACTACGGCTCCCCGCCCATCGCTCCCATTCTCGCCCTCCGCCTCCATCCTTCGCATCTGACTCGCTCGCGTTTTTCCAAATAAGTACGCGATCGAATTTCGAAAGGATCATTATGCATGCTCGACGAAGTTTTTTAGCCGGCCTGTTCGGCTTAGGCGCCGGCGCGGCCGCCGCTTCCACCACGGACGAAACGCAGCGCCACACCCACCCGGATCTCGGTCCGCCCGTTCCCGTGCAAACGCCCGATGTCCCCGATCTCCCCTTCACCCTCGACAACGGCGTCAAAGTATTTCATCTCATCGCCGAGCCCGTGAAACGGGAAATCGTTCCCGGCAAAACTCTCGACCTCTGGGGTTACAACGGCACTTCGCCCGGCCCGACGATTCAAGTCAACGAAGGCGACCGCGTCCGCATCGTCTTCGACAATCGCCTCCCGGAACCCACCGCCATGCACTGGCACGGCTTCGAAATTCCTTTCGATATGGACGGCGGTCCCGGCGTCTCCCAGCCTCCCGTGAAACCCGGCCAGCGCTTCGTCTACGAATTCACCCTCCATCAAAACGGCACGTTTTTCTACCACCCGCACATGGCCATGCAGGAAATGATGGGCATGCTCGGCGCATTCATCATGCACCCGAAAACCGCCTACGCCCCGCGCGTCGACAAGGACTTCGTCATCCTGCTCCAGGAGTACGCCGTCTTGCCGAACAACACCGTCCCCGATTCCATGAAGATGGAATACAACTGGCTGGTCATCAACGGCAAGTGCGGCCCCGCCATCACTCCGCTCATCGTCCGCCTCGGCGATCGCGTCCGCGTTCGCATCGTGAATTTGGGCATGGATCATCACCCCATCCATCTCCACGGCCACACGTTCCACGTCACCGCAACCGAGGGCGGCCGCATGCCGGAGACCGCCTGGATTCCCGGCAACACCGTTTTAGTCGGCGTCGCGCAAGCGCGCGATTTCGAATTCGTCGCCGACAATCCCGGCGACTGGATGCTCCATTGCCACCTGCCTCATCACATGATGAACCAAATGGCTTCGATCGCCGGCCCCATGACGCGCACCGGAACCGGAATGCCCGTCGATTCCAGCGCAAACGCCAACAGCGTCCCCGGATTTCCGCAGGACGCCTTCATGGAATCCGCCATGATGGCCATCGACGACAAGGTCGCGAAACCGGAGAACGACGGCCTGCCCGCCGGATGGAGCGGCTTCATGCAAGGCATGATGACCTTCGTCCGCGTGCTCCCGCCGGAGCGTTACGCAAACGTGACGGAAAAAATCCGCGCCGCGAAGCGATAGAGGAAAACAGACCATGACTTGGCAAAGACCTCTTCTTCCCCTCCAAGCGCTCGCAGCCCTGCTGGCATGGGTTCCGGTGGCATACGCGCAGCACGAACATCATCCCGAAATGCAGCCCGGAACGACCCAAACCGCGACCCCCGATTCCGTGACGCAAAGCGTGACGCAGCCCGTGACGCAGGGACGCAAACAGGCCCTCGAAAGGCCCGCCATGACGCTCGACGAATTCAATCGGATGGCTCTTGAGAGCAGCCCTATATTAAAGGAAGCGCAAGCCATCGTCCGCCGCTCGGCCGCGCAGGCCAAACAAGCCGGCCTTTACCCCAATCCATCGGCCGGTTATCAGGGCGAACAGATCCGCGGCGGCTCGCAAGGCGGCGGCGAACAAGGCGGCTTCGTCCAACAAACCATCGTGCTCGGCGGCAAGCTCGCCGCCCGGCGCAACGTCTACGAACAACAACGCCGCGAAGACGAAATCGGAGCCGCCGAACAGCGCGCCCGCGTTCTCGGCGGCATCGGCCAGCAATTCTATTCCGCTCTCGCCGCGCAGAAGACCGTCGAAGTCCGCGAGAACATGGTGAAGCTCACCGCCGACGCCGCCCAAACCGCGCGCCAACTCGCCAACGTAGGACAAGCCGACGCGCCCGACGTGCTGCAAGCCGAAGTCGAATCCGAGCAAGCCCAACTCGATTACGAAACCGCGCAATTCACCTATGCCCAGGAGTTCGCCAAGCTGGCCGCGCTCGCCGGCAAACCGGACCTGCCCTTAGCGCCGCTCGCCGGCGATTTCGATAACCCTCCCGAGATCGCCGATGGCATCGTCGATGCAATGTTGAGCGGCAGCCCCGCCGTGAAGCGCGCCGATCAAGACATCGCCCGCGCCGAAGCCGCTTTGAAAAGCGCCAAACGCGAAACCGTTCCCGATCTCAACCTCCGCGCCGGCCTTCAACAGAACTTCGAACCCCTCGGCGCCGCACCCAATTTGCCCGTCGGCCTCCAAGGCTTCGCCACCGCCGGAATCACCATCCCCCTGTTCAATCGCAACCAGGGCAACATCGAAGCCGCGCGCGCCGAAGTGGATCGCGCCCACGCCGCAGCCGAGCGCACGCGCCTCTCCATCCGCCACGCCGCGCAACCCACGCTTCAAATGGTTCTCGCCGAACGCCAACAAGCGGCGCGCTACAAAATCGACATGCTCCCCCGCGCCGACCGCGCCTATCGGCTCTACTTGGCCAAATACCAGGAAATGGGATCGCCCTACCTGCAAGTGATCCTCTCGCAGCGCACGCTCCTCCAACTCCAACTCGGCTACATACACATCCTCGAAAATCTATGGCGCAACACCATCGCTCTTCGCAACTTCACTCTTACCGGCGGCCTCGACGCGCCAATGCCCGCCGGAAGCGCCTCGACAACTTTGAATCTCCCGAACGGCGGAAGCGGTTCAACCGAATAACGCAGGCCCCGCCGCCCCGTTACCGACCCGCGACCGCCCCCTTACCGAGCCGCGACCGCCCGTTCCGCCCCGCGACCGCCCGTTCCGCCCCGCAACCGCCCCGTTCCGCCCCGCAACCGCCCCGTTCCGCCCCGCAACCGCCCCGTTCCGCCCCGCAACCGCCCCGTTCCGCCCCGCAACCGCCCCGCGACCGCCCCCTTACCGAGCCGCGACCGCCCCCGTACCGCCCCGCGACCGCCCCCTTACCGAGCCGCGACCGTAAGGGAGCGGTAACGAATGCCGCGCCGCCTATTCGAGAAACTTCCCGCGCAATTCCCCGATCGGGAATCCGCCCTTGCGAACAAACTCAAGCAACCGTCCTTCTCTCGCCCGAACCGCATCGACCGCCGCGGAAATCGCCTCCACCGTGACCGGAGGAATCGAGATCAATCCGTTCTCGTCGCCATGAAGAATGTCGCCCGGCCGAATCACCAGCCCGTCGATCTGCACCGGCGTCATCGAGCGGACCATCCGGTAATAACCGTGACTCGCCACCGCGCCCCGCGCGAAGTAATGCATCCCGATCGCCCGCACTTCGGGAATGTCGCGCACCGCGCAATCGCTCACCAACCCGACCGCGCCCAGATGCGTGAAGACGGTCGCCAAAACTTCGCCGCAGTGCGCCGCGAAATCCGGCCGCCCGCCCACTTCCCTCAGTACAACGACGGAGGGTTTCGGCGCCGCGTCCATGGCCTCGAAGAAATCGCAAAACGGCTCGCGCCCAATGCCCGAAGCGCGCGTCATGGTTTCCACCTCGGCGGTCACGGCGTACCCGCACATCCGCCCCATCTCGGGAAAGATGCAGCGGATGTTGAGCGAAGTGAATCCCTCCGATCGCGGCCGCACGTTCAAATCTTCAATCGCGTTCGACAGGGTGGGCGTGTCCACCGTTTTTAGATAAGCGATCAGTTCGTTCATTGAATTCCTCCTTGAACCTTAACGAGCCAGACTTCGGAGACTTGCGCGCCGCGGCCGTTGCCGCCGGCTCCCGCCGGGCGCGTCCATTCGAGCGTGAGCGTTCCGCTTTGCGTGGCGGCGGGCGGAAGATCGAATTCCAGCCGCGGCGGCGGGTTGGCGGAGCCTTTCCGTCTTTCGCCGTGGATTTCGATGTCGCCATTCGCGACAAGCCGGACGGGAACGTTCGGCGAATCGCCGCCGTAGACGACGCGCAATTTGTATCGCGCAGCGGGGTCGAGTCCGTTGTAGCGCATTCGCAGCGGCTGTTCGAAAAGCGTTTCGGCGTCGGTGTATTGGGAGATGCGCCACCCATTGCGTGGCGAGCGTCCTCCGAATCCCATGAGAGGAGATTTTAGAAAATCGGGGTCCTGCGCGTAAGGCTCTCCGGCGACGAGATGAGGCTGATGCGAAGGATCGCCGAGGTCGTCGTAGAACCCGCCGGGGCCGGGATCGGTCCAATGGACAATGGCGTCGATCGCCGCCAGGCGTTCGGGTTCCGAAGAGAGAGCGCGAATCTCGCGGAAGCGATTTTCGAGCCAGACGCGGTCGTTCAACGGGAAATCGATCGCGTCGAGATTCGCGCCGCGGTCGAGGGCGATCGCCTGATATCGTGGGACGCTCAATTGCATGTGAATGCTTTGGAACAGCGCTTCGGCCAACTCGAAAACGCGGGCGCGCAGCGCGCGAGTGCGGGCGTTGAGCGGATCTTCTTCCAGGATGCGCGCTGCGGCGTCCATGGCGGAGAACGAATCGGACGAAAGCGAATTGTCGAGTGCGCCGAGGGCGCGGATCTGTTGCCCGGTTTCGGCGATGAGGCGATCGTGGAGGAAGGCGTCGTAATAAGCGCGGTACAGGGCTTGTTGGAAGCGCCAGCTTAATTTTTCGCGAGGCGTGGCGCGCCGTTCCATATCTTGAAATTGTTCAAGGGTCACATCGACGGCTGAGTTCGCCATCAACGGCCCGCGCCAATTGCGTTCGAGCGCCAGGAGGCCTTCGGCGAAGCTATCGGCCATTTCGTCGCCGATGAAATAGCGGCCGTAATCGGTGAGGATGTCCTTGACGTTCGCATCCGGGTCCCATCCGAGTCCGCTCCAGACCGCTTTATTCACGTCGTCGTTGCAGCCCTCCGAATAGGTCACGAACGCGCTCGCTTGCGCCTGATAACGATGAAAGATGGCGGCTTCGTCGACCGGGCGCGGGTTAATGGTTTCGCGTCCTTCGGTGCTGGCGAAAGCGAAGTCCCACGCGGGAACGGGGAATTCCGCCTCGATGCTGTGCGTGATGTCGGGATAGAAGCGGACCCGATAGCGCTTCGGCGTTCGGCGGCGCAGTTCGTCGAGGCTGCCGCGAACTTGCGGTCCGAAGACGACGCCGGTGAGCCACGCCGGTTCCTTGTCGAGGATCGAGTAGAATTCATCCGTCCACGCGGCGCTAAAACTCTGCGGCGAAATCCAAACCTCCGCCTTCGGATGATAGCGGCGCAGACTGGCGGCCTGTTTTTCAAGCAGCGCCAGCAGGTATTTCGGCTGCGTGTGGCCGGGATCGCCGCCGGGCACGAAGATGGCGTCGATGCGCGGCAGCTTCCGGAAGACGATCTCCCATTCCTTGAGAGCCGACTCGACCGTGTCTGTGGGTCCGAATAGTCCTTGTCCATCGCCGGATACCAGATGGAAACGTTCAAGCCGTAGTCGTTGGCCAGGCGCGACATTTCGATCATCATCTCCATCTTCGGGAGCGGGAAATGCGGACTGTCGTCGGCATCGTCCGAGCGCGGCGGAATCAGTTCGATGGTGTTGGCGCCGAAGACCACGAGATCGCGAATGTATTGCTCCCACATCGGTACGGACCACGCGTCGTAGGCGTTGGTCTTCGGGCGGTATCCGAGTTGGTGGCCGCGTATGGGGACCTTCGGCGCGGTGACCACGCGCAGGCTGTCGTCGAGGTCGAGCCGCTGCCGAGCCATGTGCAGCTTGCGAAGAAGGTATCCGGTTCCAAACAGCACACCGCGATCGTCATTCCCGCAGACGATCGCCAGTGGAGAGGCGCCGCCGGAGGATATCAGCGTGAAGCCTTCGGGGGCTCCCGGCGTCAGCAACCGGAGCGTGGCCGGAGGCAGGATCCGCCGCAGATCCTCCAAACGGCCCAGAACGATGGCCGGGCCCTCGGCGGGAACGGCGGAGACGATCGGCAATCGAAGCTGCGTGCGCTTCTCGATCTCGCCGGTGAGCATGAGAGCCGCTTTTTCGCGAGGCGTTCCGGCGCCACCCGCGAGAACGATGGAGGCGTCGCGAAAGCTGGCGGCCCAGCACGGAGCCGCGGCCAAAATCGCCATTAGACAAACCAGGGCCGGCATTTTCATTGCGCTTCCCAATTATAAATTCGATTCCGATCATCGCAAGCGCGCCGCTCGCTCCCACGCCTCCCATGGGCTGGAATAGTTGGGACTCGCTCGGAACCACCGTGACCGAGGACGAAGTGAAGGCCAACGCCGATTCTATGGCCGCGAAGCTGAAGCGCCATGGATGGTAATACATCGTCGTCGATATTCAATGGTCGGAGCCGAATCCGAAAACGCACGGCTATCGGCCGAACGCGGATCTCGCGATGGACGCTTATGGCCGCCTGATGCCGGCGCCGAACCGGTTTCCCTCGGCGGCGGACGGACGGGGGTTCAAGCCGCTGGCCGATTACGTTTACGGCAAGGGGCTCAAGTTCGGCATCCATATTATGCGCGGCATTCCAAGACGCGCCGTCGCCGCCAATCTGCCGGTCTTCCACAGCGATTCGAAAGCGGCGGATATCGCCGATAAAGCTTCGATTTGCCCCTGGAACACCGACGATATGTTCGGCTTCGGCCCGAACGGCGATCACACGACGGAGATCGCGGCGCTGAGCGCGTCGATCCATAAATTCGGGCGTCCCATCGTGTTGAGTCTTTCCCCAGGAACGCGGGACGCGAGCAAGGTTGCCGTTTTCTCGCAGTATGCCCAGATGTGGCGCATCGGCATTCGGGCCGAGCGCGGAGAACCGCGCATGTCGCTGTTGACGCACGACGAGCAAACGACGCTGATGACGCTGTGGTCCATCGCGCGGTCGCCGTTGATGTTCGGAGGCAACCTTCCCGACAACGACGAGTTTACGCTGTCGCTAATGAACAACGACGAAGTGCTGGAAGTGAACCAGAAGGCTACGTCGAGCAAACGGTTGTTCGCCAAAGGGAATCGCGTGGCGTGGGTGGCCGATTCCGCTCACAACGCGAAATATGTCGCGGTATTCAATATCGGCGACGTGGCCGAGGAACCGGTGCGGGTGAATTGGTCCGATCTGGGAGCGGAGCGCGACGGCCGGACGTTTCCGGTGAAGCCGCACGCCGCAGGACTTTACCGCATCGCGCCGGTCCATCCCTAAGGACGCGGTTTTTGGGAGAATTGAAAGAAGTCCTTCCGGCTTCCGATGCGGAAAAAAGCGAAACTCACGCAGGCCGCCGCCGGCGGGCGGCCCTACCGGGAAGGCGATTGCGCTCGATAGAGCAGCGAGGGGAGATTGTGACGGCGGGAAAAAGAACGGCGTTGGCGCGGCAGTGCGTGCCGGGCGAGCGGATCGGCGTGGTAACTTGACGGAGCGGGAATGATCGCGCTGCACGCGGCGTTTTACAACGAGCGATTTCTATTGTGGTCCGAGCCGGCGGCGGACCAGGGGGCGTTTTTGGCGACGGTGGAAGCGACGCTGCCCGAGGTGCGCCAGCCGGCGCAGGCGCTGGAGGAGGCGGTGATCTGGCAGCCTTCGCAAGGAGGGAAGCCGCTGCCTTCGACGGCGCTGCTCGACGACGCGCCGCCGTCGGCCGAGGAATGCTATCTGGCGCCGGCGATTATCTCCGTGCTGCCGCTGGGAGCGCAGCAGGCGATTCATCTGCTGGCGACAGCGATCGGAAAGCGGATGCTGGGGCCGGGCGTGTTGATCGGCGCGGACCTGGCGTATTGGTGCGCGGCGATGCGGTTCGCGGCGGGGTTGGTGACGCGGGGGCAGTTTTTGCCGGGAATACAGAGCGAGAACGGGACGTACCGCGCGCGCTGGGTGCCGGCGTGCGGAGGGGCGGATGCGGCGGCGATGCAAACCCTGGCTTCGGCGATGCCTCCGGCGGCGCGAGCGTTGACGAGGGAATCGTCGGACGAGCCGCCAAGCCTGGCCGCGGGCGAGGCGCTCGGCGATTTCGTGGCGTTCATGGTGGACGGCCTGACGCGGGCGACGGCGGAGACGAACGCGTCGCGCCGCGCGGAGAGCGTCCACGAACAGTGGTTAAGGGCGCTCGGAAGCGAGCACGGAACGATGAAGGCGCCGGAGGCGGAGTCGAAAGCGCTGGCCGGGCAAGTCGCGCAATGGCAGCGGCCGATTCAAGTGGCCTCGCGGTCGCCGTTCCGCCTCTGTTTCCGGTTGGAAGAGCCGGAGGAGAATCGCGCCGTCTGGAAGGTGCGGTATTTCCTGCAAGGGACGAAGGACCCAAGCCTGTTGTTGCCGGCGGGCGATGTGTGGCAGGCGAAGGCGGGCGATTTGGCGGCGCTCAAAGAGAACGCCGCGGCGATTCGCGAAAATCTGCTGGTGTCGCTGGGGCAAGCGGCGGGGATTTGCGCGGGCGTGGAGGCGAGCTTGCGGGCGCGCGCGCCGGATGGATTCACGTTGAACGTGGAGGGGGCGCACGAATTTTTGCGCGAGACGGCGCCGGCGCTCGAACAGGGCGGCTTCGGGGTGATGCTGCCGGGTTGGTGGTCGCGGCAAGGGGCGCGGGCGCGGCTGAAGGCGCAGGCGCACGCAAGAACTCCGGCGGTGGCGGCGCCGGGAGGATTGTCGCTGGACGTGTTGGTCGAGTTCGACTGGCGGCTGGCGCTGGGCGACGAAGCGGTGTCGCCGGAGGAATTGGAAGCGCTGGCGCGGTTGAAATCGCCGTTGGTGAAGTTGCGCGGGCAGTGGGTGGAGGTGGACGCGCGGGAGATTCAAGCGGCGCTGGATTTTCTCAGGCGGAATCCCTCCGGCAAGGCGCAGGCGAGGGAGCTGGTGCGAATGGCCATCGGCGCAGTGGAGACGGCGGGGCCGCTGGAGATCGCCGGCGTGACGGCGACGGGATGGCTGGGGGACGTGCTGGCGCAGTTGAATTCCCGCGATTCCTTCGAACAATTGCCGCCGCCGAAGATGAACGCGACGCTGCGGCCGTATCAACTGCGGGGGTATTCGTGGCTGGCGTTTTTGAAGCGGTTGGGATTGGGAGCGTGCCTGGCCGACGACATGGGGCTGGGCAAGACGATCCAGACGCTGGCGCTGGTGGAACTGGACCGCGAGTTGGGCGAAAAGCGGCCGGTGCTGTTGGTGTGCCCGACGTCGGTGGTGGGGAATTGGGAGAAGGAAGCGGCGCGCTTCACGCCGGGGATGAAGGTGATGGTGCATCACGGTGGCGGGCGCAAACGGGGGCAGGAGTTCCGGGCGGAGGCGGCGCGCCATGCGATGGTGGTTTCCAGTTACGCTTTGCTTTTGCGCGACGAGGAAATGCTGCGAGGGATGGACTGGGCCGGGTTGATATTAGACGAGGCGCAAAACATCAAGAACGCGGAGACGAAGCAGGCGCGGGCGGCACGAGGGATTGAAGGCGGTTACCGCATCGCGCTGACGGGCACGCCGGTGGAAAACAACGTCGGCGATTTATGGAGCCTGATGGAGTTTTTGAACGAGGGGTTGCTGGGAACGCACGCCGAGTTCAAACGCAAATTCTTCGTGCCGATCCAGGTGTATTCCAACCGGGAGGTCTCGGGGCGGTTGAAACGCATCACCGCGCCGTTCATTCTGCGGCGGTTGAAGACGGACAAGAGCGTGATCTCCGATTTGCCGGATAAGCTGGAGATGAAGGTGTATTGCAACCTGACGCCGGAGCAGGCGACCTTGTACGAGGCGGTGGTGAAGAACGCGGAGGAGGCGATCGAGAGCGCGTCGGGGATCGAGCGGAAGGGGCTGGTGCTGGCGACGCTGACGAAGTTGAAGCAGGTGTGCAATCATCCGGCGCAGTTTTTGAAGGACAAATCGAGGGTGGACGGGCGGAGCGGGAAGCTGGCGCGCCTCGAAGAGATGGTGGAGGAGACGCTGGAGGCGGGAGACCGGTCGTTGATTTTTTCGCAGTTCACCGAGATGGGGGCGATCATCCAGAGTTACTTGCAGGAGCGGTTCGGCGAAGAGGTGTTGTATCTGCACGGGGCGACATCGAAGAAGCAGCGCGACGCGATGGTGGAGCGATTCGCGGGGGAGCACGGGCCGCGGTTGTTCTTGTTGTCGTTGAAGGCGGGCGGGACGGGATTGAACCTTACGGGCGCCAATCACGTTTTTCATTTTGACCGGTGGTGGAATCCTGCGGTGGAGAATCAGGCGACGGACCGGGCGTTTCGCATCGGCCAGACCAAGAACGTGCAGGTGCATAAGTTCATTTGCGTGGGTACGCTGGAAGAGAAGATCGACGAGATGATCGAACGGAAGAAGGAAGTGGCGGGGCAGGTGGTGGGAGCGGGAGAAGCGTGGTTGAGCGAGTTGTCGAACGCGCAATTGAAAGAGCTGTTCGCGCTGCGGACGAGCGCGGTGGGAGAGTAGCGATGAGCCGCAGGGACCGTTTTGGCGGGCATTTTCCGCCGTCGCGCCCGCGAGCGGCGAAGGGCGGCATCCGTGCGCAGTCCCAGCGTGGCGAATTCGCCAAGAAGTGGTGGGGGAAGCGCTGGATCGCCGTGCTCGAAAGCTTCCAGATCGGCGGCCGGCTGCAGCGCGGGCGGACGTACGCGCGCAGCGGGCAGGTGCTCGCGATCGAAATCGAAAAGGGCGCGGTGTTCGCGCGGGTGCAAGGGTCGCGGCCGAAGCCTTACGAGGTGCGTATCCGGATGAAGCCGCTGCCGAGAGCGGTGTGGAGGAAGATGGCCAGCGCTCTGGCAAGCCAGGCGGTATTCGCGACGAAACTGCTGGCGGGGGAGATGCCGAAGGAGATCGACGAACTGCTGCGCCGAGCGGGCGTGCCGTTGTTTCCGCGCAAGGCGGGCGACTTACAAACGAGCTGCACGTGCCCGGACTGGTCGAACCCGTGCAAACATTTGGCGGCGGTGTATTACTTACTGGGCGAGGAGTTCGACCGCGATCCGTTCTTGATATTGAAGATGCGCGGGATGGACCGCGACGAGTTTCTGGCGTTGATGGGAGAGCGGGACGGCGCGGGTCCGGACGATGCCGCGGTGGAAGAGGAAGAGGAGGAGGCGGAGCCGCTGCCGGTTGCGCCGGAGGAATTTTGGTCGATGGGCGCGCTGCCGGAGGGGCTGTTGCAGGCCTCCGGAGAGCGAGTGGCGCACGCGGCGCTGCCGCGCAGGCTGGGGAAGTTTCCGTTCTGGCGCGGCAAGGAAGATTTCTTCGCTTATATGGATGGAGCTTACGCGCGAGCGGCGGCGCGGGCGGAAGCGGCGATGACGGAACGGGAGTAAGAAGGCGCGGCTAAGGCCAGTGCCGTTCCGGAACAATGACTGCGTCGAAGCCCGCCAGTAGATTAGAATAGCCCTACGTGCCAATTCATTTGGCTCGCGCCCGGGAACGTCCGGACGGGACAAATTTCAGTCACACGATGGCGCTGTTCGTGACATCAGATGGAGGTGCAATGCGACCGATTACGATTGTGGCGCTGATGGCCGCCGGGTTCTGCCTGGCGCAGGAGTCCGGCGATTTCAAGCCCGCCGCGTCCAATGTTCTGAACGCGCAATATCCGCGGGTCGACAGCAAGTCGCGCGTCGAGATCCGCTTCAAGGCACCGGATGCCAGTAAAGTCCGGGTCAATTTCTGGAGCGGCCCGAAAGCCGATATGGACAAACAGGCGGACGGTTTCTGGACATTTACGACGCCGCCGATGGCCCCGGGGCTTCACTATTATACGGTGATCGTGGACGGCGCGGAAGTAAGCGATCCGGGTAGCACTGCATATTTCGGAGGAAGCAAATGGGCCAGCGCGGTTGAGGTGCCGGAAGCGGACGCCACGTATTATCTGCCGCAGGATGTTCCACACGGGCAGGTTCGCGAGATATGGTACCTGTCGAAGGTCACTGGCACATGGCGACATGCGCTGGTATACACGCCGCCCGCCTACGACACTCAGTTGAAGGAGCGCTACCCCGTGCTTTACCTCCAGCACGGCGGGGGCGAGGATGAATCCGGTTGGACGCGGCAGGGCAAGGCCAACTTCATTCTCGATAACCTGATAGCCACCGCGAAAGCAAAGCCGATGATCATCGTAATGGCGAATGGCTACGCCCGGCGGGCGGGTCAGCCCGTCCCGGATCTCGCTGGAAAGCCGTTTGGGTCTCCAGAAATGAGGAAAGCAATGCAGGACATGATGGCCGCTTTCGACGACGACATGACTGAGGCGCTTATTCCATTCATCGACTCGAAATTTCGCACTATGCCCGATCGTGACCATCGCGCGATGGCAGGGTTGTCGATGGGGGGCATGCAAACGTTTCAAGTGACGTTCCAACATCTCGACATGTTCTCCTATATTGGCGGATTCAGCGGAGCGGCTAATTTGTTTGCGACAGGAGGCGACACGCTGGACACAAAGACGGCATTCAACGGCGCAATGTCCGACCCCGTCGCGTTTTCCAAACGCGTTCATCTGCTTTGGATCGGAGTGGGAACGAACGAGCCTGAGCGCATGAAGCGGGGCATCGAGAAATTACACGCCGCGCTTGATGACGCCAAGATCCCGCACGTGTTTTACGAGTCCCCCGGCACGGATCACGAGTGGCAGACGTGGCGCCGCGACTTGCAGGACTTTGCACCGCGGCTGTTCCAGCCGGCTCAAAGGTCGGCGGATGCGCGCCCGAGATAGAGCGCGGGGAGGGCGGCGGATTGGCTGATGTCGTCCCTGAGGTATTTCCAGGGTCCGTATTGTCGGCCACCCGGAGAATGCCTGAGACGGCAGCCGGGTGTATGGTGAACAGTTGCGGCTATGGCACGCGCACGACGAAGTAAGCGTCGCCGGGTTTGATGGCTATTCTCGCCCCAGCGAGCGGGTGCGAGGGGTCGGAATAGTCGTCCAACACGGGGCCGTCGTGTTGGGTGACGACGACGCGATGCGGTTCCAGTTCGACGGTGAGCTCCAGGTTGTCCCTCCACTCCGGCTTGAAGGGATGCTCCGCGGATTTGCCGTTTTCGGGCTTGCGAGCGAGCTTTCGCACGCTGAGTTCGTAAGTGATTTTCCCCTGGCTCCTTCCGTCATCGACGACCCACGTCACGGTCCGGGGAATGCCGATGCCGTTCTTTCCGGGGTTTGAAAAAATCAGCGTGACCCGAGGGAAGGAGGTCTTGAGCCAGATCAATCCTTCGCCTTTTTGAGCCTGGAACCAAGTGTCCCGTTTGACGAGCTGGCCGGGAACTTCGAATAGATCGCCTAACCCCCGTTGCTTGACTTCGGGCTTGGCGGCGAGCTTCTGCAAGCCGATGTTCACAGCGGAGGCTTTTCCGGGATACACGGTCGTCTCGATCGATTGCGGCAGGTAACCGTCGGCGACGGCGGTGACGGTGTATTTGCCGGGCTTCACTTTGAAGTTGGCCGAAGCTCCGGCCGCCTTCGGATCATTACGCTCCTCGCGATACTCCACCTTCGCGGTGGAAGGAGTTACGCTGATGACGAGCCTTCCCAATTCGGCCAGCCGGGTATCTTCCGCTTTTAACGAGACGGTCTGGCCGGCGATGAATTCGAGGTTAATTTTCTTCGAATCGAATCCGTCCTTCGAAATCGAAAGCGTGTATTTGGCGGGCTGGACTTTGTCGAGCTTCAGCGAGCCATTCGAATCGGACTGGCCTATTACTTTTCCGTTCAGTTCGAAGAAGGCTCCGGGCGTTCCACCTTCGACGACTAGCGAAGCCATGCGCGGAATGGGAGTCATGGCGAGATCGGGGGACGGGTTCGATCCTTTGACTAACTTGACGGAGACCTCTTTGTCTTCGTAATTGGGGGCGGTCAGTTTTACTTTGTAGTCGCCGGGCGGAAGCTGTAACCAAAACGATTTCTTCGTGGTCTTCTTCGGCTTGCCGTCCAGGAACAACTGGGCGCCGTCGACGTCCCACGTCAGGTGCATGGAACCGAGATTCGAGTTGGCATTGCGGCCGAGGAGAAGCTGGGGAGCGTTGCCGGAATCGACCGGGATCTCCGACGAGCCGGCCTGGCCGGTGAATTTAAGGTCGTGGTTTTGGGCGCTCAGTCCGCTCAATTTGAGGCCATCGGCGGGGATGAGTTGAGGGTCGCCTCCGCCGAGTGCGACGCGGAGGGTCCGATCGGCGGAGTAAACGACGGCGTCCGGTCCCAGGCTGGTTACGACGATGAGATCGTTTGAGGTGAGCGCGGAGACGGTGGGCGGCAAACCGGGCACTAAGTCGACTTGAAAGTCGAGAGAGACTCCGGGCGCCGTCCGAACGGAGAGTTTGTGTTTGCCGCTCGAATCGCCGGACGGATAGCTGGTGAGGCCGCCTTCCTGCGCGCCCGGAATTTCGCGATCGTCGAGGAATAGTTTGTCCGATGGCTGAGCGGAGAGGACGCCGATGGCGAGCGGCGCGGGAGTAAGTGCGAATTGCCATTGAGCGGCCGCCAATTTGTTCCCCGAAAATGGTAAAAATCCGAGGCGCGAGACGCTTACCATGTGCGTCTTGTCAATGGGAAGCGGCACGGCGCCGTTGGCGACGATTTTGCCGTCGACGGTGACGGTAGCGTCGGCCGGTGTCGTCGCAATGCGCACGGACTTAAGAGCGACGCCCGCCGGCGCGATGGGAGGTGGATGGCTGGGGCGCCGCAAAAGGACGAAGGCGACGGCGCCGGCGAGGAGCAGAAGCGACCCGGCGGCGGCTCCGATTTGAGCGGGCGAAAGCTTCGGTACGCGGCGCTGGATGTTGGCTGGCCACGCCGCGGCGAGCGTTAGATGCCCGCGCGTGGCGGTCCAAAATTCGCGTAGCCAGGCGGCAGGGGGCTTGACCGGCGGAGGAGGAGGCGTTGGAGCGGCGACGGGTTGGACCGGGGGCGGGACACTGGGCGTCAAAGCGAGAGTTTGAGTGGCGGGATCGGGTTGTGATGGCGGGCCAAAATGACCGGCGGCCTGCTCGATCTCCGCCGCGAGAGTGGCGATCGGGGCATGGTCGCGATGCGTCTCCGCGAGGGTCCGGACTCTCCGCAGCAGCGGGGGCCACTGGGCCGGGAGAAGATTGGGGCCGGCTTCGCGTTGAATTTCCTGGAGCGCCTTGAGATCCCGGTCGCGCGCAAGTTTCCGCTCCTCCTCCTCGATGAGCGATTGCAGTCCGGCGCGCAGTTGCGAGAGCCGCGGATCGTCGGGGTAGGCGAGGAGTCCGGCGTCGACTCGCGCCAGGGCGCCGGCGATGTCGGCCGAGGCTTGGAGGTCGCGGGCTTCGGCGAGGCACTGGCCGACGAATTCCTTCCGTCCGGCTTCGGCGACGAGCGTACGCAGGCCGCGAATGGCCGGGTGAGCGCCATCCAACTTGGCCGCTTCCTCGACGAGCGCATCGGCCTGCTGCCAATTGCGGTCGACGAGCGAGCGGGCCTCGTCGGCGAGGGCGTTGACCAGCGCGCCGCGGATGGCGGCGTTTTTTTCGTCCATGGAGGCGGCTTGCCGAAGCAGCGCGATGCCCTCCCCATATCGCCCTTCCGAGCAGTGCCGCTTGGCCTCGGTCATCAGGCGCTGCGATTCCTGGCTTCGTTCCAAGCCTTGTTTCGCCAGCCGTTCGAGGCCGGCCAGTTCCGGGTCCAGAGGAAACTCGTTGAGAGCTTCGACCGCAAGATTCAACGCTTTGGCGAAAGTGCCGCCTTCGAGAGCGCGGTCGATCCGCTCGACCAGCCTGATTTTTTCGTCCTCGCGAGCCTGCTGCTCCCGGCGCTTCGAAAGCTGCTCCACTTCGAATTCCATACCGGGGTATTGGGGATAGATGCTCCGCAGGATGTCCCATTGGCCGATAGCCTCGGCGAATTGTTTGCGCTCCTCGTAATGCCGGGCCTTGGCGGTGATGGATTGAATGAGATCGCGCCGTTCCCGGATGAGCCGCAATTGTTGTTGGAACTGCTGCTCGTTGGGGTAGCGCTCGGCGGCCTCCTTCAGAATGTTGACGCGGCGATCGAGGTCGGCCTCGGCTTCGAGGCGCTTACCCACGTCGGCGATGAAACCGGAGAGATCGCGGCGCTGCGTTTCGACGATTTCGAGGCGAAGCGCCTGGAACAAGGCGTCGCCGGGATATTTGGCGAGAGTTTGATCGCAGATTTCGAGCGCCTTGGCGAGGTTTTTTTCGTTGAGGCAGCGGCGGCCTTCCTCATAGGCGGTGTGGATGCTGTCGCGCTCGGAGCGGACCTGGTTATAGAAGCTCTGGTAAACGGCGTCGCGCTCCGGCACGGCGGCGTCGGGGGTCTCCCTGGCGAGACTGAGAATCCGTTCCAGCTTGCTCAAGGCGGTGCTGATTTCGCCGCTCTGAAAGGCCTTGAGAGCGGAGCTATAGAAACGTTCCTTCTCCAGGCGGATACGAATGGCTTCGCGCTCGCGGACGGAAATCTCGGCGAGCAAGGCGTGGGCGTCGCTGTCGTCGGCCTGGACGGCGAGGACTTCTTTGAGGGCCTGGCGAGCCTCGGAAAAATCGTGGCGCACGAGATGCTGGCGGGCAAGGTCCATCCAGCCTTGGATTTGTCTTTGGTTCCGCTGGGCGGAGATGGTGGCGCGCAGAGCGATGGCGTCCGCGTTTTCCGGATCGATTTCAAGGGCTTCCCGGACCTTTTCGAGCGCCATGGGGATTTCGTCCTGTTCGAGGCGGGTGCGCGCGCCTTCGAGCAATTGACGAATTCTTCTTTGTTTTTGGCTCTCCTCGATCTGGCTCTTCAGGAGAGTCATTTCGGGGTCGATGTGGCCTTCGCATTCGAGGTCGTTGAGGATGTCGTCGGCGAAGGCCTCGTCTCCGTCGCGGAAGGCCTTTCGGGCGCGTTCGATGCGCGGGAGGATCCGGGAGCGGTCGAAGCGCTCGATGGGTTCGTTGCGGCTGGCCTTCAACAAGGTGTCGGAGAAATCGCGAGCGCTCGAAAATCGATGGGATGGGCCTTTCGCCATCGCTTTGTGAACGACCATGCTCACCAGTTGAGGCACGCGCGGGTTGATCTCGGAGACGGGCGGAGGGACGTAGTTGGAGATGGCGCTCAGCGTTTCCTCGGGCGTTCGCCTGGCGAAGGGTTTTCTGCCGGTGAAGGCCTCGTAGCAAACCACGCCGAGCGAAAAAATATCGGAGGCCGGAGTGGTTTGTTTCAACTCCGCCTGTTCGGGCGCCATGTACTGCCAGGTGCCTTTGTGGCCGGCGAAGGATTTACTCTCGGCGAGCTGAACGACGCCGAAATCGATGATTTTCGCCGTGTCGTCGTCCATGACGAAGATGTTGCTGGGCTTCAAGTCCCGATGGACGAGGCCGTTATCGTGGGCCACCTGCAAGCCGCGGCAGACCTGGGTGACGATCTCGACGATGCGCTCCAGGGTGAGGCGCGAACTGGAGGTTTCGATGAGCTTGGCGAGCGTCGAGCCCTGCAGGAGGGGCATGACGAAGAAGGGTTTGCGGGCGCCGCGATCCTCGATTTCGCCGACATCGCGAAGATCGACGATGTTGGGGTGGCTCAAGCCGGCGAGGACGTTCCACTCTTTGGTGAACAACTCGATGGCGAGGGGGTCCATGACGTCGCGCATGGTTTTGATGGCGACGTCGCGGCCGGTTTTGATGTCAAGGGCGCGATAGACGATGCCCATGCCGCCCTCGCCCAAGGGCTCCTTGAGCTCGTAGCGGTCCGCAATTCGGGTTTGGGCAATCATTCTCGCGTCGCAATCGTGGAAATTAGGATACCAGTTCCCGCGAGGAACACAAGGGCCGCCCGGCGGGTTGGCAGGCGGGTGAGCGGGCCATCAAGTAGAAGTGAGTCGAAATCGCTATTTGTTACGGGCCAGGCGGCGGCTTTCGGTGCGGATCGCGGGTGCGAATTTGCCGGCCTGCGCCAGGCCATCCGAAGGCGCCGGAGCGAAGACAAGGCGAAGGCACGGAGGCCTCCGCCACGCGGACCAAGAGGGCGAGCCCCATTCGGCGCGTGAGGGAGGAATCCGTGCCTCCGTGAATCACTCGGACGGACCGGGGCTTACTCCCGGTAAGTCTGAGTGTTTGAAGTTACTCTTTCTCCGTTCAGGAGTTGTGGCTACGAGCCGCTTTTAGCAGCCAAACCAAGCCGAGCGAGCCGATTCCGAGCAAGCCGATCGCCGGAAGCGGGCTGGCCGTGTGCGGGAGTTGCGGGTTCCGGAGCGCCGGTTGCGCTTGAACGGCAGGAGCTTCCGGCGCCGTAGTGGCCGGCGGCGCGGCGGGCGCCGCGGGGACTTCCGCGATTTCTACTTCCTTGTTCTCGGGCGTCACCGCCACGACGGGAGTATTCTCCAGTTCGCTGGGTGTTTCGGTGGGTGTTACTTCGCCAGTTAGCACAGGTTGATGGGTCATTTGAGCCAATTCAAAAGCCCGGCTCTTCGGATAGACGAACTCCTGGCCGAAGTTCTGTCCCGGATAGAACCATGCGTGAATCGCCTGCGGTTGGTCCGCGGGCCGCTCTTCGAAGAGGATGACGGTCTTGTCGGCGGTCGTCATGCGGTAGTGCGGGATCGCGAGTATCGTCGCGAATACCTTGTCTTCGCCGGTGTTAAATACGCGGACAATGTTCCGGTTCGCCTGCGAGTCAACAATCTTAAAGACATACTGCCCGGCGGGCAGGACAACACCGGGTAGCTCTATGGGTTGGTCGAAAGTCAGCGTTGTTTTCTTGTCCCACTGGTCGCCAAACGCGGGCAGACCGAGCAAGAGCGCACCGCTCAACAGAACAGCAAATTTCTTTAACATGGGGTCAATCTCCTTCCAATACCAAACGGAGTCGCCAACGTAGAGTGCAATCCGAAGGCCCTTTTGATGAAGTCGCGAAAAACGGAGTGCGGCGCGGTTTGTTCCTTACTGAGTCTGGTGGCGCGCGCCGCACCCTTTGGGTTTTTCATGAAGTCGCGCAAAACGAGCGCCCCTTGTATCGAACTCGCGCAAAACGGAGTGCGGTGGCCGCACCCTTTGCGCTCCTAACCGGCCGATGAACCCGCGATGCAGCGGCGTATGAATCCTTGGACAAACTTTCATCTATGTATTAGGCTTTGAGCGGAGCAGCCGTGGGGCAAAGGGGAAATATAGCGGATTTGAAGCGTTTCGGCGATGGCGTTCGGGTTGCCAGTTATCGTTGCGGCGGCGAATGGGCCGCTGACTAATCCGGAGAGATAGAGAAAGGACGTTATGAAGACAACCTTGGCATTGATTTGCGGAATTGGGATCATCGCGCCGTTCGCAACCGCGGCTTCCGAGAGGCCTTCCGAAGCGACGATGAACAACTTGCAGGCGGCGTTTAACGGCGAAAGCAACGCGCATGCGCGATACCTCGCCTTCGCCAAGAAGGCGGACGAGGAGGGGTACGCGGGGGCGGCGAGCCTGTTCCGGGCGGCGGCGCGGGCGGAGGAGATCCATGCCGGTAACCATGCGGCTGTGATTAAGGGATTCAGCGGGACGCCAGAGGCGAATCTGGAAGATCCGGTAGTCCAATCGACGCGCGAAAATCTGGCGGCGGCGATCAAGGGCGAGACCTATGAGCGCGACGAGATGTACCCGGCGTTCATCCGTCAAGCCCAGACCGAAGGCAACACCGAAGCCCTGCGAACTTTCACGTTCGCGCGCGCCGCGGAAGTGGAGCACGCCAAGCTCTACACGGAAGCGCTGGGGGATCTGGAGAACATGAAAGCCAGCCGCGTATTCTATGTATGTCCGGTCTGTGGATTTACGACGCCCAAACCGAATTTCGATAACTGTCCGACCTGCGCGACTCCGAAGGAGCTATTCGAGCGCGTGAGTTAAGGTGGCGATTATGCCGGCCCTTCCCCCGATCCCGAGTTGGCAGGCGATACATCCGCTGATCGTTCACTTTCCGATCGCATTGTTACTGGTTGCGCCGCTATTCATCGCGATCGGGGCGGCGCGGAAGCCGGAGCGCAGTTTCCCCTTCCTGCTGGCCGGTCTGATTCTCATGACGCTTGGGACGGTCTCGGCATTTGCCGCGGTGTGGAGCGGCGAAGCCTCCGGCCCGATCGCGGAGAGCGCGCCGCGGGTGAAAGCGGTCCTGGAGCGGCATGAAGAATTGGCGGAGAATACGGAGGTCGTATTTTCCGCGCTCACATTCGTATTCGCGGCGATCCTCTTTGTCCCGCGACTGCTCAAGCGGGAGCCGGCGCGCACGATTTCGACGGTTCTTCCGTTGGTCTTTCTGGTCCTCTACGCGACGGGAGCGGTCTCGCTCGCCAACGCCGCGCACGAAGGAGGCCGCCTGGTTCACGAATTGGGTGTAAGAGCGCCCATGCAGGCTGGCGCGGCCGCTCCTGTAACCGCCGGGCGCGAGTAAGTGGCTATTCTTTATCCGTTCTCATGCCGTACTTGGTGAGTTTGTAGGCGAGGTCGCTGCGCGACAGTTGGAGCTTCCGGGCGGCCTCGGCCTGCACGCCATCGCTGGATTGGAGGGCGCGAAGAATCAAGCCTTTCTCAACGTCGCCCAGGAATTCCTTAAGCTGGACGGTTTCCGGCATCGAAGCGATCCAGGCGAGACCAGCGCCGCCTTCCACCGGAGGCTTCGCATCGTTTCGGGCGAGAGGGAAGTCGTCGAGGCCGATTTCAGGGGCCGAGGAAAGAATCATAGCCCGCTCGATCAAGTTTCTAAGCTCTCGAATGTTTCCGGGGAAATCGTATCGTTTCAGCTTTTCGATCGCCGCGGCGGAGATCCGGCGCTCCGGCACTTTGAGTTCGCGGGCGACTTCGCGGCAGAACAGCTCACAGAGTCCGGGGATATCCTCGGGCCTTTCCCGCAGCGGCGGAAGGGAGATGGGAACGACCGCCAGGCGATAATACAGATCCAGCCGGAAGGTTCCTTGCCGGGCTCGTTCCTCGAGATCCCGATGGGTTGCCACGACGACGCGGACGTCCACGTCGCGCGGCTTGGTCGAACCGACGCGCAGCACCTTGCCATCGGTGAGAACGCGCAGCAATTTCGCCTGGGCCGCCAGAGACATCTCGCCCGCCTCGTCGAGGAAAAGCGTGCCTTCGTGGGCGGCTTCAAACAGACCCTGCCTCATGCGGTCGGCGCCGGTGAAGGCGCCTTTTTCGTGGCCGAACAACTCGCTCTCCAAGAGCGTCTCGGTGAAGGCGGCGCAGTTGACGGGGATGAAGGGTTTCCGAGCGCGCGGACTGCTCTTATGAATGGCCCGCGCGACCAGTTCTTTTCCCGTTCCGGTTTCGCCGGTGATCAGAACGGTCGCATTGGCGGGGGCGACCCGGGCGATTCTTTCCCGGACGGCGAGAACGGCCGGACTGTTGCCGAAGATCTCGGCCGAGCCTTCGAGGCGATCGACCGCGCGCTTGAGCAAGCCGTTCTCCCGCAGGAGCGCGGTGTGCTCGCAGGCACGCTGGACGGTTGCGCGGACGACGACGGGTTGAAACGGCTTGGTGATGAAATCGAACGCGCCCTGGCGCATGCTCTCGACCGCGAGCTCGATGGTGGCGAAGGCCGTGAGAAAGACGACCGATAGCGCCGGATCGAGCTCGCGGGCGCAGGCGAGCACGTCCAATCCCTGGCCGTCGGGCATCTTCTGGTCGGTGATCACCGCGTCAAACCGATTGGCCGAGAGCGCAGCGCGGGCTTCGGCAAGCCCAGCGGCCGCGGTGACTTCGTGGCTGTCCTGAGCGAGGTTCGACGCCAGAATCTTGCGCATGTTCGGCTCGTCGTCGACGATCAGGAGTTTGCTCACGGGCGCTCCGATTCCGCGGCGCCGGCGGGGAGGGTTAGGGAAAACCGGACGGAGTCCCCGCGGTTCAGCGACAAGGAGAGCTCACCGCCGTGGCCGCGCGCGATGTTACGGGCGATCGCCAGTCCCAAGCCCGTGCCAGAGGGTTTCGTGGTGAAGAAGGGCTCAAAAATGCGCTCGACGGTTTCGCGCGGAATGGGGCCGTTGGTATTCTCGACATCGACCCGGATTCGACCGTTGTCCCGAACTCCGCGCATGCGGACAACGCCTCCCTTCGGACAGGCTTCGATGGCATTCATCAAGAGGTTGAGAAGCGCCTGCTGCACCTGGCCGCTGTCGATGTCGGCGAGGAGCCCTTCCGGGGCGCCGGTCTCGATCGCGACCGCGTTCTCCGTGGCGCGGGGCCGGCAGATGTCGGCGATGTAGGCGATGGATTCAGCGAGGTCGCCGGGCTGCTTCGCGGGCGGCCGCGGACGCGCATAGGACAGGAAATCGGTGGTCAACTTTTCGAGGCGCGAGGCTTCTTTTGCGGCAATCTCGAACATCTCCTGGCGTTCGGCCGGGCCGAGCCGGCCGTCGAAGGCGGTGGCGAGAGCGCTTGAAATCATCGCGACCGGATTGCGGATTTCGTGCGCGATGGCGCTTGAGAATCGGCCCACGGCGGCCAACTTCTCCTCGATCCGCAACTTCTCCTCCGCTTGTTCGAGGTCCGCGAGGCTCGCCTTTAAATCCGCTTCCTTGGAGCGGAGGTGGTTCACCAAGGTCCACACGAGTATCCCGACGATCGCGTAGATCGAGCAAATGGTTCCGGCCTCCATGTATTCGCCGAACTGGGCGGGAGGGTGCGCGCGGAAGTAATTCCATACCCAGAAAAAATCGAGCGCCGTGGCGGCGGTTACGACGGCGACGGTGACGGCGAGTGAAAATCGAAACGCGGACTGAAGAATGGGTGGAACCAATAGCGCGAAGTATTGAGTATCTTGGCGGTAAGACAGGGAGGCCAGCGCGAAAGCGAGCGCCATGTTCAGGGCGATGGTCATCCAGGTCAAGACGACGATTCCTCCGGCGCCGAGGAGCGGCGCGCCTTGCAGCCAGATCAACTCGACGACGTAAATCAAAAAACCGGCGGCCAGGACGGCCACCATCAACCGGGGCGGGCTGCCGAAGTAGGCGGAGAAGAGAGTGTGAATGAGAAGTAGGGTGGAGAGGACGACGAGGTTCAGGACGATAAAAGTGGACTCCTGGCGCTTGAACGACTGAAGGTCGGGCGCCAGGAGCGACGATTCGCGAATTAGCCGCTTTAGCACATTCGCCATCAGCATACAGCAACCCAGGCGGCGGGCGCGAATCGCGATGCCGGGGTGGTCTCCTCCGACGGCCACCCCGATCCCTCAACGAAGTTCAACCGCCAACTTCGAGCCGTGCGCGAAGGCTCTCGAATTTTTGTTTCGTCTCTCCGTAGTTCACGAAGTCCCGGATCAGCGATTCCAGATCCGCGGCCATTTCGTAGTTCGCTCTCACGTAGTCCTTGAATTCGGGGAAGTGAATCTTCGTCGAACTTTCATTGAGATGGTTGATGGTCGCTTCGGTATTGCCGGCCAGCTCCCTGAGCAAAGGCTCGATTTGTCCGATCGCTGTCCGCTGCCAGGGCGAACCGCCGGCTTCGGCGTCTTTTAGGTCCGCGAGCAGCTTGCCGGCAGTGTTGACATGCTCTTTGATCATGTTGAGCTTGCCGGCGAAGCTCTTCCAACTGGCCTTCGATCGGGTGAGCGAATCCATTTCCGCGGAGTCGCGTTTCAGCTCGACCGCCTCCGACTTGGCGTCGGCGAGGAGCTTGGTAATCTGTGCGGATTCTTGCGGCTCCGTCGCCTTCGCGGCGGTGGGGATTGCAAGGTAACCCGCCACGAGGAGCGCCGGCGCTACGAGACACGTTATTCGGCGATAATTTTTCATTTGGTCCTCCTTAGGATGGCTAGTTCAATACCGGCCTCCACCCTTCGATTAGGCAATCTCCGGGCCACCTAAGTTCATTGACGCGACTAAGGATTGCGGCGGTGGGAGGCGAGGGCCGTAAAAACTTTTGTACGGGTTGAGTTAGTCCGTCTCGGTATTTGTACGGCGTTTGGCGCGCAGCGGACTAGCGCCAACCTTCGCGCACCAGGACGTCGAAATCTTCGCGCTTATCGTTCACTACGCGAAACGCCTCGACTTTGATCTTGTGAAATTTCCCCGAACCACGCACCGTGGTGTCATAGACCATCCGGTATTGCGAGGCGACGCTCTGCATGATCCCCGCCATCACGTCGGGGAATGCGTTGAAATGGTTTGGAAACCAGGCGAAGCCGCCACTTTTGCCGGCCAGCATTTGCAGGAAAGCCCGGGATTGAATCAGGCGCATCCGAGAGGAGGAGTCCAGATAAGGATCGTAACTTGTCCGGAAGGCGGAACCGGCTCCGGCGACGAAGACCGTGACGTTCTCCGCCTCGAGCTTCTTCTTCACGTCGTCCAGATTGCGTTCGCTGAATGTGTCGATGCCGGAGCCGATCACGATCAGGATGCGGCGGCCCGGCAACCGTCCCATCTTGTCGAGCATTTCGACGACAGCGTCGTAGGTATCGATTTCGCTCCACATGGAAACGCCGAGCCGTGAGTAGGCATCGGTGAGTAACCCGATTTGTTTCGTGAAGTCGGTGTGAATTTCCAGGTTGCGCGAGAAGGTGGCGAGCGCGTACCAATAGCCTTCCGGAGCGAACCGAAGAAGTCCGTCCATGGCGGCGTTAATATCTTCGATGAAATAGCCGGAGGAGCGGCTATATTCGACCAACAGCGCGATGGAGGCGGGATCCTCGGGCGTTTCCAGGCGGAACCGTTGCGGCTTGCCGTCTTGATAGAGGCGGAAATTCCCTTGAGTCAGTCCGGTGACGAGTTTCCCGTCCGTCTCCACATTGAGATAGATCGATACTGTTTCCAGTTTAGGATCGACGGCGGTGGCCGCGGGCAGCGCGGCAAAGGCGAGCAGAGCGGCTATTTTACAGGCTCTTTGACGGATGGTGTAATTTGCGGCGTTGAGCATATCGTCTCGATCGGTTGATCCGCTTGGTAAACAAGTTTGGAAGGCGCCGGGCAGGCTTGTTCCGGGGCGATCAGACTTGGACGTTCCTTGGATTCCTCTTCCGCTTTTACGCTGACTTTAGCCAGCGCCTGCTTCATGGTTGCGAACCCGGTTGTATTCACGATCGCGTTCGGCAAGTTCGGCAGGTACATGATTTCCCGCTCGGACTCCACCATGCGTTGATAAAAAGGCGGGTGTGAGCGGAACCAACTTACTCCGTTTACGTAACCTTCCTTAGTGGCCATCTTGTCGAAGAAGCGGATGAATCCGCTGGTGTCGTAGCCGGCCTTCCACGCGTACTGAATCCCCAATTGATCCGCCTGTTGCTCGAACTCCCGGCTTACGCCGAGCAGGGTGAGGCTCAGGGTGAGTCCGAGTCCGTAAAAGCCATATTGAATCGCGTAGTAAGTTCCGATGCCAGCGGCTCCGCCGGTGAGGATCACGGCGGCGACTTGCGCGGCCTGGTAGACGAGGGAAGCGATGGTCGCCTTCGTCATGAGTTTGCGGCCGTGGCGGGCGACTACATGCGACATCTCATGCGCGATGACGCCGGCCAGTTGCGACTCGTCGTCGGCGGCTTCGAGGAGGCCCCGCTCAATGAACACGAATCCACCGGGAAGCGCAAAGGCGTTGATCTCTTTCGAATTGAGCACCGTGATGCGCAATGGAACCCGCAGGTCCGAGTTGGCGGCGATCTTCTGCGCCACCCGGTTCACGTAGCCGGTCACGGCCTCGTCCTCGACTTCCTTCGGCATCAAACCCGACTGCTTCAAATCCTTAACGGCTTCCTGACCCAGCTTGAGATCGTTCTTTTGGTCCTTTTCGACCTCGCGAAAACCGATATCCTCGAAGTCGGCCCAACGCCGGTTCTTGTATGTGCCGTTGGCGAGGCTTTGACGGATCTGTTTGAGCTGCGCCGGCCAATTCTGTATAAGATCCAGCTTGGCTTGTTTATTGTCATAGGCGACGGGAATCGCGTTCTGGGAAATCACGTCCGCCTGGCTTTTGAGCGCGCGCGCGTCCTGGATGCGGCAGTGCAGGTTGTGACGCTCCTCGGCGGTAAGGCTGGACTTTTTCAGCGCCTTTTGAGCTTCGTCGACGCGCCGTTGATGTTCACCGGCTACGCCCTCGAACCGGCCGGCGCAATAGTCCTGCGCCTGCTTGAGATACTCGCGCATATTCGCGATCTGGGCGTCGCCGTATTCGAGCTGAGGGGCGGTTTCAAACAATGTCAGGTAGGACTTTTTGAGTTCTTCGCTCAACGGTTCAAAGACCTGCGACGGAGGCCGAACCTCGGGTAGAACTACCCGGTGACGGCCGCAACCGGCCAAGCTGCCGATCAGCAGTTCAGAGCAAAGCAGGGCCAGCAACCCACGGAGATCGAGACTCGCCATCGTACTTACCTCCTCCGTCCGCCCGCACCGATGTGGGTGGCCGGAAAGTTTGGAGCTTCGGGCCGAACATTCGGCGGCTCCCGGAGTCTGCACAAGCAATCCAATCGCCACGTGAGGAAAACAAGGAGCTATCAGTTTGCACTCCGAATGGCTCCGGTCAAGGTGGGTGAAATAACCCGGCGCGTACGATCCGTTCGCGGAGGAGCGGAACGCGGCTCATGATGACTCACGACGCCGTGAATTTACGGACGATCGGGCTTTTAAGGGACTCGCGCAAAACGGAGCGCGGCGCGATCCTTTACTTGTTGAGTCTGGCTGTGCGCGCCGCACCCTTTGCGCTTATGAGTACTTAATTTGGTGCTGGAGGTGGGGGTCGAACCCACATGACCAGTGAAGGCCGCGGGATTTTGAGTCCCGTGCGTCTGCCAGTTCCGCCACTCCAGCTAGAGGCGCGGGGAAATAGACTTTTATGAGTATAGCAATCGAGGCGGGCGGCACGGAGATGGGTGGGCGCGAGGGCGCGCCCGCGGGCCTCACGTTGGCCGAAATTGAAAAGCGTGGAATCTGCAATACTGGACGTTATCTATGCTGAAATTGGGTGGCGCGGCCCTGATTGCGGCAGGGTATGCCTTTTCGGCGCCGGCGTCCACAGGGAAGGCCAACGCCCCCGCGGTAGACGCGGCCGCATTTGACGTCAAAGTCAAACCGATCCTGAAGAACGTGTGCTCGGGCTGCCATAACAAATCGCTTGCCTCGGGCGGGCTGAACCTGTCGCCTTATCTGGATGCGGCGACGGTTTTCGAGGACCGCGAGACGTGGGAGAAGATCGCGGCAAAGATCGAAGCGGGGGAGATGCCGCCGAAGGGGATTCCGCGTCCGCCGCAAGAGCGGATGACGGCGCTGGTGAACTTTCTGCACGGCGAGTTCGACAAAGCCGACGCGGCCATCCCGCTCGATCCGGGGCGCGTGACCGCAAAACGGCTGAACCGGAACGAGTATCGGAACACGATACGCGACCTGCTGGCGGTCGATTTTCGCGCGGATAAAGATTTCCCGACCGACGATTCCGGCTATGGATTCGACAACATCGCGGACATTCTGACGGTTTCGCCGGTGCTGATGGAAAGGTATCTCGACGCGGCGGAAACCATCGCCTCGCGCGCGATGGGCGCCGACCCGCTGCCGAAGAAGCCGCTGGCGACGACGTGCGATTTGAAAACCAGAACGCTCCGCCGCCTCGACGCCGACACGGTGGAAGCGAGCCAGCGAATCGATTTCGACGGAGAATACACGGTCCGCTTCGGCTTCCCCGGAACGCGCGGCGCCGACGCCAAACCGGTGAAGATGGGCTTCTTTATGGACGGGGAGCTGCTCGATACGATGGAGGTCGAGACCAAGCCTTCCAAGCTGGTTTACTTCGATCCTTACTCGGACGGCGAAGTGCGCGTCTATCTGCCCGAGGGCGATCATGTTTTTCGAGCGGCGTTCCTCGACGACGATTTCATCAAGACCCTGACCAACGACAAGGACGTCTACAACCAGAAGAAGAACAAGTTCATCGCATCGATCACGTTTGTCGGTCCGTACCCGGCCAAGGTGGAGAAGGCCAGCCGGAAGAAGATTCTCATTTGCGATCCGGCGGCGGGCGAGGCGTGCGTCGAGAAGATCGTCGCGAACCTGGCGCACCACGCTTACCGGCGGCCGGTGACGAAGGCGGAAGTGGCGGGGCTGATGAAGTTCGTGGCGATGGCGAGAGCGCAGGGGCAATCGAGGGAACAGGGCATTCAGCTTGCGCTGGAGGCGATGCTGGTGTCTCCGGAGTTCCTCTTTCGAATCGAGCGCGATCCGGACCCGGTGGACGCGGAAGCGGTCCATCGTTTATCCGACGTCGAGCTGGCGACGCGGCTTAGCTATTTTCTTTGGAGCTCGATGCCCGACGACGAGCTTCTGCGGCTGGCGGAATCGAACCGATTGCACGAGGCGGCGGTTCTCGATGCGCAGGTGAAACGGATGATGGCGGATAAGAAGGCGGCCGCTTTCGCCGACAACTTCGCCGGACAATGGCTGGAGGTGCGCAATCTGGACTCGATCGAGCCGGACCCGCAGAAATTTCCGGCGTGGACTCCCGAAGTGAAGACGCTGCTGCGCACCGAGACGCGGATGTTCTTCGAGTATGTGCTTACGGAGAACCGGCCCATCTCCGAATTCATCGATGCCAAGTACACGTTTCTGAACGAGCCGCTGGCGAAATATTACGGCATCGACGGCGTGAAGGGGCCCGATTTCCGAAAGGTGGACCTGGCCAACGGGGAGCGCGGCGGAGTTCTCACGCAGGGGAGCGTGCTGGCGGTGTCGAGTTACGCCAGCCGCACCTCGCCGACGATCCGGGGCAAGTACGTTCTGAATAATATTCTGGGCACGCCGCCGCCTCCTCCTCCGCCCGACGTTCCGGTGCTCGATGTTTCGAAGGTGGGAAGCGATGTATCTTTGCGGAAGCAGCTTGAGGAGCACCGGGCGAATCCGGCCTGCGCGGCCTGCCACGCGAAGATGGACGTGCTCGGCTTCGGGCTGGAGAACTATAACGCCATCGGCCAGTGGCGGACGAAGGATGGAAAGTTCCCGATCGACGCGAGCGGGACGATGCCGGACGGCAAATCGTTCCTGACGGCGGCGGAGATGCGGACGGTGCTGCTGGGAAGCATGCCGCTGGTGACGCATTGCCTGGACGAGAAGATCATGACCTACGCGCTGGGACGCGGCGTGCAGGATTATGACAAGCGGGCGCTTGCGAAGATCGACGCGGCGGTAGCGGCGGATGGGTATCATTTCCAGACATTGATTTACGAGGTGGTGCGAAGCCTGCCGTTTCAATCGCGGCGCGGTGAATTCGTCAACCCGCCAAAAGACAATCGAAGCGGAAAACCGGCGAAGGAGGTCGCACAAAAATGACAACGCGGGCAGCGATAAACGGGAGCGCGCTGCCGAGGCGCACGTTTCTGCGAGGGATGGGGACGGTGGCGATCGGGCTGCCGTTTCTGGACGCGATGACACCGGCGTTTGCGGCGAGCTTCGGCTGCGGCGAAGCCTCCGGTGCGGATGGCGTTTTTCTATGTGCCGAACGGGATCATCATGGACGCGTGGAATCCCGGCTACGAAGGCAAATTTCAAGAGATGCCGCGCGCGTTGAAGGCGCTGGAGCCTTACAAGGACGACATCCTGCAGATCAGCAACCTGACGCACAACACGGGGCGGGCGCTGCTGGACGGTCCGGGGGATCACGGGCGCTGCTGCGGGTCGTTACCTTACCGGCGTGCAGGTGAAGAAGTCGCTGGTGGAGATTAAGAACGGCGTTTCGTTCGATCAGATCGTGGCGAAGGAGATTGGCGGGCGGACGCGCTTTCCATCGTTGGAGTTGGGGATGGAGGACGCGCGGCAGGCGGGGGATTGCGACTCGGGATACTCGTGCGCGTACACGAACAACCTGGCATGGCGCAGCGAAACGCAGCCGCTGCCACCGGTTTTGAACCCGCGCGCGATGTTCGAGCGGATGTTCGGCACGGGCCAGCCGATGACGCCGGAGGAGCGGACGCGCCAGTCGAAATACCGGCGCAGCATTCTCGATTACGTGACGGAAGACACGCACAAGCTGGAGTCGAACCTGGGGCCGACGGACCGGCGGAAGTTGGACGAATATCTGTCCGCCATCCGCGAAGTGGAGCGGCAGGTGGAGCGCGCGGAAACGGACACCCAGCGGATCGATCCGCAGATGGACAAGCCCTATGGAGTGCCGGCCGATTTCGGCGAGCATTTCAAGCTGATGTCGGACATGGTGGCGATCGCTTTCCAGGCCGACCAGACGCGGATCGTGACGTTCCTGATGACGCGGGAAGGGAGCTTGCGTTCGTATCGCGAACTGGGAATCGCCGATAGCCACCACCCGCTGACTCACCACCGGAACCAGGCGGAGCTGATGGAGAAGGTGCGGAAAATCAACGAGTATCATGTGCAGCAGTTCGCCGGTTTCATCGAGAAAATGAAGGCGACGAAGGAAGGCGGGGGGAGCCTGCTGGATAACTGCATGATCGTTTACGGCGCGGGACTTGTCGGATGGCAATGCTTCACTTGCACGAGGACTTGCCGACGATTCTCGCGGGCCGCGGAGGCAACTATTTCAAGACGGGCCGGCGGGTGGTGGTGCGCCGCGAGACGCCGATGTGCAATTTGTTTTTGACGATGATGGACCGCATGGGGGTTCACATGGACCACTTCGGCGACTCCGTGGGCCGTTTGGAAGGGCTGGATCTGGCATAGATTCATGCAGGGGTTCGGCAGAGGAAAACCGTCGCCGGGAGCCTTCTTCGACAGCGATTTCACGACGATCGACAGCTTGCTCGCCATCGGCGTGATGAACGGGCTTCAGGGCAAGGACGAATGCCGGATCGTGGCGGTGTCGATGAGCCGGCCGAATCTGGCGGTGGCCGGTTTTGTGGACGCGGTGGAGCGCTACTATCACGGACCGGCGGGGAATTTCTCGCAGATTCCGCCGGTTGGGATGCGGACGGCGGGATCGCCGGGAGTAACTTCGCCGGCATTTACCGCGCCGTTTCTGAGAAAGAAACCGGACGGAACGCCGGTATACAAGAACCAAGTGAAGAGCGCGATCGACACCGGCGGATCCGAACGTTCTGCTGCGGAACTATTTGGAAGCGCAGTTCGATCAGAACGCGTTTTTCATTCTGGGAGGGCCGGCGACGAATCTGGCGGCGGCGTTGGAATTTCCGGGGATGAAGGAGTTGATCGCGGCGAAGATCCGGTATCTGGTGGTGGCGGGCGGGAGCGTATCCGGAGGGTCCGGCGGAGGCGCGCATCGGGGCGGATATCGCGGGAGCGAGGAAGGTGTTTTCGGAGTGGCCCACGCCGATCGTCGCGTCGGGTTCCGAGGTGGGCGCGGCGATCGAATTTCCGGGCGCGTGCATCGATAAGGAATTCGCGGCGGCGGGGCCGGATCATCCGGTGGCCGACGCCTATCGCGCGTACGGGCCGATGCCGTACGACGCGCCATCGTGGGACATGGCGGCGGCGCTGTACGCGGGGCGTCCGAAGGAAGGGTATTTCAAGATTTCGGCGCCGGGGACGATTACGGTCCTCGCGGATGGCCGGACCTCGTTCACATCCGCGGAAAAGGGAATGCATCGCTATCTGATCGCCGATCCGGCGGAGAAGGAGAAGGTTCTTCAGGCGTATGTGGAGCTGGCGAGCGCGAAGCCGGCGCCGAGGAAGCGTTTCCGGCCCATGGACGCGGTCGAGCCGCCGCGGGATGAGAAGGGCAAGGCTCCGGAGCCGCCGAAGCAATAGGCGCGAGTAAGTGGACGGAACGGGAGATCGACGAATGGGACTATCAAGATGAATCGACTTACAGCTTTGTTAGCCGCCGCGGTCGGAGTGTGCGCCGCCGCGATTCGCGCAGGAACCGGCGAAACAGGTTCCGGATCCGAACTCGCAGTATCGTTTGGGGCCGGACTCCATGCCCCAGGACGGAGTGCCCAAAGGGGAGATACGCGGGCCGTATACTTTGCCGTGCAAAGTCTATCCGGGCACGCAGCATACTTACTGGGTGTATGTGCCGGCGCAGTACGATCCGGCGGTTCCGGCCAGCCTCATGATTTTCCAGGACGGGCAGGCGATGAAGTACGAGGACGGGGATGTGCGGGCGCAGAACGTGATGGACAATCTGATTTACCGCCGCGAGATTCCCGTCATGATCGGAGTGTTTATCAATCCGGGCCGCACGCCGGAGCAGCCGGAGCCGACTCCCAAGGATTGGGGAGACCGCAGCACGAACCGGCCCACCGAATACAACACTCCGGACGATAAATACGCGCGGGTGATCGTGGACGAATTGATGCCGGTGTTGTACAAGGAATACAACATTTCCAAGGACCCGGAGCAGCATGGAATCGGAGGCGCAAGCTCCGGGGCGATCGCGGCGTTTTCGGTGGCGTGGGAACGGCCGGACGAGTTTCGCAAAGTGCTCAGCATTGTCGGAAGCTTCGTCAATTTACGCGGCGGGTATGTGTATCCGGAGCGCGTGCTGGCGAGCGAGAAAAAGCCGATCCGGATATTCCTTTGCGACGGACGGAACGACAATCGCGGAACGTTTCGCGGCGGGAAATACGACCAAACGCGGGACTGGTTTTACCAGAATGTGCGGCTGATGAAGGCGCTGACGCAGAAGGGCTACGACGTGAACTACGCGTGGGGGATGAACCTGCACGGGCAGAAGTTTGGCGGAGCGATCTTTCCGGATATGATGCGGTGGTTATGGCGCGACGGGCCGGTTTCGACGGATCCGAACGATATGGTGGAGCGCGGATTCCGGGAGCCGGCGGCGAAGAAAGCGGCGGAGCCGGAGAAGAATTAGGGCTTGCCGGATCGCGGCGGCGGGTATCGGCCTTCAGAGCGACATCCCGCCGGAGACCTCGATACGCTGGCCATTCACCCAGCGGTTGTCATCCGACAGCAGGGCCGCAATCATCGGCCCGATATCGTCCGGCACGCCAGCGCGTCCCAACGCGGTCATCTCCGCGACGCGCTTGTTAATTTCCGGATTGTCGCGCACCATACCGCCGCTGAAATCGGTCTCGATCGCTCCGGGGGCGACCACGTTGGCGGTGATCCCGCGCGGTCCAAGCTCTTTGGCCAAGTAGCGGGTGAAGACTTCGATCGCGCCTTTTGCCGCTCCATATGCCGACGTGCCGGGCATGCTGAAGCGGGCCAGCCCCGATGAAACGTTCACGATACGGCCGCCATCCTTCATCAGCGGCAGTAGCTTTTGAGTCAGGAAGTAAACGCCCTTGAAATGGACATTCACGATCCGGTCGAATTCGGCTTCCGTGGTTTGATCGAAGGGCTTGTGCAAAGACGTTCCGGCGTTGTTTACGAGGTAATCGAACCGGTCCCGGCCCCAAACTTGAAGCATGTCGCGGACTTGGCCGGCGAAGGCATCGAACAAGCCGATGTTTCCGGCGTCGAGTTGAAATGCGGCGGCTTTTCTTCCCATGGCTTCCACCTCGTGGATGAGGCTCTGCGCCTCGGAGAGATTCGAGTGATAGGTGAAGAGAATGTCCACGCCGCGCCGGGCCAGATGGACCGCCGTGTTGCGGCCGAGTCCGCGGCTTCCGCCGGTGACGATGGCTATTTTGCCGTTTTTGTCGCTCATAATTTCCTCCTTTGCAGTCTTACCACGGAACGATGCCTTGCGCGTTCGAGAAGGTCCCGGTTGGACCATCGTCAGGGAGCATCGCCAGGCGAACGATCTCCGCCGCGCCTTCGGGAATCGACTGGGTTCCTTGATGTTGGTTGAGATCGGTTGCCGTGTAGCCTGGGTCGACTGAATTCACTTTGATCGAGGCGCCGCGCAGTTCGTAGGCCAGTTGCACGGTGAGCATATTGAGGGCCGCCTTCGATGCGGCGTAGCCCAGATACTTCGCGGCGACGTGGGTCCACGCCGGATCGCCGCTCTTGGTCAACGATCCGAGGCCGCTCGACACATTTACGATGCTCGCGGAGGATGACTTGCGCAGCAGCGGAAGCATCGCTTGAGTTACCGCGACGCTGCCCAGAAAGTTTACACGGAAGGCCCGCTCGATTGCGTCAAGACTGCTGGTCGAAGGCATACCGTCGCCCGGCGCGGCGATGCCGGCGTTGTTGACGAGGACGTCGAGATGGCCGAAGCCGGCATCGATATCCTTGGCGGCGGTGGCGATGGTGGCGGGATGGTCAAGGTCGATCGAGAGATATCGAACATCACAGCCTTCGCGCTTGAGCGCAGCCGCCGCCTCTTCCCCGAGCGCCCGATTGCGCGCGCCCAGCAGGACCGTGTAACCCGACGCGGAGAGCTGGCGGGCGACTTCGAATCCGATGCCTTTATTCGCCCCGGTGACGAGAACGATTTTATTTAGAGGGCGTTCCATGTTTACCTGCTTCGCGCCGCGGGCGCGGCAACGGTTCCGGCTTCGAAATAGGCCGGGCGGTCGATATCGGCAATCAGCGAAGGCTGCGTGGGATGCCATCCCAGTTCTTCCCGCGTCTGCGCGCTGGAGGCCGGGCAGTCGATACCGACGAAGGTCGAGATCCAGCCAAAATGGTCCGGCGCTTCCTCCGGGGATTTGGAGACGAGCGGCACATTCAGGAGCCGGCCGATTACTTCGGCGATGTCCCGGAAGGGAACACCCTGATCGGCGACGCCATGATATCGGCTCGCCCGCGGAACCCTTTTCAAGCGCCAGCCTGTAGAGACGCGCGGCATCGAGCCGATGCACGGCGGGCCAGCGATTCAGCCCATCGCCGACGTATGCCGAGACGCCCTTCTCGCGCGCGATGGCGAAGAGGCGAGGAACGAAGCCGTGATCGCCGTCTCCATGGACCGATGGCGGAAGGCGAACGACGGACGCGCGCACGCCCCGCGACGTTTGCGCAAGCCCGGCCGTTTCCGATTTACGGGGGAAATGGGGATCGGACACGTCTTTCTCGGTTGCAAGAGAGCTTTCGCGTCGAAGGAGCAACGTGCCGGAAGTGACGACGAGCGGGCGGCCGGTACCAGCGAGCGCCGCGCCGAGCGTCTCGATGGCGCGCTGGTCCGCCTCCGCGGAAGACGCGTAGTTCGAGAAGTCGTGGATGAAGGCGGTGTGAATCACTCCATCCGAGCCGGCCGCGCCATTCCGCAGGCTGTCCAGGTCTTCGAGCGAGCCGCGAAGCACCTCGGCTCCCGCCGCGGCAAGGGACGCGGAACCCTTATCCGAACGAGCGAGGCCGAGCACTCGATGGCCCGCGTTCATGAGTTCCGAAACAATGGCGGAGCCGACAAAGCCCGTCGCGCCGGTGACAAAGATACGCATAACGTCTTGACCAACCTTTCACGAATCTGATAAAACGGAGATAGTCTCCGCATATATAGAATACCGGAGGATGTCTCCGGTTGCAAGTTTTTTGCCGATGGCCACAAAACGTTCACAAACCGCCGCAAGAAAGCCACGCGCCGATGCGCAAAGGAATCGCGACCGGGTTCTGGAGGTGGCGAGGGAGGCGTTCACCCGGTTAGGCGCGGATGCCAGCCTGGACGACATCGCCAAGCAGGCCGGTGTGGGAGCGGGGACTTTGTATCGCCACTTTCCTACGCGCGACGAGCTTCTGAAGGCGGTTTACCGGAGCGAAGTGGAAAAGCTGGCCTCGGCGGAGCGGAAGTTCGCGGAGACGATGCCCCCGTTGCAAGCGCTGCGGGCCTGGATGTTACTGTTCGTCGATTACATCGCGACAAAGAAGATCATCGCGCCGGCGTTGAATAACATCGTCGGAGGCCCCTCCAAAGTGTTCGAAGCTTCCCACGACCGGATATGGGAAGCGATTCGCGCACTGGTGAAGCGGGCGATCCAGAGCGGCGACATACGCAAGGACCTGGACCCGATCGATCTACTGCGGGCGCTGATCGGCGTGGCGAACGTGGCGTCCAGCCCCGAGTGGAAGCAAAGCGCCCGGAGACTGGTGGATATTCTCATCACGGGGTCGCGGCCGGTCCGGTAGGTTCGTTTCGCATTTGTTCAAATCCCGGTCCCGATCGTGACCGGAGGGAGACTGTGCCAAGGAGCGCGCGCGCCTATTCTCCGAAAAGCGTTCGCAACCCGTTCTCTATGGGGACATCCACACCGGGTTCTGTTTCTCGCTTTCAGTCGATTGGCCGTCTCGGCTTGGGTCAAGCTTTCCGTCTCGATGATCTTGCGCGGGGCGGTTCATCATCTTTTTTAGCCAATTCTCAGGTTCCTGGGCTCGGCATGCTGGCCTGCGCGCGGTTCGCCGGAGCCCGAATATAATCGCAACAGGACCAAGCTCCATGCACAACGAATACATTGAACTTCGCCACGGAGGCTACTACGTAGCCGGGACGGGCATTTCACTGGATTCCGTGGTGTACTCGTTCAACGAAGGGCAGTCGCCGGAAGCCATTCAGGAAGACTTCCCGTCTCTGAAGCGCGCCCAGATCTACGGCGCGATTGCCTTCTACCGGGATCATCGAGCCGAGATCGACAAGTACCTCGTTGACACCGCGCGTGAATTCGAGGGCAATGCCATCCCGCTGGAGCAGGCCAACCCCGCGCTTTGCGCCAAGATCGAACGCGCTAAGGCCGAGGCCGCCCAGGGTGAGCGGCGTTCTTGAGCATCCGCTTCCAGGCTGACAACGATCTCAAGTTCGGAATCGTCAAGGCCGCCCGGCGGCGAGAGCCGGCGATTGATTTCGCGTCCGCGCAGGAGACGGGCTTGGATGAAGTTCCCGATCCGGTTTTGCCGGACCGCGTGGCAGCAGAAGGCCGGGTCCTGGTCTCTCATGACCGGCGTACGACGATCGGCCGCTTTCGGGACCACCTGGCCGCGGGCAAGTCCAGCCCCGGGCTGCTGATCGTCTCCCAAGGCTCGACCATTGGCGATGTTGTCGAGGCAGTGGTTTACGTTTGGGCGCTTTTCAATCCAGTCGAACTTCGAGATCAGGCCTACTACGCAAGCGCATTTCTTACCCTGCGCCGGAGGTTCAAACGAACCGGGGGATAAGCAGGCAATCCTGGCGGGTTGTGCGACAACGCTTTATGTACCACCACCGCGTGTCGCCCAGCCACTGAGTCGATGAAGGACGTCGAAAGACGTCCCATGCCGTTTTCCCGCCGGAAGGGGGCGGCGGTTTCGGGGTGATCATCTGGGTAGTGGAACATTAAGGAACGACGGATAGGGACGGTGGATTTCGAAGGTATCTTCCACGAACTCAGACGATTGCGTTGGCGGAATCCTGCGCTTCGGAATCCACTATTTGTCGGATAGCCGGTAAGAGAAACGGCGCCGCGCCAAGAGTGGGAAAGCATCCCACGCGATCGCAAATGGTTCAGCGATCTTCGCCCGAGACGCAGAAATGAGTTCAACCTCGCGCACGGCAGCCGTATTCTGGGAGCAGTCGCGATGCCCGTCTACAAACGGAAAGACTCAAAGAATTGGTGGTACAAATTCACCCTGTGTGGAGGCGAGATTCGCGAGAGCCGCGGCCGCCAAAAGTCTAAATGATTGCAATGGGATATTTGGTCGGGAAGGGAGGATTTGAACCTCCGGCCTCCTGGTCCCGAGCCAGACCGCCTCGCCTAACTCCTCGATTACAGAGCAAATATTTTCGTGTAAAATTTCAATTTAAGCGCCAAAAATACTCCTCTATGCGGGAAATTGAGTGGGCTGCTCGAATTCCGATCTCCTGTCTGCGCCGGCGTAGCGATCAAGGCCGAACTTAATGGAAGTCCCCACCGGGGACCGCTTAGGAATTGCGTTTGGCGGTATGCTTGAAGGGTTGGGGATGAGACTCGCCACCCAAGCGTGAGACACAGAGACGATGAGCGCGACGAAATCATACGAAGAGATTATCGATTTCATCGCGGCAGGCACAACTCCCGAGGCGGTGGTCGCGTTCCATCCTTCCGATGGCGTCCGGCAACGCGTCGCGGGGTTGGTCGAACGCTCCAAGGAAGGCAGCATTTCGGCCGAAGATCAATCTGAACTCGAAGACTACCTTCAGCTTGAGCACATCATGATCATGGCGAAGGCGCGGGCACGGCAACACACCCAGCTTGGGAAGTGAAATAAGCGAGTCGCTCCGGCGGCTCGTCGCGGAACGTGCCGCCTACCGCTGTGAGTATTGCCTCCTTCACGAAGACGATTCCTATTCGCCGCATCAAATAGATCACATCGTCAGCCGCAAACATGGCGGGCGATCGGACGCCGGCAACCTTGCTTTCGCTTGTCTTCGGTGCAACGCATGGAAAGGGAGCGATATCGGCTCGCTTGACGCTGAGACCGGTACGTTCGTGAGTCTCTTCCATCCGCGCCGCCAGCGCTGGGAGGATCACTTCGCGCTTCGAGGCGCCGTAGTCGAGCCACTCACGCGTGAAGGGAAGGCAACGGCACGACTGCTCAAGCTCAATATCGACAAGCGCGTTGTCGAGCGACGGCTGCTAACCGCCATCGGGCGCTATCCACGCTAAGGCCGAGGAGCCGGCATCGTCCCAACCCGCGGGAGGTGAGCGAGCCGATCTTATTCGTCCGGCCGACCTTTCAATTACCCACAAATTATGTGGCCACGAGGCAACCGGGTTCGATGTCTGTCAATCGCGCAAGGCTTCGCCACGTGACCATATTGCCAGGCGGTGGATCCTCGGATCGTGAACGATAGCCACCGAGCCGGGCGATCTTCGTGAGATATCGGGAGAGCGTCCCATACCGTTGCCGCTTCGCCTTGCTCTCCGGGATGAGCGTATCCAGCGGGCGAGTTTCCACCGTCGTCAGTGCCACCAGCGCTGTGCCTTTCGAAGCCGTTGACCTTGTCATGGGTTGACACGCGTCCATGGACATCGTAGAACTTGCGCAGAAAGGCTTCCGGCCCGCCACGGATAAACCGTTCGTCCAGGACGCCAAGACGGGTACGGAGCATCCCAGAATTCGCCAAGCGCCGCGGGAAGGGCGTGCTAAAGCGAATCCCCCGGCGCTGAACGGTAAAGGCACCGCACATCAACGTTCTCGCCGAACCGCTGGGCCAAGGTTCGGGGGGCGCCATTTTTGGGCACACCTACAAAAACGCGGTTGAAACCCGATGCTCGCAACCGCTGTAGTTTGACGATTTCGAAAAAGGATTTGGTCGGGGCGGGAGGATTCGAACCTCCGGCCTCCTGGTCCCGAACCAGGCGCTCTACCAAGCTGAGCCACGCCCCGACGGGATGAGCGGCTACCCTCAACAGTCTACCACCGGCGCGGCTAAAACTTCTTCAATTCGTCGATGAGAGCGGCCAGTCCGCGGCGGCGGTAGATTTGAAGCAAGCGCTGCTCTTCGGGGGAAGACGGGGCGGCGTGGGCCAGGCGGGCGTCGTCGAGCGAGAGGCGCGTGGGAACCCAGACCTTGCCGTCGGCGAACTCGACGCTGCTGACGTAGCCGGTCATGCCGGCGATGGCGAGGGCGGCGCCGGGCCGGGCGGGGAAGCGCAGGGTCGCATCTTTGAGAATGTCGCGGCTCTCGCCGGGCGCGAGGTACAGCTCCGAGGGCGTGGAGCCGGCGGGGAACTGGCGGCCGGCGGCGTCGCGCAGAATCCAGGCCACCTCCACCGAACGCACGGTGCGGGCGGAGCGGTTGCGGACTTCCAAAACCGGATCCCGCGCCTCGTTGCCGGTGATTGTCGCCGCGCCATTCCGGGGCTCGATGGGAGCGCCGGGGAAGTCGAGCATCGCCAATTCCAATTGCCGGCCGGGTTCCAGATTCGTCGCCGGCCCGTTGCGCGCAAGCCGCACTTCCATGTCCGGCTGCGTGGTCTGCCGCGAGAGACTCTCGAGCACCGCCTGGCGCAGCTTTTCCGGGCCGGCCTCGAGCAGCGCTTTGAAATAGCGGCGGTCGCGCCGCGCCTCCATTTCGTATACCACCATCGCCCGGCGGGAGTTCAACTGGTTCGGCCCGTAGAAGCTCAGGTCGTCGAACAGAACCCCGTCCAACCGCACATCCACCGCGCCCCCGCGCGCCAACTGCACGGGCCGCAGCAGCCGCAGGTCGATGCGAACGGGGAACGATTCTCCGGCCGCGGCGTTCAGGCCGGTGAGCGTCACCGAAGCCTTGCCGCCGGGAGTCGCCTGCTGCGCTTCGACGAGCAGAGTGACGCCGCGGATGCGCCGCGCGCCGACATTGCGCAGGGTGAGGGCGGCGTGAAGCTCCAACACCAATGCGCCGCCGCGCGCCGCCTCGTTCGACCCGCTATAGTCGGACGACAACAGCGCCACGGGCGAATCCTTTGGAAGCTCGATGTCGGGCAGCGGCAGCCCGGCGCCAGAGACGGCCGAAGCTATGGACCACGCCGCCGCGCTGAGAAAACTAACGCGCATCGTAAACCTTATCGATGGTGATCTGCCCCGAATCGGCGTCGACGTAATTCGCCGTGGCCGACCCTTGCAGGCTGACCGACACCGCCGTCACTTCCTGGCCGCGCGGGGTCATCAACCTCAACCCGCCGTCGCTGCCGCTGACGCCGATGCCGGAACGCGAGGCTTCTAGAGTCGGGGGTACGGATACGGCCGTTGCGGAGGGAGACTCCTCCGGCGGAGGATGGACGATGCCGGAAACGGCCGCCGACCACTGGTCCAAACGCGTGCCGGGAAAATTCATCCAAACGCCAGCCGCAACCAGCAGACAGGCCGCGCCGCCGGCGAGCGCCAGGTTCCACCCATGCCGCCTCGGGGACGCGGCGCGGGAGTATCCTTCCACGCATTCTCCGGCTTCGAGGCCGACCAGGATGTTTCCGGTCATCTCGCGGGAGAGGGCGTTCCAGTCGAGGCCAGGAGGCAAATCGCCGCCCGCATCGGCCGCCATCGCCCGTGTCTCGGCGAAGCGGGCCGCTTCGGCGCGGCAGAAGGCGCAGTGCCGCAGATGGGCGATCACCCGCATCCGGGGCCAGAGCGCCAGATCGCCGCCCGCATAAAGGGCCAGTTCCGCCTCTTCCACGTGCTTCATAGAGGCTTCCTTTCGAGATAGCGGCGGAATTTCACCCTGGCGTTTGCGATGTGCGAGCGCACGGTCGCCTTAGAACATTTCAGATGCGCGGCCACCTCGTCCGCGCCGAGGCCCTCTACATCCCGAAGGATCAGCGCCGTGCGCTCCCGCCCCGTCAACACCGACAGGCCGCGTTCGAGTAGGAGGCGTTTTTCGGTGCGAAGCATCGATTGCTCCGGATTGTCCGGGGCGCCGGCCGAGGCTTCGCGCATCACGCGCTCGGAAACGGCCTCGGGCAGCGCGTCCACCTCGCAGAAATTCACCCTGGCGTGGCGGCGCAGAAAATCGAGCGCGGTATTGGTGGCGATCCGCGACAACCAGTGTGCGGCGCGGTCCAGGTCCTTCAACTGCTCCCGCCGCTGGAGCGCTTTGATGAAGGCTTCCTGGGTGAGGTCCTGGGCGTCGGCGACGTTGCCGACGATGCGGTAAATCAACAGGAAGATTCGCCGCGAGTGATTGGAAATAAAGGCGGTTTGCCGCTCCTCGGCTTCCAGCGCGCTGTCGCCCGGAAATTGATCCGGCGAACGCTCAGCCATGGACGCCTCGCCGCGCCCAAACGAAGGGAACGCTCCACACTCGGAAAATACCCGTACCGTCGCCATCTCTACTAGAACATGACGCACCCGCGCGGTAAACGTGCATAAGTCCCATCCGGTGTCCGCCGATCGATCCTGGAGCTATCCTGATTGTATATGAGACCAGTGGCGGTGATCGGCATCGGCAAAACGGCTTTTGGAGCCTTTCCGGATCGCGATTTGCGCTCGCTCGCGGTCGAGGCGGGTCAAAAGGCGTTGCTCGACGCGAACATGGATGCGGCGAAGATCGAGGCGTTTTATCTGGGAAATTTTGCCGGGCCGTCGTTTGCGGGCCAGAATCATCTTGCGCCTTATATCGCTTCCGCCCTGGGCATCGTGGGAGTGCCGGCGACGCGCTTTGAGGCGGCCTGCGCTTCGAGCGGAGCGGCTTTCTTCCATGCGGTTTCGAGCGTGGCGGCGGGACTATACGAAGCGGTTCTCGTGGCCGGCGTCGAGAAAATGACCTCGCAACCGACGGCCAAGGTCACCGAGATTCTGGCCGCGGCGGGGGATATGAACGGCGAGGTTAACGCCGGGGCGACGTTCCCGGCGCTGTTCGCCATGATCGCGCGGCGTCATATGTACGAATACGGAACGACGCGGGAACACCTGGCTTCGGTGGCGGTGAAGAATCACGCCAACGGCGCGAAGAATCCGCTGGCTCACATGCGCAAGGTCATCACGCTGGAGCAGGCGCTGGCGGGCAAGCCGATCGCCGAGCCGCTGACGGTTTACGATTGTTCGTTGATCAGCGACGGCGCGGCGGCGGTGGTGCTGGTTCCGCTCGCCCGCGCGGAGGAGTTCACCGGGCACGCGGTGAAAGTACTGGGGATCGCGCAGACTTCCGACATGCTGGCGCTGGATGAAAAAGACGACATCACGACATTGCGCGCCGTTCAGACCGCTTCGCGGAAAGCTTACGACATGGCGGGCTTGAACGCCGCCGAGATCGACTTCGCCGAGGTTCACGATTGTTTCACCATCGCCGAGATACTGGCGATCGAGGACCTGGGCTTCGTCGCGAAAGGCGAAGGCGGCCCGTATACGCTGGCGGGCCATACCTGCATCCACGGCCAGCGCCCCATCAATACCAGCGGCGGTTTGAAATCGAAAGGGCATCCGGTGGGCGCTACCGGCGTGGGCCAGATCTGCGACGTGGCGCAGCAGATTCGCGGCGAGGCGGGCGAGCGGCAGGTGCGACGCAACCGGATCGGCCTGGCGCAGAATCTGGGCGGCTCAGGCGCCACATGCGTGGTGACGATCCTGGGGGTGGCATGAGCGAAGCGGCGGTACACACCACGGGCGTCGTCTACACGGAAACCGTCGTGCATTCGCCTACGGAGCGGTATGTCAACGACGCCCCGTATCAACTGGCGATTCTGGATTTGGCCGAAGGCGGGCGGCTTACGGCGCGTATTTTGGGCGAGCGATGCGCGATCGGCGACGCGGTGGAGTTTGCCGAATCCCGCGGCGGCGTGGCGTATTTTCGCAAAAAGTCCTAGAACGGCTGGGCTTTGACGGATTCCGGTTTCTCCCGCAACATAAGGGGACGATGAAACGAGCCGGAATATTTCTTGCATGCGGCGCGCTGTCGATCGTTTGCGCATTGGCGAACGACGGCGGACGGGGACGGAATTCCGCCGACGACAAGCTGATGGGCGTCGGCGGAGGGTTACTGGTGTTTGGCCTGGTGCGGCGGCATCAGAACGTAAAGCGCGTCTGCAATTCCAACCGCCGGTTGTCGGCCGATTCGGAGAACCCCGTGCCGCCCAGCACTCCGACGCCGAAGGGCTGATTCGCCTCTCCGAACAAGCGGCGACGTGATATCGCCGACGATCGGGCCGGGGTTGTTGTGATTCAGGAGATTGCGCATCGACACCGAGACGGTTAAGTTGTAGCGAGGTTCCGAGGGCGAGCCGGCGGCGGGAGATTCGCGCGGGCTCCCGAACAGGAACGTCCTGCCCAGGCGCATATTGAGCATGACGATGCCGGGACCACGGCCGAAGTTACGCGGCAGAAGCCGCTCGCCGGGCGACGGGTTGGGATCGAGTAATCCATAGGGCGTCGCGATCACTCCGGGCTTCGAAGGGTCGGTCGCGATGCCGGGGCGGGCGTTGAAAAGCGTATCGCCGTATAAATCGCTTCCGGTGGTGATGTCGAAGGGCGGGCCGGAACTGGCGGTGAACAGCGGGCTGAAGCGCAGTCCCCACTTGGTTAGGATGGAGCCGCCGAGGGTGACGCGATTGTGGATGTCGGTGGCGGCCGGTCCGTATTCGCCGGCGAGGCTGTAGGGGCGCGAGGGAAACGTCGAGATGCCGTCGGTGTTGCTGAAGGCGCGATTGTAGACGTAGGATCCGAAGAGCGAAACGTTCGCGTTGACCTTGGAGTTTACGTTAGCGATGAGTTGGTTCTGGTTATATAGCCCCGACGATTCCATCAATTGAATCGGGCCGGGGTTGCCGTAGGGGAAGACGCCGCTTCCCGGCGTGGCGGGGTTATAGGTGCCGGGCAACGGGGCGTTGATGTCTTCGGAGCGCAACAGATGCACGCCGTGCGAGTTGGCATAGGTGACGGCGACGGTGGTGTTGAGCGGCAACCGGTACTCGTAGCTGAGCGCGGACTGCATGATGTAGGGCGCGCGGAGCGTCGAGCTGACTTCCTGGACGGTTTGCGAGCCGCCAGCGCCGGCGAGGGACGCGATGGGCGGCACGGTGGGGAAGAAGTCCGGATTCGAGACCACGTACTGCCGTTGAACGACGCCGTTGTAGCGCATCGCGGCCAAGGTATCGGCGAGAGGGAAGCGGTCGTAGAACATGCCGAAGCCGGCGCGCAGAACTCCTTTCGAAGCGGGTCGGCCGCTGCCCGCGCCCGGCGCCCACGCCAAGCCCAGACGCGGCGCGAAGTCGCGGCCGTCGTGGATGTTCGTCTGCGTTTCGTAACGCAGGCCGAGGCTGAGAGTGAGGTTCGGGCGGATGCGCCAATCGTCGCCGGCGAAGGCTCCCAGATCGAACTGCCCGGCGAGGATCGAAGGTTGGCCGGCGCCGATAGCGAACTGCGTCGCGCCTCCGCCGAGCGAGCGAATCTGGGCGGCCGGCAATCCCATTGCGCCGAACAGCAGCGTGCGGCGGTAGCGTTCGATGGAGTCGATGTTGATCAGGACCGGTTGGCCGGAGGCGTCGAGGATGGCTTGATTGGCGGCGTCGAGTTCCGGGGCGAGTCCGCCGCCGAAGGTGAACGTCCCGCCGAAATTCAACGGCGAGACGTTGCCGTCGGTGGCGCCGCGCATCCGGACGCCAAATCTCCAGGAGTGCGCGCCGTGGACGATGGAAGTGTAGTTTTGGAATTCGTAATTGTTCTGCGTGTCGAAGGATTGGCCCACCGGCGCGCCGCCTCCGGTGAAAGCGCCCAGCACCTGGATCTCCGGCCCGGCGGTCGTGGCGATGGACGACGTTCCCACGCGGAAGAATTGGAAGCGAAGTTCGTTCACCGCGCCCGCGCCCAGCACCGCCGTCTCGGCGATCTGCGCAAGCTGGCTCAACAGCCGGGTGTTATATCCCTGCGATACGAGATTAAAACCGCCGACGCCGGAATCGGCGATTTCCGAGCGGGTAAAACTGTAGCGGGCGGTCAGGGTATTGTTGGCGTCGATTTGATAATCGAGGCGCGGACTGATAATCACGCGGCGCTGCGGGATGCTGAACACCGCTGTGAACGGATTGACGATGGCGAGCGTCGTTGGGTTCAGCGTGCTGCCGTTGATGATGGCGCCATTGTCGATCGAGTGGCGCTGGAGATCGAGCGTGAAAGAAGCGCGCCGGTTCAACGGGCCGCTCACGTTGCCGCCGTATTCCTTCAGCTCGAAAGGCGCTTTCTCCGCGGCGTAAGGATTGCGCGAGTTCCAAACGCTGTCGCCGAAATTGTAGAAGCCGGTGCCGCGGAATTTGTCCGTCCCCGGCTTGGTGAAGATCTCGATGCGGCCGTAACCCATCGTGTCGTATTCGGGAGAAAACGGATTTTGATTGATGCGGACTTCGCGGATGGATTCCTTCGGGGGAATCTGGCCGCCGCTGAAGCCATCGACGAAGATGGAGCCGCCGTCGGGTCCGGCGGAGGGGCCGGCGAGGGCCTGGAGGTCGGAGGCGAGGTCGTCGGGATCGTCGGCGAGCGCGCGCAGATCTTCGCCCTTCAGCACGAGGGCGCTGGCGTTGTTGGCGGGATCGGCGGTCACTTCCGGCGCGGGGCTTTCCTTTACCGTGACGCGCTGCGTCGTGGCAGCCACGCTCAATCGCAGATCGAGAGTTTGGGCGCCACGCAGGGCGATCTTCACCGGCTGAGGTTGCTCCAAGTTGGGAGCGGAGGCCGTGACGGTGTAGTCGCCGGGAGGCAAGCCCGTGAACGAATAGACGCCCGTATCGGAGGCCGTCGTGGCGCGCGTGGCGCCGGTGGGGCCGTTCAGGATGACGGTTGCCGAGGGAACCACCGCGCCGCTTTCGTCGGTGACGCGCCCGCGCAGGGACGCGGACTGGGCCCGCAGGGACGCGGTTGCGACGGCGATCGCGACGAGGATGAGGAGCGCCGTGGGCAAGCGCCCGGCATCGGGGGACACATTCAACAGTATGCGGGATGATTCTGAAGCGAGCCTGAAGACGCGGGATCAGGATTCGTATTTTTCCAGCTCGATTTGGTCGCCCGGCGCGGCGACGGCGCCGCAGGGAAGTTCCACCACTGAGTGCGCGCGCCAGCTTCCGGCGAAGCGCCAACCGGCGAGGTTTCGCGCTACTTTGACCACGCGCCGCTTGCGGTCGAGAAACACGACGTCGATGGGGAATTTCATTCCGATGCCGTGAACGGCTTCACACGGCACGATCCACAGGCCTTCGCCTGGCTCCAAGCCCGCGCGGCCCAGCAATCCGCGCCGGCGCGTGCGGCTGGTGGCGGCGATCTCGGCCCGGCCGGCCAGCGTAACGCCCATCGTCAGATTGTGAACCCGTAGCTTCAACATGCGAATCGCCCGCTTCTATTCTCTTCGGTCTGGTATCCTGAAGCTTCAGTCCTCCCCGTTTGGAAATAATACCTTGAAAGTCGGATTTGTAAGTCTCGGTTGTCCTAAAAACCTGGTGGACACCGAGGTGATGATGGGGCATTTGGCGGCGCGCGGTCACGAGTTGACCCACCAGCCGGAGATGGCCGACGTGATCGTCGTCAACACGTGCAGTTTTATCGATCCGGCCAAGCAGGAATCCGTGGACACCATTCTCGAGATGGCGGAGTTCAAGCGGACGGGCAAGGCGCGCCGGCTGATCGTGGCCGGTTGTCTGGTGGAGCGTTATCGCGGCGATATCCGGAAGGATATGCCGGAGGTGGACGCGATCCTGGGCACGAACGAGCTCGAAAAGATCGCCGCGCTGTGCGAAGGCGCGGAGGAAGATCCGAGCGCCGGGCCGGCCGCGCCGTATCTTTATCACGATCTGACGCCGCGCATACTCTCCACCGCGAGCCACTACGCATACGTCAAAATCGCCGAGGGCTGCGATCATCCCTGCACCTTCTGCGTGATCCCGCAATATCGCGGCAATTTTCGCAGCCGCCGCTTTGAATCGGTGATCGCCGAGGCGACGCGCCTGTTCGCGCAAGGCGTGCGGGAGATCAATCTGATCGGCCAGGACACGACGTGTTATGGCGAGGACTTCGGTTTGAAGGACGGCTTGGCGCAACTGCTGGCGCGCCTGGCGCAAATCGAAACGCCGCAGCCGAAATGGGTGCGCTTCCTTTATTGCTACCCGAATAAGGTGACGCAGAAGCTGCTGGATACGATCGCCGCGCACGAGGCGCTGGTGAAATACATCGACATGCCGCTGCAACACGCCAGCGCCGCCGGTGCTGAAGCGGATGAAGCGCGGAGCGAACGGCGATATTTTCCTGAAGCTGATCGAACGCATTCGCGCCACCATTCCCGGCGTTGCGCTGCGCACCAGCATGATCGCCGGCTTTCCCGGCGAGACGGACGCCGATTTCGAAGAGCTTTGCCAATTCGTGAAAGCCGCGCAGTTCGACCGGCTGGGTGTTTTCTCCTATTCCGACGAGGACACCAGCGCCAGCTTCCAGTTGGATGGCAAGGTGGACGCGAGGACGATCTACAACCGCAAGCGGCGGTTGATGGCGATTCAGCGGCGCATTTCCCGCGCGCGGAACCGCCGGATGATCGGCCACGGAAGTGGATGTGTTGATCGAAGGGCCGTCGGAGGAGACGCCGCTGCTTTGGGAGGCGCGGATGGCGGGGCAGGCGCCGGAGATCGACGGCGTTTGTTACGTGAACGATTTCAACGACGGGCCGGCGCCGCGCCGCGGAGAAATTCGCCGCATGCGGATCAGTGAAGCCCACGATTACGACCTGGTCGGCGGCCTCGTCGATTCGCCGGAAGCGGAAGCGCCCGAGTTCCCGATCGGCCCGTTCCGGATACTGGCGGCGCCGCGCGCGCAGACGGCTCCGCTGGCGCGATAATCTTTAGAGGCCATGCGCTGCCCGATCTGCAAGAAAGAAGTCCCCGCCGGCGCGCCCTTCGCGCCGTTCTGTAGCGACCGCTGCCGGCTGATCGATCTTGGTAAATGGGCGTCGGGGGAGTATGTGATTCCCGGACGTAGTCTGGCGGAAGAAGAAGAGACTCCGGAACGGGACATCGATGACCGATAGGCTGGAGCTCGTCTCGGCGCGCGTCGTTGGCACGTGGTTCGGTTGCGGATATTTTCCGATCGCGCCGGGGACCGCCGGTTCGATCGCCGCGCTGGGCATGGCTCTACTGTTGCGCCATTTCGTCCGCTTCCATCCGCTGGCGTGCCTGTTCTGGGCGATCGCGCTGACGATGCCGGCGATGTGGGCCGCCGACACGGTGGCGCGCGAGGACAAGAACAAAGATCCGCGGATCGTCGTGGTGGACGAGGTGGTGGGGCAATGGATCACGCTGGCCGCGGCGCGCCATGTGAATTGGCAGGGTTGCCTGATGGCGCTGGCGCTGTTCCGCTTATTCGATATTTGGAAGCCTTATCCCATACGCCGCCTGGAGGCGCTGCCCGGCGGAGTCGGCATTGTCGCCGACGACATTCTGGCGGGCATTTACGGCGCGCTTGTATTATTCCTTCTCGGATGGTTCAATTTGTATTGGGTATGACGCCGCGCAAGGAAGCCAAGCCGTCCGCGAATGGACGGCCACAGATTTCGCAGATCACTCCTCCGGCGGCGATCCCGGGCGGCGAGTTTCAAATTCGCGGGAAGGGCATGGCGCGGGGCGGGGTGACGGAGGTGACGATCGGCGAGGTATGCGCGCCGGTGGTGATCGGATCGAATTCGCACGTCGTGGTGCGGGTGCCCGAAGGCGCCTCCACCGGGCAATTGATCGTGCGCTGCGACGATCAGCCCAGCCCGCCGTGGGCCTGCGACGTGGGCGTTCCGATCGCCGACAACCTGCATCCGGTGGCCAATCCGGCGATCGACAAATTTGGCAACATCTACGCCGGCTTCAGCGGCGCGCGCGGCCAGAAGTCTCCGGTGTCGGTGTACAAGATCGGCCTGGACTACACGGTGAAGCCGTTCCTCGGCGATGTGATGAACGCCACCGGGATGACCTTCGGCCGCGACGGCACGTTCTACGTTTCCAGCCGCAACGACGGCATCGTTTATCAGGCCGGACCCGACGGGACGCCGTCGGTGTACGTGGAAGGGATGGGCGTCGCCACCGGGATCGCCTTCGACGACGAGGAGAATCTGTACGTCGGGGACCGCAGCGGGACGATCTTCAAGATCAGCCCGTCGCGCCAGGTTTACGTTTTCGCGACGCTGGAACCGTCGATCGCCGCCTATCATCTGGCGTTCGGTCCGGAGGGATATCTTTACGTCGCCGGCCCGACGACGTCGAGCTTCGAATTGATCCATCGGATCTCCCATGCCGGAGAGGTGGAAGTGTTCTATCGGGGCCTGGGACGGCCGCAGGGCGTGGCGTTCGACGCCGACGGGAACCTGTACGTCGCCGCATCGCTCGCCGGGAGGCGCGGCGTGGTGCGGATCGACGCGGCGCGCAACGCCGAGTTGTTCATCTCCGGCCCGGGAATCGTCGGTCTCGCTTTCACGCCATCGCAGGCGATCGTCGTAGCCACGAGCAATAGCCTGTACCGCGTGGACGCCGGCATTCAGGGCCGAAGCGTTTTTTAAACGGCGGCCACAATGCCCGACGCCGAGATCATCGCCATCGGAAGCGAGTTGCTGACGCCGGATAAAGTGGACACCAACTCGCTGTTCCTTACGGGCGAGTTGAATCTGCTGGGCGTCGAGGTGGTGAAGAAATCGATTGTCGGAGACGACCGCGCGCGGCTGACGGAAGCGATACAAGACGCCCTGCGCGCGACGCCGCTGGTGATTCTCACCGGCGGACTCGGCCCCACCGAAGACGACGTTACGCGGGACGCGGTGGCGGCGGCGATGGGACGCGAGTTGGTTTTCGATCAATCGATCTGCGACGGCATCGCGGAACGTTTCCGGAGTTTCAACCGGACGATGGCCGAAAACAACAAGCGCCAGGCATATGTGGTGGAAGGCGCCGAGATATTGCCCAATCCGCGCGGCACCGCGCCGGGCCAGTGGATCGAACACAACGGCGCGGCGGTGATGCTGCTGCCGGGTCCGCCGGGCGAATTGAAGCCGCTGTTCACCGGCGAATGCGTGCCGCGGTTGAAGCGGACGCTGCCGCCGCTGGCGATTCGCACGCGCTTTCTTCGCGTGGCGGGAATGGGGGAGTCGGACCTCGATACGCTGATCGCGCCGGTGTATACGCAATATCGGAATCCGGTGACGACGATTCTGGCCGCCGCGGGCGAAATCCACATTCATCTGCGGGCGCGATGCGCGACGGAGGCCGAGGCGGAGGCGGTGCTGGAGGAAGTGGAGGCGAAGATCGCCGCGGTGCTGGGCGAGCGGGTTTATTCGCGCGGCGAATCGCTGGAGACGGTGGTGGGCGGGTTGCTCAAGGCCCGCGGCGCCACGGTGAGCGTCGCCGAAAGTTGCACCGGCGGGCTCGTCGCCGGGCGCATTACAGGAGTGGCGGGAAGTTCCGCTTATTTTCGCGGCGGGTTTCTTACTTATACCGACGAGATGAAGACGCTGCTGCTTGGCGTTCCCGCGGGGTTGATCCGCGAACACGGCGCGGTGAGCGAGTGCGTCGCGGTGGCGATGGTCGAGAAGGCGCGGGAGAAGACATGCTCCGATTACGCCGTGTCGGTGACCGGTTTCGCCGGGCCGGAGGGCGATCCGCCGGGGCTTGTTTTTGTCGGCGTGGCGTGGCCCGGTGGATCGAAAGCGACGCGGATGCAGTTGTTCGGCGACCGCGCGCGGGTGCGGATGTTCGCGGCGCAGATGGCGCTCGATCTGCTGCGGCGCAAGCTGCTCGAAGCGGAGCCGGGGTAAGGAACGGCGGCGGGCGTGGCCGCGCGTTTTCAAATCTTCGAGGTGGAAGCCCGCGGCATACTCAGCGCGACTAGCGGGTTTATCGCGGAGGCGGGGTTCACGCATTCGCTGACGCCGGCGCGCAACTGCACCTTCGCTTGTACGTATTGTTATGTGCCGACGATGCGCGTGCAAGGCGGGTTGAAGCCGGAGGATTGGAGGCGGTGGGGACAGTTCACGACGTTCAAATCGAACGCGGCGGATTTACTGCGCAAGGAAATGCGGCCGGACCGGAGGATCTATTGTTCGCCGTTGGTGGACCCTTATCAACCGGCCGAGGAGACGGCGCGGAAGATGCCGGCGATTCTCGACGCGTTGATCGAGCGGCCGCCGGCGGTGCTCGCGATTCAGACGCGAGGGCCGCTGATTGCGCGCGATCTTGAGCGGCTGCGGGCGTTGGCGCGGCGGACGCGATTGCGGGTGAGTGTGTCGTTGACGACGGACCGCGAGGACGTGCGCCGGCTTTTCGAGCCGCATTGCGCGCCGTTGGTGGAGCGCATCGCGGCGATGCGAGCGCTGCGGGCGGCGGGGATCGCCACGTTCGCGACGCTCGCGCCGCTGCTTCCATGCGATCCTGAAGAGTTGGCGGGCATCGCGTTGCGCGAGTCGGACGAGGACGTGATCGGCGATCCGCTTCACGTGCGCCAGACGAAGCCGCGCGGCGCGACGACGCGCCCGGAAGCTTTCGCGATCGCCGCGGGAAACGGTTTCGAGGAATGGATGACGCCCGATTTTCAGTCCGAGTGCGTGAGGCGGATTCGACAAACGGTGGAAGCCGCGGGGCGGCGATTCGCCACGGGAACGGAAGGATTTTCATGGCTGGCGCGAGTGTGAGAAACGATCTGTTGGAAAAGTTAGGCGTGGAAGAAGTGAACGAGGGGACGTCGGTCGGGCTGGCGCATGGGGACGAACTTCGCTCCGTCAATCCATCGAACGGCGCGGAGTTGGCGCGAGTGCGCATGGCCACCGCGGAGGACTACGAACGCGTGGTGGCGCAGGCGGTGGAAGTGTTCGAGCGCTGGCGGATGGAGCCGGCGCCGCGGCGAGGGGCGATCGTCCGCGAGATCGGCGACGAGCTGCGGCGGCACAAGGACGGCCTCGGCGCGCTGGTGACGCTTGAGATGGGCAAAATTCTGGCCGAGGGCAAGGGCGAGGTGCAGGAGATGATCGACATCGCCGATTTCGCCACCGGGCTTTCGCGCCAGCTTTATGGGCTGGCGATGCATAGCGAGCGTCCGGGCCATCGTATGTATGAGCAGTGGCACCCGCTAGGCGTGGTGGGCGTGATTTCGGCGTTCAATTTCCCGGTGGCCGTGTGGTCGTGGAACGCCCTGCTGGCGGCCGTTTGCGGCGATACGGTGGTGTGGAAGCCGTCGCTCAAAACGCCGCTGACGGCTGTCGCGGTGCAAAACATTTGCGGCCGCGTGATGGAGCGGCACGGATGGAAGGGCGTGTTCGGCCTAGCGATCGGCGAGGACGCCGTGGTGGGAAAACGGATGCTGGAGGACCGGCGCGTGGCGCTGGTGAGCGCGACCGGATCGACGCGCATGGGCCGCATCGTCGCCGAGACGGTGGGCAAGCGGTTGGGCAAGACGCTGCTGGAGTTGGGCGGGAATAACGGCATTGTCGTGATGAACGACGCCGATCTCGATATGACTTTGCGCGCGGTTTTGTTCGGCGCGGTGGGGACGGCGGGCCAGCGCTGCACCTCGACTCGGCGGCTGTTCTTGCAAAAAGGCATCGCGGAGAAATTCACCGCCAAGCTGAAAGCGGCCTACGCGCAAGTGCGCATCGGGGATCCAATGGAGGAGGGAACGCTGGCCGGTCCGCTGATCGACCGCCAGGCGGTGGAAGGGATGATGCGGGCGCTTAGAGCCGCGCGGGAACAGGGCGCGGAAGTGATTTTCGGCGGCCGCGATCTGGGCGGTTGCTTCGTCGAACCAGCTCTAGTGAAGGCCAACGCCGGGATGCCGGTGACGCACGAGGAGACGTTCGCGCCGATTCTTTATTTGATGGAGTTCGAGACGCTGGACGAGGTGATCGGCGCGCATAACAACGTGCCGCAGGGATTGTCGTCGGCCATCTTCACGACCAACCTGATCGCGGCCGAGACGTTTCTAAGCCCTCGCGGCAGCGACTGCGGCATCGCGAATGTAAACATCGGAACCAGCGGAGCCGAAATCGGCGGAGCCTTCGGCGGCGAAAAGGAAACCGGCGGCGGCCGCGAATCCGGCAGCGACGCCTGGAAAGCGTACATGCGGCGCCAGACGGTGACGGTGAATTGGTCGAATGATGTCCCGCTGGCGCAGGGAATTCGCTTCGACCTTTGAGCGGGGGATACGTTCTCCGATCCGGAACTTCGCCGATGCAGCCGGATGGCGCGCGCATCCGTTACCGTCAAGTCTACGGGTAGGGCGTTTTTCGCTAACTTGGCCTGCGCTTGCGTGTTTATGGAAGCCCAGTCGACTTGGCACGCGAAGCCGTACACGTGTTACGCTCGGGCCGATAGGACACACGAATGCGAAGCCGGACATGGCTGAATGTACTCTTCTGGTTGGTTTGGGTTGGGGGCGGCGCGACCTGGATATCGAATACATGGCCCCACCAGCTCGAATCGCACATATCCCTGCTAGTTGCTTCTGCCGCTTTATGGGTCAATTTTTATCCACGCTTTGTCCAGGGTTCACGGCTTGTCTGTATGGCAAATCAGGTCACGATCCTGGGCATAACGGCTGGGAATCAATTGCCAGTCCTTATCGACATCGCCATGACTGATCTGCTTGCAGAACAACCGTCATCCGCAGCCATGCAACTAATGGCCAATGTACCCGGTTTGCGTGGCGCCGTGGAAAACAAGTCTAAGGATTATCTCACCGCCTGGTTTCGGTCGAACCCTCCGCGAGAGGGTCTGTACGTCCCGCCCGACGACCTGATTAGGGGGTTCCTGCGGGACAGCCGAACGGCTCCTGCGTTTTTCGTACCTCTCTTCGTCTACAATGTCGGAGCCAGGCATGGCGAGATCGGCTCCGTACTGATGATAGCCGAACTGACTTCCAATCGGACTTGCAAATGGGCCTACGCGGCGTACTTCGAACTGGACGAGTCCAAGCTTATTCATATTGACCAGCGCATGCGGGATCTCGACAAGCTATCCGCCTTCTTCCCAGGACGCACTATCGCACCGAACGACAGCACTAAGCTGAATCTGTACTTCACGCCGCACCACAACGTTCTCGGCGTAAAGATCTCGACCACGAGCCTCCTCCCCGGGACGTACGATTTGCGCATTACCGGCCTGGATCCGCAGGGTCGCCGAGCGATTAGCACCGTGGTAAAGGACTATCCCTTAGCCGAGGATACTCTGCTGATGTCGTTCAAGAGCGGGCAATGGACGTTTCACTCGGGCGTCGACCGAGGCATTCTCAGGGCGATGAAACTTGCCGGGTAAGCGGGTCGCGGAGAGCGGCTGACTGCTGCGCCCACTGGACAGAACACGTGTTTCCGCACAAATTACTCGGGCCATACTCAACTACCGCCGGTAGTCACATGACCGGTATATCAGCAAACCGCGGAATTGCAGTGGCCGTCGGAGTAAGATCTCGGAAGCCGGCGAGGCAGACTCCGATTTAGACGATCGCCAAACGTTGGGCCTCCAAAAGCGACCTCGGGAGTTCCGATTGCCGAGCGATGCTGACCAACGTGCCGCGCCCGAGCGAACAGTGAGGACGTTGTCTCCGAACGCTTTTGCATGATCCGATAACTTCCGCGCTGGCGCACGGCGGCGAAGCCATTTTGTTCGAGGATGCGGCAAACGTCGGCCCCGGAAAGGACCCGGAGTCTACCCAACCGGTACCTCGACTTGGGTTACGAAGACCTCGTTGTGAGAGCGGCGGGCGATTTCCGAGGGGGAAGCCGTTTCGAAGAACAGCGTCAGCGCCTCGATCAAATTCGCTCGCGCCTCTTCTATCGATGCGCCCTCGCTCGCAATATCGAGTTCCGGGCACAAGGCGACGTAACCGCCGTCCTCACGCTCGATGATTGCGGTTACCCGCTGCGCCGGCTTCATGCTCCGAGTCTAACACCTGCAGACCTGATCGCATCGTCCGAAGGTGTCCACCTCGTATTTCGAAACGCCACGACGGCGATGGGGCCGCCGAATGTTGCAGGAATGTATTGAGCCTTCCGGCTTGACCATCACGCAAGCGGCCGCGGCCCTTGGAGTGACGCGCAACACGCTTTCGGATCTCGCAAACGGGAAGCGCGTCATATCTCCTGAAATGGCCGTGAGGCTGTCGAAGGTTTTTGGCGGCAGCGCCGAATGCTGGCTTGTACAACAGGCGCAGTACGATCGTGCCCACGTTCGCGCCGACCGGATCAAATTGAAAAGGCTGGTACTCGTTTTAAAACCTCCCGATGAGGCGCCCTGATGTTTTAAAAGGGTAATATTCGACCCATCCCACCGCCTTTACCTTTGCCTATACAATCGCCTATCTTTCCTGCTATCGTGAATTTGCAGGCGAATGGCTTTGATTGGGATAACGGGAACCGCGCCAAGTGCGAAAAGCACGGGCTTTCGACTTCCGTTATCGAAAGCCTTTTCACCCGTCCGCTTGCCGTACTTCCCGATGCGGCCCATTCGCAGCGAGAGCGCCGCTTCCGGGCGATCGGTCGAACGGATAAGGGGCGTGGCGTGTTCATCGTGTTCGCGCTTCGGCGCAAAGGGGATGAACTGCTGATCCGGCCCATTAGCGCCCGGTATATGCACAGGAAAGAGATCGATGCGTATGAAAAAGAAAATCCCGGCCTTTAAGAGCGACCGTGCGGCGGCGGCGTTCGTTGACAAGGCCGACCTTACCCAATACGACCTTTCAGGAACGACGGTGACCCGTTTTGAGATCAAGCCGAAAGACAAATCGATCAACCTGCGTCTGTCCGGCGAGCTTTACGCCGCTGTGCGCAAACGCGCCGCCCGCGCAGGCGTTCCCTATCAGCGTTTCATTCGCTTGACGCTTGAACAGGCGATCGGCGGACCGAAATAATCGCCATTCTCGAAATAGGTGGTTTACCCTCCACACCGTAGAGTGGCGCAGAGCTGGAACTCGTAACGTTCGTCCCGGAAAGGAACCGGGAGCCTACCCAACCGGTACCTCGACCTGGGTTACGAAGACCTCGTTATGAGAGCGGCGGGCGATTTCCGAGGGGAAAGGCGTTTCGAAGAACAGCGTCAGCACTTCGATCAAATTGGCTCGCGCCTCCTCTATCGATGCGCCCTCGCTCGCAATATCGAACTCCGGGCACAGCGCGACGAAGCCGTAGTCCTCGCGCTCGATGATTGCGGTTACCCGCTGCGCCGGCTTCCTGATTTAAGTCTAACGCCGGATTACTTGGCCGTAACATCTGAAGGTGTCTACCTCGTTTCGCGAAACGCCACGACGGCGATGAGGCCGCCGAATGTTGCGGGAGTGTATCGAGGCTTCCGGCTTGACCATCACCCATGCGGCCGCGGCCCTTGGAGTGACGCGAAACACGCTTTTGGAACTCGCAAACGGGAAGCGCGGCATATCCCCTGAAATGGCCGTGAGGCTGTCGAAGGCCGACACGCGATTAAAGCCCCATACCGGTGGCAGGCGCTCGCCGGAGCATCTTCCGCGCGGTGGGCGGTTCAGTTATAAGATCACTCTATGAGGCACGCGCCGCTCTATCTCGCGCTCACCTTTATCTCAAGCGGGCAGGCGTCCGCTCAAGACGCCGTCGCGGACTGGTTTCCCATTCACGCTGGCGATAAGTGGGTCTATCAGTACAGACCCGCGACAACACCGGCGGAGGGCAGGCGCATCCTGAAATCCACCGCTGGAATACCGAGGAAACGATTACCGGCTCATGGAGCATCCCACAAGGCATGCTTGTCGGAAGACAAGTTCGGGTAACGGAAGGCTCTCCGGGGTATGCGTGGCAGCCGAGCCTGGCATATCTCATCCGAGGCGAGTGTCTTTACCGGGTGAGCGCGCGTGATTGGGAGACGCCGGCTCATCGACTTACTCCGGACTTTCTTAAGCGGCTCGGCGCCGGTGAAATCTCCGCGGACTTTTGCTTTCCGCTCGTCGTGCATAAGGCGTGGGGAGCGCCTCAATGGGGCGGCATTCACGCTCCCTCGAAAGCCAAAGACTGGGAGGTCGTGGGCTTCACGATCCGCGATCCATCGGTTCCCGGCAAACGGGATACTTTCCAGATCGCCTCTGATTCGTCGTATCCCGGTTCCGGCACGACGGTGCGGATTTCGTTCGAAAAAGGTGTCGGGATCGTTCGCGAGGAGAAGATTCACCATGGCACAATCGGAGAAGATCGATCCCGTCTCCTCCGCTTCGAATCCGAGTCACCCCACATGGTGACGCACTCCGTGACGCAAGCGTGACGGAGGGGACGGAAGTCTAACTAAACACGACGCGCCATTCCCTCCGCCGTTCCCCTCCCAAATCGCTAGTGAACTAAACCGCTGCGCGGTAATTGTCTGCGATGGGAGGACGGTAGCGGGAGGGTGAGGGAATTCCATCAAACTGGAGTCGGTTATCCCCATAACCACGATTCCCTCTGAAGGAGCCCCTATGACACCGCTTCGACAACGGTTCACCGAGGACATGCAACTGCGCGGCCTCGCACCCACCACACAACGAAGTTACCTCCATTACGTCGCCGATTTCGCGAGGTTCTACAATACCAGCCCCGAGCACCTGGACCTGGAGGCGGTCCGGCAATACGAACTGTACCTGCTGCACGAGAAGAAACTGTCGCCGGAGAGCATCAACTCGCTCGTTTCCTCGGTGCAGTTCTTGTATCTGACAACACTGGAAATGCCGTGGGGCAAGGAGTGTTTTCCCCGTGTGCGTAGGGCCTACAAGTTGCCGGTTGTTCTCAGCCCGGAAGAGGTAGGCCAGTTTTTCGACAGCGTTCCCAGTCTCAAGTACCGCGCCGCTCTGATGACCTGCTACGGAGCCGGATTGCGCATCTCGGAAGCCGTCTCGCTGAAGGTGAGCGACATCGATTCCCAACGCATGCTGCTGCGCGTGGAGGAAGGCAAGGGCGGCAAAGACCGCTATGTCATGTTGTCGCCGCGTCTGCTGGCCGTGCTCCGGTGTTACTGGCGCGCCGCCCGTCCCAAGGAATATCTGTTCCCCTCCTGGCGCCAGGGCCGGCACCTCACTTCGGGCGCCTTGTCCACCGCCTGCCGTGAGGCCTCTCAACGATGCGGGTTGGTCAAGCGGGTCACGGCTCACACGCTGCGGCACAGCTTCGCCACCCATCTGCTGGAAAACGGCGCCGATACGCGGATCATTCAGGTGCTGCTGGGACATAGCCGCATCGACACGACGGCTCGCTACACGCGCGTGTCGGCGCACGTCGTGGCCGGCACCCCCAGCCCGCTCGACGCACTGGGAAGCCGGAAACCAAAGCCCCGGAAATAACTCCGGATGCCACGGCCCACGCTGGAAGTGGCCGACATTTTTCGACAGCACGGCCGCGCTTACCGCCGGGCTCACCCGCTTGGCAGGGAGCAACTGCGGGTACTGCGCGCCATCGCGATCTGCCGCACCGCGGCGCTCGGCGGCCATGTCGAACAGTGCGGCCACTGCGCCGCCACGCGCAACGCCTACAACTCTTGCCGCAACCGCCACTGTCCCAAGTGTCAAGGCGCGGAGCGCATCCAGTGGCTGGAAAACAGGAAGGAAGAACTGCTACCAGCCGAATACTTCCACGTGGTGTTTACGATCCCGGAACCGATCGCCCAGCTCGCCTTCTACAACAAGGAGAAGGTTTACAACATCCTGTTCCGCGCCGCCTCCGAAACCCTCCTGGCGATCGCCGGCGACCGGAAGCACCTGGGCGCCGGCATTGGCTTCTTCGCCGTGCTCCATACCTGGGGGCAAAATCTGCTGCATCATCCCCATCTGCATTGTGTGATCCCCGGCGGCGGACTCTCTTCCGACCACGAACGCTGGATCGCCTGCCGTCCGGGTTTCTTTCTGCCCGTGCGCGTGCTGTCCCGGCTCTTCCGCCGCTTGTTTCTGGAAGCGCTGGACGAGGCTTTCGATAACGGCGGCCTCCAGTTCTTCGGCGAACTTGCGCCATACAGCGATGCCCCGGCTTTCCAAGCCTATCTGGCCCGGATGCGCCAAGCCGAATGGGTGGTCTATTCAAAGCCTCCGTTTGGAGGCCCCCGCCGGGCGATTGAATATCTCGGCCGCTACACGCACCGCGTGGCCATCTCCAATCAGCGGCTTGTCTCCCTGGAAGATGGCCGAGTCACCTTCCAGTGGAAGGATTACCGCCACAAAAACAAGCAGAACTCCAAGACCATGACGCTCGACGCGGATGAGTTCATCCGCCGGTTTCTTCTTCATACACTGCCACAGGGGTTCCAGCGCATCCGCCACTTTGGATTCCTGGCCAACTGTCATCGCCAACAGAAACTGGCTCTGTGCCGCCAACTGCTGGCGGCGCCCATCCTGGAACTTCTGCCCCGGCCCCGTACCCAACTCGCCGCCAAACAGCCGCTCCCCGTTTGCTCTCGATGCGGAATCGGGACCATGGTCCGCATCGCCCTCCTGCCTGTGTACCGCTGGCCCTCCACGCCACCGGCAAACACCTCTTAACTGAAATGAACCCTCGCCGCTTTCCGCCCTTTCTCGAATCCGCCGTCACTCCGGCAACCCACGCCCGAACCGCGTCTGGCCAGCGGCCAGACGCGCCTCCGCCACTCCAGACGATCGCTTTCCCCGGCTCTCCCCCTCAAAGCCCGCCCGGATCTTTGCCCGGGCGGGCTTTCACACGGTCCCTCCTCCAGCCCGACCCAAACTCCTCGCCCGCCAATCTCCTTTACGCCGGCATTCAAACCCCATAAACCGCACATTCCCCGCGGTTCAGTTCACCGCGCGGTTACTTCACCTTTGCGCCCGGCCCTGTGCCCTCTCCCCAGATATCCCCGCGCGCAAAGCTGAAGCAACCTTTTACAGTGAACTAAACCGCTGCGCGGTAATTGTCTGCGATGGGAGGACGGTAGCGGGAGGGTGAGGGAATTCCATCAAACTGGAGTCGGTTATCCCCATAACCACGATTCCCTCTGAAGGACCCCTATGACACCGCTTCGACAACGGTTCACCGAGGACATGCAACTGCGCGGCCTCGCACCCACCACACAACGAAGTTACCTCCATTACGTCGCCGATTTCGCGAGGTTCTACAATACCAGCCCCGAGCACCTGGACCTGGAGGCGGTCCGGCAATACGAACTGTACCTGCTGCACGAGAAGAAACTGTCGCCGGAGAGCATCAACTCGCTCGTTTCCTCGGTGCAGTTCTTGTATCTGACAACACTGGAAATGCCGTGGGGCAAGGAGTGTTTTCCCCGTGTGCGTCGGGCCTACAAGTTGCCGGTTGTTCTCAGCCCGGAAGAGGTAGGCCAGTTTTTCGACAGCGTTCCCAGTCTCAAGTACCGCGCCGCTCTGATGACCTGCTACGGAGCCGGATTGCGCATCTCGGAAGCCGTCTCGCTGAAGGTGAGCGACATCGATTCCCAACGCATGCTGATGCGCGTGGAGGAAGGCAAAGGCGGCAAAGATCGCTATGTCATGCTGTCGCCCCGTCTGCTGGCCGTGCTCCGGTGTTACTGGCGCGCCGCCCGTCCCAAGGAATATCTGTTCCCCTCCTGGCGCCAGGGCCGGCACCTCACTTCGGGCGCCTTGTCCACCGCCTGCCGTGAGGCCTCTCAACGATGCGGGTTGGTCAAGCGGGTCACGGCTCACACGCTGCGGCACAGCTTCGCCACCCATCTGCTGGAAAACGGCGCCGATACGCGGATCATTCAGGTGCTGCTGGGACATAGCCGCATCGACACGACGGCTCGCTACACGCGCGTGTCGGCGCACGTCGTGGCCGGCACCCCCAGCCCGCTCGACGCACTGGGAAGCCGGAAACCAGAAGCCCCGGAAATAACTCCGGATGCCACGGCCCACGCTGGAAGTGGCCGACATTTTTCGACAGCATGGCCGCGCTTACCGCCGGGCTCACCCGCTTGCCAGGGAGCAACTGCGCGTAATGCGCGCCATCGCGATCTGCCGCACCGCGGCGCTCGGCGGCCATGTCGAACAGTGCGGCCACTGCGCCGCCACGCGCAACGCCTACAACTCTTGCCGCAACCGCCACTGTCCCAAGTGTCAAGGCGCGGAGCGCATCCAGTGGCTGGAAAACAGGAAGGAAGAACTGCTACCAGCCGAATACTTCCACGTGGTGTTTACGATCCCGGAACCGATCGCCCAGCTCGCCTTCTACAACAAGGAGAAGGTTTACAACATCCTGTTCCGCGCCGCCTCCGAAACCCTCCTGGCGATCGCCGGCGACCGGAAGCACCTGGGCGCCGGCATCGGCTTCTTCGCCGTGCTCCATACCTGGGGGCAAAATCTGCTGCATCATCCCCATCTGCATTGTGTGATCCCCGGCGGCGGACTCTCTTCCGACCACGAACGCTGGATCGCCTGCCGTCCGGGTTTCTTTCTGCCCGTGCGCGTGCTGTCCCGGCTCTTCCGCCGCTTGTTTCTGGAAGCGCTGGACGAGGCTTTCGATAACGGCGGCCTCCAGTTCTTCGGCGAACTTGCGCCATACAGCGATGCCCCGGCTTTCCAAGCCTATCTGGCCCGGATGCGCCAAGCCGAATGGGTGGTCTATTCAAAGCCTCCATTTGGAGGCCCCCGCCGGGCGATTGAATATCTCGGCCGCTACACGCACCGCGTGGCCATCTCCAATCAGCGGCTTGTCTCCCTGGAAGATGGCCGAGTCACCTTCCAGTGGAAGGATTACCGCCACAAAAACAAGCAGAACTCCAAGACCATGACGCTCGACGCGGATGAGTTCATCCGCCGGTTTCTTCTTCATACACTGCCACAGGGGTTCCAGCGCATCCGCCACTTTGGATTCCTGGCCAACTGTCATCGCCAACAGAAACTGGCTCTGTGCCGCCAACTGCTGGCGGCGCCCATCCTGGAACTTCTGCCCCGGCCCCGTACCCAACTCGCCGCCAAACAGCCGCTCCCCGTTTGCTCTCGATGCGGAATCGGGACCATGGTCCGCATCGCCCTCCTGCCTGTGTACCGCTGGCCCTCCACGCCACCGGCAAACACCTCTTAACTGAAATGAACCCTCGCCGCTTTCCGCCCTTTCTCGAATCCGCCGTCACTCCGGCAACCCACGCCCGAACCGCGTCTGGCCAGCGGCCAGACGCGCCTCCGCCACTCCAGACGATCGCTTTCCCCGGCTCTCCCCCTCAAAGCCCGCCCGGATCTTTGCCCGGGCGGGCTTTCACACGGTCCCTCCTCCAGCCCGACCCAAACTCCTCGCCCGCCAATCTCCTTTACGCCGGCATTCAAACCCCATAAACCGCACATTCCCCGCGGTTCAGTTCACCGCGCGGTTACTTCACCTTTGCGCCCGGCCCTGTGCCCTCTCCCCAGATATCCCCGCGCGCAAAGCTGGAGAGCAACCTTTTACAGTAGCAACCTTTTACAGTCACGCGCCCCAAAATATTTCTTTCCCATTCCCCCTCAACACCTTACAGCCCATTTTTTCCCACCACCCCTCTTCTTGGTTCGTCCGGGAAATTGGTGGGTAACAAATGGGCTCAGGTCTGGGGCTGAGAGAGGAAGCGGTGGAGTTTGCGGCAGGTGGAGTCGAAGGAACGCTGTTGCTCCTCGGAGCCGTTATGAACCAGGGGACCTCCGTCCTGGTGTACGGCGTCACGGAGAAGGCGGCCAGCCGCAACCCTTCTTAGAGAGGGGTCGTAGTGCAGATCCCGGATGATCTCCCCACCCAGCATCCAGAGGTTGTCCACGTGACGGCGAATCGTGTTGGGGGAAAGAGCCGACGATGCCAGATGCAGGATGAAGGGCCGCAGGCAAAACAAAAGCCGCTCACCCGGCGGCAAGTCTTTTTCCAATCCCATCCACGAACGCGGCCAGCGGTCCAGATCGCGGCAATAGGCGGAAACATCGGGGGCCGGCTCCTGCCGGGCGGCGTGGTTTACTCTGGAAGTCTTCGTCTTCGACATCGTCCGCGCCATGGAACTGACCACGATTCTAAACCACTGCCATCCCCAGCGGGGGTTTGTCTATTTGCCCGCCCGCTTCAGCGCCGACAAGAAGACCGTCGAGGTGAGCGTGCGGCCGCGCCAAGGTACGGCGGCGGTCTGCTCGGGATGCCACCGGCCGGCGCCGGGTTACGATCGTCTGCCCGAGCGGCGCTTCGAGTTCATCCCCTTCTGGGGAATCCTGGTTTTCCTTCTGTACCGGATGCGGCGTGTCCATTGCCGAAGCTGTGGCATCAAGGTGGAGGAGGTTCCGTGGAGCGATGGCAAGCATCAGTCCACCAAAGCCCACATGCTCTTCCTGGCCCAGTGGGCGCGCAAACTTTCCTGGAAGGAAACCGCCGAGTCGTTCCACACCTCTTGGGACAGGGTGTGCGACGCCGTCGAGTACGTGGTCGGCTGGGGCCTGGAGCATCGCACGCTGGAGTCGATCCAGGCCATTGGCGTGGATGAAATCCAGTACGCCAAAGGCCACAAGTACCTGACGCTGGTCTACCAGATCGACCAAGGCTTCACCCGCCTGTTGTGGGTAGGCAAGGAACGCACCATTGAATCCTTCCAAGGCTTTTTTACCGTCATCGGCGACGGGCTTGCCTCGCAAATCCAGTTTGTGTGTTCGGATATGTGGCCGCCCTACCTGGACGTGATCCGGCGGAAATGTTCCCAGGCGCTGCACATCCTGGACCGCTTCCACATCGTCGCCAAGATGAACCAGGCTTTAGACGAGGTTCGCGCCGGCGAAACGCGGCGCATGGCCCAGGACGGCCACCGTCCGCTGCTGTCGAAGTCGCGCTGGTGCGTGCTCAAGCGCAAAGAGAATCTCACCGCCAAGCAACGGATCCGCCTCCGCGATCTGCTCCGTTACAACCTGCGGACTGTCCGCGCCTACCTGCTCAAGGAAGACTTTCAGCAGTTCTGGAACTACAACTCGCCCACCTGGGCAGGCCTGTTCCTGGACTTCTGGTGCCGCCAAACCATGCGCAGCCGCATCGAACCCATGAAGAAAATCGCCCGCACGCTGCGAACTCACCGCCCCCTTTTGTTGAACTACTTCAAAGCCAGAAAAGAGTTTTCCAGCGGCGTGGTCGAAGGTCTCAACAACAAAGCCAAAGTAACCATGAGAAGATCGTACGGCTTCCGCACCTTCCGCATTCTGGAACTCGCGCTCTACCATTCACTTGGCCACCTACCGGAGCCCCAGCTTACCCACGAATTCTTCTGACGAGGCCTCTTCTTTAACACCCCCCGCGCTATCGTCTAACCAAGAGAGGGCACGACTGATCATCTTCGTAGCCCTTCGCTAAGCGGTCTCCATTCTAGACAAGGGAAATCGCGAATGCTAAAAGGTGGGCGCTGGCCGCTCGCGTTTGACGCGGCCCCTATCCAGTTTAAGGGTGACCTGAACGGGTTTTTGATCTTCGTAAAAAGCAACGTTGCACCATAAGTGGAAACAAAGGAAAGAAGGAAAGAAAGTAAGTAAGTAGGAAAGGAACGGCAAACGGGAAACCCGCCAGGGCGAGGCGCGAACGATGGAATCAGGTTACAGGACTAACTTCTCAAGTAGTTCGGTTCGAGGCTGCGCCGAACATCCACGCCGGGGAATCGGGCCGTAACGTGAGAACGCGTCGCCTACGCTTTTCGAAAGGCCAGGACGGCGTTGAGGCCGCCGAAGGCGAAGGAGTTCGAGAGCGCGTACTCCACTTGGGCCGGGCGCGAGTGGTTGGGGATGACGTCGAGGTCGCATTCGGGGTCGGGTTCGTTGAAATTCGCCGTGGGCGGGAGCAGTTCTTCGCGCAGGGCGAGGAGGGTGGCGACGGCTTCGATGGCTCCGGCGGCGCCGAGCGTATGGCCGTGCATGGACTTGGTGGAGCTGACGGCGAGGCGGGCGGCGTGCGCGGCGAAGACGCCGCGGATGGCTTTGGTTTCGGCGGAATCGTTGGCGCGGGTGCCGGTGCCATGGGCGTTGATGTAACCGATGGCGGCGGGATCGAGGTGCGCACTTGCGAGTGCCGCTCGCATGGCGCGCATGGCGCCTTCCGGAGACGGCTGGGTGATGTGATGGGCGTCGGAGGACATGCCGAAGCCTACGATTTCGCCGTGAATTTTGGCGCCGCGGGCTTGGGCGGCTTCGTAGCGGCTCCAGCACCAGCATGGCGCCGCCATCGCCCAGAATGAGGCCATCGCGATCCTTTGAGAACGGACGGCAGGTACTGGCGGAGACCACGCGCATGGCTTCCCAGGCGCGAAGGAAGCCGAGGCTGAAGTTGGCTTCGCAGCCGCCGGCGATGGCGAGTTCGGCCGAGCCGTCGCGCACCATGGCGAAGGCCTGGCCGATGGCGTGATTGGACGACGAGCAGGCGGTAGAGATGGAATACGCCGGGCCGACAATGCCGAACTCGAACGAGATGCGGCTGGCGGCGGCGTTGCTCATGATGCGCGGGATGGTGAGCGGATTCACGCGCGGGCTGTTGTTGCGGTAGAGGGCGAAGAACTGTTCGTCCTCGGTGGATTGGCCGCCGACGCAGGAGCCGGTGACGATGGCGGCGCGTTCCCGCAAATCGGCGGTCCATTCGATGCCGGCGTCGGCGACGGCTTCGCGCGCGGCGACTGCGCCGTATTGCGCGAAGCGGTCGAGGAAGGCGGCCTCTTTGGCGTCGAAGTGGCGGGAGGCGTCCCAGCCGCGGACTTCGGCGCCGTTTGCGAAGCGCAGAACACCGGGCGCAATGCTTTCGAGCGGAGCGATGGCGGAGCGGCCTTGCGATAAGGAGCGCCAGAAATCGGGGACGTTTTCACCGGACGCGCTCACGACGCCCAAGCCGGTGACGGCGACGCGGCGCATTGTCACGCGGCGGCGGGAGACGGACCCGGGGACGTTTCAAGCAGCTTGCGGACACCCTCGGCCGCATCGCGAACCGACCGCAGGCTGTGAGCGGCGTCGTCGGGGATGTTGATATTAAATTCGTTTTCGAGCGCGAACAGGATATTGATGCCGTCGAGGGAATCGATCTTCAGTTCTTCGAAGGTGCTGGCGGCGGTGACGGTGGAGGCGTCCAGATGCTGTGTCGCGGCGATCACGGCGATCACGCGTTGAGTCAGTTCGTCGGGCATAGAATCTCGCTAACGGTTTCGAAATGAAATCCGCGTTCCAGCAACGCAGGGAGGGCGCGGCGAAGCGCTTCGAGGGTCTTCGCGGATGTCGGGATCGTGGCGCAGGGCGCGGCCATCGTGGAGGCAGAAAATGGCGCCGTTGCGCGCGCCGCGAACGAGGCGCGCGGCTACGGAAGCGGCGGGCAGTTTCCAATCGAGAGCGAGCGTGGTCCACATGACGCCGGTGAGACCGAGCTTGCGCTGCGCTTCGCCAAGGCCGAACCAGCGGACGCCGTAAGGCGCGCGGAACCACAGCGGGCGGACGCCGGAACAATCTTCCAGGGAGCGTTGGCAACGGGCGACCTCGTCGAAGACGAAAGAGGGAGAGCGGCGCCAGAGGCGGGCGTGATTTTCGGTGTGATTGCCGATCTCGTGGCCGGCGGCGACGAGCGCGGGAGAGCGCGGGCAGGCGGCGGGCGTTGCAGCCGCATTGAAAAAAAGTGGCGCGGACGCGATGTGCGGCGAGGAGATCGAGCAGTGCGGGAGTGGACTCGCTGGGGCCGTCGTCAAAGGTGAGGGCGAGCGCTTTGCGCCTCGGGATCGCCGCGGAACACCGAAGGGGCGAAAACGGAGGACGAACGGCCGCGGACGGCCCAGGCCATGGCGCCGGTGCCGAGGGCGGGCAAAAGCGCGGCGGCCGCGGCGGGCCAGATCATCGAAGGGCGCCTCCGCTATTCTCCAGGCGGTAGAGCGAAGCGGGGCCGGCGATCCAGGGGTAGCGATCGAAGGCTCGCTCGTCCACCTCGATGCCAAGCCCGGGGCCGGAGGGGGCGAGGAGATTGCCATCGCGGATTTCAAGCGGCTGGCCGATCTCGAATGAGGACCGGGCATTGGGAATCTTCGATCCATTCGGCGACCATGTCGGGCCAGCAGAGGGCGATCTGGGCGGCGGCCGCGGCGGCGAGCGGCGTGTCGCAGTTCTGAAAACAGAAACGGAGGCCGGAGTGAGCGGCTTCGGGCAGAATGCGGCGCGCGGCCCAATAGCCGCCCTGGCGGGCCAGATCGAATTGCAGAAAATCGACGGCTTCGCGAAAGACGAGGTCGAGGATATGGTGGTCGTCGGGTTCGAGCGCGCCGCCGGCCAGAGCGATGGAATCGCGCTCTCGCCAATCGCGCCAGGCGTCGTGATCCTCCGGAGGAAGTGGATCTTCGATCCACGCCACGCCGTGGAGATTCAGTTCCGCGAGCAGATCGTGAAGGGCGCCGGGAGGGTAAAACGCCGGACCGGTTCGCCACCAGGCTTCGGCGTTAAAGATGAGATCGCAGTTGAGGCCGATCGTTCTTCGCACCAGTTCGGCGGCTTGAGCGTCGCGTTGCGGACCGGAACCGGCGTGGACTTTGAAGGCGCGAATCCCGGCGTTGAGCGACTCGAAGGCGCTCTCGGCGAAGGCCTCGGGCGCGGCGGCGAACGGAGAGCTTGAATACACGCGCACGCGATCGCGCACGCGTCCGCCGAGGAACTCCGAGGCGGGGGCGCGGCGAGACTTTCCCAGCAAATCGTAGAGAGCGATTTCGACGGCGCCATAGGCGTGGAGCGCGGCCGGATCGAGACCGGGCGACTCTTGAAAATGGATGCGCAGAGCGTCGGGGTCGCCAAGCGAGCGGCCTTCGAGGAACGGCGCCGCGACGTTTGCGATCGACTCTCGCGCCCATTCGTAGGGGGGGCCGGGAGCGTAGCCGACGAAGCCATCGGAGGAGGCGACGCGAACGACCATGGCGTCGCGCTTGTATACGATCCGTTCACCGCCGGGGAAGGGGAGGTGGAGCGGTTCGGGAAGCGGGCGGGAGAGGAGGCGGCACGCGACGTTCGAAATTTTCATGCGCTGGCGGCTTGTATTCAGGCTACCAAGGAAGCGGCCCTCCGGGAGTCATCGCCGGAGAAGGCCATCTCCCGGCGTGAAGCCGCAAGCGGCTCCATGCGATGATGTGGAATGCGAATTTCAAGAACGACTTTAGCCGTTTCGGTCTTCGCGGCCGGAGCGCTCTTTGCGCAGGGGCCGCCTCCGCCGCTGCCTCCCGCCGAACTCGAACGATTGGTGACGCGCATCGCGCTTTATCCGGATCCTTTACTGGCGCAGATTTTAGCCGCCGCCACTTACCCGGATCAAATTCCCGATGCGTCGCGCTGGGCGGATCAACACCATTACCTTACGGGACAAACGCTGGCCAACGCCATCCAGGAAGACCGTCTTCCGTGGGATCCGAGCGTGCAGGCGCTGTTGCCGTTCCCGTCGGTGCTGGAGACGATGGCATCCGATATGGATTGGACCAACGCGTTGGGAAACGCCGTTCTGGCGCAAAAAAACGACGTGATGGAAGCGGTCCAAAGGGATCGCCGGAAAGCCCGGCAATTCGGGTATTTGCGAACCGGCGGCGGGATCGTCGTCGGCGGAGGGCCATACATCACGATCATGCCGGCCGACCCCGGCTACATTCCCGTTCCCTACTACGATCCGGCAATCGTCTTTTTTCCGCCGCGTCCGGGATTCTTTATCGGCGGCGCGATCCGCTTCGGATTCGGCGTGACGATCGGAGGGTTTTTCCGGCCGTGGGGATGGGGCTACAACCGCTTCGACTGGGGCGGGCACGAACTGTTTCTCAACAACGCCCCGTGGCGGCGGGGATGGGCCGGGAGAGAGGGATACGTCCATCCATACCCCGGCATCCGGCGATTCGCTCCGCGGGATCGCGCCCCGGAGCGGCATCCGTTGTACGAGCGGTCGGAGCGCGAACGGGCGGCGGGCCGGGAAGGAAGGCCGTGGGCCGAGGAGCACCGGGGCGGACGGGAACGGAGATAAAGAGGGAGTAACCGGCATGGTCTCCCGGGCCCGGGAGCGGCGCGACTTGCGCGAACTACCCGGCCCGGGCGGCGCGCTCACGTCCCGTAGATTTGTCGCACTTCGACGGTGCCGTGCTCCAGGTGGGGATGAGTGAGGGAGCGCTGGACGGCTTCGTCATAGCTGGCGGCTTCGATGGTGTAGAAGCCGCCCAGAATCTCCTTCGTTTCGCTGTAGGGTCCGTCGGAGGGGATCGGTTTGCCGTTCCGGGAACGGATCACCCGGCCCACATCCGGCGCCAGTCGCTTTCCAGCGAGCGTGAAGGGAAGCTTGGACCAGGCCATATATTTGTCCATGGCCGTTTGCTGTTCCTCCGGGCTGAGTTTTTCCCAGCCCGAAGGATCGTCGTAGAGCAGGAGCATGTATTGCGGCATGATTCTTTCCTATCGAATCCGAGTGTATTCGAAGTTCTCAACGGACTTCGATTGGCCGCCGGCGTACATTTCCCAGGCAGCCGTGAGGTGATCGTTGTCGACGAGCCGGAAGGTAGCGTTATGCATGTGCGCGACGTCCGGGCCGGCAAGATTTGTAGCGTCGAGAAACCGGAAACTCAACTCGCCGGTTTCGGGATTGAAGCTGCGCGCCTCCATGCGCGGTTGATTTCCGGTGGCGCAATAATGCTCCAGCATCAAACGGCCGCCGTCCATGTGGAAGACGGTAATCATCACGGGCATGTTCCCAATGGCCTCGCGTTCGACGACGGACGTGCCCGCGGCGATCGTTTCGTAGGTGAGATGGGCCTTGCCCATGGCGGTGTCGGCCTGCCATTCCCCGGCCAAGGCTTTAAGGCGGGCGAAGGCGGCGGCGGAATCGATCGACGTGGCCGGCTGTACGGAGGCGGGTTGGCTATCGGCGGCGCGAACGGCCGCGGAGGCCAGTAGTACGTTTGCAATCAAGAAAAGATGCGTTTTCATTCGTTTCTCCTTGGGGGTTTTCTTTCCCTCGGTGTAATAACGAATGACCCGCGTTGAAATCGACAGAGAGGCGGGGAATAATTTTCCTTGCCTCCGCAGCCGAATGCCGGGCTAATTCTTGGGCAGCATCGGCTTGCCTTCGTGCGACACCAGAAGGTCGTGCATGTCGTTTGCGTGTTCCTCCTCGTTGGTGAGAATGCCTTCCATCATCACGCGCGTGGTGGGGTCCTTGTCGGCGAAAAACCGGATCAGTTCGCGGTAGTGCTCGCAGGCGATGCGTTCGGCCACCAGGTTTTCCTTGATCATTTCGATCAGGTTCGCTCCGACAACGTATTCGGACGCCGAACGGGACGCCAGCCCCTCGGGATTGAAATTCGGCGTGCCGCCCAGTTGATTGATGCGCTCGGCGACGAGCCGCATGTGTCCCTGCTCTTCCTTGGCGTGCTGATCGAACTCCTCCTTCACGCCGTCGCTGGAGATGCCGGCGGCGGCGACCGCGTTCATCGTGTACCGGAGAACGCAGACGATTTCCGTCGCAAGCACCGACTGCAAGATCTCGATGGTCTGTTTGACGTCGCCATGCAGGGCCGGAGTAATGGCGCCGTCGTCGATGCTCTTCCGCGCCTTCTCTCTCAGGTGCTGAACGTCGGTGAGAAAGGGCTGATCTTTTTTCATGTTCGCCTCCTCGAAATTTTCCCGGAGCGCCTGGCCGCCGGGCACATCCATGCCAACTTTAGCGCAAGGGCCCCGGAATATTCTTGGTCCTTCCGGCGCCTGCGGAACTGGTGGGCCCTGTAGGATTTGAACCTACGACCGACGGATTATGAGTCCGCTGCTCTAACCGCTGAGCTAAGGGCCCGGGATGGGATTCATCCCACATCTTACTACGCGCGTTCCGAACGCTCTCAGGCGGCGGGCCGCATGGTAGGCTGGCGGGATGACTCGCGGGCCGGCTACGGCGCTTAGCATCTTAATCGTCACCTGGCCGCTTTCGCGTGCAAGCGAGGCGGGCCCCGGCTACCGGTTGCAAAAGGTTGGAGACGGCGTTTGGGCGGCGACCGCGAGCGACGACGGGCTGGCGGGCGGGAACGTGGGATTTGTTATCGGCGGCGACGGCGTCGCGGTGATCGACACGTTCCAGGATCCGCGGCCCGCCCAGGCGTTGCTTCTGGAAATTCGCAAGCTCACGCGTCTGCCGATCCGGTTTGTCGTCAATACGCACTATCACCTGGATCACGTGAGCGGCAACGGCGTTTTTGCCGCGGCCGGTGCGACGATCGTGGCGCAGCGCAACGTGCGCGCGTGGATGCGCACGGAGAACGTCAAGCTGCTGAATCCGCCGGTGACGCCGGAGAAAACGGCGCTTCTGCAGACGCTGGTGTTGCCCACCGTGATTTACGATAGGCGCGTCGATCTCTACCTGGGTTCGCGAAAACTGAGCGTTCAATACTATCCCGGCCACACCGGCGGCGACTCGGTCGTTTGGGTGCCGGACGCCGGCGTTGTGTTCTGCGGCGACATGTTGTGGAAGGATCATGTCCCTAATCTGATCGACTCATCGACGCAAGCTTGGGTCGGATCGCTCGACGCGATGCGCAAGGATTACGGCGGGGCGGTTTGGGTGCCTGGACATGGTGGTGTCGCCGATGGGAGCGACGTTCAAACGTTCCGGACGTATTTAGTGGAGCTGCGCGAGGGCGTTCGCCGGGAGCGGACGGCCGGACACACGGGCGAAGCGATGACGAAAGCCCTCTTGCCGGCGCTGCGGTCGAAATACGGCGGGTGGGGCTTCTTCTCCGATTACGCGGCAGCCGGCATCGAGCAGACCGACCGGGAAATGCAAGGGACGAAGAAAGTACCGGCGCCGGCCGACCCTGGAAGATAGCGCGACCTCCGCGGGGCTGAAATCGATCCCATAAAGACTTTTTATTGTCTTAGAGGCTAGGCGGCGGGGTATGATGTCCGAATAGTTTATGAAAATGCTGCTTGCATCCCTCCTGGCGCTGCCGGTGTTTGCACAGGGCCAGACTCCGCAAGCCGCCCCGCCGGAGGAATCGGCTAAGGCCGCACCCGAGAAAGGGATTCCGGTTACCGATCCATTGGTGATCTCTAAGTGCGGCACTTGCCATGCGAAAGACGCCGATGGGAATCTGCTGCGGATTTCCTGGGAGCGCGCGACGCCCGAAGGCTGGGAAGAAGCGATCAAACGGATGGTGCGTTTGCGCGGCGTGCGACTCACTCCCGAGGAGGCGCGCTCGATTCTGAAGTATCTGGGCACTTACCACGGATTGGCTCCCGAAGAAGCGAAGCCGGTGATGTATTACGCCGAGCACCGCGTTCAAGACGAGACGAACATTCCCAACGACACGGTGCGCGGGGCTTGCGCGAACTGTCATCCAATGGCTCGCCCGCTCTCGTGGCGGCGCTCGCCACAGGATTGGAAACTGCTGGCCAACCTCCATGTCGCTCTGTACCCGCAGGCTGACGAGGCGTTTCGGCTGGGCATCAACGCGGGTGGCTTCGACGAGGGACGCCACCATCTCGACCCCAACGCGCCTCCGCCGGTGGACGAGGCTTTGGCGTACCTGAGCAAGACCGCGCCGTTGCAGACTCCGGAATGGGCGGCGTGGCGGGCGCGGATGCGCTCTCCGAAACTGGCGGGCCGCTGGTTGATCTCGGCGCACATTCCCGGCCGAGGGATGTATTACGGAGAGATGGAAATGGAGCCGGTGAGCGGAACCGAGGACGAATTCACGACGCGCACTACGCTGCGGCCGGTGAAGGGCGGCGCGGCCATTTCGCGCACCGGACGTGGCTTGGTGTATGCCGGATACGCGTGGCGGGGCCGGTCCAAGGGCACGCCCCCAGCCGATGCCGCGCCGGGCGATCTGTCGAGCGAGATGCGCGAGGCGATGATGGTTTCCTCCAACCAATCGACGGCGGAAGGGCGTTGGTTCTGGGGCCAGTATCAGGAACTTGGAATCGACGTTAAGATGCAGCGGGCCACGCCAGAGCCGGTGTTGATCGGGGTGGATCGCTTGTCTTTGAAAACGGGTTCGCAGGCGACACGCGTCCGGCTGATCGCCGAAAATCTTCCCGCGCAAATCGCGCCGGCCGATCTGGACTTTGGCTCCGGGGTCGCTGTGCGCCGCATCGTTTCTCATACGCCGGGCGAGGCTGTCGTCGAATTGGACGTGTCGGCGGACGCGGTTCCCGGTAAGAGGGACATCGCCTTCCGGCGTTCGGTTCTTCAAGCGGCCATCGCGGTATACGACCGCGTCGACTATATTCAGGTGACTCCCGGCGCCGGTCTGGCCAGGCTGGGAAGCGAGCGGCACCCGAAGGGTTATCAGCAGTTCGAGGCCATCGCGTACCAGCGCGGCGCCGACGGCAAGCCGCATACCGATGACGACGTGGAACTTGGCCCGGTGGACGTGTCGTGGTCGGTCGAGGAGTTTTATTCGGTTTATGGCGACGACGACAAGGAGTTTGTCGGGGTTCTAAGTCCGGATGGATTCTTCACGCCTTCCTCCGACGGGCCGAATCCGCAACGTAAGTTCAGCCGGAACAATTACGGCGACGTGTGGGTGGTGGCGACGGCGAAGAACGAGAAAGACAAAGAGGGCAGGCCGCTGGCCGCGAAATCGTACCTGGTCGTGACTGTGCCGGCATACATGCAATGGGACCAGCCCGAGGTGGGACAGTGAACGCGGTCGCTACGCGCACGTATCGTCTAGGCGAGTTTCACCGCTTCGACGCGAAGGGCGCCCGGTTCCTATATCTGGTTCCGGCGGGCGCCATTTTCGCGATGGACGAGACCGCGGCGGCGCTGATCTCCTGTTTCGGGCCGGAGGGAGTTCCCCACGAGGAGTTGGTTAGGGCCTTGGCGGCGCGCGGCGTACACGACGACGACGCCGAGGAGTTGATCGCCGAGATGTACCACGCCCAGGTCATCGTCGGCGACGATGCGGCGCGGGAGATGCCTTCCCATCCGCCGGAAGACTTCCCTTTACAGACGCTGGTGATGAATCTTACGAACCAGTGCAACTTGTCGTGCCAATACTGCTACGAATTCGGCGCCGATAAGGTGGCTACGCCCGAAGGCAAGCCGAAATTCATGGATATCGCGACGGCTAAGTCGTCCGTGGATTTTCTCCTCGCGCAGTCGGCCGATCGTCAAACCGTGCATATTACGTTCTTCGGCGGCGAGACGCTGATGAATTTCCCGCTGCTGAAGCAGGTGGTGGCGTACGCGAACGAGCGGGCCGCCGAACAAGGCCGCCACGTCGATTTCAGTCTTACTACTAACGGCACGCTACTTACTCCGGCGATTATCGAGTTTCTATCGGAAAACCGCATCGGCGTGACGGTGAGCATGGACGGGCCGAAGGACATGCACGACCGGCTGCGGGTTTTCGAAAACGGGCGCGGGAGTTACGACATCATCGAACCGAGAGTGCGGGCGCTGATTCAAAACCATCGCACGCGGCCCATCACGGCGCGAGTGACGCTGACCGCCGGTGTCTCCGACGTGATCCGTATATTCCGCCACTTGAAACAGGATCTGGGATTCTACGAAGTCGGCTTCGCGCCGGTGACTACGTCGCCGGATCAACTCTACGCGATCGGCCAGCGGGGCATGGACAGCGTGCTGGAACAGTTTCACGTGCTGGCCAGCGAGTATCTGGAGTACGCTTTGCGCGGCGAGGCGCACGGTTTTTCGAACGTCAGCGACACTTTGGCGGAGTTGTGCCAAGGGGTAAATAAATCCCATCCCTGCGGAGCGGGTTTGGGGCTGCTGGGAGTGGGGCCGTCGGGAGACATCGCGCCCTGCCACCGCTTCGTCGATTCCGACGCCCACTCACTGGGCCACATCTCCACCGGAGTCGACCGCGAGAGGCGGACGGAGTTTCTGCGCCGCGGCCATATTGGTTCCAAGTACGATTGCCATACCTGCTGGGCGCGCCCGCTGTGTGCCGGCGGATGCCACCATGAAGCATTTGTACGATACGGAGACACAGGCCATCCCAATCTTCACTATTGCGATTGGATACGGGACTGGACGAACACGTGCCTGGAAATTTATGGCGCGATCGCGGCCGGGAATCCGGGATTTCTCCAGCAGTTCGCCGAAAGGAAAGCCGAATGAAACACATGCGACCTCTCAACAAGAAAGCGGCGCGCATCGACGGCTATGTCGCTTCGAAAACGGGCGATGTCGTCGCGTTGCAGGACCGCCCGCCGGTGGAGCAGCGCCCGCACGTTCCGATGGGGTGCGCGTTGATGTTCACGCCGGGTTGGGAAGTGGATGCGGCCGGAGGGACGGCGGGCCTCTGCCAGCCTGTCGAACGCGATATCTACGACTGCTATGTCAGTTGTTACTGGCCGGCGCAGGTTCCCGATCATCTGAACAACGCCACGGACTGGACGGCGAAATGCGCCGCGGCCACCAAGGACTGGCGGAATCTCGACCTGGTATTTCCATAGGAACGCGATGAAAAAAACGGCGCTTCTTTTCGCCGCGTGCGGGGCCTTCGCCTCGCTTGCGTCCGCGGGTACTTTGTATCTGCCCGCTTACCCGGCTTCCGTGCTTGTATTCGACGAGGACAAGGCCGCGATCGTCGATCGCATTCCGCTTACAACCGGCACGCCAATGGGTATTCGCCTGTCTCCGGATCACAAGACGATCTACGTTACGACGATCGATCACAATGGAATCGAGGCGATTGACGTCGCCACGCGCAAAGTGACCCATCACTTGGTGCTGAATACGTCGACCAAACAATACCGGTTCTGGAGCGGAACTCCCGACCCTCAAGGCAAATTCTTTTACACGGTCACCAAGGAAATCGATAAGTTTCCCGAGCACTACGAGGTAGGAAAGCCGAAATACACCGTGGTGGATCTGGAGCAGGGGAAAATAGTCAAGACGGTGGATATTCCAAAGGAGGAGGAAGCTGCAAACCAGGGCGATTTCGGATCGGGTGCGATCGAGGTGTCTCCCGACGGTAAGTACTTGTATCAGTTTGGCGATAAGATCACCATTCTGCAGGCATCCGACTTTAAAGTGATCGATCACATCGACCTATCCAGGCCGGAGGCTCCAGGGATGGAAAACGTCCACATCGGCGGCGACCTGGATTTGATAAACGAGCCTGGGGAGCACACGTCGCTGTTTGTTACGTCGGACCCCGTCGTTCATAATCACGTGTTTGGCCTCGCGCGATTCGACCTGAGCACGAAACGGATCGATTTCGAACCCATCGGACCGGCTCCGGCGGGGATGGTGGGCTTTGAGGTGACGCCCGACAAGAAGTGGGGCTATTCGGTGGTGGCGAGCGGCATGTACGAAAACAAGCGCTGCGAGTTTTGGGCATTCGATCTTACCAATGGCCGCATCGCGCGGAAGGCGGAGGTCCCGTGCCGCACGCGTTTCACGCTGGGAATCTCGTCCGACGGCAAGAAACTATATATCTATGGCGCGGGCTTCGATATCGAGGTGTACGACGCCGCCACTCTGAAATACGAAAAGACGTGGGACCTCGGTACCGACGTGACTTACGCGGGAATCGTCGTTATCCCGTAAGTTCAGCGCGAACCGCTGGGATTCGCCGCCACCGCGCCGAGAAGCGCCGCCGTCGCGTAACCCGTCGCCGCGTCGGTCATGAACTTGTCCGGCATCGATCCGGCGTCGTGTTTGTGGTTCATCGATTCCGCGGCCCAAGCTCCGGACTGAGGATCCTGGTGGGAACGTAACCACGCCAAGGCGCGCAACATGCGGGCGTCCGACACCGGCACTCCGGCCTGTTGCGCCACGAAGGCGGTCAGTGCCGTGGCGTAGCTGTTGGAACCGTTGTATGGCGGCGCCGCCTCTCGCTTCTTCCATTGGCCCAGCGATTCCATCGTCCAGCCGCCGTCGGCCGCCTGCTTGGCCCAAATTTCGTCGAGAATCGCCTGCCGTTTGGCATCCGGAAGAGAATCGCGGAGCTTGGAAGAGGCCCACAAAACGTTCAGCCGGTTGTGCAGCGGCTGGGCGCCCCACTCCCGCCCCAAATAGGCCGTCATTGCCGCTATGTTCTCCTGAATGCCGGGCCGCGACTGATAGCCGGCCGGGGCCAATCCCGTGGCGAGCGCCGCCAGAGCCGCGCCATAGTAAGTCGCGTCCCTTGTCTCCCAGGGATCGAGATCGAAGTCCGACCACGGCCAGGCGCCCCGATCCGCACCGGTCTTCACTTGAAGCGACCACATCCGGCTGAAGGCTTTTTCTCCTTCCGCGCTCATTTTGCCGCGCGGGGCGTCGTCCATCGCCAGCACCAGCGCCGCGAGAATCGTCTGCGCGCCATACACCTGGCCGACGATGGGGCCTTTGAGGCCCCCGAACAAATCGTCGGCGTCCGTCCGGATGACCGTGGCCCGCATGCCGGCGACCAACACGCCCTCATAGAGCGTCGGACCGGTGTTCTCGCCGAGCGATCGCCGCAATGCCGGCCGCGACAGTAAGTAAGGCAGGCCCGTGTGGCAGGACATGCACGCCACGCCGGAGTGCATCGCCACGGGCCAGTCCACCCAGTCCTTCTGGCGCCCATCCATGTACTGCGCGGCCAACCGCGGGTTAAAGTCTTGACAGAACGCCGGCGTGGCGACGCATAAGAGTACTATGACGGCACGAATCGACATGAGGCTCCTTCGTTAGACGGCAGTATAGCCTGGATTTTGCGCTTCGTCCACTACAAATAACCGCGCGGCGGAGGCTGGAAGTTAGAGCGAACTTAACGCTTGACAGCGGAAGTGTCATTGGTTATACTCCTTTCTAACTCTCACTTAACCCACGTCGGTTTTTTCATTAATCCGGGGCGGCGGAAACGTCGCCGGCCCTCGATTTCGAAAACTGAAAAGTTGGTACAAGCGGCTGCGGAATGAACGCATCCCGCCGCACGAGCCTCCTCCCAACGGGGAATCTCCGTTGCCCGAGGAAGCCGATGCGGCCCTGTTGGGATGGCATGAGTTCTCCTGATCGCAGCCGGCGGCTACCGGAAATAAGGTCCATCGAAAACTTTGATGAAGTCCGTTACGGGCTTCCGGTTTTCCTGAATCTTTCCTGCCCGTGGCGCGGTCCGAAATTTACACAGAGAGGTCTTCATGCCGATTACTCGTTTCTCAGCTAACGCGATCGTTTCCGGATCGTCCGCGCGCCAGTGGACAAGGCGTCTGTGCCGCAGGATTCCGGTGATTCTCGGACTGACGGCATTTTGCGCGGCCGCATATGGCCAGTCCACGTTTGGCACAGTGCTTGGAACGGTGAAAGACGCAAGCGGCAGCGTCATCGCGAAGGCGACGGTCGAACTTGTCAATCAAGGCACGAACGCGGTTCGCACCGCGCTGACGAGCGAGGCGGGATTTTACCAATTTGTCAACGTCGATACGGGAAGCTACGAAGTCAAGATCCAAATGCCGGGCTTTCAGACGGTGGACTTTACGGCGTTCGAGATGAACGCCAGGGACGTGAAACGTTTCGACGCCGATTTGAAGATCGCCTCGCAATCGGACAGCGTGACCGTGGAGGCCACATCCGTTCTGCAGACCGAAACCTCGAACGTCGCCGAGACCAAGGGGAGCCTTGAGCTAACCGACCTCCCGGTGTCCATCGGAAGCCGCGCACAGGGTTCGACCAGCGCTTTCTCGACCTTGACGGCGCAACCTGGCGTGCAGATCGACAGCAACAACAACATCACGGTAGCGGGAGCGACTACTTCGCAGCTTTCCTTCAGCATCGACGGAATCAGCTCCGTCGGTCCCGGCGCACAGGCGGGGCCGCTCACCGAAATGTTTCCATCGTTCAACGCCATTGAAGAAATCCGAATCAGCGAAAATCTGAACCCGGCCGAGTATGGGGGGGTCGCCGACGTCACAACCGTTTCCAAATCCGGAACGAACGCATTCCACGGGGGCGCCTTTGAAAACGTGCAGAATAACGACTTTAACGCCTCCGACACTTTCAGCCATACTAGCCCGATCATCAAGCTGAACGACTACGGCGCGTATCTCGGGGGTCCGGTGATTCTTCCGAAAGTGTACAACGGGACGAACAAGACTTTCTTTTTCGGAAGCTTCGAAAGGTTATCGTTGCCCAAAGATCTTACGGCGGTCTTGAGTACCCCCACTCAGGCTATGCGAAACGGGGATTTTTCCTCGTACCTCAGCCCGGCCAATGGCGGCGGGGCCAATCAATTGACCGGCTACCCCGGAAACATTATTCCACAGAGCCAGATCAATCCATGGTCGAAGGCATTGCTAAACGAATTCTACCCATTGCCGAACTACGGGGCGCCCGGAGCGGTTGCGAATAACTATTTGGCGAACTACAGCATCCCGATTCTGAGCGCTCAATTCGACGGGCGCGTGGACGAGACCATCAGTTCCAACAAACTTCTATTTGTTCGATACACTTACAAAAACCGGCGCGTAACTCTACCTCCGGGCGGGATCAATTCACCCGCCACTCCGCTGGTGGGCGAAACATCGCAGCCGGAAATCGATAACGCCTTCACCGTTGGCTACAGTTGGATTATCTCTCCGAATCTCGTCAACGAGGTGCGCGGCGGGTTCTCAAGCGTCCGTTTCGCATATTCTTTCGGACTATCGACGCAGGCGGTAGCCAGCACACTTGGCCTGACGGGGCCGCCCAACGGCTTCCCCGAAGCGCTTCCCACGATTCAAGACACTCCGCAGATCAACCTGGCGGGATTTATGTCCGTTGTCACTCCGAACGCCGACACAAATCCGCGGCAGGGAACCGACCAGATCACCGATACGCTTACTTACACCAAGGGAAAGCACACGTTGAAATTCGGCGGGGATTTTCGCTATTTGCACGCCTACTTCACCAACGTGTTTCTTAACTACCGGCTGGGCAGTTACACGTTCAACGGCGGGGTTACCAACGCACTGCTGGGCAGCGGCAACGCGACTCCTCTCGCCGCTCTCATGCTCGGCTATCCGGACTCCACCACCGTGTCGACCGTGTTGAACCCGAGCACGGATTCGTGGGCGACTCACTATGCGGGCTTCGTTCAAGACGATTTTAAAGTGTCGCCCACATTCACCCTCAACTACGGCTTGCGGTACGAATATCATCCGGTGTTCCAGGACTACAACAACAACGTCGCGAACTTCGATCCCAATTACAACAGCGTGCAAAACGGCCAAGTGGTCCACGGCGCGGTGATCGTTCCGCGGCAATCTTCGCTCGGCCTGGTGAATCCGGGTTTCGCGCAGTCGATCGCTCCGACGCCCATTCTGACCGCCGCGCAAGCGGGAATTCCGGTGGGCTTGCGTTATTCGCAAAAAACGGATTTCGCGCCACGAATTGGATTCGCCTGGCGAATTTTCGACGACAAAACCGTCCTTCGGGGCGGATACGGAAGGTTCATCGAAGCGCCGCTGTCTCTCTCCGCCATCGACGGGTGGTCGGTCGAGGCGAGCGATGTCGGCGGGTTCTCGAACTCGATCGGAAGCAATGGCCAACCCGTCTATAAGGCTCCTTATTCGTTCCCCTCGAATATCGCTTTGCCCGGCACGCAATGGTACGACTTAGCAACCGATATTCACTACAAAGACCCCATCGTCCAGGAGTGGGATTTGACGCTCGAACGGGACCTGGGCAAAGGATTCGGGTTACGCGCTTCCTACGATGGCAACCACGGATCCAATCTGCCCACCGATATCAATCTGAACCAGATTCCTCCGAATACGCAAGGTTACAACGCGCTCGCCGCCAGCGCCCCATTTCCGCAGATGTACGCCATTTCATACCAGACCAACCTGGGGTTCTCGAATTATAACTCGGGGACCATTTCGCTCCGGAAACGGTCCGGCGATCTTCAGTTCGAGACCAGTTATGCGTACACCAGGAATCTGACGAATGTGAACGGAGCGCCGGCGGGAGGCACCGCGCAGACGACGGTCAACGAGTTCGGCAACACATTGCTATCGGATCCTCAAAATCCCGGCCTCGATTACGGGAATACGGGATTCGGCCGCCGCCAGCGCTTCCTGACGACGTTTTTGTACCAATTGCCGTTTGGAAAAGGCAAAGCTTTTCTAAATAGCAACCGGCTGCTGAATGCGATGGTTGGTGGATGGGAATTAGGCGGTATTCTCCTGATTCAGACGGGACCGTTCTTGACGACCTCGACTTACAGCGATCCATCGGGCACCGGGTACAATCTGTGTCCGTGTAACTTTAACGGAGGCCGGGCGGACGTGGTTCCCGGAGTTAATCCCTACGCGGGCCAATCGATCGGGCAATGGATCAATCCCGCCGCCTTCGTCGATCCGGGCAACAATATCGGGCGATTCGGCGACGCCTCCCAAGGCGACGTGGTGGGACCGGGGCAGGCGGTCCTGTCGGCATCGCTGATTAAACATTTCCAATTGACCGAACACGCCGTCATGGAAGTTGGGGCGCAGGTAGCGAATCTGACCAACCATCCGAACTACCAGCCACCCGCCAGTTTGAACGTGAGCGTTCCGGCGTTCGGGGCGATCACGGCGATGCAAGCGGCCGAAGCCGGAGGTCCGCGGCAGATCCAGTTGACCGCGCGCATCACGTTTTGAGGACGGTAGGATTCAAACCCCCACCCGTTTAACACGCTGCCGACAAAGGCCATAAACCGCTTGCTCACGCGCGCGGCTCAGAATCGTGAGTCCCGTAAGGGAGCCGGTGGCCGAGGGCCTTTTTCAGTAGCCGGTTACGCGACGAGGCCGCGCCGGACGGCGTAGAGAATCAACTCGGGCAGGCTGTGCAGGCTGAGCTTCTGGAAGATTTTCGTCCGGTGAGTTTCGAGGGTGGAGACGCTGACGTTGAGGATCGCGGAGGCTTCTTTATTCGACCGGCCCTCGGCGAGCAACTGGAGAACCTCGCGTTCGCGGGTGCTGAGCGATTCGTAGCTATCGCCGGCGGCCTGGCCGTGGAGATGAGTCGCGAAGTTCTCCACTAACATCCGGCTGACCTCGGGACAAAGGAACGCTTTGCCCTCGTGGACGGCGCGGATGGCTCCAATCAGGTCGGTATCGGTGGAGTCTTTGAGGAGATAGCCACGAATGCCCGCCTGGAGCGACCGCAGGACGTAGCTTTCATCCGAGTGCATGCTCAAAATAATGACGCCGGTGGATGGAAGTTTGGCGGAGATCTGGCGGGCCACTTCGAGGCCATTGAGCTTGGGCATCTGAATGTCAAGGACGGCGATATCGGGATGTTTGGCTTCGGCCAACTCGACGGCCTGACGCCCGTCCGAGGCTTCGGCGACCACTTCGAAGTCCGGCTGGCGCTCCAGCAGGAGGCGCAAACCGGCCCGAAGAACGACGTGATCGTCCGCCAGGAGGATGCGAATCTTATCCACGCGCCGAGCCCACGTCCCGATTCTAAAGGATCTGGCGCGAGAGGCGGCGCGATACAGGCAACTTCCCCGCGAAATCACGGAGTCAGGGTATTCCAGAAAAGGGGTGGGACGGTTAATCTAGACTTTGAGGGCGAAGGAGTCGTCTTGGTGGCGGATCCCCTCCAGTCACCTCCCCGAAGACTGACCAATCCTTCGCCCTCATTATATTTTTAGATGAATGGCCGCCATAAGAGTGCTTCACCGTGTTCGACCTGAAATGGCTCTTCCCAACCCGGAGAGGCGGCGGCAGCGCCTCAGTGGAGGAGAGCGCAAAAGCCAATGGCAACGTGATGTTGTTGGCGATAACCGACGTTAGGGAAGACCAGGAGGCGTTGCGGCAGATCGCGGCCGGTTTCGGATGGAAAATTTCGATCGCGGACTCCTCGGAAGGGGCGATCGCTTCGTTGCGGCTGCATCCCGTACCGTTAGTGATTTGCGACCGGGATCTACCCGGTGAGGATTGGCGGGAGGCGTTGGCGCGGATCGCCAGCCTGCCGCAATCGGTCTGCGTATTGCTTGCCTCGGGCGTCGTCGACGAGTACCTTTGGAATGAAGTGGTTCAAAACCACGGTTACGACGTGGTAAGCAAGCCCTTTCGTAAGGACGATGTGAAGCGGGCGGTAACGTTCGCCTGGTCCTGGAGCGGATGGGCAAGCGGCCGAGGCGCCGAAGCGGGGAGCAAGTAGGCGCGGCGGACGGCGAACACAAGACTCATCGAAATGACACCCATTCCACAACTTTCGGCCGAGGCATTCGATGCGCTGCGGCGTTTGGACACATGCACGGTATCGAACGCCATGGAAGCTTTCGGCGTACGGATGAAAAACGAAGGGTTTATCCACGGCCCGGTGCATTGCCGGTTTCCAAAATTGCCGCCGATGCTCGGCTACGCGGTGACGGGGAGGATTCGCTCGTCTTCCCCGCCCATGGCCGGGCGTTGTTATTACGATCGGATCGACTGGTGGCGGCATGTATTGACCGTCCCGGCGCCGCGCGTGATGGTGATTCAGGATGTGGACCGGCTGCCGGGCATCGGGGCGTTCGTCGGGGAGATGCACGCGGAGATCGGCTTAGCGCTGCGGTGCATCGGGTGCGTGACGAATGGCGCCGTAAGAGATTTGGAAGCGATGGAAGCGCGCGGCTTCCACGCCTTCGCCGGCGGCGTGGCGGTGTCGCACGCCTACGCCCATCTATTCGAATACGGGGAGCCGGTCGAAATCGGCGGCTTGAAGATTCATTCCGGCGATCTGGTGCATGGAGACATGCACGGCGTGCAGACGATTCCCATGGGGATCGCCGCACAGGTTCCGGCGGCGGCGGAAAGGGTTCTCGAAGAAGAAGGCGCGGTGATCAATCTCTGCCGCTCGGCGGATTTCACGCTGGAGAAGCTGGCGGCAAAACTGTCGAGGCAAGGGTAGACGAGTGCGCGCGCGAGCGACGGGGCGGTTGTCCATGAACAGGAACACGAAAGAGCGAATGAAGCGAGAGAGCGGGAAGAATTACGGATCGGCTTGGATTTGGCTGGGATGCGTCGCGGGCTTGGCGGGGATTTTGTCCGGATGCGGCAGTGCGACGAAGGCGAGCGCGGAGTCGGCCTCGGCGGAGGTGACGGTGGGGGTGACGAAAGTGACGCGGCAGACGTTGAGCCGGCAGCTTACCGTGTCCTCCGAGCTGGTTCCTTTTCAGGAGATCGACGTTTACGCCAAGGAAAGCGGGTTCGTGAAGCAGTTGTTTGTCGACTATGGCACCCGGGTGAAACAGGGCCAGTTGATGGCGGTGCTCGAGATTCCGGAACTGGAAGCCCAGATCAAGGAAGACGAAGCGATGATCCAGAACAGCAAGCAACAGGTGCAGCACGCCACCGAGGAGATTAGCCGTTCGGAGGCGCAGCACAAAGTGTTGCATCTGGAGTACGACCGTTTGAACACCGTGTCGAAGTCGAAACCCGGTTTGGTGGCGCAGCAGGAAGTGGACGATCTGCAAGGCAGAGATCTCGCATCCGAGGCTCAGGTGGAAGCGGCGAAAGCGACGCTCGAAGGGATGCAAAGCCAGATGGCGGCGGCCAAGGCGAAGAAGGACCACGATCAGGTGTTGTTCGATTACGCGAGAATTACCGCGCCGTTTACGGGCGTGGTGACGCAGCGGTATGCCAACCTCGGAACGCTGATGCAGGCCGGAACTTCCAACGCCAACGCATTGCCGCTGGTGCGTTTGTCGGAAGACGATCTTTTCCGGCTGGTCATTCCCGTGCCGGAATCGTCCGTTCATTACATCCGCATCGGCGATGTGGTCAACGTCCTGGTGTCGTCGTTGAACCGGACCTTTCCGGGCAAAGTGAGCCGCTTCTCGGTGGACGTAAAGGAAGATACAAGAACGATGCACACGGAGGTGGACGTGGCGAATCCGCAGCGCGTGCTGGTGCCGGGGCTTTACGCCGAAGCCACCCTGACGCTGGAACACCGGGAAAACGTTTTGGCGTTGCCGCTGGAAGCGGTGAACAGGACGGCGTCGGGGGCCGTGGTTCTGGTGGTCGATTCCTCGGGGAAACTGGAGGAGCGAAAAGTGGAGCTGGGGCTACAGACGGCGCAGGCTTCCGAGATTCTGTCTGGAGTGAACGAAGGCGACGAGGTAGTCGTCAGCGACCGCAGCGCGCTGAAGCCGGGTGAGCAAGTGAAGGCGCATCCCGTGCAGCTTCTGGAGGATCAATCGACGCAGGGGCAGGCTTCCGAATAGGAGCGGGACCGCCGGCTTAGCGCACGCCATGCCACGTTTTTCGATACGCAATCCATATTTCATCATTGTGATATGCCTGGTGCTGGCGGTGATCGGGCTGACCAGCATCTTGCGGATGCCGATAGATCTGTTTCCGCCGATCAACATGCCGGAGGTGGTGGTGGCGACGTTCTTTTCGGGGATGCCGCCGCAGGATATCGAGACCGACATCACCGATCCGCTGGAGCGGTTTTTCACGCTGGCGGCGGGCGTCGATCATAGCGAATCGCGCTCACTGTTGGGCGTGAGCATCATCAAGGTTTTCTTCCAGCCGGGCACCAGCGCCGACGCCGACGTGACGGAGTTGTCGAATCTGGCGCTGGCCGATTTGAAGCGGCTGCCTCCGGGAACGCTGCCTCCGGTGGTGTTGAAGTTCGACGCCTCCAGCCTGCCGGTGTGCCTGGTGACGCTGAAGGGCAAGGGGCTGAACCAGACGCGACTTCACGACATCGGCCAGTTCGCCATCCGCAACCAGATCGCGGTGGTGCAGGGGGCGGAGATTCCTCCGCCGTTCGGCGGCAAGTACCGCCAGGTGATGGTGTATGTCGATCCCTACAAGCTGTTCTCGCGGCAGTTGAGCCTGATGGACGTGGTGAGCGCGGTGAACGACAGCAATCTGATTCTGCCGGCCGGCGACGTGAAGATGGGGCCGTACGATTACTACGTTTACTCCAACAGCCTGGTGGACAATCCGAAGGATCTGGATGCGGCGCCGTTGAAGACGGTGGACCAGCGGTGGGTCTCGGTGGGCGACGTGGGGGAGACGAAAGACGCCAGCCAGATTCAATACAACCTGGTGAGAGTGGACGGCCAGCGGTCGGTGTATCTGCCGATCATGAAGCAGGGCGGCGATACGAACACCATCGCCGTGGTGAACGGCATCCGGCAGTTGATCGCCCATCTTTACGACATTCCCCCGCAATTGAAACTGGCGGTGGTCTTCGATCAATCGCAGTTCGTGAAGGACGCCATCGACACGCTGATTCACGAAGGGTTGATCGGACTGGTGTTGACCAGCCTGATGATTCTGCTGTTTCTGGGGAGCTTGCGGGCGACGGTGGCGGTGCTGCTGTCAATTCCCATTTCGGCGATGGCGACGTTCGTGATTTTGTCGCTGATGGGGAGCACGATCAACACGATGATATTGGGCGGACTGGCGCTGGCCTTTTCGCGGGTGATCGACAACTCGGTGATCTCGCTCGAAAACATCTACCGCCATTTGGAGATGGGGGAACCGCCGGAGGTGGCGGCGGAGGCGGGCGGGGCGGAAGTGAATCTGGCCGTGCTGGCGGCGACGCTGGTCGACGTCGTGGATTTCTTCCCGGTGACCTTCCTTTACGGCGTCAGCAAGTTTCTGTTCTCGGCGTTGGCGCTCTCGTTCGTGTTGTCGCTGCTGGCCTCCTTCGTGGTGGCGATGACGGTGATTCCGCTCTTCTGCTCGAAATATCTCACCGCCGTCCACCATGCCGAAGGCGGCGAGGGCGCCGAGGAGATCCACGACGAACCGAAGAGCTGGGGCGACCGGTTCAACCGCTGGTTCAACCGGAATTTCAACCGGATGCTGGATGTTTACGAGAGTTGGGTGCGGGGTTGTTTGAGATATCCGGGGACGACGGTGCTGGCGCTGATGGGGCTGTTCGTGGTGAGCCTGGGGATTTACCCGTTTCTGGGCCTGGCGTTTTTCCCGCGGACCGACGCCGGACAGTTCACCATCAACTTGAAAGTGCCGACCGGGGCGCGGATCGAGGTGACCGAGCAGTACGTGGCGAAAGTGGAGGATCTGATCCGCAGGGTGGTGGGCAAGGAAGACTTCAAGATGGTGGTGTCGAACATCGGCGTGGTGCCGGACTTTTCCTCGCTCTACACGACGAACGCCGGGCCTTACACGGCCACGGTGCAAGTGCAATTGCAGGACGATCATAAGCTGAGCAGCTTCGACTATATGGACCGGGTGCGGGAGGAAATGACGGCGCAGTTGCCCGAGATCCGGACGTTCTTTTCGAGCGGTTCGATGGTGGACGCGATCTTGAATTCGGGATTGGCGGCGCCGATCGACGTCCAGGTCAGCAGTTCGAGACTAAGCCAGATCTATCCGATCGCCGAGGAGTTGGCGTCGAAGATCCGCCACTTGAGGGGAATCGGCGCGGTGTACATTCCCCAGGACATGAATTATCCGGGCATCCGGCTGAACGTCAACCGGGTGCATGCGGCCGAGATGGGGCTGAGTCAAAAAGACGTGGTTCAAAACGTCATCACGGCGCTGAATTCCAACTATCAAATCGCGCCGAATTACTGGGTGGACCGGGCGAGCGGGAACGATTATTACCTGACCGTGCAATATTACGAACATGGGCCGGGGGCGATTCACAACTTTTCCGATCTGGGCAACATCCCGCTGCGGGCTCCGGAGAAGAAGGAGCCGGCGGCCGCACCCAGTCCGGGTCGTTACTCACCAAACCGGCCTAGAATGAGCGATCAGGTATCGGGAACGACCCCAGCTCGCGCCGCTACGATGGCGGCCTCGCGGACAGCGTCTTCGGAGTCAACCCCCACGCAGGCCAATCGCTTGCGCAATGGATCGATCCGGCGGCCTTTGGCGACGCTGGACTCCGTTGTGAAAGTGGAGCAGATTCTGACGCCGACCGAAGTGGACCACTATCAGATCCAGCGCGTGGTGGACGTATTTGTCACGCCGGCCGGCGAGGATTTGGGCAAGGTGACGAAGGAAGTGCAAAAGGTGGCCGACGACGCCAAGCTGCCCGGCAACGTGCGCATCGCGTTGCGAGGGATGGTGAACGGCATGAACGAATCGTTCAATAGCTTCGCCATCGGTTTCATCCTTTCTTTTATCCTGCTGATCCTTATTCTGGTGGCTCAGTTCCGCTCCTTCATCGATCCGTTCCTGATCATGCTGGCGATCCCGATGGGGTTCATCGGCGTGCTGGTGATTTTGCCGCTCACGCACACCACGCTCAACGTGATGTCGTTGATGGGCGTGCTGATGCTGATCGGCATCGCCGACTCCAATAGTATTCTGATTGTCGATTTCGCCCACAAATTGGAAGAGCAGGGGCTTTCGGTGCGCGATGCCGTGGTGACGGCCTGCCGCGTCCGACTGCGGCCGATTCTGATGACTTCGCTGGCGACGATTATCGGGATGATTCCGATGGCGTTGAAGCTGGGCGCCGGCGCCGAACAATACACGCCGATGGCGCGGGCGATCATCGGGGGGCTTACCTCTTCGGTGATGTTTACGGTGTTCATCGTGCCGGCGGCGTATCTACTGGTCTACGGGTATAAGGACAAGAACCGGGGACCGGAAGGAAGGGCGGGAGACGGTCTATTAACCGCTGGATAATCGCATACCATGCCACGTTTTTCGATACGCAATCCATATTTCATCATCGTCATCTGCCTGGCGCTGGCGGTGATCGGGCTCACCAGCATCTGGCGGATGCCGATAGATCTGTTTCCGCCGATCAACATGCCGGAGGTGGTGGTGGCGACGTTTTTTTCGGGGATGCCGCCGCAGGATATCGAGACCGACATTACCGATCCGCTGGAGCGGTTTTTCACGCTGGCGGCGGGCGTCGATCATAGCGAATCGCGCTCGCTGCTGGGGGTAAGCATCATCAAGGTTTTCTTCCAGCCGGGCACCAGCGCCGACGCCGACGTGACGGAGTTATCGAATCTGGCGCTGGCCGATTTGAAGCGGCTGCCTCCGGGAACGCTGCCTCCGGTGGTGTTGAAGTTCGACGCCTCCAGCCTGCCGGTGTGCCTGGTGACGCTGAAGGGCAAGGGGCTGAACCAGACGCGACTTCACGACATCGGCCAGTTCGCCATCCGCAACCAGATCGCGGTGGTGCAGGGGGCGGAGATTCCTCCGCCGTTCGGCGGCAAGTACCGCCAGGTGATGGTGTATGTCGATCCCTACAAACTGTTCTCGCGGCAGTTGAGCCTGATGGACGTGGTGAGCGCGGTGAACGACAGCAACCTGATTCTGCCGGCCGGCGACGTGAAGATGGGGCCGTACGATTACTACGTTTACTCCAACAGCCTGGTGGACAATCCGAAGGATCTGGATGCGGCGCCGTTGAAGACGGTGGACCAGCGGTGGGTCTCGGTGGGCGACGTGGGGGAGACGAAAGACGCCAGCCAGATTCAATACAACCTGGTGAGAGTGGACGGCCAGCGGTCGGTGTATCTGCCGATCATGAAGCAGGGCGGCGATACGAACACCATCGCCGTGGTGAACGGCATCCGGCAGTTGATCGCCCATCTTTACGACATTCCCCCGCAATTGAAACTGGCGGTGGTCTTCGATCAATCGCAGTTCGTGAAGGACGCCATCGACACGCTGATTCACGAAGGGTTGATCGGACTGGTTTTAACCAGCCTGATGATTCTGCTGTTTCTGGGGAGCTTGCGGGCGACGGTGGCGGTGCTGCTGTCGATTCCCATTTCGGCGATGGCGACGTTCGTGATTTTGTCGCTGATGGGGAGCACGATCAACACGATGATATTGGGCGGGCTGGCGCTGGCCTTTTCGCGGGTGATCGACAACTCGGTGATCTCGCTCGAAAACATCTACCGCCATTTGGAGATGGGGGAACCGCCGGAGGTGGCGGCGGAGGCGGGCGGAGCGGAAGTGAATCTGGCCGTTCTGGCGGCGACGCTGGTCAACGTCGTGGATTTCTTCCCGGTGACCTTCCTTTACGGCGTCAGCAAGTTTCTGTTCTCGGCGTTGGCGCTCTCGTTCGTGTTGTCGCTGCTGGCCTCCTTCGTGGTGGCGATGACGGTGATTCCGTTGTTCTGCTCGAAATATCTCACCGCCGTCCACCATGCCGAGGGCGGGGAGGGAGGCGAGGAGATCCACGACGAACCGAAGAGCTGGGGCGACCGGTTCAACCGCTGGTTCAACCGGAATTTCAACCGGATGCTGGACGTTTACGAGAGTTGGGTGCGGGGTTGTTTGAGATATCCGGGGACGACGGTGCTGGCGCTGATGGGGCTGTTCGTGGTGAGCCTGGGGATTTATCCGTTTCTGGGCCTGGCGTTTTTCCCGCGGACCGACGCCGGGCAGTTCACCATCAACTTGAAAGTGCCCACCGGCGCGCGGATCGAGGTGACCGAGCAATACGTGGCGAAAGTGGAGGATCTGATCCGCAGGGTGGTGGGCAAGGAAGACTTCAAGATGGTGGTGTCGAACATCGGCGTGGTGCCGGACTTTTCCTCGCTCTACACGACGAACGCCGGGCCTTACACGGCCACGGTGCAAGTGCAATTGCAGGACGATCATAAGCTGAGCAGCTTCGACTATATGGACCGGGTGCGGGAGGAAATGACGGCGCAATTGCCCGAGATCCGGACGTTCTTTTCGAGCGGTTCGATGGTGGACGCGATCTTGAATTCGGGATTGGCGGCGCCGATCGACGTCCAGGTCAGCAGCCCGAGGCTAAGCCAGATCTATCCCATCGCGGAGGATCTGGCGTCGAAGATCCGCCACTTGAGGGGGATCGGCGCGGTGTACATTCCCCAGGACATGAATTATCCGGGCATCCGGCTGAACGTCAACCGGGTGCATGCGGCCGAGATGGGGCTGAGTCAAAAAGACGTGGTTCAAAACGTCATCACGGCGCTGAACTCCAACTATCAGATCGCGCCGAATTACTGGGTGGACCGGGCGAGCGGGAACGATTATTACCTGACCGTGCAATATTACGAACATGGGCCGGGGGCGATTCACAACTTTTCCGATCTGGGCAACATCCCGCTGCGGGCTCCGGATTTGAAGCAGCCGGCGACGCTGGACTCCGTCGTGAAGGTGGAGCAGATTCTGACGCCGACCGAGGTGGACCACTATCAGATCCAGCGCGTGGTGGACGTATTTGTCACGCCGGCCAGTGAGGATTTGGGCAAAGTAACGAAGGAAGTGAAGAAGGTGGTGGCCGACGCCAAGCTGCCCGGCAACGTGCGCATCGCGTTGCGAGGGATGGTGAACGGCATGAACGAATCGTTCAATAGCTTCGCCATCGGGTTCATTCTTTCCTTTATCCTTCTGATTCTCATCCTGGTGGCGCAGTTCCGCTCCTTCATCGATCCGTTCCTGATCATGCTGGCGATCCCGATGGGGTTCATCGGCGTGCTGGTGATTCTGCCCCTAACGCATACCACGCTTAACGTGATGTCCTTGATGGGCATTCTGATGCTGATCGGCGTCGCCGGCTCCAACAGCATTCTGATCGTCGATTTCGCCCACAAATTGGAAGAGCAGGGGCTTTCGGTGCGCGATGCGGCGGTGACGGCGTGCCGCATTCGACTGCGGCCGATTCTGATGACTTCGCTGGCGACGATCATCGGGATGATTCCGATGGCGTTGAAGCTGGGCGCCGGAGCCGAACAATACACGCCGATGGCGCGGGCGATCATCGGAGGGCTTACCTCCTCGGTAATGTTTACGGTGTTCATCGTGCCGGCGGCCTATCTACTGGTCTACGGGTACAAGGACAAGAACCGGGGACCGGAAGGGAACGCGCCCGCCGTGATTCCGGCGCATTGAGCGATATGTTTAATTCGACAGCTATGAAGAAACGCGTTCTGCTATTTTTCGGCACGGCGGCGCTGGCGGCCGCGCAGACGGCGCCGCCGGTCGAGCTATCGCTCAAGGGTGCGGAAGCGCTCGCGCTGAAGAATCATCCGCGAGTGCTGGCGGCGGAAAACCAGTTGTCGGCGGCCCACGAGTTGATCACCGAGGCCCGCTCGGCGTACTTGCCGACGCTGAACGCCGACCTCACCGGAACGCAGACCAATCAGGACGCGAGAATCGGAGCCGGACTTATGACCGATCCTCGCATGTTCAATCACTTCGGCCAAGGCGTAACGGTCAGCCAGTTAGTGACCGATTCGGGGCGCACAAATAACTTGGTGGCCAATACCCAACTGCGGGAAAAGGCCAGCCAGCAAGACTACCAGGCGAGCAAATACGACGTGCTGCTGGCGGTGAACCGGGCGTACTACGAAGTGCTGCGGGCGCAGGCGTTGGTGCAGGTGGCGGAGCAAACCGTGGCCGCCCGTCAGGTATTGTTCGACCAGGTGGGCGAACTCGCCAGGAACAAGCTGCGATCGGATCTCGACGTCGGTTTCGCCGAAGTAAATCTGGAACAGGCGAAATTGCTGGTCATCCGGACGCAGAATCAACTTCAGAGCGCCTTCGCCGAATTGACGCGGGCTCTGGGCACCGACAAGCCGGCCACCTATAAACTGTCCGACGAAGCCCAGCCGCCGCAGCCCGAAGGCCAACCCGATCCTCTCATCGCGCAGGCGATGGCCAACCGGCCGGAATTGGCCAGCTACCGGTTTTCGAGGGATGCGGCCTACAAGTTCGAGCGGGCGGAGCGCGATCTGGCGCTGCCGACGGTGAGCATCACCGGAGTGGCCGGATTCCTTCCGTTGATCAACCACGCGAATTCAAGCACGAATATCCCCGCCGAGTACGAGGGCATTTCCGGCAACGTGGAGATTCCCATTTTCAACGGTCATCTCTTCGCCGCGCGGCGCAGAGCGGCGGGATTCGAGGCGCAAGCGGCCGATCAGAAGGTACGGGACGCCCAGGAGCAAATCGCCCGCGACGTCCAGATCGCCTGGAACGATTCCGTGACGGCATTTCAACGGATCGGCGTCACGGCGCGGCTAGAGACCGAAGCGGCGCGGGCGCAGGATCTCGCCAAGGGGCGTTACGATTTGGGTTTGTCGTCGATCGTCGAATTGACGCAGGCGGAATTGAACCTGACCTCGGCGCAAATCGAGAACACGAACGCCAAGTACGATTATCAAAGTCAATACTCGGTGTTGCTTTACGCGCAGGGACTGTTGCGCTAAGGGCGGGACCGGTCCTAGGGTGGTATTTGGCCGAAACTCAGACAACGGGATTTTCCGAAGAACAAAGCTTTCCCCAATTCCGGATGCGCGTTACGCTGGCGCTTCCGCCGGTCTTTCTGACGGCGCTGGCGGTGTGGCAGGTGGGCTTCGGCCACAAAATGGGCAGGTATCCCATTTCGAATGGCGGTTTGACGGTCCTGTCCGTATTGCTTTGGGCGGTTTATTTGCGACTCGTCACGGTCCGTTTGTCGACTGAAGTCGGCGAGACGGAGATCCGGGTGCGCATGAAGGGTTTCCGCCGGAGACGCTCGATTCCACTCGACGGCGTGCGGGGCGTGAAGATCGTGACCTACGATCCGGTGAAAGATTTTGGAGGATACGGCATTCGGACGACGAAGAGCGGCGTGGCGATGGTGGCGCGGGGGAACCGCGGAGTTCGGCTGGAGATGCGGGACGGCACGATGACGGTGATCGGTTCGCAGCGCGCCGAGGCGTTGGCCGCGGCAATTGCCACCGCGCGCAAAGGGCTGGCCAACCGGCCAAAATTGAAATGATCTACCCCGCGGCGGAAGCGGTTCTTGATTCACATCGACACCGTTTCGCCGGGAAAGCCGCGGAACGCTAACATTGAGGTATGCGGGACATTTTGCGGGTCGCGGGCCGGGAGTTCGGCTCGCGCCTTTTGGTTGGGACGGGCAAGTACCGGAGTTTTCAGGAAATGGCGCGGTGCCACGCGGCTTCCGGCGCCGAGATCGTTACCGTCGCCGTCCGTCGAGTGAATCTGGACGACTCTTCGAAAGAATCGATGCTCGATTTTATCGACCGCTCGAAGATGTTCATCCTGCCTAACACGGCGGGTTGCTATACGGCCGAGGAGGCCATTCGCACGGCGCGGCTGGCGCGGGAAGTGGGGCTATCGGAGTGGGTGAAGCTGGAAGTGATCGGCGACGAACGCACGTTGTTTCCCGATAATGAGGGACTGGTGGAGGCCACGCGCGTGCTCGCCAAGGAAGGCTTCATCGTGCTCCCATACACCAACGACGATCTGGTGAACGCGCGCAAGCTGATCGACGCCGGCGCGGCGGCGGTGATGCCGCTGGGAGCGCCGATCGGCTCCGGTTTAGGGATTCAGAATCAGACAAACTTGCGAATCCTGCGCGAGATGATTCACGAAGTACCGCTGATCGTGGATGCGGGCGTGGGTACGGCGTCGGATGCCGCGCTGGCGATGGAAATGGGCTTCGATGGAGTTCTGATGAACACGGCCATCGCCACCGCGGACGATTCCGAGCGCATGGCGCTGGCGATGAAACTGGGCGTTGAAGCGGGCCGGCATGCGTTTCTGGCCGGGCGCATGCCGAAGAGGTTGTACGCCAGCGCCAGCAGTCCGCTGGCCGGCGTCGTGCGTTAACGTTCGCCGTTCGCCGCGGCAAGGGCTTTGCGGCCGGCCTCCAAGACGCGCAGAATGCGGTCCACGTCGTACACGCAGCCGGACCACGCGCCGCCGCTCGCCTCCTGCAGCGCCGCCCAAAGCCGGGTGTCGCCGGGGAGCGCGGCATCGGGTTTCAGATCGGGCCTGGGCGCGCGCGCGGCCAGCGTTCGCGTACCCTCCTCCGCGCCGAAGACGGTTCCCTTCGCGCCCACAAGATTTACGCTGCCTTCAAGCAGACGGCGGTCCACGACGATCTCCACCATGTCGCCATCTTCCAGCTTGCCGACCGGGCCGCCCGCCAGCGCTTCCGGCGAGACATGGCCAACGCATGCGCCGGTGGAGACGCCGCTGAAGCGCGCATCGGTGACCACGGCCACGTGTTTGCCGAACTCCAGATGTTTAAGGGCGGAAGTTACCTGATACGTTTCCTCCATACCGGAGCCGAGAGGGCCGCGGCAAATCAGCACCATCACGTCGCCGGCGTGAATGTCGCCGCTCTTGATGGCCGCCACCGCCGCCGGTTCGGTGAGAAATACGCGCGCAGGGCCGGCGATGCGATAAACGCCATCGCTTGAGACGACGCTTGGATCGATGGAAGTGCTTTTAATCACCGAACCCAGCGGCGCGAGATTGCCGGTGGGGAAACAGACCGTCGAGGTGAGGCCGCTGGCGGTGGCCCGGCTCGGGGAAAGAATCACGTCGTCCGGATCGACGCCGTCGCGTTCTTTGAGCAACGCGCGCAAACGCCGGCGGCGCGCGGAAGCTTCCCACCAATCGAGGGCATGGCCCAGCGTTTGGCCGCCGGCGGTGAGCGCGCCGGTGTCGAGCAGCCCTTCGCGGCGCAGATGCAGCATTACTTCCGGGACGCCCCCGGCGAGAAACACCTGGACGGTGGGATGATTGCGCGGACCGTTTGGCAGGGCGTCCACCAGACGAGGGATGCGGCGGTTGGCGGCGGCCCAATCCTCGACCTTGGGGATCCGAAGCCCGGCGGCATGAGCGATGGCGGCCAGGTGCAGAATCAGATTGGTGGACCCTCCGAAGGCGGCGTGAACCGTCATCGCGTTGCGAACCGCGGCGTCGGTGAGAATATCGCGCAGGCGCAAGCCGCGGCTCTCGAGCGACAAAAGCGCGCGCGCCGAACGCCGCGCCATGTCGAGCCACACTGGCTGTCCGGAGGGCGCCAGCGCCGAATGCGTTAGCGACATCCCCAGCGCTTCGCCCACCACCTGCGACGTGGCCGCGGTGCCCAGAAACTGGCAGCCTCCGCCGGGGGAAGCGCATGCGCGGCAACCCATATCCGCCGCGTATTCGAGCGAAATTGCGCCGTGGGCGAAACGGGCGCCGATGGTCTGCACGCGCCCAGCGTCTTCGCCGTCCCGCGCGGGAAGAGTTACGCCGCCGGGAACCAGAACCGAGGGAAGATCCGGCATTCCGGCCAGCGCCATCATCATGGCGGGCAGGCCCTTGTCGCAAGTGGCGACGCCGATGACGCCCCGCCGCGTCGGCAGCGAGCGGATCAAGCGCCGGAAAACGATGGCCGCGTCGTTGCGGTAAGGCAGACTGTCGAACATGCCGGTGGTGCCCTGGGTCCGCCCGTCGCAGGGGTCGGTGCAGTAGGCGGCGAAAGGAATCGCGCCGTGGGCCTTCAACTCGCGGGCCGCCGCTTCCACCAGCAGATTCACTTCCCAATGTCCGGTGTGATAGCCGAGGGCGATGGGCGAGCCGTCGGCGGCGCGGATGCCGCCGTGCGTGCTCAGCAGCAGAAATTCCTTGCCGCCGAGGGCGGCTGGATCCCAACCCATGCCCGCGTCGAGGCTCAGCCCGAACAAGTCGCCCGAAGGCCGGCTCAGCAGCATCTCCGCAGTGAGAGGAAGGCTCCCGGCGGGCCCCGGCGCTTGCGTTCGGATCTCATAGATGCCGTCGTCGCCGCTATCGGCGATCGTCTCAAATGGAATTTCTTTCATGGTGGTGGGACGGACCGGCTATCAATTCAAGCGAACTTGCTCGCCGGCGGCGAGGCCGGACGTAATCTGAGCCCGAAGGTTATCCGCCAAGCCAAGCGTGACCGTGCGCGTCGAGAATCCGCCGGGGCTTCGAACCAGGACGAACGCTTCCTTTCCATTCCAGCGCAGGGCGCTCAGCGCAATGACGACGGAGGGTCCGGCCTCCGCCAACGTCACTTCGGCCGAGGCGGACAGATCCGGAAGCACGCGCGCATCCTGGCCGTCGATGTCGATCTCGACGGCGACGCGACGGACGAAATCGCTCCGCCCCCAACCGGAGGAGGAAGCCGATGCTCCTACGCTTGAAACCTTTCCGGGGAGCCGCAAATCCGGGTAGGCGTCGAGCCTGACGACCGCCCTCTGGCCGGGGCGCAAATCCACGCTGTCGGCCTGGTTGGCAAACGCCCGCACGCGCATTGCGGCGGGATCCACGACCTTCATTAAAATTTGACCGGGGCGGACCGGGTCGCCTTCCCGAAGCTGCCGCAGGCCGGCTTCACGCCAAATTGTTTCCCGCTCCGCCAATCCATCGGCAGGCGAGTCGATGGTGTACCGCGCCAAGTCGCGCGCATCGCGGGCGCGATGGTTTCGATACCGCAGCGCCGCGATCTCCAGGATCCGAAGCTCGGCCATATCGGCTTCCTTCTTTAACGCGGATCGCCTTACCAGTTCCCGGTAACCGGCGGCGGCTTCGTCCACCGAAAGCCGCAACAACTCCCGCTCGACGCCCGCCGGCGGCGCCTCCGAACGATAAGCCATCCGCGCTTTGTCCAGATCCGCCTTGGCGGCGAGCACCGTCCGCTGAAGATCCTCCCACTCCACAGCCTGTTCGGCCTGGCGTTTGACGATATCGGCCTGAATGCGGCGAATGGTCCTGGAGAGATCGTCGACGTGGTCTTTCAGCGCTTGTGGCGCGATCCGCGACAGAAGGCCGCCCTTCTTCACGAACGCTCCCGGTTCGGCCAACTCCGCGAAAACGAGATCGCGCCCGGATTCGGGGTCTTCCTGGCGCGGAGCGGCGATGTTCGAGAAGGCGCGGGCCGAGGTAATGCCGCTCAATCGAATCGTACGTTCGATGAAGCCATTTCCGGCCACTCCGATCTCCTCGACGGTTCTCCCGAGTCCGGTCCGGGCGCTCTCGCGCCGGTTGGCGATCGTTACGTAAGCGCCACACGCGAAAAGAGCGAGGATCGAACCAACCCAAACCAATCGGCGGCGCATGAGGGACTGTTTTCAGAATATCGTGAAGACACTTCCCGATGGCGGTTCACGCAAGTCCCTTCCCAAGATTCGCTCTCTCGCCGGCCGGAGGGAGAACACGTTCTTTCCGGTGGAATGCGGCGCGAACCGGGACTTCGAGCCGTAGGGAAATCGAGATCGATGGAACGCCTGCCCGGCCGGAAACCGTGGTGATACGCTATGGCTTGGACAAGAGCGCGAGTGGGTTTGAAAGCGCGGCAACCTCCACGGATCGCTTTGGGGCGTACCGGTATCAAGTCACGATGAACGGCAACTTGCCGCTGAGCGGCGACCCGCTTTGGCCGGACGGTGAGCGCGTCCATGTGGCGGGACGGGCGCTGAAGTTAAAAGACGAGTTGAAGTTCGCGTTCGATATCGTCGCGCGAAAGCGGGAATAAAACATGTGTCTCGCCATACCCGGGAAGATCGTGGAGTTACTGGCCGAGGATCGCGACCTGGCGGTTGTCGACGTTCTGGGCGTGCGGCGGCGAGTGGATCTTGGGCTGTTGCGGGACGATCCCGCGTCGCCCGGCGATTGGGTGCTCATCCACGTCGGTTTCGCGTTGAGCAAGATTAGCGACGCCGACGCGCGGGAGCAGATGCGCACGCTCACTCAACTGGGCGAGACCGAAGCGGTGCTGGAGGAGGTTCGCGGATACGGGCTGGGCGACGCGGGGGAGCCACGGACCAAAGCCGGACCGTGAAACCGCCGCCGGGGTTGAGAGGCGGGAAAGGAAGAAATACCATGCGATTTGTCGACGAGTTTCGCGAGCCGGAGCCGATCGCCGAGCGCCGCGGACGAGATCCGGCGGCTGGCCGATCCGACGCGGCACTACCGGATCATGGAAGTCTGCGGCGGACACACGCATTCGATCTACCGCTTCGGCCTGATGGATCTGTTGCCGGCGAATATCGAGCTGATCCACGGGCCCGGTTGTCCGGTCTGCGTGCTTCCGATGGGAAGGATCGACGACGGCCTGTCGATCGCGGAACGGCCGGAGGTGATCTTCGCCGCCTTCGGGGACATGATGCGCGTCCCTGGCACGCGCGGCAGCCCGCTCGAATATAAGGCGCGCGGGATGGACGTCCGCATTATTTATTCGCCGTCGGATGCGCTGAAGCTGGCGCGGAACCATCCGGACAGGCACGTCCTGTTCTTCGCGATCGGCTTCGAAACCACCGCGCCGTCGACGGCGCTCACGCTGATGCGGGCGAAGGCGGAAGGCATCCGCAACTTCTCGGTCTTCTGTAATCATGTGACCATCATTCCGGCCATCCGGGCGATTCTCGATTCCCCTGGCATGCGCCTGGACGCTTTCATCGGGCCCGGCCACGTATCGACCGTGATCGGATGCCGGCCGTACGCGTGGATCGCGGATCGCCAGCGGAAGCCGATCGTCGTCGCCGGGTTCGAGCCGCTCGACATGCTCCAATCGATCGTCATGCTTCTGCGCCAGTTGAACGCCAACGAAGCGAGAGTCGAGAATCAGTACGGGCGCGCCGTTCCCTGGGAGGGAAACCGTTCGGCGCTCAACGCCATGGCCGAGGTATTTGAACTGCGCCCGTATTTCGAGTGGCGGGGACTGGGCTTCATTTCGCAATCCGCTCTTGGGATTCGTGAATCCTATGCGGAGTGGGACGCCGAGCGCCGCTTTTCCTTGCCCGGCGTAAGAGTCACCGATCCGAAGGCGGCCCAGTGCGGAGAGGTATTGAAGGGCGTGCTGAAGCCGGCGCAGTGCAAGCTTTTCGGCAACGAATGTACGCCGGAGCATCCGATCGGCGCGCTGATGGTGTCGTCGGAAGGCTCCTGCGCCGCCTTCTATAATTACGAGCGCCGCAAGACGCCCATGCCATCGCCCGCGGCCGTTTAAGGGGAGCGGCAGCGGATGACCAGCGTTATTTCGAAGATTCGATTCCGGGATCCGCAGATCGAGATGGCTCACGGAGCCGGCGGGATAGCGAGCCGGCGGCTTGTCGAGGGGCTCTTTGCGCCGATTCTATTCGGGCCGGTTCCGGCGCCGCTCGGGGACGCCGCCCATGTAGACATCGACGGGACCTTGGTCGCTTTAACCACCGACAGTTTCGTCGTCAAGCCGCTCCGCTTCCCAGGAGGCTCGATCGGAGAACTGGCGGTAAATGGCACGGTGAACGACCTGGCGGTCTCCGGAGCGAGAGCCCAGGCGCTGGTTGTGAGTTACGTGCTGGAGGCGGGGCTGCCGACGGACATCCTGGAAGCGGAGGTGCGCGCCATGGCCGCCGCGGCGAGCGCCGCCGGTGTCGTCATCGCCGGCGGGGATACCAAAGTCGTCGAACACGGCAAGGCGGACCGGATGTACATCACGACTTCGGGCATCGGCCGTCCGATCCCAGGCGTGAGCGTCTCACCCGCCGCCGTGCGGTGCGGCGACAGGATTCTGCTTTCGGGTCCGATCGGCGACCATGGCATCACCATTCTGCTGGCGCGCGGCGAACTGGATCTCGACGCGGATCTCCGCTCCGATACCCGCTCCGTGCTTCCGCTGGTGGAGGCGCTGGCGGGAGCCGCGGGCGCCGGAATTCACTGGATGCGCGATCCCACGCGAGGCGGCGTCGCCACGTCGTTGAACGAACTCGCGCGCGATTGCGGACTGGGGATCGTACTGGCGGAAGAACGGATTCCCGTGCGGGACCCGGTGCGCGGAGCGTGCGAGTTGTTGGGTCTCGATCCGCTGCACATCGCTAATGAAGGACAGTTTCTGGCGGTGGTCGCCGCCGAATGCGCCGAGGCCGCCCTCGTTGCCCTGCGCGAGACGCCGGGCGGAGGGGAGGCGGCGTTGATCGGCGAAATAAGCGAACAGCCCGCGGGCGCGGTGCTGGTCACGACGCGATACGGGGGCAGCCGGATCGTGGATATGCTGGTGGGCGATCCGCTGCCGAGAATCTGCTAGGAGCCGAAGATGGTTAAGTCATACGTTACGGCAATGGACGTCCAGGACCGGTTGCTGGAACGGAACCGGATTTTCGAAGGCTTCTTCGCGGAACAGGCGCGTCCGCTCGCGGTGGCTTGCCGGGAGATGTCCGAGCGTTTTCTCAACGGCGGGCGGTTGCTGGCATTCGGGCGAGGTCCTTACGCTACCGACGCGCAGCACGTTTCCGTCGAGTTCGTCCATCCGATCATCGTGGGCAAGCGCGCATTGCCGGCCTTGGATCTCTCGCTTCTATTTCGTCCCTGGCTGGACGCCATCCTCCAGCCGGAGGACATGGTGATGGGGTTCGGGCCGCCGGAGGGCGACGGGGAAGTGGCGGAGGCGCTCGCCGCCGCGCGGGATCGGGGAGCGATGACGTTCGCGCTGCCGGGGCGGGGCGGTTCGTACGCGTTAGAATCGCCGCCGGAGAATCCGTTCATCCATCAGGAACTGATGGAGATTCTGTATCACACGCTGTGGGAGACGGTGCATGTATTTTTCGAGCATCGGGAACTCGGCTACGACATCGGCGATTCCGGATTCCTGTATCCGTTCCTTGGCGTGGAGAAACAGCGAACGGACGGGATCGTGGACGTCGCCGCGGCGTCGATCCGGGCCAAGGCGGAGGAGGACGCGAGCCTGCGAGCCCGCGTGGCTCTAGAGGAATCCGAACACATGGTCGAGGCCGCGCGCGCCATCCACCGGCGCTTGACGCCAGGGCGGCAAGCTGATCGTTTTCGGCAACGGAGGATCGGCCACCGACGCCAACGATTGGGCCATCGACTGCGTGCATCCGCCCACCGGGTATCGTCCGATTCCCGCCATCTCGTTGTCCATGGAACCGGCGAATCTTACGGCGATCGCCAACGACGTCGGCATCGAGGCGATCTTTCTCCGTCAGATCGCCGCGCACGCCCGGAGCGAGGATGTGGCGATCGGAATCTCCACCAGCGGAGGATCCCGCAACATTATCGCGGCGCTCGAGGAGGCGCGGAAGCGCGGATTGCTCACGGTGGCATTGCTTGGCTACGACGGCGGAGAGATTCTGCGGCGCGGGCTGGCCGATTTCCCGCTGGTGGTTCGATCCGATTACATTCCGCGCATTCAGGAAGTTCAAGCGTCCACCTACCACTTAGTCCGGGAGTTACTGGAGGCGCTTGCCAGTGCCTAAGTTCGAACTATTCGGAACCCGAAGCTGCCCTTATACCCAGGAGATGCGCGAATGGCTTGAATGGAATGGGCGCGAATACGTCGAATACGACGTGGAGACGGACGGCGAGGCGCGGGCGCGAATGATCGCGATTTCCGGCGGGCAGCGCACCGTGCCGGTTCTTGCGGAGGACGGTGAAGTGGCGCAAATTGGCTGGCAGGGCCGCGGCTGCGTGGTGGCGGGGGTGTGAACCGATGACGAGCGCGTGCGATATTCGGGTTCGCGGCGTGGTGCAGGGAGTCGGATTCCGCCCATTCGTGTTCCGTTTAGCCCAAGCGAATACGCTCGCCGGCTGGGTGTTAAACGACGAGGAGGGGGCGCGGATACACCTGGAGGGCGCGCGAGCGGCGCTGGACGAGTTTGTACGCTCGCCTCGCCGTCGATCCTCCTCCGGCCGCAAGCATCCAAGCCATCGACGTGTGCGCCGCCCGGCCGGATGGATTGAAGGAATTCACGATTCGGGACAGCCGCGCGCGGGGACGCCCCAGCGTCCGGATTTCGCCCGACTTGCCGGTCTGCGGCGCTTGCCTGGAAGAGCTGCTCGACCCGGCGAATCCGCGCTATCGTTATCCCTACATCAACTGCACCGATTGCGGCCCGCGCTATTCCGTAATCCTGAGCCTGCCTTACGACCGCGGCAACACGACCATGCGAGAGTGGCCGCTGGACGAGCTTTGCGCCGGGCAGTATCACGATCCCGCGGACCGGCGCTTCCATGCGCAGCCCATCGCGTGTCCGGCTTGCGGGCCGCATTACTTCCTCAAGAAGGGCGACGAGATCGTCACCGGCGATGACGCGAGCATTGGCAGGGCTGTCGAGTTACTAAACTCGGGGCGGATCGTCGCGGTGAAAGGCCTCGGCGGTTACCACCTGGCGTGCGATGCGCGGAACGCGGCGGCGGTCGAAGCCCTGCGCGACCGGAAGTTTCGCAAGGAGAAACCCTTCGCGCTGATGGCCGCAAAGCTTGGGATCGCCCGCGAGTTGGTGGAGCTTTCCAAGGAAGCGGAGGATTTAATGACGTCGGCGGCGCGGCCCATCGTCCTCGCTCCCGCCAAAGTTTCGCTCGACGGCGTGTCCCCGGGAAACGACGATCTCGGGGTGATGCTGCCGTACACGCCGCTGCATCACCTGCTGTTTGCCGCGGGTGCGCCCGGAGTTCTCGTGATGACCAGCGCGAACCGCTCGAGCGAGCCGATCGCCTACCGGGACGAGGAAGCGGAGGAGCGTCTGGCCGGCATCGCGGACGCGTTTCTGATGGGCGAGCGGCCGATCGCGCGCCGGGTGGACGACTCCATCGCGCGCGCCGGCGCTTTCGGCCCGGTGATCTTACGGCGCGCCCGCGGCTATGCGCCCGCCGCGGTGACGGCTATTCCGCTGGCAACGCCGATTCTCGCCACCGGAGCCGACCTGAAAAACACGGTCACTCTCGTCGTGAAGGGCCAGGCGATGGTGAGCCAGCATATCGGCGATCTGGATCAATACGAGTCGTTGCAAGCTTTTCGCGAAACCATCGACGGCCTCGCTTCGATGTATGAAGTCCCTTGGCGGGAAACGATCGTGGCTTACGACGCGCATCCGCAGTATCTTTCCTCGATACATGCGCTCGAAATATCCGGCGCGGCGTCCTACGCCATCCAACACCACCGGGCGCACATCGCCTCCGTTCTCGCGGAGCGGGCGGCATGGGAGAAGCGTGTCGTGGGAGTCAGCTTCGACGGAACCGGCTATGGAGACGATGGAAGCGTCTGGGGCGGGGAGTTCTTCGCGGGCAGCGTCTTCGAGGGTTTGGAACGCGTCGCGCATTTGCGTCCGGCCGCGCTCGCCGGAGGCGACGCCGCCGCACACCATCCCGTCCAAGCCGCCGCAGGATTCCTGGCCCAGGTTGACGGCTTGCCCGATCTTGGCGACGCGCCCTTCCGGTTCCCGAAGCGCTACGAGGAGTCGTTGGAATTAATTCGAAGAGGCTTGCGGACATTCACGACGACATCGGCCGGGCGGCTGTTCGACGCCGCCGCCGCGCTGCTCGGCTTCACGCGGGAAACGACCTTCGAAGGGCAGGCCGCCATGTTTGTGGAGCAACTGGCGCGAGGCGCGGCTTTCGCCGAGCCGTATCCGTTTCCGTGGAGCGCGGGGGAGCTGGACTTCCGGCCGCTACTGGGAGCTTTGGCGCTGGACCGGCGGCGTGGCGTCGATGCGGCGAAGTGCGCGCGGGCCTTTCAGCGGGGGGTGGCGAAGGGTCTTTGCGATGCGCTCACCACGTTGTGCCAGACCTATGCGACCGACACCGCCGTTCTCTCCGGCGGGGTCTTTCAAAACGAACTGCTTCTGTACGACGTGAAGTCTCTCCTCGGCGGCGGACAGATCGATATTTGGACCAATCGTATCGTGCCGCCGAACGACGGAGGTGTCAGCCTGGGACAAGCGGCGCTGGCCGCGTCGATCCATTTGCATTCGTCGCGGCGGCTTCCCGCGTGATCCTTCGCTTCGTTTGCCGCTGTCAATCGGCGGGTGGCAGGGTGAAATGAAACGTCGATCCCGCTCCAGGCGCCGATTCCACCCAGATTCGTCCGCCATGCCACTCGATGGCCTTCCGGCAGAACGCAAGCCCAAGTCCGTTCCCCGGAAGTTCTCTTCCATGCAGGCGCTTAAACACTCCGAAGATGCGTTCGTGGAATGCCGGGTCTATCCCAGGACCGTTGTCTTGCACGGAAAATACCCAATCGGGGTCCACTCGCGCGGCGGAAATGTACACGCGCGGAGTGGGCGCCACGCAGTATTCGATGGCGTTTCGAATCAAATGGCGCAGGACCTTTGCCAGAGTCTCGAAGTCTCCGCATCACGGCCGGCAAGGGGCCGTGGGTAACGATCGCGCTCCGATCCCCGATCGACTTGTCCGTACAAAGCAGCGCCTGGCGAAGGACCGCTTCCATATCCGTCGGGACGGACTGCCCGCCGCCGGGAACCGTGGCCCAATAGTCCACCACGCCGGAGAGCAGCGACTGCATATTCGCCACCCCCTCCTGGATGTGCTCCGATGAATTCCCCGGCTTCGGAATCGAGCCGGCCGGCGTGCATCTCGGCCAGAAGTTGACTGAAGGAGGCCACGTTCCTTAGGGACTCGCGCAGATTGTGAGCCGAGATGGAGATAAACTCTTCAAATTCTCCGTTCGCGCGATCCAACCGCCGCTGAAGGTCAAGGCATTGCCGCGTTTGCGCGTCGAGCTCCTGGCGTAAGCGCTCTATTTCCTCCTCGCAGGAGATTTGGCCGGAAGCGTCCATGGTCAGTTCGCGCGCGCCACACGGTGCGCCTTATGAACGGCGGGGATCGTGAACTTGAACGTGGCGCCCCGTCCAATCTCGGACTCCACCCAGATCCGCCCACCCTGGCGCTCCACGATCTTCTTGCAGAGCGCCAAGCCGATACCGGTGCCGGGAATATCGCTGCCGTGCAAGCGTTTGAACATGCCGAACACCCGGCCGGCGTCTTGCGGCTCGATTCCAATTCCGTTGTCGGTCACCGCAAACCTCCATCCGCCGGCCTCCGGCTCGGCCGAGACATGTATCCGCGCGGGTTCCTCGCCCCGGTACTTGATGGAATTGGAAATGAGGTTCTGGAAAAGCTGCAACAGCATAACCTCTTCGGCGAAGACGGTTGGCATGGGATCGGAGGTAACTACGGCGCCACTCAGCGCGATGGAGGCCTGGAGGTTGAAGAGCGCTTTGGCGAGAACGGCGCCGCAGTCGGTGGGAGCGAAGCTGTCCGGTTTCCGCTCGGTGACCTCCCAATAGGCAAGCAGAGCTTTCAGCATGGCCTCGATCCTTAGCGCCCCTTCGACGGAATAGGAGATAAATTTATCCGCTTCTTCTCCCAGCTTTCCCTCATATTCCCGTGCCAGGAGCTCGGTAAAGTTCACCACCATCCGCAAAGGCTCCTGCAAGTCGTGAGTGAGCGCGTAGGCGAAATGCTGCAGTTCGGCATTGGTTGTCAGGAGCGATTCCTCGGCCCGCTTGCGCTCCGTTGCGTCCTCGATGGCCAGAAGAATCGTCCGCGCCTGCGCGTTCGGATCGAAGATCTCGCTGGCGTTGAGCAGCATCACTTTCCGTCCGACATTTTCAAAATCGTGGGTCACCTCAAAATCCCGGAACGTCGAGTGCGAAGGAAGAACGTTTTCCAGGAACTCGCGCAGTTTCGGGATATTCCATTGTCCGTTCCCAAGCTCGTAGATAAGACGCCCCTCCGTTTCCGCCCGCACGGCCTGGAAAGTGTCGTAGAACGCTCCGTTGGCTTGCAGGACTCTCAGGTTCTGGTTCAGGATGACCAAAGGCTCCCGCACCGTTTCGACGATCGCTTCGGCGAAGTCGAGGCCGCGCTTTGCGGCGTCGATATCGATCAACATCAGAACCGCGCCGTCGACTTTGCCGTCCGGTCCCGCCGACGGGAGCACCCGCAGCGAAAACCAGTGGCCGGTGGCGTCGCGTACATCGCGCGGTTTCCGGTTGCCGCCCTTCATCGCATCGAGCAGCAACCGCCGCAGGCCGGTTAGCTCCATTTGAGGCTGAAGATCGGTGATCGACCGTCCGACATCGGATGCGATCAGATTCAAGATGGATTCCATGGGGCGTGTAAAGCGGCGAATTTTTAGATCCCGCCCAACGATGACGAGCGGTATGCTGATGCTCTCGAGAAGATTGGCCAGGTCCCGGTTGATCTGGCTCAATTCCACGTTTCCGATCTTCAGGCTCTCGTTGAGCGTGTTTAGTTCTTCATTGGCCGATTCCAGTTCTTCCTGCGCGGTCTCCAATTCCTCGTTACCCGCCTGCGCCTCTTCGTTCGCCGCCTTCAGCTCTTCGAGCGTGGTGGCGTTGTCGTCGACGATCGAATGGAGATAATCTTTGGTCGCGGCCAGCTCGCGCCGCAGACGGGCGTTCCCCACGCGGTCTTCGGCCAGCGGCGTTTGTTTCGGCTCCGAGGCCCCGTTCTTCCGCCCATCCTCGAACAGGATCAGGAAATAACGTCCTTTCGAAGAAGCCGGGCCCGCGAGCGGGATCACCTTAATCGCCACTTCTTTCAACTGGCCGCCGCTTTCCATCCGAAAGCCGGCTTCCTCGGCCACGGTATTGCGCCGTTTGGCGGCCCGGATCGCCTTGCCCAGGGGCGCGATCAGGCCTTCGCGCGCCATTTTCAGAAGGTTATGAGCCGGCTCGCCCGGCGAGAGCTCCAGGTAGGGAGATGTGCGGCCGCGGACTTGAACGATGTTCAGATCGAAATCGACGACGGCGCCGGGAGGGCCATGTTCGGCCAGCACCAACCGGTCGGCTTCGCGCTGCAATTGCAATCCGGCCCGGCCCTCGGCAATACTCTCCTGGAGATCCATCGGGCCTTCGGCGTGGCGGCCTTCGCTTCGCGGCGCGGCCGGGGTACTCGCACCCGGCCGCGTGGAATAAATCTTATGAGTCTTTTCTACTTGATGAAACGAATCGGAAAGCGAGCCGATGCTCTCCGACCGGCCGAGCACGAGAAAACCGGCCGGCTTGAGGGCGTAGTGAAGGATCGACAACACCTTGCGTTGCAGCGGAGCTCCCAGGTAGATCAGCACATTGCAGCAACTGATGAGGTCCAGTCTGGAAAAAGGCGGGTCGTGCGCCACGTTATGCCTGGCGAAAACGCAGACATCGCGCACGACCTTGGCGATCTGACGCCCCCGCGCCGTTCTGGTGAAAAACCGCGCCAATCGCCGCGGGGAAACGTTGGCCAGCGCGGCGTCCGTGTATTCGCCGGCGCGGGCCTTTTCGACGGCCGTTTCGCTGATGTCGGTGGCGAAAACCTCGAAGGGAACGCTCAGTTCCGCCTCCTCCAGGAATTCCATCAAGCAGATGGCGATCGAGTAAGCTTCCTCGCCCGTGGAGCAGCCCGGGACCCAGATCCGGATGGGATCGGCGGCCGCCCTGTTTTCGATCAAAGCGGGGAAGACCTTCCTCTTCAGTGCCTCGAAGACCGCCGGTTCCCGAAAGAAGGCCGTGACGGTAATGAAAAAGCTATCGCACAAAGCGTTTGCTTCGTCGCGGTTCCGCTCGAGATCGAGGCAATAGTCCTCCACGTTTTTGAATCCGCGAAGGCTCATTCGCTTCTGGAGGCGCCGCTCAAGAGTGCTTTGCTTGTAGAAAGTGAAATCCACGCCCGTGGCGCTACGCAAAAGCCGGAATATCTTGTTCAGTTCCGCGTTCTCGGGCGATCCGGCGCCGGTCCGGCGCTCAATCGGGATATGAGAATCGCGTGCGATGGCTACCAGCCGCCTCGCGATGGCGGAGGGCGCCAGCACGAAATCCACCACGCTGGCGGCGATGGCGCTTCGGGGCATGCCTTCGAACTTAGCGGTTCCGGCATCCTGAGCGAAAGTGATCCCTCCCGCGGCCTTGATCGCCCGGAGGCCCAACGTCCCATCCGATGCGGTTCCCGAAAGAACGACGCCGATGGCCCTACCGCCGGCGTCCGCCGCGAGGGCGCGGAAAAATAAGTCGATCGGCAGGTTGCGGCCACTGCGGGGGCGCGGCGGGGTATGAAGGACTCCGCCGGATACGCTCAAATTGCATTTCGGGGGGATTACGTAAACATGGTTGGCCTCGGCGCGAATGTCGCCTTTTACTTCGGCGATAGGCATTCTGCTGGCTTTCGCAAGCAATTCCGTCAGATGGCTCTCGTGCGCCGGATCGAGGTGCTGAATCAGCACGAACGCGAAGCCGGTATCTTCCGGAAGGTGGATGAGCAGCTCCGTGAACGCCTCCAGACCGCCGGCGGAGGCTCCTACGCCAACAATCATGGGGGCAACGGGTTCGGCGCGTTCGGCGACGCTCGGCGCGGCGACCGCCTGGGAAGAAACGGCCGTCAAGGGCGTTGAGGGGACTTTCTCCACCGGTTTTTTTCGTGCCTTTGGAAGGGACGAATCAGGCGCGCGCGGTGAATGCGCCATCTCTCGGGCAAGAACGAGAGCCTTCTTTGCCACGCGATACTATTTCCTTTCTCGCCAGGACGAACAGGCATCAATGCTTGAACGGGAACGCGAAAACCCGAGCACGCGGAGTGCCACTCTCGGATTCGCATCGCCGCCGCGCCGAGCCTCCGCGGTTGGCAGCACGTCACCTGACTGAATTGTAGCGCCGTCAGATGTTCGCAAGAACGCGCGGCGGCCACTCAACCATCGTTATGCGGCTTTGGGCCTTGCGAGAAGATCCTTGATGATTTTGCCGATCTCCATGAATTGATCCAGACCGGACGGCTTGGTGATGAATTGAGAAACTCCCAGGTCCTTAAATGTGGCCTCGTCCCGCCGGGATTGGGAAGAACTCCAAACGCACACGGGAACGCCGCCGAGGTGTCCGGCGCCTCGAATCTCGCGCACGATTTCTTCGCCGGTATATTTGGATAGGTTCAAGTCCACCAGGATCAGGTTTGGAATCGCGGCTTCCGCATAAGCCCCCTGCGCATGGATGAAGGCGAGGGCATCGGCGCCCGTCAGCAAGTGAATCAGTTCAAATTGGAGCTGGTGTTTGTTCAAGGCGCGCTTGAGAAGGAAGACGTCCGAGCCGTTGTCTTCGACGACAAGGATTCGGACGGCGGGAACCGCCGGGACGCATTTCAAGCTCGCTTCCGATTGGGCAATCATCTTCGGCCGCCTTTCATCATTTCAAAATCGATGGCGGCGCCGCTTGTGGCGACACCCGCCTGGGTCGTATTGAAGCTGCGCAAAACGGAGCGCGGCGCGAGTTGTTCCTGACTGAGACTGGCAGAGCGCGGCGCGAGCTGTTCCTTACTGAGACTGGTGGCGCGCGCCGTACCCTTTGCGCTAGTGAAGTGAATTCTCATTGAATCCGCCTCCCGCTCGCCTGACCAGGCCCATGCGATAGAGGCCGTTGGTCCGGCAGAAGATAGCTGGTGCGCGTGTGTACGGCTAACTTGTGGCCGCCGGGCCCCGTCGCGATCACTTTAATCTTGCGGAGCGATCCTTGGCCGCCGGATCGTAGCGGAACGTAGCCGACAGTGTAGCGGGTGCGAATATCGCTTGCGATCTGGCGGCAGACGCCGATCACCTCGGAAAGCCGGCCGGGAAAAAAAGCCTCACCGCCGCTCACCTGCGCGATCCGCCGAAGCAGTCCGGGGTTCCGGTCGGGATCGTCCGTGTCGAAAATCCCAACGGTGTAAATCGTCGCGCGGGATTCCTGAACCATTCGCATGACCGCTTCGGACCCATGGACACTACTGTTGTCGCCCCCGTCGCTGATTAGCACCAGGGCCTTCTTCTCGCGATCGCCCTTCTCGAGATATTGCAGCGAGTAAAGAGCCGCGTCGTAGAGGGCCGTCCGGCCCGCGGGCGTTCCCCACGATAAGGCGGTGCGAAGCAGGCGAATGTCGTCCGTGAACGGAACGCCGCCGGGAAGACCTTGGTTGACCCGGTCTCCAAAATTCACGACGAACACTTCGTCCTGCCGGTTGCTGGCCTGAATAAACGCCAGTCCCGCCGTGACCACAACCGGGTATTTCGACCGCATACTTCCGCTGGTGTCGATCACCAGGCCCACCGTTACAGGAACGTCACCGCTTTGAAACTGGGTTATTTCCTGGAGCTTGCCGCCTTCATAAACGCGGAAGTTTTCTTTGCCGAGATTGGAGACGCGCCCGCCCGCGGCGTCTTCAACGCTCACGTCCAGAAGCACGAGTTCCGAAGTCGAGGTAAGCTTGAACGCATCCTCCGACGGCTCAACCGCGGGCGCCTGAGCGGAGAGCGTCCGCGCCGCCATTGCCAGAACCAGGATGAAAGTGTCTCGCCGCACTGTTCCCCTATGCCGTGGTCCGCCTTGGAACGGCCACGGCAGTTTGCAGACTTCCGTTAACTACACCTTCGCCGGACGGCTGGTCCGGCGTCCAAGAGCGGCATACAGAGCCAACGACAGGAGTCCGGCCAAACCGATGAGCGGCATGGGGCTGGCGGTATGCGGCAGCGTTGCCGGTTCCGGCGCGGGCGCGGGCGCTTGGGCTTCAGCGACTGGAGCGGGCTGCGCCGGCTCGGCTTGAGCCACTACAGGCGCCGCCTCGGGCGCCGCCGCCACAAATTCGGTGGATTTGCCGCTTTCATCCACAACAACAAGGGGAGCGGTGGCCAGATCCTCCGGCGCGGCCGTTTCCGAGGCGATCGCGGGGACGGGGGTCTTTACAAAGGCCGCAATCTGCGCAGCCGTTTCTTTCGGGTATGCGAACTCCTGCCCGAAGTTGTCACCGGGATAGAACCACGCCCGAAGCGCTTGAGGCTGGCCGGCGGGAACTTCCCAGTACTGGAACACCGTTTTCCCGGTCGGTTGCAGACGATAGTTCGGGATTGCCAGGATCGTCGTAATCAGGTGTTTCTGATCTTTGTCGAAAATCTGGACGATGTGCCGGTCGGCGAGCGAGTCCTTCAGCAACATGACATATTCGCCAGGTTGAAGCGTGATTGTGTGGCCGGCGGTGCAGCAGTCCGGCACCTGAAGCGGTTCATTGACAGTCATCGTCGTTTTCTTGTCCCAGGTATCCGCCTGGAGGTTTGGCAGCAGCGCGACGCCTAAACAGGCAGCCAGCGTTGCGACTGGAATTTTCCGAAAATGTTTCATACAGTCGTCGTTCTCCTTGTCGTTTTCACCATGAATGCAGGCAGATGGAACGCCATCGCGGAAAGCGTTTCGATTGAGTCCTTTCGACAGGGAGCCTCGTCGGGCCGATGCAACGATTGCCGCCGGCCGTGCAAGATGTACCTGGAATGCGGCCACGACGCCGTCAACATTCACCGGCCGTCGAAAACGCTCCCGATGGAGTACTGGAGGTACTGGAAATTAGCCCGAAATGAAGGGCGGCGTTCCCGGAAATCGGCGCGAGCCCACTCGGAGGCCGGAAAAATTTGCACGTCCGAGAGCAAATTACGCACCTGCGCGAGCCACGGCGCCCCGCATCTCAGAGACGCGGCGGGCCGCCGATCCTGGCCCGGCCCGTGCATGAAGAAGACGACGAATGCTTTTAACGGAGGAACGCTCAAATGGCAAAGAATACATCGGTGATGGGAATTTATCCGGATCGGACAACCGTTTCGGATGCCATCAACGTCCTGCAGAAGAAGGGGTATCGGGCGACGGACATTTCGGTCCTATCGTCCGACAACCAAGGCTCAAAGGATTTCGCGCTTGAGAAACGAGTGAAGGCGCTGGAGGGCGCGGCGGCGGGTGCGCTATTTGGCGCGGTGGTTGGCGCGGGCATTGGCGTGGATGGTTTCCATTCAAGCCGTGACCGTCGCCGTTTTAGCGCAACTCGTCGTGGCTGGACCGGTATTGGCCGCGGTGGCCGGGGCCGGCGCCGGAGGAGCGCTGGGTTGGATCGTAGGGTTCGTGGCGGGGTTGAATCTTCCCGAATACGTCGCAAAACGGTACGCGGGCAGAATCCGAGGAGGCGGCATTCTCCTGTCCGTTCACTGCGATAGCCAGGAGTGGCGCGACCGGGCGAAGAAAACCTTGAAAGACACCGGCGCCCGGAATATTTCCTCGGCCGCGGAAGCCGCCGCCGACTATGGCACGACGGACAAGCCGACAGAAAGGGCTCCGGCGGTGGTCATGGACCGTGTGGATCGTGTGGAAGTGCCCGTAGAGCGGACGCCGGAGTACGTTACTCACGAAATCAAGAAGTAGGCGGAGGGAGCACCCTCTCTCAACTCGGAACTTCCTGAGCCGGATGCGTCGGGGCTTGCTAATATAGTTGGCAATGCCCCGACAGCCAGCGGTTGCCGACCGGATCCTCATCGTCGACGACGACGAGCGTCAGCGCGCCGCCATGGCCGCGATGCTTTCCGATCGGGAATATGACACGCAGTTCGCCTCCGACGGGCAGGAAGCGCTGGAACGGCTAGCCGCCTTCAACGCGGACGTCATCGTCGCGGATTTGGTGATGCCGCGCATGGACGGTTTTGAACTGCTGCGGTATCTGAAGGAACGCGGCGACCTGACTCCGGCGATCGCGCTCACCGCCTTTGGCAGTATGGACAAGGCGCTTTCCGCCGTTCATGACTTGAAGGCGTTCTGGTATCTGGAGAAGCCGGTGGAGCCGCGCGCCTTTAAGACGCTTCTGGAGCGCGCGGTCCGCTATAAAAAGAGTCTGCAGAAAACCGAGGAGCTGAAGCGTGAACTGACCCTTCATGGCGTACTCGGGAATTTGGTGGGAACCTCTCCGGCGATGCAGCAGATCTTCTCGCTCATCCGGCAGGTAGCGCCCACATCGGCGCCCGTTTTGATCCGCGGCGAGAGCGGCACCGGTAAGGAGTTGGTTGCGCGGGAGATCCACAAAGCGAGCCCTCGCTGCGACGGCCCGTTCGTCGCGATCAATGCGGCCGCGCTGCCCGAGACTCTGATCGAGAGCGAGTTATTCGGCTACGAGAAGGGTGCGTTTACGGGCGCGATGGAGCGTTCGGCCGGCTGCTTTGAGCAGGCTCACGGAGGCACTTTCTTTCTCGACGAAATCGGGGCGATGCCGCAAGCGACGCAGCCGAAAGCTGCTGCGCGTTCTGGAAGACCTGCGCGTGCGCCGTCTTGGCGGTAAGCAGGAAGTCGCGGTAGACGCCCGGGTGCTTGCCGCCACCAGCGAGGAGCCGGGAACGCATTTGCGCGAAGAACTCTACTATCGATTGAGCGTGTTCCAGATCGTCGTTCCGCCGTTGCGTGAACACAAAGAAGATATCGCGCCGATCGTCGAGGTTATGCTTCAGATTTTGAACCGGAAACACGAGACGCGCGTTACGGGAGTGGATGTCGAAGTGATGGAGCTTCTCTACCGGCACGATTGGCCCGGCAATGTACGGGAGCTGCGCAATGTTCTGGAGCGCGCCACGATTATGGCGGGAGAGGGTTTAATCCGGCTGAAAGATCTTCCTTCCCCGGCGTTCGGCGTTAGCCCCGGCGCTTATACGCGGTCATCGCCCGGCAAAGAAGGTTCCGTAACGCTTCAGCCCGGCCAGCCACTCGTAAAACTCGAGGAAGCTTACATCAAACTCACCCTCGAACACGTGCGCGGGAATCGCAAACTCGCCGCCGAGATGTTGGGGATCAGCCTTCGGACGCTGCAGAACCGCATCGCCGAATTGCGCGAGGAAGCGAAGACGGCGGATCCGGGCACGTGAGCCGGGACGGCGCCGGATACTTGCGTTAACGGAGGGATTGGGCGGACACAGGTTTGGCAGGCGCCGCTTCGGGCCTTGCCGTCAGGCTTGAGGCGGCGGTCGAGCGAACGGCGGCTTCGGTTTGGCGGAGCGCGGTGGTCAGCGAGTCCCGCGAGACGCGCCGGACGATGGGCTCGGCCATCCAGCGCAAGGCGGCGGGGATATCGCGGCTGAGTACGATCGCTTCAACTTCGATGTACACTCCGCCGTCGCGTTCTTCGAAACGGAGAGCGCTATAAAGACGCCAAATGAGACCCGTGCCTTCGTTCTCGGGCAAGGTGCGCTGGTTGGCGGTTCCGTATCCGGCGATTTCCTGGATCCGCGTCGTTCGGGAGACGCTGTACATCCGCTTGCCGTCCAAAGAAGCGTAGGAAGCCTGGTAATCGCTATCGAGGGCGGTTCTCAAGAACAGGGCTTTATTCATAAGAACCACCGAAAACCGGTCTTGAGATTCCCCCGTCTCGACGGATCGCGAATCGATCACGTTGGGGTGATAAAACTCTTTGTACCGCCCGTAATCGCGCACGACCGGCAAAACGTCGTGAAGCGTCGCGTTGGGAAGGAAGGCCGCCCCGATCCAATCGTGAATCAGTCCGGATGGAACCTTTCTTGGAATATTGGGTACGGCCGGAAAGACGGCGATCGCGAGGCCGCGGACGCGCGCGGCGAGAACGGGGTCCTCGTCGATGCGGAGGAAGGGACCGCCAGGGTCGAGGCGGTGCTGAATCCGTGCGTCGGCGATGCGGATGTACTCGTCCCACGCCTCCACGGTCTCGGGTTTCAGTTTCACCGGGCTCGCATTCGCCGGCGAGACGATGCCCAGTAGGGCCAGCAGTCGCCGCCGCCAAAAACAGGTTCGATGGCCGGGCGGCGTGGGTGTTCCGTTCGCAGTTCACGCTCCTATGGATGCGGACGCAAACGAAAGGGTTCGCGGGATCGCGCGCTTTCCCGGCGGGCAAGGGCGACCGGATAGGTCCGGTCGCGCCAGCCGGCGAAGATTAGACTTCCGCCGGAATCGTATAGGGCGCGCGATACGGCGGATGAGCCAGGGCGTTGGCTTCGGCAGCGCGAAACTTTTCCGTTTGAGGATCAAAGTCGAGCTTGCCTCCTCCCAGCCGGTAGCTGACGTTCGCCAAATGGCAGAGGTCCGCCGAGATCCGGCCGATGTCGATTTCGGCGTGGAGATCCTCGAACCTCCGGCTGCGCACCGCGTCCAGGAAGTTGGCGATATGCGGAGCGGTGCTGCTGGCGATCGATTTGTCGTAGACGCCGGATTGGGACAAGACGCCCGGAGTTCCTTTATAAATGCGATATCCCTCTTCGTCAAGAGACATCCATCCGTCGCTGCCATAAAACAAATCGCCAATGCAGTTGGCGTCCGTTTTGCTCAGGTCCGCTTCGTGCCCGGTTTCGAGGCCTCTCACTTCGAACACCAGTTCGCGTGGGCCATAATCGCATCGCGCCACCAGCGTATTGGGAGTCTCCTGATCGTCCCGATAGACGTACTTTCCGCCGGAGGCCACCACGGAGTTGGGGAACGCCACGTCCAATCCCCACCGCGCGATGTCCATTTCGTGAACGCCCTGGTTGCCCAAATCGCCGTTCCCGGTGTCCCAGAACCAGTGCCAGTTGTACAAAAAACGATTCTTCGAAAACGGGATCATCGGCGCGGGACCGCGGAAGAGATCCCAATTCACGCCGGCCGGGACCGGTTCCACCGGCGTGTGGCCGATCGATTTGCGGCGCTTGAAGCACAGCCCGCGGGCCATATACACTTCTCCGATCGCGCCGCTCTTCAGCAGTTCCACGGCGTGAATTTTATGGGGTATGCTTCTTCCTTGCGATCCCACTTGCACCATGCGCTTGTATTTGCGCGCCGCGGCCACCATCTGGAGGCCCTCGTAAGGGTCGTGACAGGCCGGCTTTTCCACGTAGACGTCCTTGCCTGCCTGACAAGCCCAAATCGTCGCCAGCGCGTGCCAGTGATTCGGAACCGGCAGCGAGACCGCGTGGACGTTCGGATCTGCGAAGACGTCGCGCATGTCCCCGTAGCCTTTGGGTTCGACGCCGGTGGCGCGCTTCACTTGCGCCTGGCCCATTTCCAGATGGCTTGGTCCACATCGCAGAGAGCGACGATATCGACGTCTTTTCTGCGAACGAATTCCTTTACGTGGTCTTTGCCGCGCCCGCCAAGACCGATGACGGCGACATTGATGCGGTCGTTCGCGCCCAAAACGCGCGAGGCGGCCCAGGCGGAGAGCGCGGATGTTCGCAGAAAATTGCGCCGGTTGGACGTGTGCATAGCAACAATATACATCCTGGGAATCGCCGAAAGAGAGAGACAATCGAGTGTTGAGAGTTTCCTCATGACGCGGCGCGCCTGGATCGCCTCACTATCCTCGATTCCGCTGGTGGCGCGCGGACAGCCTGCGCCGCAAATCCGCTTGCCCGGAAAAATTCGCGCCGGCATTGTCGGATTATCCGGCCATGTCGAAGAGATCCTCGACGCCCGGAGAGAGCTGCCGGATCTCGAAGTCTGGGCGCTCTCCGATCCCGACGCGGCGTTGCTGCGCGAGGTAGGCGATCGCGCCGGCGTGCCCGCTTCACGCCGGTACACGGATCATCGGACGTTGCTCGATCGGGAACGGATCGCCGTCGCGGGCGTCTGCGGCACGGACGGCGAACGCGAGGAACTGATTCTCGCGTGCATCGCCAGGGGGATTCACGTCGTCGCGGAGAAGCCGTTGGCGATGAATTGGGCGGGCGTGGCGCGCATCCGCGAGGCTCTCGCGTCCGGCAAATCGCACTTGACGATGCTGCTGCCGATGAGGCTCTACGGTTCTTTTTCCACCATGCGCCAAGTGGTCGCCTCAGGCGGGATTGGCGAGGTCGCGCAGTTCGACGCGCAGAAGTCCTATATCCTCGGCGATCGTCCCGCCTGGATGCTGAACCGGTCGAGCTTCAGCGGAACGATTCCTTACATCGGAATCCATCTCGCCGATTTGATGCGTTTCACGACCTTGCGGGAGCCGGTCGCCGTTTCCGCGTTTCAAGGCCATGTCGCACAACCCGAAGCCGGGGCGATGGAGAACACCGCGGTGGCGATTTTTCGTTTCGACAACGGCGCAGCCGGCCAGATGCATCTGGATTATCTTCGTCCCGCGATGGCGCCTTCTCATGGCGACGACCGGCTGCGCATCGCCGGTTCCCGTGGCGTCCTTGAATACCGCGAAGCGGATGGGCTGACCCTCGTTACGAACGATCGGAAGCTTCATAAAATCGACGCGCTGCCCGCCGACCGGTCGCTGGTGGCGAACTTTCTCGCCAACGTTTACGCTTCCGCGCCTCTGGAATTGACGCTCCAGGACATTTTCCGCGCGAATGAAATCGTTTTCGCCGCGCGCGACGCAGCCACTCAAAACCGCATCGTCGCCATTCCTCCCGCGTCAGCTTAACCATTCGTGTAAGTGTTCGCGCACGAATTCATCGTCGGTCCACTGCGGATAGGCCGCGCAGACCCGGTCGACTTCCTCCGCTTGGCCATCCGAGAGATCTTCGGCCGGATCGAGCAGCCAACGCCCTTGCAACAGGCCTTGCCTCCGCAGCACTTCGTTGATTCCGGCGATACAGCCGCGAAACTGGTGCGCGGCGTCGAAAATCGCCGCGTTCATGTCGGTGATCTGTTGCCCGAACGTCAACCATTCGGCTGGGATCGAGTGGCCGTTCCTCCGCAGAGGCCGCATTCGTTCGAAAAGATCCACAACGCCCTTCGTCCAGACGGCCCAGTGCCCCAGCAACCCTCCGGCCATGCGCGCCGAGCGGTCTCCGAACCGGAATTCGGTGAGCAGGTCGGCGACGATGTTGTCGTCGTTGCCCGTATAGAGAGCGATCTCGCCGCCACGTCCCGACTCCACGACGGCGCGCACGACATCGAGCGTATGGTAGCGGTTAAACGGCGCGATCTTGATCGCCACCACGTTGTCGATTTCGACGAAGCGTCGCCAGAATTCGTACGGCAGCACGCGGCCGCCCACGGACGGCTGCAAATAGAAACCCATCACCGGCAGAATGGCCGCGATGCACCGCGCATGATCGAGCAATTGTTCGACACTGGCTGTTGCCAGCGCGCCGAGGCTCAGCAACGCCGCATCGTAGTTTAACGCCCGCGCCGTCTCCGTTTCCCGCGCGGCTTGTTTTGTGGCGCCGCAGACGCCGGCGATTTTGACCAGGCTTGTGCCACGTAATTCTTCGCTCGCCAGCTCCAGCACGGGCTTGTACAAATCGACGCCCGGATCGCGAATGGCGAACTGCGTGGTGTGAACGCCCACCGCGACGCCGCCCGCGCCCGCCGCGGCGTAATACCGCGTTAACGCCCGCTGCCCGCGCTCGTCCAGTTTGCGATTCGCGTCCAGCGCCAAGGGGTGAGCCGGAATGACGAGTCCGGCGAGCAATCGTTCCCTTAGCATTTAGAACTTCCCGTCCCGCACCTGAAAGTGCGTCGGCTTGCCATGAAGGGCGTGGCCGTCGGCGATCCACGCGGCCACCCAATCGATCATCCATCCCACGGGAACATTGGGATAGCCGAAGGCGGAGTGGGCCGCCGCGGCATTGCTCAACAATGCCGTGCCCGTCTCCTCGTCTTGAAACACCGGGGCCACGCCGAAGCGCCGTCCGAATTCCTCCGCCAGATAGCGGACCGGCAACGTCTCCGGTCCGGTGAGATTCCACACGCGCGGAGGAGAGGCCGCGTGCTCAAAAGAACGCAGGCACACCGAGTTCGCGTCGCCCTGCCAAATCACGTTCACCAAACCCATGCCGAGGGCGACCGGCCTGCCCTCCCGGACCGCCCTGGCGATGTCGACCAGCACCCCGTAGCGAAGTTCGCAGGCGTAGTTCAGACGGAGGATGGCCACCGGTGTGCCCCAAGTGCGCGATCCATACTCGAACAAACGTTCCCGCCCCAGCGCGGACTGTCCGTACTCGCCCACCGGAGCGGCCGGAGTCTCCTCCACCGCTCCGCCCAGAACTGCGGGGCGCAACGGGTAAACGTTGCCGGTGGAGAACGAGACGATCCGCGAATGGCGAAATCGTTCCGCCACCAAGCCGGGGAGATAGGCGTTCATCGCCCACGTCAAATGCTCGCCGCCGGCCGTTCCAAATTTCCGGGCGGCCATGAAAACTACGTTCGGCGCTTCGGGCAATTGGTGCAAGGCGCCGGGCGCGAGCAGATCGCAAGCGATGGTTTCGATCCCCTCCGCCTGCATATTTCGCGGCGATGGCGGGATCGCTAAAGCGCGATACGGCGATGACCTGGCGCGGCCGCCCGCTCGCATCGACGGCGCGCCGCGCGAGCCGCGCCAGGCTGGGGCCCATTTTGCCCGCCGCGCCCAGAATCAGCAGATCCCCTTCCATCCTCTTCATGCTCTCGACATCGCGCTCGCTTGGGCGCGAGAGCAATTCTTCGAGTTCCTCTTCCGTGCGAATCCTCTCCGTCGGCCTTTCCATCAACGCTTCACGCCCTCCAACCAATTTCGACCTGTCATCTCGCGCATGCCGCCGGTTACGTCGAGCGACTGGCCGGCGATTCCGGAATCGAGGGCCACAGTGAACGCCAGGGATAGTGCGATCGATCTCACGCTCCAGTCTCGCAAATCGCCCCGCCTGTTATAAACTTTAGCTTCGGCGCGTAGCTTATCGAGTGAACGCCCGAACCAAGGAGACGTGGCGATGAATTATACAAGGCGGGAGTTGGCCGGGCTGACGCTGGCGGGCCTAGTGGCGCGGCGCGCCTCGGCCGCCAAGTACATCGACTCCAAGATCGAAGGAGTGCAGCTTGGCACCCAATCCTACAGCTTCCGCGATCTTCCGTTGGATGGGGCGATTCAGGCGATGGTCGCGGACGGCCTGGGGGATTGCGAACTGTTCTCGCCACACATCGAAGCCGGCGGCGTGGAGGCGATGCGGGCGATTTTCGAGCCCGCGGGCGGCAAAGCGGCCCAGCCGCGAAGAGATGCGCGCGGCGATGGCGGCCTATCACGAAAAGGTGAGCAAATGGAGGCTCACCGTGCCGCTCAATTATTTCACCGGCATTCGAAAGAAGTTCAACGACGCGGGCATCCGGCTCTACGCCTACAACTTCAGCTTCGACGATAAATTCTCCGACGAAGAGATCGACCGCGGATTTCTAATGGCGAAGGCGATGGGAGTCCGCATTATCACCGCGTCGACGACGCTGCCGGTGGCGCAACGCGTCGCTCCTTTCGCCGCCAAACATAAAACGATCGTCGCCATGCATGGACATTCGGACTTGAAGGATCCCAACCAGTTCGCCACGCCCGAAAGCTTCGCCAAAGCTCTGGCGATGTCGAAATACTTCCGCATCAATCTCGACATCGGGCATTTTACCGCCGCCGGATTCGACGCGGTGGACTTCATCGGCAAGAATCACGCCAACATCGTTTTGATTCATTTGAAGGACCGCAAGAAAAACGAAGGCCCGAACGTAACGTGGGGGGAAGGCGACACGCCCATCAAGCAGGTTCTTCAGATGCTGAAACAGGACAAGTACCCCATTCCCGCGTTCATCGAGTATGAATATAAGGGGGCCGGGACGTCGCAAGAGGAAGTGGCCAAGTGCTACGAATACTGCAAGCGGGCTTTGGCGTGAGAGGGAAACGCGCGCGAGGCCGGCGAGGGAATCGAATGCAAAATCTGAATTGGCTATCCGTCTCGCTGATGATTTTACCGGTTTGCCTCGGAGGGAAGCTTTCGGGCGGGAACACGGTGAATCCCGCTAAAGTGACGTTCACCAAAGACGTCGCTCCCCTGTTGCAGCAACACTGCCAGGAGTGTCACCGGCCAGGAGAAGCGGCGCCGTTTTCATTGCTCACCTATGGGCAGGCGCGGCCTTGGGCGAAGGCGATGAAACAAGCGGTGCTGACGAAGAAAATGCCGCCGTGGTTCGCCGGCCCGCATTCGGAGGCGTTTTCCAACGACCGTTCGCTTCCGGAAAGAGACGCCGAGACGATTGTCGCTTGGGCGAACGGAGGCGCGGTGGAAGGCGATCCGAAGGACCTGCCGCCGCCGCGGAAGTTCGTCGAAGGGTGGTCCATTCCCAAGCCCGATGTCGTGTTCGAGCTGCCCAAACCCTTTCCGATTCCGGCAACGGGAACGGTCGACTACGAAAAAATCATCGTGCCGAGCGGCTTCACCGAAGACAAGTGGGTGCAGTACGCCGAAGCGCGGCCGGATCAACGCGCCCAGGTGCATCACATGATCGTGTACATCCGCGAGCCGGGATCGCATTGGCTGCGGGGAGAGAAGCCGGGTGAATTTTTCGTTGCGCCGAAGCCCACGGGCGACGATACCGACACCAGCGCTCTGCCCAGCGATTTTCTGGTCGGGTATGCGCCGGGACAACCTCCGGAGCGCCTCGAACCGGGTCAGGCGAAATTGATTAAGGCCGGTTCCGATCTCATTTTCGAAGTTCATTACACCACCAACGGCACCGCCGCGCTGGACCGTAGCAAGGCCGGGCTTGTCTTCGCGAAGGCTCCTCCGAAGGAACGTGTGCTGACGTTGTCGGCGACGAACGGAAAGTTCCGGATTCCGCCGGGCGATCCGGATTACCGCGTGGACGCGGAGTTCGACGTGAGGGCGAACGTGACGCTCACCGGACTCCATCCGCACATGCACGGGCGGGGGAAGGACTTCGAATATCGCGTGGTGTATCCGTCGGGGAAAAGCGAAACGCTGCTCGAAGTCCCGCGATATAACTGGCACTGGCAGCTTTGGTATACGCTGGCGAAGCCGATTCCGCTTCCGAAGGGATCGAAGATCGAGTGCACCGCGCATTTCGACAACTCGCCGAATAACCCGGACAACGCGGACCCCACGAAGGAAGTGACCTGGGGCGATCAGAGCTGGGACGAAATGATGGTGGGCTTCGTCAATCTGGCCTTCGACGCGAAGATGCCGGTGGAGGATTTGTTCCCGCCGCGCCAGAGCGCGAAGACGGTCGCGAACCGATGAAGCGGACCGCCGTTGCGCTGGCCGCGATGTTGGCCGCCGCGGTTGGGGGCACGCACGCGGCTCCGGCGCGGAAGAAGCTGCTGGCGATCGGCGAGGAAAAAGGATACCGCCATCAATCCATTTCCCACGCTCTGGCCACCATCGAACGGCTGGGCCGGGAGACGGGCCTGTGGGACACCTTTATTCGCACCGACACCGAGGCGTTGACGAAAAAGAAGCTGGAATACAACGCCATGAACTTGAACGATTTCGACGCCGTGCTTTTCTATACCGGCGGCGACCTGGAGATGGACGATCAAAAGAAGGCGGATTTTCTGTCGTTCATTCACGACGATGGGAAGGGCTTCGTCGGCGTTCATAGCGCGACGATCACCTTCACGCACTGGCCGGAATTCGGGGAGATGATCGGAGGTTATTTCGACGAGCATCCCTGGGGCACGTTCGACGCGCCGATTCTGGTGGAAGACCCGAATTTTCCCGGGATGGGGCAATTCCCGCGGGCCTTCACGATCACCGACGAAATTTACCAGGAGAAGAATTTTTCGCGCGAGAAGTCGCGCGTGCTGATGCGGCTGGATGCGAGCAAGCTGGATTTGAACAACCCGCGCGTGCATCGCGCCGACCACGATTTCGCCGTGACGTGGGCGAAGATGTATGGCAAGGGGCGGGTCTATTATTCGACGCTGGGACACCGGGAGGAGAGCTGGGACCGCGCCGACATGCAGAGAATGTACACCGAGGCGATCAAGTGGTCCATGGGGCTGGTGGACGCCGACGTCACTCCGCGGCCCGCGCCACAATGATCACGCGGCGAAAGTTTCACTACGCTCTTGCGGCTGGAATGGGCGTCAAGCTTTACGCGGCGAACAGGCTGAAGATCGGGATCGGAACTTACACCTATCACAATCTCTCATTGGACGATATGATCGTCCAACTGAATGCGCTGCGCATCACTGAAATCGAGATGTCGCGCGGCGAGTTCATGCTGATGAAGCCTCCGACCGCGCAAATGTGCGAGTCGGCGCGGAGTAAGTTCGACCGGGCGGGCATTCGCTGCGTGTCGTATTACACGGCCACCATTAAAGACGATGCGGATCTGGAGATGGCGGTGCGGTTCGCCAAGCTGCTGGGATCTTCGAACGTCTCCGGCGACGCGACCGGCGATATGCTTCGGAAGATCGACGAGCGCTTCACGCGGGAGCGGTTGACCTTCGGAATCCACAATCATTTCTTCCAGCACAAATTCGCCTATGAGAGTCCGGACGATGTTCTCAAGGCTTTGGCCGGCCGGTCGACCACGATGGGATCGACGCTCGATGTTGGGCACATCGCTTCCTGCGGCTACGATACGGTCGATGCGGTGCGCAAGCTCGGGCCGTATCTGAAGATGGTGCATTTGAAAGATGTGAAGGCTTCGGGCGGAGAGGACAACGTTTTGTTAGGGCAGGGCATCGCGAAGATTCCCGCCGTGATGAGCGAACTGCATCGAATTTCGTATCGCGGGCTCTGCGCGATCGAGTATGAGAAGGAAGGCGACGTAAACGAGGACGTAAGGCGCGAGGTCGAGTTCGCCCGCAAGCTATCGTGATGAGGAGGTCTCAATCGATGTGGCGGCTGCCGTTTCTACTTGCGTGTTGCGCGCTCGCTTTGGCCGAAGAGGCGCACCCGATCCTGCCGATCGGCTCGCCCGCGCCCAAGTTCTCCCTCCCCGGCGTGGACGGTAAAACGCACAGCCTCGACGACTACGCCACCAGCCCGGTGCTCGCGATCGTTTTCACTTGCAATCATTGCCCGATCGCCCAGATGTACGAAACGCGGATTCAGGCGTTGGCCGACGAATACCGGGATAAAGGCGTGGCGGTGGTGGCGATCGAGCCGAACGATCCGAACGCGATCCGCGTGGACGAGCTGGATTCCTCCGATACCAGCGACAGTCTGGAGGAGATGAAGATCCGCGTGGCGTATAAGCACCTGACTTATCCTTATCTTTACGACGGCGAGACCCAAGCGACAACCCGCGCTTATGGCCCGCAAGCCACGCCGCACGTTTTCATTTTCGACCGCGAGCGAAAGCTGCGCTACCAGGGACGCATGGACAACAGTTACCGAATGGAGTTGGTGAAAACGCGCGACGCGCGGAATGCCATCGATGCCGTGCTCGCCGGCAAGCCGGTGCCCGTCGAGAACACGGGCGTCTTCGGATGTTCGACGAAATGGAAAGAGAAGGAAGCCAATCGCATCGCGGCGCTGAACAAGATCGACGCCGAGCCGGTGCGGCTAGAAACGGCGTCGGCGGAGGATCTGAAAGAAGCTGCGCGCCAATCCCACCGGGAAACTGCTGTTGGTGAGTTTCTGGGCCACATGGTGCGGCCCTTGCGTTCACGAATTCGCCGATCTGGAAACGACGTACCAGATGTACCGCATGAGGGACTTCGACATGGTGACGGTTTCGACGAACATGCCCGACGAGAAGGCCGGCGTGACGAAGATGCTCGAAAAACAGCACGCTTCGAGCCGCAATCTGCTGTTCGGTTCGACGGACACGTATGCCTTGCAGGCGGCCTTCGATCCGGGTTGGCAATCGGCGGTGCCCTATACCGTGCTGATCTCCCCGAACGGAAAAATCGTTTACGAGAAACGCGGCGACATCGATTTTCTAGAACTGCGGCGGAACATTCTGGCGAACATGGCCGGCGATTACCCCGGTTTTCAGAAATACTGGACGCTTCCTTAACCACGGCCTCAGACGGAACTCTGGCGGCCGGGGGACTATGATATGATCCAGGCAATTCATTCCCGCGTCCGGTCCACGTCGGTACTGACCACAAAGCAGGAGAGAGAGATTCGTGACGAAATTCATTCCACATGGGATGGTCCTCATTTCGCTTCTTGTCGGCGTCAGCTTTACCGACAAGGAAGCGGCCTTCATTGGCGCCAGAGGGAAATACTGGGCGTTTCAGAAAGTGGTCCGCCCGCCGGTTCCACCGGTGTCCGACCCGTGGGTGCGAACGCCCATCGACGCCTTTATCCTGGACGGTTTGCGCGAGAAGAATCTGCATCCGTCGCCGGAGCTGAACCGCCGCGAGTTGATCCGGCGCGTCTCGTTCGATCTGACCGGGCTTCCGCCAACGCCGGGCGACGTGGAGGCGTTCGTGCGGGATCGTTCGCCGAAGGCGTACGAAAGCCTGGTGGATCGTCTGCTGGCCTCGCCGCACTACGGCGAACGCTGGGCGTTGAAGTGGCTGGACGTGGTCCGCTACGCCGACACCAACGGCTTCGAGCTGGATCAGGACCGTCCCCATGCCTGGCGCTATCGCGACTACGTGATCGACGCCTTCAACCGCGACAAACCTTACGACCGGTTCATCGAGGAGCAGATCGCCGGCGACGAGATGTTCCCCGGCGACAAGCAGGCATTGGTGGCGACGGGGTATGCCCGCGCCGGGTCCGAGCACATCGTCTCCGGCAACATCGATCCCGACGTGAGCCGGCAGGAAGTGTTGACCGAGATCGCTACTTCCGTGGGGCAGACCTATCTGGCGATGACGGTGAATTGCGCCCGCTGCCACAATCATAAATTCGATCCGATTCTGCAGGCCGACTATTACCGGCTCCAAGCGATTTTTTCGGCGGCGAAGGGAAAAGATGTCGAGATCGCCACGCCGGAGGAAAAAGACGCGTGGAAGGCGGCGGACAAGGCCTATCGGGATCGGCTGAAGCCGGTGCAAGACGCGCTCGACAAGCTGGCCAAGCCCTATTCGGACCGGATCGAAGCCGAGCGGCTGGAAAAGCTGGAGCCGGCGCTCCGCGACGCTTATAAGATTCCCAAAGACAAGCGCACACCGGAGCAGGAAACGCTGGCCAAGAACGCCGCGGATCAAATCGAGCCGACATGGGACGTCGTGGTGGCGGCGATGACTCCGGAGGACCGCGACAAGCGCGCGAAGCTGCGCGTCCAGCTTCACGAAGTCGAAAGAACGGAGCCCGATCCGCTTCCCACCGCTTACGCCTACGTCAATACCGGCGAACCGGCTCCGCAAAGTTTCGTCTTGCGCATGGGCGATCCAAAAAACCCTCTCGATCCGGTTGATCCGGCCGTTCCGCGCGTGGTGCAGGCGGGCTTTGAGATCCCCACGGCTTCCGCCGGGAGACGAACGGCGCTGGCGAAATGGCTGGCGTCGCCGGAGAATCCGCTAACGGCGCGCGTGATGGTGAACCGGATCTGGCAGTTCCGGATGGGCTATGGAATCATACGAACGCCGAACGATTTCGGCGTGATGGGCGACCGGCCCTCCAACCGGCCGCTGCTCGATTGGCTGGCCACGGAGTTCGAAGCGCGCGGCTGGAGCGTGAAGGCGATGGATCGCATGATCGTTCTTTCGAGCGCTTACCGGCAGAGTTCGGCGCCGAACGCCGCCAGCGCCGCGATCGATCCCGAGAATCGCCTGCTGTGGCGCATGAACCGGAAGAGGATGGAAGGGGAAACGCTGCGGGACGAGATCCTTGCCGTAACCGGCGCATTGAATCCGAAGATCGGGGGACGCCCGGTGAAAATTCCCATCGAGCCCGAGGTCTACGACCTGATTTTCACCGAACACGAGCGCGACGGCCTGTGGCCGGTGGATCCCGATAAGAGCGTGCAGGACCGGCGCAGCGTGTATCTATACAACAAGCGCAGCGTGCGGTTGCCGCTGCTCGCTGCCTACGATCAGCCGGACGATATCATCTCATGCCCCGTGCGTCCCACCAGCACGCATCCTTTGCAGGCGCTCTCGCTGTTTAACAGCGCGTTCATGCAGGAGCAGTCCCAGGAATTCGCCAAGCGCCTGGAGCGCGAGTGCAAAGGCGCGAATCGCAATTGCGAGATCGGTACGGCGTGGCGGCTGGCGTTGTCCCGTCCTCCGGATGCGGCCGAATCCAAGTTGGCCCATGCGTTCCTGGCCAAGGGCGGGACGGCCGCGGAACTGTGTTTGGCACTTCTCAACAGAAACGAGTTTGTCTATGTTCCCTGAAGGTTTCGATCGGCATATTGGCTCGGCCGTCACGCGGCGGGACGTTCTGGTGCGGGCGGCGCACGGGTTCGGATCGATCGCGCTCGCATCGCTGCTTGGTTCGCGAGCGGACGCGGCGGCGCGCGTGAATCCCATGGCGCCGAAGCCCCCCAATTTTCCGGCGAAAGCGAAGTCGGTGATCTTTCTGTATATGGTGGGCGGGCCCAGCCACATCGACACGTTCGATCCGAAGCCGGCGCTTGAGAAGTATAACGGCCAGCCGCTGCCCGCGAGCTACGGAACGGTGGTGAGTCAATTCACCAAGGGCGACACGCCTCTGCTGCGGAGCCCGTGGACGTTCAACAAATACGGGCAATGCGGACGGGAAGTTTCCACGCTGTTTCCTCACTTGGCGCAGTGCGTGGACGATTTATGCTTCGTCAAGTCGTTCTACACGGAGAGCACGGTCCACGCGCCGGCGATGTACCAGGTGAACACCGGGCGCATCCTGATGGGCTATCCCAGCATGGGTTCGTGGATCACTTACGGCCTGGGAAGCGAGAGCGATAATTTGCCGGCCTACGTGGTGATGCCGCAACCGGAAGGCACGCCGGAAGGCGGCACGCCTTGCTGGGGCGCGGGTTTTCTGCCGGCGGTTTATCAAGGCACGGTCTTCCGGCCCGGTCCGAAGCCCGATCGTGAATCTGAATCCGCCGCCGGGAATGACGCCGGAGCGGCAGCGCCGGACGCTCGATTTTCTGCAGAGCATGAACGAGATGGATACGCTCGATACCGACACGGAAATGGCCGCGCGCATCAGTTCCTATGAGCTGGCTTTCCGCATGCAGAGCCACGCGCCGGAGGCGGTGGATATTTCGAAAGAGACCGCGGCCACGCGCAGCTTGTACGGCTTGGACGAAAAGCACACGTCGGAATTTGGAACACGCTGCCTCCTGGCGCGGCGGCTGGTGGAACGCGGCGTCCGGTTCGTGCAGATCTACTCCGGCGGCGGACCGGTTTCGGTGCAGTGGGACGCGCACAGCAATCTGGTTGCGAACCACGAGAAGATGTGCGGGATGACCGATCTTCCCGTCGCCGGCCTGCTGAACGACTTGAAACAGCGCGGATTGCTGGATTCGACGCTGGTGATCTGGGGCAGCGAATTCGGGCGCCTGCCGATGTCGCAGGGCGGCAATGGCCGGGATCACAATCCGCACGGGTTCACCATGTGGTTCGCCGGCGGCGGCGCGAAGCCGGGCGTTTCGATCGGACAAACCGACGAGCTTGGTTTAAAAGGCGAAGGCGCGCGCTATCACATGCGCGACTTCCACGCCACCATTCTGCAACTGCTGGGGATGGATCAGAACCGGCTCTGGTTCCTGAATAACGGCCGCAACGAGAAACTGACCGACTTCGGCGGCAACGTGATCAAGGAAGCGATCGCCTGACCGGTGTCCGGCGATCGTTTACCTTGATTAGTAGCGCAAAGGGTGCGGCGCGCACCGCCAGGCTCAGTTAGGAACGGATCGCGCGGCGCTCCGTCTTGCGCGAGTTCTTTAAAAGATAAGTTTCAAGGCCAATTGAATCTGCCGCGAAGGCTGGGCGGCGGAATACTGTCCGAAGCTGGCCTGTCCCCACGTGGTGTTCAGACTGGTGCTGCGGAAGTTCGGGTGATTCGCCAGGTTGAAGAATTCCCCGCGGAATTGCAGCTTCGTGCTCTCGTGGATGACGAAGTCCTTGAACAGGGAAAGATCGACTTCCACTTGATTCGCCGTCTGGATAATATTCCGTCCCGCGTTGCCGAACGTGCCCGCGATGGCGGTTTGAAACGCGGCGGGATTGATCCAGTTGTTGGGATCCTGGTTTGGAGGCACGATGGAAGTCCCGCTCACCACGTCGGGCCGGTTCTCGCCGTCCGAGTTCGACACGCCGATGTTGGCGGTTACGGTGCGCGGCGTTCCACTTTGGGCGGTGGTGATGGTTTGCAGTTCCCATCCACCCAAGACGGCGTTCCCGAATCCGTTCATCGTGTTGGCGAAAGCCTTTCCGCTGCCGACGGGAAGTTCGTAGGTGGCGCTGAAAACGAAGCGCTGAGGAACGTTGAAATCGGCGAGGCCTTTCTCTTCGCTCGGATAGCGGGGATCGCGGAAGCCGCCGCCGCCGACAAAGCCCAGCGACGCGTTGGACTGTTCGTCGATGGCTTTCGAAAACGTATATGCGGCAAGGAAGCTCAGCCCGGTGGAGAATCGTTTTTCAAGTTTGGCCTGCAGTGAGTGGTATGTCGAACTGCTGCAGGAACACCACAGCGAGAAGTCCGATTGGATGAACGGATATGGCCGGCGGCTGTTGATGTCGCTATTGGGGTTCGCGGTCGGCACGGCCTGGTTGGCGTTGCGGAATTCGTAAAGTCGGGTGCCCTTCGATCCGGCGTAGGCGACTTCCAGGATCGTATTCCAGCCCAGATCCTGCTGGACGCTCATGTTCCATTGCTGAACGTAGGGATTTTTGAAATTGGGATCCAGCGCAAAAAGCCCCGGGGCGCTGGGGTTGGTTAAAGCGTTGGCGGGGAATCCGTTGGAGAGTTGATTCACGATTGGATTGGGAACCACCACGCTCGGAGCGTTATAGTTGGCCTGTTCGAAAAATGGCGGATTGTTGCCAGGGTTGGGAATGCTCAGCGGGCCGGCTTCGTAGGAGGAGTAAAAAATGCCATAGCCTCCGCGAATCACGGTGCGGGGCAGAAGGCTGTAGGCGAAACCGACGCGCGGCGCGAACTCCAGGTCGTCGTTCGGTACCAATTGCGGCGGCGCGTTCCGGTTCACCGGGATCTGGGGGTAAAAGCTCGGCGGAAGCGGGTCGTTGCGCCCCTTGACGATATCGAGGGCGCCGGTTGCCAGGTTGAAATTCGCCATGGCGCCGTAGCGCTCGGTCACGTGCGTGACGAACTCGTAGCGAAGGCCCAGATTCAACGTCAGCTTCCTGGACACTTTGAAATCGTCCTGGGCGTAAAAGAAATAGCCCGGCTGTTCGAACTGGTCGTTGATGGTGGAGCTGATGGCGGTGTTGCCGGCTTGGTCGTAGATGGCGCCCAGAAGAAAATCGGCAGTACCCAAACCTGTGTTCGACAGATTGTTGGGATCGCGGGTGGCGTTCCCGCTGAAGCCGAAGGCTCCGCGGGGCACCGGCGGCTGCAGAATGGAGAAGTCGACTTTCGGCTTCAGTTCGGCTCCGAATTTCAGCGTGTGGCGTCCCTTCACCCAACTGAGGCTCTCGACGATCTGATAGACATTCTGAATCTCGACCGTGGGCTGATATTCGGAGCTGCCAAACGTAGTGAGATCTTCGATATTGAACTGAGGCAGGCCGCCATTGTCGGAGGCGAACGGGATGCCGGGAATGCCGAACTGCGCCGAGAGGTTCTTGCTGGAATTGAACTGCAGGCGCTCGGAGCGGTTGCGGTTGTATCCCAGCCGGAGCTCGTTGACGACATTTGGAGTGAAGATGTGCGTTTCCGAGAGCGCCAGGCTTCGTGCGTTGTTCAGGAAGTTGCCGGTGCTGAAGGAGGCCGAATCGAGCGGAGGCGGGATGGGTCCGCCGGGCGTCAGGGTTTGATCGGAAAGGCTAAAGCGGCCGAAGAGGGAGTCTTTGTCGGAGATCTTGTGATCGATGCGGATGTCGTATTGGTCGGTGTCGTTGGGATCGCCGGGGTTTGAGAGGAAGTTGTTCGACACGCCGGCGGGCGAAACACTTCCCGGAACGTTGGGCGCGGGAAAAAGATTGATCAACTTCGATGCGACCGGATCGAAGCGGTTAGCGGGAATCTGATTGTTGGGGAAGGGCTGCCGCGTGGCGCTTCCGTCGGGGTTAATGACGGTCGTGTTCGGGTCGAAGATCGGCTGGAATCCGGAAAAGTCGCCGGTTCTCCAAGCTTCGGTGGGAACCGAGGCGATGGTCGTCTGGCTGCTGCGGATGCGCGTGCCCTGGTAGTCGCCAAAGAAGAAAGTCTTATTTTTCCCGTCGTACACCTTCGGAATCTCCACGGGGCCGCCGACGCTGAAACCGAACTGGTTCTGTTTGAAGGGAGGGATGGGCGCGCTGCCGGAGTCGTAGTAGTTTTTGGCGTCCATCGCGCTGTTGCGAAGGAATTCGTACAACGTGCCGTGGAAGGCGTTCGTGCCGGACTTGATGTTCACGTTCAGCACCGCCCCTCCGGAGCGGCCGAATTCGGCGCTCATGGAATTGGTTTGGACGCGGAACTCGGCGATGGCGTCCGGCGGAGGGCCGACGACGTAGCTGGCCTGGCTCACCAGATCCTCGGAGAGGCTGTTGTTATCCATCCCATCGAGAATGTAGGTGTTTTGATAGGGGCGGACGCCGTTGGCGCTGAATCCGCCGGTGGCCTCGTCGCGGGCGCCGGTGGGCGTGGGGGCGGTTCCGGCGGTGAGCACGGCCAGGCGCGAAAAGAAGCGTCCGTTCAAAGGCAGGTCGTCGATGCGCTTGCTTTCCACCACCTCTCCGAGGTTGGAGGAATCCGATTGCAGCAGCGGAGCGGCGGACTGCACTTCGACGGTCTCCACGATCTGGCCCACCTCCAACGCGACATCCACGCGGACGCGGTCCTGAACGTTGACGGTGATATTGTCGGTGACGGTCTTTTTAAAACCTTGCGCCTCCACGGTGACCGAATAGCGCCCAATGGGCAGAGGCGTGGCGACGTAATCTCCGGTGGAATTCGTGGCCGTTTTCGTGGCGATGGTGGTGTCCATGTTGGTGACGATCACCGAGGCGCCCCCGATTACGGCGCCGCTCGAATCGCTGACGGTGCCGACGATCGCGCCGGATGTCGATTGCGCGGGCAGCCAGGCGGCAAAGATCGAAAGATACAGACAACAAACAAAACCGGCGGCAAATGATTTCATTGTGCGGCCCCTTTCCTTAACTGGCGTGTCAACTTAACTGGCGTATCAAATGGATAACGGGATGATTGCGGCGGAGGCTCGCCTAGGCTCGCGCCACTTCCAACAACTCTCATTTCCCAGACCACCGAATCCGGAAAAAACGGGACTTGCGACGAAGCAAGCGTGATCGCTCAACGCTGGTTGACTTAGTATATGGAACGCGGCCGGGTTGCGCAAGAGGAAAATTGGTTTTCGTTTCGTTTTTTTTCGTTACCGTGCGTTCATGGTTCGCTTCACGCTCCCACGGCGCGCCGGAAGGCCGCTCCGGTGTAAAATCGAAGGAATCTCATGCAGTCTCCTCGCTTGTGTTTCCCCGGTGCGTTCATCGTGATTTCTCTGTTGCCGTTGTGCCCAATCGCTTCCGGCCAAACCGTGCAATTTGCGACCAACCTGGGGAACATCAACGTCCAGTTGCTTCCCGCGTCGGCTCCGAAGACGGTGGCGAATTTTCTCGCCTACGTCACCGCCGGCGCTTACAACAGTTCGATCATTCACCGCTCGGTGCCGGGATTTATATTCCAAGGTGGCGGATTCCAGGTCCAGAACAACTCCATCGTCCCGATCCCCGCAAATCCACCGGTGGTGAACGAGTTCGGCGTGTCGAACACGGTCGGAACCATTGCGATGGCTAAGTTGGGAAGCGATCCGAATAGCGCTACCAATCAATGGTTTTTCAATGAAGCCGATAATTCCCAGAATCTGGACAACCAGAATGGCGGTTTTACGGTCTTCGGCAGGGTCGCCGATTCGGCCAGTCTGGCGGTTATGAATCAGATCGCCGCCGTTCAGCCAGTTGATGCGTCGAGTGTCCTCGCGGCCCACCTTCAATGCACTCCCGTTGATTAACTTTACGGGGAGCCCGACGGTCCAAAACTTCGATTATCGTTAATTCAATCACGATAGTAAACACGGAGCCTCCGCCGGCGATCAACACGAACGGCGTGATCGCGGCTAGCGGGTTCGGTGGTTTGAAGGCGGCGGCGCCCGGATCTTTCATCGAGATCTATGGCGCGAATCTGGCGGGAACGACGCGGGGATGGGCCGGGAGCGATTTCGTGAACGGCGCCGCGCCCACGACGCTTGGAGGCGTCGGTGTGACGATCAATGGCCAGTCTGCGTACATCAATTACATTAGCCCGGCGCAGGTGAACGTCCAGGTTCCCGCCGGCATCCCGCCAAGCGCGAGCGTGCCGGTCGTTGTGACGTATAACGGACAATCGAGCGCGTCGGCTCCTTTCGCGATTCAGGCTCTGGCGGGATCGCTGTACGCGCCGGTCAACTTCAAGGTGAGTGGAAAACAATACGTCGCGGCTTATCACTTGAACGGGACCGTCGTCAGCGGCGGCAACATTCCAGGCGTGCCTTCGGCTCCGGCGGCGCCTGGGGAAATCCTTGAATTTTATGGACTTGGCTTCGGTCCGGTCACTCAAAGCGGCACTCCCGTCGCCGGCCAGCTTTCGCAAGGTCCAACGACGCTTTCAAACGCCGTCCAGTTCCTGTTTGGGCCGGATAAGCTGCCGGGCGCCGTCAGCTATAGCGGGTTCGCTCCCGGCTTTGTGGGACTGGACCAATTCGATGTCGCCGTGCCGGCCGCGGCTCCTTCGGGCGATCTGGCGCTGGCCGTCACGCAGGGCGGGATCAATATCGCTCAAACGTTATTTATTTCTATTAAATAGGGTCGAGGCTGCGATTTCGGCTTTCGGGCGGTTTGACAAGGATTTCCCGTGTCCTGTATGCTGGTAAGGTTTGGCGAGTTAGCTGCTGCTGCCGTGCTACCACTCTTATGTATGAGAGTCCGGCCGGAAGCCGGCCCCGAGGTTCCCTGGGATTCGGCGCCGCGCGGTCTTGAACCGTGCGGAAACGATACGCCTTCGGGAGCATGGGCTAGTCCAAGGTAAGTATCCTCGCAGATTTCGGAAAACGCCGGGTCGGCGTTTCTCCGGTTGGTTTTTTCGCATTTTCGTTCTTTTGGGATGCGCCATGGCCGTTTTTTCGGTTTTGCGCGTCCGCGGGTAATTGGGAATCGCTTTCTTTTAAGATCCGAGAGGAATTCTGTGCCGACGTTTAATCAACTTGTGCGTAAAGGGCGGAAGCCGACGCGCTATAAGACCGCGAGCCCCGCGCTTCAGGCATGCCCGCAGAAGCGGGGAGTCTGTACGCGCGTGTACACTACGACGCCCAAGAAGCCGAATTCGGCTTTGCGCAAAGTGGCCCGCGTTCGTCTGACGAACGGCATCGAAGTGACCACGTATATTCCCGGCGTGGGACACAATTTGCAGGAACACTCGATCGTTTTAATCCGCGGCGGCCGCGTGAAGGATCTTCCCGGCGTCCGCTACCACGTGGTGCGCGGAACGCTCGATACGGCCGGCGTCGCCGACCGGAAACAGGGGCGCTCGAAGTATGGCGCGAAGCGGCCGAAGGTCGCGGCGAAGTAGAAATAGAGGACGCGGAGTAGAAAAAAGAACATGCCACGCAGACGCAGAGCGGAAATTCGCGACATCCTGCCGGATCCGGTGTACAACTCGACGCTGGCCGAAAAATTCGTCAATTCGATGATGTGGGACGGCAAGAAGAGCACGTCCCAGAGCATTTTTTATACGGCGATGGACAAGATGAAGGAGCGGAGCGGGGACGACCCTTTGAAGCTCTTCAAGAAGGCCGTCGAGAACTGCAAGCCGTTGCTCGAAGTGAAGACGCGCCGCGTGGGCGGAGCGAACTATCAGGTTCCGGTGGAGGTGGCGCAGAACCGCCGCACCAGTTTGGCGATCCGCTGGATTTTGTCGAACGCGCGGTCGCGCCCGGACAAGGGAATGCCGGATAAGCTGGCGAACGAATTGACGGATGCGGCGAATATGCGCGGCGGAGCGATCAAGAAGAAGGACGACGTCCACCGCATGGCGGAAGCGAACAAGGCGTTCGCGCACTATCGTTGGTAAGGGAATAAAAGAAGACTTAAAGGGTAGGCAAGGAACACTAAAAGGACTGATATGGCTCGCACGGTACCAATCGAAAAAATGCGCAACATCGGCATCATGGCGCATATCGATGCCGGCAAGACGACCACGACGGAGCGCGTCCTTTATTACACCGGCCGGACCCACAAGATCGGCGAAGTTCACGAAGGCACCGCCATCATGGACTGGATGGAGCAGGAGCAGGAACGCGGCATCACGATTACTTCGGCCGCCACCACCTGCGAATGGCGCGACTTCACCATTAACATTATCGACACCCCCGGCCACGTCGATTTCACCGCCGAGGTGGAGCGCAGCCTGAGGGTTCTCGACGGCGCGGTGGCCGTTTTCGACGCGGTGGCGGGCGTGCAGCCGCAATCGGAAACCGTGTGGCGCCAAGCCGACAAATACGGCGTTCCGCGTATCTGTTTTATCAATAAAATGGACCGCGTCGGAGCGGATTTCTTTCACTCGATCGAAACCATCGTCGACCGCATCAAAGCGCGGCCGGTGCCGATCCAGATCCCGGTAGGCGCCGAGGATCAGTTCAAGGGAATCGTGAATCTGGTCACGATGAAGGCCCGCATCTGGCGCGACGAAACGCTGGGCGCGGAGTTCGACGACGTGGAAATCCCCGCGGACCTGCTCGAGCAGGCGAAAGCGTACCGGGAGCAGTTGGTGGAAGCGGTGGCCGAATCCGACGATCATTTGTTTGAAAAGTTCGTCGAGGGCGCCCCGGTCAGCGAAGTCGAGTTGATGGCCGGCATCCGCAAGGCGACGATCGCGCAGAAGATTTTTCCGGTGATTTGCGGCTCTTCGTTCAAGAACAAGGGCGTCCAGAATCTGCTGGATTCGGTGGTCGATTATTTGCCTTCGCCGCTCGACATTCCTCCCGTGAAGGGAACCAAGCTCGACAATTTCGAAATCGAAGACGAGCGCCCCGCCTCCGACGACGCGCCGTTTTCGGCGCTGGTTTTCAAGATTATGACCGACCCGTTCGTCGGCCAGCTCGCCTTCATCCGCGTTTACTCGGGCAAGGTGGCGGCGGGCGAAAGCATCTTCAATGTGGCCAAGGGGCGCAGGGAGCGCGTCGGCCGCCTGGTGAAGATGCACGCCAACAAGCGCGAGGAGATCACCGAGATCATGGCCGGCGACATCTGCGCGGCCGTGGGCCTTAAGAACGTCATCACCGGCGATACCATTTGCGACGAGCGGTTGCCGATCGTTCTCGAATCGATCGTCTTCCCGGAACCGGTGATTCAGCTCGCCATCGAGCCGAAGACCAAGGTGGACCAGGAAAAGCTGGGGATGGCGATTCAGAAACTGGTGCAGGAAGATCCCACGCTTCGCGTTTCAACCGATCCCGACACCGGCCAGACGATTCTCGCCGGAATGGGCGAATTGCATCTGGAGATCATCGTCGAGCGCATGAAGCGGGAGTTTAACGTCGGCGCCAACGTCGGCAAGCCGCAGGTGGCCTACCGGGAAACGATCCGCTCGGTGGCCGAGTTCGATTACACGCATAAGAAGCAGACGGGCGGCAGCGGCCAGTACGCCCGCACCAAACTGCGCGTGCAGCCGGTTCCCGGCAAGGGGTTCGAGTTTGTGAACGAGGTGACCGGCGGCAACATTCCGAAGGAATTCATTCCGGCCATCCAGAAGGGCGTCATCGAGGCGCTCGAAGGCGGCATCCTGGCCGGGTATCCGGTGGTGGATGTGAAGGTGGCCGTTTTCGACGGAGCCTATCACGATGTCGATTCGTCGGAAATGGCGTTCAAGATTTGCAGCTCGATATGCGTCAAGGAAGCGTGCCGCAAGGCGAAGCCGGTTCTGCTGGAGCCGGTGATGCGCGTCGAGGTTGTGCTTCCGGAAGAGCATATGGGCCCGGTGAACGGCGATCTGATTTCGCGGCGCGGGCGATTGGAAGGAACCGAGATCCGGGGCACGACGCACTTGATTAAGGCGATGGTTCCGCTCTCGGAAATGTTCGGCTATTCCACCGAGCTGCGCTCGCGCACGCAAGGCCGCGGAGATTTCACCATGCATTTCGGCCAATATGAGGAAGTTCCCAAGAACATCGCCGAGGAGATCGTGGCCAAGGTGCAGGGCAAGGTAGCGAAATAGGTAACGAGACAGGTAACGACAGAACGGATTAGGAGAAACCAATCCCATGGCAAAAGAAAAATTCGACCGCAGCAAACCGCACGTAAACATCGGCACGATCGGCCACATCGATCACGGCAAGACGACGCTGACGGCGGCGATCACCAAAGTGCTGGCCAAGCACAACCCGAAGAACAAGTTCCGGAGCTTCGATTCGATCGACAACGCGCCGGAGGAAAAAGCCCGCGGGATCACGATCGCCGTGGCGCACGTGGAGTACGAGACGGCCAACCGCCACTACGCCCACGTCGATTGCCCCGGCCACGCCGACTACATCAAGAACATGATCACCGGCGCGGCGCAGATGGATGGGGCGATTCTGGTCGTCGCCGCCACCGACGGGCCGATGCCGCAAACGCGGGAGCACATCCTGCTGGCCCGCCAGGTGGGCGTGCCCTCGATCGTCGTGGCGTTGAATAAGGTGGACATGGTGGACGACGCCGAGCTGCTGGAGCTGGTGGAGCTGGAAGTACGCGAGCTGTTGAGCAAGTACCAGTTCCCGGGCGACGACCTGCCGGTGGTGCGGGTGAGCGCGCTGGGGGCGCTGAACGGCGAGCCGGAGTGGGAAAAGACGGTGGACGAGTTGATGGCGAAGGTGGACGAGTACGTTCCGATGCCGGAGCGGGCCGTCGACAAGCCGTTTCTGATGCCGGTGGAGGATATTTTCTCGATCCAGGGACGCGGGACGGTGGTGACCGGGCGCGTGGAGCGGGGCATCTGCAAAGTGGGCGAGGAGATGGAGATCGTCGGGTTCCAGGCGACGCGGAAGACGGTGGTGACGGGCGTGGAGATGTTCAAGAAGCTTTTGGACGAGGGGCGCGCCGGGGATAACGTGGGATTGCTGCTGCGCGGGATCGAGAAGAACGACGTGGAGCGCGGGCAGGTGATCGCCAAGCCGAATTCGATCAAGCCGTACAGCAACTTCAAAGCGGAAGTGTATGTGTTGAGCAAGGAAGAGGGAGGGCGGCATACGCCGTTCTTCAAGGGATACCGGCCGCAGTTTTACTTCCGGACGACGGATGTGACGGGAGTGGCGCAGTTGCCGGAGGGGATGGAGATGGTGATGCCGGGGGATAACGTGACGCTGGAAGTGGCGCTGATCACACCGGTGGCGATGGACAAAGGGCTGCGCTTCGCGATTCGCGAGGGCGGCCGGACGGTGGGAGCCGGCACGGTGTCGGAGATATTGTCGTAACTCATGAGCCTCCGAGAACGCATTCGCATCCGCCTAAAGGCGTACGATCATCGCATCCTGGACCAATCGACGACGGAAATCGTCGATACGGCCAAAAGAACGGGCGCGCAGGTGGCGGGGCCGATCCCGCTGCCCACGGTGAGGAACAGCTACACCGTGCTGCGCTCCCCCCACGTGGACAAGAAGTCGCGGGAGCAATTCGAGATCCGGACGCACAAGCGGCTGCTGGATATTCTCGAACCGACGCAGGACACGGTGGACGCGCTGATGAAGCTCGACCTGCCGGCCGGCGTGGATGTCGAAATCAAAGCGTTTGGAAAAGGAAAGTAAGGGCTGCGAAGGCGATAGGCCGCGAAGGATAGAGCAATAATATGAGCCCAGGAATTCTAGGCAAGAAAATCGGTATGACGCAGGTGTTCCGCGCGGACGGGCAAGTGGTCCCGGTGACACTGCTCAAGGCGGGGCCGTGTGTCGTCGTCCAGCGCAAGACGCCGGGCGGGGAAGGCTACGACGCCGTGCAGTTGGGAATGCTGGAATTCATTAAGCCGTCGCGCCTCTCGAAACCCGAAACGGGCCACCTGAAGAAGGCGGGCGTGGACGGCGTGCGGTTCCTGCGCGAGTTGCGGCTGGAGCCGGGCAACGGCGACATGAAGGCCGGGGACAGAGTGCTGGCGGACGAGTTTAAGCCAACCGACAAAGTGGACGTGATCGGAGTCAGCAAGGGCCGCGGATTCGCCGGCGTCGTGAAGCGTCACCATTTCGGCGGCGGCGAGGGCTCACACGGTTCGATGTTTCACCGCGCGCCGGGTTCGATCGGCGCGTCGAGTTTTCCCTCCCGCGTGTTCCCCGGAATGAAAATGGGCGGCCAGATGGGTTCGCAGCGCGTCACGGTGCGGAATCTGGAAGTGGTGAGCGTCGACGCCGAGGACAACGTGCTGGTGGTGAAGGGCGCGGTCCCGGGTCCGAATGGCTCCTACGTCCTGGTGCGAAGGGCGAAAAGGTAACTGCCATGCCGAGCGTAGATATCATCAATCTGAATAACGAAAAGGTCGGGCAGATCGAGTTGGCCGACGCCGTCTTCGCGGCCGAAGTGAATAAGGATCTGTTGTACGAAGCCGTGCGGCATTCGGAGGCGGGCAAGCGCGCCGGAACGCACAAGACGAAGACGCGCCACGAAGTGTCGGGTTCCGGTAAGAAGCTGTGGAAGCAGAAGGGCACCGGCCGCGCGCGCATGGGTTCCATTCGCTCCCCGCTGTGGCGGCATGGCGGCACGGTGCATGGTCCGCAGCCGCGCGACTACAGCTACAAATTGCCGCGCAAGATGCTGTTAGGGGCTCTGCGTTCGGCGTTGACCGCGAAGTTGCGGGATGGAGAATTGCGCGTCGTGCAGGCCTTTGGCCTGGCCGATCACAAAACGAAAGCCTTCCGCGCGGCGCTTAACAAGCTAGAAACGGGCAAGACAGTGCTGGTGATCGATAACGGCGAAAACCGCAATCTGGCGCTGGGTGCGCGCAATATTCCCGGCGTCAAGCTGATGGAGAGCAAGGACGTGAACGTCTACGACCTGCTGAAACACCAACAGGTGCTGCTGTCGGAAGAGGCGGCGAAGAAATTGTCGGAGGCGCTGGCGCGATGACCGTCTACGAAGTGATCGTAAAACCGGTGGTGACCGAAAAAGGCGTCACGAAGAAGGAATCCGAGCGAACGCTCTGTTTCCAGGTGGCCCCGGCCGCGAGCAAGACGCAGATTCGCGCCGCGGTGGAAAAATTGTTCAAGGTGAAGGTGCAGGAAGTGCGCACGCAGAACACGGTGGGCAAGCTGCGGCGGCGGGGCCGCTTCGCAGGTTTCCGTTCCGACACCAAGAAGGCCTGGGTAAGGCTGAAGGCCGGCGAGAAGATGCCGGAATACGCGGAGATATAGGTACCTGCCATGCCGATGAAGAAATTCAAACCGACAACGCCTTCGCGGCGCTTCACGACGCTGGTGACGCGCGAGGAGATCACCAAGGACCGGCCGGAGAAGGCGTTGGTGGAAGGCCAGAAACGGACGGGCGGGCGGAGCGCATCGGGACGTATTTCGTCGCGTTTCCGCGGCGGCGGGGCCAAGCAAGCTTACCGCGCGATCGATTTCAAGCGCGACAAGTATGGCGTACCGGCCAAGGTCGCCTCCATCGAATACGATCCGAACCGCTCGGCGCGTATCGCGCTGCTCCATTACGCCGACGGCGAGAAGCGCTATATCGTGGCGCCGGCGGGCCTGGAAGTGGGCCGCACGGTGATGTCCGGGCCGGACGCCGATATTCTGGTGGGCAACGCTCTGCCGTTGATTAATATTCCGGCGGGCACGGTGGTGCATAACATCGAGTTGCGGCCGGGCAAGGGCGGGCAGATGGCGCGTTCGGCGGGAACGCAGGCGCAGTTGGTTTCGCGCGAAAGCGGGATCGCGCTGCTGAAATTGCCTTCGGGCGAAATCCGGCGCGTGCAGGTGGAGTGCATGGCGACGGTGGGCCAGGTGGGTAACGTCGAGCACGAAAACGAATCGCACGGCAAGGCCGGCAAGACGCGGTGGCTGGGCAAGCGCCCGCACAACCGCGGCGTTTCGATGAACCCGGTGGACCACCCGCACGGCGGCGGCGAAGGAAAAACATCCGGCGGACGCCATCCGGTCACGCCCTGGGGCCAGCCGACGCGAGGATTCAAGACGCGCAATAACAAGCGCACCAATCAGTGGATTGTCAGCCGTAAGGCGAAGAAGCGTTAGGCGGCGAGAGATTAAACGATGAGCAGATCGCTAAAAAAAGGGCCATTCTCCGACGTTCACCTGGTAAAAAAGGTGGCGGCGATGAATGAGAAGAACGAAAAGAAAGTGGTGCGGACGTGGTCGCGCCGCTCCACCGTGAGGCCGGAGTTCGTGGGCCATACGCTGGCCGTACACAACGGCAAGAAGTTTATCCCGGTGTATGTGACCGAAAACATGGTGGGCCACAAGCTGGGCGAGTTCTCTCCGACGCGCACCTTCAAGGGGCACACGGCGAAGTCGAGCGAAAAGAGCGCCAAGCCTTCTTAAGAAGAGGAAACGATGGAAGCCAGAGCGGAAGCAAGATATATCAGAACGTCGGCGCAGAAAGCGCGCCTGGTGGTGGACATGATCCGCGGCCGGAAGGCGGGCGAGGCGATCGGCATTTTGCGGTCGGTGAACAAGCGGATGTCCCCGGTGGTGGAGAAGGTTCTCCGCTCGGCGATCGCCAATGCCGAAAACAAATCGAGCGGCGTGGATGTGGACCGTTTAATCGTGACCGAGGCGTATGTCAACGAAGGACCGCGCATGAAGCGCGTGCGTCCGGCTCCGATGGGCCGGGCTTACCGATACCAGCGGCGCATGGCGCACATCGTGGTGACGGTGGGAGAAAAGGAATAGGCATGGGTCAAAAAGTTCATCCCTACGGGTTCCGGCTGGGCATCACCAAGACGTGGCGCTCGCGCTGGTACGCCAAGCACGACTACGTCAAACTGCTGCGCGAGGATCTGGAACTGAAGGAATCGCTGCGCAGCCGTTTGAAGGCGGCGGGCGTGAGTTCGATCGAAGTGGACCGGCCGGGCAACAAGCTGCGCATCACGATCCGCACTTCGCGTCCCGGCATCATCATCGGACGCAAAGGCGCCGAGATCGAGAAACTGAAGCAGGATCTGGCGGCGAAGACCAAGCGCGAGATCTTCATCGATATTCAGGAAGTTCATAAGCCGGAGCTCGACGCGCAACTGGTGGCCGAGTCGATCGCTCTGCAGCTTGAGAAACGCGTGGCCTTCCGCCGCGCCATGCGCAAGTCCGTCGATTCGGCGCTGCGCTTCGGCTGCAAGGGCATCAAGGTTCGCGTTTCGGGGCGCCTGAACGGCGCCGAGATCGCCCGCAGCGAATGGTATTTGCAAGGCCAGTTGCCGCTGCACACGCTGCGCGCCGACATCGACTACGGTTTCGCGCAGGCCTACACCACTTACGGCGTGATCGGCGTCAAGACTTGGGTTTATAAGGGCGAGATCATCGAAGGCCAGCGCCGGACGTCGCTCAAGAACGATCCGGAACCGCGCCGTCCTCCGTTCCGCGAACGGCGCGAGCGGCGAGGGCCGGCGCCGGTGACGCTCGCTTCCGAGCAGGGCGGCTCGCCGCGCCAGACGCCTCCGGGCGGAATACAACAAGCGGGGCCGGGCGAACATGTCCAACGCGCCGGCGGGCCGATTCTTCCTCCGTTGACGCCGCCGGTGCAGCCGTCCTGGAAACAGGAAATGAAGCCGGAGCCGGAAGTGGCGGAGACGCCCGCGCCGGAGACGCCCGCGCCGGAGACGCCGGCGCACGAGGCCGAGTCCGGCGGCGAGACCAAGAGCGAGTAACGGGAATTCAGGGAACGAGGGAAACGACACGCCATGTTAATGCCGAAGAAGGTAAAATTCCGAAAACAACAGCGCGGGCGCATGACCGGCAAGGCTTGGCGCGGATCTTCGATCGCTTTCGGCGACTTCGGGTTGAAGGCCATGCGTTGCGGATGGATCACCGACCGCCAGATCGAGGCGGCCCGCGTGGCGATGACGCGATTCATCAAGCGCGGCGGAAAAGTGTGGATTCGCCTGTTCCCGGACAAGCCGATTACCAAGAAGCCGGCCGAAACGCGCATGGGCAAAGGCAAGGGCGCGCCGGAGCAATGGGTCGCGGTGATCCGGCCGGGCAAGATTTTGTTCGAAATGGAAGGCGTCTCCCGCGAGATCGCCACCGAGGCGATGCGCCTGGCCGCGCAGAAACTGCCGTTGCCGACCAAACTGGTGGCGCGCGAGGACATGCTGTAAGCGGAGCGAGGAACGAGCGATGAAGGCAGATAAAATTCGAGATTACGACAACACGGAGCTGGGGACGAAGCTGCACGAATCCGGGGAGCAGATGTTCCGATTGAAGTTTCAATTGGGCATGGGCCAGACCGAGGGCGTGAACAAGTACCGTGTATTGCGCAAGGACCGAGCGCGGATGCTGACCGTGCAACGCCAGCGCGAAGTGAATCCGGAACTCGCTCCGGAGCCGGTTAAGGGAAAGAAGAAGGGAAAGTAGCCGATGGCCGAGGAAAAACAGGTTTCCGGGCACAAGAACGAAAAGGTGGGCCAGGTGGTGTCGGCTTCGATGGCCAAGACCATCGTCGTCGAAGTGACGCGCCGCGTGCCGCATCCGCTGTATAGGCGCATTGTGACCAAGCGCAAAAAGTTTTACGCCCACGACGAAGAGAGCCAAGCCAAGGTCGGCGACATGGTGCGCATTATCGAATGCCGCCCGCTGAGCCGGCTGAAGCGCTGGCGTCTGGGCGAGATCGTCCGCAAGTCGGTGCAAGTGGGCGCCGCGCCGGGGCTGTTCACCGGCGACAACGCGCAGCCAACCTCGGGCTCCAGGAAAGCTTCCAGGATGGCGGGGAGGGCGTCATGATCGGGATGCGTACTATCCTTCAGGTGGCCGACAACAGCGGCGCCCGGAGATTGCAGTGCATTTTACCGCGCGGCGGCGATCTGGGATTGCGGGCCGGTTTGGGCGATGTGGTTACCGCCAGCGTGAAAGAAGCGGCGCCGGATTCGGCGATCAAGAAGGGCAAAGTGGTGCGCTGCGTGATCGTTCGCATGCGCAAGGAAGCGCGGCGCAAGGACGGCACCTACATCCGCTTCGATTCAAACGCGGCGGTGCTGATCAACGAAGTGGGCGAGCCGGTGGGAACGCGCGTGTTCGGGCCGGTGGCGCGCGAGCTGCGCGACAAGCGGTATATGAAGATCGTTTCGCTCGCGCCGGAGGTGCTCTAACATGGCCCGCAAGAATGCAGGCCGTGGGGCGGCGGCGAAGGCGTTGCGGCACCAAGGCATGACGCCGGGCGCCAAGATCAAGATCCGCAAAGACGACCAGGTGATGGTGATTTCCGGGCGCGACAAAGGCAAGACCGGTCGGGTGCTCGAAGTGGACCGGGAAAAAGGCCGGGCGGTTGTCGAAGGCGCGATGATGATGAAGCGCCACACGCGGCCCAATCCCTCCAAGCAGATTAAGGGCGGGATCGCCGAGCGCGAAGGCTCGATCGCGATCTCGAACATCATGCTGCTCGCCTCCGACGGGCGGCCGACGAAGATCGGCTTCCGCATCGAGGGGACGGGAACGGCGGCGCGTCGAGTGCGCATCGCCAGGCGCACGGGCGAAATCGTGGAAAAGGGCGGCAAGTAGGCGGGCTATAACATGGCGGCAAGACTTAGGCAACATTACATCGAACAAGTGGTTCCGGCGCTGACCAAGGAGTTCGGGTATAAGAACCCGATGGCGGTGCCGAAAATCGACAAGATCGCGGTGAATATCGGTTTGGGAGAGGCGACTCAGAACTCCAAGCTGATGGACGTCGCGGTGAACGAGCTGGGGCAGATCGCCGGCCAGAAACCGGTGGTGACCAAGGCCAAGAAATCGATCGCCGCGTTCAAGCTCCGCGAGGGTATGGCGATCGGCTGCATGGTGACGCTGCGGGGCGATCGCATGTACGAATTCTTCGACCGGCTGGTGAATGTGGCGCTGCCGCGCGTGCGCGATTTCCGCGGCGTTTCGCCGAAATCCTTCGACGGCCGCGGCAACTTCACGCTCGGCGTCAAGGACCAATTGATTTTTCCCGAGATCGACTACAACAAGGTAGACAAGATCAAGGGAATGAATATCTGCATTACTACCACGGCGAAGACCGACGCGGAAGGCCTGGCGCTTTTGAAGCGCATGGGCATGCCGTACCGCCAATAGGAAACCGGGAGAAATCGAAACATGGCAACCACCGCGAAAATCGCCAAAGATCTGAAGACGCCGAAGTTCGCCTGCCGGCACCGCAACCGCTGCTTCCGTTGCGGACGTCCGCGCGGCTATCTCCGCAAGTTCAATTTGTGCCGGATCTGTTTCCGGCAACTGGCGCTGTCGGGCGAAGTCCCCGGCGTGACGAAAGCAAGCTGGTAGGGGTATAACGAGAATGACCACGAGCGATCCCATCGCCGACATGTTGACCCGCGTGCGCAACGCGCTGGCCGCGCGCCACCCGAAAGTGGACGTCCCGGCTTCGCATTTGAAGCTGGAAGTCGCGCGCATCCTCAAAGAAGAGGGTTACATCGCCAACTACAAAATCGCCGAGGAAGGCGCGAAGAAGAGCATTCGCATCTACCTCAAATACACCAACGGCAGCGTGCCGGTGATTTCCCACATCGAGCGCGTCTCGCGTCCCGGTTGCCGCACCTACGTGGGGAGCAAGGAAGTTCCGCCGGTATTGGGCGGCCTGGGCATCAACATTCTCACCACGCCCCGCGGCGTCATGACCGGCTCGGCCGCCCGCAAGGAAAACGTCGGCGGCGAACTGCTCTGCCGGGTATGGTAGGGGCGGGGAAAGGAACGGCACTATGTCGAGAGTAGGCAAGAAACTAATTCCGATGCCGCAGGGCGTGAAGCTCGAAGTCGGCGCGGAAGTGACGGTGCATGGGCCCAAGGGCACGCTGGTCGTCCCGCTGCAACCGGGCATCCGCATCGAACAGAACGGCGCAGTCCTCGAGGTGAAGCGCGACACGGACCACCAGGCGGCGGCGCATGGTTTGACCCGCGCGCTGCTGAACAACGCCATTCAGGGCGTGGCGACCGGGTTCACACGCCAACTCGAAATTCACGGCACCGGCTATCGAGCCGACGTGAAGGGCAAGATCGCGACGTTCAGCCTGGGCTATTCGCACCCGATCGAGGTGCTGCTTCCCGACGGCGTGGAGTTGAAGATCGAGAAGCAGACGCAGTTGACGCTGTCCGGATACGACAAACAGATGGTGGGCCAAGTGGCGGCCAACATTCGCGCGCTGCGGCCGCCCGATCCGTACAAGAATAAAGGCGTCCGCTACACGGGCGAAGCGCTCCGCAAGAAGGCCGGGAAAACCGGCGCGAGCAGCAAGTAAGAGAGGCACGGCATGGGGAAATCTTCCAAAAACGACGTACGCATCCGGATTCACGAGCGAATCCGGCAACGCGTACATGGCACCGCGGAGCGGCCGCGGTTGGCTGTCTTTCGCAGCCTGAGCCACATTTACGCTCAGGTGATCGACGACCGCAAAGGCCATACGCTGGCCTCGGCCTCGTCTTCGGAGAAGAAAGCGGGCGTCGCCACGGGCGGTAACCTGGCCGGCGCGAAGGCGATCGGCAAACTGGTGGCCGAACGCGCCAAGGAAAAAGGCGTGGAGCGCGTGGTCTTCGACCGCGGCGGTTATCTTTATCATGGACGGATTAAAGCGCTGGCCGACGCGGCGCGCGAAGCGGGACTGGAGTTTTAAATGGCGGCTGCCCCCATCGTTAAGCGAATCGACGCCTCTTCCCTCAATTTGAAGGAGCAGGTGGTTTCCATCAACCGCGTCACCAAGGTGGTGAAGGGCGGAAAGAATCTGAGCTTCTCGGCGCTGGTTGTCATCGGCGATCCGGGTGCGAAGATCGTCGGCTTCGGCACAGGGAAGGCCAAGGAAGTTCCCGCCGCGATCAAAAAGGGCATCGAAGCCGCCAAGAAGAATCTGCGCAAGGTGAATGTGCTGGAGACCTCCATCCGTCACGTCGTCCTGGGACGTTTCGGCAGCGGGCTGGTGCTTTTGAAGCCGGCGCCGGCCGGAACCGGCGTCATCGCCGGCGGTCCCGTGCGCGCCGTCATTCAGGCCGCGGGAATCTCTAACATTCTCACCAAGTCGATCGGCTCCCGCAATCCGCACAACGTGGTGAAAGCCACCATCGCCGCGCTCGAACAGTTGCGCGACAAAGCGCAAGTGGCCGAAATGCGCGGCCTGGCGCAGGAGAAGGTGTAGTTTTATGACCGGACCGACCATCAAAATTAAGTTGATCGGCAGCCCGATCTGTACGCCGGAGAAGCACAAAATCATCGTGCGGTCTCTTGGTCTCAAGACAATGAACCGCATCGTGGTGCGGCCGGATACGCCTTCCTTCCGCGGGATGGTGAAAAAGATTCCGCATCTACTGGCGATAGTCGAATAACGTAAGGACGCCCATCATGAACCTCAGCGATCTGCGGCCGCCAGCCGGCCAAAAACACAAAAAGCAACGCATCGGCCAAGGCATGGGAAGCGGCCGGGGCAAGTACTCCGGACGCGGAGCCAAGGGCGCCAAGTCTGTGTCGGGCTACAGCATGATGCGCGGTTTCGAGGGTGGCCAGATGCCGCTCCATCGCCGCCTGCCGAAGCGCGGATTCACCAACATTTTCAGGAAAGAATACGCCATCGTAAACGTCGGCCGCCTGGAACAACTGGAAGGCGACGTTTTCGACGCGGCGAAATTGATGGAATTGGGCGTCATCCGCAAGATCAAAGACGGCCTGAAGATCCTCGGGAGCGGGGAGCTGACGCGTAAGCTCACCGTCCACGCCCACATATTTTCCAAGTCCGCCCTCGATAAGATCCAAAAGGCGGGCGGCGCCGGAGAGGTGATCGCGCCGAAGGGCAAGCAGGCTTAACGCGGCGAGGACTCACCCCGAGTCTGAATCGAGACGATCATGTCGAAGTTTTTAGAAGCGTTCGCCAATATCTTCCGGGTCCACGACCTCCGCAACCGGATTCTGTTCACGCTGGGACTGCTGGCGGTCTACCGGCTCGGCGGCCATATCCCGACGCCGGGCATCGACGCCAATAAGCTGGCCGAATTCTTCAATCAGAATCAAGGCAGCTTTTTCGGCTTCATCGACTTTTTCAGCGGCGGCATGTTGCGCCGCCTGACGATCTTCGCCCTCGGCATCATGCCGTACATCACCGCGTCGATCATTCTTCAGTTGCTGGCCGTCGTCGTTCCCACGCTGGAAAAACTTCAGAAGGAAGGCGAACTCGGCCGCCGCAAGATCACGCAGTGGACGCGCTATCTCACCGTCATTCTGGCTCTCATTCAATCGTTCACGATCGCGATTTCGCTGGAAAAATCCACTGGCGGATTCGTCCTGAATCCCGGCCCCGGCTTTCTGATGATGACCGTCCTCAGCCTCACCACCGGCACCGCGTTCATCATGTGGCTGGGCGAGCAAATCACCGAACGCGGCATCGGCAACGGCATGTCGCTGATCATCTTCGCCGGCATCGTCGTCGGGTTGCCGCACGCCATGATGGAGATTTACAACAACGTCTTCGTCACCCGCCAATGGCCTCCGCTGCAACTTATTATTATTCTCGCCGTCATGATCGCCGTGGTTGCCTTCATCGTGCTGGTCGAGCGCGGGGAGCGGCGTATCCCGGTGCAGTATGCCAAGCGCGTCATCGGCCGCAAGATGATGGGCGGCCAATCCACCCACCTGCCGCTCAAGGTCAACGCCGGCGGCGTCATTCCGGTGATCTTCGCCTCCTCTCTGCTTGCGTTCCCGCAAACGTTCCTGCAGATCGGGTTTGTCAAGAACAACCCGTTCCTGAGCTCCATGCTCTCGGCCATGGGCGGAGCTTCGCCGCTTTACTATCTTCTCTTCACCGCGCTCATCATTTTCTTCTGCTTCTTCTACGTCTCCATCATCTTCAATCCGAACGAGGCGGCCGACAACATGCGCAAGTACGGCGGATTCATTCCCGGCATTCGCCCCGGCAAAAACACCGCCGATTATATGAACCGCATCCTCACGCGGATCACCGTCGTCGGCGGACTCTATCTGGCCATCCTCTCGCTCATTCCGCAGATCATGATCAGCGGCATCAAACTGCAGCGCCTGCCGCTGGTCGGCAACTTTATCGACACGTATTTTCCCCGCTGGCTGCTGGACGGCCTGGGGGTCAATTTCTTCTTCGGCGGCACGTCGCTGCTGATCGTCGTCGGCGTCGCGATGGACACCGTGAACCAGGTGGAGGCGCAGCTCATCATGCGCCACTACGATGGCTTCACTCCCCGTTCCGGGCGCATTCGTGGACGACGGAGCGCCAGTTCTTAAGCGGCGTCGATGCGGAATTACGGGCTGGCGGGACAATTGAGCTATAATAGTGACAAGGGCGTTTCGCCTTTCCACCCCGGCTTTCGTCTCTTTTCGATTTTCACCAAGGCGCAGCATAAGTCATGATTATTCGCAAAAATCCCGGCGAACTGGAGCGCATGCGCCGCGCCGGTCTCCTGGTGTGGAAAATCCTGCAGGAGTTGGCCAGGATGGTGGCCGAGGATGTGACGACGCAGGATCTCGAAACGATGGCGGAGAAGCTGATGCGCGAGTCCGGCGCGAAGCCCGCCTTTAAGGATTATTACGTTCCGGCGGCCGGCTCCAAATATCCGTTCGTGCTTTGCACCTCGGTGAACGAGGAAATCGTCCACGGAATGCCGTCGGCGAAAAGAAAATTGAAAAAAGGCGACATAGTTTCGATCGATACCGGCGTGCAACTGGACGGCTATTTCGGCGATTCGGCGATCACCGTCCCGGTGGGCGAGGTGAGCGAGCCGGTGAAGCGGCTGCTCCGCGTCACCGAGGAGTCGCTCGAAATGGCGATCGATCAGGTCCGGCCCGGAAACCGGCTCTTCGACATCAGCGGCACGGTGCAGCGCCATGTGGAGTCGAACGGCTACTCAATCGTCCGCGAGTATGTCGGCCACGGCATCGGCGCCAAACTTCACGAAGAGCCGCAAGTGCCGAATTACGTCGACCGGCGCAACGAAAACCCCCGCCTCAAAGAGGGCATGGTGCTCGCCATCGAGCCGATGGTGAACGCCGGAGCTTCCGAAACCAGGGTGAAACCGGACCGGTGGACGGCGGTTGCCAAGGACGGATCGTTTTCGGCCCACTTCGAGCACTGCGTGGCGGTGATGGCGGACGGTCCATGGGTGTTGACCCGGCCATGAGCGAAACGGTGCGAGCCATGGCGATGGAGGCGGTGGTTGTCCAGGCGGTAGTGGTGGATTTATTGCCGCGGCAAGTGTTCCGGGTGAAGCTGGAGAACGAATCGCTCGTTCTCGCGCATCCGGCGGCGGCCTCCGTCCGGAATTTCGACCGCATTCGTCCGGGCGACACGGTCGAGGTGGAGTTGTCCGCCGCCGATCCGGGGCGGGGAAGAATTTTGAGGTTATCGAAGGGTACACGATGAAAGTACGAGCGTCGGTTAAGAAAATTTGCGACAAGTGCAAGATCATCCACCGCCACGGCGTGGTGCGAGTGTCTTGCTCCAATCCGAAGCACAAGCAGCGGCAGGGATAGGAAGAGGAACATGGCACGTATCGCGGGCGTCGACTTACCAGCAAAAAAGAGGGCCGAAATCGGCCTGACCTACATTTACGGCATCGGGCGGAGCCGGTCTCTTTCCCTGTTGCATCGCGCCGGGGTCGACCCGGACAAGAAGATCTCCGACCTGCACGAGGATGAAGTCAACCGCATCCGCACGCTGATCGAGACCGAGGGATTCGTCGAGGGCGACCTGCGCAAGGAAATCTCGATGAACATCAAACGGCTCATCGAAATGGGTTCGTATCGCGGGCTGCGCCATCGCCGCAATTTGCCGGTTCGCGGGCAGCGGACTCATACGAACTCGCGCACGCGAAAAGGGCCCCGCCGCGGAACCGTGGCCAACAAGAAGAAAGCCGCGTCGAAGACGTAAGCGGACGCTCACAAGGATTAGCGAATGGCAAAAGCTCCAGCGAAGACAACCAAGAAGAAAACGTTTAAGAAGAAGGAACGGAAGACTATTTCCTTCGGCCTGGTCCACGTGCAGGCGTCGTTTAACAACACCATCGTTACGTTTACCGACACGGTGGGCAATGTCCTGGCGTGGTCCAGTTCGGGCTCGCTCGGTTTCCGCGGTTCCCGCAAGGGTACGCCGTTCGCCGCTCAACAGGCGTCGATGACGGCGGCCAATAAAGTGAAAGAGTACGGCATGCGCACGGTGGAAGTCCGCGTCAGCGGTCCGGGCGCCGGCCGCGAGTCGGCCGTTCGCGCCCTGTCGAGCGCTGGCATCGACGTGCGCTCCATCAAGGACGTCACGCCGATGCCGCATAATGGATGCCGTCCGCCGAAAAAGCGGCGCGTCTAAGAACGAAGCGGGAGGAAGGCGTCCTTTAGAAGAGGCGCTGTAAACCGCACCTTACTTAAGGAGTTGGAGAAAGGTTCATGGCAAGATATATTGGCCCAGTTTGCCGGCAATGCCGGCGCGAGGGCATGAAGCTATTTTTGAAAGGCGAACGCTGCCACACCGAGAAGTGCGCCATCGAAAAGCGCAACTTCGCGCCAGGGCAGCATGGCAAGGACCGGCGCCCGAAGCTTGTCGGCTATGGCCTGCAACTGCGCGAGAAGCAGAAGGCCCGTCACTACTATCAATTGCTCGAAGGCCAGTTCCGCAACCTATTCGAGAAGGCGGCGGACATGAAGGGCATCACCGGCGAGAACCTGCTCAATATGCTGGAGCGGCGTCTCGATAATGTCATTTACCGCATGGGATTTGGCGCCAGCCGTTCTCAATCCCGGCAGATCGTCCGCCACGGCCACATTCAGGTCAATGGCCGCAAGGTGGATATCCCGTCCTTCGTCGTGCGGCCCAACGATGTCGTCGAGGTGCGCCAGCGGAGCCGCGAAAATCCCACCATCCTCGCCGCCCGCGACGCCACCGCCCACGCTCCGTCTCCGAACTGGCTGGAGGTGGACCGCGACAGTTTGAAGGCCCGCGTTTTGTCCCAGCCGAAGCGGGAAGATTTGGTCCAGATTCAACTGAACGAACAGTTGATTGTGGAGTTGTATTCGAAGTAGCGTACCGATTTCGCGCTGGCGCGCCCCGGTTATCCGGTGCGCGTGCGGCGTGGAAGGAACGAGGATTCAACAATGTTCAAAGGATTTCAGAAGCCCAAACGATTAGTCGCCAATACCGAGACGCTCACGGAGCGCTACGGAATGTTCACCGCCCAGCCGTTCGAGCGCGGTTTTGGGTCCACCATCGGAACCGGCCTGCGCCGCGTTCTGCTTAGCTCCATCGAGGGCGCGGCCATCACGGCCGTCCGCATCGAGGGTGTCGCGCATGAATTCAGCCCGATTCCAAGCGTCGTCGAGGACGCCACCGACATCATCCTGAACTTGAAACAGGTTCCCTTCAAGATGCTCGGCGAAGGCATGCATACCGCCCGATTGCGCGTCGAAGGCTCCGGCCAGGCGCTGAGCGGCCAGATCGAGACCGGCAACGAAGTGGAAGTGCTGGACCGCAACCTGCCCATCGCCACCGTCAGCGAAGGCGGCAAGCTCAATATCGAAGTCCGCCTGAAATCCGGACGCGGTTATGTCGCCGCCGACCGCAACTTCGATGAGGACCTTCCGCTCGGTTACATCCCGATCGACTCCGTCCACTCGCCCGTGCGCAAGGTCAACTTCGCCGTCGAAGCGGCCCGCCTGGGTCAGAACACCGACTACGACAAACTGACCATCGAAGTGTGGACCAACGGCGCCATCTCGCCGCAGGACGCCATTGGTCAAGCCGCCAAGTTGCTCAAAGACCACATGGCCATCTTCATCAACTTCGAGGAAGTGACCGAATCGTCCGAAGAGCCGGCCGATCGCGCATTGAGCCAGATGAACGAAGTGCTCAACCGCTCCGTCGAAGAGCTGGAACTCAGCGTCCGCTCTTACAACTGCCTGAAGAACGCCAATATCCAAACCATTGGCGATCTCGTCCAGAAGGCCGAGTCCGAGATGCTTCGCACGAAGAATTTCGGTCGCAAGTCTCTGAACGAAATTAAGGAAATTCTCTCCAATCTTGGCCTGGGTTTCGGAATGAAGATCGACGCGCAAGGGCGTTTGATCGCCTCCAGCGGCGTTGTCGCGCCCTTCGCCGCGGGATCAAGCGTCGACGGCGACAGCGAAATGAGCGAGGAATTGGACTAGCGCATGAGACATAAGGTAGCCGGCTATAAACTCAAGCGGGACGGCGGCAGCCGCAAGGCGCTCCTGCGGAATCTGGTGACCAGCGTCATCGAGAACGAGCGGGTGATCACGACCGTGCCCAAGGCGAAGGCGGTGAAGCCTCTGGTGGAGCGCATGATCACCCTCGCCAAGCGCGATACGCTTCACGCCCGGCGTCAGGCCGCCTCGTTCCTGCAAACTCCCGCGGCGGTGCAGAAATTGTTCGACAAATTGGGTTCGCGCTTCGGCCAGCGCGAAGGCGGCTACACCAGGGTCGTCCGCTTGGGCTGGCGCAAGGGCGACGGCGCCGAGCAGGCCATGCTCGAACTCGTCGGATCGGAATTGGTGAAACGCGCAGCGGACCGCGCCAAACGCCGGGAAGAACGGCTCAAGGCCATTCGCGAAGGCCGCGAAGAAGGCGGCGAGGAAACGGTCGAAGAATAGCGGACACCATCCGGCCTTACCCTGCGGTGGAAGCCCGGATCATCTGTCCCGCATGCTTCAGCGCCTCTTCGGTCACTTTCCGACCGGACAACATCCTTCCGATTTCACGCACGCGCGCCTCGCCGAGGAGTTCCTCCACTTCGGCGACGGTGCGGCCGCCGGTTTCCCGCTTCGTCACGGCGAAGTGATGATCGGCGAAGCTGGCCACCTGCGGCAGATGGGTGACGCATAATACCTGATTCGTCTGCGCCAATCGCTTCAAACGCCTCCCCACAGTTTCCGCCACGCCGCCGCCGATCCCCGCGTCCACTTCGTCGAACACCAGCGTCCTCGGCACTCCCGCCGGTTCGCTTCTTCCCTCCGCGCAGGTTTTTAACGCCAGCGCGATCCGTGACAGCTCGCCGCCCGACGCAGCGCTGTTGAGCGGCCGCGGTTCTTCGCCCGCGTTCGGCGACACCAGAAATTCCACTCGGTCCGTCCCTCTCTCCGACCATGGCGTTTCGGCTACCGCGATCTGAAACGCGGTGTTTCCAAACGCGAGCGCTCCCAATTCCTTTTCCACCGCCTCCGCAAGCCTGGAAGCCGCCCCACGGCGCTTCTCGCTGAGACGGCCGGACCAATCCCGATATTCGCGCTCGGCGTCCATCCGCTGTTTTTCGAGCGCCACCCGCCGTTCGGCCGAGCATTCCACCGCCGCCATCCGCGCGCGGGCGCCGTCGAGAAACGCGAGAATGTCCTCGATCGACGCGCCGTATTTGCGCTTGAGCCCGGCGATCGTCTCCAGGCGCGACTCCACCGCGTCCAACCGGCCGGGGTCCGCCTCCAACTTATCCAGGTAGCTGGCGAGCGTCCCGGCCGCCTCCTGAAGCCCGATGGCCGCCGCGCGAAGCGCTTCGATCACCGGCCGCAGACTTTCGTCGATCTTGCACAGATCCTCCATCCGCTTCAGCGCGGCGCCGACCTGCGACAGCGCGCTCTGCGGCGCGTCGTACAGCGCCGCGTATGCCCCCGCTGCGTTCTCCTGAAGCCGCGCCACATTCTTCAATACCCGCTTTTCGTTTTCGAGTTCCGCGTCCTCTTCTGGCTTCAGCGCCGCCGCTTCGATCTCCTTAAGTTGAAAACGCCACAAATCCGCCAAGCGCAGTTGCTCCCGCTCGGCGACCTCCAACGCGGCCAATTCCTCCGAGCAGCGTTTCCATTGATGAAAAATGTTCCCAACCCGGAGCAGGAGTTCCGCGGAGCCGGCGAACTCGTCCAGCATCGCCAGTTGCACTGCTCCCGAAAACAGGCGTTGTTGGTCGTTCTGGCCGTGAATGTCGCCGAGCGATGGCGCCGCGTCACGAAGCCAGGCGGCGGTTACGGCCCGCCCTCCGGCGAACGCTCTCGACTTACCGTTGGCCAGCACCTCGCGCTCAAGTACCAATTCGCCGTCCTCGGCCTCCACCCCTCCCGAAGCAAGCAATTCGGCGAGGCCGGGATCTTCGGGCAACTCGAAAATACCCGAGACGCGCGCGCGCTCGGCGCCGGCCCGGACCAGATCGGCGGAGGCCCTCCCGCCCAACAGCAGAGCCAGCGCGTCGACGACGATCGATTTGCCGCTCCCGGTCTCTCCTGTAAGCAGATTCAGCCCTCGATGGAACCGGACGCGGGCCTTCTCGACGACGGCATAATTTTCGACGGCCAGCTCAAGCAGCACTCAAACCCGATGATAACGCCTCCGTCGCCGGTCCGGCCCGCCGCCGCGTGTGATAAAACAGAGACGTACATTTCTGTTTCATGGCGCGAATGGGACCCTCGGGGGTTATGATGAATTAGGGCAGCGCGAAAGGACATTGGTTGATACATTTCCCCACCGCATTCATCCTGTTGCAATTGAGTACCTGGGACTTAGTGAAAAATGCCGGACCGGTCGCCAAATCGGTTATGGTGCTTCTGTTGGTCCTTTCGATCTTCTCGTGGGCGGTGATTTTTTCCAAATGGAGCGTGTTCGGGCGCGCCCGGCGCTCCAACCGGCAGTTCCTCCGCGCGTTCCGCAAGGCCAACGCGCTCGACGCCGTCGCCCTCGCCAGCGAACAGTACCGCTCGTCCCCGCTGGTTTCCATGTTCGATTTCGGCTACGGAGAGATCGACCGCCAAATGAAGGTCAAAGGGACGCTCTCGAATAAGATTTCGCTCGAGCGCAGCCTGCAGCTTGGCATGAGCGAGGAGTTGACCAAACTCGAGCGCAACATGAATCTGCTCGCCACCACGGCGACCGTTTCGCCGTTCATCGGCCTGTTTGGCACGGTGATGGGCATCATCGACGCCTTTCAGGGTCTGGGCCAGGCGGGCGCCGCCAGTCTCCGCGCGGTCGCTCCCGGCATCTCCGAGGCCCTCATCACAACCGCTCTCGGCCTCGCTTCCGCCATCCCCGCCGCCATCTTCTATAATCTCTTCGGCAACGACATTAAAGAGTTCGCCTCGCGCATGGAGGACTTCGCGCTCGAGTTCCTCAATCTGGCCGAGCGGACCTTCGGGGGTTAGCCATGGCCTTCTCCTTCGACGAGCCTACCGGCGGGTTGGGGCGTAAACGCTTCCGCCGGTCGGGCACTCTGTCGGAGATCAATATCATTCCGCTCGTCGACGTCGTGCTGGTGCTGCTGATCATCTTTATGCTTACCGCTCACGTGATGGAGTTCGGCCTGCAAGTGGACGTTCCGAAAGTCAAGGAAACGCGCACCACCACCAAGGAACTGCCCGTAATCAGCGTCAAGAAAACCGGCGAGACTTATCTGAACGACAAGCCGGTCAACATCCATCTCCTCGGAGCCGAAGTGCGGCGCAGGTTTCCCGCCGCCTCGGAAGTGTATTTGCGCGCCGATAAGGAAACGATCTACGACGCTTTGGCCCAGGTCGTGGGCGCGCTCAATGATGCGAAACTGAAAGTGGATCTGGTCTTACAGCCGGAGGACCGCTCGGGGCGCCGCTAATGGCTCATGCCGATATCCTCGACGATCGCGAATCGCTGCGCAGCCCGCTGCTCGGCTCCGTGATCTTTCACGCCGCTCTGTTCGGCTCTTTCGTTCTTTACACCTGGTGGGTCGATACGCACACCGGGTTCTTCGGCAAGCAGGAACCGCTCGGCGGAGGATCGGTGGGGATCAGCGCGGTAAAGAGCATTCCGCTGCCTTCTCGTTCCGGCGCAACGAACCCTCTCGCAAACGATACCGAATCCCGCGTTCCCACGCCGGAAAAGCAGGAGGCGCGTAAGCGCCACGTCGAACCGGAAAAGGACGCCGTCCAACTTAAGAGCAAGCGGGCGATCGAGAAGCCCTCGCCTCGTGAAGAGAACCAGCAACGCTTCCACGCGCAAAAAGTGGAGCCGAACCAGGTCACCAGTTCCGTCGGCCAAGCGCTCGTCACCCGGATGATCCAGAAGACCGGCTCCGGCGGCGTCGGCGCGAACACCAACAGCGCCCTTGGAAACCGTTTCGGCTGGTACCTGGATCTGGTGAAGCAGCGCATCGCCGAAAAATGGGACACCACCCAATTGGACGCTCGTGTGCAATCGGCGCCCATCGCCATTGTGGTCTTCGAGATTCGCCAGGACGGGTCCGTCTCGAACGTCGGCACCATGCAATCGAGCGGCATCCCCGCTCTCGACTATTCGGCCCAGCGCGCCATCACCGAGGCCGCGCCGTTTCCTAGCTTGCCCGGCGGCTATAGCACCGCTCCCATGGAAATTTGGTTTCAATTAAAACGATGACGAAAACTATCTCTTTGTTCGCAACCGCGTTCGCTCTCGCCGCGACCTCCGGCGCGCAGACCAACCGCAATCTGATCCATATCGAAGGAGGTGCGAAGCCCTCCATCGCCGTCCCGGATTTCCGCGGCTCCGGCGAAGCGCAGCCTTGGATGGACGGCTTCAACACGGCGCTCTCCGCCGCCTTGCGCGACTCCGGCCAGTTCAACATGGTGCCCAAGACGGCGATGCCCCTTAAGGTTCCTCAGCAGCCTTCCGATTTCCAGCCTCCCGCCGGGGACCGGAGCCAGGGACCGTGGCTTACCGATTGGTCCGCGCCGCCGGCGAACGCCAATTACCTCGCCTTCGGCTATACGGCCGTCCAAAACGGACAGCTTGCGCTATTCGGATGGCTATACGACGTGCGCCAATCCGATATCCATAACGCCCAGTTGATCGGCAAGGTTTATCTCGGAAGCGTGGACGCGGCGGGAGCCAAAAACGTCGCCCAGCAGTTCGCCGCCGATATCCTCCGGAACTTCGGCGCCGGCAGCCTCATGGGCTCCAAAATCTATTTCGTTTCCGACCGCACCGGCCACAAGGAAATCTGGTCGATGGACTACGACGGCTCCAATCAGAAGCAGATCACCGACTACCGGAGTATTACCACGTTCCCCGTTGTGTCGCCCGATGGCACGAAACTCGCCTTCACAACATATCTTCACGGCCGTCCCGAGATCTTTATGCATTCGCTCGAGTCGGGGCGCCGCTTGCCTTTCTATAACCAGAGCGCCTCCATGAACGCCGCCTCCGACTTCACGCCCGACAGCAAGCATTTGATCTTTTATTCGACCGCGGCCGGATCCTATTCGCAAATCTTCATGGCCGACACCGACGGCGGCAACTTCCACCGCATCTCCGCGACGCGTTCGATCGAAGTCGAACCGAAACTGAACCCCAAGGGGACCTCGTATGTGTTTGTCTCCGGGCGCTCCGGGATGCCGCAGTTGTATACAATGAATACCGACGGCGTGGACGTTTCGCGCCTCACAACCGGGGAAGGCGAGGCTGTCAATCCTTCCTGGAATCCCGATGGCGCCCATATCGCTTTCGCTTGGACGCGGGGATTCGAGCCGGGCAACTACAATATTTTCGTTATGGACGTCGGTTCACGCGAGTTTCAGCAACTCACTCACGGCGCGGGACGGAACGAAAATCCATCCTGGGCTCCGGATGGCGTCCATATCGTCTACTCTTCCCGGCGTGGCAAGATCAACCAGATCTGGACCATGCTCGCCGACGGAACCGGCGCGCACCAACTCACGACGCAAGGTAACAATGAAAAGCCGGTGTGGAGCAAGCCGGCGAATTAGTGTATAAAATAAACGATAGAAAAAAGGAGAAATAACAGGATGAACCCAATCTCGCGAACCCGTTTCAAGACTGCTTCGGCCGCCGTGTTGGCGCTCACGTTGTTGATGGGCGCTTCCGCCTGCAAAAAGAAAGCTCCCGCGCCGCCTCCCGCGCCGCCGCCTTCCACGACGACGGCTCCGGTATCCGCACCCGACAAGCCTTCTCTGACGTTCACCGTCGAACCTACTTCCATTCAAAAAGGCCAATCGGCGATGTTGCGTTGGCAGGTTAGCAATGCCACCGATATGTCCATCGATCAGGGCGTCGGCGCCGTTCAAAGCTCCGGCCAACGGCAAGTTTATCCGAACGACACGACTACTTACACGCTTTCGGCGAAAGGTCCCGGAGGATCCGACTCCAAAACCGTTACCGTCGACGTCAGCACGCCGCCGCCTCCTCCTCCTCCTCCGGCCGCGCAGGAATCGGCGCTTGAGATTGTGTCCAAGCAGGTGCAGGACGCTTATTTCGATTATGACAAGAGCGATATCCGCGACGACGCCCGCGCCGTGCTCACCACCGACGCCGATCCGTTGAAGAAGGTTTTCTCGATGGACTCCACCGTGGTGGTTACCGTGGAAGGCCACTGCGACGAACGCGGATCGGCCGAATACAACCTCGCCCTCGGCGACCGCCGCGCTTCCGCCGCCAAGGAATTCCTTACCCAGCTTGGCGTCCCCGGCGACCGGTTGAAGACCATTAGCTACGGCAAGGAGAAGCCGGTTTGCACCGACGCGGACGAGAGTTGTTATCAGCGAAATCGCCATGCGCATTTCACGGCCGGTCAGTAGACGGCCGCGGAACTAGCTAAGCTGTAATCAGACGAGGCGGGCGGCCAATCGGGAGCCGCTCGCCTTTCAACAGGAGATGGAATGAGAACTTTACGTGTAGCCGCGGTATTGGCTATCGCATCCTGCGCCGTCTTCGGCCAGAAAAAAGAAGAATTCGCGCAAATGCAGCGCGACATCGCGGACATCAGCGACAAAGTTAAGGACATGCAGAGATCCGTGCCGGTGGCGCTCGCCGAGATCAAGGGTATGATGTCGACCCTCACCAACTCCCTCGAGAACAGCAACGGCAAGATGCAGTCCCAATTGCAGGCCGGCCTCGATCAGCAGCAGGCGGCGATCAAAGCTCCCGTTGCGACTCTGAATAGCCGTCTCGATCAAATCGCGCAGTCGTTCCAGGAACTGAAAGAGACGATCCTCGACATGAATAGCCGCATCGGCAAAATGGATGCGAAGCTTCAGGATCTGCAACATCAGATCCAGATCGGTAATAATCCCGCGCCGCCTCCCGGAGCCGCCGCGACTCCCGGTGGCCCCGGCGGAGGAATGGCGGCGAACCCCGCCGGCGCTTGCCCCTCCACTCTTCAGGCCGACACCACCTATTCCAACGCCCGCCGCGATTGGGTGGCTGCAAACTACGACATCGCCATGCAGGAGTTCGGCGACTATGCCCGCTGCTTCCCAAGTACGCAATACGCGCCCAACGCCCAGTTCTATATCGGCGACATTTATTATAAGAAGGGCGATTACGACAATTCGCTCAAGGCCTTCGACACGGTCGTCGAGCAATTCCCGGAAAATCCGAAAACCGGCGACGCTCACTACATGAAAGGGCTGAGCCTGCTTAAGCTCGGCCAGCGCGATGCCGCCGCCAAGGAGTTCCGCCTCGTGGTGAGCAAATATCCGAATACCGATTCGGCGTCGCAGGCGCGGTTAAAATTGAAAGAGCTCGGCCTATCCGCGGGCCCGGCTCCTCGCCGGCGCAAGTAACCGCGGAGACGGCTGAGTTGCGCGCTTCCGCCTTCTGGCGGCAGCTCGAAACCGAGCCGGTTTTCCAAAGCATGACCACCCACGACGAACTAGCTCAACGGATCGACTGTTCCCTGCTCGCGCCCGCGCTCACCGAAGACGCGGTTCGCCACGCTTGTAAACAGGCGGCGCGCCTGTCGCTCGCCTGCTGCATCGTTCGCCCGGCGGACGTGGAAATCGCGATACGCGCCGCCGGATCGTCGCTCCGCGTGGGATCCGTCGTCGATTATCCCTATGGGTTCTCGACCACCTCGGCCAAGCTCTACGCCATCCGCGATCTCCTCCGCCGTGGCGCGCGCGAAATCGAAACGCCGATGAATCTGGGCAAGCTGCTCGACAGGCAGTTTCAGTATCTCGAATCGGAGCTGCAGCAGATGGCCCAGGCCAGCCACGAATCCGGCGCCCCGCTGAAGGTGATCGTCGACGCTTCCGCCCTCGACGATGAGTTGCTCCTTCTTTGTTGCCGCATTCTCCGCCGCGCCGAAGTGGACTTCCTTTCCACCTCCACGCTCGATCGGTTCGAGTTGCTGCGGACCCACTCTCGCGACCGGCTTCGGATTAAAGCCGCCGCTCCTTTCGGCGATCTCGACGAGGCGCTCTCCGCCTGCGAAAACGGCCTGGCCCGCCTGGAAGCCGCGGATCCTTCCGCGCTTCTCGGCGCCTGGAATCAACGCCTCGCCGCAAACGCCGCAGATCGGGCCCCCGCGCTCAACGCCTAAAGGCGGCGCGCCTGTGCTATTCTGGCTGCTCCGCGCACCCAATGTCCGAGCGACCCTCTTTTCCCCGCATCTGCATCGCCCTCGGGTTCCCCACCGTTGAGAAACTCCTCCAACATGCCAACCTCGAAACACTCGCCGGCGAGACGTTCCTCGAATTCCGTCTCGACCACCTCGCCACTCCCGCCGCCGGCGTCGAAGCCATCCGCCGCTTCCTCAAAGACCATCCCGAATGTACGATTCTCGCCACCTGCCGCCGCCACCAGAATCAAGGCAAGTTTAACGGCAGCATCGAGGAGCAGGTGCGAATCCTTCTGGCCGCCGTCGAAGCGGGCGCCCGCGCCGTCGATCTGGAAATCGAAAGCGCCGAATCGGGCATCGTAGCGCTCGACGCTCTCCGCGGAGGCGCCGCCCTGATCGTCTCCTATCACAATTACGACGGGACTCCGGCGCTCGAGCCCGTAATCCGCCGCATGCACAGGGTGCCCGCGGCCGCCTATAAAATCGTCACCACCGCGCACAAGCCGTCCGACAATCTGCGCGTGCTTTCGCTCGCCAAATCCCTTTCCCGCACGCCCGTCGTCATGCTGGCGATGGGTGAAGCCGGTTTTCCCACGCGAGTTCTCTCGACGGCCTTCGGCGGTCTCTTTACCTACGCCGCGCCGAACGCCGCCGCCGGAACCGCCTCCGGACAGGCCAGCGCGCACCAGCTTCGTCACACCTTCCGCCTGGAAAAGTTCACCCGCGACGCGCGCATCTACGGCGTCGTCGCCGATCCCGTCCGCCACTCGATTTCGCCGGCCGTTCACAACCGCGCGTTTCAGGTCCGCCGCATCGACGCGGTCTATCTTCCCTTCCTGGTCCAGGCCGGGCAGTTGCGCGATTTCTTCTCCTTCGCGCTGGATCTGCCAATCGCCGGTTTCAGCGTCACGCTGCCTCACAAACAGAAGGTCATGCGCTGTCTCGATATCGTCGACCCGCTCGCGCGGCGTATCGGCGCTGTGAACACCGTCTGGAGGAAAGCGGGCAAATGGCGCGGCTTCAACACCGACGCCCAGGGAGTGATCCGGCCTCTTTCGAAGCGTCTTCGCCTGTCCAAGTCGTCCGTGCTGCTGGTTGGAAACGGAGGCGCCGCCCGGAGCGCGGCCTATGCCCTCTCCGAAGCCGGCGCCAAACTCTCCGTCGCCGGCCGCAATGTGGACCGCGTTCGCGCGCTCGCCAAAGCCTGCGGCGCGGAGCCCCTTGTCGCCTCCCAATATCTGGCGCGCCGTTTCGACGCCGTTGTCCACGCCACTCCGCTCGGCATGTTCCCTCACACCGGCGAGTGTTTCTTCCCCGGCGCCATTCCCGCCGCGGTCGTCTTCGACATGGTGTACAACCCGTTCGAAACTCTTCTGCTCCGGCGCGCCCGCGAGCAAAATCTACAAATCGTGCCCGGCCTCGAAATGTTCATCGAACAGGCCGCGCAGCAATTCGAAATCTGGACGGGCGAATCGTCTCCGCGGGCGGCCATGGAGAAAGCCGCGCGCGAAGCTCTCGCCGCGCAGCAATAGCCCGCCGCTGTATCCTGTTCTCATGCCCCGTAAAGTTACGCGCCGCGAACTCGCGGTTCTTCTCGCATCGACCGCCGCCGTGTCCGCAACGGCGCAAACCGCCGCTCCGGCCCCGCGGAGTCCGGAGCAAGAGCTCGACGCCGCCCGCGAACAATCGAAGCGCATGGCCACGCAACTCGCCTCCGTGAAGCTGCCGATGGAGACCGAGCCGGATTTTGTCTTCAAGCCTTAGGCGCGCCCACTAAGGAGATCCCAATGCCGTCGCCGTCTCTCGACTACTTCTTCGCCACCATCGGCGAATTAAACCAGCATCTCCTGAACCATGACGTCTCCTCCGTCGAGTTGGTGAAGGCCTTCAGCCAACGCCTCGACGCTCTCGGTCCACGCCACAACGCCCTCGCCCTTTCCCTCGGCGCATCCGCGGCTAAGAAGGCCAAGGACGTCGATGGCGATTTGAAACGCGGGCGCCTGCGCGGTTTACTCCAAGGCTTGCCCTTCGGCGCGAAGGATCTGCTGAGCGTCGCTAAACAAACCACGGCGTGGGGCGCCAAGCCCTACGCGGACCAGGTGTTCGAAACCACCGCGACGGCGCTCGAAAAACTCGCCGGCGCGGGCGCGCTCCTCATCGGAAAATTGGCCATGGTGGAGCTGGCGGGCGGGCCGTCTTACCGCTACGCCTCTGCCTCCCTCACCGGCCCCGGACTGAACCCCTGGGACACCACGCGCTGGTCCGGAGGATCGTCCAGCGGCTCGGCCATCGCCGTCGCCGCCGGCCTGGTCCCGTTCGCTCTCGGCTCGGAGACGTCGGGTTCCATCCTTACGCCCAGCGCCTTCTGCGGCGTCACGGGATTGCGTCCAACGTACGGCCTGGTCAGCCGGCACGGCGCGATGGCGCTCAGTTGGACGCTCGACAAAATCGGCCCCATCGCGCATTCGGCCGCCGATTGCGGCCACGTCCTCCATGCCATCGCCGGCGGCGACAGCGCCGATCCCGGATCGGCGGGGAAGAGCTTCTACTATTTCCCTCAATACCAGCGCCCGCTGACGGAATTGCGGATCGGTTTCGCTCCGGCCGATTTCTCCGAACGCGCCATCCCCGCCGCAAGGCCCGCGTTCGCGCAGGCGCTCGACGTTTTCCGCGGCCTCGGCCCGAAATTTAAAGAAGCCCGCTTGCCCGATTTTCCTTACGGTCCCACGGTGTCCACCATCATCGGCGCCGAGGCCGCCACCATTTTCGAGCCGCTCATTTCCAGCGGCCAAGTGGATCAGTTGGCCGACGCCAAACAGATCGCGGCCTTCAAGGCCGCCGCGGAGATCAAGGCCACCGATTATCTTAGAGCCATGCGCGTGCGCCGCATCGCCCGCGATGCGATCCACGAGATGTTCATCGACTACGACCTGCTTCTCGCTCCCACGCGCCTCGGAACGGCTCCGCCCATATCGCAGCCGCTCGACCAGCCTCCCGCCGGTTCGCCACGCGATTCAAGGCCCGCCTCTCCCGGCCTCTCCGCCCTCATCGCCGCCGGCAATCTCGCCGGTCTTCCCGCGCTTTCGCTTCCCTGTGGATTCGCCGATGGCCTTCCCGTCGGCATCCAACTCGTTGGCCTGCCGTTCGCCGAAAATCTGCTCATCCATGTGGGGAAATCGTTTCAAGAGGCGACGGACTGGCATCGCCGCCGTCCGCCCGGCGCCGTCTGAAACTTTATTTCTTGCCCATGTTCTGCGTGATCGACAGCGCGAAATAGTCCACCACTTTGGCTTCGTTGCGCGCCACCTCGTAGTAGGCGTTGCGCAGAAGCTGGTCTTTCCGGTTGAGCAGGGCTTCGCGAATCGTCTGCTGAACGCGAGGATCGCTCAAGTCGCGCTGGCCGGCCGATTCGCGCGAGATGATTTTCAAGATGCGATAACCCTCCGGCGTCGAAACGACCGACGTCATCTGGCCGGCGGGGAGCGAGAGAATGGCCTTGCGCAGTTCGGGGCTGGCTTTTTCGAGCGCGGATTCGGGAATGAAACCGAGGTCTCCCCCGTTGGGCGCGGAATTCGTGTCCTCGGAATAGTTTTGCGCCAGCATCCCGAAATCCTCGCCCTGGCGCGCGCGGTTCAGAATCATGTTGATCTTCTGCTTGGCCTGTTCGTCGTTTTTCGCTTTGTCGTTCTTCAGGTTGTGAACGTTGGGGTCGGGAGCGGAGGTCACCAGGATTTGCGCGATGTGAACGCTCGGCTCCGGGAACTTGAAAGACGAACGGTTGGCGTTATAGAAATCCGACACGTCTTTGTCCGTGATGGAAATATGCGAAGTGATTTCCTTGTTGAACAGTTTGCGCACGCTCAACTCGCGGCGAAGCTCGGCGCGATATTCCTCGGCGGTCATCTTCTTCGCGGCAAGCTGCTTCTGAAACTCCTCCTGCGTGTAGGGAGCTTTCAACTCGGCGAATTTGGCTTCAACGTCGGCGTCTGTCGCCATCAGTCCCAGCTTCTCCGCCCGTTGCAGCATAATTTCGCTGTCGATCATGTTGCGCAATACTTCCAGCTTCTGAACCAGCGTCTGATCTTCGCTCGAAGCCGCTGTCGAAGGGAACTGCGCCTCGTATTGCTTATCCAGCTCGGCGTAGGTGACCGGCCGGCCGTCGACGGTGGCCGCGACCGTGTCGGGAACCGAGTGTTTGCACGCGGAAAATTCAAGCGATACGAGGGCCAGGATGGCCGAGGGAAGGATCGGGATGTTCCGGTGCATGAAAGGCAGTACTCTCATTGTAGCGGCAGGCAATGACTCGGATTCGTTATTGGTGGTGGCGCAAGCAGGGGCTCGACGGTTCGCTTCAGGCTAAGCCGCCGTCGGAAATTCTCGCTTCGGCCGGTTGGGCGCGATCGGTGGGCGGCGTCGGACCGTACCTCACATTGTTCGCCAGGGGCGGCGTCCGGCGCGCCGAAGCGGATAGGGCGGCGGCTCAGTTGGAAATTTGCGAATTGCCGAGCGCGCGCGGATGCACGTACGTCGTTCCCGCGCGGGACTTCCCGCTTGGCGCTGAAAGCCGGCGCGGGGTTCGCCGGCGAATGCGATACGGCGCGAAGGCTCGGCGTAGCCGCGAAAGAGATCGACAAGCTGTGCGCCGGCGTGATCGACGCCTTGGCCGAAGCGCCGCTCGACCCCGACTCATTGCGCCAGCGCTTGGGCGGCTTGGTGCGAAACCTCGGCGAGGAAGGGAAGAAGAAAGGCCTCACGACGACGCTGCCCGCCGCGCTCGGACGCTTGCAGGAAGAAGGGGAGATCCGGCGGATGCCAGTAGACGGGCGGTTCGATCGGCAGCGCTATCGTTATACTTTGTGGCGGCCGAACCCGTTGGCGAAGTTCACGCTGTCGCGCGCGGAGGTACAGGTGGAGTTGGCGCGCCGTTACTTTTCGTGGATCGCCCCGGCGACGATCGGTGAATTTCAATGGTTCTCGGGCTGGAGCGGCAAGGAGGTGAAGAACGCGGTCTCGGCCCTGCGATTGATACCGGTGGAAAAGGGAAGCGAACGGCTGCTCTTCGCCGAAGACGCGGAGGCGCTGCGGCAGTTGAAGGTCCCGAAGGAACCGGAGTACGCGCTCGTAAGCAGCCTGGACGGCATCGCTTTGTTGCGGCGCGACTTCAAGAGTTTGTCCGACGAAGACGACCTGGAGCGGGAGGTTTTCGCCGGCAAGGGCGTCAAGCAATTAAGCTCGCTAGCCGATTTGCCGAACCATGCCATCCTCGACCGGGGCAGGCTGATCGGATTATGGGAATTCGATCCGGCATCGTCGTCGATCGCCTGGGTGAGCTTCGTTGCGAAGAACGGCGCGCTTAAGGCGGCGGTGAAGGCGGCCGAGGAATTTGTGCGCGCCGATTTGGGAGATGCGCGGTCGTTCAGCCTGGACAGCCCGGAGAGCCGCGTTCCCAAGATCGCCGCGCTGAGGGCGCATGGCGCTTGAAAGCCCGCGTACCGCCGTTCTCGCCGGAGGGTCGGGTCTGGTGGGTGGCTTTTGTCTGGACCGTTTGCTTCGCGCGAGCCGGTATGGCCGCGTGGTGGCGCTCGGGCGGCGCGATGTCGGCGAGCCGCATCCGAAGCTGGAGCGGCGGATCGTGGATTTCGGCAATCTTCCGCAGCTCGAGCCGTTGGACGGCGCCGACGTCTACTGCGCGTTGGGCACGACGATCAAGAAAGCTGGATCGCAAAAGGCGTTTCGCGAAATCGACTTCGGCTACGCTGTTGCGCTGGCGCGGCGGGCGCGGGAGGCGGGCGCGGCGCGGTTTCTGCTGGTGTCTTCGGTGGGAGCGAACGCGCGGAGCGGCAACTTTTATTTGCGCGTGAAAGGCGAGGTGGAGGAAGCCGTGGAAGCGTTGGGGTTCGAGGCGGTTCACATTTTCCGTCCCAGCCTCATTTTTGGCGAGCGGGCGGAGCGGCGCGTGGCGGAGAGAGTGACGATGGCGCTGGCGAGGCCGGCGCAATTCGCGTTGATCGGCGCGCTGCGGCGCTACCGGCCGATACAAGCGTCTCAAATCGCCGCCGCAATGATCGCCGCCGCCGGAAGCGGCGCGGCCGGAGAATGGATTCACGAATACGACGATATTTTGCGCTTAGCGCAAGCGGCGGTGGAATAGGTCGAAGGCGAGGCCGTAGCATTGTTTGGCCAGTTCCGGATCGTACCTGGCGCCTTCGTCGCGCAGAAACGCGTGCGCGCCGTTCACTTCGTACCACTGGAAATTCACCCCCACTTCTTCAAGGCGGGCGTGGATAAGCACGCGGCCTTCGAGCGGCACATGGGGGTCCTGGCGTCCCCAGATGTGCAGCAGTTCGCCGCCGATCTCGCCCGCGCGTGCGAGTGAATCGTCTTTCATTCCCAGCCCGAGGCCGCCCTTGTGAATATCGGTGGCGTAAAAACAAACGGCGGCCAGAACGTTTTTATTCATCGCGGCGCGAAAGGCCAAATGGCCGCCGATGCAGATTCCCATCACGCCCAGGCGTCCCGTGCAGTGTTCGTATTTCTCCAGGAACGCAAGCGCCGCGCGGGCGTCGCTGTCATAGGAGGCGAGTTCCTTCGTGGTTTTGTGGACGTTGCCGCGATCGGCTCCGGCTTGATCGTAGGCGAGGACGCTTCCCGCCGGCTCCAGCTCATGGTAGATCTCCGGAACCGCGACCACGTAGCCGTGGCCGGCGAACATCGCCGCCGTGCGCCGGATCGGCCCCGTGATCTGGAAGATTTCCGAATAGAGAACGATGCCCGGATAGCGCCCCGGCGCAACGGGCCGGAAGATGGCGGTGCGCATGGGGCCTTTCAGAGTTTCCACTTCGACGATTTCGTTATCGAGGATAATCACGGACGCCCTCCCGCCCCTAGGTTCTCATACCACTTTAAATTCGCCGTGCCGGAGCCGATGCAGGCGATATCCAGGCGGCCGTCGGCGTTGAGGTCGGCGGCGGCGCAAGCGGCGGCCGACATTCCTCCGTCGTCGAGCACGCGGCGCGTCCACTGCGCTCCCTGCGAATCGGCCGGCGAATAAAGATAGACGCTTTGGCCTTTCCCGCGATAGCCGGCGACGATGGTGTCGTTGCCGCCGCCATCGAGCGGGACGGCAAGAACCGTATGTCCATCGACCAGAGATTCGTCGATGACGTGGCGCCGCCATGAGTCGCTTTCGCGGTAAACAGCCACCTGGTTGCCGTGCCACGGTTCGATGGAAGCGATGAATCGCCGCTTGCCGATGTGTCCCGCGGCGATGTCGCTCGCCCCGCATTTTGGCCAGGGAGCGGGGTCGCCGCGGGCGATAAGCTGGCGGGTCCACGCGCCATGCGGTGGGAGTTCATACAAATGAATGCCGAGAAAACCGGCGATAAGCAGGCTGTCGCGGCCGTTTCCGTTCCAGTCCGTGACGAAGACGCCGTGGACGACTCCCTCTTCTTCGTCGCCAATGAGAATGCGCTTCCATTCGCCCGGACGGTACATCGCCAGTGGAACGTGCCCGCGAAAATCGGGCGGCGCGGCATCGGCGGCGGTGAGCGGAACGTCGATGAGGACCGGCTTGCCGGAGCCATCGACATCGGCCCAGCGCAGGCGGTGAGACGCCGGAAGTCGGTCGATCTCCGTGGCCTTCCACGGCTGGCGCGGGTCGCCTTGATGTTCAAGCAGCGTCAGGATACCCGTATTGCCGTTTGCCGCGGAAACACCGGGACCGGCGAAGCCGCTGGCAAGGACGATCTCCGGGATGCCGTCGCCGTCCAGATCCCGAGCGGCGCAGTTGATCATCCCTTTGAATCCGCCCGCGATCACATGGCGCTGCCAGCCGGGGTTCTCAAACCAGACCAGTTCGCTCATCCCGCTGGCCAAGGCGATCAGGTCCGGCTTGCCGTCGTGATTCACGTCGGCGACGACAACCTGATAACCACCCTTCAGGCCGGTGGCGACAAGATGTGCGCGGCGAACTGCGCATTCGCGGCATGAACCGCGAGGCCGAAAATCAACAGAGCCGACGCGCGGCGAATTCCGATGGGAATCACCCTCCTATGGTAGTATCGCCTTCAATCATGAGGAAACCGCTTCTCCTTTTAGTTGTCTCGGCTCTCGCCTCGGCTCAAGTGGATTTTAGCGCGCTGAAAGAGCTGAAATACCGCAATATCGGGCCTTTTCGAGGAGGCCGCGTGCTCGCCGTCGCGGGGGTGACCTCGCAGCCAAACATCTATTTTTTCGGGGCGACAGGCGGAGGCATCTGGAAAACAACGGATGCGGGGTCGAGTTGGCTCCCCGTGGCCGACGGGCAATTGAAGACCGGTTCCGTGGGCGCATTGGCGATCTCGGAATCGGAGCCCAACGTGATCTACGCCGGGATGGGCGAGGCTTGCGTCCGCGGCAACGTCTCAAACGGCGATGGCGTTTACAAGTCCGTCGACGGCGGGAAGACCTGGACGAACATCGGCCTTGCCGATTCCTACCACATCGGCCGCATCGCGATCGACCCTCGCAACGCCGATGTCGTATTCGTCGCCGCGCTGGGACACCTCTTCGGGCCGAATGAGGAACGTGGCGTCTACCGCACGAAGGACGGCGGCAAGACGTGGAAGAAGGTCCTCTATCGCAATGCCGACACCGGCGCGGTGGATCTGGCGATGGATCCGGGCAATCCCAATCTGATCTACGCCTCGCTGTGGCAGGTCCGTCGCAAGCCATGGACGCTCGACAGCGGCGGCGACGGGAGCGGTCTGTTTCAATCGACGGATGGAGGAGACACGTGGAAGGAAATCACGCGCAACCCGGGCCTGCCGAAGGGAATTCTCGGCCGGATCGGCGTCGCGATTTCGCCGGCGAACTCCGAGCGCGTCTGGGCCATCGTCGAGGCGGCGGAGGGAGGCGTGTACCGCACCGACGACGGCGGGAAGACGTGGACGCGGACGAATCAGGACAATACGCTGCGGCAGCGAGCCTGGTATTACTCGCACATTTTCGCCGATCCGAAAAGCGCCGATACGGTCTACGCGCTGAACACGTCCATGTGGAAGTCGATCGACGGCGGGAAGACGTTTTCCTTGATCCGCGCGCCGCATGGCGACCGCCACGGTTTGTGGATCGCTCCGAATAACGCGGACCGCATGATCGAAAGCGACGACGGCGGCGCGACGATCTCAACCGACGGCGGCAAGACTTGGTCGACCGAGGACAACCAGCCGACGGCGCAGTTTTACCGCGTGACAATGGATGACGATTACCCCTATCACGTCTACGGCGCGCAGCAGGATAATTCCACGGTGCGCATCGCCAGCCGCAGTGACGACGGAGCCGTCGCCGAGCGGGACTGGTATCCGGTGGGTGGAGGCGAAAGTGGCTGGATCGCGCCCGATCCGACGAATTCGCAGATCGTCTACGCCGGTTCCTACGATGGATTGCTGACGCGCTATGACCATTCGACCGGCGTGACGCGCGATGTGACGGTATGGCCGGACAATCCCATGGGTTATGGCGCGGAGGGAATGAAGTACCGCTTCCAGTGGGATTTCCCTCTGCTCTATTCGCCCCACGACGCGAAGAAGCTCTACGCGGGCGGGAATGTCTTGTTTGAGACCGAGAACGAAGGCCGGAGTTGGACCGCCATCAGCGGCGACCTGACGCGCGACGACAAATCGAAACAAGGCCCGGCCGGCGGCCCGATCACCAAAGACAATAGCGGCGTCGAGTATTACGACACCATCTTCACCGTCGCCGAGTCGCCGCTTGAGAAGGGTCTGATCTGGGCCGGATCCGACGACGGGTTGATCCACGTCACTCGCGACGCCGGGAAACATTGGACCAACGTGACGCCGAAGGCGATGCCGGAATGGATTCAGATCAACTCCATCGAAGCATCCCCGCACGCGGCCGGGACGGCATACGTTGCCGCGACGATGTACAAGTGGGACGATTTCAAGCCCTATCTTTTCGTCACGCGGGATTACGGAAAAACGTGGGCGGAGATCGACAAGGGGATTCCCGCGAAGTCGTTCACCAGGGTGATCCGCGAAGATCCTGGCCGAAAAGGTCTGTTGGTGGCGGGGACGGAACTCGGGATGTATATTTCCTTCGACGACGGCGCGGCGTGGCAGCCCTTCCAATTGAATCTGCCGATGGTTCCCATCACCGACTTGGCGTTCGACAAGCGCGAGCGGGAGTTGGTGGTGGCGACGCAGGGTCGCGCGTTTTGGATCCTCGACGACGTGCCGCTGTTGTACCAGCTTTCGCCGGAATCCTTGGGCGAAGCGGCGCATATATTCGAACCGAAGGACGCAATCCGTGGCGTGGAGAGTTTTCCCGTTCCGGCGGGAAGGCCGCTTGGCCAGAACCCGCCGCCCGGCGCGGCGATTTACTACTCGTTCAAGGAGAAGCCGAAAGGCGAGGCGACGCTCGAGATTCTGGATGCGGACGGCAAACTGGTGAAAAAGTTTTCAAGCGGCGAGAAGAAAGAGGACGCGCCAGCCGATCCGGAAGAGGAAGCATTCGGACCTCGCGGAGCAGGCGAGAAACTCCCCGCGGAGGCGGGTTTGAACCGCTTCGTCTGGAACTTGCGCTACGCCGATGCCGTGAAGTTTCCAGGGATGATCTTCTGGGCGGGCAGCGTGACGGGTCCCATGGCGGCGCCGGGAAAATACACTGCCAAACTCACCGTCGATGGGAAGAGCCAGTCGAAGACGTTCCGGATTCTGCCCGATCCCCGCTTGAAAACCACGCCTGAGGAGTACGCCGCCCAGCTCGCGCTGGCGCTCCGCATTCGCGACAAGCTGAGCGCGGTGAACGAGGGCGTCGTTCAAATTCGCGACGCGAAGAAGCAACTGGCGCGATTTGACAAAGACGCGAAGGTGGGGCAAGCGGCGAAGGATCTGGAGAAAAAGATGACGGAGGTGGAGGAGGCGCTCTACCAAACGAAGAACCACGCGAGCGAAGACCCGCTGAACTTTCCCATAAAGCTGAACAATAAGCTGGCGGCATTGAAGGGTACCGTGGAAGACAGCGACACGGGGCCGACGCGCCAGGCCGAGGTGGTTTACGAGGACCTGGCGACGCAATCGAACGTCGAGATGGAGAAACTGAAGAAGCTGCTGGGCGGAGAGTTGGCGGCGTTCAACGAACGAGTTCGCAAGGCCGGCATTCCGGCCATCGCGGTGACGGAAAAGCCGGTCGAGTAGCCGCTACACCGCGGCCAGGGCTTGCTCGAAGTCGGCCAGGAGATCCCGCCAGTGCTCGATGCCGATCGACAGGCGGACCATGCCGTCCGTCACGCCGGCCTGCGCGGATTCGGCTTCGGTGAAGCCCGAGTGCGTCGTCGATTTCGGATGGCAGACCAGACTCTCTACGCCGCCGAGCGAAACCGCATTGCGGGCGATGCGCAGGTTGCGCAGAAACTCGAAGGCGGCCGGCTTGCCCCCGCGTAGCTCGATGGAAATCATACCGCCCGGAAAGTCGCACTGCGCCTCGTAGATCCGCTTCTGCTCCGGATCGGTGAAGAGGGCGGGGTAGAGCACCGCGGCGATTTTCGGATGGCCGGCGAGTTCGCGCGCGATCCGTTCGGCGTTCTTGCTGGAGCGGTTCATGCGGAGCGACACCGTGGGCAGGCGGCTGTCCAACATCCAACATTCATCGGGCTGAAGAATGTTGCCGAACAGGCTGCGTTTGGAACGGATCATCCGGATGAGCGACGGATCGGAAGCGATGGCGACACCGGCGATCATGTCGCTGAAGCCCGAAAGATACTTCGTGGCCGAATAGAGAACGAGATCGGCGCCGAGCGGAATGGGATGCTGGAAAGCCGGGCCGAGCAGCGTGTTATCCACCATAACCAAAGGCTTCACCGCCCGGCGCGAAGCCGCTTCGGCGGCGGCGCGAATGTCGGACATCACCAGGGTTGGATTGGCCGGCGTTTCGATCAACACGATGGCAAGGCGGTCCGCGCCCGCGATGGCCGCATCGAGCGCCTCGTGTTGCCCCGCCGGAACGGGGACGCCTCGCACGCCCCACGACGACAGATAGTCCTGAATAAAATGCTGAGTGCCGCCGTAAATGGGCACGGTATAGACCACCGCGTCGCCGGGTTTCAGGAAAGTGAGCATCGCGGTCATGATCGCCGCCATGCCGGAATTGAAGACGAGCGCGGAAGTGGCGCCCGCTTCGAGCGGGACGATTTGATCCTCCAGAATTTCCGCGTTGGGATGGTTGAAGCGGGAATAGACTAAATCGGTCTGCTCCCCCGATTCGGGTTGAACCCGGCCAGCCATCAGGTCGAAGGCGCGTTCGGCCGCTTCCGGGCTGGAAAAAACATACGTGGAACTGCGAAAAACGGCGGGCCGCGCCGAACCAACCGACAGGCTGGGATCGAAGCCTCGGGTTAAGACTTCGGTTTTCGCATTCAGAGTGGAAGGGTGTTTGGATGAAGACATAGGGTTCCTGGTTTGGAAATCCTTCAACGGAGCTAGAATGGGTAGTTTCTAAACCGGCCGGTGACACGGCCTGATTCCATCATAGGAGACGGCGAATGGCGAGACTGGGATTTTTAGGGCTGGGCATCATGGGTTACCCCATGGCGGCGAACTTGGTTAAGGCCGGGCACGACGTTGCCGTGTGGTCCAACACGAGAGCGAAGGCGGAGAAACTGGCGAGCGAAGGGAACGCAACCGCCTGCCGGACGCCCAAGGAAGTGGGCGAGCGGGCCGACTGCATTTTCTTGTGCGTCGGCGATACGGCGATGTCGGAGGAAGTGCTGCTCGGCGCCGAAGGGGTCGTCGCCGGTGCGAAACCCGGAACCACCGTCGCCGACTGCAGCACGGTTTCCGCGTCGGCCAGCCGCGCCATGGGCAAGAAACTGGAGGCGAAAGGGATCCATTTCCTCGACGCTCCTTGCACCGGATCGAAGCCCGGCGCGGAGGGTGCGACGCTCACGTTCATGATCGGCGGCGATGAAAAGGTTTTCGAGAAGGCCCGGCCTTATTTTGAGGCGATGGGTAAGCAATTTTACTATTGCGGGGGCGCCGGCATGGGACTCCACGCCAAGCTCACGCAGAACCTGATTCTGGCCAATATGATGCAGGCGTTCAACGAAGGCTTGGTCCTGTGCGCCAAGGCCGGCGTCGATCCGGCGCAGATGATCGAAATCTTGAACAACAGCGCCGCCAAGTCTGGTTTCATCACCTTCAAGGCTCCTTATATCCTCAGCCGGAACTTCAGCACCAATTTCTCAACGAAATGGATGCATAAGGATATCGGGCTCGCGCTGGACTCGGCCGAGGAGTTGGACCTGCCTCTTCCGTTGACAAGTGTGACTCATCAGATGTTCCAGGCGGCCATCGCCAAGGGCTTCGGAGACGAGGATGTATGCGCCACCATCAAGGTAATGGAAGATTGGAGTGGAATTACTGTTTCAAAATCATAGACTTACAAAAAATCTACAAAAAACTGTTGCATTCCGCAATTCCATATATTAATATTGGAATCAAGCCAGGGAGGAAACTCCCACCAAAGCGAGACTAACCTCACATAAGACCCCTGAAGCAATCCTCCCTGGCGCCCGAAAGGGTTTTCTATTCCTTCCCCTCCAATCGAATCCATAAAGAGCGACACCCAAGCCGCCGTCGACTCCAGCTATAATTGGTAGGTCCTCCGCAGCGCCCCACACTGCAATGAAGCACCTGACCATTCTTGGCTCGACAGGGTCGATCGGCACCAGTACGCTGGACGTGGTTGGCCGCCAACCTGAACAATACAAAGTATTTGCCCTTGTGGCGGGCGCCAACACGGAATTGTTAGCGGAGCAGATCGTCCGATTCCGGCCCCGGATCGCCGCGGTCTCGACCGAAGCTGGGCGGAGCGAGCTCGTCACGCGCCTGGCCGCACTGGGGATGGCGGCGAAGGATCGGCCTGAGGTGCTTTGGGGACCTAAGGCTTACGTGGCGGCCGCGACGGCTCCGCAGACGGACTTCGTAATGTCGGCTATCGTAGGCGTCGCCGGGCTCGAAAGTACCTACGAGGCCGTCCGGTTGGGTAAGCGGGTTGGCTTGGCGAATAAAGAGGTTCTGGTGGCCTGTGGAAAACTCGTCATCGAGGCGGCGCTTCGAGCCGGAACCGAGATGATCCCGGTCGACAGCGAGCACAACGGCGCCCATCAAAGCCTGCGGGCCGGCGCGCGCGGCGAAGTGACCCGATTGATACTTACAGCGTCCGGGGGGCCTTTCCGGGAGACTCCGTTGGAGAGGCTTCGAGACGTCACGCCGCAACAGGCGTTAAACCATCCCACCTGGAAGATGGGCCGGCGAATCACCATCGATTCGGCCACGATGATGAACAAAGGCTTCGAAGTGATCGAGGCCTGCTGGCTCTTCGGCCTGAAGGCCGAGGAAGTGGACGTGGTCATCCATCCGCAATCCACCGTCCATGCTATGGTCGAATATGTGGACGGTAGCGTCATCGCGCAAGTCTCGGCCACCGACATGCGGATGCCCATTCAATATGCGCTGACCTATCCGGATCGCGAAGCGTCGCCGGTGCCGCGTCTCGATTGGGAACAAGCGCGGACATGGACGTTCCATCCTCCCGATTTCGAAAAATTCCCTCTGCTCAAGATGGCTTATCGGGCGCATGAAGCCGGCGGTACGGCGGCCTGCACACTCAACGCCGCCGACGAGATCGCCGTCGAGGCTTTCCTCCGCGGCGCCATTCCGTTTCCGCAAATCGCCGATGTCGTCGCCGAGACTCTATCGCGCATGCCCTCCTCCGATGCCCATTCCGTCGCGGAAATTTTGGATTGCGACGCACGTTCGCGCGCCGTGGCCGGTGAGATCGTCCGCGAACGGTCCAACGCCGTCCTTGAGGCCCCGTTTTATTTGAAAGCTTGAATTCCATGGTCTTTTTTCAAAATTTATGGTGGTTGCTTGTCCTCATCGGGGTGATGATCCTCATCCACGAACTGGGGCATTATTGGGCCGCGCGGTTCTTCGACGTGCGGGTGGACGCATTCAGCTTCGGCTTCGGGCCAAGGCTATTCGGCTTCAAGCGCGGCGACACCGATTTCCGCTTCTCGCCGATTCTCTTCGGAGGCTACGTAAAAATGGCCGGCGATCAACCGGGCGACGACAACGTCCAGGACCCGCGCGCGCTGCTGGCCAAGCCACGCTGGCAGCGGTTGGTGATCGCCTTCGCCGGGCCGTTCATGAACATCGTTCTCGCCGTCGGGATTTTGACCGGTCTTTACATGGTTCGCTTTCCGAAATTTCCCAACCACGCGAACCCCACGGTGGGTTACGTGGTTCCCGGCGGACCCGCCGAGAAGGCCGGCGTCAAGGAAGGCGACCGCATTTTACAGGTTGACGATAATACGAAGCCCACATGGGAAGATATCTCGCTGAAGGAAGTGGCCAGCGCGCAGCGCCCGATGGACGTCTGGGTGGAACGGAATGGCCAGCGGCTTCATTTCGCGGTGACGCCCGCGCTCGATCCGAAGCAGGGCGTGGGCATCGCCGGCTGGGACGAGCAGATGGATGTGGAAGTGGCCGGCGTCATGCCGGGAATGGACGCCGAGAAAGCCGGCCTCAAGCAGGGCGACCTGCTGGTTGCCGTGAACGGACAACCCGTGCGCTCGACACCGAAGCTTCACGACATCATCGACGGGACGGGCGGCAAGCCGGTGGCCATTACGTATCGGCGCGGCGGTGAGCGGCGCGATGTGACCATCACCCCCGCGCAATCGAATGTGGATGGCGTCGAACGCTGGATGATCGGCGTGCGTCTGGAAAATCATATTGTCTTCACCAGCCTCTCTTTTCCGGAGGCCCTTTTCGAGTCCGTGAGGCAGAACGGGCGCGACGCGACGCTGGTTTACCGGTTTCTCGAAGGAATCGTCGAGCGCCGCATGTCGGCGAAATCGTTGACCGGGCCGATCGGCATCGCGCAGGCCTCGGGCGAGGCCGCGCGGGAGGGGTTGACACCCTTCCTCGGGTTGATGGTGATGGTGAGTTTGAACCTGGCGATCTTTAACCTATTGCCGATCCCCATCCTCGACGGAGGCGTCATCCTCATGTTGCTGGTGGAGATGCTAATGCGGCGCGATCTGAGTCTGCAGGTGAAGGAAATGGTCTTCAAAGTGGGCTTTGTTTTCCTGATGGCCGTGGTGGCGTTCGTGCTCTACAACGACATCACCAAGATCATTTCGCCGAGCTGAGTACTTCGCCTATTCAGAGTGGCCGGTGATCGCCATCGCGCCCAGCCTGGCCAGTTCGACATCGGCGCCTTCGGGAAGGCCGCTGACGGCCACCGCCCCCACCACCGCGCCGTCGATCGTCACCGGCACGCCCCCGCCCCAGCCGGTGTAGCGCGAGTCCCCGTAGTTGCCGATGTCGAACCCCGACTCGGGATCGCGCGCGGCTTGGCCGATCGCCGAGGTGGGACGGCGCTCGCGCGCGGCGGTCCAGGCTTTATTGGCGGCGATCAGGATGGATGCGAGCGGAGCGCCGTCGAGCCGTAGCAGGGCGATGAGTTCACCCTGCGCGTCCGCCACGGCGATCACCGCCGCTTCGCCGCGCCGGGCAAGTTCCCCGCGAATGGCGTCGATGGCGCGGGTTGCCTCGTCGCTTCCAAGGTTTCGGATAGTCGTCATAGTCGATCTCCGCTTCGCTGCGGCGCGATAGGCGCCGCGAATCTGATCTTCGGTCAACGCCGCATGGCGCGGATCGCCTTCTAAATTATGCAATTCTTCGGGACCGGAAGCCACGCCGGCGATCGCGCATTCCTCTCACCATCGCCGTAGTCGCCGCGATTCGGTTGGCGCGCTCCCGCCGGCAACGAGCCCGCCGGCAACCCTTGCGCGCGAAGAAGTCCTGGCCGTTGTTTGCGCCCACTGCCGGAGGCGGCCCTTTGGCCGGGGTTCGGCACAGCGCCATCGCCAGAACGTGGGATAGAGACGATCGCGGGTGCGAAGGCATGCTCCGGAATCGCTACCCGCCAAGGCATATGTCTCCGCGGCCCCGTCTTCGCTCCTAAGTATCGGAATTTACGCTGAAAAAGTATCTCACTCTGCGCCTCTCGGAGATTGGCCGCGGGCGAGTCACAGCCCCCGAAAATATTTCTTTCCCTTACCCCTCAACACCTTACACCCCATTTTCTTCCGCCGCCCCTCTTCTTTCATATCCCCCGCGCTATCGTGTAACCAAGAGCGAGACGACTGATCATCTTCGTCCTCGCCGCTAAGTGGTCTCCACCCTAGGCACTGGAGATCGCGAATGCAAAAAGGTGGGCGCTGGCCGCTCGCGTTTGACGCGGCTCCCTAACCCGTGCAAGGGCAAATGAACGGGTTTTTGATCTTCGTAAAAACGCAACGTTGCACTAAATTCTTAGGAAGCAAAGAGAAGAAGGGAAGAAAGCAAATCGGATCGGAACGGCAAAGCAAATACAGTAGCGGCTTCCTTGCGAACGCATCGTCGGCGTAACAATGTTACGCGCCCAAGAAATTGTTGAAGTATTACTGTTTGTAAATTGTCGTTGAAGAATCTACGTCCAAAGGCGGCGTCTCTAGTCCGGCCGCTCCGCACGAGTCAACCAATCCTCATTCATCTCGACATGCTTGATCGAATAGCGGCGGAATGTGTAAATGACGTGTATCTTCCCGTCGCTCGTTTGCAGCACCGAAGGATAAGAGTATTCCCCGGGATTCGTTTCCAGGGTCAGCGGCTTTCCCCACGTTCGGCCTTCGTCGGTGGACCGGACCATATGCAGCGGCGTGCGCGAATTGTCCTGGTTGTTGAACACCAGCAGAACATGCCCGTTGTTTAGCCGCCGCATCGAGATTCCCGAGTCCGGATTTTTCCACTGCGTCGGCGACGGAGTGGTCCACGTGGCGCCGCCATCGTGCGACTCGGCGGCGACGATGTTCGGCCTCACGCGCAGGTACGCCACCAGCGTTCCATCCGCGCGCTGGATGATTGTCGGTTGCTCGCCGCCGCGCATAACACCGCTTGAAGTCCACGTCCGCCCGTTGTCTTTCGTCGACACGAAAAAGGAGAGATCCACGCCGTGTCCATGCAGTTCATCGCTGATGGGAACAATCAACGATCCGTCCGCGGCTGTGATCGGCAGATTCCGCGGCAGCCATCCCATCGTGTCGTGGAAGAACGGCTCGTCTTGCGACCACGTCGTTCCGTTGTCGCCGGACGTCCGGAAAAAAAGCCGGCAGTGGTCCCATCCCGTGCCGCGCATCATGGGCTGCTTGCCCTCCATGCGGCCCCACAGTAGCCACACTTTCCCCGCTTGGTCGGTGAACAGAATGGCGTTGCCCGGAGGCTTGCCGGGGCTGCGAACGACGATCTCCGGCCGCGACCAGTTGCGCGCTCCCTTATGCCGCCGCGAAAGAAACAGTACCTGATCGTCGGAGGATTCGTAGCTCCCGCCATACCAGCTCACCAGCAGGTCTCCGTTCGGGGCCTCCGTAATGCTTGAGCAGTGATGGACCGGATAGCCCGGTATCTTGTCGAAAATCAACTCCGAGGAAAAATCGATTGAACCGAACGGATCGACGATCGCGCGCGGCGCGAGCTTAAGGCCGATCTTAACGCCCTGAATCGCCGTCTCCGAAGCCGGCATCGCAGCTCCGTTCTGGAACGCCGCCAGCGCGCGCGCAAGACCCTCTTCCGATCCCCGATATAGCAGCTTGCCTTCGTGGTCCAGTAGAAACACCTCCGGCGTGACGCGAGCGCCAAACCGCCGCGCCGCTTTCAACCCGGGATCGCGATAAACGGGGAAGTTAAATCCGTGCGCCTGGCAGAACGCGCGGATTTCTTTCGGGCTCTGTTCCGCGTCCGGGAAGACGCCCACAAACAGCACCCGATGATGTTCGTGATGCTGGTGGTTCAGCGCGACGATCGCGGCCGCATCGGCGTTGGTGCCCTCGTCACGTGTCGACAAAAACAGCACCACGGTCCCCCGTCGCTCGTCGTAATTGTTCATCTCCACCCGAAGGCCTTCGGGAGAGATCAGATCCACCGAGCCCGCCCTCTCGCCGAGCTTCAGACCATCCTGCGCCCACGCCGCGCCGGCGGCCGCCATCATCAGAAAACACAGCGACAATTCCTTCATCGAATCACCCTCCCGAACTCTCCCGACTCTCGAATCCGCCGCGCTAGCCCATCAGCGGGATCGCCTCCGCGGCCAACTCCGCCCGCATCCGCTCGGTGTCGCGCCGCGCAAATCCAAGCGCCGCTACCATCAGCACCACGCTCGCAATCACGTATGCCGAAGCCGTGATCGCGATCGCATTACTCAGCCCCAGCCGGTCCGCCAGAAAACCCACCACGACCGGCGCCGATCCGCCCCCGGCCAGCCAGCCCATCATGTTCATGAATCCCGTCGCCGTTCCGCGGGCCTCCGGACGAATCACGTCGAAGACGGAGGCGAAGATGTTCGCTTCATAGAGGCCTTTGAAAACTCCCCACAACAGCAGGCTGGCGATCAGCCATTGCACCGATCCGGTGAGTGCGCACACAATCGCGAACGGGGCTTCGAAAAATATACCGATCGATTGAACCAATATCCTCCCACCGGGCATCCGCTTCCGCAGCGTATCGGCCAGCCATCCTCCCAACGGCGATCCCAGCATGCTTGTGATCTGGATGTACAGCGTGGCCGTGAGTGCGGCGATCGCCAGGCTCATGTGAAACTTCCGGTAGAGAAACGTGGGCATCCAGGTGAACAGAACCATCGCCGTGAAGTTCTCGCACATGAACGCGGCCATGCACAGTAGAACGGTCGGATTCCGGCGAATCAACCTCCAGAAGTCGGCAATCGACATCCGGCGCTCGGGCCTCGGCGCGCCGCCGCTCGCGCCCGTCGCTACCAGGTCCGCCAGGTCCGCCGCGCCGCGCCGGGGTTCCACCAGAAACCGGCGGATCGCCAACCCCAGCGCCACGCCGCAGCCGCCGAAGATAAGGAACGACGCCCGCCATCCGAAACGCTCGGCGATCAGCCCGGAAAAATAGCCGCCCGCGATGATGCCCACGTACACGCTGGTCTGGTGCGTTCCCATCGCCCGCGAGCGCGTCGCCTTCCCGTGATAGTCGCTCACAAGCGACATCGAGGCCGGAAAATAAACCGTCTCGCCCAGTCCCTCGGCGCCGCGGAAGAGCAGGAGCTGAACGAAGTTCCGCGATAACGCCGTCGCCATGCATACCAGACTCCAGATCTGGAGTCCGCTCAGGATCGCCGTTTTCCTCCGCACGCGGTCCACGATGCTGCCCGCAAGCGGCGCGGTGATTCCGTATACCCAGGCGAAGGACGACCCCAGCATCCCCAGTTGCGTGTCGGAGAGATGGAACTCCCGCGCCAGGAGCGGAAAGACGGAATAGACCGCCTGACGGTCGGCGTAATTGAAGAACGCGATCCACCAGAGCATTCCCACGACGAACCATTTGTAGTTCTTGTTGTTGGGGTTCATGGCGTCGCCTGTTTTGGATCAGGGGGCCGTCGCCGGTTGCGAACCGGCGGCGTCCGGGTTCCGCGCAAATCGCCGGCCGGCCTCGCGATACATCTCCCCCTTGTCTAGCCAGCCCACCTCGCCGGCGATCCAGTCCCTCATGCGCCTCCCGTGCTCGGATTCCTGCGGCGCTCCGATGAATTCCAGCTCCACGCCAAGCTGCTCTTCCATCGCCAGACCGATCAACGGCCACACCGAGCCGATGTCGCCCGTCACGGGAATGCTGCTCTCCAGCCGCGCGAACCCCGACATCTCCATACGAAACGGAATGCCCGTGCTCTTCGTCTTGGGCAACCCTTGATTGACCGCGTCCTGTACGCCCGCTCCGCTCCGCTCCAGTTCCCACGCGCGCTCCAGGTTCGAATCGAGATCGATCCGGATCAGCGTCTTGCCTTCCAGGCTGTAGGTGGGCATATGATCCCACGCCGCCCAGATGCCGTGTCCAGTGTACGTCTCGAAGGGGCCGTCGTGGATCTCCTGGGAAAGAGCGATCGCCGATTCGACGATCACGTCGGCGCTCGCCAGCAACTCGGCGATCCGATGAGCGCGGCGCGCCAGCGGAATCGCGTCCCCAATCGCGAGGCCCACCGCCCCTCCGCCCACCAGTTGCGGAATCGAAACCAGAACCGGAACGTTATTTCGCGCGCCCGCGCCAATCATCGTCATGCGGCTGGCGCCCAGGCCGGCCAGCAGTTCCACCGGCGCCCCGTACTGGCTGGCGGCGTCGCGAATTTCACGCGCCAGCCGCTCCGTTCGCAGGCCCATCGGCCACGCCATATTGCCGGCCGCCTTCAACACGACAGGGCCCTCGCGAGCCGCCATCGCGTCGTACAGATCCCAGCCGCCGGTGAACTCCCCCTCCATTCGCGCTCGCTGCTCCGGGTTGAGCATCGTGATCTCGAACGTCCGCCCGCGCGGCAACAGCGCCGCGGGAATGGGCAGCTCGCCGTCGCGGTCGACCCGAATTCGCTTCACCCGGTCCAGTGTCCCCGCCATTTCATGCGCCACCACCGCCGAACTCGTGATCACCCCGTCAATTAAACCGCGATGGATCATCGCCGCGATCTGCGTCGTGACACCCTCGTGAATGTTCGGACCGCTGCCGGTGATCGCCACCACCTTTCCGCCCGATCGCTTTGCCGCCACGAGCCGCCGTATCGCCTCGTCGAGATGAACCTGAGTGGACGCCGGCAAGGAGTCCCGCATCGCTAGAAACGCCTCCGGCGCCGGTCTCACGTCTTCAGCCCGCCCGACAGGATCTTCCGTACACGCTCCAGATCCTCCTGCGTATCCACCGAAACCAGCTCCCCGGTGCAACGGGTCTCCGCGGCTTGAATCGCCATCCCGTTTTCCAGAGCCCGCAATTGCTCGAGTCCTTCCACCCGCTCGAGCGGCGTCTGTGGAAGCCGCGCCAGCTCCCGCAAACACTCGGCCGTATAAGCGTACAGTCCGATATGTTCGAATACCACGAATTCCCCCACCGCGCGCTGGGGAAACGGAACCAGCGAGCGGGAAAAATACAGCGCGCGGCCCCGCAGGTCGCGCACCACTTTCACCACCGCCCGATCCTCGTAGCCCTCCGCGCCGATCTGCTTTACCATCGTCGAAACGCCCGCGCCGCCGCTCTGCCGTAGAGCCTCGACACATTCGTCGATCATGGCCGGATCGATTAACGGTTCGTCGCCTTGGATATTCACGACAATCGCCGCCCCGCTCCGGCCCGCCGCCTCCGCTACCCGCTCCGTTCCGCAGGCGTGCTTCGCGGCTGGTCATCACGGCTTCGCCGCCAAAAGCATGCACCGCGTCCATGATCCTTCGATCGTCCGTCGCCACCACCACCGAGTCTAGCGTTCGCGCTCTTCGCGCCGCTTCATAGACGTGCTGGATCATCGGCTTGCCATGAATGTCGGCCAGCGGTTTCCCTGCCAGACGCGTCGACTCATATCGCGCTGGGATCACTCCGATGACTCTCATCTCCATCCCTCCGTCGCAACGCCGGCGCCTGCGCCGCTCGATCGTCCGCCGTCGCGCATCCCGGCCGTGGCATTAAATCCGCGACCATACTTCATCGAGTTCCAGGTTCTTTCCTTCCGCCCACGCGCCTAGCCACCGTTCCAGCTCTTCCATTTGCCGCCGCCGGGCGGCCGACGGCGGCACGTGCATCGGCCCATTGGGAATGCCTCGCGCGGCCAAACCCACACGCACGCCCCACGGTATCGGCAAACGCACCACTTCCTCGATCAGAGCGTCCAAGGTCGCTTGCATCGCGGCCGCGTCCGCCAAGTTCCCTTCCCGATAATTCCGGTAAACACCCGCAATAAGTTCCGGCGCAAAACACGCAATCCCGGACACCACTCCGTCCCAGCCCGCCTTCAACGCGTCCAACAGCAGGCTGTCGTCGCCCACGAAAAGTGAAAATCTCCCGCCGTCCCGCGCTCGCGCCAGCGGTTCCAGGCTCGAAATCTGCCCGCTGCTGTCCTTCATGCCCACCAGATTCGGCACCGTCCGCAGCAGTTCGATCGCCGTCTCCACCTCGATGGGATTGGTGAACGATGGAAGGTTGTAAAGAAAACACGGAATCGGAACCGCGCGGCAAACCTCCCGGCAAAACGACGCCAGATCCTGCTGCTCGTATTGAAAGAAATACGGCATGGGGATCAGCAGACAATCGCAGCCCGATCCCGCCGCCCGCCGCGCCAGAGCGAGCGTCGTGTGAATCGAGGAGGTGCCCACGCAGGCTACCACTTTGCCGCGGCCTCGTACCCGCCGAACCGCGCGCTCCACCAAATCCGCGCGATCCTCGACGCTCAAATGGGGATACTCGGCCGTTCCCCCGCCGATCACAACGCCGTCCACGCCGCGCTCGGTGACAAATTCAATGACATGATCGAAGGTGTCGAAGTCCACTCCGCCATGTTCGTCAATCGGAGTGATGAGGGCGGCAAGCACGCCCGAGACAAGATTTGACATAGGCTGGGCCGTAATTTCTGGTTTACTGTATCACAGCGTCCGAAGTGAGTCAACAAAATAAAACGATGTTTCGTATATGAAACACATCACGCTATGCCAGGGGACCGATGGTCAGATATTCAACCTCGGCCCGAAACCCGCCGCCCTTCGGGCTGCAGGCGTAGATACCGCCGAAACACGGGTACTCCGGCGCCGGCCGCAGATGGGCCAACCGGATCATTTTCCACGCCCCCTCATCCGCGGGGCGGTATTCGACCGCGAAGTCTTCGCCGGAGCGCCGGATTCGGAGGCAGTAGGAGAGAACGGCTGTCGTCGAAGCAACCGCCCCGGCGGAGGCGTTCCCGCCCGCTTCGTGGGGATCAAAATCCTGCATCGACCAGTCGGAAAACCCTGCGTTTGTCACCACCGCGCCCAGTTGGCTCGGCCCCACGTTCTCGAACTCGACCGACGTTTTCAGCCAGCAGTCGTCGGAAAACCACACCATCAGGCCCGCCTGATCGTATTGATGGACCGGGTAAGATTGAAACCGCGAGCCGATCACGGCGTCGCCGTGAATCTCCGCCTTAAGCAAGTGTCCGTTGCCGGCGCGAAAGCCATAATGGGTGCGTTGCCAGAAGTCGGTTCCGGCGTCCGGTTCGATCACCAGCCGCGAACGCTCGCAATCGACTCGCCAGCGGGCTGGAGGATTATGCCAGGACAAAAGTGAGTTGAATGTTTCACTGTCGAAGGATTCGTTTAAATTCATTGGCGGCACCGGCCGACATCATCGCATAATATGAAACGTGCTCCCATCGAGCAGGTGAAAACCTACATGACAACAACAGCGAAGAAACCAGTCAACCCTTCCTCCGACAGGGCATCGAGACCGGACCGCTATTACTCCCGGGCCATCGGCAACGCGCTCCGCGTGCTCGAGCTGTTTCAGCAGAGCTCGCGCCCGCTGGCGCTTGCCGACGTCACGCACGAGGTGAAGCTCCCCAAAAGCTCGGCCTTCCGGATCCTGCGCACACTTGAGGTGGCCGGCTATATTCAACGCGTCGAGAACGAGCGCTTCGTCCTTGCCCGCGCCGCCGCCGCCATGGCCAATCATCAGATCAACCAGGTGGTCGAGGCCGCGCGGCCCATGATGCGCCATCTCAGCCAGGAGTTTCGCGAAACCATCAGCCTCGCGTTCCTCTTCGAGAACCGCATCGAAGTCGCCGCCGTCATCGACAGTCCGCACCGCGTCAGCATGGGAAACGAGGCCGGCGGCCTGATCCCTCCCCACGCCAGCTCCCTTGGCAAATGTATCTCCGCCTTCCAGGAAGAGGGGCTCCGCGAGAAACTGTTCCGCTCCTTCGGGCTGGTCCGCTTCACCCCGAACACAATCGTCGAGGAGATGGCCCTGACCAAGGAACTGGAACTGGTTCGCGCTCAGGGCTACGCCCGGGATCTCGAGGAAACCACCCTCGGCGGCTGCTGCCTCGGCGCGCCTATCTTCGACCGCCAGGACCGCGCCGTCGCCGCCATCAGTATTTCCATGCCCAAGATGCGCTTCGCCAACCAGGATCGCGCCGTAGCCGCGGTGCGCGACGCCGCCGCCGCGATTACCCAGCAGTTGCGCGGCGCCTGAATCCCCGCTTCGCGCGCTCGTCGTTTCTCATATGAAACGATATTTCAAAACTGTTGACATTCGTTCCGCCCTGTGATAATGTTTCCCTACGTTCGTCACCATCTCGAAAGGACAACGAGGGAAGAGGCGCCGCTTATGAGTAGGAAACACGGCAGGGGCGGATTTCTGCTTGCATTACTGGCCTTGGTGAGTGTCGCCCGGGCCGCCGACGTCAACGGTTCCATCGATGGCGTCGTGAAAGACCAGTCCGGCGCCGTGACGGCCGGAATTGAAGTGTCGGTTCTCGACACCGGCACGAACGCCGTCTATCGCGCGACCACGGACGCGACCGGCGCTTATTTTCTGCGCGAGCTCCCGGTCGGCAATTACACGCTGACCGTCGAACCGAAAGGCTTCAAGAAATTCGTCGCCAGGAACCTTCTCGTTCAGGTCAACGAGGCGATTCGCGTCGATATCAGCCTTCAAGTGGGCGATGTCGCCGAGACCGTCGACGTCTCCGGCCAGGCCGAAACGGTCGACACAAACTCGATCACGTTGAAAAGCGTCGTCGATCAGCAGCGCATCGAGAATCTCCCTTTGAACGGACGCAATCCCACCCAGCTCATGCAACTGGTGGCCGGGGTTGAACCCGATAACCAGAACGCCAACGTCACCTCCGGCACGACGTATCCCGGTGTCACGCCGGTCTCGGTGAACGGCGGGCGCGCCAATACGACCAACTACATTCTGGACGGCGCCCAGAATAACGACCACTACAGCAACGCTCCCAACCCCATGCCCGATCCAGATGCGCTTCAGGAATTCAGCGTGCAAACCAATACGTTCAGCGCCGAATTCGGCCGCAACGTGGGCGCCATCGTGAATGCCGTCACGCGCTCGGGCACCAACGAGATCCACGGCTCGGCTTTCGAGTACATCCGCAACACCGATCTCAACGCCTCGAACTTCTTCACTCCCGGGCAGGGCGACGGATTGAAGCGCAATCAGTTCGGCGCCACCGTGGGCGGTCCCGTCTTCATTCCGAAGCTTTACGACGGACGGGACAAGACGTTCTTCTTCTTCTCCTACCAGGGCACGCGCACACGCCAGTCGCCCAGTAAGGTCCAGCAACCGGTGCCTACCAACGCCGAGCGCGCGGGAGACTTCTCCGGACTTGGCCAGCCCATCTACGATCCATTCAGCAATCACACTCCGTACCCGAACAACCAGATTCCGGCCTCCGACATGAACCCCGTCTCCACGGCCGTTCTGAATAGCTACATCCCGAGTCCCGCCCCCGGCGCCGGCACCATTTCCTACGCGGTTCCGAATCGATTGGACGACGACCAGTACATGGTCCGGATCGACCACAACTTTACCGAACGCAACCGCCTTATGGGCCGCTTCTTCACCTCCGAAGCCAATCAGGGAGCCTTTCTCGCGCCCGGCAACTACTTCTCTTCGACGCCCGGCGCGGTTTGGCGCAACACCACCGTGGCCGCCGACGACACCTATACGTTCAGCCCCACGCTGGTTAACTCGCTCCTGTTCTCCTTCAACCGGACCAACAATACGAACAAGCCGATCTACCCCGCCAAAGGCCTCGCCGCGCTGGGGTCCAACATGTATAACGACGCGACGCCCGAAATCTATCTGCAGGTGAACGGATACTTCCTGCTCGACACCAACGACACCAATACCTTCTTCCGTCAGGAGATCGGATTCAACGATACGGCGCGCTGGACGAAGGGACGGCACCAGATCAGCATGGGCGTCGAATACAGCAACGGCGAGGGCGACATCAATAACGACTACCGCTCGAACGGCTACTTTACTTTCGATGGCTCGGCGCCTTTCACCTCCAACGCCCTGGCCGATTTCATGATCGGGAAGTTCTACAGTTTGGAGCAGGGCGTCGGCGAGTACAAAAACACCCGCTTCGCCATCGCGTCCGTCTTTGCCCAGGACACCATCCGCGTCACTCCCCGGCTGACTCTCGATCTCGGTTTGCGCTGGGACCCGTTCTTCCCTTACACCGACACCAGCGGCAAACTCGCCGCCTATTATCCCGGCCAGCAGTCCCAGCGCTATCCCAACGCGCCCCCGGGAATCCTCTACGTCGGCGACCCCGGCGTGCCTTCCGGCGGATATCCAAAGGATTGGGCGAATCTTGGACCCCGCGTCGGCTTCGGCTGGGATGTGTTCGGCGACGGCTCAACCGCCCTCCGCGGCGGCTACGGCATTTACTTCGATCATCCGAACACCATCTCGACCAACGCCCAGGCCGATCAGGCTCCCTTCGGAACCGTCGTCATCGTCAACGGCAACGCGGCGAATAATCTCACCACCCCTTGGGCCGGCACCACCAACCCCTTCCCGGGCAGCACCAACCCGCCCAAGAACACGCCCTTTGTCCTGCCCGACGTGGCCTACATGTTCACCACCGGCCTCAAGAACGCCCGTCTGGAAAGCTGGAATCTGACCCTGGAACGCAAACTGCCCGGCCAGTTCGTGCTGCGCACGGCCTACGCCGGCTCGAAAGGTTACAACCTGGCAAGCTTGCGGGAAGGCAACGCCGCCGTCTACTCGCCCGGAGCGACCAGTTCCACAACCGACCAACGGCGCCCGCTCTATCCCAACTTCGGCCAGATGACTCTGGTCGAACCCGGCGATAACTCCAGTTACAACGCGCTGCAGGTCACCCTCGAGCGCCGGTTCATGAGCGGCTTCACTATTCTCGCCGACTACACCTACTCTAAATCCATCGATACCAGCTCGATGAACAAACAAACCGGCCAGACCGTCACCGATCCATATAATCGCGCCTTCGACCGCGGCGTCTCCGACTTCAATCAGCCGCAAGTCTTCAATCTGTCGGGCCTATGGAATGTTCCGTTCCATAGCGACAGCCGCCTCGCCCACGCCGTTCTGGGCGGCTGGCAACTTTCCGGAATTGTAACTCTGCGATCCGGAGAGCCTTTCTCGGTCTATAGCGGCGCCGACAACTCTTACTCCGGCGTCGGCTCCGACCGCGCCGATATCATTTCCAGCCCCTACCTGCCGGGTAGCAGAAGCCGCGGCGCCGAGATCGCCCAATATCTGAACCCCGCCGCCTTCGCCCCCAACGCGATCGGCACCTTCGGCAACTCCGGGCGCAATATGTTTTACGGCCCCGGCTTCGCCAGCACCGACATGGCGCTTGAGAAGACCTTCTATCCGGTCGAGCGGGTCGGCCTTCAATTCCGCGCCGAAGCCTTTAACGCATTCAACCGCGTGAATCTCTACAACCCGGTCAACACGCTCGGCCCGACGTTCATGTCGATCAACACCGCTTTCGACCCGCGCATCTTCCAGTTCGCGATGCGCGTGAAGTTCTAACCGGGCTGTCCGGCCGGCCAACGATTCAGGCTCTTCGCGCGGCGCCCGCCCGCCCCGCGGCGGACTGTTTCCCGCGCGGCGCCGCAATCCGAGTGGACTCGCGCTCCACCAGTTGCACCGGAATAATGACCTGACGCGTGGCCACGGGCTGCCGCGCCTCGATCAGCTTCAGAGCGAGTTGCGCGGCGCGGTTCCCGATCTGGTAACTATTTTGATCGACGCTCGACAACGGCACCCGAAGCAGGTCCGCGTATCGGATGTTATCCACGCCGATGACGGCGATGTCGGCGGGCACGCGCAGGCCGGCTTCGAGAATCGCCCGCATCGCCCCGATCGCCACCTCGTCGTTATAACAGAACACGCCGTCCGGCACGGGCCGGGCCGCGAGCAGACGCTTCATCGCCCGGCTCCCATGTTCCTCCGAACGGTCGTCGCCGCTCTTCAGCTCCACCAGATAGTCCAGCGGAACCACGATGCCGTGTTTGCTCAGCGCCTCCCGGTATCCTTTCGCGCGCCCCACGCCGGTGCTCACCTCCGGCCCGCGCAGATGAGCGATCCGCCTGCAGCCGCCGGCGATCAGTTGTTCGGTGGCTTTGCGCCCCACCTCCGCGTCGTCGACTCCCACATAGTTCGCGTCCAGGCCGGAAAAACTCCGGTCGATCAGCACGTACGGAACGTGAGACTCGGCCAGCCGCTGAAAAACGACGCTCTGCGCCGACGTCTGCACCGAAGCGAGCACGATGGCGTCCACCTGCCGGCCCAGCAGGCCTTCCACTTCCCGCCGCTCCATCGCCGGATCGTCCTCCGAGGAAGCGATGATCAAGCTGTACTCCTTGGCCCGGATGCGGCGCGAAATCGCCTTGGCGATCTCGCCGAAAAAAGGATGCTCGAGATCGGGAACGATCAGTCCGATGGTTGAGCTGCGCCCGGTGGCCAAGCTGCGCGCCGCCCGGTTCGGCTGGTAGTTCAATTCCTTCATGCGAGCGAGAACCCTCGCCCGGGTGGCGGCGCCGATGTCGCTGTGATTGCGAAGGACCTTGGAAACCGTAACCACCGAAACGCCGAGGTCCTGGGCGATCGCTTTCATCGTGACCGGCATGGGATGGTATTAAAGTAATCGATAACTGAAATTTCGTCAAGTGAATAAATGCCGTTCTATCTGTTTTTCGCTTGACGGAATCCCCTCAGTTCCCGTACACTCAGTAATCGTTAACTGTAGCGAAAACTAAGCACCGAACGCGGGTCCCTTGTTGCATATCCTTCTCGCCGGCGAGGTCAATCTCGACATCATTCTCCAGGGCTACCGTTCCTACCCGGCCCCCGGTCTCGAAGTCCTGGTCGACGACTTCGCCATGACTCTCGGAAGCTCCTGCGCGATCACCGGCGCCGGAATGGTCCGCCTCGGCGACCGGGCGGCGTATCTCGGCATAACGGGCGACGATTTCGGCGGGCGATTCTGTGTCGAAAAAATGTCCGCGCTCGGCCTCGACGTCTCCCGCGTCAAGTTCGACCCGTCTCTCAAAACCGGCGTCACGGTTTCGATCACGTCGCCCCGCGATCGCAGCCTGGTGAGCTACCTGGGCGCCACCACCGCCCTAACCGCCGCCGATATCGGAAGCGGCGTCTTCGCCGGGTTCGATCATCTGCACAGCTCCTCCTACTTTATTCAGCTTGGTCTGCATCCCGGCTTCGAGGACGTCTATTCGCGCGCCAAGGCTCTCGGACTCACCACCTCGCTCGACCCAGCCTGCGACCCCGGCGGCGAGTGGACGTCGTATCTCGACCGCGTCCTGCCTCACGTGGACGTGTTCTTGCCCAACGAAACCGAGCTCGAGGCCATTACGCGCCAACCCGACCGCGTGGCCGCGCTTCGCTCGCTTGAAAACGGGCGAACGCTGACCGTCGTTAAACTGGGCGCTCACGGCGCGATGGCGCTCGATGGTGGCGAACCCGTGTGCGCCGCCGCGCCCGCCATCGAGCCGGTCGATCCCACCGGCGCCGGAGATTGTTTCAACTCCGGCTTCCTCCACGCCTGGCTGCGCCGCCGTCCGCTGCTCGAAGCTCTGCGCCTGGGCGTCGCCTGCGGCTCCTATTCGACGCGCGGCCTCGGAGGAACCGGCGCGCAGCCCACCGAAGCCGAGGCCTGGGCCTTCCTCGAATCCTTTGAACGAACGGAGATGACATCGACATGAAGGGCGGAATCGACTTCCATACCCATCCGGTGCTCGTCAGAGAAATGGTGCGAGCGCCATCCGGAACTCGCCAACGCGGCGCGCGAAACATTTCACTGCGGCAATAACTTTCAGCCTCTCCGGGTCATGCTGGCGGAGATGGACATCGCAGGAATCGACAAAGCCGTCGTCCTCCCCATCGACGCCACGACCAGCAGAAACGCCACCGTGTATACCAACGAACAGATCGTCGAGCTATGCGCGCTGTCGGACCGTCTGATCGGATTCGCCAGCGTCGATCCGCACCAGAGCTCCGCGCCGCAAACACTGGAGACCGCCATCCATACGCTTGGCTTGCGCGGCCTGAAGCTTGCCCCGGCGATGCAGGAGTTCTTTCCGGACGACCGGAAAGCCTATCCGGTGTACGAATGCGCCCAGGCGCTGGGGATTCCGATCCTGTTTCATGCCGGAATGAGTTGGGAGCCGGGCAGCCGCCTTAAATACGGGCACCCGCTCCGGTTTGAGGACGTCGCCGCGGACTTCCCGAAGCTCAACATCGTCCTGGCCCACCTGGCGTGGCCGTGGGTGGTCGACGCCGTCGCTCTGGCGCTGAAATATCCCAACGTCCATCTCGACGTGTCGGCTCTCTACTTCGACAATCCGCGGGATTTCCTTCGCTACGCGATGACCCAACAAGTCCCGCTCACCGTGTTCGAGCGCAGCCTGCGCCGCCAGATTTTATTCGGGTCCGACAGCCCGCGCATCGAGATCAAATCCATGGCCAGGGCGATCCGTTCTCTCGGCTTCTCGGGCGAATGCCTGGAGCTCGATCTTCCGGGTCAATGCGGAACGTCTACTGGGAGAACGGCCGTGATCATTCAATTGCACCGCATCGAGGTCGTCTCGCAAAAAGAAATGGAGATGATCGACATCACGCCGGAAGTCGACCGGCTGGTCGAACAAAGCCGCGCCGCTCAGGGGATCGTCTTCATCATGACCGCTCACACCACCTCGGGCATCGTGGTCACCGAAGGCGTCGAGTGCCTGGAGCGCGACATCCCCGCGCATCTGGAACGGCTCGCGCCCAAGGAACCGCCCGAGGGCTCCTACGGCTACTACCACAACCGCATGCTCGACTTCGACGGCCGTCTCGGCTACAACGCCGCCGACCATCTGAAGAGCGTCATCGGCGGCATCAACACGTTCTTTCCGATCGAACTCGGAAAGGTCGTCCGCGGCGGCCGCCAGCGCGTCTACTTCGTCGAGTACGACGGGCCGCTCGCGCGCACGGTCTTTATTCAAATCATCGGCACGGAGGCGCGCATGAAACGCATCCTGGTCACCGGAGCCACCGGACGCATCGGGCGCCTCGTCGTGCCGCTCCTGCTGGAGCGCGGCTACCGCGTGCGCGTGGCGCTGCACCGGACCCCGCTCAAATCCTCCTGGGCCACCCTCGTCGAAACCGTTCCCAGCAGCCTCGCCAATCCGGCGGTGCGGGACGTCGATGCCGTTATCCATCTGGCCGGCATCATGCCTCCCGCCTCCGACGACGCCGTCTTCAGGACCAACATCGAAGGCACTTGGCAGCTTCTTCGCGCCCTCGCGGCTCTGAAACACAAACCCCGGTTTGTGTTTGCGAGTTCCGACGCCACCTACTGCACGGGTTGGAGCCTCTCCTCCTATTCCGCGCCGATCGGCGAGGACACTCCTCACCACCCATCGGTGTTTTACGGGCTGTCGAAAGTGCTGGGCGAGCGGATGTGTACGTTCTTTGAGGAGACGCAAAGCATTCCGGCCGTGCGGCTGCGCTTCGTCTGGACGCTCGATCCGCCGGAGATCCTCGAACTTTTCACCAAGGCGCCCTACAAAGAGTTCCTGATGGACGGCGGCAAGTGGGACAAGCCCGGCGTGGTTGCCGTTCCCCTCGAAGCCGATGGCAGCCCGTTCACCGAACACGTTTGCGATGCGCGCGACGCGGCCGCGGCCGTGGTGCTGGCGCTCGAAAGCGATACCGCGCCGGGGCACGCCTTCAACATCGCCGGACCCGCGCCGTTCCAATACTCCGTCTTGGGCGCCGGCCTCGCCGCCAGGCTCGAAACCGAGGCCGTGGAGGGACGATGCCGGGGAATCCATTCGTATTCGATGAACATCGAGAAGGCGCGAAATACGCTCGGCTACAAGCCTCGCTTCCACGTCATGGATTCGCTCGAAGAGGCGCTTTCCGGCGTCGCCACCGCACCGCCGCGCTGAGCGGCACGCGGGGTTCGCAAGGAAGAAACGGAACTCGTGAATACCGGACTTGACTATGATTCAATCACAAACCCTCGATGAGAAAAACTTGCATGCCGAAATCTTTTCGGCGCCCGTCGTCGCCGCCGAACTGGAGCGAATGTGGACCGAGAAGCGCGACGCCATCCGCCAGATCGCCGGTGAAATCGCCGCCCTCAATCCGCGCAACATCGTCTTCTTCGGAAGCGGCGGCTCCTCGGCCGCGCTGTACATCGGCTATTGGGCCGCCCTGCATTATCTGAAGCTGCCGGCGAACTATCTATTGGGTCCCGATCTCGTGAGCGCCCAGCCCGCCGTTCTCGACTCCGGCTGCGTCGCCATCGGAGCCAGTTATTCCGGCAAAACCGTCGACACCATCCGCGCCAAAGATTATCTGGTTCGTCACAACGTGCCGGTGTTCGCCATCACTCGCCGGCCCGACGCCCTACTCGCCAAGGACGCGCGCTGGTCGGTCACCTATGAGTCCATCGCTCTCTACAGCTCGCCTGCCTTCCTCGCCATGTTGCTGGTGGTGGAGCTGGCGCGCGCGCGCGGCGAATGGTCGGCGGAGCTGGAGCAATTCGAAGCCGCGCTCGAGGGCCTTCCTGGTCTTCTCGCCGCGAATCTCGGAAGCCAGCCGCGCCATGGCGGAGCGGCTGGCGCCCCAGCTCGACTCCGGCAAGCTGCTGGTGCTCTCCGGCGGCTCGGCCTACACGCTCGGTTACATGATGGCTTACGACATGTTTGGCGAGTTCCTTAAGGAATACTCCGCCTATATTCACTATGGGGAATTCCGGCATGGCCCGCTCGAAATCGTCCGTCCCGGCGAGCCAACGATGCTGTTCCTGATGGGCAACGATGCCTCGCGGCCTTTCGCCGAAGAGGGCATCGCGTTCGCGACGGGTAACGGAGCCAAGGTCGTCGTCTTCGATGGCAAGGAACTCGCGCCGCACGCTCACCCGATGTTCGACGCGCTGGTTCTTTACCAATCTCAGATCTGGCTGCTCTATTACATGGCCTGCCGCCGCGGCGTCGATCTGGATAACTACAAGTACATGCACGTCGTGCCTTACGCCGCCGGCGATACGTATTTCTAAACACCCCATGCTTGCCTTACAAATCCGCGAGGTCGGATCGCTCGGCCTCGTCAACACACCCAAACCCGCCCTTCGCCCGAACTGCCTGCTGGTGCGCGTCGCGGCCTCCGGCATCTGTGGCACCGATCCGCATATTCTTCACGGCCTCTATCCCGCCAACCTGCCGCTTATCCCTGGCCATGAGTACGCCGGCGTCGTCGAGGCTATCGGCGACGGCGTCGACGGCTTCGCTCCCGGCGATCACGTCGCCGTCGATCCGAACATTGTCTGCGGCGTCTGCGGCTTCTGCCGCCGGGGCAAAGTGCATCTGTGCAAGAATCTCATCGCCCTCGGCGTCAACATTCCCGGCGGCTTCGCCGAGTATTGCCTGGTTCCGGTTTCCCAGGCTTACAAAATCCCGGACAGCCTTCCGCTCGCTCACGCCGCACTCGCCGAGCCCGTTGGCTGCTGCTTGCGCGGCGTCGACCTATCCGGCATCGTCTCCGGCGACGTCGTCCTCATCTTCGGCGCCGGACCGATGGGAGCGATCATTCTTCAGCTTGCCCGCATGCAGGGCGCCAGCCACGTCATTGTCGTCGACCCGCAGGAGCGGCGGCGGAAACGGGCCTCGGCGCTCGGCGCGTCCTGGACCATCGATCCAGCCAAAGACGACGCCGCGCGGGCCGTCCGGGATCAGTATCCGGACGGAGTGAACGTGGTCTTCGATTGCTCCGGCAATATCGCGGCGGTCCGCCAGACGTTGCAGGCCGTCATGCGCGGCGGAACGGTCATGCTCTACGGCGTCTGCCACAAGGACGCCAACCTGGACGTCAATCCATTTTGGGTCAACGACAACGAAATCACGATTCGCGGATCCTACAACAACCCGAATACGATGGCGCGCGCCCTCGACCTTCTCGTGAGCGGACGCATCGACGCGGAAGCCGTGGTCACCCATCGGATGCCGCTCAAAAATGGTTTGGAGGCGTTTCAATTGAACGGCGGCGCGGAATGTTTAAAGGTCATGATCGAACCATGAGTGCGCTTACCGGCGAGGCGCGCACGCCGTTCCTCATGGGGCCGCCTGCGGCCGTCCTTTTGGACGCGTCTGGTTGTTCTCGTGTCCGTGCCGGGGCTCGGCGTCACGGCCTTCGCCGCCGGACCGCACCGTGGTCGTCTATCAGAAGCCCGGCCGGTTCGCCGGTTGGCCGGCGAATCACGGTCTCTGGTCCTGGGGCGGCGAAATCGTGGCCGGCTTCGAGGCCGGTTACTTTCACATGCGCCAACCCGGCGAGCACGAGCACTCGATCGAATACCGCCGTCCGGCCGAACACCTGCTCGCGCGAAGCCTCGATGGCGGCGAAACCTGGACCATCGAGAAGCCTCCGGGCTTGCTCGCTCCGCCGGGCACGAAAGTCGCCGGCGTTCCCACCGAACCCGGCGGAAAGCCCGTGGCACATTGTCCCGGCGGTCTCGATTTCACCAGCCCCGGTTTCGCCATCACCTTCCGCATGGCCGGCATCGACATCGGCCCCTCTCGTTTCTACGATTCCATGGACCGCGGCAAAACCTGGAGCGGACCCTATCGCCTCCCGGGGTTCGGACAGAAAGGCATCGCCGCGCGCACCGATTACCTCATCAACGGCCCGCACGACATGACCGTGTTCCTCACCGCCGCCAAGTCCAATGGCCATGAAGGCCGCGTCATCTGCGTCCGCACCATCGACGGCGCCAAATCCTGGAAATTTCTTTCCTACGTCACCCCGGAGCCGCAAGGCCGCGATCACGCCATCATGCCGTCCTCCGTTCGCTTATCCTCCGCCACCATTCTTACCGCCGTCCGCTACCGGAACTGGATCGATCTCTATCGCTCCGACGACGATGGCCAGACCTGGAAATTCGTCAGCCGTCCCGCTCCGGATACGGATAACCCTCCCAGCCTGGTCCGTCTTCGCGACCGGCGCCTGGTCCTTACCTATGGCCGCCGTACCGCGCCCTTCGGCATTCGCGCGCGCACCAGCGCCGACGACGGCGCCACCTGGAGCGGCGAGATCGTTCTTCGTAAAGATGGCGGCTCATGGGACCTGGGCTACACCCGCAGCGTCCAGCGCCCCGACGGCAAGGTCGTCACCGTCTACTACTTCAACGACTCGCCCGATCACGAGCGCCAGATCGATGCGACCATCTGGGACCCTAACGCGCCATAACGCTACTCGTGAGACTTGTCCATCGTCTTCACAATTTGATCAGCGTGCCGGTCGGCGTCCGCTATAGTAGCGAAGAGGCAATAGCCGCGATGATCCATCAACGAATGAACCGGCGAGGATTCATGAATCTTACCGGGGCGGGCATCGCCGCAGTCGCGGGAGGGGCATGGCCATGCGCGGCGGCGGCCGACGGAGGGCTGGACGCCGACTTGGTTGTCTTCAACGCCAAGGTCTATACGGTGGATTCGCGTGAACCAAGGGCGGAGGCATTTGCGGTCCGCGGCGGCCGGTTCGCCGCGGTGGGGAGCACCGGCGACATGAAGGCGCTCATCGGCAAAACGGACTCAGACACTCGACGCGAAACAGATGACCGTCGTACCCGGGTTCATCGACTGCCACAACCACGCCGGAGGCGACATACTGCTCTACGAAGTCCTCGTCGGCAATCCGTTCGTCGTCGAGTTTGTGACGATCGCCAGCATTGTCGAGAAACTTCGCGCCAGAGCCCGCGAGACTCCGCCGGGAACCTGGGTCGAAGGCTATTTCTTCGACGACACCAAGGTGAAGGACAATCGCCAGTTGAACGTTCATGACCTCGACCGGGTGTCTACGGATCACCCCGTCGCGGTTCATCATCGTGGCGGCCACACGGACTTCTATAACAGCAAGGCCTTTGAAATGGCGGGCGTCAACAAGGACACAACGAATCCGGCCGGAGGAACGTTCGACCGCGACGCGAGCGGCGATCTCAACGGCCGGGTTACCGACCTTGCGATGGATGTGCTGCGCAGGGCAGGAAAGCGGCCGGCCTTTACCGCGGAGGAGAGAGTGAGGCGCAGCCGCGACGGACTGGCGTACATCTCCAAACAGTTCGTTCGTTATGGCCTCACCAGCGTTCATCACGAGGGCGGGGACCTGTTCGATTTGCAGCAGGTGCGGGCGCGCGGAGACCTGCTGCACCGTGTCAGCTACGAGTCCGGCGGCAAAGTCCTGGATGCGATGATCGCCGCCGGCATCCGCTCCGGCTTCGGCGACGAGTGGATCCGGTTGGGAGCCACCTCCGAACACACCGTCGACGGATCGTTCTCGGAACGCACGATGGCGCTCAGCACGCCTTATCCGGGAGTGACGCCGCCCTATAAGGGCAACGTCACCGAGACCCAGGACGCTCTGAACGCGTGGATCGAACGGGTGCATCGGGCGGGTATCCAGGTCAACTGCCACGCCAATGGGGATGTGGCCATCGATATGGTGATGACGGCGGTCGAGCGGGCACAACGGCGGTTCCCTCGGGCGGACGCGCGTCCCAAGATCACGCATTGCACGTTGATAAACGACGGCCTTCTACGGAGAATCAAGGCCGCCGGGGCTGTCCCCGCGCCGTTCACAACATACGCTTACTACAACTCCGACAAGTTCCGTTTTTATGGCGAAGACCTGATGAAGCGATGCATGGCTTTCCGCAGTTTTCTCGACGCCGGAATTCCGGTGGCGGCAGGTTCGGACTTCAGTCCAGGTCCATTCGATCCGCGGATGGCGATTCAGGGGATGGTCACGCGCACCGGGTGGAATGGCGAAACATGGGGAGCGCAATCAGCGGATCAGCGTGGACGAGGCGCTGCGGGTCAACACGCTAAACGGCGCGTATAATTCGCATGAGGAAGCGATCAAGGGATCCATCACGCCCGGCAAACTGGCGGATTTCGTCGTACTGGCGGACGATCCTCACACGGTGGACCAGGAGAAGATTAAGGACATCGAGATCGTTCGCACCGTGGTAGGCGGCTCCACGGTCTACCAGGTCTGACGTACCGGAGCCTCTTGACACTCATGCCGCGGGATCGGGAGGGATCAGTCGAACAGCGAATCCTCGGCCGTTCCCCAGCCTGCATTCGATCTGGTGGACCGGGCTGGCCGCTTTTCGGTTTCGGATCGCGCGGGACTCGGCGGAGGCGGCGCATATCCTTGGCGGCCGCTCCTACTAGGTCATGACGGTGGCGGCGGTTCCGCTTCCCGGCCAGGGTCGCGGCGCAGTTCCCAACCGGAAGACGATCTTGGTGATACCATCGGAAAAACCCTCCCTCCGATACAAGCCGGCGCATCGGAGCGGTGCGCAAGATCGCGTGCGGGGGCCGGAAGGAAATCCGAGGAGAAACGGATATGTCACGATTCAGCTATTGCATGGCCGCGTTGGTTGCCGTTGTTCTCGCGACGCCGGGATGCACCACCTCTCACGCCAACGCGATTGGACGCCGCGTGGTTACCGTGGCTCAGTCCGGCGCGGCGGACGTGGTGGGGAGCGACAGCGCGGCGCTGCGGAAGGCGGCCGGAATGCTTCGGCCCGGGGATACGCTTTCGATCGGGGCGGGAACCTACGCGATGGACGATAGTCTTTCGATCCCATCCGGCGTCACGGTGCGGGGCGTGGCGGGGAAGACGATTCTGCGAAAGAGTCCCGGCGTCGAAAGCGCGCTCATCGAGGATGGCGACTACGGCGATACGTTGCTGGCCGTTGCGGAGCCGGGCAAGTTTCACCCGGGGATGGGCGTGTCTATCACCGACGACAAGCTCAACGCGGGTTGGGACATCACCGTATCGAAAGTAGCCGCCGTCCAGGCGCCGTATCTCCGGATCGACCCGATGACCGTTCGCGATTACTCCCAGGAGGAGAATCACGCCCGCGTCCGCAATATCTTTCCGATCCTGTGCGTGAAGAACGCGGCCAACGTCGTTTTGGAGAACTTGACCGTCGATGGCGATCGCGCGGAGAACGCCTACATAGACGGCTGCCGCGGCGGCGCGATCTATCTGTACCAGGTGCGCAACGTCTCCGTCCGCAACTGCGTGGCGCGTAACTATAACGGCGACGGAATCTCCATCCAGATCAGCGATCGCGTGGAAGTGGTGAATAGCGAGTCCTACGGACACGCAGGTTACGGAATCCACCCGGGCACCGGAAGCGTAAGCACGCTGGTGAGGGGCTGCCGGATGCACGACAACGGCGATATTGGCCTGTTCCTGTGCTGGCGCGTGCGGCACGGCCATTTTGAAAACAACGTCATCGAAAACAACGGCCACTATGGGATTTCGATTGGCCACAAAGATACCGACAACGAATTCACCGGCAACACCATCGCGGGGAACGGCATCAGCGGAGTTTACTTCCGCAAAGAGACGCCGGCTAATAGCGGCAGCCGAAACGTTTTCCGCAACAACAAGGTGATTAACAACGGCAATGCCCTGGAAGGATACGGATTCTATATTTCACCTCATACCGAGGATCTGACTTTCGAGGGCAATGAGATCGCCGATACGCGGCAGACCGGGCGCACCCAGCGGCAGGCGATCTTCAAAAGCCCTGGCGTTGAGAGCGGCGACTCCGGCCGCAAAAAGCCCACCAGCGCTCAGAACCAGAGCGGGCTATAGCCGCATCGGCGCCGGGACTTACGCGCCCATTCAACCGCGCTTTCTGACGGCGCTGATGGCCTTCAGATAGATCGCGTTACTCGGGATGACGGGGCCGAAGCCGTTAATGAATCGAGATGATCCGCCGCGGAATCCGGTGGTGCCTTTGAGGCGAACGCTGGCGATAGTCTGACCCAGACGCGGGTTTGTCCATTCGTAAGCGAAGAAAGTGATTGCCTTATTCCCAACGCCTCCCAACGCGACGGCGTCCGCGCCGTAACAGTAGTCGCTGGCCGAGGTGCGGGCGGCCCAGTTCCACTCCTGTATATTGACGCCATAGCGGATCGGGATGGTGGCGACGAAGCCATCGGCATAGACGATCTCGTACCAACCCAGCAGATCGGCGGTGTCGTCCGGATCGTAGATCAGGCGGAAGGACTCCTTGTTGGTTGCCGCGCGGGCGGCGGCGTGAAGGAAGATCAGACTGGTTGCGTCGACGCCGATCGCGATGTTTCCAGACTCTTTGGGAAGCCCGGTGCCACCGGCGCCATCGACGCCCACGACGACGACCGACCGGTTCGCATCGCCCGAGAGTTGGAACGGCGTGTTGCCGAACGAGACGGCGCCGTGGTTCATCGCGGTCAGATCCACGCCGAGCGCCTTCTCCGTTAAACCGGCGTTGAAGCCGGCGGCGATCGAGACCGGCTCGATGGTGCGCTCGGTTTGGCTGGGCGGTTGCACTCCCCGGAAACGGATCCGAATGTCCGGCGCCATCCGCTGGATCAGGCCGGAGAGATCCCGCCCATCGATCGCCTCGCCGCGCCAAAGGTCGTGAGCGCCGCTCAACAGTTCGGGCAGCAGATCCTTGCCGAAGCCGGCCTCGTTGGTTGCAAACCACGCCGAAGGCGCGCCGCCGCGAATCGAGTTGCGGGCGATGCGCGCGGCGAAGTTCTCCATGCCGGGCGTGAAGTTGCCGTAGATCTCTTCGAATCCCATGTCTTCAAGTCGAGCCTCGAATCCTTCGGCCTGTTTCGCGTTCCATTCCGATCCCTCGGCGGACCAGAACCAGTTGAAGATCAGGATGTCTTTCGGGATCAGCCGCGCCACCTGTTCGCGCGTCATGCCGCCCGGCGCCTCGTAAGCGAACCCGTCCGGCGCCTTCTTCTTTTGCAGTCCCACGCCCCGGACGCCCTCAAGCAGCATGTCTCCCCACATGGCCATGCGGACGCCCTTGGCCGCGAGATAGTCGTGGATCTTGCGCACGTCCTCCCCGTAAAGCTCGCGAATGTCCTTGCCGCGGCAGCGGGGACAAAGTCCGACGGGCTGGAACAGTTCATCGTGCCCGGCATGCACCATGCGCGGCTTCAATAAGTCGATGTACTCGTCGTAGACGTCGAACAGGAGTTTATAACTCTCCGGATTCGAAGGGCAGTAAGTGTCGGGCCAGCGCTCGCCCGGCACCTCCGACAGTTCGGGATGAGCCGACAGCAGATAGTAACTGTGAGTGAAGGATGGCAGCTCCGGAACGAATTCGATATGGAACTGCCGGACGTATCGGGCGAGATCGGCGACTTCTTCTTTTTCGAGAAAGCCGCCGTCGGCGGTGTCCTGGTGCGAGGAATTGATTTCGAAATCGTGCGGCGCGAAGGGCGGGTAATTGCGGCGCCAGTAGTTCGTCTCCCGGGAGAAGCGCACCCACGCCGCGTTGAGTTCGGGATGCCGGTCGAGCCGCATGGAGGCGTTCATTTCCACGATCAGCGTGTTGTACTTGTAGAGCGCCAGGCTGTCGCGGACGAAGCGCTTGAAGAAGGGGATGTTATTGCGCCCAGGCAAGTAGAGCTTGAAGCCGCGGAAGGGCTTCGCGGGCCAGTCGCGGATCTCGTAGCCGGCGAAGTGAAGGGCATCGGAGCGCTTCACGGCCAACTGGCGCAGCGATTGCAGCCCGTAAAATGCGCCGCGGTCGTCGCTGCCCGCAACGACGACGATTCGGGGACCTGTGTGGAGGACGTAGCCCTCAGGCCCCGGATTCCGGGCATCCACTTTCAAGGCATGGCCCGCGCAGTATTCGGCCACCAAGGGATTTGCGAAGGTTCCCATGACGATCAGCTTCCGCCCGGGCGCGAGACGCTCCAGGCGCTCGATCTTCAGGTGCAAGTCGAAACGGTCGCCAAGTTCTTCGGCCAGCATCCGGGCCAGGAACAAGTCCTGCTCGGAAGGCGCGGCCGGGATTGCGATGACGCTGGTCCGGTCCAAGACGAAATCGCCAGCCGCGGGCGACGACTCGCGCGGCGCCGGGAAGATCGGCGAAGTCTCTATGGCCGATGCCGGAAAAGCCGCCGATGCGAGAACGGCGCCGAGCCAAAACGCTTTCGAACGTTTCTTCACGCCCGCTCCGCCGGATCGTTACTCGTAAAGCAATTCCGACAACCGTCCTTCCGCCACCAAATGCTCGCGCGCATCCCGCCATGCCTCCGCGGAGCCCGCGGCGACCGCCATCGCGCTCTCGAATTTGTGCGCGGCATTTAACAGACCCGCCAAATAGACATACGTTTTCGGACTCCGCACCATCTCCCACACTTCGCGGGAATTCTCGATTATCACACGGTCCAGCGCGGGGGCCGCGTCGAAGGCCGGGCGCGGGCTCAGGGCTTCAAACGCCCGGAACGACTCCTGGTCGTAATACAGGCCGAGGTCCCGGTTCAGTTCATTCAAATACAACAGTTCCATGCCGGTCTTGGCGCCATAAAACAGCCGGACCTTGCCTTTCCAACCCTTGTGCCCGCTATAAATGTGCTTCACAAAAGCGCGAAACGGCGCGATGCCCGTTCCGGCGCCCACCATGAGTAAGTTGCAGGAATCGTCGGAGGGCACGGGAAAAGGGAGACCATACGGGCCGGTGATCTGAATCGTTTCGCCCGCCCGTGCGTCGCAAAGATAGTTAGAGGCTTGGCCGGGATACCGCTCGCCGCTGATGTCGTCGATGTAAAAACAGCGCCGCACGCAAATCGAAATCGTATTTGCGCGGTGGTCCTCTCCTTCGCGCGGGCTGGCGATCGAATACAGGCGGAGATGGTTGGGACTGCCAAATGCATGCGGGCCGGGCGGCAGCACGCCGATGCTCTGGCCTTCCAGGTAATCGGGGGCGCCACCGGGAACTTCCAACACCAGATGGCGCACCTCCGCCTCCGCGTCGATGGGCGTGATCCGGTCGCTCGTCACCAGCGCCGCCGGATATCGATGAGTAACGTCCAATTCACGTAAGTTCATGATGCTCCTCGTTTGTATTTCCGCCGTGACATCCGCCGCTCCGGCAACCGGCGCAGCCATGAGTCATATGTTCGAGCACGTCCCGGTCCCCGCGGCAGCCGGACTTACGCCGGACATACGTCATCCACAGGAACCACGCGCCCATCACAATGAATATTCCGAGCGCCGTTCTCAACAAAGTAACGATCGTTTCCATCTCAACCTCCGTTGCCCATGCCCGCAAAGCCCATGAACGCCAGAGACAAAATACTGGCCAGCACGAGCGTCAATGCCGTTCCGCGCGCCAGGATGGGGATATCGCCGAGATCCGTGCGCTCCCGGACCAGCGAGAGAAGAACCAGGGCCATGCAGTACCCGCCGCTCGCGGCGACCGCGAAGACCGTGCTTTGGACGAAATTGTACTTACGGAAGGTCTGAAACAGCGGCACCGCCAGCACCGCGCAATTGGTGGTGATCAACGGCAGATACACGCCTAATTCGCGGAACAGCGACGGGCTCTTTTTGCGGATGAACATTTCGGTCAACTGCACGGTGGCGGCGATAATGATGATGTAGACGATCAGGCGCAGGTATTCGGCGTGAAGGCGGACCAGCAGCAGATTCGCGGCAAAGGAAAGCACGCTGCTGACGACGATGACGAACATCACCGATACGCCCATGCGCCAGGCCGTCGAAAACTTTCCCGACATGCCCAGAAAAGAGCACATGCCCAGAAAGACGCAGAGGACAAAATTGTTGATCAGAAAAGCGTCGAGAAAAATGTGCGTTAAGGATTCATTCATGAACCTACCTCCATCGCTTGTGCCATTGCCGCTTGCCGGGTGTCGAGCCGCCGCCGCGCGGCCTGGCGTTCGCGCCAAATCGAAAACGTCAGCAGCCACATGACGAGCGCAATGAATCCTCCCGGCGGCAGCAGGAACAGCACCCATGGCTCGAAGTTACGGCCGAACAGCGGCGCGCCGAGGAACGTGCCGGCTCCCAATACCTCGCGCACCGTGCCCAGACAGGTCAACGCGAACGCGAATCCCAGCCCCATGCCGAGCCCGTCGAGCATCGACTTACCGACTGGATTCTTGCCCGCGAACGCCTCCGGGCGCTCGAGGACGAGGCAGTTCGACACGATGAGCGGAATGTAGGCGCCCAGCGCCGTATAAACATCGATGCTAATCGCCTTCACCAGGTATTCCACCACGGTTACCCACGTGGCGATGATCGCGATGTAAGTGGCGATGCGGACCTGCTTCGGAATCAGCTTGCGAATCAGAGAAATCATTCCGTTCGAGCAGACCATCACGAACGTCGTCGCCAGCCCCATGGCCAATGCATTTCGGACGCTGTTAGTGATCGCCAGCGTGGGACACATGCCCAACACCATTACGAACACCGGGTTCTGTTTCCACAAACCGTTGAGGAACGGATTGCCGGCTTCGTCGACTTTCGCCGCGGAGTGGCAGGATAAGGGGGCGATGGTTTCGCTCATCACTCGCCTCTCTGAATGCGGTCCAGGTTGCGCGCGATAACCGGCGCGACGCTCTCAACGCTTTTTTGCAGCATCCGCCCCACCGCGCGCGACGAAATGGTCGCGCCGGAAATCGCGTCGATTTCCCAGGGGTTCTTCTTGGTCCCGTGCTTCACCGTCGTAATCGGGTGCCCGCCGCTGGCATCGAGCGCTTTGAAATTCGCGGTGAATTCGGGATCGCTTCCAATGCGGCTTCCCAACCCCGGCGTCTCCCGCATGTCGACGACTTTGAATCCGGTGATGGTCCGCGCATCGGGGTCGTAGGCGTACATGGCGGAGATCACATCGGCGTAGCCGCGGTCGCTGGTTTCGATCACGACGCCTAGAAACCGGCCATCGGCGCCATAGCCGGCAAACAACCGCGGCCCCTCGCCCTGTACGCCGGACGCGATCGTCAGACCGCCCGAAGGATCGATGGCATAGACGATTTGCTTCCGGATGCCCGGCAGGAGCTGCGCGACAGACTCCCGCATAATGACTTCCTGGTTGTGGCGGATCCGCGCCCGCGTATTCACATCGGATACCACGATCAGCATTCCGCACAGCAGAGACACGATGGTTAATGTGCGGATCATGGGAAAGCCGCTGGAGCTGGACGCCGGATTCATACCGCCGCCTTCTTCGGCGCGCCGAACGGCCGGGGCTGCGTGAACTTATCGATCAGCGGAGAAAGCGCGTTGCCCAATAGGATCGCGTACATCACGCCTTCCGCCAGTCCTCCCAGGAATCGAATCAGTACGGTGATCAGGCCCATCAACGCGCCATAGATCCACATGCCGAGCGGCGTCACCGGCGAGGCCACCGGATCCGTCGCCATGAATACCGCGCCTAACATCAAGCCGCCGGAGAACAACACGAACCATGGGCTGGGATAGAGCGCCGGATTCGCCCGATGAAAGAGACTCCCAAAGACGAACGCGCTGGAGAGCATCGCCGCCGGAATGCGCCAATCCATCATCTTGCGCGCCATCAGGTAACCGCCGCACACCAGAATCAGGAGCGCCGAGGTTTCGCCCGCCGAGCCGGCGCGTCCGCCCCAAAATAGCAGCCACGGATCGGTCGGGATGTGGTCGAATTTTTGCAGCATCAACGGCGTCGCGCCGGTGAAGCGCGTCCACGCGGACTTTCGCGATCCAACCTGCGAGCGATGGCGCCTTCATCAATGGCCAAGCCAGGCTCGACGGGATCCATTCGGTAAAACGGTGTATCGCCAATGCCGGTGTGTACGACGTAATCGCCACCGGAAAGGCCGCCTGAAGAAACGCGCGCCCCACCAGCGCCGGATTGAACGCGTTGAAGCCCAGTCCTCCAAACAGCATCTTGCCGGGGCCCACGGCGATGATGCCGCCCACCGCCGCCATCCACAACGGAAGCCCGGGAGGCAGAACCAGCCCCAACAACAGCCCCGTAATTACGACGCTGAAATCTCCCACCGACGATCGCTTGCCCGACATCCGGCAGAAGAAATGCTCCGTCGCAACGCAAGTTGCGGTCGACGTCACGATCAAGGCCAGCGCGCTGACGCCGAATAACCAAACGGCGTAGGCGCAGATCGGCAGCAACGCGTAGACCACGTTGAGCATGATCGAATCCACCGAACGGCCGGAGTGCAGATGCGGCGACGTCCGTACCTCGATCACCGTGCTCGGAAATGCGCTCATGCCCGCGCCCTTTCTTTACGGTTCATCTGTTTGGCGACGCGGAAATACTGCACCAGCGGGATGTGCGAAGGACACACATAGCTGCAGCAGCCGCACTCGAAGCAATCGTTCAGATGGTATTCGGCGGCCATTTCCTCGTAACGCTCCTTCCGCGCCAGCATTCCGAGCTGCGACGGATTCAAATGCATGGGGCAGATATTTACGCACGAGGCGCAGTGAATGCAAGGATAGATCGGCGCATTCCACTCGCGGTTCGTCAAAACCAAAATGCCGGTGACGCCCTTGGTGACGGGCACATCGAAGGATGCGATGGATGCGCCCATCATCGGGCCGCCCAGGATCACCGAAGCCGCTTGCACCTCGCATCCGGCCTGTTCCAGCACCCAACGGACCGGAGTTCCAAGCGCCACCAGGTAGTTACCCGGCCGGGTTACTCCCGGACCGGAAACCGTGAGCACGCGTTCGATCAGCCCCTGCCGCCGTGGAAGCAATTCGCCGATTTGCGCGAGCGTCGCCACGTTGAACACGCTCACGCCGACATCCGCCGGCAGCCCGCGCGAGGGAATCTCGCGGCCCAGCAGCACCTGGATGAGCATCTTCTCGGCGCCCTGCGGATACTTGGCCGCCACCGGCTCGATGCGAATGTCCCGCGCCGGGCCATTGGCTTTCCGCAGAGCCTCGACGGCGTCCATCTTGTTATCCTCGACGCCGACGATGGCGCGCGCCGCGCCCACCGCCTTCATCGCCACGCGCGCCCCGTGCAGAACTTCCGCGGGCTTCTCCAGCATCACGCGATGATCGCTGGTGAGATACGGCTCGCATTCGCATCCGTTCACCACCACCGTGTCGATCTTCTTTCCCTCCGGCACCTTCAGCTTCACGTGCGTCGGGAACGCGGCCCCGCCCAATCCCACCACGCCGGTAGCCTGAACCGCGCGCACGATCTCCTCCGGCGTCATCCGTTCGATGTCCTGGGGCGCGCCGTATAACACTTCCTGGCTCGCGGAAGCGTACGGCCGGATGTAGATCGCCCGCGTAAGCTCCCCGCGCGCCGACGGCGCAAGGGCGATCCTCTCCACTTGGCCGGTCGCCGGCGCGTGCATGGGAACGGAGACGAATCCATCGGCCTCGGCGATCGGCTCCCCGCGCACAACTTCCTGCCGTTCGCGGACGATTGGCACGGCGGGTGCGCCCGCATGCTGCGCCAGCGGCACCACCAGCATCGGCGCGAACGGCAGCCGGCGGATCGGCAGGTGGCAAGTCGGCTCCTTATATTCCGGCACATGGACTCCGCGCCAAAGCCGTTTCACGCCGATATTTTCCAGTAGGCCCATTCCGTCGCCGCTCCGGCTAGTTGTACTTCGCGGCGCGCGATAGCAACTTGGCCGCGTCCTTCTCGTTCGGATCCCACGGCGTTCCGGGATGAATCACCTGCGCCGTACACTTTTCCGCCGCCCGCACCAGGTCCTTGTACGGCCCGCCTTTCGGGTTCTTGATGTATGCATGTTGATCCGCGTCATACGCGAAGATCTTCGAGTTGATCCCGGTACACTCGTTGCACGAGGTACACATCGCCGACTCGATCCAGGGCGCTACATAGCCGTCCCCCCACCGGCGCCGCGGCAGCCGGCTTCGCCACCGGCGGGGCGGAGGAAACCGGCGCCGCGGGCAACGCCGGGGCAGCCGCCTTCGCTGAAACCACTGGCCCCGCGCCGGCGGGCGCGCCGTCCAGCAGTTTTCCGCTCGCAACCAACTCCGTCAGCCGGGCCGCCAGCGCCTGCGCATATTCCGCCCGGATCCGATCCGCGGATTCCGCCGCCACGGCGGGCCGTATCCCCGCCAGCGATTTCAGCATCCGCCAGAAATTCCGCCGGTCTTCGCACGACCGCACGATCGGCTCGGCCGGCAGAACCCGCACCAGCCGGTTCTTCAGGTTCACCGCCCAGATATAAGGGAATTTGCCCTCACGGTCGTCCGGCTCCAGTTCCAGATAGTCCGCAAGGGGAACCATGTTGTCGTTCCACGCATCGGGGGGCACGGTTCGGAATTGCTTGCGGAACCGCCCTTCGGTAACCGCGAAATCGGCGAACGTTAGCGGGACATCCATTGTGCCGGGAGCGCCCCGTTCGTCGACGAATTCCAATTTGTACGAGGGCCAGTCCTGGTCGATCGCCGGGTTGCCCTCCAGATCGAAGCACTCCTCCGGCAGCGCGCCTTTATCCGGGTTGTAGCGAATCAAAGGGTAGGCGCGCGATTCCACCGCCAGCTTGCTCTGATGCTCCGCCACATCGTCGGGAATCCCGTGCTCCGGCATGCACGGGCTGTACACATTAAACAGCGCCGGCCGCCGCGCGTTGAGCCCATCGATGAAGCCCTCGATCAGATGAGTCGGATTGGAAATGCCGCCCTGCAAGACAAACGTGGTGCGGTGCGCCATCGCCACCAGCGCGATCTCCTTGCGGATCTCTTCCTTCCCGTGCGCCGCCTTGCCGTATTGCGCCATGTCCGACACCTGTCCCGTGAATCCCGACGTGCAGGCCTGGCCGCCGGTGTTTGAATACACCTGCGTGTCCAGGATCAGGACTTTGATCGGCTTGCCCGACATCATCATGCGCGACAGGTTCTGGAAGCCGATGTCGTACATAGCGCCGTCGCCACCCATCGAAACCACCGGCGGGCAGAGCCGGAATTCGTCGTCGCTGAAGTTTTTCCAGTTGAAATAGGTGAAGAACTCGCCGTGCTTCCCGCTGTTGAATCCGCCGTCCAATTCGAGCTCGGCCATCCGGATCGTTTTGAATCCCTCGGCCATCTTCGCCATGTGGCCTTCGAAGATCCCCATCGCCAGCGACGGAGAATCCTGGAACAAATGATTGGCCCAGGGGAACGGATAGGGATTGAACGGATAGGTCGACGCCCATACCGACGTGCAGCCGGTGGAGTTCAGCATGCCCATCGCGCTGCGTCCGCGCCGCGAAAGCCCATCGGTATACTGCCAGCGCAGATGGTTCAGTTTGGCCAGCAGTTGCGTCGTGAAATGCAGCCAATCCGGATCGATCGTCGCTCCGGCGTGCCGCTCGTCCAGCTTCTCGGAGAATGCCGCCAGGGTCACGTCGCTATTCCGCAAAGCCGCCAGCGCCTCATCGACGCGCCCGCTGTCGCTCAGATCGAGCGTCCCCGCCAGTTTCAGCCGGATATGCCGGTCCAGCCGGGCGATCAGATCGTCGATCTTTTCGATTTGTTTCGCCACGCGCGGCTGCATCAGCGCTTCCACCGTCGCGGTGAACAGATGCACCACCGTCTTTTCGCCGCAACCCAGGCACGCGCCGTCGCCGCCAACCATGCCAAGGTAATTCTTCTTGTCGAGCAGCAGCGTGTGCAGCGCGCCGATTTTCTCGTCCAGATCGTCGATCCGGCTGAATTCGGGAGCCGTCGTGGGCAGCGCCTGCCAGAATTGCCAATCCCGCCGCAACCGTGCGACGCTATCGGGAGTTTGTTCCCGCGGGCGCAGCGCGTCGTCGTTGCAAACCTTCACGCACTCCATGCAGCCCTTGCACGTATACGGATTCACCGTAATCGATAGCAGTCCCCCGGCGCCTTTGCGCTTTTTCTCCCGGACGGTCCAATAAGGACTGGTCACGGCGAATTGAAAATCGCCCAGCGCCTCGCGGAACCATAAGAATTCCCGCTCCAACTCGCCTCGCTCCGCGGTCTCCGCCGGGTAACCGCTCAAATGTTCCGCGATCGTCTCGTCCAGAAGCTTCCGTACGTCCGCCTTCTCGCCGGCCACGCCGATGCGGGCGCGCAGCTTCGGCTCGATGGCGCGCACGGCGCGCGGCAAATGCTTCACGATATGTCCGGCGCCGGCGACCTGTTTGTTGGCCGTTTCGAAAATCGTCATCGGCGACTGCACCAGCCCCGGAATCGCGCTGTCCGGACACATCGAGTAGCAAGCGCCGCAAGCGGTGCAATTTTCGGGAAGCCATTGCGGATGTTCGAAGCGGACGCCGGTCATGTCGCGAAACACGCCCGTCGCCGCGGGAATCAAGCTCAACCCGATGAACGGATCGGCCAGGTTGTCGTTGCCCTTCCCGGAGATATAAAAGCTGCCCGTTTGCTCCCAGAAGCGGTGGATGTCGGTCGTCAGAGAGGCGCTGCCGGGCAATTGCTTCAGAAGCAGCGGCAGATCGGGAGCCTTGCGAAGTTGCCCCGCCGCCGAATCGGTAACGCGCTTATCGAGAATTTCCTTCACTTCGTCGAAGCCCCGGCGCACCACGCGGATATTGTCCTCGACGACCCGCGCGCCCTTGCCTCCGAATTTGTGATCGAGCTGCGTTCGAATCGCCTGGAACAGTTGCGGCTCGTCCAGTTTGGCCTGGCTCATCACCGGCGATGTGGCGAAGAACGCGCCCTGAAACGCGATCCCCTGCATGCGGAATTGCAATTCCGGATCGTTCGCCTCTTCCCGCGCGATCTTGAACGCGTCCAGGAAAAACACGCGAATGCGATTCTCGACGATCATCCGCTGATAGCGTTCCGGGATCTGCGCCCAAACCTCCTCGGGCTTCTCGTGCGCGCTTTGCAGGATGAACGTCCCGCCTTCTTTCAAGCCAGCCAGCGGATTCGAGTGCTGAAAAACGTTGGGATCGGGCGACAGCACCACGTCGACATAGAAGTAGTCGCAGTTGATGCGGATCGGCTCCGGAGCCGCGGACAGATAGTACGTCGTCGGCTGTCCCTTCTTCTCCGATCCGTATTTTGGATTCGCCTTGATGTGATAGCCCAGCAGGTCGAACAACGTCATCGCCAGGTTCTTGCCCGTCGTGATCGCGCCCCAACCGCCGACCGAGTGCAGCCGCACGGTGATGCTGTTGTTCGGCATCAGGTTCGGATTCTCGCTGCCGTGAACGGCCAATTCTTTCAACCCCGGATACGAATCGGTCACCTGGATCTGGTGAATCTCCTGCTTCGGCGTGAACGGGTGGTCGTGCGCGAAATCGATCGAGAGATAAAAAAAGCTCCGTTTGCCGCCACTGGGCAGCATGTTCTCGATCGCGCCAATCAACCCTTCCGGCTGCAAGTCCCGGCTTCCCAACCCGAACGAACCCGAATAGAGCCGCGGCATGTCCTCTAACTTGCGATACGACGCATAACCGGGATACGGCAGATGCCCGTTCGCCGAGCGGCCGTTTTCGAGGCTCCGCCCCAGCGCGGCCCGCACCTCGCGGACGATCGGCAGATCCGCGGCCAGCGGTTGATCCACCCGCTCCAGCACCGCGACGCCCTTGCGCCCTTTCAAAATCTCACCGAGAAGGTCGCCCGGAAATGGCCGGAACATCGTTAGGTTGACGACCCCGGCTTTGACGCCGCGCGTCTCCCGCAAATAATCCACCACCGCTTCCGCCGTGACGATCATGCTGCCCTGGCCCAGGATCAGATACTCGGCGTCCTCGGCGCGGTAGGTCGACACGCGCCGGTACCGCCGTCCGGTGAGTTCGTAGAAATCCTCCATCGCCTGGTCGGTAATCGGAGCGATATGGTCGAAGAAAAACGGCCGCTGCGCCGCGACGCTTTGCATATACGCGTCCTGATTCTGGACGGTGCCGATCATCACCGGATTGTCCACCGTCCATAGCTCCGGAATCCGCCGCCGCCGCGGTCCGAACAGGATGCGCTGCGCCGGAGTCGGCGTGTCGATGATATCGTCCGGACGCCCCAGGAACTTCGCAATCAGCTCGCGCTCCGGCAGCAGCAGGGACTCGATCAGGTGCGTGGTCAGAAACCCGTCCTGCGCGCAGATACCCGGCGTCAGCGCCAGTTCCGCGATCCGGTGCGACAGAATATTCAGGTCGCACACTTCCTGGGCGCTCTTGCCGAACATTTGGAAGAAGCCGGTGTCGTCGATGCAATGATAATCGTCATGTCCGGCATGGACGTTCAGCGTCGCCTTGGTCATCGCGCGGCAGCCCATGTTCAACACATAGGTCAGCCGCTTGCCCACAGCCGCGTAGAGCGACTCGTGCATGTAGGCGATCCCTTGGCCCGACGAGAAGTTCGTCGCGCGCAGACCCGTCATCGAAAGCCCCGCGGTCACCGCCGCGGCGGCGTGCTCGCCTTCCGGCTCGATAAAGATCAAAGGCCGCCCGGATATGTTGATATGCCCCTTGGCGGTCTCCTCGGCCCAGTATTCCCCCATCTGAGTGGACGGCGTGATCGGGTATGCTCCCGCGGCGTCGGTCGACTCGCGCTCGCACAGGACGACGGCCGTGTTGCCATCCATCGCCTGCCGCACGCCCGGAAACTCGAATGTCCGTTTAACTCCCATGATCGATTCGCTCCCTTACATCCGCAGCTCTCTCGCCGGACTTTCTGACGCTCCCACGGCCGAAAGCGGCAGTTCCGCCAATTCCACCGGCAGCGGAGACCGGCGCGTAATCTTCTTCGCTTCCTGCCCTCGGATCGGTCCGCGTTGGGCGTCCATCCACACAATGGCGCCCGTCGGGCAGCGCTCCATCGGCGTCTGCGAGGCTTGCGCGTTGCGCGAATAATCGATCGCCGCCAGGAAATCGACGATCGCGATCAGCCCCGCCGGAGCGTCCGCCACGCACCGGCCGCAGCCTGTGCAAGCTACCTCGCATTCCGCTTCGGCCTGGTCCCCGTTCAGCAGATTGCGGCACGCCACCCATAGCCGGTGGCTTACCGGATGCAGCGAGAATAAGTCCTTCGGACAAGCTTCCACGCAATCGCCGCATGCCGTACACAGCGCCTCGCTCACCACCGGAAGCCCGTGGCGGTTCATCTCAATCGCGTGGAAGTCGCAGGAGACGGCGCAATCGGCGAGACCCAGGCACCCCCAACTGCACCCTTTTCCGCCGCCCGACACCAGCGCCGCCGCCCGGCAGGATTCGAGTCCCGCATAGTGGGCCTTTTGCCGGGCGACGTGCGCTCCGCCCGCGCAGGCGAGCCGCGCTACGCGCTTCTCTTCCGATCCCGCATCCACATGCAACAGCACCGCGATCGCCTGCACGCCCTCGGAGCTGTTCACCGTGCATTTACCCGGCGCGATTTCCCCCCGCACCGCTTTCTCGGCAAAGTCGTGACAGCCGGCACACCCACACGCTCCGCAATTCGCTTTCGGCAGTAGCGACTCAACTTCTTCGATCCGCGGATCCTCGTAAACATAGAGCTTCTTGTCGGCCACAGCCAGCACCGCGGCTAACAGCGCTCCCAGGCCGCTCATTAGCGCCGCGGCGATGAGATATTCAGACAATGCCGGCGACCCCCCTGTGGGCGTCAAGGCTCAGGCACGCCGTGCAAAGCGGGTGAAATGGCGCAACTGACGGGCGACTCATACCCTCCCATCCTTCAATCCAGCCATCCTTTATGAACGCCGCGAGGCGCATCGTCAAAGGCGTATCCCGCTGAATCGCAATCGGGGGGCCATCGCGCGGATGGCATGGAAATCCATTTGCATCGTGAATCACCGCATGGGACCGGCGCTCACTCGGACATTGTGCTCGGTTGCGATCGTTGGCGGGCTTCTGGCGCTGCGGTTCGTTACCGCGCCTGGCCACGCCAATCCCCCTCGGATCCTCGCGGTCCAGCGCCCGTTGATGGGGACCGTATGGAACATCGAGGTCGTCGATCGAGGCCGTCCCGATCAGGCTCGCGCCGCGATCGAGAGCGCTTATGCCGAGCTGGAGCGCATCGACGCGCTGATGAGCGAATGGAAGCCCGGATCGCCCATCTCGCAGGTGAACGACGCCGCCGGAAAACGCTTCGTGGAGGTGCCGGCCGAATTACGCGAGATGCTGGACCGAAGCGTTCGTTATAGCGCCGCGACCGCCGGCACCTTCGACGTCACTTGGCGCGGCATGGGCAACATCTGGCATTTCGACGACACCTTCCAACCACCCACCAAAGCGGCGGTCGAGGCGGCGCGAACGAAGGTGAACTACCGCAAGATTCAGATCGTGGGCAATCGCGTCTTTCTTCCGGCCGGCATGAGCATTGGCCTCGGAGGCATCGCCAAGGGCTACGCGGCGGACCGCGCTTCTCAGGTTCTGGCCCGCTCCGGATTTACCGATTCGCTCGTCGATGGCGGCGGCGACGTGATGCTGTCCGGAAGCCGCCTCGGCGAACCTTGGCGCATCGGGATTCAGGATCCGCGCCAGCCCCGCGGCGCCATCCTCGGAACGATGCGTCTCTCCAACTGCGCCCTCGTCACCTCCGGCGATTACGAGCGCTTTCGAATCGTCGATGGCGTCCGCTACCACCACATTATCGATCCACGGACGGGCTATCCGGCGTCCGCCTCCATCTCGGTCAGCATCGTCGCGCGAACGGCCGAGGAAGGCGTGGTTCTGGCCAAGGGCGTCTTCATCCTGGGTCCCGATGGCGGCATGGCGCTCGCCCGCCGCGAGGGCATCGAGGCGTTTCTGATCGATCCGCAGGGAAAGCGTTACTTCACCTCCGGATTCGCGCGGAAATTCGAGCCCGAATGACCGTCGCCGGCCTCGTTGGGACGCGCGGGTAGGAGTCGTTCAGGAAGAGGAGTTATGGATTCAAGCGTTGCCGAAGTCCGTTCCGCCGTTCCGGTTTGCCCGGTGCAAACCGTCGCGGAACACATCATCGAAATCGTCAGCGATTCGGGTGAGGGCGCACAGACCTGCGGCCAGATGTTCGCCGATCTCTGCGCGAGAAACGGCAACGGCATCTGGACCGTCGAGATTATCCCGGCCGAGATCGAGCCGCCCAGCCGTTCGCGGGCCGGCGCCAGCGGCAATCGGATCCGGATCGGCTCGAATCCGGTCAATAACGCCGGCGATTCGGCCGACGTCGTAGTGGCGCTGAACGAACAGGTTCTCTATAGCCGCATCGACGCCGGCGCGCTGCGCCCCGGCACTCTCGTTCTGGTGGACGACTGCTGGGCCGGCCACGCCGACGAAGAGATCCGCCGCCGCTACGCCGCCGCGCTCGAGGACTTTCGCGCCCGCGGGTATTGCGTCACCGAAGTCCCCATCGAGCGGGAGTGCCGCAAACACACCGGCGATCCGCGCAAAGGCAAGAACGTGTGGGTGCTCGGCTTGCTCTGCTCTCTTTACTGCCTGGAACAGCCGCCCGTGATCGAGAACATCTCGAAACGGTTTGCCAAAAAGGGCGAGCCGGTGGTGCGCAAAAATCTGGATCTCTTCGAAGACGGATATCGTTGGGCCGCTCAGAATATGACCTGCCGCTTCCAGGTGCCCGCGCGGAAGGACCCGCGGACCATGGTGGTCATGAACGGCAACCAGGCTCTGGCATTGGGCGCCATGGCGGCCGGCATCGAAGTCTGCTCCATGTATCCCATCACCCCCGCCACGTCGGCGTCGCATTTCCTCGCCTCGGTCTTCGAACAGGCGGGCGGTTTCGTTCATCAGGCCGAAGACGAGATCGCGGCGATCGGATTCGCGATCGGCTGCTCCTACGCCGGGAAGACGGCCCTTACCATCACTTCCGGCCCTGGACTCGCTTTGAAGACGGAGTTCCTGGGCTTCGCCGTGATGACCGAAACGCCCCTGGTGGTGGTCGTGGTCCAGCGCGGCGGGCCATCCACGGGGCTTCCCACCAAAATCGAGCAGGGCGATTTGTTGGCCGCGCTCTACGCCTCGCCCGGCGATAGCCCGAAGATCGTGATCGCGCCCGCCACCATCGAGGAGTGCTTCCACTTCATGATCACCGCGCGCCAACTGTCGGAGGATTTTCGCGTTCCGGTGATCGTTCTCTCCGACGCCAATCTGGCCACCGGCCAGCAGCCGTTCCCGAAGCCGGAGGTAAAGGAAGCGTGGCTCGCTCCGCCTATCGACCAATCCCGCTGGGACCCGGAAATCCCTCCGTTCGCCTGGGACGAGCGCACCGGGCTTTCGCGGCGTCCGCGGCCGGGACAATCGGGCGGCGAATACGTTGTGACCGGGCTGGCTCACGACCAGAACGGCCGCGTCGCCTACGAATCCGCCATCAATCAGAAAGCCATGCGCATGCGGAGCCGCAAACTCGCTGTCCTCCAAAGCGCGCTCAAGCCGCCGCACATTCACGGCGACCCCTCCGGCGACCTGTTGGCCGTCGGCTGGGGATCGACGCTCGGAACGATCGAAGAAGCCGTCGACCGCCTGCGGGCCGAAGGGCGCAAGGTCTCCTCGCTCCACCTGCGCTTTCTGTCTCCGCTCGAGCCGGAACTGCGGGAGATCTTCCAGCGCTTCCGTCAAGTGGTCGCGGTGGAAGTGAATTACAGCGACGATCCGGGCGACCCGTATATCGACGCCGAATCGCGCCGCTATTCTCAATTGGCCATGCTGTTGCGCTCCAAAACGTTGGTGGATGTGGACTGCTGGTCCCGAGTGCCTGGAAGTCCGATACCTCCGGGCGTCATCGAAGACGAGCTTCGCCGCAGGCTGAACCTGCTGGGAGGGAAGAAGTAATGTACGAGTCCAACACCGAGTGGGACATCGAGCCCGACTCTCGCGCATGCACGCTCGACGACTACAAAGGAGCCGAAGCCCGCTGGTGCCCCGGCTGCGGCGACCATGCCGTGCTCAGCGCCGTCCAGCGTCTGGCGCGCGATAAGCGGCTTCCGCCGGAGAAGACCGTCGTCGTATCGGGAATCGGCTGCTCCAGCCGCTTCCCGTTTTACATGGGCACATACGGATTTCATGGATTGCATGGCCGGGCGTTCCCGGTCGCCTGCGGCGTTCGCAGCCGCCGTCCCGATCTGCACATTTTCGTGGTCACCGGCGATGGCGATTGCTGCGCCATCGGCACCGCGCACTGGATTCACGCCATCCGCTACAACATGGATCTCACCATCCTGCTGCTCGACAACAACATCTATGGCCTGACGAAGAACCAAACCTCGCCCACCACGCGTCTCGGAGAGCGCACGAACACCCATCCCACCGGCTCCCTCTTGCCGCCGCTCAATCCGTTGAGCGTGACTCTGGGAATTACCAACGTATCGTTTGTCGCGCAAACCGCCGATTGGAATCCGCCGCATCTTTACAACACCATTCGCGCGGCCTACGAACATCCCGGCGCGGCTTTCGTCCGCATCCTGCAGCGCTGTCCGCACTTCACCTCGCACGTGTTCGACGAGCCTCTGCACGACCGCGGCCGCATGCTTCTTCTGCGTCACGAGCGTGGGATTCCGCTCGATTCCTCCGTCGCGAATCTGTTTCCCAACACCGTGGAGCACGATCCGCACAACCTGGCCGAAGCGCGAACGTTGTCGGAACGCGAGGACGTCTACCCGATCGGGCTTTTTTATCAAAATGAAAACGCCGCGCGCTACGATCGCGCGACACAGCGGGGAATTCACGTTCCGGCTTCGCAGAAGCTGGAGGCGATCGAAAAGAATCTCCAGAAGTTTGTCATTTAGGGAGGCGCATGGCATCGATTGGGATTTCCTCGGACACTTCGGTTTCACGCGAACAGTTGCGCGCGTTTCACCTGACGGGGCGCGGGCTGGATGCGCTGCTCCCAACCGGGCCGTTGCGTCCCGCGTCGCTCGAACAACTCGAACTGCCTCGCATCGAACGGAGCTATCCAATCTATTTTTCCGATTCGGTCCCGCCTCAGCCGTTCTACCGGCTCTTGCAGACCGTCGCCGACGCGCACCCCGCCGGCTTCCCGATTCTCCGGGACTGCCTCGAGCGAATCGCCGGCGCATTCGGAGAGCGGATCGGATTCCACGGGTGCGTTCCGGTTTCGTCCGTGCTGGACGACGCGCTGGCGGCGGCCCAAGCGCAGATGAAATCGTTCCACATCGAACCGCAGGCGCTCGAGAAAGAGTGGGCCGCGTTGCGAAAGGCGCTGCCTACGGAGGGATGGCTCATCGCCTTCGGAGACGGCGCTTTAATCGCCCTAGCCTGCGCGACGCTCGAATCGGCGCGGCGGGAAGCGCGCTTAACTTTCGCCGAAGAATTAAAGGAGTATGGCCGCCGGCTTCAGGAACTGCTCGACGTCGACGACGGAAAATCGGAGGCGGCTTCTTCCACCGAGCGCCTGGCCGCATCGCTTGGCGCCCGCGCCACATCTTTTTTGGTCCCGTCCGCACTGGCCGAAGCGCTCCGGCGGCGGGCGAATCCGGTGCCTCCGATGGAGCCGGAGCGCCGCGCACGCTGCGAATCGGCCTTGGCCACCATCCGGAATGCGATTCACGATTTGAACTCGCCGCCCTCGGTTATTCTGATTCACTCCGGGCGCGCCCCCAAAACTCCGCCCCATTTTGCCATCCAATATCAAGAAGCCGTCGACGCTTGCGATGCCGCGGCCGCTCTTTGCCGGCGCCAACTTCGCGACCGCGTCCCGGTGTGGAAGGCGCTTCGTACCGCCCGCCTGGAGGTCGATTCCGCATTCGGTTCCTCCAGCCAGACGGAAGCATTGGAGGCGTTCGACGAGTCGAGCGCTCAGCCGGACGAATTGGCCGCGCTGCCCGTGGTCATGGTCTACGAAACCGCGCAAAGAATCGAAGAGTCCCTGGCGTCCTTCGCGCGTCTTCTGCAGTCCGGCCTCCCCGTACAGGTTCTGATCGCATGCTCGAATGCCCCGGCCGGGAGTCTGGGTTTTCTTCCGCTCGCTTACCAGGACGCTTTTGCGCTGCAAACTTCGATTGCCGATACTGGCCACCTAATCGGCGGCCTGTCGGCAATGGCGCGGACCCTTCGCCCCGCCGCCGCGGTCGTGACGGTAAGCGAATCGTGGCGCGAGGCGGCGCTGCTTCCGCTCGCGCGGGTATATCCGCTGTACCGCTATCATCCGGACTTGGGCGCAAGTTGGTACGAACGCTTTGCCCTGGAAACGAACCGGCCGCCCCAATATGAGCGGCTGAACTTCGCTCACGCCGCCGCTCTCATGCCGGCGTTCCGCAACCAATTCCGGGTCTTGCCCGGCGCCGAGGCCGTGGACCAAGCCGAGCTAGCCGAATATCCGGCGGACCGGACGCCCCACGCGTTCCCATTCCTTTTTGTCGTCGATGAAAATGGCGGGCGCAGCCGCGCTGTGTTCACTCGCGAAATTGTGAACCTCTGTTCCGCGGCGGAAAAACGATGGCGCATCCTTGAAGAACTCGCGGCTCCAAAAGTAGTGAAGGAGGAGGATCCGGACGCCGAAAGCCGGTCGCGGCAGGACGGTGCGGCCGAGGCGGTTCATCGCGTGATCTCAATCTTGGCGGAAACGAACAACGTGGCATAATCGCCGGTACGATTCGTCGATCTGGATTCGAAGCCGTTCATTGCCGGCTTTTCCGCGCTTCCGCCACGGCAACCTGGGATTCCCTGGGCGAACGCGGACGTTGGTTCGCCGGCGGAGATTGGAGTTCAACTTGGCAGGTGGCCGAAGCCGGGGAGGCCTACGGACTTATCGGCGCGAGCTTTCCATTGGCGCTCGGCATCTCCACCCGCGCCACCGGGCGGCGTCGGCGTACGGGGCCCTTCTTCACCGCCGTGAACGCGCGACGCTCCGTCTTCATCCCCTCGGGCGCTCTTGCGGCCACAAGCGGTCGCTATGAGTTTTTTGAGGCATCGGCAAATCTATCCATCCGATCTGTTGTTCGGACCCCGGAGCGAGACCGTTTCCGGCTTCGCCCCGGGGCCTCATCGTCATGATGAGTTTGCAGCCAGCTATTCCTTGGACTGAAGGGCAAAGTAGCGTTCTCTGCCATCACCGCGGTACATGCAACTTCGACTCGCCGAACAACGCGATATGGGTGGCTATCTTCGCGTCCACCGCTTGTAAATTATTAATTATATGGTGGGCGGTCGCGGGATCGAACCGCGGACCTCCTGCGTGTAAAGCAGGCGCTCTAACCGGCTGAGCTAACCGCCCATACGGAGCCACCGGAGGCGGCGTTTCGAGGCATCCCGGATTGGTGATCGAACTTTGGCGGGGACGACGGGGCTCGAACCCGCGACCTCCGACGTGACAGGCCGGCGCTCTAACCAACTGAGCTACGTCCCCGAAAAGTGCTACCGCCGGACCCCTCTAATCTAACACGCCGCTTCTCCCGCTCTCAAGCCGTCGGGCGAGAGCGGCGATCGCCTATGCGGCGCAGGCTTCTTGGTTCGCGGCCCGGCGCGCGCGCATCAGCCGGATCCGGACCGCCGTCTCGGATACGCCCCGCTCCGCGGCGATTTCACTCGTCAAGTATCCATCCAGATAATACGATTGGAGGATATCCCGGTCCTCGCGCCGGCAGCGATCCAAAATTTGTTCCACATCGACTTTCGCCAAATTCGGGGCGGGCGAAGTGGAGAGACCCGAAAGTCCTTCGCGTCTCGGCTCCTGGCGCCGCAAGCTGCGGTACATATTCAGCGCGATGCTGTTGGCCCACGTAAAAACGAGGGACGAATCGCGCAACTGGCTCAGTCTTTCCCAACCGCGAGTCCAAGCCGCCTGCGCCGTCTCCTCGGCCGTATCGTACGGGAGTCCTCGCGACAAGAGAAAGCGCAGAGTTAACTTGAAGCCGTGCCGGTATGCGTCGCTATATTGATCTTTGGTCAATTAAAACCGTCCTCTATCACACAGTCTGCCTCGGAATTTCGAGTCCCATAGGCTGGTCAATTCCTGACCGGCTCGATAGGTAGCATTTCTTTCGCCAACCGCGTTTCGACGCGACCTAGGAACTCAACCTGTCCATCACTGAATGAAATAAACCACTGTTTTTCAGTGACTTAGAAAAATAAGGATAACTCCGCAAGGGATGAATGCCTAGGTCGAATTACGGACCCAGCAGCGTCTGAAATAGGCGGATTTGAGTGCCGAAGTGCAAATTTTTCGCGATGAGCTTCAGGGAGGCACAGCCGTCGCGCAAAGGCGAAGCTGGCCAAAAACCGACCCTGGTTTGAACTCAGAAGCTCACCGAACGCCCACCGCGGTTTAACCGCTGGTGGCCGCTCGGGTTCAGGGGGAAGCTACCGGGCTAAAGGTTCACGGGCTCCTTGATCTCCACGACGCAAGAAAATCCACTGCAAGGATCGAATTCGTCGAACCACCCAATTCCTTCTTGCACTAGCGTGATCGTTAGAAGAAACTCCCCTGCGATCGGCGGCGGAAGGATCTCGATACGGCAGGAGAGGGTTTCCGCGGGCGCGAGCATTCGAGGAAGCGACGTTCGAAGCCCCTCTTGATGTTCTATTGCGGGAGAACGCTCGGTCAATTGCCATTTATAGGAAATGTAAACCGGGTTTGGCAGGGCCGAACAATAAAAACACTCGCCGCGATTCGTGATCGCGCAAGAGACGAGCGTGAGTTTCCCCGCGTCGAATTCCGCTGGAACAGATGCATCCACTCGCACGCGGCATTGTTCGGGCGCCAACGGATCCGAAGACGCCCAAATGCACTGCGGGTTGATTCCAATCTCGCGGAAGAGCGACAACTGGTCTTGTTCAGACGTCCGCATGTGATTCGTGCGGAAGCCATTGCGGGCGCCCGTGGCAAGGCACGCCGGAGCCAGGGAAAGATCGGAGATCTCTTGAAATGGCACGATAACCCGATCGACCAACTCGAATGTTTCACGGTCTATAACCGCAATCGTCGCCCGTTGCACGCCGCCGCGATCCGAACGCCGGGAGCTCTCCCCAACAAAAATATGTTGATCGCTGATCGCTAAGCCGCGGGTGAAGCCCGCCAATTCCACGCTCCGCCGTATCCGGTTGGCGTCGTCGAATTGCACCAGTTTCCCGTTTAGGGAATCGCAAACAGACCAGTGGCCATCGAAGAACCTCGGGCTATGGGGAGCGCAGAGGCCGCGTGCAACTTTCTGCCCCGATTCGAGGTCGAACACATGGCCGTCGCGATGATTCAGGCACTCCTTGTATCCCCGATATTTTTCGTAAACGCCAAATGTGCAAACGTAGAGCCGGCCTTCATGAAGCGTGAGGTCGTTCAAGTGCCACGAATCGTCCTCGCCGGGTGCTCGCCAAACTCTTGCCACCTCGCCATTTGGCGTGAGCCAAAGAATACTATTGGTGCCCGTCGAAGTGACAATCACTTGCCGGCCGTCCCAGGTGATGTAATGTCCGTCCGATAGTTCGTCGACGCGGAGATAGTTTTTCACGCCGCGCGAATCGTAGATCAGCATCTCGCCGCCGCCCGTTATCAGGGGGGTCCTTAGCAGCCGGAAAATCCGGTCTTGCGTTACATAAAGGCCGGAGCTACTCACTCGATCGATCGTTTCGACCTCTTGGCCGTCGAACACGCAAAGACCACCCCCTGTGTCTTCGTCTCCGGCGCAACTCGCCAAAAGAACGTATCCTTTGCAGGCGTCAACGGAGATCGACAGACTCATTGGCGCGACGGGAAACGAACGATCATACCCTGTGGCCGATCACCGCGTAGTCTTGATTTCCAAACAACATGTCGTTCAACAGTTGAGTGGACGGACGGCCGTCTTCCGGCAAGCGGAATGATTCGGGACATGGGTGAAGTTCCAAGGTCTCGATTCGACAGAGCCCTCTGGCTTCAAGCAAGAACGAAAGCAATTCCTTCGGGATGGGATTTCGATGAGTCGGATCAAGATAGAAGGTGCAAGCGCCCACGCGAAGATTCGCCGGATTCGGCGTCTCGAAGATGCAGATCCCACCCGGCCGCAGCACGCGAGTCACTTCGTCGATCATCGCGATCAAAATCGGAAACGGCAAATGCTCCACCACGTGAAATGCAGTGACGGCTCCAAGACTCTCTGGTTGTAAGGAGCGCAGGTAAGTCACGAGATCGCGCTGCACCACGCTCAATTTCAATTCCTGACAAAGTGAAACCATCACTCGGTTGCCGTCGACGCCGGCGCCGCTCATCCCGTTCCAGGAGAGCAACTCAAGCCATTCTCCCCGCCCGCAACCGAGATCTAGCACTGGCATGTCCGGCGTTCCGACGTTCGCCTGTTTCAATATCGGCAGGTAGACCTCGAAGCGCTCCCGAATATCTTCCCGAGTGCCCCTGAAAATATCCTCGAAATGAACGTACATCGGATCCAGGAATTCCTCGACGCCGGCAACCGGGACAGCGTCCGCCGCCGTGCCGGTAGATCGTTTCCGAAGCTCCTCGATCGCCATCGAAAGGCGTCTCTCCTGAAACGCTAATTCTCTTTGAAGGTGATGTCCGCGACGATCGGTCTCTAGGACAAGATTCGGAAGACCTTCCATCGCTTGGCGCAACGCGGCGAACTCCCGGCGAGACATTTCCAACGCCCCAACCGCCTGGGTGGTTTGTTCGGCTTTGGCGCGAATTTCCGCGATCTCCGATTGCCACCCCTCCGTCCTCCGCAATTGTTCGCGAAGGCCGCTGCGAATCTCCCCGATCTCAGGCAAGGTACGATTTGCAATGTCAACGTCCCTTCTAATTTCGGCGACAGGCTCTTGCCATCCCCCAATTTTCTCGGACTGCTCGCGGAGGGTCGAGACCTCGCTCCGTAGAGCCTCAAGTTTGCCAAAATCCCGGCTAAGTCGCGCGATTTCCCGTTGCGCAGCCTCAATTCCCTCTCTCGCGTCGTGCAACTTCTCGCGCAGTTCCGGCACAATGAGTCGGAAGACGTCTATTGCTGAATCATGGATCGAGGCCATCTCGGAAAGCCAATTCAGGCGATCCCCGGTTCCTTCGAAGCGTAAGGCTTCCTGGCGCACGCCTTCCAGACCCCGTTCCAGTTCGGAAAGCCGATTCGCCACCTCGAGACGGTTCAAGTTCTCCAAAGCATCCGCCTGAGCGTCGATCTGTCTCGCTGCGGCGAGTTGAAATTCCCGCATCTGTGACGTCAACCACCGCAGCGGCCGCCTCATCATGCGGACCAGAACGGCGCCAATCCAACCGCGCAACGTTGGCGGACTCGGGGGCATACTGCCGATTAAGAGTTCTCCGGCGGCGACTCTCCGCAACAAAGCGCGGTTACTTGCGAGGTCTTCGGCGACCGCCTCGATTCGCGAATGGTCAGGCATAGGACAAGTATTAGCTCTCGACGCCAGTATTTCGCGACTCTCCAGTCCTACCACCTCCGAAGGAGTTCCCATCGAGTGCGCTGATTCGGTGACCGGGCTGCGAAATCAACGTTCATGATAACAATTGCCGGCGCCGCCCCAACCGGAGGCGATCGCGACCATTAGGGATCCACTCGCGCACCCAATTCCAGCTTCTATTGAACCGTCACATGGATGACCAGCGGCTTTGCTCCCTCTTGATAAAACCATGCAACTGCCTCCTGAACCATGGAAACCCAGAGGTCATACGATCCCTTTTCCGGAGGAGCAACGACTGGAAGCGTCAATTGGTCGCTCTCGCCTGGCGCGATCACCGAGCGGCTCAAGAGGGCTCGGTTGCCTTCGATCGGCAATTCTTTTCCCTTTGCGTCCACCCATCGGTAAGAAGCGTCCACCCCAGGTATATCCGTGCGGCGGCTGTACCACGGTTGCGTGCCGGTGTTTTTCACTGCAATGGTAAGGGTATAGGTATCGCCCGGCTTTACCTCAAACTCGCGAACCGGTGAGCTGATCTCCTGGGAGAAGGAAGTGAGTGGACTCCCGTGATGGACCTCCGGTGTCGCGGGCTTTGCCGAATCCTTGCATCCGGACAGCAGGATGATCGAGACCGCACCTTGGAGAGCCAAGAGAAGCCGCACTGTATGGTTTGGAAGCATATCTCCTGGTATGGTACACGCAAACCTCGAATCAATTCAATCGCATCGCGACGTGAGGACGAGAATCATTCCGCAATCTCGCCCGTTCCGCACATCGCTTGAGCGTCTAACGGCTTTCCTCGATCCAGGCGCAGACCTCGGACGCAAAGGCAGGCCATGTCGGCAGATCGAGTGTCTCCGCCTCGGCAGCTTTTTCCGCCCGGTATCCTTCGTCCAGGAAGGCCACCGCCGCCTCCCGAATACCTAACGGAGTCAGCGGTTCCACAATATGGACGCCCGTCGTCCCAATTTGCTCAAGACTCGGAGTTCCGCCTGCGGCGATCACGGGTGTTCCCAGCCACAGGCTTTCCACCGGGGGAAGCCCGAATCCCTCGGCCTCGCTCACGTAAATTGTCGCAACGGATTCCAAGGCCAGATCCGCCAAGGTCGAATCCGAGGCGTTGGTAACCAGGTTAAACTGCCGGCTCCTGACCGCCAGCGAGACGATTCTTTCCGCTACCCGAGGGGCTACAATGCTAAGTGCGCCGGCGAAAGTCAGATGGACGTCTGCCCGCTGCGCCAGCAACGGCTCAAACGCATCGAGGATCATTTCGTGATTCTTCCTCGGCTCGATCGTGCCAATCGCCGTAAAAGCCGCCCGTCCGTCCGCCCGCGCCGGCCGGCAACGCCGCATCCCCAATCCGTCGCTGCCCAGGCGAAATACGCGGCCATCCTGTTCAGGGGACCGCAAGAACCGACCGTAGAAGGCATCCCGCGTTGCCGACGAGATGAATCCAGCCCACTTCGCCATTCCAACTTGACGGTAGTAGGCGAAGATCGGTTCCTGGGAGACATTGGGCGGGAAAAATAGGGGATGAGTGAGCGGCAAAAGGTCGAAGAGAATGAAATGGAAACTGTCGCGCAGTTGCGGAACCGGCAGGCCGCGAAAAAACGCCAGGCGCGCGGTATCGCAGAACATCTCCGGAACCAACACTTTCATGCGTCCTTCGATCCGGAGAAATTCGGTGGCGTTCCGGCTTCCTCGTTCATGGCGCGGACCGCCGCGGTCGAATCGTCCTGAGGGCGGTGTCCTGCGAATCGAAATAGCGCCGAATTAAGTGGAGCGCGGGAAGGGGAAGGACCGCGTAACGACCCTTCCTCGTGAGCACGACTGGGATAGTTCATGTCCTTGCGGCCAAAATCGGCAGAGTTCACCTCCCACTCGCTGAATGCCGGTGCGCCGCGGGCTTGACATGAACTCGGTGAGATCGATAAATACCGTCATCCGAAGCCCAAAATCTCCTCGAGCCGTTGAGCGTAAAAGGCAAAGCTGTGACGCTCGCAATATTCGTTCCGCTCATCCAGAAAAGGCCTGCGTCCCTGTCCACCGGCGGATTCGTACAACTGGCCAGTCGTTCGGCGGCCAGGAGCGGCGACAGGTGATCGGGAATCCGTTGTACGTAGGAAGGGGCTTCGACCGAATCTGCAAGATTACTCGTCGCGACCACCGGCATAGCGGCTCCGATGCAATCGGTAAGGCGGCCGACAATTGGCCGTACCCATAGGTTCGAAGCTGTATGGCCGCATCCGAGGCCAAAAGGAAATCGCGATACGCGCCGCGTCCACGAAGAGGGAGCGGGCATGAACGAAGCCCTCGACGCCATACTCTTTTGCCAGCGCGAGCAGACTGCCGTCGGAACCGGTCGCATCTCCCACGAAGTGGAGTTCCGCTGGAATTTGCCATTGCCGAAGCAGCGCAAGCGCCATGACGCATACCGAAGAACCCTTATTCTGGTGGGGAAACCCAAACGAGGACACGACGAACTGGCCGCTTCTCAATCCCAGCCGCTCTCGGCCGCCCGCCTGGCCGGTTCGCCGAGATCTTCCGGCGAAAAATGAATATTGGGCGGGCTGGTCGCCACTTCCGCTTCCACGCCATAGCGATCCCGCAGAACTTCTTGGTATTTCCTTGTATGGACGATCAGCGGCGAGGCGCGACGGATGACCGGTTCCACAAACAGGCTCGGGAGATCCTGCTCCTGGAGCCATGAACCTCTTCGCGCGTCACACGCCTGCCGAACAGTTCTCCCGCGAAGCGCAGAAACCCCTCTTCGCCAAGGCGATGAAAGTAAAGATGCATCAGTCGCGAGTCGTGCAAGATGCAGGGCCCTCCATACGACTCAAACAGATCCAAAATCGCCGAGTGATGGAGAAGCGAATTGCCGACCACGGAAACACGCTGTCATAATTCCTGCCCCATAACGCCAGCGGGCTGATATGTCCTGCGTCCGAAACGCCATCCGGACACGCTATCGGCCTCGGAGCGTTGGTGAACAAATCGATATCGAAACGGCTTGTGGCGGCTTCAAGAGTAAGCTGGGTGAAGCGCGCCACGCCGGAGTGATCCGGCGGGTAAGGACTTAGGAATGAGATGCGAGGTTTGAGCCGCCGCCCGCATAGGTACGGCCGTCTCGCCAAAGCGTCTTTGAAAGCGTTCATAAATAAAATTCCAAAACGCGCCCCCACTTTTTCTTCGGTAAATTCTCTGGGATTGCCGACTGAGCAATGCGAAGAGCCTCGCGAAACCCCGGCTCCAGCAGAATCCGCTCCAAACGATCCGCCAACTCTCACGTCTTCGGAAGCGAACAGCGCCTCGGGTTGTCCAATGAGTTCGAGATGAGCTGCGCATGAGGACGCGAAACCGGCGATCCACAAGCGGCAGATTCTATCACCGGCATGGAGAATCCTTCGATATGGGACGGGACGATAGTGGCAGTGGCTCCGCCATACAACTTAGCTAATTCGTCGTCGCTCACATTGGGGACGAATTCGAGCCAATCATTACCGCCGTCCGGTCCGGCGGCCTCCGCAGTTGGTCGCGACGGGCCCTTCCGGACCAGCCTTCACCGATCCCCGCGATTTTCAGAGATACCGGTTCAAATTGTCATTGAGCCGAAGACGGCCTTAACGGCGGTTTCAAGGTTCATTCTCCGGTCGTCTTCGCAGACAGTCAGGAAATAGGATCTCCCGCGCCGCGATTATCCGGCGAAGTGGCCTTCGTATCCGCGCGCCCATCTCGCCGAATGAATTCCGAATTGCCACGCCAGTGACATACATTCGTGACTCGCTGCCGCCCACCAGATCTCGCGATGCGCATGCCAGCGTAATTGGAGATCGGCAAGAACAAGTCGAATCGCTTCAGGGTAGCCAAATGGGACACATAGCGGATACGGTCGGCGATGGAGTTTAAATAGCCCGGCCATTCCAACTGGATAAAGTCGTAGACAACGGCCGCGGTAAGCAACCGCGACTGTCCAATCATTCGGAGAATCGATCGCGGGTCGTGTGTCATAGGCGAAAGGCTGAGAAATACACCACCTCTGCCGGGCATCGAAGGATTCCACGATCCGCTAACGCCGTCGCAAAGATCCCGAAACTCAGCCCGAAGAGCTGGCATATCGGATCGACTAGTCCGATCATGCGAAATTTGCGCGCCTCCGTAAGATGACGGCTCCGAAGCAAGGACGCCGAGTGACGACCGATGCTGCGAATCCTGTGTCGTTCGTCTTGCAAGCATCGAACGTCTGCGAAAATCGTGGGGGGGTTGGCGTTTGGCATGAGTTCCGAATGGGTTCGCGGAGGCGGACACGCTTCTAGTCGCGCCTAGCCTCGCTCAAGTAGATCAGAAGCAGCTTTTCCATTTCAGCCCACTGAGCGGCGGTTCCAGCCTCCGTGCGCTCCATTGTGGTTGCGACAGCCTGAATCGCCGTGCGCAACTCGGCAATTAGACGCTGATGGTCCTCGCATGCTGCTGAAGCGCAAATGCGGTAGCAGTCATCTCCGACAGCTTTTCCCGCGTGTCGGCCAGAAGAAAACTCCGAAAAGCGGCAAAGAACGGAAGAATCAGAGGCGCAAAGATAAACCGGTAAAATGGCCGCCAGGCAAAAATAAAAGGCTTCTGGTCCAGAATCACGGCAAATACCCTATCACTCGAAGCTTCCTTTCGCGCGACTCATCCTCGCCAGCCAGGTTCTCAACACAGGTCTCGCCGCCAAACGGCTTTTACCTATTCTAGACGAGGTGCATGGTTCATCTCAATTTGGCCCGTTCGAAGCGATTCTCATTTCACCCGAGCCATTCCCGGCGATGCCATAGATCCGTGCGGCACAGGTAATGGAAACCCATTCATTCCCCCCGGGGCTTTAGACGGGAGACCGGAGGCATCGTAAGGCAATCAGCGATTTCGAAGCGCTATCATAAGTCCTTCCATGCCGGTTTCGATAGTGGTGCCCGTTTACAACGCCGAGAAAACGCTGAGACCACTGGTTGCCGCGCTATCGCAGTTGGGCGAGTCTTTTCCCTTGGAGCTGATTTTGGTGAACTACGGGAACAGGGATCGCAGTTGGGACGTCATCGGCGACTCGCGTCCGGGCGCCCCTGGCTCCGCGGCATCAATCTGATGCGGAATTACGGCCAGCACAATGCCTTACTCTGCGGCGTGCGTGCCGCGCGCAACGACATCATCGTTACAATGGACGACGACCTGCAAAATCCCCCTGGCGAGATCGCGGCTTTGTATGCCAAGCTCTCGGAAGGATACGACGTCGTGTATGGAACTCCATTGAAAGAGACTCATGGGCTGCTGCGGGACCTCGCATCGCAGATTACGAAGCGAGTACTTCAAAACGCCATGGGCGCCGCCACCGCCGGCAAAGTGAGCGCCTTCCGCATCTTCCGCACCCATTTGCGCGATTCATTTGCCAATTACAACAGCCCCTATGTTTCGCTCGACGTCCTATTGACCTGGGGCACCGATAAGTTCGCGGCGATTGCGGTGGAACACATGCCTCGGCTGGCGGGCGAATCGAACTATACCTGGGTTAAGTTGATTACTCACGCCTTGAACATGGTTACAGGCTTCAGGACGCTGCCTTTGCGGTTTGCCAGCGTTCTGGGATTCGTCCTTACTCTCTTCGGAGCGATGATTTCTTTTACGTCATGACACGCTATCTGATGCAGGGAGGAAGCGTGCCGGGGCTTCCCTTCCTGGCGTCGATCGTAGCCATCTTCTCCGGAGCGCAGCTATTCGCGCTCGGAATCATGGGCGAGTATCTGGCCCGCCTGCACTCGCGCATGATGGATAAACCAAGCTATGCGGTCCGATGCACGATTGAAAAATGAGCGCGGACCAGCGATATCTCGCCCGTATCTTGGACTGGGATTCCAACTTTTTCGGCTTCCGGATCGCACAAGCCATTCCCGACCGTTTGACGGAGAAGCTTGCCCGCGACGTGGTGGCGTGGTGCGCCGCGAACGATGTCCGTTGCCTCTATTTTCTCGCGGCCCCCGACGATCCGGAGACTGCCATGGCAGCCGCCAAATACGGCTTTCACCCAGTGGACATTCGCGTCACGATGGATCGTGATCTGAACCACTCTATCCCCAGTCCAAAAGATTCGATACGGCGCTATCGGACGGAAGATCTCGGCGCGCTTCGCGATATCGCCGCAGTCAGCCATCGCGATTCGCGCTTCTATTTCGACGGCCGATTTCCGCGCGAGCGATGCGACGCGCTCTATCGAACCTGGATCGAACGCTCGTGCCAGGGCTACGCCCGGGAAGTGCTGGTGGCTGAGCGGCACTCCGAGCCGGTAGGCTACATTACGTGCCACCTCTCGGAATACGGCGCGGGATCTATCGGTCTCATCGCGGTCGGAGAAGCCGCGCGGGGAGCCGGGGCCGGCCGCGACCTAGTGAACGCTTCGCTCGAATGGTTCGCGCGGGAAAACGCCGCCTGTGTAAGGGTAGTCACGCAGGCGCGAAACGCCGCCGCGCTACGTTTGTATAGCGCATGCCACTTCCGGACCCGCACAACCAGCCTTTGGTACCATTATTGGCGGCCCGATCCGAAATGAGCGACTTTCGCATTCCGTTCAACAAGCCCTGCCTGACCGGCAATGAATTGCTCTACATCGCCGATTGCCTACTTCAAGGCCATATCGCCGCTGATGGCTGTTTCACGCGAAAGTGCCGTCAGTTACTTGAAAAAGAGTGGGCGCGGCCGCCATTTTGCCCGTGACTTCCTGCACGCACGCGCTCGAAATGGTGGCGCTGCTGCTGGACGTGCAGCCAGGCGATGAGGTGATCATCCCCGCGTTCACTTTCGTCTCGACCGCGAACGCGTTCGTTCTACGCGGCGCGAAACCGGTTTTTATCGACGTCCGTCCCGATACGCTGAACCTGGACGAATCCAAGCTAGAGCGGCTCATCACTTCGCGAACGAAGGCTATCGTTCCCGTACACTATGCAGGAGTCGGGTGCGAGATGGACGAGATTCTTGCCATCGCCGCCGCCCATGGAGTGCCCGTGGCGGAGGACAACGCTCATGGGCTCTTCGGGCGCTACAAGGGTAAGCTGCTGGGGACATTCGGCGCGCTGTCCACGCTGAGCTTTCATGAAACCAAGAACTTCACTTGCGGCGAGGGCGGAGCGCTGATTATCAACGATCCGCTCTTTGTCGCGCGCGCCGAATACATCAGGGAAAAGGGCACGAACCGCAATCGTTTCTTCCGGGGGCAAGTCGACAAATACACCTGGGTGGACCTCGGTTCGAGCTACGCCCTGTCGGATCAACTGGCCGCTTTCCTTTTCGCACAACTGGAACAACGGGATCGCGTGCAGGCCAGCCGGCGCCGAATTTGGGAATGCTACAACGAGCATTTGAAGGATTGGGCGGTCGCCTATTCACCCGGCGTGCGCCTTCCGGTGATTCCACCGCATTGCGAGCAGCCTTATCACATGTTCTACATGCTGTTGCCTTCTTTGTCGACGCGCCAAAAGTTGATCGCCTATTTGAAGGAACGGGGAATTTTGAGCGTGTTTCACTATCTTCCGCTGCACCTCTCGGAGATGGGTTTGAAGCTGGGCGGACGGCCCGGTCAACACCCGGTGACAGAAGACGTAAGCGACCGCCTGCTGCGGCTTCCGTTTTACAACCATCTTTCGATCGAGGAACAGACCGGGATCGTGGAGGCGGTTCGCGGCTTTTCCTGGTGATTTGGACTTGAGGAATGCCACCGCCCGAGTACCGCCGACTTTCGAGATGTCTGGGCCTATTTAAATGCATGAACGACACTCGTGACGATGCCGGCGCCCTTGTGTCCCTCGGGTGGTGTCCCACGGGAATTGAAGGGCCCTCAATTCGGACGAAGAACCTGAATCATCGTGATATTACTTCTCGCATTGGGGAGGTCCCGGCTTGAACGCTAACGACAGCGGCGCGGCGCCGCGCGCAAAAGGACACCGGCTCAGCCTAGGTGCGGAAACAGGCAAAGGGATCCCGCGTTCGACGCCATCGGCGAAGCTCGTCTCCGTCGGCGCCGCGGTTTTTCCCTACTTTCTTACCGCCATTCTAGCCGTCGTTTTTTTCTACTCACTTTACGGCATATGGGGTCAAAATCTAAAGCTGCCGATAACCCGTGCCGGGGGCGATTACTTGGCCACGGCGATCTTCGCCAAAACCGCGATGCAAACCGGATGGTGCGCAACGAACACCCACTTGGGCGCGCCACACGGATTCGAGTGTTACGATTTTCCGATGCCGGATGGCATCCACCTTGGTTTTTTCGCTCTGATTGGGCGATTCACCAACGACGCCGTCTTTGCGATAAATGTCTACTACATTCTCGGTTTCGTTCTCATTGCGCTGACTTCACTCTTCGTCTTCCGGAGTTTTGGCTTTTCAACCATCCCTTCCGTGCCAGCCAGCCTTCTGTTCGCGTTCTTACCGCACCACTATAAGCGGGGCGAGTACCACCTATTTCTTAGCTCCTACTATTTGATTCCTCTCATGGTGATGGTCATTGTTTGGATCTACCGTGGTGAGAGCCTCGTTAAACGGAACCCCCTGGGAAGGGGCCTGGCTACCGATTCACAAAGAAGGGGGCTGCGGGTGCGATTATTTGCATTTTGATGGGATGTGGCGGAATTTACTACGCGGCGTTTGCCATCTTGTTACTTTTGACGAACGGACTTCTCCTTTCGCTGCGGGGCTGCCGTATGCTGGAGCTTTTGCCCGCCGGGCTGGCGGGCGCGTTGATCGTCTCGACCGTTGTCGCCAACCTGATGCCTAATCTTCTCTATTTCCAGGCACATGGCAGGGATCCGGAGGTCGCGCAGCGATCCTTCGAGGAGGCCGACATGTACGGCATGAAGATCGCTCAGCCTCTTACTGCCCATCACCGAACATAGGCTTCCGGCGTTCGAGCGGCTCAAACGGCGATACCTCAGCGGAACCGATCCAATCGTACGCGAGCGTGAAAGTGAAACCATGGTCGCACTCGGCCTCGTCATGAGTCTCGGTTTCCTCATTTTAATTGTCGACTTGTTAAATACTGGCGACCGTGACAGGCTCGATCTAATGCCCCTCTTCGGCCGGCTGAATCTGGCCGCTGTTCTGGTAGCGACGTTGGGAGGGTTTGGATCGCTTTTCAACCTTCTGATTTTTCCGGAAATTCGTGTCTACGCCCGAATCAGCGTCTATATAGCGTTCTTCTCATTAGTGGCTTTATTGAATGGAATTGCCCGTCTCCAGCGACACTACGTGTGGACCTCAGGACTGTCCTGTTTATAAACGCCGCCGCCGCCGGAGTCTTGCTGGCCGGGCTTTGGGATCTTACGCCGAAAATGGATCTGCCTCATGCCGACATTATCCGTTCCTATACCAGGGACCGCGATTTTGTCCGGCAGATCGAATCGGCGGTCCCCCGTGGCGCGATGATATTCCAGTTACCTTATATGTCATTTCCCGAAGGCGGCGCCGTGAATCGGATGCTGGATTACGAGCCAGCCCGCGGATTTCTGGATTCCGATAATTTGAGATGGAGCTACGGCGCAATGCGCGGACGTCCTGGTGGCGAATGGCAGCGCCGCGTATCTGGGTTACCATTCTCCCAAATGATTAGCACACTGAAACAGAGTGGCTTCACCGGAATCTGGGTCGATCGATTTGGCTATAAGGACGGCGGGGACACAATTACCGCCTCATTGCAAGCGGCACTTCGCGTGGAACCGCTTCGCAGCTCCGATTCGCGTTTGTTGTTCTACTCTCTCGCCTCCTATGCCTCGCCCGAATCGGGGATGCAGAGTGCCCGCAACGACGAGCGGTTACGCGAAGCGGCCACCGCCCTGCCGATGGATATTTCGTTCGCGGGTTGTTCCGTCCTCGAGACTTCTAAGGAAATGAACTGGAGATGGTGCGGACCGGTTGGGAAAATCTTGGTGCTCAACACCAACGGAGTGGCGCGGACCGAGTCCGTGGAGATGACGCTCCGCACCAATTACTCCGAGTTGGCCCATTTCCATATCAGCGGGGATCTCTGGCGCGGAGACGTTGAGGCGAACATATCCGGCACTCCAATGTCGCTGCGGGTAAATGTCACTCCGGGTTCGCACGTTATCGAAATTCAAACCGACGCCATGCGGGTCGATGCGCCGGGGGATTCGCGGGATATGCACTTCAGGATAGAGGATTTCAGGGAAATCGTCAGGTAGGTAGGCGGCTACACCAGAAAATGAGTTCGCGCCATTGCGGGAGAAGGGATCGCGGGTGAAGTCTGACATTGCCCCGGTGCGAGGGACGCTGGCTTGTGGCCGTCACCCGCAACTGATAACCTACTCGCGAGAGGGATTGTGGCTGGCGCCGGGCATGCCGCCCTGGCCGATTCATGCCGCGAACCGATCGCCTCCGTCCGCGCCGAACAACTCCGATATCGAACCTGAACAATGGAAACAACCGAAGAAAAGCGGCTCGAAGGGGGCTACGATCCCTCCTTTTTCCAGCGTCTCATGGAAGTGGAAGATCGCCACTTCTGGTTTCGCTCTCGAAATCGGCTCCTTTCCAAAATCGCCGAGAAGATTTGCGGCGCTTGGGAGCCAGGCTACATGGTGCTCGAGGTCGGCTGCGGGACCGGGAACGTGCTCCGCGTCCTTGAGAAGGCCTGCCGCCGGGGAACCGTTGTTGGCATGGAGTTGTGGTTCGAAGGCCTGACTGTGGCGAAGGCCCGAACGCGCGCCTTGCTGGTGCAGGGAGACGTGCGCGAGTTTCCGTTTCGCAAACGGTTCGACATGGTCGGCGTCTTCGACGTTCTCGAGCACATCGCCCAGGAGAGCGAGACGTTGATCGCTCTCCGCGGGTCGCTCGTTCCCGGAGGCCGATTGCTCATTACCGTGCCCGCCCATCAATCTTTGTGGAGCTATTTCGACGAGGCCTCCCACCATTGCCGGCGCTATTCCACCAATTCACTCCGCGAGAAAATCACATCGGCCGGCTTCGAAGTAGAGTTCCTAAGCGAATTCATGACGTCGATCTTTCCCCTCGTTTGGCTGGTCCGGAAGGCTGGACTCGGCGGCGGAAAAGGAGGGATCCCAGCCGGCGCCAGGGCGCTTGCGGATAAGGAGTCTCCGTTTGATCCCAGTGTTGAACGGAATGTTGGCGGCGCTGCTTACCCTGGAAGCGCGTTGGTTGAGCGCGGGGCACAGACTGCCCTTCGGCACTTCAATTATCGCCATCGCCAGGAAGCCTTAGCCGATTCTCGATGGCGTGGCCAAATCAGGGCGCCGGGACAAGACGCCATCCCGGAAGGCCCTGGGGCGCGATTGATGCGCCGCTCAGATAAGTCGTACCGCCGGTCCCGCCCATGTACCATACCAAAACCGCTCCGGTGGCGTCGTTTTGCCAGAGTAGGTCCGGTGCGCCATCGGCGTTCAGATCCTTCACGTCGCTAACCGTCCATCCCGGCATTCCGGCGCTGTCGAGATCCGCCGACCCGATCTGCGCCGTTCCTCCCGGACCCCCCATGTAGCAGACCAGGACCTTTCGCGTGATGCTGTCTTGCAACACCAGATCGGGATACCCGTTTCCGTCGAAGTCGCCGGTTCCAACTACCCGCCAGTTTGGGACCCCGGCGATTCCAAGGTAGGCCCAACCCTTCACGGACCTTCCGCCCGGCCCGCCCATGTACCATACGGTCGCCTTCTCAGTGGCGTCGTTCTGCCATACCAGATCCGCGACGCCATCGCCGTTGAAATCGGCGGCCGCCACCACTTTCCAGCCCAATTCTCCCGTTGGATCGATGAATGCCCAGCTCTCGTTCGATATACCGCCCGGTCCGCCCATATACCACACCGTCACTTGGCGCGTCGCATCGTTTTGCCAGATCAAGTCCGGTATTCCGTCTCCGTTGAGGTCGGTCGCCACAGCCAATGTCCAGCCAGACACACCACCTCCGCTCAGAAAGGCCCAACCTTGGGGCGTAGCGTCGCCCGGTCCCCCCATGTACCACACGGTGACTTGACGCGTGCTGTCATTCTGCCACACCAAGTCGCTGAAGCCATCGGTGTTAAAATCCCCTGGAGTAAAGAAGCCGGCCCCACCCAACGCCGTTACGAAAGCGTCGATTCCTCCCACCGTACCCGAATTCAACCCGCCCACGATGGGAAAGTTCGTGGAGTTTGTCTGTCCTACAAGGTACAAGTTGCCCAGGGCGTCCAGCGCCATCCCGTTCGCCGAATCCACGAACGAGCCTCCAATCCACGTCCCAAAAGTCTGAACCGTCCCCGCTCCGTTGATCTTCACCACAAATCCATCGTAGTCTCCCGCAATCGCCGCCTGCACCGGATTCACCACCGGAAAATCCCACGACGCCGTCATCCCCGCCACATACGCGTTGCCGCCGCCATCCACCGCGATGGCGTTGCCAAAATCGAAGCTGCTGCCGCCAATGTAGGTGCTATAGATTAGGAAACCGCCCGTCACGTCGAACTTCGTCAGAAACGCGTCGGTCCCGTACGTCGGTCCCGCAAACAACGAGTTCAACGTCGGAAAATTCGCGGAACTCGTCGTCCCCGCCACATACGCGTAACCCTGCGCGTCCACGGCTATGGCCGCACCTTGCTCCGGCGCTGTCGGCATCCCGTTGCTTCCCCCGAGGTACGTGCTATACAACAACACCGTGCCCGACGCGCCGATCTTCGTCACGAACGCATCCTGGCCTCCGCCGCTATGGGCCTGGAACGGAAGCGCGGTTGGAAAATTCGTCGAGTACGTCGATCCCGTGACGTAGGTGTTTCCCGCACTGTCCACCGCCACCCCGGCCCCATGATCGTCCCCGTTCCCGCCCAAGTATGAACTGGACAGTAGGTTCCCACCCGCTCCAAACTCTGCGAAAAAGGCGTCCTGCCGCCCGCCGCTGATGTATTGCACGGCCGATTGCGCCGGAAAATTCGTCGAAAGCGTATCTCCCACGACGTGAATCGCTCCGAATCCATCCACTGCAACCCCGTAGCCCGCATCGGATCCGTTTCCACCCAGGTACGTGCTAAACACCAACGCGTTCCCGGCGGCGTTCAGCTTGGCCACGAAGGCGTCCTGTCCGCCTCCCGAAGCCCCCTGCGCTGGCAAATACGTCGGAAAATTCTGCGATTGCGTCCAACCCGTGATCACCGCCTCTCCGCTCGAGTCGACGGCCAAGCCGAACGCGCGATCGTCGCCGCTGCCGCCAAGAAACGTCCCGTAAATCAATGCGTTTCCCTGCGGGTTCAGCTTAAACACGAAGGCGTCGTTGCCACCCCCCGAAGCCGGTTGTTCCGCTCCAGCCGTGGGAAAATTCACGGAAGTCGTCCAACCCGCCACATACAGGTTTCCCTGTGCGTCGGATACCACCGCGCTCGCCACGCTGTCCATGTTTCCGTTCACGACGAAGCTATACGTCAGCGCCGGATCGATCACCAGCGGCAACGTTTTCTTGTACGCGCCGATTTGAAACCCTACCGTTCCGTCCGCCTCAAGCCGGAACTTCCCCTCCACGGGAACGCGGCGGCGGTTCTCCATCTGGAAGATAATGGGGCTGCTTTCACGCAACTCCGCCCCTTCGCCCTGAATGCGCAGATCTCCGTGCTCGTCGAGCGACACTTTCGCTCCCTCATAGCGCAACCGAATGGACCCTGGATTTGCTCCAGGGCCGGCCTGAAACTCGGACTTCAACGACCTCCTCCCCGAGTGGAAGACGACGTCGATGCCAGGGTAGACCCGCGGGTATCGCACGGTCGCATACGCCGCTGCTTGCGAACTCGCGCTCGCGGTGAAGAAATTAAATTTGTTCGTCAAGCCCTCCTCACCTTCGGGTATAACAAGCGCATGTCCGCCCACGAAAGACAACCGAATCGGCGAATGGCCGGCCAGTAGCACGACATTCCCGGCCGACAATTGCATTTTGACGGAAGCGTTCCAGGATGTGAAGCGTCCCAATTCGCCCGGCGCTTCGAAAAACACCGAAGGTAAACTCACGCCGCGAGATTGTCCCGCCACGGCCGGTCCAGCCTCGACAAAACTCAGCAATGCGATCCCCAGCAGGCACGCCACGCCGATTCGTCCAACGATAGCTCCGAAACTTCCAGGCACGGACCCTCCGCAATAGCAGTGAATGCGCCGCGCTGCGAGTCTCATCGAGAATTCCAGCCCATTCGATCTCCTCTAACCCGCGCTATCATCGGGACTTGTTTCGCATCCACCCCCTCTGGGCGAAGCTCCGCGCCCTAAAAAAATCGCCTTATTCCTCCCCTCTCTCCCTCTGCCTCCTCTCCCAGGAATACCCTCCCGGCCTAGTCGGCGGCATCGGCCGCATGACCGCGGAAATCGCCCGCGGCCTCGCCCGCAACGGCCACAGCGTCCACGTCATCACCCGCTCCCCCAACGGCGCCCCGCGCTCCATCCATCACGAGGACGGCGTCACGGTCCACCGCATCCCCCCCGCCGCGCCCGGCGCCCTTCCCCCCTCCGGCATCGCCATGCCCGCCGATCTCTGGCTCCACTCCCTCGCCGCCGCCCACGAAGTGGAGTGGATCGCCCAGCGCCATCGCGTCGATCTCGTCGACGCCCCCATCTGGGACGCCGAAGGCCTCGCCACCATCCTCGACGGCCGCTGGACCTGCGTCACCAGCCTCGAAACCCCGCTCAAAGTCATGCTCCAACTCAATCCCGAATGGCTCGCCGCCCCCGAGAGCCGCGAATATTTGGAAGCGCTGGTCGAGGCCGAGCGCACCGTCGTCAACCGCTCCCACGCCATCCGCGCTATCAGCGCCGCTGTCCTCAAAACGGTGGAATCCGAGTACGCCCTCGACCCCGCCTCCCGCCTCTGCGCCGTCGTCCCCCTCGGAATCCGCGACGATCCCGCCCCTGTTGCCGCCGCCCCTCGCCCCTCTGGCGCCGTCGAGGTCCTCTTCGCCGGCCGCTTCGAACGCCGCAAGGGCATCGACACGCTCCTCGAAATCATCCCCGCCCTCTGCCGCCAGTTCCCCTCGCTCCGCTTCACCCTCGCCGGGAGCGACCGCGAACCCCTCCCGCCCTCGCACCGCCGCCGCACCGACCTCTTCCTCTCCCGCTTCGCCGCCGACCCCATCCTCCCTCGCGTCACCTTCGCCGGCCCCGTCACCGACGAAGAGCTAGCCCAACTCTACCGCCGCTGCGACATTTTCGTCGCGCCCTCGCTCTACGAATCCTTCGGAATTGTCTTCCTCGAAGCCATGCGCGCCTCCAAACCCGCCGTCGGCTGCCGCGCCGGTGGCATGCCCGAAGTGATCGCCGAAGGCGAAACCGGCCTCCTCGCCGAACCCGGCGACGCCGCCAGCCTCCATTCCGCTCTAGCCACCCTCATCGCCGATCCCATCCTTCGCCGCAAAATGGGTCAAGCCGGCCGGGCGCGCTTCGAGCGCCATTTTTCGCTCGAGCGAAACGTCCAGGCCACTATCGGGTTCTATCTAAATGTACGGCGTCAAGCCGTCCGCGTCCGCTAACCAAGCATTCGCTTGAAAGGACCCTTACCTTATGCCACACTTGCGCCCCATTCTCGTCTTCAGCGCGGCCGTCGCTCTGTTTCAGCCGCCCTCCTTCTCCCAAAGCCTTCTGTATCGCGCCGCCAGCACCACCCCCCTCGAGCAACTCACCGGCGAAACCTTCCAAATCGATACCAACGGCCTCTACTACTACAACTTCACTCCCAGCCGCACCATGAGCAAGTATGGCCTCCTCGGCTGCGACCTCGGCTACCCCATCGTCTACGCCGATAAAATCCTATTCCTCTACGGCGACACCCTCAGCACCTTCACCAACGCCAATGGCCAGTTCATACTCACCGGCGACTCCGGTAACGACAACATCAGCTTCATCCCCAACGTCGATCTCAGCCAATGCCATTACATCCCCGACATGGACGCGCAACTGGCCCAGGGCAACACGAATCCGCAAGTGAGCTACGGCGCCTGCCCCATCCTCCAAACCTACGAAAATCCCAATCACGCCCCCACCGATCACGTTTTTCAAACCACGACGATCTCCGGCTTAACCTCCAACGAAGGCACCGGGCCCGACGAAACGCCCAGCGGAGGGTTCGACTACAACGGCTATCTCTACATGTTCTACATCGTCCAGGTCCAGATTCCGCCCAATCCCCCGCACTTCGCTCTCGAATCCATCCTCGCCAAATCCGATCAGCCCAGCGCCAGCTTCGGCCTCACCACTCCCCCCACGTTCCACAAACTCTTTCAAGTCTCCGTCCACGCCGCCATATCCCGATCCCTCGAACCCTCCGCCCGAATCCGGCAACGGCGGCAAGTTTATGTTCGATCCGGTCGATGTCGTCGATAACGCCACGCTCGCCGCCAACGGCCTTCTCCCCGGCCTTCCCGCCGCGCTGCAATCCGCGCCTCAGGTTGTCTTCGTCTTCGGCAGCTCGTGGTATTACGACCACAGCAATCTCTACCTCGCCGCATTCGACATTCGCGACACCGAGTCCGGCGTCGCAACCTGGTATTACTACGCCGGCCATAACGGCTCCAACCAATGGACCTCCGACGAAGCCGCCGCCGCGCCGATGCTCGCCTCCAGCCCCATCGTCGGCAATCACTCCGTGCTCTGGAACTCCACCCTTCGCCGCTTCGTTCTCATGGACGGCAACATCGTCGCTTCCGCCTCGGCCACGCCGTGGGGACCATGGTCGAATCCCATTCTCGTCCTCGATCCGAACGGGCCGTGGGCGCAGAAGCTCATCCATCGCACCGCGGCGAGTCCCATCGTCCGCGAAGCGCCCAGCGTCACCGTCTACACGCAGAACGGAAAAGTCTCTAATCTGAACAGTTCCGAAATCGGCTTCCCTTACAGCCCCGACCAAATCGACCGCCCCACCGCCAACCCCGACGGATCGACCACCATTTACTACACAATGTCCACCTGGAACCCCTACGAGACCTACCTGGTTTCTTCCACTTTCTCCATCGGTCCGCAAAGCGGCCAAGTCGTCTCCGGCGCCTCCTACGACGCCACGGCCGTCGCCGCTGGCTCCATTGCCAGCCTCTTCGGCCCGAACCTCGCCTCCGGCGTCGTCAGCGCTCCCAACTCCAACCTCGGTACCTCCCTCGGGGGCCGCATGGTGCAAGTGACCGACAGCGCCGGCAAAAGCGCCTTCGCCAATCTCTATTTCGTTTCACCCGGCCAAATCAACTTCGTCATGCCGCCCGGCGCCGCGCCCGGCGCCGCCACCGTCAACGTCCTCAGCGGAGCCAGTGTCGTTTTCTCCGCCTCCGCCCAGATCGCCTCTGTGGCGCCCGGCGTCTTCACCGCCCCCGCCACCGGTTCCGGCGTCGCCTCCGCCTTCCTCGTCACCATCGATTCCAGCGGGAAACAAACCACCCAGCCGGCCTTCAACTGTCCCTCCGGCCCCTCGTCATGCACCGCCAATCCGCTCGATCTATCGAACGCCCCCGGCGGCGCGTTTCTGGAGTTATACGGCACCGGCATCCGCAACAACATCGGCCTGTCCGCGGTGAGCGCCGCCATCGGCGGTTACCCCGCCACCGTCGTCTACGCCGGCACACAGAGCCAATACGAGGGGATGGACCAGGCGAACATTCAAGTTCCCGCCCAACTGCAAGGCGCCGGCGACGTCACCGTGACGCTGCTCGTCGACGGCCTGCCCGCTAATTCCATCACCGTGGCGTTCAAATAAGCGAATCGCCGCCAGGAAATTCAGTTCTTCGCCTGTGGCGGAACGTAACCCGGTGGCAGCGCCGCGCCGTCGCCGAAGAAATACTCCTCCATCTGCTTCAGCAAAAACTCCTGCGCCTCCGGGGTTCCCAGATTCAGACGATACTCGTTCATGATCATCTTCATCTGCTCCAGCCACAGTTTCCAGGCGTCCTTGGAGACGTTCTCGTAGATTCTCTGGCCGAGAGGATGATTGTCGAAGGGCACCTCGTCCAGCCCCGCCATTTCCTTTTGAAACTTCACGCAGAACACTCTGCGGGCGCCTGTCTCCGGCGCTCTCGGGCCAACCATTCCGCTTCCGCAACCCATGGACGATCCCTCCCTCGATTCAGGATACCCCACGGCGGCGCGGGAATTCCGGCAGCTTCCATCGCGCCGCCGTAAGTCGCTTAAGATGGTCTTCGTGGACCAACCCCCGTTCGATCCGCCTCGCCTCGCTCTCAACCGCATCTACACCCGCCGCGGCGACGCGGGGGAAACCAGCCTCGCCGGCGGCCAGCGGGTGGCCAAGGACGCCCTGCGCATCGAATGCTATGGAACGGTGGACGAATTGAACGCCTTCGTCGGTTTGGCTTGCGTTTCGGCCGAAAGCGACGCCCGCCTCGCCTCCCTCGCCGCCATCCTGAAGCGCGTCCAGCACGAGCTTTTCAACCTTGGCTCCATCCTCGCCACGCTCCCGGAGGACGTTCACCCCCGCCAAGCCCGCGTCACCGGCGCCGAAATCGATCTGCTCGAAGCGCAAATCGACTCGATGAACGAGGATCTCCCTCCGCTCCGTTCCTTCGTCCTACCCGGCGGCAGCCGCGTCAACGCCGAGCTCCATGCCTGCCGCACCATTTGCCGCCGCGCAGAGCGTCTTGCCGTCTCCCTCGCCCGCCTCGAAGAGGTCCCACCCGAAGCCGTCCGCTATCTGAACCGCTTGAGCGACGCCCTCTTCGTCTGGAGCCGTTGGGTGAACCGCGCGCTCGGCGTCCCGGAAGTTCTCTGGGAACCGAATCAGCCGCGTCCTAACCACTAAAATCGAGCCAAAAAGGCTCCGGAAAGCCGAATGCCCTCCGGAGCCTCTTTGGTGGTGCGGTGCGTGGAGGAGGTCTAGAATTGCAGGCGCAGCGAGAATTGAACGTGGCGCTCGCTGCCCGTTAGCGTGTTGGTGATCTGGCCGAACTTGGCATCGCCTATGTTGTTGTCGGGCGTGCCGAATTGCGGTGTATTGGCGATATTGAAACTCTCGGCTCGGAATTCAACCTTCCACCGCTCGGTGATGGCGAAGTCCTTGAAGATCGAGAAATCGAGCGTGCGGAGCGGAGGTGTGAAGTTGGTCTGCAGGCCAAGGTTTCCTTGGGTCAGCGACGCCGGGTGCGTGAAATTGGACGTATTGAACCACTCGCCCGGATTCCGGCCATTCGATGGCGCGGCGTTTGGATTCGTGCCAGCCACGAGATCTGGCGAACATCCGCTCCAGACACCCTGGCAACCGTTGGCGCGAATCGTGAAGGGTTGGCCGGAATTCATGCTCAGAACGCCGTTCACCTGCCAGTTGCCCAAAAGCGTGCTGGCGAACCGGTTCATATTCGCCCCATAGGCTCTTCCGCGGCCGAACGGAACGTCGTAATTGAACCCCGAGGTGAAGTTGTGTTCGATGTCCCAAGCGGCGTTTGCGTATGAGGTGGCATAGTTCTGCGGATTCTTCGTGTAAAACCCAGACGATCCGCTTAGCGTCGTGCCAGTGTTGGCCAACGCATGGCCGTAAGTATAGGACGTGATGAACTGCAACCCGTTCGACATGCGCTTGTTCAAAGAAACGGTCAGCGCATCGTAATTGCCGAAGCCGAAAGTTGCAGTACCCGAAATCCCGCCAATGTCCGGATACGGACGCAGGGAGTTGCAGTTGATGCTTGTGTTCAAAGTCCCGAGGTTTGGACACGTATTGAAATCCGGCTGTAAGAGCTGGTGCGAAGAGTGATTTCCCTGGTAGCCGACATCGAGCACCATGCTGCCTTTTAGTTCCTGTTGAATATCCAAATTCCATTTTTGAACCATCGGATTCAGGAAGTCGTTGGCGACGGAGCGGAACTGAAGCGAAGACACGGGCGTTGTGGTGAAGACGTTGAGAGGAAAGCCCGCCGAAATTCCCCCTGTTGCCGCGCCGCCGGCGAAGTATGGGTCGGGCAGGAAGCTGCCGACGCCGGACGGGCGGTTCAACTGAGGCGACTCATTGAAAGGAGCCGACTCGCCGCGGTTCGGATTTCCTCCCTGATTTTCCTCGCCGCCGTAGAAGATTCCATAAGCGCCGCGGAGCACGGTCTTACTAAACAGGTTGTAGGCGAAGCCGACGCGCGGACCAATATCCGCTTTATCCCAGGGAATCAGATACTGGTTCACTTGGCCGCGGCTGACCGTCACATTCGGAAACAGCGCGGGGAAGGTGCGGCCACCCGTCGTATATGGCGTGTTGAAGTTGGGAGGCAGCGCGGCGTTCTGATTCGGCCCCGAGGGAATGTAGAGAGTCAAATTATTCAGGTCGAAGTTGGATTGGCGCGAAAACTTCTCGCCGATCGGCGACCAGAGCTCATACCGCAGGCCCAAATTCAAAGTCAATTTCGGCGTAAGTTTCCAGTCGTCCTGGCCATAGAACGCGTATGCCTGCCGCGTGGACGAGATAAAATTCGTCGTTGAAATTTGCCCGTTATTGATGGCGCCGAGAAGGAAAGACGCCATTGTGTCGCCCGTGTCCGCGCTGAGGGTGCCGTTCAATCCACCGACGGAACTGGCACTGGAGGGGAACGCGGTTTCGTTGCGGGAGAAGTTCATTTCCCCGTGTGGAAAGGGCACCTGGAAGAACGGGAACTGAATGGGCCGGACTTCGCCGCCGAACTTCAGCGAGTGGTTGCCGGTGGTGACGGAAAGGTTCTGAACGAAATCCCATTCGTTGTTATATTCCTTAGTCGGCAGCCAGTCGTTGGCGCCCACCTGGCTGTAGGGTCCCATGCCGAATTGCGGTAGACCGCCGTTGAGGGTGGTCGTCGGGTTGTAGCCGCCGATTCCGATCGCCGAGAATTCGTTGGTATTGGCGTTGGCCTGAGTGCGCGCCGTCACCAATCGGCTGAAGCCGAGCCGCGTTTCGGAAATGATGGAAGGCGAGAAGATGTGAGTGAATCCAAGTTGGGCGTTTCGTCCCAAATCCTGCTCGCTGGTGCCATTGAAGTTTCCGCCGTCGAGAGCGCCCTGGAAGGGAGCCACGCTGGCTTTGGCCGTGTTGGACCAGCTAATGCTACCGAAAAGGCTGTTCTTGTCGTTAATGCGATAATCCACGCGTCCGTCGCCCTGATCGGTATTCAAAGCTCCCGGCGTCACCGTGTAGTAATCGTTCTGCGGATAATTGCCATTCGCGAATGGCTGATTGGGCGCCGGGTAGAGCGCGGCGATTTTCCTCGCCGCCGGATCCATCACCGACGTCGGGATGATATTGCCTGGGAATGGGTTGCGGGTATAGACCGGACTGCCTCCGCTACAGCCGCTCACGCAGCGCGTGCTATTGGGATCGAACAATTCATTCTGCAGAATCTGGTTTCCCGTGGCGGGATCCGTCCCGATCGCTTTGCCAAGCAAGCCCGAGAAGTTTCCCCCGATCATCGCTTGCGTGGGAATCGTATAGAAGCCGCCGTAACCCAGATTGTCGATCGTGCCGCCGCTCGTCGCGATCCTCGTGCCCTGATAGTCGCCGAAAATGAATAGCTTGTTCTTGATGATCGCGCCGCCCGCCGCTGCGCCGAACTGGTTTTGTTTGAATGTATTGCGAGCCACGCCCGCGCGGTTATTATCCCACCGGTTGGCGTTCAAAGCGTCGTTCTGGAGAATCTCGAACAGAACGCCGTGAACCTCATTGGTGCCCGACTTCAGGTTGACGTCCACCACGCCGCCGGCCGCGCGGCCATACTCGGCGTTGTACCCGTTGGTCAGGATTTGCATCTGACCGATCGCTTCCACCGAAGGGTTAATCACAAACGATTGCTGATTGATAAAATCGATGACGTTGACGTTATTATCCACGCCGTTAAGCAGGAAATTGTTCTCGCCCGTCGACCGCACGCCGTTCGCCGAGAAACCCCCGCCCAGTGCGTCGCGCGCACCCGGCTCCGGAGGCAGTACGCCCGGAGTTAATCGCGCCAAAAACGCAAACGTCCTCTGCCCGCCCAGCGGCAGTTGAGTCACTTGCGACGAATTCAAATCCGCTCCCTGCTCGGCCGATTCGGTCTGAAGCAGCGGCGCGCCCGAGACAACCTCCACCGTCTGGCTGACATTTCCGACCGTCAGCGCCATATTCGCTCCCGCCCGCTCGCCGGGGTTAACGATAATTCCTTTTTGTTGCGCCTTTTGGAACCCGGGCGCTTCCACGGTAATCGTATAGGTGCCGGGCTTCAGCAACGGCCGGACGTAGGTCCCCGAAGCGTCCGTGTCCGCCGTATAGGATAAACCCGTGGCGTCTTCGATGATGACCACTTTCGCGTTGGCGACGGCCGCTCCTTGCGGGTCGGTGACCGTGCCGGTAATCGTTCCAAGATCGCGTTGAGCGAGAGCGGCGACGCTCATCAGCAACAGCGAACCAACAAATCCTAAAAACCTACTAAGCCGACGGGGCATAGATTCCTCCACTTAAACCGGAAGCAGAAACTGAGTACGAGACTGGAATCGAAGTTACCACACGTAAACGCTTACTTCAAGCTTTTTTTTAATCTTTTTGTATTATGGGAGGTGCCCGGCCGCCGCGATCCGGTCCGGTCGGGGACGTGACAGCGCATTATGAGCCTTTACGAAGTCGCTAAAAGAGCCGGTGTATCGACGGCCACAGTCTCCCGCACGATTAACCGCCCCGCCGACGTCGACCCAAAGACCGCCGAGCGGGTGTGGAAAGCCATCCGCGAGCTCGATTACCTTCCCAACATTCAAGCCCGCTCCCTGGTCTCCGGACGCAGCCGCATCCTGGGTCTGATCGTCTCCGATATCACCAACCCGTTCTTTCCCGAACTGGTGAAAGAGTTCGAAAACCTGTGCGTCGAGCACGACTACGAAATTCTCATCAGCTCAACCAACTACGACACCGTCCGGATGGAGATCTGCGTCCGGCGCATGCTGCAACGCAAGGTGGAAGGCGTGGCCATCATGACGTCCGAAATGAGCAACAGCTTCATCGACGAGTTCTCGCGCCGCAACGTGCCGTTGGTTTTTCTCGACGTTGGCGTTCCCAAGGACCGCGTCAGCAACGTCCGCGTCGATTATCGCGCGGGCATCGCTCAAGCGGTCGAACATCTGCTCGGCCTTGGCCACCGGCGAATCGCCTTCGTCAGCGGCCCTCAGGCCGTCAAGTCGGCGCGCATCCGGCGCTCGGCGTTCCTCGGCGCGCTGGCGAAGGCCGGCATCGGGGAAGGGGAGAGGCTGGTCGAAGAGAGCGATCACACCGTGGAAGGAGGGTTGCTCGCCATGGAACGCCTCCTGCGCATCGTCGAACCCCCCACCGCCGTTCTCGCCTCCAACGACGTCACCGCCATCGGCGCCCTACGCGCCATTCGCCGCGCCGGTCTCCGCGTTCCTCAAGACATTTCCGTGGTCGGCTTCGACGATATCCAGCTCGCCCGCTATACCGACCCTCCCCTCACCACCGTCCGCTTCCCCCGCGACGAGATCGCCCGCCAAGCCTTCCATGCGCTGCTCTACCATCTCGAAAGCGTCTCCAACGGCGCGCCCCCGCCCTATGCCAAAGCCCACATCGTAAAGACGCATCTGGTCGATTCGCGAATCCACCGGACCCATGGCGCCCGCCAAAATCACGTAAGGCGGCTCACGAGTTCCCTCAGCCCGGTCGCCTCGTTCGTCTCCGTTCCCCGCGGCATCGAAGGCCCGATCGCCAGCGCTTCGTTCCCTCCCTCGAACCACGCCAAAAACCGCGCCTCGTCCGCGCCCGCCAGCCGCTGCTGATTGATCCACGTATAGTAAGCGCCCATGTCGGCGTCGATCAGAGACCCTTCCGGATCGTACTGCGGCGCCTCGTTTGCTCCGGCCAGCAATCCGGTCATCGATCCCTCGCGCAGCCGCGGCGAATACCGCGCCAGCAGCGTCACGCACTGCGCCCGCCGCAACGCCTCCCGCGCCGTCCATTGCACGAACGTCGTGCTGAAAATCTGCGTGCCGGAGCCTTCCGTCAACACGCTGATCTGGAAACGGTTCAATACCGCGTCCTCCTCCGCCGCGCTCATTCCTAAATCCGCCGGACCCAGCCGCGCCAACAGGCTGCGTAGCGCCTCCGGCCCTCCCCCGTCCGGCTGCATCGTCGCTCGCATCTTCGCCACCAATGCCGCCCGCACCCGGTCGAGCGCCGGATACGAAACCCGCGCCACCCCTTCGCCCGCCATCGCTTCCGGCTTCCCGCCGTCGATATACCAATGCCCGTACGGGATCGGATGCTCCTTCGCCCGCGCCTCTACCGCCGCCACGAGGATTCTTAATCCGTTCTCCGGATCGATGTTCGTAAAGTGCAACCCTTGCGGCCGCAGTTTGCGAAACAGCGGCGCCGCGTTCCCCTTTACTCCCCTGCCCACTACGACGATCCCCAAGCGCGGCGCTGGCAGCGCTTCCGGCGCTTTCGCGGCATTTAGCTTGTGAACGTAATCCACCGCCGCCGCGCGAAACGCGTCAATCTGGTGCGTCGCCCAAAGATGCGCCGAAAGCTGTTCGGAAAACTCCGCCGGCGACTTCACCCAATCCACCCGCTCCAATTCCGCCGACAGCCGAAGCTGCGCAAACGGCGTCATCCACGCCCGCAATTCCTCCGGCGTCCGCGCGCCAAGGTAGGCAAACTGATGATCCAATTCCTTCCTCTCCGCCGGGAATTTCCAGTCGTAGGCGATCAGCTCCCGCAACAGCAGCGGCAAAAACGCCGTCGGAAGCTGGCGCAACAGCGCGATCTCCTCCGTCGCAACTTTCCGCGCCAACGGCGGATACGTCCCGAAGCTCTCCGGTTTCAGATCGCCCGGCGTCATCGCCTACAACACCTCCGCCAGCGCTTTGCCCTGCGCGAATCGCGGCGAAAATCCGAACATCGCCCCCAGCGTCGGAACCAGATCCCTCGAATCCACCGCCCGATCCACCACCACGTTCTCCCGAATGCCCGGCCCCAGCGCCAGCATCCAGGTCGTCCGCGAAAGCGCGTCTCCCGTGCGGTGATGTTGAAACCCGTTGCCGCCCGCGTCGGTGTCGGAATCGCGCCCGAAATCGGGCAAAATGAACATCGCCGTCTTCCCCGCGTACTCCGGCTCGCTCTGAATCATCTTCCAGATCTCGCCGCACAGCCGGTCCGAACGCCGTATGCCTTCGATGTAAAGCGAATACGCGCCCGCATGCGCGATGTCGATATCGTGCAGCGTAATCCACACCAGGCTCGGCGCGATCTGGCGCATCAGATGCCGCGCGATATAAACCGACAGCTCGTCGGCGCTCGCCAGGCTCCCCGCGTGCGCCGTGAAGTCGGCCACCGACAGATTCAGCAACTCCGCCATCTGGTGCAGCTCGACGCCGTTCCCGCTGATCTCCGGCGTGTAGAGCGGCGTCTCATAGTTGTCGCGCAGCAGATAATCGTAGCGCCCCCCTCCGTGCGAAGTCAGCGCCGCGGCCAGCAGCCGTTTGGGCAGAATCACCCCCGCGCCCAGACCCGCGCCATAGCTCCGATTTCCGCTCTCTCCGATCCGGTTGAACCCGTTGCTGGGCGCGATCACCCACGCGTCCTTGGCCGGCCGCTTCAGATCCTTCCGGAAATATTCGAACACCGTCGGGTTTTGCGGCGCCACCGCGGCGAAGTTATTGAACGTCTCGTAAACGCCCGTCGCCAGGCTGGCCGTCGCCACGTAGTGACCTAAGATTCCCCGGTTCACCACCTGCGTGAAGAACGTCGCCCGCGGGATCAGTTCGTTCAAGAGGTGCGGGATATTTTCCTGCCCCTCCGGCAGGAAAGTCTCCTCGTCTCGCGCGCCGCCTCCGAACGTCACCACGATGGCTTTTTTCGTAGGCGCCGCCGCCAACGCCCGCCCGCCCGCGAGCCCGAAAAACGCGCCGGCCGCGCTCGCTCCCGTCGCCGCGCGAAGCAGTTCGCGCCGCGTCAAGGAAATGGCTTGCGCCGTTTCCCTCGGGCTGGCCGGATACTTCTTGATTGGCAAGCGGTGCGCCTTTCTTCGATACGAACACTCCTGTTGTATCACCGCCCCGCCCCGCGCGGGGATCTCGCCAAAATGTTCTAATGTTCGAAGCATGAAGACATTCCGATCCATGGCCGCCGCGCTTCTGGCGGCGTGTATCGCGGCGCCCGCGCCGGCCCAAAATCGCGATTGGTTTCCACCCGGCCAGATGACCACCATCGGCGTCTATTACTATCCCGAAGCTTGGCCCGAATCCCAATGGCCGCGCGACATGGCCAACATCCGCAAACTCGGCATGGAGTTCGTCCATATGGGCGAATTCGCCTGGTACTTCATGGAGCCGCAGGAGGACGAATACAAATTCGATTGGCTGGAGAAAAACATCGATTTGGCGGCCAAACAAGGGCTAAAAGTCATTCTCTGCACCCCCAGCGCCACCCCGCCCATCTGGCTCACGCGCAAGCATCCCGAAATTCTAATGATCGACGCGCAAGGCCGCGCCATGGATCACGGCAGCCGCGAGCACGCCGACTGGAGCTCGCCCGTCTATCGCGAATACGTCGCCAAAATCGACACCGAGCTGGCCAAGAAATTCGGAAACGATCCGCGCGTATGGGGCTGGCAGATCGACAACGAACTCAGCCACTACGGCCGCCGCTTCTCCTATTCCACCGCCGCCACGATCAAGTTCCGCCTCTGGCTGCAGGAAAAATACGGCACCATCGACCGCCTGAATCAGGATTGGGGCGGCGCCTTCTGGTCCACCATGTACCAGAACTTCGATCAGATCGACATCCCCAATCCCGACACCTTGGTCGCCGATCCCAGCCCGCACGCCCTCCTCGATTTCAAACGTTGGTTCGCCCGCGAAACCGCCGGCTATATCAAAATGCAAGCAGGCATTCTTCGCCGCTACACCAAGAATCAATGGATCACCACCAACTTCATGACCATGCATGAGGACGTCGATCCGTCGCTCTCCGCCAAGACTCTCGACGTGTTTCTCCTGGACGCACTATCCCGTGCATGGCGAACTCAACGAAGGGGAACTGGGCTTCCGCCTCGGCAGCGCCGAGGAGATGTCGTTCATGCACGACTTCATGCGCTCCTTCAACGGCCTCTCCGGCCCCATGGAACTGCAGCCCGGCCAGGTGAATTGGGGCGGCGTCAATCCGTGGCCGCTTCCCGGCGCAATTCACATGTGGCTGCTGCGGGCCTTCGGCGCCGGTGCGCGTTTCGTCTGCACTTACCGTTACCGCCAGCCGCTGTTCGGCTCGGAGCTTTATCACAAGGGCCTCGTCGAACCCGATGGCGTCACCCCCTCGCCCGGCGGCCTCGAATACGCCCAAGCGATGAAGGAGATCGTCGAGCTTCGCAAATACTACACCCCCGGCGCCGTTCCACCTCCCGCTTACGCCGCCCGCCACACCGCGTTCCTGATCGACTACGACAACCGTTGGGACATCTCCAATCACCGGCAAACCACGCGATGGGACACCGTCGCCCACTGGATGCGTTATTACCGCGCCCTGAAAAGCATGATGGCGCCCGGTGGACGTGCTCACGCCCGATCGCGATTTCAGCCACTACCCCTTCGTCGTCGCGCCCGCCTTTCAACTGGTCGACGCCGACCTGATCAAGCGCTTCGAAGACTACGCCAACGCCGGCGGCCACCTCATCCTCACCTGCCGCACCGGCCAGAAAGACACGCGCGGGCATCTGTGGGAAGGCCCGTGGGCCGCGCCCATCCTCCCGCTCATCGGCGCGCGCATTCCCATTTACGACGTGCTTCCCGTCGGCGTCAACGGCCACGTCATTGCCGGCGGGAACGACTACGCCTGGGGCTCCTGGGCCGACATCCTCGAACCCGGCGCCGGAACCGAAGTGCTCGCCCACTACGCCGATCAGTTCTATGCCAACAAGGCCGCCGCCGTGACGCGCAAACTGGGCGCGGGCACGGTCACCTACATCGGCGTCGATTCGCTCGACGGCGAATTGGAGCGCGTCCTCATGCATCGCGTCTACGAAGCCGCCGGCGCCGCTCCCGCGAATCTGGAACCCAATTTTCTCGTCGATTGGCGCGATGGCTTCTGGGTCGCAACCAACTTCGCCAGCAAGCCCCAACCAATCCCCGCCCCCTCCGGTGCCCGCATCCTGGTCGGCGACCGCCAAGTCCCTCCCGGCGGCGCAACCGTGTGGATGGACCGTTAGCCGTCCCCGCTCAGAAACTCAGCCGAACTGAAATTCCGAAACTCGAAATCGCCAGTCACAACGCTCAAAAAAATCTCTATCTCCCTCTCCCTAAACACCTTACACCCCATTCTCGCCATCCCGCCGTCTCGCTTTTCCCACCCCCCGCGCTATTGTGTAACCAAGAGCGAGACGACTGATCATCTTCGTCCTCGCCGCTAAGTGGTCTTCACCCTAGGCACTGGAGATCGCGAATGCAAAAAGGTGGGCGCTGGCCGCTCGCGTTTGACGCGGCTCCCTATCCAGTTTAAGGGTTACCTGAACGGGTTTTTGATCTTCGTAAAAACGCAACGTTGCACTAAATTCTGTAGGAAGCAAAGGAACGATGGAGAGAAAGTAAACAACGATCGCCGGCGGAACTTGCGTTACGCGCGCCAAATTTGTTGAGGCATTCGTGTCTCCGAATTTCCGTCCAGGAATCTACGGTTCCCGAATCGTCAGTACCCGGTCGCACTCTTCATCGTTCAGAGTTTGTCTCTTCCCGCTAGGCCACAAAATCTCGATCCGTTCCACCTTCGCCGCCACTCCCAGCCCGAAGTGCAGCCGCAAATCGTTCTGCGATAAATAACTCCCTCCGCTCCGCACTTCGCCCGTTTGCGCGCGCCCCGCCGCCACCAATTTCACCCGCGCTCCAATGGCGCTCCGGTTGGATCGCGTCCCTTCCAATTTCAAAAGAATCCAATGCCCCGGCGGGTTCGCCGCCTGCTTCAGCAGCGTGGGCGAATCGTTCTGATTATTCACCGCGATCTCCACCGCGCCGTCGTTGTCGAAATCCCCAAACGCCGCCCCGCGCGACGAATGTTTTTCCAACAGCCCCGGCCCCGCGTGCTCCGAAATATCCTGAAATTTTCCGTTGCCCAGATTTTGATACAAGATCGGCCGGTCCTTGTAGTGGATGTCGATGTGCAGCCCATCCACCTCCGGGAACACGTGGCCATTCACCAGAAATAAATCCTTCCACCCGTCGTTATTGAAGTCGAAGAATCCCGTTCCCCACCCCACAAATCGCCGGTTTCCACCCAACCCCGCCTCCAGCGTCACATCGTCGAAGTTCCCTCCGCCCAGGTTGCGGTAAAGCGTCTCGAACTCGTCGGAAAAATTGGTGCGGAATATCGCCGCATGCCCGTCGCCCCGATAATCGCCCGCATCCGCGCCCATCCCCGACATCGCCCGTCCGTTCTCGTCGTAGGCCACGCCGCGCAGCACGCCCTCTTCTTCAAACTTCCCTCCGCCCTTGTTGATATACAGCAGCGAAGGCGTCTGATCGCAAGCGACATAGATATCGGGAAGCCCGTCTTCATTGAAGTCGCCCGTCAACACGCTCAGCGAATAATGCCCTTCCGGAGCCGCGATCGCCGGATTCCACCGACACGTCCGTAAACGTGCCGTCGCCGTTGTTGCGGTAAAGAATGTTGCGGTCGAACGGCAGACCCTTTGGCCCGCAATTCACCGCGATCCCGCGATAAAAACAGTACGGATTCGCGCCCGGCTTCGGCGTCGTCGCCGGATCGAACTTCAAATAATTCGCGACAAATAAATCCAGCCGCCCATCCCCGTCCACGTCCGTAAACGCGCAGCCCGTGTTGTACCGCACCCGGTCCTGCCGCAGATGCGCCGCCTCCGTCCGGTCCTCGAAGCGCTTGCCCTGAACGTTGCGGTAAAGATGGATTCCGCCCCAGTACGTCACCACCAGATCGGTGAATCCGTCGTTGTCGTAATCGCCCGCGCATACGCCCTGCGCCCATCCCGAAGACCGCAGCCCCAGCGCGTCCGTTACATCGCGAAACCGCCCGCCGCCTTCGTTGCGGTACATCCGGTTCGTTCCGCCCTCGCCCGACAGAACGAAAATATCCAACCGCCCGTCGTTATCGTAATCGATGAAGGCGATCCCGCTGCCCGTGGTCTCGATGATGAACTTCTTCGACGCCGTCCCGCCGTTGGGAAAAACATCGGTCAATCCGGCCTGCTTCGCGATGTCGCGAAAATCGGGCGCGTAAGCCGGCGCGGCCGCGCCGCCGCGCGTCAGCGCCAGGGCTAACGCCGCACACAGCACGCAGCCGGCGGTCAACCATCTCACTGATCCGCTTTCTTCTCCCCAAGGCGTTTTAGAAAATCGGAGAACTCGCCTTCGGGAGGCTTCCTCAGCCGTTCGAGCACCGCCATCTCCGCCTTCGCCTTGTCCATTTGCCCCGCGTCGCGATACGCCGTTAGCAATCCATAATGCGCGCTCTCGTTCGCCGGATCGATCGCCACCGCGCGCGTCAGCGCATCGATCGCCTCCCGTATCGCTTGTCCCGCAAATGGAGTTTGCCCAGCGCCACCAGCGCTTGAACGAATCGCGGCGACAGCGTAACCGCGCGTTCGAAATGCCCCCGCGCGTCCGCCGTCTTCCCCCGCGTCTCGGCGATCTGCCCCAATTGAAACTCCGCCGCCGCGTCCTCCGGACTCAACTTCAGCTCGGCTTGAAACTCCACGCTCGCCCGCTCCAGCGCCTCCGGTCCGTGGCTCTCCAGCAAAATCGCCCGCCCCAATTCGAAGTGCAGTTCCGGCGCCGCCGGGTTCAGCGCGATCGCCTTGCGGTACTCGCCTTCGGCATCGGCGTAACGGTTCTGAATCTCGAAAATCTCCGCCGAAAGCTGATGCACCCGGTAAGACGCCGGCGCCCGCTCGAACATCGCGAAGGTCGCGTCGTTGAACGCCTTCATGTGAAGCTTGGCCGACGTGAACAAAACGTCTGGGTCGGCCGGAAAGCGCTTCTCCAACCCCCCCAACAGAGCCAGCGCCCGGCCCGGTTCGCCCATCGCGCCATAACAGCGCACCGCCGCCAGACCCGCCAGCTTGTACAGCGTGGATTCCATCGAATCGGCGTTCGCCGTCAACCCCGGCAACGCCGTCTTACAATCGCCCAACGCCGCCTCCGTCAGCGCCAGAAACGCTTTCGCCATGCGAGTCCTTCGGATCGGCCGCCGCTGCCTTCAACTTCGCCAGCGCCACCGAATAGCGCCCTTCGTGAAACGCCGCCATCCCTTCCACCCGCGCCGATTGCCCCGCCGCCGTCACCGCCGCCACCAGCGCCACCGCGATGCCTGAGCTAATGGCCCGCATCGTCCAACATCAAATCCGTATTCGAAAATCGCCCGTGCAGTTTGCCTTCGTAATAGCGAAAACTCAACACCGGCGGAAGCCCCGGCGCAATCGCCGCGGGAGGTGAAACGCGCCGGTCCGGCGCCTCGCTCAGGTCCGCGCACCGGCCCGATGCCGCGATCTTTGCAAGCAACGTTTCCACGCTCTCCGGCGCCGCGGCGAGAAGCGAGAAAACGATCAGCCCCGAACCCAGCATAGACGTCTACTTATTCTCCAGTTCCCGTAGCGCATGCCGCGCCACCGCGCTGTCCGGCTTCCGCTCTAGCAATTGCCGCATCACCCGCCGCGCCTCTTCGAAATTTCCCGCGCGCGTATAAATTCGCCCCAGATTCAGATAGAGTATATCCTCATCCGGCGCCTCCCGGATGCCATAGGTAAAGGCCGCGATCGCGTCCTTCGCCTGATTTAACTGCAGATACAACACACCCAAATTATTGATCGCGCCCGCGAAATCGCGCCGCAGCGCGATGGCGTTTTCAAAATATTGCCGCGCCTCGTCGAAGCGCCCTTGCTTGGCCAGCGCCAGCCCGATCCCGTTCGCCGCCTCCGCCGACTTCGGGTCCAACCGCAGCGCCTCGCGGTACCACGCCTCGGCCTTATCCTGCCGGTTCAACTTGCCCGCCGCCAACCCCGCGTTCAGCAGCGTGTAGACAAGGTCCGGCTTCAACGCCAACGCCTTTTCATAATGCTCCAGCGCCAAAGCTCCGTCGTCCCGCGTCTCGGCCACGTCCCCCAATCCCGACCACGCTTCGGCGTAATTCGGATTCGCCTCGGCCGCGGCGCGAAAATACTTCTCCGCTTCCCCCGTCCGGTTCGCCTGCAAATGAATCTGCCCCGCCAGCACCAGCACGCGCGGATTCTCCGGCGTCCGCTTCAGCACCGCTTCCAGATAAGGAAGTGCCTGCTCGGAATATCCGGCCCACAAAAACGCCGCCCCAAATTTGAAAAAATCGCGATGCGGTTCGGTGACGTAGGTTCCCTTGAACGGCAGCGCCGCCCCCGGCCTCGCCAAATCCTTCTTGTATTCGCTGGCCGCCGGAAGCGCCGCGTACACCTTCACCGCCTCCCCGGCGCCGTTCAACAGGAACGCGAGCGGCGTCGCCAACTCCGTGCGCCAGTCGAAAAGATACCGCCGGAAAATCTCATACTTGCGCCGCAAATCCGCCGGCTCTTTCTTGAAATCCACCACGCGCGCCCCCGGCCCATAACCCTCCGGCGCCGCCTGTCCATCCACCAACACCAGCAACCCCGGCCCGCGCTGCGCTTGCGGCAGCGGCACCGGCTCCAGAAACCACGTATCGCGCAGCTTCAGTTCGTTGTCCGCCTCCACCGCCCTCGACGATAACGCCCGCTGCTCGCGAAAGGGCTTCGCTTCGACACTCGGAGAGCCTTCCGTAATCGAATAAGTCCTTCCCGCGCGCAGGTCCGTGAACTCCTGCACCGCTCCCGACGGCCACGCGATCGTCACCCGCTCCACCGATTCCGCTCCGCCCAATCCAAACAAAAGCGTCTTCGAATGTTGCGAAAGAAATCCCGACCCCGCCTCCATCCACTTCGTTCGCCCGTCCACTTGAACGCGCGCCCCGATCGCGTCGCGGTTCGATTTCGTCCCCCGCAGCCGGAACGCGATCGACCGGTTCTCCCCCGCGCAGTGGTTCTGCAACACGCGGACCTGCGGCCCCAGCCGGCTCTTCAAAATCACGTCCGCGCGCCCGTCGCCGTCGAAATCGGCGATCGCGAACGCCCGCGTGTCTTCCGGATAATCCAGCCCGCTCACGCCCGAGAAATCGAAATACCTCGCCCCTCTGCGGACATGCAAAACGTTCGGCTCGCGCCCGCTCCAACTGTAATCCTCGCGGATAAACTGATTCAGCGCGTTCCACCCGTTTTCATACGCCTCCGATGGCGCCGCCGTCACCGGCGACCGCGCCACCACCTGCCGCCAGAAGAACCCCATCAAATCCACCGCCGACGTATTCGTCAACATCCCGCACGCGATGAAAATCTCCGCATCCCCGTCGTTGTCCAGATCGTGCCCGCCGGAGCTCCACGCCCATCTCCCGAACTCCGCATGCTGCGCGAACGTCGTTTCTTCAAACGTTCCATCCCCCCGATTCCGATACAGCGAGTTGCCCTTCGTGTGCCTTCTATACGCCTCCCGCATCGCCTCGCCGCGCGCCGGTGCGAAGTTCTTGTCCCGCACCACCCTCTGCCCGGCCTCGGTCCACATGTTCGCTACATACAGGTCCGGATTCCCATCGTGATCGGAATCGAACCACGACGCGCTCATCCCCGGACCCATGTCCTCCACTCCCGCGCTCGCCGCCCGGTCCCGAAAACGCCCCTGCTCGTTCACATACAAATTCTTCCGCCCAAAATCGTTCGCCACGTACAGATCCGGCCATCCGTCGCCGTTGAAATCGCACCACGCCGGCGCGAAACTGAAGCGGTCGTTGTTTTCGTTCATCCCCGTTTCCGCCGTGCAGTCGTCCAGAAATCCGCTGCCGTCCGCGTTCAGCCCGTTGCGAAATAAAAAGTTCGGCGGCCCGTTTCGCGCGTCGTGATACGGCGACGCGTACGTGTACTGCGCCTCGCTTTGAAAATAGACGTAACAGCAAAGATAAAGGTCCAGCTTCCCGTCGCGGTCGAAGTCGGCAGCGGCCATTCCCGTGAACCCTCCCGCCGGAGCCGTCGCGAATCGAAACGCATCGGTCCGCATCCGGAACCGCGCCCCTTCATTCAAAAACAGCACCGGCCCGCCGCTGCGCAAAACCACCAAATCCTGCCGTCCGCTATTCCGCAAATCGAGAAACAACGCCGACGACGTTTCATCCAGCAGCCCAACGCCCCACGCTTCGGTAACGTCCACCATCGCGCCCGCCGGATCGAATTTGTACAGCCGGTTCGGCAATCCTCCCGCCTGGCAAACGTAAATCTCGTCCTCGCCGTCGCCGTCGATGTCGCCCACCGCGATGCCATTGCTGGCATAGATATCGATGCCCGCCGCCGGGTCCAACCGCGACCGCCAATACGGCGCACCCCGCGCCAACTGCGCAGGAAACGAAGCCGTCTGCTCAAACACCGCCGCCGTCACGTCGCGAAACATCGGCGCATCCGCCGTTGCCACATGCTCTTCCACCGGCGTGAATTCGGCCAGCTTCCCATCCACCCAACTCTGCTTCCACCGCCCCACGCGATACTGCAATTTCCCATCGCGCTCGCTAGCCACTTCGTAACGGACAAATCCCTCCAGCAGCGAATAAAACCGCGCCCGGCGAACACGCCCCAAAGAACGCGCCCAACGTTTCCACCCCTCGGCCACTCCCACATCGCCGGTGTCGTAAACCGCCTCGTCCAAATCGTGCGCTAACGCCCGGTAGCTCGCCGGACAAGGAGAAATCCCGCGGCACGACCCGCTCAACGGCAGCTCCAAAGAACGCAGCGCCGCGCCCAGCGCCTGGTCGATCTCCATCGCCTCGCGCTCTCCCGCAAACTCATCGTTCCCCGGAAGAATAAATTTCTTCAGCGCCAAATACGGCGGTTCGTGGCGCGGCTCCTCCGCGAACGCCGGCGCGCTTCCCAGCCCCGCCAGCGCCGGAATCGCCGCCGCCGACGCCAGAAACTCGCGGCGGCTCACCGCGGCCTTCCCGTCGCGCCGCTTCACGTCTTCGCGCCGGCGGCCTTCTCGACAATCTTCAACGTTTCGCCGCTCGGCGCGTTCCCCGTCTTCTGCACGATCCCGCTCGGCCAATGCACTTCCACTTCGTCCGCCTTCACCGCGCTCCCCAACCCAAAATGCAGCGTGAACGAATTCTGCGAGTAGTAACTGCCGCCGCTCATCACTTCCTCTGTCATCTTCCGCGCCCCTACCGTTACAATAACCCGCGCGCCGATCGCGCTGCGGTTCGACTTCGTCCCCGTCAACGACACGTTCAGATAATTCCCGCGCGGCGCGCCGTTCTTCAACAGACTCGGCGTCGAATTCATATTCACGATTACGATCTCCGGCCGCCCGTCTCCGTCGATGTCGCCCACCGCCAGCCCGCGCGCCGGCCTCGCAACCTGAAACGCCGGCCCCGCATCCGCCGTCACGTCTTTGAATTTTCCCCCGCCCAGGTTCCGGTAAAGCACCGTGGCCTGCGCATACGTATCGCCCAATTGCTTTCCCTCCACTTCCGGATAAACGTGCCCGTTCGCCACCACCAGATCGGGCCGGCCGTCGTCGTCCACATCCACGAACGCGATCCCCCACCCCAACAATTGCCGCGCTCCGAGACCCGCCTCCCGCGAAACGTCGGTGAAGAATTTCCCGTCGTCGTTGTGAAACAGCGAAGTCAGATCGCCGGAAAAATTCGTCTTCGCGATGTCCAGCCGCCCGTCGCCGTCGTAATCGCCCACCGCGATCCCCATCCCCGCCTGCAGCGCGCCGTCGTAATTAAACGCCACGCCCGCCTCCACTCCCCGCTCCTCGAACGTGCCGTTGTGCAGGTTGTGATACAGCAGGCTCGGCGTCATGTCGCATGCGACGTAAATATCCGGCCATCCGTCGTTATCGAAATCCGCCGCCACCACTCCCAGCCCGTAGCGCCCGCCCGGCTTCAAAATCCCCGCCGCCTCCGACACGTCGGTAAACGTCCCGTCCCCGTTGTTGTGATACAGAACGTTGTGCGCCAGCGGCAGCCCGCGCGGCCCGCACATCACCGCGATCCCTTTCCACTCGCAAAAATTCCCATCCCCCCGATGCGGCGTTTTGTCGAGATCCAAATCCACATAATTGGCGACGAACAGGTCCACAAATCCGTCGCGGTCGTAATCGGTAAACGAACATCCGGAGCCGTACCGCGTCCCCGTCACCGGCAGCTTCGCCTTCGCCGTCGCGTCCTCAAACGTCCCATCGCCGCGATTGCGATACAGAACATTGTGCCCGTAGTAAGTCACCATCAGATCGGGCCGCCCGTCGTTGTCGTAATCGCCCACGCAAACGCCCTGCGCCCAACCCTCCCGCTTGAATCCCGCCTCCGCCGCCACGTCGTGAAAGTGCCCTTTCCCGTCGTTGTGGTAAAGCTGCGGCAGGTTCGGGCCCTGCGTTCCCTGTGCGTTCAGCCGCGTCCCATTCGCGATGAAGATGTCGTTGTTCCCGTCGCCGTCGTAGTCGAAAATCGCGACGCCATTCCCCGTCGTTTCAAGAATGAAATCCTTACGGTCCCGGCCTCCATAAACGTTCTTCCCCGTCAACCCCGCCTCCGCGGCGATGTCGCGAAAATCGGCGCGGAAGGCCGGATCCACGTCCGCGGCCATCGCCCACGCGCACGCAAACGCCATCGCCGCCCGGCGGATCATTCATGTCCCAACACGCGATGCGGCTGGTACGGCGCTTCCAGCGCCTTCGTCTCCGCCTCGTCCAATTTCACGCTCAACGCCGCCACCGCGTCTTCCAGATGCGCCATCTTGCTCGCCCCCACGATCGGCGCCGTAATGCCCGGCTTCTGCAACACCCACGCCAGCGCCACTTGCGCGTTCGAGATCCCGCGCGCCGCCGCGATCCGGCTCACTTCCTTCACCACCGCGAAATCGGAATCCTGGTAATACAGGCCCTTGGCGTACTCGTCGGTCTTCGCCCGCAGCGTGTCCCCGTGGTCTTCCTTCCGCCGGTTGCCCGCCAGAAATCCCCGCGCCAGCGGGCTCCACGGAATCAGCCCGATCCCTTCCGCGCGGCACAATGGATTCATCTCCCGCTCCTCTTCCCGATACACCAGGTTGTAATGGTTCTGCATCGTCGTGAATCGCGACAGCCCGCGGTCGTCCGCCTTGTAGAGCATCCGGGCGAACTGCCACGCGAACATCGATGACGCGCCCAGATACAGAGCCTTCCCCATCTTCACCACATCGTCCAACGCCTCCAGCGTTTCCTCGATCGGCGTCTCGTAATCGAAGCGGTGAATCTGATACAGGTCCACGTAATCGGTCTTCAACCGCACCAGGCTGTCGTCGATTGAGTGCAGAATATGTTTGCGCGAAAGCCCCCGCTGGTTCGGATCTTCGCCCATCGCGTTAAACACCTTCGTCGCGATTACCACCCGATCGCGCGGCGGTCCAAAATCCTTCAGCGCCCGCCCCAGAATCTCCTCGCTCACTCCAATCGAATACATGTCGGCCGTGTCGAAGAAATTGATCCCCATCTCCAGCGCCCGCCGGATAAACGGCCGGCTCTCTTCCTCCTCCAACACCCACTCGCGCCACTTCTTCGCGCCATATGTCATCGTCCCCAGGCAGATGCGCGACACCTTCGTTCCGGTCGATCCGAGCCTTACGTATTCCATAAATTTATCTTTTCATTATCGAATGGCGGCAACGGACTAATAGACGGCGAAGCAGAACGCTTGGTTCGAACTGTTCGGCGATAGGGAATACTCGCCCGGATCGAGCGTCTCATACGATTCCACCCGGTACAGATGCGTGTCCAGTTGCGTAATCGAAAGCTTGATCGGCCGCGCCGCGTTCTTGCGCTTCTTCGTGCCGCCGGTGGAAACTTCGCGATGATCGCCGTTCACATCCAGCTTGTACAGCTCCAACGATTGCGGCGCTAGGCTTCCCGAATCGAAGAGAAAAATCGGCATCGCCATCGGCGTCTTCACCGGCGACGCCGCGCCGTCGATCACAAACACCGGCCCCTCTTTCCGGTCGTCCTCTTTCGCCTGCGTCGTCTCCACCGGAATCAGCTTTCCGGCCTGCAACAAATAAGGAACGTCCTGCTTCGGCGGCTTCGGCCCGGAGTATGTCTGCGCCAACCCCGGAAGCCACGCGAGCGCCAACAACAAAGGCTTCCAATTCATATTCAAAATTGTACGCCCGGATGTTGCGCCGCGCGGAACTCAGCCTCGAATCAGCCGCACGGCGTCCCCGATGGTCGCTCCGTCCCCCGCCGCCCGTTTCACGCCGCCCGTTTCCGGCTCCACCGCTTCGTCCCCCTCGCCCGGCGCCAGAAACAGGTTCGCCTCCAGTCCGTGCTGCCGCGTATACAAATCCCAATAGCGTCCGTGCGCCGCATACAGCGATTCGTGCGTGCCCCGCTCCACGATCCGCCCCATCTCCACCACTAGAATCTGATCCGCCCGGCGGATCGTCGACAACCGGTGCGCGATCACGAACGTCGTCCGCCCGCGCATCAGATACTTCAGCCCCTCCTGAATCAACGCTTCCGATTCCGAATCCAGACTCGACGTCGCCTCGTCCAGAATCAAAATGCGCGGATCGGCCAGAATCGCCCGCGCGATCGACACCCTCTGCCGCTGCCCGCCCGACAGCTTCACCCCGCGTTCGCCGACGATGGTGTCGTACTTTTTTTCGAACTGCTCGGTGAATTCGTCCACGCGCGCAATGCGGCACGCTTCCATAATTTGTTCTTCCGTCGCTCCCGGCCGCGAAAACGCCACGTTCTCCCGAATCGTCCCATCGAAGAGAAACGTCTCCTGCAGCACCACGCCAAGCTGCGTCCGGTACGACCCCAGTTCCACCGTCGATAGATCCACTCCGTCCACGCGCACCACGCCCTCCCCAGGCGTTTGAAACGCCAGGATGAGGCCAATCATCGTCGACTTCCCGCCGCCGGACGCCCCCACCAGCGCCGTCACCGTCCCCGGCTCCGCGCGGAACGAAACTTCGTGCAGCACCGTCTTGCCCGGATCGTAAGCGAAGCTCACATTGTCGAACTCCACCTCGCCCCGCAGCGCGCCCATCCGCGTCCGCCGCCGCGGATCTTCGTCCTCCGGCAACACGCTCATCACTTCGCGCGTCCGCTCCAGCCCCGCGATCGCCTCCGTCAATTGCGTCCCCACCGCCACGATCTGGAACACCGGCGCGATCAGGAACGCCAGCAGCGCCGTGAACGTCACGAAACTTCCCAGCGTCAACGTGCCGCTCAGGATCTGCCTCGCGCCCAGATACATCACCAGCCCGCCCACCGCGCCCATCAACACCGTCGCCGACAGGCTCATCACCGAGGTCGCCGTCAGCGACTTCAAAACATTATTCAGCAGTTTTGTCACCCCGCCCGCGAACACCTCCGCCTCGCGGTCCTCGGCGTGGTAACCCTTAATCACCCTCACGCCGCCGAGGGATTCCGTCAACCGTCCCGTCACCTCCGCCGTAATTTTTCCCCGCTCGCGGAAGATCGGCCGGATCGTTGTGAACGCCCGCTTCAGCACAAACGTGAACCCAACGATAATCGCCAGCGCCAGCGCCGTCATCACCGTGCTGATGCGAAACAGAAACACAAGCACGATCGCCGCCGTCATGAATCCGCCCAACAGCTCCACTAAACCCGTGCCGATCAGGTTCCGGACGCCCTCCACGTCGTTCATGATGCGCGACACAAGCTGGCCCGTCTTGTTGGCGTCGTAATAGGCCACGGAGAGCCGCCCCACATGCGCCTGCACCTTCGCCCTCAATTCCGCGATCAGCCGCTGCGCCGCCTTCGAAAGCAGTTGCGTCAGCGAAAACGAAGTCACGCCTTGAATCACCGTCGCCGCGCCCACCGCCGCGATGATCGGCATGAGCAGATCCACTCGATGCTTGCCGATCACCCCGTCGATCAGGTACTTCGTCGACATCGGAAGCACCAGCCCGCAGACCCGGTTGATCGCCATCAGCACGAAGCCCAAAAGCAGCAGGCCCCGCCGCGGATGGACCAGTTCCCAAATCTGCGGCCAGATCGCCCGCAGACGTTCCACGCCTTTCGGTTTTGCGGTTATTTCGGGCACAATACCTCCAGACTACTCAAATGGATGCTCCCGCGTTCGCCAAAGTAGCGAACTTCCTCGCGCGGCCTCGCTATAATCGAGCCAGATCATGCCCCGCGCGCGCCTCGCTCTCGCACTTCCGCTGCTCCTGGGTACGCTCCGCGCCGCATCGGGCCCCTCCGTCCCCGTCACTTACTCCGCCGAAGTCCGCGCCATCCTCAACCGCCGTTGCGTCTCCTGCCACCGCCCCGGCGAAATCGCTCCCATGCCCTTCACCTCATATAACGAAGTCCGGCCCTGGGCCAAAGCGATCAGAGAAGCCGTCCTGAAACGCGCCATGCCGCCCTGGTCCGCCGACCCGTCTGTTGGGCTGCATTTCCTCAACGATCGCTCTCTCACCGCCGCCGAAATCCGCACCCTCGCCGCCTGGGTCGACGACGGCGCCAGGGAAGGCGTTGCCACGACCGCCGAAACCGCGCCGCCATCCGAAAACACCGGCTGGCGCCTCGGCAAACCCGATCTCGTCATCCGCATCCCCGGCTACCAGGTCCCCTCCCGCGCCATCCTCCAATACACTTTTCTCGTCACCCCGCTGAACCTCCCGAACGACACCTGGATCGCCGCCGCCGAATGGAAAATCGAGCATCGCGCCGTCGTCCATCACATCAACGCCTTCATTCGCCCGCGCGGTTCCAGCTACGTCGCCGGCGCTCCCGTTGGCCAGTTCTACATCGCCTCCGCCGAAGAACGCGCCGCCCGCCGCCCCGACGAGGCCGAAACGGACCGCCGCGAATTGCTCGTCGGATACGAACCCGGCTACATCCCCCAACCCTGGGGCGCCGGCCGCGCGAAACTTCTGCGCAAGGATTCCGACATCGTTTTCGAGATGCACTACACGCCCAACGGCAAGCCCGTCACCGACTATTCCGAGCTCGGCATTTATTTCGCCCGCACCCCTCCGCGCCAACGCGTCCTCACCATCGCCCCCGCCGACGCCAACCTCGCCATCCCTCCCGGCGACGCCGATTACGTCTCCACCGCCAGCGCGAAATTCACCACCCCCGTCACGCTCGTCTCCCTCCAGCCGCACATGCATCTGCGCGGCAAAGCCTACCGCTTCGAAGCCGTCTATCCCAACGGCCGCCGCCAGATCCTCCTCGACGTCCCCCATTACGACTTCAATTGGCAGACCACTTATTTCCCCTCCGCGCCCTTCGTCATCCCTCCCGGCGTCGCCATCGTATGCACCGCCCAATACGACAATTCGCCCAACAATCCGCTCAACCCCGATCCCGCGAAAACCGTCCACTGGGGCGATCAAAGCTTCGAGGAAATGAACATCGGCTTCTTCGAAGTCGCCTTCGACGCCGCCCGCGATCCCAACGTCGCCGTGCTCAGTGGAACCACCAAGCCCGCTCCCTCGTCTCTACTTCAAAAGTAGTTTCACCCCGCGCTTTGCGACAATACAAGGATAGGGAGAATGGTCTTCAGTGGCATCCGCATGGTTTGAACCCGCGCGGCGCGGAACTCTATTAGAAGAACAAGCCGCTGCCGCCGCCCAATCCCCGCACGCACTCGCCGCCGCCTGCGGCCATGCCGCCGAGCGCGCCGCCTCCGCCCTGCTCGCGCTTCAATATCCCGAAGGCTATTGGTGCGGCGAGCTTGCGCGCCGATTCCACCCTCGAATCCGATTCCGTTCTGCTCGATCTGTGGCTGAACCCTCCGCTCGACGGCGTCTGGAACTCGCCCAATCGGAACCGCCTCCTCAAAGCCCAGCGCTCCATCCTCGCCCGCCAGTTGCCCTGCGGCGGCTTCAATATTTACCCGCAAGGCCCCGCCGACGTCAGCGCCACCGTCAAGGCCTACGTCGCGCTCAAGCTCACCGGCCTCTCTCCCGACAGCGAACCGCTCCAGCGCGCCGCCCGCCGCGTCCTCGAACTCGGCGGCGTCCAGGCGGCCAACAGCTACGTCAAAATCAACCTCAGCCTCTTCGGCCTCTACCCCCGCAAATACGCCCCCACCGTGCCGCCGGAGGTCGTGCTCCTCCCCGGCCACGTGCTCTATGAAATGTCCTCCTGGACCCGCGCCATCGTCGTCCCACTCTCCATCGTCCAGGCGCGCGGCGGCATCCGCCCCGTCCCCGCCGGCTTCCACATCGACGAACTGATCGCCCCCGGCAAAGGTTTTCGCATGGCCCGCCGCGGCCGCGCCGCCATCCTTTTTTATCAACTCGACCGCGTCTTCAAACTCTGGGAAAATCGCGGCTCCGAAGACATCCGCCGCGCCGCCGTCCGCGACGCCGAAAAATGGATGCTGGACCGCACCCGTTACAGCGACGGCCTCGGCGCCATCTACCCCTCCATGATGTATCTCATCATGGCTCTCGATTCCCTCGGCTATTCGCGCGATCATCCCGATCTCATCCAGGCCATCGCCCAGTTCGACCGCCTGCTCACCGAAACCGCCGACAGCCTCTATTACCAACCCTGCTTCTCCCCCGTCTGGGACACCGCTATCGCCATGTTCGCTCTCGGCGAAATGGGCGAGCTGTCCGAACCCGCCCGCCGCGCCATGGTCTCCTCCGCCCGCTGGATCGCTTCCAAAGAAGTCCGCCATCGCGGCGATTGGTCCGTCAAGCGCCCCGAAGTCGAGCCTTCCGGTTGGGCCTTCGAATTCGCCAACGAGCATTATCCCGACATCGACGACACCGCCATGGTGCTGCTCGCCCTCCAGCACGCCCAAGCCGCCGGAGCCGAACCGCAACCCGCTTGCGAGCGCCGCGCCGTCAACTGGCTGCTCCAAATGCAATCGATCGACGGCGGTTGGGCCGCCTTCGACGTCGACAACAACTGGGCCGTTCTGAATCGCGTCCCCTTCGCCGATCACAACGCCATGCTCGATCCAACTTGCCCCGACATCACCGGCCGCGTTCTCGAAGCCCTCTGCCGCCGCGGCTTCGACGCCTCCCATCCCGCCATTCGCAAAGGCGCGGAGTACCTCATCGCCACTCAGGAAAAGAACGGAAGCTGGTGGGGCCGCTGGGGCGTCAACTATCTCTATGGAACATTTCTAGCCATTCGCGGTTTACGCGCCTCCGGCTTCCTCGACGGCCTCGACGCCATTCGCAAGGCCGCGCGCTGGGTGGTCTCCGTCCAAAATCCCGACGGCGGCTGGGGTGAGAGTTGCGCCAGCTACGCGCGGGACCGCTTCGTCCCCGCGCCCAGCACGCCCTCCCAAACCGCCTGGGCCTTGCTCGCGCTCCTCTCCGCACAACACATCGTTCCCGGCGTCCTCCGCCGCGGCCTCCAATTTCTAATGGACCGCCAGAAACCCGACGGTACCTGGAACGAAGACCTCGCCACCGGCACCGGCTTCCCCAACGTTTTTTACCTGTCCTATTCGCTCTACCGCAATTACTTCCCGCTCCTCGCCCTCACCCTCGCCAAGCGCGCCCTCGAAGCCGCACCCGTTTAGCCGCCGCTCTTCTTCCGCCGCCCGCTCTCCGCCTCCGACCACATCTCTTCAATCGTCACCACCAGCTTCGTCCGCCCCTCCGTCCGGCTCAACCCATCCGGCTTCACGATCCACGCCCCGCGCGTCGCCCCCGTCTCGTATCCAATGCGAAACCCCGCCGGCGCTTCCTCCTTGTCGCTCACGATCCTCGCGCCGGACTGCTTCAGCCTTTCCCCCGCGTCCTTCCGCATCGCCTCCATCAGCGCCGTAAACTTCACCGGATCCTCCGCCAGCTCCATCCGGAAATCTTCCTTGTGCGTCGCGAACCCAAAGCTCCCCGCCGAATCGATGGTCCTGGCAATCTCCGGCCCCGCCCCGCCCAGAAACGCGCCGATCGCCTCCTTCGGGTTATAGCTCTTCAAAAACGCGCTCTCCGTTTCCGCCCCCGGCTTCACATCCGTCGCCCGCTCGATCAAAAACACCATCGCGAACGTCAATATCAAAACGACGCCCAACCCCAATCGGACACGCAACGACATGATCCGATTGTAAACGCCGTGCCGTTGAACAACCCCTCGCTATGATTGAGGGGAGCTTGACGGACGTTGCCAAGCGAGTCGATCCAAGCAATGGTGTTCAATGTTTGCCCAATGGTACAGTCGGTGATTGCCGAGGGCCAATACGACGTATTTCGTTTCCGTCGTTCCCCCCGGAGTTCGTTCGCAATGGCCCTCTGAGCGCCCCCAATTCAGCAATGCCGGTCAACCCCAACACACTGCACGAAATCCGTGACCCGATCCACACCTTCGTGCGGCTTGAAACCTCCGAGCGCGCGGTTGTGAATTCAGCGCCGTACCAGCGCCTCCGATACATCCACCAACTTGGGATGACGTATCTTGTCTATCCTGGCGCCTCGCACTCCCGGTTTGAGCACTGCCTGGGGGTGATGGAACTTGCGTCGCGGATTTTCGATGTTGTCACCGATCATCGGAACCTTCATCCCGAGGTGACAGGAAGCATTCCCCAGCCCGGCACCCTCGACTACAACTACTGGCGCAGAGTGCTGCGCATGGCGGCGCTGTGTCACGACCTCGGACACCTTCCGTTTTCCCATGCGGCGGAGGATACCCTGCCCCGCGGATATACGCACGAAGATTTGAGCTTGGGTATCATCCGCGGCGCGGAGATGTCGCCGATCTGGCAGAACCTTAAGATTTCCGCCGAAGACGTAGGAAAGCTGGCCGTTGGATCGAAGCACTACCCGAAGCCTCTGACTGATTGGGAAACCCTTCTCTCTGAAATGATTATCGGAGACGCGTTTGGAGCGGACCGGATGGATTATCTGCTACGCGATTCTCACCATGCCGGCGTGTCTTATGGCCGATTCGAACATCACCGCCTGATTGATACGATGCGGATTCTGCCACGGAAGGAGGGCGACGAGGTCCTTCTCACTTTGGGGATTGAACAGGGCGGCCTACAGTCCGCGGAATCGCTCCTGTGGGCGCGATATTTCATGTACACTCAGCTCTATTTCCATCCAGTCCGGAGGGTATACGATTTCCATCTACAGCAGTTTCTAAAGGAATGGCTGCCGAACGGAAAATTCAACGTCGATTTGGTGGAGCATTTGCGATTGACCGATGCCGAGGTGATTTCGGCGATGCGGTTGGCGGCCAGCGATAAATTGGCCGCTGGTCACGAACCTGCCCGCCGAATCATCCAGCGGGAACATTTTAAAAGAGTTGCCGACTTCACTGACGGTGATCGAGACATTGACCCGGAAATAGCCGGCCAATTGTCGGCCGAACTGAAGAACCTGTTCCGGCCAAACGCAGTCTTCACCGATCGGTATACCCAAAAAGGAAAGGGGATCCGGTTCCCCGTACTCACGCGGGATGGAGGGATCGAGTGGTCCACGGTGCTCTCTGCTACGCTAAAACAGGTTCCTACATTTACAATAGAATATGTTTTTGTCGACCCCTCGTGTGCGGACGAGGCGAAGCGTCGTGTCGCATTGTTCCGGAGAAAATTTCAAGAGAGGAAGAGAGAACGGAAATGACCGCCAAGGAGAAATTCGCCATACTTCTGGACCTCGCCGTCCATCTTCGTAACCAAGGCAGTTGGACTGGGGAGACGCATGTCCAGAAGGCCATGTATCTTCTCCAAGAGCTATTCGGCCTGCCGGCGGAATTCGAATTTGTTCTATACAAGCACGGACCCTTCTCCTTCGAACTCCGGGAATCCCTGAACCAAATGGAAGCGGAGCGTTTGATTGAACTGCAGGAACAGCCATATCCTTACGGTCCCCGAATCGCTGAGGGAACGGCCGCGCCGCGTCTTCGTGCTTCAGCGCAGCCCACCCAAGCCTTCCACGACCAGATTGCTTTCATTTCTCAAGAACTAGGGAATGCGGGCGTGGCGGAGCTAGAGCGAATCGCGACGGCTCTTTTTGTAAGCCTCGATCCTGCGATTGCGCCAGCAGAGCGAGCCCAAAAACTTGTGGAGCTCAAGCCCCACGTACCTCTGCCAGAAGCCGAACAGGCGTTCACAAGACTCCGCAATATTTGCAATGCTGGGTCCAATGCTGGCCTCCACCCGGTTTTCGGGAACGCGGCGGTAGCCGGCGCGCGGGGCCAGACCTAGTAGCGACACATATTTCGCACGGATAGAGCATGTACTGGGCATCGCTTATGCGCCGACGAAACCAAGGATCTTTCCGATCCACCGCGTGTTCATTAACCCAAGGCTTCTGCTTCGAATTTACTCATTGCCCGCGCCCCACGCTAATGCCCGGATGCCCTTGTTTTCCAGGGCCTACTTCGCCATCGCCGTCTGTGCATCGTCGCTAACACTCAGCCGCCCGGCTCATTAATTCCGGGCGCGGCGGCAGAAAAGGCATCGCACGCGCCAGTTCGCTCCGTCGTGCCTTCGGACTTTCGCTCTCGTTTTCTCGCCGCCTCAACCGGAAACGCAAACCGTTTCGCAGTCTTCCCGCCCTCGCTCCCGTTGATTCCGGATCAAAGCCGCGTAGTGGCCGTCCCGCGCCAGAAGCTCGCGCTGCGAACCCTGCTCGGCGGCCACGCCTCCATCCAGCACGACGATGAGGTCGGCATTCTCGACCGTGCTCACGCGATGAGCGATCACGACACGCGTGCAGGAGAGCGCGTCGAGATTGCGATCGACCAAGGCTTCGGTCGCAACGTCCAGGTGGCTCGTCGCCTCGTCGAGCAAAAGAAGCCGAGGCTTATTGGCGACCGCCCGCGCGATCGCCAGCCGCTGGCGCTGGCCGCCGGACAAGTCGCGGCCGCCCTCGTCGACGCGGGTCTCATAGCCCATTGGCATTCGCATGATGTCGGCGTGAATTTCAGCCGCCTTCGCCGCCGCGACAAGATCTTTCACCGGCATTTGAGGATTGTGAAACGAAATATTCTCGCGCACCGAGGAATTGAAGAGGAAGGAATCCTGAAGCACCGTTCCCCACTGGCTGCGCATCGCCTGTAAATTCATCGCGGGCAATGGCACTCCGTCGTAAAGGATCTCGCCCTCGGTCGGCGAGTAAAGCCCCAGCAAAAGTTTCGCCAGCGTGCTCTTGCCGGAGCCGGTGCGCCCCACAATGGCGGCCTTTTGCCCCGGATAAATGGTGAGCGAAATGTTGTCCAACACTTTCGGCGAACGGCTGTCATAGCGGAACGATACGTTGCGCAGTTCGATTTTTCCGCTCAACCGCGGCGCCGGATGAACCTCGCTGGGGTCCTGCTCGGGCTTCGTCTGCATCACGTCGGCGATCCGTTCCAGGTGCGCGCCGGCCAGTTGCAGGCGTTGCGCGCTCAACACCAGCGACCCGACCGGTTGAAGAAACGCCGCCGCCAGCGCGTTCACCGCGAGCATAGTACCCAGGCTCATATGCCCTTCGTCCACCTGGATCGCGCCCATCCACAACAGCAGCAGCGGAGAAAAAACGCGGATCGCCGTCAACGCCGCATCGATCCGCGCCACGTAGCGGCTCCGCTCGGCCGAGGCGCGAAGCTGCTTCGCCAATAACCCGGACCAGCGCCCGAAAGTGGACTCCTCCGCTCCCGACGCCTTCAGAGTTGAAATGCCCATCAACGACTCGATCAGACACGCTTGCGATCCCGATTGGGAAGCGAGATCGCTGTCGACAAGAGCTTGCAGCCGCCGGTTCGTCGCGGCAAGAATCGTCCCTTCAACCGTCGCGATCATCAGCACGGCCAGTGCGAATGGCGGCGCGATGTGCGCCAGCACCGCGAGAAAAACCACAACCAGCGTCCCATCGATCACGGCAGAGGTTGTAGAGCCCGCCAACGCTTCGCGAATCGCCGCGTTGCTTCCCAGCCGCATCATCAGATCGCCGCTGCTTCGCTGCTGAAAGAATCGATAAGGCAACGACAGCAGATGCTCGAAGAACCCCGTCATTAAGTGCGAATCGAGACTCGCCTCCAGGCGAATCAGCAGCGCCGCGCGAAAGTAACCGATCGATGCCGTCATGATCGCGATCGCCAGCGCCCCGGCGCCGACCACGTTCAGCACCCCCGGCGCTCTCAGCGGGACCACCCGGTCGACCACCAACTTGGTCAACAGCGGTAGCGCGAATCCAAAGGCTTGCAGCACCAGCGAAGCTCCCAGGATCTGCGCCAGCATCGCGCGCGTTCCCGGCGTGCGCAGGATCCGCTTCACACAGGTCAGCGTCAGATTCGGCCCGGGCTTAGAACGCGCCTCGAATTCCGGGCCCGGTTCGAAGAACAGTGCAATCCCGCTAAACGCCGCCTCGAATTCCGCGAGCGCGATCCGGCGGCGGCCCCAAGCCGGATCGACGATATCCACGCCCCCGAGCCTCCATCGCTCCACCACCACGAAGTGATTCAAGTTCCAATGTACGATGCACGGAAACGCGGCGTCCGAAAAGTTTTTCGCTTCGAGCGACAGCGCCTTCGTTCGCAACCCGAGTCCGCGCGCCGCCGCCACGATGGTTTGGGCGCTCACTCCGTCGCGGCCCGCTTCGCACGTCGTACGGCACTCCTCCAACCGCGTCTTCCTGCCGAAAGCGCCCAGCACCATCGCCAGGCAAGCCGCGCCGCATTCAACCGAGTTCAATTGAAGAACGACGGGAACCCTGCGCCTAGCCATGACGCATCACCGGAGGCTCCAGCGAGAGAACGGACGGAATGCGCTCGGGATCGGCGAAACGAAGAAAGGCGTAACCGATCCCGGCGAGACCGGTCATCAGACCCGGCGACTCCACACCCAGCGGATTGCCGCAAATCCAGCCTCTATCGCCAATCCCTTCGACCACTTCCGCCACCGCTCGATTCGCATGAATTCGCCAGATCGGCTGCCGCAGAGTCTCCGCCGCGCACAGCAGAATTTCCGCGTTTCCGAGAGCGCCGTGGCATAGCGTGTGATTCCCGCCAAATCCCCGGCCGAGCGTGCTCGCCAAAGCCGCATTGATTTCTCGATCGAGCGCCGGATCGTTCACATGGCGGAGCGCGCACAGGCGGGACAATCCGATGCCCGGCGCGCCGTGGCACCATGCGGTAGCGAATCCGCGCGGTAAATGTGACTCCGTAGATCGGGCCAGTTGGCTACGTTCGGGCGAAAAAAGAGACCGTTCGTGTTCAAACGCCCTGAGAGCGGCGTCCTTGAACCGCGCCTCGCCCGTCATCCCGAAGACTTCGAGTAAGGCATAGGCGATGCCCGCCGTGCCGTGCGCGAAGCCGGTAAGCGGCGACGTTGCGTTGCCTCCGCACATCCATCCAATCCCGCCCTCCGCCTGCTGAGCCGAACGAATCAACTGTTCGCCGCAAGCGCGCGCGATTCCAGTTACTCGCGCCGATGGCCTGCATCGCTGAAGGCTTCGCAGAGCCAGCACACAACCGGCGGAGCCCCCGATGATGTCTAATACTTTGTCTCCCTCAATGAGTCCCGGGATCCGATCGAGCAGACCTTCCGCCTCCGCGATCAGGGACGCGTCGCCCCAAATCGCGCCCAAATGCGTAAGTGAATAGATGATTCCGCCCCATCCGTTGAAACCGCCAATGGCGCGTGAGTCCCCCATCTTTTCAATCTGGCGGCGCAGAGTTGCCAGCCCCGATTTCGCGAGCGCCGAATAACCGCGTTCGCCCGTAACCAAACCGAGATATGCAAGGAAGAAGATGACTCCGGGCAGGCCATCGTAGAGATCCGGGCCGAGTTGTGAAAGACTCCACACGCGCTCGTCGGCCGGGACGAGACCTATCCACGCCGCGTCGTCATGGCCGCCGAAAGCAAGCTCCTGAAGGCGGTCTCCCACCGACCTCGCGGCGGAAATAAGTTGCGCCGGTGTAACTTCCCTTCCGGTGGGAAGGATTGCATCGGCGCGCCCGGCCCCCGCTCTCCCGATCGCCGGTCCCTCGCCGCTGGAATCCAACGTGGCGATGGATGCACGGACGATCCACAACTGCCGTTCCAGGTCTTTCTCGCTTAGCCCGCGAAGGCGCCGCTCAACGAGCGCAAGGCCGGATTCGTCGAAGTAATTCTCGACGATCTCACCGCCGCTCGTCCGGACATGGCGAGAATCCGGACGCGCCGTGAACAACGGAATGTCGCCGTTCAGTAGGTCCTTGCGTTCGGCGGGTATCAGTTGCTCGAGCGCGGGGCGATCCACGGCGATCTCCCGCAAACGGTCGAACAGTAAGTCCCGGTCGGCCTCGCTGATGCAACACGTCCGGGTGAAAGCTTTCCCGCAAAAGGGTCGCGTAAGTTTGCGTGGCTCGAACGATGACCCTCACTTCGTCCCCGGCGAACCGCGGAAGCATAGCGAGCGCCTCGCTCCGGTGAGCCAACAGGAGGCGGTACGTGGAGGCGAAGCCGCCGGCGATCGCTTCGGCGTAATCGAGAGCGTTTGCTTCAACGCCGTTCAACGAGGGGCGGTTCTTCGACCCGGGCATCTCCATGCGTTTTCGCACGATGCGCATTTCGTCGGTATCGACGCGATCCCACTGCGGCACCTCGCTGGGAGTTAGTTGGCCGGCTACTCCTCCGATGCCGCTCAGATCGACGCCCGGGTCGTCTTCACCGGCCCACAAGCGCACCGGCAGCAATCCTACGCGAAGGGCGGATTCGCTCATTGCGGCGCCTACGAGTTCCTCCGCGAGGCCGGAGGAGGCGTTCTCCGGGCGCGGGTGAAAAAGCGCTTCGAGATCGATGAGCACCGGATGCTCGCCATCGGCGATCAGATTCTCGCAATGAAAGTCGGAAGCCTCGAGCGCGTAGAGAAGTGCCAGATACCCGCCTTGACGCCGGTAAAAACGAGCCACTTCTTCGGCGTTCGCGCACGGCGCGGCGGCCGCGAATTCAGACCAGCCATGACCCGAGCGATCCAGAATCTTTAGCGATCGGAATTCCGGCTCGGCGCCGCGGCCGTTCAACCAACCGAGAAACTGCTGAAAGTGCTCCTCGACGGCCAGCGATCGTGGTTTGTAAACCAGCCGCGCGCCGGAGGCGAACGTCAGGATCGTCACCGAGCGTCCCCCGCGATGGCTGTCACCGGCTCCGCATTGAATGTTTGTCAGCGCGCCCGGATCGGCCTCGAAAAACGTCTTCCGCAACGCTCCCCAGTCCTCCAGGAAATGTCTTAGAAATTCGAGACTGAAAGCGGCCCATCGATCGAGATGGTTGACGGCCTGCGCCCGGAGTACCGGATATTCGGCGAGCAACCGGTCCGCTGCCTCCGGATCGCCCAATCGCTCGTGAAAACTTGTGAACCGCTCTTGCGGAGAATTCCCTTCCAGCGCCCCTTCCAGGCGCGCGATGTTGAGCTCTAGCACCATCACGCGGGCCGTCATCTGAAGCAGTGGCTCGGCAAGGTTGGCCGCGAGAGACTCTTCGATATTCTCAGGATCGAAAGGAAGGCGCCCGTGCAACTTGGCCAAGCTCTGCAGACCTCGACGCACGCGGTCACGCCTGGGTTGGATCAGGGGCGATAGAACGACGAGGCAACGTGCGAGACCTTGAGAGTGTAACTTCTCCGGAAGCCGAAGCGGATGCGGAGCGAGTATCTCTTCGTCTGGGGATTCTACGGGCGCGGCGGCGGGCATGGATAAGTCTCCTCAATGAACGGATCGCTCGCGCGCACGGCTCCGGCATTGGCCGGTCTAGCTCATTAACGCGCGAGCTGGGCGAATGCGGTTGTTCGGCTCGAAAACGAAGCCTAGACCGCGGCCGCCGTTAGATCGTGCAGTAAAACTCGGTGATGCACGGATGCGAGGGACAGATCGCCGTATTGCAGTAGTTAGTGCAAAACAAGATCGTGAACTTGTAAAGGCCGCCCGAGACGTTCCCGAGGTCCTTGTCCGAGACTTCGATCGACCCGGCCGGGTTGGCGGGTAGCGCCGAGCGTTCGGCCTCGCTGAGGCTGTTGCGATAAACGGGATCTTTCCAGGCCCGGATAATTTTGTTGTTAGACATGATGTACTCCATTTCGATGCGCACTTTGATTTGCCCGTGAAGGCTGTGCATCCTCTAGTGAGTCTGCCGTAACAAACGTTGCATCGGAGCGAATGGCCCGAGTATTCGTCTCTTACTCACTTACTGCCGGCGTCCCGCGCCGCCGCCCGGATGTCGCCGCTCTCCAGCACCCGCTTCGGCGCACCGTGCCTCGCCACGTTGAGCATCGCGCGGCCAATCGATTCCGTGCTGAGCAAGGAATCCGGAAACGCCCACCGCAACACCGGGAAGAGCGGCTTCCCAATCGCGTAGAGCACGCGATAAGCCGCCGTCTTCGATCGCGCTCCGTGCAGCGGCTCGATGAATCCCGGCCGGAACATATATGCCGCTTTGAACGGCAAGCGCAGCAGCGCGTTCTCGGTCTTACCCTTCACCCGCGCCCACATCACACGTCCCCGCTCCGTGCTATCCGTCCCCGCTCCCGAGACGAACACGAACGTCATCTCCGGATTCAGCCGGCATAGAGCCTCGGCCGCCGCCATCGCGATCCCGTACGTCACGCGCTCGTATTCCTCTTGCGTCTTCCCCGCCGAACTCACGCCCAGACAAAAGAAGCACGCGTCGAACCCCGTCAAATCCCTTTCGATCGACGAATAGTTCCACAAATCCCCATGCACCACTTCGCGTAGTTTCCCGTTCCGCGCGCCGGTCGCGCTTCTTCCCACCGTCACCACCCGCTCGACGCCGGCATCCAGCAGGCACTCCCGCAGAACGCCCTGCCCCACCATTCCCGTCGCTCCAAAAACAATAACGTTCATCCGTCACGTTTCCGGCAGCGTGTAATCGAACTCGTAGAAATGTTTCCCGCCGTCGATAATAATATTCAAAGTGCCGGCGATCCCCTCAAGCTCCCCAGTGCCCGAGTCCGGCACCACTCTCACGGTCATCCGCGGCGCTCCGCGAGTCATCGTGCCAAGATGTTGAAGTACGAAAGTGCCTTCGCGTCCGTGCAGCGCCCCGCTCACCCGCTCCATCGCCACGTAGCCGGCCGATCCTTGAACAGCCGTCCCCGCCGCCAGCATCTGGCCCTTGCTACTCCCTTCCAAATCGCCGTGGAACTGCTTGTCGAGCGACATTCTTCCGATCGCCGCCTCGCCGTCCTCGTCGGGCGCCATCGGAGTAACCTTCACTTCGAACGTCCCGCCGGCGCTATAGTGGTTAGCCATCCCGATTCCTTTCCGCGCGTTTCAATAACCCATCCCGAATCCAAACGCAAACTGCGTCTTATAACCGGAGTCGCCGATATGAAAACTGGTCGAATCCCCGCGCGGCCATGTGAAACTCAACTTGCCCACCGGCGCGGGCGTTCCGAATAGAACATCGGCCACTCCGTCCCCTTCGCTCCCCGGCAGCCACGCCGCCACGATCGCGTCGGCCTTGCCGAGAATCTCGTCCAATGTCAGCGGCCTCCCGGAAACGATCACCGCCACCACCGGCACGCCCGCGTTCTTCATCGTTTCGACCGCCGCGATATCCTCGGCCGCCAGCCGCAGCTCCGTCCGGTCCGCCATGAACTCGGCCGCCGGCGTCTCCCCAATCACCGCGATCCCCACCGCCGCTCCCGCCGCCCCGCTCCCGTCCCGCGACGCCGTGACCCGCGTTCCCGCGCCCGCCGCCTTGCGAATCGCCGCTAAGATCGTCGTCCCCGCCGTCACCGCGCCGCTCCTGCCTTGCCAGGTAATTGTCCATCCGCCGCACTGGTTCCCGATATCGTCCGCGCTCTTCCCCGCCACATGAATCCGCGCCGCGCCCTTCTTCAACGGCAGCGTCCGCCGCTCGTTCTTCAACAACACCAGAGAACTCCGCACGCACTCCCGCGCCACGCTTCGATGCGCCGCCGACCCGAACGCCGCGCTCAACCCGCGATCCGCCAGTTGCCCGCGCTTGGCCTCCATCATCCCCATCGCCACCTTCACTCGCAGAATCCGCGTCACCGCGTCGTCGATGCGCGCCGCCGGCACCGTCCCCTCTTGCGTCAACTCCCTCAACTTATCGAAGAACTCCGGATACTTATCCGGCACCATCACCATGTCCATCCCCGCGTTCACCGACTCGGCGATCTGTTGCTTGTAATCGCCCGGCAGATCGTTGATCGCCGCATAATCGGAAATCACAAACCCCTCGAACCCCATTTCGTTCTTCAAAATATCCGTCAACAGTTTCCGGTTCGCCGAGCACTTCAACCCATTCCAACTGCTGTAGGATGGCATGATCGATCCCACCCCCGCCGCGATCGCCGTCACATACCCAGGCAAGTGAACCCGCCGCAACGTCGCCTCGTCCACCCGCGTGTCTCCCTGGTCCAGCGGATAGCGTTCCGAAGATCCCCGTCCCCTCGGCTTGCCCGTGCCAAACGCCGTCCCTCCATCCCCGGCAAAGTGTTTCGCGCACCCGAGCACCGACAAAGCGCCATCGAGCGACGCACCTTGCAAACCCCGCACCGCCGCCTCGCCCAGCTTCTTAACCAAGTCCGGATTCTCGCTGAACCCCTCGTAAGTCCGCCCCCACCGCACGTCCTGCGGCGCCGCCACGCATGGCGCGAAGGCCCAGTTGATCCCCGTCGCCTTCACTTCCTCGGCCGTGATCCGCGACGCCCGCTCCACCAACGCCGCATCCCGCGAACACCCCAATCCGATGTTGTGCGGGAACATTGTCGCGCCCAGCAGGTTGTTGTTTCCATGCACCGCGTCGATCCCATAGAGCAGCGGTATCCGCAGCCGCGTCTTCAACGCCCGCGCCTGATAGTGGTCGTATAAATCGGTCCACGACTTCAGATCGTTCCCCGTCTTCGGATCCGAATCCCCTCCGCTCAACAGCGACCCCAAATGATACTTCTCGATGTCGTCCAGGCTCTTCAGATACATCTGATCCGGCTGCGTCATCTGCCCGATCTTCTCATCGAGCGTCATCCGCGCCAGTAACTTCTTCACCTGCGCGTCGTGCGACGACAATCGCGCCGGCGCCGCCTCCCCGCGCCCCCGCATCAGCGCCATGCCCGCCACCGATCCCATCACGAACTGCCTGCGCGTGTGTTTCATTTTCGGTCCCGGCCCTTCAGCCGCATGTCCTCAAAACGCCGCAAGCCTGGCGCCGGCCTTGCGGGTGGTGACAGCTATTTCCCCATCATACCGGGGAGGTGGTGCATGACGGCGCAACTGAGATGACCTAAAACGAACCAGAACACCGCTTCGAGCACCCTCTTCATTGTTGGCGACATGAGGAAGGTTAGCTCAGATCCGAGAACGCCAATTTTAGAAGGGAAGTCACAGACTTACGTCCGCCGATTCGCGCCGCGTCGGACATGGGAAACAAAAGCCCATGTCCCGAAGCTCCGCGATTTTATCGTCGGCTTCGAATGGGGCGGCTCGTCCGCTGGGAACGAAACCTGCGCCGCGGAGATGGTTCGAAGCGGCGCATTCGCCAGGGCGTATTCCCTCACGCCTTCAGGCCGGCTCCAACTTGCCGCGTGTCCGGCCGTTCGCTTTCGGGGCCGCGGCCGAATCCGGACGAACAGGAGGCTTGCTCTCCATAGCGGCGCGCAAAATGCGATTAATGCGCGTCTGATAACCCCTTCCGTTGGCCTTCAGCCAACATTGCCCGGCGATAAGCGGGAAGATTTGCAGCGGCGCTCGGCTGCCTAACAGAACCACGTGGGGGCGCTAACTGAATGGAATGTCCACTTCGGTGTAACTGCCGGGCGTGGCCGCATCGACGGCGGCAACGATCCTTTCAACGTACCTACGCACGACCGGCCATTGTGAGTTACCTAATACCACGAATGCGATTTTGAGGTCCTTCAAATTTTGTTGGTACCGCATGTTTTTGTCGGTCGTAAGCAGAACCTCGAAACCCGAGGCTTCAGCGGCCGCTAACAACTCACCGTTAACAAGCCTATCCCACCCGCGATCTATCGCTTCCACAACGGTGTGGCCCTTAAGCGCGTATCGCAACGGCGCGGGGGTGCCGTTATCGAACAGAATGAACATCGGCCGTTGGGGCAGGGGGCGGCGCAGGCGAAGGCGCGTCGAGGCTGCGCGCCGCGAATTCGAGCACAGCTAACACCTGTTCCCGCGTGACGTGGAACCACTCCATAATTTCGTCGATCGTGGCACCGGCTTCGAGGTTCTCGAAAACGGTCGAAACCGGCATTCGAGTGTCCTTAAACACCCAAGCTCCGCTGCGCTTGCCGGGGACGCTTTCGACGGCGGTGCATTGGGACCAATCGAGGGGTGCCATCTTCGAAGCCTGCTTTCATCGTAGCCTTTTACCATCGTCCGGCGCCGGCAGGGTTCCTTCAGGCTCATCCGGCATTTGAAGAGACTGGCGAACAAGCTGAACTGTCGCGGCAGTACACTTGGGAATAAAAGTGGCGCGTGCGCCTGGGACCACTTGGCCCGTGAACCTACCCGGTCTGAAACAAACCGGCGAAGACCGCAAAGCCCAAAATTAGTGGGTGTTCCCGCGATGTTTCAAGACCTACCCCGACACCTCCCCAGGCCGGCGCAGAAATTTCAGCCCGGCGCGGCCCGCACCCCCGCCTCGCCTCGGCATGACGAACAAGCCTGCATGAGCGTAGAAGCGCGCCCCCCATCCGTCATATAGTTGAAGCACGGGCGGCTTAGCCCGGCTCCGCGCCCCATCACCCGCCCGCAGAAAATGGAACTCACCCGCCTCCCCGGATCCCGCGCCCGCACCCGCGCGGTCCTCCTCGCCGGGTTCGGAGGCCTCCTTCTCCTCATGGCCATCGGCGGCTTCAACGCCATCGACGTCCTCCACACCATCCAGACCCGCAACGACGTCATCCGCCGCCACTTCCTCTCCCGCAACCGCCTGCTCGAAGAGATCCGCTCCGATCTCTACCTCTCCGGCACCTACGTCCGCGATTACCTCTTGGAACCGGAAGCCGCCCGCGCCGCCGGCCATCTCCAAAACCTCAACGACACCCGCCTCCACATGAACGCCGCCCTCGACGCCTACAGCGCCCTCCTCAGCCCCAACGAACTTCAGCCGTTTCAAAATCTCCGCCGCGAGCTGGCCAACTATTGGGACATGCTCGATCCCGTCATGCGCTGGGATCCCCGCCAGCGCCGCGACCAGGGCTACACCTTCTTGAGCGAGGAGGTTTTCCGCCGCCGCACCGCCATGCTCGGCATCGCCGACCGCATCGGCGCCGTCAACGAGCGCCAGTTGACCGAAGGCGACGCCCGCGTTGCCGCCCTGTTCTCTCAATTCCGTGTCCGCCTCGCCGCCATGCTCGCCGGCACTCTCGGTCTCGGCCTCCTCCTCGCCGCCTTCAGCGTCGGCAGAATCCTCACCCTTGAAACCGATTCCGCCGCCCGCTTCGAGGAAATCGCCCGCGCCCGCGAGGAATTGAAGGAACTCTCGGCCCGCCTCGTCTCCGCCCAGGAAAACGAGCGCCGCGCCATCTCCCGCGAACTCCACGATCACGTCGGCCAATCCCTATCCGCCCTGCTCGTCTCCTTCGGCAATCTCTCCGCCCTCATCCCGCGCGATCTCGCGCCCGAACTTCGCGATCACATCGCCGCCATTCGCAAGCTCGCCGAAGGAACCGTCGCCGACGTTCGCAACATGGCCCTCCTCCTGCGCCCCTCCATGCTCGACGACCTCGGCCTGATGCCCGCCCTCCAGTGGCAGGCGCGCGAAGTCGCCAAACGCACCGGCCTCCGCGTCCACATCGCCGCCGACGGCGTCACCGAGGATCTCCCCGAGGAGCACAAGACCAGCGTCTACCGCATCGTCCAGGAAGCCTTGCATAACTGTTCCCAGCACGCCGAAGCGCAAACCGTCCGCATCACCGTCCGCCAAAACGCCGACCGCCTCCTCCTCACCGTGCAGGACGACGGCAAGGGCTTCGATCCCAAACTCGAGCGCGGCCTCGGCCTCATCGGCATGGAGGAGCGCGTCGCCCACCTCGGCGGCTCCCTTCAAATCGATTCCGAACCCGGTTCCGGCACCCAGCTCGCCATCGAGTTGCCCCTCCCTCAACCCGTGGCGGCGCCCGAATGAGCGCGATTCGCATTCTCCTCGCCGACGATCATACCGTCATGCGCGCCGGTTTGCGCCTCCTGCTGGAGCGCCATCCCGGCTTCGAAGTCGCCGGGGAGGCCGCCAACGGCCGCGAAGCCGTCGAACTCACCGCCGCCCTTCATCCCGACATCCTCGTCATCGACGTCGGCATGCCCATCCTCAATGGCATCGAAGCGGTCGCCCAGATTTCCGCCGCCCATCCGCGCACCGCCTCCATCGTCCTCAGCATGCATTCCGACGAGGCGTATTTGCTCCGCGCCCTCCAGTCCGGCGCCCGCGGCTACCTCGTCAAAGACACCGCCGAAACCGATCTCGTCGCCGCCATCCACGCCGTTCACGCCGGCAAAATCTTCGTCAGCCCTTCCCTTGCCGGTCTTCTTCCCGCCCACCCTGGTAGCTCCTATCGCGACAGCTTCGACACCCTCAGCCCGCGCGAAAAAGAAATCTTGCGCCTCCTCGCCGCCGGCTCCTCCACCAAAGAGGCCGCCGCCGCCCTCGGATTAAGCGCCCTCACCGTCGAAACCCATCGCGGCAACCTGATGCAAAAGCTCAATTTGCACAGCATCTCCAGCCTCGTTCTCTACGCCGTCCGCAAAGGCATCGTCTCCTAACCAACGTTTGTAATTCAACTGTCACCGTTCGTTCATCGAGCAAAAACCTCCGCCCTGTAATCTCGGGAGGAATCCGTATGATTACAAAACCATCGAGACTACGGTCGGGGCCTTGTGTGCTCTTCGGCCTGTTGACCTTGCTGCCATCGGGCGCGTTCGCGCAGGAGGCCCCGCCCTCGCCTTCCGAGTTGAGCGCCCTGAAGCAACAGCTCGCCGATCAACAAAAGCAAATCGAGCAATTGCGGCTGATGTTGGAAGACCAGAAGAAGATGCTCGAGCGGACGCAAGCCGCCACTTCTCCCGCCGCCGCGCCGGCCCCGCAAAGCTACTCGCTTCCCAACGCCGCCAAACTCGGTGAAGTCGCCAGCGCCTCTCCCATCCTCCCGCCGGACCCTCTCTCCCCGGCGAATCTCAGCCCGCAAAACGACGGCGCTTCCGACAATGCCTCCCCGCTGTATTTCAAGATCGGCACGGCCCGTTTCTCTCCCCTGGGGTTTATAGACGTCACCAGCGTCTTCCGCTCCACCAATACCGGTAGCGGCATCGGCACAGGTTTCGGCGGCATTCCCTACGGCAGCGGCCCCAATGCCAATACCACCGAGAATCGCTTCTCTCTTCAGAACAGCCGCGTAGGCTTGCGCGTCGATTCCAACGTCCTTGGCGGCGCCGTCGAGGGCTATCTCGAAACCGACTTCCTCGGCAACGCCCCCACCAACCTTCTTGTCACCAGCAACAGCAATACCCTTCGCTTGCGCCTGTTCTGGTTCGATTGGCGCAAGGATAAATTCGAATTCCTCGGCGGCCAGACCTGGAGCCTGCTCACCCCCAACCGGAAAGGCGTGTCACCCATGCCGAGCGACGTCTTCTATTCGCAAGACATGGACACGAATTACCAAGTGGGCCTTGTTTGGTCGCGCGCTCCCGAGTTCCGCTTCGTCTATCACGCCAACGATCACGTCGCCGCCGCCATCGCTCTCGCGAATCCCGAACAATATGTCGGAGGCGCCGTCACCTTCCCTTCCACCCTTCCCTCCACCGTCGGCGGCCAATTCAGCACCGGCGGCAGCAATGCCAACGGTCCCAACCTCACTCCCGACGTCATCGGCAAGCTCGCCTTCGATGGCAATGCCGGCGGCAAGAACGAACACATCGAGCTCGGCGGCATTTACCGCAGCTTCCAATCTTACAACTCCCTCACCGGAAAGAAATCCCTCGCGGCTGGCGGCGGCGGCGAAATCAACGGCAATTTCGAACTGTCCAAAGGCTTCAATCTCATCGCCAATACTTTCGCCGGCACCGGCGTCGGCCGCTATATCTTCGGTCTCGCCCCCGACGTCGTGATCAAGCCCAACGGCGACATCAGCACCGTCAACACCGCTTCCGCGATCGGCGGCTTCGAATGGTCCAAAAAGCCCCACGACAATCCCCGGAACCTCGAAACTTTGATCTACGGCTACTACGGCGGACTCTACATCAAAAACGACTTCTATTCCGACCCCAAGAACAAGTTCGAAGGCTATGGCTTCCCCGGCTCCGCCAACGGCGCCAACCGCGACATCCAGGAAGCCACCATCGGCGTCACCCAGACCTTCTGGAAAAATCCCGTCTTTGGCGATCTCAAGCTGATCACCCAGTATTCTTACCTCACCCGCAATCCTTGGTCGGTCGCCATCGGCGCGCCCTCCAACGCCGCCACCCACATGGTGTTCGTCGATCTTCGCTACGATTTGCCGTAGCCGGATTCCTCACCCGCCCGGCGCGTGTCGTATCCTCCCAGCGAATCCATCGCGCGCCGGAACCCTGGGCGCGCCAGCACTCCGAGCAGCCGCTCGATCGCTGGCAGCGCCCGGTGTTCGTTCCGGATCGCCAGCTCGTAGCGCTCCTCCGCCAGCGGAATAAAATCCAGCCCCATCGCCCGCGCCGCCACCCTCGGAACCACGCAACACGCCGCTTCCCCCCGCGCCACCATCCGCGCCGCCGCCAGATGCCCCGCCGCGAATTGCCGGTACCCCTCACGTCTCGACGCCTCGATCCCCAACCGTTTTAATTCCCCGTCCAGCAGCGCCCGGCTCCCCGCCCCTTCTTCCCGGTTCACCATCGTCACATCGCGCCGGCTCAAGTCCTCGATCCCGCGAATGGCTTTCGGGTTGCCCCTCGCCACCGCCAGCCCCTGCTCCCACACCGCGAACGTATACACCGACACGCCGCGCTTCGGCCTTTCGCCACCGCGCGAATGGGTTCCCGCCACATGAACCCATCCTCCCTCTAACAGCGCCAGCGCCTTCGCGCTATTGCGCGGCAGCGCGATCGTCTCCACCCTCTCCCGCCTCAGCCATCTCGCCAACAGCCCCATCGCCGGATCGCAGCCCGCGATCGCGATCCGTTCCTCTTCTCCCTCCGGCCACGCCACCCGGCCGCCCGCCTCCATCACGCCGTCGAACTCCGCCAGCTCCCACGTCTCCTCCCCCGGCGCCGTCGCTACCAGCTTCTTCCCCACCCTCGCCAACCGCACCGGCTGCCCCGCCACCGGCGCCGGCTCGTCCGGCGGGAATTCCGGCTTCTCCATCCGCCCGCCGCCTTCTTCTTCCAGCTCGAACAACTCCTCCACCGCCGCATCCAGCGTCCGCGCCAGCCGCAGCGCCAGCGCCGCGTTCGGCGTATACGTCCCCGCCTCGATCGCGTAGATCGTCTGCCGGCTCGTCCCCGTTTGCGCCGCCAGTTGCGCCGCCGCCATCCCGCGCCGCTCCCGTATTTCCTTTAAATGCGATCGAACGTCCATAGTGTCTCGCTACCAAGACACTATCACGTGTGCGCTACACCACCGGCAACCGGAGACTTTCGATCTCCAGCATCCCAGCCGACACCAACATCCGCACGAACTGCGCGAACTCCGCCACCGTCGCCTGCACTGGGATCGCCTCCCGCGCCTTCAACGCCTCCAGCGCCTCCCGCGCCGTCGGCCCTCGCGCGCAGATCTCCAGCATCGCCGCCACCCACGCCGGGCATTTCTCCTCGGCCCTGAAAGGCTTGTCCGCGATCAACCTCGATTCCCCCGCCACCCATTTCCCGCCCGCGAGCGAATGCGTCACCTCAAGCCGCACCCCCTCCGCCGGACGGAGCCGTTCGCGCAACAATCGCCGCTCGAATCCCTCTTCCCGCTGCATGGCTTCCCAGCGCAAAACCCACTCGATCGCCGCCCCAGTCGCCGCCGCGGCGCTCTTGCGGATCGTAAATACCCCGCGCGCCGAAATCCGCCGCTGAATCCCAATCGAACAATAAATGTAACTCTCGATCCCCAGTTCCTTCACCCGCCGCGCCCCGATGCTGTTGCCCGCCGCGAATCCCTCCGGATCGATCCGCCTTCTGCCCACGACGAAAACGTCGAACTCTCCTTCCCGTTCGCCCAACATTTCCCGCAGCCTCGCCTCCGCCGGCGCACCCTTGCGTTCGCTCACCGCGCAAGTCAGATAGCACTGGCCGCCCGGACGCAGCGCGTCCCCCAACCCTTCCACGATCCCTCGCGTGATCCGTTCGCCATCCTCGCCCGCGTCGCGGAAAACATACTCGTTCTCGGAGGCCGGAGCGTAAGGAGGATGCGCCGCGATCCTATCGAACGTCCGGCCGCCGAAAGGTTCGTAGAAGTTCCCCGTCACCGCCGTCAGATTCCCGATCCCATTCAACGCGGCATTCCATTCCGCGAATCGCGTGCAGCGCTCCGCGATGTCGCCCGCCCACGCCGCCTTCGCGTAGCTTCGCGCCGCGATCAAACCCGCGACGCCCGTTCCCGAACACATGTCCAGAAAATCCTCGCACGGAGACGAAGGAATCGCCGCCAGAAAATCGTAAGCGTTCGGAGTGATCGAAAGATACACCGCGTCGGCCCGCGGCATCTTCCCGCGCCCCGTCTCCGGCTCCCAATCGCGGTCCGACGCAATGTACAGCCCGTGTGTCGGATACAGCATCACCGTGCCCAGGCACGCCGCCGCATCCGCGGGGTGGGCGCGCACCAGCCCGAATTCCTCCAGAATCTCAAACCCGCCCGCGCCCAACGCTCTCCGCACCCGCTCCACCGGCGCTGGTTCGCGATCGAGAAAAAGCCGCAGCAACACCGCGTCCGCCGTGTCCATCGCTCCGGAATCGCGCTCTTCCCCCCAGGCCGCGATATCGCACAGCTTCGCCACTCCCACCCGCTTGCAGATCTCAGGCTCCGTAAAACCGGACTCTTCGAGCATCGCGCGTAAGGCGGCGAACCGCTCCGGACCTAAGAATCGCGGCGTTTCCAAAGCTACGCTCGCGCCCCTTCGAAATGCGCTTCGATCTCCTCCAGCGTCTTGCCCTTCGTCTCCGGCAGGAAAAACGCCGCCGTGACGAAATACACCACCGTGCAGGCCGCGAATCCGAAAAACATCGTCGCGTACCCATACTTGCCCACCGTCGGCAAAAACACCGCCGCGATCGCCGTCGACACCGCCTGGTTCAACAACAGCGCGATGCTCATCCCGTTCGATCGGATCCGCGTCGGCATCAGCTCCGAAAGCGCCAGCCACACGCACACCCCCGGCCCGACCGCATAGAACGCCGTAAAGACAAACAGGCTGATCGCCACCATCCAGCCATTCCGCGCGTCCGGCATGGGAGTAATCAACGCATTCTCGATTCTCAGCGGCGCACGACGCGCGGCTTCGAGATTTCCCAACGGGTTCGAAAAGAACGCCACCACTGGGTTCGGCGGCACGCAACCGTCGCGCGTAATCTCGATCGGCGCGACCGCGCGGTCGTCCGATCTCGCCGCTTTCGTCGCCGCCCGGAAGTCGCCATAGGAATAGATCACGATCAGCGAAGTCGCGCCGCCGCCGTCCAACCGATCCGCCAGCGCCTTGTCGTAAACCAGCCTCAGCTTTTGATCGGCTCCAACCATCGCCTGCACCGCCTCGCGCGCGTCCACGCGCCGGCTCTCCGCCCCGCGGAACAACACCCCAGTGCAGATCAGCGCCACGATGATCCCCCCGCTGCCCACGCACAGCAGAAACTTCCGCCCCTTCCGGTCCACGAGCATCACGCCGCCCAGCGTCATCAGAAAATTCACCAGCGTGAATAAGACATAGCCCCAGTGAGCCTCGACATCGGACAGCCCGCTCTGCAGAAGAATATTCGTGTTGTAAGCGATGATCGAGTTAATCCCCGTCGCCTGATTGCAGGCCAGAATCACGCACGCCAGCACGAACGGAATCACATATTTCCGCCGCAGCAGCGATTCCCTCGCCTGCCCGCCCGCCGCCGCCTTGGCGTTCTCCGCGGCCGCCTCCTGACCATCTCCCCCAGCTCCAATTCCGCCTGTTCCCGCGTCCGCGAACGCAGCAGCGCCGCCAGCGCCGCTTCTCTTTTTCCGCGCCGGAAAAGCCAGCGGGGCGATTCCGCCACCATCACACTTCCCACCACGAACAAAATCCCCGGCGGCAGCGAAACCCAGAAAATGCTCCGCCACGCCATGTCCTTGAACGCCAGCACCGCCGCCGCATCCGCCACCTTCGCCACCTCTTCCACGCGAATGCTGAAGTACATCCCCACTCCCGCCGCCGTCACGATCCCCAACGTCAGCAGCCATTGGAAAATGCCCGTCCCTTTCCCCCGGTTTTCGGGAACCAGACACTCCGCCAGATACAGCGGAACGACAACGCCGATCAACCCCGCGCTCACCCCCTGCAACAGCCGTCCCAACACCAGCGGTCCGTATCCATGCGCGAGCGCGATCGTCGGAATGCTGATCACAAACAGCACGCCGCTGAACGCCATCAGCGTCTTCCGCCCCATCCAATCGGCCAGCATCCCGGCGAACAGCGTCGAGATCACGCTGCCCAGCAGCACCGCCGCCACCACGATCGAAAGCTGTCCCGCGTTCAGCCCCGAGGTCGCCTCCAGATAAGGCAGCGCCCCCGCGATAATGCCGACGTCCACCCCGTATAGCAACCCGCCCAGTCCCGCCACCAGCAGCAGAAAGCGGTTGTACCCGCGTTTTTCATCCAGGTCAGCGGCCATCTTGCCAGAGTATCAGGACCACCCTATCCCCACACTGGACGCATTTCGAACTTCGGCGGCTGAGTACCCACCAGTCCCCGGCGTGCTTTCAACGATTTCGGGCGCCGGGACGGGAGCGAGCGCATGAGTGCCGCTCAAATTCAACCATCCCTTTTCCTCGCGAGGCTCGGCGGTTCATTCCGTGGGCTTGTCGTGCAAAGAATCGAAAGGAAGCGATGAGGCCCAATGTGCAAGATCCGGTGTCTAAGCGACTACGCCGCGCACCTCGATTCGCTCGTCTTCGAGAACCTTACCTGAGAATAGGCGCCTTTGGCGCGCTTCATCGGCGCAATTGCTTCTTGTTGGCGCGTTCCGTCTTCGGCTTGCCGGCGGGCTTCTTGGAACAGGTCATCCGGAGGCGTGAATTATGGCGCAACGACATCCGGGATGAGTGGAGACGTCACTGCGACCACACAACGGACCCCACTTCTAAGTTGACCTCGTATGGCGTTCAACTATGCGTAACGTCCATTGACATAATAACCCCGTAACATTATTGCGACAATGGCGGTATTCTGCAGGTATTAATGGCTAAGCACTCTTTTCCTTTCTTGGCGCGCCGGCGAGCATCGGCCATGCTTTATCCACTGGTCGCGTCGTTGACAATTCCAGCGTTCGCCGGAGACGTAAGCCTGTTTCCTCCGCAGCCCGCCGGTACCATCCTCGCGGCAATTCAGACCGACAGCGCGGGCAACGTCTACATTGCCGGATCCTTGGTCCCGAGCTACGCCAAGCAAGGCAATGGCTTCGATGCCTTCGTGGCGAAGCTCGCGGCAGATGGATCACAGGTCTACAAAACCGTGTTGGCTGGCTCGGGTGAAGACATTGCGACCACAATCGCGCTAGCGGAGGACGGATCGGTTTATGTCGCGGGATCTACCTCATCGCAGGATTTCCCGATAACCTCGAACGCATTGCAGCCGACATTGGGAGCGAACGGCCAGGCATTCCTTGCCAAGCTGTCGCCCGGCGGACAGATTCAATCCGCAACCTACTTCGGCGGTGGTGCGCGGACACTCGGCGGTGCGCTGGCGGTCACAGCGACAGGCGAAGTGTATCTCAGTGGAACATCGTCGGGAGGCGGGTTCCCAGCTACACCTGGAAGCACCGGCGCCGGAATCGGATTCTACCTGGCGCGATTCGACGCCGGCCTGACCAAAGTCTTAGTCGCAACGCTCGCCTACGGTGGGACTGTCATGACACTCGACGCAGCGGGAAACATTTACCTTGCGGGCGCAGCAACTCCGACAAATGGAGTCAATGTCCCATTGCAAGCCAGTCCCGGTGCGTTCCAGGGCAGCGTGGAAGCCCAAGCGTGCCGCGGCAGCGTTAGCTTTGGTCTCCTGTGCAGCTATCAATTCGTCGAAAAGCTCGATCCCACTGCGACGGAATTGAGCTATGCCACTTTCTTAACCGGGTCGTTTGGAGCATCGCCCGCCGGTATCGCCGTAGACGCTGCCGGCAACGCGATCGTTGCAGGCACCACGAACTCAGCCGATTATCCGGTTACGCCGCAGGCGTTGCAGACTTTGTACGTAGCCAATGCGGCAGCGCCTCAGTTCCTGCCAACGGGGGGAGGCGGGTTCGGTCCACCCCCCTCAACCGGCTACGTGACGAAGCTAAACGCGACGGGTACCGCGCTGATTTGGTCCACTTTTTTCAGCGGGTCTGAGCAGGACGCGATCTCCGGTATGGTTTTGGGTCCGAATGGCTACATCTACATCACGGGACAGGCGAATTCGAACGATTTGCCGGGTTTATCCGGGTCCGTGCCGGATGGCTGCCGGCCGGGTGTCAATCAGGGTCTGGGTTTCGTTGCCAGATTGAGTCCGGATGGCACCAGCCTGACCCTGCAAAACTTATCTATGGGGCGCCGTCATGCACGTACGCATCGTGTTCCGCCGATACTGATGAAACTTCGTCAAGCGCATGGGTCGTGGCCGCAAAACCGGATGGAACCGCCATCGCCGCAGGGTTCAACGGAGCAATCGCCGCGATTGACCTTCTCAGTTCAAGTCGGCTGGCTTGCATGACCGATCCGGCCGACAACGTGCAGATCACGACGATCGCTCCCGGACAGCTCCTCAGCATTTTCGGTTCACGGATGACACAGCAGCCTGCGCCGATTGTGCCCGGCGTCAGCGTGACGTTCAATGGCATTGCCGCGCCACTCCTATTTACGTCGAGCGAACAGATCAATGTTCAAGTGCCGTATGAAATCGCGGGGCAGGATTCGGTTGAGATGGAAGTCGCCAACTCCGACGTAGGATTGATGGAGCGGGAAACAGTTGCCCTGATGCCACGACAGCCAAGCGTCTTTCTGGCGCAGGACGCCGAGCTCTCGGCCGTGCCGGGCTTTTTCTACTGTGATGATGGCCTCAGCCGCAATCAACATGCCCTGGCGCTGAATGCCGACGGCACATTAAACGCCTGCACAAACGGGGCCATGCCTGGTTCTAAGGTAACGATATTTATGAACGGCATGGGGCAGACCCAGCCTGCGCAGGAAACCGGCGCGATTAATCCCGCCCCGCCGGTCGAGCTAACTCCGGGCGTAACCGGATCGGGCATTCTATCGACAACTACCTCTCCTGGCTCCGTCTCCGGAGTCGTCCAGGTTCAGCTTCGGGCAACCACTTCCGGATTCCTGGAGGTGGCGCCGACGGTGGCGGGTGTTCCTGCGCGTGAGCCGATAGTTATCTGGATTGCCGCCCGGTAGCGATAGCGTTGCCGGATACGCCCCCGACTGGCTGCGGCATGCGGGAGGCTCTCATGCCCATTGGAATAAAGGCTCGTCGGAAAAATTTATGGGTAAGGTGAGGCTCGGGCAGCTTGCCAAGTGAGTGGTAGAGCGCGAGTTCCAGGATGCGGAAGGTCCGGAAGCCATACGATCTTCTCATGGTGACTTTGGCTTTGTTGTTCAACCCCGCCACCACTCCGCTGGAAAACTCCTTTCCGCCCTTGAAGTAATTCGGCAGGAGCGTCCGGATGGGTCCACAAAATTCCTCGGAACTTCTAAAGCGGCCGCTGCGTATCCCTGTCATGACAATGCATAGCCCGGACAAGGAAGGCGCTATGGAATCCCCGCAATTGCTGCCCGGCACGCTCTACCTGCTCGTCTTACGAACGCTCGCCGCCGGAGAGCTGCACGGCTACGCCATCGCCCGCCGCATCAAAGAATGCTCCGCCCAGGTTCTCGAAGTGGAGGAGGGTTCGCTCTATCCCGCCCTGAACCGCATGCTCGTCAAAGGTTGGCTGAAGGCGCAGTGGGGCACCTCGGACAACGGGCGCAAAGCCCGCTTCTATCGGCTGACCGCCGAAGGCAAGAAACAGTTGGCCACCGAAGCCAACGAATTCAACCGGCTCATCGACGCCATTCAATTAGTAATGAGGACCGCATAGTTATGGCTTACGGAAAAGAACTCTGGCGCCGGCTCTCGTACCTGATGAGCCGCACGCGCTTTCAATCCGAACTGAGCGACGAGGTGCAATTCCACATCGAGTCCCGCGCCGAGGAACTGGAGCAGGCGGGCGTCCCGCACAAGGAAGCGCTCACCCGCGCCCGCCGCGAATTTGGCCCCGCCGCCCGTGCCGTCGAAGACACCCACGGCGCCTGGCAGATTCGCTGGCTCGAAGATCTTTTCTCAGACCTCCGCTACGCCTTCCGCGCGTTCCGCCGCAACCCGGGGTTCGCGCTCACCGCCATCGCCTGCCTCGCTCTCGGCATCGGCGCCAACACCACGATCTTCAGCATCACCACAGGCTTCCTGCTCACCATTCCCTCCTGCCGCGACGCTGCTTCGATCGTAAACATCGAGGAATCGGGCAACAGCAATTCCACCATCGCCGACTACAAACTTCTGCGCGACGCGCACATTTTTGACGGCATGGCCGGCATCAATCCCGAAACGCAAGTGAATTGGCGCGATGGCGATCGAACCAGCCGGCTCTACGCCGCGCTCGTCACCGATGACTATTTTCCCGTGTTAGGTGTACCGTTTCTCCTCGGCCGCGGCATCGCTTCTGGCGAAACCACCTCCGTCGTCCTGTCGCACAGGCTGTGGAGCACTCGTTTCTCCGCCGACCCCGCCGTTCTTGGAAGGAAGATCGTCTTGGATGGCCGCATCTACAGCGTCGCCGGCGTCCTTCCCGCCGATCACCGCACCGTCGTCGGCTACGGCTTCTCTCCGGAGATCTACGTTCCTGCGCTGCATGAAGACGATACCGTGCAAATGTACGCCCGCCTGCCCCAAGCCATGACCGTCCCCATCGCCCGCGCCCGCTTGACCGCCGTGTTCCAGGAACTGGACCGCCTGCACCCGTACGAAGGCAGGAAGCGCACCGAGGATACGCGAGTCGAACCCGTCACCGGAATCGCTCACCTCGAAAATCGCAATTTGTTGCCTTTCGTCGCGTTCTTCGCCATGCTGATGATCCTCGTCAGCCTCGTGTTGGGGATCGCCTGCGCCAACGTGGCCAGCCTCCTGCTCGCTCGCGCCTCCAGCCGGTCTCAGGAACTGGCCATCCGGCTCGCGCTCGGCGCCGGCCGGGCGCGCATTGTCAGGCACCTTCTGGCGGAGAGCCTCCTGCTCGCCACCGCCGGGCGCAATAGCCGGACTCGGGCTTGACCTCGCCTGCGTGAACGTGCTCAGCGGCATCTCCCTCCCTCTTCCCATCCCCGTTCGCCTTGTCTTCTCGCCCGACCGGCGTCTGCTGTTGTACTCCGCGTGTATCGCCATCCTCACCGCGCTCGTTGCCGGCCTTCTGCCCGCCGTCAAAGCCGTCCGCGGCGGCGTCAACGCCTCGCTCAAAAGCGAAGAACGCCAAACCGGCCGCACCTGGGGACTTCGCAGCTTTCTCGTCGCCGGCCAGCTCGCTCTCTCCGTCGTGCTGCTTTCCACCGGATTTCTGTTCCTGCACAATCTACTTCTCGCCACCTCCATGAATCCCGGATTCGACGTCAAGCACACCCTCTGGGCCTTCATGCGGCTCGTGCCGGAACGCTATCCGGACCAGGCCAAGCAAATGTCCCTGGTCCGCGAAGCCCTCGCCCGTCTCCGCGCCTTGCCCGGAGTCGAAGCCGCCGCCGTCACACACATCGTTCCGCTCAACGACGGGTGCCACAATTCCACCAGCGCGCAAACCGACGTTTCCCCGAACCCCATTCAAGTGAGGTACGAATGCAACAGCGTGGGTCCGGACTATTTCCGCGCCATCGGAATCCCCATCCTGAGCGGCCGCGAATTTTCCCCTCTCGACCGCAAAGGCTCGCCGCCAGTCGCCGTCGTCAACCAGACCTTCGTCCGCACCGTCTTCGGGAACATCGACCCTCTCGGCCACACCGTCACCCTCTACGGAATGAAGACCCTCATCGTGGGCATCGCCAAGGACAGCAAATACGCGACGCTAGGCGAAGACCCCAAATCCGCCCTCTACGATCCTTATTTCCAAAGCGATCAACAAGTGGGCCTGCACTTCATCGTCCGCACCGCCGCGTCTCCCGCCGGCTACGGCAAGCCCATTGCCGATACGCTCGCGCATCTCGATTCGAGCGCCGCCATCGAAACCAAACCGATGACCCAAGGCCTGGGCATGGCTCTGCTCCCCAGCCAAGCCGGCGCGGCGATGTTGGGCGCCATGGGAGTCCTCGGTCTGGCTCTTGCCTCCATCGGCCTCTACGGAGTCCTCTTATATTCGGTCTCCCGCCGCACCCGCGAGATCGGACTGCGCGTAGCCCTCGGCGCCACACCCGCCGCCGTGCTGCGCCTCGTCTGCCGCGACAGCCTAGCCCTCGCCGGCGCCGGAATGTTCGCCGGCCTGCTGCTCGCCTACTTCGCCACCCGGCCTCTCTCGATGTTCCTCGTCCCCGGTCTCAGCCCGACCGACCCCACGGCCTTCCTCGCCGTAACCGCCGTCCTCGCCGCGGTCGCTCTCCTCGCCACCCTGGCCCCCGCTCTCCGCGCATTGCGCGTAGACCCTATGACCGCCCTACGCCACGAATAGCGCCGGAGACCGAGGCACGGCCCAAGCCGCGTAACGATTTCTTCCGGCACCGATCTAAACAATCATCGGTTTCCCTGAAACCTTGGAAGCGTTCCATCGCCGGCTGGAGTAATTCTCTTCGTGGCGGAATAGAGGCGTCGAGTTCTATCTTCTCGTCGTCTCAAACGGCGAGCGCAGCGCGAATCGACCCGCCCATCGCGCTGCGCCGGCATTCGCCGTCGAGACTGACTTAGGCGCGCGCGCCCGCTAGAACCGGCGTGGCGCGGCCGGCCGCCCGGAAGGCGTCCGTAATCTGCGCGCGATGCGCCATCTGGTGCAGCGCGATCGTCAACAGAGCCTTCCCGTAGGTCGCGAAGTGCTCCTCCAGTCCCTTGGGCTGCCATGGCGTCGGCTTATCCAGATCCGCCTCCGTCATCGATTCCAGAAGCTGCAAATTGCGCTTCCTGAGCTGCACATACTGCGCGCGGACTTCGCGCAGGGCCGGATACCGCGCGGCATCGGCGGTGGGAACCGTGTCCTGCCCGAAAATCGCGGCCCAGTCGCCCAAGGGATTGCCGCCGCCTCCAAGCATCTCGTGCGTGAGGCCCTCGACGAAGGCAAGATGCCCCACCACCCACAGCGGATGGCATCCCCCATGCTCCGTCGGAAACGTCAGCGGAGCGTCTTCAATGGTTTCGAGCGATCGCATCACGGCCTGGTCGGCCAGGGTGAGCGAGTAACGAATTGCGTCTTTTGTATACATACACTTCTCCTGTTCTGGTTTGCGCCGCCGAGCGGTCCGCGATCTATTTGTCTTCGGGTCGATCGGACGGGCGGCGTTCGGAACCGCTTCCCGCCTGAAGGTCGTCTTTGAGGCGGAGCAGACTGTCCGCCCAAAATTCCTGATAACGGCCAACCCACCGCTCGTAGATCTGCCGGATGGGCGCCGCATTCAGCGAGTTCACGCGCTGCCGTCCCTCTTCACGCGTGGTGATCAGGCCGGCGGCGCGCAGCACCTCGATGTGCTTCATCACGCCAAAACGCGTCAATTGAGGGAACGCCTCGACGATCTGGGTGGTCCTCTGGGGGCCCTTACGCAGCAGATCGAGAACGGCCCGCCGTGTCGGATCGGAGAGTGCCTTCCAGACGGCGTCGAGGTCGTTGTCCATCGGTTCCGCTAGGCCGGAGCCTGCGAGAAATCCTTGCCGACTTTGTCGAGGAAATGCTTCCAGCCTTTCCCTATGTTCTGGCGGTGTGTTTCGTCCAGGAAGCCGATCGCGCGGTGACGGAGCGTGACCTTGGTCCCGCCCGCGGCCTGGTCCAGCTTGATCTCGACGTGGTTAAGCGCGGGGTATGACATAAAAAGGGGGCCGCTCAATTCCAGCAGCACCGGGGGCTTGAGTACTTGCACATGCCCCCAAAGATGGCCGATGCCGTTGCCGCGGTCGCGGAACCATCGGCCGCCGGGCCACTGCTCCAGAATCATTTGCATGGATTCGCCGTCAGGGTTGGTGCTGCCCTCGCCGAAGCGGTGCAGGACAGCTTTGAAGACGTCGCCGATGTCGGCTTTCACATCGATCTGCTGGGCGATGTCGAGCGTCATTTCTTCAAATTTCACTAGGTTTGCTCCTTACGTGACTTTATAATAACGTAACCAGTAAGTCACGTCAAGAGTTTTTTTCGCCCGCCAGAACGACCTAACGCCGGACCTTCTCGAAGATGACGCCGGCAGAGGCTTTCCGCACAAACGGGCTTGGATCGCCGTTCCAATTCGCCAGCCAGTGGTAAATGGCATTTTCCAACTCTCGACATCGTGGCGCTGCCGAACTCGGTGAACGATGGTCCGAGAAATCCCAAAATGCGTCGCCAGAGTTCGAACGCTCCAATGGGCGCCGCCGCCAACGGGAGAGTGTTCTGTGTGGCGTCGAGCATCCTCCGTTCCATCCCGGGCATCGACACCTTGTCTTGGCGGCTTCGTGGAATTTTCGCGGGCTGGCTAATCGCGAGGGTCGTATGGATGCTGGCCGCCACACACTCCGCGCGGATTCCGATCATAGTAAGTCTTACCTATGCGGCCGGACTCGCCGGACTGACTCGCGTCGCCGCAGGACGCTGGAGGTTTTGTTTCCGGTCACGATTGGCGCCAAAAGCTGGATGTCTTACTTGACCCGCCACATGATTCCTACTTTGGCCGCTAACATCCTGGGTGGAGTTTCTTTCGTATCCGCCTTGAACCAAGGTTACTTGACGGCGATTTTAACCGTGGCGCTCGCGGTCCCGTTCAGCGTTAGAACGACATCCTGGCTTCCCGCCGCGACTCCTTGCGGCACCTGGAAGTTGACCTGATACTCCCCGACAAAATAAGGAACCAATCCGCTGAAACTGACCGCCGCCATCTGGCTGCCGATGGTCATCGTGGGAACGTATTTCGTGGTGTAAAGCGTATCGGTAGGCGTGCCCTGCCCGGTGGGAACGGCCTTGTTCGTCGGACCCAAACCCGTCGCGTAAGCCACGAGCAGATCGCCGGGTGAAGCCGGATTCGCGGGAGTAACCAGCGTTCCGTCTCCCCGCGTAAACGCGCCGTTCACGCCATCGTAAGCGAAGATTCCCTGCTGGACCGTGAACATCGGAAAACTGACCTGCGCACTGCTGGAAACTCCATTGCTCAGAACCGCCGTCACGCTCGTCTGCCCGGCGAGTTCCCACGGAAACTGAAAATTGATCTGTTCCGAGCCGTTCGCGTTGACGACGGCAAATAGCGGCACCGCGTTGCCGTTCAACTTCAGGGTCACCCCCGCCAGCGAATCCGGCAGCGGCAGTTTCGCCACGCCCTGAATCCCCGACACCCCAACGCTCAGATGCACTCCAAACAGCGTGCCGATCCCGCCTGCAACGCCTCCATCCACATAGCTCGCCGCGTTCGTAATCGAGGCGCTCGTAAATTGCGGCGTCACCGGCGAGACGGCCGAGACCTTCCGAATCCGGTTGTTCATGCTATCGGCCAGATACAGATCGCCGGCCCCGTCCAATGCCACTCCAAAGGTCGCGTTCAGTTGCGCCGCCGTCGCCGCTCCTCCGTCGCCGGAGAACCCGATCGTCCCGTTCCCCGCAACCGTGGTGATCGTCCCGCCCGAGGCCACTTCGCGTACCCGATTGTTGACGTCGTCGGCGAGGAAGACGTTGTTGGAGGTATCCACCACCAGTCCGCCCGGATAATTCAGTTCCGCGTTCGCCGCCGGTCCCCCGTCGCCCGCGTAGCCCGCCGTTCCATTCCCGGCGATCGTCGTGATCGATCCCCCCGGAGCCACGCGCCGGATCCGGTGATTGAACTGATCCGTGATATACAAATTCCCTCCCGGCCCGATCGCCAAGGCCGTCGGGTTGTTGAGGCTGGCGCTGACAGCCGGTCCGCCGTCGCCCGAAAAACCCGCCACGCCCGTGCCCGCGATCGTCGTCACGATCCCGTTCGTATCCACCTCCCGCACGCGGTGATTGGACTGGTCCGCGATATAGATGTTACCCGCCGCGTCCGCCACCGCCCGCACCGGATTATAGAAGGTCGCCTGAATCGCCAGCCCGCCATCGCCGCCGTAGCCTTTCCCGCCATTCCCCGCCACCGTGGTGATGACGCCGTGGATGTCGATTTTGCGAATTCTCTGATTGCCGACGTCGGAGAAGATGATATCTCCACGAGCATCGACAAAGACGCTGATCGGCGTGTTGATTTGCGCGGCCGTCGCTGGCCCGCCGTCGCCGGAATACCCTTGCGATCCCGTTCCCGCGATCGTCGTAATCACCCCGTGCCCATCCACCTTGCGGATGCGGTGATTGAATTGATCGGCGATAAACACGTTGCCCGCGGGGTCCGCGAACATCTCAACCGGAGTATTCAGTCCGGCCTGCGCCGCCGGCCCCCCGTCGCCGGAATAAGCGGACGATCCGTTCCCTGCGAAGGTCGAGATAACCCCGGCGTTTTGCCCGGCCCCCGCTCCCGCAAAGGCGAGTAGCGCCACGCAAACCCGAATGTTCCTCTTACGCATGAACCGATGGTAAGTCCGCGCCGAGGAATCGTCAACCCGCCCGCCAACTCTCATAGATCGCTCGATACGAGCCAGCGCCGATCAGGCGATCATGATGTGTCCGGATTGCGAAATGCGCGCCGCGCTCCCCGACCGTCTTGAGCCAGACGCGATCTTCCTCGTCGCGAGCGAAATGGTCGTCGTGAATTTCGACAACAAGACCCGCGTTGATGAACTCCTTTCGGATCGGCTCTACGCCCAGAGACCGGTCGACAAAGAAAACAGTCCCATCAGGCGGCTTCGCAGCGGATGGCTTCTTCGATCGCACCGATCTCCAAACGGAGGTCCCGCGCAAGATCCGCGATCGAATCGCCAGCCTTGTATCGTTCGTAGATGGACGAAACGGGGACGCCTGTTCCGGTGATTACCGGGCGGCCAAAGGAAATCGCCGGATTCATGACGACTACGCGCGGGTCGCACGCGGGCGCCGCCTCGGCCCGCGTGTCTCGCGTGAAAGGATAGAGTTTGACCGGAAGCCCCTTGGCGTCCCATTCAATCCGCTTGAGGTAAACGCCGATGATCTCCTTCATCGCGCGTTGGCCATCTCGCGACGCGTTGATAAGATCTCCGTAACGTTCGACGAACAAATCAAGACCGTCTGTCTGGAAGGACTGGCCGATAAGTGGGTGCTCGACTCGAAACTGTCGCCGCACATAGTCCAGCGCGTTGCGAACCTTCGGAAGCTTCACGCCATGACGGCGGCGAATCGCAGCGAGGACGTGCGCTTCGACGAGGTTGATGAAGGATAAATATTGCCTCTTGGGATCGCCCAGGTGAATCAGCGGCCGCGACCGCTTCGACTGTCCAGCGACCGGGTACAGCCTGCCTACGACCCAACTCCGCAGCGTTTCTTCCGGCATGCGTAGATAATGGGCCGCCTCAGCCACTGGATAGGCGGGCGCGAGACGGGGATCGTCGCTGGTCTTGAACGCCATTTCTCCCTGTCAAACATTATCGGCCCGCTCTGTCGCGCAAACAAGCCCGACGGAGCGCTCACCGGTGACGATTCCCACGGAGCTTCGGTTGCCTTCCTCCTCGGCGCATCCAATTGCCCGGCTGGAGACATCCGACGCCCATAGGACGTCGAAACTTTTGGTCGGGCCGCCGAGATTCGAACTCGGGACCTCTTGCACCCCAAGCAAGCGCGCTACCAGGCTGCGCCACGGCCCGAACCGGAACGAAACTGCAAGTTGCGCCGGAACCTTCGCGCCGCCGCCGGACCATTCCAGCCGCGCCTCAGTCCCCGCGTGGGGTCAACTCTCTCACTCTATCACGCCCCCGTTCTCCGGCTCCGCCAGAAAATTCAGGAACCCCTGATACTCCGTGTAACGCCGGTCCGTAATCGCCGTCAGGATCCGCTCCCGGCTCATCGCCACCAAGCTCCGCGCTTCGTTGTCGATCGCCGAGAGCCTCATCCCAAACCCCTCCAAAATCGACAACATCTCCTCCGGCGACGACCCCGCCTTCCGCAGCCCATACGGCCAAAACTCCACCAGCATCTTCAGCCTTCCCCGCCGCCTCTCCGCCACTCGCCTCATCCCGCGCAGAATCGCCGCCTCCGCACCCTGAGTGTCGATCTTGATCAGATCCGGCGAAACCCCCTCCGCTTCGGCAAACGAATCGAAATCGAGACACTCCACGTCCAAGTGCCCCCGGCCGCGCGCTTCTTCGTCGCCCGATGCGTAAACGCGATGGTCGCCCTGGTTGTCCGCGCTCAGAAATAACCGTGTGACGCCGCACCCATCCGACACAGCGATGTTCCGGGCGTGAATCCGCTCGAACCCGTTCCGCGCGATGTTCCGCTGCAACAGTTCGAAGTTCCCCGGGTCCGGTTCGAACGCATAAACGCTCCCTGAGTCGCCCACAATCGCCGCCGCCACCAGCGAGTAATACCCGATGTTCGCTCCCAGATCCACCATCGTGTCGCCAGGCCGTAGATTCGCGATCAGGACGCCCGTCTCATAAGGCTCCCAGTTCCGATTGTTCCGAATCGACTCGCTGATATAAATATCGTTCGCCGCATGCGTGTACATCCACAACTCGCGGCCCAATTCCGGAATTTCCAGTTTCGTTGGTTCCATGAATAGATGGCGCCGGACGCACTCGCCCTCGCCAAAACCAGAATACGACGTCCCGATTCCCCACTCCCTTCTAACCGCCCCTCAATCTGGACGATAATGAAAGCAGAAGTTCTCCCCGGCGTAAAGGAAGGTTTCATGATCCTGCGATCCCTGGCGACGGTTGTCTGTCTACTGCTCACCTCCTTGAGCACCCTCGCGGCCCAGGAGCGCCCCAAAGCCGGCAAACCTGAAATCTTCAAGGAATCCGACCTTCGCCCCGGCATGAAGGCCACCGCCTGGACCGTCTTTTCCGGCACTGAACCCGAACCCGTTCCCATCGTCATCCTCGGCATCGAAAAGAATATGTGGGGCCCGCGCCAGGACATCATCCTCGCCCGCATGGAAGGCAAGGCCATCCGCACCAACGTCGCCGGCGGCATGAGCGGCAGCCCCGTCTACATCGACGGCAAACTCGTTGGCGCCGTCAGCCTCCGCATCAGCGTCTTCTCCCCCGACGCCATCTGCGGCATCACGCCCATCGAACTGATGCTCCAGGTCAACGAATTCGACAAAACCAAACCCGTCGACGCCCGCACCCCCGGCACCCCTCAGAGCGCCCGCGCCGTTTCCGCTCCCGCCGCCGATTCCTCCATGCTCGCCAACGTCCTCGCCTCCAGCGGCGGCCTTCCCGGTCTCTCCATGACGCCCATCGAGACACCCCTCGCTTTCGCCGGCTTTTCCGACCGCGCCGTCCGCGCCTTCGCTCCGCTCTTCGACCGCTTAGGCATGGTCACCGTCGCCGGCGGCGCCTCCAGCACCCTTCGCGAAACCAAACCCGCGCCCGGTTGGCAAAACGCCCTCCTGCCCGGCGACGCCGTCACCCTCGCCCTTGTCTCCGGCGACATGAGCGTCACCGGCATGTGTACCGTCACTTATAACGACGGCACGCACGTCCTCGCCTGCGGCCACTCGTTCTTCAACCTCGGCCCCGCCGACATCCCCATGGCGAAGGGCGAAGTCATCACCACGCTCGCCTCTTCCTACCAGCCCAACAAAATCGGCAACGCCACGGAAGTCGTCGGCGCACTCCGCCAGGATCGCCACAGCGCCATCATGGGCGACCTCGGCGCCACCGCCGCCGTCGTCCCCGTCGACGTCCGCGTCCGCGGCCTCGACGAGTCGGGTAAAGTTTCCTCCCAGCGCGATCTCCACTTCAGCGTCTTCGTCAACCAGAAGTGGACGCCGTATCTCATGATGCTCACCCTCTTCAACTCCATCGAGAGCCTCAACGAGTTCTCCGACGAATCCACCTATCGCCTCAGCGGCGAGATCGAAGTCGAGGGCCAGCCCAATCTCAATATCTCCACCATGCAGGCCCCCGGCGAAATGCCCGTCCCCGCTCCCATGATGCTCGCCTCCTGGTGGGGAGAGCGTTTCAACCGCCTTTACATGAACCCCATCGAGACGCCGAAGATCAAATCCGTCAACGCCACCGTCGACCTTCTCCCGGACCGCCGCTCCGCCACCATCGACACCGCGTGGCTTGCCACCAGCGAAGCCTCCGCAGGCTCCACTCTCGACGGCAAAGTGTTTCTCCGGCCCTATCGAGGCGAGCGCATCGCCCGCGACTTCTCCATCGCCCTCCCCGCCGGGCTCGCCAAAGGCGAATATCAAATCCTGCTCAGCGACGCCGATACCCTCAATCGCGCCCAAAACGCCGGCCTCTCGGATCGCTTCATCGGCATCCCGCAAACCATCTCGCTCCTCAACCAGGAGCGCAGCAACAACCGTCTCTACGTGTCGTTGGTCGAGGCCTCGCCCACCGTCTTCTACGGTGACAAGTCCCTTCCCGATCTGCCTCCCTCCGTCACCAACGTCATGCAGACCGGCCGCTCCTCCAGCCGCCACTTGCCCACCTCCGGCGATAGCGTCCGCGAACAAGGCAGCATCCCCTTCAACTTCGTTGTCGGCGGCAGCTACGCGTTAAAGATCCAGGTAAAATAAACCCTCCCATTTCATGACCCATTTCCCTTCCTCTCTCCTCGCCCTCGCGGCGCTGGCGGTCAATTCTTACGCCGTCGAGACTCGCTTCTGGCAGCAATCCGAACAGTCCGATTTCGAGAAAGGTTCCCGCGAATCCGTCTCCCTGCGCAGCGACGGCCTTCTCACCCTCGCCCCCGATGTCGCCGAAGTCTTCGACTCTTCCACGCCCTATCTGTTCGCTGCCGCCCGCGATTCCAAGGGCAATCTCTACGCCGGCGGCGGCGGCTCCGAGGATGGCTCCGCGCGCATCTTCGCCGTCGATGCCTCCGGCCACGGCCGCGTCCTCGCCAATCTCCCCGGCATCTCCATCCAGGCCCTCGCCATCGATTCGCACGACAACGTCTTCGCCTCCACCTCTCCCGAGGGCAAAGTCTACCGCCTCTCCTCCGACGGCAAGAGTTCCGTTTTCTTCGACCCCCAGACCCGCTACGTCTGGGCTCTCGCCTTCGCCGCCAACGACGACGCCCTCTACGTCGCCACCGGCGATCCCGGCCGCATTTTCCGTGTCACCCCCGACGGCAAAAGCTCCGTCTTCTTCAAGACCGATGAAACCAACGTCCGCTCCCTTGCCGTTGAACCCGGCGGCTCTCTCATCGCCGGCACCGAACCCGGCGGCCTCGTCCTCCGCGTCACTCCCTCGGCCGATAAATCCACCGCCACCGGCTTCGTCCTCTATCAAACCGCCAAGACCGAAGTCTCCTCCGTCTCCATCGGCCCCGACGGCTCTATCTACGCCGCCGCCGTCGGAACCCGCGGCGCCTCCGCCCCCGCGCCGCCGCCCTCGCCGTCCCCCTCCGCACCCGTCCCTCCCGTCCCTTCCGCCTCCGGCCCCGGTCACCCCCCTCCTCCGGCCTCGCACTTGCCTCCCACCATCGCCGGCGGCTCCGAAGTCTATCGCATCGCCCCCGACGGTTCTCCCCTTCGCATCTGGTCCGATCCGCAAGCCGTCGTTTATTCCATCGCCTTCGATTCCTCCGGCAAGCCCCTGCTCGGCACAGGCAATCGAGGCAATCTCTACCGCGTCGATTCCCCCATCCTCTCGACGCTCGTCACCGGCCTCGCTCCCACCCAGATCACCGCCCTCGTCCCCGGCCCCGGCGGCTCTCTTTTCGCCGTCACCGGCAACATCGGCAGGGTCTACCGCATCGGCCCCGGTCTCGCCTCCCACGGAACCTTCGAAAGCGACGCCTACGACGCCGGCTCCTTCAGCTTCTGGGGCAACGTCAGCCTCCGCCCCGCTCCCACCGGCGTCTCCCTCGAAACCCGCTCCGGCAATCTCGACCGCCCTCAACAAAATTGGTCCGCCTGGAAAGCCGTTCCCCTCTCCGGCGACACCGGCCGCTCCTCCTCGCCGCCCGCCCGCTTCCTCCAATACCGCCTCACCCTCAAACCCGTCGCCGCAGGCGTCTCCCCCAGCGTCTCCTCCGTCACCGCCGCGTATCTCCCCAAGAACGTCGCGCCCGATTTGCTTGAGCTCGAAGTCACCGAACCCAACTACCGTTTCCCTCCCCAAACCGTCCTGCTCAGCTCGCCCTCCAATCTCAATCTCCCCCCGCTCGGCGCGCATAAGCCCTCTTCGCCGCCGGTCGCTTTCGATCTCGGCTCTCCCGCTTCGATGACCTACGCCAAAGGCTACCTTGCCGCCCGCTGGAACGCGAACGATCCCAATGGCGATTCGCTCGTCTATACACTTGAAATTCGCGGCGCCGGCGAATCCCTCTGGCGCCCGCTCAAAGACAAGATCCACGAGAAATCGTATAGTTGGGACTCCACCGCCTTCCCCGACGGCGACTACGTCCTCCGCCTCACCGCCTCCGACGAACCCTCCAATCCTCCCTCCGGGTCTCTGGCGGCCGATCTCGTCAGCGACCCGTTCACCATCGACAACACCCCTCCCGCGATCCTCGAACAAAGCGTCTCTCCCGATGGCGCCCGCGCCATTCTCCATTGCAAAGTGCGCGACGCGGGCAGCATCGTCGCCAAAGCCGAATACTCCATCGATGGCGGCGAGTGGCTCATGATCGAACCCACCACCAAACTCTCCGACGCCCACGAAGAGGAATACTCGCTCCCCATCGAACGCCCTACTTCCGGCGAGCGCATCGTCGCCCTCCGCGTCACCGACGATTACGACAACCAAACCGTCGTCAAGTTCGTCGTCAAATAACCGCGCCGCCTATCGAATCGGTTCCGGCGTTGCCGCCCCGTCCGCCCTCGGGTCCGACGCTCCATAATTCACGCCCGTCTTCGAATCGTGCAGGATCGCCTGCCCGCGTCCCATCTGCTCCGTATATTCCCGCGCGATGCGAATCTCGTGCCCGCGCTCCGACAACCCCTGCAGCGTCCCAAGCGGCACCCTCGATTCAATCGTCACCTGGCAGCCATCCGCCGTCGGCTTCGTAAACCGCGGAGCCTCCAGCGCCGCCTGCACGTTCATCCCGTAATCCACGATGTTCGAGACGAACTGCGCATGCGCCAGCGGCTGATTCGGTCCGCCCATAATCCCAAACCCGATGTGCAGATCGCCCTTTTCCATGAACGCCGGAATGATCGTATGCCGTGGCTTCTTCCCGCCCGCAAGCACATTCGGCTTCTTCTCTAGCGTGAACCCCGTGCCCCCACGATTCTGCAGCAGAATGCCCATCCCCTCCACCGTCACCGCCGATCCGAACGTTCCCGATACGCTCTGAATCCAGCTCGTCATGTTCCCCTCGCGGTCCACCACCGTCAGATACGTCGTGTCCCCATCCACCGGCGTCCCCGCCGTCACCTTGCAATTCGCCTTCTTCGGATCGATCTTCGCCGCCCGCTCTTTCCCGTAGCTCTCGGAAATAATCCCCCGCAGCGGAACCTTCGTCTCCTCGGGATCGGCGTTATAGCGGAACAGATCCGAGTACGCCAGCTTCATCGCCTCGATGCGCGTATGCACTTCGTCCACGCCCCAGGGGCCGCCCGGCGCCGCCGGAAACGCCGCCATAATATTCAACATCTCCAGCGCCGCCATCCCCTGATCGTTCGGCGGCATCTCGTAAACCCTCCATCCGCGGTAGTCCGTATACACCGGCTGCACCCACTCCGGCGCGAACCCGGCCAGATCCTCCGCCGTCATCGTCCCTCCCAGCTTCCGAGAAGTCCTCACGATCGCCGCCGCGATTTCGCCCTTATAGAAACTCTCCGCCCCCTTCTCGGCAATCAGCCGCAGGGAACGCCCCAATTCCGGATTACGGAAAATCTGCCCCACCGCCGGCGCGTCGCCGCCCGGAAGAAACACCCGCGCCGACTCGGCATTCTCCTTCAGGTATTTCGTCTGCCACGCCTCGTGCATCCCCTCCGCCACCGGAAATCCTTCTTCGGCATAAGCGATCGCCCCTTCAAACAGATCCTTCCACGGCAGCTTTCCATAGCGCTTGTGCATCGTCTCCCACCCCGCCACCGCTCCCGGCACCGTCACGCTGTGAATCCCATGCACCGGCATCTCCTTAATCCCACGCGCGGCGAGAAACTCCGGCGTCAGCCCGCGCGGCGCCGGTCCCGATGAATTCAGCCCCGTCAACTTCCCCGTCTTCGCCTCCCAAACCATCGCGAACAGATCCCCTCCAATGCCGTCCATCATCGGCTCCGTCACCGCCAGCACGGCATTCGCCGCGATTGCCGCATCCACCGCCGACCCTCCGCGCGCCAGAATCCGAACCCCTTCCTCCGACGCCAGCGCCTGGCAAGTCGCCACGATCCCTTGCCGCGTGATCGTCATCGACCGCCCGTAATTCCGCCCCAACACCTGCCCGTCCACTCCGCTAACCAACAGACACACCACCGCCCAGCGCATCGTTAAGGACATGAAATAAATCGTACCAGCACTCGCGCCGCGCTTAGGGAAGATGCACGATTTCAACCCCGCCCCAATGCTCTTTTAGGTATTCGGCAACCAATCGGCGATGGCAATGGTGCGGCTTCTCCTCGCTGCACAGCAGGCACGCTCCGTCCAGAAGCTCGCGCGGCGTGTCTTCGATGCGCCGCGACCGCATCAGCTCCAGAAATTGCCGCTCGTAAACTTCCCAGTCCCCCTTCTTCGCCTTCTTATAAGGATCGAGAATTCCGGCCGTAGGCGCCAGCTCGGGCAGATGCGCATACTCGATGCCGCAGATCGTCTTCGTGAAGTATCGAAGATCGTCTCTCTTCGCGAATCCGGCAAGCTGCGAGACGTTCTTCAACCGGACATCGATCAATCGCTTCACCCCGGCGTTCTGAATCAGCGTGAAAAATCGTTCCGCTGATTTCTTAGTGAATCCGATGGTGAAAATCGTCACCCCGCCGCGCCCTTCGCCAATTCACCATCCGCTACCTCGGCGGCGGCGTAGGCGATCCGTTCCTCCTGCCTGCGGTAGACGTCGTCTAACAATTCTTCTCTCGAATGGAACAAATCGCGTTCCGGCAAATGGACCATCCGCGCCAACCGGCTCAGCGCCTCGTCATGGCTTTCCAAATGCCCGTCGGCGTGAATATGCTCCACCCGCGCGCCCAGCGCCGTCAAATGCCTCGCCACCAAAATCGTCCGATGACATTCCAGCGGCTCTTTCTCCGCGCACATCAGCGCGAACCCGAAGGCTTCTTTCATGCCCTCCGCTCACCCGCGTCGGTCCCGCGCCTGAAAAGATCGGTATTGCGCGATCGGCGCGAATACTGCACTTGTCCGTTCTCATAGCAATCCGAATCTTCGCTCCGCGCCCCGAGTTCCCTGCCCAAAAAGCATACCGATGCCGCATGCGCCGGCAACACCCGCTTTAGCTCCTCGCGATTGAACTGCGGATTCATCCGGCTATAAGGCTTCGACCGCACATCGCAAAGCGCCGTAATGCGATGCTGGATCAGCAGCGCGATAAAGCGCTCCCGCGAATGCGTAGAATGCCCGATCGTGAAAACGGTTTCGTTCATAACGGCGGATTCGTCAGAATCGCGGCCACCAGCTTGTGGCATCGCCCATCTCCCTCGTACGCCTCCGTCAGGCTTACACAAATGTATACATCCCTTATCGGATAATCGCCCTCTTTCTTGCGCGAAAACACGCTTCTCGCCACAGGATCGGTGACGCTGAGATTATAATTCGTCCCCAAGTAGTCGAACTTGCCTCGAAAGCTCCTTTTCATTTTTCCATCCCAGACGCTCGTCCCTACTTCCACGATGAAGTCTTTTTGCCATAAAAGCAACAGCGATTCGCGAATCGTCTCCGCCTCCGTCTGGCTGACGCAGTCGAAAGCCCCCAAATTGGTGCGATGCCGGCTTATCCAGATCGACGCCGGCCGCTCCCGCAGCCGTTCCAGTTCGTCCCACGGCAGCTCGCCAACCTTCACCCATCCCCCATCCGGCTCAATCGAATAATTCTCGGCTTGATGCCCGTGAGGAACCGCCTCCCGCAGCGGCACATCGAGGATGTCCAGGAGCCTTGGAATCATGCCGTTTGAACATCTGCATTCATCGAGCGACACCTCCGAAGTGGCCCGCCCGCTCACTGGCCGGATCCAGCCGCCATACCCGCCATTTTCCAGGATCTCCCTACCCGCGACGCATCTCGCGCTATTCTTAATCGAATTTGCCAGGCAAACGATCCGTTTAACGTATGCCATCGATTCCCGCGCCCGCGGCCCAATCCTACTTCTCCGGTTGATCGTATGTCCCCAACCGCCGGATCCAAATGTTCCGATACCGCACCTTCGAGTTATGATTCTGCAGCGTCAGCGAATCCTCCTCCGGCTGGGGCGAGTAATGCGCCACTTGCCGGTACACCATCGGACCCATTGAAGCCTGATGATTATGCACCACGACGCCATTGAAAATCACCGTAATATACGCCGGCTTCACTAACTTCTCTCCCTCGAACTTAGGCGCTTCGAAAACGATGTCGTAAGTCTGCCACTCGCCCGGCTTCCGCCCCGGATTCACCAGCGGCGGCCATTGCCCGTAAATCGCCGCGGCTTGTCCGTCGGCGTAAGTCGGATTGTTATACGGATCGAGCACCTGCACCTCGAACCGGCTCATCAGAATCACCCCGCTATTGCCCCGGCTTTGGCTCGTCCCCTGCACATCGGCCGGCTCCTCCCACTCCACATGCAACTGGCAGTCGCCGAACTTCTCTTTCGTCGAGATGTCGCCGGTATGCGGCACCACTTCGAAATACCCGTTCTCCACTTTCCACTCCGGCGCGCCGGACCCTCCTTCCCGCGTAATCGAACTATGATGCGCCTGCCACTGCGACAGATCTTTTCCGTCGAACAGTACGATCGCATCCGACGGCGGCCCGCCCGGTTCGCTCGCCGGCGTCACCAGCTTCGGATGCGGCCGCCGGTCGTCATGTACGTGATACGGCAGCCCAGGCAGCATCGGCGTGTCTTCAAATCCAAGATCGTGATTCCCCGCCGGCTTCTGTGCGAATGCGGCCATCGCCGCGAACGCGGCTAAATAGAGAAAGTACGTGCGTCGTGGCATATCAGCCCGTAGCCTATCAAACTCGATGGAGCTTCGCACAGGGTATACTCAATTGGCGCTGTCGAGCCACGAAGAGATCCCATCGAAAGGTTGAGTCTTGAGAAAAACGCATTCGTCTGCGCTGCTTTGCGCCCTGATTTGTTTCTGCCTGCCGGAGAATTCAGCCGGACAAATCTATTCCTATACCATCGGCACCGCCGTGGGCCAGTATCCATATGGCGACGGCGGCCCGCCCACCGCCGCGCTGCTCTCGTTCCCTCCTAAGATCGCCATCGACAGCCACGGCGCGATTTACATCGCCGATCAGACGAATAATAAAGTCCGGAAAGTCACCGGCGGTGTTATCACCACGGTCGCCGGAACCGGGATCCCCGGTTATAGCGGCGACGGCGCGAATGCCGCCGATGCCCAACTGTGGAATCCCGCCGGCGTCGCGGTCGACAAAGCGGGCAACGTTTATATTTATGAATCCGTAAACGAAATCATCCGCAAAGTGGACGCCAATGGCATCATCACCACTTTCGCCGGAACCGTGCAAAAGTCCGGCTCCAGCGGCGACGGCGGACCCGCCACCCAAGCTCTCCTCGCCTTGAACGGCGGCGGCAACGTGGCCGTGGATTCCGCCGGCAACGTCTATATCTCGGACACCCTCAATTCCGCCGTTCGAAAAGTAACCGCCGCCACCGGCATCATCTCCACCTTCGCCGGAATCTCCGGCAAGCCCGGCGGCGGCGGCGACGGCGGCGCCGCCACCGCGGCCAATTTATACTATCCCGGCGGCATCTCCTTCGACACCTCCGGAAATCTCTACATCGCCGACACCTACAATCAGAAAATCCGCATGGTTTCGGCCCAGAATGGCGTCATTTCCACCGTCGCCGGAAACGGACAAGCCGGAGCCACCGGCGATGGCGGTGCGCCCAAGTTGGCGTCTCTCAGCTATCCCGCCGACGTGGCCGTCGACGCCACCGGCGATCTCTACATCGCCGACACCGGCAACAGCAAATTCCGCAAAGTGACCGTGGGCGCATCCCCGTCCATCTCCACGCTCGCCGGCACCGGCGCCAAAGGTTATTCCGGAGATGGCGGCCCCGCCACCGCCGCCACATTCATCGCTCCCTACGGCGTCGCCGTCGACAGCTCCGGTGCCGTCTATCTCGCCGACACCGGCAACAGCCGCATTCGCTCGGTCCGGGGCGCAAACATCGCCGCGTTCGCCGGCGCAAGTCACGCGCAAGGCGATGGCGCCAGCGCCGCCGCGGCTCTTCTCTACTTCCCGCAGCGCCTGGCTTGGGACGGCGCGGGCAATCTCTACATCGCCGACAACAAGAACAATCGCGTCCGCAAAGTGTCCCCGAACGGAAACATCTCCACCATCGCCGGAAATGGCTCCTATCTCGTCTCCGGCGATGGCGGACCCGCGCTCGCGGCGGGAGTCAGCCAGCCTCAAGCCGTGGCTACGGACAGCTCCGGCAACGTCTTCATCGCCACCGAAAACCGAATCCGCAAAGTGGACGCCAACGGCAATATTTCCACCGTCGTAAACACCGCCAACACCGCCGGCTTCGGCGGCGACGGCGCGGCCGCCACGGCCGCCATGATAAACGATCCTCTCGGCCTGACCGTCGACTCCGCCGGCAACCTCTATATCGCCGACTCTTATAATCACCGAATCCGCAAAGTCTCCGCCGGCGTCATCACCACCATTGCCGGCAGCGGCCCGATCTGTGGCAGCCCCTGCAACCCCGGCAGCTTCTCCGGCGATGGAGGTCCCGCCACCTCCGCCACTCTCGCTTTCCCCTTCGACGTAGCCTTCGACGCCTCGGGCAACCTCCTGATCGCCGACACCAATAACAACCGCATTCGCCGGGTGGACGGAAGCGGAAATATCTCCACCATCGCTGGCTCGAGCGTCACCGCCGGATACGGCGGCGATCTCTCGCCCGCCGCTTCGGCGCTGATGTTCCACCCCACCGGCATCGCCGCCGACAACGCCGGAAACCTCTACATCTCCGACACAGGAAACGAAGTCATCCGCACCGTAGACGGCTTGGGCGTCATTTCCACCATCGCCGGCACGAACAAGACCGGCTTCTCCGGCGACGGCGGCCCCGCCACCTCCGCCGGGCTCGACTACCCCTACGGCATCGCCGCCGACCCCGCCGGCAACGTCTGGTTCGTCGATTCCTACAACCACCGCGTCCGCAAACTCACGCCCTCCGGACCGCTCGTCGGCAACGGCCCGCTCGGCATCGTCAACGCCGCCAGCTTCGTCTCCGGCGGCCTCGTCCCCGGCGGCATGGCCACTCTTTTCGGCTCGAAACTCACCTCTTCCACCGGCATCAACCTCGCCTCCGCCCTCCCGCTCGCCTCCCAACTGTTGAACTCCTCCGTGAAAATCAACAACACCCTCTCCGCCCCCATCTTCGCGGTGGACAACGTGAACGGCCAACAACAAATCAACTTCCAAGTCCCCTGGGAACTCGCCGGCCAATCGACCGCCGTCCTCCAGGTCGTCAACGATGGCGCGCTCAGCCCCACCGTCGTCGTCCCCGTCCTTAACGCCCAACCCGCCGTCTTCGCCTACTACGTCGGCGCCAACACCTTCGGCGTCGTCCTCCACGCCGATTACCAATTAGCCGACACCGCCCACCCCGTCACCGCCGGCGAAGTAGTCCTCATCTATTGCACTTCTTTGGGCGCAGTCTCGCCCACGATAAAAGACGGCGCCGCCGGCACCGGCAAAGAACTCACCGTCGCCAAACCCTCCGTCACCCTCGGCGGCGAATCGGCCCCCGTCAGCTTCAGCGGCCTCGCTCCCGGCTTCGCCGGCCTCTACCAAATCAACGTCCAAATCCCCGCCGGCCTCGCCTCCGGCAACCAGACGCTGAGCATCGCCATCTCCGGCGCCTCCAGCAAACCGGTGCTGCTCCCCGTGAAATAACGCTCGCCAAGATTCGCTTCAGCGCGCGCCGCCAGCGCCTCCGTTCGACGCAACCCGCGCGCCGCGAATCCAATCGAGAATCGCGTTGTATTGCCAGCTCGCCTCGTTCCCATGCCAACGCTGGCCGCCATTGTGCGTCGCCAGATAATCGTTGACATCCCCTCCGTCGTCCGTCGGCCGCGTCGGCTTGATCAGAATCAGGCTGTGGCTCGGATTGTTGATGTCCACCACGCGCATCGCGTATTTGTAATTCGACTCGCTGTCCTGCGGCGAAAATTGCCCCTCCGCATTCGGCGGCTGAAGCTTGAAGATCACATGCGTCGCATGGCACATCACGCAAGCCTTCCCATCCGCTCCCTGTGCCGCCAGAATCGGTTCCACCTTCTCGACGAAGTAGTTGAAATCCAACACCGAGCCCGGTTGCACATCCGCCAGCGCCTCTTTCAGGTCGCTGCCCTTCAGCACCCGCGCCGCAATAAGCTGGATCCGCTGGTTGGGATCGCTCCGCAGCCGTTCCAACGCCGCGCGGAACTCCGGACGCTGCTCAATGCCTTTCACTTTACGGAATAGATCCAGCGCCGCCGCTCTCACGTTGGCGTCCCGGTCGCCCAGGCTCGCCATCACCGCCCGGAACACGATCGGTTGATCGAGAAAATCCGGAGCCTTGTATACGGACTTGCTGCTCCTCAGAAAGTACGACTGGTCCTGCGAGATCGCCCCGCCCGACACCGGCAGCCGCCGCCGCAAAAACTTCGGGTCGTTCACTTCCTGAATCAGGATCTCCCGCTGCGAGCTCCCCAGTTTGTCAAACACCTTCGTCACCGCCGGATCCGGCGTCGCGTCATCCAAAAAACCCGCCAGCGCAATCCGGATCGCCGCCCGCTGCACGTCCGGATCCGGATCCTCGAACGCCGCCAGCGTCTGCCCGCGCAACTTCGGCTCGCGCATCAAATCCGGGAACGCCGCCGCCGCGCTCAGCACCTCCGCGTAATTCTTCACTCGCGGCTCCCGCTCCAGCAGCGATCGCACGGCGGCCAGAATCTCCGGCTGCCGCGTCCACGGCGAGCCGCCCGGCAGCCCCGCCAGCAGCGGCAGCACCACCGATTGCGCCTCCGGCGTCCCCTGCCGCAAAATCTCCTCCACCGCCTTCACCAGCGCCGGCTCCGGCACGCCCGGCGTGTCGATATTGAGCACGCCGCGTTGCCCGTTTTCATAAACGTACTGCACCGTATCGCGAACCTGCTTGTCCGGGTCGAGCGCAAGCTGCAGCGCAGCCTCGGCAAACCGCTCATCGCCCGCCTCGCTCAACGTGCTGCCCGCCTTCAATACATTGATCTTCATGTCCGCGTCCGCGCCCTTCAGGCACGCAATCAACGCCTCCTCCAGTTCCGGCCCGGAGCTGCGGAAGAAATGAATCAGATCGCTGTCGTTGCCCACTCGCGTCTCGAAGAATCCGTTGTGGACGTCGTAGCGGAAATTCACCGTCTCGCGGTACGGCGGATACTCATAGCCGGCCCGGTCCAGATCCGGCACGCCCGCAACATATTTCGTAAATACAGCCGGCAGAGCGATGGAGACGGTGTTCGTCTTCACCTCGGGCAGCGAGTAATGCCGCACATGGAAATCCCATAACGCTCCCAATATCCCCTCGCGCCCCAGCGGCGTCGCGCTGCGCAGACACCTTGGCCAGCGTCTGCGCCTGATCGCGCACCACCGCCTCATAGCCGTCGTTGATCTTGGCCTGATCTTCCTTCGTCGCCGTCGCCTGAACCCACGCCGCCAGATATCCGGTGTTCTCATCCAGCGCGTCATACAGGCTCTCATGCACCGCGCGCCGCACCACCGGATCGGTCTCCGTGTTCAGCCGCGTCGCCAGCGCCTCGACGATTCCCGAACGCGCCTCTCGATTGTCGACTTCCCAGTAGTACCATTGCCACAGCCCCCGCGCCGCGTTCACCCGCACCGCCGGAACCGGATCGCTCAGATCGCGCGTCAAGGCCGCTCGCAGCCCGTCGTCTCCCGCCAGATATTTGAAGTGCTGATTAAACAATTGCGTCGCGCCCCATCGCGTGCGCGGATTCTCCGAAGCAAGCGCTTCCTTTAGTTCGGCGCGCCCTTCCGCCGCCACCTCCGGCCTGCGCTCCAGAATCATGCGCAACGCCCACCCGGCCGTGCGCTGCACCATTTTGTCCGGATCGCCCAACGCCGCCGTCAGCGTCTTCACCGCCCCCGGATCCGCCATGTGCCCCAGCGCCCGCGCCGCCGCCTCGCGCGCCAGCGGCTGATCGCTCGACGTCACAATGTCCCGCACCTGCGCCAACACTTCCTCCGGAGCCAGATCCCACAACTGGTCGAGCTGCGAAAGCAGCAGCGGCAAGTCGTTCGTCGCAAGCCGCGCCGGAGCCGCCGGGAACCCGTCGTCCCATCCTTTATCCTTGGCCGCCTTCCGGTCCGGCCCCGGATACAACGTCGACAGCGCCATCACCGCAAACTGAGTCGCCCGAAACGGCGTATCGAATCCCTGATACACCGGATCGCCCTCCCAACTCCCTTCCGGCCTCTGCGCCGCGAGCATCGCCTTCACCGCCCGCGCCATGCCAGGATCGGTCTCCGGCCGCCGCCCCGCCAGCGCCAGCGCCAACACCGCGTGATAGGAGATAAAATCCGACGGCTTCGCCTTCTTGTCCAGTGGATAGGCCCACGTCCCGCCCGGCTGTTCCAGGCTGTAAAGCTGGTCGATCAGCCGGTTCAACTGCGTCCGGTACCGCTGCCGGTCGATGGTCGCCAGCATGTGGATCTTCCAGTTCAGATCGATCGTGTTCTTCGGCTCGTAGGGCACAGCCAGCCGCTCCACCCCGTCCCGCTCGGTCAGCCATTGTTTATCGCCCGTCTGCCGGTACAGCAACTGAAACGTCTGCCAGCTCTGCGCTGCGATCTCGAAAGGACTGATGTCCGGTTCGCAACCGTCCACCTCGTTGCCCGGCATCGTCGTCCGGTCCTTGTAATGTATCTTCAGGAAGTTTCCATATGGCTCGTTAAAATCGAGCCGCGGCGGATCGTGCGTAACGTTCTTTTCGAACTGATCTTCAATCGTCGGCAGCCGGCTCGCCACCGTTCGCGCCGAATAAATAACCCGCACCCAATCCGTTCCCGGCTCCCCATAGAGCGGCCGCTGATTGTTGTAAATCCGGTCGGTCAGGAATTCGAGCGCCGGCCGCTGCGTCGGCGGATAACCGTTGGCCACCGCCATCAGGTACCCGCGCGTGGTGAACTGCGTCGGATGGCAGGCGATGCACAGATTCGTATCCGCATGCGCCATCGTCGTTCGCAGCGCCACCGCGCCGCGCCGCGGCGTGTTCGACAACCACGTGTCGCCCATGTTGATCAGGAAATCCATCCCCGTCCTCACCGCCAGATGCGGGTCCTTGTACGGCGGAATCGGATACGCGGACGTGTGCAACTGGTAGGCCGGATGGTTCGCGTCTACGCGCACATAGTAGCTCTCGCCCGGCTTGAGTATGCGCGTTCGGAATTTGTAAAGCCCCGGATAATTCTGCGTCGCCTCGATCTTATAACTCGACGCGCCGTCCGTGTAAGGCACGACGTCCGGCTGGCCCGCCGCGTCCTTGCCCAACCGGTAGACGTCCACATCCAGCGGAACTTCGCGGTCGGTGATATCGAGCACGAAGTACCCCAGCTTCGGCTCCGCGCCCCGGAACGTAAACCGGAACCACTGAAAGCCCTCAACCATCGCCGCGTAACGGTCCTCCCCCGGCGCCGGCGCGTACGGCCGCTCGTCGTCCGCTCCAAAAATAGTCTGCCCGAACTCAAATGGCTGAGCGGTTCGCCAACTGCCGTTCGGACCCGCGGCAATCACCGCCGGCTCGTTGGGTCCCATCGGAATCTTGTGGAATGCGGTTTCGATTTCCGGAATCGCTCCGCCATCTTCCATGCGCAGAGCCGCGGTCACCCGTCCCTGGGCTCGCGCCCGCAGCGTCAAATAGAAATCGAGATCCGCCGTATGCAGCCACTTCGCCGCAACCGTCCCGCGCGCATCCGCAATCTCCACCCAAACCCGCCGGTCCCCCTGAAGCTGCTCGGGATTCTTCAGCGCCACCGTCACCGCATAGAGCGATCCCGGCTCCGCCGAGCCAAGTTCGATCGTGCGCTGCGGCCGCTCCCGCTCCGCTTTACTCGGATTCCCCGCATGCGCCACCCGCAACAACCAATCCCCACCCGCGGATAAGCCAATCAGCGCGCAAGACGCACGTCAGCACCCTTGCGATTCGAAGGTTTGTGTTCTTCATGGTAAAAAAGTCCGGGCCGTATCCTACGTGGACATCCCAGGCGATTTTACGATATCACCATTCGCCGTCACTCAAGCGTGACGCACCGCGGGTGCGCGACACAGTCGTGATAGATTCGGGGAAGCATCGGCCAAACTAAGGATGCGCTAAACCGAGCCGCGACTGTAAAGAAGCGGTAACGGCACGCCTGCTGTGAGGTACTTCATTACTTTCGCCTGCTATGGGTCGCACCTGCACGGCGACGAAACCGGCTCGGTCGACCGGAACCACAAGGTTCCCGGCGGCCGATTGGCGGAAGCGAATCCGAGAGCGTGTCGCGGTGATGCGCCAGCAGATGGACCAACTGCCCTATTTCCTTGACAGAGACCGCCGTATGACCGTACTCGACGCTCTCCGCGAAGTCTGCTTGCACCGCGGCGTGGAGTCTCTGGGCCGCGCATGTGAGAACCAATCCCGTTCATGTGGTCGTGGAAGCGGACGTGCGTCCCGAAAACGTCATGAACGCGTTCAAGTCGTATGCCAGCCGCGGTCTGAACCGCCTGGGGATCGACGGACCGGAGCGAAAGCGATGGGCGCGCCATGGAAGCACGCGCTGGTTATGGAAGGATGAGGACGTCCAGGAATCGATCCGTTACGTCGTTTCCGGGCAAGGAGAACCAATGGAAGTTTACCTGGGAGAGCGGCTGTAGCTACCGCTCCTTTACAGTCGCGGCTCGGTACCGGTCTTCACTTCTTTGACGTGTACGCCCGCACCGTCAGGAGCCCGGCCGAAACTCGGCGGCGGCCCGTAATCGCTTTGCGTCGCATAGCGGAAGAACAGCGTCGATTCCGTGTCCGAAAACCCCTACCAACGCCGGCCGACTCGCGTCGACAGCACGCCCAGCATTCCGGCGAACGCTCCCACTGCGCGCTCCCACCGCGGCGCCCGCGCCTAATCCCACCGACGCCCCAATCAACGCCCTCCCGCGGCGATCTCTCCCGCTTTTCCGCCGCGCGAAGGATGAAATTCGCGGCGGAAAAACCGCGATCGCAGCGGAAACATCTCGACGTTCACGAAGTTCGAATCGATTGCCGATCTTCATAACTTCTTCACGAAGTTTCTATGACATGTTCAGGCGCCGGCGAATATTCTCAAAGTGTAGGAGGCCTGAACATGTCACTCGCGAATGAGAAAATGCCGATGCCGGCGATTGGACACCCCACGCCGTCCCTTGGGGAAGACGCCTGTCAGGGACTGAACATCGCTGTCGTCTTCACGTCGGTCGAATCGACGCTTGCGGCGTTGAAGGAAGCTGGCAACTTAGCCAATCGCCTCGGCGCGCGAATCATGCTGGTCGTACCGCAGGTGGTGCCCTATCCACTCCCTCTCGACCGGCCACCGGTCCAGGTGGAGTTCAGCGAGCGCCGTTTTCGGGTGATGGCGCGCGAAGGCCCGGTGAACACGCGAGTTCAAATTTATTTGTGCCGCGACCGCCTGGCTGCGCTGAAATCGGCTTTGAAGCCCGGTTCCATCGTGGTCCTCGGCGGCGCTAAGAAATTGTGGCCAACTAAGAACGAAATCCTGGCGCGCCAACTTCGCCGTGCGGGGCACGAAGTGATTTTCAAAGAAACGGAGTAGAACCCGCTTACTCGATCTATTATAAATTATTATCGGGTGCGTAGCCCCGCTTCTCCGCCTGGCGCTCGGCCGGCAGTTTGCCCGCGGAGAGAAGTTATTAATTTCGCGAAAGGATGAAAACCATGTCGTTTTTCATAGAAAGGCATCGCATTTGCACGACAGGCGTTGTGCCAGCCTGCGCAAAGATATTACTTGGAGCGATGTCGCTTCCCGCGTTTGGGCAAGTTGCCGTTGGCTTAGTTGGCATCACCCGCGATACCGCCAGCGGAATGCCGGTAGCGGAGGCTCAAATCACTGCACACAGCTTAGCCAAAGGCACGAATCACGCCACCGTCACGGATGCGGACGGTATCTTTACATTCAACGATCTTGAGCCGGGGCTTTACGAGGTTGCGGCCGCAAAGAGTGGATTTCAATTGTCGTCGGCGCACGTCGAAATTGGTGCGGAACGAACCGCCCGTGTGAGTCTTCCGCTATCGCTCGCGGTCCACCCGGCCCGGGAGCCGGAGAACGCGAGCGACATTCCGTTGACCGGGCGCGAAAAGCAATTGCTCGATCGAATCGAACGCCTGGAGGAGCGCCTTGCGGCGATCGAGGCCGGGAACTCAAGCGCGCCGGTGGTAACCAGCCGGGCGGGAACGAAGGATACTGGCGCTCTGGTGGCTTCTCTGAGCCCGGTCGCCTGGCCGTCCGCCAAGCCATCTCCGGAGCCTGCGCCTCAGGCCGGCAAGGCGACGATCGCTGCGCCCCCAACGCAAGTCGCACCCCCCGAACATCGACTCCCGGAGGCGCTGGAGGCCCCCGATGCGGCGCCCAGCGTCGACAACGATACGCCCTTCGCATTCGGCGATTTCACCTGGCTTAACGGGAGCGCGCGCACCAAAGACACCGTGCTCGATACGAAATTCTTCACGCCGGAGGTTCGTTTCGATACACACTATATGGAGGATTTCAATCAACCCATCGATCACACCATCGTCGGATCGACGGAATCGTTCCGGTCCGGCGAGGTCCAGATAGAACAGGCAAGCGTCGGCGGCGACTTCCACTGGCAGGGCGTTCGCGGCCGGATCCTTTTCATGGAAGGCTTGTTTGCCACAACGACGCCGCGCAATGACGCTAGCGCCGGAGTCGGCCAATGGAACCTGCGTCAAGCTTACCGTTATGTTTCCGAAGCCTACGGCGGATACCACTTCAACGTCAATCACGGACTCAATATAGACGCGGGAATCTTCGTGTCGTACATCGGCCTGTTCAGTTACTATAATTTTGATAACTGGGCTTATCAGCCGTCGTTCGTGTCCTCGAACACTCCTTGGTTCTTCAACGGTGTACGCGTTCAGTGGTTCCCCACCAACAAGTTGAAAATCGAGCCTTGGTTTATCAATGGATGGCAATCTTACGCCAGGTACAACGGCCATCCGGGCCTCGGAGGGCAGCTCCTCTGGATGCCGAAGGAATGGTTTAAGCTAGTCGCGAACCAGTATGGATACGGACAGGATAATCTCGGTCTTCCCAAGACGCAAAGGATTCACACCGACGATAGCATTGAAGTCCGATACTACAATAACCCGGGCAATACCGGTCTCTCGAAGATGGCATTTTCACTAACGGCGGACGCGGGATGCCAATATGGCGGCGGAATCACTTGTACCGGCGGCCCGAATAGATCGTCGTTCGTGGGATGGATGCTCTACAACCGGTTTTGGTTTCACAAGGACAAGCTTGGCCTCACGCTCGGCGGCGGAGATATGAGTAACTACGGCCGCTATCTCACCTTGCTTCCCCCAATCGACGGGGCCGACGCTGTATCGGGTACGCCGTACTTCACCGAGAACCCCGGTCAGAAGGCGCACATGTGGGATAGCACGGTTACTCTCCAGTACATGCCCAAAGAGTACATCACCTGGTGGGCGGAAGCTGGATATCGTCATTCCGACGTCCCATATTTCGCTGGTCGTGGCGGGGTCACGCCTCCGGGCGGAAATAACGGCTCTCCTCAGTACTTCACATGCTCGACGGGTGCAACTGCCGGTACCGCGAACCTCGCCGGGGCGGAAGCGGCGTGCGGAGGCGGACCGGGTAGTGTCTGGTTCCCGGACCTCCGGCGCAGCGAAGCGAAGGTGTCTCTGGGAGTGATGGTGAAGTTCTAGGACGATCCGGAGTAACATATGCGCAAGTTTCTGATTCAATCGCTCTGCCTGGCCGCGGGGATGGCTTACCTCACCGCCGCGGAGCCGGGTTGGAAGAGCAAGCCGGCTTCTCAGTGGACTGAGGAGGACGCCCGGCAGATCCTCGCCAAATCGCCTTGGGCGAAGCAGGTCCCCGCGATTGTTACGCGCCGCCTGACCGAAGACCAACTCCGGGAAGCCGGACAAATGGGACAGCCCCGCGGCATCGGCAACGACGGGGTGGATCCGAAGGGCAGCGGGCCAAAGGTCTCACCGAATGTCTTCACTGGCAGCGGTGGCGACGACCGAAGCCCCCGGTCTCTTCCTCAATCCATTACATTGAAAATGCGTTGGGAGAGCGCTCTTCCAATTCGGATCGCGGAGTTCAAATCGCGCGAAGCCGGACTTCCTACGTTGCCCGGCGATGGCTACAGCATCGCCGTCTACGGTATTCCCGGCGGCGGATTCAACGGCGATCCCGAACAATTGGGCGTGCCTCTGAGGAATTTCGCCGCATTGAAACGCGAGGGGAAAAAGGATGTGCGGCCGCTCAGGGTTGAGGTGTTCCAGCGGGAAGACGGCGTGGTCGTCGTCTATCTTTTTCCCCTGTCCACGGAAATCACCAGGAACGATCGGCGAATTCGATTCGAGGCGCGCATTGGCCGGATCGTTTTCGCCCAGGATTTCGATCTGAGTGAAATGGAATTTGAAGGCAAGCTCGAACTCTGACGTTGAGGCACGCCAAACAGCCGCTACCGTCATCCCTTAAGTTAAAAGCCCGGCCCGAGCGTTGGCGGCGGCCCGTTCGGTGAATATCCTCTCGGCGGCGGCCGTCTCCGCAACCGTTGATCCGGCGGCGGCCCGTAATCGCTTTGCGTCGCGTAGCGGAAGAACAGCGGCGATTTCGTCGTCGAAACCACCACCGGAGCTTCCAACCGGAACGTCAAAACCGTCTCCGGACCCACCACGGTCGGCCGTCCGCGCGTCGACAGCACTCCCAGCATTCCCGCGAACGCTCCGACCGCCGCGCCCACCGCAGCGCCCGCGCCCAATCCCACCGATGCTCCGATCAACGCTCCCGCGGCGGTAGTCCCGCCGATCGCCCCCGCTTCTCCGCCGCGCGATGGATGAAATTCGCGGTGGAATAACTGCGATTGCAACGGAAACATTTGCCCGTCCACCGCCGTCATCGCCGTCAACTGCAGCGCCAATCGCGATTCTTTGCTGGCATGACCGGAGCGCTTGGCGTCCACCACATGCCCCGCCACCACCTGCCCTCGCCGCGCCACCACCACGTCGTTTACGATAATCGGCCTCAACAAAGTCGCGGTGAACGTGTCGCCGACCTTGTTGTGATCCGACGACAACCGCTCGTTGATCCGCACGACGACATCCGCGCCCTTCGGAACCGTCAACTGCTCGGGAAGTTTCGGATGCGTCGGCGCCGTTGGGTAATCGTTCCGGTTGCGCGTCGTCGCGTCCATCTTGCGCCAATCGTCGGGGGAATTTGCCGGCGGAGGAGCCGTGACGGGAGCGGTATCCGGCGGGGTGTTCGGATCTTCGCTTGCCGCCGGCGGTTGTGGTTGCTGTTGCTGCGGAGGCTGCGGGTCGTCCACCCTCCGCCATCCGTTGGTCACAACCGGATTCGGCGGCGGCGGCGCGGGCGGAGGAGGCTCGGGCGAATCCTGCGCCCACCCTGGAACCATGGCCACGGCGAGGAATATCAACACGCGAATCGGTCCTGCCAAAATGCTCTTCATATTCGTGCCCTACTATGCTCGACGGCCTTCCCACTGCATCTGTTTCGCCAATCCAACTCAGCTCCTAACCCATTGAAACAAAAAGCCTCGCAAACCCAGGCATTTGGCCGCAAACCACCGCCTGCGGTGATTTTCAACCAGCGCCCCTATTTTCGCGCGCTTCCCATCAGGTGAAGGCTCAACCCCAGCAGCGCCGGCTCCCGCTCCACGCGCCGCACCCACCCCAACAATTTCTCGCGCCGCGCCGCATTCTCCCAACGCTCGCCGAAGTCTTTCACCAGCCAACCGCACCCCTCCACGCCCACCACCTCCGGCGCTTCGAAACCCGCCTCCACAAGCTCCTCCGCCAGTTCCTCCGGCCGGTGAAAATACGCCGTCGTGAAAAAATTCGAATGCCGCGTCGGATTGCGATGTTGCCCGTGTCGAAGGTCGCCATCGAGAATCGGCTCAAAATCCGGATGGTCCACGAAGCCGTTCGCCAGCGAATCGAGCAGCGGCGCAAACCGGCAGATCGCCGCCGCAAACAACCAACCTCCCGGCCGCAACACCCGCCGCGCCTCACCCAGCGCCAACAGTCGATCCTCGCGCTCCGTCAAATGATAAAGCGGTCCCAACAGCAGCACCGCATCCGCCGTTTCGCCCGCGTGAAGCAACCTCCGCGCATCGCCCACTTCCGCCGACGCCAACCCCGGCGAGCTCCTCCGCGCCCGCTCGATATGCTCCGGAGCCAGGTCGATCAGGTGAACTTCATGGCCCAGCGTGCTCAACCAATCCCCGTAGATCCCGCATCCACCTCCGACATCGAGAATTCGCAGCGGCGCCGGCGGCAAATGCCGCGAAATCAGCTCCTTGGTCCGCTCGAACTCAAGCCTTCCCCAGCCCGCGCGCAACCGCCCCTCCTCCGGCGTTTCGTTGTAATAGTCCGTAACCTCTTGCATTGGCTCCTGCTAAAATGAAGGTTCCCTCGCACCCGTCCACCGGGTCCGTTCATCGAATCTATTTAGTATGGCCGATCGCACCGACAGTCTTTCCCTATCTTTCGATCTGTGTTTTGAAGATCTTTACCGCCAGGAAGGCTTGGTGCGCGTCGACGAAGCGTTTCGCGGCCATCTCGCCGCCTCCGACGCAGCGATGGAGGGCCGCCTGCTCGCCGCCCGCGCCCATCCCGAGGCGCTCGACGGCAAGGAATTGTCCGATCTGATCGTCGCCCTCGCGCCTCACGTCGAGGATTTTATCGGCGAATTGTTCGGCGTGTCGCGCGAGATCGCCGCGCTGCAGAAGCGCCATCACGAACTCGCGCCGCTGTTTTCCGTGAAACGCCGTTTCGTGCAAAAACGAGCCGTCAGCGGCGTCAGCCCCGCCCAAGCCGCCGCCATTGACGGCGAGGCCGCCGCCTTGGAACTGGAGCGGCTTTTCGCCGCGCCGCTCAACGAGGAAACCTTCGTCGCCCACGTCTCCAAGTGGCTCGACGACGAAGCCACGCACAAAACCGAGCTCGACCTCGCCGCGCGCTACGCCGCCTGGGCCGCGCTCACCGCCGAGGGCCGCGAAAAACATTCCGATGGTGTTTTGTTCCGCCTCCCGCACAAGCTGGACGTGCAACCATCTCGTTCCCGTCGAGACCGTCCGCCGCGAAGAACTCGTCGAGCTGCGCCTGCCTCCTCACCACGGCCGTCACCGCGAAGGCTTCGGCCTCACCGACCCCGGCATGAGCCTCACCGCCGCGCTCGACCAGGCGCACTACTGCATCAAGTGCCACAACCAGCGCAAGGACTCCTGCCGCACCGGCCTGAAGGAGAAGACCGGCGAGTTCAAAAAGAGCGCGTTCCAAATCACCCTCGCCGGCTGCCCGCTCGAAGAGAAAATCTCGGAGATGAACGTGATGCACGCGCAGGGCAACACCATCGCCGCCCTCGCCATCGCCACCGTCGACAACCCCATGGTCGCCGGCACCGGCCATCGCATCTGCAACGACTGCATGAAGGCCTGCATCTTCCAGAAGCAGGAGCCGGTGGACATCCCGCAGGTTGAAACACGAACGCTCAAGGATGTTTTGGATCTCCCCTGGGGTTTCGAGATCTACAGCCTGCTCACGCGTTGGAATCCGCTGAACTTCGCCCGCCCCGTTCCCAAGCCCGCCAGCGGCTATAAAGTTTTGGTGGTGGGTCTCGGCCCCGCCGGCTTCACGCTGGCCCATCATCTGATGAACGACGGACACACCGTCGCCGGCGTCGACGGGTTGAAGATCGAGCCTCTGCCCGCCGCTCTCTCCGGCGTCGATGCCTTCGGCAACCGCGTCCCGTTCCGCCCCGTGCGCGATATCGACGAGATTCGCGAATCGCTCGACGACCGCGTAATGGCCGGTTTCGGCGGCGTCGCCGAGTACGGCATCACCGTACGCTGGGACAAGAATTTTTTGAAGATCATCCGCCTGCTTCTGGAGCGCCGTTCCGAATTCGCCATGTTCGGCGGCGTTCGTTTCGGCGGCACCATCACCGTCGACAGCGCCTTCGCCCTCGGCTTCGATCACATCGCGCTCTGCGCCGGCGCCGGCCGGCCGACGGTGATCTCGATGGAGAACGGCCTTGCCCGCGGCGTTCGCCAAGCGTCGGATTTTTTGATGGCGCTCCAGCTCACCGGCGCGGCAAAGCACTCCTCCATCGCCAATTTGCAGGTCCGTTTGCCCATCGCCGTCATCGGCGGCGGCCTCACCGCCATCGACACGGCTACCGAATCGCTGGCCTATTATCCGGTGCAGGTGGAGAAGTTTCTCTCGCGTTACGAAGCGCTGGTCAGCGAACTGGGCGAACGCGAGGTTCGCGCCGGCTGGTCGGCCGAAGACCGCGAAGTGGCGGAGGAGTTTCTCGCCCACGGCCGCGCCATTCGCGCCGAACGCGCCGCCGCCGCGCGCGAGGGCCGCGATCCGGAACTCGCCCGGCTGCTCGATGCATGGGGCGGCGCGACCATCGTTTACCGCCGCCGGTTGATCGATTCGCCCAGCTATACGCTGAATCACGAGGAAGTCGCGCTGGCGATGCAGGAGGGCATCCGCTTCGCCGAATGCATCACGCCGGAGCGCGTGGAAGTGGACGCCCGCGGCCACGCCGCCGCGCTGCACGGAATCAAGCACGGCTTCGACGAAATCGCCGGCAAAATTACCCCCGGCGGCGACCCGGTGCGCATCCCGGCGCGCGCCATCCTGGTGGCCGCGGGCACGCAGCCGAACACCGTGCTGCAGCGCGAGGACCCGGCGAACATTTTCATTGACGGCCGTTACTTTCAAGCGGTGGACGAAGACGGGCAGCCCGTGAAGCCCGAACGGCTCGCCAAGCCCTCCGTTGTCCGCGTGCTCACCTCGCTCCGGCCCGACGGCCGCGCCATCAGCTTCTTCGGCGACCTGCATCCCTCCTTCGCCGGCAACGTGGTCAAGGCGATGGGCGGCGCCAAGCAGGGCTACCCCGTCGTCACCCGCACGCTCGCTCGCCGCGCTCCGCAAGGCCCCACGCCCGCCGCGCTCATCGATCAAGCTTAACGACGAACTGCGCGCCGTCGTTCACGACGTCGTCCGTTTGACGCCGACCATCGTGGAAGTGGTCGTGAAAGCTCCCATGGCGGCGCGCGCGTTCGAACCCGGCCAGTTTTACCGGCTGCAAAATTACGAAACGCTCGCCACCTCCGTCGATTCGACCACGCTCGCCATGGAGGGCCTCGCCCTCACCGGCGCATCGGTCGATCGCGAGCGCGGTCTGCTGTCGACCATCGTTCTCGAGATGGGCGGGTCGTCGGATCTGTGCGCGTTGTTGAAGCCCGGCGAGCCGGTGATCCTGATGGGTCCCACGGGCACTCCCACGGAAACGCCGGCGTTTGAAACGGCGCTGCTCGCGGGCGGCGGACTCGGCAACGCGGTGCTGTTTTCGATCGGCCAAACGCTGCGCGCCAATGGATCGAAGGTGGTCTATTTCGCCGGCTATAAAAAATTGATCGACCGTTATAAGGTGGAGGAGATCGAGCGCGCCGCCGACGTGGTCGTGTGGTGTTCGGACGAAGCGCCGGGCTTCACGCCCACGCGTCCACAGGACAGCGCCTTCGTCGGCAACATCGTGCAAGCGATTCTCGCCTACGCGCGCGGCGAGCTCGGACCGCAATCGATTTCGCTCGGCGACGTGGACCGCGTCATCGCCATCGGCTCCGACGGCATGATGCGCGCCATCGCCCACGCCCGCCGCACCGTGTTGGAGCCGTATTTGAAACCCGGCCATCACGCCATCGGCAGCATCAATTCCCCGATGCAGTGCATGATGAAAGAGATTTGCGCGCAATGTCTGCAGCTTCACAAGGACCCGGAGACGGGCGCGGAGACCGTGGTTTTCTCCTGCTTCAATCAGGACCAGTCGCTCGACAGCGTGGATTTCGCCGGCCTGCGCGACCGGCTGTCGCAGAACAGCGTGCAGGAGAAGCTGACCAAGCTGTGGGTGAACCGGTGCCTGGGCCATCTCGGCTTGCGGCCCGAATTAGTGGCCGGTTAGCGCCGTTTTTCTTTGCGCTGCTTCTGGCGGCGGACGCTTCGCAAGCGCCCGCTTTACTTCAGCGCGGGCTCGACCGCGTTGCGGCAGGGCAATTTATCCGAAGCGCGGCAGGCGCTCGAAGAAGCCTCGCGGCTCGACGCGAAGAATCCTTACGCTTGGACCTCGCTGGCCGAAGTTTACTTTCGCTTGAAGGAGCCGGCGAAGGCCGCCGCCGCTGCGCACACCGCCGAAAAATTGGATGGGCGGAATCCGGTGGTCTGCCACGCGCTGGCGATGTATTATTCCGAAGCCGGCGACTACGCGTCCGCCGCGCGGTTCGAAGCGACGTTCGCGCAAAGCCCGAAGGCCGACGCCGGCGCGCTCACTCGCGCGGCGGGATTATATATGAACGCCGGCGACGCGGCGCATGCGCTGCCGCTGGCTCAACAAGCGGCGGCGAAAAATGCCACGCCCGAGGCCGAGGATCTGCTTGGCCGCGCGTGGATCGCAACGGGCAACGAAGCCGAGGGAACCCGTCATCTGGCGAAGGCGTGGGAGGGTGCGAAGACCGATCCGCAGATCGCATTCGACTTCACGCAGGCTTCGTTGAAGGCGGGAGATTTTACGCGCGCGGCCGATGCCGCGGCGGCGGCGCTGGCCGCGCATCCCAACGATGCGCAACTGAGGCTGGCGCTCGGCGTGGCTCGCTACGGGCAGCGCCGTTTCGAGGATGCGATCGTCGAGTTTCTCCAAGTGATCCGCATCGATCCGCGCATCGGCCAGCCGTATCTTTTCCTGTCGCGCATGCTCGATCAAGCGGGCGGGCATTTGCAGGAGATCGTGCGGGACGACGAGGCGTGGGCGGCGCGCAATCCGCAAAACGCCAAGGCGCAGCTCGCGCTGGCGATGTCGCTGCTGGCGGTGAATAATAAGGATGCGCGGGCCGAGGATCTGCTGCGGCGGTCGGTCGCGCTCGATGCCGGGGATTGGGAATCGCATTATCAACTCGGCGTGGTGCTCGAAACGAAGCACGAGTACGCGAAAGCGGCGGAGGAGTTGACCAAAAGCGTCGCGCTCGATGGCAAGCAGGCGATGACGCACTATCATCTGGCGCGCGTTTACGACCGGTTAGGCGAGCGGGAACGCGCGGCGGCCGAGCGGGAAATTCACCAGCGTCTCACCGCGCCGGGCGGCCCGTAGGGTTGTTACGAAACGGCGTTGATTGCGCGATACGTTGCGCTCCCTCACGGTCGCGGCTCGGTAAAACAGTTCTGAGCCGTGACCGTGAGGGAGCGGTGGTCAGATTTTTTCGGCGCCGCGGCGGATGCGGAGGCCGGACCATTCTTCGCAGACGACGATGGAGTTGGCGGGGTTCACGGGATCGTATTTGAGCATGGCGGGGCCGAGGATGCGGGTGGGATCCTCGGGCAAGCGGTCGAGGAGCGAGGTGATGTCTTGCGAGGCGGAATACTCGACGCCGCGGACGGTGTAGGAATAGAAGACGACGGTGTCGTTGATGTCGGTAACGTTGGCGTCGGCGAGCCGGCCTTCGTTGTGAAGGGTGAGGCGGCGTTTGCGCTCGCGCTCGCCGGGAGTGGAGCGGAAGCGGAAATAGAAATAGAAGCCGGCGCCGGCGGCCAGGCACACGCCCGCGCCCACCGACGGCCACAAGAGGCGAGGGTCCGGCATTTTATTTCGTAACCGCCGGGGTTAACGGACGGGAGCTTCCTCGAAAGCCTTGGCGTAATCCTTTAAAAATTGGTCGAGGCCCTTGTCGGTGAGCGGGTGGTGGAAAAGCATCTCCATCACTTTGAACGGCATGGTGCCGATGTGCGCGCCGGCCTTGGCGGAATCGATGACATGCATGGGCGAACGCAGGGACGCGGAAAGGATCTGGGTGGTGTAGCCGTAGTTGCGATAGATGGTGACGATGTCGCGGATGAGATCCATGCCGGTCATGCCGATGTCGTCGAGCCGGCCGATGAACGGGCTGACGATGTAAGCGCCGGCCTTGGCGGCGAGCAGCGCCTGGGCGGCGGAGAAGCAGAGGGTGACGTTGGTGCGGATGCCTTCCTTGCTGAGAATCGAACAGGCGCGAATGCCGTCGCGGATGAGCGGGAGTTTGACGACGACGTTCTTATGGATCTTGGAAAGCTTGCGGCCGTCGCGGACCATCTCCTCCCATTCGGTCGAAACGACTTCGGCGCTGATATCGCCATCGACGATGTCGCAGATCCGGCGGATCTGGTCTTCGATGGGCACGCCTTCCTTGGCGATCAGCGACGGGTTGGTGGTGACGCCGTCGACGATGCCCCAGGCGGCGCCTTTCTTCAACTCATCGAGATTCGCGGTGTCGAGAAAAAACTTCATGGAACGGTTACTCCTTGACGACGGTATTTTCGAGAGCGCCGATGCCGTCGATTTGGACGCGGACGGTGGAACCAACCCGCAATGGTCCGACGCCGGGAGGCGTTCCGGTGGCGATCAAGTCGCCTGGCTCCAGAGTCATGAAGGCGCTTATATAAGCGATGATATCATTCACGCCGAAGATCATATCGGTTACCGCGCCGTCCTGTTTCAATTCGTTGTCGACGAAGGTGCGGACGCGGAGGGTGGAGAAGTCGACGGAGTCGCGGGTGACGAGGCACGGCCCGGCGGCGCAGAAGGTGTCGAAGCCTTTGCCGCGGGTCCATTGGCCGTCTTTTTTCTGAAGATCGCGGGCGGTGACGTCGTTCACGCAAGTGAAGCCGAGGATGTAATCCCAGGCTTCGGAAGGTTTGACGTTGCGGGCGCGCTTGGCGAGGACGACGCCGAGTTCGCCTTCAAAATCGACGCGTTGGGAGACCGAGGGATACACGATGGAATCGCCGGAGGCGATGAGGGACGTGGTGGGCTTCAAGAAAATGAGCGGCTCGGCGGGAACTTCGTTGCCGAGTTCCTTGGCGTGTTCGGAATAATTGCGGCCGACGCAGACGATTTTCGTCGGCCAACAGGGAGGGAGAAGGCGCGCGCCGGAAGGCAGATCGCCCTCGACGCCATGGAGGATTTCCGGCGAAGCGCCGATCGCCCAGGGGACGATCTCGGGATTCAGGCTGTAGCGGATGGTCTTCATATTTTTCGGGATCAGGGGGCGGTGGCTTCGGCGGGGGCGGAGCGGTCGCTGACGTTGCCGGCCTGGCTGACGGAGGCCACGGCGTAGCGGTATTTCTTCCCCGATTCGACCTTCGTATCGCTATAAGTGGGAGCCGTGAGGTGATCGGCGAGGAGAGTGAAAGCGGCGTCGCCTTCGGCGCGAAAGAGGCGGTATTCCTTCAAAGCGCCGGAGGTGACGCGCTCCCAGTTGAGTTCGATGCCGTTGGCGCCGCTGATGGCGGTGAGGCCGGCGGGGACGGGAGGAGGGAACTTGTCGACGGGCGTGACGTCGACGGGACCGGCAACGTCGCTTTCCACGGTTTCGCGCCAGGCTTGAACGAAGTAAGCGTAGTGGGTGTCGAAGGCGGTGGTTGTGTCGAGGTACTCGGGTTTGTCGGCGGCGCCGAGCAAAACAGGCTCTTTCTCGATATCGGTCTTACGGAAGACGCGCCAGGCGGAGGCGTTGCCGGGTTGCCAACGGAGGGCGACGCCGTCGGGCGTCGGGATGACGGTGAGGGCGGAAGGAGCGTCGATGGGCGGTTCGATTTTCACCACGGCGAGGTTGGACCAACTGGAGAAATGGCCGGCGACGCTGGCGACTCGCGCGCCGACAACGACATCGCCGCCGATGAAACCGGCGATGGGGATTTCACCGCGAACGACGGCGGGTTGGCCGGGTGAAGCGACGGCGAAGGGGGTGGCGGCGGCGGCCCAGGCCTCGGTTTGAAAAGCGACGCTGGGAGTGACGCCGGCGCGCAGGTCGATGGCGCCGACTTCCTTCAGGGGCAGGCCGTCGGTGGAGATGGCGGGGATGGTGAAGACGACAAGGATTTTGCTTCCGCGCTGGACGGCGTTGAGATCGGCGACGGCGACAGGGATGTGGGTGGCCGGATACAGCGGCTCGCCGATGGAGCCGCAGGCGGAGAGGGAAAGCGCCGCGCATACCGCGCAGACGGCGAGGATGAGGGGGCGCGGCCGCATGTCGGATTTAGAGAATGTACTTGCTCAGGTCCTGGTCCTGGACGATGGCGGCGAGCTGGCGGCCGACATAGGCGGCGTCGATCTTGACGTTCTTCTTTTTGAGATCGGGGCCTTCGAAGGAGATCTCCTCGAGCAGCTTTTCCATGATGGTATGCAGGCGGCGGGCGCCGATGTTTTCGGCCATTTCGTTGACGCGGGCGGCGAAGCGGGCAATCTCGACGATGGAATCCTCGGTGAAGGTGAGCTTGATGCCCTCGGTGTCGAGAAGGGCGGTGTATTGTTTGACGAGCGCGTTCTTGGGCTCGCGCAGGATGCGGATGAAGTCGGGTTCGGTGAGGCTCTTGAGCTCAACACGAATGGGGAAACGGCCTTGCAGCTCCGGGATGAGATCGGAGGGTTTGGAGACGTGGAAGGCTCCGGCGGCGACGAAGAGAATGTGATCGGTGCGGACGAAGCCGTGGCGCGTGTTGACGGTGGTGCCTTCGACGATGGGGAGGATGTCGCGCTGCACGCCTTCGCGGCTGACGTCGGGACCGTGACCGCCTTCGCGGCCGGCGATCTTGTCGATTTCGTCGAGGAAGATGATGCCGTTGCGCTCGACGCGCTCAAGGGCGACGCGGGTGACTTGGTCCATATCGATGAGCTTTTGCTCCTCTTCCTGGACGAGGTATTCGAGGGCTTCGGCGACGCGCATCTTGCGCTTCTTGGTGCGCTGGCCGAAGAGGCCGGGGAGGACATCCTTAAGGTTGATGTCCATTTCCTCGAGGCCGGAGGGGCCGGAGACTTCGAAGGTGGGGCCGCGCTCCTTGACGTCGACCTCGACCATGCGCTCGTCGAGTTTGCCGGAGTGGAGCATTTCGCGGAATTTTTCACGGGAACGCTCGGCGCTGTCGGAGCCTTCGGGCTGGGGAGGCATCAGGAGGTCGAGGATGCGCTCCTCGGCGTTGCGCTCGGCGCGCTCGGCGACTTCTTCGAGGCGCTCCTCGCGGACCATGTCGATGGCGATGTCGACGAGGTCGCGGATCATGGCCTCGACGTCGCGGCCGACGTAGCCGACCTCGGTGAATTTGCTGGCCTCGATTTTGAGGAACGGGGAGTTGGCGAGTTTGGCGAGGCGGCGAGCGATCTCGGTTTTGCCGACGCCGGTGGGGCCGATCATGAGGATGTTTTTCGGCATGACCTCGTCGGCCATTTCGGGTTCGAGCTTTTGGCGGCGGATGCGGTTGCGGAGGGCGATGGCGACGGCGCGCTTGGCGTCGGCCTGGCCGATGACGTATTTGTCGAGCTCGCGGACGATTTCGCGCGGGGTGAGTTCGTCGAGCAGCGGGGCGTCGGCGCCGGCCTGGCCGGGAAGGTAAATGACCATTTAGCCGAGTTCCTCGATGGTGACGTTTTCGTTGGTGTAAATGCAGATGCGGCCGGCGATGAGCATGGACTTCTCGACGATTTCGCGGGCGCTGAGCTGGGTATTTTCGATGAGCGCGGTGGCGGCGGCTTTGGCGAAGGGGCCGCCGGAGCCGATGGTGGCGACTTCGTTGTCAGGCTCGATGACGTCGCCGTTGCCGCTGACCACGTAGGTATTACCGGTGTCGGCGACGAGCAGAAGGGCTTCGAGATGGCGCAGGACGCGGTCGGTGCGCCACTCCTTGGCGAGTTCGACGACGGAGCGGGGAAGCTGGCCGTTGAACTGTTCCAATTTCGCCTCGAAGCGGGCGAAGAGGGCGAAGGCGTCGGCGGTGGAGCCGGCGAATCCGGCGATGACCTTATTGTTATAGAGGCGGCGGAGCTTGCGGGCGGTGGCTTTCAGCACTTCCTGCCCAAAGGTGACCTGACCGTCGCCGGCCATGACGACCTTGCCCTCCCGGCGCACGCATAGGATGGTGGTCGAGCGGATCTTTTCTTTCATTACAGTGTGTCTACAGTGTACCGCAGGGGGGTTTGGCGGCAGGCGGACGGAAATTCGGATGCTTTGTCACGAGGGGGTTGGATGGGGAGGTAACTCGATGGTTTTGAAGGGTGGGCGGGTATGACGTAAGGCGTGACGCAAAATCCAAGGGATGTCACTTCCGTCACTGGGGCTTGGGGGTCGCGGGCCATGGCGCGGGTGAGGGCCATTGGGGCGGCGGGTTGGGAGTGGCGGTAAGTCATTCCGGGGGAAGTGTAGCAGATGAGTTGCGGGGGGGGACGGGGCGGGCGAGGGTTTTGTGAATGGGATCAGTGGGATAGGGGGAATTTGGGAGGTGTGACTGGGTTTCTGAACACAGGCGGAACGGGAGCCAGTTGCTTAAGAACACGGCGAAATCTTGGCGATTGCCGGTTTCTGAACCCGCCAAGTCTTACGCACAGTTCCGTGCGCCCCTCAAGGCCTGATCTACGGCGCCTCCGCCGCACGGGGCCTTGCTTGACGCCTTGTGGCAGGCAAGCGGGGCGCCGCTGTTTGATGGCGAAGGGTAAGTCGCTACAATTGGTGAAAGAATGAGGAAATCAGCCATGCCGATTGAACTTCCGGAGGAGCTTGGAGCGGCCCTGAAGGCGCAAGCCAATGCACATGGAGTTTCCGCCGACGGTTACGCCTGTGAGGTTCTTGAACGCGAACTCGCGTCCTCGCTCGAAGCGCAATCGTCCGGTGTTCCGTTCAAAACGGGGCGCGGCATGTTCGCCAAACATGGGCAGGCCCCGTCGGCCGAGGAGATCGACGCGAACCGGGCCGAGATGTTCCGAAACTTCGGCGAAGACTTTTGACAATCGCCGCCGTTGCCGATACTCATACGGCGCTTTGGCATTTATTCGACGACGCCCGGTTGTCCGCTAACGGCGTGCGGCGCGATCCCTTTCTTGCCGAGCGTGGCGGTGCGCGCCGCACCCTTTTCGCTTCGAAGCGCCACCCAAGGGTGGCGAAGGCGTCGAGCACGAATCCGGGAATCGTTACTTGTGGCCGTGATGAATCAAGTCCTCCATTTTCAGATCGCCGAGCGTAACGTTTTTGCGGAATCCACGGATATGAGCCAGGGCATCGACGGGGTTCTTGTCGGGGTGGGCGCGGCGTGCGATGCCTTCCAGGGATTCGAGGTCGCGGGTGACGACCACCTCGGGCGATTGGTAGCGGCCGGTGCGGAGGTGCTCCGCGACCAGTGGCTGCGAGCGTCGAGAATACGGCTGAGGGGCATAGTTCAGCCTGGCGGTCTAACCACAACGTCGCAGATTCGTATCGGGGGTCTGGCGACCGACGGCGATCGGAGTCTTCCTATTTCGGCGCGATCTACGAGAAAAGCCGTGTCTTTTTGGGATAACGATGTGCCAGGCATCCTCCCGATGGCCAGAGGTCTCGGGCCGATCGGGATCGCGTAGTGGAAAAGGATTACTGACTTCGAGTGCCGGGTGGCATTACACTCGTGCAGATGTGTCTTGGGAGAGCGGGGATCTTGGTGTGCGCGGCGTTGGGGTTGGCGCAGACACCTTCGGCGGTTGAGGACCGGTTGTGGCATCTGCGCAATCTGGGGAAGGCGTTTTACGAGAATCCGACGACGCAGCAGGAGGCGGTGGCGCAATTCCGGCAGGCGTTGGATCTGGCTCCGGGATCGGCGCGGGAGCGGTTGAACTACGGGATCGCGCTGTTGCGGGCGGGGAAGACGGACGAGGGGGTGGTGGAGCTGATTCGGGTCCAGAAGCAGAACCCGGCGCTGCCGCATACCTGGTTCAATCTGGGGATCGTTTACCGCAAGAACGGGGATGTGGACGCGGCGACGAAGCAGTTCGAGCAGATGGTGAAGCTGGTTCCGGACGAGCCGGTTTCGCGTTACAACCTGGGCGTGCTGTACAAGCAGGCGGGGAAGACGGAGCAGGCGCGGGAGCAGTTGGAGACGGCGGAGAAGCTGGATCCGAATCTGGCGGCGCCGCATTTTCAGCTTTACAACCTTTATCGGCAGGCGGGGATGAAGGAGCGGGCGGCGGCGGAGCTGGCGACGTTCCAACAGATCAAGAAAGCGACGGAGGGGGCGGCGATTCCGGAGGATATGGAATCGAACGATTACGCCGAGATCTACGACCCGATCGACGGGACGCCGGAGAAGGAAGCCGCGGGGCCGTTGAAATATGACGACGTGAAGCTGATGAAGGCGGCGGATGCGGCGCGTGGAGGGGTGGCGCTGATCGACGCGGACGGGACCGGGCACGCCGATGTGATCGCGTGGGCGGATGGGAAGGCGGCGCTGTACCGGCGGGGGACGGAGTTGGCGAAGGGGTCGGGCTTGGAGGGGCTATCGGGGGTGGTATCGATCGCGGTGGGCGATTTCGACAACGACGGGCTGGCGGATTTGTGCGTGTTGACGGAGACGGGCGCGGAACTTTTTCACAACGCCAAGGGCAAGTTCGAGCGGCGGGAGGCGGGGTTGCCGCGGAGGCGGTTTGAGAAAGCGGTTTGGCTGGATTTCGACCACGACTACGATCTGGACCTGGTGCTGTTGGGAGAGCGGCCGGCGCTGATGCGGAACCAAGGGGCGGCGGGGTTCGTGGATCGTAGCGAGGTGTTTCCATTCGCCAAGGGCAAGGCGGTGGATGGGACGGTGTTCCGGCTGGAGCGCGATAGCAAGTCCCACGATCTGGTGGTGTCGTATGCGGACCACGCGGGGGTGATTTACCGCGACGATCTGGCGGGGCATTACTCGGCGCAGGCTTTGGACGCACTGAAGGCGGGTGTGCGCGGGTTGCGGGTGGAAGACTTCAACCACGACGGATGGTTGGACATCGTGGATGAGAAGCGGGAAGCTGGAGAACCGCAAGGGGACGCTGGAGGCGGCGGGGGCGAACGGCGAGGCGGCGCGAGTGGAGGCGGATTTCGACGGCGACGGGCGGATCGACGAAGCGGTGGTGAATGCCGATGGGTCGATCGTGACGCGGTTGAACCGGACGCCGGGAAAGAGTCGTTGGCTGACGGCGCAGTTGAATGGCGTGAAGAATATCAAGCTGGCGTATGAGGCGGAGGTGGAGGTGAGGAGCGGGCGGCTGTACACGAAGAAGGTGTACGAGGGCGTGCCGCTGACCTTCGATCTGCACGCGCATGCGCAAGCGGACACGGTGCGCATGACGTGGCCGAACGGGCTGATCCAGAACGAGACGCAGCAGGCGGCGGACAAAGCGTACGTATATAAGGAAGCGCAGAGGCTGTCGGGATCGTGCCCGATGATCTGGGCGTGGACGGGGGAGAAGTTCCAGTTCGTCACCGATGTATTGGGCGTGGCGCCGCTTGGGGCGATGTCGGGCGACGGGAAGTATTTTCCAACCGATCATCGCGAGTACATCCAGATTCCGGGCGAGGCGCTGAAGAACGTGGATGGGCGTTATGAGGTGCGGATCGACGAGGAACTGAGCGAGGTGTCGTATCTGGACCAAGTGAAGCTGCTGGCGGTGGACCATCCGGCTACGGAGGAGATTTTCACGAACGAGAAATGGAAGTCGCCGCCGTTTCCGGAGTTCCGGCTGTTCGGGGTGACGCGGCGGATCGACCCGGTGTCGGCGCGGGAAGACGATGGGCGGGACGTGAGGGAAGCGCTTAAGAAGATCGACGGCGCGTATCCGCACGGGTTCCGGCACAACTTGATTGGCGTGGCGGATCGTCATGCGTTGACGCTCGATTTCGGGCGCGATGCCGCGAAGGAGAACCGGAGCGTGCTGGTGCTGAACGGGTGGGTGGATTGGGCGGACGGGAGCACGTTTCTTGCGCAGGCGCAGGAGGGCGGGGGAGGGTTGACGCCGCCGTATTTGCAGGTGAAGGACGCGCGCGGGGAGTGGAAGACGGTGATCGAGGATATGGGGATGCCGTCGGGGAAGCCGAAGTCGATGGCGGTGGATTTGACGGGGAAATTTCTGTCGGCTTCGCGCGAGGTGCGCATTGTCACCAACATGTGCGTGTACTGGGACGAGATTTTCTTGAGCGACGGAGCGTCGGCGGCGCGAGCGCGGTTGAGCGCGGTTCCGGTGGCGGCGGCGGAGGTGCGGTTCCGCGGATTTTCCGATTCGAGCATCGACCCGGAGCGGCGGAGACCGGAGACGTTTTTTTACGAGCGGACGAACACGGTGTCGTATTGGAATCCGACGCCGGGGCTGTACACGCGGTATGGGGACGTGACGGAGCTGATGCGGGCGGCCGACGACCGGTTCGTGATTATGGGATCGGGTGACGAGCTGCGGTTGCGGTATGCGGCGGATGCGTTGCCGCCGTTGCCGGAGGGTTGGAAGCGCGATTTCATTTTGAAGGTGGACGGGTGGGCGAAGGATCGGGATGCGAATACGGCGCATTCGCAGAGCGTGGAGCCGCTGCCGTTTCATGGGATGAGCCGTTATCCTTATCCGGCGGGCGAACATTACCCGGACGATGCGGGGCATCGGGATTACCAGCGGACGTATAATACGCGGCCGGCGCTGCTGTTGCTGCGGCCGTTGACGGAGGAGTTGGAGCGGGGGACGGCGGAGACGTCCGCGGGTCCAATGGGCTTGCCATGAAGCTGCGGAACTTCGTCGCGGTATTGTTTCTGGCGCTTTTGGTGAACACCGCGTATGTGGCGGGTTTTCCGGCGGCGACGATATTTTACGTCGGGAACGTCCTGGTGCATTTGGTGTTGGGCGTGGCGTTCGCGGCGGGTTTGGCGTGGTTGTTGAAGAGCGACGCGGAGGCGCGGGCGAAGATCCCGATGGCGGCGGGGTTCGTTTTGTTCGCGGCGGCGTTTGGAATTTACCTTGCGGTGGCGGGGGCGACGCGGGATCACGATTGGGCGCTGTGGGCGCATATCGGGATGGCGTATCTGGGAAGCCTGGGGCTGGTGATTGCCGCGTGGCGACGGCCCGGGTTTGGTCCGGATTGGTTTCGCAAAACGTTGGTTGCGGCTTTGACGGTGGCGGCGATCGTGCCGCTGGCTGCGCGTTGGGAACAGAGAAGGCAGGCGGTGGCCGAGAGCCGCATTGGAAATCCATTGACGGCGCCGGTGACGATGGATGGGGAAGGCGGAGGGCCGAAGTCGCCGTTCTTTCCGTCGTCGGCGAGGACGAATGTGGGCGGTGTGATTCCGTCGAACTTTTTCATGGATTCCGAGCGCTGCGGGGAGTGCCACAAGGACATTTACCGGCAGTGGAAAGGGTCCATGCATCACTTCGCCTCGTTCAACAACCAGTTTTACCGGAAGGCGATCGAGTACATGCAGGACGCCGAGGGAGGGACGCGGGAGAGCAAGTGGTGCGCGGGATGCCACGACCACGCGGTGTTCTTTAACGGCCGCTTCGACCGGCCGATCCGGGAACAGATCGACACTCCGGAGGCGCGGAACGGGTTGGGATGCATGTCGTGCCATGCGATCACGGCGGTGCATAGCTCGATGGGGAACGCCGACATTACGACGACGTATCCGCCGCTGCACGAGCTGGCGTCGAGCGGGAATCCGGCGATCCACGCGATGGATTCGTTCCTGACGTATCTGAATCCGGAGCCGCACCGGCGCACGTTTCTGAAGCCGTTCATGGAGTCGGCGGAGTTTTGTTCCGCCTGCCACAAGGTGCATCTGGACGAGCCGGTGAATCATTACCGCTGGCTGCGCGGGTTTAACGATTACGACAATTGGCAGGCGAGCGGGGTGTCGGGGGAGGGAGCGCGGTCGTTCTACTATCCGCCGAAGCCGCTGGCCTGCGAGGGGTGCCACATGCCGCTGGTTGCGTCGCGCGATCCGGGGAACCGGGACGGGTTCGTACATTCGCATCGCTTTCCGGCGGCGAATACGGCGGTGCCGTATGTGAATCGCGACGAGGCGCAGTTGGCGGCGGAGAAGAAGTTTCTGACTTCGGGATTTATCACGGTGGATCTGTTCGCGGCGACGCCGGTGGAGGCGTTGAAGAGCGGGGAGATGCGGCGGCGGGCGGCGGCGGGGCCGCAGTTGAGCTCGACGTTCGCGGTGGGAGAAGAGGCCGAGCAGAGCGGGAACGTGGTGATCCGGGAGGTGGGGAAAGTGGCGGCGCCGATCGATACCGCGGGGACGCGCTTCGAGCCGGGAACGACGGTGCGGGTGGACGCGGTGGTGCGGACGAGGAAGATCGGGCACTTCTTTCCGGGCGGGACGGTGGACGCCTTCGATGTGTGGCTGGAAGTGGAGGGTCGCGACGCGGACGGCAAGGTGATTTTTTGGAGCGGGAAGGTGGAGGACGGCGGGCGCGGGCCGGTGGAGCGGGGCGCGCATTTCTACAAGTCGTACCAGATCGACGGGCACGGAAATCCGATCAACAAGCGGAATGCGTTTCAAACGCGGAGCGTGCTGTACGTGCATTTGATCCCTCCGGGGGCGGCGGACGTGGCGCATTATCTGGTGACGATTCCGAAAGACGCCAAGGGGCCGGTGACGCTGACGGCGAAGCTGAATTACCGGAAATTCGCGTGGTATTACACGCAATTCGCCTATGCGGGGAAGCCGAAGCCGGGGCAGGACGCATCGATGGTGGGGCGCGATCACGAGGACCGGGAGTTCTCGTTTGAAAAAACAAATATACCGGCCAATGTTTCGGGGGAGATCAAGGGCGAGATTCCGGATCTTCCGATTACGACGCTGGCGTCGGCGAAGGCGATGCTGGCGCTTTGCAAGGCGGGGACGGCGACGGATTGGAAGCCGGTGGTGGAGAAGAAAGACCGGGAGCGGTGGAACGATTGGGGGATCGGGCTGCTGCTGCAAGGGGATTTGAAGGGCGCCGAATATGCGTTTCGCAAGGTGACGGAAGCCGAGCCGGGGTACGCGGACGGATGGCTGAACGTGGCGCGGGCGCTGATTCAGGAAGGCGAGACGGACGCCGCGAAGCCGTACATCGCCAAGGCGCTGGCGCTCGGGCCGAAGCTGGCGCGGGTTTATTTTTTCGAGGCGATGATTCAGAAGGCGGACGGGGATTACGACGGGGCGTTGCAGTCGCTCGAAACGGCGCGGGGGATGTATCCGAGGGACAGAGTGGTCTTAAACCAAATTGGGCGGATGTTGTTTTTGAAGAGGGATTACGCGGGAGCGGTGAAGGCGCTGAACGGGGCGCTGGGCGTGGATCCGGAGGACTTGCAGGCGCACTATACGCTGATGCTGTGTTACCGGGGATTGGGGGACGCGGCGAAGGCGCGGCGGGAGCAGGCGTTGTTTGAAAGGTTCAAGGCGGACGAGGCTTCGCAGACCATCACCGGGAAGCCGAGGCTTCAGAGTCCGGAGGACAACAACGAGCGGCAGCAGATACACGATCACGAGAGCGTGCCGTTGACGGCGGAGGCGGCACGGAGCGCCGGAATGGGGAGGATCGAAATGAGCGGGGGATGGACGGCGGGCGGGGTGGTGTTGGGCGTGATGGCGTTAGGGGCGGCGACGATGACGGCGCCGGGGACGAATCCGGTTCAATTTTCGGACGTGACGGCGGCGGCGGGGATTCACTTCAAGCACAACAGCGGCAGGGCGGGGAAGAAGTGGCTGCCGGAGACGATGGGGGCGGGCGCGGCGTTTGTCGATCTGGACGGGGACGGATGGGCGGACATTCTGCTGATCAACGGGAAGGATTGGCAGCCGCACGCGAAGAAGACGCTGTGCGCGTTGTACCGGAACAACCGCAATGGGACGTTCACCGACATCACCCGCGGGAGCGGGTTGGACGTGGAGATGTACGGAATGGGCGTGGCGGTGGCCGATTACGACAACGACGGGAGGCCGGACGTTTACATTACGGCGCTCGACGGCGATCACCTTTTTCACAACGAGGGCGGCGGGAAGTTTCGCGATGTAACCAAGCAGGCGGGGATCGCCAACGCGAACTTCGGCACGAGCGCGGCGTGGTTCGATTACGACCGGGACGGGAAGGCCGATTTGATCGTGGCGAACTATGTGCAATGGACGGCGAAGGGGGATATTTGGTGCTCGTTGGACGGGGCGACGAAGTCGTATTGCACGCCGGAATCGTACAAAGGGAACGCGGTGAAGCTGTATCACAACCTGGGCGGCGGGCGGTTCGAGGAAGTGGCGGCGAAGGCGGGGATGGGCGATCCGACGAGCAAATCGCTGGGCATCGCGGTGGTGGATGTGGACGGGGACGGATGGCCGGATGTTTTCATATCGAACGACACGCAGCCGAACAAGCTATACCGCAACAACCGGAACGGGACGTTCACGGAGGAGGCGGTGGCGGCGGGCGTGGCGTTCGGGGAAGACGGCGTGGCGCGGGGGGCGATGGGCGTGGACGCCTCCGATTACGACCGGTCCGGGCGGCAGCATTTGATCGTGGGGAATTTTTCGAACCAGATGCTGGGGCTGTATCACAACGAGGGCGGGAATTTGTTTGTGGACGAGGCGCCGCGGTCGGCGTTGGGGCGGGCGAGTTTGTTGACGCTGGCGTTCGGGGTGTTTTTCTTCGACTACGATTTGGACGGGTACCAGGACATCTTCGCGGCGAACGGGCATATCGACGAGGAGATCGGGCGGGTGCAGCCGAAGATCCAATACAAGCAGGCGCCGCTGTTGTTCCGGAATTTAGGAAACGGGAAATTCGCCGACGAGAGCAAGCTGGCCGGAGCGGCGCTGGAGAGGCCGGTGGTGGCGCGGGGGGCGGCGTACGCGGATTTCGACCACGACGGCGATCTGGACGTGCTGATGACGACCAACGACGGGCCGGCGTATCTGTTCCGCAACGACGGAGGGAATCGCAATCACTGGCTGACGGTGCGGCTGGAGGGAGTGAAGTCGAACCGGAGCGGGTTGGGCGCGGTGGTGACGATCGAGAGCGCGTCGGGCAAGCAGAGCCAGACGATGCACAGCGGGTCCAGCTATTGTTCGCAGAGCGATCTTGCGTTGACCTTCGGATTGGGGAAAGATGAAGTGGTGAAGACGCTGGAGATCCGCTGGCCGAGCGGGCGGGTGGATCGGAAGACGGGCGTCAAGGCGAATCAGTTTTTGAAACTACGCGAAGGGCAGACATAAGAATTGCTGGAACCGAAATTTCCGCTGGCGGCGATCACGGACGAGTTTTCGCCGGATCTGGATGTGGCGCTGGACGCGATGCGGGCGATCGGGATGGAGGGCGCGGAGTTGCGCACGATCGGCGGAAGGAACATCCTGGATCTTTCGCGCGAGGAGATCGAGCTCGCCGGGGACGCGGTGGCGGCGCGGGGGATGAAGGTGGTGGGGATCGCCTCGCCGCTGCTGAAATGCGTGCTGCCGGGAGGGCCGGAGATCGACGGGCGATTTCAGCAGGACGTTTTCGCGTCGCGGCACACGTATGACGATCAGGAGCGGCTGGCCGAGCGGGCGTTCGAAATCGCGCGGGCAACTGGGACACGGGGTTGATCCGGGTGTTTTCGTATTGGCGGACGGTGGAGCCGGAGCGGTGTTTCGAGGCCGTGGCGGAGGCGTTGACGAAACTGGCGGAGCAAGGGGCGGCGCACGGAGTGACGATCGGCCTGGAGAACGAGCACGCCTGCAATGTGGCGACGGGGGCGGAGGCGGGGCGGATGCTGGAGCGGGTGAAACATTCGAACCTGAAATTGGTTTGGGATCCGGCGAATGCGATGGTGGCGGGCGAGGTTCCGTTTCCCGAAGGGTACGGCCGTTTGGACGCGGGGCGCATTGGACACGTTCACGCCAAGGATTGCCAGGTGGACGGGCATACGCCGGAGTGGGGGCCGCTGGGAACGAGGGCGGTGGATTGGAAGGGGCAGTTGCGGGCGCTGCGCGAAGGCGGATACAAGGGGTGGTTGAGCCTGGAGACGCACTGGGCGGGGCCGGGCGGCGACAAGTTGGAAGGCAGCCGGATTTGCGGCTGGAACCTGCGCGGGCTGGCCAGCGCGTAAGCCCGGCGGCGCGACGTAACGCAAGCGGACGGGGCGCGTCGAAAGGAAGTACGGATAGTTTGTTATTCTGAGCGCAAAGCCCGTTATCCTTACGATGCATTTCCGCCGGATCCTCTTCGCGGCAGCCCTTCTCCCGATCGTGTTGACTTCCGTCTACGCGTTCCAGAAGCCGTGGCGCGTTTACGACGGGGTGGAGTACACGAATTTTCCGGTGCCTCCGGATTATCTGGAAAAAACCGAGTGGGTGTTCGCGCGGCTGATTTATCCGGCGGTGGTGAGCTATCCGCGATGGACGATGGATTATCCGCGCTCGGACCGGCACTTGTCGCAGGCGCTGCGGCGGTTGACGCGGATTCACGTGCGGAGCGTGGAGCAGCCGGTGAGCCTGGACGACGGCGACGACGTTTACAATTGGCCATGGCTGTATGGAGTGGAGGTTGGATATTGGGACCTGACCGATGCAGAGTGCGCGAAGATGCGGGATTTTCTGATGCGCGGAGGGTTCTTCATGTGCGACGACTTTCACGGGACGCGGGAGTGGGAGATCTTCACCAACAGCATGAAGCGGGTGTTTCCGGATCGGCCGATCGTGGAGATTCCCAACGACGATCCGATTTTCCACGTGATCTACGATCTGGACGAGCGCTATCAGGTGCCGGGCGCGCAGTTTCTCGAAACCGGAAGGACGTATGAGCACGACGGATTCGAGCCGCGCTGGCGGGGGATTTACGACGATAAGGGGCGCATCATGGTGGCGATGTGCCACAACATGGACCTGGGCGATTCCTGGGAGCACGCCGACAATCCGAAGTACCCGGAGAAATATTCGGCGCTGGGATTCCGCATCGCGGCGAATTACGTGGTTTACGCGATGACGCATTAGAGGGAACCGCGAGAGAGCCCGGCGCGATGTTCCAATTCCTCTTCAAATATCCGTTCGCGGCGTATCGGAAGGGGAGCCTTGTGTTGTTGTCGGGGTGGCCGGTGTGGGCGCTGGCGGCGGCGGCGTTGGCGGCGGGCGGAGTGCTGGGATGGCTGATCTGGAAGCGGCGCGGGGCGGCGGCGCGGGGTTTGCAGCCGGCGATTTTGTGGCTGCTGCAGACGGCGCTGGTGGCGTTGATTTTGTTGCTGCTGTGGCATCCGGCGTTGAGCGTGGCGACGCTTGCGCCGCAGCAGAATATTATCGCCGTGGTGGTGGACGATTCGCGCAGCATGGATGTGCGCGACATGGGCGGGAAGAGCCGGCGGGAGCGGATGACGGCGCTGCTTGAAGGCGGGCTGCTCGAACAACTGCGGCGGAAGTTTCAGGTGCGCCTGTTCCGGTTGGACGCGGGCGTGGAGCGGATGGAAAAGCTGGCGGAGATGAAGGGCGGCGAGCCGGCGACGCGGATTGGAACGGGATTGCAGAGGCTGATGGAGGGATTCGCGGCGCTGCCGGTGGGCGCGGTGGTGCTGTTGAGCGACGGGGCGGACAACGCGGGCGGGATCGACGCGGCGGCGATGGCGGCGATCCGGCAGCGGCGGATTCCGGTTCAGACGGTGGGCTTCGGCAAGGAGACGATCGAGGACGATGTGGAGCTGGCGGGCGTGGATCTGCCGGCGAAGGTGATGGCGGGTTCGCGCGTGGAAGCGGTGGCGGCGATCCGGCAGGCCGGGTTCGAGGGACGGCGGGCGCGGTTGACGGTGCGCGGGAACGGGCGGGTGCTGGCGAGCAGGGACATTACGCTCGATGGCGAGGGGAAGACGCAGACCGAGCGGGTGCCGTTTAACGCCGGGCCGGCGGGGATGGCGAATATCGAAGTGGGCGTGGAGCCGCTGGAGGGGGAGCGCAATCGCGACAACAATAAAGTGACGCGGGCGATTCCGGTGGATGGAACGAAGCGGCGGATTTTGTATGTCGAAGGGGAGCCGAGGTGGGAGTTCAAGTTTCTGCGGAGGGCGGTGGAGGACGATCCGAATTTGCAGATCGTGTCGATGCTCAGGACGACGCAGAACAAGATTTACCGGCAGGGGATCTCGAATCCGAAGGAGTTGGAGAAGGGATTTCCAGCGGAGGTGGAGGAGCTGTTCGGATACGACGGGATCATCCTCGGCAGCGTGGAGGCGGGGTATTTTACGGGGCAGCAGCGGGAGACGATCGGGCAATTCGTGGACCGGCGCGGAGGCGGGCTGTTGTTTCTGGCGGGGCGGTTTACGTTGACCGAGGGCGGGTACGAGGCGTCTCCGTTTCCGGATCTGTTGCCGGTGATCCTGCCGAGGAGAACGGGCCAGTTTCAGCGCGATCCGGCGACGGCGAGCCTGACGGCGGCGGGGCGCGATAGCCTGATCTGCCGGATCGAGGACGATCCGGAAAAGAATGTAGCGCGGTGGAAGACGCTGCCGTATCTGGCCAACTATCAGAACGTGGGGACGCCGAAGCCGGGCGCGCTGGAATTGGCGGAGATGACGGTGGGGAAAACGAAGCTGCCGCTGTTGGTAACCGAGAATTATGGGCGTGGGCGCACGGCGGTGTTTGCGACGGCGGGGAGTTGGCGCTGGCAGATGCTGCAGCCGGTGGAGGATTTGAGCCACGAGACGTTCTGGCGGCAACTGCTGCGGTGGCTGGTAACGGAGACGCCGTCGCGGGTGGTGGTGACGGCGGGGCAGCCGGTGGTAAACGACACGGGCGAAGCGGCGCTGCGGGTGGAGGTGCGCGACACGACGTACTTGCCGGCCTCCGACGCGAGCGTGGAGGTTCACGTGACAGGGCCGGATGGAACGGGGCCGGCAGTGGCGTTGGCGGCGGACGCGCGACAGCCGGGCATTTATACCGGCGCGGTGCAAGTGGCGAAGCCGGGCTCGTACGCCGTGGAAGCGGTGGCGAAACGCGGCGCGGTGGAGGTGGGGAGAAGCGTGGCGGCGTTCCGGCGCGAGGACGGCGTGGCGGAGAATTTTCATCAGGAGCAGAACCGGGAGCTGCTGGAGAAGTTAGCCTCGGAGACGGGCGGGCGCTATTACACCGCTTCGAACGCGGGGGAGTTGAACGAGGAGATTACGCTGTCGAACGCGGGCATGAGCGTGCGGCAGACGCTGGATCTTTGGGATATGCCGGCGCTGTTTTTGCTGGCGCTGGCGCTGCGGGCGACGGAGTGGCTGCTGCGGCGGCGATGGGGGTTTGTGTGAGAGCGGCGTGGATGGTTGTGCTGTGCGCGGCGTCGCTGCGGGCGGCGACGTTCTATGTGACGGTGGCGGGGATTGGCGGCGAGCCGGAGTACGAGAAGAAGTTCGAGGGGTGGGCGCAGGCGATCGATAAAACGGTGAAAGCGGCGGATGCGACGGCGAAGGTGACGACGTTGTACGGGCCGGCGGCGACGCGGGCGCACGTCCAGGCGGCGTTTGAAGAAGTGGCGCGGGAAGCCAAGCCCGAGGATGAATTGATCGTGATGTTGATCGGGCACGGCAGCTTCGACGGGCTGGAGTATAAGATGAACGTGCCGGGGCCGGATATTACGGCGGCCGATTTGGTGGAGTGGCTGAACCGGGAGCCGCCGCGGAGGCAGTTGATCGCGAACATGACGAGCGCGAGCGGGGCGTGCTGGCCGGCGCTGGAACACGCCAACCGCGTGGTGGTGACGGCGACGAAATCGGGCAGCGAGAAAAACGCCACTGTGTTCGCGGGATATTGGGTGGACGCTCTGCGCGACGATAGCGCGAATACGGATAAGAGCGGGACGCTGTCGGCGTTGCAGGCGTTTCGCTATGCGCAGGAGAAGACGGCGAAGTTTTATGAAACGGAGAAGCGGCTGGCGACCGAGCACGCGCAATTGAAAGAAGCGGCGGGCGTGACGGCGGCGGGGTTGCCGTTGTTGAGGCTGGCGGCGGAAGAGAAGGCCGGCGATCCGGCGAAGACGGCGCTGATGAAGCACAAGCAGGAACTGGAGGCGAAGATCGACGAACTGCGGTCGCGCAAGGCGGCGATGGAGGAGGCCGATTACCGGAGGCAACTGAGCGCGCTGCTGGTGGATTTGGCGAAGACGCAAGCGGAGTTGGACAAATGAGGCTGGCGGTGGCGGCGATGATCCTGGCTCCGCTGATGGCGGGCGCGGCGGGGGTGGAGGATTGCCGGGCGCTGCGGCACCGCGGGCGGATTTCCGAGGCGCACGAGTGTTTCGCCGGGCTGGCGGGGAGCGGCGACGCGTATTTGCGGGCGGAGGGATTCTGGGGATTGCAGCGGTATGAGGAGGCGAACGCGGAGTTCCGCGCGGCGGTGAAGGAGCATCCGGAGAACGCCGAATACCGGGTGCGGTGGGGAAGGCTGCTGCTGGAGCGGTTTAACCGGCAGGAAGCGGCGGCGCTGTTTGAAGAAGCGCTGGAGCGGGACCCGAAGAACGCGGGGGCCTACGTGGGGTTGGCGCTGGCGGCGTCGGAGAACTTCGATAACAAGGCGGTGGAATTCGCGGCGAAGGCGGCGGAGCTCGATCCAAAGCTGGTAGAGGCGCGGGAACTGCTGGCCTTTTTGGATCTGGAGGATGGGGACGAGGCGAAGGCGAAAAAAGACGCGGACGAGGCGTTGAAACTTTCGGGCGACGCGTTGGACGCGATGGCGATCCGGGCGACGATCGATTGGCTGAAGGAGGAGTTGCTGACCGGGGATATTCAATCGCCGTGGATGGACCGCATCCTGCTTGCGAATCCGGTGTACGGCGAGGCTTACTCGACGGCGGCGCATTTCTTCGTGTTGAACCGGCGGTATGCGGAAGGCATACGGCTGTACGAGAAGGCGATCGCGCTGAATCCACGATTGTGGGAGGCGCGGGCACAGTTAGGCGTGAATCTGATGCGGCTGGCGCGGGGGGACGAGGCGCGGGCGCAACTTACTTTGACTTACGACAACGGGTACCGGAACGCGGAGACGGTGAATTCGCTGCGGCTGCTGGATAGCTATCGGAACTTCGATTTGGTGAAAGACGGCGGAGCGGTGTTGATGCTGAATAAGAAGGAGGAGGATTTACTACGGCCTTACTTCGGAGAGCTCGCCAACCGGGCGATGAAGGCGTACGAGAGCAAGTATCATTATCATCTGCCGGGGACGGTGCGGATCGAGGCGTATCCGGATCATGAGGATTTCGCGGTGCGGACGATGGGGATGCCGGGGCTGGGCGCGCTGGGCGTGACGTTTGGAACGATGGTGGCGATGGACAGCCCCTCAGGAAGGCCGCCAGGGCAGTTTCATTGGGGCAGCACGCTATGGCACGAGATGAGCCACGTGTACGTGCTGACGGAGACGAAGCATCTGGTTCCGCGCTGGTTTACGGAGGGGCTGGCGGTGTATGAGGAGAGCATCGCGTCGCCGGGATGGGGCGACCGGATCACTCCCGACGACATCCAAGCTATTCAGAAACACAAGTTACTTCCGGTGGCGGAGATGGATCAAGGATTCGTACGGCCGAGTTATCCGGCGCAGGTGGCGGTGTCTTACTATGAAGCGGGACAGATGTGCCAGTTTATCGCCGAGAAATGGCGTTACGAGAAGTTAGTGGGAATGATTGAGGCGTTCGGGGCGCGGAAGACGACACCGGCGGTGGTGCGGGAGAACTTGGGCGTGGAGCCGGAGGAGTTCGATAAGCGGTTCATGGCCTGGTTGGACGAACGGACGGGGAAGACCGTAGCGCATTTCGACGAGTGGAAAAAGCGGGCGCGGGGGATGGCGGCGATGCTAGAGGCGGGTAAGTACGACGAGGCGATCGCCGAAGGGCTGGCGATTCGCGATTATTATTCCGATTACGTGGAGAACGGCAGCATATACGAGATGCTGGCGAAGGCGTATCTGGCCAAGGGCGATAAGAAAGCGGCGATGGGGCAACTGGAAGTTTACGCGACGACGGGCGGGCGGAACGTGGAGGCGCTGAAGCGGCTGGCGGCGCTGGAACAGGAAGCGGGGCGGCCGGAGAAGGCGATCGACGCGCTGGAGCGGCTGATCTATATTTATCCGGAGGACGAGGACGTTCACCGGAAGCTGGGGGAGTTGTATCTGGCGCGGGAGGACAACGACGGAGCGATCCGGGAATTTCACGCGCTGCTGGCGTTGAAACCGCTGGACCAGGCGGCGTCGCATTACGAGCTGGCGCGGGCCTATCATCAGGCGCACCGGCCGGGCGATGCGAAGGAGCAGGTGCTGGAAGCGCTGGAAGTGGCGCCGGATTACAAGCCGGCGCAAAAACTTTTGCTGGAACTTACTAAATAGAATGACCAACACCAATACGATCCTCGATTCCGAAGAACTGAAGGCGAGAGTGGACCGGTTCCAAGCGGCGCGCGAGGCCATTGTGCGCGAGGTGCGCAAGGTGATCGTGGGCCAGGAGGAGACGCTCGATCACGTGCTGATCGCGCTGTTCACGGGCGGGCATTGCCTGATCACGGGGCTGCCGGGGACGGCGAAGACGCTGCTGGTGAGGACGATCGCGCAGACGCTGGGGTTGCAGTTCAAGCGCATTCAGTTCACGCCGGACCTGATGCCCTCCGACATTACCGGGACGGACATTATCGAAGAAGATCCGGCGACGGGGCGGCGGACGTGGACGTTCGTCGCGGGGCCGATCTTCGCCAACGTTCTGCTGGCGGACGAGATCAACCGGACGCCGCCGAAGACGCAATCGGCGCTGCTCGAAGCGATGCAGGAGCTGTCGTGTACGGTGCGCGGGCGGGGATACCGCATCGAGCCGCCGTTCTTCGTTCTGGCGACGCAGAACCCGATCGAACTGGAGGGGACCTATCCGCTGCCGGAGGCGCAGCTCGACCGGTTTCTGTTCAATACGATCCTCGGCTATCTTTCGGCCGACGATGAATTGAAGGTGGTGGATCTGACGACGACCACCACGCTGCCGACGGCGGACACGGTGACGAACGTTCAGGAGATCCTGGAGTTTCAGAGGCTGGTGCGGATGGTGCCGGTGGCCGAGAGCGTGGCGCGGCACGCGGTGGAGCTGGTGCGGGCGACGCGGCCGGAGGATGAGTCGGCGCCGGATTTCGTCAAGAAGTATGTCAACTTCGGGGCGAGCGTGCGCGCCGCGCAGTTTCTGGTACTGGCGGGGAAGGCGCGGGCGCTGATGCATGGACGGTATCACGTGGCGTATGAAGACGTGCGGGCGCTGGTGCTGCCGATTCTGCGGCACCGGGTGCTGGTGAATTTCCAGGCGGAGTCCGACCGCGAGACCACCGACGACCTCTTGAAGAAACTGCTCGACTCGAAGCCGGAGCCGAAGTAAGCGCGGCGGATTCCCATGCCCGCACCACAAACACATCCGAGCCAGCGCTTCCTGGACCCGGCGGTTCTAGCCGGGCTTTCGCACCTGGACCTGGTGGCGAAGACGGTGGTGGACGGCTTTATCGCCGGACTGCACCGCAGCCCCGATTTCGGATTCAGCCAGGAGTTCGCCGAGTATCGCGCGTACACGCCGGGCGACGATTTGAGGCACGTGGATTGGAACGTCTTCGCGCGGACGGAGCGGGCCTATCTGAAGCGCTTTCGAGGCGAGACGAACTCGCAGATCACGATACTTTTGGATGCGAGCGCGAGCATGGGGTACGCATCGGGCGCGGTGAGCAAGATCGACTACGCGCGGTTCCTGGCGGCGTCGCTGGCGTATATGGCCAACCGGCAGAGGGACGCGGCGGGGCTGATCGTGTTCGACGAAGAGGTGCGCAATTACGTGCCGCCGTCGACGCGGCAGGGGCAATTGCCGCGGATGCTGCACGCCATCGACAAAGCGGAGGCGGGGCGGAGCACGGCCTTTCACGCGCCGTTCCTGCATTTTCAGCGGGCGCTGTCGCGGCGGGGAATCGCGGTGGTGCTGTCGGATTTCTACGACGATCCGGAGACGATCGTGCGGGCGGTGGAACCGCTGCATTACCGGGGCAACGACGTGGTGCTGTTTCATGTGCTGGACGAGGCGGAACTGGCGCCGAAGCTGCGCGGGCCGGCGCTGTTGCGGGACATGGAGAGCGGGGCGGCGCTGGAGGTATCGCCGGAATACGCCAACCGCGAGTACCGGACGCGGATCGCCGATCATATGGAAGCGCTGGGCAAGAAGGCGCGAGCGGCGGGGATGGGATATTTTCCGCTGCCGACGAACCGGCCGCTGGACGCGGCGCTGCGCGAATACATTACGATCCGGCAGGGGAGACAGTAGGTGGGGTTTTTCGCGCCCTGGTTTCTGGCCGGGATCGCCGCGGTGGGGCTGCCGCTGTGGCTGCATCTGTTGCGGCGGCATCGCAGCGAGCCGCGGCCGTTCAGCTCGCTGATGTTTTTCGAGCCGCGCACGCAAAGCTCGATCCTGCACCGGAGGCTGCGGCATCTCTTGCTGCTGGCGTTGCGGTTGGCGCTGCTGGCGCTGCTGGCGCTGGCCTTCGCGAATCCTTTTGTGAGCCGGCCGGCGGCGGCGGTTGCGAGCGATCGCATTCGGATTCTGGCGATCGACCGCTCGTTCAGCATGCGGTACGGCGATCATCTGGAGCGGGCGAAAAGTCTGGCGCGGGAGGCGTTGGCGCGCGGAGCCGGGAACGAGCCGGTGGAAGTGGCGGCGCTCGATTCCGACGTCGCGTTTCTGACGGGCGCGACGCGGGACCGGGGAGCGCTCGACGCGGCCATCGCATCGATCGAGCCGGGCGACGGAGGGACGTCGTTCGCGGCGCTGGCGCGGGGGCTGCGAGGCGTGGCGGAATCGCAGCATAAGGCGCTGGACGTGATTTTGTTCAGCGACTTGCAACAGACGGGGATGCCGCCGGCGTTCGCGGATCTTCAAATGCCGGCGGGGACGCAATTGACCCTGGCGCGCGTTGGCTCGGGAGAGCAGCCGAATTGGGCGGTAGAGAGCGTGGCGTCGCCGGCGCGGATGTTCGACGCCAAGAAGGAGCGGGTGACGGCGACGATCGCCGGGTATGCGACGCCGGCGGCGCGGCGGACGGCGACGTTGACGCTCGATGGCAGGACGCTTGAGACGCAGACGGTGGAGGTTCCCGCGAACGGGCGGGCGACGGTGGAGTTCCATTCGCTGGAAAGTCCGTACGGGTTTCATCGCGGCGAAGTGCGGATCGATTCGGGCGACGCGCTGCCGCGGGACGACCGGTTTTCCTTCAGCGTGGAGAGGGCGGAGCCGCGGCCGGTGCTGTTTCTGTATCCGGGCAATCGGGCGGCCATGGCGTTTTACTACCGATCGGCGCTCGAGGCCGGCGGGAGTTCGGGTTTCACGCTGCAGGCGCAATCGACGGGGCAAAGCGCGGAGATCGAGCCGGGTACGTATGCGTTTGTGGTGCTGTCGGATGTGGGCGAGTTGCCTCGGGAGTTGGAGGCGAGCTTGCATCGGTATGTAGCCAACGGAGGCGCGGTGTTGATCGCGCTGGGGCCGGCGGCGGCAATGGCGGGTCGAGTGCCGGTGACCGGCGATAAAATTTCGGGGCAGGTGAAGGGGGCGCGGGACGAGCCGTATCAGAACGCGGCGGCGGCGGACCCGGAGCACCCGGCGATGCGGAATGTGGATCTCACGGAAGTGAAGGTTTACGATGCCGTGCGCGTGGAGGCGGAACACGCGGCGGTGCTGGCGCGGCTGGCGGACCGGACGCCGCTGTTGATGGAAGAGCGGATCGGGTCTGGGAGAGTCCTGGTGTTCGGTTCGACGCTCGACAAAAGCGGGAACGACTTCGCGCTGCATCCGTCGTTCGTGCCGTTTGTGCAGCAGGCGGCGGGATATCTGGGCGGGACGGCATCGGGGGCGGCGAATTTGACGGTGGGGGCGTTCGTCGATTTGCGGCAGCAGGGAAGCGCGGGAGCGGCGGTGGATGTGACGGGGCCGGATGGCAAACGCGCGTTGTCGCTCGAAGAGGCGGCGTCGATGAAATCGTTTCCGTTGACGCGGGAGGGATTTTACGAGATCCATGCGCCGAACGGGCGGGAGCGGCTGATCGCGGTTCACGCCGACCGGAGGGAATCGAACTTGGCGGCGGTTCCCGAGGAGACGCTGGAGTTGTGGACGCACATGGCGTCGCCGGCGGCCGGAAGGACGAACGCGGCGGCGGGATCGAAAGAAGAGACGCGCGAAGGATTTTGGCGAACCCTGCTGGCGCTGGCGTTGCTGGCGGCGTTCGCCGAGTCGGTGGTAAGTGTTCGATACTTGTGGAATAAGGAGGCTGCGTGAGCGCACTCGATCAACTCAACGCCTACCTGCGAAGTTTGGAAGAACGGCTGCGGCTGCTGGCCTGGAGCCGCGGCGTGGCGATGGCGGCGGGAGCGGCGCTGGCGGCGACGCTGGTGCTGGCGCTGATTGGAAACTGGTTCGGATTTTCCGGGCCGGCGCTGGCGATTCACCGCTCGCTACTTTACCTGAGCCTGGCTCTGGCGGTGGCGTTTGGATTGATCGTGCCGCTGCTGCGGATGAACCGGCGCTGGGCGGCGCGCGAGGCGGAGCGGCGGTTTCCGGGATTTCAGGAGCGGCTGTTGACGCTGGCCGAGCGGCCGGAGGAGACGGGGCCGTTTGCGCAGTTGCTGGCTGGGGACGCGTTGAACGTGGCGCGCGGTAACGAGCCGGACAAGATGATTCCGGCGAAGTGGATTGTCGGGTTGGCGACGTCGGCGGGCGCGGCGGTGACGGTGTTGATCTGGCTGATTTTCGCGGCGCCGGGATTTATGGGCTACGGCAGCGCGATGCTGTGGGGGAACACGGCGCGCGAGGGGATGATGCCGCTGCGAGACATCGCGGTGAAGCCGGGCAACCGGACGGTGCGGCGCAAATCGGATCAGAGAATCGCCGCGCAGTTGATGGGGTTCTCGGCGCCGGAGGTTCATCTGTTCGCGCGGTATCGCAACGCGACGAAGTGGAACGATGTGCGGATGCAGGCGGGCGAGGGGACGCCGGAGTATGAATTTGTGTTCGCCGGTTTGGACGAGACGCTGGATTATTACGTGGCGGCGGGCGGGTTGAAGAGCAAGACGTTCACTTTGACCGTGCGGGATCTGCCGGCCGTTCGGGCGCTGAAGGTGCGGTACCACTTCCCTGCGGGGCTGGGGTTGGTGGACGCGGTGGAAGATCCGGGCGGAGATTTGCGGGCGGTGGAAGGGACGGTGGCCGAGGTGGACGTCACCACCGACAGGCCGCTGGCGGCGGGCGCGCTGATGATCGACGACGGCACGCGGATCCCGCTTGAAAAACGCGACGGGAACCGGATGGCGGCGAGCGTGCCGATACGCAAGGACGGTTCGTATTACGTGGCGGCGATCGACGGCGGCGAAGCGGTGCGGCTGACGGAGGATTATTTTATCGAAGCGCGGAAGGACGCTCCGCCATCGGTGAAGATCGTGTGGCCGGGGCGCGATACGGGCGTGAATCCGGTGGAGGAAGTGACGATCAAGCTTCACGCCGAGGACGACTTCGGATTGCATGAAGTGAGTCTGCATTATTCGGTGAACGGCGGCGAGGAGAAGACGGTGAATCTGCTGCCGAAGACGAACGAGCGGCAGATCGACGGGAAGACGACGGTGTATCTGGAGAATTTCCACTTGGCGCCGGGCGATTTGATGAGCTATTACGCGGTGGCGCGGGATGCGAACTCGACCGAGCGCTCCGATATTTATTTCGCCCACGCCGAGCCATTCGATCTGCGCTATTCGCAGGCGCAGGCGGGGGGCGGGATGGGCGGAGGCCAGCAGGACGATAACAACATCTCGGAGCGGGAGAAGGAGATCGTGGCGGCGACGTGGAACGAGGGGAAGCATCCGCACGAGGCCGGGAGCGCGGCGAGCGCGGCGCGTTTTCTGAACGAGATGCAGTTGAAGCTGGGCGACCAGGCGCACAGCCTGGCCGAGCGGATGCGAAGCCGGCAGATCGCCGGGGCGTCGCCGGAGTTCAAGACGTTCACCGAGAACATGGATCAGGCGGCGGAAACGGCGAAGGCGGCGGCGGGGCAATTGAAAGGGATGAAGTGGAAGGACGCGCTTCCCGAAGAGCAGAAGACGCTGCAGCATTTGCTGCGGGCGGAAGCGGCGTTTCGCGATATTCAAGTGGCTTTCGGGAACAAGGGCGCGGGCGGGGGCGGCGCGGGCGGAAGCGGACGCGATCTGGAGCGGTTGTTGGATCTGGAGCTCGACACCGAGAAGAACCAGTACGAGACGGGCGAGCAGGAATCGGCGAAGAGCGAACAGGCAAAGAAGATCGACGAAGCGCTGGCGCGTTTGAAGGAGCTGGCCAAGCGGCAGGAGGAACTAGCGGCGCAGCAGGGGAAGAACGAGCAGCGGATGCAGCAGCGGTGGGAGCAGGAGATGCTGCGGCGGGAGGCGGAGGAGCTGAGGAAGCAGTTGGAGGAGATGGCGAAGCAGCAGCAAGGGCAGCAGTCCTCGCGGCAGCAGCAGGGACAACAGCAAGGACAGCAGCAGGGGCAACAATCTTCGCAGTCGCAAGGCTCGCCGTCGGGGCAGAGTGGCTCGGGGCGGATGGGGCGTGCGCAGGGCGGGCAATCGCAGCAGCAGATGGAAGAAGCGCTGCAGCGAATGAGCCAGGCCGAGGAGGACATGCGGGCCGGCAACAGCGGCAACGCGGACGCGGCGCGGCGCGCCGGGGAGCAGTTGCGGCAGGCGCAACAGACACTGGAGCAGGCGCAGCAGAAGCAGGCGGCGGGGGATTTGAACGACCTCTCAAAGAGGGCGGCGGATTTGGCGCAAGCGCACCGCGAGTTCAGCGACCGTTTGCAGAAGGCGTTCGGGCAGGAGCAGAAAGAAGGCGATTCGCGATTGGGGCCGAGCCCTGGGCAATCGAGCGCGACGTCGCGGCGTTTGGCGGATGAGGAAGAACGGCTGGCGGGGCAAGTGAAGGATCTGGAACAGAGAATGGCGGATGCGGCGCGCGGGCTGGAGGGCGGGCAGCCGGAGGCGTCGTCGAAGCTGCGCGAGGCGCTGGGCGAGGCGCAGCAGAACGAGTTGGACCTGCGCATGAGGAAGAACGCGGAATGGGTGCGGCGTGGGCAGGGGATGTACACGTGGATGCGGGAGTCGACGACGGCGATGGGGTTGGACAAACTGCACGAGCAGATCGAAGGGGCGCGGTCGGCGCTGCGGGCTTCTCCGGATGAGGCGGGGAAGGCGGGAGCGGGCGGCAAAGACGCGGGGACGAAAGCGATGGAGGCCGAGATCGCGCAACTGGAGAAGATGCGGCGGCAGATCGAGCAACTGCAGGGGCGGGGGCAACAGCGGGCAAACGCGAACGGCACCGGGCAGCGAGGAGGCGGTCAGCCGGGAATCGAGGACGGGACGGGCGGCGATCCTCAGGCGGCGCGGCAGGCGACGGAGGAAGGTTTGAACCAGCTCCGGCGATTGGGGCAGGGGCGCGAGCGGGATGGAGCGCAAATCGGAATCGGCGCGGATTTGGACAATCTGACCGGCGCGGTGCGGCGTATGAACGGGCCTGGGTGACCCGAACGAACTGGCGAACCGGTTGGCGCGGACGGTGTTGCCGGAACTGGAGCGGATCGAGGCGGAATTGCGGCGGAAACTGGATGCGAAAGCCGGGGGCGATGTCCGCGCGGCCGCGCCGGAGAACGCGCCGGCGGGTTACGGAGATGCGGTGGCTGAATATTTCCGAAAATTGAGTAAAGCGCCCTAATCGGCGGTTTGGCCGGCCGATTCCTCTTCCCAGGAGCGCTCCAGAAGGCGCGAGTACTCACCCGATGCGTATAGGTCGAAGTCGTAGTCGCGCGGGCTGAGATCGGGGTGTTGTTTGGCGTGTTCGGTCGCGTAGATCTGATCGGCGAGGCGGAAGTAGTGGAGGATAAATTCTTCTCGAAGCGTGCCAGCCTCGGGCGCCTCGGCGAAGACGCAATTCAGGGCCAAGGCGCGGGAAAAGATGCGGCGGTATCCGTGGACACCCCATTTTTCCAGCTTCTCGACCACTTTGGAGGGTGGGTTTTGGACCAGATAGGAAGCGAACGACTGGCGGCAAACGCCAACCGGGAAGCGATCCGGATGGCGCGCGGCGATCTTCGAGGCATTGGTCGATCCAGCGAAATAGATCCCGGCCAACGTAGAAGAGCATTTTCAGCTCGCAATAGCGGCCTTCAAGCAGGGCGCGGTCGAGTTCGGAACGGGAGCGTCCGTTCTCGGGCAGCAAGCCTTCGATGATCATTCCCGCGCGCGAGCTATCCATGAGCTTGCTGGGGTCGTTAGCGGCCGCGAAGGGATGAAGAATGAGCGGAGGGAGTTGCAGCCTTCGCGGGAACTCGACGGCGAGCGGATCGGGCGTGGAAGACATGAGTGAGTATTCGTCCTATTTTCGCTCCGTGAGCAAGACCTTAACAACGATCGTTTGAGAACCCCGGAGCACTTTAACGACGACCTCGTCGCCGGGCTTCTTCGCCCGTAGCGCATAGGTAAAGTCGTACAAGTTCTGTATCGGCTTGCCGTCGAAATCCGTGAGGATATCTCCGGCGAGGAGTCCGGCCTTAGCGGCGGGGGTGCCGGGGCGGATGTCGGCGAAGCGCACGCCGTTGGGGAGCTCGGTGAAATCGGGGATGCTTCCGAAGTTCGGCCCGTAGCCTTTGGAAGATCCCGCGGAGCCGGAATGGGCGTCCGCTGGCTCGGCGACGCGGACGAAGACGGGCCGTTCGCTCTCGTTCGCCAACTGGCCCGCGACATCGCCGATGTAGGCGAGCAGTTGCACCGCTGCGCCGGAATCGATTTTGTCCCAGGTGTCGCTGGGGCGGTGGTAATCGGCGTGAAGTCCGGAGAAGAAAAAGAGCGTTGGGATCTGCTTGGCGGTGAAGGAGGTGTGATCGCTGGAGCCGTAACCGGCGCGCTCGGTGAGGTCGGCGACGATCTCGTGCCGGCCCTCCTCCCGTTGGAGAATCGCGGTGAAATTGGCGCCGGTGCCCGAGCCGCCGACGTACACTTTGCGGTCGCGGATGCGGCCGATCATATCCATGTTGATCATGGCGACGGCATCCGCGAGCGGCAGCTCCGGATGGTTGACGTAGTAGTTCGATCCGAGCAGGCCGAGCTCTTCGCCGGCGAAGGCGATGAACAGCACGCCGCGGTTGAGCGGAGCGCCATCGTGGAAATGTTGGGCGAGTTCGAGCAGGCCGGCCGCGCCGGAGGCGTTGTCGTCGGCGCCGGGATGGACCGTGCCGGTCTGGGACGGTGCGAGCGAAAACGGGCCGCCGAGGCCGAGGTGATCGTAGTGCGCGCCGATGACGACGTATTCCTTCGAAGCCGCGCCGGGAAGATAGGCGCAGACGTTGTGGACGGTTTTCACTTCGCGCTCCACGTCCACTTTCACGCGCACGGTGAGGGTCGCAGGCAGCGCGAACGAGCGCGGGTGAAGGTCCTTATCGATGCCCGCTTCGATGTCCCTTAAATTTTGCCCGGAGGAGGCGATCCAATCCTCGGCGACGCCGGAGGCGATCTGGACGAACTCGATGCCCGCGTTTTCGGGGCCTTCCGTGACGCCGAATTTTTCGAGCTTGTTCTCTTCGGCGGGGTGGGCGGGGACGTCGTTCACCAGGACGACCGCCGCCGCGCCATGCATCTTGGCGTTGGAGGCCTTGCTAAAAAGCTGTGCGTGCGCGGTGTAGGATTTCCCGTTGAAGACGCTCTTGTCGTCGAATTCCTGCGGCTCGTGGCGTAGGATGAGAACGATCTTGCCCTGGACATCGATCCCCGCGTAATCGTCGTAGCGATACTCGGGCGCGGTGATGCCGTAGCCCGCGAAAACGACGGCGCCGGAGGCTGCGCCGCTGGCGGAGAGATTCAGGGGAACGAAGTCCGTTTGCAGGCGGAGATCGCGCGGAGCTTGTGGCGCGATGTGGTAATCGAGCGCGCTGGAGGCGCCGAGCCGGGCGCTGGTGGTGAGTTGAAAATCCTGGAAATAACCATGGCGGGGGACGGACTGGACGCCGGCGGCGCGGAACCCGGCCGCCATATACGCGGCGGCTTTTTCGAGGCCGGGCGTTCCATTGCCGCGGCCCTGTAATTCGGGGGAAGCGAGGTAGCGGACGTGGGCGAGGTAATCGCCGCTGGTAGAGTTGGCCGCCCCCAGCGCGACCGCCAGACCCAGGACGAACAACACGCGCGCGGGCGATCTTCGATATGCGGCCATGGTGTGCCTACTTGATCGCGGAAGGCAGCTTGATCTCGCAGCACTTCTCGCTCGCTTCACGGGCCGTTTGCCGATAGTTGAGTTCTTTATCGATCAGGGATTTCAAATTATCCCAGGGGATGTTGCCGACCACCGGCATCCCGTTCAGATACAGCGTCGGAGTGGAATCGACGCCGTCCATGCGCTGGCCTTCGATGAGCAAGCCGGGGATCGATTTGCCCTGGGCGATGGAGGCCTCCACGTCGTTCTCCGTCGCTTTGGTGTCCATGCAATGGCCGAGCTGCAGCGCGTCGATGTTGTGAGCGGAGGCGAACTCGATCACCTTCGGCTTCAGATTGTCGGCGTTAATTTCGGCTTGGTTTTCGTAGATCCAGTCGTAATAATCCCAGAACGTCTTCGGCTCCTGGTGGTAGATGCAACGGCCGGCGATAGCGGCGGCCATCGCCCAAGGATGAATCTGGGCGAGGGGAAAATCCTTGAAGAAGACGCGCACCTGCGTGGGGTAGGTCTTCAACAAATTCGCGCGCAGGGCCTTGGCTTCCTCGCGGCAGAGGGGGCATTCGAAATCGCTGAAAACGACGATCGAAACCGGCGCGCCGACGGTACCGAAGCTGGGCGCGCCGTCCGTCTTCAGTTTGTCGAGTTGGGCTTGAAACGGGCTGGCGCTCATGTCGAACACGTCGCCGCGGACGATGTGCTTGCCGTCGGCGGTGATGAAGAGCGTGGAATCCTGGGAATACTGGTTGTAGGTGAACTTGATTTTCACCTCTTTCAGGCCGGGCAGGGGAGAAGGCGCGGGATCGCCGATCTGCATCTGCACTTGAGGGGCGAACGGGAGCAAGTGGCGCAGGTACGCCTCAAGTTTTACTTTGTCGAAGGCGGGCTTGGAGGCGTCGGCGGCGAAGGCCGGGGCGAGACACAACAGGAGGGAGAGGAAAAACCGCATATACGGGAATTCTAACAGTTGGCCGCGCCCGGCCGCGCCGCTAGAAGTCGATGCGGGCCGTGAGTTGAAGCTGCCTTGGGCCGCCGGCTTCGGCCGCCTGGAGGCTGTTGAGGGAGGCGAACCCCGGCGTTCCGATCTCAAGATTCGACGGCGGCGCGTAGTTCGGGTGATTGAAAAGGTTGGCGGCCGATACGCCGATTTTCAGATCGATGCGCTCTGTGATGTAGGTGGTTTTGAAGAGCGACAAAGAGACGGCCTGCGTGCCCGGGCCGGTGACGCCGCCCACCGCGGAGTCTCCGAAGCGCCCGATGTTATCGGGTGCGCTTGTGAACGCGGAGGGGTTAACCCACTGGGTGAGGGATTGACCGGCGTAGGGGCTGACTCCGGGGACGGTGTCGGCGCGCGAATCGCCGACCAGTTGGTTGAAGCCGGTGCCGGAGGGGTCGCCGGGGGCGAGTACGGTCATAAAGGGGCCGCCCTGGAATAGCAGAACGCCGGCCAGTTCCCAACCGCCGGCCAGATGACTTAAGAACGGGTTGGCGCCGTTGAGGAAGGGCTTGCCTTTGCCGAAGGGAAGTTCGTAGAGAAACGTCGTAAGGAAGCGGTTGCGGCGGGTGAAGTTGACGTTGCCGTAGTCGAGGCCGGGGTTGAAAGGATCGGAGATCGTCCCGCCTCCTTCGCCCGCGAAGGCCGTGGTGGGATCGTAACCGCCGGCGTTCGATAAGTTCCGGGCGTAAATGTAACTGGCCTGGAACTGAAGACCGGAGCTGAAACGTTTTTGTACCGCGGCGGTAAAGGCGTTGTAGTTACTAAATCCGGCGTTAGTCTGATAGTAAATGTAATCGAAAACGGGGAAAGGAGCGGCGGCGTTGGCGGCGGAGAATCCCACGGTGTTCGCGTGGACCTGGTTGAGATTCTCGATGACGCCGAGATTGGAGGCGTGGTTGCCGTCGTAGGAAAGACGCAGGGCGACGCCCGCGCCGAGGTCGCGCTCGAGGGTAAGATCCCACTCCTGAACGAAGGGATCTTTGTAGTGGATGTCGTTGGCGAGGTCGAAGCTTTGGGTGCCGGGTTGGGCGATGTTGGAAGGATAAGAATAGGGGAGGCTGTATTTGGGCGTGCCGTTGACGAGGCCGTTCTTGAAGACGCCGACGTCGCTCGATTCCACCGCCCAGGCGTCGAGGATGGCCGAGCCCAGGAGCGCCTCGATGAAGCGGCCGTAGCCGCCGCGGAGGACGGTTTTGTCGTCGCCGAACGGGCGCCACGCGAAGCCGATGCGGGGCGCGAAGTCGGTTCTTTGCGAATAGCGAAGGCTGGAGGGGATGCCGGCCTGCGCGGCGGTAAGAATCGGAGTGGGGAGAATCGACTGAGAGAAGCCGGGGTCCACGATGCCGAGAGTTTGCTGGTTTGGCACGACGACCGCGCCGTGAAAGGTTGCGCCATTGGCGGTGCCGGTGTAATTGGGAAGAAAATTGGCGAGGTTATTCAGGTGGTCCCGGAACATCGGATGATACTCGTAGCGCAGTCCGTAGTTGATCGTGAGGGAGCGCGTAACTTTCCAATCGTCCTGGGCGAAGAATCCATAGTGCGAGGCGTAGGACTGAGTGTCGGCCTGCAGCACGGTGGCGATGGTGGTGGAATCGGGGTAGCCGAGCAGGAAAGAGGCGAAGGGCGTGCCCGCGCCGGGACCTAGCAGCGAGTTCATCACCGAGCCGTTGAAGGCGTAGGAACCCAAGCGGAGCGAGGCGAAGACGTTCGTGTAAAGACCGGTGAGATAGCGGTAATCGGCTCCGAATTTCATATTGTGCGATCCCTTGGTCCAGGTAACCGTGTCGAGAAGTTGGGTGGTGCCGTTCTTAGCGAGGTTCGAGGATTGGCCGCCGGTGTTCTGGAAACCGCGGATGCGAAAGTTCGGTTCGGTGTCGCCGGCCGGGATCGGGCCGGGAAGATTGGTGAGGCCCAATTCGCTGGCCGCCTGGCTGGCCTGGATGGCGAAGCTGGTGGCGGTGTGATTGCCGCTGAAGCCGAGGCGGAATTCGTTAATTACCGTAGGTGAAACGACCCAATTCCACGCTCCAGTGAAGGCGCCATCGATCTCCGGTTGCGATAACGCGCCAAGCAGCGCGAGAACCGTTGGGAGCGTTGCTGACGCGGCGGTTCTTGTAAGTGTAACCGGGCGTAGATCTGTTGGGTTGGAAGTCAGGTTCTCATCGACGCGTAAGTCGCCCTGGCTGCTGTTGATCGGCTCGCTGAACGAGGCGAGATAGTTATTCGACACCGCGCCCGGCGGGCCGTAGTTTGGCAAGGGATAGAGATACTGCAAGGCCTTTTGCGCGAGCGGAGATATTTGGCTGGAGGGAATGATATTGCCGGGGAAGCCGGTGATCGGGGCGGGGTAGGCGGAAAGATCGCCCTGGCGAAGGGCGAGCGACGGTACGCTTTCGATGGAGACCACGTCCCTGGGCAGGCGGAGAGCTTCGTAACTGCCGAAGAAGAACGTCTTATCGTGACCGTTGTAGAGCCGGGGGAGTTCGACGGGACCGCCAAGGAAGGCGCCGAAGTCGTTCATCTTGAGGGTAGGCGTCGTGTGGCTGAAGGTATTCCCGGCGTTGAGGGCGTTGTTCTGAAAATTTTCAAACAGACCGCCGTGAAATTGATTGGAGCCAGACTTGGAGATCGTGGTGATGTCGGCGATGCCGCCGAACTCGGCGGCGTTGATGACTTCACCGACGCGGATCTCCTCGATGGCGTTGAAGGAAGGGAAGAGTTCGGTAAGCGGCCCGTCGGTGCGAGGGCCGACGGTGCTGATGCCGTCGATGGTGACCGAGAGCTGCGTGGGCAGCGCTCCAGCGACGGAGATGCCGCCGTTGGCGTCGGTCTGGACGCCCGGCTGGGTGGTGAGGGTGGACATGGCGCTGGTGGAGCCGGAGGCGCGCGTGGCGATGGCCACGGGCAGGTCGACCAACTCGCGGCCCGTTTTGGTTACGGCGATGCTGGATGTGTCGGTTTCGACGATGGAGCCGGCCGAGGACTCGACGTTCACCGTCTGAGACTGCGTGGCGAGTTTCAACTGGCCGTCGAGGCGCTTGGTCTCGCGGGCGTTTAGATCGAAGCCCTCGAACTCGATCGCTTGAAAACCGGCCGCCGCGACGGAGACCGAGTATCTTCCCGCGTCGGTGTTAGAGAAGCGATAGCCTCCGGAGCCGTCGGTAAGAGCGGAGCGCTTGGCGCCCGTGCCGAGGTTCGAGAGGGTGACGGCCGCGCCGGGCACGACGTTGTCCTGTTGGTCGGTGACGGCGCCGAGCACGACGCCAGAAGTCGATTGAGCGCGCAGAGTGGGCGCCGGAAACGCGAAATAGAACAGGACGAGGAAAACTCCCGCAAGAGACGCAGCTATGCGGTTCGAGCGAATCCCGCGAGACCCAAAAGGTAATCCGGACACGACGACACCCCCTGTTGTGAAATTTCTAAGCTGGATTGAGCGAGAAGCCGCGCAAGAACGAGAACGGCTTCGACAAGGAAGGACACAACGGACGAGGTGCCCGAAAGTAACTTGGCTGCACCGGTTCCGCGGGCGAGGCGGGCAGCTAGAAACTACTTACACGAGCTGGTCTGGAAGTTCAGCGGCAATGAAAGTGATCCCGAGTGTAAGGCCAACCGGGGACCGATGTCAATGTTCCCCCTGGGAGGTGGTGTTAAAAATAGAATCGATGGACTGCATTCGAGCTTGACGCGAGGCGGATCATGGGGCGATACTCAGCTAAATCGTTTCGCGCCCGTTCCGCGACATTTTGCCCAACATGGGCAGCGATCCTCCCGGTTGAGGCAGTCTCAGCTAGTGACGCAGGTTCGTTGAAGAAACGAGAGCGCCAGAGCAAGGCGCGGCAGGGAGAATCCGCTTACCGATTATGTTCACGCAAGGAAGACGCCCGCTGGCGCTCGCGCTGAGCGCCGCCGTACTGAGTTGCTTTTCCGCCTTCGCCCAAGGCGGTCCTGGGGGAGGGAACAAGATTCCGCCGGAGACCGAACCGGGGATTCCAGTGACGGACAAGTTGACCGCCGGCAAGTGCGGAACCTGTCACAAAGCGGACGCGCAAGGCAACCTGACGAGGATCTCGTGGATACGGACGACACCGGAGGGTTGGGAGGAGTCGATCAAGCGGATGATCCGCTTGAATGGTCTCACGCTTTCTCCGGATGAGGCGCGAACGATTCTTACTTACCTGGCGAAAGATCACGGCCTGGCGCCGGAGGAAACGCAGCCGCACCGCTGGTATCTGGAGATGAGGGAGCCGGAGACCGAGCCCACGCCGAGCCCGGAGATCCGCATGGCGTGCGCGTCGTGCCACGCGTTCGGACGGCCGGAGACATGGCGAAGAAGCGCTACCGAATGGCACTTACTCGTGAATATGCATTTGGGATATTTCCCGGTGGCCGAGTTCATCAGCTTTCACGCGCAGCGGCGGCCGGATGGATATGGCGTGCTGACGGCCGCGCCCGCGGCGCCGGGGCAGACGGCAAAGGCGCCGGTCGATCTGGCGATGGAGTATCTGATCAAAAACAACGGGCTGCATTCGGCGTCGTGGTCGAATTGGCGGGCGGCGATGCGCGATCCGGATTTGAAAGGGACATGGCTCGTGGAGGCCAGCGCTCCAGGTAAAGGGAAGTACTTCGGCACGCTGACGGTGAAGGACGGCGCCGCGCCGGGATCGTTCCAATCCGAGACGTCGTTGACGAGAGTGGCCGACGGTACGAAGCTGAAGTTCCGGGGCAAGAGCGTGGTGTACACGGGTTATGAATGGCGCGGCCGCAGCGAAGAGGAGAAGATCGGGACGGTGCGCGAGGTGATGACCGTGTCACCGGATCAGGCGAAGCTGGAGGGGCGGTGGTTCTGGGGAGGGTATCAGGATTTCGGCTTGAACATAGCGGCCCGTCGGGACACAGGCGAGATCATGGTGCTAGGGACGGACGTGCCTTCGGTGCGCGCGGGGTCGAAGTCCGTGGCGGTGAGAATTTTCGGTGGGCATTTTCCGCGCGGGCTGACCGCGGCCGACATCGACTTGGGCACTGGCACGAAGGTGACGAAAGTAGTGTCGGTGAAGCCGGATGAGATTTCGATTCTGATGGACGCCGACGCCGGCGCGATCTCCGGCTGGCGCAGTGTATCGGTGAAAACGAGAACGGCGCAGGAAGCGCTGGCGGTGTATGACAAGATCGACTACATCAAGGTAGCGACGGATTCGGGTCTGGCGCATCTGGGAGGAAACACGCATCCGAAAGGATACGTCCAGTTCGAGGCCTTGGCCTACAATCGCGGGGTGGATGGGAAGCCGAATACGCCCGACGACGTGAACCTGGGGCCGGTTCCGGTGAAATGGTCCCTGGCGGAGTTCATGGCGCGATTCAACGACGACGACCGGGAGTTTGTCGGGTCGATTAGCGCCGACGGCCTGTTTACTCCGGCGGGCGAGGGACCGAATCCCCAACGTAAGTTCTCGACGAATAACACGGGGGACGTTTGGGTGGTGGCCACTTACCCTGGCCCGTCTCCGGGCGCCGAGCCATTGACGGCAAAAAGTTACCTGGTCGTTACCGTGCCGAGCTATATGAAATGGGACGAGCCGGAGGTGGCGCAATGAGCCAGGTGGCGGACGGCGTGAAATACCGCGCGGGCGAAGCTCACCCGTTCGAAGGCGGCGGCGGGAAATTCGTTTACCTGGCCTCCACCGGAGGGATTTTCGGGCTGAGCGACGCGGCTTCGGCCGCGCTGGGGCGGGCGCGCGAAGGCGAGTATAGCCGCGGCGAATTGACGGAGTGGTTGGCGCGGGAGGGAGTGGAGGGAGTCGAGGAGGCTCTGGACGATCTGCTGGACGCGCAGGCGCTGATGCCCCTGGGAAGCGCAGCCATCGCTCCGGAGCCTCCGCCGCAAGGATTTCCGCTTCAGTCGCTGGTGCTGAACCTGACGAATCAATGCAATTTGTCTTGCAAGTATTGTTATGAGTATGGGGAAGACAAAGTAGCCACGCCGGAGGGCAAGCCGAAGTTCATGGACTTCGAGACGGCGAAGACGGCGGTGGACTTTTTCTTCGGCGATTCCAAGGGGCGCGAGGCGATCCACATCACGTTTTTCGGCGGCGAAACGCTGATGAACTTTCCGCTGCTGAAGCAAGTGGTGGAGTACGCGGGGGAGAAGGCGGCCGGCGCGGGGCGGACGGTGGATTTCAGTCTTACCACCAACGCGACGCTGTTAAGCGCAGCGGTGATCGAGTTTCTGGCTCAGAGACGGATCGGCGTCACGGTGTCGATCGACGGTCCGCCGGAGATGAATAAGTTGCGCGTGTTCGCCAACGGAAAGCCGAGTTACGAGATCATCGCTCCGAAGATTAGGCAACTGCTGGCGATGCATAAGACGCGGCCCATTGCGGCGCGAGTGACTCTGACCGCCGACGTCACCGACTGCATCAAAATCTTCCGGCACCTTACGCAAGACATGGGCTTCCATGAAGTGGGATTCGCGCCGGTGACCAGTTCGTCCACCGCGCTGTACGCCATCGGCGACGGCGGATTGCGGGGCATTCTGGATCAGTTTCGCGAGCTGGCTAACGAGTATCTGGAGGCGGCGCTCGACAACCGGCAGCACGCTTTTTCCAATGTGAGCGACACGCTCGCCGAGCTACACGAGGGCGTGAATAAGTCCCACCCGTGCGGTGCGGCCTTGGGGCTGGTGGGCGTGGGGCCTTCGGGCGACATTTCCCCTTGCCACCGGTTTGTGGATTCCGATACGCACAAGCTGGGCCACGTCTCCACGGGAATCGACCGGGAGCGGCAGGGAGAGTTTCTGGCGCGCGGGCACGTCTCCGGCAAGTACGAATGCCAGACGTGCTGGGCGCGGCCGTTGTGCGCGGGCGGTTGCCACCACGAAGCTTACGTTCGGTATGGAGACACCGGTCATCCGAACTTACATTACTGCGACTGGATTCGCGAGTGGACGGATATTTGTCTGGGAGTTTACGGAGAAATCGCAGCGCGGAATCCGGGGTTTCTCGAACACTTCGACAGGAGGAAGGCGGCATGAAACATCTAAAGGCGATCAATAAGAAAGCGGCTCGCGTGGACGCCCATGTCGCCGCCGCGCGCTTCGACGTGTTCGCGTTACAGGAGGGGGCGGGCGGTAGGACAAGGACACAACCCCCGCATTATCCGGTGGGTTGTACCATCGTGTTTTCGCCGGGATGGGAAGTGGATTCCTCCGGCGGCACCAGCGGGCTTTGCCAGCCGGCCGAACGCGATCTGTACGACTGCTATGCGACGTGCTTCTGGCCCGCGCAGGTGCCCGATCACCTGAATAACTATCCGGACTGGACGAAGAAATGCGCGTCGGCGACGAAGGACTGGCGCGAGATCGACCTGGTGTTCCCATGAGGAGTTTCTGCGTGAAGAAACTGGCGTTGGCGGTGCTAATGGCGGCCGTGGCGTGTCCGGCGAAGACGATGCTGTATCTGGGCACGTGGCCGCATACGGTGGTGGTCATCGACGAAAGCACTTACCAGATCGTGAACCGGATCGATCTGAAAACGGACGCGCCGAGAAACCTGGTGTTGACCGCGGACCGCAAGAAATTGATCGCGGCGACGCTCCTATACTCCGGCATCGAGACGATCGACGTGGCGAAAGGCGAAGTGGTGGATTCGTTCACGCTGGGCGACAGCCGGACGAGAGTGTGGATGGCGGGCCTGGCCGTCGATCCGGCGGGAAAGTTCATTTATACGAACATTACGACGTCGAAGAAGCTGATCGACCGGTGGGAGATCGGAGAGCCGAAAATGGCCGTGATCGATCTGGCGCAGCACAAAATCGTCAAAGAGGTGGATATCCCGGAGAGCGACCGGCGGCAGGCCGGGGGAGGCTTCCGCGGAGGGAATTACCGCGTGTCGCCCGATGGGAAGCTGCTTTATCAATTCGGGAAAGCGGTCACGATTTACGATACGGCGACGCTCAAGAAAGTGCAGACCATCGAGTTGTCGAAGCCGCCGTTTCCGGGGATGGAAGAGGTGACTTTCGCACCGGCGGTCGATCCAAACGACGACGGCGACGCGCTGACGGGCATCTTCAACAGCGCCGATCCGGAGGTGCATCGGGAGATTTTCGGCATCGCGACGTTTCACCTGAACGAGAAGAAGTTCGACTTCACTCCCATCGGTCCGGCGCTGCCCGGCGTATCCGACATCCGTTACACGCCCGATCACAAAAAAGCGTACGCGGTGGGGATCGAGGGGCTTCACGGCAACCGGCGCTGCGAGTTCTTCGGGATCGACGTCGCGAGTTCGAAGCTAGAGCGGAGGCAGGAGTTCGCCTGCCGGCCGCGGTTCTCTTTCGCTACTTCGTCGTCTGGTAACGATCTGTTCATTTACGCCGCGGGGTTCGAGTTGGAGGTCTACGACGCGGCGACGATGAAACTGACCAAGACCGTGAACCTGGACGCGGACATTACGACTTCGATGGTAACTGTGATCGACCGGCCGGAGACGCGCGCCGGGCGCTAGGTTCGGCTATAGTGACAGTTCCGGGTGTTGGAACATGCGGGGCTGCCAGATCGCGATCGTCGACAGCGGGATCAACTTGAACCACCCGCACGCGGGAGGCGTGATAGGGGGAGTGGGTATCGGTCCCGGCGGGGAGCGTTGCGAGGATTTTATCGATCGGTTGGGCCATGGGACGGCGGTGGCGGGGGCGATTCACGAGATGGCGCCGGAGGCGGGATTGCTGATCGTGAGGATTTTCGAGCGGGAGTTGCGGGCCACCGCCGAGCAGCTTGTCGCGGGCCTCGAATGGGCGCTCGATCGGGAGGCCGACATCATCAATCTGAGCCTGGGAACGACAAATCCGGAGCATCGCGCGAGGCTGCTGCCAATCGTTGAGAGAGCCGTGCGCGAGGGGCGGCGCATCGTGAGCGCGCGGAGCATGGGCGGAGTTCCGTGCCTGCCGGGAGCGATGGAGGGCGTGACGGCGGTGGAGGCCGATGCGGCGGTGCCGCGCGATCAGTTACGGGAGGAAGGCGGCTGGCTGGCCGCGTCGCCTTACCCGAGACCGATTCCGGGCGTGCCGGTGGAGAGGAACCTGCGCGGCATAAGCTTCGCGGTGGCGAACGCCAGCGGCATCCTGGGGGCGCGGTGGATGGCCGGACGGACCGCGGGAATGCTCGCGATGACGCGGGCGACGCTGCGCCTATACGGCCGGCTGCTTCCTTTTCTGCGTCCGCACCGGAGTAAGTTGCTGCTCATCGGGTGCGTGAATCTTGTCTCGACGCTGGCGGGGTTGGCGCAGCCGTTCTTGTCGAAGTTACTCATCGACCGGGCGCTGCTGGGGCGCGACGTTCGCGTATTGTGGATCGCCGCGGGATACATGCTGGCGGCGGCGACGCTGGGCTATGTGCTCGGCATCCTTTCCAGTTACTGGTACGTGCGCGTGTCGGCGCAGGCGTTGTTCGACATGCGGCTGGCGGTTTACGCGCATCTTCAGAGGCTGCCGCCGCGTTATTTTGCGCGGACTAAGCTAGGCGACATCGTTTCGCGGCTAAACAACGACATTGGCGAGGCGCAACGCAGGATCACCGACACGCTGCTCTCGGCCGCGTCGAATACTCTGTTCCTCATCGGAAGCGTGGTGGCGATGGCGATGCTGAACGGGCGGTTGTTTTTGTTGAGCGTGGCGCTGGTGCCGGTGAGCGTGGTGGCGATGCAGATCTATCAAAAGCGAATGGCGTCGCAGGTGAAGACAATGCGCGAGCGCAGCTCCGACATCGGCAGCTTTCTGGTGGAGACGATTCTGGGGATGCGGCTGGTGGTGGCTTCGGGGACCGAAGATCGCGAGACGCGCCGGTTCGAGAAATTGAACGGCGGGTTCGTGCGCGCGCTGCTGGACATGCAACTTACTTCGTTCCTGGCGGGCGCCATGCCGGGGATGATACTGGCGGCGTCGAGCGCGGGGATCTTTTTGTACGGTGGGAAAATGGTGATCGCCGGGGCGCTGAGCGTGGGGTCATTGGTGGCGTTCCTGGCCTATCAGGCGCGGCTGATGTCGCCGGTGCAGAGCTTCATGGGGACGTGGTCGGCGCTGTTGACCGGGGCGGTTTCGTTGGGCCGCGTATTCGAAGTCCTGGACGCGCCGGCGGGCGTGACGGACTCGCCCGGCGCGCGGCCGTTGGACTTCGTGCGCGGAGAGTTGGAATTTCGCGGCGTGACGTTCCGCCACGAGCCGGGCACTCCGCTGCTCGAAGGCGTGTCGTTCCGCGTGGAGGCGGGGACGATTTGCGCGATCACCGGCGTGAGTGGCAGTGGAAAATCGACTATCGCCGATCTGATCCTCCGCTTTCACGATCCGCAGGCCGGGCAGGTGCTGTTGGATGGGAACGACTTGCGCGAGGTGTCGCTCGAATCGCTGCGGGGCGCGGTTGCGCTGGTGGATCAGTCGCCGTTTCTGTTCGGCGCGAGCGTCGAAGAGAACATCCGGTACGGGCGCCCCGACGCCGAACGGCACGAGATCGTCGCGGCGGCGAAGGCGGCGGCCATTCACGACTTCATCGAATCGCTGCCGGAGGGCTATGCGACGACGGTGGCCGAGCGCGGGGCGACGCTATCGGCCGGCCAAAGGCAGCGCATCGCCATCGCGCGGGCGTTGTTAAGGAAGCCGCGAATTCTGGTGCTGGACGAGCCAACCGCCGCGCTCGACCCCGCCGCCGAGCAGGAGATCGCCGCGACGCTAGCGGGCCTGATGGGCGGCTTCACCTCGATCGTGATTTCGCACCGGCGATCCTTGGTGGAAGCAGCCGACGTCGTGCTGGTGCTGGAGGAAGGGCGGATTGTGGAGCAAGGGGCGCCGGGAGAATTGATGCGGCGCGGAGGCGCGCTGTGGCGGCATTTCGAGGGGAGAGCGGCGCGGGTGGAGGCGTAGGGGCGGCGGCGGGAGCGGCGTAAACGGATCGCTGGATCCCACGACCGCCGAGCAGAGCGGACGGTTTCGACTATATACACATCTGGCGAGACGATTACTTAGCCGCATAGCCGGGTTACAGCGCCCCGTCCATTTTCAACGAGTCCCGCTTGTCAAGTCGGGAGCGTGAGGCGGTGATTTCTACCAGTGACGCTCGAAATACGCCGCGCGATCTGGCGCCGGAATACCGGAAATTTCCCGGCATTGTAGAAACGTCGGTCGTTCTCATCCGGAGCAGAATGCCCGGTCTGGGTAACGGAATATACGAACTCCGATGCAAGGTCTAGGAATGCGAGTTAGAATTCTGCTATATGTTCTACGGACCTTGGGAATCTCTTGAAGAACTCGGCTCCGGCGGTCAAGGAAAGGTCTTCCGCACGTGCAAGAAGATCGATGCGCTGGCTCGCCCCGAGCTGCCGAAAGACTTTTGCCAGTGGCTACAAGCATGCTTTGGCGTGAAGTCGGAATTCAAGGAGGAAAACGCCAAGAAGATATTTGATCTCATGCGCGAGTTTTGCAGAGAACCGAACGCACAAAGGTACGCGCTCAAGGTACTCCACGAGTTCAAGGACGATCAAACGCGAGCGAAGGCGATCCAGCGTCTGGAACGCGAGGTCGTCGCCTTGCAGACGTTCAAGCATCAGGCGCTTATTGGTGTTATCGATCACCGCGTCAAAGACGGATGGTTCGTGATGGACTTTCATCCGACGACACTCGCAAAAAACCTCGATCGAACCCAAGGCGATGTTCTCGCATCGCTGCTTGCCTTTCGTCCCATCGTCGAAGCCGTCAGCCTCCTTCATAGGGGAGGTATTGTGCATCGTGACATCAAGCCTGACAATGTTTTCATCACGAACGAGAACCGACTTGTTCTTGGAGACTTCGGGCTCGCCATACAAATGGATGGTCAGTCTAATCGTCTAACCGACACCTACGAAAACGTAGGAAGCCGCGACTGGATGCCGGGTTGGGCTATGGGCATGAAACTTGAGAATGTTAGTCCTGCATTCGACGTCTTCAGCCTTGGAAAACTCCTTTGGGCTATGGTGTCCGGAAGAGAGAAGCTCCGACTGTGGTATCTCCACGATCCCGAGTTCGAGCTCGAAGCGATATTCCCTGACGACCCGTCAGTGAAATTGGTACGGAAGATCCTTGACAGGTGCATCGTGGAACGCGAGGAGCAGTGCTTTCGAGATGCCGGGGAGTTGCTCACTCGCATCGACATCGTTATGCGGGCCGAAAGGCTATTCGGCCAGCTACCAGATCAGGGCCCAATCAGATGCCGAATTTGCGGATTCGGCGAATACAAAGAGACCATACGCGACGACCTGGATCTCATGTCGCTTGCGTGCAATTATTGCGGGAATACGCAGGGGTTTGCCAAGCGATTCCGACGAGTGGATTGGGCGAAGGATCCAACGTGAGCAGTGTGGTCCGCGAGCAAATATGGGTCCAAGGGCGCAATCGCGCGCCGGCCGCCGTCAGGAGGCTTGCCGCGGGCGCCTCGCGCTCTGCGCCAGATAATGTTGATCGAGAGCCTGCCGGACCAGTGTCTTGATAACAGCCTGACGGCTCACGTTCAGGTCTTGGGCCGCCTTATCTAGTTCCTCCAGCATCCCCGCTGTGACGTCCACATTCACGCGCTGAATCGGTTGTATCATGCGGCCTGGGCCTTTGAAAAAATGGGAAACGTCCTTGCCTTCATCGGCCAGGCGGGCGATCGATTCGGCGGAAACTGCTCCGGGCGATTTACGAGTTTTCTTCATACAACCGGATTTCCTCCTTCGTCGACTTCCAAAGGGTAACGAGGTGCAAGACTTCGCCATCCTCGTCGTGCCCGACTTCAAAAACCACGGAATACAGGCGGTCACCTACCCAACCGACGGCCCGGAACTGCTCCGGAACGCCGTCCCGTAGATCAAGCCAGTAAGGCCGTGAAAACAGCTCCCGCGCCTCTTCAAACCCGATGCCTCGGCGGGGATTCGCTCTGAGGCGCCGGCTCTTTCGAGGGTCAAAGCTGAAGCGCATCCGATACGACTGTTATACCACTCTGGAATAATCGGCATCCGCGCGGATCTCGGTCTGTTAGGGGCCTCCGCCGGCAGGGTAACGGCCACCTGGAGACCACGCTACCGTCCGCGCCCCTACTCAGGCTTCCACCCGCTCCACAAGGTCGAAGTCGCGCAGTAAGAAGCGGGGGATTGCGCGGAGGGCGGGTTGCGACTTCGTCCACGCGATGGCGTCGTCGAGTTGGGCGAGCGCGGATTGCCACCATGGGCCGTAGCCGCCGGTGGCGTAGAAGGGCCGGGTGAGGGCGAGGTGGCGCAGAAAGCCGGATAGCAGGCGGTTGGCGTAGTGATCGGCGAGGCCGTCGGGAGCGGGTTCGCGGTAGGACGCGCGGATGACGGCGGCGGCTAGGATCGACTCGCGGACGGCGGCGGCTGCGCCTTGGCCGGAGAGGGGGTCGAGGCTCATGGCGGCCGAACCGCAGGCGAGCCATCCGGGGCCGATGACTTCACGGAGGATGCGGGGATGCGAGGGGAACGAAGCGGACGCCGGTTCGAGAGATTCGATTTGCGGCGCGACTAGGCGGCTGGAGGCGAGTAACGACGACGCGTCCGCGCCTACCGAGAGAAGCCACGCGCGGCGTGGGCCGGAGCCTGCTAGGAAGAGCCAGCCTTCGCCGGCCGATTCGATCCAGCAGGCGTCAGAGGGAGCGCGCGCAGACAGGGTGACGGCGGAGGCGTGGGCGATACGCTCGCCAAAGGAGAGCGGCGCGGAGGCGGGCGGAGACTTGGAGGCGTGGATGGTCCAGGAGGTGGCGTCGGGGGACGACTCGGAGGCCGGGATGGTTTCCCAAAGGCGGTCCAGCAGCCACGACTCGGAGACGGCGTAGGCGTGGTGGGGGAGTTCGACAGGGGTGGCTTCCGGGCCCCAGGCGACGATGCGGCGGCGGATGAGGGGCTGGCCGGCGAGCAGATCGTCGCGATGGAAGACGGCGGCGAGAAGCGGAGCTGGTCGCCTCCGGAATAAGAATCACTGGGACGCCGGTGCGGTAGGCGCGCTGGGCGAAGACGGCGATTCCGGCATCGTGAAGCAGACGGGCGCAGCAGCAGGCGGCGATCCCGGAGCCTTCGATGCGGACGGCGGGCGGAGGCACGCTAACTCCACGCCATGCGGCGGCGGCCGGTAAGCGCGTGATACACGCCGAAGAAAGCGGCGGCGTTCACGCGGCAGAAATAATACGGCAGGCGCAGGATTTTGGGATGCAGCCTCCACACCGCGCCGAGAATGGCGAGTGAATAAAACAAGGCCTGCGCGGCGAGCGTCGCCCGGTAGAGCCATTCATCGAGCAAGAACAGATTGAGCGCCAGCGCGGCGAGCATGGCGAAGGGAACGGCAAGCCGCAGAGCCTTGTGCGAGAGAAAGTAGAAGACGCAGCGCGGACGGAAGGGACGGAGGAACCGCTTCAACTCACCGAGTTGCTGAACGTTGCCGGCCATGATGCGGACGTGCCGGCCGAAGCCGCTCATCTCGTGCGCCTCTTCATAGGTCTTGGCGGCGGGGTCGTAGGCAACGCGAAAGCCGCGCTGCAGCACGCGCACCGGTATCACCCAATCGTCGTTGATGGTGCCGAGCGGAGGGAACGGATACAGCTCCTTGCGCAGGGAGTGAATAGTGCCGTGCGCGCCGAGAATCGATCCCATGGCCGCCTCCTGCACCTTAATAAAGCTTTCGTAGCGCCAGTACATTTCCTCCTGCGCCCCGGTTTGCGCGCTGCCGGTTTCGCGGATGCGGTAGATCCCTCCGGCCGCGCCGACGCTCGGATCGGCGTAGTTGGCCATCAGTTCGCGGATCGCGTCGGGCTCGTACATGGCCGAGGCGTCCGAGAAGACGATCACCTCGCCGCGCAGTTGGGGAACGCTGTCGTTGAGGATGGCGATCTTGCCGCGGTTGACGGGATAGTCGAGGATCCGGACGCGGGCGGCGGCGCCCAGGCGCTCGATGCAGGCGCGGGCGAGGGCGACAGTGGAATCCCGCGAACCGTCGGAGGCGATGACGATCTCCAGTTTCTCCGGCGGGTAGTCGATCGCCAGCGAGTTGCGGATTTTCTTTTCGATGACGGCCGCTTCGTTGTAGGAGGGGATCAGCAGCGAGACCGATGGCTCGCACGGCCCCTTCTTCACGGGGTTATCGAAGAAGACGCGCAGCAGGGCGAGCAGCAACGGGTAGCCCGCATATACGTAGACCACCAACCCGAGCGAAATCCAAAATAGCCACGCGACGCCCGGATGCGCCCCCAGCACGCTATAACACCGGACCGATCTTCCACGGGACGAATTCGTGATGACCGAGGAGTTCGCTGCGCGTTCTCTCGCCGGAGGCCACGCGCAAAAGCATCTCGAAAATCTCACGGCCGGCTTCGCCGACGGTCGCTTCTCCGCTGGCGATGCGGCCGGCGTCGAGATCCATGTTGTCGCTCATGCGGCGGAACATGGGAGTGTTGCTGGCGATCTTGATCACGGGAATGGTGGGGAAACCGATAGCGCTGCCGCGTCCGGTGGTGAAGGCGATGAGATTCACGCCGCCCGCGGCGAGGCCGGTGAGCGATACCGGATCGTAGCCGGGCGTGTTCATGAAGACGAAGCCGGGCGAGTCGATGCGTTCCGCGTATTCGACCACGTCCATGAGCGTCGACGTGCCGGCCTTCGCCGCCGCGCCGAGCGATTTCTCCACGATGTTGGTGAGGCCGCCCTCTTTGTTTCCAGGCGACGGGTTGCTATCGGCGGTGCCTCCGAAGCGGTTGAGATATTCCTCGTATCCGCGCACGACGGCGAGAAGTTTTTCCGCCACCTCACGGCTACGGGCGCGGCGCAGCAGAAGATGTTCGGCGCCGAAAATCTCGGTGGTCTCGGCAAGCACGGCCGTGCCGCCCGCCGCCGCGAGCAGGTCGGAGCAGACGCCCAGCGCCGGGTTCGCGGTGATTCCGGAGAAGGAATCCGAACCGCCGCAGTTGAGGCCCAGTACGATCTTCGAGGCGGGGCACTCCTGGCGTTTCTCTTCCGCCGCGCGGGCGATCATGCTGGAGATCTCGCGCTGCGCCGCCGCCACCGCTCCGCGCGTGCCGCCGCTCTCTTGCAATGTCAGGCCGGCGATGCGATTCGAACGCGGCGACCCCGCGCCCAGGTAATGATCGATCTGATTCACCTCGCAGCCAAGGCCGAGGATGACGGCGCCGGAGACGTTGGGATGGTTGAGAACGCCGCCGATCGTGCGGCGCAGTTGATCGGTATCGGGGCCGATGGCCATGCCGCAGCCTTCGCCATGCGGGAATGCGACGACGCCATCCACTTCCGGCGGCATCGGCTCGCCGGCGAAACTGGCGGCGATCAATTCGGCCGTGTGCGCGGCGCAGTTGCTGGCCGCGACAACGGCGATGTAGTTACGCGTCCCAACGCGGCCGTCCTCGCGCGGATAGCCGAGGAAGTGCGGAACCGCCAGCGCCGTGCCGGGCATGGGCGCCGGTTCCAGCGCCGGCTCATAGACCAGCGAACGTCCGGAGAACGCCAGATTGTGCGTGTGAACGTGATCGCCCACGGCGATATTTTGCGTGGCCGCGCCGATGGGCTGGCCGTAGCGCAACGCCTGTTCGCCGGCGGCGATCGGACGGATCGCCACCTTGTGCCCGGCGGGAATCGCGGTGCGCGTGTGAAACGACGCGCCGGTCCCTTCAACCGCCTGTCCGGCGGGAAGAGCCACGCGGGCGATGGCCACGTTATCGGCCGGATGCAAGCGGATGACGGCGTTGGTGGCGGCCGGCGGATTCGAGATATCGACAAGTTCCATAAAAGCTCCTAACGCAGCAGCACGGTTTCGGTGACCTGTTCTCCCAGATGCACGTGAAACAAGTTGCCTTGCGGATGTATCCACAGCCCTTCGTTTTCGGCGGGCACGGGGATCTCCTCCGGCTTGGTGACGGTGATGAATTGGCCGGCTTCGACGCCCGGCAGCAGCTTCCCAATGTGGATGTGCGTGTGGCACTGTGTCACCACTTGCGGTCCGTTCAACGCCAGCGCCCAGTCGCCGTCGGGGAACAGCTCGCGCGCTTTCTGAATCGCGCCGGCCCACAACGCGGTGCGCTCCTCCGGCGTCATCTCCGCCAGCGAGTGAGCGTGGCCGCGCGGCAAGGCGAGCCAGCGGTTGGGTTTCGCGGGATTGATGTCTTTCAGGAAGAACACCTGCGTGCCCGCCGGTTGCTTTTCCGCCTCGCGGCACAGGCCGCACGCGCGGGCGCTCATCGTCTCCGGCCGGGCCGGATCGCAGCCGCAAACGACCGCCGCCGGCGCGCCCGTGGCGCACAGCAAAACGGCAAACAGCGCGAACCTCTTCATCGGCCTCATTATACTGGAGACGTTGCCCACGCCCGCACGCTTGCGCCCGCTCGCCCTTCCCGCCGCATCGTTTTTCGCACTGTCGCTATTGTCTTTCGCCGGTTTGACGCGCGTCGGCCTGCTGAGCGCGGACGAGCCGCGCTACGCGGCGATCGGGCGGGCGATGGCGACGACCGGCGACTGGATTACGCCCCGGCTTTGGGGCGCGCCCTGGTTTGAAAAACCTCCGCTGATCTATTGGACGGCGGCGATCGGGTTTCGCCTCGGCCTTGGCGACGAGCTGGCTCCGCGGCTACCCATCGCCCTGCTGAGCGCGGGTTTCCTGGTGTTTCTGTTTCTCGCCGTACGCCGCGACTTCGGAGCGCGAGCGGCGTGGTTCGCCTGCGCCATGCTCGCCACCTCCGCCGGTTGGCTCGCGTTTTCCCATATCGCCGTTACCGATCTGCCATTGGCAGTTTTCTTCAGCGCGGCGCTGTTGATCGCGCTTCAACCGGGACGCGGCCGGGCCGTCGCCGCGGGAGTTTTTCTCGGATTGGCCGTTTTGTCGAAAGCGCTGGTGCCGCTCGTGCTCTTTCTTCCCGCGCTCTGGTTTCTACGCCGCCGCGTGGCCGAGCTCGCATTGCTGTGCGCGAGCGCGGCCGCCGTCTCGCTCCCATGGTTTCTTCTCTGCTACCGCCGCAACGGCGCGCCGTTTCTCGACGACCTTATATGGAAGCAGCATTTCGCCCGCTTCCTGACGGTCTCACTTCAACACGTCCAGCCGTTTTGGTACTACGCTCCGGTGCTGATCGCGGGACTGTTCCCGTGGTCTCCGGCGCTGGCGCTTCTCTTTCAGCGCCGCCTTTACACCGACGATCGGCTGCGCGCGCTGCTCGCCACGGCGGTCTTCGGGTTGGTGTTCTTCTCCGCCTCGCGAAATAAGCTTCCGGGCTATCTCCTTCCTCTGGTGCCGGCGCTGGCGATTCTGATGGGAGTCGCTCTGGACCGCGCGAGAACACGGGCGGCGGGCGCGGTTCTGGCCGCGTGCGGGATGCTGCTCGGCTGCCTGCCCGCCATCCGCGAAATCATTCCGCAAGCACTGCTTTCCGGCATTTCGCACGTTTCCTTTTCGCTCACGTTGCCCGCCATCGCGCTGGCACTCCTCGCCATCCCCTGCTGGCTGCTTGAGCGGCGAGGACTCAGAGCCGGTGCGTTCTCCCTGGCCGCAATGGTCATCGCCGGTGCTTTTCTGGTCTTCGTTGTGGAAGATCTTCCTGGCATTGACGTCGCCGCCTCGGCGCGGCCGCTTTGGCGGAATCGCCTATCGAAAGCGAATAACCCGTGTGTTTCCAATCTGAACCGGGGCGTTCATTTCGGAATCAATTACTACGCCAGCCGCGAGATCCCCGATTGTCCGCCGCCGAAACCCTGAAACCCGTTGCATCCGCCGGTCAATCATAGTAATCTCTATATACATAGAGTGATTGACGTGACTGAAGCACTTCCCTTCCCACCGCTCACCGAAATCGAGGCCGCTTACGACCGCACCGTGCGCGAGGACATCGAACTGTTCCGGCACGAGGCGAACCGTTTCGCGGCGGGTGAAATCAACGACGACGAGTTCCGCCCGCACCGCTTGCGCCGGGGCATCTACGGCCAGCGCCAACCGGGCGTACAGATGATCCGCACGAAGATTCCGGGCGGCATCCTGACGGCGGCGCAGATGACGGCGCTCGCCTCCATCGCCGAAGAGTTCGCCGGCGGCAAAGCGCATCTCACCACGCGGCAGAATGTCCAATATCATTTCGTCCCGCTGGCGCGCGTCCCGCCCCTGCTGCACCGGCTAGCCGATTTCCGCATGACGACGCGGGAGGCCTGCTATAACACCGTGCGCAACGTTACTGCCTGCCCACTGAGCGGTCTGCTTCCCGGTGAGCCGTTCGACGTGCAACCCTATGCCCGCAAGGTGGCGTTCGCGTTTCTGCACAAGGAACTGACCGATTCCCTTCCACGCAAATTCAAGATCGCGTTTTCGGGCTGCCCTGAAGATTGCATGCTCACATCCATTCACGACGTGGGCCTGCGCGCGGCGATCCGCGATGGGCGGCGCGGTTTCCGCATGGTTGTTGGCGGAGGGTTGGGACCGCTGCCGAGCGAAGCGCGCCTATTGGACGAGTTCGTGCCGGAAGAGTCGTTGATTCACAAAATCGAAGCGGTGATTCGCGTCTTCGGCAAGCATGGCAATCGCAAGAACAAGAACAAAGCCCGGTTGAAGTTTGTCGTGCGCGAGCGCGGCTTCGAGTGGGTGCGGGACCAGATCGCCGCCGAATACGAGGACATTCTCCTCCATGGCGGCATTCCGATGCCGGAGGCGGTTCCCGAAGGTTTTGGTGGTTTTCAAGCGGAACCACCACCGCTTGGAACGGGGCGTGAGTTGCCGCTTCTGGCGAGCCACTCGGGCGCCGACTCCGCCTTCGACGCGTGGCTTGAAACGAACGTCCGCGAGCAGGCGCAAACCGGATATGGAATCGTCACGGTTCGCGTCGATCAGGGAAATCTTACATCCAGCCAGATGATCCGGCTGGCAGATCTTTCACGCCAGACGGGCGATGGGTTACTGCGGATCGCAGTGAATCAAAACATTCTGCTCGCCTATATCCCTTTGGCGAACCTCAAGCGGGTGTATGCCGCGCTTCGGCTGGCTGGCTTGGCCGATTCAGGGGCCGGAGAAATCTCCGATATCACGACGTGCCCAGGGGCCTATAGTTGCAACCTCGCGCTCACGAAGTCCATGAACCTGGGCGAGGCCTTGGCCTCTACCGTCCGCGACTATCCCGACGCGTTAGTGCGCAAGCTGGCGATCAACATCAGCGGCTGCCCGAACGCCTGCGGCCAGCATTGGACGGGCAGTTTGGGATTTTATGGCAATGCCCGGAAGATCGACGGCAAAGAAGTGCCATATTATCAGATGCTGCTCGGCGGAGGCGAGGACCGGGAAGGCATCCTGCGTTTCGGATTGGCGATCCAGAGCCTTCCGGCGCGCCTGATCCCGGTTGCGGTCCTGCGCGTTCTGGATCATTATGTGGCGAACCGGAACGAGGGTGAGTCGTTCCGGGAGTATGTCGTCCGGCACAAGGTGGAGACGTTCCGCTCGCTCAATGCCGATTTGGTTAAGCCGGCGGACGCCACGCCGGAGATGTTTAAGGACTGGGGCGACGAGACGAGTTTCTCGCTTCAACTTGGCCGCGGCGAATGCGCGGCGTAGAGCCCGAAGCTCGCCCCGCGCTTTAGCTGCGTTTGGAGGAGCGCGCCGATTGCGTGCGGGCCGCTTCGATCACGGCGGCGTTCGCCATGGCCAGAGCGGGCATCATCATGGGGAGATCGGCCATCTCCGCCATCGTCCGCACTTCCAGACCTTCGGCTTCCTTGAGGAAAGTGAGGCAGCGCCGTTCGGCGTCGAAATCCACGCGGACGCAGTCTCCGCTGGCGATCTGATCGGTGGCGATGAGGTTCGATAGAGGCTGCACCAGCAATCGCTCGATGGCCCGTTTCAAGTGACGGGCGCCGTATTTGATGTCGGTGCCTTCTTCGAGCAGGAATCCGCGGGCGGGTTCGCTCGCCTGGAAGACGAAGGCGCGATCGTTGGTGGTGTTGAAAATCCGCCGCTGCACCTGGCTGAGTTCGATGTCCAGAATGCGCCGAAGTTCGGGCTTGCCCAACGGATGGAAGGTGACGATCTTATCCAGCCGGTTGATGAACTCCGGCGTGAACTTGCGGCGCGCGGCCTCGATGCCGCTCCGGGATAATTTCCCGTTCAGTTTCTCGTCGATCTCATCGCCGTTGACCGGTCCGGCGAAGAAGCCCAGTTTGGGATTCAGGATGGAACCCATCTCGGAGGCGCCGAGGTTGCTGGTCATGAAGATCATCGCTTTCGAAAAATCCACCTTGCGGTTGTCGCCGAGGGTGAGCGTGGCCTTATCGAGAATGCCGAGCAGGAGGTTCCAAAGGGCGTCGCTCGCTTTTTCGATCTCGTCGAAAAGAACAAAGCTGAGCTTGCATGTTTCACTCTGAAACTGATTGAGCATCTCCTGGCTCAAAAGAGGATGCGTTTCCCGGTGTCCCAGATAGCCCGGAGGCGAGCCGATGAGTTTCGCGATCTCGTGGCTATGCTGAAACTCGGCGCAGTCGATCTTGATGATCGAGCGCGGATTCTTCACCAGGCACTCGGCGGTCGCTTCGACAATGCGCGTCTTGCCCGATCCGGTCGGACCGAGGAATAGAAAATTCCCCACCGGCCGGCCGGGAGCGGCTAGTCCGGTCATGTACATCTGGTACATATTGACGATCTGCTGGATCGCCTCGTCCTGGCCGACGATCATCCGCTGGAGGCCGTCTTCGAGAGACTCCGCGGCGTTGCCGGTTCTTGTCGGATCTAGGGGAATGTTCGTTCGCACCATGTTGTGCCTCTTTCCTGTCGCGCCTTCCGTTCGTCTAATCAGCAAGTCGCGTGCCACTCTTTTCATCACTCTCTATTCCGTACCCATCCTGGTTTTCGATTCGCCCAACACTTATTTAGGCGGCTTCGCCGGCCGCACTTCCACGCGGCTAATCAAAGTACGCGCGGGCATCCGGAGCAATAACAGCGTAATCTCGGCGATATCTTCCGGAGCGATTTTCCATGCCGCCCCCGTCCGATTGGCCCCGAATTCCGTGTCCACGCTGCCCGGCATAATGTAGCTGACTTTTACGTTGTCCTGGCGATGATCGAGCATCACCGCTTCGCTGAATCCGTTCACCGCGAACTTCGACGCGTTATACGCCGACCCGCCGGCGAAGGGATTCTTCCCCGCCAGGCTGCTGATGTTGACGATGGTTCCGCCACCGCGCTTTTTGAAGCGGGATAACGCCTCCCGCGTAGAATAGAAGACACCCGACAAGTTCGTCGCCACAGTACGGTCCCATTCCTCCACGCTTAAATCGGCCGCGCTGCGGAAGATTCCGATCCCCGCGTTGTTCACGAGAATATCAACGCCGCCAAACTCTGTATCGACAGTTTCGAAGAACTTTGTAACCCCGGAGCTGCTCGAAACGTCGAGCGGCGCCCCAATTACGCGAACACCGCTGTTTTCACCGCCGCTCGCGCCGCCTAGTGTAACCTCGGCCACGGCCCGCTCCACCGCCGACGCCGTCCGCGCGCCGATCGCCACATTCGCCCCGGCCTTTGCCAGCGCCTTGGCGATGGCCAGTCCGATGCCTTTGCTGCCGCCGGTGACGATGGCGGTCTTGCCCAAAAGAAACTTTTCCATGCCTCTGAACTCCCTTGTCTATAAGATGCGCCGGAACCCCCCGGCGATATACTGGTATCACAATATGCACGAAACGGCCGTTCTTTGGCTGCGCGTGGCCACCGTGCTTTATTCTTTCGGCTTGATCCACGCCATCGCCGTCGCCTTGCGCAAGCGCTCCGGCTTTTTCCGCTACGCGCTCGCCGCCTTCGTCTGCGGCGTTGTCCTGCATCTTGTTTCCGTCGTCGAAACGGCCCTGGCCGTCGGGCGCATTCCGGTGGACAATTTCTTCGAGAGCGTCTCCCTCTGCGCGCTCCTCATCGCCCTCGCGTTCCTGTTTCTCTACTGGCGCTATCGATTCGCCTCCCTCGGCGTCTTTATCTTTCCGCTCGTCTTCCTGATGAGCCAGATCGGCTCCATGGAAACGCCGGTCGCCTCGTGGCCGAGCAGCGGCGTGCGCGACGGATGGCTGTTCATCCACGTCGTGATGGTGCTGCTTGGCTATGTCGGGTTGCTGGTGACGGCGCTCGCCTCCGTCTTCTATCTGATCCAGGAACGCCAGTTGAAGAGCAAGCGTCCGGATCGCTTTTTCGACCGCCTGCCGCCGCTCGCCACGCTCGATAATCTCATCACCACTTCGATGGGGATCGGTTTCGTCTTCATCACCCTCGGCGTGATCGCCGGCAGCGCCTGGGCGTTCGTCGAATCGGGCACGAAGTGGATCGCCGAACCGAAGATCGGCCTCTCGCTGCTCACCTGGGTCTTTTATTTAACCATGGTCTTTCTCCGCTCCTCGGCCGGATGGCGCGGACGCAAAGCGGCCGTGATGGCGCTCACCGTCCTCGGCTGTTCCGCTCTTACCTGGGCCGCGCACGTCGGACTGCGCGCGCTGATGATCCGATGAGGCGCTTCCATTGAACCCCGGCTCCGTGCAAATCTCCATCACCGGGCTGAACCACAAGAGCGCCCCGGTCGAGGTGCGGGAGTTGCTGGCCTTCGACGCCGGCTCGATCCCCGTCGCGCTCCAGGCGCTGAAAAGCCGGCCGGGCTTCGTCGAAGGCATGATCCTTTCCACATGCAACCGGGTGGAGGTGACGGTGGCCTCCGACGACGGCGCTTCTAGCGACGCGCTGGTGGATGGCTTTCTCGCCGAGAACCGGAACGTCGACCCGGTTCGCTTCCAGCCTTATCTCTACCGCTACTCCGGCGGCGACGCCATCCGGCATCTGTTCCGAGTGGCGTGCAGTTTGGATTCGATGGTGGTGGGCGAGCCGCAGATTCTCGGCCAGTTGAAGAGCGCTTACGCCGTCGCGCGCGAACATGGCGCGGTGAGCGGTTTTCTTGAAACGCTGCTCGGACGGGCTTTCAACGTCGCCAAACGCGTGCGCACGGAAACCGAGATCGGCTCCAGCGCCGTGTCGGTCAGCTTCGCCGCGGTGGAGCTGGCGCGCGAGATCTTCGGTTCTCTCAAGGACCGCTCCATCCTGCTGATTGGCGCGGGCAAGATGTCGGAAGCGGCGGCGCGGCACCTTTCGCGAAATGGAGTGACGCGGATCTTCGTCGCCAACCGCACCGCCGCCCGCGCCGAGGAGATGGCCCGGATGTATCGGGGCGCCATCGTCGATTACGCCCGCTTGAACGACGTCCTGCCGGAGATGGACATCGTGCTCACCTCCAGCGCCGCTCCGGGATTCGTGCTCACGCGCGATCAAGTGAAGCGAGCCGTCGAGGCGCGCCGCAACCGTCCGGTTTTCCTCATCGACATCGGCGTGCCGCGCAACATCGAGCCGTCCGTCAACAAGCTCGCGAACGTGTTTCTCTATGACATCGACGACCTGCGGGAAGTGGTCGGCCGCAATCTGAGCAACCGCGCCGAGATCGCCACCGAAGCCGAGCGCATTGTGGCGGAAGAGACCGAGCGGATGATCGGCCGGTTGAAAGTGCGGGAGGTGACGCCGGTGATCGTCAGCTTGCAGGAACAGCTTGAAACGTTGCGATCGGGCGAATTCGCCCGTTTTCGAAGCAAGATGGGGACGCTGAGCGCCGAGCAGGAGGAGGCCATCGAGCAGCTCACGCGCGGCATCGTGAATAAGATCGCCCACGGCCCGGTCACAGAGCTGCGGCGTCAGGCCGCGCAGCCGGAAGGCATGCAGATTATCGACGTCATACGCAAGGTCTTCCGTCTTGGAGACTGAACGTTGCTGACCATCGGCTCCCGCGGTTCGGCGCTGGCGCTGTGGCAGGCGCGGTGGGCCGCCTCGCGTCTGGAGGCGCTGGGCGAGGCCTCCCGCATCCAGATCGTCCACACCACCGGCGACCGCGTGCTCGACGTCTCGCTGGCCAAAGTCGGTACCAAGGGCATGTTCACCAAGGAGATCGAGGAGGCGCTGCTCGCCGGCGCCATCGACATCGCCGTGCATAGCCTGAAAGACATGCCCACGGAGCTTCCCGCCGGCCTGACGCTGGCGGCGATCCCGGAACGCGAGGACGCGCGCGATTGCGTCGTGGGGCGAACGCTGGCTTCGTTGGCGAAGGGAGCGCGCGTCGGCACCAGTTCTTTACGCCGCGCCGCGCAGCTTCGGGCGCTGCGTCCGGATCTCGAAATCCTCGACATTCGCGGCAACGTCGATACGCGTCTGCGCAAGCTGGACGAAGGCCGCTACGAGGCGATTCTGCTGGCCGCCGCCGGTCTCAACCGCCTCAATTTGGCGGACCGCATCGCCGAATATTTGGAACCGGAGCGGATGTGCCCGGCCGTGGGCCAAGGCGCGCTGGCGATCGAGACGCGCGCGGACGGGGGACACGCGCAGCGGCTGGCCGCCTCGCTCGACCATCCGGCAACGCACACCGCCGCCGCCGCCGAACGGGCGCTGCTCGCCTCTCTCGGCGGAGGGTGCCAGGTTCCCGCCGGCGCCTACGCTCATATCGAAAACGGCCTCCTGCATCTTCGCGCCATCGCCGCTTCGCCCGACGGGCTGCGCTTGATCCGCGCCGCGGTCTCCGGCGATCCGGCCCATGCGGAGGCTCTCGGGCGTCAAGCCGGCGAGGCGCTTCTCGCGCAGGGCGCGCGCGAAATCCTCGAAGCGGTTTACGGGCGGTCATGACCGGCAAAGTCTTTCTCGTCGGCGCGGGGCCCGGCGATCCCGGCCTCATCACCGTGAAGGGCCGCGACGCCCTGTCGCGCGCCGGCTGCGTGCTCTACGATCATCTGGCCAACGACGCCCTGCTCACCCTGGCGCCGGCGAGCGCCGAGCGGCTCTATGTCGGCAAGAAAAAATCCGACCACGCGCTTTCGCAGGAAGAGATCTGCGAATTGTTGATCGAGCGGGCGCGGCGCGGGCTGTGCCGTGGTGCGCCTCAAGGGCGGCGATCCGTTTATCTTCGGGCGCGGAGGCGAGGAGGCCGAGGCCCTGGCCGCCGCCGGCGTTCCCTTCGAAGTGGTCCCCGGCGTCACCACCCCCCTCGGCATCGCCGCCTATAGCGGCGTTCCGCTCACCCACCGCTCGCACACCTCCGCCGTCACCTTCGTCACCGGCCACAACGTCGAAGCGATCGATTGGAGCAAGGCCGGCGCCTCGGAGACCGTCGTGCTCTTTATGGGACTCACGCAAGTCCGCGCCATCGCCGCCGCGATCGTCGCCAACGGCCGCTCGCCTCAAACACCGGCCCTCGCCGTCCGCTGGGCCACCTACCCTTGGCAGGAAACGGTGGAAGGCACCCTCGCCGATATCGCCGATCGCATCGACGCCGCGCACATGAAACCCCCGGCGACGATTTTGATCGGCGAAGTGGTCCGGCTGCGCGGGACGCTCAACTGGTTTGAAAAACTGCCTCTCTTCGGCAAACGCATCGTCGTGACGCGAGCCGCGGAGCAGGCGGGAGAATTGACAGACCGCCTGCGCGCCCTGGGCGCAGACGCCGTCGAGCTTCCCTGCATCTCGCTCGTCCCTCCCTTGGACACCGCTCCGCTCGACGACGCCATACGCCGGCTCGATTCTTACGACTGGCTGGTGTGTACCAGCGCCAACGGCGTGCGGTTTTTCCTCGACCGTCTGGACGCCTCCGCCTTCGATCTTCGCCGCCTGCGCGCAAAATTGGCCGCCATCGGCCCGGCCACCGCGGCGGCGTTTGCCGCACTGCATCTGAAGACCGACCTCGTCCCGGCATCGTTCGTCGCCGAAGCGCTCGCCGAGGCGTTCTCCAAGATCGATCTCGCCGGCAAACGAGTCCTGCTCCCGCGCGCCGCCGCCGCCCGCGACGTTCTGCCGGAGGCTCTGCGTGCGATGGGCGCTCATGTGGACGTCGCCGCCGCCTATCGCAACGTGGTTCCGGAAGGCGCGGCCGAACGGGCGCGGGAGCTTTTCGCCGCTCCCCGCAAGCCCGATTGGGTGACGTTCACCAGTTCCTCCACCGTTACCAACTTTCTCGCCATCGCCCCGCCCGGCGCGCTGGAGGGCGTGCGCATCGCCTCTATAGGCCCCGTCACATCGGCTGCGGCGGCGCGCCACGGCCTCGCTGTGTACGCCGAGGCGAAACAGTTCACCCTCGACGGCTTAATCGAAGCGCTGCTCACGGCCTGAGAATTTGCCCCTCCACGCCGCACAGCAATGAGAAGACGATGCCCACCACCGTTCCCGCCCGCTCCGCGCTGACGTCCGAGGAAGAACTGCACTGGCTGGCGCTGCATCTGGTTCCCGGCCTCGGCAAGCGCAAAGCGGCGCACCTTCTGTCCGAGTACGGCACGCCACAGGCGATTTTCCGCGCGCCGGCGTCGGAACTGGAAGGGCAGGGCATCGCCGGAAGCGTGGCGCGCAGCATCGCCAGCGGTTGCACCTTCGACGACGCCGCCGGGCAGCAGCAGAAGGCCATGGCGGCCGGCGCCGCCGTGATTCCCATCACCGACGACCGCTACCCTCCGCGGCTGAAGGATATTTTCGATCCGCCCATCCTTCTATTCGCGCGCGGCCGGATCGAACTGCTGGGCGAAGTGATGCTGGGCGTGGTGGGAACGCGGCGGCCGACCCCGTACGGGCTGTCCGTTACCGAGCGGCTCTCGGCGGACCTGGCGCGCGCCGGCGTCGTCATCGTCAGCGGCATGGCGCGGGGCATCGACACCGTGGCGCATTCGGTGACGCTCGACAATGCCGGCGATACCGTCGCCGTCCTCGGTTGTGGCATCGATTTGGTCTACCCCGCCGAGAACCGCAAGCTGGCATTGCGCATCGCCGAGAAGGGTCTCCTGCTGTCGGAGTTCTGTCTCGGATCGCCGGCGTATCCTCAAAATTTCCCCGTTCGCAACCGCATCATCAGCGGCATGAGCGCCGGCGTTCTGATCGTGGAAGGCGCGCAGCACAGCGGCTCGGCGATCACCGCCCGCATGGCGCTGGACCAGCAGCGCGAGGTCTTCGCCGTCCCCGGCAACATCACCTCCAAGATGAGTTGGGGGCCGAATCTACTCATCAAGCAGGGGGCGAAAGTGGTGCAGGAATGGAACGACGTCATCGAGGAACTGCCCGCCGAAATCCGCCGCACCCTCATCGCCAAGGCCCAGCACCGCTTGTTTCCGGAGACCGGCGATGCGATTTCCATCGACGCGAACGCCTCGGAAACCATTGAAATCAGTGGAGTTGCCAGAGAGCTCCTGAAGATCGTTCCCCTCGATCACCCCATCAACCTCGACCAGGCACTCGAAACTTTAGAGACCCATTCCTCATCAGAGTTAATTGCCGCCCTCTTCGAACTCGAAATGCTTGGACTGGTGAGGCAACTGCCCGGCAAGAACTTTGTTAAAGTGTGGTAGGTTCTCCACGGGTCATCCACTGTAAGATAAGGCACACAATCTAACATGTCAAAATCACTCGTCATCGTCGAGTCTCCGGCGAAGGCGAAAACGATCGGAAAGTATTTAGGCAAGGACTTTGTCGTCAAGGCGTCGCTCGGTCACGTGAAGGATCTTCCTAAGAAGGATCTCGCGGTCGACGTGGATAAGGACTTCGAGCCGCACTATGAGGTGATCGAAGGCAAGAAGAAGTTGATGGGCGAGCTTCGCCAGGCGGCCAAGGGGGTCGATTCGGTCTATCTGGCGGCCGATCCGGATCGCGAAGGCGAGGCGATTTGTTTTCACCTGCAGGAAGAGTTGGGCGGAATGCCGCCGAAAAAGGGCGGCCCGCAATTCTTCCGCGTGATGTTTAACGAGATTACGGCGAACGCCGTGCGGCGCGCCTTCGAGAAGCCGCTGGCGGTGAATCTGCATTTGGTGGAAGCGCAGCAGACGCGGCGCATTCTGGACCGGCTGGTGGGATATAAAATCTCGCCGCTGCTGTGGGACAAAGTGCGGCGCGGGCTTTCGGCCGGACGGGTTCAAACCGTGGCTCTGCGGTTGATCGTCGACCGCGAGCGCGAGATCCGCGCGTTCATCAAGCGGGAGTATTGGACGATCGACGCGAGCCTCGGGGCGAAGAAACCGCCCCTGCTGACCGCGCGTTTCATCAAGCGCGATAAAGAGGCGGTGGAGATCCCCGACGAGGCCACGGCGTCCTCGTTCGTCCAGGCCCTGGACGGCGCCCGCTACATCGTCGATACGGTGGCCACGCGCGAGAAAAAGCGCAACCCCGTGCCGCCGTTCATCACCTCCACCCTGCAACAGGAGTCCTCGCGCAAACTACGCTTCAGCGTGAAGCGGACCATGATGCTGGCCCAGCAGCTTTACGAAGGCGTGGAAGTGGGAAGCGAAGGCTCGGTGGGTTTGATCACCTACATGCGTACCGACTCCACGCGCGTGTCCCAGGACGCCCTCACCGAGGTCCGCGAACTGGTGACGGCGCGCTATGGGGCCGAATTCCGGCCGGAGACTCCGAACTTTTACAAGAGCAAAAAGGACGCGCAAGACGCCCACGAAGCGGTGCGCCCGTCGTCGGCGATGCGGACGCCGGAAGATGTGGCGCCGTATCTGCAGGAGGATCAACTTAAGCTCTACCGTTTAATCTGGATGCGCTTCGTGGCTTCGCAAATGATGCCGGCGGTCTTCGATCAGACCACCATCGACGTGGCGGCCAAGGGCAAGGACGGCGCCGAATATCTGTTCCGCGCGACCGGAAGCGTGCCGAAGTTCAAAGGCTTCCTCGAAGTCTACGAGGAGGGCAAGGATCAAAAAGACGAGGACGACGAGGAGTTGAAGCACCGTTTGCCGCAGGTTGCGCCGGGCGAGGAGTTGAAGTTCAAATCGCTCGCGCCCGAACAGCACTTCACCGAGCCGCCGCCGCGCTTCAACGAGGCGACCCTGGTGAAGGAGCTCGAGTCCGACGGCGTCGGCCGCCCGTCCACCTACGCCTCCATTTTGTCGACCATCCAGGAGCGGGAGTACGTCAAGAAGGACGGCGGCAAATTCGTCCCGACGGAGCTCGGGATGGTGGTCGCCGATCTGTTGATCGAGAGCTTTAACGAGCTGTTCGACGTGCGCTACACCGCGCGCATGGAGCAGGAACTCGACGAGATCGAGGACGGCAAGATCGAGTGGCGCGCCGCGCTGGCCGAGTTCTACGAACGGTTCGAAAAGAGCCTGGAACACGCCGCGCGCACCATGACCGACATCAAGCGGATGGAGAAGCCCACCGACTTGATCTGCGAGAAGTGCGGCAAGCCGATGGTGATCAAATGGGGCCGCCACGGAAGCTTCATCGCCTGCACCGGATATCCGGAATGCTCGAACACGCGCGAGCTGACGGTGGATCTGGCCGACGTGGACAATGCCGATCTCGCCGAACAGGGCGAAGGCGAATATTGCGAGAACTGCGGCCGCCCGATGGTGTTGAAGAAGGGCCGCTTCGGCCAGTTCTTCGCCTGCTCCGGATATCCGGAGTGCAAAACCACGAAACAGATCGGCGGCGAGCAGAAGAAGGCCGACGTGCCGCTGGAGGAGAAGTGCCCGCAGTGCGGCAAAAACCTGGTTCTGAAACATGGCCGGTTCGGCGAGTTCACCGCCTGTGGCAATTACCCAACCTGCAAATACGTGAAGCAAAAAACGATCGGCGTCGCTTGTCCCAACTGCAGCGAAGGCGAGATCGTAGAGCGGCGTTCCAAACGCGGCAAGACTTTCTTCGGATGCAACCGCTATCCGGATTGCGATTTCGTCGCCTGGGGCAAGCCAATCCCCGAAAAGTGTCCGCAGTGTGGATCGAGTTATCTCATCGAGAAGTTTTTGAAGGCCGGGGCGGTGGCGCAATGTCCGAACGCCGAGTGTAAATTCAAGCGCCCGCTGGAGGTGGAGACGCCGGTAGAGGCCAAGGTATGAGCGAGGTGGTGGCGAAGGAAAAGCCCGCGCCGGTGGATCATCCCGTGAACGAGCTTTTGCGGCGCCGCTGGAGCCCGGTGTCGTTCTCGCCGCGCCCCGTGGAATCGGAAAAGCTCCGAAGCCTGTTCGAAGCCGCGCGCTGGTCGGCGTCCTCCTTCGGAGCGCAGCCGTGGAGCTTTCTGCTGGCCACCAACGACCACCCCGCCGACTTCGAAAAGATGCTGAGTTGCCTGGTGGAGGCGAACGTGGAGTGGGCCAGGAACGCCCCCGTGCTGGTGATCACCGTCGCGCGGCTCGCCTTCGAACACAACGGCCACCCCAATCGCCACGCCTATTACGACCTCGGCCAATCGGTGGCGTATCTATCGGTGGAGGCGACCGATCTCGGATTGTGGGTCCATCAGATGGCCGGCTTCCACCCCGAAAAAGTGCGGGAGCTCTACGGCGTTCCGGAAGGTTTCGATCCCGTCTCGGCCATCGCCATCGGCTACGGCGCCCCAACCGATGGGCTGCCGGAAAAGCTCGCCCAACGCGAAAAATCCCCGCGCAAACGCAAGCCCGCATCCGAGTTCGTATTCTCCGGCCGCTGGGGCCTAAAAGCGCCGCAGCTTTCTTAGTCGCAACCCACGCGGCTCGTAAACGCATTGGACTACGCGTGGACACCCCCGCGCCGGTTCCCAATGCCGGCCGTTTCAAACGGTCGTCGCGCGATACATGTTCGCAGGGTCGTTCATGCAACGGCTGGTCACGGCAACGAGGCCGATTACCACTTCGCGGATCCCTACGCCGTTTATCATGAGTTGAGACGCCCGCCCCGCCAAGATTGCCGCGATGTAGATAGACTGAGGCTGTTGTGGGTTTGCTTGGCGTTGGGATTGCAGATAAGGAGGCTCTATGAAACCGAAGAAGGAGACACAGAAGTCCGCTAAGAGCGCCACCGTGGCCGGCGAGGCGGTCAAGGGATTCACGGACGAGGAACGTCTCGCAATGAAGGAGCGCTCCCAAGAGCTGAAGGCGGAAGCGCGCCGAGGCCCGCGCGCGAAGGAGGCGGATGGGGAAGGCGACGTGCTCGCGAAGATTGCCGAGATGCCGGAACCGGATCGCGGCATGGCCGAGCGGCTCCATGCCATCGTCAAAGCCAGCGCGCCAGCCCTCTCGCCGAGAACCTGGTACGGGATGCCCGCGTACGCCAAGGACGGCAATGTCGTCTGCTTCTTTCAAAGCGCGAACAAGTTCAAGGCGAGATACGCGACGTTCGGCTTCAGCGACAAGGCGAACCTCGACGAAGGAACCGTATGGCCGGTCGCCTTCGCGCTGAAGGAGTTGACCGCCGCCGACGAGGCAAGGATCCGCGCGCTCGTGATGAAAGCGGTGAGCTGAGGAGGTCGCCAGCCCAGCCCGCCCGCCGCCTAACACTCTGCGCCACACGGCACGCGATGGCAAAGAGCGTTGCGCGGCCGCTGGTGAGTTGCTGGCCGTTCAGTCCCCGCCCCCGCCGCGCTAATCTCGCCGCTAAAATGATGGAGAGACCCATGAACACGATACAAGAAATTGAACGCGCCATAGACGGGCTCACGCCGCAGCAGATGGAAGAGCTTTACGCATGGCTCGACCAGCGCCATCCGCAGCCTATCGACGCGCAGCTTAAAACCGATCTTAACGCGGGGCGCATCGACAACCGCATTCATCGCGCCTTGGCCGGCCACAAAGCCGGAAACACACAACCCCTCTAATCGGCCCGCCTAATGATCCACCGCGCGAACGCGGATTTCTGGAACGACTATCGCGCCCTGCCCGCCAACATCCGCGCGCGGGCTGATAAACAGTTCGACTTGCTGAAAAACAATCCGCAACACCTTCCCTGCAATTCAGAAAACTTGGCGACCGCAACGGGCAGGAAATCTGGTCGGCGCGGGTGACGCTGAAATACCGCGTCCTGGCTGTCAAGTTGCCCGGCGAATACGTGTGGTTTTGGATCGGCGAGCATAGCGCCTATGACACTCTCATCAAGTGACCCGCGTGTGTCGAAATCGGTAGGTTGTGCAACGCTCGGCGAGGCCAATGAAATCAGCCCTCTCAGAGCCTCATGATTCAGTCTAAAATCCGAATGCGCGTCGTCGAGTTGGGTCGCGGAGTTTCATCGGCGCGACTGAGCCGAATGCACGGCCGAAATGCCGCCGAAAATCGCGAATCTCAGTCTCAATAAAGAGGCTGCGAACTCGGCACTGGATCGCGCGGTATCCCGCTTTGCGCGTGCTCCTCGGGACCCATCATCTCTCTCTCTCTTACACGACGGGCTGCGTCTCCGAAACCCGCGCCTCCGCCTCGAGGATCGATACAATCTCCTCGAAGACAACCTTCGGAGGCCGGTCGCCGTCGATGCGATGATAGCCGCGTCCGCGATAATGCGTTAGCACCGGGCGAGTAAGTTCGTCGTAAGTGCGCAGCCGCTCGCGGAAGACGGCTTCATTATCGTCGGCGCGGGCGATTAAAGCGGTCCCGTCGATGTCGCAAACGCCCGGACCGCGCGGGGGGCCGCTTAGTAAGTTGTAAGTCCGGCCGCACGCCGGACATTGCCGGCGCGAGTTCATCCGCGCGACTAACAATGGGAACGGCACGTCCAGATGCAGCACCACGGCCGAAGGCAGTCCGCGCGCCGCCAGCGCCGAATCGAGAAACTCCGCCTGCTTCACCGTGCGCGGGTATCCGTCCAGCAGAAATCCGGCCTGGCAGTCGGGCTGCGAAATACGCTCCGACAGCATTCGATTCACGAGACCGTCGACAACCAATCCACCCATGGCCATGACGTCCCTGGCCAGCCGGCCAAGCTCCGTCCCCGTGTCGATTTCGCGGCGCAGCATTTCGCCGGTGGAAATCGCGGGAATATGCAACCAGTTGGTGATCAGTCTCGACTGCGTCCCCTTGCCGCTCCCCGGCGGCCCAAACAGCAGAAGGACCAAGGAACCTCCGTTGCCCTTCAGGCTACCGGATCGCCTGGAGCAAATCAACTTCCCTCCATCACGCTCTCGCGAACCACGGCCCATTCTTTCGAGCGCGGATCGATTAATTCGAAATGCCCTGCGCCATGCAACGGAATCAATCTCGCGTTCTTCGACGCCGCGGCGAATCGCGCGCTCATCTCGAAGGGAACCGTATCGTCGGCGGTTCCGTGAAGGAGCGTTTGAGGAGCGGCGATCGGCAGCCGTTCGATGGGCGAAGCCGCGCGGTAGCGATCTGGAACCTGCTCCGGCGTCCCTCCCAAGAGGCGCTCGACGATGCCTCCGCTGAGCCGTAATTGCCACGCGAGGCGCAGATCGGCGACTCCGGCGAGCGAGACCACGCGCCGCAGCGGAATCGCGTTTTCCGCGGCCAGCCATAGCGCGAGCTGCCCGCCCGCGGAATGTCCGGCGGCTGTGACGCGGCTCCTATCCAGATGACGCGCCGCGGCGACGCCCCCCAGATGCGCGGCGCCGGCGCGAATGTCGTCGAACGTGCCCGGCCAGCCGCCGCCGGCGTTCCCCAACCGCCGGTATTCCAGACTCCACGTCGCGACGCCCGCCGCGGTCAACGCCGCGCACAGGTGGCCGATATGATCCAGATTATAGGCGGCTTTCCAATACCCTCCGTGAATGACGATCGCCACCGGGTGCGGGCCGCGGCCACGCGGGACGCGCAGATCCGCGAACTGCGACGGCTCCGGGCCATAGGCGATGCGCTCGTCGGCGGGGACGGGAGGAAGATCCAGTATCCGCGTTTCGCCCGCCTCCAAACAACCGATTAACGGCGCGCCCAACAACGAGCGCCGGGTAAACGGCACGCTCATTGCCGCGGAGGCGCAAGCACGCGGTCGAGAAAGAAATCGATCACCGCCGCCGAATTCACTTCGTTCGCCACCCGGACGTTCCCCTTCGGATTTTCTCGAAAAACCGTCATCCCCTGCGTCTCGCCCGGCGTGCCGCGCGTCTCGACGGACACCTCGCCCGTCACCGTCGACACCAGATCGGGCCGGATCGCCACCGCCACCGAAAGCGGGTCGTGAAGGATCGGAAACTGCGCGTGGTTGGCCTCCTGCCACATGCGGATCAACTGCAGCAGGAATTGCGCCGTCTCCAGCTTGGAATCTTCGATCCGGCGCAGTTGGGCGGCGTTCAGCCGGCATTGCATCGTGACGTCGAGGCCCACCGTCTCAATCGGCAGCCCCGACGAATAGACGATCGACGACGCTTCGGCGTCGGTCAGCGTGTTGTATTCCAGCCCCGGCCGGAAGAAAACGCCGTTCATCAGCACAATGCGCTCGATCTTGTCCTTCAGCCGCGATTCCGCGCGCAATGCGAGGGCGACGTTGGTCAGCGGCCCATAGGCGAGGATCGTTACCTTCCCCGGCGCCCGCAAACAAGTTTCGATCATCAACTCGAGGCCGTTGCGCCGCGGCGCGGAAAACCGGAAACCGGAGGGAAGCGCCCCGTGCTGGATCACCTTGGCATACGGCTGAGGCCCTCCCATCAGCGTCTCTTCCGCGCCGATGCCGACCGGGACGTCCGTGCGATGGAATAATTCCAGGATTCTCGCCGCCAAGTCCGCCCGTTCCTGTCCATGGCGCAGGACGGTCGTGACGGCCAACACGTTCAACTCCGGCGACTGCAGCGCGAGGCTCAGCGCCAGCGCGTCGTCGATGTCGTCCCCGATATCGGTGTCCAGGATCACCGGCGCCGGAGGCGGAGGCGCGGCGGCACAGAGTACGGCACAGGCGAAACAGGCGGCCAGGAATCGGATCACCCCATCAGACTACCAGCTTAAATGGCGATATCGGAAGCATTCGTCCCAGGAACGGACAGCGGGTCGGAGCAGGCCTCGAACCGGCAATCCTATTTCAATCACTTGCGCGTCTACGAAGGTGGCAGCCCGATTGCGCCACTACTGCCAGAGGGTAGCCTTACGAACGTGACATCTCCCGCACCTGTAAAATGGAAAGCCTTGACCGGTCTCGACATCCTCGTGGGCGACGACCAGCCGGATGTGTTGGAAGCGCTGCGCCTGTTGCTGAAGGGCGCCGGCCACAGGGCTACTCCCGTCGATTCACCCGCCGCCGTCCTCGCCGCCGCGCAGCTCCGCGATTACGACCTGATTCTGATCGACCTGAACTACGCGCGCGATACCACTTCGGGCCAGGAGGGTTTGGACTTGGTCTCCAGTCTCCAGGAGCGGCGCGTGAAAGCGCCCATCGTCGTCATGACGGCATGGGGCAGCGTCGATCTGGCGGTCGCGGCGATGCAGCGCGGCGCCGCCGACTTCGTGCAGAAGCCCTGGGATAACAAAAGGCTGTTGGAAGTGATCGAAAAACTGTACCGGCGCACCGAGGAGCGCCATTCCGCCGAGCGCCAGGCGCGCAGCGAATGGGAGATCGCCCGCAACGTCCAGCAGAAACTGTTTCCCCAACCCATGGCCGCCCTCGCCACCTTGGAATTCGCCGGCCGGTGCGTGCCCGCCCGCGAGGTGAGCGGCGACTATTACGATTTTTTCGACCTGGGACCCGGACGGCTCGGCTTTCTTTTGGCCGACGTTTCCGGGAAGGGAATCGGCGCGGCGCTGTTGATGGCCAACCTCCAGGCGGCATTCCGCACGCAAACGGACCTGGGCGGGAGGGAGCCGGCCGCCATGCTCGCCTCCATTCACCGCCAGTTCCACGCCTCCACCCCGCCCGAACAATACGCCACGCTGTTCTACGGCGAGTACGACGAGCGCCACCGCAGGCTGCGTTACGTCAACTGCGGCCATCCGCCGCCGCTACTGATCCGCCGGTCCGGCGGCGTAGAGCGACTGGAAGTCACTTCCACGGTCTTCGGGATGTTCGCCGCCTGGAATGGGGAAGAACGCAGCGTGGACGTCCAGCCCGGAGACTGCCTGCTCGTCTTCTCCGACGGCGTCACCGAGGCCGGCTCGTCCCGCGACGACGATTACGGGGAGGAGCGGCTGCTGGCTTCCTATCGCTCCTTCGCTCCCTCCACAATGGCGGAATTCGTCGACTCCGCCCTCGACGCCGTCCGGCGGCACGAACCCGTTCCGGCCGACGATTGTACGCTCGTAGGATTAAAATTCAGGTAAAGTAAATAGCAAGGCGAGGGTATCCCCGCATTTCGCCAAACATTAAATTTCGATTACGATAGAGAATCGAGAGAAATCCCACACTAGTTAATCGAGCGACATGACAAGCGGCACAATCATCGGAAATGTATGGCAGCCGACGCAGGCGGAGGAGTTCTTCAACCCGCGGCGGTTCCGGGAGGGCCAAGGCGTGACGCTCGACCAGATCGCCGAGAGCACCAAAATCAGCCTTCGGTTTCTGCTGGCGATCGAATCGGGCGACTACGACAAACTGCCCGGCGGAGTGTTCGCTTTCAATTACTTGCGGCAATACGCCGCGGTCACTGGATGCAACGAAGGGCTCCTGTTGCGGGATTACCGCTACCGGATGAGCGTGGACGTGGAAGCCGCTCCCCGGCCCTTGAGCGCTTGGCGGCGCTGGCTCGGAATCGCCTGAAACGGCGATCCGGATCGTCTTCGTTTCAAGTTCCCCTTAAAGTCCTTCGTGCCCCCTGCCGATAAATACTCCAGGAGGCCTGATAGGCCGTCGCCAATGAAAGTAAACGACTCCAACAACGCATCCATCGCGGGCGCCGCCGCTTCAGCGGCAGCCCAGCCGCCCGCCTCCGGGCCAAAGTCCGGCGCGGCAGCGTCCCCGTCCACCGACCAAGTACAATTGTCGTCGCTTGGCAGCAGCCTCGGCGCATTACAAACGGACTCGGCGCAACGCGACGCCAAACTGAGCCAGCTCGCCGCCATGGTGAGCAACGGTTCCTACTCCGTGGACAGCAAGGCCGTCAGCGCCGCCATGGTGGCTCACGCCGGAGGGTAAGCAACCCCACCGGGGATTTGTCCGATGCCGAGCCAAGAGAATTTCGAGGCCGTCTTCGCCGCTCTCACCGGCTGCCGCGGCGCGCTCTTGTCGGTTTCACCTGTCGAGTTGGAACGCGCCGGCGAATCGCTGGAGCGGACGTCGCGAGTTCTTGCCGCCGCATTGACGGGGTCCAACATCACCCTCGCCGAGGCCCAGCGTCTGCGGGCGGAGATCGTTCCCCTTCGCGCCCTCGCCGGACGGGCCTGCCACTATTTCGACGCCTTATCCAAACTCTCTTCCCCCGAGGACGATTCGTTGCAAAACTACACGCCGAATGGAACGCCCCAAGGCGCAACTCCGGCGGGACACTTGGTGCTCCATGGGTAACCTCATGACCGCGCTGCTCAATTCGGGCAACGCCCTGCAGGCCTACAACCAGGCCCTGAACGTCACCGAAAACAACACCTTGAACGCCTCCACGCCGGGCTATGCGGCCCAGACGGCCTCCTTCATCGCCATGCCGTTCGATCCCTCGGTCGGGCTGCCCGGAGGCGTCATGTCCGGACCGGTGCAGAGTTCCAGGGACGCCTTCGCCGAGCAGGCCGTGCAGCAGCGATCCTCCGCGCTGGGCGCTTCCTCCCAGCAGGCCACGGACCTCAATAACATCCAGCAACTGTTCAGCCTCTCCAGCACCAATGGCGTGTCCGCCAGCATGGACACGCTGTTCCAAAGTTTCTCGGCGCTCTCTATCAATCCGAACGACCCGGTCGCCCGCCAAACGGTCCTCAACGACGCCCAGCAGGTCGCCCAGTCCTTTAACACCATCGGCAACGGACTCGCCAGCGCCAGCGCGGCCGAGACCCAGAAGGCCGCTTCCACCATCACCAACATCAATTCACTCGCCGCTCAAATCGCCCAGTTGAACGGCCAGCGGCAGCAGAACAACACCGGAGCGCCCGACGCCGGCAACGATGCCAAGCTGTACTCCGATCTGGAGCAACTCTCCCAATACGCCGGCTTCAGCGCCCTGCAGCAACCGGATGGTTCCGTTACGGTCTTCCTGGGCGGCCAGACGCCCATCGTCATGGGAAACCAGAGTCTGCCCATTCAGGGCGATTTTTCTCTCCCCCAAATGCGCGTCTTGAACGCCCAGGGCAACGACATCACCGCGCAGATCTCCTCCGGCCAGTTGAGCGCCGAAATCAACGTTCAGAACAATCTCATCCCCTCGTATCTGACCAAGGTGAATACCTTGGCCCAGGGACTTGCCGATCAGGTGAATACCACGCTATCTCAAGGTGTCGATCAAAACGGCAACGCCCCGGTAAACAATCTCTTCACATACAATGCGGCCAACGGCGCGGCGCAAACCCTCGCCGTCAATCCCGCTCATGACCACCGATCAAATCGCCGCCGCTCTCCCACAAGCCCCCGGCGGAAACGGCAATGCCTCAATGTCGCGGCGCTTACGTCGACCCCCACCCTCGGCAGCTACACCTTCGACCAATATTTCGGCGCACTAGGCGGGCAGGCGGGCAGCGACATCGCCAACGCCAACTCCAACCAGACCAACGATCAGCAATCGTTGACCCAGGCCCAAAGCCTGCGCTCGCAGGTTTCCGGCGTTTCGCTCGACGCCGAAGCCGTCAGCCTCATTCAATTCCAACGGTCCTACCAGGCCGTCGCCAAAATGGTGACCGTGCTCGACGATCTCACCAACACTTTGATCAGCATGCTTCCATAGGGGGAACTTTCCATGCTCAGCTCGCTCGCACCCAATTATCTGGCCTTCCTCAACTCTATGGGCCAGATCCAACAGCGCCTCCTCACCGATGAAACCCAGCTCGCCAGCGGCTTGAAGATCAATCAGATTTCCGACGCTCCCGACCAGATCGGTCCGCTCCTCCAGACCCGCTCGCAACTCTCCCAGCTCACTCAAATTACTCAAAACCTCAACCAGGTGAAATCGGAGACCGACGGATCGGAAAGCGCCCTGCAATCGGCCGTCTCCATCATGGACCAAGTGCAAAGTCTCGCCACGCAAGGGGAGCCTACCACCACCAGCGCCGCCACGCGGACCACCATCGCTCAGCAGCTTGGCACCGCGCTCACCAATCTCGTCAATCTCGCCGATACCGCCGTCGGCGGCCGGTTCGTCTTCAGCGGCAACAGCGACCAGACCCAACCCTATACCATCGATCTCACGCAGACCAATCCGGTCAGCGCCTACGCCGGGTCGGCCGCGACGCGCCAAGTGCAGATTCCCGGCGGAACCTCGATTTCCGTGTCGCTTTCGGCCCAACAAATTTTCGACGCCTCCACGCCTCAGACCAATGTCTTCAACGCCGTCAACGGCCTTCGGCTCGCCATGCAAAACAACGATCAGGCGGGCATCGACGCCGCCATCCCCACGCTGGCCAGCGCCGCCTCGTACCTGAATCAACAGCTCGCCTCTTACGGCTCGATTCAAAGCAACGTGAACAACGCCATCACCACCGGCGCGACAATGAACACCCAACTTCAAACCCAACTGGCGAATATCCAGGACGCCGATTCCGCCCAAGTCATCACCGATTTGCAGCAGGCTCAAATCCAGCAGCAGGCGGCGCTCGGCGGCGAGGCGCAGTTCCCTCGCACCAGCCTCTTCAATTTCCTCGGTTAGCCCTTCCCAGGCTGAAGCTCTGCCCGATCACCCGCCCCGCTCCGTCCACCAGCGCACCCGCCCAAAATCCGAATCGAGCGTCCCGTACCACCACGCGTGTCGCTTTGTCCACCTGGGCGTCCGGCGCCACGCTCCAGATCGGGTAGGGGCAAAAGTCGAGAAGCCATCGGAAGTTCCGAGTCGCCTTCGCCGCGGCGAGCGCCGGAGAAGGCTCCGGTTTATAGAAAGTCTCCCCCGTGTCGGGATCGAAAGTTCCGGCCAGATTCAGATCGTACAGCCGCAAGTACGGTCGCGCCTCAACCAACCCTTGCCACGCCAACGGATTCGCCATGGAGGGAAACGCCGCGGCCTCAACCGGCGGCGATCCGTCGTACAGACGCGATTCGAGCGTCGCTACGGCCCGCTCGTGAGCCAATCCGCGTCCTCCGTTGTAAAAACACAAAAACGCCAGCGCCGCCCACGCCGCCCCTCCGCCAGACCCTTTTCGCGCGCCCATTTCGGAGCTCACCAACCGGCCCAGCATCGGAGCGAAGACGGCCATTAGCAGCGCCGCCCAGATCCACACATCGACGACGGCGGTCCAATCGCCGCGAAACCATCTGCTCCGACACCGGCGAAAGCAATCGGATCCCGTAAGGATTCGTCCAATCCAGGATCAGATGGGACGCTACCGCGATCGCGGCGATCAGCCACGCCCGCCAGGCGCCGGCGAACGACTTCCGCATCCCGCAAATCACCAGCGCGGGCAGCGCCGCCATCACCGGCAAAAACAACACCGAATGCGTGATCCAGCGGTGATAGTGCAGATAATTGAGCGCCCCGCCCGACGCCGAGACAATGTCGATATCCGGCGCGTTCGCCGCCAGAATCAGCAACAGCGTCGAGCGCGGGTACAGTTTTCCCAGCCCCGCCCGGCCGAGCATCACTCCCGTCAGCGAGTGTGTGAGTGGGTCCATTCTTTCGGTAGCCCGGCGGCGTGGGGCCGCGTCCGGGCGCGGAATCCGGGCGGCGTCAGCAGAGTGATCGCGTCCGGAACGATCTCGATCGCCGCCGGCAGCCATCCGGCGAATTCGCCGTCCACTTGCGCGTAGATTCGTTCGCTCGCGCCCCTCTCGAACAGCGCCTCGGTGCCGTGCAGAATATGGACACCCTCGATCCGATCCAGCCGCCGGAGCGCAATGCCCGTCAGGTATTTCAAATACGCCAACGCGCTGCTTCCCTCAAACAGCACGATCTCGAAGTGGTCGTCGAGCAACGACACGCTGCGGGCGATTTCGATGTCTCCTCCGTAATTGCGCACCCGGCTCGCGAGGGCGAAGCTCACCTTATGCCTCTTTCCGTTCACCCGGATCTCGAACTCCGGCAAGCTGCGGCCCAGTTGAGCGAAGCCGCCCAGCCAATAGGCCGCCTTGCCCAGCGCCGACTTCCAACCCGCGCTCATGTGATACACGATATCGGCGTCGAGCCCCACTCCCGCCATCAAAAGAAAGTAGCGCCCCTCCGGATGCATCTCGTTGCGGATCGCGCCGCAGGCCACACGCTCGGCCACGCTTCCACCCACCAGCCCCGCGGCGCGCTCCATCGTTTTCCCCAGCCCAAGCTCGACGGCCAGCACGTTCGCCGTGCCGCCGGGAAGAATCGCCAGTGGAACCGTGGAACGGATCATCCCGTTCACCACCTCGTTGATCGTCCCGTCGCCGCCCGCGGCTAGAATCAGGTCCGCCCCTTCCGCCACGCAATCGGCGGCGATCGCCGTGGCCGTGCCCGGTCCTGTCGTCGGCAGCGCCTGAACGTCGTGGCCGGCGCGCGAAAGCGTGTCCAGAGCGCTCCATAGCCGCCGCTTCCCCTTGCCCGTCAATTGCCCCGCGAACGGATTGTAGATTAAGAAAGCTTTGTTATACACCGGAACCAGTGAGCGCTTCTGCAATACCCTCCATAATTATAGACGGGCGTTCAAGCGCGATCCCGACCCATGACCGAATCAGCGAACCTTTCTAAACAAATCGAACGGCTCCGCGACACCCTGCGGCGTCACGAACATCTTTACTACGTCCTCGACCGGCCCGAGATTAGCGACGCCGAATACGACGCCCTCATGTTGCGGTTGAAGGACCTCGAGACCGCGCATCCCGAGCTTGTCACCGCCGATTCGCCCACCCAGCGCGTCGGCGGCCAGCCGCGAGAGGGCTTCGTCAAAGTCGCCCACAGCTCCCCCATGCTCAGCCTCGACAACGCCCTGAACGAGGGCGAGGTGCGCGAGTTCGACCGCCGTGTGCGAGAATCGCTCGCCGGAGAGGAGTTTTTCTACGTCGCCGAATTGAAGCTGGACGGCCTTTCGATGGCCGCTCATTTTCGCGGCGGCCAATTCGTCCAGGCCATCACCAGGGGCGACGGCCAGGTGGGCGAAGACGTCACCGCCAACGCCCGCACCATCCGCTCCCTCCCGCTGCGGGTGTCCGATGCGCCCGCCGCGTTCGAAGTCCGTGGCGAGGCATTAATGAACCGCCGCGCCTTCGAGCGTTTGAACTCCGAGCGCGAATCGGCCGGACTGGAGCGGTTCGCCAACCCTCGCAACGCCGCCGCCGGAGCCTTGCGCGCGCTCGATCCCGCCGTCACCGCCTCCCGCTCGCTCGACTACCACGTCTATTTCCTCTTCGAAAACGGTCAGCCCCTTCTGCCCAGCCAGTGGGAGTCGCTAGAGGCCCTGCGCCGCATGGGCTTTAACGTCAACCCCCATCGCCGCCGCTGCGCCGATATCGGCGAAGCGCTCGCCTTCTTCGCCGAAGTGGAGGCCAAGCGCGACACGCTTCCCTACGAGATCGACGGCGTGGTGTTAAAGGTCGATTCGCTCGAACAGCAACGGCGCCTCGGCTGGACCGCTAAAGCGCCGCGCTGGGCCATCGCCTACAAATTCCCCGCGCGCCAGGAGGAAACCGAAGTCGAAAACATCGACGTCCAGGTGGGCCGCACCGGCGCCTTAACCCCGGTGGCGTGGCTGAAACCCGTCGTCGTGGGCGGCGTCACCGTCTCCCGCGCCACCCTCCACAACGAGGACGAAATCGAGAGGCTCGGCGTCCAAATTGGAGACCGTGTCCTGATCGAGCGTAGCGGCGACGTGATCCCGAAAGTCGTGCGCGTCGTCAGTCCCGGCCACGAGCGCCGTCCCTTCACTATGCCCTCCCACTGTCCCGTCTGCGGCGGCGGAATCGTGCGCGACCCCGGCGGCGTTGCGTCGCGTTGCGTCAACACCAATTGCCCCGCCCGCTTGAAGGAGAGCGTCCTGCACTTCGCCGCCCGCGGCGTCATGGACATCGACGGCCTCGGCGACGTCCTGGCCGATCAACTTGTCGACCGCGGCCTCGTGACGAGCGTCGCCGATCTCTATACCCTCACCGTGGACCAACTCGCCTCGCTCGAACGCATGGGCGCCAAGTCCGCGCAAAAGGTCTGGGACAACATCCAACGCTCCCGCCAGCGCCCCCTGCCGCGCGTGTTGAACGGCCTCGGCATCCCCTTCGTCGGCGAGCGCACCGCGCAGATCCTCGCCGACACCTTCGGCGATCTCGATTCCATCGCCGCCGCCTCACCCGACGCCCTCCAGCAAGCCGAGGAGGTCGGCCCGAAAGTGGCCGCCTCCATCCGCGGCTTCTTCGACGAACCCCGCAATCGCGAACTCGTCGAACGCCTCCGCGCGCAAGGTCTGGTATTCACTCACGAGCGGACGCGCAAGAGCGGCAAACTCGAAGGCAAGACCTTCGTCCTCACCGGAACCTTGCCCACCCTCACCCGCGAGGAGGCCAAACTGCGCATCGAAGCGGCCGGCGGCAAGGTCGCCTCCGCCGTAAGCGCCAAAACCCACTACGTCGTCGCCGGCGCCGACGCCGGATCGAAACTCAAAAAAGCGCGGACTCTCGGCACCGAAATTCTGGACGAGGCCGCGCTGCTCGATATGCTGAAATAGAGATTCGGAGCCCGTTCCCCTGCACTCTCTCGTTCAAACTCTCGTCGCCTGGGGTCCCCTCGGCGTCTTCTTCATCGCCATCCTCGATTCGGCCGGCATCCCCCTCGTCGCCGGCGTAGACGTGCTGATCGTCTATCTCTCCTATCGCAATCACGACCTCGCCTTGCGGGTGGCGGGCCTCGCCGTGGCTGGGTCGCTCATCGGCAGCTTTGTCCTCTACTTTCTCGCGCGCAAAGGCGGGGAGCGCTACCTCGCCAAGTACACCTCCAAAGGACGCGGCGCCATCTTGCGCCGGTGGTTCACCCGCTACGGAATGGTCACCGTCGTCGTCCCCGCTCTGTTCCCCATCCCCTTGCCGATGAAAATCTTCATCCTCTCGGCCGGCGCGTTGGGCGTCCATCCCCTGGTCTTCGCCGCCGTCGTCGCCGGCGCCCGCTCCATCCGATATTTCGGACTGGCGTGGCTTGGCACCAGGCTCGGCGGTGGCACGATGCCGTTCTTAAAGAGCCACCTGGGCGTCACGCTCCTGATCGCGGCGGCGGTGTTCATCGGCCTCTTTCTGCTCGTCCACTATTTCGGCCCGAAACCGAAGCCCGAGCCGAAGCTCGCGGCGGCCGGCCGCGCCTAATTCAATCGGAAGTGTACGTCGATCGGACAAATCACCTCCACCGGCTCGCCATTCAACAGCGTCGGCTTGTAGATCCATTGGCGCACGGCGTCGAGCGCCGCCTTCACCAGCAGCGGATGTCCGCTCACGACGTGTAAGTCTTCGATCGTTCCATCTCTCGCGATCACACCCACCAACTCCACCGTCCCGGAGATACGCGCCTGGCGCGCCAAGGGCGGATAGGCGGGAACCACCCGGCGCAGCAACTTCGCCTCCTGCACGCCGCTTCCGACGCGGAGCGGCTTCGCGGGCGCGGTCTCGGCGCGCGTCTCCGTCTTCGCGGGCGGTGGCGGCGCGGCCTTCGACAACAATCCGAACGGATCGCCCGTCGCCGCGCCAATTCCGCCGGGAACGCCGGTCCCGGAAGCCGCAATCACCGGCGCCGATGGCGCGTCGACGATGATCGCGGCGCGCGGCGGGATACGCGCCGGCGCCGTAAACGCCGGCGTCCTGGGCGTTGGATTCGTCGTCGCCGGCCGTTTCTGCGTTTGCGCCGGCGGCGCGGCGGCCGGCGGCGGAAGCGGAAGCGTGAGCGGCGACGCCGTCTGCATCAGCGACAAATGGCTGGTATAAATTAGCGGAAGTAGCACCGCCAAGGCAACCAACAGCGACTGCGAAGCGAGCGAGGCGAGGAAGCTCCAGCGCCCTCCCGTCGGATGACCGGCCAGAATCGATTGTTCGAACATGCACCCGTATAGACACCGGCATTCCGGGCCAGGTTCCCATCTCCACGGTTCCTCGAAAAACCGCTGTCTTCGATCGCCCCCCGCGCCGAGGAAGCGTCACACCCCGGACCGCATCGGACAATTTGTCGTCTTCGCCCCGTATCGTGTCGCGGATCGGACGGGCGTCTGATTCCCCACGGGACCCGGGATCGCTGGACTAATTCCTGCCCCGCGCTCCCTAAGGCACCGTTCCAGAGCGTCTTCGGCGCACGGGATCGAAGATCCCGGCAGTTCCGGCGCCGACTCCCGTCCATCGGCCCCCGCGACAGTTTGTCCGATGACTCGTTACATCAACCTAGTCTTTGCAATAGTTTACGGATGGCCGCCCATCTGCTCAAGCAGTTGACATGAAAAAGCAAACAATTGCGATCCTGGCGATTCTGGTCGGAGCCGCCACGCTGTCCTACGGCGCGCAACATAACCCGAAACTCTCGGCGGATCTTGAGGGCCGCGATCCGGAAACGCCGGTGAACGTAATCATCCAATACAAGCAGACTCCGCAGCAGCGCCACATCGACGCCGTGGTCCGCAGAGGCGGGCGTCATCTCGCAACGCTCGGCGTGGTGAATGGTGCCGTCTACACGGTCCCCGCCAAAGCGCTCGCCGAGTTGGCCAACGATCCGGACGTCGCGCACATTTCTCCCGATCGCCCGGTGCATGCCTCCGACTACAGCGCGGGTCCCGTGGTGTTCGACTACAAGCTTCAGGCGGTAAACGCCGACATCGCGCAGCAGAGCGGGTGGAACGGCGCCGGGATCGGCGTCGCCGTAATCGACAGCGGCATCACCGACAGACCCGACTTGCACGGATTCAACGGTTCTCGCATCGTCTATGGTCAAAACTTCATCCAAGGCGGTTCCGCCACCGACACTTACGGCCACGGCACGCACGTCGCCGGTATCGTGGGCGGCAACGGGGCGCTTTCCTGGGGTACTTACGCGGGAGTAGCTCCCAGGGTCAAACTCATCAACCTCATGGTTCTCGACAACACCGGCTCCGGCTCCGACAGCACCGTCATCGCGGCGATTCAGCAGGCGATTCAGTTGCAATCGCAATTCAACATCCGGGTCATTAACCTCTCGCTGGGCCGCCCGGTTTTTGAAAGCTATACGGTCGATCCGCTCTGCCAGGCGGTGGAAGCGGCTTGGAAGGCCGGCATCGTCGTCGTCGCGTCCGCCGGAAACCAGGGCCGCGACAATTCCGCCGGCAACAGCTGGCTACTCCACCATCACCGCTCCCGGAAACGACCCTTATGTGATTACCGTTGGCGCGATGAAGACCGAGGGAACCCCCTCGCGTACCGACGATCTCATCGCCAGCTACAGCTCCAAGGGCCCCACCTCGATCGACCAAATCGCGAAACCGGATCTCGTCGCCCCCGGCAACCTGATTATTTCCGTGCTCGGCAACGGAACCCTGCCCAACCTGTATCCGGCCAACATCACCGATAACTCTTACTTCATCCTGAGCGGCACCAGCATGGCGGCGCCCATGGTGAGCGGCGCGGCGGCTTTGCTGCTCCAGCAGAATCCGAATCTGACGCCGGACCAGGTGAAGGCGCGGCTCATGAAGACCGCCTACAAAACCTTTCCGGCGACGAGCGTCGCCACCGACCCCCTCACGGGCAATCAATACACCAGCACCTACGACATCTTCACCGTCGGAGCGGGGTACCTCGACGTATTGGCCGCGCTGTCCAACAGCGACGTCGCCAGCGGAACGGCTCTCTCTCCGGTTGCGACCTTCAACGCGCTGACCGGGACCTTCTCGATCAACAACATCGCGGGACAGAACGTGATTTGGGGCACCAACGTGATCTGGGGCACCAACGTCATCTGGGGAACCAACGTGATTTGGGGCACCAACGTGATCTGGGGAACCAACGTGATTTGGGGCACCAACGTGATCTGGGGCACCAGCGCTCCGGTAAGCCAAACGTCGCCCGTCGCCATCTACGGCGAACAGTAAAAGATCGAGCCTCGGCAATAGCGCGAAAGAAAAGCTGGAGCCATCCGATATGACCACCATAGGTTTATCCTCGATGAATAACACATTGATTCGGCGGACAATACTTGCTCTAACACTGGTCTGCGGCTCGTTGCCGGTATCCGCGGGCGCCCGGAAGCATTCCGCGGACCTGGATGCCGCCGGCAATCGAAGCGTGCGGGTCGTCATCTCCTACGGAGCGCGGCCCCTGGACGCTCAAGTCCAAAAGATCCTCTCGGCCGGCGGAACGGTTCAAAGAAGGTTGAACCAGGTGAACGTCGTAGTGGCGACCATTCCAGCCAGGGCGTTGGCAGAATTGGAAGCGGACTCCGCGGTTAACTATATCGCCGCCGATCGCGCCGTCCGGCCGACGCTCGACTACAGCACCGCGGCAGTCAACGCCAACGTCGCTTTTCAGAGCGGCTTTTCCGGCACGGGAATCGGCATCGCGGTCATAGACAGCGGCGTCAGCCCTCATCCCGATCTCAATGACGCCGGCGGCAGACTCGCGAATCGTCTACAGCGAGAGCTTCGTACCCGGCGACTCTTCGACGGGCGACGAATACGGTCACGGAACGCACGTCGCCGGAATCGCCGCCGGCGACGGCGCAAGCTCCACCGGTTCACAGTTCACGCACACGTTCCGGGGCCTCGCTCCGGCCGCGCAGATCGTCAATCTCAGAGTGCTCGACGGCGACGGCGTGGGCGCCGACAGCGCCGTGATCGCCGCGATTGACCGGGCCATCCAACTGAAAAACACCTACAACATCCGCGTATTGAATTTATCCCTCGGCCGGGCCGTGTTCGAGAGCTACACGCTCGATCCACTCTGCCAAGCGGTCGAAGCCGCCTGGAAGTCCGGCATCGTAGTGGTGGTAGCCGCCGGCAACAACGGACGCGATAACACCTATGGAAATCAGGGCTACGGGACCATCAACGCCCCCGGCAACGATCCTTACGTCATCACCGTCGGCGCCATGAAGACCGAAGGCACCTACCCCACCGGGGACGACCGCATCGCCAGCTACAGTTCGAAGGGCCCGACGCTCTTCGATCACCTGGTAAAACCCGACCTCGTCGCTCCGGGCAACCGGGTTGTCTCCGACATTAATTCGAAGTCCGATTTAGCGAAGCACAACGCCGGAAACTTGATCGCGAAATCCTACTACAGCTCCTTCCCCGGCAAATCCGTCTCGAAACTTTACTTCCAGTTGAGCGGCACCAGCATGGCAACCCCGGTGGTGAGCGGCGCGGCCGCCCTCCTGTTGCAACAGAACGCCGCCTTAACGCCCGACCAGGTAAAGGCCCGGATGATGAAGACGGCCAACAAGCAATTCCCCGTCTCGAGCGTGGCTGTGGACCCGGTGACCCAGATCTCCTATACCAGCCAATACGACATCTTCACCATCGGCGCCGGATACCTGGACGTCTGGGCGGCCCTCAACAACACCGATACCGCCAACGGCGCGGCGCTCTCGCCGGCCGTATCCTATAACCCGGCCACCGGCGTCACCACGCTCGATTCCAACCTGTCGGCCATCTGGGGAACCTCGGCCATCTGGGGAACTTCCGCGATTTGGGGGACCAACGTCTTCACCAACGGGACCTCGGCGATTTGGGGAACCTCGGCCATCTGGGGCACGGGCACGACGCAGAGTTTCAGCGCCATCTGGGGCACCTCGGCGATCTGGGGAACCGGAGCGACCAGTTCGGAAACCATCGCCATCGACGGCGAGGAATAGGCGCAGGCCACACGAGGCGAACGTGAAGGAGCTTTCCATCTCGACGCGGGTATTCATCGGCGTCGTCGTCCTGACCGGAATGTTGGCGGTCTGCCATCCTCTGGCGCAGCCCTTCGATCGTCCTTCGGTCCGGTTTCTCTGCTACCTCGCGCTGGCCCTGATTTCCTCCGGACTCAAAGTGAGGCTTCCCGGAGTCACCGGGACCATGTCGGTCAGCTTTCTCTTCATCCTCACCGGCATCCTCGAGTTGACACCGTCTCAGGTCATGCTGCTCGGTCTCGGCGCCGCGCTGGTGCAAATCTACTGGAACGCCAGCAAACGTCCGAGGTTCTACCAGCTCCTGTTCAACCTCTCTGTCATCGCCATCGCCATCACCATGTCCGGCCTGGCCTTCCATTCGGTCCTGGCCCAAGTTCTCGGGGGCAGCCTCCCGATCAAATTGCTGCTGGCCACCGCCGGCTACTTCGTCGCCAACACCTTCCCGGTGGCTTGCGCCATCTCGCTCGCCGAGCGGAAGCGCCTGTCCTCCGTCTGGAGGGAGTGTTACTTCTGGGCGTTCCCTTATTACCTGATGGGCGCATCCATCGTCTGCCTCATCCACTGGGTGAACCTCAATCTGGGTTGGGAGTTCTCCATGATGTCCATGCCCATCGCCTGGGTGATTTACCGCTCCTACAGCCTCTACATCGGCCGGCTGGAGAAGGAAAAGGAAAACGTGGAATTGGAGAAGGCTCACGTCGAACAGATGAACGCCCTTCACATCCGCACCATCGAAACGCTCGCCCTGGCGATCGAGGCGAAGGACCAGACCACGCTCAACCATCTCCGCCGCGTTCAGCACTATGCGATCGAGATCGGCAAGGAGATGGGACTTGGCGAAGCGGACCTAAGCGCTTTGCGCGCCGCCGCCCTCCTGCACGACATCGGAAAACTCGCCGTGCCCGAATACATCGTCACGAAACCGGGCAAGCTCACGCCGCAGGAATTCGAGAAGATGAAAATTCATCCGCTCGTCGGCGCCGAAATTCTGGAGCAGGTCAATTTCCCCTACCCCGTCGCGCCCGTCGTCAGGGCGCATCACGAAAAATGGGACGGAAGCGGCTATCCGCTCGGCCTGGCCGGCGAGGAGATCCCTCTGGCCGCCCGCATCCTCTCCGCCGTGGACTGCCTGGACGCCGTCGCCTCCGACCGCCAGTACCGCCGCGCTCTGTCCCCGGTCGAGGCGATGGCCGTTGTCCAGGGCGAATCCGGCAAGAGTTACGACCCGCGGGTCGTCGAGGTTCTCGGGAGGCGTTTCCTCCAACTGGAGGAAGAAGCCATCCGGCTGAACGAGTCCAAGGCGAAGCTCTCCGTCGAAGCGAAAATCGAGCGCGGCAAAGCGCCGGCGGTTGGATTCGAATCCGCCGCCGAAGACCCTCACGGCGATTTCCGCTCGCAAATCGCCGCCGCGGGCAAGGAAGCGCAATCCACCCTCGAACTCCTTTCGGGTTTGGGGAACGCCCTCGGATTGGCGGACATGCTCTCGGTGTTGAGCGCGCGGCTCACGCAACTTATTCCGTGCGACTCCATTGTTGTCTACGAAAACAAAGACGACCTGCTCAAAGCGGTCTATGTCGATGGCTGGGATCGAATGTTGTTCTCCTCGCTCGAGATTCCCCTGGGCGAAGGGCTATCGGGCTGGGTTGCCAAGCAAAACAGGACGATTCTCAACGGAAATCCCTCGGTCGAGCCCGGCTACCTCAACGACCCCACGAAGTTCAGCTTGCTGCGTTCCGCGCTGTCGGTTCCTCTCGCCGGACAGGACGGCAACGTGGGCGTGCTCACCCTCTATCGCGCCGACGCCGACGCCTTCGCCCAGGATCATCTGCGGATTCTTTCCGGGCTCAGTTCTAAAATCGGTCTTTCGTTCGAGAACGCCCTGAAATATCGCGCGCTGGAGGCCTCCGCCACCACCGATTATCTTACCGGCCTCACCAATACGCGCGCCTTGTTCGAGCGCCTGAATCACGAACTCTCGCGCTGCGAACGCGAAGCGTCGCCCCTCACCGTCATGGTCTGCGATCTGGACCGCTTCAAACAGGTGAACGATCGCTTCGGCCACAACACCGGCAACAAATTATTACAGGCGTTTGCCGTCGGATTAACCAAAATCAGCCGGGACTACGACGTCACCGCGCGCTTCGGCGGCGACGAATTTGTCCTCGTGCTGCCGGATATCTCGGCCCAGGCCGCCATCGGCAGGGTCGCCGCGTTGACCGCCTTGGCCTCCGAAGTGGGCCGCGCCGTTTGCGGCGAGAACGTCGTTTCGGCCAGCGTCGGCGTGGCCTCGTGGCCCGAGGACGGCGCCACCAGCGACGAACTCCTCGGAGAGGCGGACCGGCGCATGTACGCTCACAAAAACACGCATAAACAGAAGCGCTCGATCCCCCGCGCGACCCAACAACTGACCGCCGTTCCCTGAGCGATCGCTTTCGCTCCCCGCGACAAAAAAACGCGGCTATACGCTCCGCCTACGCGGCGTTTTCTATCTTCCCGTCGCGCATATGGATCGCCCGATGCCCGAAGGCCGCCGCCTCCGGGTTGTGAGTGATCATCAAAATCGTCTGCCCCAGCCGCTCGTTCAGGTCGCGCAGCAGAGTAAGCACGGCGTTGGAGTTCTGCGTATCCAGATTCCCCGTCGGCTCGTCGGCCAGCAGAATCGCCGGATGATTCACCAGCGCCCGCGCGATGGCCACCCGCTGCTGCTCCCCGCCCGATAGCGCCCGCGGCTTGTGGTTCATCCGGTCGCCGATTCCCAGCAGCCGCAGCATCTCGTCGAGCGCCGGCCCGGCCGGCCCCGTCGCCCCCGCGATGTCCCGCGCGATCTCGATATTGTCCCGCGCCGTCAGCGTCGGAAGCAGGTTGTACTTCTGAAAAACGAAGCCCACCGTCGTCTTCCGCAGATTCGTCCGCTCCCGGTCCGTCATGCGCATCAGGTCTTTCCCGGCGATCTCCACCGTGCCCGCCGTCGGCGGCGTCAACCCTCCCAGAATGTGGAACAGAGTCGATTTGCCCGATCCCGACGGCCCGATCACCGCGACGAACTCCCCGCGCCGGACGTCCATATCCAATCCCCGCAGCGCGCGAACGTCCACGTCCCCCACGCGGTACACCTTCTCCAGGCCGCGCACGGAAATGATCGGCGCGTCAGTCATACGACAGAGCCTCGATCGCGTCCTGCCGCGCGGCTTTCAATCCCGGATACGCGGCGCCGAGCAACGCGCCCACCAGCGCCAATCCCGCCGCGATCGGCCACCACTCCGGGACGATCGCCTGCATCAGCGAACCCGGCACCAGGGTCATGATCATCCACCGGGTCGCGTAACTGAATCCGATTCCGATCACGGAGCCGATCGCCGCCAGCAGCGCCGTCTCCCGCAGGAGAATCCCCAGAATAAATCCCGGCGACGCGCCCAGCGCCTTCAGCACGCCGATCTCCCGCGTCCGCTCCAGCACCGCCGTATACATCGAAAGAAACACCACCAGAAATCCCACCACCACGCCCAGGCCGACCACCACCGCCATAAACGTCTTCAGCTCCGGCACGTTGTTCACCGACATCTGCGAAACCAGTTCCTCCATCGACCAGATCTGATATTCGCCCAGGCCCGATTTCTTCAGCGCCTCGATCTCGGCGTCCGTGCGCGCCGCGTCGTCCAGCTTGATGTAGATCGCCGTCACCTTCCCCGTGTTCGCCGTCAGCTTCTGCAGTTCTTCAAGCGGCATGATGATTCTCGCCAGCTTGCCCTGCTCGAACACACCCGCCACGCGCCAATTCCGGTCCAGCACTTTGATGATGGAGCCGGGCGTCAGATCGTGCTCGCGCGCGTAATATTCGTCGATCACCACCTCGTCCGGTTTCTCGATGGCGCGGCCCTTCAGGAAACGGAATTCGCCGCTCATCCGCGCGAATTCCGGGAAATCGACGCCGGTGATCGACGTCAGCCGCCCGGTGGGCTGAATCAATACGCCGGTGGCGATCTCCACATGCGGTTGCTTACGCACGAACGGGAGCAGCCTCTCGTCGAAATTTCCCGTCCATCCGATGGCAGAGCTCGCCGGCGGCCTCACCACTATGTCCGCGCCCACCCCCTTCACGCGCCTCGCCTGATCTTCCAGCATCCCCACGCTGATGCCCACCAGCGTCAGGATCATCGTCACCTGGACGCCGATCGCCAGCGCGCTCAGCAGTGTCCGCACGGGACGATGTTTCAAATTTTCGATTACAAGCTTGTTGGTCAAAGGAAAGCGGTCCGAAGAGGGCTGGCCCCTCTATTCTAGCGTCCGCGCCCCCATTAACGCCACGAGACGATCGTTCGCGACGGGCCGATTTCCACCATTTCGCTGCGCGCGAAACCCGCGTTGGCGAACATACTCTCGTACGCGCTGTAGGGGTGCGCGTCGCCCTCCGGCGTGCTGCCCAGCATCGTCATCGCGAACATCGCCTGCGTCGGCGGACTGATGCGGCTTTCGTCGGGGATGAAGCCCAGCGTCAGCGCGCGCCCGCCGGGTAACATCGCCGCGTGGACGCGCCGCAGCAATCGCTCGCAATCGGCGGGGCCGTGTAACTGCAAGAAGTTCGTCAACAATACCACGTCGTAACCATCCCCCAGCTCCGCCTCGAACGCGCTGCCGGCGATCGTCCGATAACGCCCCGCCGCCTTCGAAGCCCGCGCGTTTTCCACCGCCACCTCCAGCACCGGCGCCCAATCGAGCCCCCGCGACCTCCACGTTTTCCCCGCGCTCGGCCACCGCGATGCCATAGAGTCCATGGCCGCAGGCCACGTCCAGCACCTTCGTCACCGGGCCGTCGCGCCACGCCAGATCCGCCACCGCGCCCGCCGTCAGCCGCGCCAAGGGAGCCATCGATCGCGCGAACTCCAGCCACACCGGATGGTCCGGCGATAGCGTTCCGCCTTCGGTCGAGTACCCGCCCGCGCGCACCCGCTCCGCCACATCGCGCAATCCCTCCGTCATCGCGGACGTGCCGATAAACCGCGCCACCGTTCCCAGATACGTTGGCGACCGCCGGTCCAGAAACGCCGCCGAATCCGGCGTCAATCGGTACTCGCCGTCCCTCTTCTCAAGGAACCCCATCGTCGTCAGGCAGTCGCAAAGAATCCGCATGCCGCGTTCCGACGCGTTGCGGCGCCGCGCGACCGCCTTGGCCGTTTCCGCCCCTTCGCCGATCGCCGTGAACACATCCAATTCAATCGCCCCTCGTAGCGCCTCCGTCCGCTGGTAAGCGTTCAACGTGTCGAAAATCAAACCCGGATTCGGGCGCGGGGCCGTGCTCATAGTCCCATCATACGGAACCGCGGTCAGAACTCGAACTGCGCGCCGCCGTAAGCTCCAATGCCCGCCGTCCGGAACCCCGCCTCAAAATAGTTCTGATTCAACAGATTCGTGACGCGCCCGAAAAACCGTACGGCCCGGAACTCCGACAACGGCAGCCGGTAACTCGCTCCCAGATCGGCCGTGTGCATCCCTGGGAATCGAAACACCCGCGAAAGAAAATCCACTGGCGAATAAATGGGCGCAAGATAGTTCGACGACGCCACCAGATCGAAGTTCACATAGAATCGCGATCCGATACTTTGCGTCGCCACCAAAGAGAATTGGTGATCGGGAATCTCGTACGACTGAAAGATGTTCTCTGCGATCGGCGTCCTCTGCTGCGAGTTAGTGTAGGTATAAGCCGCCGTCACGTTCAGCGTGCGAGTCGGCGCCGCCGTGACGCTCGATTCCACTCCGCGCGACAGCCCTCCCAGCGTATTCAGATATCCCCCGTAGCGCCCGTAAGGGTCCGTAGCCGGATTAATCAGTCCGGAAAAATCGAAAATAATCTCGTTCTCCAGACGTGTATAGAAATACGTCGCCGAAGCGCGCACGCGCCCGTTCCATAACTCCTGATCGATTCCTCCGTCGAACGCCGTCGAGCGGTCCGGTCCCAGCCGTGGATCGCCATACACGGAGTAACCGTAGACCGGATCGAAGTAAGTGCCGAAGCGCTCGTAAAGCGATGGCGCGCGATACCCGCGCCCCGCGTGCCCGCGAACTTTCGTGCCCGTCTTGCGAAAAAACCACGCCACCGACGCGTCGCCCGTGTAGGCGTTCGGCGGCGAAGGAACGCGCACGCCGGCGTAAGGCGCGGAAGCCTCGGGCGAGAATTGCGGCTCCGTCAAATGAAAAAACTGCGCGCGAACGCTCGCCGCCACCATCAACCGCCCGTCGAACAGCCGCGCCTGATCCTGCACCCACACCGCGTTGCTGTGCTCGGTCGCATCCACCCGCGAGTTCCCGATCGACTGCGGCTGCAGCGAAAGATTCTCGTAGTTCTCCTTCTCGAACTCGTACCCTCCGTTCAGCAGCGTGAAGCGAGTCAATTGCGCGTTGCCTTGCGCGCTCAGCACCTGATCCGTGCCGTCGTAAACCGAATGCGTGTTCCCTCCCACCGGCTGATAACCAACCCCCGCCGGCCCGTTTCCGAAATCGCTCCACGTATTCACGCCTTGATACGTCACCGAGTAACCCGTGGTGGCCGATGGATGTCCGTTCAGAATAAACGCGCCGGCCAGGAATCGCGCCGCCCGCGTGTTGTCCGGATCGTTGGCGTTCGATAGATACGTCGCATTGCCGGTGTTCAACTGGGAAACGGGCACGCCTTGCTGGTACAAAGTCATCTGGCTCAAAGCCAGCGGAACCGCGTTGACGATGCCCGTCGCCGGAATATTCCCCACGGCTTGCGGCTCGCCCGTCTGCGCGGAAAGAGAATCCGCGGCGTACATGCGCGCCACCAGTTGAATTCCCGGAGTAAGTTGGTAACTTACCCGCCCTTGTCCGCTGGTGATGCGCGCCGGTTCGTAGCCGCCCACTCCCTGCGTGACATTCAAATGCGTCAGCCCGCCGCTATACTGCAGGCGGTTGTCGAGCGCCCCGCCCGCCATCTCCGCCTTGCCCCGGAACGTCCCTAGCGCCCCGCCTTCCACCAGCACGCTGCCCCGCGTGCGCCCGCCGCCATCGGCGCTAATCAGATTGATCGCCCCGCCGATGGCGTCGGTTCCATAGATCGACGACCCCGTTCCGCGCAGCACCTCCACGCGGTCGATATCGGTGTCGACGAAATCCTGAATAAACCCCGAGGCGTCCGCCTGCGGCGAAGTCACGTCGCGGAACCGCAGCCCGTCGAACAGAATCGCCGTGTCCTCGTTGCGCAGCCCGCGCGTCTTGATGGACGTCAACCCCCCCAGTCCGCCCAACTGCTGCACCCGCAAACCCGGAACCGTGCGCAGCGCGTCGGCGATCGTCGCGTCGTCGCGCTGTTCGATCTCGGAATGGTCGACCACCGTTACCGATTTCGAAATCTCATCCGGCGTCTGCGCCGTGCCCGACGCGGTCACCGACACTTGCTCCGCGGCCGAAGCCAATTGCAGAGCGATATTCTCGGTGGTCTGCGCACCCCGTTCCACCGTCACGCTGCCTTCGGTGAATCGCGCGAAACCCGGCGCTCGCGCCTCGATCAAATACCCTCCCGGCTCCAGTCCGTCGAACCGGTATTCGCCCGACGCGCCGGCCGTCGTGTTCACCGGTTCCGCGCCGCCGCGCGGATAAAGAGCCACGTTCGCGCCCGGCACCGCCTTCCCTTGCGGATCGGTAACTACGCCGTAAATCGACGCGGTGCTGCTGTTAGATGGGTTTGTGGTTTGGCCGTTCGCGAAAACGGCGGACAAAATAGCGAGGCAAACAAGCGATTGCCGCATGAGACGTTCTCCCTCGAAAACGCATTCACCTGTACTCGATGGGGAACCGGTCTCCTGACTTCACGGCAGCCTATAAAATCGAATCGGCCTTCCCGCTCAAGGCAGTGGCCGATCCAGGCTAACTTCTCCGTTCACAGTTGCGGGGCAGTGGCGGACTTTCACCGCCTTCCCGAACATTCCTCACCCTACACGTTTATGCAAAGATCCTGCCGTCGTTTCCAACGGCTTCCCGAGTATAGCGAAAAACGCCCGCCCGCATTCGATCGCCGCTAAGCGGACCTGGGAAGTGGTAGAAAGCGAATCTCCACGCGCCGGTTCAATGCGGCGGCGATTCGACGGAGCATTGCGACCGAGTGCCCTTCATAATCGGCGTCCTCAAGACGGCAAATCGCCGACGCCGTCGTGCCGGTAAGTTTGGCCAGTTGCGCCTGGGTCAGGCCGGCCTTCGTCCGCAGCGCCTGAATTTTCCGCGCGATGTCTTCGTTGGCGCGGCACTCGGCCAGGGATTTGAGCTTCTCGGGATCGCCCTCATGAATTGGCGGCGAAGGATTTCCACCGCGTCCGTCGTCGCTCTTCTGGTCTTTGCTATTTTCATCTCTCCTCCAGCGCATGTTTCGATGGGTCGGCTAGAAACCGCGCCCTTCGTCGACTGATTCCGGGAATTGGCCGCCCATGCGAAAGACAAAGTCCTGGTCGGGATCGCACGGCTTCGCGAGCTTCGGCACGAACTGCGGCGGCCGGAAGCGAACTACCATCCACCTCGCGGTAGATCACTACCCGCGATTTCGGCATCTGGGTTCAGACTATTCGCAAAATTGCGAATCGTCAAGTCCCGGCGCGCGATTCGATCCACCCATTCAACCGCATCCGACGCGATCCAGATGAGCAGAATACTTTCAATGACACGGCCCACCGGCGTGCCCTGCGGCACGATCAAAATGCCGGGACTGCGGTTTCCACACTTGAGAAAGTCGCGGAAATGACTTGGCATTGAATTCTCGTCGTGGGAGACGAGAATTCGACTTTGTAACTTCGCCAAGCGGAGCACTTCGGGGTCGGGCATCCCATCTAACCTGGCTGCAAATGCGCTCTGGAAATCGAGTGAGGGCTCGTGGCGCAACACCCCGGTGCGGATGGAACTGCGAAGATCGTTGTCGGCCTGGAACCGGGGCTTCACCTATTCCGAACGCCCGGAATGGTGGCTTTGGCGCGCGGCTGCGAGGCGCCGGCGCAGATCCTCGGGAATGGGTGTCGAATCTCGCCGCACCGCCTCGAAGCGTCGCTCTTGACGCATTCGATACGCATCGATGGCCGGCTGGTTTTCGAGGTAGAAAGTAATCGCGCCGAAGATCTGGGCGAGAGTCAGAGTTTCGAATTCCCCCAAGATCGCTTCAGGGGAGAGGCCTTCATTGAAGCACTGGACGATGGAATCGAGAGAAATGCGAGTGCCGGCCACATAGTACCCTCCGTCTCGCTCTTCGACGTACTCTTTCGCCATCGGGACAATTATAGCGGGAAACCGCGGGCGCGCTCCGGCGGCGCCGCCATTTTCACATAAGATTGAAGGGCCGATTCATACCTATGCGATACCTGTGCGTCCACAGCCATTTTTATCAACCCCCGCGCGAAAACCCCTGGCTCGAAGAAATCGAGCTCCAGGACTCCGCCTTCCCCTATCACGACTGGAACGAGCGCATCAACTCCGAATGCTACGCCCGCAACGCCGCCGCCCGCATCCTTGACAACGAAGACCGCATCGAACAAATCGTCAATGTTTACGCGCGCATCAGTTTCAACGTCGGGCCCACGCTCCTCTCCTGGATGATGGAGAAATCCCCGGAAACCTACCGCGCCATTCTCGCCGCCGACGCCGCCAGCCGCAAGCGCTTCGGCGGCCACGGCTCGGCGATGGCCCAGGTTTATAACCACGCCATCATGCCGCTCGCCAACGCCCGCGACAAGCGCACCCAGGTGCTCTGGGGCATCGCCGATTTTCGCTCCCGCTATGGCCGCGCGCCCGAAGGCATGTGGCTGTCGGAGACCGCTGTCGATCTCGAAACCCTCTCCATCCTTGCCGCCGAAGGAATTCGCTTCACCGTTCTCGCCCCCTCCCAAGCCCGCGCCGTCCGTGAAATCGGCGTCAAGGCGTGGACCGGCGTGAGCGGCGGCCGCATCGATCCCACCCGCGCCTACCGCGCCGCCACCCCCTCCGGCCCCATCGCGCTGTTCTTCTACGACGGCCCCGTCTCCCAGGCCGTCGCCTTCGAAGGCCTGCTCGACAACGGCGTCCATTTCGCCGAACGCCTCGTCGGCGCCTTCCCGGCCCCGGAAAAACGCGGCCAGTTGATGCACATCGCCACCGACGGCGAAACCTACGGCCATCACCACAAATTCGGCGAGATGGCGCTGGCCTACGCCCTGCACTACATCGAAACTAACCGGCAGGCGCGCATCACCAATTACGGCGAGTTCCTCGAACTCAATCCTCCCTCCTACGAGGTCGAGATCGTCGAGAACACCGCCTGGAGCTGCTCCCACGGCGTCGGCCGCTGGAACGCCGATTGCGGATGCAACTCCGGCGCCCATCCGGGTTGGAACCAGAAGTGGCGCGCCCCTCTCCGCGCCGCCCTCGATTGGTTGCGCGACGAACTCGCCCCGCTCTATGAATCCCACTGCGCCGGGATCGTCCCCGATCCTTGGGCGGCCCGCGACGAATATATCTCCGTCGTGCTCGACCGCTCCGAAGCCGGCTGCGAACTCTTCGCCTCCCGCCATTTCGCCGCCGCCCTCGCGCCGGAGAAAATCGTCACGGCGTGGAAGCTTCTCGAGATGCAGCGCCATCTCATGCTGATGTACACCAGTTGCGGCTGGTTTTTCGACGACATCTCCGGCATCGAAACCGTCCAGGTCATTCAATACGCCGGCCGCGCCGTCCAATTGGCGCAGGAACTGTTCGGCGATTCGCTCGAAGCCCGCTTTCTCGAAAAACTCGCCTCGGCCAAAAGCAATGTCGCCGCCCAGGGCGATGGCGCCGCCATTTACCGCGCCCTGGTGATGCCCGCCATGGCCAGCCTCGAAACGGTGAGCGCTCACTTCGCCGTAAATTCCATGTTCGAGCGCCTCCCCGACCGCTCCGCCATCTACTGCTACGACGTCCTCCGCCAGGAAGCCCATGAGATGGAGAGCGGCCAGATCCGTCTCACCACCGGCCGCGCCGGAATTCATTCCCGTATCACCCAGGAATCGGAGCGCTTCTGTTACGCCGTGCTCCATTTCGGAGACCAGAACATTCACGCCCGCGTCGGAAAGCTCTCCACGCCCGAATCTTTCAGCCAGCTTTCTTCCGGTCTCGCCGCCGCCTTCGCCCGCTCCGATCTCGCCGCCGTCATCCGCATCATGGACCAGGGCTTCACCTCGGAGATTTCGCTGCGCTCCTTGTTTAAGGACGCTCAACGCCGCATCGCCCGCGAAATCCTTTCCACCGCCCTCGACGACACCGAACAGGCCCACCGCCGGCTTTACGAGCGTCATATTCCGCTCCTGCGCATGTTGCACGAGATGAGCATTCCCGTTCCGGACGCCCTGCGCGCCGCCGCCGAGTTCGCCCTCAACGGCATGTTGAAGGACGAGTTCTCCGCCGATGAATTCGACTCACCGCGCATCGCCAGCCTCCTCGATGAAGCGGCCAAGGCCGGCGTCACGCTGGATACCACCGCTCTCGAACTGACTCTTCGCGCCACCACCCAACGCATCGCCGCGCCCTTCTTTGAGAAGCCGCGGTCGCTCGACGCCCTCAAACGCCTCACCGAGGCCGTTTCTCTCACCCGCGCTTTGCCCTTCTTCGTCGGTCTGTGGTCGCTTCAGAACCGCTGTTACGACCTGGCGCAGTCGTTACTGGCCGAAATGGAAAAGCGCGCCGCCGGCGGAAGCGCCACCGCCGCCGCCTGGACCGCTTCCTTCCGCGACCTCCGCGAGCGCCTTCGGCTAAAAGTCTGATTTACCTTTGCGCCGGGCGCGCGCGATGATGGAGGTATGAGGTCCTGGTTGGCGGCTTTGGCCGTCCTCCCGTGCGTCGCCGCTCCCGCTGCCCTCTCGCCGCCCGATGCTCGGGAGATTGTCCGCCGGTCCGTCGATCTCGATCAGTACAACTGGAAAAAAGCGCGGGAATATACTTACCTCGTTCGCGAACAGGAGCGCGAGGGTGGCAAAACCACGTCGAAGACCTTTGAGGTCACCAACCTTTACGGCCGTGAATTCCGCCGCCTCGTCGCCCGCGACGACCGGCCTTTGCCCGCCCCCGCCGCCCTCAAGGAACAGCAGCGTTTTGACAAAGCCGTCGCCGCCCGCGCCGGCATCCCGGAGGAAAAACGCGCCCGCCAGGCCGCCCAGGCCGAAACGGAGCGCGAAAAGAATCGCGCCTTCGCCCGTGAGATTCCCGACGCCTACGATTTTCAATTCCTTGGCCAGGAGAAGGTGGACGGCCACGATTCCTGGATCGTCTCCGCCACCCCGCGCCCCGACTTCCAACCGAAAGATTCCCGCGCCAAGGCCCTGCCCAAACTGCGCGGCAAGATCTGGATTGAGAAAAACGATTACGAATGGGTGAAGGTGGAGGGCGAAGTCATCAGTCCGTTCAAATGGGGCCTGTTTATCGCCAGTCTCAACCCCGGAACCAATCTCCGTTTCGTCCAGACCATGGTCAACGACGAGATCTGGATGCCGAAGACCATGACGATACGCCTCGACGCCCGCCTGTTGTTTAAGAAATTCGGCGGCGATTATGAAAACAGCTTTAGTAACTACCGAAAATTCCAAACCCAGTCGAAGGTCGTCTCCACTTCCGAAGCCTCCTCCGCGCCCTCCAACTAACTCGCTACTTATTCGGATTGAACCGCAGCACCGTCGTCAGATCGATGCCTCGGATAATTCCGGCCGACTTGTAAATCAACCCCCATGAGTCGATAGACGACATATCGGGGAAGATACAAGCTTCCAGCGTCTCGTCGATCGTTCCCTTCAGATACCATCCGCCGCCCGCCGCGTCGTTCGGCCCTCCGAACACGTCCGTGCCTCCAAGCTGCGTGCAGTAGTAAGACGCCGGATTCCCTCCGCCGCCCCCGCCGTAAGGCGGAGGATTGTAATAGGCCAGCGCCGCCAGCGAAGGCTGCGTCGAGAACAAAGTCTCCAGCAGAATGTGAATCCTCGAACCGTCCTTCTTCGACGTGAACTGGCAAAATTGTCTCGATCCCGTCAGGAACAACAGGTTCGGTCCGTTCGATCCGTAAACCGGCCTTCGCACCTCCACCTTGCCGCCCTTTTGAAGGCAGTACGACTCGGCCGGGCTTTGGACCGTAGCCGTATTATCCTGAGCCGCCGCGCTTCCGCCCGCTGCGAAGAGTAAGGCCAGCGCCGCCGCTCCGGCCGCCATGCCCGTCTTAATAGTTCTCAATTCGCTATTCCTTCCGTTCAAGTAATTCGCCGGCGCACCGCGCGCCAACCCCCAGAGTCTATCAAACCTCCCGCCGCACTCATGGCCAAGATCCCAGGCGGCCTGGCCGTCTTCCTCGGCGCGCCCCGCCCAGATCGACGATCCCGCCCGACTCAGGGACAACGCCCACTGGCGTCGCGAAATCACGGTTCCGGACCGCACAATCGAAGGTTCGCGAAAAGACCGGCCCGTTCTTACCCTTCCCGCGGATTACCACGCGCTTTCGCGCATGCAACCGGCCTGCGAACGGGACGTTCGTCGATAAGAACATCCCGTTGTATTCGCGCGTCCCGCGGACCCGGCGAAGCAGGCGCCCGCCCGTGAATGGCTCAACCCGCGCTCAGCCGTCGGACGAAGGCTGCACCGTCTCCGTAACCGTGTACCGCGCTCCGTCGTTTCCGATGCACGTCAGCGTGTAGGCGCCCGTATCGCCGCCGATCACTTGGATCGGCTCGAATCCGTAGTCCTGCGGCCAGGTGACAGCGGGCGGTCCCGAGGGAAGGGACGACTCTGAGACCGCGCAAGAACCCTCCTGCACCGAATCCGCCGACCAGGTAATATAAGCGGTCGCGCCAACCGGCGCTTGGGTCTGCACGAATTCCGGTCCGGGATTCGTATTAGCCGGCGGCGCGGCTATGCCATTCGCGATGGCCTGTATCTCCAGGTATGGCGGCGTGCTTCCCTCAACCTGAAACGTCAGATTCGTCGAGACGTCGTCGTCGCAGTAAATGTCGAACCGGTAGTTTCCGGGCACAGTCAGCGGGCCGAAGGATTGCGGCTCTCCGGCAATCCCCAATTGTTCCGTCCCGCCGTGCTTACTCCGGCGGGAAAGGTACCCTCGATCGAGCAATAGTAGAAGCTGGAATCGGCTTCCCACTTCATCAACAGTTGCGACCCCGCGGGAACTGGATTCGGTGGATTCGACGTGTCGGGCGGATCCGGCGTGGCGACCGCCAGGAAGGGAAACGTCTTCCCGCCGTCCAGGCTCGCCGAAATCCGCGCGCCCGCCAATCCGCTTGGCACTAGGTTGTACAGGGCCACGTACGTATTGCACCCGATTACACCCACGCCTTTCGCCGCCATGCACGCGCGCAACTTGGCGATGTGATTCTTGTAGATGGTGTTATAAGCGTCCAGACCCAAGCCGTGGTCCGGCGGCATCCAGCTCGCATTCTTGAACTCCTTGCCGAAGGCGTCCGTCTGGGGGGCCAGCTTCGTCGGATCCACGGCGATGGTGTAATCGAGCCAGTGCGCGAAGGTCTCGTAACTCGGCGTCAAAGCGGCGGAAATCTTGTGGCACCGCGTGCAGGACTCCCCCTTCATATCGGGCAATCCCGCCCGAGTCACGCTGACGAATTTCGCATCCTCCCACTTCTCGAAGCCAAATTGCACGGTCGCGTTGCTGTTCAGATACTTTTCGTGACCGTCCTTCAGGGTGTCGATCGCATTGAACATCCACCGGCTGTTCATCCAGGCTCCGTTATCGTGGCATTGAACGCAGTTGATGTTCGCCGCCTGACTCGGCTTAAGCCAGAACGCCGTCGCGGCCGCCGTCTGCGGGGCTGGCACGTTCGTGCCATCCGCCACATGCGGGGCGGTATCGTCAGTCTGAAACCAGCACGTCGCACCGTTCTTTTTGTTGTGCATGATCATTGCGATATCGGGATACTTCTTCGGATCGTCGGTCCATTCCCTCTTATGACGGCACAACAAAGCGGCCTTTACGTTGGCGTTCGATTTCGCCTTGATTTCCTGGATATAGCTATTGCCATAGCATTGACTTGCGGCGCCCGGCGCCAGCCAAGACGGATAGTCGCACACCGGCGGGAAGCCAGGCGGCATCTCCCGGTTAGGGTTGAGCTTGCGTCCGGGATAGAAGATATCCTTCACCACCTGATCTACTTGCGTAACGAGCTGAAACGCTCCTTCTTCACATTTGAACGGACCGTTGAAATCGGCTTCCTGAACTTCCAGCCAGGCGTAACAGGCTTTGGCATAGGCTTGAATATTGTCAGTGTCGGCCGGCACTTCTTGCGCGTGCGCAGCGGGCGCAAGCGCGCAAAGCTTGAGTAGGCCGGTAAGGAATGGAATCGTGCGGCAAACATAGCGCTTCATATCCGCCTCCCGGAACAGGTGGGAACCGGAATCCGCATTTTGGGCTTCCGGTTTTGAAGCAGTATACCACGAATTTCCATTTTGGACTCGCCCACGAATTGGGTTGGAACGTTTGGCCGTGCCGATTCGGCGCCCGTCTTCTCCCTCGCGATGATCGAACTTTGAAATATCGAATCCCGAGGCCCCAAAATCGCGGTCACAACGCCCCGAAAAAACTATATCTCCCTCCCCCTCAACACCTTACACCACATTCTCGCCATCCCACCGTCTCGCTTTTCCCACCCCCCGCGCTATTGTGTAACCAAGAGCGAGACGACTGATCATCTTCGTCCTCGCCGCTAAGCGGTCTCCATTCTAGACAAGGGAGATCGCGAATGCAAAAAGGTGGGCGCTGGCCGCTCGCGTTTGACGCGGCTCCCTAACCCGTGCAAGGGCAAATGAACGGGTTTTTGATCTTCGTAAAAACGCAACGTTGCACTAAATTCTTAGAAAACAAAGAGAAGAAGGGAAGAAAGCGAATCGGATCGGAACGGAACGGAAAATCCCCGGCGCCCTCGGCGCGCCCCGCCCCGATCGACGAGCTCGCCCGACTTCGGGAAAACCTGCGCGCCGTGTTTCAAACCGAAACATCCGCCCCCGCAAAATAATTCGCGCTCCGCCCTATCATTCGATCTTCGTTTGGTCGATTGAGAAGATTAGGGTGGCTTTTCTACTGCAAAGAGGGATGGCTTGGTGTACGGTGGCCCTGTCTGTAATTCGGGCTACCCTCGCGGACTTCCCAGCGCTCTTATGCCGTATCCACTCTCTTTGCGTCACCCTCTGCGTCACGCTTTCCGTCACCATGCGCGCCCGTCGGGATTCGCGCACGCTGCTGGCTTGGCGCGCCGGTCAAATCGCCGATCCAATCGCCCGGCTCCGCTACCTCCGCCAAGCCTCTCAGCCACGCCGCCGCACCCTCCGCGCCCATAGCCCGGCGCTGGCCTTTGCCTTCTCTATCCTTATAATGCTCACCGTCCTCACGCTTCCCACCGTCTCCGACACCACCACCTCGCTCGCTCATTCCCCCGCTTCCCCGGCCTTCACGCCGGCCGCCGAAGTCTGGCCGGTTGAGAGCACTGGCGATTTCGAAACCTATTCCAACGGCCTGCGCATTGAGAATCGCTTCGCGGTTCCCGGCCAACCGCGCGGCGATTACCGCGCCTTCTCGGTACAAAATCCCTCGCCCTCGAGCGCCATTTCACTCTCCGCCCCCGCGGGCATCGTTTTCCACACCACCGAGAGCGACCTCGTTCCGTTCGATTCCTCCGACAGCGGCGCTCTCCAGCGCGTCGCCACCGATACTCTCGAATTCGTCCGCCGTCACCGCTCCTACCACTTCGTCATCGATCGCTTTGGCCGCGCTTTCCGCATCGTCGCGGAATCGAGCGTCGCCTTCCACGCCGGAGAATCGGCATGGGCGGATTCGCAATTCCTTTATCTCGATCTCAACCGCGCCTTCCTCGGCGTCGCCTTCGAAACCCGCACCCACCGCGGCGGCGATTCCACCGGCATCACCGGCGCCCAGCTCGCCACCGGCAAGGCGCTCACCGAAATGCTGCGCGCCCGTTATCGAATACCAGCCTCCAACTGCGTTACCCACGCGCTCGTCTCTCTGAATCCGTCGCGCTTTCTCATCGGTTGGCACACCGATTTCGCCGCCAACTTTCCCTTCGCCGCCGCCGGCCTGCCCGACAACTACGCCGCGCCACAAGCGGCCATCTCCGCCCTCGGATTCACATTCGACGACGCCTATCTACACGCCACCGGTCCACGCCTCGCCCCCGGCCTCACCGCCGCCGAAAACCGGTTCCACGAAGCCGCCGCCGCCTTCAATCTTTCGCCGGAGCGTTACCGCGCCATCCTCCGCGGCCGTTACCGCGCGCTCCTCGCCGCCGCCCGCAACAGTTCCACCAGGAAGGAAACCAACCATGAAGAATAACGGCAATTCATCCCCGCTCGGCCTCGACGTCGGCACCAGCCGCATTTGCCTCGCCCGCCGCCACGACGGCCACGTTCAGTTCGAGTCTCAACTCAACGCTTTCGTCAACATCCCCCGCTCCCAGATGACCGAGGGCGTCCTTAAGAAGGAGCGCATCCCGCACTCCGTTTCCGGCAGCTCGCTGATCGTCCACGGCAACGAATCGGAAAATCTGGCCGAATTGCTCGGCGTCGAGATGCGCCGCACCATGAGCAAAGGCATGCTCAATCCCGCCGAACCGGAAAGCCTGAACATGATCCGCCAGATGATCGCCACTCTCGCCGGCGATCCGCCTTCCACTGATGGATCGCAGGAACCGAAACCGGGCAAAAAAGTCTGCTTCACCGTCCCGGCCGCTCCGCTTGGCGCTTCCGAAAGCCTCACATACCACGAAGCCACGCTGCAACAGATCCTCACCGCGCTCGGCTTCGAAGCCCAGCCGGTGAACGAGGGGCTCGCCATCGTCTACGCCGAGCTCGAAGCGTCCAACTATACCGGCATCGGCGTCAGTTGCGGCGCCGGCCTGTGCAATGTCTGCCTCGCCTACCTCGCCGTTCCGGTCATCAGCTTCAGCATCCCGCAAGCCGGCGATTACATCGATTCCAACGCCGCATCCGTCACCGGCGAGCGCGCAAATCACATCCGCCTGATCAAGGAAAACGGCTTCTATCTCAACGGCGCTTCCGCCGACAAAACTCAGCAAGTCCTCGGCGTCTATCACGACGTGCTGATTCGTGGCCTCGTCGATAGCATGGCCCAAGCCTTCGCCGGCGCCGGAAAAATCGCCAAAATCAACCGCCCCTTGCCCATCGTCCTCAGCGGCGGCACCGCCATGCCCGCCGGCTTCCGCGACCGCGTCGACAAAATCCTGCGCGAACGCGAGTTCCCCATCCAAATCTCCGAGATCCTTCTCGCGCCCGATCCATTGCACTCGGCCGCCAAAGGCGCTCTCGCCGCCGCTCTCACCGCCGCCTAAAATCGCCCGTTACCATGGGATGACTCAACCGGTCGTCCCATGCCCCAATCCTTCGACGCCATCGTTCTCGGCGCAGGCGCCGCCGGTCTCATGTGCGCCATCGAAGCCGGCAAACGCGGACGCCGCGTCGCCCTGCTCGATCACGCCGAACGAATCGGCAAGAAAATCCTCATCTCCGGCGGTGGCCGCTGCAATTTCACCAACCTCCATTGCCGCCCCGAACATTTCCTCTCCGCCAATCCTCACTTCTCGAAATCGGCGCTCGCCCGCTACACCCCCGCCGATTTCATCCGTCTCGTCGAAGCGCACCGCATCCCCTACCACGAGAAAACCCTCGGCCAACTCTTCTGCGACCGCTCCGCCCACGACGTCACCACCATGCTCGAGCGCGAATGCGCCGCCGCCCAAGTCCGCATCGTTCTGAACGCCCCCGTCCGCGAAGTCCTCCGCGACACCGCCTTCACCGTCCGCGCCGGCGATTCCGAATTCCGCGCCCCCGCGCTCGTCGTCGCCACCGGCGGCCTCTCCATCCCCAAAATGGGCGCCACCGATCTCGCCTACCACCTCGCCCGCCAATTCGGCCTCGCGATCGAGGAGTGCCGCCCGGCGCTCGTTCCCCTCACCTTCGCGCCGGAGGATCTCGCGCGTTTCCGCGACCTCGCCGGCGTCTCAACCGAAGTGACCGTCTCTCATCGAAGCCAATCGTTCCGAGAAAAACTGCTCTTCACCCATCGCGGCTTAAGCGGCCCCGCCATCTTGCAGATTTCGTCCTATTGGCGCCAGCCCGATCCCATCTGCATCGATCTCGCACCCGGCGCCTCGCTCACCGCGCCGTTGCTCGCCTCCGGGGCCGCGCGAACCCCCGCCGCGCTCCGTGCCGCCTTCCGCGCCGCACTGCCCACCCGCCTCGCCGATCGCTGGCTCGATCTGCACCCGCCCTCCGGTTGGTCCAACGCCGCGCTCGCCGCACTCGAAAGCCACGCTCATCGTTGGCCGGTTTCTCCGCTCGGCACCGAGGGCTACGCCAAGGCCGAAGTCACCGCCGGCGGCGTTTCCACCTCCGGACTCTCCGCCCAAACCATGGAGTCCCGCAACGTCCCCGGCCTCTTCTTCATCGGCGAAGCCGTCGATGTCACCGGCCACCTCGGCGGCTTCAATTTCCAATGGGCCTGGGCCTCGGGCTACTCCGCCGGCCAAGCGCTATAGCAGGCGCTGCGCCGCCGCCCGGTCCAGAAACCAACACACGTCCCGCGCCTCGCGCATCACGATCTGCGCCGGCCAATGCAGAGGATCGAACTCGGTTCCAAATACCTTCCCCACCGCCCAGGCTTTTTCCGCGCCCGCCACTAAAAATAGAACGTGCCGCGCCTCCTGGATCACCCGTCGGCAGCAGCGTCGCGCGCTCGTGCGGCGGCTTCGGCGCGCTCACCGCCGCCGTCAAATCGGTTCTGTCCTCGATCATCGGCTCGCCGGGAAACAGGCTCGCCGTGTGGCCCTCCTCGCCCATCCCCAGATGCAGAACGTCGAACTCCGGAAACTGGCCTTCGCCCAATCCGAAGAACGCCCGCAACTCGTCCGCGTAGCGCGCTGCCGCCAGTTGCGGACCCCGCTCCCCCTGAATGCGATGGATGTTCGCCTCCGGAATCTTCGCCGGATCGAGAATCGCCGCGCGCGTCATGCCATAGTTGCTTCCCGGATCGTCGGCCGCCACGCATCGCTCGTCCACCCAGAACCAATGCACGCGCGTCCAATCGATACGGCTCGCCCGCAGCGCCTCGAACATGGCCTGCGGCGAATTGCCCCCCGACACGGCGATCGCCACCCTCTCCGTCTCCGCAAGACGCTCTTCGAGAATGCGCTCCATCCTCGCCGCGCACGCCCTCGCCGCCGCACCCTCGTCGGCGAACACCTCCTTCGCCACCGTCATCCTTGGCTCGCCTCGAACACCGGGTCCCGTCCCAGGATCGACAGTTCGTCGCGCAGCGTGTCCATCTCCGAAACCTTGGGGAAGGGAACTCCGCTGGCGATCGAATTCATCGTAAGGTCCACGCACGCTCCATTGCGCACCACGGAGGCCTCCACGCCCGCGCCCGAAAAAAAGACGCCGGAAATCTCTCCCGCGTCTCCGGCCCACTCTTCGAACGACACCTCCACCGGCGACGGCACGGTCCGCTTCAGCCAACTCGCCAAATAATGCGCTGCCGCCGGCGTTTGGCCGCTCCGATGCCGGATTCGGACGCGCTCCACATGCGCCGCCAGCGCCCGCGATCGCGGATCGTCGAACAACAGCGCCACCATCTCCCGCCAGCGCGTCAACCGCGTCCACGCCAGATCGGCGGTTAACACCCGCCCGCGCAGCGATCTCACGAACTCGATCCCTTCGGAGGCGTCCGCGAAATGCGCCGAATCCACGATCAACTTATCGATCAGCGGGAACAGCCCCTGGAATCGCCCGTCCCGGCATAGTTCCCCTCCGCGGCACCACAACACGACGGGCAAATCGGGCACCATCACCCCCATGACGATGCGCGGCACTTCCTCGAGACGCGCCGCCGAAGCCCGGATCTCGATCCGCTCGCAACAGATCTGCTGCCGCCGCCCGAAGGGCATCCAGCACTGCGCCAGCACCGCCGCCTCCAGCGTGTCCCCCGGCTGCGTATCGATCCGCAGAACGATGGCCCGGCTGGGATGTTCGTGCATCAACTCCGCCAGCGTTTCGCCCGCCGCCTGCGCGTCGTCGGTCTCCTCCAGCGCCACCAAAAACGTCATCGAACAGGCGCGCAGCACCGCGCTCCGTTTATCCGGCTCCGCCCGCCCCATCTCGATCCACAGCTCTTCAAGCTGCTTCAGAATTTTCTCCGGTTCCACCGAACTGAGCGTCTCCGCCATTACGGCACCCTCCAGAAATGGCCGTTCCTCGCCAGCATCTCGTCGGACTCCCGCGGCCCCCACGTCCCTCCGGCATAGTTGGGAAAATTGAACGCGCGGTTTTTCCACACTTCGAGAATCGGTTCCACCGCCCGCCAACTCGCCTCCACCATGTCCTGCCGCGTGTAAAGCGTCGCGTCGCCCGACAGCGCGTCCACCAGCAGCGTCTCGTACGCCGTCGGCGTGCGCGTGCCGAAGCTCGACCCATAGCTGAAATCCATCGACACCGGCCGCAGCTTCATCCCGCTGCCCGGATACTTCGACATGAACCGCAGCGAGATGCCCTCCTCCGGCTGGATGCGCATGATCAACAAATTCGGCCGCGCGCTCGCCCGCCCGTCCTCCTCGCTGTCGGCGAAGGGCGAGTGCGGCGCGGAGTTGAACTGGATCGCCACGTCGGTCACGCGCTTGGGCATCCGCTTCCCGCTGCGCACGTAAAACGGCACGCCCGCCCAGCGCCAGTTATCCGCGAAGAACGTCACCGCCGCGTAGGTGTCGGTCGAGGCGCGCGGGTCCACGCCCGGCTCCTCGCGGAACCCCGGAGCGTCTTTGCCGCCGATTCGCGCCGCGCCATATTGCCCCGCCACCGCGTACTTGTCCACTTCCTCCGGCTTCATCACCCGGATCGACCGTAGAAACTTCGCCCGCTCGTCCCGCACCGTATCGGCCTCGAACACGTTCGACGGCTCCATCCCCACCGTCGCCATCACCTGCAGCAGATGGTTCTGGATCATGTCGCGCAGCGTGCCCGCTTCCTGATAATAGGCGCCGCGCCCTTCGACGCCGATCGATTCCGCCGCCGTAATCTGCACGTAGTTGATATACCGCCGGTTCCACAACGGCTCGAAAATTCCGTTGCCGAAGCGGAACGCCAGGATGTTCTGCACCGTCTCTTTGCCCAGGTAATGATCGATGCGGTACACCGACGGCTCCGGAAAATATTCGTGGATCTTGCGATCCAGATCCCGCGCGCTTTCCAAATCGTGCCCGAACGGCTTCTCCACCACCAGCCGCCTCCAACCCGCGCCTTCGTTCAATCCCGCCGCGCCGAGGCCGTGCGCGGCGATCGAATAGTGGCTGGGCTGCGTCGAGAGATAGAACAAGACGTTGCCCGCCGTCCTCCGCTCGTTCTCCACTTCGGCCAGCTTCGCCGACAGCCGCCGGTAAAATTCCGGGTCCGTCAAATCTCCCGCGATATAAAAAAGGCTCCGCGCGAAGCTCTCCCACACCGCCGCGTCGAACGGACTGTCCTCCAGAAAGCGCTCCACCGACTCGCGCATCTTCGCGCGGAACGCCTCGTCGCTCATCGCCGTCCGCGAATTTCCGATCACCGCGAAGGCGGGCGGCATCCGTCCCTCGAAATGAATCTGGTAAAGCGCCGGCAGCAGCTTGCGCTTCGCCAGGTCTCCATTGGCGCCGAAAATCACCAGGGCGCAGGGGGGCACGCGGCGCTCGATGCGCAGCGGATCGAGGAACGGGTTCGCGTCGGCCATCGGACCCAACATAGCAAATAGCTACCATGGAATCGCCCGATCGCTCCTCCCATCCCCGCAATGATTAACGGAAAACGCCTGGCCGTGGTCCTGCCCGCTTTCAACGCCGAAAAGACGCTCGAGAACACCATACGCGAGCTTCCCGATTGCGTCGATCACCGCGTCCTGGTCGACGACTGCAGCTCCGACGGCACCGCCGCGCTCGCCCGCCGCCTCGGCCTCGACACCATCGTCCACGAATCCAACCTCGGCTACGGCGCGAATCAGAAAACGTGCTACCGCGCCGCGCTCTCCCTCGGCGCCGACATCGTCATCATGGTTCACGCCGACTATCAATATTCGCCGCTGCTCGTCACCGCCATGGCCAGCATGATCGCCTACGGCGTTTACGACGTCGTGCTCGGCTCGCGCATTCTCGGCGGCCAGGCCCTGCGCGGAGGGATGCCGCGGTATAAATACTTCTCCAACCGCGTGCTCACCGCCGTTCAAAATTTATTGCTTGGCGCGAAGCTATCGGAATATCACACCGGATTCCGCGCCTTCAGCGCCGAGGTTCTTACCCGCTTGCCGTTGCTTGAAAATTCCGACAACTTCGTATTCGATAATCAGATGCTCGTCCAGTGCATCGCCGCCGGCTTCCGGATGGGCGAAGTCTCCTGTCCGACGAAATATTTCCCCGAGGCTTCTTCCATCGGCTTCCGCCGCAGCGTCGAATACGGCTTCGGCGTGCTCGCCACCAGCGTTCAATTCCTGCTGAATAAATATGGCATCCATCGCTCTCCGCTGTTTAATCCACGGGGCAGAACGCTCGCCGGGCGAAAATAGCCCATGGTACACTGTGGTTTACCTGCCTGAATTCGCCGTTCCATTTCGCACAATCTAACTATGCAATCGCCGCCGAAGAAGATTCTGGCCGTGGTGGACGATCTCATGTTCACCGTGAAAATCAACGACGCCGCCAAGCGCAACGGCCTCGAGGCCGTCTTCCTGAAGTCGGAGAAGGACGTCCTCGAACAAGCCAAGGATGCGCCCGTGGCCATCATCCTCGACCTCAACGCCAATTCCGTCGAGCCGCTTTCGCTCATCGAGAAATTAAAGAGCGCCACGGAGTCGAAAAAGGTCAGCCTGATCGCCTATCTTTCGCACATCCAGGGCGAGTTGAAACAGCAGGCGCAGGACGCCGGCGCCGATGTCGTGATGACGCGCTCGGCATTTTCCACCAATCTTCTCCAGTTACTCAAGCGCCATTCCGGCCGCGTCTGAACCGCGCTCGGCGGGCGTCAGTACTTCGCCACGCTGGGGTCCACTTTGTCGCTCCAGGCGAGGATGCCGCCCTTCATGTTGAGCAGGTTCGAAAATCCCGCCTCCCGCAACACGCCGACCGCTTTGGCGCTGCGCACTCCGCTCTTGCAATGGGCGACGAGTAACGTCGAACGATCGAGCTCGTTCATCCGCTTCGGCAGATCGCCGAGAGGAATCAGCTTGGCGTAGGGGATGCTGGCGATCTGGTATTCGTGCGGTTCGCGCACGTCGAGAAGCGTGAACGGCTCGCCGCGGTCGATCATCGCTTTCACTTCCAGCGGATCGATCTCCGCCCCCGCCGGCGCCTGCTTGGGAACGCCGCAGAACTCCTGATAGTCGATCAATTGCGTGATCGTCGGATGATCGCCGCAAACGGGGCACTCCGGATTGCGCCGCAGTTTCAGTTCGCGGAACCGCATCGTCAACGCGTCGTAGAGCAGTAATCGGCCCACCAGCGGCTCGCCGATCCCGAGGATCAGCTTCACCGTCTCGGTCGCCTGGATCAAGCCGATTGTGCCCGGCAAAATCCCCAACACGCCGCCCTCGGCGCAACTGGGAACCAGGCCCGGCGGCGGCGGCTCGGGATAGAGGCAACGGTAGCAAGGGCCGCCTTCGTAGGCGAACACGGTCGCCTGGCCTTCGAAGCGGAAGATCGATCCATAGACGTTCGGTATTCCCAGCAGCACGCAGGCGTCGTTCACCAGATAGCGCGTGGGAAAATTATCCGTGCCATCGACGACGATGTCGTAGTCCTTGAAAATTCCCAGCGCGTTTTCGCTCGTCAGCGCCGCGTCGAATTTATCGATCCGGAGATACGGATTGATGTCCAGCATCGACTCGGCCGCCGAATCCAGCTTCTTCTTGCCGACATCCTTGGTGCCGTGAATCACCTGCCGCTGCAGGTTGGAGAAGTCGACCACATCGAAGTCGACCATGCCGATGCGCCCCACTCCGGCCGCGGCCAGATACAGCCCCAGCGGCGCGCCCAGGCCGCCCGCGCCGATCAGCGCCACTTTCGCCTGCTTCAGCTTCAACTGCCCTTCCATGCCGACTTCGGGCAGAATCAAGTGCCGGCTGTAGCGCAGAACCTCGTCCTTGTTCAACGCAACCGCCGCCTCCGCCACCGCCGGCGAGCCTCCGGCGATGCTCGGCACGATCGAGATCGTATCGCCGTCCTTCACTGGCGTCGCCGATTTTTCCAGATAGCGGATATCCTCGTCGTTCACATACACGTTCACGAAACTGCGCAGTTTCCCCTCGTCGTTGAACAGGTGGCGGCGCAGTTCCGGGTGCCGGGCGGTGAGCCCGTCCAACATTTCGCCCACCGTGGCGCCCGCGGCTTCCACGCTATCTTTTTTATCGGCGAACTGCCGCAGCGGCGTGGGGATCAGTATTTTAGGCATGGCTCAATTCTTCTTTCTCGGCGGTTTTTTGATCGAAGTCCGGGCGGTAACTGTTGGCGTGGTCGAAGCGCCCGCTCTTCACCGACAGCACCACATAGGAATACCAGGGGCAGGAGTGCTCCAAGTCGCGCTTGGAAAAATAGGCGTCGCAGTCGGGATGGCTGTGATAGATGCCCACCACCTCCATCCCTTCGCGGCGGGCTTCGTCGTCGGCGCGCTGGAGGTCTTTCGGGTCCATCACGAAGAAATCTTCCTGCGGTCCGTCATATACGTTGGGTAGCGCCACGGCGCGGCGAACGACGCCATCGGCGCCGGCCATCACGCCGCAACACTCTTTAGGAAAACTGCGCTCGGCGTGGGCGACCATCGCCTCCCAGGCCGACTTCTCGATTTCAATCATCGCCGTTCCTGAGCGTTATTCGGCTTCTCTCCAAAACGGTTCGCTCAAATATTTTTCCGCGCCGTCGCAAAGGATGGTCACGATCACTCCCTCGCGCCCCTCCTCCGCCATCCGCCGTCCGATGGTAGTGGCGGCCACTAGGTTCGCGCCGGAGGAGATCCCCGTGAGCACTCCCTCTTCGCGTCCTAGGCGCCGCGCCATGCGGTAAGCGTCCTCGGTCTCGATCCATATATTATCGTCGGCGAGCGTGGGATCGTAAATGCCGGGAACGATCGCCGACGCCATGTGCTTCAATCCCTCCAGGCCATGGAAACCCGACGAAGGCTGCGCAGAGATGCAACGCACGCCGGGAACGTCGCGCTTCAATCTCCGGCTGGTTCCGGTGAACGTTCCGCTCGTCCCCATGCAGGCCACGAAGTGCGTGACGCGCCCGCCGGTCTGCGCAATGATCTCCGGCCCGGTGGTCTCGTAGTGCGCCATCCAGTTGGCCGGATTGTTGTACTGGTCCGGGTAATAATAAATGTCCGGATCGGCCGAATACACTTCGCGGCATTTGAGAATCGCGCCATCGGAGCCTTCCGCCGGATCGGTCAAAATCATTTCCGCGCCGTAGGCCTCAAGCATCCGCTTGCGCTCCTCGGAGGCGTTCTTAGGAAGGCACAAGCGCACGCGATACCCGCGCGCCGCGCCGATCATCGCATACGCGAGGCCGGTATTGCCGCTGGTCGAATCCAGGATGATTTTGTCACGGGTTAATTTGCCGCTTCGCTCGCCGTCGAGGATCAGATTCAGTCCAGCGCGGTCCTTCACCGATCCGCCGGGATTGAAAAATTCCGCCTTGGCGTAAATCTCAACTCCGGGAAGTCCCGCGTCGATCTTCGCCAAGCGAAGCAGCGGCGTATTCCCGATCTGGCCGAGCAGACTGTCGGCGCCGGCGCGAGGAGTCGAACGAGCGGAGATGACGGCTGGCATGGTTGCAGAAAGACGCGGCAACGCCACGTCCCCATCCTTCCATTCTAGAGGATATACGGTAATCCCTGTCAAGAATGGGGGATTAGGATAATCCGTCTACGAGGTTGGATGCGAAACGAGTGCGCCGCGTCTCGAAATTCCATTCTATGCGATCATCCTGTCTGTGGAAAACCGGACGAATATACAGTTGCACGCATCCTTCAATACAGATAATATCAGTATTGAAGGATATTTTAAAATGCTTTTCGGTACACCCACGCTCAACATGCAAGAGAACAGAGTCGTGGAAGAGATTCTTTCTATTCGAGAGAGCTTGAAATATCGCCTTCAGTCCCCCCGCCGGTGGGTTGGCTTGCTGCGTCGAAGCTCCTTTGCGAAGGCGATCCAAGGTTCTAACAGTATCGAGGGGTATAACGTGTCCGCGGAAGACGCCATCGCGGCGGTGGAAGGCGAAGAGCCGCTCGACGCGCAAAGCGAGGCATGGGCTGCGATCAAAGGTTACCGCGACGCGATGACGTACGTTCTCCAGCTCGCTGGCGACCCTCACTTTGTCTACAACGACGGCTTCCTTCGCAGCCTTCATTTCATGATGCTGAGCTACGACATTCCGAAGAATCCCGGACGCTGGAGACTGGGGTCGATCTACGTTAGAGACGAGCAAAAACAGGAAGTTGTCTACGAGGGCCCGGATGGGGAATCTTGTGCCGAAGTTGATGGCTGAACTCGTTACTTCACTAAATTTCGTAGATCGGACTCCTGTGATTGTCCGGGCGGCGATGGCCCACCTGAATCTGGTGATGATCCATCCCTTCTCCGATGGGAACGGGCGCATGGCGCGATGCCTCCAGACTCTTGTTCTGGCGCGCGAGGGAATTCTCGAGCCGCAGTTTTGCAGCATCGAAGAATATCTTGGGCGGAACACCAGCGAGTACTATGCGGCGCTCGCCGAAGCCGGCAAGGGCTTGTGGGAACCGGGCAATGACGCTCGTCCATGGCTGGATTTTTGTCTCACCGCCCATCACCGGCAGGCCAATACGATCCTCCGGAGAATCAAGGAGACGGAACGGCTCTGGAATGAGTTAGAACACGCCATTGAGCTTCGTGGATTGCCGGCGCGAACCATCTTCGCGCTCGCCGACGCCGCGACCGGATACCGGATTCGAAACGCAACGTATCGATCCATCGCGGAGGTCACCGACCAAGTCGCGAGCCGCGACCTGAAGCTGCTGGTGCAGAGTGGATTTCTGGTTCCGGACGGGGAGAAGCGAGGGCGCGTTTATATCGGATCTCCGATGCTAAGGAGCATGCGAGAGCGGGTGCGGGAATCGAAACCGCAGCCCGCACCCCTCTTCGAAGCGCCCTATCTGCCGGGTTTTGAGCCTGGTTAAGCGAGCGGCTTCAGTTCGCCGGGACCTTTTGCTTGATGGGTTGGCCGAACTCGTCGAGACCCGTATTCCCGTGATAGCGTCCGGGGTTTGGACCCGCCGCGACGGAATCGCGCGCGGGAGGATCCGGCGCAGTCGGACGATTGCGCGCCGCCGGTGGATCGCTGTAGTACTGCTGATACACGGGAGGCGGAGCGGGTGCCGGAGCGTAATAGCCGGGATCGTAATAGTAGGGGTCGTACCAATAGGGGTCGTAACCGCCCCAGCCTATGCCGAGTCCCAAATAAGGATAGCCCCAGCCGCCCCAACCCCAACCGCCATATCCACCCCAGCCGCCGTACCCGTACCCGCGGCCGTACCCGCCGTATCCGCGGCCGTACCCACCGTATCCGCCGCGACCATAGCCGCCATAGCCGCCGCGACCGTAGCCTCCGCCGCCATAACCACCGCGGCCATACCCACCGCCACCGTAGCCACCGCGCCCATAGCCACCGCCTCCCCCGCGATAGCCTCCACCACCGCCGCCGCCGCGGAAGCCGCCCCCGCCGCCTCCGCCACCACGGAACCCGCCGCCCCCTCCACCGCCACGTGAACCGCCACCGCCTCCTCCGCCGTGGCCGCCCCCGCCGCCGTGACCGCCGGCGCCGTAGACGACTGGGCAAAATGCAAGGAGACCGGCCGCAAATAACATCGAGAGGCCGCGCATAACCTACCTCCTGAACCGAGGGTAACTCCGAATACGACGCTTCGCAAGGAACGTTACAAATAGGTTTACCAGTACTTCGGAAGAAGCGTCCGGGCTACTCGCGGCGCGGACCCGCGGGCGAGTAGCAAGACGCGCCCCGGCGAAGACGGAACGCTCTGGTGCGCGATGTCGTTTAACGGTACCCACACCTGTGGGACGTCGAAGTCGGCGTTCGGGTTCCTGAGAACGAGTTCCGCGACGCCCTCCGGCGACGGTAGGACGATGGATGTCGCCAGCGGCTGGTCCGAATCGAGGCCCCACGATTTCAAGCGCCGCACGTATTCGCCACGCACCGCGTCGAGGTTTTCGAAATTCCGCGCCGGTCATCGTGATGCCCAGCCATGCGTAGTGCGGCGCGTATTTTACGACAACGCCCGCCGGGTCGACGAAGACATAGCGTACTCTCAGGCCGGGGAGCGCGAAGGAGTAGAACTCGTCGGCGGGAGCGACGTTGAACAGCCATTGCGGCCTGCCGCGCTCGTAGTATTCGCGCAGCGCCCGCGCCTCGGGGATGGGCGGCGGCGCTGCCCACCGGTCGACGGGGACGAGCCAAATAAACAGAAGCGCCGCGGAGACCGCCAGCGCCGGCCAAGCCCAACGTGCCTTGAAGCGGGGCGCGTATTCGACGGCCGTGAGCGCCAGCGCCGGAATCAGCGGCAGGGCGTAGGGAAGGTTGCGATAACGAAACGCCAGCATCGCCGCCGCCGTCGCCGCGATCCACGCGGCCAGCAGCAGGGCGTCCGGCGAGCGCTTGCGGCAGGCGCGGAACAATCCGAGGCAGCGCGCCCAAAGCCAGAATCGTCAACAGCGGATCGGTCACCGCCAGACGCTTGGCGTAGAACCACGCTTGCCCCTCCGCCGAATGCTCGTCCGGAGGCCGCGTGCCGAAGCCGAGCAGTTGCACCTGCACATAATCGGCCCAGAACCACTGGCGATGCACCAGGAATTGGTAGACATGCCAGGGCGCAACCAACGCGGCGATGCAACCGAGCGCCGCGGCGATCCGGGCTAAGCCGGGCCGGGCGTCTTTCGCGGCGAACGGCCAGTAGATTCCCAGCGCGGCCAGCGGCAGGAAACCGGCCACGTTCTTCGCCATCACCCCGCCCGCGACGAACGCCACGAATGCGGCGAAATAGGCGGCGCGGTCCAGCCTGCCGTTCTTGCGCAGACAGAACATTGCGCCGGTGAAACAGCACGCCAGGAACATGTCGGTGTAGCAAAGGTGGGCGAAGGTCCGCCATAGTGGATCCGCCAACATCAGGGCCAGAGCCGCCCACGCCGCGACGCCCAACCCTCCGCTCCAGGCGAATACTAAAGTGGACGCCAGCGCGGCCGCCAAAATATCCGGCAGCCGCAGGGCCCACAGCGAACGCCCGAACACCTTCAACGACGCCCCGGCGCACCACACCAGCAGCGGCGGCTTGTACAACAAAAACCGCCCCATTACTTTCGGCGTCAGCCACCCTCCCTCCGACGCCAATCCCATGGCGCTGTTGGCGTAGGTCGATTCGTCCTGCGCCCGGACGCCATCCACCGGATCCGAGTACGCCGCGGCGATTCCGGAGCGCTCCACGCCGACGCTCAGGACAGCTAACGAAATCAACGCCGCAAGGAAAATCCGAGGCAACGAGTCATGGTATAACGGATCGGAGCCGGACAACTCAATGCACGCTGCTTCGAGCATCGCCGTTGTCGGAATCCTGGTTTTCCTCGCCCATCTTTTCTCCGGCCTTTTCAGCCGCACCCGCGTCCCCGACGTTCTGTTGCTCATGCTGGTCGGCCTGCTGCTCGGCCCCATCGCCGGCCTGGTCAGTCCGCAAAACTTCGGCGCCGTCGGGCCGTTCTTTTCCACCGTCACCCTCGTCATCCTTCTGTTTGAGGCCGGCGTCAGCCTCGATCTCGACGTTCTCGTCGCCTCGTTCCGCGACATGGTCGCGCTCACCGCCGCCAGCTTCTTTCTGGTGATGGCCGCTGTCGGCGCCGCGGGCTATTTCTTCTTGCACCTGCAACCGGCGGTCAGCCTGATGCTCGGCGCCATCGTCGCTTCCACCTCGCCCGCCGTCATCGTACCCCTCACGCGCAAACTCGACATGCAGGAGCATCCGCGCAGCGTCCTCTTAATGGAGTCCGCGCTCAGCGACGTTCTCAGCATCGTCATCGCCCTGGCCATTCTCGCCGGCTACCAGCTCGGCAAACTGCGCGTTGGCGTCCTCATCGGACAGATCATCGCCACGCTTCTGCTCGCGGCGATTCTCGGCGTGCTTGCCGCGTGCTTCTGGTCCTCGCTGCTGCACCGCGTACGGAGTCTGGAAAATTCCGTCTTCACCACGCCCGCATTCGTCTTCATCCTCTTCGGCGGCGTCGAGGCGCTCGGCTACTCCGGCTATATCGCCGCCCTCGCCTTCGGCGCCACGCTCGGCAACATCGAAGCGTTCCACAAGGTCCCCGCTCTGCGCGGCCTCCTTCCCGCCCGCCCCATCAAGCTCAATCAGACCGAGCGCGACTTCATCGCCGAAATCGTCTTCCTTCTCGCCGCGTTCTTCTTCATCTATATCGGCATCTCCATGCGCCTCACCCGCCTCCATCTCGCGCTCATCGGCCTCGCCCTTTCCGCCGCCATCATGCTGCTGCGCATCCCCGCCGCCTATTTCACCCTTAGCCGCACCATCACCGTCCACGATGCCTCGCTCATCTCGGTCATGACCCCCAAAGGACTGGCCGCCGCCGTCCTCGCATCGATTCCTCTTCAAGAAAAGATCCCCGGCGGCGACGTTATTCAACACATCACCTACTCGATGGTCTTCTTCAGCATCGTCCTCACCTCGTCGATGACGTTCCTTGTCGATCGCACGGCGGTCGGCAAATTCTACGCCCGCATCTTCCGCCGCTTCGCCCCCGCCGCCGAAGCCGCCAGCGCTGCGTCGTAATACTGGCATTAGCATTATTTATTAAGATGCGCTCTTGCATTTGCCAAACTTTCCGATTAGACTCATATCATGAGCGAGCGAGAGAATCCGGCGAACGTCACCCAACCGGGTGTCACCACCTCTTCTCTCAACGCTCCACTTCCGAAACTTAGCCCGATTATTATTCAGGTCGCCGTACCCGGCCCCGCCTGAAGGGACTTCGGATAGGAGATTCCGAAGGCCGATGGCGGGGGAACCAAAACCCTCCCATCGGCCTTTTTCGTTATCCGGAACGCAATAATTAGGAGACAGGCAAATTCACATGTCCGCAAACGGCACTGGAACTTTAATGAGCGGCGCGCGCATTCTTTTGGAATGCCTGGTGCGCGAAAACGTGGAGTGCATCTTCGGCTATCCGGGCGGCGTCACGCTTCCTTTCTACGACGCGCTGTACGACCACCCTATCCGGCACGTTCTGGTGCGCCACGAACAGAACGCCTGTTTCGCCGCGGAAGGTTATGCCCGCGCCACGGGCCGCACCGGCGTCTGCTGCGCGACTTCGGGACCGGGCGCGACGAATCTGGTGACGGGATTGGTCGACGCGATGATGGATTCGATTCCGATCGTCGCGCTGACCGGACAAGTCTCGACGAAGCTGATCGGCACGGACGCGTTTCAGGAAGCCGACACGTTCGGCATCACCCGCTCCTGCACAAAACATAATTTTCTGGTGAAGCATATCGCCGACCTGCCGCAGGTGATTCACGAAGCGTTCTACATCGCTTCGTCGGGCCGCCCCGGTCCTGTGCTGGTCGATGTCCCGAAGGACGTCTTCCAGGCGCAGGCGCACTATACGCCGGTCTCCTCCATCCACCTGCCCGGCTATAAGGTCATCACCGAAGGCCACGCCGGCCAGATCCGCCGCGCCGCGCAAATGATGTGGGAAGCCGAGCGCCCGTTCGTCTACGCCGGAGGAGGGATCATCGCCGCCGGTGCATCGGAAGAGCTTCGCGAGTTGGTGGAATCGCTCGACGCCCCGGCCGTCACCACTCTCATGGCGCTGGGCGCTTTGCCCGCCGCGCATCCCAACTACATCAGCATGCCGGGGATGCACGGAAGCTACGCCGCCAACATGGGCATGACGCATTGCGATCTGCTGATCGCACTCGGCACGCGCTTCGACGACCGCGTCACCGGGCGTCTGGCCGCATTCGCTCCGAAGGCCAAGGTAATTCACGTCGATATCGATCCGGCGGAGGTGGGCAAGAACCGCACGGCCGATCTTCCCATCGTCGGCGACGTGAAGAAGGTTCTCGCGAAGTTGAACAAGAATCTTCAGGAGCTGGCGCCGGAGCACAAGGAAACCAATCGCGGCGCGCGACAGGCTTGGCGCGATCAGGTTCGCGAGTGGAAGCAAGCGCACCCTTTCACCGTCGAGACCTCGAGCGAGGAGATCAAGCCTCAACACCTGATGGCCGAGATCGACCGGCTTTCGGGCGGCCAGGCCATTGTCGCCTCCGACGTCGGCCAGCACCAGATGTGGGCCGCGCAGTTGATCCGCTTCAACGAACCGCGCCTGTGGATCAACTCCGGCGGCCTCGGGTCCATGGGCTTCGGCCTTCCCGCGGCGATCGGCGCGCAGTTCGCGCGTCCCGATAAACTGGTTTTCGCCATCGTCGGCGACGGCGGCTTCCAGATGTCCATTCCGGAGCTGGCCACCATCGCCAACCACGCCCTCCCGGTGAAAATCGTCGTCATGAACAACGGCTATCTGGGCATGGTGCGCCAATGGCAGGAGCTGTTCTATAACAACCGGCTCTCGTCCGTCGAGCTGACTTCGTTCCCCGACGTGGAGAAACTGGCCGGCGCTTACGGCTTCACCGGCCGCACCGTGGAGCGTCCATCGGAGTTGGCGAAAGCGCTCGAAGACGCCGTGCGCGCGCCGGGTCCGTACCTGCTCAACGTCCGCGTCACGCCGCTTGAAAACGTCTATCCCATGGTTCCGGCCGGCGCCGGCATCAACGAAATGGTTCTCGGCCCGCCGCAGCCTGTCGCAGTCTAAGAAGGATCGTTCATGCTTCAGATTATCTCCCTGCTCGTCGAAAACAAACCCGGCTCGCTGATGCGCATCACCGGCCTGCTCAGCGCCCGAGGGTATAACATCGAGAGCCTCACGGTCGCCCGCACGCTCGATCCGGACCTCTCGCGGATGAGCATCGTCGTCGATATCGAGCCGAACCTGCGCGCGCAGGTCATCAAGCAGATGAACAAGCTGATCAACGTGCTGCAGGCTACCGACCTTACCGACAGCCCGTCCGTGTGCCGCGAAATGGCGCTGATGAGGGTCCGCGCGCAAATGACCAACCGCACGGCGATTCTTAAAGAGGCCGAGATCTTCGGCGCCCGCGTCGTCGATCAATCGACCGAAGGCTTCGCGCTGGAGGCGACCGGCGACCCGGAGAAGCTGGACGAATTCATCGAAGTGATGCGCAGCTATGGCGAGATCGACGTGATCCGTTCCGGGTCCGTCGCCGTCTCGCTGGAAACCAAGAAATTGCGGCTGTCTCCTCCCGTGCTGCGCGGCAACGCTCCGCGCGAAGAAGAACTGGCCGAGTTGAAATAATTTTCACCGACTGAAGGAACCGTCAAACCCATCATGCCCAACCGTTATTACGAAAAAGACGCCAGCGCCGCCGACCTGCACGATAAGACCGTCGCCATCGTCGGCTACGGCAGCCAGGGCCACGCCCACGCATTGAACCTGCGCGACTCCGGCGTTCACGTCGTTGTCGGCCTGCACGCCGGCAGCAAAAGCCGCGCCAAAGCCGAAGCCGCCGGCCTCACCGTGATGAGCGTCGCCGATGCCGCGAAAGCCGCGGACATCGTCATGATGCTGGTGGCCGATCATATCCAGGCCGACATCTATCACCAGGAAATCGCCCCGCACATGACCGCCGGTAAGACGCTGATGTTCGCCCACGGCTTCAACATCCATTTCGGCCAGATCGTCGCGCCGAAGGATGTCGATGTGTCGATGATCGCGCCCAAAGCGCCCGGCCATCGCGTGCGCGAGCTGTTCACCGAAGGCGTCGGCGTCCCGGCGCTGGTCGCCATCCATCAGAACCCCAGCGGCAAGGCGCTGCAGAACGCCCTCTCCTACGCCCTCGCGCTCGGGTGCCTGAAGGCCGGCGTCATCGAAACCAATTTCCGCGAGGAGACCGAGAGCGATCTGTTCGGCGAGCAGGCGGTGCTCTGCGGCGGCGTCAGCGAGTTGATCCGCGCCGGATTTGAAACGCTGGTCGAGGCCGGTTACGCGCCGGAGATCGCCTACTTCGAATGTCTGCACGAGCTGAAGCTGATCGTCGATCTGATTCAGGAGGGCGGGCTTTCCTACATGCGCTATTCGATCTCCGACACCGCCGAATACGGCGACTACACGCGCGGCCCGCGGATCGTCACCGCGGAAACCCGCGCCGAGATGAAGAAGATCCTCGCCGAGATTCAAGCCGGCGAATTCGCCCGCGAATGGATCGGCGAAAACAAAGCGGGCCGCAAGAAATTTCTCGCCATGCGCGAAGGCGCGCGCGACCAGCAAATGGAGCGCGTCGGCCGCGAGCTGCGCGAGATGATGACGTTCCTAAAGAAACGCAAGGAGACCGGCATTCCCGAGGAGCGGGAAGCGGCGGTCGCGAAATAACCGCGCGGTAGGCTCGTCATGAGAATCTTCACCTTCGATACCACTCTTCGCGACGGCACGCAGGGCGAGTCCGTTTCCTTCTCGGTGGAGGACAAGCTGATCATCGCCCAGAAGCTGGACGAGTTGGGCATCGACTATATCGAAGGCGGCTGGCCCGGCTCCAATCCGAAGGACAAGGAGTTTTTTCTCCGGGCGCGCGATCTCAAGCTGAGCCACGCTAAACTCACCGCGTTCGGTTCCACGCGCTTCGCCCGCCATCGCGTGGAGGAGGATCCGAACGTCCAGGAGCTGGTGGGCGCCGAAACGCCCGTCGTCTCCATCTTCGGCAAGAGCTGGGACCTGCACACCACGCGCGCGCTCGGCGTCACGGAGGAGGAAAACCTCACCATCATCTCGGAAACCGTGGCCTTCCTGAAGCACCATGGCCGCGAGGTCGTCTACGACGCCGAACATTTCTTCGACGGTTATCAGGCCAATCCGGCCTTCGCGCTGCGCACGCTCGAAGCGGCGAAAAACGCCGGCGCCGATGTGCTGGTGCTGTGCGACACCAACGGAGGCACGCTCACCGGAAGAATGGTTGAGATCGTCGCCGACGTGCGCCAGCGTTTCGACGGCATCCTCGGCATCCACACTCACAACGATTCCGACGTCGCCGTCGCCAACACCATCGCCGCCGTCGAGCAGGGCGTCACGCATGTTCAGGGCTGTATGAACGGCTATGGCGAGCGCTGCGGCAACGCCAATCTTTGTTCGATCATCGCCAATCTCGAATTGAAGCTCGGCCATTCCACCATCGGGCGGGACCGGCTCGGCAGCCTGAGCGCCGTCGCCCGCTTCATCTCCGAGCTGGCCAATCTGCCCCTGCGCAACGACCAGCCTTATGTCGGCCGCAGCGCCTTCGCGCACAAAGGCGGCATCCACGTCAGCGCCGTGTTGAAGGATTCGGCCACTTACGAGCACATCCCTCCGGAGACCGTCGGCAACCGCCAGCGCGTTCTGTTGAGCGATTTGTCGGGCCGCGGCAACGTTCTTTATAAGCTCAAACAGCACGGGCTCGCCGACCGGCTCGACTCGGAAGCCCGCCGCACATTGCTCGAGCGCATCAAGCACATGGAGTATCAAGGCTACGAGCTCGAAGCGGCGGAAGGCACCTTCGAATTGCTGGTGCGCGAGGCGCTGCGTCCCGGCGCGCAGTTGTTCGACGTGATCGGTTACGAAGTTTCGACGCGCATGATCAACGCCAGCGGCGCGCCGGTGAACGAGACCACGGCCACCGTGACGCTCAAAGCCGAAGAACAGATTCACACCGCGACGGCCACCGGCCGCGGTCCGATGAACGCCCTCGATGTCTGCCTGCGCCAGTGCCTGTCGAAGCTGTATCCCGGCATCGCCAGCGTCCGCCTTACCGATTACAAAGTCCGCGTGCTGGAACCGAAAAAGGGAACGGCCGCCAAAGTCCGCGTGCTGGTGGAATGGAGCGACCATCGCCGCAGTTGGGCCACCGTCGGCGTCTCCGACAACGTCATCGAGGCGAGCTGGCTGGCGCTGCTCGACGCGATCCGATTGGAACTGATGCGTTTGACCGAGCAGGACCACAACATCGAGCGGGCGGTGGAAGATTATTGCTGGGGCGTGTAGGTAAGGACACGGCGACCCTCGCGTCGCTCCTGGACTCACGCACGCGACTCTCCATGCATGTTGACATCGGCGGCGCTATGATAGCGGGCCGCGTCGTTTCATGCGTTGCTCACCAGACGGTTTGCACGTTGGAAGCGCGGATACGCCCGTCACGGCTGATGACGGGCACACCAAAATAAACGGTTGTCGCCGCGACAATGCGGTCCGGCATATCCGGAATGTCCACACGCGGCACCTCCAGCATGGCGTCGATGATTTCGGCGGTCACCGGCGCTTCCCACAGGACGTGATCGGGATCGCGAAGCGCCGTCTGCAAATCGGAGTAAGCGGACGAGGGAAGGCGATTTTTTTCGACGAGGTACACGACCTCCGCCAAGCTGATGGCCGACAGCAGGATCTTGCGCCGGGAACTCGCCGCGGCGTCAAACGCCAACTTGGCCGGCGCCGATAAGCGGGGGTCGCCAAAAAGATACCAGAGCGCGGCGTGAGTGTCGGCGACGCCGGCAATCATCGAAGGTCTTTGGCAAAGCCCCGGAACATCTCTCGCCGGTTTTCGTCGATTTCCTCGGCCGACGGCGCGGGGCCGTACTTCGCCAGCATCCCGTAGCCCGATTTAAACGGCTTGCCAGGCTGAGCGGATGCCGGTTCTTCCAATGCGAGCTTCCGCAGCCAGTCTTGAAGCGTAAGGCCCTCTGCCGCGGCCTTCGCCTTAAGCGCGGCGAGTTGCTCATTCGAAAATTCAATGCTCACGGACATAACTGGCTCTCTTCAGCTTAATTCAAAAATTGTACGCGAAACAGGAGCCGGCGCCGCGGCGAAAGCGCCGGCCTGCAGAATGTCGCCACGTCGGTGATTGTGGAAGACTACTGCTGGGGCGTGTAGCCGTTACCACGCCAGTTGCACCAGCGAAACGCCGGGGCGCGGCAGAGTGAAGTCCAGCTTCCGCCGTACCCGCGCGAACCTCGATCCAGCGCGGCGATTCCAGCAATTGCAATTGTCCCGCTCTTTCCAATTCCGCGCGTTGTTCTCCGGACGGATCCTGCGGCGAACCCATCCGCTTCCAAGCCGAGTAGGCGTTGCTGTGCGTGTCGTCGATGCGGTAATGGCGCAGCAGAACGCGCGGCCCGCTCCCGGGAAGTCCCGCGACGTGAATCGCCACCTTCGCCTCCGGCGCCGCCGCATCGTCGTCGTGATAATTCCAAACGAGGATCGAGATTTCGCGATCCCCGCGCACCGCGATCGCATCCACATCGGCATCCCCGCGCACGCCGTCTTTGACCATCGACGCCAGCCCGACGGCGCCCGCGCTCTCCACCTTCACCCGCTCCCCGCGCATCATCCCATCCATGCGGAACAAATTCAGGATCGGCTTATCGACGCCGTTCGTCGCCAGCGTGCGAAGGCCGTCGAAGTACGGCTGATCTTCGAACTCGAACGCCCACGTCAACATGCCCGCGATATGCGCGCCGTCGCGTTCCGCCAGATCGAGGATGCCCTTCATCGCCGCGGCCGTATACGCCGGATACATCGGCCCGTTGCGATACGCGTTCTCCGGATAAACCCGCGCCGAACACGCCGCGCAGCCCTCCGGATCGGACTCGCTCAACACGATCGGCAACGCCCGGAACTTCGCGAATCGATGAAACGATCCTGAATCCCGCGTCCGCATCCGCGAGGTTCTTGGCGATCCCCATCCGCACATGCCCATCGACCACCTCCGGCCGCCCCTTGGCGTGATAGGTGATGAAATCGAGCGGCGCCCCGCGCCTTCCCGTCGCGTAGTTCGTCCCCGCCGCGCAATGCTCCAGAAACTGGCGCAGGAACTTCGCCGCCCGCTCGTTCGCCGGCCCCGTCGCCGCCGGCCCTCCCACTCTCGCCTCCGGCAGCGCCCGCTTCACCGCATCGGCGGTGTAATCGTAAAGCTTGTCATACTCCTCCGGCGTGCCGTGCCAGTACCCGATGTCCGGCTCGTTCCACACCTCCCAATACCAACCCGCCGCCTCGCCGCGCCCGTACTTGACGACGGCGTGCCGCACCCATTGATACACCAGCTCCGCCCACTTCTTGTAACTGGCCGGCGGGTAAGTCCAGCCGATGTTGTATTGCGTATTCTTGGCGCCGGGAATCCACTCCGGCCGGTAAGGGTCCGGATGTGTCGAGAGCGCTTGCGGCATGAACCCGATCTCGACGAACGGCCTCGCGCCCGCCTGTAGATAGGTGTCGAAGATGCGATCCGTAATCGTCCAATCGTAGACGGGCTTCCCCGAGGCGTCCTCCGTATAGGCGTTCGTCGATCCCCACTTCAACCGCCGGCGTTCCATCGCCCGTCGCAAGTAGAAAATGCGTGCGGATGAAAACCGGAGGGCCGCTCAGCGCTCCCAACTCTCCCACCAGCTTGCGGCCGTTGGAAGTGTAGGTATAGTTCGGCTCGTCGTATCCGAAGAACCCGAAGATCGGCCGGCAAGGTCCCAGCGCGTGTTCGGCGTCGACCGAAATCGTGACGGGAATTTGCGCGGTGAGGGAGACGGCGCCCAATAAGAGAAGCGGAAGCGATCGCATGGCTCGCCCTCCATTTCACCGCAAACGGCCCCCTCGGCGAAATGAAACAATAGAAGAACCCCCGGTATTCATGCGTTGGTTCGTCTCCAGAGAAATTCCGCCATTCACCCGCGTCCTCCTCGTCGAGAGCGGTTCGCGCCATCTGATTGAGAATCTGCTCTCGTGGCTGCACGAGAACGCGCCCGAGGCTCACATCGATCTGCTCACCTGTTTCGGCGGCGCTCCCACCGGACTCGACCCCGCCACTACGTCGATCTACCGCGTCACCGATCATCCCGGCCGCTCCGCCCGCCTCGCGCTGCTCAAGCATCTCGCCGCCAACGAGTACACCATCTGCGGCATCGTCTGCTCAGCCGAGCCGCTGCTCGCCACGTGGAAATGGGTCGTCGCGGACGCGCTTTCCGCCAAAATTTTCATCGTCAACGAAAACGGCGATCTGTTCTGGCTCGACCGCGGCCACTGGCCCTCCATCCGCCACTTCATCGCCTATCGCGCCGGCCTCACCGGCGCCGGCGCCGTCCGCACCCTCGCCCGCGTCGCCGTCTTCCCATTCACCTTGCTCTACCTGCTAATGTATGCGGGAGCGGTTCACTTAAGGAGAAAGATTCGCACGCTATGAACGCCGTCTATATCGAATCTCACGGCGGTCCCGAGGCCGTACGCTACGGAGACCGCCCAAAGCCCAGCCCCGCCGCCGGCGAAGTCCTCGTCCGCGTCGCCGCCGCCGGGGTCAACTTCATCGACACCTATCACCGCAGCGGTCTTTATAAAGTCCCGCTCCCCTTCACCCTCGGCGTCGAGGGTGCGGGCGCGGTCGAATCTATCGGCCCCGGCGTCACCGGCGTCGCTCCGGGCGACCGCGTCGCGTGGTGCATGGAGCCTGGCGCGCAGGCCGAGTTCGCCAAAGTGCCCGCCTGGCGCATCGTCCAGCTTCCCACCGCCGTGTCTTTTGAAACCGCCGCCGCCGTTCTTCTGCAGGGCATGACCGCGCATTACCTCGCTACCTCCACCTTCCCCCTTCACGCCGGCCACACCGCTCTCATCCACGCCGCCGCCGGCGGCACCGGCCTGCTGCTGGTGCAGATCGCCAAACTGCGCGGCGCTCGCGTCATCGGCACCGCCGGCACGGAGGAGAAGGCCGCACTCGCCCTCGCGGCCGGCGCCGACGAGATGATCGTTTACACCGAAACCGATTTCCCCACCGAGGTCAAGCGCCTCACCCACAACGCCGGCGTCGATGTCGTCTACGATTCCGTCGGCAAATCCACCTTCGAAGGCAGTCTCAATTGCCTCAAGCCCCGCGGCTACATGGTCAGCTTCGGCAACGCCAGCGGCGCAGTGCCCGATTTCGCTCCGCTCCTGCTTTCACAAAAAGGCTCCCTCTTCCTCACCCGCCCCAACCTGGCCCACTACGCGCTCGACCACGCCGAGATCGCCGCGCGCTCCGGCGACATCTTCGATTGGCTCGTGGGCGGCGAGCTGAAAGTCAGCATCCACAAAACCTATCCGCTCTCGGAAGCCGCGCAAGCGCAGCGCGATCTCGAATCGCGCCAAACCTCCGGCAAGCTCGTGCTGGTCCCCGCCGCATGAGCGCGGGTCGTCTCCAGGCCCTCGCCGGGCGTTTCGCCGCGCTCAAGATCGACGCTCTGCTCGTTAGCGCCTTGCCCAACGTCCGTTATCTCAGCGGCTTCACCGGCGGCAACGCGCTGCTCGTAGTCGCCGCATCCGGCGCGGCCACGCTCTTCACCGATCCTCGCTACTCGATCCAAGCCGCGCAACAGTCCCCCTCCTGCTCGCCGAAGATCGTCCGCGGCCCGCTCACCGCCGCCGTCTCGCATTTCGCCGCCCGCAAGCGCTGGCGGCGCATCGGCTTCGAAAAAGCGCGCATGGTCTACTCCGATTACGCCGCGCTCGACGAAGCCCTCCCCTCCGGCGCTTCGCTCAAGCCCATGCCGCCTCTCGTAGAAGCCCTGCGCTCGATCAAGTCCGAATCCGAAATCGCCCTCATCCGCCGCAGCGTCCTCACCAATTCCCAAGCCCTTGCCGCCACGCTACCGAAGATTCGCGCCGGCGTCTCGGAATCGGACATCGCCGCCGAGCTGGAATACCAGATGCGTCTCCACGGCGCAGACAAGCCCGCGTTTGAGACCATCGTCGCCGCCGGAGCGCGCACCGCTCTCCCACACGCCGAACCCGGCGCTCTGAAGCTCCAGCCGGATCATCTACTATTAATAGATATGGGCGCAAGCCAGGATGGCTATGCGAGCGACATGACCCGTATGTTCTCGCTCGGCAAGCCCGCCCGTAAGCTGCGAACCATGTACAATGCCGTTCTCGAAGCCCAACTGGCGGCCATCGCCCGCGTGCGCCCCGGCGCCACCGCCGCCCAGGTGGACCGCGCCGCCCGCGCCGTTCTCACCGCCCACGGCCTCGGCGCGGCTTTCGTTCACTCCACCGGCCACGGGCTGGGCCTGGAAATTCACGAGGCTCCGCGCATCGGCGCCAAAGACAACACGCCGCTTCAGGCCGGCATGGCCATCACCATCGAACCCGGCGCATACATCGAGGGCTTCGGCGGCGTACGCATCGAAGACACCGTCCTGGTGACGGATTCCGGCTGCGAACCGCTCACGCCCACCTCAAAGGAATTGGTCGCTCTCTAGCATGTCCAACGAAGAGATTCAGAAACTCATCCAGCTTGCCGTCGAATCGGGCGTCGCGGAACTCGAGGTCCAGCGCGGGGAAAACCGCGTGCGCATCCGCCTCGCCCACTTCGCCCACGACGTCACCGTGCCCGCCGCGTTCCCCATCCAGATGGCCGCGCCGGGCGCCGCTCCCGCGCAGCCGCCCGCCGCTCCCGGCCCGCCATCCGACGCCGTTCTGGTGAAGTCGCCCATCGTCGGCACCTATTACGACGCCCCCTCCCCCGGCGCGCCGGTCTTCGTCAAAGCGGGCGACATGGTCGAGCCTGGCCAAGTACTTTGCATTATCGAGTCGATGAAGTTGATGAACGAAATCGAAGCCGAAATCGCCGGCACCATCGTCGGCAAGCTGATGGAGAACGGCCGCCCGGTCGAATACGGCGAGGCGCTTTTCGCCATCCGCCCCCGGTCCTGATCGAGCGCCATGTTTGAAAAGATCCTCATCGCCAATCGCGGCGAGATCGCCCTCCGCGTCATCTGCGCCTGCAAGGACCTCGGCATCCGCACCGTCGCCGTCTATTCCGAAGCCGACCGCCATAGCCTCCACGTCCGCTTCGCCGACGAGGCCATCTGCATCGGCCCCGCCAAAAGCGCCCGCAGCTATCTCGACATTCCCTCCGTGATCAGCGCCGCCGAAATCACCAACGTCGACGCCATCCATCCCGGCTACGGCTTCCTCAGCGAGAACGCCGATTTCGCCGAAGTCTGCGAAACCTCCGGCATCAAGTTCATCGGCCCCAAGCCCGAAGTGATCCGCAACATGGGCCTGAAGCAGCGCGCCCGCTCGGCCATGGAAGCGGCCGGCGTGCCCATCCTCCCCGGCTCCCAAGGCATTCTGCAAGGCCCGGAGGAAGCGCTCGAAACCGCCGTGGCAGTCGGCTACCCCGTCATGTTGAAAGCTTCCGCCGGCGGCGGCGGCCGCGGCATGCGAATCGTCCGCGACGCCGCCTCCCTCCCCAATCTCCTCGCTCAAGCTCAGGCCGAAGCGCAAGCCGCCTTCGCCTGCCCCGACATGTATATGGAGAAGCTGATCGAGAACCCGCGCCACATCGAGTTCCAGGTGTCTGGCCGACGAGCACGGCCACGTCGACGTCCTCGGCGAGCGCGAATGCTCCATCCAGCGCCGCCACCAGAAATTGCTGGAGGAAGCTCCGTCGACCGCCGTCACCCCCGAACTGCGCCGCCGCATGGCCGCGCGCCTGCGAAGAAGCCTTCCGCGTCATCGGCTACACCAACGCCGGCACCGTCGAATTTCTGATGGATGAAACCGGCAACCTCTATTTCATCGAGGTCAACGCCCGCATCCAAGTGGAGCACCCCGTCACCGAAGCCGTCACCGGCGTCGATCTCGTGCGCAGCCAGATCCTCATCGCCGCCGGTTACAAACTCCCCGACGTCGTCTCGCTCCCTATCCAACTGCGCGGCCACGCCATCGAGTGCCGCATCAACGCGGAAAATCCCGACACCTTCGCCCCCTCGCCCGGCCGCATCACCGGCCTGAATCTTCCCGGCGGCATCGGCGTCCGCGTCGACACCGCAGCCTACACAGACGGCGTCATTCCGCCCTACTACGACTCGCTCGTGGCGAAACTCATCGTCCACGGCAAGGACCGCGCCGAGGCCATCGCCCGCATGCGCCGCGCCCTCGACATGTTCGTCGTCGAAGGCATTTACACCACCATCCCGCTCCACCACCGCATCCTCGCCAGCGAAGATTTCCAATCCGGCCGCCTCGACACCCAATTCCTAACCCGCCTCGGCGTCCACACCGCAAAGGGCTAAGTTTATGGAGTCTACTGTATTTCCTCGAATTGCGTAATCCGCATCTCCCGGTCGGGAAAGACGGCCCGGATCTCCAACTTCCCGCCAAGCGCTTCCACGTAGCCCGCAAGCGTGCTGAGGTAAATGTCGGTGCGGTGCTCAATCTTAGAGACCTCGCCCTGATTCACGCCCAACTCCTCGGCGAGTTTCGCCTGGGTCATCTGGCGCGCCTTACGGATTTCGTCCAGCGGCATCGACGCCAGGCTGCGCCGGACCCGGTCGGCGATCTTCCGCTGCCGCTCGTCGGGCATCGCCTTAACCAATTCACGGAAGTTACGAGTTCGCATTAGAGTCTTGGTTCCCTATTATGCCACACAGTGAATATTCCGTAAAGAGAATTCCCGACGAAACCGGACGAGGCGTTCGCCCACAATTTGGAAATCGTCGGCGCCATAGGGCGCGCTTGCCCTTTCGTGGAACCCGTCCCTGTCACTCCGCCTCGGCGATACTCTCGCGCAGGGCCGCCAGCAGCGCCCCGCGCAGCTTCCGCAGCACCGGCGAATCCTGGCCGTGTAGCGTAATCATCGCCAGATCGATCGGCAGTTCGCCTTCCTCGAGCGGCCGCCGCGCCAGCCCCTTCCGCCCGCTCGTCACCCACGCGGGCAAGATGCAAATCCCCGTCCCCGCCGCCACGAAGCTCTCCATCGATATCGGCGAATTCGATTCCTGCACCACTCGAAGCGTGAACCCGCTCTCGCGGCAGCGCCGCTCGAACAAGTCGCGGATCCACGGGTTCATATCGCGCGAAAACGCGACGAATTTCTCGTTCGCCAGATCGGCCAGTTTCAACGTCCGCCGCCGCGCCAGTGCATGGCCCTCCGGCATCGTCACCACCAGCGGCGGCCGCATCATGGCATCCACCGTCACGTCTTCCTCGTCGATCGGAGCGCCGGCGATGCCCACCCGGATGCGCCCCTCCTTCAACGCCGCCAACTGCGCCATCGTGTCCATCGGCGCGAAGCGCGTTTCCAGCTCCGGAAACGCCGTCTCCAGCGCCGCCTTCACCATCGAAATCACCCCGCCGTCGAACTGCGAATGGAAGCCCACCACCAGATGCCCGGCCGTCCCCTCGCCCGCCTGCCGCGCCATCCGCACCGAACGCTCCACGTCGCACAGCACGCGCCGCGCCTCTTTCAAAAAAATCCGCCCCGCCTCCGTCAACGCCACGTGGTGTGTGTCGCGATGGAAAAGCCGCACGCCCAACTCGTCCTCCAGCCACTTGATCTGCTGGCTCAGCGGCGGCTGCGCCATGTGCAACCGGCGCGCCGCGCGTCCGAAATGCAGCTCCTCCGCCACCGCGACGAAGTACCGGAAGTGCCGCAGGTCCAGTTGCGCCGTGTAGGCGCTTGCCGCCGAATGAATGGGAATCGCTTTGGCCATCGCGTTAATGCATCGCCACCGCGCCGCCCGCCCTTGGTTTCTTCATCCAGAACGCAAGCGGCACCATCAGCGCGCAGGCGATGGCGAAGATGAACACCGTGTCGATATAGGACAGCACCGCCGCCTGCCGCTGGACCGACAGATAGATCTGCTGATACGCCTGTTGCGTCGCCCCCGCCGCGCTCGCCCCCGCCGCTCCGAAGGCTTGGCTCAACCCGCTCACGCTGTGCGTGAATTGCGGATTATAGTTGGAGGCCCGCGCCGTCAACACGCTCTGGTGATACTGCGACCGCCGCGCCAGCAGCGTCGTCACCGTCGAAATGCCCACGCTCCCGCCCACGTTGCGCGCCAGGTTAATCAGCCCCGAAACCGCGTTGTTCGATCTCTGCGGAATGCCCGTGTAGCTCAGCGTGTTGATCGGAACGAACAGAAACGCCAGCCCGATCGATTGAAACACCCGCAGCTTCACCGCCGCCCAATAGTTCATCTCCAGATCCATCGTCGTCATGTGATACAACGACCACGCCGTGATGAAAAATCCGAACGCCGCCAGCATCCGCGGATCGCGCTTGGACACCAGATAACCCACCAGCGGCATGCACAGCATCACCACAAATCCGCCCGGCGAAAGCGTCAGCCCCGCCGCCTGCGCGGTGTATCCCATCAGCGTTTGCAGAAGCTGCGGAATCAGCACCGTCGTTCCATACAGCGCGAATCCCACCATGAACATCATCACGAACGCGATGGCGAACGTCCGGTTCTTAAACAGCCGGATGTCGATGATCGGATTCTTCTCGAAATACTCCCAGACCAGCGCGCCCACGATGCCCGTCACCGCGAACGTAAAGAACCACACGATGAACGGCGAAGAGAACCAATCGTCGCGCTCGCCCTTGTCCAGCACCACCTGCAGGCTCCCCAGACCCAGCGCGATCAGCCCCAGCCCGGTGTAGTCCACGCTGGTCGATTTCTTGCGCTCCTCCGCCAGATACGGCGGATCCTCCACCAGCCGCGAAGTGAGAAACAGCGACACCACCGCCACCGGCACGTTGATGAAAAAGATCCAGCGCCAGTTGAAGTTGTCGGTGATGTATCCGCCCAGCGTCGGCCCGATGGCCGGCGCCAGCACCACCGCCAGCCCGTAAATCGCGAACGCCATGCCGCGTTTCGACGGTGCGAACGTGTCGGCCAGAATCGCCTGCTCGCTCGGCGCCAGCCCGCCTCCGCCCGCGCCCTGCAGCACGCGGAAGAGAATCAACATGCTCAGGCTCGGCGCCAATCCGCACAGCAGGCAGCTGACGCCGAACAACGCCACGCACGACATGTAAAACCGCTTGCGGCCGAGCCGCGTCGCCAGCCACGCGCTGATCGGCAGCACGATCGCGTTCGACACCAGATACGACGTCAGCACCCACGTGCTCTCGTCCTGGCCGGCCGAAAGGCTGCCCGCGATGTGCGGCAGCGCGACGTTGGCGATGCTGGTGTCCAGCACCTCCATGAACGTCGCCATCGTCACCGTCAGCGCGATGGCCCATTCATTGTGCTTCGGCTTCCAGACAGGTATAGCCGCGGCGCTCATATTCGTTCCTCCTTCGCCGCGTCCCGCTACTGCAACTCTACCTTCGGCGTCACCGACATTCCCGGACGCAAGCGGCGATCGTCGTTCTGGCCGGGGTCCAGGTCGATCCGCACCGGCAGCCGCTGCACCACCTTCACGTAATTCCCCGTCGCGTTCTCCGGCGGCAGCAGACTGAACAGCGCGCCCGTCGCCCCGCCGATCCCCGTCACCTTGCCCGAATACTCCCGGCCATAAGCGTCCACCGAGATTTTTACTTTCTGGCCCGGCTTCATCTTCCGCAGTTGCGTCTCCTTGAAATTCGCCGTAATCCAAACGTCTTCAAGCGGCACGATCGCGAGCAACTGCTGCCCCGGCGCCACGTTCTGTCCCACCTCCACGCTCTTCTTTCCCACGATCCCGCTCACCGGCGCGGTAATCGTCGTGTAACTTAAATTCAGCTTCGCCTGATCGAGCGCCGCCTGCTTTTCCATCAGCTTCGCCGCCGACGATTTCGCCTTCGCCTGGCTCACCAAAACCTGCTGCGGCGCCGTCATCGCCGATTGCACCGTCGCCTCCGCCTGTACGATGCGCGCCCGCGCCTGCTCGATGTTCGTCTGCGCCACCGTGATATTTTGCCTCGCCTCGTTCACCGAGGCCCGCTTGGAATCGAGCGTCGCCTTCGCCGCCGCCGCCGTCTGCACCGCCTGGTCGTACTGCTGGCGCGAAATCTCCTCCTTGCCCACCAGTTGCTTGTAGCGCTCCACATCGTCCGCGGCCTTCTTATAATTCGCCTCCGCCTCTTTCACCTGCGCCTCCGCCGAATCCAGCCGCGCTTGCGTCGCGTTCAACTGGCGCTCGGCGCCCGTCAGCGACGCCCCCGCGTCCACCGTCCCCGAGTGCGCCGTCTTCAACTGGCTCGACGTGTTCGCCGTCGTGATCGGTACGTCGGTCCTGGCGCTCTGCAGCTCCGCCTCCGCGTCCGCTAAGTCCGCCTCCGCCTTCGCCACCGCCACTTCGTAATCGCGCGGGTCGATCTTCACCAGCACGTCGCCCGCCTTCACCTGTTGCTCGTCCAGCACCGTCACCTCCGCCACCTGTCCGCTGACGCGCGCGCTCACCGCGTTCACGTGTCCGTTCACTTCGGCGTCGTCGGTGGTTTCGTAGGAACTCCAGTAACTCCACAGAAAATAACCGCCCACCGCGAGGATTAACAGCACCGCCGGAACGACGATTCGCGCCCGGTTCGGTTTGCGTTTCGCGCCGCCCCGTTCCTCGACCGGCGCCTTCGTTTCTTCCATCGTTGTTTCCGCCATCTCACTTCACCTCGATCAACTTTTGAATTCCCTGTTCGGCCATCCCCAACGACCGCGCCAGCGCCGCCTTGGCCACGTTGTGCGAATACAACGCCCCTAGCAAGGCGTCGTTGGCCGTCGCCACCGATTCCTGCGCCTGCACCACTTCGATGTTGTCCGCCACTCCCGCCGTGAACCGGTCCTGCGCCTGGCCCAGCGTCTGATTGGCCAGCTCCACGTTGCTCTGCGCCACCGCCACCTGGTCCGCCGCCGATCGGATATCGAGCAGCGCCGCCCGCACCTGGTAATCGATCTGCCCGCCCAGGTCCGCCAAATCGTCCGTGCGCTGCTTCAACGCCGCCCGCGCCTGCTCCACGTCGCTCTTGATCCGGCCTCCGTTAAAAATATTGAAATTCACCGCGCCCGTCACCGTGAACACGCCGTGCGAATTATTGATCGACGGTCCCTCGTCGCCGTAAAAACCGTTCACGTCCACCGTGGGATACCACTCCCCGCGCGCCGCCCGCACCGCTTCCTCCGCCGCCCGCACCTGCCGCTTCGCGCTTTCGTAATCCGCCCGCTGCCGATAGGCCGTCTGCACCGCCGCCTCCGGCGTCATCGCCTCCAGCGGCGCGAACGGCGTCGAATCGGCGATCGTAAACTCCTGCCCCGGCGGCAAGCCGATCACCCTCCCCAGCGCCAGCTTGTCTTTGTCGAACTGGTTCTGTTGCGCCAGCAGTTTCTGCTGCTGCTGTTTCAGCTCCACTTGCGCCCGCAGCACGTCGATGCCCGGCGAAAGGCCCGCCGTCTTTTGATCCGACGCCCTTTTATAAAGCGCCTGCGCGGTGGCCACCTGCGCCTTCAGCGACTCCACTCGCGAGGCGTCGGCGATAATCAGCAAATATCCGTTCGCCACCGCCTGCACCACCAGATCCCGCGCGTCGCCCGCCGATAACTCCGCCGCCTTCTCGCTCTCCTTCGCCGCGCTGTACGTTTTCCGCGCGTTGTAATCGAAAACCTTCATCGACGCGAACGCCTGCGCCGCCATGTAATGAAACGGCCCCACCACCGTCGGAATGCCGGTGAAACCGGGAATCGGAGGGAACTTGAAACTGAATCCGAACGTCGACAGATTCACCTGCTCCTCGGTCTCTCCGTAAGACGCCGTCACCTGCGGCATCAATGCCGACAGAGCGTGCAGCCGTTGCGCCTTCGCCGCCTCGCTCGAGGTGTCCCGCGTCAACACTCCCAGGTTCGCCTTCAGCCCGCGTTGAATCGCGCCGCCTAATGTCAGCCGGATCGGCCCCGCCGTCGCCGCCCCGCTCGGCACGCTCCCCTGAAACTGCCCCGCATCTTGCGCGGAAACGCCCGCCCCCGCCACGAGAAATATCGCAATTCCCAGTCCCCACTGCAGACCGCTTCGTGCGTCTCTTTTCACTCTTGTCTCCTCCCGTGCGGCGGTAACTTCCCTACAACAGATGAACTTCGCGGCTTCCACGCTGCAAGAAGGATGGGGCCGGTTATATCCGATGCGTATCGGCTAAGACGAAATCGATATCACCGGACGCTTCAACGCGCCGCGAAGGCGCGCGCCGCGATCAACGCCTTCTCCACCGCCGGAAGCGCGATGCGCCGGTCCAGCACGCGAAATCCGGAGCGTTCGATGCGTTCGAGCAACCGGCGATAGATCTCCATCAGCGCCCACAGCGACGAGCGGCTACGCCGGTCGACCAGGTCCAGCAGCCCCCGCGATTCTTCATAGTACCGTTTCGCCCGTCCCGCCTCAAACTCCATCAGCCGCGTAAAACTCTCTCCATACTCCAGGCGCTCGACGCCGAATCGTTGGAGATCCCCGGCCGGCAGATACACCCGCCCGTGCGCCAGATCCTCGCCGATGTCGCGCAGAATATTGGTCAACTGAAACGCGATGCCGCAGCGCTCGGCCAACTTCGGCGCTTCCTCCGATTCGAATCCGAAGATGTGAATCGTGGCCAGCCCCGCCACGCTCGCCACTTGGTAACAGTAGCGGTAGAGTTCCTCGAAAGTCTCGAAGCGGCGCGGCGCCAGATCGCTCCGCACGCCGTCGATCATGTCGTGGAAATATTCCCTCGGGATCGCGTAGCGCCGCGCGCTGTCGTGAAAGGCCGGCCACACCGGATGCCCGGAATACCGCCCTTCGAGCGCGGCGTCCAGTTCTTCGCGCCAGCGGTCGATCGCCTCCGCCGTCGCGCCCTCCTCGTCGCTCAAATCGTCGCACACGCGCATGAAGGCGTAAACGGCGCACATCGCGTTCTTCTGTTCGCGCCGCAGAAGCACGAACGAATAGTAGAAATTTCGCGCCCGCGTCCGCGCCAGATGGCGGCAGTAGGCGTAGGATTCCTCCAGACCGGGTTGGTTCGCGCCGCTCATGCCGCCCGCGAAAAAGCCACGCGCAGAAAGCTCGAGGCCAGCAATCCCACCCGCTCCACCTTCGAAATCGCCGGCCGCCGCGCCAGAACGTTGTAATCCATCCGCTCGATCTTATCCAGCACGCGCATTCCTCCGCTCCGGAACAGGTCCAGATCGAACCCCAGCCGCCGGTCCACGCTGCCGATCAGCGGCGCGCCTTCCATAAACAGCCGCCGCGCCTCCTCCACCGCCTCCCGCATCGCCTCGCGGAACGCCGGAGTAAAGCGCAGCGCGATCACATCCTCCACCGCGCAGCGGTGCCGACGCAGCAGCGCCATGGGCAGATACACGCGGCCCTTCGTCAGATCCACCGCGACATCTTGCCAGAAATTAGCCAGTTGCAACCCCGTGCAGATGGCGTCGGACCATGCGTCCCGCCTCTCGTCCGCGTATCCGCACAACCGCAGCACCAGCCGCCCAACCGGATTTGCCGACCCTCGGCAATAGGCCCGCAAATCCTCCCAGTTCTCGTACCGGTGGACAGTTTGGTCCTGCACGAACGCGCCGATCAGATCCTCAAACGGCTCCCGCGGCAACTCGTGCCGCCGCGCGGTCTCCTTCAGCGCGACGAACACCGGATGTCTCGCAACGCCCGCGAACATCGCCTCCAACTCCTCTCGCCACCACGCAAGCAACCGCAGGCTCTCCGCCGCATCCCCCATCTCGTCGCCCAAATCGTCGGCCCAGCGGCAGAACGCGTATACGTTGTAAAAATCCTGATGCAGCCGCTTCGGCAACAGCACGCTCGCCACATGGAAATTTTCATAGTGGCTCGTCGCCAGCCCTCGCGTATATTCGCGCGACTCCTCCGCCGTCCACGCGCGCCCCATCGCCTCGCCGTTCCGTACGAACTCCTTTGGCGCGCCATTCATGAACAGACCACGACAACCGCTCCCTCACGGTCGCGGCTCGGTATCGGCCGCCACTTACCGAGCCGCGACCGTAAGGGAGCGCAACGAATATTCCTCCACACCATACCGCCGCCCGTTACGGAATGATGGCCGTCTTCATGTGGCCGTTGTGGCTCATCAGGTGCTGCATCACCTCCGGCAGTTTTTCGAGCGGCTCCTCGTGATTGACGAACTCGCGCGCCACCACTTCCCCGCGCCCCACCATCTCCAGCGCCTTCCGGATATGCGCCGGGGTGTGATGGAAGCTCGCCGTACACGTCAACTCGGAATAATGCATCCGCGAGGTATCGAGCGAAATCGCGCTCCCCGACGGACAGCCGCCGAAGAAATTCACCGTTCCGCCGCGCCGCAACAAGCCCACCGCCGTCTCCCACGCATTGGGCGTCCCTACCGCTTCGATCACCACGTCGGCGCCGTAGCCGTCGGTGAGATCGCGCACCTTCTCCGCCAGATCGCCGCCGTCCCCCGGATTCAGAATCAACTCGCTCGCGCCCATCCTCCGGGCGTTCTCCAGTTGCACCTGCCGCCTTCCGATCGCCAATACCCGCGCGCCGTAAACCTTCGCCAGACGCACGAACATCAGCCCGATCGGGCCCAACCCCATCACCGCCAGGTTGTCTCCCGCCCGCAATCCCGTCTCGTCCAGCCCGCGCAATACGCAAGCCAGAGGCTCGCAAAGCGCGGCGTCCTGATAGGTCGCCCGCGCCGGAATCCGATACGTGTTCCGTTCCACGATGCGCGCCGGAATGCGAATATATTCGGCGTAGGCGCCGTTATTGAACAGCAGATCCTCGCACAGATTATCGTTGCCGCGCAGGCAGAAGAAACATCCTCCGCACGGGGCCGAGTTCGCCGCCACCACCCTGTCGCCCACCGCGAACCGCGTCACGCCGCGCCCCGCCGCCACCACGTCGCCCGCCATCTCGTGCCCGAATAGCGACGGCGGGACGATCATCTTCTCGTGGTACCCGCGGCGGAACACTTTCACGTCGGTCCCGCAGGTCAGGGCGCTGCGCACGCGCACCAGCAAATCCCCGGCGTGCAGCGAGGGGACGCGCACGTCCTCGATCCGCAAATCTTCCCTGCCGTAGAGTACAGCCGCTTTCATCTTCCTCACTCGGAGAACCTTTGGGCCCGCATCATAATTTTCAACGATCGCTCGCCCGGATGCAACGCAAGCTCGATGCCTTCTACGATGCGGTCGAGTGGAAGCCGGTCGCTAATTAGACGCTCCACCGGTAATTCGCCGTTGAAAATAAGCTCCGCCGCTTCCCTTTGCAGGTCTACCGACGCGCTGTAGGAACCCAGTATCGCCCGTTCGCCCACGCAAATATCGGCGCCCGAAACCTCCACCCGTTCGCGATCCGAAGTTTGCGCGAACAGCAAAACTTTCGCTCCCGGACGCGTGGTTTTCATCGCCTGCTCGACGATCCCCGGCGCGGAGGCGGCGGCGATCGCCAGGTCCGCTCCCCGTCCCGATGTCAGCGCCCGCGCGTGCTCGCCGAACGCCGCGTCTTGCGGCTCGTAAGCGGCTTCGGCGCCGAACTCCACCGCCAATTCGCGCCGGAAAGCCATCGTGTCGGTGGCCAGCACTCTCGCTCCCGCCCTCGCCCCCAGCATCGTGAAGATCAGCCCGATCGGCCCCTGCCCCAGAACCAGCAGCACGTCCCCGCGCTCCGCATCCAGCATCCGGAACCCCTTCACGCACGTGTTCACCGGTTCCACAAACGAGGCCCGTTCGAACGAAACGCCGTCCGGAATCTTCTCGATCCCGCGCCGCACGATCCAATCCATCGCGCGCACATATTGCGCGAAGCCCCCGCCGGCCGGCTCGAATCCCGCCGTCACGCCGACCTTCTTATACACCGGGCACTGCGCGTAGAGCCGCCGCCGGCAATAAAAACAATCCAGGCACGGAATGTGGTGGAACGCGATCACCCGGTCGCCCGGCGCGTATTCCTCCACGCCCTCGCCCACCGCCGCCACCACGCCCGCCGTCTCGTGCCCGAAAATCCGCGGCGGCGCCAGCAGCCCATACTCGATCTTCTTCAGGTCCGTATGGCAAATGCCGCACGTCTCGACGCGGATCAACATTTCCCCCGGCCCGATCTCCGGCGTCGGAACCGATTCCACCGAAACTTTGCCCTCGCCCAGATACACGGCCGCCCGCATCGTAAAAGGCACGGCAGTGGAGATCGCCGTTGGCTCAAAATCGACAGTTGGCAAGAAAGTCTCCCAGCGTCTCGGAGGCGCGCGAACACACCCCGCCGAATTTCATTAGAGCGGGCAGCGCCGAAAAAGGATGGCGCAGCGCTCCCATGGCGATCCGCGCCCGGTCGAACCGCCCGTTTGCGTCGCGATAAAGGTTGAAATCGAGTGGCAGGTCCTCGCCGGCCGCGTCGGTCACCACCCGCACACAATAGAATGGCAGATCGCGCGCCGCGGCCGCTTCGGCGACCGCCGAGGCTTCCATGTCGCAGGCGATGGCGCCGGAGCGCCTCAGTTCCAGTTTTTCCATGACGGTGACGATGACACGATCCTGGGACGCTATCGCCCCTTCACTAAATCCCCCGGCCGTCCGCGGCGCCCTCGCCGCCAAACCATTTACTTCCCCTGCCACTAGGATATCTCCCGGCGCGAGCCTCGCGTCGAGCGCCCCGCAATAACCCGTGCTGACCAACGCGTCCACATCCCCGTTTCCGCAGCCGGCCAGCGCCGCCTCCACCGCCTCTCGCGCCCTCGCCGGCCCCGGTCCGTTCGCCGCCAAAATCACCTCTCCGCCCAACCATTCGCCCTTCATCGCGAACTCGACCGGCCACGTTTGCCTGGCGAGCGGCGGCAGCCGCCGCAGGAAGCCGCGGAACTCCCGCTCCTCGGCCGCGATGAAACACAGCGTGCGCAACGCCCCTCAACTTCCCGCCGCCACATATCCATTCGCCCGGAACCATTCCACCGCGCGGCGCAGCGCTCCCTCGACGGGCGAAGGAGAATAGCCGATCTCGCGCCGGGCCTTGTCGCAGGAGACGTACATTTTCTTCCGCGCCATCCGCACCGCGTCGATCGGCGCGCGCGGCTCGCGCCCCGTCACATTCGCCCAGGCCGTGCTAACCAGCGCGGCGGCGTAGGCGGCTCCATAGGGAATACGCAATCGCGGGGCCCGCCGTCCGCCGATTCGCGCCAGTTCGCCCAGAATATTTTCAAGCGTCATATTGGCGCATCCTAAAATGTAGCGCTCTCCCGTCTTCCCCCGCTCATAGGCCGATAAATGCCCCTCCGCCACGTCGCGCACATCCACCACGTTCAGCCCCGTGTCGATGAACGCGGGCATTCTTCCCAATAAAAAATCCAGCACGATGCGCCCCGTCGGAGTCGGCTTGGCGTCGCCTTCGCCCACCGGCGCCGTCGGATTGACGATCACCACCGGAAGCCCCTTCCGCGCGAACTCCAGCGCCACCGTCTCCGCCTCGAACTTGGACCGCTTATACGCCCCCATCATGTCGCTCAGCGCCACGGGAGTGTCTTCGCGGCCCTCTCCGCCCAGGGGAATTCCGATGCATCCCACCGTGCTCGTGTACACCACCCGCTCCACGCCTTCGTTTTCGGCGGCCGCCATCACGTTGCGCGTCCCTTCCACGTTCGAGCGCCTCATCTCGTCCGCGTCTCTCGCCCACAACCGGTAATCGGCCGCCACGTGAAAGACCGCGCCGCAGCCTCGCACCGCGCCCTCCACCGATGCCGGATCGCGCAGATCGCCCGCCGCGTGTTCCACGTCCAGATCCCGTACCCGCTTCCCTCCGCGCACAAGGGCGCGCACGCGATAGCCCCGCTCCATCAACAGGCGCGCGACATGCCACCCCAGGAAACCGGTGGCGCCGGTCACCAACGCCGGCTTCACGGGCCTCAAACCCTCGCCGCCGCCTTGGCCTGAAGGAAACAATTCAGCGCCATCAGCGGGAAGGAATGGCGGTACAAGTGATAACGGAGATAGAACACCTTGGGGAAGCCCGTGCCCGTGGCCAGCTCTTCCTCCCATGTTCCCTCGCTCGTTTGCTTCCGCAAAAGATAGTCGACGCCGTCGAGCAAGCTGGTGCTGGTGGTGTCGCCCCCGGCCAGCAGCGCGAGCACCGCCCACGCCGTTTGCGAGGGAGTGCTCGGCGCCGGAACGAACTTGCCCTCGTCGTAGCTGGCGCAACTCTCGCCCCACCCGCCGTCGAAATTCTGATTCGCCCGCACCCATTCGAGCGCTCTCTGCACCGCCGCTTCCCGGTCGCTCACCTGCGCCGCCGCCAAGCCCCGCAACGCGAGAAACGTCCCATAGACGTAGTTCACGCCCCATCGCCCGTACCAGCTTCCATCCTCTTCCTGCGCCTTGAGCAGAAACTCCACTCCGCGCCGCACGGCCGCTTCCGTTGGCGGCAAGCCGTAGGCGCATAGCGCTTCTAGCACGCGCCCCGTGATGTCCGGGCACGTCGGATCGAGCATCGCGTTGTGATCGGCGAAGGGAACGTAGCTCAGCGGCTGCCACGTATTATCGACGTCGAACGCCGCCCATCCTCCGTCCTTCGATTGCATATCCAGCAGCCACTGTATGGCCCGCCGCTCGCTCGCTTTTTGCTTCGACGGCGATTCCGCGCGGCTCTTGCCCATCGCCAGCAGCACCATCGCCGTGTCGTCGATGTCCGGATAAAATTCGTTGGCGAACTCGAAATACCACCCCGAGGGTTGCGTATTCGGGCGCTTCACCGCCCAGTCGCCTTTGCGGCGCACTTCCTTGGTCAACAGCCAGTCCGCCGCCCGGCGCAGCGAAGGCTCCGGAGCGCCGCCGCCGCTGGCGAGAGCGAACGCCGCGATCGCCGTGTCCCACACCACCGAGAAGCACGGCTGAAAATAAAATCCGCGGTCGTCGTCCACCATCAGCGCGTCGAAGTGCCGCTGCGCCTCCACCCTGTCCGGATGATCCGGCGGATAGCCCAGCAGATCGAGCGCCAGGATCGAATACATCATCGGCGGATAGATCGCCCCCAGGCCTCCGCCATACCGCGAGTGCTCCAGGATCCATTTCTCGGCCTGGTCGAGAGCCTTCCGGCGGATGGATTTCGGCCCCTTCCGCTCCCACCATTTCAACAGCCGGTCCGCCGCGTAAAAAACGTTCCGCCACGACAGCCGCCCCGGATCGTAGGCGAAACCGGCGCCCGCGCCCTTCAGGCACAGCTCCTTCAAATGGAACCCCGCCGGCGCCGGCCGTTGCGGATTCATCGCCTGCACCACCGACAGCGGAATCACGATCGCCCGCGACCACGACGACATCTGGTAAATGAAATTTCCCGGCAGCAGCACCAGCTCCGGCGGCACCGTGGGAACGCCTTCCCGCGGAAAAAGCCCGAACAGGCTGAGGTTGATTTTAACGTAGCTGTTCGCCGCCTGGATCCCGCCGAGGGCCAGAATCCGCTCGCGCGCCCGCGCCAGCCGCTCGTCGTCGTAGGCCAGCCCGGCCAGCTTCAGCGCGAAGTACGCCTTCACCGTCGCGCTCACATCCGGCGGCCCTTGTGGATAGATCGAAAATCCGCCGTCGGGCAATTGCCGCGCCAGGATCGACGCCACCGCGCGGTCGATTTGGGGGCGGTTCGGAGGCCTCCACTCACCCTCCACCGGCGGGTGCAGCCAAAGCTGCAACAAAATCCAATCCGATTCTAGCGTCGAATCGGCCGTGAGCTGCCCCCACCAGTATCCTTCCTCGGACTGGCGGTCCAGCAGCCAGTTGGTGGCGTTTCGCGACGCCCGGGACGCCGCCGCGGCGAGGGCGTCCGCGACCTGTACCGTGGGACTCATGCTCTCAGTTCCGGACTCCTTTGACTGATGATCGGCAATTGGAACCGCACGTCCTCGTCCTTCAATTCCATCTCCTCGAGCGCGCCGAATCCGAATTGCGATTGCAGCGTGCGGATCAGGTCTTCGACAAGCACCTCCGGCGCCGACGCCCCCGCCGTCACCGCCACCGTGCGGATATTCTCAAGCCACTCCGGCTTCACTTCCCCGCCATCGTCCACCAGATACGAAGGCACTCCCTCCTTCTGGCAAACCTCCACCAACCGGCGCGAATTCGAGCTGTTCTGCGATCCCACAACGAGTAACATATCGCACAGCGGCACTACCGCTTTGACGCCCAACTGCCGGTTCTCGGTTGCATAACAAATGTCCTGCGATTTCGGCCCCTGGATCTTCGGAAACCGCCGCTTCAGCCGGTCGACGATTTCGCTCGTCTCGTCCAGGCTCAGCGTCGTCTGCGTCAGAAACGCCACTTTGTCCGGGTCTTTCAACTCCAGCCGGTCCACGTCTTCCACCGTCGAAACCAGGATCGTCGCCTCCGGAGCCTCGCCCATCGTCCCGATCACTTCATCGTGCCCCGCGTGGCCGATCAGGATAATGGTGTGATTCTGCCGCGCGAACTTCACCGATTCCAAATGAACTTTCGTCACCAGCGGACACGTCGCGTCGATCACCTGCAGCTTGCGGTCTTTGGCTTCCTGCCGCACGGCCGGTGAAACGCCGTGCGCGCTGAAAATCACCCGCGCCCCTTCCGGCACTTCGCTCAATTCCTCGATGAACACCGCCCCCGCGCGCCGCAAATCCTCCACGACGTGCCGGTTGTGTACGATCTCCTTCCGCACATAAACCGGCCGCCCGTATAAATCCAGGACGATTTTTACCACGTCGATCGCCCGCACCACTCCGGCGCAGAAACCTCTGGGACGCAATAAGATAATCTTCTTCCCCGCGCCCGGCTCGGAACCGGCGTTCGTTTGTAACATATTCGAATCTTTGATTATAGCAATGTAGATGAAACATCCGGCGCGAAAGTCGCCCCGATTTCCGCGGTCGCGCGAGATTCCCCATTGCCGAATGGTCTGAAGCGGATCTGGCCCCCGCGCCGCCCTCGCCATATTTCCTCAGCCGGGGTTGAAACAAGTTAAACTAAGCAATTGTTAGCGACGTCATGAGCAGAACAACCCACACTCTAGGTTTTTCTGTCCCACCCGCCTTGGCGAAGGAGGTCTCGAGCCTCGCCAAAGAGGAGCGCCGCACGAAAAGCGAACTCTTTCGCGAAATGCTACGCGTCTACCGGCGGTACCGCGCGGACCGCGACCGCGAGGAGGAATGCTGGGTCATGCGTATCGTCGAAGAAGCCAAAGCCGAGCAGGCCAAAAACCCCCTGAGTGTCGAAGACATACTCAGCGAGAGCGAACGCATCTCCCGATACGGGGCCAGTCAGGCGAGGAAGCTAGGCATCAAGCCCAAAGATGTAAACCGCATCGTCCATGAGTACCGCCAATCCCAGCGGGCTTAGAGTCGTTCTCGACACCAACGTCTACGTTTCCGCTTTTACGCATCCGCAAGGCGTTCCGTTCAAGATCTGGCAACGGGCGATCGACCGGGACTACCGGCTGCTGGCTTCACCGTACATCATGCGCGAGTTTGCGAACGTTCTCCGCAGGCAAACTCAAGACTTTCCAAGGCATCGGCATCGTTCGGACCACTGATTTCTTGAGAACCTTATGGCCGTAACCCTGGTCGGCGTGTGGAAAAATCTCCCGCCCCGCGCCCGCGCGGCGCGCCCCACCGTGTTACACTTCGCCCCATGCGTTTCGCCTTCTTCGTCTGCGCGCTCTCATCCCTCGCCTGCGCCGCCCCCAAACCCGTCGTCCTCAAAGCCGCGCGAATGTTCGACGGCAAAAGCGGTCAAGTCTCTTCCCCCGGTTTGGTCGTCGTCGAAAATGGGAAGATATCCGCCGCCGGCCCGAACGCCCAACTCCCCGCCTCCTACGACACCTTCGACTTGGGCGACGCAACCCTGCTCCCCGGATTCATCGACGCTCATACCCACCTCTCGATGGCCTACAGCGACGACTGGAAGCAGAACTTCATCGACGGCTTCAGCAAGCCCATCCCCGAGCAAGCCCTCGACGCCATCGAAAACCTCCGCGTCACTCTGATGGCCGGCTTCACCACCGTCCGCGACGTCGGCTCCAGCGACCTCATCGACGTCTCCCTCCGCAACGCCGTCCGCGACGGAAAAATCCCCGGCCCGCGCATGTTGGTCTCCGTCCACGCCATCGGCTCCACCGGCGGCCACTGCGACGCGACCGGCGGTCTGCGCCAGGGCTTGCTCCCCGAACCCGGCCCCGAAGTGGGCGTCGTGAACAGCCCCGATGAAGCGCGCAAGGCCGTCCGCATCGCCATCAAATACGGCGCCGATATTATTAAGACCTGCGCCACCGGCGGCGTTCTCTCGCTCACCGACGACGTCGACACCCCGCAATTAACCCAGGAAGAACTGAACGCCCTCGTCGAGGAAGCCCACGCCCTCCATCGCAAAACCGCCGCCCACGCCCACGGCGCCACCGGAGCCAAGCGCGCCATCCGCGCCGGCATCGACTCCATCGAGCACGGATCCTTCCTCGACGCCGAAGCCCTCGATATGATGAAGGCCCGCGGCACTTACTACATCCCCACACTCATGGCCCCATGGTGGATCGGCGATCGTCTGGAGCGCGGCGTCTACTACCCTCCCGCCATCGCCGCCAAAGCCCGCGCCGCCATTCGCGCCATCGACCAGACGTTTCAAATGGCGCTCGCCAAAGGCGTGAAGATCGGCCTCGGCACCGACGCCGCCGTCTATCCCCACGGCCGCAACGCCCACGAGTTCACCCTCATGGCCGGCCTCGGCATGAAGCCCATCGACGCCCTCAAAGCCGGCACTTCCGTCGACGCCGAACTCCTCGGTCTCGCCTCGCAAATCGGCACCCTCGAAGCCGGCAAATTCGCCGACATCGTCGCCGTTCCCGGCGATCCCTCGCAAAACATCGCCCAAACCGAAAAGGTTTTCTTCGTGATGAAGGAAGGCGTCGTCTATCGCAACGGCGCGTCCGCGAAATGATTCACCGGCCCCGTACCCGCCCCCAGCCCCGGGTTCGATTCGATCGCCAACGTGATCCATGCCTTCGCGATTCGCACCGCCTCGGATAACTCCGTCCCGCGCGCCAGCAACGCCGCGATCGCCGCCGAGTACGCGCAGCCCGTCCCGTGCGTGTGCCGCGTCGCGATGCGCGGGGCGGGGAACTCGGCGAACGCTCCCCCGCAAAACAAAACGTCCACCGCCTCGCCGCGCAGATGCCCGCCCTTCACCAACACGTTCTTCGCGCCCATCCCCGCCAGCCGCCGCGCCGCTTCTCTCATCCCTTCCACGTCCCGCGCCTCGATCCCGGTGAGCGCTTCCGCCTCGGCAAGATTCGGCGTCAGCAGAAATGCCAGCGGCAAAAGCCCGCCGCGGAGCGCGCCCACCGCGTCCGCGTCCATCAACGCCGCCCCGTGCTTGCCGATCGTCACCGGGTCCACCACCAGCGGGAACGCAAAGCCCCGCGCCGCCGCCGCCACCGCTTCGACGATCCCGCAATTCCCCAACGCCCCCGTCTTCGCCGCGCCCGGCGCGATGTCGGATACCACCGCCTCGATCTGCGCCCGCACCAACTCCGGCGGAAGCGGATACATCGCCGTCACCCCCAGCGTATTCTGCGCCGTCACCAGCGTCACGGCCGCTTCGCCATAAACACCGAACTGGTGAAATGTTTTAAGGTCCGCCTGCAAGCCGGCGCCCCCGCTAGGGTCCGATCCGGCGATCGTCAACGCGACGGCCCGCCGCTCGGTCATCGCCCTTAGTGAACGCTGCTGGAGCTTGGCGCGCTTCCGCCGGCGTTCGACAGCGTCGGCGGCGCGATCTTCGGCTTGCCGAAATACGCCTCGTTGATCGTAGTGCCCGCCCCGTCGCGGATCTCCTCCACTTTCTTCTGCGCCATCTGCGTCTTCAGCGTCTCCTCGATCTTCCCTCGCACGCTCTCCACCGGCTTCGCCCGCCGCTCCTCCACCTTAATCAGGTGATATCCGAACGCCGTCTTCACCGGTTCGCTCACCTGCCCCACCGGCAGATCGCGCGCCGCTTTCGCGAATTCCGGCACGTACCGGTCGAGCGGCGCAAACCCCATGTCGCCGCCCTCCGCCGCCGACTGCGTGTCGTCGGATTCGGCCTTGGCCAGCGTCGCGAAATCCGTCCCCGCCAACAGTTGCTTGCGCAGATCCTGCGCCTTCGCCAGCGCCTCCTCCGGCGTCAGATCCTTGGCGTCCTTCTTGAGCGGCACCCGCGATCCTTTAAACCGCACCAGAATATGCCGCACGCGCGACTCTTCGTATTCGCTCTTGTGCTGCTCGTAGTAGCCGTTCACCATCGCGTCCGTCGGCTTGGCCTGCTCGATCAAATCCTGATACAGAAACCCAGCCAGCATCTTGTCCACCTGCAGCTTGGTGATCTCCTTCACCGCCGGCCGCTCGTCGATCTTGTCCTTCTTCGCCTGCTGCGCCAGCGCTTCCAACTCCGCCACCTGCTCCGCCATCTGCCGTTTGGCCGGCCCCATCGCCTGCGCCCGCACGTTCTCCGGCATCGCCTTCAGCATGTCCTCATACTGCCCGCGCGTCAGCGTCTGCCCGTTCACGGTGAGCACGACGGCGCTCTCCGGAACCTCGTTCGCCACCGCCGCCGCCCCCGGCGCCGACATCGCCGGAGCCGTCGTGCCCGGAGCCACCTTCGGCGCCGCCGGCGCATCCGTCTGAGCCAGCGCCGGCACCACCATCAGAAGAGCGGGCGCAATTAGGGTTACAAAGAAAATTCTCATGATTAGACCAAGCTACAGGATACCTCGAAACCCCCTCCGCCCGCCTGGCACTTCCGCCTCGAGCAATTCCCCATCCATGCGGACGATTCCACCACTGCAAGTCGCCGTCAGCATCCAGGAACATCCCGAATTAGGGCAACGTTGTTATGATTTCGGAAACCATCGTAGCGTGACCCTTTCGCTGGGCATAAAAAATGCGTCCCATCGCCAAACGTTACCGTTTCGCAAGCTGAAGCCGCTGGAAACTTGAATCTCCATATTCGGAGGAGCATTCACTTCGAGGGTCGTTCCGATAACGGGAGGGAAGACGGCGAAATCGTGGAATCCATCTAGTGAAGGCTCAAAACCGTAACACGCAATCGTGCGGACTCCCTCGGACCAGGGTGGAACGTCAATCTCTGCGCTATCAGTCCTTGAATACTCCCGGCTGGTCTTCGTCGAGCTTCACGCCGTCCACCTTCGACGATCGATTGCCGCTCAGCACCTTCAGAGAAACAGTACTTTCGATGACTTTCTCTGAACGCTCAAATGCGAGTCCCGGTCTGTATCTGATGGCGTGCCCAGTCGGGTTGCAGATGTTGCCAGCAATGTGGGCGTCTATTCGGACAACCCCCGAATCAGCCTACGCTTATCGTACACTCGATGCGATTGTCTCGCATGAATAGCTTTGTATCAAACGCAATCTGCTGCAATCGCTCCTTTACCTCAGGCTGGTGATCGAAACCGAGCACTGAGATCCCGGTCTATGGCAACCAGGAGCAGAGCGCCTACAACGGGTATTTTGAGTCCACCTGCTATCATTCCCTGCTGCCGTTCAATCGTGAAGGCGACTGTTTGGATGCTAAACTCCGGCCCGGCAACGTGCATAGCGCTGACGACTGGGAAGAGCTATTGTTGCCCGAGATCGCGCGGCAGCAGAAACTCGGCAAGGAAGTCGTTTTTCGCGCCGACGCCGCCTTTGCCAAACCCGACCTCTACGAGGCGCTCGAAGATCGGGATGTAAACTACGCCATCCGCATTCCGGCCAACGAGAACCTGGAGCGGGACATCGCCGAAATGCTACCGCGTCCAGTGGGAAGGCCCCGTATCAGGCCCTTGGTCGAGTACAAAAGCTTTCTCTACCGGGCAGCGAGCGGGAAGAAGGCCCGACGGGTGGTGGCCAAAGTGGAGCATCGCCAGGACGAGCTGTTCCCGCGAGTGGGTTTCATCGTCACGAACCTGAGCCTGCCCAGCGGGCGGTGGTACGGTTCTACAACAAGCGTGGGACAGCGGAGCAATGGATCAAAGAGGGTAAGCAGGCAGTGAAGATGAGGCGGCTGTCGTGTCATCGATTCCGGGCCAACGAAGTGCGCTTGCAGTTGAGCTTGTTGGCCTACAACCTGGGAAACCTGTGGCGGCGGATGGTGCCGCCGAAGAGGATCGAGCCACTGGTCGCTGACGAGCTTGCAGCAGGGGTTAGTGAAGACGGGCGGGCGGTTGGTGAAACATGCCCGGTACTATTGGCTTCTGTAGGCGGAAGGGCATCTGACGCGGCGAGTGTTCGGGGCGATTCGGCGCAGGATCTGGACGCTACCCTTGCCGACTGGATAGGATGGGGCGGCGGGGAGGGAAACAGGTTGAAGGAAGGAGGGTGGGACGGCGAGTTGTCTGAGAAATCGCTTGCAATAAGGCCACTCGCGGCCCTTTTTTCTTAACGGGAGGAGGCCGATCCGGCCCCTTCCCGTGCCATCGGAGTCGCTCGGGACGGAAAACATTCAAAAAGCCGGCACAAGCGGAGGTGATTGGGAGTATAATTCCGACACGGCAAGCCAAAGCGGAAATTCCGGATAAAGTACTCAGGACGCGGGTCGAGACTAGTCAAGAAGAGGGCCAAATGGAGATGCTAACTAACATAAAAGGTTTGGTGCGCGTCATGTCGGGCTCGAGCGCGTGCCAGCGACGTCTCCTCATTTCCCCTTCCATCCTATCTTGAGGTGGTAGAGAGAATGGCAGAGCTTTGTCGTTTCTGGAACGAGGCATCCAAAGGTTCGTTAAACCTGGTATCCCGTGCATATCCGCAAGAGGTTGTTCTCCATCAGACGGCAAGCGCCTTGTCCGGCATGGGCCGGCACGACATTTCCGATGCGATCATCGCAGCCGCATCGCCGCCGATCGCAACGAGCGATTTCGATATCTTTGTAGGATTCGTCAATACGCCTTGTGATGGTGGTAATGCGGGCGGCCGCGTAATCGCCGGAGTCTACCAGGAGCTTGGGCAGCCCGGGTGGGCGTGGTGCAACAAATGCCAATCGCTCGCCTTCTGGGATCAAAGCCGGCTTCCGGGCGTATGCGCAGCGGGAGGGCGTCACGACCAATCGCGAAGTGCCTTGTATGTCGCGCGGTTCGAACACCAGGCGCCGGGAGAGACAGGCTGGAGGTGGTGCTCAAAATGTGAGTGCCTGGCCCGCCTCGACGGTGCTACTCCAGGCCCATGTGCGGCCACAGGTCAGCATGATTACGGGACCAGTGGAGCGTATGTTGTGTCTACCGCGGCAACGCCAGCGGCACAAGGCCAGTGGCAACATTGCACTCGATGTACTGTCCTTGTCTTTGGCGGAGGACCATCTACAACGCCGTGTCCTGCAGGCGGCCTTCATCAACTGGATGGCGGCTACTACGTGGGATACGATCAACGCCCTTCGCTGGGATTTCTTATGCATGAGACGGGACACGCGCTCGGCCTGGATCATTCTTTCAACGACAGCCCGAATCCGATCGATGCAGCCGACGACGGCCGGCCGGGAGCCTACGTTGACCGCTGGGACATCATGTCCTTCGCAAATACAGAAAGCTATCGGTCCGCCAAGTATGGACCGTCGGGACCTATTCTCGCTTGCTCCAACTATCTTCAAAAACGGCTGGATCGGTTCTGACCGGGTGTGGATGAACGCAGCGGCCAGCGGTTTCGCGGATGTCGAACTGGTGTCCGTCTCTGAGGCGATTCCCACGGGCTACCTCACCGCGGTTGTTCCAGTTCAGAGCCACGGAACCCTCTACAGTGTGGAATACCGAACACCTCAGAACTGGGATCAAGCGATCCCGGGCGACGGCGTTTTGGTTCGGGAACATCGGGCATTGCCATGAAAAATCAACGTTGGGGCTGATTGCTCAAGACGTGTGGCAATGGTGCGTCCGTTGCAGCAGTCTCGTTTCATGGCAATCTCGCATGCGGTGCCAGGAACAAACATCTTACCGATGGTTCCTCCATTGCCATTGCCATCGGGGGCGCGCTCAGCGCATCAGCGAATCGGGTTGGCGTTGGTGTTCGCGCTGCCAGTCCCTTGTCCAAGAGGAATCAGGCTCGGGCGTCTGTGCTTCTGGAGGGAATCACGATACTAGTCAGAGCGGCGCGTACTGGGTTCAGTGGTCGGGCACGAACGATCCGCCGGGGTCATTGTCGCTTTGGTGTCAGAACTGAAAGGCTCTCTACCATTACGATTCAATGGGAGGCAAATGCCCGGCGGGATCCCAGCACCTCGGTGCGCAAAGCGGAAATTACCGCGTTGTATCTGGCGGCGCCGGAACGCAAGAGCGGTGGACGAACTGTCAGCGCTGCCAAGCTGTGTTTTTCGACGGAATCGGCGCCTGTCCGGCCGGAGGGCAGCACGACACCTCAAAGAGTAGTGATTACTTCTTGGTTCATGACATAAGCTGGGCTCCAGGCCAGACTGGATGGCGGTGGTGCGCTAAGTGCTACGGTCTTGCCTTCCTCGACGCTACTCGTGGCCTGGCGGATGCGCGGCCGGAGGCAAGCACGATCACAGCGCCAGTGGCGCATATTCCGTCGAGATCGTGAGCCGACACGCGGCCGGCATTCCACAGAACTTTATCGATCAAGTCGAGCAGGCCGGGTGGGCGTGGCGTTCCAAATGCGAAATGCTCGGTTATTCATCGCAACCTTCACACTGCCCCGCCGGGGGGCAACACAACTTCTCCTCGAGTGGGAAATACCGGCTCAGGTACTCCGTTGCTGGTTCCGGGGACCACGGGCTGCTCCAACAGACGCGAAGTTGGCAACAAGGCCAGAGTTTCACCAGTCCTGACGGAGCATTCACAGTCAACGTTGTCTCTGTTCTCACCTCGCCGTCCCGTGTGCAGGTCAGGCTGATTGTGTCATAACGGCGGCTGGAAGCTCCGCCTCGGACTGACGAGCAGTTCAACGGTGAGCTTTCGGTATCAGATGCAATAATCCGAATTCAAGTGAAGATATTAAAGGAGATGTTGGGATGAACGGGAAGAACGTGGAAGTAGTGCGCGGCAGCGGGAACGTTTTCCGCGACCTCGGGCATAAGAGCGCCGACGTCGAGCAATTCAAGGCGATCCTCGCCGCCGAAATCATCAAGGCGCTCGATCGAGAGGGCCTGAGCGTGCGCGCCGCCCATCAGCTCACCAAGATCGCCGCCGCCGACTTCTCGCGCATTCGCAACGCGGATCTTGGACGTTTCACGATCGATCGTTTAGTGTCGATTCTAAACCGGCTCGGCTCGCGCATCGAAGTCAAGATCAAGGTGCGGCGCGGCGAACCGGTTCGCAGGCGGCGTTTTGGCATAGGGACGGGGCGGATGGCCGCGAGTGGCTTCAAACCCGCCTTTCCAGAATCTTTTCCACGTCGCGAAAGCCGTGCAAAATCGTGACGATCTGAAGCGGTTCCGTCTTTGGACGATAAACGATCAGATACGAATACACCGCGAAAAACCGTACGTCGGCGGAGGTCAGGTCGCTCCGCCTGTGGCCGCCGTGAGGGCAATCCGCAAGGTAGGCGAACTTGCCGCGTATGACCGGTTCAACGCGATCCGCGTTGTCCCGGCTGCTCTCTTTTTTCAGGTGGCTCCAAGATTTCTACGAGATCGCGCGCCGCTTGTGGCGCTAGGACATATCCGCCGCCTCAATCCGTCCGCGTTTTGAGCCGTTGCAGATGCGCGTCCAATTCCTCTTCGGGAATGCCCTCGCCGCGCTCCAGTTCCTCGATGCCATTGCGGATCTTCGCGTCAACGCCCCGCCGGTTCGCAGTAAGCCATTCGTCCTGTTCGTGTAGCATTTCGAGCGCGCGGTCGATCACTTCGTCCCGGCTACGATAAGCGCCGGAGCGCAACGCTTCCTCGATACGCTGCTCCTGTTCCGGGTTCAGTTGAATCGTCATACGTCGCTCCCTATGTTCAAAGTGTATCGCGCCCTCCGCTCGCGTCCGCCCCCAAGCCCCGGTCTACAATACTAAATAGCCCCTCCATGATCCAGACCCTATTCGGCGCCGTCCCGCAAGAACCGAACCTTCTCGACCGCCTCAAGGCCGGCATCGAAAAAACCCGCGCCGGCCTCGCCGACCGCCTCGAAGACGCCTTCGCCGGCCGCAAGGAAATCGACGCCGCGCTCCTCGAAGAACTCGAATACGCCCTCATCACCGCCGACGTCGGCGTCCGCACCTCCTCGGAAATCCTCGAACGCATCCGCCAGCGCGTGGACCGCAAACTCGTCAACGACTCTTCCGAACTCCGCGGCCTCATCCGCGAAAATCTCCTCGAAGTCCTCCAGGCCGCCGAGCGCCCCATGCCCCGCGTCGCCGTCCCGCCCGCCGTCATCCTGGTCGTCGGCGTCAACGGCGCGGGCAAAACCACCACCATCGGCAAACTCGCCGCCCGCTTCACCGCCGAGGGCCACGGCGTCCTCCTCTGCGCCGCCGACACCTTCCGCGCCGCCGCCATCGATCAACTCGAAATCTGGGGCCGCCGCACCTCCACCGACGTCATCCGCCAGGCCCCCGGCTCCGACCCCAGCGCCGTCCTCTTCGACGCTCTCCAAGCCGCCAAAGCGCGCAAAGTCGATTACGTCGATCGTCGACACCGCCGGCCGCCTCCACAACAAAACGAACCTCATGGCGGAGCTTGAAAAGATGAAGCGCACCGCCGCCCGCGTCGTCCCCGGCGCCCCTCACGAAGTGCTCCTCGTCCTCGACGCCACCACCGGCCAGAACGGCCTCGAACAGGCGCGCCGCTTCACCGAATCGAGCGGCGTCACCGGCATCGTCCTCACCAAACTCGATGGCACGGCCAAAGGCGGAGTCGTCGTCGCCATCACCCGCGAACTCGGCCTGCCCATCCGCTACATCGGCGTCGGCGAGCAAGCCTCCGACCTGCTCCCATTCGAACCCGAAAGCTTCATCGATTCCCTATTCGCCCCGACTGCCCAAGCCGCCAAATGAAGTCTCCCTTCATGGACGAAGCCATGGCGCTCGCCCGCCAAGGCGCCGGCCGCACCAGCCCCAACCCCGCGGTGGGCGCGGTCGTCGTGCGCGACGGCGGTGTCATCGGCCGCGGCTCCCACACCTGGGCCGGAGTCAAACACGCTGAAATCCTCGCCCTCGACGAAGCCGGGGAGCGCGCCCGCGGCGCAACCCTCTACGTCACCCTCGAACCCTGCTCCCACACCGGACGCACCGGCCCCTGCGCAGATGCGATCGTCGCCGCCGGCGTCTCCCGCGTCGTCGCCGCCATGGCCGATCCCAATCCCGCCGTCTCGGGCGAAGGCTTCCGCCGCCTCCGCCAAGCCGGCGTCGAAGTCGAAATCGCCTCCGAATACGAAGCCGAATCCGCCGCGCTCAACGAAGCCTTCCTCCACGCCATGCGCACCTCGCGTCCGCTGGTCACCCTCAAAGCCGCCCTCACCCTCGACGGCAAAATCGCCGCGCCCGAGGACAACTCCGGCTGGATCACCAGCGAGCGCGCCCGCGCCCACGTCCAACAAATCCGCCATCTCTCCGACGCCATCCTCACCGGCATCGGCACCGTGCTCGCCGACGATTGCCGCCTCACCGACCGCTCCGGCCTCGGCCGCGCCCGCCCCCTCCTGCGCATCGTCCTCGACTCCACCCTCCGCATCCCCCTCACCTCCAACCTCGTCGCCTCCGCCCACGGCGACCTCGCCGTCGTCACCACCTCCGCCTCCTCCCCCGACCGCCGCAAAGCCCTTCAGGACCGCGGCGTCGAAGTCCACGTCTTCGACACCCCCGGCGGCCGCACCAGCCTTCCGCAAAATCGTCGAGCTCCTCGCCGCCCGCCAATACCGCTCCCTTCTCATCGAGGCCGGCGGCAAAGTGAATTGGGCCGCTCTCGAAGCCCGCATCGTCGACAAAATCTTCTTCTACTACGCCCCCAAAATCCTCGGCGGCCTCGATTCCCTCCCCGTCGCCGCCGGAGCCGGACGCAAACGCCGCGTCGATGCCATCCGCATGGCCAACGTCAAACTCCACCCCATCCCGCCCGACGAATTCGCCGTCGAGGCCTGGGTCGTGAACGGATAAGAATCCGCCCATGTTCACCGGAATCGTAGAAGAACTCGGCGCCGTTCAATCGCTTGAAATGCACCCCTCCGGCGCCCGCCTCGTCATCGCCTGCCGCCAGGTGCTCGAAGACTCCATGCCCGGCTCCAGCCTCGCCGTCAACGGCGTCTGCCTCACCGCCGCCGAACTATTCCCCGGCGCCTTCGCCGCCGATCTCGCCCCCGAAACTCTCGCCCGCACCAACCTCGGCCTCCTCGCCCCCGGCTCCCTCGTCAACCTGGAGCGCCCTCTCGCTTTCACCGGCCGCATCGGCGGACATCTCGTCCAAGGCCACATCGATGGCACGGGCGAGTTACTCTCCCTTGAAGCCCTCGGCGACGGCAACTGGTGGCTCCGCCTCCGCCTCCCGGAAAATCTGGACCGCTACGTCGTCCTCAAAGGCTCCATCGCCCTCGACGGCGTCAGCCTCACCGTCGCCGCCATCGACGGCCCCGTCGTCTCCGCCGCCATCATCCCCCACACCTACCAGCACACCATCCTGCGCGCGGTCGCTCCCGGTTGGCGCGTCAACGTCGAAGTCGACCTCCTCGCCAAATATCTCGAAAAACTCGCCGCCTCCTAAGCGCTCAACTCTTCCCGAATCTCCCGCGCCACCCGCCGCGCCTCCTCCACCGCGCCCAGCGGAAAACTGATCGCTCCCACTCTCGGATGCCCGCCGCCCCCGTACCGCTCGCAGATCGTCGCCAGATTATGCCGGAACGGCCCCGCCGCCCACGGACTCGATCCCACCGACACCTTCGTGCGAAAGCTCTGATTGCTCACCGACACCGTGTAAGTCGCCTCCGGAAATAAATAATACGGAATGAATTTGTTATAACCGGCGATCTCGAAATCCGCCAGATCGAAATAAATCACCCCTCGTTCGCTCGCTCGCCCGTTCGCGAATCAATCCGATCGACTCCAAATGTTTTTCATAAAGCGGCGCGAACACCGCCTGAATCTCCGGATCGGCCACAATCTGCTCCAACCGGCAATGCCGCATCATGCGGATGACCTTCTGCACCGTCTCGGAATCCGGCACGCCCTCGATCGCCAGCGTCAATTTCATCGCCGGCGCCTTCATCTCCACCGCGTCCCGCGCGCTCGCATACCGCGCCCCATCCACGATGTCCGCCCACTCCACCAACTCGTCCAGATCGGCCGCGACGTATCCGTATTTTTCCCGCGCCACCGTCGCGATGTACTTCGTGCAGGACTGAAACGACGGGTCGTACATCTTCTTCCCGTTCGACTGGTGCCGGAAATGCTCGGCGTCCTGCGGGCTTAAGAACGCGCTCTGATGATGGTCGAACCACCACGTCACCTTCGGATTCGTGGAATATTTAAAATCGACGATCGCGTTCTCGTCCCCGTCGAAAAGCGAATCTTCGAAAATCTGCGAAGCCTTATGCGCCATCCCCGTATAAACGAACTCCGCCCCAGGGGCGAATTGGTGCTCGTAAAAGCGGCTGAAAAACGCCGCCGAAGCCGCTCCGTCGAAACAATGATCGTGATAAAGTATCCGAACCCGCATCCCGCGACGCCCCACCCCGGAAAACCCTCTAGCTTGCACTACTCCGGGCTGAAAAGCAAGTTTGGCGAACGCTCGCCGCCGCTCAACTCAACTTCCCCAACACCACCGGAGCGCTTGCCCCCGTCGCCGAAGGCACGTTCCCCGGCCGGTTATGCCACCGCTCATACGCCAGCAGCGCGAACAACACCGCCTCCTTCGCGTCGCTATCGACACCGTATTCCTCCGCCGCCGCGACTCTCTGCGGCAGCACCGCCCGCAGCCGTTCCATCAGGTACGCGTTATGCACCCCGCCTCCGCTCACGATCACTTCCTCCATCCCCTCGAACCTTCCCACGCCCATCGCGATCGTTCGCGCCGTCAACTCCGCCGCCGTCGTAATATCGATCCCGCATCGCAAAAACTCCGCGCCATATTGCTCCCGCCCCGCCGTCTTCGGCGGATCGCGCCGGTAATAAGGATCGCCCAACAACTCTTCCAACAACGCCCCATTCACCCGCCCCGCCCGCGCCTTCTCCCCATGCCGGTCAAACGGCGGCACGAGCGCGTCCATCACCATGTTCCCCGGCCCCGTGTCGAACGCCGTCACATCGCCCAACCCCGCCCCCGCCGGAATCGCCGTGAGATTCGCGATCCCTCCGATGTTCAACGCCACCCTTCCCACCGTCTCCGAACGGAACAACCGGTAATCGAGAATCGGAACCAGCGGCGCCCCCTTCCCGCCCGCCGCGATATCGGCCTCGCGAAAATTCGAAACCACCGGAATCCCCGTCCGCTGCCGGATCACCGCCGCCTCCCCAATCTGCAGCGTACTCGCCACCGCGCGCCCCAAATAATCCACCGCGTCCCCTTCGTGAAAAATCGTCTGCCCGTGCGAGCCGATCAACTCGATCGTCTCCATCCCGACCGCCGCGCTAGCGCAAGTCTCCCTCACCGCCTCGGCAAACAACTCCCCGAGCAAAAAATGCAACCGCCCAATCTCCGCCGTGTGCGTAACCGCGCTCGAAACCCCTAGAATCGCCCGCCGCACGTCTTCCGAATACGGCGCCGTCCCCCGCGCCACGACCTCCATCCGCGCGTCGTCGATATCCACCACCGCCACGTCGATCCCATCCACCGACGTCCCGCTCATCAACCCCGCCACCCGCATCGCTCGCGTCTACCCCTTTCCGTACCAGTATCGGCGAAACGGTGAATATTCATCACCCGCCACAAAGGCCTCGCGCATCGCGCGCCGGCGCATGGGACGGGCCGATAGCGACCTCGACGGGGTTTGGCCTCTCAAGAGCCCGAATTTCGGAACATGGCACCCGAACGCGCCGATGAGGGAACTGCAATTCTCGAAGATTGCGAGTAGACTTCGGTCCGCCATGCCCGCGCCGCGATGTCGCTAGCAACGCCCACAGGCGCAATGCCGGCAATCGAAGATCTGGGCGTCGGACTAAACGAGGGATTGAAATGCACTCTACGCGGTCGGACCCCGAAAGGCCGCCGCGCGCCCACTAGCCGCCCATTTTCGTGAAGCGGTCATGAGCGGCCTTGCGGGCCTCACTCAAATCGATATGGGCGCCGATTCCGTGTTTGCCCAGCAAATGAAGGAGATTGGATCCGGGTTACGTCTTTTGAAAGTTCCCGATCCTAGCATGCGAGGCACGCAACTAAAAAAAGCGAAAACTTGCCCACATTCTCTTTACAGTGGGTCCTTCGGAGACGGCCCCCTACGTCTTGCACCCATTTACGCCCTGTAATCAGGCATGCTAGAAATGGTCCATGACTGACGGAACCACCTTAGCGCGGGACAATCCAATCCTCGCCAAATTCCGCGATGCACTTAAGAAAATGTACGGGGAGCGTCTTGAGCGCGTCGTGCTGTATGGTTCACAGGCGCGTGGCGATGCACGCCCGGATTCCGATTACGATGTGGCGGTGTTTTTGAGCGGCATGAACGGCGATTCTGACCGTTGGACCGAACTCGACCAGCTGGCCGCGCTGCGCGTCAAGTTCCTTGACGAAACCGGCGCTTTCTTTGATGCCAGACCCTATGCGGCCACAGCGTACCCGGAGCGGTCGCCGCTCATGCATGAAATTCGGCGCGAAGGAATTACTCTGTGACCCCGGAAACCGAGCGCTTTTTGCAAAAGGCCCAGAAGCATCTGGAACGGGGTCACACCATGCTGGATGTTGCGCTGAATGACGATGCGGGCCGGCCGGCCTATCTCGCCGCTTTCCATGCCGCGCAAGCCATTCTCTTCGAGCGGACTGGCAAGGTGGTCAAGACTCATAGAGGCGTTCAAAGCGAATTCTTCAGCCTGACAAAGGACGATACGCGATTTACACCTGACCAGCGGATTTTTCTTTCTCAAGCCTATAACCTCAAAGCCATTGCCGATTACGAGACCGGCCCCGGCGCCGAGCTTTCAGCGGAAAAGGCGGCCACAGCCATCGAAGGGGCACGCAAGTTTGTGGATGCTGTCCGCCATGTGCTGACGCCGCCGAAACCGGCCTAATCTTTCCCTCACCTTACACAGACAGACCCCGTGCCCCGCTGTGGCTCTCAAAATTCTCTAAATGAGTTCGTTTAGGACACCTGCAGCACCGGAGCGTTGTGCTGGTCGCGGTGCGGACGCATGACGATTTCAACGTCGTGATCGAGTTTCACCAGAAAGCGCAAGAGCCGTTCAACCGAAAACTGCCGGAACTCGCCGCGCAGCATCGTTGGATACGTCAGGCTGGCGAACTCCGAACAGCGTGGCGGCTTCTGTCTGTTTCATGCGGCGCTTTCTCATGATGGCGTCGATCTTGAACACCAGTTGTGCCTTGACCAGATGCTCATCCGCATTCGGCGCCCCGATATCCTTGAAGACATTGCGGCCCCCGGCTTCGTAGCCTTTCTTGCTCATGGCTTTTCTCCTCTCGCTATCCGCTCCGCTTCGCGCAGCCGCTGTCTAATCGACTCCATATCGCGGCGCGGCGTCTCGCGCCCGGTCTTCGATTTCCTCTAGAACGCGTGAAGCACATACACCGCCCCCGGATATCGCAACGTGTACACCGCCCGGACGTATCGTCGCTATAGTCCTTGGCGATTTCCACCACCCCCGCCCCGCCGAAGCCGGTCAATGTCTTCGCGTCCCGATGCTTGCCGCCTTGCTGCGCGACAAACAGCGCATAGCCGATGTGATCCAGTACCATGCCGGGGAACTCGCGCAAATCTTTGCGACTCGATCTGACCCACACCACAGGCTTGAAAGACGGTTCAACGGTCATCGCCGGTCTAATATAGTGATTTCACTATATTACGTCGAGAACCAAGTTTTCCTGTCTCACCCACAGGAAAAGGCCCATTCACGCTGAAAAGTCCGATTCTTGTGGCGCGGGAATCTGCACTATATATTTCTCGTAAGGGGTAAGTTTTGAGACGGTATACAGCCGCTTTCGAACATGCGTCGAGTCGTTTTTTCGCTAGCCGATTGTTCGTGGTGGACGGGGATAGTAGAACGAGTGAATTTCCTTCATTTCACCGTCGAGCAAACGTATGCGATCGAAGACGCGATCTATTCCATCGGTCGTCTCCATGTCAAAAACAGTGGCGACGTAGTCTCCTTCGACGATGTGCTGCTTAATTTGGATATCTTTGATTGCCGGAAGAATCATCTTCAGAAATCCAACCACGACCTCTCGCCCGGCTAGCGGGGGAACACGCGGCCCCTCAAAGGTGATGTCGGTCGCAAAGGGTACCTTGGAGATGTCCTTGCTGACCAGCCCCTTCAGATACGCTTCGACCACTGCAACCTTTTCCTCGCGTGTCAATTATGCTCCTCCTTGGGTTTCCATCGCGCCTGTTACCGATGCGTTGACATTCGGATGACGCCTGGAGCCGAGAATAACAGCCTAGGCGAACCGCCTCGTGTCGGACTTTGGCGTATCTCGAAAAGGGTAGATATTGCAACGCTCGGCATGGCCAATGAAATCAGCCCTTTCAGAGTCTCATAATTCACTTTCAAATTCGAGTGCATGTCGTCGAGTTGGGCCACCTAGTTTCGTAAGCGGGCCGGGCAGACGGCACGATTGCGATCCCGCCGAAAATGGAAAACCTCTGTCGTAAAAAAGTGGCTGGCAAGCCTACATCGGCCTCCCCGCCGGCGAAAGCCACAAGTTCTAGCCCGTCGATTCCACCCTAATCCGCGGCACTTTTTCAACGGCTAGGTCATCGCGCCCGACTGCAGCAAGGACGGCGTTACCCATCGCGATTTCGCGCTCATCCAGGGCGCGACGAACCTCGACGGCGGACTTCCGCACTCCAAAGGCGTGGGTTTCTTGAGATACTACGAATTCTGTTTTATGAAGATGACTGCTGACAAACGCGCGATCGACAAGATCTTTCGTCGTCGGGACCGCTACGAGATTCCGGATTGGCAGCGGCAGAAGGTGTGGAACAAGAAGAAGAAGCAAGGCCTCATTGACTCCATCCTGCGCGGTTGGAAGCTTCCCAAGTTCTACTTCGTTAAGAGCTCGGACGAGAACTTTCTCGTGGAAGACGGCCAACAGCGGCTCACCGCCATTTTCGAGTTCTTCTCGGGGGACCTGGGCCTGAGCCAGGAATCCGCCGAGATCTTCGGTGGGGCGTACTACAGCGAGTTGAAACGGAACGTGGCGGACGCATTCGATGACTTCGATATCGAGTATGACGTGATCGAAGACGCGACGGATGAGGATCTCAAACAGTTCTTCCAGCGACTTCAGGAAGGCATGCCCCTGACGGGGAGCGAGAAGCTCAACGCGGTACCCAGCAAGGTCCGAGATTTCTGCAAGGAAACCGCAGCGAAGCACCCGTTCTTCAAGGAGACCATTGCCGTCCCTGATACGCGGTACGCGCGCTTCGATATTCTCGCGAAAGTGGTTACGGTTGAGATCGAAGGCCTCGACACAGGGTTACGGCTTGACGACGTGAAAGCAGTTTTTGAGGCGAACAAGAACTTCGCCACCAATTCGGCGGTGGCCAAGCGCATCACGAGTGCCTTGGACTTGCTCGCCGCGGCGTTCAAGCGCAACGGCTCCATGTTGCGCACGAGAACGATAGTCCAGTCGCTCATCACGCTCACCTGCAAGATTGTGAGCACCAAGAACTACGCGGGCAGTGAAACCCTCATTAAAAGGTTCTTTGAGAGCTTCACGACCGAACTGGCCGAACAGATTGACAAGGGGCAAGAAGCCACAGACAGCGACTACGTCCAATTTCAGAAATCCGTGAGCGCCAACGTCAGCGGCGCCGCCCGGACGCGCCAGGAAATCCTCCTCCGGAAGCTTTTTACGATCGCCCCGGAACTCAGCGCGATCTTCGACCCGAGCGTCATCGCTGAGAGTGGCGTGACGGGACGCATCACGGCAGTCTCGGATTCCATCATTCAGCTCATCGAGCAGATCAACAAAAAGCACGCCGCCGCGACCGGGGACGATCTATTCAAGGCCACAAATAAGACTGCCCAGGCGCTGTTGCGCCTTCGCAAGCCGGTCACGACACGTGGTGCTTACGGCACGTTCATCGATGATCTCTACTTTCTCCTCCGGGAGGGGCCGGGAACGCGCGTCGACCCTGCAACCTTGCCATCGTTTGTCCAAGTCAACGACCTACGGACGGACTTGCGCCACGACGTCGATCATGGTGACGAGGGCAAGATTCGCTCCAAGCGCAAAAAAGCGGGTACAACCTTCGCGCTCTATGCCGGCGAGGGAACCCCGGACACCACCGAACCAGCCAAGTACCCACTATTCCAAGCGAACATCCTCGCCGCAATAGAAGGCGATCTTCGAGCGCTCCTCTCAAGGCCGACCCCAAACTTGGCGACGCCGAAATCTTTATCAACCCAGCGATCCTAAACCTTCGTTGGCTCCCATGGGCGGCTCGCGAAAGGACCGGTCGGAACTTTTTCGGGAGGTTCGCTTTATGGCAGGGCCGCACGCGCCAGGTGAGGAAAGACCTAGAAATCTATACCTCCCAAAAATGGCGGACAAAAATGGCCGACATTGAGTTAAACTGTAATTGCCAAATGAAACAGAAACCAAAGGTTGACACCGCCGAGAGGCTGTTAGGCATCTTGGAGCGGCATTCGGCTGGCCTTACACCCACGGAACGCAAGGCTAAATGGGACACCTTGAATAAATTTCTGTCTAGCGTCGATGCTCGCGCCAAGTCTCAATTGCGGCAATCAGCTCCTCGGACCTTTCAAGCAGCCCGAAAGCAAGCATAGCTTCGACAAACTCCGCCTCGGTGGGAATTTCCAATAGCCGGCGAACAACGGAAAGCCTTTCTCCATGTTCCTTTTGGCCCTCAGGGTCGACGGGACGGCGTCCGCGTCGTCCTTCCTGCCTCATTACATCTTGAAGGTCTTTTTGCTTCTCATCCATTATTTATTCCAGCTCCCAGACTCAATCCAACAAGCCGAGGCCGCTCGACCGCTTTAAAGTGCTGTAAACAATAGTACAAAGCGCCATCAGAACTAGTATATAGGTTCTTTGACTTCGGATGAGGTGCGCCATGCTGCAGTCGTATCGCTACTGCTCCAGCAATCTCCTAATTCTCGGAGCCAAGACGAAAATTGCTCGAACGAGAAACATCGGCAACATCGTCCTAGCCGGTTCCTCAATGCACCCCCTTTCACCCCGTTCCCATTTTCCCCGCAACTCTATTTCCTTCCCCCTCAGTAACTTCCGCTCCCTCCCGCCCTCCCGCCGCTCGCCCCCGATGGTACAACTATTCCAGAAAGCTAATCATGTCCACCGACTCACAAACCCCATTCACCCGCCCCGTCACCCACCTCGAAACCCTCCTCGGCCTCGCCTCTGGCCTGGAGCCGTTCTCCTCCGACCATGGCCAAGCCTACATCGGCCTCCCCGCCGGCGAAAGCCCCCAGTTCTGGCCCGTCCGCTCGGCCCGCTTCCGCGACTGGCTCCTCGCCGCCTTCTACAACACCCGCGGCGAGCTGCCCACCGACTCCTCCCTCCGCCGCGCCATCTCCGCCATCGAATCCCTCGCCCACGCCAACACCTCCTTCCGCCGCAGCGTCGAGCGCCGCGTCGCCGCCAACGGCAACCCCCACCTCCCCGAGTGCATCTCGCTCGACCTCGACAACCAAGGCTCCAACGCCATCGAGATCACCGCCGAAGGTTGGGCCGCGGGAGACGGCCTCCGTCACGGGTTTCGTCACGCATTCCGTCACAGCCGCGGAAACCTCGCGCTCCCCGTCCCCCTCCACGACTGCGCCCCCTCCGCCCTCGCCCGCCTCTTCCGCGTCGCCCCCGGCCCCAATCTCACCCTCCTTCAAGCCTGGCTCTCCGCCGCCCTCCGCCCCACCGGCCCCTATCCCATCCTCGTCCTCACCGGCCCTCCCGGCAGCGGCAAATCCGTCGCCGCCGCCATGCTCCGCAATCTCGTCGACCCCTCCACCGCGCCGCTCCAGGCCCTCCCCAACACCCCCGCCGCCCTTCTCCGCGAAGCCTGGCACAACTGGCTCCTCGCCTTCGACGACGTCCACCACATCTCCGATTCCATGTCCTCCGCCCTCTGCCGCCTATCGAGCGGCACCGGCTATCTCCTCAACGAACGCGCCGCCGAACGCGAAGCCCTGCGCCTGAAACTCGCCCGCCCCATCGTCATCACCACCACCGAATCCGCAGCCAGACTCGTTCGCAACGCAGTCGACAACCCTTTCCTCTCCCGCGTCATCACCGTCCACATGGAGGCCATCCCGCCCACCGAACGCAAAACGGAAGAGTCCCTCTGGACGCGCTTCGATTCGCTGCACCCCGCCCTCCTCGGCCTTCTCTGCGATGCGACCTCGATGGCCATGCGCAACTATTCCACTGTCAAGCTTCCCGGCCTGCCGCGCCACGCCGACTTCACCGTCTGGGCCGTCGCCGCCGCCCCCGCCTTCGGCTACTCCGTCAATACCCTCGTCAACGCCCTCGTCGCCCCCACGCTCGACCCCATCCGCGGCGCCCTCCACCATTTCCTCGCCGGCCGCCCCTCCTGGACCGGCACCGCCACCGAACTCTGGGACAAACTCGAATCGCAACTAGGCAAACACCAAATCCCCGCCTCCCCCCGCGGCCTCTCCCAACTCCTAAATAAACTCGGCGGCGTCACCGTCGAACGCCACCGCCTCGCCGGCGGCCTCACCCGCCTCATGACCGTCACCCTCACCCTCGCCCTCGCCACCCAACCCACCCCTCGCCACGAATTCGCCAGAATCGCCGCCTGATGTACGGATCTCTGCCCACATGAGAAACTGCAAATCCGGCGACAGCGCCCCACGTAAAGGAAGAGGACGCGGCACCTCGGTGTCTAAGAATTCCGGATGCGATATATTCTGACAATCCTCGCGCTTTCGCTTACCTCCTGTACGCGTATCCCGTGCAACACCGCCAACATGACGGCCGAAGAGCTAATGGAGCGATCCACTCATGTCTTCATCGGCATGATCGAAAAGCATGAGATCCCAAACCGATTCCTCTTTCGAGTCGCGGGAGAAGACCCGGCAAACTGGAGGGTCATCGGCCGGAAGGTCAAAGTGGAAATGGTCTTACGCGGCATCGAACCCCGCAAGACGATCGATGTCTACGAGGCCTTTCCAACCGGCGGCCTAACGGGGGACTGGAACCTGACAGAAGATAATCGCCGCTATCTATTTCCCGTCCGGCTGGAGAAAGGGCGTAATCACCTCACGCGAGATCTCTGGCGAAGTATTTTCCCCGTCTACAGCGGACGGCTCGATCGGCTGCCGCTCGATGCTTCAAGATCGCTATGGGAACGCTTTGCCCTACTGCAATGGTGGGTCCGCCCAGATAGAAGCCCCGCATTCGGTGACGATCGCTATACCGATCCCGGCCGCGTTTTTGGGCGGTGGAGGAAAGCGAAAGTGCTCCGCGGACTTCTTCGCCATCCTGATAGAGCCGTCCGTCTGGTGGCGTGTGTAGACCTTATGCAGATCGGCCAAGCTCAGGACGAGTGCTGGGACTCGCTCAATTCGGCCGATCGCCAAAGTTTGAATAAATTCTGGAACGTGGTCGCGCCGGAAGAATCGTGGAAACAAAATCGAGTCTTTGAAACGCACGCCCTTCAATGGTGGGACCTCACGGCCGGCAGGCCGGCCCTACCGTTCGATGAGATCGATGAATTGCGCCTGTACACGACGATCAACAATCCCGCACTACGAAAGGAATTCTGCGCCAAGTTCCAGAAGCGGTTTCCCCACGACAGTGAAAACGGGTGTCCGGCGGATCGGCCGCCGCCGGCAACCATCGTTACTCAGGACGGCGACGTCCCCCTGGTTGGCGATTGGCCGAAGCCCCTTGCACAAATAAAACGCGAAGGACCCTTCCCTTAACAATCCTCGCCGGGTCCGCCGGACGCCCCGCACTCTTTCCACAGCTTCCCCCAATCCCAAAGGCCCGACGCCACCTCCGCCGGCAGCGGGTATCCAAGCTGATGCGCCAGCATACACACCTGCCCGCGATGGTGCGCCTCGTGAGAGATCATGTAGCACAGCATCTCCGGGCCAACCGGCCAAGGCCGCGCCCAGCCGTCCCGGTGAAACTTCTCGACGCGGCCCCCGCCGTCGCCCAGCGCCTCGGCCAGCATCTCCGCGCAGCGGGCGCCGCTCTCGGCCAATCCCGCACGGGCCTGCTGCGGCGTGCAGTGTACGCGGTGGAGTTGCGGCGGAATCTTCAGGTGCGGAGCGCTGAGCCTCACCCACTTGGAGCGAACGTTGTGCATGTGCGTGAAGATCGCCGCAATCGTCCGGCCCTTGCCCGGCGGTTTGGCTTGCCAGGCCGCCGGGTCGAGTTGTTCGATAACAACCTGGTTCATGCGCTCGTTCGCGGCAAAGATCCGGACCGCGGCCCGCCCGAATTGAGTCTCAATCTTGTATTGGCGGGTCGCCACGGCCCCCTGCTCCTAGACCCATAATACGTCCGCGCCGCCAGCCGTCCAGAAGGATTCCCTGCCGCGCTAAGCTAAAGCAGGATTTGAATCGGGATGACGCCGGCTAACGAATACGTCGAACTCCGCAACGGCGGCTACTACGTGGCTGGCACACGGATCGGCTTGGACGTCGTAGTTTACGAATTTCGAGATGGACGGTCCGCCGCTGCGATCTTCGAAGCGTACCCGTCGATTGGATCGCTAGCGAAGGTCCACGGAGTGATCGCCTTCATCCTCGAGCACCCGAAGGAAATCGAAACATACCTGGAAGCTCAAGACCGCCGCTACGAGGAGTTCAAGACTCAGAACCCCCTGACGCCCGGCATGATCGAGCGCTTTGAGCGAGCGAAAAACCCAACGCCGCCAAAGCCCGCCTGAACTTCCGCGTTCAGACCGGCGCCAGCCTGAATCTCATTCCCCAATTTCTTTCGCCTCAATCTCCTTTCCCTCCCTCATTTCCACCCGCCAGCGCGTTCCCTCCCATTCCGCCCCGTGGTATCGCTTGAACAGGAACCCGGCATGCACCCACACCCAAACACTCGCCTCACCCGCGAGAATCCCCGCATGCCCCCGGGCTCAAAAAGAAAAGGCCCGCCACAGTGGGCGGGCCTATCGAAAAAAAGCCCGCCCCGAAGGGCGGGCCAAGTCCTGCTGTTCTTAGTAGTCCATCTCCGGACCACCGTGTCCACCGCCCATGTTGGGCGCGGACTGCTTCTTCTCCGGGATCTCGCAGATCATCGCTTCCGTCGTCAGCATCAGGGCGCTGATCGAAGCGGCGTTCTGCAGAGCCGAGCGGGTCACCTTCGTCGGATCGATCACGCCCGCCTTCACCAGGTCCTCATACACGGCCGTAGCCGCGTTGAAGCCGTAGTTCGGCGTCGTGTTGGTGCGCACTTTCTCGATCACGATCGCGCCTTCGAAACCGGCGTTGCCGGAAATCTGGCGGGCCGGCTCTTCGCAGGCGCGGCGCACGATATCCACGCCGATCTGCTCGTCGCCAACCAACTTCAGCGAATCGAGAGCCTTCGCTCCACGCAGCAGCGCCACGCCGCCGCCCGGAACGATACCCTCTTCCACCGCCGCGCGAGTGGCGTGCAGCGCATCCTCGACACGGGCCTTCTTTTCCTTCATCTCGGTCTCGGTGGCCGCGCCCACTTTGATCACCGCCACGCCGCCGGCCAGCTTCGCCAGCCGCTCTTGCAGCTTCTCGCGGTCGTAATCGGAGGTCGTCTCTTCAATCTGCGCGCGCAGTTGCTTGATCCGGCCTTCGATGTTCTTCGCCGTGCCCGCGCCGTCCACCAGCGTCGTGTTGTCTTTGTCGACGGTCACGCGCTTGGCCCGGCCCAGATCTTCCAGCTTCACGCCTTCCAGCTTGATGCCGGTCTCTTCCATGATCGACTTGCCGCCGGTCAGGGTCGCGATATCGTCCAACATCGCCTTGCGGCGGTCGCCGAATCCCGGAGCCTTCACCGCGCAGGCGTTCAACGTGCCGCGCAGCTTGTTTACCACCAGCGTCGCCAGCGCTTCGCCTTCCACTTCCTCGGCGATCACCAGCAGCGGCTTGCCCGAACGCGCGATCTGCTCCAGCACCGGCAGCAGATCCTTCATGTTGCTGATTTTCTTCTCGTGGATCAGAATGTACGGATCTTCGAGAACGCATTCCATCCGGTCCGGATCGCTGATGAAGTAAGGCGACAGATAGCCGCGGTCGAACTGCATGCCGTCCACCGTCTGCAGCTCGGTCACCATCGTCTTCGACTCTTCCACCGTGATGACGCCGTCTTTGCCGACTTTCTTCATCGCCTCGGCGATGATGTCGCCGATCTGATGGTCGCCGTTGGCGGAAATCGTGCCCACTTGCGCGATCTTCTCGTCGTTCTCCACCTTCACCGAAAGCTTCTTCACTTCTTCGACAACCGCTTCGACGGCCTTCTCGATGCCGCGCTTCAGCGCCATCGGGTTCGCCCCGGCCGCCACGCTCTTCACGCCTTCGCGGTAGATGCACTGCGCCAGAATCGTCGCCGTCGTCGTGCCGTCGCCCGCGATGTCGGACGTCTTCGAAGCCACTTCGCGCACCATCTGCGCGCCCATGTTCTCGAGCGGATCTCTCAGCTCGATCTCCTTGGCCACCGTCACGCCGTCCTTGGTAATCGTCGGTCCGCCGAACTTTTTCTCGAGTACGACGTTGCGTCCCCGAGGTCCAAGCGTCACCTTCACCGCGTCGGCAAGTTGGTTCACGCCGCGCAGAATCGCTTGTCTGGAATTTTCGCTGTAAACAATTTGTTTAGCTGCCATATTCAATCTCCTTCTACTTTTGAAACTGGTTTCCCGGCGCCGTTCTTACGCCACTTTGGCGGTTTTCGCGCCGCCTTCAAGCACGCCGAGAACCTCGTCCTCGCGCATGATCATGTACTCGTTGCCATCCAGCTTGATGTCGCTGCCCGAGTATTTCCCGAACAGAATGCGGTCGCCCGGCTTCACATCCAGCGCAATCACTTTGCCATCTTCCAGACGCTTCCCTTTGCCCACGGCGATCACTTCGCCTTCCTGCGGCTTCTCTTTCGCCGAATCCGGAATGAAGAGCGACCCATGCTTGCTCTCGCTTTCCTCGATTCGTTTCACCACGATACGGTCGTGGAGCGGACGGATATTCATCATTTCAGTACCTCCCAAATTAAATTTGCTGATCGACTCGAAACTTCACGCTTCACCGACGGCGCGTTGCCGGCCCAGGAAGCTATACCCATTTTATTAGCACACCGTTTAGAAGAGTGCCAGAAAAACCTCCTAACCGACTCATCAAGCTTGAGATATTGTTCTTGACAACGCAACACTCAAGTCTCACCGAGCCGCTTAGGATTTGCCCTTACCCGCCCTCGCTCCCTCGCCGCCGTCGCCCCCCGCCGCCGTTACCGAGCCGCGACCGTGAGGGAGCGAAACGCACCCCACCCCCTTTCCCGCCCGCTCCTCGCAAGCGAATTCCCCCGCTCAGCTACAATGGAAATCAGATGTGGCGATCCCGGCCGGTCCTTCTCCTCGCCATGGCCGCGCTCATTGGCATCGTCGCGTCTTCCTATTACCACCGTGTCCAAGGCCGGAGGACCACCGGCCCCACTCCCCCTTCCATCCTCCCCGACGACACCGCTTCCACCGCCAATGACTGGGTCTGGAAGCAAACCGCCAACGGTAAAACCACTTCCGAAATCCGCGCCAAGGATTTCCGCCAGGTGCGCGAGCCGAATAAATTCGAGCTCAAAGGCGTCGAGCTTCACATCTTCAACAAAGACAGCTCCAGCTACAACCTGATCAAATGCGCCAGCGCCGATTTCGACATTGGAACCGGCATCATGTTCTCCGACGGCGCGGTGGAAATCACCATGAACGTCCCCGCCGGCGAGACTCCCAACGGCCGCCTCATGGTCATCCGTTCTTCCGGCGTGCATTTTGAAACCAAGACCGGCAAGGCCACCACCGATCGCGCCGCCACCTTCCAGTTCGACCGCGGCGAAGGCCAGGCCGTCGGAGCCGAATACGACCCTCAAACCCACGAGCTGCACCTCCTCGGCGACGTGCAATTGATCTGGCGCGGTTCGAATCCCAAAGCCCCGCCCATGCACATCGAAACCAGCGATCTGCGCTATCGCGAATCGGAAGCCAAGGTCTATCTTTCCCCGTGGTCGAAGATGTCCCGCGACACCCTGAGCATGAACGGCGGCGCCACGGTGGTGTCCTTGTCCAACGGGGCCATCTCCCTCGTCGAGTCCGAAAACGCCCAGGGCCAGGACAAACAACCCACGCGCAGCATCGATTTCGCCGCCAATCATTTGGTGATGAACTTCGACGACGACGGCCAGGTGAATAAAATCGCCGGCGATCAAAACGCCCACCTCGTCTCCCAATCCAAGGACGCGCAAACCACCATCACCACCGACCACATCGATCTCGATCTCGCCGTCGTGCGCACCGGCGACCATTCCGAGAGCAAATTGCGCTCCGCCCTCGCCAACGGCCACGGCGTCGTCGAATCGAAACCCGCGCCGGGGAGCGCCGTTGCCAATCCCGAAACGCGCATTCTCAAAAGCGACGTCATCGCCATGAAGATGCGCGACGGCGGCCAGGAGATCGAGTCGGTGGAAACCAGCGGCCCCGGCTCGCTCGAATTCGTCCCCGCCACCGCCAACCGTCCGCACCGGCTTCTCACCGGAGACCGCATCTGGATCGCCTACGGTCCCGGCCAACCAGATCCAAACCATGCGCTCGGTGAACGTCGTCACCCGCACCGAGAATCCGAAATTACCCAACGCCAAACAAGCTCCCCCTCCGGCCATCACCCGCAGCAAGGACCTCCTCGCTACCTTTGAACCGAAGAGCAACCAGCTTTCCCACCTCGATCAAACGGGCGATTTTAGTCTACGACGCCGGCGACCGCAAAGCCAAGGCCGATCACGCCACGCTCGATCAATCGAAGAACCTCATGACCCTCACCGGCGGCGCGCGCATCTGGGATTCCACCGGCGCCACCGTCGCCGACCGCATCGTCCTCAACCAAAAGGACGGCGACTTCACCGCCGACGGCGGAGTCAATTCTACCCGTATGCCCGACCAGAACGGCGACTCCTCCGGCATGCTCGACTCAGGCGTTCCCCTCCACGCCCGCGCCCAACACATGGAATCGAAGGACCACAACCAGCACATCCTCTATCGCGGCGACGCCGTCGCCTGGCAGGAAGCCAACCGCCTTCAGGCCGATACCATCGAAATCGACCGCGAAGACAGCAAACTTTCCGCCCACGGCCACGTCGTCAGCGAGTTGATCGAAAAGAAAAGCGCCACGAACGCTTCGGCGCCCGCCGGCGCCCCGCACGGCCCCATCTTCACCATCGTTCACGCCTCCGATCTCGTCTACACCGACGACGATCTGCTCGCCCGTTATTCCGGCGGCGTTCTGCTTGAGCGGCCCGATCTCACCGTGAAGGGCCGCGAGGTGCTCGCCTATCTCCGCGAAAATTCCACCTCCGACGACAGCAAGAAACCGCCCGCCAAGACCGGCGTCGGCGCCAACGCCGATGCCAAGGACGATTCCGGCTCTTCTCTCGACCACGCCTTCGCCGAGGGCGATGTGCGCATCGTCGCCATCAGCCCCAAACGCACCCGCATCGGAACCTCCGAACACGCCGAATACTTCGTCGACGACGGAAAAGTGGTGCTCGAAAAAGGCAATCCCCAGTTGGTCGACAGCTACAAAGGCACCACCAAAGGCAACGAATTGACCTGGTATGCCAACAATGATAGGCTGCTGGTGAACGGAGCGGAAAAGCAGCTCGCCCATAGTCTGCTCCGCCGCAAGTGATCGCCGCATGACCGTCAAGACCCTGAGAACCGACGAGCTTTCCAAGTCCTACCGTGGCCGCAAGGTCGTCGATAACGTCAGCCTCCATGTGACCCAAGGCGAAGTGGTCGGCCTGCTCGGCCCCAACGGCGCCGGTAAGACGACGTCGTTTTATATGATCGTCGGCCTGGTCAGCCCGGACTCCGGCCGCGTCCTCCTCGACGAGGACGAGATCACCTCCATGCCCATGTACCGCCGCGCCCGCCGCGGCGTCAGCTATCTGCCGCAGGAGCCGTCGGTGTTCCGCAAATTATCGGTGGAGGATAACCTCATGGCCATCCTCCAAACCCTGCCCATGAGCGGCGCCGAACGGCACGAGCGCATGAACCGCCGCATCGCCCAAATGGGTCTCGAAACCGTTCGCCATAACAAAGGCTATGCGTTCTCGGGCGGCGAGCGCCGCCGCGTCGAGATCGGCCGCTCCCTCGTCATCGACCCGGATTTCCTCCTCCTCGACGAACCCTTCTCCGGTATCGATCCCATCCAGGTCCTGGAGCTGCAAAAAATCATCTTCGATCTCAAAAATAGCGGCATTGGAATCCTCATCACCGATCACAACGTCCGCGAAACCCTCGCCGTCACCGATCGCGCCTACATCATCAACGAGGGCAAAATCTTCCGCACCGGCACTTCCGACGAACTCGGCAGCGACCCCGAAGTGCGCCGCGTTTATCTCGGCGAGAACTTCAGCCTCGAAATGGCCGCCGGCCGCTGGAACATCCCCGCCGTCCCCCGCTCTTAGCGGAATCGCCGCTTCGGACAACCACTACAATGTGGATAGGAGCGCAAAGGGTGCGGCGCGCACCGCTAGACTTAGTAAAGAACGGATCGCGCCGCGCTCCGTTTTGCGCGAGTTTATTAGAGGCTCGAAAGGTACAAAATGATCGCTGAAGCGACCCCGTCCGTCCAAAACAGTGAGATCAATGCATGGTTGTCCGCCGAAGCGCGGTTCAACGAAGCCGCCAACCGGTTGAAGTTGGACGAAGGGTTGCAAAAAGTCCTGCGCCTTGCCGCGATGGAGCTTACGGTTCACATCCCGGTGATGCTCGACGATGGCCGCATCGAGGTGTTCACCGGTTACCGCGTCCAGCACTCCATCGCCCGCGGCCCCGCCAAAGGCGGAATCCGCTTCTCGCCCGACGTCACTCTCGATGAAGTGCGCGCGCTCGCGGCGTGGATGACGTGGAAGTGCGCGGTGGTGAACATCCCCTTCGGCGGCGGGAAGGGCGGCGTCATTTGCGATCCGTCCATGCTCTCGATGGCCGAACTCGAGCGCATCACCCGCCGCTATACCGCCGAAATCATCGAGTTCATCGGACCGGAGCGCGACGTGCCCGCGCCCGACATGAACACCAACGAGCAAACGATGGCCTGGATCATGGACACCTATTCCATGCACATGCGCCATACGAACACCGCCGTGGTCACCGGCAAGCCGCTGGCGCTCGGCGGTTCGCTCGGCCGTCCGGAAGCCACCGGCCGCGGCTGCATGATCGTCACTCTGCAGGCGCTGCGGCAGCTCGGCATGGAACTCGGATCGGCGCGCGTGGTGATCCAGGGCTTCGGCAACGTCGGCGGAATGGCCGCCAAGCTGATGGCCCGCGCCGGATTCAAGATCGTTTGCATCATCGAATACGACGCGGCGGTCTACAACCCGCATGGCCTCGATATCGAGGCGCTGCAGAAGCACCGCAAGGAAACCGGATCGATGGCCGGATTCGCCGGAGCCGAAGAGATCGATAAGGAAGAAGCGCTGTTTCTCGAATGCGAAGTGCTGATCCCGGCCGCCACCGAGAACGTCATCACCTCCGCCAACGCCCATCGCATCCGCGCCCGCATCCTGTGCGAAGGCGCCAACGGGCCGACGACTTCGGTGGCCGACGAGATCCTGGCGCAAAACAAGGTGTTCGTAATTCCCGACATCCTCGCCAACGCGGGCGGCGTCACGGTATCCTACTTCGAATGGGTGCAGGACCGGCAGGGCTACTTCTGGAACGAGCAACTGGTGAACAGCCGCCTGGAAGAGATCATGGTGAACAGCTTCAAAGACGTCGTGAGCTACGCAGGCCGGCACGCCGTTCACAATCGCATCGCCGCTTATATGCTGGCGCTCGACCGCGTGGCCACCGCCATCAAGCTACGCGGCCTGTACGCGTAATGCCGGATCGCGATGTCCGCTGACGCGGCGACGCCGCTGATGCGGCAGTATCATTCGGTGAAGCAGCAGGTCCCCCAAGCCCTGCTGATGTTCCGCCTGGGCGATTTTTACGAACTGTTTTACGAGGATGCGGTGACGGCCGCGCGCGAGCTGGAGATCACGCTTACCTCGCGCAACAAGGAAAAAGGCCAAGCCATTCCCATGTGCGGCGTTCCGTATCACGCCGTCGAAGGCTATATTTCCCGCTTGATCCAGCGCGGTTATCGCGTGGCGATCTGCGAGCAGATGGAGGAGCCGAGCGCGGCGAAAAAACTTGTGCGCCGCGAGATCACCCGCATCGTGACGCCGGGAACGGTCACCGGCCCCGCGCTGCTGCGCTCCCGCGAGAACAATTACCTTGCCGCCGCGGCCTTCGACGGCGCGCAAGCGGGCCTGGCGTATGTGGACGTGTCCACCGGCGAATTCCGCTGCACGGAAATGGCGGCGGGCGAAGTGCCGGCAGCTCTCGAAAGCCTGGGCGCGCGCGAAGTGCTGGCCGCGGAATCCGCCCCGCCGCTCCCCGGCTTCCGCACGGCGATGGAGGATTGGATCTTCTCCCCCGATCACGCCAGCCGTTCGCTGCTGGAGCATTTTCGATTATTGACCCTCGACGGTTGCGGGCTGGGCGGCAGAAGGCTGGCCGTCGCCGCGGCGGGCGCCGTGCTGCATTACTTGCGCGATACCCAAAAATCGGCGCTCGATCATTTGGACCGGCCCGGCTATTACGACCGCGGCGAAGCGATGATGCTCGACGCCGTGACTGTGCGAAACCTGGAGCTTTTCGAGCCGCTTTTCGCCGGCGAATCGAAGGAATCGACGCTGATCGCGATGCTGGACCGCACGGCCACCGGCATGGGAGGCCGCTTGCTGCGCCAGCGGCTGCTGCAGCCGAGCCTCGATTTGAATGAAATCGAAGCGCGGCTCGACGCGGTGGAGGAAATTCATCGGGCGACGATCGCCCGCGCCGAGGCGGGCAAAACGCTGGAGCGCATTCTCGATATCGAACGCCTTATCGCGCGGCTGACGCTCGGAACGGCCGGGCCGCGCGAATTGTTGGCGCTCGGGCGGTCGCTGGCGCGGATTCCCGAACTGAAAAAATACACCGCCGATTTCGCGAGCGCGCGGTTGCGCGAGCTGCACGAAAAGCTCGACGAAATTGAAGAACTGCGCGAGGCCGTTCTCACCGCCATCGCCGAAGAGCCGCCGGTGAATCTCTCCGACGGCGGAACCATTCGCGACGGTTTCAAACCGGAGCTTGACGAGTTGCGCGACATCAGCCGCAACAGCAAGCAGTACATCGCGCAGATCGAAACGCGCGAGCGCGCCCGTACCGGAATTCAGTCGTTAAAAGTGCGCTTCAACAACGTCTTCGGCTATTACATCGAAATATCGAAGCCCAACCTGCCGCTCGCGCCCGCCGATTACGAGCGCAAACAGACGCTGGTGAACGCGGAGCGGTTTACGACGCCGGAGTTGAAAGAACTGGAAGGAAAAATCCTCGACGCCGAGGAGAAAACGCTGGCTCTCGAACGGGCGATCTTCGAAGAGCTGCGCGCCTTCGCCGCCTCCCACGCCGCGCGCCTGCGCGGTACCGCCGCGGGCGTGGCCGAGGTGGACGTCACGGTGGCGCTCGCGCAAGTGGCCGCGGAGAGCCGCTACGCGCGGCCTAGCTTTAGCGAGAACGGCGAGATGCGAATCGTCGCCGGCCGTCATCCGGTGATCGAAAAACTCACCGAGCGCGAAGCGGCGCGCTTCATCCCGAACGATCTGTATTTCGCCGCGCCGGGCGCGCCGGCGGGCGAGGATTCCGGATTCATCGCAGTCATCACCGGGCCGAACATGGGCGGGAAATCGACGTACCTGCGGCAGGCGGCGCTCATCACGATCCTCGCGCAAGCCGGTTCGTTCGTTCCGGCGGAAGCGGCGGCGCTGCCGGTGATCGACCGCGTTTTCACGCGCATCGGAGCGTCGGATAATCTGGCGCGCGGGCGGTCCACGTTCATGGTGGAGATGACCGAGACGGCGGTGATCCTGAACACGGCGACGCCGCGCAGCTTGATCGTGCTGGACGAAATTGGCCGAGGGACGGCGACCTACGACGGGCTGTCGCTGGCGTGGTCGGTGGTGGAACACATCCACGAGCGCATCGGCGCGCGGACGCTGTTCGCCACGCATTATCACGAACTCACCGAATTGGCCGGGCAGCTCGACGGCGTTCGCAATTTGCACGTGTCGGTGAAAGAAGCGGGGGACCAGATCGTTTTTTTGCGGCGGGTGGAACCGGGGCGGGCGGATCGCAGCTATGGAATCGAAGTGGCGCGTTTGGCCGGGTTGCCGATGGGCGTGATCGAACGGGCAAGGGAAATCCTGAAGCTGCACGAGCGCAGCGGCCACGCGGTCACAGAGGAATTGACCCCGCGGCACGACGCTCCGGTGCAGATCCGGCTTTTCGAGCCGATGAACCACGAAATCGCCGAGCGCATCCGCAATTTGAAAATCGACGAACTGCGGCCGATCGAGGCCTTGCAGTTGCTACATCGTTTGCAGGAGGAATTGAAATAGAAAAGCCCGGCCATTGCGGACCGGGCTTCCCGTTTTCTAACTTGGCGCAGCCTGAGGCTTAATGTACGTGTTGAGTCCGATAGCGCTTCTCGATCTGGTTCATCTGATCTTTCAGATGAAGTTTGATCTTTTTCAACCGGTGCTCCTCGACCTCATCGATCGGGGTTAACAGTCCCTTGGATTCGATGATCTCGAGTTGCCGGTGATATTCGGAATGCTCGGAAGCCAGACGGCGAAACTCTTCGTCCGTCCGCATCAGGTGCGCCCGCAAATCGTCTTGCGCGTTCTCCATCAGGGTTCTCTCCTTTATGGGATGGGCCACGCCGCGCCGGGATTGGTTTGGGATACGAGGCTCGGTGGGTCTTCCGTCGTAGAATCATGCCACTTCGGCGAGAGGTCCGCGAACGAACCTTCGCACTGTGAAAGTATCATGAAAAAAACCTCATGACAATCCCGTCTTCGGGGGGGGCGTCATAGTATCCTTTGCGAATACCGGCGTCGCGGAAGCCGAGTTTTTCGTAAAGCCGCCGCGCGGGGGCGTTGGATTCACGGACCTCGAGGAACAACGCGCCGGGCCAGCGCGCGACTTGGGCGGCGATGAGGGCGGAGGCGATGCCGAGGCGGCGGAAATCGGGGTGGACGGCGAGATTGAGGATTTCGCGCTCGCGGGGGGCGATGGGGCGCGACACAAGGAAGCCGGCGAGGCGGCCATGCCAGAGGGCGACCTCGCAATCGTAAGAAAAATAGTCTTCGGGACGCCATTGGGCGGCCTCGAACGACGTGGCTTGGATGGCGGTCATGGCGGGAAGATCGGCGTGGGCGGCGAAGCGGAGGCGCAAGGGATTGCCGCCGAGATCCTCGACGAGCGAGCGCTGGAGCGCTCCGATGCGGCTCCAATCGAATTCGGCCTCGGCGTGGAGGCGGCCGGCGTGGGCGATGCGGCGGCGAAGTTCGTCGTCCTCGAGCAAGCGGGCCGCGCCTTCGGTGAAGGCTTCGACGCCGTCGGCGATCCAGACATCGCGGCCGTGTTCGAGGCCGAGGCCGGCGCAACCGGAGGAGGTGGAGAGCACGGCGCGCTCCATGGCAAGGGCTTCGAGGACTTTGACATTGGTGCCGGCGGAAACGAGGGTGGGGACGAGGGCGAGGTTCGATTCGGCGTAGAGTGGGCGGACGTCGGCGACGAATTCGAGGAGCCTTACGCCGTCGAGCGCGGGGAGGGAAGGTTGGCCGGTATGGGCGGTCCAGTACTGCGATGCGCCGGGGCCGGCGATGACGGTCGCGGTGACGGCGGGGATGCGAACGCGGAGGCGCGGCCAGACTTGGTCGAAGAAAAAGCGAAACGCCACGATATTGGGAAAGTGGCGGAAGGAGCCGATGAACAGGACGCGATGGCCGGCGGGTTCCGGGGTGGGCGAGAAGCGGGCGAGATCGACGCCGTTAGGGATGACGGTGGCGTGGGGCGCGGCGAGGAGTTCGCGGTCCTTCTCGCTCATGACGACGACGCGGCGGAATTTTCCGATGGCGCGGCGCTCGAAACGGCGCCAGCGCCAGTGGTTCCACCAGGCGGAGAGGGTGCGGTCGCGGTCGAGAATTTGGCGGTAGAGATCGAAGGTGACGTCGTGCTCGACGAGGATATCGCCGCCGTAGGGGGCGAGTTGGGTGTATTCGATTTGAACGAGCGAAGCGCCGTGGAGGGTTTTGGCGTTGCGGAGGGCCTTGGCCATCGTGGGGGAACGGAACTCGCAAACTTCGGGAGGGAGGAGAGTGGACCAGTGGGGCTCGCGGTAGCGGGGTTTATCGACGACGGTGACGCGGACGCAGTGTTCGAGGACGGGCGCGGCGTCGATCGATTCGCCAGTTTCGGCGAAGGAGAGGAGATGGACGTCGCAGGAGACGGCGAGTTCGCGCAGGAGGGCGAAGATGCGGACGGCTCCGCCGTGGGCGAGCGGGAAAGGGAAATAGGGCGTGAGGACGGCGACGCGGCGGCGGATGGGCGAGGCGGGGCGGCCCTGCCATTCGCGGAGGGTTGCGGGGACGAGGGTGCGGTCGCGCTTCCAGGGGGTGAGCCAAATGGGGCGGAGGAAAATTCGGTCGAGAGGGACGCCGCGGAGGAAGAGCAGCGAGGCGAGGGCGGTGCGGAGGCGCAGGTGGTGGCGTTCGAGGCGCGAATTGTAGGCGAGGATTTTTGTGGGGGCGAGGAGAAACGCGGCGCGGCGGAGGGAGCGATGTTGCGGCGTCGATGCGAGGAGCAAGGGCGCGAGGCCGATGCGGTATGGGCGCAGGGCGCGGCGGAGTTGGAGCCAGAGGCGCAGGGTAGACGCGGGCTGGAAGGCGAGGACGGTGCGGTCCGGATGATGGTAAAGATTTTCCTCGGAGGAAAGGCAGACGAGGAAATGGCGGCGGGAGGGGACGAGGGATTGGACCTCGGCGGCCATTGAGGAGACGGCGGCGGCGTCGCCGGTTGCGAAGGAGACAACGACGGCTTCGGGGTTCTTGCGCAAGAGGCGGAAGAGGAGGCGCCGGAGGGTCTGTTTCAAGGAAAATCGACCGCCTGGGCCTCGCCGGCCGTGCTGTAGCGGCGGTCCGTTTTAGGTACGTATTCGACGATGGCTTTGCGCGGGGGATTTTGCTGGCCGCAGCCGATGGAGGTGGCGGCGCCGGTGACGGCGAGGTGGGTGGGATCGCGGACTAGGAATTTCGAGAGGTGGTGGCTCGCGTCTTCGAGGACGAGCAAGGCGATGGCTCCGCGGCATTCGAGACGGACGAGCACGCCTTCGGCTTTAGGGCCGTGTTCGCCATCGAGGCTGGCGTAGGGGACGGCGTTGACGACGGGGGCTGCGCCGTCGGAGTTGAGGGCCTTGTTGGCTTTGGCCTCGGCGGCGTGGATCGAATCGAGGGTGAGGTTTTTGACGCGCTCGAGATCCTGGGCGCGGGCGTCGAGTTCGCGCTTGCGATCGGCTTCGACGGCGTCGGCGCGCTGGACTTCGAGGGTGCGGCGAAGGGCGATGAGTTGTTGGCGCTCGGCGTCGGATTGTGCGGCGAAGGCGGCGCCGGTCCAGGCTTTTTCGGCGGTGGGAAAGTCCTGGGCGGCGGTGGCGGATTCGGCGAGCGCGCGCCAGTAGGCCAAGTTTCGCGGGGCGAGGGCGACAGCTTTTTTGAGCCAGATTACGGCGCCGGCGGGGTTGACTTCGGTGAGCGAGAGTTGTTGAAGAGGCTCGGCCCAGCGCGGGTTGAGGGCGGCGGCTTGCTGGAGGTCCATGCGCTTTTTCTTGGTGTCCGATTCGAGGCCGGCGAGGGCGGCGTAGGCGTGGGCGCTTTTGGAATTGAGGCGCGCGGCGCTTTGGAGATGGGCGCGGGCGGCGTCTTTATCGCCTTCGGAGAGGGCGATGAGGCCGAGGCCTTCCTCAGATTCGGAGCCATGAAGAGCCGAGTAGCCGGACTTGGCGGCGGCGGTGTTTTTGGTGGCGAGGGCGAGATCGGCGAGGGCGAGTTTTTCTTCGTCGGCGTCAAGGGTCTGGCCGTGGAAATCGCGATTGGGTGCGATGGCGAGGCCGGAGATGGCGGCTTCGGAGAACGAGCCGGCTTTGAAATAGGCGTCGAGTGCGGCCTCCATGGCGGAGGAGGATTGGCGGAAGGCGTTGCGGCAGGCGATGTCGATGCCGGCTCCGCTTTCAAGATTGGAGAGGAAGACGTGGAGTTCGCCGATGGAGGCGGGATCGGCGGCGAGGCGGAAGATGCGCGCCCAGTCGCGGGTGCTTGCGGCGGCGGGAGGGACGCCGATGGTAATGTGAGTTCCTTCGCTTGAGAATTGGGTGAGCGTGGCGAGGAGGCCGCGTTCTTCAGGCGGCGGGAGGCGTTTGAGATTGTCTTCGACGAAGAGGACGGCGAGGTTTTCAAGCAACGCGGGCGGGAGGGGGGAGCGTTCGCGGAGGGAGGCGAAGCGGGCGTCGCGGGCGAGGGTGAGGGAAGAATCCTCCGGCGGGGAATTGCGGGAGGGTTTGAAGACGACGAGGGTGACGGGCCAGACGAGGGCGGGATCTTTGTGGCCGGTGAAGAGGGAGAAGGTGAAGCGGAACTGTTCGAGTTGGGCGAGGGCGAGTTGGGCGGGGGCGAGGCCGGTGAGGGAGACGACGCGAAAGGGGCCGGCGCGCACGACGGCGCGTTTATCCTCGGCGGTGAGGCTGAGCGCGAACAGGAACGCCAGCGCCAGCCGGCGATGGGCGGCCACGAAACGATTTTAGCGTGATGGGGGCGGGGTGAATGGAACCTTCTTGTAGGGATGGCAACCGATCTTGCACCGAACGGAAACCAATCAGTATAGGGATCTGTTTTCGCGTGTCCATATTAAGCCCGATATGATCACTGATAGAAGGTTTGGGGGCGGTTGAGCGGGAACTGCCGTAGCTACTCGCTTGCGGTATTGGTGAATTACCACATGAAGGTCTACCTCGACACCTGCTGCCTGAATCGCCTCACCGACGATCAGACGCAGCTTCGAATCCGGCAAGAGGCCGAGGCCGTTGAGGAGATTCTCGGATGGATGCGGGCCGGCGAGATTCAATGGATTTCGAGCGAGGCATTGATTGATGAGATCGAAAGAAGTTCGGACATCGAAAGGAGACTAGGGAACGCCGCTCTGCTGACTCTCGCGTCCGAGAGCCTCGAAGTGGACGCTGCTATAGCCAGCCGCGCCGCGGATCTGCAAATCGCCGGCTACGGAGCCTACGACGCACTACACTTGGCCTGCGCGGAAGCGGCCCGAGCGGACGTTCTTCTCACGACTGACGACGGATTCATTCGTAAGGCTTCACGCCGAGATGGCGAACCGCGTATAGCCGTCCGGAATCCGCTATTCTGGGGCAAAAGGAATTTGTCATGAGTGGTCTGGAGACGATGACCGACGAACAGTTTGAACGGTACGCTCTAGAGGTCCTCCGCCGTGAACTGGGTGTTGACGGATTGGCGCGTTTCCTGCGACTGGATCGATCCGGCCCCGGCGATTATACAAAAGAACGGATGCAATGGCAGAAGGATCTTACCGTCGAGCAGATCGTCGATTCCATCAAGCGCCGCCGTCACGGTTGATCTGTGTTTCCGGGAGTGTGCCAAAGCTGGTGAGCCGTAGTAGGGGCGAGAAGTCGTCACGGATTCTTGGAGAGGTCTTGAAGCTGCGTTTCGAACTCTACGCGAACCTTCGTGGGGTGCCCGTTCAAGATTGTCGGCTTGAATGACCATCCACGCAGGACGGCCTCCAATCTTTCGCGCACCTCCGCAGAGCTTCCGGATACGCTGGCATTCGTTACTTTTCCCGATTCTCCGATTAGCAGGTTGACCCCGATGCGATCTTTTTCGTGTCCAGCGAAAACGGGTTCGGCCGGATTGATTGGATCGCCGGCGTTGAGGTTTTGCTTCTCCGTTTGCCATGGCACGCGGAGCGGCGGGGGGCTGGTTTCGCTCCTCTCATCGCCAATGGATTTTGGAATCGCTCGGGATGGTGTCAGCGTGATCGGATTCACGGTGAAAGTTTCCGTTTTGCCGGTCTCGCCGGCGGGTGTGACGGAGTACCGCAAGGCGCCGGGAGGGGTGAAGGTTAGGCTTGTGGCCACAATCTCGCCGGGCGAATATCCTGTCAGCTTCTTTTCGTCGACGCAGTTGTGATTGTCCGTCACACGGTTGAGGTTTACCACGTTGATGGCGACGAAGCATACCTTTTGCGCGCCGAGCGCCTGGAAGGGCCGGTCGACCAAATAAAGCGTCTGGCCGTCGTCAGCCGGCAGCATTTCCGTTAAACCGTGCCGCAGGTGGGGGACGGCCGCGGACGGATAGATTTGGAAGCCCGCTTGGTCGGTGACGTTTGCCCCGAGATTCGATTTCGGCCGCTGGACGGGGTGGTTGAGGTCTAACAGCCAGACGCTATCGTCGCGTTCGTATGCACCTACGACAAACCAATGGGCGTAGATGAGTGCGCCGGCCGGGGTGATGAACCGGAACCGCTCGTTGACGAGCAATTCCAAAATCTCTTTCCCGGTGGCGGTGTTAATCACCGTCACGATGCCGTTGGAATGACCGGACCAGCCGAAGACCACGATGCGATCTCGATATCGGTACGCGCCGGTGATTTCGGTGGTGATATTTTCCGGACTTAGGCTAAAAACGCCGGCGATGGCGCGTTCCTTGCTTTTGAAGGGGAGAGGCCGGAGCGGGGAAACGTCTTGGGCATGCGTGGCGCTCAGCGCCAGGAGAATCGGGATGATCGAACAAAATCGATTCATACGAGGCCGCCTACGCCAGGACGCCGACTGGAACTGTCCCATGGTAGCCGGGAGGCCGGCGGGGTAGCAATTGGGCGCTCCCTGAGTTGGGTTGAAATTATCGAAGTGAGCGCTGCACGACGGCGCGATTCCGTCGTTGGAGTGAACGGCTATCGTATTGCAGTGTCGTTTAGGCGGAGGGCATTGTGTATCAATACTTGAAAGTTTTCGCGCTGAGCGCGGCTTTGGTTATTCCGGTGGCGGTTAGCGCCCAGGACGATCACGGGGACGGCCGTCGAAACGACCAGCAGAACCGGCGCTATGAGGACAGGGGTCACCACGATTTCCATGAATGGAATCCGGGGGAGGAGCAGACTTACCGGCGGTATCTTCAGGAGAATCGTATGAAGTATCGCGATTTTGCGAAGGCAAACCGGCGGGAACAGAATAATTACTGGAACTGGCGTCATAGCCATCCCGACGAGGACCGGCGCTGAGCCGGGCGCAGGCAATTACTGCGTTACGGGCGGCAAGGGATGCACTTGCCGCTTACGGCTGGATCGTCGTTTTGAGAACTTCCGGCCCGCTGGGAACCTTCGCGCCCGAATCCTGTTCGGCGGTGACAAGCAGGTCGAAATTCTTCAGCGGAGTGACGGCGTCAAAGACCGCCTTTAAGTTCTTATCCATTTTGAGCCGGCCGCGATTCTCGGAGTTTCCGCCGCGGTCCTGTAACCAGACGACATAGGCGGTGGCGGGCGGCGTGAGACTCGCGGGATTAGCGAGATGCTGGACGTTCATCTTCAGCCGGGTATTGCCGTTCTGATCCTTGTCGACTTTAACCTCGCCGCGCGCGCCGGGAACGATCGACGCGGCGGTGAGCGGGTATTTCTTAGCCGCGTAGGCGACGGTCGAGAGCAGGGCGAACGTCAAACAGATTGTAGAAAGCTTTCGCATGGGACACCTCGTGGTTCCTTTCAGGCAAGCTTAGGGCCAGTTCTTACTTGAAGGGAAGTTATCCGGGGGTGAAGCGTCCGTTGCGCGGTCTTGCGGGGCGCGGCGATAATGTTTGCGAGGGCGGCGAGCGATGGCGAGAATCGAAGGGGCGGAAGAGTCGAAGGCGGGGTGGTTCGCGAGGTTCGTTTACCGGATGGCGCGGAAGCGCCTGGGTAAATTGCCGGAGCCGCTGACAATTGCGGCGCATCATCGCGCGCTGTTCATGGGCTATGCGGCGTTTGAGTTCGCACTGGAGAAGTCGAAGCTGGTCGATCATAAGCTGAAGGCGCTGGCCGAAATCAAGACGAACTCGCTGATCGGGTGTCCTTGGTGAATGGACATCGGTTCTGCCGTGGGCAGAAAGCTGGGCATCACGGAGGACCAACTGAGGGAGATGGGCGCGTATAAGACGTCGGCGCTATTTTCTCCGCTGGAAAAGCTGGCGATCGAGTACGCGGAGGCGATGACGAGGACGCCGGTGGAGGTGAGCGACGAGTTGTTCGCGGCGCTGAAGGGGCATTTGAACGAAGCGCAACTGGTGGAGTTGACGGCGGTCGTGGCATGGGAGAATTACCGCGCGCGATTCAATCATGCGCTGGGGATCGAGGCGCAGGATTTTTCGAAGGGCGCGTATTGCGTTCTTCCGGGGCGTTAGGCGCGGGGCGGGGTGGTGGCGACGAGGGCGCGGGCGGGGGATTTCGAGAGGCCGCGGTAGGAGTGGGGTTCGGAGGCGTCGAAGTAGGCGGTGTCGCCCGAGCGGAGGACGTGTTCTTCCTCTTCATAGTGGACGGCGAGGCGGCCTTCGAGGACGAAGATAAATTCGGCGCCGTCGTGGAGGTGTTCGGCGGCGTTCTCGGGGCCGCGCTTGGGGAATTCGGCGAGGTAGGCCTGGAAGGATTTGTCCTGGGAGGCGAAGGCGAGGTTCTCGAAAAAGTAGGACGGTTTGACGGCGTCGGGGCGGTCTGGGAAGCGGATGCGTTCTTCGGCGCGGATGATGGCGAAGAGCTTGCGTTTTTTCTTATCGCTGAAGAAATGGTCGAGGCTGACGTCGAAGACCATGGCGATGCGGGCGAGGGTGGGAAGCGTGGGGACGAGCTTGCCGTTTTCGAGTTGGCTTAGAAGGGAGGCGGAGAGGCCGGTGTGTTTGCCGAGATCGACGAGGGCGATTTTCTTGCGGAGGCGGAGTTGGCGGAGTTTCTTGCCGATCTCGTAGGCGGAGAGGACGCGGCGGATGGTTTCGGCGCTATTTTCAGGCACACTGGAATTCAGTTTAGCATCAGATACATTTTGGCTCTCTATTTCATCAGAGCTGAAATGACTTTCAGTAGAGGCTGGCGTGGCGGTCGATCCCCGGTTAAAGTCGGACATGAAGGGTGTTTGTAGGACGATGACCAAAGACGGGAAGATGCAAAACCACGGCGGGGAATTGGCGGGCCGGACGGACGACGAGTTGGTATTGTTGTCGCAGGAGGGGGACGGGGCGGCGTTTTCGGAGTTGGTGAAGAGGCATCGGAGCGCCTGCGCGAAGCTGGCGTATTCGATTCTGCGCGACCGGCAGGACGCCGAGGACGAGGTGCAGAACGCGATGTGGAAGGCGTTCGAGCACATCCGGCAGTTCCAGCGGGACGCGAAGCTGACGACGTGGCTGACGCGGATCGTGGTGAACCAGTGTTTGATGCGGCTGAGGAAGGAGCGGCGGGCGCGGTTCTTGTATATCGACGACACGGCGATCGGCGACGAGGTGGGGACGCTGGAGTTGCGGGATACGCGGAAGGGGCCGGATCACGAGCTGGGGCGGGAGGAGATCGCGCGGGTGCTGCGGGGGGAGATCCGGCGGATACCGCCGCTGCTGCGGAACGTGTTTTTGCTGCGGGATATGCAGCAGATGGCGATGCCGGAGGTGGCGGCGCGGCTGGGGATTTCGGTGGCGGCGGCGAAGAGCCGGCTGCTGCGGGCGCGGCTGGAATTGCGCGCGCGGATGGAGAAGCATTTGAGCCGGCTGGGGCCGGCGACGCTGACGGCGTAAGGGGGCGTTCACGGCGGGAGGCGACGCCGTTTAGCGCACCGGGGGAGCGGCGTTGGGGCGGCGATTGAGAAGGGCGCGGCCGCAGGCGACGGGGTTTAGGCAGCGGCAGCGCAGGGCTTTTCTCAGGAGGCGGCGCATGGCGTTCGCTTGAGCGGCGAGGGCTTCCAGTTCGGCGATCTTCGCTTGGGCTAGTTGGCGCATTGCGGCCGAGAAGCGGATGTCGCGAGGGCCGGATAGCGAGCGCACTTCGCCGATCGAGAAGCCGGTGTTTCGGAGGAAGCGGACCCAGGCGAGGAGGGGCAGGACTTCGCTGCCATAGACGCGGCGGCCGGAGAGACGAGCGGGGGAGGGGAGTATTCCGGAGGCCTCGTAGTATCGAATGGCCGAGGGGTTCAGGCCACTCTTTTTCGCAACTTGTCCAATGGTCATGGCAGTGCCCGTTATTATTTTCTTGACTTAAAGCGCAGTTTAACTCATAGGCTGGGTTTGAGGTGAAGAAAAATGCAAGTTGGGAAATTCGCGTTGATGAGCGTTGCGGTGGCGGTGGCGGCGCAAGGTCCGTTCTCATGCAATCTTCGCGCGCTGACGGCGGTGGAACGGCAGCGGCACGCGAGGCTTTCGGAGAAGCTGGTTGCGGCGGTGGTAACGCGGCGCGAGACGGAGCGAGGGTTTACCTTCGATCTCGACCGGAGTGAGTTGACGCTGGCCGAATTGGGGGAATGGACGGAGCTGGAGCGGCGGTGCTGCCCGTTCTTCGATTTCCAAATTTCGTTAATGCGGGACGGCGGGCCTTTCTCGCTGACGCTGGAGGGGGCGGAGGGAGTGAAGGGGGTGATCGCGGCGGAGATCGGCGCGCAGGCCGAGGCGGGATCGGGCGGTCGCCAAAACGAAAGAGTCCAAGCGGTAGTGGGCGAGGCGGCACGAAAAGAAGCGCACAATCGGTGGCGGCGGCGAAGAGCCGGCTGCAGGGGCGCGGCTGGAATTGCCGGTGCGGATGGAGGAGCATTTGAGCCGGTTGGGGCCGGCGACGCTGACGGCGTAGGGGCGAGTAGGAGCGGGCGGGGTATGTTACGCTATGCGCTCCACCATGCCATCCCAATTCGCCGCCGCTTGCGTTCTCGTTTTTGGAGGAGCGCTTCTGTGTTCCGCTCAAGCGATCCGGTTCGACGACATCCATCGCGACTACGCGGCGGGGGTGGAGCCGGGATCGATCGCGACGGCGGATTTCAATGGAGACGGATCTCCGGACTTGGTCACGGTGGCGTTTAAGTCGGGCGCCGTGGATGTGTTTTTGAATCACGGCGACGGGACGTTTGCGACTAAGAAGACGCTTGGCGCGGGGCGCGGGGCGGTGGGGCTGGCCGTGGGGGATTTGAATGGCGATGGGAAACAGGATATCGTGACCGGGACCCAGGGCAGCGGCGGAGTCGCGGTGTTTTTGGGCAACGGGGATGGGACGTTTTTGCCGAAGCGGGAGGTGGTTGTAGGAAACGGACCCATGTTCGTGGCTCTTGGCGATATGAACCATGACGGGAAACTCGATCTGATTACGGCGAATTTCTTTTCGAACGACGTGACGGTGCGGATTGGAAATGGCGATGGCACGTTCCGGCCGGCGAAGACATTCGCGATAGGCGCGAGCCCGGTATCGCTCGCGCTGGCCGATTTCACGGGCGATGGGAAATTGGATGTGGTTGTAGCGGCTGGTGGGGAATTGTTGTTGTTGGCGGGGGACGGGCGCGGAGGGTTCACGGGCATGACGACGGTGATTGTCGTACGGCGCGTCGCTTTCGTTTCACCGAAGTCGTCACGGCCGACTTGAATCGAGACGGGATACCCGACTTGGTTGCCGCATGTGACGGGAAGCGGTACGTCCGAGGCGTATACGTTTTCATGGGAACCGGAGGAGGAAGCTTTGTGCCCGGTCGGGGGAATCGGCATAAACGGGGCTGGCAGGGTGGCGGTGGGAGACTTGAACGGAGATGGGATCCCCGACCTGGCGGTTGCGGGAATCGGAGTGGTAGCAACCGCGGCGGGGAATGGGGATGGAAACGTTCGGGAATCCGGTGCTGTCGGCGGCGGGGACCTCGCCGGACTCGATCGTCGTGGTGGATTTGAATGGGGACCATCGGATGGATGTGGCCGTGGCGAATTTCTGGAGCGGCACGATCTCCGTGCTTCAAGGCAATGGAGACCTTACCTTTTCGCAGCCGCCGAGCGTCGCGGTGGGTATAGCTCCGCAACAGATTGTGACGGGGGATTTCAACGGAGACGGGCATATCGATCTGGCGGTGATGAATGGCGACGGCACTGTCAGCATGCTTCTGGGGAATGGCGACGGAACGTTTCGGCCCGGCACGACCTTCGCGACGAACGATGCGACGGAACAGGGGCTAGGCACAGGGGATTTCAACCGGGACGGCAAGCGCGACCTGGTGGTCGGGGATGGGTTCACGAGGAGCCTCACGGTGTATCTGGGAAATGGCGACGGAACATTTACGGCGCAAAAAAACATTCGCGGAGCCGGAGGGCAGGTTGTGTTGACGGGCGATTTCAACGGCGACGGAAAATTGGATGTGATGGTCAACAACCCCGGGGTCTTCTTGTCGCTGGGAAAGGGGGACGGGACGTTTGAGGCGGCGGTCTACGTGGGCGTGACGGGAACTCCGCTCGCAACCGGGGATTTTAATGGCGACGGGAAACTGGATTTCGTGGGACTGTACGGCTCCATGCCGACTTTGGTGACGCCGTATTTGGGCAACGGCGACGGAACGTTTCAGAGGGGGACGGGCATCTATCCGGTTTACACGCCGGTCCTTTCGCTGCTTGCCGCCGATATGAATGGCGACGGGAAAGTGGATATCGTCACAGGCGGGGGCAGTGTGCGTGGAGGGTGGGTCGACGTCTATCACGGCAACGGCGACGGCACGTTCCAGAGCGTGGTGCATTTCAACACGCAATCGACGGTGACGGCCCTGGCGAGCGCGGACTTCAACGGGGATGGGCGGCCGGATCTGGCGGCGCTGGGGAACGACTCGAACGTGATTTCGATTTTGGCGGGCCAGGCGGATGGGAGCCTGGGCGCGCCAGTGAATTTTCCGGTGCAGATCGGTCCGGTGGCGCTGGTCGTGGCGGATATGAATCACGACGGCAAGAAGGACATCGCGGTGGTGAATCGGCTTCGAATTCGGTGACGGTGCTGGTGAACGCTTCGCAGTAGGGGAGGGCGAATCCGCCGGGGGAGGGGATTATAGAGAGAAAGAATAATGAAAGGAAATAAAAATAAAAGAGTAAGAAATAGAGAGAAAGATAAAGATATGAAAAGGAGTAAGAAAGAGTAGAGGAAAATATAAGAAATAATTAAGAGAAAGTAGGAGAAAAAAGACTCTTAAGAAATGAAAGGGGAAAGTGAAGAGAAAGAGATAAAAGAGATTAGAAAAGATATAGTTAAATATGGAGGGGATGAAGATAAGAGAGGGAAGTAAGTGGAAGAGATTGTAAAAGTAGAGTTGAAATTTATAGAAGAGATTATAGATATAAAAACGAAGAAAGAAGAGTAGATAGTAAGAGTTAGATAGCTTCTAAAGGAGTGGATATATGGGGAGGTAGATGTGGAAAGAGACTGTGCTAAAGGATCTACGAGAAGATGGCTTGCGGCGAGCAACATACGCAGTCGCTCCGTTGGCGCATCACATACTCTGGTCGCACACGCAATGGCAGAGACCGCAAGAAGACCTGGATTCTGTTACTGAGTAGGGACCCCGCTCAGAATTTCCTTGCGGGAAGTATCGCGAGGAAAAAGGAAAACCTAGAAGCATCCAATCGTTGCGCGGCGATCGGTTCATGGATGTCTGGTGGGTTCTAGCCGAGTTCGGGCCGAGGCTCTCAGGCGAAGGACGACGCGCTTGTGAATCGTACAAAGCGTTTACATCGAGGCTGTAAATACGTTCCCGAGGATGAGGCCTCAACGCGCAGGCACGCTGGCGAACCGGGGTTGATTCAGCGCTGTCGAGTCCGCAAAAAGCGCAATGCCGCCGATCGATTGCCTGATGAATAGCAAGCCGGGGCGGAGCGCAAGCTGCAAAACGCCTACGCGATAACCGGTTACACGGGCGCCAAACACGCCCAGGACCGGCCGCGCCTCGAACTCATGGCTCTCAATCCCAGCGCGGCGTGCAGTTAAGAAGAAGGCCAGGAGGAAACCTTGACGGTCCGCAAACTGCGCGATCCGGACCACCTTCGCCGGACTCTGTGCCGCACCAACGCGATCGAGCCTGCGCTCTCGATTTTCGAGACGGTGCGCCGAAACGTCGCAAGGATGGCGAGTTGGCGATCCTATCGAGCGCTGGGCGGGTGCGAGGCGGCTCGTCCCAGAGCGTCCGTTTCCCAAGAGGGCCGGCTTCCGTCAGATTCCCTTGTTGTTGTCCTCAAGGGCAGATTCCAAAAAAACCGATTGCGAAACGGGCTGCCGTAGAGTAGCCTATGGGGGTTGAGAGTCGATAACTCTCAACGACGATCCGGACAATCTCGCCTTAATAGGTTGCCGAACGTTTGTTTGGAAAACATGGAGGCAGTATGAGCACCTGGCAAGAGATTGCAGCCGCTGAGACGTTCCTCTATAAGAAACTGGGCGAGTATGTGGTCCAGTGCAACGTGCCGGCGCTGGGCGCGGTGCTTGTTCGCGACGCCGGATCCACGATCGTGGGTGGACAATTGGGAATACGCAAGGCCGGCGCCACAGGCGATCAGAACATGGTCCAGGATACGGACCGCTTTAACCTCGGTTCGATCTCGAAGGTCTTGGCGGCGCATCTCATCGGCGCCCTCATCGACGCAAAGACCGCCGGTCTCTCATGGCAATCGACCCTTGGTCAGGTGATGCCCGAACTGTCTTTTCCAAACCCGGTCTACAAGGACGTGACCATCGATCAGTACTCGGCGCACGTCTCGGGCATGCCGTATAATCCGCTCACCCAGCCGTCGGACGACTATGCGAGCTTGGGGATCGGCGCCAAGGAAAGCCGCCTCCTCTACGTCGCAAACGCGGTCAAGGACGCGTTGGTTTCAAGATGTAATCAGCCCGCGGATCCGGCATGCAACCCGTGGGGCAACCACGACAGTCCCGTAGCGGGGGAGATGGTCTGCACTCCGGGAAAATGCATGAACTACAGCGGTGGCCAGATTATCAATGCCGCGATGCTCGAGCGGCTCACGGGCGGGGTGTTCGAGGACCTCATGCAGCAGTACATCTTTGGACCGCTGAACATGACACGCTCGAAATTCGGGAGAGCGTCGGAGGGCGACGACGACGGTCCCTGGCAGCACGCTTGGGATGCCGGCAACTTTGCCGTGACGCCGTGGGACGGGGCACAATCGCCGGCCTACGATCACAGTCCGCGCAACCCGGTCGGCAGAATGTGTTGCAACGCCGCGGACCTCGGCCAATTCCTTGCTGAGACGGTCCGCCCGAATCCGCAGGCATTCCAGCTCTCCACGTTGCAATCGATGCAGTCCTTTCAGGTCTCCCCGGTCAGTTCGTTCACTCGTGGCGCCTGGTCGTCGAGTGCGCCCGGCTCGATTATCGCGGATTTGGGCTACTCGGGCGACGACGGATACATGTTCGCCACGATAAGCGCGTCATTATCCAAGAAGACCGCCGTGGGAGCGATGTGCAACATGAACAGCACGCTGGCTACGGCCGGCGTCAATGACATGTTAGTCACGGCGCGGGCCTTCGACCAGAACTGGAATGTGTTGTTCGGGGCGGGGGCACCCGAGCCGCGGGCGTGTGTCCACGCAATGCCGGCGCTGGTAGCGACGGGCAGTTCCGGCGAAGCCCTGACCGTGTTCGCGCGCACGCGCGATGGTGAGTTGATTCGCCGCCAATCGACGGATGGCGGCAAGAATTGGGGCGCCGCGATTCCGTTTCCCGGATGGATTATGACCTCGGGGCTGTCCGCCGCGGCGACGCCGGATGGCAGCAACATGTTCGTGTTCGGCCGCGGCAGCGACAATCAGATCTGGTTCGGAAAGTCGTCCGACGGCGGCAAGACGTGGCAAGGTGCGTGGGCGGTTCCATTCGGGAGCTTCATGACAGGCCCCGCCGTGGGGGTAGGCTTCGACGGGCAGAGCATCAGCATCGATCTGGTGGCGATCGGGATGGATCGGAAGATGTATTATATACACTCGGGAGACGGCGGCACGACGTGGGGAGCGACGAAAACAATCGGCCAAGGAACGTTCACCTCGGCGCCCGCCATCGCGGTCTCAGGCAGCGGCAGTAGCGTGCATGTATTCGGGCGGGGCGACGATTTCCGGTTGTGGACCAACTGGAACTTGGCAAACTCCGGCTGGCAGCCGCACTGGATGCCGATAGGGCAAGGTATCTTCACCAGCGGTCCGGGCGCGGCAATCTCCGCGGACGGTTCTCAGATGCATATAATTTGCCGCGGGACCGATCGGGACATGTGGCACAACTGGACGACAGGGGCTGGCCAGCCTTTTCAGCCGCACTGGAAGACGCTCGCATCGGGCAGTTATGTGTCGGCGCCAGCCGTGGCCGTGGATGGACCGGGCCAGAACATCTACTTGGCCGCGTTCGGCGACGATTTCTCGATCTATACCAACCATTCGGCCAGCGTGGGAGGGCCGTGGGACGGCCCCAATCAGGTCTGGCCGAATCCCGGACTCTTTATTTAGGGGCTTTCACCGCACTTTCACTCACTTAAAGAGGCGATTTGGATTCGAAGTTCCGGAAGTTGCCGATTTCCTTGCACCTGGATGAGACGCGATAGACGCCTTTGTTGTTTATTTTCAATTTACGCTGTTCATCCTGTTCGAGCGCTGTTCCGAAGCCGCGTATTCTTCCGATTGCGGTGATCGCAATCGGCACAAATTCGCCGTCGTCAAGCGTTTCGTTCCTCGACCGGCGTTGACTGCAAAGGATCGTTACTTTGCGAGGCGACGGGCCGAGGTTTGTCAGGATTGGCGTTTGGCACCGTTGATCGTCAAGCCGGTGACAGTCGTCGATTGATACCGAAAGGGCTTCGAGAACTTCTGGAGGTGAAAAGTTCCAAAATACCGGCCGAAAGGAAGCCTCAGCCTGAAGAACGGACTGGATGCAGTAAGTTCTAGCCTAGCCGGCGGCAGATCTCTATATTTACTGTCACTTCTGCCGTGTCATCTCCTTATTTCTCTCCAATGAGTATTCGACTCATCATTCGAGGTGAGCCGTGAACCAATCCGCAGCCCAGGATTGCAACCTTTGCGAGTACGCCCCTCGCCTCGAACAGAAGGGTGGCGCCTGGAACAATCGTGAACTCGCACTTAGTTTAACCGCCTCACCGCATCTCGATTCATTTGCACGGCTGCGATGTCCTTGCCTCCAACGATGAGCCGTGTCGGAACGCGAGCCAGGGATGCTTCCGCTGCCAACGAATCTGGCCGTCCTCCGCGCGGGACGGCAGCCTTTATCGTGTGCGGACGGTGGGCAGCCGTCAGGAGCGCTGCCGCCGCACCCGTGCTAGCGCCGAACAATCCGATGCCGTGCCCGCGTTAGCATGGCGAACTCGCGAGCCAGTCTGTAATCGCCACAAGCCGCCGAGTGAGGAGGCGGAAATTGAACGCAGGCGTCCAGTCAACTCGTCCTAATCGTTCCTCCTCCGGAGTCAGTGCGTCGAGCAGCAACGTCCCGAGCGAATGTTCGCTTAGAACCTCTACAACGTACCGGATTCGTGGGCTGCGTCGGCTGCTGGCGCTGCCGTGAGCAAGAAGTACGAGGCCTATTTGCGCCGTGGCCATGCTCAAATCTTCCTGGAGCGTGACCCCCGCGTTGGACACTGAAACTTTAGCGTATTCGATGACGGTCCGGCTGAGTTTCACGTTGGGTACTGTCCTTGAGAAAGGAGTCTCGCAAATGTAAGCACCCAAGATGTGATGCGGCCCTCGAAAACGTCAGTTGGCGTAACCCGACCCGATTCGTGGCCGGCCAAAGTCATGTCGGGTCCGATGATGCTCATGCAGCCTACTTTACGACACCTCGGCTTCGCCCATCGTGGGTTCGGTTTTCGTTTCATCGGGCTTTCGGTTTACTTTACCGCCGATCCGGGCTGAGCTTTAGGAACGGCGCGACAAACTTGAACTGAGCGATTCAGGGCCAAACTCCCCGGTGACGCACATCGAGACTTATGACAAGGAATTCAAGAAACAGATTTGGGAACATGAGCTCGGTGGATACGGCAGGCAGCGAGGGTGGTGGGCCCGTATGTCCACGCAGACGATACCTTCCGTATGCCGCCGACTTCCTTCTCCTGTGAGTAGAGAACCGCCGCCGCGCTGGGCCCGAAGCATCGCGCGCATCTGACCAGTTCCGAACGCGGGAGTCCCGGAAACGGACAATCGCTCAACGGGGGCGGGCGCTAACGGCGTTTGTTTGTGGACGCCGCAGCGGCGAGAGAATTGCTCAAGACTCTCCCAGAAGCGAGGAACGCGATGATCGAGAACATTGTGTCATTCCTGAACGATCTGAAAGTCGGCGCCCGGTCCCTGTCCCGTGCAAAGGGCCTGACGGCGACGGTGGTAGCGACGTTGGCGCTGGGAATCGGCGCAAACGCCGCGATGTTCAGCCTGGTGCGGGGGGTGCTGTTGCGCCCGCTGGTGAATCGCGACGAAGCCCGGCTGATCTACATCCGGCAGACGGCGGAAGGGGCGAACGCCGCGTTCTCGGTTCCGGAGATTGAGGACTTGCGCGCGGGCGTGAAGACTCTGAGCTCGTTCGGCGATTTCTCCACCATTGGCTTCACGATGATGGGATTGGGAGAACCTCGCTCGGTTCAGGCCGGGGTGGTGGGAGGGTCGTATTTCCATGTAATGGGCCTGCGGCCGGTGCTGGGGAGGCTGCTGGATGCGCACGATGACGGTCCGAAGGCGGCTGGGGCGGTGGTATTGACGTATCGATTCTGGTCGACGGCGTTGCACGGCGATCCGAAGGTGATCGGCAAAACCGTGCGGCTGGGTTCGTTCATCGACACGCGCGCGGCGACGGTGGTGGGGGTTTTGGAGCCATGCGTTCCTTATCCCCAGGACACGGAGATCATCGCCAACATCGTGACGAGCGCGCATCATCTTTCGGCGACGATGGTAACCGGCCGGATCCATCGGATGACGGAATTGTTCGCGAGGCTTAAGCCGGGTGTGGATCTGGAAACGGCGCGGGCGGAGTTGGGCGCGGTTTACGGAGCGATGAAGAAGCAGCATCCGGAGGCGTATCCGGCTAAATCCGACTACCAGATTCGCGCGGTGCGGCTGCGCGACGAATTGACGTCGGGAGCGCGGACGATCCTGCTGGTGCTGATGGCGGCGTCGGTGCTGGTATTTATCATCGCCTGTTCGAACGTGGCGAACCTGATTCTGGCGCGGACGGTGCGGCGCGAGAACGAACTGGGAATCCGGGCGGCGCTGGGCGCGAGCACGGTCGCGCTGCGGCGCAATCTACTGGCGGAGAGCCTGCTGTTGTGCGGGGCGGGGGCGGCGATCGGCATTGTGATCGCGCGGCCGATGGTGGCGGTGCTGGCGCGATACGCTTCCCGCTATTCGGTGCGCGCGCTCGACCTGACGGTGGACTCGAGCATGTTGTGGGTGGCTGCGGGGTTGGCGGTGGCCGCGGCGGCGCTGCTGGCGTTCGTGCCGCGCCTGCCATCGTCGGGAGGCGCCCAGGGGTTCAATCTGGCGAGCGGAGGAGCGCGAATTACCGGTGGGACGAACCGGAAACTGAAGGGTTTCGCGCTGATTCAGATCGCGGCTTCCTTTGTGCTGGTGGCGTCGGCGGGAGCGACGGTGAAGACGCTGCTGTCGCTGGAGCTCGTCCGGACTGGCTTCGATACGCGGCATGTGCTGGCGGTGAACGTGCCGGTGATCCGCGAGGGGAAAACGCCCGGTCAGGTGGTGAATTATTACCGGGAAGCGGCGCGGCGAATCCGTGAATTGCCGGGCGTTCTGAACGTTGCGGTGGTTACGGCGGTTCCTTGGCGCGACGCGGACGACATCACGCTGGAATATTCGGCAGACGGGCACGTTCCGGCGGCGAGCGAGGAACATCCGCGCGCGGGTTTTCAGGTGGTCTCGCCGGGGTTTTTTGCGACGCTTGGGCTGCCGATGATCGAAGGACGCGACTTCAACGATGGCGACCGCGATGGCGCGGAGCCGGTGGCGATCGTAAGCCAGAGCCTGGCGCAACGGATGTTCCCCAAAGGGGATGCGCTGAACCATCATGTGCTGTGGACGGACCCGGTCCTGCAGTTCGCACCTCCCGGCGTGCATGTGCAGTCCCGGCGCATTATCGGCATAACGCCGGATATCGACAACACCAATCTCGTGCCCAAGCCGACGATGACCGTGTATCATCCATTCGATCAGGAGCCGTTTTTTGGAGGAGGGCGATTGCTGATTCATGTGCGATCGAATCCTTATGCGTTGGTGAAGCCGGTTACGCAGATTGTGCGCAAGTTGTCGGCGGACCAGCCGGTGGAGCGCGCGGCGACGCTCGAAGACATCCGCGCGGAAGTGCTGTCGCCGGATCGGCTGAACGCGATGGTGTTCGGGGTATTCGCGGGGGTGGCGCTGCTGATTGCGGTGGTGGGCGTTGCGGGTGTGCTGGCATTTTCCGTCAGCGGGCGGATGCGGGAGTTTGGCATCCGGCTGGCGGTGGGGTCGCAGCCGCGGAATCTGCTGCTGCGCGTGATCGCCGAAGGGGCGGCGATGGCGATCGGCGGGCTTGCGCTCGGGTTTGCGTGCGGGTTTGGGTTGGCGCAACTGGCGGGGAGTTTTCTGGGAGATCTGAAGATGCCGGGCGTGGCGCCACTGGCGGGTTCGGCGCTGGTGCTGCTGGCTGCGGCGGTGGCGGCGTCGGCGATCCCGGCGGCGCGGGCGGCGAGGGTGGACGTGATGCAGGCGCTGCGGTCGGAGTGAGGCGGAGTTAGCGCGGAGTTAGGAAGCGGAATTCACTTACTACCCAGATCAAGTCTTGGACAATGCGGTCGTTATCCGGCTCATTGGGCGACTTATGCGCGATGTTAGCCGCTATCTGGTAACAGGAATTCTTGTGCCAGACGCGATTGACGCTTTGATCGAGTTGGTATGGGCCGGTTGATCCTGTCCAGAACTGGTATTTTCCCGGACCGCCGGGTAACTGGCCCGAGTAACCGTAGGCGCCGGGTACGAAGTGAGTGGATCGGCCGGGGAGGTAATCGGGATTGAGGCAGGACTGCTGGGTGGTTGCTTCGATTTTCGAGATTTCGATGGCGGCTTGCATTGTTGGAGAGCCCGGGTATAGAAGGCAGACGAGGGCGGACGCCTCGCAGACGGGAAGTGGGGAACTTGCGGGGTTGGGGATGGTCCGGTAAGTGTATGGGACGGGGATGGTGAAGCTGCGGTCCGGAGCGGTGTACCGGGTGGGTAAGAGTGCGCGAGTTACCGGGGCGACCGCATCGTGCGCGAGGGTGGGTGGATTGCCGGGGATGGGTGTCACACGGGCGCCGTCGAAGGAAAACGTGTAGGTCTTGAGGACGGTGGCGAGGCGCAGGCCAAGGGGGTTGGGAGTGACGCCGCCAGGGAGGCAATGGGCGGCGATTGGCTGGAATTGGGCCGGGGTGATGCGGCCGAGGCGCGCTTGGACGGCGATGCGGCCCTGGGGAGCGAATGAGACACGTTCGATCGTGCCGGAGACGAGACCCACATCGGGAATGAGCATGCAGCCTTCGGCCGAATCGGTCAACTCCGAAGAAGATGTCGAGGCCCTGGTCCGGGTTCGGGCCGGATGCGAAATCGAGCAGGTAGAGAAAGGCGTTGGCGACGCCTTGGTGCCCGTCGGCTCCGTAGCAGATGAGTACGTCGTGGCCGTCTGGCGCAGGCAGTTTCTTGCAGTCGTCGACGATGGCGGCGGGTCGAAGCGAGACCAGTTTCCACGCGCCATCTTTCTTCGAGAGCAGGACGGCTCCGCCGAGGCCGGAGGCGTGGGACTCACAACCGAAGAAGCCGACGGCGGCGTCTTCGGAATGCGCGTTCAGTAAGTGGCCGTAGACGACGCCCCTAGTTACTAACTGGTCTTTTGGAAAGTCCGTTCCGGGCGGGCATGCGTCGCAGCCGTTTTCGTTGGCATGAGCGCCGCAGACGGGCCGGAGGAGGGCGAGGCGCTCGGAGGGAGTGGTGAGCGCGGCGTCGGAAGGAATCGGGGCGGGGTGGCTTTGTGCCGCCAACGGGATCGCGAGGAGTAGAACGAGGAAGGGCCGATGGGTGGTCAAGGGGCGATTACCAGAGGAATGGGATCAGGCGGTAGCGGGTCTGGCGGCGGTATTCGTCGTAGCCGGGGAGGTTTTTCGAGAGAAAGGTTTCTTCGTCGAGGAGGCGCCACACGACGATGGCGAAGAGGGGTGGAAAGAAAAGGAGCGACCAATAGGAGCCGAGGGCGAGCGGGATAAAGGGGAGTAGGACCAGGGCGGCGGAGTACATGGGATGGCGGACGAGGCGGTAGGGGCCGGTGGAGACGACTTTCTGATCGGGCGAGATTTCGATGGTCGACGAGGCGAAGCTGTTTTCGCGGAAGACGAGGAAGACGAGGTAGAAGCCGAGGGCGACGAAGCAGTCGGACGCGATGGAGAGGAGGGGAGGGACGGTGGACCAGTGAAAGCGGCGGTCGAGTCCGGGGAAGGCGACGAGCAGGGCGAAGAAGGGGGAGGCGAGCGTCTGGACGATTTTCTGGCTGCGGCGTTTTTCGGCGGAGGGGCCGGCGCGGAGGCGGCGCTCGATGAGGTTTGGGTCGCGCTTGAGGAAGTAGGCGGTAATCAGGAGGGCCGATGCGAGGTAGACCGGCGCGAAGAGCCACGCCTGCCAGAAATCGAGCGACCAGGCGGGGACGAAGAGGAGCAGAGCCGAGTAGGACGATCAGCTTGGCGAAGGCGAGGGCGGTTTTTCGGAGGAGGTTGGGGGGGATGGGGGGCATGGGTCTTATTGATGCCTTGTCCGATCATTCGAGCCTTCCGAAATCCCCGGGGAAGTCCGTCGTCGACAAGGAGACTGCCCGACGAAAATCATCCGGCCGGGGCTAAGTCAAAGCGATGCGGCTCAAGCGAGTACTTCTTCCCCACTTTCGTCAGGTTAATCGCCAAACTGCCGTCATCTAAGGTAGTGAGCGGAATATGCCAATATGACCCACGGCCGTCGCGCTCCGTTGAGTTGAGGTTTTTGGTGTTCTCCTCAAACCAACGTTGAGGGACGGCAAACGCCGAGTTCAAATCCATGCAGGCAAAAATCAGATAGCCCTCGCCGGCTTGCAGGAACTCGTCCCACTTCGGGTGGTAGGCGTACCAATAAGGCTGATAGTCGTTGTCGTATCGTTTAGAGACGGTGCAGCAGGCGCGAAGGTGCTTGTCGACACTCCAAAAATAGCTTCTGCTGCGCCGCACCAGTTCGATGCCTTTCGCCGTCGAAAATCCCTTGATAGCGCGGTTCTTCATCTCCTCGATTAGCGCGCGATCCGTCTTCTCCTGCGTTTGATGAGCTGTCTCTTCTTGCTCAGCCTCCACGGCGGCGGGCTCGAGTTGTTCCTCTTCTTGTTGGCTCTCCACATCGACTGCGGTGGTGAAGAGAATGTCGATGATCCTGTCGACCTTCGTATACTCGAATGGCCGGAGGAGTTGGTGAATCTGACGCACCGTGGCGGGATCGTCGGACTTGGCGCGGATTTGGACGAGCTTGATAAGGCTTTCGACGCTGATGAGGCGAATGTCCCAAGCGAATCTGGAACCTCGTACTTGCGCTTCGAGAGCGCCGGTATCCTCCCGGCCCACAACGATCAAGATCGAGGCGTTCCGGCCGATTCGATTCTGGGCCACTAGCGCCTCGCGGTAAACATGAGTGGTTTCGAGCGGGAAGGTATACGCATCGGTGGTTTTGACTTCGACGATGAGTTCAGGCTCGCCGGAAGACCGCCAGATCCCGTCAAAGCCAATCGCGTTCCTTCGTCCCTGGTACAGACCGTTTTCTACGTCGAAGTCGAGGCGGCGGCCGAGTTCGTTCACGACGTCTTGAAGCACCAATCCGCTTCTCTGAAACGGAACGTCGAGACACTGGCGAATGTAAGTGAACAGCGAATCGATCGGGACGAGCGTCAGGAATTCCCTAAACTCCTCGGACGTTTGGTCTTGATCCCGGAGATTGCCGTCGCCGGCATTTGACACTACCTGCTGAATCGTCTGCCCCAGGACAATTTCCCGGTTGCTGCGTAAATAGTGCAGGAGAGCCATGAGCCGCTTCTATAGAATAGCTTCCCTCGGTGCGAGTTTGCCGAGCCTCGGCGGGCCAGGCACTCCTCAAGCCACGTCGGTTCGTTTTTGCTCGCGTACCGATTGAGGTCGCGGCACCTTGAGGGCGCATTATCTGGCGTCCTGAGCCGTCGCTCGGGTATGTCCGCTCGTGCTGGTAGCTAGGGTGCGGTTTCGGCTAGGTACAATTCGACCCGATCCGTGGTCCAAGTCGCTACGCCAGAACCGAAGAAGTCTGTGTCCTCGGTCCAGATTGGACAGCGCTACGCGAGCGCCGACGCGAGGATCGGCCAATCGTCCTCGTCGCGGCGGGCGAGGCGCCTGAGGGCGACCGCTTAAAAGATGGAGTAAGCTTCCGGCTCAACGGTTCCGATGACTGCGGCGAGCTCGGCGAAATATTTCATGAACGGCTCTGCCGATAATTTCCTGCGCTCGATGACTTCGGCAGGTGATTCCGCGCATCGGCGAAGGCGACGTCCGGCGCTACAAACTCGATTCGCGCAGCGTCTTTGGCGATCAATGCCCGAGCGCGCTTTCCGAGCACCGCCCGCATGAGAATGTTGGCGTCTAGGACGAGCATCTTCAGGCATGGGGCTTGCGGGTTGCGCGGCGGATCTTCTTAAAGTCCTCCATCAATTCCTCTTCGCCTGTACCGGCCGCCGCAATGAGAGCGTCCAGTTTCTCTCCGGCGGCGCGGAGAGCTTCGAGATCCGCCTGGTTTGGTTTGGGGCGCGCCGGTAGATAGATGCCGATGGTGGCGCCGTGGCGGGTGATGGCGACGGGCGTCTTCGATTCCATGTACGTGGACAGGTTTTCCCGAAACTCGCGAATTCCGACCTTCGGCGTTGGCATTGTGTTCCCTCTGTGTGTACACAATGATAACGCGGGGCGGGTGGAGTTTTTGAGGCTGCGGGCGATGCGGGTGGATCCGGTGGTGGCGTTGCGGTATGAATGAGGAATCCGCGGGGCACGGGCTTTGGTATCCTTAAGGCAGATGTTCCGTTTTCTTCCGCGGCAGCGGATGCGAGTCTTTCCTTCCTTTCAATCTTTCCCCGTCCGACCCGATGCCTGGGCTGAAATCCGGTAACGTGTTTTTTGGCAAGGAGATAAGCGACTGTCGGAATTCATGACGTTGAGCGTAAAAATACCGCGCGGAGTGGAGGGGCTTTTTGGGACGCGGGATGAAAATATACGGTTGATCGAGACGGGCCTCAATGTGAGGACGCGGCTGTTGAACGACGCGCTGGAGATCGAGGGGCTGGAGGCGCAGGTGGCGCGGGCGGCGGGGATCGTGGACGATTATGCGGCGCTGGTGAAGGAGGGGCATAGCTTCGCCAACGGGGATCTGAATAGTTACCTGAAAGTGGTGACGGAGGATCCGGAGGTAACGCTGCGGGCGCTGGTGTACAGCGGGCGGCAGCGGAATTTCGGGAAGAAGACGCTGGCGCCGAAGACGGTGAATCAGCGGCGTTATGTGGACGCGATCGAGCGCAACGATCTGACGTTTGGCGTGGGGCCGGCGGGGACGGGGAAGACGTACCTTGCGGTGGCGATGGCGGTGTCGGCGCTGCTGAGCAAGCGGGTGAGCCGGATCATCCTGACTCGGCCGGCGGTGGAGGCGGGCGAGCGGCTGGGGTTTTTGCCGGGGACGCTGCAGGAGAAGGTGGACCCTTATCTGCGGCCGCTGTACGACGCCATTTACGACATGCTGGAAGCGGAGAAGGTGGAGAAGCTGCTGGAGCGCGAGGTGGTGGAAGTGGCTCCGATCGCCTTCATGCGCGGGCGGACGTTGAACGATAGTTTCATCATTTTGGACGAGGCGCAGAACAGCACGGCCGAGCAGATGAAGATGGTGCTGACGCGGCAGGGCGCGAATTCGAAGATGGTGGTGAACGGGGACCTGACGCAGATCGATCTGGTGCAGGGCAAGCGCAGCGGGCTGTTGGACGCGGTGGAAGTGCTGCGCGGAGTGGAAGGGATCAGCTTCGTGTATTTCGACGAGCGCGACGTGGTGCGGCATCAATTGGTGCAGCGGATCGTGAAGGCTTACGAGCGGCACGGGGAGATGACGGGCGCGGGGCGGCAGCTTGCGTTGAAGCTGGCGGAACCGGCGGAAACGGCGGCGGCCAACGGAGCGGAACCCGCGGCCGGCTGAGAACGAATGGAAGGCGAATCTAGAAGCCGGAACGCCGCGGAGGCGGAGGGCGATCCGCTGGTATTGTTCCGGACGAGGACGGGGTCGCTGGCGCGGGCGGCGGTGCTTGCGTTCGCCGAAGGGCTGCGAAGGGACGTCGCGGGAGGGCGGGGTTTCACGTGCGTGGTCGCGGACGATGCCGAACTGCGGAGACTGAACGGGGAGTTTCGCGGGAAGAAGGGGGCGACGGATGTGTTGTCGTTTCCGGCGGCGGGGCGGGGACGGTTCGCCGGTGAGATGGCGATCTCCTTCGACCGGGCGCGGGAGCAGGCGCGGGAGCGCGGGCATCGGGTGGAAGAGGAATTGAAGATCCTGATGCTGCATGGGGCGCTGCATCTGCTGGGCATGGATCATGAGAGGGACGCGGGAGCGATGGGGCGGGTGGAGACGCGCTGGCGGAAGAAGCTGGGGCTGCCGGTGGGATTAATCGAGAGGGCCGAGGGATGACGGGGGCGTTGATCGCGGTGGCGATTTCGATTATTCCGGTGCTGTCGCTGGTGACGTTCGTGCAGTTGCTGTATCAGGAAACGCAGCGGCTGGTGACGAGGGAGTTGCCGGCGCTGGAGTTTTTCAAAGAGACGCTGGAGGAGCGGATCAGCCCGCCGGAGTGGCGGGGGGCGCTGGCGTTTACGCTCGCCAAGCATACGCTGATGCTGTTGCTGGCGCTGGCGTGGATGGGGGCGGCGACGGCGGGGTCCGAGATCGCGTGGCCGGCGCTGGGGGAAGCGGCGGGGGCGGCGTGGCTGGCGATGATCGGCGCCTGTTACGCGATTCCGCAGATGCTGTACCGCAAGACGGGCGCGCGATGGCTGCTGCCGCTGGCTCCGCTGCTGCATGGACTGGTGGCGATGGCGCGGCCGGTGACGGCGGCGCTGAGTTTCTTCGAATCGCTGGTGGATCTGGGCGAGCCGGAGGCGGGGAACAAGGAGGCGATGGATCCGTCCGAACACATCGACGCGCTGATTTCGGCGGGCGAGGACGAGGGGATTATCGAAGGCGACGATCGGAAATTGATCCAATCGGTGGTGGCATTCGGAGACAAGACGGTGCGGGAGGTGATGACGCCGAGGCCGAATATGGTGGCGGTGGCGGCGGACCGTTCGCTCGACGATTTGCGGCAATTGGTGATTCACGAGCAGTACTCGCGGATTCCCGTATACGAGGAGACGATCGACCGGATCGTGGGATTCGTACACGTGCGCGATATGTTCGAGCTGGACGAGGAGGAGCGGGGACGGAAGAAGATCTCCGACCTGATCCGGCCGATACGGTTCGTGCCGGAGACGAAGCCGGTACACGATCTGCTGCGGGAGATGCAGCAGGACGGGGCGCACATGGCGATCGTCGTGGACGAATACGGCAACACGGCGGGATTGGCGACGATGGAGGATTTGGTGGAGGAGATTCTGGGCGAGATCCACGACGAGCACGAGCCGGACCGCGACGTGAAGCTGGAGTCGGAGGGGACGTATATCGTGGCGGGGAGCCTGGATCTGGACCGGCTGGGGGATTTACTGGGGTTCCGGGCGGAGGAGGAGACCGAATCGACGACGATCGGCGGGTTGGCGGCGGAGTGGCTGGGGCATGTGCCGAGGGTGGGGGAGGCGGTGGAGCGCGAGGGCCTGAGGGTGGAGGTGCTGGCGGGGAACGAACTGAGGGTGGAACAAGTGCGGGTATCGAGAGCGGGCGTCGAAGAACATGGGTGACCAAGAGGTGGAGGCGGCGGCGGGGAAGGCGCACCGGTCGGGATTCGTCTCGCTGGTGGGGCGGCCGAACGCGGGAAAATCGACGCTGCTGAACCGGCTGGTGGGGGAGCGGCTGGCGATCGTTTCCGACAAGCCGCAGACGACGCGGACGGTGGTGCAGGGGGTGCTGACGCGGCCGGAGGCGCAGATCGTATTTTTGGACACGCCGGGGATTCACAAGGCGGGGACGCTGCTGAACCGGCGGATGATGGACAGCGTACACGGGGCGCTGGAGGACCGGGACGCGATCGTGTTTTTCGCCGATTGCACGGCGCGGATGGGGACCGAGGATGCGCACGCGGTGCTGCTGGCGGCGGGGACGGGGAAGGCGCTGATTCTGGCGCTGAACAAGATCGACCGGTTGGACGATAAGCGCGCGCTACTGCCGTTGATCGAGAGTTACGGGAAGATGCACGAGTTCGCCGAGTGCGTGCCGATTTCGGCGGAGACGGGCGCGGGCGTGGATGAGTTGCTAGGCGCGATCATCGCGCGGCTGCCGGAAGGGCCGGCGTATTTTCCCGACGATTATTTGACGGACCAGCCGGAGCGGTTTCTGGCGGCGGAGTTGATCCGCGAGCAGATTTTGGCGGCGACGCGGCAGGAGGTTCCGCACGCGGTGGGAGTGGCGATCGAGCGGTGGGAGGAGCGGAACGCGAAGCTGGTGCATATCGCGGCGGTGGTGTGCGTGGAGAGGCAGGGGCAGAAGGCGATCATCGTCGGAGGGAAGGGGGCGGTGTTGAAGCGGGTGGGGACGATGGCGCGGCAGAGGATCGAGGCGATGCTGGACCGCAAGGTGTTTCTGGAGATCTTCGTGAAAGTGGAAGAGGGCTGGCGGAATAAGCCGGCATTGCTGAATGTGGTGGACTGGCGGGCGGGGACGGCGCCGCGCGCGGAGCGGGCACTTGATCCGGAGGGCGGTTACCAGTCAGAATCGGAATAACCATGCGAATTCTTTCGGCATTTCTCGCGATCGTTCTCTTTGCGATCGCGATTCCTTCGGCGCAGGCTTTCGACAAGAAGGCGGTGAGCGACGACACGATTTACGATCAGGTACGGCGCAAGCTGGCCGACGATCCGGACGTGAAGGGCGGCGGGTTGGAGGTGGAGGTTCACCAGGGCGCGGTGACGTTGAAGGGGAAAGTGCAGACGGAGCTGGCGAAGACGAAGGCGACGAAGCTGACGAAGAAAGTGAAGGGCGTGGTGTCGGTGGACAATCAGTTGATCGTTTCGATGTAGCGGGCGCGGTATGACCATCACACGGCGGGAATTTCTTGCGGCGGCCGCGGCGTCTATGGGCCTGTTGGGACAAGCGCCGGCGGAGATGTGGGGCGGGCCGGTGCTGGACACGCATCTGCATTTGCGGCGGAGTGTGGACGGCAATTTCGCGCACATCGAGGGCAGCGGCGTGAGGCAGGCGGTGCTGCTGGCGCGCGCGACGGGGGAGGAGGAAGTGCGGGCGGGGCAGGCCAAGTATCCCGGACGCTTTGTATGGGCGGCGAGCGCGGATATCACGAAGCCGGACGCGACGGAGATTCTGACGCGCGCGGTGAAGGACGGGGCGTTGGGGTTGGGCGAGATCAAGTTTCACGTGGCGGCCGACGGGCCGGAGCTGCGGCGGATGTACGCGCTGGCGGCGGAGTTGGACGTGCCGATTCTGATCCACTTTCAGGAAGTGCAGCATTTCGCGGGCGAGGGCGTTTACAGCACGGGTTTCAAGAATTTCGAGGCGATGTTGAAGGCGTATCCGAAGACGCGGTTCATCGGGCACGCCGACGCGTTCTGGGCGAATGTGAGCGCCGATTACGCCAACGACGCGGCGTATCCGAGCGGGTCCGATCCGGCCGGGCGGGGTGACGGATAAACTGCTGTCCGATTACGCCGAATCTGTTCGGGGATTTGTCGGCGAACTCGGCGAACAACGCGCTTTCGCGGGATGGGGAGTTCACGGCGGGGTTTCTGGCGCGGCATCAGGATAAGCTGATCTTCGGCAGCGATTGCGGGTGCGTGGACGGCAAGGGCGGAGGGGTCGGGCAGCCGAATAATCCGGTGGCGGCGCGGATGGCGGGGAAGTGCGTGGCGCGGGAGACGCTGGCGCTGTTGAAGAGATCGGCGACGCCGGAGGTTTTCCGGAAGACGACGTGGGAGAACGGGCACAAGATTTTTCGGATTTCGGCGTAGGCGCGGGCGGTGGGAAACGGATGAAAGCGGCAAGGAATGCTTCTCCATCCGGTGTAGAATTAAGCCATGGTGCGATACACGCCGGCGCAGGCGGCCGCGGTGACCGGTTTGAGGTTGGCCGCGATTCACAAGGCGATCGATAGCCAGTTGATTCGGCCGCGCTCCTCGCGAACGGGCGCGATCGTCCGGAGGCTTCTTAGCAAGGAGCAGGTGATCTTCCTTCAGCTTGAAGCGGAAGGGCTTCGTCTGTTGCCTCCGGGAACCAGGCGTAGCATCGCCGAATCGATCCGGCGATCTCCGGCGGCGAATCGACTGCGGGTTGGGGATGGCGCCGCGCTTTGCATCGAGGTCGGACCGGCCCGGCGGAAGGTGGAGCGCGGCTTGAAGCAATTGGCGCGCATCGAGCAAATGGTGGCTAGCGACGCAGGCGTAATGCGAGGAACGCCGGTATTCAAGGGGACGCGGATTCCCGTGGACATGGTCGCCGACATGCTGGCCCAGGGCGCTTCGGTCGAAGAGATTCTCGACGGCTATCCGTCGCTGGACAGGGAGAAGATCGAGTTGGCTCCGCTGTACATGCGGGCGTTTCCGAGACGCGGGCGTCCCGGGCGGCGGCCGTGGCAGGGGGCGGAGGAGCCGCTCAGAGTGTTGATATAGAGCTTATGGAGCGGCGTGAGCTTATCCGGCGACTTGTCTTAAATTCGATTTGCGACGACTTCGAGAATGTGGACCAGATTATCCTCCCGAATGTCGCCCGTGATGCTTCCAAGTTTGGATTGACGTTTGAGCGCACCGATATCGTGGATGCGTTGAGAGGATTGGTCGAGGACGGATTGGCCAAGGCGTACGTCTTGGCCGGCACCACGGGCCGGAGCCCCTTCTCGGGAGAAATTCCGGGCATGCCGTCACTCGACGCCGTGGAAGAGAATTTCCAAACGTACTTCTACATAACGAAGAAGGGAACGGCTTTCCATCTCGCCGACGATACATGGTGGCCGTCCGACGACGAAGCCGAGACGCCCGAATAGAGAGCGCACTCGACTCCATCCGGGATCGTGACATCCTCGCCGAAGGGCGCCTGTTAGACGGCGGCGATGGCTTCCTGGGGGAGGGGGGCGGGTTTGCGGCGGCGGAGGAAGGTTTGCAGGCGCTCCATGTAGAGGTAGATGACGGGGGTGATGTAGAGGGTGAGTAACTGGCTGACTACGAGGCCGCCGACTACGGCGAGGCCGAGGGGTTGGCGGGCGTCGGCGCCTTCGCCGATGCCGAGGGCGATGGGGAGGGTGCCGAAGAGGGCGGCCATGGTGGTCATCATGATGGGGCGGAAGCGGAGCATGCAGCCTTCGAAGATGGCTTCGAGCGGGGGTTTGCCTTCGACGCGCTGGGCTTCGAGGGCGAAGTCGATCATCATGATGGCGTTCTTTTTGACGACGCCGAAGAGCATGATCAGGCCGACGAAGGCGTAGAGGTCGAGTTCCTTGTGGAACAGTTTCAGTGTCAGCAGGGCGCCGAAGACGGCGGAGGGCAATCCGGACAGAATGGTGATGGGGTGGATGAAGCTTTCATACAGGATGCCGAGCACGATGTAGATGACCAGGATGGCCACGGTCAGGAGCACGGGCATGCCGCGGAAGGATTGCTCGAAGGCTTTGACGGTGCCCTGGAAATTGGCGCTGATCGTGGGCGGCATGCGGAGGTCGCGGATGGCAAGGTTGACGGCGGTGGCGGCGTCGCCGAGGGAGTAGCCGGGCTTGAGGTTGAACGATATGGTGACGGCGGGGAGCTGGCCGAAGTGGTTGACGTTGAGCGGGCCGACGGTGCGGGTGACTTTAGCGACGGCGTCGAGGGGGACGAGCGGGCCTTGCGAGGAGCGGATGTAGAGTTTCGAGAGGGCGTCGGGGTTGCGCTGGAATTGCGGGGCGGCTTCGAGGATGACGGCGTATTCGTTGGAGGGGGTGTAGATTGTGGAGACCTGGCGGTCGCCGAAGGCGGAGTAGAGGGCGCTTTGGATCTGATCGGGAGAGACGCCGAGGGCGAGGGCGCGGTTGCGGTCGATATCGACCATCAACTGCGGGCTGCTGATCTGGAGGTCGGTATTGACGTCGATGAAGCCGGGGAGGGAACGGATTTTGTCGAGCAAAATCGGAGTCCAGTGGTAGACCTCTTTGAGGTTGGAGCTTTGGAGGGTGAGTTGGTAGACGCTGTTGGTGCGCTGGCCGTTGATGGTGATGGGCGGCGGGTTTTGGACGAAAGCGACCATGCCGGGGACGCGAGAGAGCTTGGGGCGGAGTTCCTCGATGATCTGGTCGGCGCTCAGCTTGCGTTGGGAGCGAGGTTTGAGCTCGGTGAAAAAGAATCCCTGGTTGCCTTGCATGACGAAGGCGCCGGTGGTCCGGACGTTCGGGTCGGCCTGGAGGATGTCGGCGATGGCGCGTTGATGGCGGGCCATGGAATCGAAGGAGATGTCCTGGTTGGCCATGGTGACGCCGAACAGGAAGCCGCTGTCCTGGCTGGGGATGAAGCCGGTGGGCATGATGTAGAACATCGCGGCGGTGCCGCCGAGGAGCGCGATGGCGAAGAGGGCGGTGGAAAAGCGATGGCGGAGGACGAGGCGCAGGCTGCGCTCATAGCCGCGGGCCATCCGCGTGAAGACCGATTCGAGCGCGCCATACATGCGGCCGTGGCGCTGGGCGTGATTGTACCGGAGGAAGCGGCTGCACAGCATCGGGGTGAGGCTGAGGGAGATGAAGCCGGAGAGGAGAATGGCGATGGCGATGGTGACGGCGAATTCGTGGAGCAGGCGGCCGACGATGCCGCCCATGAAGAGAACGGGGATGAAGACGGCAACGAGGGAAATGGTCATGGAGAGAATGGTGAAGCCGATTTCGCGCGAGGCCAGACGGGCGGCCTCCATGCGGGGCTTGCCCATTTCCATATAGCGGACGACGTTTTCGAGCATGACGATGGCGTCGTCGACGACGAAGCCGACCGAGAGCGTGAGCGCCATGAGGGAGAGATTGTTGAGGCTGTAACCGAGCAGGTACATGGCGGCGAAAGTGCCGACGATGGATAGCGGCACGGCGACGCCGGGGATGAGGGTGGCGGAGAGGTTGCGGAGGAAGAGGAAGATCACCATCACGACCAAGCAGACGGTGAGGACGAGGGTGAACTTGACGTCGCCGATGGAGGCGCGGATGGATTCGGAGGAGTCGGAGATGACCGCGAGATTGACGGCGGGCGGAATTTCGGAGCGGAAGGTGGGCAGCAGTTTGCGGATATTGTCGACCACTTCGACCGTATTGGTGCCGGGTTGGCGCTCGACGGCGAGGATGATGGTGCGGACGCCGTTGGACCAGGCGATGACCTTGTCGTTCTCGACGCCATCGATGACGTTGCCGAGATCGCGGAGGCGGACGGGCATGCCGTTACGATAGGCGACGATGACGGGGCGGAAGGCGGCGGCGTTGGCCAATTGGCCGGTGGATTCGATGGTGAAGGCCTGCTTGTCGCCGCTCAGATTGCCGGCGGGAAGATTCGTGTTGCTTTGGCTGACGGCTTGCTGCACTTCGTCGATGCCGATGTTGCGGGCGGCGAGGGCTTCGGGATCGATCTGCATGCGCACGGCGTATTTCTGGGCGCCATACACGGTGACGCGGGAGACGCCGCCCACGGTGGAGATGCGCTGGGCGAGGACGGTTTCCGCGTATTCGTCGACGGTGTAGAGAGGAAGGGTGGAGGAGCTGAGGGCGAGATAGAGGATGGGCTGTTCGGAGGGGTTGGCCTTTTGGTAGGAGGGCGGGCGGGGCATGGTGACGGGCAGGAGGCCGCCGGCTTTGGAGATGGCGGATTGGACGTCCTGGGCGGCGGAATCGATGTTGCGGTCGAGGGCGAACTGGAGGGTGACCTGGGTTTGGCCGAGGGTGTTGGTGGAGCTCATGGACTCGACGCCGGCGATGGTGGAGAACTGGCGTTCGAGGGGCGTGGCGACCGAAGACGCCATGGTTTCGGGGCTGGCGCCAGGGAGGGCGGCCTGGACCTGGATGGTGGGGTAATCGACGCTGGGCAGCGCGGCGACGGGGAGCGCGCGATAGCCGACGATTCCGAACAGGAGGATGGCGAAGGTGATGAGGGCGGTCATCACCGGACGGTCGATAAAAAGGCGGGAGACGTTCATCGGTTACGCTCCGGGGATGGGCTTGACGGCGGCGACGCTTTCGATGCGCGCGCCGGGATAGAGCAAAAGCTGGCCGTCGGTGACGACGTTTTCCCCGGCCGCGACGCCTTGATCGATCACCACTTTGCGGTCGACGGTCATGCCGACTTTGACATTGCGCGGCTCAACCGTTTGGTCGTTCTTGACGACGTAGAGGAATTGGCCTTTCTGCCCGGATTGGACGGCTTCGGAGGGAACGACGGTGGCGTTCAGGCGTTCGCCGAGGGTGAGGGTGACGTTGACGAGTTGGCCGGGCCAGAGGAGGCCGTCGAGGTTTGGAAAGACGGCTTTCAGGCGGATGGTGCCGGTGGTTTTGTCGATGGTGTTGTCGATGACGCTCAGCGTGCCGCGGACGTGTTTGCCGGGCGTGTCCTGCGGTTCGATGTCGACCGGGAGTTTTCCGAGGGCGCCGTTGCGGCGGACTTCGTTGAGGTACTGTTCCGGGACGCCGAAGGAAACGAAGATGGGCGCGACCTGGTGGATGATGACCAGCGGGTTGTCGGCGTTGTCCTTGACGAGGTTGCCGGCGTCGACCAGTAGATTCCCGGCGCGGCCGGCGATGGGGGAGTGAATGGAGCAGTACTCGATATCGAGCTTGGCCTTGTCGATGGCGGCTTGGTCGGAATTGAGAGCGGCGCGGGCGCTATCGATCGCCGCGCGGTCGGCCCGGACCGATTCATCGAGAACGGAGGCGCTGGAGCGGGCCTGTTCCTGCTGGGTTTGGCTGACGATGCCTTCCTTGAGGAGTTGGTCGTAGCGGGCGGCGTCGGTGGTGGAGGTTTTGGCTTGCACCTGATCGCGGGCGAGATTGGCCTGGGCCTGTTGCAGCATGGCGCGGTCGCGGGCGAGGGCGGCCTGGGCCTGGAGGAGAGCCTGCTGATACGGACGGGGGTCGATTTCGAAGAGAAGCTGGCCGTGAGAGACTACCTGGCCTTCGGTGAAGTGGACTTTCAGCAGTTCGCCGGCGATCTGGGATTTGATCTGGATGATGGAGGAAGGCTCGACGTTGCCGATGGCGCGGACTTCGATGGGGACGGATTCGAGTACGGCGGCGGCGATGGTGACGGGGACGGCGGGGCGCGGGCCTAGGGCGGGTTGTTTGGAAGCCGAGCAGGCGGCGAGGGCGAGCGCCGCGGCGAGGGCGACGGAGCGGGCGGAGTGGAGAAAATGTCGCGAGGAAAACAAGCAGACGAACTGCCTTTCCGAATGAAGGTCGTGGACGGGGCGGACCTTTCTCCCAGCGATCTTCCCGGTACGCCTACTCTGGTTTGGGGTTCTTTTCCTTGCCAAGATCTTTCGCTTGCCGGAAATGGCGCCGGACTAGCAGGCGAGCGGAGCGGCACATTTAGGCCGTTTTGGAGACTCATCCGCGCGATGATCTGCCTTGGCCGGGTCCCACCGATTATTGTCCTCGAGAACGTTCCCGGCGCACTCACGTCGCATGATGGGCGGGATTTCGCTACGATCGTGGGCTCCTTAACGCAGGAAGGCTATCGGGTCGGCGCGCTCGTCATGGATGCCGTAAGGTTTTTGCCACACTCAAGGGCAAGGCTTTTCATCGTTGGTGTCCATGCGGATGCCGCCCTTCCGCCGCAACTGGTATTGCCCTTTGCTTCAGAGCCTTGGCACACGAAATCGCTTCGTTTCGCTTTTGAGCGTTTGCCAAGACGATTGCAAGATGCCTGGATCTGGTGGAATTTACCGATACCGAACGGACCAATACCCTCGCTTGCCAGCCTGATCGAGGAGGAACCAACGGGCGTCGAGTGGCATACGGAGGAACAGACCGATCACATTATCAGCTTGATGTCGCCGCTCCATTTGGAAAAGCTGAGGAAAGCGCAACTCCTCAAGAGCCGGATTGTTGGCACAGTGTACCGCAGGATCCGCCCGAATGAAGATGGCGAGAGGGTGCAACGAGCCGAAATCCGTTTCGATCAGATTTCCGGTTGCCTAAGGACACCCGTAGGTGGTTCCAGCCGGCAGACCATCGTTGTCGTTGAGGCGCGCAAAATTCGCTCGCGATTGCTGTCACCACGGGAGGCCGCGCGCCTTATGGGCGTACCGGACGATTATCCATTGCCGACGCGGTACAACGAGGCGTACCACCTTTTTGGCGATGGGCTCGCTGTTCCAGTTGTGCGTTGGTTGACCACACACCTCTTGAATCCCATTGCCGGAACGTCTAGTCTTGGGGTAAAGGGATTCGAAATGGCAAAAGAGGCAGCCGACGAAATCGCGCAATCCCGACATCAAATAGTGAGGCTCGGCCCGAGGGCCTCCTGCACATGCGGGGCATGGGAGTGCCGCACCAATGAGGTCGTCGAAGCGGATATTATCAGGACGCTTCAGAAGCAATACTCCGTGCATTTGGCTGGTCAGGCAGAGGTACGTTGAAGACGTGCCCGCGCAGGTAGCGTCCCGCCAATACCCACTGGGAGCGATTGGACAACGCGGCACGGACCAAGTTAGGATAGCGGCTTAGTGCCGCCGCAAGAGAACGATCCGCAAGGCATCCCACAAGACGTAGCGGATATCCGCAAGGAAATCCGCGCTTTTCTCGATACGCCTGGACCCGATGGAAAAAAGGTTGGGAATGCCAAGTGGGGAGTTTACGCATTTTACGATTACGACGGAGAGCCGATCTACGTGGGCCGGACATACGAAAGTCTGCGGCAGCGTATTGGGCGGCATCTTACTAATCAACGCACGGACGCCGTAGCGATGAACGTCCTGGACCCCTTTGAAGTGGCCGAAATCGTGGTATGGCCCCTATGGGACCTGGAAGGCAAAGACAAGAAGGATCCGATTGCGAAGGGGAAGTTGAACGCCGCCGAATACACGGTTTTTCAGCGAGTGGTAAGCGAATCAAGTTTCGGCGCGGTTCTCAATGAGGCCGACATCAGGGCCACCGACTTGATCGAACTCCCTCCGTGTACGCGTGGCCGAATCATTCCTGAAGGCTTATATGAGCAGCGCAAACACCCGGATGTGCGGATAGCGAGACGCGCGACAACGATTGCCGCGCTTGCACGAGTTATCAGTGAGCGCGAGGTGTCGGCTGGACTTCGGCGCACGCTACGGACACAGGCTCAACGTTTAGAACGGCTTGCCACCCAGCGGTACACCGAATTCGATACCAGGGTGCCCGTAGTCGAATCGGGTGAGGAGGTCTGAGGATGGATACGGTCTCCCCGGAGATTCGCTCCCTGGTAATGGCACGGGTACGATCTCAGCGAAATCGGTCAACCGAATGGCGGCTCCGGGCGCATCTGATCCGGGCTGGTATTCGCGGCTGGAAATTGACCCCGCCCGACATTCGCGGCAGGCCGGACTTTGCGTTCCGGGACGAGCGGCTACTTCTATTTGTCGATGGCTGCTACTGGCACGGCTGCCCGAAGTGCTACAGGCGACCGGCGTCGCACATCGACTACTGGGACGCCAAGGTTCGCAGGAACCGTGCTCGCGACCGGAAGACCGCCGCCCAGTTGAAACGGGATGGCTGGACGGTAATGAGGATTTGGGAACATCAGCTTTCGGCCACAGAGCGCCTTCTTGCGAAAATCAAAGCAGCGCTCGTTGATGCGTCTCGTCTTACGCCGGACCCACCCAATTAGCGCTTTACCCAGGCAACAGGGCGAAGCAACGCGGATTTTTTTCAGACTAGGCCGCGCCTTCTTCAATAGATGAAGACGGCGGGAATTCGCCGCGAGAAAAAACGGCTATCTAGTGTGGCGGGGCATCATTTTCAGTGTATGCGCGTGCGAGGCGCGGCGCAAATAGGGCGCGCCTGGACGCCGTTTGTTCAGATTTTTTTCAGACTTCTTTCAGGTTTATCCCATACGCATCGTTCGATTTACGAATCTTGACAGGCATCCGGTAACCATCACCGGATGCACCCCGCCCTTACTTTTGATGAACGAAGTGGAAGCGCCAAAAGTTCGGCACGCGCGAGGGGCCGCGATGCTATTGCCGGTCCTGGCCCTGATTGGCCATGGGGCGATGGGGCAGACGGAAGCGCGGAAGCCGGCGCAGAGGGTTTCGGGCGAGGTGACGGCGGTGGACGCGGCGGCGGGGAAGATGACGCTGAAATCCGACGCGGGCGGGACGGCGGAGGTGACTTTCAGCGAGCAGACGCGGTGTTTGCGGGTGCCGGCGGGTGAAAAAGATCCGAAGAACTGGCCGAAGATCGCGACTGCGGAATTGGCTGTAGGGGACCGGGTGGTGGCGCGAGGGGCGGCGGCGGATGGAGGGGCGATCGCGGCGACGGCGATCCTGGTGATGACGAAGGCGGACGTTGCGGGGCGCGAGGAGAAGGAGCGCGAAGAGTGGCGGACGCGCGGCATCGCGGGGACGATCGCAGCGATCGATCCGGCGTCGAAATTGATTACGGTGACGCTGCGGGGACGGAGCGGGGCGGGGACGATGTTCGTGGACGCGGCGAATGTGACGGCGTTCCGGCGATATGCGCCGGATTCGATCCGCTTTGCCGACGCCAAGCCGGGGGCGTTCGCCGACTTGGAGGTGGGCGACCAGCTTCGGGCGCTGGGGGAGCGCAGCGCGGATGGGACGCACTACGCGGCGGCGCAGATTGTGAGCGGGGCGTTTCAGACGATCGCCGGGACGGTGGTGAGCGTGGACGCGGCGGGGAACACGATCCATTTGACAAATTCACAGACTAAGCAGACGGTCGCGGTGCATGTGAACGGAGACGCGCTGGTGAGAAGGCTGCCGGCCGAGATGGCGGGGATGTTGGCGCGGCGGATGGGGGGAGGCGCGGCGGGGGCAGGCGCGGGCGGGACGGGAGGGCCAGGCGGACAAGGCTGGCAACACGGACCTCCCGGCGCGGGGGCGGCAGGCGCGCCGGGCGCGGGGCCCGGACACTACGCTGGGAGCGCGGGCGGCGGAGGCGCGGGCAATGGGGCGCCCGATATTCGCCAGATGCTGGAACACTTGCCGGCCGTAACTCTGGCGGAACTGAAGCCGGGCGACGCGCTGATCGTATCGGGGTCGAAGAGCGCGGACCCAAGCAATTTCGCCGCGATGACGATTGTCGCCGGCGTGGAACCATTTCTCGCCGCCGCGCCCCGCAGCCGCGGCGGACAGGTGAATCTCGGCTCCTGGAGCATGGACGCGGGGACGCCCACCGAGTAACCGGACTTATTTATTAGGAGACTTCTCGTGTTGCGTAGCTTAATCGCTTTACTATCTCTATTCGCATTCGCCGGCGCGTTGCCGGCGCAACAGACAACGGGTTCGATTCGCGGACAGGTGGCCGACGATTCCGGCGCGGTGATTCCGGGGGCGAAGATTACGGCGGTGGGGCCGGGGGGCGTTCAGAAGACGGCGGTCGCGGGCGACGACGGCACGTATGCGTTGACCGGATTGACGCCCGGCGCCTGGAGCGTGACGGCGGCCTCGCCGGGCTTGAAGCAGATCGCCCCGGTGAAGGTGAACGTCAGCGCCGGAACGAGCCAAAGCGCTACTTTGACGCTGACCGTCGTCTTGGAAAACCAGGAAGTAACGGTGAAGGAGAACACGGGGCCGGAGGTGAGCGTGAGTCCGGAGAACAACGCCGGCTCGATTGAATTGAAGGGGACCGATTTGCAGGCGCTGTCGGACGACCCGGACGAGTTGGCGGACGATTTGCAGGCGTTGGCGGGACCGTCGGCGGGTCCGGACGGAGGGCAGATCTTCATCGACGGATTCACGGGCGGGCAATTGCCGCCGAAGGATTCGATCCGCGAGATTCGCATCAACCAGAATCCGTTTTCCTCCGAATACGACAAGCTGGGCTACGGGCGCATCGAGATTTTCACTAAGCCTGGCACCGATCAATGGCACGGCCAGGGATTCCTGAACGCGAGCGACATCGCCTTCGACGCGCGCAATCCTTATTCGGCGACGGAGCCGAGTTTCCAGTCCCAGCAATTCGGCGGGAACGTGTCCGGATCGCTGAGCAAGAAAACGTCGTTTTTTCTCGACGTGCAACGGCGGAACATCGACGACGCGGCGGTGGTGAACGCCATCGTGCTGAGCCCCTCGCTCACGCCGACGCCGTTCAATCAAACGCTGCCGACGCCGCAGCGGCGGACGGAGATCAGCCCGCGCATCGATTACCAGCTTTCGCCGAACAACACGCTGATGTTCCGGTACAGCTACGAGCGCAACGACGCGCAGAATAGTGGAGTGAACGGATTCAGTCTGCCGTCGCAGGCGTTCTCGAATCTGAACACCGAGAACCGGGTGCAAGTGACCGACACGATCGTGCTGAACCCGAAGACGATCAATGAGACGCGCTTCCAATATCTGCACGACCAGATTGGGGAGAACGTGACGAATAACACCCCGACGCTGAATGTGGTGGGCGCGTTCACTTCCGGCGGGTCTCCGGTGGGTGCTTCGTCGGATTTGCAGAATCATTGGGAATTGCAAAACTACACGAGCTATGTTTCCGGGACGCACACAATCAAGTTCGGCGGGCGCATGCGGTCGCTGACCGACGATAATATCTCGCGCAATGGGTATAACGGCACGTTCACGTTCAGCTCTATCGGGCGCTATCAACAGACACTGTTGCTGGAACAGCAGGGGCTTTCGGCGGAGGCGATTCAGCAGGCGGGGTTTGGGCCGTCGCAGTTCACGATGAACGCGGGCATTCCGCAATCGAGCGTCTTCTACATCGACGCGGGACTATTTGTTCAGGACGATTGGCGGTTGCGTCCGAATTTGACGTTGAGCATGGGCCTGCGCTATGAGATCCAGAACAATATCGGCGACACGCACGATTGGGCGCCGCGGTTCGGGTTCGCCTGGGCGCCGGGCCAGAGCAAAGGAGGCGGGCGGCCGAAGACGGTGATCCGGGGAGGGTTCGGCATTTTCTATACGCGCTTCGACGAGAGCTACACGCTGCAGGCGGAGCGGTACAACGGCATCGCGCAGCAGCAATACATCGTCAATTATCCGACGTTCTTTCCGAACATTCCTCCCATCAGCCAGCTTCCCCTCGTCAACAATCAGAATATCGACACGGTGGCGAACAATTTGCAGTCGCCCTATATCATGCAAAGCGCCATCACCGTGGAACGGCAGCTTCCGCTGAACACGACGTTGTCGGCGACCTTCACCGATTCCCATGGACTGCACCTGCTGCGCTCGCGCGACATCAACGCGCCGCTGCCGGGCACCTTCGTTCCCGGCGTGGCCGATAGCGGCGTGTATCCGTTTGGAGGATACGGCCAGATCAACCAGTTTGAATCGGCCGGCCTGCTGAACCAGGAGCAGATCATGGTGAATTTCAACAGCCGGATCAACAGCAACGTTTTTCTTTTTGGCGGCTACTCTTATAACAACGCCAATAGCAATACGGACGGCGCCGGGACGTTTCCGAACAACACTTACAATTTGCAGAGCGAATACGGGCCGGCGGGGATCGACATCCACCATCGGGTGTTCTTCGGCGGGTCGGTGAACACGAAGTGGAACGTGCGCTTCAGCCCGTTCATTATTTACCACTCCAGCCAGCCGTTCGATATTATTCTGGGCCGCGATTTATACGGCGACGGATATCTGAACACGGCGCGGCCGGCGTTCGCGGGCACGCAGACCGGCCCGAATATCGTCGATACGCCTTATGGCGCGTTCAATCTCGCGCCGGGGCCGAACGACCAGATTATTCCGCGTAACTACGGCAATGGTCCCGCTTATTTCACGTTGAACATGCGCTTAAGCAAGACGTTTGGCTTCGGGGGCGAGCGCGCCACGGGGGGCAGCGGAGGCGGCGGTGGAGGGGGCGGCGGCGGAGGGCACGACCACGGCGGCGGCCCGATGGGCGGAGGGATGCGGGGGATGTTCGGCGACGTGGCGACGGGCCGGAAGTACAACGTGACCGTGGGCGTGCAGGCGCGCAACCTGTTGAACAGCGTGAATCCGGGACAGCCCGTGGCGATTCTTACGTCGCCGGTTTTTGGCCAGTCCATCTCGTCGGCGGGCGGATTCGGGGCCACCAACGCCATCAACCGGCGCATCGAGTTTCAGATCCGGTTTTTGTTCTGAGCGGGAACGGGGCGCGGGGCCGCTTCGCTACAATAATGCGGAATGGCCCTTGTTTCAACGGCCTCGCCGGGCGTGCGTTCGATCGACGGCTGGCGGGACGAGTTTCCGATTCTTGAGAAGTCGCTTTACATGATCAGCCACTCGCTGGGCGCGATGCCGCGGCGGGTGCGGGAGCGGTTGAACGAATTCGCCGACGCCTGGGACACGCGCGGGATTCGGGCATGGGAAGAGGGATGGTGGGAGATGCCCATCCGCGTGGGGGATCTGATTGGCGGGATCCTCGGGGCGGGGGCGGGCGAAGTGACGATGCATCAGAACGTCTCGGTGGCGCAGGCGATCGCCGGGTCGTGCCTGGACTGGCCGGCGGCGCGGAATCGATTGGTGACCGACAGCCTGAACTTCACGACGAATCTTTATCAATTCCACGGGATGGAATCGCGCGGAGCGCAGGTGGTGACGGTGCCATCGGAGGACGGGATCGGCGTGCCGCTGGAAAGGCTGCTGGAGGCGATCGACGAGCGGACGCGGCTGGTGGCGGTTTCGCATATTCTGTTTCGCAGCTCGTTCGTGCAGGATCTGGCGGCGATCTCGGCGCGGGCGCACGGCGTGGGCGCTCTGATTGTGGCGGACCTGTATCAATCGGCGGGGGTTTATCCGGTCAACGTGCGGGAACTGGATCTCGATTTCGCCACGGGAGGGTCGGTGAAGTGGCTATGTGGGGGGCCGGGAGCGGGGTATCTTTACGTCCGGCGCGATCTTTGGCCGGAGATGAAGCCACGGCTGACGGGGTGGGCGGCGCACGAGCGGCCGTTCGCTTTCGAGCCGGGGCCGATCGAGTACGCGGAGGACGCGCACCGGTTTCTCAACGGCACGCCGAACATTCCGGCGCTGTATGCGGCGATGTCGGGGTATGAGATTGTGGCGGAGGTGGGGGTGGAGAAGATTCGGGCGAAGTCGGTGCGGCAGACTTCGCGGCTGATCGAGCGGGCGTTGGAGGCGGGATTTACGGTGCGCTCGCCGCTGGATGCGAGCCGGCGCGGCGGGGTGGTGATTTTGGACATTCCGAACGGCGAGTGGGTGACGAGGGAACTGGCGCGGCGGGATGTGCTGGTCGATTACCGGCCAGGGGCGGGGATTCGCGTGGCGCCGCATTTTTATACGAGCGACGAGGAAGTGGACCGGGTGATCGAGGAGATCGGGCGCTGCGGCGGGTGCAAGGCGTAATGCCCATGGTGGCTTCGGCGGAACGGGCGGCGGAACTGAAAGAGCGGTCGCGCGATTGGCCGTCGATGGTGCTGTGCGAAGAGGAATTGTGCGCGCTGGAATTAATGCTGACCGGAGCGGTTGCGGATGGATCGGTGGCCTTAGCGGGTGGCGCGCCGGCGGCGCTGCGAGATCCGGAGGGCAATTTGCTGGCGGTTCGGACGCCGGAGGGCGATGTGGAAGGCCTGCGGCTTCCACTTCATTACGACAACCTGGATTTGCGGTTGACGCCGGCGGGATTTGCGGATGGCGTTTCGAGAGCGGCGGTGTTTGCCAGGCGGCCGATGACGGCGGCGCAGGTGGAGCGTTTGCGCGGGACGGCGCTGGCGATTTTCCTTGCCGCGGACGGCATCGATCCGTTCACGCTGGCGCGATGCTGGCGGGCCATGTTGTCGCGTTTTCCCCACGGGTCCGCGCGTCTGGTTGCGCTGCCGGCGGGGGCCGCGGCGCATGCGCCGTGGTTTGAAGAGATCGCGCGCAATTACGGCTGCGGCCGCGTGATTCCGTTCGACGAGACGCCGGGCGAATATTTTCCCGAAGTGTCGCGCGAGTTGGAGGCGCGGTATCCTCCGCGTTCGCGGCGCGGTTTTACGGTGTTCTTCACGGGACTTTCGGGGTCGGGAAAATCCACCATCGCTAATATCCTTCGCGTCAAGATACTTGAGCGCGGAGGGAGAACGGTGACGATGCTCGACGGCGATCTGGTGCGGCGGATGCTGTCGTCGGAGCTGAATTTTTCGCCGGAGCACCGGGATTTGAATATCCGGCGCATCGGGTACGTCGCCTCCGAAATCACGAAGGCGGGCGGCATCGCCATTTGCGCGCCGATCGCTCCTTACGCGCGGGTGCGGCGCGAAGCGCGGCAGATGGTGGAGGCGAACGGAGGGTTCGTCCTGGTGCATGTGGCGACGCCGATCGAGGTGTGCGAAGGGCGCGACGTGAAGGGTCTATACGCCAAAGCCCGCGCCGGATTGATCGGGCAGTTCACGGGCGTCTCCGATCCGTACGAAATACCGGACGACGCGGAATTGCGCATCGACACGGCGGGGGCGGCGCCGGAGGAATCGGCGGCCGCGGTTCTGCGATTCCTCGAAAAAGAAGGGTATCTGGCCGGGGAATAAAACGGTTGCTCCGGGCGATGAATCGGAGGAGGATGGAAGACGCGATGAAACGGCTGGAAGCGAAACATCCGCTGGCGATCCGCTGGTTTCACTGGATCAATTTTCCGGTGCTAGCGCTGATGATTTGGAGCGGGCTGCTGATTTACTGGGCCAACGACGAATACCGGGTGGGCTGGGGCGGCTGGACGCTCGTTCATTTTTTTCCGGATGGCGTGTACGATTCGCTGGGGCTTGGCCATCGGCTGGCGGAAGGGATGGCGTGGCACTTCGTGTTCCTCTGGCTGTTCACCGTCAATGGCTTTTTGTACGTGACGTACACGCTGATTTCCGGCGAGTGGCGCTATCTGGTTCCGAATCGCGCGTCGCTGCGGGAGGCGATTCAGGTGACGCTGCACGATTTGGGATTGCGCAAGGAGCCTCCGCCGCGGCGAAAGTTCAACGGCGCGCAGCAGTTTGCCTACACCGGAATCGTGCTGATGGGTTTCGGCTCGCTGGTGACGGGGTTGGCGATTTGGAAGTCCGTTCAATTCGGCTGGTTGACGGCGCTGCTTGGCGGTTATAAAATGGCGCGCATAGAGCATTTCCTGCTCACGCTAGGATATTGCGGTTTCTTTTTAGTACACATCGCGCAGGTGATTCGCGCCGGCTGGAATAACTTCCGGGCGATGGTGATTGGCTACGAAGTGGCCCCTGCCGGCGCCGGAGAAGGCGAGGACCTGGCGGATGGATCCAGAAATAACGATCTCTGACGAAGAGCGGGCGGCGAACGCGGCGGCCGCGCAGGCGCGCGCCGAAGAGATATTGCAAACGGAGTTGCGGCGGAGAAGCCGGCGCGGTTTTGTGGCGTTCGGCCTGGCCGCGGCGGCGGGTTTGGGAGGATGGGAGTGGCTGCGCACGCGGCGCGGGGGCGATGGTGTTCCGTGGCCGTTGAGGCGGGGCCTGGAGATCGACGAAAAACTGAGCCGGCGCTACTTTCGCGAGACGCGGTTGGCGCGCGAGTTTCCCCGAGGCGCGGCCGAGGACGTGAAGGTGAACGGCGACATCGGCGTGGACGACGACGATTTCGATCCGACGCAATGGAAATTGACGGCGGACGGGATCGCCGGCCACGATGGGCCGCTGACGATGAGCCTGGCGGAGATCCGGGCGCTTCCGCGATTCGAGATGACGACGGAGTTTAAGTGCATCGAAGGCTGGAGCAAGGTGGTGCATTGGGCGGGCGCGCGGATGGCGGATTTCGTGGCGAAGTATCCGCCACGGAACGCCGGCGACGGATATGTGGCGCTGGAGACGCCGGACGCGGCCTATTATGTCGGCATCGACATGGCCAGCGCCGTGCATCCGCAATCGATGCTCTGTTACGAGATGAACGGCGCTCCGCTGGAGGTGGACCACGGCGCTCCGCTGCGGCTGGTGATTCCGCTGAAATATGGGATCAAGAATTTGAAGCGCATCGGGCGGCTGAGCTTTACGAGCGAGCGCCCGAAAGATTATTGGGCCGAGCGCGGCTACGACTGGTACGCTGGATTTTGAAGGTGGTTGTGAAGACATTGCTCGATTCGGGTGTTACCCGCCGCGCGTTTTTCTTTATGCCGTTCGCTTTCGCGGGCCTGGTGGCGGTTTCCTCGCACAAGGACGGGCCGTTGCGCGACGCCGCCGAACAGGGGAGCGGGGCGGAGGTGGAGATCGTGCTGTTCGACGACAAAGGGCGGCGATTATCGAAGACGCGGGTGCGCAAGCTGGTTCAAACCGAGAGCGAGTGGAGGAAGCGGCTAACGCCGGCGCAGTTCGCGGTGACGAGGAAACAAGGCACGGAGTATTCCTATAGCGGGGCTTATTGGAAGACGCACGATGCGGGATTGTACCGCTGCGTGTGCTGCGGCAACGCGGTTTTCCGGTCGGCGGAGAAATTCGATTCCGGCACGGGATGGCCGAGCTTCTGGGCGCCGATCGCGGCGGAAAACATCGCCGTCGAAAATGACACCAGCCTGTTAATGGAGCGCACGGAGGTCCATTGCGCGAAGTGCGACGGGCATCTGGGCCATGTGTTCAACGACGGGCCCGAACCGACCGGGCTGCGCTATTGCATCAACTCGGCCGCGTTAAAATTTATTCCGGCCGCATAACTTTTTCTCTTTCGTCCCGAATATTCAGGCGGAGAGAGAAAATCATGACCCATCCCGGCGTTTTGACTTTTGAGCGGGCACCCGCGCGGCCCCGGCTTTTGCTGGTGCCGCCGTCGCGGCAGGCGCGGTTCGAGGCGGAGGCGATGCCGCAGCGCCCGGCGATCGAGCGCGCGGCCCGAGCGCTGTTGCGCAACGCCGCCGAAGCGGAAGAACTGGCGCAGGATGTTTTTTTTCACGCCTGGCGCTCGTTCGACCGGTTCGAGCCGGGAACCAATTGCCGCGCGTGGCTGTTTGGGATTTTGTTCCATCGTCTATATCATTACCGGCGGGAACGGGCGCGGCTGGTATTTGGGGAGTGGGTGGAGGAGGCTGCGGCGAAGAGGCCGGCGCCGGAGCCGGCGCGGGAGGGAATCGCCGACAAGCGTCTGCTGGCGGCGCTGGCGAAGCTGCCGGAGCGTTTCCGGCGCGTCCTGTTATTGGCCGACGTCGAAGAGTACTCGTATAAAGAAGTCGCGGAGAAGTTGGCGGTGCCGATCGGGACGGTGATGTCGCGCTTGAGCCGGGCGCGCGAGCGGATGCGGCGGACGATGGAGGGATGGGGAGCGGCTACGTGCTCGTGAAGCCGGCGCGTTCGAAACCGCGTTGGGCTTCCGGGCACTTCATGAAGGTCTTCCACACGAAGCCAGTGCGGAGATTTTCGGCCATCAGCATCGTAATGCCGGTGTCGATGGCGACGACGTCGGTGTCGTACCAATTCTTGAGGGGGTTGAACGCATTCACGAATCCGTAGCGGCTCCAGACCTTCGATCCGTAGCGGCTTTGGATGTATTTGAGGACGCGCAGCGCGGCCTCGGGAAGAAACGGCAACGAGCCGGCGGGGGCGCTGGGGACGACGGTGCCGTCGATGGGTCCGATCTCGGGAGGGCCTCCCCAGACGACGTATCCATGTTGCGAATCGGAGGCGGTGATGCCCCACAGGTCGTCGCTGTAATCGGGGAACTCGCCGGCCAGCTCGATGCAGAAGCGGCGATGGACTTCGGTGGCGACCCGCGAGTTCTGGAAGTAATCGGCGTAGCGGTCGCGCTTGCCGCGGAAATCGAACCAGGCCTGGGAGTATTGATGGATGAAGAGCGGCGCGAACGAGCCGAGGTAACGAAAGCCCTCATATTCGAAGGTGGTGCGCTTCCAGGCGTTCCAGGTCTCGACCGGCAGAGGGTGGGAGGAAGAGCCGAGGCCGAGAAGGTACATCATCATGTGTTCGCTGTAATAATCCCAGCGATAGGGCAGGAATCCGGCTTCGGGCGTCCAGCCGTGAGGGAGCAGGGAGGTGTCTTCGGAGAGCCACGTCCAGTCGATGCGGTTGAAGATATCGTAGGCGAGGCGGGTGATTTCGGCGTAGCGGAAGTGTTCGCGGCAGGCGAGGACACCGCAGAGCAGGATGGCGGTGTCGACGGAGGACACCTCGGAATCCCAGGTTCGTTCGCCGGTGCGGGGGTTGGCCCAATGATAGAAAAAGCCGCGGTGGGTGGGCATGGTCTTGGAGAGGAAACGCAGGGAGACGATGGCGCGTTCGCGCGAGTCGCGCAGGGAGACCCAGCCGTTTTCCTGGGCGATGCAAAGCGCGGTAAGTCCGAAACCGGAGGCGGCGATGCTGGCCACCACGCCCGGTTCGGGTTTGCGCACGTTGCAGCGGTCTTTGACGAGGCCGGTTGTGGAATCGGCCTGTTCCCAGAAGAATCGAAAATTCGCATGCTCCAGTTCCAGGAGGAACGCGCTGTCTTGCGGCGAGAGATTGTAGGGGGGAGAATCGGCGGACGGGGCCACTTTGAAGAGGGCCGGCGCGCCGGCGGCGAGAACCTGGGATAACAGAGTCCGGCGCGTGACTTCCGGCGTATCGGATTTTCGCTCCACCGTTCTCAATTTAGACGATCGGCGAGGGTTGCGCGCGGGCTGTCATAGAATCGGACTGGGAGCGCTGGATGTCGAAAGGGCGAAAGACGGCGATTTGGACGCTGGCGGGAGTCGCCCTGGGAATCGCGGCCGCGGGAGCGGTGAGGACGTTCGCGCGCTTCGGACGGGAGAATACGTTGACGGGCGCGGTGCTAATGGCCCACGAGGATCCGCGTAAGCAACTGCCCATCCCGGACGTGGCGATCACGGCGGAGGCGGGGGGCGTAACGGCCCACACGATATCCAGCGCCTCCGGCTACTTCCGGCTGCGATGGCCGGAGGGAGTGTGGCGCGGCGAGCGGGTATCGGTCTGGTTCCGGCACGCGGCATATCAGCCGCTGGAGATCACGCTGCCGTTGGCGGGCGAGATGTGCGTCGCGCGGATGGAGCGTATTCCCGCGGCCAGGACGGCGGAAGGCGATCCCGGCCCGGAAATTCCGGTGGCGAATCTGCGTATACGCTACGCGGTGAAAGCCAGCACGACGATGAACCTGGGGAGCGCGGCGAGGACGTTCGAAGTGATCAATACCGGCAACGTGGAGTGCCAGGGGCGGCCGCCGTGTTCGCCGGACGGGAAGTGGAAGGCGGCGATCGGGTCGACTTCGCTCGACGCGGGCGAGGGGCGCGAATTCCACAACGCGCGAGTTTCCTGCATTGCGGGGCCGTGTCCGTTCACCCGCATCGATTCGGACCGTTTTTCCGGGGGCGGGCGGAGCATCGGGGTCTCCGTCCGGAATTGGTCCGACACGGTGACGTTTCTGGTGGAGGCGGAGGTGGTTCAGACGATGATCAGCGACGCGGTCCGCTTGGCGTACCCGTCGATTTTCGGGCGCGAGATGACGTTCACGCTGCCGCCCACGGGGCAGGGGCCGAGCATCGAAGCGGAGATCGGCGGGATTCCGATCGTCTACCCGCTGGGGCCGGACCTGCTGTTGTCGTGGGCGTCCTGCACGCTTCAATCCGCCGTGGATCGAACGAAGCTTTATAGCTGTGAACTGAAGCCGGGATATAAATTTTGACCGGGGCGAGGGGCGGGGATTTCGACGGAGCGGATCCGGCCGTCTCATTGCGGCGCGAGCGTGACGCGAGAAGAGCCAGAGATGGCGGTCGAGGTCTTCGGCGGTGTACTGGCGTTCGCCGTAGACAGTTTCGCGGAGGTCTTGCACGATCTTGGCGCCGGCCGATTTCGAGGCGGCGAAATGCGCGTCTACGTTGTCTACGAACACGGTTAGGGACTGGGTGTGGCAGCCGCGCCGCAAAACGGCTCCGTTCAAAGACGGCCGGTGATGGCTTGGGTCAACAGTAGCGCACCGATGCCGGCCAATCCGAGGTAGACGTACTTAAAGAACGTCTCCGCCGGGAGCCGATGATGGATGGCTCTGCCTAGGAACACGGCGGGAACCGCGGCCAGAAGGGAGAGCAAATAATAGTGCGTCACTTCGGGAACCCAAAGTCCGGCGAGCCAATAGCCGCCCATGCCGACGATGCTGGCGGGTAGAAAATACCCTTGCAGCGTCGCGCGGAAGCGCTGAGCGGGCCAGCGGCGCATGGTTCCATAGATCACGAGCGGAGGGCCGTTCATCCCGTAAGCGCCGCCCATGACGCCGGCGCAGAAGCCGCAGAGGAGAGAGCCAACGGCGGCTGTCGCTACGCAATTCCAGGGGCGCGCGGCCGATCAGCGAGTAGATAGAGAAGGCGAGGATGATCGCGGCGAGCCCGGCTTTCACTCCCCGCGGATGGCCGCTGGTGAGGAGCAGCAGGCCCAGCGGGATGCCAAGGAGCGTCGAGAGCGCGAGCCAGCCGGTGCTGCGGAAGTGGACATGTTTCCAGTCCTGCGCGACGACAATGGAGGCGATGGTGATCGACAGCAAAACGGCGAGCGGGGCGGCGATTTGGATCGGAATAAAAAAGGCGAGCAGGGGAACGGCGATGAGCGCCTCGCCGAAGCCGAACGCGGAACGGATCAGCGTGGCGCCGAAGACGACGATCAAGACGAGAAGAGTGGTTGAGGCGATGGCGATCTCCGATCCGATTATGCGGGCGCGCCCGAAATTTGCGCAGCCTCATTCAAACGCCGCGGTGCCGCCGATCTTTGTGACGGCGCGGGCTCCGGCGGCGATGCCGGCTCGGGCGCACACGGCGAGATCCTCGCCGCGCAGGTACGCCTCCAGAAAGCCGGCGTCGAAGCTGTCGCCGGCGCCGGTGGTATCGACAACGCGGGTTTTCCGGGCGGGAATTTCCAGATAGCCTAGCTTGCTATAAACGAGGGCGCCGCGAGCGCCGCGCTTGACGACGACGACGCGCGCGAATTCCGCCAGCGCCTCGGCGGCGGCGCGCACGGATTTGCGCTTGGTCATGCGCAGGGCTTCGTCTTCGTTGGGGAAGAAAATGTCGGTGTGGGCGAGCGTGGCGCGGATGTTGGAATCCCACTTCTCGCTGGCGTCCCAATTGCCGTCGAGCGACGTGGTGAGGCCCAGACGGTGCGCGCGGCGGAACAACGCGGGCGCGCCGCGGTGCAGCTTCGTCTGAAGGAAGTACGCGCCCACATGCAGGTGGCGGGCGCTGGCAAGATAGGCGGAGGAGACGTCCCGGGCGCGGAGCATCGAGATGGTTCCGGTGTAAGTGAGTCCGGCCTTGAAGGCGCCGTTGGACGCCCAGATGGTGATGCCGGATTTGGGGGTTGAGACGGTGCGCAACTGCGTCACGTCGACGCCGGCCCATTGCAGCCGCTCGCGCACGAAGCGGCCGAAGAGGTCGTCGCCGACGTAGCCCACAAAGCCGACCTTCGCGCCGAGGCGCGCGAGGTTGAACGCGGCGATGCCGCTGGAGCCGCCGAGGAGAAGGCTGGCATCGTCGATCAGCAATTCCTTGCCGTCGACCAATTGCTTCGCGCCCGACAATAGCAAGTCGACATTGGCGTCGCCGGCGACGATCGCATCCAGTGTTTTTTTCGGTGTTAACAAGCTCTCACGGTACTACACAACCGATGGCCGGCGAGAGTTGCGCATGGTACCCTGCGAAAGGAAACCAACGTGAAAGCGCTTGTGAAGAAGAAGGCCGAGCCGGGCCTGTGGATCGAGGACATTCCCGTTCCGGCGATGGGCATCAACGACGTTCTGATTCGCGTTTTGAAGACGGGGATTTGCGGCACCGACCTGCACATTTATAACTGGGACGCGTGGGCGCGGAAGACGATTCCGGTGCCGATGGCGATCGGACACGAGTTCGTGGGCGAGATCGCGGAGACCGGTTCGAACGTAAGCGATTTTCATCGCGGCGATATCGTGAGCGGCGAAGGCCACGTCGTCTGCGGCGTTTGCCGAAACTGCCTGGCGGGGCGGAGGCATCTTTGCGCGCACACGCAAGGGGTGGGCGTCAACCGGCCGGGCGCGTTCGCCGAATATATCGCCATGCCGATGAGCAACATCTGGCATCATCGTCCGGGCATCGATCTGGAAGTGGCGGCGATCTTCGATCCGCTGGGCAACGCCGTACACACGGCGCTGTCGTTCCCGGTGTTGGGCGAGGATGTGTTGATCACTGGCGCGGGGCCGATCGGCATTATGGCGGCGGCGGTGGCGCGGCACGCGGGCGCGCGTTTCGTGGTGGTGACCGACGTGAATCCGTTCCGTCTGGAACTGGCTCTGACGATGGGGGCGAACGTCGTGGTGAACGTTCGGGAGCGGAATTTGCGCCGACGTGCAGACGGAACTGGGCATGGCGGAGGGGTTCGACGTGGGCTTGGAAATGTCAGGCAACCAGGCGGCGCTGGAGTCGATGCTCGAAAACATGGCTCATGGCGGTAAGATCGCCATGCTGGGCATTCCCCCGGAGCCGATGTCGATCGATTGGAACCGCGTCGTCTTCGGAGGGTTGACGATCAAGGGCATCTATGGCCGCGAGATGTACGAGACCTGGTACAAGATGTCGGTGATGCTGCAAAGCGGGCTGAAGATTCAAGCCGGTGATCACGCATCGCTTCCACTACACCGAATTTGAAAAAGGCTTTGCGGCGATGCGCGGCGGGGATTCGGGCAAAGTGATTCTCAGTTGGAGCGATGTGACGGTGTGAAGACCAGCGTTTTCGACCTGTTTAAGATCGGGATCGGGCCATCGAGTTCGCACACGGTGGGCCCGATGCGGGCGGCGCGGGAGTTCGCGGCGCGCCTGGAACAGGACGGGTTGCTGGAAAAGACGGACAGAGCGCTGGCGGAGTTGTACGGATCGCTGGCGCTCACCGGCCATGGGCATAGCACGGACAAGGCGATTTTGCTGGGGCTTTCCGGCGAAGAGCCGGCGGAGGTAGAACCGGGCGATGTGGACGAAATCGTGGGCGCGGTGCGGTCGCGCGGCGAGTTGCGATTGTTTGGGCGGCGGACGATTGGCTTCGTCGAAGAGCGGGATCTGATCTTCCATAAGGACCAGACGATGGCGGCGCATCCCAACGGAATGCGCTTCACCGCTTTCGATGCGGCGGGGAAACCGCTGCGCGCCGAGGTTTATTATTCCGTGGGCGGCGGGTTCATCGAGCGCGAAGGCGCGCCGAGAAGCGATGGGGATCGGGCGGCGGTGCCGTTTCCATTTACCAGCGCGGCGGAGTTGCTGAGCGTGGCGGAAGAGAACGGTTTGCCGATCTGGGGCGTGGTTCTGGAGAACGAAAAAGCGTGGCGGCCGGGGGAACAGGTGCGCGCGCACATCCTGCGGGTGTGGGAAGTGATGCGGGAATGCACGCGGCGCGGGCTGGTTACCGAGGGGATTCTTCCGGGCGGGCTTCAGGTGCGGCGGCGCGCGCCGCGGATGGCGGAGAAGTTGCGCACCGAGGGCGCGGCCGACGCGCTGGCGCCGATGGATTGGTTGAACGTTTACGCGATGGCGGTGAACGAGGAGAACGCCGCGGGGGGGCGCGTGGTGACGGCGCCGACGAATGGCGCGGCAGGCGTGATTCCGGCGGTGGCGCACTATTACGAGAAATTTCTCGGCGAGATGACCGAGGCCGCGCTGATGCGCTATTTCCTCACTGCGGGCGCGATTGGGATTCTATACAAGGAGAACGCTTCGATCTCCGGAGCCGAAGTCGGCTGCCAGGGCGAGGTGGGCGTGGCGTGTTCGATGGCGGCGGGGGCGCTGGTCGCCGCGATGTCGGGAACGAACGACGAAGTGGAGCACGCGGCCGAAATCGGCATGGAACATAATTTGGGGATGACTTGCGATCCGATCGGCGGATTGGTCCAGATTCCCTGCATCGAACGCAACGCCTTCGGCGCGATGAAGGCGGTGAACGCCGCGCGGATGGCGATGCGCGAGAGCGGCGGGCACAAGGTGTCGCTCGATCAGGTGATCAAGACGATGTATCAGACCGGGCTGGACATGCAATCGCGGTATAAGGAAACTTCGCTGGGCGGGCTGGCGGTTAATGTGGTGGAGTGCTGACGGCGGCGGCGGTGATTTCGAAATCGACCCACTGGGCCACGGCTTCGCGGAGTTGTTTCTTCTTCGCCAATAGATCGGCCGCCACCAGTTGAAGAACGTAGTGGCCGGGCGCGAGGCTGGCGCCAAGTTTCATTCTGGAGCCGACGTTCAGTATGCCGCCCGAAGCCCAGGGGTCGGCTTGGACGGTGGCGAGCGGGCCGGCGAAAATCCGTTGGCCGTCGCGGTATAGTTCCCATTGGGTCCGAACATCGGCGAGGTGCGTTTTGGGGTCCGCGGTGGGGTGCAGCAGGTTGCAGGCGATCTCGACGACGCTTCCGGGAGGGAACATGCGAAGGACGGGGGAGGCGCCCGCGGCGGCGGCGTCGGAAAGTTGGGCTGTGTCCTCATCGCCGATCACGACGCTTGAAAGCGCGAAGCCTTTCCGGAGGTTGGGAATCGTAAGAAACTGGCTGGCGGAGCCGAGGTTGCCGGTCGCGTCGTCGAGGACGGCGGCGCGCATCTGGAATCCGCCGGACTGAGAGACGGGCATGTCGAACATCAAGACAGCTCCCATGGCGAGCCCGTGCGGAAATTCGGCGGCCGCGACGTGAAGCGGGAACTGCCTGGCGAATCTCTCGAGGACCGTTCCGCCCGTGCCGAAGGCGAAGAGCGCGACATGAAGCGAGGCGTCGTGGAAACCGCCCGGCGCCGGAGTGAAGTGGATCGCGTGTGCATCCACATGCAGAAAATTGCGGACGAACGCCGTTCCCCGTTCGTATTGAAAGTAACTCGATAAGCGCACTGGCAGGGTATTCAAGACGAAGGGCGAATCGATGGCGGAAATTAATCGTTGGCCGGGCGTGTCGTCCGGAGAAGCCGAGGCGAACTGGGCGTCGGGGATGCCGAGGAAACCGCTTCGGGAGCGGACACGGAGGCCGGGACGATTGGCTACTAAGCGAATGCGATGAAAATCGTCCTTGTTTGTCTTCCCCTTGAAATCCGAGGGGTCCGGCTGGAAGGCGACAAGGTAGTAGCCGCCCAGATCGTCCATCACGCGGCCGAGGCCGTGGTTCAAATCGTTTGTGTCGTGAATGAACTCGCCGCCGGTTTGGCTCGCGAGATAAGCGAGGCCGTCTTTGGAGGCGAAGTAGCCGCCGGGGCCGTTGAGCAACCCGCGGCCGCCGAAGCCTCGCTCGTCGAGGACGGCGGCGGAAGCCCCGGGTTCCAATACGGGAAGGCCGAGCGTGTCCACGGTGAAAAGAACCACGGCGGAACGGCTTGCGAGATCGGTTAAGGCGCGCACGGCGTCGCGCATCTCGCCGCTCTGGATGGCGTCGAGATCGAGCGACAATCCGTCGGAGAAAAGCACGACGGCCTTTCGGCCGGGCAAGTCGCGCAGGCCCTGGATCGTGAAGCGGAGAGCGCCGAGAGTGCCCGTCATGAAGAGGTTGTCGAGCTCCATTTCGTCGCGCCGGAGAGCGGCGGCGAGGCCGTCCTCGCGGTTCTCGGCGGATTGGGGCGAGTCCCGCGGCGGGAATGTCGCGATCGGCGGCGCTTCGGGCGCCGTTCCCGGACGAAAAGGCGGTATCCAAGCCACCCCGCTGGGGAGCCAATGGAGGCTCTCCACATCGGCGAGCAGTTGCCGCTTTTCGTTGGTGAACTGTTGGAGAAACCCCGCGCCGCCGCTGGTGAGCTGGATGGCGACAAGATCGCCGGGCAGCAACTGGGTCTCGATAAATTTCTTAAGCGTTTGGCGCACGCTGGCGACGCTTTGGAACGACATGTTGAGGTCGTCGATCAACAGAACCAGGGTGCGGCGGACGTCCTGGCGCCGAAGGGGAGCGGCGCGGGAGGGCGGCGTTGGGTCTTGTTGAGCCCGCTTTTTCTTCGGCGGCGCAACCGGTGGCGGCGCGCCCGCATCAAGGCGAATGTAATTCACCGCGGTGATCTTTCGGGGCCTGCGGTCTACAAAGACTTTGAAGTCCGATGGGCCGAGATCGGTGACTTGGCGGCCGTGGCGATCCGTGACGACGGCGTCCACCTGCACCTCATCGACGTCGATGCGGATGACGTGGTTATCTTCGGCGGGAGAATTCTGAGGCGGAGCCGGGGAGGCTGCCGCCAGCAGCGGAAGCAGCAAGGCGCAGGCGGGGCGCATCGTACTCCGTTATAGCGCGGACGAAGCGCCGGTGGAAACGGGCGTTTAGCGGTCGAAGGCGAAGGAGGCTTGCACTTCGGCGATGGCGGCGCGGACGTGTTCCATCGCCTTCACGCGATGGCCGCCGAAATCGTGGTTGCTGGTTTCCAGATGATGCATCGCGTTTTTGAGCGCGCCCATCGCCGCGCGCATGTCCGGGTGCGGCTCGAACGTGTAGGCGCGGGTGGCGAAGCCAAGGCAAAATACCAGCGCCACGGCCGCGGCGGTAAGGAAATTGGATCGTTTCATATTTTTGTTCCCCTCTCGGTCTTTCGAGTTTAGACCGGTTCGGACGCGGCGCGCAATAGGACGGTGGGCATCGGATAGTATATTGGCATGCCGCCACGCCACGCCGCCATTCTTTTCGCCATCGCCGCTATTTCCTCCGGCGTCCGCGCACAAGACTCCGCTCCGGAGCGTCCCTCGATTCCCGGCATCGCCCACATCGGATTGCGCACGGACGATCTCGCGGCGGCCCGTCATTTCTATGGCCAGATTCTCGGCTTTCAGGAACCGTTCACCGTGGACAAGCCCACGGGCGGGCTGCTGCTGACCTATTTCAAAGTGAACGACCACCAATACATCGAGGTGTTCCCGGCGTTGACGGATCCGAATCAGGACCGGCTGTCGCACATTTCGTTCGAGACGACGAACATCGCCCAACTGCGCGACTATCTGGCAAGCCGCGGCGTGAAGGTGCCGGAGAAACTGAAGCCCGGCCTCGACGGCAACATCAGTTTCAACGTCACCGATCCCGACGGTCACACGGTGGAGTGGGTTCAGTACATGCCGGGGTCGCTGCATACGCGCAACTTCGGAAAGTTTCTGCCCGATACGCGGGTTTCGACGCGCATGATCCACGTCGGGATCACGGTGAAGGACCGCGCCGCGGCGGACCATTTCTACAAAGACATTCTCGGCTTCCATGAAACCTGGCACGGCGGGATGCAGGAGGGCCGCACGGACTGGGTGGATATGCGCGTGCCCGATGGTACGGATTGGCTGGAGTATATGCTGCGCGTCGCCAATCCCACGCCGAAAACGCTGGGGGTGATGCACCATCTGGCGCTGGGCGTGCCGGATATTCACGCGAGTTTCGATCTGGTGACCGCGCGCGGATACAAGACCGAGCAGCCGAAGATCGGGCGCGATGGGAAGTGGCAATTGAACCTCTACGATCCGAATCTGACGCGGGTGGAATTGATGGAGCCGAAGCCGGTACAGACGCCGTGCTGCTCGCCGATGGAAGGGCAATAACGGCATCCGGGGCGGAAAGCGCATACAATGTCCGTTATCCATGGACATGCGCATCCGCCTCGCTCTCATTGTTTTCGCCGCCGCCGGAAGCCTCGCCGCGCAGGAGGGCGACAAAACGCCCGCTTTCGACGTGAAGGCCCATTACACGAAGTACGAATACCGAATTCCGATGCGCGATGGCGTGCGGCTGTTCACGGCCGTGTACGTGCCGAAGGACGCCTCGCAGCCGTATCCGATTCTGCTCAACCGCACGCCGTATAGCGTCGCGCCTTACGGCGTCGATCATTACCGCAAGGCGTTGGGGCCGTCGCGCAAGTTCGACGAAGCCGGATATATTTTCGCCATGCAGGATGTGCGCGGGCGATTTTTGTCCGAAGGCACGTTCGTCGAGATGACGCCGCATATCGATCACAAGAACGGGCCGAAGGACGTCGACGATAGCTCCGACACCTACGACACGATCGACTGGCTGCTGAAGCACGTGGCGAACAACAACGGCAAGGTGGGCATCTACGGAATTTCGTATCCGGGTTTTTATACTTCGGCGAGCATCATCGATTCGCATCCGGCGCTGAAGGCCGCTTCGCCGCAAGCGCCGATGACCGATCTGTTTCAGGGCGACGACGCCTATCACGGCGGAGCGTTCATGCTGGCGGCGAACTTCGGCTTCTATGTGTTTTTCAAGCCCTTCGACGAGCCTTCGCTGCCGATTAAAACCGTCCCGTTCGATTTCAAAACGCCGGACGCGTATGAGTTCTATCAGCGCATGGGGCCGCTGGCGAACGCCGAGGAGCGTTATTTCAAGGGCGGCAATTTCCTATGGAAAGACCAGGTGAAGCACGACACTTACGACGATTATTGGAAGGCGCGCAACCTGGCTCCGCACATGCACAACATCACCTGCGCGGTGATGACGGTGGGTGGATGGTGGGACGCCGAGGATCTTTACGGGCCGTTCAAGACCTACCGGTCGATCGAGGAAAAGAATCCGGGGATCGAGAACACGCTGGTGATCGGGCCATGGGTGCATGGAGGGTGGGCGCGGAGCGACGGCGATCACCTGGGCAGCGTGGAGTTCGCGGCGAAAACCGGCGAGTTCTTCCGCGACCACATTCAGTTTCCGTTCTTCGAGCGGGAGCTGAAGGACAAGGGCAAGGAGAAGCTGCCGGAGGCCTATGTGTTCGAGACCGGAACGAACGTGTGGCGGCAGTACGACGCATGGCCGCCGAAGAAGTCGGAAGCGAAGACGCTCTACTTTCACGCCGGGGGAAAGCTGTCGTTCGACGCTCCGGCGGAGAGCGGCAAGGCTTTCGACGAGTATGTCAGCGATCCGGCCAAGCCGGTGCCCTTCGTCGGATATTATGCGCTGGACGTGCCGCAGGAGTATATGGTGAGCGATCAGCGCTTCGCTTCGCGGCGGCCGGACGTGCTGGTATATCAGACCGAACCGCTTGACGAAGACGTCACCATCGCCGGGCCGGTGTCGCCGAACCTGCATGTGTCCACCACCGGGACCGATTCGGATTTCGTCGTCAAGCTGGTGGACGTTTATCCGGACGATTATCCCAATCCGGAGCCGAATCCGAAAGGCGTCGAGATGGGCGGATACCAGCAGTTGATCCGCGGCGAGCCGTTGCGCGGCAAGTTCCGCAACAGCTTCGAGAAACCGGAGCCGTTCACGCCGGGGAAAGTGGAAGCGATCGGCTTCGACATGCCGGACGTGAACCACACTTTCCGCCGAGGGCATCGGATCATGGTGCAGGTGCAGAGCACGTGGTTCCCGTTGATCGACAAGAATCCGCAGAAGTTCATGGACATTCCGGCGGCGAAAATCACCGACTTCGAAAGAGCCACCGAGCGCATTTACCGTTCCGCGGCGGAGGCCTCGGGCGTGCGGGTACACGTTCTGCCGTGATGCGCGCGGCCCTGTTGGCGGCGCTCGTCTGCGCGTGTCTTGGCGCCTCCGATGTGGCGGCTCCGCCCATGCGCGGCTATTCGCCGGCGGCCGCGCGGAAAGAACGGGACGTCGAGAAAATGTTCCGGGCGATTCCGTCGCCGGAGCGGGAGCGCGCCGAGCATCGTTATTTCACCGCGGAGCCGCATCCGGCCGGTTCGCCGCGCAACCACGCCGTCGCCGAATATATCGCCGCGGGTTGGAAGCGGCAGGGGTTGGAGGACGTGCGCATTCATCGCTATGACGTGCTGACCTCGCTGCCTCGTTCAGTGTCGCTCGAAATGGTGGCGCCGGTGCGGTATCGGGCGTCGCTGCGGGAGGCGGCTTACGCGGCCGACCCGGACACGAAGAACCCGAACGTCCGCGGAGCGTATTTGTCGATGTCGGCCTCCGGCGACGTGACCGCGCCGCTGGTTTACGCTCATAGCGGCAATCCGGAGGACTACGCGCTTTTGCGAAGCCACGGCATCGATGTGAAGGGCAAGCTGGCGATCGTGCGCTATTCGAACCCATACAGCTATCGGGGATTCAAGGCGCTGACGGCGCAGCGCGAAGGCGTGGCCGGTCTGCTGATTTATTCCGATCCGGCGGAGGACGGCTACAAGCGAGGGAAGGTATTTCCCGATGGACCGTGGGGGCCGGAGAGCCACATCCAGCGCGGCTCGATCACCTACGATTTTCTGGTTCCCGGCGATCCGCTCACGCCCGGCTGGGCGTCGGTGGAGGGAGCGCGGCGCGTGCCGGCGGACCAGGCGATTTCGCTGCCGAAGATCATGGCGCTGGCGCTTTCGTGGGGCGACGCCAAGCCGCTGCTCGAACACATGGACGGGCCGGAAGCGCCGAAGGATTGGCAAGGGGCATTGCCGATTCATTACCGCCTGGGCGGCGGCGCGGTGAAGGTGCATTTGAAGATCGACATGGACACCAGCCCGAAGCCCAACTACGTCGTCGAGGCGCGTATCCGGGGGAGCGAGTTGCCCGATGAGTGGATCCTGGCCGGCAATCATCACGATGCCTGGGAATTCGGCGGCGTCGATCCGTCGAGCGGCAGCGCCTCGTTGATGGAAATGACGCGCGCGTTGGGAGAGTTGAAGGCGCGCGGCGTGCGGCCGAGACGCACGATCGTCGTCGCCAGTTGGGATGGTGAGGAGGTGGGACTTACCGGTTCGACCGAGTGGGGCGAAGAGTTCGGCGACGAATTGAAGCACAAGCTGGTGGCGTACCTCAACGTCGATTCCTCCACATCGGGACCGGAGTTTCATCCGAGCGCGGTGGGATCGCTGGCGCCGGAGATCGTGGAATTGAGCCAGGAGATCGCGGCGCCCTCCGGCGGTAGCCTTTACGAGGAGTGGAAGCGTTCGGCCGCCGCGAAAAAGACGGCGAAGAGCGCCGGGCTTGTCGAAACGCACATCGGCAGCGGCTCCGATTTCACGGTGTTCCTGAGTCATCTTTGCCGCCCGGTGGTGGAGTTGGAATTCGACGGCCCGTATGGCGTCTACCATTCCGTCTACGACGATTTCTATTGGATGAATCACTTCGGCGACCCCGGTTATCGATATCACACGCTGATGTCGCAACTGTGGGGATCGCTGGCGCTGCGGCTGGCCAACGCGCCGATCCTTCCCTTCGACTTCGAGGCGTATGGGTCCGATATCGCGGGCTTCGCGGCTGAACTCAAAGCCAAGAGCGCGGCGGTAGGACATTTCGATTTTCAACCGCTCGAAACGCGAATCGCCGAGTTCCGCGCCGCCGGGCGGCAGTGGAACGACGCGCGGGAACGGGCGGAGGACAGAGCGGACGCGGCGGCGATGGCGCGCATTGGACGAAACCTGATGCGAGTGGAATCGAACTGGGCCAACCCCGCGGGCATTCCGGGGCGGCCGTGGTTTCAGCACATGCTGTATGCCGCGCGCTACACGTACGCTCCGCTGCAACTGCCGGGGTTGACGGAGGCGCTGGAAAAGGGCGATTGGGAAACGGCGCGGCAACAGTCGCGGCTGTTGGAGGCGGCGCTCGGCAGGAACGCGGCGCTGCTGCGCGCCACGTGCGCGCTATGGGCGAAGCACGGCGAAGCGGCCGATGGAATAGCCGAGCGCCGCGCCCATGAAGACGTCGGAGGCGAAATGGCTGAGCAGGGTGATGCGCGAGATTCCAATTAATCCGGCGACGCCATAGGCCACGTAGGGAAGCCAGCGTTGATGCGGATAACGGCGGGCGACGATGGTGGCGATGGCGAAGGCGGCGATGGTGTGGCCGGAGGGGAAGCTTCCGTTGCCCTGATACCACTTGCCTTTGCTTTCAAACCAACCGTCGGAGAAGCTGTTGGTCAATCCGACGGCCGCGGGGCGCGTGCGGCGGTCCAAGTCCTTCATGATCGTGGTGAGGATCTCGGAGCCGGCCACCGCTTCGGCGGCGAACATCGCGGTATCGCGCAGGTACGGATCTTTGCGGAAGAAGCCCGTTGCATAAAGCGCGACGGGGGTGAGCCAGAGGCCGTAGGTTGCGCCTTTGCCCGGCAGGGATTTGTTCAGGGCTTGGAAGGAATTGGTGGTGGCGAAGTATCGGGAGACGATGGGGTCGACCGCAACGAGAGCGGCGGTCGCTCCAACGACGGCCAACGTGGGGACGAGGTACTTGCGATGCGCCAGCTTGGCGGGGAACAGCCAGATAGCCTGTTGATCTTCGGCGATGTTGGGAACGAGGCGCGTCCAGCCGATGGGCCGCACCGCGGGGAGTGGCGAGGCGGACGTGGCGGCGATGGGAGCCGTCTGGGCGCGTAGACAAACGTGCAGGCAGATCGCGGCGATCGCGGCGCGCGAACGGTTCAGAACAACCCCCCGGCTTTCTTCAATCCGCGACCGCCAATTCGCCGGGCACGATGGGCCGCGTTCGAGGAAGCAGGCCCAACCGCGCGCGGTTGCCCATGAAGGCGAGCAGAGCGACGAAGACGCACAGCTTCACGATGTCGGTCGAGTGGGTGCGGGGCAAGAGTTTCCACAAAAACAGCATTGCGATCTGCGCCGTGGTCACGCTCCACACGGTGCCGTAAAAATACCGGCGCTCCGTGCCTTCGCCCTTCGTGGAGCGCCGCACGCGGGGCAGCGCGCCCAGCAGGCCGAGAAGCCAAATCGTTCCCGCGATGGGGAAGTAAGCGGCGTCGTAGAAGGCGCGCATCTGCCACTTGCCGGTAAACACGGCATAGGCAAGGCCGGTGAGATTCAGCGCGGCGAAGGTCACCGCCGCGGCCCAGGCGAAGGTGTAGCAGACGCGGCGGTACAGCGGATTCGGCTTGTCTTCGGTGAAGCGAATGATGTAGGGACGCGGCTCCACGCCGGGAAGTTGCCCGAAAATTCCGGCGATTCCGGTGGCGAATAAAACGACGCCGAGCCAGGCGGCCATGCGCGAATCGAAGCCGCGCGCGAACAGGTCGAAGGTCAGCGGCCCCGGCGCGATGAAGAAGACGAAAATCCAGATGGGCCAGTGCAGGAAGCGGTAATAAAGCTTGTTTCGTTCGCGGATCTTGCGCTCTCCGGCGTACTCGACTCGTATATTTTCAGGCACCGCTTTTCATGGTAAGGCATCCACTCTTGCGCGCGGTTGCCACCACGCGTTGACGATGGCGATGGCGGCGATGGCGGCGGTTTCGGCGCGCAAAATGTTTTCGCCGAGCGACACCGGCGTCCATTCTCCTCGCGCGAACTCCGCCCGCTCACGCTCCGTCCATCCGCCTTCGGGGCCGATCAGCAGCGCGATGCGGTCCTCATCCGCGCGAGCCGTGGGCAGCGCGCTCACGACGGGCGCGGTCCCCGCCAATTCGTCGCAAACGTAGCGATGCGTGAAGCCGGGCGGGGAAGCGGGGACGCCCTGAAGCGGGTCCCACAGAGTGGGAAGCGCGGCGCGGCGCGATTGTTCGCAAGCTTCGCGGGCGATACGCCGCCAGCGCTCCGCGCGCTTCGGCGCCGCCGCCTCCAACCCCTTCTCGCTGCGCTCGGCCAGCACGGGGTGGATCGCGGCCACGCCCAACTCGGTTGCCTTCTCGACGATCCATTCGAACTTCTCGAAGCGGATGAGCGCGGCGAACAGTTCGACGCGCGGCAACGTCCGGCGCGCGGGCAACTTCTCCAATATGGCGAAAGACACTTCCTTCTTGCGCGCCGCCTCCACTTCCGCCAGATAAACTTCACCCTCGTGCGCGATCTCGAACTTCTGCCCCGGCTCGACGCGCAGAACTCGCGTCAGGTGATGCGCTTCCTCGCCGCCGATCGACGCCCGCCCTCCGCGCACCTCGTCGACAAAGAACAAGCGCCTGGCCATGTAGAATAATGTACGCCGATGATCGGACACCTGCGCGGAACCCTGCTCGAGAAACAACCGAATCTAATTACCGTCGAAACCGGCGGCGTCGGCTACGAAGTGCTGATCCCGGTGTCCACGTATTCCGCGCTGCCGGAGGAGGGCGCCGAAGTGCGGCTGCGCATCCACACGCATGTTCGCGAAGATTCGCTGGCGCTCTTCGGTTTTTTCACGAAGGAAGAGAAGCAACTGTTCGAGAAGCTGATCGGCGTCGGCGGCATCGGACCGAAGCTCGCCGTCACGGTGCTCTCCGGATTGGCGACGGCGGAATTGGTGGAAGCCATCCGCGGCGGCCGGCTGGAGCAACTGGTGCGCATTCCCGGAGTCGGTAAAAAGACCGCCGAGCGCATGGTGCTGGAGCTACGCGACAAACTGGATCTGTTCGCAACACCCGGTGGTGGCAAGAAAGCCATCGCTCCGTCGCTGAGCCCCAGCGAGCGCGATGTGGTTTCGGCGCTCATCAACATGGGCTGCAAACCCGCCGCGGCGGAAGAGGCGTCGCGCAAAGCTCATGCCGCCGCGCCGGACGACGAATTCGAAGCGCTCTTCCGCCGCGCGCTCGCCCTCGTGCGATAACCTGAAAACACATGCGCCCGACGGGAATCGTCTCCGCCGATATTCAGGAAGACGATCAACAAGTAGAAGCGACGCTGCGTCCGCTTCGCCTCGCCGATTTCACCGGCCAGCCGAAGCTGAAGGAGATCCTCGCCATCGCCATCGAAGCGGCGAAGAAGCGCGGCGAGGCCATGGATCACGTGCTCCTCTACGGCCCGCCCGGCTTGGGCAAAACAACGCTGGCAAATATCATCGCCTCCGAAATGGGCGTCGGCTACGAACAGACGGCCGGTCCGATCCTGCAAAAGAAGCTGGATCTTTCCGGCGTGTTGACCAACATCCAGGCGCGCCAGGTGTTCTTCATCGACGAGATCCACCGGCTGCTGCCCGATGTCGAAGAGATCCTTTATTCGGCGCTCGAGGATTTCCGATTGGATATTCTCATCGGCGCGGGACCGGGCGCGCGCACGCATTCCATCGCCATCCCGCACTTCACCGGCATCGGCGCCACCACGCGCCAGGGCCTGCTCAGCGCGCCGTTGCGCGGGCGCTTCGGTCTGGTGCTGCGGTTGAACCACTACGACATCGAGGAATTAACGCGCATCGTGCTGCGTTCTGCGCGGCTGCTCAGCGTGACCATCGACGAAGCCGGCGCCGTCGAGATCGCCCGCCGAAGCCGGGGCACGCCGCGGATCGTCAACCGCCTGTTGCGGCGCGTCCGCGACTACGCCCAGGTCCGCGCCGAAGGCCATATCGACCGGCAGGTGGCTGTCACCGCGCTCGATCTGTTGGAAGTGGACCGCTACGGGCTGGACGAGATCGATCAGAAGATCATGCTGACGCTGCTCGATAAGTACAACGGCGGCCCGGTGGGCGTGAACACCATCGCCGCCTCGATCGACGAAGAGCCGGACACGATCGAGGAAGTCTACGAGCCTTATCTGATCCAGCTTGGATTTCTTGAACGTACGCCGCGGGGGCGCGTCGGCTGCGAGCGCGCGTTCGAGCATTTCGGCATCGAGCGCAAGCACCGCAGCCGCCAGGACACGCTGTTTTAGTGGCCGCCGAAGCCGTCTATCTTTCGCTTGGGTCGAATCTCGGCGCGCGCCGGGCGAATTTGATCGAGGCGGTGGAGCGGATGGAAGGCGCGGGAATTCGCGTCGTGCGCGCCTCGCCGCTCTATGAAACCGCGCCTCGCGATTTTCTCGAACAGCCGGGCTTTCTCAACGCGGTGGTGGAAGTGGAGACAACGCTGCAGCCGCCGGAGTTGATTGCGGCCTTGCTCGCGATCGAAACGGCGATGGGCCGCGTGCGCGGGGTGGACAAAGGGCCGCGCGGGATCGATCTCGACATTCTTCTTTACGGCACGCGCGTCATCGACGGCACGGGATTGCGAATCCCGCATCCGCGCATGGCGGAGCGGAGGTTTGTGCTGGAACCGCTGGCCGCCCTCGCTCCCGGTCTTTGCCCGCCTGGCTTCAAACAAACGATAGCGGAAATGTTGTCCGGCGTGATCGGTCAGGCCGTGCAATGGGCCGCCGGTCCGGAATGGCTACACCGGGATTCCGATGCGCCATAACGCGTACCCGATGGCCTGCCGAATATAAAGCCATTTGGCGCGGGCGCCGGTTTCCGTCGAGGGGCGCGGCGATCCGTATACATCCACGCCCTGAAATTCCAACATCTTCTTCACGCGGTAAATATGGTAGCCGTCGCTCACCACGATGCACGATTTCAGATTCATGCGCCGCATGATCTCGGCGACGGCGGCCGTGCTGTGAACGGTGGATTCGCCCTCGCCCTCGACGATAATCGCCTCCGGACGGACTCCGCGCGCGGTGAGATACGCGCGTCCCACCGAGCCTTCCGTGAAGACCGGATCGCCGCCCGCGCCGCCGGTGGTGATAATGAACGGGGCCATGTGTTGCAGATAGAGCCACAGCGCGTGGTTCAAGCGCGCTTCCAGCACCGGCGAGGGCTTGCCGCGGTATTCGGCCGCGCCCAGAACGACGATGGCGTCGGCGGGCTGCGCCTCCTCGATCGTCGATTGCCGCTCGATCTCATGCAGCCACGCGATTCAGATACAGCGCCGCGGCGCCCAGGCCCGCGAGCGCCGCCAGAAACAGCGCGGCGAACAGGAACCGTCTCATTGCTTCATAATGGGCCGCATGGTGGCGCTCCGGAAGATCTTATCAGTCTACGATTTTCCCAGGGCGGCGTTTCGATGGAAGTAATCGCCAGCGCGCAAAATTCGCTTGTCCAGGAGATCCGCCATGCCGCGCGGCAAGGCACGCTGACCGCCGCCGGTTGTTGTCTGGCCGAGGGCCGGCATCTGGTGGAAGAGGCCATTCGCAGCGGATGCCGCATCGAGGCCGTCGTCTTCGCCGAGTCGGCGGCGCCTTCGTTTGGAGACCTGCGCACCCGGCGTATCGCCGTCCTTCCGGATAAGCTGTTCGCCTCCATCGCGGCGACGGAAACCACGCAGGGCATCGTCGCACTGGTTCATCCGCCGCATGCGGACGCGGCTTCGATTTTCAACGCGCCGGCGTTCTTGCTCGTTCTCGACGCCGTCCAGGATCCCGGCAACGCCGGCGCGATGCTGCGCGCGGCCGAGGCGTTTGGCGCGACCGGAGCGGTATTCTTGAAAGGCTCGGTGAATCCTTATAATCCCAAGGCGATTCGCGCCTCCGCGGGTTCGTTGTTTCGCCTCCCGCTGCTTGCGGCGTTCGGCGAAGACGAGTTTTTAGAACGTTCCGCTCACGCCGGACTTGCGCTTTACGCGGCCATGCCAAAGCGGCCCGCGCGCCGGCCGATTGCGACTTCACGGTTGACTGCGCGCTCGTCGTTGGATCCGAAGGCGGCGGGGTCCGCGAGACCATTCAATCGCGCGCGACCGCCATCGCCATCCCGGCGCTGGGCGTGGAGTCGTTGAACGCGGCGATGGCGGCGGGCATCCTTCTCTACGAAGCCAGACGCCAGAGAACGGCGGAGAGGCGATGAGTCTATTCGAACCGGATTCGCTCGCCGCGCAACCGGACGTCCAAGCGCGTCCGCTCGCCGAGCGCATGCGGCCCGAGCGCCTGGAGGACTTCGCCGGCCAGGAGCATATCGTCGGACCGGGCAAGCCGTTGCGCATGCAGATCGAGCGGGATCGACTTAGCTCGATGATCCTGTGGGGTCCGCCGGGCGTGGGAAAAACGACGCTGGCCCGCTTGATCGCGCAAGGCTGACGCAAGGCCGATTTCATTCCGTTCAGCGCCGTAATGAGCGGCATCAAGGAGATCAAGACCGTGATGGCGGAGGCCGAGCGCAACCGCGCCCGCGGCCGGCGCACCGTGCTCTTCATCGACGAGATTCACCGCTTCAATAAAGCGCAGCAGGACGCGTTCCTGCCCTATGTCGAGCGCGGCGACGTCACGCTGATCGGCGCCACCACGGAGAACCCGTCGTTTGAAGTGGTGTCGGCGTTGCTGTCGCGGGCGCGCGTCTACGCCTTGCGGCCATTGACGGAGGAGGAGATCGTTCCTCTGCTTGAAGGCGCGTTGCCGGTGCTTGGCGTCCGCGCCGCGCCCGCGCTGCTGGAACAGATCGCGCTCCATGCCAATGGCGATGCGCGAACGGCGTACAATTTGCTGGAACTCGCCGCCACCGCCGCCGTCGAGGGCGAGATTCCCGCCGAGGCGATGGAGGCCGTTTTGCAGCGGAAGATGCTGCTCTACGACAAGGCCGGCGAGGAGCACTTCAATCTCATTTCGGCGCTGCATAAGTCCGTGCGGTCGAGCGATGTGGACGCTTCGCTGTACTGGCTGGCGCGGATGCTCGAATCGGGCGAGGACCGCGCGTATCTGGCCCGCCGCCTGGTGCGGATGGCGATCGAAGACATCGGTCTGGCCGATCCGCGCGCGCTTGAGCAGGCGATCGCCGCGTGGCAGGCGGTGCATTTTCTCGGCGAGCCCGAGGGCGATCAGGCCCTCGCGCAACTGGCCATCTATCTCGCGGCCGCTCCGAAATCCGACGCCGCGTACCGGGCGTTGAACAGGCCACGGAGGACGTCCGCACGCACCGCGCCGAGCCGGTGCCGATGCAGTTGCGAAACGCGCCGACGCGGGCGATGAAGCAGTGGGGCTACGGCAAGGGCTACCAGCACGCGCATAAATTCGACGACGCCATCACCGGCATGGAGTGTCTGCCGGACCGCCTGGCCGGCCACCGTTTTTACGAACCGACGAATCGCGGCATGGAGCAGCGCATCGCGGACCGGCTGGCGGAGATTCGTAAGCGGCGCGAGAAGCCGGAGGAACCACCCGCTCAGTGAACGTCGTCGATCGAGCCTTCGGCCGTGTTGGCGGCGTGGCGCGAGGCGCGGCCCCACGCGCTGGTTTGCCAGTTGGAGACCTGTCTCTCGGATGGCATCCACGACGGAACGCTCAGCAGAAAACGGCGGCTGAGGGCGTTTACATACGGCTCGTAAAGATCGCGCAATTCCTGGAGGCGCGCGGCGGAGTCGTCGCACCAGCGCACGGGAGCGCCGGCCTTGGCCAGCGTCTCGCGGGCTTGTAAGAGCGTGGCTTCGGGCAAGCGGTCGACAGAAGCGGGTTCGGGTTTCGCGAGGAAAATTTGCGCCAGGTCCACGACGGCGTGGCGCGTGATGGCGAAGGTCAGGCTCGCCTGCCAGGAGGGCGCGTCCACGATGCCGGCGATCACCAGCGCGCAGGCGTCCAGCACCGCCGTCATCGACGCCAGCCACGATTGATTGTCGTGCTGGGAGCGGTAGTAACTCAACACGGGATAAGAAAGATGGCTTTCCAAAAGCTCGGCCGACCAGCGCTCCCACTCGGCCAAAAACACATCGAGCGAGGCCAGAGCGCCCCGTTTGGAGAAGCGCCGCAGCAGCTCCACCGCGCTTGGCGGCGAGCCGGCGCGCGCGTCCAATAGCGTGATGGCCGTTTCGCGGCGGGAGAAGGCCGAATAGATCACCGGCAAGTATCCGATGACGACGGCGAGGAAGCCGAAGCCCATGCCCGCCTCGGTAACTGCGATGACGCGGGCGGCGGCCGAGCGGGGCACGACGTCGCCATAGCCCAGCGTGAAGAACGTGGTTCCACTGAAATAAAGATCGGTGAGAAGCTGCGGCGGCTCGCCCGGCGTGGCGATGGCCGAACCAAGCGACCATTGCAACAGGCCGAAGGCGGAGATCAACGCCACCGCCCATACCACCAGCAGCAGCAGCAGCGAGAGCGGGCCAAAGCCGCTGAGATAGGCGTCGCGGCGTTTGGCGCTGCCGACGCGCTTGCCCGCCGCCGCCCAGAGGCGCCACAAGGTGACATAGAAGAAACGCGAGAAGCGGTAACGCCGCGTGGGACGGCGCGGCAGAACGATCGCCTCGAAGGCGTCCACCAGCACCAGGAGGATAACGGCCAGCGAGACGGCCATGGCGAGAACAGTCATGAGGATTCGATGCGCGCCGGACCTATACGGTACCATGCCGCGCGCCCCCGCCCGGTATGTGATACAGTGCCGCGAGAAGGGAGGGCACGATGCGGATCGCGACGATTACCGCGGCCCTGGCGTTGGCGCTGGGCGCGAACGCCCTGGCGCAGGACGCGCAGGCGGGCGGGGACAAACTGGTGGACGCCTATAACAAGCTTAAGGAGGCCGAAGGAGCCAAAGACGCGGCCGGCGTGTTGAAGTGGGCGGTCGAGACCTCGCGCATCGCCCGCGAGGAGGTGAAAGGGGCGGCCGAGGATGAGGACGGAAAGCGCCGCGCCGATTACGCGCGCCAAGTGGATACTTACTCGGAATACTCGCTCTCGGCCGCGGCGATGCAAGCGGCAAATCCTAAAGACACGATCGCGCTGGTCGAAGCGCTGACGATCCAAAATCCCAAGAGCCAATATCTTGGCCAGGCCACCGGCGTCTACCTCCGCGCGCTGCAACAAACCAAGCAGGGCGACAAAGCGGGCGCAGCGGCGGAGAAGATCTTGGAGACCGATCCCAACAACGACGACGCCCTGCTGATCGCCGCCGATTCGAACCAAAGCCACAAGCGTTTCGCCGCGAGCGCCGCCGATGGCGAGAAGCTGGTGGCGGCCATGCAGGCCAAGCCGAAGCCCGAAGGAGCGAATGACGCCGATTGGGATAAGATGAAGCGCACGAAAATCGGCCTGGGATATTGGTACGCCGGGGTCTCCTACGCGAGCTTGAACAAGTTCGCCGAAGCCGACAAGGCGTTGCGCGCCGCCGTGCCGTCGCTGCCCGCCGGCAGCGAGGTTCTTGGAACCGGGCTGTTTTACCTCGGTTTGGCCGATTACAAATTGGCGAAGGCCGGCGGCGGCAAGGGCATGCTCCAGGACGCGTTGAAATTCTCCCAACAGTCCGCCGCGCTCAAAAGTCCCATGCAGTCGCAGGCGGACGCCAACGTGAAGGTGATCAGAGCCGAAGTAGGACCTGCGAAGCGGCATTGACGCCGGACCGGGTAAAATGGAAGCGGCAATGTCGATCTACCGGGAACGGCGTGAGGAACTCGAGCGCCATGAATTCGCCATGGGTGTCGAGCGCGGCCGATTGGCGGTGACACTCGATCTGCTCACCGACGCCCTCGTGCTGGTGGGACAACATGGAGTCTACTGCCAAAGCGCGCGCCAGCTCGGTAAACCGGCAATGGATATTCAAACTGTGTCGAAATGTATTGAAGACGCGAAGGAACTGGTAGGCGGCGTGATGGAAAACCTCAAGCGCGGCCGAATTGCCGGCGCCTGAGTGTAAGGCACTGTAAGAGATAGCAAGCATTCGGGCGATCATGGAACACTTCCGGCTCTCTCGCGCATCTATGTAGGTGTAGGATCGAGATCCCGCCGGATTTCCCTTTGCGGTTGGGTTACAATGAAAGACCGGGTTTCTATAAGCTGAGTGGCGGTGTGTTGAAATATAATAAAACAAAGAAGTTCTTGAAATGCGTTTTCTTGGCGGTGGTCCTGTTCTCAACGGCGCGCAGCCGCGCCGCGGACGCACCCGGAGATTTTGGGCCTCGATATTTCGCTCATCCGCCGAGTGAAGACTCCCGGATTTTGAGCCGCTATCTCGCCGCCACGGAGCGCCAGAAGACGGCTCTCCTCGGCATGTCGACGGTGGTGGACATCGACGCGCAATTGCCCAGGCTGAAGAAGCAGGGCAAGATGAGCGCGCTGCGGATGATCTCGAAGGTGGGTAAGATCACCTACCGGATGCTGGGTTTCAGCGGCGACGCGACGGTGAAGAAGGACGTGATCGCGCGTTACCTCAACGCCGAAGTGCAGGCGCAGGGATCTTCCGAGGACTTCGGCATTACGCCGCAAAACTACAAGTTCAAATTTAAGGGGCTGCAGCGAACCGAGGAGCGTGAGGTGTATGTTTTTCACGTCACGCCCCGTCACAAGCGCGTGGGTTTGTTTAAGGGTGAGCTGTGGCTCGATCCCGAGACGTGCATGCCGGTGCGGGAGCAGGGGCGGTTCGTGAAATCGCCGTCGATCTTTTTTAAGAAAGTGGAGTTCGTCCGCGAGTACGCGATGAACGGCGATGTCGCCGTGCCGCGCAGCATCGAATCGCTAGTCGTTACGCGCATCGTCGGCCCGGTTCAGTTTAAGATCCATTTCGCGAATCCGGCGAAAACCACCGCCGAAGAGAGCGACGCCGCTTCCGCCAGCGGCACCGAATAAGCGAAAATTAAAGAGTCAGGTCTCAAGAGTCCATGAGAACGTTGTTCCTCAATCCCCCGTCATTTGAAGGCTTCGATGGAGGCGCGGGTTCGCGCTGGCCCGCCTCTCGCGAGATCGAGTCCTACTGGTATCCGGTGTGGCTCTGCTATCCGGCCGGCATGTTGGCCGACAGCAAAGTGGTGGACGCGCCGCCGCACAAAGTCTCCATCGAACAGACCGTGCAAATGGCCAAGGACTTCGAACTACTCGTCCTGTTCACCTCCACGCCCGGCTTCGACGTCGACGTAAAAATCGCCGAGATGATGAAGGACGTCAACTCGAAATTGAAGGTCGCCTTCGTCGGCCCTCCCGTTACCGTTGAGCCGGAAAAGGCCTTCAAAGACACCACGGCGGTCGATTTTATCGTCCGCAAGGAGTTCGACCATCAGATCGTGGGCTTCGCCCAAGGCAAGCCGCTCTCGGAATTGCCCGGCGTCAGTTATCGGAACAACGGAAGCGTCGTCCATAATCCCGACGGCGGCGTGATCGAGAATCTGGACGAGCTCCCCTGGGTCACGAAGGTTTATAAGCGCGACCTCGATTTCCGGCGCTACAACGTTCCCTTCCTGCTGAATCCCTACGTCTCCTTTTACACTTCGCGCGGCTGCCCGGCGATGTGTACGTTCTGTCTTTGGCCGCAGACGCATTCCGGCCACCGCTGGCGTCTGCGCTCGGTCCAGGACATCGCCAACGAGTGCCGCTATACGCTCGAAAATTTCCCCGGCTTGAAGGAAATTTTCTTCGACGACGACACGTTCAACTATAAAAAAGACCGCACCATCGAACTGTGCAAGGAACTGAAGAAGCTGAATTTCACCTGGTCCTGCACCTCGCGCGTGACAACCGATTACGAAACGCTCAAAGCGATGAAGGAAGCCGGCGGGCGGCTGCTCATCGTCGGCTACGAATCCGGCGACCCGCAGATTCTCAAGAACATCAAAAAAGGCGCCACCGTCGATATGGCCAAGCGCTTCACCGAAAACGCCCACAAGCTCGGCCTCACCATTCACGGCGATTTCATCGTCGGCCTGCCCGGCGAATCGCGCACCACCCTGCGGAACACCATCGACTTCGCCAAGCGGCTCGATCTCGAAACGGTTCAGGTCTCCATCGCCCATCCGTATCCCGGCACCGAGTTCTACGATTACGTGAAGACCAACGGCCTCATCACGCTCGATTCGATGACCGACGAGAGCGGCCATCAACTGCCGAACATTATCTATCCGGGCCTCGACCGCGGCGAACTCGTCGAATGGGTGGAGCGCTTCTATGGCGAATATTACTTCCGCCCGAAGGCCGCCTGGCGCGTCGTGAAGCAAGCCATCGTCAACAACGACGTGCCCCGACTCTACAAAGAAGCGCGCGAGTATCTGGCGCTGCGTTCCAAGCGCAAGCGCTTCGTCAGCGACCAGAAAACAGCCAAGGCGGAGGCTGCGGCGATCGCCAGGGAGCCGGTGGCTTGAGGCAATCCCCGCGCGGCGAAAACGCGCGCCTGGCGTACAAGACGCGCCTGTTGACCATGACCGTCGTCTTGAGCAACGCGATTGGCAACGCCGCCCTGAACTGGGGCATGAAGCATGCGAATCCGGAGGTTTCCTTCTCGCCTCTCTCTCTTCTCCGCCTCCTTTTCTCGCCCTGGATTTCCTTCGGCGTCGTTCTGCTGATCGTGTGGATGCTTTCGCGCATGGCCCTGCTCAGTTGGGCCGACCTTAGCTTCGTCCTCCCGGTCACCTCGCTCGGCTATTTGCTGAGTGTCGTGATTGGTAGATATGTTTTCGACGAGCACGTTTCGCTCGCACGTTGGGCGGGCGCCGCGCTCGTCGCGGCCGGAATCGTTCTTGTCGGAACCACTCGGTTCCGCACCACCGGAACGGTCGCGGACGAGGAGCCGGAATTGGCCGGGAGGCCCCGGTGACCGCCTGGCTGTTGGTGTTCGTGATCATGCTGGCGACGCTCACCGCCGACGTATTGCAAACCTTCGAGATGAAGCGCCATGGGGAAGTTCGTTTCGGCGGCGGGCGGCTTCTCCGCTCCGCCGGCGTCCTTGGGCGCCCGCTTCTGCTGTTGGCCATCTTCTGCATGGCGGTTTCGTTTTTCGTCTTCCTGAAGCTGCTCACCATCGCCGACTTAAGCTTCGCCGTTCCCGCCACCGCCGGGAATTTCGTGCTGGAGACGTTCGTGGCCAAATCGATTCTGAAAGAACGCGTCGATGCGAGGCGATGGGCCGGCACGATTTTGGTGGCCGGCGGCGTCGCTCTCCTCGCTTTGTGACCGCGTCTGGCGCCGTCCTCGCCGCGCTGTGTCTGGCCGCCGCGGCCTATCAATTGATCGCGCTCGTCGCGATCCTACGCCAGCGGTTCTCCGCCGAAGTCCCGCTCCCACGGCGGCCGCTCCCGGTGTCGCTTCTTAAACCCGTTCACGGCGCCGCGTCCGGTTTTTACGAAGCCATCCGCTCCCATGCCCGGCAGGAGTTCCCCTCCGGCTTCGAGATTCTCTTCGGCATCGCCCGCGCGGACGATCCAGCCGTGGCGGAGGTCGACCGCTTACGGCGCGAGTTCCCCTCCATCCCCATCCGTCTGATCGTCGCCACCGGCGCGGCGCCCAACGCCAAGGTGGGCGTGTTGATCGCGCTCGCCGCCGAAGCCCGTCACCCGCTTCTCGTCGTGAACGATGGAGATATCCTCGTGCCGCCGCATTACCTGAGCCGCGTCACCGCGCCGCTCGACGATCCGCGCACCGGCGTGGTCACTTGCCTGTACCGCGCCGAAGCCGCCAGTTTCCCCGGCCGCTTCGAAGCCCTCGGCATCGCCACCGATTTCGCGCCCAGCGCCCTCGCCGCGCCTCTCGTTGGCGTCTCCGAATTCGGACTTGGCTCCACGCTCGCCTTCCGCCGCGCCGATCTCGATTCCATCGGCGGCTTCGCCTCCATCGCCCACTACCTCGCCGACGACTATCAACTGGGCGCGCGCATCCATCGCCTCGGCCGCAAGAACCTCATCTCCAAAACGGTGGTCGCCACCAACCTGCAATCGCCTTCCTGGACGGCGGTTTGGAAACACCAATTGCGCTGGGCGCGCACCATCCGCGTCTCCCGAGGCGCGGGCTACGCCGGTCTCCCCATCACCTGCGCTTCCCTTTGGGCGCTGCTCGCGGCGCTGCATGGCGACGTCCAAACCGCCGCCGCTTTGCTCGCCCTGCGCCTCGCAGTCGCTTTCGCTTCCGGCTGGTTCCTTCTGCGCAGCCGCGACGTTCTTCGCTATTTCTGGCTCATCCCCGCGCGCGACCTCTTCGGTCTCGCCGTCTGGGCCGTCGGTCTGTTCGGAAACCACGTCGAGTGGGGCGGGGAACGGCTCGCCCTCGACGCCGATGGCCGCATCGCCGTCCGTTAAAACCGTCTTCCGCGCCCCGGTTACAATGAGAATCGTCCCGCGCTCTCCCGACGCTTGCCACCACCACTTCACCCCACCCCTAACCGCCGCGCCTTCATTCGCTCGCTCTGCGCCGCCGCTCCGGTCTTCTCCTTCGATCAGCCTCGTCGCCGGAGTTCCGCTCGGCGTTCAGTTCGTCAACGTCGCGCGCGAGGCCGGCCTCCGCGCAGCCACCGTCTTCGGCAGCGAGAACAAGAACAAATTCCTCCTCGAAACCACCGGCTGCGGCTGCGCCTTCTTCGATTACGACAACGACGGCTGGCTCGATATCTTCCTCGTCAACGGAACGCGCTTCGAAACGCAATGGCCCGCCGGCCAGGCTCCGGTCAGCCGTCTCTACAAAAACAATCGCGACGGCACCTTCACCGACGTCACCGTCTCCTCCGGCGTAGCGCGCACCGGTTGGGGACAAGGCGTCTGCGCCGGCGACTTCGACAACGACGGTTGGGACGATCTTTTCGTCACTTACTGGGGCGACTGCGCGCTCTGGCGCAACCACGGCAACGGGAAATTCATCGACGCCGCGCCCAAGGCCGGCGTCACCACCAACCCCGGCAACGGCCAGCGTCGCTGGAACACCGGCTGCGCCTTCCTCGACTACGACCGCGACGGCCACCTGGATCTCTTCGTCGCCAACTACATCGACTTCGACCCCAAGACCGCGCCGCTGCCCGAATCCGGCCCGTGTCTCTACAAAGGCATTCTCGTCGCCTGCGGCCCGCCCGGCCTCCAGGGCGGCCGCAATATTCTGTTTCACAACAACGGCGACGGCACGTTCACCGACGTCAGCGAGAAATCCGGAATCCTCAAAACCGGCGGCACGTACGGCCTGGGCGTCCTGGCCGCCGACTTCGACAACGACGGCTGGCCGGATATCTACGTCGCCGACGACTCCACTTCCTCCGCGCTTTACAAGAACAACCACGACGGCACCTTCACCGACATCGCCGTCGAAGCCGGCGCCGCCTACAGCCCCGACGGCAAACCGCAAGCCGGCATGGGCATCTCCGCCGCCGATTACGATTGCGACGGCCTGCTCGACATCGTCAAAACCAACTTCGCCGGCGACACCTCCAGCCTGTATCACAACCAGGGCGGACTGGTCTTTGAAGACCGCACTTTCCAGGCCGGCCTAGGCCGCAACACCCGGTTCCTGGGATGGGGCGTCAACTTCATCGATTTCGATAACGACGGCTGGGCCGACATCCTGGTCGCCAACGGCCACGTTTATCCGGAGGTGGGCGAGAACAGCGCCGAGTCCGGCTACCGGGAGCGCAAAGTACTTTACAAGAATCTTCGCGACGGCCGTTTCGCCGACGTTTCCGAATCCGGCGGTCCCGGCATTCTCGAAAAGGTTCCCGCCCGCGGCGCCGCCACCGGCGATTTCAACAACGACGGAACTCTCGACGTCCTGGTCAACTGCGTCAACGACGTGCCGCAGCTTCTCCGCTGCGACAGCGCGCTTTCCAACAACTGGATCCGAATCAAAACCGTCGGCGTGAAATCGAACCGCTCCGGCATCGGCGCCCGCGTTTACTGCACCACCCCGGGGAAAAACCCGGCTCCCTCCATCGCCAGATGGACGAGGTGCGCAGCGGAGGCAGCTACATTTCGCAAAGCGATCTCCGCCTCCATTTCGGCCTCGGTTCCGCGCCCCGCGCCGACCTCGAAATCCACTGGCCCAGCGGCGCCGTCGACCGTCTCCGCGCCGTCAAAGCCAACCGATCCATCGTGGTGAAAGAGGGAATTTCACCCGCCTAATTGCTATAATCGAAGGATTGCGCCCGTAGCTCAGCTGGATAGAGCGTCTGGCTACGAACCAGAAGGCCGGCAGTTCGAATCTGTCCGGGCGCACCAAAATGCCGGGAGGTCCACGCTGTGCAAAATGTCTCGATCCAAAAGGCAAGCGAGCTGCCGCGGAGCGTGAAGGTCGCCGTCGAGCGGCTTCTGGGCCGGGTGATCGACGCGGACGAGGAGGTCAGCATCGCCGCCATTCCGCCCCGGCAAATTCCGCCTTCGGAGAATCGCGCGGTTGTAGCTGAAGAGCTCCGCCAATTCCTGAGCCGGCGCGCCGCGAAGGTCGCCGGCGTCTCGGACGAAGAACTTGATTCCGCGGTCGATGAGGCAGTTGATCATGTGCGGCGCCGCCGCGGATGAGGATTGTTCTCGACACCAATATCCTCGTTCGAGCGAATGCAAAAGCCAGGGGACCGGCGAGAGAGCTCCTTCAGCTTATCGTCGCCTCTCCGCGCCACTCACTGCTCCTGTCGCCCTTCCTTCTCCAGGAGTTGGAGCGCGTGTTCTCCTATGAGCGAGTGAGAGTGTTGTCGAAACTCACGGACGACGAGATCGCCGAATATCTAAGTTACCTGCGAGCCAAGGACGTTTCGGAGGTTGTTTTCTCCGGCCCCGCCCCCCGTGTAGTGCCGTCCGACCCCGATGACGACCCAGTGGTCCACACTGCCGTTGTGGGCCAAGCCGATGTGCTTTGCACGCTGAACCGCGATTTCTATCATCCCTTCGTCCGCAACTACTGTCGTGATCGCGGCGTGTTGGTCGCCAACGACGTGCAGCTCCTCAGTCTGCTCCGAAGCCTATCTTAGATTTGGCGCGACTTCTCGTCGGAGGAGTCCGGAAACGTGGCTGCCTTCACGCAGAGGGGCCGACAGTTTCGAGTCCCGTTACGCGCGCGTGACGCGACTGGCGCCGCCTCAGACACCGGCTCCGCATTGGGATTGCCGTTCCTTCAAAGCCGGGATTAACCACGGTGGAGTTCTGCAGGTCGCCGTGGCCCGACGGCGGACCTACGGAGATATCGAACGATTCGATCGAGCCGTCGCCGGAAGCGGTAACCATCATCGTTCCGGAAATCGCCATGCCGGTCACAATTCCACCGTTCAACCCCGCCAGCGGCGTGTCGCCAACAAGGTGGCCACCGAGCCCGACGCGGTGAAGCTGGCGTAAAGAAACTTCCCATTGGTCGCCATCCCGATTCCGTTCCCGCTGCCCGAGTCTGTTGACGATCCGTTGAAGCTCCCCCTGACGGTCTGGGTAGGAATGGAAATGCCGGTGATGTCGCCCGAGCCCGCATCGGAGACGAAGGCGCAGCTTTGAGCGATCGCGACGCGGCTGACCGCGAAATATCCGCCGGCGATGCCCGATCCGGCCGTCTGCACCGTGGTCTTTCGGACGTGTTCGCACGCGGGTTTCCCGTAAAACTGGAACGCCCGCCATTCGAATCGGTCCGGACGAGCGCAAGTGTCAACCATCCGCGCAAAGCGACACCGGCGCCACCGCGGTCCCGCTGCGGGCGCGGCCGGCGGCGCCTTCACTCACCGTCCCGAGCCGGCGGCCGCCGCGGCGCTGCGGCATCGTAATTTACCCTGACAACGCCAGTCAATTGATGCGGCGCGATCAGCGGCAGTTGCTCCGGGTTACTCGACATAAAGTTCGCCGGATTGTAGGCGTTCGCCGGATAAGGCGCGATGGGGAGCAGTCCCATCCGCATGTAGGTTTCCGCGATCAACTGGGCGCAAAAGAAAGTTCCCGCCAACGTCAAATTCAAACCCAATCCGAGGAGATAGCTGAGTGTTAACCCGGCGGCGGGGCCGAATTCGGCTGGCAGTCGCACATCCCGGCCGGGAAACGGAGCGCCGTCGGAGAGGTGGAAGAAAATCTCCAGCGCGGCAAGTTGCTCCCGGCCCAGCGGCGCGACGAGCTGTCTCGAAAACAAATCGACCTCTACCGACATGTAGTAATCGAGGATCCCCACTTCGCCAGGCGCGGCGGAAAGCTTGTCGAGCGGGGCGACGCGGCAGCCGCTATGCGTTGTCCCCGTGATCGGATCGGGAAAGTTCCGTCCGGCGCCAGGGGCGTCCCAGAAATAAAGCTTGTCGCCGTCCCTATATACCATCCCCACGTGGCTAAAGGGTGCGCCTTCGGCCATCTGAATCATCCAGTCGCTCGCACTCTTACCCTGGAAGGCGAATAAGTCACCGGTTTTGAGCGAATCGCGAATCTCCATGTAACTCTTCAAGGGAAAATTGCCGGCGATCAAGAGTAGCTTTTGCATAGCTTCGTCCCGCTGTTTAAAGTTACTTCATGTTACCGCGGGATCGCAAGACTACAACGGAAATGTCGCGGCCAACCACCGGGGCCATGCGCGTACTTTGCGCCCCGCCCCGCTTGCAAATCGCGCCGGAATCGGAAAAGATGTGAACCATGATCCCGAACATGCTCGGCGCGTATGGCGAGTGGGCGGCGCAGACGATGCCGGACCCGCCGCGGTTGTCCTTCCGGCAGCCGGCGTTCGCCGATGTGGAGGCGTGGCGGGCTGTGGCCCGGGCGCGGTTCCGCGATCTGCTTCTCGGGCCGGCAGGCGCGGCTACGCCGGTCGCCCAGGTCCAGCATCACGTCGAGTTCGACGGATTGTCGATCGAACACCTCCAATGGCAGCTTCCCTATGGACCGCCAACGGAAGCGCTGCTATTGAAGCCGGCCGGCGCGCAAGGCCGTCTGCCCGCCGTCGTGGGGCTGCATGACCACGGAGGCAACAAGTACTTCGGCCTGCGAAAAATCACCCTCATGTCCAAGGATCCGCACCCGGCGATCGTGCGCCATCAGAAGGAGTATTACGGCGGCGCGGCCTGGGCGAATGAATTGGCTCGCCGCGGATACGTCGTGTTGGTCCATGACACCTTCACCTTTGGAAGCCGCCGGATGCGACTTGGCGGATCTGCCCGCCAGCATCCGCGGCGCAATGGTCGAGACCGATCCGGAATCGGAAGACGAGATCCAGCGCTACAACCGCTTCGCCGGCGAACACGAGCACATCATCGCCAAGAGCCTGTTCAGCGCGGGCATGACTTGGCCCGGCGTCTTCGTCTTCGACGACCGGCGGGCGGTGGACTACCTCGCCTCGCGGCCGGATGTGGACGCAACCCGCATCGGCTGCGGCGGGCTATCGGGCGGCGGACTGCGCACCGTCATGCTTACCGGCGCCGACGAGCGCATCCGTTGCTCCTGTTGCGTGGGGATGATGACGACGTGGCGCGACTACCTGCTGAACAAATCTTACACTCACACTTGGATGTGCTACGTGCCCGGCCTGCCGCGCGAGATGGACTATCCCGAAGTGCTGGGACTCGGCGCGCCGAATCCGGTGCTGGTGTTGAATAACCGGCAGGACGCGCTGTTCACCATGCCCGAAATGGAGCGCGCGGACCGCATTCTTACCGAAGTGTACAAGAAGGCCGGTTCCCCGGAACGCTATCGGGCGAGCTTCTACGATGGGCCGCACAAGTTCGACCTCGCCATGCAAAAAGAAGCCTTCGCCTGGTTCGACCGCTGGTTGAAAACTTAGCCAAGGATATCGGAAACTCCGAAACCCAAAATCTCGAGTCACGGCCCTCAAAAATATTTCTTTCCCTTCCTCCTCAACGCCTTACACCCCATTCGCGAATTCCGCCGCTCGTTTTTTTCTTCCCCCCGCGCTATCGTGTAACCAAGAGCGAGACGACTGATCATCTTCGTCCTCGCCGCTAAGTGGTTTCCACCCTAGGCACTGGAGATCGCGAATGCAAAAAGGTGGGCGCTGGCCGCTCGCGTTTGACGCGGCTCCCTAACCCGTGCAAGGGCAAATGAACGGGTTTTTGATCTTCGTAAAAACGCAACGTTGCACTAAATTCTGTAGTAAACAAAGGAGCGATGGAGAGAAAGTAACCAATGATCGCCGGCGGAACCTGTGTTACGCGCGCCAAATTTGTTGAGGCATTCGTGTCTCCGAATTTCCGTCCAGGAATCTACGCGACCAGTGCTTTCACCACGCTTCCGCTGACGTCGGTGAGCCGGAAATCGCGGCCCTGGAAGCGGTAGGTCAGCTTTTGAAAATCGAACCCGAGCAGGTGCAGAATCGTCCCGTGCAAGTCATGCACATGCACCCGGTCCTTCACCACGTTGAATCCAAGATCGTCGCTTTCCCCCAGCGAAATGCCCGGCTTCACGCCGCCGCCCGCCATCCACATCGTGAATGCGTTCGGATGATGGTCGCGGCCGTCCATGCCGCCCTGCACCATCGGCGTGCGCCCGAACTCGCCGCCCCAAATCACCAGCGTGTGCTCCAGCATGCCCCGCTGCTTCAGGTCCTGAATCAACGCCGCGCAGGCTTTGTCGGTGTCGTGCGCGTTCTTCGTAATGTCCCGAACCAGGTCGGTGTGTTGATCCCACGCTTCGTGATAAAGCTGGACGAATCGCACGCCGCGCTCCACCAGCCGCCGCGCCAGAATGCAATTATTGGCGAACGACGGCTTGCCCGGCTCCGCGCCGTAGGCCTCCAGCGTCTTCGCCGATTCCTTCGAAATGTCCATCATTTCCGGCGCGCTCGACTGCATCCGGAACCCCATCTCGTAAGAGTTAATACGCGTGGCGATCTCGGGATCGCCCGAAACTTCCAACTTCATTTCATTCATCTTGCGCAGCGCATCGAGCGAATCGCGCTGCAACTCCGCATCCACTCCCTCCGGATTCGACAGATACAGCACCGGGTCGCCGCTGCTGCGGAACGGCACGCCTTGATATACCGTCGGCAGGAACCCGCTGCCCCAGCACGAATCGCCGCCGCTTGGGCCTTTCACGCCGGAGCTGAAAACAACGAAAGCCGGCAGGTCGTGCGACTCGTTCCCGAGGCCGTAAACCACCCACGCGCCCATGCTCGGCCGCCCGAACTGCATCGTGCCCGTGTTCATCAGCAACTGCCCCGGCGCGTGGTTGAACGCGTCCGTCGTCATCCCTTTAATGATGGCGATGTCGTCCACGATGTTGGCGGTATAAGGAAGCAGTTCGGAAATTTCCGCGCCGGATTCGCCGTGCTTGGCGAACTTGAACTTCGGCCCCATCAGCTTCGAGTTCGGATTGATGAACGCCGCCCGGTAACCCTTCAACAACTCGGGCGGCGGAAGCGTGCCGTCGAATTTCGCCAGTTGCGGCTTGTAATCGAACAGGTCGAGATGGCTCGGTCCGCCCGCCATGAACAGGAAGATGACGTTCTTCGCCGTTGCCGTTGAACTGCGGCTGCTTGGGAGCGAGCGGATCCTTCGGAGCGGTGATGTTGGCGAAGCCGTTTTCGGCCAGAAGGTTCGCCAGCGCCATCGCGCCGAGACCCACGCCGCACTGATCGAAGAACCATCGGCGCGTGATTTGCCTCGGGTCCTGCCCGCGCAATTTAGCATCCTGACAATTCATTTTTTCGCTCCTTCTATTCCTTCGTGATGGTCTCGTCCAGATTCAGCAGAACCCGCGAAACCGCGGTCCAGGCGGCCAGATCCACCGGCGTCGCGCCTTTCGGCACCAGCGCCAACGCTTCCTTGGACTCCTTGCCATGCAAACCCGCCAGGTCCGGCGCGCTTAACCATCCGTTCCGCAGCCGCCCTTCCTGTTTATCGAGAAACGCCAGCAGCATCGCCGATTCGCCCGCCGTCGGTTCCCGTCCCAGACACCGCCGGAATGCGAACACCAGCCGCTTCGGGTCTGTCCCGCCGCCGTCCCTAAGCGTCATCGACGCCAACGCCCGCGCCGATTCCATGAACAGCGGCTCGTTCAACAGCGTCAGCGCCTGCAACGGCGTGTTAGCCCGCGCCCGCCGCACGCAGGAGGAATCTCCGTTCGGCGCGTCGAACGTTTGCAGCATCGGATAAGGAACGGACCGGTAGCGGAAAGTGTAGAGCGCCCGCCGATAGCGCTCCGGCCCCGTGTCTTCCTTCCAGATTTTCACGCTATAGCTCGCCGGAGGAACGAACAGAAACGCCGGCGCCGGTGGATACACGCTGGGCCCGCCCATCGCCGGATTCAGCAGGCCGCTCGCCGCCAGCGCGATATCGCGCACGATCTCGGCGTCCACGCGGAAGCGCGGCCCGCGCGCCAACAGCCGGTTGTACGGATCCTTCTCGAGCAACTCCGGCGTCACGTTCGAAGCCTGCCGGTAGACGGCGGAGGTGGCGATCAGCCGCTGCATGTGTTTCACGTCCCACCCGCTCTGCATGAATTCCACCGCCAGCCAATCCAGCAGTTCCGGATGCGTGGGCGGCTCGCATTGCGTGCCCAGATTTTCCGCCGTCGCGACAATGCCCGTTCCAAACCAGGCCTGCCATTCGCGATTCACGAACGACCGCGCGGTGGTCGGCGCGTCGGGAGCCACCATCCACTTGGCGAACGTCAACCGCGTCGGCGGCGCGCCCGCCGGCAGCGGATTGAGGAACGCCGGCACACCCGGCGTAACCGCTTCCTCCGGCTTCAGAAAATCGCCGCGATTCAGGACATGCGTCACCCGCGGATTCGTCCGTTCCGAAATCACAAGCTGCGATGCGCCTTCGGGATGCTCCTTCCACAGCGCCGCGATGCGGTCGTTCGCGTCCTTCCACTCCGGCACCGTCGTGCGCCAATAACTGAAGACGGCCCATACCTGATCCGGCGTGCGATCGGCGCGGGGGATGGCGAGGATCTGGCGGACATTGGCGGGAATCGGATCGGCCGCCGCGTCCGGCGCGGTCGTGATGGAAAGGCGGAAGCGGCCCAGATTGTAAACCAGATTTTCGTCGCGCACGAAGCCGCCGTGCTTCTGCGCCAGCGAGAACGTCAGCACCTCGCCGCCTTCGAAGGAGATCGGCTTCTCGGCGTTAAACACCGCCTTGCGCGCTTGGTTCCTCAGCCCCGGTCCCGCGTCGATGCCCCACGCCGTCCGGGCGTCGCCGTCGATGGCGAATTCCACGGGTCCCACCACGCGCGGCTTCCCGGATTTATCGTCCGGATCCAACTGGGCTTCGGGTTGGCTGAAATCGGCCGTCGCGCGGATAAACTTCACCGCCGACGCCTTCGTGGGATCGCCCGCCGGAGCGGCTTTCACACCGAATTCGGTGAGCGCGCAAAGGCCCTTGTACGAACGTCCCGGCCCGTTCAACGGCAGATTCGGATCGGTCATCAATTCCAGGCGAAACGCCGTGATGTTCCGCACGTCCGTCTTGACGGTCATCTTCACCGTGTGGCTTCCCGGCGCATAGCCCTGCGCCAGGAACGATCCGTCCTCGAGCGGAGTGTATTTCTCGCCGCCCGTGGAAATGTCGTCGACGGTGGGCCTCACAACCGTCCACTCCGGTTGATCCACCTTGACCTTCTCCTCCCACGCGGCCATCCGATTTTCCCAATGCGCGCTGTGGTGCTGAAGCGTGCCTTCGATCTCGCGAATCTGCCGGAAGATGCCTGCGTTCTTCATCAGTTCGTCCGGCGAATAAACCGGCATGCTCGCCTCGTTCGAATCGTTCAGGAACGCGAACATGCGGTAGTACTCTTCGTGTTTGATCGGATCGAATTTGTGGGTATGGCACTGCGCGCATTGAATGGTCACGCCGAGAATGTTCTTGCCCACCGCGTCCATCCGGTCGAACATCGCCTCCATGCGGAACTGCTCCGGATCGATGCCGCCCTCTTCGTTGGTCATCGAGTTCCGTAGAAAGCCCGTGGCTACAAGCTGGTCCTGCGTCGGATGAGGAAGTTCGTCGCCGGCGATCTGATCGATCACGAACTGGTCATACGGCAAGTTCTTGTTCAACGCGCCAACCACCCAATCGCGATACGCCCACACTTGCCGCTGCTTGTCTTTTTCGAAGCCGTCGGAATCGGCGTACCGCGCCCCATCCAGCCAGATCCGCCCCCAGCGCTCTCCGTAATGCGGCGAGCTAAGCAGCCGGTCCACCTGTTTCTCATACGCGCCGGGACTCTTGTCCTGGACGAACCGGTCGATCTCATCGGGCGTGGGCGGAAGGCCGATGAGATCCAGACTCAGACGCCGCAGCAGCGTCTCCCGATCCGCCTCGGGCGATGGCTTTAGACCTTCCTTCTCCAGCTTGGCCAGAATGAAATTGTCGATCGGATTCTTCGGCCAAGTCGCGTCGCCAACCGCGGGCACGGCGGGACGCACCGGAGGAACCCAAGCCCAGTGCCGCTTCAGCTCCACGCCGGCGTCGGCGGAATCCGGCCATACCGCGCCGCCGTCGATCCATCGTTTGATCAAATCGATTTCGGCCGGATCGAGCTTGCCGCCCATCGGCATCCGCGCGTGCTCGCTCAGCCCCGCCACGCGCCGGTAGAGTTCGCTCGCCGCCGCATTGCCCGGCTGAATATCTTTCGCCATGGCGATCTTCCGCGAATCCAGACGCAGCCCCGCCATCTGCGTTTTCGCGCCGTGACAATTCGAACACGATTTGGCGAAGATCGGCTGGATGTCTTTGACGAAGTCCACCGCCGAGGGCGGGGTGGGAGGACTCTGTCCGCGTAAACGAGTGGAAATCGCCAGCACGCCGCACACGGCGACCAAACCAGCCGCGGCCAACGCCGGCTTCTTCATACTTCAACCGCCGGAGACGCACCGACGCGAACACTGCCGCCCATGCCGGCTTCGTCCCAACCGTGTGCGTTACGCACGGCGATCATCGCGCCCAGCACGTCGCGCCAGGTTTGCCGGTCTTTCATCACCTCGTTCGGGAACATACAGCCGTCCCAGCAAATATGCTGGAAGGCGCGCGTCGGATTGCCGTCGTCGCCGCGCATCCAGGCTCCGGCATCCCGCACGATGTCCAATCTTCCGTTCGGGTCGTTCGGCGGGCAGTGGCGTCCGGTCTTGTCGTGAGATCCCGAGCCTCGCACCGTCCCATCGTTTTGCGCGACATGAAAATCGATCGTCCAAGGCCGCAAATGACGAGCCATTTCCCGATAGGCCGCGGCCAGTTCGTCGCGCTGAGACCAGTCGAAATTCTCCGGCAGGAGCCGGTCTTCCGGCGCGTTGTAGCCGAGGGTGAATAACATCGTATGCGCCATGTCGGCCTGAAAGCCCAACGCTCTCCGGACGGCCCACCATTTCCAGAAGTTCGAGCATCCGTCTCCAACTATGCATGCCGCCCCAGCAGATCTCGCCTTCGGCCGCCAGGCGCTCGCCGAAGCCGCTGGCAATGTTCGCGGCTTCACGGAACGTGTCGGCGATGCGCTTCGTGTTTCCTTTCGGGTCCTCCGCCCATTCGGCGACCCCGGCCGCGGAATCGATCCTCACGACGCCATAGGGACGAATTCCCAAATCGCGAAGCTTCCGCGCGATCTCACACGCTTTCCTCACTTGGACGAGAAACCGTTTCCGCTCGTCTTCGTTCCCCATCGCCGACCCTCCGCCGGTAGCCGCCCAAACGGGGGCGACCACCGAACCGGCGGTCAGGTTCTTTGCGCGTATTTTCGCGGCGAGTTGCTCCAGATCGTCCCCGGTCGAGTCGATGTCGATGTGAGGCGAGGAGAGAAACAGATCCACTCCATCGAACCGGACGCCGTCCACCTCGGCCTCGGCCGTGAGTTCGAGCATCGTGTCCAGATCGAGCGGAGGCTCCGAATCCGGCCCTTTGCCCACGATGCCCGGCCACATCGCGTTGTGAATGGCGGGACATGCGCGCGCCGATTTCGTCTTCGTCGGGGAAGAATACGTAGGTTCCAAGCTTGGTTGCCGCTCCGCCTCTACATTATCAGGAGTGGAGCGCGATGGCGCGAGCCGATCGGCGCGCCGGCCCCGTTCCGCTGTGCCAAACGGCCCACTTCGCCGCACCTTCGTCCAACTCCCATAATAGCCGCGAGTTCCACGACCCGTCCGGGGGTTGAGCGGCTGGAAACACCGGACCGTTTTTTCGCCATGCAAAACGTCCGGTGCTCCGGCATCGTGATATGCTCATTCAGGCGTAAGAATCCGTTCGGCCGTCGATCGGATTTTCGTCCCGGGAAAAAGACCGTTTCTCCCCCAGTTGCAGAGGAACGCATGGACATTCGACAAAATCGGGATCCGTATTTCATTCACGCGGTCGCGCACGCGGCCGATGTTCTGAGGGCATTTAGTTCTCCGGTGGAGATCCTGCGGCTCCGCGACATCGTCGCCCGCACCACGCATAGCAAAGGAATCGCCTTCCGGCTTTTGTATACGTTGGAGAAGTCGGGGCTGGTCGAAAAGGTAGGCGCCAATCAATACCGCTCCACCGTTCAACAGCGCCGGACGCGCAAATACAAGATCGGATTCGGGGCGCAGGGTACGGACTATCTTTTTTCGCAACAGGTCACGGCCGGGCTCAAACGCGAGGCGGACCGCCTGGAAACGGTGGAGCTGCTCACGCTCGATAATCGCTATAGCCCGAAGGTCGCGCAGAAGAACGCCAGCCTATTTATAAAGGAAGGCTGCGATCTGATTATCGAGTTTCAGACCGACGAGTACGTGGCGCCGATCATCTCGGCAAAATACAGAGAAGCGAAAATTCCGCTGATCGCGGTCGAGATTCCACATCCCGGCGCCACTTATTTCGGCGCCAACAATTTTGAAGCGGGCCTCATCGGCGGCCGGGCGCTGGGGCGCTGGGCGAAACAGAACTGGGACGGGGAAGTGGACGAGATTCTGATGCTGGAGCTGCCCAGAGCGGGGGCGGTTCCGCGCTCGCGAATCACCGGAATGCTCACCGGCGTCCGGGAAGTGCTCCCTTCTCTTGAGAATTGTCCGGTCACCCATCTGGACGGAGACGGCTGTTTTGAGCCGAGCTGGAAGGTGGCCCGCAAGCACCTGCACCGCACGGCGGCGAAGCATACGCTGATCGGCGCCATCAACGACTCGAGCGCTCTCGGCGCCTTGCGCGCCTTCGAAGAAGCCGGCCGCGTCGATGGATGCGCCGTCGTTGGCCAAAACGCCTCCCCCGAAGGCCGCGACGAACTACGGCGCTCCAGCCGGTTTATCGGTACGGTGGCCTATTTTCCGGAGAAATATGGCGAAGGCCTGCTGAAACTGGCTTTCGATATTCTTAGCTTTAAAGCCACTCCTCCGGCCGTTTTCGTGCGTCATCAATTGCTCACCGCGAAGAATGTGGATCAATTCTACGCCAACGACGGATTGATGGCCGGCTCCTGAGGCGCACCCGTCACCGGACGAAGGCTTCGGGCAGACCGCCGTCCACCTGGATTATCTGGCCGGTGATCTTCGCCGAGCGCTCCGAGAGCAAAAACAACGCCGCTTCGGCCTGGTCTTCGGGCGTGATGGCGGCTTTCGTCAGCGTGCGGCCGGCGTAGAACCCCGCCAGTTTATCGCGCAGCGTTTCGGTATCGTCCGATTCCTCGAAAGCGATTCCGTATTTGGTGAGCGAAGAGATCACCCGGTCCCTCGGGAACATCGTGGACCCGGCCACCACCGTCGCCGGAGCGACACCGTTCACGCGCACCGTTGGCGCCAGTTCGACGGCCAGCTCCCGCACCAGATGATTCGCCGCCGCCTTCGATGTGTCATAGGCGAGCGAACCCTTCTTCGCCACCACGGCGTTCACGCTGGTGGTGATCACCAGGCTGCCCGTAAGCCCCTGCGCCGCCCAGATCTCCCGCGCCTCGTCGGCGACCAGATACGCTCCCCGCACATTGACGTCGAAGGACAGCTTCCATTCCTCGTCCGTATTGTGGCCCGTCCGGTCCGGCGCCAGGAACACGCCCGCCGTCACCACTACATGATCGATGCCCCCATAAGCGAGCAGGGCTTGCTCGAACATGGCCCGGACGCTGGCGCGGTCCGTCACGTTCACCGCCAGTCCGACGGCCGGCCCGCTTGCCGAAATCCCCGTACCGGAGACGCCGATGCCCGCCCCGTATGCCGCGATCAGTTCCGCCGCCGTCGCCTCCGCCGCGTTCTTGTCCAGGTCGGCGCAAACGATGTGCGCGCCTTCTTTCGCCATGCGCCGCGCCACCGCCCGGCCGATGCCGTTGCCCGCGCCGATCACCACCACGACGCTCCGGGCGAACTCGCGCTCCGGCGGCATACGCTTCAGCTTCGCTTCCTCCAGCAGCCAATACTCGATGTCGAAGGCCTCCTGCTGCGGCAGAGAGACGTACTCGCCAATCGCCTCGGCGCCCCGCATCACTTCCACCGCGCAGTTATAAAACTCCGCCGTCACGCGGGACTCGCTCTTATCCTTTCCCCACGCGATCATCCCGAGGCCGGGGATCAGCACCACGGTCGGATTCGGATCGCGCATCGCCGGCGAGTTCGCGCGTTTGCACTTTTCGTAATACGCCGCGTAGTCCTTACGGTATTGTTCCAGCCCCGCGCCGATCGCGGCCTTGAGAGCGGCCAGGTCGCCGGATTGCGGATTCCAATCGATATACAGCGGCTTGATCTTGGTTCTCAGGAAGTGATCGGGACAGGACGTGCCAAGTTCGGCCAAACGTTGCGCGTCGTGGCTGTTGACGAAGCGCAGAATCCGCTCGTCGCTTTGCACCGTGCCGACGAAGCGCTTCTTGCCCGACACCCGCCCGCGCAGCCAGGGAAGCAATTGGGCCAACGCGCGCTCGCGATCCCGCTCCGGGAGCGACGCGTATTTCGCGCCGCCAAAAGTCTTCTCGCCCTTGTCGTGCCGCTCGATGTACTCCGCCGCCCGCTCGGTCAGATCGAGCGTCAGCTCGTAGCATTCCTTGTCGTCGTTGGCCCAGTTGATCAACCCGTGCTGGCCCAACACCACGCCCTTCAGCCGGGGATTCTCCCGAACGATCCGCTGCAATTCGAGCCCCAGCTCGAACCCCGGCCGCAGCCACGGAGTCCAAACCACATCGTCGCCGAAGATGGTCCGCGTCAGCTCCGCCGACCCGCGCGAGGCCGCCACCGAGATCACCGAGTTCGGGTGCATGTGATCCACATGGGCGAACGGCACGAACGAGTGCAGCGGTGTGTCGATCGAGGAAGCTCTCGGGTTCAGATTGAACGTGCAATGCGGATACAGCCCTACCATCGCGTCCTCGGCATCGGTCTTCGCGCCGCGCGGTTCCTTGGCGCCGTAGATAGTCTGTAGCGCCAGCAGCTTGTCCTGGTAAAGCGACGAGAAGTTCGCCAGCGTGCTGGTGCGCAGGTCGCCACCCGAACCCTTTACCCAGAGCACTTCGATCGCCTCGCCCGTCAGCGGGTCGCGCTCCTCGACCTTGGACGAGGTGTTTCCGCCGCCGGTATTCGTGATCCGCTGGTCGGCGCCCAGCAGGTTGGACCGGTACACCAGCCGCTGCGCCGGTGACAGGCTGGAGGCTTTGCTATCCTCCCAGAGGTAGTTCACGTATTTCAATTGGGTCGTGGTTTGTGGCATTGGAGTGTTCGTCGGCGCCGGAAGGGATTCTATTTCATTGACCCGCATTTTGGCCGGGATTGCAATGCGAGGCGCTCGCCGAGCCGATGTTTCGCGGTGCAAACTTACCCCGCCGCCGCAATGCGCACGCGGGCGCGGCCCCAGCCAATCCGACGGCCCTCGCTTGGCTCCCGGCGCGTTTTGCGATGTTAAACCTCCGGCCCTGTCGGAATATCGGGCGCCGGCGGCCCGGTAAACGTGTACAACCGTTGTGTAGGGAGCGGTCCGCGAATGAGACAAACCCAATCCGAAATTGTATTTTCCGCCCTGGAGGCGTTTCGCATCGAGTTACCCTCCTGGGGTTTCGCCAACACCGGGACCCGGTTCGGCAAGTTCACGCAAGCGGCCGCCGCTTCCACGCTGGCCGAAAAGCTCAGCGACGCCGGCCAGGTGCATGCGCTCACCGGCGTCTGTCCCACCGTGGCGCTGCACGTCCTTTGGGATTTGCCCAACGGCCTCGCCGACGTGTCGGAAGTGGAAGACTGCGCGCTACGCTATGGCGTCCGCGCCGGGTCGATCAATCCGAACCTCTTCCAGGACCAGCGGTATAAACACGGCTCGGTTGGCAATCCGGACGCGGAGGTTCGCCGCGCCGCGCTGGCCCACCTCCTCGACAGCGTCGAGATCGGCCGGCGTCTGGCCAACCGCGACATCTCGCTCTGGTTCGCCGATGGCTCCAACTATCCTGGCACGCAAAACATGCGGCGCCGCAAGCGTTGGTTTGCCGAAGCGCTCCAGGCCGCGCACCGGGAAATGAACGAGGCGCAACGCCTGCTGGTGGAATACAAGCCATTCGAACCCGCCTTCTATCACACCGATATCGCCGATTGGGGCATGGCGCTGGAGTTCTCCCGGCTGGCCGGTCCCAGGGCGAAGGTCCTGGTCGATACCGGACACCATTACCAATCGCAGAACATCGAACAGATCGTCGCGTGGCTGCTCGATCTCGACATGCTCGGAGGGTTTCACTTCAACGACCGGCGATACGCCGACGACGACCTGACGCTCGGCTCCATCGATCCTTACCAGATCTTCCGCATCTTCCACGAGATCCGCTTCTTCGAGTGGGAAACCGGCGGCCGGCCGAATATCGCGTACATGGTGGATCAGAGCCACAATCTGAAGGGCAAAATCGAAGCCATGATTCAGACCGTCACCACGGCCCAGGAGCTGTGGGCGAAGTCGGCCCTGGTGGACCACCGCAAACTCGCCACCGCGCAGGAGCGCTGCGAACTGGTGGACGCCGAGAACTGTCTGAAGGACGCGTTCTCAACCGACGTGCGTCCGGCGATCGCCGAATGGTCGCGCTCGCGCGGGTTGCCGGCCGACCCATTGAAAGCGTTCCGCGAGAGCGGGTATCTGGAGCGCATCACCGGCGAGCGCGCCGAGCGGAACGCGGCCGCCGTCACCACCTACGCTTAGCCAGCCCGGATTCGGAGCCACCATGCCGCTACGCCTCTCGTTGGGTTGTTTCTTCCTCGCCATTGCCGCCTGCGCCGGTCCGGTCGATCTGCGCTGCGACTATCTCAACAACCCTCTCGGGATCGACTCCCCGGCGCCGCGCTTTTCCTGGCGCAGCGACAGCGCGAAGCGGAACTGGAAGCAGAGCGCGTACCAAATTCTGGTGGCCAGCGATTCCGGCCGCCTCAAAGCGGGCAAGGCCGACGTTTGGGACAGCGGCAAAGTGCCCTCCGCCGAATCCGTGGGCATCGCCTACGCTGGCCCGCCGCTCGAACCCCGGCGCCGCTACTACTGGAGCGTGCGTGTTTGGGATGGAGACGGCAAGCTCTCCGCCTCTTCCTCCGCCGTCCCCGCGTGGTGGGAGACCGGTCTCCTCACCGCCGCCAACTGGACCGCCCAGTGGGTGAGCCGCACCAACCCGGAAGAAGAAGCGGATCGCGCCGGAATGCGCTGGATCTGGGTGGCCGGCCAAGACGCCCTCAACGTACAACCCAAAACCGCCGCGTCGTTCCGCACCACCATCGAACTATCCGACAAACCGCTTCGCGCGGCCCTGTTCATCCTCGCCCGCGCCGACTTCAAAGTGAAGGTGAACGGGATCGAGACCGGCGCGAAAAAGGACTGGAGCGATTTCGACCGCCAGGACATTGCCGATCGCCTCATCGCCGGAAAGAACGTCGTTGAAGTCGAAGCCACCACCGGCGAGCCTCCGTTCTGGATGCCGCACGAAGCGGGCAAGGGCGCGCCGGCGGGCGTCGCCGTGCTCGTCAAAGTCACGCGTCCGAACGGCGAACTTGCGCGATTTTTCAGCGATGGACAGTGGGAGGCCAAACTCGCCAGCGAAACGGATTGGAAGCCCGCCAACGCCGTCGCCGATTTGAATGACAAGAAGTTCGGCGGCGTGGGCCCGCTGCCGCAGCCCGCGGCGCTGTTCCGGCGCGATTTCACCGTCGGCAAGCGTGTGCAATCCGCGCGGATTTATGCCACCGCCCTCGGCAGCTACCGTCTCTCGATCGACGGCAGCCCGGTCGGCGACGCCGTTCTCACGCCCGAGTTCACCGACTATCGCAAGCGGGTTTACTATCAGACCTACGACGTCACCGCCCTCCTGAAGAAAGGCCCCCACGCGATCGGAGCGATCCTCGGCGACGGCTGGTACCGCAGCCCGCTCATCTGGACGGGCATCCACTTGTTTCCGCCGCCCACACGCCTTCGCGTGCAATTGGAAATCGTCTATCGCGATGGCACTCGCGACACCGTCGCCACCGGCGATTCCTGGACCACCGCCGAATCGCCCATCCTGAATTCGGAGATCTACGCCGGCGAAACCTACGACGCCCGCCTGGAACAGCCCGGTTGGAACCGGCCGGGCTTCCAGGGAAAAGACTGGGCGCCCGCGGCGATCGCCGAGCCTTCCACGATATCCATTTCCAGCCCGGTGACCGCGCCTGTCCAGATTGGCGAGACCATCGCGCCGAAGACCGTGACACCCGCCGCCAACGGCGCATACATCTTCGACATGGGCCAGAACATGGTCGGTTGGGTGACGCTGAAGGTCCACGGTTCGTCCGGCTCTCGCGTGCGCCTGCGCTTTGCCGAAATTCTCAATCCCGACGGCAGCATCTACCGCGAAAATCTCCGCAACGCCGACGCCACCGACCTCTACACGCTTCGCGGCGATGGGGAAGAATCGTTCACGCCGCAGTTCACGTTTCACGGCTTCAAATACGTCGAAGTCACCGGCTATCCCGGCGCGCCGGGCCTGGACGCGATCTCCGGCAAGGTCGCCGGCAGCTTGAACCAGCCGCCCACGGGAACGCTCGACACCTCCTCGGAGCTGGTAAACAAAATGTGGAAGATCGGTCTCTGGGGACAGCGCGGAAATTTTCTCAGCATCCCCACCGATTGCCCGCAGCGCGACGAACGCCTGGGATGGACCGGCGACGCCGAGGCCTTCTGGCGCACCGGGGCCTACAACTTTGACATCGCCTCGTTCACGCGCAAATTCATGCTCGACATGAACGACGCGCAAACGCCCGCCGGGGCGTTCCCCAACGTCGCGCCCGACCTGCTGCCTTTCGCCGGAGGCGTGGGTGCTCCCGGTTGGGGCGACGCCGGCGTCATCATTCCCTGGACGGCGTGGTTGCAGTACGGCGACAAGCGGTTCATCGAAGAGAACTGGGAACCCATGCAACGCTGGATGGATTTCATCGTCCAGGCCAACCCGGATTTCCTTCGCCGGAACGCTGTCGGCCCGAACTTCGCCGACTGGCTCGCCCCCGATGAGCGAACGCCGAAGGATCTGGTGGCAACGGCCTACTGGGCCTTGATCGCGGACATGATGCGCCAGATGGCCCAGGCCGCGGGCCGGGACGCGGAGGCGAAACAATACGCCGTTCTGCTCGACAATATCCGCACCGCTTTCCAACGCGAGTTCGTGAAGGAAAACGGCGAAGTCACCGGCGGAACGCAGACCGCATACCTGCTAACGCTCTACGCCAAGATGGCGCCGAAAGCCCTGGAATCCGCGATGGTGGACAACCTCGTGAAAGACATCGAGTCCCGTGGCTGGCATCTGTCCACAGGATTCCTCGGAACGCCTTTCCTGCTGTTCACGCTCTCCCAGCACGGCCGCGCCGACGTGGCCTACAGGCTTCTGCTCAACGAAACTTATCCTTCGTGGGGCTACATGCTTTCCAAAGGCGCGACCACGTGGTGGGAGCGATGGAACGGCGATACCGGCGACCCGGCGATGAATTCCTATAATCACTACGCCTTCGGTTCCGTTGTCGCGTGGGTTTACCGCTCCGTCGCCGGAATCGACACGAGTCCGGACAAGCCCGGCTTCCGCGAAATTACCATTCACCCTCTCTTGGACCCGCGCCTCACCCATGCCAGGGGCGAATACGATTCGGTCTACGGCAAGATCGTTAGCGACTGGAGCGCCGCCGCCGCCGGCCCGTTCTCGTTGAAAGTGACCATCCCTCCGAACACCGTCGCAAGAATATTTCTTCCGGCCATTCCCAACGCAAGCGTCACCGAAGATGGGAAGTCCGTTCAAGCGGAGACCGAGGCCGGAAGCTACGTCGTTGCGGTTGGGGCCGGCTCGTATAGTTTCGAAGTGAAATAGCCGGGGAACCAACCCCCTCGTCCAAAGCGCTAATTGAAAAATACTATGGCGTGCAAAACGCGCCCCTTCGCCGCGGCGCTCCGGCATGACAGGCTTGACAATTGGTAAGTGATGTTCTTTCTATCGTTTGGGTCCTCTGGTTACGTTCTCCTTCGTTTCGCACCGCAAAATTTGGGTTTTTCTTCGATAGCTTTTCGATTGGCGCTCCGCTGAACATATACTCTCTCCAATGCGGAAAGGGTGTGGCGCTCAACGCGGCGCCATGAAATCCTTTCGGCGCCTGTTCCGGGGAACATTCGGTCTTCGCGTTCACTCGCGCGCGGCGGCCATTATCGAAAGCACGGTGCTTAGAGACGAAGGAGAGTCCATGTCGAACAAATCCAACCTTGTTGCCACTAGAATCGTTCTCGCGTTATTCGCGGTGTTAGGCTCCGCCGGGGTCGCGTTCGCCCAGAGCACCGCGGCGACTCTGAATGGAACCGTCACCGACGCCGCGGGCGCCACGGTTGCCGACGCGCAGGTCACCGTCACCAACCAAGCCACCCGCCAAGCCGTTCAGATCCACACCAGCGGCGACGGCACCTATTCCATGCCGGGCTTGGCCAGCGGAACCTACGAAGTCACGGTCACGAAGGCCGGCTTTTCCAGTCTCACTCAGAAAGACATCTTCCTCGGACCGACGGTGGTAAGAACGGTCAACAGCACTTTGGCGGTCGGCCAAGTCTCTCAACAAGTGACGGTCGAAGCGGCGACGGATCAGGTACAGACGACGAACGGCGAGGTCTCCAACGCCGTTGAGCAACAGCAAGTGGAAACGCTTCCCCTGAACGGAAGAAATTATCAGAGCCTTTCCGCGCTCATGCCCGGCGTGGTCAACACCGCGCAAGGGACCGCGCAGGGCCAAGGCGGCTTCGGTACGGGCAACACGATGTCGATCAACGGAATGGGATTGAGCGGCACTCTCTACGAATTGGACGGCGTGTGGAACATGAACACCGGGAACATGACGCAGACGACGATCCTTCCCAACCCGGACAGTATTCAGGAAGTGCGCACGCTTCAGAACAACATCAGCCCGAAATATACGCTCCTGGGCGCGTCGGTTGTCCTGGTGCAAACCCGCAGCGGTTCGGACGCGTTCCATGGATCGCTTTGGGAGTATTTCCGGAACACCGATCTCAACGCCAGGAACTTCTTCAGCCCCTCGCCGCTGGTCTACCACCAGAATATTTTCGGCGGCACCATAGGCGGCCCGCTGATGATTCCCCATCTGTACAATCGCGGCCGCAACAAGACCTTCTTCTTCCTTAGCGAGCAGGCGGTGAAACAGAGCGAAGGCAGCACCCAAACCGGAATCACGCCGACCGCCAATCAACGCGCCGGACTCTTCACCGATCCGATTACGGATCCCGTCACCGGCGCTCTCTTCCCCCAAAACGCCGCCGGCCAGTATGTCATTCCGCCCTCGCGGATCAACTCGAACGCGCTCACCCTTCTGAACGCCACCGCCAACCTTCCCAACTACAGCTCCGGCGCCAATAACTACATCAACACCAATCCCCAGGTGATCAATCAGTTGGATTCGCAGATCAAGGTCGACGAGAACATCAGCGACAAAGTGCATCTGATGGGCGAGTATTTCGATCTGAGACAAGGCCAGGACCTTCCGTCGCAAGAGTGGCTCGGTTCGCCGTTCACCACCAGCCGCCAGTCCTTTGAAACCCGCAGCAAGCTGATCGAGTTACAGGGTACGGTCATCATTTCCCCGACCATGGTCAATCAGATCTCCTTGGGCGCGAATATCTATGTCGTCGATCTGGGAACCAGCGGTCTGGTGTATCAGAACCAACTTCCTGGTTTCAATTCCACGCTACCCTACACCGGTTTTCTGTCGAACCGGCTTCCGGATGTAAACTTCTCGGGTGGTTACGCCTCCATCGGCGTCACCGAGACGCAGCCTCTCATCCACGCTTCCGATCTTGAATCGACGCTGACCGACGACTGGAGCTGGGTGAAAGGAAAACATACCATCGAGGGCGGATTCAACTGGGTGAACAGCACCAAGCGCCAGAACAAATTCGCCCAGAGCAACGGCACCTGGAACTTCAGCGGACGGTTCACTGGCGATCCGATCGCCGACTATCTCCTTGGCGACGCCACTCAGTTCTATCAGGAGAGCACCGAGCGGCGCCCCTACATTCACGGCAAGATCCTCGCTCCCTATCTTCAGGACACGTGGAAAGTGACCAAGCGGTTGACGGTCAATTATGGCCTGCGTTTTACCTACATGCCACTGCCCTATACGCAGAATCAATTCGAATCGATGCTCGATCCCGCGTTGTTTCAAGCCAGCCAGGCGCCGATCGTGAACGCCAACGGAACTATTACTCCGACGGCGAATTACAACCCGCTCAACGGCATCATCATCAACGGCAAGAACGGCATCCCGCGGAATTTCAGCTACGGCCAGAACTGGTATTACGCTCCCACGTTCGGATTTGCCTTGGATGTCTTCGGCGACGGGAAAACGGCTCTTCGCGGCGGCTACGGAGCCACGCAAAGCCGCGTATTCACGGGAGCCGATTGCACCTATAACTGTGCCAATAACTATCCCTTCGTGCAATCGATCACTCTCATCAATCCCCAGTTCCCCAGCCCCCTCGGCACCGGCACGGCCACGCCGCCTTCCGCGCCCACGCTCGCCGGTTCCGATTTAAACATCAAGGGCGCGTCCACCATTCAAAGCTACAGTCTCACCCTGGAACATCAGTTCCCTGGCTGGCTAGTGGCCATCGGTGGCTCCGGCAACCACGCCACCAACATGCCCGTCGGCCTCGATATCAACCAGCCGACGCCTTCGGGAGTTTTTAACTACCCTCCGTCGATCAACACCGGCACTTACGAGTATGTGTATGGGAAGTACCAGGGTTATGGAAATCTAAGCACCAACTACAGCCTCGGCGTCGCCAATTGGAACGCACTCACGGTCTCCGTGCGGCACTCGGCGGGACACGGACTGTTCTTCACCGGAGCTTACACCTATTCCCACGGTCTTTCGAATGTCTTCAGCCAGAGCTTTTTCGGAGGCGGCAGCGTTCAGAATACTTACAACCCCAATGGCGATTATGGCAATTCCGCCATCGACGTCACCCACGTGCTCTCATTCAGCTACATCTGGGACATCCCGTTCCTCAAAGACGACAAAACTTGGAAGGGAACGTTCCTCGGCGGCTGGAAATATTCCGGCATCACGGCTATTCAAAGCGGCATCGCTCTCTCGCCTGGGCTAAGCATCGCCAACCAGGGCCTTGCCGCCAGGCCCGACGCCACCGGCCAAGTCCGTGTCGTATCCCAAGACCGTGAGCCGAATGGTTCAATACCGGCGCGTTCGCGGCCCCGGCCGCCGGTTACTTCGGCAACGCTGCCAACGGCAGCATCCGCGCCCCCGGCTTGGTTACCTTCGACATGGCGCTTTACAAGGACTTCCGCTTTGGGGAACGTCAAACGATTGAATTCCGCGGCGAGTTGTTCAACATCTTCAATCACACCAATTTCAGCGGCATCAACACGACCTTTGGGAGCGGCGGCTTCGGCAATGTCACCAGCGCTCTCGATCCACGAATCGTGGAATTCGCCCTTCGCTACCATTTTTAACCGCGACACCGGTTCGATCCCCACGTTCGCCGCCGATGTTAGACTGTCGGTGATGAACGTGGGGTGTTTTTTGTTCGCGGCCGCCGCGGCGTTCGTCCCCGTCTCCGCGTGCCAACTTTCCCCCGCCGATGCGGAGATCTACCGCCGCGCCGTTTCGCCGGACCTTGCGTATACGGAGAGGCGCGCCGCCTACGAGCGGTCCATCGCCGCGTGCCCCGGCGATTCCCGGCTGTATGCCGGTTTCGCGTCTCTTCTGATCGCCCATCGCGACTTCGAGACCGCGCTCCGCTGGATCGATCGTGGCGTCGCGGTTGTCCCCGGCGACCCCGCGCTGAACCTCCGCAAGGGCGAGACCCTGGTCGCCCTGGGCCGCGCGAAGGAGGCTCTGGCCGCGCTCGAAAAATCGCCGGCGACAGGCGAATCGCAGTTCTTCCGCGGCGCTGCGTTCCAGCTATTGGAAGATCACCGCGCGGCACAGGCATGCTTCCTGGACGCCTGGAAACGAGGCGACGAGGACCCCTATGTCCTGTATTCGCTCATGCTCGCGGACCACGCTCTTGGCGATAAGGCCGCGGGCGTGGAGCATTTCCAAATCATGATGTCCCGGTTTCCGGAGTCCGTTTGGACACACGTTCTTTTGGGCGACGCTTATTTTAAAACCTCCAAGGACGCCCAGGCGCGCCAGGAGTATGTGACCGCCGTGAAGCTGGCGCCCGATGTGTTTGAGCCGAACTTCCGCCTCGCATACATGGACTTCGAGGCCGGGGACTACGCTTCCTCGGTGCGGTATTACCAGCGCGCCCTCGCCGCCAAGCCCCACCACACCGAAGCGAATGTGTACTACGGCGAGGCGCTTCGGCGCGAACGCCGCCTGCCGGAAGCCATCCGGCAACTGCGCCACGCCATTGAACTCGATCCGGCGTCGGCCCTGGCCTACGATTCGCTTTCCAAGGCGTTCGCCGACGCCGAACGCCTTCCCGACGCCGTGAATACGCTTCTCGCGGCCGAAAGACATTTCCCCGAAAACTCCTCGTTCCCCGCCATGCGAGCTCGCCTTCTTAAACGCATGGGTAAGGTCGAGGAGGCGGAACGCGCCGCCCGCCGCGCTTCGGAGATTATGCGGGAAAAGCGCGGAAAGGAAGCGCCCGCCGGCGCGCAATGATTCGCACGCCCTTCTGTTGGTTGCTTGCGGGCCTGGCCTTCGCCGCTTCCCCGGATGGATTTCAGAGGCTGGCCCGCTGTGTCGATCTCAAAGATCGCGCGTGCATTTTGGCCTGCCTCCGCGAACCGCCCCCGGACCGCTCGCCCGATTACTTCGCCCTCGCTTCCCGCGCCTACGCCATCCTTGGACAGACTCGCGAGGCGCTGCAATCCATCGCCGCCGCCATTCAATTGAAACCGGCCAACTACGACTACCTCATGGCGCAGGGATGGCTCTATCAGCGCTCCGGCGATCAGGTTTCCGCCATCCATTCCTTCCTGCTGGCCTCGCAGATCGATCCGCGCTCGCCGTCCGTGTTCTACGAGCTGGGCATGAGCTTTTTCTTCGCGAAGGAGAACGAGCGGGCGCTCCGCCACTTCAATCACGCGCTTCAACTCGATCCGAAAAACGACAAGGCGGAATTCATGCTCGGGGTCGTCGAAATTTTCCAGGACCGGATCGAAGCGGCGCGATCGCACTTTGAAAACGCATTGAAGCTTCAGCCGAAGAACGCGCATTACCTTTTGCACTACGGCGTGCTGCTTGCCAAGCTCGAAGAAAACGACGCGGCCTTCGCTAATATGCGGGAGGCGGAAAAGCTCGACCCGTCGAATCCACTTACTCATTTTCAGATCGGCAAACTCTACCGCGAGAAGGGCGACCTGAACGCCGCGCGCGCCGAGTTCGAAGCCGCCGTCCGTTTGAGGCCGGATCTCTCCGCCGCCCTGTATCAGTTGGGTTCGTTGTACCGCCGGATGGGCGAAGAAGCGAAGGCGCGGGACGTCCTGGCGAAGTTCGAGATTCTCGCCCAACGGGAAAAGACCGGCGCCGAGGACCCCATCGACGCGAACCTGGAGGAGTAACTTGCTTCCTCCGTGCTTCCGAGGATTATTTTCCCGTCATTCGCACCGCCAAATCCATCGCCTTCACGAAGCTCGCGGTGGAAGCCACGCCCTTCCCCGCGATGTCGAAGGCCGTCCCGTGATCCACCGACGTCCGCACGATCGGCAGCCCCAGCGTCACGTTCACCCCGCCTTCAAAGTCGAGTAACTTCAGCGGAACATGTCCCTGGTCGTGGTACATACAGACCACCGCGTCGAACTGTTTCTTCCGCACCGCCAGATAGAACACCGTGTCCGGCGCGTACGGCCCTTCCACCGGCATCCCTTGCGTCCGCGCCCACTCCACCGCCGGGCCGATCTCCTCGATCTCCTCGTTCCCAAACAACCCGTGTTCCCCGGCGTGCGGATTCAATCCCGCCACCGCGATCCGCCCTCCCGGCTTCAAGCGAGCCACCGCCTCGCTCGTCAGTTTCAAAATGGCGCAAATCCGCTCTTTTTTCGCCATCCCGATCGCCTGCCGCAGCGAAACGTGCGTGCTCACGTGCGTCACGATCAACGCGTCGGAAACCAGCATGATCGTTACGTCTTTCACTCCGCACAGCGCCCCGATCAACTCCGTATGCCCCGTGAAACTCGCGTCCGACTTCCGCGTCGCCTCTTTATTCATCGGCAGCGTAACCATCGCCGCGATCTCGCCCGCAAGCGCCGCCTTCGTCGCCGCCACCACATACTCCCTCGCCGCCGCGCCCGACGCTCCGCTCAGCTCGCCCGGCGCAATGTCCTGCCTCCGCAGCGATCCCGTGTCGATCACGTTCAACGGCCCCGTTTCATACTGCGACGGCAAAGTTACCGCCCGCAGCGTCACTCCGTACCCAAGTAACTCGTTGTAATATCGCAGCGCCTCTAAGTCGCCATACGCGACCGCCCGCGCCGCGATCTCGCCGCCGGCGTGCGCCTTCAGTAAGATCTCCGGCCCCACTCCGCTCGCGTCGCCAATCGTAATTCCGTAAATCTTATCCTTCATCGGTTCCACTGAGTAACCACCTTATCCGGCATAATACGTCGTCGCCGCCAAATCCCCCGGCCTTGGTAACTAGATACAGATCCGTCCCCACAACCCGCGACACCGCGACCCCCGCCGCCACTTCGCCCAACGGCTCCAGCGCCCCGCATCCCAACGCCTTCCACACCCCAAACGCCGTGTCCCCGCCGATCGCCAACGCCGCGTCCGCCTCTCCCGCAGCCAGACGTTTCGCAACCGCCTCCCCCGTCCTCGCCGCGATCTCGAGCGCGCCCCCGCCGCCCCGCGTTTCACCTTCCACCACCCGCCACGCGGCGCCCTCGGTTTCCCCAATGCAACTCCGCGCCTTCGCAAACTCTATCTGCCGCGCGGAGCGTTCATGCAGGCTCCCATTCACCACCAGACACCGCCGGAGCGCCGGCCAATCGACCGCCCGCTTCCGCCCGCCGAACCGCGCCGCCAACTCCTCCGCCACCGAAGCCGGCCCGGCCACGATGCAGGCAGCCGCGCTTCCGAGTGCTCCGCCACCGCCGCCGCTACATCCTCGTCCGTCTCGCCCTCATACACCTCGCACTCGAACCCTGCCCCGAGCGCTTCCGCCACCGAACTGCTCGTCACCGGATTCAGCCCGTCTCGTCCGAACTCCGTCATATGCACCGGCACTCCGTCTACGTGCAGTTGGCCCCGCCGCACCGTTCGTCCCATTGCGGGATACGCCGGAATGTAAGCAACCCGCGCCCCATACACCCGCGCCAAGGCCCGCAATTCGGCGCCGATGTGTCCTCGCAGCGTGGAGTCCGTCTTCTTATAAATCGCCTCCGCCTTCTCCCCCGCCATCGCCGCCAGAACCGCCTCCGCTTCCTCCCGTTTCAAATGCCGCGTCTCCGTATCGAGCACCGCCGCCTCGTAACCGGCGCAGTCCGCCGTCCTCGCCGTCACCGCCGTGCGCATTCCGCGCTCGGCGAACTTAGCCCCCGCCTCCAACGCCCCCGTTAGATCGTCGGCGAACCCCAGGATCCGGTGCATCGGTCTCTCAACGCGCCGGAACCGCCGCCCGTCGCCGCCGGTCCGTCTCCAGGTTCGGCAGAAAACCGGTCAGTAACCCGATCACCGGAAGGAACGAACACACCCGGTACACAAATGTAATGCTGGTGGCGTCCGCCAACTGCCCCAACAGAGCCGCTCCCACTCCTCCCATGCCGAACGCGAACCCGAAGAACAGGCCGGAAATCATCCCCACTTTTCCCGGCACCAGTTCCTGCGCGTAAACCAGAATCGCGGAAAACGCCGACGCCAGAATCAAGCCGATGATCACGCTCAGCGCCCCCGTCCAGAATAAGTTGGCATAAGGCAGCGCCAACGTAAACGGCAGCACGCCCAGGATCGACCACCAGATCACGTATTTCCTGCCGATCCTGTCCCCCACCGGCCCTCCGATGATCGTCCCCGCCGCCACCGCGCCCAAAAACAGAAACAAGTAAAGCTGGGCGTTGCGCACTGGTAAGTGGAACTTACTGATCAAATAAAAAGTGTAGTAACTCGACAGGCTCGCCAGATAGAAATACTTGGAGAAAATCAGCGCGATCAGAACCGTAATCGCCAGCGCCACTTTCTTCGCCGGCAATCCCGTTCCCTCTTCGTGCTTCCTCGCCGCCCCCGCCGCCTTCCCATGCGCCCGTCCCTTGTACCACGTCCCCACCCGCGCCAGCACCGCGATCCCCATCAGCGCGGCCAGCGAGAACCACGCGATGCTCGGTTGCCCCCTCGGCAGCACGATGAACGCCGCCAGCAACGGGCCGAGCGAGGACCCCGCGTTCCCGCCTACCTGAAAAATCGACTGCGCGAATCCGTGCTGCCCGCCGGAGGCCATCCGCGCCACCCGCGACGACTCCGGATGGAACACCGCCGACCCAATCCCCACCATCGCCGCCGCGAACAACAGCGCCGCGAAGCTCGTCGCGACCGACAACAGCACCAGCCCGATCAACGTAAACGCCATCCCCACCGGCAGCGAAAACGGCTTCGGACGCCGGTCCGTGTACCATCCCACCCCAGGCTGCAATAGCGACGCCGTCAATTGATACGTCAGCGTAATCAAGCCCACCTGCGCGAAATCCAGGTGAAACGACGCCTTCAGGATCGGATAGATCGCCGGAATCAGCGACTGGATCATGTCGTTCAACAGGTGGCAAAAACTGATCGCCACCAGGATCCCGAATACCGTCTTCTCGGCTCTCGGTATCCGCGCCGTCGCTTCCGCCGTTCCTACGTTCGCTGCCGTTGACATCCTTATATGTAGTGTAAACGTCGCGGCGCCGTCTCCGCTTCCCCGCGTTCTCGCATGGCATAGTAAGGCGAACCCCATGCTTGTAGCCATCAAGAACCTTCTCATCCGCTTCGCCGGAGCCAAAGCCGCCGGCCTCGTCATGCTCGTCCAAAGCAGCGCGCTCGATTCCTGGGGCTGGTACAAATCGCTTGAAACCGGCTCGCCCTGCGACGCCCAGGGTAATCCACTGCCTTGGCTCTCCTACCCCGCCACGTTTTTCCTCGCCCCCCGCGTGCAACCCCATTTCCGCGTCTTCGAATTCGGCGCCGGCTCCAGCACTCTCTGGTGGGCCGCTCGAGCGTCTTCGGTCTCAAGCTGCGAGCACGACGCCGCCTGGGCCGCCCGCATCGCCACCCAGGCGCCCGCCAACGTCCGCATCGTCCACGTCCCGCTCGGCGGCGCTTATCCCCTCGCCGCGCAAGCCGCCGGGGAGCGGTTTCACGTCGTCGTCGTCGATGGACGCATGCGCGCCGCCTCCGCCGCCTCCTCCATCGATTGCCTCACCCCCGACGGCGTCCTCGTTTGGGACGACACCACGAGAGAGCGTTACCTTCCCGCCATCGACGCCCTCGCCGCGCGCGGATTCAAGCGCGTCGATTTCGTCGGCCTAAGCCCTCTCGTGCTCCCATCGAAACAAACCACCGTCTTCTACCGCGCCTACAATTGCCTAGGCCTCTAGCCGCCCCGCACGCAACCACCCCAATTTCCAATAAGCCGCTCCCATCGCCAGCAGCGGTGCCGCCAGCGCCCGGTTCCATCCTCCCGATTCGCCCCCTCCCGCCAGCCGCCACACCCTCCACCGGTCGGCCATCGTCAGCGCCGACGCCGCGTCCAGCCCCGCGTTGCGCCGCCGCGATCCCGCATAGATCGCCAACTTTTCGAAATAATCGCTCACCCTCTCTATCTCCAAATGCCGCACCATCGCCCGTTCCGAGAACGCCAGCGCCTCGAAGCCCCGCGCCCGCACCACCCGTCGCACGAACAAACTGTCGGCCCCTCGCGCCAAATCGTCGAACGGCCCATACCGCTCGAAGGCCTCCCGCCGCACCGCCATGTTATTGGTGAACCCGTAACACAACTCCATCCGCCCGCTTCGCGCCATGTAGCCGTCCTTCGCCATCTCGTACTCGGCCAAAGCCCGAAGTAACATACCCTCGCGCGCGAAACGCCGTCCGCCCAAGACGATCTGAATCCGCTCGTCCCGGAACGCCTCCTCGATCTCTCGCAGCCACCGCGGAGACGGGACGCAATCGGGATCGCAGAAGGCGAAGATCGCGCCTTTTGCCGCCGCCGCTCCCCGGTTCCGCGCCGCGTACGCGCCTTGCCGTTGTTCTCTCAGGACGATGGCTCCCGGCGCCCCGCGCGTCACCATCTCCCCCGAGCCGTCCGTCGAGTTGTTATCCACGAAGATCGATTCGTAACCGCCCTCGGGAACCTCCTGCCCCAAGAATCCCGCCAGCGTAACGGGCAGCCAGCGCGCCGCTTGAAACATCGGAACGATCACCGAAATCATCGCCCGCTTGTCACTCCCTTCCCGGCAAGTTCGCCTTCAGCCAATCTACCAGTTTTTTCTTATAGAACTCCCACTCCGAATGCCCCGCCCAGTTCTCCATCCCGTGCGGCGCTCCTTCCAGTGTTATCAACTCATACCGCGCCCCCGCCTCTTTCAACCGCTCCACATAAGCCAGCGTGCCCGGATACAACTCGTCCTTCGTTCCTTGAAACAGTAACATCGGAGGCATATCCTCCCGCGGGTGAAAGATCGGCGAGTAACTTCGAATCGTCGTCAGCGTCCATTTCCCGAACAGCCGGTCCAGAGTCGGCCGGTTCTCCGGATCTTCCGCCCATCGCGTAAAATCGTATACTCCGTAAAACGACACCGCCGCCTTCACTTCGCAGCCCTCGCACGGGTGGCTCGCGATCTGCGCCACCATCTGCCCGCTCGCCGATTCTCCCAGCATCGCCATCCGTTCCGTGTCCACGTGAAACCGCGCCGCGTGCGCCTTCACATAGCGGATCGCCGTCCTCAAATCGTCGATCTGCTCCCCGATCCGCACATACGGCGTCAACCGGTAATCGATCGAAAACCACGCGAAACCGGCCCGCGCCAGCGGCGCGAATACCGGAGACACATATGTCACCTTGTCCCCCGCCTCCCATCCCCCGCCGTGCGCGATCACCACCGCGGCAAACGGACCGTTGCCCTCCGGAATAAACGCGTCCATCCGCAGTTCGCGCCCATCCGGACGGGAATAGACGATGTCCTTCCACAAACCGCGCGCGTCCCTTCGCAGCCACGCCGCCAACGTCTCCTTCCACTGCCATTGGTCCGGATGCCAGTTCTCGAATTCGTGAATCGCCCCGTCCACCGCCGTGAATTCGCACCCTTGCGTTCGCTTGCAAAACGCTTCCGCCGCGCCCACCGGCGACTCGTCGTCCGCCGTTCCGTGAAACATCAATACCTTCGCTCCGGCCGCGGCCGGCGCATTCGCCAAGCCACTCGCGCCAAACAACGCCACGCCCTCCGCTCCCGTCTCGTTCGCGATCCTGAGCGCGAACGGCGCGCCGCTCCCCTCCGCGAGAAACACCATCCGCCGCCCGATAGAAAACCGTCCCGGACACCGTATGAATTTCACCGCCGCCCGGACGTCGTCCATATTCCGGTAATCGATTGAAAACCACGCGAAGCCCGCTCTCTCCAGCGGCTCGAAAAGCTGCGTCAGATGCGTCGATTTATTTCCCGCCCCGCCATGAATCAGGATCGCCGCCGGCCTCGCCGCGCCCGCCGGCGCATAGGCATCGAGCGCCATCTCCCCCCGGTATTTCACGTTCCCCAGCGCGCCGGGCGTCATATAATTGCCCGCCGCGTCCCCCACCGCCGCCGGGCAACCCGCACCATAAGCGCTCGCCGCGAAATAAAGAAATATTGTCCCGATTCCCACTTGCATATTCATAGCCGAGTGTATAGACTAACACCAATCTCCGTCGATTCTTAAACTTTAGGGGAGTTCATCATGTCGACTTTTCTTCGCCGCATTGTTTTTTCCGCCGCCGCGCTCGCGCTGCTGCCATCGTCCACGCTTCCGCTCCGCGCGCAAGCCGTCTCCGGCAACATCGTCGGCACCGTTACCGATCCCGCCGGCGCCGCGATTCCCGGAGCCAAAATCGCGATCACCGACCGCGACCGCGGCATCTCCTTCGAAACCAAAACCAACGAAACCGGCAACTATTCGCAAACCCACCTCCTCGCCGGCCGCTACCACATAGAAATCGCGGTTTCCGGGTTCTCCTCCTTCGCCGCCGACGCCGATGTCGAAGTCGACGCCACCACCCGAGTCGACGCCCTCCTCAAAGTGGGCGAGACCCAAACCGCGATTACCGTCGCGGAGGATACTCCGCTCTTGAAGACCGACCGCGCCGATGTCAGCACCACCTTGACCGGCAACGAGATCGAAAGCCTCCCGATCCTCGACCGCAATCTCACCTCGCTACTGCTCGTCGTCCCCGGCGCTCAGATGAACTCCTGGCAGCACGCCACCAGCGAGAATCCCCAGGGCGGCATGCAGATCAACGTCAACGGCCAGTTCTTCACCTCCAACGGCTTCCTCCTCGACGGCACCGAAAACGAAAGCGCCATCCTCGGCATCGCCGTCATCAACCCCAATCTCGACTCCCTCCAGGATTTCAAAGTAACTACCAGTAACTACGACGCCGAGTTCGGCTCCGTCTCCGGCGCCCTGCTCCAGGCCACCACTAAGTCCGGCGCCAATCAATGGCACGGATCTCTCTTCGAATTTCTCCGTAACGATTTCTTCAACGCCGCCGATCACTTCACATCGCTCAATCCGCCTCTCCGCTGGAACCAGTTCGGAGGCTCCGTCGGCGGCGCCATTGTCAAGAACAAGGTCTTCTTCTTTTTCGACTATCAAGGCACGCGCCGGCGCGATGGCGGTTCGCTCATCACCACCGTACCCACCGCCGCCGAACGCAGCGGCGATCTCCGCTCCCAACTCGGCTCCTACATCTGCAACGGCGCCAATCCCGTTTCGGCCACCCCCTGCGTGAACCCGGTCATGGTCACCACCACCGAGGGCGCCCAAGTCCCCGCCCAAGCCGGCATGGTCTTCAACCCCAACAGCGGCGACCCCACCACCGGCAACGGGCGCCAGGTCTTCTCCACCAACGGCCAAGTCAACGTGATTCCCTCCTACGCTCTTGGCCAACCCATGCAGAAGCTCCTCGGCTATCTGCCCATGCCCAACTACGGAACGGGCATTTACAACAATTACATCGCCTCGCTCTCCCAGATGTTCAACGTCGATCAATACGACGGCCGCGTCGATTACGCCCTCTCGCAATCCACCCACCTCTTCGCCCGCTACACAATCGCCGACTTTAATAAACAGGCCCCGGGAGCCTTTGGCAATGTCGCCGGCGGGCCCTCGGCCTTCGGATTCGCCGGCGATTCCCTCGTCCGCAATCAGAGCCTCGCCGTCGGGGCCGACCACACGTTCAGCCCCTCGCTCATCACCGACTTCCGCTTCGGCTTCTATCGCTACCGTGTTCGCGTCCAACCGAATGGCGTCGGCACCACCCCCGCCCTCGATGCCGGCTTGCCCGGCTTGAATACCGGCACCATCGCAACCAGCGGCATGCCCGCCTTCTATGTCAACGGCAACGGTGGCTTCAATTTCGGCTATGCCCTCGGCGTCAATCAATGTAACTGTCCGCTCAAACAAACCGAGAACCATTTCCAATGGGTGAATAACTGGACTAAGGAACTCGGCAACCATTCGATCAAATGGGGCGTCGACGGTCGCCGCGCCCAGCAACAGCGTGTCCCCAGCGATTCCCACCGTTCCGGCGAAATCGCATTCAACGACAGCTCCACCGGCAACCCGCTCGTCGACACCATCGCCGCCGGAAACGCCAGCACCGGCTCCGCCCTCGGCTCTTACTTACTCGGCCAGCCATCTAGCTTTAACCGCTATTTCACCACGCCCGGCCTCTATCCCGGCATCCGCCAGACGCGCCTGTTCCTCTTCGGACAGGACGCGTGGCGCGCCACCACCAAGCTCACCATCACTTACGGCCTCCGCTGGGAGGACTATCTGCCCCAGGTCGCCGCCAAGCCCGGCAGCATCGGAAGCTTCGACCCCTCCACCGGACAGGTTACCGTCGCCGGCATCGGCAACGTGCCTATCGATCTCGGCATCAAACCTTACAACCTCGGCTTCGCGCCCCGTTTCGGCGTCAGCTATCAATTGGCCTCTAACACCGTGCTCCGCTCCGGCTTCGGACGCAGCTTCAATCCCAGCGGCCTCGGCTCCGTCTTCGGTCAAGGCCCCGATTACGACCCTCCCATCACCATTCCGCAAAGCGTCAACCAGAACAACCCCTACGTCGCCGCCTTCAATCTCCTCAACGGCCCTCCCGGCGTCCCCTCGCCCGTCATCGGCAGCAACGGACGCTATCCACTCCCCGACGGCATCAGCGTCTATTACTACCTCAACCCGCTCAGCTCCTATCGAATCCCGGAAGTCGATTTCTGGAACTTCACCATCCAGCACCAGTTCGCCTCGGATCTCGTCGCCGAGGTCGCCTACGTCGGTAATGTGGGCCGCCACTTATACCTGGACCTCAACCAGAATCAAGCCATTCCCGGCCCAGGCAGCTTCGACTCCCGCCGGCCGTTTTACAATCTCTACGGCCTCGAACAGGGTCTCTATCAGACCTGTAACTGCGATAACTCCAATTACAACGCCCTCCAGGCCAAGCTCCAGAAGCGTTTCGCCCACGGCCTCGACTTCCTGCTCACCTATACTTACTCGAAGGCCATGGGCAACTCCGAAGGCGCCGGAAGCTATGACAACAATTACAACGTCCGCGCGAGCTACGGCCCCATGAGTTGGGATCACACCCAAGCCGTCACCTTCACCCATAACTGGGACCTTCCGTTCGGGAAGGGAAGGCGCTGGAGTCTCAGTAGCAGCCGCGCTCTCGACCTCGTCGCCGGCGGTTGGCGTTTCAGCGGTGTCACCACGCTTCTCTCCGGCGCTCCCTTTACCCCATATGTCTCCAACGCGCCATTATTGAACGCCGATTTCAGCTCCGTGCGCGCCGATATTATCGGCAGCCCCGGCGTCGCCAACCCTTCATCCAATCTCTGGTTCAATCCCGCCGCCTACACCGAGCCCCAGCAGGCTTACCGCGACGGCACCGCCTCCCGGAATTCCCTTCGCGGCCCCAACCAATACGTCGCCGATCTGTCTTTGGCCAAGACGTTCTTTATCACCGAGACTAAGCTCCTCGAATTTCGCTGGGAGACCTTCAACTCCTTCAACCATCCGAATCTCGGCCTGCCCAATAGCACCATCGACGTCTCCGGAGCCGGCCAGATCACCTCCACCGCCGTGCCGATGCGCCAAATGCAGCTTGGCTTGCATTTCTCGTTCTGAACGTTTAAAACAACACTTGCTCCCCGCGATTCTAAACATGAAACAGCTTCCGCTCGCCGTCTCGTTCCTCGCCCTGGCCTCCGTCCTGCACGGCGCGTCTTCCCAGGCGATCGCGACTCCCCCTCCCGACGCACGCTACAAGGCCGACATCCTCGTCATCGTCGCCCACCCCGACGACGAAACCATGGCCACCGGCTATTTCGCCAAGGCCATCTACGACCTTCACAAGCGCGTCGCCGTCGTCTTCGGCACTCGCGGCAACGGCGGCGGCAACGCCGAGGGCATGGAGCAGGCCGCCGCCCTCGGCTCCATCCGCGAAATCGAAGCCCGCCGCGCCCTCGCCACCTTCGGCGTCATGAATGTCTGGTTTCTCGGCGGCCCCGACACGCCCGGCCAGGACGTCCTCCGCTCCCTCGAAACCTGGAATCACGGCAACGCCCTTTGGCAGGCCGTCCGCGTCGTCCGCCTCACCCGCCCGCAAATCATCGTCACTTGGCTCCCGCTCTACTCCGCCGGCGAAAACCATGGCGACCACCAAGCCGCCGGCGTCATCGCCACCGAAGCCTTCGACATGGCCGGCGACCCCACCGTCTTCCCCGAACAAATCGCCCCTCCTCGCGACCGCGACAACATTAGCAATCTCACCGAGGGCCTTCGCCCCTGGCAACCCCAGAAGCTCTACTATTTCTCCGACGCCTCCCATACCGAATTCCTCGAAGGCAAAGGCCCGAAATACGCCACCGACGGCGTTTCCCCCTCCAAAGGCAAGCCCTACTACCGCCTCGCCGCCGAAGAAATGAGCGAGCACCTCACCCAATCGGACACCGGCCAAATCGCCAGAGAGTCGCTCGCCAAAGGCGACTTCAAATATTTCCAGGACCCCGTTCGCTTCGTCTTTGGCAAGTCCGCCGTCCCCTCTTCTCCCACCGCCGATCTCTTCGAAGGAACCGTCACCGGCCCCATCCCCTTCGCTCCCTCGCCCGGTTACCGTCCCGCGCCGCGCGAAGGCATCGCCGCCGAACTCGGCGGCCCCTGGGCCTTCTATCGCCGCTTCTGGCCAGCCCACGGCATCGGCCACCTCGCCAGCTTCCTCACCCCCGAAGTCGCCATCGGCCCCGGCTCCGTTCTCTCGCTGCCCATCTTGATTCACAACGACACCGGCGACCTGCGCGACGTACCCGTAACCGTCGCTCTCCCCTCCGGCTGGAGCGCCCTCCGCGGCCCCGGCCTTTATCGCATCGACGCCCGCGACACCGCCCCCGTGGAATTCTTCCTCTCCGTCCCCAACGAAAAAGAGCCCGCCTGGCAAACCGTCACCGTCACCATCCACCCTCCCGGCGCCCCCGCCATCCCCATCCCCCTCCGCGTAAACCTCGCGAGCGGAACCCTGCCCCAGTAATCCCGCCCCGCGTAACCGGCCGCGACCGTGACAGAGCGCAACGGAAGCCGGTGCTTCCCAGCGCTCGTAACCCCTCTCCCGTATCCGCTTTCCGATCGTCAGTCCCGCTTAATCTTGCTAAGCGTGCGCTACATTGGAGTTATGCGAACGACGAAGACGCTGTCCATCACTCTCCCCCCGGAAATGCTCGTGCGAGCCGCCCGCCTCGCTAAGAAGGAGAATCGGACCATGAGCGAACTCGTTCGCGAGGCCCTCCGTCAATACGAGCGTCAACGCTGGTGGGATCGAACGAACGCCTACGGCGCCACAACCGCGGCGGCAGCCGGCGTCGGGTCGGAAGAAGACGTCGTTACCGCGATCCACGCCCTGCGTGCCGGAAAGCGTGTCCCCCGAACGCCGGCTTCAAAGAAATGATCTGGGTTGTGATCGATAGCAACGTTTACATCTCGGCTCTGCTCTTCGGCGGCAACCCGCGCTTAGTCTTGGAATGCGCCTTGGAAGCCCACGCCACCGTAATCGTCGCCGGCGACGTTCACCTCTTGAAACTCCACCCTTACAGTGGGATTGCCATCCTTACTCCAAAACGGTTCCTTGAATCCAGGCCGTGGGAAACGGCGTAATCGCGCTTGGCGCGGACGCACCGCCGCCGCAAATCGAACCACGCCATCAGCAATGGCTGCAAGTCTTGCCAGCCGTCTTCGCCGGCGAACTCGGCGGAACGTCGTTGGCCGGATTCCTGTCGAAGAACCCATTCGGCTTCAGCGTGAACCCAATGTAAGCCGTGGGCATTACCGGGTAATCTTCCGGACGCGGAAGGTGCGTGTGCCCGAATGTATACCAGAAAACCACGTCCCGATTCGCGATTGCCCGGTTCGCGCTCGTCCACTTAGTAAGTCCATCCCCGCCCTGGGACTGGTTCGGGTAATCCCCCGCCGCGTACTTCTCAGCTTCGTCATAGGGAGTTACCCAAACATGATGATTGACGAAGCCCGCCCGCTTCCGCCACCACGCGTTCGCCGAAGCGAAAGGAACTGAATTGTCGCCGGGAAGAAATTTATACCCCACCGGCTCTCCCAGCGCGTTCTTCGAATTCGGATTCACGATCTTCCACGCCCGCGCCGATTCCAGGTTCACATTGGCCAGCGCCTGCTGCTCCGTCTCCAGGCACGTCGCCCGCACATGGAAAGCGTTTTCATACGGATTCGCATCGCCGATCGAACCGGAAACCACGTCCATCTGTTGCACCGTGTTCTCCACGCCATCTAGATCGAAATCCAGCCTTACGTTGAAGAAGTGCTGGTGATTCGGCGCATACAGCAGCGGCGCGATCAGGCTCCCATACTTCGCCTTCTCCCCTTCTCGCAGCGCGCCGAGCGACAAAATTCCCGTCAGCTTGATCTCAAATTGAATGTTGCCGTCCTGATAGAAGTACCAAAAGAACCCGTACTCATAATTCTCGACGGTGGAAATGGAAGACACCACCAGCCGCCGCGAGCGCCGCACCTCCGGCGCATCCGGCAACCGGCGGTCGGTATGTTTCCACAGAATCCCGTAGTCTTCCTCGTGAATGCAGATCGCATTCTCGATCGTCAGCGCGCGCCCTCGGCTGTCGCACAAATCGGCGTTCAGATACACGATGTGTCCCAGACAATCGCAGCCCAGCCGCAGGCTGTTGGCGCACATCCCCATCCCGTATTCCCCCACGTCGAAGGCGTTCTTCCGCGCCTGCGTCGGGTTCGGATCCCCGTAAGGCACCACCATCTCGGTAAGCGAAGCCCGGTAAAGAATCGACCGGTCCCGCCCCTGGTCGCAATAACGCACATGATGCAGCGTCAGACCTTCGCGCGCGTTGAAGCCGATTACGAATTTCCAGTTTTGCCACGCCAGGCTGTTCCCATCCAGCGTGAAACTCGGCCCTTCCGGCTGCGCGATCGTCAGCGGCTTGATATCCGCCCGGAAGTTGTCCACGCGCGAAGCCGCGTACTGGCCCGGCTCCGGAGGCAACGGCCAATGCCCGTATTCCTCGACCCGGACGACCTCCATCGTATTGAGATCCACCACCGGACGAATCCCTTCGATCGGACGCGCATACCCGTTATCGGTCGCATCGCTGCGCAGGAAACACAGCGGTCTCGTGAGCCGCCGCGTCCGTTCTTCCTCCTGCCCGTAGTAACCCGCGCTCCAGATATCCACCATCACCAGCGACGTATCGGAAACGCCGTACTGTCTCTCCAGCGCCGCGCGAAACTCCGCGCTCCGCAGCACCGCTTGTTCGCACTCGATCTGCTCGTCGATCGAAAGCGTCGGCTGCGCTCCCGGCGGCGCGGCAAATTTCCCGGTCACCCGCTTCCCGGTCAGGTCCAGATCGACGGCCATCGTCGCGTTGCTCGCGTTATCCAGCACCACCGCCCTCGCGCCGCGTCCATTTGCGGGCGATGCAGGCCAGGCGTGAACCGTTTCTTTCGCCGGCTCCTTCAGCATGACGCTGATGATGCGCGTAGAATGGTTGAACTCCGGAAGAGTTTTCAACAATGCCACCGCGGCATCGACCTCTTCCGCGTTTAAAGGTTCCAATGGATGTCGGCTCATAATCGGCTGTCTCCTGGGAAACGGGTAGAACGATGAAAGTTGGGATCCGGCAAAACGCGCGAGCGACTCGGCCATTGGCGCGAACCGGAAGTGGCCAGTCTATCAAAGCCCAAACGCCCGGATTTGCGTGGTTCCCGCAATGCGCGACCCCTCACCATCGCTGATGCACCAGCGGCGCGATCCTCCTCCCATAAACCTCCCTCACCCCAGCCATCGCCCCTTCGCTCAACGCCGACAAATCCGCCGCCGCGCAGTTCTCCTCCACCTGCGACGGCCGCTTCCCGCCGGGTATCGCGCACGTCACCGCGTCGAACATCAGAATCCACCGCAGCGCCCACTGCGCCATGCTCACTCCCGCCGGCATCAGCTTGCGAATCTCCTCCACCGCCTCCAGCGCCGTCTCGTAATCGACGCCCGAAAACGTCTCGCCCCTGTCGAACTGCTCGCCGCGCCGGTTGAAGTTCCGATGGTCGTCCTTCTCGAACGCCGAATCCCGCTTCAACTTCCCGCTCAACAGCCCGCTCGCCAGCGGCACCCGCGCCAGAATGCCCACCCGCCGCTTCTTCGCCTGCTCGAAAAACAATTCCGCCGGCCGCTGACGGAAGCAATTGAAGATGACCTGCACCGTCTGCACTCCAGGAAACTCGATCGCCTTCAACCCCTCCTCCACCTTCTCCACGCTCACCCCGTAATACCGGATCTTCCCCGCCTTCGCCAAATCGTCCAGCGCCCCAAACACCTCCGGCCGGTAATAAACTTCCACCGGCGGGCAGTGCAACTGCACCAGGTCCAAACACTCCATCTCCAAATTTCGCAAGCTGTCTTCGACAAAAGCCGTCAAGTTCGCCGCGTTATATCCATCCGCCGTATGCGGCGACAATCTCCGCCCCGCCTTCGTCGCCACCACGATCTCGTCCTTGCGCTCCCGTTTCAACCGCGCGATCAGCCTCTCGCTCCGGCCCATCCCGTACACGTCCGCCGTATCGATGAAATTCACGCCGCAATCCACCGCCTTGTGCAGCGCCGCCATCGATTCGCCGTCGTCCACCGCCCCCCACGACCCGCCGATCGCCCAAGCCCCGAAACTCACCGCCGAAACATTCCACCCCGTCCGCCCCAACGCCCGATATTGCATCGTCTCTCTACAAGCTCCTCTTCAGTTCATTGACCACGTTGCCCACGCCTACATATGGATCGCCGCCGCCTTCGTACTCGATCGAGAACACCCCCTTGAACCCCGCCTCTTTCGCCGCCGCCATGCACCGCGCGAAATCGAACTGCGTCTCGTTCCCCTGCGCGTCGAACTTCAACCCCTTGGCGTGCGCCACCGTCGATGCGAACGGAAACAACTCCGGCAATCCCCGCTGCCTCGTGGCCTCGTCCGGAAAATTTCCAAAATCCGGCAGCGCCCCCAGGTTCGGCCCCACCGCCTGGAACAGCCGCACCAGTTCCTCCGGATGCTCCGATCCCACTCCCCCATGATTTTCAATCAACACCCGCACGCCCCGCGACGCTCCATATGCCGCCAGTTTCCGGTACGACGCCACCGTCGCGCTCAAATCTTTCGGCCTCATCGCGCCCGGATCGCAGCGCACGCTTTTCGCTCCCAACTCGTGCGCCGCGTCGATCCACCGCATGCAACCGGCGATCGCCTGATCGCGAATCCCCTCATCCGGATCCGAAAGCCCTCCGCCCTGTTCCAGCTCCTTAATGTCCACCGGAATATTCACCAGCCGCGAATGCGAATCATCCAGCTTCCGCTTCAACTCCGCCAGATACGCGAGCGTCGTCGATTCGAAATGCGGCGCCACGATCTCCAGGCTATGCACCTCATACCTATCCGCGATCATCGCCGGAAACTCCAGCGCCGTCAGCGGCGTCTTCGGCGCCGTAAACAACTCATGAAAGCTCCACGTCGAAATCCCGATCCTCTCCGCATGTCCTCCGCGCCGCGCCGCCCATGCGTTCCCGCTAACGTGAATCGCCAGCGCCCCCGCCGCGCCGCGCCGAAAAAACTGTCGCCTGTTCATCCCTTCGAGCTTACTGCGGTTCCCGCCGCGTCCGCGCTTAGGGGCCGGAACCGCGCGAGAACGCCGGAGCCCCTCGCGGTGACGAGCGCATCGCGGCAACTCGCCGTTTCTCGTCGCCAAGAATGGCCGCGAGTCGACCATTCGCGGAAACATTCGGCCCGAGCTGGGGCCGCGCTAAGCCGGCCGATCCCGCATATCCAGTAGCCTCCCGCGGTGAAGGACGCTCCCCTGGGGATCGGATACCATGTTGACGGAGGCGCAATACGTTGGGAACCATCGGACTGCCGGAGATTTTAACCATCCTGTTGTTTTCTCCGCTCGTTATCGTTCCGTTTTGGCGGATCTTTAAAAAAGCCGGAATATATCCGGAACTGTCCATCCTGATGTTCGTTCCCGTGGCCAATGTCGTCGCGCTCTATTACCTCGCTTTCGCCGCCTGGCCTTCTCTCCGCAATCCAAAGTAACCTCCGCCGCCCGTGTGTTACGCTGGAGCGTTTAGCCCCATGCCTTTCACGCGGGAAAAAGCCCAATTGATGAGCGCTTCCGAGATCGACCGCACCCTGGTGCGCCTCGCCCACGAGATTCTTGAGAAGACGAACGACCTGGACAAACTGGCCTTCGTCGGCATCCGCCGCCGCGGCGTCCCCTTGGCCCTGCGCCTGGCCGCTAAAATCGAGGAACTCGAAAAACGTAAAGTCCCCGTCGGCATTCTCGACATCAATCTCTATCGCGACGATCTCTCCACCGTCTCCGAAAAACCCGTTCACAACTCCACCGATATCCAATTCCCCATCACCGGCAAAGACGTCGTTCTCATGGACGATGTGCTCTACACCGGCCGCACCATCCGCGCCGCCCTCGACGCCCTGTTCGATCAGGGCCGCCCGGCGCGCGTGCTCCAGTGCGTGGAATTGCCGGGTTTCTCCTGCGTCGTTTTCCGGTTCACTTCCCGGATTTTCGCCGGCGTGGGCGTGGGGGTTCTTACCGGTCGGGGGGCGCCCCTGTCCAGCGCCGCCAAACCGCCGTCCAGAAAGCGCACCCGCTAGCACACTGGCTCCTCGAGAATAATCCCCAACTCGACCGCAAACCGCCTATCTTGCACTCCGGCCGCAGCCGGCAAGACAACACGCGCGCGCTCCACGCTCTGAGCCGCGGCGCGCCGGGCACGTGCATGAAACACCAGATGCTCACGCTCCTCGGCACTCAACACCACGGGTCGCGCCACGCGTACCGCCTTTGCTCATCCCAAGTAAAGACGAGACGGCGGATATAATCACTACTCCTTTGACCGCACTCCACTAGTGGGCGGGGGCACCCAGTCGAGTGCCGGAAACGCGTCCTTGATAAAGGATCACAAGCCGGCGATTCCTGAATAAAGCATCATCATCAACTCTGATATCGGTCATCGGTGGCGTCACGATGTAGTAGTCGTAACTGCCGGACGGGCCCCGCCGATCCACGGGCGCAAGCCAAGTATATTCCTTGACCGCTCTGCAGAAATTGACGACCGGCTCCAGCGGCCAGGAAATTCCGAGTCTCACAAGCCTCTTACCCCCGCGCTCCCGCCCGTCGAGAATCGACAGTATGTGTTCCGTGTCGGCGTCATAGCGCCAGACATAAAAAAACCTCGTATTAAACTGCGATACGAAGCTGGCGACCACGACGGAGGCGACGACCACCACAAAGCTACGGTAAAGCATCGCCGCCCGGGAATGACTTCCCAGCGCCGGAGCGCCCGTTAACACGGCTAACGGCGTGAACGCGAGGAAATACAGCCCTAGCCGATCAACCGGGTACAGGACATGAAAGGCCGCGTGCGCAACTCCCAGCGCCCCTGCCGACAAGAATATCGTGCCACCGCTCAGAAGGAATACGTTTTCGGAAGGTGAAAGGGTCTGACGCCCCGGGCTCTGAGCCTTCCAATCGAATGAACAATCCTGGCAAGAACGAGAAGAATCACGGCAGCGGTGAGGGCGGTCATCAGAGTGATCCACACCCGATAGCCCACCGACAGGCCGTGTGGCGACCCGATGTACAAGTTATGACCGAACGAAACACGCACGAAGTCGAGTAAGCTCTCCTCCCAGGTACGGACACCCCAATAGAAGTCGACGCCATGAGCCTTATGGAGAGGGAAGACAAAATACAGGAGTGCGACGGACACGAGAAATGGGCCGGCGAGCCGAGCCGAGATCGAGAGCAGCACGGACGCCCGCCGGTGATCCGAGTCACCACGCGAATGACACGGAGGAGTCGACGTCCCAGCGCACAGAGCCAAAAAGATCAAGATAAGGCCGGCGGACGGAGGCAGAAAGGTCAAGCTCGTGCCAACCGCAAAGCTCAAACCCGAACATGCCTTATAGATGTCGCGGTCGTTTCGCCCGAACGATAGATAGTTGACTAGAGCTAACACGGAATACGACATTCCCGCGAGGGCCATGCCATACCCCCTGGCGGCAACTAAGAAATCGAGAATCAACGGATTCAGCGTGAGGAGACCTACACCCAGCAGAAAGCGAACCCGACCGCCAAAAACGCGATCGCAAAGGCGAAAAACGTTCACGAAATACCATGCGCCCGCGAGCACCACGGGTGCGCGCATTGCGAATACTGGCCAAGGCAAGATGCGGAATGAAATCCACGAAAGCAGCGTCGCCACCAAGTGATTCGCCGCAGTGAAGTCAAAGAACACGGCCGACAGGGGACGCGAGAGATAGAGCTGCCAAGAGTACGCCTCATCGCATACGACGGACTGCGTGAAGGATCGATATACGTTGGTCAGAAAGAGAAGCGACAAAAAAACAATCGCTGCCAACCGCGAACCCCTGGAGCCAGCCAAGCCCAACGTCGGCCCTCCCGAGGGAGTGCTGGACATGCAAGCCCCATCAAGGCTCGAACTCACTCTTGCGTCAGGACCTCGAACTCCACGTCCGAGCCTGCGCTCGTCTGGACGGAAAAGGTCAAGCCGGCGTCGCTAATTGTGGCGCCTGGGGCCTCCAGGAGACCTATGCCGATCCCACGAACGACGAGGCTCAGGTGCGCGTTGCCGGGAACTACATAAGAATACTCCAGCTCGCCTGGGGCCTGAGCAGCGACCGGGACCGGCCTCGACAAACCGGCATCATCGACAAGCGAAACGAGGATCGGAAAGCGAACCTCGGATGTTGGGACAAACTTCGCGAGCACGTTTCCCGTGTCTCGAACCCTAAGTGATACGCGGGCGCCCCGCTCCAGGCTGATCGGAGCCAGCGCTCCAGTCTGACCAACACTGACGGTCACGCCTGCACCCCAATCGCACGGGTTCAGATAATCGGAAATACGAGGGCGGGCGTAGCGGTTCAGATACGACCCACGAGAACCGGCCTGTAGCACCGGGTCACGACGACCGCTGATGTTCGAAACACACAATCGATATTGGCCAAAAGCGACTCCGGTAATTTGATAAGTACCGTCCGCATCTGTGGTAGCGTGGAACACGCTTGGCCCGTTGTCAGCGAAACGCCCCTGCTCAATTGCGACGACCGCTGCCCCGCTCACAGGCGTCCCCGTCTCTCGCGCCTGAACCTCTCCTATGATGCTCCCTGCCGCCTGCCCACTCGCGTTTTGGTGACATCCTACGCAAAGCGTCAACGCCACAAAGATCCTTAGCTTCATCTTCCGGTACCTCCTTAACCCGATATCAATTTTGGACATTTATCAGGAAACCGTTGGACGGAGTACCAGAGTAGCCATTGCGAACGTAAGCGGTCCACTGGCCCACGGCGGCCCTGCTATCTAGCGAGGCGTTGATCTGGACGTGCGACTGATCCCAAAAATACGACCCTCCGTCCCCCTGATACAGCCAGACGTTGCCATAGCCCGGACGGGTCAACTCGACGGTATTACCGCCGGTCACCGAGAATCCCGCGCCCCAGACGATAATGACGCTGTTCTTGTGGATGGTGTGCGTATAGTCGCCAGCAGTAATATCGCTTATTGTTGGACCTGCCCCGATGGTTACGCTCACTGACGCCGTCTGAACCCGAGATCCATTTGTTGCGGTAAGTGTCACCGTTTTGTTCCCGGTCGAATTGAACGGGCTGGCGTTCGTATGAGCGCAGCTCCCGACGAGGGAACCCTGCGGCGACCCGCTGTAAGGAATCATGCGGCCAGTGATACATGAGTAACTGTGACTGTCGTCTCCTTGAGACAGCGAGAGAGAATGGGTTTCAGCGGCGGTCCAACTCATCTGCATCGGCTGCGCGAGCGTGTAATAGCTGGCATCCGCCTGAAGCGACACAACCGGAGATGCGGTACAACTCAACGAACCGTTTAAATAGTACGAGCTTAGGGTCGCCCAGGAAGGCTTTGCAAGAAAGCTGCCGCTGCCGTCGTTCTCATATGCTAAGCCCCAGAATCCGTCCCACGCCAACGTCCCGCCACTCTGACTCCATGGGCTAGTGGCCCAAAGCGTGTATGGATCGTACATCGACCAATAGGCAAGTTTAGAAAGTCCTGCGGACAGATAGCCGCAGAGTACGTTCGAAACCCACTGGGACTGGCCGCTGGCCGTCGTCGTGGGCGTTTGGGCGTCCGCCACGGACGCCCACTGCACGTTGTTGCCCTCCGGAGGCGAGCCGCCTAGCGAGGACGACGTAGCGAACTCGCCAACGATTACCTTGGCCGCAGGTACGGGAATGCCGTTTGGGACCCCCACCGCGGTCGTGAGTGACCTCAGGGCCGCGCCTAAATCCCCGCCATTCGGCGTGTACATCTGCGGGCCATAGATATCGGGGTCTTTCGCTTGGCCGTAAAGCGGCGTCAGCAGGTTTCGCATTGTCAGCGCCGCCTGCTGGGCAGCCTGCCAGTTCCACGTGTACCCAGTACCCCAATCGATGATATCCTGAGGCCCTGGGCCGCTTGGGCCCTGGAGAACGAGCACCATCCCCACCCCGATTAGACCCAAAACACCCGGGGCTGGCGAGCTGGCCCGGGAGAGACCGTCGAGATTCTTGTATATATTCGCCCACACTGTGTTCGTGTTTGGAGTGCTGCCATCCGGCACAAAAGCGTACTCGAGGCCCCACATCAGCACGTTTCTATGCGTCGGCGTAAGGTACGTTGTGAAGTGCTGCGTCCAAGCCGTATAGTCGCCGATAGCCTGGGCCGCCGAGACGGTCGTGATCTCTTTGCCCAACCGGCCATAGGCGAACGTCAGTGCGACGTAGAGCCCGTGGTTTTCAGCGCGGGCGACGAAATCATTTAATGCCTGCCATTGCATGTGAAGAGACTGACTCGGATCCGTCCCGCCGCCAGCCGGACAGACCGTGGCGTCGGCGGGATCAGAACAGAAGCCAGCGGGCTCCCCCGAATTTACTGACTGCAATTCGTCCCTATCCCACAGATAAAGATGGAGAAGGTTGTAGCCATTTTAGCTGAGCGTGGCCATGTCATTGTCAGCCATCTGGTAGACATACATTCCGGCAATGCTGTCATACGAGTACCAGTCATAAAGCATTCGAAAGTAGGAATGCCGCGCGGGCGAATAGTTGATGCCCTTCCACGCATTCGGAGGGGGGACGGCACACTGGCCTTGGCCGCGCTACCCGAGACCAACAGGAAAGGGACAGCCGATATAACGGCGCGGAGCCACTTGTCGCATTTGATCCGAATCGAGGATTTCATAGCACCCCCCCTCCAGGGCTGATTCTCGCAGAAAAATGGCGCCTCGTCAATCGCCCGGCGGAGCGTGGCGGAGCGCCGTCCAATTGGGGGGAGCGGCAAATAGATCAACGATCTTCCAGCACGTAGCGAGCACGCTTGAGATTCTCCAGAACATCGGAAGCCTTGGCGATCCAGACAATAGATTTTGCCGATTCCCCACAAGTAGCCTCCGTCGCTCGTATGTTACGCTGGAACGTTTAGCCTCCATGCCTTTCACGCGGGAAAAAGCCCAATTAATGAGCGCTTCCGAGATCGACCGCACTCTGGTGCGCCTCGCCCACGAGATTCTTGAGAAGACCAACGACCTCGACAAACTCGCCTTCGTCGGCATCCGCCGCCGCGGCGTCCCATTGGCCCTCCGCCTAGCCGCCAAAATCGAGGAACTCGAAAAACGTAAAGTCCCCGTCGGCATCCTCGACATCAATCTCTATCGCGACGATCTTTCCACCGTCTCCGAAAAACCCGTTCACAACTCCACCGATATCCAATTCCCCATCACCGGCAAGGACGTCGTGCTCATGGACGACGTGCTCTACACCGGCCGCACCATCCGCGCCGCCCTCGACGCCCTGTTCGATCAAGGCCGCCCCGCGCGCGTCCAGCTTCTCGTCTTAATCGACCGCGGCCATCGCGAGCTCCCCATCGAAGCCCGCTACGTCGGCCGCATGGTCCAGACCAGCGACCGCGAGATCATCGAGGTAAAACTGCGCGAAATCGACGATCTCGAAAAAGTGCTCCTCGTGGAGCGGGCGGACTGATCCGCCGCGCGTCCCATGCCTGGTCTCCTCGGAATCGAAGGCCTCGAGCGCCCCGCCATCGAAGCCATCCTTAACCGCGCCACCTACTTTCAAAGCCGGGAGGATCACAAGGATTTTCTCCGCGGCCGCATGGTGGTGAACCTGTTTTTCGAAGCCTCCACGCGCACCCGCACCAGCTTCGAGATCGCCGCCAAGCGCCTCGGCGCAGACGCCATCTCCATCACCGCTTCCGGCTCCAGTGTTTCGAAAGGCGAATCGCTCGTCGACACGCTCAACACCCTCGGCGCCATGCGCCCCGACGCCATCGTCATGCGCCACGCCGCATCCGGCGCCCCGCATTTTCTCGCCCGCCACCTGCCCACCCCCATCGTCAACGCCGGCGACGGAACGCACGAACACCCCACCCAGGCCCTCCTCGACGCCCGCACCATCCTCGACCGCCGTCCCTCGCTCGAAGGCCTCAAAGTCGCCATCATCGGCGACATCGCCCATAGCCGCGTCGCCCGCTCCAACGTCTATCTGCTCTCCAAATTCGGCGCCCGCATCGTTTTGTGCGGCCCCGCCCCGCTCCTGCCCAGGGAACTGAAGGACCTCGCGCCGGGCGTCGAACTCACCTACGACATCCGCGAAGCCATTCGCGACGCCGACGTCATCATGATGCTCCGCGTCCAATTGGAGCGCCAGCACGAAGCCTCGTTCCCCGCCGGCGAATATTTTCATTTCTACGGCCTCCGCCTGGAGCACATGGAACTCGCCAAGCCCGACGCCATCGTCATGCACCCCGGCCCCATCAACCGCGGCCGCGAAATCGCCTCCGAAGTCGCCGATTCCCAACGCTCGGTCATCTTGAACCAGGTCGAAAACGGCATCGCCGTCCGCATGGCCGTCCTCGAAGGGATTCTCAGGAACTAGTTACATGGTTCGAAAAATACAGTGCGACGCGATTCGTTCCTTCCTTGATCCAACGGCGCGCGGCGCATCGCCTGCGCTCCCTAACGGTCGCGGCTCGGTAACGAATCGCGACCCGGCGCCCGTATCTCCGCGCCGCCCACTGCCGAGCCGCGCGCGTCAGCAAGCGGTATACCCGCCCGCGATCCAACTTCCGAAACGGTGTAGTCCATGCCGAAGCTGATCCTCCGCAACGGACGCGTCATCGATCCCGCCTCGCACCGCGACTCCATCGCCGACGTCCTCCTCGCCGATGGTAGAATCGCCGCCGTCGGCGAGTCCCTCGACGTCTCCGGCGCGGAAGAGTTCGACGCCACCGGCTGCATCGTCGCCCCCGGCTTCATCGACATCCACGTCCATCTCCGCGAGCCCGGTTTCGAATACGCCGAAACGATCGAAAGCGGAGCCCGCGCCGCCGCCGCCGGTGGCTTCACCTCCATCTGCCCGATGCCCAACACCAAACCGGTGAACGACAACGCCACCGTCACGCGCTATATCGTCGAGCGCGCGGAGCGTCTCGCCAAGGTCAACGTCTTCCCCATCGGAGCCATCACCAAGGGCAGCGCCGGCGAAGAGCTCGCCTCGATCGGCTCCATGAAGGAAGCCGGCGCCGTCGCCGTCTCCGACGACGGCAAGCCCGTCATGAACGCCCGCCTCATGCGCCGCGCCATGGAAATGGCCAGTTCCTTGGGCCTTCCCGTCGTCGATCATTGCGAGGATCTGCACCTGAGCGCCGGCGGCGACATGCACGAGGGATTTCAAAGCGTCCGCCTCGGCCTCCGCGGCATCCCTTCGGCCTCGGAAGACGTCATGGTCGCCCGCGATATCCTTCTCGCCGAGCTCACCGGCGCCCGCTACCACGTCGCTCACATCTCCTCCTGGCGCTCCGTCAAAATGGTCGAGTTCGCCAAAGCCCGCGGCCTCCGCGTCACCTGCGAAGCCACCCCCCATCACTTCGCGCTCTCCGACGACGACATGATCGCCTACGACAGCAACTATAAAATGAAACCCCCGCTGCGCTCCGCAAAAGACGCCGCCGCCGTCGCCGATGGCCTCGCATCCGGCTCGATCGACGCCATCGCCACCGATCATGCCCCCCACCCCGGCAGCGAAAAAATGCAGGAGTTCGAGCGCTGCCCGTTCGGCATCCTCGGCCTCGAAACCGCCCTCGGCCTGTCGCTGGAGAAGCTCGTCCATCCCGGAAAAATCTCCCTCGCCCGTCTGGTCGAGCTCTTCACCACCGGCCCCGCGCGCGTCATGGGCCTCGACCGCGGCACTCTCTCCATCGGCGCGCCCGCCGACGTCACCGTCTTCGACACCGCGCGCCCGTGGACCTACGACGTCAATAAATCGTTTTCCAAAAGCCGCAATTCCCCGTTCCATGGCCACGCCTTCCGCGGCGGTCCCGTCGCTACCATCGCCGGCGGCAATATCGTCTGGCGCTTGGACTGATACGATAAGCGTGGCGCGGTCCGGGGCGCGAAAGGGTGTCTCTTGTCTCTTACTGAAATCGAAGGACGCGGCGGGCGCCGCCACTGGCTCCGTTATCTGATCTTCATCGTCGTCGTGGCGCTGTTTTTCACCCGCGCCATCGCCTCCTCCATCATCGAGTTCGAATGGTGGCGCGAGATGAACCAGCTCGCCACCTGGGTCAACATGCTCATCTATGGCGTGGCGCCCCTCACCATCGCCACCCTCGTCGCCTTCATCGTCTTCTGGATCGCCCACGCCCGTGGCGTCCGCGCCGCCGGAACCCGTCTCCGCCGCTACCCCCTCTACGCCAAAATTTCCACCCTCGTTGTGCTCGCCCTCTCCGTCTTCGTCGCCCTCGCCACCATGGATACCTGGGTCGCCGTGCGCTATTTCGGCGGCCGCGGCCTCGCCGGCGGCGCAGCCGAATGGCGCGATCCCGCCTTCGGTCTGCCCCTCGCCTTTCACCTCTTTGAACTCCCCTTCTACTCCATGGCCCTGCGCACCGCCGAAGCCGTCGCCTTAATCGCCGCCATCCTCTATTGGATCACCGCCCGCCTCTGGGAAATGCGCGATACCTTGCCCAACCTCCGCCGCGGCGGCATGATCGACCTCGGCGACCTCCACCTCGCCGACGCCCTCAAATCCCGCTTCCTCCGCGCCACCGTCGCCTTGTTCCTCGTCTTCCTCGCCGTCCGCTTTTATCTGGACCGCTTCGCCCTCCTGCGCAACGATCACGGCTTCCTTGTCGGCATCGATTACGTCGACGAACACATCGTCCTGCCGCTGCTGTGGCTCGAAATCGGCGCTTGCCTCGTCGCCGCCGCCTCCATTCTGGCCGGACAATTCCGCTGGCTTCTCGTCCTCGCCGCCGCGCTCCTCGTTCGCGCCGTCGTCCCTCCCATTGTCTCCGCCGCCTACGTCAAGCCCAGCGAAGTCTCTCTCGAACGCCCTTACATCGAGCGCCACATCGCCGCCACCCGCTCCGCCTTCGGCTTCGACCACCGCGCCAAAGAAGTCCCCTTCGACGTCAAGCCCGAAGCCAAACTCGACCTCGCCGCATACAAGCCCCTCCTCGATAACGTCCGCCTCTGGGACTGGCGCGCCTTTCACGCCGCCGTCACCCAACTCCAGCCCCTCCGCCCCTACGTCTATTCCGAAATCGACGTCGACCGCTACACCCTCGACGGCCAGTTGCGCCAGGTCCTTCTCACCCCGCGCGAGATCGACATCGCCGCTCTCGGCGAAGCGGGCACGCGTTGGATCAATCCCAGCTTCATCTACACTCACGGCTATGGCCTGGTCATGGCCGAAGCCAAAAGCATCGCTCCCGACGGCTCCCCCGTTCTCTTTATTAAGGACGCTCCTCCCGTCGTCACCGCCAGCGGCCTGAAGCTCACCCGGCCCGAACTCTACTACGGCGAAACCGTCCACGAACCCGTCTTCGTCCGCACCGCCCAACCCGAATTCAACTATCCCGCCGCCAACGAAACCGTCAACACGCGCTACTCGGGCACCGGCGGCTTCCCCATCTCCTCCGTCGGCCTGCGCCTCGCCGCCGCTCTCTCCGAAGGCGAGTGGAACATCCTCCTCACCAGTTACCTTACCCCCGAAAGCCGCATGATGATCCGCCGCAAAGTGACGGACCGCCTCAACTCCCTCGCCGGTTTCCTGCTCTGGGACAGCGACCCCTATCTCGTCGTCACCGATGCCGGCCACCTCGTCTGGATGGTCGATGGCTACATGGCCACAGACCGGCATCCTTATTCCCGCAGCGTCGCCATCGAAGGCGCCGGCGACGTCAACTACATTCGCAATTCGGTCAAGGCCACCGTCGACGCCTACAACGGCACCGTCCATCTGTATGTCTTCGACGACGAAGATCCGATGCTGCGCGCCTACCGCAACCTCTTCCCGCATCTCTTCGAGCCTTCCGCGTCCATGCCCGCCGATCTCCGCCAACACGCCCGCTATCCCGAAACCATGTTCCGCGCGCAAGCCGAAATGTACCGCATGTATCACGTCCGTGACGCGGAAACGTTTTACAATCGCTCCGACGCCTGGGACATCGCCAAGGACTATACTTCCGAGGGCGGCGACCCTCAACCCGTCCGTCCCAGCTACGTCGTCGCCTCCCTCCCCGGCCAGCAAAACGTTGAGTTCCTTCTCATGATCCCCTTCACCCCGCGCGATCGCGAGAACTTGATCGGCCTCATGATGGCCCGCTGTGATGGCGAGCATCTCGGCGAAGTGCAATTCCTCGAACTTCCGCGCCAGCAAATCTTATACGGTCCGCGCCAGGTCGAAGCCCGCATCAATCAGGACCAGAACATTTCGAAGGACCTCACCTTGTGGAACCAGCAAGGCTCCCAGGTTCTCCACGGCCAGATGCTCGTGCTCCCCATCGCCAACACATTCCTCTACGTCGAGCCTTTTTACATCCAGGCCTCGCAAGCCCGCATGCCCCAGTTGAAGAAGGTCGTGCTCGCCATGGGCAACACCCTCATCTACCAGGACAACTACGACGAGGCGCTGGCCCAGCTCGCCCAGCAAATGGGCGAATCGCCTCTCCCGGCAACCGCTCCGCAAACCGCCGCGCCCGGTTCAGCCAAACAAAACCCCGCGACGCCCGTCGCCGATCCGCGCATCGCCGAAATCCGCCAGCACTTAGACCGCTACCAACAGCTCGTCTCCGAAGGCAAATGGTCGGAGGCCGGCAAAGAACTCGAAGCCGTCCAGCGCCTCGTCGGCCACTAACTCCGCTTCGGCCCGTCGTCGGCCTTCACCAGCTCGACCTTCAAATGCGCCGCCGTCTTGCAGTGGAACACCTGTCCCTGCGCCGGCGTCAACCGGACTTCTTTCGGCGCAAAGCCCTCGCTCGTACATTCGACGCTCACCGCCGGCCCCGGCTGATATGCCGTTTTCCCCATCACCGGGTAAGACACCACGATCGCGGCGTGAGTCTTGTTCAACGCGTTCGTCACCCGGTACGTTCCCGGCCTCAACAGAGTCGCCGTAAAAATATCGCCGGCCTTCAGTAACCGGCTGTCGAACGCCTTCGGCCCCGGACCCTCGGCGGCGGCCCTTCCAAGATGAACCGCGTAGCCGCCCGCCCCCTGGCTCACGTGAAAGATCGCATAGCCTTTCGGGTGAATCGTAAAAACCGGCCCCGAACCGCCTCCGCAGCCGCTTTGCCCCGTCTGCCCTAGCGTCGCCAGGTCGATGTTCACCTGCGAGGCCGCGCATTCGGGATCGACGCGCAAAGTAAACGTCGCCTCCGCCTGCCCGTTTCGAAGCGCCACGCCCCGGTAAGCGCCCGGTTCGCTAAATCGGTGCAGCACCGATCCCAGAATCGTAAGCGCCGCGCTATCCAGATTCGTCTGCGTAAAAATGTTTTGGTCCAAAAGCGCTGGCATAATCAAGCTCCTATGTTGGCTGCCAATGTCATCTCGCTCGCATCGACTCCGATGGCCAGATCCCGAATCGGAATCTTCACCGGAATCAGGCCGCCCGAACCCGCGAGAATCGGGTACGGATCTTCGAATTGATAAATCGGATTCCGGTTGGCGAAATAATCCGCTACCGCCGTCTCGATCAACCCCAGCAGATCGAATTGATTTCCCAGCAGATTCGAAAGCCAATCGGCGATGCTTCCCGCGATCCCGATCAGCGATTTGAACAGATCGAGCACCGGGCCGATCAGCGCCCACAGCAAATCCTGCGCCCAGCCCGGCAGAAACCACAGCAGGTTGTCGATCGCGCTCTTCAAAAGGTTCTCGACGATATTGTCGATCGTCGCCGGAATGTCGATCGGATCGACGTGAACCCACAGCGGGTTCAGGAAAATGCGCCACTTGTTGGGGTGCCCGTTGAACTCCGCGTCCAGGTCCGTTTCCCCCGCCGTCCGCGCCGGGTCGACAAAGTATTTCGCCACCAGATTCGCCCGGACGTCGGAGATGCTCGACACCAGCCCGCTCAGATCGGGCTCGATGCAGATCGGCCCGCCGATGCACAGCTTCGGCAGCGACACCCAGCATCCATCGAACGGATCCGGAATGATGCACCATCCGCCCACGCAAAACCCCGGAAGATCCAGACATACTCCGCACTTGAGAGTGTCCCAAACGATATCGACGCCCGTAATCTCGACGTAATTCCCGTTGTTCAACGCAATCGTGCCGTTCTCCAAATGCAGCGCGACGGAATAATTCGCCGAAAACGGCCCGAAGTTCGTGCTATCGGATTTGCTGAAGGTGAAGTTCTGGCGCAGTGCGTTGAACATCTGCCCGAACGTGTTTGCGGATGCCGCGACGGTAACATGGCTCATGACAATTCGCTCCTTACGGGGATACTTTCAGATCGAGAAACGCTTTCACCTGGTTGTCCTCGATCGCCGGATTGTTCGGCACGGGCGGATTCGGCGTGGGTGAGAACGTAACCTTCACCAGCTTGTTCTCCAGGTCCTTGTTGAGCCCCAGAAACAGATTGTCCAGCGACATCGCCAGCTTTTCTCTCAGCAGCAGGTCGAAGGTGAAGCGTAGATAGCAGTCGATCGCCGCCTCCAGTCGATCCGGCTTGATGTCCACGATGTCCACATCGTCCACCACTCCCAGCAGCCAGTGCTGGCCGCCACTGAGTAGAACCTCCACATGGCCCACCACGTAGGCGTCCAAACAAAAACACTGCAGCTTCCGCGTCGGCGGAACGATCGGCTTCGAAGGCTCATTGGCGGCGAGCGCGGATTGTTGTGTGCCTCCCGGCGGCACTTCGTTCACATACTCAAACGACGGGCAATCGAGACCGCCGCAGATATGCACTTTCAACGCGAAATGTTGATCGGCCAAAGGCGGATTCAACTCCGCGGGCAATGCGAATACGTTCCCCGGAAAGAAATCCACCTGCGCCGATAGAATCTGCACCGCATAGTTCAATCCGAACGGCGGTGCGTCCGCGCCCAAAATCGGAATCGGCCCCTCCACCGTGAAATCGGGGTTTTTGTAATGAACCACGTCGATCGTGTGCTGCACCGGCGCGCACGCCGCTTCCGGATGCTGCGCGATGTAGCTGGTGGCGTAGTTGAACAGCGACGGCCGCTGCCGCATGATGTGCTGCACGACACGATTCACTCCGTCCTCGTGTACGGCGCCGTACAAATCGCAATTGGCTGTAAGTGCCATCTTCCGCTTCCCCTCTCGCGTCGGATTTGCCTTCTGACGGTAAGTGAAAGGAAACGGAATTTCGTTTCAGCGGCCCACTTCGAGAGTCGCCCGAGGCCCGCTCAGCCCGCGCCCGCCTCGGTCGCCTTCTTCGGCGTCTGCTCCTGCGAAGAAACCCACTTCGCGTGCTCCTGCGAAACCAAGCCCTCAATGCGCTCCGCCAGCAGCGCCAGCGGCTTCTCCGACGCCGCATACGGCCCGCTCCCCGCCAGAAACAAATATTTTTCGTGCTTCAGCGATTCGCTTGTCGAGCGGTACGAAATCCAGTTCGTCTGATATTGGTTCAGTTGCTGCATCCCCTCGGCGATCACGATCACCACTCCCAGTCCCGCCGCGAACGGCCGCCCCCACTCCACCGCCGCCGCCACCGGAACGAACACGCCCGACACCATCGTCACGCCCTTCAGCCACTTATACCAGCGCTTGTTCGTGCCGCTCGTGCGGTCGTACCACGAGATCTGATCTTCCAGCCGTTCGATCGTCGGATTGTTGGGCGGTGTATTCGTCACGGCTATTGAGTGTATCCCACTGCCGCGCCCCTCATCCCGTTCGCCGCAGCGCCCACTGCGTTCCGTTGTATTGAACGTGGAAGTGATCCCCATGCCTGCCGGTGATCAGCAGAGCCTCGCGAAACGGAACTCTCATATTATTCACGCCCGCCAGGTAGAGAAAGTGATTTGCCGCGTCGTATTGAAAATTGCCCGCGCTCGCCGGAAATTGATAGTAACCCGCCATCGTCACGACGCTGAATTGTCCGTTCGGATAAAAACGGATCGACATTCCATACGCCGAATTCATCTCCGAAACCATCTGCCACTGCCCCACCGGCTCAAATCCGTTGTTCTCCACCTCCGGCGCCGGCTCGCCCTGATACGCTGGCGCCTGCGCCGGATTCACCGCCGGCTGCTGGCGGTAGTTCGGAGCCGGAGCCGGGTCCTCGCGCTGCCGCTGCTGCTGCTGTTGCGCCACGTAGCCGATCGCCACCAGCACCGCGAACCCCGCCGACGTCCATCGCAGCCAATCGACTTCCGCTTCGGCGCCGCCGGTGTCTGCCCCCGCAGTTCCGTCTCAAGCTGGACGATCAGCGCATCGACGTTCTTATACGCCCCTCCCGCCGCCCGCACTTGCCGGAATCGCTCCAGCGCCGCCGCCGTCTGCGCCGATTGATACAGCCGCTGCCCATCCGAATACAACCCCGCCAACTGCATCTGTTCGATCGCGAACCGCAGCCGCCCCGCCGCCGCCGCGTTGCCCGGATCGAGCGACAGCGCCGATTGCAGCGATTGCTTGGCGTCCATCCAATTTTCCCCCGCGATCGCCGCCTCCGCCCTCCGCACCAGCGTCTCCACCTGCGCCGCCGCGTCGTCCGCCCGCGCAGGCTCCCCTCGTTTACCAAGTGTCGCCTCCAGCGCCTCGATCAGCCGCTCCACCAAATGGTCGTAATCGGTCACCGTCAGCTCGATCGCATTGATCCTCGCCAACTCTTGAAGCTCCGCCGGCAGACTATCCCCGTCCGGCATCTTCGCCCCGTCCACCAGCACCGGGATCACCTTCAGATGCCGCTCCAGCGCCGTCGCCACTTCCAATCGCACATAGTCGCCCGGCTGCATCAGGCGCGGCTCGCCCTTCGCATTGGCCACCGTCATCCACTGCCGCCCGATCACCGCGATAAACACCGCGCTCGCCGCGATCGCGTCCTGGATCGCCACCGCGAAGTTCACCCCGATGTCGATCCCGCTTACGTCCCGGAACACCCGCCCTGGAAACGCCGCGTTCAACCGGTCGTACAACCGCCCCGCCTGCCCCTCCGCGTCGTCGCGCCGGTAGCTCAAAAAGACCTTCGATTCCGGACCCGCCATGCGCACCCCTCCCTACAAAGCTACGCGCAATGCGGAAAATGTCAAGCGTTGAGCGAACGGCTCGCCTACGCCCAGTTCCTCCGGTCGATGATCGCCTTCGGTTCATAAGTCTTTCCCCGCGCCAGCCGTTTCTCCTCGCGGCGGGTGCTCCACAGCAGCACCGGCCCCAATATCCACGGCACCACGCGCGATAGCCCGCCGAATTCCTCCCTCAGTTCGCCGCGCAGCGAATGGATTCGCCGGCGAATCGCCTCGTTGGTCCCGGCCAGTTGGCGCTCCATCGCCCACAACATCGCGCCATAGACGCCCTTCAGCGCCACGGCTTCTCGCGCGAACCGCTCCCGGATCCGCGCCTCGGGGTGGTTCTTGTGGCGCTTCCATCCCTGCAAAGTCGTCTGGCAGATCCGGAACAGGCTCGGACCGTTTTGTTCGAAATCCCGCCGGAAAGCCCAGTCCAGAAACTTCTTCGAATCCTCGCGCGAGATGGCCGCATGTTGAAAATTGAATTTGTCCTGGCCATGAATATCGGCCAGATTCACATCCAGAAGTTTGCCTGCCGTCTCCATCTCCTTATAAAGCGGCGTGCCCGGGACCGGCGTGTACAGCATGAACTGATGGAAATCGGTGCCGTGCGCCACCGCGTGCTCGATCTCCTCCGCTATGTTTTCCGGAGTGTGGTGTTCAAGCCCCACGATGGTCGATCCCAACAGCTTGATTCCGTTCTCGCGCAGCTCGCGCGCCAGTCCGATCGTGTCGGCGCCGCGCAGCTTCCTGTACTGCGAGCGCGGCGATTCCAGCCCCATCCAGATCCACGAGATCCCCAGCGACACCAGCTCTTCCATCGTGTATTTCCGGATCGCGTTGATCGAGGAGAACACATACAGCTCCCAACTCTTCCCGGCCTTCTTCATCCGCTCCAACAGCTCCATCGCCCGCCTCCGGTGGAGCAGAAAATTTTCGTCCATCATGAAAAACGAATGCACTTTGAGCCGCGCTTCCAACCGGCTCATCAGCTCGAACAGTTCCTCGCCGGTGTCGTAAAAGTTCAGAAACTTTCCCTTGCCGCCGAAGAAGGCCGACGTGGTGCAGAAGTTGCAACCGAGCGGACAGCCGACCGACGAGATCACCGTCGCCGCCGTCGCGCCGCGCCGCGCCGGAAGCCGCACCCCCATCGCCCGATGCCCGAATGCGGAAATGATCTCCGGGTGCCGGATCGGCGCGCCAGAATCCTCGCCCAAATAACTCCGCATCCACGAAATGCCGTCCCCCTTCACGATGTGGTCGGCGTCGATCAGCGCCTCAATGCCCGGAATCGCCGCCACGTGCCCGCCCACCACCAGAATCGAATCGGGCGAAAGCCGCCGGACCATCCGGCACATCTCCCGCACTTTTCCGATGTTGACGATGATCGAGGAAATGCCCACGATGTCGTAGTGGTTCGCCGCCAGTTCCCTGGCGAAGTCGTCCCGCGCCGGAAAGTCGAGAACCGTGCAGGGAGCGGCGATGTTTTCCTGGATCATCTTTATGCCCCAGGACCGGTGAAACATCCGCGGCGAAAATGCGCCCTGCGCTCGTGTCACCTGGTTGTGATAAAGCTCCATCGGGTTGATCGCCCGGCTTCCAAACTCGTCGTCGCGGGCGTAAGGGCCGAACACCGACGTCAACAGCACGCGAGCCTGGGATCCCTTGGGATGAGTCTGCATAGTTAATTGCATCTATCTGGATGAGCAACTCCTCTATTATGATAACGCCCGCCCCAACCCGGCCGGGCGGCGATCCCTACCCACTTATACTGAAGGGAACCATGCTCTCGGCGACCTCCAAATACGCCCTTCGCGCGCTCACTCACCTCGCCGCGGTGGCCGAAGGAGAGTCGATGCTGGGAAAGGATCTGGCGAAGCGCGCCCAGATCCCGGGCAATTATCTTTCTAAGATTCTCTGGACGCTCGGCAACGTGGGACTCATCGGCGCCACCCGCGGCAGCGGCGGAGGATACCGCCTGCGCCGCAAGCCCGACAAGATTTTTCTCATGGAGGTCGTCGACCTGTTCGACCGGAGCCGCATCGAGCCAACCTGCTTTCTAGGCGAGGACCGCGCCTGCTCGGAATTCGACGCCTGCTCCGCGCACGCCCTTTGGAAACCGGTGCGCACCGTCTACACCCATTTTCTGCAAAGCACCACGCTGGCCGACATCGCGCAGGCCGGCCCGCCGGTAGGCAAGCGCGCCGCCCCTAAAAAGAAAAGCTCACGGCTGGTGCAGTTGAGCCGCGGCCCGCGAGCCTAAGCGCGATTTCAACCCGCGATCGATAGCGGCATACGCAACCGCCGGATCCGGCGACCCATCCCACCGGTCCCAATAGGACGAAAGCACGGACCCTTCGCTGTGCATCCGGGCGCGCACATCGCCCTCGGCAACCGTTCCCGCCGGTTTCCAATCTTTGCCGCGCGCGCTCCGAGCGGCCAACAAAAACTCGCGCGCACCCGCCGCGTCGTTCCTCTTCCACGCCAGATAACCGCGCAGAAAATACCCGCCCGCCGCCCGCGGATTGGTGCGGCAAACCAGCTCCAGCCGCCGCTCAGCCGCGTTTCGATCCCCTCTCAGTAGCGCGATCTCTCCCAACAACTGCAGCGTCCCCGTCTCCTCGGGATTGAGCGCCAGCGCTTTCCCGGCGCACTCTTCCGCCGCGTTCAGTTGCGCCCCGGATTTCGCCGCGATGGCCAACAGCAATCCCTTCCGCTGGTAGCCGCGGTTGCTTTGCGGATTCATGCGAATCAGTTCGTCAAGCTGTTCGAGCGCGCCCGCCGTGTCTCCCTGTGCGTAAAGACTGTTGGCCAGGTAGTAGCGCGAATCCTCGTGAGTGGGATTGAGAGCCAGGGCCTCTCGGAACAAGCGGGCCGCCTTCGCGGCGTCGTTTTCTCTTTTCAACGCGTCCATCGCCGCTCGCTCTTTCACCCAGAATTCAACCAGCCGGTCCCGCGCCGGCGCCGCCGCCTTCAAGTGATTTCCGATGCGCCACCGCATCCCCCTCGATCAAATTCCAAATCGTGTTCGCATCGAGTCCGGGATAAGTGTCCACCCGCCCATCGAGCCATCGCACTTCCACCGTATCGGCGCGCGCGCTCTTGCCCAATCCGAAATGCACGCGCCGGCTATCCTGCGAAAGATACGACGCGCTCGTCACCGTCCGCCGCAGCTTCACACCCGCCACATCCGCGATCACCGTCGCGCCATCCCCAAACCCCACCGGCTTTTGGCTCCGCCCCGCCAGGCTGTGCAGACGAAGCTCCAACCAATTGCCCTGTGGAATGTCGTTGCGCAGCAGCCGCACGCCCTCGCCATGATCCACGACCGCGATATCCATCGCGCCGTCGTTGTTGTAATCGGCCACGGCCAACCCGCGGCTCGCGTGCGGCGTGGAGAATGCGGCGTTCCACGGCGCCAGATCGTGAAAGAATTCGCCCTTTTGATTCCAGAACAGAAACGACGCCATCGGCTCCAGCTTCCGCGGCGGCCGCTTCGTCTCGAACGTGCTTCCGTTCGCCACCACCAGATCCAACCAGCCGTCGGAATCGAAATCCACGAACGACGCGCCCCAGCCGATCGACTGCAGCGAGACCTCCCCGATGCCATGCGTCTCCGCCACATCGGTGAAGTGCAGCTCCGGTTTCCCCGTCCCCGCCTCCTTTTGCTCGGAAAGCAGCGATTGATACAGCGCGAACTGTTGCGCGATCCAATGCGAAATGAACAGATCGTCGTCGCCGTCGCGGTCGAAGTCCCCCGCCGCCAGTCCCATCGAACCGCGATACTCCTCCACCCACGCGTTTCGGCCCGAATCGACGAATTTCCCGTGCCGGTTCAAATACAGCTTGTTCTCTGAAACGTCGTTCGCCACGTACAGATCCAACCAACCGTCGCCGTCGAAATCGTGCCACAGCGCGCCAAGGCTCCGCCCATCGCGATTGGCGACCCCCATTTTCTCCGCGACCTCGGTAAAGGTCCCGTCGCCGTTGTTGTGAAATAGCAGGTTGCGTTCCGGCTCATAGGAGGACGGGTTCAACGTGAACGGAACTTCCAGCCCGAACTGTTGCGAGACGTGTCCCGCGTCGCCCGGTTTGTATCGCACGTATCCGCAAACGTAGAGGTCCAAATTGCCGTCGCGGTCGTAATCGCCCCAGGACGCTCCCGTCCAAAACCCTTTCAAATTAGGAAACCTCGTATCGCGCACCAGCACGCCGTGATCGTTGCGGAACAGCAGCAGCGTATCGTAGCCGGTTACGATCAGATCCAGCCAGCCGTCGTTGTTATAGTCTCCCCACGCCGCGCCCATGCCGAGGATGCGAGTGTCGGGAAAATTCTCCACCTTCCGGAACGTGCCATCGCCCATGTTGCGGTAAAGCAGCGACGGCGCGCGTTGCCCGGCCGGCACACCAAGCGGGCCGCCCGCGCTCACCACAAACAGGTCCTCGTTCCCGTCGTTATCGAAATCGCCCCACGCGACGCCGGAACCCATGTCTTCGGGCAATTGGGAGCTTCGATCTCCCGCGAAACTGCGGAATTCCCCCAGGCCCGCCTGCCGCGTGACGTCGGTGAAGCGCGGCTCCGGCGCGCCCGCCGGAAGCGCCCGGCCCGCATCGCGCAGACCGCCGGAATGCCCCGTCGCGCGCACAGCCTGAACCGCTCCTCCGCCGCGCTCCAGGCTGTGCGTGATGTCGGCCGTCTCTTCCCCCGGCTCGTAAACCCGCGGCCGATGCGCCGCCGAATACTCGACCCCGAACACCGTCCCCAACAAACCCGCGGCCGCCAGTCCCACCGCGCTCCAGATCGCGCGCCGGTGTCTCCGGCTCAATCGCCGGTTCCTTCGGTTCTCCGGCGGCGCGGGCAACCGTTCGGGCAATGGTTCGACCGGAGGCATGGACGCTTATCGCTCGGCGAGCCGGGCGAGCGTCGCGGTACCTTTCCTATTCGCGGCCACCCGTTTGGGCCGTATGTCCACCGTCGCGCTCACCCGCGTGATGTCCACCACCGGCGCCGTAATTCCCGATTTTTCGCCCAGCACATAATTGAGCAGAAACTGATCGATCTTCCGGTAATGAAGGATCGCCACGATCGCATACTTGCCCGCCGCCTTGGGTGCGACATCGAACTTCCGCGTTTCGCTCAACTCCCCCACTCTGGCCTCGCTCGGCGACGACGAAACGCTCGATGGGCACGCCGCCTGATATTCCACCGTATCCGAATAACCCGGAAACAGCGAACGCCGGTAACGCACTCCCACCATCTCCCAAAGATTATGCCGGTCGATCAGATTTCCGTATTGATCCACCGGCTCGGCCTTGAACAGAAACGTTCCCGGCTCGATGAAGTGCTTCTCGTTGCGCCGGCCGGAGGCGAAAATCACCTTGCCCGCCTCGTCCGTCACGCTCACCTCCACCCAACTCTGAATCAGATCCAGCGGCCCTGTCGGAAAGTCGTGCCCCACTTTGTTCGATGTCAGAATCAACCGGATCGGAATCCGCTGCCCCGGCGCCACTTCCTCCGGCGCCTCGATGCGCATCTGGATCACCGGACCCTCCGCCCATTTGTCGCGAATCTCCGGAATTGGAAATTTACCTTGCAACCACTGCTCGGTAAGTTGGCTCTGCCGCTCCGCACCTTCCAAGTGCAGAAGGTTCGGCATCATCGTATTCGCCGCCAGAAAGCGATGGCTGCGGTGCTTCCCGTCGTTCGCGGTGCGATTGTAGTCGCTTGAATCGCCCGCGGCCGGGTCGTGCGAATCCACCAGCGGCATGTGACACTCGCGGCATTCGATCGTGTGCGCCGCGTCGCCTTTGCGGTTCCAGTGGCTCGCCTTCCAGTTGTCGTATTGATTCTGAAGCTGCACCCATCCCACGCGGTTCACCTCCTGGTCGATGAACTGCTTGTGGCAGGCCGCGCAATACTCCGGCGCCTTATACATGCGCTTGCTCAGCTTCAGGTGCTCGGCCGGATACGAGCGAATCAAAAAATCCCGCGCCACTCGCTCCGCCCCCGTCGTGCTCCATTGCCACAAGTACTGCCGCGGCTGCACCACGGTGAAATTCGCGTTCCCTTGGATGTCGGTCTTCTGCACCGAGTGGCACACCAGGCACGAGATGCCCTCGTTGTACCCCTCCAGCCCGGTCAGCTTCTCCACGAAGATGTTCTTGGTCCCCGAGAACAGCGAAATGGGATCGTGACAGCCTCCGCAGTACCGCGTCGATTCCGCCCCGTTCTGCTTCGCCATCACCGTCTGAATTCCTTGAAAGATCGAGTCCATCGCGGCATAGCGATGCGCGCTCGGCTTCCACTCTTCGACAATCTGCTCGTGACAACCGCTCGTGCCGCAGCTCATCGATCCCGCCAGCGACCGCGCGTCGAACGCCCCGCCGGTCGAAGTCCGCGCCAAACTCGGCGCGAAGGGCCGGTCTTTTCCGTGCGGGTAACTGTAGCCCTTCGGGAATCGATTCACATAGCGCGTGCCCGGATAAACCACGGCAAGCGCGACGGCGATCGCGAGTCCCACTCCCGCGATCGCCGCGGCTTGAAGCGCGAAGCCCGGCATCCGCCCCGCGGCCGCGGATTTCCGCGCCCGAAAGACGGCCAGCAGGACGTGCGCCCCAACGCCGCCCAGTACGGCGAACGTGGAAATCAGATGGACATTCCGCCAGAAAGGCAGCGTGCGCACTCCCCAGAGCGCCTCATAAGTGACCACGCCGCCCGAAACAAAACAAACCACAAGCGCCGCCGCCGTCACATATGCCAGCAGCACCACATCCGAAAACGCCTGCTTCCGGTAATCCAGCCAGTGCGCGGCCAGGTACCAACAAACCGGCACGAGCATCGCCGCCCCCGCCACGGTGTGGACCAATAGCCCCCACTGCGCCGCCGCGTGGAATGGGCCGAACCTCACCGCCAGACCCGTCGCCGCTTCCAGCGCCACGAGACCCATCGTGACCTTCGCCAACGAAGACGCCCACCCCGTCCGGATCGGCCGGCTCGCCGCTCGACGCATCTGCCATATCCCGGTCTCCTGAAACGCCTTGCCCGCCCAAGGCTTTATTGTTGAGTTCTTTGTGAAGAATAGTTTGATTACGGTTTCTTGTCAAGTCCTGTAAATCAATTAGCTCCGCCCCGCGAAACCGCCGCGCCTCCCCTTTTTACGGGATGGCGTCCGCTCGCTTCACCGTCTAAAATGAAGGTTGCCCGCGCTATCCCGTTTTGCCTTAGCTTTCTTTGTCCTTTCTTTGCCTATCCTCGCCTCGAACGACTCCGCATCGTCCCCCACCAAGCAACCCACCCCCCTCACCCAAGCCGCCGACGAGTTCAAAATCCTCACCCGCGACGAAGGCCTGCGCGCCGACAGCCCGCCGGACGCTCAAAACCATCAAGGCCCAAAAATGCTTTGGCACGGCCGCCTCTACGAAAACTTCCGCAACGACATCCTCGACGCCATCCCCCACGAGATCAAACAAAACGGCGGCCTGAACGCCGTCCTCCACCGCAATCAGTTTGGCTTCAACGTCTCCGGCCCGCTCGTCATCCCCCATCTCCTCCCCAATAACAACACGACGTTCTTCTCCATCTCCTATGAAGGCGTCCGCGAAAGCATCTCCCGCGCCTCCCTCCACACCATCCCCACCACCCTCGAACGCACCGGCGACTTCTCCAAAACCGTCGACCAGGCCGGCAACATCCTCCCCATCTACGACCCCTCCACCACCGCCCTCAATCCCAACTACAATCCCAATCTCCCCGTCTCCACCTCCAATCTCCAGTACCTCCGCACCCCGTTCCCCGGCAACCGCATCCCCGCCGATCGCCTCTCCCCCCTCGCCCTCCAACAACTCCAGCTCTACCCTCAGCCCAACGCCGCCGTCGGCCCCTTCTTTCAAAACAATTTCTTCGTCGATTCCCCCGAAACCGACCTCGCCGACGGCGTCATCGCCAACCTCGACCGTTCTTTCGGAGACCGTCACCGCATCACCTGGAACAGCACCGTCTCCACCGGCTTCCTTGGCGCCGCAAAGTACTTTAACAACATCGCCAACCCCGGCTCCCCCAACCAGAGCTTCAACAGCGAGCGCGGCGCCCTCGGCTATGTCTTCACCGCCAGCGCCCAAACCGTCAACACCCTAACCCTCTTCGCCTCCTCCACTACGTCCCGTTCCGGCGTCGCCGGCCAATCCCCCTTCCCCTATTACCAACTCGACAACTACCTTGCCATGGGCACTTCCTTCCCCGCCTCCCGCAACGCCCGCGCTCACTACCAACTAAGCGACGGCTTCTCCACCCATCGAGCGAAACACTCGCTCTCCCTCACCGCCGAGGCCGATCTGTATCAACTCAACTCCTACGTCGCCGCCTACCCCGCCGGCTACTACCAATTCGGCGCCGGCCTCACCAGCCTTCCCGGAATCACCGACACCGGCTACGGCTTCTCCAGCTTCCTCCTCGGCCTTCCCCAGTACGGCGAAAACACCATCGTTACCGCGCCTTCCTATTTCCGCGATTCCTATCAATCCCTCGCCGCCTCCGACAAATATCAACCCACCCCGGACCTCACCCTCACCCTCTCGCTCACCCTCAGCCGCCGCACGCCCCGCACCGAAAAATACAACCGCCAAAGCACCATCGATCCCTCCGTCGTCGATCCCTCCAACGGCCGCCCTGGCGCCCTCGTCTTCGCCGGTCTAAACGGCATCCCCGCCGGGCTCGGTCCCAACAACTACGATCTCGACCCCTCCCTCGCCCTCGCCTGGAACCCGCTCGGCGATTCCAAATCCGTCTTCCGCGCCTCCTTCGCCCGCACCCACGGCCGCATCTCCCTCATCAACGGCCAGTTCGCCACCCAGGGCTTCAACGCCCGCCAGGCCTTCACTTCCTCCAACATCCAACTCACTCCCGCCCTCCCCTTCGCCTCCGCCTTCCCGCCCCTTGCCTCGCCGCTGCCAAACCTAAGCCCCTCCTTCGCCGACAACTCTATCGCCGACTTCCTCGACATCAGCGGCCGCGAACCCCTCTATCAATCCGCCGGCGTCTCCTTCGAGCGCGAGCTCCCCTTCTCCCTCCTCGTCACCGTCGGCGCCAATTACTCCGGCGGCCGCGACCTCCTCGTCGGCGACGGCTCGGCCAACCCCAACGCCATCAGCCCCAACTTCCTCTCCTTCGGCAACGCCCTCTATAACCAGTCCTTCCGCGTCACCCTCCAACCCTTCCCCCAGTTCAACGGCTTCGAGCTCTTCTCGCTCTTCCCCTACGGCCGCTACCAGCGCGACTCCGTTTACCTCAACGTCGAGAAGCGCGCCTCCTTCGGCCTCACCTTCACCGCCCACTACAGTTACTCCAAGCAACTCGACAACTACTCCGCTCCCTACGGCGAGCAGGACTTCTTCAACACCCACAACGACTGGTCCCCCACTTACTACAATCCTCCCCAATACGTCCAGGTCGGTTACGTCTACGAACTCCCCTTCGGCTCCAACAAGCCCCTTCTTAGTTACTCGGACTGGCGCCGTCCTCTCCTCGACGGATGGACCGTCAGCGGCAACGCCTATTGGAACGGTGGCACTCCTCTCGCCTTTCATCCCGAATACAACAACACCGGCAATCTTCTTTCCACGCTGAATGTCGATACCGTCCCCGGTGTCGATCCCCACTCCCCCAACCAGGGCCCCTCGCAGTGGTACAACCCCGCCGCCTTCGCCCAGCCGCCCGACTTCACTCTCGGCACTTCCTCGCCCACCAGCTCCACCCTCCTCGGTCCCAGCACCGAAGCCATCGACCTCAGCGTCAACAAACGCCTGCCCATCGGCGTCGATCGCGCCGTCGAGCTCAGCGCCTCCGCCTTCAACGTAATCAACCACGGCAACTGGAACGTCCCCGACACCGGCATCGGCCCCATCTCCGCGCCCAACGTCAACGCCGGCCACATCATCGGCTCCCACGGCGGACGCGTCATCCAACTCGGATTGAAGTTCAGCTTCTGATGCCGCTTCTCCGCCCCTGGCTCCTCGCCTTCCTTCTCACCGTCACTCCCGGCATCGATCGCGCCGCCACCCTCCGCGTCCCCGCCTGGATCGAGGACGCTCCCACCCCCCTCGGCCGCGTCCGCTTCGAGGCCACTCTCAACGGCGCACCCGCCCCCGTCTTCGCCCAATATGGCCCGTCTTCCGATCAAGTCATTCTCATCGTCCTCGATCTCGCCGGCGACGTCTCCTTCGTCGATCCCGCCCGCCAGGCGCTCGTCGATGAAATCGGCAAGCTCCCAGCGAACGCCTGGGTCGGCCTCCTCCGCGCCCAGGACGGCCTCCACGTGCTCGCCGATCCCGGCCCCGACCGCGCCCCCGTGCTCCAGGCCATCCAGGACATCGCCTCCAGCGGCAAGGCCGGACTCCTCGACACCGTCGAGCAATCCCTCTCTCTCGCCGACGCCATGATGCGCAAATCCTCCGCCCGCGTCTCCGTTCTCTATGTCACCGACAGCAGCGTCTATAACTACCGCGACGATTACACCAACCCCGTCATCAACCAAAGCGACCCTCACGACTTAAGCCGCCGCTTCCCCGAGCAACTCATCGTCGAGAAGATAGACAAGCTCGTCCAAGGCGTCGAATCCCTCCAGCCGCCGCTGTTCGTCGTCCATCTCCACTACCGCGGCAGCCGCCTCAACGAAGCCTACCAGAGCGGACTCAAAACCCTCACCGACGCAACCGCCGGCGACACCGAAGTCTGCCGCTCCATCGCCGAAATCCCCACCGCCCTCTCCGCCATGTTCGCCCGCATCTCCTCCGCCTGGAGCCTCTCACTTTCCCTCCCCGCCCGCTTCCACCCCGACCTCCGCATCCGCGTCTCCGCCTTCGCCGGCGACCGCGAACTGCAACTCTCCACCCGCTCCCGCTTCACCCTCAAACGCAAATAGCCAATCGTAGTAACATTCGCTTGTGCGCGCGCATCTCTCAATGGCGATTCTCCTGGCCGCCCTCCTGGCCGCCTCCGCCGCCGCTCTCTGGCAAACCCGCCAGCTCGACGCCGCCCGCGGCCGCGCATCCGAAGACGCCGCCTCGCTCAAACAACTCCGCGCCCGCCTTCGCGCCGCCCAGCTCCAACAACCCTCCGCCGCCATCGCGCCTTCCGGTGAAACTCCCGCCCCCGCTTCCACCACTCCCCGCCCGTCGAACAAGCCGGCCTATCTCCTCGCCCAACGCGAAGCCGAAATCGGCCAACTCCAGCGCGAACTGAACGAGGCTCACGCCGCCCTCCATCGCCTCGAAGCCCGCACCGCCTCCTTCGACGAAGAGCGCGCCCAAGCTTCCGCCAGCGCCAACTCGCGCTTCACCGCCGCCCAAAGCGACTACAACGCCCGCCTCGACGACCTCAACCGCCAGATTCGCGCCGCCCAGAACGACGCCCAAGCCGCCCGCCAGCACCTAGCCGATTTCCAAGCCGCCGCCGACAAACTGAAGTCGGATCAATCCTCCTCCGCCGCGAAAATCGCCGAATCCACCCGCCTCCTCGCCACGCTCGAGGACCTCAACCGTCGCCGCGGCGGCTACATCGCCTCCATCCTTCGCCGCTACCGCGATCTCACCGAACAGTTCCGCGCCATGAGCGGCGTCCTCGCCTCCAGCCGCGACCAGAATTCCAGCGCCCTAAGCGAATCCGGCCTCACCCGCATCCAAAGCGCCATCTCCCAGGCCGACGACGACCTCCGCCAACTCAACGACCTCAACTCCCGCGCCTCGCAAGTCGAAAAGAAACTCGCCAAACCCTGACCCCCTTCGCAAAGCGTCGGGCCGAAAGAGCGCGACTACTCCGTTTTCTTCCTCCGCGCCGCGTCTTCGTCCAGAAGCGATTGGATCAATTCCGAATTCACATAGAACGTAGTCTTGTGCAGCCGGCGCAACGTGGAAGGCGGATCGATCCAACCCAACTGCGCCGCGCCGCTTCTCGCCTGCCGTCCGTCTCATCGATCGACAATGGATCGGCTCCCATCTCCTCGGCGAGGGCGATCGCTTCCCACCCTCGCCGATCCAAGTAGTCGAGCGGTGGGTTACTGAACTGCACGATTTTCAATATACCCGTCAGCATCGGATCGCGCGCAATGAACCGCAGTTGGTTCAGGCGGCTGAACCCGATGTTCAGGCCCAACACCATGGCGAGCGGGAACTGGTAGCCGTACATCACTTTGGTGAGCCGCTTCACCCTGACCGCCTCCTCCATCGGCTTTTGGAAGCCTAGCTCCTCCAGCATGGTGGCCACCGGAAGCAAGCCTCCGTACGGAATCAGGTTCTTACCGGCAAAGTCGAAGGGCGTGGAAGCCCCGATTCTATTGGGTTCCGGAGCCATCGCTCCAGCGCCTTGTTGAACGGGCTTCTTGTCGCTATGCTGAATTCTGTTCGTAACCATTTGGGTGGCCTTCATAGGGTTGGCTTGCGAAGCTCGCAACTTCGCCAAGTTTCAGTTTCACCCTCTGATAAAGGGGTCCCCAAATGGTTGGGTCTCGTTCTAAGCCGGCCGCATGCCTTCTGCGGCGCATAGGTCGGGTGTTACGAAAGCAAAAGGCAGTCGGCCGCGGGCTGCGGTCTGTCGCAGAGCTAGACGAGCGGATCGAGGCGGCGACGAAGAAAGGCGGATTCTCGTGCCCCAGCCCGTTCATGCGCGAGGCAATAGAGCGGGAACTAGCAGTCCGCGAAAGAGGCGTCCATGAGGCTGAACAGCGGATCGCGCCGACCCTGGATCGTATGGCTCTGGAGATTCGCAATCTGCGGATCGGACAGCGGGCGTTGTTCGCGTTCGTAGACGTGCTGGCCAAGACCTTCTTGACCTACGTTCCAGAACCGCCGAGGGATGTGCAGGACCAAGCCGTCGCCCTCGGCAAACTCCGCTACGGCCGGTTTCTCAAAACCGCAAAGGGTGCTGCGCGCACCGCCAATGGGACCAGGAACAAGCCGGCGCCGCACTCCGTTTTGCCCGTGTTCCTCAAAAGCGTTGGCATGGCAGTGGTGGGCGATTCCCAAGCCGCCATGGCGGAGTTGTTAAGCCGTGGCCACGAAAACCGAGGGCGAGTGGGGCTACGGCGCATCGCCGCCCCGGACGTCGCGGAAAAACGAAGTGATTGCTTGGTAGCCCGCGACGGGCACAGTTAATCGAGTTCCTGGCCGTCGAATTCTAGCATACAATAGGGGTATAGACGCTTGAGCGTTTATCAATTTGAGCGTATAGGTGGTAAAAATGGAAGAAGAACCCGTCCGTTGGAGCGTCAAGGTCTCGAAGGACACCGATCTGACCCTGCGCACTTTCCTGGGCTCCCATGGCATGAAAAAGGGCGATCTCTCGAAGTTCATCGAGGAAGCAGTCCGCCGGCGCGTGCTTCAGTGCACCATTCAGGACATCAGGGCGCGCAACGCCGGCGTCGGCCCCGATGAAATCCAACGCGTCGTCGACGAAGCCGTCAGCGAGGTCCGCGCGGAACGCCGCGCCAAAGGGAAGGCTAACAAAGCCTGATGCGCGTGGTCCTCGATACCAACATCCTCGTGTCCGCCCTGATCGCCCCGGCCGGCAAGCCCGCCGCTATCGTCGACGCCTGGCTGGACGGAAAATTCACGCTCCTGACCTGCGCGGCGTATGTCGGCGAGTTGCGCTCAACGCTGCAAAAACCACGTGTGGCCGAACTGGTCAAACCACACAATGCGGGCCGCCTGGTCAACCAAGTCAAGAAGCTCACCGAGGACATCGATCCGCTGCCGCGCGTGAAGCGTTCTCCCGATCCCACGGACGATTTTCTTCTGGCTCTGTCGGAAGCGGGCAAGGCCGATTATCTGGTCACAGGCGATAAGAGCGGGCTGCTTGCGCTCGGCCGCCACAAAGGCGCCCAGATAGTGTCTGCGCGTGATTTCGCCGCGTTGGTCGCATGAACTTACCCTGCCCCGGCTTCTTTTCCGCGGCCCAATCCTTCAACCCCCAGGCGCGTTCCGGAACCGCCCAGGGATGTGCATGGCCAAGCCGCCGCTCGCGGCAAGATCCGCTATGACAGATTCCTTAAAAGCCGGGGCGCCGTTAGACAATAATCTTTGCCAGCGCGCTCTCAAGCGGGCGGTGCTGCGCCGGAAGAATGAGACTACCTTTCGCTTCGGCAACCGAAGGCGTACAATCTCGCCATGGCGCTCTGGACTGTAAGCGAATTTTTGACCCACGCCGGACACTTAACGGTAGGCGAGAACCATGAACTGGCCGGAGACGATTTGGCCCGGGTGGTGACCGCCCTCGAATGCTGGCACGAGGTCAAGATCTCGCCGGACAAACGTGTCCTGGAAGCCGGGTTGTACACGGTACTCAAGGAATGCCGGAGATGGCTTAAAGCGAACAACGGGCCTGACCCGACCCGTAAAAACGCGGTGGAAGCCCTTCTCAAGATGGCGTCGAGTGAGTTGGGAGGGATCAGCGAAGCGCTTGTCCGCTCTCTCGATGATCATCAGGGCATAAAGAGCGCAGGCAAAATTGCGCAGCCAGGCGGCGACATGCGCGGACTGGCGCCGGGCTACAGCTTCGAGCGAAACTACTACACAGCCAACCAGAAAAAGGGCCGGGTTCTGTCGGCGACGGATTTTGCGGAGCATTTTAAGCACGACGAATTTACTAGCTTCGATACGCAACAGGTCCTTGGCCGGATTGAGGTCGAAAAAACTAGCAGTGTTCTGTTCCTGAATAAGATCGCCAGGTTGAAGTATTTGGTGATGCCAAGAGAAGGCCTCCTGGTAGACATAGACTACAAACCGTCGCTGATGGTGAAGAAAAGCACGGGTGGCTACACGCCGCTGATGTATGCCATGGACCGGCACGGCGCCCTGTTCGTCCGGACAGACGAGAGGCCGCAGGACTATGTGGTCCAAACCGACAAGGGTCCCCAGGTCGAAAGCCGGGAGAATACCTACATGAATCACTCCTCGTTTCTGGCCGGACGGGAAGCGATCTGCGCGGGCTATATCCATATCGGGTTGAAATGGGATGAAAGTAATACCTGGAAAGAGGAGGGCGGTTATCTGGCCGCCATCAGCAACAATAGTGGCCACTACAAGCCTTCGACGGAAGACCTCAGACGGTGCGTACTGACTTTGCAGCAGAACGGAATCAATGTCGATCACACGCGAGTAGGGTTCATGAATCCCACCGGCAATCTGGTATTTTCCCAAGGATGCGTATTCCTGAAGAGCGGCGTCGGCGAATGGGATGGCGCTAAGGTTGGGAAACCTGTCTGGGCGCCACCCATCATTGCGAAATAGCGACATCGGAGGAAGGGGTTGCTGTCCCGGCCTTCTACGACGACCTCCGTCAACTCAACGACCTAAACTCCCGCGCCGCCAAGTCGAAAAGAAGCTCGCCAAACCCAGACCCGCCCGGCCCCATCGCCCGGCGGTCGCATCCGGAGGCGCCATCCGCCGCCTCTATTTTTCGCCGTTCCCGCTGACGCTGGTCCCCCAGGCCGCCGAAGTGCCCCACGCAGCCGATGTTCCCCACGCAGCCGACGTCCCCCAAGCCGCCGAAGTGCCCCAAGCCGCCGAAGTCCCCCACGCCGCCGAGCTTCCCCAAGCGGCCGACGTCCCCCAAGCCGCCGAACTCCCTCCTATCGCCGGTTGCACAACCTGCGTGCCCCAAACTGCGTTCAAACTCCACAGGCCGCCGTTCCACAGCGACCCCGAAGGATTCATCAACACCGCCGCGGACAGCAACGGGTTAAAGACGGCATTCGGCGAAAGCGCGCGCCCATGAGTGACGTCCTGATTCGCCAGCGCGGCGGGAATGTTCAGATACCCCGCGCCGACGGTAAAAATGTCATAAGCGTCCGTGTAGCTGACGCCCGTCGCCGGATCGGTCGCCGTGCTGTACAACGGAAATTGTTTCGACGCCGTTTTCATCAGCCGCGCCTTCACCGTATCGGGCGTAATGCCCGGCTCGGCCGCGATCAGAATCGCCGCCGCGCCGCTCACCACCGGCGTCGCCATGCTGGTGCCGCTCAATTGGAAATACTCCGGCGCGGCTAATGCCCCCGGTTGCATATAATACGACGGCGCGGCGATATTCCCCGGATATTCCTTGGAAAGCGTGGAACCCGGCGCCAGCAACGACACCACCTGATTGCCCGGAGCGACGACGTCGGGCTTCACCGCGTAATCGATCCACGTCGGACCGCGCGAGCTGTAGCTGGCGATCTGGTCGTCGATCGGTCTGCGGCGTTCCCTCCGTCTTCATCGCCCCAACCGTAATCGCCGACGGACTGTTGCCCGGCGAAGTGATCGTCGCGTAACCGTCGCGGCCCAGATTTCCCGCCGCCACCACCACCACGATGCCCCGCTTCCATGCCGCCTCCACCGCCTGGCAGATCGGGTCCAGCCGGTAGCTCTCGAAGATCGGCCGCCCCAGCGACAGATTGATTACCCCGATGTGATATTGCTGCTTCAGCGCCACCGCGCGGTCGATCGCCGCCAGCACGATGCTGTCCGAGCTCATCCCGTTGGCGTCCAGCACCCGCAAATCGATCAGGTTCACTCCCGGCGCCACGCCCCGGAACGTGCGCGTGAATTGCGGCCCCGTCGACGCCGCCCCGCTGCCTCCCACGATCCCCGCCACATGCGTTCCGTGCCCGTAGTCGTCCGGATTCACGCCGCCAACGAAACTCTGCCGGTATACGATGCGCGACGCCAGATCCGGATGCGGATAGATCCCGCTGTCGATGATCGCCACTCCCACGCCCGCGCCCGTGTAGCCTTCGGCGAACGTCCACGTCGGCCTCAACCGCCGCCGTCGTCAAATCGAGCGTCGGCGCCACCGCCCGATTGGGCGAGATGTAGGCGATGTTCGGATCGAGCGCCAGGATCGGAATCACCGCTTCCGGTAGTTCCACGGTTATCGCCGGGATGATCGTATATTGAGCGTGGATCACGCCACCGAGTCCCGTCAGCTTCAACACTTCACCCAGACCGGGCACGCCATTGAACTGAATCACCACCTCGACCGGCGCTAAACCGTTGCCCAAAAGATTCAAAAGGTCGGGGGCCACCTTCGACACCTGCGCGTCGCTGACGTTCCCGCGCCAAAAATCAAACAGATCCAGATAAGAAATTGCTTTCGAAACAATTGCATGATGGCTCCCCCAAGGCACTCGCCATGCCAGATCCGCAAATCTCTGATAATTCAGGGCATCGACCTTGCGGGTGGCCTCCCGATTCCGACAAATTGGCGCTTCGTTCGGCCAAATTGTCGCGTTCCTATTTCCGCGCCCTGTTGGAACCGCGCGCCGAAGCCGATGTCTTTATCGGATGAACTCGCGCAAAGCCAGCGCTTATATCGGTTTCGTCGTCGCCGCCGGAGCTTCCGCGCTCGTCTTCGGCATGTGGGATTGGCGGAAGCCGGACTGGACGCACCACCTCGTATTCTTCCTCGTCGCCCTCATCGCCTCGGGAATGAAAGTGCCGCTTCCTTCCGTCGCCAGAGGCACCATGTCGGTCAATTTCGTCTTCGTCCTGGTGGGCATCGCCGATCTCAGCCTGCCGGAGACCCTGGCCATGGGTTGTCTCGGCATGTTGGTCCAAAGCGTCTTCCACACCCGGGACCGTCCCCGGCCCATTCAGGTGCTCTTCAGCGTGGCCAGCGCCGCTTGCTCGATCGTCGTCTCCTACGTTCTGTACTACTCGATGCTCAGCCGCATTCCCTGGCTCGAGACTCCGGTCATGCTGCTGCTCGCCTCCGGCGCCTATTTCGTGACCAACACCGCGTCGGTGGCCGCCGTCATCGGTCTCACCGAGGGCAAGAACGTTTGGAACGTTTGGCGCGAATCTTACCTATGGACTTTTCCAAACTACCTCGTGGGAGCGGCCGTCGCCTGGGTCCTCGGCGCCGCCAGCCGCGGTTTCGGCTGGCAGCCCTCCCTCCTGATTCTGCCGGTCCTTTATTTTATCTTTCACTCCCATCGTTTGTACGTGCAGCGCCTTGAGGAAGCCACCCGCCGCGCCGCCGAACAGCGGCATCACGCCGAAGAAATCGCCGCCTTGCAGCGGCGCACCGTCGAAGTCCTGGCCCTGGCCGTCGAGGCCAAGGACCCGACCACTCACGACCACCTCGAGCGAGTCGAAGTGTATGCCGTCGAGTTGGCCAAGGACCTCGGATTGAGCGAAGCCGGGATCGAAGCGCTGCGGGCCGCCGCCCTGCTGCACGACATCGGCAAACTCGGAGTTCCCGAATACATCATCTCGAAGCCGGGGCGGTTGACCCCCGACGAATTCGAAAAGATGAAAACCCATACCGTCGTCGGCGCCGAAATTGTCGAGCAGGTCCGCTTCCCCTACCCCGTCGCGCCGATCGTCAGGTCCCATCACGAGAAGTGGAACGGCGCCGGCTATCCGGACGGACTCTCGGGCGAGCGGATCCCCATCGGAGCGCGCATTCTCGCCGTCGTCGACTGCCTGGACGCGCTTGCCTCGGACCGCCAATACCGCCGCGCTTTACCGCTTGACGAGGCCATTCAAATGGTAGTCGCCGAGTCCGGCAAAAGCTTCGATCCCCGCGTCGTGGAAGCCTTGGCCCGGCGCTACGTGGAATTGGAACGGCTCGCCAAAAGCGGCCGCAGGATCGAGGTCAAGCTCTCCACCGGCGCCAGAATCGATCGCGGCGGCCGGCCCGCCGCCGGCTTTGAATCGGTCTCCTCCAGTCTGTTGAATTTGCAGGAAGGCGTCGCCGCCGGCCGGGAAGCCGGGCTCGCCGAATTCGGCGCCATCAGCCAGTCCGTCCCGGATCGCGACGCCCTCTACGCTCTGCTTTGCCGCTCGTTGCCCGCCCTCATTCCCTATGAGGCGATGGCGCTCTATCTCGTCCGCGGCAACCGCGTCGAACCCGCCTGCATCGACGGCGGCGAATATCGCGGATTCGTCTCCTTGCCGATTCTTTTCGGCACGGGCTTGTCGGGTTGGGTCGCCGAAAACGGAAAATCGATCGTCAATGGCAACCCCTCCGTCGAGCCGGGATATCTCGACGATCCGGAGAAATTTCGCGCCCTGAAATCGGCCTTGGCCGTGCCCATCGAGTCCGCCCAGACGATCGTCGGCGTCCTGTCGCTGTACCGGAGGGAACGAGACGCGTTTTCCGATGCCGAGTTGAAGCTGCTCTCCGCTCTCGGTTCCCGTCTCGCCTAGCGCCTTGGAGCTAACGGCGGACCGGGACCGCGTCTGATTCGCAATCCAGATGGATCCGCGGGATGGCATCCATCAGGCTCCGCGTGTAGGGATGCCGCGGGTTGCGAAACACCTCCCCGACCGCCGCGCACTCCACCACCCGGCCCTCCCGCAGGATCGCCAGCCGATGGCAAACGCTCGCCACCGATGCCAAATCGTGCGAGATATACAAAATCGAAATGCCCTTTTCTTGGTTCAAGCGGCGGAATAACGCGAGAATCCCCGCTTGAGTGAGCGAGTCCAGCGCGCTCGTCGGCTCGTCGGCCACCATTAACGCCGGCTCGTGCATCATCGCCATCGCGATCAGAAACCGCTGCGCCAGCCCCACGCTCAGGCTCGACGGATATTGCCGCAGAAAACTCCTCTCAACCGGCAGGTTCACGCCTTCAAGCAACGGACCCCACTCCCGTTTTCCCCGCTCGTGCGCCCGCCACGCCTCGTCAAGCTGCGCGCCCAGTCTCAGATTCGGATTCAGCGATTCGAGCGGGCTTTGCGGCACCAGCGCGATCTGCTTCCCGCGCACCTCGCGCATCCGCCGCGCGCCCAGCCTCAGCAGGTTCCGTCCGCGGAACATAACCTCGCCGCGGCAAAACCCTCCGTGGAACGGCAGCATCCCCAGAATCGCCCGCGAGATCGTGCTTTTACCCTCGCCGCTCGGCCCCGCCAATCCCACAATCTCCCCGGCGCCCACCTCCAACACGACCTCCCGCAGAACGTCCGGCTTGCCCGGATAGCCGGCCGAAACACTCAAGCTCAGCAGCGGTTCGCTCATCGCCCCGCCACCTCCGCCGCCGGTTCCAGGCGCTCCGCGTCCCAGAACGCGTGCGGGAAGAACGCGGCTGGCCTGGCGCCCGCCAAGCGTCTCGAAATCGCCACCAGCGCGTTCGGATGCAGCAGGTAAACCATCGGCGCTTCCTCCTGCAGAATCTCCTGCACCCGGTCGAAGCTCGCCTTTCGCGCCGCGTGCTCGGCCGTCCCCGCCTGCGCCAGCATCAGCCGGTCGATTTCCGCTTCCCACGCCGTGCCCGGAGCCTTTTCCGACGGATTCCAGGGATGATTGCTCGCCGAGCTCAGCAGCACACTCATCAACTCGCTCGGGTCCGCATCCACATTCACCAGCCCCAGCAGGCACGCTTCATAATTCGACGTTCGCGTGATCCGCTCGATCAGCGACGGAAAGTCGAGCGTCACCACGTTCAGCCGTATGCCGATCCGCGCCAGATCCTGCTGGATCATCGCCGCCATCCGCTCCCTCGTTTTGCTGCCCGCGTTCGTAATCAGCGAGAACTCCACCGCCCGTCCGCCTCCGTCGCGCAGCACCCCGTCCCGCAATCGGAATCCCGCGCCCTCCAACCTCTTCAGCGCGCCGCCGGGATCGCAAGCGGCCGGCCGCAGGCGCTCGTTGAACCACTCCCGGTTCGCCGGTGACACCAGTCCCACCGCCGGCGTGGCGTGTCCCCGGTATACCACCCGGCAAAGGTCGCCCCGGTTGATCGCCTCCGACACCGCGCGCCGGAACGCGCTCGAGCGGAACCATCCCTTCGCCGCCTCGCTCACCGGCGCCCCGCCCGCTTCGTTGAACCAAAGAAAATCCGTCTGCAGCGTCGGACCCGCGTCGAACGCCGTTCCCGGCGCCTCCCCCCGCAGACGATCGAACAGATCCGGCGTCAGGCTGTCGATCAGCGCCGTTTCTCCTCTCAGGAAGCGCAACACCTCCAGATCCCGATTCGGCTCGATCTCCATCCGGATCGAATCGGCCCTGGGCAGAGGCCGTCCGTTTGCGTCCCGCTTCCAATAGGCAGGATTGCGGCGCAGCAGAATGAAGGCGCCCGATCTCCTCTCGGCGATCAGAAACGGCCCCAGCCCCGGCGCCGGCCGCCGCGCCGCCTTCGCCGAGACGATCGCCACCTGGTCGAACATCCGCTCGATGTCGCCCGCCGGAGCCGGAAACTCCACCGTCACGCGGTCCGCTCCGTTCGCCGTCACCTTTACCGCCCCGCGCGCGGTCTTGAAGGTGTCGGCGATCGGCGAATGCAGCGCCGGATCGAGCAGCTTCCGGAACGTATCCACCACGTCGCCGGAGGTAAACGGCGCACCGTCCGGAAAACGCACCCCCCCGCGCAGCTTCAGCGCGATCTTCTTCCCATCCGCCGACATTTTCCACGACTCCGCCAGTTCCGGCTCCGGCTCCTGCGTCAGCCGGTTCACCCGGATCAACACGCCTTCGGTTAAGTAACGCACCGCCTCGGCCGATTCGTCGGCGGTCAGAAACGGATCGGAGGTCTTCGGGTCCTCGTGCAGCGCGAACTTCAGTTCGCCGCCCTGGGCGGCGATCGCCGCCCCCACCAGCCACGTCACCAGTTTCATCGCCGCTCCCGCCCTCCCGGCCATGCCAGTTGAAAACTTCCCGTCACCGCCGCCACCAGCAGCGCCGTCGACAGCAGCCACGGCTGCCGCCCGATCCCTCCGCCTTCCAATTCGCGCAGCAACCCTCCCCACGACGGCAGCGGTTCCGCCACGCCGAGGCCGAGCATCCCGAGCGTCGTTTCCGCCAAAATGTAGGCCGGCACCGCCACCCAGAACTGCGCCAGCAGCACCGGCGTCAGGTTCGGCAGCAAATGACGCCACAGCAGCCGCCATGGCCCGCACCCGGCGGCCCGCGCCTGATCGAGGAACGCCGAATGGTTCAGCTTCCGCACCGCCGCCCGCACCACCCGCGCCGGCGCGGCCCAGCCCAGCACGCCCAGCAGCAGGAACGTGCTGGCAAGCGACGCCGCCGGCGGCGCGTTCAGCGGCAGGCACGCCCTCACGATCAACAGCAGGAACAGCCACGGCAGCGACAGGCACAGGTCCGCCCCCGCCAGGATCGCGCCGTCGGCCCACCCGCCCGCCAGTCCCGCCACCCCGCCCAGCAGCCCGGCCGTCAATGCCGACAACAGCGCCGCCGCCGGCGCCAGCGCCAGCGACACCCGCGTTCCATAAACCAGCCGCGACAACCGGTCCCGCCCCAGCGCGTCCGTTCCCAGCGGGAATCGCGCCGACGGCGGCGCATCCGGAAAGTCGCGGAACTGCGTCTCGTAACGCGCCGGCGCCCATAACTCCGGCGCCGCCGCCGCCACGCCCACCACCAGCAGAAACCCGGCCGCCGTCCCGCGTAGCCATTTCATACTGCCACGGCCGCCTCCACCCGCCCGGAAAACGCCGTCGCCGCCATCGTCGCCGCCGTAATCAGCACCGTCATGTCGATCAGCAGCGGAACGTCGCGCGCCATCGCCGCCTGCCACGCCAGTTGCCCCAGCCCCGGCACGCCGCAAATCGCCTCCACCGCGATCGCCCCGCCGATGGCCATGCTCAACGACGCCGCCCCCAGCGCCGCCAACTGCCCGGCCACCGCCGGGAAAATGTGCGCCGCGAGGATCCGCCCCTCGCCCACCCCCCTGGCCCGCGCCATCGCCACATGCGCCGCCCCATAGGCCTCCCCCAGCAAATTCCGCGTGAACTGAAAAACCCTCGGCGCAACGATCAGCGCCAGCGCCGCCTCCGTGGCCGCCCCCGCCGCCAGGCAAAGGTACGCCACCAGCGCCGTCGGCACGCTCAATAGCAACCCGAACCCCGCCGCCGTCCCCGCCTCCAACATCCACGCCCGCCGGTAACGCGCCACCGGGATCGCCAGGCCCAGGCCCAATATCCACCCGCCCGCGAGGCCCACCGCCAGTTCGCGGCCCGTCACCCCCGCCCGCTCGGCCACCAGCGTCGCGATCTCCTCGCTGTGCGACTCCGAATACCCCAAGTCCCCCTTCGCCAATCCCCGCGCGTATCGCAGCAAAGTCGCCGCCACTCCCCGCTTTTCCGCCGTCCGCGCCCGCAGCGCCGCCAGGCTGTCTTCGCTCAGCCGCCGGTCCATTTCCCGCTCGTCCACCAGCCCGCCCGGCGCATAGCGCGCCAACGCCGCGCAAGCCAGCGCCGCCGCCAATATCAGCAGCGCCGCGCGCGCCATTTGGATCGGAATCTTCTTCATCGTGCCTTCCCGGCCCTTCACTTATCGGCGGAAACCCCGCAATTCCCCGTCCCTCATGCCTCGCCCGATCCCGCCGATATGCTTCCTGATGAACGCCAGTCCCACGCTGGAGGAATTCCTCGGTGTCCCCGCCGTCGTCGCCAGCGGCGCGATGCGGCGTATTTTCTCCCAGGTGAAAACCGCCGCCGCCTCCTCCGCCGCCATTCTCATCACCGGAGAAAGCGGCTGCGGCAAGGAAATCGTCGCCCGCGCGCTGCATCATTATTCCCCCCGCCACGCCCAGTCCTGGGTCGACATCAATTGCGCCGCCCTCCCCGAAAACCTTCTCGAGAGCGAGACTCTTCGGCCACGAAAAAGGCGCCTTCAGCGGCGCCGACTCCCACAAACCCGGACTCTTCGAAATGGCCGGCCGCGGCACCCTCTTCCTCGACGAAATCGGCGACCTCGACCTCCGCATGCAGGTGAAGCTGCTCCGCGTGCTCGACGGCGCCAGCTTCTACCGCGTCGGCGGCGTCAAAAAAGTCTCCGTCGACGTCCGCCTCGTCACCGCCACCAATCGCGGCCTCAAAGCCGCCGTCGACGACGGACGCTTTCGCGCCGACCTCTACCACCGCTTATCCCAAATCCAAATCCACGTGCCGCCTTTGCGCGAGCGCCCGGACGATATCCTGCCCATCGCCGAGCACTTCCTGGCCCAGCACAAGCCGGGTTGGCTGTTCGGCCCGGAGGCTATCGGCCTGCTCCGCGCCTATTCCTGGCCCGGCAACGTGCGCGAACTGCGCAACGTGGTGCTCAGCGCCTCCGTCTTCGCTCCCGGCCCCGAAATCCAGGCCGCCGATCTCCCGGACGAGTTCGCCCAAAGCGCGTTTTCCTCCACGCTTCACGCCCTCGCCGTGCTCCCCGAACTGGAGCGGAATGCCATCGTCGACGCCCTCGCCGAGCACCAGGGCCACCGCCAACAAGCGGCCGCGCGCCTGGGAATCTCCACCCGCACCCTCCAGCGAAAGATTAAATCGTACGGATTGGCCGGCGAACGCGGCCTCCGGATCGCGGGATGATCGCCATGAGCACCCCCTCCACCCGCAGTCGAACCTCTAGCCTGGACCGCCGGCGCGCCACGCGCACCCCGATTTCCGGTCCCGTCGAAATCAGCTTCGCCACCCCCGGCGACCCGCCCGTTCAGGCCGAAATGGTCGAATCGAGCGCCACCGGATTCCGCATCGCCCACCATGCCCGCGGTCTCGTCCCCGGCGCCGAGGTCTCCTTCCACCACGCCGCCGCTTCCGGCCGCGCCCGCGTCGTTTGGACCCAAGTGCTCCAGGATCGCTGCCTCAGCGGCCTGCACCTGCTCTAAGTCCGCGCCCGCAAGCGCCTCCTCACCGCCCGCCTTCCTCTATCGCAGCCCTCGCGCCAGCATCAGGTCGATGTTCTCGCCGTTCATCTCCGAATAAATCGCCCTCCGCCCGTCGGGCGTCACAAAAAAGTCCGCCTGCCACGGAATTACGTGCCCGTCCAACTCGGCCACCCGCTCTGTTTTGCCCGTCGAGCCGTCGTACAGAAAAACCGGTTTCGGGGCTTTGCTCGCCGTCGGCCCGTTACCTCGCATCCGGATGTCCATATAATAAACGCCCCGGCCCGCAACCCACCACCAGCCCGTCGTGACGGTGTCGCGGATCGCCAGCTCGGCTCTCCGGTCGTCGGCGTCGCCCGCCGGCATCTTCCAAAGCCCTTCCCCCAATTCGCTCCTGGTGAAGTACAGCGTCTTTCCGTCGGGCGACTCCTGCGCTTCCGCCCCGCCGCCGCGCGTAATCTGGATCGCCTGGTTCTTAGGCCCACCCTCCGGCGTCTTCCAGATCTGCGGCGTCCCCCGGCTCTCCCTGCTCGATCCGAAATAAATCCAATTCCCGTCCCTCGACCAGCTCGGCCACGCATGCAGCGCCCGCCAATCGATCAGCGTGCGCATCGATCCCCCATCCACCGCCACCAAGTGTACGCTCGACAACGGCCCTCGCCACGTTTGCCGTACGGTCATCGCGATCCGGCGCCCGTCGGGCGACCAACTGGGCGACTCCGGATACCCTCCCTTCGGTCCCAGATTCGTCAACACCGCCGGATCCCCGCCCTCCACCGGCGCCGTCCACAGTTCGTAATACCCGGAGCGGTTCGATATGAACGCCACCTTCTGTCCATCCGGCGACAGGCGCGCGTTGATATCCACTCTCGTCGACGGCGCAACCAGACGGGACTTCCGCCCCGCCTCCTCATCCAGGCGTGTCTCCCGGATGTTCATCGTAAGTTGCCAATTTTCAAACCCCAGCAACAGCGCCCCTTCGCGGTCGCGAACCGCGAAAGGAAAACGCACGTCCTGTCCCGGCAGATACATCGCCTCCGGATCTCTGGCCCCGTTCACCGAAACGCGGTATAAATTAAACGGCCCGCCGCGATTCGACGAAAACACGATCTCATCGGTGCCCGGCACCCACGTCCAGCCCAAAATTTCCCGGTTGAAGTAAGTCAGCCGCCTCGACCTCCCCCCTCCCGCGGGCCGCACGTAAATCTCCGGCGCGCCCGTCGGATCGGGCCGCTTCGTGAACCCAAAATAGCGGTGATCCGGCGAAAACCCAAGGCTCGCGTCGCTCTCGCAGGGAACCGGGTCCGAGGCCTCGTTCAATGCCTTCCGCTCCCCAGTAGAGATCGAAGTCGCCTCCAGATCGCACAGGTCCGAATCCTTCCTCTTGCGCGTCGAAATCACTTCCGAGCTGTCCGGCGTCCAACTCAGTTGCACCCACAACGTTTCGCCGATCTCCCGCGTCGGCCCGCCTTGCGGCGACACCAGCGTCAAACGGTGGATGTCCCGCACGAACGCGATCCACTTCCCGTCCGGCGACCAGCTCGCCAGTTCGTCCCGCACCGCCCCGCTCGTGATCGCCCGCACGTTCCCGCTCCCCGTCTGCCCTACATAAAGATGCGTCGACGTGCCTTCATAACCCGACCAGCTAAATACAAACTCCCTGCCTCCGGGCGAAAAGCTGCCCTGATATTCCTCGTTCGGGAAACTCGTCAGCGGCTCGATCCGCAGCCCCGCTTCGCGGTTCGGCTCGAACCTCCCCCGCGCGACGAAAGCGATCGTTCCCACGACTGCCAAGGCCGCCGCGCCCAGCGCAAGAACGCGGCGATTCCCGAGATTCCAGCGCTTCGCCTCTGGCTCCGCCATCACCGGCGAGCTCGGCGCCGCCACTGGGCGGATCTCGCCACCGCCATTGGCCTCCTCCTTCTCCACCGAGGCCAGAAATCGCAGTCCGCGCCGCGGCACCGTTTCCACAAATCGCGGATTCTGCGCCGAATCGTCCAACGCCTGCCGGATCTTCCGCACCGCCGTGTTCAGTCCCGCTTCGAAATCCACGAACGTGCCTTCCGGCCATAGTTGCGCCTCGATCTCCTCCCGCGAAACCATTTCGCCCGCCCGTTCCGCCATCATCAGCAGGAGCCGCGCCGGCAGCGCCTGAAGCGGTACCCGCCGACCCTTGCGCGACAGCTCCAGCGTGTCGCGGTTTAGCTCGAATAGCCCGAACCGCAATCGATTGCCCGCCGCTTTTCCGTCCATCGAAGCGCGCTACGTCTCCCTTTTTTCCGGCACCCTCGGTTCGAAATTATAGCAACGCTCGATCCCGCGGTTCAGATCCCCATAAAATCCCCATTATTTAGAGAAGGTTAACGGTTCAGATCTTCAGAAGCGCAGAATTCAGCCCCCGTCCCTGGACGTTCGCGGCACATTCGGTGAATAATCCAATCCGTCCCGTCCTCAATGCCGGGACAAATCCAAAGGAGCTTTACCGCAAATGAAAAACCCACTGTTCTCGCGACTCAATTTCCTCCGGATTTCCGGAACGATGGCGCTCGCCTCTTGTCTCGTCGCCGGCCTCGCCTCGGCCCAGGATTCCGAACTTGCCCCGGCCAATTACCTCTACGCAAGCACCTCCACACTTCAGGAGACCAGCAGCGTCGTTGGCGTAAATATCGCGGGCCTCACATTGACCCTTCCCATCATGGGCGCCGTCGAGAAGCACGCATTGATCACTTTGACCCTCCCCTATACCTTCGCGCACGCCGCGCAATCCGTCTTCCAACCCGGTGGCCTGTTTCTCATTCAGGTCGGCGGCGTGACCGTAAACATGGCCGGCTTCACTGCCGATGCGTCCACACCCTCCACGTTAAATACCGGTCGCCGTACCTGCGTCGTCACAATCTTGGTCCCGCTCACCGCCAATGCGCAGACGGTGCAGGCGCAATTCGCCGGCGTTCGCGGCGCAACCGTCGTCCTCGACACCCAGGCCACGTCCACCCTCTCGGCTCTGTTGGTCCATTAGTCGCTCCCGCGCCAACGGCGGCCGGAATAGGCGCTTCGCGCGCGTCCACTAGCGCGCGCGACGCGCCCTCGGAGGTCCGGCCCGCCGTCCCGTCCCCATACCGCGCGTGGCGTTACCAAAGTGGCCGGTCAACTCGAACGCCGGCCACTCTTTTTATCGCGCCGTCCCGGCCAATTGAGCCGGCTCCGCGCATCGCCCCGCGCGCGACCGCTCGGCGATAATCTGGTCCCACGGCACCACCACGCATTTCCACGCCGGCAGCACTTCCTCATACGCCGCGCGGCACAGCCGGTCGAACCGCGCATACCCGCCGTCCTCGAAATAGCGCGCGATCATCCCGGGAAGCGGCTCGCTCGCGAAGTCGCCCAGCGCGTAGGAGCGGTCCAGATTCGTCGCCTCCGGCAGCACCGTCCCGTCCTCCCGCACCACCAGCTTCTTGATCTCCTTCTCAACCCCCCGGTGGCACCCGCCCCCATTACACACATAGGCCCCGCAGGGATGCTTCAACAGCCCCGGCCGGTTCTGGCCGATGATGCTGCACCGCATCCCCCCTTCGCGGTGCGTATTGGCCAGATCGGATAACCGCAGCACCATCCGCTCCACCTGAACCTGCGACAGGCATTGATCCACGATCTCCATCGCCCGCCCCAGCCGCAGCAGCGGCTGAGCGCGGAACTGCGACGCTCCCATCCGCTGCGCCCACTCCACCAGCCACCCGAGCGAGTCCACGTTCGCCCGCGAAATCGTCGAGATAATCGTGATCGGAACGCCCGCTTCCCTCAACAGACCGATGCCGTTTTCCGTCGCCCGGAAAGCCCCCGCCGCGTCCCGGAACCGGTCGTGAAACTCCGGCTCCCCGTCCACGCTAATGCTCGCCCGCGCCCCCGCCGCCTTGAGCGCCGCCACATGCCGCGGCGTCATCAGCGTGGCATTGGTGCAAACCGTGATCTCCAACCCCGCCACCTCCGCCGCCTTCTCCAGAACCCGATGAAACTCCGGATAAAGCAGCGGCTCGCCCCCCGTCAGATACAACGCCCCAATGTCCAGCGAAGCGCTTACCTCAATCGCCGCAAGCACCCGCTCCACCGGCAGCCGCTCCCGCCGCGTCGGAGAACCTTCCATGTAGCAGTGGAGACACGTGAGGTTGCACTGCCCCAGCAGATGCAGCATCAAAGTCGCCGACCGCGAACTTCCCGTTTCTGGCGTGATTTCCATGTCGATATGCGCTCCTCACCTTCTGAACACCGCCCCTCCGCCCCACACCGCCTCCAACCCCCACCCCCTTCGCCCCGCGCCGCCTCCGCCCCACACCACATCCAACCCCCACCCCCTTCGCCCCGCGCCGCTCCCGCCCCACACCCTTCGCGCCGCACCCGCCCACACCGTTCGCGCCGCTCGCTCCCCACACCTCCCGCGCCGCACCCGCCCCGCACCCTTCGCGCCGCTCGCTCCCCACACCTCCCGCGCCGCTCCCGCCCCACGCCCTTCGCGCCGCTCGCTCCTCACACCTCCCGCGCCGCTCCCGCCCCACGCCCTTCGCGCCGCTCCCGCCCCACACCGTTTCCGCGCCGCTCCCGCCCCACACCGTTTCCGCGCCGCTCCCGCAACACCGTTTCCGAGCCGCGCACGTAAGTAAGCGGTCCCCCAACCGCGCCAACCAATCGAAAAAAACCGCGGCGGCCCGTGCGCGAACCTCCGCCGGGCCGCCGCCGTATGACGCCGCATCAGCCGCCGGCCGCCGCCTCCGCCACCTGCCGCAGCGCCGTCACCTCCGTCACCTGCGCCAGATTCACCACGCCGAAGTGCGGCCTCGGCCTCGGGGTTCCGAAGTCCCCTTCATCGAAAATGAAAGAAACTCCCACTCCAACCCCGCTCTTCAGTCCATCCTTCAGCGCCCCGGAAGCGATCTGGTTCACCAGTTCCGAAGCGATCTGCTCGGACGCCAGGCTCGACACCCTTTGCGCCAACTCCAATACCCGTCCGCTGGCCACCACTTCCTTCAAGGCATCCGCGGAAATCGTCAGGCTAAGCTTCCCGATCTCCTTGTTATTTTCCATGAAATCCGTCTCCTTTCCACTTTTGAATCGGACAAATCCGAACTCCGGGCGCGACGCCCGTCAATCCGCGCTCGTCCAATATAATGTGAAACCGGCCCGGCGTTTCGTTTCACGGAAATGTTCGGCCGCGCTTACTTCTTTTTCTTTGCCGCCGCCTTTTTCGCCGATTTCTTCCCAGCCGGCTTTTTCGGCACTTCGTGAAATCCCAGGATATTCCCTTCCGTATCCTGGAACGCCGCGATCCAACCCATCCCCGGAGCGATCTCCGTTTTTGGCATCGCGACCGTTCCGCCCGCTTTTTCCACTTTCTTGATCGAGGCCTCGATCGAATCCACCGCGATATAGTTCATGAACGGCTGTCCCGGATTCTTGCGCGCCAGCAATCCCCCGTTGATGCCGTCCTCCCCTTTCGCCTTCGTCTCAACCAGAAAATAATCCATCTTCCACGGATCGGTGATTTTCCACCCGAGCGCCTTTTCGTAAAACTTCTTCGCGCGTTTCACGTCGTCCGCGGGTATCTCAAAATGAACGATTGAATTTGGCATAGCACGAAGCATAGCAAACGACAATCCCCCAAAACGCCCGGAGGATTAATCGCAAGGAAGCGCCGCCATCGGATCGGCCTTCGTGGTCCGCCGCGCTGGCAGGTAACCCGCCGCCGGCAAGCCAACCGCTCCAATCGTCGTCGCTGCGTCTCACTCTCCCAGACCGAACGGCATTCCCCGCTCTACTACGATTGTCAAAAGAAGCGTTGAACCCGCCCGCGCCCGCCTTTTCGCGATATATTGAAATCGGCGCGCCGGATGCCACCGTGTCCGCGGGAAAGGCTGAGCCTGCCGGTAACCGTATTCCAATCGTTCGAAGACGAATCTTCTTTTTCGCCTGTCACGCGGACGCCGGGCATCGATCAAAAGGAGATCGTCATGTCTCAGCCCGATTCTATTCCCCCTCCCACGCGCCGCCTCCCGCCGCAGCCGAATCTTGAGCAACTGCGCAAACAAGCCCGCGAACTCCTCGAGCGTTACCGCGCCGGCGACGCCGCCTCCGTCGCCGAAGTTCAGCGGTACGAGCGCAATCCCTCCAATTTCGCTCTCAATGACGCGCAGCGAGTCCTGGCCCGCGCCTACGGCTACGCAAGCTGGCCCAAACTCAAAGCCTTCGTCGACGGCGTCAACATCGCGAAATTCGCCGAAGCCGTCCAAGCCGGCGACATGCCGCAAGTCCGGCGGATGCTAACCGCCCGTCCCGAATTAGTGGACATGGATATGGCGGAGAATGACGAGCACCGCGCCCTCCACTTCGCCGTCCTGCGCCGCGACGCCGCGATGGTGCGGCTGCTCATGGAAGCCGGCGCCGACGCCCGAAAAGGGATCTGGCCCCACCGCGACGCCACCGCCGCCTTAACCCTCGCCCGCGATCGCGAGTACGACGACATCGTCGCAATCATCGAAGAGGAAGAGCGCCATCGCCGCGAAGAAATGTCTTGCCCTAACGCCACCGTCTCTCCAGTCCAGGACGAAATCACCGCGGCGATATCGGACGGAGACACCGCCGCCGCCCTGCGCCTGCTCCAAGCGGACCCCTCCCTCATCCAGGCCTGCGACCGCGACGGCGCAACTCCGCTCCACATCGCCGCGCAGGAGACCGATCTGGAGTTAGTAACATGGTTACTCGCCCGCCGCGCCAAGGTCCGTAAGCCGGATCTTCGCGGCCTCACCCCGCTCGACCGCGCCGCCCTCTCCGCCGATCCCCGCAACGGCAACGCAAAACGTTTCCCCGCTGTCGCCAAGTTACTCCTCGAACACGGCGCGGAATGGACCATCTACGCCGCCGTCGCCCTCAACGACGCTGCCCGCGTCCGCCAAATCCTCGCGGCCGATCCCGCGCCTCTGCGCCAAATCGCTTCGGGCGGCGGGCTTCTCACCCTCGCCGTCAATCACGCCCACACCGAAATGGTTCGCCTCCTCCTCGACCTCGGCGCAGACGTCGACGAGCGCATGATGCTGGAGCAACTCGAAGAACCCACCCTGACCTGGGGCATGCCTCTGTGGCACGCCGCCCTCGCCGGCAATCTCGAAATCGCCACCCTCCTGCTCGACCGCGGAGCCGATCCCAACGCCAATGTCTACGCCTCCGGCTGGCCCCTCCGCAACGCCTGGAATCACAAGGACGGCGCCGTCAAACGCCTCCTCCTTGAACGCGGAGCCAAACCTCATCCCTACATGGTCGCCGAGTTTCACGATGTCGCCGAAGCCCGCCGCCTCCTCGATAACTCTCCCACGGACGACGTCGTAAACGAGTTACTCTGGTCCGCCGCCGATCACGGCTGTCCCGAGATCGTTCAGTTAGCGCTCCCCCACGTCCCTTGGTCCCCCGGCGATCAACGATGGCACTGGGTTCTCATCCAACCCATCCGCGGCGCCGGCCCCGATTCCGCCCGCAACGAGGGCCACTTCCAATGCCTGCGCCTGTTACTCCAACACGGCGTCAGCCCCAACATCACCCGCCTCGGCCAATCCCCGCTTCACTTCGCCGCCGCCCATCATAGCCGTCTGGGCGATGCCGACCGCGCCCGCTTCGCCGCCATGCTCATCGACCATGGAGCCAAGCTCGACCAGCGCGACCAGTTACTCCAGTCCACCCCCCTCGGCTGGGCTTGCCGCTGGGGCCGCAATCAACTTTCCGAGTTACTAATCGCCCGCGGCGCTCCCGTTGACGAGCCCGGCGCCCCGCCCTGGGCAACCCCCGCCGCCTGGGCAAGAAAATCAAATCACCGCCAGTGAGTCCGTTACCGAGCCGCGACCGTCAGGGAGCGCAACGTTTGCCTTGCACTCCCCAAGACCTTGGGAGGAACGGATCGCGCCGCACTCTGCCTTACCCCTGTTCCTCAGGGACGTTTAAAGGCCGCCATTGCCCGCGAAGCGACCCGCCGCCATGACCGCGGTCGATACTAACGTCCTGGTCCGGCTGCTCACCGGCGACGATCCCAAACAAGCGGTCGCCGCGAAGTCCGTCTTCGCCCTCGTTCTCACCCCAACCCGCTCAAACCCCGGGAAATCCCCATTCCGCCCCACGTCGTTCCTCTTTTGCGCGTCAACCCGTTCACCGGTCACAACGATTATTTTAATTTTCAACGCATCCTTAACCTATACATGGCAAGCGACTTGACCCAATCCGCGCCGTTCCTTTGAATCGCCGCGAGTTCTGAATTCCGTTTGCGTGGCGTATGCTTGAGTCAACAAGCGCCGGCGGGCGCACGGCAGGGGCCTGTTAGTCCCCCAGGTCACTGCTTGTCGTATACCATGGTGTAACTTGTCGGTTTTCCTTCTGCGTTGGTGCCCTTCGTAGTCGAAGTCATAATCTTGCCGTCCTTGGAGATCGCGGTTCGTCCTGTGGCCTTGAATTTGTTGCCCGAATTCTTCGTCTTGAAGGTCAAAGTATTCGCGTTCAACTGCTTGATCGCAATCGTGTCGTACGGAGCGCCGGTCACCGGCGCGTCTTTACCGTCGTATTTTGCCGTGTAACTGGCGTTGATCGGCGTGCCGTCCGCCTGCTCTCCGGTCGTGGTCGCTTTTACTCCGCCCTCCGCTGCTTCCCGCGTCGAAGTGAGACTCTTCACCGGCGCGGAGGGAGTGAACTTCGATTTCTCCATGTTCAGCTTCCACGTTCCCAGGGAATTGTCGGCGGCATATCCTGCCATGGCGGTAACCGCCAAGCAGATTGCGAGCTTAGTCAAAAGGTTTCGCATAACTTCCCCTCCTCAAGGGTGTTGCCACTTGCAGCCTGCACATTACACCCGCGTGGTCCCGTTGTCAAGGCCGGTACTCTTGCAAAACGGACTACTAGCACTTACTGCTGCTGCTGCATCGCCTGCGCGATCTCCGTTTCCGGCTCGGGCGCGGCCATCGCCTGCCACTCCTCCGGCAACGTCTTCCCCTGCTCCGGCGGCGGCGGCCCGTCGGTAAGTTGCACGCTCACCGCCACCGTCAACTCGCTCTCCGCCTTGCCCTTGTACACTCCCCGCGTCGGCGGCACGTCGGCGTAATCCCGGCCGATCGCCGTCCGGATGTGCCTCTCCCCCGCCACGCGGTTGTTCGTCGGGTCGAATCCCACCCATCCCAATTCCGGCAGAAACGCCTCCACCCAAGCGTGCGACGCCGCCGCCGAAGATCGCTCCGTCTCCTCCTCGCCGTGATAAACGTATCCGCTCACGTACCGGCACGGGATTCCCAACGGCCGCACCATCGCGATCATCACGTGCGCGAAATCCTGGCACACTCCGCTCCGCGTTCCCAGCGCTTCTTCGATCGGCGAATCCACCCGCGTGCTCTTGGGCACGTACTCGAACCATTCGTAAATCGCCGAGTTCAATTCAAACAGCAGGCTCAGCGGATCGTCCCGCCGCCTGACTCCCATCAGCTTCGCCAATTCGTCCAACGGCTCGCTCGGCCGCGCGAATTCGCTAGGATTCAACATCTCCCAAAAATCCCCGGCCGCAACCTGGGCGTCCAACTCGCGCCACGCCTCCACCGGCAAGAATCGCGGCAGCGGCGGCAACGCGTGTACGTCCACTAGCGACTCGGCGACGATGGCTAACTGCCGGTGGTGCCCCGGCACGTCGAAGTGGTGAATCGTGTTGCCCAGGTAATCGCGGTAATAAAATACCCGCGCCCTCGGCATCACGTTTAGTTGCATCTCCAGACATCCCTGCGCGCCCTCGCTCCGCGGCGTCTTGCGCACGTCCATGATACTCTCGCTCACCGGCTTGCTGTACCGGAACTTAGTCAGATGGCGGATCGAATAGAACATTTATGCCTCAAGCGCCGCTTCGATCGGATAAGTTATATACAGAAGATACGCCGATTGATTGATCTGCGCGCATTGCCGCTGGATGTTTTCAAGATACGGATGCAAACCGCCGGCCATGATCTCGTCGATCTGCCCATAGCCAAGCGAGGCGCGCAGCCGCCCGGCCAACCGGCTTACGCGGTCCGCTCTTCGCGATTGCGTCGCCTCGTGAATTCCTTCGAGCGCCGTCCGCAAGTGGTCCACCGCGAATCGCACCGAATGCGGAAATTCCGGGTTCAGCAATAGAAATTCGCAGATGCGCTCCGGCCGCAGATCGGCCGTGTACACCTTGCAGTAGGCCTCGAACGCCGTGCAGCTCCGCAGCAGCCCGATCCACTCGGCGTGATCGCTGCCGTCGTCTTCCGCGTCCTGCGCCGCCTGAAGCTGTTGGAAATGGACGTCCAGCAGCGCGGCCGTGTTGCACGCCCTCTCGATATAGCGCCCGAATTGGATGAACTGCCAGCCTTCGCCGTGGCTCATCGCCGAATCCGTGATGCCTTGAAAAAGATAGACGCTCTCCTTCACCGCGCGCAGGAAATCCAGCGGCTCGGAGTCCCATAGATTGTCTATGTCCGCGCGTTTCACTTCCAGGAACAGCCGGTTCAGTTGCTCCCACATCTCCGAACTCGTCTGCTCCCTCACCTGCCGCGCGTTCTCCCGCGCCGACATGATGCACGACACCACCGACGATTCGTTCTCCATGTCGAACGTCAACAATTGCGCCAGCGCGTAAGCGTCCTTGCCCGCTTTATCCGGCACCGGATTCCCCAGCGACGACAGGACGCGGCTCCATCGCCGCTCCGCCGATTCCGGCGATTGATCGAGCATCAAATTCAAATGCGCGTCCGTCAGCCGCGCCGTGTGCTCGGCGCGCTCCAGATAGCGGCTCATCCAATACAGGCTGTCGGCGACGCGGGAAAGCATGGTGTCTATTCGTGCAGCACCCAGGTGTCTTTGCTCCCGCCGCCTTGCGAGGAGTTCACCACCAGCGACCCCCGCTGCAACGCCACCCGCGTCAGCCCGCCCGGCACGATCGTCACCCGCTCGCCGTAGAGAATATAGGGCCGCAAATCGACGTGCCGCGCCTCGACTCCTCCATCGAGAAAACACGGCGCGCGCGACAGCAATATCGTCGGCTGCGCGATGTAGTTGCGCGGATTGTCGAGGATTCGCGCCCGGAATTCCTCGCGCTGCGCGACCGTGCTGTGCGGCCCGATCAACATCCCGTACCCTCCGGATTCCCCCACCGCCTTCACCACGTATTTTTCCAGGTGCGCCAGCACGTGCTCGCGCTGCGCGTCGTCGGTCATCAAAAACGTCTCGACGTTGTTCAGCACCGGCTCTTCGTTCAGGTAATACCGGATGATCCTCGGAACGTAGGCGTAGATCGCCTTGTCGTCGGCCACGCCCGTGCCCACCGCGTTCGCCAGCGCCACGTTTCCCGCGCGGTAGGCGTTAAACAAACCCGGCACGCCCAGAATCGTGTTCGAGCGGAACACCAACGGATCGATAAAATCGTCGTCGATCCGCCGGTAGATCACGTCCACCCGGCGCAGGCCGCCGGTGGTTCGCATGTACACGAAATTGTCGTGTACCACCAGATCGCGGCCCTCCACCAATTCGATCCCCATCTGCCGCGCCAGGTACGTGTGTTCGAAATACGCCGAATTGAAAACGCCCGGCGTCAGCAGCACGATCGCCGGCTCGCTGCGCGCGTTCGGCGCCAACGCCCGCAGCGTCGCCAGCAGCGCCTGGCCGTATTGATCCACCGGCCGCACTCCGCATTTTTGAAACAGCGCCGGGAAGATGCGCTTCATCACGCGGCGGTTGGTCATCATATAGGACACGCCGCTCGGCACCCGCAAATTGTCTTCCAGCACTACGAACTCTCCGTCCGGCAGCCGGATCAAATCGGTGCCGACGACGGCGATGTAAATATCGCGGGGCACTTGCAGCCCGCGCATCTGCCGCCGGAAATGACGGCAGCTATAAACCATCTCCCGCGGCACCACGCCGTCGTTTAGAATCCGCCCTTCGTGGTAAATGTCTTTTAAAAAAAGGTTCAGCGCCGTGATGCGCTGCGTCAGGCCCCGCTCGATCCGCGCCCATTCGGCGGAAGTGACGATGCGCGGCAACAGGTCGTAAGGGAAAATCCGCTCCGTGCCCTCCTCGCGGCCGTACACCGTGAACGTGATCCCCTGATGGAGAAACGACAGGTCCGCCGTCTGCTTCTTGCCGTTCAACTCCTCCGGCGGCATCTCCAGCAGCGCGTCGAACAACGCCCGGTAATGCTCGCGCGGCCGCCCCGGCGCTTCGAACATTTCGTCGAAGGCGCCGTCGAGCTGATAGTTTTGAAATAGCGGTATGTCGAATCGCGCTTCCGCGCTTACCGTCGCCATATGAAAGTCTTCCGGCGGTTCTTCGACGGAGAAGGCCCGCAAGGGGCGCGCCCGCCTGGGGCGCTTCGGATTTTAGGTTAACAGAAGCGCAACCCTTCGGTCCGGCCCGGCATCCAAGGAAAGACGGAGGGGAATGTGAACGGAAATCCGCAAATAGAAGAACTGCTGCCGTTGCGAGACGTCGATCACGTGCGCGGCGGCGCCAAGGCCCGCGTCACTTTAGTTGAATATGGCGACTACGAGTGCCCCGGCTGTGCCGAGGCGTATTGGATCGTCCGCAAGCTGGAGGAGACCCTGGGCGAAGAGATGCGCTTCGTCTTCCGCCACTACGCCTTCGCCCGCCTTCATCCCAACGCCGAGCTGGCCGCCCAGGCGGCCGAGGCCGCCGGCGCGCAAAACAAATTTTGGGAGATGCACGACTCGCTCTTTGAACATCCGAACGCCCTCGGCAAGAAGGACGTCACCCATTACGCCGAAGGCCTTTCGCTCGACATGAAGCGATTTTCGTCGGAGTTGAAATCGGAGCTTTATCTCGACCGCGTGCGCGCCGACTTCCGCACCGGCGTGCAAAACGGCGTCTATGGAACGCCGGGACTTTTTATCGACGGAGTGCGCCACGACGGCAGCTACGACTACGAGACGCTGCTGTCGGCCATGCGGTAGATCAATGCCGGCGCAGCGCCGCGGCGAACGTCTCCGGCAACGGCTGCGAGCGCTGCGTCGCTTTGTCCATGCACACGATCACGATTTTGCCGTGCGCGACGGCGCCCCCGCGCACCGTCGCGGCGAAGCCCAACGTGAACGACGATTTGCCGATGTGCTCCACCGTCACCGCGATCTGCACCAGATCGTCGTCCACCACCGCGCCCGTGTAGTTGCAGTCCACATAGACGCGCGGATAGCCCGTAATCTCGTTCTCGAACTCGCTATAGCTCACTCCAACGGAACGGAAAAATTCGACCTCGGCCGCTTCGAAGAAGCGCAGCATCGATGTGTAGTGAATGCGGCCGGAGGCGTCGGTATCGACGAAGCGCACGCGATGCGGCCAGACGAAGTTTTGGTCCATAGGTGATAGCATACTTCTCAAGGCCCCCGAAATCCGCGCCGCGCCATGGATCTATCCGATAAATACACGCTCGAAGAAGGGACGGTCTATCTCACCGGCATCCAGGCGCTGGTGCGTTTGCCGCTCGATCAGATGCGGCGGGACCGCCGCGCCGGCCTGAAAACGGGCGCGTTTATTTCCGGCTACGAAGGCTCGCCGCTCGGCGGTTACGATTTGACTCTGCTGCGCTCGAAGCGGCTTCTGGACGAATACAACATCCATTTTCAACCCGGCGTCAACGAGGATCTGGCGGCCACTTCGGTGATGGGCAGCCAGATTATCGAATCGGTGGGCAAAACCAACGTCGATGGCGTTCTGGGGATTTGGTATGGCAAAGGGCCGGGCGTGGACCGCTCGGGCGACATCTTCCGCCACGCGAATCTCGCCGGCACGGGGAAGAACTGCGCGGCGCTGGTGCTCGCCGGCGACGATCATATCTCGAAAAGCTCGACCATCCCCCATCAGAGCGACTTCAGCCTCTACAACGTCGGCATTCCGTTCTTCTATCCCGCGAACACCCAGGACATTCTCGATTACGGAGCGCTGGCGGTCGCGCTGTCGCGGTTTTCCGGCGCGTGGGTCGGCATGAAAATGGTCACCGACATCTGCGACGGCGGCGGCACGGTGGTTGTCGATCCCTCGCTGCCGAAGATCGCTCTGCCGGAGGGCTACGAGAAATATTGCGATACGCGGATCGTCTCGCCGGTGAGTCTCGCGCTCGAACACGAAACGCACGTGCGGCGCATGGAAGCGATCCGGCAGTTCGCGCGGTTGAACAAAGTGAACCGCTGGCGCGGCGCGGCGAAGGCCCGCTTCGGATTGCTCAGCGCCGGGAAAGCGTATTCGGATCTCATGCAGGCGCTGCGCGATCTGGGTCTGACGGAATCGGCGCTGGAGGCGCATGGAATTCGCGTCGGCAAAGTGGCGATGCCGTTCCCGCTCGAGCCGGAATTCGTCCGCGATTTCGCCGAGGGGTTGGAGACGATTTTGGTCGTCGAGGAGAAGCGCAGCTTTCTCGAAATGCAACTGCGCGAAATTCTCTACGACGCGCCCGCAACGCCCCGCGGTGTTCGGAAAATCGCATCTGGCGCCGACCGGCGAGCTCGATCCGGACCGGATCGGCGACGCCGTATCGAAGGTTTTCGGCTTCGCCGGTTCGAGTGAACGCTCGCACACGATGGCCGGAATTCAGGCGCGTCCGAAGCAACTGGCGCCGCCGCGGCCCGCGGCGTTTTGTTCCGGATGCCCGCACAACCGCTCGACGCTGTTGCTCGAAGGGCAGATCGCCGGCGGAGGAATCGGCTGCCACACGATGGCGATGCGTCTGATGGACCCGAGCCGGCATTTCTCGTTCCTCACTCAGATGGGCGGCGAAGGCGCTCCGTGGATCGGCATGGCGCCGTTTGTCGGCCACGAACATATTTTTCAAAACATCGGCGACGGCACGCTGTTCCACTCGGGCTATTTGGCGATCGAGGCGTGCGTCGCGGCGGGCGTCAACGTTACTTACAAGATTCTTTATAACGGCCACGTGGCGATGACCGGCGGCCAGCACGCCACCGGCGCTCTGCCTGTTCCCGCGCTCACGAAAAAATTGGAAGCCGAAGGCGTGCGCAAAACGATCGTGCTGGCCGAGAACGTCGAAGGTTACAAGGCGATGGGGCCGCTGGCGGCGAACGCCGAACTGCGCGACCGCGGCGAGCTGATGCGAACGCTGCGCGAGATCGAGAAAATCCCCGGCGTGACCGCGATTATTTACGACCAGGAATGCGCGGCCGAAAAACGGCGGGCGCGCTCGCGCGGCAAAGCGGCCGAGCCGGTGAAGCGGCTGGTGATTCACGAAGAAGTCTGCGAGGGCTGCGGCGATTGCGTGAAGCAATCCAACTGCATGAGCTTGAATCCGGTGGCGACGGAATTGGGCCAGAAAATTCGCATTCACCAATCGTCGTGTAATAAGGATTATTCGTGCGCCCTCGGCGATTGCCCCTCGTTCGTAACGGTGACCTTGAAAGCGGGCACCGGGCTTAAGAAAAGGAAGCTGCCGGAATTACCGATGGCCGACGTTCCGGCGCCGTCGCGGATGGTTGCGGTGGGCGAGGGTTACCGGATTTTGGCGCCGGGAATCGGCGGCACGGGAGTGGTGACCGTGAGCGCGCTGCTGGCGACGGCGGCGTGGATCGATGGATTGTCGGTGGCGACGCTCGACCAGACCGGCACGGCGCAAAAGGGCGGAGCGGTGGTTTCGCATGTGCTGCTGAGCGAGCGGCCGATCGAAGCGCCGGCGAAGGTGAACGCGGGCAACGCCGATTTGATCCTGGGCTTCGATTTATTGGGCGTGGCGAACGTGGAGAATTTGAAAGCGGCGAGCGCCGATAAGACGGTGGCCGTGGTGAACACCGACGTTTCGCCGACCATCGATACGATTCGAAACCGCGCCCCGATCGCCGGGCCGGGCAAACTGGTCGACATCGTCAACATGGCGACAAGCCATGGACGCAATCTTTTCATCGACGCGAACCGTTTGGCGGAGGGTTTGTTTGGAAGCCATTTGGCTTCGAATCTTTTTCTCGACGGGCGTGGCCTATCAGGCCGGGTTGATCCCGATTTCTCTTTCATCGATCGAGAAAGCGATCGAGTGGAACGGCGTGGAAGCGGAGCGCAACCGGCGCGTGTTCCAATGGGGCCGCAAGTATTACGAGAACGCGGCGTGGGTGGAAGCGCAGCTCGCTCCCAAAAAAGAAGACGAGCCGAAGCCGTTCGACCGCGTGGCGGAGTTGAAGGCGTATCAGGACGCCTCGTACGCGCGGGCGTACACGGAGTTTCTCGATCGGATCGCGGAGCCGCGGTTGCGGGAAGTTGTGGCGCGGTACTTGTACAAATTGATGGCGTACAAGGACGAGTACGAAGTGGCGCGGCTGTTGACGAAGCCGGAGTTCGAGCGGAAGGTGAAGGAAATGTGGGTTGCGCCGGAGGCGATTTCCTATAACCTGCATCCACCGTTTTTGCGGCAGTTCGGGGTGATGAAGAAGATCACGCCGGGGCCGTGGTTCCGCGCGCCGCTGAAGATGTTGGCGGCGATGAAGTTCGTGCGCGGATCGGCGCTGGACGTTTTTCTTTATTCGCGGCATCGAAGGATGGAGCGGTCGCTGATCGATTGGTATCGGCGGACGATCGAGCGGGTGATGGCGGATCTGACGGAAGAGAATTTGCCGCTGGCGCTCGAAATCGCGGCGCTTCCGGATCAGATCCGCGGCTACGAGACGATTAAGGAAGAGAGCGTCGCGAAGGTGAAGGCGTTGGCGGAAGAGAAGTTGAAAATTATTTCTGCACCTCGTACAGCGCAGCCGACCTCGGCTCCAGTTTGACGGTGACTTGGCCGTGGGCGACGGCGAGATTCGGCGCTTCGCCGAGCACGTCGCGGAGTTGATCGCCGTCGCGGAAACGGGCGGGAGCGATTTCCACGACGATTTCGCGCGGTTTGGTGTCGTTGTTCAGCACGGCCATGAGGCTTTGCGTGTTTTCGACGCGGGCGTAGGCGAACATCTGATCGCTGGCGGCGAGTTGGATCATCGCGCCTCGGCGGAGAGCTGGATTCCGCTGGCGGATTTCGGCGAGGCGGCGGATGTGGGAATACAGCGTGTGTTCGTCGCCGGTGCGGCCTTCGGGTTCGAATTTATTTTTCGGATCGCCGGGCCAGCCGCCGGGAAAATCGCGGCGGTTGTCGGGATCGTTGCCGCCGGCCATGCCGATTTCGTCGCCATAGTAAATCATCGGAATGCCGCGCGAGGTTAACAGATAGGTGAAGGCGAGGCCGAGGCCGTCGTAGGTTGCGCCTCGCTCGTTCATGAAGCGGGTGACGTCGTGAAGGCCGAGGAAGGTGACGAGATTGGCGGGGTTGGGGTAAAGAAAATCGTGTGAGAGGGTGCGGGCGACCTCTTCGAGCGGTTTGCCCTGAGCGAAGGCGTCGCGGATGGCGAAATACTGGGGAAAATCGAAGACGGAATCGACGCCGGAGTCGATGCCATCGGGAGCTTTGCGGCCGCCTTGGAAGAACGAGGTGAGGGCGGGGTCTTGATCGAAGGCTTCGCCGACGACGCGGAAGCGGGGGAAGTCGCGTTTGATGGCGGCCATCCATTCGCGCCAAAAATGGCGGGGCACGTAGAGCAAGGTGTCCTGGCGAACGCCGTCGATGCCGCTGGTGGCGATCCACCAAATGGTGTTTTGGATGAGGTAACGGGCGACTTCGGGATCGTCCTGGTTGAGGTCGGGAAGAATATCGGCGAACCATCCATCGAGGACGGGCCGGCGAATGGCGGGGGAGGCGAGCGGGCTGATGAGCGACCAAGTCTGCCACGTCTCTTTAATATGATGCGCGGCGGTTCCGTGGAACCACGTGGGCGTGGGCGGATCCTCGACCCAGGGATGATAGGGGCCGCAGTGATTGGCGACCATGTCGAGGATGATCTTGAGGCCGGAGGCGTGGGCGGATTCGACGAGCTGGAGAAATTTATCGAGATCGCCGAAGTGTTCCTCGACGCCATAGAAATCGACAGCGCCGTAACCGTGGTAATCGGTGACCGGTTGGCCATTGGCGAGCTCTTTTTGGTTTAAGTGGTTGACGTTGTCGTAAATGGGGTTGAGCCAGAGGGCGGTGACGCCGAGATCGCGCAGATAGGGGAGATGGCGGGTGATGCCGTCGAAATCGCCGCCGTGATAGTAGTGAGGTTTGGAGCGGTCGTACAAACCTTTGGAGATGGCGGGATCGTCGTTGGAGAGATCGGCGTCGGAAAAACGATCCGGCATGATCAGGTAGATGATGTCGTCGGGGGAGAAGCCCTGGAACCGGCCGGGGCGCGCGGACGGGGGGAAGACTTCGAAGGGGACCGGGGCGGAGCCGGTGGGAGTGACGAGTTTGAAAGGATGGCGGCCGGGGTTCAGGATGGCGACATCGGCAAAAAGATACGTGCCGGCGTTGTTGACGCGGACATTGGAGACGAACGGTTCCGTTGCCGGTGGAGAGTAGGCGCGCGCCGGTGAAGCCGGAGCCATGGACGAGCAGGCGGAGGGGTTTGATGGATAGGCCCATCCACCAATTGGGCGGCTCGACTTTGGTAACGGCGGGCGAGGCGTGGAGCGACCAGGCGGCGAGGAGAGCGGCGAGGATGCGGGCGGGGCGGGGCATTACGAGTAAGCCTCGACGGCGCGGTCCTGCACGCGGATCATGAGGGCGGAAGCGACGATGAGGAAGACGCCGCCGGCGACGACGGCCGCGACGCGGTTGTTATTGAGGAAGTGATTCATGACCCAGCCGAAGCCGGTGGAGGCGGCGATTTCGGGCAGGACGATGAAGAAATTGAAGACGCCCATATAGACGCCCATTTTTTTCGGAGGCAGCGCCCCGGCGAGAATTGCGTAGGGCATGGCGAGGATGCTGGCCCAGGCGATGCCGACGCCGGTCATCGAAACGAGGAGCATGTATTTGTCGTGAACGAGAGCGACGGAGAGAAGCCCGGCGGCGCCGCAGAGCAGCGAGAGGCTGTGGGTGAGTTTGCGGCCGAGCGCGCGGGCAAGCGCGGGAAGGAAGAACGAGTACACGAAGCAGACGGCGTAATACATGGAACTGCAGATCCCAGCCCATTCGATGCCTTGCTGATAAAGCGGCGAGGATTGGTCCGCGGCGCCGAAGACGTTGTGGGCGATGGCGACCGAGAGATAGAGCCACATGCAGAAGAGGCCGAGCCATGTGCAGAGTTGGACTGCGGCGAGTTGGCGCATGGTGGCGGGCATTTGGCGAATGGCCTGGGCGATTTCGCGCAGGTTAGCGCGCGGGCCGCGGCTGGCCTGCTGCGATTTTCGAAACTCGTCGAGATTATCGGGCGGGTATTCTTTCGTGGTGAGGACGGTCCAAAGGACGGCCGAGAGGAAGGCGGCGGCACCGATATAAAAGGACACGCGGACGGTGCGGGGGATGGCGCCGGGGACGGAGGCGGCGAAGTGCAGAACGTGAGTGAGGAGGTACGGGAGTGCGGAGGCGATGGCCGCGCCGAGGCCGATGAAGAGGCTTTGCATGGCGAAGCCGCGGGCGCGCTGGTTTTCGGGGAGCATGTCGGCGACGAAGGCGCGGAAGGGTTCCATGCTGATATTGATGGACGCGTCGAGAATCCAGAGCAGGCCGGCGGCCATCCACAGCAGCCCGGCGTTGGGCATGAGCAGGAGGGCGAGCGAACTGAGAATGGCGCCGGTGAGGAAATAAGGACGGCGGCGGCCGAGCTTGCCCCAGGTGTGGTCGCTCATGTGGCCGATGATGGGTTGGACGAGGAGGCCGGTGAGCGGGGCGGCGAGCCAGAGGATGGGAATCTGGTCCGGGCGCGCGCCGAGGTATTCATAGATGGGGCTCATGTTGGCCATCTGCAAGCCCCAGCCGAACTGGATGCCGAAGAAGCCGAAGCTCATGTTCCAGATTTGCCAGAAGCGCAAGGGGGGCTTGTTCATGATGGTCCGGTTAGACCGATTGCCGTTCGTATAACTCTACCAGCGTTCTTAGACGCTGGGCGATTTCGGAAGACAGGGCGCCGGGAAGGGCGCGCCAGCGCCAGTTTCCACGTATGCTGCCGGGGAGATTCATGCGGGCTTCGCTCCCGTGACCGAGGAGATCCTGAGCGGGGACGAGGGCGGTATTGGCGACGGAGGCGAGGACGGCGCGGATGAAATCCCAGTGGATTTCGCGGGCGTCGGTGTTGAGGTAGGCGCGGCAGACGGCGCGTTCGTGCTCGATTTCGGCGGCGGAGCGAGTGCTGTCGCCGATGCCCTGGCTGGTCCACCATCCGACGGTTGTGTCGTTGTCGTGGGTGCCGGTGTAGGCGACGCGCTCGCGGGGGTAATTGTGCGGGCGAAAAGAGGGGGCTTGCGGATCGCCTCCGAAGGCGAATTGAAGCACGCTCATGCCGGGGAGGCGGAAGCGCTCGCGGATGGCTTCGACTTCGGGGGTGATGACGCCGAGATTTTCGGCGACGATGGGGAGATCGCCGAGGGCGCGTTCGAGGGCTTCGAGGAGCGGAACGCCGGGGGCTTCGATCCAGCGTCCATTGATGGCGGTGAGGTCGGAACCGGGGACTTCCCAGTAGGCTTCGAAGCCACGGAAATGATCGAGGCGAACCATGTCGAAGGTTTCGAGGGTGGCGCGCATGCGCTCGATCCACCAAGCGAAACCGGTGGATTGCATGACGTCCCAGCGATAGATGGGGTTGCCCCAAAGTTGGCCGGTGGCGCTGAAGTAATCGGGAGGGACGCCGGCGACGTGGTTGGGTGAGCCGTCGGGGGCGAGGTCGAAGAGAGAACGGTTGGCCCAGACGTCGGCGCTGTCGTGGGCGACGTAGATGGGGATATCGCCCATGACTCGGATGTGGTGGGCGTGGGCGTAGTCGCGGAGGCGCGTCCACTGTTCGAAGAATTGAAATTGGAGGAAGCGATGGAAGGCGATGGCGTCGTCCGTGGAGGAGAGCGAGAGGTTCCAGCGGGTCCAGGAGACATTGCCGTTGGCTTCTTTGAGAGCCATGAAACGGGCGAACGGTTCGAGCCACGCGGCGTGGCGGGCGCGGAAGTTTTCGTACGCGGGGGTGGTGGAGAAGCGGCGGAAGGCGCGTTCGAGGAGGGCGCGTTTGAAGGGGATGACGCGGGGGAAATCGACTTCGGAATCGGGGAAGGCGGGGAGATCGGCGAGATCGGCGGGGGTGAGGAGACCGGCTTCGGCGAGAGAGTCGGGGCTGATGAGTAGAGGGTTGCCGGCGAAGGCGGAGAAGCATTGGTAGGGCGAATCGCCATAGCCGGTGGGGCCGAGCGGGAGCACCTGCCAGATGGACTGGCGGGCGGAGGAGAGGAAATCGACGAAGCGGAAAGCGGAGGGGCCGAGGTCGCCGATGCCGTAAGGGCCGGGCAGGGAAGTGGGGTGTAGGAGGACGCCGGCGGCCCTGGGAAAAATCATAGCGCGCTCGGTTGCCGGGACCAAAGAAGAAAAGGCGGAATTGCGTCTGGGGAGGGGGAGTTGGCTGTGTTTTGATTGGGTTGGGCCGTGACGGAGAGGCGTGACGGAAACCAGATTTTTGGGCGATGTTCCGTCACGTTTCGGGTGCATGGGTCGCTGATCGCGCCCATGGCGACGGTGGAGTCGAGGGCGGAGCGGGAATCGAGTTGGAGTGGCGGCTGCATTCACTGGAGATTATACGCGACGAGAGCAAGGGGAAGAGGTTCAAAGCGACGTTAAGCGATTGAAAGACAAAAGGAATGCGGGGTAATCGCACGGTGTGACCGCATTTATGTTACAGCGAAGAACTAACTACAGTCTCAATTGGCGACAAGTTAGAAGCGAGATTGTGGTCACGGCATATCATAGCCAGCGGGCTGCCGATGAACTTTAGATTCCTGGACGGAAATTCATAGACAGTTATACTTCAACACTTTTGGCGCGCGTAACATTGTTACGTCGACGATGCAGTGGCAAGGAAGCCGTAAGTGTTTTTGCTTTGCCGTTCCGATCCGATTTGCTTTCTTCCCTTCATTTCCTTTGTTTCCACTAATAATTTGGTGCAACGTTGCGTTTTTACGAAGATCAAAAACCCGTTCATTTGCCCTTGCACAGGTTAGGGACCGCGTCAAACGCGAGCGGCCAGCGCCCACCTTTTTGCATTCGCGATCTCCCTTGTCTAGAATGGAGACCGCTTAGCGGCGAGGACGAAGATGATCAGTCGTCTCGCTCTTGGTTACACGATAGCGCGGGGGAAGAAAAAAACGAGCGGCGGAATTCGCGAATGGCGTGTAAGGTATTGAGGGGGAAGGAGAAGAAATATTTTTGGGGACTGTGATCCGCCCCGGCGCCGCTGCGCGGCGCCCACCAGGGCGGATGAAAATGGGGCAGACTGACAGGTTTGAGATCCTGGAACTGGATCCGTTGCGAATCAAGAGGCCGATTGTCAGTTGGTGGTATATCAGGGCCCGCGTGTGAACCCGGTCAGGGCACGCTTATTGGAACCAGCAACTGTTGTCTCCGCAAATCCAGGCAAGGTAGGTTTTGTTAGTTATTGAAAGAACAGGGCCGCGAGGGTGGAGATTTTCGTAGTACGGCGAGTTGTTGGCGATGGAATCGTGTGAAACCGGATCGTTTGTTTCGAGCGAGAATACGCTCGCGGCGTTTCAGGGTGGGAAGCGCTCCGATCGACTTCCCGGCCTTCTTCCGGGCAACGCGCAGTTCGTAGAGACTCTGTAGGTTGAGCCAGAACTGGGCGCTGGCGCCAAAGAAATGAGCGAGGCGCAAGGCCGTGTCGCCGGTGACGGCGCGCTGGCCGTTCAAGATTCCAGTGATGCGGTTGGGGGGCACGTCGAGCTGGTGCGCGAGCCTGGTGGCGCTCATGCCGAGTTCTCGTAATTCTTCGGCCAAGTGTACTCCCGGATGGATGGCGGTCACAGCGATGGATTTCTCCTTAGCGATAGTCAACAAGCTGGACTTTCGATGCCGGGTTCTCGATTCCAGAGAACGCCGCCACCCTTTTTCCGGCGGCGAAGTCTTGCGTACGCTTGTCTCGATAGCCGGCGATCATCCACAATGCCACCCTTCATTATGCGTTACGTCAAGCGTATCGTTTCCGCAGAAGACCCTACTCGCCCGGCTTTCCTCCAGGCTTGAGCGGGACGAGTTCGATCCGGAAGGCACACGGGACCGCGGCGGATTGCGCGACTGGCAATGTTTTGCCTTCTTCCAGGAGACATTGCGCGAGGTCTTCGATTGCGCTGGCGCCGGGGAAGTCGAAGGTTTCGGCAACCACCACTTCGCCGGCCGCGCGGGGAAGATGCGCGGCGACATGGTAGCGGAGCATCGACAGGGCCTGTAGGGAGCGGGAACCGGCCGTGCCGGCCTGTAAGCCGGCGCCGCGCTAAAATCTACCAATGTCCTCCGAAAAGACCAAGCGCGTGCTGGCCGTCGCACCGATGCCGCCGGAAAAAATCGCCTACGCGCTGGCGCGATACAGCCGCTCGCCGGACTCCATTCGCGAGTCGATCGAATGGGTGCGCACCCACGATTCGCAGAAGTTCCTGGAGAGTTTCTATTTTCAATATGGGCACGCCTCCATCGCCGACCTGGGGCACGTCGTGCTCTGTTTCGAAGGCATCTCCGAACTTGCGGCCACCGAAGCCGAGGACGAATCGCTATGGGATGGACAGGCCCGTTCGTCGCGGTATCAGAATTTCTCCCGCTCCGGGGCGATTACGCCGCCGGAATTCGATGCGAGCGAGGCCGGGCGGTACACGGCGGCGGTGGAGGGTCTGCTCGCGGCTTACGCCTCAATTCACGCTCGGACGCTTGACGATTTGCGGGACCGCCTTCCGCGCCCGGAGGCCATGAAACCGGACGCTTACCAACGCAATCTCACCGCGCGGGCATTCGACGTCGCCCGTTATCTTCTCCCCTTCGGCGTGCCTACGGGCGTCGGACAAGTCACCAGCATACGCACTCTGGAGCGCCAGATTCGGCGCTTGAAAGCTTCGCCCTACGCCGAGCTCCGCTCGCTTGCGGAGGAAATCGCCGCCGCCTGCGCCGCGTCTCCGGATTGCGTGTGGGATCGATCCAACACGGAGCCGGTCGCTCCCACGCTGGCACGCCACGTCGAACCGGACGAGCACGCCGCCCGCTCCCGCGCCGATCTGGCGCAATGGGCGGCTCAAAATCTTCCCGCCGCTAGCGCCGATGCGCCGCGCGACGTGGATCTTCTTCGCCCCGCCCACGTGCCGTCCGACATCGCCGCGACCCTTCTTTACCCGGTAACGAATCGTCCCTATCGCCAGCTTTACGAATTCGCCCGCTCGGCCTCCGAAGCGCTGCGGCGCGAAATTATCGATGCCGCTACGCAATCCCGAACCCGCCGCGACGATTTGTCTCGCGGTTTTCGAGGCGGCCTCTACGTCTACGACCTCGTAATGGACATCGGCGCGTACCGCGATCTGCACCGCCACCGCCGCTGCCAGCAGTTCCGCCAGGAATATTCGACGGCGCTCGGTTACTCGACGCCCAAGGCGATCCACGAGGCCGGCTTGACGGAGGAGTTTAGCGGCGCGATGGGCACGGCGATGGCCTCCGCCGATGCGCTTCCCGCCCCCGGCGCTCATTATCTGCTTCCCTTCGGCACACGTTCCCGCTTTCTCTTCAAAATGGATTTCGCCGAGGCCGAATATATCTCGCGGCTTCGCTCCGGCGTCAAAGGCCACTTTAGCTATCGCGAAATCGCGTGGCGGATGAAGGAAGAGATGGAGCGGCTGGAACCGGAGCTCGGCCGCCTTATCGACGCCACGCCGCCGTGGATCGAAGATCCATTGCAACGGTAATTTTGCGGTCGCACGCAATTTTTTCCATGACCTCAGCGGGTGCCGAGCAAATCCTCCGGCAACCCACAGCCCCCACACGCCGTAAGTCATTCATTCTCCATACGGGTTCTCATGGCAGCCCGATTGCTACGAGGAGATTCCGAAGCCGTTGACAGCACCCCAACGGGTATCGGAGGAGGGGGAAGAGATGCCGCATCGCATGGAGATCCGGCGCCTCTTCCCCTAAGAAATTTCTCCGGCCTTCGTCACGCTCCCGCCGCCTGCGCAAAGATACCCGCGGTGTCCAGACTTCGCAGCTTCGCGGTCAGAGTGGTCCGCTTCAAGCGCAACAGTTCCGCGGCCAATGTCTTATTGCCGCCCGTCTTCTTCAGCGCCTGTTCCAGAATGTCGCGCTCGATGGTGCCCACCGTCTCCTCGAAATCCAATCCGCTCTCCGGCAGTTCCAAGAGGCTCTCCGCCGGAAGCGCCGCAGCCTTCGGCGCCATCGCCGCCAGCGGCGCGAAATCGGCGGCGAACAGCGCCTGGCGCTCGCCACTCAAGGCCACCGCCATCTCGATCGCGTTTTCCAGTTGCCGCACGTTGCCCGGCCAGTTCAGGCCGCACAACAGTTCGATCGCCTCCGAGGTGACTTCCTTCCCCGGCAGATTCTCCTCGCGGCAAATCCGCTCCACGAAATGCCGCACCAGCGGTGGAATGTCCTCCTTGCGATCGCGCAAGGGCGCGACATGGATCGGCACCACGTTCAGCCGGTAATATAGATCTTCGCGGAACTTTCCTTCCCCCACCCGCGCCGCCAAATCGGCGTTCGTCGCCGCGATCACCCGCACATCCACACGCATCGTTTCTGAGCTTCCCAAGCGCTCGAACTCCCGCTCCTGCAGCACGCGCAGCAGCTTGGATTGCACGCTTAACGGCATCTCGCCCACCTCGTCCAGAAAGAGCGTTCCTCCGTGCGCCTGCTCGAATCGTCCTACGCGCTGGTTCAGCGCTCCCGTGAACGCTCCGCGCATGTGGCCGAACAATTCCGCTTCGAGCAGACTCTCCGGAAGCGCCGCGCAGTTCAACGCGACCATCTTGCGCCCGGCGCGAGGGCTGGCCATGTGAATCGCCCGCGCCACCACTTCTTTGCCCGTTCCCGTCTCTCCGCCGATCAACACCGTGCAGCGGCGCCCCGCCACGAGGCGGATCGTCTCGACGACCTCCCGCATCCAGCGGCTCTGGGCGATGATCCCGTCCCCCCACGTTGTTTGCTCAGCCATCCAAAGTCCTCATGAATCTATCCGTCGCACTTCCATCGACTGTTAGCCGGTTTTCTTTAGGGGAATGACGGCTGATTCGCCGAATCTTCGAACGCTTAGTCTCACTTAGACCGCGGGAGTAGCCGCCCGCCGCCCCCTTAAGATCGATAGAATCGTAGAACTTGCCCGCGCCACGCCATTCCGCCAAACACCATTCCGTCGTCGCCATCTATCCCGGCTCGTTCGACCCGCCCACCAACGGGCACCTGGACCTTATTGAGCGCGGCTCGCGCCTCGCCGACGAATTCGTCGTCGCCATTCTCCGCAACGAGGAAAAACGCGTCCTCTTCTCCGTGGAAGAACGGATGGAGATGCTGCGGGAAGCCGTCGCCCCGCATTCCAACATCGTGGTCGAATCGTTCGACGGCCTCCTGGCCGACTACGCCGCCAAGCGGGGCGCGCGGCTCATCGTCCGCGGCATCCGCGCCGTCTCCGATTACGAATACGAGTTGCAAATGGCGCTGATGAACCGCCGCCTCCGGCCCGAAGTGGAAACCGTGTTCCTGATGGCCGCCGAGGCGTACTCCTTCCTGAGCTCGCGGCTGGTAAAAGAAGTGATCGGTTTGGGGGGCAATATCCACGGCCTCGTCCCGCCGGCCATCGAAGAGCGGCTGAAACTTCGCCTCCAGCGGGAAAAGTCGCTCCCGTTCGTTCGATAATAGAAGAAATGTCCGCAACAACTTCTTCCCTCGCGCAAGCCGCCGAACAGAGTCTGGCCGAGCGCATATCCAGGATCAGCGAATCCTCCACCATGAAAGTGGCCGCCGAGGCCGGGCGCCTGCGCGCAGCGGGCGTCGACGTCGTCGATTTCGGCGCCGGCGAACCGGACTTCCCCACGCCGGAGAACATCAAGCAGGCCGCCATCCGCGCCATCGACGCCAACTTCACCAAGTACACCGCGGCGGGCGGAACGCTGGAGCTGAAGCAGGCGGTTTGCGAGCGGCACAAGACCGACTACGGAACCAACTATTCGCCGGCCGAGTGCCTGATCACCGTGGGAGGGAAGCATGCGATTTTCAACCTGACCCAGGCGATGATCGATCCCGGCGACGAAGTGGTCATCCCGGTTCCGTACTGGGTCACCTATCAGGACGTCGTCAATTTCGCCGGCGGCCGCTGCGTCTTCGTCCCCACCGACGAGGCCCAAGGCTTCACCTTCACCGCCGCGGCGCTGGAGCCTTACATCACTCCGAAAACGAAGTTGATGATCGTGAACTCGCCGTCGAATCCCAGCGGCGCCGTGCTCAGCCGCGAGGAGTTCGGCCGCATCCACCAGCTTGCCTCCAAACACGGCGTCTGGCTGCTCACCGACGAGTGCTATTGCCGTTTTCTCTACGACGACGAACCGTTCTCGATCGCCGCCGCTCCGGGAGCCAGGGACAATGTCGTCGTCGCCGGCTCGCTGTCGAAAACCTATTCGATGACCGGCTGGCGCATTGGCTTCGTCCTCGGCCCCAAGCCCATCATTCACGGGATGGCGATGTTGCAGAGCCACTCCACGTCGAACCCCACCTCCATCTCGCAGAAGGCCGCCGTCGAGGCCTTGCGCGGATCTCAGGACTCCATTCCCATCATGCTCGCCGAATACCGCCGCCGCCGCGACTTCGTCCTCGCCCGGCTGCGCGCGATCCCAGGCATTCGAATCGTCGAGCCGAAGGGCGCCTTCTACGCGTATCCCAACGTCTCCGTCGCTTTCCACGAAGGCATCGATTCCTCGTTCGCCTTCGCCGACCGGCTGCTCGCCGAAGCGCACGTCGCCGTCGTCCCCGGCGAGGCGTTTGGCACTACGCAACACGTACGCATATCTTACGCCACGTCGATCGAAGAACTCGCCCGCGGCCTCGACCGCATCGAGGTCTTCGTGCGGCGGTACTCGGCGTGACGGCGCCGCGGCGTCTTAGCGCCGAGTTCAAAGAAAAAGTCTGGGGCACGACGAATCTGTCTCCGTGGTTCCCCGATTCCACGGTGAAAATCGGCGAGGTCTGGTTCACCGATTCTCTCCCCGGCCAGCCGGAGCTGCCGCTGTTAACCAAGTTCGTTCTCACCTCCGGGCAGCTTTCGGTCCAGGTGCATCCCGGCGACGAGTTCGCCGCCGAGCACGAGCACAGCCCCGGCAAAACCGAAATGTGGCACGTGCTGCGCGCGGAGCCCGGCGCGCGGGTCGCCCTCGGTTTTCGCGAGCCGATCACCAGGGCGCGATTGGTCGAAGCCTCGCTCAGCGGCGAGATCGAACATCTCCTGCAGTGGTACGATGCCGCTGCCGGCGACACGTATTTCGTTCCCGCGGGGACCGTTCACGCCATCGGCGCGGGTCTGGCCGTCTGCGAAATTCAACAGCAATCCGACATCACTTACCGGCTCTACGACTATGGCCGCCCGCGCGAATTGCATCTTGAAAAAGGCGCGGCGGTCGCCGATCTCGGCACTCACCCCGGCAAACAGCCCGCCGTTCCTCGCACCGACGGCTCTCAGGTGCTGGTTGAATGCCGGTACTTCCGCGCCGAACTGCTTACGGTGGCGGCCGGGCTGCGCTTCACGCCCCGTTCGGCGAGCCTCGAGCTGCTCATCGTGCTCGAAGGCTCCGGCGTCCTCGACGGCCAGTGCTTTCAAGCGGGTCAAGGCTGGCTCGTCCCCGCCGCCGCGCCGCCGTTCCTTATCGCGACCCACGGCCCCTGCCGCTTCCTTCGCACGTTCGTCCCTTCGAAAACCGGATAAACTGAAAGTAGAGCGCACAACCGCTCGGAATGTTTTTCCTCCGTTTTTCACTTCTCATCTTCCTGGCCGTTTTGCTGGCCGCCTGCGATAGCCAAACCGTACGCGCATCGCGCATCGGCGAGGTTTACGCCGGTCCCGCCACGCTCAATCTGCGCCAGGAGATCAGCCTGCGCTCGCCCACCGTCGCCACCGTGAACCACGGCGAGTCCCTCGATGTCGTCGAAGCGCACCGCCGCTTCCTCAAAGTGCGCACGGTTCGCGGCATCGAAGGCTGGACCGATACCCGCATGGTCCTTAGCACCCAGCAGATGAGCGAACTGCGCGCGCTCGCCGCCGCCGCCGCAAAAATGCCCAATCAGGGTACGGCCGTCGCTCTCGAAGCGCTGAACATGCATGCCGAGCCGAATCGCCTCTCGGCGAATTTTTACCAGATCCCCGAAAAGGCCAAGCTGGAGGTGCTGGACCGCAGAGTCGTGCCGCGCGTGCAGCCCGCGCCGCCGCCCATTTCATTCCCCAAACCGCCGCCGTTGCGCAAGGCGTCCAGACGCAAACCAACGGGTGTTCAGATTCCGCCTCCCGCGCCTCCGGCTCCGCCCGCCGACTGGATCGCGTTGTCGGAGGAGCCGAAAGCCGTCCCCGCCGCCGTGGAGCCCGAAGACTCCGCATCCGCCAAACTTCGCGCCAAAGAAGCCCCTCCCGTCGACGATTGGAGCCTCGCGCGCGCGCCGGGCGGCCAAGCCGGATGGGTCCTCTCGCGCATGTTCAACATGGCCATCCCCGACGAAGTGGCGCAGTACGCGGAAGGTCACCGCATCACTTCGTATTTTTCGCTCGGCCAGATTCAGGACGACGAGAACGGGCTGAAGAACCACTGGCTCTGGACCACCATGGCCGGCGTGCGCGCCGATTGCGATTTCGACAGCTTCCGCATATTCATCTGGAACCGGCGGCGGCATCGCTACGAGACCGCCTACATCGAGAAGCGCGTGCTTGGCCACTACCCCGTCCAGGCGAACATCGGCGGCAAAACCGGCACTTTCTCCATCATCACCGAGGACGACAACGGCAAATGGTTCGAGCGCCGGTTCATCCTGGACGGCTACCAGGTTCGCCGCCTCGGCGCGTCCCCCTATCAACGGCCCGCTGCCGGCGATCTGGCCTCCGCCTCCGCCGCCGCGGAAAAACCCGCCGCCGCTCCAAGCTGGTCCGGGCGCATTAAACAAAAGTTGTCTAAAATGTTAGGGCAATGACGGCTTCCGCGCCCGCCCCCGCCTTGCTCGATTTTCAGCGCGTCTCGGTTCAGCGCGGCGATCGCCTGGCGCTCGACTCGCTCACCCTGCGCGTCGAAGCCGGCGAGCGGGTGGCGATTCTCGGCCCGAACGGCTGCGGCAAGTCCACGTTCATCAAGACCATCGCCCGCGAGTGTTACCCATTGGTCCGCGAAGGCTCCCGGCTCACCATTCTCGGACGCGACCGCTGGAACGTCTTCGAGTTGCGCTCCACGCTCGGCATCGTCTCAAACGACCTCGGCGCGTCCTTCGCCCGCGAAATCACCGGCCTCGAAGCGGTTCTGTCCGGATTCTTCAGCTCCGTCGGCGTCCATCCGCATCAGGACATCACCGCGCTCATGCGCAACCAGGCCGCCGAAGCGCTTCACCGCGCCGACGCGGCCCATCTTGCCGGCCGGCTGCTCACCGAAATGTCGTCCGGCGAAGCGCGCCGCGTTCTCCTCGCCCGCGCGCTGGTCCACTCTCCGCGCGTGCTGCTGCTCGACGAGCCGTCAACCTCGCTCGACATCGCGGCCCAGCGCGCGTTGCTCCTGACGCTGCGGAAGCTGGCGCAATCCGGCCTCGGCATCGTCCTGGTTACCCACCACGTTTCCGAAATCGTTCCCGAGATCGGCCGCGTCGTTCTGCTGAGAGCCGGAAAGGTTTTCGCCGACGGCCCCAAGCCGGAAATTTTAAACCCGCGGACGCTCTCGGACCTCTTCGGCGTGCCGCTCGAAGCCGCCCGCCGCGACGGCTATTATCAGGTTTGGTGAAGTGAAGCCCAAACCCCCTAAGAAAGCGAGAAAAACAACATGAGCCAACCCTGGCGTCACCCCGTCCGCGCGCGCCTTGAAGCCGGCCTGCCCGTCATCGGAGCCACCATCACGACCAACAGTATCGAAGCCGCGGCCCACGCCGCCTCCCTCGGCTTCCATTTTCTGTGGTGCGAGATGGAGCACTCCCCGCTGTCGCTTGAAACCCTCCGCGGCATTGTGCTCGCCACGCGCGGCTCCTCCACCGCGATCTTCGCGCGCGTTCCCGTCGTCGAGCTTTGGACCGCCAAGCGCGTCCTAGATCAAGGCGTCAGCGGCGTCATCTTCCCGTTCACTTCCACGCCCGAACTCGCCCAGCGCGCCGCCGCCGCCTGCCGCTATCCTCCCGCGGGGATGCGCGGCTCCGGCCCCGGCCTCGCCACGGCCACCTGGCCCGACCCCACGAACTACCACGACTCCGCCGATGCGAACGTGCTGACCATCGCCGTCATCGAACAAATTCACGCCGTCGAGAACATCGACGCCATCGCCGCGACGCCCGGCGTCGATGTGCTCTTCATCGGCACCAGCGATTTGTCGTTCTCCCTCGGCCTTCGCGGCCGCCAGGACGAACCCGCGTTGCAACAGGCCATCGATACCGTCGCCGCCGCCGCCAAGCGCCACGGCAAGTTCCTCGGCCGTCCCGCCGCCACGCCGCAGCAAGTGACCGCCTTCTCCGAGCGCGGCTTCCAGTTCTTCCAAAGCCTCACCGAGCTCGGCCTCATGCGCCTCGGCGCGCGACAGTACCTCGACCCCCTTGGCCTCACCGAAGCCTCGCGCGAAAATAAGCCGCTCTATTAGCGCCGGATCGCCAACGGGTACTCGACGCTTTCCGCCAACCACGCCGCGTTCTTCTTCACGTCTTCCCTCAGCGACGCGCACAGGCGCTCGCGCTGTTCGAATAATCGATAGCCGGCGCGCGTCCGCAAATAGCCTCGCGCGTGCGGCGCCTCGGCGAACAGCTTTTCTTCGCCGATCTCCGCCGCCCGCCTCTCATACCGTTTCCGGTTGTCGAGCAGTGCTTTCACTAAAAACGGAATCACCATCGAATAGTCGGCCTGCAAGCTCTCCGTCGTCTGCAGGTAAACGTCCTTATCCACCTTGCCCCACGTCACCGCTTCCGCCGGCGGGCACGACGATAGCGACCCATCGGTAACCGGCGCCGTCGTGATCTGAACGTCGAACTGGTACCCGCCGACGTCCGGAATCCCCAACACCTGCCCCAGCGCCGGCTCCGGCTGCAAGTTGTAATTCTTCGGGACCCCGCCGCCCAAAATAAACGCCGCCAGACATTTCGCGTCGCTTTCGAACAGGCCCCAGCGATGATAGGCGCACGCTTCGAACACCTCGGCGTGCATGTCCAGATCGAAGGCGTACTCCGGCCCGATTCCCGCCTCGCGCATCGCCCATAGCTTCATCGAATTCAAGAACACGCTGCCGTCGGCGGGCGCGCCCACGAAGATCGGAATCGCCATCCGGTGACAGGTGGTCAATAGTCCGTGCGCCACGCTGTTGCGCCGCTCCTGGGCCGCGTAACAGGCGCCGAGCAAGTAGCGCATCTCGGTGCCGGTCATCTTCTTCTGAAACTCCGGCCGCGCCAGACACGCGCTTAGAAAACGGTCCTGATCCAGCAGCACATCTTCGCCAAACGCCACGTCGGTGACGCGAATCACCCGCTCGTCCCGCAGCGCCGCGTCGTCGCCGAAGATCGCCACTTCCTGAAACGAATCTTTCGTCGAAGAATCGAGGCCGCGGTGGCCGTCGTGATAGCAAACCGCGTCGGTGGTGCTCAGATACGCCACCCATCCGGTCTCGAGCAACGGCAGCAGCCAGGTGAAATGCTGCCCCGATACCGTCACCGGGCCGGAGATGGCCAGCGTCAACGGAGCGCCCATGCCGATCGCGCGGTCGAGGATCGAATAAATCCGGCGCAGGGAGCGTCCGCCGAAGGCCGGCAGGCAATCGAGAAAAAGTTCGTGCAGGGTGTCGCACTCGTCCACGCGGCGCGTGCGCAGCGCGGGAGCCGGGTTGTCGTGAGGCATAACCTCGAAGTTACCAGCTTACGCCGCTTCGAAGATCAGGCACTTCAAGTACAGCGTCTCGGGAACCGTCAGTAATATCGGATGGTCCAGGCTTTGCGTCCGCCGTTCCAGCACCCTCAGTTTCCGCCCCACGTCGAGCGACGCTCCGGCCACTGTTTCCAGAAGCTCCGCCTCGCTCAAATGATGGGAACAGGAACAGCTCACCAGCACTCCGCCCGGCTCCAGCAATTGCAGAGCGCGCCGGTTAATTTCGCGATACCCGCGCACCGCGCCGGCGAGAGCCTTGCGCGATTTCGCGAACGCCGGCGGGTCGAGCACCACCATCGCGAACCGGCGCTTCTCCGCCGGCGTACTTCGCCAACAGATCGAAGACGTCGGCTTCGCGGAACTCCACGTTCTCGATGCCATTGGCCGCCGCGTTCCGCCGCGCGATCTCCAGACTCGCCGCCGAGCTGTCCACCGCCTCGACCGCCTCGAACCGCGACGCAAGATGCAGCGCAAACCCCCCGGTCGAAGTGAAACAATCGAGCGCCCGCCCGCCGCGCGCCGGCGCGAAACGCACCGCGGCCAGGTAATTTTCCCGCTGATCGAGAAACACGCCCGTCTTCTGTCCGTGCCGCAAATCGGCTAGCCACTCGAACCCGTTCATGCGCACCGGCACCGTCTCCGGGACGCCGCCCGAGACCACTACCGATTCGAGAGGCAGCGCTTCCCGCTGGCGCACCGGCGCATCGTTGCGCGCCAGAATGCCTTTGGGCGCGAACATCTCTTCCAGCACCGCGACGATCTCCGGTTGGCAACGGTCCATGCCCTGATCGAGCGTCTGCATTGCCAGATATTCGCCGTAGCGGTCCACCACGAGGCCCGGCAACTCGTCGGCCTCGCCATAAATTAGCCGGTAGGAATCGGAATCGCGCACGAGGCGTTCGCGATAGGCTCTCGCCGCTTCGATGCGCTGGCGGAAAAACGCCCGGTCTACCGGTTCGTTCCGGTCCGAGAGCATCCGCAACCGGATCTCCGACGCCGCGCTAAAGTGCGCGATCCCCAGCGCCCGGCCGCCCGGATCCACCACCATCACCGCGTCGCCGCCGACCGCCGCGCCGGGCTCCAGCACGTCGCTCGCGAAAATCCACGGATGCCCGGCGGCGATGCGCGCCGCGCCCTTCCGGCTCACCCGAACCGCCGTCACCGGCCGGTTCCGTTCCAGGCGCGCAGCCGCGCGATCCGGTCCTCCGTCGAGGGGTGCGTCGAGAACAGACGCATCATGCTCTGCCCGCTAAAGGGCTTTATGATGAAAAGGTGGGCCGTCGCCGGCGTCACGTCCGCCATCGGAATGCGCTTGGAATAAGTCTCCAGTTTGCTCAGCGCCGAAATCAGCTCCTGCGGGTCCTTGGTCACCTCCGCCGAGGTCTCGTCCGCCGCATACTCCCTCGTTCTGGAGATCGCCATTTGAATCAGCGCCGCCGCCAGAGGGGCGACGATCATCATGATCAACCCTCCCCACATCCCGCCGCGCTCGTCGTCGCGCTCCCCGCCGCGCGGTCCGAACCAGAACGCCATGCGCGCCAGGAAGGTGATCGCCGCCGCCAACGTCGCCGCCACGGAGCTGGTCAGAATATCGCGGTTTACAACGTGCCCCAGCTCATGGGCCAGCACGCCTTCAAGCTCCCGGTCGTTCATCAATTGCAGCACCCCGGCCGTGACCGCCACGGATGCGTGCTTGGGATTTCGCCCCGTCGCGAAGGCGTTCGGCGAGGGGTCCGGAATCAGCCACAGCTTCGGCATCGGCAGATTCATCCTCTGCGCCAACCCTTGCACCACCGGCGCCAGGCGCGCGTAGATTTGAGGGTTCTCGGTCTCGGTCACGGGCTGCGCCGAGTAGGCCGCCAGCGCCATTTTGTCGGAAAAGAAATAGCTGAAGAAATTCATCGCCACGGCCGCCGCGAGCCCGATGTAGAGGCCGTTCCGTCCGCCGAAAGCGGCGCCCCCGGCCAGCAGCAGTCCGCTCATCAGCCCCAGCAATAGCGTTGTCTTGAGTGCGTTCATAAGATCGACTCCCGCGAAGAAAAAGGGGGTGGGCGGCCGAAGCCTTCCCACCCCTCAAGAGTACATCGCGCCGCGAATCGGCCGGTGTTAGTTGTTGCTCACCTGAACCTTGATGCTCCGCGGTTTGGAGATCTCCGTCTTCGGAAGAGTCACGGTCAGAACCCCGTCCTTATAGGCGGCGTTCACTTTGTCGGCTTCCACCGTGTTGGGCAGCGTGAAGTACCGCGTGAACGAACCGTAGCCGCGCTCCACTCTGTGGTAGCCGTTCTGTTTCGTCTCGCTGTTGAACTTCCTCTCGCCCTTCAGGGTGAGGGTGCCGTTCTCCATCCGGACCTCGATATCTTTCATCTCGATACCCGGCACGTCGGCCTTCAGAACCAACTCGTTCTCGGTCTCGAAAACATCGACGGCCGGCGTCCATGGACGCGCGGTTCCGCCGTCGGCGAGAAGACGGCTCACGGTGTCCTGGAACAGGCGAAGCCCCGTGGGAAACTCTTCGACGTCGGCAAAGGGATTATATTTTGTGATTGGCATAGTGTCACCTCTTAAAATATACTTACAATTTGAGTATAAAATCTTAGTGTGATGATGTCAAGTAGTTTGCAAAAAAATATTCTCGAACTATCGGAGGATCTACGACTCTTTCGGTCTTCTTTTTTCCGTTCCCTCCTTGACTCCCCCTTCATCCAAGCTCGATACTGGAAGCAGAATGCAAGTCAGTTTCAATAAGGACGCCGACTCGCGCCCTTCCCAGGCCGCCACCCTGCTCCAGCTCAAGCCCGGCGAAGTCGGCATTCTCGACCGGTTGGACGTGCCCGCCGATGTCGCCAGACGCTTGATGGAATTGGGCTTCCTGCCCGGCCATGCGATCCGGGTTGGCAAATCCGCCCCCGGCGGAGACCCGCGGGTTTTCCGCGTCGATGGTTCGGAAATCGCTCTGCGCCTTGAAACCGCCGCGCGCCTTTATCTTCGCGCCGCCGCATTCCAGGAAAACGAAATCCCGGAGCCTCTGCTCCCTGGAACGGATTGTCGATGAGCGGCTGCCACGATTGCGAATCCTGCGCTACACTTCCACCTCCCTCGCGAAAGGCCAAGCCGGCTCCTTCGCATGTGTTGGCGCTGGTGGGTCCGCCGAATAGCGGCAAGTCCACCCTCTTCAACCGCCTTACCGGCCTGCGGCAGAAAGTGGCCAACTTTCCGGGCGTCACCGTCGAGCACCGCGTCGGGAAAGCCAAGGTCGATCACGGCCGCGACGTCGTCCTTATCGATCTTCCGGGGGTCTACAGCCTTAATCCGCGCTCGGAAGACGAAAAGGTCACTCACGACATTCTCACGGGCCGCCGCCGCGGCATCGAGCCGGAAGCGGTCCTGCTCATCCTGGACTGCACCAACCTCGGCCGCCATCTCCTGCTGGCCGCGCCGGTTCTCAACCTCCACCTTCCCACGCTGGTCATCCTTAATATGGCCGACGACCTCCGCGCCCGCGGCGGCCACGTCGATATCGCCGCGCTGTCGGCGCAACTCGGCGCCCCGGTCGCGCTCATCAGCGCCACCACGGGGGAAGGGATGGAAAAGGTCTTCCAGTTTATCGCCGGAACCGCCGCCGGCCATTCATCGGTGACCGCTCCGCTCCTCCAACTGCCGGTCCTGCAGGACATTCCCAAGTGCCGCCGCTGGGCCACCGACGTCGGCAACAACGCCGCGTATCAGGCCCCCGCGCCGCCGCTGTGGACCCGCCGCCTGGACGCCGTCTTCCTCCACCCCGTCGCCGGGCCGCTCATCTTCCTCTCCGTGGTCGTCCTCGTCTTTCAGTCCATCTTCTCCTGGGCCAAGCCGGTGATGGACGCTCTGCTCACCTTTATTCAATGGTCGGGCAACTGGATGACCGCCCATCTGCCCGCCGGCATCCTGCGCTCCCTTCTGGTTGACGGGGTGTGGAGCGGCGTCGGATCGGTGATCGTTTTCCTCCCCCAGATCCTGTTGCTGTTCCTGTTCATCGGCATCCTTGAAGACTCCGGCTACCTCGCCCGGGCCGCACTCATCGCCGACCGCACCATGCGCAAATTCGGTCTCCAGGGCAAGTCGTTCATCCCGCTGCTCTCCGCCTACGCCTGCGCCATTCCCGCCATCATGGCCGCCCGCACCATCGAAAACAAGCGCGACCGTTTCGCCACCATCATGATCGCCCCGTTGATGACCTGCTCGGCCCGCCTGCCTGTCTACACTCTGATCATCGCCGCCTTCATCGTCGAGCGACCGCTCCTCGGTCCGTTCCTGGGAACTCAGGCCGCCACCATGCTTGGCCTGTATGTGCTGGGCTTCCTCGCCGCCATCGCCACCGCCCGTCTGCTGAAGTCTTCCATCCTAAAGAGCGAGCGCACGCCCTTCATGCTCGAGATGCCTCCCTATCGCTGGCCCACCCCGCGCGGCCTGGCGCTGCGGTTGATCGACCGCGCCAAGGTCTTCCTCCACCGCGCCGGCACCGTGATCCTCGCCGTCGCTCTCGTTCTTTGGGTGGTCGCCCATCTCCCGCTCCACGACGGCCAGGCCCCGCCCATCGAACAAAGCTATGCCGGGATGATCGGCAAGGCCATCGAGCCGGTCATCAAACCGCTCGGCTTCGATTGGAAAATCGGGATCGGTCTGCTCACCTCGCTCGCCGCCCGCGAAGTGATCGTCGGCACCCTTGGCACCATTTACGGCATCGAGGGCGAGGCGCATTCGAAGGGCCTCCACCTGCAACAGGCGCTGCACAACGATCTCACCCCCGGCGGAGCCGTCGCCCTGCTCGTTTTCTTCGCCTTCGCCATGCAGTGCATGTCCACCCTCGCCGTGGTGCGGCGCGAGACCGGCGGCTGGAAATGGCCCGCGCTTCAGTTCGCCTACATGAGCCTGCTCGCCTACCTCGGCGCCTTCGTCACCAACCACCTTCTCGCCTGAGGCCGCGCGTCCTCCGGCGCCGTCAATGTTAATCTTGAATTTCCCATGCGAGATCTCATCATCCTAGGCTCCGGCTGCGCCGGAAACACCGCCGCCGTCTACGCCGCCCGCGCGAATCTCAAGCCGCTTGTCGTCTCCGGCCACGAACCCGGCGGCCAGCTTTCTCTAACCACTCTGGTCGAGAATTTCCCGGGATTTCCGGAAGGCGTCGACGGCCCCACGCTTGTCGACAACATAAAGAAACAGGCCACGCACTTCGGCGCCGAATACCTCCACGGCACCGTCGTCGCCGCCGATCTTTCCCGCCGTCCCTTTCGCCTGAACGTTGACGGAGAATGGCACGAAACTAAGGCGCTGATCATCGCCACCGGCGCCTCCGCGCGCTGGCTCGACTTGCCCAACGAACAGAAGCTGATCGGCCACGGCGTCAGCTCCTGCGCCACCTGCGACGGCTTCTTCTACCGCGGCAAGCAGATCATGGTTGTCGGCGGGGGCGACACCGCCATGGAGGAGGCCAATTTCCTCACCCGTTTCGGCGAGCGCGTCGTGATCGTTCACCGCCGCGAGGAGTTCCGCGCCTCCAAGATCATGCTGGACCGCGTCAAGGCGAATCCGAAGGTCGAACTCCTCACCAACACCGTCGTAGAGGATGTCTTCGACGCGAGCAAGCAGATCGTCACCTCTGTCAAACTCCGCAACGTGAAGACGGGCGAGGAATGGGATCGCGCCGTCGACGGCTTTTTCGTCGCCATCGGACACATACCCAACACCAAGCCCTTCCGCGGCCAGATCGATCTCGACCCCGAAGGTTACATCGTTTCCAAGGGCGGGGCTTGCACCAGCGTCGAGGGTGTCTTTTTCGCCGGCGATGTCGAAGATCGCGTATACCGCCAAGCCGTCACCGCCGCCGGAACCGGCTGCATGGCCGCGATCGAAGCCGAGCGTTTCCTGGAAGCCGAAGGCGCTTAGCCCGCTAGGCTTCGAAATCGATCCGATGGGCCGGACCCGGCAGGCCAGCCGTTAGCGCCGCCGCGAGGTTGGCGCTACGCACCAGGCCGCGTTGCAACTCGTCGCGATGCGCCGTTGCCGCGCCGATCGCCCGTTCGCCGTCCACCGCCGCCGCCCGGATGCGTTCCAGGATCTCCGGGTTGCCATCTCGCGGATCAAGCGATGCGATGGCGTCCACCGCACCTTGCCGCTCCGCCAAAATTTCCCGCCACGCGTCCCCGCCCGCAATCAACCCGGCCCCGAGCCGCGCCGACGCCCGCTCCAGTTGTCCCAACGCCCGTTCCCAATCCCCCATCATGCGCCAAACCTCCCTAACCACCCGCCGCGGTGCTGGCGTTAATCGGGCCGTTGAATCCGCTCAACCCCGCCGCTTGCTGCTGCTGGCCGAACAGGACGTAATCCAAACTCTGGATGCTGGCGGTCAATTGCTGTTGCTGGCCTTGCATCGAGGCGATCATAGTGTCGGCCGCCGCAAGCTGTTGCTGTAGCGCCGTCTGCGTTTTACTCAGCCGCGTGCTCAGCGTTTGAATTTGGTTGCCCAGATCGGTATTCGTCTGATCGTAGCCGTTCTCCTGCGCCACGATCAGCCCCGACACGGGGTCTGCCACCGAATTAAAACTCTGCGCCAATCCCGCGAGCCCCGTCGACGCCGATCCCAGGAATTGGAAGGCGCCGGAAATCTGGCTCGGCGACAGGGCGTTGAACGTGTTCTGGTCGAACGACATCTGGCCGGTGCTGTTGAACGTCACTCCCAGATCCGACAGGCTCTTGATCGTCCCGGTCCCTTGATAAGCAGACAATTGCTGCATGTCGGTCTCGATCGTGCTGACGATCAGGTTCCCGCTCAACGCTCCCGCGGCCGGCCCCACCTGTTGGCCGACCTGCGCCACCAGATTGTTATAGCTTGTCACGAAATTGCTCAGCGCCGTCGAAAGCTGCGTCGGATCCGTCGCCAACGACAACGTGACCGAATTTCCGGACGTCTTCTGCAACAGATTGAAAGTAATCCCCGGCGCCAGATCGTTCACCGTATTCGTCGAGCGGCTCACGGGCAAATTGTTGAAAGTGAAGTTCGCATTCGTCCCCTGGTTGGACGCCGTAATCACGTTCGTCGCCGTGCCGGTGGGATTGTCTATCAACTGAAGCGTGGTCGCCCCGGTGTTGGAAGCTGAAATGGATAGATAGTCCGGCGTCGCTCCGCTCCCCGTCGTTAACACCGAGGCCGTCACCCCGGCCCCCAGCCCGTTAATTGCGCTCACCAGCCCGTTCAAATTGTTCGTCTGCGAGGTCAGGTTGATCGTGTAGCTGTTCGAACCCAACACCAGCTTCATCGTGCCCGTACTCGACACCGGCGCCGTGGTCGAGTCGGCGTAACCGCTCACCGACGTCTCCGACGCCGCGCTCGCCAGCGACGTGATGTTCGAAATCGTGTAGCTTCCCGGCGCCGTCGCGCCCGTGTCGGTCACCGTCGCCGTCGTGCTGTCGGAAGACGTCGCCGCAAGCGCCTGGCTAGTCGCCAGCGCTCCAAGACTGGTCAGACTGCTCCCCATCGCGCTGACGAACGGACTCAGCCCGATCAGCGCTTGTTTTTCCGCCAGCAGCGTTGCCTGCTGGTTCTGAAGCTGCTGAATCGGGATCTGCCCTACCTGCTGCGCATGCGTCAGGATGGTTTGGAAGTCGTTTGAAAATGTGCTCACCCCGGTAAATACCAGGGGAGCGAAGGTGCTTGTGCTCGTGGACGTGCTGGACGTGGTGCCCATATATCTCACCCGTCTTATCGGCGCACCTTCTCCAAAGCTTTAGCCGCTATTCCAACCGCCGCCCCCACTCGTTCCCCGCCGCCACCTTCTCGAAATACTCGAACACGATCCTCGCCGCCCCCGCCACGGGGTTCACCTTTACGTCGTCCAGATACGTCGTCATCACCGTCATTACAAACGGCCGCCCTTTCAGAAACACCACCCCCGCCTCGCACTTCACCCCATCCAGGCTCCCCGGTTTCGCCGCCAACTCGATCCCCGCCGGAATCGCCAGCCTCATAAACGGCTCATGCACGGCCTTCATCAACTCCAGCATCTGGCGGCACGATTCCGCATCCGCCGCCCGCCCGCGGTAAATCGCCTCCAGCATCCGCGACAGCTCCAGCGGAGTCGAAACGTTCTCCCGCCCCTCGCGCGCCGCCGCGAGGTCCATCATCTTCCGGCGCAGATGCGTATCGCGCAGCCCCAATTCCCGAATCCCTTCGTTCACCCGTTCCATCCCCACCAGATCGATGCACCGGTTCGCGGCCGCGTTGTCGCTCCACCGCATCATCGCCTCCATCGCCTCCCGCACCGTCATCTTCACCGGCCCGTTCTTCAGCCGCACGTGCAGCGGCCCCTCGCTATCGTCGATCGCACCGATCGGCTGCACCGTCACCTCATCGGTGAAATGAAACCGCCCGGCGCGCTCGTCCCGGAACAACTGGATCATCACGGCGATCTTGATCGAGCTCGCCGTCGGGAACTGGCTCCCGCCGTGATAATCGATCACCCGCCCATCGGTCAAATCAATCGCGGCCACCCCCAGCACTCCGTCGAGCGCCGAATCGTAGGCCCGCAACCGCGCCAGCGTCTTCTCCTCCCACAGCTTCGAAACCGGCGTCTGCGCGAAGGCGGCCGATGAAATTAGAACCAGGGCGGTCAGTCGGGATAGCACTTCGCAATTCTAGCGAAATTCCGCCGCGGCGCTGGCATTATTCGATCAACCGGAACGTGTACATCTTGCCGATGGAGGCGCTGTTGGATGACGTCACCGCGCCAGGCGGAAGGAATCCGTATTCGCCGGCGCCGAGGCTCGGCAGCAAGACCTTGTACATGCGATTTGCGGCCTTCTTGCCCTCGAACGGAACCACGTCCTGCGTCGCGCCGCCCGAAACATGCATAACACCGCCCGTGACAGTGCGGAACTCCCGTGAGTCCTTTTCCTCGTGAAGATGAATGAGCTGGTACTCGGTGATCGCCACCCCTTCCGGAGCGTAGACCAGGACCTCGACGGGCGAGGCGGCCGAGTTCCGGCTGTGGATTCCCGCGATGTGTCCGTTCACGTCTCCCTTGACGATGCCCACCGAGGCGATGCTCTTCATGACGCCGCCCGTCTTCCAGTTCACCACCTCGGGCAGCATTTCCTCCCACTTGCCTGCCTACTTGTAAAACACCCCAATGTCGATTCCCTGGGGAATATCGCCGTCCGCCGGAGCGGCGGTGGCGGACGGCGTGCCGCTTGCAACCGAACCCCCCGCGCCTTTGCCCAGCATCGCAGCGAGAACATTCTCGGGGACCCCTTGCTGTTTGAGGTTGATCAGATCGTTCGGAGTCAGGGAATACTTGCCGGGCTGGCTTTGAATCATGTTGACGATGAGGTTCCCTCCCAATCCCGCCTTCACCATCTTCACGATCGAATCGTTGTTCAGCGACTCTTGGGCGGCCGCCAGGAATGCGAACACAAGAAGCAAGCGCAAAACTTTCATGCTTTTCTCCCAGCCCGGATCGCGAGTTCGACGTCCAGGCTTAGGAAAGTATACACCCAACGGCATCGCGGCAAAACTAAGTAGCGCCACGCGGGGTTCGCCTCCAGGGACGTAAAGTCGTTTAGCGCCGGCCCGAGAAGGATCGGACACGCCTGCAAAGGCCGCCCATTTTCCGCAAAATACGAGGTTGCGCTGGAAGGAACGGATCCCGGCAACTGGCCCGCGCAGAGAGGCGCCTACGCCCGAGACGGCGCGGGCCGCGAGAGATTGGATGTCGAGCCGCCTGCAGTTCCCCCTGGGGCCGAGACACGTTGGATTGAAGGCGTCGAATGCTATCGTAGCGGGCCGGACGAGATCGTCCTGGAAGCGTGGTTCTCAGTCCAACTCCAATTCAGCCTCCTGGAAAGTTCGATGCAGAACGGGCTGAAATGTACGTGGCGCATGTTCGATATCGCGATCGGGGAACCGGACCCCGCGCTTTTCCGGGTTCCTGAAGGCTATGCGCGCGTCGAATCCGTTCCATAGATCGTAGCTGTGTGTTTCGCTTTGAGGCGAGTCACGCGACGGGACGCCGCGAGGGCCGGACCGCTTCATCCCGCGCCAGGTGGGATCGTCGAATCGCCAATCCGGCGCTTCTCCCTCCGCCGGTGACCCCGGCTGAGGCCACTCCTGAATATCGCCCTTGAATGCGGCGACGCGGGAAGCCATGCGTTCCCCCTGGCGAAGCTAAGGGGAAAAGGACGCCATAACCGGGCCGTTTCCCTCTCCGGGAAAAGTTGGCGCCGACGATCCATCGGATAGAAACCGGATTAAGGTGTACACGAACCCGATACCGACGCGCATACTACGCTTCCTGGCGATTCAATTGGCCGTCGGCTTAGGCTGCGCCGCGCAGACTGCCAGCATGAGTCTTTCCTCGGCCACCGGCAGCCCCGGATCCGCCGTAACGTTGGACCTGACCGTGGATGCCGGCCCATCGGACCCGGCGGCGTTCTTAGTGGACCTTGGGCTATTCGACGGCCGATTTCTCGTCGGTGGCCATATCGGCGGGGTCCGCTTCCACCGGGTCGGCGAAGACGGTTTCCTGCAACAACGCGGCGGGCGCCACTACATGCCTCGTGTGGGCTCAAAATCAAACATCGATTCAGAACGGCGTCGTGGCTACGCTTGTGATGACTCTGTCGGCATCGACCAAGAACGCCTCCTCGCAAATTCAACTGGGATCGGGATTCGCCGCCGATGGAAACGGGGAGTCCCTGGTAACATCGGCCACGGGCGCGGTCGTGACGATCGTACAACCACCGGCATTGAACGGCTTCTCGTGCAACCCCGTGTCGATTACTCCTCCAGCGGCGTCCCTCTGTACAGTCGCCTTGACCGCCGGGGCGCCAAGCGGAGGTGCGGCCATCACCCTGACCCAATCTCCGACGGATGCGATTATGCCGGGCTCCATTGTAATCCCCGCCGGCTCAACCTCCGGCACATTTGAAGTGACGGCCGGGAGTGTCGGGGCTCCCGTGCAAGTAACGCTAACGGCGTCTTATCTCGGCGCCAACGAAGGCTTTGGCGTCACCATCGATCCGCCGCCGGCAACCCTTTCGGGCGTTTCCGTCAACCCCGCCTCGATCCTCGCCGGCCAGTCCGCCGCCGGCACGGTCACTCTAACCGCTCCAGCCGGGGCCGGTGGCGTGAATGTGTCCCTTTCGAGTTCGAATCCCTCGGTGGCGGCGGTACCGCTTTCGGTCATCGTTCCGCAAGGATCGTTATCCGCGACGTTTCCGGTTACCACGGGCATCGTTCAGGCTGCGACGCCGGTCGTCGTGACCGCATCGTACGCCGGAGTGAATGCTCAGGTCACGGTCATAGTCGACATCATCAATAGCCGCCCCGCACTCCTTTGGCAGAACCAACCGGACGGCCCGGTTACCGTCAATTACTATGGTGGGACGGGCGGCAACAACTATTCCGGTTGGGCCTGGCTGAATGGCTCCGGAATCCCAGGCTGGCATGTGGCGGCCGCGGCCGACTTCGACCGCAACGGCGTTCCGGATCTGGTCTGGCAGAACGATTCGACGGGGCAGGCGACCATTCACTATTATGGTGGACCGGATGGCACCACCGATATCGGCTGGGCATGGCTGTGCGCGAATCAAAATCCGGGCTGGCATATCGTGGCGGCCGCCGACTTCGATCAAAATGGCGTGCCGGATCTGGTCTGGCAGAACGACGCGACGCGGCAGGTCACCGTCATGTATTACGGCGGCGCCAATGGCGCGACTTACCTGGGTTGGGCCTGGCTTAACGAAACTGGAAATCCCGGTTGGCATGTTGTGGGGGCGGCCGATTTCGACCGCAACGGAGTGCCGGATCTAATTTGGCAAAACGATTCGACCCGCCAGGTTACGGTGAACTACTATGGCGGGCCGGGCGGCGCAACCTACATTGGATGGGCGTTCCTCAACGCCGGTGGCGTTCCCGGATGGACTGCCAAGGGCGCCATCGATCTCGACCAAAACGGAGTCCCCGACCTCATCTGGGAGGATGACTCGACCGGAATGGTTACTGTGAATTATTATGGCGGGCCCGGCGGCGCCCAGTATCTCGGGTGGGCTTGGATGAACAGTGGCGGGAACCCCGGGTGGAATGTAATCGTGCCTTAGTGAGGGATTCAGCGTTTTCCAATCCAGAGATGAGCCTGAAGAAGGAGGATAGCAGACTTGATTGAGGCTCCTTTCGACTTTTGATTTTGGGAAGGGAAAAAGAGCGTGGGAAAGTGGGAATCCTGCTTTTGGATTTCCACTTTCCCACGCGGTAGTAGCCGGGGCCGCGGGAATGTGGGAATCGCGGGAGCGATTTCCAAGGGCTCGTGGGCGGCGGAGGGAAACCTGGTTTTGGTTTTCCCCGCCGCCCACAGCCCGGCATTTCCGCAGCCTGTTTCGGTCATGCGATTTTCCTTTGTTGGAAACCGGCGAACAGATTCGGCTTGGCCGCTCGCATCTTCGTCGCGGCGCCGGTGTCGCTATCGGCTCCCGCCATCCGTTCTATGTGTTCCACGGTGATATCGTCTTTCAGCCATCCGCCCATCCCTGGCAATTGCCGTAGGATTTCCCACGGTGTGGCGTACCACTTATACGTGCGTACTGTCTTGCCCTTGCTGTCTTTCTTCAGTTCCGGAACTCCGCATGGCCGGTGAAAATTCAGATACGGATTGAAGTGTTCCTCATAGAAGACGTTGATTTGTCCGCATCGGCGGCTCGAGGCATATGATCGAAGCCCATATGTTTGCGGATTACCGCGCCGTTCTTCGATTCCACAAGGCCGTTGTCGTTGGAGTTCCGCGGTCGCGATTTCGTCTGCTCGATCAGCAGCTTGTTCAGCAACTCCGGCTACGGAGTGGTTGACGAACTCGCTGCCGTTGTCGGAATGAAAACCGAGAATGCGGAACGGAAACTGCTTCAGAAGCCTTCCAGCAACGGTTTCAGCTACTTTTCCGAGATGCGCTCCACGCTCCCACGATCTGCCATTGCGTGACTTCATCGACCGGGTTGATGTGGTACACGCCCTTCACGCCGTCCAGATCCCCCTGATGTACGGTGTCCATCCGCAGATAGCCAGGTCGTCCTCCGGGTTCGGGCTGGCGGCGCTCCCCGATCGATACCGGCGTGGGCCGGGTTTTATAAAACAACCATCCGCTTTTCGCGGTAGCTCCGGTGCTTCCGCAGATTGTAGATGTGCGCCGACGAGATATTCGCCAGTCGCTCGTAGCGGGCGTCGGCGAATTCATAATACTCCCGGTACAGGATCTTCCGCGTCGCCGGACCACTTAGCGTCTCGTGGGCCTCATCCACTTCCGCCAGCAACGCCATATCGGCCGGGCTGTAGTGGGCCGTGAATTGCCGTCCTCGGCTCCGCCGTACCTGGATCGTTCCGTCTTCGACGTACCGCGCGATCAGCCGCGTCGCCTGCGCCCGGCTCATGCCCGTCACTTTCGAGATGTACCGTTTCACCAGACCCTTGTCGCTCCGGGCAAGCCCACATACTCTTGCGCGCACAGGGTCGTCTGCGTCCACTCATACGGTTCCTTTCGGCTTGCGGCCTTGAATCCGACTTCTTCGTTGCCTCCCAGAAATGCCCGTATCTGCTCCAGGCTCTGGTGTTCGCTGTTCTTCATGCGGATGATCAATCCCCAGCATGCGCTTTTCTTCCTTCAGGCTCATCTGGCGTTGGAAACCATTGGCCCCTTCAGGCTCATCTGGCATTGGACGAGACTGA
>CAWGKC010000010.1:0-15187 GCA_963823105.1 uncultured Acidobacteriota bacterium
GGTAATCGAATTCAGGTTCCCGAATCTCGCGCCTCAGTTGAGCTGCAACAGAACATTATCGCGTCCTTTGGGTTCCTCTTCCCGCTCACTCGTTAACTAAATCCCGGCCCCCACCGCCCAGGCGTCGCGGAACGATTGAATTCGGTGCCGCTTGACGAGCTTCTGGAAGTCACCTAGGATCTTCTTGCTAAGTTCTTTCACCCAAGTTGCATCTCGCATCTTGTCACGATAGTCGAAGTCATTCCCATATTCGTCGATCTCGGCGTTCAGGTCAATCACCATGTCGTCGACAATCTTGCAAATACATTCTCGGAACCTTCCACGGGCCGTGTCGTCCCTCACGAAGGTCTTCGGGTTAGTTAAGATCTCTGTGGACAGTTCGTCAGATTCGAGCACCTGCCTCACGCAGTATAGGAGGAAGTCTTTTGTTAAGACGTATCGCGCACACAATTGATTATTAATTCCTGGAGACGCCTTCTCGATGGCCTCCATAATCGCCTGGCAGAGCACTATCCGGTCAGCCGTAACCTCGGGTCTGGCGAATAGATCGGCGTGCTTGTCCTCGAATACCTGATACTTCCTGTGGGTTGCCCACGGTTCCTTGAGATCGAACGCCATCAGAAACAATCCCACCTGTTCGTTTGAGAGCGTGGTGCCCGTCCCTGAAACCTCCCCGCGCTTTATCTCAAAGACATAGCGCCCGCCATAGTGTCTTCTGAATTCGTTCTGGAGGCGGATTTGGATTGGGCTGTTGGCCATGAAGTCACGGGCCTTCACGCCGTTTTGGTTATTTGAATAGCGCGTGACCTTTTCAGCCCACGGAGAACCGGGCTCCATCTGGATGAATTTCGTAAGGACTCTGAGGTTATCTGTGAGCCTGCCGGCGTTGTCGTAGAATGCGGTGAGGCTCTGGCATCCATTCACAACCCAGTAGTCGCTGATCGTAAGGCCGCTCTTGTTCGCGTCTAAATTGCCGCATATCACAGTTATGCCGTTGTGAAACAGTGGAAACAACTTGTGTAGGGACTGGTCGTTGATGCTCGCAACTATGTCCCTGTTGACCTGAGTGCGTCCTAGCGGGCCCCGTACGTTATAGGCGTAAAGGGACTGATCTGAGATGCCGTTGAGAGTTACCAATTCAGTAGCCTTGATCGGTGCGATTACCGCTTTAGCCTTTGAATCGACTACGTATTGGGTGACGTCGAAGCCAACTATATCGAAAGTAATCGGGCCCTGCGCCGGGACCTCGCGTTGATCCGAGATGTAGGTGTCGGAAAGCCTGGTCTTTCCCGCAAATGATATCTCTGTCGCGGATTTTAGAAACGTCCCTCCGTTGATGTCTAAATCGACGTTGGACAAGAACTCGCCGCGAAGGTCATGCGTCGCTCTTTTGTTGACAAGGTCAAGGCGCTTCGCCAACGCCGCAACATGGGCGTTGCCCGCGGAGGTTATAAGGTTCCGTATAGATTCCTGATTCTCGAACTGCTTCAGGGTACCAGCGAACTCCTTTAGCGATGAATCGCCTATTGTGGTGTTCGAACTCTGCGATATCTTGGCCTGAAAGACCGTAATCGTCGAGTCGTTATCGTTAACGAAAATGCCGTCGACGCCCTTGTCTCCCTTTTGATCGCAGACTGAATCAATGGCCTCAAGCGCATCCAGACGGTAGTAATTTTCTAAATACCAAATCAAGAACGACGCGCTCTCGGATCTCTTGGGTGAGATGTGCTCCCTGAAGAGATCCAGTAACGCGGGATAATCGAGGTTGATCATTTGCCTGTCCGAAATTTGTCCACTCGTGTCCAAAACAGCTTTCTAGGTTGAGCGGGCCATCCTCCCGCTTCAACTAAAAGCCCTCCTATAATTGATCGAGGCGAGAATCCGTTCGTTCGCGACGTGCCGATCCTCGCGCCGATTCCCAACAGGAGGGCATTCCCATCGTACAAGCAGCCAGTCTATTCAATCAACTTCTCCAGCATTTTCCCCGAACCGAGTTCGGAGCGCTGGTCAAGAAACACAACGCCGAACGCTGCGCCAAAGGCTTTGGCTGCTGGACCCAGTTGGTCTCGATGCTGTTCTGCCAACTGGCCCACGCCGACTCCTTGCGCGAGATCTGCAACGGCCTGGGCTGTTGCCTGGGCAAACTGGTTCATCTCGGCATCGGCAAGGCCCCCAATAAATCCACCCTCTCCTACGCCAACGAACACCGCCCGGCCCAGTTGTACGAGGATCTGTTTTTTACGGCGCTCAAGCGGTTCCGCGAAGAGGAGGGACTGGGGCCGCGCAAGAAGAAGTTCCGTTTCAAGAACAAGCTGTTGTCGCTGGATTCCACCACCATCTCGCTGTGCCTGGAACTGTTTCCCTGGGCCAAGTTCCGCAAGGCCAAGGGCGGCGTCAAGGCGCACGTCTTGCTGGACCACGACGACTACCTGCCGAGCTACGTCCTGGTCACGGAAGCCAAACGCAGCGACGTCAAGATGGCCGGGGCCTTCGCGCTCAACCCCGGCTCCATCGTGGTGATGGATCGCGGCTATAACGACTACGCGCTATTCGGCGGCTGGACCGCGCAGGAGATCTATTTCGTCACGCGGCTGAAGGAAAACGCCGCCTACGAGGTGGTGGAGGCCTGCGAGCCTCCGAAGAATCGCAATATCGTCTCCGACGAACTGATCCGCTTCACCGGCGACAAGGCCCTGAAGGATTGCCCCGGCCCGCTGCGGCGGGTAGTGGTTTGGGATGCCGTCAACGAGCGGCAGATCGTGCTGCTGACCAATCTGCTGGCGTTTGGCGCCACCACCATCGCCGCCATCTACAAGGACCGCTGGGAAATCGAATTGTTCTTCAAGGCGCTCAAGCAGAACCTCAAGGTGAAGAGTTTCGTCGGCACCAGCGAGAACGCCCTGCGCATTCAGATTTGGACAGCCTTGATCGCCATCCTGCTGTTGAAATGGCTGCACCATCTTTCGAAAGCCAAGTGGTCGCTGTCGAACCTGGCGTCGATGCTCCGGCTGAACCTGTTTACCTATCGTGATTTACGGAAGTGGCTGGACGATCCGTTCGGGACGCCGCCGCTACCGCCCGAATCCCAGCAACTTACTCTGGCGCTGGCGTGATTTGGACAGGCAATGTGGATTAAAAGAGGAGACCTCAATCTGAAGATTCCGATTTCCGACGCTCAAAGGCTTTGGTTTCAATGGGCGGTATCGCGAACCTGTCCTGTTTAGGACAGCAGTGACCTGAAGCAGCATTATTTCGGCACTGTCGCGCCCATCATAATCAAGAATCACGTTCTGGTGGGAGTAAGTGGCGACGACCTCGACGTCCCCGGCTATCTGGAGTCGCGCGATCCGGAGACGGGACAAGTTCAAAGGCATTGGAATACGGAGCCGAAGGCGGGAGAGCCTGGGTCGGAAACGTGGCCGAATCTCGAGGCCATGTCGCACGGCGGCGGCATGACCTGGATGCCGGGCACTTACGATCCGGAACTGAATCTTTACTATTTCGGAACCGGGAATCCTCAACCGGTGATGGCGGGCAAAGGGCGCGGCGGCGATAATCTATACACCGAATCGATTGTCGCCTTAAACCCGGACACGGGGAAGATGGCGTGGTATTTTCAGCCTTCGCCGCACGACACCCACGACTGGGACGCCGTGCAAACGCCGGTGCTGTTCGACGGCGAGTTCAACGGCGAAAAACGAAAGCTGGTGGCGCAGGCCGCGCGCAATGGCTACTTTTTCGTCCTGGACCGCACCAACGGCCAACACTTACTGACCAAGCCGTTCATTGGGACGAATTGGGCCGCGAACATCGATTCTCGTGGCCGTCCGATGCGCGATTTGAAGAAAGATCCGGCGCCGGATGGCACACTGGTATCGCCCAGCTCCGACGGCGCGACGAATTGGCCGCCGCCGAGCTACAGTCCCGACACGGGACTGTTTTATGTGAGCGCGCGACGATCGTTCAGCGTGTTTTACTTGACGGATTTGGGCGAGAAGCCGGAGGGCTGGGGCGGCGTCGATAAGAACGCCTGGGCGGAGTCCTACCTTCGGGCGATCGATTATAAAACCGGCGAGATTCGCTGGAGTCACGATTGGGGAAACTCGGGCTTCTCGCTTTCCGGTTTGCTCAGCACGGCGGGAAAGGTGCTGTTCACCGGCGACATTTCGGGAAACTTCATGGCTCTCGACGCCGCCTCGGGAAAGATTCTCTGGCACGTCAATCTCAACGCGAATGTCAGCAATGGGCCGATGTCTTACCAATTGGACGGAACGCAATACCTGGTGGTCGGCGCCGGCGATTCGCTCTATGCGTTTACGCTGCCGGGCGAGTGAACGGGCGTGCGCGAAGGCGCTTTCCCGAAGAGAGGGCTAAACTAAAGGTAGGCACGGAGCCGATCGTTGCATAGCCATTCTCACGGAACCGGAAAAGTTTTAACTTGGTCCACGTTCGCCACATTGGCATTTGTGGCGATCGAGGTCGTGGCCGGGATGCGGGCGAATTCGCTGGCGCTGCTTTCCGACGCGGGACACAATTTCACCGACGCGCTGGCGCTGGTGCTGGCCGCCGTCGCTTACAAAATGCAGACCAAGCCTGCGAACGAGCGGAAGACCTTCGGCTATCACCGAGCGGGGGTACTGGCGGCGTTCGTCAACGCATTGACATTGGTCGGCATCGCCTTTGTCATTTTCTGGGAGGCTTGGCGGAGGTTCCTGCATCCGCTGGTGGTAAGCGAAGGGACGATGCTGGTGGTGGCGGGCTTGGGGCTGCTGATCAACGGCGGCATCATGCTGGGATTGCGCCGCGGGCGCGGGGATTTGAACATTCGCGCCGCCTATATCCATATGCTGGGCGATGCGGTGGGATCGGTGGCGATTCTGGTAGGCGCCCTCGCGATCCGATTCACCGGCTGGCAGAGGATCGATCCGATTCTATCGGCGTCGATCGGCGCGCTGATCGTGTGGACGGCGTGGGATATTATTCAGGAGTCGCTCAACGTGCTGCTGGAGGGGTTGCCGCGGGGCATGAGTCTGCAATCGATCACCGGGGCGCTCAGGGCGGTGGCGGGCGTAGTGGACGTTCACGATTTGCACGTTTGGAGCCTCGGTTCGAACGCTCACGCATTGAGTTGCCACTTGCTGATCGAAGACATGCCGCCGTCGGAGAGCGATTCGATTCTAAAACGGGTGAACGAAGTGCTGTGCCGGTTTCAAATTCATCACACGACGGTGCAGTTCGAGCACATGCGCTGCGCGTTGTCCGATTCCCCGTGCTCGATTCCAGCGGGTGGGCACGAGCACGGGCACGCGCATTAGGACCGCAGTAACTTCGCGATGAGGATCGCTTGACCCGTGTGGCGTTGGGTGTGCTCGGCGATGTGGACGAGCAGGCCGGCCAGCGGAACGGGTAAGCGCCGCCGCCCGACGAAGCGCAGACTGCCAAATTCGGCCGGATTGACGCTAAGTGCAAGGGCGGCGGCTTTGCTGAAGGACGCTTCGAGCGCGGACATCAAGCTGGCGAGAGTTTCGCCGGGTTCGGCCTCGCGATTGAGCAATGCGAGTTGAGCCGAGTCTAGCTGGTCGCCGAGGGCGTAAGTCATCAGGCGATCCACGCTGGCGGCGATATGGCGCAACTCGAACCCAAGAGAGGCGAGGCCGTGTAGATTCGTCCAGACGTGGTCATTCGGAACGCCTTCCGTCCATAGGGAAAGATCTTCGCGGGCGTGTTGGAAGGAATTGAGAAGCGCTCCGACGACTGGATCGACGCCGGGCACGGGGCCGCGCAGCCAGGGTTCGAGATATGGCTCGTCCACTGGCGCTACTCCTTGCTCACGAACTCCAGCAGTCTCGCGCAGAGGCGCGCGGCGGCGGCGTTATCCGGCGTCACGATGAGGACGGTGTCATCGCCGGCGAGCGTGCCGGCCACTTCGGGAAGGTCCTCCCGATCGATGGCGACGGCGAGAGAATTGGCGTTGCCAGGCGGCGTCTTCAAGACAACGATGTTCTGCGCCTGACGGACATCGCGCAGGAACTCCGCGGCGACGGAGGCGAGGTCCGGGCCCCCGGTCGCCGCGATCTGCCGGTAGCCTTCCGAGGTCTTGACCAGGCCAAGCTCGCGGATATCGCGCGAAAGCGTGACTTGCGTGGCGGCGATGTCGAAGGTGTCGCGCAAACGTTGGGCGAGGTCGTCCTGAGTGTGTATGCGGTTTGCGCGGATGAGCTTCAGAATCTGCCCTTGCCGGTAGCTTTTGTTCATGCGGTCTCAGGCTTGGGTGTGACGCCGCGCATTTCGTGAAGCTGGCGCGTGGCCGCGGTAAGCGCGTCGGCGACGGTGCGCGGGCCGGTGCCGCCGGGGATCTCCCGCGTCTTCATTCCCTCCTCCGGATGGAGCAAAGCGGCCATCGCGGGCGTGAACTCCGGCGCAAAGGCGGCGAGAGCGGCGGGGGTCCAATCGGAGGGTTTCCTCCCCGTGCGCAAGCTTTCGAGCACCAGCTTGCCCGCTAGTTGGTGCGCTTGATGGAATGGCGTTCCGGCGCGGGCGAGGGCCTCGGCGAAATCGGTGGCCACCACCCAACTCTCATCGGCGGCGGCGGCGGGAGGGCCGGGACGAAGCTTGGCGGAGGCTACGACGGCGGCGGCCATTTCAAGCGACCTGGCAAGCTGCGCGGCGGCGTCGAACAGCGGCTCTTTGTCCTCCTGCATGTCGCGATTGTAGGTCATCGGCAGCCCCTTCATGGTGACGAAGAGCGACGTGAAAGCTCCGAAGACGCGCCCGCATTTGCCCCGGATCAACTCCAGCGAGTCGGGGTTTTTCTTCTGCGGCATCAGGCTGGAACCGCTGGTGACTCCGTCGCTCAAATCCAGCCAGCCGAACTCGTCGCTCGAATAGAGAATCCAATCCTCGGCTAGCCGGCTGAGGTGCAGCATGGCGGCGGAAGCGGCGTAGAGGAAGTCGAGGGCGAAGTCACGGTCGCCGGAGACGTCCATGCTGTTGGCGGTGATGCCGTCAAAAGCAAGCTCCCGGGCAATGGCTTGGCGATCGAACGGAAAGCCGCTGCCGGCGAGCGCTCCGGAGCCTAGCGGAAGAACGTTGGCGCGCGCGCGGGCTTGCGTCAGGCGTTCGTGATCGCGGGCGAACATTTCAAAATACGCGAGCAGGTAATGCGGCCACAGGACGGCCTGCGCGCGGCGCATGTGCGTGTAGCCGGGCACGACGGCGCTGGGATCGGCGTAGGCGCGATCGAGGAGCGCGGCCATCAACGAATGGAGCAGCGAAAGGACGCGGTCGATCTCTCCACGCAGCCACAGCCGTGTATCGAGCGAGACCTGCTCGTTGCGGCTGCGGCCGGTGTGGATCTTATCGGCAAGGCCGCCGGTGCGCTCCTTCAGCTTGCGGATCACCAGCGTGTGAACGTCTTCGTCGGTGGCGCCGTCGAAGAAACCCGGCTGCTTCGATTCTTCGAGAATCGCGTCGAAGGCCGCGGAAAGAGTAGCGGCCTCGGCCGCGGTAAGAATATCGACGCGTTCCAGGGCGCGGGCGAAGGCTTTCGACCCTTCGATATCGGCATCGATCAGACGTTTGTCGAAGTGGAGCGAGCCGGAGAATCGTTCGAATACCTCCGAAGGCCCGGATTCGAAACGCCCGCCCCAGAGCTTCATCGGCTCGCCACTAATGTTTGCCGCTTTGCGCAGCGAGTGTCCGGACTTTGATGGGAAGGCCCACGAGATTGATGAATCCCAGCGCATCCTTCTGATCGTACTCGGCGCCCATCGTGAAGCTGGCGATGTTCAGCGAGTAAAGCGAATTGGGCGATTTGCGGCTGAGCGGCTCGATCGAGCCTTTGTACAGGCGCAGTTTAATCTCGCCGGTGACGGGCTCGTTAACCACCGTAAAGAAGGAGTCCAGGGCCTCGCGCAGCGGCGTGAACCAGAAACCGTTGTAAACCAACTCCGCGTAATCGAGCGCCAGTTTCTGTTTGTAGTGGAGCGTGCTTTTATCGAGCGTGAGGGCTTCGAGTTCGCGGTGGGCGGCATAGATCAGCGCGCCGCCGGGTGTCTCATAGCAGCCCCGGGACTTCATCCCTACGAAGCGATTTTCCACCAGATCGATGCGGCCGACGCCGTGCTCCCCGCCGATCGCGTTCAGCCGCTCGAGCAGCGCGACAGAGGAGGTGTAAATCTGGCCATCGACGGAAACCGGGGTGCCATGGTCGAAGCCGATCGTGACTTCGCCGGGCGTGTTGGGCGCGTCCTTCGGGTTGCGAGTGAGCATCCAGATATGATCCGGCGCGGCGTTGGCGGGATCTTCCAGTTCGCCGCCCTCGTGCGAGATGTGCCAGATATTGCGGTCGCGGCTGTAGATCTTGGTGGTGGATTGGGCGATGGGGACGTTGTGCTTTTTGGCGTATTCTATGGCGTCCTCGCGCGAAACGATATCCCACTCACGCCACGGCGCAATGACGGCGAGTTGCGGCGCCAGGGCTTTATAGGTAAGCTCAAACCGCACCTGATCGTTGCCCTTTCCCGTGCAGCCGTGGGCGAGGGCGTCGCACCCGGTTTCGAGCGCCACTTCCACCTGGCGCTTCGCCAGCAGCGGGCGCGCGATGGAGGTGCCCAGCAGATATTTGTCCTCGTAAACGCCGCCGGAGCGCACAAGCCGCCACAAATATTCGGAGACGAACTCCTCGCGCATATCGGCGACATGAACTTCGGAAGCGCCGGTTTTGAGGGCTTTCTCTTCCAGGCCGGCCAGCTCGTCCTCGCCCTGGCCAACATCGCCGCAGACCGCGACGACTTCGCAGCCATAGTTTTCTTTGAGCCACGGAATGATGATCGACGTATCGAGGCCGCCCGAATAGGCGAGGGCCACCTTCTTGGGTTTATGCATGGGTTGTAAACTTTCGATTTTAGCGAACCGCGCGGCGCCGCGCCTTAGGACAGCAGCATCAGCAGCAGCGCTTTTTGAACGTGCAGCCGGTTTTCAGCCTGGTCGAAGACCGCCGATTGCGGCGACTCGATCACCGCATCCGTCAGTTCGCTGCCGCGCTTGGCGGGCAGGCAATGGAGAAACAGAGCGCCGGATGCGGCGTGCGACATCAGCGATTCGTTCACCTGATATGGAGCAAAGCGCTCCTGGCGGATGGCCGCTTCGTCCTCCTGTCCCATGCTTGCCCAGACGTCAGTGTAGACGGCGTGGGCGCCCCCGACGGCTTCGAGCGGATCGTTGGTGATCAACACGCGCGCGCCTTCCGATTTGGCAAGAGCGGAAGCTTGGTGAACGATGTCGGCGTTCGGCTCGTAGCCCGGCGGCGTCGCGATTTGGACGTTCATGCCGAGGCGCGTCAGCGTCAGCAGCAACGAATGGGCCACGTTATTTCCATCCCCGCAGAAGGCGAGCGTGAGGCCTTTCAAATCGCCGAGACGTTCTTCGAGCGTCAGCGCGTCGGCGAGCGCCTGGCACGGATGGTAGAGATCGCTGAGAGCGTTGATGACCGGGATCGCAGCCCACCGGGCCAACTCGTCGATGGTCGATTGCGCAAAGGTGCGGGCGACGATCGCCTGCGTCCAGCGTTCCAGATTCCGCGCGACATCTTTCACCGGCTCGCGCCCGGCGATGGGGCCGATATTCGAGACCGCGTCGCCGCCGAGTTGCTTGATGGCAAGCTCGAATGTGAGGCGCGTGCGCAGCGAGGGCTTTTCAAAAAGCAGAGTGAGGTACTGTCCCGTGAGCGCGCGCGCGTATTGGCGGGGATGGCGCTTGACGTCGGAGGAGACTTGGAGCAGGCGGCGAAGTTCGGAGGAGGTAAGGTCGAGGTCTGCGGTGAGTTTGCCGGCCTGGATCTTGGGCAGCTCGCCCGGAGAGGCGACGGGGAGGCGAAGGGTAGACGGCAACGCGGTCATGACTAATTATTCACTCATCTGAATAATTGCACGAACAAGGTGGGGATGTCAACGTCCGGCGAGGCTATCTGGTTCGCCTCGCGCGCCGGTCCCGCGGAAGGACGATGGTGGCGGGACCGTCGCCCGCCGGATGATACTGATCGACCGGGGCATAGCCGGGCTTTTCGGCGTGGATTAGCACCTGCTCGCCGCGGGCGGCATTGGCCTGGAGTTTGAAGAATCCGTCGCCGCCGGTGGTGACCGCCGCAACTCCGGGCACGCTCACGCGCGCGTCGCGGAGCGCATGCCTGCCGTCGTCCTCCACCATCCCGCTTATCTCGGCGGTTTGGTCCTGTTTCAGTTCGACGATTACCGACGGATTGGGGTCCGATCCGAGCGTCAATTTCGCGTTGCCGTGAAGAAACTCCGCGTCTTTATCGGCGAAGATCGTCACATTCCCGTCCTGCGCCAGGCTGCCTTTCGGGACGGCGAGTTCGCAACTGCCGTCCGGCGCCGTTTTGGCCTCGTTCGCGGCGGTCACCTTCACCGTCGCGCCCGAGACGGGGACGTTGTTCGAGTCGACGGCGGTGACGCGTACGCGATAGATCGTCAAAGGGGCGGTGGCGACAAGCGCAATCACTCCGATCAGACCCATGACCGCGATGACGCCCCACAGCGCCTTCCGCGTGGACGCGCTCGGATGGCCAAGGAAAGCGTTGTACGCGGCTCCGATCGCGGCGATCGCGAACGCGGCGAGAGCCAGCGGCGTCTTTACTTCGGCCAAGTGCGAGAGCAGATCCTGCATCGCGGCGATCCGATCAAATATGTGCGTGGCCGCGCGCCATTTCGGCGGCATCCGTAGGCACATCCGCGACGTAGCGCGACATTCCGGACTTCAAGTCGTATTTTTGGTGAAGCATGCGGATGGTCGCGTCCAATTTTACGGGATCGAAGCCGGTTTGATCCGATACGATCCTTAAACTATCCGCCGCCGCTGCGTGCCGGGGAATGATCTTGAGGTCGCGTTCTTCTTCGGACTTCGCATTCCTCTTGTAGGTGAGTTCGGGAATTTGAACTACAACGGCATGAGCGAGCGCTTCGACGACTCGCGGGTTTTCGAGCGCCGCTAAATTCCCGGGAATCCCCAGGATCACTTCAATCGAGGATGGCGGCTTTGGGGCGATCGCACGGCCGTTCCACGGCTGAAAGAAAGTCAATTTTCGTGGCGCCCTCGGAGGCGCGCTTACCAGAACAAGGAGGATGGTCTCGCCCGGTTGCACATCGTGATTTACAGCGATATACGTCTTTCCCGCAATGTCGGTCGGCGCGCTGGTCGAGCCGTCGCCCTCGACGCTCAAGATAACCCCTCGTAGTGGCCGGTTTCCGTCATCGAGCACTTCGAAAGAAAGCGTGGTCGCCGCGAACGCGGGCAGTGCAAGGAACGCGGCGCAGAGAAGGATCTGGCGCCCGAGGAACCTCATGCCCTCAGATTCTACATCGCCGCCCCAGTTCATTACAATGCCACGAGGCCGCCAACGCTCCGGCGATACTCTTCGGCCACGCCATTCCCGCTATCCTGATCGTTTAGGAATGCGATTAGGGATCGATTTCGGAACCACGCGGACCGTGGTGGCGGCGGTGGACCGGGGCAACTACCCGGTGATTACGTTCGAGGCGGGCGATGGCGGCGTTTACGACTGGGTTCCGTCGCTAGTCGCATTGCGCGGCGAGGAGCGATTCTATGGGTGGGACGCCTGGCAGAAGCAGCAGGAGCCGGATTGGACGTTGGTGCGTTCGCTCAAGCGGGTGCTGGAGGACGCGGGGCCTTTAACCGCGCTGGAGATCGGCGAGTCGCGCGTGCCGTTGATGGAGCTGCTGCGCGGAATGGCGGAGACGCTGAAGGCGCTGCTGCTCGAACATTCGAGCGCCACCGCCAAGCCGGGAGAGCGGCTGGAGGTGATGCTGGGCGTGCCTGCGAACGCTAACGGCAACCAGCGATTTTTAACCGTGGAGGCGTTCCGCGCGGCGGGGTTCGACGTTCTCGGATTGCTGAACGAGCCTTCGGCGGCGAGCCTCGAGTTCGGGCACAAAACGCGGATGTCGGGGCGGGTGTTGGTCTACGATCTGGGCGGTGGGACGTTCGACGCGTCGCTGGTGGAGATGGACGAGCGGGCGCGCGAAGTGGTGGCGTCGGAGGGAATTCCGACGCTCGGCGGCGACGATTTCGACCAGGTGCTGGCGTCTCTGGCGCTAGAGGCGGCCGGCGTGACGGAAGACGTGACGGAATTCACGCAAGCGGAGCTTTTCCGTCTCCATGAGGAGTGCCGGGTGAAGAAGGAAGCGCTGCATCCGAACACGCGCAAGATCGCGGTGGAATTGGACGCGGCGCGCGAAGGCCTGGGCGAGGTGACGGTCGCGGTGGCCGATTATTTCGAGCGCTGCCGGCCGTTAATGGATGAGACGGTGCATCTGGTGGAGGATCTGCTGGCGGCGCACGGAAACGTGGAGATCGACGCGTTGTATGTGACTGGCGGCGGGAGCGAGTTGCCACTTGTCGCGCGCGTTCTGCGGGAAACGTTCGGGCGCAGAGTGCGGAGGTCGGCGTACACGCGTTCGGCGACGGCTATTGGGTTGGCGATTCAGGCCGACGAGCAGGCGGGCTACGTGCTGCGCGAGAAGTTCACGCGCTATTTCGGCGTTTGGCGGGAAGCCGACGCGGGCCAGCGCATGATTTTCGATCCTCTGTTCGCCAAGGGCTCGCCGCTCCCCGCGCCAGGCGGCCAGCCGATAGAGATCCGGCGGACCTACCGGCCGGTGCATAACATCGGACACTTTCGATACCTGGAATGCAGCCATTTGGGAGCGGAGAAGGAGCCGCGCGGAGACATCGCCGCCTGGGACGACATCCGCTTTCCGTTCGATCCGGCGCTGCGGGGCGAAGCCGATTTGGCGGGGGCCACTGTGGCGCATTCGGCTGCCGCGGCGGACGGGCGCATCGAGGAGCGCTACACGGTGGATGCCGGCGGAGCAGTGACGGTGACGATTCGCGAGCTGGATTCCGGCTTCGCCCGCGAGTACCGGCTGGGGCGGTGGGCGTCGAAAGAAACGGCGGCGGCGCCGGGAAGGAAGCGGCGCAAGGCGAAAGAGGCGGCGATGTGAAACGCCCCGTTGTCCGTCCGGCGATCTTCACCATCGGCCACTCTACGCGGACAATCGAAGCGTTTATCGAGCAGCTTCACGCGCGCGGCATAAAACGGTTGATCGACGTGCGAACCATCCCGCGCTCACGGCACAATCCTCAGTTCAATCGCGAAACATTGCCGGACACGCTACTCCCCGCCGGCATCGCCTACACGCACATGGCGGCGCTGGGCGGATTGCGCCACGCGCGGCCGGATTCGCCCAACACCGGGTGGCGCAACGCGTCGTTCCGAGGCTTCGCCGACTATATGCAAACGCCGGACTTCGCCGCCGGATTGAAGGCCCTCATCGAGGCGGCGGAAGACGAGCGAGTCGCCATCGTCTGCGCCGAGGCCGTCCCGTGGCGATGTCACCGCTCCCTCATCGCCGACGCCTTGACGGTTCGCGGATACCCGGTGGAACACATCCTGAGCGCCTCCCGCGCGCAGCCCCACTTACTCACTCCCTTCGCAAAGGTTCGCGGCGGGCGCATCACGTACCCGTCCGTCGATGGGAAGCCGGAACCTGTAAAAATGGTGGGCGCTCCATGTTTCCTTCCGGCCGGTTCGGCGCCGCCGACATCATCGAACTGACACTGGCGGCGATTCTCATTGCGTTAATTCTGCTCCGCTCCCGCATCGAACCAGCGGCGCGCAGGCTTGCCGGTCACACGCGTTGGTCCATGTTGGCGCTGACCGGGCTCTCCGCGGGTCTGCGCCTCGCCCTGTTGTCGCGCTGTCCAATCCCTGCGCCCAGCGGCTCCGACGATTTCGGTTACCTGCTGCTGGCCGATACGTTGGCGCACTTCCGGCTCGCCAATCCGACCCACCCGTTTTATCGATTCTTTGAGACGATCTTCGTCCTCCAGCAGCCCACATACGCCTCGATTTTTCCCTTGGGGCAAGGCATCGCGCTCGCCTTCGGCCGCCTTGTCTTCGGCCACCCTTGGGCCGGCGTGCTGCTCCCAGTGGCGCTGTTCGCCGCGCTCTGCTATTGGATGCTTCGCGCCTGGACCACTCCGCTCTGGGCTTTGGCGGGCGGACTTCTCGCGGTCGCACAATTCGGCCCGCTGAACCAATGGACGAATAGCTACTGGGGCGGCGGCGTCGCAGCTTGCGCCGGCTGTCTCGTGTTCGGATCGCTGCCCCGTCTCCGCGAGCGGTGCCTTTCGCGCGACGCCGCGCTGCTTGGCGCCGGCCTTGGCATTCACTTACTCACGCGGCCATTCGAGACGCTGCTCCTCGCCCTCGCCGTGATTCTGTATTTCGTTTTCACGATGCGAGCCCGCGCGGGAGGGCGTACATTCGCCCGCGCATTGGCGGTCGCCTCGCTCGCCGCATTACCCGCCGTCGCGCTGACTCTGCTTCAGAACAAACAAGTCACCGGCGAGTGGACCACGCTGCCCTACGCCCTCAGCCGCGGCCAATACGGAGTACCCGCGTCGTTCACCTTCCAGCCGAATCCGGTTCCACACCGCGAGTTGACTCCGGCGCAGCAGCTCGACTATGCCGCGCAATCGTCCGTTCACGGCCCCGGAACCGATACCATCGCCCGTTACGTCGAACGTCTCGCCGTCCGGCTTCCGTTCTACCGCTTCTTCTTTCTGCCGCCGCTGTTTCTCGCCGTGCCCTTTTTTCTCCTTTCGCTCCGCGATCGACGCTTGGCCTGGGTCGTCGCAGCTGTTTTAATTTTCAGTCTCGGTACGAATTTCTATCCGTATTTCTATCCGCATTACATCGCCGCGATCGCTTGCCTTTGTGTTTTGATAAGCGTCACCGGCCTCCAACTCCTCAGCCGCCTTCGCGCCGGGGGCGGGGAAGCCGCGCGCGTCCTTCTCTTGCTGTGCGCGGCGCATTTTCTTTTCTGGTATGGCGTCCACGCCTTCGGTGGAAGTGGATCTCGCCATGGCGACCAATCGGTTTGAAACCTGGGATTTCATTAACTACGGCGATGCCGAGGGCCGCATCGCGGTAAACGAGACGCTCGCCCGCGCGCCCGGAAGGCAACTGGTTTTCGTCCGCTATTGGCCGCAACATCGGTTTCACGAATGAATTTCACAACGACGCCGATATCGACGCGGCCCGCGTCGTCTGGGCGCGCGATCTAGGGCCGGCGGAGAACACGGCGCT
>CAWGKC010000011.1:0-44561 GCA_963823105.1 uncultured Acidobacteriota bacterium
CCTGAAGCAGCATTATTTCGGTACGGTCGCGCCGGTTATTATCAAAAATCATGTGCTGGTGGGAGTAAGTGGCGACGACCTCGACGTCCCCGGCTATCTTGAATCGCGCGATCCTGGAGACGGGACAAGTTCAATGGCATTGGAATACGGAGCCGAAGGCGACGAAGGGGTCGGAAACGTGGCCGAATCGTCGAGGCCATGTCGCACGGCGGCGGCATGACCTGGATGCCGGGCACTTACGATCCGGAACTGAATCTTTATTACTTCGGAACCGGGAATCCGCAACCGGTGATGGCGGGCAAGGGGCGTGGCGGAGATAACCTATACACCGAATCGATTGTCGCCCTAAACCCGGACACGGGCAAGATGGCCTGGTATTTTCAACCCTCGCCGCACGATACACACGACTGGGACGCCGGGTGGACGCTGGTACTGTTCGACGGCGAGTTCAACGGCGAAAAACGAAAGCTGGTGGCGCAGGCCGCGCGCAATGGCTACTTTTTCGTCCTGGACCGCACCAACGGCCAACACTTACTGACCAAGCCGTTCATTGAGACGAATTGGGCCGCGAACATCGATTCTCTTTGCCTTCGATGCGCGATTTGAAGAAAGACCCGGCGCCGGCTGGCACTCGGGTATTGCCCAGCTCCGACGGCGCGACGAATTGGCCGCCGCCGAGCTACAGTCCCGACACCGGGTCTGTTTTACGTAAGCGCGCGCCGCTCGTTCAGCGTGTTTTACTTGACGGACTTGGGCGAGAAGCCGGAGGGCTGGGGCGGCGTCGATAAGAACGCCTGGGCGGAGTCCTATCTTCGGGCGATCGATTATAAAACCGGCGAGATTCGTTGGAGTCACGATTGGGGAAACTCGGGCTTCTCGCTTTCCGGTCTGCTGAGCACGGCGGGAAAGGTGCTGTTTACCGGTGACATTTCGGGAAACTTCATGGCTCTCGACGCCGCCTCGGGAAAGATTCTCTGGCACGTCAATCTCAACGCGAATGTCAGCAATGGGCCGATGTCTTACCAATTGGACGGAACGCAATACCTGGTGGTCGGCGCCGGCGATTCGCTCTATGCGTTTACGCTGCCGGGCGAGTGAAGGGGTGTGCGCGAAGGCGCTTTCCCGAAGAGAGGGCTAAACTAAAGGTAGGCACGCAGAACGTTGCATAGCCATTCTCACGGAACCGGGAAAAGTTTTAACTTGGCTCACGTTCGCCACATTGGCATTTGTGGCGATCGAGGTCGTGGCCGGGATGCGGGCGAATTCGCTGGCGCTGCTTTCCGACGCGGGACACAATTTCACCGCCGCGCTGGCGCTGGTGCTGGCCGCCGTCGCTTACAAAATGCAGACCAAAGCGGCGAACGAGCGCAAGACGTTCGGCTATCACCGGGCGGGGGTGCTGGCGGCGTTCGTCAACGCATTGACGTTGGTCGGCATCGCCTTCGTCATTTTCTGGGAGGCTTGGCGGAGGTTCCTGCATCCGATGGTGGTAAGCGAAGGGACGATGCTGGTGGTGGCGGGCTTGGGGCTGCTGATCAACGGCGGCATCATGCTGGGATTGCGCCGCGGGCGCGGGGATTTGAACATTCGCGCCGCCTATATCCATATGCTGGGCGATGCGGTGGGATCGGTGGCGATTCTGGTAGGCGCCCTCGCGATCCGCTACACCGGCTGGCAGAGGATCGATCCGATTCTATCGGCGTCGATCGGCGCGCTAATCGTATGGACGGCGTGGGATATTATTCAGGAGTCGCTCAACGTGCTGCTGGAGGGGTTGCCGCGGGGCATGAGTCTGCAATCGATCACCGGGGCGCTCAGGGCGGTGGCGGGCGTAGTGGACGTTCACGATTTGCACGTTTGGAGCCTCGGTTCGAACGCTCACGCATTGAGTTGCCACTTGCTGATCGAAGACATGCCGCCGTCGGAGAGCGATTCGATTCTAAAACGGGTGAACGAAGTGCTGTGCCGGTTTCAAATTCATCACACGACGGTGCAGTTCGAGCACATGCGCTGCGCGTTGTCCGATTCCCCGTGCTCGATTCCAGCCGGTGGGCACGAGCACGGGCACGCGCATTAGGACCGCAGTAACTTCGCGATGAGGATCGCTTGACCGGTGTGGCGTTGGGTGTGCTCGGCGATGTGGACGAGCAGGCCGGCCAGCGGAACGGGTAAGCGCCGCCGCCCGACGAAGCGCAGACTGCCATATTCGGCCGGATTGAAGGTGAGTGCAAGTGCGGCGGCTTTGCTGAAGGACGCTTCGAGCGCGGCCATCAAGCTTGCGAGAGTTTCGCCGGGTTCGGCCTCGCGATTGAGCAATGCGAGTTGAGCCGAGTCTAGCTGGCCGCCGAGGGCGTAAGTCATCAGGCGATCCACGCTGGCGGCGATATGGCGCAACTCGAACCCAAGAGAGGCGAGGCCGTGTAGATTCGTCCAGACGTGGTCATTCGGAACGCCTTCCGTCCATAGGGAAAGATCTTCGCGGGCGTGTTGGAAAGAATTGAGAAGCGCTCCGACGACTGGATCGACGCCGGGCACGGGGCCGCGCAGCCAGGGTTCGAGATACGGCTCGTCCACTGGCGCTACTCCTTGCTCACGAACTCCAGCAGTCTCGCGCAGAGGCGTGCCGCGGCGGCGTTATCCGGCGTCACGATGAGGACGGTGTCATCGCCGGCGAGGGTGCCGGCCACTTCGGGAAGGTCCTCCCGATCGATGGCGACGGCGAGAGAATTGGCGTTGCCAGGCGGCGTCTTCAAGACAACGATGTTCTGCGCCTGACGGACATCGCGCAGGAACTCCGCGGCGACGGAGGCGAGGTCCGGGCCCCCGGTCGCCGCGATCTGCCGGTAGCCTTCCGAGGTCTTGACCAGGCCAAGCTCGCGGATATCGCGCGAAAGCGTGACTTGCGTGGCGGCGATGTCGAAGGTGTCGCGCAAACGTTGGGCGAGGTCGTCCTGAGTGTGTATGCGGTTTGCGCGGATGAGCTTCAGAATCTGGCCTTGCCGGTAGCTTTTGTTCATGCGGTCTCAGGCTTGGGTGTGACGCCGCGCATTTCGTGAAGCCGGCGCGTGGCCGCGGTAAGCGCGTCGGCGACGGTGCGCGGGCCGGTGCCGCCGGGGATCTCCCGCGTCTTCATTCCCTCCTCCGGATGGAGCAAAGCGGCCATCGCGGGCGTGAACTCCGGCGCAAAGGCGGCGAGAGCGGCGGGGGTCCAATCGGAGGGTTTCCTCCCCGTGCGCAAGCTTTCGAGCACCAGCTTGCCCGCCAGTTGGTGCGCTTGATGGAAGGGCGTTCCGGCGCGGGCGAGGGCCTCGGCGAAATCGGTGGCCACCACCCAACTCTCATCGGCGGCGGCGGCGGGAGGGCCGGGACGAAGCTTGGCGGAGGCCACGACCGCGGCGGCCATTTCAAGCGACATGGCAAGCTGCGCGGCGGCGTCGAACAGCGGCTCTTTGTCCTCCTGCATGTCGCGATTGTAGGTCATCGGCAAGCCCTTCATGGTGACGAAGAGCGACGTGAAAGCTCCGAAGACGCGCCCGCATTTGCCTCGGATGAGTTCGAGCGAGTCGGGATTTTTCTTTTGCGGCATCAGGCTCGAGCCGCTGGTAACTCCGTCGCTTAAATCGAGCCAGCCGAACTCGTCGCTCGAATAGAGAATCCAATCCTCGGCCAGCCGGCTGAGGTGCAGCATGGCGGCGGAAGCGGCGTAGAGGAAGTCGAGGGCGAAGTCACGGTCGCCGGAGACGTCCATGCTGTTGGCGGTGATGCCGTCAAAAGCAAGCTCCTGGGCAATGGCTTGGCGATCGAACGGAAAGCCGCTGCCGGCGAGCGCTCCGGAGCCTAGCGGAAGAACGTTGGCGCGCGCGCGGGCTTGCGTCAGGCGTTCGTGATCGCGGGCGAACATTTCAAAATACGCGAGCAGGTAATGCGGCCACAGGACGGCCTGCGCGCGGCGCATGTGCGTGTAGCCGGGCACGACGGCGCTGGGATCGGCGTAGGCGCGATCGAGGAGCGCGGCCATCAACGAATGGAGCAGCGAAAGGACGCGGTCGATCTCTCCACGCAGCCACAGCCGTGTATCGAGCGAGACCTGCTCGTTGCGGCTGCGGCCGGTGTGGATCTTATCGGCAAGGCCGCCGGTGCGCTCCTTCAGCTTGCGGATCACCAGCGTGTGAACGTCTTCGTCGGTGGCGCCGTCGAAGAAACCCGGCTGCTTCGATTCTTCGAGAATCGCGTCGAAGGCCGCGGAAAGAGTAGCGGCCTCGGCCGCGGTAAGAATATCGACGCGTTCCAGGGCGCGGGCGAAGGCTTTCGACCCTTCGATATCGGCATCGATCAGACGTTTGTCGAAGTGGAGCGAGCCGGAGAATCGTTCGAATACCTCCGAAGGCCCGGATTCGAAACGCCCGCCCCAGAGCTTCATCGGCTCGCCACTAATGTTTGCCGCTTTGCGCGGCGAGTGTCCGGACTTTGATGGGAAGGCCCACGAGATTGATGAATCCCAGCGCATCCTTCTGATCGTACTCGGCGCCCATCGTGAAGCTGGCGATGTTCAGCGAGTAAAGCGAATTGGGCGATTTGCGGCTGAGCGGCTCGATCGAGCCTTTGTACAGGCGCAGTTTAATCTCGCCGGTGACGGGCTCGTTGACCACCGTAAAGAAGGAGTCCAGGGCCTCGCGCAGCGGCGTGAACCAGAAACCGTTGTAAACCAACTCCGCGTAATCGAGCGCCAGTTTCTGTTTGTAGTGGAGCGTGCTTTTATCGAGCGTGAGGGCTTCGAGTTCGCGGTGGGCGGCATAGATCAGCGCGCCGCCGGGTGTCTCATAGCAGCCCCGGGACTTCATCCCTACGAAGCGATTTTCCACCAGATCGATGCGGCCGACGCCGTGCTCCCCGCCGATCGCGTTCAGCCGCTCGAGCAGCGCGACAGAGGAGGTGTAAATCTGGCCATCGACGGAAACCGGGGTGCCATGGTCGAAGCCGATCGTGACTTCGCCGGGCGTGTTGGGCGCGTCCTTCGGGTTGCGAGTGAGCATCCAGATATGATCCGGCGCGGCGTTGGCGGGATCTTCCAGTTCGCCGCCCTCGTGCGAGATGTGCCAGATATTGCGGTCGCGGCTGTAGATCTTGGTGGTGGATTGGGCGATGGGGACGTTGTGCTTTTTGGCGTATTCTATGGCGTCCTCGCGCGAAACGATATCCCACTCACGCCACGGCGCAATGACGGCGAGTTGCGGCGCCAGGGCTTTATAGGTAAGCTCAAACCGCACCTGATCGTTGCCCTTTCCCGTGCAGCCGTGGGCGAGCGCGTCGCACCCGGTTTCGAGCGCCACTTCCACCTGGCGCTTCGCCAGCAGCGGGCGCGCGATGGAGGTGCCCAGCAGATATTTGTCCTCGTAAACGCCGCCGGAGCGCACAAGCCGCCACAAATATTCGGAGACGAACTCCTCGCGCATGTCGGCGACATGGACCTCGGAAGCGCCCGTCTTCAGGGCTTTCTCTTCCAGGCCGGCCAGCTCGTCCTCGCCCTGGCCAACATCGCCGCAGACCGCGACGACTTCGCAGCCATAGTTTTCTTTGAGCCACGGAATGATGATGGACGTATCGAGGCCGCCCGAATAGGCGAGGGCCACCTTCTTGGGTTTATGCATGGGTTGTAAACTTTCGATTTTAGCGAACCGCGCGGCGCCGCGCCTTAGGAGAGCAGCATCAGCAGCAGCGCTTTTTGAACGTGCAGCCGGTTTTCAGCCTGGTCGAAGACCGCCGATTGCGGCGACTCGATCACCGCATCCGTCAGTTCGCTGCCGCGCTTGGCGGGCAGGCAATGGAGAAACAAGCGCTTCGGATGCGGCGTGCGACATCAGCGATTCGTTCACCTGATATGGAGCAAAGCGCTCCTGGCGGATGGCCGCTTCGTCCTCCTGTCCCATGCTGGCCCAGACGTCGGTGTAGACGGCGTGGGCGCCCGCGACGGCTTCGCGCGGATCGTTCGTGATCGACACGCGCGCGCCTTCGGATTTGGCAAGAGCGGAAGCCTGGTGAACGATGTCGGCGTTCGGCTCGTAGCCCGGCGGCGTCGCGATGTGGACGTTCATGCCGAGGCGCGTCAGCGTCAGCAGCAGCGAGTGGGCCACGTTATTTCCATCCCCGCAGAAGGCGAGCGTGAGGCCTTTCAAATCGCCGAGACGTTCTTCGAGCGTCAGCGCGTCGGCGAGCGCCTGGCACGGATGGTAGAGATCGCTGAGAGCGTTGATGACCGGGATCGCAGCCCACTGGGCCAACTCGTCGATGGTCGATTGCGCAAAGGTGCGGGCGACGATCGCCTGCGTCCAGCGTTCCAGATTCCGCGCGACATCTTTCACCGGTTCGCGCCCGGCGATGGGGCCGATATTCGAGACCGCGTCGCCGCCGAGTTGCTTGATGGCAAGCTCGAATGTGAGGCGCGTGCGCAGCGAGGGCTTTTCAAAAAGCAGAGTGAGGTACTGTCCCGTGAGCGCGCGCGCGTATTGGCGGGGATGGCGCTTGACGTCGGAGGAGACTTGGAGCAGGCGGCGAAGTTCGGAGGAGGTAAGGTCGAGGTCTGCGGTGAGTTTGCCGGCCTGGATTTTGGGCAGCTCGCCCGGAGAGGCGACGGGGAGTCGAAGGGTAGACGGCAACGCGGTCATGACTAATTATTCACTCATCTGAATAATTGCACGAACAAGGTGGGGATGTCAACGTCCGGCGAGGCTATTTGGTTCGCCTCGTGCGCCGGTCCCGCGGAAGGACGATGGTGGCGGGACCGTCGCCCGCCGGATGATACTGATCGACCGGGGCATAGCCGGGCTTTTCGGCGTGGATTAGCACCTGCTCGCCGCGGGCGGCATTGGCCTGGAGTTTGAAGAATCCGTCGCCGCCGGTGGTGACCGCCGCAACTCCGGGCACGCTCACGCGCGCGTCGCGGAGCGCATGCCTGCCGTCGTCCTCCACCATGCCGCTTATCTCGGCGGTATGGTCCTGTTTCAGTTCGACGATTACCGACGGATTGGGGTCCGATCCGAGCGTCAATTTCGCGTTGCCGTGAAGAAACTCCGCGTCTTTATCGGCGAAGATCGTCACATTCCCATCCTGCGCCAGGCTGCCTTTCGGGACGGCGAGTTCGCAACTGCCGTCCGGCGCCGTTTTGGCTTCGTTCGCGGCGGTCACCTTCACCGTCGCGCCCGAGACGGGGACGTTGTTCGAGTCGACGGCGGTGACGCGTACGCGATAGATCGTCAAAGGGGCGGTGGCGACAAGCGCAATCACTCCGATCAGACCCATGACCGCGATGACGCCCCACAGCGCCTTCCGCGTGGACGCGCTCGGATGGCCAAGGAAAGCGTTGTACGCGGCTCCGATCGCGGCGATCGCGAACGCGGCGAGAGCCAGCGGCGTCTTTACTTCGGCCAAGTGCGAGAGCAGATCCTGCATCGCGGCGATCCGATCAAATATGTGCGTGGCCGCGCGCCATTTCGGCGGCATCCGTAGGCACATCCGCGACGTAGCGCGACATTCCGGACTTCAAGTCGTATTTTTGGTGAAGCATGCGGATGGTCGCGTCCAATTTTACGGGATCGAAGCCGGTTTGATCCGATACGATCCTTAAACTATCCGCCGCCGCTGCGTGCCGGGGAATGATCTTGAGGTCGCGTTCTTCTTCGGACTTCGCATTCCTCTTGTAAGTGAGTTCGGGAATTTGAACTACAACGGCATGAGCGAGCGCTTCGACGACTCGCGGGTTTTCGAGCGCCGCTAAATTCCCGGGAATCCCCAGGATCACTTCAATCGAGGATGGCGGCTTTGGGGCGATCGCACGGCCGTTCCACGGCTGAAAGAAAGTCAATTTTCGTGGCGCCCTCGGAGGCGCGCTTACCAGAACAAGGAGGATGGTCTCGCCCGGTTGCACATCGTGATTTACAGCGATATACGTCTTTCCCGCAATGTCGGTCGGCGCGCTGGTCGAGCCGTCGCCCTCGACGCTCAAGATAACCCCTCGTAGTGGCCGGTTTCCGTCATCGAGCACTTCGAAAGAAAGCGTGGTCGCCGCGAACGCGGGCAGTGCAAGGAACGCGGCGCAGAGAAGGATCTGGCGCCCGAGGAACCTCATGCCCTCAGATTCTACATCGCCGCCCCAGTTCATTACAATGCCACGAGGCCGCCAACGCTCCGGCGATACTCTTCGGCCACGCCATTCCCGCTATCCTGATCGTTTAGGAATGCGATTAGGGATCGATTTCGGAACCACGCGGACCGTGGTGGCGGCAGTGGACCGGGGTAACTACCCGGTGATTACGTTCGAGGCGGGCGACGGCGGCGTTTACGACTGGGTTCCGTCGCTAGTCGCACTGCGCGGCGAGGAGAGATTGTATGGGTGGGACGCCTGGCAGAAGCAGCAGGAGCCGGATTGGACGTTGGTGCGTTCGCTCAAGCGGGTGCTGGAGGACGCCGGGCCTTTAACCGCGGTGGAGATCGGCGAGTCGCGCGTGCCGTTGATGGAGCTGCTGCGCGGAATGGCCGAGACGCTGAAGGCGCTGCTGCTCGAACATTCAAGCGCCACCGCCAAACCGGGAGAGCGGCTGGAGGCGATGCTGGGCGTGCCAGCAAACGCCAACGGCAATCAGCGATTTCTCACGGTGGAGGCGTTCCGCGCGGCGGGGTTCGATGTACTTGGGCTCCTGAACGAGCCTTCGGCGGCGAGCCTCGAGTTCGGGCACAAAACGCGGATGTCGGGGCGGGTGTTGGTCTACGATCTGGGCGGTGGGACGTTCGACGCGTCGCTGGTGGAGATGGACGAGCGGGCGCGCGAAGTGGTGGCGTCGGAGGGAATCCCGACGCTCGGCGGCGACGATTTCGACCTGGTGCTGGCGTCGCTGGCGCTGGAGGCGGCCGGCGTGACGGAAGACGTGACGGAATTCACGCAAGCGGAGCTTTTCCGTCTCCATGAGGAGTGCCGCGTGAAGAAGGAAGCGCTGCATCCGAACTCGCGCAAAATCGCGGTGGAATTGGACGCGGCGCGCGAAGGCCTGGGCGAGGTGACGGTCGCGGTGGCCGATTATTTCGAGCGCTGCCGGCCTTTAATGGATGAGACGGTGCATCTGGTGGAGGATCTGCTGGCGGCGCACGGAAACGTGGAGATCGACGCGTTGTATGTAACTGGCGGCGGGAGCGAGTTGCCACTGGTCGCGCGCGTTCTGCGCGAAACGTTCGGGCGCAGAGTGCGGCGGTCGGCGTACACGCGTTCGGCGACGGCTATCGGGTTGGCGATTCAGGCCGACGAGCAAGCGGGCTACGTGCTGCGCGAGAAGTTCACGCGATATTTCGGCGTTTGGCGGGAAGCCGACGCGGGCCGGCGCATGATTTTCGATCCTCTGTTCGCCAAGGGCTCGCCGCTCCCCGCGCCAGGCGGCCAGCCGATAGAGATCCGGCGGACATACCGGCCGGTGCATAACGTCGGACACTTTCGATACCTGGAATGCAGCCATTTGGGAGCGGAGAAGGAACCGCGCGGAGACATCGCCGCCTGGGACGACATCCGCTTTCCGTTCGATCCGGCGCTGCGGGGCGAAGCCGATTTGGCGGGGGCCACTGTGGCGCATTCGGCTGCCGCGGCGGACGGGCGCATCGAGGAGCGCTACACGGTGGATGCCGGCGGAGCGGTGACGGTGACGATTCGCGAGCTGGATTCCGGTTTCGCCCGCGAGTACCGGCTGGGGCGGTGGGCGTCGAAAGAAACGGCGGCGGCGCCGGGAAGGAAGCGGCGCAAGGCGAAAGAGGCGGCGATGTGAAACGCCCCGTTGTCCGTCCGGCGATCTTCACCATCGGCCACTCTACGCGGACAATCGAAGCGTTTATCGAGCTGCTTCACGCGCGCGGCATAAAACGATTGATCGACGTACGAACCATCCCGCGCTCACGGCACAATCCTCAGTTCAATCGCGAAACATTGCCGGACACGCTACTCCACGCCGGCATCGCCTACACGCACATGGCGGCGCTGGGCGGATTGCGCCACGCGCGGCCGGATTCGCCCAACACCGGGTGGCGCAACGCGTCGTTCCGAGGCTTCGCCGACTATATGCAAACGCCGGACTTCGCCGCCGGATTGAAGGCCCTCATCGAGGCGGCGGAAGACGAGCGAATCGCCATCGTCTGCGCCGAGGCCGTCCCGTGGCGATGTCACCGCTCCCTCATCGCCGACGCCTTGACCGTTCGCGGATACCCGGTGGAACACATCCTGAGCGCCTCCCGCGCGCAGCCCCACTTACTCACTCCCTTCGCAAAGGTTCGCGGCAGGCGCATCACGTACCCGTCCGTCGATGGGAAGCCGGAACCTGTAAAAATGGTGGGCGCTCCATGTTTCCTTCCGGCCGGTTCGGCGCCGCCGACATCATCGAACTGACACTGGCGGCGATTCTCATAGCGTTAATTCTGCTCCGCTCCCGCATCGAACCAGCGGCGCGCAGGCTTGCCGGTCACACGCGTTGGTCCATGTTGGCGCTGACCGGGCTCTCCGCGGGTCTGCGCCTCGCGCTGTTGCCGCGCTGTCCAATCCCTGCGCCCAGCGGCTCCGACGATTTCGGTTACCTGCTGCTGGCCGATACGTTGGCGCACTTCCGGCTCGCCAATCCCACCCACCCGTTTTATCGATTCTTTGAAACGATCTTCGTCCTCCAGCAGCCCACATACGCCTCGATTTTTCCCTTGGGGCAAGGCATCGCGCTCGCCTTCGGCCGCCTTGTCTTCGGCCACCCTTGGGCCGGCGTGCTGCTCCCAGTGGCGCTGTTCGCCGCGCTCTGCTATTGGATGCTTCGCGCCTGGACCACTCCGCTCTGGGCTTTGGCGGGCGGACTTCTCGCGGTCGCACAATTCGGCCCGCTGAACCAATGGACGAATAGCTACTGGGGCGGCGGCGTCGCAGCTTGCGCCGGCTGTCTCGTCTTCGGATCGCTGCCCCGTCTCCGCGAGCGGTGGCTTTCGCGCGACGCCGCGCTGCTTGGCGCCGGCCTTGGCATTCACTTACTCACGCGGCCATTCGAGACGCTGCTCCTCGCCCTCGCCGTGATTCTGTATTTCGTTTTCACGATGCGAGCCCGCGCGGGAGGGCGTACATTCGCCCGCGCATTGGCGGTCGCCTCGCTCGCCGCATTACCCGCCGTCGCGCTGACTCTGCTTCAGAACAAACAAGTCACCGGCGAGTGGACCACGCTGCCCTACGCCCTCAGCCGCGGCCAATACGGAGTACCCGCGTCGTTCACCTTCCAGCCGAATCCGGTTCCACACCGCGAGTTGACTCCGGCGCAGCAGCTCGACTATGCCGCGCAATCGTCCGTTCACGGCCCCGGAACCGATACCTTCGCCCGTTACGTCGAACGTCTCGCCGTCCGGCTTCCGTTCTACCGCTTCTTCTTTCTGCCGCCGCTGTTTCTCGCCGTGCCCTTTTTTCTCCTTTCGCTCCGCGATCGACGCTTGGCCTGGGTCGTCGCGGCTGTTCTAATTTTCAGTCTCGGTACGAATTTCTATCCGTATTTCTATCCGCATTACATCGCCGCGATCGCTTGCCTTTGTGTTTTGATAAGCGTCACCGGCCTCCAACTCCTCAGCCGCCTTCGCGCCGGGGGCGGGGAAGCCGCGCGCATCCTTCTCTTCCTGTGCGCCGCGCATTTTCTTTTCTGGTATGGCGTCCATGCCTTCGGCGGCATGGATCTCGCCATGGCGACCAATCGGTATGAAACCTGGGATTTCATTAACTACGGCGATGCCGAGGGCCGCATCGCGGTAAACGAGGCGCTCGCCCGCGCGCCCGGCAGGCAACTGGTTTTCGTCCGCTATTGGCCGCAACACCGGTTTCACGAATGGATTCACAACGACGCCGATATCGACGCCGCCCGCGTCGTCTGGGCGCGCGATCTAGGGCCGGCGGAGAACACGGCGCTGCAACACTATTATCCCGATCGGACCGTTTGGCTGCTCGAGCCCGACGCCTGGCCTCCGAGACTTTCGCGGTATTCAACGGCGCCGGTATTGGAACCTGTCGCGCCTATATACTAAAAATATTCCTAGACTTTCCATCTGCGCCGCCGCCGGGACGCTAAATTCGTGAACCAATTCGAACGGTGGCTCCCGAAATTGGCATCGACGCTGCGGGGCTATCGCGCGCGCGATTTCGCCGCCGACTCCGTGGCCGGGGTCACCGTGGGATTGGTCGCTCTGCCGCTGGCCATGGCGTTCGCCATCGCCTCCGGCGTCACGCCGCAGGCCGGAATTTACACCGCCGTGATCGCCGGTTTCCTCATCTCGGCGCTCGGCGGATCGCGCGTTCAGATTGGCGGTCCTACCGGCGCGTTCGTTGTCATCGTCGCGGGAATCGTGGCGAAATTCGGCGTTTCGGGACTCCTCATCGTCACCGTGATGGCCGGCGCCATCCTCGTCGTAATGGGATTAACCGGCCTCGGGACTGCGGTCAAATTTATTCCCCGCCCAGTGACCATCGGATTCACCAATGGCATTGCCGTACTCATCGCGTCCACCGAAATTAAAGACTTTTTCGGTCTGCGCATGGCGTCGGTGCCCAGCGAATTTCTCGCGCGGATGAACGCGCTGGCGGCGCATTTCTCCACCCTCCATTGGCCCGCCTTCGCCCTCGCCGCCGGTTCGCTGGCGGTCATCGTGCTATGGCCTCGCGTGACTCAACGCGTCCCTGGGTCGATCGTCGTGCTGATCCTCGCGACCGCGGCGACCGCCGTCTTTTCCCTGCCGGTGGAGACGATCGGCACCAAATTCGGTGGCATTCCGAGCGGACTTCCGCCATTCTCCTTTCCCGCCTTCCGCGCGGATCTCATTGTCCCGCTCCTGCCCTCGGCCCTCACCGTCGCCCTTCTTGCGGCGCTCGAGAGCCTCCTTTCGGCCGTCGTTGCCGACAGCATGAGCGGAGACCGGCACAACTCCAACGTCGAATTGACCGCGCAAGGGATCGCCAATTTAATCGTGCCCTTCTTCGGCGGTATTCCGGCCACCGGCGCCATCGCGCGCACGGCCACGAACATCCGCTCCGGCGCCAAAACACCGGTGGCCGGTATGATGCACGCCGCGACTCTTCTGGTGATTCTCGTTGTGGCCGCGCCGCTTGCCCGCTTCGTCCCTCTCGCCACGCTGGCGGCGGTGCTCTTCGTGGTGGCCTATAACATGGGCGAATGGCGCGAAATCGGCGTGATCCTGCATCTGTCCAAGGCCGACATCGCCGTTTGGGCCGCCACTTTCGCGCTCACCGTCTTCGCCGATCTCACCATCGCCGTTGAGGTCGGCATCGCCCTCGCCGCGCTGCTTTACATCCATCGCATCGCGCAAACCACTACCGTCGCGCCGGTGACTCGCGACTATATCGACGAAGGCCGCCTCCATGTCCTGCAGGACAAGGAACTGCCGCCCTACGTCACCATCCTGCGCATCCACGGCCCGTTTCTGTTCGGGACGACGGATAAATTGGACGAAGCCGCCGCCGATCTGAGCGCTTTCGCCGCCGTCGTAGTGCTCCGGTTGAGGAACATGACGGCGCTCGACGCCACCGGTCTTCATGCGCTCGAACGACTCGCCGGGCGTCTGCGCCAGAGTGGGCGAACGCTGCTGTTGTGCGGCGCGCGCGAACAGCCGGCGCGCTTATTGGAACAGGCGGACTTCATCGATCGCGTCGGCAAGGCCAACATTCTGCCGCACGTTGCGGCCGCGCTCGAACGCGCCAGGGAAGTCGGAGGAGCTTTCGGGGGCCTGGGCGAGGAATTCGCCGAAGAATTCCGGCACAATCGGCCGCAGTAGGGCTGCTACGATGGACGGCGTGGTACCGGCGCTCGGTTCGGTTTTTCAGGATCTCCGCTTCGGGTTGCGCACGCTCCTCCGCCAACCGATCTTCACTGCCGCCGCCACACTCACTCTCGCGCTCGTCATCGGCGCAGCCGGCTCGGTTTTCAGTCTTCTCAATGCGGTTCTCCTACGAGCCTGGCCGTTTCCGCACCCGGAGCAGCTTGTTCTGGTCGCCGCCCGCGATAGCCAAGCTACTACCATGCCGCTGTCCATGGGCGATTTCGGAGATTATCGCGCCGCGCGCTCGTTCTCCGTACTCGCCGCTGCGCAAGGCGAGAGCGTCAATCTCACGGGCATCGACGAACCGGCGCGTCTCGCTGGCGCGTTCGTTTCTTCCGAATATTTCCCACTATTCGGCGTCAAGCCGCTTTTGGGCCGCCTCTTCGTGTCCTCCGACGACCGTCCCGCGGCCGCGCGCGTCTGCCTGCTGAGCGAGAGCCTTTGGCGTGGACGCTTCGGTGCGGATCCGCGGCTGATTGGCCGTACGCTCGTTCTTAACGGCGAGCTATTTACGGTCGCTGGTATCGTGCCTTCGCGCTTCCTCCAACCCATCGCCATCACCGGCGTCTGGCTGCCGATTCATCATCTATCCGATTACTCACCCGGCCGCTCCTTTCCGCTCGCTCTTGGCATGGGCCGTCTGGCGAGCGGCGTTTCTCTCGCGCAGGCCCGCGCCGAGATGGACGCCATCGCGCATCGTCTCGCCGCCGCTTATCCCGATACCGACGGGAACAAAACCGTCGAAGTCCTGCCGATGCGCGATAGGCTGGTCGCCGGTCTGCGCCCAACGCTCCTGCTGCTCGGCGGCGCGGTGGTCTGCGTGTTGCTCATCGCCTGCGCCAACATTGCCGGCCTGCTTCTGGCGAAGGCCTCCGCCCGCCATCGCGAAATGGCTATCCGCGCAGCGCTGGGTGCCGGAGCAGCTCGTCTCTTCCGCCAATTGCTCACCGAAAGCCTGCTGCTGGCCGTATTCGGCGGAACGCTCGGCGCCGTCCTCTCTTATTCCTGCGCCCACCTGCTCCCCGCAGCGCTTGGCGAGTTGCCGGGTCCGTCATCGGTAATCGCGAGTCCATGGATGATCCCATTCCTCGCCGGCGTTTCAATCGCCGCCGGTCTTCTCTTCGGCCTCGCTCCGGCCCTCCTCGCCCGCCGCGCCGCCGGCTCGCTCCGCCTTCACGGGGCGTCTTCCGGTTCGGCGCGCTTGCGCGGAATTCTCGTCACCGGCCAAGTCGCCCTCGCTCTCGTCCTCCTCTCCGCCGCCGGTCTCACAGTGAAGAGCCTCGCGCGGCTCATGGAGGTCGATCCCGGCTTCCGTGGCGATCGCGTGCTGACGATGGAGTACCGCCTCCCCGCCAACAAGTACTCAACCGGGGCGCAACAAAGTACTTTTCACGACGAAGTAGTCCGGCGCGTCTCGGCTCTACCCGGCGTCGAAGCGGCGGGCATCGTCCGCGCGCTGCCGTTCAGCGGCAACAGTGAGACCGTCTCCATCGGTCTGCCCGACCGTCCCGCGCCTCCCCCGGGCATGCCATTTCTCATCGGGTATAACGCGGTTACGCCGACGTACTTCGAGACCGCCGGGATGAAACTTCTCGGCGGACGCGGATTCGAGCCGGGCGACGGCCCCGCGAGCGCTCGGGTGATCGTCGTCAGCCGTTCCTTCGCTACCCGCTTCTGGCCAGGCGGCGACGCAATAGGGCGGCAAGCTCTCATCCCATCGAGCGACGTCGCCGGAGCCGGATCGAAGCTCATTTCCGCGATGGTCGTCGGAGTGGTGGGCGACGTCAAACAGGAGTCGCTCAACGAGCCGGCGTCGCCGCAGATGTATGTCCCTTACGCCCAGGATCCATTTCGCTTCGCCACGCTGGCCGTTCGCGTCCATGGCGATCCGCTCGCGCTTGCCAAGTCTGTGCAACGCGCTATCTGGTCTATCGACCGCGACCAGCCCATGTGGAAGATCCGCACGCTCCAATCGCTGGTCGACGCTTCCGCTCGCGGCGGCGACCGCGGCCTGTTCACGGCTTCGCTCGTCTGTTTTTCGGCGTTCGCGCTGCTGCTCGCCGCCATCGGCCTCTACGGCGTTCTCGCCTACACCGCCGCGCAAAGGTCTCCGGAGTTCGGAATACGCATGGCGCTCGGCGCGAGGCCCCAAGACATCCTCGCGCTAGTCCTACGTAGCGGCTTAGTCCTCGCGGGCGCCGGACTTGCCATTGGCCTCGCGGTCTCGCTCCCCCTCAATCGCCTGCTGGCCAGCCAACTCTACGAAGTGCGAACCGGCGATCCCGGCGTCTATGCGGGCATCTGCGCGCTGCTGCTCCTCGTCTCCCTTGCCGCTACCGCCGCGCCCGCCCGTCGCGCCATGCGGATCGATCCGTCCGCGGCGCTACGGCACGATTGACGCGAACCCCCTATTGCATCGCCGGACTATCGGATGTATAGTTGATTATCGATATACCGTCTATCGATTATCAATGCCCAAACGAAAGCTCGATCCATTGCCTTCGGCCGCGTTCCAAATCCTGCTTTCCCTCGCCGGTGAAGATCTGCATGGGTACGGCATTATGCGGCAAGTCGCGGACCAGACAGAAGGCCGAACGCGCCTGGGGCCTGGGACGCTCTACAGCTCAATCCAGTCGCTCCTCGAAGAGAAATTCATCGAGGAGATTGAGCCGCGCGAGGACGCTCGACTCGGCCAGGAGCGGCGCCGGTATTACCGGTTGACGTCGGCCGGGCGCAAACTGGCCCGCTCGGAAGCCGAGAGGCTTGCCGGCTTGTTGCGCGTCGCGCGAGCCAAGAAAATCTTGAGAGGGGGTTCTGTCTGAGAAGATATACGCTTGGCTGTTGCGCCTCTACCCCGCCCATTTTCGCCAAGTACACGGCGAGGACGCTCTGCAGCTTTTCCGCGACCGGTCGCGCGATGAACGAGGGTTCTATCCGCGGCTTCGGCTTTGGCTTGACTTTCTAGCCGACTTGGCGGTTTTCATTCCACGTGGGTATACTCATGCACAACCGGCGTTGGACGGGACGCCTTCATTCCAAGTTCTGGAAGGCGACGCGCTACGACCGGGAGTGTTGCTCTCCGCGATTTTGTTATCGATTGCCGCCGTCGGCGGCCTCTCGGTATTGATCGGTCACGGCGGGCGTTCCAAACCGGCCAGTGCTTGGGTCATCCAGCCTCAACATCGAAACGGCGCCCGCGCGGATGAAGCGGCAATTGCATCCGGAAAGTCGACCAAGAGCGCGAGTATCCCAGACTCATCGGAACCGGCGCCGCCGCGTATGAGCGACCCAAAGCTGGATGCGGACGAGCGGCATCGCGTGATCGAAGGCGCCATCGCGAATTTGCATAAGTATTACGACTATCCGGACGTTGCGCCGAAGATCGCGGATTCGCTGCTGGCGCACGAAAAGAGCGGCGATGACCACGCTGCGGCCGATGGCGAATCCTTCGCCAATCTGCTGACCCGGCAGATGATCGAAGTGAGCCATGACCGGCAATTGAGGGTGGTTTACCACCGGGTAAAAGCGCCAGATCGCCCATTTCGACCGACGCCTGAAATGCTTGCGGATTATCGAAAGGCCTTGAAGCGGAACAACTGCTTCTTCGAAAAGGTCGAGATTCTTCCGCATAATATCGGCTATCTGAAGCTCAATTCGTTTCCCGATCCTTCACTTTGCCAGTCGACGGCGGCGGCCGCAATGGCTTCTTTGAACCGGGCGGATGCGATCATCTTCGATTTGCGCGACAACCGGGGCGGTTATCCGGCCATGGTCGCCCTGATTGCCGGCTATCTATTCAATCGGCCGGCGCATCTGAACGACATGTACGACCGAGGGGAGAATTCCACGCGGCAGTCCTGGACGCCGCCGCCCGCTCCAGGAAACAGGCTGGCGGACAAGCCCGCCTATGTGCTGACGTCCGGCGTGACCTTCTCCGGAGCCGAAGAGTTCAGCTACGATCTCAAGATGCTGAAACGCGCCACCCTGGTGGGTGAGGCGACGTCGGGCCGCGGCCACATTCCCATCGCGCGCCGGATCGACGATCAGTTCGAGATCCGTGTTCCCGACCGGAGATCGATCAATCCCATCTCGAAGACCGATTGGGATGGGCCGGGCGTGTTGCCCGATGTCAAGGTGAATGCCGCGAATGCGCTCGCGACAGCAGAAAAGCTGGCCGAGAGGAAGCTGCGAAAGCGTTAACCGGCGCAAGCCGCTGGGTAAACTCTTTTCCCGCCGACGTAGGTCTCCAGCACCCGCACGCGCCCGGCTTCCACACGGAACCGCACGATATCCGCCCGCTGGCCCGCCGCCAAGCCTCGCTGCCGTCCCGAAACGCGCCCCACCCGCGCCGGATTCCGCGCCGCCATTGCCACGGCATCGCGCACGCTGGTCCCGGTCATCGCCATCACATTGGAAATCGCGTCGTCCATCCGCAGCGCCGAACCGGCCAGCCGCGTTCCGCCCGCCATCCGCACGCTGCCATCGGCGTGCAGTTCCACGTCGACTTCGCCCAGGCGGTACGGCCCTGGCTCGCAGCCGGCCGGCATTACGGCATCGGTGACCAGCAGCGCTCTTTCCAAGCCCTTAGCCCGCAGCGCCACGTTCAGGAACGACTTGCCCACGTGGATTCCGTCGACGATGAATCCGGCCGCCAGACGGTCCTCGGCAAGCTGTTCCCAAATGTAGTTCGGATGCCGCGGCAGCACCGCGTGCGCGCCGTTGCCGATGTGAGTGGATTTCGTCGCCCCGGCCCTCACCGCGTCCCCGATCTGCGCCGCCGTCGCTTTCGTGTGGCCGATGCTGATCACCACCCCTTCGCGCACCAGCGCCTCGATGAAGCCGGGTGCTTGCGGCCACTCCGGTGAAAGCGTCATCAGGCGGATGTTGCCCTCGGCGGCGTCCTGGAACCGCCGGAACTCCTCCAAATCCGGCGCGCGCACCCAGCGTTGCGGATGCGCCCCGCGCGGTCCGTCTTCCGGAGAAATGAACGGACCCTCCACGTGAAACGCCTCCATCGTTCCGCCGCCAGGCAACTCCGCCCGCGCCCGCGCCAGCATACGCAGCGCCCCGGTCATCCGCTCCGGAGAGCCGGTGATTACCGTCGGGAACAGCCGCGTCACCCCCGTCGCCCACTGCGCTTCGAGCGACCTCGCGATCGCCTCTGGCGTCGTTTCCGGCGAATTGTAATCGGCGCCGGCGAATCCATTCACCTGCAGGTCGATCCATCCCGGCGCCACGTAAACCGGATTCTCTTCCGCGACGGCTCCCAGAACCGGCTCAACCAAATCGATCGTTTCCGCGAAGCTCACCTCGACGATCTCGCCCGTCGCCGCGTTCAAGCCGCTACATTTCATAACGTCCCCGGTTTATGCACAAGATTCCCACATAGCCCCGCCGCTTAACCGATGAAAACCAAGCGCGAAACTTTCTGTTGAAAAGCCCGGCCGCGCGGCGCTTTCTGGATGACACGCGGCCCGCATTTTGTTACAAAGAAAGCAGATCGTTCGCGAGTGCTCGTCCGGCGGTATCTCGGGGGAGGTGGCCGTCGGATGGGCGCTCGCGGATCGTCCCAACTCCTCCGGCCTTAAGCCCTCACCGCTTCACCCACCGGCGTTAACCACGACATCCGCTCCGGCGTTTTCCCTTGCACCACATCGAAGAATGCTTTCTGCAGCTTCTCGGTCAACGGCCCGCGCGTGCCAGCGCCCACCTCGATCCGGTCGATCGAGCGCACCGGTGTGATCTCGGCCGCCGTGCCCGAGAAGAATACCTCGTCGGCGATGTATAACATCTCCCTCGGCACCAGCGATTCCACCACCGGAATCCCAAGACCCTTCGCCAGCTCCACCACCGTGTCCCTTGTGATTCCCGGCAGCACAGAAGCGCCCAGGGGCGGCGTGACGATCTTGCCATCGCGCACGACGAAAATGTTTTCACCGGAGCCTTCGCTCACATACCCGGCCTCGTCCAACGCGATGCCCTCGGCGTAGCCGTTGATCGACGCTTCCATGCGGATCAACTGCGCGTTCATGTAATTTGCGCCCGCCTTGGCCATCGCCGGAAGCGTGTTCGGGGCGATCCGCGTCCAGGAGGAAATGCAAACGTCCACCCCCTTCGACAACGCGTCGTCGCCGAGATACTTGCCCCACTCCCAGCAGGCGATATAGGTCTCAATGGGATTGTTGCCGGGCAGCACGCTGACGTCGCCATAGCCGCGCATGACGATCGGCCGGAAGTAACAGGACTCCATGCCGTTCACCCGCACCAGCTCCGCCATCGCCTCCATCAATTCGTCGATCGAGTACTTCATCTCCATGCGGTAAATCTTGGCCGAATCGAGCAGCCGCCGCGCGTGATCGCGCCCGCGGAAAATCGCCGGCCCGTGCTCGGTCGCATAGCAACGGATGCCCTCGAATACGGAGCTGCCGTAGCTGGTCACGTGAGAAAGGACGTGAATCCTGGCGTCGTCCCATGCGATCATTCGTCCGTTGTGCCATATTTTCGCCGTTGGCTTCATGCCTCGATTATATCCGCTTATACTGGAAATTGACCCGGAGGTTGAAACCGATTCGCCCGCCGCGCCCCGCGGTGATCGGCATTCTCTGTTGCGCGATCCCGCTACACGCCGATCTGAAGGAATTGAAGCCCGGCTACAATTCTTTCTCCCCCAGCCAGGACGTTCAACTGGGCAGGGAGGCCGAGGCGAAAGTCTTCGCCACCATGCCGGTGGTCCACAACAAAGAGGTGGACGCGTATCTGGCGCGGCTCGGCGCACGCCTGCAAAAATCGCCCAGGGCGGGGAAGTTCCCCTTCTCCTATCACCTCATCTACAGCAAGGACATCAACGCCTTCGCGCTGCCCGGCGGTCCCATTTTCGTGAACACCGCGACGATCCTCGCCGCCGAAAACGAAGCGCAGCTTGTGGGCATTCTGGCCCACGAAATGTCCCACGTCGCCCTCCGCCACAGCACGCACGAGGCTTCCCGGCGCAACATCCTTTCCATCCCCGCGGCGCTCGTCGGCGCCGTTCTCGGAGGGTCGATGCTCGGCGATATCGCCCAGGCCGGGCTCGACTTCGGCGTGAATTCGGTCTTCTTGCGCTTCTCGCGAGCCGACGAATCCCAAGCCGATTACAACGGCGCGCAGATGATGGCCGACGCCGGCTACAACCCCCTGGAAATGGCCCGCTTTTTCGAGATGCTGGAAGCCAAGACCGGCAAAGAGTCCGCCCAGTTTCTCTCCGATCACCCCAATCCCGGCAACCGCGTGAAGGCCATCGAAGACGAAATCCAGCAGATGCCCCAGCAGAACTACGACGCGAACACCGGGGAATTTCCTCATATTCAGGATGTCGTGCGCCACATCCCGGCGCCTGGCCAGCTTCACCCCCAGCCTGCCGCCGGTGCCGTCCCCCCCGCGCGGCCTTCGGCGAAAATGGCTCCCTACGACGGGGCCGCTTACTCATTCAATTACCCGGAAAACTGGGAAGTCTATGGAGGCAAGGATTCCTCGGCCGTCACCATCGCCCCCGGTTCCGGCTTGGTCCGCGATCCGAATGGTCAAACGAACGTTGGCTATGGCTTAATCGCCAATTTCTATTCGGCGAATGGAAACGATTTGGATTCTTCGACTTCGGATCTCATCGCTCAACTGGAATCGCAGAACCGGCGGATGAAAGTCTGGGATAGTCCCCGATTAACTCGAGTGGCGAATCAGGACGCTCTGGAGACGCTGCTCAACTCCCAATCCCCGTATCCCAACGAGCAGGGAGAGGTCGATCTGTTGGTGACGGTGCAGCGCGAGGATGGTCTGTTCTACCTCGTCTTTGTGACTCCTAAGAGCGAGTTTTCCGCGGCAAAACCCATCTACGAAGCCGTAATAAAAAGCATATATTTCCATTGATTACAACTACATCGAATCATAACATTCAGGCGATTCTTTTCGATTTCGACGGCGTTCTCGTCGACAGTGAACCTGTCCATTTTGAGTGCTGGAAGGAACTTCTCGGTCCGTATGGCATCCGGCTCGACTGGGAATCCTACGTTGACACCTGTGTAGGCGTCGCGGAACGCGCCATGCTGGAGAGGCTGGTTTCTTTTGCCAGCGAACCTGTCACGGTGGATGAACTGTTTGCTCTATATCCAACCAAGAAAAAGCGATTTGTCGAGAGGATGGAGGCCGCGATGCCTTTCGCACCCGGCATCGGCGACTTCCTTAAGCGGTTATATGGCTATCGTTTAGCCGTCGTTAGTTCTAGTGGAAGATCGGAGGTAGAACCTCTCTTGGAGCTCGCCGGAATCCGCGATTATTTCGGGGCCGTCGTTTGCGGCAGCGAGGCGCGTTCGCTGAAACCCTCGCCGGAGCCTTATCGGTTGGCCGCGCGGCTTCTCAGCATCGAAACCGCCCTCGTGGTCGAAGACTCCGATACGGGCGAAGCGAGCGGCCTCGCCGCCGGGTTCGAAGTTCTGAGGGTTCCGGGTCCGGTCGAAGTGCAACCAATGCTAATGCAGAGGCTTGGGATGGGTCCTTTGGGAGCGGTCAGTCACTTCCGATAACATGTATTATGTAAACTTGTGCAAGCGTCCCAACCTGGACGCGCCTCACTCCGTCTCGAGCTCCCGGTAGACGGCAAGCACGGCGTCGACATTTTCGAGACCCGCCGGCTCAGCCCCGACAGGTCGGCTCGGGGCCGAGGCAACCTCGAAGATGGCCGCTTCAAGTGCCGCCGCGTCCCCAATCGGGATCAGCCGCACGCCCGGTGGACGCATTCCGTTGTCGGTTGCAATCACCGAGGTCCCGAGATGAAGACCCTCGCGAACCGACACCGCATCGCCGTCGTACAGCGTCGTGCGAAGAAGCATGTCCGCGTCGCGAATCGCTCTCAGCGTAAACCCGTGCGGCACGTCGCCGGCGAGCAGGATGTGTTCGGCCCACGGAGTGGACTGAATCCGGCGGCGAAGCTCGCCCTCCAGGCTTCCACTGCCAACGATCAACAACCCGGCGTCGGGCAGCCGCTGCCGTACGCGGCCCAGGACGCCGATCGGAAGAGCGAGGTCGTACTCGGGCTCGAGCAACCCAACGGTCGCCAGCACCGGGCGATGGCTTCGATAGAACCCGGCGAGAGAGTCCGGCAACTCGCCCGCGATTTCGGCCGGATCGATCGCCGTCGGGCAGATCACCCGCAGGCGCTCCGGGCGCACCCCGCAACGCCGCATCAAGCCCGCGATCTCCTCGTTCACCGCAATCACCCGGTCGAATTGGCGAAATACCAGGCCCGGCAGTGAGCGGCGATTCGCTTTTCCGCCTTCGGGTGACGACGGATATCCGCCGGAATGGAACGTCAACACCGCCTTGCGCCGGGGCATCCAACACAGCAGGAGGCTTAAGCCCAGCAGTCGCCGCGTCACGCTGCCTCCCCAATGGAGATGAAAAGTGCGGTACGGAAGCCGCAGGAGCAGCCGCGCGGTCTGAAGCGCCGACGTGGGGTGATAGACTTCCGCCTCCCGAGCGTCGCGGTGCCGGGCGAGGTTGATCACTCCGGAGCGGATGCCGTGCCTGGCCAGATGGCGGCGGATCGCCACCAGATTGGATTGCACGCCGCCGTTCGGAGGCGGGTACGGGCCGAGCTGCAGTACCGTCATTCGCCGGTCAGGGCCGCCTCGAGTTCCATCTCCCGCGGGCACAGCGTGCGAGCCGATTCAAGCATTCGAAGACAACCCACGGTGGCCCGGATCCCGTCGAGCGCCGTCACGCCGATCTGGCGCCCCTCCTTGATCCCCCGGAAAAACTCGCCAAGCTGCTCCTCGTAGCCTTTCTTGGGCCAGATCGCGCGCCGTTTGCTCCGGATTCCTCTTGCGATCTCAAGCCGGGTGAAATCCTCCGACATCGCGCCCACGCCCGGCGCGAAAACCTCCACGCGCTCGCCCCCCGACGCCTTGCTTCCCACCGTGCAATAGGTGAGGTTGCCCACCGAGCCGTCGGCAAACTGAAAGCTGGCGGCGATGTTGTTCTCACCGGCGGGATCTTTCTGAGCGGCGGGCAGGCTGTAGGCGGAGACGCGCAGGGGCTCGGAATCGAGAAGCCAGTACATCAGATCGACGAAGTGGCAGGCCTCGCCCAGGATTGCGCCGCCGATCGCCGGGTCCGCCATCCAGTAGCTGCCGGAGATGCCGGGCGAATTCACCCTGCAATGAATGACGGCCGGTCCGCTGCGGCCGGTCAACGCCCGTTTCAGACCTTGATACATCGGCGCATATCGCCGGTTGAACCCGACCGTAAGGTGACGGCCGCTTCCGCTCAGCGCCCGATGGATCCCGCGGCATTCTTCCAAGGTCAGCGCCAGCGGCTTCTCGACGAACACATGTTTGCCCGCCTCAATCGCGGCCACCGTCTGTGCGGCATGGTGCTGGTTGCGGCTGGTGATCAGCACCGCGTCGATTTCGGGATCGCTCAGGATCTCCTGATAATCCGTACAGACATAGGCCGCCCGAAAGCGCTGGCCGTAACTCTTCCCTCTCGCTCCGCTATTAGAATGCACGGCCCGCAGCCGGGCACCGGACTGTCGCTGCAGGTTGGGCAGGTGCTCCCACTTCGCCAGATTCCCCGCCCCGATCAGCGCTACTTGAATCTCACCTTGTTTAGCGGGGAGCGCACCCGGGATCTCAACCCTCCGCCGCACTGGGACACCCTGCGGGGGCAGCTCTCGATACTGCAGAACGACGGACATGCTTTGGGCGGCTGGATCGAGGATTGTCTCGTAAGCCTTGGCCGCGTCGTCCAAATCGAATCGGTGCGTGATGAGCGGGGTTACGTTCACCTGCCGTTCGGCCAATAGGCGGAGGAACTCCTCCATATTGCGGTTCTCGGTCCAACGGACGTAGGGGAGCGGGTAGTCCCTCCCTTGTAATCTCGTACAGCGCATCGTAACTTCCGGGTCCGTAGGCGCGCGCCATGTAGACCTGAATCTCTTTCATGTACATGTCGTTCCACGGAAAACTCATGTCTACCGCGCCCACGACGACAATGCGGCCGCGGTCGCGGCACATCGCCAGCGCCTGATGGCACGGCGCGGAGGACTTGGAAGCGGCGGCGACAATCACGCAGTCGGCGCCCCGTCCGTTCGTAACGGAGCGAATGCCGGCGATCGCTTCGTCGCCCCCCCGGAAACCATGCCCGGCTCCAAGCTGCCGCGCCAGCAGGTACCGCGTCTCCTGCAGATCGACCGCCACGACAACGCCGCCTTGAACGCGCGCCAATTGCGAAATCAACTGCCCGACTGGACCCAGGCCGATCACCGCGACCGTCTCACCGATGCCGATCGAGGCAATGCGCACGGCGTTCAACGCAATACTGCCGAGCGTCGTGAACGCCGCTTCCTCAAATGCCACGCCTTCGGGAATCCGCGCCACCAGATTACGCGCGGTGACAATGTGTTCACCGTGCCCCGTGCCTTCTCCGCCGTATGCGACGCGGTCGCCAAGCTGGAGGTCGCCGACGCTCGAATGCTTCTCGACGATCGTGCCGGCCCCGGAATATCCCAGCACCGCGTATTCACTGAACTTGGCGCGAACCTCCGACAGCGTGCGCAACGGTCCCATCACCTTCATGACGTCCAGGATTTTGCGGATCTGCGATGGATTTTCGGCTACTTCTTTTACCAGGCTCTCGCTATGAATGCTGGCCGTCTCGGTGCCGCTGCTGATCACCGAGCACACCGGGCGTACGGCGACGTGATTCGGCCCTGGAATCGGGTCCGGCACTTCATCGACGACGATGTCTTTCAGTCCTTTTCGGACGACCTGCTTCATCCTGATCCCCTCGCCGTTGCCGCCCGCCGTCGCGCCGGATTCAGCGGGCCGAAGCTGCTATTCAATTTTTCATGCACTCCCTTAATGCTACCTGAATTGCTCCGTCAACCGGCTTTTCCGCAACGGCTAGGCCGGGACAAGATGAGCCAGGGCCAACACGAAAAAATGCCCGGGGAGCGTTGCCGCTCTCCGGGCATGGAGGGAAAAACTTGAGAATTTGGAGTCGGCCTTAGCGCCTACCGCCGCCGCCGGAGTGGCCGCCACCGCCGCCGCCGAACGAGTGTCCACCACCACCTCCGCCAAACGAGTGTCCGCCTCCGCCTCCCCCGAACGATCCACCGGAAGGCCGGCTGTATCCACCACCTCCACCGGAAGGCCGGCTGTATCCACCACCTCCACCGGAAGGCCGGCTGTATCCGCCTCCGCCGGATGGCCGGCTGTATCCGCCTCCGCCGCCCGATGGCCGGCTGTATCCGCCGCTATTTCCACCGCCCCAGGACCGTTGCGTGGGAGCGCTGTAGCTTTGGCGGTTCTGCACGATCGACGGATTGATCTGAACGGCGCGGCCGCTATTGCCACCCCATCCGCTCGACGACCCGCCCCAACCCCGCGAATAACCGCCATTGCTCTGCGCACGAGGCGTACTCATTCCCTGGCTCGGCGAAGGTTGGCTAAAGTGTCCCCAGCCCCCCGTGCCGCCGCTCGAACGCGGAGCCGGACTCGCCGTCGAACCCCATCCGCCGCGGCTCGGCGATCCGTTGCTTTGATTCTGCATCGTTCCGCGGAATCCGCTGGAGGCCTGCCCGCCCGTTTGTCCGCCACGCGCCGCTTGGGACTGACCGAATCGCGACCATCCGCCCGCGCCGCTATTGCCCGCCGCCGCGCCACGCTGCGCCGTTTGCGCTCCTCCGGTCGTGCCATTGCTTCCACCGAGCTGCCTCCAGCCGCCGCTTTGCGCCGCCGAGCCTCGGCTGCCTTGGCCGTTCGTCTGCGCTTGTGTCCGCGCTCCGCCCACCGTGCCGTTGCTGGCGCCCATCTGCCGCCAACCGCCGGTCTGCGTGGAGGCTGTCCGATTGCCCGCGGCGCCACTCGCCGCCCCGGTTCTCCCGCTATTCAGCGCGCCAGTCTGCGCCGTGCCGCCTCTCGCCGCCGCTCCATTTTGCGCCGCGCCGCCCCGCGCAGCGCCCGTGCTGGCCGCGCCGCCACGCGCCGTCGACGATGGATTGAAGGCCCGCTGCGCCACCTGCTGCATCCCTCTCTGCTGTTGCGAGAAAGGAATCCGCTGCGCCGGGGCTCGGTTGCGTATGAGCGAACAACTGACGGTTGCCCGTCTGCGGGAAGTTCCGCGCGTTCACCGCCCGGTTCGACATCCGCGTGCTCGCCGCGCTCGGCGACACCGGCAACTGGCCACGCACCATGCTGGCGTTCTGAAGCTGACCCGCTCCCACTCGCACCGTGTTGCCCATGGTCGCCGTCCGCCCGAAGTTTTGCGAGCTCATCGCCGTCACGCCGTTGGCCACCCGCGAGTTCCGGTAAACATTGTTGATGTTCGTGTTATTCACGATATTGGTCCGATTGATGTTGCCGTTGTTGTATCCGCCATACATGCCCCGGCCCCACCAGGGATGGAACCCCTCGAACGGCGCCAGCGGGCACCAGCCGATATTGCCGAACCCGAAGCCGAACCCTCCACCGAATCCAAATCCTCCGCCGAAGCCGAAGAATCCCACCAGCGCCGGGCTCCAGGAATACATCCCTCCCATCGCGCCGGGATACCAGCCCCAACCCAGGCCGTCGTTGAACCAGCGTCCATAGTGATACGGCGCCCAGCCCCACGGATCGTAGCTCACCCAATTCCAACCGTAATAGTCTTCCCAATCCCAACGGCCTTCCTGGTACGGAGCCCATCCCTCGGCAACCCTCGGCCGCCACACGTAACCATAGGGATCCGAATACTGCCAGTCGCCGTTATTGTCCAGATCCTCGGCGCCGTCGATATCGGCGCTCACATGCTGATAGCTCCGCGAGCGGTCCAATTCCCGGTCGCGGTCCGCGTTCCAGCGGTCCCAATCGTCGACCGGAATCGCCTCGGTCACTTGAAACTCCGGATCGCTCGCCGATCCGCGCGCCAGCATCGTTTGCCCGGCGTTCAGCATCTGCGAACCCTTCGGGCTGAAGATCTCCGCCTGTCCGGCGCGAACCGTGATCTGCGAGGTGCCATCTTCAAGCACCGCGATGCGCAGCTCGCCGGGCTGCACCGGCTTCACCGACACGCTCGGCGTGTCCACTTCGATGGTGGCGTTGGAATTGCCCGCCATACGGTAGTCGATCAATCCCGTCGCCAGTCCGACGATGAAACGCTTCTGTTGGAGGTCGCTCATCCGCAACTCGGTGTTCGCGCCCAGCCGCGCAAGATTGTAATGGTCGAACTGAACTTCGGCTCGCGACGAAGCGGCCGTCAAAAGCCGGTCCTCGCTCAGCAAGGGAGCGTTCAGCGCCGCCGCCACCACTTCCCCGGTGTCGCCGCGCCGCACCGACACGTCGCCGTTGATCACGCTGATCCGGGCCACGCCGTGCTGTGCGTCGTTGGTATCCACCGGCGCGTCATCGGGCCCGCCTGGACCCTGCGGCCCTTGCGGTCCCGGCCCTTCCGCGCCCGGACCCTGCACCGGAACGGGCTGCCCTTCGTCCTGTGCCCACGCCCCCACTGGCGCGGCGCTCAACACCGCCAAAGCGACGAAGCTTGTAAGAAGGTGTCGTTTCATGTTGGTTCTCCAGTCCTTCCTGCACCCTTTGCAAGCAGTCGTAGTGCCAAACCCTAATGCCACAATGAATCAATCACTTACGCGGTACGCCTTCCCTTCCTCGATTGGTGGTATACCACCACCCCTGGTGGATTGTGTCCGCCAAGGGACGGCGAACCCCGCATTTTCGATAGAATACCGGACAATGCGCCACGCCTTGGCTTCCCTGCTCCTCCTCGCCTCCGCCTCCTACGCGGAAACCGTAACCAACAACATCGAGTACGCGAAAAGTTCCACCGGCCCGCTTCTTTTGGATGCCTCCATCCCCAACGGTCCCGGTCCGTTCCCCGCCGTGATCATCGTCCACGGCGGAGGGTTCGCCAGAGGCAGCAAGTTAACCTACGTCCCTCCGATATTTCAGCCGCTGACCCGCGGCGGCTTCGCGTGGTTCACCATCGACTATCGTCTCGCCCCCGCCGCTCACGTCCAGGATCAAATCGACGATGTCACGGCCGCCCTGGCATGGGTCCACCAACATGCCGCCGAATACCACGTGGACCCCAAGCGCATCGCCCTGTTGGGCGAATCCGCCGGCGCGTATCTCGTCGATTATGTGGCGATAGCCGCTCCGAAGACCACACCAGTCGCCGCCGTGGTTTCCTTCTATGGCCCGGCCGACATGCTTTTTCAACGGAAGGATCGGCCGCTTCCCGAAAATATGCGCTCGTTCTTCGGCGTGCCCGGATCCGGCGCGGCGGCCGAAGAGAATCTGCGCAAGCTCTCTCCTTATTACATGGTCCGCGAAGGTCTGCCGCCCTTCCTGCTGCTTCACGGCACCGCAGACGAACAGGTCCCCTACGAGCAATCTCCCCGTTTCTGCGAAGCGCTCAAGGCGCACGGAAACCGATGTGAACTCTACACCGTTCCCGGCGCCCGTCACGGCATGGGCTCCTGGGAAGAACACTCCGACGAGCAGGGCTACAAACTTAAAGTAGTGGAGTGGCTCACGCAAACCCTGCGCTGAAACCCCGGCGCGTTGGCTCCGCGCAACGTTCGGAACATCTCGGGTGCGTGCGCCCGGCGTTCCTCATTTTGATGGATTAATCCAAAGCACCGCGGGCATTTGGAGAACGTTGCCGAGGTGGTATGTAAACGGGGATGCGTCCTCGCCGTTAATGCGAATGGAGAGGTCGACCAACGTGGGCGCAGGGCTTGGAACGCGCAGATTAACCCGGCCGAGACCCGAGATCGCATTGGGCATGTCCGTTAATGCGTCCCCCTGGAGCGAACCTGAGGTACTCTCCACGTCGAATGGAACGTCGATCGAAGGAGGTGACGACATGGTGATACTTCCCGTGACCCGGTTTAGCGCGTCTACACCGAGGCCGTTCACGAAAACGGCAACCTCGGAACCGGGTGCGGGCAAATTGGCGCAGGACGCCGCGGAGCCATTAGCCAGGGTAGCGACAACACTGAATAGGTCCGACGAGCCAGTATGGGCACATTGCTGTAATTGGGTCCCCGGCGTAATAAATAAGCTGGGGTTGCGGGGGGTCACGGCGAACAGGCGCGTCGCGACCACCGCCCCATTGAATTGGACTTGCATTAGCGTGGATGAGCTATTCATGATCTCAAAAGGAACTTGCAGGTTGATCTGATTCGCCGATACATACAAGAGTGGCGCCGGCGTGCCGTCAAATGAGACGTTCACGCCGCCGAGCGAGACGGGAACGGTTCGAGCGTTGCTGTTCAACCCGGTCAGCGGCAGTGCCGGACCCATGTCGGTGCCGAACAAAGAAAGCAACTGCCCAGGGGCAAGGGGGCCAACAAGCGCCATCGTGGCGGGATCTACAGCGCATGAAAGCTGCACTGGTGGAGAGGGGAGAGAGGGATCGAATGCCGTAATGAAAACACCGGAAGCCGTTCGCTCGCTGGCGGCCGGGGAATACGGCACTCCGGGAGTCAGTGGCACGTCCGGCATCGCAGTTTCACCAGCGAGATAAATTCGGCCCTGAGGGCCAAGTGCGAGCACAACATCGCTAAATTCCGTGCCGCCCATCACGGCGGACTCCAGCAAGCTTCCGTCCCGCCCGTTGAGAAGCATGGCATAGGCCGAACTCAGAATCGTCGAGCCGTTCGAGAGACACTGGTCCGGCGCGCCGCTCGCCTCCGGAGGCGGCGGGTTTGCAACCCCTTGCCCCGGAAGCTGCGGAGGTGCGATCATAACGTAATTCCCGGTGATAACAATGTTTCCATCCGCCTCAAGAGCGATGGCCGATCCTCCCTCCCGGACCGACAGAAGCACTTTCGATCCGCTTGGATCTAACTTGGTGACGAAGGTATCCGGACGCCCGGCGGAAGACGATGCGACTGTATAAGGGTAGTCGCCGGATGCGGTGGTTCCGGTAACAAACGCATCGCCCTCGGAATCGACAACGAGCCCGCCATTGGTCGAACCGTTTGAGCCGGTGACAAATGTGGAATACACCAACTTCCCTCCGTCGGGCGCTACTTTTGTAATGTATTGTTCGCCGGCTGGAAATTCAATCTGACAGGGAGGCAAGGCGCATACTTGGGATGGCACGAACGTGGTTTGAAACGCCCCGGCAGTCGTTGGATAGCCCAATGCCGGCGTTGTTCCCGAGACAAAGACGTTATTCAGTGAATCGAGACCTATAGCGGTCCCGCCTACCCCGATCAGCGAAAACAAAATTGTCGAGCCGTTGGCGGCGAGTTTCGTTATGAATGGTTCGGGGCCACTGGCAAGCGATCCGTATGAGCCTGTGGTAGGAAAGGTTTTGTCGCTGGTGTACCCCGTGAGGATAGGTTCACCCGCTGGATCGACGACCATGGCGCTGGGAACCGCGACGGCCGGTCCGGCGAAAAGAGTAGAGTAAAGTACGTTACCGCCGGGATCTAACTTGGCGACAAACGGGAGCGTGGCGCCCGGCGCGGACGGCACCGGCACCGTCGTCTTCGGCAGAGTGGGAAAGTCGGACGAGGCGGTGGTCCCCGCGATATAAGCATTGCCGGCCGCATCGACGGCAAGGGCCTCACCTACGTCGGTGGATGTGCCTCCAAGATACACGAAGTATTCAACCGTCGTAGCGTTTGGATCGAACTTGGCGATAAACAAGTCGACTCCGTGTGACGGGATAGGGCTCTCCCCATAGCCAAGGACGTACAAATTCCCGGCCGCGTCAACCGCGATCTGCGTGATCGAACTGCTTTCCTTCAGATACGTCGAAAAAACTCTTGGAATGGCCGCGGCGCTCACGACGAATCTCCCGACAAGCATTAGAGATACGGCGCTCATCCCGCACAACCTGGTTCGCATTTGCATAAAAATCCTCCTCGTCTGAAGCCCACAGGATTCTTGCCGCCGTTAGAAGCGAGCGTTCGGCGGGGATTCCATCCAATATTCACACGCATTTGAACCCAACGGGCAATTCCCGTGGTCCGGCCTGCCGCCTCCGGCGTGGCCCGATAGCCTCGTGGCGGCGACCGGCGTTGAACGGTGGCGCGGCTTTTCCCAATTAATCGGAGCTTTGGGCTTGCCGCAAGATGACGAATCGCGCGAATCGTCGCTTCCACGTCCCACGCTCAACCGGCAATGCGGCGTTGACTTTCACTCCTTCCGCCTAGTATCGTTTGAGTTTGGTTACATTTATCCCGCCCGGAAGCACTTGTCTTCCCCCCTTGGCCCAATTCTGTCCATTTGGCGCCTCGTTTCGTTGGGATGATTCGCTGACCATCGTTTAGTTAAAGGAGTTCCTTCACGGCCTATGAAGATCTGCGTTCTCGGCGGCGATGGCTACTGTGGATGGGCCACCGCCCTCCATCTTTCCAAGTGTGGGCATTCCGTTTCCATCGTCGATAATTTCATCCGCCGCGGTTGGGACGATCAGCTCGGCGTTCGCACCCTCACCCCCATCCAGCCCATGGCGGACCGCCTCGCCGTCTGGAGCGGACTCACCGGGAAATCCATCCCGCTTTTCACCGGCGACATCAACGATTACGATTTTCTTGCCGGCGCGATCGAATCCATCCGCCCCGACGCCGTCGTCCATTTCGCCGAACAGCGCTCCGCCCCCTATTCGATGATCGACCGCGAGCATGCCGTCTTCACCCAGGTGAACAACGTCGTCGGCACGCTGAACCTGCTCTTCGCCATCCGCGAAATCCAGCCCGATTGCCACCTGGTCAAACTCGGCACCATGGGCGAATACGGCACGCCCAACATCGACATCGAAGAGGGCTACATCGCCATCGAGCACAACGGCCGGCGCGACGTCCTTCCCTTCCCCAAACAACCCGGCTCCTTCTACCATCTTTCGAAAGTTCACGACAGCCACAACATCACGTTCGCCTGCAAGATCTGGGGCATCCGTGCCACCGATCTCAACCAGGGCGTCGTCTACGGCACGGTCACTCCCGAAGTCGAAATGGACGAAACGCTCGTCAACCGCTTCGATTACGACGAGGTTTTCGGAACCGTTCTCAATCGCTTCTGCGTCCAGGCCGCCGCCGGCCATCCGCTCACCGTTTACGGCCGCGGCGGCCAGACGCGCGGCTATCTCGATATTCGCGATACGGTGAAATGCATCGAGTTGGCCTGCCTGAATCCCGCCGCTCCCGGCGAGTTTCGCGTCTTCAACCAATTCACCGAACAGTTCACCGTCCTCGAACTCGCCCACATGGTCCGGGACGCCGGCCGCGAGATCGGTCTGAAGGTGGAGATCGACCATCTTCCCGATCCTCGCGTCGAAGCCGAGGAGCATTATTTCAACGCCAAGCATTCGAAATTGATCGACCTTGGCCTGACCCCGCATTTCCTCTCCACTTCCCTGCTCGATTCACTGATGAACGTCGCGGTCAAATACGGCGACCGCATCGACACCTCGCTCTTCCTGCCGCAAGTGAATTGGCGCAACCCCCGCAACGATCGCCGCTCCGTTCCCGCCGCGGCCGGTGTCTTATCGTGATCGGCTTCCCCGGTCGCGATCCGGTGGGTGCCTAACTTGTGCGGCATCGCCGGATTCACTCATCGTAGGCGTCCCGCGCCGCCCGGCCGCATCCAGGCCGTCGTAGATACGCTGATCCATCGCGGCCCCGATCAACAAGGCGTCTTCGAAACCGCGTCCGTCTCCCTCGGCGCCACGCGTCTGAAAATCGTCGATCTCGTCTCCGGTTCCCAGCCCATCGTCTCCGGCGACGGCGACGCCGTGATCGCCTTCAACGGCGAGATTTACAACCATCTCGAATTGCGCGTCGATCTTGAAGCCCGGGGCCATCGCTTCCACACTCACACCGACACCGAAACAGTCCTCGCCGCGTTCCTCGAGTGGGATACCGCTTGCTTCTCCCGCCTGCGCGGCATGTTCGCCGTCGCTCTTTGGAGCGAGTCCCGCCAGCGCCTCGTTCTCGCCAGAGACCGCATGGGCATCAAGCCGCTCTACATCTCCCGCCGCGGCGAAGATCTGTACTTCGGCTCCGAGCTGAAGGCCATTTTCGCCCATCCGGAAATCGAGCGCCGCCTCAGCCTCGACGGTCTCGATTGCTATCTCTCGCTCAACTACGTTCCCTGCCCCTGGACGTTGGTGGAAGGCATCGAAAAACTCCCCCCCGCCCATTGGCTCGAGTGGCGCGCTGGAGCCGTCCGCACCGAATGCTATTGGAATTTGCCCGCCGGTCCGCAAACCGAGTGGACGCTCGAATCGGCCAAAAGCGAACTCGATTCCCTGCTCCGCCAATCCGTCCGTGAGCATCTGCTCTCCGACGTTCCCATCGGCGTGTGGCTCAGCGGCGGCATCGATTCCTCGACGCTACTGCACTACGCCGCCTCGGAATCGTCGAAGCCGTTAAAGACCTTCTCCATCTCGTTTTTAGGCCGCAGCTTCGACGAGACGCGCTACATCCGCGAAATGGTCTCCCAATGCGGCACCGAGCATGTAGAGCTGGACGTCAATCCCGATTCCGGCCTGCCTCGGGCGGTCGAAGAATTCGCCTATTATTCCGACGAACCCAGCGCCGACGCCGGCGCGCTCCCCGTCTGGTTCCTCTCCAAGCTGACTAAGACCCAGGCCACCGTCGCCCTCAGCGGCGAAGGCGCAGACGAGCTGTTCGGCGGCTATCTCACTTATCGCGCCAACCAACTCGCCCGCCCCTTCCGCCGCCTGCCTCCCGCCGCGCTCCGCCTCGCCCTCGCCGCGCTCCGCCGCTGGCCCGTGTCGGATGAAAAAATCAGCTTCGAATATAAGGTGAAGCGCTTCCTCGAAGGCTGCCAACTTCCCGCCTCCGAGGCCCACATCTTTTGGAACGGCACCTTCTCCGGCGCCGAAAAACGCGCGCTGGTGGAACCCGATCTTCCTCCCGCGCTTCAGCGCATCCTCGCCGGAATGCCCCCGGAGGGCGATGGACTTGCGCCCTACCTCTGGTTCGATCAAAGCTACTATCTCCCCGACGATATTCTCGTCAAGTCCGATCGCATGAGCATGGCGCACGCCGTCGAAGTCCGCCCCGCTTTCCTTGATCACCGCATCGTCGAGTTCGCCGCTTCCCTGCCCCAGAATCTCAAAATGCGAGGCGCTCGGCAAAAGGTGATTCTTAAGGAACTCATGAAGGGCCGCCTCCCCTCCGCCGTCCTGAATCGCGGCAAAGTCGGATTCGATATTCCCGCCCATGAGTGGTTGCGCGGCGTTCTCCGTCCACTTCTGCTCGACACCCTCGCTTCCGTTCCTTCCGAGTTCCCCGCCCTCTTCCGCCCCGGCGCCGTCGAAGCCCGCCTCCGCGATCACCTGGACCGCCGCGCGAACCTTGGATTTCACCTCTGGGGGCTGATGATTCTTTTGCTCTGGATGAAAAAATGGCGCATTCAAACGGCGGCCGCCCCGGTGCGCGACCACTCCCCGGAAAGCATCTTTACTCCTATCTAGCCGTCGTACTCTTCGCCGCCGCCATCTACCTCGGCTGCATCGTTTCGCCGCCCTCGCTCATGGACGACGTCGACGCGGTGCAGGCTCAGATCGCGCGAAATATGCTCTCCTCCGGCGATTGGGTCACGGCGCGCATCGACGGCGTCGCCTATCTCGAAAAGGCCCCGCTCGTTTATTGGGCCATCGCCCTCGCCTATAAAATATTCGGCGTTTCCGATTGGGCCGCGCGTATCCCCATCGCGCTTTCGGCCATCGCCCTCGCCTGGCTCACCGCGGCTTTCGGCACGTGGGCGTTCGGCAAACGCGCCGGCTTTTACGCCGGCCTCTGCATGGCCACCTGCGTGGGTTTGTTTCTGTTCACCCGCGTCCTGATTCCCGACGTCATGCTGATGTTTACCATCGCCCTCGCGATGTGGGCTTTCCTTCGCGCTATCGACGAAGACGAGCCGCATCCGCGGCGCTGGGCCTTTCTCCTGGCCGCGAGTCTTGGCGTGGGACTCCTGCTGAAGAGCCTGATCGGCGTCGTCTTCCCCGCCGCCGCCGCCGTCGTTTACCTTGCCACTACACGCCAACTGTTTTCCCGGTCCGTTTGGAAACGTCTGCGCCCCTTCAGCGGCCTGGCCATCGTTCTCCTGATCGCCGCGCCCTGGCACATCCTCGCCATCCTTCGGCAATCCTCCTTATTTCGACTTCACCCTCCACAGCAGCCCCGGCGAGTATCACGGCTTTTTCTGGTTCTTCTTCATGAACGAGCAGGTGCTCCGCTTCCTCAACCTACGCTATCCCCGCGATTACAACACCGTCCCGCGCGTTTACTTCTGGCTTTTCCATCTCCTCTGGCTGTTCCCCTGGAGCGTCTATTTCCCCGCCGCCGCCCGGCTCTCCTACAAGCCCGCCGATCGCGCCGGACGCGCCCGTCTCCTCGCCCTCTGTTGGACTGGCTTCGTGCTCGTCTTCTTCACCTTCTCCACGACGCAGGAATATTATTCGATGCCCTGCTATCCCGCGCTGGCGCTGCTGCTCGGATCGGCGATGGCTACCGAAGACGCCTGGGTTCGCTACGGCACCCGCTTCCTCTCGCTCCTCACCGCCGCGGCCGGCATTACCGCCCTCGTCCTCTGCGTGCTCGTCTGGCGGGTGCCCGCGCCCGGCGATATCTCTTCCGCTCTACGTCAAAATCCCGGCGCTTACACTCTCTCCCTCGGCCATATCGAAGACCTCACCCTCCGCTCCTTCGCCTATCTCCGCCTCCCTCTCGCGGCCGCCGCGTCCGCGTTTCTGTTGGGAGCCATCGGAACGTTTTTCTTAAAGGGCCGCCGCGCGTTCCTGGCCGCTGCGCTCATGATGGTCCTTTTCTTCCACGCCGCCCGCCTCGCGCTGGTGGTCTTCGATCCGTATATGTCCTCCCGCCCGCTCGCCGAGGCCCTCCGCCATTCGCCGCCCGGCGAGCTCGTTGTCGATCATCATTACTACACCTTTTCTTCCATCTTTTTCTACACCAACCGCACTGCCCCGCTCCTCAACGGACGCATCAACAATCTCGTCTACGGCTCCTACGCTCCCGGCGCGCCCAATGTCTTCCTCGACGACGCACAATGGAAAGACATGTGGCTAGCCCCGGCCCGCTGTTACATCGTCGCCAGCCGAACCGCCCTCCCGCGCCTGGAAAAACTCGCCGGCGCGGAGCGTCTCCACGTCGTCCTGTCGAGCGGCGGCAAGGTGCTGCTCACCAATCACCCCGCGATTTCCCAGGAGTAAGATAAATTGTTGCCGCCCGTCATCGTTGGAATCGTCCTCGCCGTAGCCGCGTTCCCATTCATCTACTACCTTCTCGCCCTTTACAGCTCCTGGCGATTCTTCCGCCGTCCTCCCGCCGCCCCGTCCGATTTCACGCCACCCGTCAGCAATCTCAAACCCGTCCGCGGCCTCGATCCCGACGCCTACGAAAACTTCGCCAGCTTCTGCCGCCAGGATTATCCCGACTTCGAAATCCTCTTCTGCATCGACGAAACCGGCGATCCTTCGCTCCCGGTGATCGAAAAGCTCATCCGCGATTTTCCCGAGCGCCGCATCCGCGTTCTCTTCGGCTCCGGCCGCGAAGCCGCCAACGACAAAGTGGCCAAACTCGCCCGCATGGTGAGCGAAGCGCAACACGAAGTGGTCGTGATTAGCGATAGCGACGTTCGCGTTCCACCCGGCTACCTCCGAAACATGACCGCCCCGCTCGCCAATCCCGAAGTCGGAGCCGTTACCTGTTTCTATCTCGCCGCCGGCCACGCCACGCTCATCGACGAACTCCAAACCATCGGCATGATTTCCGACTTCTACCCCGGTATCCTGGTCGCGCGGCAACTGGACGGCGTGAAATTCGCCCTCGGACCCTCCATCGCCACCACACGCACTCGCCTTGCCGGATTCGGCGGCTACGAAGCGATTGAAAACCGCCCCGCCGACGACCTATTAGTCGGCCGCCTCATCGCCGAACAAGGCTACGAAGTCGAGTTACTCCCCTACGCCGTCCGCACGGTTCCCGATTACAATTCCATCGGCGAACTCTTTCATAAGCGCCTGCGTTGGATCGTCGTCATGCGTCACATGCGGCCCTGGGGCCACCTCGGCCTCATCTTCACGCTTGGCCTGCCCTGGTCGCTGGCCGCCATCGCCGTTCACCCCTCCCTCGCAACCGCCGCCGTCTATCTCGGCGCTTATGTCGCTCTTCGCGCCGCCATGACATCGTTAATCGGCGTGTGGGGCCTCAAGCTGTCCAATCTATGGAAAGAACTTCCTCTCATCGTCGCTTGGGACGCCCTCGCCGTTTGCATTTGGCTTACCAGCTTCGCCCGTAACAGCATCCGCTGGCGCGGCGAGGATTATTACATCCGCGAAGGCCAACTCGTCCCGGTCGTCCCACCCGTCTCGCCGGTCGCCGTTTCTGGCGACTAACTTGGCCAAACGATGAATCCACCCGCCCAAACCTCGCTCCGTTTGCTCGTCGCCGCATGGCTCGCCCATTTCCCTCTGATCGCCGCCAATTCCCGGACTCCAACCGAAGATGGTCTCGTCTACGGCCAAGCCGATGGTCAAACCCTGACCATGGACTATTACGCGCCCAAAGGCTCCGGCCCTCATCCCATCGCCATCATCATTCACGGCGGCGGTTACCGGCGTGGCGACAGCAAGAGCGGGAGCGAGGCCTACTGCGCGGACTTCCTCGCTCCGGCCGGCTATGCGGTCTTCTCCATCAACTATCGCCTGGCCCCGAAATATCCGTACCCGTACATGGTCTACGATGTCGAGCGCGCGGTCCGCTTCCTTCGCTTCCACGCCAGGAAGTGGAACGCCGATCCGTTGAAGATCGCCCTCGTTGGCGGCTCGGCCGGTGGCTTTCTGAGTAACATGGTGAGCCTTCTCGGCGCGCCCGGAAATCCGAACGCTACCGATCCCGTGGACCGGAAGAACGCCGAAGTGCAAGCCGTGGTCACACTCTTCGCCCAAAGCAGTTTTGCAACGGTTCCCTTAAACGACGACGTCCACTCGTTGTTAGATCCGCTCATCGCTCAGAAAGGCGAGAAACAGGCGCTGGCCGAAGCCTCTCCGATCGCCTATGTCAGCCGGAAAGCTCCTCCCTTTCTCCTGATCCAGGGCGACCAGGACGAATATATCCCATTCACCGAAGACACCAATCTTCAAACGGCGCTTCGGAAGGTGGGCGTCCGCTGCGACATTATTCGAATTCCCGGAGGGAAACACGGCACCGGCGGCTGGCACGCCCTTCCCGGCGTGCCCGATTGGGAGCGCCAGATGGTGGAGTGGCTGAACGCCCGGCTTGGTCACAGCGGCCCCATCGGCGAAGGCATCGCCGTGCGATAGCATAGCGAAATGACCCGCCGCGATCTCTCTTGTTTGTTGCCCGCCTTGGGACTTATGAGCGCTGGCTTCGCCGATGCGCAGTCCGAACATTCCGAATCGACCCTCCCCGCTCACGCCCGGGTCTTCTTGTTCGACCAGTTGCCCGTGACTTACTCCTCCGGCGGCGCGGCCACGCGCCCGGTGTTGCACGGCAAGCTTCCCACGGGCGAAGTAATCGAACTCCACGAAACTACGCTTCTGCCCGGCCAGATGCCGCACCCGGCGCATCGGCACGTGCATACGGAACTGATGCTGGTTCGCGAAGGTACGCTCGAATTCATCCTGGAGGGCAAATCCGAGCATTTCGGCCCAGGTGGCGTCGCTTATGCGGCTTCGGGCGAATTTCACGGCCTGCGGAACGCCGGTACCGTCCCGGCGAACTATTTCGTCATCGCCATCGGCACGGATCCGAAACATGCCTGACGTTCGCCTGGCCCTTCCGTTCCTTTTGGCTTCCATCGCCGCGCAAGCGCAATCCCCAGCCGACGCGGCGAAACCGCTGCCCATCGTCCCCGGCGCAACGGTCGTCACGCTGTGGCCGCCAGACTCTCCAACGCTCAAGCGCCTCGACGAACCGGAAGTATTCAATCGAACCAAGGGCCAGCCCTATCGCGTCCAGAGCATTGTCAGCATCAATAACCCGTCGATAGAACTCCACCTGGCGCCCGCCGGGAAAGCCACCGGTGCCGGAATTATCGTCGCCGCCGGTGGAGGAAACAAAACGCTGAACGTCGGCACGGAAGGCACGGACATCGCGACATGGCTCAACGGCATCGGCATCTCGGCGTTCATTCTGCGATATCGCCTCCAGCCGTACGATTCCGCCGTCGATGCACTCGCTGACACCCAGCGCTCCGTGCGCATGGTTCGCGCGCACGCCAAGGAGTGGGGCGTCGATCCGCGCAAGATCGGCGTCATGGGTTTCTCCGCCGGCGGAGAACAAGCCGCCCAGATCGCCCTGAACTTCGACGACGGCAACGCCGCCGCCACGGATGACGTCGGCAAACAGAGCGACCGCCCCGATTTTGTCGCGCTCGTTTATGCCGGTTGGAAACAGCTCGATCTAAGCCATGTGCCCGCCAACGCCCCGCCCGCGTTCCTTACCTGCGCCGGGATCGACGACGCGTTCCACGCCAAGGAGACCGTCGACTTTTACAACGCCTACTTCAACGCCAAGCCGCCCATTCCTGTCGAACTGCACATCTACGGTCACGGCGGCCACGGCAACGGCATCAAGCCCCGGGGCGGCATTCCGTTCGGAACCTGGCACTATCGCTTCATCGAGTGGCTGACCGATCTCGGCTTCACGAAATAGCCTCGCTACTCCTGGCGCAGCGCCTCCATCGGGTCGACGCGGGCCGCGCGGCGCGCTGGGATCGCGCCCGCCAAGAGCGAGGTCAATAGTAATCCGGCCGGGATCAGGGCAAACATTGCTGGATGGAGCGCTGGAATCGCGCCGCTCAGCGTACGGCTGGCTGGGATCCCAAGCGCCAATCCGATCGCCACACCGGTGAGGCTCATCGCGGCGGTCCGCTTCAGAACCATCGTGACGACGCTCCCCCGGTCCGCTCCGATGGCCATGCGGATTCCGATCTCGCGCGTCCTGCTCGCAACCTGCCCGGCCACGACCGCGTACAAGCCCACCAGAGCCAGCGCGAACCCGATCAGCGCGAAGGAGCCGGCGGTCCCCGTGATCACCTCCAGCACTCTCACCGAGCGCTGCTCGAAGAAATCCCGCATCGTCCGGACGCCGAAGACCGGCATGTTCGGATCGATCGATCGCACCACGTCCCGCATCGGCGCGGCCAACGCCGCCGGATCTCCCAGGGTATGGACGAGCAGCGTCATCCTGGACCGCGGACGCTGCGTGAAAGGCACGAAGAGCGCCTCCGTGGGCGGTTCGATCCCCGTCCCGGTGAAATACTCGCCCGCCTTCGTCACCCCCACCACTTCGATCCACGGGCCATGATTCGACCCCAGGCGCAATCGTTTTCCAATCGGGTTGGCCCCTAGATAACGTCGCGCGAAGACCTCGTTGACGACGGCCACCAGAGGCGATCCGGCGCGATCGGTAGCGAGAATTCCGCGTCCTCGCACCACCGGAATGGCGAGCGTCTCGAACAGATTCTCATCCACGGAGCTCATCCAAACCATCGTGGCCTCCTGTCCGCGCGGGAATGTATATCCTTCCGGGATCACCGTCTCCCAAAAATCCATGCTCGTGCTCAGCGGGAAGGTGGACGCCAGCGCGGCCGACTCCACTCCGGCTACCCGGCGGGCTCGTTCCGCCAAATCCTGATAGAACCGCTCCGTCCTCGCCGGAGTGTAGCGGGCGAGCGAGGGGTCCAGCGTCATCATCAGCACATGATCGGTGCGGAAACCCGAATTCTGGGTCATCTCATGCGAAAACCCGTGGAGAATCTGAGCCGCCGTGATCAACAATACCAGCGACCCCGCCACCTGAGCCACCACCAAACCGCTCTGGCCGAATATCCGTCTGCGGCGCGGGTCGGCATCGCCCGCTTTCAGCGCCGGCGCCAGGTCGGTTCGCGTCGACTGAAGCGCGGGCGCAAGCCCGAACAGCACCGCGCTCGCCAGCGAAACGGCGACGGTGAACCAGAGCGCCCGCGCGTCCAGTTGAAAGCTCAGCTCGATCGGCATGTCGCCCGGAATGCGAATGGAAGAAGCGACTTCGACGAATGAGCGCGCCATGAGCAAACCCAAGGCGCCCCCGGCCAATGCCACCAGCACGCTCTCCGCCATGAGTTGCCTCACCAACCGGGTGCGGCTCGCGCCGATCGCCAACCGGACCGCGATTTCGCGTTTACGGGAACGCCCGCGGCTCAGCATCAGGTTGGCCACGTTGGCGCAGGAAATGGCGAGCACCACCACTACGACGCAGAACATTAGGCCCGAGATGATCGCGGCTCCGGGGTCCAAGTCCATTCGCTTTTGTAGCTCCGTTTGCACCGCCGCCCCGATGGCGCGATTCGTTCCCGGATCGGACGCTTCGATCGCCCTGGCAAGCGCCGCCGCTTCCGCGTTGGCTGAATGGATCGAGACGCCCGGCTTCAGGCGCCCTGCCACCGAGAAAACGCGGGCGCTCCGATTCGTCAGCACGTCGCGGTTAGCCTCGAGTAACTTCGGCCCCATCATCGCCGGAATGAACAACGATGGCCGCGTATACTGGTCCATCCCCGTGAAGCCCTCTTGCGCCACGCCAACGATGGTAAAGTCGATACCATTCAGAAAAACGTGCCGTCCGACGGCGGAAGGATCGGAGGCGAATTCCGTCCTCCAGAAGTCGTAGCCGAGCACGACCACCGCGTCCCGTCCGGGGACCCGGTCTTCTTCGGGCCGGAAGCCGCGTCCCAGCCGCGGTTCGACCTCCAGCACCCGGAAAAAATTCCCGCTCACCAAATAGCCGCCTTTCATCCGCGGTTGCACCCGATGATCCGGGGCGAAACCGAATGTCGTCTCCTCGTACGCGGCCAGTCCGTGGAAAGATCGATTCCGATCCCGGAAGTCCGCATAATCCCGCCAGGACTCGGTGTCGAAGTCTCCGCTGGGCGTTCTGGATCGCAGCGCCACGACTTCAGAAGCGCGCGGCACTGGCAGGGGACGCAGCAGAAGGCCATCGGCAAAACTGAACACCGAGGAAGTGGCGCCGATGCCGAGTGTGATCGACAGAATCGCGGTTAGGGCAAACCCCGGACGATGTCGCAGAGCGCGGAAAGCGTACAGCAGATCTTTCAGCATGAAGGGTGTGCGAGCACGGCATGGACCATCGATCGCACTCTCCCCTTCAACGACATACGCAGGCGATCGGACCAGCGGTGTTCGGTATCGGGACGGCGATGAACGCTACCGGCCACCGCGACTCGCTATCCCCCCAACAGCACTACGCCGCCCAGCACCAACAGCGCGCCCGCCGCCCGGCGGATCCCCACCCGTTCCTTCAGCGCCACTTTCGCCAGCACCGTTTCCAGAATAAAACTCGCCGCCGACGCCGGCACCACAAAACTAAGCGGTTCCTTCTGAACCAGCGCCATAAACGAGAAGAACGACAGCGCCAGGCAGAGCACGGCCAGGATCAAATACCGCCTGCTGGCGATCAATTTCAAGATGCGCATCAGCCCCCGCGCTCCTACCGTCTGCTCCCCGGCCCGCTTCATCTCGAAGCTCTGCAGCACGTCGCTCATCACCGTCGCCGACACCATCAGCGTCACCATCGCCCATTTCATCTACGCTTCTCCTCAACCACTGGCGTCATCTGCGGCGTCGAACTCACGAGCAGCGAGCCGAGGAAGACCAGCGCCACGCCCACCCATCGCGCCGCCGTCACCTCTTCTCCCAAAAGAAACTTTCCCATCAGCGCCGACAGCACATACCCGACCGCCGTCAGCGGCAAGATGAAACTCAAGTCGGCCATGCTCAGAAGCGCCATCCGCGTCAACACGGACAGAATCAACATCGCGATCCCCAGCACGACATAGGGACTCGCCATCGCCCGCAGGTAGAGAAGCGGATGCAGCGAGACCGTCTCTGGAAAATGCTTCATCCCCCACGCCATCGACAGATTCCCGAACTGCTTCACCAGGATGAAGAGCAGCAGGAGCCCATACGTCCGCGGCGCGCGCCTCACCGCGTCACAACCGGAATCGACTCCCCAGCGGGCCATGTCACGCCGTTGTAAGTCAATGTCACGTCAGTTGATCCTCATACCGCGTCTCCCCAACACGACATTGCCGGCATTTGAGTAAGTGGAAACCGTCCCCGGATCGCCGGCGATCGTCCAGCCCCCTCCGCCAGTGCGGCTCACCAACTCGCGGACCGCGATGTTGGCGATGCCCGCGTCGCGGAACGGCGAGTCCGGCCGCACCGGCGCATTCGCGTTCGCCAGCCACCCGCCCGGCACTTTATACCGCTGCATCGCGCCCCGCATCGATGCCAGGCAACTCACCCAAGCCCGTTTGAGCCCCGCCGCCGCCGGCGAACGCCCAAAATAAAAGGAATCCCTCCAAAATAGCGAACGAAAGGAAAAGACCATGGATCTCCATTATAAAAGGCCCCGTCGCTCGCCGTCCGCGCGCCCACGCCCGCTCGAAGGCCCTCGCGCGCCCGGCGGTTATGATATGTTGAGGGTGTCGTGATCGGAAGGGCGGGAACACTTTCATCCGTCAAGCCAGGTTCACCAAGCCCTCGTGAAACCATGCGTGATTCTCGTGGGCAGCGCAACGGTGGAGTAATTGGCGGAAAACAGAGCGCGGGAGTAATTCAGTGGTAGAATGCCAGCT
>CAWGKC010000012.1:0-12743 GCA_963823105.1 uncultured Acidobacteriota bacterium
TATCTCGGAACGATATTCTGCGCCGCGCGCAGTATCTCGGCGACGTAAAACTCGAGAAAAAGAAATCGGAGGCGTGGAGTTTGGTTTCGTCATCATCAAGAATCCCCCCACGGTTGTATTGGGAGGCACCGCTCCAGCTCATCGCGAACAAGCTTCTCAAATTTGTTTCGGACGCTCTGTGATTCATGTGCAATCGCGTTGCGAATTGTGACAAGCTGTTTCAGTCTGGCCTGCTGGCCTTGGAGAGCAGGCGTGAATGGCTTACCATCCTTGAACCAACGGTTCGCCCTTCTTTGCACATCTTCGATATGCCATTTGGCGTAAGGCTTTCCGTCAGTGCACCACTCGACGGCGGAGTCTGGCGTTTGGGGGAACCCGAAACGTCTTGGAATCGGTCCCTTTGGCGGCCGATGCCCCAATAGATAGAGAAGAAATGTCTCTTCAAGGAAGCTTTCCCAGCTCGTGAATGCACGCAGAAATGCCATCTCCGTCAATGTATTTCGCCGTTGGATCGTGATTTGTGAGCGTGCTCCTGGCCGGGGCGGCGTAGACCATCTGTGAGCGTCGTCAGCTAGGTCTCTAGCGTCTTTGACGGACCTTGAGAATGAAGCTATCGCAGAACGAAGGCGAGGAGCCGGCATAGCATCTAGCCCAATACTCTCGCTAGTTTTCGACAAATGTATTGGGCCGAAATGAGCCGTTTGTCAGCGTGGACGAAATGAACCGTAATGGAGTCGTAGAATTTGCTGTCCACATCTGAGAGGGCGAGAGCTGCTGGGTTCGTGTGAGATTCCTTAATCTCTTCCAGAAGGGCATCGACCGATTCAAGGGCGGTCTTCATCTTGGGATAGTCGGCTACCCGCACTGTCTTTCGGGGCACTGTAAAGTTGGGAAGCCCAAATTTCAGATGATAATTCGAGCAAAACATTGGATAGAAGAGTCGCTGTGCGCGAAACTCGGACTCCGCAAGGTCGTTGCCATGAATCGCCTTGATGATATCCATCGTTTCTCGGAAGCGCTTTTCGTATGTCTTCCGAGATGGAAAGTCGTCATCGTATTTCTTGTAGGCATTGTCGAGCACAGCTTTGGAACGTGCGACGATCCCCTCATGCATCGAAAGGAGAAGGTCGGATATGAACTCGGCCTCTTCCATGCGGAGGATCGTTTTTGCGGTGAAGAGCCTGTTCTCAATAAAAAAGTTGTGAACTCCTCTGCGAGCAAATAGACAGAAGACTTGAAATCTCCATACCATTTGGAGTTGCGTAGCTCCTGGTCCTTCAGCTTCTCCGAATACGTGTTAATCCGGGCGAAGATGTTGTAAATTTCGTTGTCCGGCATGTCCTGAAGCAGGTCAACAGCGAATTCATACTTCAAAATGTCTCTCTGCGCGTCCTCGTTCAACTGGCTGAACGTCTTCCCTCCAAAATCGTCACTGTGGGCACGGCTGATTTTGAATCCGTCTTTCAAGAAATTCAGCACTGAGTGAAGCCGTTGCTGCCCATCGACGATTTCACGTACAACACGGCGCGTCTTCGGATTGACGTCCTGCCGCATGTAAATCTGGGTATTGGTTTTCCCCGAATGATTGTGTCAATTAGATATGAACGGGCCTTTTCGCTCCATACTTCGCGACGCTGGAATTTTGGTTGAAGAACAAGTTCATCGCGTTGCTGCCACTCCTCAAAATCTCGAACGCTATAGTTTCGCGTATTGAAAAGCTGCTGCATGGTCGCTCCTATGTGTTTCGGGCTGCGTTTCGAAGGATAACGATTGTTTCCGAAGTGCTGCCCGTTAGGCCACGGCGGACGCGGCGCTCGTTCGGTATGGCTTCGGTGTGGTCGAGGACGTGGACGAATCCTTCTGTCTGCGCGATCCGGGAAATCAACGTTGGAAGGTTGGCGTCCTTCAGTTCGCTGCTGCCATCACCCACGACTAAAATGCAATAACGTTCCGGCTTCAAGATCGACCTCCACTTCTTGAAGCACTGGCCCATGAGCTTAAGGAAAGCGTCTTTGCGCGGAGAAATCTCCTGGTCAAGCGCATGCGAGTCGGGGACGCCCAAAAACCAGAGGCGTAGTCGATTGTCTCGGCCGTAGTCGAGTTGCCGCATGTACGGCGGGCTGTGATGATGGCATCAGCCTTCTGCTTGAGCGCAAGAATGTGTGCGGACTTCTGAAAGCAAGCGCGTGTGACTTCGTGATCGAGGACAGGCACACGACGAAACGCACGTTCAATCTTGGCTTCAAAGCGGTCCGCGAGCGACCTGTATTCATAGAGCTTCGGGAATTCATTCGGCGGGAATGCTTTCTTCCGCAGGTAAGGCACCGTGTGGCTGCTGGGGAACGAGAGGAATCCAGGTCGCTGGTGATGCAGAATTCCCATGAGCGACGCAAGCAGAAACCAGCGGCGGCGCTCCCTGAGAACGTAAGTCCAGCCAAGCGTTTCACGAAGAGTACTGGGATGGAAGAATTGGCGCACCCATCTGGGTACGGTGCGAAGATCAATGCTATCGGCTACGGCTTCCGCATAGTCCTCAAGATCCTCAATGTCGTCGAGCGCATCCTCCATCGAGTCGTAGGGGAAAAGTTTTGCGCGCGTTAGGATCGCTGCGTATGGGCTAAGATCGTTGGCAATGATGTTGCGGCCAGCAATCCACGCTTCTAGTGCGACGGTTCCGCTGCCTGAGAACGGATCGTATACCACGTCACTGCGCTGAGTGAACTGCTCGATTAGCGATCCCGCGATGGAGGATTTCAGCTTTCCGATGTAGGGTGAGAGCTGGTGGAAGGTACTCTCTGCTTTTAGCGCACTTCCTGCCCAATTCAGCGCGAGGATCGCTGGGAGCGGCGACTGGAGGCCAAGGGGAAGCGAATTGGTAACGGTCGCCATTCGATTAGGTGCGAAACGAGCCTTTCCTTCAGTCGTCAGCGCCACCGAAATTCTTGCCCCGGGTTAGCCTGAGTTGCTGGTCAAATACGACATTCTAACGCACTTTTGTTCTCACTGCGAGAGGCGATCGGTTGTCGGCGGTCGTTTTCTACGGCAATAGGTTCTGCTGTTGGCATCTGTTGCGGTTGATCGCACCGACCGACCGAGCGCGCGGTCGGGTTGCGCTTCAGCATTCGCGGCGAATTCCGGATGGAAACTGAGCAGCATATCGACGATCTTCTGCGCGTCGGTCGACCGCAGCTCTAAGAATTTCCCGCTTATTCGTCTCGACCCTATGGGCATGCTGACCTTCAGGTGAACGCGAAGAAGTATTCAATTGTTTGTAGATTCTTCGCATACGTCGAAACGGAAAATCGAGAGAAAGATCTGGGGTTTTCGAGCTTCTTCTTGGCTTCCTCCAATTCCAGTGTCGCGCGAACGAGCGACTGCTGTGATGGGCGACCGGCATCCCTACCGCGACTAGGCGCTTGACCGTTCGCAACCGGTCTTGCCGATGCCCGGGATTGGGCCGAACTCCGAGCGGATCGTCCGCCACTCGGAAACAGCGCGTTCGGCCCGACGCCGGCCCGTCAAGAAAGCGGTGGGGCATCCGGATTCCTGGCGAGAAAACAGTCTATCCCGCCACCGACCCAGGGCCAGAAGCTAGAAGGGGCGATTCGGGGAGCGCTCCTATGCTTAAGTGAACTGCATTGGGTTTAGCGCAGGGAAGCGCAGGCCCACCGGAACTCGATCAAGCGCCTGTAGCCTGTTGCATGCCAAGCGGCGCCGATTATTGTCCAGATTTGAGCTTCGCGTGAATTTCCGCGATCTCTTGTTTTGCCTGCTCCGCCTTTTGGCGCAGTTCATCTGCAGCAGTCATACTCTGAGAGCCGGCCAGTACCGCCGCCTTGCAGCGGTCAATGTTCACGCCAGAGGATGTAAATCAGGCTTCCGACGCCCAACGGCAAGACAATACGGAGCAAGACACGGCCAAGGCGTTGCCATGATCTATGGAGCCATCGCCGCCTCTGGTCATTCGCGTGCCTAGCTGGGTTGGAGGTCGCCGCTCCGAACATACATTGAGTCATTGCGTCGCAAGTTGCAACGGACAGGCATGTCAGCCTACGGATATGTGGGAAGTGGTCATCTGCTCCACGAACATGTCGGATGGGATCTTGTCCGGGTTTACTGTGCCAACTGTAGGCTGGTTCCGATGGTTTGAGGGACGCGTTGACGTTAGAGGCCCTGTCTCAAAGTGACCGGTCTGTTTGGCTAGAGCTTCAATTTGCGCAGGCGGAGGGCGTTGGCGATGACGGAGACGGAGCTGAAGGTCATGGCGGCGCTGGCGAGCATGGGGCTGAGGAGAAGGCCGAAGAATGGATAGAGGACGCCGGCGGCGATGGGGACGCCGAGCGAGTTATAGAGGAACGCGAAGAGGAGATTTTGGCGGATGTTGCGCATGGCGGCGGCGCTGAGGCGGCGGGCGCGGACGATGCCGCGGAGGTCGCCTTTGACGAGCGTGACGGACGGCGCTTTCCATGGCGATGTCGGCGCCGGTTCCCATGGCGATGCCGATGTCGGCTTGGGCGAGGGCGGGAGCGTCGTTGACTCCATCGCCGGCCATGGCGACCTTCGCGCCGGCGGCTTGGAGCGCCTTTACTTTTTCCGCTTTTTGACCGGGCATCACTTCGGCTTCGAACGAATCGACGCCGAGATTGGCGGCGACGGCGGCGGCGGTGCGGGGGTTGTCGCCGGTGATCATGACGACGCGAATGCCTTCGGCGTGGAGTTCGCGGATGGCTTCGGCGGCGGTGGATTTGACGGGATCGGCGACGCCGAGTAAGCCGGCGGCTTGGTTGTCGATGGAGACGAAGACGACGGTTTGGCCGGCGGCGGCGAGCGATTCGGCGGCGTGCGAGAGCGGTTCGAGGGCGGCGGCGTTTTTGAGAAAGCTGGCGTTGCCGATGGAGACTTGACGGCCTTCGACGAGGCCGGTGACGCCTTGGCCGGTGATGGATTGGAAACCGGTGGCGGCGGGGAGAGCGATGCCGCGTTCGTTGGCGGCGGCGACGATGGAGGCGGCGAGAGGATGTTCGCTGGCGCGTTCGAGGGCGGCGGCGAGGCGGAGCAGAGTGGCTTCGTCGAAGCCGGGCGCGGGCGTGATGGTGACGAGGCGCGGCTTGCCTTCGGTGAGCGTGCCGGTTTTATCGACGACGAGAGTTTGCACTTTTTCGAGTAGCTCGAGCGCTTCGGCGTTGCGGATGAGGACGCCGGCGGTGGCTCCGCGGCCGGTGGCGACCATGATGGACATGGGCGTGGCGAGGCCCAGGGCGCAGGGGCAGGCGATGATGAGCACGGCGACGGCGTTGACGAGGGCGTGGGCCATTCTGGGTTCGGGGCCGAAGACGGCCCATACGGCGAAGGTGATTGCGGAGATGGCGATCACCGTGGGGACGAACCAGGCGGAGACGCGATCGGCGAGGCGCTGGATGGGGGCGCGGGAGCGTTGCGCTTCGGCGACCATTTGGACGATGCGCGCGAGGGTGGTTCCGGCGCCGACGCGCTCGGCCCGCATGAGGAACCCGCCGGCTCCGTTGACGGTGCCGCCGGTGACGGCCGCGCCTTGCGCTTTTTCGACGGGGATGGGTTCGCCGGTGAGCATCGATTCATCGACGACGCTGGAGCCTTCGAGGAGGACGCCGTCGACGGGAACACGCTCGCCGGGGCGGACGCGGAGACGGTCGCCCACCTGGACTCGATCGAGGGGAACGTCGCGCTCCGCGCCGTTTTCACCGAGGACGCGGGCGGTTTTGGGGGCGAGGCCGAGCAGGCCTTTGATGGCGCCGCTGGTCTGGCTGCGGGCGCGAAGCTCCAGCACTTGGCCGAGCAGAACCAAGGTGACGATGGCGGCGGCGGGTTCGAAGTAGACGGGGACTTGGCCGCCGTGCGTGCGGAACGATGCGGGGATGTAGGAGGGGAACAGGAGCGCGGCGACGCTGTAGCCGTAGGCGGCGCCGGCGCCGAGGCCGATCAGCGTGAACATGTTCGAGCTGCGGTTTTGGATGGACCACCAGGCGCGTTGGAAGAAGGGCCAACCGCCCCAAAGGACGACGGGCGTGGCGAGGGCGAATTGGAGCCAGACGGTTGGCGAGGGCGGAAGCAGGCGCTCCGAGAGCATGATGGCGAAGATGGGCGCGGTGAGGGCGAGGCTGATCCAGAAGCGGCGCGACATGACGGCGAGCTCGGGATTTTCGGCGTCGCTTTCGGTGGCGTGGAGGGGTTCGAGGGCCATGCCGCAGAAGGGGCAGGCGCCGGGGCCGTTTTGGCGGACTTGCGGGTGCATGGGGCAGGTCCAGATGGCGGATTCGGCGGGGGCGGGCGGAGGGGCGGCGGGCGCGGGGTGAAGATATTTTTCGGGCGCGGCTTGAAACTTCGCGGCGCAACCTTTCGAGCAGAAGTGGTAGGTCGTGCCGTTGTGTTGGAGTGTGGCGGCGGCTTTGGCGGGATCGACGGTCATGCCGCAGACGGGATCGATGGCGAGTGACGATGACGAAGGGATTCATGGCGGTTACCTCAGATGTTTGTAGATGGTTTCGAGCAGCTCGTCGTAGATGGCTTTCGATTTGGCGTCGTCGCGCGAGCGGAGAGCTTCGGCCGCGCAATGGCGGAGGTGATTTTTCATGAGGGCGCGGGCGACGCCGCGCAGGGCTTCCTGGACGGAGGCGACCTGGGCGATGATGTCGGTGCAGTAGCGATCCTCTTCGACCATCTTTTGGAGGCCGCGGACCTGGCCTTCGATGCGGCGAAGGCGGTTGAGGTTGGCTTTCTTGATTTGCGGTTCGACTTCGACGGCTTTTCGTTGGGAGACGGGCATCGGCGATATACCCCCTGGGCCTATCGTACGATACCCCCGGGGGCTATGTCAATGGCGGGCGGAATTGTACTTCGGGAGGACTTGGAGGGTTTTGAGGAATTCGATTAGCGAGCCGCGTTGGTATTCGCCGAGGCGCTCGAAGGCGAGGCGGGAGGCGAGGGCTTCGCCACAATGCGCGAGCACGGCTTCGCGCATGGTGGTGAACTGGCCGTGGTGGAAATAGGGCGGGACGTTGGCGATGCCCCAGAGTCTGCGGGTGAGGAACTTGCGGTTGCCGGCGTAGAATTCCGGAGATCCGGGCTGGCGCTGCATGTCGAGCGGCTCGGCGTTCGGATCGCCGGAGCCGGAGGTAATGTCGTGGAGCTTCATGTCGGTGAAGGCGGGGACCCAGAGGACGCCGTCGGGGCCGGGCTTGAGGCGGGGCTGCGGGAGATCTTTGCGGGTGAGATCGACGGAGAGAGACGGCGCGTCGCCTACCTGAAGATTGGTGGGTGGATTGTAGGGGTTCGGCTCGGTGAAGATCCAGGCTTTGCGGTCGAGGGGAAGGGCTGGGATATGGCAGGCGGCGCAGCCGATTTCGGTGAATTCGCGCCGGCCGAGTTCGGCGGCTTTGCGGACCGCGGGATCGCGCGGGGTGATTTCGACGGGCACGGGGAGGGTCGCCTGGAAGATGACCGCGGCGGTCATGTCGGCGCGGGTGAGTTCGTTAGGGATGCCGTCGCCGTCGGGGTCGGCGTCGATGCCGAATCGTTCCGTGGGCTGGATGCCGTGGTGCTGGTTGAAGGCGTTGTTCGAGAACTCGCGCAGGGAGACGACGCGGCCGGCTTGGTGGAAGGGGCGGATGACGAGGCTGGGAGGGTCGCGCGGGCCGCGGGTGGCGAGGCTGAGGGCGGGGAGGCCTTCGACGCGGGCGGTGTCCCAGCTTCCGTCTTCGCGGCGTGAGAGGGTGCCGAAGCGGACGCCTTTGGCGACGAGATCCTTCGAGCAGTCGGGCGGCATTGGGTCGCGGATGGCCTGGAGATCGGCGGTCATCTGGCGGGCGAGCATTTCGATGAAGCCGGCGCCGAAGAGGCCGACGGTCATGCGCGAATCGCCGACGGTGTCGAGGGTGACGCGTCGGCCGCGTTCGTCGGTGGAGCTTTTGGTGGGGGTGGGTTGGGGGTCGTCGAAGGCGGCGAAGTCGAAGCGCTGGCCGAGGACGAAGACGTTGGTGACGATGTCGCCGCCGCCGCCGGCGTAGGGGATGTTGTGGCAGCCGGCGCAGGAGTTGGCGTCGGGGCCGGAGACGCGGTTGAAAGCGCGGGGGAAGACGAGGGGTTGGGTGGCGTCGGAGAGGGGCGCGCCGGTGCCTTTGGTGGAGGGGCGGCCCGCGCCTTCCTGGACGGTCCAGTTGGCGGTGAAGAGCTTGCGGCCGTAGGCGATGAGTTGGGGGAGGGGGGTGCGGAATTCGTCGCCGTCGGGCATGTGGCGGGGGATGGCGACTTCGCGGCCGAGGGGGCGCGTAGCCGTGTCCTGGGCGGACGCGGCGATCGCCAGCGTAGTCAGGAGAAGCGCCCTGGCGGATAGACGGAGTGGGTTCCCCATATGGATGGGTTTGGTAATTCCAAACACGTCGCATCGACCCTTCATTCCGGGCCTGGCATTGATCAAGCCGCCTTTCGCATTTGTCGTTATTGGCCGGTTGGCTTTGCTTGCGCCGATTCCAGTGAGGTAATGGCGGAAGTCATCGCCTTGCGGGCTCGTCATCCTGTTCGGATGCAAGTGCCGCCTTCAGTTGCTCGATGGAGCCGGCGTCTCCGTACTTTCCCAGGACGTCGCTTGCATCCACCCTTCTCACCGCATCGCCGCTCTTCAAAAGCGGCGGAACCAGCGACCTGATCTGTTGGGCGGCTTCCGCCGGCACACGCTGATAGCGCCGGAGAACGCCCAGTGCCACCCAAACCGCTGGATCGTCTTGTTCGTCGTGAGACCTCAGCGCGTCCAGCACGTCGGGGAGGCAATCCTCATTGTTGAGGTAGGACGACGTCTGGGCCGCGGTCATCCGAATCACAAGCGGCGATTCTTTGTTCGCGCACATGCCCTTTAGTGTGGCGGTTCCCTCCTCAGCGCCGAGCGATGCCGCGTCGTATGCCAAGCTCATGCGTATCGTTACTACCCGTTCACGCGCAAGAGCCGCCAGGATGAAGGGAATTGCATCCTTGTCCCCTTGTGCCACCAGTTTGGAAGCGGCCGCGCCGCGCACCGCCGGGGCTTGGTCGTTCAGCGCGCGCAGCAGGGCTTCTTTCGTAAGAGGTACGTGGTATTTCTCGTTCAGTTCCTTCTCTCCGTCGGGCACAAGCTCGCCGGAGGAAACGGTCTGGGTTTGGAGCGCGAGTGTCCCGAGCGTAAGCCCGAGGACGAGAGCACCCATTGGCTTTTTCATTGTTTGGTCACAGCGACGTTCGTAACCGCCGTCCCGTTAATTGTCGTCTGGCTGAAAGTTCTTTTAATTGTGAATGTGCCAATCGTCTTTCCCCCACATGTATAGATTTGTGAACAGACGACTTGGCAGCTCTGCGGCCCTCCGCTAAGTGCATTGGACGCGGATGTTGTCGTGTGGACATCGTTGAATTCGCTATTTCCTATGGCGGGATACTCCGTTCCGAGGTAGTTCCCACCCGACGCTGGCCCTACAGTGAATGGCCCTGGCATACCCGCGCATTGGCCCGTGAGATAGCTTCCGCAAGTGCTGGACGCCTGGGACAGGGATTCGTAAACCGGGGAGTTGTTCCAGTTAGTCGGACCCGGTCCTAACAGCATTTGCGAGACAAGGCCGATCCCGGTCTTAAGGGCCGGAAAGTCGTTTATCAAAGGAAGATTCGTGGTGCCAGCGATGCTAACCGAGGTCGGACAGTCGGTCCCAGGTATCTGCGGGTCGGGACTCCAGTATCTGCTGCAGGTTGCCGGGGGATTTCCGCAGTTCTCCGCGATGTAAACGGGCCATCCGCCGAAGGCAGCGCCAACCGTGAACGTGCCCCCAGCGACTCCCGTGAGCAGGCCGGGGTCGGCACCTCCCGTCTGGATCGTGGCGACGCTTGGATTGCTGCTGGACCACGTCACGCCTTTTGTGTCGTCATATTGGTAGCCGTCGTCCCAGGTGTAGCTCGCTGCCATTTGCAAGGTGCCGGGCGCGACGACGTTGGCGGGCGACGGGGAGGTCGAGAAAGGCTCAGTCCGCTGCAGGTGTTGCATGTCCAAACGCAAGTTGCGCTTTCGGCGCTGTATATCGCGCCGCTCAGCACGATGGTGAGTCGATCCGTCGTATCGTTCTTGGGGCCGGTAAGCCGCGCTGTGCCCTGCATCGGGCCGTGGGGCATGGCGCGGCCGGTGGGGTCCGGCTGGCCAGCCTTGAATAACTCGTATAGGTCGATCACCGTGGAGGCCCGAGGGGCGAGGCGGGTCGGGATTGTGTACAGCGTGTAGCCGTTGCTTCCTACGAGGATGAGTTGCACTTGCTGGGCGACGGACAGGGGGTTCCATACGGTGTACATTGTGTCCTGGCCGTTCCCGTAGCTCCAGTAGAGAGAGGTAACTCCGGCGCCTTCGGCGACGCCCTCCAGCTCGACGCCGAAGACGTAGTTTCCCGAGGCGTCGACGCTGCCGGTCGCCGGAAGAATGTCTTCCGGCAGGCCGTTGAAGGAATAGGCGAAGTTAAACGCTTCGGGAGGCGTTCCTGGGAACGGCGGCGGGGTTACTTGCCGGCTTTCGCCGGGCTGAAGGGTTATGCCGGGAAGGTTCGTGGTTTGCGGGGAACTGCCGTTCATCCAGTTCACGGACGTTTGAACGATGCGCGGGGAGGAGGAAACGTTGCGAAGGTAAATGTAGGGTGTGAAGGCGAGTCCTTTTGGGAAACCCATCATCGGGTCGGCGGGGCCGTTCATGATGCCGACGCTGGCGAATTGGAGTTGCCGGGGGCCGTTTGGATCGGGCATGCCGGTCATCGCGATGGGCAAGTTCGCGGAGTAGCCGGCCGTCCCGTCCTCGATTCCGGCGCCGACGAGGAGGTCGTCCATGCCTCCACTGTATTGCACGCGGAGGCCGCCGAGGGCGCCTTCCGGGGGGAAATCGACGCGGGCGAACGAGGTTCCTTGCGGCGGGATGGACACGGGCTGAGACGAGAGGCTGGCTCCGGCCGCGTCCAGAAGGGTTACGGTGGTGTTCCTCGGTTGCGCCGCCGTGTTCGTGAGGGCGACGAAGATATGGGGCGTCGGCGTGGTTTTCCACCAGAGGCCTTCGAGGGTGATCGTGCCAGACATGCCTGCGACCGATGGGTCGTGAGGAAACATGAACGGGTAGACGTATTGGAGGCTCCGGCTCAGATCGAGCAGCGACATGGTGGCGAGGATGACTCCCTGCCAGTCGTAACTGTAGGAGACGGAGGCGCTGCCCCAGGTGGAGATGTGAGGGACGACGTTGGACGGGGCGGCGGCGAGCGCGTCGTTGACGGAAACGGCGGCGACGCCGGAGGCGGTTAGATGGACGGTGGGCAGCGGGTAGGGCGTGCCGTCGGCCATGTATAGCGTGATTTGCGCGTCCATGTTAGAGATGGCGAGCATGTTGGTGAGCCGGATGGTGCTTTGAAACCCTCCGTCGGTGCGCCAGAGTGCGCAGTGGGCGACGAACGGGCGGATATTTGTGGGAGTGTAGATGCCGGTTGCGCCGGGCGGGAGGGAAACTTGGGCGAAGGCGGTTCCGGCGATGAGGCTAATTACCGCGATTCGGCGGCCCCGGGGGGGTAATCATGAAGCTATTCCTCCGGAAAAAGAGAGGTCAGGAGTTAATGATAGAGGGTTTTCTGGGAATGTCAACGAAATTGTGGCGGGGCGCGGAAAATGTCTTTTGGGGGCGGCGGAGGGCAGAGATGTAGCCGGGAAGGACCTGGAGGGTTTTGAGGAATTCATGTCGAGCGGCGCGGGGATGGGGTCGTCGAGGCCGGGCTTGAGGAGGGGTTGGGGGAGATCTTTGCGCGTCAGATCGACGGAGAGAGTTGGCGCGAATGGATTGGCCCCGTTTGCTTCGCGACTCTCCATCGCTTTCGTGAGCGGGCGCGCCACCTCGACGTCATTTTCCTCGATATCGACGGCGGTAAGTGAGGCTTTCGCAAGGAGCAGTCCGTCGCTCAGATTCGCGCCTCGCCGCCGAGGCCGCTTTCGGACGTGGCCGTCAGGAAGCCGGAAACCGTCAGGATCTTAATGCTGTCGTAACTGCCCAGCCGGAGGAGATGTTTGTCGCCGGTCACGATATAGTCCGATCCAGCCGCCACGGCGCACTCCAGAATCCGGTTGTCCGCCGGATCTTCCGCGATGACGTCGAGCCGCACGGCGGGCGCGACGACCCGCGCGGCATCAAGAACGATCCGTGCCGCTTCCGCGATTTCTTCGGGAGTGGCGTCGAATTTGCGGGCGAGCACGCCGGTCATTTCATCGAGGATATGCTGCGATACGGTCAGACTTATACTTCCTTCGAGCGCCATGCGCAAAAGGTCATAGGGCTTTCCACGCCGGTACACCACGCCGGATACGAGAATGTTCGTGTCCGCCGTTACCCGCAGCACCTACCGGGCGCGCCCGGCGTTTTCGCGGCGGACCTCATCGACGAGGCGCGGCACATCTTCTTCCCGGATGCCCTTGTCGCGCGCTCTTTGGCCCATCTTGTCCGCGAATCGATCCAGCCTGCAAACCGCGGCGTAGCGGCGGACGGCTTCTTCCAGCACCTCGGACGGCTCGCGCCGCTGCTCGCGCGCAAGCTGCTCGATCTGCCGCTGCGATTCGTCGGAAAGCATCGTTTTAGGAGTGGTCATGGCGCGCCTTCACTTCATTGTCTCCCACAACGGTAGTAGCGCGAACGGGCATTCAGGTTCCGGCTGCCTCCTGAAGTCAATTGCTTGTACTCGCCACGTTCC
>CAWGKC010000013.1:0-10155 GCA_963823105.1 uncultured Acidobacteriota bacterium
ATGCACACCGGAGGCGATGGCATCGCGGGACGGCCGCGCCGAATCGCGCGCCGGAGTCCGCGCTGCGGACCCGCCGAAGATGCAGCGGCGGCCGTTGGCGGTCGCCAGGCGAAGGGTAACGAAGCGGCCGCTCTCGTTCAGACACGCCGCCCTTTCCACATCACTTTGCGCCCGAAGATTGTCGAGAACATGGACGCAAGCGCGATGGCTTGAAACAGATAAACAGCCAGCGGAACTTGAACGGCGCGCTTGCCCTCGATGGGAATGAATACGCCAATGAGCGCGGCGACGGGCGCGAACGCGGCCAGCCACTGCCCTTCGAGGCCCGCCCAGATCAGCGCGGGCAGCCACGATGTGGCGGCGATCGACGCGAGGATCACTTCAATGCCGGTAATTGGATTCGCCATCAGGAACCGGAACGAGTTTTTCTCAAAACCCCGCCAGATCGCGCCAAGGCTGTCGTACATGCGCACATGGGCGAGCGTGTCCGAACGCAGCGCGCGATAACGCAGACGATGCCGCTTGGCGAGGCGGGCGAGGGCGGCGTCCTCGATAACCGATGTGGCCACCGCCGCGTGTCCGCCAATCTTGAAATATGCTTCGCGACGAAACAGCAGGCACTGACCGTTCGCAAGCGCTTCGCTCGAGCGCGGACTGTTCACCGCGCGGGCTTCGACGCCGCAAAAGTACAACGCGAAGGCGTACGGCACCAGAAGCTTCTCGGCGAAGGTGAGGCACTCCTGACGCGGGAAGACGCTGGCCGCCTCCAGCTTCTCTCGTTGGACGTAGGCGATCAGAGCGGTGGCAAAGCCGGGATCGAACCACGTGTCGGCGTCGACGAAGAGCAGCCAATCGGTGGTTGCGGCGCCTGCGCCGGTCTGGCAGGCGTTCGGTTTGCCGAAATGCCCGGCGGCGAGCGAAGGCGCGGGGATGACAATCGCGCCGGCTTGCGCGGCGACGGCGGCGGTCGAATCGGAAGAACGGTCGTCCACGACGATCACCGGAAGCCCGGCGAAGCTCGAAACCGCGCGGGCGATGTTGGTGGCTTCATCGCGTGCGGGAATGATGATGGTGAGGTTGTCCGGAATGGGCGCGGAGGAGGTGGATGACGCGCGGAGGTTGGGAAAGGCGAGCCAGTTGATTCGGGACTTCCAAAAGAAGAAGACAATGGCGAAGGCGGCGGCGAAGGCGAAGTACGTGCTCATCGCGCGATCCGTCGTATTGTGGGGCCGGCGCCGTCGAGGGCGCGCGCTTCGACGATGGCGGCGCCGCTCGCGGGCAACTCGCCGCGCCAGCGCGACCGGGTGAACGGCGAGAACGGCGGCTCGAGAACGGCTTTGGTCCACATGCCCGAGTCGGCGCGGAGCGCGCCGCGCACGCGCACGACGCGGTCGATGTGCGACGCGGTGTGAACTAGTGGCTCCTTCGTATAGCCGAGCTTCGGCCACGTGCCGTAGCATGGCCGGCCGACGAAGCGGATCTCGGAAATCCACTTGACGTTCTTGAATCCGTAGTGACGAAGCGCGAGGAGGCGGAGAGGAAAGCCGTGGGTGCGGTTGAGTGTTTCGCCGTTCATGCCGATCGCGAGCCTCATTTCATTGTCGAACGCCTCGTCGATGGGGACGCTGTCGCCGAGGATGGCGCGAGGCGGCGGAGGGTGACGTAGCGCTCGGTGCGAGGAAGGGATTTCCGCCGACCAGCAGAGGATGGAAGCTGAAGTCGCGGCGAAGCCGTGGACGGTGAGGTAGGACTGGAGGCGGATGAGGGCGAGCGCGACGCGGAGCATGTCGGAGAATTTGTGGAACGGGTGGCCGGTAAGCTCACGGAAGCCTGTGGCGAAGATGGTTTTCGTTTGAACGATCATCTTGCGGCAGCCATCGAGATCGCCGGGCGAGGAGGCTGCCGGCGCGGAGTGCGAGGTCGAAAAGAGGGACGGTCTTCAACGCGGCGAGACGGACGCGATTGGCTTCGCGCCCGGCGTCGTGAAGGGAGAGATCGAGGGACTGGCCGGCGATCATTACATCGCGGTCGAGGGTTGCGAGCAGACGGACCGGGAATTCGAGGAGGCGGGATAGCTCGCGCGGATGGCAAGGCAAATCGACGACGGAACGGGCGGCGAGAGCGGCGAGGGCGAAGGCGATGTGGACAGAGGGACGGTCCCGGCGGAACGGGCCGTCCTCCATGCCTCGGAGGTCGTCGACGATTCGCGAGGTGCAGTGGAGGAGTTCGACGGCGGCGGCACGGAGGCGGACACTCATCGGACAGATTACGCTTTTCAGTGCGACGCTGGATTTTTTCGACGCCTTCAATCCTCGCACGTCGCGCCACTCTCTTCCTCGAGCGATTCGCAATCCGTCCTTCCCGGTTCTCAGACAATTTTCAGGTTAGAAACAGGAGTGTCACGGGTGGATCATAGCCCATTCACTCCCCGTCTTTAAACTTGAGTCTCCCGGTAAGAAATCCTGGAGAACTCAATGAATCCGACCCTACTATTGTCGATCCTTGGCACGGCATTCTTCGCCACCCCGGCGTTCTCGCAAGCCAAAAACGTCATCCTTTTCATCGGCGACGGAGCGGGCATTTCCAGCCTGAATGCGGCCAGCATTTACGGCTACGGCAAACCCCAAGCTCTCTATGTTCAGAAAATGCCATATCTCGCGCTGGCCGACACGTCCTCCGCCAAGGAGTGGGTGACCGACGGCGCCGCGTGCGCCTCCGCTTGGGCCACCGGGCACAAGACACGCAACGGCGTGATGTCGATGTCCGCGGACGCCGAAAGGGACGTCAAAGACGGGGAAATCTACAAGACCGTCCTCGAATACGCGGAGGAAAAAGGACTCTCAACCGGCGTCATCTCGAACGAAGACAGGGCCGGAGTTTCCGACGCCGCCGTCTCCGCTTTTTACGCGCACATCAACAATCGCGGAAAATCCGGGGAAATCTTCGAGCAGATGCTCAATGCCAAGTACGGCGACGGCCCCGATATAGTCATTGGCGCCGGCCGCAAAAAGATTTCCAGCGACGTCAACGCGATGGGCGGCCACGATCTGAAGGACGAGATCGAGGCCAAGGGTTATACCTATACCGATTCCCTGTCCGCGGTGTCCCGGCTAGACCCGGCGAACGATCGGGTCATCGCGCTGTTGGACGACGAAAATTTCGATCTCGACCAGGCCGTCCAGGAAGCCGTCGCCCGGCTCTCGAAAAATCCGAAAGGATTCCTCCTCGTCGTCCATTCGGATTGCCACCTGGGAAAGACCGCGAGATCGCTCCAGCGCCTCCTTGCGTTGGACAAAACGATCGCGGACGTTGCCGAGCGGAACCGGCAGAACACCCTGATCCTTTTCACGGCCGATCACTCCTACGACCTGCGCATTAAAGGCGAGAGGCTTACGGAAACCGCGAAAGATTCCGATTACAAAAAGATCGTCTCGGCGGTGTCCCTCGAAGACGAGCACACCGCGGAAGAAGTTCCCGTGCTCGCCGAAGGTCCCGGCTCCGACCGTGTCCACGGCTTCCTCTCCAACACCGATGTCTTCCACATCATGATGGCTGGCTTCGGCTGGCCGAATTAACCCGACCCAAGGAGACCGCTCCATCTATGCAACGTCTACCCGCTCTATTCGTGTTCGCCTGCCTGCTGGCGATACCCTCTTACGCGCAGGAAGAACGCGCCACGGTGACCGGAACCGTGACCGATCCGTCCAACGCCCCGATTTCGGGAGCCAAGGTTACTATCGAGAGCACGGCAATCGGCTATCGGCGCGTCGTGACGACTAGCGATTCGGGATCTTACTCCATCCCCGGTCTACTGGCCGGGCACTATGAACTGAGCATCGGCAAGACCGGTTTCCGCACCGAGGAGTTCAGAACGTTCGAACTGGTCACGGGCCAGATCCGCACCCTCGACGCGGAGATGCAGATCGCCTCCGGCACGCAGGAAGTGAGCGTGTTGGCGGAAACACCGCCGCTTGAAGAGAGCTCCTCGACAGTAGGAGGCGTCATCGATTCGGAACAGGTGGCCAATTTGCCGTTGAACGGCCGCGACTGGACGAGCCTGATGGCGCTTGTGCCGGGGGCCATCAATAGCGGAGGGGGAACGGCAAAGACCATCCGGTTCGCCGGCCGCGGGCTGGACGACAACAACTTCCGCTTCGATGGCGTGGACGCCACCGGCATCCGCGCCCAGGCTCCGGACGCCGCCGGCCGGCTTCAGATCTCCACCGAGGCCATCGCCGAATTCAAAGTCGATACCATGCTCTTCGCCGCCGATACCGGCGGGACAAACGGGGGCCAGGTGGAGGTGATCTCCAAATCCGGCTCGAACGATTTTCACGGGAGCGCCTTCGAATACCTGCGCAACGACGCCATCAGCGCCCGCGGGCCTTTCGACCCGGCCACCCTCCCGCCGCTCCGCCTCAACCAGTACGGCGTGAGCGCCGGCGGAGCGATCGTCAAGAACCGCACGTTTTTCTTCGTCGCGTATGAAGGCTTGCGCCAACGCGTCGGCACGACGCTCATAGGAAACGTGCCCAGCGATTCGTTCCGCGCAGCCGTTCTGGCGCAATCTCCCGCGCTCGCGCCCATCATTAATTCGTTCCCCATCGGAAATCGTCCGTTCACCGCCGACGTCTCGCGGTACTATAGCACCGGCAGCCTGAGCGGCAACGAGGATTCGGGGCTGGTCCGCATCGACCACCGCATCTCCGACAACACGAACTTCTTCGCCCGCTTTAACATCGATCAGGTTCAGCTCTCTTCCCCGAGCGGCAACTTGCTGGATCAATCGTTAGGCAGCAGCACGCCATTGAACGGAAACCTGAGTCTTTCGCATGTCTTCTCGCCAACCTTATTCAACGTCGTCGAGCTGGGCGCGAACCGGATTCACAGTTTACAAACCACCAATAGCCACTTTTTCGACCAGACCGGGATCGTCAACTCGGTTTCGATTCCCGGTTTCAGCACCCTAAACCAGGAGCGCAATTCCGTCAGCGCGCCCACCACTTACTCGCTGAAAGACGATCTGTCCTGGATCCGCGGCGCTCATTCCATCCAAGCCGGAATCGAAATCAAGCGCGTGCTTTACAATTACAGCCAACCCTCGGAAAACAACTTGATCTACGCCTCACTTGCGGATTTCCAGGCCAACAAACTGGATCAGGTCAACGTCCTTGACGCCGTTCCCATGCATGGACTCGACAAAACCATGTACTTCGGCTATATTGAGGACGCCTGGAAGGTGCGATCGAATTTCACTTTAAATCTCGGTCTGCGCTACGAGTTCTTCAACGTATTCCACGAAGATCATGGCCGCGACCTGCCCTTCGATCTCGCTACGTGCGGCGGATACTGTCCGGTGGGCTCGCAATTCACTTACCCCGTGACCAACAATTTCGAACCGCGTGTCAGCTTCGCGTGGTCTCCGGCTTTTCTCGGGAAGCATACGGTTATCCGCTCCGGCTTCGGCATCTATAAAGGCGAAGGCCAGTTAGGCGATCTCAACGCGCCGAGCGATAACTTCGCCCAGCGGCTGGCGATCTCGAGTTCCCAATTCCCCAATCTCAGCTTCCCCGCCAATTCCTTCTATGCGGCCGCGGCCACGCAAGCGGTCAGTCCTCGCGGCCTTTCGCGCAACCGGCAGGACCCGACGGTGCAGCAGTGGGGATTACAGGCGCAAACCGCTTTGCCCAGGGGCTTCATTCTGGACACCGGCTACATCGGCTATCACGGCTATCACCAGTTCTATCGGGACGGTGAAAATCTCATCAACCCGCTGACCGGCCAGCGGCCGCTGCCCGGCTTCGGGCCGATCGACAACAAATCCGCCGTAGGCGACAATCACTTCGACGGCTGGCAGACCTCGCTGCAGCGCCAGTTCCGCTCCGGCGCTTCCTTCTCGGCCAATTACATGTGGTCTCACGCGATCAACGACGGTTCCAACGGCGGCGGAGAAGGGGATTACCCGGAGAACAACGCCTGCCGCGCGTGCGAAGTCGCCAGTTCCGATTTCGACATTCGCCACACGTTCACTCTCAATTCGGTCTACGATTTGCCCTTCGGCAAAGGCCGCCAATATCTTACCAATGGCGGCGTTTCCAACTTCCTTCTGGGCGGCTGGCAGCTCAGCGGCATTGGAACGGCCCGCTCCGGAAATCCCGTGAACGTGATCGTCGATCGGCCCGCATCGGCCCTTCCCGATGGCAATTCCGTGCTGAACGGAACGAACTTTCAACGGCCGAATTATGTCGGCGGCGTTTCCATCGTTCCCGCTAACCAGTCCATTACGAACTGGATCAACCCGCTGGCCTTCGTCACGCCCGCGAACGGCACCTACGGCAACGCCGGACGCAATCTGGCGCGCGGCCCCTCGTTCTGGCAGGCCGATATCGCGCTCGTCAAGAAATTTCCCGTGACCGAACGACTTTCGCTCGACTTCCGCGCCGAGGCTTTCAACATCTTCAACCGCCCGCAATTCGGAGATCCGAACGGAGACTTATCCAGCCCCAGCTTCGGCCAGATCACGACAACCGTGAACAACGGCTCTATCACCGGCGGCGGCACGCCGAGGGAGTTTCAATTTTCGCTTCGACTCTTTTTCTAGGTTGACTTGTGGCTCTTCCGGAATTTACACGAAGGAATCCAAAATGATGAGCCGAGAAGCTTTCCTTTGCACGGTGGTATCGACAACGCTTTCATTCCAGGCCGGGTCCGGTAACAGAGCCAGCACGGGCTATCCGGTCGACGAAAGCGCCGAAGACTGGGATTTCGTGAAATCTTCCGGCTGGCGGCCCATGTGATAACGACGCACGATGCGAGCGGCAAAAACACCCGCTGCGCCGCGCCGGAATCGTTTACCTTTCTGGTGGTCCCCCAATGATGGTACCCGTCGAATGAACGAAAACGTATTGGTCGTCGAGGACGACCTGGAGATGGCCCAGGTGTTGCAACAGGGCCTGGAGCAGGAAGCTTATCGAGTCTCCGTGGCCCACAACGGCGGAAAGGGTCTGGAGATGGCCCGCACCGGCCCGTTCGAGGTCATCATTCTGGACGCGATGCTGCCCTCCCTCGACGGGTATTCGGTCGCCCGCCAACTTCGCGCCGGGGGCAACGTCACGCCCATAATGATGCTGACCGCGCTCGACGGCCTCGGCGATATCGTCACCGGCCTCGACGCCGGCGCCGACGACTATTTGACCAAGCCCTTCTCCTTCGTCGAACTGCTGGCGCGGCTCCGGGCTTTGGTTCGAAGGGGCCGGCCCCAGGCGGCGACGATGCGGGTAGCCGACCTCATCCTGGACACGGCGTCGCACTCGGCGATCCGCGGCGGCGAGCCCATCTCCCTGGCCAAGGCCGAATACCTGCTTCTCGAGATTCTGATGCGCAACGCCGGACACGTCGTTTCCCGTGGCGAAATCGTCAAAGCCGTTTGGGAATCCCGCACCGCGATAGAACAGAACAGCATCGACGTCTGCGTGAAAACTCTCCGCGCCAAAATCGACGGGAGCCAGCGCGAGAAACTCATCCACACCGTGCGCGGCTTCGGCTACAAAATAGCGCCGCCTTCGGATTCTCTATGAAGATGCCCATCCGGATCCGCCTCGCAGCGGTGTATTGCGCCGTATTCTGCCTGAGCACCGTGCTTCTCGAAGCCGCCGCGTATCTGTCGCTCACCTCGGCCATCGACGCCGTGATCGATCGCGAACTGCGCGCCCGCGCCGATGGCCTGGAGGAATTCCTCGACGACCACGTTGCGCGTGTAAACAGAGCCAAGCTCGAAAGCGAGCTCGCCAGCCACTTGGCTCTCGGGCCGCAGTTGCTTCAGGTGGATGAAGCCGGCGGCGGCCGTGTTTTTCAATCCAAGCCGCTCGCGGCCGTTCCGAACCTCCCACGTCCCGGCTCCTCCCCGCTCATCCGGACGGCCCGGAGCGGAGGCAACCCGATTCGCATCCTCGCCGCGCGCCGCGAAATCAAAGGCCGGTTTTACGACCTTTATCTCGGCTCGGACCTTGCGGTCCCGTTTGAAATCCTGCGCCGCTTCCGCCTGCTCATCTTTCTCTCCGCGCCCATCGTGCTCGCCTGCGCCTCGTTGGCCGGCTACTTTGTGAGCAAACGCGCTCTGGCGCCCGTTTCCCGTCTTACGGCCGCGGCGAAATCGATCGGCGCGGGCAACCTGAGCCGGCGGCTAGCGGAACCCAACAGCGGCGACGAGCTCCAGGATCTGGCCCGAACGTTGAACGGCATGCTGGGCCGCATCGAAGACGCATTCCGCCAGGTGACACAGTTCACCTCCAATGCGTCGCATGAGCTGCGCACCCCGGTTGCGTTGATCCGCGCCACCGCCGAGGTCGCGCTGCTCCGGGTGAACGGGAACGCCGAGAGCTACCGTGAAGCTCTCCATCGCATCTTGCACGAATCCGAGAGAAATTCCGTCCTGCTCGACGACATGCTCCGCTTGGCGCGGGCCGACTCCACGGCGGGCGTCCTGGCCCTCGAGTCCGTCGAGCTGGGACCTCAGCTCGAAGAGGTTTGCGAACGCATCGCGCCGCTGGCGGGCGAGAAAAATCTACAACTGAGGCGCAGCTTCGCTCCCCGCGGCCTCCGCGTGCGCGCCGATGCCGGGCAAGTGCGGCGCCTCTGGCTCATCCTGCTCGACAACGCCATCAAATACACGCCACCGGGAGGCGCGATCGAGGTCTCTATCGGAGAAGGATCGCCCGGTTTCGCCGTTTGCGAGGTAAAGGATACCGGGGTCGGAATCTCCGAAGCCGATCTCCCCCACATTTTCGAGCGCTTCTACCGCGCGGATAAGTCCCGCGGCCGCGAAGAAGGCGGCGCCGGGATCGGCCTCTCCATCGCCTTCCGGATCGCCGAGGCCCACCGCGCCTCCATCGAAGTGGAAAGCGTCTCGGGCCGCGGCTCCGTGTTCCGTGTCATCCTTCCGGCCGTTGAGCGGCCTTGCGCGGACGGCGCTCTCCATCGCAGCACCAAACAGGTCTTTCAATGAAACGAAACGTTCGCGCGGCGGCCAAACTCGTTCACGTCTGGGGCGGCTTAACTCTTGGACTGCTCTTCTGCCTGATGAGCCTAAGCGGGAGCCTGATCGTCTTTCGCGCCGATGTCGAACGCGCGCTGCGGCCCCACTGGCGGGCGGCGGGGCAAACCCGGCCGGCCTCGCCGCTTCTCGAATCCGAAGCCGCCGCGCGCCGCCGCTGGCCGGCTGCGACGTTCACCCGCCTCACCCTGCCGAAAGCGCCGGGGGATCCCTACGAATATGAAATCCGCGTGGACGGAAGACCGCTGCGCGCGTTCTGCGATGCCGCTACGGGCGAGGTGCTCGGCACTTTCTCCCTGCCCTGGCTCGACTGGATTACCGACTTCCACCACAACCTGCTGCTGGGGCGCACCGGGAGGCGGCTGACCGGCGTCGCCGGCATCGGCCTCTTCTTTTCCAGTCTCACCGGCTTCGTTCTCTGGATCTACCGCAATCAGCCCTGGACCGTACTTTTTCGCGCCGGGTGGCGCGGGCCTTTCCGAAAGCGCAATTTCGAATTGCACCGCGCGGCGGGCGTATTCGCCAACGTCTTCCTGCTGCTCCTCTCGGCCACCGGCATCGGTCTGGCGTACCCGCAAACGCTCCGTGGCGCCGTCGAGACGCTTATCGGTAAAGCCGCCTCGCGGCCACCTCGCGTCTCCGTTCCATCGAGCGCAATGGCTCAGCCGCTGGAAGCTTATGTTCAGGCCGCTCGCGCTGCTTTGCCGGGCGGTATCGTACGCGAGTTACGGTTCCCATCTTCGGCTGGATCCCCCGTCACCGCGCGCATGTGGCTTCCTGGCGATTTCCGCATGGAAGGGAGCAACCAAGCCGCGCTCGATCCCGCGACGGCCCGCGTCCTCTCCGTCGATTCCGCCGCGGCCTGGTCCACCGCCACGCGTGTCACCCAAAGCGCGGGGCCGCGTCACGATGCCGAATGGGGCGGCGCCGCCGTCAAAGTTCTGTGGTCGCTCGCCGGCGCCGCTCCGGCATTTTTGTTCCTATCCGGATTTTGGATCTGGCGCGCCGCGAACCGCGCCCGGTCCGTTTCCGCGCTCCGGGAAGGCCGCGGCGAGATCTGAATGCTTGGCGGGTCAGCGACGGGTGAGATCGCGGATGAGGAT
>CAWGKC010000014.1:0-204778 GCA_963823105.1 uncultured Acidobacteriota bacterium
AAGCGCGAGGGCGGTGCTGCGATTCATCGGCGTTGCCTTTTTTAGCCGTTACGCTTCGAATTCGCCCATGAGTATAGCGGGGTTCGAGGGGTGTTCGCCGATGCTTTGCCGCCGCTCGCCGAATGGGGGCGCCATTGCGGGCGGGGCGCTGATAGGCTTGAGCCATGGAACAGTATCCGGACGATGGACGGAGGGGGCGATACGGCGGGGGGTGGAGGCGGAACCGGTCGCGATCTTCCAGCCTGGTGATGGGGACGGCGGTGGTGGCGGTGGGGTTGATTCTGTTGCTGGACAATCTGGGGATCGTTCCGGCGCACGAATTGTGGGATTACTGGCCGTTGATTCTGATCGCGCTGGGGGTGACGAGAATTCTCGATTCGCACAGCCAGGCGGCGCTGATTTGGGGCGGGCTGGTGGCGGGGATCGGCGCGCTGTTTCTGTTGCGGAACCTGCATATTTTTTACTTCAATTTCGAGTTTTTCTGGCCGTTGATCGTGATCGCGGTGGGGGCGAGCATGTTGCTGCGGGGGCTGGAGGGGCGGCACCGATTATACGACGCGGCGCCGGGCGCGGCGCCTGCGCCTGGGGGCATGGCGCCGAATTCGGACCCGTCGGCGAATGCGTGGGCGGTGTTCGGGGGCACGGAGCGGCGCATCGATTCGCAGGATTTCCGGTCGGCGGATGTGGCGGCGGTGTTCGGCGGGGTGAAGCTGGATTTGCGGCGGGCCAAGATTCAGGCGGAACGCGCGGTGGTGGATATCAACACGATTTTTGGCGGCGTGGAGTTGTTCGTTCCGGATAATTGGACGGTGACGGTGGAAGGGACGGGGATCTTCGGCGCCTTCGAGGACAAGACGTTTCCGCCGCGGGCGCTCGCCGAAGGGGAAAAGCCGCAGAAGCTGGTGGTGACGGGATTCGCCATTTTCGGCGGCGCTACCGTTAAGAACTGACGGCGGGCGATGCATCCCATCCTGGCTTCGAGGACCGCGATCGTCCTGTACCTATCGATCTGGGTTCCGATTGGATGCGTGTTGGGATTTCTGCTGAGCGTGACGGGGGGGATGAGTTGGCGGGAGTCGGCGGCGATCACGGCTCCGTTGACGCTGGTCTACGCGTTCATTTGCATGTCGGCGTGGTATTCGTGCAAGTATCTGCCGCTGGGGGCGACGGCGGCGGGGCGGTTGGCGATGAACCAGGGAGCGGCGGCGGTGGCGGCGGCGCTGCTGTGGATTGTGATCGCGAAGGGGCTGGCGCTGGGGCTTTCGCGGGAATTCGCCGGCGTGGATCTACGGCTTTCGCGCGAGATTCCGTTGCTGTTCGCGGTGGGCATCGGGCTTTACGCGCTGGCGGCGGCGGTGCATTATGCGGCGCTGTCGCTGGAGGCGTCGAGGAGCGCGGGGCAGCGAGAGCGGGAGGCGCGGGCGCTGGCGGGCGAGGCGGAATTGCGGGCGTTAAAGGCGCAGATTAATCCGCATTTCCTGTTTAATAGCCTGAATTCGATTAGCGCGTTGACGACGGTGGATGGGGCGCGGGCAAGGGAGATGTGTATTAAGCTGTCGGACTTCCTGCGGCGGACGTTGAGCCTGGGGGACCGGGAGACGATTCCGTTGTCGGAGGAAGTGGCGCTGACGATGATGTATCTATCGGTGGAGCAGGTGCGGTTCGGGAAGCGGCTGCGATTCGAGCAGCGGTTCGATCCGGGATGCGGGGAGTGCGCGGTGCCTCCGCTGATTTTGCAGCCGCTGGTGGAGAACGCGGTGAAGCATGGGATCGCGGGGTTGGTGGAGGGAGGGGAGATCGCGTTGTCGGTGGAGTTTCAGGCGGGGAAGTTGCGGATTGCGATCGAAAACGATTACGATCCGGAGGCGCGGGCGGCGTCGCGGAATGGGATTGGATTGGAGAATGTGAAGGCGAGGGTGAGGGCGCGGTTTCCGGAGGAGTCGCTGGTGAGGACGGAGGCGGGGGCGGGGCGGTTCCGGGTAGAGTTGATGATGCCGTGCAGGACGCGGGAGCGGGGTTAATAGAAGATATGGAAGGGCTGAAAGCCGGCGCGGCGCTGGCGCATTACCGGATCGGGTCGAAGCTGGGAGAGGGCGGGATGGGCGCGGTGTATCTGGCGCGGGACACGAGGCTCGACCGCGAGGTGGCGGTGAAGGTGCTGCGGGCGGAGGTGGCGAAAGACGCCGCGCGGATGGGGCGGTTCGAGCAGGAGGCGCGGCTGGCGTCGAGCTTGAACCATCCGAATATCGCGCATATTTACGAGATCGGGGAGTGGGAGGGCGCGCCATTTCTGGCGATGGAGTATGTGGAGGGGGAGGCGCTGACGGGGCGGATCGCGCGGCGGGCCGCTGCCGCTGAAGGATCTTTTGGAGATTGGCGCGCAGGCGGCCGATGCGTTGGACGCGGCGCACGAGAAGGGGATCGTACACAGGGACATCAAGCCGGCGAATATCGTGGTGAGCGAGCGCGGGCATGTGAAGATTCTGGACTTCGGATTGGCGAAGCGCGAGGCGAAGAAGACGGGGACGCAACGACGAGACGGCGCTGATGACGAGCGCGGGGATGTTGATGGGGACGGTGCAGTATATGAGCCCGGAGCAGGCGCTGGGGCTGGATCTCGATCATCGCAGCGATCTGTTCAGCCTGGGCGTGGTGTTGTACGAGATGGCGACGGGGCGGCTGCCGTTCGAGGGGGAGAACGCGCAGCAGGCGATCGCGCGGATTCTGCAATCGCAGCCGGAGGCGATCGCGCGGTTCAACTACAGCGCGCCGGAGGAGCTGGAGCGGGTGGTGCGGAAGTGTCTGGAGAAGGACCGGGAGCGGCGGTATCAGACGGCGCGGGAAGTTTTGGTGGATTTGCGGAATTTGCAGCGGGACAGCGGGCAGACGGTTGCCGCTGGGGATGCGGCGGCGAGGGAGGCGGGCGCGCGGCTGCGGGTGATTCTGGTGGACGACGAGGAACTGGCGAGGGGGCTGCTGCGGGAGTATGCGCGGGCGACGCCGGGGGTGGAGGTGGTGGCGGAGTGCGCCAACGGGTTTGAGGCGGTGAAGGCGATCGGGGAGTTGAAGCCGGACCTGGTGTTTCTGGACGTGCAGATGCCGAAGCTGGACGGGTTCGAGGTGCTGGAGTTGATTGGCGAGGGAACGGCGGTGGTGTTTGCGACGGCGTTCGATCAATATGCGATGCGGGCGTTCGATAAGCACGCGGTGGATTATTTATTGAAGCCGTTCAGCTTGGAGCGGTTTCAGACGGCGCTGGGGCGGGCGCGGCAGAGACTGGGGCGGGCGATGCCGCCGGCGGCGCAGTTGTCGGAAGCGGCGCGGGCGCCGCAACAGTACTTACAGCGGGTGGTGGTGAAGGACGGGACGCGGGTGCATATCATTCCGGTGAGCCGGTTGGATTACGCGGAGGCGCAGGACGATTACGTGGCGCTGCATAGCGAGGGGAAGAGTTACTTGAAGCAGCAGACGATTTCGAGTTTGGAGGCGGGGCTGAATCCGGAGCAGTTTGTGCGGGTGCATCGGTCGTATATCGTGAACATCGAGAGGATCGCGCGGATCGAGCCGTATGCGAAGGACAGCCGGGTGGCGGTGCTGGCGGACGGGACGCAGTTGGCGGTGAGCCGGGCGGGATATGAGCGGTTGAGGACGATGTTGGAGGGGCGGTGAGGGAGGGTGATCACGAACCATGCGACGTGTCGCGACGGGGTTTGAGTTCCTGCGAGCCCGTTGCGGATCAAGACTGCGGGAAGATATTCGTTGCGCGCTGGAGCGGTGCGGATTGGCGTCCAGTTGTAGAATCTGGTAGTCGTTCACTTGGAAAGATTTTCGATATTCTAGTATCTTTGGGCTATTTGCAGAGTAAAACGTCGATATTTCGTCGCATTGAGCGCGTAGGAATGGGATATCCGTAGGGGACTTGTCCTGAAACTCGACTTCTGTCACGCCAAGATCATCGGGCATGGGCGCGACTACGTTCCGGGCGATTCCAGTCATTCGAGCGGTGGCGGGCCGGACGATGTCTTGTGGGTCTAAGCGATAGATTTTGGTTGCGTTCTCGGGCGAAAGTGTCCAAAATTACAGTGGGCGTAATAGCCTGTCAATTGCGACCATCCGGGGTCTAACCATGTGACCGCCGTCGACGGTGCGGGTGGGGCCGATTGATGTCGGCGGCGGCGAAGGGATTCCACCCCCCAAGAACGATGGTGCGGTCGTCATCTGCCGGATTGCAGCCGACTGTAGTCGAGGATTTTGCCAACGAACCACAGAAGACCACGCTGGCTGGAGGTTCTAGCTTGGCGGTTCTGGACTTCCGGCCTTTTGCTTTCTATTGACACCTCAAAAGTATCATAAAAAAATGATGCCCACACTAAAAAAGAGCTTGTCGACTATAATAAATTTGTGATAAAGTAATGCATGTATGGCGATTCAAGCAGTTCGCGGCATGGACCGGACGGAGGGCAATTGATGATTGGCGCGCGCGACTCTCGCCAGCCCGGCAGGCCGGGCTTGATAATTTCCTAGATCGGATCGCCAAGATGCAATCTTGGCCTGCTAATATATGCGACCGAATCAGGAGCCATCCCGACTGCTGGGAACTTCGCTGGACGGCTGAAAAGGTCGAGCATAGAATATTCGGGTACTTTGGCAGGGACAAGGAGTTCGTGATGATGGTCGGATGCACCCATAAGGGGAGAATATACGATCCCCCTGGAGTATTCGAAACGCTCGATGCGAGAAAAGACAAGGTATCGAGAGGGGAGGGAGGGATTGATGACTACGAAATATAGGCAACTCCAACGGATGAAGGAGAAGGCATACCGCCTTGGAGTGGTCAACTCCCAGATTGAGATTGATCTTCCGTTTCAGATTCGCGCGCTTCGCAAACAACGCGGCTGGACGCAGCCTCGACTGGCGTCTGAGGCCAACATGAAGCAACCTCGGATTTCCAGCATGGAGAGACCGGGCGCGACGCGCTTCTCGCTGGAGACCCTACGGAGGCTGGCCGAAGCTTTCGATGTTGCCCTTCTGGTCCGTTTTGCTCCTTTTGGTGAACTGCTTGACTGGTCGGATCGGTTTTCGCCAGATGATTTTCATGTTCCGGGTTTTGAGCAGGAGTTGCCTGAATTGGAGCGTAGAGTTGGTTTGCTTTCGTCCGCTGCGATCACTCTTGGAGCCGGGGCGGAGCGGCAGTCTCAACCCACGGTAATGCCGCTAGACGAAGCCCGCCGCGCAGAGTTGCTGAGCAGGCCGCGAAGTCAGCAACAGGCGTTGCCTGAGCGTATTCCGCCCGGAGCATTTGCGCTTGCAATGGCGAGGCAAGCATGAAACTGGTTCACGCACGGCTGGCCCGTTCAATTTGGCTTTTTGACATCCGTGACATGAATCCAACCGGGAAAGACTTTATTGGGGACCTGGTCTCATGGATTAAGGAATCCTACGCCTTTTCGATGGCTCCGGACCCGGATAACCCCATACCCAACGCGACACCTCCGCCCACCACAGCGGCGCCACGGGCGGAGGGAGTTCCGGGACTTACTTTCCAGAGGGGCAGTTTTCAGTTGGAAGAAGAGATGTACGTCGCCATCAACAACCTCACCATCTACGACGATGGAATCGTTGTAGACGCGGCTTCGTCGACGGAAGACGGCGACAAATTTGCGGCGGATTTACTGAGATTGGCTGCGCAAGAATTCGGGCTAACCTTTGAGTTAGATACCGTTCGCCAGCGCCTATACCTGAGCGAGCTGGTCGTTCGATCAGACATCGATCTGACGTCTCTCAATCCTATGCTGCCTGCCTTTACTGAGAAAATATCAAAGCCTCCTTTCAGCGCAACGGGGGCTCCATTTACGGTCGGCGGTATATCATTTTGGTCGGACGCCGACGGATCCGTCAGACAGAGGACGATCCGACTCGAACGACAAGCCGGTCGGAGCATCGGCGAGCATAGATATTTCTCCGATGCTCCCATGGAAACTAGAACGCACTTTAGCGTGCTCGAGGAGTTCGAGCGCCTCGTCATGAGGCGATAAGGGAGGTTCGCCTCCGAGGGGAGGTTCTCGGCCGCATGCATGTGATCATTCCGGCGAGAACCGTCCAACGCGAAAAGCGATGGAAGCTTTTCGGGAGAACGGCATCGAGCCGCTACCTGGTCGTGGTTTTCACGATCCGCCGGAAGCTGTTCCGCACCGTGACCGCTTACGAGATGAACGCCGTGGAGAGGAGGAAATATGCCGCGCAAATCGAGTGATGTTCGGAGGGCTAAGTCCGGGGCAGGCGAGGGCGATTGGTACGCAACGCCTCAGGGCCGGCGGCAGACGGAGCGCGAGTTTGCTCGCGCGATGAGGACGGGTGTGCTCGTCCGGTCGACCGGGTTGAGGGTGGCCAGGACGGACCCGAAGATCCTGGAGCGGCTTATGGAACAGGCCAAGGAGAACGCAACCCGCGCCATTTCGATTCGCATTCCTGTCGCTGACTTGGAGCGCGCCAAACGGATCGCGGAGAATTCCGGCGTGGGCTATCAAGCCGTACTCAAAAAGGCCATACGCGAGGGGCTGAAGAAAGCCGGTTGATCGCGCGGCCAGGCGGCACACGCGGGGAATACAATGAAGGCGATGCGGAACAGTGCGGCGGCGGGGGAGATTACTACGCTGAGCGGGTTGCGGGTGAAGGCGTTTTATGGGGCGGAGGATTTGCCGGAGGGGGGGATTGGGAAAGCGGGGGAGTTTCCTTATACGCGGGGGATTCACCGGACGATGTATCGGGACAGGGTTTGGACGATGCGGCAGTTCTCGGGGTTTGGGACGGCCGGGGAGACGAACCGGCGGTACCGGTATTTGTTGGGGCAGGGGCAGACGGGGTTGTCGGTGGCGTTCGATTTGCCTACGCTGATGGGGTATGACGCCGATCATGCGGCGGCTGCGGGGGAAGTGGGCAAGTGCGGGGTGGCGATTTCGTCGCTCGAAGATATGGAGACGTTGTTCGAGGGGATTCCGCTCGAAGACGTTACCGTGTCGATGACGATCAATTCGCCGGCGCCGGTGCTGTGGGCGATGTATCTGGCGGTGGCGGAGAAGCAGGGCGCGGATTGGCGGAAGATTTCGGGGACTCTGCAGAACGACATCCTGAAGGAATATATCGCGCAGAAGGAGTATATTTATCCGCCGCGGCCTTCGATGCGGCTGGTGACGGACGTGATTGAATACGCGACGAAGCACGTGCCGAGGTTCAACCCGATTTCGGTGAGCGGGTATCACATTCGCGAGGCGGGATCGACGGCGGTGCAGGAGCTGGCGTTCACGTTGCGGGATGGAATCGAGTATGTGGAGTGGGGGATCGAGCGCGGGCTGGAGGTGGACAGCTTCGCGCCGAGGCTGAGTTTCTTTTTCAACGCGCACAACGATTTTTTCGAGGAGATCGCCAAGTTCCGGGCGGCGCGGAGGATTTGGGCTTTCGTGATGCGGGACCGGTTTGGGGCGAAAGACGAGCGGAGCATGAAGCTGAGGACGCACGCGCAGACGGCGGGGTGTTCGCTGACGTGGCAGCAGCCGTATAACAATGTGGTGCGGACGGCGATTCAGGCGATGGCGGCGGTGCTGGGAGGGACGCAGTCGCTGCATACGAATTCGCTCGATGAGGCGTATGCGCTGCCGGGGGAGCACGCGGTGACGATCGCTCTGCGAACGCAGCAGGTGCTGGCTTACGAGAGCGGAGTGACGGCGGAGGTGGACCCGTTCGGCGGGAGTTACTTCGTGGAGCGGCTGACGAAGGAGATCGAAGAGGCGGCGAACGATTATATCCGGCGGATCGATGGGATGGGCGGGATGATTCCGGCGATCGAAAAAGGATTTCCGCAGACGGAGATCGCGCAGGCGAGCTATGAATACCAGAAGGCGGTGGAGACGGGCGAGCGGAAGGTCGTGGGCGTGAACGCGTACACGGAGGAGGCCGGGGCGCCGATCGAACTGCTGGAGATGGACGAGACGGCCGAGGGGCGGCAGAGTGGAGAGGCTGGAGCGATTGAAGGGGCGGAGGGACGGGGAAAAAGTGGCGCGGGCGCTCGATGGATTGCGGGAGGCGGCGCGGGGCGAGGACAATACGATGCCGCATATTCTGGAGGCGGTGCGGGCGTATGCGACGGTGGGGGAAATTTGCGGGGCGCTGGGCGAGGTGTTCGGGGCGTACCGGGAGACCAGCATCGTATAGCGCGGGCGTTCTATAATTCGGAGAGACCGCAAGATATGGACAATCGCATCCGGGTGTTGGTGGCGAAGCCGGGCCTGGATGGACACGACCGCGGAGCGAAGGTGATTGCGCGGGCGCTGCGGGACGCCGGGATGGAAGTGATTTAACTGGGTTGCGGCAGAGTCCGGAGATGATCGTCAACGCGGCGCTGCAGGAAGACGCGCAGGTGATCGGGTTGTCGATCCTGTCGGGCGCGCACAACGCCATCGTGCCGCGTATCATGGAGTTGTTACGCGCGCAGCGGATGGACGATGTGATCGTGGTGGTTGGCGGGATCATTCCCGACGAAGACGCGGTGGAATTGAAGAAGCAAGGAGTGGCGGCGGTTTTTCAGCCGGGCGCTTCGCTCGAAGAGATCGTGAGCTTCATCCAAACGTCGGTGAAGCAGACCGCGTAACATTAAACGAAGGGGAAAGAACCGGCCGCCGGTCGTCCACGTGGAAGACAAGGCACTGGAGAGAATCGAGTGCACGACAAATTTAAGATCGCTGTATTTGTCGACTACGACAACATAGAGATCGGCGTGAAATCGACGCTGCGGCGCGAGTTCGACGTGGCGATCGCGCTGGATGCGCTGAAGGAGCGGGGCGACATCGTCGCCAAGTTCGCCTACGCCAACTGGGGGCGGCAGGAAGGGGCGACGCGGCAGATGTCGGAGTACGCGGTGCAGATGGTGCAGCGCGATCCGTCGCCGCGCGGCGACAAGAACGGCGCGGACATCAATCTGGCGCTGGACGCGCTGGAAATGGCGTTCACGCACACGAACATAAACGCGTTCGCCATCGTGAGCGGCGACAGCGACTTCATTGCGCTGGTGAACAAGCTGAAGGAATACGGCAAGACGGTGTATGTGGTGGGCGGGCGGGCGTTCACCAGCACGATTCTGCAGAAGAACTGCCACGAGTTCATCAGCTATGAATCGCTGCTGTCGTATCCGGAGCGGTCGGAAAAGCCGGATGCGCGGGACCGTCCGCCGCTGCGGGAGAGACTGCCGGAGAGAAGCGCGCTTCCCGCGCCGCAGCCACAGCCGTTTGTGCCGCGGCCGCCGGCGCAGGTGGGAACGGGCGGAGGCGGCGGAGGCAGGGTTCCGCGGCCGGCGCCGCTCGATCTGCAGCAGGCGATGCCGCTGGTGGAGCGGGCGCTGCAGGTGCTGGAGCGGCGCGAGGTGCAGCCGCAGTTGGGCTTGTTGAAATCGACGATGCTGCAGCTTGATTCGGCGTTCAGCGAGAAGGCGTACGGGGCGGGAAGTTTTTCCGATTTCATCGAGCGGCTGAAGCGCGGCGATTACGTCAATGTGAGCGGGACGGGCGGGCGGTACATCATCGAGCGGAAGACTTCGGCGCAGCCGGACCGGCCGACGCCGAAGCCGGAAGAGTCCCTGCCGCTGTTGCGCGACGTGCTGGAGACGCACCGGATGGAGCTGGAAAACGGCGTGCTGGCCGACGATCTGGCGGGGTGGGTGCAGGAGGAGCGGCCGGGGTTCGAGCCGAAGAATTACGGGTTCCAGGAGTTCTCGGAGTTTCTGAATTACGCGCAGGACAAGCTGGTGGTGCGGATCGAGCCGGACGAGGAGAAGGGGCTGATCGTGTTTCTGGGGGCGGAGTTTTATCCGCCGGCGCTGCCGCCGAGGGAAGAGCCGGCGGCGGAGGCCGAGGAGGAAGACGAGAAGCAGCCGATCGTGGAGGGGCAGCCTTCGCTGCTGGAGCCGAATCCACCGCCGGTGAAGCCGAAGAGATCGCCACCGCGCAGCCGGAAAGCGGCCGCGGCGGCGGGGCCGGATGGATCGCCGATGCAGCGGCGCAGCCCGCGCAAGAAAAAGGTGGACTAAATGATCGAGCGGATTTTCCCCAAAGGGAGTCCCGCGCCGCGCGGGCCTTATTCGCCGGCGGTGTATGCGGGCGGATTTATTTACGTTGCCGGACAGGGGCCGGTGGATCCGGCGACGGAGGAGTTCTCCTACGGCGATATACAGCACGAGACGCGGATCGTGCTGGAGAATATCCGGCGGATTCTCGAAGGCAGCGGGGCGACGCCGGCCGATGTGGTGAAATGCTCGGTGTTTTTGGCGGATGGGAAGGATTTCGGCGCGATGAACGAGGTGTATGCGGAGTTCTTCGGCGAGAGCAAGCCGGCGCGGACGACGGTGGAGTGCAAGTTCGCCAATCCGCGGATGAAGGTGGAGATCGACTGCGTGGCGTACAAGCCGCGTTGATGGCGTGTGTAGGTTGACACAATTGTTGAAAAGTCTTGCCACAGTTCTTGAAAAAGCTCACCATTATTAATGAAAAAATCCTACATGACGAGCCGTGGCTCCGGGCCGGGCGCAAAAGCGGCCGCCTTGTGCGCTCCCAGCCTGAGCCGGGTGCTGTTCGTCTCCCCGATCCAAATGTTGGCTACCAACGTAAACGTTACGGCGTTGATCGTTCTCTATCGGCGTTTCTGAGGTGTCTGCGTAACTCACCGGTTGTACTTGGGATGATGCCGAATGGCCTTGTGGATCACTTTCCACTTGCGCTTCGTTTCAGCAGCCACACGCTGATCCACGGAGCGCTCATGGTAGGCGGCTTCGGCCAGCAACTTCTGGTAGCTGGCCCAGCGCGCCGGTTCGAGTTCTTCGGTTTTGAGCGCCGCGGACACCGCACAGCCCGGCTCGCCCGCGTGCGCGCAGTCGTAAAACCGGCACTGGCGCGCGAGCGCGGCGATGCTGGCAAACACATCGTCGACCGAGTCCTGTCCCACCCAAAGGGCCAGTTCACGTAGGCCGGGTGTATCGATCAGCGCGCCACCGTCCGGCAGTTCGATAAGCATGCGGCGTGTCGTCGTATGGCGGCCGCGCGAGTCGGACTCCCGCACGGAATGGGTAGCTTGGCGAGACTCGCCAAGCAAGGCGTTGGTGATCGTCGACTTGCCCACGCCCGAGGAGCCGAGCAGCACCACGGTACGTCCACGTACAACTTCAACGATTGGCGCTACGGACTCGTGCGCCGACAGTGCCGCTGCGTTGCTCGTTATGGCCCGTACATCGGCAAGGCGCGCCGGCCATTCTGCACAGGCGTCCGTCTTGTTTAACACGACCATCGCCTCCGCGCCGCTTGCGGCGGCCAGTACGAGGTAGCGTTCGAGGCGGCGGAGGTTGTAGTCACCGTCGAGTCCCATCACGATGGCAATCAGGTCGACATTCGCCGCCAAAACCTGCTCCCCACCGCCGCCCGGGCGTTGGCGCGAAATGCAGGTGGTGCGCGGCTCCACGTTCTCGATCAGCGCCAGAGTGGCATCGGCGCGACGGGCGCGGACCCAGTCCCCCACCGCCGGCAGTTCCGCGCTCCAACGCAGGGCGCCCGCGGGCACCGCGTCGCATTCGGCGCCGTCTTCAAAACTTAGGCAATAGTGTTCCTGGGCTGCTTCGCACACTCGTGCGCGTACGAAAGAATCGGAAGAGTAGTTCATTGCTTGTTCGCTCCACAAAGACAGATAGGGTAGGGCTGTGGAAGACGTCTTCGGGGCCGGCGCGTCTTGAGCGCCGGTTAGCGGACAATGGTCTGGGTCAAATTGCAGGATAGCATCGAAGGGGCGAGACCGGCAGCCAGATGGGTGCCCTAGTTCGTTATGAGTAGCGGGGAATCTTGAAGGCAACCGGAAAGGTCACCTGTAGTCGCACAGCGTTTACCAATCTGGCACTCCCCGGCCGGGTGACGGTCCTCAGAAGGATCATGGGACGGACGACCGTGTAGGATTATTTCAAGAATAATGGCAAACAAGTAGGATAATTTCACGAAGTCCGGCGGGATTTTTCACGATCTTTGGCATAGGGTCACTGGTCTCGCTTTGTTATCAACGCCAGCTTTTTCACGTACCCTGTCAACCTACAGCGGGCGCGGCGGTTCAGCGCTGGTTGGGCATGAGATAGCCGGCTTCGCGGAAATTGGGATTGCCCTGGAGCAGCGAAGCGAGGTTCGAGGGCGAGACGCGGGCGTCGTTGGCGTTGAAGAAGCGCGCGGGCGGGATGTTGTTCTGCTCGGCGACGAACTGGGAGCAATAGAGGCGATGGCCGCGGCCATTGAGGAAGCCGTCGAGAAGGCGGTCCATGGTGCCGCTGGTCTTGGGCTTGCCCATGCCGCCGGGGGCGATGGCGGTGAGGGGGAAGTTGTACTTGATGGCGCCGTGAGAGCAGGACGACTCAATAGATCGGGGGAGCAACGTCCGGGTTCCAGATATTCAGTAACGTGGATTCAAAACACCCGGCGGAACGCGGCCTCGGGGAGTTCCATAATCCGGCGCAAGGCCAAAGCCGCGAGTCCGCGCGTGTAAGCATTCGGAATCTCAAACAGCTCAGGCGCCGGATCGGATCGTTGAATACCGCGACAACGAAAAACGACATCCCGGGCAGGTTCGTGGATTGCAGGCGCGACCGCTAACTGCAACGAATGTCCAACATTTCGCGGAACGCTACGTGGCGACATCGGTCCTCGCCAAGCGATCCCATCTCAACAGCGTTTCCTTTTGTGCGCCACCTGAAGGAGTTGGGCACACCGCTGCTTGAGGTTCCAATACCTGACGCTGGAAAAGGACAAACATTCTTCCTCCGCAAAGAGGTTGCGGCTCAGATACAACTTCCAAGCCGGAGGATGCTGAGGGAAGAGGCAGAGCGCCGAATTAGGGACGCCCGGAAGAAGCGTTGGGCATAGTACAGGCAAGCCAAGGAAACCGCCTTGGGTAAGCCCATGCGACAGATCCGTGCGAACTGCCGGCACTCGGGGAATGGCTAGAAGTGACGTCTGGGGAATAGATTTTGGCCTGGTCCCGATGTGGCGGGTAATCCTGACGCGTCGTGTCCCGCGGAACGGAGAGCGGCATCGCCAAACACTACCGCTGGATCTATCCGAGGCGGGCGCACCATGTCCGACGCGCACGCAAAGCGAGTGGGAGCCAACCCAGGACGTATATACGTTGCGATACAATATCGGGCGGTGGCCGGCGGAATCGAATTCGATTGGGATGACGAGAACAAGCAGCACCTCGACGCCCACAAAGTAGCGCCCGCGGAGTTCGAACAGTTGCTGAACAACGATCCGATAGACCTGAATTTCGAACCGATCGATAACGAAGAACGGTACCGCTCTGTCGGCCTTACGAATGGAGGCCGTTTGTTGTCAGTGGTGTGGACGATTCGCAACGGCAAGGTGCGTGCTATTACCGCCTTTCCGGCGAGCGTTTCCGACAGAAAGGCATTTCTGGAGAAACCCAAATGAAGAAGCAGTTAGAGAAACAACCCAAGCGCGTCAAACCGGCTTTCGCCACCGAGGCGGAAGAGGCGGAGTGGTGGTATAAAAACCGCAACATACATGGCAAACAGCTACTTGCCGCCGTGAAAAACGGCGAAGCTCAAGTGTTGACGAAGGAGAAACTGCGGGAGCGGATAGCTGCGTCCAAGAAGATGCCAGCGCCTACGGTGGCGCTACGGATTCCCGCAGCGGATTTGGCTTTGGCCCGAAAGCAGGCTGAACACAAGGGTCTGCCTTACCAGACCTACATCAAATCGCTATTGCACGAAACACTCACCGCGCGAGAAAAGCGAAAGGTGGGGTGGTAGGCCGGGCAGTTCGAACGACGGCGCCACCGCTTGAAGCCGCCCTGCGTCTACCGGCGTGTCCCACTCCACATGCTTTGACTAACGGCGTATCCGAAAGCCACTACAATGATGCGCGGCTGACCAGGCTCGCATAGGATATTTTCAACAACACAGGCAAACGTGTAGGATAGTTTCAATAACTCTGGCGAAACTTTTCACGAACTGTGACATTGACCATCGGTTCCGCCTTTAAAATCAACACCGGCATTTTCATCTACTCCGACAACCTACAGACTGGAAAATCCAGCCGCTCCCCGGCGTTGGGGGAGGGACGTGAAAGTGGCCGCCGGACGACAGAACCCATAACCCTTTGGATGAAACTCACTGGGTGAGCTGCTTGAGGGAAAACTTCACGAGCGGTTCTTATGGGGAGAGGCTGGAAATGGGCGATCAATCTCAGCACCGCGCCAGTCCCTTGCCCGACAAACCGCCGTGGACGAACTCAAGACGCATCTGCGCGGCGCCCGGATCGTGCCGCGCAGCAAAACGCCGGAGTTGGTGAAACAGGATCTCTGGGGCTTGCTCCCGGCCCACTACGCCATTCGCGGCCCGATGCATGAAGCCGCGCTCAAAGCCGGCGAAGATCCCGATCGTCTCTCGTTCCCGCACCCGGTGCGCGCGGTCCAGAGACGGATGACCCGGTACGCCGCTATTTCCCCCTCAGCAGAGGATAGCCCCGCATGAGGCGATCCTGCGGGAAATCCTCCGGGAACGCGTTGTGTTCAGCGGGAACCGGATCAATTTCCGCGGCGTCAAGCGCAAGATGAGCAACTACAATCCGCGGCCACGGAAGCGCCAGCGTACCCGTCGCATCGATGTCCCCAAACGAACCAGGATTGTTAAGTGAACGGTATTTGGATTAGCGCTGGTTGGGCATTAAGTAGCCGGCTTCGCGGAAATTGGGATTGCCCTGGAGCAGCGAGGCGAGGTTCGAGGGCGAGACGCGGGCGTCGTTGGCGTTGAAGAAGCGCGCCGGCGGGATGTTGTTCTGCTCGGCGACGAACTGAAACGTGTAGACGACGAATTGGGAGCAATAGAGGCGATGGCCGCGGCCATTGAGGAAGCCGTCGAGGAGGCGGTCCATCGTGCCGCTGGTCTTGGGCTGTCCGATGCCACCGGGGGCGATGGCGGTGAGGGGGAAGTTGTACTTGATGGTGCCGTTGGTCTGATGAATGTCGAACAACATTTTGGCGCAGGTGGCGGCGGCGCGGGCGATGGAATCGGCGGTGGGGCGGTAGACCATGTAGCCGAAGCCGCGGTCCTGTATGCGGAGATCGCTTCCGCTGATGCCGTGTTCGAGGGCCTCGATGATGTAGGTTTTGTCGAACATGACGCCGGCGTGGGTGATGAGGGGGTTCAGTTGGCCGCGCAGGCGTTCGGAGAGAGAGATGACTTTGGAGAAGATGCCGCCGTCGGAGACTTTCAGTAAGATGTCTCCGCCTTTTAGGTCCGCGCAACGAAGTTGGTTCATGGATTTTCGCCTTCAACTTCGATAGCGGCGTTTGGGGACGGATTCCCTCACGGGGCGCGGATTTTCGCGGGAAGGGCTATTGCTTGGCGGGGGTGGTGGATGCGGTGGCGGTGTGGGGTGGGGCGGGCTGGGAGAGCGTGAGGCTGAAGTAGGGTTCCTGGCGGGTGTCGTAGTGGCTTAGCTTGCGGGGCGGGGAGGCGAGGGCTTTGTTTTCGGCGCTGACTTCGTAATCCGTGGCGCGATTTAGGCCGTAGAAGTGGTATGTGCCGTCTTTGGCGGTCATGATGGAGCGGGAGCCTTCGGTTTTGAGGTTCTTTAGATATACGAGGGCGTAGGGGACGGGCTGGTTTTGGGCATCGCGGACGACGCCGAGCAGGGTGCGGCCGTGGGGGTCTTCGACATCCTTAAGGTCCTTTTGACCGCCAAGGACGGTGTTGGAGCGGTGAACGGGATCGGAGTCCATGTGGGACTGGGCGGCGAGGGGGAGGGAGGCCACGAATAAGACCGGGATTAGATGGCGCATGGAACGACCTTTCGGGAAACGGGACTCTTTCATCATCGCGCAAACGGGCGGAGATGGCGTTTGCCTCGCAACCTAACGGGGGCGGTAGGGTTCATAGAGAGGGAGGAGTTTGGGCGGTGATAGGGAAATGGCTGCCGATATTGGTTATGGCGGGGCTGGCGGCGGGGCGATCGGAGGATGCCCCGCGCGCGGTCAGGCTGGACAAAGAACGGCAGATCCTGCAGGCATTGAACCGGTTGACATTCGGGCCGCAACCGGGCGATGTGGAGCGGGTGGGGAAAATGGGGCTGAAGAAATGGATCGACCAGCAGTTGCACCCGGAAAAAATGGGGGAGAATCCGGAGCTGGAGGAGAAGCTGGGGACGCTTGAGACGCTGGCGATGACGCCGGAGGAAGCGATTGAACGTTACCCGCCGCCATTTCTGATTAAGCAATACGCCGATGGGACGGCGCCCCTGCCGGGCGACGCGGAGGAGCGGACGCTGGTGGAGGGATTGATTCGGCGGTATCGCGAGAGTAAAGACCAGAAAGAGGAGGCGAGGCAGGCGGCGAAGCTGGTGGCGGTGACGCCGGAGGAGCGGCGGAAGACGATGCGGTCGACCGCGCCGCAGCAGGCGGTGACTTACGACCTTTGGGAGGGGAAGCTATACCGGGCGATTTACAGCGACCGGCAGTTGGCCGAAGTGCTGGACGATTTCTGGTTCAACCACTTCAACGTGTTTGTCGATAAGGGCGTGGACCGGTACCTGATCGGCCAGTATGAGCGAGAGGCGATCCGGCCGCATTTGCTGGGGAAGTTTCGCGACTTGCTGGAGGCGACGGCGAAAAGCCCGGCGATGCTGTTTTATCTGGACAATTGGCAGTCGGTGGGGACCTATAGCGCGGCGGGCGAGCGGGCGCGGCTGAATGGGAAGACGCGGGGGTTGAACGAGAACTATGGGCGGGAGTTGCTGGAGCTGCACACGCTGGGGGTGAATGGAGGGTACGCGCAGCGCGACGTGATCGACGTGGCGCGGTGTTTTTCGGGGTGGACGATTCGCGCGCCGAGGATGGGGGGAGGGTTCTTTTATAACGACCGGATGCACGATAAGAATGCGAAGACGGTGCTGGGACACAGGATCAAGGCGGGCGGCGGGATGAACGACGGGGAGGAAGTGCTGGAGATTCTGGCGAGGCAGCCGGCGACGGCGCGGCATATTTCGTATGAGATGGCGCAGAGGTTTGTGGCGGACGAGCCGCCGCCGGCGCTGGTGGAGCGGATGGCGAAGACGTTTCTGGATAAAGACGGGGACCTTCGCGAGGTGATGAAGACGATGCTGGAGGCGCCGGAGTTCTGGAGCGAGGGGGCGTATCTGGCGAAGATGAAGACGCCGTTCGAGATGGCGGTGAGCGCGGTGCGGGCGCTGGATGCCGACGTGAGCGACGCGTTCGCGTTGAGCAACCGGGTGGCGGGGTTGGGGGAGCCGCTGTATCGAAAGGCGGAGCCGACAGGGTATTCGAACGCGGGGGCGGATTGGACGAACTCGGCGGCGCTGCTGGCGCGGATGAACTTCGCGTTGGCGCTGGCGCGTGGGAAGGTGCCGGGGATCGGAGTGGACACGACGCGGCTGGCGGTGGACGATAACGATCCGGACAAGATGGCGGAGGCGCTGATGCTGCGGGCGCCAGGGGCGCAGACGCGGGCGGCGATCGAGAAGGCGTTGGCGGATCAGACGGCGGCGGCTCCCGCGGAGAGACGGCAATATCTGGCGGGGTTGGTGTTGGGGTCGCCGGATTTTCAGAAGAAATAGAGGGTGATGGCGATGCAATCGAGACGGGTGTTTCTGAAGAGTTCGGCGCTGGCGATGTTCGGGGTGGGCACGGCGCCGGCGTGGTTGTCGCGGGCGGTTTACGCTTCCGGCGCGCCGGGGCGGAAGAAGAGTTTTGGTGGCGGTGTTCCAGCGGGGCGCGGCCGATGGGTTGAACATTGTGGTTCCTCACGGCGAGCCTCGGTATTACCAGATGCGGCCGTCAATCGCGGTGCCGAGGCCGGGGAGGGGGCCGGAGGCGGCGGTGGACTTGAACGGATTCTTTGGACTGCATCCGGCGCTGGCGCCGTTGAAGCCGATTTACGATGCGCGGAATTTGGCGATTATCGAGGCGGTGGGTTCGCCCGATCCGACGCGGTCGCACTTCGACGCGCAGGATTTTATGGAATCGGGCACGCCTGGGATGAGGGCGACGCGGGATGGGTGGTTGAACCGGGCGATGGGCGAAGAGGCGGGCAAGCCGTCGCCACTGCGGGCGGTGAGCATGGGGCCGGAGCTGCCGAAGGCGCTGCAAGGGAAGAACAGCGCGGTGGCGGTGGCGAATTTGAAGGATTTTCGCGTGCCGGACCATCGCTCGGCGGGAGTGTTTGAGACGATGTACGACAATTCCACGGACGCGGCGCTGCGGGGGACGGGGCGCGAGACGTTCGAGGCGATGAAGATGGTGGCAACGGTGCAGAATCAGGCTTACGAGCCCGAGGGCGGGGCAATGTATCCGCGGGGGCGGATGGGGCAGAGCATGATGCAGATCGCGCAGTTGATCAAGGCGGACGTGGGGCTGGAAGTGGCGTTCACCGATATCGGAGGTTGGGACCATCACGTGAACGAAGTGGGCGCGAGTCCGGGGCAGGGGCAGCTCGCGAATGTGCTGGCGGAGTTTGGGCAGTCGCTGGCGGCGTTTTATCGGGATCTGGGCGACCGGATGCAAGACGTGACGGTGGTGACGATGTCGGAGTTTGGGCGGACGGCGCGGGAGAACGGGGACCGGGGGACGGACCATGGGCACGCGAACGTGATGTTCGCAATGGGCGGGGGCGTGCGCGGGGGGAAGGTTTACGGGGATTGGCCGGGGCTTGAGGATCACCAGCTTTACGAGGGGCGGGATTTGGCGTTGACGACGGATTTTCGCGACGTTTTGGGGGAAATGGTGGCGAAACGCATGGGGAATCGGGATCTGGGGCGGGTGTTTCCGGGGTACAATTCGCCGCGATTTCGGAACATTCTGGGCTGATAATCTTTAGTGTGGGCGGACGGCGGCGGTTGCGGCGCGGCGGCGTGGTCATCGCGGTGGCGATTTGCGCAATTTCGCGCTTAATCGCGCAGGGAGCGGGGGCTTCGGTGGCGGGAGTGGTGGTGGACGAGGCGACGGGTGCGCCGGTGCGCAAGGCGGCCGTGGAGCTTTTCCAGGTGGGCGAAGGGATGAGCGCCCAGGATGTAACCGACGCGCAGGGGAGGTTTGGGTTTTCCAATCTGCCGCCGGGGAGATACCGGCTGCGCGGGTCGAAGGACAACTACGCGCCGAAAATGCTGGGGGCGAAACACTCGGGGCAGCCCGGGGTGATTTTGACGTTGGCGGCTGGTGATGCGCGGTGGAATTTGCGACTGGCGATCACGCCGTTTGGGGCGATTACCGGAAAGGTAATCGACGGGGACGGGGATCCTTTGGAGTTTGCGCAGGTGGAAATGCTGCAGCGAGCGTGGACGCGCGGGAAGCTGGAATGGCAGAGGAGGGGATCCGCGTCGAGCGACGAGCGCGGCGAATACAGGGTGCAGGATGTCCCGGCGGGCGAGTATATCGTCATGGCCTACGAGCCGCGGCGAAGGCGCTCCACGGAACAAAACTCGACTTATGGAGTACAGATCTATCCGGGCGCGGATCGCCTTTCCAGGGCGACGCCGGTAGAGGCCAGGGCGGGACGGGAGACTGGCGGGATCGACTTCCGGCTGACGTTGCGGCCCGTGATCGCTCTGAAGGGACATGTCAACGCGCCGCCCGAGGTGCCGGAAAATATACCGGTTCAGCTTGAGCTGATTGCGCGCAACGACTTCGGCGGGCGTTGGCGCTGGTTGGGCGGAGCGGCGTTCGGAAAGGATCGCGCGTTTCAACTGGAAGGGACCGATCCGGGGCCGTACCGGCTGGTGGCCTCCGTCTCCTCTGGCGGGGTGAACTGGCGGAGCGTGACGGATGTGGAGTTGGCCGAAGGAGGCGAGGAGGTGAGCGTGCCGCTCTATCGAGGAGTGGATCTTTCGGGACGCGTGACGGTGGAGGGGCCGGGAGCCGAGCGGTATAAGCGATTCAACGTGACGCTCGTGCCGGGCGACGGATTGAGCTTATTTGGAGGGCCCCTCGAGCGGTGGCCGATGGAGAGGGCGGCTTCACGCTGAAGGATGTGGTGATGGGAATCTGGGACATCAACGTCGCGCCCATTCCGAAGGGTGGGTATTTGAAGTCGATGAAGCTGGGCGATCAGGATGTGTTGACGGAGGATATGACGATCGCGCCGGACACCAGCGCTCCGTTGAACATCGTAGTGAGCACGCAGGGCGCGAAGGTGACCGGGGACATCGAAAGCGCGGGGCCGGCGACTGGAAAACAGGCGGTGGCGTTTCTGGCGCCGGAGGGGAAATTCAGCCGCGTATTGAGTTTCTATCGCCGAGTGCTGGCGGACGAAAAGGGGCACTTCGAGATGCAGGGTGTCGATCCGGGAACGTATCGTGTTTACGCGTTCGAAGAGCTGGGCGTGAACGATTGGCAAGATCCGGACTTCCTGAAGCCATTCGCAGCGCGAGGCGAAGCGGTGACGCTGACGGAGGGCCAGACGGCGGAAGTGAAGTTGAAGCTGATTCGCGTGGGCGAAGGCGGAGGCGCGGAGCGGTGACGTTGTTATTGTGGGTGGCGATGCTGGCGCAGATTGCGGCCGGGCAGGGCGCACCACCGGCGCAGCCGGATGGGCAGGGACCGAAGGGGTCGATACGGGGGACAGTGGTGAATGAAGTGACGGGCGCGCCGGTGAAGAAGGCGGACGTCGCCCTGAGCAAGACGGATGGCCCTTGGCCGCAAAGCAGCGCGGTAACGGATGCAAGCGGGGGATTTTCGTTTTCGGATTTACCGGCGGGGCGATACCGCCTGCGCGCCGATCATGCGGATTACCGGGGGTCGGCAAGGCCGAACGGGCGGGACACTTTGGAGTGGACGTGATACTGCAACCCGGGGACGATAAAACGGGCGTCGCGATCGCATTGACGCCGTCGGCCGCCGTGCAGGGCAAGGTGATGGACGAAGATGGCGATCCGGTGAGCGGATGCACGGTGGAGTTGATGCGCTACGAATGGCGCGGAGACGGGAGAACGCTAAGCGCCCAACAAACGACCTTTACGAACGATAAAGGGGAATATCGGGTTTTGAACGTGGCGGCTGGCCGGTATTACTTGCGGGTTTCCTCGCAAAAGAGGATCCGACAACCGCATGCGCTGATGCAAAACAAAGACGTGGCGAGGCTGCCAGGGCTGGGGTATGCGACGGTGTTTTACCCAGGCGCGGCGGAGGTGAGCGGGGCGGCGCCGTTGAACCTGGCGGCGGGGGCGGAAGTTCGGGGCATCGATGTCAGGCTGCCGAAGCAGAGGGCATTCCGGGTTCAAGGAACTTTGGAAGGACCGCCGGAGGTCTTTGAGCGCCGGGGAATGCTGCAATTGTTCCTGGCCGATTCGAGCGATGGGAACCCGCTGGGGGCGGGCGTGGCGCAGGATGGCAGCTTCGTCTTCGAACTGGTAAAGCCGGGCGCGTACGCGATCGATGCGGAGTATTTCGGCGGCTACTGGGGGAGGCAGGAGGTTACGGTGGGAAACGCGGCGGTGGAAGGGATCACGGTGCGAATGCAGCCGGCGATGGAGGTGACGGGGAAGATCGAGATCGAGGCCGCGGCGGATGGAAGCGTGGCAAAGCCACAAGGGCAAATGAAGGTGCAACTCAACCGCCCGGTCGCGGGCCGGTTCTTCGGCATGCAGCCGCAGGCGGCGACGGTGGCCGAGGATGGGACATTCGCGATTTCGGGACTAACGCCTGGGACATATGACGTTTACGTGGAAGGGCAGCCGTGGCCGAGTTACATCAAATCGTTGCGGTTTGGGAATCAGGACATTCAAGGGATCAAAATCTCCATTTCGGCGGGCGCGGTGGGGCCGTTGAAGATCTTGATTGGGACGAAGATGGGGAAAGTGGAGGGGACGGTGGAGGGGGCGAGCGGAACTACGACCGTGGTGTTTTTATCCGAACCCGGCGGGACCATGGCGAACCAGGCCGCCGCCGACGCGCAGGGGCATTTTCATTTGATAGACGCGGCGCCGGGTGAGTACCGGGTGTTCGCGATGGAGGGAGAAGACGGGAATATTCTGTGGCAGAACGGCGATGTGCGAAAGGCGCTGGAGGGGCGGAGCGCGAAGGTGAAGGTGGAGGAGGGCGGGACGGCGACGGTTTCGCTGACGGTGATTTCGCGGGAGATGTTGGAGCGGGTGACGCAGGAGAACGAGTGAGCGCTTTGCGCGGCGGGATATTCATCACGGCGGCGATTTGCGGGATTTTGCGGTTGATGGCGCAAGGGGCGGGGGCGTCGGTCGCCGGGGTGGTGGTGGACGAGGCGACGGGGGCGGCGGTGCGCAAGGCGGTGGTGGAGCTTTATCGGTTGGGCGTGGGAAAAGTGAGCGCCCAGGATGTGAGCGATGCGCAGGGACATTTCGGGTTTTCCAATCTGCCGCCGGGGAAATATCGCATCGTCGGATCTAAAGAAGGCTACGAGCCGAAGATGCTGGGGGCGAATCACTCGGGACAGCCGGGGACGGTTCTGACGCTGGCGGCGGGGGATACGCGCTGGAATTTGCGGCTGGCGATCCGTCCGTTCGGGGCAATTACCGGCCGTGTCGTCGATGGGGACGGCGATCCGTGGCGCCATGTCCAAGTGGAGGCGCTGCAACAGGGCTGGTACCGAGGGAAGCCGCAATGGCAGATTCGGCGAACGAGTTGGACCGACGACCGGGGCGAGTACCGCCTGCTGGTTCCGGCGGGGAAGTATTGCGTGACGGCTTCTAAGACTCAGCCAGATTCGGGGCCTGGAGAACCCGCCGGGTACGCCATGCAGATCTACCCCGGCACAGACCGCGTTTCGAAGGCGGCGCTGGTGGAAACGGTTCCGGGGCGGGAGGCGAGCGCGATCGATTTCCACCTCATCGCGCGCCCCGCGGCGGTGCTGAGGGGACATGTGATCGCGCCGGAGGCTTTGCAGGAGAACGATCCCGTCAACCTTCAGCTCATTCCTCGCGATGGCCTGGGCGTTGGCCAGGCCTCGGTGGGGGGCATGGCGTCCGGGAAGGATCGCGCCATCCAAATGCAAGGAGCCGCTCCGGGACCGTACCGGTTGGTCGCCTCCGCTACGGTAAACGGCGCGCAGTGGCGGAGCGTGACGGAGGTGGAGTTAAACGAAAGTAGCGACGAATTGACCGTGCCGCTTTATCCGGGCGTGGATCTTTCGGGAAGCGTCGCGGTAGAAGGCCCCGGGGCGGAGCGGTATAGGCGCTTCGATGTTTGGCTGGTACCGGGCGAAGACCCGCCGGGGAGCGCCCTGCACGCAAAGACGAGCGACGATGGGACGTTCACGGTTAAGGACGTAACGATGGGAATCTGGGATATCAACGTCATGCCCATTCCGAAGGGCGGGTATTTAAAGTCGATGAAGCTGGGCGATCAAGACGTGTTGACGGAAGATATGACGATTACGCCGGATACGAGCGCCCCGTTGACGATCATGATGAGCACGCTGGGGGCGAGGGTTGCCGGCGACGTGGACATCGTAGGGGAGGAGGGAGGAAAACAGGCGATCGTATTATTGGCGCCGGAGGGAAGGTTCAGCCGGGTGCTGAGTTTTTATCGAGGCGTTCTGGCGGACGAGAAGGGGCATTTCGAGATTCAGGGAATCGGCGCCGGAACGTATCGCGCATACGCTTTCGAGGAGTTGGGCGACGCGGAGTGGCGGGATCCGGAATTCCTGAAACAATTCGCCGGGCGGGGCGAGGCCGTGACGCTTGGGGAGGGCCGGGCGGCCGGCGTGAAGTTGAAGCTGATTCGCGCCGGCGAATGGGGGAACGGTGCGCAATGACGATGGTTGTATGGGCGACGATTTTGGCGCAGGCTGCCGCAGGTCCAGGCGCGGATGGGCCGAAGGGGTCGATTCAAGGGACGGTGGTGAACGAGGTGACGGGAGCTCCGGTGAAGAAAGCGAGAGTGAGCTTGAGCCGGATGGATGGGGCGGCGCCTCCGGGCAACGCAGTGACCGATGCGAGCGGCGGATTCTCGTTTCAGGACTTGCCGGCGGGGAAATACCGCTTGCAGGCCGATCACCCGGATTATCCGGGATCGGCTGCGGAACGGGCGGGGAGTTATGGCATTGACGTGAATCTGCAATCGGGCGAGGACAAGAGGGGCGTCGGGATCGCTTTGACTCCAACCGGGGCGGTGAGCGGGAAGGTGACGGACGAAGACGGGGATCCATTGACGGAAGCCGTCGTGGAGTTACTGGGCTACAACTGGCAAGGGGGACGGCGGACATTGAGCGCCGAACGAAGCGGCACCACGAACGACAAAGGCGAATACCGGATGTTTGACGCCAGGGCTGGGCGGTATTACGTGCGTGCTTCGTCGCGGCGCGGAATCCCGCTGCCGCACGCGCTCTTGGAAGTCAAGGACGCGGCGAAATTGCCGGAACTTGAATATGACACGGTGTTTTATCCAGGCACAACGGAGGTGAGCGGGGCGGCGCGGTTGAATTTAGCGGCGGGAGGGGAGCTGCGGGACATCAATTTGAGGCTGCCGAAGCTACCGGCTGTTCGTGTGAGCGGGAAGGTCGAAGCGCCACCGGATGTCTTCGAGCGTCAGGCCGGATTGCAGTTGTTTCTCGTCCACTCCGGCACGGGGGACCAGGAGTCGACGGATGCGGGACGGGATGGCGGCTTCGTCTTCGACATGGTGAGGCCGGGAGCGTATGTCGTGGAGTTGGCGTTCTATCCTGGCTACTGGGCGAGGCAGGAGGTGACGGTGGGAGACGCTCCGGTGGAAGGGGTCATGGTGCGCATGCAACCGGCGATGGAGGTGACCGGCGAGATCGAAATGGAGGCGGCGGCGGACGGAGGCGCGCCGCCGCCGGGGCAAATGAAGGTTCAACTGATGAACAACTCTCCGGGTCCGTTCTTCGGGATGCTGCCGCAGGCGGCGACAGTGGCAGACGACGGGGCGTTTGCGATTCGGGGATTGATTCCGGGCACTTACGAGGTGAACGTGCAGGGGCAGCCGTGGCCGAGCTACGTCAAATCCTTGCGATTAGGGGATCGGGACATTCAAGGCACGGAGATCCCGATTTCGGCGGGCGAGGCAGGGCCGTTGAAGATCGTTGCTGGGGACGAAGATGGGAAAAATCGACGGCACGGTGGAGGGGACGAATGGAAGTACGGCGGTGGTCTTTTTTGTGCCGAACCCGGCGGAACGATTGCGAATCAGACTCGTCGCGGATTCGCGGGGACATTTTCACTTGGAGAACGCCGCGCCGGGCGAGTACCGGGTGTATGCGATGGAGGGGGAGAGACGGGAATATTCTGGGCAGCAACGGGGGGATGTGCGAAAGGCGCTGGAGGGGCGGAGCGCGAAGGTGAAGGTGGAGGAGGGCGGGACGGCGACGGTTTCGCTGACGGTGATTTCGCGGGAGATGTTGGAGCGGGTGACGCAGGAGAACGAGTGAGCGCTTTGCGCGGCGGGATATTCATCACGGCGGCGATTTGCGGGATTTTGCGGTTGATGGCGCAAGGGGCGGGGGCGTCGGTCGCCGGGGTGGTGGTGGACGAGGCGACGGGGGCGACGGTGCGCAAGGCCGTGGTGGAGCTTTACCAGGAGGGCGAGGGACAGGTGAGCGCGCAGGATGTGAGCGACGCGCAGGGACGCTTTGGGTTTTCCAATCTACCGCCGGGGAAGTACAGGCTGCGCGGAGAAAGGGACGGCTATGAGCCGAGGATGCTGGGGGCGAAACACATCGGGCAGCCGGGGGTGATTTTGACGTTGGCGGCGGGGGATGCGCGCTGGAATTTGCGGCTGACGCTCGCTCCTTATGGGGCGATTACCGGAAAGGTCTTCGATGGGGACGGCGATCCGATTGCCCGAATGCCGAAGTGGAGATTCTGCAACAGGGATGGGAGCGAGGGAAGCCGCAATGGGAACATCGGCGAGGCGCGAAAACCGACGACCGCGGCGAATACCGTCTGCAGGCGGTATCGGCGGGAAAGTATTGTGTGATGGCCTCTCAGACGCAGGATACGTCCTGGCCTGGGGAGCGGGCCACTTTCGCGATGCAGATCTATCCGGGAGTGGACCGGGTTTCGAAGGCGACGCAAGTGCAAGTGACGCCGGGGCGGGAGGTGAGCGGGATCGATTTCCACCTCGTGCCTCACCGCGCGGTGGTGTTGAGAGGGCGCGTACACGCGCCGGCGGATGTGCCGGAAAAAGTCCCGGTGTTTATTCAACTCCTTCCACGCGATGGTTTGGGCGAGGGACCGCGGGGGATGTTCGGGGCGGCTTTCGGTAAGGAACGGGCGTTTTCAACTGCAGGGGGCCGCTCCCGGGGCCTACCGGTTGGTCGGCCTCCGTTTCGGTGGACAGCGGCGAGTGGCGGAGCATGGCGGATCTGGAAGTAACGAAAGCGCCGAGGAACTGAGCGTGCCGCTGTATCGGGGCGTGGAAATTTCGGGAAGCGTGACGGTGGAGGGGCCTGGGGCGGAGCAGTTCAAGAAGTTCGAAGTGTCGCTCGTGCCTGGAGACGGATTCGATTGGGAACCCGTCTCCGCAAACAACAACGAGGAGCGATGGGGCGTTCACGTTGTCCGGCGTGGTGATGGGAATTTGGGATATTCGTGTCATGGCCGATTCCGAAGGGTGGGTATTTGAAGTCGATGAAGCTGGGCGATCAGGATGTTTTGACGGAGGACATGACGATCGCGCCGGATACGAGCGCGCCGTTGAAGATCGTGGTGAGCACGCAAGGGGCGAAAGTGACCGGAGACGTGGAGAGCGGGGCGGCGCTGGGTGGGAAGGAGACGATCGTGTTTTTGGCGCCGGAGGGGAAGTTCAGCCGCGTGCTGAGTTTCTATCGCCGTGTGCTGGCGGATGAGAAGGGGCATTTCGAGATGGAGGGGATCGACCCGGGAACGTACCGGATTTACGCGTTCGAGGAGCTGGGCGCGGATGGGTGGCAGGATCCGGAGTTTTTGAAGCAATTCGCCGGACGGGGCGAGGCGTTGACGCTGGCGGAGGGGCAGACGGCGGAGGCGAAACCGAAACTAATTCGCGTGGGCGAGGGCGAGGGCGGGGGGAAATGACGGTCCTGGTAATAGCGGCGATGTTGGCGCAGGCCGCCGCGGGATCGGGGGCGGAGGGGCCGAAGGGGTCGATTCAAGGGACGGTGGTGAACGAGGTGACGGGTGCGCCGGTGAAGAAGGCGAGGGTGCATCTGTACCGGAGGGATGGACCGGCGCAGCAGGAAAATGCGGTGACCGATGCGAGCGGAGGATTTTCGTTTTCTGGATTGCCGGCGGGGAAGTATCGCGTGCAGGCGGATCATCCGGAATATAGCGGGTCGGCCGCGGAGCGCGCGGGGCATTACGGGGTGGAGGTGATTTTGCAGCCGGGCGACGACAAGACGGGTGTCGCGATCGCGTTGACACCAATGGCGGCGGTGAGTGGAAAAGTGACGGACGAAGAAGGCGATCCGGTGAGCTACTGCGCGGTGGAGGCGATGCGATTTCAGTGGCAGAGGGGGAAGAAAGCGCTGACCGCCGAGCAAAATGTCCAGACCAACGACAAGGGCGAGTACCGCATTTACAATCTGGAGGCGGGACGTTATTACTTGCGGTTTTCGACAAACCAGGAGATTCCGCAGCCGCACGCGTTGATGCCAGCCAAGGACGCGGCGGGGCTGCCGCAGTTGGGGTATGCGACGGTGTTTTACCCAGGCACGGCGGATGTGAGCGGGGCGGCGCGAGTGAATCTGGCGGCGGGCGCGGAGCTGCGGGGCATCGACGTGAGGTTGCGAAAAGAGAAGGCGTTCCCGATTCGCGGAACTGTAGAGGGGCCGGCGGAGGCATTCCAGCGCGGCGGGACGAGTGCAATTGTTTACTGACCGGTTCCGGTGAAGGAGTCCAGATCGGGGCGAGCGCGGCTCCGGACGGGAGTTTCCTGTTCGACATGATCAAGCCCGGCGCCTACGTGATTGATGCGCGGTGTAACGCGGCCTACTGGGGCAGGCAGGAGATTACGGTGAAAGACGCGCCGGTTGAGGGCGTGACGGTGCGCTTGCAGCCGACGATGGAGGTGACCGGGCACAGTCGAAATCGAGGCGGCGGACGGAGGCGCGGCGAAGCCGCAAGGGCAGATGAAGGTTCAACTGGTGCCGCAACTGCGCGTGGGGCCGTTCTTCGGCGTGCAGCTCGGAGGCGGCGACGGTGGCCGAGGACGGGACGTTCGCGATTCCGGGATTGACGCCGGGCAAATATGAGGTGAACCTGCAAGGGCAGCCACGGCCCAGCTATGTCAAGTCCTTGCGGCTCGGGGATCAGGACATTCCAGGAGTCCGAAATTCCCATTTCGGCGGGAGCGGCGGGGCCGTTGAAGATCGTTGCTCGGGACGAAGATGGGAAACATCGATGGCACTGTGGAGGGGAGCGAGCGGCGCAGTGGCCGTGGTATTTTTTACCGCGCCCAGTCGGAGAAACGATGGCGGCGACAGCTCGCCGCGGATGCGCAGGGGCATTTTCATTGGGAAAACGCCGCGCCGGGCGAGTACCGCGTGTTCGCGCTGGAAGGGGAAGACAGCAGTATTCTATGGGAGAACGGCGATTTGCGAAAGGCGCTGGAGGGGCGGAGCGGGAAGGTGAGCGTCGAAGAGGGCGGGACGGCGACGGTGTCGCTGACGGTGATTTCAAGAGAAATGCTGGAGCGGGTGAAGCAGGAGAACGAGTGAGCGTTATGCGCGGTTGGCGAAGCGCCAGGCGGAGGAGACGATCTCTTCGAGACTGGTGTAGCGGGGTTGCCAGCCGAGGGCGGATTTCAGGCGATTGGAGTTGGCGATGAGGGAGGGAGGGTCGCCTTCGCGGCGCGGGCCGAGGGTGAAGGGGACTTTGCGGCCGGTGACTTTTTCGACGGCTTGAATCACTTCTTTCACGGAGAAACCCGAGCCGGTGCCGGCGTTGAAGGCGGCCGAGGCGCCGCCGGAGAGCAGGTGGTTGAGGGCGAGGATGTGGGCTTCGGCGAGATCGCGGACGTGGATGTAGTCGCGGATGCAGGTGCCGTCGGGGGTGGGATAGTCGTCGCCGAAGACGGTGATGGGCTTCGCCGGTTTGGATGGCGCGGAAGAGGAGCGGGATGAGGTGCGTTTCCGGTTCGTGTTCCTCGCCGAGCGGGAAATCGGGGTCGGCTCCGCAGGCGTTGAAATAGCGCAGGGCGACGCTGCGAATGCCGCGGCACAGGTCCATCCAGCCGAGGATTTTCTCTACCATGGCCTTCGATTCGCCATACGGGCTGACCGGACGGATGGGGGCGTCCTCGGGGATGGGGACGGAATCGGGATCGCCATAGACGGCGGCGGTGGAGGAGAAGACGAGCTTGCCGACGCCCGCCTCGACCATGGCGGTGAGCAGGGAGAGCGAGCCGCCGGTGTTGTTGGTGAAGTAAAGCTCCGGGGCGCGGGTGGATTCGCCGACGGCGATGTAGGCGGCGAAATGGACGACGGCGTCGATTCTCTCCGACGAGAGGACGCGCGCGAGGGATCCGGTGTCGGCGAGCGAGAGATGGTGGAAGGGGATGCCGGAGACGTTGTGGCGGTGGCCGCGGGAGAGGTCGTCGACAACGACGGGGTCGAAGCCGCGTTTTTGGAGCAGGTGCGCGGTGTGAGAGCCGATGTAGCCGGCGCCGCCGGTGACGAGGATGCGGGGCATTAGCTTCGATTGTCGGCGAGAGCGGCGGCTTGCCGCAAACGGGCGGCGACGCGATGGATTTGTTCCGGGGCGATAAAGGGGTTCATGGGAAGGGACAGGACCGAGCGCGCGGCGGCTTCGGCGTGGGGGAAATCGCCGGCGCGATAGCGGACGTCGGCGTAGGCGGGGAGCAGGTGGATGGGCGTCGGGTAATGTACAGCGGTTGAGATGCCGTCGGCTTGGAGGGATTGTTGGACGCGGTCTCGATTGGCGATGGCGACGGTGTAGAGGTGATAGACGTGGCGGACTTGGGCTGAGACGAAGGGGCGGACGATGGAGGGGTGATCGAGGAGCGAATCGTAGAGGGCGGCGGAGGAGCGGCGGGCTTCGGTCCAGCGGTCTAGGTGTTTGAGTTTTACGCGTAGGATGGCCGCTTGCATGCCTTCGAGGCGATAGTTGAAGCCCTTGAGGACGGGGTGGTATTTGCGTTCCTGGCCCCAGTCCCGCAACATGCGGATGGCGCGGGCGAATTCGGGATTGGAGGTGGTGACCATGCCGCCTTCGCCGGCTGCGCCGAGGTTTTTGGTGGGGTAGAAGCTGAAGCAGCCGATATCGGCGAGGGAGCCGGCGCGGCGGCCATTCGAATTCGGCGCCGTGGGCTTGGGCGGCGTCTTCGACGACGGCGAGATTATGGCGGCGGGCGATGGCGAGGATGGCGTCCATGTCGGCGGGCTGGCCGTACAGATGAACGGGGAGGATGGCGCGGGTGCGCGGGGTGATGGCGGATTCCAGTTGAGCGGGGTCCAGGTTGTAGGTGCGGGGATCGATGTCGACGTAAACGGGCGTGGCGCCGGCGTAGCCGATGGCGGCGACGGTGGCGTAGAAAGTGTAGGGGACGGTGACGACCTCATCGCCGGGGCCGACGCTAGAGGCGAGCAGGGCGAGGTGCAGGGCGCTGGTGCCGGAGTTGACGCCGATGGCGTGGGGGACCTGGCAATAGGCGGCGAATTCTTCTTCGAAGGCGGCGACGGAAGGGCCGAGGATGAAGTGGTTGTTGTCGAGAACGGCGCGGATGGCGGCGTCGATCTCCTCCCGCACTTCGCGGGTTTCGGATTGAAGATCGAGCAGGGGGATGGATTCTGTGAGGTTCATTTTCGTTCAAGTGCGGGTGAGACGGGGCGTGGTCTCCAGGACGGTTTCAAAACGGCGCGCGACGCTTTCCCAGGAGAAATTTGCAGCGACGAAATCGAAGGCGGATTGGGCGAGCTCGCGGCGGCGGGCGTCGGAGGCGAGCAAGGAGACGCAGGCATCGGCGAAGGGCGCGGGATCGTTGGCGAGCAGGATGTGCTTGCCGTGTTCGACGGGGAGGCCTTCGGCGCCGATCGAGGTGGAGACGACGGGGGCGCGGGCGGCCATGGCCTCGTAGATTTTGAGCCGCGTGCCGCTGCCGACGCGGAGGGGCACGATCGAGACGGAGGAGTTCCAAAGATAGGGGCGGACGTCGGGGACGGTTCCGGTGACCGCGACACCGGGGGTTGAGCGGGCGAGCGATTCCAATTGCGGGCTGGGGTCGCGGCCGACGATGGAGAGCGTGCAATCGGGTTTCGCGCGGCGGATTAGCGGGAAAATCTCGCGGAGGAACCAGCCGATGCCGTCGCTGTTGGGCATCCAATCCATGGAGCCGACGAAGACGAGATCGGCGGCGAGAGAGGGATCGGGACGCGGGGGGAAGGGCGGAGCGAAGGATTCGATGATCGACGCCGGTGGGGATGTCGGAGACTTTCGCGAGGCCGAATTCGCGCTGCATGATCGCGGCGTCGATGGGCGAGACGGCGACGACGGCGGCGGCGGCGCGGCAGGCGGATTTCTCGTAGGCGAACATGCGGCGCGCCTGGAGGGAGAAGTAGGCTTTGCGGAGCGGATCGGCGGCGGTTTCGGCGTGGCGGCGCCAGATGGTGGATTCGACGTTGTGCTGGAAGAAGACGGCGTCGGCGAGGCGGGGGATAGTTGGGGGCGCGGGAAAAAGAAAATCGCAGACGAGATAGTCGAACGGCTGCGCGGCGAGGAGCGTCGGCGATGGCGCGCTTCATGGCGGGCGGAACGGTAGCGGGCGACGAGCGACCGGGAGCGGGGTGAAGAGTCCGGCGGCGAGCTGGGCGGCGAAAAGCGGCGAGCGCTTGGAGACGATGCGGTGCGGGACGGCGTAGTGGAAGGACGAATATTCGCCGCTGCGCGGCGGGGCCTTCGGGGCGATCCGGTTCGTCGAAGGCGACGTAGTGGATTTCGTGGCGGGCGTGCATGTCGCTTGAGCATTTCGAGCGTGCGGATGTGGCCGCCCTTGGTGGTGGGATGGAGAAAATCGGTCTTGACCCAGAGCAGCTTCATACGGCGGAAGGCAGTGCCTCCGCGTTTTCGGAAGCCGGCATGAGGCCATCCCAGCCAACGGTCGCGGCGGCCGGTGAGGAAGACGTCGCCCCAGATTTGCGAGGTTGAGGAGACGCCAGATGCGGTCGGTGGCGTCTTCGCGCGCCGGAGCGGTGGCGGTCGAGCAGCGAGGCGACTTCGCGGCGGGATCGAGATAGGAGGCGAGAAGGCTGTCGTTGGCGCGATGAGAGCGGCGAAGAGGCGGCGCGGCCGAGGCGTCGAGCAGCCACTGGCGGAGCGGCGTGGGGAAGCCCATTTTCTTGCGATAGACGATGTCGTGGCGGGAGGAGACCTCGACGGCGCTTCTTGAGGATGTACTTCTGCGTGGCGCCGTTGCGAAGTTTCAGTGCGCGTGGGGACGCGCATGGCGAACTCGACGAAGGTCGTGATCGAGGAACGGGACGCGGCTTTCGATGGAGGCGGCCATGCTCATCTGGTCCTGTTTCATGAGCAGTTCGACGAGATAGGTTTTCTGGTCGGCGTACAAGCATGCGGGGCAGCGAGTCCGAGATCGCGGCTGTGGGCGTTCCAGATATCGGAGGTAATGCCGATAGACGGCGGCGGGCAGGACTCTTGAAGCAGGCGCGTTCTGTTCGGCGGCGGAAAACGCGGCGTAGAAATTGTCGAGGAAGAGCGATTCGATGGAGGAATCGCGCGGCCGAGGAAAGTGTGCTGGAGCGTGCGGCGGAGGCCGGCTTTGAGCAGAGACGTGGAGGCGATGCGCTCGCGGAGGCAGGCGGCGGAGCGGGCGCGGGACGACGGTAGTAGGCGGAGGCGGCGCGGCGGTTGATGGAGATTCCAGCGGTAGCGTTCATAGCCGCCGAACAGCTCGTCGCGCCTTCGCCGGTGAGGACGACCTTGACGTGCTTGGAGGCGAGCGAGGAAACGAAGGCGAGCGAGACGCTGGAGGGCCAGGCGATGGGTTCGTCTTCGTGCCAGACGAGACGAGGGAGGGCGTTGAAAAATTCCGCCATGCCGAGGACGGTTTCATGGTGCTCGGTGCCGATGGTGGAGGCGACCTCGGAGGCGAAGCTCAGTTCGCTGATAGCGGGCCTCGCGGTAGCCGACGGCGAAGGTTTTCACCGGGCCGGACGTTTTCCGCTTGATGATGGCGGCGATGGCGCTGGAATCGACGCCGCCGCTGAGGAACATGCCGAGCGGGACGTCGCTCATGAGGCGCATTTCGACGGTTTCTTCCAGCCGGCGGCGGCGTTTCGGCGATCCATTCTTCGTCGGTGGACGGCTCGGAGAACGAAGGGGGGTCGAGCGAGGAGGGTACGTCCCAGTATTGACGGATGTCGAGTGTCGGGCGCGGCGCCGGAGCCGTCGAGCGTCAGATGATGGCCGGGCATCAGTTTGCGGATGCCGCGAAACAGGGTCCGCTCGCCGCTCGAATAGCCGAAGGCGAGGTACTCGGGGAGCAGGTCTTCCTCGAGACGCGGCGAGATGGACGGGATGCTCGAAGAGAGCCTTCATTTCGGAGGCGAAGGCGAAGAGGGAACCGTCCCAGAAATAGTAAAACGGCTTGATGCCCAGGCGGTCGCGGGCGGCGAAGAGGACGTTGCGGCGGAGATCCCAGATGGCGAAGGCGAACATGCCGCGGAAGCGGGACAGGCAATCGGGGCCGTACTGTTCGTAGGCGTGGAGGATGGTTTCGGTGTCGCAGTGGCTTCGGTAGCGATGGCCGGCGGCTTCGAGCGCCGGGCGGGCGGCGGCGTGGTTGAAGATCTCGCCGTTATAGACGATGACGAGGGAGCCGTCCTCGTTGGACATGGGCTGGCGGCCGCCGGAGAGGTCGATGATGCTGAGGCGGCGGTGGCCGAGAAAAGCGCGGGGGCCGTGGAAAAAATGCGAGTCGTCGGGGCCGCGGTGGGCGATGACGCCGGTCATGCGGGCGAGAACGGCCTCGGCGCCCGTTGGTGGGGTGGCTGAGACGAATCCGGCGATTCCGCACATGGGAGCTTAGGCCCCGGCCGTGCGCAACGGCTCCTGCGAAGCGTTCCACAGAGCGACGGTGAGACCGGCGAGGGCGGGCACGTAGTAGGTGTAGGCGAGGGCGTCGAAGAGCATGTTGGCGGCCAGGCAGACGAGCGAAAGCATGAGGAAGAGCGACATTTGGGCGATCTCGCGAAGGCGGGGATCGCGGCGGGCGCGGCTATAAAGGCGGAGGCAGAGGCCGATGGGACCGAAAACGGCGCCGAGGAAGCAGAAGAAGGCGGGAATCCCCGTTTCGCTGGAGACTTGGGTGTAAGCGTTGTGGGTGACCTGCCAAGCGGCGCGGACGCCTTCCCCGCTGGCGATGCTCGCTTCGGCGTCCATGAATTCGCCGGCGCCGACGCCTGTGAGCGGGTGTTCGATGGTGACTTCGATGCTGCGCATGAGCAGGTGCTTCCGGGCGTTGGTGGATGCGACGGCGGAAGCGGCTTCGTCCGATTCGAAGGCGGCCGAGCTATCGAAAACGGTGATCAGCCGCATCCAGGCCCGAGGAGCGAGAATGGGGGCGGCGAGGAGCGCCAACAGCATGGAGGCCGCGATGAGAACGCGCTGGGCGGACGAGGCTTTCCAGGCGGCGAAGAGGCAGACGATGCCGATGGTGAGCATGGCGCTGCGCGAGCCGGTGCGGAGCGATACGAGCAGAATCGTCCCGCTAGCCACAAACATGACGAGGCGGAAGACGATGGAGCGGCCTTTGTCAAAGGCGATTAGCAGGCAAAAGGGAAGCGAAACGAGCAGGTGGAGAGCGAAATCGTTGGCGTTGGCCATGGTGCCGGCGGCGAAAGAAAAGCGTCCGTCGGACTGGACGCGGCCGAACTTGTAACTGGCCACGAGATCGAGCACGCCGCAGACGGCGATGGTGTACATCAACCGGCGGACGAGGCCGATGCCGATGGCGAGGGCGGCGATCATGAAAAAAGTGGAGTAATTGGTGATGAGTGTGTCTTTGAGCAGCAGCAGGGAGGCGGACTTGTAGAAACTGAACGGGACGGAGGCGGTCCAGAAGATGTAGAGTCCGACGACACAGTATCCGACTTTGGTGGTGAAGATCTGGCGGATGCGGCCGCTGAGGAGGGCGGCGAGGATGGCGGGGGGGCCGAAGAGATAGGGGAGAAAGGCGCGGACGCCGAACGCGATCCCGATCAGATCGTTCAGGAAGGCGAACAACATGGCGATGTAGGCCCACGAGGCGAGAAAACCGATTTTGCGGACGGGATTTTCGAGGGTCGCGACGCCCGGCGGGGCGAGGCGCGGCGTGGCCGGGGAGATGGGGATGGGCGGGTTGGGCGGAAAAAGGGGCGCGACGGCGCGCGGGACCGCGTGCTGGGCGGCGGGCGAGGGCGGCGGGAGTGGCGCGAGGGAGGCTTTAAACCGGCTCATAAAGGGAAACTCTCGTCCGGCAACAGGGTGCCGCAATGGAGGGCGGCATAAAGTCGTTCACGGGAAAAACACGCTCCAGTTTCAAGTATATAGATCTCTTCGGCCATTCCGCCGTGGTTCTTTGTTGGTTGGAGGCAGTCAGAGGAGATTTACATGAGCCACAATAGAATTTTGAACGCCGTGCTGCTCGCCGGGGTTGCGATGGCCGGGCTGCGCGGTCAGACCCAAGTGGATCTTCGCACGCAAAGTAAGAGTATCGACTTTTCGGGTGCGAACTTCACCAAGCCGATGGCGTCCGGGCAGGCGCTGCCGGGCACCTGCACGACCGGCCAGATGTATTTTCTCGTGACGGCCCCGCCGGGACAGAACCTATACGCCTGCGTCTCGGTGAACGTATGGACGCTACAGGGCGCGGGCGGAGGGGGAGGATTGCCTCCGGTCAGCGGCCACGGCGGCGACGAGCTGACGACCGACGGAACCAACATAATGTGGACGCCCGATGGGCGGGGATTTGAGCGGAACGGCGACGGCGCCGACGGTCATACAAATCCAAGGGCACCCGGTATCGGCGGCAGCGCCCGGTCCGGGCCAGACGTTGATATGGAATGGGACGACGAACCAGTGGACTCCGCAGTTGTCCTCGACAGGGGGAGTGCAGTTGTCGAGCCAACTTCAGGATCTGGCGGCGGCGACGAGCGGGAGCTCGGTATTGACCATCGGACAGGATTGCGCGCTGTTGACGCCCTGCAATTTCCGGTTCGGAAGCGTGACCTATACGGTGGCGGCGCCGGCCTCGGTGACGCTGAGCGGCGGCACGGGCCTGGCGTACATCTATCTGGCCGGGAACGGAGCGTTGACGGTCGGTTCGAATTTACCGGCGGTATGCAACTCGGTTTGCACGGCTCAGGCCGGAGTCACTTCGTTTCCGGCGACGAGCATTCCGCTGTACACCGCATCGGCGACGAATGGACTGTGGAACGCCAACGGCATCTACGATTACCGGGCGTTTCTCGCGGTGAAGAACCTGACCGGCACGGCGGGGGTGATCAGCGTGGACAGCGGAGGAACGGCGATGCTGAGCCTGGACACTACGCTGATCAGCATGAAAGTTCCCGTGCCCGCGACGTCGAGCGGCGCGTGCCTGGCCAATCAATGGAGCACGGATGGCACTTACTATTATCTTTGTGTCAGCAATAATCTTTGGAAAAGGACGGCTTTAAGTTCATGGTAAAAAGTATTTTCGCCGGACTGACGCTGGCGGCGGCGCTCTCGGCGCAGAGCCCGTTTTCCAGGCGGTGACGACAACCGAAACACAGGCGGTGCTACGGTATCAGGCGCCCGATGGGAACCCCTGCACGGTGCAGGTGAGCGAGAACAGCGCGTTCGCTCCGCTCGACCACGACGTGGACCCGGCGCTGTTCGCCGGATCGAGCCTGGACAGTCGAGCGGGGAGCGCGGACAGCGGAACAGACCGGGTGTTTGTCGCGGGCAAGCGTTCGTCGGAGCTGGCGCTCGACGGGAAACGATACTCGCGGGCGCTGCAGGCGGCCACGCAACACTATTATTCGATCACCTGTTCCGGGCATTCGATCGGCGGCACGTTCACGACCGACAACCCTCCGCTCGGCAACGAGTCCTCCGACGCTCCGCCATTCGACCTGGCGGCGCCGTTCGGCAATTACGGCTGGCCGACGATCAACTGGACCGATCAATCGGTGGAGTACATCGATCCATTCACCGGATTGCAGTTAAAGCGAGTGACGTACCCCGGAGAACACGGATCGTTGATTACCTACGGGGCGCTGACGCAGCCGACGGGCGTGGAGGACGGCGGCACGTTTTATACCTTTGGAACGTCGTGCGCCGGATCGAAGTGGACGAATCCATGCGCGGTGCTGGCGGCCGATGGGGTGAACGCGGTGTACAACGGAAGCGGCGGGGATCCGCTGAGCGTAGGGTTTCGTAAGGACGGCTATCACCTTGGCGCGGCCCAACCGGAAATGGGGGCGCTGAGTAATTTTCAGGTGAACATCCTGGGATCGGGAAGCGACCCGGCGGCGGCGAACCGGACGGTGGCGGTTTGCCTTTCGACCCACGTATATACGGGGCAGTGCGAGACGGGAAGCTTCAACGTGGCGCTTCCGCAAAGCAGCCCCGGCACGGTGGTATATCCGGCGGCGGCGATTCCCGATTCGCTGCTGGCCGGATGGCTGGACGCCACGCACCTGACGCCGCTGTCGATGCTGAACGCCTCGCCGAAGTCGTTCAACGTCACGGTGAGCGGGAGCGCGGTGACCTGGAACTCCCCGGTGGGAGGCAATTACTATCAAAACAACTACTTCGGGGAACATTGGCGGGCGGGCGACCATATCACGATTCCCGGATCGGCGCCGACATGTCCGGCCAACGATTGCACGATCGCCTCGGTGCAAAGCGCGCTGCAATTGACGATCGTACAGAATCTAAGCAACTTCAACGCCGGGAATCCGGTGACGGCGGTGGCGGACAACTTCGGGGCGATCGTCGAAAAAACGACGGGAACCGGCTCGATTTCGATCGACCACATTTCCAACACGCAGAGCGACGAGGAAGCCTATAACAACATTTCTTCGGGGCAAACGTACTGGTTTTCCAACACCCAGGTTTCGGTTTGCGTGGACCGGAACGGAAATCCGATCAATCCCTGCCGGAACGCTTACAGTTTAATGGCGCCGGCGGCGGATAACACCAACGTCTGGCTGCTGTTTTTCCCGGACACGGGCGAAAGCCGTTTTCTCGATCCGCTGCGGCCGGCCAACTCCGGGGGAATCGACGGATACAGCAACGCATATTGCTCGACGGGGAACGCGGCGTTCACCTCGACGGACCCCACGACGGCGTATTGCGCCGGAGTCGACAGCACGGGACTGAACGAGGCGATCGTCACGGGACATTACGTCTACAATGCGTCGAACGGCTGCGATTATCGCCATTGGAACGGCTATTACGCGAATCCGAACGGGAATCCGTGCGTCGTTTGGAAGAACATCACGCCGATTTCGCAGGGCAAGAGCATGACGGCGGCGGTCCAGAAGGTGTGGCCTACTTACGATCCGGCTTACGACGGAGGATTGAATTTCTGCCAGTTCAGCCAGGACGGAACGACGATGGCGTTCAAGACGGTGCAGGGAGGCGGTGCCGGGAACGAACCCGGCCAACCATTTTGGGGCGGAAATTATTTACGATCCGGTGCAACAGAAGGTGGTGCAGTGGTTCACCACCTATCTGGGGCCGTACCCGGCGCGCTACGGCCAACTGCACGGATGCGGGGGCGAATATTTCCGGGGTTACAACGGGACGTATATGGGGACGTTCAACTATTACGGACCCCGGGGCGCGGCCGATTACACGATGCCTCTCACTTCGATCGCGGGGCGCACGGATCTGTCGCTCGACCCGGAGATCACGATCGCAAGCGCCACGACGGACAGGCCGACGCTGGTCACGACGGCGGTTCCGCATCAGATCGATCCTAACGGAAACACGCTGATCATGATCAACAGCAATCCGATTTACAGCGTATTCGGCTATTTATTACGCCAAGGTCGTAAACGGGACTCAGTTTCAGTTATACAACGACGCGGCGTATACGCAGCCGGTGCAATTTAATCCACACAAGCAGCCGTTTCAGCAAGGCTTTACTTCGACGACGAACCTTGTGGCGGGGACGGGATGCAGCGCGGGTACGTTCAATGTGGGTCCGATATCGGACGAGGGCGGGAGCGGGGCGACGCTGTCGGTGACGGCCGCGGGCGGGCAGGGTAACGGGGGTGTCGATCACGAATCAGGGCAGCGGGTATCAAAGCAGCGTATTCGTGCGGCTAATCGGTCAAAGCTGTGCGGGGGCGTCGGTGGTTCTGGTTCCGCAGGGGTGGCGCATGCACACGTTTTATGCCAACGCGTGCCCGGTTGTATCGGCTCAATGGCAGGCCTTGGGGGTAACTCCGGGCGCGCCCAATTGCATTACGTTGAACTCGGCGTCGGACCCGGTCCACTATCTGCCGGATTCGCTCAACTCCTACACGAGCGGAGTGCATAACGTCGTGATCGCCAACGGCGGCGGCGGGTATACATCGCCACCGGCGGTCTTCTTTTCGGGCGGAGGGGGGAGCGGCGCCGCCGGCACGGCTGTTTTGACGAACGGAAAAGTGACGGGCGTCACGCTGTCCGCACACGGGACCGGATACTCGTATCCGCGGATCGTGCTTTCGGGAGGAGGAGGCAACGGGGCATACGGTTCGGTGCTTCTGTCGGGAGGAACGGTCGGGAAGCGTCGGTCTGGACATCGGCGGAAACGGCTATACGTCGGCGCCGGCGGTGGCGGTGGTGGGCGGCGGGGGATCGGGAGCGGCGGTGACGGCGGTGCTGTCGGCGACCGGCTCGATTCTGGCGTTCAACGTAACCGCGGGCGGATCGGGCTATCAGGAGCAGCCGGCGATCTCGGTGAGCGGGGGCACAGGGGCGGCGTTCACGGCGACTCTCAACAATGGCACGATCGCGAGCATTGCGGTCGATAAGTGGAGGCTCGGGATACAACGGCAGCTTCGATCGGTGACCATCTCCGGCGGCTATGGCAGCGGGGCGACGGCGACGGCGACGGTGGGCTACGCGGTGGCTTCCTTCGCCGTAACCAGCGGCGGAAGCGGATACTCTCTACCGGCGGTTTCCTTCACCGGAGGGGGCGGAACGGGAGCGGGCGCGACGGTGGGCCTGTACGAGGAAGTGAGTTCATACCCTTATCCGCATAACGCCGTCAGTTGCGGAGGCGACGGAACAACGGCGGATTGCCGGAGCCAGCCGCTGACGCTGCAGGAAGGCGACGCGTTTACGTTCATCGGAGAATCGAACGGGCCAGGAGCGGCCATTCGCGGTTAAGGTGACTCACAACGGGGACGGGACGGTGACGGCGGTTTTTGCGCGCTTCGTCGGCGCTTGCGCCCAACAGATCCCGGTATCGAATAGCGGCTCGGCCTACAGCCACATCATCGCCGGTCCGGCCGACGATGGTGCCGGGAGCGTCGTGCAACGGGTTGGGAATTTACTACGCGCAATCGGATAGTTCGTTGTCGAATCCGATGGAAGAGAACGCGGCGTGGAACGCGCACGGGGATTTCATGACGCCGAACAACACCGGCGCACTCCCTGTGCGCCTGCAAAACGATGGAAACAATTTGGCGTTGCGGTTCGGGCCGCCGGCCACCGAGATCGGCCTCGGGCCGCAGTTCCTTTCGGCGAACCCTCCGGCTTTTGGGGGAACGAAGGCGCACATCAATCCGGCGATGATTCAAACCCATCCGTCCTCCAGGCAGTTTCAGGCGCCGTTGAACGAACTGCGCTGGTATCTGGATACGCGCGTGCTCTCGACCGAATTGGGAGGGGTCGTCCAACGTCTTTCAAAACACGGCGACGCAAGTACCGGGGTCGTGCGCCGGATCGACGTGTATCTACGATGTCACGAATCCGTTTGGATTCGATATAAAGCATGTGCCGCTGGCGGCGTGGGCGGGAAATAATCTGCTGCAGGACAAGAGCGGACCGGGGTCGGTATTGGCGGCGCCGGGCGATCTCTGGAAATACTGCTATGCCTACAACGCGGGAGAATGCATCGGCGGGAGCGCGGCCGGGCACGCCTACATGGTGGTGGACAAAGCGGTGGCCAACGGCCAGTGCGGCGGCTACTACAACTTCAACGTGCCCTGTCTGGCGCCGATGAATCCGGAGCTGCAATATAACGTCCAAGTGGGAATGGATCCGAACGGGCCGGACATTCTCGGCACGAAGTGGCGCAAGCTGACGATGGGTTTCGAGGGATGGGGCCGGAACATCGACGGTTTTGCGAACGCCCGAGCGACGCCGGACGGGAGTTGGGCGTTGGTGATGGGGCATTGGCTGGACGGGCTGCACTGCGACGTGCTGGCGGTGAAGTTGCCGCCGTGGCCGGGGCAGGAGTCTCCTTACGAGGGCGACTTCGTACAGATTCCCGTTCCGATTCCGGCATCGCCCGGCGCCGTAAACGCGCGAATCCGTTTTGGATACGCGGAAAACGGCCCGGCGGGAAGCTACTACTGCACGACGCGGCAGGAGGGATGCACGACCAGCGGTTCGCCGTTCGCCTTCGCTTCGGAGACGCAAACGGATACGCCGTGCGCCAATGGCTGCACGATCGAAATCCCGGCGATCCCAAGGCGGATCGTCTACTACGAGATCGACCGGCTGGACGGTTCCGGGAACGTGGTTTCCACCAGCGCGGCGCAAGTGGATTCGGCGGACGAACAAGCGCAGCAACTGCGGAGAAGGCAGCTCGGAATCCCGGAGAAGCCGAAGCGGGGGGGAAAGGGAAAGCCCCGGCCGGGGACGGAGCGGAAGTAGAAGGGCGCGGCGGACGGGCGAATTCCGGAGGTTTGCGACACTAGTATTGGGATGAGACCGATTCGCGTGGCGCATATTCTGCCGTGGCCGACGGTGGGCGGGGTGGAACAGGCGACGCTGCGCATCATGAAACTCGCCGCCGGCGAGGGAGTGGAGCACGTCGCCTATTGTCTGAGCGGGGAGCACGCGGCGCGGGCGCTTTTCCGGGAAGCCGGATGCGAAGTGGGCGCCTTCGACGCCGTCGAGCCGAGCGTGCGGAACCCGGGCCGGTGGTGGAAGGCAAACCGGGAACTGGCGCACGATCTGCTGCGCCGCGGAATTAGTCTGGTGCATTGCGCGGACGTGATCGCGGCGCATTATGTCTCCCCGGCGGGACGAATGGCGGGGTTGCCGGTGCTGTGCCACGTGCGCAACCGGTTCGAGGAGATCACCCGGCGCGACCGGATGTTTTTGTGGCCGGCGAGTCATTTCGCGTTCGTATCGCGGGACACGTGGCGGCGATTCGGGCACAGGGTGGGGGAGCGGCGGGGATCGGTGATTTACGACGGCATCGACATTCCCGACGTGCCGGCCGGATCGCGCGAGAGCGTTCGCGCGGAATTTGGTATCGCCCCGGAGGCGCCGGTGGTGGGCATGGTGGCGCGGATCGCGCCGCAGAAAGATCATGAAACGCTGATTCGCGCGGCGGCGCGGATTGGGGACGCGATTCCCGGACTGCGCTTCCTGGCGATCGGCGACCATTCCGGCGCCGCCACGTACCGGGAACACTACGCGAAGCTCGAGGCGACGATCCGAGAGTTGGGTTTAGAGGGGCGGTTTGTTTTCACCGGCCACAGGAGCGACGTAAACCGGCTGATGTCGGCAGTGGACGTCTTTGCGCTCGTCACCCACCAGGAGGGGCTGCCGTTGGTGATTTTGGAGGCGATGGCGATGGGGAAGCCGGTGATCGCCACTGGGGTGGATGGCATTCCGGAGATTGTGACGGACGGCGTTACCGGACTACTGCACCGGCACGGGGACGACGAGCAACTGGCGGGGCAGATCTCCTCCCTCGCGCGCGATCCGGCGGAGCGGGCCCGATTGGGAGAAGCGGGCCGGCGGCGGGTGGAGGCCGATTTCACGGCCGCCCAGTTCGGCGGCAATATGCGCGCGCTCTACCGGCGTGTGCAGGGAGAAGCATAAAAGCCGCCGGCGCAACCCATGGCGCAAAATCCGCCGGACAAAAAGACCAGCCTGGCCAAGAGCGCATCGTGGCTGCTGATCGCCAAGACGATCGGCTTCATCGCCAGTGTCGCGCTTCCGCTGCTGGTGGTGCGCCGGCTGAGTCCGTACGACGTCGGCCGGTATAAGCAAGTTTTCCTGATCGTTACTACGGCGGTGAATGTATTGCCGCTCGGTTTCTTCATGAGCGCGTATTATTTTCTTCCGCGCGAACCGGAGCGGCGAGGACAAATCGTCCTCAATATTCTTTTGTACAGCCTATTTGTCGGGGCTTTGGCCTGGATGGCGTTGACGATGTGGCCGTCGCTGCTGACCCGCTTGTTCGAGGATCCGTCACTGGCCGCTTACGCGCCGCTGATCGGCCTGGTGATGGCGCTTTGGATTCTAGGAGCTTATCTCGATTCCGTCGGCGTGGCGAATCAGGACATGAAAGTGGCGATGATGTTGATCCTCGGCGGATCCGTGGGACGGACGGTGATGCTGTTGGGAGCCTTGACCGTATTTGGAACGGTGAAGTCGATGATCTGGGCGGCGGCGATTCACGGATTGCTTCAGACGACGGCGTTGCTCGCGTATCTGGAGGTGCGGTTCACCGGGTTCTGGCGGCATTTCGATTGGAAGATGCTTCGCGCGCAGCTTTCCTACGGGCTGCCTTTCGGCTTCGCCGGACTACTGTACACGCTCCAGGGCGACCTGCACAACTACTTCGTGTCCCATCAGCTTGGGACGGTGGCTTTCGCGGTGTATTCCATCGGAACGTTCGAGTTGCCGCTGGCGGGCATTCTGTCGGAAGCGGTGGCATCGGTATTGATTCCGCGCATCAGCTTTCTGCAGAAGGAGGACCGGCGCGGCGACATTATTTCCCTGATCGGAGGCGCGTCGCGGAAGCTCGCGGCCGTCTATTTTCCGTTGACCGCGCTGCTGGCGGTGGTGGCGCATGAGTTCATCGTGTTTCTATTCACGAAGCGCTTCGAGGGCGCGGTTCCGATTTTCCTGATCAATCTATGCCTTTTCCCATTTAATGCGCTGCTCACCGATCCGGTGATCCGGGCGTATGCCGATTTTCGGTACACGCTGATCCGCATCCGCGTCGTCCTGTTCGCGGTGTTGTGCGTGGCGCTGTGGTTGGGAGTGGCGCGATTTGGGGGCGTGGGCGCGATTTCGGTGGTGGTGGCGTTGAGCTTCGTCGAACGCTCCGTGTTGGCGGTGTTGGTCGCGCGCCGGGCCGGGGTTTCGCGCAAGGATTCGTGGATTGCGAGAGACCTTGGAAAACTGGCGATGGCGGCCTGCGCGTCGGCTTTGGTAACGGCGGCGTTCCGGCAATTGGTGTTGGGGTGGAAGCCGTTCTACATTCTGGCGGCGTGCGGTATCGTGAGCGCGATCGTTTACGTTTGCGTCGTGGCGGCGATGGGCATCGTGACGCCGGAGGAGTGGGGACGGGGCCGGCGATGGCTGCGATCGATGCAGGTGCGGCTGCGGTTGGGTGGGGTATGATCCAACGAATGCGCCGAGTTTTTTTCTTATTGCTAACCGTTTCGGCGTGGGCGCAGACTCCGGCCCCGCCATCGGCCCCATCCGGTCCCGCTCCCGCTCCGGCGCCGGCCATTCCGCCGCTGCAAACGTCCATCACAGTGACGGGGAAGATCGAGACGGAAGCGCCGGCCTCGATCACCACGCTCGACCAACAGGAGATCGAGGCGACGCCCGGAGTGAATCTCGACGACCGTTTGCGGCAAGTGCCCGGCTTCAGCCTATTCCGCCGCACTTCGAGCGTGGTGGCCAATCCGACGACACAGGGCATTTCGCTCCGAGGACTGGGATCGTCCGGGGCCAGCCGCACGCTGGTGCTGTGGGACGGGGTTCCGATTAACGATCCGTTTGGCGGATGGGTGTATTGGACGCGCGTCGATCCGAGCGACGTGGACCGGGTGGAGATTTCGCGCGGCGCCTCCACCAGCGTCTTCGGCGACCTGGCGATGTCCGGGGCGATCGCCTTGTTCTCGCGCCCGCCCGAGCCGTTTCATTTGAGCGCTAGCTATGAGGGGGGCAGCGACAATACGCAGGACGTGTCGGCCTCGCTCTCGAACGTGTGGCGCCATTTCGCCGCGACGGGCGAGGTGAGAGCGTTCACCACCGACGGGTATTTTATCGTTCCGCAAGATTTGCGAGGGACGGTCGACAATAGGGCGAACGTGAGTTTCGTCACCGGGTTCACCGCGCTCGACTGGTTCGGCGGGCGGCAGAGGATCTCCGTGAAGCTGGATATTCTCGCCGAGGAGCGCGATAACGGAACGGTATTGACGCACAACTCCACCGGCCTCGGGACGCTGTCGGGGAATTACCTTTGGGATACGGGAAGCGACGCGATTTCCGTGCTTGTCTTTCACACTCGCGAGGATTATCACGCGGACTTTTCCGCCGTTGCGGCCAGCCGCAACTTCGAGCGGGTCACCGATCTGCAAACGTCGCCGTCCGAACAAGTAGGCGCGGCGGGATTTTGGAAACATCACGCGGCGAAGTGGAATTTGATCGCCGGCACCGACATGAATCGCGTGGAAGGGGTGAGCATCGATCACCTGATTCCCACCGGAGTGCGCGACGCCGGCGGCACGATCTGGCAGCACGGCGAGTTCGCGCAGTTCGACATCCGGGAAGGACCGGTCCAGTTCTTCGGCGGCGCGCGCCATGAGTTTACGGTCGGTAACCAGACGTTCTTCAGTCCGAATGGAGGGCTGGTGGTGGGAAAGGGGAAGATCCGGGCGAGGGGAACCGTTTATCGGGCGTTCCGGGCTCCGGATTTGAACGAACTGTACCGCCAGTTTCGCGTGGGGAACGTCACAACACTGGCGAATCCGCTGCTGCAATCGGAGAAGACGTTCGGCTCGGAGGCGGGACTGGATTTCGCCGGGGAGACGCGGCGATTCAGCGTCACCGCGTTTCGCAATTCGCTCGACGGGCTGATTACAAACGTGACGATCGCGCAGAGCGCCAATTCGATCACGCGTGAGCGCGAGAATATCGGGCCGGCGCTGTCGCGCGGCATCGAGGCGAATTTCGTTCAGAACTGGAACGATTTCCGTTTCGAGGCGGCTTATCTCTATGCGGATTCGCGGATATCATTAACCGGCTTGCGGATTCCGGAGATCCCGCACCATCAAGGCTCGGCCGATGTGGCATATCATCGCCACGGCACGCTGATCTCCGGGGGGCTGCGGGGATATAGCTCGCAGTTCGACGACGACCTGAATCAGTTCCTGCTGCCCGGCTTCGTCACGCTACAGTTGGCGGCGAGCCAGACGATCACGCATGGGCTATCGGCGACGCTGGCGCTCGAAAACATTCTCGACAAGCAGTACTACGTCGCGTTCACGCCAACGCCGAATATCGGAGCGCCGTTCCTGTGGCGGGCGGGTTTGCGCTGGGAAGGCAAGGTACACTGACCGCGCGGCGCGGGAGTGTCATAGGCCCTTTCCGAGCGCCTCTAAAAGATCGAGAGCCACCGACATGGCGCGGCGGCTATCCTCGTTGTTCAGCCGTCCGGCCAAACTCAGCAGTCCCGGGGCCTTCCGCGCCTTCTCTCGTTCGGCGCCGGTGCGAGCGGTTTCGACGAGGCTATGGAGGACATCGGGCGGAATGCCGGCGAAGAACTTCGTGAGAAGAAGAAAGTTGCGCACGCCGCGGATGGTATCCGGAGATTGGGCCGCTTCGACGGCGATTTCGAGAACCTTGCCGCCGCCGCCGAGCAGCCCTCGCAGCAATTCGAGCACGCCATGGTCGTGGAGACTCTGCAGCACTTCGTAGCCGGAGAGCAGGGCCTCGGCGTGTTCGACGGGCGCGCGCGCCAGACGGGAACGTAGTTCCTCGCGCGGATCCCGCGGGGGCGTTTCCAGGGGAATGGGACGGGCCATGGGTTTGTCTCCTCGCCTTCAATTCGTTTGAATCTTCACCAGCCCGTTGCCGGGAACGCGATAGTCCGCGCGCTTCCATTTCCGCTCGACCTCGACGCCATTTTGCGGCGTGGGATGGCCGAAGCGGGAGTTGCCGGACGGGAGCGGGCTGTCGCCCACATCCGGCAAAACGAGAAGGCGGACGGAGGTCTCTTTGTAGGCGGGCGTGTGCGTGGCTGCGTCCGTGTGGCTGCCGGTGAGACGGTTGACCGGGCTTTCGACGGAATTCATCGGCAGGTAAAGCTCCTTGCCGCGCACCCGGTCCGTCACCAGCGCCCGCACTCGCACCTGGCCATAACGGGAGGTGAGGCGGACCCAGGTTCCGCTCTGAATTCCCCGCGCCACGGCCAGGTCAGGCGAGACTTCGACGAAGACGTCGGGAGTCTTCTCGCGAATTCCTTCGACGCGATACGTCATATTGCCCTCGTGGAAGTGTTCGAGCAAGCGGCCGTTGTTGAGGTGCAAGTCGAACTCGGCGTCCTGTTGGTCGGCGGCTTCGGAGAACGCAAGAGGATAGAGCCGGGCCTTGCCGTCGGGGAAAGCGAATTGTTTGGTATAGAGGAGCGGCTGATCGGTTCCGCCGGCGGCAACCGGCCAATGAAGCGACTGGAATCCTTCGAGCCTTTCGTAAGTCACGCCGGCGAACATCGGCGTTAGGGAGGCGATCTCGCGATAGATTTCCGACGGATGGCGATAGTTCCAATTCGCTCCGAGACGATTGGCGAGGTCGAGGAGAATGCGCCAATCCGGGCGGCTGCCTTCGAGCGGTTCGAACACCTCGTACAGCCGTTGGATGCGCCGTTCGGTGTTGGTGAACGTGCCTTCTTTTTCGAGGCTGGGGCAGGCGGGCAGCACGACATCGGCGAATTGGCAGGTGTGGGTGAAGAAGATGTCCTGGACGACGAAGAAGTCGAGTTTCTCCAGGGCGTCGCCGACGAAATTGGCGTTGGAATCGACGAGGCTCATCTCTTCGCCGAAGATGTACATCGCTTTCAGCTTGCCTTCGCCGATCGCCTCGACCATCTGGTGATTGTCGAGTCCCTTTGTAGAAGGCAGTTTCACACTCCAACCGGCTTCGAAGCGGGCGCGCACTTCGGGATCGTCGACGGATTGGTAGCCGGGAAGAAAATTCGGCATGGCGCCGTGATCGCTGGCGCCCTGGACGTTGTTGTGTCCGCGCAGCGGATATGCGCCCGATCCGGTTTTCATGTAATTGCCGGTGACGAGCAGCAGGTTCGATATCGCGGTGGAGGTATCCGATCCCATGCTGTGCTGGGTGACGCCCATGGCCCAAAGGATGCAAACGCCATCGGCCTCGGCGATCATGCGGGCGACTTGGATCAGCGTCTCTTCGGGAAGGCCGCAGGTGCGGGCGGCAAACTCCATTGTGAAGGGCGCGAGGCTCTTCTTGTACTCTTCCAGTCCGTTCACCCATTGGTTCAAAAACTCCGTATGAGCGAGACCGTTTTCGAGTAAGTAGAGGGTGACGGCGGACAGCCAGGCGATGTCGGTGCCCGGATTCGGGTGCAGGAAAAGATCGGCTCGGCGGGCCATTTCGTTCTCGCGCAAATCCGATACGATGAGCTTTTGGCCGCGCAGTTTGTGGGCGCGTTTGACGCGGGTGGCGAGGACGGGATGGCTCTCGGCGGTGTTGCTGCCGATGATGACCACGAGACCGGCGTTCTCGATGTCTTTGATGGAGCCGGAGTCGCCTCCATAGCCCACCGTGCGGAACAAACCCTGCGTGGCGGGGGCCTGGCAATAGCGGGAACAGTTGTCCATGTTATTGGTGCCGATGACGGCCCGCGCCAGCTTCTGCATCAGATAGCTTTCTTCATTTGTGCATTTGGACGAAGAGACGAACGCGAGCGAATCCGGGCCGTGTTCGGCTTTGATCGCGGCGAACTTGCGCGCCACCAGGTCGAGAGCTTCGTCCCAGGACGCTTCGCGGAACGCGCCTCCCTCGCGGATGAGCGGCTTGGTCAAACGCTCGGCGCTGTTCACATAGTCCCAGCCGAACTTGCCTTTGATGCAGGTGGAGATACCGTTTACGGGGCCTTCGAGAGGCTCGACTTTTAAGATGTGACGATCTTTCGTCCAAACGTCGAAGCTGCATCCGACGCCGCAGTAGGTACAAACGGTTTTCGTGCGGCGGATGCGCGACTCGCGCATGTTCGACTCGGCTTCCGATAGCTTGAGGATCGGTCCGTAGCCGGTCTCCGGTTCCACGCCTTTGACGACGTCGATCATGCCGCTCAAGGCCGGCTTCGGGAGCGCGGTGAGAAACCCGGCGCGGCCGAGCATGGATTTTTCCATCAGCGCGTTGCAGGGGCAGACCGTCACGCAGTGGCCGCAGGAGACGCAGCTCGATTCTCCGATGGCCGCTCCGCCGTCCCAGAGCACGCGCGGATGGGCGTCTTCCCAGCGGATCGAAAGCGTCTCGTTCACCTGCACGCTCTGGCAGGCTTCCACGCAGCGGCCGCAGAGGATGCATTGTTGCGGATCGTAGCGGTAGAAGGGATTGGTGTGATCCTCTTCATACGGCTTGGGGCGATAGGGGATGGCCTGATGTTCGACGGCGAGCAGACGCTCGGTATTGTGGACGGTGCAATTGCCGTTGTTGTTGTCGCAGACCGTGCAATAGAGCACGTGATCGCTCAGGATGCGGTCGAAGGCCTCGCGCTGTGCGGCGGCGGCTTTGGACGAATTTGTACGGATGTTCATGCCGTCCGCGGCCGTCGTCCCACAAGCCCGCACCAAGCCCTGGCCGGTGTCGACCATGCAGGTATCGCAAGTTTGAATGGGGCCAAGTTGCGGGTGGTAGCAGACCTGGGGGATCTTCGCGCCCGCGCGATTTGCGACGTCGATCAGGCGTTCTCCCGCTTCCGCTTGCACGGTCACGCCATCGATTGTCAGGGTCGATCATCGCGGTTCCCTCTCGACAAAAGTTTACACCGGCGGCAAAAGGCGCAAGGCGCTGCCGCGGCGGAGCCTTGCGGAAACGCCCCGTCTCTATGAGAACATGCGGCATGGCGCCATGACGAAAAACAGGAGACGCGATGCTGCGAAATAAGATCGAGATCGTCTACCGGTACGATCCGGAGGATCCGTCCCCGAAGGTCGAACCGGCGACGGCGGAAGAGGCGCGCCTGCTGCTCGAGCAGGGCAACCGTGGATTCGCCGAATTGCTGACGGCCACGCCGCTCGAAGGCGGAATGCGGCGCCGCAGCTTGCCGCTCGATCCGCGCAACTTCGGATTCGGAGAAGTCGAGGGCGAGGCGCCGACGCAGACGCCTTTCGCCGCCGTGCTCGCCTGTTCGGACGCGCGGGTTCCGACGGAACAGATTTTCGGAGGCGGGGCGAACGACATGTTCGTGGTCCGCGTGGCGGGGAACGTCTTGGGCGATGAATGTTTGGGAAGTCTGCGCTACGCCGCGCATCACTTCGCCGCCTCGATGAAACTGGCCGTGGTGCTGGCCCATGCCTCCTGCGGCGCGGTGACGGAAGCGGCGGATGCGTTCCTCGATCCGGAGCGGTACCTGAGCCTGGCGACGAACCATTCGCTGCGGGCGATCCTGGACCAGATCCTGGTTTCGGTGCGCGCGGCGGCCCTCGCCATCGACGCGGTTCACGGCTCCGGCGCCGCGTCGAAGCCCGGATATCGCCGCGCGTTGATCGAGCTTTCCGTGCCTTTGAACTGCGTCTGGAACGCTTTCTGTTTGCAGGAGGAGTTCCGGACGCAAGGACACGACCATATCACGGTGGTCTACGGCATCTACGACCTCGCCAGCCGTTATATCCGGCTGCCGTACTCGGTGGGCGCGCCAGCGGCGGATGAATGCGGATTATTCGCGCCGCCGCGGAACGGAGACGAGTTCCGGGCGATCTCGCGGGATCTGGCGGCGGGGAAGTATCTGCGCCATCTGCTGGAAGGCTGACCGGTCGTGGCCGTAAACTTGCTAGGGGAGAATGCGCGTCCCTTCGGTATACGTTCTTGGTGAGTTCCGCTATTCGCTTTTTCGTTGTCGTCCGATGCGTACTTATTTCCTTCTCATATCCGCAGGCGTGATTTGCGCGCCGGCCGCCGCCGCCAGGTTGATGGTGGGCGTGGATGGCGTCACACCGGCGCAAGCCGTGCTGCGCGTACAGACGGCGGGTCCGGTCTCCACTTGCAACTATCGGGTGAGCGGGAATCCGGCCATGATTCCGCTGGCCAACGATGTCAACCCGGCGCTGTTTCCCGGCTCGGATCTGGATTCGCGACCGGGCGCCAGCGTCTTCGGAACGCAGCATATCTTTGTCGTTGGCACGCGGAAGGCGCAACGCGCGCCCGATGGAAAGATGTACAGCCGGGCGCTTGAAGCCAACACGACCTATTACTATACGGTCGCTTGCGGAAGAGACCAGGCGAGCGGAACGTTCACCACGGCCAACCCGCCGCTGGGCAATGCGGCGCCGGATCTTCCACCTTTCGACACCTCGGGCTCGCTCCAGGCCATTGTCGTGACCGACGGGGGTTCGGGCTACACGAGCGCTCCCACGGCGATCGTCACCGGGGACGCGCAACCGGCGCCACAGGTGCGGGCGCAAGTGAGCGGCGGGCAGGTGACGGCGGTGACCGTTCTTTCGGCGGGAGGGAGTTATTCGGACACACCGGTGGTGACATTTTCCGGCGGAGGAGGCTCGGGCGCGGCGGCCCACGCCAATCTGGCGTCGCAGTCGTTTGGCGGCTATGCATGGCCGACGATCGACTGGATGGATCCGTCGAAAGAATATATCGATCCGCTTACGGGGATTCTTTTGAAGCGGGCCACGCTGCCGGCGGAAAGCCCGGACGACGTGATGCAGAACCCCATCGCCAGCGCGGTGGCCGATGGTGGCGCGGCATTCACTTCCGGTACGTCGTGCCAGGGAGTCCATTGGACCAATCCCTGCGCCGCGCTCGACCGCCGACGGCAATTCCGCGACGTACGACGGCGCCAATGGAGATCCTCTTGGATTCAATTTTACCCTGCGCAGCTATCGCGGGGGATCGTGGCAATCGTACGAGCTAAGCGTGAACGAGTTTCAAGTCCAGGTGCTCGGCTCCGGCAGCGCGGCCGCGGCCGCCGACCGCACCGTCTCGGTGTGCCTGACGGGGCATGTTTACACCGGCGCGTGCGATACGTCCTGGTTCGACATCGTGCTGCCCGAAGGCGCCGCGAGCACGGTGAGCTACCCTCCGGACAGCGCTTTCCCAGGCTTCGGAGTGCTTTCGTATTGGACCGACGCCAGTCATCCGCTCCCGCCGAATCGCGATAGTTACGAGCATATTCTGGACAATGCGCTGGTATCGGGCAACGCAATGCGCTGGTATAGCGCGACGCCGCGAAACGCCGGCCTGTACAGCTTCTTCGACGTGAGCTGGGAGCCGGGCGACCGGATCGGCGTGCCCGGCTCCGATCCCACGTGTCCCGCCAACGTTTGCACGATCGCCCAGGTTCAGGACGGCCTGAACCTGACCCTCGCCCAGAATCTGGGCAATTTCCAGGGCGGCCAGTCGATTCCATACGACGGCGCGAACTTCGGGGTGCTTCTGCGTAAGAAGACGGGGACCGGCTCCGTCTCGATCGACGCCGTTACGGCGCGGGAGACGACCGGGCTGATGTCGACGAACTCCCCCACGGGGTCGGAGGAGGATTTCAGCCTCGCCGGGGTTTCGGTGTGCGTCGATCGCGACGGAGCGCCGATCGCGCCCTGCCTGACCGGGTATACGATGATGCTGCCGACGAAGGCGTCGTCGATGCCGCTGTATCTTTTCATTCCGCATGGAAACGGCGGCAGCGTGCCGGACGGGGAAGTCCGTCAGCTCGCCGGGGGCGTTTTTCCGCGCGGCGCCGAGTGCGAGAGCGGCGCGCCCATCGACGCGGCGAACCCGAACCGCTTCTACTGCGCGCGCGGGACTTCCGTCTATGCGGGCCAATACAACTACGCCGCGGGGACATCGTGCGACTATCGCAATTTTCAATACCGCTACGACGGCCAGGAAAATCCCTGCGTCGCTTACGAGGAGTTGACCGCGCAGCCGGGCAAGGACCTACCCTCTCTGATTCGCGCGGTGCGGCCTTCCTACGATCCGGCCTACGATGGCAATCCGTATTTGTGCGACGTGGCCGGCCGGTATCTCCTCTTCCTGGCAATGCAGGGCAACGCCAACAATAATCATTTCGCGCTGATTATCCGCTACGACCCGTCGGCGGGAGCGGTAGATCAGGTACTCGACACGTACACCCGGTATCCATCGCGCTTTGCCGGCCTCCACGGTTGTCCGGTGATGGAGTCGCCCGAGGCGATCAGCTTTCTGGCCGTTCCGTCTTCCAACAACGGCTCCCATGGACGGGGAGCCGGAAACTACGAACTCGATATCGGATCGATCACGGGGCGCGTAGACACCTCGCTCGACCCGCTGGTGACCGTCGTCGCCGCCTCCGGAACGCCGCTGCGGTTAACCACGGCGACCCCGCATCAAATGGACCACAGCGACAACCGGCAAATTTACCTTTATAACGAGGGGCCCATTCATACCCAGAGCGGTTACTACGCCAAGGTTGTCGACGCGACGCATTTGGATCTTTATAACGATGCGGCGTTCACGCAACCGTTCTCGATCCCGCAAACCTACGTACAACAGGCGCTGGCGACGTCCGGGTTGATCGGGGGCGCCGGCTGCACGGGGGATTTCACGGTGGGTCCGTTGAACGAGGCGGGAGGCTCGGGAGCGACGCTGGCGGTGTCGGTGTCCGGGGGATCGGTCACGTCGGTGACGATCTCGGCGGCGGGGCAAGGCTATCAAAACGATTTCATCGTTCCGCTGACCGGTTCCGGATGCCAGGGCGCGTCGGTGGTGGTGAACGCCTACCGATGGCCGCTGATCACCAGCTTCGGGCAGAACTGTCCGGCGGGCCTAGATCCGCAATGGGTGGCGCTGGGGGCGACATCGGACAATCCCCAATGCGTGACCATGACCTTGCCGCACGAGCCGGTGAACAAGAGTCCGGAACGCGGAGCGTTGAGCGGGGTGTACCGGGTGAATGTGCTGGCGGGAGGGCGGGGATACGGCACTGCGCCTTCGGTATCGATCCAGGGGGGAGGAGGAACCGCCGCCACCGCCTCCGCGCAGGTTTCGGGCGGCGCGGTGACGGCAATCGAGGTGACCAACCCAGGGTCCGGATACTCGTATCCGCTGGTCCAGTTCAACGGAGGCGGAGGGGGCGGGGCGTCGGCTTCGGTCACCGTGGCCAACGGGGCTATCGCCGGCGTGAAGGTGGGCGCGGCAGGGGCGGGATACACTGCGCCGCCGCAGGTTTCGGTGTCCGGAGGCGGGGGAAGCGGCGCAACGCTTTCCGCTACGCTCTCGGCGACGGGTTCGGTGGTTTCGATCGCGCTTACTTCGGAGGGCGCCAATTACACCGTCGCGCCGGAGATTTTCTTCTCCGGAGGCGGGGGAAGCGGCGCGGCGGCGACGGCGTACCTGGACCCCAGTTTGCACTCGATCACGAGCATCTTTATGACGAACGGCGGCTCCGGATACACCTCCGCGCCGCAAGTCACATTGGCCGGCGGCGACGGCACGGGCGCCGCGGCCGGCGCGGTGACGGTTGGATACGGCATCGCCTCGATCGACGTGGTGAACGGCGGAACGGGGTATTCGATTCCCACGGCGGTATTGAATGGCGGCGCGGGAACGGGCGCCACGGCGACAGTGGGGCTTTATGAAGAACTGACCGCGCACCCGTGGCCGCATAACGCCGCCTCCTGCGGCGGCGACGATACGACGCCCCAATGCTGGTCGATGCCGCAGGTGATGAGTCCGGGCGATTCGGCCGGAGACACGGCGCAGTATTACGATCATGAAAAAATGATCCTGGTGGCGAAGACGGTGTTGGCCGACGGCTCGATTCAGGCGACGTTTCTACGCCATTATCTGGACAGCCAGTGCGGAGGCTTTTTCCAAAACCCGCCATTCTACAGCCATGCCGCGGGCTGGCATCCGTACATGCTGCCGAGCGGCACTTGCTACCCGGCCGATCTCTATTACGGGCTGACGGGCGACGGGGGCGTGCCGCGCATTGAGGTGTCACCCTTCGGCGGCAATTGCCACGGCGATACAAGCGATCCGGACCCGTCGCTAGGCATCGCGCCGACGAAGATCGCCAGTTGCGGGGATGGAACCATTAAGACTCGCAGCGGTCCCATCCCAGCCCAAATCGGAGGGCCGGTGCAGCAGGTGATCCGCACCGCGGTGCCATTCGCGGGCAGTCCAGCCGCGCTTCCGGAAAACTTCATCCAAACCCATCCCTCCGCACGGCAGCACCTCGCGCCGGCGGCTGAGCAGGGTTGGCTGCTCGATTCGCGCGTGCTCAGCGCCGAAAACGGCTCCACGCTTCAGGTATTTCACCAAAACTGGGCGCCCGTTCCCGGAACGCAGCGCGTGTATGTCACCTCCGATCCGGCGCTCGACCGCAAGCGTCTTCCGCTGGCCGTGTGGGCGGGGCGCCATCTTTTGCTGGATATCAGCGGTCCGGATTCGCGTATCTCCGATCTCGATCTGTGGCGTTATTGCGTGGCCGATTTTCCCGGTGAGTGCGTGGCGGGATCGGCGGCGGGCCAAGTCTTCGCCGTCGTCGACAAAGCCACGCTCTCCGGATGGTGCGGCGGGGGCGAGCTTCTCAATCAACCCTGCGCGGCCAGCGTTCCGGCCCACTTCGGTTACAGCGTCCAGCAGGGATTCTCGATCCCCGACTCGAAGGGCTTGAACTGGCGCAAGCTCACGATGGGCTTTGCCGGCTATGGCCGCACCGACGACGGCTTCACCAATACGCATTCGGCGCCGGACGGCAGTTGGGCGATCGTACCGTCCCATTTCACCGACGGAGTGCGGTCGGAGATGTTCGCCGCGAAACTGCCCCCGTGGCCGGGCCTTGATGGCATAGACCGCACCACTTTCGTTCCAATCCCGGTTCAAGTGACGCCGGTGGCCGGGCTTACGCAAGCGCTGATCGTTTTCGGTTATGCGGAGAACGGGCCGCCGGACGCCTTTTATTGCACGTCGCGGCGGGAAGTTTGCTCGACCGGCGGAGAGCCGTTCTCCTGGTTAAGCGAAGCGCCGGCGCCGCAGGCTTGCGCGCAAGGCTGCACCGTGAACGTGCCCGCGCTGTCGGGGCGCGTGTTGTACTTCGCCATTCAATGGCTGGATTCGCACGGCGCGGATAAGCTTTCGTCGCCGATTCAAGCGGTAGCGATTCCTTGAGGCGGGGCGCCCGCGCGGAACCGGCAAGGTCAGAATTCGCCCATCGCGCGCCTCCGGGCGCTGCGCGCGCTTTGGTAGACTGAGACTGGTCAGCTTCTTCGGATTCATGCAGCCGTTTTGTCTCAGTCCCGCGATACTTCTCGCCACCTCTTTCGCCAACCATTTGGTGAACGAGTTGACGGACTCGACGTTCTCCGGGATCTATCGCCTACAGCCGTTCGACTGGGCCATTCTTTCCACTTACTTCGCGGTGCTCGGCGTCCTGAGCGTCTATGGCCTGCACCGGTACAAGGTCATCCACGAGTATTTGAAGTACCGCAAGAATCTCCTAACAAGCCCGCCGGCGCGCTTCGGCGAAGGCTCGCTACCGAGGGTGACGATTCAGCTTCCGCTGTATAACGAGCGCTATGTCGTAGAGAGGCTGATCGACGGCGTCTGCCAAATGCGCTATCCGCGCCATCTGCTCCAGATCCAGGTCCTCGACGATTCCACCGACGATACCCACGCGTTTACGGAACGGCTGGTGGCCGGCTGCCGCGCGCAAGGCTTCCCCATCGAATACCGCCATCGAAAGAATCGCCAGGGATACAAAGCCGGCGCCCTGCAGGAAGGACTGGAGACCGCCACCGGCGAGTTGATCGCCGTTTTCGACGCCGACTTCCTTCCCCCCGCCGATTTTCTGGAGCGCACCGTCGATTATTTCAAGGACCCCAAAGTCGGCGTGGTGCAGACCCGCTGGACCTATATCAACCGGCATTACAATCTGCTGACGGAAGTGGAGGGCATGCTGCTGGACGCCCACTTCGTTCTGGAGCACGGGGCGCGCTGCGGCGGCGGCCTTTTCTTCAATTTCAACGGCACGGCGGGCATCCTGCGCCGCGCGATGATCGACGACGCCGGCGGATGGCAGCACGACACTCTCACCGAGGATTCCGACCTCAGCTATCGCGCTCAGTTGAAGGGCTGGCGTTTCGTGTATGTGCCCGATGTGGAGTGCCCGTCGGAGTTGCCCGCCGAGACTTACGGTTTTCAGGTGCAGCAATCGCGCTGGGCCAAGGGCCTGACTCAGGTGGCCAAGAAACTGTTGCCCGCCATTCTCAAGTCCGATATTCCGCGCCGCAACAAGATCGAAGCTTTCCTGCACCTGACTCCGAACATCTGTTATCCGTTGATGATCGTCGTCGCCGCGTTAATGCTGCCGGTGATGATCGTGCGGTTTTACATGGGCTGGCTGGAGATGCTGGCGATCGATCTGCCGCTGATCGCCGCCTCGTTCTGGTCCATCTCGGCGTTTTATCTCATCGCCCACCGCGAGTTGCACCGAAAGAATTGGAAACGCGGGATATTTCTGCTGCCCGCCCTGATGGCCTCCGGCATCGCCCTTACGATCATCAACACCAAAGCGGTGATCGAAGCGCTCTTCGGCGTCGAGACCAGTTTCGTGCGCACGCCGAAATTCGCCATCGGCGCTTCCGGCAAAATCAGCCTGCGGAGTCTCAAATATCGCCGCCGCAGCGGATGGCTTCCGTATGCGGAGCTTGCCTTTGGAAGCTACTTCGTGGTGATGGCGGCCTACGCCATCGACACCTTGAATTACCTCTCTCTACCGTTCCTGACACTCTTTGTCGCGGGGTATTATTGGGCCGGGTTCAGCACGCTCTGGCAGGAATACCAGGGCCGCCTGCGCTGGCAGCGCCAGATCGCGTTGGAGATGGAAGAGAGCGCGACGTAGCGCTTATCCTTGGTTGACTTGAGCCGGTGGCTTATCCCCATCGGAGTAGTGGGAATAGTACGGAAAACGCCTCAAATTAGGCCCTTTCGCCTGTAGCGGTTCCGGTGTCTCCATGGCATACTCGACTTGGGTATCCCATGACAGGCGGCGGTGTTTGGAAAATTCTCTATCTCGGTATCGTTCCGCTCGTTTTTGCGCACGGGGGATCTCTCGGTACGATCCAGGATCTCGGCACTCTGGGCGGATCGCAAACGACGGCCTTCGGCGTAAATAATTCCGGGCAAGCGGCGGGCTGGGGCACGAACCCGTTCGGGGTGACGCAGGGCTTCCTGTCGACGGCGCAAGGGCTGATCGACTTGTCGGGCCAAGTGGGCGGGGCGGAGAGCTACGCTTACGGGGTGAACGATTTGGGCGCGGCGACGGGGAATTATTATTCCGGCGGCCAGTCCCACGGCGTGATCTGGACCGGGACGGGGAGCACGATCGACCTTGGGGCGGGCAGCTACGGGACGGCGATCAACGATGCCGGCCAGGCGGTGGGCGGGAACGGGCAGGCGTTTCTTTACAGCGGCGGGACGATGCGGGAGTTGGGCACATTGCCGGGCGGCAACTGGAGCGCGGCCTATTCCATCAACTCCAACGGCGCCGTGGCCGGTTATGGCACGATCGGGCCGGGCGTGTTTCGCGGCTTTTACTGGAACGGCGGATCCCTGGTTCCCATCGGCACGCTGGGCGGGGCGTCCAGTTACGCCATGGATATCAACAATTCCAACCAGATCGTCGGCGACGCCAGCACAGGATCCGGATACTTCCACGCCTTCCTCGATTCCAACGGCGCGATGACGGATCTCGGCACTCTCGGCGGCACATCCAGCTACGCCTACGGCATCAACAACGGCGGCGTTGTGGTGGGTTACTCCACCACCGGTACCGGCGACCCGCGCGCGTTTTTCGACTACAACGGCCAGTTGATCGACCTGAACTCCATGCTGCCCGGCGGCTCGGGATGGGTGCTGCTTCAGGCCTACGGCATCAACGATCACAATCAGGTCGTCGGCACGGGGATCTTCGACGGCCGGCAGCACGCCTTCGAACTCGATCTGCCCAGCGGCTTCGGATTTGGAACGCCGGAGCCATCCACGTTCCTTCTGCTGCTTGCCGGCGTGGCCTTTCTCGCGCTGCTTCAGTTCCTTCGCGCGTAAACCGCGGGGCGGGGTCAGTTGCCTGTCTTGTGATAGTTGGGATACGGCGGCTTCTTATACTTCGGAAGCGGGTGGGCCTTTAATTCCGCCAATACTACTTCCACCGCTTTCTCAAGCTGAGGGTCGTGCCCCGCCCGCACCGCGGCCGGATCGAAGTCCACTTCGACGTCGGGCGGCACGCCGTGGTTCTCCACGTCCCACTCGCCGGTCAGGTTATAGAACGCCAGGTTCGGCGCGGTCACAAAGCCTCCGTCGATCAACTCGGGAAAGCCGAAAATGCCCACCAGTCCGCCCCAGGTCCGCTTACCGACCAAAGTTCCTACTTTCCGTTGCCGGAACAGCCAGGGCATGGCGTCGCCGCCGGAGCCGGCATATTCGTTGATGATCATGGCCTTCGGTCCGAAGATCTGATTCTGCGGCGTCGTGAAGTCGGCGCCGTAGCGGGTGCTGAAGAAATTCGTTTGCGGCCGCTTCAAATAATCGATGATGTAGTCGGCGATATCGCCTCCGCCATTGAAACGCTCGTCGATCACCGCGCCTTCCTTGCCGAGTTGGGCGAAGTAGTAGCGGTTGAAGTTGGTGTATCCCGCGCCGGCGGTGTTTGGGAGATAAACATAAGCGAGGCGGCCGCCGCTCAACTGGTCCACTTTGCGGCGGTTATCTTCGATCCAATCGCGGTTGCGCAGTCCGGTTTCGTCGGGCACCGGCGTCACCACCACGTCGCGCGCGCCGGCGCCGGCGGGGTCCGTCCCGACGCGGATCGTCACTTGTTTGCCCGCCGTGCCCTCGAAAAACGAGTAGACGTTGTCCGGCGGCCGCAGGTCCCGCCCGTTGACGGCCAGCAGATATTCGCCGGCCTGCACATTGACGCCGGGTTGAGTCAGCGGGGCCTTCAAATCGGGGTTCCAATTCTCGCCGCTATAGACGCGGGCGAACCGGTAGCGCCCGTTTTCGATCTTATAATCGGCGCCCAACAATCCGCCGGGCACCTTCTTGACGTCCGGCATCGCGCCGCCGCCCACAAACATGTGGCCCACCGTCAATTCGCCCAACATGTCGTCGAAGACATAGTTCAAATCGTCGCGGCTGGCCACGTTCTCGGCGTAGGGCCGGTAACGCTCCTCGGCCGCTTTGAGGTCCAGTCCGTGCGTGCCCGGGTCGTAGAAGTAATCGCGCTCGATGCGCCAGACTTCGCGATAGATCTGCGCCCACTCCTGCCGCGGAACGACGCGCATCTCCATCGCGTCCATTTTCAGCGCGCCGTCTCCCGGCTTCGGCGCGGCCAGCGCGGAGACGATCGACCACTTGCCGGCCATCTTGTCCAGCATCTTCTCCCCGTTCGCCGATAAATCGAACGCCGAGACGCCGTCCAACAATTTCTCCGTCTTCCGGGTCTTCAGTTCGAACTTCTGCACCGTCATCACCGGGCCGTCGCGAAAAGCGTCGGAGATTTCGCCGGCTTCGAGCGCGTAAAGCACTCCGGTTTTGCCGGCGTATAACCCGACGTAATCCCGCGCGGGAAGGGGAAGCGCGACGATCCGCTGATCGATATTCTCGAAATCGATCCGCACGTCGACCGGCTCCGTCTCCGCTTTGGCGTCTTTGTCCTTGTCTTTATCTTTAGCCGTCTTCTTCGCGTCGTCTGGTTTCTCCTCGTCGCTCTCCGGCGCCATGGGCGACGCGTCCTCCTTGCGCAGCACGGCGACGTAGACGCTGCGGGTGACTTTATGGCCGATGCTCGACATGTCGAGCCAAGCCGTCGATAGTCCCTGGTCCGTGCTCGCGGCGAAGTAAAGATATTTGCCGTTCTTGTCCCACTGCGCGAAATCGGCGTCGCTCATTCCGTCAGTGATTTGCGCGCTCTTGCCGCTCGCGAGCGAATAAACGAACAAGGCCCGGAGGTGGTTCTTGAGGATCTTGTTATAGGCGATCCATTTGTTGTCCGGCGACCACGCCGGGCTTAAATCGCGAAATGGCGTTTGATAGGTGTCCGTGTCGATCTTCACGGGCTTCTTCGCACCGAGATCGATATACCAGACGTTGAGACGGTTGTCGGTGTAGGCGATGTTCTTGCTATCGGGAGACCATACGGGCTGGTAGAAAAACGCCGGTGGATCGCCGAGGGCGATCTTGGTGACATCGCCCAGCCCGCTCTGCGCACGGATATGCAGTGCGTACTCGCCCGATTCGTCGGAGAAATACGCCACCCGCGTTCCGTCGGGCGACCACGACGGATCGCGCTCGGCGACGCCGGGCGTGTTGGTCAGATCCCGAACGTCGCCTTTCTCGGCCGGGACGGTAAAAATATCGCCGCGGGCTTCGAAAACCGCTCGCATGCCGGTGGAGGAAATCCGTCCGTTGTCCGCCCTCGCCGCCACTTTCTCAAACGATGGCCGCACATCGGTGACGTCGCCGGTAACATGGATATCCACTTTCTTCGTCTTTCCGGATTTGACGTCGTAGAGATGAATCTCGCCGAACTGCTCGTAGGCGATCGTTTGCCCATAGGCGCTCGCCCACTTCAGTTCGAAGCCTTCGTTGCGGATGAGTTGGGCCACCTTGTTCGTCCCCGGATCATAGGAGAACAGCGTCGTCGCGCCGTTGCGATCCGAAAGAAAGTAGACCTTGCCGCCGATCCAAAGCGGATTCGAGTCGTTGGAATTGTCGCGCGGGATCTTCTCGATGTGCGCATCGGCGAGGGTGGCGATCCACAACGGCGTCGTCCTTCCTCCCCTGTATCGCTTCCAAATCGTGTTCGCCGGCATGATGGGCATGTAGGCGAGCTTGGTTCCGTCCTCCGAATAGGACCCGTCGAAGGCGGCCGGCAATGGAATCGCTTCCGGGAAGCTTCCATCCACACCCACCGTGAACAGCTTGCTGAAGCGGGAATAGCTTTCGCGGCCGGAGCGGAATAGGATCTTCGTGCCGTCGGGCGACCAGCCGACCGGAGTGTCCACCGACGGATGATACGTCAGCCTGCGCGGCACTCCTCCCTCCGCGTTTACGAGGTAGACATCGACGTTACCCTCATACTCGCCGCTGAAGGCCACTTGCTCGCCGTCGGGCGAAAAGACCGGCGAACTCTCGATGCCCGAACCCGCCGTCAAGCGGACGGCGTCTCCACCCGTGCGCGCGACCGACCACAGATCGCCGCCGTAGCGGAAAACGATGCGCGTCTTTCCGAGCGCCGGCTCGCGGAGCAAAAGGGGGCCCTCCGCGCCCGAGACGCAGCTAATAAAGGGGAGCAGGCAGAGTACGGCGAGCGAATGTTTCACGAAGATCCTTTCCCGGATTCTATCCATGGTAACGGATACGTATCGTCCGGAGAATCCGTTCGGCTTCGCGATCTAAATCGGCTTCGCTCGCAGCGATTTTGCGGGTGATGCCAGCCTTGAGGGCGCCCGGTCGACGGTTTCCGGGGCAGCCTGCTCATTGGCAGGATATCCGGACGCTTGTCCAGCGCGGACTCGCTACATCAAGCCCGCGAGTTTGTCCTTGATCTGGTCCGAGGTAAACGGTTTTTTGACGTAACCGGTGGCGCCCAGTTGCAGGGCTTCCATGACTTTGCCTTGGCCGCCTTCGTTCGTGATCATAATGACCGGCAGGCGTTTCCACGCCTCTTCCGCCCGCAGTTGGGCGAGTAGTTGAAGCCCGTCCATGTTCGGCATGTTGATCTCGGTGAGGACGAGGCCGACCTTGTTTTCCTTCAAGATCGCCAGCGCCTCAAGGCCATCGCCCGCCTCGAACACGGTTCCGATCGGGAACTCGGCCTTCTGCAGAATTCTTTGTAGGATTTTGCGAATGGCAGCCGAATCGTCGACGATTAGTAGGTCAAAAGACATGGGCGAATGGGTTGCGATACGTCCTGGGAATCATATCGAGCAAGCCGGCCCAACTATGAATGTTTATCGAAGGTTGGAGCCGAAAGGAGACGCCGGGAGGAGCGCCGCCGCTCGTTCGTCGGGACGCGGGTGCGTTCACATATCCGCTTCCGAGGCCGATATAGCCAGCGGGAGCGGGCGATACGTCCGTCGCGGCAAATGTCCGGTCCCGATGGGAACCGGCGAGTATTTTTTCCGCCGGGCGAATCCTTTCCGCGCCCGCGATCATCCAAGACAAAATGAGCGGGACTGGGATGATCGCGCGATTTCAAGAGGCACTGGAGCAGGCGTTGGACCCGATTCCGCTTGGCCGCATCCTGGGCTATCGCATCGCCCGGCTCTCACGCGGCGAGGCGGTGGTGGAAATGGAAACCACGACGGACCACTATAACCCGATGGGCACGGTCCACGGCGGGGTGATCACCGCCATAGCCGATTCCGCGATGGGCATCGCGCAAGGCAGTTCGCTCCAGCCCGGTGAGACCACCACTACGCTCGAACTCAAGATCAACTTCCTCCGGCCCGTCTTCAACACGCGGCTTTACGCCCACGGAACGGTAACGAAGAGCGGACGCACCATCTCATTGGTGGAATGCGAAGTCTACGACCAGGACGGCCGCATGGTCGCCAAAGCTTCGAGCACCTGTATGACGCTGCGCGGCAAACAGGCCGAAGGCCGCGAACTCAGCCACGGCGGATGAAGCCCGGATCTCATGTTTCAAACAACCCGCCGAGGCGGACCGGCCCGCCGGCGCCAATTACTCCCGCGTAAAAATCACTTTACCGTCGAAGATCGTGATGTCCACTTTCGTTTTGTAAATGTCGGCCGGGGCGATGCGGAATAGGTCCTGCGACAGGACCACGATGTCGGCCAGCATGCCTTCCTTCAATTTGCCTTTTTGCTTCTCGTCGAACGAGGCGTAGGCGCCGCTCTCGGTGTAGGCGCGCACCGCGGTCTCGACGGTCACCCGCTGCGCCGGAACCCAGCCGCCGGGCGGTTTGCCGTCGATGGTCTCGCGGTTCACCGCGTTGTGAAGCCCGCGCACCGGATCGCAACTGATCGCGGCCGGCCAGTCGCTCGAAAACACGAGCTTCGCTCCGGCCAGCTCCAGCGTGCGCCAGGGAAACGCCAGCTTCATACGTTCCGGCCCGACGGCCTTGCTCCATACTTCCACCGTGCCGGGGTCGGCGTGAATCGGCTGCATCGACGCCAAAACGCCCAGCTTGGCGAACCTCGGAACGTCCACGGGCGAGATCGTCTCGATATGCTCGATGCGGAACCGCGCGTCGTGCGGCCCGTTCTCCTTTCGCGCGTATTCATAGGCGTCGAGCGCCATCCGCACCGCCCGGTCCCCGATGGCGTGGGTCAAGATTTGCAACCCGCCCGAATCCGCCAGCGCCACCATGTTTTCGTAAGCGTCCTGCGTCCACGCGGGTTTGCCCGCCGTGTTGCTTCCGTCCGAATATGGCGCTAGCATCGCCGCCGTGTGCGATTCGATCACTCCGTCCAGAACGAACTTCACCGCCCCCGCGCGCAGGCGCGGCGACCGGTAAGTTTGCTTCAACTCCAGAAAACGGTCGATGGCGTCGGCCGGAGTCGAAGGCGGCGCCGATAGGGCGACGTTTACGCGCAACGTGAGTTTTTTCTGCTTATCCAGATCGTCGAACAGCGACAGCAGCTCCGCATCGCCGTTCGCGTTCCCGACGCTGGTAATGCCGAGCGACGCCGCGTACTTCAATCCCTGCTCCAGGGCGGCCAGCTTGCGCTCCCGCGACGCCTCCGGCGCCAACTTTCTCACCAGCGCCTGGGCGCCTTCCTTTAAGCATCCCGTCGGTTCCCCGGTTTTCGCGTCGACGACAACCTGTCCGAACCCGGTGTAGCGCGTATGCGCGTTGATCCCGGCCAGTTGCAGGGCTTTCGAATTCACCCAGGCCGTGTGGCCGTCGTAGGAGCGCAGGTAAACGGGCCGGTCCTTCACGACCGCGTCCAGATCCTGCTTCAGCGGCAAAGCGCGATCGGGAAAGCACTCGTACTGCCAGCCCGCCCCGGTGATCCAGGGCTCTTTCGGGTGCGCCGCCGCCCAATCTCCCACCCTCTTCTGCATCTCCGCCAGGCCGCAGGCGCCGTTGAGATCGACCTCGGTCATCTCCATCGAGCCGCTCAGAAAATGCGTATGCGCGTCGTTGAATCCGGGAATCGCCAGCCGGCCGCGCAAATCGATCACCTTCGCATACGGGCCGGCCAAGTCCGCCACCGGCTGGTTGTTGCCCACCGCTAAAATTCGCGATCCGCGAATCGCCACCGCCTCCGCCCATGGATTGTCGGCATCGCCCGTCCATACGCGCCCATTCTTCAGGATCAAGTCCGCTTCGGCCGCCAGCAGATGCGCGGCAAGCGGCAATCCCGCGATATATAGGAAGAGATTCCTATAATGGATCATGTCCATTAGTATGGCAGCGCGCCCGGCTGAGCCAACCACCAACTACGAACCCGTCATCGGCCTCGAGGTGCATATCCAACTCGCCACGCGGACCAAAATTTTCTGCGGATGCCCCACCAGCTTCGGCGCGGCCCCGAACAGCAATGTCTGTCCCGTTTGCATGGGCCTTCCCGGCGCTCTTCCCGTGCTCAATCGCCAGGCGGTGGACATGGCCCTTCTCGCCGCCCTTGGCCTGAAGTGTCGCGTGAATCCGCTCTCGCGCTTCGCCCGCAAGAATTATTTCTACCCGGACCTGCCGAAGGGCTATCAGATTTCTCAATACGACCAGCCTCTGGCCGAGCATGGCTGAGCTCGAAATCGCGCTCGAAAACGGGGAGCGCAAGCGCATCGGCGTCACTCGCATTCACATGGAAGACGACGCGGGCAAAAGCGTTCACGACGGCTTCAAGGACAGCGACGTCTATACATACGTCGATCTCAACCGCTGCGGCACGCCGCTGATCGAGATCGTCAGCGAGCCGGACATGCGCTCGCCGGAGGAGGCCTACGCCTACCTCACGGCGTTGAAGCAGGTGATGGTGTATCTGGGCGTTTCCGAATGCGATATGGAGAAGGGACAGTTGCGCTGCGACGCCAACGTGTCGGTGCGGCCCCGCGGCAGGGAAGAGTTCGGCACCAAGGCGGAGGTGAAAAATCTCAATTCGTTCCGATTCGCGCGCATGGCGCTCGAATACGAAATTGTGCGCCAGGTGGCGCTGATCGAAGGCGGCGGCAAGGTGGCGCAGGAGACGCGCCTCTACAACGCCGAAACCGGCGAGACGGTGAGCATGCGAAGCAAGGAGCATGCTCACGATTACCGCTATTTCCCCGAGCCCGACCTGGCGCCGCTGGAAGTAAGCGAGGCGTGGCTGAGCCGGGTTCGCGAGACCATGCCGGAGTTGCCTTCGGATAAGCGCAACCGTTTCGTCTCGGTCTACGGTCTTCGCGAATACGACGCGCAAGTGCTTACTCTGAACCGGGCGACGGCGGAATATTTCGAGACTGCCGCGCGCGTCTCCGGCGACCCGCGCCTGGCCGCCAACTGGGTGACAGGCGATCTGATGGGAGCGCTAAAAGGCCAGGAAATCGCCGCCGCTCCGGTTACGGCCCAGGCGCTCGGCGAGCTCGTTGGCTTGATCGCGAAAGGCGAAATTTCGGGCAAGTTGGCCAAGGAAATCTTCGCCAAAATGTGCGAGACCGGCGACAGCGCCCGCGCCGTCATGGACCGCGAAGGCCTGAAGCAGATCAGCGATTCGGGCGCGCTGGCGGCCATCGTCGCCGAAGTCCTGGCCGCCAATCCCAAACAGGTGGAGCAATATAAAAGCGGCAAGACGGCCGTAGCGGGATTCCTGGTGGGCCAAGTGATGAAGGCGTCCAAAGGGCAGGCCAACCCCGCCGCGGTGAACGCTCTGCTCAAAGAGACGCTGGGTTAAAAGCCGCTACCGCTGATTCGCCTTGAGGACTTTTTTGCGCAGACGGATCGACTTCGGCGTCACTTCCACGAACTCGTCGTCGCGGATGAACTCGATGGCCTGCTCCAGATTCAATATGCGCGGCGGCACCAGGCGGATGGCTTCGTCGGCGGTGGAGGCGCGCATGTTCGTCAGCTTTTTCTCCTTGACGATATTCACGTTCAGATCGCTGTCGCGCGAGTTCTCGCCGACGATCATCCCCTCGTAAACCTCCGTCGCCGGCGTCACGAAGATCTCGCCGCGCTCCTGCAGATTGAAGATCGCGTTGCCCGTCGTTTTCCCGGCGCGGTCGGAAACAAGCGAACCCGTCGGCCGCGTGGCGATCTCCCCTTGCCATTCGATATATCCGTGGAATAGCGAATTCATGATCGCCGTGCCTTTGGTGTCGGTCAGCATCTCGCTACGCAGCCCGATTAGCCCGCGCGAAGGAACGTGAAACTCCAGCCGCACGCGCCCGGAGCCGTGGTTCACCATCTTCGCCATCTTGCCCTTGCGGCTGCCCATTTTCTCGATCACCACGCCGATGAAGGCCTCCGGGCAGTCGATCACCAACAGCTCCAGCGGCTCGTGCGTCTTGCCGTCGATTTGACGGGTGATGATCTCCGGTTTCCCCACCGTCAACTCAAACCCTTCGCGCCGCATCATTTCGATTAAAATCGCCAGTTGCAGTTCGCCTCGGCCCATGACCTTGAACGCCTCCGGGCCGCCGGCCTCTTCGACGCGAATGGAGACGTTGGTCAGCAGTTCCTTATCCAGCCGGTCGCGCAGATTCCGCGAGGTCACATACTGGCCCTCGCGGCCGACGAACGGCGAGTTATTGATGGTAAACAGCATGGCGATCGTCGGCTCGTCGATTTGAATCTTCGGCAGCGGTAGGGGCGTCTCGGCGCTGGTTATTGTTTCGCCGATCGTGATGCCTTCGACGCCCGCGATCGCCAGAATGTCGCCGGGCCTGCCCACCGTCTCGTCCACCCGCTTCAAGCCTTCGAACGAATACAGCTTGGTAATGCGCGTCTTATGGAACGTGCCGTCCAGCTTGGCGATAGTCACGTCGTCGCCGAAATGCAGCGTGCCGGAGAAAACGCGCCCGATGGCCAATCTGCCCAGATAATCGCTGTAGTCGAGATTCGCCACCAGCATTTGCAGCACGCCCTCGGGGTCGCCCACGGGAGGAGGAACGCGCTTCAAAATCGTCTGGAACAACGGGCGCAGATCGGTGGAGGTATCCTCGAGCTCGAGCTTGGCGATGCCGGCTCTGGCGTTGGCATAGATAATCGGAAAATCGAGTTGCTCCTCGGCCGCGTCGAGATCGATGAACAGGTCGAAGATCTCGTTCAGCACTTCCTGAATTCGCGCGTCGGCGCGGTCGATCTTGTTGATCACCACGATCGGCGGGAGTTTGGCCTCCAGAGCCTTCATCAGAACGTAGCGCGTTTGCGGCAGCGGGCCTTCGCTCGCGTCCACTAACAACATGACGCCGTCCACGATCTTAAGCGCCCGCTCGACCTCGCCGCCGAAGTCGCTGTGGCCGGGAGTATCGACGATGTTAATTTTGATCCCGCCGTAACTGACCCCGGTGGTCTTGGCCAGAATGGTGATGCCGCGCTCGCGTTCCAGTTCGTTGGAATCCATCATGCGGTCGGCGGTTTGTTCGTTCTCGCGGAATAGGCCGCTCTGTTTCAACATGGCGTCGACGAGTGTGGTTTTCCCATGATCGACGTGGGCGATGATCGCGATGTTGCGGATGAACTGATTTTCGGGCAATGATGACATGTAACTTCTATGGTGACACGCCAGCGAGGTTACTCGCCGGACATAAGTGACGGCCGGCGAGGAAATCGGGTGAGGCTACGCGAATGAACCGGCTGGCGCTTGGAATCCTGTTGGGTATTGCGTGGGGAGCGATCGATGTGGCGATGACGCTGGCCGGGAATAGTCCGGGCCGCAGCGTGGGTTGGGAGATCCTGGCGCAGGCGTTTTTTAGCCGGTTTGCGATTGGGGTCCTTGGCGCGAACTTTTCGTTCGGGATACATCCGGTGCTGGCGGGGGCCGTGGCGGGGTTGCTGATCAGTTTGCCGGATGCATTCGCGTTACGGTCGTATTTCGGAGTGATTGGGACCGGGATCGTTTTCGGAGCGGTCGGAGGGTGGGCGGGAGGTAAGTGGGGACGGCGGATTCGATGACGGCTCCCTGGTACAACCGGTTTGCGGGGCAGAGTATCGAGCGGCTGGCGGCGCTGAGCGACGGCATTTTCGCGGTGGCGATAACGCTGTTGGTGCTGGATCTCCACGTTCCATCGAAAGAAGGGATTCACAACGAGGCGGAACTCTGCGCGGCGCTGGCGGCGATGACGCCGCAATTGGTTTCCTATCTGATGAGTTTCCTGACGCTGGCGATTTTCTGGAACGGCCAGCAGGTGCAGTTCAACCATTTCGAGCGTGGCGACCGGAATCTGGCCTGGATCCATATCGTCTTTTTGGCGGCGGTTTCGATCATGCCGTTTTCGACGCGGCTGTTGGCGGAGTTCATCGGTTTCAGGTTGGCGCTGTTGAGCTACTGGGCCAACGTGCTGGTGCTGGGAGTGGTGCTTTACGCGAGTTGGTGGTATGCCAAGAAAGCGGGGCTGCTGAAAGACGACACGACGCCCGAGGCCGGCAAGGCGATCGTGCGGCGGATCGTCGTGGCCCAGTTGTTGTACGCCTTCGGAGCGGCGCTGTGCGTGGTGAACGACTATGCGAGCATCGCCTTCATCGTCGCGGTGCAATTGAATTTCGCGATCGCGCCGAGGATTCGCTGGCTGAACCGGTTTTAGGCGATCAGGCAACTTCCGCCTGGCCGGCGTGAACGAGGTACTCCGAATACGGACCTTCGAAATCCTCGATCTGGCCGTGCTCGAAGTGCCAGATGCGGGTGGCCACTTCGTCGATGACGTCGTGATCGTGCGTGACCAGCAGGACGGTGCCTTCGTAGCTCTGGAGGGCGATGTTGAGGGCGTTGATGGCTTCGAGGTCGAGGTGGTTGGTCGGCTCGTCGAGCACCAGGAAATTGGGTTTCTGGAGCATCAGGCGGCAGAAGATGAGGCGCGCGGCTTCGCCGCCGGAGAGAGCGTCGGTGCGTTTGAGGGCGTCGTCGCCGCTGAAAAGCATTTGGCCGAGAACGCCGCGCAACTCCGCCTGCGAGGCCTGAGGGTCGAACTCGTGGAGCCATTCGATCACCGTGACGCCGGCGCGGATAGACTCGTTGTGATCCTGGGCGAAGTAGCCGACGGCGACTTCGTGGCCCCAGGTGACGGCCCCTGCGTCGATCGGGAAGGCCTGGTCCGGGGCGTCGATGAAACCGGTGGCGTTGCGGATCAGCGACTTCAGCATGGTGGTTTTGCCGGCGCCGTTGCGGCCGATGAGGGCGATTTTTTCGCCGCGGGTGATGCCGGCGGTGAAGTTTTGAACGATGGGCGCGCCATCGTAGGATTTGGCGAGACGCTTGATTTCCAGCGGATGGCGGCCGGAGGGCCGCTTCATTTCGAAGCGAATGAACGGGCGCTGGATGTTCGATTGCGCGAGGTCCGAGGTTTGGAGCCGCTCGACTTCCTTCTTGCGCGAGGTGACCTGGGAGGAGCGGGTGCCGGCCGAGAAGCGTGCGATGAATTCGTTCAACTGGGCGATCTTTCTTTTCGCGCTGCGCGTTGTCGGATTCGATGCGCGAGCGGATCTGGGTCTTGGCGAGCACCATGTCGTCGTAGCCGCCGGTGATAGGTGATGACGGTTTGATAATCGATGTCGGCGACGTGGGTGCAGACTGTCGTTGAGGAAATGGCGATCGTGCGAGATGACGATGAGGCAGCCGTCGTAGGCGCGGAGATAATCCTGGAGCCAATGGACGGAATCGAGATCGAGGTTGTTGGTGGGCTCGTCGAGCAGGAGGACGCTGGGGTTGCCGAAGAGGGCCTGGGCGAGCAGGACGCGGACTTTCTGGCCGCCCTGCAGCTCGCCCATCTTCCGTTCGTGCAGGATCGGCGCCGATGTCGAGGCCGTCGAGCAAAATGGCGGCGTCGGTTTCGGCGGTGTAGCCGCCCTCGTCGCCGACGATGCCTTCGAGTTCGCCGAGGCGCATGCCGTCGTCGTCGGTGAGCGCGTCGGGGTCTTTGGCGTAGAGGATGTCGCGCTCCTGCAGGGCTTCCCACAGCGAACGATTGCCCATGATGACGGTATCGATCACGCGTGCAGGCGTCGAAGGCGAACTGATTCTGGCTGCAAAACGCCGAGTTTTTTCGGACGGGTGACGAGCCTTTGGAGGGTTCGATTTCGCCGGTGAGGATCTTCATGAGGGTGGATTTTCCCGCGCCGTTGGGGCCGGTGATCGCATAGCGGCGGCCGGAGAGAAAGGTGGTGGTGACGTCTTCGAAGAGGATGCGGGCGCCGTAGCGCATGGAGACATTGTTGACGGATAGCACGGGCGATAACTCTATTCTCACTGGGATTGCCGGTTGGCCACCGGCGGAGCGGGGCAGGGCATTACAGCCCAGCTCCCTAATTATAGCGCGATGGGCGGACTTTCCGATAAATCGACGGGAATTGACAACCGTCCCAGATTGGACGCCGCATTCTGGTATGCTCAAACAGCCCGGAAGACGGAGTGTCTCCCGTCCACGCCGTTGAATTCTCAAGCCGGCGATTGAAACAGGTTGTACAAGGGGGTATCTAACGTAGATGCGCGTTCATCTGGTCAACCCAAGCGATATTTCGTTTGGAATCGGCGTTATTACGCCGCGGTGGTTATACGTTCTGGCAGCGGCGACGCCGGCCAAGTTCGGCGATGCGGTGATTACGGACGAGACGCTGGAGTTGATCCGGCCTGAGGAGATCGCACCCGGCGACATCGTCGGAATCGGCATTCACACAGGCAACGCGCTGCGCGGAATGGAAGTGGGCCGGATGGCGCGGGAGCGGGGGGCGTGGGTGGTGTACGGGGGCATTCACGCGACCCTGTATCCGGACGAGGCCTTCGACTTGGGCGGGGCGCATGTGGTGGTGAAGGGCGACGGGGACGTGGCGTGGGGAAGGGCGATCGAGGATCTGGTGGCCGGGAAGGCGCAGAAGATTTACGACGGCGGGAAGATTTCGGGCGATCAGTTCCTTCCGGCGCGGTGGGATCTGGCGCCGCGGGACCGTTACATGTGGGCGTCCGTGCAGACGGTGCGCGGCTGTCCGAAGCACTGTTCGTTCTGCTCGGTATGGCGGACGGACGGACAGAAGCCGCGTCAGCGGACTCCGGACGTGGTGGTCGAGGAGATCGTCCAATTGCGGCGGTTAGGATTCCGGTTTATCGCCCTCGCCGACGACAATTTCTATCCGGTGACGTTAACCGACATCGAACTTGCGGAAAAGCAAGGAAACGCCGCGCGGGTGGCTGAGCTGAAGGCAACGCGCGCGGAGCGGTTCGAATTGATGGGCAAGTTGGCGCTGCTTCCGCGGGATCTGGTGTTTTACACCCAAATCACCATGGAAGCGGGCGAGGACACGGAATTTCTGGACGCGATGAGGCGGGCCCACATCAAGGGCGCGCTGGTGGGAGTGGAGTCGGTGACCGAGGAAGGGTTGAAAGCGGTATTCAAGACTTTCAACTCGGCGGGGCTCGATCTGGCGACGCGGCTGAACACGTTCAAAGAGCACGGAGTGCATGTGTTGGGGTCGTTCATCTTCGGGCTGTCATCGGACCGGCCGGACACGTTTGCGGCCACGGCGGCATTGGCCAAACAGGCGGGTTTGACGTTCGCGCAGTTTGTGATGATGACTCCGTTCCCCGGCACGGTGGATTTCGACCGCTGGGAGAAGAGCCTGGGTGAGAACGTGCCGAAGGTGGGCGGCGTTCCGATCACGCGGTATTGGCTGATCCCGGCGGAAGTACGGCCGAAAATGTTCACTCCGCACGCGACGATGTCGATGGACGAAATTCGCGAGAGGACGCAGGGCGTTTGGGACAGCTTCTACGCGTTGGGCGAGGTTTGGAAACGGTCCAAGTGCGTGCCTACGATCCGCGGGCGGCTGGCGTTCCTGTTCATTTCGAAGCTGTACCGGCAGATGTACGCGAACACGGGCATTTCCACCGATAGCGCGCGAAGACAGAGGGCGACGCGATTGGCCCGATGGCTGGCGGTGCCGTGCCGGAAGCTTTTCTCGGCGAAGCCGATGCCGGAGCTGGAAATGCCGCTGCCGCGGACGGAACGGGCGTTGCCGGAATTGACGACCATTTCGTATTGATGCGGGACGGACTCACGCTTGGGACGCGGATGCGTCTAAAATAGAGAGTTCATGGCACAACTCTTGTCTGGCAAGAGCGCGCTCATCCTGGGCGTGGCGAACAAGTGGAGTCTTGCGTATGCGATCGCTCAAGCTTACCGCCGCGAGGGAGCGCGCGTGCTGTTGACTTACCAAGGCGATCGGCAGCGGCAAGCGGTGGAAGAAATGGGAGCGGAGATCGGCGCGGAGAAGGTTTTCGCCTGCGACGTGAGCCAGGACGCGGAGCTGGAGATCCTGCAGGAAACGCTTCGAGGAACGGTGGAGCGCCTGGATACGGTGGTCCACAGCATCGCCTTCGCCAATCGCGAGGATCTGGGCCGGCCGTTTGTCGAGACTTCGCGGGCGGGGTATTTGCTGGCGCAGGAAGTGAGCGCGTATTCGCTGGTGGCGGTGGCGCGGGCGGCGGCCCCTTTGATGACGCAAGGAGGATCGCTCTTGACGTTGAGCTATCTGGGCGCGACGCGGGTGGTGGAAAATTATAATGTAATGGGCGTGGCGAAGGCGGCGCTGGAGGCGGCGGTGCGGTATCTGGCGGCCGACCTGGGACCGGCCGGGATTCGCGTGAACGCGATCTCCGCGGGGCCGGTGAAGACCGCTTCGGCCCGCGGCATTCGGGATTTTTCCAAGGTTTTGGACGGCGTGGCCAGGTTGTCGCCGCTGCGGCGCAACACCGACCCGGCGGAAGTGGCCGACGCGGCCGTGTTCCTGGCGAGCGATTTGAGCCGGGGCGTGACGGCGAACGTGATGTTCGTCGACTGCGGCTTCCAGGCGATGGGCCTGGCGCATTGACCGCGAGGCGCGGTGGTACGGAAGAAGAAAGATAAAACATGATTACGGTTCAAGGACTGAGCAAGAGATACGCCCGCACGGTGGCGGTGGACGACATATCGTTCGAAGTGGCGAAGGGGCAGATCGTGGGATTTCTGGGTCCGAACGGCGCCGGTAAGACGACGACGATGCGGATTCTCACCTGTTTTCTGCCGCCAACGTCGGGGACGGCGACGGTGGCCGGCTTCGACGTGATCGAACAGCCGATGGAGGTGAAGCGGCACATTGGTTATTTGCCCGAAACGCCGCCGGTGTATCCGGAGATGGAAGTAGCCGAGTATCTGGCCTTCGTCGGCAAGTTAAAAGGGTTGTCGGGGGCGATGGTCGGCAAGCGGGTGGACGAAGTCGCCGAGCGCTGCGCGGTGGCCGACGTGAAACACAAGATCATCGGCAAGCTGTCGAAGGGGTACAGGCAGCGCGTCGGGCTGGCGCAGGCGATCATCCATAATCCGGATGTTTTGATTCTGGACGAGCCGACGGCGGGTCTGGATCCGAAGCAGATCAACGAAACGCGCGATTTGATCAAGAGCCTGGCGGGCGACCACACGATTATTTTGAGCACGCACATCCTGCCCGAAGTGGAGCAGACATGCGAGCGGGTGGTGATCATCAGCAAGGGGAAGCTGGTGGCGACGGACTCGGTGCATAACCTGCAGAGCCGGGCACACGGCGCGGAGTCGATGATTGTCGAGGTGGCGGGGCGCGACGGCGCGGTGGAGGAAGGCGCGATCCGGCGGAAGCTGGAGCAGATCGCCGGCGTGAGCCGCGTGCTGGTGCGGGAAACGGCGGGCGATAGGTCGACATTCGAGGTGGAGAGCTTGAAAGACAAGTTTATTCGCGGAGACGTGGCGCGGGCGGTGGTGGAAGCGGGATGGAACTTGAACGAACTGCGAACGGCGTCGGTGAGCCTGGAGGAGATTTTCCTCCAGTTGACAGGCGGCGGCGAGGCGGCGTTGGAAACCGCGGGAGACGGGCAATGAGAAACATCGGAATCATATTCAAGAAGGAAATGGACAGTTACTTCGTTTCGCCGGTGGCGTATCTGCTGCTGACGATGTTCGGGTTGATTTTCGGATTTTTCTTTTGGAACGCGGTGAATTACTTCGTGATCGTCGGGATCGAGTCGCAGATGCGCGGGCAGAGCTTCCCGATGAACGTGAACGAGCAGGTGATCCGGCCGCTGTTGTCGAACGTGAGCGTGGTGGGGCTGTTCTTCATTCCGATGATGACGATGCGCCTGTTCGCCGAAGAGAAGCGCTCGGGTACGATCGAGTTGCTGATCACCTCGCCCATCCGCGACATCGAAATTATTCTGGGCAAATGGCTGGCGGCGGTCGCGCTTTACGCCTGCATGTTGCTGTTCACGGCGGTGAACTTCGCGTTCCTGTTCCACTACGGCAATCCGGACTGGAGGCCGATGGCGATCGGGTATCTGGGGCTGCTGTTGCAGGCCGGGGGATTGCTGGCGCTCGGGACGCTGATTTCGACGATGACGAAGAATCAGATCATCGCCGGGGCGGCGACGTTCGGCGTCTGCCTGATCCTGTGGGTGCTGGAATGGGTGAGCGGCTACGAGACGGCGGCGTGGGCGAAGGTGCTGGCGTATCTTTCGGTGATTACCCATTTCGAATCGTTCGCCAAGGGCGTGATCGACACGAAGGATCTGGTGTTTTACGCTTCGATGATTTTTCTAGGGTTATTCCTGACGGCGCGCTCGATGGAATCCCTGCGGTGGAGGTCGTAAGAGGACGATGAATAAGAGACAGACCCGTTACGCCGCCTACGCGAGCACATATGTAATCGTCATCGTGACGATTCTAGCGGTGGCGAATATTCTGGCGGACCGTTACAACAAGAGTTACGATTCGACCGCTAATAAGCGCTTCAGCCTATCGGACCAGACCAAGAAACTGGTGGGGGGGTTGAAGGGCGATTTGAAGATCACTTACTTCGACCAGGTGGATGGTTTCCACACGGCGAAAGACATGCTGGACCGGTATTCGAACTTGTCGCCGAAGGTGCATGTGGCCTACATCGACGTTCTGAAGAATCCGCAAATGGCGCGCTCTTACGGCATAAAAAGCACGGGCACGGCGGTGGTGGAAGTGGGCGCCAAGAGGGAAGAGGCCAAGAGCGTGACGGAGGAGGGGATTACCGGCGCATTGGTTCGGGTTTTGAAGGGCGGGCAGCGGACGGTGTGCGTGGTGAACGGCAACGGCGAGCACCAGATCGACGACGACGGCAATAATGGATTTTCGGCGTTCAAGGAAGTGCTCCAGCGCGACGATTACCAGTCGAAGACCATTAACTTACTCCAAACGGCCGCCGTTCCGGCCGACTGCACGGTGGTGACGGTGGCGGGTCCGGTGACGGATTACCCGGAGCCGGAAGTGAAGGCGATCCAGACTTATGTCGAGAACGGCGGCCGGGCGATGATTTTGCTGGACCCGCCCCTCAAAGAGAAACGGACGGACATCAGCGATAACGCGAAGCTGACCGATGTGCTGTCCGGCTGGGGCGTTACGGTAAACAAGGATCTGATTCTGGATCAAAATCCGATCGGACAATTGGCCGGGTTGGGCCCGGAAGTTCCGCTGGTGACCAGTTACGAGTCGCAGCCGATCGTGAGTCCGATGAAGGGAATGGCGACGGGATTTCCGCTGGCGCGATCGTTGACGGTTCAAAGCGGGGCGAAGACAAGCGTGGAGAAGCTATTCAGTTCCTCCGAGGGCAGTTTCGCGACAACGGGGCTTGGGCCGGGGGAGATCGTGCTCGATCCAACCAAGGACAAGAAAGGGCCCTTCACAATGGCGGCTGCCGCGACATATACCACCGGTAAGCCGAACAGCCAGGGCCGCGCGGTGGTAGTGGGAAATTCCGCGTGGGCGGCGAATAGTTTTATCAAGTTCAACGGAAATCGCGACCTGTTATTGAACATGATGAACTGGCTGTCGTCGGACGAGGATTTGATTTCGATCCGGCCGGTGGAGCCGGAGGACCGGAGGTTGACGCTGAACCGCGCGCAAATGAACACGGTGCGGCTAACCAGCCAGTTCCTGCTGCCACTGCTGATCGTGGCTGCGGGCATTTCCGTGTGGGCGCGGAGGAGATAGCGCGGTGCGGATTCGAGGACTGCTGATCGCCGCCGTCGTGCTGGCCGCTTTAACCGGAGGATTATGGTGGTCGAACAAAAAGAAAGCCGCCGAGGACGCGAAGGCGCCGGCGGATACGACGACCAAAGTAGTGCAGGTGGCGCAGGGAGACGTGGTCAAGATCGAGATCGCCAAGAAAGGCTCCGAAACCGTGACGCTGGAGAAGAACGGGGCGGGCCAGTGGCGCATCACGGCTCCCAAAGAATACGGAGCGGATCAGGACACGGTGAATTCTTTTCTAGCCGCGCTTTCTCCGTTGACGGCGGACAAGGTAGTCGAGGAGAAGGCGGCCGACTTGAGCCAGTACGGCCTCAAAGATCCCGCGCTGGTAGTGACGGTCACGACGAAAAATGGAAAGAGCGTCAAGATAGGCGCGGGAGACGATGTGCCGACGGGCGGGGGAACGTTTGTCGATGTGGACGGCGGGCCGAAGGTGTTCACCATCGCGACGGTGACCAAGGGCGGCATGGACAAAACCGTGAACGATCTGCGCGACAAGCGCTTGCTGACCTTCGATTCGGGCAAGTTGACACGGGTGGAGCTTTCGGCGAAGGGGCAGAACGTCGAATTCGGCAAGAATAATCAGAACGAGTGGCAGATTCTGCAACCGAAGCCGCTGCGAGCCGATGGGTTGCAGGTGGAGGAGCTGATTCGGAAGTTGAAGGAGGCGCAGATGGATCTTACCGTCTCCTCCGACGACGCCAAGAAGGCCGCGGCGGCCTTCGCCACCGGGACGATTGTCGGGACCGCGAAAACGACCGACGCCAATGGAAGCCAGACGCTGCAGGTGAAGAAGGACAAGGGCGGGACTTACTATGCCAAGTCCAGCGTGGCGGATGGCGTATACAAGGTGTCGAGCGACCTGGGCACGGGCCTGGATAAGAGCCTGGACGATTTCCGCAACAAGAAACTGTTCGACTTCGGGTTTAACGAGCCGACGAAGGTGCAGATTCAGGACGGCGCGAAGAGCTACGACTTCACGCGCGCCGGCGAGAACTGGATGTCGGCGGGGAAGAAGATGGACAACGTCAGCGTGCAGGCGCTGCTCGATAAGCTGCGCGATTTGCAGGCGGAAAAGTTCGCCGAGAACGGATACGGAACGGTGGCGATGGATATTACCGTGGTGTCGAACGACGGCAAGACGACGGACAAGGTGGGGCTGACGGCGGCGGCAGATAAATATATCGCCAAGCGCGAGAACGAGCCGTCGCTCTATGTAATCGACGGGAAAACGGTGAAGGACATCGAGCGCGCGGCGACAGACGTGAAGCCGGCCGTCGAGAAGAAGAAGTAGCCGCCGGGAAAGGATATCAACCTGACCGGACTCATCGCGGATCTTTATCAGATCACCATGGCGGGCGGGTATTTCGCCACCGGCAAGGGGCAGGAGCGGGCGAGCTTCGAGCTGTTCTTCCGCCGGCTGCCGCGCTACAGAAATTTCGTGATCGCCGCCGGGTTGGCGCAGGCGGCGGAGTATCTTCTGAATCTGCGTTTCACGCGGGAAGAAGTGGACTACCTGCGCGGGCTGCCGCAATTTTCGCGCGTGCCCGAGGAATTCTTCGGATGGCTGCTGAAGTTTCGCTTCACCGGCGACGTGTTCGCGATCCCGGAGGGGACGCCGGTGTTTCCGGAGGAGCCGTTATTGACGGTTTGCGCGCCGTTGATGGAGGCGCAGATCGTCGAGACGTATTTGCTTTCGATGATCGGGTTTCAATCGCTGATCGCGACGAAGGCGGCGCGGGTGGTTGAGGCGGCGGGCGGCAAGGATGTGGTGGAGTTCGGCGGGCGGCGGGCGCATTCACCGCAAGCGGGAGTGCTTGCGGGCAGAGCGGCTTACATCGGAGGCTGCGCCGGGACGAGCAGCACCGAGTGCGGATTCCGCTACGGCGTCCCCGTCTTCGGAACGGCGGCCCATTCGTGGATGCTCTCGTTTGAGAACGAGCGGAAAGCTTACGAGAAGCTGCAGGAGTTGCTGGGCGAACGGACGGTTTATTTAATCGACACCTACGATACGGTGGAGGGGGCGAAACTCGCGGCGTCGCTGGGGCGTCCGATGTGGGGAGTGCGGCTGGATAGCGGGAATTTGCTGGAGCTTTCGCGAACGGTGCGCGGGATCCTGGACGAGGCGGGGTTGCCGGAGGCGCGCATTATGGCGACCAGCGATCTGAACGAATACCGCATTCTGGAGTTCACGGCGGCGGGAGCGCCCATCGACGCCTACGGCGTGGGAACGGACTTGGCGACCTCGGCCGATTCGCCGAATATCGGCGTAGTGTATAAGCTGGTGGAACTCGAGGAGAACGGAGGGAAGCGCTATACGGCGAAGTTTAGCGAGGACAAGCTTACGCTGCCCGGGACGAAGCAGGTGTTCCGATTCGCCCGGCACGATGTGATCGCCTGCGCGAACGAATGCCTGGGTTGCGAGCCGGAGGACGAGGCGGGGCGGGCGTTGTCGCAGCCCGCGATTTTGAATGGAGAACTGGTGGAAGATTTGCCTTCGCCGGCGATGGCGCGGGCGCGGGCGCGCGAAGAAGTGAAGAAGCTGCCGGGCACGGTGCGGAGCCTGTTTGAGACACAGGAGCCGTACCGCGTCGAACGAAGCGACGATCTGATGGCGCTTTTCGCGCGGGTGCGCGGGCGGACGAGGACGCGGGCGTGAGGACGATTTTTTTCGACGTCGATACCCAGCTCGATTTCGTTTGTCCGGCGGGAGCGTTGTACGCACCGCGCGCGGAGGCGCTGATTCCCGCGATCGCCGCCCTGAACCGGCGCGCCGCGGAGCGGGGCGAGACGGTGATATCGACGATGGACGCGCATGCCGAGGACGATGTGGAATTTCGCACATGGCCGCATCACTGCGTGGCCGGAACGCTGGGCCAGCGGAAGGCGGCGGCGACGCTGCTGAACAGAAGGGCCGTCGCCGCAAACGGCGGGGAGCGCCCGGACGTCCGGGGCGCGGAGCAAATTCTGGTAGAAAAACAGACCATCGACGCTTTCGATAACCGGCATCTGGCGGCGCTGCTCGCGGATCTGAAGGCCGGGCGGTTCGTCGTCTACGGAGTTGTCACGGAGGTTTGCGTGCGTCGCGCGGCGTGGGGACTGTTAAAAACAGGGGCGCGAGTGGAGATTGTGGAGGACGCGGTGGGCCATCTGAACGCCGAGGATGGACGGAGAACGCTGCGCGATTTCGCCGACGCCGGAGGCTATGTGGTTTCGGCCGCGGACATTTTGAACTGAGCTTTCGCGAGGCTCCAGAGGAGCGCGCCATCGCGAGGTTCGGAGCCGAGTACGCCGCCGCGCTGCATGTGATCGAGATGGGCGAGGATTTCGAGCACGGCGAAGTGGTGGTGGAGGGGGCTGAGTTCACGGCGCCAAAGATGGAGGGTGAGTTGGTGCGCGGTCATGGCTCCGGCGGCGAGCGCGCCGCGGATGCCGGCGCAGCGTTCCTCGTGGTGGCCGATGGTTTGATTCACCCAGGCGCGATGGCCGGTGAAGGGATGGCCGTGGGAAGGCAGAACGGTTTCGATATCCATGCGCTGAAGGGCGCGGAGCGAATCGAGATAGCGGCCCAGGGCGTCGCCATCGGGTTCCCACGAGATATTGGGGGTGATGCGCTCGAGCATTTGATCGCCGGAGAAGATCAGGCGGCGCTCTCGCTGATAGAGGCAGAGATGGCCGGGCGAGTGGCCGGGCGTCCAGATAAATTCCAGTGTTCCGATGGCGGTTTCAACGGAGGCGCCGTCTTCGACGAGGCGGTCCGGGCGGAGGAGATCGAAGCTGGGGCGGAGACCGGAAAAAACGCGCGTCATTCGCGCCTGCATCTCTTCTGGGACGCCGGCGAGCGTGAGGGCGTGGAGTTGCCGTGGTGCGTGGCGTTCGGGATCGGCGTACACCTCCAGACGGCGAAGTTCCTCGCGGTGCATCCATAGCGGCGCGCCGGAAAGCTTCACGACGCGGGAGGCGAGGCCGGCGTGATCGGGATGGACGTGGGTGATTACGATCAGGCGGACGTCGCGCCAGCCCGCGCCGGCCGTTTCGATCCCGCGTTGCAGCGCGTCGAAGCACTCCGGAGTGCCGATGCCCGAGTCGAGCAGAAGCCAGCCTTCCGGCAGAGGGATGAGATAGGCGTTGACGGTTTCCAGTTCCCACGGCAGCGGCAGTTCGATGGGGACGACGCCGGGCGGGATCAAGAGGCGCAGCGGCCTTCGCTCACCGCATCGTGGGCGTGGTAGGAGCTGCGGACCAGCGGGCCGGACTCGACATGCGAGAAGCCCATCTCGTACCCGGCGATTTTGAGCGCGTCGAACTCCTCGCGGGATACGTAACGGAAGATGGGCAGATGCTTAGGCGAAGGCCGCAGATACTGGCCGAGGGTGAGGATGTCCACCCGGTGCGCGCGGAGATCGCGCATTACCTGGCGCACCTCGTCGAGAGTTTCGCCTAGGCCGAGCATGAGGCCGGACTTGGTGGGGACGAGCGGCCGGATGCGCTTGGCGTAGGCGAGCATGTCGAGAGAACGCTCATAGCGCGCGCCCAGACGCACCTGGCGGTAGAGACGGGGCACGGTTTCCGTATTGTGGTTCAAGACATCGGGGTGGGCGTTCATGACAGTCTCCATCGCCGAGTGGACGCCTTGAAAATCGGGGACAAGGACCTCCACTTTGCAGCCGGGAATGCGTTCGCGGATGGCTTCGATGGTGAGGGCGAACAATTCCGCGCCGCCGTCCTTGCGGTCGTCCCGGTTGACGCTGGTGACGACGGCGTACCGGAGGCCGAGGGATTCGCACGCTTCGGCGACGCGGCGCGGTTCGTCGTAATCGACGGGCGAGGGCGCGCCTTTTTGGACCGCGCAGAAGCCGCAGCGGCGGGTGCAAAAATTCCCGAGAATCATGAACGTCGCGGTGCCGTGGTTCCAGCACTCGCCGGCATTGGGGCAGGCGGCGCTCTCGCAGACGGTGTGGAGGTTGAGCCGCTCGACGAGTTCCTTCAACCGGCGGTAATTGCCGCCCACGGGCGCGGGAGCGCGGAGCCAGGCCGGGCGGGGCGGATTGTTTTCGATGCCGATGAGCACTGCTTTCATTCTAAGGGAAGGCGGCGGCGAGGCGGTTTTCGAGGATCCTGTGATCGCCGAAATCTTCGCACATCGTGAAGGCGCGATGGCCGGGAGCGACGGCGGCGCGCGGGATAAGGCCGACCAATTGAGTGCCGCAAATGGAGACGCCCTCGGCGCGCGCTTCGGCCTCGACGGCGTCGAAGGCGCGCTGTGGCGAAGTGACGTGAAAGGCGGTGAGGTTCATTGAGACTTGGACCAGATTCTTGGAAATCAGCGGCACGCCGAGGGCTTTCACGAACGGCAAGCTACCGGAAGATGCGCGGACTTTACGGGCGATACGGCGGGCGGCGCCGAGATCCGCCGTGGCGAGATTGATATTGAACGCGACCAGGAGGTTGCGGGCGCCGATAATGGTTGCGCCGGCGGAGGGATGGAGAGCGGGACCGCCGAGATCGGGAGGGAGAGCGGGGGATTCAAACTGGCCGCGGCGGACGTTTTCGAGCCGCACGCGATCCGGCTGAAGAGCGGCGGCTTCATAGAAATACACCGGGACGCCCAACTCGCGCCAAACGCGCGCGCCGGTCTCGTGGGCGATGCGAACACAATCCGGCATCGATGCCCCCTGGAGCGGGACAAAGGGAACGACATCGGCCGCGCCCATGCGGGGATGGACGCCGCGGTGCCCGCGCAGGTCGATCGATCGCGCAGCCTGGCGGATGGCCTGGAAGGCGGCCTCGGCGACGGAAACGGGCGATCCGGCGAAGGTGACGACGGAGCGGTTGTGGTCGGCGTCCGATTCCACGCGTAAAACAGCGGCGCCGGCGGAAACGATGGAGGCGGCGATCGCCTCTAACGTAAAGGGGTCCGGGCCGGTGGAGAAATTCGGCACGCATTCGACCAGTTGGGCGGGCGATTTCAACTCCGGTTCCAAACTCAATTGTGGCAGGTGCGCATTTGAGGATTGCGATGAATCGTGTTAGGTTCGCAGAAGAGGATGACTATTCTATCGCGAGCGGCCGCGCTGGTTATATTATTCGCGGCCGCCTGTATTTCCGTGCGCGCGGCGTGGGTGGCGACTGGCCCTTATGGTGGCAGCGCACAGATTGTCGCCATCGATCCTCAGGATTCCAAGACTCTATTGGCGGGAACGCGCAGCGGGTTGCTTTACCGTTCCGGGAACGCGGGCGAATCGTGGGAGCCGGCGCCGTTTCCGCACTTATACCGTTCGTCGATCTACTCGATTGCGATCGATCCGAAGCATTCCGGGGTTTACTTCATCGGAGTGGCGGCGGAGGCTAAGCGTAAGGACGACACCGTGGCGGGAATTTATACAACCGGCGATGGCGGGAAGACATGGACGCAGGTGGACGACATGAAGGGGAAATCCGTTTTCGCGCTGGCGGTATGGCCAGGGGATTCGGCGGAGATCGCGGCCGGAACGGACGAGGGCGTGTGGCGCAGCGGGGACGGCGGCAAAACATGGGCGCGCGCTTCGGCGGAGGACAATCCGGAAATGCAAGGGATCGTTTCGCTGGCGTTCGATCCATCGAACAAGGATATTCTATACGCGGGAACGCCCCACTTACCTTGGAAGACCGAGAATGGCGGGCAAAGCTGGCATGCCGTTCACGAAGGCATGATCGACGATTCGGACGTCTTTTCGATCCGCGTGGATTCGAGCCAGCCGCGCCGCGTCTTCGCCAGTGCCTGCAGCGGCATCTATTGCAGCCGTGACGGCGGCGGAGCGTGGACGAAGCTGCAAGGGATTCCGAATACGGACCGGCGCACGCACGCGATCGCGCAGGATCCACAACGCGCGGAGACGATTTACGCCGGTACGACGGCGGGATTATGGAAATCGACGGACGCCGGGCTGAGCTGGGTGAAGAAGTCGGATTACTCGATCAATGGAATGGCGGTCGATCCTTCCGATGGCCGGATTCTGTATTTGGCGACGGACGCGACGGGGCTAATCAAAAGCGTGGACGGAGGAGAAACGTTCCGCCCGTGCAACGAGGGATTCGTCAACCGCAACATTACGCAGTTTGTCGCGGCGGGGCTGGAATATCCTTTGTTGTATGCGAGCACCGCCTACGACGGCGACTCGGGAGGGATTTTTCGCAGTGAGAATATGGGCGGCGCGTGGGCCTTGGTGGCGCCGCACCAGCGGTTATTGAATGAAAACGTCATTTCGTTCGCGGTGTCTCCGGCGGACCCGAGGTCGATTTGGGCGGTGAGCTTCGATGGGCTGCTGAAGTCGGCCGACGGCGGGAAGACATGGGTGCGTCCAAAGACCTTCCTGGAGCCGGCAAAACCGATACCGGCCGTGAGGAGCCGGCGCGCGATCAAAGGCGCGGTGACGCGACGTCCCGTTCCAGCAGAGTTTCCGGCCGCGGGCGTCCGGATTCACGTACTGCGGTTTCTACCCGGCGAAGCATTGGCGGACGGCATGGCGGCCGTACCGGCATTGCTGGCCGGAACGAGCGCGGGGCTTTTTCTCAGCCGCGACGGAGGGACGTACTGGAGGAGGATGACGCTTGGAGATTACGCGCCGCCCTCGGTGCTTTCGATATTCCTGCCGGCGCGGGATACGGGCGCGATGGCCGTCCTAACGGCGGCTGGGCTGTATGTATCGCTCGACCGTGGCGCCGTGTGGAGGAAGTCGGAATTGCCGGACCGTCCGGACGTTATCTACGACGTCGCGATGCATCCGGTCAACCCTTCGGAGGCCCTGGCCGCGACATCGGGAGGAGTGATGCTCAGCCGCGACGGAGGCGTGAGTTGGAGCCACTGCGTAAAGGGGCTGCCATGGAAGGGATGGTTTAATTCGGCGGTGTTCGATCCGGTCCGGCCGGAGCGCGCGTACGTGACGGAGGTGGGGCGGATCTATGAGACTTCGGACGAAGGAGCGACGTGGGGGCATTTCGACAGCAAAGGGCTTGAGGAGGTCTGGATCCGGGCGTTGATTCCGGGGGGAACCGCGTTCGGGGGATTGGTGGCGGTTAGCCAGTCCCGCGGCATCTATATCCACCCCGCCACGGAGGCGGAGGCGGCGCGAACGGAGGCCGCCGCGACTTCAAAGCGATGAAAACAAAGACACCTATTTGAGGTACACTAATTAAAGACATTCCCGCGGCCGGAGCGCCGGTTGCGGGCACTTTAAGAGGTTAGTCGAATTTCAATGGATAATAAAAATCGAAAGCGGAGGGATCTTCAGTGAGTCACTCGCGAATTTCAGTCATGGCCGGGGCGCTGATGTGCCTCGCCGTTGCGGGTCCGGTCTTTGCTCAAGACGGCAAGGATATTGTGGAAATCAATTTGTTTGGCGGCGATCAGGGCTGGTTTACCAAGCAGGCCAGGCAGCAGGATGGCGCCGCACTCGATATGAAGCTGGTCGATGGGGGCGTCTTTGGCGTGCGCGTCGACGAAAACATGTGGCGCTATGTGGGAATCGAGGAATCGGCGACCATCTATGGAGTGAATAACGTCACTCTGCAGAACGTGCCCGGAGTATACGGCAACACCGTTTCCTTCGGCAGCCGCACCCGTCAATTTACCGTGGGACCGATCCTTTACCTGGCGTCGCCGGATAGCCGGTTTCGTCCGTTCGTGACGGTCCAAGGGGGTTTGAATTGGTTTGGCCCGACGCAAAAAGCCAAGGATCAGGCGGGCGACCCCAACAATCCGGCGTTCGGCCCGGCGGGGGCGATCCAATTAGGTAACAGTTGGAAGCAGGCCTTTAACTACGGCATCGGGTTGGTGCAGTACGGCGCCGGGTTTAAGTTTAAGTTCACCGATCGATTCGGATTTCGAGCCGACGTTCGGGGGAATATCATTCAGACGCCGACGTTCCGCCTGCCGCGGAACGGGCCTCCGGGGACGATTACGCTCGCCGAGGGCGGAGCGTTGCAGGGGTATCAGGCCACGGCGGGCTTGACACTTTATCTCGGCAAAGGCGCACCGCCGTTGACCCACACCTTCACAGTGCCGGCGGCGATCGACGGGCCGACCGCTCTGTGCCCCGGCGAGACCGCGACGCTGAAACTGCCCGCGACGGACAATTTCGGCAATCACACGCCGAAATACAAATGGACCGTGAACGGAACGGATCAGACCACGAACGCGCCGGAGCTGACGGTGAAGGCGCCGGACAGCGGCGACCTGAAAGTGGCGGTGCATGTGGAGCCGGATACGGCCAGCTACACCAAGCCGGAGATGCGTTCGAACAAAAAGACGCCGGCGCTGCCGGCCGACCGCTCGCTGGACATTCATGTGAAGGAATACAAGGCCCCGACGCTTTCCTGCACGGCAAACCCGGCGGAATTCAACGTCGGCGGAACCAGCGCGATCAGCGGCACGGCGACCAGCTCCGATTGCAGCGGCGCGTTAAGCTATACGTGGACGGCTACGGAAGGCTCGATCAGCGGCGACGCGAACGCCAACTACAGTTCGCAGGGCGTTTCGGTGGATCCGAACGGCGCCAAGACGGTAACGGTGAACGGCAAGGTTACGGACGCCAAGGGTGGCTCCGCGAACTGCTCGGTGGATTTGAGACTCAAGAATCCGCAGGAAGCGCCGGCGCCCGCTCCGCCACAGGCCGCAGCGAAGGCGACGCAGCTTGACGATGTGATCTTCGCGCCGGGCAATTCCCGCGTGAACAATTGCGCCAAGCGCATTCTGGAAGACCTGTATAAGCAACTGGCGGCCGACCCGGATTCGACCGTCGTACTTATCGGGCACGAAGACTCGGCCGAGGCCAAGCACCATGGCACGAAGAAGCATCCCCGCCATCTGGACGAAGAACGCGTGCTGAACACGGCCGCGGTTCTGAGCGCCGGAACGGGAACGTGTCAGAAGTTGGAGCTGAGCCGCATTCAGACGGCTTGGACCAGCACGAAGAACGATCCGGGTTCCGAGTTCAAGACCCGGTTCTGCGAATCCTCGGTGAGGGAGCGCAAGGGCCAGGAAACGGGCAAGGACGAAAACGCCAAGTACCGCCGTGTGGAAGTGTGGATCGTGCCGAAGGGCGCGCCCATGCCGAGCGCGGCCAGCGGCGCAACGCCGGCTCCCGAGAGGGCCGTCAAGGCCAAGGGCTGCCCGAAATAGGGGCGGACTTTCGGGAAGTCGCGCAATCGACCCACCAAGCACGAAGCCGCCGGAGTGATCCGGCGGCTTTCGTGTTTTTGGACGCGCCGCCGGCGCTAGGGTTGAGCACGGCGGTAAACGATGGAGAAGCGAGTGCGGCCGATCTCGCGGTAATGCGCGAACCAGGAGCGGAGATCGGGGTAGCGGGTGATGGCGAGTGCGGGATTGAGAGGGCCGAGGCCGTCGACGATGTAGGCCGGCGCGGAGAATTGGAGTTGCTGGCGATTGGCGGCGGCCAAGGCGGGCGCGGCGCTGTCGGAGCGGGTGAGATGGCGGTCGGCGACGACGCCGGTGAGAGGCTGGGAATCGAGAAAGCGGGAGCCGGCGGCCATGCGGGTTTCGGCGAAGACTTCGGGGCGATAGCCCCAGACCAGGAGCGTGTCGCCGGAGCGCGAACCGCTCTGAACGATGCGCGCCGCAGCCTGGGCATCGTCGCTTAGCAGAAGGTCGGACCAATCGTGGGAACGCTGATGGAATTGATCGAGCGCGAGCACCCCGTAGCGTGGGGCGAAGCGGACAAAAGGAACGATTAAGGCCAAGAGGAGAACGGCGCGGTAGCGGCCGAGCAGGGTGAATCCGCGGGCGGCCATGACCGCCGCCACAGGCAACAGTTGGAAATAGTAGCGCGGAAAGAAGCGCCAGCCCATGGCGGCTGCGGCCAGCGAGAGCAAGGTCCAGAGGGCGAAGCGGAGGCGCGGGCGTTCGCCCCGGCTGCAAAGAAAAACACCAGAGCCGATGACGAGGGCGGCGTGGAAACCGGACCAGTTGAGCGTACGCAACACGCCGGCGGTGACGGGATGTTCGAGGAAGGTGGCGCGGGAATATAGAAATCCCCATTGCCATACTTGCAACCACCACGCGGCCAGCGAGCCTTGCGCGGCGAGGAGCGCAAGGGCGACGGCGTTGGGCAGCGCGAAACCGGCAATCAACGGCGCCACGGCCTGCGGGCAGAAGAGGACGCAGGCGGCGAGAACGAACAGACCTTTGGCGTTGAACAGGAACGCGGCGCCGGCGGCGAGGCCGCTCCAGAACGCCTTTCCGCGCCAGGCGAGGTAAACGGCGGCGAGATGGGGGACGAGCATTAGCAGATCCGGCCCGAGGACGAGCAAGGCGGAAGGGATGTCGAAGATAAGGAAGAAGGCGAGGAATCCGGCGGCGGCGAGGCCTTCGCGCGGGCCCCAAAGACGGCTGGCGAAGAGCCACGCGAGAAAGCAGGCGAGCGCCAGATAAAGCGCGGCGGCGAGGCGCGGCGCGAGGCCCAAATGCGCGCCCCACAGAAGATAAACGGCGGCTGACAACGGTGGCTTGTCATACCAGATGTCCCGGTACAGGGCCTTGCCGTGAAGCATTTGAATCGCCGCGGCGGCGGGGTACGCTTCCTCCGTCCACAGAACGTCGAGATGGCACAGGCGCGAGGCGACTAGCGCGGCGAAGAGGGCGCACCCGGCGAGGATGCGGGCCGGACGGGACATGGGACTAGAATCATAACAGCAGTGGACGCGAAAAAAACGAAGCTGACGGTTCCTGTTTTGGCCGCCGGGAAGAGGCTGGATCATTTTCTGCAGGAGACGATGCCGGAATTCAGCCGCGCGAGGTTGCAGTCCTGGATCAAGTCGGGCGGAGTGACGGTGGACGGCGTCGCGGCGAAGCCGTCGGCGGCGTTGCATGGCGGGGAAGTGCTGGAAGTGGAACACGCCGCGCAGACGCCGTTGCGGGCGAGGCCGGAGGCGCTGGCGTTGGAGATTCTGTACGAGGACGCGGGTGTGATCGTGGTGAACAAACCGGCCGGCATGGTGGTTCACGCGGGCGCGGGAAATCATTCGGGCACTTTGGTGAACGCGCTGCTGCACCGGTTCGAGGCGCTATCGGGAGTGGCCGGAGAACTGCGGCCGGGCATCGTCCACCGGATCGACCGCTACACCAGCGGCGTGCTGCTGGTGGCGAGAACGGACGCGGCGCACCGCGCGCTGGCGGCGCAGTTCGCGGCGCGGGAGGTCGAAAAGATTTATGTGGCGCTGGTTCACGGCGGGATGAAGGAGGACACGGGCCGAATGGACACCCCAATCTCGCGAGACCCGGTGCGGCGGACGCGCATGACGGCGCGGGAGGGAGTGGGTAGAACGGCGGCCACCGAGTGGCGCGTGATGAAGCGGTTCCCGCGTTTTACTTTGCTCGAGGTTCGCATCGGGACCGGGCGCACACATCAGATCCGCGTACATCTTAAGTCGCTGGGGCACACGGTGGCGGGCGACCGTCTCTATGGCGCGCCGGCGCATCCGTCGGGACGGTTTTTCTTGCACGCGAAGCGGATTTCATTCGTGAGTCCGGCGCTGGGGCGCGCGGTGACGGTTTCCGCGCCATTACCCCCGGAATTGGAAGCTTGGCTCGAAGCACTATAATCAAAAGGTCCCTCCTATGAATTATTCGCTCGCCTCCCTCGCCGCCGTATGCCTGCTCGCCGGAGCGGTTACCGCTCAGGACCAAAAGCCCGCGGCGCCGGCGAACGAGGAGAAGGACGCCAATCGGATCGTGCTGGACGTGACGCGCGTGAACATGTTGTTCACCGTGTCGGACAAGAAGGGCCGGTTCATTACCGACCTCGGCAAAAGCGATTTCGAAGTTTTCGAGAACAAGAAACCGCAGGAGGTTCTTGAGTTCACGGCCGAGAGCGATTTGCCGTTGCGGCTGGCGATTCTGATCGACACCAGCAACAGCATCCGCGACCGTTTCCGATTCCAACAAGAGGCGGCGACGGACTTTGTGAGATCGGTGGTGCGCATCAAGCGCGACAAGGCGATCGTGGTGAGTTTCGACACCTCCGCCGAGCTGGTGGCGGACCTGACGGACGACACGCAGAAGCTCGAAAACGCGATTCGAGAGCTGCGGCCCGGAGGCGGCACGGCGCTATACGACGCGATTTTCTACGCTTGCCGCGATAAGCTGATGCTCGACCAGCCGCTGTATAAATTCCGCCGGGCGATGGTGGTTTTGAGCGACGGCGACGACAACGTCAGCCGCTACACGCGCGACCAGGCGCTGGAGATGGCGCAGAAGGCCGATGTGGTAATTTACACCATTTCGACGAATATTTCGCGGATCGAGACGGACGGCGATAAGGTGCTGAAGTACTTCGCGGCCGAGACCGGGGGACAGGCGTTCTTTCCATTCAAGGCCACCGATCTGGCGCAATCGTTTGAAAACATCGCCAACGAACTGCGGCATCAGTACAATTTGTTCTACCGTCCGGAGCCGCTGATTACCGACGGGAAATATCACAACGTGCTGCTGAAGGTGCGAGGGCGCAAGGATTTGATGGTGCGCTGCCGCAAAGGGTATTACGCTCCGCAGCTTTAGCCGGCGCGCGGCGCCGAGGGAGAAGGGGAAGGATTCATGGACGATAAAGAAAAGAGCCGCGCGCTCAGCGCGACGCTAAGCCAGATCGAGAAACAATTCGGCAAAGGGTCGATCCTGCGGCTGGGATCGAAGGAAGCGGTGGTGCCGGTGTCGGTGATTTCCTCCGGCTCGATTTCGCTCGATTACGCGCTGGGCACCGGAGGGTTTCCGCGCGGGCGCATTTGCGAGATTTTCGGGCCGGAGTCGTCGGGAAAAACGACGGTGGCGCTGCAGGTGATCGCCGAGGCGCAGAAGGCGGGCGGCATGGCGGCGTTCATCGACGTGGAGCACGCGCTCGATCCCGGATATGCGAAGAAGCTGGGCGTGGACGTCGATAATCTCCTGGTTTCGCAGCCCGACTACGCCGAGCAGGCACTGGAAATCACGAACGCGCTAATCACCTCCGGCTCGATTGACGTGCTGGTTCTCGATTCGGTGGCGGCGCTGGTGCCGAAATCCGAACTCGACGGCGAAATGGGCGACAGCCATATGGGCGTGCAGGCGCGGCTGATGTCGCAGGCGATGCGCAAGTTGACCGGCGTGGTGTCGAAATCGAATACCTGCCTGATCTTCATCAACCAGATCCGCGAAAAGATCGGGGTGATGTTCGGCAATCCCGAGACCACCACCGGCGGGCGGGCGCTGAAGTTTTACTCCTCCGTGCGGGCCGACATCCGGCGGATCGCGGCCATTAAAGACGGCGACGTGGTGACGGGGAACCGGACGAAGGTGAAGATCGTGAAGAACAAGGTGGCGGCGCCGTTCCGCGAGGCGGAATTCGATATTATTTATGGCGAAGGAATTTCGCGCGAAGGCGATTTGCTGGATCTTGGCGTGGCGCAGAATCTGATCGAGAAGAGCGGGTCGTGGTTTAGCTATCAGGGCGAACGTATCGGACAAGGGCGGGAGAATTCGCGGCAGTTTCTGAAAGACAACCCCGACATCCGGCAGCAGGTGGAGACGAACCTGCGCAAGTTGCTGGGGCTGACAAAAACGGAGACGGAACCGGTGGCGCCGGCGGTGGTTCCCGAGCCGATGAAAGCGGCGCCGGCGGCTAAAGGGCGATAGGGGCAAGCTGGGCGAGAGGAGCAAGTTGTGAAATTCCGCGTTGCCGTGGGGATGTTGCTGGCCGTGGGTTTCTCGCGGGGCGGCGATCCGTCTAAAGCGAACGCGACCTACTCGACCTGGCGCCAAAATTTCCTTCAAGCGCCGGCAGCGCCAGGCGCGTCTCGCCCCGACGAGGAGAGCCGGTTGATAAATCTGACTGTGGTGGCTGTCGACAACCGGGGCGAGCCGGTCGCCGATTTAGCCGCCTCCGATTTCGAAGTCACAGACAACGGGAAGAAGCAAACGGTCGCCTTTTTCCGCCACAACGACAGCAAGCTGTGGCGGACGCCGACGCTGGCGGCCAACGAATTTTCCAATCGCGGCGGCCCGCGGGAAACCCACGCGACGTTAATACTCTTCGACCTGCTGAACCAAAGCTTTTCGACGCGGGGTGTGGCGTGGAATCAACTGGTACACAATCTGGAGGCGCGCGATTCGTCCGACTCACTTTATCTTTACATTCTGACTCTCGACGGACGGCTCTTCACGGTCCACGGCTTTGAGAGCGAAAAGAGCGAAACGGACGAGGCCAAAGGCGCGCCTTGGACGCGCCAGATTAAACCGCTGATGGATACGGCCATGCGAAACGTGATGCAGATCCGGCCGGTGGATATCGACGTCGCGATGCGGGTTCAAATCACGTTCGCCGCTCTGGACGCCCTGGCTGTGCAAATGTCCAGAGTGGCGGGACGAAAGAACATCGTTTGGGTCACGGACGGCGTGCCGATCGTCCTGGACCCGAACCGCTCCGATACGGGCGATTTCGCCGATTTCACGCAGCGGCTTCGGCAATTGAGCGAGCACCTCGACCTTTCCGGCGTGTCCGTTTATCCGGTGGGGCAGATCATGCTCGGCAGCTCCGACACGGTGGGATCGGATTCGGCCCGAGCGCTGGCAGCATGACCGGGGGCTCCGGCGGCGTAGCGAGCGCCGCTACGCTAAACGAAATTGCGGGCTTGACCGGAGGGCGTCCAAACTCGGGCAAAGATATCGGTTCGGCTGTGAAACAAGCCGTGACCGACGTGCAAACGAGTTATCAGATCGGCTACTACGTCCCCCTCAGTAACTGGAACGGAAAATTTCACAAGATCAAAGTGAAGTGCGCGCGCAAAGGGGCGCGAATCCAGGCTAAAACGGGATATTACGCTTGGCCAGGCCCGCCTGACGCCGAGGCGAATCAGGCGATCAAGGCGGCCATTTCCACTACATTCGACGCCGCCGAGATCGGATTGCACGGATCGTTGACGATGGATGCGAGCGGGGGCGGAAAGGCGCGCTTCGACGCCCGCATCGACCCGGCCGATATCGTCCTCGCGAGCGAGGGAGACCAATTCATCGGGCAACTAAAGGTCACGATGGTCGGATATTCGGGCGGCAGCGCGGTCCAAAGTACTCCGGTGGTTCCGATGGATCTCCAATATACGGCCGGCCAGCGCGATCAGGCGTTGAAGGACGGGATCGTCTTCACGCGCGATTTGGTTCTCGATAAACAAATGACCAAGATCCGCTTGATCGTGTGCGACACGGGATCCACCGCCATCGGATCGTTGACCATCCCAATCCAGCACGCCAGCCCGGATGGCGCTCACTGACACGACCCGACTCGCCGACTGCACGTTTGGGCCAGCGGCATCGTCAAGGCTGGCGATGAGGCGAATCATTTTGGTGGCGGCGGTTGGCGTGGCGGCGGTTCTCGCGCTTCGGGCGCAGCGGGATGCGCTTCCGGCCTATTCACCCTTTGAGGTAAAGGCGGTGTTCCCGCGCGAAGTGTCGCCGGCCCGCTTTGAGCAAGTGGACGACCGGGAGCTTCAGATGCTGGCCGGACAGGGATGGGAACTAGTGAGCGTGATGCCGTACATGTACCGCAACGAGGAGCGCGGCAGCCCCTCCCTCACACCCAGGCCGATGGTGACGCAGACTTACCCGGCGTATTTCTTCAAGCGGTTAAGAAACCGGTACCGGTAGGCGATGTTTTGATAGACTGGCCACCGCGAGGTGACGCCGCCGATGACGAGATTCCGATCCAGTTCGCTGGCCACACTGGCACTGTTCGCCGCGCCGATATTCGCAGGGCCCGGCGCGGAACGGATCGCGCGATCGGTGACGATTTATCGCGACACCTACGGCGTGCCCCATGTTTACGGCCCGACGGACGCCAGTTGCGTGTTCGGATACGTCTACGCGCAGGCCGAGGACAATTTCTGGCAGATCGAGGATAGTTATATTCGGGCGCTGGGGCGCGCTTCCGAGATTTACGGAGCCAAGACGCTCGACGACGATTTACTGGTGAGGGCGCTGGAACTTTCGCGGCTATCGAAAGCGGAATACGAACACTCCAGCCCGCGAATCAAGGCGATCCTGGACGCGCTGGCCGACGGACTGAATTATTATCTGGCGAAGAATCCGCAAGTGCATCCGCGTTTGATCCGGCATTTCGAGCCTTGGGATTCACTGGCGTTCGGGCGCTTCGCTCTGTATCACCAGTTTCTGTTTGGACGCACGGGCCTGAAGAGCGCGGATATCCAGGATGCGGCCGAGCGGCAGGGATCCAATATGTGGGCGGTTGCGCCATCGAAAAGCGCGAGCGGCCACGCGATGTTGTTTATCAATCCCCATCAGCCGTTCTTCGGAGTGGGCCAGTGGTACGAAGGCCACGTCCATAGCGAAGAAGGTTGGGATATGTCGGGCGCATCCTTCTTCGGCTCGGGTTTTCCCACGATCGGGCATAACGAATATCTCGGCTGGAGCCATACCGTAAACTCGCCCGACGTCGTGGATGTGTGGGAGGAGACTTTCGACGACCCGAACGATCCGCTGAAATACCGCTACGAAGGAGGGCACAAGGAAGCCGTGGCGTGGACCGAGACGATCGGCGTGAAGACCGACGCCGGGATCGAGTGGAAGAAATACACGCTCAAGAAGACGCAACATGGCCCCATCGTGGCGGTGAAGAACGGGAAGGCGATGGCGGTGCGGTTCGCGCGGATGGAGGAGGGCGGCGCGGTCCAGGAATGGTACGAGATGAGCAAGGCGCGCAATCTGGCGGAGTTCAAGAAGGCGCTGGCGGAGGTGGCGATTCCGATGTTCAACGTGGTGTACGCCGACCGCGACGGGAACATTTACTACGTCTACAACGGCGCGGTGCCGAGACGTTCGACGGCGTTCGATTGGTCGAAGCCGGTGGATGGAAGCGTGGCGGCGACGGAATGGCATGGGTATCACACGCTGGACGAATTGCCGCAGGTGACGAATCCGAAGTCGGGATTCGTGCAGAATTGCAACTCGACGCCGTTTTTGACGACGGTGGGCGGAAATCCCGATCCCAAGGAGTTTCCCGCGTACATGGTGGGCGAGGGCGACACTCCGCGGGCGGCGATTTCACGGCGGATTCTATGGAATAAGGACAAGTTCACGTTCGAGGAATGGGCGAAGGCCGGGTTCAACACGTACGTCCTGGAGGCGGAGACGGCGATTCCCGCGATCGCCGCGCGGTGGAACGATCTGAAAAAGACCGATCCGGCGCGGGCGAAGAAGCTGGAGGAGCCGGTGATGGAACTGAGCAATTGGAACCACGTAAGCACGGTGGATTCGGAGCCGATGACGCTCTTCACGCTATGGTATTGGCGGCAGGACCGCGATCCGGCCTTGCGGAAACACCCGTTGGCGCTGCTTGAGAGCGTGATCGAAGGCCTCGAAAAGGACTGGGGCACTTGGCGGGTGAAATGGGGCGACATCAACCGGTTGGAGCGAAGGCAGAGCGGCGGCGCGGAGCCGTTTTCGGATGAAGTGGAGAGTCTACCGGTGGCGGGCGGGCCGGGGCCGATCGGGATAGTGTTCAACTTCTATGCGCGGCCGGAGGCGGGCCAAAAACGGATGTATGGCGTGGCGGGGCACTCCTTTATCAGCGTCGTGGAGTTCGGGCCGGTGGTGAAGGCGCGGTCGATTTTGGTATTCGGGGAGAATTCGGCCCCCGGATCGAAGCACTATTTCGACCAATCGAAGCTTTATGCGAACGAAGAATTTAAGCCGGCGTGGTTCAAGTTGGAGGAGATTCGGGCGCACACGGAGCGGGCGTATCATCCTGGGGATACGCCACGGCGTTAGCTGGCGAAACGCGGACGGCGTTGGCGGCGCGCTGAGCCTGAATAATTTCCGTGAGAGAGAGCGGGGCGGCGATCCCACTAGTGTTCCGTGAATCAGACAAGTCCCCCCGACGCGGCCGCCCGCCAGCGAGTGATCGACACGGCGTTGAGCCAAATGGACAAGCAGTTCGGCCGCGGTACGGTGCTGCGGCTGGGATCGCGGAACATTCTGCCGGTGAGCGTGATTTCGAGCGGATCGATCTCCCTCGACGCCGCCCTCGGCGTGGGAGGGTTCCCGCGCGGGCGCGTGATCGAGATCTTCGGGCCGGAGTCTTCGGGGAAAACGACGCTGGCGCTGCACATCATCGCCGAGACGCAGAAACTGGGCGGCGCGGCGGCGTTCATCGACGCCGAACACGCCCTGGACCCTGCGTACGCGCGGAACCTGGGCGTGGACGTGGACAATCTGATCGTTTCGCAACCGGATTGCGGGGAGCAGGCGCTGGAGATCACCGGGGCGATGATCGGGACGGGCGCGGTGGATGTCGTGGTGGTGGACTCGGTGGCGGCGCTGGTTCCAAAAGCCGAACTGGAAGGCGAGATGGGCGACTGCCATGTCGGGTTGCATGCGCGTTTGATGTCCCAGGCGTTGCGGAAGTTGACGGGGTCGGTGTCCCGCACTAACGCCACGATGATCTTCATCAATCAAATTCGGGAGAAGATCGGCGTGATGTTTGGGAACCCGGAGACAACGACTGGGGGCCGCGCGTTGAAATTTTACTCTTCGGTGCGGATTGAAGTGAGGCGCTCCACGGCGATCAAGGAAGGCGAGGTCGTGGTGGGGAACCGCACCAAGATCAAGGTTGTGAAGAATAAGGTGGCCTCGCCCTTCCGCGAGACGGAGGTGGACATTCTGTATGGACACGGGATCTCGAAAGAGGGAGACCTGATCGACACCGGCGTGGCGCAGGGGTTGGTGGAGAAGAGCGGATCGTGGTTCAGCCTGGGCGGCGAACGAATCGGACAAGGGCGCGAAAACGCACGAACATATTTGAAGGAGCATCTCGAGACGCGGGACCGTCTGGAGGCGGAACTGCGTTTGAAGTTGGGTCTTGGCGACGGGGAGAAGCGCGCGGCGGGGATTCCACCCCAGGCGGCGCCCAGCGGGGAACTTTCGGTTGGACGATCGGCGCAGGCGAAAACGGCCTGAAAACCGGCTCCTGGGCGGAAAAACCCGCCAGAAACCCTATTGGACGGGGTTTCGGCGTCACGGTTGTAAAAAAAGCCATAAAAAACACCACTTTTTGCGTCTAGACCCTTTACATGGGCGGCGAAGGCCGTTATGATTTAGTAGCAAAACAAAACCGGGCTGTTTTGTTTTACGCGACAGCCCGGCCAAGCGCTCGCCGCGAACGGAGCGGGCGGAGGCAAAAGCGCTCCGGGGTTTCGTCCGTGGCGGATCGCGCTACTCAAATCAGGATCCGATAAGGAGAGGCAAAATGGCAGCAGCAACCAAGATGACCCAGTCTCAGGTGGTGAAGGAACTGGCGGAGACGACGGCGACGACCACGAAGGTGGCCAAGCATTTCGTAACGGCGTTTTCGGAATTGGCCGTGCGCGAGACCAAGAAGAGCGGAATGTTCGTGATTCCGGGAATCGGCCGGCTGGTGCGCGTGGAGCGAAAAGCACGCATGGGGCGCAACCCGGCGACGGGCGAGACGATCAAAATCCCGGCGAAGAAAGTGGTGAAGTTCCGCGTCGCCAAGGCCGTAAAAGACGCGATCGTGCCGCCGAAAAAGAAGTAGTAACAGACGGTCGGAACCGCAAATAGAAATGGCAACCCCGCGGCGATAAACCGCTGGGTTGCCATTGAAAGTCGATTGAGAACCGGCTCAAGCAGTGCGGGCCAGTTCAGGAAGCCTTAGGCCTGCTTCTTATCGTCGACGTCGTTGCCACTCTCAGGTTTCAAGGCTTCCTTGAAACTTTTGATGCCCTCACCCAAGCCCTTGGCGAGTTCCGGTATCTTCCGTCCACCAAACAGCAGGACGGCGACCACGAGAATTACCAATAACTCCGGCAGGCCAATCGAACGCAGCATAGGGCCTCCTTTAACTACTACCTCATTGTAGAGACCGCTTCGAGGCCGCGTCAAGCGGGCAAATTGACGATATGGCGTCCAAAGTGAAGAAGTTCGATCAAAAGAAGGAGGTGCGGAAGCTGGCGCGGGAGCGGGTGGGCATTGTGAAAGCGGCGCGGGCGCTGGTTCCCAAGGACAAAAGGCCCAAGCCAAAGCACAAAAAGCCGGCCGGCGCCGACGACTAACTGGGCTGGAAAGCGGCGCCGAGCATCCGCAGCAGCAGCGGGATGAGCCAAGCGGGGGTGATCGCCAAGAAGGCTTTACCCTTCGCGGTCCGCGCCATGGAGGCGAGACCCAGGCCGAGGACGACGATGAACCAGATTTCGAAGATCGAGAAAAAATTTAGGATCGCATAAGGAACTCCCTTCAAACCGCCGAAGAATATATCGATGCCAAGCGGGGGTTGAAGCTCCTGAGTCGATTGGATATCGTCCCCTTTGAGCCGGAGCACGATATAGGTGGCGACGATCTGCAACATGGAAATGAGCGAGCAGGCGCACATCAGGGAGAAGATGCCGGAGAATTTCGCTTGGATCCCCGTGATGGAACACACAACGCCGACAAGCCACGCCGAGAGCAGCAGTAGCAGCACGATGATAACCGGTATGGCGAGCGAGAAACCATAGTAGGCGGTCTTCATCATCGGATAGGCGCGTTCAAACTGCTCGTGCGTCAGGTTCGGAGGCGGATTCAATTGTATGACGCGCAGCGCGATGGGAACCGTGAGCAGGCCGAAGACGATGGCGACTACGCTCAGCAGAAGGATGGGGCCGATCCAAAAGCCCTTCTTCACGGCCTGCTTGGCCATAGCGGCGGGGTCTATGAAAGCGTTCAACATCCCCGAAATCACGTCGGATATCGAAGCTTTGACTGGCGCGGGTTGATCGGTCAATGGCAGCCTCCGGATTTTCTGAGATTATAGCGCTTACGGCCGCCCCGAGGGCGACGGCCGTAAAATTCTTTTTTCGAACGGCGCGATGAATCTCAAGTTTTTAGCGGCTCTGGGCATCTACGCGGGTCTGGCGCTACTTGCGCGCTTCACGTTGACGGGAACCATGCGTCTGGCGGTATGGATCTTTTTGGCTGGATTGGCTGTAAAAACGTGGCTGGCCACGCTGCAGCGGCCTTGAGTTACTCTCCGCGATCCCCCCGTTTCCCAAGTTGAAACGTCCGTACCGATGCGGTCGCTTCGAGCTTTCACTATGGGATCGCCGAAGCGTCGCCTCTCTTCGGTACTGCTTGTTTTCAATGATTTGCCCCATGTTTGGAGATGGTTTTTAGGTTGCTTCCTTCCTTGTCGCCGGACCAATACGGCGAGCACAGCGCGGAAAGAAGGAATGTCGATGCGGGCAAAAGCGGCGAAGGCGAGCGGGAAAAAATTATCGCAACGGAATCAGGTGATTCTGGAGCATCTGCCCTTGGTGCGGGTGATTGCCGTTCGGGTGCATTCCAACCTGCCCGTCCATGTGGAACTGGACGACTTGGTCCACGCCGGAGTTCTAGGATTGATCGACGCCGCCACGAAATATAACCCTGGGAAGGAGGTGGCGTTTTCAAGCTACGCCAAACATCGGATCAAAGGAGCGATGCTCGACAGCCTACGGCAGCTCGACTGGGCGTCGCGCGATCTGCGGCGGCGCCAGAAACAAGCCGAGCAGGCGACGCACGAGTTGACGCTGGCGCTAAACCGCGTACCGACGGAAGAAGAAGTGGCTGGGCGCCTCGGCATCGAAGTGGAGCGATGGCGCCAGATTTTGATGGAAATGCGCAATTCGGGAATGATTTCCGCTTCCACCCGAGCCGTGGAGCAAGAGGATTTGCCCGCGCCGGACTTCCCGGCAAAGGCCGATACCCAGCCGGACAATATCTGCGTGCGATCGGAAATGCGCACAATGTTATCGAGTGCGATCAAGACGCTGCCGGCGCGATATCAACGAGTGGTGACGCTCTACTATACGGGCGATTTGACCATGAAGGAAATCGGCGGCCTTATGGGGATTAATGAGAGCCGCGTTTCGCAGATTCATAAGTCGGCCTTGGAGAAAATGGCCAGCGTTCTGGAGCAGAGCGGCATCCATTCGGCGCGGGCGTTTTAGCGGACTTGAAACATATACGGCATGACGTCGAGAATGCCGCCCTGGCGCCATAAGCGCGTGGCCGACTCGAGAGCGGTGACCTCCGGAGGAAGTAGACGCTCCCGCACAGCGGCGCCGGGAACCAACGCGAGAAGCCCACGGACGCGGGTATCGAGAAGGGGCGAATCCTCGGAGCGGTTGAAGAGCATGGCGAGAAGGGACTTTCGCGCCGGGTAGGCGATGAGGGTTATTTTGGCCGAGGCTTGAATTCCAGCGCGTTGTTTGAGGATTTCGATGGCCTTGTCCAGGCCGCCGAGCCCGTTCACCAAGCCGTTTTGCTTCGCCTGGGAGCCGAGCCAGACGCGCCCTTGGGCGAGCGGTTCGATCTCCGCCGGCGCGCGCTTCCGCCCGGAGGCGACGCGCTGGATAAAGGCCTGATAGAAGCGGGTGATCTCGGAGGAGATTTTGTCTTGTTCGCCGGGAGAGAGCGCGGCATAGTCGGAATCGAGACCGGCAAAGCGCCCGCGCTGAATGAAGTCCTTTTGGATGCCCAGTTTTTCGTACAGGCCGTGAGCGCTGAGGCGGCTGTAGACGACTCCTATGGAACCGGTGATCGTGTTGGGATAGGCGACGATGGGATCCCCGGTCATCGAGATGAAGTAGCCGCCGGAGGCGGCGTAATCGCTCATCGAAATCACCATCGGCTTCTTCCCGCTTAAAAGCCGGGCAGCATGCAACATCTCATCCGAGGCAACTCCATCCCCGCCGGGCGAATCGACGCGGAGGATGACGCCTTTAATACCGGGGTCGTCACCGACGTCGCGCAGAACGTTCAAGAATGCGGCCGAAGTCAGAAGGCCATCGGAAAAACTTTCGTTGCCAGACCCACGAACGATCATCCCCTCGGCGGCGATCAGCGCGATGCGATTGGGTCCCTCAAGGCCGGAGACGGAAGAAGCGGGGACTTTGACATAGGTGCGAAATGGAACGGTCTCCAATTCACTTTGACCGAGGCGTTTTTCGAGATCCTTCTTCATGTCGCCGCGAAAAGACAGGCGGTCGATCAAGCCGGAGGCTACCGACTGATCGCCGGAGAGCGGGCCTTGTTCGATCCAAGCCCGGACGGTATCCGGCCGCATCCCGCGGCCCGTCGCGATGGTTGAGACAAGATCGCCGTAGAATTGGTCCAGCACCTGACTCAGGACTTCGCGCGTCTCCGGACTCATCGACGTGCGCGTAAACATGTCGCCGGCGTCTTTGTATTTGCCGGCGTGGATGACGTCCATCTTGAGGCCAAGCTTGTCGAGCGTGTCCTTGACGTACATGGTTTCGAGACGCAGGCCTTTCAGATCAAGTGAATCCTCGGGCGCCATGTAGATGCGGTCCGCGGCCGTCGCAAGGTAGTATTGGCGGAAGCCCGGCGAGCGGAGATAGGCGTACAGCGGCTTGCCCGATTTGCGGAACTGCAGCAAATCGGCGTGAATCTCGTCCAGTTTGGCCCAGCCGGCCGACAAGCTGCCCGGTTCGAAGACCACAGCGCGGATGCGGGGATCGGCCGCGGCTTTGCGCAAGGTTTGCCAGACGTCGGGGAGGGTAACGGGGGTTTGGTCTTCTAGAAAGGGCAGTGGGAGTTCCGGAGGAGCCTTTTCGGGAACGGCGCCTTGAAGGTTCAGAACGAGCGTGGAACCGTTGACGATCGACGGCGGCCGGTTGCCGAACCGCACCATGGCAAAGAGCACAATGAACGCCGATAAGAGACAAAAAGCGAGGCCGGCGAGCAAGCCGAGAAAGAAGTTTTTCACGATAGACCCTACGCCCGTATTATGCAGGACTGGCGCGGCGAAAGCATCTAGGCTCCGGGAGCGGCCGGCCAAGACCGGTTAAGCGGGCGTGGCAAGCTGAATGATTTTCTTTTGAATCGCGTACTGAACCAACTGGGCCTTGTTGTGGATGTCCAGTTTCCGCATGAGGTTGAACTTATGCGCCTCGACGGTTTTGACGCTGAGGTTCAGGTCGCAAGCGATTTCCTTGACCGACTTGCCTTCGGCGAGAAATTTGAGGACTTCCTTCTCGCGCGGGGTGAGGGTGGCGAAGCGGGAGCGAGGCGCGGTGTAGCGCAAGTTGGAACGGAAACCGTCGACCAGATGAGAGAGCATGCGCGGGCTGACGTAGCTGCCGCCGCGGGCGACATCGCGGACGGCGCTGACAAGTTGAGCGGAAGGGCTGTCTTTGAGGATGTATCCACTGGCTCCGACTTCCATGGCCTCGACCAAATAGTCCTCGTCGTCGTACATGGTGAGGAAGACGACGCGGGTTTCGGGCCGCGCGCGGCGGATCTGGCGCGCCGCCTCGAAGCTGCTCATCCCGTTCATGCCGACGTCGAAGAGGACGAGATCGGGACGAGTTTCCTCGGTGACGGCGAGCGCCTCGGCCGCGCCACCGGCTTCGCCGGCGATCTCCATATCCGGTTCTCCGGCGAGTAATGTGCGAATACCCTGGCGAAACAGAGTATGATCATCCACAAGCACAATTCGTATTTTCGACATATTCGCCTCCTGTTCGATCGGAATCTCGTTTGCGGGAAAGCTACCGCCGCGTTTTCTTCGACTGGCAGCCAAATTCGGATCGCGACGCCCTTTTCCCTGGCCAAGGTGGAACGCTTCGAGCGGCCGTTCGAAGGCCCGCTCTCCCCGAAACGCGCGCAAGGCGGCGAAGCGGCCTCGATCGCACGATTCAGCGAGAGCAATCCAGCGCCGTGGGCGCTATCCACTTCCATGTGGCCGCCGAGTAGAGAAACGCGCTCCTGGATGCCGGCCAGACCGTACGAGCCTTCGCGGCGTAGCGCGGCGGCGACATCAAACCCGATCCCATCGTCTTCGACTTCCACTCTGATTGTGTTATCGGCACGTTGGAGGGAAACATTTACGGCGGAAGCGCCGGAGTGGCGCAATGCATTGTGGCAACACTCTTGAACGACGCGGTAAATCATCGATTCGAGTTCCGGGGGAAGTGCGCCCAGAGGGCCGGAGCGGAGCGAGACTTTGCCGGGAAAGACCTGCTTCAAACGGTGGACGAGTTGGCGGATGGCGGTCTCCACGCCCAGTTGTTCGACGACGGCGGGGCTTAAGGCGGCGATGAGGCGGCGGGTTTCGACGATCGAGCGCTCGGCCAGGACCCGGATCGACGCCAACTGGCGGCGCAGCGCGGCCGCGGGAAGCGCGGGTCCGGAGCGTTCCAGCATCTCCAATTGCAGACGGATGCATAACAGCGACTGGCCGGCTTCGTCGTGTAGTTCGCGGCTGATGCGGCGGCGTTCGGTTTCCTCCACCTGAATCATGCGGCGGGCGAGACGCCGCACGCGCTCCTCGCTGGCGGCCAGATCGCGGACCAGGCGGGCTTTTTCCATGGCAAGCGAGCAACGCTCGGCCGCGGCGGCGAGCAGTTCGCGTTCGCGTGGAAGGCAGGGGTAAGGCTTGGAGAAAGCGAACTGGAACACCCCGGCCAACGTGTCCCCGTCGAGCAGCGGAACCGACCAGCAGGACGGATAGCGCGCCCGCCACGCCGGATCGACGACGCAGGCGGCGCTGGAACCCGCGGTATCCAAGTCGAGAAAGACGGACAACATCCGGTTCGCGCCGGGCGCGGGCCGATAGCGGGATTGCTTTATGGTAACTCCCGCGCCGGGACGGGCGGTCCAATCGCCAGAAGCTTCGTCGAAAAGATAGAGACGCCCGCGGACGGCGCGGCAGAAGCGCGTGAGCGTCGAAAGAAAGCGGTCGAGCAGGGGAAGAGGGGCGCCCGCCGTCAATTCATCGCGGAAAAGGTCCAGAAGAGCGCGCGCTTCCGTTTCGCGCACGGTGAAGGCGGCGCGGTTGACCGCAATCATCGTGCAAAGGTGCAGTTGATGGCGGGCCTGGCGCATTCGGTCTCTGGCCTCGGGGGTTAAGCCGGCGAGGAGGGGAGAGCGCGCCGGGCGATAGGCCAGGAGCGCTGCTCCGGCCTGGTCCGGAGCGATGTGATAGTTCGCCAAACGGCGGCCGCCGTACTCCACTTGTTCGAGAAAATCGGCCAGCGGCCGCCCGGCGTTCAAGATGTCCGCCGCGGCGCCAACCGTCAACTTCTCCAATACCGCCGAGACGGGCCCGTCGAAGCCCATTTTTTTCAAACGGGCGAGGTATGCCGTCTCCGAGCGCCCGGCGCCGGCGGCCATTCGGGCGGCCAACGCGCGAAGTTCCGGTAGCAGGCGGCGAAGCACGGCGACCGCATGCATCGACTCCGGTGAAATGGCTAACCTCGGCACTTGAGGTTACTTATCGGTGCGGGCGGGCGGTATCTGAACCGCGCCGGCTACGGGGAGACGCCGAGTTGCCAATCCACGAAGCTCATCTCGTCGGTCATCAGATCGATTTCCTTGGCGATCGGCATTCCGCTGGAGTGGCCGGCCTCGGTGTCGTAGCGCAGCAAAACGGGGAGGCCAGAGCCGCTGGAGGCTTGAAGCAACGCCGTCATCTTGCGGGCGTGAAGAGGATCGACGCGGGTGTCGAAGTCGCCGCTGACGAACATCACGGCCGGATACTTCACCCCCTTGCGGACAAGATGGTACGGCGAGTAGGCGCGGAGCGTCTCGAATTGATGGGCGTCGGAGGCGGAGCCGTATTCGGGCACCCACCAGCGCGCGACTTTAAACCGGTCGTAGCGCACCATGTCGAGCAGGGGGAAGCCGCAGACGACGGCGCGGAACAGATCGGGGCGCTGGGTGAAGGCCGCGCCCATGAGGAGCCCGCCGTTAGAGCGGCCGTAAATGGCGAGATGGGCGGGGCGGGTATAGCCTTGGGCGATCAAATATTCGGCCGCCGCGAAGAAGTCCTCAAACACCCGTTGCTTGTTGTCCAGCATCCCCGCCTTGTGCCACTTCTCGCCGAATTCGCCGCCGCCACGAAGGTTTGGCTGCGCGTAGACGCCCCCTTGGGCGACGAAAGCGGCGGCCAGCGGCGAGTAACTCGGCGTGAGGGAAATATTGAAGCCGCCATAAGCGAACATCATCGTGGGATGGGTTCCGTCAAGCGCGATGCCTTTCTTTGCGACGACGAACATGGGCACGCGAGTCCCGTCCTTCGATGCGTACCAAACCTGCTTTGCCTCGTAAAGGGCCGGGTCGAGGCCCGCCTTGGACTGAAACCACGCCTGCTGGCTTCCCGAAGCAAGGTTGTAGCGATAAATGGCGGGCGGGGAAAGGAACGAGGTAAATGTGTAAAACGCCTCTTTCGACTCCCAGGTGCCGCGTGGAACGGAAGCCGTGCCGGCTCCGGGAAGGCGGACCTGGCGAATGGGTTCCCCTTCAGGGGAGAAAATTTCGACGCGGGTGATTACGTCGTCCAGATAGCTGCAAACGAGCGTTCCGCCCGCGGTGGCGAAACCAGTCATGGCGGCTTTGCCCTCGGGGATGACTTCCTTCCAACGCTCTATTTCGGGATGCCGAGGGTCGACGGCGAAGACATGCCAGTTGGGCGCCTTCCAATTGGTGTGAAGATACAGAACGCCGCCTCCCATTTCGGCTTGGAACTCGGCGTCCAGGCCCTTGGCGACGGCGGTGATGGGGCCGTCGCCGATCACGTCCTGGATGTAAATGTCGCTCTGGCCGCTCGATCCCTTATTGACGCGATAGACGAGATAACGGCCGTCTTCGGAGAGGCGGGCGCCGACGATATAATCCTTGCCATATTCATTGCCGAAGATCTCGGTGTCGGATTTGGGTTCGCTTCCGAAGCGATGCAGAAAGACGCGCGGGCCGGCGGAGGAGAACGTGGAGTAGTAAAGGCGGGTGCGGTCGGGAGAGATGCTGACGCCGAAGTAGCGGCCGCGCGGGAAACGATCGGCAAGTTCGTTTCCCGAAGGGATGTCGAGGAACGTCATCGTCGTTTCGTCCTCGCCGCCCCGGCGCAGACCATAGGCGATTCGTTTCCCGTCCGGGGAGACGTCGAGGAGGCTGACGGCGGTGGTCTGCCCCGGACTGAGCGGGGCGGGATCGACCAGAACGCGCGGAGCGCCGCTTGGAGCGTCGGCGACATAGAGCTTCGCCTGGTTCTCGCCGGCCAGGCGGCGAGTGAAAAAATAGCGGCCGCCGGCGGCAATAGGTACGCTCGACGTGTCAAGGCGGGCGTATCGGTCCAGGAGCGAATGGATACGGCCGCGTCCGGGAATTTCGTTGAGAATCGAATGGGCGTAGGTCATCTGAGCATCGATCCAGGCGCGGGTCTCCGGGCTGTTCTGATCCTCCAGCCAGCGGTAGGGATCGGCGATCGCGATGCCGTGGACGGTGTCGGTAACGGTGTCTACCCGCGTCGGAGGCGGTGCGGGAATCGTCGCGGCAACGGCCAGCGCGACGAAAGCAAATGCGGGGAAGGCGGCTCGGGTCATGCCCTTCAGATTAGCCGAACGCGAAGGCTCGGGGCGGGCGTCCGATTGCGCGTGACTTTGGAATGGGGTGGAGCGAAGTTGATAATGTGCGGGAAGAAGGAGCCGCGAAGTATGAAATATTTGGCCGCCGGTTTGATGGCGATGGCGCTGGCGGGAGGGGCGCGGGCGCAGGTGCCGGTGCTGGCCGAGTTGTTCACATCCGAAGGGTGTTCCAGTTGTCCGCCGGCGGACCGGCTGCTGGAGACGTTGGACCGGTCGCAGCCGGTGGAGGGCGCGCAGATCGTCGCGCTGAGCGAGCATGTCGATTACTGGAACAACTTGGGGTGGGCCGATCCGTATTCTTCGCCGGAATTCACGGCGCGGCAGCGGCGATATGCGGAGCGGCTCGATCCGGATGGCGTTTATACGCCGCAGTTGGTGATCGACGGCGGAGTTTCGATCGTCGGAGGAGACGAGGCGCGGGTTTTGAGGGAGGTCGCCAGGGCCGCAAAACGGAAGAAGATCGCGGTGCGGGTATCGAACGTCGTCGTCAGCGGAAATCGGGTTTCGGCGCGGGTGGATGCGGAAACACCAGAGGGGACGGCGCTTTATGTGGCCGTCGCGGATCGGGAGGTGGCCTCGAATGTGCTGCGCGGGGAAAACGCCGGACGGAGGCTCACCCATGTGTCGGTCGTGCGGAGCCTCGTGGCGGTGACTCCGGGTGCAGTGAGCGTCGCATTGGCCGCAGGGGCGGACGCGAATGGCCTGCGCGTGGTGGCGTTCGTGCAAGACACGAAAACGCTGCGGGTGCTGGGCGCGGGGATGGCTATGAACTGAGTCCGGCAGTCCAGGCGTCCACGAGAGAGAGTTCTTTTTCGGGAATGACACCGATCGAGACCAGCGCTTCATAGCAAATTCTCAGGTTCGAGGCGACGGCGGCGGGGCCGGATGCGAGGGTCGCTTTTTCGAGCGCGGCCGCGATTTTGCGATTGTGGAGATAGCCGGGGACCTCGTCTTCGAAGTCGCGCAGAAGGTTGTGAACATTGCGCTCCTGAATGGCTTCGGAGGAGTGAAAGACCAATCCGTGACCTAATTCCCAAAGGCAGCGCTGGGCGACGAAACTGCGCCAGATATCCGTCATCCGGAACGAGCAATAGCTGGGTAAATAGAGCAACGGGTAAGCGACGGGCCACCACCATGTGGTCTGGCTGTTGAACGGGCACCAGGCGCCGGCGGGCAGCCACAGACTGGGACCGGGCTGGAAATAGAATTCTCGATCGAGCGCCAATCGCCATACGGCGTCGACGTCGGGAGCGAGGTCGGCAAGCCCTTGCTGGATCGGGGCGGCGACATTTTCAAGCGGCGTGAGGCGATCGTGCCGATAAGTCTCGGGATCGGTAATGGCGTCGAGGGGAAAGCCGCGCGGCCAGATATTTTCGCTCGAAAACACGCGGTAGACGTTCATCCAGGGGCGGGCGGCCACTTTCTGAACGCTCGTCTCGAGAGCGCGAAGTTTCCAGGAATCGTTCGGCGCGTTGTCGTCGTCGGTTTCGTAAATGCATTCGGCGCCTTGGCGGATCGCTTCGAGGTAGCCGAGATTCTTGCGGGCGTAATGGCCAACCGGTAAAGTGGCGGCCAGCGCGAACGGCATCTCCGCCTGGCGCTCCAATGGGAAGAATTGCACGCCGTCGAGCGGAAACTGCCGCGGCCCTTTCTTGTCGCCGATGACGATCAACGGCGAGGCCGAGGGTTGAAGACTGGAAATCAGACGATGCACGCAAGGCGTTGGATTCTGGATAGTGGTAAGAACGGCGATCAAGAAACACTCCTGGGGATGAGAGTTCATTTGGTGGGAGTCCGGGACGGCGGTTATTTTCCCGCCTGGACGCGCAAGGCGAGTTTCACGTAGCCGAAGTTGCGCCAGAACGTATTCACGCTCTCGCCTTCTCTTCGGCCAATCCAGATTGTCGGCACCTGTTCGAGGTGATAGCCCATCTTGAGCGGCTTTACGGTGGTCTCGATGTACATTTCGTGGAAAGGCGATTCCCAATCGATCGAATGAACCACGCTTTTTTTGAATAGCTTAAAGCCGTAGGTCAGGTCGCCGATTCGCGTCCAATAGATGACGCGGAACATCTTCTGGAAGATCCAGTTGAGGATCAGCTTAAACTTGTCGTAATTGACGAAGCCGCCGCCCTTGAGCCAGCGATTGCCAACGACCACGTCGGCACCGGTTTCGATCGCTTTGTCGTACATGCGCTGAACGGCCTCGGGCTCGGTTTCGAGATCGCCCGACATGATCGCGATGTAATCGCCCTTGGCCAGCAGCATTCCTTCCTTCAGAGCACGCCCGACTCCGGGTCCGGTGTTCTGAACATGCATGGCGACGAGCGGGTTCTCGGAGACAAGCTTTCGGCAAATGCGAAACGTCTCGGCCGAGGCTTTTGGGGCGACGACGAGCAGAATCTCCACCAATTGTCCACGGTCGCTCTTCACGACCCGTTCCACCGTTTCGACGATGGAAAAGGTCTCCGTATAGACGGTCACGACGACCGACAGCGCCGCAACGGGTTGAGCCACAGTATCCACAGTCTTCATTATCGTCCTCCTTGGCTGCTCGCTTTATGGCCTATTCGCGGCCGGAGATGAATCGGGTGGACGGGACCCTTCGGGCGCGTCTTCGACGCGCCGGTAAACCTGGTACGGGAGATCGTAAAAGCCGCGGCTTGGGGTAGTATCGAGAAACTGATCATAAACCAGACGGTAGTCGTTGATGAGAAGCTTTCTTATGTACTCATGGGTGGCCGGCTCGACTGCGCGGAACCAGGCGAACCAGAAGTCGCGATATTGAGAATCCAGGATAATATATTCCGGCCGGCGGTGGCTGAAAAACCCGAGGCGGGTGTCGTCGTCGATATTCGGGTCGTCGAAGCCGAACCAGAAGCCGATCTCGCCGCTGCCCATGATCAGAGCGCCGTTCGTTCGATGGGCCTGGACGAACCGCATAGCCGGATTGAAGCGGTTCGCGATGGAGTTGTTCCGGATGCGGGGAATCGTCGCCGCCACTTGCAGCGATAGCGCGGCGAAAGTATAGGCAACCACCAACCAGCGGAACGAAGCGCCGCGGCGCCAGAGCCAGCGCAACGCGAAGGCGACGACGGCGGAGAAAAACGGAGTGACAAAGATCAGGTAATACCAGCTATTTTGCAGCGCGGAGACCAGATAAAACGTAAAGACCGTTAAAATGCCGAGAATCCAAATCGAGCGGTCGCGCCGGAGTTCGCCTACGGCGGCGGCCAGAATCGCGGCGGCGAGGAAAGAATAGAGCGGGACGGCTTGGAGCGAACCGGGGAACGAGGCGTGGAGGCCGAAGGTGGCATCGTAACGATTGGCGATTTCGGCGGAAATCTGGGCAATCGGGTTCCATGAAATATAGAATCGATGGGGGATGCGGGTCTGCGCGGCCGTTTGCGAAAGAAAGGCGGCGGTATCCTGGGAAACATAGAGAAAATACGCGGCTCCGAAGACGAGAACCGGCACGCTGGCGGCGGCGAACCACTTCGGGCGGAGACGCCCGCGATCGAGGAAATAAGCGAGCACGAGCAGAGACAGGAACGCGAGCGCGCCATTGGCATGAGTGAGCGCGGCGGCGGCGGCGGCGAGACTCGAACTCCATACGGCCGCGGCGAAATTGGTTTCCCGGAGATGTAAGTAGAGCGCCATCGCCAGAAATCCGAGGGCGGCGCACATCATATCCATGCGTCCCGTGGCGGCGGAAACGGCGAAATTATGATCGATCCCGATGAGGGCGACCGCCAGCAGAGCGAGGGCCCGGCTTCGCCCGAGGCGCACCATGATGACGTACCAGGAACCAAGCGCGACGACGCTCCACAGCGCGGAAAGGGCGCGCATGGCAAGAAGGCTGAAACCGAACAGCTTGTTCCAGCCGGCGAGGGCCAGAAGGTAGCCGGGTAAAACCCAGAAAGTAAACCGATGAATTCCTTCGACATAAGGTGCGAAGGGAAATCCGTGGCTATCGAGAATGGTGATGGCCAGGCGGCCGTGGTGGTCGAGATTATAGGCGGCGCAGGCAAACCAGCCCTCGTCGCACCAAGGCCGGCGGGTGAGGGCCAGGCCGATGGATAGCGAAAGGGATACGGCGGCGAGAGCGATGAAAACGGCGGCCGCCCAGCCCTTCTCGCCGGTTGCCGCGGCCCATCGCAGAGGGGCCAGGCGAATGAATTGGGACAAGCGCGAGCGCATGATTGTGCGGGAAACGGAGCCACGCAAGTGCGCGTAACCCTAAGATAATCCAGCGCCTGGGCGGACTAGAGCGATAGAGGACGCGGACCGATCCCGATTCGCCGTTGCCACTCGATCGCCGGAGCGTATTGCAAGAGTAGGGTAACCCGCGGCGAGGAAAAGTGTCAAGGTATGTACGTTCCATTACGCAACACGACGGCACGGCATTATGGGGAGACTTCGAGCGTCACGGTGACGGAGGCGTGGACTTCGACTGTGCCAGGTTCGACCGGAGTGGGCAGCGTGGCGGCTTTCTGCGCCATCCCCATAGATTCGAACATGCGGGGCGTGGCCGCTCCCTCGGCTTCGGCGCTGACCATCCGGATCACGTGCAGGCCCATGGCGACGGCGATCGTTTCGGCGTTCGATTTGGCGTTGAGCGTGGCTTTGCGTAGAGCCTCGGCGTGAAGCGACGAACTGTCGCGGAGCAGAAACTGGATGCCGTTGATGGTGTTGGAGCCGGCGGCCGCGGCGGCGTCGATCGCCTTACCAAGGAGGTTGAGGTCGTCGAGGGTGACCTGGACGGTATTGTTGGCGGTGTAACCGTCGATAGTGGGGGAGCCGCCGTTGGGAGTGTAGTGAAGATTCGGATTCAGAGAATAGTTGGCGGTGCGGAGCGATCCGGCAATCCCGACGATGGATCCCAGTTTGGAGAGCACGGCTGTGGTTTGGGCGGCGTTGTGGGCGGCGGCGGCTTCGGCGGTGGAAGACTGGGTGAGGACTCCGATTTCGATGCGGACGCGGTCTGGCGCGGCGGAAACGCTGGCCTCGCCACTTGCGCGCACCATGGAGGGCATCGGGGGTGGACCTTGACCCGCCAAGGCGATGGGCAGAAGCAAGGCGGCTATCGTTCGAAGCGGAACCATATGTTAACGATATCGGAAACGGGGGATACTTAAGGAGAATGTGCCGCGCGACCCGGGCCGGGCTGCCTGAGTTTCCCCTAAGTCTCGTCCTTGCTATGGTTCTGTTGCCGGCCCCCCTGCTGGCGGTGACCACCTGTGACGGAACGCCCGCCTATACTCCCTGCGACATGGTGTTTGAGCTAAACACGGCGGAGGCGGCGCAGCATCCCGATCCGTATCGGGATCTCGATGTCCAGGTGGAGTTCCGCTCGCCGCAGTTTAAGACGTTTCTGATTCCCGCGTTCTGGGATGGCGGGAACAAGTTTGTGCTGCGAGTGACGCCGACGCAGGAGGGAATCTGGACCTACAAGATCACCGGCAACGTGCCGAGCCTGGACGGGAAACAGGGGAGCTTCACGGCGCGGTCCTCCGATTCGCCGGGATTCATTCACGCGGCGAACGTTCATCATTGGCAGTCGGACAACAAGAAAGCGCATCTGTGGATTGGGGACGTGGCGGACCGGCTGGCCTTCGCCTCCCAGGCGGACGTGGAGGCGAAGCTGGCGAACACGGTGAAGAACAAGTTCACCCATCTGCGAATCTCGGTTTTGGGGGGCGCGGGGGACCGCGGGAGAGTGTTTGCGAACGGGCGGCCCAGTCCGGAGTATTTCGACGAGTTGGACCGGCGCATCGAGACGATCAACGCGTTTGGGATCGTCGTAGACCTGATACTGGCGGACACGCCGCCGGATCTGGCGGCGCTGGCCGGCGACGCGGACGCGCGGGAGCGCCTCGTGCGTTTTTTGGCCGGCAGAGTGGGGCCGTTGAACGTGTCCTGGGAAGGGGTGCTCACCTTCGAGGATTTTCCCGGCAGCCGGGATTTGCTGAAAGAAGTCGGGTTGGACATTCAGCGGCTGGACCCTTATCGGCATCCGCGGTCGACGTGCGCCAAGGTGACTTCGTCGCCGCTGTTGAGCGACGGCTGGATGACGTTCGTGATCGAGCGCAATCTGGCTCCCGAAGACGACCAGACGGCGCAAATCGAGCATCAGCTTTATCCGGTGCCGTTTGTGGGCTTGACGACGGCGGCGCGGCTGTGGGACGCCACAACCGACGGGCAATACCCGATGTTCGAGGGCAAACAGGAGTTCGAGGCGAAGACGTGGTTCGAGTTCGTTTCCGATTCCAGGCACTGGGAGCTGGAGCCGTACTACGACGTGGACGGAGGGCGGGCGTTGGCGCTCGAAGGGATCGAGTACATCTTGTATGTGGACCATCCGGGACCTCCGGTGGAAGTGGAAGTGGAGCACCATGGATTCGACGGCTATGTCGTGACGTGGTTGAACCCGCTGACCGGCGAAACGGAGGTGGAGAAGAAAAAATACCGCGGAGAGCATTATACGGGGCTGCCGCCGGATAACGGCCATCCATGGGTGTTGCGGGTGTCCCGCGAAAACGAAAAAGAATCGATGCTGAAGTCGTACTATTTCGATTCGAAGACGCTGGAGATGCAGGAAATCGAGAGCAACAGCGATAAGGTGGTATTTGAAGTGGCCGAGCCGGCCAAGGACTCGCTGCCGGCGGGAGGCACGGTACATTACAGCGCCAAACTGAAGAGGACCTCGCGGGCGACGCGGGAGATGCGGTATCTGTGGACAGGAGAAGTGTCCGCCGACGGCGAGGGATTCCGGGTGCTGGGCAACGGCGCGGAGGGGGATTTCCATATTTCCGGATCGATGGCTAAGAGCTATCCGGCCACGATGTTGATGCGGCTGTACGGCTTGAACGCCAACGGGAAGCTTTATGAAGTGGATAAGGGGTATACGCTGACGAAATAGCGTGGCGGTGATTCTATCGATCGACACGACCGGCGTGGTGGGAAGCGTCGCTCTCTGCGAGGGCGAGCGAGTAATCGAAGAGGCACGGATGGAGGCGCCGGAGGGGTTCGGGCAAGTGCTGTTCCTAAGAATCGGGGAACTGATGCGGCGAAATGGCGTTGGCATGGCCGAGATCGACTGTTTCGCGGTGGCGTCGGGGCCGGGTTCCTTCACCGGTGTGCGCATGGGCTTGACGGCGGCAAAAGGATTGGCGGAAGCGATGGGCACGACCCGTGGTGGCGGTGTCGAATCTGAAGGCGATCGCGTGGTTCGGCGGCGCTCCGTTGCGTTGCGCGATCTCGGACGCGCGGAGGGGCCAGGTTTACGCCGGAGTTTACGATGCGGAGCTGCGGCTGCGGGGCGAGGAAGCCGTTACGGGGTTAGCGGAGTGGGTGGAACGGCTGCCGAGCGCAGGAATTGAGATCGTGACGCAGGATGTTGCGCTTTTGGGCGGGTTGACGGGAACACTTGCGCCGAAGGAGTTGGCCGGAGCGATCGGGCGGATCGCATGGCGGGAACTTACGGAGGGGCGGGCGAAGGACGCGGCGGAAATCGACGCGAATTACGTGCGGCGAACCGACGCGGAGCTCAAGTGGAGGGATTGAGCGGGTGGCGGACTTCTCACGTTCAACGGTGGCCAGCCGATATGGTGCCTGAAGGAGAAGCATTTATGACCATCGCACCAGTATCCACGCAAGCGCTAGCTTATAGCGCGCCGCCTCCGCCGCCCAGCGCGGCTCCGCCCACCTCGGCGAAGTCGCAACCGGCCCAGGACACGGTCCACCTTAGTTCGCAAGCCATGGCCGCCTCGGGCGGGGATGGCGACGGCGACGGGCATTAAACCCCGTCAGTTGTCGGAGACCTTGCGTTCGTAGGGTTTCTGCAGGTACTTGGCAGCCTCTTCCTGGGCGCCCTGAGTGTTGTCGTGGGTGCGTATGGCGAGGTTGTATTCGTTCACGGCGCGGTCCCGGCTCCCCGTAATATCGAAGACCTTGCCGAGATTGATATGGGCCCAGACCTCAACCCACTTGGGTTCGAGATCTCCGCCAAGTACCTCGCGGAACTCGTTCGCCGCCGACTGAAAATTATTCTGCTGGAAGAACACCTCGGCGATCCGGTAGTGGGCGAGCGAACTGCTATGCCGCACGTCGAGCGCTTTCTGATATTCCTTTAACGCGTCGGTGTATTGCCCGACTTCCATATACTGCTCACCCCGGCGAATGCCGACGGCGACGCGGATGGAATCGGAATAGTGCAGCACCTTTCCGTCCGGATCGACCGTCACGCTCTTCGGCTTGCCGAACGTATCGATGGTGAATTCCGACGACGTCCCCACCACTTCGATGTGGTCGTTCTCCGGGTTGCCTTCCGTCTCGATTCTCAAATCGACGGGCATCCGGAATGTGTCCAAATCCTGCTCCACTTTCCCCACCACGCGAAAGCCTTTCTGAGTGCGGAACACGGTGTAATCGAGTTTAAACTGCGGCGCGCCGCTCGAATCGATCCATTGCAGGAAGAAATACTGCAGGTTCTGGCCCGAGATCTTCTCGGCCATGGCCTCAAAATCGCGGGTGCTGACGGACTTCCAGGCGTATTGATCGGGAAAGGCTTTCTCGAGCTTCCCGAAGTTGGCGTCGCCCATGACGGCGCGAAGCATATTCAAAACGGCCGCGCCTTTACCGGCGGTTTCAGCCCAGTATTCCGGCGAATAATCCTCCAGGCGGCCCGCCTGTCCTAGTGGGGGGTTCTCGACGGTGAGCGCTTCGATGTACGTATTCTTGATCTCCGATTCAAAAGCGCCGGAGCCTTGGGAATGCTCGATGTAGAGCAATTCGGCATAACGGGCTTGGCCGTTGGAGAGCCACAGGTTGTTACGGGTGTTCGGCGACACAAGAACTCCCCACCATTGGCGGGCGATCTGATCGACCAGCAATCGGGAATTCACGCGATTGGAGATGGCGGAAGGGGAAAGAAACAGAATACCGGGCGCCGCGTAGCCGTTGGGAGTGCCATCCTCGGTTTCGACGACGGTGAGATTGGCTTGCGGGGGAAGGCCATAGACGCTGGTGAGAAACGTCATCACCTTGCCGATTTCCTCGCCGTAGGCGTTGGCCATGGTCTTGCGGGAACGCAAGTAGAAGCTGGTGACAACGCCGGCCGACTGGACGTTCTGCGGATCGTCCTGAACGACGGCGAGGCTTCCGGGGAACGACGGTTGATCGGTGTGAAACGTGTAGAGCACTTTGCCGCCGGCCTGATCGGTTTTCGCCGTGCCGCTGCAGATTACGCGCGAGCCGGACGGCACGGTGATGGCGAGATCGGCCGTGAAGCGGTCCGCGGTGTAGCCATTTATCGGAAACCAGCGGGCCGGGTACATGAGGTAGGAGAAGTCGTTGTGAATGGCGGCGAAACGGATGCCATAAACGGGCGATTCCTCCTTGCCCGAAAGGCGCCCGTCATAGGTGAATGTTAGCGAGCCGGTTTGGCCTTTCTTCATCGGCTCCGGCAGATTCAGACGAAGCGTGAAATCCTGTGGGTTGCGCGAGGCCGGGACTTCATGGCCCTGGCCGTCCACGACTTTCGACACATTGAGGGCGTTGTTCAGTTCGAACGAGAGGCTGGAAGCCTCATCTTCCAACGCCGTGAAGCCGAGCGTGACGGAGGCGGTAAGCGTTTGGGTGCGAGGATTAATCTCGGCGTGAATGGCGTAATGGCCGACGTCGATCTTAGCGCCCCGGTCGCGGTCCTGGGCGAAAGAGGGACCGGCAAATGCGCAGGCGAGCGCGACCAATGGAAGCAATTGCAAGGCGTGCGGTCCAGCGCGCCGCGGGCGACGGACCGGCGCGCCGGCGATCAACTCAAACATGAGCACATTCCTTTTCCTCTATCAACTCCGCCACCGCGGCGGCCGCGGCCTCCATCGCATCGCCATCGCCCGCCAACTTTCCGGCCACTTCGCGCAGGCCAGCGCGCATGACGGCGAGCGATTCCGGGGAATCGAGCAGCCGAAGCGCTTCGTCCGCCAGAGCGGACGCCGTGAAATCGCCCTGTATCAACTCGGGTACCACGCGGCGGCCCGCCAGAAGATTGACCATCGAATAAAACGGCACGCGGACCAGCATCTTGCCCAGAAGCCAACTGACGGCGCGCACGCGGTAAAACACGACCATCGGCGCGCCGAGCAGCGCCGCTTCGACCGTCACTGTGCCGCTGGCGGCGAGCGCCAGATCGGAGCAGGCAAGAAGATCCCAGGTTTCCCCTTCCGATATTTGGATGGACAACCGGCGAAAGCGTTCCTCAAATTTTGTCAGTGCGGCGCGGGCTCCGAATCCGGCGGGCAGAGAAAGGGCGAAACGGGCCGGACGGACGGCTTGGACACGTTCGACGGCATCGAGCAGGCGGGGAAGGTGACGCAGCATTTCGCCCCTGCGGCTGCCGGGAAGCAGCGTAATAAACGGCGTACCGTCGACGGCTCCATGGCGGCGTCGCAAGTCGGCCAGGGGGGCCGAAGGGCGGACGATGCGGCAGAGCGGGTGGCCGATGTAGGTGGCGGCGATGCCGTGGGTTTGAAAGAACGCGGGTTCGAAGGGGAAGATGCACAAAAGCCGGTCGATGGCGCGGCGCATGGCGGGGAGGCGGCCCTTGCGCCAGGCCCACACCTGCGGAGCGACAAGGTAGACGACCGGGATGCCGAGCCGTTTCAGGCGTTTGGCGAGGCGTAGATGGAAATCGGGACTGTCGGTGAGGATGGCCGCCTCGGGACGGCGCTCGTGGGCGGCGTGGAGGAGTTTGCGATATTCGCCGTAGATTCGCGGGATGTGGGTGACTACTTCCAGGAGGCCGGCGACGGCGAGGCTGGAGGAATCGACCACCGCTTCCACTCCGGCGCTCCTCATGCGGGGGCCGGCGCATCCAAAAAAGCGGAGGCGCGGGTCGCGGCGGCGAAGAGCTTCGACGAGCGAGGCGGCATAGAGGTCTCCCGACGCCTCTCCGGCGGAAACGAGTAAAGTCGCGGCCATCTAGATTTAGTCTATCAATGGAAGCTTCCGGGGCTGGAATTCGCCGGGTGGCGAGTTGGGCGTCTGCTACACTGAGGTCACCGATTCGATGGCTGTTCAATTAAACCTGTCCAAGCTGAGCGTGGGGCAGTTCGCGGAGCGTTTCCGCGACGAAATGATCCCCCTAAGTAAAACGTTTTCCTACTTCTGCGCCTCGGTGCCGATGACCGAGGCGGACTTGAAGGAGTATCTGGAGGAGCCGATCGCGGCGCTGCCGCCGGCAATCGCCTCAGTGCTTCCGAATATATCGATCATGCTGGTTCCATATCTCGAACGCGCCAACGGCAAGCAGAGCGGGGCGCGGCGGACGGGCGATATCGTATGCACGGAGAAGCCGCCGGAGAGCCGGCTTTCGTGGGCTTCCCAGGTTTCGCTCGACAAACAGGAAGTACTGGTATTCGCGTTGAAGGACCAGGAAGTGGCTGAGTATCATTACCGCTTCTATCGTGGAATCGCGACGTTGATGGCGGACCGGTGGCCTGAGGGGCCGCGGTCGCGCTACTTAGCGTTGCTGCGCGAAGAGTTGAAGGCATCCGTGCATGGCGAGGTGGACGAGGATAGCTGGCGGGCGAAGCAGAGCTTACTGCGCCGGCAGGCTAGCGTGCGCAAAGAGTCCAAACCGTTTCAGGAGTACGCCCGCGAATCGTTTATCGACACGCTGACGCTCTATTTACATGGCATTTGTTGCGATATCGACGTGGAGACGGGGCCAAGACAGTTGCCGAGCCGGTATCTACGCAAGCGCCTAGAGGCGCTGAACGAACTATTCGCGCCCCCCGAGGGCTACGCCGTGTTTCCGGACGAACTCCGTTCGCACGACTCGCATTAAACGCTGGCGGTAAGTCCGAAGATCAGCAGCGCCAGAACGATCAGGCTGATGACGGCGTAAAGCGAGTCTCCCTGGCGAAAGAAGCTGTACGCCGCGAAAACGACGCGGGCGACGGGCGTGGCGATCATCAACAGGACGGCGGCTTGAATGAAGCCGCGGCCCTCGCCGCGAAGCGCCTGCTTGAGAGTGGCCCCGATGGTGCGCTGCGCGGGCGGAACCGGGTGGAATTTGAAGTAAGCGGGAGGCGCGGACCAATGATGGGCGAGGTAAACGGCCGCGCCCACTGCCATCACGAAGGCGGAGAGGATGACGCCGGCCTGAAGCAGGCGGCCCATTCGATTGTCGATCTCTTCGTCTGTCCAGTTCTCTCCGGTTGGCATGGTTAGAGGCGGCCGGTGAATCCGTTGTAAATCATTTCCACGGCGAGGACGGCGATGACGAAACGGAACACAATCCTCAGCTTCTCCGTGGGTGCGTGGAACAAAAACGCCGCGCCGGCGAGCGATCCTCCCAACACGCCGAGCATAACGGGAACGGCGAGACCCGATTGAATGTATCCGTGGCGGAGGAAGACGCCGGCGCTGGCGGCGGCCGTCACACCGATCATGAAGTTACTGGTGGTGGTGGAAACCTTGAACGGTAGCCGCATGGCCCAATCCATGGCGAGCACTTTCACCGCGCCCGAGCCGATGCCAAGCAAGCCCGAAAGCAAGCCCGCGCAGTACATCAACGAAAAACCCAGAGGAACCCGTTCGGCGCGATAAGCTTGGGGCTGGGGAACGGCGGGATAGGTTCCGAGGAGGCGAAAACGCGCGGAGAGACTGCCGGGCGGCGGTGGATCGGACGACGGATGTTCGGGGGGCTTTTGAGCGACAGCGGAATACATCAGGACAAGGCCCAATGTTACGGCTAACACCGATGTGGGAACGTGCGTGGCAAGGATGGCGCCGCTGATGGCGCCGATGGTGGTGGCCACTTCAAGGAAGAGCCCGATGCGGACGTTCGAATATCCCGCGCGAACGTAAGCCGCGGCCGCGCCGCTCGACGTGGCGATCACCGAAATCAGCGACGCGCCCATTGCGTAGCGCATGTCGACGCCGAACATCAGCGTGAGCATCGGCACAATCACCACGCCTCCGCCAAGACCAGTGAGGGAGCCGAGGAATCCCGCGATAACGGAACCGGTGGCGACGAGAGCGCTAAACTCCAGCGTGTTCACGCCGGCCTTCTCCGCTTCGCGCCGCTCGAATCAGTAATTCTTGTACGCGGCATCGAAGGGAGTGTGAGGCTTGGAGGCGACAAATGTCGAGACGTCATAGGCTTCCTGCGGGGTGAGAACGCCCGGACGATTTTGCGGCATATTGTGTTGCACGAAAGCGGCCATTTTCGACGGCTGGTTCATGCCGGCGCCGTCGTTGTATGCATCCGGCCCCCAGAGCGCGGGCAGAATCGGAGGTTCGCCGGCGCCATCGGCGCCATGGCAAGTGGCGCAGCGGTCGCGATAAACGGCAGCGCCTCTTCGGGCGTCGCCCTGCAAAGGCGGGAGCTTCACGAAGCCGCGTCCGGGAAACGCTTTCCCTTCCACTTGTCCGCGAGACAGCCAATGAATATAGGACACCATGGCGGCCATTTCAACGCCGTTATACGGCAAGGGTTTCCCGCTCTCGCTGCGGGTGAAGCACTCCTGGATGCGGTCCTCCAGCGAGATGACGCGGTGGGCTCTGTCGTTGTACATCGGGAAAATGCCGGGCATTCCGACCATCGGCGCGGCGTAGGCGGCGGTTCCGCCCTGGATGTGACAATCGTTGCAGCTCAATTTGTTTCCAGTGTAAGCCGCCGCGTAGTTAGGAGTTTCCTGAAAGATCAGCCGGCCGAGACGAATGCTGTCGCCCACCGGGCCGCCGGGGATCGTCGCGGGATCGGGCGGAGTCCAGGCCACGGGCTTTGCGCCCAAATCCTTCGGGCGTTTGGGCGGGGCGCACGCAGTCAAACCCAGCGCTACGAAGACAGGCGATGAGAAACGAGTAAGTGGGCAATCCTGAGGCGCATAATTCTTAGCGCCGATCCGATGACGCGGCGGGGCCGAAGCCGAATTCCCGATAGATCTCCCGCGCCGCGGGAGATCCCAGGAAAGCGACCCAGGCTCGCGCCGCCTCCGGATGAGGCGCGTTCTTCAGCACGCCCGCGGCGTAAGTGGCCGTGGTGTTTTGATCGTCCGGAATTCGGATGGCCTCGATCGGATTGCCGATTTTCCGTTGAAACAGAGCTTCCGATTCCCAAACCACGCCCGCGTCGGCTTGGCCCGACAAGATGCGCATCGGCGTTTGGCGGTGGTGGATCTGGGTGAGCAGCGTAGTGCCGTTTTTCACCTTGTCCTCCATCACCGTCTTCACCAGCGCCGCGCCGCCGCTCTTTTCGAGAGAATCGGCGATTTGCCGCGCTACGCCTTCCCACTCGGGGTTTGGCATGGAGAGCCGCACATGTTCGCCAGCCAAATCCTTCAACGAATGGATGCCCATTGGATTGCCCGCTCGCACCATGATGGCGAGTCGATTCGTCGCATACGGGACGGCATTTTCGACCTGATTGTCTTTAACCATGGCGTCGAGGACTCGCAGGCCCGCCTCGTAAACGTCGGCACGGACGGTGATAGTCAGGTTTCCGAGAGTAAGTGTTCCACGGTTGCTCTAACTGCTTGCGTAGAATTCCCGGCGGAAGCGTTTCGTAGAAGATGTGTCCGCGAAGCTCCGGATGTTCGGACTCAAACCGGGCGACAAGCCCAGGCAGAACCATAAATTGGTTGCCGCCGATGAATAAGACGAGCTTGGCTTCCGCTGGATTGCCGTGCAGATCGGGGACGTTGTCTATATCGGGCACTTGAAAGACGTAGCCTTTGTCCGTCGCCGGGTTGTTGTGGCCTTGGCTCCAGGGAGGAAACGAGGCGGCGGACAAGAAGGCGCCGAACGTGAATGCCGTTACGAGAAGTTTCATACCGTGATGTAGGAATAATGGCCGTCGATCTGCAACAACGCGACGGAGGCGACCATCGATGGAACGATTAACACGCCGGGGAGTGCATGGGCCTGCAAATCCTTGACCACGTCCTCGGGAGCGGTTTGAAGTTGCAGCCGCTTGACGATCATTTTCGCCTGTTCCTCGGTCGCCGTATGACAACTCAGAAAGTGGATGCCACGCCGTTGGAGACCCTCCACGCTATGGTCCTGAAAGCTGGAGTGTTCGTCGCTGGGATTCCCGGCCGCCGAAGACGCGGTCTTCGGTAACTTACTTGGATAAAATATATTCTTCGCCGCGGGCTGGTTCGTGTCGGGATCGATTACTTTCAACCATTCTCCGAGACGGTATTTCTCCCACATCGAATCGTCGTAGTTCACCATGTTCGCCGCTCCGTGCAAGGCGGCGACGATGCGGATTTGATCCGGCGCGACTCCGAATCCGAACTCGAAGCCGTTGAGCGAGTTCTTGATGTTATTCAGGAACCTTCCTTCGTTGATCGCGGTAACGTCGTAGACTTGACGGATACGGCCGGAGGCGTGAACCAGCCGGTCGAATTCTTCTCGCTTCCAATCCGAGCGCGTATACACTAATTGAGCGCGGGCCGCGGTGGTCGTTGCGCCCAGGGCGGCAGCGCCGGCGATCATGGTTCGTCTTGAGACTGGTGGCATTTCTCTTCTCCTGATGAGTTTGGATCTGGAATGGTTCCGAGGTTGGCGAGGAACCGGTATTTCGGCTGTTCGGCGCGGCGGCGAAATTCGGGCGACAAGCGGCGCGCCGCGATCATCGCAAGAAGGACGACGGTAGCCGTGGCGATCATGAAGGCGATCATGGAGCCGTCTCCATCGCCGCGGCGGGAGAGGCAGGCGCCCGATACAGGGTCCGGATGTAAAAAGTAACGGATTGAATTTCGCCAGGCGTAAGCAAGGGCCACGCCTCCATGGCCGAACCGGGGATGCCCGCTTGCATCGTCTGTTCGGCGGCGGCATACGACGGGCGCATCTCGTGAAAGTCGGCGGGCCGCGGGTCGCGCTTTGCCGCGTCGGGGCCGTTGCCGCCGCCGTCTTCACCGTGGCAGCGGGCGCAGTGGGTGTCGAAGACGCGGCGGCCCGCTTCGAGCAGCGTGGCATCCGGCGCCCAGCGCGCTTTTTCGGGGAGATCTCCGGCTTGGCCCAGGCTCACGGCATAAGCGGCTACGGCTTCGAGGTCGGCCGCCGGCAACTCGGTCCACGCCTGCATGGACGACCCGCGAACGCCATGTTGGAGCGTCCGCCAGACCAGGTCCCCGGTTAATTCATAGCCGGCCAGATTGAACGCGACGGGGCGGAGCGCGCGGCCGCCGGGAGAGCGTCCGTCGCCGTGGATTCCATGGCATCCGGCGCAGTTGGTTACAAAGACGCTCCGGCCCATGGAAGGCGAAACGGAGCTCTGCGCCGGCGGCGAAAGGGCGGCGGTTTCGACAGGCGCGGGTGTGAGCCGCGCGGCGGGGCGTCCGAGACTCTGCAGATAGGCCGTGAGGTCGACGGCTTCGCCGGAGGGATGGTCCGGATCGCCATCGAACATCCACGAATAGGAGGGCATGATCGAATCGGGGACGATATAGCGCGGGTCGAATAAGTGAACCCGTTGCCAATCTTCGCTCCGGCGGCCGGTCTCACGGGCAAGGTCGGGGCCGATGCGCCGCGTACCCCACAACTGGGGCACCTCCCGCGCGGTTTCCCATGCCTCCGTGGGTGGGCCGAAACGGCGGATATCCACGTCCAGCATCCGCACCTGTTGAGTATGGCAGTAACCGCACCCGTTACGCGAGTAGGTGGCGCGGCCGCGTAATTCGGCGGGGGTAAGATCGAGCCGGGCGGCGGCGGGTGTCGTCGCGGCGATCTCGGCGCGCAGATGAATGGCGGGTATAATTCCGAGGGCAATGAACGAAACGAGGAAGAAGAGTACGCCTGCGCCGAACGTCGTGGCGTAGGCCGTGTCGATCCAATAGCGCCCGCGTTGCGGCGGTTCGGCGGCTTCGAGCGGAGCGGAGACAGGTTTCGTCTCCGCGACGGCAGATCCGCTCACGAGACTCGCCGCGAAAGAAACGAATCCGGCAAGCAACATGCAACCGTCGATCGAGCGGAAGACCCAGTACGGGATCGACGCCCGCACCGATTCGAGCCACGGAAGACGAGTGTTCCAGAGGCTTGCCTGAACGAGGCCGGCGGCGGTAAGATCGGCGACCATCAACAGCAGGCCACTTACTAAGAGCCAGTAAGACCATGCGAGGGCGCGGGGATTGAAGCGCGCTCCGGGAGTGCGCTGCCAGATGTGCGCCAACCCGCCCATGGCGGCGAAGGAGGCGAAACCGATCATCGCCAGGTGCGAGTGTCCGATCACCCAGTCGGTGAAATGGACATAGCGGTTGAGCGACATGACGGCCTGCGCGGAGCCTTGGAGGCTGACGATCAGGTAGAGGACAACGCTGGTCCATACAAACCGCAGCGGCAAGTCCCGCAAGGCCCGCGCCGCGATGACGGCCGGGATGGACAGAAGCAGGTTGACGACCACGAGAACTACGTCGATTCCTTGATAGATGGACGCCACTTCCGCGGTATGCTGCGCCCCCATCGGGAGAGAGCTGTAGAGGTAATGATGAATGCCGTTGAGCGGATAGACCAGGAAGAGCAGCCAGAAGCCGGCCATCGAATAGAAGTGGCTGTAAATGGGACGGCCGGTGACCGCGGGGATTACGAAGTAGGCGATGGCGAGGGCGAACGGCGTGACAAAGAGCCCGACGGCGTCATGAATCCAAAGGCCGGAAAACGCCGCACCCATCGCTCCCGGCAAGAGGTTGGGAACGATGTTACCTACGGGAAAGGCGAGGGCGGTGAAGGTGAGGCCGCCGAGAACATACCAGCCCGCCACGTAAATCTCGCCCGCGCCGCATAGCAGCAATGGGCGAACGAACTGGACGAGCAGAAGGAGGAAGCCGAGTCTCGACGACGGCGGCGATGGCGAGCGGAAACTCCGCCCATTCGAGCGGCTGACTGACGCCGGCGAGTACGAGCGTCCAGCCGCCCAGGACGGCGGCGGCGTTCCACAAAACGAAGAGCGCCCATCCCAGACGAACGCTCGTGACCGGGCGCCGCGTAAGGTAAGGGACGGCGTAATAGAGAAACGCCAGGAACGCGTTGCCGAGCCAGGCGTAAAGAATGCCTTGGGTGTGGTCGTATCGCAGCCGTCCCCAGGTGAGCCAGGGTTCCTGGGTCAACAGCTCCGGCAAGTGAAACTTGAAGGAGACAAGCAGACCGAAAATCGCCGAAAGCGCGAGACCGGCGAGCGCGGCAAAGCCGTGAGCGGCGATGAGGCGCCTTTCGAGGCGGATGGGACCGGCGCCGTTCATTGGTGGAGTCCGCTGGGAGCGGATATCAGCTCCGGTCGGACCAAATCGCCAGAACCGATAAAAGCAGGCCCGAGAGCAGCAGCGATACGACGAAGATCACACGCCCGTCCATGCCAAAGAACTTTAACTTTCTCGATTCGCGCAATTTCTATTTGTCCAGCCAATTACGATTTTGAACCCAGGGAGCCGCAGACGGCAAATCAGCAAAGTTTATAGGGCCATTAGCGATCAAGCTCCCTTATCGACGGGAAAGCCCTTGGCAACCCAGTCCGAGTGGAGGTTCGTCGGAATTTGCAAAACCTTGAGATGGGTAAATCCGAGGCTTAGCAACAACCGGAAGGCGGGACGGATGTTGGGGCACATCTCCCAGGGGCAGCAACCGCAGTAGATAACAAGCTCCTTGTCCTTGGGTAGCGTTGCCGCGAGTTTTTTCAGGGCCTCCAGGCCTTCGGGTTTCGTTCCAGGACCGGCGAACACGGCGCCTTTAACGCGGGCGCCGCGATACAGCACCTCGAATCCCACATGGACGATAGGGGGAACGCCGGCGGGCGAGGCGGCCATGCGCTGGGCGAGTGTCGCGCAGTGCAAAACGTCGGCGGCTTTCCATGGATCCGCTGTGTCGCCGGCGGCCCCGCTGGAGACCGCAAGCGACAGAAAAAGAGCAACCGGCGCAATCTTGATTGAATATCGAATCACGATTTTATGTCTCTCCGCGAACAGCCACGCTTCAAGCTTGGCGCGGCGTCCCGTCTCACTCCATCTTGACTTAGTATATGATCGTATGTAAATATACTCAAGTGAAATCTTCCCGGCCTCCGCTGAGCGTCCACATGGCGGATCTGATCGCCAAACGTTTTCGCGTTCTCGGAGATCCGTTGCGCCTGCGGATCCTCGGGGCGCTCGAAGATGGCGAAAGAAGCGTAAACGGAGTCGTCGAAGCAGTTGGAGCGAATCAGTCCAACGTATCCAGACATCTGCGGATTCTGCGCGAATCGGGAATCCTGCGGGATCGCCAAGCGGGCAATCAAGTATTCTATTCGATCGCCGATCCGGTGATCTTCAAGCTTTGCGATCTCGTTTGCCGCAGCGCGGCGACGGACATCCATCGCCGGCTTGCCCTGATTCCAACGGCGTTCGCGGGCCTGGGAAGAAAATGAAACTGGAGCGGTTTGAAGCTCCAGGATTGGCACATTACTCCTATATCGCGGGTTCGAACGGATGCGCCATGGTGGTGGATCCCAGGCGGGACGTGGACGGGTATCTGGAATACGCGCGGGCGAACCACTTGGAAATAAACCGGATCGTGGAAACGCACATCCACGCCGATTACGCATCCGGCGCGCGCCAACTCTCGGAGGCGACCGGGGCGGAGCTGTGGCTGAGCGGCCACGACAAGGATCAGGAGTATCGATACGGGTTCCCTCATCGCAACCTTTTCGATGGAGACATGTTCGACGTGGGCGATCTCCGCGTGAACGCGATCCACACGCCGGGACACACTCCGGAGCACCTAAGCTTCTTGCTGGCGGATATGAAGCGCTACGGGCAGTCCTTCGCTCTGCTCTCGGGCGATTTCGTTTTCGTGGGATCGCTGGGCCGGCCGGACCTGCTCGGCGAAGAAGCGAAAAAGTCGCTCGCCGGCGCGCTGTTCGATAGCGCCCATCGCAAAATAATCGGCTTGCCGGACTATCTGGAGGTCTATCCATGCCATGGCGCGGGGTCTCTGTGCGGCTCTGGAATGAGCGACCGCGCTCAGACGACGCTGGGCTACGAACGGGCCTGCAACGTATTCCTGCTGGAACAGCCGAAAGAGGATTTCGTGAACAGGATCCTCTCTACCGTCCCGCCTTTCCCCGGCTATTACCGGCGGATGAAAAGACTGAACTCGGACGGACCGCCCATTTTGAACGGGATCCCGGGCGGCGCGGCGCTGACGGCGGCGGAATTTCGCGAGCGGATCGCCACAGGGAGCGTTACCGTCCTGGACCTGCGCCGGCCGGAATCCTTCGGCGGGGCGCATATTCCCGGAGCCGTGAATCTCGGCGCCTGGGGCAATCTTCCGTTGTGGGCGGGCTGGATACTCCCTTACGGCCGCCCCATTTATCTCGTGGGCGGCGAGGGCGTAGATCTGGAGCAAGCGAGGCGGGCGTTAATCCGCGTGGGCCACGACGACATTCGCGGATATCTTAGGGACGGGATGCAATCGTGGCTCGAGGCTGGCTACGGCCAGGCTACGCTTCCGCAGACTTCGACCGTTGAGTTGGGCAGGAGATTGACCGGCCAAATCTTCGTGCTCGACGTGAGGACAAAGCCGGAGTGGGAGGAGTGCCACATCGCGGGCGCCACGCATATTCCGGCGGGCGACATCGAGCAACGCGCCGCGGAGGTGTCCACATCCCTGCCGGTCTATGTCGTTTGCGCCAGCGGTTACCGTTCCAGCATCGCCGCCAGCATCCTCTCCAATCTGGGATTGACGAACGTCGTCAACGTAAACGGCGGGATGACCGCCTGGAACGCACAACGGCTCCCAGTCGTAAGAGGCGGCGAGGCGGCACAGCTTGTGGCGTAGGCGCGCCGTCGCGAGGCCGGCGTGAGCGGCTTCGAAATCGCGTTGATCCTGGCCGTCTTGATCGGCGTTTCCCTCGGCGCGTTGGGCAGCGGCGGCTCCATCGTCACGGTGCCGGTCCTGGTCTACGTGGCGGGCATCCCTCCGAAGACCGCGGTCGCGATGTCGCTGGTTATCGTCGGCGCGACCAGCCTCGCGGCCGGCTTTTTTCACCATCGGCGAGGTAATTTCCACAACAAAGCGGCGATTGTTTTCTGCGGCGCGGGAATCGTGGGCGCTTTTTTCGGCTCCATGTTGACGCACTTGATTTCGTCCAGAGCGCTGATGCTGGCCTTCGCGGCGCTCATGCTCGTCGTCGGGTCGTTGATGCTTCGACCGCGAAACATTCTCGGGGAGCCCCGGCGGTTTCATGTTGGAAGAGGGCTGATCGTCGGCCTTCTGGTAGGTGTTCTGACGGGATTTCTCGGCGTCGGAGGAGGGTTTCTTATCGTGCCGGCGCTGGTGTTCACCTCAGGCCTCGACACGAAGGAGGCGATCGGGACATCCCTCGCGATCATCGCCTTCAACTCCGCCTCGGGATTGATCGGCCAGCTTCGTTACGTTCACGTGGACTGGGTGACGACGCTGGAGTTTCTCGCTTCGTCGCTGGCGGGAATGGGCTTGGGCGTCGCCGTGGCGAGCCGTTTGCCGGAGCCGGCCTTACGGCGAGCTTTCGCTGGCGCGTTGCTCGCCATCGGAGCCGTGATCGGCTGGAAGAGCGTCTAGCTATTCCTGATTAAAGCCCGTGCCAACGCGGAACGCTTCCACGAAGTGTCCGTCTTTTTTTGCGGCGTGCTTGGTCAAATCGGCCTTGGTCTTGTCGTAAACTTCCGGATCCCAATCGCGCCGGTAGTGATGGATCGACGGTTCCCATTGGCTGACATGGGCCAGGGAGGCCTTCAATTTCAAGTCGGCGACGCTGTCGATGTTCACCCAATAATTGGCGTCCCGATTGGTCACGTAGAAGAAGACCTCGTGCGGCACCTCCCACGGTTGCAGGCCGTCGTGGAGTAACTGATTGGGGAAATAGAGATGCCACTCGGCCGCGCGAATCGCGTCGAGAGTGTTATTGGCGGCCATGCGGTGGTCGGTCTTGTGCCAGCGAACATAATCGGAACCCGGGTCGATCGACAGAACCACATCGGGGCGGAGGCGCCGGATGATGCCGGTGACTTCTTCCACCAAGTCGCGCGGATTGGCGTATTCGAGCATGCCGTCGTGAAATTGCAGCCATTGAATGGCGGACTTTGGAATGCCGAGGATGCGGCATGCGTCCTCCTCCTCGCCTTGGCGGATGCGAGCCAGACGTTCGCTGGTCATGTCCGGGTCGTAGGAGCCCTTGTCGTCGTTGGTGTAAATGACGATGTGAATATCGTTTCCGTTCCGTGCGAGCAACGCCAGCGTTCCGCCGCAACAAAACGTGTCGTCGTCGGGATGCGGCGTGAAGAGAAGGACAGTTTTTCCGTGGAGCTTTTCGATTTGAAACGGCTCTTGAGCGGGGACGAGACTCGTCGTAAATAGAGCGAATGCGATGAGTGCTAGAACTCGGGAAAGATGAGGCATGGTGTGGAACCGGTATCTTATCGCAATCCGACCATGCCGGGCACGGCGGCCGGAGCGGCGGCGGAGACCGCGTTTTCCTCCCAGTCCCGAAACCAAAGCTCCAGCATCAGCAGCATCCACAGCCATTGGTTGTTGTCGCGGCGTCCGCTTTGATGCTCGTCGATAAGGTGCTGGACGAAAGACGGTGACGCGATGCCTCGGCCGCGGAAGGACGTTCCCGTAAGGCAATCGCGAAGAAACTCGCGCAAGGGCCCGCGAAACCACGCGGCGAGCGGGAGGCCGAAGCCTTTTTTGGGAAGCGCAAGCAACTCGGGCGGCAGGCGATCGCCAATCGCGTCCACAAGAAATCTCTTGCCGCGGCCGTCGCGAATGTTCCAGGAATACGGAATTCGCGCGGCGAGCGCGGCAAGCTCGTGGTCGAGCATGGGGCTGCGCACTTCGAGCGAGTTCGCCATCGACATGCGGTCCACTTTAACCAGCATGTCGGAGGTTAGGCGCGAGACGGCTTCGAAATACAGGGCCTGGCTGACGATGCCAGGCTCGCCGGGGAGCAGCGCGCGCGGGAACGTGCGGCGGAAGAAAGCCTCGTCGGCGGGGAGCATCCACTCGCCGCTCAACAGGCGTTGGCGGAGAAAGTAGGGCGCGTGAGTCAACTCGAAATAGCGCTCGATGGCGGTCGAGCGGCTGGCCATGCGAAGAAAATTCTTGCCGTAAGCGGAATAGGGCAGCGCCCCGGCGAGCAGCGATATGGCGCGGCGTAGAGGTTGAGGAACGCCGTCAAACTTGCGCGAAGCGGCGGCCGCCATCACGCTCTCGTAACCGGCGAATAATTCGTCGCCGCCGTCGCCGGTAAGCGCGACTTTAACGTGTTGTACGGCGAACTGGGAAACCAAAAACGTGGGAATCGCCGAAGCGTCTCCGAACGGCTCGTCGAAATGGCGAACGAGGCTCCGGATGAGCGGCACCGAATCGGGGCGCAGCAGGATTTCATGGTGCTCGGTTTTATATTTCGCGGCCACCATGCGGGCGTAAGGCAGTTCGTTGAAGCCGCTCTCCTCGAAGCCGATCGAGAACGTCTTCACCGGCGCGCTGGATTGTAGCGCCATCGACGCCACCACCGAACTGGAATCGATGCCGCCGCTGAGGAAGGCCCCCAACGGGACGTCGGCGATCATGCGCAGGCGGACGGATTCGTCGAACACCTCGCGGACGCTGCGCAGGGCCTCTTCGCGCGTCAAATCCGGCGGATCGGCGATGGCGGGCGGCGGCAGCTTCCAGTAAGTTCCTTCTTCGAAGGTTCCATCGGCGCGGTAGAGCAGCCAGCCCCCGGGAGTCAGTTTGCGGACGCCGCGGAAGGGAGTCCATGGGTCCGGAATATGGGAGAACTGAAAGTAGAGCCGCAGGGCGTCGTGGTCGAGGTCCAGCGGAACGCCGGCGGCGCGAAGGCATTTCAATTCGCTGCCGAAATAAATGCCTTGTGGCAGGATGGCGTAATAGAGCGGCTTCTTGCCGAAACGGTCGCGCACCAGAAGCAATTGGCGGCGGCGCGCATCCCAAATGGCGTAAGCGAACATGCCCCGAAGCTTGCGGATTCCGGCGGCGCCTTCCTCTTCGTAGAGGTGTATGAGGGTCTCGGTGTCGGAGTTGGTGGCGAAGCGGTGCCCGCGGCCGATGAGATCGCGGCGAATATCCCGATAGTTGTAAATCTCGCCGTTAAATACGACCCAGATCGATCCGTCCTCGTTGGAAATCGGCTGATGGCCGGTGTTGAGATCGATGATGCTCAACCGGCGCATGCCGATGCCGCAGCCGCCATCGATGTGAAAGCCCTCGTCGTCCGGCCCGCGGTAGCGGATCACGTCGCACATGCGCTTGACGGCCGGCATTTCGGCTTGGCCCTCGGGCAGAAAATATCCGGCGATCCCACACATGAAATGGCAAGCGGCCACCACGCCGCATCGTATGACCACGATAGCATCCGGAAAGTCCGCGCTTACAAATCGGTGGACGGCTTGCGGTTATCCTGGAACGAGAGGCATCGCCAAAAGTGGATGGGACACCTGGGGAATCGCAGGGGGAAAAACACGCCAGCGAGGTGACGGCGGGGGAGCGTTTCCGCTTCGGCGCAGATGGGACGCGCATGTACCGCCCGCCCTTTCGGCCTTTCGCGATGCCGTCGACGGCCGCGGGCGTCCCGGCCGCCGCTCCACACTCGTACCGCTTGATCGAGCTGCCGTTTTTGAATCCTAAGCGGCGCCTCCAGGCGGTCTACAAACATGGTTGATTTTGCCCCGGCCGCGATGGGAACTCCATTGGCTTGCGCGGCGGTGTGGAAGCGGCGATTTTCTCCGGAGGGTGAAGACCGATGACCGGGTACCCTCCGAAGGCCGCTTCATGACGCTAATACCTGAAAAGTCGACACTCCTGCTGCCTTTCAGGCCGGCGCTTCCGATTGGCGCGCGGCCGTTCCGCGTGGGCGTGGTCGCCGGACAGAGTCCTCCTCCATCGTGGGTAGATGCCCTTCTCTCGTTTTTGAAAGAGGTTCCCGGAATCGACGTCCTCCTTCTCACTCTTGTTGGCGGACCTCCGGTTCCATCGATTCGGCCGTCTCGATTGACGGATCGCCTTTACTCGGAGAGTCGAAAGAGATTCGATCCGTTCGGCGATCTTCCGGTTGACGAGGCGCAATCGCCCACCGTCGAATCTGTCGGCCCAATCCGGAGCGCCGGTTGCGACGTTCTAATCTGGCTTGGCAGCTATAAACATTTCACCCTGGACCTCGGCGGACTGGCCAAGCACGGAGTCTTCACCGTCCGCTTCGGAAAACGAAATCGGACCATCCCTTTCTGGGACGAGGTAGCCGATAACGAAGCGACGTCGGCCGTAGCCATTTACTGGCACGATGCCACGTTTCGCCTGGGGAGAGCGGTTCGCACGGTGGAAACGTCCACTGTGCAGGGACTGTACGTGACGCAAAACGCCGAGGAGCCTCTGATCGCGGCCATTCGTACGCTGGCGGGGCTCTGTCTGACGCTCCGCGACGACGGCCCGCGTTTCGAGGAGAAAATCCGGGGCTTTCCCGAAGAGCCGATGGACGCCGCGGAATCGGCGGATTATCCGTCCAACTGGGAAGCGGCGCGCTTCATCGCTAATAAGCTGGCGAGAAGCGCGCGGCTGCGATGGAAGACGCGGGGAAAGAAGGCGCAATGGTTCGTCGCAATGCGCCCCAACTCCGGCGCTTCGATCGACGATCCCCAGCGGTTGGACTTAGCGGGTTTCCGTGAAATCTCCCTCCCCCTGGGCTGCGAAGCCATGGCCGACCCGTTCTTGTGGGAGAGCGGCGGCCGCGACTTTTTGTTTTTCGAGGAGATCGCGGCGGGATCGTCCAAGGGACGGCTCGGGTGTGTCGAATTGTCCGGCGACGGCTCCCGCCCGGAGATGAAGATCGTCCTGGAGCGGCCTTACCATCTGTCGTACCCGTGTGTAGTCCCGGATCGCGGAGACCTCTTTCTGCTTCCGGAAACCTCCGAAGCCCGCCGCGTGGACCTTTACAGGTTCACGCGTTTTCCTTGGGAAATGGAGCACGTAGCACCGCTGGCCGAAGGATTGGCATTCGTCGACACGACGCCTTTATGTCTGGATGGGCGGTGGTACTTCTTCACAACGACCTCGCAGCCGTTCATGGAAACGGTACTATTTTGGGCGGAGCGGCTCGACGGGGCCTGGAACCTTCATCCATGCAGTCCGATTTCCACCTCGGTGAAAAACAGCCGGTCCGCGGGATCGCTCTTTTGGAAGAATGGCCGGCTCTTCCGTCCCACTCAGGATTGTTCCATCCGCTACGGCTATGGCATCCAAGTCAACGAGGTTACCCGGCTGACGCCGTCCGAATTCGCGGAGCGTGGAATTGGACACATTAAGCCGTCGTGGATGCCGGGTCTGCTCGGTACGCATACGTGGAATGAAAATTCTAAGTTTCAGGTCCTCGATGGTATTCGACTCCAATGAGCAAATTAGAATTTAGGGCCACGTCTCCCGAGGATGCCGGGGCGGTTTCGGCGTTCCTGCAGCGGATCTTCGGCATGGGCCCCGGCCATCCGGTCGTCGATCCCCGTCATTTGCGATGGAAGTGCTGGGAGGAGCGGGCGGATTGGCCGGGTTCCCGTGGATACGTAATGACGAGCCAAGGTGAGATCGTCGCGCATGCGACCGTTGTGCCGCTTGCTTCCCACGCCGGAGAACGGTCGTTTAGGATGGCCCATCCCATCGACTGGGCGGCGGAATCGAAGTCGGTGGGCAGCGGAGTAGCCTTGCTGAAACGCATCGGCCAAATTGTGGACGCGATTGCGATCGCCGGAGGCAGCGACATGACACAGAAAATTCTGCCGGCGCTGGGCTTCAAACTTTGTGGGCAAGTGAATCGGTTCGCCAGGCCTCTGCGGCCGCTGCGGCGTTTGGAGGGCCGGAAACTCGACTGGAGACTTTATGCGCAGTCTGCGAGGGGCCTGCTTTGGAAGTGGAAGGCCCCGTCGGAACAGGTGGCCGGGTGGGAGGCTCGACGCGTTAAGGAGGACGAGTTGGCGGCCAGCGGCATCCCCTGGCCGACGCCCGCGCCCGGCACCATGCTAATCGAGCGAACACCGGAGCTGATGAGCTATTCCCTTCGATGTCCGGCGGTCGCCATGAAACTTTATGCGGTTTTAAAAGGCGGTTCCATTCGCGGGTATTTCATGTTGGCATTCGCGCCCGCGCAGGCCCGCATCGTGGACATGTGGACCGGCTCCGAGGATCGCCGGGACTGGCGCGCTCTGGTTCAACTCGCGGTGCGGGAGGCGGAGCGGAACCCGGGCGCGGCCGAGGTGGTATCGATGGCCAGCGACCCGGTTCGCCGCCAGGCGTTTCTCGACTGCGGATTTCAGTTGCGAGGAAGTTCTCCGTTGCGCATTCTTGCCTCCGGCAAGACGGAACTTCCCGGATTACCGGTGTCCTTCGGGATGTTAGATAGCGACGCGGCGTACCTGCACAACGGCAACGACGAACTCTGGGCGTGATCGTGTCCCGCGCTTCCGGCGCTCAAAGCTGGCCGCCCGTGAGAGGCAAAAGCTGGCCCACGACGAAAGAGGCGCTCGCCGAAAGCAGGTACTCGACGCTGCCCGCGATATCTTCCGGACCGCACAACCTCCCGAGTGGCACTTTGGCGGTTTCGGTTAGAATGGCGTGTCGCGTCTTGGCGCGATTCATTCCCATGGGGATGAAGGAAGGCAGCACGGCGTTAATCGCAATGCCCTTCCCCGCCAATTCGGGAGCAAGCAGGCGGACGGTCTGCTCCATCGCCGCTTTACCCAGCGAGTACGCTCCGAGATTCGAGACCGGCTTGACGGTCCCGTACGTGGACCCGATCACGACCATGCGGCCGGACCCGCGCGCGTGCTTCGCCAGCCAGCGGGCGAGACGAATCGTCGTCAACGTGCCGAATTCGACCTGACGGGACACGCTTTCGTAGTCGAGTGAAAGCAAGCCGCCTTGTGGCACGCCGGGCCACGCCGCGTGAACGACTCCGTAAGCCGGCCGGCCGGCGAGCGCCGACTTCGGCCGCGCTTTCCCAGTCCTCGTCCGTGAGGTCGCATTCCACAAGCTCGACGTTTCCGTTAACGGAAGCGCCGGAGGACTCTCGATGCGGCCGGACCAGAGCCAGCAATTGATAGGATTCCGAAAGGCGCCGTATTAATTCCGGACCGATACTGCTGCTCGCGCCGGTCAACAGGACCACGGGAAGCTTGCTGTCGTTGGGAACCGAAGGCCTGTTCTCGTGGGGAGCCCGCTGCGCCCGCTCGTGCAGGCTGAAGCCTACGTGGATCTCCGCGGTCACCACCGATTGGGCGGTGTCGGTCACCCGGACCCGAAGCGTGCCATTCGCGGTCCGCGGCAGCCAGGAGGTGATTTCGCCCTGAACGGTGACTTCGGCGGGCACATAGAGCGGAGCGGGGAATCGCGAACGCATCGATCCGATCACCACGTTGCGGCCCGGAAGATACATGCCGGCCATGGTGGAGGCGAGGCCCACTTGAAACGCTCCGTGGACGATGCACCTCCCGTAGTTGGTGAGCGCGGCGTAGCTTCCGTCGGTGTGGAGCGGGTTGAAGTCTCCCGAAAGAATCGCGAAAGCTTCGACGTCTTCGGCGAGGATTTTTCGCTCGAAGACGGCCTTTTGTCCCGCCTCGATTTCGGCGGCGCCGAGAATGCGAGCCTCAGGCCTGGCCAACCCGCTCCTCCACGAAATCGACGATCAATGGATAAGAAATCAGCGACTCGAAAGATTCCTCGTCTAGTTCGATCTGGAACTCTTCGGCGATCGCCGAAAGCAGGGTTACGTGAGCGACCGAGTCCCACTGCGCCAGGGACGCCTGGCTCGCCCGCGCTACATCGCCTTCCGCCAGTTCGGGAAAAACGCTCAGGAAACAGGCGGCCACTCGGGATGGAATATTAGACATCTTCTTGGATTCGGACCTCGTGAGGCAGGCTGCCGAGTTGGCTGTAGAACCGCTCCCGCGATAACAACGCGTCCCCGGAGCCATTTTCGTTCAGGCCGGCGGACTTCAGGTATTGCCGGAGGGGATGATTGCGCTCCGTGGTCCGCAGCGCGAACCGGATGGACGAGGGGTTCCACTGGCGGAAGATAAAGTCCAGCATATGATGTTCTATTTTGCGGGAGAAGGCCCGGCAGCTCAGCACCCAGCTAGTGACCTCCAACTGGTCGCCCGATTGGCGTCCGGCCATCACGCCGATGACGCCCAAAGGACCGAATTTGTCTTCGTAGCTAACTCCGGCCACAAAACCGCCCGCATCGCGCAAATGCGCCATCCACTCGCCCTCGGACAGACGAACGCCGTTGACGTTGAACTGATTCGTCTTGTTGATCAACTCTAGCAGGCGCCGGTTGGATGCGTCCTTGCGCGTGTCGAACGTCACCCGGCCGTTTAGGCTCTCGACGAATTTACCACTATCGGCGCTTTCGGCGGCCGCATCGAAAGCCTCCTTCGCCTGGATGCTCGCCTGGCGTAGGGAATCCTCCGCGCTGACGGCGGGTTTGCCGAATAGATCGCGGAGCTGTTCGAACAGCGCCAGCGCCCTGCCCGCGTTATTCTTCGGGAACTGCAGGCGGGTCATCGACGGAAACGCGATCCGGACTTCCTCTAGTTCCATGGCGCTATCGTCTACGAATGCGGCGCTTTCTGCGCCTATGTTCCAGATGCGCAGAATTTCCGCGATATTCCGGGATTTCGGGGTCCAATTCGCGCGAACGGGATAAAACGCTTTCCCGGGAACATACAAATCCTCCCGCCGCAACGCCTCCTCCACCACCGCCGGCTCGTTTTTCGATGCGATCGCCAGCAGCACGCCCATCTCCGACAAATGAAGCAACAATTGCTGGTATAGACCATGCACCTGCGCATGTTCCGAGAGACTCCAACTCACAGCCGCGGGTCCAACTTCGCCCACGATCCCCGCCCAGAGCGTCTCGTCCAAATCGGTGATCAAGCCTTTCATCGGCATCGGAGGAAACAGCAGCTCCACGATCTGGCTCGCCAGGACGGAGGCATGTCCGAGACTATATGGGAACCCGGCTTTCAGTTCCATCAGCGGGTCCAGGCGGGAGGCGACGGGGCTGAGTCTGTCCAGTCTCGCTGGATTTAATACGGAGACCCTGGCAAGCTTGGCCGCATCGGCCAGGAACGTGGCCAGCAGCCGCTTCAATTCCAACTCGTTCCAGCCGATCTGCCAGCCGGGCGAATGCCCCAGCAGCGGAATCGGCAGCGTGGGCGGCGCCAGAGCCACCGGCATCTTCGAGGCAAGCGCTCCGAGGAGTCCCAGCAATCGGCTAAACCGGTCACGGCAATTCGACAGAATGTCGGACTGCGCGGAAAGCCCCCACCCGCCCGCGCTACGCAGCCCCAAACGCGGGTCCAGATCGCTCCATTCGAAGATGACCGCCGCCGCTTCGGCCTGCGAAACTTCGGCTGCGGCAAGCGTTCCTTCGAGATCGCCGTAGAGGCCCGTTTGAAGAGTCGCCGTCTCGCCAGGGAGGCGTTGTGCGAGATGCGCCCCGAGAAACGTCCGCAGATGCAGGGGCTCAAATCCGCAAACGAGGAAGACTTGGCGTTTCCGGCCGGTCTCTTTCTGCGGGCCGATCAGAGCGAGGGCTTCGGCTAACGTCATCGCCTCTTCGAAGTATAGAACATATCGGCGCAACGGCCTGCGCATCCGGAACGGGGTCGCGCCGAAGCCCCACCGGCCGCAATCGGAAGGCAACTTACCGCTATCCTGAAGCGGAAAGGAGTCATCGACGGTGTCTCGAATTTCGCCGGACCGGTCTTGCGCAGGAAAGGCTCCTCGCGGCAGCGACAGAGGCATCGATTGACGCGGCATAGCGCGCGTTCCTTGCGGTTCCGGCTGGTCCAGGAATTGACGAACGCGGCGCGGTTCGTCTTTCCGCCGCGGCCGTCCGCGTTCGAAACCGCCGCGCTGCCGCTTCCCAACGGCGCGGAAATCGCCGCCCAGCTTGCGGGCTCGCAATTCGCGCGCGACGCCATTTCGCTCGCCGATTCGATCCTCGCCCACCGCTTTCCGCTGTTGGGCGTCGTGGCCGAATACGGGCCGGACATCGAGTGGCGGCGCGACGTCCTAAACGGAAAGACGACGGGGCTTGGCTACTTTCGCCGGATTCCGTATCTCGATTTCGAACGCGCCGGCGACCACAAATTGATTTGGGAGTTGAACCGTCATCAGCATTTGGTCCTGTTGGCGCAGGCCCATCTGCTTACGGGGCGCGAAGCTTACCTCGACGAGGTCTGGCGCCAGATGACAAGCTGGATGGATCGGAACCCCTACCCGCGAGGCATCAATTGGGCCAGCGCGTTGGAAGTGGCGTTCCGGGCTTTGTCCTGGCTCTGGATCGATCACCTCGCGGGGTCTCGCATGGAGCCTCGTTTCCGGAGGCGCTTCCTCCGGTGTCTTTATGTCCACGCACTCCATCTGAACGCCAATCTGTCCGTGTATTTTTCTCCAAATACTCATCTGTTGGGCGAAGCGGTAGCGCTGCATGCGCTCGGAACCGCGTTTGAAAGCTCACCGGACGCCGGCGCCTGGCGGCTCAGAAGCGCCGCAATATTGGAAGACGAATCCCGGCGGCAGATTCTCGACGACGGAAGTTACTTCGAACTCTCCACTTACTATCACGTCTACGCGCTCGACATGTTACTGTTCCATGCGTTGTTACGGCGGCCGTCGCCGGAGTACCGGGAACGGTTGGAGCGGATGGGAGAGTTCCTTCACGCCATGCTCGGGCCGGCCGGCGAGCTTCCGTTTTTTGGCGACGACGACGGCGGCCGGTTCTTCCATCCCTACGGTTCGCACGGCGCCTATGGCCGCGCGACGCTAGCCTCCTGCGCCGTATATCTAAAGCGCTCGGGTTGGGGATACGCGGAGGAGGATCTGCCGGAGCAGGCGGCGTGGTGGATGGGCGTCACGCGCGGCTCAAGCGCCGGATCGTGGAAATCGCGACTGTTTCCCGACGCCGGTCTTGTCGCGATGATGAGTGGGGACATTCAGCTTGTGGCCGACGCGGGCCGGTTCGGACCATTCTCCTCCGGCCACAGCCACGCCGACGCGTTGAGCTTCACGCTGCGAGCCGGCGGCGACGAGATTCTCGTGGACGCCGGCACTTACACCTATGTTACAAGCGCCGCGCTGCGGGACTTATTCCGTGGCACGGCGATGCACAACACGGTTCGCATCGGCGGTCTGGATCAAGCGGAACCGGCGGGACCGTTCGGATGGCGCGCCCGGCCGGAGGTCTCGATCCGTTCCTGGACCACCACCGGAGCCCGAGACGAAATCGACGCCGAATGCCGTTATCGCGGCTTCACGCACCGGCGTCGAATCGCTTGGGACAAACCGGGCCGGATCTCGGTGACGGATGAAATCGACGGCCCCGGAGGCGATCATCTTCTGGAGCAATTCTGGCATGCGGGAGCGCCCGTGGACCGGTTGAGCGGAAATACATTCCGCATCGGTGGCAGAGCCACGCTTATGTTGAATGGAAGCGCGGAGATCGAAGAAGGAGGAGCTTTCGGTTGGCGGTCTCGGGCGTTCGGGTCGAAGGTTCCCGCGCCGGTGATCCGGCTGGCGCTGACCAGGAGCATGCCGTGCCGTCTTGTATCGTCGATCGCGCTTTAGCTACAACCTTACGATATTCGCGCCGGTCTTCCCTTTCAGCGCGTTCCTGGTGTCCACAATGAGCCTCGCTTTCGCGGTGATCGCGTCGTAATCGAAGGCGGCATGGTCGGTCACCACGACGACGCAATCGGCCTCGGCCGAGGCCGCGAGTGCGTCCACGCTTTGCAATTTCCGGCCTTCGATCGTTACGGTTGGCACAAAAGGATCGCTATAGCTGATGCGCGCCCCCCGCCGTTCGAGCAACATGATGATATCGAGGGCCGGGGATTCCCGCACGTCGTCGATATTGCGCTTATACGCCAGGCCCAGGACGTGAACGCGCGAGCCGCGCAGCGGTTTGGAATGCTCGTTCAAGGCGTTCTGAATTTTGTCGAGCACGAAATGTGGCATCTGGCCGTTGATGTAGCCCGCCAATTCGATGAAGCGCGCCTCGATGCCCGCCTGCTTCGTCTTCCAGGACAGATAAAAAGGATCGATAGGGATGCAATGGCCGCCCAGTCCGGGACCGGGGTAGAACGGCATGAAGCCAAAGGGTTTGGTGGCGGCCGCGTCGATCACTTCCCAGACATTAATGCCCATCCTGTCGCACATCAGCGCCATTTCGTTGGCTAATCCGATGTTGATCATGCGAAAAGTATTTTCAAGCAGCTTCACCATCTCGGCGACGCTCGTGGAGGTTACCGGTACGACGCGCTCCAGCGCCTGTCCATAGAAAAGCGCGCCCATGTCCGTGCAGGCCTTGGTGATGCCGCCGACGACCTTAGGAATATTCGCGGTCTGAAAGACCGGGTTGCCGGGATCGACGCGCTCCGGCGAAAAACAAAGAAAGAACTCCTCGCCCACTTTCAGACCGGGCTTTTCCAACATCGGCAGGACGAGTTCGTCCGTGGTCCCGGGATAAGTGGTCGATTCGAGAATCACCAGCGTCCCCGGCTTCAGATACTTCGCCGTTTCCTGGCAGGCGGAGACGATGAAGCTCATGTCCGGGTCTTTCGTCTTCCGCAGCGGAGTCGGCACGCAGATATCGATCGTATCGAGCTCCGCCACGGCGGCGAAATCGGTGGTCGCATTTAGAAGTTTGGCGTCTACTAATTCCTTCACCACGGCACCGCGAATGTCCTGGATATAGGACTCGCCGCGGTTCAAGGCATCCACTTTCGCGCCCTGGACGTCGATCCCGGTGACATGGAAGCCGGCCTTGGCGAACTCGACCGCCAAAGGCAGGCCGACATAGCCTAATCCGATAATTCCAACGCGCGCGCTGCGGTCGCGTATCTTGCTTGCCAGAAGTTCTTGAGCGCTGATGGTCGTAGCTGAAATCATAGTTTTTTGTCCGTTGGAAGACCCGGGCGATGTCTAACCCGTATTGTACAGTAGGGTCGCGCCGGCCCGGAAAAATTGAGGCCTGTCTCAGCTTCTTTCACGGGGCCATGGCATACTGAAGGCTGAGGCGACGTGAGTCTTCAAGAACCTGTGAAATCGGAAGTTGTCGTATTTGGATTGGGTTATGTCGGTTGTGTTACCGCAGCCTGTTTGGCCGAACTCGGGCATCGTGTCACCGGTGTCGACAGGGACGTACAAAAGGTAAATAACGTTCTGGAGGGGAAGGCCCCTTTTTACGAACCCGGCCTTGAGCCGATCGTCCGGAATGGGGTGTCGGCGGGACGGCTTACGGCCAGCGTATCGGTGGCCGAGTCGATCCTAACCGCCGAGATCGCCCTCATCTGCGTTGGCACGCCTTCGGAACGCAACGGCAACCTCGGTTTGGATCAATTGCGCCGGGCGGTGGAGGAGATCGCCGGTTATCTTCCCAAGCGCACGAAGCCGCTGATTGTCGCGGTGCGCAGCACCGTGTTTCCAGGGACGTGCGAAGAGGTGGTGTGGCCTGCGTTCGCGGGCGCCAAGAACGTGTCGGTGGTTTCGAACCCCGAGTTTCTGCGGGAAGGCTCGGCGGTAAAAGATTTTCTGGAACCGTCGCTTCTGGTAGTCGGCGGCGAGGACGAAGCCGCCGCGCGCGTGGCCGGGCTCTACGCGGCGCTGGGGACGAAGCCGAGTCTGGTCTCGTTGCGCACCGCGGAAATGATTAAGTATGCGTGCAACGCCTTTCACGCGATAAAGGTGGCCTTTGCGAATGAAATCGGAGCGCTTGCATCGAAAATGAGCGTGGACCCGCTTGAAGTGATGGACACGCTTTGCCAGGATACGAAGTTGAACGTCTCCGCCGCGTATCTGAAGCCGGGTTTCGCTTTCGGCGGTTCGTGCCTTCCGAAGGATTTGCGGGCGATGGTCTACCGCGCGGAAAGGATGGATTTGAAGCTTCCGCTCGTGTCCTCGGCGATACCCAGCAACGACGCGCATATCGATCGCGCCGTTCAAGCGGTGCTCGCCTTGCCCGCCGAGCGCGTTGGCGTCATCGGCCTGGCCTTCAAAGAGAACACCGACGATCTCCGGGAGAGTCCCGTGGTGAGCCTTCTCGAGCGGCTGATCGGAAAGGGGCGGCATGTCCGGGTATTCGATCCGCATGTCCGCATGGAAGAGATTTATGGCGCGAATCGGAACTTCATTCTCAATACCATCCCGCACGTCGGCGGCGTCCTCGACAACCGGCTCGAAGACACTCTCTCCTGGGCGCAGCATTTGGTAGTGACGCAAAGACAGAGCTCGGAAGCCGCGGCGAAGATCCGCGAGAGCGGCCTCCCCGTGTTGGATCTGGCGGGTGGCATGTCCGCCGCGGCCGGCGTTCCCGTCCCCGCCGGCGGGTAGTGGGCATGCCAGTCGAATCCGGCCCGAAAATTAGCGTTATTATTCCGGCCTATCGAGTCACGGAATATATCGCCGAGGCTCTCGATTCGGTTTTGGCGCAAACGTTCACCGATTACGAGATCGTAGTGGTGAACGATGGATGCCCCGACACCGTCGCTTTGGAACGGGTGCTGGCTCCTTATCTCGACAAAATCGTATATCTCAAGCAGGAAAATGGTGGCTTGGCCGCTGCGCGGAACACGGCCATCCTCGCCGCGCGGGGAGAGTTTATCGCGCTGCTTGACAGCGACGACGCCTGGGAGCCGGACTACCTTGCCTTTCAACTGGCGGCGCTGGAGGCGAACCCGTCGGCCGACGTCGTGTACCCCAATGGCGTCGTGATCGGCGATTCTCCACAAGCGGGACGCCTTCTCATGGATTTAAGCCCGTCCGAAGGTCCGGCCGACTTTGAAGGGATCGTGCGGCTGCGGTGCCAGGTTGTGGTCTCTGTCATGGCGCGGCGCGAGGCGGTCGTCCGCGCCGGATTGTTCGATCCCCAACTCCGCGCCGTGGAGGATTTCGATCTCTGGCTTCGCATGGCGCTTGGCGGGCACAAGATCGTTTATCATCGCAAACCCCTCTTCCGGTACCGCAGACGCGGCGATAGTCTCTCATCCAATTCGGTGTGGATGCGCCAGTGCGCGATGCGCGTGCTCGAGAAAATCGAGCGGGAGTTTAATTTGAATGCCAGAGACCGGGCGGCTCTTGAGGCAGGCAAAATCCGGTTTCAGGCCGACATCGAATACTTTAAAGGACGGGAAGCTCTGGCGAAGGGCGACGTGCGAGCGGCGATCCGCGGGTTCTCCTCGGCGAACCGACACTGGCGGCTGCGCGGCCTTGCGATGAAAATCCGGATGCTCCGATTATTTCCGAAACTCACACTCGTACTGGCCCGATGGCGCGACACCGCCCCTTCCTCCCGGCCTCCAAAGTGACCAGCGCCGGCGGAGTGGCGAGGCGTGGAGCGCGATGCGGCCCCAAGGCAGAAATAGCAAATAGCCGGCGATCTGGGGCGTAAAGTAGACTCCCATGGTCAGCACGATGGCCACCTGGAGACCGAACAATCCGGCTAAGACCGGCGCGCGAAGCGGCGAAATGAACAGCGCCGGCAATGCGGAGCATTCGAGCAACACCGTGGCAACGGCTCCGATGCCACTCCAACGGCCGGAGGCGGCGATGGACGAGCCGAGATGCGTCGGTGGATGGTGAGTGAACAGATGGGATAGCAGCAGAGCGCGCAGGTTCGCCGCGCTCATCCAGGCAACGCCGCCGTGGCGAAGCTTGGCGATCCCCGCCGCCGCGAACACAAGCAGAAAAAGCGCTTGCGCCAGCCTGAATGGCCAAGTGTACTCGCCGAGGGCCTGTCGCGAACGCCGGTCCGCGCCCGTCGAGCGAAACCGGCGGCGCAAGGAATCGTCCAGGCTCCATGCGTCGCCACAGCGGGAAACGGCGAGGATAAGCAGCAAGAGCACCACGAAAGTATCGTTGTGGTGGCTGGTTCCGTAGTTATTCGGAAGGCCCAAAACGAAAATGCCGAGGATGGCGGCGGCGCCGGTGCTTAGCCCTGTCAGAAGCCCGGCCGCGGAGGTAAGCAACGAGAGTTTCCAGATCGCTTGGATGGCGCCGATCGCTCCGGGGTCGTGCGGCTGCGGCATGGCGTGGAAAACGGAAACCGGCATCCAGAAGACCGGCGACACGAACGCCCAGCCTCGATCGTCGTAGTTCCAATAGGTCGCGGCCAGCGTGGCGAAGCAGACGATCCGGTAGAACGCCAGGGCCTCCGGCGGGCTTGGCGCGAACCAATAGCGATTCCAGCGGCTCATCGGATTGCGGCTTGGCCCCGGTCTATTTCCGCCACCGCTACGCGACGGCCGGGCGGTTCGCGCCCGGTGAGGCCTGGGCGAAGGCCCCAGGCGACGTCGTAGAGGCGGAGGCCGGAGACGAAGGGCGCATCCGGCGCGGCCAGGCGGTGCCGGTCGTACAGATCGAGGAGATTCGCAAGTGCCCTCTGGAGCGGAATCGGGCCTGGATCGGCGCTGGCCAACCGCCCTAAGGCGGCCACCATCCGGACCTGATCGAAGGGAGGAAAACACGAATCCAGCGGGAGGTCGACTTCACCTCCGGCGGTCACACCTTCCACCCTCATCCATGAAAGCATCGCGGGCGTGACTCGGGAGTACATGGTGTAATTCGAAAACGGCCAATGCTCTCGATCGACGGCGATGTCGAAACAAGCGATGGCGAGGAACGCGCCGATAATCGCGTTGATCAGGCCCCGGCGAAGCCTACCCGCCGCCGGGGCGATTCCAAAGCAATAACGCGCCAGGCCGGCCAGGACTCCCAACCCGCAACAAAGATGGTAGACCGCGCGCATGGGCATGGCGCGGAATGCGAATCCGGTTCCCTTATTCCTCGCCAGAAAAGCGAAAAACGGCGCATTAAGCCACAGGTAGCCGGCGACAGGGATCAGCCCCAGCCAGCGCGATGCCCCCGGAGCAAGCAGCGCGAACCCTACCGAAGCCGGCCAGAGAAATATCGAGGCGACGCTTAAGCGCTCAGAAATACGCAAATTCAGATCGTCCGGTATCGACCGCTCGCGCAGGAGAATCTCGGTCCAATTCGCGCCCCGGTGAAATATGTCCGTGCGCACCATGGCGGCAAACGTCCAGCGTTTCCAATGCTTCACCTGAATGCCCGGATCCAGACGGATCTTGTGCCCGGCGCGCGCAAGCCGGACGCCGAATTCGATATCTCGCAAGTGAGACCGGTCCAACGAGAAACCTCCGACCTCCCGGAACACCGCGGTGCGCACGGCGCCGCAACCCGTCCAGAAAGTGTGTGCTTCGGGGCGGCTCGATTGGTGCATGAAAGAATGCAGTAAGTTGCGGAATTGCGAAACGAAATGCGGACAGGCGGGTGCGTTGTCGTAGGCGCCGAATACGGCGGCGAGCGTGGCGTCCCCCTCGAAGTGCCGCTTGATTTTCGAAAGGGTATCCGGCGCCACGACGACATCGGAATCGACGAAAACCAGGATGTCTCCAAGGGCCTCGGCAGCCGCGGCGTTTCGGGCCGCGAACGAACGCCGGTCCCCGGGACTCGCTAGGAAGCGGCAAGGCTGCGTATTCACGAAAGGCGGCAACTCGTGCGTAGCGCCACCGTCGGTAATGAGTATTTCAAAAGGGACCGTCGATCCACGCAATAGCGCCTCCACGCACCGGCGTAAGTGCGGGGCGTCGTTGTGTACCGGTATGATAACCGAAAGGTTCAAGGCTAAAACTCTCGCGTGAACAACGACCCCGGCCAAGGTTTCCCTTTAACCATCGAGCGGCCTCGCCGCTACTTCTCGATGTCGTGGATGGCGCTCGCCGGCGTCTTCACCTTCCCGCGTTTCTTGTGGCAAATAGAGTATTTCCGCCAACGAGGATCCCCTTTCGTAACGGCCTTACTGATCATGATAGCGGCGATACTGGCCGGCGTCTGGGTCTACGCGAAACTGCGGCCGAAGTGTCTCCGCTTCGAGTTGACGGCGTTCTTCGTTCTTCCCGTACTCGCCGCGTCCGTTTATGATACACGCTCCACCGTCGTTCTGCTGGCCCTGTTAATCGGCGCGTACGCGGCCGGCTCGGCATTGGCGGAGCGGCTGGGCCTGACCGGCCTCGGCGCGGCCGAGGACGTCGCCGTTTCCACCGGTTTGGGCTTGGGAGGCTTGATGGCGATTCTTTTCGCGCTTGGTTTGGCTGGGCTTTACTCGCGGCCGGTTTTCGTAGCCCTCCTGCTGTTTCCCATTGTGGCCTTCCCTTCCAGCCTCTATCGCTTGGGAAGGGCGGCGTCAAACCTGCAAAACGCGTGGACATCCTCCGCGGCGGCGCCTTTCCCGGGATCGCTCTTCGCCGTCTTCGCTCCGCCTTTTATTTTCTGCTGCGAAGCGGTAGCGCTCACTCCAAGCATTGCCTTCGACGTGTTGCGCAGGCACCTGCCGGCCGCGCAATTTTACTCCGCCTTCCACCGCCTTCAACCGCTCCCACTCGAGCCGTACTCTTACTTCCCTCAGGGCGTCGAGACGCTGATGGCCATGCTCTACAATCTCGCCGGACCAAACCGCGGCGCAAATGGTTTCACCCGTTTTTTTTCTGTTAACTGCGCTCGTCGCGTACTCCCTCGCCCGGCGATGCGGGGCGAGCTTGCCTACGGCGTCCCTGGCCACTCTCTGTGCCGCGTCGATTCCTTTTCTTCATTGGGATGGAAGCGTGGCGAAGAACGACCTCCCGCTGGCGTTTTTCGAGTTGGCCTCCCTGTACTCGATCGTCCGCTGGCGGTTGACGCGTTCCATCCGTTGGTTGTTCTGCGCCGCCGCGTTCCTCGCCTTCGCCGCCAATGTCAAATACACCGTCGCCTTCGGAGCGCTGCCGCTGATGTTGTTACTGGCGCGAAGCTGCTGGCGAACCCGGCGCCGCTTAGCGGCATTCGCCGTCGTCTCCGCCGTGTTGGCGGGGCTTGCGCTATTGTGGCCGGCCCGGGCTCTGATGCTTACGGGAAATCCCATCTATCCGGAGACGCCTGGCCACGCCGTCGAATCGCGGATCGCGCAACGGCCCACGCCGGGGTTCGCGGAACGCGCCGCCGCCTTCGTCGAGACTCCGTGGACGATGCAATTCGGTCCCCGCACGCTTTTCGCATCGCCGTTGCGCACGCCCATGGGCGTCGCTCTCGCGCTCTTCGCGCCGGCGCTGTTTCTCGCCCGGTGGCCGAACCGCGCGTGGCGCTATTGTCTCTTCTTTGCCGCCGTCTATTTTCTGTGTTGGGCCGCGGTATGGCCGGTGCCGCGCTTCGCCGTGGCCGCCATTCTCTTGTTCACCGTGCTCGCCGTCGCCGGGCTCGGCGAGATGTTTCAAGCCGCGCCGCGGTGGATGAGGATCGGCGTCCACGCGGCTCTGATTTACAGCCTTCTTTTCGCGCTGAGCGGAGTAATGATTTTAGAAGTAAACGCGCCGCAGTTGGCCCTCCTTGCCGGAAGAATCGACCGGGACGCCTATCTGAGCCGCACACTGGTCACCTATCCATCGCTTCTGGCGCTTCGCGGCATTTCCGCACCGGACAGTCTCACGCTCGGCGTCGGCAACTGCGCCACCGCCTACGCTCCGTTCCCATGGCGTTACGCTTGCCTGGAAGGCGATACATCCGTCTCCCGTATCCAGGCTGTCCTCGCTAAACACCGGTTCCGGTTCTTGGTGCTGCCCTCGGCCAGGGCGCATCCCGATCTCCTACGTTCTCTCGATCCCAACGGCGACTTCGATCCCGAATACGCCGATGCGAACTTCACCATCTACCGGATCTCGCATATACTGCTACCGATGAGCTTGCCCATTCGCGGCCACGGCGAAACCGGCAGAAAACTTTCTTGGTCGCTGCCGGCGCGATGAACGCCTTGCTGAGCGCCCAATCGGTCTCGAAAAGCTACGGCGGAGTGCGTGCGCTAAAGCATGTGGATTTTTCGCTGAATGCCGGGGAAATTCACGCGCTTGTCGGCGAAAACGGCGCGGGAAAATCGACGCTGATTCGCATCTTCGCCGGCGCGGTGCAGGCGGATGCGGGCAAGGTGGAGATGGATGGCCATCCGGTTCGCCTGAGCGGCCCTCTCGACGCCAAGGCGCTGGGCATCGCCGTCATTTATCAGCAGCCCGCGCTATTCCCCGAACTGACCGTCGCCGAGAACATCGGCCTCGCCTTGGAGACGGGGGGCCTTTGGCGACGGATCGATTGGAAGGGGCGCGTGGCGCGGGCGCGGGAGCTGCTGGCGGAACTGGGCGCGGACATCGATCCGGAACGCCGGGCGGGCGATCTGCGAATGCCCGAGCAGCAAATGGTCGAGATCGCCAAATCGCTGGGTGCGAGCGCCCGTGTGTTCATTCTGGACGAACCGACGGCCTCCTTAAGCGGGCGCGAGGTGGACGCGTTGTTCGACGTTCTGCGCGAGCTTCGTGAACAGGGCGCGGGCGTCGTATACGTCTCCCACCGGCTTGAAGAGTTGCCGCGAATCGCTCAACGCGTCACCGTACTGCGCGACGGCGTGAGCATGGCGGCGCGGGAGATGTCCGGCGTCGATCGCGCCGAATTGATCCGTCTGATGGTGGGCCGCGATCTGCCTTCGGTGTTCCCGAAGCGGCCCGTTCCGATCGGTGGGGCCGTGCTGGAGGTCCAGGGCCTCTCGCGAAAGGCCGCCGGTCTTCGTGACATAAGCCTGAACGTCCGGGCGGGCGAGATCGTCGGCTTGGCCGGACTGGTGGGCGCCGGGCGCACGGAGTTGGCGGAAACGCTGTTCGGGCTGCACCCGATGGATTCCGGTTCCGTCGTTCTCAACGGACGCCCCGTGCGCGCCGCCTCTCCCGAGCATGCGGTGAGTGTTGGCATCGCCTACGTTCCCGAGGACCGTCGCCGCCATGGATTGGTGATGGATCTATCGGTGGCGGCAAACACCACGCTGGCTGCTTTGAGCAAGCGGACGGGCTTAAGCGTGTTGAACCGGGACTGGGAGCGCGGGCTGGCCGCGGGATATGTGGAGCGGCTCGCCGTCAAAGCCGCGTCGGTATTTACGCCGGTCAAAACGCTGTCGGGAGGCAACCAACAGAAAGTTTGCCTCGGCCGCTGGATGGCCACGCAGCCTTCGTTGCTGATCCTCGACGAGCCGACGCAAGGCGTCGATGTCGGAGCGAAGGCGGAGATTCACGGCCTGATGTGCGACCTGGCGGAGAAGGGCGTTGCGATCCTGATGATTTCGTCCGAGTTACCGGAAATCCTCGGGATGAGCGACCGGATCGTCGTGATGCGCGCCGGTGGCGTGGCGGGCGTGCTGGACCGCTCCGAAGCGTCGCAGGAGGCGATCCTGTCGCTGGCGCTCGGCGCCGGCGAGGCGGCGTCATGAAGCGCGGCGCCAATGTTTTGATCGTCTGGGCCGCGATACTGGCCGTCCTCGCCTTCCTTGCGCCCGCCTTTTTCAGCGTGGAAAATCTGCGCGAGATTCTGCTGGCCAACGCTTCCGTTCTCCTCGCCGCTTGCGGCATGACGCTGGTCATACTCGCCGGCGAGATCGACATTTCCATCGGCTCTGTTTTTGCCGTGACCGCTGTCGTGGCCGGAGTGTTGTCGAAAACCGGCCTGCCAATGCCGCTCGTGGCCGTGTCGGCGGCGCTCGCCGGAGCGTCGCTCGGGGCCGTCAATGGCGGGCTTGTGGCCGGCCTCCGCATCCCCTCCATCGTCGCCACACTGGCTACCATGATCGTCCTTCGCGACTCCCTCCGTTGGGCCACGGGCGGCGCCTGGATAGAAGATTTGCCGGATCGTTTTCAGTGGTTCGGCTTGGGCCAGACGGGAGGCGAGGCGGCGATTTTGCTCGCCACCGCGGCCGTTTTCGCCGCGTTGGCGTGGATGCTGCGCAATATCGCCGCCGCCCGCGCGATCTACGCCATCGGTTCGGACGCGGAAGCGGCGCGGCTGGCCGGTCTCCCCGTCCGTCGATCGCTGTTCGCCGTGTTCGTCGCGATGGGCGCGCTCACCGGAGTGGCGGCGTCGCTCGATGCGAGCCGCTTTCGAGAGGTTCAGAGCAATTCCGGCGTGGGCCTGGAGCTGAAGGCGATCGCCGCGGTCGTCGTAGGAGGCGCCTCGATCGCCGGAGGACGCGGCACGATGGGAGGAACGCTGCTGGGAGTCGGCCTGCTCGCCACCATTGGCCCCGCATTGACGTTTCTGGGAATCAATCCTTACTGGGAGAAGGCGATTCAGGGAGCGATCATCCTTGCTTCCGTGGCCATCGACTACGCGCGCGGGAGGGCGAAAAGCCTTGAGCTTGCGTGATGGAGCCGGTCTTACGCGCCGCCGCGAATTCGCGCTGGCGGGAATCCTGATTTTCGAGATCGCCGTGTTCAGTTTCGCCGGCGGCAATTTCTTCAGCGCCACAAATGCGATGGAGGCGATCCGTCTGGCCGTCGAGCTGGGACTTCTGGCCATCGCGCTCACGCCGGTGATCGTCACCGGCGGGATCGACCTTTCGGTGGGCTCGATGATGGGCCTTGCCGCCGTCGTATTCGGGATAGCGTGGCACGATGGCGGACTTCCCGCAGGCTGGGCCGCGCTCGCCGCGCTCGCCGCCGGAGCGATGGGTGGAGGGTTGAACGCGTTGCTCATCGCGCGCTTCGAATTGCCGCCCTTGATCGTCACGCTCGGCACATACTCCCTCTTCCGCGGGTTGGCGGAAGGCCTCACCGGCGGCGCCGTCAGCTTCTCGAATTTTCCGGCTCGCTTCCTCTTCCTGGGCCAAGGCTATCTGGGCGGGTTCCTTCCGGTGCAATCGATTGTCTTCGTCCCGGCGATCCTCGCCTATTGGTTCCTGCTGCATCGGACGGTGGCCGGCCGCGGCCTTTATGCGACCGGCTTCTCGGCCGCCGCCGCGCGTTATGGCGCGGTTCCCGTCGCGCGCCGTCTCGCTCTGGTGTATGTCCTCTCCGGGTTGGTGGCGAGCGCGGCGGCTCTGGTCTACGTCGCTCACCTCGGCCAAGCCAAAGCCGACGCCGGCACGGGGTACGAATTAATGGCCATCACCGCGGTCGTGCTAGGCGGAACGTCGATTTTCGGCGGAGTAGGGACCATCGCGGGAACGGTGCTCGGCCTCTTCGCCATCGTGATTCTGCGCGACGGTTTGCGTCTGGCGGCGTTGCCGTCGGAGCTAACCGGCATTCTCACCGGGCTTCTATTGGTGGTTACAATAGGCCTCAATGTCCTGGCCGGAAAATCGTCGAAACCGCGCGCGCCGGAGAGTGCGCCAGGCCGCGCCATGAAGAACTGGCAACTGGCGGCGTTGTGCGCGGCGATCCTCGCAAGCGGCGCGATCGTCGCGGCGAGCAACTGGATGCTGGTCAGGTCCATGCGCGGCCGGTTCGCCGCAACCGCCCCAACGACCAAGGAAGAGACGATGCGGCCGGTGATCGCGGTAATGCCCAAGGCCAAGGGCGATCCATACTTCGTGAGCTGCCGCGCAGGCGCCGAACAGGCCGCCGCCGAATTGAACGCCGATCTCATTTGGGACGGTCCCACCGAGATGGACCCGGCCAAGCAAAACGAAGTGGTGGAAGGCTGGATCACGCGCAAAGTGGATGCCATTGCCGTGGCCGTGGCCAACGGAGCGGCCATTTCCACCGTTCTGCGCAAGGCGCGCTCCCGCGGCATTCCAGTGATCACGTGGGACGCCGACGCCGAGGCCGACGCCCGCGACTTTTTCGTCGATCAAGCTACTCCCGAGGGCATCGGCGACGCGCTCACCGACGAGGCCGCGCGCATTTTGAATGGCCGCGGCCAATTCGCCATCGTCACCGGAGCGCTCACCGCGGCCAACCAGAACGAATGGATCGGCTTCATCCGCAAACGCCTGGCCGCGAAATACCCCGGCGTCACGTTGGCGGTCATCCGCCCCAGCGACGACGATCGCGACAAGGCCTTCGCCGAGACGCAGACGCTGCTGAAGGTGTACCCAGGCGTCAAGGTGGTGATGGGTATTTCGGCTCCGGCCGTGCCTGGCGCGGCGGAAGCGGTGAAGCAGGCGGGCCGCGCGGACGTGAAGGTGATCGGCCTCTCGCTCCCGGCGATGTGCAAGCCCTACATCCACGCCGGAGTGATTGAATCCGTCGTCCTTTGGAACACGAGAGATCTGGGCTATCTGACCGTTTACGCGGCGAACGCGATGGCCCGCGGAACTCTCAAACGCGGGGCGACGAGCCTCGCCGCCGGACGCCTGGGCACGATCGCCATCGCCGGCGGCCAGATTCTGCTGGGCGCCCCCTTCATCTTCAACAAGTCCAATATCGACCGCTTCGATTTCTAAACGTTTCCACACGAGGTGGAAGCCGTCTCAAAAAAGAAGCAGCCGGGCGTTGGTCAGGCGCCCGGCTGGAAAACCCTCAGGCCACCGGAGGAAGCGGCCTGGGGGTGTGGAGGAAACTTGTCAGGCCAATAATCCGCCGTGGCCGAGTCCCGCGATCTCCCATCCCGAAACACGATAACGCGCGAGCGCCGGCGGCAGAATCAGGTCCACTACGTTCGGCTTGGCGGAGCGAAAGCAGCCCGGCGCGGAAATCACCGGAATGTCGTCCCTGTAGCCCAATAGCAATAAATTGCCGGGCTCGACCGGAGCCAGGAATCGCTCGATCTGGCACCCAACCCGTATCAATGCCCGCCCCACGACGTCACCGGGACCGGCGGGCGCGGTGGTCGATGCGATCAGTACCGCGGTGGGCTTGGTCCGCAGTAACCCGTCCAAGGCGCGAGCCACGGTCTCCTCGTCTTCGACCATCGACACAGCGCCTCCTACGCCGACTCCAAAACGTTCCAGCCGCTGTTGCATGATGTTCTCGAACATCTGGCGGGCGCGGTCGCCGTGGACGGAGTCCGTATATAGGACGCCCACCGAGGGATTCCGCACCGGACGCGCCTGGAGGATGGGCCCGCGTTCGGTGAGAATCTCCGTCACCGCGTCCAGCTCGGCCTTGGCGATGGCGAATGGCGCGCTCTTGACGGTTGCCACGCGTTGTCCGGGCGTGGCGAAGGCGAAATTGGGCAGCGTCGCGATGGCGATTCCCGACGTGCAGTTAATCTGTTTCAGCAGCTCCTCGTCCACCAGCAAACAGATGGGTTCGGTGGCTACCAGATTCGCCCGCCCGCCCGCCGCCAGGCGAATTTCGAGCGAGCCGCATCCCATCGCCATCCCAACCCGCCCGACCGCCTCGTCCTCGCCCACCTCGTTGTCTTCGAGTTCGGTAACCCAAACCTCGCGCATGCCCTCGGTTTCGAGGAGCCTCACGTCTTCCTCGTTCAGCAGGTGGCCTTTGGCGAGAAGCTTCTTGCCTCCCGGCCGGAAGATCGTGGAGCAGAGAACGCGGCCTGTCGATTGTCGGATGTCCACCGTGAGCGTTTTCATCGTTCCTTTGGAAAATGAGTTTTAACTACTCATCACCCTCGCAATTGGTGTCTTTGTACCCAGTAGGTGTAGGGCGCGAGAAAATCTTCTCTCACAATTTAGAAAAGTTTTTTTAATTTCAGAATTAGTGAAGAATCCGGGTCCCGACTGTTAGCCCGGATAATAAACCGGCGAGCAAATTCGGTTGCGCCCCGGGTGCGACCACGACTTCGCCCACGCCGCCGGCAACGGCGTCCACAGCGGCTTCCAGCTTCGCCCGCATTCCACCGGTAGCAACGCCGGATTCGATAAAATCGCGGCAGATATCGGTGCCCAAGCGCGGGTAAAGCTTGCCATCCGGGCCAAGAACTCCGTCGACATCGGTGAAAAAGAATAATTTCGCGGCCGAAAATGCGAGCGCGCAGGCGACCGCCATCTGGTCGGCGTTGACATTAAATAAGGCGCCATCGCTTCCGGCCGCCAGGCAAGCGATCACCGGCAGATATCCGGCCGCGATCAATACTTCAAGCAACCGGCCGTTCGAACGGATCGGACGTCCCACGAAGCCTAGCGCCGGATCGAGGGGAACGGCTTCGGCGATCGGGCCGTCGGCGCCCGTGAGCCCGACGGCCTGAACTCCTTCGGCGGCGAAAGCGGCCGTGAGCCGCTTGTTCACCAATCCGGCTACCACCATCACCACCGAATCCAGCACTTCCGCCGTCGTGACGCGGAGCCCGTTCACGAACCGGCTCTCGACGCCCCGCTCGGCGAGGAACCTCGTCAACTGCTTCCCTCCCCCATGCACGACGGCGATTTCCACGCCGGCGCCGCGGGCGGCGGCGATTTCCCGGGCCAGACGGCGGCGGGATTCCTCCGTTTCAAGCAGAGTTCCGCCCAGCTTGATCAGAACCCTCACAAAAGCCCGGCCGTCTCCGGCAATCCAAGCATCAGATTCATGTTCTGCACCGCTTGGCCCGCCGCGCCTTTTCCGAGGTTGTCGATGGCGGCGACCACGACTCCCCGGCTCGATGCGGCATCGAAAACCACACCGATGTCGCAGAAATTCGTGCGAGAGACCGCATGCAAATCGGGCAGAGACCCGGCGGGGTAAAGGCGCACGAACGGCTCCCTCGCGTAGCGGGCTGAATAGATGGAAAGCAAGGCCTCGGCCGAGGTGTGAGCCGTGGATCGGAAATAGACGGTCTCGAGGATTCCGCGATCGATGGGAAGAAGGTGCGCGGTGAAACTGATGTCGCTTTCGGCCAGCCCGGAAACCATCAGAATTTCCGGCACATGACGGTGTTCGAGGACGGCGTAGGCGGAGAAGTTTCCGGCCACTTCACAGAAGCTGGTGCTCAACGAGGGCTTCCGGCCGGCGCCGCTGACACCCGATTTCGCGTCGCAAACGATCCCGGCGCGCAGATCGGCAATACCCGCTTCAATTAAAGGTCGGATGGCGAGATTGGCCGCGGTCGGATAACAACCGGGATTGGCGACAAGACGGGCGCAGGCGATCGCCGCGCGATTAAATTCCGGCAGCCCATAAACGGCCTCGGCCAACAGCGCTGGAAAACCGTGCGGTTGCCGGTACCAGCGCTCGAAACGCTCCGCCGTGCCGAGGCGGAACGCCCCGCTGAGATCGATCACCTTGACACCCGCGGAGAGCATTTTGGGAGCCAGGTCGAGGGAAACGTCCAGTGGCGTGGCCAGGAAGACGATGGCGAGACCAGCATCGGTCACCGCCTCCGGAGTGCATGGCAAGCGCCGCAACGGCGAGGGGTGGTGGATCGGCTCCGGCTGCGGTAAGGAGTCCTCGCGATGCTCCAGTAGAACTGGCGTCACCGCCGGATGACGGGCGAAAAGGCGCAGTAGTTCTTCCCCGCCGTAGCCGCGGAATCCAGCGACACCTACGGAATAATGATCGGAACCTGGGTTCGACAAGGACTAAATCGCCAGTCTACCAACGCCGTCTACTGAAGCGCCTTTTCGATGGCCGCCGTCACCTCCGGCGAATCGGGAGTGACCCCGGGCTCGAACCGGGCGACGATGGTTCCGTCGCGGCCAATCAGGAACTTGGTGAAATTCCATTTGATCTCCCCGCCCGTTTGCGGATTTTGGTCTTTGCTGGTGAGGTATTGATACAGCGGGGCCTTGTCCGCGCCTTTGACCGAAATCTTCGAAAACATCGGGAACGAGACGTGATAGGTGCGGGTGCAAAAGGTCTTGATCTCCTGATTGGTTCCCGGCTCCTGGCCCATGAAATTATTCGCCGGGAAACCGAGGATGACCAGCCCTTCGCCCTTGTACTTCTCATATACCGATTCGAGCGCCGTGTATTGGGGCGTGTAGCCGCAACGGCTGGCCACATTCACTACCAGCGCCACTTTGCCTTTGTAGGACGCGAGCGGCGTCTCCTGGCCGTCAATGGACGGCAAGGTGAAATCGTAAACCGAAGAAGCGGCGAAGAGCGATCCGGCCATGGCGAATCCAATCGAGAGTTTTGCGGCGCGAGTCATATTTACGAGGATGCTAACACACCGGGAAGCGGTTCGGAGATTTGATGAATTTTCCGATCCGGAAAGGAGGAGGGCGGCGCCTCCGAGGCGATCGCGTCGTGTGAGTCCGGCGCGCTTAGCACGAAATCACTCATCGCGCGGCAGCGTGAAAAAGAACGTCGCGCCCTTGCCGAGCGCGGACTCGACCCAAATGCGGCCCTCGTGACGGCTTACAATCTTCCGGCAAATGGCCAAACCCATGCCGCTGCCGGAACGTTTGTCCCGCGGCTCAAGACATTTGAAGATGCCGAACACCTTCTCGGCGTACTGCGGCTCGATTCCGATTCCATTGTCGCGCACTGAAAATAACCAGTCGCTTCCGCTCCCTTTCGCGGCAACATGGATGCGGGGAACCTCCGCGGATCGATATTTGATGGAGTTCACCAGCAGATTCTGGAACAGCCGGGTCATTTGGACCGGATCGCCGGTGATCGAGGGCAAGCCATCTCTCGTAATGATGGCGCCGCTTTCCATGACCAAGGACTCAATGTTCCGTATCGCGTCGTCGAGGGCATCGTCGCAACTCATCTTTACGAAGAAATCCGCGCCCCTGCCTTCCACCCGCGAAAAGTCCAGCAAGTCGTGGATCAGCCTCTCCATTCGGTCCGCGGCTTCCACAATAAACGTGATGAACTGATCGGCATCGCCTTGAAGCTGCCCATGGTATCGCTTGGCCAGAAGTTGGGCGTAAATCGACACGGTTCGCAACGGCTCTTGCAGGTCGTGACTGGCGACATATGCAAATTGCTGCAGCTCCTCGTTGGAACGCATCAAGGCGTTGGTTCTCTCCAGGACGCGTTCCTCCAGGTTCGCGTTCAGTTGCCGGATTTGCTCGTCGGTCTTCTTCCGTTCGCTGATGTCGCGTATGGCGCTGGTAATCACCATCCCTTCCTCGGTTTGCAGCGGGCTGAAGCTGATCTCCACGGGGAAAGGCGGCCCACCCTCCGGAAACGCAATCAGCTCAACTCCTCGTTCCACGGGATAAACCTTCGCCGTGGCGAGACGATCCTTCCAGCCGGAGCGCCAATGGAACTCCCATCCGGGGACCAGCGCCTTTATGTTCCTGGATATCAGGCGGTCATGCGCGCAGCGGAAGAGAACTTCCGTCTGCGAATTGACCATGAGGATTTCGCCATCCTCACGGCACACCACCATCGGATCCGGCGCCGCCGCGAGCAGCGACCGGAATTTCACTTCGGCTTTCCGCAGTACTTCGGCTTGTTTTCGCAACGCGTCGGCCTGTTCCTTCAACATCGCGTTGCCGCGGCTCAGCTCGACGAATACCGCTACCTTTGAGCGCAAGACCTCCGGCACGATGGGCTTGAACAGGAAATCGACCGCGCCCAGATCGTACCCTCTAAACAGATGCGCTTCGTCGGTGTAACCGGTAAGAAAAAGAATCGGCGTCTGGCGGGACCGCGGCCTGCTGCGGATCAATTCGGCGGTTTCGAACCCGTCCATCTCTGGCATTCTTACATCCAACAGGATGGCCGCGAAGTCCTCGTTCAGAAGGTGCCGCAACGCGGCTTTTCCGGAATTCGCCAACACCAGTTCCTCGCCCAGCCCGCTGAGGGCGGCTTCTATGGAGACAAGGTTGTCGGGCGCGTCGTCCACCAGGAGGATTTTCATCCTCCGCTTTTCGGCGGCTTCCTCCACGGCTTGTACACTGTTGGCGGCGATCATACGCTCGAATTACCGGCGGCGGCGGCGATCGCGGACGGCGCCGGGACATGGGATCCGGCAAGCCAGACGCGCAGCACGGAGAACAACTGATCCAGGTCGACGGGCTTGGTAATATAATCGGAAGCCCCCGCTTCGATGCACTTGGCGCGATCCCCCTTCATCGCCTTGGCCGTCACCGCGACGATGGGAAGCGAGCGGAACTCGGCGATCTGGCGGATCGCCCGCATCGTTTCGTAACCGTCCATCTCGGGCATCATGATGTCCATAAGGACGCCGTCGATGCCCGGCGTGCTCCGTAGCCTCTCGATGCCGGCGCGGCCATTCTCGGCGTGAACCACGCGCAGGCCATGCTGTTCGAGGACGGTGGTGAGCGCAAAGATGTTGCGCACATCGTCGTCCACCACCAGGACGTTTTTGCCGGCGAGCCTGGCATCGATGCGGCGAACGGAACCGAGGATGTCCCGTTGCGATTCGGAGAGATCGATTTCCGCCCGATGCAGGAAGAGCACGGTCTCTTCGAGCAGGCGCTCCAGCGAATCCACGTAGCGCACGACGCTCTGACGGCCAAGATTCCTGATTTCGGCGTCCACGTCGACTCCCGGCGCGGCAGGCCCGTAAATCAGTATCGGGGGAGTGAGCGCGCCGAGTTCGGCCTGGATCTCCTCCACCAGTTGCGTGGCGGGAATACCGGCGACGGACATGTCGATCACGATGCCATCCAGATACTTCTGGCTTACGGCCGCGAGAGCTTCACCGCCCGATCCGACCGCAAAAGTCTCGACATCGTTTCCGCCCAACTCTTCCTTCCAGAGAGCACGGAGGGAGTCATCCTCCGCGACAATCAGAAGTTTCCGCTTGCGCCGCTCGAGCGAGTTGTGAATGGCGTCGAACGCGGCCGTCAGTTTGTCCTTGGTGACCGATTTTTCCAAGTAAGTCATGGCCCCGAGGGCCAACCCGCGACGGCGGTTTTCGTCGCCGCTAATTACATGCACGGGAATATGGCGGGTGGCCGGATCGTGCTTCAGGCGGTCTAGAATCGTCCATCCCGCCATGTCGGGCAAAGTGATGTCCAGCGTGATGGCGCTAGGCGAAAACTCGCGGGCAAGACTTAGCGCCGTCCCTCCCCGAAGCGCGACCAGGACCTTGATGTCCCTGTCGTGCGCGAGGTCCACCAGGATCCTGGCGAAGGTTACGTCGTCCTCGACGATCAGCAACACGGCATCGCCGGGGCGAATAAGGTTTCGATCGTCGTCGAGTTCTATGTCGTGTACCACCGGTGTCGGAGCGGTGGAAGGGGGTAGCAAAACGATATCGGCTATTTCGCCGCCGTTCGCCATGACGCCATCGACGGGCGGCGCACCCATCCAGTTTCCTGGGCTCGGAATAGCCCGCTGGATGTCGGGCCTGGTGGCGGGCAGATGGGCGGCCCAAACTTGCGGAAGATACAGGGTGAACGTGCTGCCCACTCCGGGCGCGCTTTTCAGGCGAATCTCGCCGCCCAGCAGCCGGGTCAATTCGCGGCTGATCGAAAGGCCCAGGCCGGTGCCGCCATACTTGCGGCTGGTGGTTCCATCGGCCTGTTGGAACGCCTCGAAGACGATTCGTTGTTTATCCTGCGCAATTCCGATCCCGGTGTCGGTGACCGAGAACGCGATCACGGATTTGACGCGGCTAAGCACGGGGTGATTCGGGCTCCAACCCGACGCGGCCCGGTCGATCTGCAGCCGCACCGTCCCGCGTTCGGTGAATTTCAGCGCATTCGATAGCAGGTTCTTGAGGACTTGCTGCAAACGTTTGGCGTCGGTAACGATTGTTTCGGCCGGAAGGCTTTCGGTCAGGTCGATCGAAAACTCCAGGCTCTTTCCTTCGGCCACATGGCGGAATGTCCGCAGACAGAAATCGCGAAGTTCGCTCAGCCGGACGCTGCCCACTTCCACATCCATCTTGCCGGACTCGATCTTACTCAGATCGAGGATATCGTTAATCAGAGCCAACAGGTCGGTGCCGGAAGAGTGTATGGTCTCGGCATACTTAACCTGTTTCGGAGTGAGGATATTGTCGCTGTTCTCGGCGAGCATTTGGGCGAGGATCAGCAGGTTATTTAGCGGAGTACGCAGCTCGTGGCTCATGTTGGCCAGGAACTCGCTCTTATATTTCGAGGTGAGAGATAACTGCTCGGCCTTTTCCTCCAGCGCGGCCTTGGCCTGCTCGACTTCTCGATTCTTGGTTTCGACTTCGTTTTTCTGCTCGGCCAGCAGGTGCGCTTTCTCCTCCAGCTCGGCATTGGTCTTTTGAAGCTGTTCGGCCAACGCCTGGCTCTGTTTGAGCAGTTGCTCGGTCCGCATGGTCGCGGCGATGGTATTCAACACGATGCCGATACTTTGGGTGAGTTGATCGAGGAACGCCAGATGGATGTCGCTGAAGTGCCGGAATGAAGCCAGTTCCAGCACCGCCTTCGCCTCGCCTTCGAATAGGACCGGAAGCACGACGATACTAAGAGGAGTCGCTTCGCCCAGGCTGGACGAAATCTTGATGTAGTCCTTCGGTATGTCCGTAACCAGGATGCGCACTTTCTCCCGGCCGCACTGTCCCACCAGGCCCTGACCCATCTTGAATTCGGCCGGCAAGGGGCCTTCGTGGCTCGATGCATAAGCGGCGAGCAATTTCAGCGTTCCGCCCTCGTCGCTCGAATCGGCTATGTAGAAACTTCCGTTTTGAGCTCCCACCAGAGGAGTCAATTCGGATAAGAGTAACCTCGAAACCGCCACCAGATCGCGTTGGCCCTGCAGCATTCCCGTGAACTTGGCGATGTTCGTTTTTAACCAGTCCTGATCGGTATTCTTGCGAGTCGTTTCCGCAAGGTTGACGATCATCTCGTTGATGTTGTCTTTCAACGCCGCTACCTCGCCCAGGGCCTCCACCGCGATCGAACGCGTCAAGTCGCCCTTGGTGACGGCCGTGGCGACATCCGCGATGGCGCGGACCTGAGTAGTCAGGTTGGCGGCGAGCTGGTTTACGTTGTCTGTAAGATCGCGCCAAATTCCGGCCGCTCCGGGCACCAGCGCCTGGCCGCCTAGCTTGCCCTCGATCCCGACTTCGCGGGCTACGTTGCTCACCTGGTCGGCGAATACCGCCAGCGTGTCGATCATGCCGTTGATCGTGTCGGCGAGCTCGGCGATTTCCCCCTTTGTCTCCAGCACCAGCTTGCGTTTCAGATTTCCGTTGGCGACATCGGTCACGACTTTCGCGATTCCGCGAACCTGAGTGGTAAGGTTCGCAGCCATGGAGTTGACATTATCGGTCAGATCCTTCCATGTGCCGCCGACGCCGCGCACCTCGGCCTGGCCGCCCAGCTTGCCTTCCGTGCCAACTTCGCGCGCGACGCGGGTGACTTCGGACGCGAAACTATTGAGCTGATCGACCATGGTGTTGATCGTATCTTTAAGCTCCAGAATCTCGCCTTGTACGTCCACCGTGATTTTCCGGCTTAAGTTGCCGTTGGCCACGGCGGTCGTAACCTGCGCGATGTTACGGACTTGGGCCGTCAGATTGCCGGCCATGGAGTTCACGCTGTCGGTAAGATCCTTCCACGTGCCCGCAACGCCGCGCACTTCGGCCTGGCCGCCCAGTTTGCCTTCGGTGCCGACTTCTCGCGCCACGCGGGTGACTTCTGCCGCGAAGGATCCTAACTGATCCACCATCGTATTGACGGTGTTCTTCAATTCCAGAATTTCGCCGCGCACATCGACGGTGATCTTGCGCGACAGATCGCCTCTGGCCACAGCCGTCGTGACTTCCGCGATGTTGCGGACCTGCATGGTGAGGTTGGCCGCCATCGAGTTGACGCTGTCGGTGAGATCCTTCCAGGTGCCCGCCACGTCTTTCACATCCGCCTGTCCGCCCAGTTTGCCTTCGGTGCCGACTTCACGCGCCACCCTGGTGACTTCGGCCGCGAAGGAACTAAGCTGATCCACCATCGTATTGATTGTGTTTTTCAGCTCCTGAATCTCGCCGCGCGCGTCGACCGTGATCTTAGTGGTCAAATCGCCCTTGGCCACGGCCGTGGTGACGCCGGCGATGTTACGCACCTGATTGGTCAGATTGCTGGCCATCGAATTGACGGAGTCGGTCAGATCCTTCCACGTCCCGGCCACGCCGCGCACGTCGGCCTGTCCGCCCAGTTTGCCCTCCGTGCCGACTTCGCGCGCCACGCGCGTTACTTCGCCGGCAAACGCGTTGAGCTGGTCCACCATGGTGTTGATCGTGTTTTTCAGTTCAAGAATTTCGCCCCGCACGTCCACGGTAATTTTGCGGCTCAAATCGCCTCTCGCTACCGCCGTTGTGACCTCGGCGATGTTTCGAACCTGCGCCGTGAGATTACCGGCCATCGAGTTTACGCTGTCGGTCAAATCTTTCCAGGTTCCGCCCACGCCTTTCACATCCGCCTGGCCGCCGAGCTTCCCTTCGGTGCCGACCTCGCGCGCCACGCGCGTCACTTCGCCGGCGAAGGCGTTGAGTTGATCCACCATGGTGTTGATGGTATTTTTCAGCTCCAGAATTTCGCCGCGGACATCCACCGTAATCTTGCGGCTCAAATCGCCTCTCGCCACCGCTGTTGTGACCTCGGCGATGTTTCGAACCTGTGCCGTGAGATTGCCGGCCATCGAGTTGACGCTATCGGTGAGATCTTTCCACGTTCCCGCGACGCCCCGCACATCGGCCTGGCCGCCCAACTTGCCTTCGGTGCCGACCTCGCGCGCCACGCGGGTTACTTCCGAAGCGAACGAGCTGAGCTGATCCACCATGGTGTTGATGGTGTTCTTCAGCTCCAGAATTTCACCGCGCACATCGACGGTGATCTTACGGCTCAGGTCGCCCTTGGCCACCGCCGTAGTAACCTCGGCGATGTTACGGACCTGGTTAGTCAGGTTGCTGGCCATCGAGTTGACGGAATCGGTTAAATCCTTCCAGGTTCCGGCGACGCCCTTCACTTCCGCCTGCCCGCCCAGTTTGCCTTCCGTACCCACTTCTCTCGCCACGCGCGTAACTTCGGATGCGAATGCGTTCAACTGATCCACCATCGTGTTGATGGTGTTTTTCAGTTCGAGAATCTCGCCCTGGACATCCACGGTGATCTTCTGCGACAGATCGCCGTTCGCCACCGCGGTGGTCACCGCGGCGATGTTGCGCACCTGCGCCGTCAGGTTGCCGGCCATCGAGTTGACGCTGTCGGTGAGATCCTTCCAAACTCCTCCGACGCCCTTGACCTCCGCCTGGCCACCCAGCTCGCCTTCGGTGCCGACCTCGCGCGCCACGCGAGTGACTTCCGACGCAAAAGCGTTCAACTGGTCGACCATCGTATTGATCGTGTTTTTTAGCTCAAGGATTTCGCCCCGCACATCCACCGTGATCTTACGCGAGAGATCGCCGTTGGCGACCGCCGTTGTCACCTCCGCGATGTTGCGCACCTGCGCCGTCAGGTTACCGGCCATGGAATTCACGCTGTCGGTCAAGTCTTTCCAGACTCCGCCGACGCCTTTTACCTGAGCCTGGCCTCCCAGTTTGCCTTCCGTGCCGACTTCGCGCGCCACACGGGTTACTTCCGAACCAAAGCTGTTGAGCTGATCGACCATCGTGTTAATGGTGTTTTTCAGCTCGAGGATCTCGCCGCGCGCGTCCACCGTGATTTTGGTCGAAAGGTCGCCTTTGGCGACGGCGGTTGTAACTCCCGCGATGTTGCGCACCTGATTGGTCAGATTGCCCGCCATCGAGTTCACGCTCTCGGTAAGATCTTTCCACGTACCGGCCACACCCCGGACTTCCGCCTGGCCGCCCAACTTGCCATCCGTGCCGACCTCGCGGGCCACACGGGTAACCTCCGATGCGAAGGAGCTGAGCTGATCCACCATGGTGTTGATGGTGTTTTTCAATTCCAGGATCTCGCCGCGCACCGCGACCGTGATTTTGCGCGACAGATCGCCATTGGCGACCGCCGTCGTCACTTCCGCGATGTTTCGCACCTGGCCGGTAAGATTGCCGGCCATCGAGTTCACGCTGTCGGTAAGATCTTTCCAGGTTCCGGCGACGCCGCGCACATCCGCCTGGCCGCCCAAAATGCCTTCCGTTCCGACTTCGCGGGCGACGCGCGTCACCTCCGAGGCGAAGCCGTTTAATTGATCCACCATCGTGTTGATCGTGTTCTTCAATTCGAGGATTTCGCCGCGCACATCCACGGTGATTTTTCGGGAAAGATCTCCATTGGCGACCGCCGTGGTCACTTCGGCGATGTTCCGGACTTGGGCGGTAAGATTGCCCGCCATGGAGTTGACGCTGTCGGTCAGGTCTTTCCAGACGCCGGCGACACCCTTTACTTCCGCCTGTCCGCCCAACTCGCCCGCGGTTCCGACTTCGCGCGCCACGCGGGTGACTTCGGAGGCGAACGATCCAAGCTGATCCACCATCGTGTTGATGGTATTCTTGAGTTCGAGAATTTCGCCCTGAACGTCCACCGTGATTTTGCGGGAAAGGTCGCCGTTAGCCACCGCGGTGGTCACTTCCGCGATGTTGCGGACCTGCGCGGTCAGATTGCCCGCCATCGAGTTCACACTGTCGGTGAGATCTTTCCAGACGCCGGCGACGCCCTTGACCACGGCTTGGCCGCCGAGCTTGCCCTCCGTACCGACCTCCCTCGCGACACGCGTCGCCTCGGAGGCGAAGGAATTCAATTGAGCGACCATGGTGTTCACGATGCGCGCGGTGTGCAAGAACTCGCCTTTGAGCGAGCGGCCGTCTACATCCAGAGCCATGGTTTGCGATAGGTCCCCTTTGGCCACGGACCCGATCACACGCGCGACTTCCGTCGACGGCTGAACCAGATCTCCGATGAGGCCGTTGACCGACTCCAGGCATTCGGCCCAATCTCCCGAAGCCGATCCCATGCTGGCGCGCTGGTTGATCTTGCCTTCCTTACCCACCGCGCCGCTGATGCGAGCGAATTCGCTCGCCATGCGCGCGTTCAATTTGAAGATGTCGTTGAGGGTGTCCGCGATCTTGCCCGCGATTCCGGTCCGGTCGACCGGCAGGCGAACCGAAAAATCGCCATCCTTGAAGGCAATCAACGTTTTCAGCAGAGCGCTCGTATCGAGCGCGTCGGTTACGGATGCAGTCGCTACGGTTTCGTTCATCTCAGACTCCTTGTGTCGCGCGATTTCGTCTATCGTTTATCCAAGTAGTTCCTTAAATACCGCTCCCAGGCTCAAGAAAGCCTCTAAGTTCGACGGCTTTCGCAGATAACGCGTGGCGCCAAGCTCGTTGGCAATGAGCCGGTCGCGGGGTGAATCCGACGAGGTCAGAATGACCACCGGGATGTGTTCCAACACCGGCGATTCGCGAAGTTTCTGAAGAATCTCGATTCCATCGTGCCGGGGCAGATTCAGGTCGAGGATGACCAGGCTGATAGCGCCGGCGCCCCCATCGGATGCCGCGCCGGATAGGATGCTCAACGCATCTTTTCCGTCTGAAGCCACGCGCAAATTGCATTCGACGTCATGCTCACGTAGCGCCTCGCGTATCAGGTAGACGTCCGATGGATTGTCTTCGGCCAATAGAACGTCAGGCATCGTTTACCTCGGATCCGGAAGTGCCAGCTCCGGCAGGCGCCAGGCAAGGCTTCGCAAGGAATGCACACCATGCAAATTCTGCTTGGTGCGCCGTGCAGAATTTAATTTCCGGCGCCGCAATCATCGGGTTTCGCGCAGCGGCGGATCGAGCTCGGGCCTTTCGACTCAACCGCATCGGACTCCCGCACTTATTGGAATCGTATCAAAAGCCATCGGAAAAGTCCTCAAATTAGGCAATTCGCCTGCCATTCCGGAGCCCGATTCCGCGATTCTAGCCGGTACGTTAGACCTCTACGCGCATTGGGGGCCCCGCCGCCCTGTCTATGGAAACCAACTGGCGGCTTGTGTCCTAACGCACGCCCGTAATTGGGCCGACGGGTGCTATGCAAGTTTGTGACGAATACGGTTTGGGAGGGCAATGCCATTCCACCCGGAGTATGCCTTACAAGAACAGGACAGTTCTCATAATAGATGACGAAGTCTCACAGCGCAGGCTCATGCGCGGCATTCTGGAAGATGCTGGATACAGCGTATTGGAAGGCGCGGATTACGCTGAAGCGCTGGCCGTCCACAGCCAATATCGTGGCAAGATCGACATCGTGTTAACCGACGTCTCTCTGCCCGGCCCGAACGGCTACGCACTGGTCAAAGCTCTGCTCGAAATCGAACCGGATCTTAAAGCTATTTTTGTTTCCGGCCAGGCCGGAGCGGAGGCGTGCCGCTTTCATGGCATGGCGACAACCGACGTGCATTTCCTGGAGAAGCCGCTCGACGCCGCCGACCTCGTCGGGCGCGTCCGCCACGTGTTGAAGGCGGGAGGGCCCTTCTTGACCAAGGCGGCTACGTAACCTCGACGTACCACTTCGCGCTGCCCGTTCTACCAGACGTCCCCATCGAGCGTGGCAATCTTCTTCCCCGTCCACGTTCCAATCCGGCTATCGGGCGTCTTCACAAAATCATCCTTGAAGGAGATCCGCGTCGGGCAACGAGTCGTTCTCAGCGAAATCCGTGTGCAAAGGCTTACAATAGCGCTGAGGCATAAGGAAAATGGCCGCACAGATTCTGGTTGTAGACGACGATTTCCAGGAGCGATCCGACTTGGCCCAGATGGTGGAATCCTTTGGCTTTCAGGTTGCCACGGCCAGCGACGGCGAGGACGCTTTGGCCAAACTGGTCTCCTTCCCGGCGAAAGCGATCCTGACCGACTTGGTCATGCCCCGGATGGATGGGGCCACGCTTCTAAAGGTATTGGCCGAGCGGGGCGAACGGATTCCAACGATCGTCCTGACGGGATTCGGGAACGTAGACCAGGCGATTTCCTTCGTCCATGATCTTAAGGCCTTCTGGTTCCTCGAAAAACCAGTGCAGGCCGGGGTCATGCGAACGCTACTGGACCGCGCTCTGCAACAGAACGGGCTGATTGAGGAGGCCCAGCGACTGAACCGTCAACTCAGTTATACGGGCGTCCTGGACGAGTTGATCGGCAATTCTCCATCCATGAAGGAGGTGTTTTCCCTCATCCAGCAGGTCGGGCCCACTACCGCATCGGTGTTCATCAGCGGAGAGAGTGGAACGGGAAAAGAACTCGTCGCCCGCGCGATCCATCGCCTGAGCCCCGGAAGCGCAGGTCCGTTTGTGGCGGTGAATTGCGCGGCGTTGCCGGACACTCTCGTGGAAAGCGAACTCTTCGGTCATGAAAGAGGCGCATTCACCGGTGCAGTCGAACGCCGGGCGGGGTGCTTCGAGCAGGCCGACGGCGGAACGCTTTTTCTCGATGAGATCGGCGACATGCCGGTTGGCACTCAAGCGAAGTTGCTCCGCGTGATAGAGGAATCGAGGGTACGCAGACTCGGGGGCAAGAACGATCTCCCCATCGCGGTGCGCGTACTGGCGGCCACGAACCGCCCGCCGGAAGAAGCGATCCGGAACAACCGCCTTCGCGAGGACCTTTATTACCGGCTGAACGTTTTCCGAATTAACCTGCCGCCTCTACGGGACCGCAGGGAGGACATTCCATCGATCGCCGCGGCCCTGATTCGCGACCTGAATAAGAAGCACGGCTGCCGGGTGACCCATCTGAATCCCGACGTGCTACAGCGGTTTAGTCTGGCTTCGTGGCCAGGAAATGTAAGAGAATTGCGGAACGTAATCGAGCGTGCCGTGATCATGGCTGGCGAAGGGGAAATTCACCTTGGGCATATTCCCGGCGCATCGGCTCCGGTGCCGCAACCTGCCGCGCCATCCACCGATTCGGACAACCTTCTTCAAATGCCGGTTGGAGCGAGCATGGATGAGGTTGAAGAAGCTTACTTCCGCCTGACGCTGAAATATACGAATGGCAACAAGACGCGCGCGGCCGAGATTCTTGGCGTGTCCCTCCGCACTCTGCACAATCGAATGCTGTCGTATGGCAATGGAAAAACCAATAGCGCCACCGCCGGTTAAATCGCCAAGACTTGAGAGACTCGTTCTGTAACTCGATTCCATGGGCCGCACCACGCCCATGCCTTTTTTCCGATTTTCCGTTCCGATCCGACTTGCTTACTTCCCCTTCTTTCCTTTGTTTCCAAAAAATTTATTGCAACGTTGCGTTTTTACGAAGATCAAAAACCCGTTCATTTGCCCTTGCACGGGTTAGGGAGCCGCGTCAAACGCGAGCGGCCAGCGCCCACCTTTTTGCATTCGCGATCTCCAGTGCCTAGGGTGGAAACCACTTAGCGGCGAGGACGAAGATGATCAGTCGTCTCGCTCTTGGTTACACAATAGCGCGGGGGGTGGGGAAAGCGAGCGGCGGGATGGCGAGGATGGGGTGTAAGGTATTGAGGGGAGGGGAGATATAATTTTTTCGGGGCGTTGTGACTGGAGATTTGGGGGTGGGTAGACTATTGGCTAGCGACGGGCAGTGTAAAGAAGAACGTCGACCCGGTTCCGTCCGTCGATTCGGCCCAGAGCCTGCCGCCGTGCCGCTCGACGATTGCCCGGCAGATCGCGAGGCCCATGCCTGCACCTTTTCGTTCCGCCGCGCTCAAGCGCTGGAACGGTTTGAAGATGCGTTCGAGGTAATCGGCCTCGATGCCAGGGCCGTTATCCCGAATGGCGAATTGCCACTCATCCACTTGTTTGAGCGCGGAAATGTCGATACGTGGAGAAGTCGGGCCGCCGTGCCGGACCGCGTTACGGATCAGGTACTCGAAGATCTGCACCAGGCGGTCGGGGCTGCCGTAGACGGACGGTAATTCGCCGTAGGTTACCTCGGCGCCGCGATCGCGCAATTCCCCGGCCAGTCTCGCCAACGCGGTTCGGAGCATGACGTCCATCCGAGCCGGTTGGAACGACGTTGGCTCAATTTGCAGCGCGATCGAATAATTGGTCAAGCCATCCAACAATAAATCGATTCGCCCGGCGCCATCGAGGATGAATTCGAGGCGCTGTTCGTCGCCGGCGGTCCCGGGCTCCCGGGCTCTCTTCCGGATCAGTTCAGCGTGCGCTCGGATTGCTCGAGTTGGTTCCCTCAGGTCGTGGCAGGCGCGCAGGAGAAACTCGCTGAGATCCCGATCGGAGATCGAGCGAGCGGGGCGTTGGCGACGGTCCGGGAGTCCGGTAAGTTTGCCGTGCGGCACGACACATACCCTACCACACCCTTGAATTCGAAGAATAACCTGTCCGCGGGCCATAATAGCCGTAGGTTCACAGTTCCTCCGGGCGCTCTGAGCGGCGCTACGCCGACGAAATTTAGCGCTGTTCGGAGACGGATTTTTCCGCCAGATCGCCCAGCACGGGGAGCTTGTACGATTCGTCCTGGCTGACTTTCACCATCATGAAGATCCACGCTCCGAATACCACCGCGCGCAGGAGGTTTGGAACGATCCGGTGGATTTCGGTCCCAGGGAAAATGGAGAAGCGGAACATCGGGTCGATGACCCAGTCCACCAGCAGCCACGCGACGAAAAGATAGAGCCCCTGGAACGCATGGAAGCGAACGCGAAGATCCTGGCGAAAAGTCGCCGAGGCAAGAACGACGATCGCCGCGATCCAGCCGAGCACGGGGACATAACAGAGTAGGGAGGCGATCCGCGGGGAAATCGAGTTCAAGTAATTTCGCGGCTCGCTCGCCAAGGGTTGCCGCGCGCCGCACTTGGCGCAATAAATGTCGCTAGGGCGCGACGGGGTTCCACATTGGCAACAGTAAGGCATCGGAGGCTTTCACCTGTGAATACGTATTTTGAAATCAGCCTGTTCCAAGCATATTACACGTCTGTGATACGATGCGGCGCATGCGAGTCCAATTCCTTGCGGCGGCGGTGTTTTGCCTGGCGTTCGGCGCTTCCGGCGCCAGTGCGGCGAAAGAGCTGACCATTTTCTTTATCGATGTCGAGGGGGGCCAGGCTACGCTGGTCGTCTCGCCGTCGGGGCAGTCGGTCCTGGTGGACACTGGTTGGCGTGGATACGACGGCCGGGACGCCGCGCGCATCGTCGAGGTGGCGAAAAAGGCGCACCTCAAAAAAATCGACTACGTCGTCATCACCCACTACCACCGCGATCATGTGGGCGGCGTGATTCAATTGACGAGGAAAATGAAGGTCGGGGCGTTCGTCGATCACGGCCCGAACCGGGAAGACTCCAAGGTGGTGCGGGAAGACTACGCCGACTACGAGAAGACCTTGGCGCTCGCCGAGAGTCGCATTGTCGCCAAACCGGGCGGCGAGCTCCCCGTGAAGGGCCTGACGGTGGAAATCCTGACCGCCGACGGGGAACATCTGACCGCCCCTGCGCCAGGAGGCGGACAGCCAAACCCATACTGCGCCGCCGCCACGAAAAAGGAAGAGGATCCTTCCGAAAACGCCCGGTCCGTGGGGACCCTCTTCACCTTTGGCAAATTCCGGTTCGTGGATTTGGGCGACCTGACCTGGAATAAGGAACTGGCCCTGGTCTGCCCGAATAACCTGATCGGTCCCGTGGATCTGTATTTGACCAGCCATCACGGACTCTCCCAATCCGGCAGCCCTCAGTTGGTGGACGCCATCCACCCGCGCGTGGCCATCATGAACGATGGCGCGCGAAAGGGTGGAAGCCCGTCGGCCTGGCAGATCGTCAAGGACTCGCCCGGCCTCGAAGACATGTGGCAGTTGCACTTTTCGATCGAAGGCGGGAAGGACCATAACGAGCCCGATCCGTTCATCGCCAACATCGATGAACAGTGTGAGGGAAAGTACATAAAAGTGACGGCGCTGGCGGATGGGTCGTTCACGGTGTACAACAGCAGAAATAAATATCAAAAGACATATCCGGCAAGGTAGCGGGAGGCGTTTTCGGGTATCCACCTAGCGAAGGTGGCACGGTACCTGCTGGCCTTTTGCGGTTCCTGGAGCGGTTTTTGGTCTCGCAGAGTGGGTACTTTCGAAAATCTTCGAAAGATTACGAATTTCTGTTGACAGGACGTTAAGATCGCCTTAAGATTTGTCTTCGGCCATTGCGAAAACAACTGACAACCCAAGGTAGGTGTACGTTTCCCGCATGAATTTCCAAATCGGTGAGAAAATCGTCTATCCGAACCACGGCATCGGAACGGTGGAAAACATCAGCTTCCGGCCTTTCGGCAATCAATCGGAGCGGTTTTACTTGCTCCGCCTAGCCTATGACAGCATGACGGTGATGGTGCCTTTTTCGCACGCCGAGGACGTGGGCCTACGGAAAGTCACCAAAAACTGCGACGTCGCTCGCGTTCTGCAGTTTCTCTCCACCGGGGTATGCCAGTGGAAGTGCGACTGGAAGGACCGATTCAAGGAAAACTCCGAGAAAATGCGCAGCGGAAGCCTGCTGGAAGTGGCCGAAGTGCTAAAAACGCTGCTGATTCTCCAGGGCCGCAAGCCGCTTTCCTTCCGCGAAAAGAAAATGCTGGACCGGGCGCGCCACATGCTCATCACAGAGGTATCCATCTGCCGCGCGGTTGGCGAAGAGGAAGCCTGTACGATGCTCGGAAAAGCCCTGTCGCGCTGCGCCCTCGCGCTTCCGGTTCCGTTATAGGCAGCCTAGCCCCTCCGCTCGTTTGGTATCCTGAAAACTAGGCGTGGCGCTATCGTCTAACGGTTAGGACAGAGCCCTCTCAAGGCTTAAATACGGGTTCGATTCCCGTTAGCGCTACCAACTGTCCTTTAGAATCAATAATTTACATCGGTAGAAATCCAGTAAGGAAAATAACAAACCAAATGGATTCAAGGACTTACGAGCGCGAAAATCTGTGACCCCGGAAGTCCCGATGGAACTGAAACCGACTGCTGCTTTCCCGTTAGCAGCCTGAACTCCCAGATTCACAGCGGGTTATCGACAATTCTCCTGATCGGTCGCGCCGTTGTTGGACGGCCCGCTCCGCGGTCAGATAGTCACGTTGTAGTACGGCCCGCCCTGCTCGATCACGAAAAGCAAATATTGCAGTCGGAATGTCACTGTCGGCACCGTGAAAAAGTCGAAAGCGGTGGTCACCTCCCGATGATTCTGTAGGAAAGTCAGCCAGTTCATGCCAGGGTCGCCGCGACGCTGCATGCGCCGCAGATACCGCCCTAAACTCCTCTCCGAGACAACGAAACCGAGCTTGTGAAGCTCGCCGCGAAGGCTCGGAGCTCCCCCAATTCTGCATCTCTTGCGCCGATCGTCGAATCAGAGCGCGAATCCCCTCGGTGATCCTCGGTCGTTTACCGAGTGGCCGGGACCGCCAGCGCCAATAGAGATGAAAGCCGGCGCGGTGTCAATCGATCACGGTGTCGGGTTTCACCAGCACGGGCCACACGGCGTCACGCACGTTTCGAGGAGTATGCCACATTCCGTCGCCTTATGTCCCTTTACTTAGGCGCGTCTGTATAGTTGCACCAACCTTGTTCCAGATCAGCGCACTGGCGCCCCGCCGCACACCACCTTGCGGAATCGCTGAACGCCGCCACTTCGTCTTGACAGCTTCCTCCCGCGATGTATAGAATACTCTCACCCGTTCTTGCCATGTCCGCAATCAGCGATCCTCGAGCGGTCTGCAACGTTCGCACGTCCTCTCCCTCGTGTCTGATTGAACGCGTCTCCGCCGCCTCACAAGCCGACATCTGAGCGCCCCCGTCCGGTCGCGGAAAACGTTGAAAGGACCGTGCAATGAAAATCGCTACCCCCGCGATCTTACTCGCGTTCGCGTTAGCCCTCCAGGCGCAGTCGACGTCCTCGCTCACAGGGCTCGTAACCGATCCCTCCGGAGCCGTCGTTCCCGGCGCCCGGATCGTTGTCGTCAACTCGGATACCAACCAACGGCGCACCGCCCTCACCGACTCCCAGGGCCGTTACTCATTCCCTCAGATGCAGCCCAGCACTTACGAGGTCCGGGCGAGCGCCTCCGGCTTCTCCGACGTCGTCGTCCGCGATGTTGCGCTGCTCGTCAGCACGCCCTCCACCGTCGACATCCGTTTCGAAGTCGGCGCCGTTCAGCAAAGCGTCGCCGTTACCGGGGAAGCGCTGCAGGTCAACACCCAGGACGCCACGCTCGGCAATGCCATCGGGACCGAACCCATACTCGAACTCCCCTTCGACGCTCGCAACGTCGTGGGCCTCCTCTCCATCCAGCCCGGCGTCACGTTCTTCGGCGACCCCAGCCAGCGCGACGACTACCGTAGCGGCTCCGTCAACGGCGGCAAGAGCGACCAAGGCAACGTCACCCTCGATGGCGTCGACGTCAACGACCAGCAGTTCCGCACCGCATTCACCGGCGTGCTCCGCACCACCCTGGACTCCGTTCAGGAATTCCGCACCACCACCACCAACGGCGACGCCGACACCGGCCGTAGCTCCGGCGCCCAGGTAGCCCTGGTCACAAAATCGGGCACCAACTCGATTCACGGCTCCCTCTACGAGTACACCCGCAACACGCTCACTTCCGCCAATACGTTCTTCAATAACGCCGACGGAATTCCGCGCCAGAAACTCATTCGCAACGTCTATGGCGCCTCCGTCGGCGGCCCCGTCAAGAAAGACCGGCTTTTCTACTTCCTCAATTACGAGGGCCGCCGCGACGCCAGCGATACAACCGCCGTCCGCGTCGTACCCAACATGCTCTTCCGCGAGGGCATCTTCACCTACCAGACCACCTCCGGCGCCACGACGCAGCTCACTCCCGATCAGATCCGCGCCATCGATCCCCAGCACATCGGCGAAAGCCCGGCCGTGCTTCAGCTTCTCCAGTCCTACCCCGCTCCCAACGATAATACCGTCGGCGACGGCCTTAACACCGCCGGGCTACCGCTTCAACAGTTCCGTGCCCCTCCGGTACAACACCTACATCGCGCGCGTCGACTATCAACTCGACTCCGCCGGGAAACAGACTCTATTCTGGCGCGGCAATCTGCAAAACGATCACTACGTCCCGTCCACTACCACATCGAGTGGCGTCCCCCAGTTCCCCGGCCAGGCCGATTCCACCATCACCCTCCAGAACGCTAAAGGTATGGCGCTTGGCCACACCTGGGTGATCTCCAACAACCTCGTCAACAGCTTCCGCTATGGCTACACGCGCCAGTCCTACGACAATACCGGCGTCCTCAGCGGCCCCCTCGTCGGTTTCACCGGCATCGACAATCCTGTCGCGTCCACCACCGCCCTCAGCGCCACCATCCCCGTCCACGACATGGAGGAAAGTCTCACCTGGACGAAGGGCGCCCACACCATCGTCGCCGGCGGCTCGCTTCGCTTCATCCGCACCAACCGCCTCTCATTCGCCAATTCCTACAGCAGCGCCACCATGACTCCGGGCTGGTTCGTCGACAATGCGCGTTATCTGCTCCAACCCGACGTCAATCCGAACACCCTTAGCGATTACACCACCCAGATGGTCAATCTCCTTGGCCTGGTCTCGCAGGGCACCGCCGACTACAACTACAACAAGCAAGGCAGCCTGCTGCCGCAAGGCGAAGGAATCCGCCGCAATTTCGCCGACAACGAATACGAAATGTTTCTTCAGGACACCTGGAAAGTATCCCGCGGCTTCACCGCCACCTTCGGCGCTCGCGTCAACCTCGATCCCGCCCTCTACGAAGTCAACGGCTACCAAACCTCGACGAACATCCCTCTCGGCGTCTGGGCCAACGAACGCGCGGGCCTCGCCGAGCGCGGCCTACCTCAGTCCATGGTCACGCCGCTCAGCTTCCAGCTCGCCGATTCTCCCGGCGGCCACTCCCTTTACCCCTTTCAAAGCCACATCGCTCCCCGCGTCGGCCTCGCTTGGTCCCCGCAGTCCGATTCCGGTTGGCGAAAACGCCTTTTCGGCGGTCCGGGCAAAACCTCCATCCGCGCCGGTTTCGGCCTTTACTACGACGCCTTCGGCCAGAGCCTCATCCGCATCGCCGACGCAACCTCGCTCGGCTTCTCCACCACGCTCCAGAACGCCGGCACCCAGACCTACAACACCGTGCCCCGGTTCGTCGGGCTTAACCAAATCCCCTCCGGCCTGCTCCCCGCGGCGCCCCCCGGCGGCTTCCCCCAAGTCGCGCCCAACGCCTTCGCCGCCACCTCCGGCGTCGACAGCAGTATCCAAAGCCCGTACACCATCAACATGGACTTCAGCATCGGCCGCGACCTGCCCCATGGCTTCCACATCGAGAGCTCCTACGTCGGCCGCCTTTCGCGCCATTCCCTCATCGGTGACGATGTCGGAATGTACACCAACTTAGTCGATCCCAAGTCCGGCCAAACTTACTTCCAGGCCGCCACAATGATGCAGCAGTATGTGCGCCAGAATCTTCCCGCCTCCAAAGTCCCCTCCATCGCCTTCTTTCAGGACCTGTTCCCCGGCTACGCCGGCGGCGGTCTGACGGCCACGCAAAACATCTATCAAAACGCCTGGATCCAGAACCCAGCCAGCGATACGACCGCGCTTCAGGTCGTCGATGCCAGCGCCACCGGGTGCTCACCCTGCAGCGCGCTGGGGCCTAATGCTTTGTACAACGCCCAATACGTGGCGCTCACCGCCTTTCGATCCATCGGCAGCGGCGACTATCACGCCTTCCAAACCACCATCCGCAAGCAGTATTCCAGCGGCGTCCAGTTCGATCTCAATTACACCCTCTCCAAGTGCATCGACCTCGGCTCCACTCGCGAATCCGACGGACCGAATGGCCCTCAAGGCTCGGGACTTGGCCTCATCCAAAACCCCTGGAACCCGGGTCAAATGCGGGCCGTCTGCGACTACGACGTCCGCCAACTCGTCAGCGCTTTTATGGTAGCCGAACTACCATTTGGACGCGGACGCCTTTTCGCCCACAATGCCAATAAATTCGTCGACGCCGTCATCGGAGGCTGGCAACTGAGCGGTATCTGGCGCCAGTCCTCCGGCCTCCCTGTCGGTGTGAGCAACGGCGGTTACTGGCCCACTAATTGGAACTATCCGCCCTTCGCCACCCAAACCGGCGCCGTCCAGCAGGCCACCACCAAAAACGGCTCCTCCGGCGGCCCCAATCTATTTCCCGACGCCACCGCCGCCTTCAACGCATTCGAGCTCACCTTCCCCGGACAAAGCGGTAGCCGCAACACCCTTCGCGGCGACGGTTTCTTCACCATCGACACCGCGCTCGCCAAACGCTTCACCATGTTCTACAACGAAAAACACAGCATCCAGATCCGCGCCGAGGCCTTCAACATCACCAACTCGGTCCGCTTCGACGTGAACCAACTATCACTCAGCCTGAGTAACTCCGTCGCCTTCGGCAAGTACAATGGGACGCTGAATACCCCTCGTGTCTTTCAGTTTGGAGGACGTTATGAGTTCTAACTTGATTACCCGCCGGTCTTTGCTTACCACCGCCGCCACGGCCGCGGCGGTCTCCCGGGTCCGCGCCGCCTCCGACCCCCTCTCCTGGTCTCTCACCGAAGCCTCGCTCGCCCTCATGAACGGCGCCGTCTCCTCCGAGGAGCTTACCCGCTTGTGCCTCGACCGCATCGGCCAACTCGATCCCGCTCTCAACGCCTTCATCACCCTCACTGCGCAGTCCGCTCTCGATCAGGCCCGCGAATGCGACCGCCTCCGCAAGTCCGGCCTCGCCTACGGCCCCCTCTTCGGAGTCCCCATCGCCCTCAAGGACAACATAGACACCGCCGGGCTCAAAACCACCGCCGCCGCCGCGGTCTTCAAAAACCGTGTCCCCACCGAGGACGCCGAGGTGACCCGCCGCCTGAAAGCCGCCGCCCCCGTCTTCCTCGGCAAGCTCAATCTTGATGAGATGGCCTTCGAAGGAACCGGCACAACGGGCTGCTTCGGCCCGGCCCACAATCCCTGGAACCTGGACAGAATCACAGGCGGCTCCTCGGCCGGCTCGGCCGCAGCCGTCTCCGCCGGGCTTTGCTTCGGCTCGGTAGGCAGCGACGACGGAGGCTCCGTCCGGATCCCGGGCGCCTTCTGCGGCGTCGTCGGTTTCAAGACCAGCTATGGCCGCGTCTCGACGCGCGGCGTCGTTCCCTCCGCCTACTCCATGGACACCATCGGCCCTATCGTGCGGACGGTCGAAGACGCCGCCGCCATCCTGCAGGTCATCGTAGGCTACGATCCCAACGATGCCATTACTCTCACCCAGCCGGTGCCCGACTACTCCCAGGCCCTCGGCGCTCCGATCGCGAACTTGCGCATCGGCGTGCCGCGCGATTATTTTTTTGAGCAACTGCATCCCGATGTCGCCTCGGCGGTCGAGGAAGCCATCCGCCATCTCAAGACTCAGGTGCGCGAAGTCCGCGATGTGACTCTTCCCCGTCTGCACGTCGCCGAAAACGGCACCTACGATGTCGAGCTTTATCACTATCAGAAGCCGTACTTCGACAAATCCCCCGATCTCTACCATCCCTGGTCGCAACGGCAAATGAACGAGCTCAAGCTCGTCCAGACCGTTCCCTACATCGAGACCCTGAAACGTGTTCGCGAATGCCGCCGCAATATCCGCCGCATCTTCGAGCAGGTGGACGTCCTCGCCCTGCCCACCATGCGCGAGCCCGCGCCCCTAATCTCAGAAACGGTCAACGAAACGCACCATCGTCCCCACAGCAATACCGCCGCCTTCAACCACTTCGGCACTCCTGCGATGACCGTGCCCTGCGGATTCTCCGGCGACGGCCTCCCAATCGGCCTCGAGTTAGTCGGCGCGCCGTTTCACGAACCTGTCGTTCTCTCTCTGGCTTACGCCTACCAGCAGTCCACCGATTGGCATCGCCGGACGCCGCCCGTCGCCCTGGGATAATGCACTCCGGCCCCTTCCGCCACCCCGCCGCCAACCGCAGCCTGTCGAGCGCAGCCTTTTGCTGCCTCCATTTCAGCGAAAGCCTCCGAGCAGCCCCTTATTGGATAGTGGACCCGCTGCGAAACTACCGTTTCGTCGCCGCCCAATCCGTGGGCGTGAGATCCGCCACGAGCTATGTCTTGGACCGCCTGAAAAGGCTCTAATATTTGGATTCGGTGCCAGCTGAGTACTCGGTCTGGTGCCACCCGCGCACTAGGCCGGCCGGTTTCCCCGGATATCTCGTCGGCGATGGCCGGTTTCGTGGCCCGCTAAGACGTTTCGGGCGCGGAGCGCCGAGGCTCGCGGTCTCCGATCCAAGTTCGAATGCGGTCTGTGCGGTGGATGATCCGTTCAGCCGCTAGCCCGTGGCTTCTTGTAGCGGAACAGCTTTCTGGCCTTCTTCCGCGTAAACCGCCAGTCGATCTTGGTCCGTTTCCGGTTGGCCTTGCGGTTCCAAGCGTCGATCTCCCGCTGCAACGTCTCCAGATCCGGAATCCGCCGGTTCTCCAGACATTGCCGCGAGACCAGACTGAGTTCGATTTCCGCCTGATCGAGCCGGCTCCCGTGCTTCGGAGTGTAATGGCCGGTGAACCGGTCCCAAAGAGATCCGCCCTTTTCCTCCCCGAAGTGAGTGACCAGCGACTTGCGGCAGTGGATATTCAGGTTATCCATGACGAGGTGGATGGTCTGGGCTTGCGGGTAGTCCTCGACGATGCGCTTCACCAGACAGGCAAACTGGTAACCGGATCGATCCGGTGTCGCCGTGGTGAAGTGGCGGCCGGCCTTTGGTTCCACGGCGCCGAATACGTTGGCCGTGCCACGCCGTTCATACTCATTGTCTTGCTTGGCCGGTTTCCCTGGTTTGGCCGGGATCGGCGGCCGCACGTCGGCGTGCAGCGATACGGGTTTCTCGTCGACGCACACGACGGGTTCGGCCGGATCTTAGGGCTTTTCATGGACGGCCAGCACGGTGTTAAGCTGTGACAGCGCCTATTGCCGAAGCCATCCACCGCGGCGCATGAGGCACGAGCTTTCTTGTTCCTTTCAGAACTGCTTCACGGACATACCGATGCGCTGTTGCGCAGCGATTCGTTCGGCCCACTCGTCTGCTTTCGGGTTGGCCGTCCTCTCACCGCTGCCAGTGTCGCTCATGACACCACAATGCAGCACCGACCGGTACATCAGAAAGAGCGGTTCACACGAGACGGTCATGCGCAAAGGCCGGGGCTCAGCGGTCTTGAACTCGGGAAAACAAACCGCGACTTCTACGAATGACCAAGCCTCCGCGAGCGAGCATCGGCTAACACCCGATCACCAACGCTCACCATAAAAGTAGTTGCGTTTGGCCTCACTCCTTAGCGAGAACTGAAACCACCTAATTAAAGGAACATGCGCTAATCTTTAATAGCGGGGGTTCTAATTAAAGCTCCGCTTCAATGCATGCCGACGGCAGACAATCAGAGAATCGGACGATTTCTCGTCTCCACGGTCGGTGGCGAAACGGTGCGGGCGTATGTCCCACCGGCCCTCCCTCCGATGCCGCCCGTTCGCCTCGATTCGGTCCAGCGCCTCCTTGAGCAGGCAAATCAAGCATTGGGCCGCCTGGACGGACTCGCTTCATTCCTCCCGGACCTCAGTCTGTTTATCTATGCTTATGTTCGCAAAGAAGCCCTACTGTCCTCTCAGATTGAGGGCACGCAGTCGTCCCTTTCCGATCTCCTGCTTTTCGAAAATGAAGAAGTTCCATGGGTTCCCATCGAAGACGTGCAGGACGTTTCCAATTACGTTGCCGCTCTCTCTCATGGCTTGAAGCGCATACGCGAGGGCTTTCCCCTGTCGTTGCGTCTCATTCGCGAGATTCACGAAATCCTGCTTTCGCGCGGGCGGGGAAGCGACAAGGAACCCGGTGAGTTTCGGCGGAGCCAGAACTGGATCGGCGGCACACGCCCAGGCAACGCAGCTTTTGTTCCCCCGCCTCCTGAGCTCGTCATGGAGTGCATGGGCCAGCTCGAAAGCTTTTTGCATAGAGAGGCCAAGGATCTGCCACTGCTTATCCGGGCCGCACTTGCTCATGTACAGTTCGAGAGTATCCATCCGTTCCTTGACGGCAATGGGCGCCTCGGGCGCCTTCTGATTACCTTCCTGCTTTGTGCGGACGGCGCGTTATCCGAACCGATCCTTTACCTGAGTCTGTACTTCAAATCCAATCGCCAGGTCTATTACGATCTCCTCACAAGCGTTCGCACGTCCGGCAACTGGGAGGCATGGATCGAGTTCTTCCTGACCGGCGTCAAGCAGACTTCCGAGCAGGCGATCGCCAGCGCTCGTCGCCTGATCGCATTGCTGGACGACGACCGCAAAAAGATAGAGGCGCTTGGTCGTCCCGCCGCCTCCGTTCTGCGAGTATTTCATTACGCCCAGACACATCCGATCCTTTCTATCGCTCCCGCTGCGGAGAAGATCGAATCGACTTTCCCCACAGTGGCCGCCGCCATCGAGCACCTGCAGCGCCTCGACATTCTGCACGAGATCACCGGCAGGCAGCGCCACCGGCTGTTCGCGTATCGCGGTTACATGGACATTCTCAACGAGGGGACCGAACCTCTTCGATAAAGGACGGCAAGGCCGGCTGGTTCACGGCGAGCGCACTACCCCGCTGGTCGGCAACGAGTCTGAGATTGTCCTGCATATTGTCGCAGTGACATTCCATAATGTCCACGAACAAGGATGTCATCCTGCTATGGTGCCTCAAATCTGTTCGAGTACTCGGGCTGCAACTGCGTCGATCGAGGCCATGCTCATCCATCCCCATTCGCAACGCCGAGTCAGTTGACCCTCCATGGTGGGACTCAATGCTGCGGTCAACACCTCGTTCAATGCGTCGAGAGTTTCGTCCGTCTGTCGAAGGCGTTCAATTTTTGCAATCGCATGCATCACAGTTGGGTGGTGCCGTCCGTTGTAGAAGCGTCCGATCCTGGTGGTGCTCCATCCCGCCACGTTCTTCTCGAGATACATGGCAACCTTGCGGTTGAAACATCGTCCCGGCTGGTGTCCCGGAACGCGACCTCGCCCAAGGTGATTGGCCACCGTCGCTTCGATCCGCTCCAGCGACAGACGCCAGATTCCGACTTTCAGCTCATTCAGTCCCATGATTGCCTCCGTTGGGGAGAACCGCATTTGCTCTGACCGCAAACAGGCCCGTGCCATTCGAATCTATCGAGGCAGGGCACTCCGGCCAAATCGACCGCACCAGGTTCAGCCAGCCTTCCAGTCGTTCGCGGAACTTTCGCGGACGACCGGAATCGGCACTGCCGAATTGACTCACAAGGCCGTTGTCGCCGAACAGCGGAACTCGTTCGCGCCCTTTCGCAACGAAATATCTGTACGAAAGCCACGTGAAGAGGTCGAGCGCCGCTGGCGAATACGACAGCGCCTTGGGGGCCTCCATGTCGGTGGGGATCGGATGGTCAAGAATCTCATTGAAGAATCCCGGGCTGAGAAGGATCTCGTTCTGGGATTCGTAACGCAGGGTCTCCTGATCGGAGTGCCCGGAAGACCAGATGCGGGCTTTGCTCATAAGGCTGAATCTTGCCTGATGTACGTCCATCGCTTTCTGACGTTGTGTCGGTGCCGCAGAAGATCGTTGATCCAAAAATCCGCTGGAACGCTGCCACGAGACGACGGTTCTGCGTTCCGCCAGGTTGCATGCCGAAGGTGTCGAGCATTTCAACTGCGCTGCGAAACCGAATGACTCGACTCTGCTGACGGATCGCGAGTGTAGCAAGAAAGATCGGAACAAGCCGGTCCTGGCCCACGGCACTCCCTACGAGGGGTGGCCGGTTACCCGAAGAAGAAGATTGCCATCGCGTCGTTCGTGGAGGAGTTGCCCCGATTGCGGTCGCTTTACGAGCAGTCCGCACAACACGAACAGCCGGGACGCAAACCCGAGGTTCTGATTCGCCTCCTGCCGCTTCATGCGGACGCAGGCGATCGCGTCGGCACGCCGGAGCTTCTGCCTTGAAGCGACCAGGTCCGGAAAGTGATGCCTCAGAACATCGACGCCCCGGGGCAAAGCCGTCCGACACACTTGGTACATTCCGGCAACGAGAATCAGGCTGCGAGATGTCGTTAGCGGTCGGAAGGGTCATGCTTCGCCTCCGACAACACCCGCCTCCCGACCAAGGCCTGTGACATTTTTGTGCCAATTGCGAATTGGGCTTGTCCCCTGAGCTGAGACAAACAGGGTCGACAATCGTGAATCTCCTGCGCTGGATTAGCTGATAGTTCGACGTTGTAGCGCAGGCTTCGGAGTTCTCGAATCATCTTTGCAATGCGTGCTCCTCTCGATCTTTGGCTCAAAGCCGGGCCCCTTTCGTCGTAACGAACACCCTGATGCAGAATCTCCCAAATCAGCAGGCAGAGGCGGTGGGCAATTGCCCAGATGGATTGTTGGTAACCCAGGCGCGGCAGCAGCCGCCAGAAGACAATCTAGAAAATACTGCCCTTAACCTTGACTGCGGCGTTGGCAGCCTGATTGAGAAGACGCCGCACGAAGCAGTTACCCTTCGGAGACCGGTTGCTCGCGGAAACTCCCGCGCTCTCTTCTTCTCCGGGGCATACCCCGACCCATGAGGCGAGGTGCTTCTCGGAAGGAAATGTCGCGGCCGCAGCGCCAACTTCGGCGATGATCTGATGCGCCGAGTCCACCCCGAGACCGGGCACCTCCGCCAGCCGCTGCACCGCAGTCTGATGTTGACTCAGCAGATCCGCGGTCTCGTGGCTGGGCGTTGCCGGCCACACGAGCAGGCCCAAGCCGCGTGCAGACCGCCGCATCGATAGCTTCTAACGGAATCCTTCGTGCAAGCACGAAAGGGCGCTCATGCACAGTCATAACTACCCCCGCGCGATCTTATCGCCGCCGCTTTCGAAACAATCAGCTTGGATCCCTCCGAGTTGATATGCGCCGGACATTCCGGCCACATGGTTCGTATGAGATCCAGCCACTGCTCCAGTTTCTCCCGGAGCTTCCTTGGGCGGCTGTACGCCACGCTTCCGAGTTGACTCACAAGCCCGTACTCTCCGAACAGTGGAACCTCCTCTTCCCCCTTCGCCCCAAAACAGCGATAGGAAAGCCACGTAAACAAATCCAGCGCTGCCGGCGAGGAAGACAGCGCCTTCGCCGCTTCCAGGTCGGTCGGAATCGGGTGGCTCAGCGTCTCGCGGTAAAATTCGTCGCTCAACACGATCATGTTCTGGCAGTCTCCCGGCAATACCATCTGATCGCAATTCCTTGAAAACCAGATTCGGGCCTCCGTCATGAAGTTGAACCGAGCGTGGTGAACGACCGTGGCCCGCTGGTGCCGCGTGTCGGTGCCGAAGAAAATTGTCGCTCCAAAGATCCGCTGAAAGGAACTGACCAAACGCCGGTATTGGGATCCCCCTTGCTGCATTCCGAAGGTGTCGAGCATAGCGGCGGCACTATCAAACGTGATCCGGGGTGACTTCTGACGGATCGCAAGTGTCGCCAGGAAGATCGGCACGAGCCGGTCCTGTCCCCATGGAACGCCATAACTCGGGTGACCGGTCACCTGCAGAACGAAGTGGCCGTTCCGCCGCTCGTGAAGCAGGCATCCCTGAGCCGGCCGCTTGACCGGCAATCCACAGAGAACGAAGGGGCGCGAAGAAAATCCGAGGTTCTGGCAGCGGCTCTGGCGATTCAGGCGGACGCACTCGATTGACTCCACCTTGCGCATTTTTCGCTTCGAAGCGATCAGGTCGGGATACCCGTCCTCGAGCAGTTGCCCGACTCGTTCGAGCCCTCTGGCGCAGCCAGGTTTATGACTGGATGGCCGGTACATCACCAGACCTCCGGGAAAGCGCCAACCGCCACCTTGCGAACCACGGCCGACCTCGGTGGCGGGGTCACCCTGCGGTCACACCCTCGCATTCCACCCAGAGCAAGCTGGGGTTCAGGTGGAATCAGGTCAACTGAAAATAAACAGCTTAGACCACACCGAGTCGCACGGAACTGGCCGCTAACCCATTCGATTCCCGTTAGCGCTACCAAAGTTTCGATAATCTGCGGCCAGATCCATCCTGATTCCCCTTAGTTTATCCATTTTCTACCAGCCGGCTGAAACTGTAAACCCTCATCTCCGGACGGTGGGGGATTTTTCGACCGGCAGAATGGGGAATTTTCAACCGGAGTTGACACCTGTTTGGCCAATGCGCTCCGTGTCCACATCTCGGCGGCGTAACCCAGATCTTTGGGCTTGATGCACGCCAACGAGACTACCCAGGCGCGCCTCCTCGGCTATGCTGGGTCCCCTGGGGCGATGGTAAGCGTCCTTGAGAGCGGCGCGTGGGCCAACCGCCAGAGCGCGATTGGTCCACTTGGCCACGCTCTTGCGGGTCATGTGGAGATTGCTCGCAATCTGAGCGACGGTCTCGCCGGCGTGGTAGCGCGTGAGAATCTGCGCCCGTTGGACTTCGCGGAGGGGAGCCGTGGGGGCTTGACGCAGGTGCCAGAGCCGTTCCAATTCGTCGGGCTCCATGGTGAGCTTCGGTCGTTTGGATGTGCCTGCCATGCCCGAGTGTGGCAGGAAACACATCTAACAGGATATGTTTTAGTGAAACGTTATACTAGAGAGCGGGAAGGGGGCGAATCCGCAGCACCGTTTGCCGCTTCATGTCGGTGAGCCAGAGCGACCCATGACCCACGCGGATGCTGTCGCCACCGGGCCCCGCCCATTGCGCCACGACGCGATTCACGACCGGATCGATGCGAGTGATGGGAAAATCGAACATCGTCACCCACACCGCGCCTTCGCCAAAGGCGATCTCGCCGCCTTCGCCGGGAACGCCGGCCGGAATCGTCGCCTCCAGCTTGTTTGTTTTCGCATTCACTCGCGAGACGCTTCCGTCGCCTTGGTTCAAGGTCCAGATCGACCCCGCGCCCGCCGTCAAAAAGCGCGGCTTCGGCCCGACGGGGACGGTCGCGGTTGCTTTGTTCGTACCGGGATCGACGCGCGTCACCAGATTCCTTTCCGTAGACGTAACCCACACTGCGCCGTCCTCGAATGCGGCCGCGAACGATCCAGGCGCGATGCGGATGGAGGCCACAATCGCGTTCGTGTTTGGGTCGACACGAGACAAGGTTCCTTTGCGATCCGTCGTTAGCCAGACGCTACCCGCGCCGGTTGCGATTCCACCCTCCGATTCCGCGGGTGGAGCGCCGATCGTCGCGACAATCTGCGCGCTTCGCTCATCCACTCGTAGAAGCGAACGATCGCCGCAACTGGGAATCCAGATCGAGCCGAAGCCGGCGGCGAGACCGGAACAAGGCTTGTTCACGGTGACGATGAATGTCGGAAGATTGGTGGTGGCGTCGAGCCGGACTACATGATTGCGCCGCGCGCTGGTAACCCAGACCGCGTCTTCGGTAACAGCCATCCAGTCCGGCGAGCCTTCCACGGGGAACGTCGCGGTGGGATGGATATCGGTCATAGAACGCCGCACGCCCGGCGTGTCGATGCCCTTTCGCACCGGAGACGACGCGGGGATCGAGAAAGAAGAGAGCATCAGAGCGACGAGAATCGCGGGAACGAGGCGATGTTTGGAGTGCCGCGAGATCATTTAGAAATGATCGGGCTTTTCTCGCTTCCGCGCAACTGGGGATTGCGCGCGGAGAACCTTCTCTGGCATAGTAGTTCAATGTTCTTCGCCGCTCTGCGGCCCGCCCGCAGGCGCATCTCGTTACGCGTCCTTTTGCGGCTAACGGCCATGGATGTTTGTTGCGGCCCCCCCGTGTCCCGCTAACCCTCACCGCCGCCCTGTCCTCGTCGCCAGGCCGAATTTATGTAGACAAGGCCATGCGCGCATTCGCCCGCCATGGCGGTTCCTTTGACAGTCAGGAGTGTTTTCATGGACGAGTTTCTCTGGGAAGAGACAGTGCAGCCGGGCGCGACGTGGTCTCACGTCTTGAAGCGCGGCACGGCGTTGCGAATCGTCGACGTTTCGGGCGGCGCAAACGTTGGCGCGCTTTTTTATAACTTCGAATGTCCGGTGGAGCGGCTTAACATTCCCGATACATTGAAGGCGCAGCACGTCGCCATGCTCACCGCGGGATGCGCGCTGTATTCGGACATGGGGCGCATCCTTTGCTCCATCACCGCCGATACGCGCGGGTGGCACGATCCGTTGGGCGGATGTTCGAATGCGGCCTTAGTTCGCGACAAGCATGGCGCGGCCGCTTATCAGGAACATCGCAACGACTGCCACAAGAACGCGCTCGACGGGTTCCTCGTGGAGTTGATGAAGTATGGGCTAGGCCGGCGCGACCTGACGTCGAATGTAAACTTCTTCAGCAAGGTGATGGTGGACGAGGACGGCGGCATGAGCTTCCAGACCTGTGGGAAGGCCGGAGATTTTGTCGAGCTGCGAGCGGAGATGAACGTATTGGCGATTCTCAACACGTGCCAACATCCGATGGATCCGAACGCGGCTTACGCTCCGCAACCAGTGCAGCTTGGAATCCAGCGTGTGGCGCCTCCCGGCCCGGACGATCCCTGCCGCGTGTTCCGGCCCGAGAACGGGCGCGGATTCACGCTTACCGAGCGCTATTTCCTGTAGGAGCCGAGCCGATGAGCGCAACAATCTTGATGTCAAGTCAATTGGATCCCGCGAAGGCGGACTTTCGGGAAGTGATTCCCGCAGGGGAGCCGTGGATTCATGAGATCCGGCGCGGACAATATTTCCGCATCGTCGACCTGAAAGGAAACCAGGCGGTTGACACGCTTTTTTACAACTTCCACGACACCAGCGACCGCTATAGCGCGCAGGACACCATACGCGAGCAGCGCAACATCTACCTCACCACCGGAACGCGGTTGATGTCGAACGGGGGGAGCGTTCTGCTCACTATCGTCGCCGACACCTGCGGTCGCCACGACACGCTCGGGGGCGCTTGTTCGACGGAGAGCAACATGGTTCGCTATTCGATCGACAAGCGGCACATGCACGCCTGCCGTAATAGCTTTCTCAAAGGCCTGGCGCATCGGAACGGGGGTTTGGAGAAGCGGGACATCGCCAACAACATTAACTTCTTCATGAATGTGCCCGTCACGCCCGGAGGCAAATTAACATTCGAGGACGGAGTTTCCAATCCAGGGCTCTATGTGGAGATGCTGGCGGAAATGGACGTTCTGGCGCTCATTAGTAACTGTCCGCAGCTCAACAACCCGTGCAATGCTTACGACCCGACGCCAATCGAGGTCCTGATCTGGGACGCCGGGACGACGGGCGCCGATGTTCGATAAGGTTCTCATCTCCAATCGCGGCGCTATCGCCCGCCGCATTGCGAGAACGCTGCGCCGAATGCGCGTTCGTTCCGTCGCGGTCTACTCCGATGCGGATCGGAATTCGTTGCACGTCACGGAGGCGGATGAGGCCGTTTGCATAGGCCCCGCGCAAGCCGCGCGAAGTTATCTCGACCGGGAGCGGATCTTCGACGCCGTTCGGAAAACCGGCGCCCAGGCAATCCATCCCGGATACGGTTTTTTAAGCGAGAACGTCGCCTTTGCCGTCGATTGCCACGAGCGAGGCGTCGTTTTTATCGGGCCGAAGCCAGAACAGATGGAACTGTTCGCGCGAAAGCATGCGGCGAGGGAAATCGCGGCGCGACTGGGTGTGCCATTGTTGCCTGGCACCGGTTTGCTGGCCAACGCGGGGGACGCGGCCCGTGAAGCGGCGCGCATCGGCTATCCGGTGATCGTGAAAAGCACCGCCGGCGGCGGCGGCATCGGCATGAGAGTCTGCCGCTCCCCAACGGAAGTGCGCGAGGCCTTCGAAGCGGTTCAGCGTCTGAGCGAAACGAACTTCGGCGAGGGCGGCGTTTTCATCGAGCGATTCGTGGCGGCGGCCCGCCATGTCGAAGTTCAGATCTTCGGAGACGGACGGGGCAATGTGATTGCGCTCGGCGAGCGGGATTGCTCCACGCAGCGCAGGCATCAGAAGGTGATTGAGGAGACGCCCGCCCCCGGCATCGCCGAAGGTTCGCGGCAGCGCTTGTTCCAGGCCGCCATCGCGCTGGGCGAAGCCGCGCGCTATGAATCGGCGGGTACGGTCGAGTTCGTCTACGACGAAAGTACGGGCGAATTTTACTTTCTGGAAGTTAACACCCGTTTGCAGGTGGAGCACGGTGTAACGGAAGAAGTGACCGGCATCGACTTAGTGGAGTGGATGGTGCGCCAGGCTGCGGGATGCTTGCCGCCGTTGGCATCGCTCGCCGTCCATCCCAGCGGTTGCTCGATGGAAGCGCGTATTTACGCCGAAGACCCCGCGCGGGATTTCCGTCCCAGTTCGGGGCGCTTGATGCAGGCCGATTTTCCCGCCCGAGCGCGAGTCGAAACCTGGGTAGAGGCGGGCGCCGAGGTAACGCCGTTCTACGATCCAATGATCGCCAAAATCATCGTTTCCGGGTCCGATCGCCATGAGACTGCCGCTAAGCTCCGCTCAGCTCTCGATTCCTGCCTGCTTTCGGGCATCGAGACGAACGTCGATTACCTGAAACAGGTTTGCCGCACACCGGAATTCAACGAAGGACGGATTACTACGTCGTTTCTGGGGACGTTCGCGTATGCCCGTTCCGCTTTCGAAGTTCTCGAAGGGGGCACCCAAACCACCGTGCAGGATTATCCCGGAAGGCTTGGCTATTGGCATGTCGGCGTTCCTCCTTCGGGACCGATGGACGCGCTGGCCTTTCGGCTCGCCAACCGTCTGGTGGGGAACGGCGAGGGGGCCGCGGCGCTAGAGTTCACCACTGCCGGCCCGGAGCTTCGCTTCGATTGCGACGCGACAGTGGCGCTAACCGGAGCGGATATGGACGCCGCGATCGATGGCGTGCCGGTTCCCCGCTGGCAGGCGATCCCCGTCCAGCGCGGCGCCCTGTTGCGGATGGGTATCGCGAAAGGAACCGGTTGCCGGGCCTATCTCGCGGTGCATGGGGGCATCGTCGCGCCGGAGTATCTAGGAAGCCGGTCCACCTTTCTACTTGGCGGGTTCGGCGGTGTTGCCGGGCGTGCGTTGCGCGCCGGCGATATTGTCCACATCGGCCGCTCCGACGCGCCGCCGCCCTCCGAAACCCTCCCTACGGCCCTCGTGCCTCGCTATGGTTCGCCATGGGAGATCGGCGTGATGTACGGGCCGCACTGCTCACCCGCCTTCTTCACCGCGGCGGGCATCGAGACGTTTTTCTCCACTGATTGGAAGGTGCATTACCAGCACGACCGCACCGGCGTGCGCCTTCTTGGGCCGAAGCCGGAATGGGCGCGGCCCGACGGTGGCGAAGCGGGATTGCATCCCTCTAACATTCACGACAACGCCTATGCCGTCGGATCGGTGGACTTCACCGGCGACATGCCGATCATTCTCGGTCCCGACGGCCCAAGTCTCGGAGGATTCGTCTGCCCCGCGGTCGTTGTCGCGGCGGAATTATGGAAGGTAGCGCAGTTAAAGGCCGGCGATACCGTGCGTTTTCGAAGGATCGCTCGGGATCAGGCGGAAGCCATGGAACGGGCTATGGAACGGAGCATAGAGACGCTCGCCCATCCTTTGCCATCGCTTCCATCGGAGTCCGCCGCCGAACCTGCGATCCTCAACCTGCGGGAGGCCTCGAAGCACGCGCCGCGCATGACTTGCAACGCCAGCGGGGACAAGAACTTACTCATCGAGTATGGAGACAATACTCTCGACCTGTCTCTTCGCCTGCGCGTTCATTTGCTTGAACGGAACCTGCGTCAAGCGCGAATCGACGGACTCATCGATGTTACTCCCGGGGTGCGATCGCTCCAAATTCACTACGACAGCCGGAAGTTGCCGCGCAAGGCGCTGCTTGAGGCGATCGATTCGTGCGACGCCGCCATTGGCGATGTCGACGATGTCTCCATCCCCGCGCGCGTCGTTCACATGCCCCTCTCCTGGGACGACCCCGCGGCCCGCCTCGCGCAGGCTAAGTACACGCAATCCGTCCGCCCCGACGCGCCGTGGTGCCCTAGTAACATCGAATTTATCCGACGGATTAACGGTCTCGGATCCATCGGCGATGTAAACCGGATTGTCCACGAGGCCAGCTATCTTGTGCTCGGCCTGGGCGACGTTTACCTGGGCGCGCCCGTCGCCACTCCCGTCGACCCACGCCATCGTCTGGTTACCACCAAATACAACCCGGCGCGCACGTGGACGCCGGAGAATGCCGTTGGCATCGGGGGCGCCTATCTCTGTATCTATGGGATGGAGGGCCCGGGCGGCTATCAGTTAGTCGGACGCACGGTGCAAGTGTGGAATACGTTTAAGAGTACTCAAGACTTCGAGCCGGATTTCCATGGCTGTTGCGGTTCTTCGACCAGATCCGGTTTTATCCGGTTACGGCCGAGGAGTTACTCGAGATGCGGGAGGGCTTTCCGCACGGTGGGTCGACTCTCCGCACCGAGCCGGCCGAGTTTCAACTTGGCCGCTACAAGTCTTTCCTGGCGTCGATTCAAGGCGGCGTGGACGAGTTCCAATCCAGGCAGCGGCAGGCGTTTGCCGAGGAGCGCGAACGTTGGGAAATCGCGGGACAGGCGATGACTGCCGATCCAGTGGTCCCGCTGGACAGTGACGCCTCCACCGCACCGGTTCCCACGGGATGCATCGCCATATCGGCACCGTTGGCGGCGAGTGTCTGGAGCGTCGCGGTCGAAGCGGGACAGCGCGTAGGCGCCGGGGAGAGATTAGTAGTACTGGAGGCGATGAAAATGGAATTGGCTGTAGCCGCTCCTTTCAGTGGTGTTGTTGTCGAACTACGGTGCATCGCCGGCGGCATCGTTTCGGCCGGACAACATCTGGCGTTCTTCCTGCCCGATGGCGATGGACTGCGATGACAAGGCCGATCGACATTGCCACTCTGAGCAAGGCGTATCGATCCCGCGACACGACGCCGTCGGCAGTCGTCGAGGATTGCTTCGCGGCGATTGAGGCGACCGGCCTTCGTCCAGTTTGGATCTCGCTAACGCCGCGCGAAGACGCGTTGCGCCGTGCCCGTGAACTCGAATCGAACGCAGCTTCGGCGAACTTGCCGCTCTTCGGGATTCCTTTCGCCGTCAAAGACAATATCGATGCGGCGGGTTACCCAACCACCGCCGGATGCCCCGCGTACTCCCATATCCCCTCCGAGTCGGCTACCGTCGTCAATCGTTTGGAGCAAGCGGGAGCGATCCTGATCGGAAAAACGAATCTCGACCAATTTGCCACAGGCTTGGTCGGCACGCGGTCTCCTTATGGAGTTTGCCCAAGCCCCTTCGATGATCGCTATATCGCCGGGGGGTCGAGTTCCGGGTCGGCGGTCGCGGTTGCCACTGGGTTCGTAAGTTTTGCGATGGGTACGGACACGGCGGGCTCCGGCCGGGTTCCCGCAGCCTTGAATAACATCGTTGGATTGAAACCCACGCGCGGAATAATCGGCGCCACGGGCATCGTCCCCGCTTGCCGAACGCTCGATTGCGTCTCGGTGTTCGCCATGACCTGCGCCGACGCGCAAACCGTCCTTACCGCCGCGAGCGGCTACGATCCTTCCGATGCGTTCTCCCGCGCGGCCAAACCAGGAAACGGCGCAGCCCCGTGGCTTGGCGGGCCATTCCGTTTTGGAATACCGGCGGAACAGGAACTGGAATTCTTCGACGATACCGAAGCGCCGGGGTTGTACTCAGCGGCGGTCCGTCAAATGGAGGCCCTTGGTGGAACCCCGGCCAATATCGACTTCGCGCCATTTCGCGAAGTCGCCGGATTGCTCTATTCCGGCCCGTGGGTGGCCGAGCGGTTGGCGTCGCTGCGCGCCTTCGTGGATAGCCATGACGACGCCATGCATCCCATCGTCCGCGGCATCGTGACCGCGGCGCGCCGATTCAGCGCCGCCGACGCGTTCGCATCAATGTACCGCCTGGAAGAACTTCGCCGCCGCACGGATGCGGCATGGGAGAAGATGGACGTCCTGCTCTTACCTACAACAGGCGCCACATACACCATCGCCGAAGTGGAAGCGAACCCGATTCAGCTCAACACGAACCTCGGTTACTACACCAATTTCGTAAACTTGCTTGACTTAGCCGCCGTCGCCGTACCGGCCGGATTCAGGTCCAACGGATTGCCGTTCGGCGTCTCCGTAATCGCCCCGGCATTCACCGATCGCGCCCTGCTGTGCCTTGCGGATCGCCTCCATCGCGTCATGGCATCGACGGCCGGAGCCTTGGGCCATCCCCTCGCCTCGTCGCCGGCGTTGTCGATTCCCGCGTGCCCCCCTGGTTGCGTTCGCCTCGCGGTGGTTGGCGCGCATCTTACAGGGCAGCCGCTCAATTGGCAATTGACCCAACGCGGCGGAAGACTGATGAAGGCTTGCCGCACGGCCGCCGGCTATCGCCTGTACGCGCTGAGTCGAACCATGCCTCCAAAGCCAGGACTGACTTACGAGCCGGAATTCGCGGGACCGGGCATTGAGGTGGAAGTTTGGGCTCTTCCCGAGAATACATTTGGCGGATTCGTCGACGGCGTGCCACCGCCGTTAACCATCGGCAATATCTTACTAGACAACGGAGACACCGTGAACGGTTTTCTATGTGAGCCGGCCGCCTTGCGGGATGCGCTGGAGATTACTCACTTAGGCGGCTGGCGCCGTCATCTCGGCGGTCTCTAGCCGGCGCTCGCCGAGGTTTACCCTTTTCTGGCTTACCTTTCTCTCCGTTCTTCCGCGGGTTCACCTCGCCCTTCGCGTCAATCGCCTCCTCGACAGCGACAATTAGTTCCGGCGCATCTGGCGCGACATCGGGCTCGAAGCGGGCGAAAACGCTGCCGGACCGGTCCACCAGAAACTTCGTAAATCCCCAATGCACTGGGCCGCCCGTCTTCGGATGCTCTTTGGCGTCGCAAAGAAACTCATAGAGCGGCGCGGCATCTTTACCGCGAACCGACACCCGCGCGAAGAGAGGGAAGGCGACATGCGCCGTTTGAGTATAAAATTTGCGCACGTCGTCGTCGGAGCCCGGCTCCGTGGAGCCGAAATCGTTCGAAGGAATTCCCAGGACCACCAGTCCATTCTCGCGATATGTCTCGTAGAGCTTCTCTAATTGCCCGGTTTGACCGGTAAAGCCGGACTTACTGGCCAAGTTGACGATCAGCAACACCTTGCCTTTGTAAGTGTCCAGCCGGACTTCTTTCCCGTCGATGGCGGCGAGGGAAAAATCATAGATCTCCGATCCGGCCGCGAATGCGCCGGACGCGAAGGCCAGAAGTACCGCAACCGTCCCAAACACAGGACGCCAAGCCTCAAAACTCATAGCGTAACGCGAACTGCATCACCCTGGCTGGCGTCGTATTCGTGAATTCGCCGAAGGTGGTAGGCGAATAGAGTGCAAGGCTCGGCTGAATGAAATTCACGTTGTTGAACGCGTTGAAAGCCTCGGCGCGGAATTGCAGGCTGTGCCCTTCCCATGGCAGCGCGAAGCGTTTGGCGACTGCGAGATCCACATTCTTCTGGCCTGGGAGACGAGTGATGGCCCGCGTTCCCGTCTGTCCCGGATACTGATCGGCGAAGGAATTCACGGAGTTGGTGGAACTGAACAGGCTGGGGTTTCCTTGGTTGTCGATGCCGATGGTCCGCTGGAAACTCGCCACCGGAATCGCCAACGAGCTTTGCCAGTAATTTGTATTCCAAGTCTGGTTTCCTTGAATCACCGTCGGCAAACCGGAACTGGCGCGAATGATGCTTGAGACCTGCCAGCCTCCGATGAACTCGTTCATCCACCCTGGAATGCCGTTCAACATTGGTTTGCCCTTTCCGAACGGTAGCTCATAGACGAAATTGGCGTTCACCAGGCTGCGGATGTCGAAATCCGACGACCCTCGAAACGCGCCGGGTTGGAAAATGTTTTGAATCACCGCGCCGTCCTGTCCGGAGGCGCCTTCGGCCGTGGAGCCGTTATCGATCGAGTGCGACAGCGTGTAATTGAAGTCGAACGAAAAGCCCGTGGAGAAAGCTCGCCGGATGGTAATCGTAGCCGCATTGAAGTCGGCGTCGCCCGCGTTCATCCAGGTGGGCATGGAACTTCCCTGCAAAGCGAAGAACGTGTAACAGCCGGGACGGCTGGCGCAGGTTCCGTTCGGCGTGTTGAAGGCGCCCGGTATCCGGTCGGCCGCGTGTAAAATGTCCAGATAGCTCCCGCCGTACACGCCATAAATGCCGTAGTAGTAATTCGCCGAAGCGCTGCCCGGAAAATAGTAATTGGCCAACGCCGGGAACATGCTCTGCACGAACGGATTGTTCGGAACCAGGGACGGATTCGCCTGCGCTTGAGCCGGCGTTAGTCCCGTGTTATTCAGGTTGCGGAACGCCGTCATACTCTGCAGCCATGTCTCCCCGGACTGTGGGTCTTTGTATCCTTCTAGCGGCGTGTAGACGTCTCCTTGAAGCAAAAGCTTTCGAGAAAAGCGGCCCATGTAGCCGATCTCCATCGTGAGGCCGCCCGGAAGCTCCCGGGCGAAGCTGGCGTTGACCATATGTGAATACGGCGACTTGAGGTTGGGATAGATACCCTGGAACTCTCCGACGATGGCCGCTATATTCGGAGGCGTGTAGGGGAATCCTCCTTGCGGCGCCGGAGGTTGCTGTGCTGGCGATCCATTGAAACGAGGCGAAGTCGTGAAATTATACGAAATCGGATTGCCGAGCGTAGTCGCCAGCCCTTCGGATCCGAATTGGTCGAATTCGGTGACCAGATTGCTTCCGAAGCGGTCGTATACCATGGCGTAACCGGCCCGGAACACCCCGGATTTCCCAAAAAGCTTTCCCAGCAATCCGGTTGCACCGCTCGGGCTATAAGCGACAGAGAAGCGCGGCGCGAAATTGTTATTGTCGGGGCCGTACCAGCTTGGTTTGCCGTTCACCGGGCCAGCCAGCGCATATTGCAGCACGGCGTTGGGCATCGCGTTGCTCGGCACCCCTTGAGATTGCAGATAGTTCCTTTGGCCGAAGAACTGGTCGAGTCCCACGGTCGGTGAAACCTGGAGCCCGTTCGCCTCGTAGATTGGCGGATCGTTCTCGTAACGCAAGCCGAACGTGAACGTCAAATCCCGCCGCGCGTGATAGGAATCACCGACATAGCCCTCGTATTCACGCATGATAAAGTTCCGCTGTTGCGGTTGTCCCTGCGGGAGCACCGAGCCATTGCGCAGGAATTGATAAGTAATGTTTGTACTATTCTCGAGTCCGAGCAGAATGCCCATCGCAGCGGCCACGGCGTTTGGATTCGCCAACTGGAGGTTTTGATTCCCCGTCTGCTTGATCAGATAGTTGGTGACGTCGGTTTGAATGTCCTCTCCCAGTCCCACGGCTACCGACGTATTAAATCCATAACTCGGGAACGAATTGGCGTAGGAAAACCGGTCGTTGTTAATCAGGCGAAAGTTAAATCCCGATGTCACCGTATGTTTACCATGAGTCCATGTCACGTCGTCCAATAGATTCGTCGACGGCATGATCCGTCCGTTACCTCTGGCGTTATAGTTCTGGAGCGAGTCGAGGCTTCCCAAGGAAAAACCTTCCCCTGGCACGCCAGATGTCTGCAGGCCCATCCGCGTGTACCCAAAGGTGAACGCGTTCACCAGATTTGGCCGTAGGACGGCGGTGTAAACCGCGGCAACTCCCTTACTGTTGTTCAACAACTGCGAAGCCGGTTGTTGGCCCGGAAATTGAGCCAGGTACTGTGGCAGGTCCTGGTTGGCGTTCGACAGCGTTCCGCGGACCGAGACCGTGTGCTTGGCCTGCTTGTCCAGAATGAAATCCATCTTCCCGACGTAGGCGCGGTCGTCTTCGTGGTTTGGAGCGTTAAAACGGTATCCGGTAAAGTTCAGACCGGCGTCGGCCCCATACGGCGCGTCGTTCCCCGCCGGGTACTGCTTCAGCAGGCCGAGATAGCCCTGGTTCAATCCAAGATGCAACGGATCGATCTGTTGAATCTGCGATGGATTCAATGTGTAGGTGCTTCCATCCGTCGTCTGAAGCGTCAGATTGCCCTGCTTCAGGCTCTCCGTCGGCACGGCCCGTTCCACGGCGATTCCGCTGGCGTCCAGCCGCCGTTCGTAGTTGAAGAAAAAGAAAACCCGGTCTTTGACCACTCTTCCGCCAAGGGACGCTCCGAACTGATTCCGGACCAGGGGCTGCACCGGCACGCCGCTTCGATCGTTAAACCACGAGTTCGCGCTAAACGGCGTATCGCGGTTAAATTCGTACGCCGAACCGTGGAACTGGTTCGACCCGCTCTTGGTCATCAGAACCACTTGGCCTCCGGACGATCGCCCTTCGTTCGCTCCCTCGCCACCCACCGTGACCCGGAATTCTTCCACCGAATCGAGCGGAATGGGTAAGACGGAATTGAATCCGGCCACCGAAGCCGCGCCGTTCGCGTTGGAACCTTGAGAGCTGACGCTATTTCCAATGCCGGCGTTTTGGTTATCGTTGACGTCCACGCCGTCGAGTGTGACGTTATTTTGATCGCGATGAGCGCCCAACACCTCCCCGGTGGGTGTTACTCCCGGCTGCAGGCTGAGCAACTCGACCACATTGCGCGTCTGAAGCGGCAATTGGCGCACCTGGCGCTCCGTGAAGGCTGTCCCCACCGAAGCGTCCACCGTATTTAGCGAGGTCGCCTCCGTGTTGACGTTCACCGTCTCCGTCGTTCTACCCAAGTCCATGTGTAGATCCAGGGTCGCCGGGCTATTAACCAAAAGCGTGACGTTGTTTTCGGTTACTGTCGAGAATCCCGCCTTCTCCGCCAGAACCGAATACTTTCCCGGAGGCACCTGCAGAAATTGATATTCGCCGCGATTGTCGGACTGCACCTGACGGCGCGATTGCGTGTCCTGGTTGATCAAAGTAACCGCGGCGTCCGGGATGGCCGCCCCTTGGGGATCGACCACCGAACCTCGCAACGAGCTTGTCGATTGCGCTCTGAGCGCCGCTGTATGGAATCCAAGCACGATCCACGCAAACGCCGACACCGTTAACCTCAGCCCACTGCTCCGCATGTTGTACTCTCCTGGTTGGAATCTAGGTAAAAGATCCAGGCTGGAGTCGGACGAGGGCTTCCGCCGGAATAAGCCTTAATGCCGCGTACGGGGACGGCTATTACTCGCCAAGGAGTACGCTTACACCTGTCGCTCGGGGGTTAGTTGCAGCAGCTCAACCTTGAGTCCGAGTGCAATGGGGGAATGGGTGAACCCGGAAGCGATCCACAATTATTTACCGGAATGCGTCCGGTGTCAAGTAGCTTTAGCCGATTTTATGCGATGATGTCGTGAATGACGTTTCCGGCGACGTCCGTCAGGCGGAAATCGCGGCCGCTGTAGCGGTAAGTTAGCCTCGTATGGTCGATCCCCAGTAGATATAGGATGGTTGCATGGATGTCGTGGACATGAACCGGCTTATCCACCGTCTTCCAGCCGAAATCGTCGGTGGCCCCGTAAGTCATGCCCCCCTTGATGCCGCCGCCAGCCAGCCACATGGTGAACCCGTGCGGATTGTGGTCGCGGCCGTTGTGAGTCTGGCCGCCCATGAAGCCGCTTCCGGTCTCCACCACCGGAGTTCTTCCAAACTCCGATCCGCAAACGATCAGAGTCTCCTCGAATAGCCCCCGGCTCTTGAGATCTTTGATCAACGCCGCGAACGGCTGGTCGGAGTCTTTCGCGGTCTTTCGATGGAGCTGTATGTCGAAGTGATGATCCCACGGGTCGCCCTTGGCGTAATAGACTTGCACCATGCGGACGCCCCGTTCGATCAGGCGGGCCGCGGTCAGGCATCCGCGCGCCGTGCTGCCTTCTCCATAGAGCTTTTGCACCGCGTCGCTTTCCTTCCGCACGTCGAACACGTCCGGCGCCTCCGTCTGCATGCGGTACGCCGTCTCCATCGCCTGGATTGTCGCCTCCAGTTGCGGATCGCGCGTCTTTGTCTGCTGCATATTCAACCGGTCGAGTTGTTCGATTAGATCCAACTCCTTCTTTTGCCGCGGCAGGCCGAATTTCTCGTTCTGAATGTCGGGAATCAGCTTTTGCGGGTCGAACTCCTTCTCCTTCGTGTTATCGGAGATAAACGTTCCTTGAAACATCGGAGGCAGAAATCCGGAGTTCCACAGAGGCGGCCCCACGGTGGTTGGCACTTCCGGGCAGAGCACCACAAACCCGGGGAGGTTCTTATTGTCCGTGCCAAGTCCATAAGTGAACCACGATCCCATCGACGGTCTGCCCGGCTGGTTCGCGCCGGTATTCATCATGATCAGCGCCGGTTCGTGATTGGGGATCTCGGTATGAACGGACCGCACCACGCAAATGTCGTCGATGCATTCGCCGATGTGCGGAAAAATCTCGCTGACCTCGATGCCGCTCTTTCCGTACTTCTTGAATGTGAACGGAGACTTCATCAGCCCGCCGGTTTTTCTCTCGTGCTGCGGCGTATCGCCCGGCAACGGCTTGCCGTCGTACTTCTCCAGCATCGGTTTCGGATCGAAGCTGTCCACCTGCGACAAGCCTCCGTTCATAAACAGGAAGATGACGTGCTTCGCCTTGGGTTTGAAATGCGGAGTCTGAATCATCCACGGATTCTGCGCCGGGCTAACCGACGCCCTGGCGATGGACTCACCCACCAGGCTCGCGAAGCTCAGCATTCCGAAGCCTCCCCCCATGCGGCAAAGCGCGTCTCGCCGCGTGATCGGTTGCGCTGCTGGATTGTGTCTCATCTCTGGCAAGTCTCCGTTTCCTTCTCAGTTCATGAACTCGAATTCGTTGGAACTTAGCAACACGCGGGCGTATTCGCGCCATGCGGTGGAAGGCTCCCCGGCGACGGATTCGCCCGGCTTTTCCGGCGTCGTCCGCAAAAACTCAAGCCCCAGTTTCATCTCCGCATCCGTCGGCGCGCGTCCGAACAACAGCCGGAACGTCTCTTGAATCCTGCTCTCGTCGCTTCCCTTGGCGTAAACGCGCTCGGCCAGTTTTCCGGCTTGCGCGTAGACAAACTTATCGTTCATGAAGAACAGGCGTTGTAGCGGAACGTTCGTCGAGAAGCGCTGCTCCGCGGTGAAACTGGGATTCGGAAAGTCGAAAACCTGTAGAAACGGATCCAGCCGGAATCGGCTCACCTGGGCATACACGGTGCGGCGCGTATTGTCGAGCCCCAATGGCTTCGATGGCCCGCCCACTTTTTTCAAATCCAGATCTCCCGCCACGAATAAAATCGCGTCGCGAATAGATTCCGCGTCCAAGCGCTGCCGGTTAAATCTCCAATAGAGCCTGTTGTTCGCGTCCTTCTCTTCATCCTCTTTGCAGTCGTCCGCGCTTTCCCGATACACCGCGGACATCATGATTTCCCGATGCAGCTTCTTGATCGACATTCCCTCGGAAGTGAAGTGTGCGGCCAAATACTCCAGCAACTCCGGGTTCGACGGACGCTCGCCGGGCGCGCCGAAATTATCCGGCGTATTCACGATGCCCGTTCCAAAATGCCACTTCCAAATTCGATTCACGATCACGCGCGCCGCAAGCGGGCTGGCGACGATGTCGTTTGCCAAATCGAGCCTGCCGCTCCCGTCCTGAAACGGCTTGGCGTCCGCGGGGCTCAATACGGCCAGGAACCGCCGGGGCACTTCCTCGCCCAATGTGTGCGGATTGCCGCGGAGATTCACCGCGATATTCACCGGTTTAGGCTTGTCCGCCGCGCCGTGAATGAAAGGATACTCGGGGCCCAAATCCTTCTTGAGTTCCTCAATGCGCGCCTTCAGTGCCGCTATGTGTTCCCGCCATTCCGGACTCAGCCGCCGCTCCAGCCCGTAGCCCCGAAACACGAACAATCCCGGCGATCGCCGCGCCTCTTCCTCCGGGACGTCGATGGAGCGCACGAAAAGGTCCAACCAAAGACTCGCCTTTTCCACGGGGAGCGCCTTCAATTCCAAATTGCAGCCGGGACAGAACTGATCGTCGGTCTCGAACTCGCTCGGCAACGCGTCGCGCCGCGACGGTTTCTTAACGTCGTTCTTCGCTTTAATGACGTCGTTCTCCTCTTTGATCTTCTTGGCCTCCGCGTTCACGGAAACGACTAGCTTCTCGAAATCCGAGGCGAGAAACTTCGCTTCGTCCTCCGCTCCTCCGGATGCCACCATCGCCTGCCAGTCCTTGAGAAACGGATAGTGTTTCGGCGGTTTGGCGAGGAATTTCACCCAGCGCTCCAGCATCTCCGGATCCACCCGGTCCTTCTCCGATGCCTCCGCCACGGTGATCTTCGGCTTGCCGGAAACACGCCACGCCGCCACCATGTATTTCGCCGTTTGGCGCGCCTCGATCTCGGCCAACTGGTCGCTTTCCGTCTTCGTGAAATCCCCCATCTCTTGCTCAAGATCGCGAATCTGTTGATCTTTGCGCTGCCACGCCTCGACGGCCGCCGCCGACACGCGCGGGTATTCCTTGTACGAAGTACTGGCGAAGACGCCCGCCAGCGCGTAGTAATCTTTCTGCGCGATCGGATCGTACTTGTGATCGTGGCAGCGCGCGCATGCCACCGTCATCCCCAAAAATCCGCGCGACACCGCGTCGATCCGCTCGTTCCGTTCGTCGGCTCTGCCTTGCACCGGCTCGGCCTGGTCCCACACCCAAGGCCCTCCTCCCAGAAATGCCGTGCCAGGCAGCGTCTCCGCCCGCGTCTTCTCGTCCAGCAAATCTCCCGCCAGTTGCGCTTTTACGAACAGACCATAAGGCATATCGTCGTTGAACGCCTTGATCACCCAATCCCGGAAAACATACGCTCCGCGGAACGGCATGAATCCCCGTCCCATGGGATCGAGTCCGCGAACGTCGTCCTCCGAATATCGCGCCACATCCAGCCAGTGCCGGCCCCACCGTTCGCCATAACGCGGCGACGCCAGAAGGCGGTCCACTACTTTTGAGTATGCCTCCTGAGATTTGTCGTTCTCAAAAGCGGTAATCTCCTCCGGCGTCGGCGGTAGCCCGGTCAAATCGAACGTCGCGCGCCGGATCAGCGTCAACCGGTCCGCTTCACGCACCGGTTGCATCCCCTGGGCTTCCAGCTTCGCTAAAACAAATCGGTCAATGTCCGTTTTTGCCCATTTTCCGTCCCGGAGCTTCGGCGTCGCCGGCATCTTGAGCGGACGGAAAGACCAGAACGACCGCTGTTCCGGCGTAATGTGAAACGATCCCGCGTTCTTTTCGATCCGGCTTGGCTCCTCCGGCCACGGCGCGCCCATCTTCACCCACTCGGTCAAGGTGGCGATTTCCTCCGGCGTCAGGCGGCCGCCTTTGGGCATCTTGATCGTTCCCGATTGCCGCACGGCCTGAATCAGCAGGCTCTTCTCCGGGTCGCCCGGCACGATCGCCGGCCCCGTTTCACCGCCCTTCAGCAGTGCCTCCCGCGAATCCACGCGTAGCCCGGACATCTGCGTCTGCGTGTGGCAGGCGTAGCATTTCGCCGCCAGCACGGGTCGTACATGGGTTTCGAAATAGTCCGCGGGAGTCGATGCGCCGGCCGCGGGCGCCGCCTTCGCCTCCACCTCCTCCGGCCACGGCGCGCCCATCTTCACCCATTCCGTCAAACTGGCGATTTCCGCCGGCGTCAGATGCCCGCCTTTGGGCATCTTGATCGTCCCCGTCTGCCGCACCGCCTGAATCAGCAGGCTCTTGTCCGGATCGCCCGGCACCACCGCCTGCCCCGTGTCGCCGCCCTTTAACAACGCCACGCGCGAATCCACACGCAGCCCGGACATCGCCGCCTGCGCGTGGCAGGTATAACATCGCGCGACAAGCACCGGCTTCACGCGTTCGGAGAATAGCTTCGCCCCATCGGTGGAATCCGACGCCGAGGCGGTTACCGCCAGCGCCGCTCCCCCCAAGATCCAAAGTGCCGTTCTCACAAGTTCCGCTCCCCGCGAAGTGTTGTCCATCGGCGTCTCATTGGCGCTCGCCCTTCGTCGGCTGCGAAAAAGCGCCGTGGGCGTGCCGCTCGATATAGTCCACCATTTCCAGAAACTCTTTGCTATGCCGCCGCCGCGCCAAGGGCTCGCTCGAATACGGCACCTTCATGTCCAGTGCGATCTCCGCGCCTTCTCCCACCCCGCGGCCACGCGCCAGAACAATCACCCGGCTGGCCAAATAGAGCGCTTCGGCGGTGTTGTGCGTCACAAACACGATCGTCGCGGCCTTCTCCATCCAGATCTCGCGTAGCAACTCCTGCATGCCGGAACGCGTCGCCGGATCGAGTGCGCTGAACGCCTCGTCCATCAATAGGATCCGCGGCTCCATCGTCAACGCCTGCGCGATCGCCACCCTCTGCTGCATCCCGCCCGAAAGCTGATGCGGATACTTTCGGCTGTCGGAAGCATGCAAGCCCATGCGCGACAATTGTTGCGCCGCGCGCGCCTCCCATCTCCGCCGCTCGCTTATAATAGCCCGGTGTCAGCCGGCTCCAGGCATGCCGCCCGGCGCACAGTGGCCCGAAGACGACGTTGTCCAACACCGTACGATCCGGAAACAACGAATACTTCTGCGGAACATATCCACAGGTTGGGCTTATGCGATTCACCGGCCGGCCGTCCACCGTTACCGTCCCCTGCGACGGTTGCTCCTCGCCCAGAATCAAGCGCAGCAGCGTGCTCTTGCCGCACCCCGTCTCGCCAAGAATCGTCACGAATTCACCTTCGCCGATTTCCAGATCGATGGCGTTCAGAACTTGGCGCACTGCGTCGCCGATAGAGTACGCCACCGTCAGACCGCGCACCGCGATCGCCGGTCCGCCCCGTTCCTCTCTCCGTACTCCGATAACCGCCGCCACCGGTTGCGTCGCCATCAACCCTCCTGAAACCACGGGTGCAGCTTGCGGTTCGCCAACCGCAGACCGGCGTCCACTAGAAATAACAGGAGTGCCACCCAAAGCACATAGGGAATGATGATGTCCATCCCCATATGCCTGCGCATCAGCGCGATGCGATAGGCCAGTCCGTCGGTCGATGCGATCATCTCCCCGGCGAAAAGAAACAGCATCAGCGGCTTCAAGTTCAAACGAATCCCGTTGATCACTCTCGGCAGAATCTGCTTCAAAACGATGCGATACGCCACGCCCCAATCGCCCGCCCCCAGCGTGAAACCCTTCACCACCTGCTCTCTCGGCACGCTCTTGGTCAAGTTGATTGTGTCCAGAATAATCGTCGGCGCCACGCCGATCACGATCAACATAATCTTCGACAATTCTCCGATGCCGAACGCGATGAAGAGAATCGGCAGCAGCGACAGCGCCACGATCTTGTCGAAGAAGAGGACGAAGCGCAGAAACAACGCTCCGATCCACGGGAACATTCCGATATGCAATCCCAGCAATACCGCGGGCACAAGCAGCGCCACGCTGATCGCGAATCGCCGTGCGCTCGCCGCCGTATCCTTCCACAACATGCCGTGCGCCAATCGCGCGTACCACGCCTGCCCCGCTTGGCCTTCGTCGTCTTCTTCCGGCGGATTCATCACGGCGTCGCGAATCCCGCGCGCCAATTGATCGAAACCCGGCACCACGCGGTCGTCGGCGTTCTCCCGGTGACGCACCGCGGATTCCTTCAAGTACAATCCAATCCCGAGCGCGAACAGCGCCCACGAAAGCGCCAGCCACGACATTCGCCGCGGCTTCGCTTGAATCTCGAACATCGGGAAACCGGTGATCACAGCTTGCCCTCGCTCGCCTGCTTCATATAGTCGTCGTCGAAGCGCAGGCGCACCCGTTCCTTTTTCCCTTGAACGGTCTTGTCCGGGTAAAGCACGGCGACGTCGTCGGCTGAGGCCGTGTGCTCGCCCAACAGCCCGTGATGGAAGCAGAATTGGCGCACCAGCTCCATCTTTTCCTTTAGCTCCGGCGCGGTCACGAACTCCAGCGCCGACGCCGGCGTATAGAATAGGTGCGTGGTCGAAAGCTGTTCCTTGAAAGAGGCGACGCTATCGCCGGAGGCGGCCGCCGAACCCGCCGCGGCCTGTTGCGCCTTCGCTCCGCCGCCGTTCAACTGGCGCATCGTTTCATACCAGGCGCCGGTCACGGCTTTGGCGAAACGGACTCCCGCCCCGTCCTTGCGCCGCAGCACTTCCGTCCGCACCACCAGCAGATCCAGAATCTCGCCTGGAATCTTCGACGAATCGAAAATCGTCGTTACCCCGGGCATCTTCGCGATCTGCGATACCAGCGGCTTCCACGTCACCACGGCGAGGTTTGCCGGGTCCGCCTGGAACGCGGCGACGATATCGGAATCGGATGTGTTCAGCAGATGGACCTTGCGGATCTGGTCCTGCATCCCGTTCATCGCCATTCCGCGCTCGAAAAGATACTCGGAAACCGTCTTCTGCACCAGCATCAATTGCTTTCCGGGAAGTTGCCGGAACTGAAGCTTGTCGCGAACCAGCACCGCGTCGTTGCCGTTCGAATAGTCCCCCAGAACGATCGCCGTCGAGTCCACTCCCGAAGCCGCCGGCATATCCAGCGCCTCCATGTTGGTCATAGTGCAGGCGTCGATGTTCTTGGCGACGAAGGCTTCGAGCGACGGGGCGTAATCGAAGCGGCGTACCTGAATCGTTACGTCGTACTTATCGGCCCAGCGTTGCAGGATTCCCGACTTCGCCATGTAGGCATAAGGATTCCAGCCGACGTAGATCGACCATCCAACCGTAAATTCGGGACGCGCGGCGGCATGAAGCGAAAATGCGGCAAGGAAGAGCGGGACGATAGTTCGCAGGCTTCTCATGGATAACCAAAAGACGCACCGTGCGAACAAGGCGGGCGTGCGAAGCTGCCAAAAGCCCCGCGGACGAGGCTGAGCTTTGCTCCAAATTATACAACAGTTCAGGCTGGGAGAAGCGGGGACGCCGACAGAAAGTATAAGGACATGACAGAGAAAGGGTTAGCGGAATCTGGGCTCCGATCGGCTGAATTACGGTACGAGTGGCAGTCATTCCCTGGCTTGCTTCCGGTGCCGGACCTGGGACCGTTGGATCCGGCTCTGTACCAGCGTTGTCAGACGGCCGTTTGGCGGTCACGAAAGAGAGCGATCAGTCGAACGGATTTGCAGCAAGTTGTTGGCCTGGGCTTCCAAGCGGAAACTGTGGATTTTGACCCGCTGTTAGCGCAGTTGGTCCGCGAAGAGATTCTCGAGCCGGTTGTATCGCATCCATTCCAGTTCCAAGTCCGACGCCGGAACTGGACGAATCCGGAATCGGCTTATGACCGGGGTTTTGGCACAGGTGGCAGAATTCGAGGCAACCATTGCCGTTAGCCGGGACCTCTAAGTCACCTATTTTTAATAAGTTCTG
>CAWGKC010000015.1:0-8325 GCA_963823105.1 uncultured Acidobacteriota bacterium
CTCAGAAGGTGTGAAAAAATCCCCCTCGCGCCAAAAAACCATTTACACCTGGAAATGTTTCGGAGAAAATGAATGTAATGGGCGAGCAACCGAACCTATTGGAAATGCCGGCGGGTCCGTCGGCGGAGAGCGAAGCCGGCGAAGCCGCCGGACTGGCGGCTCCGAAGTTGCGCACGGTGGACCGCGCGCAGATGATGATGGCCAACATCTATGTGGAGGAACTGATCGCGGCGGATCACAAAGCGCGGGCCATCTGGGAACTGGCCGGACGGCTCGATCTGGACCGCTTCGTCGAATCGCTGAAGACGCGATCCGGGGGCGCCGGACGGCCCGCCTGGGATCCACGTTTGTTGGTAAGCGTGTGGGTCTACGCTTACAGCGAAGGGATCGGATCGGCGCGCGAGATCGAGCGTTTGCTCGAGTACGAGCCGGGATTCCAATGGCTGTGCGGTCTCACGGGCATCAATCATCACACGTTGTCGGACTTCCGGGTGAAGCACAAGCAAGGCCTGGACGAGTTGTTCGCGCAGATGCTGGGGCTGCTGGAAAGGGAAGAACTGCTGAGCCTGGAACGGGTGATGCACGACGGGACGAAGGTGCGCGCACAGGCCGGATCGGACAGCTTCCGGCGCCGGAAGACGGTCGAGGAGCATCTGGGGCGGGCGCGGAAGGTAGTGGAAGAGATGGGCGACCCGCGGGAAGACCGGAACCGGCGGGAAGCGGCGAAGGACCGGGCGGCGCGCGAAAGGGTGGCGCGGCTGGAGCGGGTGGCCGAGGAACTGGCCAAGATTCGGGAAGAGAAAGAGCCGGAGGAGCGGGAAGCGGCGCGGGTCAGTCTGACGGAACCGGAAGCGCGATTGATGAAACAGGGCGACCACGCCTTCGCGCCCAGCTACAACTTGCAGATCAGCACGGATGCCAAAGAGAAAGCCATTGTGGGCATCCATCTCAGCCAGAACAGCAGCGATGCCGGGAGTTTGCCGGAGGCGGTGGAGGAGATCGAAAACAATCTGGGGCGGAAACCGGGGCAGATCGTGGTGGATGGCGGATTCACCAACCGGGGCAGCATCGAGGCGATGGCGGAGAAACAGATCGAGATGATCGGATCGATGAAGGATCCGGGGGAACGGTCGGCGGCGGCGATGAAGGCGATGGGGATCGATCCGGCGTTTGCGCCCCGGTTCTTCGTCTGGGATGCGGCGAGCAACACGTTGCGCTGTCCGGCGGACAGGCGGCTGGAGTATGTGGGACAGAGCCGGAAAAACGGCAATGTATACCGGCAATACCGGGCGGAGGGAAACGATTGCGCGGCCTGCCCGTTCCGATCGAAGTGCTGTCCGAAATCGGGGGCGGGGAGGACGGTATCGCGCCTGGAGGCGGAGAATGGGGCGGTGGCGGCGATGCGGCGGAGGATGGGGACCGCCGAGGCGAAGGAGATTTACCGGCAACGCGGCGCGGTAGCGGAATTCCCAAACGCGTGGCTGAAGGACAAGATCGGGTTGCGCAAGTTTCACGTGCGCGGGAAAGTCAAGGCGGCGGCCGAAGCGGTCTGGGCCTGCCTCACCTACAACATCCAGATCTGGATCCGCCTGCGCTGGAGAAAACAGGCCGCCTTTTCGGTCTGACCGGCCGGAAAACACGCCGGGAAAGACCCTCCGGGAGCGGAAACGGCCGCAAAATCGCGCTTGATCGCCTCCCGGGCCGCTCCTTGCCGTTTCGATTCCATAACCAAACATCGGATGCTCGGAATTCCGACGAAGAGTCCCGCTGGAACCGGCGCCACGGTCTTTCGGCGCGAGAGAGAATTTTTCACGGCTTCTTACGGTCGCGGCTCGGAACGCGCCTTCCGAGCCGCGCGCGTTGGCAGGCGGTATCGGCCGCTAAGCCGTCTTTACCTTCGGAATCCGCGCCTCCACCGGCGGCATCGCCGGAAAATCCGTATACGGCTTGTCCTGATACCAATACCCCGCCGAAAAGAAATTATCGCCGCGGTCGTTGGCGTGCCCATGCTCGATGGTGTGCTTCATATAATGTCCGAAGCTCACCGGATTGTCCCCGTGCCAGCGGTAACAGCAATAGCGCCCGCCCGTCCGCTCCCCATTGATAATCATCGGCGCGCCGTATTGCTGATAGGCAAATGGCGTCGCCGTATCGCGCCCGCCGAAATCCCAACTCCCCAGAAAATAATCCTCCGATCCCGTCCCATTAATCGCCGGCTTATTCTCGTCGTCGATGAAAATCATCTCGTCCCCCTCGCCCCACCACCCTTCGGCGTTTTGCAGCACGCCGAGCGTCACGCCCATCAGATGCCCGCGCCCGCGCGTCTCGGCGAACACATAGTTATTCTTGCCGTCCAGATTCCGCTTCGCCGCCTCGCCCGTCACCGGATGGCACGGCGCGCTCTGCCGGTATTGCGCGTGAAAATACAACGCGTCGGAAGGCAACTCCGGCACGCTGCGGTAATCGATGTTCGAATACAGCGCGCCCACCGCCTGCTTCCCTTCGTTCGTGATCGCCATCCGCGCCGATTTGCGGTACGGCATCGCGAAATAACAGTTCAACGATTTCCCCGGCGAACACGACAAATACTCGGATTGATAATTGACATACGATCCCAAATTCAGCCCGAAGAAATCCCCCACCGGCGCTTCCACGCTCGGCTTCTCCTCGCCATCCCACCACGCCCGCAGCACCATCTCTTTCAAGTGAAACTCGCTCCGCGCGGCGATAGTGAACCATACGTGCGTGATCACCCCCGGCCCCTCGGCCCGGAATACCTCCCGCGTCTCGCCGGCTTTCATCGGCCACGCGTCGGCGTTGCCTCCCGTGCGGTCGTAGCTCGACTGCTTCCGCGATTTCCCCGCGATCGGCCGCGCATAAGCGGGAAGCAGTGTGCCGGACGAAGCCGCCGCCTCCGCCGTCTGCCCGCTCGCCGCCATCGCCGCGACACCGGACAATCCGCCCAGCTTCGCCAGAAATCCCCGCCGTCCCGCACCGTTCGAATTCGATTTGCCATTCATGACCAAACGATTCTATCAACGCTTCGTCCTCGCCGCCGTCCGTTCCGAAGCATCCGCTCGCAATCCTCGACAGAGGAACTTCTGCGCGGCGGACAGGATAACGCCCCTGGCGATTTGGGCGGGAACGTGGAATCATGGTGTGTGGGAAGTCGCCATGGCTGCGGAAGAAAAAATCGACTGGTCACAGTGCCCTTTGGTGGAGGTCAACCCGCGCGTTCAAAGCGGCGCGCCCGTTCTGCGCGGTACGCGCATGCCGGTCAACGCGATTGTAGATAACTTCGACTACGGCGTGAGCGTGGCCGAAATCTCGGAACAGTTCGAGGTACCGCGGGATCGTGTTCAGGCGATTCTGGCTTACGCGAAGAGTCATCGCGTTGCGCATCCTGCTTGATAAAAACGTTCCGGCCGGCGTGCGCAGGTTCGGAGCTTCTAAACGCTGCGGAAGCGGCGGCCTTCGAATCGATGGTTACGTCCGATCAGAACATCCGGTATCGGCAAAATCCGACGGGCCCGAAACTCGCCTTGGTGGTGCTCGGGTCGAACATCTGGCCCATTGTCCGCAGCCATGGAGAGGCGATAGCGGCCAAACTCGACGAGGCGGCGCCGGGAGGCTGTTAAAATAGGGCGGCACGAAACCGTTTATGGAGTACATCAACGCCCGACCTTCCGTCCCGGAGTTACGCGCATCCATTGGAAGGTACATCCAGATCAACAGAAGGGGGGCGATATCCAAATCATTGCCGCCGGGCACAGGCGCGGCATTGCTGCTCAATGTTCAAGGCTCTTACCAACTCGAAGGGAATCCCGCACCCGACGCCGCGATCATTGGAATACGCGAAACTCCATTGCAATTGGACTGCGATCCATCGCCGACTGACCGTATATTCGTTCAGTTCACCGCTTGCGGTCTGAGCCGGTTCCTATCTACGCCAGCGGACAGGCTTGCGAAAAGGATCATATCTGCCGAAGAAGTCTTGTCGAAAGAGGCATTGCGTTTGCTGGTAACGGACCTTTCGAGCGCGAAGACGTTTGGGGAGAGAACTTCGATTCTAGACCGATTCTTTTTGAAATTGTACTCGGGTCCCCGATATTTGGAGGAAGCTGTCGGAAGGTTGACGCAGCAGCTTTGCGAAAATTCGGCCACCTCACTAGGATCCTTATTTCGAGATATTCCGGCCAGTGTGCGCCATACCGAACGGCTTTTTTCGCGGCTTGTCGGCATCGACCCACAGACCTTTGCGAGACTTGCCCGGTTCGATCGCGCGAAAAACAGGATTCTCGCCCGGGGCGGCCAAAGCCTTACGGACGTCGGCATCGAATCCGGCTATTATGATCAAGCCCACTTTATCCGCGAATTTCGGCGGCTCACCCATACCACACCGGGGTCGTACCGTTCATGTCTGGCGGCTCCCCGGCAATGGGCGGTGAGCCAAAGCTAATTCCGGGAATTTGGGCGATGTCGTCCTCATACAATTAATCCCTTCTTCCATCCTCTTACGCTGTGAGAGTGCAACTGATCACGGCAGGAATGGGATTCATTGGATTACACACCGCGCGGGCCTTTCTGGACAGGGGCGAGCCCTGCGTGCTCACCACCACCCAGCGGCAAGAGACGATGCGCCAGCCGCCGGATTTCATCAAGAACGAAATTGGAAAGCGGATATTCGTCGAGCCATTGGATTTGAGTGATCTATCAGCTCTCCTCGATCTTCAAGAAAGACACGCCATTACGGGAATCGTCCACCTGACCGGAGTCGGACCCGGCACTTTCGGCCTTTGCGAATCGATGCGGAAGAACGCCGCCACTTTATTGAACGTACTCCAGGCTGCCCAAGAGAGGAAGGTGCGGCGGGTCAGTATCGCCAGCACCATCGGCGTCTACGCGGGTGCGAACGCCGGCTCGGGCCCTTTCCATGAAGATCTACCGTTGCCGATGAATTCCTTCCACCCGATACCGGATGCCAAGAAGATTTCCGAGCTACTGGCAGCCGCAGTGGGCCGTGCCGCGGGCTTAGAGATCGTGAACTTCCGCTTTGCCGCCTGGGGACCGCTCTTTCATCACCCGCCTTCGCCAGTGAATCTATTTGTTCAGCTTGTTCGCGCCGCGGTCAAGGGAGAAACCGTGGATTTCACAAAGCCACAGTCGCGAGCTTACGCAGAAGACGGATTTGATTCGTGTTATGTAAAGGACTGCGCGCGAGGCATTGCGCTCCTGCAACTGGCCGGTAAGCTGAGTTATTCCACTTACAACATCGGATGCGGACACGCGACGAAGAATCGGGACTTTGCCGATGCGCTCAAGCGCCGCGGTCCCAGGAGCGACAATCGAGCTTCCGAGTGGCTTTGACCCAAATGGGCTTGGGAGGGTGTTCGATCTCGACATAAAACGGATTCAGGAAGACACAGATTACCAGCCACAGTACGACCTTGAGCGGGGAATTGAAGACTACGTCGCCTGGCTGCGCGCTGGCCATGCAGAGTAGACAATAATTGCCAGGGAAATTTGCAGACCAAGCGCCCGACCCATCGAAAGACATCGGCCTGCTCCTCCGCCGCGCCCTGGAAAAGGTCGCCTTCCTGCCCTTCGGACTCCTGATCGACAAGTGGCGCTGGGAGGTCTTCTCCGGCAAGATTCCTCCGGAGAAATACAATGAATCCTGGTGGGCGATGCGCCTGCAATACCAAGGCATCGCCCCGCCCGCCGCGCGCTCGGAGGCCGATTTCGATCCCGCCGCCAAATACCACGTCGCCGGCAACGTCCCCTACGCCCGCTACTTCCTCGCCGATATCCTCCAGTTCCAATTCCACCGCGCCCTCTCCCACATCGCCGGATGCGAAGGCCCGCTCAGCCGTTGCTCCATCTACGGCAACGCCGAAGCCGGCCGCCGCCTGAACGCCATGCTCGAGATGGGCACAAGCCGCCCCTGGCCCGACGAATTGGAGGCTCTCACCGGCCAGCGCCAAATGGACGCCTCCGCCATCGTCGATTATTTCGCCCCGCTCAAAAAATGGCTCGACGAACAAAATCGCGGCGAACCGCGGGGCTGGTAGCGCGGTTTGCGATAAAATCGAGCCGGTTCGAAAGGAGCGTCCATGAAGAACTCCGGCGTATCGAGAAGAAGCCTGATCGGGGGAATCGGCGCCGCGGCCATGCTGCCCGCGCTCTCCTCCGGCGCGGCAAAAGAAAGCGCGCAAGTGGACGCCGGGCGCGGGGATGCCGCAAGAAGGTCCCACCACGCCCAAAATCGCCGCGCCCGTCAATGGCCGCGACGTCACGGCGGAGGCGATGCGCGAGGTGAAGCAAATCGGCGTCAATAACGTTCTTACCGGCGGCCCGCGCATGCCCTGGGAGGATGCGGAATTGCGCGCCTTCGTCGACAAGCTGAAAAGCGGCGGCCTCGCCCTCGGAAATATGATGATCGGCGGCTTCCCCAACACCCTCTACGGCAAGCCCGGACGCGACGAGGAAATCGAAAAGTTCATAGCTTCCATCCAGGCCGCGGGCAAAGCCGGCCTGCCCGTCGTCGAATACAATTTTTACGCCCATCGCGCCATCGAAGGCTATTACGCCGAAGAGGGCCGCGGCGGCGCCGGACTCACCGCCTTCGACGCCGATCGCGTCAAGGACCTCCCGCCGCTCCCTCAAGAAGGCGCGCACACACTCGATGAAATGTGGGCCAACATCACTTACTTCCTCAAAGCCGTGATCCCCGAAGCCGAGCGCTCCAACGTGCGCCTGGCCCTCCATCCGAACGACCCTCCGGTCGCCCTCAGCCGCGGCTCCGGCCAGATCATGGGCACGGTGGAAGGTTGGAAGCACCTGATCGAAATCGTCAACAGCCCCGCCAACGGCATCACCTTCGATTGCGGCGTCACCCGCGAAATGGGACACGATCCCGTGGAGGTTTGCCGCTATTTCGGTTCCCGCGACCGCATCAATCACGTCCACTTCCGCAACGTGCGCGTGCGCAAGCCCTACGACAGTTACACCGAAGTCTTCATCGACGAAGGCGAGAACAACATGCTCGCCGTCATGCGCGAACTGGTGCGCGCGAAATACCCGCGGCTGATCTATCCGGAGCACGAACGCGCCCTCGATTACGACCGCAAAGTGGGGATCCGCAATCAATATCCGGGCGGCGGCGGTTACGCGGGTATGGTCTACGACGTCGCCTATGCCAGAGCGATGCTACAGGCTGCGTTGATGCTGTCGAAAGGGTAGCGCGGCATCAAATTGCTCCGGTTGCACGAATCTACCGCTGGCAGCGTCAATAGGATCAAGGAGCGGCCCCGATGAACACTACCTTTTGTGTATTATGCCTGCTCGTGATTCCCGGACTGTCGCGCCTCTCGGCCGCGACGGAACGATTCGCACCGCCTTCCGCCTGCGACCAAGCGGATAACCGTACACTGCCAAAAGTGGATCGAGGACTCCTGCTGTGCTACAAGAAATGGACCGATTCGCCCTCCGGATTTCCAAATATATTCGTATTCGACGGCAATGGGCGTCAAACCGCCAGCTATGGGCTGTGGTTCGATGGCGCGACGAAAATTGACATCAAGGACGTCGCCGCCGCGCCAAATGGCGCCATCGTTGGGGTCGGTTCAGCGATCGGCTCGGAAGGGAGAATGACCGGGTTCTTTGCCACCATGACCGGTTCTCAACCGGCGGTTCGAGTTGTTCACCCGAAAACTTCGATTCCCTATGAGGTCTGCGCCGCTCAAGACGGGACTTTTTGGACGTTGGTGGGCGCTCCTCCTCACGAGATCGTTGGGGAGAAAGATAAAGATTACGATGCCCTGCTCCACATCGGCGTCACCGGCCAGGTTTCTGGCGAGTTCCTGCCAAGATCCGGATTCAAGACCAAGGCGGACCCCGCGGTTCCCACGAACCAGGGTGCTCCCGGGCTGTTTTGTGGCAAAAGCGGAGTCAGCACCTACATTCCCGCCTCCGGCGAGTGGATCACGGTGGACGGCTCCGGCCGGGTCACCGCGCGCGCCCAAATCCCCTTGATCCCTTTCGTCAAAACGAGCCAGCACAAGATCCCGCTCAAATACGCGCAAATGTGGGGCATGGCGATGACCGAATCCGGCGCCGTTTATGGCAGCTTCCAGGACGAGCGCGGCCCCATGCTATTCCGTTCTGGATCGGACTCCTTTAACCTGGTCGCGGGTCGCGCGGAGAGGCACCGAGGGCGGCAAGATTTATCACTTGCTGCTCGGGGCCGATCGCGATTCGCTCGTTTATGAAGTCAGTTACCACGACGGCTCCGCGTTAGCGCTCGCGTGGGCGGGTCAACCGTAA
>CAWGKC010000016.1:0-8139 GCA_963823105.1 uncultured Acidobacteriota bacterium
CGAAATAGCGCGACAAGAGCGACGCCCGTCACCCCCGATTGACCTTCGGATTCGCTATCTGAGAGCATACGGAATATGGAGGGAATTTCAGTGTCGCGTGCAGAAGGAACTCCTTCTCGAATGCCTTCCCTATGACCGCGGGCCAACTGCTAGGCGTTAAACCTCCCGGAGTCGAACAGAATGGCTGCTGACATACTGCGCGCTCATCGCTTGCTGGACCGGCTCGGCCCCGCCCAGATCGCAGCCGTGGTTGAGCTGCTTGAAACCATGGTCTCGCCCGAGGAAGAGGCCGACACCCTTAGCGATGCCGAACGCAAGGCCATCGACGACGCCGACGAGTGGCTCAAGCACAACCAGCCCATCCAACATGAGGAAGTCCTGGCTGAGTTCGATTTGACCATGACCGATTGGGAAAAGATGGGGCATGAGCCATAAGCGATGGCCAAGCGCATCGTCTGGACCGAGCAGGCCACGGCCGACATCCGTGGCATCGGGCGGCCTGTCGCCTTGCAGATCCTCAAAACGTTGGCCCGCTACGCTCAGACCGGAGAAGGCGATTCAAAGCAGCTTCGGGAAATCGAGCCGCCCATGATCCGCCTTCGCGCCCAACGCCATCGCGTCTTCTTTCGCGACACGGGCGGCTACCTGGCAATTTCCCGCGTGCTCGATCGCAAAGAGGCCTACCGCTGATGGGATACGAAGCCAAAAAAACGGAACATTGCGGCGCCAAACGGGGCAACGGAGCCTTCTGGGGCTACAAGTGGGAGGCGAAGAAACAATCGAGCCGCACCCGCCGCAAAAACTGGCGGCACGAGATCCGCCACGAACTCGCGAACGCTCCCTCCAGCGCGCCGCGGCCCGCGGTTCCCGTTTAACCCTCAGACTTTCCTAAATCCCCGTCCGGTTCCCCGTCTGCCGCTCCTCCCCGTCGTCGCTCACCTTATACGGCGCGATCAGCGTCTAATTCCCCGCGTTGTCGCAACCAAGCTCTCGCCACTGGCGTCCGTACCAATCCACCCCCAGACAAAAATGCACCGAAGCGGCCGCCGGCCTTCTCAGAGCGGAACGACCGTCAATCCCGGAATGCGGCTAAAGTCCCGAACGCTGTTTGTCCCGACTCCGTAGCCCAACTCCAGGACGCAGGCTCCAATGATCAGATCTCCCAACGGCGGATTAATTCCTCGCTCCGCCTGCTCGCCGCCGCTCGCGGATTTCCGGTGTTTTGGCGCGATAGATCCGATCTCGGCGACTGTAAGGGAGCAGAGGACAATCGGGATTTCCCCGACAATCCCTTGAACGGCTTCGATCACTTCAGCCGCCGTCGCTTTCCGGCGCTCAGCCGCGATCGGGACGCTGGAGTCGAGAACTAATCCCAGGAGGGAGGTTTCCATGGCTCATTGTGCCGGGCGATGCCTTCCTCGACATCGCGCGCGAAGTCCTCGTCGATGACCGCGTTCGATCCGCGCGCCTTCAGCTCGGCGATCACCTCCGAGATCATCCGGCCCTCGGGTTTCGGCGGCATAATCAAGGCAACGGCGCGGTGATCCTGTTCGACCACGATCTCGACGCCTTGCCGCACCTTGGCCAGCACTGCGGCGAAGTCCTTCACCACTTCGGCTTCGCTCATGTGGACGGTCGCCATAATTCCGATCATACAAGTTCTCCTTACTCGCCATACACCCTCTTCTCGTTCCCAGCTGAATCGTAACCTCCCCGCTGAACCTTAACCTCCCCGCCGAATCGCACCCAAAGTTCGTAGTGACCAACCGGTTCGTCGAAGCGTTGTAGTTACTCTGCGCCACCGGCGTCAACGGCGACAACCAAATCCCCGTCACCCCGCTTACCGACCGGTTCCCAAACCCGTCGTACCCATACGTCTTCGACCAATCGCGGCGGGCGTCTTTTCTAATAGTCGGCAGGTCGTTATTCGACTAAAGCGCGAGAACCGTCAACCCCGGGATCATCCGGAAATGCCGGATATTGCGGGTTCCGATGGCATAGCCGTAATGGAGCGCCGTCACTCCGATGAGCAGATCGACGGTAGCGATGACAAGGCCGGCCTTCCTCATGTCAGCGTCAATCTTCCCGGCGAGCGCCGCCATCTCACGCGTGAAAGGTTCTACCGGGATGACGGCGAGCACCTCATCGAGAAATCGGCGGCGCTTCAGCGCGGTTTCGGCTGTGTTAGCCCGATGCCAGCCGTGCTCCAATTCCATTACGGTGATGGACGAGAGAATGAATCGGGTTTCCAAATACCTGGTTTCAAGCGAAGATAACAGTTGACTCACGGGCCGTTTCTCGCGCTCCGCTGCGATCGGGACGCTTGAGTCGAGGACTAATCCCATGCGGGCGGCTCGAACGAATCGCGCCGCGAGTCGATGCCCGCCTGAACGTCATCGGCGAATCCGGCATCGGGGATCGGCGCGTAGCCAAGCTTTTCCTCATAGGCCTTTGCCAGGGCGATGCACTCGCTCAGCCCGCGGCCCGGCCCTCCCGGCTGCGACGCCTTAATCACGGCGACGGCCCGGTGATCCTGCTCGATCACCACCTCAACCCCCTGTCGCACCTGTTCCAGCACCGCATGCAGATCGCGCGCCACATCCGCTTCGCTCATATGCACGGTAGCCATCGCCACCATTATAACCGCCGCCCGCACCCGTTCCCCGCTTTCTTCCGCCTCCATCTCCCACCCCTCCAACAACATCCCGCCCTCCTCTCACCCGCCCGCCCCCTCCCCATGCCAAACTCGCCTAGGAGTTAACCCTACCCATGGCCACCGAAAAACAAATCCTCGCCAACCGCGCCAACGCCGCCAAATCCCGCGGCCCCAAAACCCCCGCCGGCAAAGCACGCGCCTCCCAAAATGCCCACAAACACCTTCTCAAAGCCTGCAACGTCATCGCGATCGGCGAAGATAACAACGCCTTCAACGCCTTCCTCGCCTCTTACTCCTTCCGCTTCCAACCCGCCGACGACGTCGAGGCCGACCTCGTCGAAGACCTCGCCGTCGCCGCCTGGAAGCGCCGCCGCTACTGGTGCCTCGAAGCCAGACTCTTCAACCAGTCCCGCATTGAGTTCTTGAAGCTTGCCGAGCCTCAGGAATTCGCCACCGGCCCAGCCCACATCGACGCCAAAGTCCTCCGCGAACTCTCCGACGAAACCAACGCCCTCCAGCTCATCGGCCGCTTCCAATCCGCTCACGACCGCGCCTACCGCCGCGCCCTCGAAGCCCTCCGCTCCCTCCAGACCGCCCGCAAAAACGAACCCAATTTAGCCAATATTCCGCTCTCCTCCGCCGCCCTTCGGCGGCCCGTAAGCCGTGCCCTGTCAGCAAAACACGTGGCAGCCGCCGAAGCCCGCCACGCCGCCGCCTTCGGATAAAAAGTGCCAAACGAACCCAATTTTGCGCCCGCCTCCGCCGATCGTGTAGACTCAAACTCCATGCCCCGTCCCTGATCCCAAGATGCGCCGCAACAACGACAAATCGATAGAAAAGCCCGCCGCGCCGCCCTCGGACGAGCGTGCTCTACGACACCCCGCTTTCCGACCCGGCGCTTGACGGGCTTGGACGTGCGCCCTTCGCCAAATCCCTCGCCGATTCGATCATGAAGATGGACGCATCCGAAACCTTCGTGATCGGACTGCAAGGCCCCTGGGGATCGGGCAAGTCCACAGTTCTGAACTTCGTCCGCGAGTACGTCAAGCAGGCCCCCGAGGAGAAGCCCGTTTTGGTAGTGAACTTCAACCCTTGGTGGTTCTCTGGTTCGGGTCACCTTTTCGCCGAATTCTTCGCAGCAATTCAGGGCGCAAATCCACAGGCCAGATAGAACAGACATCGTAGGAAAGTCGCTTGAGGGCTTGTCATCTCTACTCGCCGACCTCTCAAAAGCGGCTACTACCCGTCTCATGGGCCCCGCACTCGTGGTGTTGGATATCACCGGTCATCTGGGCACTCAGCAAAGTATCTGGACGGCGCGGCCAAGGCATTTCACAAAAGACATCAACCAAGCCAAGGAAGCCATCTGCAAAATCCTCCGCGAACAGAAGGCCCGCATCCTGGTCATCCTCGACGACCTGGACCGTCTCCATCCCGGCGGAGCTACTACAAATCTTCCAGGTCGTCAAAGCCGTCGCCGATTTCCCGAAGACGATCTATATCTTGAGCTATGAGCGCGAAGCCGTGATAGAAGCTCTCGGGAAAGCCTGGCATCCGCGAAGCACGATCAATACCTTGAAAAAATCGTTCAGGCTCCATTCGACCTTCCACTCCCAGATCGACTTAAGCTCGAATGGCTTACTCATCGAACACCTTAATCTGCATTCTTCGCCGAAGACCCGCAGGACGCCCTGGAACGAAGATCGCTGGCGCGAAGTTTACCCTGGCGGAATAGAGGATCTCATAAGGACACCGCGCAACTTGAAACAGCTCATCAACGCTCTCCGGTTCGCCTACCCTCCCGTTCGTGGATCACGTGGATCCGGTAGACTTCGTCGCCATTCACGCCGTCCGCCTCTTCGCACCCATCACCTGATCCAATACATCCTGGCCACGCAGCGTACATCATCGCAAGCCATCACGGTCCCAAATCTCCTAGTAGCTTGACGATGAACAAGCCAACAATCCGAGGCACTCGATAAGCGGAGGCAGGAGGAGCTATCGAAAGTCCCCGAAATCGTCCGGCGCGCCTTCCGACAAAATCCTTCGCTCACTCTTTCCCGTCTGGAAGGCACTGAGCGACCACCAAGACGTTAAAGCAGCACTCCGACTCCGCTTGGGAGGGGCGCCGAATTTGCCACCGCAGACGCATTCGATTACTATTTCCGCCTGAGCATTCCCGAAAGCGGAACCAGTCCCTCAGACGTAGACGCAACGTACTCCGGCTCGCGGCCGGACCCGAAGAAGATTCTGCGAAAGGCTGGAGCAATTATCGAATAGGCGCGCAAATGACGGCGACACAAAACTTCGTAAGTTCCTCGTGTACGCCCCAATCGCGCATGAACATCGTCGACCCACCACGTTGGCCGAGCGGACTCGTGGCGGCGATCTTCTCCTGCGGCGATCGCTTCTGCAGCAAGTTCGAGCCATTGGACGTGCTCATGCGGCTGGAACAACCGACATCGTTTTTACCTCCTGGCCGAGGCAGCGCTCGAAGAAAATCACTCAAGCCGAGGACCGCCTTGAACTCGATCACCGGCGCATTCCAAAACGGCGATGCGATCTGTCTCATGGTGCACTCAATCGAGCGATGGAGGGCACAAACCGGACCGGCGCAAATCTCTTCGAAGAAAATGAACTGGACGACTCTACAAAAGATCGTCCTCGAAAGGATCAAACTCGCTGTGAAGAATGACACGCTCCGGAACGCCCCATATCTAGACGACATCTTCAGATTCTTGTCCTCCAGCGGGGTCCCAAGAAACGGCAAACTCCTACGCGAGGAGACTAGCCGCCGAGGACTCCGGGCTGGCAGATCTGCTTTCGCTGCCGCGGAGCAACGACGGTGCCAGCTACGTTTTCGATCAAGCTTTCATCGCCGAATACATCGGCCTCCGCCCAGATGACCTCCGCAACCCGATGCCAACAGTGGCTCGCATCGGGGCCGGCCTGGATGAACGCCGAGAGACGCACCGCAATCAACGCTTTCCTAGAAACCCAGCGAGATCCCCGCCCCTGAACATGCCAACCCACCCCGACATCGCGACGCCGTAAGTCCCCACTCAAAAAGCTCGCCCCCCACCTCGCCTGGGCCGCCATCGCCATCCTCGCCGCCTGTGCTCTCGCCGCCATCGCCCTCCATCGCGGCGAACCCATCAACAGCGTCTGGCTCGTCGTCGCCGCCCTCTGCGCTTACTCCCTCGGCTACCGCTTCTACGCCAAATTCATCGCCCTCCGCGTCATGATGCTCGACCACCACCGCGCCACTCCCGCCGAGCGCCTCCGCAATGGCCACGACTACGAACCCATCGAATAAATGGATCCTCTTCGGCCACCACTTCGCCGCCATCGCCGGCCCCGGCCCGCTCGTCGGCCCAGTACTCGCCGCCCAGTTCGGCTATCTCCCCGGAGCGCTCTGGATCATCATCGGCGCGGTCCTCGGCGGCGCCGTGCAGGACTTCGTCATCCTCTTCTGCTCCATGCGCCGCGACGGCAAATCCCTCGGCCAAATGGCCCGCGAAGAGATCGGCAAAACCGGCGGCTTCGTCGCCATGCTCACCGTCCTCATCATCATGATCATTCTCCTCGCCGTGGTCGGCCTCGTCGTCGTCAACGCCCTCAAGGGCAGCCCCTGGGGAGCCTTCACCATCGCCGCCACCATCCCCATCGCCCTCTTCATCGGCCTCTATCTCCGCTACTGGCGCCCCGGCCGCGTACTCGAATGCTCCGCCCTCGGCTTCCTCCTCGTCCTCGCCTCCATCTTCGCCGGCCAAGCCGTCTCGCAATCCCCCACGCTCGCCCCGTGGTTCACCTTCTCCGCTGTCGCCCTCGCCTTCGCCCTCATCGTTTACGGCTTCCTCGCCAGCGCCCTCCCCGTCTGGCTCCTCCTCGCCCCGCGCGATTACCTCAGCACCTTCATCAAACTCGGCGTCGTCTTCCTGCTCGCCGTCGGCGTCCTCGCCGTTCGCCCCGAACTCCAACTCCCCGCCTTCACCCGCTTCACCGACGGCGACGGACCCATCTTCGCCGGCAAAATCTTTCCATTCTGCTTCATCACCATCGCCTGCGGAGCCATCTCCGGCTTCCACGCCCTCATCTCTTCCGGCACGACGCCGAAAATGATCGCCAGCGAATCCGACGCCCCGCTCATCGGCTACGGCTCCATGCTGCTCGAAAGCTTCGTCGCCATCATGGCCCTCGTCGCCGCCGCCTCCCTCCAGCCCGGCGTCTTCTTCGCCGTCAATTCTCCCGCCGGCGTCGTCGGCGCCTCCGCCTCCGAGGCCGTCCGCACCATCTCCTCCTGGGGCTTCCCCGTCACCGCCGAAACCATGTCCCGCCTGGCTTTTCGGTCGGCGAAAAAACCCTCTTCTTCCGCACCGGCGGCGCTCCCTCCCTCGCCCTCGGCATGGCCCGCATTTTCTCCTCCGGCGGCGGCGACGCCATCATCGGCTTCTGGTACCACTTCGCCATCATGTTCGAGGCCCTCTTCATCCTCACCATCATCGACGCCGGCACCCGCGTCGGCCGCTTCATGCTCCAGGACATGCTCGGCCATCTCCACGCCCCTCGGCCGACGAATCTGGAAACCCGCCGCGTTCTTCACCAGCGCCCTCATCGTCGCCGCCTGGGGCTAGTTCCTCTATCAAGGCGTCCGCGATCCCCTCGGCGGCATCAACTCCCTCTGGCCCCTGTTCGGCATCGCCAACCAATTGCTCGCCGCCATCGCCCTCTGCGTCGCCACCACCGTCTTCTTAAAAATGCATCGCGCGCGCTACGCCTGCATCACCGGCGTCCCGCTCGTCTGGCTCGCCGCCGTCACGTTCACCGCCGGCTGGCAGAAAATCTTTTCCCCCAGTCCCTCCCTGGGCTTCCTCGCCCAAGCCCGCCAATTGGAGGCGCTTCCCATCATTTCCTCCATCGCGCGCATGCAAATCCTCAACGCCCGCCTCGACGCCGCCGTATGCGCCCTACTCATGCTGCTGGTCGCCGTCGTGCTCCTCCATTCCGCCCGCCTCTGGACGCGCATCCTCACCGGCGCCAAAGTTTCCCCCTCGCGCGAAACCCCCTTCGTCCTCACCCAACTGCAACCGGAGCGCCTGTGAAAACCCTCCGCCGCCTCGCCCATTTCCTCGCCGCGCTCCTCGTCGAACTCTCCGACCAGCGCGCCTACCGCCTGCACCTCGCTCTACAAGGCCGCCCGCCCTCGCCCGAAGAATGGCGCCGCTTCTCCGACGCCCGCTTCGCCCGCAAGTACCGCCAAGGACGCTGCTGCTAATGGGTCCGCAGTTACTTCACCGGCTTGACGAACTTCCCGTCGTCGATCGCCATGTTCGTCTTGATCTCCGAATACTCGACGATGTTCTCCCCGTCCGTCGAAGTCTGCCGCACCCGGAACGGCATCTCCACGCCATCCACCTTGCGGTAATCCTCGAAGTAAACCTGATACAGCAATATCCCCGACTCCATATTGATCCGCTCGTAAT
>CAWGKC010000017.1:0-856786 GCA_963823105.1 uncultured Acidobacteriota bacterium
GTGCAATTATTCAGATGAGTGAATAATTAGTCATGACCGCGTTGCCGTCAACCCTGGGACTCCCCGTCGCCTCCCCGGGCGAGCTGCCCAAAATCCAGGCCGGCAAACTCACCGCAGACCTCGACCTCACCTCCGAAGAACTTCGCCGCCTGCTCGACGTCTCCGCCGACGTCAAGCGCCATCCCCGCCAATACGCGCCGCGCTCACGGGACGGTACCTGACGCTGCTGTTCGAAAAGCCGTCGCTGCGCACCCGGATGACGTTCGAACTCGCCATCAAGCAACTGGGCGGCGACGCGGTCTCGAACGGCCCCATCGGCGAGCGCGAGCCGATGAAGGACGTGGCGCGCAATCTGGACCGCTGGACGCAGGCATCGTCGCGCGACGTTTTCGCAACGACCATCGACGAACTGGCGCATGGTCGGCGGTGCCGGTGATCAATGCGCTGAGCGATCTGTACCATCCCTGCCAGGCGCTGGCCGATATGCAGACGATCGCAAGAACGTTTCGGCGAATTGAACGGCTTGAAGCTGGCCTTCGTCGGCGATGGCAACAACGTGGCGCATTCGCTGCATGCTGACGCCGCGCGGCTGGGCATGGATTTCGCGCATCGCGACGCCGAAGGGCTACGAGCCGAACGCCGGAGATCGTTGACGCAGGCCGCGATCTTGCCGAATCCGAAGGCGCGCGCATGTCGATCACGAACGATCCGCGCGAAGCGGTCGCGGGCGCGCACGCGGTCTACACCGACGTCTGGGCCAGCATGGGCCAGGAAGACGAAGCGGCCGAGCGCCGCGAGCGCTTCGCTCCATATCAGGTGAACGAGGATCTTCTCGCACGCCGCGCCCGGATGCGCTTTTCATGCATTGCCTGCCGGCCAAGCGCGGCGAAGAAGTGACCGATGCCGTGATCGAATCGCCGCGATCGGTGGTGTTCGATCAGGCCGAAAACCGGCTGCACGCGCAGAAGGCGCTGCTGCTGATGCTGCTGGCTTAAGGCGCGGCGCCGCGCGGTTCGCTACAATCGAAAGTTTACAACCATGAATAAACCTAAGAAAGTGGCGCTCGCCTACTCGGGCGGGCTGGATACATCCATCATCATTCCGTGGCTGAAGGAAAACTACGGCTGCGAAGTCGTCGCGGTGTGCGGCGATATCGGCCAGGGCGGCGATGAGCTGACCGGCCTGGAAGAGAAGGCGCGCAAGACCGGCGCTTCCGAAGTGCACGTCGCCGACATGCGCGAAGAGTTCGTCACGGAATATCTGTGGAAGCTGGTGCGCTCCGGCGGCGTCTACGAGCACAAGTATCTGCTGGGCACCTCCATCGCGCGGCCGCTGCTGGCGAAGAAGCAGGTGGAAGTCGCGCTGGCGACCGGTTGCGACGCGCTGGCGCACGGCTGCACCGGCAAGGGCAACGATCAGGTTCGTTTCGAGCTGACCTACAAAGCCCTGGCGCCGCAACTGCCGGTGATCGCGCCGTGGCGCGAATGGGATATCGTCTCGCGCGAAGACGCCATCGAGTACGCGCAAAAAGCACAACGTGCCGATCGCCGCAGACCACCACGAAGATCTACAGCCGCGACCGCAACATCTGGCACATCTCGCACGAAGGCGGCGCGCTGGAAGATCCCGCCAACGCCGCGCCGGACGAAATCTGGATGCTCACCAAGAGCCCCAAGGACGCGCCCGACAAGCCGGGCGAAGTGACCATCGGCTTCGAGAAGGGCGTCCCGGTTTCGGTCAACGGCAAGAGCGACACGTCCGCGGTCGCGCTGCTCGAAGCAGCTGAACGCCATCGGCGCGAGCACGGCGTCGGCCGCATCGATCTGGTGGAGAACCGCTTCGTCGGCATGAAGTCGCGCGGCTGCTATGAGACGCCCGGCGGCACGCTGATCATGGCCGCCCTCCGCGAGCTCGAAGCGCTCACGCTCGACCGGAGCATGCTGCATTACAAGCAGAAGCTCGCGCTCGATTACGCCGAGCTGGTTTACAACGGCCTCTGGTTCACGCCGCTGCGCGAAGCGCTCGACGCGTTTTTCGAGATGGTCAGCGAGACCACCACCGGCGAAGTCACGCTGCGGCTCTACAAGGGCATCATCGAGCCGGTCAGCCGCAAATCGCCGTATTCGCTCTACTCGCTCGACATCGCCAGCTTCACCATGGGCGCCGAGTACGATCAGAAGGACGCGCGCGGCTTCATCAACCTGATCGGCCTGCCGATCCAGGTGCGGGCACTCGCCGCGCAAAGCGGCAAACAGAGTGGCGAGCCGATGAAACTCTGGGGCGGGCGGTTCGAAACCGGACCTTCGGAAGTCTTCGAGCGGTTCTCCGGCTCGCTGCATTTCGACCGGCGTCTGCTCGATGCCGATATCGCGGGCTCGCAGGCCTTCGCGCGCGCGCTGGAACGCGTCGGCATCCTGACCGCGGCCGAGTGCGCGCGATCGTCGCGGCGTTCGATGCGATTCTGCGAAGAATCGAAGCCGCCGGGTTTCTTCGAAGGCGCCACCGACGAAGACGTCCACACGCTCGTGATCCGCAAGCTGAAGGAGCGGGCCGGCGGGCTCGCCGACAAGATCCACACCGGCCGCAGCCGCAACGAGCAGGTTTCGCTCGATACCCGGCTGTGGCTGCGCGAAGAGATCGACCGCGTCGCTTTCGCTGCTCCACGTTGATGGCCGCGCTGCTCGATCGCGCCTACGCCGATCCCGACGCCGTCATCCCCGGCTACACGCACCTGCGCCGCGCGCAGCCGGTCCTGTGGCCGCATTATCTGCTCGCGTATTTCGAAATGTTCGCCCGCGATCACGAGCGCCTGACGAAGCCCGCGCGCGCGCCAACGTGATGCCGCTCGGCTCCGGCGCGCTGGCCGGCAGCGGCTTCCCGTTCGATCGCGAAGCCATCGCCCGCGATCTCGGCTTCGACGCCATCACCCGCAACAGCATGGACGTCTCCGGCGATCGCGATTTCGCCCTCGATTTCCTCTACGCCGCTTCCGTCGCCATGCTCCACCTGAGCCGCCTGGCCGAGGACTGGATTCTTTATTCGAGCGAAGAGTTCGGCTGGATGGAATTGGGCGACGGCGTCACCAGCGGCTCCAGCCTGATGCCGCAGAAGAAAAATCCCGATTCGCTCGAACTGATTCGCGGCAAGTGCGGGCGCGTCTTCGGCGCTCTCACGTCGCTGTTCTTCACCATGAAGGGCCTGCCGATGACCTACAACCGCGACATGCAGGAGGACAAAGAGCCGCTGTTCGATGCCGCCGATCAGGTTGCCGGGTCGCTCGAAATGGCCGCGCGGCGTCGTGGACTCCGCCAAGCTTCGTCCCGGCCCTCCGGCCGCCGCCGCCGAAGAGAGCTGGGTGGTGGCCACCGATCTCGCCGAGGCGCTGGCGCGCGACGGCACGCCGTTCCATCAGGCGCACCAGATCGCGGGCAGGCTGGTGCTCGAAAGCGTGCGCACGGGGAAGAAGCCCGCCGATTGGACACCCGCCGCTCTCGCCGCCTTTGCGCCGGAGTTCACGCCCGAGATGGCCGCTTTGCTCCATCCGGACGAGGGAATGAAGACGCGCGAGATCCCCGGCGGCACCGGCCCGCGCACCGTCGCCGACGCGCTTACCGCGGCCACGCGCCGGCTTCACGAAATGCGCGGCGTCACACCCAAGCCTGAGACCGCATGAACAAAAGCTACCGGCAAGGGCAGATTCTGAAACTGATCCGCGCAAACCGCATACACACTCAGGACGACCTCGCCCAACGTTTGCGCGACACCTTCGACATCGCCGCCACGCAAGTCACGCTTTCGCGCGATATCCGCGAGCTTGGCCTGGTCAAGACCTCGGAAGGCTACCGGCAGATCGCGGCGACCGGAGGCCCGGACCTCGCCTCCGTCGCCGCGGAGTTCCTGCGCGATGTCCGTCAGGCGCAGAACATCGTTGTCTTGAAGACGCCGCCTGGCAACGCCAATTCTCTCGCCGTCGCCATCGATCGGGAGGACCTTCCCGAAGTGGCCGGCACGCTCGCCGGCGATGACACCGTCCTCATCGTGACGCCGGATAACGCCGCCGCCGCGCGCCTCTGCGTGAGACTGCTGGAGTTCGTGAGCAAGGAGTAGCGCCAGTGGACGAGCCATATCTCGAACCCTGGCTGCGCGGCCCCGTGCCCGGCGTCGATCCAGTCGTCGGAGCGCTTCTCAATTCTTTCCAACACGCCCGCGAAGATCTTTCCCTATGGACGGAAGGCGTTCCGAATGACCACGTCTGGACGAATCTACACGGCCTCGCCTCTCTTGGGTTCGAGTTGCGCCATATCGCCGCCAGCGTGGATCGCCTGATGACTTACGCCCTCGGCGGCCAGCTAGACTCGGCTCAACTCGCATTGCTCAATCGCGAGGCCGAACCCGGCGAAACTCTCGCCAGCTTGATGTCCGCGCTCGAAGCGTCCTTCAGCAAAGCCGCCGCACTTGCACTTAGCGTCAATCCGGCCGAATATGGCAGTCTGCGCTTCGTCGGGCGGCGGCGCTTACCCGTTCCGCTGGCCGGCCTGCTCGTCCACATCGCCGAGCACACCCAACGCCACACCGGTCAAGCGATCCTCATCGCGAAGTTACTGCGGTCCTAATGCGCGTGCCCGTGCTCGTGCCCACCCGCTGGAATCGAGCACGGGGAATCGGACAACGCGCAGCGCATGTGCTCGAACTGCACCGTCGTGTGATGAATTTGAAACCGGCACAGCACTTCGTTCACCCGTTTTAGAATCGAATCGCTCTCCGACGGCGGCATGTCTTCGATCAGCAAGTGGCAACTCAATGCGTGAGCGTTCGAACCGAGGCTCCAAACGTGCAAATCGTGAACGTCCACTACGCCCGCCACCGCCCTGAGCGCCCCGGTGATCGATTGCAGACTCATGCCCCGCGGCAACCCCTCCAGCAGCACGTTGAGCGACTCCTGAATAATATCCCACGCCGTCCATACGATTAGCGCGCCGATCGACGCCGATAGAATCGGATCGATTCTCTGCCAGCCGGTGTAGCGGATCGCGAGGGCGCCTACCAGAATCGCCACCGATCCCACCGCATCGCCCAGCATATGGATATAGGCGGCGCGAATGTTCAAATCCCCGCGCCCGCGGCGCAATCCCAGCATGATGCCGCCGTTGATCAGCAGCCCCAAGCCCGCCACCACCAGCATCGTCCCTTCGCTTACCACCAGCGGATGCAGGAACCTCCGCCAAGCCTCCCAGAAAATGACGAAGGCGATGCCCACCAGCGTCAATGCGTTGACGAACGCCGCCAGTACTCCCGCTCGGTGATAGCCGAAGGTCTTCCGCTCGTTCGCAGGCTTGGTCTGCATTTTGTAAGCGACGGCGGCCAGCACAAGCGCCAGCGCGTCGGTGAAATTGTGTCCCGCGTCGGAAAGCAGCGCCAGCGAATTCGCCCGCATCCCGGCCACGACCTCGATCGCCACAAATGCCAATGTGGCGAACGTGGACCAAGTTAAAACTTTTCCGGTTCCGTGAGAATGGCTATGCAACGATCGGCTCCGTGCCTACCTTTAGTTTAGCCCTCTCTTCGGGAAAGCGCCTTCGCGCACGCCCGTTCACTCGCCCGGCAGCGTAAACGCATAGAGCGAATCGCCGGCGCCGACCACCAGGTATTGCGTTCCGTCCAATTGGTAAGACATCGGCCCATTGCTGACATTCGCGTTGAGATTGACATGCCAGAGAATCTTTCCCGAGGCGGCGTCGAGAGCCATGAAGTTTCCCGAAATGTCGCCGGTAAACAGCACCTTTCCCGCCGTGCTGAGCAGACCGGAAAGCGAGAAGCCCGAGTTTCCCCAATCGTGACTCCAGCGAATCTCGCCGGTTTTATAATCGATCGCCCGAAGGTAGGACTCCGCCCAGGCGTTCTTATCGACGCCGCCCCAGCCCTCCGGCTTCTCGCCCAAATCCGTCAAGTAAAACACGCTGAACGAGCGGCGCGCGCTTACGTAAAACAGCCCGGTGTCGGGACTGTAGCTCGGCGGCGGCCAATTCGTCGCGCCGTCGGAGCTGGGCGATACCAGCGTGCCAGCCGGCGCCGGATCTTTCTTCAAATCGCGCATCGGACGGCCGCGAGAATCGATGTTCGCGGCCCAATTCGTCCCAATGAACGGCTTGGTCAGTAAGTGTTGGCCGTTGGTGCGGTCCAGGACGAAAAAGTAGCCATTGCGCGCGGCCTGCGCCACCAGCTTTCGTTTTTCGCCGTTGAACTCGCCGTCGAACAGCACCGGCGTTTGCACGGCGTCCCAGTCGTGGGTGTCGTGCGGCGAAGGCTGAAAATACCACGCCATCTTGCCCGTGTCCGGGTTTAGGGCGACAATCGATTCGGTGTATAGGTTATCTCCGCCACGCCCTTTGCCCGCCATCACCGGTTGCGGATTCCCGGTTCCGAAGTAATAAAGATTCAGTTCCGGATCGTAAGTGCCCGGCATCCAGGTCATGCCGCCGCCGTGCGACATGGCCTCGAGATTCGGCCACGTTTCCGACCCCGGCTCTCCCGCCTTCGGCTCCGTATTCCAATGCCATTGAACTTGTCCCGTCTCCGGATCGCGCGACTCCAGATAGCCGGGGACGTCGAGGTCGTCGCCACTTACTCCCACCAGCACGTGATTCTTGATAATGATGGGCGCGACAGTGCCGAAATAATGCTGCTTCAGGTCGCAGACTTCCGTATTCCAGCGCTCCTTGCCGTCCTTGATGTTCAGCGAGATCAGATGGCAATCCGGCGTCTCGAAATACAACCAGTTTCCGTAGATGCCCACCCCGCGATTGCCGATGTGAATGCCGCCCTTCGATTCCCATTTGTAGTGCCATAGCTCGCGGCCCGTTCGCGCATCCACCGCCCAGGTGTTGTCGGGCACGGTGAAATACAGGACGCCGTTTACCTCGAGCGGCGTGGACTTCACTTGCGAGCCGAACGGGCTACCGCCTCCGCTGTTTGCCCGATAGACCCACGCCAGGCCTAGATTCCGAACATTGGCGTTGGTGATTTGAGAGAGCGTGCTGTAACGGCGGCCGGAGTAATCCCCGTTGTAAGTCGGCCATGCGTCCGTCGCGGGTTTCAAGAGCGTTTCCGGATTCAAGCCCTGCGCGCCCGCGGAGAAGGCCGCCAGCGCGGCTACCGCCAACGATCGGACGAAGCTCATTTCAATGTCTCCAGATAGGCCAGGATGTTGTGCATGTCGGTGTCGCTGTATTTCTGAAGCAGCGCGATGTGGGCGGCCAACGGATCTCGCAGCTCCACTTTCAAGCCGGGATTCTTCTCGCGCAACCAGGAGCGATACTCGCCGCTTGCATCGTACATCGAAACACTAAAATCGTCGGCATGTTTTAGGGTTCCGGAATAACTGGAGCCATTGGCGAGCGTCACGGTTACCTTGGTAGGCGCGGGCGGAGGCCCTATCCGAGGCATGCCGGGATAGGAAAATGTCTTGGGATAAAGAAATCTAGACTGCAGCGCCACCGCGTCGAATTTCGTCGCGACACCGGCCAGATCGCCCGTGGGCGAGTGGCAGCCGCCGCATTTTCCGGCGCCGTTGAAATACGCTTGGCCCGCCGCGGGATCGCCCGTGATCACGTTCTGGATCTCGTAGGACATTCGGTTGGCTTTCTTCTGCGCCTGAGTGTGAAGGAACGCGGAAATATCGGCGATCTGCGTCTGGGTCATGGGAAATTTCGGCATTCCTTTTTGCACCCGCCCTTCCAGAATCACCGGGCCGATCTTATCGCCCTTCTCGTCGTGCAACACCAGCACGGAACGCACCAGGTCCGGCCCGCCTTCGCCGCCCGTGGCGCCGCTGCCATGGCAGAATGCGCAGTTGGTCACAAACTCCTTCGTCCCGCGCTCGACCGCGGCCGGATCTTCGGGCGCGGGCATGCCCATCATCTTCATAATCTCCGGAGGCAGCCCCCGCCTGGCCGGCTTCGGCGCCGGCGTCTGCGCGCTCAAACGCGCCGAGAGTAATACCAAAGCCAGCGCCGTTCCAGCGACACCTTTTTTGTCCATCATTGCGAACATCCCGTCCCTTCCAAACCGGCCGCCCAAGCGATACCGCCCTCCAGTTCCGCCAGATGCAAAGGCATCTGGGGACTATCGGTGTCTTCGTCCAGCGTCGCTGGCACCCCGAAACCTTTCCGCAACCCGGGGCTTTCCTCGAAAGGATACCACTCGTGGACGCGGCTCAAGTTCTCTCCAAGGCTTTTCAGCACCGGGCCCGCGGGTCTTTCAATGTGCATCGTCGTCATTTTGAAATTGAGGTTCCAAAGGACGTACTTTGAAGTGCCCGCCGATCGGCGTTTTGACATACCAGCGCCAAGCGTAGCGCCGATCGCCGCTGGCGCCATGAATCGCCGCGAACCCGTCGCCGGTCCGTTCCTGTTTCGCCGACGGCGGCCGCATTTCTGCCTGCGCGGTGGGCCGCTTCGGTCGATCCGTCGGAAGCGCTTCCTCCTAGTGCGAGACTACAATTGAGGGCAATCCATGCGTCTCGTCAGCGGATTTTTGATCATGGCGGTGTGTCTTCGAGCCGGTAACGACACCGCGGCCCATCGTCTTTGGGATGAACTCCAAGCCAAGCGCGCCGAGCTAACTGCTCTGCATGAGGAGTTTGAAGTAACGCAGACAATCAGGACCAGCCACGGGATTCAGTCTGAAAAGAGAAAACTCGTAATCGACATGAGCCGGGATCGATGGCGGGAACAGTCCCTCTCCGGCTCGGGCAGTTTCGTCCGGATTTATAACGGAGAGGACGTGAGGTACATGGAGGAAGCTGGAGATGAGTACATCCTCACGAAACTGAAGCCGAAGGAAGATGCGCCCCAACCCAGTCCATTCCAGATCGGCAACGCCGATTGGTCAAAAGCTACGGAATTGCAGCGCAAGCCCTGTGGGCTTTCTAAATTGGACCACACCTGTGTGGTCCTTCGTGTCCCGGTAAGAGGGAGTCAGAGCGCCGGATCGCCCGGCCATTCGATTCGGGCTCTGGAAGGCGTCAGGGAGGTTTGCCTGGACGTGGAAACGGGATTACTTATCTCTTGGCAATCCGTTCAGTTAATGCAGAACGAGCGAGAGTCCTACCGCATGGAAATCTCCTACGCCGCCAGAAATCTGAACTGGGGAGGGCCGTCGGATGCGGCTCTATTTCGCCTGCCTTCCGAGGGTATGCGCGAAGTGAAGGCCTTATCCAAATGGAACGCCGCGAAAATACGGAAGCAGTTGGGCGGCAATCCGGCTCCTGGATTGTCGCTGACAGATATCCGCGGCGAATCGATTTCGCTAAGCGCGCTGAAAGGCAAGCTGGTGCTGCTCGACTTCTGGACAACATGGTGTCCTCCATGCCGCGCGGATGCGCCGGCTCTCGACAAACTCTATCAAAAGTACGGATCCAAAGATTTCACGATCATCGGAATTTCCGTTAGCGAAGAGCGCGCCGTGGTGGAGAAGTTCATTGGCGAACATCCTCACTTGTTTCCGGTGGCGCTAACTTCGGAAAACGATATGCCGAGAGCCTTTCAGATCGGCACGTTTCCAACTTATGTAATCATCGATCGCGACGGAAACGTGGCGGGCGCAGTGGAAGGCGATCAGGGATTCGGAGAGCTCCGCAAGCTGCTGAAGAAAGCCGGCCTGGAGGTCGACTAAACAGACTCGGCAAGGTTCGGGCGGCTGGTTACAGGCCACGCACCATGCGGATGGCGCCTGCGCGGTAATCGATGGTCAATTTGAGGTTCCAAAGAACCGGCATCCCGATGATGCCTCCGACCGCCGCGCCCATGGAATCGCCCAGTTTTTCCATGCTCATGGTGACGAGGCCTGGATTTTCCTGGCGGAAGCCGGCGAAGGTCAACGTGATGCGGTCTGCTCGCGACACGTCTTTCACCCTGCCCTGTATGCCACGAATGATCGTCCGGTCGTCTTGATGAACTTTCGTAACCTCGGCCGCCAGTTCTGTGTCGATCAAGTTAACCGAAGAGCCGGAGTCGATCAGGAAGAGGCAGCGAGATTTATCGTTCGCGCCAGTGAAGATGGTCAAGTGTGAGCCAAAACGTATTGCACGAAAGAAGCCCGCGGGCAGAGGCGGGGCATCCTCGGGTTCGACGCCGGGGGCCGGTCCATCATTGAAGGGCTCGAGCAAAAGCTCGGAGCGAGGAAAATTTATGGTCACCAGAAAACGCTGAAAGACATCGGCGCCGATCAGGCCATCGATGTCGGAGTCCGTCGCCGAGCGGAAGGCGGACACAACATAGTTGCTGAAGCTCAGATCGCCGATCTCAAGCGAAGATGCCAGAAAACGGATTTCATCCAGCGTTTTGCCGTCGCCAATTCCGCGAGTCTCTCCGGTTTCACTAGTCAGCAGTTCGAGGCCCGCTTTGGCCGCGGCTTTTGGTGAGATGCTGATGCCAGAAGCGCCGGTGTCGAGCATCAAGCGAACTGTCTGGCGTCCATTGAATTTGACGCTTACACCCAAACCGCGCACTCGGCGAGGGTCCGGCTTGATGGACAGCAGCTTGATTGTGTACTCCTTGTAGGGCGAGCTGAGCAGGCGGGTCTTGCGATCGCCGATCGACTTTTCGCTCGCGATGTGGACGCGTAGTCCGCGGGCTTCACGACTTGCGGGATCGTAGAGCGCAAGCGCCCTTTCGAGAGCCGCAATGTGTTCCGCGCCCTTGAGCGTATCCGCGTAGGTTATGGCGAGGCCGGGATCTTGCGGAAGATGTCGATATAGGCCCAGCCGGAAGTCACGCGCTGTTTTGAAGTGCGATGTGCAGGCAAGGAGGCGGGCTAAACCCTCAATGGCGCCTGGATACTGTGGTTTGATCTGACGAGCCTTTTGGAAATCCTCCTGGGCTTTTGCGAGGTCGCCACGGCGGAAATCGGCCAGCCCGACGGCGGTAAGCGTCTCGGCGGCGATAGGCAAGCGCCGTAGACCTTCGTCGGCCGCCATATATGCCTCGCGTGCCTGCTCGTCTTCGATGAGCGCCCGGACAAGGCCGTAATAGCCGGGCGCCCAATCGGGGTCCTGCTTCAGGAGGTTCGAGTACAACTCAATTGCACGCTTATAACGGGCGGAATAAAGCGCTTGTTCCGCGGCGGCGGCGGCGTCCGGCGCTACGGTCGCGGGGACATTGGTTGCAAGTAACCAGAGCGCGATGGCTGGAGCGAGCCTCGCGCGATTGGATGAGACAAAGTTTGCCACGGCTTGAATGACTAATGTCGCACAATCCATCCGCGATGAACCCACCCTCCGTCTACGATTCTTCCGCCCACGCCGTCTAAAATCGCGTCGCTTCGCTGAAGTGAAAATCCCGCACCTTCATCGCCGGCGCCACCATATCGAACGCCTCCTCGCCCGAGGCGCGCAGCGCGGGCGACAGCATCTCCACGCGGCGCAGCGTCTCGATCACGCTTTGGTTGAAGCGCATGTTGCGCAAACCGCAAACCAGCCGCCCGTCTTCGATCAAGAACGTGCCGTCGCGCGTCATTCCGGTCAAGATTTTTTCATAAGGGTCCACTTCGCGGATGTACCACAGCCGCGTCACCAGTACTCCACGCTCCGTCGTTGCGATCATCTCTTCGACGCTTGCCGTTCCGCCTACGATCACGATATTGGCCGGCATCTCGCCGTTTTCGTTCGGCAAGGGTAGGCCGTGGCCCGTCGCGGCGACGCCCGCCCGCGCTGCGCTCGCCCGCGAATACGCCACTTCCAAAGGAACGCCGCGCTGCACCAGTTTCAACCGGCGCCGCGCCACGCCCTCGCCGTCGAAGGGCGCGCCCGACTGCAACGGATGATGGGCATCGTCGAAGATGTCGATGTTATCGCCGAACAAACGCTCGCCCAACCTGCCGGTCAAGAAACTGCGTTCATCTTCGATGGCCGTCGCGCTGAAGTCGGCGAAAATCTGGCCGACGAAATCCAACACCGCCGCCGGCTCCAGGACGACCGTATAGTGGCCGGGGCCGATCTCGCGCGGCGCATGGGACATCGCCGCCTTCTCCGAGGCACTTCGCGCCAACGCCTCCCCATCGACGCGGGAGGCCGCCGTTTCCGAGGCCTTCGCCCACCCCGAGCTGTCCCCCGCCATCGCCGTGATCGAAAATACCGCGCTCGTTTCTTCGTGATAAGCTTCCACGCCGCGCGAGTTCAGCAGCGCCTCGAACGTCTCGCCCGTCGAGTATATCCCCGCCGCCGTCTGCCGCGCTCCTTCCACCACGCCGATAGCCGCGGCAACCGCTTCCGCCCGCTCCCGCGGCCCCATCGCCGCCGTTGTCCGGTCGAACCGCGCGACGGCTTCCAAGCGGCCTACCTCCTCCGGCCCGGCCATCGGTGGCGCTTCCTCGTCCGCTTCCATCGCCCGCGCCAACGCCATCGCCTCCTCCACCGCCCGCACCACCCCCGCTCCGTCCAAAGCGTTCGTCGAAGCGCGCGCCGTGCGCCCGCCCACCACCACTCGCACCGACAATTGCCGCTCGCGGCACTCCACGTTTTGATGAATCCCGTTGTTGGCGAATCGCGTTAACGCTTCCACGCCGCCGGCGATCAGAACCTCCACATCCTCCGCACCCACCGTCCTCGCCGCCCGGAAGGCCTGGTCGAAAACCCGACGGCAATCCTCCCGCGTAAGCCGCCCGCTCATGCCTCGTACCCCGCGCCGATCCGCACGCCGCGGAACCGCGCCGGACTCGCTCCGTGTCCGGTGCCAATGATCTGCTCCGGCTGCCCCTTGCCGCAATTGGGCACTCCCCACAGCGTCCAATGCTCCTTGCCCGCGATGGCTTCGCAGGCGTTCCAGAACTCGGTAGTGATGCCCGAATAGGTCGGATTCTTCAGCATCCGCACCTTTTTTCCGTGGCGAATCTCCCAGGCGATCTCGCAACCGAATTGGAACTGATAGCGCTTGTCGTCGATCGACCAGCTCTTGTTCGTTTCCATATAAATCGCCCGCTCCACGCCGCCGAATACCTCTTCCATCGTCTGCTCGCCCGGCAACAGACTCACGTTCGTCATGCGGATCAGGGGCAGCCGCGACCACGACGCCGCCCGCATCGTTCCGTTCGACCGCGCCGCGCCGATCTGGGCCGCGGTCTCGCGCGAGGTCATGTAACCCACGAACCTTCCCTCGCGAATAATGTCGGCCCGCTGCGCGGCGACGCCCTCGTCGTCGTAGGCGAACGAACCGAGGCCCGGCCCATGCTCGATCCGCGCGTCGCAAACCGCGTTGACGATTTCCGAGCCGTAGCGCAGCGCGCCCAATTGGTCCAGCGTCAGAAAACTCATCCCGGCGTAGTTTGCCTCCGACCCCAGCACGCGGTCGAGCTCAATCGGATGCCCGATGGATTCGTGAATCTGCAACGCCAGTTGGCTCGAATCGAGAATCAGATGACCCGTCTCCTCCGGACAGCGATCCGCAGTATGCAGCGCCACCGCCTCCTCCGCGATGCGCGCCGCGTGATCGAGCGGCGCCAGTTCCTCCACCAGCTCCCAGCCTTTCAATTGGTGCTGGCCCCCAAACGAATTCGGATAAGACCGTTTCTGAATCTCGCCGCCGCGAAAGCTGTACGCCTCAAAGCCGGCGCCGGTAAACGTCCGCGTCTGGTCGATCAAACTCCCGGCCGACGATGCGAAAATCTGCCGCTCGCGCCGGCATCCCAGCGAGCCTTCCGCCAATGTCACCCCCGCGTTTCGCCGCACCTCGGCATCGACCGCCAGCAACAATCCCATCTGGTCCCCTATTGAAATCGAGAACGGATCGATCCGGCACGGCGACACCCACTCCGCCCGGTGCGGCTCTTCGGGAACCAGTGTCACGGCGTGTTTTCGCGCCATCGAACTCGCCTTGGCGATCGCCACCGCTTGGCTGGCGGCGTTTTCCAGACCGTCTTTGGAAAGATCGTCCGTGGCCGCGAATCCCCAACATCCCGACGATAATACCCGCACTCCCAGCCCCAGCGATTCCGACGCGGAAACCTCCCCCGGCTTGCCGTTCTTAGCCGATAAATTCCGTTCCCGCGACTCCACCAGCCGCACGTCGGCGTATTCGACGCCGGGCCGCAGCGCCCGCTCCAACGCATTCAACGCGATATCTTTCACTTCGGGCGCCCCTCGCTCAATACGCCCAGCGCCACAAAGCGGCCCCGGCGGTGAACCCCGCTCCCACCGAGGCGAACAACACCAGATCGCCTTTTCTCAGCCTTCCCTGCTCGATGGCGTCGCGCGTGGCGAGGGGAATCGTCGCCGCGGTCGTGTTGCCAAAGCGGTCGATGTTGATCATCACCTTTTCACACGGCAGCCCCAATCGTTCGGCCGTCGCCATAATGATGCGCCGGTTCGCCTGGTGCGGCACCATTAACGCCACGTCTTGGGCCGAGAGTCCGTGTCGGTCCAGCAGTTCGCGGCACAACTCGTACATCTTGCGCACCGCGTACTTGAACACCTGCTGGCCGTCCTGCTTCACGAAGTGCTGTCGTTTTTCCACCGTCTCGGCGGTGGCGGGCATCCGGCTCCCGCCCGCCGGCATCTTCAGAGAATCGCCGCCCGATCCGTCGATTTCGTTTAAGAATCCGATAAAACCCTCGCCCTCGACGCCTCGCTCGATCAGCATCGCTCCGGCGCCATCGCCGAAAAGAATGCAGGTCGACCGGTCGGTATAGTCGATGATCCGCGACATGGTATCGGCTCCGATCACCAGAACCTTTTTATGCGTCCCCGTCATCACAAACTGCGCCGCGGTCGTCAAACCATAGACGAATCCCGAGCAGGCGGCGACCAGGTCGAATCCCCATGCGCCTTTCGCGCCAAGTGCGTTCTGAACCAGGCAAGCCGTGGACGGGAAAAGCATATCGGGGGTCACTGTGCAGACGAGGATCGCCTCCACCTCCGTCGCCTCGATTCCCCGCTCCGCCAACGCCACGCGGGCCGCGGCGATGGCCATGTCCGAAGTCGCGATCTCCGGCCCGGCGATGCGCCGCTCGCGAATGCCGGTGCGCTCGACAATCCAGCGATCGTCGGTCTCCACCATCGCTTCGAGGTCGGCATTCGTAAGAACCCGCTCCGGCGAGTAACAGCCCAAGGCGCCGATTTTCGCTGTGTGCAAGAACCCTCCAAACAGTTCAGGATATCCGATTAAGACCGCGCCCGCCGCTCGGCTATGCTGTTTATGAGTGTCTCAGGAACCCCCGGAACAGATTTTTCTTCGCGTTTACCGTGAAATCCGGCCGCAAGCCCCCGTTCCGCAGGTGCGTCTCGATTTCCGGGCTTTCGCGAACGCCAATAGCTCTATTCGACTCGCGGAGGGAGGTAAACTCGAAATCCGGGTGTCGGACGCCTTGCAAACCGCTCCCGGCAATGTGCTGGAGGCGTTAGCGCATATTCTGATCTCGAAACTCGCCCGACGGCGCCCCGAACGCGCCTTCGAGCTTTGTTACCGCCGTTACTTGAACCGCAAGGAGATTCGGAATCGTCTCGACGTGATGCGGCAGGCTCGCGGCCGCAAAATCGTTTCCGCTCCCCAAGGAACCTATTACGACTTGGAGGCGATGTTCGAGGAACTGAACTTCCGCTATTTCCACGGCCTGATGGCCCGGCCGGGGCTGGGATGGAGCAAAAGGCCGTCCCGCACCCTTCTAGGTCATTACGATCCGTCCCACAATATAATCGTGTTGAGTAAAGTATTGGATCGGCGGCAAGTGCCATCGATTGCGGTGGAGTATGTGCTTTTTCACGAAATGCTGCACGTAAAATTCCCGGTGGAGCACAGAGCCATGCGGCGCTGTGTTCACACGCGGGAATTTAAACAGGCGGAAAAAGGATTCGACGGATTGAAAGCGGCGAAAGCGGCGTTAACTCGCCTTTAAGGCCGCTGCCTTTAAGCGGCCGAGAGAAGGTCGGCGGGGGTAAGGGACCGCACGCGGGACTGCATCTCGCCGAGGGTGCCCAGAAGAGCCGATACGTCGGGAATTGCCAAGCCCAGCGGAGCCATCGCCATTTGAACGCGAAGCGTACAGAAGGCCCGGTAGAAGCGCATTCGTTGGTTCCAAATGTCGCTCGCCAGCTCGGCCCGGTCGTGATCGCTACAGACCACCATCACGTTCGCCAGGGTGACCAGCCGGTGAAAGTCGGCATTCAATTGACTCATGTATTCCCCAAAAATGCGCCGGTGCTCGGATCGAAGCCGGGTTGCAATCACCCGATTTCCTCCGGCTTGCGCGGCGAGGAAGGCAAAATCGGCGCCGTCGAGCAGCCGTTGCATAGGAATATACTTGGACGTGGAAAACTCGTCCAGCCACTCAATCGACGCTCCTTTGGCGCCACGCGGGTTCACCAGTTTCAGGGCCATCACGCCAAAGGCAATGGCGATCAGGAAAACGCTCACGCTTGTGATAACTACCAAGTTCATTTGGTTAACTCCACCCCTTCACACTATGGAGAATAAATCGTTTTCGCCTTGGACGCAAACAAATTCGGTCGCCGTAAGGTAAAAATGTGTAGAAAGGCCTTAGTCGACCTTACTTTTTGGCGGCTCGCAGGAGCGAATCGTTCACCGAGCGTATGCGGTCTAACAATCGATCTTCGTCCTCCGGGCGCCAGCGAAGTCCGAAATTGACCTTCTTCGTCTCTCCGGCGGCGTTCAGGAAAAGCATCCAGAACGCAAAGCAGGAGAACTCAATCGCTTGAGCGGCGACCGCCAAAATCTGGAACCATAGCCTGCTGATGTAGGGCTCGGCGGTATTGAGGAACAGACTGGCCGAGTTCGCGAGAAAGAAAACCGCATAACCGATTGTGAACACGATAACGTTGCGCGAAACCGGCACTGGGTAAACCAGAGTAAGGAATGCCGTCAGGAACAGTACGAAGAACAGCAGGCTGGTGGTGATCACCCTCTCAAATACCAAGAAGTAGGAAAGGAGGCTGTGGGACGCCGATTCAAAAGCCAAAAGCGCCAGCGAAACCAATACCGCTACCGCGAGGGCGTAGCGTATATACTTTCGTCCGGTGCTGGCCAGTCCGTGGAGGTCTCGAAAGACTACCCCATACATTTCCATAACGACGAACGCACTCAGGATCACCAGCAGGGTTTCGGTCGCAATATAAAAGTACTCGTAACCCGTGGACTCGGTGGTTAGCGCCGAGCCCACCGCGGTTTGGAAGAGTACGACCCCCAGATAGGCGGTAAACAACCGGTAAGCCCGAGATAGACCGGCCGCAAAAAAGCGTATAATCAGACCGGCAACTACGCAGAAGTTGAGGATCGCGAAAATATGCTCAACACGTAAAACCGTGCTCATGAAACTTCGCTAACAGTATATCCGACTCTGGCTTGAAGGGCCAGACTACCCAACCCTTATCGGATGTGCGAGGTCGAGACGTGAACGACGGTCTTGGCGATCGGCTGATTCTTTTGCGAGGCGGGAGCTACTTTGCAAGGGTTGCAGCTAGGCATGGGGATGGCGGAGGAATAGGCGAACGGGGTGGCGATGGCGAGCGTGAGGACAATCTTCTTGATCATGGGACGTTTTCTCCTGTATAATTTGAACGTCACGGAAATCCTCCGTGCCATGGCTGGAAGGTTGAACATCTTCTGCCAAATGGTAGTAAACCATCTGACAGATCGCCGCCGTACACAACCAACTTGAATTTCGCTTTTCCGAACAAAAAGTACTAATGGCTCTTCGTTCTGGCGAAAAAGAGGTTTATCATCGTAATAGGCGTTGCCATGAAAAGCGGGAAGAGCATAGGGATACCACAGAAAGGGGCGGCGGCCGACGTCTGGCGCCACACTCTTTCTCAAATACCGTCCATCTTTGGCCGGATGGTGTACCTCGCCTCCTTGCGCGACCCCAACACCGGAAAGTACGAACACCACGGTCTCGCCCTTGTTTTCAGCGAGGAAGAAGCGAACCGGTCGCTGCGAATCAGCCATAATCAGTCCTTCGCCGAGTGGATTGGCTTTAATCTGGAACGCCAGAAAGCCGACCTGGATCTCTACCTTTCCCAGTTTTACGAGAACCGGGTCCAGGTGCTAGAAACGTGGCTGCGCCTGGCGCCCTACCGCAACCTGGTCCCCAATTCCGTGCGCGGCATCGAGCGCCGCCTCTACCTGGCCGACCTCGAAGCGCTGCTGGAGCTGCTTAAGAACGAGTACGGCGTTTCCGCCCCTGATCCAGACGCATAGCCACCCCCACCACCTGCCCCACGATATCGATCTCGTCCGGATACAAAAACACCGCCGGAGCGCAGGTGGAGGCCGGATGCGGCTGCACGATCAGCCGGTTCCCTTCGAGCGCGCACCAGCCGCACATATACCCCGCCCGGTGCTCCAGAAAATAGATCGGGCGCTCGAATTCGTTGGCCCAGGTTCCCGCGGCCACCTTCCGCCGCGCTTCGTCGATCAGCACCAGCGATCCCGGCTGCAGAAGCGGCGCCATGAACCAATCCTCGGTTCCGATGTAGGCGTACCGGTGGCTCTTTAAATCCAGCGCCTCCAGCAACATCAACGGAATCCTGCCCCAGCGCTGGATCATCCGGCTCAGATAGGTGGTGCGGCGGAAATCGATGCCGGGGTCCATCGCCACCGGCAACAGCACTTCCCCCTCGCTGTCGTGCCGGAACCCCAGTAAATGGGTTTTGCCCACCTCGGCGAAGACCGAGTCTCCCGGCAGGCTCGCCAGCTTCACGCCGTACCAATCCAGCACTTCGCGATAATCCAACCGATAGATGGCGCACAGCGAGTACAGCTTGAACAGCGTCGGCACCAGGCCGCGGTTTTCGATCTCCGAAATCCGGTTGATCAGCACCGCGAATTCGTCGTTCTGATAGCGCTCGGCGATCCGCAAACTGGCCTGCTCCACATCGCGGACCCTAAGGCTCAGGCGCTCGCGAACCCGCCTCAGCTTCTGGCCGGCATCGCTCATGCTATGATGCTTACCCGGAGCGTCGGTTCGTACGCGGGTGCCTTTACCCTCGATCATGAGACACGTATTTCCAATCGCTTCAGAATTATAGCGACGAATGGCACCCGGCGGCAAGCGTAATTTTCAGAGTCTGTTCTGGAAACCGAACAATCCAGTCCAGCTAGGAGTTGCTTTTGCGTATTATTCTGGGAGTCTCTGGAGCAAGCGGCTCCATCTATGGTTTTCGCCTTCTGGAGAAGCTCCGGGAGCGGCCTGAAGTGGAGATCCATTTGGTCCTCAGCCGCACCGCCGAGCGGACCGCGCATCTCGAAATCGGAAAATATGCTTCTGATTTCAAGCAGTTAGCCCACCACACCTACCCGCTCGACGACGTGGGCGCCCGCATCGCCAGTGGATCCTTCCTGGTAGATGCCATGGTGGTCGCCCCCTGTTCCATTTATTCCATGTCGGCCATCGCCTCCGGCCTGAGCGCGAATCTTCTCATTCGCGCCGCCGACGTCTGCCTGAAAGAACATCGCAAACTCATCCTCATGGTAAGAGAAACTCCACTTCACCTCGGACACCTTCGCACAATGACCGCTCTGGCCGAAATGGGAGCGATCATCGCCCCGCCCATGCCCGGTTTTTACCATTCGCCCAAGACCATCCTCGATTTGGTGGATCACAGTGTCGATCGCGTCCTCGATTTACTCGGCCTCCCTTCTCCCTTAGCCAGCCGCTGGGATGGCGGCGGGAAGCCAACCGGGGGCAACCCGCAATGACCCGCGTCAAACCGATCCGGGTCGCCCCTGTCGCGTTTCAAGGCGAACGGGGAGCGTTCAGCCAGGAGGCCGTCTACCAACTCTTCGGCAGAAAAGCGGAAGTCTTAGCGTGTCCGACCTTCGAATCCGTCTTTCACGCCCTAATTAAAGGAAAAGTCGACGCCGCCGTCCTCCCCATCGAGAACACCCTCGCCGGCTCGGTTCATGAAAACTACGACCATCTCCTACGCTTCGACGTCCGCATCGCCGCCGAAACCAACGTGCGCATCGTCCACAATCTGATCGCGCCGCCCGGCGTCCGAATGCGCGACATCCGCCGAGTCTATTCCCACCCGGTCGCCCTGAACCAGTGCCTGAAATTCTTCGAGCGCCACGCGCGTCTTGAAAAGGTTCCTTTCTACGACACCGCCGGCAGCGTGAAAATGATCGCCGAAAAAAAACTCCGCGATTCGGCGGCCATCGCCTCCTCCGTCGCCGCCGGCATCTACGGCGCGGCGATCCTCAAACCTTCGATCGAGGACGACCGCCGCAATTTCACCCGCTTCTTCCAAATCCACCGCACCGCCTCCCTCCCGGCCGCGCCCGTCTCCAAGCGCGCCGCCAAAACCAGCGTCGTCTTCACCACCCGGAATGTCCCCGGCGCCTTGTTCCGCGCCATCGGCGCCTTCGCGATGCGCGACATCGATCTCTACAAGATCGAATCGCGTCCGTTGCGCGGCAAGCCCTGGGAGTATCTGTTCTATCTCGACTTCGCCGGCCGCGAAACCGACCCGCAAGTGGCCAACGCGCTCAACCACCTGCGCGAGCTGGCCGACTTCCTGCGCATTCTCGGCACCTATCCCGCCGCCAAATCCGTCGTCTGAGGCCCAGCTCCCAGGAAGGGCTCATCCTCCCGCGGCCGTCCTCAACTGGTCCCCGCCGTAGCGCGACAGGTATTCGATTTGCAGCGTGATGTCGGTGATCGTCGTGGGGTCGAATCCGGGATTGTGCTTGGAGAATTCGATCTGCCACGTTCCGATGACGCCCGAATGCTCGAAAGTGAGCAGCCGGTCGTCGGTGATGATGTAGTGAACCGTGGTCTCGAACATGCCGTTGTCCGGCGTGGCGCCGCTGGAGCTGATCACGCCCCCGTTGCTGGTCACAACCGATTGGACCGCGCTCAAATCGTGGAAACGCGTGTCGCCCGCGCCGGTCCGCCCATACGGCGTCACGGGCGTGGGGCTGATCCGGATGGAACTGTTCATCAGCGTCAACGTGCAATTGACAAAGACCGGCCGCGTCTTGGTGCTGAATGTGAACACGAGGCCCGCATACTTAATGCGGCGCATGAAGTGGCCGGGATAATCGAGGTCGAAGAACGATTCTGGCAGCGGGAAGAAGGCCGTTCCGGTGTTAATCAACGTGGTAAAGGCCGTCGAATCGAGTCCGGAGAGCGAAATGGGCCGGATGATCTCGAACTCGTGGAAGTTATTGTCGACGAAAGACGATTCCATGCGCTCGACGTCGTACACTAAGCCTTCCGCGGCAAGCAGGCCCTGATGCAGGTTGTCCCAATAGTTGGGCTTTAGGAAACTTACATAAGCCGCGTCATAGTTGGCCAAATCGAAATTGTAGGCGGCTTCGGCGCGCTTGGCCATTTGCCAGGCAAGCTGATAGCTCTGAAAGTACACGCCGGAAATCTGCCCGATCATCCAATCGTAGAGCTGCTGGTTGGTGAATTTAGAGAGTAGAAAGTTGGCGACGTCCTGCGCGTTCTGGGTTTTGGCGTCGAAGTCGTCGAGCTGGCTCTGCGCCATGGCCGCCTTGAGCTGGGCGATGGCCGTCTTGGTGGTGTCGATCTCGGTAAGTTCGTCCTGCGCGAGCTTCACTTCCAGTTGATATTTCGCGTTGCGCTCGGCGATGCGGGCCGTCGCGAAAGATTGGTTGGCTTCGTCGCGAGTCATGGCGGCGGTGGTCTTGAGTCCGTCGCCGGCGCTCTTCGCCGCAGACGCCATGTTTTTTCCTCCGAATTTCATTTTCACCGTCGGAGAGCCGCCCGCACCGGTGAGGCCAATGTCGAAGTCCGGTATCAGGGAATACAACGCCGACCCCGCGTCGCAGGCGATAGCCAAAAGTTCAAAGAGCCGGGCCTCTTCCAGCGAAGTAAGCGCGTTCGCCTCCCCCGGATACTGGGCAGGCTGAGTGGCATACCAATCGTGCTTATCCTGCACCCTTTGGCGATAGAGCAACAAATCGGCCTGTTCGAGCAAGGCCTGCTGCAGCCGCTGGACATACTCCTGCCGCATCAGCCCCAGCAGCGTGGCTTCCTGCGTGGCGCGCAATGCCGCCAGATACTCAGCGTCGTCTTTCTCGAGCGCCGCCAGAAGCATCGTTCCCAGCGTGTGAACCTCTTTGCAGAAATCGAGAGCCTGCTTGTACAGATACGGGAAGTGATAAAGCGGCGGCGGGGCCATCAGCAACGACAGCAGCGTCGAAAGGTCCATCCCCGAAGCGGCGGCCTGAATCAACAGACCCGGCGAAATCGGCGGCGCCAGCAGCGGAAGCTGCTGGAATTGGCCGTCGATGTTTTCGCAGTTGCGGATCTTGAAAAGACGATCGGCCACGGTGTCCCAATAAGCGAGCAACTGCGGATTCGGCGGAATGCGGAAGTACAGCCCCGAGGGCAGAGGATTTGGAGCGTAAGGCAGCGGCGCCTGCGGAAGCAGTTGGCCGGGAGAAGTCGGCAGCGCGTTCTCCAGTTGCACCAGCGGATCGGAAAGATCGCCGGCAACAAACTTCTGCGCCAGGTCCTTATAGGCCAGCGGCGCCGGATCCCCGCGCTCCACCTGCTGCGGCCGCGGTCCTAGTAACTGCTCGGCCAAAATATAAAGCTGCGTGGCTTCGTTGATCGTCTCCCGCGTATCCTGGCGGAAAAGATTGTCGGCCCAGGCGATCAGGTTGTCCAGATACTTCATCACCGTGGTCTTTTGGAACGCGGTGGTGCGAAGCCGGGCGATGGCGAAGGGGTTGAACGGATCGCTCGCCGAAATGGCGGTCTGTTGCACGAAATTGTTGATCGCGTCGTCATGGCCCGGAGTCGAAGAGTCGAGCAACGTCAAGAGTTCGGTGATGGAGTTTTGCGTCGTCTGTTCATAGAACGGCTTCACCTTCCAATAACCGTAAGGGAAGTTCGTAGTCGCCCCCGGAGGCGCAATTGGATACAAATTCGTTGGGTCGAAGATGTAGTGCAGCCATGCCTGGGCCTCTTCGAACTGCTGATTCTGGCTGAGTTGCGTCGCCAGGAGGATGGGGGCGTGATAGAAAAGTTCCCAGTTGTACTGCGAATAGGAGCCGCTATAGGAGAAGTCGACCGTGTCCTGCGGGTACGGCGCCGCCACGGCTTTGGGTTTGTAAGTAGCGGCGAAATAATCGGTCGAACTCAGTTGCAGAGGCGTGGGCGAGGCCGGCGACGGCCACTTCAGCAGCCCGTCGATTCCATATTCCTTTACCGCGCGGATGAAGTCGCAGACGAAAGGATGGAAGAAAGGCTGATAGAGATACTCCGTCGTCCACAGGGCGATCGGAGCGGGCGGATACCACGCGGTGCCCCACGAGAGGATTCCGCTGGCGAGAACGTCGGAGGCTTGGAGGCCCGTCTGGATCGCCGCTTCCCGGACGACGCCAAAGGGGCCCCGCGCCGATACTTGCGTTTGCACCCGGGGAAGATTGACCGCGGGAATGTCGTTCGATGCGAAGTAGTTCACCGGTACGGAAAGATTCGCGAGGACGCTTGTAGCCGGGTTATACCAGTGCCAGATTTGCCGTGTCAGGCGCGGCGTTACGAAGAACGTCCGTTGGCCGTCCTGCTGGAAGAAAACATCCTGCGAGGAAAATTGCGGGTATTGATGAGGGTAAAGGAGCAACGTGCTGAATCCTCCCGGCGTCGTCCCCAGCACCTGGACGGACTGAAGCTGATTGACGACTTGGTTGATGCTGGTGTCGTTGGGGTTCGCCGATCCGGTTCGAAGCGTGAGGCCGAATCCCGCGAAATTGTTGAACTGCATCCCCACCGGTCCCATGCCCGGCGGGGATAGTAACGGGAGATCGGTCGAAGACGGCACATTCGTCAGCGTCACCCGCTCGTGGCAGCCCGAGACCGTGAACTTGCCGATCCATATTCCAAGCGTTCCGGAGTTATTTGTCATAATTCAACCCTTCGATCGGGACGTCAATTTACGTAGCATTCCAGTTGCATCTCGTCGAGCGAGTCTCCCGGCGCGGGAGGAACGGCTTTGAAAGCGAAGTAGGACGGGTCTACGCTCCCATCGGGACGGAGGCACGCCGCCCGGATGCTATTGAATGACGATGGGAAATGAGCCTCGTTAGCGGCCGGAACCAGTCCGTCTCCGGCGATAGTGGGATCGACCGGCACCAGCAGGCCCGGAGGGTCGGAGATCTTCTTGGCCGCCCATTTGCCCTGCCAATATTGGCTCCAGCCGATTTGGATCTGCACCCATTTCGGAGTGGGCGTCGGCGCATACGCCGAATCGCCGGGGCTGGGTGCGCTCATGGTCGCGGACTGCGCCGAAATCGTCTTCATCAGCGGCCAGAAAATGTAAAGCCGCCGGTTGTAAATGACCGGAATGACGTCGCAACCGGGGATGTCCAGGCCAACCGGTTCCCACTCGGTCCAATAAGACGAATTTACGAATTGACGCAGAAAGTAGGCCGCCGGTGAACTTTGCGACCGGCCGAATACATAGAGGGTATCGATGGCGTTCGACGGATCCAGGTCGTGAAACATCCCGCAAACTTGCAGCCGCGCGACGCCATCGAACGACGTCAGGTAGTCGAGAAACGCGGTCTCCACCGAATCCTGCGTCACCGCCTTTCGATGCAGCGCGGTCGCGAGCGATTGGAAGTACGTAGTCTGATCGTCGCGCAGCGTCGGGTCCAGCCAGTTCTCCGGATAAAGAAAGACCTCCCGGTTGGCTTCCCACAGCCGGTATTGCTTCATCCAGGTCCAATATTGCGAAGCCGTAGACGCCACCGTAACGCCGGTCTCGAGATTCAGGAAGCAGCGGCTAATGAAGGTCTGCACCGATTGCGTGGCCTGAACGATGCGCGAGGTTTGCATGCAGGAGGACATCTGCGTGTCGATCAGGAAGTTACCGAACAAGTCGTCGGGCGAAGTGAACGGCTGTTTGAAGATCGCCTGCGAATTAAAGATGAGATAGGCCACCAGAGCGTCGCGCTGCATCTGGCGCAGCGGATCGCGAAGGCTCTTGCCGGTGGAAGGCCACAGGGCGACGCTGTAGTGCCCTTTGATCAGCGTCGTGATGTCGTTTGCCTGGGCCACCGTGAGCTCGGCGTGTGTCCATGGAATGGCCTGGGCCGCGGAAGCGCCCAGCGTCGTTAGCAGTCCCAGCGCGGTTTGGATTCGAGCAAGGGTCGCGGGATTCCAAAAGTCTCCGGGGTAGTTGAAGTTCAACCCACCGGCGCCACAGACGGTCTGCAGGTCGGTTGGATTCCAAGCCGTCAGCGCGCTCAGGTTCGCCAGATAAACCGGCTCGGAGGGAACGGCAGCCGGAGGACGGGGCGGCATCAAATTCAGGAACGGCTGCTTGGGTGTGTATTTCGTACGCAACTGAGCCATCGCCACCAGATTGGCCCAACCCGCGTAGAGAGGCGGCGGCGCGGCGCTGTATGCGGGCAAGGCGTTGAGATCCAGCCATCCGAGCGCGCCCGCGTTGGCCATCAGCCACACCAACTCCGGTGTTTGCAGAGCGAGGCGGCTCGAGAACACCGAAAGCTTCTTCAGCTTGATGAGCGCGCGCGCCTGATAGTAGAACGGCGGGGCCGAAGCCGGATTCGCCGGAGGCGGCGCGGCAAGGGCCGCGGCGATCGCAGAGGCCGGAATTGGCGCGGCGGAGGCGATGAATGCCGGATCGAGGAACGTATCCAAATAGCTTTTGGCGAAGCCCGAAGGAGTGCCCGCGAGCCATGCTGTCAACGAAGGAATGGATAGTGGCAACCATCCCGACAATTGCTGCGCGACTAGCGCTCCGCCGAGCGTATGCCACGCCGGGTCTACCCCGCCCGTCTTCGCCAGCACGGGCTGTAAACCGGAACATAAACTGGTGAGCTGCTGCGCCAAGTCCGCGACCGCCGGCGCAATTGGCGAGGCGGACGCGTTGCCATCGAGCAACAGATAGTTCAACTCCGCCAGTGAGAAGCCCGAGCTCTGAATGAACGCGATTTGGCTGAACACCCAACTGGCGTCCGCGATGCGCGTCCGGTTGAAAGGAGCCCGCACAGTGGGGGAGCCCGAACTCGGATCGAGACTCAGATCGAGGACCGCGGCGGCGGTGAGGAAGTCGGCAATGGAAAGATTCAGCGCGCGCGCCAGGGACGTGGCCCGGAACAGCTCCGAGAGATTCGCCATGTTCAGGACGTGCTTGGCGCCGGAGGTTTGGAGCGGCAGCGCCGCAAGCAACAAAGCTAAGTCGGGTGCGGCCACCTGGAGTCCGGCAAGGATGGAAGGTTGATGAGCGGCGTCCTCCAGAAAGCCCGAGGTGTTGACGAGCTCGGTGCCGTCGGAATTGGGATCGAATGCGGAGTCGGGCGGATTCGAGACCGCCGGATTGAGAAAGAGCCGCTGATAAAGCGACGTCCCACCGGCGGCGTCCGGGAACGCCGGGATTTGTCCCCACCAGGAAGCCAACTCCGCCCACGGCAGATTCAATTGCTTTTGCAAACGCGCCGCGGTGGCCACCTTTCCCAGGAAACCGGCATCGAACTGCGCGGGCTTCAGCGCGCCCACCAGCTTGTCCATATCGAGCACGCTCGCGCCCAACGCATTTCGCAAACGTAGGAAGCGGAGAAAACCGTCCAGCGTAACCGCCGAGAGATTCAGAATCGTGGCCTGCGTGAGGTCGCAGGATTCGCCATTCGCGTCCGCCCACTGGATCACAACGGCGTTTGGCGCCGGCGCCAAATGCTGCGCGAACCGCGTCGTCAACAGGTCCACTAAGTCTTGAAACGCGAGTCCCGTTTGAGTGAGAAACTGCTGCACCGTTGGACCGGGCGAGGGCTTCGTCCATGTGTTCGTCCAATCGGCTTGCGCCACTCCCCAAAGCTCCCACGGCTGATGCCCGGAAGCGCCCGTGATAATCTTCCACCCGAGCGGCGAGAGTCCCAGATCGTCGGCTGCCGCCGCATCCGCCGCGGTAAGCGCCGGATCGGTGGGATCGGCCGCGGTGGGCGAAGCTTGAAACGCCTCCATCAGGCTGTAGCGCGACACGTTGAGATTTTGTAAGTATATCGGCCCCTGCGCCAGGCCCAGATCGAACGGCAGCGTCCACGGGAAAACCTGCTGCGAAAGCTTTGTATAGGCCTGCGCGTTGAGATATTCCGGCGCCGCGCCCAGGTCGCCGGAAGCGCCATCCGTGCTGTCGTGCGGCTTCGCCGTTCCGGGAGAAACGGCGTCTTCCAGTAGTTCGTTCACGAGATCGATATAAGGCAACGTCGTGTTCGTATTCGCGCAACTCAACTGCAGAGTGTTGATGTCCCCGCGGCGGGCGAACAGCAGCGCCGTCCCCGCGGCGCCGCCTGGGCCAGTGATGAACGCGTCGACGAATTGATGGAGCAGATCGACAAGATAGGCCGCCGGGCTAAGCACCGACAGACAGTCGCTGCAGGCGCAGAAATCCGGGCTTCCGAACAGGGCCTCCCAGTTGGGAATCTGAGCTGGAGACGACGGTGCGCCCCCCATCACTCGCGGGTTGCCGGTGTTCGTTCCGCTGGCATATTGCGCATAGAGTTGAACGGCCGATTGCGAGAAGACCTGCGCCCTCGAATAGATCGCCAGCGCCTCTGTGTTCCCTCCCAATAGCGGCCCGAAACCGCTCACGAACCGGTCGAGAGGCTGGCGCGCAATCTCCCGCGCCGAGGTCAGGCCCGCGGCCAGGAGCGGCTCCATTTGCGCAAACCGCGGCGCCACCTTGAAAACGCGCTGCATCGCCGGAAGACTTTCAGCCACCGCCGCGGGCGCCTTCTTCGCCGCCGCGTAAGTCACCGCGTTCGTGCTCGCGATATTGAAATCCGGGTTCGCCGCCAGGAAAGCCGAAACCTGCGCCGCGCCGGGAAGTTTGCTGGCGATCAATCGCGCCGCGGCCACGGTAGTCGGGAACGCCGCTTCCATCCGGCGCGTCAACGCCTCGGCATAGTTGGCGGCCATCTCGGCGGGGTTCGCGCCGGGAACGCCCGCGGGAACACCGATGGGCGCGCCGGTGGGCGACTTGGAATTAATTAGATTCACCCAATCATTCGTCGTGAGCCGCGCCAGATCGGAAAGCGAATGGATCGTCCCTTGTTGATGCTGGTTCAGTAGCGCTTCCACCAGCGGCGTATGGTACTGCGTGAGAGAACCAAGCTGGACGTTCAACTGAGAAGATGCAACCAGATCGGCCGTGAAGCCGGGCTGCTTGGCCAGAGCCTGCCAAAAGTCCTGAGCCGAGGTCCGGTTCGCCAAAAACGTATTGAGTAAAGCGGTCTGCGTTCCGGCATCCTTCAAAGAGAGCGACAGTGTTCCACCCAGACGCGTCGCTCCAGCGGTGAGCGTTCTCGAAACGGCCGTTTGCTGCAGCTTGGCGACCAGCGCCGGAATTTCGCTGGCGATCGAGGGAGGCACCAGATTGGCGGCGGCGGCCGATTCGAGAGCCTGGCTCTGCGCGGCCGGATCCGTCGTCAGCAGATTGTCGAGCATAGCCGGAAAACCTTGGCGGGCCAAGGCATAGAAAACCTGCGCGTCGAGACCGGAGGCGGCCGAGGCAACCGACGCCGCCGCCAGTTGGCCGATCTGCGTGCTGTCGACACCCGTCGTCCCCGTAAGGAACGCGATGTCGCTCTCAGTGAGGCTCGCGGCGGAAACGGTACCCAAAATCGGCGCGAGCGTGGTCTGGACCGAGTGGATCTCGGCCGGCCCTAGGAACGGCGCGTTGCCACGCGTCAGGTCCACCTCGGCGTTAACGGGAGCGTGAAACAACACCGGCGACTCCGCGATCGCCGCGCCGTTGGCCGAGGCGGCCTTGACGACCAGATCCGCGCTGGTTTTGCCCGGCTGCTTCAGTTGGGAAATCAAATAGCGAATGAGGTACGAACCGTCGGCGCCCGTCGTTTGTTGGCCGATTAGGTCGAGTCTCCGCAGATTCTGATCGTAGGCATCGACGACGGCCCCCGGGATCGGCCTCCCGTCGCTTTCCCGCACCAGACCGTGAACGATGTACGTCAACGCTACGGATCCGGGCCCTCGAATGGGTATTTCGTCCATGGCTGAAGCTCTCCTCTGTGGCCGGTGCGCGCCGGTGCGGTTCGCTCCGCCGCTCGATGCTTGGTGACGCCGCCGCCGAAATTGTTTCAATTGCGCCCGGAATCTCCCCGTGGAATTTCCCGGCTCCGTCGATTGTACACCCGGCAACCGCCGGCTGGAAGCCCCGCAGCCTTACAATCTGGATATGGCCGCCAGGGAAGAGGATCGCGCGCCCGGCGGTGGACCTTGGGCGCCCTTGCGCCGCCCTTCTTTCCGCGATCGCTGGGTCGCCTCTCTCGCTTCCAACATCGGCGGATGGATGCAAGACACCGCTGCCACGTGGTTGATGACATCCCTCACCACGTCCCCTCTGCTGATCGCGCTGATGCAGACCGCCGCCAGCCTTCCCGTGCTGCTGTTCGGTCTCCTCGCCGGCGCCACGGCCGACATTCTCGACCGGCGCCGCCTGCTCCTCTTCTGGCAATCCTGGATGCTCGCCGCCGCCGCTATACTCAGCCTGCTGAGCTTCCTTGGCGTCATCGGCCCTTGGGCTCTCCTCTCGCTCACGTTGCTGCTCAACGTCGGCGCGGCCATGAATAACCCCGCCTGGCAGGCCATCATTCCCGAGCTCGTTCCCCGCTCCGAGCTCGCCGAAGCCATCTCGCTCAACAGCGCCGGCTACAATCTCGCCCGCGCCGTGGGCCCCGCGCTCGGCGGCCTCTGCATGGCCCTGTTCGTCCGTACCATGACCGGCGCCGCCGCGAGTTTCTTCCTGAACGCCCTCTCGTTTCTGTTCGTCGTCTATATTCTCTATGTCTGGAAAAGGCAGGCGATCCACACCAGCGACCTTCCCGCCGAACGCCTCCTTGGCTCCATCCGCGCCGGCCTTCGCTACGTCGCCCACTCCGGGGATATTCAATCGATCCTCATCCGCGCGTTCCTGGTCACCAGCGGCGTCAGCGCCATCTGGGCCTTGCTCGCCGTCGTCGCCCAGCGCGATCTCCGCCACGGCGCGTTGGGCTACGGCATGCTCAACGCCTGCATGGGCACCGGAGCGGTGGCCGGCGCCGTTCTCCTTCCCCGAGTGCGGCGGCGCTTCCCGCCCAGCGCCATCGTCGCCTCCGCCACCATCGTCTTCTCCGCCGCGCTTTTTGTGATGGCGTTTGTCCATCAAACCCTCTTCGTTGTTCTCGCCCTGCTCGCCGCCGGCTTCGCCTGGACCAGCACCACATCCCTGTTCAATATCGCCGTTCAAGTCTCCGCCCCGGCGTGGGTTCAAGCCCGCGCGCTGGGCACGTACCAAATGGTGTTCCAGGCCGGCATGGCGCTTGGCAGCGCATTTTGGGGCGCCGTCGCCCAGCGTTGGGGCACGCCCGCCGCCCTCGCCGCGGCCGGCGTCGCGTTGCTGGCCGGCCTGCCCGCCGCCCGCCGTTATCGAATCCCCGGAGGCAAGCCCGCCGACCTGTCTCCGGCGAAAGCTTCCGGCCTCATCCGCTCCGGCCCTTCCGTCGTCATCGAGCCGCGTTTCGAAGACGGCCCGGTGCGCGTCTCCATCGACTACGAAATCGATCCCGCGCACGCCGCCGTCTTTCTTTCCGCCATCGACGAATTGAAAGGTATCCGTCTCCGCGACGGCGCCATGCGCTGGGCGCTGTTCAAAGACACCGGCAGCCCCGGACGCTACGTCGAAACCTTTCTCATTGAATCCTGGGCCGAATATCTGCGCCAGCGTGAGCGGCTTACCATGCGCGATCTCGCCGTGCGAAACAAGGTCCAGGCGTTCCATCGAGGGGACCTTCCACCCGCGGTCTCGCGGATGCTTTACACGCCCACTTCGCCGCGCCGCAAATAATGGCGATTATTCTAACGAACGAAGCAGCTCGATGCCCGCCGCCATCTCACGCAGCCGCGCCTCCTGGTCTTCCGTCTCGCGCTCCACATTCAGCGGTCCCGTGAAGCCCGTCTCCCGCAGCGCTTCGACGAACCGCGCGATGTTGACGTCGCCTTGCCCCAGCGGAACCTCTGTGCCCAGCGCCTCCGGATTGTCCTTCGGAGGCCACGTTCCGTCCTTCAAATGCACCGACAGTACTCGTTCCCGCACCACTCTCAGCGCTTCGACCGGCTCGCCCGTTCCATAGAGAATCATATTCGCCGGATCGAAGTTGATGCCTAGATTCTCGCGGTCCACTTCCTTGATGAATTGAAGCAGCGCTCTCGCCGGCTCCTGCCCCGTTTCCAAGGCGAAGGTCTGTCCATGCCGCGCCGCATGTTGGCAAACGGTCCGCACCGCCTCCCGCACGGCGATGTAATCGGGGTCCGCGGCGTCCTCCGGCACGAAGCCGATGTGGCAGGCGACGCTCCCCACTCCCAACTTCGCCGCGAAATCGCTCAGCTCGAGCGTGCGCCGGATCCGCGCCTCTCTCGTTTCCGGCGGAATAAATCCCACCGTGCGCTGTACGGTGGGCAAATCGGAATAGCTCTCCCCGTCGTAGGCCGCAAACAGCGTAACCAATGTGAATCCCTCCGCGGCGAGAGCGGCCTTCCACTTCCCAACCGCCGTTTCGTCCATGCTGTAATCGCCGGGAATCCCCATCTGTCCGCAGCGCACGCCCATGCCGCAAATCGCCTCGAGATCGTCCCGGCCCGCCCAAAACATCGCCCCCGGCTCGCGCGGCGCTAAATTCGACATTCCATCCTTTCTCCCTTCCGGTTCCTCGATTCCATCATCAACAACACCACTTTCAGCGCCCGCGCCGACTCCTCCGGCTTGCATCGCTCCGGCTCCTTGCCGTCGGCGCAGCGATCGAGAAAATATTGCATCTCCTCGGCATAAGGATCGTTTTGCGGCAACGCCAATTTCTCCGGCACCGCGCCCCGCTTATAAATCGCCACGCCCGCCTCCGAGGAATGATACTCCATCGCTCCATCGTCGAACACCGCCGTATAGGCCATCGAAAACGGATACGATCCCGGTAAATACCATCCACCCTCCACGCTTACGGCCGGCCCGTGCCGGTATTGAAGCTGCGCCCGCATCAAATCGATGCCATGCGCCATCGCGTCGTACCCGGTCGCTGAAACCGAATCCGGCGCACCGCAGAGACTGAGCGCCATGTCGATGTCGTGAATCAAAAGATCGAGCGTGGCGCCACCGCTCTTCGCCGCGTCTCCAAACCATCCGCTCCAATCCGGCGCCGCGCATCTCCGCCTCAACTCAACCGCGCACAGCGCTCCCATTTCTCCCCGCGCAATCGCTTCCCGCAGCGCGGTGTAGGCGGGAAAGAACCGTAATACCTGCGCGACCATCAGCGTCCGGCGGAACTCTCTGGCCGCAGCCATCATCGCCGCCGCCTCATACGCGTCCCGCGCCATCGGCTTTTCCACTAGAACGTGTTTGCCCGCCCGTAGCGCGGCGATGGCCGTCTCGGCGTGAAGATGCGTCGGCAGGCAAACGCTCACGGCGTCGATCGCGGCGTCGTCGAAGATGTCTTTCAGCCGGCTGACGACGCGCACGCCCGTAAGATCCGCCCGGCCCGCGCCGGCGTCGAGGTTACCCCGCGGAGCTTCTCCCAGCCGGGACGGGTCGCGCAAATAGATGGCCGCCAGTTCCCCGCCCCGCGCCTTTTGAACCGCCCGCGCGTGCGCCGAACCCATAAACCCGTAACCGAGAATCGCTACCCGCATTCCCGGTATGGTAGCGCAGTGCGCCTATTCGAGCGACATGTCCACCACCTGGAACGAAAACCGTTCCGGGGGCAGGGAGGAAACCGGGTCCGGGCTCAGGTGCGCCCAGGTCTGATAGGCGGTGCCGGCGACCGGTGAGTTTAAGTAGAAAAGAAATTGATCGGAAAAACAGGCGATCGGCGGCGGTTGGCGGAATGTCAATCGCAACCCCACGGCTTTCTCGATGCCAACCCCATGCGTGGGAATCGACTTGTCCTCCAGCAACTGCACGAAGCTGGAACGCCCGGCGTGCGGCCACAGATCCGCACGAAGCAGATTGCGCAAATCCACCCTGGTGCCGAAGGTGATCTCGCATTGGCGTATCCATTCCAGGATGCTGTCGCCCCATTGCCAGTGCGTCACCAGCGAGAGATACTGGTCCACTAGATTGATGGCCAAGTCCATCTTCCGCCGGTCGCCTTCCTGCCCCGGACGGTCCGGCTCCCCGGTCGGAGGCATCATGTCCTCGGTCTCGATGATGTTGTTGGCCATGCCAACCACGCGATCCAGACGTTTCACGTCCGGCGTCGAGCGTACCAGCAGCGGGGGCAACTCGTGCGTTTTGTCGCCCGGCAGTTCCACGAATTTCCGGTCACCAACGATGTCCATCGTCCGCCTCTCTTGTCTTATCGACGACAGGGTCGGAAACTACTTACTCTCCCACATAATAGATGACATTCATCCCACTGGGGTTTCTCCGTAAAGTACCGGTAGGACTACGGTCTCTGAAACAATTGTGCGGCAAATGTTTCAGGAAGTAAAGAATTTCCTTCGCGGAAGCGCGCGCCGCGTCTGCACGTTTATCGCCAGGAACGCGTCTAACTCTACCAAAAGGCAGGACCAATGCGCCTCATCGCGATCCCGCTCCCGATAACCGCCCTCTTCGCCACGTTGGCGTTCGGGCAAACGCCGGCCGATCCAAACCTGCATCGAATCTTCCATTTCACGCACGGCGAGACGCCGCTGGTAATCCAGGAAACCGCCACGCTGCTCGGTGGAATCGCCGAGGTTCGCCAGACATCCTACGACGCCGTCCAGCGCACCCTGGAAGTGAGCGGAACCGCCGGCCAGCTCGCCGTCGCCGAGTGGTTATGCAATGAACTGGACAACCCCTCCCATGGCGAACACCGCGTCTCCGGCGGCGCCGGCGATGTCGTGCGTGTCTTTTTTCTCCCCTATACTCCAACACCGCAAAGATTTCAGCAAGTGGCCACCTTGGTCCGCTCGATCGCCGATATCCGGCGCATGTTCACCATCAACGAGCCGCGAGCGGCGGCCGTGCGGGGAACGTCCAGCCAAATGGCACTGGCCGAGTGGCTATTTGGCGAGATGGACAAGCCGGCCGCCCCGCTCGAATACCGGATTCCGGACGGCGGCGCCGACAATATCGTGCGCGTATTTTATCTGCCGCGGACGCTGTCGATGCAGGACTTTCAGCAGGCCGTCACCTTGGTCCGTACGATCGCCGAAATTCGACGCGTCTTCACCTACAACGAGCCGCGCGCCCTCGCCGTCCGCGGATTCGGCCGCCCAGATCGCGCTCGCCGAGTGGCTTTTCAACGAACTCGACAGCCCCACGCTCCCGCACGAATACCCGCTGCCCGCCGCCAACGGAGAACAGGTCCGCGTGTTCTATTTAACCGAGGCAAGTCCGCCGGAAACGCTCCACCGCATCGCCGCCCAAATCCGCGCGGCTCGGAACGCGCCGCAGATTTTCACTTACGACCGCCAACGGGCGCTGGCCGCGCGAGGAAGCGCCGATGAAATCGCGCTCGCGGAAAAGCTCGTCGAAGAAGGCGACAAGTAGCGGAATCGCCGTCTATGGCAAGAAGCCGCTCTTGCTGTCCACGTGCCGGATAAACGCTTCCGCCGCGCGATAGCCGCTCTCGATCCCGCGAAACCGCGCCACCGCCGACTGGAGCGTATAAAACCTGTCCGGCGATTGCGAGGCATGGGCGTAACAGGCTTCCCGCTTTCGCGCTTCCGTCGCCGAGATGTCCACATAGTCCGACGGAGTAAACATCGTCGTGTCCTCGCCGTCGGAGACTTCATAAAAATAAAACGCCGATGTCTTGCCCGTTTTGCGCCACGCGTCGTAGGTGAGCGAGAAGATCGCGCGGTGATCCGCGTGTCCGTCCACCGGCCAATGCGTAAAAAGCACGTCCGGCTTCAACCCCGCCAGAATTCCGCGAAACTCGTCGTAATGCGCGGCGTCCACCACGGCGTGCCCGTCGCACTGTCCGGCGAAAACGGGAGTCGCCTTCAGAATTTCGCAAGCTTTCCGCGCCTCCGGCACGCGCACATCGCTGCCCTGATTGGGGCTCGATTCCCCACAGCTTTTCTCGCCTCGGTTCAAGTACAGAAGCGTCACGGCGTGTCCCAGATCGGTGTAGCGCGCGACGGTTCCTCCGCAGCCGTATTCCGGATCGCCGGGATGCCCACCCGTCACCACCACGCGCAGCTTTTCTTTCGGTAGAGACTGCGATCTGGCCACGGCCGATCCAATCGAAATAGCGAGTCCCGAACCAAGAAACTGCCGGCGCGAATGGAGGTGCATAGCAACATTAGTCTATTGGATTCCGCGCCTTCTCCAACTGGCAGCCCGCCGCATCATTCTTGCTATCATGCTGCTTCATGAGCGAATACTCCATTGGCGTCGATCTGGGAGGCACCAACCTCCGCGCCGCTGCCATCAGCCGTTCCGGCCAAATGCTCGGCAAAATCTCCGGTAAAGCCGAGCTATCGGCGGGCCGCGACGCCGTCATGCGGGACATCGCCGCCGCCATCCGTCAACTCCAGGAAGACACCAGCGGCTCGCTCGCCGGCGTCGGCATCGGCGTTCCCGGCTTCATCTTGATGAGCGAAGGCAAAATCATCGGCTCGAACAATCTTCAAGAGTTCGAACATTTCCCCTTCCGCGACGAAATCGAGCGCCTTCTCGGAGGCGCGCGCGTTATCCTGGAAAACGACGCCAACGCCGCCGCGATGGGCGAGCAATGGATGGGCGCCGGCCGCGGCGTGGACGACCTCGTCCTCCTCACCCTCGGTACCGGCATCGGAGGAGGCATAATCTCCGGTGGCAAAATCCTCCACGGCTATCTTGGCATGGCGGGCGAGATCGGCCACATCACCGTCGACGCCGACGGCAACCCCTGCGGCTGCGGCAACCGCGGGTGTCTGGAAAAACACGCCTCCGCCACGGCCATCGCCGCCATGGCCCGGCTCCTCCACCTCGGCGACAACGCCAGCTCCGAAGACGTCTACAATTTCGCCGTCGCCGGAAACGAGCGCGCCAAAATGATCTTCACCGCCATGGGCGAATCCCTCGGCATCGCTCTCGCCAGCCTGGTCAATATTTTCAATTTTCCCCTCTACCTGCTCAGCGGCGGCCCGTTGCCGGCCTGGGATTTCTTCGCTCCGACGATGCTCTCCGAGGTCCATCGCCGTTCCTACACGTTCCGCGAGGCCAAAACCCGCATCGAACGCGCCACGCTAGGCGCCGAAGCCGGTCTCTATGGCGCAGCCTACCTTCCCTTCGAAAACCAGCCGCTGGCGGTATAAAGTCGTCGCCATGAAATTACGCTGTCAAAACATCGGATCCGCTCCCTTACGGTCACGGCTCGGAGGCGCCTTCCGAGCCGTGACCGTAAGGGAGCGGTTGGCTCGGTTATTTCATACCAAGCACTAAGGAGAATCGCCCATGTTCTGGCTCGGCCTCGACGTTGGAACCGGTGGCACCCGCGCGCTGCTCGTCGATGAGCGCGGCAAGGTCCGCCACGCCGCAATCGCCGCGCACGACGACATCCTGATGCAGCGCCCGCTCTGGGCCGAGCAACGCCCTGAAAACTGGTGGCAGGCCGCGCAGCTCGCGGTGCGCGCGGTGCTCGCCGAATCCGGCGTCGCGTCGCGCGACATCCGCGGCATCGGCCTTTCCGGGCAAATGCACGGCCTCGTCCTGCTCGACGCCGAAAACCGCATCATCCGTCCATCTCTCATCTGGTGCGATCAGCGCAGCCAAGCCCAAGTCGATTTCATCAACGGCGACATCGGCCGCGAGGCCATCGTCGCCGCCACCGCCAACCCCGTCCTCACCGGCTTCACCCTCCCCAAGCTAATCTGGGTCCGCGACAATGAACCGGAAAATTTCCACCGCGCCCGGAGAGTTCTCCTCCCCAAGGACTACTTACGCTTTGAATTGACCGGCGAATTCGCAACCGACGTCTCCGACGCCTCCGGCACCGCTCTGTTCGACGTCGCCCACCGCCGCTGGTCCGAAACCATGACCGCTTCGCTCGGCCTCGACCCGTCGCTGCTCCCTCGCGCCCTTGAGTCCCACGAGATCAGCGGCGTCATCACCGGCGCCGCCGCCGAGGCTACCGGCCTCGCCGAAGGCACACCCGTCGTCGCCGGCGCCGGCGATCAAGCGGCCAGCGCCATCGGTAACGGCATCGTCACTCCCGGCCCCGTCTCCTGCACCCTCGGCACCTCCGGCGTAGTCTTCTCTTTTCTCGATCAACCCAATTACGATCCGCAAGGCCGCGTCCACACGTTTTGCCACGCGGTTCCGCAAGCCTGGCACGTCATGGGAGTCACCCAAGGTGCAGGCCTCAGCTTGCAATGGTTCCGCAACCAACTCGCCCCCTCCGCCGATTACGATTCGTTGATGGAAGAAGCCGCCGGCGCCGAACCCGGCTCCCAAGGCCTCACCTGGCTTCCTTATTTGATGGGCGAGCGCACGCCCCATCTAGACGCCGCCGCCCGAGGCGGTTGGATCGGCCTCACGGCCCGCCACACTCGCGCCGATCTGATCCGCTCCCTCATCGAAGGCGTCTGCTATAGCCAGAAGGACTGCCTCGATTTGGTCGAGACCCTCGGCGGAAGCGTCGCCTCCATTCGCGTCTCCGGCGGCGGCGCGCGTAGTCTGTTCTGGCGCCAGACGCTCGCCAATGTGCTCGGCAAGCCCGTCGTGTCGCTGGAAACCCAGGAAGGCTCGGCCTATGGAGCCGCCTTGCTCGCCCTGGCCGGAACCGGCGGCTCCGGCGGCGTGCGCGAAGTCTGTGCCGCGGCCATCCGCGAAACCGCCTCCGTCGATCCCGACCCAGCCGTGTCCCGTCTTTACGCCGAGGGCCATCGCCGCTATCAAGCCCTCTACCCCGCCCTGAGCGGCTACTTTCACGGACTGTCTTAATTCACGCTCCTCTCAAACTGACGATGTACGCCGATGTCAGCCTGCCCGTCCCGCTCAACCAGGCATTCACATACCGTCTCCCCGCCACGCTCGAACATCGCATCCAACCCGGCTGCCGCGTCCTCGTCCCCTTCGGCGCGCGCAATCTCACCGGCGTCGTCCTCCGCCTGCACGATCAAGCCCCCGAAGCTTCCATTAAAGACATCTTCAAGCTCCTCGACGAGGAGCCGATCCTCGACGCCGAAATGCTCGCCCTCGGCCAATGGATCGCTCACTACTATTGCGCTCCGCTCGGCGAAGTTCTTCGGGGGATGGCCCCGCTTGCCGGCGAAACGCGCCACGCCAAAGTCTATTCGCTCACCGACGCCGGCCGCGACGCCACCCGCCAGCTTGTCATCGGCGAAGCGGAACAGGACCCAACCCTCCAACTCCTTCGCCTCATCGAATCCCGCCCGCTTTCGGCCTCCTACATCGCCAAGAAAATCCCCGACGCCGCGCGCATCTTGAAAGCCCTCGAAAAGCGCGGCTTCGCCACCGTCGAAGACACCGCCGCCGACCGCGATCCCCTTCGCGCCTCCGCCACCCGTCTGAGGGTCGAGTTCCTTCTTCGCGCCGAAGCCAAGCTCCCCAAGCCCGAACGCGAGCTGCTCTCGTTCCTCGAACTTCATCCCGGCGCTCACAACCTGAAGGGCCTCGAAGCGACACTCAAAAACGCGAGCACCGCCGCCCGCGCCCTCGCCCGCCGCGGCCTCGTCAAACTGGAAACCGAGGCTCAGGTCTACCGCGAACCGGAGCGTCCGCCCCGCACACTCAACATCCATCAACTCGCCGCCTACCAGCGCATCGAATCCTCGCTGCGCTCCGGCGAATTCGCGGCGTTCCTGCTCCACGGCGTCACTGGTTCGGGCAAAACCGAAATCTACCTGCGCGCCATCGAAGCCTGCCTCGCCCTCGGCCGCAACGCTCTCCTGCTCGTCCCCGAGATCGCCCTCACCCCTTCCGTCGCCGGCCAATTCCACTACCGCTTCGGCGACAGCGTCGCCATTCTCCACTCCGCCTTCCACGACGCCGAGCGCGCCGAGCAATGGCGCCGCCTCCGCTCCGGCGCCGCCCGCGTCGCCGTCGGCACCCGCTCCGGCGTCTTCGCGCCCATCCAAAACCTCGGCCTCATCGTCGTCGACGAAGAGCACGACCAAAGCTACAAACAACAGGAAACCCCGCGCTACCACGGCCGCGACGTCGCCATCCTCCGCGCCCGCGAAGCGAAGGCCTGCGTCGTCCTCGGCTCGGCCACGCCCGCGCTCGAATCCCGTTACAACGCCGGACGCGGAAAATTTCAACTGATCGAACTCCCGGAACGCATCGAGCGCCGCCCCATGCCCGACGTCGAAATCATCGACATGCGCGAAGAGTTCCTCGCCACGCGCAAGCTGTCCAACTTCTCCCGTCGCCTCGTCGAAGCCATCGACGAACGTCTGAAGAACGGCGAGCAGACCATGCTCCTGCTCAACCGCCGCGGCTTTTCGAGCTTCGTCACCTGCCGCGCCTGCGGCCATCGCATCGAGTGTCCCAACTGCGCCGTCACCCTCACCTACCATCGCCGCGACCGCCGCCTGCTCTGCCACTACTGCAATCACGCCCAGCACGTTCCCTCCGTCTGCCCGCAATGCCAGAGCGAGCACGTCCAATTCATCGGCAGCGGCTCGGAGAAGGTGGAAGAAGAACTGCACCAGATGTTCCCCGCCGCGCGCGTGGCCCGCATGGACCGCGACACCGTCAGCGGCAAGCGCCACTTCGAGACTATCCTCGACGGCTTCCGCGAACGCGCCTTCGACATCCTCGTCGGCACCCAGATGATCGCCAAAGGCCACGACATCCCCAACGTCACCCTCGTCGGCGTCATCTCCGCCGACGTCGGCCTAAGCCTACCCGACTTCCGCTCCGCCGAACGGACTTTTCAATTGTTAACCCAGGCCGCCGGCCGCGCCGGACGCGGCGACCTTCCCGGCATCGTCCTCATCCAAACGATGAACCCCGAGCACTACGCCATCCGCTTCGCCGCCGAACAGGACTACGCCAAGTTCTACGAGAAGGAGATCCAGTTCCGCCGCACCATGCGTTATCCTCCCTTCTCCGCGCTCGCCAACATCCTCGTCCGCAGCGAGCAACAGGAGCGCGCCCTCGAATGGAGCGCCGAACTCGGCCGCCTCCTCGATCCCGCCCCCGAAGGCATCAAGGCGCTCGGTCCCGCCGAAGCGGCCGTGTCGAAAATCAAACGCGAATTCCGCTACCAGATCCTGCTCAAAGCCACCGACCGCAAGCTCTTAAACGAAACCCTGCAAATCATCCGCAACCACGCCCTGAAGCAGAAATGGGGTTCCACCGCGCTCGTCATCGACGTCGACCCCGTCACGCTGCTATAAAGGCAGCGTGCATAAACTCGATTTCCCCCGCCTCGCCCCCGAGACGCAAACCCAGCGCGCCGCCGCGTTCTTCGACACGCTCTCCACCCGCCGCACCGTCCGCCATTTCTCGCCCGAGCCCGTCCCTTTTCATCTGATCGAAACCGCCATCCGCGCCGCCGCCACCGCCCCATCGGGCGCCAATCAACAGCCCTGGCGCTTCGTCGTCGTCGCCGATCCGGCCACGAAATCCCGCATCCGCGAAGCCGCCGAAGCCGAGGAAAAAGCCTTCTACGATCATCGCGCCCCCTCCGAATGGCTCGACGCGCTGAAGCCCTTCCAAACCGATTGGCACAAGCCATTCCTCGAAACCGCGCCCTATCTCATCGTGGTCTTCCGTCTCGACTACGGCATCGAAATCGACGCCAACGGCGCCGAGCGCAAAGTGAAACACTACTACGTCTCCGAATCCGCCGGCATCGCCACCGGCTTCCTCCTCGCCGCCCTCCACGCCTCCGGCCTCGCCACCCTCACCCACACCCCCGTCCCTATGGCCTTCCTCGCCCAAATCCTCGATCGCCCCAAAAACGAGCGCCCCTTCCTACTGATCCCCGTCGGCTACCCCGCCCCCGGCGCCGAAGTCCCCGACATCTCGAGGAAGCCGCTTGAGGAGGTCATGGTCGTCGTTGGATGAATGCCGGTGCGATACTCGCGGTCGGTCACGAGCTGTTTATAATTAGTTCGATTAAGTCCCGGCCATTGATTACGGCCGTCTTCTTCCAGCGATCCGGAAAGTGGCGCTCGTTTCCTGTCACAAGATAATCGGGGTTGGCAGCCTCGGCACATTCGAGGAACATGTTGTCGGCCGGATCGCCGCACTCTTTCACCGAGGTAGCCGGTTTCACCCAATATCCAATTTTCCGAATCGATCGTAAAGTTCCGTCGATGACATTCGGAGAGCGTTTGAAACGTGGGCGGCGGATCACTTCCTCATACTCGGCAAAGATCGCCTCGGACACGCAAAGCTGAAACCCGCCCGAGAGCGCGAGCATCAGGACCGTCGCGGGCACGCTCTCTGGCTTCAAGAGCGCCGACACCAGAACATTCGTGTCGAGGACAACCCGGATCATCGGGGACTTTTTACCGCCGCTTCGCCCGGGCGCTCCGCACGGCGGTGATCTCGGCGTCGATTTCTTTCGAGGTCAGTTTATCCAACCCTATCCGCTTGGCGCTTGTCCACGACTTTTCCATCCATTCCGGCGGCGGAGAAAGGGTCTTCACATAATCGGCAACGCTCAGAATTACCACCGCGGGTTCGCCGTTTCGCTCCACCAGGAAACGATCGTTATGTTCCACCGCGCGATTCATGATCTGCCCGAGCTGGGTCCGAGCGGTGAGGGCCGATATTTTTCTTGTCATAAATGCTTGATTGATTAATTGACTAGCTCCATGATAACCCTCCCGATGCTCCGCCACGAAGCGACGGCGCCCCGGCCCCATGACGTAAAATGACCTTCGACTCTCCCGGAGGCCATTTGAAAAACTCGCGCATCCTCATCCCGCTGCTGCTCACCACCCTCGCCGCCGCCCAAGGCGTCTCCCCCGCCCTCTACGACGGTCTCCGCTGGCGCTCCATCGGCCCCTTCCGAGGCGGCCGCACCGTCGCCGCCGCCGGCATCGCCGCCCAACCCATCGTTTTCTATATTGCCGCCACCAACGGCGGCATCTGGAAAACCAACGATGCCGGCAGAACTTGGCAGCCCCTGTTCGACGATCAATCCACCGGCTCCATCGGTTCCCTCGCCATCGCCCCTTCCGATCCAAACATCATTTACGCCGGCAGCGGCGAAGGCCTGCAGCGTCCCGACCTCTCCGTCGGCAACGGCATCTACAAATCCACCGACGCCGGAAAATCCTGGACGCATCTCGGCCTCCGCGACGGCCAGCAAATCCCCGCCCTTCTCGTCGACCCTCGCAATCCCAACCGCGTCTTCGCCGCCGTCCTCGGCCATCCCTACGGCCCCAATCCCGAGCGCGGCGTCTTTCTTTCCACCGACGGCGGCGCCAACTGGACCAAGAGCCTCTACAAAGACGAAAATACCGGCGCCGTCGATCTCGCCTTCGATCCCCAAAACCCCGACATCGTCTACGCCGTCCTCTGGGCCGCGCGCCAAGGCCCCTGGGAGAACGGCCAATACAACGGACCCGGCAGCGGCCTCTTCAAATCCACCGACGGCGGCGCCACGTGGACCCAGCTTCACGGCGGCCTGCCCACAACCTCGGAAGGCCTCGCCCGCATCGGTCTCGGCGTCGCCCCCAGCGATGGCAATCGCATCTATGCCCTCGTCGAAGCCCGCGCCGGCGGCCTCTATCGCAGTGACGACGCCGGCGCCACTTGGTCCCGCGTCAACTCCGAAAGCCGCATCTACGGCCGTGGCGACGACTTCGCCGGCGTCCGCGTCGATCCCAAGAATCCCGACATCGTCTACGTCGCCAACACCTCCACCTACCGCTCCCTCGACGCCGGCAAAACTTTCACCGCCATCAAAGGCGCGCCCGGTGGCGACGACTATCACACGATTTGGATCAACCCCCTCGATCCCCAAATCATCCTTCTCGCCTCCGACCAGGGCGCCACCATCAGCGTCAATGGCGGACAAACCTGGAGCTCGTGGTACAACCAGCCCACCGCGCAGTTCTACCACGTCATCACCGACAATCGCTTCCCCTATTGGGTCTACGGCGGCCAACAGGAAAGCGGCTCCGCGGGCGTGGCCAGCCGGAGCGATTACGGCGAAATCACCTTCCGCGATTGGCACCCCGTTGGTGTCGAAGAGTACGGCTACGTCGCGCCCGATCCTCTCCATCCCGGCGTCATATACGGCGGCAAACTCACCCGCTTCGACGAATCGACGGGCATGGTCCAGGAAGTCGGCCCAGTCGCTCTGCGCGGCTCAAAATACCGCTTCCTTCGCACCGCGCCTGTCCTATTCTCTCCCACCGATCCGCACACGATTTACCTCGCCGGCAACGTCCTTTTCAAAACCTCCAACGGCGGCCACAGTTGGTCCGTCATCAGCCCCGACCTCACCCGCGCCAAGTGGGACATCCCCGCTCCCGTCGGCATCTATAAGGACGACGCCGCCAAGCGCGACCAGCGCCAGCGCGGCGTCATCTACACCATCGCCCCGTCCCCACTCGACGCCAACCGCATCTGGGCCGGCACCGACGACGGCCTGATTCAACTCACCACCGACGCCGGCAAATCCTGGACCAATGTCACTCCGCCCGCGCTCACTCCCTGGAGCAAAGTCTCCCTCCTCGACGCCTCCCACTTCGACGCCGGTACCGCCTACGCCGCCATCAACCGCTTCCGCCTCGACGATCTCCATCCGCACATCTACCGCACCCGCGACAGCGGCAAGACGTGGCAGGAGACTGTCGCCGGCCTTCCCGATGACGCCCCCGTCAACGCAGTGCGCGAAGATCCCGTCCGCAAAGGCCTGCTGTTCGCGGCCACCGAAACCGCCGTCTTCGTTTCTTTCGACGACGGCGATCGCTGGCTCCCGCTGCGCCTCAACATGCCCGCGACATCCATCCGCGACATCGCCATTCACGGCGCCGATCTTATCGCCGGCACGCACGGCCGCGGCTTCTGGATACTCGACGACATCACGCCGCTTCGCCAGTGGAACGCCGCCACCGCCGCCACCTCCGCCTTCCTCTTCGCACCCGCCCCCGCCTATCGCATAAGGCGCAACCAGAACAGCGATACGCCACTGCCGCCGGAAGAACCCGCCGGCAAAAACCCTCCCGACGGAGCCATCGTCGATTTCTGGCTGAAGGATGCCCCCGCCGGCCCCGTCACTCTCGAAATCCTCGACCACGCCGGCAAGCTGGTCCGCAAATATTCCAGCGCCAATCAAGCCGCACCTTCAATCGCCGAGCTCGCGCAAGAACTCCCCGTCCCGCTCTACTGGGTCCGCCCGCCGAACATCCTGCCCTCCACCCAAGGCATGCACCGCTTTGTCTGGAACCTCCACTATCCCGCTCCCGCTTCGCTCACGCACGAATATCCCATCTCGGCCATTTACGAGGACACGCCGCGTTATCCGCTCGGCCCTTCGGCTCTCCCCGGTCTCTACACCGTCAAGCTCACCGTCGACGGCAAAACCCTCACCCAACCCCTCACCGTGAAGATGGACCCACGCGTGAAAACCCCTCCCGACGGCCTCCGCCAACAATTCGAGCTCGCCTCGAAAATCTGCGCCATGATGCGCCAGGACTACGACGCGCTCGAACAAGTCAAAGCCCTCCGCAAGACCCAGCCGCCCGAGGCCAAACAAAACGACGCCGCTCTCGCCGCCCTCGAAGGCGCAGCCGGCCGCCGCTTCTCTCGCGGCCCATCCACGGACGCCGAAAACTTCAGCCGCTTGAATGGCGAGCTCGACGGACTCCTCTCCATCGTCGAAGGCGCAGACGCCACTCCCACCACCCAAGCCTCCGCCGCCGCCGCCCAACTCGACCAATCCGTCCGCGGCCTGCTCATCCAGTGGCGCGCCCTCCAAGCGAAAATAAAATAAATATGCGAATCACCGCGATCGACACCTTCATCGCCGGCAACCCTTGGAAGAACTGGCTCTTCGTCAAAGTCTCCACAGACGAAGGCATCCACGGCGTCGGCGAAGGCACCCTCAACGCCTTCGGCAAAACCGTCGAAGCCGCCATCCACGAATTGAAGCCGCTCATCCTCGGCATGGACCCATTCCAGATCGAGACCCTCTCCCAGCGCATGATCCGCGACGTCTATTCCTATGGCGCGCAGATTCACATGTGCGCCGTGGCCGCCGTCGAGACGGCCTGCTGGGACATTATCGGCAAGGTCTGCCAACAGCCCGTCTACAATCTCTGGGGCGGCCGCTGCCACGAGAAACTCCGCGCCTACGCCAACGGCTGGTACCGCGGCCCGCGCACTCCGAAGGACTTCGCCGACAAGGCCCGCCTCGTCGCCTCTCGCGGATACACCGCTCTGAAATTCGATCCGTTCGGCGCCAACTGGCGCACCCTCCCTCGCGCCGAATTCGACCTGAGCCTCGACATCATCCGCGCCGTCCGCGAGGCCGTCGGCGACTCCGTCGATCTGCTCATCGAAGCCCACTGCCGCTTCCATCCGTCCACCGCCATCGAGTTCGCTTGCGCCATGGCCCCGCTGCGCCCCGTCTGGTTCGAAGAACCCGTCCCTCACACCAACATCAACGCCCTCGTCGAAGTCGCCCGCCGCTCTCCCGTCCCCATCGCCACCGGCGAAAGCTTCTCCACCAAACAGGAGTTCGCCGAGCTTCTCAAGCACGACGCCGTCATGATCCTCCAGCCCGAACCGCTCAACCTCGGCGGCCTCTGGGCCACGCGCAAAATCGCCGACATGGTCGACGCACACCTCGGCATGATCGCCCCGCACAGCGCCCAGGGCCCCATCTGTTCGGCCGCCTGCGTCCAACTAAACGCCTCGCTGCCGAACTTTTTCATCCACGAAATCTTCGACGAATTCAACGAGCCGTGGGAAGAGGAAATCGTCGTCAACCACGTCAAGGTCGTCGACGGCTACATCGAAATCCCGGAACGCCCCGGCCTCGGCATCGATCTCAACTTCGACGAAATCGCCAAACACCCCTACCAGCAGGAACACTTCCTCCCGCTCTTCCAAACCGGTTGGGAAAAGCGCCAGAAATTGAAGATATAACCGCCGGCTTCGAACGAACTACTGCGCGGCCGCCGGAGCTTCCGTCGCCGGCTCCGTAGCCCCGCGATGACAGGTGTAACAGGTCACATGCATCTCGCCATCGGGAAACTTGGTGTTGATTTCCCGCGCCATCACGATCATCTTCCGCGCGATCTCCTTATGCGGATTATCGTCGCTGGCGAAATTGCCCTCCACGTGGCAGAAGCTGCACTTTTGCCCCAGCGCAATGCGGAACGAACGCATCGCCGGCATCACTTCGGAGGGTTGTAACAGCTTCAGGTTTTTCGGAGCCGCGTGCTCGTGCCCTTCATGGCCTCCGGGCGGGGGAGCGGCCGGTTCCTGGGCAAGCAGCGGTAATGCGATCAATAGTGGGAGAAGCAAGCGCATAGATTTCCGAATTATACTCCGAATCGCCCCGTCAATCGGCGGCCGCGTTCGATTTTACGTTCCCGATCTGCGCCAGCACCGCCTGCGCGTCGGCTTCGCTGAATTCCTTCGTCTTCGCCGAGTGGTTCATCGAGCAGAACTTCGGCCCGCACATCGAACAGAACGCCGCGTCCTTGAACCCTTCTTCCGGCAGCGTTTCATCGTGCATCGCCTGCGCCGTCTCCGGATCGAGCGACAACGCGAACTGCTGCTTCCAATCGAAATGAAACCGCGCCCGCGATAATTCGTCGTCGCGGTCCCGCGCTCCCGGCCGGTGCCGCGCGATATCCGCCGCGTGCGCCGCGATCTTGTAAGCGATCAGCCCCGCCTTCACGTCTTCCTTGTTCGGCAATCCCAAATGCTCCTTCGGCGTCACATAGCACAGCATCGAAGCCCCATACCAGCCGATCATCGCCGCCCCGATCGCCGACGTGATGTGGTCGTAACCCGGCGCGAAGTCCGTCACCAGCGGCCCCAGCGTGTAAAACGGCGCTTCGTCGCACATCTCTTTTTCCTTCTCCACCTGCAACTGGATCTGGTCCATCGGGATGTGCCCCGGCCCTTCCACCATCACCTGCACGTCGTATTTCCACGCCCGCCGCGTCAACTCGCCCAGCGTCTTCAACTCGGCGAACTGCGCCGTCATCGCTTGCATCCGCCAGGCACCCCGGCCGCAGCCCATCGCCCAACGAAAACGTCACGTCGTACTTTTGAAAGATCTTGCAAATCTCGTCGAAATGCTCGTACAGCATATTCTGCTTGTGGTTCTTCACCATCCACTCGGCCAGAATCGCCCCGCCCCGGCTCACAATGCCTGTAATTCGCTTGGACGTCAGCGGAACGTGTTGCACCAGCACGCCCGCGTGAATCGTCATGTAATCCACGCCCTGCTCGGCCTGCTCTTCAATCACTTCCAGCAGCACCCCGATGTTCAGATCCTCCACGCGCCGCACCCGCGTCAGCGCCTCGTAAATCGGCACCGTGCCGATCGGCACCGGCGAAGCCTCCAGGATCGCCCGGCGAATCTCGGGGATGTCGCCGCCCGTCGACAAATCCATCACCGTATCCGCGCCGTATTTCAGCGAATAGCCCAGCTTGCCCAGCTCCTCCGCGATGTCCGATGTCGTCGCCGAATTCCCAATGTTGGCGTTGATCTTGCACGACGACGCCACTCCGATGCACATCGGCTCCAGATTCGTGTGCCGTATGTTCGCCGGAATCACCATCCGCCCGCGCGCCACTTCCGCCCGGATCGTCTCCGGCTCCAGCCGCTCGCGCCGCGCCACATACTCCATCTCTTGCGTGACCACTCCGCGCCGCGCGTAAAACATCTGCGTCCGCACCGGATCGTCACTACGTTCGGCCACCCATTCGCTGCGCATAATAAGCCCAGTGTATCCCGACTCCGGCCCGCCGCTTCAAACCACGTCGAACAGCAGTTTGAATCCGTAATCCATGTGCAATTGCTGATGGCAGTGAAAGAGAACCAGCCCTTCCATCGCCGGAGTCGCGTCCACCTCCACCTTTTGAAACCCCTTCACCAGCACCACGTCCTTCAAAATCCCCGCCGTCGGTTTCCCGTCCATGTTCATCAGCTCGAAACTGTTTCTGTGCAGATGCACCGGATGCGCGTCGTCGGTCTGGTTGTCGAAAGCCAGGCGGTAGCGCCTGCCCTTGTGAAGTACGCGAGGCGCAGCATTCGCATCGAAGCTCTTCCCGTTCACCATCCAACGATTGAATCCCCCTGTGCCTCCGTTCACCTTTCCAAACACCAGCGGAATCGTCTCCTCCGGTTTCACACTCTCCCCGCTCCCGCCAAAAAGCGTGTAATCCCATTTCTCCTTCGCCGGTTTGATCCAGCGCGGCGCACCCGTCTTACCCGCATACTCGACCACGATCCCCATCCCGTTCCCCCGATCGTCGTCTTTCGGCGTCCCGAGAATCCAAACGCCCGGATTCTTCATCTCCACCACGGCGTCGATCCGCTCGGCCGTGCCTAATTCCAGCACCTCCACCTCCGCCGGCCGCGGAACCGCATTTCCATCGAGCCCCGTCACCAGAAACCGGTGCCCCGGCAGCGCGAGCTGAATCACTTCTGTCGCGCTCGCGTTCAGAAAATGAAACAGCACCCGCTGCCCTTCCTTCACCCGCACCGGCTCGCCATACCCCAGGCATTTTCCATTGATCGTGAAACGCTGATATCCGATCTCCCACCCGTTGGGCTTCCCTCCCTGAATCTCCGCCTCTCTCTTTGCCCGCTCCGCCGCGCCCTCTTCCTCGTCCTCCTCCATCGTCGTGAAATACGGCTCCCACTCGTGCGTCGCCAGGAAGATCTCCTGGTCATACCGCCCCGGATTCGCCTTCGGTTCGATGTAAACGAACGCAAACTGTCCGCTGTAAGTCCCCCGGCTCAAATCCGCCATCGGCATCGTGTGCGAATGCACGAACCGCGCCCCCGAAGGCTGCGGCGTGAGCCGGTAACGCAAATGGCCGCCCGCCGGAACCACCAGGCTCTTTTCCTCCTCCGCGCCATCGACGTCCGCCGGAATAATCTGCCCGTGCCAATGCACATACTCCGGAGCCTCGGTCTCGTTAAATAGATCGACCGTCACCGGTTCGCCCTCCTTCAAACGAATCGGAGGGCACGGCGCCGCGCCGTTATAACCGATGGTGCTGATCGTGTGGTCTTTGGCGATATCCACCAACACCGTGCCAATGCGCAGCGTGACATCCGCCGGCCCGCTGGGTGCAACCGCCGCTTCCTTCCCGCCGCCTTTGCATCCTGCCAGGAGCAAGCCGCTCCCCATCGCCATGCCGGAAAGAAATCCGCGCCGCGTCGCCATCGGCGTCTTCATGATTTTCAAACCCTCCTTCGTCCGCCGTTGACATACGGCGCTATTTACTCTTATACTACCCTTGTTCGTAATCGAATGACGAAAACGAAATCAGAGGATCAAGACCCCTCCGCCGACCGGGATCTCTATTCCGGCCTGATCCGCCTCCACGTCCTGCACCATGCCGTGAAAGAACCGATCTTCGGCCTCGGCATGATCGAGGAACTCGCCCGCCACGGCTACCGCATCAGCCCCGGCAGCCTCTACCCTCTCCTCCACGGGCTCGAAAAGAAAGGTTACTTGCACTCCAAGGAACAGCGGAATGGAAAATCGCTGCGAAAAATCTATCGCGCGACGCCGCTGGGGCGAAAAGCCCTCCTCTCGGCCAAGGGCAAGGTGCGCGAGCTGTTCCGGGAACTCATCGAGGGCAAATGACCACCCGGCGTATTCAACTCCTCGGACTGGCATTGTCGGCCGTATCGGCTCTCGCGACGCCGCCGGCGCAGCCAGACTCCTCTCCCGGCCCCCTTACGATCGCCCAAGCGGTCGACGACGCCCTTCGCAACTATCCCTCCATTCGCGTATCGCAAGAACAAATGAACGCGGCCGCCGCCGGCATCCGCCTGGCCCAAACCGCCTATCTGCCCCGCGTCGATGGCCTCGCTCAAGTAAACCGCGCCACGCGCAACACGTTCTATGGCTTGCTTCTTCCGCAGGGAATCATCCCCGGCGTGGACGGCGTCCAGGCCAATAACGCGGGCTCGGTCTGGGATAGCGGCGTGGGCGTCCTCGTAAGCTGGCAGCCGTTCGACTTCGGGTTGCGCCGCGCCAATGTCGCCGCGGCCACCGCCGCCCTCCAGCAAGCGTTGGCCGCCGCCAACCGGACCCGCTACGAAATCTCCGTCGCCACCACCGACGCCTTCCTCACCGTGCTCGCGGCGCAACAAACCGAGCAAGCCGCCCGCGCCGCCACCGCCAGTTGGGACGTCCTTCTCAAAAACATCCACGCGCAGGTATCCGCCCAATTGCGTCCCGGAGCCGACGAATCGAGAGTCCGGGCTGAACTCGCCCTGGCCCAAACGCAACTGGCCGAGGCCGAACAGGCGGTCGCCGTCGCTCGCGCCACTGTGGCGCAGTTCACCGGCCTCCCTCCATCTCAGGTGAACGTAATTCCAAACAAGCTGCTGGAGCTCCCGCCTCCGGACTCCGCGGAAACTTCCTTCCAGGCGGCCGCCAATCCACTGGCGCTGGAACAGAACGCCGCGATCGCCCAACAACGCAGCCAACTCAATTCACTCGAACGCACTTACTTTCCCCAGTTCTCGGTTCAGGGTCTCGCCGCGGCGCGCGGGACGGGTCTCGAAACCAACGGCGCGCGCCTGGGCGGTGCGAACGGATTGGCGCCGAACGTTTCAAACTTCTCCGTTGGCCTCACCGTAACCTTCCCCTTCATGGATCGCTTCGCCATTCGCGAACAGGAGGCCGGGCAATCGGCGAATCTCCGCGCCGCCCAAGCGCAGTACCAATTGATCGAAACGACCCTGCAGGCGCAGTTCAACATCGCGCAAGCCACGCTCAACGGCGCCCGCCGCGTCGCCGAAAACACCCCCGTGGAAGTATCCTCGGCTCAAACCGCGCTCGACCAAGCCAACGCGCGCTACCAATCCGGCCTGGCTCCGATAGACGACGTCGCCCAAGCCCAGCGCCTGCTCGTTCAAGCTTCGATCGACGACGCCTTGGCCCGGCTCAACGTCTGGCGCGCGCTGCTCCAACTCGCTACCGCCCGCGGGGACCTGCGGCCGTTCCTCGTCCTGGCAAGCCAATGATCTCCCGGAGCGTCCAGCAACCATGCGCCTCGTTCTAGCCGCTCTGAGCCGGCCCTTCACCGTCGTCGTGGCGCTGATCGCCATCGCTCTTTTCGCCCTGCTCGCCGTCGAACGGATGCCCGTCGACATCTTTCCCCAAGTCGGCGATCCGGCCATCTACGTCGCTCAGCCCTACAGCGGCATGGACCCGGCGCAAATGGAAGGCTATCTCACTTACTACTACGAGTATCACTTCCTCTACATCACCGGCATCGACCACGTCGAAAGCAAAAGCATCCAGGGCGCCGCGCTCATGAAACTCGTCTTCCACGAGGGAACCGACATGAGCCAGGCCATGGCCGAGACCGTCGGCTATGTCAATCGCGCCCGCTCGTTTATGCCGCCCGGCACCGTGCCGCCCTTCATCACCCGCTTCGACGCCGGCAGCGTCGCCGTCGGCCAATTGGTCTTCAGCAGCGCGACGCACACCCCCTCCGAGATGCAGGATTACGCCATCAACCGCGTGCGCCCGCTCTTTGCCACGCTGCCCGGAGTCTCCGCTCCCCCTCCCTTCGGAGGAAACCAGAAAACCATCGTCATCACCCTCGATCCCTCCAAGCTCCGCCAATACGGCATCTCTCCCCGCGAAGCCATCGCCGCCGTCTCCAGCTCCAGCGTCGTCATGCCCTCGGGCAACATGTGGACTGGCAAAATCGAACGCATCGCCCGCACCAACTCGGCGCTCGGCGCCAATCTTTCCGATCTCCTCGCCACGCCCATTCGCCCCGTCACCGGCGCCACCGTCTATCTGCGCGACATCGGAACCATCGAATCCGCCACCGACATCGTCACCGCCTACGCCCACGTCGACGGAAAAAGAACGGTCTACATTCCCGTCACCAAGCGCGCCGACGCCTCCACCCTCGCCGTCATCGAAGCCGTCAAGGCCGCCATCCCGAGTTTCAAGCGGGCCGTTCCGGAAGACGTCGATGTCAGCCTGCAATTCGATCAGTCGCCCTACGTCACCAACTCCCTCCGCGGCCTCGTCTTCGAAGGTCTTCTCGGCGCCGCCCTCACCGGCCTCATGGTCTTGATCTTCCTTCGAGACTGGCGCAGCGCCCTGATCGTCGTGATGAATATTCCCTTCGCTCTATTGACCGCCGTGATTCTCCTCTGGGCCACTCACCAGACCATCAACATCATGACCCTCGGCGGACTCGCCCTCGCCGTCGGCGTGCTCGTGGACGAAGCGACGGTTGAAATCGAAAACATTCACACGCAAATGCTCCCCGGCGTTTCGCGCGCCCGCGCCGTCGTCGAAGCGTGCAGCCGCACCGCCGTCGCCCGCCTCCTCTCCATGGCCTGCATCCTCGCCGTCTTCGTCCCTTCCTTCTTCATGATCGGAGTAAGCCGGCAGCTTTTCGTTCCGCTCTCCCTCGCCGTCGCCTTCTCGATGATTGCCTCGTATCTTCTATCCAGCACCCTCGTCCCCGTCTTCTCCACCTGGCTCATGCGCGAATCCCATCGTGGCGAGGAGGCCGAGGGATTCTTCGGATTCCTCCGTTCCCTCTACGGGCGCTACCTCAACTCCGTCCTGCGCTTTCGTTGGCCCCTCGCCATCGTCTACCTTATCCTCGCGGCGGGCCTGCTCTATTTCCTCCCGCCACGCATGGGCTCCGAATTATTCCCCGATGTAGACGCCCCGCTCCTTCGAATCCGTCTGCGCGCCCCTGCCGGCACTCGAATCGAGGAGACCGAGCGCATCGTGCTCCACGCCCTCGCCGTCATTCAAGCCGAAGCCGGCCCTGGCAATGTCGAAATCACCAGCGACTTCGTCGGCCTCATCCCTTCCAGTTACCCCGTTGACCTGATTCACCTTTTCACCAGCGGACCTCAGGAAGCCATCGTCCAGGTCGCGCTCAAGCCCAACGCGCCCCGAGGCGAAGCTTTGCGCGAACGCCTCCGCGACGCCCTCCGGCGACAGTTGCCGGACACCGAGGTGTCCTTCGAAGCCGGCGACATCGTAACCCAGGTCATGAGCTTCGGCTCGCCCACCCCGGTCGAAGTGGCCATTCAGGGAGTCGATCTTCAGGAAGACTACGCCTACGCTCAAAAAGTCCAATCCCAACTGGCGAAGCTCGGATTTCTTCGCGACCTCCAATTCGCTCAGGAAATGAACTACCCCACTCTCGACATCGCCATCGACCGCGATCGCGCCGGCCAGTTCGGCCTGACCATGGCCGACGTGGTCCATTCCGTCGTGCCGGCCACCTCTTCCTCCCGCTTCATCGATCCAAACTACTGGCGCGATCCCAAAAGCGGCAACGCTTTCCAGATTCAGGTCGAGCTGCCCCAAAACCGGATTCAGAGCGTCGCGCAGGTCGCCGCCGTCCCCGTCATGCTCGCCGGAAACTCCAAGCCTCTCCTGGGCGACGTCGCCGCCCTTAACCTCGGCGTGATGCCCGGCGAGATCGACCGCTACAATGGCCAGCGCCTCGTCGCTCTCACCGCCAATATTCACGGCCTCGCGCTCGGTGAAGCCGCGCTCCCGCTCGACCGCGCCCTGGCCTCCGCCGGCGCCCCGCCCCGAGGCGTCACTGTCACCCTCCGCGGCGAGATCCCTCCGCTTCGCCAAACCGTCTCCGTATTGAAAATCGGTTTGCTGCTCGCCGTCGGCGTGATCTTCCTCCTCTTAACGGCGAACTTCCAATCCGCCCGCCTCGCCCTCGCCATCGTTCTAACTATCCCCGCCGTTCTCTGCGGGGTGATCGTGATGCTCGAACTGACCGCAACCACGCTCAATATTCAATCGTTCATGGGCGCCATCATGGCCATCGGCATCGCCGTCGCCAACTCGATCCTGTTAGTCACCTTCGCCGAACGCGCCCGCCGCGGCGGACAGCCCGTTCTCGACGCCACATGGCAAGGCGCCAGCGGCCGTCTCCGCGCCATCCTGATGACCGCCTCCGCGATGATCTTCGGCATGGCGCCCATGGCCATCGGGTTCGGCGAAGCCGGCTCTCAATCCGCGCCGCTCGGCCGCGCCGTCGTCGGCGGCCTCATCGCTTCCACCTTCGCCACCCTCACCGTTTTGCCCGCCCTCTACGCCATCTTGCAACGGAAATCCTCCGCCGCTTCTCCTTCTCTGAACCCCATGGATCCGGCCAGCCGCTATTATGACGCCCTCTAAAACGATTCCGATTCTGGCCTTCCTCGGCGCTCTTTCCATATCGCCCGCCTCGCCTCAGAGCGCCGCACTCGCCCCCGTCGTCTCGAAGACTTCCTCCCGCACGCGTCGCACTTCCCGCCGGGATTCTTCCGTACCTATCCGTCTCGCTCCACGCCAAAGTGCCCGGTTATGTCGATCATGTCCTGGTCGACCGCGGCAGTATCGTCAAGGAAGGCGATCTCCTCGCCGATCTCACCGCGCCGGAGATGGAAGCGCAAGTCGCCGAAGCGAATTCCAAATTCCAAATGGCGGAAGCGGATCGCTTGCAAGCCGAGGCGCAGCTTGCCGCCGCGGAGAGCACCTACGAGCGCACCGAGGAAGCGGCCAAAACGCCCGGAGCCATCGCCGGCAACGATCTGATCCAGTCCCAGAAACAAGTCGAAGCGGCCCAGGCCCTCGTCGACTCAAGACAAAAAGCCAGCGCCGCCGCGCAATCGGCCGCGGCCGCGCTCCAATCCATGATGGCCTATCTCAAAATCACCGCCCCCTTCGACGGCATCGTCACCGACCGCCTCGTGCATCCCGGCGCTCTCGTCGGCCCCGGACCCGATCCCGTTCTCCTCGTCATCCAGCAGATCTCGCGCCTCCGCGTCGTCGTCCCCGTTCCCGAAGAGGACGTCGGCGGCATCGTGCGCGGAGCCACGGTCGAATTCTCCGTTCCCGCCTATCCCGGCCGCGCTTACTCGGGCATCGTCGCCCGCATCGCTCATTCCCTCGACGAGAAAACCCGCACCATGTCCGTCGAACTCGACGTCTTCAATCGCGACGGCACTCTCTCGCCCGGCATGTTTCCCAGCGTCCAATGGCCCGTGCGAACCTCCCGCGCCGAACTGTTCGTTCCGAAAACAAGCGTGGTAACCACCACCGAGCGCACCTTCGTCATTCGCGCCCGCGATGGTCGCGCCGAGTGGGTGGACGTAAAATTGGGCGCGCCGTCCGGCGATTCGGTCGCCGTCCTTGGCAGTCTTCGGCCCGGCGACAGGATTGTCCGCCGCGGCACGGACGAACTGAGAGACGGTTCCCCGCTTCCGGCCGAGAGAAAGTAAGAGTCGCTTTCACCCCCAACGCTATACTTACCCTATGCGCCCAGCCTGGATCGCCGCGCTCTGCTGCGTTCTCCTTTCCGCCGAAATCCCCCAATCGGAATACCGCCAGCGCCGCGCCAAGCTTCGCGCCGATCTCAATGGAACCGTCATCCTCTTCGGCGCCGCCGAGCCGCCCGATAACGCCGGCCGCTTCGAACAGGAACACAACTTCCTCTATCTCACCGGCTGGACCGAACCCGGCGCTCTCCTCCTCCTCACCCATGACCGCGAGGTTCATCTTCCTCCCTCATCACAACGAGCACCTGGAGCGCTACACCGGCAAGCGCGTCTCCGCCGAAGACGCCGGCGCAAAGGAACGCACCGGTTTCGACACCGTCCTTCCGCTCGAAAAGTTCGAAACCGAACTCCTCGCCGCCCTCGCCACCGGCCCCCAAGTCTACGCGCCCACCTCCTCGCCGGAGATGGACCGCCTCAAGCCACTGCTCTCTTTCCGCGAGCCTCGCGACGCCGCGCCGCTCGTCTCGAAACTCCGCGTCATAAAATCTCCCGCCGAAATCGCCGCGCTCGAACACGCCGCCGAAGTCAGCATGGAAGCGCAGCGCGCGGCCTGGAAGCGCATGACCCCCGGCGCCTACGAATACCAGGCGCAAGCCGCCTTCACCGAAGTCATGCTCGATCGCGGCTGCGAGGACTACGCCTACCCGCCCATCGTCGGCTCCGGCCCCGAATCCACCGTGCTCCATTACGATGAAAACCGCCGCCGCATGGACAAAGGCGAGCTGGTCGTCATCGACGCCGCCGCTTCCTGTGGCGGATACGCCAGCGACATCACCCGCACCATCCCCGTCGGCGGCAAATTCACCCCGCGCGAACGCGAGATCTACGAAGTCGTCCTCGGCGCGCAGAAAGCCGCCATCGCCGCCGTCAAACCCGGCGCCTCTTTTTACGAAGGCCCCGCCAGCGTCACCCAAATCGCCAAGGATTACATCGACACGCACGGCAAGGATTCCCACGGCGCCCCGCTCGGAAAATATTTCACCCATGGCCTCGGCCATTCCGTCGGCCTCGACGTTCACGACCCCGGCCCGCTCTTCCCAAAGCTCGAAGAAGGCATGGTCCTCACCATCGAACCCGGCGTCTACATCCCGGAGGAATCGATCGGCGTGCGCATCGAGGACGTCGTGCTCGTCACCAAGGATGGAGCGAAAGTGCTCACCGGCGCGCTTCCCAAGGAACCGAACGAAGTTGAAAAGGCCCTCGCCCGCTAAACAAACGTCGCTCTATTCGGCCGCACTCGCCGCGTGCCTCGCCCTCGCCATCCTCGCCGGATGGACCGCCCCCGCCTCCGAAGTCGACGACTATCTCTACGACTGGATGTCCCGCCTCAACCCCCCTCCCGCCGCCACGCCCGGCTCCATCGTCCTCGCCATCGACGATGAAACGCTCAACGCCAACGGCGGCCAGCGAAAGTTGCGGTCCATCCTCGCCCGCGCCGTCGATCTCGCCCGCGCCTCCAAACCCGGCGTCCTCGCCATCGACGTCATCCTCGCCGACAAGAGCGACGATCAAGAGGACTTCGCTCCTCGAACGCTCGCTCGATGGCGTTCCAAACCTCGCCCTCGCCGCCGATTCCGTCAATGGAGCCTGGGAAATGCCTCTGCCCCGCTTCGCCAAATCGGCCGCCGCCATCGGCCACGTCGAGGCCGACGAGCGTTCCGACGATGGAGTGACCCGCCGCATTTCTCTCGAATCCGTCGCCGGTCACGTCCGCCTCTGGGCGCTCTCGCTCGTCGCCTTCCGCCTCTCGCGCGGAGCGAAACCCATCCTCGAATCGCCGGAAGATTTAGACGTTGACGGAGCCACCATCCCCATCGCCCTCGGCCCTCGCGACCGCCGTCCCATGCGCATCCGCTACACCTCGAACCCATTGCCGGCGCTCTCCGTCGAAGCCCTGGCCAAGGACCCAAGCCTCGGCCAATCGCTCCGAGGCAAGACGGTCTTCCTCGGTGTCACGTCGATGTCGGCCACGCGCGACCGCATTCGCACTCCCTACGGCGCAACGCTTTCCGGCGTGCAGATCCATGCCCAGGCCTTCGAAACCATGCGCCGCGGCGCATTCCTTCGCGACGCCCGCGATTCCAGCGTGCTCCTGTTTTGCGCCCTCGTCACCGTCGCCGCCGGCATCGTCTTCGCCTTCACCTCCGGTTGGCCCGCCTATCTCCTCGGCGCAGCCCTCATCGCCGCCGCGCAATGGCTGCCCTTCGCTTTCTTCGCCCGCGGCCTTGTCTTCCCTTATGTCTCGCCGCTCCTAACCGCGTGGTTGAGCGTCTCCTGCGCCGCCAGCTTCCAGCATTTCCTCGTGCGTGGACGCCTGCGCCGCGCCGAAACCGACAAAACCCGCTACCGCCAGGCCATCCAATTCGTCACCCACGAAATGCGCACGCCCCTCACCGCCATCCAAGGCTCCAGCGAATTGATGGGCCGCTACAACCTCACCGAAGACAAGCGCCGCCAGATCGCCGCCATGATCCACTCCGAATCCAAGCGCCTCGCCGCCATGATCCAAACCTTTCTCGATGTCGAACGCCTCTCCGCCGGCCAAATGGAAATGAAGCGCGAGCCGGTCGACCTCGGCGCGGTTCTCGACGCCTGCCTCGACCGCGTCCGTCCGCTCGCCGAAAAGAAGAACATCGCCATCCACTCGCACGCCGCCGCCGAGACGTCCCTGGAAGGCGACGCCGAAATGCTCGGCTACGCCGTCTACAACCTGCTCACCAACGCCGTGAAATATTCTCCGCCCGGCACCGAAGTCGCCGCCTCCATCGAACGCCGCAACGCCCAGCTTCTCGTCTCGGTCGCCGACCACGGCATCGGCATGGACGCCAAAGAAGTGAAGCGCGTCTTCGAACGTTTCTACCGCACCAAACGCGCCGAGGAATCCGGCGAAACCGGCACCGGCATCGGCCTCTCCCTCGTCGAACAAATCGTCGAACTCCACGGCGGAAACATCTCCGTCACCAGCGTTCCTGGACAAGGCTCCTGCTTCACCATGGCCCTACCCGCCCCCGCCGGAGTTTCCGGCGCCGGCGGCGAAACTGGCGCGAGACACCGCCTCTGATACACACTGGGGGATGTCAGGAGCGTAATTTCGTGTCCCGGTTGTTAGTGGTCGAAGACGACAGCTCGGTCCGGACCACCATCGTTACCTTTCTCGAATTGGAAGGTTACACGGTGGATGCGGTGTCCTCTACGCGCGAGGCGCTCGGCCGTCTCGAAACCCAGCCTTACCCCGTCGTCATCTCCGACATCTACCTCGACGAGCGAACCGGTCTCGACATCCTTGCCGCCGCCCGCAAGGGCAATCCCGCTTGCTCCGTCATCCTGATGTCCGGCCGAGGCAGCATGGAAACCGTGATGGCCGCCACCCGCGGCGGAGCCTTCGACTACCTCGCCAAACCCTTCGACCTCGACGACATGTTGGCCGCCGTCCAGCGCGCCGAAGCCTCCGCCGGCGAAGACGCTGACGATGCCGGCGCAGAGGACCCTCCTCCCAGCGAGATGATCGGCAGCTCGGCCGGCATGGTCGAAATCTACAAGACCATCTCGCGCGTCGCCCCCAGCGACGCCACCGTTCTGATCGAGGGCGAAACCGGCACCGGCAAGGAGATCGCCGCCCGCATGATCCACTTGAACAGCTTGCGCGCCGCTCATCCCCTGGTCCCCGTCGATTGCGCCTCCATCGCTCCGGCGTTGCTTGAAAGCGAACTCTTCGGGGCCATGAAAGGCGCTTACACCGGAGCCGACCGCGACCGCCTGGGCGTACTCGAAACCGCCAACAACGGCACCGTCTTCCTCGACGAAATCGGCGACGTCGAATTCAATTTCCAACTCAAGCTTCTCCGTTTTCTTCAGGAGCGCGAAGTCCGCCCGCTCGGAGCCACGCGCGGCCGCAAGGTCAACGTGCGCGTCCTCGCCGCCACCAACCGCGACGTTCAAAAAATGGTCCTCGACGGCAAATTCCGCGAGGATCTCTGGTTCCGCCTGAACGTCGTGCGCATCGTGCTCCCGCCCCTGCGCGAACGCCACGGCGACATTCCGCTGCTCGCCCGCCATTTTCTTCAGCTCTATAACTCCCGCTACGAGCGGGAAGCCAAGCTCACCGTCTCCGGCCTCAAAGCCCTCGAAGACTATAGCTGGCCGGGCAACATCCGCCAACTGCAACATCTGCTGGAGCGGCTGGTGCTGCTCGCCCCGCAAGGCCGCATCGACGACATGGCCGTCCGCGATGCCATCTCCGCCGCGTCTCCCAAAGACGACAACGGCGAAACACTCGCCGGCGCCGAGGCCGAGCAGATCCGCAAAGTCCTCCAAGCCACCGACGGCAACAAAAGCCGCGCCGCCAAAATCCTCGGCATCGAACGCAAAACGCTCTACCGCAAAATCGAGCGCCTCGGCCTTCCGTAGCCCGGCTAAGATTTGCCCGCGGCCGGAGCCTCGCCCGCTTTCCGCGCCTCGCTCAACCCGATCGCGATGGCCTGCTTGCGATTCTTCACTTTGCCTCCCTTTCCGCCCGCCCCGGATTTAAGTTCGCCGTGCTTGAACTCGCGCATTACTTTTTCCACTTTGCCCTTTGAAGCCCGTTTCGTGGCCATAAAATCTCCCTCCGTTTCTTAGACCACTCCATCGGAGATTCGTTTCCGCGGGCCCGCTCTGCTCCGGTCACTAAACTATAGTTAACTCCCCGCTCAAAACCGTAGTATACTCACTAAGTACCCCATGGCCGCCACTTCCCTGCCCGAGGTTCATTCCAGCGTTCACACCGGACAAACCTCCTGGTGGCGGCGGATGCTGGCCTTCGCCGGACCCGCCTATCTGGTCAGCGTCGGCTACATGGACCCTGGCAACTGGGCCACCGACCTCGAAGGCGGCGCGCGCTTCGGCTACCGGCTGCTCTGGGTGCTCGTGCTCTCGAATGGCATGGCCATCCTTCTCCAAACCCTCAGCGCCCGCCTCGGCATCGTCACCCAACGCGACCTCGCCCAGGCCTGCCGCGAATCCTACCCGCGTCCCGTCGCCGTGGCTTTGTGGATGCTCTGCGAAATCGCCATCGTCGCCTGCGACCTCGCCGAAGTCCTCGGCGCCGCCATCGCCCTCAACCTCCTTTTTCACCTCCCTTTGCTCGCCGGCGTCCTGCTCACCGCCCTCGATACCCTCCTCATCCTCTGGTTCTCACGCCTCGGCATCCGCGTCATGGAGAGCCTCGTTCTCGCCCTCATCCTCACCATCGCCGCCTGCTTCGCCGTCGAGCTTTCCCTCGCCCACCCCGCCTTCTTGCCCATCGCCGCCGGCCTAATCCCCCGCATCGATGGAAAAAGCCTCTACGTCGCCATCGCCATTCTCGGCGCCACCGTCATGCCGCACAATCTCTATCTCCACTCGGCGCTCGTCCAAACCCGCCGCATCGGCACCAGCCTCGAAGATCGCGGCACCGCCTGCCGCATGAACTTCCTCGATTGCTTCGTCGCCCTCAACGGCGCCCTCTTCGTCAACGCCGCCATCCTCGTCCTCGCCGCCGCCGTCTTCTTCAGCCGTGGCATCGTCGTCACCGAAATCCAACAGGCCCACGTCCTGCTTACCCCTCTGCTCGGCGCGACCTTCGCCAGCGGCCTCTTCGCCGTCGCGCTGCTCTGCTCGGGTCAATCGTCCACTCTCACTGGAACCATGGCCGGCCAGATCGTCATGGAGGGCTTTCTCAATTTCCGCATGCGCCCCTGGCTCCGCCGCCTCGTCACCCGCGCCATGGCTATCGTCCCCGCCGCCTTCGTCGTGTACTATGTCGGCGATTCCGGAGCCTACCGCCTCATCATCCTCAGCCAGGTCGTCCTCAGCCTCCAACTTCCCTTCGCCATCATCCCGCTGATTTACTTCACAGGCGACCGTAAGCGCATGGGCGTCTTCGCCAGCCCGCTCTGGGTCCGTGCGCTCGCCTGGCTCACCGCCGCCATCGTTCTCGCCCTCAATATCGCCCTCGCCTACTCCGCCATCTCCGCTTGGCTCCCCACTCTTGGCGCGGGCCGCCTCTGGATCGAACTCGCCTTGGTCCTCGCCCTCCTCGGCCTCGCCGCGCTGCTGCTGCGCATCGCCCTCGACCAATGGCTGCCTGCCTCCTGGCGCGGGGGCCGTCCGTCCGCGCTCGTGCCCGAAGCCGTCTCCGCCGCTCTTCCCGCTCCCCGTTACGACCGGATTCTTGTCCTGCTCGATCACTCTCCCCACGACCGCGAGGCTATCGCTCATGCCGCCGCGCTCGCCCGCGTCTACGGCGCGGCACTCCATCTGCTCCACGTCGAAGAGGACGTCACCAGCCAGTTCTACGGCCCGCTCGCCTCCACCGCCGAAGTCCAAGCCGGCCGCGAGTATCTTGATGGCATCGCCGCCGGCCTCATCGCCAGCGGCCTCAAAGTGGACGCCGCCGTGCGCTATTCGCGCAGCCCCCGAAAAGAAATCGTGCAGCATGCCCGCGATACCCATCCGGATTTGATCATCCTCGCCGCCCATGGCCATAAAGGCTTAAAGGACATCGTCTTCGGAACCACAATTAATGCGATACGTCATGAATTGAAAGTCCCTCTTTTGATCGTCCGCGACTGAGGCCAACCAGCCCAACCCTGTGTCCAACCGCCACGTTCTTCCGCCCAACGCCCTTTCGAAGTCCAATCTCTTGAATAAGATGCACCCTGGACTCCGGCTTGCTCATCGAAAGGAGCGCGGTGTAACCATGCTTTTTCGCACGCTGAGACAAACATCGACCCTCCTTGCCGTTTCCTTCCTGGCCTGCGGAGCCGCCTCGGCGCACTATTTCTACGAGCAGTTCGGAACATCCGGCCCTCCCTACACCCCCATCGTTCAAAAATTCGACCTCACCACTCTGCCAAACGGCGCGGTGCCATTTTACATCGCCGCCCCGGGTCCGTCGGCCTTCGCCGCGGGCGACAGTTTCCCCGCCCTAGTCAGCGAGATCCGCGCCGCCGCCGACGTTTGGAACCACGTCTCCAGCTCGGGGCTGAAGCTTTCCTACTCCGGCCTAATGCTCTCCTCCCAAACGGCTTCCGCGTCCTCTTCCAGCCCGTATATCGTCGTTGAGTTTTCCACCTCCATCCCGCAGGGCCTCCTCGCTAAATCCGGCCCCTCGGCCCTCGGCGGCCTCACCACCGCCGCCGACGGCACGCAGTTTTACCCCATCCGGATTTCTACCCTTCGCTTACCGGCCGATTTGAGTAACGTCCCCGGCTACGGCCCCTTGGCCAGCTACAGCGAACTGATGTTTACGACGCTGGTTCACGAATTCGGCCACACCATCGGCCTGCAGCACACCCTCACCTCCAGCGTCATGTCCACCGCTGTCACCTCCGGCGCCACGCGCGCCAAACCGTTGGCCGCCGACGATATCGCCGGTGTGTCCTGGCTGTATCCGGCGGGCAGTTTTCTTTCAGTCACGGGAACGGTGAGCGGAAGCGTTCTATTTCAAGACGGTTCCCCCGCGAACCTCGCCGCCGTGACGCTTATCGCACCGGGCCTTGAGCCGGTGAGCGCGTTCACCAATCCCGATGGCACTTACACGATCCACGGCGTCCCCACTGGCCAATATCTGCTGTTCGCGCAGTCGTTGCCTCCGGCATTCGAGGGCGAAACGGGCAACGATGGCCTGATCTATCCGGTCGGCCCCGATGGACTGACGCCGCTCGTACCCGGTGCGTACTTCGCCACCCAGTTTTACCCCGGCACGCGGTTCGCCTCGCAGGCTTCGCCGGTAGCCGTTTTGGGCGGAACGGTGACCAATGGAATCGTCCTTCACGTCATCGCCGAGTCGCTTCCCCCGGTCTACGGCGTGCGCACGTATGGCTACGTTCCCAACGGCGTCGCCGTTCCCGCGCCCCCGTTCGTCTCCGGCGCCACCGGCCCGGACACCATCGAAGCGAGCGGCGTGGGTTTGCTCTTAAACAACCAGGTCTCTCCGGGACTGACCATCGGCATAATGGGCAACGACGCGGCGATCGTGTCGAATTCCGTCCGGCCGTATCAACCTCCCTACCCCTACCTCGCCGTCGATCTGAACGTCCCAGGGGACGCGCCGTCCGGACCCGAGCACATGTTATTTGAAACCCCGTCGGACACCTACGTGCTCCCCGTGGCGTTTCACATCGTGGCCGCCGCGCCGCCGGTGGTTACCGCCGTCGCCTCCTACACCAATCGCGTCGCCGCCGTGCGCGGAACGAATTTCAACTCCGGCACGCGCATCTTCTTCGATGGCGTTGAAGCCGTGCGCCGCGCCTTCACCAGGGACGGCAGCCTCATCGTCAGCGCTCCTCCCGCGCCGGGCGGCTACCGCGCCAACGTCGTCGCGCTGAACCCCGACGGCCAAAGCTCTTTGTTCATTCAAGCCTCGCCCTTGATCTACGTCTATGACAACGCCAACCCGCCCTCGCTCACCGTCAGTCCCTCCGCTCTCGCTCCCGGCGGCTCGACCGTGGTCGACGTCTTCGGCGTCAATACCGGCTTCGAGGACGGCTTCACTTTCGCCGGGTTCGGCTCGCCCGCAACCGTGGTCACTGGCGTCGCCGTGCTCAGCCCCACGCATTTGCGAATCACCGTAACCAATACCGGCGGCGGCGCTATCGATACCGCGCAAGCCATCAACATCGTCAACGGCCTGGAATTGTTGCAGCCCTAACTAGCAGGAGCTCGCCGCCGCCTCCGCCAAGCGTTACGATTTAGGCATGGACTTTCCTCGCCTCTATCCCGTGCGGCAAAACTTCCCCGACCGGCGCATCGCCGACATCCCGGCCGAGGTCACCCGGCAACTGGACGCTTCCGGATTCGCTGAAACGTTGAAACCCGGAGCGCGCATCGCACTTGGCGTAGGCAGCCGCGGCATCACCAACATTTCCACCATTACCGGCGCCGTGGCCGCGTTCTGGAAATCGCGCGGCTTCTCGCCCTTCATCTTCCCCGCCATGGGAAGCCACGGCGCAGCCACCGCCGAAGGGCAAGCCGACGTGCTCGCGCACTACGGCATTCACGAAGCCACGATGGGTTGTCCGGTGATTAGCTCCCTCGACGTCGTCCCGGTTGGGAAATCGAGCGACGGCATTGAGGTGTTTTGCGACCGCAACGCCTTCGAAGCCGACGCCATCCTGCCCATTTGCCGCATCAAGTGGCACACCGATTTCGCCGGCGGCATCGAGAGCGGAATCTTTAAGATGATGGCCATCGGCCTCGGCAAATTCGCCGGCGCCCAGCGCTATCACACCTTCGCGTATCGCACGGGCCTGGAGCGCGTCATCCGCTCCGCCGGACGGCAAATGCTGACCACCGGCAAAGTGATCGGCGGCCTCGCCATTCTCGAAGACGCCCACCACAACACCGGCCATCTCGAAGCCGTCCCCGCGGCCAATCTGGAAAAACGCGAGGAAGAATTGCTCGCGCTGGCCAAAAGCTGGATGGGCCGCATCCCCATGCCGCTCGACATCCTCGTCGTCGACGAACTAGGCAAAAACATCAGCGGCGCGGGGATGGATACGAAAGTCGTCAATCGCAGCGTGTATGGCGAATCCAACGGCTGGAAAGAAGCACCGCGGATAGAGCGCGTGTTCGTCCGCGGCATGAGCGATCTGAGCTACGGCAACGGCGTCGGCGTCGGATTAGCCGACGTCGTTCACGATCGCCTGCTGCGGGCCATCGATTGGACGCCCACCATGATCAACTCCCTCACCGCCTCGACGCCCTCGGCCATCAAAACTCCGGTTCACTTCGCCACCGACAGAGAGTGTTTGGAACGCATCGCGCCCACGGTTGGGCGCTTCAATCCCGCCGAACTCCGCATTGGCTGGATTCGCAATTCCATGGAACTGGCCGCATTGCGCTTAAGTGAAAACTTGCTCAGCGAGATTCGAGCCAACCCGCTGCTGGAGATCGTCGGCGACGCCGAACCGTTCGAGTTCGACGCCGCGGGCGATTTGGCCGGTTTGCAGACCGAAATCGCCGTCCACTCTTAGCTATTTGATCTCCAAATCAAACTCGTAGAAGCCTTCGTTGTCCTTGAAAGCGATGCCGCGACGGCCGTTCACCGAGAACCAGGTGCGGCCGTCGCGGGTCGTCATGATCAAAGCCCCGGCCGGTGCGTCCTCCACTAGAAATCCAACGCCTGCCGCCGCACCGTTTCCGTGTGGCCCGCCGCAACCTTCCGATCCCCGCGCCTTGAGGTCCCAGCAGACGATGCCCTTGGCATTCGTGACCACTACTCGCCGCCCCGGCGCGTTCGGAATGCTGGCGCCCCATTCCACGCCGGCCGGAAGGACGATGTGGTAGACGTCGCCGCGTTGTTCCACGAAAGCGCGTTCGGGAGTACACAGATTGCGATTCGGCAGACATGCCGACATCGGAAAAGTGATACTGGACGACACAACGGACATGCTTGAGGAAACATCCGTTCCCGTAAACCGCCAACTAAGGATGTCGTGGTTCTGCCAACCAAAGCCGGTCGAGGCGGTGAATCCGGCCCAGGCCTCACCTTGCGCGTCCGTTGCGATCGAAAGATCCACCGCGGTTTCCAGAACGGGAGCGATCGAGCCGTCGAGAAAAACCGAAAGAACCGGCGGTCGAAACACCACCCGCGCCGTATGCACTTTGCCGTCCTTTAAATGAATGCTCAGCTTTGGTGTGAACGCCAAGCGCTTAGCGGGCCAGCGCGTTTCACTGGGTCCGCCGTTGGCCCGTATCGCGATGTAGTTCGAGGAAGGATCTCCCTCTTCGGGGTTTCGCAAGGTATCGAAGAAGACCGCGACGGTCCACGGAATCCCGGAGTGCCGGGGATTCGTGGGGTCGGTAACGCCGAAGCCTCCAGCCGAACCACGGCCTCCCAATGCCGCCGGTCCAGAATTTTGCAAGACGAATGCGAAGCCGTCGGTTCCATGAAATTGGAAGAACCCGTCCTGCTGGGTCAACTGGAATGTAAACGTGGTCTCAAAGCCCGATCGCACGGGTTGCTTATCGCGAAACCACACAGCTCCCGCTTGATTCCGCCGTGCCGGCGCGAGGCGCAGGACTTTCCGAGAAACCTTGGCGTCGCCCACGAAGCTGAGCCGCTCGGTGGACGCGAAGTCGTCGAAGCGGATCTCGGCCTGCGCCCGATCGGCGGCCACTAATAAGAAGATAGCGATCCAAGCGGAGCGGGATCGCATAGGTTCCATGTGGATGAATATACTGATTGGCCTGGCCGGGCGCAAATGCGCATGGAAAGAATGGAGGCCGATTCTTCCGGTGCGGTTCGTACGAGACACCGTGGTTTGATCGGCGGAGCGCGCGAAAAGCTCGCGGAGCCCCTTCGCCATATCTTTGCGCTATAAGTGTCCGAAACGACAAAATTCAGCCGGCGGCGTGAGAAGTCGAAAGTACTTTTCACCGGCGCGTGGGATCAATCGCGCGGGCTTCTATCCGAGGCGCAAAAAAAAGGCGGCGTGGCGACCCTCCGATTGTCTCGCCCGCCGCCTGTAATAAAAATGGTTTCTCAACCGCCCGCCACCGTCAGTACGCTTTTGGCCTGGCTAAATATCAGGCCAATGCTCGTGGCCACCGGAGGAAAGGCCGCGCCCGCGGCGACGGCGACAAAGCCCGCCATGAGCGCATATTCGATCAGATCCTGGCCGTGGGTATCGCGCCAGATCGTAGTCCGTAATCTCCAGTCCGTGCATTTCTTCATTCGGGCCTCCATCCAATAAAAAATGACACGGCCGCGCGTCCCGATGCCGGCGATCGCGCGGCCGCTCCGATTCCACTTCCAACGCGTCTACCCGCCCGCGGCGGTCAGCACGCTGGAGACCTTGCTGAAGATCGTGCTAATGCTGGTGGAAATGTTGGGCATGATCGCGGCCGCGGCGACGGCGACAAAGCCGGCCATCAGTGCGTACTCGATCAAATCCTGTCCCTTATTATCCCGCCAGATTTTGGCGTTCCAGATCAGCTTCTGCCAGATCATCTTTTTCATGCGTTCCATCCTTTCGTCTCCTCCCCAGCCTTTTTTCCCGCTGGATCACTACAGTTATGTTATCGGCAGTGCGCCAAACGGCAAATAGAAAGGAACCCTTAGTGGAACCGGGCAGAATCGCCTAGCCGTCTCATTTGCCGTCCACCGAGAACGCCAACAGCGCGTTCCCGGCCATTCCACCCAACTGCCCGTAACCTGAACCAACGAATAGCATCCCTCCGGCCACCGTCGCTCCCGTGGCGTTCAACGATCCCCCATGCGCCGGCACGCCGTTAACGGTGTCGAAATCGCGGAGCGTGTCGAAGTCCCAGATCGTTTCACCCGTCCCGGCCTTATACGGCGCGAAGATGGCCGTCCATGGAGCCGGAGAACACCGCGCCGGGGATGGCCGTCGCCGGAGCCATTTGCGAGGGGCTGCAACCGTTCTTCCCCGCGCAGGCAGGCTTCGGCGGCGGCGTGTTCCACAGCACCTTGCCGTCGCCGATGCCCAACGCGAACATGCCGCCGCTATCGGGGCTCACCATGAAATCGGACAGCGGAACGTAAGCCGCGCCATCGGCAACGGCCAGACCCCACATCACCCCGCCCAACGCCCCGCCCTTCCCGATCCGCGTCTTCCACAACACGTCGCCCTTGCCGCCCGGATCGATTCCGTAAACCACGCCGGATTTCTGTCCCACCACCAATACGTCGCGGCCTCCGAAAGCCGTGAGAATCGGGGACGCTCCGATGTCGGTGTCTCCGCCCGCCGGATTCGGACAACTATCCTTGCCCGCAAGGCAGGCGGCGTTCCATGCGTCGCCCGGGTTCATCTGGCGCACCCAGCGCACCCCGCCCGTGTCCATGTCGAAAGCGATCACCGCGTCGCTGTAGCGGGTGGCCGGATCGGAGTAATTGTTGCCGGTTCCCACATAAAGCGCCCGGCGCTTCAAATCGACCGTCGGCGAGGACCATACTCCCGCGCCGGACGGACCGAACAGCTTTGTTCCGGCCGCGTTGGTGCGCACTTCCGTTGGGGGATCGGGGATGGTGTAGGTCTTCCAAAGTTGTTTGCCCGTCGCGGCGTCGAAGGCGGCCACGCTGCCCCGGAACGTGCAGCAGGAATACTTCGGCTGCGCCGCCAGCATCTCCTCCACCCCCGAAGCGACGGGTACGTACAATCGGCCTTCCACCAACTTCGGAGCGCCGGTCACGCGAGCGAATTTGTTGTCGTCGGCCTGGGCCTTCCAGATAAGCTGTCCGGTTTGAGCGTCGATGGCGTAGACCGCCGCCCGCGTGTCTCCAAAATAAGCGGCCACGCGTCCATCCGGGAGCTTGCCGAGTGAAATGGCCGTGCGAACCGTCGTGGGCGCTTTGAAAGTCCAATACACGCACCCGGTGGAGCCGTCGAGCGAATAGACGGCCCCGGAGGAGCTGCCGAAAAACAGCCGTCCGCCGGCGATGGTGGGCTGGCCGACGACGCTGATCGTGTCGGCGAACCCGAACGCCCATTTCACTTTCAGCCTCGGCACATCGGCGGCCGTCAGGCCACCGGCGGCGGCCGTTTGATAGCGGCTGTTCGCCAGATCGCCCGCCCAGCCGTTCCACCCCTCGATCCGCGTCAACGGCGGATTCGCCGGACACCCGTTAGCGGCCCGCGCCGCTGGTGCAACCGCGCCTTCTCCCAGATAGTCGGCCACGGCCACGCGTCCGGCCGGGCTCATCGCGGCGGCCTGCGCTTTCATCCCGCCGGTTTCGAGCGCGGCGAGGATCGCGGTTTTCGAAAGCTTCCGCAGCATCTCCGGCGTCGGGGTGCGGTTCGCGCCTCCGGGATTGTGGCAAGTGGCGCAGTTCTTTTCGAAAAGCGCGGCGCCGTCCTCGACGGCGGCCGAGGCGCACAGGGCGCCGGCGAGTGTGAGCGCAAGCGAACGGAGCATGTCCTCACAATTATATTCGGCGTCACGAGCGGCCAAGAACCCGGCCCGGAACTCGGCCCTCCGCCCGCCGGGAACAAAGCGCGCTGAAATATCGTAAACTTCGGTGTGCGAAAAGGAGAGCCTATGTTCAACCGTTGTTGGGGACCGCTCTGCGCGCTCGCGGCCCTCGCCTTCCTGTCCGCCTGCGAAATCGACGACGGACCACGCGGACCTTTGCGCCACGACCCGGTGTCGATCGAGTTGGACAAGTCCGAAGTGGTTCGAACGGAGTTCAAGATCGGCGCGGGTAAGCTGGAGGTCCGCGGCGGCGCCGCGAAATTGGTCGAGGGCGAATTCACATACAACGTTCCGTCCTGGAAGCCGCGGGTGGAGTGGGTTCCTTCCTCGTTCCGGGGGCTCCTCACCATTTCACAGCCCGAAAGCCATGGGCACATCGGAAACTCCGATTACGAATGGAATCTGCGGTTAAACGACGACAAGCCGATGGACATCAAATTGGAACTCGGCGCGGGCGAAGCCGACCTCGAGCTGGGATCGCTTAATCTCCGCGGCGTGGATATCGAGATGGGCGTGGGCAAGCTGATGCTCGATCTTCGAGGCTCGCCGAAGACCGACTACAGCGTGCGCATACAGGGCGGCGTGGGCGAGGCTACCGTGTACTTCCCCAAGGATGTCGGGGTTGCGGCCGACGCCAAGGGAGGAATCGGCGGAATCCACGCTGAAGGACTGCATAAGGACGGCAGCCACTTCACCAACGACACCTGGCCGGGCGCGAAAGTCCGCATCCGGGTGGACGTGGAAGGCGGAATCGGCGCGATCAATCTGATCGGCGGTTAATTTTTTTTCCCGATTGTGCAACGCTTAGAGCGGTTTTGGGTCTAACAATTCAGCACAGTCTGGAGCAGTCCATTTGAGGGAAGGCGAAGGTCTTCCCTCACCTTTTTGTCGCCGCTTCGGATCGTGACGTGAATTCCTCGCGCACCTCCCGCGATACGTACCAGCGGTAAAACATCAGCATCACTCCCGAGAAAAGCACCGCCGAAGCGCCGATCCAAAGAAGAAGGCCAGCGGTTTCCTGATCGCCCGCTCGTGTGAGTTCCATCTGGTTGCGCAAAAAATCGGCGATTTGCAGCGGGTCGTCCGGCCCGCTGTAAGACCGGTAAAGACCGGGACGGGTGAAGGCGAGCGCCAATCCCGCCAGAGAACACCACATGGCGGCGCCGAGCAGATACCAGATGCCCGCCGGAACGGGCTTCACCCGCCACGAGCGCGAAGGGCCTGTCAGAGGCCACCAGAAAAGCAACCCGCAAGCCAGCACGGCCGCCCACTGCGCCCAGCGTAGCGGCGCGGAAACGAGCGTCGCATCGTATAGCTTTGGCAGATACCACACTGGAACCAGAAGCATCCCCGCGATCCATCCAAGACAAGCCACAGCCGTCCGCGCCCCTTTCGACGCTCTTCCCTCCGACGGCGGAATGCCCTCAAGCATCAGGAACGGCGCGGCCAGCCAAACGGCGATTCGCACCGGCACGTCCGCGGCGAGCAGATACTGGCGGGCGAGCGCGTCGAACGGCGAGGCCAGCGTGAGCAGCAACAAAATCACGCCGGAAAAGAACCACGCCGCCCGCGAAAGACGCCGGCGATACCAACCGAGATAGGCCAGCACAAGAAGGGAACAAAAAACCGTAAGCGGAGGCGGCCATCGCCAGGACCACAGGAGCGATTGAAGGGGAGTCAAAGTCTCTCTCTCTTCATCATGTCAAACTACGGAGGGGAACGCGCAAAGGATCCATCGCACTCGATATTGCGCGAGTTCCCGTTCATAAGGAGACTCGACGGCACAATTTCTTATCCTCGGGTGCGGTTTCACCGGGCGGCGCGTAGCGCGCATTCTGTTGCGGCGCGGAGAGAGTGTTCGCCTGACAAGCCGTACCTCGGAAGGGCTGGCGACTCTGGCGAAACTCGGCGCGGAGATCGTTCCGTTCGATGTGCTGGCGCCCGGTGCCGGAGACGTGTTGAGGAACGCCGCCACGCCGGGCTGCCTGGTGTTGCACTCGATTCCGTCGCTGCCGCAAGCGCGCGACGCCGCCGATCGCCGGCATGCTGGGGAAAGCGCCGGCGCGGGTCGTGTACCTATCGACTACCGGTGTCTATGGCGCCGCGCGCGAGGTCAACGAACGGACTCCGGCGCAGCCGAACGACGAGCGCGGGCGTCTACGGCTGGAGACCGAGAACGCCGTGGTGAGCGGCCCCTGGAGCGCGATGGTGCTCCGTCCCGCGGCCATCTACGGCCCCGAGCGAGGGATTCAAATGTCCATCCGCGAGCCGGGTTTCCGCATTTTTGGGGATGGTTCGAATTTCATCAGCCGGATTCACGTCGACGATCTCGCCGCTCACGCAGCCAACGCGCTGACGAGCCGGATTATGGGCGCCTATCCCGTCGCCGACCTGGAACCCTGCGCGTCCATCGATATCGCCCGTTACTGCGCCGGGCTGCTGGGCTTGGATGTACCCGAGCCGGACGGGCGCGCGGCGGCACCGCAATCGCGGCGAAGCGACCGCCGGGTCGATGGCGCGGCCATCCGGCGAATGTTGGGGATCACCCTGCGCTACCCTTCCTATCGCGACGGAATCCCCGCGGCGCTAGCCGCCGAATTCGCCCTGCGCGTCTCAAACCAGCACTAGATCCACGCCGGCGGCCCGAATAGCGGCCGCCATCGGGCGTGTTACACGATTATCCGTTATGACGCGGCGGACGGAGGAAAGCGCGGCGATCTGCGACAGACTGCGCCGGCCCAGCTTGCTGGCGTCGGAGATCACGGAGGTTTCCCGCGCCGCTTTGATCATCAGCGCGTTTAGCCTGGCTTCGAGAATATCCGGAGTGGAAAGGCCGGTTTCGGGATCGAGTCCGTCGACGGAGAGGAAAAAATGGTCGGCGTGGAGATCGCGGATCATTTGCTCGGCCTGGGGTCCGACGCACGACGTCGAAACGGGGCGCATGATTCCGCCGACGAAGATCAGGGAGACGTCCGGCGCCTCCGCCAGGCGTATGGCGATATTGAGGGCGTGGGTAATGACGGTCAGCGAACCGATCTTCGCCTTCTTGATTTGAAGCGCCACCTGGGCCGAGGTGGTTCCGGCGTCCAGAATGACGGTCTGGCCCGGCCGGATTAATTGCACGGCGGCGCGCGCGATGCGCACCTTCTCGTCCTGATGCAGGCTCTCTTTAATCGCCAGCGGATATTCTTCCGCCGGATTCAAAGGCGGAACGGCGCCGCCATGGGAGCGCACGAGGGCGCCGGAGGCCGATAGCGCGTCGAGGTCTCCGCGGGCGGTTACCGCGGATACGGCGAATCGCTTCGTAAGATCGTCTACCGTGACGCGCCCCTGCTGTTGCAGCAGGCTTACAATCTCACGGCGGCGTTCTTCGGTCATCAAGCGGGTAGGCTTCTCGGCCTTCATCCCCGCATTTCCAGATCTCATAGGGCCCGTTCCTTTCCTCCGGCGCGGTTGACGGAAGGAATATCAGATTATATAGGTCCGGCGCAAGTTGGGCCGCAATTGGGGCCAAGGTTCGGTGGGGCCAACCAGGGGCTCGGCCCAGGCACGGAACTCATCCAGCGGACCGTCGGAATCGGCGGGGAGCCACTCGAAAGGAAATAACCTTTCCTTGCCGGCGGCGCTTGCGAGCGGTATAACGGCGGTGTCGCATTCGTACCGTAGACCGGGACGGCGCAGGAGCGCGATCATTTTCCCGGAGTCTCCTTCGAGCGCGGCGCGCACGGCGGCGGCGCCGCACAGCCTGGCTTCGGCGCGGTCTACCGCCGAGGCGAGCGCGGAACAGGAGCGGCCAAGCAGACCCGGCTTCTCGCTGCGCGCCGCGATGCCAAGCTCCGCGGCGAGTTTCTGCGCCAACACGTGCGCCAGATTGAGAGCCAGCGGGGCGCGGCTGGAAGCGCGCGCATCGGCGCCGTAACATTGTCCGTGGTCGTCCAATTGGCCCTCACAGACGGCGACCACGGCGCGGCCCAGGCGGCGGTAGACCGTCTCCACGTCCGCGGCAAGGCGGGCGAAAGGTAGCGGACGCTCGGGGAAATAGATAAGATGCGGCGCGTCGTCCGCTTCGTTGCGGGCCAGCGAGGTGGCGGCGGCGAGCCAGCCCGCGTTGCGCCCGAGGATCTCGACGACGGTGACGCCGGGCAGAGCGCGATTGTCTGCGCCGATATCGCGCAACGCGTGCGCGAAGAAACGCGCGGCGGAGGGATATCCAGGGGTGTGATCGGTTCCGGCGAGATCGTTGTCGATCGTCTTGGGGATACCGATGACGCGGAGATCCATCCCGGCAGCCTCCGCCGCCACGCACAGCCCATGCGCCATCTCCATCGTTCCGTTTCCGCCGTTCGCGAAAACATAGCCGATGCCGCGATCGCGGAACGCCGCCAGCATTCCCTCATAATCGCCGGCGCCAATCTTTCGCCGCGAAGTGCCGAGGAGCGAACCCGGCGCTTCCGCGGCCCGGTCCCAAAACGCGTCGTCTTCGGCGTAGAGATCGAACAATCGGCCGTCGAGAATACCGGCGGTCCCATGGCCTGCACCGTATAACTCGCATACGCCGAGGCGGCGGCACTCTTGGACCACGCCGGCGAGACTGGCGTTTAACACCGCGGTCGGGCCGCCGCCGTGGAGCACAAGAGCCTTGGACTTGGAGACAGACGCCATGCGCGCGGCGCTACGCGTCGTAAATGGTGACCCCGCGAACGACCCGCGTAATGATACTCTCCGGGCTCGGGTTGTCGGGATGCAAACCCAATTCTTGGCTGAGGTGGAGCGCGAGAAGCTGGGCCGGCACGATATCGAAAGGCGTGCGCAGCCAATCCGGAAGCTGGGCGCCGGCCGACGGGATCGCCGTGTCGAAATAGTCCAGCGGAGCGCCGCTGGGCAAAATACCGACCAGATATCCGAGGCGCTTCGCCCGCAATTCGGCGATCAAATCCAGTTCGTAGCGGCGCAGTCCGGGGCTGGAGGAAACGAAGCAGACGATCAACGTGTTCGCCTCTAAAAAGCTCATCGGGCCGTGGCGCAGGCCGAGGAAGCTTTCCGCCAGCGTATACACGCGCCCGGCGGTCATTTCCATGATTTTAAGACTCGCCTCCCACGCGGCTCCCAAAAGAACCGGCGAGGCGAGGAAAACGACGCGGGCCGGCGCCGTGCGCGCCAGACGTTGGGCGACCGCTTCCGTTTCGAGCAGCGCGGCCGAAGCGGCCATACACGCATCGGTTAGCTCGTCATGGTCCACCGCGGATGGCCCGAGCAGACTCCCCGCCAAGGCGAGATTCGAAAAGGAACTGGTCATCACCAGGCTCCGGTCATTGGTGCGCGGGTCGAGCAGGAGCGCTTGCACACCGGGCATCCTGGCCAGAGCGCCGTCGGGATTGCAGGTGATAGCGAGATGCCGGATCGCCGGCCTCTCGCGCTGCACGCGCCGCACCACCGCTTCGCTTTCCGGGCTATCGCCTGAACGGGCGAGCGACAGGAGCGAACCCGCCTCTCCCAGCAACCTCGCCCCGTCCAAAAGCAAGTCCGTGGAGGCGATCGCACGCCCGCCGGGCCATGCCGCTTCCACCGCTCGCGCGGCATAATACGACGATCCGGCGCCGGTGATCACCGGCGGAACCGGCAGCCGGAATTTCGCGCGGCCGCAGCGATCGATCGTATCCAGCCACGTATCGGGCTGTTGTAGGATTTCGCACCGGGTATCGGTCCCGGTTTCACTTCCCGTCACTTTATTCTCCGATTATCCGCCCAAGCTCCCAGCATCGACTTAGAAGATAACCCTAACGCCGAGGATTGTCAACCGAAAAGGATGGTATTCACAAGCATTCGACAATTATGTTTTATTTCGACTTTTGTGTAGGGCGCTTTCACGCTTGCGCCGGCGGCGCCGGGACGGCCCATTCTCTGCTGACCTCGCCCTCGGGAAGCAGCAGACCCTTTTCGAGGTACCGCACCCGCGTGGCAAACCGCGCGGCATGGGGATCGTGAGTCACCATGACGATCGTTTTGCCGAATTCTTTGTTCAAGCGCGAAAGGAGCGTGAGCACGTCCTGAGCGGAGGCGGCGTCGAGGTTCCCGGTGGGTTCGTCGGCGAGGATCAGATCGGGATCGGTGACCAGGGCGCGGGCGATGGCGACGCGCTGCTCCTGGCCGCCGGAAAGCTGGCGGGGACTGTGGCCCATGCGATCGCCGAGACCGACAAGCTTAAGCGCCGTCGATGCGTGTTCCATGCGCTCCTTCGATTTGAGACTGGTCAACTTAAGAGGCAACTCGACGTTCTCGATGGCGCTGAGCACGGGGATCAAATTGAAGGATTGAAAGATGAAACCGATGTGAACGTTGCGCCAATGAGCGATGGCGCGGTCGCTCATGGAGCGCAGGTCTTCTCCCAAAACGCGAATCTCGCCGGAGGTTGGACGGTCCATGGCCGCGATCAAATGCAGCAGCGTCGATTTGCCGGAGCCCGACGGTCCCATCAGTGCGACGAAGTCGCCCGCCTCGATGACGACGTCGGCGTCCTTCAAGGCGACGACGTGAAACTCGTCGCGAACGTATTCCTTGGTGAGCTTGCGGGTTTCGATGACGATGGCGGCCATTTTCTTCCTCTAACTTCGCTTTGGTTTCACGCGCTGGCCGTCCTTCAAACCAGCCGGTGGATTGACAATCAGATCCTCGCCGCCGATCAGGCCGCCGGAGATCTGAACTCCCTGGGAATTCGTTCCGGCCACTTGAACGGCGCGTTTCAACGCCTTGCCGTCTACCACGGCGAAAACCGCGCCATCGTGGACGGCGCCCGCGGGAATCACGAAAATCGGCGCGGCTTCGCTTTGCGCGGCGCCTTTGGGGGCGTCCTTATAGAAGGCCACGCTGGCGTTCATCTCCGGGCGTAGATACGCGTCGGGGTGGAGAATTTGAACTTTAATCTGGACCGTCGCTTTCTGGCGATTGGCTTCGGGCGAGATTTCCTGAATCACGCCCTCATACTTCCGATCCGGATAGGCGTCGGTGGTGACGATTCCTTTCTGGGTGGGCGACAGTTTCCCGAAATCGTTCTGGTTGATGTCGAGCTCCACTTGCAGGTCGTTCAGATTCGCCAGCGATACGACGTACCCTTTGGCCCCCTTGTCGCCGACGAATCCGGTGGTGACAAATTCTCCCTTTTCGACGTTGCGCTCCAGAATCGTGCCGTCCACCGGGGCGCGAATCACGGTGTTTTCAAGCTGCGTGCGGTTGAAATCGAGCGTGCCTTGCGCCTGCTCCACCGCCGCTCTGGCGGCGTCGATCTGCTCTTTCCGCGGTCCGAGTTTCTCAAGGTCGAGCGAACGTTGCAGCGAATTGGTCCTCGCCACCGCGCCGTCGTATTTGGCCTGCGCGTCGTCGAGCGACTGTTTGGAAAGGACTCCCTGATCCACCAGTTCCTTGGTGCGCTTCAGCGTGACCTGGGCGTTTTCAAGATCGGCCCGGCTCTGTTCCACGTCGGCCTTCGCCTTCGCGATCTCTTCCGGACGCGAGCCATTCACCAACTCGGCCAGCCGGGCTTTGAGGCTATCCACCTGGCCTTGGGCTTCGAGCATATGCGCGCGGTATTCGTCGTCTTCCAGGCGCACCATCACCTGGCCGAACCGCACGTGGTCGCCTTTATCGACGTCAATCGAGGCGACTTTGCCCACCACCTTCGCCGCCACCTCGATCTTGTGCGCCGCGATGATATATCCGGTGGCGTTCAAAACGATGGACCGTCCGGCGCCATCGGCTCCGCCGATATCGGGAGCGCGGACGCGGGCGATCTCCACTTCTTCCGCCGCGTCCATCTTGTCGTAGGCCAAGCGCCCGGCGCCGAGCAATACCAGCAGCGCGACGCCGCCCACGATCCAGCGCGCGGTCCAGGACGAACCTTCTCCGCTTTGTCGCTTCGACGACCGGTCGATCCGTAAGCCTTTCAATTCCGCTTCCATAAATCGGTCCTCTAGATCTCACGGAGCGCGGTGAGAATCTCTTTATTTGCCGCCATGCGCGCCGGGAAGAATCCGCCGGCGGCTCCCATAAATAAGGCGAATAAAATGCCACTAAACATAATTTGCGGAGTGACACGGAAATTAAACGCGATCTCGCTGAAGGTGACGAAGTTGCCGATGCCGGTGGTGACGTTGTTCAAGGGAAGAACGAGAATGCAGCCGATCAACCCGCCGAGAAGCGACAAAAACAGCGACTCGAGGAAGAAACTGAACAGGATGCTGCCCCGCGAGAAACCCAGCACGCGCAGAGTGCCGATCTCGGTTGCGCGCCGCGCCACGGCGGCGTACATGGTATTCATGGCGGCGAAGCTCGAACCGACCGCCATGATCACGGAGACAAAAATTCCCAGAAACTCCAGCGGCGCTCCGGAGTTGGTCTGCGCGTCGTAATACGCCCGCTCGGTTTCGGCGGAGACGTTCAGGCGCCGGTCGTCGTTGAGCGAGTTGATCAGAGCGGGGACCGATGCCGTATCCCGCGCTCGGAGGAGAACGGAGCTTAATCCGTCCTGGCGATTGAAATCGGAACTGACTTGGCCGAGATCGCCGAAGATTTCGCTGTTCACCGCCGATTGACCGCCGTCCATCACTCCCACCACGTCCCAATAACCTTTGCCAAACCGCAACTGCTTTCCCAATTGCGCGCCCGGATAACGTTTCGCGATCGATTTGCCGACGACGACCTCGCGATGGCCCGTTTCAAACCAGCGCCCTTCCTGCAATTTGAGGCCGCGCATTTCAATCCCCACGGGAAGGAGACCGCGAAGCGTGACGTTCATTCCGGAGGGACTATCGACGCTGGCCAAATTGATCACGGTAACCATTTCGAGCGAGGCCATCGGCTGGCCGGAGGCGTCCGGCGCGATGCCCGGTTTGAATTTGATGTCCTGAAAGACTTCGCGAGTGACGCCGGAGTTCAACTCGGCCGTGGAGCCTTTGCGCATGACGAGGATCTGGCGGGGATCGCCGGTGGAGGCGAACGCGCTGCGAAGACCGGCGACGAGCGCCAAAACGGCCAGCAAAACGGCCACCGTGAGAGCGATGCCGAGCGCGGTCATGATGGTGGTGGTCTTGCGCACGATCAGATTCCGCAGGTTGTAAGAGGCTGGAATCGCCATTTTCTTATGTCCTCGTCCGGGATTCGTTGGCGTCTCCGCCGATTCCGATTATGCTGGAAATACGAATCCGATCCATCCAAAGTTCGACCCACGCGGGGGCGATGCCGGTGAACGGGCCATGGGCGCCGGTGAACGGGCCGGCGACGAAGCGTTCTTGCGGCGGGCGATCGAGCTGGCGCGGGAAGCCGAGGCCGCCGGCGAAGTGCCGGTGGGAGCGGTCGCGGTCGCAGGTGGAGCGATTATAGGCGAAGGATTCAACCAGCCATGCCGCGCCACCGATCCCACGGCGCACGCCGAGATCCTGGCGCTGCGCGCGGCCGCGGCGAAAACGGGGAATTACCGTCTGGAGGACGCCACGTTGTATGTGACGTTGGAGCCCTGTCCGATGTGCGCGGGCGCCATCGTCGCCGCGCGGCTGCGCCGGCTGGTATTCGGATGCCGCGATTTGCGATTCGGCGCCGTCCGGAGTAAATTCCGCATCGCCGACTCCGAACTGTTGAACCACCGCGTGGAAATCGCCGAAGGAATATTGGGCGCGGAATGCCAACGTCTTTTGGTGGACTTTTTTCGTGGGCGGCGATAATTTGAGCGAGAGCATCGATCGATTACTTCTTTAGAATCCCGTGCAGGAAGATATCGATGGACCCACCGACGACCTGTTCGGCTCCGGTGTGGCGCTGCCAGTATTTTTTCGACGCCCCGAGGGATTGCATCAACGCGAAAAACATGCGGGCCAGCACTCGGGCATCGGCGTGGCGCAGTAATCCGTTTTCGTGAGCTTTGGCGAACACACGCTCCATCGGGGCGAAAACGCAACGCTCGAAGGACGATTCCATTTCCTTCACCACGGCGGCGGACAATTCGGGGAAATCGCACTTCACCACTTGTTCGTTGTCGAGCGGCGGCCGGCTTAACATCCATAAGCCAACGCGGTTGAGGCGCGATTCGAGCGAATCGCCCACATCGGCGAGCGCGGCCTCGACACCTTCGCGATGGCGTTCCATGTGACGGATCATCACCTCGCGATATAAATCTTCTTTGCCGCCCGGAACATGATAATAGATGGACGGCTGGCGGATGCCGAGGTCCTCGGCGATGTCCTTAATAGTGACGGCGGAATATCCGCGGGCGGCGAAGTGACGCTCGGCCACGTCGAGGAGCTGATCCCGGGCCGACGTTTCGTGAGTCCGCTCCGCCTGCGTCATGTTACCTAACTTAAATTAGGTAGGCTGATTTGTCAAGGCCGGTTTACTTGACTTCGCGGATACGGATGTTGCGGAACATGGCGACGGAGGTGCGGTCGTGAAGCTGCAGGCCGATGGGGCCGGTCTTGCTTCGTTGCGGGTCGCCGGGGTATTCGGCGACGACATGGCCGTTTAGTTTGACGCGGATCATTGCTTTACGGCTTTCGATATCCATCGCGTTCCAGTCGTTGTCGATTTGGAATCCGGTTTGGGCGGCGACGAAGGTGTAGACGCTGCCGGTTGGATATCGATCGCGATATCCATTGCTGATCTGGATTTCGTAGCCAAGGTGAGCGGGGGTGCGTTTGGGGTCGGCTTCGGGGCCGCAAGAATACCGCGCGCGGGAAATGTCGCGGATGGAAACGCCGCTATTTCCATTCAGCCGCGTCCACCATTCGACATGGAGATCGAATTCGCCGAATTCCGCCTTGGAGTAGAGCCAGGATTGATCGGGATCGTTGGGAGATTTGGGCAACCGCGGATCGCGCTGGCCGAGCAGGACGCCATCGCGCATGACGGTCCAGACTCCGTCGCCGACGATCTCCCATCCGGTGAGATCTTTTCCATTGAGGAGATCTTTCCACTGAGCGGAGGCGGGGAGTTGAAAAAGCAGAAGCGAAGGAAAAATGAAGAACGAAGCGCGCCACATGGGAAGGAGTGTATCAGGCGCGGGTGGCCGGAGAAAGGGCCGGACACCGTCTCGAAACCGAGCGAGGCGGCATCCGGCCCGTGCGGCGGCGTCAGGCAGCTTTGGCGATGGGCGGGATAACGGGCTGGGGCGCGAGCGGAGCCCGTAGCGGCATGAAGGTCAGCCGCGTGACCGGGCGAAGCGCCTTGTGCTTCGTGGTGGAATGAAAATACTCGTCGAGCGGGTAAAGGGCGTACGGCTGCAACTCGCGGAAGACGCGTCCCAGGCGTTGTTGAACGCGGTAGACCGAGTGGAAGAAAGTGCCTCGGTCGAGTTCCAATTTGCGGCAACAAAGTTTCCAATCGGCGCCGAGCAGGAAATGATACCGGAAGATCCGGTATTCGAAGTTATCCAATACTCGCTGGCTGACGAGGCAAAAATCGGCGGCGTATTCCTCTTGTTTGCGCGACCATACGGTCTTCCGCTCGCGTCCGGCGTTGGACTCGAGCGAGACTTGGGTCATGCTCCGTTCGTTCTCGACGATGGAGCGGAAACGCGCGTGGCAAGCGCGAAAGATAGCCCGCAAGACACAGTTGCAGGGCTGCGTGTCCTCTAGCCGTCCACTTTTCAGTCCCAGACCCCGGCAATGAGCGCAATTGGGCGCCGCCAGGGCGATTGTATCCGATCTGTTCCAGTCCATTCCTAGTCCTTCCAGTCCCCATAATCGCTCCAGGCTTCTTTACTTCGGCCCGGTAGCTTATACCTCTATCCTATGAATATTTTAATAAATGTCAAGAATTAAATTTAATATATGAGAATTTCTTTTTCGTCCGGGTGAATTTCGCGGAGTTTGCGTCCCCTGCGTCACGCTTGCGTCACGGCGTGCGTCACCATGGGGCGGCGGACGAGAATGGCGGAGGGCGCGGAAAGCGCCGCGGGAGTTTGCGTCCCCTCCGTCACGCTTGCGTCACGGTGTGCGTCACCATGGGGCGGCGGACGAGAATGGCGGAGGGCGCGGAAAGCGCCGCGGGAGTTTGCGTCCCCTGCGTCACGCTTGCGTCACGGTGTGCGTCACCATGGGGCGGCGGACGAAAATGGAGACCGGCTTCAGAGGCGCGACGCGGCTTCGCGGTAGATCTCTAGAACGGCCGAAGCGGTACGGCCCCAATCGAAGGAGGCGGCGCGGGCGAGTCCGCGCGCGGCCATGAGTCCGCGCAGGCCGGGGTCGAGCAAAACTTCGCGGATGCCGCGGGCGATGTCGAAGACGTTTTCGGGATTGACGATGACGGCGGCGTCGCCGACCACCTCGGCGAGCGAACTGGCTTGAGAGCAGACCACCGGCGTGCCGCAGGCCATGGCCTCGAGCGGCGGCAATCCGAAGCCTTCGTAGAGAGAGGGGAACAGGAACACGGAAGCAGCCTGATAAAAAACGCGCAGCGTTGCGATGGGCACGAAGCCGAGAAAGCGCACGGCGTGTTCGACGCGGCTTTCGATGACGGCGCGGCGGACGGGTTGGTAGTTGGAAATATCGTCGCCGATGATGATCAAGCGGAGGCCGCTGTAGAGCGGGTGGGAATCCATTTCCGCGCGCGCGACGGAAAACGCCTCAACCATGCGGGGAATATTTTTTTGCGGACGGATGGTGCCGGCGTAGAGAACGAAAGGGTAATCGATTTGATAACGGTCGAGGATGCGCTTGATCTCGGGGCGGTAGACGACGGCGCCGCCGGAGGCGAGGCAGGCGATGGCGGGCGAGTCGGGCTGCCGGAACGCGGGGTCCGGGGCGTTGTAGACGACGCGGATGCGGGCCGGAGGAATGGACAACAGTTCTTCAATGTCGCGCCGGGTGGCGCTTGAGACGGCGATGACGCGGCTGGCGCCGAGCAATCCGCGGCGGAAGCGCCAGACGCGCAAGCGGCGGGAACGGGCGGGGCCGGGGTGGTAGATCAGCGTGCTCATGTCGTGGACGGTGACGACATAGGGACGCGGCATTCCTAACGGCACGGCGTTGAGCGGGATGTGGTAGAGATCGGCGCGCAGGCGGCGCAAGAACATCGGGAAGGCGATGCGGACGGCGAGGGCGTGCCGGGGAGGATGAAATCGGACGATTTCGAAATTGGGGCCGAGATCGGGCACCTCGACGACGTCGTCCTGCCGGGCGACGAGGAGGTAAGACGTTTCGGAATCGAGGGCGGCTAGGCCGCGCAGCAGGTTGCGAATGTAGGTTCCGATGCCGAAATCCCCGATGCGGCGAATGTCGATGGCCACGCGGAGAGGCATGCTGGGCAAAGAGCGTGGACGCTCAGCGCGCGGCGGTTGCGGCAAGTTTCCAACCGTAAAGAGGGAAGGCTTCGGTGAGCGCGCCGACGCGCTTGCGGACGTCCGCCAGAACGTCCTCGGAATCGAGATGGAGCAGGACCTCGGCGACCAGGGCTCCGACCTCCCGCATCTGGGATTCGCCGAAGCCGCGAGTGGTGACGGCGGGGCTGCCCAAGCGAATGCCACTGGGATTCAATGGCGGGTTGGCGTCGAAGGGGATGGCGTTTTTGTTGGCGGTGATCCAGGCGCGGTCGAGGCCAGCTTCGGCTTCCTTGCCGCGCACGCCCTTGGCGAAGACATCGACGAGAAGCAGATGGGAATCGGTGCCGCCGGAGACGATGCGGAAGCCGCGTTCGGCGAGGCTTCCGGCGAGGGCTTGAGCGTTGGCGACCACCTGGCGTTGATAGACGGCGAATTCGGGGCGCCGGGCTTCGAGAAAGCAGACCGCCTTGGCGGCGAGGATGTGCATGAGCGGGCCGCCCTGGGTTCCGGGAAAGACGGTTTTATCGATTGCGGCGGCGTATTTCGAACGGCAGAGGATCATGCCGGAGCGCGGGCCGCGAAGGGTTTTGTGCGTAGTGGAAGTGACGATGTCGGCGTGTTCGCAAGGATTGGGATAGATGCCCGCGGCCACAAGGCCGGAGAAGTGAGCCATGTCGACCAGCAGCAGCGCGCCAACGGAATCGGCGGCCTGGCGGAAGCGGGCGAAATCGATGATGCGGGAGTAGGCGCTGGCGCCGGCGATGATCATCTTCGGCTTGTGTTCGAGCGCCAGGCGGTCGATTTCGTCGTAGTCGATCCGCTCATCCTCCTTGCGGACGCCGTAGGAGATTACGTGGTAATTCTTGCCGGAGAAATTGAGCGGATGGCCGTGAGTCAGGTGACCGCCGTGGGCCAGATTCATGCCGAGGATGGTGTCGCCGGGTTGGAGGACGGCGGTGTAGGCGGCCTGATTGGCCTGGGAGCCGGAGTGAGGCTGGACGTTGGCGTGTTCAGCTCCGAAGAGCGCTTTGGCGCGGTCGCGGGCGATGTTTTCCACGACGTCGGCGAACTCGCAGCCGCCGTAGTAGCGCTTGCCGGGATAACCCTCGGCGTACTTGTTGGTGAAGACGCTGCCGGCCGCTTCGAGGATGGCTTCGGAGGTAAAGTTTTCGCTGGCGATCAACTCGAGCCGGGAGTTCTGCCGTTCCTGTTCATGTTGAATGGCTTCGTAGATGGCGGGGTCGGCGACCGAAAGCGGGAGAGACATTCGCTGCTGTTCGTTCATGTACTTCTCAGTGTAATCCCGCCCGGGGAACGGTTCGGCGGAGGGAGATTGCGAGCCGGCTGGTAGACTGAGAGCTTCTATGAATTGGAGCAAACTTTTTATACCGACTCTGCGCGAAAACCCAGCGGAGGCGGAAGTGGTAAGCCATCAATTGCTGCTGCGTGGCGGCTATGTGCGGCAACTGGCGGCGGGGATTTACAGCTATCTGTATCTGGCGCAGAGGTCGCTGTTGAAGATCGAGGCGATCGTGCGGGAAGAGATGGACGCGATGGGGGCGCAGGAGTTTTTGCTGCCCGCGCTGAACCCGGCGGAGTTGTGGCGGGAATCGGGCCGGTGGGAGGTGATGGGCGACAACATGTTCCGGCTGAAGGACCGGTTCGGGCGCGAATTATGCCTGGGCATGACGCACGAGGAGGTGATGACCAGCATTGCGCGAGGCGAGTTGCGCAGTTATAAACAACTGCCGCAGATCTGGTATCAGATCCAGACGAAGTTTCGCGACGAGCCGCGGCCGAAATCGGGGCTGCTGCGAGTGCGGCAGTTTCTGATGAAGGACTCGTACTCATTCGACATGGAGGCGGCGGGCTCGACGCCTCGTACGAAAAACACCGGCTGGCTTATTGCCGTATTTTCGACCGCTGCGGGTTGGAGTATATGGCGGTGGAGGCGGATTCGGGGCCGATGGGCGGCAGCCAGTCGCAAGAGTTCATGGTCGCATCCGAAGCGGGAGAAGACCTCGTGGCTCGCTGCGTCCAGTGCGGGTACGCGGCGAATGTGGAGAAAGCGGTTTCGACGCCTGTGGCGGCAATGGCGGAAAGCGATGCGGAAGCGGGCAGCGCCGGAAGAAGTCCACACTCCCGGACAGAAGACCATCGCCGAAGTGTCGGCTTTTCTGGGCGTGGCTGAAACGGAATTGGCCAAGAGCGTTGTGATGGCGGTGGATGGGAAGCCGGTGTTGGCTCTACTGCGCGGCGATCATTCGCTGAACGAGGCGAAGTTCGCGGCGGCGGTGGGCGCGGTGGAGTTTCGCGCGGCGCAACCGGACGAGATCCGGCGGTGGTTCGGGGCCGAACCCGGATCGTTGGGGCCGGTGGGTGTAACGAACATGCTCATATTGGCGGATGAGGCATTGAAGGGACGCCGGAACCTGATCACGGGCGCCAATCGCGACGACTTTCATTTGCGGAACGTAACGCCGGGCATCGATTTCCAGGCCGAATTTAAAGATCTGCGTCAAGTAGTGGAAGGCGATGGCTGCCTCCAGTGCGGGGCGGCGCTCAAGATTGTGAAGACGGTTGAAGTCGGACATATTTTCAAGCTGGGTTACAAATATTCCGGTTCGATGGGGTTGAAGGTGTTGAACGAAGCCGGAGCGGAGGTGACGCCGATCATGGGGTCGTACGGCATTGGGATTGAGCGCATTCTCACCGCCGCGATCGAGCTGTACCACGACGCGGATGGAATGGCGCTGCCGGCGTCGATCGCGCCGTTCGAGGTGGTGATTACGCCGGTACACGGCGGCGACGAGGCGCAGCGGAAGGCGGCGGAGGATCTGTATGCGCAGTGCCGCGGAATGGGCATCGACGCGTTATTGGACGACCGCGACGAGCGGCCGGGGGTGAAGTTCAAAGACGCGGACTTGATCGGGATTCCCTACCGCATCACGATTGGAAAGAAGTTGAAACAGGGGATGGTGGAAGTGGTGGAGAGGCGTACGCGGCAGACCTGCGATGTGGCGCTGGGCGATGCGCCGGCGCGGGTGCGGGCGGGTTTGGGACGGGGATAAGATGGGGGCCGATTGGCGGGCGGTGCGGGCGGAGTTCCCCGCCCTGGAGAGTTGGACGCATCTGAATTCGGCGACGTTCGGACTGCTTCCGCGATGCGCGGTGGATGCGGCCGCGCGGCACTTCGCGCATCGCGACGAGCTGGCGTGTTCGGATTTTCTGGAGTGGTTCGACGGCGTGGACCGGGTGCGCGGGGCGGTGGCGCGATTGATCGGCTGCGAGGCGGCGGACGTTGGGTTTGTCACGAACGCCTCGGCGGGGCTGGCGATTTTCCTGAGTGGGATCGATTGGCGGGAAGGCGACCGCGTCGTTACTCTCGCCGGGGAATTTCCAAATAATCTTTATGGGGCGGCGGCGCTGGCGCGGCTGGGCGTCGAGGCGGTGGAAACGACTTGGGCCGGGATTGTGGAGTATCTGAATGAACCCACGCGCGCGGTTGTGTTGAGCACGGTGAATTACACAACGGGATTCCGGCCTCCGGTGGAGGAGATCGCCGGAACATTACGCGAACGCGGCGTGCATCTATATCTGGACGGGACGCAGAGCGTGGGGGCGCTGCGAGTGAATGTGGCCGAGACGCAACCGGCGATGCTGTGCGTGGACGGATACAAGTGGTTGCTCTGTCCGAACGGGGCGGGATTTGTCTACGTGCCGAAGCAAGTGCGGCAATGGCTGCGGCCGAATGCGACGGGCTGGAGAAGCGACCGGCGTTGGCGCGACGTGGGCGATTTGCATCACGGCGTGCCGGAGCCGCCGGAAGGGGCGGAGCGGTATGAAGCGGGTATGGTGCCGTTTGCGTTGCTATTCGCGATGGAGGCGTCGGTGAAATTGATGTTGGAAATCGGCGTCGAGGAGATCGAGGGGCGCGTGCTGCAGTTGGCGGCCATGACGCGGGCTGTGTTGCGAGCGGCCGATGGGGATGTGGAAGACCAGGGCACGCAGATTGTGGCGGCGCGGTTTCCGGGACGCGATGTGGGCGCGATGGCGGCCGGGCTGCGCGAGCGGCGGGTGTTAGTGGCGGCGCGGCACGGGTACTTGCGAGTTTCGCCGCATTTTTACAATGACGAAGGGGATTTGGAGAGGTTGGAAGCGGCGCTTCGCGAGGTGTAGTGATCGACGCACAATCGAAGCGCGTGTCGAAGGTCGTGCATGGCGGCTCCATGACGCGGCGACTCGAATCATAACCGCTTTTCACGGATGGTCCGCCGCGTTTCGTCGCTGCTTTCGAGGACACGTTTGCGGGGATCGACGGGCGGATGCGCCGGATTGGGCGGCGCCAGCAGCAACAACATGTATTCACGCGGGCCGCGAAGGGGCACTGGGTCTTCGACCGCATGAAAAGAGGCGATAAGACATTTGGCCTATCGAATGTTTTTGCCTGTACTGGGGTACGTCTAGACGCCCCATCGATTTCCAGGTCTGCCGGCAGGACCCAAAAGCGGTTTGGGGACATGCCTACGACGGACATCAGCAGCAAGCTTCGGGACGCCTCCACAATCTGTTCCAGCACATCGACGCACGCGTTGAGAAGAGCCTTCTGATGGAACAAGTCCGTTTTTTCCTAGAGCAGGTCTTCGGCCAAGGTAGAGATCCTTGTCCGGGCTTGGGTCAAAATACGCAGGAGGCGCGAATTCGCCCAAATAGGCTCCCGAAGAGGATCTGGCCTCAGCTCTCAGGCCCTAAAACCTGGAACGCCAATTGCACTGTCCTTTGGCAGCATGAAGTGGAAAAATCAAATCTGCACGTTGAATCTCGCGAATTGGCGTCCCAAGGTTCCAGTGCGAATTGCACCAGTCCTTTGCCTGACTCAAAAACGGCTGGCCGAAGCATTCAATTGCCTGCAGAAGCTTGAGCGGCAGCGTGCCTATGGGCATGATCCGGTCTTCGGCAAGTCCGTGGAAGAGCGAATCATCTGGCGAGAGCTGCTCGAGTTGGAACTGCAAGACGTCGACGAGCAGATCGAGCGAATATCGGCAGGCGCGGGAGACGGTTCGGATTAGCCGCGTGCATGAGCTATCTCAAGGAGGGCCCGATGGTTAAGCTGCCATTTCAGGATCGGTCCGAAGCGGGCCGTTTGTTGGGAGTTGAGCTCGCTGCTCGTAAACTCGCCGAAAACACGATCGTCCTGGCTTTGCCACGGGGCGGCCTTCCGCTGGGTGTTGAAGTGGCGGAAATATTGAAGGCGCCGCTCGATGTAATGGTGGTTCGCAAACTTGGTGTCCCCTGGCAACCAGAACTCGCAATGGGCGCAATCGCTGGCGGAACTCGCGTCCTTGACCATCAACTAATCCGCGACCTCCGCATCTCCGATGAGGAAGTGGAGGCGGTTGTAGCCAGGGAAATGAAGGAAATGGAGCGTCGTGAAAAGCTTTACCGGGATGGCCTCCCCGCACCAAATCTCCGTGGCCGGACCGTGGTGCTGGTAGATGACGGTTTAGCGACAGGTTCCACGATGCTGGCTGCCGCCCGGCATGTCCGCGGCGCTCACCCGCAAAAGGTGATTATCGCCGTGCCGGTAGCGTCTTCACAGGCCCGCAACCAATTGAAAAGAGAAGCAGACGAATTCATTTGTCTCGCCTTGCCCGAACCGTTTTTCGCGGTGGGCGAATGGTATACCGAGTTCCGGCAGGTGACCGATGCAGAGGTTCAAGAAATACTGAGGCGCAGCCACAGCCAGGTTGAGGCCGTCCCGTAACCTCGAGGTCGCTGTGATCACCGCCGAAGAAATGAAATCCCAAGAGCGGTTGCGATGCAAAATCGAAGAGGAGCTTGCTTGCGAGCCGTAAGCGCCGCGGCTGTTGGGATCGCAGTAGAGGACGGGATCGTAGAGCTTTTCGGCCACGTAGGGGCGCAGGTGCAGGCTCTCGCGAAGTAGGTTCAACTTAACGCGGACCGCACGACGGAGCGGATTCATGACGCGGAGACCCGGATCCTGACGGCTTCCCACGGATGGGCCGCTCCGAAGGAACAGCGGATGCGCGGGACGCTTAGCTCAGCCGCTACTTTCGAGGAACGCCTTGCGGGACTTGAAGAGCGGATGCGCCAGATCGAACAGCGCCAAAAGCAACAGCATCAATAGAGCGGGCGTAAGGCAGTAACTACACGGGAACGTACTGATTCAAGTAGCGCTTCGCCATCCTAAAGCCAATCTGAAAATTGGGGCTGAAGTCCGGGCCGGGATCGCCCGCGCCGTAGAGGGCGTCTTCGTGTTCGATGCTCATTGCGCCCTGATAGCCGATGCTTTCGAGGACGCTGAAGAACTCCGACCATTTGATGCTGCCCATGCCGGGGATGCGGTAACTCCACCATTGGGCTTTGTCGACCGGTTGGATGCCGCCGCGGCGGAGGATATCCCAGCGAATTTCGGTGTCCTTCAAATGCACGTCGTAAATTTTATCCGAGAAGTCGCGTGCGGTTTGGATGGGGTCCATCATTTGCCAGACTAAGTGAGATGGATCGTACTGGAGGCCGACGTAGGGGGAGTCGCCGAAGGCTTTGAATAAGGCTTCGAAGCCGACTGGGCTGGTGGCGATGTTAGCGCCGCCGGGCCACGGCTCCCATAGGATCCGGACTTTGTATTTCTCGCAGGCGGGGAAATATCGTTCGTTGTAAACGCGGACGATTTCGGCGACCTGCTGGGGGAAGGACTTGGTGGCGTCTTTGCCCGACTGAGTGCCGATGTAAGGGACGCCGAGCTTGCCGGCCATTTCGATGGACTTGGCGAAGTAGGCGTTGGATTTCTCCCGATAGTTGGCGTCGGCGTCGATGTGGCTGCCGTTGATCTGCAGAGCGGATACGTGCATGCCCTTGGCGGCCAGAAGGGACTTGGCCTTTTCGATTTGCTCGTCGGTTATTTTCATCGCGTCGAGCGTCGATCCGGGGCCGGAGGAAAGGATCATGTTGTTGAATCCCTCCTTCAACGCGAAGTCGACGTTGGCCTCGGTGAAGGGGCCGAGGACGCCGAGGCGCGGCTTCCACTCGGAGCGTTTGGGCCGGGCTTCGGCTTGGGAGCTGGCGGCGATTCCGGCGGCCAGCGAAACGGAGCCGAGCAGCGCCCGGCGGCTAAGATTGTCTGTCAGCACGGAGCTATTCTATCCGAAACGGGACGACACGGTTCAACAGGGTGCTTAGACGGATTGGGGATTCCCTGCGGAACCACTCCCTTACGGTCGCTGCTCGGTAACCGTCGCGTCGATTTCACGGGGGTCACCGGGCCTGTGCATTCCCCAGGCTCAACGGGCCGCTGGGACGACGCGGCGGCCCTCAATGCGGTAGGCTCCGGCGAGAACGAGGGCGATTGCAGGGGCGTATGCGAGATGTTCGGCGGCGAGGATGCGCTGGGAGAGCGTTTCGACGGTATCGCCTTCCTCGACGGGCACGGCGGTTTGAGAGACGATGGGTCCGGAGTCGAGTCCCTCGTCGACGAAATGGACGGTGCAACCGGAGACGCGGACGCCGTAACTGAGCGCCTGCGCCTGCGCCTCGAGGCCCGGAAACGCGGGGAGCAGAGACGGGTGGATGTTGAGTACGCGGCCCTCGAAAGCGCGGATGAAGCCGGGGCTGAGGACGCGCATGAAACCGGCGAGACAGACCAGATCGACGGCGTGGCGTTTGAGTTCGTCGGCCACGAGTTGGTCATAGCTGTCGCGCGGGGCGCCCTTCGACGGGATGCAGACGGCGTTCAAGCCGAGGAGGCGCGCCGATTCGAGGCCGGGGGCTTCGGGGCGATTGGAGACGACGACGGCGATTTGGGCGGGGATTGCGCCCGAGCGGACGGCGGAGGCGATCGCTTGAAAATTAGAGCCGCGGCCGGAAAGGAGAATGCCGAGTTTCTTCATGGCTCAGCGGTAGAACACCCTGGGCGTGGGGGCTGCGACGATCTCCCCGATCGGGAAGCGCGGTTCGGCCAGATCGTCGAGAATGCGCCCGGCTTTGGCGAGATTGCGCTTGGAAACGACGAGGATCATCCCGATGCCGAGGTTAAAAGTGCGGCGATAATCGGGGAGGGGAACGTTGCCGATGGCGCGCAGCGTTTCAAAAACGGCGGGGATTTTCCACGACGACGGATGGACCTCGGCGGCGCATCCGGAGGGGAGAATGCGGGGCAAGTTACCGGTAATACCGCCGCCGGTAATGTGCGCCGCGCCTTTGAGCAACTTCTCCTCCACCAAGGCGCGTATGGGTTTTAAGTAACTGCGATGGACTTTGAGGAGCTCCTCGCCGATGGTGGAGTTCCATTCGGGGACATGGTGGTCCACTTGATATCCGGCGATGTCGAAGAGCAGTTTGCGGGCGAGAGAGTAGCCGTTGGTGTGAAGACCGTTCGAAGGGAGACCGAGGAGAAGGTCGCCGGGGCGGATGGAGGCTCCGGTAAGCATGGCTTTGCGCTCGGCCGCGCCGACGATGAAACCGGCGAGGTCGTATTCACCGGAGACATAGAGTCCGGGCATTTCGGCCGTCTCGCCACCGATCAACGCGCAGCCGTTGTTGCGGCAGCCTCTGGCCAAGCCCGATACGACCTCTCCGGCGACCTCCGCGACCAGTTTGCCGACGGCGAAGTAATCGAGAAAGAAAAGCGGAACGGCGCCCTGGACGGCGATATCGTTGACGCAATGGTTGACGAGATCCTCGCCGATGGTGGAGTGGCGGTTGGTCAGGAAGGCGATTTTGAGCTTTGTGCCGACGCCATCGGCCGAACTTATGAGAACGGGATCGCGCCAGCCGCGGAGGCGGAACCCCGCCCCGAAGCTGCCGATGTCGGTAAGGACGCCGGAGTGAAAAGTGGACCGGGCGTGGAGACGGATGAGGGCGACGGCGCGGTCCGCTTCATCGATATCCACGCCGGCGTCGCGGTAGAGGATTGGTTTTTTTTTCAGCATTCGATTCTTTCCCTGGGATTGCCGCGAGATTTCCCAAGGGCCGGCGTTCCAAGGGCGCGGGACTCAAGCGGCGGGTTACGATGCTGCTTGGGGCCAAATCCAATATAAACCGCCGGAGCGGACAACGATGAAACTGGTTATACAACGAGTGAGCGAGGCGGAGGTGCGCGTGGCGGGGGAGACGGTGGGGAGGATCGGCGCGGGTATCGTGGCGCTGTTGGGAGTGGGTAAGGGAGACACGGCGGCGGATGCGCGTAAGATGGCGGAAAAGACGGCGCAACTGCGAATATTCGCGGACGATCGCGGAAAAATGAACCGCAGCCTGCTCGAAACGGGAGGGGAGGCGCTGGTGATCTCCCAATTCACCTTATACGGCGATTGCGCCAAGGGGAGACGCCCGGGATTCGAGCGCGCGGCGCCTCCGGAGGCGGCCGAACCGCTGTATGAGGCGTATGTGGAGCGGTTGCGCGAATTGGGAGTTCCGGCGCAAACGGGGCGATTCCGGACGGAGATGAGGGTTTCCCTGAGTAACGAGGGGCCGGTGACTTTTATTATCGAAAGCGAGCGGGACTTGGCTAATTAGTAACATTTCTGTATCATCGGAGTATGGCGAGAACAAGCAGTCCAGTCAACACGGCGACTTTCCTCGAAGCGGCACTCGAAGGTCTCCAGTTACAAAAGCAAAGAATAGAAGAGCAGATCGCGCAGGTTCGCGGGATGCTTGGCCACGGAAAAGGAAGCAGTCCGAAAGCGGCGGCGAAGTCCGCGGCGACGACGACGACGGCCGCTCCGGTGGCAAAGGAGAGACGCAAGCTGAGCGCGGCGGCGCGGAAGAGGATCGCGATCGCGCAGAAGAAGCGCTGGGCGGCTTACCGCAAGGAATTGGCCGCCGGCAAATCGGAATAGCCGGAGGGGAATCCGGGCGGGCGTTCGTGTAAGCTGGAGGGCGCATGGGCCAACGCCTTATTAGTCGCGCGCAACGGGACGCGGCGGACTCATTGCCGCGTTCGGGCGGCGATGCCGCGGCGTCGTGCGCGCGGACCGGTGAACGCCGGGCGCGTAATCGGCTTAGTCGAACCGGCGGTGCCGTCGACTCGGGCTCTCGGGATGAATTCGATGGCCCGGTCGCGGAGCGCGGCTGCGCGAACCGTTGGGAAACGTTCCGGGACAGGATCTGGGGCGGCGAGGGACCGGCCGAAGTTCGGCGCGCGCATGTTGACAAGATCTCGACGATGCGACCGCATGGGGCGTTGGTCAGCGCCGAGGCGGGCGGGGCGGCGTGATCGTCGGGTCTGGAATCGATATCGCCGAAGTGGACCGCATCGAAAGAGCGGTGACGCGGCACGGCGGCAGGTTCGTGGAGCGCGTTTTCACTCCCGGCGAGATCGCCTACGTCGAGCGGAAGGCGAACCGATTCGAGCGCTATGCGGCGCGATTCGCGGCGAAGGAGGCGGGGATGAAGGCCATCGGCACGGGATGGCGGCATGGCGTGCGGTGGCGCGATTTTGAAGTGAAGAACCTGCCGGGCGGGAAGCCGACGCTGACGTTCCATGGCGTGGCGGGGGAGTTCGCGGCAAAGTTGGGGGTGCGGAACATCTCGCTTTCTTTGACGCACACACGGGCGCAGGGCATGGCGGTGGTGATCCTGGAGAATTGAACGGAGCGAGATGGCGGACGTTCTCTACATCACGGAACTGTTGGGCATGGCCGTCTACGATTTGAAGGGCAAGCGCATCGGCGCCGTCCGCGACGCGGCGCTGGTGCCGTTGGTGGATCCGGCGAGGGTGGACCGCTACTTAGTGGGAGGCGGATGGGCGTGGTTGACGATCCGCCACGATCAGGTGCGCTCCGTCTCGCTCGACGGCATTCGCCTGAGGGACGAGCAACTCACGCCTTACCACGCCGATGAGTATATGTTGCGGTTGGTGAGGGATCTGTTGGACCAGCAGATCATCGACGCACAGGGGCGTAAGGTGGTTCGCGTGACGGATGTGACTTTCGAGATAGTCCATCGCGAGGATTACGACGAACTGCGGGTGTTGGAGGTGGACATCGGGCTGCGTAGCGTATACCGGAGGCTGGTGCGCGGCGTGATTCCGCCACGGTGGATCCGCAAATCGCAAGCGGGCATCGCGCCGAATTCCATCCGATGGGAATTCTGCAACATTCTGGAGCCGGACCCGCAGCGGCGGCTGCGATTGAACATCAGCAACCGGCTGCTTGAGGAGATGCATCCGGCGGATCTGGCCGATATCGTCGAGGAGCTTGGACCGGACGACCGCGAGGCGATCTTCGAGACGATCGACAGCGAGGTGGCGGCGGAAACGTTGTCGGAGGTGGACCCGGATATTCAGGCGAGCATTTTGGAATCGCTCGAAACGGAAAAGGCGGCCGATATCGTGGAGGAAATGGCGCCGCACGACGCGGCGGACGTGTTGGCGGAGTTGGAGGAGGAGACATCGGAAGAGATTCTGGAGGAGATGGAGACGGAACCGGGGACGGAAGTAAGGGAGTTGCTGGAGTTCGACGAGGATTCGGCGGGCGGGATGATGAGCCGGGAGTTTGTCGCGCTCGCGGCGTCGCAGACGGCGGCCGAGGCGATAACGGCGCTGCGGGCGCATGGCGATTTACCGGAGACTCTGAATACGATTTTTCTGATCTCCGGCGATGGGACGCTGAGCGCGGCGGTGCCATCGGCGCGGCTATTGGGCGCCGCGCCGGAGACGCCGCTGGCCGGCCTGGCGATGGAGCGATTGATCGCGGTGAGGGAGGAAGAGAAGCAGGACCGCATCACCGAGCTCTTCGATAAGTACAATTTACTGACGCTGCCGGTGGTGGATGAGAAGGGCCGGCTGTCGGGAACGATCACGGCGGACGAGATTATCAGTCTGTTACGGCACAAATGAGAAATGGCGCCGGCCGATGACCAAAAAGCTGCGGAATCAGATCGCGATCTTCCTGGCGGTGATGGGGCCGGGGCTGATCACGGCCAACGTCGATAACGATTCGGGCGGAATTCTGACTTACTCGCAGGCGGGGGCGAAGTACGGATACCTGCCGCTGTGGACGCTGATCCCGATCACGATTCTGTTGATCGTGACACAGGAGATGTGCTCGCGCATGGGCGCGGTGACGGGCAAAGGGCTGTCGGACCTGATTCGCGAGGAGTTCGGGCTACGGACGACGTTTTTCATGATGGCGGCGCTGGTGGTGGCGAATTTCACCAACGTCGTGGCCGAGTTCGCCGGGATCGCCAGCTCGCTGGAGTTGTTTCACATTTCCCGGTATATCTCGGTTCCGCTTTCGGCGGCGGCGGTGTGGCTGTTGGTGGTGAGGGGAAGTTATCGCAGCGTGGAGAAAGTGTTTCTGGTGGCGTGTACCCTGTACGTCACCTATATCATTTCCGGGTTTCTGGTGAAGCCGGATTGGAAGGAAGCGGCGATTTACAGCGTGAAGCCGATTCTGATGTTCGACACGGGATACATCTTCATGCTGATCGGCATGGTGGGGACGTCGATCGCTCCGTGGATGCAGTTCTATTTGCAGTCGGCGGTGGTGGAGAAGGGGATCACGGCGAAGGAGTACGTGCAATCGCGCTTCGAGGTGGTGCTGGGCTGCATTATCACGGACGTGGTGGCGTTTTTTATTATCGTCGCGTGCGCGGGGGCGATCTGGTCCCACGGGCCGCGAGACATCGAGAACGCGGCCGACGCGGCGGTGGCGTTGAAGCCGTTCGGGCAGTACGCTTATTTGCTTTTCAGCGCGGGACTGTTCAACGCGTCGTTTTTCGCGGCCTGTATCCTGCCGCTGTCGACGGTTTACACGGTGTGCGAGGGGTTGGGATTCGAATCGGGCGTGGACAAGCGTTTTCACGAGGCTCCGATTTTTTACTGGCTGTACACGCTGCTGGTGGTGGTGGGGGCGGGCGTGATTTTGTGGCCGAACTTTCCGTTGGTGAAAATGATCCTGTTTTCACAGGTGCTGAACGGGGTGCTGCTGCCCTTCGTGCTGATCTACATGGTGTTGTTGATTAACCGGAAGGGCCTGATGAAAGAGTGGACGAACTCGCGGTTCTACAATCTGGTGGCGTGGTCGTCGGTGGTGATCATGATCGGGCTGACGCTGGCGTTGGTGGCGATTTCGATCAAGGACGTTTCGGCGGGAACTTAAGCCGGCCCCTGGGGGCGGCGGCTGTGTCACCATGGCACTTATGACATCTCCACCGCCGCAACCGAAACTACAACTCGTCAACAGCGCCGACTACCGGGAGAGCTATGCCAACAGCGTGCAGATGCGGATGAACCTATGGGATTTTCTGCTCATGTTCGGCACGCTGAACCAGACGGCGCCGGATGCGGTGACGATCGTGAATTTTCAAGGCATTTATCTGAGTCCGCAGCAAGCCAAGGCGCTGAGCAACGTCTTGCAGCAGAACGTGACGCAGTATGAAGCCACGTTCGGGGAAATTCGTCTGGAGCCGAAGGCGCCAGGCGGCACGATTCAGTGACGGCGCGGGAGGGCGGCGCGCGGGTGGCGGTGTTCGCCGTCCTCGCGGCGGCGGTTTTTTCATCGCACGCCGCGTATCTGAGGCTGCCGTATTTCTGGGACGAGTTGGGTCAGTTCGTTCCGGCGGCGCTCGACATCGCGCGGGACGGCGCGTGGATTCCGCGCTCGACCGTACCTAACTCGCATCCGCCGGCGGTGATGGCCTATCTGGCGGCGGTGTGGACGGTATTCGGATATTCGGTCGCGGCGACGCGGGCGGCGATGCTGGTTCTGGCATCGGGGCTGGCGTACACGACGTTTTTGCTGGCGATCCGGCTGTGCCGCGGGACGGCGGGGGCGCCGGCGTTTCTGGCGGTCTTGTTTTTACTGGCCGATCCTTTGTTTTACACGCAGGGAATGATGGCGCAGCTCGACATGCCGGCGGCGTTGTTTACCGCGATTGCGCTGCTGCTGTATCTGGACGGGCGATTTGCCGCCGCGGCGGCGGTTTGTGTTTTGCTGGTGCTGACGAAGGAAACGGCGGCTGTGTTGCCGGTTGTCTTCGCGATCGACCGTTTCCGGGCGGGAAGATGGCGCGAGGCGGCGTTGTTTTGCGCGCCGTTCGCCGCTCTGGCCGTTTGGTTCAGCGCATTATGGCGGGAGACGGGACACTTATTCGGCGATAGCGGATATACGCATTACAACCTGACTTATCCACTGCATCCGGTGCGTATCGCCACCGCCCTGATGCGGCGATTCTACGATTTGTTTATCGCCGATTTTCGCTGGATCGGCGCGGTGGCGTTGGGGATCGCCGTGCGCCGGTCGCGAGTGTTCGCCACGCGGGAGTGGCGATTGACGGGCGTCGCGGCGCTGGCGCAGACGCTGCTGGTGACTCTGTTGGGCGGCGCGGCGCTGGAGCGTTACCTGCTGCCGGTGTTGCCGCTGCTCTACATCGCCTTCGCGGCGGCGGCGACGGTATTCCGTCCGGCGTGGCGCGCGGCGGGAGCGATGGCGATGGCGGCGGGGCTATTCGCCGGATGGTTTCTGAACCCGCCTTTTCCCTTTCCCTACGAGAACAATCTGGCGATGGCGGATTTCGTGCGTCTGCATCAATCGGCGGCGGCGTATCTTGAGTCGAACTTTCCGCGCGGCGTCGTCTATACGGCGTGGCCGCTGACGGCGGCGCTGCGGCGGCCGGAGTTCGGCTTTGTGACGCACGCGATGCGCACGCGGGAGACGTCCGATCTGCGCGCGTCGACTCTACAGGAGTTGGCGGGGGAGAACGTGGAGATTCTGGCCGTTTATTCGCGGACGTGGGACCCGCCCTGGGGCGTGTTACGCATTTCCTTGGTGCGCCGGTTTCTCAGTGCGTATTACGACTACGCTCCGGAGATCGATGGGGAGCAGGTGCGGCGGGTGTTCCATTTGAACAAGGCGGCGCGGTGGGAGCGGCGCGGGCAGTGGATTGAAATATATGCGCGGTGAGGGGAGTTGGTTCAGAAGCTGGGCGTTCCGGCGAGAGCCTCGATCGCTTCGTAGAATTGAGCGGGTTGGAACGGCTTGGCGACGTAGGCGTCCATGCCGGCGTCGAGGCACTCCTGGCGGTCGCCGGACATGGCGCGCGCAGTCATGGCGAGAATCGGGGTGTGGCGTCCCGTTTCCCGATCGCGGAGGCGGATGAGGCGCGCGGCTTCGAGACCGTCCATGCCGGGCATTTGAACATCCATGAGAACGAGGTCGAAGTCGCCGGAGGCGTGGAGATCGACGGCCTCGCGTCCGTTCCAGGCCTGCTTCACGCGGTGGCTGCGGCGTTCGAGAAGGGCGAGCGCGAGCTTCTGATTGACCGGATTGTCCTCCACGAGCAAGACGGAGAGCGGCCGCCCGCCCGCCAGTGCGCGGGTTACCGGAGACGAGGGCGCGACGCTCAGGGTGGAGGCGGGAGCGAAGCCGACGGTGAAGGAGAACGTGCTGCCGCGGCCCGGCTCGCTTTGGAGCCAAATGCGGCCACCCATCATCTCGACCAGCTTGCGGCAGATGGCGAGGCCCAGTCCGGTGCCGCCGTACTTGCGGCTGGTGGATCCATCGGCTTGGTGGAACGCTTGGAAAACGCGATCGTGCAAGCGCTCCGGGATGCCGATGCCGGTGTCGGCGACGTGAAAGGAGAGCGTCGTTGCCGCATCGCCGGCGGGTTCGAGCCGTACGGAGATATCGATCGACCCTGCCGTGGTGAATTTGAGGGCGTTTCCGGCGAGGTTGGCGAGCACTTGGCCGAGACGGACGGAGTCGCCGCAGACCATGGGGGGAACGTCGGGAGCGACGGTGGTCGTCATTTCGACACCTTTGGCGCGGGCGGCGGCGCGGAATGTGGCGACGGCCCGCTCCAGACACCCGGCGGGAGAGAAGTCCTGATGGTGCAAGCTGAAGTGCCCGGCCTCGATCTTCGATATATCGAGGATATCGTTCAGCAGCCCGAGTAAAGATTCCGCGGAGTGATTGCAGGTTTCGAGGAAACTGCGCTGTTCGCCGCTGAGCGGGGTGGCCAGCACGAGATGAATCATCCCCAGGACGCCGTTCATGGGCGTGCGGATTTCATGGCTCATGTTGGCGAGAAACTCGCTCTTGTAGCGGCTGGATTCTTCGAGGGCGCGCGTGCGTTCCTCCACCATGCGTTCCAGTTGTTTCTGCCGGGCGAGGGCGGCGCGGAGACGCCAGCGAAACGAGAAGCGAACTCCGGCCCAAACGAGCGCCACGAGGGCGAAGGAGACGGCGATGCGGAACCACCAGGTTTGCCACCAGTCCGGGTCGACGGAGAAGGCGGCCACGACGGGCTGCGCGCTCCAACGTCCTAGGGAATCGCGCGCGACGACCTCGAATTCGAATCGTCCGGCGGGCAGGTTGGTATAGCGGGCATCGTGTCCGGCGGTGTCGATCCAATCGGATTCGAGACCCCGCAGACGGTAACGAAAGCGGACGTCCCGTTCGCTGCGATAGGTTAGCGCGGCGAAGGAGAAAACCATATTCCGCCCACCGTTGAAATCGGCGGCACGGCCACGAGCGGCTATTCGGAGGCGTCCGGGGGGAAGGCGATCTCCCGGCTTCCGGCCTGGACGGAAGTAATCGCCACGGGCGGACCTCCGGCGATGTCGCCGGTAGCACGTGGCCGGAAGCGCGACAGTCCCTTGCTGGTGCCGATCCAGACCGAACCATCGCCGCCGGCGAGAAAGGCCCGGCCATCGCAGTCGTCCCAGATCAAACCATCGGTCTGGCCGTAGTGACGCCAGCCGGCGCCTGGCTTGAGAACGTTCACGCCGCTGTCGGTCTCCACCCAGATCCATCCCCTCGAATCGGTTCCGACGGTCATGGCGTTGTCGGAGGAAAGCCCGTTGCTTCGATCAAAATTTGTGATATTGGGCCGCCCTTGAGGCCAACGAATCCGCGCCGCGCCGACGTTAGGGCGGTAGGCGATCCAGATGTCACCTTCACGCGATTGGGCGATATCGTAGATGGCGTTGTCGCGGAGACCGTCTCTCGTCGTGAGCCTCCTCCAAACGCCACCGGCGCGCCAGGCGAGACCATAAGTTCCGGCGGCCCAAATAGTTCCGCCCGCGCCAACGTAAACGCGGTCGATCTCTTCGGGACCGGGAGGAGCGCCGGGCAGGAGGATGGGTTCCGGCTTGGCCCGGTTCGCGCCGGTCATGCGAATGCGGTAGAGAGCCTTGTTGGTGGCGGCGAGCAGCGAGCCATCGTTCTCCCAGGCGAGCGAGTTGACGCCCTCGTCGAGAGAATCGATCAATACGTGGACGGCGCCGGTGGCCGGATCGACGCGGTGAATGCCGCCGGGGACGCTTCCCGTCCAGAGCGTGCCGCCGGGGCCGCGGGCGATGGCGCGGATATCGACGTCGCGCAGAGCGTTCAACCGCCGCCAACGGGAGACACCCGCGGCGCCTTCGGTAAGGCGGTAGAGGCCTTTAGCCGAGCCGGCCCAAGTCGCGCCGTTGGCGTCGCGCTGAATCGACCATACCGATTGGTTCAAAAGGCCCTCGGAATGACCCCAACCTTCCCATTGGCGGTATCCGCGCCAACGCGCGAGGCCGGTGCCGGACATGCCGATCCAGAGGGAACCTTCACGATCCTCCATGGCGCTGGCGACACCGTCGCCGTTCAAACCGCGGTCGCCGTCAATGCGACGCCAGTTATCGCGGGAAATCGCGGGAGCGTGGGAACCGGCCGGAGCGGCGTCCTGAATCCGCATCATCAGCCCGCTGTCGGCCGGGACGAGTACCGTTCCGGTGGAGTCCATCGAGATGGCGCTATCGACGGAGGAGGTGGCGGAGAAGCCCGGCGCGGGATCGAACCGGCGTTGTCCCGCGCGCAGGACGTATAACCGTCTGCCATTGCGCGCCCAGATCGCGCCCGCCCGATCGGCGAGCAGCGCGCTCCACGCCTCGGCGGGGAGTCCGTAGTCGCGGCCATAACGAACGACGGTCCCCTTCTCCTGAACGGTGGCCGCGCCCGGAACGGGCGCGCGCGCGAAATCGTCCAAGCCGGGCGGCCGGTAACCGCAGACTTCCTGGCCGCACCCGAACCAGACGGTCCCGTCGGGAGCCACCGTGGGACCGGATGCGCCTCCGCCGGGCGTTCCCGGTATCGGATTCAACCGCCAAATTCCAGCCGGATCTTTCGCCAAGCGGGCGATGCCGAGGTTGGAGGTGACATAAAGCGCGGATTCGGACGGCGCGGAGACAATGTTCGACTCCCCTTCAAAATGCATGCCCGGTGGAAGAGCGAGCGGCTGAAAACGGCTCCCGTCGAAGCGGCTTAATCCATTCCGGCTCGCCACCCAAAGGACTCCCTTCGAGGAGCCGGCGATTCCGCAGATCCAGGTATCGGCAAGGCCGTCTTTTTCAGAAAACAGATCGAACGATCCTCCGTCATAGCGAAAGAGGCCGTTTTCGGTGCCTACCCAGATGAAACCGGCCTGGTCCTGGAAAAGGGAGCGGACGACTTGGTTCGCCAGGCCGTCTTCGAGGCCGTAAGAGCGGAAGTTATAGCGCTGGGCGGTGAGTTGAACGGACGCGGCGCAGGCCAACGTCCCTATGAGCACAGTCTTCATCAATACGCGCGAGCGCCACACCACAAAGGAGTTATCGGCAATTCCGGCGATCAATATGAGGATGGGACTCATAAGGAGGACTTTCGTTTCGGACATAGGCGGGGAAAATCTCGAACGGAATCGCCAAATGACGCCCGGACGCCCGGTTGACAACGGTTTGCCGCTCCGCTATAGTTCTGAAGTATCGATCTATCAAAGGGTTGTCGGTTGGCTTCGCGTCCCTATTTCCTTCGTTCCATTCGTGTTGTGCGGGCCGCGCCTCCTTTTCACTCGCCTCGCCGCGCTTGGCCGCCTATTGAAGATCTGGTTTTCACCCGGTATGGGGAGTATCGGTCATGGCCAGCGAATTAGACGAGCGCAGTCCTGAAATGCCGGCCTCGCTGGAGGAAGCCGAATACGAGCACCTCCTCGAAGACTACAGCCACTTCGCGCCGCCGACGGACGGAGAACTTCTCAGCGGCCATGTCCTAAAGGTGACCGCCAAGGACGTCATCGTCGACTTCGGATACAAGTCCGAAGGCTTGGTTCCCATCGAACAGTTCCCCCAAGTGGACGGCAAAGCCGCCGTCCAACCGGGAGACACGATCGACGTCATGATCGACCGTTCCGGCGTCAAGCCGGAAGGCTACGTCCTTCTCTCCCACGAAAAGGCGGCGCGGCTTCGCGCCTGGGATAATCTCGAAAAAGCGCACGGAGAGGGTCTGGTGCTTTCCGGGCGCGTCGTCGAGCGCACGAAAGGCGGCCTGAACGTCGATGTCGGCATCCTCGCTTTCATGCCCGCCTCCCAAATCGACGTGCGTCCGCCGCGTCATGTCGATTCGCTGGTGGGCAAAGACATTCCCGTCAAAATTCTCAAACTGAACCGTCACCGCGGGAACGTCGTGGTCAGCCGCAAAATGGCGATCGAGGAAGACGTCAACGCCCGCCGCGAAGCCGCGCTGTCGGGCATCGCCGAAGGGTCCATCGTCACGGGCACGGTGAAGAATCTCACCGAGTACGGCGCCTTCATCGATCTGGGCGGCGTGGACGGGCTCCTGCACGTGAGCGACATGTCGCACGGGAGAGTGGGCCACGCATCGGAAATCGTCAACGTGGGCGATGAAGTGACGGCCAAGGTGCTGAAATTCGACCGCTCCTCCGGGCGCATTTCGCTGGGACTGAAGCAACTGATCCCCGATCCGTGGTCCAACATCGACGAACGCTACCCCGGCGGCGCGCGGGTGATCGGCCGCGTGGTTAGCGTGACCGACTATGGCGCTTTCGTCGAACTGGAGCCGGGCGTCGAAGGCCTGATCCATATTTCGGAGATGACCTGGAGCCGCCGCATGAAGCATCCGGGGAAGCTGATGAACGTGGGCGACCAAGTGGAAGCGGTGGTGCTGGAATTGAAGCCGAAGGAGCGGCGAATTTCGCTCGGCATCAAACAACTCGAAGCCGATCCGTGGACCACGGTGGCCAGCCGCTACAGCGTCGGTTCGGTTGTCGAAGGGCGGGTGCGGAAGGTCTCCGACTTCGGCGTTTTCATCGAGATTGAAGAAGGCATCGACGGCTTGGTTCACATCTCGGATCTGTCGTGGACGGCTCGCGTCAAGCACCCTTCGGAGATTTTGAAGAAGGGCCAGATCGCGCAGGCGGTGATCTTGAACATCGACGCGCCGAACCGCCGCCTTTCGCTGGGCATCAAGCAGTTGCAGCCGGACGCTTGGGAGAGCATGTTTCTGTCTCATCGCACCGGCGACCTGGTACACGGGCGGGTCTGCCGCGCCGCCGCTTTCGGGGTGTTCGTCGAACTGGCTCCGGGGGTCGAAGCGCTCTGTCACCGCTCGGAGATTCCATTGGCTCCGGGGCGCCGCCCGGAAGATCCGTTCCTGCCGATCGGTTCGGAGTACGATTTCAAGATCGTCAAGATGAACGAAGGGGAAAAGAAGATCGGACTGAGCCTACGCGCCGTCTCCGACGACGAGGAACGGCAGCGGCTGGAGGATTACAAGCGGCAAGCGGCCGCGGCGACGGCCGGAATGGAAGGGATCGTCCATTCGGGCGAAGGAGAGGACGGCTGAGGGGCGGGAGCGGAACCCATCCCCTCGTGTGGGCTAAAATCGGGGAACCGAGGAAACGAAAAATATCATGACGAAAGCAGAGTTAATCGAAGAAGTCTCGCGCGTGGTGGAAATGACGCGAAAGGATTCCGAAGTCATCGTCGAGGCCATCTTCGATAGCATCGTTAAGTCGCTGCGCGGCGGCGACAAGATCGAGATCCGCGGATTCGGCAGCTTCCGCACGCGGCAGCGCCAGGCGCGGATCGGCCGCAATCCCAAAACCGGCACGCGCGTCGAAGTGCCCTCGAAGCGAATTCCGTTCTTCAAACCGAGCAAGGAGCTGAAGGATCTGGTGAACGACTCTCATACGGCCGAATCCGCTTCCGCGGCTCCGGCAGCTCCCTCCGGCGACGCCCCTCCAACGGTGTAGCCCGCCGCGCTCCCTCATGGACCATCTCTGGAGCCCGTGGCGCTATAGGTATATTCACAAGGACCTCCCCGAGGAAGGCTGCATCTTCTGCCTCCAGCCGGCGACGGAAGACGACAGCGCCCACTACATCGTCTATCGCGGCCAGCGCAACTTCGTCATCCTGAACCTATACCCTTACACCACCGGTCATCTCATGATCGTGCCTTACCGCCATATCGCGTCGCTCCAGGAGGCGGCGCCGGAGGAGCTGGCCGAAATGGCGGCACTCGCCCGCGAGGCGGAGGGTCATCTCACCGCGGCCTATTCTCCGAAGGGATTCAATATCGGCATGAACATCGGCGAAAGCGCCGGAGCGGGCATTGCGGGGCACCTGCACCTGCACGTTCTTCCGCGCTGGCCGGGCGACGCCAACTTCATCACGGTGATCGGCGAAACGCGGGTAATGCCGGAGACTCTCTCCGATACTTACACCAAGCTGAAAGCGCTATGGACGGCACCGGCGCCTCACCCGCCGGGAAGCGCCAACAGGTAAGAGACCATGGCGTCCATGTCGGCCGCCGAAAATTTGTATGGCGGCATGATGCTGCCCGGCGACATCGCCTGAGGCGCGGCGAAGTGCTTCTCGATCCACTCTTTCGGCCTGCGCCTGGCCAATCCGTTCAACGGCGGCCCGACGGGCACACCCACTCCGTTCGCCACATGGCAATTCCCGCAGCCGTTCATTTCGTAGATCTGGCCGGCGCGGACGGCGAAGTCCGGCGCATCGGCCATGGCCTCGGAGTCCTCCGGCGCGGCCTTCGCCAAATAGGCCGCCATGGTATTCATTTGCCGGGTGGTCAACGCCGCGGCGGGCGCCGCGCTTCCCTGCCCCGGATTCTTGAAATGCTCAATCATCCAGGCCACCGATTTCCGCTCGCCCGTGGCGGGGAGATTGGGACCGACTTTCGGATCGGCGTCGGCCAAGTTGTGGCAACTGGCGCATTGACCAGCGCGAAAGTATCCGATACTGGCCATCGCGGTGGGCGGAAGGCGATTCCAGCCTCCGGCCTCCGCGTCCCGCGAAAGGACGTCCTTCGGAGTGGTGATCACGGCCGCGGCCGTCAACCCGCTCCAACCAATGGCGGCGACGGCCAGTACGCCGATTGCGCCACGCCTCCGGCGGAGGGGGACGGGACCTCCGCGATCGAGAAACGGCACCAGGAAGAGAGCCAGGACGGCGAGGTTCGGAAGAAAGACGCTTCCGATGGGTTCGAGCGATCCTTTAAAAAACTTCAGCGACTGGAACAGAAAAAGGAAATACCATTCGGGACGGGGAACGAAAGTAGTGTCGGTGGGGTCGGCGATGCCTTCGAGCGGAAGCCGCGCCCAGACGGCCATTCCAAATAGAATCGCGAAGGCGATGAAGACGGCCACGGTGTCTTTGAAGACCTGTTCGGGGAAAAACTTCTTTTTGGGTTTGGTGTCGTCCACCGCGGGCGCAACACCGTGCCTGCGGACGAGATAGACGTGGAAGACGACCAACAGCAGAGCGAGCGGCGGCAGCACGAGAACATGAACGGCGTAGAAGCGGGCGAAGGTGACCACGCCTACGCCGTTGGCTGCGCCCATCAGGCGCTGGATATACGGGCCCAGGAGCGGCGCCTGGCCGGCGATCTGCGTCGTCACCACCGTGCCCCAATACGCGCGATTGTCCCAGGGGAGCAAGTACCCGGTGAGGCCGAAAGCCATGGTGGCAATCAGCAGAACGACTCCCACCATCCAGGTCGCCTCCCGCGGCTTCTTGTACGCTCCATAGATGAACACCTGCGCCATGTGCAGCACGGCCATGACGATCATCATGCTGGCGCCCCAATGGTGCAATCCACGAATCATGCGCCCGAAGGCGGCGTCGTTGACGATAAATTTCAGGCTGCTGTAGGCCTCGCCCGGCGTCGGAGCGTAATTGAAGGCGAGCAGCGTACCGGTGAGAATCTGGATCAGAAACAGGAACAGGACCACGCTGCCGAAAACCTGATGCCAGCCGCTCGACTCCGGGATGTCTTCGTAGAGGAACGTCTTGACGGCGCCCTCGATCCCGGTGCGGTCTTCCAGCCACTCCAAGGCGACGCGCAGCCGGTTCATGCCTGTCCCGCGTCCTCCGGGCGCAACGGGCCGAGCCATACGCGGTTGCCTTTGACGGTGACTTCATAGCGATCGAGCGGGCGAGGGGCAGGGCCGGAGAGGACTTTACCTTCGATCGAAAAAAACGAGGTGTGGCACGGGCAGACGAATTCCTGGGAGGCGTCCTCCCAGTGATAAGCGCAGCCAAGATGGGTACACCACGGCGAAAAGGCGGACAATTGGCCATTGGCGTTTTTCACGACCCAGGCCGTGGCTTTTTCGCTGGAAACTTTCCACCCATCGACGCGGTTCCTGCGGTAGGTGACCTCCAGGGGTTTGTGCGGTTGGAAGCGCGAGGCGTCGCCGGCATCGGCCCACTGCGAACGCTTGCGGCCACCGGGCGGAAGCACCAAATAGAGCAGCGCCGGGATGCCGAGCGCGGCGGTCATCAGGGCGCCCAGGCCGTTGATCGCCGCGTGAAAGAATCCTCTGCGGTTGGGAGTTTGGTTTTCGGAATTTTGTATCGTTTCCATCAATTGGCTCCAGTCGCCGAATGCTCCGCGACGGCCGGCGGAGGCCTTGCGGAAAATCGACCTATCGGCTCGGAACAGAAATCATACCGCACCGCGAGCCGCAACGCTGGAGGGATCCGGTTCCGTCGGCATGTACTAATTCTGACAAGCATTCCGCATTCTCCGGGAGAGCGAAGGGGATCGCCGGCGACTACTGGTTGCAGAATAAGTCCAAGGAGACCCCGTGGCCGCCAAACATGTAGATGAATCCGAACTTTCCGGTTCCCTCGCCGCCCTATTTTCGGCACTGCAGGGGGAAGAGAGCGTAATTGTGGAACGCGACTCGACTCCCATTGCGATCGTTAAAGCGCTCCCCGCGCAGGATCCGCCCGCCAGCTTCGATCTGGACGCGGGCGGCGGGGAGGAAACGGTGGTTTTTGGGCGGCATCCCTGGAGCCGGCCGGCATCGTAGGCGCTTTCAAAAGTCCGCCGACGTATTCCGATAACCTCGTGGCCCATCGACGGCCCAATCGCGACACTGATCCGGAACGCCGACAAACCGTCAAGTTGGATTGACAGACGGGAGGACGTTTATCGGTACTGACTTATGCAAATTGCCTCAGCCAACTGTTGTTGGATACGATGGGCCGGAGATCATGGCCGTAGCCCCGTTATTTCGTCATCGACCAGACTACGGTTTACCGGCGGTCGCACCAACCCTCCGCGTCGTCGAAAGACCGCGTCCGCAACGGTCAGGTGAGAGTGCATATGCTAATGACGATGCCCGGCGGCTTCGCCAGCCTGGGTTCCGTCCGACCACTGTGGCACAGTCAGCACGAACTGCGTCAGGTGCTCCACGGGGTCGTTCACACCAACGACGGGGGAACCCGGCAGATTCGCTCCCCAGATGGCGAGGCCGGCATCCGTAAAGAAAAACATGAGGTGGGAAGGCCAGTGGGGGCCGCTGTCGCCGCCGTATCCTTCCTTTGACATCATGTAGCACATGGCCCCAGGCTCCATCGGCGGCAGTTCTTTCCTGGCGATGGCAGCCGAGATGGCCTCATCCATCTGTGCTCGCGTGCGTCCCGCGAGGCCCCACTCGGTCTCTTTGGTGAGGCGCAGAAGGTAGGAACGCGCGGCGGCTGCGTTAACACACATGGGAACCCGCACTTTCGGATTCCAAAAGTCAGCATCCGCAGCGGATGTCCACGAGCGTCCCACGATACACACGAAGCCGTTCGTGCCTTTGACCGCTGTTTCGAAACCATGCCGTCCAAGAACCTGCACCTCTGCATCGCGTGAAATGGACTCCGGTGCCGCACTGCGCGCCAGGGCGATTTCCGCGGCCCGGCCGGCCATGAGGTACTGGTCGACCGGAGCCATCTTCGCATACGGTGTCGTGGCGGCCCGCGCCACCACCTGATATGCCGTACCAAGCACGAGAAGGAGTGCGAATCTTTTGATCGCGATTGCGCTAATTTTTTCAGACATTGTTTTCTTCCTTAGAATGGGCCTCTTCTATCAGGCCGCTATCGATCGCGAATAGGGTGGTGGCCGCGACCGCCATTTCATCGCGCTTAAGGCTGGCGGATTGCCGATGCCTTCATCAGGACGACGAACGGCCGCAACCGAATTTCGACAAAGCGTCCAGGAAAATTTCCTATACTGCCGCGCACTCCGCCGCGACGCTTTCAGCTTCTCCGCTAAACAGCTTTGCCAGTGGCGAATGCCTTGCGCAGCGCAGACTTCCAGCTCGCGCTGAATTGTTTGGAGGCTTCGGCGTCCGGCACGAGGACGTCGAATCCGTGGTAGGCTCCACGCACGACCAGAAGCTCGGTTGCGACTCCGGCGTGGACGAGCCGGCGCGCGTACTCCATGTCTTCTTCGACGAACAGGTCGATAGAACCGACACCGATCCAGGCGGGCGGCAGGCCGGCGACGCTGGCTACCCGGGCGGGGACGGCGGCTGCAGGGACCCTGGAGGAGCCTGCCGGAACACCGAGCAGCGAGCTCCAGGCAAAACGATTGGCGCTCGCAGTCCACATAAAGCGGCCGACGGCTGGCGGCACCGCACGGGTGCTGCCCGTCCGGTCGTCCAGCGCGGGGTAGATGAGCAACTGGAAGACGACGGGAACTTCGTTGCGGTCGCGCGCGTGAATCGCAAGGCTCGCTGCGTGGTAGCCGCCCGCGCTCTCACCGCCCACGGCAATCTTGGAGCGATCGATGCCGAGCTCCTCCGCATGGGCGTGAACCCATTTCAGCGCCGCGTAATTGTCCTCCAGCGAACCGGGATAGCGCGTCTCCGGAGCCAGCCGATAGTCGACCGAGACAACGACGCAGTGGCAATCTGTCGCGATTTCCTGCAGCCGGGGCATCAACATGGGATCGGTCATCATGAAGCCGCCGCCATGCATGTGAAGCAACACCGGCTTGCCCTTCCCGGACGGCGCGGGATCGACAACCCAGAGACGAACCTCGGGCGCCCCTGGCGGCCCTGGGATATGTCGCTCCACGGGCTGCGGCGCGGGAGCGGGCAATGGCGGCATGGCGGGCGACTGCCGGAACTTGCGGACGATCTCCGCTGAGATGTCAACGGCGGGGAACTGCTTGAGCACAGGAAGAAGTACCGGATCGACAAGGGAATATGGGTCCGCAGCCGCCGGCGAAATAACTGTGCGCGAGGCCTCCTGAGCATCCGCCGGCGGATCCTCGGCAAGCCCCAGAGCCAGACCGAAGCCAACGGCGCGGAGGGCGAAGCAGCGACGAGTGAGTGGATTGCTCATATTGAAGGGGGCATCTCAAAAAACGGGCGTACCTCGACCGGAGTCCGGCAGGCGGCGACAGCCTTGTGGCCCCATGCGAGCCCCTCGTCCAGATCGGCGACTTCCAAGATCCAAAAGCCTCCCACGTGCTCCTTAGCTTCCAGATACGGTCCATCCGTGATGAGCACCTGCCCATTCGGCTGCGCGCGCAGCGACTTCGCCTTGGATTCCGGCTGCAGGCCGCCGGCGAAGAACCTGACGCCGGCCGCCATCATTTCCTTGTTGAGTGCGCCGATATCGCGCATTGTCTCTTCCGTCACGGTGGACGGGTCGAAGTTGTCGGGGTGGTGAATGGCAACCAGATATTGCGGCATGATTTCTCCTGGAACGGCCTTCGGGCGGCGAGTCTGACCCGCCTTCACTTTGCTAACGTACGGCGGCACTGGAATTCTACAAATCGTCGTGGAAATTTCGCTAGTCCTCCCGGAGTCGTCGCCGAGACCGGTGTCGAGGAAGGAGGAGCCGGTTTCGCCGGTGGGGGTGCTCACGTCTTTTGCCCGTGTTGGCGCGATGGGTGAGGTGTGCCGTTCGGCAGGCTGCTGTATGGGATCTCGCGCACCTCGCCCTGCACCGGGCCGGCGACGGCGGCCTTGCGGGCCCACGCCAGCGCCTCGTCCATGCCGGCGGCCTCCAATATCCAGAAACCACCAACGTGCTCCTTGGCTTCCATATACGGGCCATCGGTGATGAGCAATTCGCCATTGGGCTGCGATCGCAGCGCCTTCGCCTGGCTGGCTGGGGCGAGGCCCGCCGCCAAGAGCCTGGCGCCGGCCGCGATCAACTCTTCGTTGAGCGCGTCGATAGCCTGTACCGTCGCTTCGTCCATTTTCGATGGGTCGAAGTTGTCGGGGAGGTAATTAGTAACCAGATATTGCGGCATGATTTCTCCTTTTATCCTGTTTCAGTCTTCGAGTGGGCCGTTTGTCCTGCCTTCATTATGCCGACGAATGGCTTGACCCGAATTCTACAATGGGCCCAAGATTTCTTGTCTCAATCTGTGAACATCGCCTGCTTTAGTTTTCTCGACAGCAATTCGTGCTCCCGAACGTTGTCCGTCATTGCGATTGCGCGTTGCAGCTCTTCACGCGCTTCGGCATATCGTCCGAGCTTTACAAGTAGATCTCCCCTGACGCTCGGTAGCAGATGATAGTTGGCCAGCGCGGGTTCAGCCGCGAGAGCATCCAGCGCATGGAGTCCAGCGGCCGGTCCGTGTGCCATTCCGACGGCCACCGCGCGATTCAGCGTCACGATCGGAGACGGGCCGATCTGAAGCAGGGCGTCATAGAGAAGCACGATTCGCTCCCAGTCGGTCTCCGCCGCGGTGTTGGCTCGCGCGTGGCAGGCGGCAATCGCTGCCTGCAGTGCATAGCTGCGGGCGCCGCCACCTAGGTGCTGCGCGCGCTGGAGCGCAGCCATTCCTCGCTCGATCTGTGCATGGTCCCACAAAGAACGGTCCTGTTCCGGCAAGAGAACGGCTTCTCCGGTTGGTCCGCGCCGCGCCGCGGTACGCGACGCCTGCAACTCCATCAGCGCCAGCAGACCGTGGACCTCCGATTCCTCGGGAAGAAGCTCCACCAGCATGCGTCCAAGGCGGAGTGCGTCCTCGCAGAGTGATGCCCGCATCCACTCCTCTCCGGAGGTTGCGGTGTATCCCTCGTTGAAGATCAGATAGACCACGGCGAGGACGGACTCAAGCCTGCGGCGCAGCTCGTCTCCACGTGGAATCTCGAAGGGAACATGGGCTTCGGCGAGAGTTCTCTTGGCGCGAAAGATTCGCTGGCCAAGGGTCTTTTCGGGGACAAGGAAGGCGCGGGCAATTTCAGCGGTCGTGAGGCCACCAATGAGGCGCAACGTAAGAGCGACGCGGCCTTCCATCGCGAGGACCGGATGGCAGGCGGTAAAGATGAGGCGGAGGACGTCATCGTCGATGACCTGATCCAGAGCTTGATCCATGGCTTTACCGAGCTCGCTGCTGTTGAAATTCAAGCTCTCGCGTAATCTCTCCATGCTTTTGCTCCAGCATCCGGCCACGGCGCAGAGAGTCGATGGCGCGGCGCTTTGCCGCCGTCATCAGCCACGCCGCGGGCTTTTCCGGAATCCCTTCTTCCGGCCACCGCTCCAGGGCCGCAACGAGAGCGTCCTGAGCGAGTTCCTCCGCAATGCCGATGTCGCGCGTAACGCGGGCAATCCCAGCGATGAGTCGCGTGGACTCGATCTTCCACACGGCCTCGATCGCTTTATGTGTGTCGCTCACGTCTTTGCCGCAGCCGCGCTCGGAGGCGGCTCGAAGCCTTCGGCCGCTTTCTGCACGTCTGCGGGGAAATCGCCCATTTCGTGAATCTGCCGCACTTCGATGATCTCGTTGTTGGACATCGGCGCTCGCTTAGCCCATTCGATCGCTTCTTCGCGGGAGCGGACCTGAATGATCCAGTAGCCGCCGATAACCTCTTTCGCCTCGGCAAACGGACCATCCGTAACCGTGGCTTTGCCGTCTGCGTAGGAAACCCGCGCGCCGGTTGACGGCGGAAAGAGCCCATCGAGTCCGAGCAGCACGCCAGCCTTCTGAAGGCTCTTGTTGTACTCCATCATTTTCGCTACAGCCTCGGCACTGGGAGCTGCGTCCGGTGCTGCCAGTTCATACCCCTTGGGGATCACCATCATCATGAAGCGCATGCGTATCTCCGTCATCCTCGATTCCAGCCAACTTCGGCTGGCCCATTAAAGCCAACATTGGCTGTTCTTTAATGCGTCGAATATGGTGCACCGATTTCTACCACTTAACCATAGAAACTTCCGACCTTTGGTAACGACAAACCGGCTTGTCACCGCGAATGGGACACATGGACGTATCATGTCCTTGTCCGTAGATTTAACCGCCGTAGAGGTGTGGGCGCCGTCCGTTTACGTTTGCGAATTTCTGAAGTCGAGCAGTTAGCTTCGGCCAGACGAAGGATCCGGAGCTGAGTCCGTAGTGAGCGTTTTCCATTCCACTCGGCATGGGCGTGGGCTTCGTTTCCATCCATCAGCGACGGCAAGGCGCCGTTGGGATGGTATCTTGGCGAGGAGGATGTAGCCGTTAGGGTAGTCATGCACATCGCCTGGATCCATGGAGCGTCGTCGGGGGTGGCTTCGTTTCTTGCCTCGCTGGTCGAGTTCGTAGAGGCGTTAACGGTTGTTTTGGCGGTGGGCAGCGTGCGGGGGTGGGCCGGGGCGTTAAGCGGCTGCGCAGTGGCACTGGCCGCGCTCGCCGGCACGGTTGGGATCCTCGGCGCGGCGCTCACTCGCGTGCCGCTGGAGGCGATGCAGCTTGCCGTCGGCACATTGCTTCTGCTATTTGGCCTGCGGTGGCTTCGAAAGGCGATTCTCCGGGCTGCCGGCCGCATCCCTCTGCACGACGAAGGCGCGGCGTACTCGAAGAGCGCCGAGGCGATTCGAAGGATCCACCGCGGCGCGGGAAGCTGGGACCGGGTAGCGTTTGCGGCATCGTTCCAGATCACCGTGCTCGAAGGGACGGAGGTGGTATTCATCGTCGTCGCCATCGGCGCGGGCGGCGGGGGTTTGCTCCTTCCCGCCGTGGTGGGCGCCCTGGCGGCTCTGGTGGTTGTGGCCGCTCTCGGTTTCGCGCTCCATCGCCCTCTGGCCTCGGTCCCCGAGAACACGCTCAAGTTGATCGTGGGCGTCCTACTCTCCGCGTTGGGCACGTTTTGGGCCGGCGAGGGGATGGGATTCGATTGGCCGGGAGCGGACTGGTCGATTCCAGCGCTGATTGGCAGCTATTTTGCGATCGCTCTGGCCACGATTCCGTTTAGCCGCGCGCGCGGCGGCCCATCCGCGGCGACCGCCGAGTGATTGGAAATCGCGATGCATTGGCTCACGAAGATGGTTCGAGAGTTCCTTGCGCTATTCGTCGAGGACGGAAGCTTCGCCGCCGCAATTCTCCTGTGGTTGGGGGCGGTGTGGCTGATATTTCCACGGGCCGGAGTGCCTATGCGATTGCGCGGCCCGATGCTGCTCGGAGGGCTTGGCCTGATCCTGATCGGGAGCGTGATGCGATACACGAGCGGGCGCCGCTAAGGGCCGGGCCACTGGTATAAACTGTGCTCGACGATGTAGGAGGCGACGGAGGGAGGCAGGTCCGCCGGGATCTCGCCAGCGGCGAGTTGACGGCGAATTTCCGAAGACGAGACGGGAAGCGCGAGGGTATCGAGGCGATGCACGGTGGCGCCGGGCGGGGAGAGGTAGCCGTGGCCGGGACGCGTGACAACGATGAACTGAGTTAGAGCGAGGACGTCGCGGTAGCGGCGCCACTTGTGAATTTCGGCGAATGCGTCGGCGCCGACGATGAAATAAAGATCGGTGACCTGTGGCCGCAATTTCTCGATGGTGAAGATGGAGTAGCTTTTTTTGCCGCTCTCTTCGAGGCGCGAGGGAATGAAACGAGGGTCGGCTTGGCAGGCGAGCTCCACCATGCGGTAACGGTGTTCGAAACTCTCGCAGCCGAGGTCGTCCTTATGCGGCGGATGCGCGGCGGGAATGAAGAGAATGCGGTCGAGGGAGAAAGCGCCGGCGGCCTCGCGGGCGACGGTGACGTGGGCGAGATGGACCGGATCGAAGGTGCCGCCGAAGATGGCAAGAGAGGAAGGCAAGAGAGATGGGTTGGCGGAGGGGACCGCTCTCCAGTGTAAGCGATGCGCGGGGCGCGTTGCGAAGGGCGGCCGGCGCGGAATGGCCGGTTAGAAGCTAAAACCGAATTCGACCATGATATTGGACCAATGGTCGGTTGTTTTATTCGCCGGGATATTGCCGACGGATTGACCGTTGGTGGAGGCGGCGATGAATTCGTAGGTCATGCCGACGTGGAAGTTGTGGCCCTCGTCGAGGAAATAAGAGACGTTGCCGAGGCCGTAGCCGCCCCAGCCGCCGCGCGAGGTGCAGGTGTAGCAATTGTTTTGATAGTAGCCGTTGGAGGGCGCGGTCTCCGAGTAATGAAGATAGGCCGCGCCGCCGCCGGCGGAAACTTCGATGCGCTTGAAGGGCGTCGGAATTATGATCCGTCCGCCGAGCGGGATCATGTACTCATGGTCGCCGCCTTGGACAGGTCCGAGATCGGTTTGGACGGCGTTTTGGTTGTGGGCGGCGCCGAAGGCGACCTGGAATCCGGCGTCGGCCTGGAACCATTTATTGAAGCGGTAACCATAACCCACCGAGACGAGAGGGGCGGCGCCGAGGTAGCTGGTAGCCGATCCAACGGGAACGGCGGCGCCGAGGTCTACGATGATGTTGTTTCGATGAAAATCGTCCGATTGGGCGAAGGCGGGGGCGCAGGCCAGGGTGCTGAGGAGGAGAGTAAAAGAGGCGAGGGGAAACGTGCGCATCGCTTGTCCTTTCACGTTTGGCCAATTCTTGTGTGACTGGCTCTATTCTAGGACGGAGAGAATCGGGGGCGCGTTTCACAAATCTTTACAATTGCGGAAATCGTTGTAGAATGGTTACTTTACGGCGATGGTGACGGTGTTTTGGGCTGGAGTATCGCCGACGGTGAGGGTCAGCGGGACCGTGGGGCCGGGGGTAATTCCGGTTGGGATCCGGACGTTGACTTGGATGAGGCCGGCGACGAGGCCGGGAGCCGCGCCTTGATAGGACACGGGGGCCGCTTCGCCGCCGATCGTGACGGTGATGGGAAGTTGGACCTGAGGCGGATTAATGGCGGGGGCGAGCGCGCCGTCGTTGAGCGGCGAGGTCAGAGGGCCGGCGCCGGTGAGGTAAAGGGAAACGGTGGAACCGCGAGAGGCCGGGTTGGCAGGGGAATTCATCGAAAAGGCGGGGCTATTGAGGATAGCGCCTTGGCCGGCGCCGGAGGAGTTTTGAGTGAAGATCGCAGGGACGACGGAGAAAACGGGGAGGGACATAGTGAAGGCGGCTCCGGCGGGCGTGGTTAATTTCAGTTGGGTGGTTCCGCCGACGGCGTAAGGGACGACGGCGTTGATTTGGCCGCTGGAGCCGAAGAGCAGGGGAGCGGGCTGGCCGTCGAAGGTTAACGTAAGGCCGGCGAGGGTAGTGGGGAAGAGCGCGCTCATGTTCGGCGAGGCGCTCGAAGGGGCGAGGGGGCCGATTGAATCGCCGAACAGGGTAATCAGCTCGCCGGGGGAAACCGCCCCGCCCTGGAAGCTGGCGGCGTTGACGACGGTGGCGATGCCGGGAACGTTGGGAAGGAGGCCGTAAACGACGACTTGTTGGGAATCGGTGGGGACGTAGACGCGGCCGCGGGCGACGGTGGGGTTGGCGAATTTGGTGAAGTTGCCCAGCAAGTCGCGGGCGGGAACGCCGTCGCTGTTCCAGAGTTCGGTGACGATGTTGGCGGCGTCGAAGGCGTGCAGAGTGCCGGGGGCGGGCAAGTTTCCGGTGGTGACGGACGTGGCCCAGAGGATGCCCGTGCCAGGCACGGTGCCGTTGGAGGAGACCGAGAATCCGCTAAATGGGAGGGCGTTCTGGGCGGTGGTGTTGATGGCGGAAGGGGTGGTATCGAAGCGGCCGTCGGTGAATTTGAAGGAGCGCAGCGATTCATTGAAGGGCCATACGTAGAGCGTGGAGGCGCCGGGTTGGTCCCAATACGCGGTATTGAAGACGAAGAAACCCTCGAGGTTTTCGGCGATGGTGACGGAGGAATCGGTGACGGGGAAGTTTTGGAGTATTTGGGTGTTCGACATCACTTCGCGGCCCATATTGGAGCGGTCCAGGAGAAAGAGTTGGCCCTCTTTGCCTACGGCGCAGAGAAGGTTCGTCCCGGGCATGAGGATGGGGCCGTTGGAGCCGAGATCGACGTCGGAAACATTCAGAGTGTCCCATTCGGAGGGGGTGAACCAATCGACAACGGAAGAGCTTCCATTGGTGGTGAGGCGCAAGACGCTTTGGCTCCACGCTTGTTGGCCGTCGTAGTTGCCGTTGCCGGTTGAGAAAAAGATGTCTTGAGAGTCGGCGGCGAGACCGTGGCCGCCTTGCCAGAGAGAGCCGGCGGCCTGCTGCGGGGTGGCGTTGAAGAGGGCGGTTTGTTGAAGGAGATTCGAGGCGTTGTAGCCGAAGAGCCAGCCGTGCCAGGGAGCGAAGTCGCCGTGGGAGCCGAATCCGACATAGACGGCGCCGTTCAAAAGTAGCAGGCCGGGGCGTTGCAAATGCATCGCTGCGTTGAAGGCGACCTGGCCGTTGACAGCGTCCCAGCCGTTGCCGGGGACGGTGGCGGCGATTTCGATGGGACCGTTGAATTTTTCGGTGCCGGTGGCGAGATCGAGCGCGTGGAGGTGATAAGAGAGAGCGCCGTTGAGCTTTGTGAAGGCAACGGCGTAGAGGGTGTTGGTGGAACGATCGATGACGGGCGTGCCGAGGATGCCGACTTCATGTTGGATGTCGGCGTAGATGCCGGCGGGACCGGCGTTGGGATCGGTGTCGTTCAGGTCCATCGGTTCGACGGAGACTCCGAGATTCACTTGCCAGAGCGCGGCGAGGCCGGTGGCCGCGGTGGCGTCGAACGCGTAGACGCTGTTGTGCATGGTGGCGACAAACAGGACATCGAGAGTTCCCTTCCCCTGGATCGCCAAAGCATGGACGAAGAGCGGTTGGGCGTAGACTTGGCCGTCGACAGGGAAGGCGAAGAGTTTGCCGAACTGGGTGTGGTTGACGTTGGAAGTGGTGAGGACGCCTTCGGCGAGGGTGGCGTTGGTGCGATTGTTATCGTAGTTGGCCGTGGGGACGTCCTGGGCCAAGGCGCCAAAGGAGAGCAATACGAAAGCGAAAGATAGTTTGGTTGGATTCGTTTTTAAGTTCATGGGACGAGACGGGACGCCGCTTGAATGAACCAGGATAGCGCCTGAAAGTTCCGGAATGGTAAAGTGGAGAGAGTGCGTGGCGGCTGTAGCTCAGTTGGTAGTAGCGCCAGATTGTGATTCTGGATGTCGTGGGTTCAAATCCCACCAGCCGCCCCAATTCATCCAGCGAAGAACCCCCGAACCCAACGAATAAGTAGTCATCGTAGTACGACCGGCCCGGCGCGAGCGATCTTGCTTTCGCGATGGAAAACGCAAGGGGACGCCGCTGGCAAGGCGGAGAGCAAGCTTTGATCGCGTGCGCGGCAGATTCCACCTATCGAAGCCGGCGCGCCGATTTCATCAGGGCCGGAGAAGACATGGATCGTTTGGTTTTATTTCGCATCCCTTCGATTCGTTCTGCTTCCGAAACGTGCCGGTAAGTGACGCATTGAGGGGCGAGACGACGGCCGCAACAATTCATTAGAGGGAGTGGCCGTCCTGGCCGATTAGGGAAGGTACTGGAACTACCAATACTTGGAAAATGATTGACAAGGGACGGCAGTTGCCTCAAGATCGTACGCAGGCTAGGTCGGTTTAATCTTACGCACTCCCGCCTTCGGGAGTTTAGTTTCACGCTGTCACTTCCTGTTCAGGCCTGCTGTGACTCCTTGTGGCGGCAGCCTGCCCAAATCTCGGAGGGATCCCATTCATGTCGTTAAGCACGTTTCCTTGGTTCGCTCTGCGTGTGAAAAGTCAGCGCGAATCGATCGCCGCGGCGATGCTCGAAGGGCAGGGTTACCAACCCTTACACCCGACGTATTCGGTCCGGCGAAGATGGTCGGACCGTGTAAAGGTGCTGGAGATGCCGCTGTTTCCGGGCTACCTATTTTGCCAACTGGACTTGGAGAGTCCAGTCCGGGTGGTGACGATGCCGTCGATTCTGGGGATCGTGAATAGCGCGGGAAGGTGGCTGACCATCCCCGAGCATGAGATCACTTCGCTGCGCCGGTTGGTGGATTCGGGCATGGCGTCGAAGCCGTGGCCGTTTTTGCGCGAGGGGCAGGATGTCGTCGTTCAGAAGGGACCGCTTCAGGGCGTCGAAGGGAAAATAGTGAACTTCAAGGGCGTCTGGCGCGTTGTGGTGTCGATCTCGATGCTGCAACGGTCCGTTTCCGCCGAGATCGACCGCGATTGGGTGAGGCCGGCGGGACCGATGATGCCCCCGATGCGAGATCTCTCGATGACGGGGCGCGAGGCCGCGGCGGTCTAACCGGCTTCGGCCCGGAGATCGGCGAAGTTCCCAAGCAAAGCTCTTCTTGTCCTCCGCGAGTTAGCGCGCGCGCAATTTCTCGCGGCTCCAATGAATCGTCCGAAATCAGAAGGTGCCTGAGCTTATGTCGAGCATAGTACGCCCGAAGATCGTGTTTCGATCGCCGATCGAACACACGCTTGCCGGTGATGGGACCGCCGTCTCCGACGTTCTCCCGGAAGACTCGTTTCGAAAAATGCTCTGTCTGGAGCGCAAGAGAACGGAGCGTTCGCGTATGCGCTTTGTGCTTATGCTTCTCGACTCGGATAGCCTGGTTCGCATCGGAAACGCGGATACTTTGCTCGAAACGGTATTGCGGGCGCTGTCGCGGTCGACGAGGGAGACCGACGTCAAGGGTTGGTATAAAGGCGGCGCGGTCATCGGGGTTATTTTCACGGATATCGGTACGACGGATGGTAGGACGGTGGCGGAGGCGTTGCTGACGCGGGTTACCAAGGCGCTGAGCGGCGTGTTGGCGATCGAACAAATCGACAAAATCAAAATCTCCTTCCATGTTTTTCCGGAGAGCCGGGATGCGAACGGCGCCAAGAATCCTTCGGATCGAATGTTGTATCCCGAACTGGAACCGGAGCTGGACCCTAAGAGGCTATCGCGCGTCATGAAGCGCTCGGTGGACATTGCGGGCAGTCTGGTTGCGCTCTTTTGTTTTGCCCCGGTCTTCGCCGCCGTCGCGCTGGCCGTCAAACTTACTTCGAAAGGCAAAGTGCTCTTCCGGCAGGAGAGAGTGGGGCAGCACGGAAACAGGTTCACGTTCCTGAAATTCCGATCGATGTGCTCGGACAACGATCCGGCGATTCACGAGGAGTTTGTGAAGGGTTTGATATCGGGAGTAAATGCCAGCGAAGAGGCGTTACCAGGGGAGCCGGGCGTCTATAAGCTGATGAAAGATCCACGTGTAACGACGGTTGGACGCTTTTTGCGGCGGACGAGCCTGGACGAGTTGCCGCAATTCATCAACGTCCTGCGGGGCGAGATGTCGCTGGTGGGGCCGCGGCCGCCGGTTCCGTACGAATTCGACTGTTACGCACTGTGGCACCAGCGGCGATTGCTCGCGGTAAAGCCGGGGATCACGGGCTTGTGGCAGATCGGCGGGCGAAGCTCGATGAAGTTCGACGATATGGTGCGCTTGGATCTGACTTACGCCCAGATGTGGTCGGTGTGGCTGGACATCAAGATTCTGTTGCGCACGCCGCGCGCGGTGGTCTCGGGCAGCGGCGCTTATTGAGAAGGCGGTGGGAGAACGAGCATGATTAAATTCGGCGTGATCGGCTACGGATATTGGGGACCGAACATCGTCCGCAACCTCCGCGTCCTGGAGCAGGCGCAGGTGGTTTCGATCTGCGACAGGAGTCCGCAGGCGCTGCGAAGAGCGAAACTGGCGTTTCCGGACGTGAATGTCACCTCCGATGTGGCCGAGCTTCTGGGTTCGGCGGATATCGACGCGATCGCGGTGATTACGCCGGTTTGGACGCATTTCGAACTGGCCAAGGAGGCGCTGGAGAACGGGAAGCACGTTTTCGTCGAAAAGCCGTTCACATCCACGTCGGCGCAGGCCGAGGAGTTGATCGAATTGGCGGCGCGGAACAATCTGCGGATCATGGTGGACCACACGTTTCTGTTCACGGGCGCGGTGAAGAAGATTTCGCAGCTTGTCGCCGACGACGCGCTGGGGAAGCTGTTCTATTACGACTCGACGCGGGTGAACCTGGGGCTGTTCCAACACGACGTGAACGTCATTTGGGATCTGGCGCCGCACGACTTATCGATCGTCGATTATCTGTTCGGAAAGACGCCGGACACGATCGTGGCTACGGGCGAGTCGCACTTGAACGGGCTGACCGACGTGGCTTACATCACGGCTTATTTCCCGGACAACATGATCGCCCATATCAACGTGAACTGGTTGTCGCCGGTGAAGGTGCGGACGACGCTGATCGGCGGCGAGAAGAAGATGCTGGTGTGGAACGATCTGGAAGCGGACGAGAAGATCAAGATTTACGACAAGGGCGTGAAGATGACCAGCCGCGAAGGGGTTTACGACCTGCTGGTCAGTTACCGGTCCGGGGACATGTGGGCGCCGAAGATCGAGCAGACGGAGGCGCTGCGGGCGGAACTGGGTTACTTCGCCGATTGCATACAAGACGGCACGACACCGTTCAACGACGGCGCGGCGGGGTTGCGGGTGGTGCGGATGCTGGAGGCGGCGGAGGAGTCGTTGAAGGGCAAAGGGAAGGCGGTCTACGCGTGAGCGGCATCCAGTGCATCGCGCGCGGACGTGAAGCTGGGCAAGGACGTCAAGGTCTCCAATTTCGTGAACCTTTACGGCTGCGAGATCGGGGATGACAGCAAGATCGGGGCGTTTGTGGAGATTCAGAAGAACGCGAAAGTCGGGAGCGAACTGCAAGATCTCGACGCACACGTTCATCTGCGAGGGCGTGACGATCGAGGACAACGTTTTCGTGGGCCACGGGGTGACGTTCATCAACGACAGTTATCCGCGGGCGACGAACGAGGACGGGCGGCCGCAGACGGAGAGCGATTGGAAGGTGGAGACGACGTTGGTCAGAAAAGGCGCTTCGATCGGATCGGGGGCGACGATTCTGGCGAACGTGACGATCGGCGAGAACGCGATCGTGGGCGCGGGGAGCGTGGTGACGAAGAACGTGCCGGCGAACGCGATCGTCGCCGGGAATCCGGCGCGGGTGCTGCGGACGTTGGATGCATTGACGGTGAGGAGTTAACGGGACTATGACTCAAGCGATTCCATTTCTGGACCTTGTAACACCGCACCGGGAGCTGCGGGAAGAATTGGCGGAGCGTTCGAGGCGGCGCTTGCCACCGGCGGATTCATCGGCGGCGCGGTGGTGGAGGGATTCGAGCGGGAGTTCGCGCAAATACTGCGACGTGCAGCATTGCGTGGGCGTAGGGAGCGGAACGGACGCGCTGCGGTTCGCGCTGATCGCCGCGGGCGTCGCGGCAAGGGGACATCGTGGTTACGGTGCCGAATACGTTTATCGCGACGACGGAGGCGATCTCGCAGGCGGGCGCGCAGCCGGCGTTTGTGGACATGGACGAAGCCACGTATAACATGGACCCGGTGACGCTGGGCGAGTATCTGGAAGTAGATTGCGAGTACGACGAGGGGACGCGGCGATTGATGGACCGGAGGACGAACCGTCCGGTGACGGCGATCGTGCCGGTGCATCTTTACGGGCAGACGGCGGACATGGACGCGATTGAAGAGCTGGCGGAGCGTTATAACCTGATCGTGATCGAGGACGCTTGCCAGGCGCACGGCGCCGAGTATTTTTCGCGGAGGGACGAGCGGTGGAAGAAGGCCGGGTCGATGGGATTGGCGGCGGCGTTCAGCTTCTATCCGGGGAAGAATCTCGGGAGCGTGCGGCGAGGCCGGGGCGGTAACTACGAACGATGGGAAGTTGGCGCAGAAAATGCGGATGCTGCGCGATCATGGCCAGGCGCAGAAGTATTATCACGACGTAGAGGGTTACAACGGGCGGCTGGACGCGATTCAAGCGGGGATTCTGCGGGTGAAGCTGAAGTGCCTTCCCGAGTGGACGGAGCAGAGGATGGCGGCGGCGGCGCGTTACCGTGAGTTACTGGCCGCGGCGGAGGGAGGGGTGGAGCCTCCGTACGAGCCGGAATGGACGAGGGCGGTGTATCACCTGTTCGTGGTGAGGGTGCAGAACCGGGGCGAGTTGATGAAGCATTTGAGCGCGGCGGGAATTGGGACGGGGATTCACTATCCGATACCGCTGCACTTACAGAAGGCGTATAGGTCGCTGGGTTACCGCGAGGGGGATTTTCCGGTGGCGGAGAGGCTGGCCGGGGAGATACTTTCGCTGCCGATGTTTCCAGGACTGAGCGCGGAACAGCAGGGGCGGGTGGTGGAGGAGATGCGCAGCTTCGCCGGGGCGGAGGGCCGGGCGTTGGCGAAGGCGGGTTAGGCGATGCCGCGCGCGGACGAACTGGCGACGTTGTACTTCTTCCGTCCGCTTCGTAAGTGGCTGCGGCCGAAGGGTCCGCGAGTTCCGATCCTGATGTATCACAGCGTATCGGAGCAAGGCGCGGAAAAGTACCACCCGTACTACGGAACGGTGACGAGTCCGGCGGTGTTTGCGCGGCAGATGAAGTATCTGCATGAGAACGGGTATCGGGCGATGGGATTGAGCGAGGCGGTGGAGACGTTGGAGCCGGCGGGGCCGGGGACAGCGAAGCCGGTGGCGATCACCTTCGACGACGGTTTTCGGGATTTCCATACGGAAGCGGCGCCGGTGCTGAAGCGCTATGGATTTTGCGCGACGATGTATCTGCCGACGGGGTGGATCGACGAGGGAGGCCGGGAATTTAAGGGGAAGCCGTGCCTGACGTGGGGCGAGGTGAGGGAGCTGCAGAGAGAGGGCATGCACTTTGGGTCGCATACGGTGACGCATCCGCAATTGACGCAGGTTGGGGCGGAGGAGGCGAGGACCGAGGTGCGGCGTTCGAAGGAGACGATGGAGGACCGGCTGGGGGTTGCGGTGAAGTCGTTCGCGTATCCCTACGCTTTTCCCGAGACGGATGGGGAGTTCCGGCGGAAGCTGCGGGGATATTTGGAAGAGGCGGGGTATGAGAACGGGGTCTCGACAATGATCGGGACGGCCGGGGTGGGGAGCGACCGGTTTTTTCTGGAGCGGCTGCCGGTGAATTCGTTCGACGGTTTGGAGTTGTTTCGGAGCGAAGCTGGAGGGGGCGTACGACTGGCTGCATGCGGTGCAGGTTGCGCGGAAGAAGATGGCGGGAAAAGAGAAACATTCGCTTCAGGGCGTGACTCCCCCGCGGCCGGCGGAGACCCCGCCGCCACGGCGGGGAATGAAACAGGGGGCCGAAAGCGGAATTCTGGCGATTCCGCAGGGTATACAATGCGGACCGCGGTCTGGTGCTTCGAAGCCGTGCGCGAATCTGGCCGGATACAATTCTGACGGCGCAATGGATCGCTTCGACGGCTCCGATTTCCTTTCTTTCCTTCTCTTCTTTGCTTTAAATTTAGTGCAACGTTGCGGTTTTACGAAGATCAAAAACCCGTTCAGGTAACCCTTAAACCGGATAGGGGCCGCGTCAAACGCGAGCGGCCAGCGCCCACCTTTTAGCATTCGCGATCTCCAGGGCCTAGGTTGAAGTCCGCTTAGCGAAGGGCTACGAAGATGATCGGTCGTGCTCCCTCTTGGTTAGACAATAGCGCGGGGGGAGGAAAAAACGAGGGGACGAAAAGAGGAAATTCCGTGTAAGCTATTGAGGGGGAGGGAGATATAACTTTTCTGGGGCGTTGTGACTGGGTTTCGGACGCCGCCACGTTCCGGCGGTGACTAGGGAAGAAAACGACTCAGAAATGCAATCCCTTATAGACATGCACCTTTAAAGTTGGAGGTTTTCGACGGGGGAGAAATAGTTGAAACGTCTGGACTTAGGGCACGGTCGAAAGCGAAACCCCGGTCTGGGCGCGTCCGCTTTCGGAGAAAGTTCCTTTCTCACCGCACATTATAGGCGTGGAAGGAACTCGAGGAAGGGGATCAATGAGATCGTTGTCGAGGATTGTGATGGGGGTGGGGATTCTAGCCGGGTTGGCGGTAGGCTGCAGTGTGATGGAGGCGAAAGACTTTTATATCGCGCAGAACGCGGCCGGGTCGAATAACGGTACCAGTTGCGCGAACGCCTTCGCGTATGGATTCTTCAACAACGCGGCGAACTGGGGATCGGGCGCGACGCAGATCGGGCCTGGGACGACGGTGCATCTCTGTGGAACGTTCAATGGGGCGGCCGGGCAGCAATTGCTTGTCGCTCAGGGTGGCGGCGCGCTTGGCAATCCGGTGACGTTGCGATTCGAGGGTGGCGCCATTCTAACGGCGCCATATTGGTCCGGGCTGGCGCTATATCTGTGAGCGGCCAGAGCTATGTCACGATTGACGGTGGTTCTAATGGAATCATACAAAACACCGCAAACGGCAGCTCCTTGGGGTACCACCAGAACAGTGTCGCTATTATGGCGGCGCCATGCAGCGGCTGCGAGGTTAAGAACCTCAATGTATCAAATCTTTACGTGCATGCCCAATGCGAATCCTCAACGGGATGTGACACTTCGCTTGGCGGCGCGGACAGCGTCAACTTCATACGATATGGCGGCTCGAACTTTCTCATCCACGACAACGTCGTTCACGATGTTGGATGGGCGATGCTCGAAACTTCCGGGAATGACTCAAACGTTCAGATCTATAACAACACGGTCTTCAATATGGACCATGGCGTAGCATGTGGCGCAAACGTCGGGGACGTCGTGTCGAGCGAATTCATATACAACAATCACTTTCACGACATGGCGAACTGGGATACGGGCACAGCCGACGCGTACCATCATGACGGTATTCACTGCTTTTCGGTCCTAAATAACAGTAAGATTCAGACTTTGTACGTGTACAATAACCTTTTTGACGGGAACGAAGGAAACTGCTGCGTTACGGCGTGGATCTTCCTTGAGGGTGGTACGAGCGGGGGTAGCACGCCTTGGACCGATGCGACAGGTACTGCTTTCGTTTGGAATAATCTTCTGATTGGGAGCCTCGATCTCGGGAATGGTCAAGTCTTCGTCGGCGCCGGCACGGGACATCTAATATATAACAATACCTTCCTTGTCGCTCGACCGTCTGGCGGGTCATGCCTTGTCGCCGGGAGGAATGGAACTGCCGGTGTTTCTTATACGATTGTGAACAACGCGTTTTCAGGTTGCGACTCGATGGCGAATGTCGATTCTAACGTTACCTCTTTGAGTATCGACTATAACGTGTATTCCGATTCCTCTGGCGCTGGGAATAACATTTTCAACTGGGGCAAACTCTCGACTAACTCCTTCGCGTCGTGGGTTAGTGGATGCCATTGCGATACGCATTCTGTCAATTCGCTAACGAGCACGCTCGCTATGAATGCTGTCGGGGTTCCTTTGTCCAGGTATGTCGGCGCATCCGCGGCGGTGAATTTGTCTGGCAGCGCTGTTGGGGAGCTGTCGACTTTGGCATATGACACCGGAGCTGGCGGAACGCATACGCCCGTCCCCAGAGTTCCTGTTGGTCCATGGGATATCGGTGCCTATGCTTATGTTTCGCCCGGCGGCGTCAGTCCCCCGAGCGGCCTAGCCGCCACGGTGCAATAGCCTTGGCCTTTTCGGTTTTGACCTTCGTTGGCAGTATCTCTTAGGCTAGTTGTGGTCTCGGTATCTCCGCTGAGGCTGGGCCCGAGTCCGTTATCCCCCTTTGCAGCGCTCGGCGCTCCGCATCGTACGACCCAACAGTTTGCTCCTCCGCCATGAGAGACAATAAAAAAGATGACGCGGGATCGAGTGCAGCGCTTCTCCACACTGGGCCAAATGCCTACTCATCGAAAATGTCGCGCTATTTCGAAGGGGCGCGACATGACTACGTGCAGGAGCTTCCACTCGACAGGTTGGCTAGCGTGTTAGAGGTCGGCTGTGGCAACGGGGAGACCGGCGCTCTCGCCCTCCTTGCGGGAAAGTGTGGATCGTATTGTGGTGTGGAATTGTGTCGTGAGGCGGGAGAAAGGGCTAGGGATAACATTTCCGAGGTTGTCGTTGGAAATATCGAGGACATCGATCTCCCGTGGCGCCCGAACACCTTCGACGTTCTCATCCTAAGTGAGGTTCTTGAGCACCTCGGGGATACCGTGGCTGGTGCTAAAGCGCATACTTCCGCTCATGAAACCTCGCGGTCTTGTGTTTGCCAGTTCGCCAAACGTATCTCATTATCGGATAATTGCCATGCTCTTGCGGGGTCGGTGGACGCTTTCCGACTTTGGAGTAATGGACCGTACGCACTTGAGATGGTTTACTCCTATGTCTTATCGCGAGATGTTTGAGTCAGCGGGGTATTGCGTCGATTCGGTGGCGGAGCACGTCCCATTGACGGCCAAGGGCCGTCTCGTCGCCTTCTTGTCGTTTAATCGACTTAGGCATCTCGTTATGGGGCAGATCGATCTAAGGGCTCACTGCTCTTAGCCTCCCTTCGCGGTCCGGGCCTTCGCAGCGCTGATGTATTTGTGCCGGTAGGATGTCCCGCTCCGCAAAGTTGTCGTTCGGCTTGCTTGTTGGGTATTTTCATTTCCGATGTGATTCTCGGTCCTGCCCGCCGCCTTCCTGGTCGGGTCGGCGCCGGCCCCTTGTCGCCGTCGAATGGCCTCCTTTTACGTCCGCTGCCGACGTCATAGCAGCGTAACCTTTTGCGCCCTATTTCTTGTGAACTATCCTGTAACATTCGTTGTTCCAGTGCCGCGGGTCGGCGATGAGGTCAGGCAGAATTTCCTGCTGTCGCCCTGTCTCAACAGTGCCGCCGGGCACCAGTTGTTAATCCAGGAGGCCTATTCGTCGGCGGCTGAGGCTTACAACGACGCCATTGATCGGTCGGTAAACGACTTGATGGTTTTCGTCCATCAGGATGTCGTTCTTCCCTTCACCTGGATGTCGCAGCTGCGACTGGCGCTAAAAGAGCTTGACGTAATGGATCCTAATTGGGGAGTTCTGGGCTGCTATGGCGTACGTGCGGACGCCTCACATGTCGGATATCTGTATTCGCCTGGCGTCGGGATTCTTGGAACACCGTTCTCAAGCCCAACTCCAGTCCAGACGCTTGATGAGGTCGTTCTAATCCTTCGAAGATCGTCGGGATTGCGGTTTGACGAGGGCCTTCCACACTTCCACCTCTATGGTTCAGACATTTGTCTTCGCGCCGCCAAGCGCGGTAGCCTCAGTTACGCGATTCCTGCGTTCTGCGTGCATAACGCAAACCGCTACTTGGTTCTTCCTAAGGAGTACTACATTTCCTGCCGACATTTTCGGCGCATTTGGCGTTCGATGTTTCCAGTTCACACGACTTGCTTGACCTTCACCAACTCTAATACTCCTCTTTATGGTCGGAGGCTCGCGAGTTGTATGTTAAGTATATTTGCCGAAAAGGATTCATTTCTCCGCGGTCCCGTGACGTTTTGGGCGTGATGGCGGAGGTCGAGTCGGTGGTTCCAGGATCGTGGCCGCCGTCGTCGTTGATGTGTATGCAGTCCCACTTGCCTTCCGGTGGGCGCTGAGTGGGGCGTCCGGAGGAGGGTTCTTTGCGTATGTCGTTTGGCGCCGCAGTGTCCTGCTCAGAGAGCCGAGGGCCGCATTGTCAGTTGACGCTTGCAGTGGGTACGTCGTCGCCCCGTGGCGTATTCACTTATGCTGCTTGACCGCCCCAGAATGATGTCCTCCCCGGTCCCGGGGAGCGCGGCTTGAATTACTCGGTGGCATTACTGGCCGCGTTCGGCGGTTTTGTCTGGATTTTCTTGGCGACGGTCTGAAGGCGCAGGTCTATCGCGGTGGAGCGTGGCTTGGCGTCGGAAGTGTCGCCGAGCAGTTGATCAGGTTCGCGAGAAACCTCATCCTTGTTCGACTGCTGGCGCCTGAGGCATTTGGTACCATGGCGGTTGTTCTGTCGTCGGCGGCGGTCGTCGATAGTCTCACTGAGATCGGGGCAAAGGAAGCACTAATCCAGAATCCAAATGGCGGAGAGGATCGCTTCCTGAATGCGGCGTGGTGGCTGGCGATGTCGCGCGGCTTGGTCGTGTATTTCTTTGTTTTTATCTTGGCGTCGCCGGTTTCGCGGTTCTATGGCAATCGGGATTTGGCCTCTCTTGTGAGGGTGGGTCTCCTTGGCGTTGTCTTCACCGGCGCAATGAGTTCGCGTGCGTTCCTCGCCGTCAAGGAGATGAAATTTGCGAGGTGGGCGCTCATTAACCACGGCGGCGGTATTTGTGGTGCCCTGTTTACGGTTGGACTTGCGTGCGTGTTTCCGGGTGTCTGGGCTTTGGCGATAGGGTGTTGTGCGGAGGGCGCCGCACGTTGCGCTCTTTCCTTCGCGATCTGTCCCTACCTTCCGCGCTTCCGCCTGGACAGGGAAGCGGTCAGAGAGCTGTTGCGTTTTTCTAAGGGCTTGTTCGGGCTGTCCTTTTTCAATTTGATTTTTTCACGGGCGGACGTCTTCGTCCTCGCGAAGCTGTACTCTCCAGCAGCCCTCGGCTTATATACGATGGCGGTTTTTCTAGTCCAGACTCCCGCGAGCTTTCTTCTCGGCTTGCTCGGTCAGTCGCTCCTCCCCGCAATGTCTCGGATTCAGGGGGATGCTCGCCGCACGGGCCGTGTTCTCCTTCGGGTGTCGAGCGTAATTTGTCTGTTTGGGCTACCAGTTCTGGTATTCGTGGTTTTGAGCGGGCGGTCCCTTCTTTTGGTTTTTTATGGGTCCCGCTACACAGCGTCCGCCGCGGTTTTATCGGTCGCGGCCTTGGTCGCCCTGGTAAATCTATTGAACGGGCAGATAACTATCGTGTTCTATGCCCGGGGTCTTCCGCAGCTTCATCGCCGGTCGGTTGCCGCGATGGCGCTGATGATGCTCCTGGGCATCTATCCCATATCAAGGTGGTTCGGACCGGTGGGTGGCCAAATTGCCGCGTTGGTTTCGGTAATAGTTGGGTTCTCTGTTCAGGCATTGCGTGTAGGGGGACTTACTTCTGGTTTGCTAGCTCAGTATGCGAGGAGTTGTGCCGTGCCCGCTTTGGTCTCGGTTGCTGTCGTGGCGATGCTCCGCCTTGTTGGTGGGTTTTTGTCTCCACTAGGATCGGCTGTAAACATTGCCCTGGGCCTCTTCGGCTGCATTCTGACTTTCGCTGTCGCGAGTGTTTTGTCCCTTCCACGGCATCGCGACGCTGTTTGATCTTGTCTCCTACCTCGATGGATGTGCGGCTGCTTCCGGTACGTCGTCGGGTGGTCGGTTTATGAAGAAATGGTAAGCCTCGAACATGGTGAATTGCGGTCCTGCCCCTCTTGCGGTGGGCGAGAGGCCTCTCACTGGCTTGGCGCCCCCGACCGGTTTCACGGCCGGACCCGACTTTATCGTCTTTTGCGTTGTCCGGGCTGTTCCCTTGTTTGGCAGGACGACCCTCCTCCGTCGAGTGAAATCGGTGACCACTATGGCGTCGACTACGACCGCTTCATCACTCGGGCGGGTGAGAACTCGAAGAGACGCTGGCAGAGCCGCCGCGCGATGCTCATGAAGTACAAGCAAGAGGGCGCATTATTGGATCTCGGATGCAGTTCCGGTTCGTTTCTTGAATCGCTCAAGGACGATCCGTGGACGCTCTCCGGCATTGAAATGTCAAGTGGTCCCGCGCAAACGGCCGAGGCCAGGAGCGGCGCAAAGGTTTTCGTCGGCGACATATTAGATGCGCCGTTTTCCCCCGGCACGTTTGACGCCATCACGTGCTTCGACGTCTTCGAACACATCTATGAGCCGGAAAGGGTCTTGAGGAAGGTCCTGGAATGGTTGAAGCCGGGTGGCATCTTCTACGCGCTAATGCCCAACATCGAGTGCGGCCAAGTTCGCGTGTTTCGTTCTTATTGGTATGGCCTGGAGATGCCGCGGCACTTATTCCACTTCTCGCCGGCGTCGCTCCGGCATGTTGCGTCCCAGGTGGGCTTCCGCGAGGTGACTCTGGTCACATCCCCCGGCCCGCTGATTGAATACAGCACCCGATATGTGTTTGACCGTTTGGTGGGGCGGATCGGGATCTCGCGGGTTCCCCTCGCACGGGCAAAGTCTCCTGGGGTACCCTGGAGAGTCTTTCGCAAGCTGTACCGCCTTACGCTTCTGCCTCTCCTTTCCGCCGCGATCGGCATGGTTGGGGAAGGCGAGGTGATGGAGGCGGTCTTCCAAAAAGGGACTGCGCCGGATTCGGACCATGCAGCCGGATAGCTTTCGATTTGGCGGAGGATCCGCGGGCAGCGTCATGCACCCGGTTGTGGCGGCGGCGATGCTCCTGACCATCGTGCTGACTTTTGCGCTACAGCGGAAATATGTCATCGTTCCGTTTCTGTTCGCAATCTTTGTGGTCCCGTATGGCCAAAATTTTGTGCTGGGCGGAGTCCATCTTTTCGTCGCGCGGATTATCATCCTCGCCGGGTGGGTCCGGCTGCTTTCCTCGCGCCCGACCTCGGCCTCGGGACGATTCGCCGGCGGCGTTAACGGCATTGATAAAGCATTCATCGGCTGGGCGGTTGCGCACGCGGTGGCCTTTTCGCTTCTCTATCGCGATCCAAGCGCCGTGGTCAACCAGGTCGCGTTTTTGTGGGATTCGCTCGGCGGATATTTTCTCCTTCGATTTCTTGTCCGGGACGAGGACGATGTTCGTAGAGTGGTCCGTACCCTGGCGGCGATTGCGGCTTTTCTCGGTGTATTCATGTTGAGGGAGCAGCTCACGGGCATGAATGTCTTCGGGTTGCTGAGTGGCCAAAGCGGACTGTCGGAAGTTCGAGACGGCCGCATTCGCTCGCAAGGGCCATTCGCTCACGCGCTCCTCGCCGGAGCTTTTGGCTCGACTCTAGTACCTTTCTTTTTTTGGCTGTGGAAGGAGAAGGGCTCCAGGCTCACCTCGCGGCCGGCATCATCTCGTCGGCACTTATCGTCTGGGCTTCGGCGTGCAGCACTCCGCTCCTCGCGTGGGCGTCGGGAATTGGCGCGCTCTGCCTTTGGCCCGTGCGGCGTAACATGCGGGCGCTTCGCTGGGGTCTCGTGCTCTTCCTGTCCGGTGCCGCGCTCGTGATGAAGGCCCCCGTTTGGTTTCTGATCGCCCATATCGATTTAACGGGAGCCTCGTCTGGATATCACCGCGCCATGTTAGTGGATCAGTTTATAAGGCACGTCGGCGATTGGTGGCTTGTAGGGGTCAAGGATGCCAGCGTATGGGGTTTTGACATGTGGGACACGTGCAATCAGTACGTGCAGGAGGGTGAGTCCGGGGGGCTAGTGGCGTTTGTATTCTTTCTAGTCGTAATCGTCCGCAGTTTTGCGCGGGTCGGGGCGGCGAGAAGGGCGGCGGTAGGCATCCGAGACGCGAATGGTTTTTCTGGGTTTTGGGCGCCGTACTGTTCTGCCATACCATTGCCTACTTCGGCATCAGCTACTTCGATCAGACAAAATTCCTGTGGTTTACCGCGTTAGCGATTATTGCGGCGACGGCATCGCCTTTGCTCGCTCGCAAGAAGCGGGATACCGGGGCGCCGGACGCGCACGCGCCTCGCACCCGGGAGGCTCGTATTTGCCGGGGAGATCGGTTCTGGATGCGGTCCGGTTCGATGAACTGAAGCATTGTCGCGGGGTGGGCGTGGCGCGGTGCGGCTGAATGGCGATCGGGGATTCGTCGCAGTTGTGTAGCGAGGGCGAGCGCGATCTGCGCTGTTCTATTGGGCGCAGTTCGCGGGCCTGAGTGTGAGTCCCAATCCGGCTTTTGGATCCCGACGTCTAAACGCTTCCATGGAACTCTCGATCATCTACGTGAACTGGAATTCGACCGGCTATCTGGCGGATTCCATTGCGAGCGTGTATGCGACTACCGGTGGGTTTCCCGTCGAGATCGTGGTCGTCGATAACGCTTCGCCGTTGGATGATGTCGATACGGTGCGTCAACGCTTTCCGGACGTTAAGGTGATCAAAAGCTTGAACAATCTCGGGTTCGCCGGGGCGAATAATTTGGCGTTCGCATACTCGTCTGGGGAGAATCTGCTGTTCTTGAACCCCGACACAAGGGTAATCGGCTCCGCGATCGGCACTATGCTGGAGCATTTGAAATCGCTGCCGAAGGCCGGCGTCATTGGTTGCCGGCTGCTGAACGCGGACCTCTCGGTTCAAACAAGCTGTATCCAGACATTTCCCACGATTCTGAATCAAGTGCTGGACGCGGACTTTTTGCGGAACCGGTGGCCGGAATGCCCGCTATGGGGACGGCGCCGCTGTCGTCCGGGTCCCAGGAGCCGGCAAGGGCCGAGGTGATTTCAGGCGCCTGCCTGATGATCATGCGGGAAGTGTTTGAGAGCATCGGCAGGTTCAGCGAGGATTACTTCATGTATTCCGAAGATCTGGACCTGTGTTATCGGGTCGCCCGCGCGGGATATGTGAATTATTACGTCGGGTCGGCGTCGGTAATCCACTACGGTGGCGGGGGCAGTTCGCCCGGGCCGGCGACGGTCATGAAATGGCAGTCGATGTTGACTTATTTCGGCAACAATCACGGCAGGCTTCGGGCGTGGATGTTTCGATTGGCGATGGCAGTAACGGCAATCGCCCGTTTGGCCGCGATTGGGGCATCCTCGGCGTTTCGAAGCGTGATTTTAGACGGCGAAAGGCGGTACTCGTCCGCGGCGAAGTGGCGCATCGTTCTAAAGACTTTGTTAACCAAGTCCGGCCCAGGCCGTACACGGACCATTGACGGAAGTCCGATCGGCCGGCGGTTAGAGGGTGGCGGGGCTTATGGCGGCGAAGTTTGTAATCATCACTCCGGTCCGGGACGAGGAGGCGCATCTACGGTATACGCTGAATAGCGTCGTGGCGCAGACGGTCCGTCCGGTAGAGTGGGTGATTGTGAACGACAGGATCGACCGATTCCACAGAGGCGATCATTGAAGGCGCGGCGCGGGAGAATCCGTTGGATTCATGGCTGCAACCGGGTCAACCGCGGATTTCGGAAGTCCGGCGGCGGCGTGGTGGAGGCGTTCAACGATGGGTATGAGAGGCTAAATTGCGACGACTGGGATTACATCGTGAAGCTGGATGGGGATCTGTCGTTCGACCCAGGGTACTTCGAGAAATGTTTCGAATATTTTGACGGAGGGATGCGAAGCTTGGAGTCGCCGGAGGATCGATTTACAACATGAAGGACGGCCAGGAGAGCCTGGAAGAGTGTCCGGAATTCCACGTCCGCGGGGCGACAAAGATCTACCGGCGGGCGTGCTGGAAGCGATCGGCGGGTTTTAGCGGCTCCCGGATGGGACACGATGGACGAGGTGAAGGCGCAGATGCTTGGCTGGCGAACGCGGACATTCCGCAACCTCCGGCTTGTCCAGCACCGTCCCACGGGAACCGCCGACGGAATGTGGCGCGGGTTTCTCAAGAACGGCAGGGCGAACTATAACCGGTACCACCCGCTCTTCATGCTGGGCAAGTGTTCCCGCCGTCTGGGACGCAGACCTTACGTGATTGGCTCGGCAATTTTGCTTTACGGGTTCCTCACGGGCTATTTGAAACGCATTCCCCAAGTCGACGATCCGAGGGCGATCGCTTACTTGAGGCGGCAGCAGATCGGCCGGTTGACCAGGCGGACAGACGATTTGGAGATGAGGCCCGGCGTTCCACGCGGCGGTGGGCGAGGCGAGGGCATGGGGACGGGCGTTCGGGTAGCGGATCACTGATATGTGCGGTATTTGCGGAAAACTCAATTTCGATCTTCGCGCCAACGTCTCGGGTGGTCTGGTGAAGGCGATGGCGGACACGATGCATCATCGGGGACCGGACGACGAGGGTTACTACGTCGCCGGTCCGATCGGACTTGGATTTCGCCGGCTTTCGATCATCGACCTGAGCACCGGGCATCAGCCTATTCCCAATGAGGACGGCAGCGCGTGGGTGGTTTTTAACGGAGAGATTTACAACTATCGGGAACTTCGGGAATACCTGCTATCCAAAGGGCATCGTTTCAAGACCCAAACCGATACGGAGGTGATCGTCCATCTGTATGAGGAGTTCGGGGAGGATTGCGTCGAGCGGCTGAGGGGCATGTTCGCGTTCGCCATCTGGGACGGGCGGCGGAAAACGCTGATGCTGGCGCGGGACCGCGTTGGAATCAAGCCGCTCTACTATTCGTTGACGAAGGATTCGCTGGTGTTTGGGTCGGAGGTGAAGGCGCTGTTGGCCGATCCCGAGGTGGACGCGGAGGCTCTTCCAGCCGCGGTCGACCGATTCCTGACTTTTCACTACGTCCCTGGGGAAGAGACGCTATTTCGAAACATACGGAAATTGGCTCCGGGCTGCCTGATGGTGGTTAAGGATGGCGAGGCGCGGATTCGACAGTACTGGGATCTGACTTTTTTTCCTTCGACTCTGAGTCTACCGGAAGCGGAGAAGGAGCTGCTCGGGCTGCTCGACGAGACGGTGCAGTTGCATAAGATCAGCGACGTTCCGGTGGGTATTTTATTGAGCGGCGGGCTGGATTCCACCGCTTTGCTGAGTCTTGCGTCGAGGGAGCGGGACCGCCCGATCCGAAGCTTTACGCTCGGCTTCTCTGATTCGGGCGTACCCGACGAACGGCCCTATGCCAGGATGGCCGCTGAACGGTTTGGATCTCAACATCATGAGATGACGATTACGTCCGGCGACTTTCGGGACTTTCTGCCAGCGTCGTCCGGCATATGGAGGAACCTGTCTCCGAGCCGCCTGCCATCGCCTTGTACTTCGTCTCCAAACTCGCGAAGGAGTTTGTGAAAGTATTGATATCTGGCGAGGGCGGAGACGAGGCGTTTGGCGGATATCAGAACTACAGAAGTCTGCTATGGCTGGAACGAATTAAGCGGGCGACGAGGCCACTGAATGGGGCGATGGCGGCGGGCATTTCGACACTGGGCCGGGCGGTCGGTTCGCCCCGGTTGGAAAAATATGGGCCTCTATTCGTTGTTCGGTTCGAGGACTATTACTACAGCCGGACTTCCGCTCCGTTCTCCTTTTTTAACCGTCAACCAAACGAGCCTCTACTCGGACGATTTCACGCACGTGGCGGACAAGGACTGGTCTTTAAGCGGTGTGGCGAAATATCACGACCGCGCCGCCGGGGCGGCTCTGGTGAACCGGATGCTTTACGTGGACACTAAGACGTGGCTGCCGGACGACCTGTTGCTAAAAGCCGATAAGATGACCATGGCGAACTCCGTAGAACTTCGTGTTCCGCTTCTCGATCACAAGGTGCTGGAATTTGCCGCTTCGCTTCCGGCGAATTTCAAGGTTCGTGGTTTCACGACGAAGTACATCGCCAAGCGGGCGCTCGGCGGTCTTGTTCCGAAGGAGATCGTTCGGCGACGGAAGACGGGATTCCCGGTCCCTTACGCATCGTGGCTGAGGACCGATTTGAGCGGCTGGCTGCGCGGCGTTATTCTCGATGGGGAGGCGCTCGCGCGAGGGTATTTTAAGAAGGCTGGTGTGGAGTATCTGCTTTCGGAAAATTCACGCTCGGGCGCTTATTCGAAGGAGCTTTTCTCGTTGGCGGTTCTGGAGTTATGGCATCGGGAGTTCGTGGATAAGGCCCCAGTGCGATTGGCCGGTGGGCGTCTCGATTTAGAGGAGCGGGCGGCGGTAGGGAATTGAACAAGGGCCGCGGCGTTCGACGTCACGGTTGCGCCGTTCCGCATGTGTGCATTTATGGAGCTTGACTTAATTGCCCGAAGAAGAAAGTAATCTAGGCGAGACGCTGGCGGGGGTGCTGCGCGTGGTGAAGGCGCGCCGGTGGTGGATACTGCTGGCGGCGTGCGGTACGGCGCTGGCGGTCAACGGCGTGCTGACGCTGCTTCCCAATCACTACATGTCGGAAGCCACCCTGCTGGTGGTGCAGCAACAAGTTCCCGAACGCTATGTCGTATCGACAACCTCCACCGGCATCGCCGACGCGCTTCAGGCCATGACGCAAGAGGTTTTATCCCGGACGCGGCTGGAAGGGATCATCGAGGAGTTTCATCTCTACCAGAAGGAACGGAGGCGTCTGGCGCCGGAAGAGGTGATGGAGCTGATGCGGAAGAATATCGATATTCTTCCGATGAACGCCAGCCCCGAACGGAGAGACTTCAATGCGTTCAAGATCTCCTTTACGGCGGATAGCCCGCACTTGGCGCAGGAGGTGACCAGCCGGCTGACGTCGCTGTTTATAGAGGAAAACTTGAAGACCAGGGAGGATCAGGCGAAGAACACGACCAACTTTCTGTCGGCGCAACTGCAGATCGTCCAGACGAAGCTGACCGAGCAGGAGGCGCGGCTGCGGGATTACAAGATGCAGCATCTGGGTGAATTGCCGGAGCAACAGGCGGGGAATCTGGCGATATTGAGCGGGATGCAGACGCAATTGCAAAATACGACGGCGAACTTGAGCCGCGCGCAACAGCAACATGTGTACCTGGAATCGCAAATCAGCGCGTATCGCGGGTTGGCGGCGCGGGGGGCCATCGTGCCAGGCGCTTCGGAGCTTGGCAAACCCGTTACTCCGTTGCAGGCGGCGCAGAGCGAACTGGCGAAGCTGAAGGCGGACCGCGACGCAATGCTGGACCGCTATACTCCGCAGAATCCCGACGTGATCCGGGTGGAAAGGGAGGTCGCAAAGAAAGAGGCCGTGGTGAAGGCGCTGAAGGAGGCGAAGGAGGCGAAGCCGCCGGCCGAGCCAACGCAAACTGCCGCGGCGGCCGACAATGGCGACGACGATCCGGCGATCGCGCAACTGAAGAGCCAGGTGGAGGCGAACCGGATGGATATCGATAGCTTGACCAAAGACGAGAAACGGCTGAAAGCGGCGGTGGCGGAGTATCAAGCCCGGTTAAATTCGACGCCGGTGCGGGAGCAGCAGTTGTCGGAAGTCCTTCGCAACTACGACCTATTGAAACAGAACTACGCGGATTTGTTGAGCAAGCGGCCACAATCACAATTGGCGACGAACTTGGAAAAGCAGCAGGAGGGCCAGCAGTTCCGGTTGGTAGATCCGCCCAGTTTGCCGACGGTGCCGACCAGCCCCAAGCGGATGAAGATTAGCCTTGGGGGCGCGGCCGGGGGGATTTTTCTAGGCTTGGCGCTGGCGTTCCTGAAGGACATGAAGAACGCCGCGTATCATACCGAGCAGGAGTTGGAAAAGCAGTTCAAATTGCCGATCGTGCTCGGGGTGCCGTTGCTGCTCACTCCACGCGAGGAACGCAAGCGCACGTGGACCAGATCGTTCGAGTGGGCGGCCGGCTTCGTGCTCGTGCTGGCGGTGTGCGCAGCGGAGTTCTACGTGTATAAGCTCGGCTGACGAACGCCTAAGATGATATTGAAGAGCCTCGTCAGAAGAATTCGTGGGTAAGCTGGGGATCCGGTAGGTGGCCAAGTGAATGGTAGAGCGCGAGTTCCAGAATGCGGAAGGTGCGGAAGCCGTACGATCTTCTCATGGTTACTTTGGCTTTGTTGTTGAGACCTTCGACCACGCCGCTGGAAAACTCTTTTCTGGCTTTGAAGTAGTTCAACAAAAGGGGGCGGTGAGTTCGCAGCGTGCGGCGATTTTCTTCATGGGTTCGATGCGGCTGCGCATGGTTTGGCGGCACCAGAAGTCCAGGAACAGGCCTGCCCAGGTGGGCGAGTTGTAGTTCCAGAACTGCTGAAAGTCTTCCTTGAGCAGGTAGGCGCGGACAGTCCGCAGGTTGTAACGGAGCAGATCGCGGAGGCGGATCCGTTGCTTGGCGGTGAGATTCTCTTTGCGCTTGAGCACGCACCAGCGCGACTTCGACAGCAGCGGACGGTGGCCGTCCTGGGCCATGCGCCGCGTTCGCCGGCGCGAACCTCGTCTAAAGCCTGGTTCATCTTGGCGACGATGTGGAAGCGGTCCAGGATGTGCAGCGCCTGGGAACATTTCCGCCGGATCACGTCCAGGTAGGGCGGCCACATATCCGAACACACAAACTGGATTTGCGAGGCAAGCCCGTCGCCGATGACGGTAAAAAAGCCTTGGAAGGATTCAATGGTGCGTTCCTTGCCTACCCACAACAGGCGGGTGAAGCCTTGGTGGATCTGGTAGACCAGCGTCAGGTACTTGTGGCCTTTGGCGTACTGGATTTCATCCACGCCAATGGCCTGGATCAACTCCAGCGTGCGATGCTCCAGGCCCCAGCCGACCACGTACTCGACGGCGTCGCACGCCCTGTCCAGAGGTGTGGAACGACTCGGCGGTGGTTCCAGGAAAGTTTGCGCGCCCACTGGGCCAGGAAGAGCATGTGGGCTTTGGTTGGAGTTCGGTGCTTACATGGCTACCCACGGAACCTCCTCCACCTTGATGCCACAGCTTGGGCAATGGACACGCCGCATCCGGTACAGAAGGAAAACCAGGATTCCCCAAAGGAGATGGTTTCGGAGGGGGACTCAGGCAGACGATCGTAACCCGGCCCCGGCCGGTGGCATCCCGAGCAGACCGCCACCGTATGTGCTGGCGAGGCTCCACGCTCGCCTCGACGGTCTTCTTGTCGGCGCTGAAGCGGGCGGGCAAATCGACAAACCCCCGCTGGGGATGGCAGTGGTTGAGGAATCGTGGTCAGTTCCATGGCGCGGACGATGTCGAAGACGAAGCTTCCAGAGTAAACCACGCCGCCCGGCGGGGCCCGGCCCCCGATGTTGCCGGCTATTGCCGCGATCTGGACCGCTGGCCGCGTTCGTGGATGGGATTGGGAAAAGACTTGCCGCCGGGTGAGCGGCTTTTGTTTTGCCTGCGGCCCTTCATCCTGCATCTGGCATCGTCGGCTCTTTCCCCCAACACAATTCGCCGTCGCGTGGACAACCTCTGGATGCTGGGTGGGGAGATCATCAGGGATCTGCACTACGACCCCTCTCTAAGAAGGGTTGCGGCTGGCCGCCTTCTCCGTGACGCCGTACACCAGGACGGAGGTCCCCTGGTTCATAACAGCTCGGAGAAGCGACGGCGTTCCTTCGACTCCCGCCTTGCACAAATTCCACCGCTTCCTCTGACCCAGATATCAACCCAGCTTGTTACCCACCAATTCCACGGACGAACCATTGAAGAAGGTGCAACAACTCTCCCGGAAACGCACATAGGCCGGCGTTGCGGCCTATGCCGATCTCTTTCAGCGAGCCGGATCGCCTCGGCGAGGAGCCGAATCTTGAATGCTTACCGGCCCGAAGAGGTACAGCTTCTGCCCGAGAGCCGGTTGGTCTTCCACACGGACACTCGCGGCCCCGGCGCGGACCGGTACCGGTATCTGCGCATGCGCCTGCGAGAGTTGGCAGAAGCGGGCAAGCTGCGGGTCGCCTTCTGATCGCCGGCGGCTGTGCCCGGGCGGGAATGCGCCGACAGCTCTGAACCTGGCGACCGCTTTGGCCGAGCAAGGGAAGCGGTCGGTTTTGTTGATGAAAGCGGACCTTCGTCGTCCACTATCCCAGAGCAATTGGGAATAGACAATAAGCGCCGGATTGGCGGAGTGAATCGAGGATGCGCTGGATCCTATCTCATCCGTTCGGCGGCTAACGCCTTTGGATTGGTACTTATTCCACCAAGTCGCGGGGCAATAAGCGATTGCTCCAGTGGGACGCGCTCTCGTCGGTGATATCGGAGCTTTCACCTCACTTCGAGCTGGATTTTGATCGACTCTCCACCGCTTACTCCCCTTGACGGAATACCTTGGCGCTCGCGCGTCAAGTCGATGCCAGCTTGTTGGTCGTACGGGCACACCGCACGCCTCGGGACGCAGTCGAAAGGGCAGTTGAGCTGCTTGGGCGAAAACGTGTTGCAGGCGTCGTTCTCAACGGACTCGAAGAGTTTGAGGGACGGCGATGTCGAAGTACTACGGCTATTATGGCCACAAAGCCTTGCCGGTCACCGATCAAACGCCAAGTCCCAGCGACGGTGTCGATGTGACGACCCCACGACGAAGCTTTAGAATAATACCTTTCGACCCAAAACCTGAAACGCCATTGCCTTCACCACTCCAGTTGCCAAGCGGAACTATCGGCGGCCACGAGTAAAAGTCCGTGGAAACGGAATCTGGGTTTTCTAATTCTTCTCGTCTTGGCGGCGATTGTGGCTTGGACGTCGTTGAATCCCCTCTTCCATCTTTATTCTCATGACCAACGATATACGCATGTCTTAGCGATACCTATCATAAGCCCTGTTTAATCTACCTTGATAGAAAGGCCATCTTCGGACCATCCTGGTTTTCCCCGGTTGTGGTCCTTCCGGTGATCGGCCTTGGGCTTCTGTCCTCCTATGGCGCCAGGGACTATCATTCGAGCCTGCCGCTCAGCGTTTCGATCTTCGTTCTGATCGTGACCGCCGACTTCACGCTCTGCTATGGCAAGTGCGCTCTTTGGAAAGCCATCCTCCCCTTGTCCCTTCTCATCTTGGCGATCCCGATCCCAACCGGAGTGCTCGACAAAGCTGTCTTCGTATTGCAACAAAGCACCACCGAAGTGACCTATCTACTGCTGAAACTTGGAGGAGTGCCGGTGTTGCGGAGAGGATTTCAGCTTTCGCTGCCAGGCGCCGACGTTAAGATCGCCGAGCAGTGTAGCGGCATTCGCTCCAGCATCGCATTGTTCATCACCGCCCTTCTATGCGGCCAGATTTTTCTGCGGTCCGGCTGGAGTAGGCTCTCGTTGGCTCTGCTTGCGATTCCGGTCGCCATCTTTAAGAATGCCGTGCGCGTCGCGACCATTTCATACCTTGGAGCCTACGTCGACGTCGCATTCTTTTACGGGCGGCTACATCGATACGGGGGACTTCTTTTTTCGCTTCCTCGCTCTCGCGATTCTTTTGCCCATGGCTCTTCGCCCTGCGCAAATTCGAATCGCTGCCACACTGCCTCTCTACGTTCATCCCGTCTCCCCGAGGCCAGGGCGCGCATCGCCGCCGAATGTTGAAAGCCGGCCGTAGCCGCAAAAAGACGGCCGTTCCAATCGCAAACCGATCAATGCGACACCGTTAGACGGAACGTCACTCGTTGAATTTCAATAGTCCACCACGCGTATATGCGGTTGATCCTCTCACGGACACGCGATGGCCTACCTTTCTATCACGGCATTCCAAGTCTTCCGTATTCCATACGAAAGCATGGCTCGAAGCGCTTCATCGAACCTATCGATACGAGCCGATAGTCCTGACAACCTCGCCGCCTGGAACCGATTTGCTTAATGGTTTCCTGCTTTGCCGGGTCGAGAGCTGGCTGACCGGAAGCCGATTGGTTTCTCTACCCTTTTCAGACCACTGCGACCCTCTCTTCGATAACTCGGAGGACAGCGCCGCAATTTTCTCCGCAGTTGAACGGGAGCTATCCGTGCATCATCTACGGTACGTCGAGATCCGCCCGAAGGATGCCTACGGAGCAATCGCGCCGCAGTTCCGCCCAACCAGCGCATACTGCCTTCATCAACTCGATTTGAGACCCGACACCGACACGCTCTTCAACAATCTGCACAAAGACTCGACGCAACGGAAGATCAAGCGCGCGCGGCGCGAAGGCGTGGCCTGTGAAGTGGGCCGATCGGACTCGTTGCTAGCGACCTTTTGCCAACTGCATCTCCTAACGCGGCGCCGCCATAAAGTCCCGCCGCAGCCAGTCCAGTGGTTCCGCAATCTCATCGACTGTTTTGGAGAAGCTCTAAACATTCGCGTCGCGTCCAAGGATGGGCGGCCTCTCGCCGCGATCTTGACCATTCGGCACAAAGAAACTTTGGTTTTTAAATACGGATGCTCCGACACGTGCTTCAATACCCTAGGCGGCATGCATTTACTGCTGTGGAATTCAATAGTCGACGCCAAGCATGCGGGCCTCCTGACGTTCGACCTGGGCCGTTCAGACTGCAATAACCCGGGCCTCTTACTCTTCAAAGACCGATGGAACGCCAAGACATCCATATTGACCTACTCGCGCCTTACACCCATCCGATCCTCAGTCGCATGCTTACCATTCATCAATGAAGAGGGGCCATTGCGCATAGCCAGCCGTCTGGCGTCTTATTTGCCGGATAGCGTGTTTACCTTCGCCGGCGAGCGTTTTTACAGACACATTGGCTAACTCCGTTTAGCCAGCCTTTGAAATCCCGCCCTTGGCCATGCTCCCACACAAACTGTATTATTCCGTAAAGCCCTACTTGCCATGGCGAGTTCGGCTAGCCATGCGCCGCTTGTACGCACAATTCCGGAGAAATAGATGGAGAGATGTTTGGCCGATCGATGAGAAAGCGGGGGTAACCCCTCCAAATTGGCCGGGGTGGCCCGACGGCAAACGATTCGCCGTGGTCCTTACTCACGATGTTGAGGGGGTGAAAGGTCTCCGTCGTGTCGAGCAGTTAATGGACATCGAGCTGAGAAATGGATTTCGTTCCTCGTTCAACTTTGTACCGAACGGCGACTACCGCGTTCCCGACTCGCTTCGCAGGAAGCTGGATCAGGGGGGCTTCGAAGTCGGTGTCCATGGTTTTGAGCACGATGGAAGGCTCTATCGGTCCAAGGCTGAGTTCGCAGCAAAGGCGGTTCTGATTCGAGACTACCTTCGACGCTGGAACGCGTCGGGATTTCGTTCTCCCTTCATGCAGCACAAATTGTCATGGCTGCACGAACTTGAGGCCGGGTACGATGCTTCGACTTTCGATACCGATCCGTTCGAACCGCAGCCAGACGGCGTTGGGACCATTTTTCCCTTTTGGGTACCGAGCCAAGAACACGGAGGCTACGTAGAACTTCCCTATACCCTCGTCCAGGACTTCACTCTGTTCGCCGTTCTTCGCGAACGGAACATCCATATTTGGAAGGAAAAGCTCGACTGGATATTTCAACATGGCGGGATGGCGTTGCTAAACAGCCACCCGGACTACATGTGTTTCGAAGGTAGCCAATTGCGCCGCGATGAATACGCCGTTGCCTATTACGAACAATTCCTTTGCTACGTTCGGGAAAAGTATGAAGGAACTTTTTGGGCCGCATTGCCGCGAGATGTAGCAACGCTTTTATTGCGAGAGCGTTCCTCTTGCATCGCGCAATTCCCGCAAGAAGATCTGCATGCTGGCGTATACCGGCTACGAGTGCGACAATCGGGTTCGGCGTTATGCCGAGTCATTGGCAAAGCGTGGCGACCATGTCGAAGTGATTGCACTGGCTTTCGACGGGTTCCCACACGGAACTGGCGTACTGAATGGCGTCACTGTTCACCGGATTCAGTATCGCGATTTCAAGGAGCGGAGCAAATGGACGTACGCGTCGCGTCTGCTGCGCTTTTTGTTCACCGCGTCAGTATTTCTGACTCGCCAGCACCAGAGGATCCGGTATGACTTAGTGCATATTCATAACGTGCCAGATTTCTTGGTGTTCGCTGCGTGGTTCCCCAAGCTTACCGGCGCCAAGCTGATTTTGGATATTCACGATATCGTGCCCGAGCTTTTCGCAAGCAAATTCTCCAAAGACTCGGAGAGTGTGGCAGTACAATTCTTGAAGGCCGTCGAAAAGGCTTCGGCGGCATTCGTCGATCACGTCATTGTTTCAAACGACCTTTGGCGCGATACATTGCGATCCCGCTCGGTCGCCGCCAACAAATGCACGGTATTCTTAAACCACGTCGATCCGGCCCGGTTCTACCGCCGTCCTCGGACGAGAGAGGACGGCCGGTTCATCATTCTTTTTCCGGGCAGTTTTCAGTGGCACCAAGGTCTAGATATCGCCATTGAGGCCTTCTCCATGATAAGCGACCAAGTTCCTGCCGCCGAATTTCATATCTACGGTGGTGGCAGTAGGGAGTCGGATCTGGTACAACAAGTGGAGCGCCTCGGTCTCGGCGGCCGGGTGAAGTTTTGCGGCAGGGTTTCGCTCGATCAAATCGCCGACGTCATCGCCAATGCTGACTTAGGAGTCGTTCCGAAGCGTGCAGATGGTTTCGGAAATGAAGCATACAGTACAAAGATCATGGAGTTCATGTCGCAGGGAGTTCCGGTCGTATGTTCGCGTACGAAGATCGACACCTACTATTTCAACGAGACGACAGTTCGTTTCTTTCCTTCCGGCGACGTCCGGGCGATGGCGGATGCGATGCTGGCGGTCATCTGCGATCGGGAAATACGGCAGAGTCTAATCAACGCCGGATATGAATATGTTCAACTTCAGAACTGGGAAGTAAGAAAGAACGACTATCTTGAGTTAGTGGACTCCGTCACAACAGAGAGGTTCCTCGAATCTGGAGAGTTCGCAGTCTCAGCAGCCGGAACGGACGAGTGATCGACTGCCACCAATAGTGGGCGGTTTGGCCGGAGTTGAAAGAATCGAAGGAGGAAGCTGTGTTAGATGTTGCGGTTATAGGCGCCGGTCCTTACGGGCTTTCAGTAGCGGCTCATTTCCGGAGTCGCGGTATTGCATGCAGGGTTTTTGGCAGGCCGATGGATACATGGCTGGCGCACATGCCGAAGGGCATGTTGCTTAAGTCCGACGGCTTCGCTTCGGACCTGTACGATCCGGAGAGAGAATTTACCCTGAAGCGGTTCTGCGCCCAACGCGGGATCGATTACGGCGACACAGGAGTTCCGGTCCGCCTGGAGACCTTCGCGGCGTATGGGCTTGCGTTCAAGGAACGAATGGTGCCGGATCTTGAGGACAGACTGCTGTCTGCCGTCGACCACCTGCCAAGCGGTTTTCGCCTTCGGTTTGATGACGGCGATACGGTCAGAGCGAGGCGTGTGGTGCTAGCGGTAGGCATTACTCATTTCGAACACGTTCCATCCCGCCTCGCCCCTCTCCCACCGGAAGCGCTCTCTCATAGCAGCCGGCATCATGATCTCGAACCGCTCCGCGGCCGCAGCGTAGCCGTAATCGGTGGAGGAGCGTCCGCACTAGACTTGGCGGGATTGTTGCACGAGGCTGGTGTCGAGGTGCAGTTGGTTAGCCGCCAGAAAGAACTGAACTTTCATACCAAGCCGACGGGAAAGGCGCGCTCCTGGTGGCAACAGGTGCGTCATCCGCCATCAGGACTTGGTCCTGGGATGCGGTCGCGTTTCTTCGCCAATGCTCCGTTGCTCTTTCACTATCTGCCGGAGCGCTTGCGTCTGGAGGCTGTCCACAGATCTCTTGGTCCATCTGGTGGATGGTTTTCGAAAGACATGGTAATGGGGCGGGTGCCGCTACGGCTTGGATACTCGCTCAAGCACGCCCGAATCGAAGACGGCCTGGTTCATTTGCGTCTATGCGGAATCGATGGCAGCCAGCGAGACATCAGAACTCAGCACGTTATCGCGGCAACGGGTTATAAGGTGGACACGGAAAGGTTGACGTTCTTAAGTAAGACAATGCGTTCGACGCTCAGGACCGTTTCCGGCGCGCCGTGCCTAAATGCGAACTTCGAATCTTCCATCCCTGGCCTTTATTTCGTTGGGATCGCGGCGGCAAACAGCTTCGGACCGGTGATGCGATTCGCCTTTGGCGCAGGCTTTGCCGCCGATCGTCTCACAAGCGCTGTGGCCAGATCGCTCATCCTGGAGAGGACCTCGGTCGCGGCAACCCGGCTCGTACCCGATTCCGAATGAAACGACCGCACCAGTCGTGAATCCGTTTCTGGCCGAGCATGCATAGAGAGACAATAGCCATCCACGGAGGGTATGAAGGAGACCCAACCAGCAATGCCGTAGCCGTCCCCATCTACCAAACGGTTGGGTTCGAGTTTGAGAGCGCCGAACATGGTGCGGCGCTATTTAACCTGGAACTTCCAGGGAACATTTATACCCGCATCGGCAATCCCACCAATACCGTGCTCGAGAGGCGCGTGGCGGCGCTAGAAGGGGGCGTCGATGCGCTCAGCGTGAGTTCGGGGATGGCGGCAATCGAATATTCGCTGATCAACATCGCCGAACGAGGCAATAACGTCGTCTCCCTCTCTCAGCTCTACGGCGCGACCTATACTCTGTTCGCGCACATATTTCCGAAGCGTGGGATTGACGTTCGTTTTGCAAATGGCGACCGCCCGGAGGCCGTTGAGAGGCTGATCGACGATAACACTCGGGCGGTTTACTGTGAGAGTGTTGGAAATCCGGCTGGGAACGTCGCCGACATAGAGAGGCTGGCCCAAGTAGCGCATAAGCACGGCCGACCCTTCGATCGTTGACAATACGGTAGCCACGCCCATCCTCCTGCGGCCGATCGAATACGGAGCCGATGTGGTGGTGCATTCCATGACGAAATTCATGGGGGGACACGGAACGACGCTGGGCGGAATGATTGTCGACAGCGGAAAGTTTCCGTGGCGTCAGCATTCTGAGCGCTATTACATGCTCACCCAACCGGAACCCGCTTATCACGGTGTCATCTACGTTGAACAATATGGTGAGGCCGCCTACGTTGCGCGGTGCCGGACAGTCTGTCAGCGAAATACCGGCGCGACCCTCTCCCCCTTTAATGGCTTTCTTTTACTGCAGGGGTTGGAAACGTTGGCGCTCCGGGTTGAGCGCCATGTCGAGAACGCCCGACGCGTGGCCGAGTACTTGAGGAGGCACCCCATCGTCGAATGGGTTAGTTACGCAGGATTCTCAGACAGCCCTCTTTATCCGATGGCGCAACAATATATGGGTTCGCGGCGATGCTCGCTGCTCGACGTTTGGCGTAAAGGGGGGGTTTGAGGGCGGCAGGAAGTGCTTTAACGCACTCCGCTTGTTCAAGCGAATGGTGAACATGGGTGACGCCAAGTCCCTGGCCTGCCATCCGGCTTCCACCACCCACCGGCAGTTGACGAGCGAGGAGCAGAAAAATGCCGGCGTTACGCCGGAATTGCTCCGGCTCAGCGTCGGGATCGAACATATCGACGACATCTTAGGCGACTTGTCGCAAGCGCTCGAGAAAGTTAGCACTTGAGACACTTCTCCTTCGACGAGCGGTTCGATAGACACGCCCCCCTATGCCATTAATCGTCGACAGATCCCGTGGCCTGTCCAGCTGGCAGGGGCGAGTGGACTGCCGCAAAGCCCGGGCGGATGACCGGGCCTGGACGGAGTGCACCGGATCTGTTCGACAACAACATGCCCGACGCCGGGCTTGAAGATACCGAGGTGCAGTTCTTCGAGCTACTGGATGGAGCTTCGGGAAGCAACTTGGTCCACCTAACACTATTCTCACTACCGAATATCCCGAGAAGCGATAGGGGACGGCAGCGCCTCGCCGAATCCTACTTCGGCATAAACGAACTCTTGAAGAGCCGGTTTGACGCGGTGATTGTGACTGGCACCGAGCCACTGCAACCGGATTTACGGCAGGAACCATACTGGTCCGCTCTCGTCGAGGTTTTCGACTGGGCGCAGGAAAATACGGCTTCGACGGTGTTGTCCTGCTTAGCAGCACACGGAGGTGTCCTCTACTACGACGGAATCGACCGCTTCCCCCTAACTTGCAAGCAGTTTGGCGTTTTTGAAGCTCGGAAAGTTTGTCACCATGCATTAACGGCCCGAATCGGGGATGCCGTGCGTTTTCCACATTCCCGTTGGAATGAGGTGCGGGCGGATGCGTTGACGTCGTCCGGCTATTCGATTCTCACTCATTCGGCCAATGCCGGCGTGGATCTATTTGTGAAGAAGAGAGGTAAGAGCCTGTTCGTACATTTTCAAGGGCATCCGGAGTATGGCGCATTGACACTCCTGAAAGAATATCGCAGAGATGTTAAAAGGTTTCTCCGTCGGGAGAGGGAGAACTATCCCGCAATGCCGCAAGGATATTTTGATCTGGCGGCTCGGGGGGGCTATCTGCCTTTCACGCGCGCGCCCTCATTTGTCGATCCGAGGATCTCATGGCGGACTTTCCCGTAGCCAGAGTCGCCACTGCGCTCGGTGGCGACTGGCATCGAACGGCCGCCCAGTTGTATCGAAATTGGCTGCTTTATGTCGTGTCGAGAACAGTCGACACTCCGTCCGGCTCCGCCATGTCTCTGGCCACCCACACCGAGTTCAGTTCGTTCCATGGCAAGTTGGAATAAGTAGCAGCGTGTTTGAAGATCAAGTAGCCACACTTTTAGCGGGCCTGCCCACATGTATCAGCGACGTTGTCAAACCGTGGGCGGATCGTTCTCCCGAAAGTTCCGCATTGATCGAAGCCGAAGGCGGCTGGAGCTATCGGCAATTAGCTTCGCGAGTCTCGGAGACCCAGGCTTGGCTTCTCCAATTGGGAGTACGTCCCGGCGACCGCGTGACAATCGTGTTCGAGAACTGCCGGGCATTCGTCGCGATTCTGCTGGCCCTGGCCGCTCTCGACGCGTGGCCGGTTTTGGTGAATGCCCGCCTCTCCGGAGACAAAGTCGACCAAATTCGGAGTCATTGCGGCAGCCGCCTCGATCTCTATACAACAGCCTACGCTTCCCTCGCGCGGCGGCACGCCAAACGGCATGGCGCTGTCCTGGAAGACACGGCCGGCCTAGGGCCGATCGGCATCGGTCCGCTGAACGACACCGTCGAACCGGAACCGATTGGGACCGACGCTTGGAATCGCACCGCCGCTGTGATCTATACGTCCGGAACCACGGGCATTCCGAAGGGGGTCATCCTGACCCACCGAAATTTGCTGTTCGCGGCAACCGTAGCCGCGAATATCCGCTCTTTGACCCCGAACGACCGTCTGTATGGAGTTCTGCCCATGTCGCATTCGGCTGGTCTCTCGGCGGCGCTTCTTAGTACCCTACTTAGCGGTGGAACGCTGTATCTGACGCCGCGATTTGATCCGGTCGCCACGCTCGCGTCCCTAGAGAAGGATCGACTGACAGTATTGCTCGGCACTCCGTCGCTGTTCTCCATGCTGGTGGATTACGCGCGGTTGAAAGGACTGAACTCCTTGACCTTCCCGGCGCTGCGCGTTGTTTCAACCGCTGGCGCACCCCTATCAGCGGCCCTAAAATCAGCCGTTGAAAACGCCTTTGGGTTGGTTCTGCACAACGCATACGGTATGACGGAATGTTCCCCCAATATCGCTCAGACGCGGGTCGAGACTCCCCGTAGCGACACTTCCGTGGGCAGGCTAATTCCCGGACTCGACGCCAAGCTGATCGGTCTCGACGGCAAGATTGTCGCCGACGGGGAAACCGGCGACTGGGTGCAAGGGCCGAATATTATGAAAGGTTATTATCGCGCCTTCGGGGAAACTGCCGCCGTCCTCGATGCGGAGGGAAGGTTCAACACGCGCGACCTTGCGCGGATTGAGGACGACAATCTGTTCATTATTGGCCGCACAAAAGAGATGATTATCCACTTCGGGCAAAACGTCTATCCGGCGGAAGTCGAGGCCGTCTGACGCTCATCCCGCGGTTGTGCGGTCGGCCGTGGTAGGCCAATCGGTTGAGGACGCCGAGGGCGGCGAGGTCGTCGTAGCTTATGTTCAAACGGCGCCGGGCTCACGCACGAGTGCTGAAGATCTCGCCGGACATGCGAGGCTCCATCTAGCGGCGTACAAACGTCCGTCGGAGATTCTAATCGTGCCGTCAATGCCACTGACTCCAACCGGAAAGGTGATCAAAGACGAACTCGCGAAGCTGCGAGCCACCCGGAGATCGGCATAATGACTCCGTCGCGACGTGTCCTGAGCGCAAGTGGCGGGGATTGCGACACCCAACATCGGCTATCCTGCATCTGGCGGAGTCTCCTCGGCGTCGAGTCGATTCGCATCAGCGACAATTATTTCGATCTCGGGGGAGACACGTCTCTAGCCGTTGAAATGTTCGCCCAGATTGAGAAGAACTTCGGGGTCAGGCTGCCTTTAGCCACACTCTATGAAGCCTCGACAATCGAAGAACTTGCGAAGATTCTGGACGGTACAGGACACTGTTCCGGTTGGAGTCCTCTCGTCGCGATTCAGCCGTCTGGCTCCCTCCCGCCGTTATTCTGCTTTCACGGAGCTGGCGGAAATGTCTTGATTTATCGCCAGCTGTCTCGTTATCTTGGAACGGATCAGCCGCTCTATGGATTACAATCTCTCGGAATGGATGGGACGTCTCCGCCCCTTACAACAATCGAGGAGATGTCAGCTCTTTACGCGGAGCACATTCGGAGAGTGCAACCCCTCGGACCGTATCTCCTGGGAGGCTATTGCATGGGGGGTACGCTTGCGTACGAAGTTGCCCAGCGGCTCGAAGCATTGGGCGAGAAAGTGGCGTTGTTGGCGCTTTTCGATACCATGAACTGGAGGGAAGCGCCGCTGACATTCTGGAATAAGATATCTTATAACATCCAGAAGATCGCCTTTCACGCTGCGAGTGTGCTCGAATTGGATTCGGTGAACCGTCGTAGATTCCTGCGGGAGAAGGTCGATGTATAGCAACGGCGGATTCCAGAATGGCCTGGCTTGCTGGTGGTAAATTGTGGCTGGCGGAAGTCCCGCGCAACGACGTCGGGTTCTTTGGCCTTAGGAAAAGTCTGGCAGACCAACGACCGCGCATGTTGGACTTACGTGGCCAAACCATATCCGGGTACGATTGTTGATTTCCGCCCCTCGAGGCAGTATCGCGTATTTAGCAAGCCGGGCCTTAAGTGGGATCAATTAGCACAAGGTGGAGAGCGAGCCATTATCATACCAGTCTATCCCGCCAGCTTGTTAGTGGAACCATTCGTCGAGCGCTTAGCCGCCGTATTGCGGACGGAGATTGATCGCGCTATCGCGTCGAGTCGAGTCGCACAACCACACAAAGAAGGCACTCGGACCTGAAAATGAAAGACGTCAAGTTGGCACTCGGGAGCGGATGGTCGCAGACTTGGACATTCTTCGAAGGAGAATGGCTTGAGGGCAACACGCCGATTATGGGTCCCCGTACCCATGCCGCATGGCTTTGCTCGATAGTATTCGACGGAGCACGGGCTTTCGAAGGCGTCGCACCCGATCTGGATCTTCATTGCACCCGCGCAAACGAATCGGCGGCGAGGCTGTATCTAAAACCTGTCGTATCCACGGAAGAATGGGTTCGACTGGCGCGGGAGGGCATCGCCAAGTTTACCAGCGGCGCCGATCTCTACATTCGGCCTATGTATTGGGCCGAGAAGGAAGGGCCTTGGGTCCAGGCGCACGACCCCGAGTCGACCCGCTGGTGCTTGTCGATCTATGAAGCGCCGATGCGGCCGCCGCGAGGTTTTTCCGTCACGCTTTCTCCGTTCCGTAGACCGACGCTTGAAACCATGCCGGTCAACGTGAAGGCGGGGTGTCTTTATCCCAACAATGCCCGCGCGCTATTCGAGGCACAAGCACGCAAGTTCGATAATGCGATTGTCTGCGATATGTTGGGCAATGTTGCGGAACTGGCTACGTCCAATATCTTCATGGCAAAGGACGGTGTTGTATTCACACCGGTTCCGAATGGCACTTTCCTTGCCGGAATAACACGGCAAAGAGTAATCGGTCTCCTTCGGGACGGCGGCGTGACGTTAATTGAAAAGACTCTTTGCTACGCCGACTTCCAGAACGCGGACGAGATCTTCTCGACTGGAAATTATTCCAAGGTCGTGCCCGTAGTCCGTGTCGACGAGCGTTCTCTCGCCATAGGACCGATGTACCGCAAGGCGCGCGAATTATATTGGGCCTTTGCGCATTCCGGGTCCGCCGCGACCTGCGACCGGTAGAACCAGCGTGACATCCATTCATAGCTCCAAGTCCATCTTCGACCTTACAATCATCTGGAGGCGTTTGTTCCAACGATCGTCCATTGGGGTCGAAGAGAATTTCTTCGATCTCGGAGGCGACCCATCCATGGCAGTCACACTCTTCACGGAATTCGCCGGAATATCCGGTCGAGAAGTGCCGCCGATGACGATCTACCAGGCGCCCACAGTCGCGTCTCTCGCGAAGATCCTAGAACAGGATGACACGGTGCGGCTTTCGCCGCTTGTTTTGCTAAAACGCGGGACGGAGGGTCCACCTCTTTTCATATCACACGGGCTTGGCGGCACCGTGATGGATCTCTTCCATCTTGTCCGGAGCATGGATCTGGCGAATCCGATTTACGGGATGCAGGAGACCGGCCTAGACGGAATTAGCAATCCACGTGAAAGCATCGAAGCGATGGCGCAGGATTATCTCGAGGGGATAAGGCACGTGCAGCCGGGCGGCCCATATTTTTTGGTCGGTTACTCCCTCGGCGGTTTGGTGGCGCTCGAATTGGCACAACGCCTATCGGCGGGCTGGAGAGTTGGTGGGCCTCCTCGCCATGGTGGATTCCTATCCGCATGTTAGTCAACTATCCGTGGGTCAGCGCGTGCGGCTCGTTTCGAGGTTGGTAGGGCGGCGCGCTCATAGGGCGTTGAAATGGATTGTACGAATCCGGCTGAACCCTGGCTGGAACAACCGAACTCTACCGTCCTCCCGCCAAGTCCGCCTTTGCTCCAGCCTGCCGGCGCGTACACGACAGCGCCTATTCAGCCTGGAAACGGTACCGGCCAAGGTTCTACCCGGGTGACATAAAATTCGTGAAAGCCGAGTGCGCCTCCAACTTTCCCGACGATCCGGTTGCCGTTTCGGGGGCGCCTGACGCAGCCCAATTCGAATCCGAAACGGTTCCCGGGGATCATCTTGGGATTCTGACGGCGCACTTCGAGACCTTGGCAGCGGTGTTGACCCGGCACCTGCGATGCGCATTGGGCATGTGACGACAACACATCCACAGATGATCCCGCCAGGCATTGGGATCCGAGATGAACTCTTATGGCGACGAACGATCCAAACCGGATTTCAGGCCCCGTTTTGAGCGTCATCATCGCCGTTTTCGTTTTTTTTTTTTTGGAACGTTGTCTACGCTCCTTATCCGAACAGAAAGACGCGCCGAGTTTCGAGGCGATCATAGTGAACGATGGCAGTAGACACCCGCCGCCTCAATCCATCCTCAATTGGAGAAGCTTCTATCCGTTGACCGTCGTCCAGCAACTCCATGCTGGAATTCCCACGGCTCGAAACCGGGGAATTCAGTTCTCCAAGGGAGCGGTGCTCTTATTTGTAGACGCGGACTGTCAGCTACGAATCGACTGTCTTTCGGCGCTCACTTCGGCGCTGATTTGCTGCCCGCACCACGGCTCATATCAACTCCGGCTGATTGGGGACCTTTCGACTCTGGTCGGAAGGGCTGAGGAGCTTCGCCTGAGAACGCTTCAGCGGCAGTTCCTCCGATCCGACCGGTGCATTCGCTACCTAAATACGGCCGGTTCGCGATTCGACGCGAGAAGGCAAACGTGCAGAGCGGCCTGTTCGATCCGACCGCGCTCCGGGCTGAAGATACGCTGCTGCTGGTAAAGCTGATGCAGGCTGGAGAGCTTCCTCTTTTCGTTCCCGACGCGGTTGTTCAGCACACCATTTCGCTCACCTTGTTGGAGTGTTTCCGGAAGGATATCCGGTCGGCTTATCTGGGAGGGAAAACATACGAAACCATCAAGGACATGGGATTGTCGATTCTCGTTAGTCACCGGGAGCGCTTGAGGATGTTATGGTCGATGTAGAAGACGTCGGCGGTCGACGATCGGAAGAGCGCGTGGGTCGTTCTGGCGGGGAGGCAGGCGTTGGAAAGGTCAGTTTCATTGGCCTATATATATTTATTGAGCGATTCTCACAAACCGCGTGAGAGGAAGGCATATGAATCGGTGTCCCAAAGCCAACACGGAAAATCAAACTGCGGCGAGGACTGATTCCCTCTGATGCGGTGTTGTTGACAAATCCTCTATATGTGCGGAATAGTCGCCATTTTCTCGCCGCCTGGCCCAATCGCAAGTGGAGTCCTCAAGACGGCAACCGGCTGTCTTCGTCATCGTGGGCCCGACGGCGTGCGCCACTGGTTCTCGCCAGATCGCCGGGTGGCCCTTGGACACACGCGCCTTAGCATTATCGACCTCGCGACCGGCGATCAGCCAATTGCAAACGAGGACGGAAGTCTTCAAATTGTCGTCAACGGAGAATTCTTACGGCTATGAACAGATCCAAAAAGAACTCGAACGATCAGGGCATCGCCTTCGAACTCTCTCTGACAGTGAGATTCCGCTTCATCTCTACGAAGATACGGGCGCCGACTGTTTACACCGACTGCGGGGCGAATTCGCAATGGTGCTTTGGGATGACGTAAATCGAACGCTGTTCGCGGCACGCGGACGATTTGGCAGTAAGCCGCTCTTCTACGCGGAGCGCGAAGGAAAGCTCTGTATTCGCATCGGAAATTAAGGCGCTTTTCGCGGCGGGAATACCAGCCCGTTGGAATGGAGAGAGCGTTTACGATTACTTGGAGTTTGGCGGCCATCAAACGCGTACACTTTTTCGACGGCGTCTTTCCGATCCCTCCTCGCCATTTCTTGATCGCGACCGATAAGCGCCTGCAACTGAGTAAATATTGGGATTTTAACTACCCCGCCACGGCGGATGCCGCGCCTGGAAGCTCCGACGCCGAGTACGCCGAGGAGTTCCGCGAGGCGTTTGACGATGCTGTCGGCATCGGCCTTCGCGCGGATGTGCCAGTCGCCTATTGTCTTGCGGCGGAATCGACTCCTGTGCAATTCTCGGCCTCGCATCGCGGCACCACCGAAAGCCCATACGCGCCTTTACGTTGACCTTCGACCAGGCTGAATACGATGAAGGTAACGTGGCCAGAGAGATGGCGGTTAAGGCAGGTGCGGAGTTTTGTCCGATTCCTATACGGCAGGACGATATCGCAGATCACTTCTGCGATGCGATATCGCAATCGGAGACCTTCTGCGTTAATGCGCATGGAGTAGCCAAGTATCTTCTCAGCCGCTCCGTGTTGGTAATATTCCGGGTTATAAGGTCGTATTGACAGTTAACGTTCAAGCAACTAGTGGGAGGGTGCATCTGCATTTCCACAGTGATGTGGATTTCGCTAACGGGGCATCGGAAAGGCAGGACTGTCCCCACGCCTCTTATGCAAGGTCATGACGTTCACAATTCGAAACTTGGCGGTTTCGCCCAACTAAACGGAAATGCACGACGTCTCGAAGGCATCCGGCGGCTGCTCGGCTTCGTTCCGGGATGGATAACCGCACTCTACCGTGCAGTCGTCGATGATACACGCGCTGGCGACCGATCACTTCCTGGGATTGTACACGGGGAAGGTCCGTTGCCCGGAGTTTTCTAAACGACATTGACGTCCAAGGGCAACTTACAGGACGGGTTTGCGCCGATTTTACTGTGACGACAAGTGCTCAGTATTCTACAGTGCTTGGCGATCGAGGTGATGGCTCATTCCGTTGAGGGGCCGCGTGCCGTTCCTTGACCATAGGCTCTTGGAAGTGGCTGTTGCCAGCCAGGTGCGCAAAAAATTCGCGGACTGACGCGTAAATATCTGCTAAGCGAAACAGTGCCCGAACTCATCAAGGAAACGGTCTATCGAAGGCCGAGCAGGCGTTTTTGAGTCCGCCAGGGCGACGCTCGGCTTTGCCAACGATATTCATACTGCTCAGTAACACTTCGTAGCCCCGTGCTTGCGTCGATGCCGTTTTTTGACCAGAAGAAAGTGGTCCGCCTCCTCGACAGCCTGCGATCGATGAATGAGAGTTCGCGCGCCGCTAACAACCGGTCTCCATGATTCTACTAAGTGCATGTGTGCTGCAAAAACAATAGCGGCTCTGACCTCAGAGCACAGATCGGAATCCGGGCATCCACCACGGGGGCTGATTCGTGTAGGAAACACATCCACCTCCAGCCGTAGACAGTGGACGTGTTGAGTGGTGTTTGATCGCCCGGCCCGCTGGAATTCAAATTGAGTTGAGGCGCCCAGCCAGCATGCGTCCCGACACATCGCATTTGGCAAGAACTGCGATCTTGTCTCTGTGTCCACCCTCAAGTGTTACATTTCCACCGCGGATGAATTCCATAATCCGTTACATCCGATTCTTCAGGAGTACAGCATTTGTTTAATGACATTCAGCACGCAGAGCACGAGAATCAAACTGCGTCTCGTGCCACGGAACATCATGATAGGCTAAATGCAGAAATGGGCTTCCCGCATCGCGTATCCATTCCTGCTAAGAAGGGCAATGGTCTCGTTGCCCGTCATTATTGGAGATGGATTTGCCGTCCCCCAGTGACGGCGGCATACAAGGCTGCCGGGAGGTCGCGGCCTAGCCCTAACGTCAGGTGCCCGACTTGGGTTCATCGAGGATTGATCTCGATGAGGTGCGCTCTTCTGCCGTGAACTGAAGCATAAAATCAAACCCATGAAAACCCGAGAGCGCGAGTCGGCGAACCATCCGCTTTCGGCGATCGACATCTCATCGTTCACTATCGCGCGCAGTACCGTCGCATGCCCGTGGATTTCGCCTTTTTGACGACTTCAAAATGGAGGCTCGCAATTACGGCACCATTCCCCAGCAAGCGATTGCGCTAGTCGCTTGGCGTGCCCTGGAGCGAACGCCTGGGCATTCACCTTGTAATGGAGGCGCCGTTTTGATGTACATAGACAACGTCCTGTCCCGATCCAAAACGCTGGTTCATCGCACGGGCCAGGAGTGGGGGAGCCGCAAGGTTCCTAAAGGCGTATTCCGCCGCTTTCATGCTGTCAGCGAATTTCACGCAATCTCCACCCGCCGTTCCGTCGGCTTTCAGAACCATTGGGAAACCATAAAGCGAACTCCACATCCTAAGCTCTTCCGAGCTTCTAACCACGTCGGTTCGAGGAACACGGATGTCCTGTTCTTGCGCGAGTTTTATGAAAGTGCTTCTCTCAAACACGACCGGATAACTCTCGGGACCGCCAAGTGAGCGCTCGATTAGACGGCAAATTGCTTCGCCATCTTTTTCACAGGCCAGCTTTCCGCCGATGCAGCCGGTGAAGGTGCCGAGATGCCAAGTCGTCGCCGGGAATGATCCTGATCAGTTCGCAGCAGAGATCGCATTTGTGAGGGATGATAAGGGCGAAAGACCACAGATAGCGGTGCAGCCTCTGCGCGGCCCCCGTGTTACTTAACGGATGGCCCGAGGAGCAGGAGCCAGCTTCAACCTTAAAGCCCGCACCGGCCAGCGCCATCGCTAGGCGGGCGGTCGGAAACCACCTCGTGGTAGTGACAACAAGGACGGTTGGTTTCACGGCGTCCTCAGCTCCAACTGACTCAATCAAGAGGACGGAACATGCGCTGCGCGAACGTCGCAAGGTACTTTGAGAATACCATGTTCGCCCTGCCTTCATCGGCCCGAGGCGCGCCAGACAGATGCGCATCAATGAGATCTTTGCAAGAAGGCCAAGTGAAACGTCTAGGAAGAACCTTGCCGTCACCCAGCGCTATGTCAGTCTTTCGGTGTCTCTGTCCGATCGCGAACCATGGCCTTTCGATTCGCTCCGTTTCCCCGTTCATCCGGGTATCGGCATCGCTGGATTAGGCCCAACCGTCGTCGAAACGAAGAAACGTTTTAGTAGGAGGAATGGTTTCTTGAGCAAATTCCAAGATATCGCGGCCATCGCGTAAGCGGCGGCCAGGCCAAGGGGAAGCACAAGCACCGCGTAGCGTTCAAGGCCGAAAGATTGGGCCGCGTCGAACGGAATTTTGTGGAGCAGGTAAAGCCCGTAACTGATGGTACCGGTATAAACCAGCAGCCGGTTCGTCATAGCGGCCTGTAGCCATTTTTGCGTGGAGAAAAGCGAGAGGTAGATAAACCCAGCCGCGCCGATGGCGGTAAGTGAGAGCACGGCCCACAAGGCATTCAGGGCGTTGGCCAGTAACGCGAGTGGCACGGCAACCAGAAGGCAAGCCCACGCGGGTTTTGTGAACTTCGACGGATTGAACGCCGGCGACTGGACCAGGAAGGCGAGAAGGGCTCCAGCCATCAAGCCGTCCAACCGGCAGAAGAAGTTGGAATAGATATTGAAGTGGTGAAGCGACAGATAGAACCGCAATGCGGGCGAGACGCAAATCGTCACGACCGCAAGGCGGCGAAGTTGGGAAGACGAGCAGTAACGCACCACCCACGGCCATACCAAGTAGAATTGTTCCTCAATGGCGAGCGACCAGGTCACGCCAAGCGGCCCAGTGGCCATCGTAGGAATCGGAACCAGAAAGTTTTGGAGGAATACTAGGTAGGCCCACCACGGCGAAGATCGCTTCTCGAAAACCGTGGCCGCTTCGGACGGACGCAAAAGCGGGATGGCCACAAACATAAATATAAGCATCGAATAGTACAGCGGCCATATCCTCAGACATCGTCTGGCGTAGAAATTCCTGAAGTAGCCGTCCGATCGCTTGGCGCGGAGAAGAATCCTCGTGATGAGAAAGCCGGACAGGACGAAAAACAGATCGACGCCCATCCATCCGTTCGCGAAGAAACGCTCCAGATGAAGCGTGGGATATTTGCCGCTGGCATGGACCATGACGACGAGAAGGACCGCGACTCCCCTTACGGCATCGAGTTGAGGAATCTTTTCTCGCACCGATCTTCGCCTTCGCCCGAAGGGCCGATTCGCCCTTAATCCACGCGGCCTCTCAGTCTCGCATACTATATCAGTTCCGGCCGCCAACTCCATTTGGATTGCGCGCCGGATTACGCGCCGAGGGTCCGCCAGGATTTGGGCGGGCCGCTCGTGAGTAGATGACTGGGCCGACCTCCCGTATGGGGTGACGACTGCCTTCAAGGATGATCGATGAATTCCAAACTAGATTCCGCATCGTCAGTTGAAACATGCGCAAGGGGGACGATATTAGCCATCCTCTGCGCTCTCGTTTTATGCGGAATCTTGACAGCGGGGCTGTGGCCTTTCCACGCCCCACGGAACGAGGTGGAATGGCTGAAGACCGAAAACGGCCTCCGATTCGGCCGCTACGGAACTCTTCAGAGCTCTGGGACCTTCGAAACATCGAAGGCCGGTGGAGATACGGGCGTTAGCATCGAAATTTGGCTTCAGCCTGACCGCGGCGACGATTCGAGTACTGTTCTTGGGTTCTACGAATCGAGATCTTCTCGCCATTTCTCGCTGCGCCAATCACACGCCGATCTCGTCGTTCAATTTGACCTTCGAAACGGGCCTCACAACAAGCCGGCGACCGTCTATCTCGGCAACGTCTTCCGTAAGGAAACGCCGGTCTTTATAACAATCACCGCGGGCGGCCAGGGAACGGCAGTCTATCTTGACGGCGCGTTGGTTGGATCGTTTCCACAATTCCTCCCATCCTGCGACTCGTTCACAGGCCGGATGGTCGTTGGCGACTCCCCAGTGGAGAGCGATAGCTGGTCCGGACAGTTGCGCGGACTCGCGATTTACGGCCGTGATCTCCCGGCGGCTCAGGTTCTTCGCCATTACCGGACCTGGACCGGGACGGGGCGGCCCGAGCTTTCCCAAGATGACCGCGCCGTCGCCCTCTACCTCTTTCGCGAACGAACGGGAAATGTCATTCACGATGAAATTGGCGGACCAATTCATTTGTATATTCCCGCGAGGTATACGATCCTGGACGAGAAATTTCTGGCGCCGCCGTGGAATGAATTCCGCATGGATTGGGGCTACTGGAAGAACGTTTTCATCAACATCGGCGGCTTCGTTCCCCTTGGTTTCTTTTTTTGTGCGTATTTTTCCCTCGGATGGCGGGTCAATCGGCCTGGATTTCTCACGATCGTGCTTGGCGCGAGCGTCAGCCTTTTAATTGAAGTCCTGCAAGCTTTTCTTCCAACGCGACAATCGGGTATGAACGACCTCATCACCAACACATTAGGAACCTGTATCGGGGTCGTTTTGTACCGGCAAGCCGTTGAATTGCGTTCGAGATGGGCCAGTCCGCTACGGGGTTAAATTGGTTCGTTCCCAAGAAGGTGGTACCTCCAGTACCGCTACGCGTTTCTTGCTCGTCGAAATCATTGACATGTGGGCCACTGTCGGTTCACACTAATGTCACGGTGCGGTCTAACAATGTGACGGCACGAGGGTGGCTAGGCGGGTCAAAGTTTAATCGGTTTCTTAGGCGGGGAGGAGAACTTATGAAGCAAACGATGCGAATTCTTGTGCAGGCTGGAATTGTTTTGCTGGCTGCTGTCGCCCCGGGTTCCGCCGTGATCGCGCAGGACCAGGCGAACATGAAGCTCACGAATCCTGGCAACAACGTCCTCGCGGGCATCTACGTCGGCCCCTACTACGCCACCATTGACGGTGTTCCAAACGTACCGATCATCTGTGACGACTTTACCGACGAAACCTATGTCGGTGAGTCATGGACGGCGAACGTGACGACCGTAGCATCAAATAGCCCGACGTGGATCTCGGGGCGCGACGAAGCTTTTACCGCACCACGCAAAGCACCGATTACGCCGAAGTGGCGTACTTGGCCGAACAACTAATGAATCCGGCAACAACGTGTCAGTATTCGCAGGCAGACTGTACCGGCGACATTCAGTTTGCGATTTGGAATATCTTCGATTCTGGCCCGCCTCTCGCGCTTCTTACCGGAAATGATCTGGCCAATGCGCGCGCCTGGCTGACGAGCGCGAGCAATGCCTATTCCACCGGCCAGATATCGTCGAGCCAGTATTCCAATGTTCTTGTTTACTCGCCCGCGCCCACCGGTCCCCCTCAGGAATTCATCATGGTCCAGACTCCCGAACCCGATCTTGCATCGCTCCTTGGCGTAGACTTGGTGACGCTTGCAGGTGTCGTGTTTCTGTTCCGCCGGCGCATGAAGAAGCGCGCGGACTTAGCTTAGCCGCCTCCCATCCGATTCGGGCACCGTCGGTGCCGCTCCGTCGCAAAGCGTCCCTCGCAACAACTTCGTGTTTGAATTTCGTTCCAGTCCGAACCTCGGGAGACTCGCGTCTTCGATTCCTCTCCTCGTCACATCGATACTTTTGTCCGCTTGTTCCAGCAACCCGGGCCGCCTGAAGCTCAAGTATCTGAAGAGCGGCGAAAAGTATTTCGATTCACGTCAGTACAAGGAAGCAGTGATCGAATTTCGAAACGCAGTCCAGATCGACCCGCGATTTGCCGAGGCCCACTACCAGCTCGGTCGCGCCTATCTCCGCTCAAACAACGCTGAAGCGGCTTATCGCGAGTTGCTTGAGGCGACCAGTCTCGACCCCCATGATTCCGCCGCGCGCTTGCAACTCGCTTCGCTGCTGATCGCACGAAGACAATACGCCGAGGCGGCTTCCACTGCACAGAAAGTACTTGACTCGGACCCAAAGAGCGCGCAAGCGCATTCGATCCTCGCCCAGAAGGATATCCACACGCAGGATCTGCCTGGCGCCATTGAAGAATTTCAGAAGGCGCTCCAGCTTGATCCGAAGCGAGTGCAAACTTACGGCGCATTGGCGGCGCTTTACCTTTCGAGCGGCAGCGTCTCCGAAGCGGAAAGCCTCTACCAGAAAGCGATTCAAGCGAATCCGAATTCCGCCGCGGCCTACCTGCAACTCGGCGAATTCTATCTTTCGCAAAATAAGTTGGCCGAGGCGGAGGCCGCTGCACATGCCGCCTGTCGACTCGATCCCCGCGCCACGCTTCCGCGGATGTTCCTGGCGCGAATCTACGAGAAGACGAATCGCCCCTCCTACGCCGAGAAGACTTACCGCGATCTGAAGGCCATCGCGCCGAACGAGCCCACATCGTACCAAGCGCTGGCGCTCTACTACGTCTCCACGGGACAGCGGGAAAAGGCGGTCGCCGAGTTCCAGTCGCTTATCGCCTCCAAGCCGAACGATATCGCGGTTAAGGAGCGTCTCGCCGGACTCCTAATCGATCTGAACCGGATTGGGGAGGCTGCGGCAATCACCGAGGAAATCCTGCGCGCAAACCCGGACGACCCGGAAGGCCTACTTTCGAATGGCCGGATGCTGATGGCCGAGGGCAAATACCAGCAGGCGGTGTCTACACTCCAGAACGCGGTTCATGCCGCGCCTTCGTGGGCGACCGGTTACTACTACCTTGGAATCGCGCAAAGGGCTGCGGGTCTCTTCGATCTCGCTCGGAATTCTTTCGTCCTCGCTTTGAAATTCGATCCTCGGATAACGGAAGCCAAGACCGGCTTGGCCGCTCTCGACGTAAGAAGCGGTAACTATGATGAGGCGCTTCAATTGGCGGACGAGGCGTTAACGACCAATCCGAGTCTGCCGCTCGCCCACTTGGCTAGAGCCCAAGCCCTCATCGCGACCGGAAAGACGGCGCAGGGCGAGGCGGCGCTTCAACAGGCGCTGAAACTCAACCCCGCTTCGCTCCCCGCCCTCGGAGTGCTCGTCAACCTATATTTCAAGCAAGGGCGAACTCGTGAAGCCTTGCAACCGATCGAAGCTTTGGTCCGGCAGTCCCCGCAAAATGCCGGCCTTCGTATGCTGCTGGCCATCGTTTATTTCGGGCTTAAGGACTTGAACAACTCCGAGGCCTGCCTCAGACAAGTGATCGCCACCAATCCAACTACGCCCGATGCGTATACCTTACTGTCCAAAATCGACTTCGCGAGAGGTTCGGTTGAAAAAGCCAAGGCGGACCTCCGCGCGGCGATCGAACTCAACCCTCATAACGTATCTAACCACCTCGAACTCGCAACCCAGTTCGAAAAAGAGGGAAATTGGGACGAGGCGAAGAAAATCTGCGAAAGAGCATTTGGAGCGAATCCGTCTTCCGCGCAGTTAGCCAACGAGCTGGCTTACCTCTACCTCGATCACGGCGGCGACATCAACCGCGCATTCACCCTCGCGCAAATGGCGAAGACGGCCAGTCCGGATTCGCCCCACGCCGCCGATACCTTGGGATGGGCCTACTACAAGCTTGGTAGACCCGCCTCCGCCGTCTCTCTTCTCGAAGAATCCGCGCAGCAAGTTCCCGGTAACGCCATGTTTCAATACCATCTGGGAATGGCTTATCTGGCGGACGGCCAATCGGACCCCGCCCTGCGCTCTCTGAAAAAAGCGCTGCGGGACGACCCCCACTTCCCTTATGCCGCGAACGCCCATACAGCCTCGGACAAGGCATCGAAGGCGTTACAGTGAATGACCTCGCTTTCCCGATTTCAGGCCGGCGTTGACCCGCTGCGACTTGGACGCGTCGTTCCGGCGCCGGCATGGCCAGCACCCTCCGGGCCGGCTCGTCAATCGACCCATTCATCCCCGCGAAACTTCATTGGCATATCGGCGGTCTCCTGTCTTGTGGCGGCTAACGGCGCCTGTCGCCGGTTCTTTCTATCGGACCGGCTTCGTATTATCGCTCCGCTTCCTTTCACGCCCTTCGAGAACAATCGGAATCCCTAATTTCGTCCGCCCGAAACAGTCCGTAACCACCAAATGAAGCGCCGTTATGAGCATGTGTCGCAGCGAATGCGCGAACGAATGGAAGAAAAGGGAATTTCCGTCCGGGAGCTCTCCTCGTTCATTCAGTGCAGCTACGAAAATACACGGCACATCGTTCACGGCCGCCGCCGGATTCCGGAGCCGGTTGCCCGCCTCATCTGCGAGTATTTGGAAATTCAACCGGAGGAGTTTGATCGTTTGCAAAACTTAGACCAATCGCGGCTTCAAGCCGCGTCGCTTAATCATTCGTTTACGCCGATGGAACGTTTCTGGGCTTACTTGAGCGAAGAGCACAGGCAGGACTTGGTTTGTCTCGCCCGCAGATGGGCCGGGCAAGATCGCGTTGCCAAACGAGGCGGCGAGGCCAGCGACCGCCCCGAATCGAGCTTGGCCGCCGGTAGTTAGAATGCTTCAATTCGTGAGTTCCTCCCGATTTTCCTGGGCGAATGCAGAGTTTTTTTGACACCCACTCGTTATAACACAGTAGCTAATTCGGCTATCCGATCCCTACTCCGGATCGCATCGCTTGCACTGGGATGTCGTCGCCCATGGCGATCGTCTGTATAACCCGACGCGTGACAGCAGCCGCGTCGCGGAGTTACTTCATCCCAGGTACAACGCTGGCAGGATTCACGAAGTCGATCAGGCTACGGGCGCGTGTTCGATTCGTGCATGAAAGCACTTTGGGGCGTATGGCCACGCTCGCGGTTTCCGCGCTTTCTTCGCATCGTCGGCCACAGAGTAGATCTAAAACTGAATCCGGTCTTGCGATTCTAAACGTGGCGCCAGGTCGGCGCCGCCTCCGGTCAATTGGAGAAAAACACGCCGCTGACCACCGCGTTAATGCCGCTGATCCGTTTGATTTGCAGGTGGACGTTTCCGGACACGTCCCAAACCAGATAAGTTCCGTTCGTAAAGCTGGAAACCGTACGAGTATCCAGAACGGCGCCGCTGCTTGCATCCAGAAGTTCGATGGACTCAGTCCTGCCTTTCAGATTCCAATCCAGGAAGTAAACGGCCACTTCGTGAATGGTCTGATCCGGAAACCCGACGTCGACCATCACGGTGTTGGCCTGGTTCCACATCGCCGCGATGCGCCCGCTGCCCGAAGCCCGTTCGAGCGCCCGTGGGTCGTTCGTCGACTTGGCCCAGATTCCCAAGTGGTCTCCCGGCGAGGTCACAGTGCCGGATCCACCACTTGAGTCTCCTATAACGGTATAGCCGTATTGGCCGTAGACCGGCTGCCAATTCCCTTGAGTAACCGTGTCGATCGTTTGGAAGCAGGCCGCCGATCCCGAAGGAGCTTGCGCTTCGACAATCATCCTGGCGGCTTGGTTCACACCGGATAATGTGGCCGTCACCAAGGCGCAACTGGCCGCGGTGACCGGTCCGGTACTGACAGTAAACGTCGCCGATGTCGCGCCGGGCGGCACCGTGACGGTTGCCGGAACTCCCACGGTTTGCGTGGAGCTGGCGAGCGAAACCATCGCGCCTCCAGTTCCCGCGGGCCCGGTCAGAGTGATCGTACCCGTCGCGGGTTGGCCGCCGGCCACCACGCTGGGACTAATGGAAAGACTGGCTAGCCCGGCGGGCAACGGGCTTATGGTAATGTTCGCCGTCGCATACGACCCGGCGTAGGAAGCCGTTAAAACAACCGGAGTATTCACCGTCACCGTTCCCGCGCTGACTTGAAACGTGGCCGATAGCGAACCTTGAATAACTGTAACCGTCGAAGGAACACTGGCCGCCGTGGGGTCCGAACTGGAAAGCGATACGACCGCGCCACCCATACCGGCGGGAGAGGTCAGTGTAACCGTACCCGTTCCGGTCTGGGTGCTAACGATGACAACTGGGCTAACGGTAAGACTCGCCAGGCCGGGCGGCAACGGGATGATGACGATGTTGGCCTGGACGTTTGTTCCGGAATACGAGGCCGTCACAGTTACCGGCGTCGACACCAACACGTTTCCGGCGATCACTGGGAATGTCGCAGATACCGCGCCTTGCGGAACCGTCACCGTCGAAGGTACGCCCGCAGCGGAGGGATTCGAACTCGAGAGCGACACGGCCACGCCGCCGGTGCCGGCCGGAGCGGTAAGCGTAACCGTGCCGGTCGCGGACTGGCCGCTGAGGATAGTGCTCGGGCTGACCGCGACGCTTGAAAGACCGGGCGGCGGAGGATTAATCGTTATGGCGAAACCCTCGTTCACGCTCAGATAGCTTGCCGTAAGAGTCACCTGCGTGGGAACACCCACATTCCCGGCAGTGACGGAGAATGTGCCGGAGTTGACGCCCGCCGGGATGGTGACCGACCCGGGCATGTTCACATCGGCGGGCGACTGTGTAAGAGTGATCGTCGCGCCTCCGCTCGGGGCGTTCGCGGTCAAGGTGACGGTGCAAAGCGACGACGCCGGCGGCGTGATCGTCACAGGGTTACACGAGAAACCGTTCAAACCGGGGGGTTGCAAGATAGTCACCACGCCCCCGCTCATCGAGGTCAAAAGGGAAGTCCCAGTTCCATCCGCGGCAAATCCGACTCCCAGTTGCACTTGCGAAGACGTGCTCTGGGTTGAAGCCGAAATAGTCATAACGACGCTCGCCACGACGCCATTCTGTATCGGCGTCGAAGTGGAAGACCAGACGAGGCACGTCATCGCGCCGGCAGTCGTGTTGCACGAAACGGCTTTTCCCGCGCCCGTCGACGCAGGCCCCGCCGTCACTACAACCGAGGAAAAATCGGTCGTCGAATAACCCACGGTCCATTCGAGCGAAGCCGCCGGATCCGACGAATTGCCGTCCATCGTGAGATCCAATGTGACTGCGGAACCCGGGCTGCCACTGGCCGACGAGAGTCCCATCGTGACAGTTTGCGCGAAACAGCCCAAGGAAACCGCCGCCTGGACGCTCAAGAGTCGTATCGTTAGATTTGCTACCGCGTTCTTCTGCACAATTCTTCCTTCTCCCTACATAGATCGGCGTTCCCCTTCACTCGTGGAATGGTGAACGGCACCGTTACTCTCGGTCTAATTTGCCTTAGCTTCCTTGTCCGAACACACTAGCCGGATGGACACATTCGAAAACGATCCGCGATCCATCGAAGGAGGTCCCTTCCCTGTTGTGAGGGACGGTGGTTCTCTTAGAGGCGATTTATGGTATGAGTGTGCGGTTATTCAATGACATCGGAGTTCAATATCTTCGTGGCGCCCCTGGTTACGCGGCCGGTTCCTTCGACAGCCGGGCTGTTGCCACCTGAAGCCGGGGCTGTCTTTGGTCTGTTTTTTGGTAAGTGCAAAGTATGATAGTTTGGCTTGTTAGTCTGCATGGTATACGGTGATGCGCGAGACCGGCCGGCCGCCACGCCATCCGCCCGATTCCACCGCGAGGTAGCGGATATTCCCCGTCCGGACGTCGAAACTCGGCGGCCGCGGCCCAGTCATAAAACCATCTACACGCGAAGCATTCGCTAGCATTTACTTTGCCCTGATTCCCAGTTGTCGACGGGCGTTCGCGGTATCGACGATTCCCACGTCGAAGGAGCTATCGTACGGCCACTCCCGCCATTTCGGCCGCGTGCAGGGTCACATCGATAGTCCCTGTGCTTGCGATAATGTCTCTCGATTTCTCACCTTCCGGCGCCGCGCCACGGCCCATCGGAAAGAACCCCATTCTCCATGGGCCCGCGCCAATGGCGCTTAAACCTCCACCCTCGGCCGCGCCGTCGTCCAACGCCTCGCCTGGCCGTCGTGCTCGGCGTGAGCACTTGGCTTAAACCCGCCATGGCCATCAAGGCCGACCAGCAGCGCAATCCCCAGAGGCTCCCGCAAAAAGCGACGGCCTTGCCCCGGCATTTCACCCCGTCGCCGCTATGGTAGTAACCCATCGCTCCGTCATCGCCGCGGGAATCCCCACTAAAAATGAACACGTCGCGCAGGTCGATTCCCGCGCGATTCGTCTTCTTGACCGAGTTTTCAGCTTCGACGTTCATCCGACATACAGCTACTACGGAGTTAATCTCAAACATTTTGTAGATCCATACGATGATACTTGCTGTCTCTTTGCGAATTGAGGAAGGAATGTCCCTGCAAGATTGAGGCGCGGTAATAACGATGCCTTGCTGCGACCTCTTAATTGACCAGTGCATGCGCAGCGCCAACCCGATATCTATGAGGAAAAGTCTTTCGTTCCGCTGTTTCACAAGATATCGCTCCCTTATCGCGCCGCGACGCTGTGAAATCGGGTGCAGAGTTTGTCAAATAACATGCAAAGTCCGCACGGGCGAGTCGTCAAAGTGGCATGGCGCCTCCCAGGCGTCTCAAAAGCCGCCGGAACTCCGGTCAAATTCTTTCGAACCGGACGTTACACGCCAGTGCCAGACGGGACGTGGGCGAGTTCACGAGAAAAGTCCCGCTGTCTCTTCCCCATAACCCGTGCGGCTTGAAGCGGTGCACTCTGATCGCCTGCGATTTCCTGGACGCGGGCTCGGCTCGGCGGCAAGATAGACGGCCGTCATCGGGAATTGAATGCATTGGCGGTAACACCCAGTCTTCATCCACTCTTACCTGCGAGTTATTCGTCACCGCCCCATTGGCGATGAGTAAACTTTGCCGGATAACGGACGCCCGGAAGGATTTGGCGTCGAGACGAAGCGCTATACGGCTGGATTCCGGCAAACGCTCGCGGGTTCGACCCATCGCTTCGCCGGCCCACCGAGCGGGCGTTGGCCTAATGATGCGCGCTGCCGCTTCGAGCGAGGACCCGATCCCAGAATGGCTCGAGGCTACACCCGGGCCACCGTGCAGGATGGTAACCGTGCCGCCGCTCATCGATATCGGCACGGAATACCCTTGGGCGTCGGCGGCCTGTCCACCTTGAATCTGGACCTGCGAAGATGTGTCCTGAGTGGAGGAGGATATCGTCAACGAGACATCCGCCACAATCCCGTTTGCGATCGAGGTCGAATTGTCGCCCCATAGAAGGCATTTCACTTGGCCGCCGGTTTGGCTGCATGAGACCACCTTGTCTCCCGCCGCCGGTCCAGCCGAGACGCTGATCGCCGTAAAATCGAGTTGGGAATAACCCACGGTCCATTGGATGGACGCAGGCGCATCTCCGCTCACGCGAGAGAACGTAAGGCTCAAAATAATTCCGTAGCCAGGCTTGCCGGCGGCGGACGACAGATCGAGAGTGACCCCCTGCGCCAGGCACTCGGTATATCCCGACGCGAGAAGCCCAGCCACCAGTAGCCGTGAAAGTTGCGACCCAGTTAAACCCTTACGCTTCATTCAAGAAGAGTAGTAATCCGAATAGATAAAGTTGCTTATATTTACCCGAGGATTTTTGATAGGCTTCGCCGGGACGGCGTACGGTTATACACTGAGCCCGTCCTAAGTGTTCCGTTGCGGCGTCGCGACGGCGCACTTAGGCGTCTTGCCGGCGACTCGCTGGGCGTCGCGCTCTAAGGATATGGTACAACTGCTTGCGCTTCGTTCGAGTAAGTACTCTCGTTTCCACTGGTATCGACGGCGGTGGCTACGTAGTAGTAGGTCTGGCCCGCCTGAACTGTGGAGTCGGTATAACTCGTCCCGGGAATGAGAGATGTGTTCACCTTGGCATACGGCCCTCCGGAAGCCGTTCCCCGGTAAACGTTATAGCCGGCTACGTTGGTAGAAATGCTCGCGGTCCAATTCAAAGTTACGGTGTGCTGATTGCCCGTAACGCATATCCCGCTCATGGAGGCGTCGACGACCCGTTGCACAACGACGACGTCGCACACATCCAGTCCGTCGATGTTCGCTGTGCAGGAGGCCTGCCCGAGCGCCATGCTTACGGCCAACTGCACGTCGAGATAGTTAACCGTCCCGTCGTCGTTTAAATCGCATGGGTTTTGACTGCCCGTGCCGGCGGCTTTAAACGAAACCGTACTGCTGGCGTAAGCGCCGGAGGCCGTGCTCCACTGGGCCGCATACGGTCCGGCCGTCGCAGTGATGAGATGCGCCCAACCCGTGCCATAAAACAAGGAATCGCTGGTAAACGGATTGCCAGGATATAGGCCGCTAATCGAGGCTCCTGGAACCAGAACCGAGACGACGACCTCGGCGGCCGCGGTGGTCGTGACCGGCGCGCCAAAAGGGGCCGTCGACGCCGGTTGGCTATTCAAAACCGCCGTCTGATCCAGCGGCGAAACGGGATCGGCGTTTGCAAACTCCCAGATAACCGCGGCGCCGGTAGTCCCGGTCGGATTTGGAGTGATCGTTATCGAGGTCGCACCGGCTGTGCTGTTTTTGGCGTACCAGATATCAACCATGTCGCTCGAGGAAAGTACCGCCCGGGCGTTTCCTGCTTCGGCATAGACATTCTGCACATTGTCCGTCACGCCGGCGATCAAGGGCGCGCTGCCCCATGCGGAAGTCCAGGCCACCACGATCAGATGGCCGCTCCCGGTGGCGGGAATCGTACAGATCGTCGCCGGGAAGGCTCCAGACCCGCACGTCGCCACTTGGACCAGGCCGATCTGCGCCTGGGCCGGCGAGGAGAAGGAAAAAAATCCAATCGCCAGAAGCGCGATGCATGGCCCTGGTGATCGTCCCGCGCCGCGAAGCGCTGAATTAACAACGGTCAAGTTGTAAGGAAATCGACAAACGGGTTGACCGGCGCGATGATCCTGAGGCCCGGTCGATGACGAATCTGGGCATGACAGTTTACTTTCCACTTGAACTATGTAGTACTTTTATCGGCTCAAAGTTCTTTCGGAAAAGTGACCACTTCGGCTAGCAAACCGCCCAGCGTCGTCGCGGAAGGCGGCGCAACTGCCAGAACTTAAGGGATTTCCCAGAAAGCCGGTAAGCACCGGCGAGCCGGACGTGCCGGAATCCGCGCCCGTGCGGCCATTATGAACTCAGTGGCAGATCATTAAAGGTACTAGCTAAGTAATGTCGACCGCATGCCTTAAGAACAAACCTGAGTCGAATCTCGGAAAAATCTGACACCGTCGTCTAGCCAAGCTTCATCGGCATCGACCGGATACGTTGGCCGCACGCGTCGAAGATCGCATTGGCGAGCGCCGGGGCGATTCCCACAATCGGGGTTTCGCCCGCACCGGCCGATGGCAGGTCCTTGCGGTCGATCGCCACGCTCTCGACGACGGGCATGTCGTTGAATCGCGGAACGCGGTATTGCGAGAGCCGCGGATTCAGGATGCGGCCGTTCTCGAAATCGATCGCTTCAAACAGCGCCCCGCCGATTCCCATCGCGACCGCGCCTTCGATCTGATTCTTCAAGTGCATCGGATTGACAACCGCGCCGCATTCGAAGGCTTCCACCACCCGCTCGATTTTAAGGTGGCCGGTTCCCGGCGCGACGGTCACTTCGGCGCAACAGGCCACATAGCCCCCCTTCTCAAATCCGGCGGACATTCCGAAACCCTGTCCGGGACGCGACTTCGCCTTCCCCCAACCGAAGCGTTCCGCCGCGGCGTTCATTGCGGCGCGCAACCGCGAATCGGTGGTGTTCTTCAGGCGAAACGCCAGCGGCTCGATCCGCGCCGCGTGCGCCAACTCGTCCATATGCGACTCGCGCGCGAAGTGATTGGCCGTTGCGGCGAGGCCGCGGTACGAGCCTTGCCGCAACGGAGCTTCCGCTTCATGAAACTCGGCCTTTTCGTTCGGAATATCGTACCGGCTTCGGATGCCCGACGGTCCCGAATTATAGTTATGAATCTCCCAGGCCGTGATGGTCCCATCCTTCCGCGCGCCGCTGCGGACATCGATGACTCCCGCCGGCCGGAAGTAAGCCCATGTGAATTCCTCTTCCCGCGTCCAGATCAACTTCACCGGCTTCTTCGCCGCTTTCGCCAGCCGCGCCGCTTCCACCGCGGCTTCGCCGGTATGCTTGCCGCCATAAGCCGAACCGGTATCGGGCACGATGACGCGCACACGTTCCTCGGGAATTCCGAACGCCTGAGCCAGCTCGCTACGAACGCCGAAGGGCACCTGGCTGCCGGTCCATACCGTCAACCGTCCGCCACTCCATTCCGCTACCGCCGCTCTCGGCTCCAGAGGCGTGTGGGCGATGTAGGCGATCGTGTAACTGCTCTCCGCCTTCACGTCGGCCGCCTTAAGCGCCTCGGTGACGGCGCCGTCCTGCGCGGCCGGTTTCGCTTTCAACGAGGAAAAGAGTTCGTGAGCGCCGATTTGAGCCCGGCGTCTTCCACTCCGCCCGGATTCCGTCCACGGCTTCCGCGAGCTTCTTTCGATCGGGAGCGGCGACGCCAATGAAATCGCCGTCGTGAACCACCGTGACCCCCTCGATGCGCTCGGCCACGCTGGTGTCGATCGAAGCGAGCGTGGCGTGGAACGCCGGCGCCCGCACGATCCGGCCATGAAGCATCCCCGGCCGCGTCACGTCGGAGGCATAGCGGTGCTTCCCCGTCACGATGTCGCGCGCGGCGATCTTCGCCAGATCGTGTCCGGCGATCTCCCACCCGCCGGCGGCCTTTACGGGCGCATCCGGGGAGATCGTGGCCGTCAGATTTTGACCTTTCGCGAGTTCGCCGAAAGACAGACTCGAACCCGTTCCCGCATTTCTCACGGCGCCGTTGTGCAAAGTCAGCGACGCACGCTCCACCTTCCAAATATCGGCCGCGCGATCGATAAGCACCTCGCGCGCCGTCGCCGCCACGCGATGCAATTCCGGCGCCATGGTCGGGGTGGTCCGGCTTCCAAATGTCCCCATATCCCATGGAGTCAGATCCGTGTCGGCCATCACCATGTGGATCGAATCCGGTGGCATACGCAGCTCCTCGGCAACCGCCTGCGTCAAGGACGTTCGTATATTTTGGCCGACCTCGGCCTTCCCGGTGTAAACCGTCACCAACCCGTCTTCACCGATATGCAGCCACGCGCCGAGATTCACCGGCAATTCGTGCCCACTTCCGCCTCGACGCCCGGCATGTCCGGATTCTTGCGCCGAAGCATCGAGCGCGACGAACAGTAAAATGCCGCCGCCCAGGAGTTGCAAAAACTCCCGCCGGTCCGGCACGAACCGGTAGAGCGGCGCTTCCCGCAGTTCGTAGCGTTCTATTTCGACTTCAGGCATGGGGTTGCCCCTTTCGCGTTTCCGGATTCATGCGGGCCGCGTACTCGACGGCTGCGATGATTCTCGGATACGTCCCACACCGGCAGATGTTTCCTTGAAGCGCGTGCCGGATCTCGGCCTCGCTCGGATGCGGAGTCTTCTTCAACAGCCCGCTGGCGGCCATGATCATGCCCGCGGTGCAATAGCCGCACTGCATCGCGTCGGCGTGGAGAAAGGCTTCCTGGACCGGGTCCATCTTTCCGTTCAATCCCAAGCCTTCGATGGTCACGATATGCTTCGCCTGCGCCGCCCGCAGGGTTATCAAACAGGAACGCGTGGGAACGCCATCCATCAGCACGGTACACGCGCCGCACTGGCCTTCCCCACAGCCGTATTTCGTTCCGGTCAGATCGAGTTCGTCGCGCAATACGTAAAGCAGCGGCGTCTCGGGATCGCTCTCGACATGCCGCCGCTCCCCGTTAATCAGGAGATCCATAACTCGATTGTAGGCCCGTTTCGCTCGTCCTCAATTCGCTTGGCCGGGGCTGTATACTGGCCACCGGGTCACTCATGCGAAACACAATACCGAAGCCATCTTGCTTCACCGCTTCCCGAATATTGGGTCTCGCGCTGTGCGTCGGCGCGGCGTTTGCGCAGGGACTGCCTTGCGATCTCGGCGAATACCACTCGCTCCCTGGGCTGAGTGCGGAGGTTCACGCCGGCATGGTCACGTTCTTTTGGACTGGCGAACGAAGCCAGGACCTCCGCGCGGCCTTCACGGTCCGTGAGGGACAGCCGGTCGTGCAAGAACTCGCCGTGCGCCGGAGCGGCGGCGCCTGGGCCGTCCTCGCCCGCGATTTGACGCCCGAGTTTCAGGTGACCACCGGCGTGCGCCGCCTCTCCGAACAGCAGGCCGATCCACTCCGCGCCCTGCACGTCGCCCTGACGCCGGAGGTTGTCGATCGGGAAAAGTGGAACGCCTTTTGGGACGCTCCGCTCATCGTGCCCGGCACGGGCAGTCTAAACCTTCCTCGCAAGCCGGAAGAGATCCGGCGGGACTGGGCGACGTTCCACTCCACTGGCTGTTCCGTGAAGGCCGATGGCGCGCGGCTGGAGCTGACGTACCCAGGCATGAATCTGGGCCTATTCTCCGGCGCTTTGCGCTTCACCGTCTATCGCGGCACGAACCTTCTTCGGCAGGAAGCGATCGCCAAAACCGACGCGCCCTCCGTCGCCTATAAGTATCTGGCCGGCTTGAAAGGCTTCCGTGCCGGCGATGCGACGCGATTGGTTTGGCGCGATCCGGCCCGCGCCTGGCAGGAGTACGATTTCGGCGGCCCGGTCAACGCCGATCCCGTGGCTCTCAAGGCGCGCAACCGCGTGGGCGTCATCGAGGCCGAGCACGGTTCGCTCGCCTTCTTCCCGCCTTCCCACAAGTTCACCTTCGCCCGCGAGATCGAGACGAACCTCGGCTTCCTTTACTACCGCAAAACCGGTGACCGCGCGTTCGCCGCCGGTGTCCGCCAAGCCGATCGCGAGGAGCCTTACAAACCCTACGGCGTTTCCGAAGAAGAATGGACGAAAGCGCGCGCACGAAGCCCGGCACGACGTCAATAATTTCGCGCTCTACAACGCGCCGCCCGGCACTCTACAGCACATGCCGGTTTATTTCTACCTCGACACCGCCGGCGGCCACGCTACCGCCGAAGCCGTGCTCGCCTTCACCCACGGCGATGTCTATAAGCCCATGCCCGGCTTTAAGGTGATGGCTAGCCACTTCCACATGCACTTTAATGAACAGCTCACCGATGCCGGCACCCTGGACCTCCGCCCCCCGTGGGTCGATGTGTTCCGCGGGCTGGGCGTAAACATCGTCAACCTCGCCGATTTTCATTCCGACTCCCATCCCAAAGACCCCGGGCCGATCCGCTTCGCCGAACAGAGGGTCTACTTCGATGGCTGCCGGCGGGTTTCCGACCGCGATTTTCTGGTCATCCCCGGCGAGGAACCCGACGACACCCTGGGCGGCCATTACATTTCGGTGATGCCGCATCCGGTGTTCTGGTCGCAAACGCGCGAATCGGGACAATCGTTCCACGAGCGCGATCCAATATACGGCGACGTCTATCATATTGGCTCCGCCAGTGACGAGTTAACGATGCTTCGGGAGCGGAACGGTTTGATGTGGCAGGCGCATCCTCGCACCAAAGGCTCCGCCGGCTATCCCGACGCCGTTCGCGATCAGCCGCATTTTCTGAGCGATCGGTTCCTGGGCGCTTCTTACCAGTCGCTGCCCGTCGATCAATCGGAGAAGCGTCTTTGCGAGCGGAGATGTCTGGGCTTGATGGACGAGATGAACAACTGGACCGGGCCGAAATATCTCATCGCCGAAGGCGACACCTATATGAAGTATCCCGACGACGAGACGTTCCCGCAGTTGATCGTCAATTACGTGAAGCTCGACCGCGTGCCTCGCTTCGACGACGGTTGGGACGCCATCCTCACAGCGCTGCGCGCGGGCGATTTTTACGTGTCGAGCGGCGAGGTGCTCTTCCGCAATTGGGCGATCGAAGGCGCCGGGCCGCGCCGGATCTACCGCGCCGAAGTCGAATGGACGTTTCCGTTGGAGTTCGCCGAATTGGTTTGGGGCGACGGGCAATCGGTTCACACGCAGATGCTCTCCGCCACCGATTTGCCGCCCTTCGGGTCGAAGACGTTTCGAATCCCTTTCGATGCAGCCGGAAAGAAGTGGGTGCGCTTCGCCGTGTGGGACTCGGCCGGCAATGGCGCTTTCACCCAGCCCGTGCATTTGCAATAGGCGAACGAAGGACGTTCTTGAACCCGACGGATCCGAAACTCAGCCCGCAACAAAAACGCCTCGCCGCTTACTTGGACCATGTGGCGAGAGCCACTGGCCACAGGGACCGCGCCGATCCTTTCAAAAACTATTGCAAAGGGTTGTTGCTCCCGGGGGAACGCAAGAGCGTGGAGCCGATGGCAGCGCGCCTGGCTCCGGACAACGTGCGGAGAATGCACCAGTCGCTCCATCATCTGGTGGCGGACGCGCCTTGGAGCGACGAGGACGTGCTGCGCCGAGTGCGCGGATATGCCCTTACCGCAATGCGGAAACGGGAGCCGGTGGCTGCTTGGATCGTAACCGGCACATGTTTCCTAAAGAAAGGCCGGGAGTCGGTTGGCGTGGCGCGGCAAAACTGCGGTCAGCCGGAAAAACGGGAGAATTGCCGGGTAGCGGTGAGTTTATCGGTGAGTACCTGGAGCTTGAGCCTGCCTGTGGCCTACCGGCTCTTCCTGCCGGAGAGCTGGTGCGACGATCCAGCGCGGCGATTGAAGACCGGCGTGCCCGAGGAGATCCGGTTTCGCACCGAGGCGCGGATTGCGCTCGATCATATCCGAAAGGCGGTGGAGGACGAGGCTCCTCGCGGCGTGGTTGTGGCCGATGCGAGCTACGGCGCAGACAGCCAGTTTCTCGCCGGGCTGAGAGAGCTTCCATTGGAATATGCCGTTGGAGTCCCGTCCTCGGCTGACGTGAAGCAACTGGCCATCGCTTTGCCGGAGTCGGCCTGGAACAAGGCCGGCGAAACATTCCGCTCGCGCGTCGCCGCGATTCGTCTCCGCTCGCCCTCCGCTGAGGAATGGCTTCTGATCGAGTGGCCGGAGGCGGCGGTCGAACCGTCCGGCTACTGGCTCTCGAATTTACCGGTCGAGACGAAACTCGAAGACCTGGTCCGCATCGCCAACCATCGCTGGATTGCCGGGAACGCCTTCGAGGAACTGCGGCGCGAACTCGGCCTCGGCCACTTCGAAGGCCGGGGATGGCGGGGCTTCCATCATCACGCCACGCTGTGCATCGCCGCCTATGGATTTCTCGTCGCCGAGAGGAGCCTCTTTTCTCCCTCACTGCGCGCCGGGGAGTTGGAAATACCCATACCCGAAATGCCCCCGAAGTTCCGGCCTCGCGGCGCCTCCATCGTTTAAAGACCCGGCGCCGGCATGAGAAAGGTTCCCGTATTGCCCTCCACGGTGAGCATCGCGCTTACCGGCGACGGACCCGCGGGAACGCCGGACGGGTAAACGAAGTTCAATTGATCGATCAACTCAAACGGAGCGGCGCCGCAATAGGTCACGCTGGCCGTCTGCCCGCCGATCGACAGCGCGCACGGGCTGGCCGTCTCCATGGCGCTCAATGCCGTCGGGGCGAAAGGAACTCCATCGAGCGACACGGAGTTCTTCGGCCCAAGGCCGTTGCCCCAAAGCGTGCAGACCGCCCCGGCGCCCGGCGCGCCGCAGCCGGAGACGATCGCGACGCCGGTGGAGGGATCGAGGAACACCGACGGCGCGGACGCCGTGACGGTGATGCCTACCGGATCGCTGAAAGCTCCTCCGCGCGCGACGGCGACATTCACGGAATTGGGCGCCTGCGCCGCCGCCCAAGGAATTTGAAAATTGATCTGCGTGGGCGATACGTAGGTCAGCGGCGCATCGGCTCCGTTGACGCTCACCGCGACGCCCGACGGAGTGCTGGTCAAAAACGAACCGTTCCGGAACAGCGCGCTCGAGTAAGTGGCGTCGGAGAGATTCGCTCCGTAGAGTGAGGCCAGGGCGCCGGGCGACACCGCTCCCAGTCCGGAGGCCGCGTTGACGATCCCACCTGGGGAAATGGCCGGCGTGGCGGAGGCGAGCGGTTGCGGCTGGTACACGCGGACGTAGTCGATGAGCATGTCCTCGGGGAAGGGCGTCCCCGCGGCGGGCGTTCCGAGAAACGTCGTCGGGCCTCCGATGGCGAGGTTCAGCAGAATAAAGAACGGATGATCGAAGACCCACTGCGCTCCCGCCGGGAGCGAGGCGGGCGTAAAGGTCCGGTAGGCGGCGCCGTCGACGAACAGAGTGATCGAGCCTTGCGCCCATTCCACGGCGAAAATGTGGAAATCGTTCGCGATCGTTCCGCCGCGCGGAAGCGAGTAGGCGGCGGAGACGCCGAGGCCGGCAAAGCTCGATCCGGACGGCGGTCCGTGAATGGTTCCGTGGATGGTCGCGTTGTCGTCGATCTTGGAGCCGAAATTTTCGAGAATGTCGATCTCGCCGCACTGCGGCCACGAAACCGACGAAATGTTCGATCCGAGCATCCAGAACGCCGGCCAGACGCCTTGCCCATAGGGCAGCCGGATGCGGGCTTCCACCCGGCCGTACTGCCAGGTTCCGTTCGCTGTATCGGAGGGCGCGGTCCGGCCGGTACGGATGCGTCCGGAGGTAAAGTTCCCGGAGGCGTCGCGGATCGCCCGGATCACCAAATGGCCGGCTCCGTCCTCAAAAACATTTTGCGGGGAATTTGTGTACGTCTCCTGCTCGCCGTTGCCCCACCCTCCGCCGCCGAGATCGTAGTTCCAGTTGGCGGAGCTGGGCGTCGAATTGGCCGGACCGTTGAACTCGTCGCTCCAAACGAGCTTCCAGCCAGTCGCCGTCTGCGCTTGGCTTGCCGTGGCGAGCGCGGCCATCAGGAAAACGGGCGCCATCTGCATGAGTTCTCTCTCGTGCAATAGCCTATCACGCAATCTCGCCGGCGGCGGATCGTATTTACGGAGCCGTAACGTCGATTTTCCAGACGCCGGGCGCGGGCGGCGGCGGGCGGGAGGCGGTGAAAACCCGGACGTCAACGTCCGCTCGCGGCGAGATTTCTCGCGCGCACAAAACGGTCATCCATCGGGCGACATCCCAGGCCAGGGGCAGCTCGAAAGTGCCGCCGGCGAACTCGCCCGCGTAAGGGCCGTCCGATATAGGCCGCGCCGTCGCTCCTTTGCACGACCTCGATTCGTGGATAAGTGGCGTTCCAGCCGCGCATCTTCGAGCGAAGCAGTTTCAGTTCCCGCACACGAGGTTCGATGAGCGAATGAACTTCGACATAACGGGCGTTCCAAACGCAAACGGTGGCGGCGGCCATCAACAAAATGCCGCTACCGCGGCGAACAATCGCGGCGGCGCTCAACCAGAACAACAACGCGAGAATCGCCGAAAGCGCCGCCATGGTTCGTAGCGGAGCGGCCATCTCCGCGGCCGCCAGATTCGGCAAACAGGATAGGACCACCAGCGCGCCGAGCGCCATGAACGATTTCATGCGGCGAACACGCGCGGCGGCGCCGGCGACGATCGCGACCGCGGCGACAATCGGGGGAAACGCGCCGTGTGATTCAATCCAATTCAGACGCAGGGCTTGCGGTAAAACGTCCAAGCCGAACCACCGGGCTTTGGCCCAAAGATCGGTGGCCAATTGCGCGCGCGGGCCTGCCGTTCCCGCTAGGCGGAACACGGCAAAGTACAGGAACAGCGCCGCGAAGAACGCGCCCAACCGCCCCGCCCAATAGTTCGCCCGCAACGATCTGTCGCCCGCGAACCAGACGTCCAGCGCCATCCAAACGACGAAAAACATCGCCGCCGGTTGATACAGCGCCAGCGCAAGCCACAGCACCGCGGCAGCTCCCACCAATCGGACGGCGGACGCGGATCCGGCCATCCGGTAACTCGCATAGCTCAATGCGCAAGCGAAGCTGTAGTGCCACACCTGCGCCCACGCCGCGTAAACCTGAAATGCCGGAAGCGTGGCGACGATCAGCGCCAGCGAAGCGGCGGCAAAGGGCGGAACGGAACGCCGCTTGAGATCGAGAAACAGTAGCAGCGCAAGCGTCGCGATGCCGCAAACCGACAGCGCCCGCAGCCAGCGCAAATTCGCGATGGTTCCCGCGGCGCGATAAGAATAGAACAAGGCGTAGGCGCCCGCCGGACGCCCCAGGCGCTCCATCGCCGGAATCATCCACTCCGGACCCGCGGTCGCATCCTGCAAGCATGGATAATCGTCGGCGATGCCGTATTCGGCGAACACCACGGGCGCGTAACTTACCGCAATCCCAACCACCACGAGCGCCGCCGCCGCGGCCGCCTGCCAATTCCTCGCCATCGGATTCAGCAGTGTAGCATTCGCGGCAAAGACGGATGGCCCCGAAACGAGTCTGTGCTATCCTCCGTTCTTTCATGCACGCCATCGATTGGGCGGTGATCGCCGCCTACCTTGCCGGCATCACATGGTTTGGATCGCGCTTCGGGAAGAGCCAGCGCAGCCTCCGCGATTATTTCCTCGGCGGCAATACGGCTCCCTGGTGGGCGATCGCCCTCTCGATCGTCTCTGCCGAGACCAGCACGCTCACTGTCATCGGCACCCCGGCGCTTTCCTTCGCCGGCAACTTCGGCTTCCTCCAGTTGGTTCTCGGCTACCTGCTCGCCCGCATCGTCATCTCCACCATCTTCCTGCCCCTCTATTTCCGCGGCCAAATCTTCACCGCTTACGAACTCATGCGCCGCCGCTTCGGCGAACGGATCCGCCGCCTCACCGCCGGAACGTTTCTGATCCTGCGCGCCCTCGCCGAAGGAGTTCGAGTCTTCGCCCTTTCGATCATCCTCTCGGTCGTCTTCGGCCCCGTGTACTCGCGCCTGGGCGTCTCCGGCGCTGGTGAGATCGCCTCCATCCTCGCCATCGTCTGCCTCACCTTGTTCTATACCTTCGAAGGCGGGCCTGACGGCGGTCATCTGGACCGATGTCGTCCAAATGATCCTCTACGTCGTTGGCGCCGCGGTAAGTCTCGCCGTCATCGGCGGACAGATCCCCGGCGGCTGGCATCATGCGATTCAAGCCGCATCGCAAGCCGGCAAATTCCAGGTCTTCGACTTCCGTTTCGCCTGGACCATCCAATTCTTCTCGCGCAGCTACAGCTTCTGGGGCGGGGTCATCGGCGGCTGCTTTCTCACCACCGCCAGCCACGGCACCGAACAGCTTATGGTCCAGCGGCTGCTCGCCGCGCGCAACCAACGCGAAAGCCGCGCCGCGCTGTTTTCAAGCTGGGTGGTCATCCTCATTCAGTTCTCGCTCTTTCTCCTGATCGGCGCGCTCCTGTTCGTCTACTATCGCGAAACCGGCCTCCATCCGCCTCAGCCTGCCGATCGAATTTACCCCCAATTTGTCTGGAACCATCTGCCTCCCGGCATCGCCGGGCTCGTCATCGCCGCCATCCTCGCCGCCGGAATGTCGAACCTGAGCGCCGCTTTGAACGCCCTCGCCTCCACCACGGTGATGGACTTCATCAAGCCTCACTCCTCCCAATCCGGCGGCGATGCGCGATTCCTTTCCATGGCCCGCTGGGTCACCGTGGCCTGGGGCGGAATCCTGGCCGCGGTCGGACTGATCGCCCGCCACTGGGGCTCGGTCCTGGAGGCCGGCCTCTCCATCGCTTCCGTTCTTTACGGTGGCCTGCTGGGCGTGTTTCTGTTGGGCACCTTAACCCGCCGCGTAGGCGAAGTGGCGGCGATGTCCGGAATGGCCGTGGGCCTTCTTTCCGTCGTGAGCCTCAAGCTTTTCACCCCCGTCGCCTTCACCTGGTATGTCCTGTTCGGCACGTCGGCCACCTTCGCCACAGGCTTGGCCGTTTCGTTATTCGTGAAAGAGGAACCGAAACATGCATGAATCCGGCGACGGATTGAAACGGACGTTGGGCGTCTGGAGCGCGGTGGCGATCGTGGTCGGCACCGTGATCGGCAGTGGAATCTTTCTCGTTCCCAAGACGATGGCCCTGAACGTCGGAACCCCCGCCATGGTCACGCTGGTGTGGATCTTCGGCGGCTTGCTTTCCATGTGCGGGGCGCTGTCCTACGCCGAACTCGCCGCCGCCATGCCCGAGGCCGGCGGCGAGTACGTCTTCCTCCGCGAAGCTTATGGCCCCGTTTGGGCGTTTCTCTATGGATGGATGCAGACCTGGGTCGGCAAGCCGGGATCGATCGCCACTCTCGCTACCGGCTTTTTCCTTTATCTGGCAAATTTCAATCCCGCGCTCGACCGCGTCTGGGTAGTCACTCCCCTGCCCTTCGGCGAAGCCGGACGGCCTCTCGAAATCCGTTATGGCCAATTGATGGCCATCGCGGTCATCCTATTCCTGTCGGCGGTGAATTATTTAGGTGCGAGGCTGGGAGGACGGCTCCAGGTCGGCATCACCGTGATCAAAGTCGCCTTAATCGCCGCCATTATTACCGTGGGCTTCGGCGGCGGCCAGGGGCATCTGGCGAATTTCCATTCCTCCACCCCCGCCACCGGCGGACTGGCCGGATTTTTCGCCGCCCTCGTCGCCGCTATGTGGGCCTACGACGGCTGGAACAACGTCAGCATGGTTTCTTCGGAAATTCAGCGCCCCCAACGCAACCTTCCTTTGGCCTTAATCCTTGGAACGCTGACCGTCGTCCTTATTTATGTGGCGATGGATACCGCCTATTTCTTCGTCCTTCCCGCCCACACGGTCGCCGGAACCGAGCGCGTGGCCAGCGAAATGGTACGGCGGATTCTTGGATCCTGGGGCGCCAACGCCGTCAGCGTCGCGGCGATGATCTCCATTTTCGCCGCCCTCAACGGCTCCATTTTGTCCGGCTCGCGCGTTCCGTTCGCCATGGCCATCGACGGACAGTTTTTTCACGGTGTCGGGCGGGTTCATCCGAAATGGAATACTCCGGCCTCCGCCATCGCCTTGCTCGGGGGCTGGTCGTCGTTGCTCGTGTTGAGCGGCCGTTACGACCAGCTTTACACCTATGTAATTTTCTCCAGCGTCATTTTCTATGCCATGGCCGCCTCGTCGGTACTGGTGTTGCGGCGCAAACGCCCCGATTTGGTCCGGCCGTACCGCACCCTCGGCTATCCTTATCTCCCCATCCTCTTTATTTTCGCCCTCGCCTGCCTGATTGTCTCGACGCTGGTAAAATCGCCACGTGAATCTTTATTCGGCTTGGCGATAATCGCATTAGGGTTTCCCTTTTATTTGCACTGGAAACGGGCGCGCGGCGCGTGATGCCTCCACTTCGGGCCGTGAGTACTACAGTTGCAAGTAGTACCTAAATTGGGGACCCCATGTTCGGAATTCCGAACAGAGTACTTGAAATTGGGAGCTAGATAGAGTACAACTGCTGTAACAAGTGCCTTTATGGCGTTAGCGCGTGTTCGCGTTCCCGAACGAGAAGGCAAAGAGAATAATGATTTAGCTGGGAAGGTAAATTAGATGGACGTCATCAAGATGCTGGCGGATTTACGCCAGGAAAGAGAACAAATCGAAGAGGCCATTCTCAGTCTGGAGCGCTTGGCTCGAGGCCGTGGGAAACGGCGGGGCCGTCCGCCGACATGGCTTGCCGAGGTGAAAAAAAGAGGCCGCCCTCCCGGAAGCAAGAACAAGCCGAAGAACGACGCCAAGAGCTTCACCGCCGCCAAGGCGGCCATCGGCTGATCCTGGCGGCGGACTCACGGGGCGTAGAGGAGATATTTAGCGCGCCGCTCAAGATATTTGTCGAGCGGATCGCGAATGGTGTTTAGAATTTCGTCCGGATCGGACCCGGCCTCCAGCGCCTCCACCACCGCTCGGCTCCCAATCAGTCGGCGATCGTCGCTAAATTGGATCTTTCCGGGATAAAGCGCTCGCAGTGCGCACGCGACTTCCACCCCCAGTTTCACGCTGTCGAAGCGGTCCCGGTCCGTCACCACAAACCGGACGCCCTCGATCCACTTGCCCTTGAAATTGGACGACGCCGGCTGAAATCGCGTCGGATAAACGCGCACCCCGGAGAGGAAGCGGCCGTTGAGATACGCGGCCAATCGTTTGCCATCGATCCAATCCGCGCCAACCTGCTCGAACGGAGCGTCCGTCCCGCGCCCTACGGAATAGTTGGACGACGCCTCCAGCAGCGCCAGTCCGGGATACAGAAGCGCCGCATTGAGGCTGCGCATGTTCGGCGAGGGATCGATCCACGGCAGGCCCGTGGAATCGAACCAATCCCCGCGCTCCCAGCCCGTCATTCCGACCACATGTAAATCCACCTTCATCCCGCGTTCGCCCCGGACATAGGCCGCCAATTCGCCCAACGTCATGCCGTGGCGCACTGGGACGGCCGCGCAGCCAATGAAGGATTCAAGGTCCGGATCGAGCAACGGCCCTTCGGCGTGTACCCCGGTGATCGGATTGGGGCGATCCAAGACATAGAACGGCAGACCGCGGAGGCCGGCTTCCTCCATCGAGTAAATCATCGTACACGAATAGGTGTAGAATCGCGCCCCCACGTCCTGAATGTCGAAGACCAGCGTGTCGACGCCCGACAGCATGGCCTCGGAAGGGCGCTTGGTTTTCGATTGAAACAAGCTGTAGACGGGAATGCCCGTGGCCGCGTCGCGCGTGTTGGCGATATCGGGACGGTCCTCGGCCCCGGCCAAGCCGTGCTCGGGAGAGAAAATGGCTTTGACGTCGATCCCCGCCGCGCGCAGCAGATCCACATTGCGTTTGCCGTCCCGGCTCAGCCCGGTGTGATTGGTGATTAACCCGATGTGGCGGCCTTGAAGCGGCGCGAAATTTTGCGCCGCCAGAACATCGAGTCCGGTCATCACGGGCGAGTTGCGTTCGACCGTGCGGCGGGCGCCGGGACCGGCAATGGTCTCGTTGTAGCCGGTAAGCTCAACCCCCGGCCCCGCGTATCCGTAAGCCGCCGCAACCACCGTGGCGACACGCGCGCGCAGAGCGACGATCGACGTGCCGCGGTGCGGATGCACGGCGTTGGTGAGCAGGATCAAGTAAGTGCCGCTCGAAGGGTCGATCCAAATATCGGTGCCCGTGAAACCGGTGTGCCCATACGAGCCGATCGGGAACAGCTCGCCGCGGTTGCTTGAATAGGGCGAATCGATGTCCCACCCGAGCCCGCGCAAAATGGGTTGGCCAGGAGGCGTTTGCGGCGTCGTAAACTTCCTCACCGCGGCTGGACTAAATAACGGCGCGCCCCGATAGCTTCCGTTGTCCAGCCACATCTGCGCATATATCGCGAGATCGGCGGCGGTCGAGAAAACGCCGGCGTGCCCCGCCACGCCGCCCATATCGCGCGAGGTCTCGTCGTGAACCACGCCGCGCAAAGGCTGGCCCGTGGCCGGGTCGATCTCGGTGGGAGCGATGCGTGCGCGGAGCGAGGCCGGCGGCCGGTACATCGTATCCTTCATGCCCAGCGGCGCGAAAACGGTTCGCGCGGCGAATTCGTCGAGCGTCTGGCCGCTCAACCGATGCGCGATTTCTCCCAGCAAAATGAAATTGATATCGCTGTAGGCGAAATGAATCCCCGGCGGGTACGCCGGAACGTCGGTCAGAGCCTTGTGAATCCCCGTCTCATAACCGCTCCACCCAGGCGCCAAATCGAGATCGGGCCGCAACCCCGAAAAATGCGTGAACAAATCGCGAATCGTGATGTCGCTTTTGCCGCCCTGAAATTCCGGCAAATATTCCGTCACGCGATCGTTCAGGCGCAGCTTTCCCTGCTCGAAAAGCTTCATCAGGCAAGGCGTCGTTCCCACTACTTTCGACAAGGAGGCGAGGTCGAAGATCGTGTCTTCCGTCATCGGCTCGCGCCGTGGCGCCAAGGCGCGGAAGCCGTAGGCATGATGAAAAATCACCTTGCCGCCATGGCCCACCAGCAGCACCGCGCCCGGAATCTGATGCTTGTCGATGGCTTGATCTATGGCCGCGCCCGCGTCCCGCGCGATCGCCGCCGCCGGATCTTGCGCCGCCAGCGCGCCCGCCGCCAGCCACGCGGCCAGAACGAACCGATAGGAGGTCCTCATTGCAGCTTGGCGGCGAAAGAATCCAGCAGCTTGGCGAGCGCGACGTCCTTTTCCGTGATGCCGCCCGCCGAGTGCGTCGTGAGATCGACCACCACCCGGTTATACACGTTGCTCCACTCCGGATGGTGATCGCGCTTCTCGATGGCCGTCGCCGCGGTGGCCATGAAACCGAAGGCGTGCGTGAAATCGGCGAATTTGTACTCGCGGTGCAGCTTGCCCTGAACCACCTCCCAATCGGACAATTCGGCCAGAGCGGAACGAAGCTGGGCGTCGGAGAGCTTAGACATGTTCCTATCATCTAACGGACGCCGCGGCGCGCGCGAATGGCGCCTCCCGTGGGAGCATGGAGGGAAATGTCGAACGAACTGCCGCGGCTCCGCCTGGGCCTGGAATTCTTGCCGTCCCAGGACCCGGAACGGCCCGGGCTTCTCATCCGCGACCCCTATCGTTTTTCCGAGGCCGTCCTCATGATCCCCGCGCCGCTGGTAGAGGCCCTCGCCTGTTTCGACGGCGAACAAACCGAACTCGATCTTCGCGCCAGCCTCGTTCGTGCCACCGGCGAGATTCAGGTCGGCGAGTTGGAGCGGCACCTGACGACGACTCTCGGCGACGCCGGATTTCTCGACGACGAAAAGTTCGAGGCCATGCGTAACGCCCGGCAACGGGAGTTTCAGGATGCTCCGGTGCGCGCGGCGGCCCATGCCGGCAGCGCCTATCCGGACGAAGCCTCCGCCGCGCGGCAGGAGATAGAAGGCTACCTTCAAGAGGGCGCGGGCCGGCGCCGGGAAGGGTTGATCGGCATCGCCGCCCCTCATGTAAGCCCCTTCGGCGGCTGGCGTTCCTATCGCGAGGCATACGCCGGCCTGGGGCCGGAGTACAAAGATCGCACGTTCGTCATCCTCGGAACGTCGCACTACGGAGCTCCCGACCGCTTCGGCCTGACGCGCAAGCCCTTCGTCACGCCGCTGGGCGAGACACGCACCAATCTTGCGTTGGTCGATGAACTGGAAGCGAACGCGGGCGCGGGCGTGAGCATGGAGGACTACTGCCATTCGATCGAGCACTCCATCGAATTCCAGGTGCTGTTTCTCCAGCACCTCTTCGGCCCGGAAATTCGCATCGTCCCCATCCTTTGCGGCGCTTATGGAATCAGCCTCTACCGCGGCGGAATGCCGGAAGACACCGACCCGGTGAAGCGCTTCCTGGGCGCGCTGGGCGACATCGCCGCGCGCGAGGCCCATCGCCTCCTCTGGGTGCTCGGCATCGACATGTCCCACATGGGCCGCCGCTACGGCGATCCCTTGGACGCCCACGCCGGCGAAGGCGAAATGACCAATGTCGAGCGCCGCGACCGCGCGCGAATCGACGCGGTAACCAACGGCGACGCCCGCGCCTTCTGGGAGCAGGTGCGCGAAAATCACGACCCGTTGAAATGGTGCGGCTCCTCCCCGCTCTACACGTTCCTCAAAGCCGTCCCCTCGGCCCGCGGCGCCCTCGAACGCTACGAGCAATGGAACATCGACGACCGCAGCGTTGTCAGCTTCGCCGCGCTGAGCTTCCGCTGAGAGGGGGCGTTCGGAGGTACGCTCACGGATTACGATGGCCTCAGATCCGTGAACGCCCGATTAGCGCCACCTAGCGGGAACGGATGCAGTACCAGCCAGCCAATCAGACGCCAATTCGCCGTCATCGACGTGCCACGGGACGGAGGCCCACAAAAATAAGACCCGAATACGATTACAATCGAGGCCATGAAATCGGAGGTTTTGAACGCCTTACTGACAGCCAGAACGTTGTTCGACACGGCGCGACGACAATGTCTCGTCAGAGATCGCCACATCGCCTCCGCAGGGCTTATGGTCGCCCAGGACGCTGTCGAGGTAGTCCTATACGCCTGTCTCGTCGAGAAGGGCGCAAATGAAACCAAGTCTCTTGAGCGCCTCACTTTCGACCAATTGATTGGCGAGATTACGCGCGCAGGTCTAACCGTCGTCAAGTCCGGCACGCTGAAAGCGATGAATAGGCAACGGGTGCTCGTAAAGCACAACGCCCAACTCGCAGAACCGGCGACGGTCCAGGATTATTACAGGGCGTCTCTGCTGGCTACTGACGGCCTATTGATCCAAGTCGTTGGAAAGCCGCTGGGTCAAGTCGTTTTGGCTGACGCTGTTTCAAAGCCGGAGCTTAAGGCTCTCATCGAAGAAGCGACGAAAAATATCGAGGGCCAGCGGTACCCGGACGCGCTGATCGCCACAAGAAAGGCCCTGTTCCTGGCCGTGGATGTAGACTACGACATACGGGGCTAGGAACTCCACGATCCCTCGCAGGACGTCAATTACCTAGGGCTACTACTGGGCAACAAAGCACCCTACCACGCTCGGAACAGTACCTTCATTCGGGAAAACGTCTCAAACCCGCTGGAGTATATTCAACTCGATTATGAGCGAATCGATATCGAGATGATGACGCTCGGGGTCGATCCCACAGAATTTTTCAACGTGTTGCGCTTGACCCCAAATGTCTACCGACGGCCCGACGGCCTTTGGGCGGTCGGCATCGAAGCGCGCACCGGGATCGCTGCAACGGAGGACAATGCGCGCTATTGCCTTGATGTCGTAGTTTCAATCCTCGTGAGTCAGCAGCCGCGACATACCCTAGTTCGGCAGCCAGGCATCGCTACGTGGACAGTCCGGCTGCTCCATTCGCAGCCCGTACTGAAGCGGGCGGCGCGGGACGCCGAACATCAAGGCGCCATATTGGCCAAAGGTGATTCGTGTGTCGGTCGAAAGCTGGTTTTAGGCTTCGACGGGAGGAGAAATTTGTCCAGGTATTTTCGTCCGACGATGGAAACGGGCCGCCCTTCTCGGGCTACCTACCGCTAGACGCCTGCGAAATTGAGATGCAATCGCCATAGATCCCGTCGAGCGGGCTAAAGAACTGCGAGATTCCAGCTTGGCATGATAGGGGCTCTCTCGCCAAGGGCCGCATCGATGCCGGAGAATCGGAAGCCCGGGCGAAAACTCGGCCGTCCAACGAGCGGCCCGCGGATTCAAACTACTCCCTGCCCATGAGGATTGCGGCCATTACGCGAGGGCTGCGCCGTCCGTGGATGACTGCGAGAACCCAGAGGGGCATTTCTGCCGGCGCATAGGCAATCAGATATTCACGCACCAAGATGAACCGGAGAGGCCGCGAAGTCAGGTCCGGGCGTTTGTGGCCCCGATCGGGAAATCGAGCCACGGCGCGAATCCCGCTAAGAAGTTCCTCGCGCACACGACCAGCGGCGATCGGGTTATTTTCCGCAATGTATTCCCAAATCCCGGTGATATCCTGTGCCGCAAGCGGATGAAGGCGAAAGTCCCGCTCCGCGGTCATCGAGACGGATGATTCTTGAGCAATTCGTCCTCACGGCGGCGGAGGCTCTCGAAAAACTCTTCTCCGTCGATTGCCTTCACCCTGCCGCTTCTCAAGTCGTCGTAGCGGCCGTCGAGCATTTCACGCGTACGGGTCAACTCGTCGAAATAACCGGCCATCGCGTCTTCGACCAACTTGTCGGGACTGCGTCCGGTTTCCGTTACCCACCGGTCGAGCTTCGCCTGCAGATCGGGATTGTCAACATGCACATCCATGCCCTTCAAGATACGCGAAAGCCGGAAGTGAGGCAACACGGGAAACGAGAACGCCACAAGCTCCTCCTCCAGATTGAACTCGTCCTTCTCATCCGCCCCATAATTCGAAACCGCACGGTAGCGGGCTACCGAGTACCTCGGAATGGACCGGCTCGTTCGTGAACTTCCGAACCAGAGCGCTAACCCACTTCGACGATGGAGATCCCCAGCGCCCGATATGGCGCGACGGTTTCCCCGGCGGCATTAGTAATCAGGTGAGTAAGTACCCCCGCCGGCGCGACCAGATAAGGCAGCGCCGTGCCCAGCTTCTCCGCCGAAATCAGCGCGGCCGTTTCCGCCGACGCCTCGATCATCGCCCGCTTGATGAACACCTCGTCCAGCTCCGGCGTGCGAATCCCGTACTCGGGATGGATGCTGCCCGCGCCCAGCAGGCAGAGATCCGCGCGGAACGAACGCAGTTGTTCAAGGACCAGCGGGCCGTGTGTCACCTGCGACTCCTTGAACAAACGTCCGCCCAACTGAATCACTTCCACCCGCGCGTGGGACGCCAACGCCAGCGCCAGCGGAACGTTGTTGGTGACAATGGTCGCCTCCAACCCTGGGTCCAGATATTGCGCGACCTGCTGCGTGGTCGTCCCGCCGTCGATCAAAACAAGCTGGCCCGGTTGGATCATCGCCGCCGCCGCGCGCGCGATGGCGAATTTCGCGTCCATCGACTGGCCCCGGCGCACGGCAAAGCTAGGAGAAGCGGGCGAACGCGGCAGCGCTCCCCCATGCACCCGGATCAGTTTTTGATCGCGGGCCAAATCCCGCAGATCGCGCCGGATCGTGTCTTCGGAAACGCTAAGCAGCGCCCCCAAGTCGCTGGCCACCACCTTCCCGTCGCGCCGTAGCGTTTCCAGGATGTAGTTCTGCCGCTCTTCTTTGAGTTGAAATTTCCCAAACTCTGCCTGATCGTGCGTGATTGTAGTTGACATTGCCTGTTTGTGCCGATATTATCGGACTTTCAGCCCTTATGCAAGAGAAAACGATGCAAGCGGTGATTTTCGACTATGGGAATGTCCTGTGCGTGCCGCAGCCCTTGGAGGATGTGCGGGCCATGGCCGACATCTTCGGCCTGCCGGTCGACCGGTTCGAAGAACTCTACTGGCGCAAACGCCTACCCTACGACCGGACCGAAATGACACCGGAAGAATATTGGGAAGACTTCCAGCGGATGGCGGACCTGAAGCCGTCGCCGGAGCGGGCGCAGCGGGCGATGGCGCTCGATTGCCGCAGTTGGGCGCACCCCAATCCCACGATGATCGGATGGGCGAACCAGGTCCGGGCCGGCGGTTTCAAAACCGCGATCCTGTCCAACATGCCGTTGGCGCTGCGGGTTTACCTGGACGCCGAGCGCCCCTGGATCCATGAATTCGACCATCGGGTATTCTCCTGCGACGTGAAGTTGGCCAAGCCGGACCATGCGATCTACGAGCTCTGCCTGCAAGGTCTGGGGATAAAACCGGAAGAGGCCCTGTTCCTCGACGACCGCGCCGAAAACATCGCGGCCGCCCGCAAGGCCGGAATGCATAGTTTGTTGTTTTCGACGGCGATCCACGCGGCCGCGGAACTCAACGGCCACTACGGGCTCCCCGCGCTTACGGCATGAAGCTGGCCCGGCGGGCGTTCTGGAGCGTCAATGCCATTTTCATGCTCCACGGGGTGATCGTGGCCAACTGGCTGTCGCGCATCCCGGCGGTGCAACGCAAATTGGGACTGTCCGTCGGCGCGCTCGGCGCTTCCCTGCTCTGCACGGCGGCGGGGGCGCTATGCGGCATGCCGGTGGCGGCGCGCCTGGTTGGCCGCTACGGCAGTGCGTCCGTCTCGCGCTTCTCCACATTCTTATTCTGCCTTGTCCTCCCGTTGCCCGGCGTCGTCACACGCGGCTGGATGCTCGCTCCGGCGTTATTCGTTCTCGGATTCTCCGCCGCGTTAATGGAAATATCCATGAACACCCAGGCGGTGATGGTGGAACGGCGCGGACAGCGGCCGGTGATGACCACCTTTCACGCCCTGTTTAGCTTGGGCGGCATGATCGGCGCGGGCATGGGCGGACTGGCGGCGTGGCTGGGAATCTCGCCCGCCGTGCATTTGTTGGGCGTGATGCCGGTCGTCTTCGTTCTATCGGCGCTGGCGGCGAGAAACTTCATTGCCGACGATGTGCGGGAGATCCCCATCCTACCAGTCCATTGGACGCGGCACGTCCGCGCGCTGTGGACCCTCGGAACGGTCGCCTTTTGCATTCTGATCGGCGAAGGCGCGATGGCCGATTGGTCGGCGGTCTATTTAAACGGCCTCCGCGGCGTCAGCGCGGCCATGGCGACGTCGGGATATGCCGTCTTCTCGGTTTGCATGGCCGCCGGACGCCTACGAGGGGACTGGCTGCGCGGCCGTATGGCGGAAGTGGCGATCGTACGTTGGGGCGCGGCATTGGCGTGTTTGGGCCTCGGCGGCGGGCTTCTCGCGGGAAGCTTTCTCGGCGGCCTCGCCGGCTTCGCTTGCGCCGGATTTGGCTTCTCCACCATCTTTCCAATTCTCACCTTGCGCGCCGGCCATGTGCATGGAGTTCCGCCCCAGACCGGAATCGCCGCCGTGACGGCGATGGGCTACACCGGTTTCCTCACCGGACCGCCACTGATCGGCTTCGTGGCGCAAGCGGCTTCGCTGCGGGTTGGGCTGGCGGTCGTGCCGGTGTTGAGCGCCCTCGCCTTCCTCCTCAGCGCGGGCCTGATCCGGGCTGATAAAATGAAGGCTTGCCGGTAGAATCCTCGACCGGCGCCGGGCTGTTAGCCCATCGAAGGGTACGCCCCGTGTTGCCGGGTGCTAAGCGCGAACCGCAAACGATGGGGGACTATGGCGATTCCGGTGTTAATTGCCGATGGCCATCAAATGATGCGGGATGGATTGCGATCGATCCTGCGCCAGGAGGCGACGTTTGAAGTGATCGCCGAGGCCGGGGATGGCGCGGAGGCCGTTCACTTGTGGCGCGAACGCAAACCGGATTTATCGGTGATGTCGGTGGGCTTGCCCGGATTGAACGGCATTGAGGCCACCGCGGCTATTCTGCGCGAGGACGGCAACGCCCGGATCGTTCTGCTCGCCTCCAACGAAGACGAGGAACGGTTGGTGGAGGCGGCCAAATCCGGCGCCCGGGGTCTCCTGCTGAAGCGCTCCTCGGAACGGGAATTGATCGATACCATGCGCAGAGTGGCCGTTGGCGGTTGGGCGCTGGGGCCGGTGGTGGCGCGCATCCTCGTCGATCGGCGGCGGGCCGGAGCCAAGGGCGACGCGCCGCTGAACATTCTTTCACCGCGCGAGCGCCAGGTGCTAAGGTTGGTAGCCGAAGGCAAATCCAGCAAAGAGATTGCCACGTTACTCCAATTGGAAGTCCAAACCATCCGCAGCTACCGCAAAGCCATGATGCTGAAACTGGGCGTCGGCAACGCCGCCGACGCCACCAGAGTGGCGATGAAAGCCGGACTGATGCGAGACGTGGGCGCAACCGCTCGCTCCGCCGGGAGCGGGGAATAAACGAGGACCGGGAAAATATTATGTTAGACAGTCCATGGGGCGCGCTGCGAGTCAACGACGCCCATGTGCATTTTTTCTCCCATCGCATGGTGTCGATGGCGGCGGCCGCGGCCGGTCTGAGCGCGGACCAGGCGGTGTTGAAGCTCGGCTGGGACCGGCCTCCCGAAGATCCCGCGGAATTGGCGGCGATCTGGGGGGAGGAGATGGACCGGCACGGCGTCGGCCGCGCCGCTCTGATCGCCAGCATGCCCGGCGACGAGGGAAGCGTCGTCTGCGCGGCGGCGCGCTTTCCCGAGCGCTTTCGCGGCTATATGATGGTGAACCCGCTGGCCGAAAGGGCGTGCGAGAACGCGGCCGGTGTGCTCGCAGGCGGGCACATGCGCGGGATCTGCCTGTTTCCGGCGATGCATGGCTACAGCCTGCGCGACGCCCACGCGGCGGCGATGATCGATGTGGCCGCCGCGCGTCCCGGCGTCGTCGTCTTCGTCCATTGCGGAGCGCTAAGCGTTGGCTTTCGCCAAAAACTTGGCCTCGCCTGCGACTTCGAATTGGCGCACGCCAATCCGCTCGATCTGCATCGCTTGGCCCAACGCCATCCTTCCGTCCATTTCGTCATTCCGCATTTCGGCGCCGGGCTTTTCCGCGAAGCGTTGATGCTGGCGGACCTTTGTCCGAACGTCTATTTCGACACCTCCAGCGGCAATCGCTGGATGCGCTACGAGGGCGCGCACATGGATCTCCGCGAGGTCTTCCGGCGAGCGATCGACGTCGCCGGTCCCGGCCGGCTCCTATTCGGCACCGATTCGTCCTGGTTCCCTCGCGGATGGCACGCGGCTATTTTCGAGTCCCAAGCCAAGGCGCTCTACGAAATCGGCGTCAGCGCCGACGACGCAACGCTGATTTTCGCAGGAAATTTCGACCGTGTGTTCGGAATTGAAACACCGGTACTATGAACCTCGCTCCGCGCTGAGAGAATTCCCTAGGGCCGCTCACCTACTACTCAGGCGTCGGGGCCTCCACTCATCATGCAATTTTCCTTGCGAATGAAACCGCCAGGGCGGGCGCTGACTTTGTCCCTGGCCGATTATGTGTCTCCCGTGCAGCCGGAGCCGAAGACAGCCATCCTGATTCCCGGATTCCGGGAGTCCAAGCGGATGCGCGTTTTTCCCGGAGGCTGGGACGAAGAGACGGCGCGTTACCGGCCCGCGGTCGTCGGCGCTCCCGTCGAAGATCTGGTCCGTCTGGCACGGAACTGGGACGAGCGCTGGGAACGTCCGAAGCGCGCGCTGGTCGCTTTTTCATTCGAATATGGCGAAGGCCCCTCCGAAGCCGACAAGGACGAACTATGGGATCGATTCGGAGTTCCCCTCTTCGAGCAATGCTTGAACTTCCGCCGCGAATTGATGGCCAGCGAATGCGAAGCCCACGAAGGCCTGCATCTGTTGCCGCAACATTCCGGACTGGAGGGATACCGTTTGGCGCATGGGCGTTGTGCCTGCGGAAGCCCCGCCCCTAAAGTGTTGCGTGAAGTTCGCCGGGCGATGGCCGCCAGCGCCTGAGGTGCGTAGCATTCAGCCAATCGCCGCTGGTATCCTGAGGATGCGCGAGCGTGGCGGAATTGGCAGACGCACTGGATTTAGGTTCCAGCGGGGGCAACCCCGTGAGAGTTCAAGTCTCTCCGTTCGCACCAAGATTTTAATCGCGCGGCCAATTTTCAATACACTTGGCATGTGGTGAATTGTCATGGATCAATCCCAGAGCGAAGTGGGGCGGGAGGAGTTGAAAAAGCTGCGGCTGGCGGAACTTCGAAAGGAAATCGCGATCGGCAGCGAGGAGGCGGACCGGGGCGAATTCGTCGACGGCAAAGAGACATTCGCTGAAATCCGCCGGCGCAGCGCAGAGCGGAAGCGCGCCAGGGGATGAAGCGGTTCATCCTCACCCGCGCGCCAAGCGGGACATCGGCGACATCCGGGATTACATCGCCTAGCGACAACATCGAAGCCGCCGATCGGGTGATTGACGCCTTGGAAGACGCCATGATTAAGCTGGCGAAGAACCCCGGCATCGGCCACTGGCGCGAGGAACCGACAGACAGACGCCACCGTTTCTTCCCGTCCATTCGTACCTGATCGTCCACCGTCACGAAACCAAGCCGCTGCAGATTATTCGCGTTCTCCATGGGGCCCGCGATGTGCAAAGCCTCCTTGGCCTGGCGCCGGACTGAACACGGCCCGAGCGGCCAGGGCCGCGATGACCGGGAGACTTGCCACCCCAACGCTCAGGGCGTATCTTAAGGAATAGTCAGGATTTGGAATATGAGCGCGGACAGACTCAAGAGAATCACCGTCGAAGAAGGCAAATGTGGAGGCCGGCCCTGCATTCGCGGCCAACGCATTCGCGTCACCGACGTGCTGGAACTCCTGGCGAACGGCGCGACTTTTGACGAGATTCTGGCCGATTACGCCTTCCTCGAACGCGAGGACATCTACGCCGCCATTGAGTACGCGGCCCACCAAGCCGATCATACCGTTCTCCAAGCGCTGTGAAGTTTCTGGTCGATAACCAGCTCCCCTCCGCTCTGGCCCGCTTCCTGGCTTCCCGCGGCGTCGAATGTCAACATGTGCTCGACCTCGACTTGGGCGCCGCCACCGATGCCGCGATCTGGGAATACGCAAGCCAGAACGATTGCGTCGTGATCAGCAAGGACGAAGATTTCCAGCTTCTCCTGCGAGCCCGAGAAGACGCACCATGATGCCTGCGCCATCTTCCTGCGTTCGGGGGCCGGGCACTTGATCCGTCTTTTGGGCCTCAAGCTGATACTCGCGAAAGTTCATCGGAGACCTCCTTTCTGCTAGCCACAATCTTTTCACTAATGCCCCATTTTGGCGGATACCAGAAATCGAGCGGCTCCGCCGAGGCTCGAAATTTTTGCTTGATTCTCGTCCTTAGCGAACTCCCTGCGATTTCGGGATGATAGACACGCGAGTACTTGTCGACTTCGCAAAATAGGTTTTGGCAATCGATGAGTTGGAGGGCGCGTCCCCAAAGCGACCTAAAGCTGATGCCAAGCCGCTCAAATTCTTGCACCTGCCGCTCCGCGACAACGCGGATGACGTCGGCTTCGGTCAGCCCACCGAGTGATTCGAAGCATTTGGAAATGCCGCCCTTTGCGCCCGGGCCGGGAATGACGAATTGCATCTCTGAGAAATTCGTGAGGTTGCTGTAGTTTAGATCGGTTACGTACTGATACGCCAAGAAATCACCGATCATGGGATAGGAACGCAGTAGAGTGAACGCTTCGAGCATGGTCCTTGCTCCGGCGATTCGAGCGCCACTTCGTCGTCCATCATTCGTTCAAGTAGCTTGAGATGGGCCGATGCTTCCGCGTCGTTCCGAAAGCCTTGCTGCCTGATGGCATGATGTAGGCAGCGGAATAGATAGTTTCACCCCCATCGATCGCTTTTGAGAGCGCCGCATCATATGGGCGAGAGTCATAGTCCCGGTAGCAGACAACACCCACCGCGCGCGTCAGTCGTTCCCAGGTTTCAATCTTATTGAAAAGCTTAAACAGTATGATTCGAAAGAAGACTTCCTCCTCGGCTTGATCTCCCTCGTAAATGACGTTCTTGATGAGAATGGTGACCCGGTCGGAAGCGCGATAAGCGTTCGTGAATTTAAATTCCGACAATATCGGGTCCTGCGTCCAAGGCGGCCGCTGGTGTCGCCAGCGCCTAAAAAAGATTTCTTGCCGCTCGGCGGCAAAACGCCAGTATGTGTCGTAGACAATGGTAGGCCCAGCGGGAGCCAAGGCAGTGAAGACGGAAGGGGAGAGCGTGGCCCGTTCGGATGCTCGGCCGGATAGCTCCAGCGTCAGCTGGTCCGCACTAGGTTGCGGAGTCTGATTCTGCCCCTGATTCAAAGCCACCTTAAGTTGCCGGACCGCGTCGGCAACGGAACCGTTGTTATCGATTCGACAACATGTGCTTTCCGTTGCTCTTGGGCGTACAAGCGCTCATAAAGCTCGGTCCATTTTCGCCACATCGCCTCTGGCTCCGGCCGTAGCGGGGTTTGACGTTTAAGGAGAAAAATTACCGCCGGTGTCACCGTCCCAAATGCTGCCAATTCCACGTCAATCATGGCATTGAGGAGTCGCTTGTTTGCTCCTGCCGCCAGCCCGTAAACCTTGGTGGACCACCAGAATCTATCGAGAACAACAGAAGTCCCGGAGCGTAACGCGGGTATGATCGTGTTTCGATGGCGTCGAGGTGGGCGGCGATGTGAAGGAGTTGTAGGCTCGCTGGAGCCATTTGTTTGATGTTTAGTGTCTCGGGCGCATGGTGGAGGTTGTGAACAACCTTACCGAGCGTCCCTTCGTCCGTTCCTGGAAAAGCCAACCGCTTAGCCGCAACACCCTGCTTTTCGAGAAGTGAAACGAAGCGGGCGGATAGCTCCGTTTTTCCAACGCCATCCGGCCCTTCAAAGACATAAAGCTTTCCGAAATTCTTCACAGCCGCCTTTCCCCGATATTGCTCAAGGATGGCGTCGAGGCTCTCCTTCAGCGGCGCCAACCCAGATTTCGTATAGCCATCGCCAAGCTTCAGAGATGAAGCAATACAGGTGACTTGCGAGAGCCGCAATTCCATTTGATGCGCCATAAAGCGGCCTAGCCAGCAGAGGCCCAGATAGTTTCCGTATGCCTTCGGAACATGGTGCTGCAGCGCGTAGAAACCAGTCACCGCCAACTCCCCGTCCGACGCTTCAAAAGCGACTTGCTGTAGGCATGGGAATCCGCGCTGGCGATTGTGGGTGTGATCGCGGGTGGGGTCGAATATCGATGCCTGCAACGCACTATGCCGGTGATTACCGTTACGAAAGGTCTCGATGAGTGCTGCGGCTGGTCGACGGGCCTACTTTCGGCAGGTATACCGTTCGGGAGATAGGCCGTCATGCGGCGGAAGTAAACACCCTTGTTGTTCGCGGGGCACCTAGCGATTGTCTTCCAGATCCGCTCGTACCTCGCATACAGCTGCTCGGCATTATCTTCCGCCTCTGGCGTCCACAATGAATTAGGAAAGATTGTGCTGGCAATTGTGCGACTCGTCTGCTTGTTGAACGCATCTATAGCCGTTTGGATCTCGGGGACATGCCGCGGTAATGAGTGCTCATCGAAATCGGATTCGTGATAACGGCAGGGGACAGGTTGGTGACGCCGCGATCAAGGAGATGAAGCAGCACCTCCGCCCATGCCAACGAGAGATTCGGACTTTTCGCTACGTACAGCTTATTCACCATCAACCTCCTCCAAATGGCGAAACTGCGCCAACCCGGCAAACTCTTTCTTGCTCACCCGCACAAATTGAGCCCATGTCCATCGGATGAAAAGGCACCGCCAACACCCGGTTTAACGGCCCGCACCAAGCAGCCCGATGCAGAGCCGCAGACTGGCGTCACTGCTCCTCCTTCGATGGCGCTGCCCGCAGGTAGGAGTATCAAGTCATCAACTTGCACATCAATCGCGCGGCCAAACCAAGCCTCATCCACAACAACAAGGTGTTCCTTGCATTCCTGTCCCAAAATCGATTTGCGGATTTGCGGGCGCTTGAACTTTTCAAGCGCAGCGGCTTGATTCAGCGACTGAAAAGGCGCATTCCCCGATGCATATTTGAAACTAACGTTCCATAACCAACGCCCAGCCAGGGATGCTAGTGCATATGCCTGCTCGGGCAAGAGCGTCTTCGAATTCCACCCGCGTGCGCCTAGCCCCTTGAGGACGGCGGTGCGCGGCATCAACAGAGCCGACGCAAAACAGTCCGCTTCGAATTCTTTCGGGTCAAAGACGGCGATTTTTCCCACGCTCTTCCACCAGCTGATAAAACTGCCCACCGTGGCCGTAGACATGGTGCCCCAACTCTATGTGCGCAGGTAAATGCCTGCCTACCAGCAGGCCGAAGGGATGAGACGATGATCACTGGCTTCCCGGGAGAGTAGACACCCTCGGCAGACGGAAGTTTCGCGAAGCGAACCTCGACGCCGAGCCCGTCTGCCAAATCGAATGCGTTGCATGGCTCATGCGGCGCGATGTGCGCCTTTTGGCGAATCCGTAAGGCGCATGTCGGAGGCGCGAAGCGCAAGCCTGCTACGCTCAGGACTCATTCCTGAGCCTTGCCTTTCCGGATCATCTTCAAGTAAGCCCATCAGCCGATCGAGATCCTGATCCTTCATACTTGCAAGCTCCCGAGCCGCGACTAAGATTCGATCCTCGGTGGCATCCGTTTCCGATCAGAAGGCCGTCAGCCACTCAACACTGACGGAATACAGCGACGCGAACTGGGTCAATTCCTCGCCGGCAGACCTTGCGCCTGCCGGCTTCGATTTCCGTGATCGTTCGGTCGATGGTGGCCGAGAAGCTTAGCTACCTGTCCCTGACTTAATCCTGCGGCTTCCCGAGCCTCCCGAAGCCGCGAGGCGATCTGTTCCCTGGTGGATTCCATTCTTATGCCGCCACCTTTTGCGCCGAAACTGACGCAACATCCGATATAGACAAAGGTTCAGATGTAGTTTTGTCTATAAAGATGCTATCTTCGCCCCAGGAGTAGCCGAGACGCTCTTCCAATACGAGCGTGGTTTCGATTGCCAAGAGGCTGTCGAAGAAGCCGAGTGCCGACAACGGCACCACTACCGGACTGATATCACACTCCATATCGCCGCTCGCGACCTGAAGCTCACGCAACGTGTCGACGATAATCTGTTCAATTTCAGCTTTGGTCATGGCCACCTCCTTCTGCATTGTCCATTCTTACCACACCGGTAAGGAAATCTTACCACCTCTCGGACTCGGTTGTCAACAGCTTCCGGAATTGGCATCAAATCTGGCATCACGCTTGTGGGCAACATGCGAAAATACGAGACGAGCGATGCATTCTATCGAAGGAATCACTGCTAACGACGTTTGGTATGCCGCGCGCTCCCTTCTGAGCCAGCACGGAGTCGCCAGCCCGGTTGAAGGGCGCGGTGGGAGTACACGCGAGGTACTGCATGTCGTGTGCAGGATTCAACAGCCCAGGAACGCTGGAGTATCGCGCGGGTTCCAGCCATGAACCCTGCATTTGCCATCGCGGAACTGATTTGGATTGTCACAGGGCGAGACGATTCCGCTTTTCTGAACCGTTGGAATTCCAGCTCCCCGCTTTTGCTGGTACAGGGCCAACGTACGACGGCGCCTATGGTGCGCGTCTCCGCAGACATTTCGGGATCGATCAGATCCGAAGAGTTTGCGATGCTCTCAGTGCCGACCCGGGAAGCCGACAGGCGTCCTGCAGATATGGGACCCGATTCAGGACCTTCCAGACCCAACGGGTCGGCCTGCATCTCCGGATATTCCATGCAATATCTGTTCCCTGCTAAAGGTCCGCAATGGCAGACTCGAATGGACCCAAGTCATGCGGAGCAATGACCTATTCCTGGGCCTACCCTACAACTTCATTCAATTTACTTATCTCCAGGAGATCCTTGCGGGCTGTCTTCGGGCTTCTGTTGGAGAGTATTGCCACTTTGCTGACAGTCTGCACATTTACGAGCGTGATATCGTCCACCTCACTCACGCATCTATGATCGAACCCGATCCTAACACAGACCGCCTGGATGCACCCCTGGGAGAATCGGATCGACACTTCGCGCAGATGGCTGCGGCTATTGAGTCAATGTCGCCCGTCGGGACAGCCAGCTTTTACGAGGCCGCGATGGCTGTCCAAGCGCCGGTAGCGTATAGGAACCTTGTTTTAGTTGTCGCGGCCGAGGCCGCCCGCCGGAAGCGCATGCGCGGCGAAGTCGAGAGGTGCCTCGATGCCTGTAGCAATCCAGGTCTGAAACAGGCTTATCGGCTTTGGGATTCTTCTCGGCAGTCGCACCCTGAGCCGGCAGATACCCTCATCGTTTAAAGCCCAATCTCAGTGGATGACGACTTTGAGTATGGTGCCTATTAGGGCCAAAATGAGGCGCAATGGCGAGTCCCGCGAATAATTTGACCTCTGTCTGGAGCTTATCAACCTCGCGTTTCAACTGCGATAAGGTAATGGTCCCTCCACCAAGTTGAGCCATAAGTCTCCCGGGAATATTCGGGTATCCTGGCCGCTTGCGCGCCGACTCAGAGGGCAGGTACGGCTGGTTTAGTTGCGCCCACATAATCATAAAGGCGGGCTCCCTGTAGCGTAGCCGGATGTCGTTGGGGCCGACGTTCTGCACAGCAAAGATCAGATTTCCGGAGAAGGTGGGGTCCACATGAAAGCCGGAGACATTGACCAGCCCTTGGAATTTATATTCGGACCGGATTGAGATTAGCCCAACCATCTCCCGAGGAACCTTTACAACCTCAAACGTCTTCACCAGCGCGAACTGGCCTGGGTGCAGAATCATGTAAGGTGCCCCGTCCGACAGCCGTTCCGGAAGGTGTTGCTCCGATCGGTACACTTCATCACCGACGCAGAGGTCGTAGCAAACCTCCTTAACGAGATCCTCGTTTCCCTGCTCGATGAGACTGGATAACTGTGCCTTGATTTCTTGCTGAGATAGGAACATGGGAGTGCTCTATGGCCAAAGAACCTTGAGAGTACCGATGAATCCGAGAACGACATTAGCCAGCGCCCAGAATGCAAGGATCGCGAGTCCTACGATGAAACTGGCGTACGCCGCGCGCATCGAATATATGTCCGTTCGCGTTTTTGTGGTGGCCGGATCGAATTGGGGTATCCGTTTCATCAACAGGGTATCCGCAAACCTGAGGATGGCCAACGCCACGGCGGGCAATCCAATGAGAAAGAGTAGCGCCAGTAAAAGAGCCATGTCTGTGTGAACAAAGCCACGATACCACTTTGCACAGCGTACTGTGGCATCCGGCTGCACATACGCTAGCCACCTCGGCGCTCATGTATTGTTGTAGCCGAACTCGCAGGTTTGCAGCACGCGTTTCCAATACTGCACCCGGTCGATGATCGTTTGGTCATCCGTCCGCATCGATCGGAACTCAAGAATCGAAAAATAGAAATGCTCGCGGGCGTAATCCACGCCTTTTGCGGCGATAAGCCTGGAGAGTTGATCATTGCCCCCGTGACCGGTACTGATATAGCATTCCCACCTAACAGCCTGTGGTAGAAGTACCCTCCTGAGAAAACTGCGGATTTTGGCCGGTGTTCGGGGGTACCCAAACTGTCAACCGCCCGTCGGCGACGCGCTGTAGCGCGCCTGTGAAGGTCTCGCTAAGCCCATTTTGCGAATCATGAAAAATGCCGACTTCTACCACAGGCTGCTAAGGGTCGATATACCGGGCTCCTCTGTTCCGTCGTATCTCAGTTCCGGGACGACGGCAGACACCTCGTTTGAAAAAGGCATCGCAATCGTTCGCGAGGAAAAGATTCACCGCGGCACAATCGGAGAAGATCGGTCCCGTCTGCTCCGCTTCGAATCCGAGTCACCCCCCCATGGTGACGCAATCCGTGACGCAAGCGTGACGGAGGGGACGGAAGTCTAGCTAAACACGACGCGCCATTCCCTCCGCCATTACCCGCCCAAATCGCCAGTGAACTAAACCGCTACGCGGTAATCGGCTACGACAGGGCCGACCGGAGTGACGGCGTCGCGGGGCAATGCGAATAGCGCTATGCGCTTCAGTTTGACATGCCGATGCGCTAAGATCAGTTCGGAATGAACCGTCGCGGAGTAGTGGATGTTGCGTCAATTCGCCGTCTTCAACAAGACCACAATATGTTGGGGTCTCTCCCCGCCACGGTACTTCGCGCCGGAATGGCAGTCCAATTTGCCGCTTGGTTGGTAAAAGAAGTCCATACGCGACAGCGGTTTACGGGCAATAAAACATTTCCGGTCCGTTGCGATCAATACACCATAGGCGACCGCCCAACCACGCGAAATTCGCCCCCCGGAGTCGTCACAACAAAGGCTGCGACGGGCCGTTTCTCCAGAGCGTAGCCGTTTAGCTCACCGCCTATTCCCCGCGGTTCAGTTCACCGCGCGGTTACTTCACCTTTGCGCCCGGCCCTGTGCCCTCTCCCCCAATATCCCCGCGCGCAAAGCTGAAGCAACCTTTTACAGTCACACCGCGCCAAAATATTTATATCTCACTGCCCCTCAATAACTTACACCCCATCCTCGCCTTCCCCCCCTCGTCTTTTTCCCACCCCCCGCGCTATCGTGTAACCAAGAGCGAGACGACTGATCATCTTCGTCCTCGCCGCTAAGCGGTCTCCATTCTAGACAAGGGAGATCGCGAATGCAAAAAGGTGGGCGCTGGCCGCTCGCGTTTGACGCGGCCCCTATCCAGTTTAAGGGTGACCTGAACGGGTTTTTGATCTTCGTAAAAAGCAACGTTGCACCATATTATTAGGAAACAAAGGAAAGAAGGAGGGAAAGTAAAGAATCGGAACGGCAAACCGAAAACCAGCCACGGGCGAGACACGCTCGGCATAACCTTGTCGCAAGGCCAATGATTCAGGTCGTTTTGTTTATAATTCGATCTCCCGGATTGTATGGCGCGTTGGCGCGTGAGTCCCAGACGTTCAGCCGGCGTCCGCTTCCGCGCGGCACAGACCTCGCTTCACAACGAAGCCATAATCCGCCGCCGCCGGTCCCTCCACTCATCGCTCGAAACCAGCGTCGATCCGGCCTCGATGATTCTCGGAAGCAGATCGAAAACGTCCGCCGCCGACCATGTCGCGCCATGGCGGTTGCGGTAGCCGCGCTGGTTCAGCGACTCGGCGGCGCGGGCGAGCTGATGATCCTGGACGATCGATTCCAGGATGGACAATAGAACCTGACGCTCGCCTGGATCTTCCTCCAAATGGCGGCAATCGGGCGCGATTCGCAAACCGTAAGGAACTTCAATCTCGGGCATACTCCCTCCAAATGACGCGTGACCGTAGGCGTCACAGGCAACTATACGGCCAACCGGAGCGATTGGGTACGAACGACTTGTGCTCCCCGGTCCGCCGAAAATGTTCATGTCCGGGACGAAGCTGTGCGAAACCGGATAAATCGGATACGCTAAACTTAGGCACACCTGTGGAGCGCATCGGAAGATATCAAGTCATGGACGAGGTGGGACGCGGCGCCATGGGCGTCGTCTACCGCGGGCAGGACCCGACGATTGGCCGGGTCATCGCCATCAAGACCATCCGCCTGGCGGATTTAACCGACGGCGCCGAGCGGCAGCGGCTCCGCGACCGCCTGTTCCGCGAGGCGCAATCGGCGGGCATCCTCTCCCATCCCAACATCGTGACCATCTACGACATCGCCGAGGAAAACGGCATGGCGTATATTTTCATGGAGTTCGTCAACGGGCCGCCGCTCGAGAAACTGCTCGCGTCGCCCGACGGAATGGAACCGGCGCAAGTGCTGAATATCCTGCGGCAAACGGCGCTCGCGCTCGATTACGCCCACCGCAAAGGCATCGTGCATCGGGACATCAAACCGGCCAACATCATGGTGCATGACGATGGCCAGGCGAAGGTCACCGACTTCGGCGTGGCCAAGATCGTCTCTCAGCAGATGACCCAAACCGGGGCGATGATGGGCACCCCGAGTTACATGTCGCCGGAGCAGGTGCAAGGACAGGCCGTGGACGGACGGGCGGACCAGTTTTCGCTCGCCGTCATCGCCTATGAAGTAATGACCGGCGAAAAACCGTTCGTGGCCGACTACCTGCCTACGCTCCTATACAAGATCGTGCGGGAGGAACCGGCGCCCGCGCACCGCCTCAATCCCGCCCTCGGCCCGAAAATCGAAGAAACGCTTCGTAAAGCGCTCGCGAAAGATCCCAACTCCCGCTTCGCCACCTGCACCGAGTTCATAGAGGCGCTCAGCCTCGCCTGCCTGGAGTCGCCGGATTGGCGTCCGATGACCAGCGGCTCGAGCCAGTCCCAGGAGACCGTGGCGCGGACCGAACTCGACGCCGGACCGGAGTTGACTCCCGCGCTGTCTGAGGAGACCGTAGGTGTGAGCGCGGCGGTGGCAAACGGCTCCGGAGCGTCGGCGGGCGGCCAAGTGGCGCTTCCGATTTCCCTCCCGCCTCCGGTGCGTCCCGCCCGGCTGGACGATTCCGACGGAAATCCGCTCTTTAAGAACGTCGTCAAGGTCCTGGTCGTGCTGGCCATCCTCGGCGGACTCTACGCCGCGGCACATTTCTACCTCCTCACTCCTTCCAACAGCGCCACCGGCACACCCGCCGCCCCACCACCACCACCGCCTCCATTCCCGCACCGGTCGTAAAAACGCCGCCCCCCGCCACCGCGCCCGCCGCCGCTCCAAAAACGGCCCCACCCGTCGAAGCGCCGCCGCAACCGCCGCCGGAGCGTAAAATGGAGGCGGTGGTAAAAAAACCGGCGGCTAGGGCGGAGCGCTCCGTCGAATCGGACGCGTCCGCGGCGGCAACTACGACGGCGCGGTCGATCCAGTTCGTCACCCATCCGCCGGGAGCGTTGTTGACCATCGACGGCGACAACGGCCGCAATTGTAAATCGCCCTGCGAGCTTTCGCTCCCCGCCGGGCGGCATGTTCTCGCCGTCGCCCTGAGTGGATACCGTTCCAGCAAGAAGGTCTTCGAAGCGCCGAAGGAATCGGAGATTTTCATGGACCTCGACAAGTTGGGTGGAACGCTCAGCGTGAACTCCGAGCCTCCGGGGGCGACGATGGCCATCGATGGGAAACAGCAGACGCGCCGCTCGCCGGCGACGTTGACTCTTCCCCCTGGGCATCACGAAGTCGACCTGACCCTCGATGGACGGCGTGCGCGAGGGGAAGTGGACTTGCTCGACGGGGATTTTAAAATATTGACGCTGCGCTTGCAGTGAGGCCGCTATGGCGCGATGGGCCAAGTTAGCGATTCTGCTCGTTCTGGTTTCGCTCCCAGTCTTCGGCACGATCCGGCTCTATCTTAAAGACGGCGGTTTCCACGAGGTCCGCGAATATCAAGTGCTGGCCGATCGCGTTCGCTTCTACAGCGTGGAGCGGAGCGAATGGGAGGAGATTCCGCTCGATCTCGCCGACCTGAAGCGAACCGAAGACGAGCAAAAGAAGCTGCGGGATTCCGAGCGTGAAGAAGTGCAAATGCAAAAGGAAGAGAACGCGGCCGAGCGCCAGACGCGGCTGGAGGTGGCCAGCGTTCCGATGACCGCCGGAGCCTACACGATCGAGAACGGTAAGGCCGTCCCGGTGCCGCAAGGCGAATCGACGGTGGTGAACGACAAGAAGCGAAGTATTTTGAAAGCGCTCTCGCCGGTGCCTCTGGTGAGCGGCAAGGCCACGGTGCAGTTGAAAGGGGAACGCGCTCCGACGGTGGTTCACACGGCGGCGCCGGAGTTCTACATGCGCCTCGACCAGCCCGAGCGGTTCGGAATCATCCGGCTAACGCCTAAGAAGGGCGTGCGGATCGCCGAGAAAGTGACGATTATCCCCGTCGCCAATCAACCGGTGGAGGATCCCGACCTGGTGGAAGTGATCCGCCAGCAGGTGGGCGACGGCTTATACAAGGTGACGCCGATGAAGCCCCTGGACCCAGGCGAGTACGCGGTGGTGGAATTCACCGAGAACGAGCTCAATATGCAGATCTGGGATTTCTCGGTCGCTGCAACGGCGGACCGTCCGGGCGCATCAGTTAAATAACCTTCGATGGGAGTTTACGGAACGGAGAACAGATGCGACATAAATTTACACTTCTCATGTGCCTTTTCGGCGTTGTGAGCTTGGCCGACACGCTGACGCTGAAGGACGGGCGAACCATCCAGGGTTCCTACATCGGCGGCGACACGCGGAACGTGAGAATGCTGGTGGATGGGAACGTGCAATCCTTCGACGTATCGAGCACGCAGTCCCTTCAGTTCGGCGATGGCGCACAAGCCTCCTACGCTCCGGCCGCCACCGCCGCTCCGCCCGCGCAGTCCGGCGGTTGGCATCAGGCTCCCTCCGCCCAAGCGCAGTCCGAGCCGGCGGGCGACACTGGGACTCCCAGCGGATCCGCCGGTCCGATCGACGGCCCTCCGCGGATGAGACGCCATGTGGACGATCCCTCCGTTGCCTCCGGCGTCGTCTCCGATCAACCGGCGGTTGCGGCCGCGCCCACTGGCCCGATCGTTCCGCAAGGGGCGGAAATCGTGATCCGCATGACCGACGACGTCGATTCGCAGCGGGACTCGGTGGGGAAAACGTATAAGGCGAGCTTGGCCAAAGACGTCGTCGTGGATGGCGCGACGGTGATTCCGGTGGGAGCCGATGTCACCGTGAAACTGGTAAGCGACGAAAAATCCGGGAAGATCACCGGCAAGACGGTGCTGACGCTCGATCTGACCGAGGTCATGGTGAACGGGAAGATGACGGCCCTCGATACGAACGTAGTGAACCAGGAAAGCAGCAGCCGTGGCAAGCGCTCGGCGGGCGTGATCGGTGGGGCGACGGCGCTGGGTGCGATCATCGGCGCGGTCGCCGGCGGAGGCGCGGGCGCGGCCATTGGCGCGGCCTCGGGCGCCGCGGTGGGTACCGGCGCACAGGTGATGACGAAGGGCCAGCGAGTGAAAATCCCCGCGGAAACGAAACTCACCTTCACCTTGCAACAGCCGCTGCAGCTTTAGGCGGCGAATGCGCCGCGCCCGGCGGTACACTTTAATCCAGCATGAATAAGAAACTGTTCCATGGCTGGTACATTACCGCGGGCGCGTTTCTGACCTTCGGGATTTCCGTCGGAATTCCCTACTACAACATAAGCTTCTTCTACGACTATTTCCAGCGCGCCTTCGGCTGGTCGCGATCGGAGATCACCCTCGGCTTCCCGCTGGCGGCGCTGCTTACGATCTGGGCGGGCCCGCTGCTGGTGCCGAAATTCAGCCCGCGCAAACTGATCGTCTTCGGCACCGGGCTGACGGCGCTGGCGCTGGCCGGCTTCGCCTGGATGGGCGGTTCCCTGCCCGTCTATTACGGGCTGTGGGTTCTCTACACCGTCGGCTATATTTGCGCCGGACCCATTCCGCATCAGATCATCGTTTCGCAATGGTTTCGCCGTAAGCGCGGGACGGCGATGGGCATCGTGTATGTGGGCGTGGGACTGCTCGGCAGCGCGGGCGCGTTTATCGTGAAGCCGGCGACGGCTGCGTGGGGATTCCGCGGAGCCTTGCTGTTGCTGGCCGCCCTGATGTTCCTCGCCTGGCCCCTGGCGCTGTGGCTGTTGCGCGATAAGCCGTCAGATCTAAGCCTTTATCCGGACGGCGACACCGAACCCGCGTTAGAAGCCAAAATCGCGCCGGAGAGCTTCGCCACGCTTCTCGGGAGCTATCCCTTCTGGCTGCTGCTCATTGGCAGTTTCTGTTCCATCGGTTCGATCGGCGCGGTGAACTTTCACATGAAATTCGTTTTTCTCGACGAGGGTTTCCGCGCGGGAGAGCAGTTGGACGGAGCGTGGCGCACCGCCTCGATTCTCATTCTCTGGTCGAGCATCGCCGGACGTCTTTCGATCGGCTACCTCGCCGACCGCTTCAGCAAAAAATACGTGATGCTCGCGACCTACGTCATCGTCGCGGCGACGATTCCGCTGCTGCTGTGGGTGCGTCCGCCTCAGACGCCGTTGCTTTTCTCGATCCTCTTCGGCCTGGCGATGGGCGCCGATTATATGTTGATTCCGCTGATGGCCGCCGACCAATTCGGCGTGAACACGCTGGCCAGAGCGATGGCGGTGATCCTGCCGGTGAACACCATCGGGCAGACATGGTTTCCTTATTTCGTCTCGATCCTCCGGGAACGGGCCGGAAGCTACACGGTGGCCATGGGCGCAGTCTTCGCGCTGGCGGTACTGGGATCCCTCGCCATCGCTCTGTTGCCCCGCCGTCCCGCGGCGCTGGCCGCGGGGACGGCGGGCGAAACCGCTACGGCAACAAATATTTCTCGATGAAAAGCACCGTCGCGGCGAACTGGTAATCGCGATTGCCTTTCTTCGCGAAGCCGTGGCCTTCGTCGGCCGCCATCAGAAACCACACCGGGACGCCATTGCCGCGCAGCGACGACGCCATCTGCATGCCTTCCGTGTAGGGGACGCGCGGATCGTTGCGGCCGGCGACGATGAACATCGGCTTGGTGATGTTGGCGGCATGGGCCATCGGCGAAATGGTCGAGAGAAAATCGCGCATCTTCGGATCGCGTTCGTCGCCGTATTCGACGCGGCGAAGATCGCGCCGGTACGATTCGGTGTGTTCGAGAAACGTGATCCAGTTGGAGATGCCGACGACATCGAGCGCGCAGCGGAAGCGGGCGTTGTAGTGGGTCATGCTGGCCAGCGTCATATAACCGCCATAGCTGCCGCCGGTGACCATGATGCGCGAGGAATCGAGCGCAGGTTGCGTCGAGATCCAATCGAGCAGCGCGCCAATATCTTTCACCGAATCCTCGCGCTTCACGCCGTTGTCGAGATTAACGAACTTCGTGCCGTAGCCGCTGGAGCCGCGGACGTTGGGGAAGATCAGGGCGATGCCGAGCTCGTCGATCAGATAGTTGTACGCGCCCAAATAGCCGGGCTGGAACTGCCCTTCCGGCCCGCCATGAATGTTGACGATCACCGGCCGGGCGCCGGAGAAGCGCGCCGGCGGGCGGTAATAGTAGCCCGAAACGGTGAGACCGTCGAAGCTCTTCCAGCGGATCAATTCGGGCGTCGCGAACGCTTTGGCATCCACTCCGCCGGTTTCGCTGAAAGTCCAACGGTCCAGGCGGCGCGATCCGGCGTCGAGCGAATAGACGTCGCCGGGCGAGTGCGACGAGGTGACGGTGAAGGCAAGCTCACTCGCGCCACGGCGCCATCCGAGGCTCGATACGTTGCCCATCGGGAGCGCGGGCAACGGCGCTTCTTTCCACGACCGGGTTTCAACGACGTGCAGCTTTTCCACTCCGTCCTCGTTCACGATATAGGCGAGAAACCCGCCGTCTTTCGACAGCTCGAACGCGCTCACGTCCCAATGGAGCGCGGGAAGCGGGAACTCCAGCTTGCGGCTGGACAGGTCGAACGACGCGAAACGCTCGAAATCCGAATCCTGATTGGTGCGCAAATAAAGCCGCTTGCCGTCGGGTGCGAACACCGCGCGGTTGTAAGAGACGGCGTCTTTTTCAAGGCCGATCGATTCGCGCGCGCCGCTCGCCAGATCGACGAGGTAAATCGCCGCATCGTAAATGGAGCGATAACGGCCGACGAGCAGCGACTTGCCATCGGGCGAAAAATCCTCGGCCGACCATCCGCCGCTGTCCGCTTCGACCACCATTCGGGCGGCTTCGGGGTGGTCCGGGTCCATTACCCAGATGTCTGAGTCTTTCCCGTCGCGGCGGGTGGAGGCCCAGGCGATGCGGCCGCCGTCCCTGGACCAGACGGCGCCGGTGTTGCGGGATTTGCCGTCCGTGAGCCGCTTCGTCGCGCCCGTCTTCAGGTCGTAGAGATACAGTTGATACCATTCGCCGCCGCCGGTGTCCTTGGTGAACACAAACGATCCGCCGGAGGGCCGGTAGCGGGCGCCGGAGATGCGGTCGGAGTAAAAAGTAAGCTGCGTGCGCGCTCCGCCCGGCATGGCGAGGCGGTGAATCTGCGGCGTCTGGGCGAAACGCGTGGCGATCAGCATTTCGCGGCTGTCCGGGGCCCAATCGAGAAACGCGGCGGCGCGAAAATCGCTGTAGGCGTCGAGCGTTTCCATCAACGGCGCGGGGATGGGAGGAACGCCCTCGGCGGTGAGGTTGGAAGGAACGGGAAGGTTGGCGCTGGCGGCGACGGAGGCGAGCGGAAAAAGGAGCGAAGCGGCGGCCACGGTACAAAGTCGCATGCGACAGATTGTACCGCCGGAGGCGGGCCGGAATCAGGCGAGCGATTTTTTTCCGTGGTGGCGCAACAGCGATCCGGCGATAACCTTGCCGCGCTCGAGCGCCTGCTCGTAAGCGGCGTGGCGCTCCTGGCGAGTCAGCCGGTATCCAAACCGGTAGAGCCGTTCGATCGACCGCCCTACGACCCAAGTGCCGGCATAGGCGATGGCGGCCTTGGGGATCAAGCCTCCGCCAAGCGGAATCTTGCCCACCAATTCGCGGGCCAGACTGCGCCAGCCAAACGCTCCGCCGATGAGAGAGGCGATCTCGGTCTTCTGCTCGCGATATCCCACGGCGCGGTCGCTAGCGGCGCCGAGCAAAAAAGTCATGCGCACTTGATTGGCGGTGAGGACGGCGGTATCGGAGGCGAATTCGCCCGCGGCCCACGGCAGAGAGATCAGCGGGAGGATGTCGGGAAGAGCGGTAGCCAAAGCGAACACGGCGTTTTCCCTGGCGACCGAGTGGACGATGCGGTCGACGACGGGTTGGCGGAACGGCGGGAGATTTCGCGCCAGCGGGAGAGCGAGTGTGGGATGCGCGGCGAGGATCTGGCGCACGGTGCGCTCCGGTTCTTCAAACGAAAACAGAAACGAGCCGGCGGGCTCGCCCGCGCCTTCGCTGTGGATCTCGATGTCGTAGCGGCCGGGGACGGCTCGCGCCCGGTTCGACTCTCGACAGCAGACGCTCCGCCTCGGCGCGCCGTCTCCCGGAGAGCGACGCCGGCGCGAAATAAGACTCCATGTGAAAGAACGAAAGCTCGGTGGCGGCGTGAATGCCGATGCGAACGGGCCGCTCCGCTTCCGCTCGGACCTCATCGGGGTTCAGGTTCGCGATCGCGCCTTTCAGATGCTTTATCCAACCCATACCTACAGCATTACACGCGGAACATCACTTCGATGCCGTTCCTCCACGAGGCGCCGATTCCCACGCGCTGCACCTCGATTTCACGGGAAAAGAAGCCGAGAATGGTTTCGTTCGCGGGATGGAATTCGAGCGCCGGCGCGGCGAGGAGAATGCGCGGCGGCTCGCGGCGAAGTTCGATCCCGGGGAAATATCCGCGGGCGGATAGTTCGCCGCGATCGAGGTGCCACTTCACGCGAATCCAATAATCGAGAGCCTGGAGCGGGAGATGGATGTCTTCGGATACCTTCAATTCGACGATGGTCAGGCGGCCGTCCCGGTCCACGGCAAGTAGGTCCATGATGCCTCGCTGGCACGCGGAGGAGCCGAGCGCCTGGCGGTAGACGGGATCGGGAAGCAGGCGCGGGTCCAAGGCGTCGACGCCCGCGCGAACGCGCAGCTCCAGTTCATGTTCGGCCGGTCCGGTGGCCTCCTTGGGAGCGGCTTCGGAAGACCGCCGCGCGGCGTGTGTATCGATGTTGCCGAAGTCGGCGAGATCGAGGCGGTATTCGCCTCCGCCTTTCGGACAGGAGAAGACCGCGAATTCGGCGGCGGCCGGATCGAGATGGAGCAGCCGCAGGCAGGTGGGATTTTCCGATCCTTCCGGGACGAAAAGCGCGAGCCCGCGAACGCGTTCGCGGCGGAAGCGCCTCAGATAATCGAGCCAGATCAAGCCGAAGCTCAGCACTTGCGCGGCGCGGACGGGATCGCGGGGCGCGGCGATCGCCGCCCAGGCCGAGCCGCCACGCCGAAGGAGCGCGCGGGGAAAAGACGGCGACAGACTGTGCTGAAGATCGGTCCCCGTTGTCAGAACATCGATGCAGGCTCCGGGAAACTGGCGGCACAGCCGCCGATGGAATTCCTGGAGCAGGGACTCGCGCGTGGCCCTCGTTCCGGCGTCGTGGTTCAAGGGCGCGCGACGGTCGAGCAGCGAAAGGCTGCCCGCGCGTTTTCCGAAGCGCTGAACGTTCAGGTCCAGCCGGCGGCGGTTCGATGCGCCCACGCCGAGCAAGCGGCGGGTGAGCGAGCGCCGCTCGTCCCAGGCTTCGAGATAAACGGCTCCGGCGCGGAGTTCGAGCGTCCATTGGCCCGGCGCCAACGCGAGCAGGTCCTCGCCCGGCTCCGAGACGGCGGGTTCGTCACAGGCTGCGACAAAGATCCGCACCCGATCCGCCAGCGCCGCGGCGGCGTCCTCGACGGCATCGAGACCGGGCGAATGCTGATTGGCGAGCGGCATGCCCGTATGATGGTAATCGGCCCTTGTTGAAAGAATCCTTAGAGCGAGTGCAAGAACGAATCGCCGCGGCGGCGGCGCGCGCGGGCCGGAGGCGCGAGGAGATTCTTCTGCTGGCGGTGACGAAAAAGTTCCCGGCGGAGGTGATTCTCGAGGCCTACGATCTGGGGCTGCGGGATTTCGGCGAGAATTATGTCCAGGAATTCGAAGACAAATCCGCGCCGCTTCTCGCGCTCTGCCGGCGCCCGGTTCCACCTGATCGGCCACCTGCAATCGAACAAGGCGGGCAAGGCCGCGAAGCTATTCTCGGCGATCCAAACGGTGGATACGGCGAAGCTCGCCCGGCGGCTGGAGGAGGCGGGCCGGCCGCTCGACGTCTGGATCGAGGTGAAGCTGTCGCCGGAGCAGAGTAAAGCCGGCGCGGCCCCGGAGAACGTCGCGGAAATAAAGGAAGCCATCCTCGCCTGCCCGCATCTGCGTCTGCGAGGGTTGATGACCATGCCTCCGTGGACGGATAATCCGGAAGAATCGCGGCCTTATTTCCTGGCGCTGCGCAAGCTCGCCAATGAACACGGGCTGACGGGATTGTCGATGGGCATGTCGCACGATCTGGAAGCGGCGATCGAGGAAGGGGCAACCGTCGTCCGCGTCGGCACGGCGCTCTTCGGGCCGCGCCCCAAACCACCTCAGCCGTGACGGTCGGCTTCTTCTCTCCCCTGCCCCCGGCGCCCTCCGGCGTCGCCGATTACTCGGCCGCGCTGCTCGCTCATCTGCGCCCGCTCGCCGATGTCCGCATCGCCGATCCGAGCGCCGATATCGCCCTCTACCATTTGGGCAACAACGCGCTGCATCGCGAAATCTACGGCCAAGCCCTCGCCCGGCCGGGCCTGATCGTTCTTCACGACGCCGTGCTGCACCACTTCCTTCTTGGCACGCTGAACGAGAGCGCGTATGTCGAGGAGTTCGTTTACAACTATGGGCCGTGGCGCGAAAGCCTCGCGCGCCGCCTCTGGGCCGGCCGTTCGCGCTCGGCCACCGATCCGCGCTACTTCGCTTATCCGATGCTGAAACGGGCCGTCGAAACCGCGCTCGGCGTCATCGTCCATAACCCCGGCGCCGCGGCGATGGTCCGCGCTCACGTTCCCCGCGCGCGCGTCTTCGAAATTCCCCATCTCCATTTCGACTCCGCCGCGCCCACGGAATGGGACGCCGCGCGGCTGCGCGATTCGCTGAAGATCCCGCGCGGCGCATTCCTCTTCGGCGTGTTCGGACACTTGCGCGAATCGAAACGCGTAACAACCGTGCTGCGCGCCTTCGCCCGCGTCCGCGAAACCGCGCCCTGCGCGCTGCTTTTCGCCGGGGAATTCGTCTCCTCCGATCTGGAACGCGCCGCCGCGCCACTGTTGCGGGCGCCCGGAATCGTCCGCGTCGGGCACACCTCCGAGGCCGAATTCGCGCGCCACGCCGCAGCCGCCCAAGCCTGCGTCAATCTGCGTCATCCGTCGGCCGGCGAGTCCTCCGGAATCGCCATTCGCCTGATGGCGATGGGAAAACCGGTCGTTCTTACCTTTAGTGCCGAGAACGCGGGCTTCCCAACCTCCGCGTGCGTCAAAATCGATTCCGGCCTAGCGGAAGATGACATGCTCGCCGCCGCCATGATCTGGCTCGCGCGTTTCCCTTATGATGCCCGCGCGCTGGGCGAACGCGCCGCCGCGCATATTGCCCGCGTTCACGACCCCGCCGCCGCGGCCCGCGCCTATGCCGCGGCCCTCACCGCCTGCTACCATCGGAATCATCCTTAGCTCACGCATCGCGCCGCCGCTCGGCGGGTTGGGTCTTCTTCTCGCCGGCATCCCGCTGGCCGGCCTCGGCTCGGTTCCCTCCACTCCACCACCTCTGCGCTCCCGTGTCGCCATGCGCGACGGCGTTCATCTCGATACCAACGTTTTTCTTCCCCCCGCCCATGGACGCCATCCCGCCGTCCTCGTCCGCACCCCATACGGCAAAGGCGCGGGCCTGTTACCCGGATATCAGCTTTTTCTCGATCATGGATACGCCGTTGTGGTGCAGGACGTCCGCGGCAAATATGGCTCCGAAGGCGTTTTCGACGGCACGGCCCGCGAAGGCCCCGACGGCTACGACACGTTGAACTGGATCGCCTCCGAGCCGTGGTCGGATGGCGACGTGGTGATGTCCGGCGGATCGTACCTCGGTTTCGCGCAATGGGAAGCGGCGCTGCTGGGAAATTCGCACTTGAAGGCCATTTTTCCGGTTGTATCGGGTTGCGATCCTTATCAGGACCGTTTCTATTCCTCGGGCGGCGCTCTCAAGCTGGGCCACCGGCTGGAATGGCTCTCGGGCAATCTCGATCCGCCCGGCTTCCACGCCCCTCGCTTCGCCGATTACGTCCTTCATCTTCCAGAGCGCACCGCCGACCGCGCCGCCGCCGGCCGCACTCTCGACGTTTTTCAAAAAGCGCTCAGCCACCCCTCCTACGACGGCTACTGGAAAAAGCTCAGCGTCTTTGGCCGATCTGGACCGGGTGAAGGTTCCCGTCTTCGCCGCCGGCGGATGGTACGACAATTACGTCGAAGGCGACTTCCGCGCCTTCACCGAACTCACGCGCCTGGGGCGCCACCCCCATTTGTTAATCGGACCGTGGCCGCACAACATGTCCTATAAATTCCCCGGCGTCGATTTCGGCCCTCAAAGCTCCGCGCCATTGCGCCGGTTCCAGCTTCAGTGGTACGACGAAATCTTAAAGCGTTCCACGGCGGCTCCCTCCAGCGACGAGGCGCCCTTGCGTCTCTTCGTCATGGGCGCCAACCTCTGGCGCGATGAACGCGAATGGCCGCTGGCGCGCGCCCGCCCCACGCTATTGCACCTGGCCGGCGGCGGCCACGCCAATAGCTCCAACGGCGACGGGGAACTGAGTTGGAACGGCGCGGGCGCCGCCGGCCAGGACCGCTTCGTCTACGACCCGCGCAACCCCGTGCCCACGAGGGGAGGAAGTGTCTGCTGCGACCCGAAGGTGTTTCCCTGGGGACCGCTCGATCAACGCCCGGTGGAGCGGCGCGCCGACGTGCTCGTTTATTCCACCGCTCCTCTCAAACACCATCTCGAAGTCACCGGCCCCATTGTGGTTCAATTGTGGGTCTCCAGCTCGACCCGCGACACCGACTTTACCGCCAAATTGGTGGACGTATTCCCGGACGGCGAGGCGCGCAATCTCACTGACGGCATCCTCCGGCTTCGTTACCGGAACGGTCTCGAACACCCCTCACTGGCCAAGCCGGGCGCCGTGCTCCCGATCGCCATCGACGCCGGCGTGACCAGCAACGTTTTCCTCGCCGGTCATCGCATTCGTCTGGAGATCGCCAGCTCGAACTTCCCGCGTTTCGACCGCAATCCCAACACCGGCGGCTCGATCGCCAACGAAACCAATCTCCGGCCGGCGCAGCAGATCGTTTATCACGACCGCCTTCGCCCCTCGGCGATCGTCCTGCCCGTCGTCGCCGAAGACGGGCGCGAAATGGCCCGCGGTGATAAACTCAAGCTGGAACGAATGGCGCGAAGACCGTGATCCCTTCGCGAAAATCGGCCCTTCTTGCGTCGCGAAGGGTAACCAGCGCTTGCGGCGGAACGCTCTTATTTTAATGGTGAAATGCGGCCTTGGATGATCGATAGCCACAAGTGGCTAATGGCGACATTTCTCTTATTGCCAGGTGTGTGTCTGGCGACTCAGGGAACCGCCGGTTTTGACCGGACGGTTCAGCCGTTTCTCGCCAAAAATTGCGCCCTCTGCCACAACGAAAAGGCGAAAACCGCGGGATTGAACGTCGGCGCTTACACCTCGCCGGCGGCCGTGGAAGAGCATCGCGACGTCTGGGAGAACATCCTTAAAAAACTGAAGGCCGGCGAGATGCCTCCCAAAGGCATGCCGAGGCCGGACCCGGAGCAATTGCGCGCCGTCACGGGTTGGATCGAAGCCGAGTTCGACCGCGCCGACAAACTGGCGCCCGTCGAAGCGGGCCGCGTGACGGCGCGAAGGTTGAACCGCGCCGAGTACAACAACACCGTGCGCGATCTGCTGGGCGTGGACATCCATCCGGCCGACGCCTTCCCGCAGGACGATTCCGGCTACGGCTTCGACGACATCGGCGACGTGTTGTCGCTGCCACCGGTGTTGATGGAAAAATACCTTACGGCGGCCGAGAAAGTTTCGCGCGCCGCGCTGTTCGGTCCCGACGCGATGAAGCCCACCCTGGTGAAGCTGAGCGAGCCGCAACGCCACATTCCCACCATCACGAAGCCGCCCGTTGTTTACGACGAACAGGGCCTGAGCATGCCGAACGCGCTGCACGTCATCCATCGCTTCCCGGTGGACGGGGAATATACTCTGCGCATCGGCGCGAAGGGGCTGCGGCCGGCCGGGTCGGAGGGAGTGCAGCTTGCCGTGTGGATCGACGGGAAGCTCGTAAAGACGTTGGACCTCGATGTGGACGACAATCCGCCGAAATCGGACGAACCGGGACAGCAGACGCTGAACGGACACCTGCGCGAATTCCGGTTGCCCATCACGGCTGGGGACCATTGGCTCGCCGTTTCGATCCCGCATTATTACGACGGTCTGCCCAAGTCTTTCGGAGGGCCGAATCCGTCGGCGAAGCCGGCGCCGCCGCCAGTGGACTTCAGCCTGATGTTTCCGCCGAAACCCGACGCGACGCCCGAAAGATTGGCGATGCGGGAGAAATTCATCGCCAAAAGACGGGAAGAGATGAAGCGGATTAATTCGGCGGCGGCCGATTTTATCGAGGTCTTAGGGCCGTATCGCGAGAAGATGGGGCCGTCGGCCGAGAGCATGCGGAAGATCTTACGTTTGCGGGCATCTCGATGGGCGACACGACGCCAGTTGCGCGCGAAAGATCGTCGCGAACCTCGAGGAGCGGGCGTTCCGCCGGCCGGTTGACGGAAAGCGAAGTGGCGCCGTATCTGAAGCTGGTTTCCGATGCGCAAGCGCGGGGGGATTCCCTCGATCGCGGGTTGAGTGTAGCTGTCGAGGCGATTTTGGTTTCGCCCGATTTTCTCTTCCGCATCGAGCGCGGCCCCAGAGAAGGCACGCATCCGGTGGACCCGTTCGAATTAGCCTCGCGGCTCTCCTATTTCCTGTGGAGCACGATGCCGGACGAGGAACTATACCGCTGCGCCAAAGACGGCACGCTCGCGCGGCCCGAAGTCCTCGAAGCCCAAACGCGGCGCATGTTGAAGGGTCCGAAATCCTCCGCTCTCGCCACCAACTTCGGCGGCCAGTGGCTGGAATTCCGCGCGCTCGAATCGGCGGCGCCGGACCGGGACCGCTTCCCCGCTTTCGACGAATATCTGCGCATGTCGATGCGGCGCGAGACGGAGATGTTTATCGCGAGCGTGATCGGGGAAGACCGCAGCGTCCTCGATTTTCTGGACGGAAAGTACACGTTTCTCAATGAGCGCCTGGCCGATTATTACGGCATCGGGGGCGTGAAAGGGCCGGAATTCCGGAGAGTGGATTTGAGCGCGAATCCCGAACGTAGCGGGGTCTTGACGCAAGGCAGCGTGTTGACCGTGTCCTCCTATGCGACGCGCACCTCGCCCGTTCTGCGCGGCAAATGGGTGCTCGAAAATATTCTGAACGACCCTCCGCCTCCGCCTCCACCCGACGTGCCGAACCTGAACGTCGAAGAAGTGGGCACGTCCGTTTCGATGCGCCAGCAAATGGAGAAGCACCGCTCGAACGCCGTCTGCGCGTCGTGCCATCAACGGATGGACCCGCTGGGGTTCGGCCTGGAGAATTACAACGCCATCGGACAGTGGCGCGCGAAAGACGGCAAATTTCCGGTGGATGCCTCCGGAACGTTGCCCGACGGGCGGTCCTTCACGACGCCCGAGGGGATGAAACAGATTCTTAAAGGCGACCCGCAAACCTTCGCCCGCTGCATCGCCGAGAAGCTGCTGACTTACGCGCTGGGTCGCGGCGTGGAGCGGTACGACCGTCCCACGGTGAACGCCATCGTGGCGCGGATGGCGGCGGACGAGTACCGGTTCTCCAGTTTGGTTTTGGGAATCGTGGAGAGCGTGGCGTTTCAGGAACGGGACGAAGGAAAAGTCGAAGTTAAGGCCGGAGCGAAGCATGACGATCATCACTCGTAAACATTTAGGACGAAGAACGTTTTTGCAAGGAATCGGCGCGGCGGTGGCGCTGCCCATGCTGGACGCCATGCTTCCGGCGATGGGGAAAGCGGCGACGGCTGGCGCGAAGGCGCCCTTGCGCATGTCCTTCGCCTACGTTCCGAACGGCGTCATTATGAAGGACTGGACGCCGGCAGCGGCGGGCGATGCCTTCGAATTCACCAATACGTTGAAACCGCTGGCCGCGATGCGCGAGAACCTGATGGTGCTGACCGGATTGGCGCATCACAACGCCGAAGCGCTGGGCGACGGCGGCGGCGACCATGCCCGGGCGGCGTCCTGCTTCCTTACCGGAGTGCATCCGAAAAAAACCGCGGGCGCCGATCTGCATGTCGGTGTTTCGGTGGATCAGATCCTTGGACGCAAGTTGGAGGGCGTGACCAAGTTCTCCACCCTCGAGCTCGGCTGCGAGGATTCCCGCACGGTGGGCAATTGCGACTCCGGCTACAGTTGCGCTTACACCAACAGCATTTCCTGGAGAACGCCATCGTCGCCCATGCCGCCGGAAACGAATCCGCGCGCGGCCTTCGACCGCCTCTTCGGCGCCGACGCGAGCCTGGACCCCAAGGAACGGGCGCGCAGGCGGGCCGATCGCGCCAGCATTCTCGATCTGGTGAGCGAGCGCACCCAGAGCCTGATGGGCGATCTGGGGCCGAACGACCGGCGCAAAATGGACGAGTATCTTTACGCCGTGCGGGAGATCGAAAAACGCATTCAGATGGCCGAAAAACAAGGCCCCGCCGCGCTCCCCGGCATGCCCGCCCCCGATGGAATTCCCGATACCTTCGGCGACTACGTGAGGCTGATGTACGATCTGCAGGTCGTCGCTTTCCAGGCCGATCTGACGCGGGTCTCGACATTAGTCGTCGGGCGCGAAGGCAGCGTCCGCACGTATGGCGAAATCGGCATTCCCGACCCGCATCATCCGTTGTCGCACCATCGCGGCAATCCGGAGTGGATCGCCAAACTTCAGAAGATCAACACATTCCACGTCGAGCTTTTCGCTTACTACCTCGACAAGCTGAAGAACACGCCGGACGGCGATGGGTCGCTGCTCGATCACTCCATGATCGTTTACGGCAGCGCGATCAGCGACGGCAATCAACATACGCACAAGGATCTCCCGGTGCTCCTGGCCGGACGCGGCGGCGGTTGGCTGAAACCGGGACGGCACATCGTCTACGAGCAGACTCCGATGACGAATTTGTATCTCACCTTGATGGACCGAATGGGCGTGGAACCGGAAACGGTGGGCGACAGCACCGGTAAATTGCAGCATCTGACCGAACTGAACGGCTGAGTCGACGCCGATACGCGCCGGGCGCCGGTTACATGGTCGAAGAAGCGTCCTTTCGCCGTCGCGGGGCTTAGGATTGGACGACCGAGGGCGCCCTGGTTATTTCCCCGATTTTTCCTATACTCGAACGGGCTGAATGCCGGTAGGTTTTATCCTTCCTGTGGGAGTAATAGAGCGCCCATAACTTGTTCGCCTCCAGGCGTCATGTTAGTCTTTCTTGTCTTCTGTTCTCAGGTGGGAACCATAATTTCAGCATTTAGCAAGATATGGAGAAAAATGTCAATCGATATTAAGCGGATTGTAAAAATAGTCTGCCCAATCGCCACCGTCGCGACGCTGGCCCTTGGTGTTGTTTCCAACATGCGGGCCGGTGATTTCACGCCAGGCTCGGAAGTCCCTCGCTTTGTCGTTCTTCCCCCCAAGGGGAGCCCGAACACCTCCGTCCCGGCCTCCGGCGCCCTTCCCACGTGGACGGCGTCGTTCACCTATCAGAGCACCAAGTATACGTACAATATGGTTGGGTTTTCCCCCGCCACGGGAAAATCTTTCGCAATCCACGCGTTCATCATCCCGGTCAAGCTCCTCATGTCCGATGGCAGCATCTATGATCCATACACGGTTCTGAGCAATTCAAAGACGGTGGTGCAGAACACCATCGACTCGCCGATGTTCGACGCCACTACTACTTACACCCAGGGCGGCGTAAACGTCGGCACCACCCAATACATCGACGCGTTCCAGCGGGCCAATTTCTGGCATTTCGTGAAAACAAATCCCAACTCCCATATGCTGCTGGCCGGACCCACCGTCCTCAAGGAACAGATCCTCACGGTGCCCGCCGCCTACGGCCACACCGGCTTCGCGTTCGGCATCAAGGCCGCCATGGTCGACATCAACTGGTTCGACGCCCAACTCAACACGATCATGGTCGCGTTGACCAAGATCCAGCCCAACACCATTCCGATTTTCATGACCTACAACACGTACCTGACGTCGGGCGGCTGCTGCATCGGCGGCTACCATAGCGCCACCGGCGCGCAGTCGTACTCCTACTTCACCTACGTCAATAACGTCGGCTCCTTCTCCCAGGACGTCTCCGCCCTCTCGCATGAGATCGGCGAATGGGCCGACGACCCGCTCGTCAACGGCTACAACAATGTCGCCTGCGGCATCCTCGAGGTCGGCGATCCTCTCGAACGCAACGCCAACTACGGCGGCTACCCTTACACCGTCAACGGCTTTACCTACAATCTGCAGGACCTCGTCACACTGCCTTACTTCGGAGCCAATCCAGCCGTCTCGGTGAACAGTTGGCTCACCTTCCAGGGCGAGACCATTGGCGTGTGCCAAAACGGCGGCTGATTTCGCGCTCCGCTAACGCTAACCCCGCCAAAATCCCGCCGGCCGCCGTTTTCTCCATCCGAATCGGCAGCCGGCGGGTTGCTTTCTTTTGAAGCCGGCTCTATCTCCTCTCGCGCAGCAGTGCCCCTTCGCCCACACGCCGGGGGCAATGGGTCGCGTTCTTAATAAGCCTTGGCGATCACCGCCCGGCGGTCCACCATTTCGCCGGACAGGATGCACTTGCCCGGCCCGTCGAACTCATCCACCAGCGGGATATTCCGCACGCTGGCTTTGAATTCCTTGATGCGCGCATCGTGAGCCGGATCGTCCTTGAGGTGGGCCATGACGAATTTGCCGCCGCCCTTCTCGGCCGTCACGTCGTTCAGAATCGCTTCCACCTCTTCAATCGAATTGGCGAGCACTGTTTTTTCCTTCAAGCGCCGCTTCGCCGCGGTGTACAAATCCGTCTGGATCGCATCGAGCGCCCACGCGAGCTTCGACGCCGCTTCGGTTTGCGGGATCGTCTCCTTTACGCCGGTGTCGCGGCGTTTCATCACGACGCTGCCCGCCGCCACATCGCGCGGACCCAGTTCAAAAACCACCGGAACCCCAAGCCGCTCCCAATGGAAAAACTTCGCGCCGGGACTCTGGCCTTCGCGCTCATCCACCGGCGCGCCTAGTTCCGCCGCGAGGCGCGCGGCTACTTCCATCACCTGCGACCGCTCTTCGTCCTTGCGATAAATGGGAACGATTACCGCTTTTTGCGGCGCTACTTTCGGCGGCAAAACAAGTCCTTTGTCGTCGGAATGCGTCATAATCAGCGCGCCGATTAGCCTTGTGCTGACGCCCCAACTGGTCTGCCATACGTAATCGAGCGCGCCCTCTTTCGTCTGAAACTTGACGTCGAACGCCTTGCCGAAGTTCTGAGCCAGATCGTGGCTTGTGCCCGCCTGCAGCGCCAAACCGTTTTGCATCATCGCCTCGATCGAGTACGATTTCAACGCGCCGGCGAACTTCTCCGCTTGCGTCTTCTCGCCTTTCACCACGGGCATGGCCATCACGTCCTCGGCCACTTCCGCATAAAGATCGAGGATGCGCAGCGCCTCCGCCGCCGCCTCCTCGTGCGTCGAGTGCGCGGTGTGCCCCTCCTGCCAGAGGAACTCGGTCGTCCGCAGAAACAGGCGCGTCCGCAGCTCCCACCGTACGACGTTCGCCCACTGGTTCACCAGCACGGGCAAGTCGCGGTAGCTCTGAATCCACTTGGAGAAGAAGTGGCCGACCAGCGTCTCCGAAGTCGGACGGATGACGTAGGGCTCCTCCAATTCCTTGCCTCCGGCGATGGTGACCACCGCGAGTTCCGGCGCAAAGCCTTCCACATGCTCGGCTTCTTTTTCGAGAAAACTCCGCGGGATCAGCAGAGGCATATAGATATTGCGATGGCCGGTGGCTTTGAAGCGCGTGTCGAGTTCCCGTTGCAGGGCCTCCCACACCGCGTAGCCGTTCGGCTTGATCACCATGCAGCCCTTCACGATCTCCGCCGGCTCCGCCATGTCGCCGCGCAAAACGACGTCCTGATACCAGGTGGCGAAGTCCTTTTCGCGCGGGGTGATGGGTGATTCCGCCATTTTTGGTTGTCCTTCGATCGTGCGCCCGAGGCCGGCTCTTCGACCGTCAACCAAAAATAGTAACGCGATTTCCCGTCGCGAAGTCCGGAGTTTCGTATACTCTGTAAATCGCCGACATGCTGAATTCCACGTACCGCGCCAGCGCGCTGTTGATGGCTACAATCGCCGCGAAGGGAATGACGGTAACGGTCACGCCATCACCCGCGCCCCCTCGGCCGGTGGGAACCGTAGTTACTTGGAAGGCCGCCGCTTCCGATGCCGGAAATGGCGTCGTCGCTTACCGCTTTCGCGTAGCCGGCAGGGACGGTGTTTTCCATATGGCGCGAGACTTCAGCCAGAGTTCCGAGTTCGCCTGGAATCCGTCCGCGCAAGAAGGGCGGTACAAGATCGAGGCGACTGCGCGGAATAACGCGACCGGCACGACGGCCGTGGCGGTCGCCGATTTTGAAGCCACTTCGCGCGTCATTGGGAATCGCGCGGCGGTGAATGGGACGGCGAACCCGTTAGTAGCGCTCTACAGCGCGCCGGGCTGTCCGAGTGGCGGCGCGGTGCGAGTCCGGTTCGCTCCGCGCGGCAGCGCCAATTATTCCTACACGCCGGCGAAGGCGTGTACGCCGCTGCTAAGCGAGAATTTTTACGTGGCCGGCATGCATCCGAAAACGGCCTATGCGATGACGCACGAAATTGTTTCCGCCGCCGGCGCGACGCCAGGGCCTCCGCTGGAGTTTGAAACCGGCGCCATGCCCGCCGTCAGCCCTCTCGTGACGGTGAAAATCGCGGCGGGACCGGCGACGGACGAGGCCTATCCATTCCTGATGCACGCCTACGTGAGCAGCGATCCCAAGGTGACAGTCTTTGAGACCGCGGTCGATCTGGCCGGCGCGCCGGTATGGTTTTACCCCAGCCAGGATATGGCGGAGATGACCCATCCGGTGGAGGGCGGAACGTTTCTGTTCATCGAAGACGGGTGGAACTCCTCGAGCGAACTGAAGCAGCAACAGCTTTTGCGCGAAGCGGACCTGGCCGGAAATGTCCTGCGCGAGACGAACGCCACACGGCTCTCCGAACAGCTCGCCGCGATGGGCAAGGAGCCATGCGGCGGAATCCATCACGAGATCCGGCGGATGCCGAACGGGGACACGTTGTTGATCGCCGGGCACGAACGCCATTTTCCGGCGGGGACGCAGAAGTCCGATCTGCCGGTGGACGTGCTGGGCGCGTACTTGCTGGTGTTGGATCCGGATTTTCAGTTGAAGTGGGCGTGGGACGCCTTCGACCACCTGGACGTGAACCGGACCCGCGAGGATACATGCGGCGTGCAGCGCCGGGGCGGATGCCCGCCGCTGATTTCCGCGCTCCCGGACAAAAAAGGAGTGCGGGTGGCGAACAACTGGCTTCACGCCAACTGCGCTTTCTACGTCCCGGAGGACGGCAGCATCGTGATGTCGTTGCGCATGCAGGACTGGGTGATTAAGATCGACTACGGCAATGGCGCGGGAACGGGGAAGATCCTGTGGAAGATGGGAATCGATGGCGATTTCAAAATGGAAAACGCCGGTGACGACCCGTTTCCCTGGTTCAGCCATCAGCACGACGTGGGATATTTTCCGGAAGCCGGAAGCCCTGGGATGGCGTTGATGACGCTCTTCGACAACGGCAATACACGCGTCGAAAAGAAGATCGCCGGGGCGAGCGTGAATAGCCGGGGAATGGCTCTGCGCGTGAACGAAGTGGCGCGGACGGTGCGCCCGGTGCTGGTGAAAGACCTGGGCCGCTATGCGGGAGGGGTTGGCAGCGCGCAGAAGCTTGCCGGCGGGAACTACCATTTTCAAGTCGGAACCGGAGGCCCTCCGCCGATTCCCGGAAATTACCAGGAAGATTTCGAGGTAAAACCGGGAGACACGCCGGCGAATGGCACGTTTGTTTTGGACGAAAGCTCGCCGTTTCTCTGCTATCGCTCGTTCCGGATGCACAGCCTCTATTCGATGGAGCCATAGCCGCGACTTATAAGCTACAAATTACATCATGCCCACATTCATCTTGAGTTCTTCGTTTCGCGCCAGCGCCCTGTTGCTGACCGCCGTCGCCGCGGAAGGGATGACGGTAACTCTGGCGCCGTCGCCCGCGCCGCCTCAACCCATAGGGACGGTAATTACGTGGAAGGCCGCCACGTCCGGCGCCGGCAAGGGCGTCTTCGCCTATCGCTTCCGCGTGGCCGGAGGCGACGGTGTTTTTCACATCGCCAGAGACTTCAGCCAGGATGCCGAGTTCCCTTGGAGCGCGTTCCCGCGGGAAGGGCGATACAAGATCGAAGTGACGGCGCGGAACAACGCAACGGGAAAGACGGCGGAGAAAACCGCGGAATTCGAAGCGTCCTCGCGGGTCAAAGACGGACATGCCGCGGTGAGCGCGACGGCGGTTCCGTTGGTGGCGATTTATAGCGCGCCGGGATGCGCGAGCGGCGCGACGGTTCGAATTCGCTTCGCCCCGCGGGGAAGCACGGCGTACTCTTATACGCCCGCAATGGCTTGTACGCCGCCGCTCAGCGAGAATTTCTACGTCGCCGGTATGCATCCGAAGACGACGTACGTAATGACGCATGAAGTGCTTTCCGATAGTGGCTCGACGGCGGGGCGGCCGCTGGAGTTTGAGACGGGCAGCGCGCCTTCGGTGACTCCGGCGGTGACGGTGAAGACGGCGGCGGGTGCGGGGACGGACGAGGCCTATCCATTTCTGATGCACGACTATCTCGATCTCAATCCGAAGGGGATGGCGTTTGTGACGGCGGTGGATCTGGGCGGGACGCCGGTTTGGTTTTACCCCAGTAAAAGCATGGTGGAATTGACCCATCCCGTGGAGGGCGGGACGTTGCTGATCATCGAAGACGGGTGGAACTCGTCGAGCGATTTGAAGCAGGAACAATTGTTGCGCGAAGTGGACTTGGCCGGAAATGTCGTTCGCGAGACGAACGCCACGCGGTTGTCCGAACAGCTCGCGGCGATGGGCAAGGAGCCGTGCGGAGGCATTCATCACGAGGCGCGGCGGATGCCGAACGGCGACACGCTGCTGATCGCCGGCCACGAGCGGCATTTTCCGGCGGGGACGCAGAAGTCCGAGCTGCCGGTAGACGTGCTGGGGGCGTACTTGCTCGTGCTGGATCCCGATTTTCAATTGAAGTGGGCCTGGGACGGATTCGACCATCTAGATGTGAATCGGACGCGCGAGGATACGTGCGGCGTAACGCGGCAAGGCGGATGTCCGCCGCTGATTTCCGCGCTGCCGGACAAGAAAGGCGTGCGCGTGGCGAACAACTGGCTGCACGCCAACAGCGCGGTCTACGTTCCGGAAGACGGCAGCATGGTGATGTCGCTGCGTATGCAGGACTGGGTGATTAAGATCGATTACGGGAACGGCAAGGGAAGCGGGAAGATCCTCTGGAAGATGGGCGTCGATGGCGATTTCAAAATGGAGGGCGCCGGCAGCGACCCGTTTCCCTGGTTCAGCCATCAACACGACGTGGGGTATTTTCCGGAGGCGGGGAATCCTGGCATTGCGTTGATGACCGCGTTCGACAACGGCAATACGCGCGTCGAGAAAAAGATAGCGGGGGCGAGCGTGAATAGCCGCGGGATGGTTCTGCGGGTGAACGAGGCCGCACGCACTGTAAGCCCGGTGGTGGCGAAAGACCTCGGCCATTACGCGATGGCGGTGGGCAGCGCGCAGAAACTGGCGGGCGGAGACTATTATTTTCAGATCGGATTCGGAGGGCCTCCGCCGAAGCCCATGAATTATCAGGAAGATTTCGAGGTAAAACCGGGCGGCGCGCCCACGAACGGCACGTTGGTTCTGGACGAAAGCTCGCCTTCGATCAGCTATCGCACGTTCCGGATGCACAGCCTTTATTCGATGGAGCCTTAGCGCCGGACGAACGGCGGGTTACACTAGGAGTTTAGGAGTTGTAATTTGCCCATCCGCAAGTCCTTCCAGAGCTTTCTGCGCCTGAGCGCGCATATCCAGATGCTGCCGCTGCTCGAAAGCGGCGAGGAGACGCTGGTCGGAGGCCAGGCGGTGATGGAGGGCGTCATGATGCGCGCCCCGCACAGCTATTGCGTCGCCGTCCGGAAGCCGGATGGAACCATCGTCACGGAAGAGAATCCTCTGCCCCGCGTGTCGGAGAAATATCCGGCGTTCAAACTCCCCGTGTTGAGGGGTTTGGGAACGCTGGGCCATGCGATGTGGCTGGGGATGAAAGCACTCCGATTTTCGGCCAATGCCTCGCTCGAGAACGGCGGCGCCGGGGAGAAGCCGGTCAAAATTTCATCGGGGATGATGACGGCTGAATCTCGTCTTCTCGCTTCTGGCGTTCCTGTTTTTCTTCAAGTTCGTGCCGCTCTATATCGCGACATTCGTGGGCGCCCGCTATGCGCCTTTGCACGGCAGGCTGGCGGTGAATCTGCTGGACGGGGCGATCCGCATCGTCATCTTCCTGGGGTACCTGTGGCTTTTGTCGCGGCTGAAAGACATCCACCGCGTCTTCGAATATCACGGGGCCGAGCACAAGGTGGTTTTCAATTACGAGAGCGGCGCACCGGTGACGGTGGAGAACGCGCAGAAATTCGTGACATGGCATCCGCGTTGCGGCACCAGCTTTTTGATGGTGGTGATGGTGCTGTCGATGTTCGTTTACGCGCTGCTGCCGTTCGACGGCTTCGCGGCGAAACTGGGCGGGCGCATCGCGCTGCTCCCGGTGGTGGCGGGGTTGAGCTACGAACTGATCCGCTTCGCGGCCAAGCGGCGCGGCGGCATGCTGGCGGCGCTCACCGCGCCGGGACTGTGGCTGCAGCGGATCACGACGAAGCCGCCGGATGACGCGCAAGCCGCGGTGGCGATTCACGCGCTCCAGGGCGCGATGGCGCTCGAACAGGCGCAGGGTGGCGAACCGGTGATCGCCTGAGGAGCGAGGAGCGACGACGTGGCGGATATGGAATATTCCGGTAGGCTCGACGAGATCGAGCGGCGGTTCGAGGCTTTGACCGCCCAGATGGCCGATCCGTCCGTGATCGGCGATTCGGACGCCTACCGCAAAATTACGAAGCAACAGAGCGAGCTGTCCGAAGTCGCGGCGAAGTATCGCGAGTACAAGCAGGTGGCGCAAAACCTGGGACAAGCGCGGCAATTTCTTCAGGAGAGCGACGCCGAGCTTCGCGAGATGGCCGAGTTGGAAGTTCTGCAACTGGAGCCGCGGCTGGCCGAGATCCAGGAAGAGCTGAAGGTGATGCTGCTGCCGAAGGACCCCAACGACGAGAAGAACGTCGTGCTGGAAATCCGCGCGGGCACCGGCGGCGACGAAGCGACGCTGTTCGCGGCGGAGGTGTTCCGCATGTATGGACGCTACGCCGAGGCGCGCCATTGGCGGGTGGAAGTGACGTCGGTGAGCGAGTCGTCGGTGGGCGGCTTGAAGGAAGTGATCGCCCTCGTCAGCGGAAACAAGGTCTACAGCCAGCTCAAATACGAGAGCGGCGTTCATCGCGTTCAACGGGTTCCGGAGACGGAGCAGCAGGGGCGCGTTCACACCTCCGCCATCACCGTCGCCGTGCTGCCCGAGGCCGACGAGGTGGAAATCAAAATCGACGCCAAAGACATTCGAGTGGATACGTTCTGTTCGTCGGGGCCGGGTGGACAATCGGTGAACACAACTTATTCGGCGGTGCGCATCACGCACTTGCCGACCGGCGTCGTCGTTTCCTGCCAGGACGAGAAATCGCAAATCAAAAACCGTGCGAAAGCGGAGCGGGTGCTGCGGTCGCGCTTGTATGAAATCGAAATGCTGAAGCAGCGCGAGCAGATCGGGGCGGAACGGCGGAGCATGGTGGGCACCGGCGACCGCAGCGAGAAAATCCGCACATACAACTTTCCTCAGAACCGCGTGACCGACCACCGCATCGGACTGACTCTGCATCAATTGGACCTGGTGATGGAGGGAAGGCTGGAGCCGATCATCGAAGCGCTGACGACGCATTATCAGACCGAGAAGCTTAAGGACGAAGGCTCGGAGGGGCGGGCGGCATAGCGGGCGCGGCGTGACGCTCCAAACGGCACTGGCGCAAGGGACCGCGCTGCTCGACGACGGCGGGATCCCGGCGGCGCGATTGACCGCCGAGGTATTGCTCGGCTTCGCGCTGAGAAAGGAGCGGGAGTTTCTCTACGCCCATTCCGGCGACGAACTCACTGAGAACGGCTGGATTCATTACGGGCGCTATCTGCACCAGCGCCTGGGCGGGATGCCGACGCAGTACATCACGGGACGGCAGGAGTTTTACGGGCGGGAGTTTCGCGTGACGCCGGACGTGCTGATTCCCCGCCCCGAGACCGAGCACCTGGTGGAGGCGGCGCTGGAACGGATCTCGCCGGGGGATACGGTACTCGACGTCGGCACAGGTTCCGGCGCCATTGCGGTGACTCTCGCCCAGGAGCGGCCAGGGGCGCGCGTCCTCGCGAGCGACATATCGGAGGCGGCGTTGCGTGTGGCCGCGGCCAATGCCCGGCGGCACCGAGGCGCGGGTTGCGTTCGTTTGCGCGGATCTCACAGCGGCCTTCGCCGCCGCCTCGATCGATGTGTTGGTTTCCAATCCTCCTTACGTTCCGCTTGCCGGCGCCGAGGGACTCCAGCGCGAGGTGCGGGACTATGAGCCCAAGGTCGCGCTTGTTCGGAGGCGAGACCGGCACCGAGATTTACCTGCGCTTGTCGGTGGAAGCCTTGCGCGTGCTGCGGCCGGGCGGATGGCTGCTGTTGGAGCTCGGCTACAATTCGGAGGAGCGAGTGCGGGCGATGCTGGACGGGCGATGGACGAACGTGCAATCCGGCCCCGATCTGGCCGGCATTCCGCGCGTGCTGGCGGCACGAAAAGTTTGACGGATTCCCGATGGCGGCCACCTTCTTTCACGTCGATATGGACGCGTTCTTCGTCTCGGTGGAAGAATTATTCGACCCGTCGCTGAAGGGGAAAGCCGTGGTGGTGGGCGGCAAGCCGGATCAACGCGGAGTGGTCTCCGCCGCCTCCTACGCCGCGCGAAAGTTCGGAGTCCATTCGGCGATGCCCCTGCGAACGGCTTACAAGCTGTGTCCAAGCGCGATCTTCGTCGAAGGACACATGGACCGTTACCGGGACTATTCCAAACGCGTTTTCACCGTGCTGCAGTCGTTCACCCCGCTCGTCGATATGGCGTCGATCGATGAGGCGTATCTCGACGTGACGGGGACCGCGCGGCTCCACGGAGAGCCGCTCGAAGCCGCTCACCGGTTGCACCGGCGGATGGCCGAGACCACAGGGCTGAACTGCTCGATCGGGATTTCGCGATCGCGGATGGTGGCGAAAGTGGCCTCCGATCAGGCGAAGCCGAACGGCGTGTTGTGGATCGTGCCGGGAATGGAGGCCACTTTTCTTGCGCCGCTCGAAGTCCGCAAGATTCCCGGAGTGGGAAAAGTGACGGAGAAGCGGCTACACGAATGCGGCGTGCGGCGGGTACGGGATCTGGCCGCGATGGATGAGGAGTTTCTCGGCGCGCGATTCGGAAAATGGGGGCTGGCGCTGGCGGGGAAAGCGCGCGGGCTCGACGCGGGCGGGTGGTTCGACGAGGAAGTGGGCGCCGAGCGGGAGGCGAAATCGCTGAGCCACGAACATACGTTCAATGAAGATACCGCCGACGCCGCGCGGTTGGAGGCTACGCTGGCGCGGCTATCGGAGATGGTGGGGCGCAGGCTGCGCGAGCACGGGCTATTCGCGCGGACGGTGCAATTGAAACTGCGCGACACGGATTTCACGACGCACACGAGGGCTGTTTCGCTCGACCACGCTACGCAGATCGATGCGGAGATTTTCAACGCGGCGCGGGCGTTGTTTCGTAAAACTTGGAAGCGCGGAGCGGTGCGATTGCTTGGCGTTCACACGTCGTCCTTCGAAGAACACGAGGGGCAGACGAATCTCCTTGGCGAGGACAGGACGGACCGTTGGCGGAAGGCCCTGAGTGCCATGGACCGGCTCCGTGACAAATACGGTGACGCAAGCGTGACGCTCGCGGCTGGAATGACGGCCCGGTTCCGCGAACGGGTGCAGGAAAATCCGGCCGATTTGCCGGGAAAAGAACCTGAGAAGAAGTAGCGGCGGGCGCTTAAGGCCGGTAACCTGGGCCGCGAAGTACTTTGCCAGGCAGAGCGTTGGTCATCTTCCCGCCGGCGATCACGGGGATGCCGTTCACGAACACATAGTCCATGCCCTGCGAGAACCGATTTGGCTTGTCGAACGTCGCCACGTCGGTAATCCGGTCCGGATCGAATACCACGACATCGGCCCACATCCCTTTCTTCAAGACGCCGCGATCGGTGAAGCGCATGCGCTGCGCGGGAAGCGCCGAGAACTTGCGAATAGCTTCCTCCAGGCGCAGCTTGTGTTCCTCGCGGACATATTTTCGAAGGATGCGCGGGAACGTTCCGTAGGCGCGCGGGTGGGGATGCTCAAGGCCGAGAATGCCGTCCGGAGCCGTGCCTTGCGAATCGTTGCAGACCGAGACCCACGGCTGCTCCAAGGCGAGCGCCACGTCGGGCTCCGACATCCCGAAGACGGCGACTTCGGAAAAGGCGTCGTCCTCGGCCAGGATGTCGAAGATGGTGTCGATCGGATCGGTTCCGCGCGCTTTCGCGATTTCGGCGATGGTCTTTCCCTGGAACTTCATCGAGCTTCGGATTCTGAACCACGCACAGCAGGATCGATTGCGGTCCGGGAATCTCCTGCCATTCGTTATCCCATTGCTTCGAAGGCGTCATCATCTCCTTGCGTATCCGCGCGCGGATCGCCGGATCCTTCAGGCGTTCTACGAGCTTCGCGTCGCCGCCATCGTGCGCCCACGGCGGAATGAACGCCGAGAACGTGTTGAACCAGGCGGTATAGGCGTAGGTGTCGGCGGTGACATCGACGCCGGCGCGGCGCGCCGCTTCGATCCGCGAGATCACTTGGGGCATTTTGCCGAAGTTGTCGACGCCAGCCACCTTCAAATGCCAGATTTCGACGGGAATATTGGCTTCGCGTCCGATGCGCACCGCTTCGTCGATGGCCTCGAAAACGTTCGAGCCTTCGTTGCGCATGTGCGTCGCATAGATGCCTCCGATATTTGGAAGCCGCCTTGGCGAGAGCGATTAACTCCTCGGTCGAAGCGTAGGGCGCGGGCGCGTATTCAAGCGATGTGGAGAGGCCGGAGGCGCCGTCGCGCATGGCTTGCTCGACCAGATCGGTCATCCGGGCAAGCTCGGCCGCGTCCGGCTTGCGGTCCGCATCGCCGATGACAACGCGCCGCACCTGCGTGGCGCCGACGTAGCTGGCGAGATTGATGCCCATGCCCTGGCGTTCCAGCCTCGCGAAGTACTCGGAGAAACTCTTCCAATCCGGGTGGACATGATAGTGATCCCAGCCGGCGGCGTCGATGCGGATTAGATCCGGGGTCAGCGGAGCGATGGAGCCGCCCTCACCGGTGACCTCCGTGGTGATGCCCTGATAGATTTTCGAAGGCAGATGCGGATCGACGAGGATGGTGGTTTCCGATTGGCCCAGCATGTCGATGAAGCCCGGCGCGACGATCTGGCCGTGGACGTCGATGACGCTGTTGGCGCGGGCGGCGCTCAGATCGCCGATCGCGGCGATTTTTGCATCGCGGATGCCGACATCGCCCGAGTACCATGGCGATCCGGTTCCGTCGACGATGCGCCCGCCGCGGAGGATCGTGTCGTAGGTCTGGGCCGCAGCGAGCGCGCAAAATACGAAGACGAGCGAAGCAATTCTCAATGAAACGCTCCTGGAGAAGCCGGAATGAGTTTCTCCAGTGTCGCATAGAGCGTCAACGACGGATTGCCGGAGTGGATCAGACTATCGAGCGCCTTGCGGCCCTCTGCGCCGCCGGAATCGGGAATGTGCCGAAGCATCAGCGGGACGTGGAAGAACCATTCGGCGGGGCTGTCGCGTTGGAGGCCGGAGGCGGCGACGAAGCCGATGAAATCGTCCAACAGACGCTGGCGTTGGGCGCCGGTGGCCGCGACGTCGATCAATCCCTCGTAGAGGGTGCATCGTTCGTGATAGTACATGGCCGGCGTTTCGCTGTCGGAAGGTTGCCAGGCCGCGATTTTGTCCAGCAGCAAGGCGAAGGCGTCCTGCCAATCCGGTGTCGTGTGGTTGGAATCGCCAAAACGAACTTTTTTCGCCGCTTCGATGATGTCCTTCGATTCCGGCGATTGCCATAGCGGTTGAGGTTTTGGCATATTTGCGCCCGGTTGGTTGGTAGCCGGTGCGACCGCGAGTCCGGCGCGTGGATCGGACTGGCCGCACGGCGTTCCGTTCGCCATGCGCTGTTTCAACTTCTCCCACGCCGGTTGCAAGGCGGGTGGCATCGCCGCGTCGATTTCCTGCGCGGGCGGCTTCGAAGGAGCGGCTGTCGGGCTGCATGCTCTCAACGATTCCGCCCAGACGGCTCATCAGCAGGTCGCGCTGCGCCGAGCTGAACGCGCTGGAAACGGCCACCATGCGCAGCGCGGGAGCCAGTTGAGAAGGAGACGCGATGCCACCCAGGTAATCGAGGGCGAAGTTCACGTGTTCTTCCTTGGCCCGCTCCGCGGCCGTGAAGGATTTGTCCAGGACTCCCGTGAGCGCGTCGAAATAAGAAGACACGTCGTAGGTGAGCGCATCGTCGCAGGTGAGCGCGGTCACCGACGGCCGGGGCATATCGAGAAACATTTGCCGCGCCGCTTTGGGATCGGCGGCGAGCATCAGGCGGACGGCCCGCGATTGAAGCGAAAGGGCGTCGAGGTGAAGATCGTACGCTTCGCTCATCATGCCGGCCTCGGTGTCGATGCCCGCGCCTTTGATCACTTTTCTCGGGATACGTTCGCGGGCGTTGGCGGCGGCGAAAAATGCCTGGGCGATCAGCGCTTGCCGCGAGGGTTTATCGTCGATTTTGCCGGTTTCGACGAGACGCAAAAGCGCGTTGGCGGCAAACTCGGGGCCGGCGCCGTTCGCCAGATCGACGATGGGATAGAACGCCGCGGGGAGCTTCAAATCGGCCGCATGCGCGGTAAGCGCCAACAGCAGGCCGGCGGCGAGCCAGCGCGCGGGTCATGGCTGACAATTGACGATGGCGGCGAATCCTAGCGGGTCCAGACTGGCGCCACCCACCAGGACCCCGTCGATATCCGGCTTGGCCATCAGCGAGGCGCAGTTTTCCGGCTTCACGCTGCCGCCGTAGAGGATGCGGAGGCTCGATGCGGCGGGCGCTCCGTAATGCGATTCGGCCAACGCGCGGATGAGGCAATGCGCCTGTTCGGCCATCTCCGGCGTCGCGGTTTTGCCGGTGCCGATGGCCCACACCGGTTCGTAGGCGATGGTCAGGGCGGCGAACTGTTCGGGGTTCAACCCGCGCAGGCCGCCATGAAACTGCGCCTCCAGGACGTCCCCCGTACGCCCGCCCTCGCGTTGCTCCAGCGTCTCTCCGACGCAGACAATCGGTGTGAGACCGGCCTCCAGCGCGGCCTCCGTTCGTCTTGCGGACGTTCTCGTCGGTCTCGTGAAAATACTGGCGGCGCTCGCTGTGGCCGACGATCACCCAACGGCAACCGGCATCCGCCAGCATCGGCGCCGACACCTCGCCCGTGAATGCGCCTTCGGAGACCCAATAGAGGTTCTGTCCGCCGATAGCGGTTTTCGATCCCGCCGTCGCCTCGGCCGCCGCGGGAAGGCAGGGGAACGGCGGACAGACGACGATCTCGCGGGCGCCCGCGTTCTCCACCAACGGCAGGAAGCGTTGAAAATAATCGCGCGTTTGCTGGGCGGTTTTGAACATTTTCCAGTTCCCCGCCATGACAGGTGTTCTCATAAAAGTTTGTCGAGAAAGCTCGTTCCCTTCGCGATCGAAACGCCGAAGTTTTCGGCTACCGTTTGGCCGATGTCGGAAAGCGTGGACCGCACGCCCAGGTTGCATGCCAGCGCCGGCCCGGCCCGCCACGCCAGCAGAGGAACATACTCGCGGCTGTGATCGGTTGAGGGCGTGGTGGGATCGCAGCCGTGATCGGCGGTCAGAATCAGCAGGTCTTCGCCCGTCAGCCGCGACATCAACGAGGGCAGCCAGCGGTCCACTTCCTCGAGCGCGCGGGCGTAGCCTTCCACATCGTTGCGATGGCCGTAGAGCTGGTCGAAATCGACAAGATTCACGAAGATCAATCCATCCGGCGCTTCCTCCAACGCCTCAATCGTTTTCGCCATTCCGTCGGCGTTGTTTTTCGTCTTCACATGTTCGCCGATTCCCCGCCCCAGGAAAATATCGAAGATTTTCCCAATGGCGTAGACCGGTACGCCGCGTTCTTCGAGGCGATCGAGCAGCATTCCGCGCGGCGGAGGAATGGCGAAATCCCGGCGGTTCGGAGTACGCCGGTACGCGCCCGGCTCGCCTTCGAACGGCCGGGCGATCACCCGTCCCACTTCCAAAGGCCCCTGAAGAAGCTCGCGCGCCGTTTCGCAAATTTTATAAAGCTCCCACAGAGGAATGACATCCTCATGCGCCGCGATTTGAAAGACGCTGTCGGCCGAAGTGTAGACGATGGGCGAGCCGGTGCGGACGTGCTCCTCCCCGAGGCGCGCGATAATCTCCGTGCCCGATGCCGCGACATTGCCCAGCGTGCTTCTACCGATCCGGCGCTCGAACTCGTCCATGAGCGCGCGCGGGAAGCCGTTCGGGAACAACGGCAGCGGTTTCTCCAGATGAATTCCCGCCATCTCCCAGTGCCCCGTAGTCGTGTCTTTGCCGGGCGAGGCGAGCGCGCACTTTCCATACGCGGCTTGCGGAACGGCCGCCGCTTCCAGGCCATGGAGCGGCTTGATATTCGCCAAGCCCATCGCGGTCAAATTCGGCAGATGCAGCGGCCGGCGCAGGGCAATGTTGCCGAAGGTATCGCTTCCCGCGTCGCCGTAGGCCGCGGCGTCGGGCAGTTCTCCGATGCCTACGCTATCGAGAACGATCCAGACCACGCGGCGAAACCGGCTATTCGCCATGTCCCTTTTCTTTCGGCGCGGCTCCGGAGTTGTCACCGAGAGCGGCTTCGATACGGGAGGTCAATTGCATCTGGAACCGGTCCGGGATAAAGCCGGTCATTCGCTCGGCGATCTTCCCGTCCTTGCCGGCGATCACCGTCGTAGGAATGCTGGAGACCTGCATCGCCGCCGCCAGGCCGTCCTGGAAATACACGTCGCGGCTCCACCCTTGCGACTTCAAAAACGGCTCGACAAGTTTTGGATCGTCGTCGGCATCGACGGCCAAAAACACCACATCCGGACGGTCGTGAAAGTGCGCTTTCACCTGTTCGTAAATCGGATGCTGCATCCGGCAAGGCCCGCACCATGTGGCCCAAAAATCCATCACCACCACTTTGCCTTTGAGAGAAGAAAGCTTAAGGTCCTTCCCGTCGAGATTGGACAGCGTGAACTCCATCGGATCGGTCAGTTGGAGGTTGGGATCGTACCGCTTCATTTCCAGCCGCCGCGCCGCGCGCGCCGCCGCCGCTTGATCGTAGGCTTCCAGCACCACGTCGCCCAAGCCCGCCTCGCTGCCCTTCCATTCCTTATAAATCTCCGCCAGCAGAACGCGGTCTTCCCCTCGCTCGCTCTCCGGCTCCCGCGCGTCGGGCATGGCGAACGCCTCGGCCAAATAGCGCACAGCCTCCGCCGGGCGATGCAGCTTGTCGAGACACCACGCCGCTTCCCGCGCCGATTCGGCGGTGGGATTGGACGCGTAGCTCTTCCCGGCCAGCGCGGCGGCCTTATCGAAACGGCCCAGTTGGCTCTGCGCCCTCGCCTGGTAAAGATAGGCGCGGCCCAAACCGCTGTCCATTTCCAAACGGCGCTTCGCTTCGTCGCGGCCCGTGGCCGGCGCCGCGGTGAGCGACTGCACCAACCGTTCGAACTCCTGCGCATGCGCGAGCGCCTTTTCGGCATTCGCCTGAGCGCCCGGTTTGAGCTCGGCGACGATGGTGTTCTCGAGCGTCATCGGGTTGTCCGGCTCGCGCGCCAGAACGCTTTCTCCGTATCGGGCGATCCGTTCGACGTCCTTCGTATCGATCGCTTCGCGCAGCAAAATCTTTTCGATATCGGGCCGTTGCGGGGTGGACGGATACTTCGCCAGATACGCCTCCAACTCGCGTATCAACCCTTGCGGACTGTTGGCCGAATCCGTCAGCGCTTTGCGCAGCTCGTCGTCGGCCGAATTCGGCGCGGGAGCGTTCTGGGCGCGAACCGCGACGCAAGATAGCGTCAAGGCCGCGCAAAGCGCACTCGCTCGTAAGGCATTCATTGCGCCGCCTTCTCCGCCGCGGGTTTGTCTTTTTCCTCGCTCTTCGGCGGCGGGGGGTTGCGGAAAACATCAGCCAGCTTCGCCGCGCGTTCGCGGGCCATGTGGAGGAAGCTGTCGTTTTTGGCGACCCGGTCGAGCAGCGCCAGGAACTGCGCCGGCGACACCAGCCGCTTGTGATCGTAAGTGGTTTCAAGATCGAGCAGGGCTTCGTTGACGCCCAGCGTGTCGAAATGCACGGCGCCGTCCAGCTTAAGGAAGTCCCGCTCCGTCTCGACGATCTTTTCGAAGCCATCGGCGAGCGTCCGCGCGTCGAGGTCGGCGGAGTAGTTGAACGAGACTTGGTGCGCGGTGCCGCCCGCCTCGTAGCGAAATGTCTTGAGACCCATGCGCGCCACGTTGAGACCCGATTCAAGCGGACGGGCGAAATCGTCCAGCTTCGCCACTAAATCGAAGAGCGCCGCCGTGTCCGGGCCGCTCAACTGAAAGCGCAGCGGATTGTCGTCGTCGGGGGCTTCCTTGTAAACCACCCGCCCGTCGCGTTCGACGGTAATCGAGACGAAGGCCGGCGTGCTTCCCGGAAACGTCTTCGTGTAGAGCACCCGCGGCGCGGACGGCTCGCCGCCGCGAGCGCCGATGAGCGGCGCGAACGATAACACCGCCAGCGTGGCGGAGACGCTTCCTAGACGCACGTTGCGGCCTCAATGCGCGAACGCGTCGCTTCGCGCGTGGCGTGGCAGATGGCGATGGCGACGGCGTCGGATGCGTCCTCGGATTCGATGGGCGCGGCTAAGCCAAGCAGCGATTGAACCATCTTCTGCACCTGCGACTTCTCCGCCCGTCCATATCCCACCACGCTGGTTTTCACTTCAAGCGGCGAATACTCGCCCAGTGGCAGACCCGCCTCGGCGACAGCGAGCAGCGCCACTCCGCGGGCGTGCGATAGCTTGATCGCCGTCTTCGCGTTCACCGCGTGAAACACCTCTTCCACCGCCGCGGCCACCGGCGCGTGCGTACGGATGGTTTCACGCAATCCCTCCGCGATCGTCAGCAGGCGCTTATAGAAAGGATCGCGCGGGGCCGTGCGTATCACACCGGCGGCGATCAACCGGTGCGCGCGGCCGTCGCTCTCAATCACGCCGAAGCCCGTGCGTTCCGTACCGCAGTCGATGCCAAGAATCCGCATTGGCCGCTCCCGGCGCCATCTACGCCATCGCCGCCAGCTCGCTCTCGTCCACGTCGAAGTTCGAATAGACGTTCTGCACGTCGTCGTGATCCTCCAACGCTTCGCTCAACCGCAGCATCGCGCTGGCGTTCTTTCCTTCGAGCTTCGTCAGATTCTTCGGAACCATCGCGATCTCCGCCGAAACCGTGCCGATACCGGCCTTCTCCAGCGCCGCCACGACGGCCTCGTGCGCCTCCGGCGGCGACAATACTTCCCAATTGTCTCCTCCGTCGCGCAGGTCGTCCGCGCCCGCGTCCAGCACGATCGCCATCAGACGGTCCTCATCGGCCTTGTCCCGCTCGATGACGATCTGGCTCTTGCGTTCGAACATCCAGGCCACGCTGCCCTGCTCGCCCAGATTGCCGCCGTTCTTCGAAAATGCGTGGCGAATCTCGCTCACCGTGCGATTCCGATTGTCCGTCGCCACCATTACCAGCACGGCGGCGCCGCCGGGTCCATAGCCTTCAAACATAATCTCGTCGATCTGCCCGCCTTCGAGCTCGCCGGTGCCGCGCATGACCGCGCGCTTGATGTTATCGGCGGGCATGCTGACGGCCTTGGCGGCGACGATGGCGGTGCGAAGGCGGGCATTGGAGTCGGGGTCTCCCCCGCTGCGGGCGGCGATCATGATCTCTTTGATCAGCCGCGTAAAAACCTTGCCACGTTTGGAGTCGAGGGCGGCCTTCTTGTGCTTGATTGTCGCCCACTTTGAATGTCCGGACATGTGAACCTCAGTGAACGGCCGGAAGGATTCCCACGGGGTATTCCGGCCTTATTTTTCAGCATACCAGAAGGCCCGCCGTGATAGCCTTAAGATTCGCCAAAGCCCGTGAAACGACTCGTTCCCGCCATCGCCGCCGCGGTCATCGCACTGCCATTCCTGATTCTTCTGATCGCCTCCTCCACGCCCGCCCTCACGCTCGATCCGGCCCTGACCGCCGTGGGCCAAGCCACTCCGGTCCGCGCCACGGTGGAATCGAAACACGGCATCCGCCGCCTTTCGGTTTTTGTCGAACAGAACGGGCACCAGTATCCGGCGGCCGAGAAGACTTGGGCCGCCACCCGCTTCGGCTTCTGGCTTCACTCTCAGCCCTCCGCTTCGTATGCGCTCACTATCGGCTCCAAGACCACTCCGGCATTGAAAGACGGCAAGGCGGCATTGATCGTCGAGGCGGTTTCAAACGACCTGCGCGGATCGACGGCGACCGTCACCCGCGAGGTCTCGATCATCACGCAACCGCCCTTTGTCAGCGCCGACGGCGAACAGCACTACATCAACCAGGGCGGCTCCGAACTGGTGCAATTGAGCCCTTCGGGGTATTGGACCGAGGCCGGCGTGAGGGTGGGAAAGTACAGCTTCCGCAGCTTCCCTATGCCAGGAGGAAAACCGGGGCGATTCTCGCTTTACGCCTTCCCGTGGGATCTGTCCGCCTCCACCGTGCCGATGGTCTTTGCGTCCAACCCCGCCGGCGCGGAAGCCACGGCGTCGTTCGTCTACAAGCTCTTCCCGAAGGACTTCCGCCGCCGCGACCTTCCCATCGACGACGCGTTCTTGAATCGCGTCGTTAACCAGATCGACCCTGGCGGCAGCGGCGAGCTTATCACGCGCTTTCTGGTAATCAACCGCGAGATGCGCGTTCGGAACAATCGAACTCTCGCCGATCTCCGCTCGAAAACCGAGCCGGGTTTTCTTTTCACGACGCCCTTCCAGCAACAGCCAAACTCCAAGGTAGAGTCCGTTTTCGCCGACGACCGCAGCTACATCTACAAAGGCAAGAAGGTAGACGAACAGGTCCATTTGGGCTTCGACCTCTCGGTGACCCAACACGTACCCGTGCAGGCGAGCAACGACGGAAAAGTGATCTTCGCGGAAATGCTAGGCATCTACGGCAACTGCATCGTGCTGGACCACGGCTACGGATTACAGTCCATTTACGGCCATCTGAGCCAGATCGGCGTGAAAGTTGGCGACACGGTGAAGAAGGGGCAGATCATGGGCCGCAGCGGAGCCACTGGCCTGGCCGGCGGCGATCACCTGCACTTCAGCATGCAACTGGATGGCGTGCAGGTGAACCCGGTGGAGTGGTGGGACGGGCACTGGATCAAGGACCACGTGTGGAACCGCATCGGCCAACCCGGACCGGAGAAGTAACTCAACCGCGCTTCCGGTTTCGCAACCACCGGGCGAACAGATATACCGCCATCGCTCCCGCCGCCACGAGGGTCGCAGTGACCAAATGGCGATGGAGCGCCAGCTCCGCCTCCTGCCAGTGGTCGCCAAAAAAATAGCCGAGCGAGAGGAACGTGCAAACCCACAGAAAAGCGCCGCTGTAGGCGAACGCGGCGAATCGCCGGTATTCGAGGCCCGAAGTTCCGGCGACAATCGCCGTCAAATGGCGGACGCCGGGAATGAAATAGCCGGCCACCAACGCCCAATGCCCCAGATGCTCGAACCATTCATGGACGCGGTTTACCCTCTCCTCGGTCAAATGAAGCCAGGCGCCATAACGATGCACAACGCCGATCCCCAGCGTTCTGCCGATGGTGTAGCTCAGGGTGATGCCGCAGGCGCTGCCGCAAAACGCCGCGGCCAGCGCTCCGGCGGGATTCAAGCCGCCGCGCGAGACCAGATACCCGGAAAAAACCAGCAATGTCTCGTCGGGAACCGGTAGCCCGGCGATCCCGAACATGAGCAAACCGAAGATGGCGAAATAGCCGTAAGCGGAAACCCAGTGGAGGATCGGATCCAAGTCAGAGGATAGCCGAAAGCTTTACCCCACGGCCGGTCTGCGGGCGTCGGCGATCACGCCAAAGCGGCTGGAGCGAATGGCGAAGTGTCCCACCAGGCTTTTTTTCGCTTCTTTCACCGGAGCCTGTTTTTCCACCAGCAGGTCCGCCAAATTTTGAATGCCTTTGGCGATTTCCGAGCCGTGCGGCAGCCATGTCCCATCGTTCAGCGCGCGCTGGACGCTTTGGTAGTCGTTGGGAAGACTGGCAAACACCGGCACTCCCAGAATCCGCTCCACTTCGTTCAGAGTCAGCACCGGACGCTTGGTGCAGCGATTCAATACGACCACGCAGCGGCTGGCCAATTGCACTTGTTCCAGATAATCCAGTTTCTCGCGGGCCATATGCAGCGCCGGCGCCTCCGGCGTGCATACCATGACGATCCTCTTGGCTTCGGCCATCGCCTCCAGCGCCAGAATGTCGCAGCGGCCGGAAATATCCAGACAGATCGAATCGTAGTTCCGGCGCATGAATTCGAGCAAGCGGCGGATATGGGTCGCCTCCGGTTGCGCGGAGGGTTTGGTTGCGCCCGAATGGAGCACGTCCACCCCGCCCACCCGGGTCACCAACTGCGGCCAGAAATTCTCGTCCAGGCTCACGGCGCGATCGATCGCGTCGATCGTCGAATTGGCGTTGTGCAGCTTCAATAGAAAGCGCAGGATTCCGCCCGCCAGATCGAAATCCGCGAGCGCCACGGAACCCGCCGCATCCTTGGCCAGAGCCGCCGCGACGTTCATCGCCACGGTGGTGGCGCCGACGCCGCCCTTCACCGGCATAAAGCAAAACACTTTTTCCGTCGCCATCGACTTCACCGGCCGCGCCTGGAGGCCGCTGAGCACATGCAGGAAACATTCCTCCAGCATGTTCCGGTCGAACGGCGCCGTCGCGAACTCGCGGATTCCCGCCCGCATGCACTCCAGCAGCACATGGTTGTCGCAGGTCCTTCCCACGGCGACAATCTGCAATCCGGGATAATTCCGTTCCGCCTCGATGGCCAATGCGAGCGCCTCGCGCAGCGATTCGGTGCTCAACAGGATCGCTTCGGGAGCATGCGCACGCAACATGCGTAGGAACTCCACCGGCGGCGGATACGCTTCCACCGTCCGCAAAATATCCACCATGCCGTCCACGGCCTCGCACAGCGATTCGCGCAATTCGTAATCCGGACAAACCACCATCACGTTCAGCATCGACAATGTGACCCCTAAGGTCTTATCGGTGTCGCGGTGGGTTGTTTGAGCGGGTACCGGATTCTTCTACAATGCCGACAGTGCCGATGTGCAATGCGGGCACCGCGAGGCCGCTAGCGGGATTTCCATCGCGCAAAACGGGCAGGTTTTCGTCTTGGCCGGCTCGGGGGCGGGCGCCGGCTTGGGCATCATCTTATTCGCCGCCTTCACGACCAAGAACACGGCGAAGGCCACAATCAGGAAATTGATCACCGCGTTTAAGAAAAGCCCGTAATTCAAGGTAACGACGCCTTTAACCGCCTTGGCCTCGGCCAATGTCGCCCCGTCCGGTAGCGCGCCTTTCATCACCACGAATAAATTGGTGAAATCGACGCCTTTCAATAACAGGCCGACCGGCGGCATCAAAATGTCGTTGACGAACGAAGTCACGATCGCTCCGAAAGCCACGCCGATCACGATGCCCACCGCCAAGTCGAGGACGTTGCCTCGGGCGATAAATGTCCTAAACTCTTTAAGCAAGTTGTTTCCTCCTTAGTCGGACGCCTCAATGGGCGCGGGATGTATTACAGCAAGCTTCCCGCCTGCAACGCAACTGGGCGCGCGGGAGCCGGCCGATCAACTTTATGGCGACCGGTCGTCGGGGGGTGAAGGATCCGTTCTGGTATAAGTGGTGGATCTCGACGCACATGAAAGACATGTCGCAGGAAGAATTGGAGGCGCTACAGGAGCGATGGGGATGACGGCGCAGGAATTCCGCGAGATGGCGCTGAGCTTTCCGGAGGTGGAGGAGAAGGCGCATCGGGATCATCCGGACTTCCGGGTGTGCGGGAGGATTTTCGCGACGTTGAGTTATCCGGACGAGGCATGGGGAATGGTGAAGCTGCCGCCGGAGCAGCAGGAGGCGTTTGTGGCAGCCGAGCCGAAGGGGTTTGCGCCGGTGAAGGGCGCGTGGGGGCGGCAGGGCTGCACGAGTGTGCGGCTGAAGGACGTGAAGAAGAGCACGCTGCGGCGGGCGATGGCGGTGGCGTGGGAGGATGCGGGACGGAAGAAGCCGCGCCGCTCTTAAACCTCCGCCGCTGTTATAGACTGCATACATGCGGAAATTTACCGTTGGTCTTGTGTTACTCTGCGCCTTTTCCTTGGCGCCGGCATTTGCTCAGTCGAGCGCGAATCCGTTTGTGGGGCGATGGGATTTTAATATCGTTACGCCGGGCGGGACGCGCGCCTGATTGGCTGGGGGTGACGGAGAAGGAGGGGAAGCTGGACGTTTGGTTTCAGCCGACGGGGGGGAACGTATACGAGGTGAAGGATTTCAAGGTGGAGGGGACGCATATGACCCTCAATTTGTCGAAGACGATGACGTGGGAGCTGGACGCGAGCGGCGGGAAACTGACGGGGGTGCAGAAGCGCGGGACCAACACGATCGAGTTGGCGGGGGTGAGAGCGCCGGAGTTGAAGCGCAAGGCTCCGAAGGCGTGGACGAAGCCAGAGGCGCTGTTCAACGGCAAGAACCTGGACGGGTGGGAGCCGATCGGCGATACGGCGCATAGCCATTGGATGGTGAAGGACGGGCTGCTGGTGAACGAGGCGCACGGGGCGAACCTGAGAACGACGCGGACGTTTAACGATTTCAAAGTGCATTTCGAGGTGAACTGCCCGGACGGGGGCAACAGCGGATTTTATTTGCGCGGGCGGTATGAGACGCAGATCGAATACGAGCCGCTGAACGAGAATCCGGTGGAGCGGCGGATTGGGTCGATTTACGGAAGGATCGCGCCGAAGCTGGATCTGCCGCGGACGCCGGGGAATTGGGAGACGTTCGATATTACGCTGGTGGGGCGCACGGTGACGGTGGTGCGCAACGGCGTGACGACGATCGACCACAAGGAAATCGAGGGGATTACGGGCGGGGCGTTGGACGCCAACGAGGGCGAACCGGGGCCGTTCTACATTCAGGGAGACCACACGGGCGGGTTGAAATTCCGCAACATTACGGTGGAGGTTCCGAAGGGTTAGGGCGGGGTGAGGCCGTGGGCGGAGAGGACGGCGCGGCCGGCGGGGCCGAGGAGAAACTCGACGAATTGGCGGGCGAGGGCGGGCTGTTTGGTCCCGGTGACGATGCCGACGGCTTGGCGGATGGGGGCGTGATTGGCGGGTAGGAGAGTTCCGCCTTTCGCGGCGATGAGCGTCCAGGAGACGATGGCGGCGTCGGCGTTTTGGCTTTCGGCGTACTGAAGGGCTTGACTGACGTTTTCGCCGTAGACGATTTTGGGCTGGAGGCGGGTCCAGAGGCCGGTGCGCTCCAGGAGGTCCTTGGCGGCGGCGCCGTAGGGGGCGAACTGGGGGTTGGCGATGGCGATGCGCTGGACATCGGGCGAGAGCAACTGGTTTAGATCGTGGAGGTTGCCGGTGAAGGACCAGAGACCGAGGCGGCCGATGGCGTAGACGTGGACGCTGGCGGGGTCGATGTGGCCGGAGGCGGCTAAGTCCTTTACGTAGTTCTCGTTGGCGGAGATGAAGACGTCGAAGGGGGCGCCATTTTCGATTTGTTTGGCGAGGACGCCGCTGGAGCCGAGGGAGAAACGGAGGGCGGCGCCGGATTTCTGCTGAAAGGCCTGGGAGAGGCTCTGTTGGGCCTGAGCGAGGTCGGCGGCGGCGGCGATGGTGAGGGTGGCGGCGGAGGTGGTTGGTGAAGAAAACAGGACAGTTAGCAATAAGACGGGAAGAGAACTTGACAATGCTCCGCTAAGCTTTAATAATAAAGAAGGACTAAATAGCATCGCTTGCCACTCGCGGCGAGGCACCCCGAGAGGAATTGAGGACGATATGAGCAAAATTATAGGCATCGATTTGGGGACGACGAATTCGGTTGTCTCGGTGATGGAGGGTGGGCAACCGGTTGTCATTCCGAATCAGGAAGGCGGCCGGACGACGCCGTCGATTGTGGCGTTCACCAAGAGCGGAGAACGGCTGGTGGGGCAGGTGGCCAAGCGGCAATCGGTGACCAATCCCGAGAATACCATCTACTCGATTAAGCGCTTCATGGGAAGGCGTTTCAACGAAGTGGGCGAGGAGATGAAGCTGGTTCCTTATAAGGTTGTCCCTGGCGAGAATGGGGACGCGCGGGTGGAAGCGGGAGGGAAGAAGAATTCGCCGCCCGAGATTTCGGCGATGATTCTGGCGAAATTGAAAGAAGCGGCGGAGGCGTACCTGGGCGAGAAGGTCACCAAGGCGGTGATCACGGTGCCGGCGTATTTTAACGACGCGCAGCGGCAGGCGACGAAGGACGCGGGGCAGATCGCGGGCCTGGAAGTGATGCGCATCATCAACGAGCCGACGGCGGCGGCGCTGGCTTACGGGTTGGACAAGAAGAAGGACGAAACGATCGTCGTATACGATTTCGGCGGCGGCACGTTCGACGTGTCGATTCTCGAAGTGGGCGACGGGGTGGTGGAGGTGAAATCGACGAACGGGGATACGCACCTGGGCGGGGACAACATCGATCACCGGATCATCGACTGGCTGATTCAGGAGTTCAAGAAAGAAACGGGCGTGGACGTTTCGAAAGATCAGATGGCTCTGCAGCGTTTGAAGGAAGCGGCGGAGAAGGCGAAGATCGAGCTTTCGGCGGTGCTGGAGACGGAAGTGAACCTGCCGTTTTTGACGGCGGACGCGAGCGGCCCCAAGCACATGAACGTGAAGCTGACGCGGGCGCGGTTCGAGCAGATGGTGGACGATATTCTGCAACGGTCGGTGGGGCCGTGCAAGCAGGCGCTGCAGGACGCGGGGTTGACGCCGCCGCAGATCGACGAAATCGTGCTGGTGGGCGGTTCGACGCGCATTCCGAAGGTGCAGCAGATCGTGCGGGAGCTTTTCGGCAAGGAGCCGAACAAGAGCGTGAACCCGGACGAGGTGGTGGCGGTGGGCGCGGCGGTGCAGGGCGGCGTGCTGGGCGGCGAAGTGAAGGACGTGCTGCTGCTGGACGTGACGCCGTTGTCGCTGGGCATCGAGACGCTGGGCGGGGTGTTCACGAAGTTGATCGAGCGGAACACGACGATTCCGACGCGGAAGAGCGAGACGTTTTCGACGGCGTCGGACAATCAGACCTCGGTTGAGATCAAGGTGTATCAGGGCGAGCGGGCGATGGCGGCGGACAACCGGATGCTGGGGGTGTTCCAGCTTGTGGGGATTCCGAACGCGCCGCGCGGCGTGCCGCAGGTGGAAGTGACGTTCGACATCGACGCCAACGGCATCCTGAACGTGCTGGCGAAGGACAAGGCGACGAACAACGAGCAGAAGATCACGATCACGTCGTCGTCGGGGCTGAGCAAGGACGAAGTGGAGAAGATGGCGAAGGAAGCCGAGGCGCACGTCGGCGACGACCGGAAGAAGAAAGAAGAGATCGAATCGCGGAACCGGGCCGATGCGATGGTGTACAACATCGAGAAGATGTTGAAGGATCACCGGGACAAGATCGGCGACGCGGAGGCGAAGGACGTGGAGTCGGCGATCGAGGAAACGAAGAAGGCCATGAGCGAAGGCGGCGTGGACCGGATCAACCAGGCGACGTCGAAGCTGGAGACGGCAAGCCACAAGCTGGCGGAGGCGATGTACAAATCCGCGGCGCCGCCGCCGGGTGGCGGAGCGGCGGGAGACGGGCACGGCGCGGGCGCGGCGGGCGACGGGGCGGGCGGGGGGAAGCCGAAAGACGACGTAGTGGACGCCGAGTTCGTGGACGTGGATGAGAAGAAGTAAGCCGGCCGGTAGTTCCGGCAGCGAGTGAAGTAGCGACTGGGGGCCGGGTTCGACCGGCCCCGGATTCTTTATGGCGAGCAAGCAAGATTATTACGCGACGCTAGGCGTCTCCCGCGAGGCCAAGGAAGAGGAACTGCGCAAATCGTACCGGCGGCTGGTTCGCAAGTTTCATCCGGACGTGAATCCGGGGGACAAGGCGGCCGAGGAGCGGTTCAAGAAGATCCAGGAAGCCTACGACGTCCTGAGCGACAAAAAGAAGCGCGAAGTATACGACCAATACGGGTTTTACTCGGACCATATTCCGCCGGGAGGGCCGGGGGCGGGAGGTGGAGCAGGACAGTCGCGGCCGGGGCCGGACGTCAATTTTAACGGATTCGATTTTCGCGATTTCGCCGGCGGGACGGCGGCGGGGAGCCAGGGCGCGGGCGAAGCCGGATTCCGGGATATTTTCAGCCAGTTTTTCGCAGGGAAGGCCCGCAAGCAAGAGGCGGCGGCGGCTCCCGAGCGGGGCAGCGACCTTGAATATGGATTGAATATCGGGTTCTGGGATTCGATCCGGGGGACGCAGGTGAAGCTGAACGTGAGCCGGCAGGAGACCTGCGCGACGTGCAATGGAAGCGGGGCTTCGGGCGGAGGATCGGCGGTGTGTCCGGAGTGCGATGGCACGGGCTCGGTGACGCAGATGGCCGGGGCGATGCGATTTAACCTGACCTGTCCGCGATGCGATGGAAAAGGGCGGCTGCGGAATGTGTGTCCAACGTGCCATGGAGACGGGCGTCTGCCGAGGACGGATGTGGTGGAAGTGCGGATTCCGGCAGGAGCGAATACGGGATCGCGGCTGAGGGTGGCGGGCAAAGGGAACGCGGGAACGATGGGCGCGCCGGCGGGCGACCTGTACATCAATATTCGCGTGGAGCCGCATCCATTTTTCGTGCGCAACGGGAGCAATATCGAGATTCGCGTGCCGGTGACGGTGACGGAAGCGGCGCTGGGGGCGAAGATCGACGTGCCGACGGTGGACGGGCGGGCGCAGCTTAAGGTGCCGCAGGGGACGCAGAACGGGCAGAAGTTCCGGATGCGAGAGAAAGGCGTGTTGGACGCGCGGACGGAGAAGCGCGGGGACCAAATCGTAGAAGTGAATCTGCAGGCTCCGAAGGCGAACGACGAGCGGACGCGGGAGATTCTGCGGGAACTGGGGCAACTGCATCCGGAAGATCCGCGCGAAGCGTTGTGGGTGGAGGTGTAGCGATGGCGCGGGCGCGATCGAAGGCGGCGTATATGATCTCGGCGGTGGCCGAGCAGTATCAGATCCATCCGCAGACGCTGCGCTTGTATGAGCGGGAGGGGTTGCTGGCGCCGTCGCGGAGCGATGGGAACACGCGGCTGTATACGGATGGGGATCTGGAGCGGCTGGAAGTGATCCTTAAGCTGACGCGGGATCTGGGAGTGAATCTGGCGGGGGTGGAGATCATCCTGAACATGCGCGAGAAGATGGAAGCGATGCAGAACCAGATTCAGGAATTCATGGCGGGGTTGAACCGGGAGATTTCCTCGCGCACGCGGGCGGCGGGTGTGGGGGTGGAGAATTCGCTGATTCCGGTGGTGTCGCGGAGCGGTGGTGGTGGCGGGGCCGGGGAAGAGGAAGCGGTGAGAGGGGGCGCGCGCGAAGATTCGACCGCTCTCCGAACCAGCGCTTCGGCCTGAGGAAACGGCAGCGGAAAAGTAGCTGCCGTGCGAAGCGGCGGCGCTGAGCCGGGATTGAACCGCGTGAGACGAATCGATATTGGCCGCTTTCGAGGAGGAGTTTTCGAGGGCCGCGGTAATCCCGGTTCGTGAGGTTCGTCATCGGAAGGCTATCCTGCTGCCATGGAAACAAATTGGAGGCTGTCCAGGTGGCGGTAGTCCTTGGGATTGTTCGTCAGGAGCGGCGCCGCCAAAACCAGGGCTGTGGCAGCGATCCATGCGTCGGCCGAACTCATTTGACGTCCCTTGCGCGTACTCTCGTTCCGAATGGCGGCCCACGTCGAGCACAAGAGGCTGTCGGAATGGAGCACTGAGAAGTCAGCCAAGTACGTTTCCAGCACGTCCCGTTTGCGCGGCCCCCAATTCGCATCAAGAGCGCCTTGGCGCATCTCGGCCAGAGTCATGAATGAAACGATCAACTCGGAACCGCGCATAATGGCGACGTAGCGCGGCGCAAATTCGGGATGCCACTTAAAGACAAAACTTGCGACGTCCGTATCAAGGACCAGTCTTGCCGTTGCTGTCGGAGGAACGGTCGGTGTGACGCTGCTCATAGACGCGGCTTACGAAGACCTCGGATTCCTCCGCCGTACCGGGGTCGATGTGGCTTAACAGCCGATCCAGTAAGAACGCGCCGCTCCGGATCAAGTTTGGCGGATCCTTGACGGGCTGTGGCGGGACACGATCCATCTCGTTGACCATTGTAGCGCGGCACCTTTGGGTTTTTCGAAAGTCTGGTAAGTTAACGGCATCAAGTGGCGGGATCGGCGATTACAGTACGGTCCTCTCTCGCGGGCCGTCGCCAGCTATGCTCGCATTTACTCGTATCTTAAGGCTTCCAGCGGATCGACTTTCGCGGCGCGGCGTACGGGCATCCAACAGGCTAACAGGGCGACGCCGGCGAATAAGAGGGCCACACCGATCAACGTGACCGGATCGCCGGGTTCCACTTCGAAGAGAAAGGATTTGAGGACGCGCGAAAGAACAATGGCTGCCGCGATGCCCGAGAGCACGCCGGAAGCAATCAATCGAAAACCCTCCGCGAATACGAGGTTCCGAATGTCCCGCCGTTCGGCGCCGACCGCCATGCGAATGGCGAGCTCGCGGCGGCGGGAGGCGACCGAGAGCGAGAGTACGCCATAAATACCGACGAGCGTCAGCACGCTCCCGACGAGCGAAAAACCGACCAGCAACCGCATGGCGAAGATGCGGGAGGCGAGAGAATCGCCGCGAATCTGCTCCAGAGTTTTCGGGTTTTCGACGGCGACGGTGGGGTCGATGGAGTGCAACTCGCGTTGGACGGCGGCGACGAGCGAGTGCGGCTCGGCCACGGTGCGAATTACGAGGTGCTTGGAAAACGCGCCGGCTTGCCAGAGGGAAAAATAGATCTCCGGCGCGGCGGCTTGCGTCAGGTCGTCGGTGCGACCGTTGGAGACCACGCCGACGATTTCGGTGGCGGGCTTCTGCCGTCCGTCGAACCACAGTTTCCGGCCAACTGCATCGCCGTGGGGAAAATAGCGATCGGCCAAGGCCTGGTTGACGATGGCGACGCTGGGGGCTTTGCCGTCATCGGTGGAACGGAATTCCCTGCCCTGCAGCATCGCCAAGCCCAGGAGCTTGAAGTAATCCGGCGTGACGGAGCGCAGTGGCATGGCGATCCGGTCGCTTTCCTTGGCGGCCGGGGGTTGGCCTTCGATTTCGAGCGTCGCGGGCCAATTGTTACCTGTGAGGGGCACTCCCCACGCGAAGGCGGCGTATTGGACACCAGGCAGCGCCGAGACGCGCTCCAAGGCGCGCCGATGAAAATCGCCCCAATTGCCCTGCACGGCGGTGACGCTCATCGTAAGGATTCGCCCCATGTTGTAACCGGATTGGACGTTGGCGATGTTCATCATCGTGCGAATGAGGAGACCGGCGCCGACAAGGAGCGCCAGGGTCAGCGCGGTCTGGACCATGGTTACTCCGCGGAGGAGACGGCGTTCTCCACGGCCGGCGCTGCTATTAGGGCCGGCGCTTTTGAGCACCGCGCATCGGGTCGAGGCTGGATGCGCGCAGCGCGGGAAAGATCCCGGCCAGAACGGCGGCGAGGACGGCCGTGGCGAATCCCCACGCGAGCACGGGCCAGCCGGTTGTCACCGAATCCAGACGGGGAATGGCGTATCCGCCGATCGACTGGAACAACTTTACGGCTCCGAGCGCGAAGCCCACTCCGAGCGTTCCGCCCAGGACGGCCAGCAGCAGACTCTCGGCGGAAACTTGGCGGAAGAGGGCGACGCGGCCGATGCCCAGGGCGCTGCGCACGGCGTATTCCTGCTGGCGTTGCAGGCCGCGCACCAGGAGCAGGGCGGCGACGTTGCCGCAGGCGATCAAGAGGACGAGCGCCGCCGCGCCCAACAGCGGCAGCAGGATGCGGCGGCCGTCGTGATTCATTTCCTCCGCCAGAGACTGTAGCTTCGGGGCGATGCCTTGAAAGTCAGGGTCGGATTGAGCTTCTCTGGCGGCGATGAGCGCGAGTTCTTCTTGCGCTTGTTGGATGGTCGTCCCGCCGCGGAGCCGCGCTACCAGATCCCAATCCGGACGCTTCAGCCGCGCCGGGTCGGGAGTGACCGGGATCCAGAAGTCCACCAGAGCGTTGACATTGTAGTTCGGCTCGCGCGCCGCGCCGGGCGAGGGAAGGAAGCGAACGCCGCGAGGCATGATGCCGATGACCACGGGAGGCGCCTCCGACCGGCTGATGCGGACGGTCTTGCCCAGGATTCGCGGGTCGCCGTTGAACTTCCGCCGCCAAAAGTCGTAGCCGAGGACGATGACCCGCGCCGGCCCCGGTTGGGTTTCCGACTCCGCGAAAACGCGACCCATCACGGGCTGCAGACCGGTGACGCGGAAGTAGTCCTTGGTGACGACCATTCCCTGGATCGATTCGCTGCCCTCGTTACTGACGAGAAAATTAAATGTCCAGGAGTAGGCGGCGATTCCGTCGAACGACTTCGCCTCCTTTTGCCAATCCATCCATTGCGCGGCGGGCCAACCGCGCGGGTCCGCCAACTTCTGGCCGTCCGCGCGGACGGGAGGAACCAGCACGAGCTGCCGCGGTTGGCGATACGGCGGAGGCGTCAAGAGTACGCCTTGAATCAGGCTGAAGACCGCCGAGGTGGCGCCAATGCCCAAGGCCAGGGTGAGCACGGCGATCAGGCTGAAGCCGGGCTGCTTGCGCAACATTCGCACGGCAAAACGCAGATCTTGGAACATTTATCGTCTCCCGGTGGCCGGTGATTGGTGTGTCGAGTTGGACGTATGCGATCCCGAAGGGTTAGGAGGGAGAGCGGCGCGGGCCTTCGCCAGGTATTCGCGGACGGTTTTCAGGTTGCGGCGCATGTCGCGGGGGATGGAGCCCGATGGCGCGGAGGTTTCCAGGTTTGCGAACCCGGTGTAGCCGATGGCGGTGATCGCGCTCATGACCGCGGCGAAATCGATGCGGCCGTCGCCGATGTAGCCTCGGTCCTTAAGATGCATCTGGCAGATGCGATCCTTGCCCAGCCAGCGGATCTCCTTCACTACGTCGAAGCCGTTCTCGGTCGAGTTGCCGACGTCGTAATAGACGCGGACGGCGGGGGATTGAGTGCGCTCCATGATGCGAACGTTGTCCTCGGCGGAAATGGTGTCTTCGAGGCCGAGCAGCACTCCGGCGCGCTCGGCTTCGCCGGCGATCTCTTTCAAGACATCGGCGACGTATTCGCGGTCGCGCTGCGTTTCGAGCGCGCCTTTGCCGAAGAATGGGAGCAGCACGACGCCGGCGTTCAAGGTCTTTGTGATCGGGATGCTATCGGCGACCCATTTCGGGCCGAGTTTGTCGTTCTTGAGGTAGTTGACGTGGAGAATGTCGAGGCAGGTTCCGGCGAGCGCGATGTTTTGGTTCTTCGCGGCGGCGAGATAACGGGCCTGGATCGCGGCGTTGTCGAGCGGGAGTTTGCCGTCGATGGGCTTGCGGCCCAGACTTACTTGGACGCCATCGAAGCCGAGCGATTTGGCCGAGCGAAACGGCATCGAGATCGCCGGCTTTATCGAGGTTCCAGTCGGTCACGCCGATTTTCGGCGCGGGCGAGTTGGCGGCGTTGAGGAGGGGCGAGATGAATGCGGAGGCCAGGAACGTTCTTCGTGAAATGGTCATGAGCGTGACCTGCCGGGCACGACGTCGATCTGAAGCATGGGATCGGCCGCTGGAACGTATGTTTCGGGCAGGCCAAGCTCGCGCCGCACGATGTTACAGCCTTGCGCGATGGCGCTGGATTTATAGAACGCGATCTCGCGGTTGCAGCCTTGGCGGCCGAAGCCGCAATCGCTAGACACGATGAGGCTCTCCACGGGAATGTACTTCAGGGCTTTGCGGATCTCGCCGGCCACGTCCTGAGGGCGATCGGCCTGAAGCGCGCGATGGCTTACGGCGCCGATGCAGATTTTCTTTTTGAGGGCGTGCTTGAAAGGCTCGAACAGTTCGAGATCCTTCTGGTTGCGATCCTTCATTTCGAGCGTCCAGACGTCGCCACGGCAACGCTCGAGGTAGATCTCGATGGAGTTGGCGTAGCTGGTGTCCTCCATGACGCGCTGCATGTTCGGGTTGCCCCAACAGGTGTGGATCCACAGCTCGACGTCGTCGAGGCCCTGGACCTCGCGGTTGAAGGCGTCGATCATGAACTTCACTTCCTCGTGGTCTTTGCCGTAGGTGTTGGCCATGAAGTGGAAGGTCGGTTCTTCGATCTGGATGCACCGGCAGCCGGCGTCGCGCAAGGCGAGCAGCTCTTTGTTCATCGCCTCGGCCATGTCCCAGATCACTTGGCGCTTGTCGGTGTATTTGGGCGTGTGAATGTCGAGAAACAGCGCCATCACCTGGGAGCAGCAGGTGCCGAATTTGACGGGCTTGCGCGTCTTGGCTTGCGCGATGCGCCATAACTTCGGATAGGCGAGCGAGCGGTGCTCGATTTTGTCGACGACGTGGGGCCAGCGCCAGCCAGTGTAGATCTCGTTGAGCAGCGTGCCGGGCGGATAGTGGAGCCACGGGGCGGTGGATTCTTCGGGCTGGAGGTAGTCGCCTTCGAAGCCGGCCCAGCGCTGCAGCGGATAGTGATGCCAGGCGCGGCCGGCGAGATCCTCGTCGGCGTGAAGGTCGCCGTGCGTGAGAATGTCGAGGCCGGCGCGCTCCTGATCGCCGATCACAACCGTCATCGCGTCCTGGAATTTCTCGCGGAAGTGGACGTCCAGCAGGCAGGTGTCGAGCGGACGGCCCCACATGCTGACGTCGAACCAGCGCGGGCGCGGAAACGATCCGGTGACGGTGCTGGGCAGAACCAGATCGGCGGTGGCGGTAAACATCGGTTTCTCCCGCAGGCATTCTATCACCGTCACTTTCGTGGATCATTCGAGGCTTCGAGGAATTTGGCGATCTCAGTGAAACCTTTGTCCCGCGCGATCTGCGCGAGGGAGCGGCCGTCGGGATGGCGGGGGTGGGGAGCGGCGCCGTGGTCGAGCAATGCTCGAACGGCGCCGGTGTTTCCGCGAGCCACCATGCGAACCAGAGGCGTCTGCCAGTCCTCCGGCTTGGGCGCGCGCGACAGACATTCGGCGAAGGGGCGTTCCAAAGAGGCGGGATCGCGCGCCAGGATTTCGGGGATGCGATCGAGGCGGTTGTAATCGAGGGCGTCGAACAGGCAGATTCCCGGTTCACTGAGCAGTTTGTCGCGCAGGTCCGCGCGGTCGAAGAAATCCGCCCAACCAATCGCCGTGCTGTCGTACCAGGGGTCGCGTAGGGTCAGAGAGGCTCCGTGGGCCAGAAGAATGCGAAGGATTTCCTCGTTCTCCGCAAGGACGCCGGTCTGCGTGATCGCCGGGTTGTCTTCCTGGTAGTTGGGATCGAAGCCGAGATCGAGGACGAGTTGCACGGCCGCTGCGTTCTTGGTCCAGACAGCGCGGTGAACCATATCTTTCGGGGCGCGGGCGAGAAGGTCCGGAGCGCGCTCCAGCATCGCGCGGGCGCCGGGTTCGTCGCCGGCCATGCAGAGCGAGATGAATTGTCCCGCGTCGTCCAGGGTCGAAACGGGCGCGCCGGCTTGTTCGAGCAGCCGCGCAACTTCCAAACGGCCGAGCCTGATCGCGTGCTCCCAGGGAGTTTTGCCTTGAAATTTTTCGCCGGTCCGGGCGTGATGCGCGAGTAACATCCGCACTTGACTGGCGTTCCCTTGGCGCGCGGCTTGAGCGAGCGCGCGTCCCATGAGGGTGATGCCATCCTGTCCCATTGCGTCCGGCTTCAGTCCGTGCCGAAGCAGCGTTTCCAGGCAGGCGTCCTGATGGATGGAGAGCGCTTGTTCGTCGGCGGGGTCGGCGCCGCGGGTCAGCAGCAGTTCCGCCAACTCGCGCCAACGCGGATGCGGCGGTTGATTGGCGAGGCCGGTTGAGCCACCGCCGAACAAGCCGGTCAGCGCGGTGAAGCGGCGTGGGGTCTGGTTCAGCCGATCGTCGGCGTTGCCTTTCAGGGTATAGGCGTTCGGATCCGCGCCGCGGTCCAGGAGAAGTTTGGCGGCGTCGATGGTGGAGTGCGCCGGATCGGCGGGTTGAACGCGGGAGTAGCAGGCGCAGATCAGAGGCGCCCACCGATGCGGACCGGGGCGGTTGGCCAACTCCGGCTGCGCTTCGAGAAACGTCCGGACGGCGGCGGTGTTGCCGGCAGCCGCCGCGCACCAGATGTTCGCCTCCGAGAGCCAGCGTTTCTCGCGCAGCATCGCGGAGGCGCGGGCGTGAAACGAGCGGTGGTCGTAATGCGGATCGTCGTAGCAGAGGCAGGCGAGCTCCACAAACTCATCGGGCAGTTCGCGGTTCGCCGCTTGGACGGCGGCCTTCAGTTGCGGCCAACTATCGAAGCCGGATTCACGCGCGAGCACAAGCTGGCAATCGGTGAGGCGCGGCCGGACGTCGCGGAGGCTTTCGCCGGAGAGGCCTTCGTATTGCGGGTGAGCGGCGCGAACTCGCGCCAGTGCCTCGGGTGAGCCGGAGCACCATGCTTTGCACAGCGATTTCGCCTGTTTCTTGAGGTTTTCGAGAGATGGGTTTTCGGGGAGCGATTGGGTCATAGCGGCTTCCTTTCATGGGCTCGTGGCCCCATTGCGCCCGAACGCTCGCATCGCCGGGCTGAAAGGACAGTCGTATGTCCAGGGATCGATTTTCCGATTCAGGCGGGCTTGGCCCTTTCCGCGAGCGGGTGGCACCCTGAAGTGCTTCAGGATTGAATTTAACGGATGGGAATCGCTGGCGTCAACTGGCCTTCGCCGTGTGTCGGCGCAAACTAGAAAAGTCCTAACCTGACCCGGCGCAGCCGCAACCAAACCGGGAAATCCGTCGCGATACCGGAATGGGCGTGGAGCTATTAACGGCGCGCGGTGGTTCAAACCAAGCAACCCCGCGTGCGTCCGATACTCACATTCCACTATCGCCGTCTCACCAACGCCCTTCCACGCTCCACGGGAAGGGAAGACCGACGTGAAACTCGCGCGCGTTTTGTTAGCCGCCTCCGGCGCCGGCGCAGGGCCAGCATCGAGGGCTGGGTGATCGATTCCGCCTGCACCTTCACCAAGCAGCTTGAGAATCCCATCAGCCCTCAAAAGCGCCATCGCCTGCGCCGGGAAAGGCTCCCCTCTCGTCGTCCTGGGCGGCGGCGGCGTGATCTACTACCCCATCTCCGATCAAACCCGCGCCGCCGGCCAGAACGCTAAACTCGTGCCCTTCGCCGGCAAACGCGCGTCCATCTCCGGCAAAGTTTACGAGCGGGATGGCGCCCACGCCATCGTCATCGATAAGATCGAAGCCGAAAAGTAAATCCGCCCAATCCCCTTCCGCCTCGTTTCTTGGTACGGTGAATCGTCACTGGATTTGTCGCGAATAATTCGAATGGCGGACGAGTCGAAAATCGGAACGCATTGGCGAGATGACGAACTCGACGCCATCGTCGCCGACTACTTCGCCATGCTGTCCTCCGATCTCGCAGGCCAGCACTACGTCAAGTCAAAGCACAGTGCCTCCCTCATGGCCCAGATCGGCCGGACACACCGCTCCGTCGAGTTCAAACATCAAAATATTTCCGCTGTGCTGGATGAGCTTGGCCTGCCCTGGATTCCCGGCTATATGCCAAAGAGAAACTATCAACTCGCTATCTTCGGCGCGATAGACCGTTACTTGACCACACATCCGACTCTTGTGGACGCTGTTCCGAGCCAGCCGTCCCCGCCGGCCTTGCCCGCCGAGGTCTTCGTCGCTCCGCCGGCTCGCACAGCAGAAGAAAATGCGATTCCTGAAGCTTTGAAGCGGCTCGTAAGGAAATTCGATCCGGTCGAGCGGGACCATCGTAACCGTTCTCTCGGCAATGCCGGCGAAAGTTTTGTCGTCGATCTTGAACGGCGCCGGCTCGTGGAAGCCGAGCGCCCGGATCTGGCCCGAAGAGTCCGATGGATCGCCGCCGAGGATGGCGACGGAGCGGGCTACGATGTACTGTCGTTCAACCCGATAGGCCGCGAGCGCCTGATCGAAGTCAAGACCACCAACGGTTCCGCCCGGACGCCCTTTTACCTCACCCGCAACGAGTGCGGCCTCGCAACGGAGCGCCCCGCGGAATGGCGAATCTACCGCGTCCATCTTTTCGCGAGGCAACCGCGAATCTTTACGATTGAGCCGCCGCTGGAGAGCGCGCTCAAATTAGCACCCCAGACATGGCGGGCTTCGTTTTAACGACTCGGTGCGCCGTGTTATCCTACTAAAACACCGAAGCAGTCCACGACGACTCTCTATCTTTCGCTAGATCCAACTTTGGGAGCCGCTGTTTGCATCGCTATTCCATCGCTATCTTCCTCTTCTGCTCCGCCTCCGCCTCCGCCTTCGCGCAGTCCGATTCCGAACCTCTCCACATCGGTTCCGTCGACGTCTCCGGCAACCTGCGCGAGCGCTACGAAAGCTGGGACTGGTTTCCCGGCGCCGGCCAGAACGCCTACGGTTACTCCGGCTCTCTCCTCACCCTCGGCTTCTCCCAAAAGAGCACGCACTTCGACTGGACCGTCGATCTCGCCGCGCCCATCCTCCTCGACGTCCCCAACCGCGCCATCGGCCCTGGCGCGCAAGGCCAGTTCGGACTCGGCCCCGCCTACTACGCCTACAACCACAACCAGCAATACTCGGCCATGGTCTTCCCCGAACAAGCCTTCATCCGGCTCAAGGGCGAACACTACAGCTTGCGCCTCGGCCGCTTCCAGTTCAGCGACGGAACTGAAGTTAGTCCGAAGGACCCCACGCTCGCCGCCGTCAAACGCGACCGCATCGATCAGCGCCTCATCGGTATCTTCGGTTTCTCAGACGTCGAGCGCAGCTCCGACGGCGTCCAATACACTTACTCGAACGGCCCCTGGAATTTCGCGTCCATGGCCGTCATCCCCACTCGCGGCGTCTTCCAGGTGGACGGTTGGGGCTGGGTGAAAACTCCCTACACTTACACCGCGCTCACGCGCCAGCTTACTCTTGGAAAGAGCAGCGCCGAGTGGCGTGTCTTCGGCATTTACTACAACGACGATCGCGGTGTCCTCAAGACCGATAACCGCCCGATCGCCGTCCGCCGCCAGGATCTTGGCGCGATCAACATCGGCACCTTCGGCGGCCATTTCATCCACGCCATTCCCACCGCCGCCGGCATCGTCGATCTCCTCGCCTGGGGCGCGCTGCAAACCGGGCAATGGGGAGCGCTTACTCAACGCTCCGGCTCCGGTTCGCTCGAAGCCGGGTTTCAGCCGGACATCCTCGCCCCGCTCCATCCCTGGATCCGCGGCGGCTATTTTTATTCGAGCGGCGACAGCAACCCGGACGATGGCACGCATGGAACGTTCTTCGCCATTCTCCCCACGCCCCGCATCTACGCCCGCTTCCCCTTCTTCAACGAGATGAACGATCGCGACCTCTTCGCCGAACTGATCCTCCGCCCGCACAAACGCGTCACCACCCGCAGTGATGTCCACGCGCTGTCCCTCGCCAACGCCAGCGATTTCTGGTACACCGGCGGCGGCGCTTTTCAACCCTGGACCTTCGGCTTCGTCGGCCGCCCCTCCAACGGCAAATCCGGCCTCGCCACCCTCTACGACACCAGCGCCGATTTTCAACTGAATCGCGTCACGACCCTGGGCCTCTATTACGGCTACGCGCAAGGCGGAGCGGTGATCGCCAGCATCTATCCCAAAGGCCACACCGCCCAATTCGGCTTCGTCGAATTGAATTACCGCTATTAGCCGGATTCGTCGAAGCTAGTCGGTTCGTATTATTGATTGATTCCGCGAATGACATTGCCACTTCAGGATGTCCCGTAGATTCGCTGCGTTTGCGTTTTATGCTTGTTCTGTCCTCGCCCAAAGTAACTTCGCGACGATCAGCGGACGCGTCGAAGACGCCTCGCATGCGGCCATCGAGGGTGCGCGCGTTACCATCCGGGCGAAAGACACCGGCGCCGAGCGTTCGTTTACATCCAACGCGGCTGGCCTATTCGAAGCGGCGAACCTGCCGCCCGGCGACTATACGGCCTGCGTGGGAGCTCCGGGCTTCGCACCATCCTCCCGTGCGGTGACCCTTGCAGTGGGGCAGAATATGGGCCTCGAACTGATTCTCGACGTCGGTGGCCGCCACCGCCGATACGCTGAAGACGCAGGACGTCAGTCTAGGCGAATTCGTCGAGCCGCGATCGATTCAGGATCTTCCATTGAACGGCCGTATGCTGCTCGATCTCGCCCTCTCCGTTCCCGGAGCGCACATAGGGCACGGCGCACAAACCGGCAACATGAATCCTCTCTACTGGCGGCCGGGTCAGGCCTCGGCGATCACCATCGGAGGCAATCGCCCGAACCTAACTATTTTTTGCACTCGTGTCCAAAACAGCTCTTAAGTTGAGCGGGCCATCCTCCCGCTTCAAGCAAAAGCCCTCCTATAATTGATCCAGGCGAGAATCCGTTCGTTCGCGACGTGCCGATCCTCAAGCCGATTCCCAACAGGAGGGCATTCCCATGGTACAAGCAGCCAGTCTATTCAATCAACGCCTGCACGTCGCGGCTTGACACACAAAAAAGAAGATCGCCACGTGGGAAGAGGAGGAGGGCGGCGAGACTTTTATCCACGAACGCGAACCGTTCGTCCACGAACTGGCCATCGCGTTCGCAGGCGGCCGCACGGCGCCGCTCGAATGAAGAATGCACACGTTCGCTTCGGTTTTGTGGAGTTCGAAAAGGCTCGGAAAGACGTTGTTTCCAAAATTCGCCCGATGGCGGATCAGTTAGTCGGGGAGCTGGAATCCGGCAAGGTGCTTCTGGTGTCTGCAATCGGCGGGGATTCCTCGCCATTTCATTCTTCGATCAGCTCCCGAAATCGAGTCATTGTCCGGCGCGTGCCGTGACGGTTCTCGCAGACGACCGTTTGTAACGCGCAATTTTTCTCTCTCTAATGTGACTGTAACTTTCCATTGATAGCATACCTTTTCCCTTGCGGATGTTTCACAAGGTCAACTCTGAAAGGACTTTTTGCTGCATGAAGCATTCGCGAGAGAAGGCCGTATTCAACGTTTGCATTGTGTTCTGTGCCCTGACCATCTGCACAATCTGCGCCGCCCAAGGTACCGGCGTCATTACAGGGAAGGTGGTGGATCCCGCAGGTGACGCGATTCCCGACGCGGCCGTCTCCCTGACGGATCTGGCAACGCAAAAAGTAGCCCGAACCACGACCGGCCAGGATGGTCAATACACTTTCAGTGGTCTCCCTTCCAATCCGCAGCTTGTCTTGATTGAGAAGTCGGGTTTCCAGTCCTTCACCCAAAGGGTCTCACTGACCACTAAGGCGTCAATGACCGTTAACGCCACCCTGCCCGTGGCGACGCTCGAGGAAAGCGTAGTGGTTCGAGGGACAGTAGTACCCGAGGCCGAGCCTGTGCCTACCAGGGAAGAGGTAATGCTGTCCGAGCAGACGATCCGGGTGCTTGATAGGAAACAACTGGATGCCGCCGGACCGGTGGCCGGTGGGGCGCAAATGATTCAGTCTACGCCGGGAGCCAACGTGATCGGCTACGGCGAGACCGGCGCCACGAAATATACGATCCTCTTAAATGGAATCCAGCAAGGCTGGGCGGGCGAGGCGACCAGCTTTACGGCTCCCGGCTCTCTCGGCATCACCTATGACGGCGTTCCGGTTGCCGACCCGGCCACTGGCTTGTGGCAGTCGGCGACGGTGCCGCAGAACCTCCTGATGCAAAACCTGGACGTAACTTACGGACCCGGCACCCCCGATGGCCGCTGGTACACCGACATCGGCGGCAAAGTGGAATTTACTCCAGTTCAGCCCACCGAGACCATTCACGGCAGCTTCGCCGCCACCTATGGCCAGTTCGCTCAGAGAAACATAGCCTTCGTCCTGAGCACGGGCAGCTACCATGGCTGGTCGACGGTGGTTGGCGGTGGGATCGGCGATGGCGACGATTATCGGGTGGCGCCGGACGGATTTGCGAACTCCACCAGGAACGGGTCGGCGTACGGCAAGACCGTCAAATCGTTTGCCGCTGGCAGCCTCGCCTTCGGCGCCTACTACGCCAAGGGGGGCGGCTACCGTCCGACGGTGATTCCGACTACCGACCAGGGTGTCGTCGAACCGAATGGCGCGCATTTCAGCCAGGCGACCTCCGGCTTCTATAGCGCCTTGCCCTTCGCCGCTTATAACAAGTACGACACAAATGAATTGGCCATGGTCTACGCGCGTGAGCATCTTCTGTTGAGCGACACTACCACCCTGCAGAACATGACTTGGTATGACCATATTCGCCGTCTGCACCGGCGCAACAACGACTTCCTCCCCAGCAGCGGCGGCACCGGACAGGTTGACGAGTATAACAATCCGCACAGCAACATCTTCGGAGACGATGTGAGCCTGTCCAAAGTCCTGCCTCTGAACACCGTCACAATCGGCGGCTATTTCTTGCATGAAGTCTACAATTCCCGCAACAATTTCTTCGATTACTCGCAGGGGGGAGACGGCTCTATCGGCCTCGCGAACATCGGTGGGAAGATTCGATCCGGTTACTTCCAGCAAGATGACGCTTCTTTTTTCGCTCAGGACGATTTTCGTCCGATACCGCAAATTCATATCACCCCCGGTGTGCGCGTGGTCGACTTCTCGACGAGCTATAGCGACCAGGCTCAACGCGACTTTACGTTCACCCCTGGCGTAGTGTTGCGCACGCATTGTTCGCTGAACCCAATCCCGCCAAGTGGAGTTACACCCGCTCAGGGTCAGCTAATCGATCCGTACTTCAATCTCTTCGGCGTCCCTAACCTAAACGATCAGGGTTCTCTTTGCGGGGCGCATGAGAGCCGGTCGGCGGTGGAACCGTCCATCAATGTAGCCGTGATGCCGTATCCGTGGCTGACCATCTACGGCGGCTATGACGTGACGTATCGCTCCCCCGCCCTCGGGGGTGGCGGCGGAATGTTCCAGAGTGTGGACCCGTCATTTTACACACTGGCGAAGGGCGCGTACAGTCAAGCCGGCGTCAAGGTGCATTTCCAGAACGCCCCAGGGCTCAAGAATTTCATCTTGGGAGTCAATTACTTTCACCTGGACTACACCAACCAGGAGATCGATTTCGAAACGGCAGCCGGCTTAGAGATTTCCGGCGGCGGCAACTCCACCTACCACGGCGTGGATGCCTTCTTCGACGACGACCCATATCGCAATGCCCACATTTTCTTTAACTTCGCCGGCGAGGCCGCGAGCTTTTCGAATTACGTTGTCGGAGGCCCGAGCCTTGCGGAGTGTGCCGCGCAGGGAATCACATGCACGCCCTACAACAATCTTCCCGTTTCCTACGTCCCCAATGTCACGCTCAATGCCGGGCTCTATTACGGAATCGAACGCAAGGACCGCGTTCTGGTCGAGCCGCGGTTCTGGTTCAACTATATTGGCTCTCAACACTTGTTTTCGAATCTTACGGGCGCACCCAGCACGCAGACCATGCCGTCCTACGCGACGGCGAATCTTTCCTTTACCGTGCCGCTGACAATCCACAAACAGTCGTTCAATCTGAGGGTGGATATGATGAATATCTTCAACTCGCGGTACAACGAATGGGAGTACATCTCCAGTGGCGGCTACTTCGGCACGACCACGAGTGGGTACGTAAACGCGTACCCGGGGGCCCCGCGAACCGTCTACGGCACGATTACTTATCAATTCTGATCTTGATCGCGTTGGGATTCCACGTCGCGTGGAAACTCGTGCCGGAAATACCAAGAGGACGGCCAGTTTACCGCTGGCCGCCCGGTCGGCCCCCGGTCCTGCCACATGATGCTGGCCCCGGCCGCGGACTCGGCTGCCGTAACCGGTAGAGTTCTGGACCCCTCCGGAAGCGCCATCCCCGCCGCGGCATTACGCTAACCAACACTGCTACCGGCGTGGTCACTCGCTTATCCAGTGACTCCAACGGCGAGTATTCCGCTGCCGGTTTACCCGCGGGCACTTACTCGCTCTCCGTCTCCAAGCCCGGCATGGCCGTCTTCCGCCGCGATAACTTGCGCCTTCAACCCGGCCAGACGCTTTCTTCGGATATCTCCATGTCTCTTTCCTCGGTGGGGCACGTCTGTCGAGGTCCGCGGCGGCGCCGTCGAGGGAGCCACCCTCCAGCCATAGCAACAGGAGGTATTCGAATCGGACCAAACCCTCCGCGTCATCGACCGCAGACAAATGGATCTCGTCGGCCCCGTCGCCGGCGCCGCGCAGGTTGTCTCCACCGCCCCCGGCGTCAACGTCACCGGCTATGGTAATACCGGCGCGACCAAGTACACGGTCACCCTCAACGGCATCAACCAGAGCTGGGGCTTTGGCGGTTTCACCACTGGCGGCGCGCTCGGCGTCACCTTCGACGCTTTTCCGGAATCCCAAAGTGCGCGCCCCCATTTGCTTCAATCCGCCAGCCGCAAGGACCTTTGTGCCCATCTTCCTGATGAAGACCAAACTGGTGCTGGCGGGAAAATCGAAGACGGAGATCGTTTCAGGCGACCGCATCTGGATAAGAAGGAACTTCCCACGCTGGAGCCTGGAGCGATGTGCTACATGATGTCGAAGCAACAGTACTTAAGCGACCGCGACATGAGCTGGCATCCCCATCTGATGTTTTTTGTTGCTGGCAACGCGGCGCAAATCTGGGGAGCCAATCTGCCGGGCTCGCCAGTTATAGCGGCGGACGACCCTGAAGAACGGGCGACTATTTTCCTCGTCTGGGTCGGCAAATGGTCCGATGGGACACCGGCTCCGCAGGCTAAGCACTGAGCTGGGATTCGAAGGATGAGCATATGGATGAGAACCACCGATGCCCGCCTTCGTCGCTCCCCTCATCAATCTCTATATCCGCGAATCCGCCGCCGGAGAAGACCAGCCTTGCGTCGCACTGCCTCGGATCCGAGGTTGATTCCATCAATGGAATCCGGATGACCCCGCTACTCCTGGAAAATGGACTGATGCACTGCGAGCTATACTTGTTGTCGCGGCGCGGCATCACCGGTCAACATCGGCCCGGCGCCCGGCCAACTTGAAAGAACAGTCATGTCCAGAACACCGTTCTTGATCTCACTTCTGTTCGCGTCTTTGTTAGGCGCGCAGACCTATCGGGCTAGCTGGGATTCGCTCGACAGCCGTCCGATTCCAGCGTGGTTTACCGATGCCAAGTTTGGCATTTTCATTCACTGGGGCGTCTACTCTGTGCCCGCCTATGCACCGGTAATCCCTGGTAAACTCGCCTATGCCGAATGGTACTGGCACGCAATCACGGAAGGGCAGAAGCCGAATGCAGGACCGGTTGACGCGGGTAGCTGGGAGATGCACAAAAAGCTTTATGGCGCCGGCTACTCCTACAGCAACTTCGCTCCGCAGTTCCACGCCCAGCTCTTCGACCCCGCGCACTGGGCAGATGTTTTCGCGCACTCCGGCGCCAAGTACGTCGCCCTGACCTCCAAGCACCATGAGGGCTTCGCGCTTTGGCCGAGCAAAGAGGCCTCCAAGACCTGGGGACGGCCGTGGAACTCGGTTGAGGAAGGCCCGCACCGCGATTTGGTCGGCGACCTCACGGATGCAGTTCGTGCCAAGGGACTGAGGATGGGCATCTATTACTCGCTCTACGAGTGGTACAACCCGCTCTACCTCAGCGACAAACCGCGCTACGTGGCCGAGCACATGATGCCACAGTTCAAGGATGTCGTCACGCGCTACAAGCCGGCTATCATCTTCAGCGATGGCGAGTGGGAAATGACCTCGGAGCAATGGCGCAGCCCCGAGTTGCTGGCCTGGCTCTACAACGAATCTCCGGTGAAGGACGAGGTTGTGGTTGACGATCGATGGGGAAGCGACACGCGCCACAAGCACGGCGGCTACTGGACCACCGAGTACACGCCCGGAATGGCCGGAACCACCCACGCCTGGGAAGAGAGCCGCGGCATGGGCGTCAGCTACGGCTACAATCGAGCCGAGAGAGTCGAGCACTACCACTCCGGCCGTGAACTGGTATTGATGCTGGTCGACATCGTCAGCCGCGGCGGCAATCTGTTGCTTGACATTGGCCCCAGGGCTGACGGCATGATTCCGCCAATCATGGAAGAACGCCTGCTGCAAATCGGCGACTGGTTGAAGGTGAACGGTGAGGCGATCTATGCCACGCATCCCTGGACGCAGGCCAAGCAGTGGAGTGCCGGCGAACAGCCCAAGGTTAGCTACAACCAGGAGTTCGAAGCCAGCTACGATTTCTCGAAGCTGATCGCGGCGCCGCAGGGAGGCAGAGCTTCGATCGACGCTTTTTTCACCGCGAAAGGCGATAGCTTCTACGCGATCCTGCCGCGCTGGCCAGGGCGTCAGTTCGCTTTGAATGGATATACAGGCGCTACGCCTAAGTCAGTTAGGCTACTTGGTTCCAGTGCTCCACTGCAATTCAGAATCAATAACGGTACGGTAACCATCGAACTGCCCGAGTTGGCTGATGCGTTGCTCGCCCAGCCAGCGTGGGTGCTGAAGTTTAGCCAGTGAAACGGAGTGAGGTGCTTCAAGGACCGGCGAAGCGTGGGGCCGGCCACCGTTGAGCACTGCCACTCCCGCGACCAACGAACCCGCGCCGTCAAAGAAATTCAATTCGCCATGATCGGCTATAATCCGAGTGTCTCGGAGTATTGGAGCCGGACCCTACTACTCGATTCGACCAGAGTCATGCGCATCAAATTGCGGTCACCGCTGGTCATTCGCTTAGGCGGAGCGCCAGTGACGTATTCTGATTCAAGGATCGAAGATGGCACGGCAATTCCATGGGCTCGGTTTACTGCTGCTGTCGGTGGTGTTCGTCTGTCCTGGCGCCGCTGCTCCTGTCGCGCACTTCATCGGACCGGAAGCCTGCGCGCGGTGCCATCGGGCCATTGCCGCTCAACAAAAGCAAACAGCCATGGCAACCACTTGGCAAGGAGGCCTCACGGCATGGCTTCCACCGGCCTTTCAGGCTTCAGCCGCTGACGATCTTCCTTACGAACTCAAGCGCATGGGCGAAGGTTTCACCTACTCCGTCGGCTTCGGCGGCACGAAGTTAACCTTGCCCGTCGAAGTCTTGATGGGTGGTCGGCGCCATGGGCTCGGATTCCTGGCCTCTATCCGCGAACTCGATGGCATTCCCCTGGCGCGGCCGGCGCTGGTTCAGGCCCGGTACGAGTGGAGTCCGGAAAGGAAACAACTGCTGCTCGCGCCGGGATGTATACGCACGAAGCCGCAAACGCTCGACGCGGCGTTAGGCGTCATCCTGAGTCCGACGTTCGAATCGCGCTGCCTCGGTTGCCATGGTCAGCCCGGCACCCTGGGAAGCGGCAGGGACGGCGGCGTCGGTTGTGAAAGCTGCCACGGCCCCGGGTCTGGTCATCTGCTGGCGGTGAACGAAGGCCACCCCATGCAAGGCATCGTCAATCCTAAGCGCTTGTCGCCCGAAGATAGCATCGATGTCTGCGCCCGCTGCCATATCGGTTTGGGGCGGTTATCCGATCCGTCGACAGACGACTTGCTGATTGCAAATCAAGTCCTTGCTCTGCGGAGTTCAGAGTGTTTTCTCGAAAGCGGCAAAGCCATTTCCTGCACTATTTGCCATGATCCTCACAATGATGCGACCGGAGCTCGCCGAGCGGTTGAGGTATGCCTAAACTGTCACGCCGCAAGCGCGAAACCGCACGCTGCCCTATGCCCGGTGAATGCATCCGGCGGCTGCATCGGTTGCCACATGCCGTCCGTGGAAATGGGTCCGCTGCATTTGGTGGATCATGCGATCCGCGTTCATCCGGAACAAGGCGTGCCGGCCGTAACACCTGGCGCCGCCCCGCGGACACAGATCCGGCCTGTAAGTGAATACTTGCGTCTCATCACAACGAATTCGAGTGAAGCTGCCGCTGCCGCGCGCAAACGGCTTCAGAGCGGGGAATCTTTCTACCAGGTCGCGCGCGAGGCTTCGGTCGATCCCACCGCGCCGATCGGAGGCTATCTAGGCCGCAAAACACTCGCGGAGTTAGACCCAAAGCTTGCAGACGAGGCAGCCCGTCTTGGTTATGGCGAGACGAGCGCGGTTTTCGAGAGCGCCGGACGATGGGTCATCCTGCAACGCCTGTCCCGCGATTTTCGCCTGCAGGCCGAACAGTTGGAACGACAAGCCGAAGACTTAGCCACGCGCCATGATCCCGTCGCCGCCATCGGGAAGGCGCAGGAAGCGCTCATCGTGTATCCTCACTTCCTTCGTGCTCTTGATTTCATCGGGGTCACGCTTGCGGCCGCCGGCAATCCCAAACGGGCCGCCGAAGTGTTGAGCACAGCTACGCGCTTTTATCCCAACGATGCCGGCACGGAGTTTGCGCTCGGCTCGGCGCTGGAACTGCTCAATGACAAAGCCGGCGCGGCCGCGGCGTACCAGCGAGCCATTTCCCTCGAGGAAGACTTCACCGCCGCCTACGGAAACTTGGGGCGAATCTCGTACTCATCGGGCGATTGGCAAAGTGCTATCGCGACCTTTCGGCGCGGTCTTCAAATCAATCCGCTCTCCGCCGAACTCAACTACGATTTAGGGCTCGCCTTGACCCGTAGCGGCGATGATGCCGGCGCCCGGCAAGCATTGGCATTGGCGCTTAGATTGGACCCCACTCTCACTGAACCGGGTGTTCGTAAGCCCGGCGTTCCGCAACCAGACCAAGCGGCGCACCGGGAGAATCCGTGAAATGGGGCGGCCTGAATTCTCGGTTTGCCTGTTTGCCTATGCGAACTTTTGTGGGACCGAATTCGCGCAAGACTTAGACACGGAAGCAGAAGACTCGGCGCTGACCCCAGACGCAGGCGAGATTCATCTGGTGCTGAACAACGATGGAACCCATAAGACGCGAGGGTAGTTCGCTGGTTTTTGCGTCACCCGCGGTATCGATTACACTTCACTCCTACGAGTGGCTCGTGGGTCAATCAGGTCGAGCGCTGGTTTGCCGAGATCACTGAAAAACGGATTCGGCGCGGGTCATTCCTGAGTGTCCCCAGCATGGGGAAGGGCATTCACGAGTATCTGGAGTAGAATAACGAGCATCCGAAGCCTTTCGTCTGGACCGCAGGTGGCGATCTGATCCTCGGAAGATTCGAGACTTTGTGAACGTATGCTCACTCACCCAAGACTTCGAAGGCTCGGATCGCTCAACGAATGTCCAACCCAGGACACCAGACTAATACTTTCGTTTAGTAGGTGGCCCGGAGCCTGATAACAGTTACGTCCGAATCCTGCGGCTGCGCTGGCAGCTTGATAATCAGGCGGCTATCCAACTGGTCGAAAGTCAACGGCTGGTTTGTGGCAAGCAGACTGGCAGAACGAAACTTCGGCAAGCCTTGACCCGGCAGTTCGAGCGACTCTCCTGGCCAATCGAAGACGTGCAAGAAAACGTCGCGGCCTCGTGCCGTGGTCCGCACGCCGCCCAGCCCTTGAAGTGGTCCATAGGTTGTGCCATAGATCGACTCGCCGTTGCGGTCTAGCCACTTGCCAATCGCTTGGAGGCGTCCCGTGAACTCGGGCTGAATGGTTCCATCCGGGCCGGGGCCCACGTTCAAGAGGAAGTTACCTCCGCGGCTTGCCACTTCCACTAGGGTTCGGACGAGTTGTCCCACCGTCTTGAAGTCGCGGTCATTCTTGTTGTAGGCCCATGTGCCGTTAATCGTCATGCACGTTTCCCAGAGCCGGAACTCCTCGGGCGTGGGCACGTAGCCTGGCTTTGTACCCGGGTCCTTGTGATCGAAATCCAGAGTGCTGCCCTTTACCGGAATGCCCGCGGGCAGGAATTGCTCAGGCGTTTCGAAATCCCCCGGAATTCCTATGCGATTGTTGATCAGCGTGTTCGGCTGCTGTTCGAGAATGGCCCGCTGCATCCGGTATCCATCGAACTTGCGCTGATTGTACAAGCCATCGAACCAGATGAGTGCAACGTCTCCGTAGCGCGTAAGCAACTCGCGCAGTTGCATCTCCATGTAGCTGAGATAAAGTGGCCACGTATCGCGGGTTGGCTCACCATTCCAGTTCTCGGCGGCGAGTTTCGATGTGTCCCGGAACGCTGGATGATTCATATCCGGCGGCGAGTAGTAAAAACCGAGTGGCATCTTCTGGCGCTGGCACGCTTCGGATAACTGCTTCACGATGTCGTTTTTGTAAGGTGTGTTCGAGATCTTGTAGGTGGTGAATGCGGAATCGAACATGCAAAAGCCGTCATGGTGCTTCGTCGTGAAGACGATATAGCGCTGACCTGCCGTCCTGGCCAAGGCGACCCAGCCATCCGGATCGAAGCGAATCGGGTTGAACCGGCTCGGCAAAGCTCGGTACTCCTGCTCCGTTATAGCGAATTGCTTCGAAGGACGCATGATCGGCCAGGAAGCTTCCACGCTGGCGACCGAGTAAGGTCCCCAATGGATGAACATGCCAAACTTCGCTTCGCGATACCAGGCAGTTCGTTGAGCGTCGTCAGCCAGTGATTGAGCCAAAGATACGGGAGTGGCTTTGGATCCCGTGCTGCGCTGCGGCGAAGCTACCTTCGCAAAAGAAATCCCGGAAGCGATTGCAAGTAACTGACGTCGATTCATTTTGAAATCACCTTTCCCTCAAGACCGCGAGGCAAGCAGAAACGTCGCGGAAGCCAGCAGGAGAAGGCTGGCAGCCATCCCGTATTTCGCCGATGGCGGAGCGCCGCGCCACTCCGAAGTCACCAGTCCCGAACCGTTAGCCGTCATGATCATGAAGATCTGGAACAGCGCCCACCCAACGGATGTGCCCAACTCGCCGAGATAGACCGAACCTACGCCATAGACGGCGAAAGCCCCCATCCATAAAACCCCCATAGCGATCCCGCACCAGGCATCCGCGCCCCACCCCCCTCGAAAAAACTTCCATGTGCCATTGCGGGAGAGCCGAACCGCGGCAAAGGAGACGTTGGGCACAAAGCCGCCTAACAGCGCGATGGGCCATACCGCATAGCCGGCGCTTTCGGGAGAGTTCCCCATCCGTACCGCCTGCCGGGCGATACCGTCCCCGAATGCAAAAGCGTAATTCAGCATGGGCGCCAGAATTCCGCATAAAACAGCCAGGCCGAGCGCGGTGCTGTAGCCACTCTCTCGGGCCGGGCGTGACGCGGTTCCGGTTCTTTCGCGCATTCTCCCGGCCCAGGCGGCGAGCGCGACTCCCACGATCATTACGGCAACCCCGCAAAAGACGATTACGCCCCGGTAGCTAGCGGCAACATCGCGATGCTTGACGAGCAGCGGGACGAGCGTTCCGAAAAGCGCCCCAAGACCCACAATTACGGCGTATCCGAGCGCCATCCCGAGCCGCGCGATGCACAGACCGAACAGCACCTGCGCGATTCCCCATCCTGCTCCGAACAACAGGGACGGCCCGAATGTCATGAGGGGCAGTGAATGATAGACCGCCAGCAAGCCCGCCACGTTTTTCAGAGCGAGCGCCCAGGGAAGGATGATTAGCGAAACGATGCTAAAGACAAGCCATACGCATTCCCACGGCCACCGGCGGGCGTACTTCATGGGCGCCATGCATGTGCCGGAGAGCAAACCCGCCAACAGCGTCAACGCAAAGCCGATTCGAAAATGTTCCAATGTTAGCGGCTCCCCGGGATGAGGTCGCATGAAAGGCCGGGCTCGTGCGGCGTAACATACTTTCCGTTTTCGACCACGGCCGGATGCACGAAGTGCTTGCGCAAGTGGGGAATGTACTCAAGAAATACGACCGCATGGCCAAGCGCCACGTGATTGAACAAGACCAGGTGCTGGTGAATTTGCCCCATATCTCCCACATGCGGCACCACCGGCATCTCGTATCTCCGCGCGAGCAGGCTGACCGCGAGGAACTCGGCAACGCCGGCCAGCCGCGTGCAATCCGCCTGCGCAAAGTGCATGGCGCGACTTACCATGAAGTTGCGGAACATTATGCGATTAGGTACATGCTCACCCAAGGCGATGCGGAGGGGCGCGATTCGGCCGGCGAGCCGGACGTGTCCTTCGATATCGTCCGGATGGGTAGGCTCTTCGATCCAATAGGGATCGATCTCGCGCACAGCCTCGCACACGCGGGCGGCCTGCTGCACCGTCCATTGTTGATTGGCGTCGAGCATAATCCGGCACTCGGCCCCGGCGAGTTGGCGAAGCAGGGTAGCGCGGCGTACGTCTCGCCTCCAGTCCCGCGAACCAACCTTTAGCTTCAGTGCCCGGAAGCCTCTGTCGAGCGCCTGTTTCACGTTGTCCGAGAGTTGCGCGTCGTCGTACTGAAACCAACCGACGGAGGTGTCGTAACCGGGATATCCTTCTACGAGAACATGCTCGCGTCCCGTTCGGCGTTCGCGCTCCGCCTCGATCATTTCAACGGCTTGCTCGCGGGTCAAATCCTCTTCGAGATAACTGAGGTCCAACAGATTCGCCAACTCGCGCGAACTCAGATCGAGGAGCAGACGCCACAAAGGCAGGCCGCGCGCTTTCGCCCAAAGATCGAAACAGGCGTTCGTCAAAGAAGCCAGCGCGAGGTGAACAGCACCTTTGTGCGGCCCCAGCCACCGCAGGCTTGCGTCATCCGACAGTTTGCGGCTCACGGCGCCGAAGTCGGACATCAACTCTTCAATAGGTAATTTGGGAAGCAATTCGCCAAGCGCTGCGATCAAACGGCAGACGATCTCGTTGCCATTGCCCAAAGTGAGAACGATTCCGCAACCCGAGATGCCATCCGCGGCGATCAACCGCGTGACCGCGAACGCGTATTGGACCACGTTGTGAACAGCGTCCGTGCCGGCGCCCGCTTCCAAATCGAACCGGCGGTCCTCCGTCTCAACGCGCAAGATCGTGACGGACTTCATCGCCGGTAGCCTAGTTCAGCGCCCCCGCTAACGGGAAGGATGCAGCCCGTGATGAAACGGGCTTTCTCGGACAATAGAAACACAGCGGCATCGGCGATCACGTCGCCTTGCGGGCAGTATCCAAGCGCGTGAATCTGGTCCAGGTACGTTCGGATCGACGTTGGATCCTGCTGCTCGCCGCACCAGCGTTCGAGCGTCGGGGTCCAAACGCCAGCCGGACAAACGGCATTGACTCGGACGCCGAACTCGGCATAGTCAAGCGCCATCGACTTCGTTAGCGCGATCATGCCGCCTTTCGTTGCCGTGTAGGCGGCGTGAATCGATTGCCCGATGAGACCCACCATGCTGGCGGTGTTCAGGATGACGCCACGGGTTTGCTTCAGCATGGGCAGCGCTGACCTCGTCGTCCAATAAACGCTTTTTAGATTAACATTAAACAAACTGTCCCACTCCGGCTCTGAGGTTTCCTCCAACGTCTTGGAAGGACTCGCAATTCCTGCGTTGTTATGCACCGCGTCGATCCGGCCAAAATGCGAGAATGCTGTTTTCACGGCCCGGTCGACCGAGGCGCCATCAGCGACATCGCACGCCAGGGCGATGCTGCCGTCTCCCGCATGCGCCGTCCCTTCCGCGGCGTGCTCGTCGACATCGACGACCACGACCTTCGCGCCTTCCGCTGCATAAACGATCGCACATGCCCGGCCGATTCCGCTCCCGCCTCCGGTGATGAACACGACCTTGTCTTCGAGTAGCATCTTGGCCCTATCGCGCCTCATACGATTCATGGCATTCGGCAATACCCTTCTCCATCGCGTCGAGAGCCGCCGGAATCCCCATCTCGCCGGTCATGGCGGAACGAACGGTACGCCAAAGCAACTCCTCGATCGCGGGGTAGTAAGGAAGGCTGGGCGGAACCAGCGCGTCTTCGGCGATAACACAATCCAGCAGCCTCCAGCGCTCGCTCTCCGCGGCGGGCGCTTCGGAACGCATTTGCGCAACGACGGCCGGGCGCGCGGGAACCGACCCTTGACGCGCTTCTTGCAGTTGCCGTTCGGACGAGGTTAGAAACCGAAGGAGTTGGATCGCCTCTGGCCGCCGGATGCCGCGCCGTGTGAGTGCGAAGGTATGCGATCCGGCATATGCTTTGTGGATTCCGCCGGGCCCGGCGGGCATTCTGGCCAAGCCGAGTTGGCCGCTCACCTGAGATACGGCGGGATCGCGATACGCGCCGTAATAGCCCGGCCAATCGCAAATCATTGCGGCAAGGCCATCGCGGAAACACTGGTGCGCCTCGTCGTAACGCCACTCAACCACTCCCGCCGGAACCGCACCCGAACCGTACAACTCACGAATGACTTCCAGCGCCCAGGCGCCACCCGCATTGTTTAGCTGCGGGATCTTCGATTGAGGGAATAAGCAGGCGCCGGCCATCTCGGCCAATTCAAAAAACATTCCGAACAGGCCGGAGCCCCGTCCGGTAAATACGAAACCAAAAAAGCCGCGGCCCGTCGATAACCGGCGTGCGGTCTCGATGAGTTCCGTCCACGTGCCTGGGGCCTGCGCCATTAGGTCATTTCGATAATGCAGCAATTTCACATCGATGTTGCGGGGCAGCGCATAGAGGCGGCCTTCGATTCTTGCGCGCTCCATGAGCGGCGCATAGAAATCGACGATATTGAGTTGACTGATAGCGTCATCGAGGGGCGCGAGAAAGGATAGCTGCGACGGCGCATACTTGGTGTGCGTGCTTACCAGGTCGTACGTGACCTCGGGCAACGACGCGAGATGCGCATTCAACTGCTCGTGGGGAGCACGAAAGCCGATGTTCACGCGGGTTCCCGCCGCGCGCTCGAAATCGGCAATGCACGCGTAGAGTTGGTCATACATGGGGCCACCGATGAATGCGACGCACAACGGATCAGGCATCGAAACGTTACCCTTTCCGTCCGCGCGACCGCTGACCATTGTGATGAACCTCGATGGATCCTTCGACGTTCTCCCAGACTGCATAGGCCGATGCGGCGAAGGGCCGGATAAAGTGATGTGGACACTGACCGGCGAGAATCGGATTGCCCTCGCGGATCATGTGCGGCAACAGACGGTGATTCGACAGGTCGCCGATCCGGGCGTGCGGTCCTTCTCGCTCGTGAGGGCGCGGACCTGAATAAACGCCATTAGCGGGAAGAGGAATTTCGCTCCGATCTCGGCCAACACAGGGTTTGCCGGGCGCGCGCGTGAGCGCGATATGAAAGTCGAGATCCCTCTGAACAAGCTCCTTCATTCGCCGCCTCTCCGCTGCGATTGCCATACGCTCAAGCGCTGCTTCAACGCCCGAAAGATCCGATCGGTTGGAGCAGGCCAATTGTGCCGCGAGCCCTTCGATCGCCCGCGAACGGACGCCTGCGCCGCGCTGAACTCCTCGGGCGAAACGGTTTCCACGACTCGTTGCCCCGCGTGGAGACGGCCCGTCACGATGACTTGCTTAAGCGCCAAGGCGAGTTGTTCTTTCAGAAGGACGCCGTGCGAGGTGTCATCTGGAAGGGCGGGCATAAGTCGCTCAGATGGAGTATATCTAAACCAACGTCGGTCGTAAATGGTCGGATAAGCGTTTGAACAACTAATCGGGCTTATTTCGACCCTCTAGGAAATAAATACTTGCGTGGCGCGTTCGGCTTCCGGCCCAACACCACCTGGAACCCGACCACCCATACGAACATCGCAGCCACCCTACTGCTGCATCACGCCGCCGTCGTGCGTCTGGCGGCCGCGCAGGTTTGGGGCCGATTCGCCACACCAGATCAGAGCCGAGGTGGGCCCTCAAGCGGCTACCTTCCATAGTCCCCAGAAATCGGCCTCCCGGGTGGGAGTTTGCAATTGCGATTTTTCGCCTCGGTTGCGGAATCAATCCGATTTCATGCTGAACTCAACTAAGAATTGGGTCTCGCTTTGAGTAAAAGTGGCGACGTGTCCAGGGGCAACAAGCTTTGAAGCTGGCTCGCCGGCTCGACCCTACTCTGCCGGAGCGAGCGTTGGGACTCCCAGCAGTCGGCGAGGAGTCCGGCAAATTGAGGTTCGAGAGTCAAGTTCCCTTCGGCCGCGGTTGAGGGAGCAATCCCAATAATCGGCAGTGTGTGTAACGGCCGCCGGTTCGCTATAGTTTTCAGCATGGACCTGCGGCGAGTTCCTGCCTGGAGGATTAGTGATCGTGCAGCGCTCCGTTGGCTCGCCGCCTTGTTGTTCTTAATGGCCGCTGGTGGAAGTAGAAGCGGATTCGCCCAGGAGTTAGACACAGCCATTCGGCAGCAGGACGAGAGCCGCTTCACGGTGATGGATGAGGTACGGGATTCACTGGAAAGGGCCGCTTTTCTCAAGCTCCATCGCAAGAAGAAGCCGGAAGAGAGGCACCGGTTGGCGGAGCGTTTCATTGAGACGTATCCGCAATCGTGGCTTCTTGGGTACGCTTATGAGGCGGCCGCGAAAGCGTCCATCGATCTCGGCTCCTATGACCGAGCTATCCAAGAGGCAAAACAATCTTTACGTTTGTTTCCTGAGAATTCCCTCTTACTGGTTCCGTTGGCGAACGTTGCGGCTCAACAAAGATTGATGCCTCTCGCGGAGAGGACGGCCAAAGATGCCTTGGAGTATCTGGATGAATTCGGGCCGCCGGCTGGTACGAAGCGGAAGGCCTGGCCGAAGCTGAGGGACGAACTGAAGGCATCGGCCCGCTTCGCGCTGGGCAGAGTATACGCCAGTGAGGGTCTCGCCGCCTCGGGCTCGTCAAGGCGCGCTCTTCAGTTGAAGTCGTTCGACGAACTGACAACGGCATTGCAGTTGAACCGGAACGATGCGGAGATCTACTACTTGCGAGGCGTTGTGGAGGAGGCTCTGGGCCGGCCGGCTGACGCCGCGTCAGACTATGCCGAAGCGGCCCGGCTGGGACAGAATCTGCGGGAGACGGCGGCGAAATCGTTGCGGCGCATTTACGCCGCCGACCAACGGCGCAACGGAGCGACGATTTCGACTCACCTGGAACCAGCAGACGACTCCGGCTTCAACGAATTTCTGGCTGGCCTGCCTCCGCCCAAGATTCCAGCGGCGGAGAATCGCACCGGTGTGACGGAGGGAGACCCGGGGTCGTACGCAGGGTCATCGTCCTGCGCCCCTTGCCACGGGCGTGAATACGAGTCGTGGCGGCAGACTGGTATGTCGCGCATGTTGCGTCCGTTCAAAGCCGAGAACATCATGGGCGATTTCAGTCCTGGCATGGAGTATCGAGGCGACGATGGCGCAGTCATTCGGATGGGTAACGACGGCCGGCCCTTCTTCGAGATGACCGGCAGTGAGGGACACCTTGCGAAGTATCATGTCGACTTCACCATCGGCTCGAAATGGCAGCAGGGGTATGTGACACGGCTCCCCGACGGCCGAATGCAGGTGCTACCTATTGAATACAACAAGATTCATGGCCGATGGGTGAACTATTGGAAATGGATTGACCCGCCATCGAGCGTTCGGGCCGACATTAGTAAGTTTCCGCTGTTGCTTCCGGCGACTAACTACCAACTGAATTGCGCCATGTGCCATACGAGTCAGTTGCGAACGGCGTCCACTCAAGAACAAAGCATCATGCAAGCCCGGTTTCAGGAACCCGGCATCGACTGCGAAATGTGTCACGGTCCTTCAATGGAGCACGTCGACCGGATGCAGCGGGAAAACAGGAATTACTCAAAGGATTCGACAGGCGCAGGGGGGTTGGCGGTCCCGGTGAACTTCCTAAAGACCACAAATGGGGAAGAAATAAAGGTTTGTGCGCAATGCCACCGTCAATCGGCGGAGAGAGGAGCCAGTGTGCATAATGAACTGAATTACTCGTCAACGGGACCAAGCTTTCTCTTGCCCAGTGTAAGCCGCAACTACCCGGAGTTCCTGCGGCGCGCTTTCTATAAGGACGGGCGGTTCCGGGAAACGACATTCATTGTCGAAGCGTTCACCCGCTCAGCGTGCTATCGCCAGGGCACGGCGCGCTGTTCCAGTTGCCACGATCCGCATCCGGTGGACGCCGCCACAAATCCCGCATCGCTCAAGTTCCTGGATCATCCCGATCAGCGGTGCTTGCAATGTCATGAAAAGTTCCAGAATAGTCCGCAACGACATACCCATCACGCTGCCAGCTCGGAAGGAAGCAGGTGCGAGGCATGCCACATGCCGCGCATCATGAACAGTGTGATGTTCGAAGCCCGTTCTCATGAGATCGATGACCTTCCGAACGCCGATATGACAGCGCGATTTGGACAGAAGGATAGCCCCAATGCGTGCCTCCTCTGCCACACCGAAAGGGACACGGCCTGGGTTTCCGATAAGCTGGCGCATTGGTGACCGATTTGCCGTTGAACAAGAAAGGGTCCGCGGGTCTCGCATTCGTCGCACTGGTTGCCCTCGCTGCGTCCTCCGCCGGCCATTCCAACCGATTCGACGACGTGACGAGCCGGACCGGCATTCACTTCGTGAACCATGCCAGCCATACCTCGCACAAGTACCTGCCGGAAGCGATGGTCGGCGGGGTTGCGCTGTTCGATTACAACAACGACGGCCTACTCGACATTTTCTTCGTCAATGGGGCGGCCCTGGCCGATCCCGTGCCCGCGGGTGCGCGCCCCGACAAGTCGGCCCCAGAGTATTGGAACCGGCTCTATCGCAACAACGGCGACGGCTCATTTACCGACGTCACCGAACAGGCCGGCCTCCAGGGCTATGGCTTTGGAATGGGTGTCGCGGTCGCCGACTTCGATAACGACGGTTACGAAGACCTTTACGTAACGAATGTCGGGAAGAACATCCTTTACCACAACAACGGCGATGGAACGTTCACCGACGTCACCGCTTCGGCCGGCGTCGGCGGCAACGGTTGGTCCGCCGGGGCTGTGTTTGTCGACTACGACCGGGATGGCCTGCTGGATCTGTTCGTCTCGCGTTACTTGACGTGGGACTTCTCCAAGGACGTTTTCTGCGGAGTGGCGAAGCCAGGCGGACGCGGCTATTGCCATCCAGATCTGTTTCCACCAATTACGCACCTTCTGTTTCATAATGAAGGCCACGGCCATTTTCGAGATGTTTCGGACGACAGTGGTGTATCGAAGTTCCCCGGCAAGGGGCTCGGCGTGGCGATCAACGATTACGATCGGGACGGGTGGCCGGACATCGCTGTCGCCAATGACTCTGTTCCCGAGCAACTCTTCCACAATCTGCACAACGGTAAGTTTGATGAGGTCGGATTGACCGCGGGCATCGCCTATGACGAAAACGGAGCCGCATTCTCCGGGATGGGCATTGACTTCGCCGATTACGACAACGATCGGTGGCCGGATATCGTTATCGATTCACTCGCCAAGCAAAAGTACGCGCTGTTTCACAATCACGAAGGCCACTTTGAATATGTATCCGGGCCGGCCGGGCTTTCGGCTGCGAGCGTAAATCACTCTGCCTGGGGCATGAAGTTCATCGACTATGACAATGACGGTGCAAAGGACCTGTTCTTCGGGCAGGGCCACGTGATGGACAATATCGAGGCGACCCAGCCAGATGTGCGGTACCTGGAGGCTCCGATGCTGTTGCGGAACGTAGCAAACCAGTTCGTCGATGTTTCGAAGCAGAGCGGCGAAGTGTTTCAGAAGGCCTTGGCCGCACGCGGCGTCGCGTTTGGCGATTTTAACAACGACGGTTTTGTCGATGTTGTTATCAACTGCAACGATCGGCCGCCAGTGATTCTGGAGAACACAGGAAACAGGAACCACTGGCTGATCGTGAACACCGTTGGGACGAAGAGCAACCGGGACGGCATCGGAGCCCAATTACGGATCGTTACGGACGACGGTAAGCGGCAGTTTGCCGTCGTGACGACCGCGTCCAGTTATTTGTCCGCCAGCGACAAGCGCGTCTATTTCGGATTAGGAAAAGCGTTAATCGTGAAAGAACTTGAGGTCGACTGGCCGAGCGGGCTCGTCGATCGGTACCACAATCTCAAAGCCGATGAGATCTTCGTCGCGCGCGAACGGATACCCTAACGGATTTCGCGGGATCTTCGATATAATCCAGGTTCTGCATTGTCCATGAGACGCTACCGCTTTTTGTTCTGGATGGGGGTTGCCGCAAACGCACTGGCGGCGCCACCGGAGGCTCGCTACACGGGTTCGAAAACCTGCTACGGTTGCCATGCGGAGATCTATCGCTCCTTTGCGAAGACTGACATGGGACGTTCGATGCGTCCTGCTTCCGAATTAGATAAAGCGAGTGTTCCTGAAGAGGCCATGGTTGCCGTGCCAGGGACCAATCGAAGGTTGCGAGTTGTGGGCGATCGCACCGGCTGGCGGCAAAGCGAGAGTGAGCCAAACCTGTTTGAAGACGAGCACCGTCTTGATTACATTGTCGGTTCGGGAGGTAATGGTCTGACCTTTCTCATTCGACGGGGCAACTACCTGTTTGAAGCGCCGCTATCTTACTACTCAAAACCAAATAAGTGGGACTTGTCTCCCGGCTATGAATTCGCAGACTATGGTTTCTCGCGCCAGGCGCCCGAGGGATGCATCCTTTGTCACAGCGGTCGCGCCCAGCCGGTACTGGATCATCCGGGCGCCTACCGCGATCCGCCGTTTCAGGAATTAGCGATTGGCTGCGAGAATTGCCACGGACCCGGCCAAGCGCATGCGCACGATCCCAAGCGCCGCGGGAATATTGTGAATCCGGCGAAACTGTCTCCGCGGCTGGCTGAAAACATATGCATGAGCTGTCACCAGACGGGTGACGCCCGGGTATTGCAACCCGGCAAGACCTATCGGGACTTCCGCCCGGGGCAATGGCTCTTCGACACCGTTGCCATTCTCAAAGTTCCTCCAAACAGCGAAGAAAGACACGAGCAAGATCTGCTGGAGCACAATGCCGCCATGCAAGCGAGCCGCTGTTTTACTCAAAGCGGCGGCAAACTGAGTTGTCTCACATGTCACGACCCCCACGTCCAAGCGTTGGAGGCAGAGGCCTCAACATACTTCAAAGCGAAGTGTCTCACCTGCCATACCGAGCGGAGTTGTAGACTATCCTTGGCCGTGCGCCAGAGCCGCGCGGATAATTGCGTTGACTGCCATATGCCCAAGCGCGGCATTGCGGTAATCTCGCACTCCGCGTTGACTAATCACCGCATTCCCGCGCGCCCTGACGAACCGCTGCCGCCTTGGAAGCCGACTGCCGGCAGCGATCTTCTAATCGTCAACCAGCCCGAAGGGAGGTCAAGCCGGCTTTCCGACATCGCTTTGTTGCGCGCCTATAACGACTTGGTTGGCCGGTCGCCGGAGTACCAAAGCAGGTATCTTGCCCTGCTGGATAAGTTGGGCCGTTCCGAAGGTGACAATCCGTATGTCCAGGCAGCCCTGGCACACCAGGCCCTCGCCGAGGGCAGGAACGAGGAGGCCCTGGTTCATCTGGCAACGGGCGTCCGCTTAGGCGAAGCGGCCGGCTATGAGGATATGGCCATAGCACTGGCTAATCTCGGCCGCGACGAGGAGGCCATTCCCGCTTTCTTGAAGGCAATCGATATCGATCCGTATCGGGCGGAATCGCGGAAGCGCCTGATTCTTGAATACGTCAAGCTGAAACATTACACTGAGGCTAGACACGCCATGGAAGAGTATGTCGGGCTGTTTCCCGGAGACACATTCATGCGGAGTCTCCTCGCTCGGGTTTCAAATTGAATGTGGCTTAGACCTTCGCTATTTCTCCTTACGCTCATTTTTGCGCGATCTGGTTTTGCCGCCGAATGCATCCGTCCCCCCGATCTCGATCGCCAGATTAAGGCAAAGCCCTCTGCGGATGCCTACAACGCGTTAGGCGGTTGGTTCGCGGAGCACCGGCAACCAGCCTGCGCGGTGTCAGCCTTCACTGAGGCCGCCAGGTTAGACCCGGCGTCGTTTCCCAGTCACTTCAATCTTGGCCTTGCCCTTTTGCAATTCAACCAGCCTGGGCGAGCGGTGTCCGCTTTGCGAGTGGCCGTGAAGCTGAAGCCATCCGACGCGCCGGCGCACGGAGCACTGGGAGTCGCGTTGCAGGAGTCGGGCGAGTTGGACGAGGCTGAGTCTCAACTGGAAGCCGCGCTCGCCATCGATTCCCAGTCGGCCTATTTGCTCGATCATTTAGCCCAGGCCTATGCGGCCCAACGCCGGTTTGCTGCCGCCATCGAGAGGTGGACGGTAGCGGCCCGGCTTTCTCCGTCCGATCCGGACATCAAGATTGAGCTGGCTGTCGCGTATGCGCAAAATAAGGACTCGCAACGAGCGATCGACATTCTCAAAAACCTGGTCCAGGCCGCCCCGAGTCTGGCGAACGCTCACTTCAACCTCGCAACAATCTACGCCGGCGATAAACGGTTTCGAGAAGCTGCCGATGAATATGCGGCGGCGCTGAAGCTGGAGCCGGACAACGACGTGACCCGCCTGGCGCTCGCAAAAGCAAGCGCCGAATCCGCCAACTATCAAGAGGCGCTCGCGGAGGCCAGTGTCTATGTGAAGCGGAAGCCGGCGGATTGGGAAGGGCACTATATCCTCGGGAGCGCGTACCGCGGTCTTGGCCGATACGTGGAGGCTGAGCGAGAACTCACCCAAGCGTCACAAAAGGGCTCCGCCGAATACGGTGTGCAGTACCAGTTAGGCTTTGTGCTGGCCCGCGAAGAAAAGCCGCGGGAGGCCCTTCCCCACCTGCGGAAGGCACTGGAATTACGGCCCGACTCGGCGGAGGCGCACTTTCAGATGGCCAATGTCCTAAAGGCCTTGCAAAGGACCGAGGAGGCCCAAAAAGAGCTTGAGATCTTCCGCAACTCGAAGGAGCGGGGCGTGGAAGAAAGCATCGCCCAGGCAGCCGGGGGCGGCGCGAACCAGCTTCTGCTGAACGGGGATGCGGCGCAGGCGGCGGCAAAATACCGCGAGGCGTTGGAGCACGATCCCAACGATGCGAAAACCTGGTTCAATCTTTCCATCGCTCTGGATGAAATGGGTAATAAGGCCGGGCGGCGACAGGCCCTCGAGAAGGCCGTCTCACTCGATCCGAAGCTCACGTTGGCGCAGAACCAGCTGGGCCTGCTCGATGCGGCCGAGGGCAGAACCGCCGCAGCGGAAAAACACTTCAAAAAGGCGATTGAAGAAGATCCACAGTTTGCCGACGCCCAGAGCAACCTTGGCGTACTGTACGGTGGCATGGGCCGTCTGCACGACGCCGAAGTGTTGTTTCACAAGGCGACCGAAAACAACCCACGGCTGCCGGAGGCGTTCTTGAATCTCGGCTTGATTGAGGCGAGTCAGTCCCGGTTCGCGGATGCGGCACGCGATCTCGAAAAGACTCTCGAGATCGATCCGAAAAATGCAAAAGCCCTCACGGCGCTCGGCATGCTTCAGAAGAAGCTCGATCGTGGGGCCGACAGCGTGGCGATCTTACAACGTGCTGTCGATTTGCAGCCCAACTCTCCAGAGGCTCATTTGAACCTCGGCATTGCGCTGGCAGATAACTATCGCAGTGACGCAGCGCTCGAAGAGTTCGCAAGAGCGGTCCAGTTAGCCCCGGGCAGTGCGGCGCCGCACTATAACCTGGGCCGCGCCTACTACGATTTGCGCCACTTTGACGAGGCCGTGGCTGAGTTGAAGACTGCCTGCCAGCTGGCGCCGTCCTACCCCTCGGCACTCTATTTTCTCGGCTTAAACGAGAGCAAATTAACTCACTATGAAGAAGCTGTGGATGCGCTGCAGAAGTTGATCGCTCTTCAGCCCCGGAATGCTGACGCTTTGTTCCTGCTGGGGCAATGTTACCAAAAACTCAATAAGACAGATGAGGCGATCGAGGCTTGGAAGAGGGCTGGCGAGATCGATCCTAGCGGTACGGAAGTTCTGTACAACCTGTCGCGAGCCCTCTTAAAAACGAATCCGGCCAAAGCCAAGGATTACCGTGACCGGCTGGTCGCCCTTCAGCAACAAAAGCAGCTCTTGACGGAGGCGGACACCTTAGGAAACTTCGCTCTTGCCTCCGCAAAACGTGGCGACTATTCGCAGGCGGTTTCCCAATTTCACGAGGCTCTCAATCAGTGTGGAGATTGTCAGTCGAAAGCGGATCTCCACAAAGATTTAGGCTTGATTGAGTGCAAGTCTGGCGACATCGACAACGGAGAAAAGGATCTCCAGATCGCCAAGTCGCTCAAGCCGCACGATGTCGACATTCAAAAAGCGCTCGACATCATTGCCGCGACGCGACGCCACAAGTGAAACTTTTTTTCCCGCCGTGTGGGGAGCGCCCTCTCCCTCCCTACTCCGTGTGGATCACTTATGTCCGCAATCGGAGCACATATTGCCGATCCCGGCGAATTGCTAAGTAAGATATATTACACTAGTCGGCTCAATTCCCTTCTAACGAGAGCCGTTACACTTTGGCCAAAAACAAATTCCCTTTCTCTCACGCGTTTGCGCAAAGTTTTCTTCTTGACAGGCACCGGGGCGACTAATACAATTCCACTAATGGTTTAGCGTTACATGGCCGGTGTCTTTATTTTCCGCACAAATTGACGGATAGGTACTCCGCCGGAATCCTTTGGGAAGCACGGTGGGAATAAGTATTTTGCGAGAAACATGGTCGCTGTACGAAGTTCTTCGCGAAGCAAGCGTCACGGTACTGCCAGCGTTTGGCAACAAAAGAGGTCCAAGTTAAGCCTATGCAACGTCGCTCCCATCGAATTCTCAACAACGCCTTTCAAATAGGCATCGCTCTCTGCCTGTTGTTCCTGGCCAAGCCCGTAACCCTCTCCGCGCAGCAGGCGGCGGCGGCGATTAACGGCACCGTGACCGACGCATCGGAAGCAATCATTCCCGGGGCGACCATCACGCTGTCCAACAGCGCAACCGGCGTGTCTATCACCACACAGACGAACTCCGCAGGCATCTATAACTTTGTAAATGTAATGCCGGCGGCCTACAGCATAAAGGTGGTGAAGGAAGGGTTCAACACGCTTACGGAGGCAGGGATCGTCATGCAGGTGAACCAGACGGCCACGTATGACTTCAAGCTGAAGGTGGGCGTGACGCAGCAGACGATCGAAGTGGAAGCGAGCGCTGTCGCCATTGAGTCGTCCACCTCCGAACTCGGAACCGTCATCAACGAGGAAGCGGTGAAGGATCTGCCGTTGAATGGGCGCAACTTTACGCAGTTGCTTTCCCTGACCCCGGGCGCCAGTCCGATCAGCGTGGCGCAGAATAGTGGGGGCGGCGGCGGCTTCGCAGGTAACGCCATCGGCTCGTTCGCTTACCCGGCCCTCAATGGCCAGCGCAACCGCAGCAACATGTTTCTGTTAGACGGCGTTGTTGACCTGGGGTCTTTCATCGGCAACTACAACGTTCAGCCCATCGTAGACGCCGTGCAGGAATTCAAAGTTCAGTCGCACAATGACTTGGCGGAATGGGGCCAGGCGCCGGGCGGGATTGTCAATGTCGTCACAAAATCGGGGACCAACTCCTACCACCTTACGCTCTGGGAGTTCTTACGGAATAGCGACCTGGACGCGAATGGCTTCTTTGCCAACTCACTGGGCGCGCCGCGCAATGCTCTAAAGCAGAATCAGTTTGGTGTTGCCGGCGGCGGCCCGGTGATCATCCCCAAACTGTATAACGGTCGCAACAAAACCTTTTTCTTCGGCGCCTACGAGGGCTATCGTCAAAACGTAGCGTCCCAAAGCACCGGTCTCGCTCCGACGTCGGCACAAGTCGCTGGCAACTTCCAGGGATTCGCCCCAATCTACGACCCGACCACCGGTGCGCCTTTCCCCAATAACACCATCCCATCGACTCGAATCAACCCCATCGCGGCCGCCTACGCGGCGGTGAACTATCCCACCGGTCCCTACGTGCCTAGCGGGAATAACTACATTGACAGCTCTCCCACGAAACTGAAGCAGGATACCTACTCAGTCCGTGTGGACCAGACCCTCGGCGAACATGACACCATTTTTGCGCGCGTGTCTCAGTATTTTGAGCCGCAAACGTCCTCTGACGGGTATGCGGGCGCCACCAGTTTCGCAAATGATTACGGTTCGAATGGCGCAATCCACGAGATACATGTCTTCGGCCCAACCGCCGTGCTGGAGGGATTTTTCGGCCGCAATCTGGGTGATGCCGATACCGGGAACAGCCCACTGGGTGTGGGTACGCTCGGAACGCAATTGGTCTCATTGGGCGCCTCTCCCAACTTCCTCGGCAACTTCCAGGGCTCATCGGCCGTGTATGTTCCCGGTATGGGTGCGGCAGGATACCTCGGGGGCTCGGGACAAAGCGCCCAGAATACTCGCTATGCCGACGATTGGGTGTTCGGCGGCAGCTTTACCAAGATCATTGGCCGGCACACGCTGAAGATGGGTGCGAATTTTGCCACCAACAATACGCTTTCTCCTATCTACAATACCGGTGACGGATTCTCGATCGTGCCAACGCAAGGTCCCACCGGGACTGGCGGCGATTCATTCGCTTCGTTCCTGCTCGGCCTTCCCGATAATGCAGGCCGGCGGAACGTGCTCGAAACGGAGCACGGTGGCTGGGTCAACGGTGCATATTTCCAGGATCAGTTCAAAATCAATTCCCGGCTGACGATGAACATCGGTCTGCGCTGGGATGTCACATTGTGGCCCATCTACGGCCAGACGCCGGCGCCCGACGCTTACGTCGGAGACGTCAACTTCAACAACGGAACATTTGTGCTCGCCAATGTCCCCGGCCCCTGCACGGCCACACAAGGCTTCCCCTGCATCCCAACCGCTCAATATGGCGGCGGGATTGGCACTGGACAGTTGCCGCCCAATGTTGTGGTTACCAGCCACAAGAATGGGTCCATTTACTCAAACGACCATAGCGACTGGCAGCCGCGTCTCGGTTTGGCTTATCGCTTAACGGACAAAACCGCGATCCGCGCCGGCTACGGCCGCTATTATGACAATTGGAACGCGATCATCCAGTTGGCTCAAAACTATGAAGGAACCTGGCCCGACGTAGGCCAACTCCTCGTCAATAACCTGAATCATCCCGGCGGAATCAAAGCCTCGATCGGTAATCCTTTCAATCTGGCCTCGGGTAGCGTGGTTTATCCCGCGCCAACGCCTTTCCTGAGTTCCGGTTTTGAAGACTGGTACGTCGATCCGGGCACATACAAAATGCCCTATTCGGACCAGTGGGATTTCGCCATTGAGCAGGGATTAGGTAGCAATATCATCCTTTCTCTTGCTTATGTCGGAGCCCACGACGGCCAGTTGAATCAAGGGACCATCGCCAACACGGATCCGACAAACGGAACGACTTCGACTGAGGCGCAACGCAAGCCGTATCCGTATATTCCGGTGACGTTCTACGATAAAAGCGTCGGCGTAAGCAACTACAACGCATTCCAGTTCCGGCTACAACAGCGCGCCACTCGCGGCCTCTCTTACATCGTTTCCTACACGCGATCGAAGTCGATCGACAGGGGCTGTTCCGGTTCCTTTGGCGCGGAAGGCTGTGAGACGCAAGACCCTTACAACACCATGAACGATCGCAGCGTCTCGGGATTTGATCTGCCCAACATCTTTTCGGGCAGCTTCGTCTACGACATACCGGTTGGCAAGGGCAAATCGTTCAGCACAAACAACAACGTTGCCGATTACCTCCTCGGTAACTGGCAAGTCAGCGGTATTCTCAGCATGCACTCCGGCACGCCGTTCGATGTAACGATGGCCAACGGCGATACGGAAGGAACGGGGAATGGCACTACCCGAGCGAACCTGGTGCTTTCCAACCCCTATCAGTCAAGCGGCGGACTTCAGTGGCTGAATCCCGCGGCCTTCGCTAGTCCGCAAGTGGCAACCGCAACCCAGGTAGGAGCTTGGGGTAACTTAGGTCGCAATAGTCTACGAACTCCGGGCTTCGAGAATCTGGACGTCTCAATCTCTCGAATTTTCCCCATTACGGAGAAAGCCAACCTTCAGTTCCGCTGCGACTTTTTCAATATCACGAACTCCGTCATGTTGGGACAGCCGAACAACACTTTGGGGAATCCAAACTTTGGGCTGATAACGGGCGTTCAAAACGTCGCGCGTGAGATTCAGTTCTCGATGAAGCTCGCGTTCTGAGTTTGATCCATCTTTAAATCGACGCCCGGCTCTATGTCAAACACGGAGAGTCGGTCGTTCTGTGTTTGTAGAGTTCACGCACGCCAGGAAACTAACAATCCTGCATAGGCACGCCGTCAAACCGGCGATTGGGCGCCCTGCCTTACGGGGCGCTGCGCTTGGCTGCGGGCAGCAGCGCCTTATTGGTCCATTCGACGGATGAGGAGTTGCCTTCAGTCAAGGTAATGATGCGGTTCGTCGCCACCCCTCGAAAGGACTGCTTCAGACCGGAAGGCCATCGGACATCGAGGTCCACTGACTTCGCCGTCTCTAAGCCAAAATGTAGGCGAGGGTCGTTGGCGGAAAAGAAACTCGATTGGCTCAACACGGTCTGGAGCTGCCGCCGGTCGCCGTAACGGCAAAGGACTTCCGCCCCTATCGCGCTCCGGTTAGATCGTGTTCCCACCAGTTTCACCTTGAGCCACGTCCGGCTTTCGGTCTGGTCATTGCGCAGCAATGACGGCGGCTCGTTCATGTTCACGATGAGAATATCCACATCGCCGTCATTATCGAAGTCGCCGAAAGCGCACCCGCGGCTCATGTGTGGCGCGGCGACGCCTGGGCCGGCTTCCTCAATCAGTTCTTCGAACCGGCCGCCGCCAAGATTGCGGAAGACCACGCGCGGCGTTTTTGCGGGATAGTTCGGCAACTTTGCTTCTAATTCCGGATACACGTTGCCGGTCACCAGAAACAGATCTGGCAAGCCGTCGTTATCCAAATCGACAATTCCCGCGCCCCATCCGATAAACCGCGTCTCCACGCCCAGTCCGGAACCCGCCGTTACGTCCTCGAAATTCCCTTTGCCGTCGTTGCGATACAGGATATTCGTGTCGTCGGCGAAATGCGTCTTGAAGATGTCCAGGCTCCCACTGAGGTGGGGATCGCCCACACCGACTCCCATCCCCGCCTGTTCCATGCCGTCCTCATTCAAGGCGACACCGCGCGCCAGCCCCTCTTCGCGAAAGGTCCCGTCGTGGTTGTTCATGAACAGCATGCTGGATGTGGAATCGCAGGCCACATAGATATCTGGCCAGCCATCACGGTCGAAATCCGCCGCCACCACCGTCATTCCGTATCCTCTGGCCGTCTTCTTGATTCCGGCGGCCGTGGACACTTCGTCGAACTGACCATTACCGTTGTTTCGATATAGCGACATTGTCCCCGGCGGTAGTCCGCGGGGTCCGCAGTTGACCGGTATTCCCTTCCAGTTACAGTTCGAACTTTCGCCAGGCTTGGGCACGCTCTTGAAGTCGAAATGCAGGTAGCTCGCCAGAAACAGATCCAGATGGCCATCGAGGTCGTAATCGGTGAATGAGCAGCCCGAGTACCAACGCGTCTTGTCCGGCACGAAGCCGCAATCTGCCGTCACATCCGTGAATGTGCTATCGCCATTGTTCTTGTAGAGGATGAATCCACCCCAATAGGTGACCACCAGATCCTCGAAGCCGTCGTTGTTGTAGTCTCCGGTACACACCGCCGAGGCCCATCCGGTCCAGCGGAGACCTGCCTTTTCGGTCACGTCGGTGAAAGTGCCATCTCGATTGTTCTTGTACAGACGATTCGAAAGCCCGGCGGGCGCTTGTGTAATAAGTGTCCCGTTTAGAACGAACAAGTCCATCCAACCATCATTGTCGTAGTCGATAAAGGCGCAGCCGCAGCCTACAGTCTCGAGGATGTAGTCTTTTTTCTCCGCGCCGCCATAGATCACTGGGAATGTGAGGCCGGCGTCCCTCGCAACATCCACAAAGCGCGCAGGAAAGGGGATGCCCGATGGTTTTCCCCTCGGCTGTGCCTTCACGTTACGGGTGGCCACGCCTTGGCCAAGCAGCGGCAAAACGCCGAGACCGTGTACTCCAAGACAACTGAGTGCAAAATCTCGCCGCGTCATCAAGTCTTTAGGATAGTACGGCCGGACAGACGTTGTGGACCCCAAAGAGTTCGTGCGAGTCGGAACCACCGGCGGGGTTATTGGTCCTTCGAATTCAAGCCATGCGGAACTGTACGAATGGGTACGAATGATAACGTTCGGTAACAACGGTGACGTTTTCACATCGTTGTGATCGCCCGCTGATTTTCTAGCGTTCCGACTCGCACGAACCAGAAGTAAACACCACCGTAGTGCGTGAGGCCCGCATGATTACAGGAGATTCTAATATTTCGTGGCGAATATGGCATTTCAGGAATCCCTAACCAATGGTTAGGAATTGCTGAAACTCTACAACATGCGTTCCGGCCTTTTCAACGTGGCGTTTGGCGGCCCCTGGAGAGGCCGGAATGCGCCGGATCCAAGTACTACATCCACGCTCACTATAACAGCCGGAATAATTTCTACAATCCCGCCGACGGCGGCGGCATTGACACCGTAAACATCGGCGGCAAGATCCGCTCTTCTTACTTCAACCAGGACGATTTCGCCATCATCGTCCAAGACGATTTCCATCCCATGTCTTTTCTCCACATCACTTCCGGGCGTCCGCTACGTCGGCTTCGACACAGCCTACTCCGCCGTCCCCCTCCAGGATTTCTCGTTCGTTCCCGGAGCCGTCCTGACCTTCTTTTGCCCGTCCACTTTGGTCTCGACTCCCGGAAACGTGAAGCTCCGGAGCGCCTCCTGCGACAACCACCAGAACCGCAGCGGCGTCGAGCCTTCGACCGCTCTCGCCATCCGCGCCACGCCCTGGATGACTCTCTACGGCGGCTTCCTCGAACAATTGCGCGCGCCTTCAATGGGAGGCGGCGGCGGTCTCTTCCAAAGCGTCGATCCAGCCACCTATCACTTATCGCGCGGTGAGTACGCCCAAGGCGGAATCAAGTTTCATTTCGAAGGAAGCGGCTGGCGCAACGGCCTTCTCTTCGGCGCCGCTTACGATCATCGGAATTACTCCAGCCAGGAAATCGACACGACGCTCGGCAATGGCGACACCGTCTCCGCCACCGGCGCCTCCCAATACCAGGGCGTCAATTACTTCTTCGACGACGACCCGATCGCCAACCTCCACGTCTTCGTCAACGGCAATGGCGAGACCGCAAAATACACAAGCCACGTCACCGGCGGCGTAAACTATGGCGGATCCCCGGTCCCTTACGTCCCCTCCTCCACCTTGAACGCCGGCGCCTATTACATTTTCAAAGCCGGCAAGAATCTTACGCTGCAACCGATGGCCGCCTTCCAGTTCGTCGGCTCGCAAAACCTTTTCAACAACGTCACCGTCGCCCCCAGCAACCAAACCATGGCCGCCTACGGAACCGTCAGCTTGTCGCTCAAAGCCCCCTTCAAATATTTCGACCTGGAATTCACCGCCCTCAACGTGCTGAACAGGCAATACAACTTGTACGAGTACATCTCCTCCGGCGGCTACTTCAGCACGGCCAACAACGGCTACATCCTCGCCTACCCCGCCGCCCCCTTCACCGTCTACGGCGGTGTGAAGTTCCACGTCTGAAGCGGGCCGTCCCCCGCGCGTCGATCAAGCTGAGATTTCGTCCCGCCGGCGCGCACTTCATCTCTTGGCCTATGTTCCTCATCAGCCTCGGCTGGCGTAGTGTCGCGCTTTCCTTCCTTGTCGCCGCCGTTTTATTCGGGCTTGCGGGCCGGATGGATATCGTTGGCTTTTGGGCGTATTTCGGGGTGTTTCTGGCCGCCAGCCTGCTTGGCGTGCGAATGATCGACAAGGATTTGATCCGCGAGCGTTGCGAACCCGAGGTCGAAGGCGCGACTGGACGCACCAGCGCCGCCGCGTTGTCCCTGCTGGCGTTGATGCAGTGGAGTCTCGCGGCGCTCGACGTGGGCCGCTTTCATTGGTCGTCCCCTCTGCCGCCGGCGCTTCAAGCCGGTTCGCTGGTGGCGTTCGGAGCGCTCTGCGGCGTCGTCCTGTGGGCTCTTCGGGTCAATCGCTACTTCTCCTCCGTGATCCGTATGCAGACCGACCGCGGCCAGACCGTGGTCAGTGAAGGTCCCTACCGCGCCGTCCGCCACCCCGGATATTCCGCGGTGCTGTTCGGTTGGATTGCCGGGGCCTTTTCGCTTGGGTCGCTCGCTGCCCTGCTGCCCGGGATCTTGATCGTCCCGGTCGTTCTTTTGCGGACCGCGCGGGAAGATCGAATCTTGCTCGGCCACCTGCCCGGTTACGCGTCTTATAGCGCGGATACACCTTTCCGCATTTTCCCGGGCCTTTGGTGAGCCTCTCCGCCGTTCGCCTTCAGTCCGGCGATCCGTTGCACAATAGCTTCATGCGCCGCCTCCCCATTGTTCTGATCTTCGCCGCCGTCCTCTTCGCTCAAGCTCCGCCGCCGGTCGTCGTGTCGGGCTCCGATTGGGCCGTCCTCTTCAATGGCCGCGATCTCTCCGGCTGGGTCAACGTCGGCCAGGAAAAATGGGTCGTCGAGGACGGCGCCATCCATGGCTCCGGGTTGACCAAGGACTACGGTTACCTGCGCACCGAAAAAGACTACTCCGACTTCGACCTCTCCTTCCAATTCCAATGCGTCACTCTCGGCAATAGCGGCCTCTTCTTCCGCGCCCGCTTCAAGCCCGGCACCACCGAAATCGTCCAAGGCCCGCAATTTGAAATCGACTGCACCATCGGCCGCCACACCGGCGGCGTCTACGACGTCGGCCGCGCCTGGCTCGTCTGGCCCGCCCCTGAGAACGAAACCGTCGTCCGCCAGCACGGCTGGAACGAATACCTGCTCCAAGTCCACGGCAACCACTACGTCTCCCGCCTCAACGGAGTCACCCTCGTCGACTACACCGACCCCAAGCAGAAAGGCGCAACGGGAAGCATCGCCCTCCAACTCCACGCCGGCGGCGGCGCCGACATGCGCTTCAAAGACATTCTCATCCGCGACCTCACCCGCCGCTGACCCGCGAAAATAATCCAACCCGCGCCCGGAAGCGTAATCTATCCAATTAGTGTCCGCTTCCGCCATCCAATTCGACTCTCTCCTCTCGGACCAGCGAAGGATCGAGGAGCAGCTTGAAACCCTGCTGCCCCCGCTCGCTTCCTCCCAGCCGGTGTCCCAGGCCATGCGCTACGCCGTCTTCGGCTCCGGCCAGCGCCTGCGCCCCATCGTCTCCCTCCGCGTCGCCGAAATGCTCGGCGCCGCCTCGCCGTTCAGCCTTCGCGCCGCCGCCGCCGTCGAACTCCTCCATTGCGCCTCGTTGATCGTGGACGACCTTCCATGCATGGACGACGATCCGTTCGCCGGGACCGCCCATCCGTCCATATCGCCTTCGGCGAATCCAACGCGCTCCTCGCCGCTTTCGGCCTCGTCGCTCTCGCCGCCCGTTCCGTCGTCGATTTGCCTTGCCATCCGCGCGAGCTATCCCGCCTCCTCGATTTCCAGGTCCGTCTGCTCGCAACGCTCGACTGCGACTGCATGATCGCCGGCCAATCCCTCGATCTCTCCCTCCGCGACGGCGAACGGGAAGCCAATCGCGTCCATCTCGCCGCGTTGAAAACGGTCCCACTCTTCGATCTCGCCGTCCGCGCCGGCAGCCTCTTCGCCCGCGTATCCGCCGCCGAGGAGCGGTCCCTGTCCGCCTTCGGCCGCCATCTCGGCGTGGCTTATCAGATACGCGACGATCTCGCCGACGGAGAAATCCAAGCCGTCTCCTCCGCCGGCGAACGCTTCGACCGCACGCGCGAGAGTCTCGCTCCCTTCGGCCGCCGCGCCGCGCCGCTGATCGATCTGCTCGATCGCCTCGATGCCGAAAGTAATCGCCGTAATCGGTAGCGGCTTCGGCGGCTTGGCCACCGCCGTCCGCCTCCAGGCCAAGGGCTACCGGGTCCGGCTATTCGAATCCCTCGCTCAGCCCGGAGGCCGCGCCTACGTCTATCGCCAGGACGGCTTCACTTTCAACGCCGGCCCTACCGTTATCACCGCGCCCTTCCTGCTCGACGAGATCTTCGCCGCCGCCGGCCGCCGAACCGCGCGATTATATCGATCTGGTCCCCATCGATCCCTTCTACCGCATCGAATTCCACGACGGCCGCGCATTTGAATACAACGGCGACGAAAAAGAAACCGAGCGCCGCGTCGCCGCTTTCTCGCCCGGCGATCTCGACGGCTACCGCAAGATGATCGTTCAAACGAAGGCCATCTTCGCCAAAGGCTTCACCGAGCTTGCCGATCGTCCGTTTCTCAAATTCTCCGACATGCTGCGCGTCGCGCCGGATCTCGTCCGCCTCCAGTCTTACCGCACCGTCCATGGCTTCGCCGCCCGCTATATCAAGGACCCACTGCTTCGCCGCGTCTTCAGCTTTCATCCCCTGTTGGTCGGCGGAAATCCGTTTCAAACCACCTCCATCTACGCGCTCATCCATCACCTCGAACGCCAGTGGGGCGTGCATTATTGCATGGGCGGCACCGGCGCCATCGTAAACGCCCTCTGCACCGTTTTTCGCGAACTCGGCGGTTGCCTCTATCTCAATTCCCCCATACGCCGTATTCAAACCGCCCATCGCGCCGTCACCGGCGTCGAGACCGCCGATGGCCGCGTCTTCGCCGCCGATGCCGCCGTCAGCAACGCCGACGTCGCCAATACATACACCAAGCTTATCGATCCTTCCGCCCGCCGCAAATACACCGCTTCGCGCCTTGATCGAATGCGCTACAGCATGTCCCTGTTCGTCATCTATTTCGGCACGCGCCGCCAATATCCCAGCGTCCGCCATCACACCATCGTCCTCGGCGAGCGCTACCGCGAACTCCTCCACGACATCTTCAACGCCAAACGCCTTCCGGAAGATTTTTCGCTGTATCTCCACCGCCCCACCGCCACCGATCCCTCGATGGCCCCTCCCGGATGCGATTGCTTTTACGCTCTCGTCCCCGTGCCGAATCAAGCCAGCGGCATCGATTGGACCGCGCAAGCCGCGCCCTTCCGCGATCGCGTCATGCGATTTCTCGACAAACGCTACCTCCCCGGCCTGCTGGACAATCTCGCCACGGAACGTGTCTTCACGCCGCTGGATTTTGAAACCACTCTCGAAAGCCATCTCGGCGCGGCGTTCTCCTTCGAGCCGGTGCTCACGCAATCGGCGTGGTTCCGTCCGCACAACGCCAGCGAAGACGTGAAGCACCTCTACTTCGCCGGCGCCGGAACCCATCCCGGAGCGGGCGTTCCCGGCGTGCTATCCTCGGCCAAAATCGTCGAAAATCTGATTTGCGAGCGCTTGCCGAATTGACGCCCTCCTCTCACGATCTCGACTCGCACTATCGCGACGCCGCCCGCGCCACCTCCGCAGGCACGCGCAGCTTCTACTTCGCCACGCGCTTCTTTCCCCGCCCGCTCGCCCGCTCCGCCCACGCCGTCTATTGGTTCTGCCGCCACACCGACGACCTTGTCGACGAGTGCGTTACGGTCGACGATGGCCGCCGCGATCTCGAAGCCTGGGCCCGCGACGTCGAATCCGCACTCGCCGGCCAACAGCCGTCGCACCCCGTTCTTAAAGTCTTCCTCGATACCGTGTCCCGCTGTTCCATCCCTCGCGAATATCCGTTGGAACTGATCGAAGGCATGCGCATGGATCTCGAACAAACCCGCTACGCCACGTTCGCCGATCTGCGCGTCTTCTGTTACCGCGTGGCTTCCGTCGTCGGTTTGATGATGTCCCACGTCATAGGCTTCGCCGCAGGGAACCGGGGCGAAGTGCTGGGCCGCGCCGTCGATCTCGGCATCGCCATGCAGCTTACTAACATCCTCCGCGACATCGGCGAGGATCTCGACCGCGGCCGCATTTATCTTCCACAGGAGGATCTGGACCGCTTCGGATATTCCGAGAAGAGCTTCCGCGCCCGCCTCCACAACCCCGCATTCGAAACGTTAATGCGCTTTCAGGCCGCCCGCGCCCGTGCTTTCTACGAAGCCGCCCGCCCCGGCATCGGCCTCCTCGCGCCCAGCGGCCGCTTCGCCGTCCACATCGCGTCCGATGTCTACGCCGGCATCCTCACCCGGATCGAAGCATCGCACTACGATGTTTTCAACCGCCGCGCCTATGTCCCCGCCACGCGGAAATATTGGATCACCGCCCGGCGTTTGGCCGGCCGCGCTCTCGCCGCGCGTTAACCGATGCTATCGAGTTCGATCCAGCGTTCGTCCCTTGCCGCGCTCTGCGGCCTTGTGCCGCACTACATTTGCTTCTATCTCTTCGGGTGGCCACTGCTCACCGAAGCGATCGCCGAGTGGATCATGGCCCGCACGCCGTCGCGGTTCGCCGTTCCCCTTCTTGGTACGCTCGGCCCCTGGGCCAAGCCCTTCGCTCTCACCGGCGCGCTCGCCATGCTCGGCTTCGCCCTGTTCCTCGTCCGGATTTGCGGCGGCCGGCGCTGGTTCCTCGTCGTGCCTGCCGCCATCGGCATCGGCTGGTTCTTTGGCTATTCAAGCATCCCCGGCAGCCTGTCCTTCTGGCTCCCCGCGGCGTTCGCGCTCGCGCACCGTCCCTCGCCGCCGGTCAGTTTCCCTCGCCGCGCCTTCCTCGTTGCGGCAATGCCGGCCGGCGTCGCGGCCGTCGCGCTGGAAGGCTACCTCCGCAACGGCGCTCTGGCCCGCCGCGCCGTGCAACCCGTTGCGCTGTTCCCCTTTCACCCTCCCGCGACCCGCTTCGGCGCCGGCCTCGTGCGCAAAGCAGTCACGCCCACCGCGGAATTCTATGGCATGAGCAAGAACGCCGTCGATCCTTCCATCGACCCCACGCGCTGGCGCCTGCGCATCACCTCGGAGGGCCGCACGCTGCACGAGTTCACTTACGCCGAGCTGCTCTCACTGCCCCGCACCGAACGCTACGCCACCCTCCGTTGCGTCAGCAACACTCTGCAATCGGACCTGATGGGTACCGCGCTTTGGAGCGGCATTTTCCTCTCGCAGCTCACAAGCCGCCGCCTTGTGCCTTCGTCGGCCGTCGAAACGGCCATTTTCGGCGCCGACGGCCATAGCGACAGCGTCCCCATCGGATATGCGTTCGACAATGAAATGATGCTCGCGCTCGGCATGAACGGCGAAACACTCAACCGCACCCACGGCTTCCCGCTCCGCCTGCTCGCTCCTCGTTATTACGGCTTCAAGAACGTCAAGTGGATTTCCGAGATCCGCTTCGTCGGCCGGCCGTTCTACGGAACGTGGCCGAAGCTCGGCTATACGAAGGAACCACTGATCCATACGGCGTCGCACATCGACCGCATCGCGCGCAATGGCGGCGCGCTGCGCGTCGGCGGAGTCTCGTTCGCCGGCGTTCGCGGCATTCGCGAGGTCGATCTTCGCGCCGGCTCCGGCGCGTGGACCAAGGCTGTGCTCGAAACGCCTCTCTCCGCTTTCACGTGGACGCGCTGGCGCGCCGAGCTGCCCGCCAACGGCGCCGCCATCGTCGAAGCCGCGCGCTCGATGGCACGGGACATTGGCAAGAGGCAAACGAAGGCCCGCTGTTTCCCGACGGCGTCACCGGTCCCACGATCCGGCGGATCCGCGATGAGCGCCTACTTCGCCTTCGCCGCCGCCTTCGCCATTCTCTTCTTCTTTTGGAAATCGCGAATCAACTGGCTCGCCTTCCCCAACCTCCGCGCGTCGGTCCGCGCCCACTCCGGATCAACTCACTATCATCATTCCCGCACGCGATGAGGCGGCGAATATCGCCCGCGCGGTTTCGAGCTTCGCCGGGCTTCCGGTGATCGTCGTGGACGACCATTCTTCCGACGCCACCGCCGCCCTCGCCGCGCAGGCCGGCGCGATGGTAATCCCGGCGCCCACGCTCGCCGCGGGCCATCTTCGGGAAACCGAACGCCTGCCAAGCCGGCGCCGATGCCGCAACCACCGAGTGGCTGCTCTTCGTCGACGCCGACACGTGGTTCGATCCCGGCTTCGCCGCCGCGTTGATCGACTACGTCGAACGCGAGAAACTCGAAGCGGCCAGCGTCTTCCCGCACCAGGAGTGCTTCACCTTCGTCGAGAAGCTGCTGGTGCCTTACGCCTTCGCGCTGTACTTTTGCGGCGTCGAAGCGCGCGCGGTGAACAGCCCGCGTTCGAGCGAGGCGCTTGCCAACGGCCAGTGCCTGCTGTTTCGCCGCGAGGCATATTTCAAGATTGGCGGACACGCGGCGGTGGCCACATCGGTGATCGAGGACGTCGCCCTCGCCCGCCTCGCCAAGCGGCATCGTCTGCGGTATCGCGTGCTGCGCTCGGACACGCTCGCGCATGTGCGCATGTACGACAGCCTGGGCGCGATCTGGCGGGGTTTCGAGAAAAACTCGTTCCGGTTCCTGATGGCGAATCCCATTACCGGCATCGAAGTGATGTTCGCTTCGATCGCCGCCACCTCGTGGTTGCCGGCGCTGATTTGGGCCGGTCTTGAAGGACAGTGGCTGGCGGCGTTTGCGCCCGTCGCCGCGCTCATCGGCGTGTTCATTCCCAGCGAGGGAAAACGCGCCCTCCAGGTTCCACTCGCCGTTTATCCGTTTCAGGCCATCGCGCTTGCGTCCATGTTCTCGACAATCTTCGGGCGCAAAGTGATGTGGAAAGGGCGGCGTGTCTGAACGCGCCCGGCCGCTGCGTTATCCGGTTCCATGGAAGGCGCTGTCGGTTCTGGGTCCGCACATCGCGCGTTCGACGCGAGGGGATACGGATTGGATCGCGGCGCAATTCGTCGCGGCGATGAATCCGCCGCCGCGATACGTGGGTCTCGAAAACATCCCCGCGGTTCCGCCGTTCATCGTCGCGGCCAATCATTATCAGCGTCGCGGGCTGTGGATCGCTCATGCGGCGTCGGCCATTTCTATGGCTGTCGAATCGCGCACGGGGCCGCTCGATCCCACGGTGCGATGGCTGGTGACGGCCAACTGGCCGCCGCTGCGCCTTGGGCCGGTCCGCATTTCTTCGCCGGGCGATTGGCTGCTTCCGCGCGTGGCGAACGCGTTCGGATACTACAGCGTGCCCTTCGCCGGCACGAATCCGGCGCGCACCGCGCAGGCGTTGCGCCGGATGCTGCGCGAACTCCGGCATCGGCCGTTCGTCGCGGGCATTTTTCCCGAAGGCGCGGACGGCACGGCCGATTGCGCGCATCCGCCGCTGCCCGGCATCGAGCGCTTCCTGGTTCTTTTGGCGCGCTCCGGGGCGCCCGTGATTCCGGCCCGCGTTTCGGAGGCAAACGGACGTTTCGTCGTCCATTTCGGCGCGGCCATCGCGCCGCCGGCGCTGCTTCGATCGGACAAAGCCGCGGTTCTGACGATGCAGGCAATCGCGTCGCTACCCTCATCCAACTGAAACCGGATGCGGCGAGCGGCGTCTTTCTTAGTGTTAGGAGACGACACGGAAATGAAAGGTGCAACCATTTTAGGCGCGTTATCCGCGTGCCTGTTAGGAAGCTTCCTAATCCCATCCGCGAAGGCCGGCGAAGCCGACCGGATGACGGAAGTACAATTCGATGGACCGGTGCAGATTGAAAATACCGTGTTATTACCCGGCGAGTATGTTTTCGAGATCCAAGAATCGCCATCGGACCTCGATATCGTGCGCGTAATGACGGGAGACGGCGAACGTCTCGTCACCACGGTTTTCGGGATGCCGGCCTTCCGCCAAAATCCCGATCACAGCGAGATCACGTTCTATAAAATGCGGCCGCGGGCGAAACTCCGGCGCTGAAGAACTGGTTCTACGGCGGCGAGCAAGACGGCATCGAGTTCAGCCTCTCCGGCCACGCACCCGCGGCCGGCGGCACGAAGTAACCCACGCAATAAACAAGGAGTAAATTTCAATGAAAACCGCAACGTTAGTTGCCACAGCCTCGGTGTGTCTGCTCGGCGGCTTATTCGCCACCCATGCGAAAGCCGATGAGTGGAATCGCAAAACGGAAGTAACCCTCAACGAACCAGCCAGAGTTCAGAATACGGTCCTGCTTCCCGGTAGGTACGTTTTCGAGTTGGCCAATTCCGACGTGAATCGCGACATCGTCGACATCTACTCGGGCGATGGCAAGCACCTTGTCACGACGGTGATCGGGATCGCCGCATCGCGCGAGTCCGAGCCAGCCGGGAAAGATCAAATCACGTTCTACGAAACGCCAGCCGGAGAGTCGCCGGCGATCGCGACCTGGTACTACGGCGGAGACGACACCGGTATTCAGTTCCGTTTGGAAGATCACAGCCACGCGGGCAGCGCCGGTGGCATGAAGTAAACCCCAAAAGGGTTAGTGGGGACGCCGGGGACGGTCCCCACGCCAAATTGTTTCCGGATCACTCGATTCGCAGCGCCTCCATCGGGTCGACCCGCGCGGCGCGGCGGGCGGGAATGTAACTGGCCGCGAAGGCGACGGCGGCGAGAAGCCCGGCGACGGCGGCGAGCGTGAGCGGATCCGTCGCGCTGACGCCGAAAATCATACCGGACATCGCGCGAGTGAGGGCGAAGGCGCCACAAAGCCCGATGGCGATTCCGAGGAAGGTGAGCTTGAGACCTTGGCCGACGACAAGGCGCAGAACGTCGCGCGGCGCGGCGCCGAGCGCCATGCGGATGCCGAGTTCGCGGGTGCGCAGACTCACGACATAGGCGAGGACGCCGTAAAGACCGAGCGACGCGAGAACGAGGGCGAGCGAGGCGAAGACGCCGAGGATGGTCATGACGAAGCGGCGAGATTCGGGCCATTCGACGCGCTGCCGCTCCATCGTGCGGGCGGGTTCGACGGGTTGATCGGGATCGATGCTCCAAACGGCGTTCTCCACGGGATGGGTAAGCATCATGGGATCGCCCGAGGTGCGCACGGCGAGGTAGAAATCGGAATAGGCGCGGGAGGGGGTGAAGAGTTCGGGCGTCAGAGGAGAATCCGGGCCCATTTCGTGGATCCCTCCGACGACGCCGATCACTCTCGTCTTCTGCTCGCCATCCCCCAGGATGACGGTTTTTCCGAGTGGATTTTGATTGGGCCAGTTTTCACGGGCGAAGGATTCGCTGACGACGACGGAGGTGGGGTCATCGGCCTCGGCCTCGGCGCGCGTGAACGTGCGGCCGAGCCTCAGCGGAATGCCGAGCGTTTTGAAGTACGTCTCAGAGACGGCGGAGAGAAAGGTAAGGCGGACGTTTTTCGGTTTCGGAGGGTCGCCTTCGAGACGATAGGAGTTTTCGGTGACGCGCTCCATAGGCAGGGCGCTGGAGATGCTGGCGGACTGGACGCCGGGGAGTTTTTCGACACGCTCCAGCAATCGATCGCCGAAGAGTTTCCTCCGCGCGGCATCGGGATATCGGATGGAGGAGAGACCGATCTCGACGGTGAGCAGACGATCGGTGCGGAAGCCGGGATCGACGTTCATGAGGGCGCGAAGGCTGCGGATCATCAATCCGGCGCCGGCGAGGAGAACGAGGGCGAGGGCGACTTCGGCGACGACGAGCGCGCTACGCAGGAGATTGGAGCCGCCGGCGACGGAGCGGCCGCTTTGGGCGAGGCGGCGGTTGACGTCTTCGCGCACGGAGTGGAGAGCGGGTGCGAGGCCGAAGAAGAGGCTGGCGGCGAGGACGACGAGGAAGGTGAAGGCGAGCACCGCGGGATCGACACGCAATTCGTGCAGGCCATGGGAGTCCTTGGGCGCGAAAGCGGCGATGGCGTCGAGGCTCCAGAAGGCGAGAAGCAACCCGGCCGCGCCACCCATGAGGCTGGTGAGGAGGCTCTCGGTCAACATCTGTTGCACGATGCGCCCGCGCGTCGCGCCGAGCGCCATGCGGACGGCGATCTCGCGTGAGCGGCCGGCGGCGCGGGCGAGCATGAGATTGGCGACGTTGGCGCAGGCGATCAACAAAACAAAGCCGACGGCGAATTGCAGCACGAGAAGGTTCCGGCGCAGATCGGGGTCCACGTCCTCCTCTGCGACGGGGAAGACGGTGGCGGTCCAGCCGTCATCTAAGTCCGGGTTTTGTTTTTCGAGGCGTTTGGCGATGACGCGCATTTCCTGGCGGGCGTTTTCGAGAGAGGCGCCGGGGCCGAGGCGGGCGTAGACGTAGTAGGCCCGCGACTGGAGCGCGTCTTTACTCAGATGGCTGAGGTCGAGAGGAAGAAGAACCTGGGGATCGGGGTGGTTGGCGCCGCCCCACATGGCGGGAAATTCGAAACCGTCGGGCAGGACGCCGGCGATGCGGCGCGGTTTGGCGTCGACCCGGATGGTCTTGCCCACGAGGTTGCGATCGGCGCCGAAGCGTTTGCGATAAAGCTTTGCGCTTAGAAGGACGGCCTCATCGGCGGACGACGTTTCTTCCGGAGTGAAATTCCGGCCCGATGCGAGCGGGACGCCGAGGAGCGGGAAGAGATTGGGTTGGATGCGGAGTGCTTCGACGCGTTCGGGCCGGGCGGCGCCGCGGCCGGCGAGATCGCATTGAAGAGTCGTGAACGCGGTCATGTCTTCCAACGAGCGGCTCTGGCGCCGCCATTGTTCGAAGTTCTCGGGCGCGGCCTGCATTCGTTCGGCGGCGAAGGCGAAGGTAAGGCCGAGGGAGGGGTTTTTCTCCCAAAGCATGACGAGGCGGGAGGGGTCGCGCAGGCGTTTGAGCGGAGCGGAGTTCACCAGCACCGCGTCGACGACGGTGAACATGGCGGTGTTGGCGCCCATGCCGAGGGCGAGGGCGAGAACGGCGATGGCAGTGAAGCCGCGGCTTCTCGCCATGCCGCGCAAAGCGTAACGGGTGTCCTGCCAGAGGGTTCTCATCAGAAGGCCACTCCCATGGATACCAGATACGAGCGCGGCTCGATGAAGTGAGTTCCGCTGAAGGTGGAAAGGAAATTGTAGAGCGCGACTTTGTTGGTGAGGTTTTCGACGGAGAAGCGCATGGTCATGCGCGGGCCGGACTCTTTGTGCAGAAGATTGTCGGTGCCGACGCCGATGTCGAAAAGGTTGCGCGCCTTGACGCGGTCGGGATTGTGGTCGTCGTTCTCGGTTCCCGTTTGCGGCAGAGTGAGGAGGGTGGATTTGCCGATGCCGGCTGCAACTGGTGATGGGCTTCGCGTAGGTGGCGAAGACGCCATTGCAGGAGAAGCCGATGTCCACCTGCTCGGACGGGAGTGAGGGTGGTGGCGAAAGCCACGTCGGGGACGCCGCTGACGACGAGACCGCTGTCGAAGCGCCAGGTGAAATCGATCCACTCGGCGTTCTTGGGGCGCTGGTAACGAAGCACGCCGGTCTGCTGGTAAGCCTGGTCGTGATCGATGCGGAAGACGCCGCCGGGATAGCCGCCGAGGGGGATCAGACCGCCGTCCTCGGGCGGGAAATAGCGGGCGCGGGTGTGGCCGAACGTGGTGTAGGCCTGGAAGCCGTGGATATCGACGGTCGAGACGCGGCCGGTAGCGCCGTCGAGTTTGGAGCTGCGCCAGGCGATAGGGAAGGTGATGGGTGTGTTGAAAAGGACGCCGAAATCGTACGCGTTATGCGTGAATTTCCAGAAATAGTCCACGTCGATAATTAGCCACGAGCCGATCCTCTGCTGCAGGCCGGTGTTGAACTGATTGCGCGAGCCGGGTTGGATGGGCGCCGACTGCGAGCCAAAGACGTTCTGGGCGAGACCGCCTCCGCCGGTGCCGCTCGACAAGATGAGGTTCTCGTTGTAGGGCGTCTCGAACGTGCGGGCATAGGAGGCGCGCAAGACGGTGTGGGACGGCCCGATCAGATAGGAAAGCGCGAGACGGGGTTGAACGCCATTAGCCGACGAGAGACCGTTGTATTGATCTTCGCGCAAGCCGCCATTGACGGTCAGGTTGCCGAGTTTGACGCTGTCGGTGATGTAGAAGGCGTATTGGTTAATATTGTGCTTGCCGTGGAAATCGAAAAGCGAGCCGCCTCGGGAAAGATCGTAGGGGACGATGCCGGGTTGGAGGTTGGGATTCGGGACGTAGGAGGGGTTGATGCCGGAGCAAGCGGCGGGATTAGTCACGCCGGGCAGCAGTAAAGCGCCGCCGGCCGAGCTAAGGCAGACGGGGTTGTAGCCGGGATTGGTGACGCCGAATTGAAAATCTTCCAGCAAGCGGGTTTGCTGGATCTCGGTGCCGAACTTGATTTGTTGGATGCCGGTTTGATAGGAGACGTCGGCCTTCATGCCGTAGTTGGTGAGGAAGCGGGTTTGGGAAGCGGTGACGGGCGTATCGGCGAAGGGGTTGCCGCTGGGATAGTAATTGACCTCGTCGCGGCGGGCGTAGGCGTTGACGCTAAGCAGCAGATGCGGGCTGAAGATGTGCTGGTAACTGGGAGCCACGTTCCAGGTGAGAACTCGCTGGCGCTGGTCCTGGCCGGCTTGGTCGAAGCTGTTGGGAACCTGAAACCAGTTTCGGGCGGTGAGCAGGTTGAGGTGGAAGGCATCGTCGGCATCGGGTTGCCAGTCGAAGCGGTCGAAGATCGTTTCGTTGTTGCCGCGGTCGTGATTGGGGAACAGCTCGGGGGTGTCGAGAAAGCGGCCCGATTCGATGCCGTCGAGGGCGATGAAGTTGCCATACTTGGCGTTGCCGAAACCGAGGGAGGCGTCACCGCCCCAGGTTCCGAAGGAGCCCCATTGCGAATTAATACTGCCGAACGCTTTGGTAGCGCCGAGGCCGGAACGGGTGGTGGCGTTGACGATCAAGCTGGACTTGTCGCCGTATTGGGCGTCGGGCGAGCCGGTGATGATCTCCATGCTCTGGAGGGCGTTGGCGGGAATTTGGGTGGAAAAGGTCTTGCTCTCCTGATCGCTGATGGTCTGGTTATCGATGACGAGGGACGTTTGGCCGTGGTCGCCTTGCGGATGGTACATGCCGTTGGCGTCGGCGGCGACTCCGCCGGTGCTATAGGTGATGGCCTGGCTCAATTGGGCTCCGGGATCGAAGACTGGCAACTTCAGGAGGCTGGCGCTATCGATGTCCTCATGGGCGGAAGGATCGGTTTCAACCGATGCGCCGGAGGCGGTGACTTCGACGGTGGTGGTTTCGGCGGCGACATCGAGGGTTATATCGACATCGATGGGAAGCGTGCCGTGAACATCGACTTCTTTCTTGGCGGGAGCGAAGCCGGGCGCGCTTACCGAGAGACGGTACGTATTCGGAGGAAGATTGTTCAGCCGATAGACGCCGTCGTTGCCGGTGGCGCCGGCCTGGGAATACCCGGTGACGGCGTTCTTCACTTCGACCTTGGCGCCGGCAATCAGTGCGCCGGAAGGATCGGTGACGACGCCCGAGAGCGTCCCTCCGCTCATCGATTGTGGAGGCGGCGCGGCGCCCCAGACCGTCGTGAAAGCCGCGAAGATAAAAATATGGAACGATCGCAAGAAATTGTCTCCTGATTCAACGAATCGATTTCAATACGGATCGAGCGGGCCGAGGCCCGCGGTCCGTTACGCGAAGTTTGAGGGGACAACTTAAACGGGCGGTGCGCGAGAGGGACTGGAGACGGCGAAAAGATCGGGGGCGGAATCGCAGCGCTGCTGGCCGACTTTCCAAACCGCGGCGACGGGTGGTCCGAGGGCGGGGCCGTTGGCGGGTTGAATGGCCGGAAGGTGTCCGGCGTGGCAGGTGGGGCAGCAGTGAAAATGGTCGGTGTCGTGGCTGTGGGGATGGATCTCCGCCGCAGCAGAGGTTTGAAGCACGACAACGGCGAAGAGCAGCAGGAGGAGCAGCGCGGTCTTGTGAAGACGCGCAACCCAAGCCGGTTGTCTGGAGACACCTATCATCGGATGCGTTATGGACGCGGTTGCGCTTCGCGCGGTTTCGTTTGTTTTCGGGGCGGCGGGAGGTACAAATTGGGTTCGTTCTGAATTTTTTAGTTTCGGGTTTCTGAGATCGGCGCGACGAAGGCGGCGGACGCCATGGGCCCGCCCGTGGATTAGTTTGTTCCTTGTATACAATGAGTTGCAGTGTTTTTTTGGTGCGGCTGGCGGGGCATGACGAGAGAGGAACAAGGCGCGGAAAATTGGCTTCCAATTGGGTTCGTTTTCGCGCGAGGAAGGGCCGGTGGGAAGGAGGCGGAGTTTGAGGCGCGCGAGGGTGGCTCATGCGAGGGGAGATTAGCACGAGGCGTGGTGAGGTGGTGCGGGGTTTGGCCGCGTAACACGTTGGAAAGATTGGAGATCGCGGCTGGGGGGCCGGTGGTGAACGCAGAAAGATGGCGGGCACGAAGGCCGATCTTGAACGGTTGGCGAAATCGTCGAAGGGCGGTCTCCGGGCGCATTTCGCTTTCAGACACGCTTTCAACACCCTATCGGATCGCGGCTCGGGCTGCGGTGGTGCCCCACCCACCGCGCCGCGCGCGCTACTCCACAGTTTCCGCGACATCGCCGCGGCCGAGAGCGCCGTGCGGAAGGCGATGGCCGCGGGAGGGCCTTTCCGATAATCCTCGCGCTTGGCTGATTCGGTTGGCCTCCCGTCGCATGACCGATCCATTGCACAGCGAATTGGCTTGCAGGCCACCATGGCGTAGCGGATCAGCCGGTCCAAGCATCCCTTCCTCCGGCGTTCCAATTCGGTTGGCCCATCGGCCAGCAGCGGGCCGAGCGGCTACGCGCCGTGCCGCACGCGCTCTACCTGATTTTCAACGAAGGCTATATCAGCAGCGCCGGCCCACGGTTGCAGCGCTGCGAGCGATTGCACGAGGCGAAGCGGCTGGAGCGAGCCGTTCAGAACTTGCCGCCGCACGATGCGAGAGCGCAACGAGCGCCGCGGCAGGGCAGAATCGAGCGTTCTGAGCGGTGGTTCACTCGTGACGCAGCGCGCGCAGGGGTTCGATGCCGGCGGCGCGGCGGGCGGGAATCGCGACGGCGACGGCGGTAATGCCCGCGAGAAAGAGCATGCCGGCCACGAGGCTTGGAACGTCGGTGGGTGAAACTCCGAAGAGCCATGTGCGAAGGAATCGCGTGAATCCGAGCGCTCCCGCGGCGCCCGCGCACAGACCGGCGCAAACCGGAATCGCCTGTTCCCGGAAGACGAGCCGCAGCACGTCGCCGGGCGTTGCGCCCAGCGCCATCCGAATCCCGATCTCCGCGGTGCGCCGATTCACCGAGTACGCGGCGATTCCGTAAATTCCGATCGCGCAGATCAGGACAGCCAGACCGCCGAAGGAAATCGAAAGCGCGGTGAGCAGGCGCTCGTAAAGCATTCCCTCGTCGATCAATTCGGTGAACGTCTGAAACTTGGTATCGATGTCTTTCAACTGGCGATTCAAGACATCTCGCGCGGGCCGGATGAGCGAATGGGGATCGCCGGAGGTCCAGACTTCCAGATTCAGGCTCCAACCCATCGTAGAGGGTATTTGGCGCAGTGGCAGGTAGACCGTTGGCGGCGCCTCTTTCCGGAAATCCCGGTACTTGGCGTCTTCCACGACGCCTACGACGGTGAGCGGTTCCTTCTTGTCGATCTGAAGGATCCGCTTGCCGAGCGGACTTTCCTTGCCCCAGTAGCGCCGGGCGAGAGCCTCGTTCACCACCGCGACTTTGGGACCCGCGTCATCGTCCCGCTCGGTGAAATCGCGCCCCGACAGAAGGCGCGTTCCCATCGTCCGAAAGAAATCGGGCGTTACGAAGTTCTCGTAGCAGCTCGAGTCCGAATCGCGCCGGGCTATGTATCCCGGCGTGGTGAAATCATTTTGCCAACTGGAGCCGTTCATTGGAACGACAACCGACGCGCTGGCCGATCGCACGCCGGGGAGATTCCGCATGTCGGCCAGCACGGCTTCGGCATATCGGAGCAGGTCGCTGTACTTGGGAATGGCGCGGGTGGTGTCGGGACTGATCAGGAGCAGATGGTCGCGGCGGAAGCCGGCGTGGAAGGTTCGCAGATCGTGGAGGGTTCGAGCCAACAGGATGGCGGCGACCAGCAACGAAAAGGAAAGAGCGAGCTGCGCGCACAGGACTGGCCGGCCGAACGAGGATCGCCCCGTGATCGATTGCGATCCTTCCGCCAGCGCGCCATTCAAGCGGCAGCGCGTGGCCCGAAGCGCCGGCGAGAGGCCAAACAGCGCGAGGGTCAGCAGAGCCATCCCGGAGACAAACGCGGCCACTCGCCAATCGGGAGATGTGTCGAGATACACGTTCTCTCTTCCCCTCGACAGGAACCAGAGCAGGCCGCGGACGCAGGCCAGATTCACTGCGATGCCGGCAACGAGACTGGCGGCGGCGAGTAAGGCGCTCTCGGTGAGCAACTGGCGCACCAGCCGGCCGCGCCCCGCGCCGATGGAGAGCCGGACCGCCAATTCCCGCTGGCGAGCGAGCGCTCGCGCCGTCAGCAGATTCGCGACATTCGAGCAGGCGATCAACAGGATCACGCCGGTCATTGCCAGGAGGACGTATAGCGGTTTCGTAAAGCGGCCGCGTAGATCGGAAAGACCGGATCCACCGGGCGCGAGGGCGATACGCTCCGCAAAGTATTCGCCCTTATACCGCTCCGGCAAGTTCTCCGGGAGGGCTGCGCGGAGAACGTTTTTCCAGGCCACGTTGAGCCGGGCCGCCGCCGTGCGCGCGTCCACACGCGGCTTCAAACGGCCCATGATGTTCAACCAATAGCAGTTTTTGCAATCGAGCATCGTGGTTTGAGGGATGAGGGCTTGCTCGCTCGCGAAGGGTAGCGTGATATCCGCATAGCCGCCGACGGACACGCCGTAGAAAGACGGAGGAGTGACGCCAACGACGAGGAACGGAACGGAATCGATCAGGACCTTGCGGCCGATCGCGGACGGCTCGCCATGAAACGCGCTCTTCCAAAACCGATAGCCGAGGACGGCGACCGCCGCGGAACCCGATCCGCGAGCGTCGTCGGCGGCGTCCAAGAGCCGTCCCAGGAACGGAGCGATTTTGAGAATGCGAAAAGCGTCGCCGGAAAGGAGCTGAACCTGAACTTTGCGATCGAGGTTCGCGAATTGCAACCGGCTATCGCCGCCGCCGGCATAGCCAAACAGATCGGCAGCGCCGCTGCTTTCCTTGCTCAGCATCGCCAACTGCGGGTAGCTAAAGATCGTGTCCATTTCCGCGCCCGAGCCGTGGCTGAGCACGATCAGCCGCTGCGGCTCAGGCACGGGCAATGCCTTGAAGAGCAGCGAATTCAATAACGAAAACAGCGCGGTGGTTGCGCCCAGGCCGAGGGCCAACGATAGGATCACCGCCAGGGTGATTCCGGGGCTTTTAGCCAGAATTCGCGAGCCGAAACGGAGATCCTGCACGCAGGAACCGATCCACGTCCATCCCCGCGCCGCGCGCATTTCCTCTTTCACCAACGTCATGTTGCCGAAAGCCCGTTGCGCCGCATAGCGGGCTTCTTCCGCCGATAAGCCGCTCGCCCGTTGTTCGGCGGCTTCCAACTCCAAATCCGATCGCAGTTCGCGGTCCAGTTCCCGCTCGCGTTCTTTTCGCCGCCACCAGCGCATGTCAACCCTCCGCAGCCGGCCACATGACGCGGGAGATAGCCCCGGCCATTTGCTTCCATTTCGACTCTTCGGCGGCGAGTTGTTTCCTGCCCGCCGGGGTGAGCCGGTAGTATTTGAATTCCCGCTTTTGATCCTTTGCGGCCGGCTCCCATTTGGCTACAAGCCAGCCCTTGCGCTCCAGGCGGTGCAGGGCCGGGTAAAGCGAACCATGTTCGATTTGGAGAAGGTCGTCCGTGGTGCGTTGAATGTGTTTTGCGATTTGGTGCCCGTGGGCGGGACCGAAGAGGAGGGTGCGCAGGATCAGCATGTCCAGCGTGCCTTGCAATAGCTCGATGCGGCCGGAAGATTGTTTTGCCATGTCGCCAGAAGATATTCTACCCTGAAACGAGCGGTTCTGGGTAGACGATCTTCTCTGTTATTTTCGGCGAGCCGCCGCGCGTTTATCTCTACTCGCTCCGCAATGCCGAGGCCGGATCGATCCGGGCGGCGCGATAGGCTGCGGGGGCGGTTGCGATCGCGGAGAGGATTCCGACAAGCGACACGATGGCAGTCACCACGGCCGGGTTCCACGGAGCGATGTCATAAAGAACTCCGCGCAAGTACACCGACGCCGCGGCATACCCGCACAGTCCCATAGCCACGCCGCCGGCGGTTAACAGGAACGCTTGGCGCGAAAACAGGGCCGCGATCCGCAATGGCTCCGCGCCTAAGGCCGCCCGCACCCCGATTTCGCGGATGCGGGATCGGACGGCGTAGTCGAGCGATCCGTACAAACCGATGCTCGCGAGCAACGCCGCGACGGCTCCGAAGATCGCGGACAGCGCCGCGAGCAAACGCTCCTGCCAGAGCGACGCTTCGACCTCTTGGCGCAACGTCCGGGCTTCGATGAGCGGCATTTGCGGATCGAGAGAATGGAGCAATTCGCGGATGGGCGCGATCACTGCCGCGGGGCTTTGCCTGGTGCGCACATGCAGAATGAAATCGGAATCGAATCCGTCGACCGCGGGGCTGTAGACCGTGGGTGGGATCGGCTCGCGAAGAGAGCGGTACCTGGCGTCGCCGGCGACTCCGACGATCTCGTTATCGGCCGCCGCGACGCCGCCAGGGCCGGCGGAGCCGAAGCGTTCTCCGATCGGATTCCGGCCGGGAAAAAAATGTCTCGCGAACGCCCGGTTCACGATCACCGGATGCGATTTCGCGTTCGTCCGGTCGAACCAAGTGAAGGCGCGGCCGGCGAGCAGGGGCATGCCCATCGTCTGGAAGTAGCCCGGCGTGACTTGGTTCAGGCTGCTGTTGAGGAAGTCGTTGGGAGCGATGCGAGTTCCAGCGGCTCCGAAGGTCGCCTTTATGCCGGTGCCGCGCATCAGCCCGAGCGAAGCCGCGCTGGCGGAGCTTACTCCGGGGACCCCGGCAGCCGCCTGCAATAGCGCCTTGCTGAAGGCGCGGCTTCGATCCGGCGTGTAGCCGCGCATGGACGGGTCGATGGTAAACGTCACGACGCGATCGGCGTCGAAGCCGGGATTCATGGAACGCATCCGCGAGAGAGTTTCGATCAGCAGAGCCGCTCCCATGAGAAGCAGCGTGCAAATACCCACTTGCGCGATGACGATCCAATTGCCCGCGCGAAGGCGCCGCGTGGTGCTGCGGCCGCTTGGGAATGCGGCGGCGCCGGTGCGTACACAACGCAAGGCCGGAGAGAGCGCGAACAGCACCGCCGTGAGAACGGTAGCGCCCAGGGCGAATGCAAGCACGCGAAGATCGATGGAGATGTGTACGGCTAGCGGTTGCAGAACCGCCGCGCGATCTCGAATCGGAGGCAGGTTGCGAGTCAGCAAGGGCAGGCACGAGGCGGTGAGCGGGATGGCGGCGAGGCCTCCGGCGAGCGAGAGTAGAAGGCCTTCCGTCAGCAGTTGTCTCACGATCCGGCCGGTGCTCGCGCCAAGGGCCAGGCGGACGCCGATCTCTTGCGCGCGGGCGGCGGAACGCGCCAGCAGCAGGCCGGCCACGTTGGCGCAGGCCATTAACAGAAGTAGCGCGACGCCGGCCATCAACAGCTCAAGGCCTCGGGAGAATTGCGTACGGAGAGTGGAGACGCCATTGACGATGGATTCCAGACGAAGACGAGACTGGAGCGCGCCGGCGGGCGCCGGAGTTTTCGTCCCATAGAACTTGTCGACCGCGGCGGTGAGAGTTGCGTGCAGCGAAGGATCGACATCCGCGTTGGCGCGTTCGAAAGAAACGCCGCTGCGTAATCGCCCAAAGACCTGCGCGAAAAGGGGCCGCGCGCCGGGGGCGATGTCTCCGGCCGGGGAGATCAGAAGACGGTCTACCGAAGCGGGCACGCGCAGATCGGGGCTGGTGTCGGCCGCCAAGCCGTTGAAAGCCTCCGGCGTCACGCCGGCGATGGTGAAAGGATGCCCGCCCAGGACGATCTTCCGGCCGACGACGGCGGCGCCGCGGGCGAATTTTCTTTGCCAGAAATCGTAGCCGAGGACGACGTTTTGGGCGCGCGCGCGTTCGTCTTCGGCGGTGAGGACGCGCCCGAGGTACGGACGGCACGCCGAGGGAAGAAAAGAAATTCGGCGAGACCAAATGGACGCGCACGCGCTCGGTGGAACGCCCATCGCCGCTATAGGCGACGTCGGCTTCGCCTTGACAAACGACCTCGGAGAAGTCCGCGTCTCTCGACGCCGCGGCATCGCAGAAATCGTAAGGCAGGTCCCAGGTGACGAAGTTCTTCGGATGAACCTCGACCATGCGAACCAGGGTCTCGGGATGCGAGACCGGCAGGGGCCGGAGCAATACCGCGTTGACCACGCTGAAAATCAGAATGTTGGCGCCAACGCCGATGGCGATCAACAACGCCGCGGTTGCCGTGAAGACGGGGTTCTTCGCCAGCAGGCGAACGCCGAAGCGAAGATCGCGAAAAAGATCGAACATCTTTCTAGGCTATAACCGTCGAGGCGCCGCCGTGCGGCCTTTGCCGTTTACTCTTTCCACCGGGCGGCTCTCCAGCGGGAGCTTCGAAGAGCCGCTTTGTGAGGCTACATGGCGACGCCTGCGTCGCGGGCGATCCGAAAGGCGAGTCCCGGCTTCAATTTCTTGCTGCCGTGAACTGGAATTGAAATTACCTTGCGCTCGCCCTGCTTGGAGTAAATATGGTGGCTTCCGTTGATGCGCCGGAGCGTCCACCCGTTTGCTTCAATCAACCGGCACATCTCAGGACCGGTGATCGATTTCAAACGGCAACGTCCAGAATCTGGATGTTCGAATCCGGCTCCCGCCCCTGCTCCTTCAGGACTTCCAGTACGCCGGCGATGGCTTCACGGATATTATGCCTAAGCTCATCGACGGTTTCGGCTTGGGAATAGCAGCCCGGCAGGGCCGGGACCTCTCCCCAAAAACCGCCGTCCGGATCCTCATGGATGACCACGGCGTAGTTCCGCATCCCTTAATTCTCTCACGAGCCGCCAAGGGGTTTCGGCTGCGACAATCGACACCTCAGCCCGCATATTCCCGTATTGCCGGCAAAGCCGAGAAGTGAATTTCAAGACCCATCGGCGATGCGGCGGACAGGCGCTACTCGAGGCGAACAAGGTCATAGCCGTCGTACTTAGTCATATCGGATAGGATCACGTGGTCGCCCGGTTGCAGGCCTTCGAGGATCTGCACACTATTGACGGACTGCGCCCCGAATCGCACCTTCACCCGTTTGGCATGATTGCCATCGGGTTCCAATTTGAAAAGGGTAGTCGCACTTTCCGATTGGGAGAGGACGGGACGACCGACGAACACCACATCGTTGACGATTTTGATTTGGATGGTGCCGTCGACCGGCTGACCCTCGAACTCCGGCGCCGGCGCCTGAAGTTCGATTTCGACCGCAACTGTACCGTTGACCGAATTTGAATCGATCCGCGTTACTTTACCGGCCATCGTTAGGCCGCGCCGCAACTGGATGGATGCGATTTGGCCGATCCGCACCAGAGCGGCCTGTGAGGCGGCGACGTTCAGCTCCGCAGCGCCCGGCGCGGTAATGGTTCCCAGGGCGCGGACCATGATCGGGAAGTCGCCGAACTTGACCGTGTCGACCCAAATGGCGTCTCGGCGGACCTCCGCATGGCGGGCCGCTTGCGGCGCGGCGTTGGCCCAGTGCAGGTTCGCCATAAAACACACGAGCGCCAGACACGCGGCGAGCGCGGCCGGCAATTTAGAGGGAGGTTGCTCGTCGACGGCACCAGTGAGCCTTTGGATTCGATACAGCATCGGTCCGGCGGCGCTGCCTAGGGCAAGTCCAGGCGCGGTCACGCGCAACCGCTCGAGTTTAGCGAGGGCGCGCGCGTAGCCTACGGGATCGCCGCAGATTTCGACGGCCAAGTCGTCGCAGCATAGCTCGCGCTCCTTGCGGATGCGCGAAGAAGCCCACCAGACCGCGGGCTGATAAAAGAACAACGTCTCGACGAGAGTCTGCAGCATGTTGACCAGATAGTCGTGCCGGCGGATGTGCGCGAGTTCGTGAGCCAGCACCGTCTCCAACTGCTCCAGGCTGAGGCTCAGGAGTGAGGCGGCGGGCAGCAGCACCATCGGCCGAAGCCACCCGGCGACGCTGGGACTATCGACGAGACTGGAGACGAGAACCTGGATCGGGCGGCCGATATCCATTCCGCGCGCCAAGCGGGAGACGGTTTCGAAGAGCGAGGCTTCGGGCGGATTGCCTTCGCGCCGGAGCCTGGCGACATGTCTTGCACTCCAGATTAGACGGACGGCAAAGACAAGGACGCCGGCGGACCACACCGGGAGCGCCCAGGCTTCGAGCGCCGCGATCCACTCAGGCAGCGAGACGCCCACGGGCAAGATCGAAGGACCGGCGGTACCGCGGATATCGACGATTGGAGTAGCCTGCGCGCTTACCGCGCCCGGCTCTCGATAGACGCCCCACGCCGTAATTACCGGCAGTGCGGCCATGATCGCCAATGCGGCGCAACTTACTAAGTACCGGAGGCGGGCCGAACCTTTTCGCAGAGCCGCCAGCGCGATCCACAACAGAAACGCGACTACCGGCCCTTGCCATACGAAATGGATCAGGGCCGCGCCGATTGCGTGAGCGATCGTTGTCATTTGGTTTCTCCTTCCATCCGGTCCAGAAGCTTTTCCATTTCCTCCAGTTCCCGCCGGGACGACTTCCTCCGGCCACGGCCTGCAACACGAGCGCCTTCATCGAACCGCCGAAGGCACGCTGCGCCAGATCGCGCAACAGCAGCCGCTGCGTATGCTCGCGCGGATAACGCGCACGGTAAATCTGGGGCTTCTGGCTTTCGTCGCGGCTGACCAAGCCTTTCGCGGTCATGATCTGGAGGAGTTTGAGAACCGTGGTATATCCGGTCGGCTTGACCAGGTTCATCACGCGCTGGATCTCGCGTACCGAGCGGGGGCCGCCGTCCCACAAGACCCTCAGGATCTCCAGTTCCGCCACGGTCGGCTTGGGCTTTTTGGAGGTCATGGCACTATTATTGACGAAAGTCTTCGTCACTGTCAACGAAATTCTTCGTCAAGTGTGCGGAGGGGCCAGGCGGGGGTTGCGCGAACGACTCGCGTCCGCGGTTCCGTGTAATTGGCGCGCGTTAACGCACGAAGACCGCGGTCCGGATTAAAGCGCCTCTTAATCGCAAGCTATCGCCGGCCCGGCCGATAGAAATTCTCCTTCGGCGATTCCGGTGAGTTAAGTTCCTCGATCGCAGCGTGCTAGCGGGACAAGTTTCCGTCGCGGCCGCACCTACCCGGCGGAGCGTAGAATATCGGAATGCGGCAGACAGTGGCGGTTTTCGGCGGAGGAGTCGCGGGACTCAGCGCGGCGCATGAACTCGCCGAGCGCGGCTTTCAAGTGCATGTCTACGAGCGTAAGCCAGTGCTGGGGGGCAAGGCCCGGAGCATTCCCGTCCCGAACTCCGGCGTGAACGGCCGTCTCCCCCTTCCCGGCGAGCATGGTTTCCGATTCTTCCCCGGATTCTACAGACACGTCATCGACACCATGCGCCGGACGCCGTACGGCGCCGATGGCAACGTTTTCGACAATCTCAGCGTCGCAACCCGCATGCTTCTCGCCCGCGCCGGGCAGACCGGGATCGCCTGGCTGGCTCGCCGCCCAGCACGCTGGATGACTTGCGGGCGCTGCTGGTCGAGCTCTTCACACCGTTCGGTGTTCCGCCGGAGGAATTGAGTTTCTTTGTCAGCCACTTGATGATGGTCGCCACGAGTTGCGCCGAGCGCCGTCTCGCGGAATACGAAAACATCTCGTGGTGGGACTTCATTGCGGCGCCGCGGATGTCGAAGGCCTACCAGGCATACTTGGGCCAGGGACTCACGCGCTCCCTGGTGGCCATGCGGGCCGAGGAGAGTAGCGCGCGCACGGTCGGCGTAACGCAATTACAGCTCTTGTATAGCTTCATCTCTCCCGACGGCGTCTTCGATCGTTTGTTGTCGGGTCCGACCAATGACGTCTGGATCTACCCTTGGACACAACACCTCCGGAATCTGGGAGTCGAATTTCACGTTGGATCCCGCCTGATTGGACTTCAAACGGACGGTATCCGAGTCTCCGGCGCAACTGTCGAGACCGCCGCGGTCCGCTCCGAAGTTACGGCGGATTTCTATGTGGCGGCGCTGCCGGTGGAGGTGATGGCCGCGCTAATGACCGATGACCTCAAACGAGCGGCGCCTTCGCTCGCCAATTTGGAGAAATTGAAAACACGGTGGATGAACGGCATCCAATTCTATCTTTCCAAGGATGAGCCGATTGTGAACGGTCACGTCATCTACCTCGACTCACCCTGGGCGCTGACTTCCATCTCGCAGCGGCAGTTCTGGAACAAAGTGGACCTGACCCAGTACGGCGACGGCACGGTCAACGGGATTCTCTCGGTGGATATCTCCGACTGGGAGGCGCCTGGCGTCGTGTTTGGAAAGCCCGCGCGAGAGTGCGGCGCGGAGCAGATCAAGCAGGAGGTCTGGACTCAACTCAAGCGGAGCCTGAACGACGGCGGGTCCGCGCCGATTGAAGACGCCAATGTCGTTGCCTGGTTTCTCGATCCGGACATTGAATTCCCTAACCCCGGTGTGGCCGCGAACGCCGAGCCGCTCCTGATCAACACGGCGGGTTCGCTTCAGTACCGGCCCGAATCCCAGGTGGAGTTGGTGAATCTCTTTGTAGCTTCCGATTACGTACGCACGTACACCGATATCGCCTGCATGGAGGCGGCGAACGAAGCGGCGCGCCGCGCCGTAAATTGCCTGCTCCTGTCCGCCGGCTCTGCTGCTCCGCCGGCGGAACTCTGGCCGCTGCAGGAGCCGGCGTTCCTCATTCCCATTCAGGAGATCGACCGCATCCGGTTCACGTTGAATCTTCCCCATCATCTGGCCGCGTTGTAGCCGGCCCGTGCCCGGCTTGGCCGGTAAACTGCAATCACGCGAATCCCTTCGCACGCGCAGCCGATTCCCGTTGCTATGGGCTGTTACCGGAAGGAATACGCCGGGTGCCGACGGCGGCGGTTGCCCGAGGCGCGCACGCCGCGCCGAGGTAGATCACTGTGATCTGGCGCGTTTCTCAGGAATAATCTGGCCCCCTGTTTTCCCGGATTCTCCAACGTGTCGCCACGACTGAGGATTCCGGCGAAGCCGAACGCTGATTCCGAAGGGAAGCCGAACGGCACTCCGGGATGAACCCGAACACCCTCGGAGCGTAGCGACGATGGCATCTCGATCGTGCAGGAAGTGTTCGGCTTCGTCAAGAAAAACCTGTCCGCAGCGCAGCGGAGGAAGAGCGCCGCTAGCGGAGAAAGGGGTGTGGGGAAGGGGGCGGGTGCCTTTGTCCCCACGTCAGCACAAAGTGAACCGGAGCGCGACTAGCGCTCCGGTTCTTCCGCCTACATTGGGCTATCGTGGATATGTGGAATCTGACGCTGAGCTTGCTCGCCAGCATTTGGAACTTGCCCGAGCAACGTCAAGCCGGCTTTGGGCCCAGTACCGTGCTTTTGCCGAAACGCTTGATCCGGCGCGAGGAGTAGCCGGGCCCGAAGAACTGCGCCGATTAGGGGAGGCCTCAGAATGGACGAGCAAGATATACGCAGCCGAACACGCACTCTTCACGGCTGAGAACGGCACGCCGGGGATCGTTGGCGCACACGGTGAGTATCAGTGGCTCACCATGCTCGAATGCGACATTTCCAACCTCCTTCGCCTGTGCCCCGACGTTGTGCTGAACAAGTATCTCGCTATCACGTCTATCGATAGTGGCACGCTACAACTGACTGACCAAGAGAAGCGCGATGGATGGTGGACCTCCGAAGAGGCTAAAGTCTTCCGTGGCTCATCTAGAGGCCACCGCGAGGACCGTGACGATTGGAAAGTAGCCTACAGCCCGCGCCTCGATTCGATTCATGGACTCCCGAACGAGACGCATAGCGAATGCTGTGCTGGATTTGATGAGTGGTATGCTTTCCAGCGGCCGGTACCGGCCGAGGAGATCGAAGCATTCGTGAACTGGTCAGGCTTTCGACTGTATGACCACGAGTGGAAATGGTGTGCTGACCGCTTCTGGGAACAGATGACGCGACTCGCTCCGGAATCTTATATCGCGGACGGTACGGTCTTCACGTTCGCTACTCGTAACGCCGACCTGTTCACCGAGGTTCTTTCAAGCCGAACGCTATTCCGGGGTCGGCCTGAAACTGTTCGGCTTCATCGCGGAATCGGTGTTCACCTTCATCCCGGAGTCCTCTTGGGGTTCACCCCGGAATAGCGTTCGGAATCGTCCCGGAATCGCGTTCACCTTCGACCGGGTTCCTCAACAACGGGTGGAAGAATCGGCGATGATGGATGAGCACCGTTCAGGAGGTTTCCACGCATATGTTGCGCAGAGTCATATATCTCGCCGTTTCCTCGCTCACGCTGGCCCTTGCCGGCTTGGGCGCGTCGTTATCTTGCGTCCATCCGGGCACGGAACGCTGGCCGGTGAAGACCAGTTTGCCCGCGGGCGCCGTCCAAACCAAACAGATGACTTTAGCCGATGCGCTCAATCTGCCCAGGCTCACCAACGTCGCCAAGGACGATAAGCGGTATCAGAGCGCCCGCATCACCGACCAGCCCGTGAAAGAGGATACCCTGGTCACCGTCTCCGGGTGGCTGTACCTGGTTGCATTTGAATCGGACGACTGCGACTTTCACATTCAGATCAGCCCCCAACCGCGCACCTCGGCCGATCCTCCCACCAAGGATGACAACTGCATGATCGTCGAGGTCCCCTCCGGGCAGTATGCCACCGGCATTGCGGATCAAGTGGAAGGGGTGCGCCAATGGGTTATCGATAACCTTCTGCAAAAGACCGCGCCGGAGATAGGCAGCGTTCACGTCATGCAACATCCTGTTTTCGTAACGGTGACCGGCGCGTTGTTCTACGACGACGCCCATGTGTACCTGCCGGACGGTGGCACGGGGCGCGGCAAGGCGGGCATGGCGTCGAAGACGCTTTGGGAACTGCATCCGGTAACGTCCCTCGCGTTTGCGCCGAAGCCATAAAGGGGCACGCCTCCACAGTCTCAGGGTTGCACCGCGATGAGGACGCCGACAGGGGTTGTGAAGTGCTGCGTGCGTCGATCCTAAATTCCTTGCCCGTTACCTGCCGCGAACTTGTCAGGGCTACATCGACGATACGCCTTTGCGAGAGTTTTCGGCAGGGCCAGGGCAAGGATCGAACGGCCGGCGCGTTGGCAATCCAGCCGGAATCGCCGGGTGTATCTCGGAGTAAGTGAAGGCGCCGGATTACTTGCGGATAATCGACGGAAAACCGGCTTGTTACCGTCTTTCGGACTTACAAGCCGCGAGCGGAAGGCTCAGAAAGTGGCCTCGATGATCCGCATTATCGCCTGTCGTTGGAGACCCGCTTGCGAGCGGTCATTCATTTCGCAGAGCCACCATGGGATCGATTCGGGAGGCTCGAAACGCGGGTAGGTATCCGGCCAGGAGAGCGCAGGCGATCAGGATCGCGACGGACACACCCATCGCGAGAGGATCGTTCGGCTTGACGCCAAACAAGAACGACTTCAAGAAGGCCGTGGTTTGGTAGGCGGCTCCGAGTCCGATCGTTAGTCCGAATGCGGAAAGCAATGCGACTTCACGCAGGACCATCCAGACGACTCTGCCGCGCGTGGCGCCCAACGCCATTCGAATACCAATTTCTCCGGTACGGCGAGCGACGGCGTAGGCCATGGTCCCATAGAGGCCGACGCAGGCCATCAGCAAAGCGAGGCCGCCGAAACATGCGCAGAGTTGCGCGAAGGTCCGCTCCTGAAGAATCGTCTGATCGATCCGGCGCGACTGCGTAGTCATGTCCGCCAGCGGAACTTGCGGTCCAACCTGATGAACGATCTGACGGACGGTGTTGGCCAGCGCCATGGGATCGCCTATGGCGCGCAACTCGAAGATCATCTGCTTAAGGCGCCGCGTCTTCGGCGTTTGAAGCCAGGACGTGTAGGTAACCGGTGGAATTTCACGTTTGAGGGAGTCGTATCGCGCCGTTCGCGCCACACCGGCGATCTCGATATCCATTCCGTTCGTCTTGCCGCCGAGCCGGAAATGACGTCCGATCGGGTTTTCACCGTGAAAGTACTTCTCCGCGAATATTTGATTGACCACGCCCACGGCGGGAGCTCCATTCACGTCGCGTTTGTCGATCGCCCGGCCGGCCAGGATGGGAATCTCCATCGTTTCGAAAAAGGTCGTGCCCACCTGTGCGATCGAGGTGTTGGGGCCGCGCTGTCCCTCGGGCGGCTCCGGGATGCCTGGCACCGAGATGTTGGTGCTGCTGCTCCAGCCGCCCACCAACGGCATGTCGCTGCTGGTGGCGGCGCGGACGCCGGGAATCGATTGGAACCGCTGCTCGAGCTCTGCGTAGAACTGTTTGAGCGCCGCGTCTTTATAGCCGGCTTGAGTGGCGTCCAGATCGAAGGTCAGTATATTCTCCGCGTTGAAGCCCAGATTCACCGAATGAAGATTGGTCACCGTGCGAACGAACAAACCGGCGGCAATCACCAGCAGGAGAGAGATGCCAATCTGCGCGACGACGAGAATTTGGCTCAACCCGAAACGAAGGCCAAAGCGGCGGACTTTCCCGTGTGACTCGCCGGCGCGGGTTTCTTTGAGAGCGGGTGTAATGTCGACCCTAGTGGCCTGCAGGGCTGGGACGAGCCCGAAGAAAATGCCACTGACGAATGCGATGAGCAGCGTGAACGAGAGCACGCGCCAATCGAGACCCACCTTCACCGTAAAGTTGCCTTGGCCATCGGTCAGCATGAGCAACAGGAATCGAATGCAAAGAGCGGCGACGCCCGCGCCGGCAATGCCGCTCAAAAGCGCCAGGACGACACTCTCGGTCAGCAATTGACGGACGATGCGGAAACCGCCCGCCCCCAGACTGAGCCGGAGCGCAATTTCGCGGCGCCTGCCTGCCGCGCGGGCCAGCAGAAGGTTGGCGATGTTAAAACAGGCGACCGCCAGGATCAGCCCCACCATGGCCATCAGAATCCACAAGGGCTTCGAATACCGGCGGCGGAGGGAATCGACACCCGACCCGCCTTCCTGAAGCCATAGCGACGGCAGGTCCGTGCGCTCCCGATCCTTCGTCGCCGTGCTCTCGACAAAGCTGTGGAAGAGTCCGGAAAGCTGAACTTGCGCCTGCGTCAGGGTGACTCCGTTCTTCAACCGTCCCATCAACTCAATCCAGTAATACGTGCCTTCACGGAACATGGACTGCCCGCCGGTTTCCGGACGCGTGGCGCCGATGTATGCCATCGGGAGGAACACGCTCGGTTTGCTGGATGGAGAGATACCATAGAACTCCGGAGCCGACACGCCGGCGATGGTGAATAAAGTTCCGTTGATCTGAATATGCCTGCCGACGACGGAAGGGCTGGCTCCGAATCTGGTGTGCCAGTAGTCGTTGGCGATCACCGCAATGGGTGGCGCTCCGCTTCGATCGTCGTCCCGGCCGATCAGGCGTCCAGCGGCGGGCGCCACGCCCAGCCCCGGGAAAAAGCCGCCAGTGACAAATTGCCCGTCCGCGAGCTCGGCATTCCCGTCGATCACCAGATTCAGCCGCCCTCCGCCGGCATGGCCGAAGAGGGTCGAAAGGACTCCATTGTGATCGCGGAGGAGCTCGAAAGCCGGGTACGGGAAATTCGGGCTGGTGGTGCCGCCTCCGGGCTCGTCGTAATTCGATCCCCAGTGACTGTGAACCACCGGAGCGTCCGCTTTAGCCCGCCAGTTGAGGATCACTAATTGTTCGGTGTGTTGGACCGGGAGCGCCCGAAACATGACGCCATCCATGAAGCTGTAGATCGCGGTGTTTGCCCCAATGCCGAGTGCAAGGGACAGCACGGCCATGCTTGTGAATAACTTGCTGCCCGCCATGCCGCGGAACGCATACCGGATATCCTGTACGAATGGCTCCCAGAAACGTGACGTCCTCATCCTGCTCCGATCCCCCACATCGGCGAATCTATCCGTCTTGGACGGTGCGGCCTCGCCGTGGTTGGGCGGTTTCGTTCGATCCACCGCGCCATCTCCATGTATAACTTGTGACGTGCCCCGGCGCAAATAAATTCAGATGATCGGAACTGGCTCCCAACGGCCGAATCTTTGGAATCATCCAATTCAAGAGGGGAAAGGCCCTGCGGCCGGGACGGGGCCATGACTCCGCCGCCTTTGCTCGGAAGCGCCGCTGGCTTTAACGCAGGTGCCCGGCCTCCTCACCCCCGCTGGCATATCATTGTAGTGGATCGCATGACGCCACCCTCGGGGGACGGTTCGCGGAAGCGCTATTCGCAAACGCTCCTTATCCTCCTCATCAATCTCCTCTGCCTCGCCTGCCTCATCTGGGTTCTGCGCGGCGCCAATCTCCATCTGCTGCGCCACGAAGTCGCCCACCTCGATTGGCGCTGGGTCGCGGTCGCCATGGTGAGCGGCGTGCTCGCCTATGGCTGGCAGGCCTGGCGCTGGGTCCTCATCCTCGCCCCCGTCAAGCGCGTCTCCTTTTTCCATTCTCTCCGCGCCATCTACGTCGGCCTCTTCGCCAGCGGCGTATTCCCCTTCCACGCCGGCGAGCTGATCCGCTGTTTCCTCCAGGCCCGCTGGAACGATATTCCGCTCTCGGTCACCGTCGCCTCCGCCACGATCGAACGCATCTTCGACGGCATCTGGCTGATCGCCTGCCTCTTCGTCGCCATTCGCCTCGTGCCTCGCATGCCCGGCTACATCGTCGACGGCGGCTATTTCCTGGGATTCATTCTGCTCGTCTGCATCGCTTTCCTCGCCGTCGCCATGTATTGGAAGCAGCAAACGCTCGACGCCCTGCTCCGCGCCCGCTGGCTCAATTGGGTCCACGTCCTCATCAAAGACCTCCATCTCATCGGCCACTCGCGCTATCTCTACTTCGCCTTTGCCGTGAGCTTGCCTTACATCCTCATGCAGGCGGTCCCCATCTACGCGATGCTCCAGGCCTATCGCCCGCTCTCGGACCTCTCGCTCCTGGTGGCCTTTGCGTCGATGGTCGTCATCCGTCTCGGAGGAGTGGTCCCTCAAGCCCCAGGCAATCTCGGCGCCTTCAACGCCTTCGCCGTGATTAGCCTCATGCTCTTCCACGTGCCGAAAGCGCTGGCCAAGCGCTTCTCCATCGTCCTGTTCAGCGCCGTCACTCTCCCGCTGCTCGTCGTCGGCTTCTTCGCCCTCGCCATCACCGGCCTTAAGATGGACGAGCTCCACCGCCAGGCCAAAGATACCAGGAACGCCTTGCCGGAGCCGCAACCCGCCGCTCAGTCCCGCGATATATAATCCTTCCTGGAACTCTTCCGTTCCCCAAACCCTCATGACTGAAAATCTCGGCATTGGAATGATCGGTTATAAGTTCATGGGCAAGGCGCACAGCAACGCCTGGCGCCAGGCTCCTCAGTTCTTCGACTTGCCCTTGAAGCCGCGCCTGCGCATGGTCTGCGGCCGCGAATTGAACAAGGTGCGCGCCATGGCCTCGCGCTGGGGCTGGGAGGAGGCGGTCACCGATTGGCGCGCCGTCGTCGATTGCCCCGATGTGCGCCTGGTCGATATCTGCTCGCCCAACAATACCCATCGCGAAATCGCCCTCGCCGCGCTCGCGGCCGGCAAAATCGTCGCCTGCGAAAAACCGCTGGCCATGAACGGCCCCGAAGCCGCCGTAATGGCGAAGGCCGCCCGCTCCGGCAACGCCAACACCGTCTGGTTCAATTACCGCCGCGTCCCCGCCATCGCCTTCGCCCGCCAGTTGATTACCGAAGGCCGCATCGGCCGCGTCTTCCATTTCCGCGGCCTCTATCTTCAGGACTGGACCCTCGACCCCTCCGTCCCGCTCCTCTGGCGCATGGATAAAGACGTCGCCGGCTCCGGCGTCACCGGCGATCTGCTCAGCCACATCGTCGACATCTCCCACTTCCTCGTCGATCAGTCCATCGTCAGCCTCGCCGCCACCAGCCGCGTCTTCATCGAAGAGCGCGAGCGCCCCGACGGCGGCCGCGCCAAAGTGGAAATCGAAGACGCCGCGATCTTCGTCTGCCGCTACTCCGGCGGCGCCATCGGCCACTTCGAAGCCACCCGCTTCGCCAACGGCCGCAAGAACGCCAATACGTTCGAGGTTAACGGCGAATTCGGCAGCCTCTATTTCAACCTCGAAGACATGAGCCGCCTCTGGTATTTCGACTCCCGCGATCCCAAACACGTCCAGGGCTGGCGCGAGATCTCCGTCTGGGAGGAGCTGCATCCTTATATGAAAAACTGGTGGGTGCCCGGCTGCGCCATCGGCTACGAACACACCTTCACCAACCAGGCCGCCGACCTCGTCGCCGCCATCCACTCCGGCGCGCCCATGCAGCCCAACTTCGACGACGGCCTGCGCTGCCAGCTCGTCCTCGACGCCGTCATGGAGGCCAGCGCCTCGGACCGTTGGGTGGACGTAAAACCCGAATGAGCGGCATCGAAACCGCCGATCGCACCGGCCTGGTCGTCCTCACCGAATCCGGCCCCGGCGTCCTGCACCAGCTCACCGGCGTCATCGCCGCCCACGACGGCGACATCGCTTCCGTCGAAATCGTCGAGGAGCGCCCGCCCGACGCCCGCGTCTACTTCGAAATCCGCCTCCCGCCCGGCCGCGCCGTTCCCCTCATCGTCGCCATCGGAGCGCTCTCCATCGTCCGCCAGGTAACCGCCGTCGATACCCTCGACAAAGTCTACGGGAAACGGATCATCATCGTCGGCGGCGGCGCCCAGGTCGGCCAAGTGGCCATCGGAGCCATCTCCGAAGCCGACCGCCATAACATCCGCGGCGAGCACATCTCCGTCGATACCATCCCGTTGGTCGGCGAACAATCGCTCGCCGCAGCCGTCCGCGCCGTCGGCCGCCTGCCGCGCGCCAAGGCGCTCGTGCTGGCCGGATCGTTAATGGGCGGCGACATCGAACGCGCCGTCCGCGAAGTCCGCGCCCAGGGGCTTCTCGTCGTCAGCCTCAACATGGCCGGCAGCGTCCCCGAAGCCGCCGACCTCGTCGTAACCGATCCCGTCCAGGCCGGTGTCATGACCGTCATGGCCGTCGCCGACACCGCCAAATTCACCCTCGAGCGCCTCAAGCGCCGGGTGTTCTGATCACGCCACTTTTGCGCACAGACGCTGCCAGGAGCAGTTACCGAGCCGTGACCGTCAGGGAACGGTAACGGATGCCCCGCGCATCACAAAACCAAGCGCGGAACGGATCGCGCCGCACTCCCTCTCTTGCGCTTCCCCGAGAGCCGAGCACACAGTTCCCTATGTCGGAACGTTCAATTCCGCCCGCAAAAGTCCGGCGTCCGGCACATTCCGCCGGGACACGTTGGCATCTCGCTTTTGGACGCCGACGCCGGCCCGCTCGCATGCGCGGCGAAGGTCGAAAACTTCGTCTTCACGTGAGCCTCGCCGCACTTGGGACACGCCACGCCTTCGGCGCCGCGCCGCACCAGCTTCTCAAATTGCGTCCCGCAGTCCTCGCAAACATATTCGTAGATCGGCATCGCGCTCTCCTAATCCCCTATGTTATCAGGTGCGCCGTGCTTTGCGCGCCGGCACGAGGCCCGTCAAATACCCTTCCAGCATAATCAGCGGCAAAAGCAGGAACACCGCCACCGTCCCCGCCAACGGCAGCAACATCACCGCCACGATGCCCCAGGCCTGCGCCAGATATCCCAACAGCCAAGGCGCCAGCAGCGCTCCCCCGAACGCCACCGAAAAAATGCCGTGGAACAATCCCGGATGAAAATGCGGAAACCGCCCGCCGATCTTCTCCGCCAGCAATGGATAGGTCACCGAGTACCCCGCCGCCAGGCACAGAACCCCCACCGTCGCCCCCGAAAGATTATTCGTCGCCGTCAACAACAGATACCCGAACAGTTCGATCCCTACCGACCCCAATAGAATCCGCCGGTGCCGGCCCTTGGGCAGAATCGCCTGCGCCGCGAAACGCCCGCCCAGCAGCGTCGCCCAATAGCAGGCCAGCATCAGCAGCGCCGCCGCTGGGCTGATTCCCAAGCGCCGAATCAGAAACAACGGCAGCCAACCGGCGATCGAAAGCTCGCTTCCAAACTGGAAAAACAGCAACAGCCCCACCATCGCCGCCAGCGGATTTCGAAGATCTTTCCAGCCTTGATGCGGTTCCACCCCCGCCTGCGCCGCCGGCGCCGGGTACTTCGTCCGGGCGAACAGGACGGCGAAGGCCGCCGGAATCGCGGCGAGCAACGTCAAAATCCCCGGCACGGCAAGGGCGTAAAATGTTTGCGCCACAAGCAACGCCGTAATCAGGCATCCCAACCCAAAAAGCGCTCCGGCCAGGTTAATCGCCGCCGCGCGGTCGCGCTCATACAGCGGGGCCACGGCCTGAAACAGCGCCACATTCAGAATCGCCGCGCCCACTCCGGCCCCGGCCATCCCCAGCAAACGCCAGCCCTCCGGCGCCGGCGGCCCCATCCACGCCAGAAACAGAAACGCCGCCGCCGCCATCGCCGCCGCCAGCACCAGCGCGAAGGAAACACCCTTCGCCCGCGCCAGCCGCGGCGCAATCCATAGCCCGGCCAAAATTCCCAACGCGAGCGCCAGGAAATATTTCCCCACATCGGTGAAATCGGTCGCCAACTCCGCTTGCCACGCCGGCAGGATCGCGCCGGGGAAGGCCATCAATAACCCCGACACGAAGAACCCGGCGACCGCCCGCCGCATTCCCCGCACCCCGGCGGCGGGAACCGGCTTCCAGCTCGGCGAAACGGGGGAGGGCTGCGCGGCGCTCACCCCGTTATTCTACTCCCCGCGCCAGCCCCCGATTTTTTTCTTGATTTCGCTGGACACTTGTGGACCGTTGGTTTTATGATAAAGACATCACTGAGGAAGGAGGTGGTTCAGTCTAAATGAGTACTGGTTGTAGTTGCTCTTGTTTACCCACGCGCGAGGTGGCCGACTCTTAGTCCGACCGCTCCCAACGTTCAGGCTTCGTACAGTGTCGAGGCCGCCGCTCCTCCTGATCGGCTGCCCTTCGCGCGAAGTAATCCAAGGTTGCCGTCCTACGGCCGATCACCCCGCATGGCTTGACCGTCATGCGGGGTTTTCTACGATAGCGATGGCGCCGGACCGTCGAGGCGATTCCGCAAGGTACGCGATCCTGTTGAGGACCGATTGGGCTGCCAGACCTTTGAGCGCGGGATAGCGTCGTTCTCGGCGCGTTGAGCCCCGTCCCGGAGTTCGTCGCGCCTTCGATGGTTGTCCTGTCGGCCGCCATGCAGCCCAGATACAGATTGTTACGCAGTCGCGACGATCGGCGGTGCCCGGGCATATTACTGGATCGGCGTGCCTATCCAACCGAAGGCACCCGAGCCGTGAACCGGATCCTGCCAAAATCCCGTGATCACCCCGTCGGCGTTGACGCCGGTTACGTACGTGTCGCCGGTGGTCCCGCTGCCCACCGGCGTTACGTCGATCCTCTCGCGTCCGGCCGAGAAGGTGCTCGGCGAAACGAGCGGACCGGCCTCGTCGAGTGGACGAGCGTAATGGAAGACAAATCCGTGGACTTCGAAGGAGGTGTCGTAATAGTACCCCACGATTAGCTGTGCCTCCGTGTTGATCCCTGTCGGCCTTGTGCCGAAGGGGCCGGCCCCTTTGGCCTCAAACGTATGCAGCGCGCCGTTCGGGCCGCGAACGAATGCGACTGCATCGGCAGAGCTCCCGGGGAACGCCTCGCCAACGGCCGCTCCGTCGGATCCGAGCGCGGTTACCCATGTCACCGATTCGTCCGGCACATCCACTTGCGTCAGATTCCCGCCTGTGCTGATGAATCCATGCTGCGGCGGATCCCGATCTCCAAACGCTCCACAAAAGTCCCCGCTATCGTTGATCGAATAGATGCGCGTGCGCCCGCCGTCAATCTCGCTGACATCGGTGAAGTTCCCATTGTTCAACAGGAATCCGTGCTCCTGCGACGCAAAGTAATAGCCCGAGATCACCCCCGAGCCGTTGATGCCGGTCGCGTACGTTGCGCGCCCATCGGGATCGTTCGGATCGATGATCGGGTACTGCAGAGTCCCGTCGGGGAGGCGAAGAAAGCCACGATCGTATGTGAGCTCTCCCTCGGAAAACCCATACTCGCCAACCACCATCCCCTGAAGGTTAATTCCCGATGCGCTCGTCCCAGGACGATTTTTAGGAGGAGGAGGTATGTAGAACTTGGTGATCTGGTATTTCTGCGCCATTACGAGCACGGAGGAAAACGGAAGCGCGAGCACGACAATAAGCCCCGCGCTTCGATAATTACGCAACGGATTCAGTGATGACATATACAACGCTCCAGTCGGAGTTACTTAGTTGATTACCGCCAGCTTCGGCGATACGCCGACATGGCCGGAAAAACGAACGGAAACGGGCTTATTGAACCTCGCGGTCATCTGCCAACTGATGTACGGGTTAAAGCCGCTGAGATTCATAAAGACGCTGGCGGTGCCATCCAAATTGTCGACCGCAGTCGAAGAGGGAAGTTGGTAGGGACCATACGGGTTGCCCGATTTGGAATAGGGAATCGCATTTAGCTCGGTATTGATGGTTTCCAATGTCTTGGGATTCGTCAGAAATACCGCCTGCTGAGTATTAAAATCCACCGTCCCCACCGGCATCGGCGGATAGATAAGCCTCTGTGTCCACCCTCCGCCCGGATCGTTCGAAAACAGCAGCGCCTCGCTCGTCCACGGGCCCCACGGAGCCGCCGCCGTTCGATACCTTAATCCTCCGCATTCCGCGCTTCCGTAAGTCAACAGAAACCGCCCCAGCGCCGCGATCCACCGCACCGAATGCTCGCCGATGCACGGCGTATTCCCCGATCCGTGCGTCCAACTCGTCAGCATCCCCGCCGATTGGGTCTCGTTTCCCTGCAACCAGGCGGTGGTACCATTCCCGTCGAGCCCGGTCAGATAATACATGGCGCTGACGCCCGTCCCGCCGTTCGTCGCGGTTTCTATCGTCGTCCTGTCGGCCGCCATGCAGCCCAGATACAGGTTGCTCTTTCGATACTCCCAATCCGACCCCCAGAAACAAACCACCGCCCCGCCCTGCAACCCCGATGGGAATCCCCCGCTCCAGCCGCGCTGCGCGATCAGCGATGCCGATAGCACCTCCGGAGCGGCGAACAGGAACCGCCCAGGGCCGGTACCCTGCACCGGGATCGCCGCGTAGCTCACTGTCGTCCCTGAGCAGGTGGTGCCTGTGCTTCATCGGCGCCGTTCTCGCACGGAGAGATGGATCGGGCGTGGTTCACGGCCATTTTACTGGATCGGTGTGCCGATCCAACCAAAGGCTCCAGAGCCATGAACCGGGTCCTGCCAATAGCCCGTGATAGCCCCGTTGGCGTTGACGCCCGTAATGAAGGTATCGCCGGTGGTCTGGTTGTTCACTACCGTAACGTCGATGTTCTCGGGCCCCTGGGCGGGTGCGCCCGCCGTAGCCAGAGGACCGGCCTCGTCCAGCGACCGCTTGTAGTGAAGAACGAACCCGTGAACAACGAAAGAGGTGTCGTAATAGGATCCAACAATCAACTGCGCCTGCGTGTTGATCCCGGTCGGCCGCGTCCCGAGGACGCCGGCTCCCTTCGCCTCAAAAAGATGGAGGGTGCCTTTCGGCCCGCGGACGTATGCAACCAACTGCTGTCCCTGGGAGAAGGCGACCCCGACGGACGACCCGTCCGCTCCAAGGGCGGCGACGTCCGTTTGGGAGTAGCCAGGAACGTCCACCTGTGTCAAATTTCCCCCCATGCTGATGAACCCGTGTTGGAGGGGAATCTGAGGGCCGAAGGCCCCGCAAAAGTCACTGTTGTTGTTTATCGAATAGATCGCCGTGCTTCCGCCCTGGATCTCGCTGATGTCCGTAAAAACGCCGTTGCTTAGCAGAAATCCGTGCTCCTGGAACGTCGAGTAGTAGCCCGAGATCACCCCCGAGTCATTGATGCCTGTCACGAATGTTGCGCGCCCGTCGGGATCGCTTGGGTCGATGATCGGATATTGCAGGGTTCCGTCGGGGAGGCGAAGAAATCCACGGGCGTACGAGAGACTCTCCGTCGGTAAACCCATACTCGCCGACTACGTCTCCCTGAAGGTTAATTCCTGACGTGCTCGTCGCAGGGCGATTTTTCGGAGGAGGAGGTATGTAGAACTTCGTAATCTGGTACTTCTGCGCCAGCGTCGACACAGAGAAGAACGGCATCGCGAGGAACGCGATGAGCGCGGCCCTCCCGGCCTGACGAAATGGATTTAGTGGCGACATGGTGCGCTCCTCTTCAGGATACTTAGTTAATTACCGCCAGTCTCGGCGACACGACGACATGGCCGGAAAAGCGAACCGAAACGGGCTTGTTGAACCTCGCCGTCATCTGCCAACTAACATAGGGGTTAAAACCACTTAGATTCATAAACACGCTCGCAGTTCCATCGAGGTTATCCACGGCTGTCGACGAAGGGAGCTGGTACGGGCCGTAAGGGTTACCCGCCGAATTGTAGGGAGGCTTGGGTGGGAATTCGGTGTTAATGATGGTGCCCGGCGCCCCGGACGGGTCCGTCAGCCACACCGCCTGCTGTTTATTAAAATCCACCGTCCCCACCGGCGAAGGCGGATAAATCAGCCTCTGCATCCACCCACCCCCCGGATCGTTCGAAAACAACAGCGCCTCGCTCGTCCACGGCCCCCACGGTGCCGCCGCCGTCCTATACCTTAATCCCCCGCATTCCGCGCTCCCGTATGTCAACAGAAACCGCCCCAGCGCCGCGATCCACCGCACCGAATGCTCGCCGATGCAGGGCGCATTCCCGGATCCGTGCTTCCAACTCGTCAGCGTCCCCGCCGACTGCGTCTCGTTTCCGTGCAACCAGGTGGTGTTGCCGTTCCCGTCCAGTCCCGTTAGATAATACATGGCGCTGACTCCCGTCCCGCCGTTCGTCGCGCCTTCGATCGTTGTCCTGTCGGCCGCCATGCAGCCCAAATACAGATTGCTCTTTCGATACTCCCAGTCCGACCCCCAGAAACAGACCACCGCCCCGCCCTGCAGATTCGCCGGCAATCCCCCGCTCCAGCCGCGCTGCGCGATTAGCGATGCCGATAGCACCTCCGGCGCGGCGAACAAAAACCGTCCCGGGCCCGCCCCCTGCACCGGAATCGCCGCATAGCTCACCGTCGTCCCCAGGCAGGTAGTGCCTGTGCTTGGCAAGCCACCGCCGCCCAGCGTCACATAGCCGTCGATCAGGTCTACGCTGGTCACCGGATAGACCGTTCCCCCAATAATCAACCCCTGCCACAGTGCGGTATTCGTCCAGTTCGCATCCAGGGACGAGCCGGTGCATCGATACGCTCTGCGGAGAACTCCGTCGACGATATAGACCGTCCCGTTCGGCAGCGTCGAAAACGAATACGCCCGCGTCAGATTCGGCATCGGGGTCTTTGAAACCGGATGCGGATTGACGCTCACATCGGTCGAATTGGCGTCGTTCTCGTAAAGCAGCACCGCGTCCGTTTCGTAGTTCAACCCATCCGTCGGCTTCTGCGACATGACGTTGTACACCACAAACAGGTCGCTGTCGTTGTTGGCGGTATAAGCCAGCGCAAAGGCCCCGGTTGGCGTGTGTCCCAGCAGCGGCGCCCATCGATCCCACGCCGATCGCTCACGCCCCGCCGCCGCTATCGTTAGGATTCCCGTCACACCCGAGCCTACCCCGGAATCGGCCACAACTCAAGGAATATTCGACGGCCCCAACGATTTCAAAAGGTGGTGGCCGGGGGACGGCGGCTCGCAGATCTCGAATGGGTTTGGAGCGGTAAAGGATTGGAACGGACGTGCGATTCCGCGGACGATGTTCCCGCGCAGTTCCAAACGAGGGACGAGGGATCTCACATCGGGCGAAAAAGCGAACTTGGGCCACGACGAGCCCCGCCTCCGGATTCGACGATCAAACCTCCGTGCTATCCTGAAGGTTCTCCCCCCAACGAAAGGAATTTGCAATGAAGCCCGGCATTCATCCCGCCTATAACGAAGTCAACGTCGGCTGCGCCTGCGGGAACAAATTTAAGACCCGCTCCACTCACAAAGGCGACCTCCGAGTGGAAATCTGCTCCGCCTGCCACCCCTTCTTCACCGGCCGCCAAAAACTCATCGACACGGAAGGCCGCGTCGACCGGTTCCAGAAAATGGTTCTGAAGTCGAAGGAAATTCAGGACAAAAAGGCCGCCAAAAAACAGCTCGCCGTCAAGTAACGGCTATCTGCCTTCGCGTTCCCGCTCCGCCCGCCATTGGTCGTACTTGGGCCGCTGCGCGGGCGTCAGCAGCGCCCGGACCTTCTCCACCTGTGCCTGCTTCAGCGCCTTCACCTGCGGCTCGATCCGCTTGTGAATCTCGCGGAACTGCGCCTTGGTATCGTCCAAAACCGCGTTGACGCTGCTCACCTGCGCCGCGTCCAGCCCCAGCTTCCGCTGCATTTCGTTCAAATACCGCCGCCGGAACTCGTCCGCGCTCGGCTCCCTGTGCCCCGCCGAGGCGTTCACCGTTCGCACCATATACAGCCGCAGCCCGAAGCCGCCGATCAGCACTCCGCTCAGAAACACGAGCGCCAGATAGACTCCGATCGGAAGCTGGAAACGTTTCATCGCGGTCCGGTCTCTCCAATGTCCACGTGCAGGGCTTCGGCGTAGCTCCACGTCCCGGCGTCTTGGCTCGCGGCCAGGGCGTCCACATAGCTCTGGTTCAGCGAAGGCGCCGTGTTCGAAGGCAACAGCATCGCGCCGGTCATCAACAGGCACAGCGCCGCCGCGCCGCTCAAAACCATCCGGCTCAAGTGGCGCAGTTGCAAGCGCACCGCTCGCTTCGCCTCGATCTTCCGCCATAGCCCCGGCATAAAGTCCGGCCCGGCGTCGATCTCGGGGCAGGCCGCCCGATAGCTCGCGAAAAATTCGTCTAACCCGTTTTCTTGGCGATTCATACGTCCATCACCTTAAAGTCTTTCCTAATGCGCCCGCCGCGCTCGTCTTTTGCGATTCGAACGCCTTCAAAACCCGCTGCCGCGCGCGAAACAACCGCACTTTCAGTACGTTCTCTTTTACATGGTAGATTTCGCCTAGCTCTTTCAGCGACAATCCTTCCACTTCCTTCAGCGTCAATAATATCCGGTCCTGCTCCGAAACCGCCGCCAGCAGCGCCTGCGCCGTGTCCCGCGCCCGCGCCCGCCGCGCCTCGTCGTCGCTCCGCAACCCGCCCGCGGAGGCGTCCGCCATCAGCACCTGCTGCTCGGATAGATCGGCCATCCGCGCTTCTTTCCTGCGCCGCTGCCGGCGTAGATGATCGTAGGCGGCGTTCACCGTCAGACGGTACAGCCATGGCTCGAACATTTCCGGCGTCCGCAACTGGTCCAGCGAAAAATACAACCGTAAAAACGCCTCTTGCGCAACGTCTTCCACATCCTCGGGCCGCCCGATCAACCGCCCGATCGTCCCGAGAATCCGTCTCCGGTATGCGCCCACAATCTGATTGAACGCGACTTCGTCGCCGGCCCGCGCCCGCTGAATCAGCTCAAAATCAATCAGCATTCAGCCCACTAGGCCGGTGAGCCGAGTCCATCGACATCTGTGAGGCGTACCGGCAATCGTTCAGGTTACTACGGTTCCACGCGCCCGTGCCGTTCGGGCGTTCGCTTTTCCAGGGAGGCCGCCGCACCGCTCGCTACCCCAACCGGGTGGCGCCGGGGCCGCCAGCCTCCCTCGAAACGTAACCGCGGCCTCAGGACGCCATCCGGCGCGCGCCCCAGGCCAGCCCTCCCGATTGAGTCTTCGCGCCGAGGATCGGCTTTTTCTCGCAGGTACGGGTCTCTTGATATCGGTCCAACGCCCGAATCAAGTTATTCACGGCCCTTCGCCGCTCGCGCAATTGGCCTAGCCTTGCTTCTACCAAATAGGGGGAGGTAGGTGTTGTCATAGATGTATTAGTACTATCAGTACTAACCTCCTAATACAATACCCATTAATGCGGGTATTGAATTCGCCGATAATCCCGCAATTCTTTGACCGGGCTTGTGCTAAACTCACTAATGCCCTTGTTTTCATGGATTTTCTAGAGTTTCTCAACCCCCAACAACGCGCCGCCGCCAGCCATATCGACGGCCCTTTGCTCCTCTTGGCGGGCGCCGGAAGCGGCAAAACTCGCGTCATCACCCACCGGATCGCCCATCTGGTCACCGCCCATCGCGTCCCCGGCCCCTCCATCCTCGCCGTCACTTTCACCAACAAAGCGGCCGAGGAGATGCGCCAGCGCGTCCGCGCCCTTTTGGGCAATCCCCCCCTTTCGGAGAGCCCGCTGGTCTCCACTTTTCACTCCTTCTGCGTCCGCACCCTGCGCCGCGACGGCCAGAACCTGGCGGAAATCCGGCGGGGCTTCACCCCCCAATTCACCATCTACGACGACGACGATCAGATCGCCCTGCTCAAGTCGATCTACCGCTCTCTCGGCCTCAGCGAGGAAGCCGTTCAATACCGCACCGCTCTCTCCTGGATCGGCTCGCAAAAGAGCGCGAAAAAGACTCCGCAGGAGGCCTACGCCGCCGCCACCGATCCCCGCGCCGCCCGCCTCGCCACCCTCTACGACCGCTATGAGAGCGGCCTGCGCCAAGCCAACGCCCTCGACTTCGACGACCTGTTGCTTGAAACCGTCCGCCTCCTCGCCCACGACGAAAACCTCCGCGCCCGCCTCCAGCGCCGCTACGAATTTCTGATGATCGACGAGTATCAGGACACCAACCGCGCCCAATACGAGCTGATGCGCCTGCTCTCGGCCGGGTCCAACAACGTCTGCGTCGTCGGCGACGAGGATCAGTCCATCTATGGTTGGCGCGGCGCGGACATCCGCAATATTCTCGACTTCGAGCGCGACTATCCCGGCGCCACCGTCATCCGCCTCGAACAGAACTACCGCTCCACCAAAAACATTCTCGAAGCCGCCAGCTCCGTCGTCGCCAACAACACCGAGCGCAAAGGCAAATGGCTGTGGACCGAAGCCGCCGCCGGCTCTCCCATCGGCCTGTACGAAGGCATCGACGCCGAGAACGAAGCCCTCTTCATCGCCGACACCATCGAGCGCCTGCTCCGCGAAGATCCCCAGCGCCGCGTCGCCGTTCTTTACCGCACCAACTTCCAATCCCGCCAGATCGAGGAAGCCCTGCGCCGTTATGGCCGCCAGTATCTCGTCGTCGGCGGCTTCAGCTTCTATCAGCGCGCGGAGGTGAAGGACGTCCTCGCCTATCTCAAGCTGCTGTCGAGCCAGCAGGACTCCATCGCCCTGCTGCGCGTCGTCAACACCCCCGCCCGCGGCATCGGCAAAACCACCGTCGAACAATTGGAGCGCCGCGCCGCCGAACGCCACACCGGTCTGTGGGAAGCGATCGGCCAGCTCGTCGACGAACACGCCCTCCCCGGCCGCGCCGAAGCCGCTCTCTCCGGCTTTCGCGCCATGATCGCCGATCTGGCCGCCTTCGCCCAACAGAACCCCATCGCCGATACGCTGCGCGAAATTCTCTCCCGCACCGGCTACCGCCGCATGCTCGAGGAAGACACCGCCCCCGAGGCCGAATCGCGCCTCGCCAATTTGGACGAACTCCTCACCGCCGCCGCCGAAGCGGGCGAGCGCGGCGAGTCGCTCACCGAATTTCTCGACCACGCCGCCCTCGTCGCCGACGCCGACTCGCTCGACGAACAGGCCGCCGTCTCGCTCCTCACGATGCATAACGCCAAGGGCCTGGAGTTCTCCGTCGTCTTCGTCGCCGGCCTCGAGGAAGGGCTGTTTCCGCATAGCCGTTCGCTCAATTCCCCCTCCGGCATGGAGGAGGAGCGGCGTCTGTGTTACGTCGGGATGACGCGCGCCCGCGAACGGCTCTTCCTCACCAGGGCGCGTTACCGGCGCCGCTTCGGCGGAGGCCAGCCCGAGGCCGCCATGCCCTCCCGCTTCCTGCGCGAAGTGCCGCGCGCGTTAACCGAAAACCTGCGCGAAGACGCCGCCGCTGCCGGCGTGGACCTATTCTCCGAGCGCCACGAAGTCCGCGACGCCGCCCGAAAAAACCTCTTCACGGGGAAGACTTACAACTCCGTCGAAAACATTTCGCAGTTCTTCGCCGACCGCGGCATGCCTCCGCCGCGCGGCATCGCCGAGACCGCTTCCGCTAAACAGGCCGGCCCCGCGAAGGTCGTCCCCATCGCGCCCGCCAAGTCCGCCGTCAAGAAACCACCCGCCGCCGGAGCCACCATTCAGCATCCCAAATACGGCCGCGGCACCGTCCTCCGCCGCGAAGGGGATGGCGAAGACGCTAAACTCACGGTATCCTTTCCAGGATACGGTCTGAAAAAAATTATGGAACGGTTCGCAGGAATCAAGGTACAGGAATGAACACAAAGAAAATCACGGACACCGAAGAACGTAAGAAGCTGAAGCGCGCCGCGCGCCGGAAGGCCGCCCCGAAAGCCAAGCGCGCCACCGGAGTCGCCCGCGGCTCCATGAAGAAGAAAGTCGCCGGCATCGCCAAGGGCCAGCGCAAGCGTTAATCCCCTCCCCACACCCGTGGCCAGCCAACTCCTGCGGACCAAGAGCATCGATGCGCTGATCGAAGCGTCGGAAGATCCCGCCCATCGCCTGCGCAAATCGCTTGGTCCCTGGAGCCTCACCGCGCTCGGCATCGGAGCGGTTATCGGGTCCGGCATCTTCACCCTCACCGGCACCGCCGCCGCGGGCAAAGTGGAGAAGATCGAATCCATATTCCACGCCACGATTCTCGACCTGCTCACTCACGGCGTCCACGGCGCGACCTCGCTCGGCCGCCCCGGCGCCGGACCCGCCATTACGCTCTCGTTTATCCTGGTCGCCATCGCCTGCTTCTTCGCAGGCCTGTGCTATGCCGAACTCGCCTCGATGATCCCCATCGCCGGCAGCGCCTATACCTACGCCTACGCCATCCTCGGCGAGATCTTCGCCTGGATCATCGGCTGGGACCTCATCCTCGAATACGCCGTCTCGAACATGTCCGTCGCCGTCGGCTTTTCGGCCTATTTGCAGGACCTCGGCGACAATCTGCTCGGCTTCCATCTGCCCGCCGCAACTGGCCTATCCCGTCTTCCCCGCCCCCGGCCAGCCCGCCGGATGGTTCAACGTTCCGGCGCTGCTGATCACCATGCTGGTCACCTGGGTTCTCGTCCGCGGCGTCAAGGAAAGCGCCGAGGTCAACACCACCATGGTGGCCATCAAGATCCTGGCCATCGTCATCTTCTGCCTCGGCGCCGCCCGCGCCATCCACACTTCCAACTGGCATCCCTTCGCCCCCAACGGCTTCTCCGGCGTGCTCACCGGCGCGTCCATCGTCTTCTTCACCTACATCGGATTCGATTCGGTTTCGACCGCCGCGGAGGAGTGCCGCAAGCCGCAGCGCGACATGCCCTTCGGCATCATCGCCACGCTCATAATCTGCACCATCCTCTACGGCTCCGTGTCGCTCGTGCTCACCGGCATCGCGCACTACCAAACGCTCAACACCGATTCCCCGGTCGCCGACGCGCTGAAGGCTCTCGGCTACAACCGCCTCCGCCTCATCGTCACCGCCGGCGCGCTGATGGGCATGCTCTCGTCGCTGCTGGTTTATCAATACGGCCAGGCCCGCGTCTGGTTCGCCATGTCGCGCGACCGCCTGCTGCCCGACATGTTTTCGAGCGTCCACCCGAACTACCAGACGCCCCTACATCAGCACCTGGATCGCCGGCTTCGTCGTCGGCATCCCCGCCGGCATCTGGGACATCGACACCTTCGCCGAACTCTCCAACATCGGCACCCTCTTCGCCTTCATCGTCGTCTCCGCCGGCGTCATCGTCCTGCGCAAGAAACAGCCCGACCGCCCCCGCACCTTCCGCGTCCCGCTGGTGCCCTTCGTCCCGCTGCTCTCCATCGCCTGCTGCCTGCTGCTGATGATGGGCCTGCCGCTCTTAACCTGGATTCGCTTCTTCCTCTGGCTGGTCATCGGCCTCATCGTCTACATCCTCTACGGCGCCAAACGCACCGCCGTCGATTGGGCCCGAGTGCCCGCGAAGCTATAATCGAAACGATAGTCGGTGGCGCGATGCCTAATCTCAAACTCACCTCAGTCGGCACTTCCATCGAAACCGCCGAAGGATATCTCCTGACGCCCTACGATCCCGAGGTCGCCGCTCAACTCAAAGCGGGCCGCGAATTCATGCAGGAATACCGCGACAGCTTCCAGGCGCTCGCGGAGTAACCTCCAAACCACCCGCAGCCCTCGCGTTTACACTAAAAGTCTATGCCCGAACCGCGCCACTTCCTCCTATTCCTCACGGCCGCCCTCCTGCTCGCCGTCACGCCCGGCCCCGGCATCTTCTACGTGCTCGCCCGCAGCCTCGCCGGCGGCCGCCGCGAAGGCGTACTCTCCGCTCTCGGAACGTTTTTCGGCGGCCTCTTCCACGTCCTCGCGGCGGCCCTCGGCCTCTCCGCCCTCCTCGCCGCCTCGGCCGCCGCGTTCGCCCTCGTCAAATATTTAGGCGCGGCCTATCTCATCTATCTTGGCGTCAAGACAATTCTCTCCCGCGCCGAAAATCCCGCCGTCGTCCCCGCCGCCCCTCCGCGAAACACTCTCGCTCAAGGCGTCCTTACGGAGGCACTCAACCCGAAAACCGCCCTCTTCTTCCTCTCCTTCATCCCCCAGTTCATCGCCGCCGGCCAGGGTCCCGTATTCTTGCAATTCATCGTCCTCGGCCTGGTCTCGGTCTCGCTAAACACCGCCGCCGACCTCGTCGTCGCCTGTTTCGCCGGACCCATCGGCCAAAAACTCGTCAACAGCCCCCGGCTCCGCCGCCGCCAACGCACCGCCTCTGGCTTGGCCATGATCGGCCTCGGCGCCTACGTCGCCGTCGCCGACTCCCGCTAGGATTTCTCGTAGCTCCAACCGTAGTCGTACCGGCTCATCGATAGCCACGGCAAGCCAGAGCGGCCTTGAGTGTCTCTCGTCGCCTTCCTATCGCCAAACGGTCGTAGGAAACGGGAAGAAAACGTGTCTTGGAAGTTTCTCACTTCCAATCATGCAAAAAGGAGCCGCCCCTTGGGCACGGGCCGCCCGAGTTCCCGCGCGGTTTCCAGCCACTCTGCGATCACCGTTTCGGCTTTGGCAAGGGCTTCCTGCCGAGTGAATCAATCCACGGCGGAGCCGGCTCAGGCACCTCAGCCATAAACGCCTCGCGCTCGTCACGCTAACAGACGATGATCTCTTACTTTGTCATTCGGCCCCTTCGCCAGTTTATTAATAAATCTGGCTAGAACAGTTACTCATTCCTGTACCGAAAGAGGCTTCAATTTCTTAAGTGCGACCCAATCTCTGTCTTCCTTTAAGACATTAACAGGGAACCCTGAATTGATCTGTTCCAGCACGATTCCTTGTCTAGTGCTGAAATAGGAGGCACTAACTAATTGTGCAATTTTTAATCCGCCATCCTTGAGTCTGTGGATGCGCAGGAGTTCAGTGAATCCACCGTTGCGTGCGATAATTTGTACGTTGAATCGCCTATAGTCGCTAGTCGCTGCCATAGGATATGTCGCAAGCGGGTGCCACAAAGTAGCGCGAGTCAAGAAGTCTATTACTGGAAAACTGCGCCTGAAGGCGCCCAAGTCGTCAAGGCGGCGGGCCTTCAGGGCATCATCGAAAGCATCAAGATCGATAATTGTAATGCTAACCTGAAACAGGGGATAACGTCCTTTTTGAGCAACATCAACAACCAGGCCGCCCCCCTGCAAGCCCCCAATGTTCACGTAACAGAAGCTATCCCCACCCGTAGTTTCACTGATTTGCTTTGCTGATAGTTTCCCGAGATACCCCATGCGGCTCATCGTCGCATCGAACGCGGACTGATTGTTACGGATAGATGTCGTGATCCCATCGGCAATAGCCTTAAACGCGTTCCGTTCCTCCACCCGGGTGTTAGCCTGCTGCTCCTGATTCTCCAATCTATCTTCGTAGAGCGTCGAAACTTCGAGTTCGGTAAGCGCAAAAAAGACTGCTAACCACGCCGCCTTACTCCAGTTTGACTCCGGGGGCCAAATTGTCACGACGGCCACCAAAAACGCGAGGCCTCCGATATACGCCCCAATGGGAGGGTGTGGAGGCCTAAGAAAATGCACAAATACCAGCCATCCCAGTATTCCAATTAGCATGAGCGGCGGGAGCGAACGCTGATAGAAAGCCCTAAAGACAGTCCACGGAGTTCGCGGCTCTCGCCCGAACCAGGGATCGAATGGGTCGTCCATGCCCCCCACCTTACCAGGATGCCTTGAGTGAAGTAAACGATCGCCGCCCAGCTTAAAGCGGGCCGTGAATTCATGAAGGAACACCGCGATACCTTCATGGCCCTCACGAAGTGACGGCCAAGCGACACCAGATAAGCTGGAAGGCTCTCCTTTTGCTGCATGAGGAGAACCTGGCCGCGCTCGGGGTTTGCGCGACGATGTAGCGTTCACGCCTACAACGCCGCAAGCTCAATCGCGGAATTGGCCGCCTCTTACGGCTTTGGAATCGCGAAAAACCACGGCTTCGTGGACGGCAGCAAGCGAGCGGCCTTCCTATCCGTCGGCTTGTTTCTGGCCATCAATGGTTATCGTCTGAAAGCGGACCGTGTAGATGCTATCCATATCATGCTCGTCGTCCCCGCCGCCCCCTACGCGAAACACTCTCGCTCAAGGCGTCCTTACCGAGGCCCTCAACCCGAAAACCGCCCTCTTCTTCCTCTTCTTCCTTTCCTTCATCCCCCAGTTCATCGCCGCCGGCCACGGTCCCGCATTCCTTCCGTTCGTGCTCCTCGGCCTGATCTCGGTCTCCCTCAACACCGCCGCCGACATCGTCGTCGCCTGTTTCGCCGGACCCATCGGCCAAAAACTCATCGCCAGCCCCCGCCTCCGCCACCGCCAACGCACCGCCTCCGGTATCGCCATGATCGGCCTCGGCTCCTACGTCGCCGTCTCCGACTCCCGATAGGATGTCTCGCAGCTCCAGCCGTATTCGTACCAGCTCATCGATAGCCACGCCAAGCCAACGACGGCAAGCCAGAGCCGCCTTGAATGTCTCTCGTCTCCTTGCTATCGCCAAACGGTCGTACGAAACGGGAAGAAAACGCGGCCGGGAAGTTTCTCACTTCCAATCACGCAAAAAGGAGCCGCCCCTTGGGTTCGGGCACGGGCCGTCCGAGTTCCCGCGCGGTTTCCAGCCATTCTGCGATCACCGTTTCCGCGTTGGCAAGGGCTTCCTGCCGAGTGGAACCATCCGCCGCGCAGCCAGCCAGCTCCGGCACCTCGGCTATAAACGCCTGATCGTCGTTACTCCAATAGAGGATGATCTCGTACTTTGTCATTCGGCCTCTTCCGCCAGTTTATACTGAACGAGAACTCGGCGTACTTGCTTCACCTGATAGGGCTTTGCCAACGAGTTTCTCGGCTGAAGGTTGAGAATCTCCGCGACACAGTCGCGGGTGAAAATGTGGTGACTTCCTTTGACTCGCTCGATGAATCCAAGCCGGGTAAGCAGAGCGCGGAGCTCGCTGAAGCGGATGTTCGCGTCGGAGGATCCCTCTAGCACGCGTAAGAGAACCGGCTTGGCCACATTCGATTATGCATCCAAGAACCCGCGCGGTGTCGCGCCTCAATATGCTGCGTTTGGATGTTATATAACGGCGGTGCCACAGCCGCCTTCGTCCTAGTCGAGCGTTGCGAACGGACCAATCAACCCATCTGCCCGTTGGTGCTTGGCCGAGTCGCCGCGATCGACGCGCGTTAAACACTCTCGCCAGTGGACCGCTTCCAACTCGCCTCTAGTTCGGGCCTGCCGCAAACAATCCGATCGCCAGCAACGCCAACCCAGCGACGGCAAGCCAGAGCGGCCGCGAGTGTTTCGCTTCGCTCGCCCGCGGCCAGCCTCGGGCCGGGAATGGGGATGAAAACGTCTCCAGAGCGTTTCGCACTCCCTCGTGAAGCGCCTCGAACAGGCCCGGAACAACTCCCAGCGCGATCAGCGCACACCCGCTCACCACGGCGGTCACGGTTTCTTGTGGTGGCAACATTCCACAATCCTATCGCAGTGGCGGCAGCCGCAACGGATCGGCTCGGAGAATCGAACCGCTTCGAGAGAGGGATGGGTCCGCCTTCCTTGAACGATCGCTCGCCGCGTTGGCTTCGGTGGGGCACAATTCGCGCCGTATTCGTGGACACACAGAACGCACTGCCCACACGCAGTAAACTTGAAACAGGAGATCCATGCCCGCCACCAGACATCGGACGCTCGAGACCGTCGACTTCGGCAACGCCGCGGAGGTCGACGCGTTTCTTGAGCAAATGATGACGGAGGGAATTCGGCGGGTCCAGTCGCAGGGCGCAGAACTTACCGCCAAAGGCCTGATGGACGCCGATGGGAACCTTCTGGACACCGATCCCCCGCCCGACATGCGCGAAGGATCTAAGCGCGATTTCGGCGGGTAATGGTTCCGCCGGAAATGTTCATCGTCGCCGGCCCACCGGGCGCCGGGAAGAGTTCCGTGTTCCCGCTGCCGATTTTTACCGAGCGGAATTTCAACGCCGGCGATCGTGCGGCGGAGTTGAACGGGGGCTCGTACCGAGGGATTCCGCTCTCTATCCGCGAGCGCGTAAACCGTGAGTTCGAAGATTTCGTCCACGACAATATCGCTGCCGGCCGATCCTTTGCCCTGGAAACGACGCTACGGAGCCATGCAACTTTTGAGCAAGCGAAACTGGCGCAGTCGTCCGGGTTTAAGGTCTTCATGATTTATGTCGCGCTCGATACTTTGAATCGGCACCTCGAGCGGGTGAAGCGCCGCGCTCTCCTTGGTGGACATTCGGCGAGCGCATCGACGCTTCGCGGGATTTACGAGAGCAGCCTAGCCAATCTTCCGATTGCTCTCGATCGCAGCGAGAGTGGCATCGATGAAATCCGTATTTTCGATAACTCCGCCTTCCAGCGGATCCCGCGATTGGTGTTGGAGGTCAGGGAAGAGCGCGTCGTCCGCATGTCAAGCGAGTTTCCCGCGTAGCTCCAAGTTGCGCTGAAATGGACCGAATCCGACCTTCGGAAGCTTCGATCGAACCTCGCTTCCGGGACCGCCGAGTGATGCCAACCACAGATAGCGTTCCAAGGATCCGCTTCGACCGCGGTGAGCGCAGGTAGGCGGGGCCGCTTCCGCAGCCGTAAGTGGCCCCCGTGCGGGTTGCCCACATGGCCGTGCCGCGACGCTACTCCTCGACGAACGCTTTCAACCGCCCAATCGCCGCGTCCCACTGCGCCGAGATCCGGTCGAGATAGCGCTGCGCCACCTCCAAACGCCTCGGCTCTAACTCCCAAATCCGCTCCCGTCCGCGGCGATGTCCGCGCACCAAACCCGCGCCGGCCAGCGCGTGCAAGTGCTTGGTCACCGCCTGCCGCGTCACTTCCGCCCCCTCGCTCAGGCGCGCGATCGACAGCGGCCCCTCGGCGCTCAGCCGTCCCACCACCCTCAGCCGCGCCGTGCCTCCCAGGGCGGCGAACACCGCCGCCGCGTCCGTAAAACGCCCCGCGCCCGCCTTACGTTTGCGAGACATGCCGCTCGATGCTCAACATCTGATGCGTCCAACCTTCCCCGTTGTTCCGGAGCGCCTCCGCGCGCCGCGCCAACGGGAACTGATCGAAGCCCGACTCGACGATCGTCAGCAGCGTGCCGCCCTCCGCGTCCTCCAGGCGGAACTCGACCAGCGTCGCCGGGTCGCTGGAATACTCGATCGCCGGGTCGTTCGAATCGGCGTGCCAGCGCACTGAGAAATACCGCTCGGGTTCGATCCGCTCGACCTGCAACCCCATCGTCAGGTGCTCGTATCCGGGATGCGTGATCCGGCCGCGAACGGCCGCGCCCTCGACGAACGCACCTTCAATCTTCATGCCGAACCATGTCCCAAACTCCTCCGCGTCGGCGATCGCGCGCCACACCCGCGAGCGCGGCGCCTTCAGAACGGCCTTCCTCTCGATCCGATCCGTGTCCGCCATCTGTATCCGCAACCTCCTGGTTGCGAATTTACCACGCCGCCGCTCCATCTGCAACCTTTTCGTTGCGCGAGATCGGACATGGGGACCCGCGCCCATTTACCCTACTCCGCGATCCGGGTGCAATCCGATTTACATTCGTTATACTCACGTCAATCGCCCATGGTTCAATCGATGCATCCAAGGAATCCGTCCACTCGAATCGGTCCGCTGAAACCCGGCGAAGTGGAAGAGGCGGACCGGGTTGTCCGGCTGGCGTTCGGAACGTACTTGGGATTGCCCAATCCGCTCGACTTCATGGGCGACCGCGACTACATTTCTCCCCGCTCCCGCTCCACCCATGTGAAGGTAATCGCGGCGCGCGACGGAGGGCGCTTGATCGGCTTGAACGTCGCCACGCGCTGGGGATCGTTCGGGTTCTTCGGACCCCTGGCCGTGCTGCCGGAATACTGGGACCGTGGCGTGGCGCAGCGGCTGCTCGAAGCCACCATGACGATTTTCGATGGCTGGGGCCTGCGCCATACCGGACTGTTCACGTTCGCGCAAAGCGCCAAGCACGTGGGCCTCTACCAGAAATTCGGCTACTGGCCGCGCTACCTCACCGCGATCCTGACGCGCGCGCCGGAGGCGAACCCAGTGCCACCCGTGCTGCTCTCGGCGTTAGCGAAAAGCCAGCGCGAACAGGCGATCGAGGCGTGCGCCAAACTCACCCGCCGGATCGACAACGGACTCGATCTTGGCGGTGAGATCCGCGCCGCGCTCGCGCCCAGCGCCGGCGACGTCGTGTTGACCTACTCACGCGGCGTTCTCGACGCCTTCGCGGTGTGCCTGAATGGATCCGGCTCCGAGGGCGGCGCGAAAACGTGTTACGTGAAGTTCGGCGCGGCCCGCGGCGGCGCGGGCGCCGGGGAACGTTTCGACAGATTGGTGGACGCCTGCGAGGCCTTTGCGTTCTCGCGCGGAGCCGCCGTTGAGGCCGGCGTGAACCTGGCTCGCGAAGACGCCTACCTGCGTATGCGGTCGCGCGGGTATCGAGTGGCTATGCAAGGCGTCGCGATGCAGCGGCCGCATGCCGATGGGTTCAATCGCCCCGGCGCCTACGTGATCGACGACTGGCGCTAGAACCCGCTGCCATGCGGCCGTGAACTTTGAACGGCGATGGCATGGGCGATAATAGGGCTTGGATTCCGCCGGGCTCCTCGCGCTGTTGAAGAAGCACTGGGGCTATTCGCAGTTCCGCGCCAGGCAGGAAGCGATCGTCCACAGCATTCTCGCCGGCCGGGACGTGGCGATTATCATGCCCACGGGCGGCGGGAAATCGCTGTGCTACCAGCTTCCGGCGGTGGCGATGGAGCGGACCTGCGTGGTGGTGAGTCCGCTCATCGCGCTGATGCAGGATCAGGCCGCGCAGTTGCAGACGGCGGGCATCGCGGCGGCGTTTCTGAACAGCTCGCTCGATTACGGCGAACAGCGCGAGGTGATGCGCCGCGCGGAACGGGGCGCGCTGCAGTTGCTCTATCTTTCACCGGAACGGCTGATGCGGGAGGATACGCGGGACTGGCTGAAGCGGGTGCCGGTGGGATTTTTCGCCATCGACGAAGCGCACTGCATCTCCGAATGGGGGCACGAGTTCCGGCCCGAATACCGGAATCTGCGGGCGCTGCGGGAGTGGTTCCCGCAGACGCCCATCGCGGCCTTTACGGCGAGCGCCACCAGCGCCGTGCGCCACGACATCATCGCGCAACTGGGATTGAGAGATCCGGCGAAAATCGTCATGAGCTTTCACCGGCCGAACCTGCGCTACATCGTTCGCCTCTGCGCGCCGAAGGAACAGGCGAAACTGCTGGCGGCGGCGGTGGAATTCTACAGCGAAGGGAACGTGATCGTGTACGCTCCCACCGTACGTGGCGTGGAAGAAACCGCGGCGGCGATGGCGCGGCGGGGACTGCCCGTCGTCGCCTATCACGGGCAAATGGATGCGGCGGCGCGGCAAAACAACCAGGAACTGTGGATGTCGGGGGAGAAGCGCATCCTGGTCGGCACGCGTGGCGTTCGGCCTCGGGATCAACATGGCGGAGGTGCGCGCGGTGCTGCATTTATCGCTGCCGAAATCGGTGGAGCAGTATTACCAGGAAGCGGGGCGCGCCGGCCGCGACGGCCTGCCGGCCGATTGCGTGCTGCTATGGCAGAAGCGCGACATCGGCCTGCTGACGCATTTCACGCAACAGCTTCAGGACGGCGCGGAGCGGGAGCGCGCCTGGCAGCGCTATCACACCATGCGCCGGTTCGCCGAAAACCCGCGTTGCCGTCACCGGCAGATCTGCCTGCATTTCGGGGAGACGCCGAAGTGGGAGCGCTGCGGCGCCTGCGATGTGTGCGGCGTCGAACTGGAATGGATGAGCGGCGCGGCGAAAAGGCCCGCGGCGGCGCGGCGAAAGCCCGTGCCCGCGCCGGTGAAAGCCGAAGCGCCGGCGAGCGTTCCCTCCAGTCTGCGCGAGGCGATGCGCGAATGGCGGCGCAAATTAGCGAAACAGATGGCGGTGCCCGCGTATGTGATTCTGCACGATGCGACGCTCGACGCCATCTGCCGCCGATCTCCGGCCACCATCGCCGAACTGTGCGAGGTTCCCGGGATCGGCGAGAAGCGTGCGGAGCGCTTCGGCGGACAGATCCTGGAATTGGTCGCCAGGGTTTCGTGAGTGGACGCCCGGCAACCGATACAATGGCCATGGAGGCGCGCGATGAAGAGGGCATGGGCTACGCTCTTACTGGCCGGGGCGATGACGGTGACGGCCACCGACAAAAGTCTACCGGTCGAGGACGATTCCAACGAAATCGTGGACATTTCGGGTAAGCTGATCTTCGGCAAGGAGGCGATTCAACAGGCGCTCGGCGTGACGTCGCTGCCGGATAATCTGACCGGGTTAATAATCGTGGACGTGCGGGTGCGGCCGTTGACCGAGAAGCCGCTGAAAATTAACCTGGACGATTTCACCCTGCTGTCTCAGAAAGACGGGCAGAAGTCGCGGCCATTCGAGCCGAGCGAGATCGCCGGGACGAGCACCATGATGCTGAAGCAGACGGAGGAGAAAAAGCACGGGCTGATGGGCGACATAGGCATCATGGGCGGCATGGGCGGCATCGGTTCCGGACGGACGCCGAACGCCCCGCAAATCAGCGTGGCCGGGGAGAAGGACACGAAGGCCGACCCGCTTCTGCCGGTTCTGGAGAAGAAGGTTCTACCCGAGAAAGAGACGGCGGAGCCGGTCTCCGGGCTACTGTATTTCAACATCGACGGCAAGGTGAAGCCCAAGGATCTGTCGCTGATTTATCGCGGCGAGGGACCGAAATTGGAGATGCGGTTTAAGCCGTAAACGAAGAGGAGACGATGGATATCGAAGAGCTGGAAACTCCGGCGCTGCTGATCGATCTGGACGTGATGGAGGCGAACCTGGCGCGGATGGCCGAGTACACGCGCGCGCACGGTTTGCGATTGCGGCCGCATACGAAGACGCACAAGATCCCGGCGCTGGGGCGCAGGCAGATCGATCTGGGCGCGGTGGGCCTGACGGTGGCGAAAACAAGCGAGGCCGAGGTGATGATCGGCGCCGCCCCGGAGGATTTGCTGATCGCCTATCCCGTCCTGGGCCGGGGAAAACTGCGGCGGTTGATGGCGGTGGCCAAGCGCACGCGGCTGACGGTTTCGCTCGACAGCCTGTACGCCGCGGGCCAGTTATCGGAGGCGGCGCAGGAGGCCGGCGTCGAGGTGAGCGTGCTGGCGGAGATCGACGCCGGACTCGGGCGCGTCGGGGTGAAGCCGGGCGCGGAACTCGTAGCGCTGGCCAAGGGGATCGACGCGCTTCCGGGATTTGCGCTTCGCCGGTATCGCGTTTTATCCCGGACACATCAAGCAAATGGACGAGGCCGGGCGGAAAGCGTTCGAGGCGCTGGGGCGGATGCTCGAAGAAGTGCGCGGGGATTTGCGCGCCGCCGGGCTGGAGCCGGGCATCGTCAGCGGAGGCTCGACGCCGACGTGGTTTCACTCGCACGAGCTCGCGGCGTTGAACGAGATCCGCCCGGGGACCTACATCTTCAACGACCGCAACACGGCGATGCAAGGCGCGTGTACGCTCGACGAGTGCGCCGCGTCGGTGATGGTGACCGTGGTTTCGACGGCGAAGGAAGGTCAGGTGATCGTCGACGGAGGCTCGAAGACGTTCTCCTCCGACCTGCCGTCCTCCGGCGAGCCAAGCCATGGCCACGTGAAGGAAGCCCCGCAAGCGGTCTTCCGCAAGATGAACGAGGAGCACGGCTACGTGGACGTGCGGGACGTCGCCGGGAAGATGGAGATCGGCCGCCGCCTGCGCGTGATCCCGAATCACATCTGCGTGGCGATGAATCTGCACGAGCAAGTGTACGGCGTCCGCAACGGAAAAGTGGAATGCACCTGGCGCGTGGAGGGACGCGGGAAGCTGCAGTAAAGCGAACGCGCGGCCAGCGAAACGCCACCCACCGCTATGTCTCAAACTAGCGACGAAGACCGCTGGTCCTATCCCGGCTGGCGCGTCGTCCTCGGAGCCTTCCTCGGTGTCTCCGTCGGCTTCGGCTCCCTCCTCGTCTTCACCTTCAGCGTCTTCCTCAAGCCCCTCGGCGCCGAATTCGGCTGGAGCCGCGAAGCCATCTCCCGCGCCTTCTCCATCGCCGCCCTCACCCTCGCCGCCTGCTCCCCAAAACTCGGCCAGTGGCTCGACCGCTACGGCCCGCGCCGCATCGTCCTCCCCTGCCTCGCCGTCTTCGGCCTCGCCTTCGCTTCCCTCGCCCTCCTCACCCCCAGCCTCGTTCATCTCTACGCCGTCTTCTTCGTCATCGGCATCGTCGGCAACGCCACCTCGCAAATGGGCTATGCCCGCGCCGTCGCCACCTGGTTCCGCCGCCGCCGCGGCCTCGCCTTCGCCATCGTCGTCGCCGGCAGCGCCACCGGCTCCATCTTCCTCCCGCCCCTCGCTCAATCCCTCATCGCCTCCTACGGCTGGCGCGCCGCGTACGCCCTCCTCGGAGCGCTAATTATAATTCTCGGCATCCCCGCCGCCGCCCTCCTCGTCCGCGAACGCCCCGCCGCGCCAATCGACACCCTGCAACCCGCCCCCAGCTCCTCCGTCCGCCAAGGCCTCCGCTCCCCCGTCTTTTGGATCCTCGTCACCGTTCTCGTCGTCAACTCCGCCAGCGTCAACGGAGCCATCACCCACCTTTCCGCCCTTCTCACCGACCGCGGTCTCGCCGCCCGCCAAGCCTCCCTCGTCGCCTCCTCCCTCGGAGCCGCCAGCTTCCTCGGCCGCATCGCCGCCGGCTGGTTCCTCGACCGCTTCTTCGCCCCCCGCGTGTCGTTCTTCCTCCTCCTCGCCCCCGCCGCCGGCATCGCCCTCCTTGCTTTCGCCGCCACTCTCCCCTCCGCCGCCTGCGCCGCCGCGCTAATCGGACTCGGCTTAGGCGGAGAAGCCGATATTACTCCCTACTTACTAACTCGCTACTTCGGCCTCCGCTCCTTCTCCACCCTCTACGGCTTCACCTGGACCGCCTACGCCATCGCCGGAGCCATCGGCCCCATCGCCATGGGCCGCGTCTACGACCTGACCGGATCTTACTCCCACTTACTAACAATCCTCGCCATAGCCTGCGCCCTCTCCGCCTCCCTTATGCTTCGCCTCCCGCAATATAACCACTCCCTTCAAGACTCCGCCCCGGGCTCCCACGCGCCCCCGTCCCAAACCATCACCGTCCCGCCGCCATATTGACCCTCCGTACTCAAGCGGGTGATCCTCGACCGCCATCGCCAGCCGCTTCACGGCCGCATCATAGCGCCGCCGCTCGTTTTTTACGGATGGCCGCCGCAGTCTATTCAACGATCAATTCGCCTTTCATTTTCCTGTGCCCCATTCCACAGAATACGGAGCACTCAAATGGAAACGTTCCGGTTCGATCGGCTGTGAATTCGACCGTCACTTCTTCGCCTTTGGGTAGCTTCTTGTCGACGTGGAATGCGTCGAGCTTAAATCCATGGGCGCGATCAAGGGCCGTGATGAGCAGCCTCACGTGGTCGCCCTTCTTTACCGTAACCGTATCCGGAGTAAATTCGTACTTCTTCGCCGTCATCTTGATCCCGCCCGCGCCCGGCGCGGTGTCTTGGGCGAGCGCACTCAACGCTAAGGCAAAAGTGAATGCCACGCTCACTAACCCCATTCCGAATCTGATCATGTCCTCTGTCCTCCCTTCAGGCTTGCGGTGTCGATGCCGCGGGAGCGCCTTCCGAGCCGCGACCGTGAATATCCGCCCATTCGATTCTCGCACCCCACGAAGAGATCCGGAATTGCCGGCGGGCGGCCGCATGTTACGCTTTGAGGATGCCGCGCCGGTCGATTGCATTCTGGTTGTTCGCACTCCTGCTGCCCCCGGCGCTAGCGCAAACGCAACCTGACGTCGCGGAGATTCTAAAGAAGGTCGCCGAGACGTACGAAGCCGCGACTCAGTACGAAATTGTCTCCGATGCCACCACCCGCAATCTGAAGACGGGAAAAGAAGAAGTCATGCATATGAGCGCCGCCTTCAAGGCCCCAGGCAAGTACCGAATCCAGGGGGCAATGCCCGGCTTCATCGCCGGACGCCCAGATTTTAGCGACATGACGATGGTTTACGACGGATCGACGCTATGGTTTTACCTTCCGAAATCGCACCAGTACGCCTCGTTCCCGGCAAGCGCGCTAACCGCCCAGGATGCCGGCGACCTGTACGACATGAGCCCGGAAGTTGTGGATGTCTTTCTGATAGGTCTATACCGTATTGCCGTCAACTTTACCGCCCGCGCCAAATTTCTTCGGCTAGAAGAGATCGGAGTCGCCGGCGCGAAGGCCGCCTGCTACGTCTTGTCAGTCTCACCGGACGATCGGCAGCCCTCCCAAACCTGGTGGGTCGACACGAAGCGCTACGTCGTTCTGCGCTCCGACGAAGCCGCCTCAAGCACCGTGTTCACCACGGTCAAACTCGGCGATCCGATCCCCCCGGAACGATTCGTCTTCGTCCTCCCCCCCGGCGCCACGAAGTTAGAGATGACCCCGTAACGAAGCGCCACGCCGCACGCTCTCAGAACGTGGCGTCATACAAACCGCGAGTTGTCTGGCCCCGCCCCACTCAGAACTCGGCCTGTATTTGCGTCAGAACCACCTGCGCCAGCGATCCCGTCGCCGCCGTTTTCTCAATGCCGTAGTTCGCCTGCAGACGCACTAACTGCGTCACGTAGTAATTGGCGCCCGCTTCGTAAAGACGCGTCATGTTACCCCGGTGTAAGTGAAGGGAGTCGAAGCTTTGGACGCGCGCAAACGTTTCCCAATGCTTCGCGAAACGATACCCGGCCAGAGCGTAGCCGCCGCTACGCTCGATCGCGCCGTCGCGGCCCCATAGATACTCGCCCCACAAGACTAAGGCCCCTGCTCTGTAGCCCGCTTCAATATCCTGGCGTTGCTTGCCGATCGAAAGAGAACCGCTGGCCGGTGCGCCCGCCGACTGCTCCATCCCCTTGTAAAAATCCCCTCCGATCGACAGCCCGGTCACTGGATGAAACACGACTCGAGTCGCGAAGGCCTTATCGCGAGCGGTCGCGACGTTGTAGATGCCGCCGCCGTTTAGGAATGCGGCGGAGTATTCAACGCTCGATCGATTTCCGCCGTCCACATTTCCCGTTACCATTACCCCCAAATCCCGCCCTTGCGAGCCGTTATCGCGGCCCGGCGAAAACTTGTTCACCACGATCGACCGCTCGATCGGAATCGTTCGTTCGTCGGCAACCAAACTCTCCCCGCTGAACGGAACCTTGAACTGCCCACCCGAATTCGCGCCTCGCGGCGAAACTTAAACTGTATATAGGCGTCGAGCAACGGGCTCGGTGACAGCGTGGGATCGACATTGGCGAGGAAATCGATGCAGTCGGTGATCTCCGCGTCCGCGACAAAGCGAAGCCGTTTGATCTGGAACGCCTCCGCGGTATTCGGCGCCTCCGTGTAGCGCGCCTGAATGAATCCGCTGAGCAGAATCGGCAGTTTCCCATCCAAACTGAGCGTGTACGGTGCGCCTTGAACGTCGTTCGCCGGACCCGAGGGCGGCGGCGCGGCTGTTTGTCCCAGCGCGCTTCCGGCAACGAGGAAAGAGAACCAGATCCATCGCCAAGCGGCGCCGGCCTTCGATGTCCAGACCCGTTTCACTTCGCGGCTCCCCTCGCTCGAAATCGAAGCCAGAACGACCCAGGCTTCGTACCGCAAAATCCATGTAACGAGAATTGCGAGGTCGCCCGATCCTCGCCGGATCTATATGTTCCTATTCTCTATCGAGAATAGTAAGATGTCGCGCCGGAAAAGTCAAGCGTCATTTTCTCTCGACGAACCCGAACCGCCCTCGCAACCTGGCGTTCGGCGCGGGCGCATTTTCCAGCAGATCCATAACACGCACCCAATTCCCTTTCGACGATAATAAAACCCAAGGACCACCCATGCTCAAACTCCGTCCCCTAACCCTCGCCCTTCTCGCCCCCCTCGCCCTCCCCGCCTTCCAAGCCCCGCAACCGCCCTCCGCCCTCACCCCGCTCACCGCCCAACAAGATCACCAGCGCCTCATGGACCTCCTCCACATCGCCTCCCTCCGCCCCGGCGCCGACGGCCGCAATCCCAACGCCCCCAACGCCGCCAACTACGACGAATCCAAAGCCAATCCCTACCCCAATCTCCCCGACCCGCTCATCATGAACGATGGCCGCAAGGTCACGACTCCCGCCATGTGGTGGGACCAGCGCCGCCCGGAAATCGTCGAGCTTTTCGACCGCGAAATCTACGGCCGCCAACCCGCCAACCTCCCCGCCGTGAAATGGGAAGTCCTCAAGACGACGCAGGAAAAAATCGGCGACTTCCCCGTCGTCACCAAGAAACTCGCCGGCCACGTCGACAACTCCTCCTACCCGCAAGTCACCGTCGACATCGACCTCACCCTCACCACGCCCGCCAACGCCGCCGGCCCAGTGCCCGTCGTCATGGAGCTTAGCTTCGTCTTCCCTCCGGGCTTCAAATTCCCCAAAGGCATGACCCCGCCCGCGCCCGTCGGCCCGCCCTGGCAACAACAAGTGCTCGCCAAAGGCTGGGGCTACGCGGTCATCATCCCCACCAGCATTCAACCCGACAACGGCGCCGGCCTAACCCAAGGCATCATCGGCCTCGTCAATAAAGGCCAGCCGCGCAAACTCGACGATTGGGGAGCCTTGCGCGCCTGGGCCTGGGGAGCCAGCCGCGCCCTCGATTATTTCGAAACCGACCCATCCGTCGACGCCAAGCGCGTCGGCATCGAAGGCCACTCGCGCTACGGTAAAGCCTCCCTCGTCGCCATGGCCTACGATCCTCGCTTCGCCATCTCCTACATCAGTTCCTCCGGCGAAGGCGGCGCCAAGCTCAACCGCCGCACCTGGGGCGAGCTGGTCGAAAACGTCGCCGCCTCCGGCGAATACCACTGGATGGCCGGCAACTTCCTCAAATACGCCGGCCCCCTCACCGCCAACGATCTCCCCATCGACGCCCACGAACTCATCGCCCTCTGCGCCCCGCGCCCCGTCTTCATTGGCGGCGGAGCCACCAACGGCGATGGCTGGGCCGACTCCAAAGGCATGTTCCTCGCCGCCGCCGCCGCCGGCCCCGTCTACAAACTCCTCGGCAAGCGCGACCTCGGAACCACCGTCTTCCCGCCCATCGAAACCCCGCTCATCGATGGCGACATCGCCTTCCGCCAACACAGCGGCGGTCACACCCCCGCTCCCAACTGGCCCACCTTCCTCACCTTCGCCAGCCGCTATCTCAACGCGAAGTGAACCTCTGCCGCTGAAGCCAATCCTTCGCCGCCGCCACGTCGTCTTGCCCCAATTCGTGCCCGCCCGCGTGCCAATGAACGGAAACATCCGCGCCCGCGCTCTCAAACATTCCCATCAGCCCGCCAATGTGCTCCTCCGGTACGATCGGATCGCGCTTCCCCGCCCCCAACAACACATGCACTCCCCGCAGATCCGGCGCCTCTTCCATCGCAAAAGGAACCATCGGCCGCAATAAAATCGCCCCCGCCAGCACCCGCGGATGCAGCAGCATCGTCCCGCTCGCGATATTCGCCCCGTTCGAATACCCCACCGCCACCACGCTCTTGCCTTGAAACCCGTACCGCGCCGCCGCCCCCCCACAAACTCCGCCAACTCCCCCGCGCGGAACTTCAAATCCTCCACGTCGAACACGCCCTCCGACAACCGCCGGAAAAAACGCGGCATCCCATTCTCCATCGCCTTCCCCCGCGGACTCAGCAGCGCCGCCCCCGGCCATAACTTCTCGCCCAGCGGCAACAGATCTTCCTCGTTCCCCCCCGTCCCATGCAGCAGCAGCAAAACCGCCGGCGCCTGCCGCGTCCGTCGCCGGAACGAATCGATGAACAAACTCCGGCCCCACCTTCGTCACCCTTCCGTCACCACAGGCAACCGCACCTTCGGCAACACTTCTTCAATCCGCGCCCGCGCCGCCTCCAGCCACGGCGGCAACACCAGATGCGTGCCCAGCTCCTCCGCCGCCTCGTCCACGGCGAACCCCGGCGGATCCGTCGCGATCTCAAACAGCACCCCGCCCGGCTCGCGAAAATAAATCGAATGAAAATACTTCCGGTCGATCACCGGCGTCACGTTATACTGCCGCGCGTCCAGGCTCTTCCGCCATTCCTGTTGATCCTCGTCCGTCGCCGCCCGCCACGCCACGTGATGCACCGTCCCCACCGAAACCCGCCCCGGCCTTCCCGCCGGCGTGCAAACCAGATCGACGATCCCTCCCGTCCCTCCTTCGCCCAACACATACCGGAACCGGTTCCCGCTATTCTGCACCGGAGGCCGGAACCCCATCGCATCCGTCAACAGCGACGCCGTTCTCTCATACCCCTCTTCCGCCAGCGTCACATGATGAAAGCCGCGTATCGTGAACTCCGCCGGCACTCCTCCGCCGCCCCACGCCCGCTCCGGATTCGCGTCCGTCGCACCCACCAGTTCCAACTGCAATCCATCCGGATCGCGAAACGAAAGCGTCGGCTCCTCAAACGCCGAATGCGTTTCTTCGACCTCGATCCCGCGCTCGCTCAATCGCTTCTTCCAATACTCCAGCGCCCGCTCCGCCACCGCGAACGAAGTCACCGTCACCTGCCCCGTCCCAATCCGTCCCGGCATCCCGCCCGGCCACGGGAAAAACGTCAATATCGTCCCCGGATGCCCCTGCCCGTCGCCGTAGTAAAGATGATACGTCGAGGGATCGTCGAAATTCACCGTCAGCTTCACCAGCCGCAACCCCAGCACGCCCGCATAAAAATCGATGTTCGTCTGCGGCTCCCCCGCGATCGCCGTGACGTGGTGGATCCCCAGCAGCTTCCTATCCATGCTGTCCCGCTCCCCGTTCCCCTTCGAGCGACGCCCGGTCCCACCCGCCCAGATTCGCCCCCGCTTCGTAAGTGCTCTGAAAGAAATCGAGCAGCGCTTCCCTCGGCGATTCCGCGCCCCTCACATCGTCGTACGGCAACAAAAATTCCCTCACGCCCCAGTCGTAATACGCCTTCTCCGGCAGCGCCTTGCTCTCGGCGAATCCGGCCGGCTCGGGAGCCGTATACGAATAAAACGCCGCCCCCTTCACCTCTCCGCCGCCCGGCCAGAACCCCGCGCTGCTCACCTCGTGCGAGTACGCCTCCCGCGTCGTCGCGTCCGCCCCCGGCCGCTCCGGCGCCCGCCGCCCCGAGAATCGCGATGCCGCCAGATCGAAACTCCCCCAGAAAAAATGCACCGGACTCGCCTTACCTATAAACCGCCCGCGAAATTCTTTCAACACCGAATCCGCCTGAACCAGAATCCGCCAAAACCGGTTCGCATACTCCGGATCGTAAGCGGCGTGAACCTCGTCCCGCTCGAACGGAATCGCCTCCGCCACCTCCACCGGCGTCGTCCAGATCTTCACCTCGATCCCCGCCGCCCGCAGCGTCTCCATGAACTCGCGGTAAAAATCCGCCACCGAACGCGGATACATCGCCACCCGTTTCGTCGTCCCCCCGCTCGTCCGAATCTCCACGCGGTGTTCGAGAAAATCGAACTCGATCTCAAACACTCGCCCGCCGTGCGGAATCGCCGAAGTCGTCAACCCCCGCGCGCTCACATACAACGGAACCTCCCACCAATGATTCACGTGCGGACTCAACGCCAGCCGCACCTTCCCCACAATCTGCGTCCACATGTGCAGCGTCGCGTACGTGTCTTTCCATTCCGCCAGAGGCAACTCCGGCCAAAGCTCCAAACCGTGTTCAGCCATGAATCCAGCCTACACTTCCGCCAGCCGCGGCGGCGCCCTGCCGCCCCATCCGCCCCCAACCCGGCAACTCTCGCGAAACCAATGCGAAGCTTTCCGGGCCGCGCCCGTCGCGAAACGGTTTCCGCCCGAAATCCCCAGGAACGGCTAGAAGAATCGAATGCGCGAGAAAAAGACGTTCGTCTTTCTCCGGACGAGCCGGCCGAGTTGGACCATTTCTTCCAGCTTGAACATATCCTCCGCGTCGCCAAGGCTCGCGCCGGACAGATGGCCGGCCTGGACTTGTCCCCAGTTTTGACACAAAACCACATAGACAAGTTCTGCTAAGCCTTGCCCAGGATCTTTTATCCACCCACTCAATTCGGCGCCTAGCCTGATCCGCACCCTTACGGTCGGCTCGCCGGAAGTACGCGGAACCTGCGGCGGCCTTCTATTCGATATGTGTCGAAGTCCGCATGGTCCACGGTGAAGATGGTCGGCAAAGCCTCGCGCTTCGCCAGATACACCAGAGTTGCGTCTGCGAAATCCATCGGGCGATCCGAATAGCGCGACATCAGTGTTTGTATTTGCGATAGTTCTGCATCCTCGATTACCGCCAGCACGATGGCGCCAGAGCGCAGGAGTCGCCAGGCGGCCTCCACCTCATGACGGCTGTCACCAACCAGATGAAACAGTTCCGTCAGCACGGCTTCGGAGGTTACCAGAGGAAGTCGGAGTTGCTCAAACGCATCCACGCAAACCCGGTGCCAACGATCCGTCCTGTCCAGCAGCGCCAACATAGCGCCCGTATCGATAAGAGCGTTAGCGGTCATGGTGCCGTCGCAGACGCTGACGCACACCTTGGCGTACGTTCTCCGAGCGATGTGCATTGCCGCTCGCGAGAGCCCCAAAACACTTCGATGCGGCCTTCTGAAGACGAGGTTGCTCCTCATCGCCCTCTATTTCCGCGCCGCTTTTGTTTAGCCAGTCGCGGGCGGCCAGATCGAGAACCGCGGAAAGCGAAAGCTTCCGCCGGTGCGCTTCGCGCTCCAACCCAGTCTTGAGATCGGTCGAAACGCGCCAGCTATAGACTTCGTTCTTCATGCACTACATTGTAGTGCATTCTTAGCTTCGCTTCCACGGGCAAGGGTTTGCGGCCAAGCCTCCATCGCCGCCACTACGCTGACGCCGGGGAAGCGGAGCTTGGCTCTCGCCGAAGCGAGACCGGATCGGGATCGAAGGCAAAGCCATCGCCACCTACCGCTTCGCACCAACGGAAGCGGTTGTCGTCGCCAAAGGATAAGTTCCCCGTTGAGCCTTTGGCAAAGCGCGACTGGGATCGGATGCGGCTCCACGATGCCGATGAACTCGCCCCGCGCGATCGCCTTCGTTTTCTTCCAGACCCTCGGAAACTGCCGCTCGTTGCCGGTCACAAGGTAGTCGGCACGTTGGAAAATCGCTCCCACACATCGATCCGGCCCCAACGCTCGCAACGACATTCAAGGATTCAGCTACTCCCCAAACGCGGGCATAAGTCGGCGGCGCAAAGCCAAGATGCCTCAGACTTCTACAAACTCGGTCTTGTATTTCGAAGCCAGTGCTCGCGCCTTCGCTTGGAACGACTCTGCCGCCGCTGCCTCTGGCTTTGGAGGCGCCGTGGTTCTGGTAGGCACCTCGACTCCGACTCCCTGAACATCCCCTCCTGCCCCGCGGGCGAACATAGGCACAAGAGGCGTGCCGGCTGCGCAGAGTTGTTCCGGAATTGATGCGGTGCATTCGCGGGAATCTGAATCACCTGCCCCGTTCGCAGCGAGACCTTCTCGCCGCGAAACGTCGCCTCGATTTCGCCTTCCAGCACGGTAAAAGACTCTTCAAAATCGTGCCTGTGTGGAGGTGGGCCACCACCAGGCGGCACGTACATGTCGATGAGCGAATAGCGCCCGGCCGTATCCTCGCCGCTCACCAAAATTGTGTACGTGTTTCCGACCAAACTTAGGTGGACCGCGGCGGGGTCGTCCGCGGACGCCACGATCGATTGGCGATTCAGGTTATCGTCGGGAATGCTCATTACTAATTCTCCAAGAGGATGTACCAAACCGGCATGAATCTCTCCGGCACGCGAGCCAAGGTGCTTGCCACCGGCGGATGAGGATGATAATGCTCGCGGCGGCATTCAGGTATTCCATCGTCAGTTCCTCCCCAAGCTTAACAGCCGATAAGCGTTAAGTCAGGCGGACTTCCTTCTCGGAAGAAACGCGGCAACGATCGTTCGGAAGTCCAAGTTGGTCTATCGGGAGTTGAAATTGGATCCGCTATCTCGGAGGATTGGTCTCCTGAAGAGACCGTACATAGAGTGTCGGCGACAGGCCGGTCTCACGCTTGAATGCCGTGCTGAATGCGCTCACCGACTGATATCCGGCCATCTCGGCGATATCCGTCATGGGCACCTCCGACGATGCCAACGCGCTTTTCGCAAGCGTCATCCGCCAGTTGGCCAGGTATTCGATCGGCGGAACGCCGACAATCTCCGTGAAGCGCGAGGCGAAGGCGGATCGCGACATACCCACTTCGCGGGCGAGCGCAACGAGCGTCCATGGCCGCTTCGTATCGGCATGCATGATGCGAAGCGCGCGCCCAATCTTTGGGTCCGCGAGCCCGGCCAGCAGACCGCGGCCTTCGGAGCCGATCTCGGGGGGACGATATCGCAGTGCCTCAATAAGCATGACCTCCAGGAGACGATCCAGCACCAGCGAACGCCCAGGCCGGTCGGCAAGCGCTTCCTCGCCCAGCGCCGCCAGGAGTGCGCCCAACCGGCCTGCCTCGGTTTCATTGCCCCGCACCCGAACGATCGGTAGCATCAAGGTCGAGATGAGATCGCGATTGGCGGGTGCGAACTTAAAGTTTCCCGCCATGAACCGTGTGACGTGAGTCGGGTGCGCGGGCGAGCGAAGTAAGCCAGGGTCTTCAATGAGCGGCTCTGAAGTCGACCGCGGTGCCGCCGCCGAAAGCCGCCATGGTCCAGTTGGGCGGTGCGGCCATCAGCAGGAAGTCGCCGGCCTCCAGATCGAAGCGGATGCCATCTTCCCGTTCGACGTGGCAGGCTCCTTCGATAATTTGGCCGAACACCACAATGTCGGTTGGATGAAAACCGATTTTCCATGCGTCATGTGCCTCAACAACGCGCCAAAAGACCCCTTGGGGCTTCAACAGTCCGATGATCTGAGATAGCGGATCCAATTTGGACTCCCGATAAATAAGCCTGGACTTTCGATTATAGGCGATCCTAGTTCACGCACCTATACTCATCGTTAGTGGACCGGAAATGAGCCCATCGGATCACGGACCGCAGCCGGTCGGGCACGAAAAAGGAGAAATCACATGCGTGTGTTTGTCACCGGTGCAACCGGATTCATTGGATCGGCCGTAGTGGAGGAACTGATCGGGGCTGGACATTCCGTCACCGCCCTCGCGCGATCGGAAGAGGCGGGTAAAAAGTTGTCGGCAAAAGGGGTCCAGCCACATCTCGGCAACCTCGATGATAGGGAGAGCCTGCGCGGCGCGGCCGCCGCGGCGGACGGGGTGATCCATCTCGCCTATATGCACGGCCTGTCGCAAATCCCGTTCGGGCAGCGTCTGCGCATTATCTTCGGCGGACTGCCAACCAGCATCGTCTCGCGGTTCCTGGTGGTCTCCGCCGATGCGGATCGTCGTGCGATCGATGCGATCGGCGCCGCGTTGAAGGGATCGGGACGGCCGCTGGTTACGACATTTGGCACGCTCGGCCTCTCGCATGAAGGGCTCCGTGCGGCGAAACCGGCGACGGAAGAAGATGAGCCCGATCCCCTCTCGCCCGGCATCGACCGCGCAAAGACGGAGGAAAAAGTCGAGGCCTTGGCGTCTTTAGGTGTGCGGGCGACGATGGTTCGGCTCGCCCCGTCCGTTCACGGCGAAGGCGATACCGGATTGGTGCCCCAACTGATTGGCATCGCGCGCAAAAGAGGCCACTCCGGCTATGTCGGGGAAGGTCGAAATCGCTGGCCGGCCGTGCATCGCCGCGATGCGGCGCGGCTCTTCCGGTTGGCGCTCGAAAAAGGTGTCGCCGGGGCGCGCTATCACGGTGTGGCCGAAGAGGGAATCCCGTTCCGTTCCATCGCCGAAGTCATCGGCCGGAATCTAAACATCCCGGTCGGCTCCATATCGGCGAAGGAAGCGGCGAAACAATTCAGTTATTTCGGGGGCTTCGCCGCAACCGACAACCCGTGCTCCAGCACTCTCACCCGTAACCAACTCGGTTGGCAGCCAACCGGACCGGAACTGCTCGTCGACCTCAATCAACCGGGTTACTTCGCAACGAAGTAACTTCTTCTTAAAACCACTCCACGGGAGAGCCGGTAGCGAATCGGCATTCGGTACTTATCGGCGGCCAAACTGTCTCACTGTGCGACGTAAATCTGGAAGCCGTTGCCGCTATCTACGAAGATCGTACCTGTATACTGGACGACTTGAAAGTTGATCTGGCTTGTCCCGGCCACCAGGTATGGCGCGGGCCCCGCATACGTCACCACGAACGGTGTGATGGTCGTCCCCCCGTCCCCGAAAAGACCAATAGTCACTAGAATTGCCTGAACGGCGGCCTGCGCTGTATTTGTGGGCAGCGGAAACCCCACCAACGTACCATCTCCCTGGGCGGGATCGATCGGACCCAGTCCTGTCGCCCACACGGAAATGATGGACCCCACAGGCGCCGGATGATCCGCGGAGTTGATGGTTCCGTCCTGATTCATCGCCGCCGCGTGAACTCCATCCCTCGTGAACACCCCAGGCGAAGTCCGCGCCACCGGCACAGTCAGGCAATTCGTCTTCACGTCCTGGTAGGAAACGCAGACCTGCGTGGTTCGACCGGGTGTCAGCGACCACGGCGCCACCGCATTGATCTGAGCATCCTGCACCCACACTAGCGGCGCCGGTTTGCCGTCAAAGGTCACCTCGACGTTCCCGGCTTGTGTGGGGAAAGGACTCCGCAGGGTGGCCTGCGTCTGGATCCCCTGCTGCGGACCCAGCCCGTTTCCGAACAGGCTGACCATCATTCCCGGCGCGACAAGGCTGCCGGTGTAAGTCGCCGCATTGCCCAAACAGGCGAGAGGAAAAGTCTGCGCGTTGGCATTGGGGGAGAGGCGCCACAGGAACGGCGTCGTCGCGTAGCCTGGGTTTGCGGGCGCGACGTACGGGAACGGACCGGTCTGCGAGGGCGTAAAGCCCACCTCCGCTTGATCGACCACAAAGACGTTCGAATGGACGCCTAGGGCGACCAGCGCCCCGGAATTGTGGCCACCTGGGATATACGTGGTTTGGAGCACCGAACCGTCGGGGGCAAACACGCTGAGCAGGTCCTGTCCGCAGGTCGCCAGACTGTTTCTGACCGGTGTCAAATACTCCGTAGATCCCGCGACGTACATGTTCCCAGCCGCATCCACCGCAAGTGCGGGAAAGAAGCTTTTGGGGCCGGGCCGCGAAAGTGTGACCGCACCCGTGGAATCGAAGCGCTGCAAGACTCCACCTTCATTCCCGGTGCTTCTATAAATGACGGCATTCCCCTGCGGATCCACGGCCGCGGCAATCCCGTAAATTGCCGCGGGCAGGGTCAAGTAAAAACCGGCGGATCCATCTGGCGCCAGCCGCGCTAGAAAGGTGTTGCTGACGCCATACGATGCCGGCGATCCCGCCACAAACGCCCCGCCCGACGCATCGACGGCAATGGCCGTCGGGTAGCCCGCCACCGCTGCGGTGTAGTCGATTCCACTGCCGTCGGCTTTCAGGCGAACGACAGCACCAACGACATTCCCCGCGTCGGATTCGCCGGCCACATAGGCGCGGCCTTGCGGATCGACTGCGAGAACAGGCTCAGGCACGTACTGAGGGAGGTTGGGGACCTGCGTCTTCCACGCGATGCCGCCCCCATCGGCCGTCAATTTCGCAACGAATAAAGATGGAGCGGGTGGCACTAACGGCGCAACCGCGGAAATCGACGACAGCAAGTACACGCCGCCGGAGGGATCCACGGCAATCTGATCCGTCGCAAATCCAAGATCGTTCTCCCACAGAATTGTCTTCCCGTCCGCCGAGAGCTTGGTCACCCTGAAAACGGACGGAGAACTGGGGCAGTTACCCGAAAGGACCGACAGAATGTAGAGCGCTCCGGAACCATCGGTAGCGATCTGCATCTCGCATGCATTGGGGTAAAGCCATTCGCTATAGTCCGGCCCCAGCAGGAATCCGGGTTGCGCCATTGCCGCGGCGTTCAACAACGCCAGACAGGATAGTATCCTCACGAGCACCAATGTGCTTTCATGCACGCCAGATGCCAAAAGTAGTGACCTGGAATCAATGCTCCGGGGGCGGATAGTGTGTCGCTTTGCCTCATCGGTGGCCGGATCGCCGGCTAGGTTGCCACGCGGAACACTGCGTTTTGAACGGGGTAACCGTAGGCGCAGCCCGCATAATTCCCATCGCCCAGAGGAACGCCTCGACACCGCGGCCCCGGTAACCGACGCAATTCTGGCTCGTAATCCACGCGTCTGTTCTCTTCCTGGATGTCCGGCAATCCGTACAAGGCGCGTCAGGTTACAACACCTTATATACAGCGACACGCCCGATCATCTCTCATCCCGGCCAACTCTCAACGATCGGCCAACCCGCAACGCCCATCCTAAGACCCACCTGCATGGAGGTCCGAACCGACTCACTGCGCTCCGCGTTTCTCGGGATGAATCCCATTGAATATCGGGAGGTTCAACATGCAAACACGAATATTGCCGACGCTAACTGCGAATCCGATCCTAACGCTGGAAGATCTTGGCTTGGAACGAAGCGTCGGCCTAGACCAAGCCAGCCGAAAGGCTGGCGGAGCGTTCAGAAGCCAAAATCGTTCGCTGGGCTCGGCTTCCAGCCGGCGCCCTGTTCTTTACACTGGTCCCGGGCGATCCGGAATCGCGTGCAGTCTAAGTACTCGACCGCAAGGACGGCGTGTTCTACCTTATGGACTTCAACGACCAGAATTGGGATGGCTACCGTCAGGTCCGTCAATTTGCGCGGGTCTTGAATCCGGATTACGAAAGAGCGGGACGAAACGAGCGGCCGCCATGCCCTAACGTTATTTGGAAGCCCATCGCGAAGCCCGCTCGGCATTCGCCAACCAAGTCGACGATACCGTAAGCCGCCAACACGGCGCTAGTTCGACGCCGCCTCCCTCCATTGCAAAAACAGTCGCCCGGCATGTCCCTCCCAGGCACCCGAACAAAACAATTGCGAGCCAAAAGCGTTATTCTGAGGCTAGGCCATGAGCGCTTCCCACCCCGCATACGTGGAGTTCATCGACTTCATCGCCGCCGGAACGACTCCGGAACAAATAATCGCGTTCCGCCTCTCTTCCACGGCTCAGGAACGGGTGGAAGAATTGATCGCGCGAGAAGAAGCCGACCGTCTTTCACCCGGCGAAAAGGACGAGTTGGATCACTTCTTTCAACTCGAGCACATCCTCCGCGTCGCCAAGGCTCGCGCAGAACAAATCCTAGCGCGTGTATCCTGACCTTCCGGAAGCCGTACGGCGCGCTGTCGCTCTAAATAACCCTACGAACCATGCTCCCGCGCATCGGTAACGAGCCGCCCGCGTTACCGAACGGCATCTCGATAAGCGACGCTACCCGCCCAGTTCGCCCGTCTATCGCCGCCGCGCCGACACCAGCGTGAAGCTCCCTTGAACCAACTCCGCGATCTCTTTCCAGTCCGCGCCCGCCCCCCCGCGCTCCGCCAGCCGCAGCGACACCCACCCGTGCTGCCCCAAATACGGCGTCCGTATAAATCGCGCGTCTTTCAAGAAAACCGCCTGCAGCGGCTTTCCCACTTTCACCGCGATCGTCATCTCGCCCCGGTACTCCTCCAGCACCGTGAACATCCGCTCCTTCACCCGGAACGTCGGATGTCCGAAGGCCACCGTCTCATGCGCGTCCGGCAACGCCAGGCAGATCTTGCGCAGCCGCCCCAGCACCTGAGCCGCCGCCGATTCCCGTATCGAATGAACCGCGAGACCCACGGCGTCCTACGGCGCCTGCACCGGGATCGTCACGATGTTGCTCGTGAACGTCCCCTGCGCGATTCGAAGCTGGCTCTTTAAGTTCGTCGTCAAAGCGTTCGATAACTGGATCTGTACTAAGTATATGCCCACCGTTCCCGGCTCAAGGCCAGCGAAGAGAACGTTCGCCGTGCTATTGCCATTCACCAAAGCGTCCACCGCGTTCAGCACCGTGTTCGCCGGTCCGTTGGCCGGGAAAATCTGCCCCGTGAAGCCCTGCCAAGTGCCGTTGGAGGACGCCGCGATTCCCAATCCCGTCGCGTAGAGCGAAATAATCTCGCCCGGAACCGCCGGATTCGAAGTGCTCAGAACCGCTCCCGCCGTGTTCGCGCAGCACGTCGTCGAATTGCCCAGAATCGTCAACAGCACCGTCGCGCTCGTGCTTGTCGCCACGGTGATCGAGATGCCGTTCCCCGCCGCGCCTTTCAGCTTCGACGTCAGAATGATTCGATTAAACGCCCCCGCCGCTTCCGCCGTCACCACCTGTTTCTTATCCGCGTTGATCAGGTTAATCAACGCATCCTCCACCGTCGTCAGCGTGTCCGTCGACGTCACCGTATAAGTGTAGGGCGTCGATCCGATCGTGATCGTTGCCGTGTTTCCCGCCGTGATCGTTCCATCCACCGACACTACGTTGGTGCCGTAGCTGCTGCCATGCGTGGCGATCGCCGCTCGCGGCTCGGTCCCCGGATTGGCGAAGATTCCCGGCGCCCCTGTCGTGATCGGAACCGCCACCGCCGCCGTGTTGATCACCGTCCCGTCCTTACGCACCGAACGCACCCACGTCGTCACGCTGGTCGCATCCGCCACTTCGAAAGGAATCTGCGCGTTGATCTGCTTATCCGAAACGTATTGCAAGGGCGCCCGCATCCCGTCGACGTAGAACTCCACGCCCGCCAACTGCAGAGGCAGATTCTTTCCCGCCGGCGCCGCCGCCGGCCCTTGATCGGTGAGCGAGCCGTAGCCGAACGCCGTGATCAGCGTGCCCGGCGCCACGTCCGCCGCGTTCTGCCCGCCCGCCAGATTCGCTCCGCCCGCTGTCGCGGTAATGACCGCCGTGCTCGAAACCGTCGAGGAGTATGTGACGTTATTCCCGTTCGCTCCGGACGCCTTGGCCACCAGCACGATTTCGCTATTCGTCGAGTCGTTGATCGCCTCCACGTTCGGATCGCCCGCTCCGCTATTGGAATTGTCGATCTGGTTCGTCATCGCCGCGATCACCGTCGTCAGCGTATCGGCCTTCAACACCGTGTACGTATACGCCGTGCCGTTGATCGTAATCGTCACCGTGTCGCCCGCCGCGATCGTCCCGCCGAAAACCACCGAGCCGAGGGCGAACACGTTATCGCTCGCCGAATTCGTGACCGCCGTGTTCGAAATCAAATTCTGCCCCGGCGTAAACACCATCACCCGCAAATCCCACGGATCGCTGACGTAAAGATTCGTCCCGTCCCAGGCCAGCGCTTGCGGACTGGAGATTTGCGCCGACGAGGCGATCAACGTCGTGTCCACGCCGTTCACGTTGCTGAACTCGTCCTGCTGCCCCAAAATCACCTGCGCCCTCGCCGCGTTCGCCGTCGGAATCGAGTTGTAAACCAGCACCCGGTCGTTCCCTCCGTCGGCCACATACAGCCGCTTCCCATCCGACAGCGCAAAACGCGGAAAACTCATCGACGCCCCGCATAACGCCGGATACACCGCGCTGCTCCCGCTCCCCGTCGAAGGGCAAATCCCCGCCGTATTGTTGCTGGCGTTGCTAACGAAATCCGGTTGCCCCAGTTCGATATCCGCCGCCTGCCCGTTCGCCGTCGGAATATGATTCCAAATCAACACGCGGTTGTTGCCCAGGTCGGTAACATACAGCCTCGTTCCGTCGGAGGTGACCGAGACCGGCGTCGACATCGACTGCGACGTCGCCGCGGGGTTCGCCGGCGCGCTGGTGAAATTCGGTTGGCCCAATACGACATCGGCCGCCTGCGTGTTCTGCGTGGGAATTTGATTCCAGATCAACACGCGGTTCGCCCCCGAATCCGCCACGAAAAGCTGTTGGCCCTGAATCCAAACCCCCTCCGGCCCTCTCAGCGAAGTCGCCGATACCGTCGATGCCGGCTGCAGCGTGGTGAAATCTTTTTGCCCTAGCACCACCGTCGCCGGCGCGCCGTTCGTCGTCGGAATCGGATTCCAGATCAACACCCGGTTGTTGTCCGTGTCCGCCACAACCAGAATATGTCCGTCGCTCGCCACCCCCGTCGGACCGTTCAGACCGGTTTGGGTCAGATTATTTAGCACCGTCGTGAAGTCGGGCTGCCCCACCACCACATTCGCCGTGCCCACGCATACCGGACAGCGCACGTACAACTCCGTCAGCTCCGTCGTCGGGCCGGGCAGCGGAAGGTTGTTATAAATCAGCACCCGGTTTTGAATCGGCGGCGCCTGCACGCGGTTGGAATCCACCGCGAACAGCGTCCCGTTGGCAAAAGCCAATCCTCCCACGCCGCCCAACAGGCTGGCCGAGGGGGTGACCACGCTCGGCGGACTTCCCGCGTAATATTGCGCGGTGAAATTCGGCTGTCCGATAACGGCCCGCGCCGCTTGGCCGGTGACGTACTGAGCCTGTGAAAAAACGGCGACAGGAGTGAATAAAAGGACGGCAATATACTTCATGCGATTGGGTTTAACGAACTTTCAAGTATACCGTATGAACCCGCCTTCGGCATCATCGCGCCTCCCTCCAAACCGGGTTGACAAAGGCGCCGTCCGCCGCGATGTCCCAAACCGCGGCCCGCGCCCACTTCCATCCCTTCGCCGCCACGCTCCAGTGAAAATCCTCCCCGCCGAATTCCCCCGTCGCCTCCAGCGGGAATGTTTCCGTGTGCGTCGCCGTGCCGTCGCCCCACACAACTTCGGCGAAGCGAAGCGGAAACGTATGTTCCACAGTGAGCCGGACGTCGATCGAATCGCCCGCCCCCGCCTCGATGCGGCTCTTCGGAATTAACACTTCGCCCGTGGTGGTGAAAAAATCTCCTCGCGCCAGTGCGTCCAAAACGTCCCCGCGGCGGTCGTAAGCCGGCACATCCGCGATATGCACGTAGTTCGCGTTCATGTGCGCATACAGTTCGTGCGTGGAGTCGATCTGAAAAACATCCACCTCTCCCAGCAGCCGCTTGTGCAATCCCCAGTTGTTCAAATCGTCGAGCGTGCGAAACGCCCGGTCGCCCAGACGCGGCGAAGACAAGTCGGCATTCATCGCCTTCCACCCCGCGCCGAAATACGCCGCGTCTCTCAGTTGCGCGCTGTCGCGGATCTGGTCGGGAAACCCGGTCGATCCCTTCGTGCGCGGATGCGCCTGATAGACGAACCCATGCTCGTCGTGAACCAGCCTCAACATATCCTCCGCGCTGCCCACGCGATAGACCGTCCCATATTTCGGGTCGCTCGTTCGAAACGCTTCGCCCGCCGCCCGCTTCATGAACCAGTAAACGGGCTTTGGAAACGTCACCGCCCAGTGCCCTCCGAAGTATTGATGGATCTCCTCCGACGGGATCATCAGGAACCGCGAGTCCGATTGCGCGCGCGTCGCCTCGAAATAAGCTTTCAACTCGCGCAGCCGCAGTTCACCCGTATCGAGCGGGTGTCCGTCGCCATGGAAATCCATCGGCATGATCATGTCGATCCCCATCGCCTCCAGCACCGGCTTGAACGGCGGCGTCCAGTCATACCCTTTCTCCATCGCCTGCACCGTATAAGCCAGATGCCAGTGCGGCGCGAACGTTTTATATCCGGCGACCTTCGGAAAACGATCCCCATGCGTGTAGCGCAGCACGTTCGCAAGTGCGCTCGACGGCGGACCCGGATCGGGCAATAGGAACATATCCAGCTCCTGCCGCGTCCCCGGCGGCGCGTTGAACCACGGATAAAACACCCAGTTGTCGTCGGGCGCCTGGCGGATTCCCAGCGATAGAAAGCCGCGGAACGAGGAATGCCACACGTAGCCGAGATTGGTGGTGAAGTCGCGCGGAAAAAAGAACCGGTGCGGCGCGGGGAACACGGCCAGGCTCCCTGCGCCCAACCGCGCTCCGATCGCCCGATACCGCACCTTCACCGGATTCCGTTCCGGCCCCTCCGATTCAACCGTCCGCAGCGCGCCGGCGGTATCGAAATAGCTCACGCGCGAATCCATATTGCCCCCCGCGCGCTCATCGGCGCGGGCCGCCATCTTCAACCCCGCTTCATAATAAAAAGCGACGTTCGGCTCCTCCGTGCTCACCACAGCCCTCTGTTGAATGAGCCGCGATCCCGGATAGAAAATGTACTGGATGCTCCCGTGGAAGATCCCCATTCGCAGCCCGTCGAACGTCAACTCGACACGCGACCCCACGCTCCGCGCCCGGCCTCCCGTGAGATGAAACACGCCTTGAAACCGGCGCGTTCCTCCCGCGTGTGACGGAGGAAAGTCGAAAAACTGATCCCATCCGCCCTCCCGCGTCCCCGTCTCGCACCAATACAGCGGAGTGGCTTGTTCCACGATATTTTCGCCATTGGCCGAGATCGAGGAAACGAGCGGTTTCGCGGGGTCGAGCGAAAATTCCGCCTTCCAATGCATCGCGCCCGCGTCGTCCCAGGAAACCGTGACCGCGTCCGCCGAGGACGCAACCGCCACCGGACCGTGACGCACGCCCGCAGTGTCGAAGACCGCTACAGCCGCGTGAACGCTCGCGGCGCAGAGAAGAAGTGCGCAAAGTTTTCTCATTCGGGAACCGGGTTCGCCAAAGTGCGAATGTTACAATTTTAGCGTTTGCCGAAAACTCAACCTCGCCACGTATCCTTAACGCTGGAGCGCGCCGGCGCCTGGTTCCTTCAATCGGGTATTCAAGGAAAAAATGGCGGAACCGCCCGCTATTACCGCTCCGATTCGGCCGCATACGCCCGCATATCCACCGAGATCACCGGTTACGCCTGCGGCGCGTTTCTCTATTTATATGACCGCTCCGGCGATCGCGGTTACCGCGACGCCGCGGTCCGCGCCGCGCAATTTCTCATCGAAAAAGCCTGGGACGCCAAACGCTCGCTTTTCCCGTTCGAAGTTCCCGCCAAGAGCGAACCGCCGTGCCAACTGGCTTATTTCTTCGATACGGGTATCGTCGCCCGAGGATTATTACAGGTGTGGCGCGCCACCGGAGACCGGCGGTTTCTCGACAGCGCGGTCGCCGCCGGCCGCTCCATGATCTCCACATTCCTCCGCGGCGGCGAGATCCATCCCATAGCGAGTCTGCCGGAAAAACGGCCGCTCCCGTTCGAGCCGCGTTGGTCGGCCAGTCCCGGCTGCTATCAGTTGAAAGCCGCGCTGGCTTGGCACGAACTGCACGAGCAAACCGCCGACGAGGCCTTTCTCGACGCCTGGGAGGATTGTCTCGACCGCTCCTTGCGCAGCCATGAAAGCTTCCTTCCCGGCGCGGCCGATCGGGAAAAAGTAATGGATCGGCTCCACGCCTACTGCTACTTTCTCGAAGGCCTGTTGCCGTGCCTGGACCGCCAGCCTTGCGCCCGCGCCCTCGCCGCCGGCATCGATCGCGTTTCGCATTTCGCCCGCGAGATCGCTCCGGTGTTTGAGCGCTCCGACGTTTACGCCCAAGTGCTTCGTCTTCGCATTCTCGCCGCCCGCGCCGGCGTAGCCGCCTTGTCGCGGCCCTTCGCCGAACGGGAGGCGGCCGCGCTCGAATCCTTCCAAATCCATTCCACCGATCCTCGCCTGCACGGCGGTTTTCATTTCGGACGCAAGCCGGAGGGCTTCCTGCCGCATGTCAGCCCCGTCGCGTCCGGATTCGCCGTTCAGGCGCTCGAGCTTTGGCGCGAACACGCCGAGGGGCCGGTCGCCTTCGACTGGCACGATCTCGTTTAAACTCTCCGGGCGCGCGTGGAAGAAGAAGTTAAGGTTCTGTTCGCCTCGGCGTCGCCGGATCTTCTCCCCGAAGCCGTCGCCCGAATGCGCGCGATGTTTCCGGAGCTCGATCTCTACGCCGTCTCCGAATTCCCCGTCGAGGGCGTGCGTTGGATTCCCTATCGTCCCGGCCGCGGACTGGGCGCGAACCTCGCGCTATGCCGGGCTTCGCTTACCGGAAAACGAGTGCGTATCGCCGCCGTGATTCTTCAGCCGGGCGTTCCGTTCCGGCGGCTGCGCCTGATCGGTTTCCTGATTTCGCCGTTGTATTTTCTCGCCTTCAACGAGCACTTCGGCCACTTCATGCTGCGTCCACGCGCGCTGCCGTCGATCGCCCGCCATCTGATTTGGCGAGCCGGCAATCTGCTTCGCTGGCAACTGAGGCGGCTGCGGCAGCCGGTGAATTTCCGCTTGCGGACTTCGAAATTTCTCGCGGTGCTCGCTGGCGAAGCGGCGGCGCTGCTCCGCGTAGTTCCACGCGGGCGCGGCCGGCAAATCGTGCCGCGATCCTTCGCGCCTGGCCTCAGCGTGGTGATCCCTTCACGCGACGGAAAGGAACTGCTGGCGCGTCTATTGCCGGGGATGCTCGATCAATTGCAAGCGTTCCCTTCGGAGACCATCGTCGTCGACAACGGATCGAACGACGGGACGCTCGAATTCCTACGCGAGAAATTCCCATCCGTCCTCGTCGAAACGCGCCCGCAACCGATGGCCTTCGCCGCGGCCGTGAATGCCGGGATCGGCCGCGCGAAATATTCGCGCGTATGCCTGCTCAACAACGACATGGTGCTCGAAGACCGGTTCTTTGAATCGTTGCTCGCCGCTTTTGACCGCGTTCCCGATTTGTTCTGCGCGAGCGCGCAGATTTTCTTCCCCGAAGGCGTCCGAAGGGAGGAGACCGGCATCACGATCCTGGACCCCTCGGCGGAAGAATTTCCTGTGCTTTGCCGCGAGCCATTGCCGGGGGAGGATTTGACCTGGGTGCTTTACGGAAGCGGCGGCTGTTCGATGTTCGACGCCGCGAAGCTCGCCGAATTGGGCGGCTTCGACGAAGCCTACACGCCGGCCTATGTCGAGGATCTCGACCTGGGCGTTCGCGCGTGGCGGCGCGGCTGGCCGTCGGTGTTCGTCGTCCGGCGCGCGGGTGTTGCATCGGCACCGCGCGACGACGTCGCGCTATTTTTCCGAAGAGCAATTATCGCGGGTTTTGGAGACGAATTACCTGCGGTTTCTGGCGCGCGCCGTTCAGGATCGAAGAATTTTTCGTTCCTTGTGGCGCGGAGCGATCCAGCGGCTCCAGGATCGCGAAGCGCTGGTCCGTGCGCGGCGCATCGCCTTCGAGGGTCGGCTGGCGTCGGGTGCGGCGCTCGACGACACCTCCATTTTCGCGCTGAACGGCGGCGCCGTTTCGGTGTTCCCCGGACGCGCCCCATCGCAACGGCCTCGCGTTTTGGTCGCCACCCCGTACCTTCCGTTCCCCCTGGCCCACGGCGGCGCGGTTCGTATGTTCAACCTGATGCGCGAAGCCGCGCGGGACTTCGATCTCGTGCTGATTAGTTTCGTCGACGAGCCGAAGCCCGCGCCCGCGGAGCTGCTCGAACTCTGTTGCGAGATCGTACACGTCAAACGGCATGGCAGCCATCGCTTGCCCGCGAGCGAACGGCCCGACGTGGTGGAGGAGTTCGATTCCGCGCCGTTTCGCGCGGCGCTTCGCCAGACGGTGAAAAAATGGAATCCGCGCATCGCGCAGCTTGAGTTCACACAAATGGCGCAGTACGCGGCCGATTGCGCACCGGCGAAGACGCTGCTCGTGGAGCACGACATCACGCTCGACCTGTACGAGCAATTGCTGGCCGGCGCGGCCGATCCCGGCGAGCGGTGGGAGACGGCGCGGCAATTGGAGCGATGGAAACGGTTTGAGCGCGCGGCATGGTCCGAAGTGGATCGCGTCGTCACCATGTCTAATAAGGATGCGGCGGCGGTGGGCGGCAACGCGGTGGTGATCGCCAATGGCGTGGACTTGGCGCGATTTCAACCGCGGGAGACGGAGCCGGAAGCCGCGCGGTTGCTCTTCATCGGATCGTTCGCGCATTTGCCGAACTTGTTGGCGGTGAATTTTTTCCTGCGCGAGGCGTGGCCGCACTTGCGCGGGATGAAGCTGCACATCGTCGCCGGAGCGCGGCACGAATTTTTCCTCGCGCATTACCGCAACCGCGTGGAAGTGAATCTTGCGGACGCCGCGATCGAAGTGGAAGGGTTCGTCTCCGACGTGCGGCCGGCTTACGAAAAAGCGGCGGTGGTGATCGCGCCGCTGCTCGCCTCCGCCGGAACGAATATCAAAATCATCGAGGCGATGGCGATGGGGAAGGCCATCGTCAGCACGCCGGGCGGGATCAACGGACTCGATTTGGTTTCCGGGCGCGATTTGCTCGTAGCGGAGAGCGGCGCAGAGTTCGCGGCGGCGATCCGGAGCCTGGTGGAGAGTCCGGAGCGGCGGCGCGCATTGGAGCGGCAGGCGAGGAAGACGGCGGAGGAAAAATACGATTGGCGGACGATCGGCCTGGCGCAGAAGGCGCTCTACGAAGAACTGGCCGATCCGAAGATGGCGTAATCGAGGCCGCCGAAGAAGCGCTCGCGAAAATCGGCGGGGAGCGCGGCCAGCTCCGGCATCGACGCGATGGCCGGGGACAGGCGTTCGACTTCGATGTTCACGAAACCGGCCTCTTCGTAATAAAAGCTCATCAACGCCGGAGGAAGCGGATGGCGGTGCGTGGGATCGATGTAAAAATGCGATGCGAAAATGGCCAGGCATTCCGGGTTCGGCGTTTCGATGGCCAGAAGGCCGCCTCGGCGCAGTTTGACGGAGGCTAATTTCACCAGCGCGGGAACGCCGGGACGCGGGAGATGTTCCACCACTTGAGAGCAGACGATGCCGCCGAGGGAGCGGTCCGGGAGGCCGGCGAGATATTCGTACAGGTCGGCTTCGGTTGCGTCGAGGCCTTTGGAACGGCAAATGGCGGTAAGCTCGGCGCTCAGTTCGACTCCACGGGCGGGAATGCCCGCTTCGCGCAGAGTTTCGAGCAATTCGCCGCGGCCGCAACCGATATCGAGAACATTATCGAGACCGGCGAAGCGCTGGGCGTAGAGGCGCTGTTGGCCGCGGACGTAATCTTCGGAGCCGCGAAAGCGCTCGGAAAAGCGCAGCCAATCGACGGTGCTCCAATCTTTCTTGGGCGAGGGAGCTGGCGCGGAGGGTTCCGGCTCTGCGGGGTGGCCGAGGCGCGTTGGCGCAGCACGCGAAGCTCGGAATGAATCATCGATTCGAGTTCCGCGCGGATGCGGAGCAGATCGCCCCGCGCCTCGATCGTGTATGGCGACAAGCCCACGATCGAGCGCGCCGGTGAATTCGCCGTGTTGCGCTTTGAGAAGATCGCGAAACGCCGACTCGAGCGTAGCGAGCGATTGCCGGTATGCGGAATCGGTCTGCATTACGCGATATTCGAAGGCGCGTTGGAGCTCGGCGAGATTGCGGGTGTACTGGATTTCCTGCGCGACGACTTTTTCTTCGCAGGAGGCGAGGGCGGCGCGCGAAGCCTCGTCGCGGGATTGGCCGGCGAGGAGAACGCGGCGAGGGCGCGGTTGGTTTCCGAGAGCGCTTCGAAGGTCGCCTGCACGCAGTCCATCGCGGCGCGGTTGAATTCCACTTGCTCGCGGACGTGCCAATCGAGGGCGCGGGCGACGTTGCGCTTTACCCATTGAATCGCCGCGTTCTTGAAACCGGCGGGACGGGGGTTGACGGTTCCGATGCTGGCGACTTTGCCTTCGGCGGCGTCGCGGGCGACAACGAGCGGCATGAGATCGGCGAGCGGAATGCCGGACGCTTCGCCGTTGGGATGAAGCGCGCGGACCCGCGAGCGGATCTCGTCCACCATCGCGCTCAGTTCTTCAGCTTTGCGATCCACGTTTCCGCTCCCAACTTGCGGTGATGTTGGTGAAGATGCCGCCGCGCGGAGTGAACTTGCCGGTGACGGTGGCCGACCATGGCTTGCAGCTTGCCACAATGTCCTGAAGAAAACGGTTGACGACGTTCTCCTGGAAGATGCCGAGATTGCGATAGGCGAGCGAGTACATTTTGAGCGACTTGAGCTCCAGGCAATGCTTGTCGGGGACGTAGCGGAGCTTGAGCTCGCCGTGATCGGGAAGGCCGGTTTTCGGGCAGACGGAGGTGAACTCCGGCATGACGATTTCGATTTCGTAGCGGGTGGGGTATTGGTTGGGCCACGTTTCGATTTCGGGGAGCGGAGCGGCGACGCCGGAGGCGGCGTGCTCGTCGGTGTAGAGTTTTTTCTTCATTGGGCGGAGGGCGCGGTGAGGGCGCGGGCGAGCAGGTCGAGGAAGAGGCCGACATCGGTGACGACGCCGATCGCTTGGCCGGTGCCGCGGTCGCTGACCTTGGTGGCGACGGCGGGGTTGATATCGACGCAGACGATTTTGACCCAGCTTGGGAGCATGTTGCCGACGGCGATGGAATGGAGCATGGAGCCGAGGCAGAGCACGAGGCCGGCGTTTTGCAATTGCGCGGCGTAGGCGTCCTGGGCCGCGTTCATGTCGGTGATGGTGTCGGGCAATGGGCCATCGTCGCGCAGGCTGCCGGCGAGAACATAAGGGACGCCGGCGCGCACGCATTCATAGAGGACGCCTTTGGCGAGGCGGCCGCTTTCGACGGCTCCGCGAATGTTGCCGGCGTGGAAAACGGCGTTGATGGCGCGCATGTGATTGCGATGGCCGTGTTCTTCGAGACGCCCGTCGGCTTGGCGCACGCCGAGGGAGGTGCCGAGCAGGGCGGCTTCGATGTCGTGAACGCCGAGAGCGTTGCCGCAGAGAAGCGCGTCGACAAAACCGTTGCGGATGAGCGCGGCGAGGGGCGTGGCGCCGCCGGTGTGAACGACCACCGGTCCGGCGACGACGACGATGCGCTGCCCGGCCGCGCGGATTTGACGGACGAGCGCGGCGGTTTGGCGGACGGCGGTTTCCACCTGACGCTCGGACGAGATTTCGTTGCTCATGAAGGAGAACGAAAGGCGGTCGCGCTCCTTCGATTCGGGGACGACGCGGATGCCGCGAATGCCGGTGACGACTTGATCGCCGGCGCGGATATCGCGGAGGCGGCGGCAGTATGCGCCAGTGGGATCGATGACGATCAACGCGTCCATGCGTTGGTTTTTCACTTCAAGCCACTGCTGGCCTTGGCGGACGAGCGTGCGGTGGTTGGTGGTGGAATAGAAATCTTCGGGAGCGCAGCGGTCTTTTTCGACGAGCGTGAGTTCGGCTTCGCCGGCGTCGGCGGGCGTGCAGCCGAGGCCGATCAGTTGCGAGAGAATGCGGTCCATGAGAACCGCGTCGGGGGCTTCCACTTTGAGGCGGAGATAGGAGCCGTCGCTGTTGGTGCGGCCGATGCGGAACTCCTCCACTTCGAAGCGGCCCTGGTATTCGACGACGGTGTCGAAGATGAGTTCGAGGATGTGGGAGTCGACTAAGTGGCCCTGGGCCTCGACGATTTCTTGCGTGTTCATGGAGGGGTAACTTTCAGGATAACGTTTGGCGGGGAACCGCTCCGTCGAAAATCATCCTCCGACCACCACGGTTGGGGAAGCGGGGATGTGATAGCCGAGCCGACGCAGGGCCTTGAGGTGGTGGTTGATGGCGCGACGCACCGCCTTGGGGTTTATGGCCTCGCCGAGCTCGACGAATCGTGCTCGCTGGTGCAGGATGTTCCAGACGATTTTACAGATGCGGTGAGCGATGGCCCAGACTGCCTTGACGTATCCGAGGCGGACGATCAGGCGTTGAAACACGGATTGGAGGTGGCTCCCTTTGGTCCTGACGGCCGCCTGAGCGGCTTGACAGAGCAGGCGGCGCAGGAAGCGATTGCCTTTGGGGGAACGAGCGGAGTGGTTCTTCCCGGCACTCTCGTTGGAACCGGGGCAGACGCCAATCCAGGATGCCAGTTGTGGCGCCGAAGGGAATGCGGCGGCGTCCGGACCGATCTCGGCCAGGATCTCTTGGGCTGCCTCGGCGCCAATGCCGGGGACCTCGATCAGACGCATGACCGCGTCCTGATGCTGCTGCATCTGCGCCGCCGACAGCTGGTTCAACTCCTCGATCTGCCGGTCGATCAGATCGATGCGGTCCAGGTGCTGGGTAAGCAGCCGGCGGTGGATCTCTCCCATCGAGCCGGTCAGGGCGTCCACCAGTAGCCCCAGCCCACACTTCAGGTGTTGGTCGCCCAGAGCAGCCAAAGTCTCCGGATGGGTCTCACCGCCTCCCAGGGCGCGGAGAATTCGCCGCCCGCTGACGCCGAGCAGATCGCTGATCACCGAAGACAACTTAATGCGGCCCTCTTCGAGTAGACTCTCGATCTGGTTCTGCAACTGAACCCGCTCGCGAACCAACTGTAATCGGCCCCGCGTGACCATACGCCAGGCCCGTTGCCCGGCCTCCGGCACAAAGCTCAACATCAGTTCACCCGCTGCGAACCGCCGCACCAGACGTTTGGCGTCGGCCATGTCGGACTTGCGTCCCTTCGGCGCTTTATTCGACTGAGCCTGTGCCAGATGCAGCCGCATATGCGGCTCCAGTTCCATCCAGACCGGCTTCCAATATTGCGCGGTACTCTCCATCACGGCTTCCACCACGCCGTACTGGCCGAGCCAGGCCGAAAGATGGCCTAGTTCAGTCGAACCCGTGCCAAAACGCCGGGACTGCAGCGGCACATCGGGCTCCGCCGCATCCGCGATGACCACCACCAGAAGCTTCTTGTGAACGTCGATTCCTGCTATGTTGTGAGTCATATCGTACCCTTCCCGGCAGGGATGCGGAGAACGCACGGAAAGACTGCTACGCACCGTCTCGTGCTACACCCTTCCCGCCGGGGATGGGTATGCACACTTACCGATTCAAACGCGCATTCCGGATCAGGCTTGCTGACGGACTCAACTGCTCCAAAGCGGAGTCGACCTCGTCCGCTCCCATGCCGCATTGCAAGCATACTCCCGATCGCGCTCATTTTCATAACCTCCGATGGCCAAAGGCCATCAGGGCTTGCTGACGCGCGCGGCTCGGTAACGGGCGCGGGGCGGCAGAGGGCGCGGCGCGGTAATGGGCGCGCGGGACGGTAACGGGCGCGGGACGGTAACGGGCGCGGGGTGGCAGAGGGCGCGGGACGGTAACGGGCGCGCGGGACGGTAGCGGGCACGGGTGCGCGGACGGACGCGCGTTCCGAGCGGCGACCGTTAGGGAGCGCGGTTTGATGGTCGTCATTTCACGGCTAACCAGGCTAGGAAGAGGCCGTCGGGGGCGACGTCTTCCCAATAGGAAATGGGGCGGCTGGAGACTTGGCGGCAGTGGCGGCGGAGGAGGCGTTCGAGCGCTTTTTGGGAGAACCATTTTTCCCATTTCGGCGTTTGGAGGCGGCCCCAGTGTTGGGCGTTTTTGTCGATGATGGCGATGCGGCCGCCGGGTTTGACGACGCGGCAAAGCTCGGCGACGGCGGCTTCGATATCGATGGCGTGCTCGAGGGATTCGGTGGCGTAGGCGCAATCGAACGACGCGGAGGCGAAGGGCATGGCGGTGAGGGACGCGGCGCAGCGGGCCATTTCCGGCGGAACGAAATGGAGCATGGCTTCTGCGAGATCGAGCGTATAGAGCGAGGCGCGGGGATGCTGGTCGACAAGGACGCGGGCGAAGCGGCCTTTACCGCAGCCGGCGTCGAGGACGCGGCGGCCGTTGAGATCGCCGAAGTGTTCGAGCAACAGGCGGACGTGATAAATCCGGGGATCGATGCTCGACGGGTAATGCTCCTCGTCGGCCGCGGCTTGGTTGAAATGCGCGGCGATTTCGCGGAGCGGGACGTGGTCGCGATCGAAAAGGCCGGAGAGAAACGCGCGCATCAGGCCTTCGTTAAGAAGATGGGCAGGCCGGTTTTATTGGCGTAGTTGGGGCGGTAGCGGTCGGTGTTGTACATGGTGGCGACATCGACTTTGCGCGGGCCGAGTTTGGGATCGGGGATGGGGACCATGGCGTAACGGCCTTCGACGATGGCGGCCATCAGCCCGCTTTTGCCTTCGATGACGCAATCGAGCGCCATGGTGCCGAAGGTGGAGGCGACGAGCTTGTCGACGAAATCGGGAGCGCCGCTGCGGAGATCGTAGGTGAGATCGCTGACCACGGTTTCCTCCTTCATGCGGGCATGGACTTCGTCGCTGAGGGCTTCGGCGATGTTGTATTTTTTGCGATGGCCGAAGGCGTCCGGCTCGCCGTATTCGCGCTGGACGTAGCCTTCCCATTGGGCGCCCTCGGAGAGCACGAAGAGGCAATAATTGCTGGGGTTTTTGCGTTTATCGGTGGCGAGGATGGAGAGCAGTTTGTCGAGATCGACCTTGTATTCGGGGATGGCGCAGCGGATGTTGGCGACGTAGGCGGTGAAGAGGGCGGTGTAGCCGGCGTCGCGGCCGAAGACGCGGAAGAGGCCGACGCGTTCGTGGGAGCCGACGGTGGTGCGCTGGCGGTCGATGGCGTCGGTGGCGCGGCCGATGGCGGTGGAGAAGCCGATGCAGTATTCGGTGTTGCGGACGTCGTTGTCCATGGTTTTGGGGACGGCGACGACGGGGACGCCGAGGCGGTCGAGCTGGGCGGCGTAGCTGAGGGTGTCGTCGCCGCCGATGGCGATGAGGTAATCGATGCCGAGGCGCTCGATGTTTTTGAGCACCTGGGCGCTCATGTCGAGGGTGGTGGAGGTGACGCCTTTTTTAGTGGTTTCGGCTTTGGGGAAATCGACGCCAGCAAGGAACGCGGGCGCGGCTTTCATCTTGGAAGGGTTGGTGCGGCTGGAGTGAAGGAAAGTGCCGCCGAAGCGGTCTATGGTGCGGGTGTTGTCGCGGTCGAGCGGGAGGATGTAGCGGGCTTTGCTGGCGGGGTCGTCGAGATCGACGTGGGTGAGACCCTCCCAGCCGCGGCGGATGCCGACGACCTCGCGATTGTTTTCGGTGCCGCGAAAAGTGACTTCCTTAATGACCGAGTTCAGGCCGGGGACGTCGCCGCCGCCGGTGAGAATGCCGATGCGTTTGCTCATAAGAATGTTGCGTGGGTGGCGCGAAACCAACATTGTAGCGGGAGCGGGCGTGACGGTGCGATGGGGCGCAAAAATTCGAGGGGCGTTTTTGCGTCACGAAATTCGAGGAAAAGCGGGAAAATAAGGCTTTTCGAGCGATTGCGGTGTGACGGAAGTGCGTGACGGAGGGCTGTGCTTTTCGCAGCGGGGCGGACGGACATTTCGCGTGTACGGAAGAGGGCGGCGGAGGCGTTCGGGAAGTGCGAAGAGGCGTGGCATGTTTTGCTATCCGGAGGGAGTGTAGCAGAGGGAGGGGCGCGGGTTGGCCGGGCGGCGAGGGGAAGTGGTTGAGGGCGCGCGGGTTGAGGGATTTTGAGGGCGCGTGACTGAGTTTCTGTGCGGGAGCGAATTGCGTTTTTGACTCCGAAGGCAACACTATAAGAGGGAAGAAACGAAAGTTCCAGTGCGAGAGGGCCAATCGACAATTCGCGCGGCGCACGGCTTACAGTTGCCGCTCATCGCCCCGCCTCGTCTTCCCCGGCTGGTGGCGGCCGCTGAGGCCAAGGGAGTCGTATATACCAAACGCTGGGTGGTGGAACTGCTGCTCGATCTGGCGGGCTACCGCGCGGAAAACAACCTTGTGGACGCCGTAGCGGTGGAGCCGGCCGCCGGCGATGGCGCGTTTCTCGTTCCGATGGTCGAGCGCCTCGTTCAGTCCTGCGAAAGGCTCGGCCGGCCGCTATCGGAATGCGAAGGTTCGCTGATTGCGTTTGAGCTCGACGACGATAGCGCCGATCGGGCGCGCGCTCTGGTGACCGGCCTCCTGAAAGATCGGGGCGTGAGCCGCCCCACCGCGGAACGCCTGGCGGCGAGTTGGGTGCGCGCGGGGGATTACCTGCTCGAGTCCAGGGGCGTCGCGGCGGACTTCGTCATTGGCAACCCGCCGTACATCCGGCTCGAGGACATTCCGGAAGACGCCGCGGCGCTTTACCGGAACGCCTACCGCACGATGCGCGGAAGGGCGGATCTGTATGTGGCCTTTTTTGAAGCGGCGCTCCATCAACTGAAGGAAGGCGGCGTGTGCGCCTTCATTTGCGCGGATCGGTGGATGCGCAACCAGTACGGCGCGGAGCTGCGCGGACTTGTCACGTCGGGATATGGCGTCGAGGTCGTGATCGAGATGCACAACGCCGGCGCCTTCCACGACGAAGTGGACGCATACCCGCGATCACTGTCATCCGTCGCCGGGATCAAGGGCCGGCGGTCGTCGCGAGCGCGGGGCCGGAGGCTGATGGGTCCGCGCCGGGAGTCCTGTTTGCCGCCCTTCAAGCGACGGCGCGGAACGAAACGGCGGCATTGCCGCAGGGTTTTCGTGCGGCGCTGGTGGAAACATGGTTCAACGGAATGGGTCCGTGGCCCTGTCATTCGCCGGAGCAATTGACGCTATTGCGCCGGCTCGAGGAGCGATTTCCCGCGCTCGAATCGAACGCCAAGGTAGGGATCGGAGTGGCAACGGGCAACGATGGCGTCTTTATTACGACGGACGCGCATTTGGTCGAGCCATCGCGGTTGCTCAAGCTGGCACTTGCGAAGGACCTGTGGGGTGGGACGATGAAGTGGTCCGGGCACTATCTGGTGGACCCGTGGAACCGCGAGGGACTGGTGGCGCTAGACAAATTCCCCCGCCTGAGAGCCTACTTTGAAAAGCATGCCGCCGCACTTAGGAGGCGTCACACGGCTGCCAAGGACCCGCGCGGATGGTACAAGACCATCGACCGCGTTACGCATTCCCTCGCGTCCACGCCTAAGCTCTACATCGCCGACATAAAGAACGTGCTCGATCCAGTGCTCGATCGCGGCGAAACCTATCCGCATCACAACCTGTATTTCATCCAGTCGGACGACTGGGATCTTGAGGTTCTCGGCGGATTGTTGATGTCATCCGTGGGGCAGTTTTTCGTCGAGTCTTACGGCGTCCGCATGCGGGGTGGTTACTTGCGCTTCCAGGCGCAGTATCTGCGCCGGATTCGCGTTCCCGATCCGGATACCTTGACCGATTGCCAATCGAAAGCCTTGATCGAAGCCTTTCGTAAGAGGGACCGATTGAGGGCGACGCGAGTTGCCCTTGAAGTTTACGGCATCGACGAACGCGAGATGGAGACGGCGCTTGAACGTTGAAAAGCGGCTGCGGGAAGCTGTTCAAAGCTACTGGGACGCGCGCGCAAAAAACAAGGAGAAGCAGGTGCAGTCTGGTAAGATCGACGCCGGCACGCGCGGCGAGGTGACCGGCGGCACGCAAATGGGTGCTCTGGAGGTTCTGGTTGGCGATATCCTTTGCGATGCGGGACTGAAAAGGCTCGACGTTCGCACCCGGACCGCCCTGGAGCTGCCGGGATATTTCAGGGCCACGAAGAAGTGGGATCTCATTGTCGTGTCGGAGGGTCAGTTGGTACTCGCGATGGAGTTCAAATCGCAGGCGGGAAAATCAATTGGGAACAACGTGAACAATCGCTCCGAAGAGGCTGTGGGCAGTGCGAAGGACATCTGGATTGCGTTCCGAGAGGGGCGTTTCGGCAAGTCCCCGGCGCCGTTCCTCGGTTACTTTTTCTTATTGGAGGATCGCGACAACGTCAAGAAGCCCGTTGGTAATAAGGAGCCGTATTTCCCCGTCGATCCGGCGTTCCGAGGCGAGGCCGCGAAAGCCAAGGGGGACGAGCGGCGATACGCCGGAGTCTCTTACGGGAAGCGCTATGAACTGCTCTGCCGGCGATTGGTGTTGGAGAGGCTGTACATTTCCGCCTGCTTCATCATGGCGACGAATTCAAAGGCCACCAGAATTTCTCAGCCTGCTGACGATTTGACGTTTCCGCGTTTCGCGGCCGCCTTGCGGGGGCACGCGATCGCCTTTTTGGGAGGCCGGAATGCGTAGGCTCATCGGTTCCCGTGGCCTGGAGGCTTCGTTGGGGGATGTAGAAGCGGAATTTGAGGAATCGGTCTGAACGCGCTCTGGTAGCGGGTTGGTGACGGGGGCAGGTCGCGATCAATGTGGCGCAGGGACTCTTCCATGGAGGTGTCCGGGCGTGGATCCGATGGGCTCTCTCTACCGGCGCGCGCTCTTCTTGGGCCTCCGGCTTATGTTGGACGTTGACCCGCCGGTGTTTCGGATGACGACATGGGGCGCAATTCGGATGTTGGACGGCAAATCTTAAACAGTTATACTTCGACACTTTTGGCGCGCCTAACATGGTTATGTCGACCATGAGACTGGAAGGAAGCCCGTACTGATTTCCGGGCTTCCGTTCCGATGCGACTTACTATCTTTATAATTTAGTGCAACGTTGCGTTTTTACGAAGATCAAAAACCCGTTCAGGTCACCCTTAAACGGGATAGGGGCCGCGTCGAACGCGAGCGGCCAGCGCCCACCTTTTTGCATTCGCGATCTCCAGTGCCTAGGGTGGAAACCACTTAGCGGCGAGGACGAAGATGATCAGTCGTCTCGCTCTTGGTTACACGATAGCGCGGGGGGTGGGGAAACAAGGGGGAGGCGGGGAAAACTTCGGCGTAAGGCATTGAGGGGGAAGGGAAAGAATTATTTTCGGGGGCCGTGACTGAGTTTCTGTATGATCGAAGGGGACAGTTACACGAACTCAGACTGGATTACCGGGGACGTCGTTCGCTTTGCCGGCGAATGCCGATTCCGCGTTGGAAGGCCCGACGTCGAACGGACAATCGGTGATCTGATTGGGGAGGGCTTGGCGAAGGCGTACCGGCTGACTGCTACGCAGGGCGCGTTCGAAGAGATAACGGGCATTCCGATACCCGCCGAGTTCGGGGACGCTTATTTCTTGATCTCCGAGAGCGGGTTGGCAGTGCTTCGATCTTGCCCTTGGCCGTTTGACGAAGACGACTCGCTGCGGGAGAATTTTCGTCTCGAGGGCGGAAGTATTCGCGGCGGAGATCCCTCCCCACTACCGGCACGACGGGGAACGTTACTTTAACGCAGTGCCGTTCGCTTAAGCATGGGAGCGTTCCTCGAATCGCCCTTTCTGGCTTCTGGCCCCGGCCGGTGGCGGGATAGACTGTTTTCTCGCCAGGAAACCGGATTTCACACCCTTTTCTTGACGGGCCCGCGTCGCGCCGAACGGGCTGTTGTCGAGCATCGCCACCGTCCGTTGCCCTGGACTAGTGGGGCCGGCTCCGTCGCAGATCCCAAAGTCCGCGCGCCGAGAGGATCAAGGTGAAGCCCCCCAGCCCGCCGAGCGCCCAGAGGGTCCAGACGAAGAAAAAGCCGCCGGGGGATTTGGCGATCTCGCCGTAATGCGCCCCCCTCATGTGTAGGACGGGCATGGCTGCCGCGAGCAATCCGATGAGCAGCATGATGACGTGCCCCGATCGCCGTTCGGGGAGCACGAGTGTCCCGTAGAGGAAGACCGCGAGGACGAGCAGCGCAGTGTTTGAGCTCTCGGCGTTCGATATCCCACGAACGATGTCGTCCGTAATGTGAAGCGTCAGGAGGAGGAGCGAGAGCAGAGACGCGACGGTCAACATGGTGCTGTGTTTCACCGGAAAGTCTCCTTATGGATTTTAAGTGTGCCACATTGCCCCGCTACCTTTGCCTACTCCGTCCAGCGCCGCTCGCTCACAGCAAACACCGAGGAGCGACAGCGTATTTGATAACCCGGCGAGAACGGCGAAACTCCCGGATGCCTTAAAACTTCAACCTCTTATTTCGCCTGCGCTAGCCCCGCAACAACCGCGGCAACTTTATCGAGTATCTGGTTCCAGCCCTCCAGTTGACCGCTATTTTTCGCGCTCTCCATGGGTTCATTTCCAATGAAGGTAAGTTTCGTCTGGCCGTTTCCGAGATCCTCAAAGATGGTCACGTCGTACGCACCGTCTATGGCCTCATGTTCTATTCCTAATTGCGCAGGCTCAACCTTGTTTCCCTTCGAGTCGGAAAAGTACATGGAGGAAACGATCTTCTCGTGCAGAACAATCTCGTGGTATTCACCCGCATTCCAGAATTCCTGGCCATCCGGCGTTCTCATGCAGCAGAGAAATTTTCCTCCCACGCGAAAATCCATCTCGCAAAAGGGCGCACGTAAAACCCTTCGGTCCCCACCACTGCATCACATATTTCGGGTCTGTCCACGCCTTCCAAACCAATTCGCGTGGGGCATCGAAAACTCTTGTGACAACCATCCGCTCTGTCTCGTTAACCGTGTTTTTTGTCATCTCCGACCTCCTCTTTCTTCATTTGATTCACAACCACATCCAGCTTGTCGAAACTCTCTTCCCAGAATCGGCGATAATAAGCCGCCCAGTCGCTGACTTTCCTTATCGCCTCTGGCCTAAGCGTGCACACACTCTCTCGTCCACGCTTCGTCTTGATCACAATCCGCGCCCGCACCAGGTAGGCGATATGTTTTGAAATCATCTGCTGCGAGAGTGCAAACGGTTCCGTCAATCCATGCACAGAGGCAGGACCATGTGAGAGCCGTTCGATCATCCCCCGCCGGGTTGGATCAGACAAAGCAGCAAATGTTGTACCCAAGTGATCCACAACCATATGGTAGTGGATTGCCCTGCCCATGTCAAGTGTGAATTTTGCGATTCCCGATTTCCGTTCCCCGATCTCCGATCTCCGAACCCTGACACCAGCGCTAATTTATACTTCCCCGTGAGCGGCGTCATCGCAGTTGGGTGCATGGTTTAGGAAATAGGCCTCCTCGTGCAATAACTCATTAACCTGACGATTCCAGTGCGCACGGCAACCTGCGCAGGAGGGCGAGCCGGCAGGGTTGAGGCGCTGGCATCAGGGGCCTGGGGAATGCAGATTGCCTCTGGAACGTGTTCTGGATGTATCGCTACTCGGAAAGAGCCGCCGGCCCGTTCAATGTGTTCAGTGAACGATATTGTACTTAAACGGTATGTCCACCAAGGTATAACTGCCGGGCGTGGCCTCTTCCACCGCCAGCGAAATCCGGCCAAGGTGCAGACGCACAACCCGCCATTGCGAGTTACCGAGCACCACGATCGCTATTTTCCGGCCCTTCAAATTTTGTTGGTACCGGATACGTTTGTCGGTGGTGAGCAAAACGTCGAACCCCGCGGCCTCAGCCGCTTTCAGCAGGTCGCCATTCGACACTCTATCCCACCCGCGATCTCTGGCCTCTATGACCTCGTGGCCCGAGAGCGACTTGGCAATGCCGCTTGGGGCGCCATGGTCAAAGAGAATGCGCATCCGTCGAAGTCGATGCGCCAACGGGAACCGGCGGCGCGTCGAGGCTGCGGGCGGCGAATTCGAGTACCGCCTGAATCTGCTCTCGCGTCACATGAAACTGTTCGATGATCTCTTCGATACTCGAACCCGCTTCGAGATTTTCAAAAACCGTGGCCACCGGCATCCGGGTGTCCTTAAACACCCACGCGCCGCTGCGCCGGTCCGGCACGCTTTCTACGGCTGGGCATTGTGACCAATCGAGACTCGCCATATTCTCACCCTCCTTTTATCGTACACGTTATCAGCATCCGGCCCCGGCGTCGCTCGCGGGGACAGAAACCGCACCAGGGCTGCCGGCGGATGGTCTGGAAAGGCGCTGTTCATCCCGGTAGCAGACCGCGTTGCCGGCGAACCACGTCGAAATATCGACGCGCCCGCCCGGAGAGGAATCTTCATTCGGCGGCACGTCTCAACGACGGACAGAATCGCGGCCACCTTCGGTCCGGCCTACCGGCTCCCTAAGTGGATCCAGTTCTTGGCGCTCAAGACGACCGGGCGCATCGAGTTCCCGGCCAGGGCAACCCCGGAAGGTGTTCCCGGCGAGTTGGGCCGGCCGCGGCGTGCGGGATTCATTGCGGGAGGTGGGAGCGATGGTGATGGTAGCGTGGAGAAGGTTGCGGGGCGCACGATGAATCGGCTTCGATCTTTCGTACTTGTATTGGCTATGGCGGGCGCGTGTTTTGGGCAGGCGCGGAAGGCTTGCTTCGCCTTCATGCTCAAGGGAGATGTGAGCGTTTCCTGCGAAGGCCAGAAGAGCCGGGTTACGCATCGCGTCGACATTGAAGATTTCGCAATCAGCGACGAGCTGTCAAGTCTGGGTTTCGTGACATCGCGAATCACCAGGCGGACCGCGTCCTCGGAGGACGTAGTTTATACGACGACCCTGATCGACTTAAAGTCGGGGAAGGAAGAGGCGCTGGACGGTGAAACCAGAGTGGTGAGCACGTGCGGCGGGATTTTCTGGGCGTCCGATGAAAGGCGGCAGCACTCAGGCACTCGTAACCTGGTCACCGGGGAAGAGATCTCAATGCCGTCATATAACTGGTTCCGATGCAGCGCGGATAAAAGAGTCGTTGTTGGCATGGTGAAAGACTCCACCGGCGACCTGTAAGCGGGAGTTCCTCCGAAGACAAGAATTGCTTCAGGCGGAAGAGACTTTTCGTACAATATCAGCCCTGCCGGAGCCAAGGTCGCCTACAAGGGTGACTCTCGCGCTCTTTGTGTATCCGCACTCCAAGGACCGGCGGAGTGCGTGGTTCCGGCGTTCGGGTTACACGATGTTCCATCCGTGAACGATGCCGGGGAAGTGCTTGTCTCCGCGCAGACGCGCCAGGAGTGCTTTTACACGAGTGCTTCCAATTTCTCTACGAAGCGCGCTCGCGGCGCGGGAGCAGACGCGTGTCTCGCCATCGGCTACTGGAAGCCGGGATTGAAAGCGATCGAGAGCGTCGAGCCGCTGGGGCGGAGTCCGCAGTGGATCCGCCCGGAAACGGCGAAGCTGCTGCGCGATTGGGCCGCGCGGGGGAATGGCGGGAAGAAATAGTTAGATGTCGAGCGCCTGGGGTCGGAAGTCACGCGGCTTTTTTCTCCATCCTGGCGGAATCCGCGGTTTCGGCGGGCAACGGGTCGGGACTGGCCACCTCTGTGCAACTCTTCGCGGTTGGTCATGCGGCTCGCCGTTTGGATCAAAGCGGATCTTCCTCATGCCGCATTCGGCTTCGATGGACATCTGGACGGGGTTCGATCTCTCTCGTCCAGCGCTGCCTACTTCACGGCGATAGTTACCACGTTGGACGTTGACCCGTCGGCGGTCCGGATGACCAATGAGACCGCGTTGCCGACGGCGGCGGTGGCGGGGACCTGAACGTTCACTTGGTTTACTCCGACGAAGCCGGGCGCGAGGCCGGAGAATTGTACGGGCGCGTCGATGCCGCCAACAATGACGACGGGGGTTACGATAGTGGCTGAAAGCGGGTTGGCGAGTGCGGGCGCTCCGCTGGCCGGCTGGTTCGACACGGGTCCGAGACCGTTGCACAGGATCGTGATGTAGTCGCCCCTGGATGCCGGGCGAGAGCCGGGAAATGCGCCGGCGGGAGCCGCTATCGCGGTGCTGTTCGCGGTCGTCACCGCGCCTTGGCCGGTCCCGCTTCCGGTCATGGTGAATATGCCGGGCGAGTAAGTGGCGAGTTTGGCCGCCCATCCGGGTTGTAATGGAAAACGGTAGATCGTGGGATATATGGACGACGCATCGGTCTCAAACGAGATCGTGGCGGAGGGGGTTCCGGCGAGTTCCCAAGGAACTTGAAAGTTCAATTGACGCGGCGAGATTGCGAGTAAGGGAACGGGATTCGAATTCAGCAGCAGCGCCGCGTTCTCCAGCGACGAAGGCAGCGGCAGGCTGGCGGCCGTCTGAAGCGCAAATGGTTGGGGAAGGGTGTATGCCGAGGCGAGGCTTCCCGGAGACAACGGTGCCGGTCTGCCCGAAGCGGCGTTGACGACGCCGCCAAGAATCACCGGGAACTGAAGCGGCGTGCTATTAAGCAAGACGGAAACCTCGGTTGGCCCAGCGGTTCCGGTGCTTGCCGCGGACTGATCGACCACCGCCAAATCGGGCTTTCCGTCACCGTTGAAGTCGGCCAAGGCCAATGGTCCGGTTAGGTTGTTATTGAGGGGATTCAGGCCGTACGGGCCGCCGAGAGCGGGCGTAATAAGAGTTCCGTCGCCGTAGTTTACGAGTATCGTAAGGCCGTAGAGCGTGCTGACGAAGGCGACATCGGGCGCTCCATCCCGGTTAAAATCGGCGATCGCGGGATTCGCGGAAATCGTGTCCTGGGCCTGCGGGCTCCCCGATCCCAAACCGAAATCGCCAAGGCGAAACGTCCCGTCGCCATTTCCGAAGAGCACCACGTCGGCAATGGCCGACCCCTCCACGAACGCGTAAACGATGTCTGGATTTCCATCTCCGTTCAAATCGGCGATCGCGCCTGGGCCGGCCAAGCCTTCGCCCGGATGGAAGGGCACGTATCGGAAGGTGCCGTCCCCGTTGCTCAGGAGAACCGTCGACGACGTTATGATGTCGTCGAGCCCGTCCAGATTTACGTCTCCTAGCACGATTGGAAAACTCTCGGGCACATTGTCCGAACTGATGCCTCCCACGGGTGTAAACGTGGCGTCGCCGTTGCCAAAGAGAATCGCAAATCCGTTGTTCTGGTTGAGCGCGCTGAGCAGGTCGGGCTTTCCGTCGCCATTGAAATCGGCCACGCCTACGACGCGTCCGTTTATCGCGATGAGATCGTTTGGGCCCGTGCGGAACGTGCCGTCGCCATTGCCCAGCGCAATGTAGCTGTAAAGATCGCCACCGTCGATTACGAGATCAAGCTTACCATCGCCATTGAAATCGGCGGTGGTGAGGACCGACGCGACGCCACTGATCGACGTGATGATGGGAGTCGAGAACGTTCCGTCTCCCTTTCCTGGAAGAACGGTGAGCGTCGAGATGTCGTTTGGGGAGTTGGTGGTCTGCTGGATAAGAAGATCCGGTTTCCCATCGCCATTAAAATCGGCGGCGAGGATCTGGATTGCGCTTGGAGCTGGGATACGGGCTGGCTGGGCGATTGCGGCGGGCGCGCATCCGAGCGACGTCAGGATAAGGCTTCTCTTTATTCGGCTGAACACAAGTTTCGTACCTATTATTGGAGCTTCTGCCAGATTACTAACTGATCGCGAAGCGGCGCGCCGCCGATTGTGAGGGTGAAACGGGCGAGGGAGTTACCGGTGGTGACTTGGTTTAGTTTCACCTTCACTTCCCAGACGCTGTCGATGGAGCCGGGGGTGGATTCCGCGGACACGAATTGCGCGTCGCCGCTGACTTTGACCGGGAGGGCGAGCGGGGTCGCGGGGCTTGTGGCGATTGCGCCGGTCTCGGCGACGGCGCCGGTTCCGTTCACGAAGAGTGTGACGATCGATCCGGGAACGGCGGGGTTTGTGCAGCTATTCAGCGAGCCGTCGGCGTTGAGCGCGATCGGTTGGAATGCGGCCACGATCGTGCCATTGCAGGTTGCGTATTCGGCGCCGCTGGTGAAGGCGCTTGGTTCATTCCGCGCGACTGCGAATTCGCGCGTGCCTACGACGTTGCCGGACGGGTCGTGGATCTCGAGCTTTACGTTTGTTTGTCCGGCGATTTCGTAGGGAACTTGGACGTTGATTTGATCCGGCGACGAATAGAGGATGGGCGCGGGGATGCCGTGGATTTTCACGAGGGAGCCGTCGCCGATGGATGTAGGGTATGATTCCGTTCTGGGGCTGGATGCTGATGGCGGCGGGCTCGCCGATGTTCTCGCCGAATAGCGCCAACAGTTGACCGGGGGCGATTTGCGTCAGCGGCGCTTGATCGGCGGCGTCGGTAGCGCAGGCGAATTTTTGGCTTTCCGCGAAAAGGCTTACGCTGGCGAGCGAACCGTTGGACGCGACGACGGCGTTGCCTTCGCCGTCAAAAACGGCCGGAACATTGCCTTGTGGACCGGCAAGGCCGGAGCCGAGTTGGGTCGCGGTTAGGGAGCTACCATCGGCGCTGAGCCGCGTGACGTATGGGGTTTGGTAGACGTAACTTGGACGGCAGCCGGGTGGCACGCCGGAGAGGCCGGGAAAATCGGGTGAGCCGGCGAGACCGGCGAGGAAGATATTGCCGACGGGGTCCGAAGCGGCCGCGGTGACGCTGTCCTCGGATGAGCCGCCAAGGTAAGTCGAGAACAGGAGTCCGGTTCCCGTGGCATCGACCTTGCTGACGTAGCCTGTGTGCGGAGGCCCAGGGTAAAAGAAGGGGCCAAACCCGCTATCGACAGGCGGCAGGCTGGCGCCGTTGACGGTCTGAAACGCTCCGGAAGTTAAGGGATAGTCGGATGACTGGGTGTACCCGGCGACTATCGCGTTGCCTTGGCCATCGATCAGGAGGATGGTTGGGGATGCGCCGTCCGTTCCGGAGAGCCATGTACTGTAGATGAGCTTGCTCGCCAACGGGTCCAACTTGGCCAGGTACTGGTCGAAGCATGGGAATCCGAAGGCCGCGGTGCTTCCGCAGATTGCAAATGCCTGGACGGGCTGGAGCGCGCCCGGTGTCACGGGAATCGGAAAGCCGCTCTGCGCGCTACCGGCAATAAAGATGGAGCCTTGCGCGTCTACGGCGATTGCCGTGCCGCCGATTCCGCCCGTTGCGAAGACTTGCTTCCCGTTCGAATCGAACTTCACAACGAAATAGCCTTCGCCGAAGTAGACCGTTTGCGGCAGAGCGCCCGGGCTGGAGGCGAAGACGCCTTGACCGGCGAGGTAAACCGCGCCGGTCGCATCGGTGGTCATCGCCACGAAACTAATCCCGGATTGCGAGGAGGGATCGGGGTTCAGGTAGCTCGCGTAGACGACATTTCCATTCGGATCGAGGCGGACGAAGAAACCTGTTGAATTGCCCGATGAACTGGACATGTCCTGCGGCTCGGCGGCGTCTTTGGTGACCGGGAAGTTCCCTTTCGTGATGCCCGCCACGAGGATCGACCCGTCCGGCGCGAGTGCGAGCGCGGTCACGGCGTCGGCGCTGTTGGTGGAGAGAACGGTTTGGAAGATCGCTTTGCCGCCGTCGCTCGACAGCTTGGCGACGGAGGCGCCCGCGCTGCTGACCGAGGGGTTGTATCCGAGGCCGGGAACGGTGTTGGCGCCGAAGCCGAGGTAGAGGTTTCCCGCGGAGTCGCGGATCATCACATTGGGTTGGGTTTGGTTGGGCAGCGGGACGATGCCGTTGATCGTGCCCGCGGACGCCGCGACGCACAGTATCGAGAGCACTGAGTAGGCGGCAAGCCGGCTCGTCCATCCAGGTTCCGCGGGAAGAAGAAACACACGCGAATTCCGAGCTGGCATGACGGACCCTCCTTGGGTACACTTTGAGCGCGGACGCGGGTATCAAGCTAAGTGCGGGAGCCTAACGTCTCAATGATGGCATAAACGGCAAAACAGCGGACGGCCTCACCGGCCGTGCGCTCCTTGCGATCACCGGTAGGCTTCACGACGGTGCTTGACCTGCGCGATGCGCAGCGTACCGTCGTCGAGCGCTCGGAACCGGACGCGATAGTCGCCCACACGCAGCCGGAAGTCTCTCGAGCCTTGCAGCCGCTTCACGTCGCCTTCGCCGGTCTCGCCGTATCGCGCCAGAGCTTGAAGGATGTGCATCGCCTGCTCGCGGTCGATGCGGCGCAGGTCGTCTCTCGCCGATTCGGTGAAGCGAAAACGGTTCACAGACCGAACTCGCGCAGAACCTCTTCCATGGGGATTTCCGGGCGTGGATCCGACAGCGCTCTCTCAACCGCGGCGCGCTCTTCTTCGGTCTCCGGCTCGTCGTCGGACGGGGCCGCGAGGAGCGACAGTTCTACCGGGTCCAGGAGCGAACGTAGAAATTTGCGCGTAGCCGGCACGTCGCTATCGGGAAGCGCGTCCAGCAGCTTGTGCAGTTCTTCGCGGACGGTCATGCGGTTCTCCGTTTCTATTATAGCGGCGGTTGTTCAAGCTGGCCCTCCGCGGCGAAAAACGTCGACTTTTTCCGCCGGAGCGAGGCTGAATTGCGGGCGCGAGCGGTTATAATTTTTCCATGCCTTATTTGCTTCAATGCAGTTATATGCCGGGGGATACGTTTGGGATTTCGGCGGCGCTGGCGCTTACGCCGGAGTTAAATCTGATTCTTTTGGTGGATCGGAATCTGGCGGACAACAAAGACGGGCAGATTCGGGGGTTTTATGCCGAGTGCGGGCTTACGGGGCGGGTTACGGAGATCGACATTACGAATTTCAAGGCTCCGCTGAAGCGGATCTGGCGGGAGTTTCATCAGGCGCAGGAGGCGCACACGGCTCCGGCGCTGGTGGCTTGGGAGCCGGGCTATAACGAGGGGACGGCGGTGGTGAAGAAGAACGACAAGGAGAAGGTCGCGATGGTGCTGGCGCACATCTACCTCGACGTTTGCGCGAATGCGTGGCCGGAGCCGGTGGAGGAGGTGACGGGAATGGTTGGAGGGAAGTTCAAGGGCGACAGCGAGGCGGCGTTTTTGAAAGTGGCCGAGACGTGGAAGATGATTTCGATCAAAGCCCAGATGAGCGAGGAGGTGGACGCTTATTTCAAGGCGAAGAAGTTGAACGATCTGAAGAAGCGGGTGGTGGTGCTGTGGAGCCGGCAGAGCGGGAAGCGCGGCGGGGCGCATATCGAGCTCGATTCGAGCTTCGCGGGGATCAAGCAACTGGCGGCGCTGTTTTGCGGCAATTGTTCGGTGATTCTGGCGGGGGACGAGAAATTCAAAAGCCCGCACGATAAATCCGACGGGAAGCTGGCGGCGATCGCCAAGAGCCTGCCGAACGTGGTCGATTTATCGAACATGTGGGACGATCCGCTGTGGGCGAAGTTCAAGGAGAACGGGGTGAACCGGCTGGCGCAGTTGCTGGTGTACCGGCATCTGGCGGAGAGCCACGCGGTGGTGCATGTCGGGATGCGGAGCGGCAACCTGGAGGGCATGGCGCTGCTGGGGATGAAGACGTTTTTCCTGGAGCCGGAGACGTGCAAGACGGGCGACCGGATGATCGCGTTCGAGGAGGGAGGGATTCCGTACTGCCGGATTCAATTGAAGCGGATGCCGGGGCTGACGGCGCGATGGGGCACGGACTTCAGCTACGCGAATAAGGTTCCCGCGAGTTCCGCGACGCTCGAGGAGGCGGTGAAGGCGGAGTCCAAGCAGTACATGCTGAAGCCGCCGCCGTCGCTGGTGGATTCGGCGAAGATCGTGGGCAATTATAAAGGGGGGATCCCAGGGAAGATCTGGAGCGCATTGACCACGGGCGGCGGAGGGCAGTTGGCGGAAGATTACCAGAAGGCGCGGGCGCTGGCGATCCGGAAGGACGTCAAGGGGATTCCCTTAACGCTGCTTTCCTGGGACGATACGGTGGAAGATTCGGAGCCGCAGTTGGTGACCGGAGCGCCGCCGCAGTTGCCGGCGATCGATGGGAGCGGCATGGTATACATGCGGGGGTTCACAACCGAGGACCTGCACAAGATCTCGGCGGCGGTGATGCGGTGTCTATACAAAACCTGAGCGGGCGGCGGCGGCGTTTTCCCTACATTCAGTTTCCGATGGCGTTCCCGGCGGTTCGGGGCTATACTGAAGCCATCTAATACCTCGTCGCGCGCGTTGGGCCTAATAGAGGGGCATACCATGTTCGATAGCCTCGATTCTCAGATGAAAGCGGACGAGAGCAAAGCGGTCAGTTCCAAGGAACGGGCCATGAAGTGGTTTGTAGGCGCGATCCTCGCGGTCGCGATTTTCGGTGGGCTCTATCTCAGTGTCCACCTGTTACAGGGCTAATTGGCGATGGACCGCATGACGGTCTTGACCTTAAGGGAATAGGCGGGCTGCGGGTTGTAGGTCGCCAGGATACGGTCGAGACTTTTGTGCCGGTAGAGCCGGGAGCGGGAGAGCCGCCGGGCTACCATGTGTATGCCATCCGACACCGTAGGGAAAGTTCGCTTGCAATTGGCCCAGCCGAATACGTTATTGTTTCGATAATCTTTTCCGCCGCCGGATTCGATTAGGGAAATGCTGGGGAGCAGGCGCCAATCGAGATTGTTGCGGTCGGCGGCTTCGATAAACTCGGCCGCGTGATCGCGCAGGGGGCAGTCGCGGTCGCCGAAGAATTTTTCCAGTTTTCCGACGCGGGCGTCGGGGGCGGGCTTGGAGGCGGGGGAGTTGGGGGGAGTCACGGCGGTGACCACGGGCGTTGCCAGAAGACCTGCAAACACAACGAAACGTCTGGACATAGGATGGGTCATTCGATTCTCCTTCGGTGAATTTTCGGTTTCAAGAACGGGCTTGAAAAGAGTAGAGCCAGCGCTTTGGTTGGCTGGCGGATCGGGGTAGGGCGCGGGGCCTGAACGGTCAGAAACGCATAGCCCAATTATACCAGAGCGGAGTTGGAAACCCACCGCCGGAGTGTATCACACCCCACGGTCCGGTTATGGGGTACGGACGAGGATGGCGTGGATTTCTCCGGGGCCATGGACGCCGCGGACGAGCATTTGCTCGATGTCGGCGGTGCGGCTGGGGCCGGTGATGAAGACCATGGAACTGGAGAGGCTGGCGGGGTCGGGGATGGCGAGCATCAGTTCGTCCATGTCGGAGAGGATCGAGGAGACCGGGAGGATGGCGATGTGGGCGGGAGGGAGCAGCGAGAGCAGGCGGGGGTTGGAGGGGCTGGCGAGCATGACCAGAGTGCCGGTGGCGGCGAGGGCGTAGTCGGCGCTGGTGATGCCGATATCGACTGTCGCGCAGGTCTGGCGATCGGGGATGCCGGGTTCGATTCCGCAGGCGGCGAGGAGGGGGTGGTTCGCGGCGACGGTGGAGCGGCCGGCGGCGAGGGAGCGGGCGCAAACGCCGGCTTCGGCGGGGGTATCGACGACGTGGACTTTTCCGGCGAGGGCTTCGAAGCGGGCGGAGAATGTGGCGGCGCGCTCGGAGACGGGGATGCGGCCGGCGGCGGAGCGGGACGGGAGGCGGCGGAGGGACGGCTTCGCCGGGGATGCGGCCGAGGGAGGTGCGGATGCGGGCGAGGATGGCGTCGCGGGAGGTCATTTGGATTTTTGACGATCGCGCCACTGGCTGCGGAAGCTGCGGGCGGCGGGAGGGGGAAGGTCGCGCTGGCTGAGCCATTTGCGGAGGGGAGGGGGCGAGAGAAAGGCGGGGAGTTTGCGGAGCCAAACGCCGTTCGATGGGCGGGGGGAGAAGCGGGCGGCGAGCGAGCCGGCGAACGAGTAGAGGCGGGGATGGCACATGAGCCAGGCCCAGAGGCGGAAGACGGTGCGCTCCGTGCGGCCGTGCGCGGAGGGGGTGGCGGCGATTTCCGCGCGCAGCTTGAGCAGGATTTTGGGGATGTCGATCTTCACCGGGCAGACTTCGGCGCAGGCTCCGCAGAGGCTGGAGGCGAAGGGGAGCCAGGGGTCCTTCCCCGCCCCGTGGAATTGGGGGGTGATGATGGCTCCGATGGGGCCGGAATAAATCCAGGGATAGTTGTGACCGCCGATTTTGCGGTAGACGGGGCAGTGGTTGAGACAGGCTCCGCAGCGGATGCAGAAGAGGGATTCGCGCTTGTCGCGATCGGCGAGGAGTTTGGTGCGGCCGTTGTCGAGCAGCAGGAGATAGAATTCATCGGGGCCGTCGGGCTCGCCGGCGCGGCGGGGGCCGGAGAGGAACGAGGTGTAGACGCTGAGGGGCTGGCCGGTGGCGCTGCGGCCGAGGAGGTTGAGGAAGACGGCGAGGTCGCCGGTGCGGGGGATGAGTTTTTCGATGCCGGCGACGGCGATGTGGATGCGCGGGGCGGAGGAGGTGAGGCGGGCGTTGCCTTCGTTTTCGACGATGCAGACGGCGCCGGATTCGGCGACGACGAAATTGGCTCCGGTGATGCCGATGCCGGCGTCGAGGAATTTCTGGCGCAGGACGGCGCGGGCGATCATGGTCTGCTTTTCGATGACCTCCTCGCGCGGGACGCCGAGCTTTTCGGTGAGGATGTCGGCGACGTCGTAGCGGGTTTTGTGAAGGGCGGGAGCGACGATGTGATAGGGGCGTTCGTGGGCGAGTTGGAGGAGGTATTCGCCGAGGTCGGTTTCGACCGGTTCGAGATGGTGGTGCTCGAGGCGGTCGTTGAGATGGATCTCCTCGGTGGTCATCGACTTCGATTTCACGAGGAGGCGGACGCCGCGCTCTTTGGCGAGGGTGAGAACGAAGTCGGAGACTTCGTCCGCGTCCTGGCAGAAGACGACTTTGCCGCCGTGAGCGGCGACGGCCGATTCGACTTGCTCCAAATAATGATCGAGATGTTCGATGGTGTGGCGCTTGATCTCGTGGGCGAGGGTGCGGAGATCCTGGTATTCAGGAAGCGACTCGGCATCGACGGCGTGTTTGCGTTTGTCGATGAGGCGACCGGTGGCGGTGTAGATGGCCAACTGGAGGCGCGAATCGCCGAGGGCTTCGCGGATGCCGGACTGGTAATCGTTGGAGGAGGCGTTCATTGGCTGGAGAGGATTTCGGCGAGATGGAGGGCGCGGATGGGCAGGCCGGCGCGGGAGATGGCTCCCTGGAGCTGCATGAGGCAGCTTGAGTCGATGGAGACGACGGCGGAGGCGCCGGTGCGGACGATGGAATCGATTTTGGTGCGGGCCATGGCTCCGGAGACTTCGGGGAATTTGATGGAGAAGGTTCCGCCGAAGCCGCAGCATTCTTCGGCGACGTCCATTTCGCGGAGGGTGAGGCCGCGGACTTTGGAGAGCAGGCGGCGCGGGCCTTCCTTAATATGCATTTCGCGGAGGGCGTGGCAACTGTCGTGATAGGTGACGACGCCGTCGAAGCGGGCGCCGAGATCGTCGACGCGGGCGACTTCGAGGAGGAAGCGGGAGAATTCGTAGACGCGGGGTTCGAGGGCGTGGACTTCGGCGAGGGCGGCGGGGTCGTCCGGGAAAAAGATCGGCAAAATGATGGGCGATCATGGTTCCGCAGGAGCCGGAGGGGACGACGATGTATTCGGCATCGCGGAAGACGCGGAGGAAGTGGCGGGCGACGCGGGCGGCTTCGGCGCGATAGCCGCTATTGAAGGCGGGTTGGCCGCAGCAGGTTTGGGCTTCGGGGAAATCGACGGTGTAGCCGAGGCGCTCGAGGATGGCGGCGATGGCGAGGCCGACTTGGGGGAAGACTTGATCGACGATGCAGGTGGCAAAGAGAGCGACTGAGCCGGATGGCATTGGCAATCCGAATTGTATCGCGGGGGCGGGGCGGCGTTAGACTAAAGGTATGAAGCGGCGCGAAGTATTGCGATGGCTGCTGACGATGGCGCCGGCGGCGGGACTGGCGATGGCGGCGGTTGAGACCAAGCCGGAAGCGGTGCGCGGGAAGCTGGAAAAGGCGGCCGATGGGAAGCCGGCGATTGAGACGGCCGAGCACCGGCTCGTAGAATTGCACGGCGACGATCCGACGATGGGCGTGTTGAACGACGCCCGATTGGCCGGGAAAGATTTTGAAGCGCTGGGGCATTTCGCGGCGGGCGGAATTTTCGAAGTGGACCCGATTAACGAGAGGGCGATGTTCGTGCATGAGGGCGGGAAGCGGCTGATGATTACGTACTGGTGCGACGTTTGTTACATCCGCACGTACACGCCGGGTCCGTGCTGGTGCTGCCAGAAGTACACGGATCTCGATTTGAGAGAGAAGCTGGACGAGTAGAGAAACCGCTCCCTCACGGTCACGGCTCGGTAGCCACCGGGAGGGAGCGGAGGGTTCAGTTGGGCTTGACGGGGGCTTTCGCGGCGGGCGTTTTCGCGGCGGGGGGCTTGGGCGCCGGAGCGGTGGAAGACGAAGCCGGGGAGCCGCTGTTCTTGTCGTACAGATCGACGATTTCCTTGGTGATGTCGATGGTGTTGGAGGCGTAGAGGACGGGCGTTTGGGGAGAGCTGACGTCGAGGATGAGGGTGAAGCCGTTATCCTTGGCGTACTTGTCGATGACGACCATGATGCGCTGTCCGAGAGCTTGGAGGGCCTTCTGCTGGTCCTGCTCCAACTCGGCTTGCGAGTCTTCCATTTGGCGCTGGAGGCGTTTGCCCTCGCTGTCGATTTTGCGAATGAGCTCCTGCTTGGCCAACTCGCTCATGGTGTTCTGGCCTTTTTGAAGCTGGTCCTTCATGGCGTTGATCTCGGCCTGTTTGGCATCGACTTCCTTGCGGCGCGGGGTGAACTTGGTTTCGAGATCGGCGGCGGCTTTTTGGCCATCCTTGGTATTGACGATGGCGCCCTGGATATTGATGACGCCGACCTTGCCCTGTTGGGCGGCGGCGAGGGCGGGAATGACCGCCACGAGGAAGGGCAACAGTAACAACTTGCTTCTCACAACTGACTCCTTGAAATGGAACGGATTGGGGTTCATTTGATTGTACCTAAGCCGGGCGCTTGGCTCAGAAGGTCCTCCCGACGGTGAAGCGGAAGGTGGTGAGGCGTTCGTCGAAGGGGAAGGCCTGGCCATAGGTTTGTTGGGCCGATGTGTAGGTGGTTTGATTGGGGAACAGCGAACGGTCGAGCGGCAGCGGCGGCGTGATGTTTTCGTGAACGCGGAGGGGGTTGTAGGCGAAGTAGACGCGGAAGGGGGCGTTGACGACGGGCAACAGGACTTGAAGCTCGAGGCCGGTGGAGGAGCGCATGAGCTGAGTGCCGGGGGCGATATAGGCGCGGCCGGTGAATCCGGCCTGGGGGAACTCGGAGTTCAACTGGGCAATGCGGTCCGGGTTGAGAGCGAGTTGGCTAGTGAAGGCGAGCTTGTTGAGGCCGACGTCGATGAACGGGGCGAGGGTGACGGGGCCGACGATGGGGATGCGGTATTCGAAGTTGCCGGTGAGGTTGGTGTCGCCGCCGGGGAAGACGAGCTGGTAGACGGGGATGGTCATGCTCAACGGATTTTGCGTGACGACGCCGGAAGCGCTGATGATTCGCTGGAAGCGCTGGGTGCCGTTGTCGTTGAGCACGGGAACCTGGGCGGAGGAGGGGATGAAGCCGATGGGGCTGACGCTGAAGAAATCGAAGCCGCGGATGTCGTTCTCGCCGCCGACGTAGTAACGGGAGAAAGGCGGGGCCACTTTGCCGTTGTAGCCGGTGATGAAGCGGCCGAGGAAGTGCATGGCGACGACGTGGGTCTTGCCGAGGCCCTTGTGGAAGTATTTCAAGTCGACGGTGGGTTCGATGGTATCGACGTTGCCGCCGGCGCCGGCGATGGCGATGGAGGCGAAGATGGATTTTCCGGCGGTGGGCGTGACGGGGTGGTTGACGGTGTTGTAAGTGTAAGAGGGCGTGAATTTGCTGGTGCGGATGCCGCCGAGCTGGTTGGCGTTGGGGCCGCCGACGTTCTGGAAATTGAGGTAGTCGAAGTAGTTGCTAGCGGCGTTGGTGAGCGTTTTGATGCGGGAGATGTCGTAGCCGTAGGTCATGCCGACGCGGGCGAAGCTGCGGCGCAATTGATAGGAGACGAAAACGGTGGCGCCGTAGCCGTTGGTGATGTAGTTCAAAAGGTTTTGCTGCCCGACGCCCTGGTAGAGCGAATTGACGTTGTAGCCGGCGAAGATGGACTCCTGTTGGGCCTGGTTGAAGTTGTAGCGCTGAAGATAGATGGTGAAGCCGGACTGGATGGGGCGGTCGAACAGGTAAGGCTCGGTGAAGCCGAACTGGACGCTGGTCATGACGGTGCCGAGCTGGGCGCTGAGGCTGAGGGTTTCGCCGATGCCGAGGAAATTGTTGGTGGAATAAGAGAAGCCGATGAAGCTGCCGGCGAGGGCGGAGACGCCGCCGTTGAGCTGGATGGAATTCTTGCCGCGCTCCTTGACCTTGAGGGTGAGATCGACGGTGTTGGTTTTGGTGTCGCGCTTGACGTCGGCGGCGTCCTCCTCTTTCAAAGGCTCGAAATAGCCGAGCTGATTGAGGCGGAGGATGCTGACTTCCCAGAGGCGGGTGTTGAACAGATCGCCTTCGTCGATGAGCAGTTCGCGGCGGATGACTTTGTCGCGCGTGGTGGTGTTGCCGGAAAAATCGATGCGGCGGACGAAGAACTGTTTGCCTTCGTCGACGGCGAGGTCGAGATCGATGGTGCCGGTGTCGGGGTGGGGGTCGAAGTCGGGTTCGACCACGGCGTCGATATAGCCGAACTCGCCGTAGAGCTTCTGCATGTTCTTGACGCCCTTGCGAAGCTTTTCGGTGGAGAAGGTGTCGCCTTCGGTCATGCCGTATAGGGGCCGCATGAGGGCATTGGGAGTTTTGAATAGCTTGACGCCGGTGAAATTGACCTTGGCGATCTTGTACTTGATGCCCTCGTCGACGGTGAGGCTGATGTCGGCGCTTTTGCCGGGTTTATTGGGCTTGAGCAGCGGGATGCGGAAGCCGCCGATGTCGCCGCCGGTATCGCGGATGGTGACGCTGTGGTCCTCGACGTGGGCGGTGAAGTAGCCGTTTTGCTGATAGAAGTCGCGGACGCGCTCCTGATCCTCGTCGAGCTTGGAGGCGTCGTAGGTTTTGGCGAAGAGATCCTCGAAGAAAATGGAATCGGGAATGCCGATGGGCTTGAGGTTCTTCATGGCGCGGATGATTTCGCGGTCGCTGAAGACTTTGTTGCCTTTGATGGTGATGGTGCCGACTTTTACCTTGGGACCCTCGTCGACTTTGAAGACGATGCTGACGGAGGAGGGAGGGACCATGTGAAGCTCCGGGCTGACGGTGGCGTATTGGTGGCCATGCTCGGAGAGGAGTTCGAGGAGGACGTTTTTGGCGTGCTGGACTTTGTTGGGATCGTATTGCGATTCGACGGTGAGGCTGACCTTGCGTTCCTTATATCGGTCGAGGATGTCGGAGACGCTGACGGATTTATTGCCTTCGTATGTGATGGAGCGGATCATGGGGCGTTCGGTGACGAGCCAGCGGACGATCCATCCGGTTTTGCCGCGCTCCTTTTCGACCTTGAGATCGTCGAAGCGGCCGCTGTTCCAAAGGGCGGCGAAATCGCGCTGGATGAGATCGTCGTCGAGCTTGTCGCCGACGCGGCTGCGGAGAAGGGCGCGGAGGGTATCTTGCGGGACGCGGCGCGCGCCGCGGAATTCGATGGCTTCGATGGTGTCGGCGGCGGAGGGAGCTTCGGGCTCCTTGGGCGCTTGGGGGTTCTGAAGTTTTTTCGGGGTGAGGGTTTCCGACGGAGCCTGGGATTTGGGAGGCTCCTGCGCTTGAGGGACGGTTTCGAACGGGTTGGGCGCCGAAGGAGGAGGGGCGGGAGGATTTTGCGGAGCGGGCGGCGGCTGCTGGGTATTCTGAGCGGGCTGCTGCGCGAGCGCGAAGGCGGCGAAGCACGACAGGCACAGAAGGCAACCGAGCAGGCGTCCAGGCCTGGGATACATCGTCAAGAAAAATTCCTTTCCATCCGGCACGAAGCTTTTATCTTACAGGCGCGGCGCGGGCGCGCAATTGGCGCGCCGCGAAACACGCTGTGAATTTTCTTCTACATCCAATGCGGCGCTTCCACAATCAAGGGCACGGGGAGCGGGCGTTGGCCGGGGAGAACCCGTTTCATGGAGAGGAAAATAGGCATGGATCAAATCCCTCATTGTACCCGATGAGGCGAGGGAGCGGGGGACGGAGCGGCGCCTTTGGATTTTTCCGGCGGAGGGGTCCAGGATTTGGCCGAAGCGTGGCAAGTGGAAAACGGAAAAAGGGGAGAATGAATCGTGGAGATGAAACGCCGCGCGGTGGTGACGGGAATCGGGGCTGTCAGCCCGAACGGGATTGGGCGCGAGCGATTCTGGGAAGCGACGCGGGAGGGAGTGAGCGGCGTGGGGAGGATCACGCGGTTCGACGCGTCGGGATTTATCGCGCGGGTGGCGGGGGAAGTGCGCGGGTTCGACGAGAGCCGGTATTTCGAGCCGAAGGAGAGGCAGCACGTTTCGCGGGCGGCTCCGATGGCGATCGCGGCGGTGGAGGAGGCGCTGAAGGACGCGGGCGTCGAACCGAAGACGATGCGGCGGGAGGAGCTGCGGAAGATCGGCGTGATGTTGGGATCGGGCGGAGGGAGCCAGGATTTCACCGAGGAACAATACCGGCTGTATTACACGGGGCAGCAGAAGCTGTGCAGCGTGTACGTGATTCCGACGTCGACGATCGGGACGCTGGCGAGCGAGGTTTCGATGCGGTTTGGGCTGCGCGGATTGAGTCATGTCGTCTCCACTGGTTGCACGTCATCGACCGATGCGTTGGGATATGCGCTGCGGCATATCCAGATGGGGGATCTGGACACAATTGTGGCGGGGGGAGTGGACGCGCCGATCGCGCCGCTGGTGTTGCGCGGATTTCAATTGATGCGGATTCTTTCGACGCGGTGGAACGAGGCGCCGGAGCGGGCGTCGCGGCCGTTTTCTAAAGACCGGGATGGATTTGTGCTGGCGGAGGGGGCGTGGTTTTTCGTGGTGGAGGAGCGGGAGCGGGCGCTGGCGCGGGGGGCGAAGATCTACGGCGAGCTGGCGGGATACGGTTCGACGTGCGAGGCGTACCACAGGGTGAGGCTGGAGGAGTGCGGGGAGGAGCCGGCGCGGGCGATCGGGATGGCGCTCAATGAAGCGGGCGTTCCGGGCGAGGCTGTGCAATATGTTCACTACCACGGGACGTCGACGGAGCTGAACGACCGGATCGAGACGCGGGCGATGAAGCTGGCGTTTAACGGGCACGCGGGGCGGTTGGCGGGGTCGTCGTTGAAGAGCATGATCGGGCATCCGCAGGGTGCGTGCGGGGCGGCGGGGGTGGCGGCGACCTTGATGGCGATGCGGGATGGGTTCGCGCCGCCGACGATCAACGTGGACGAGGCGGACCCGGAGTGCGATTTGGATTATCTGGCGGGCGAGGGGCGACGGATGGACATTGAATATGCGGTGGCGAATTGCATTGCGTTCGGGAGCAAGAATTCGGCGCTGGTGTTGAGGAAGCTGTGAGGGGCGCGGGCTGGGCGGCGATCGCGTGGGTGGCGGTCTCCGCGACGGCCCAGGAAGCGCATTTGGCCGATCTCCACGCGACTCTTGCGAAGCTGCGGTCGCACGCCGTGGAGGCGAATGTCGAGATGCCCACGGCGGGGCAGGACCTCACGGTCGCCAAGCATCAGCTTCGCGATTGGATTGAGACGAAGCTTGGATCGCTCCAGGATTTTGACCGAGCGAAGGCGTTCACGGTTCGAATCAATGATGCTCTGAAGACTGCGGGCCCGGTGGATGGCCAAAATCTGCTGGGGACGCTGGGCGAGGTTCGAGTGAGCCATGAATTGGGGATCCTCACTCTCACGACCGCGGTGGGCGTACTCTGCCAATATGACGAATCGGCTTACGGATATAGGAGCGTAAATGGCCGGTGGCAACGAATTTGGGAATCGGAACAGGACGACTACTCTCCAAAGAGATATGCTCCCCAATCCATCATGGCGGTGCATGTATGGCAGGCGTATAAAAACGGGCGAGAGAAAGGCCCCACATTCGTAATGACGCTCGGGAACTCCTGGGGATGCGCGTCCTCGTGGCATCCGATCTACTACCGGGTTTGGCGCGTCGGCGCCTCGGGCTTGAGAACTTCTGATCGACGGTTCCGAGAATGCGTGGCTCCGGACGGAGATCTATGCAATGGGTAGCATCGCGGGGAACAACTTCGATGGAAATGCGCCGGTGGACGTGCTGATCGAGTTCACGGAGGGGAGCATCGACGCAGGGGTTCACAATCGGGAGGGGGTCCGCCACTTCTTAATCGACGGCGATCGCGTGAGGCGAGTCGATCCGGTTGCCCTGGGTCCGCGGGACGCCGTGGACGAATGGCTGACGCGGGGATGGACTGAGGTTGAACGCTGGTCCGCGTCTCCGGCGTTGCGGCAGTGGCACGGTAAGCTTTCCTCCGGATTCGCCGCGGGAGAGTTCGCCGGCACCACGATGCACTGCCGGACTCCCGACCTATGGCAGGTGGGCTTCGAACCCGAGAATGCCGAAGGTAAACTCAAAGCGGATGTTTACTTCCTGGTGCGCTGGCGCCCTCCTTATCATTTCACGATGATGAGCATTGGGGACAGGCCGTGGGATACATGCGACCTCGCGGACCCGGAGGCCGACGAATGGAGAACGCTGTTCGCGACGCAGGAATGGCGGTAGATTCTTGCGATAGCAGGAGGGCCGGCGATCCGCCGGGAGGAAGGGCGGCTTCGGATCCGGCAAGCGCCGTATTGCAATTCGCTGGACGGCCTGTCCGCGGTTGCCGAGAATTGCCGGACTTCCAGGCCGATGAAACGCCCTGAGGGCGACACGAACTGTATTGTTGCGGACCCGGCGCAGTCGCGTGGGGAAATTGGCGATTCCAGCCCCGACGATTGCGTTCGTTGCCGGACTTCCGGAACCTTTGACCCCGGCGGCGTCACTCACGCGAAAAGAAGGCGACCCTTTGGATCGGGAATAGGGCGTCCGAGTTCCCTGGAGGTTTCCAGCCAATCGGGGATTGCGGTTTCGGCGTTGGCGAGGGCTTGCCGACGAGTGGAACCATCCGCGGCGCAGCCGGCCAACTCCAGCACTTCGGCGACGAACGCCTAGTCCTCGTTACTTCAATAGAAGATGATCTCGTACTTGGTCATCCGGACCCTCCCGCCGGGTTATTGGGAATGGGAGCTTGTCTATTTTGCGGACGAAGATTGCGGCTGGAGGTTGAGAATCTCGGCGACACCGTCGCGGGTGAAAATGTGGTGGCTTCCTCTGACCCGCTCTGTGAATCCAAGCCGGAAAAGGAGGGAGCGGAGCTCACTGAAGCGGATGTTCGCGCCAGAAGACCCCGCCAGCACCCGTAATAGAACCGGCTTGGCCAAGCTCGATTATGCAAAGGAGTGCGATTCGGGTTGAGGATAATCATTCCGAGGGATATGGAGGATGGTGATTTGTTATAGAGAGGTCGCGGGAGAAGGGGTTTGTCACGGGGCGGAGCGTTCACGGGAATCGAAGCTTGATGTCGGCCGAGATGAGTTCGAGCAGATCGCCGGCGGTGCTCACGGCGTTCTCGGCCTCCGTCGCTGTAATGGTCGCTACATCGTAAAAGGCGCCATTGCGTTTCCGCCGCATACGATCGAAAAGAACGAACATTGGCGCCGAGCTGGGATCGAGGTGGTCCTCCGCGAACTCTATGATGGCCCGGTGGTGGCCCAACTGCACTCGCGGACGGCTTCCATGGCTGAGCATGAGCGCCAACGATCCTTTTAGCATCGCCTCGTAGGCGATCTGATAGGCCGCCTCCGCATCGATGACGAGATTCTTACGCGCCGTGATCGCTTTATTCCGGGCACTGGCGAGAAACAGTTCAATCTGTTTGCGATTAGGCGGCTGGGGCTTCGTTGTCTTCATGGGACACGCAACTCGATCCGTTTTCCATTCCAGACATCTTGGAGGAAGGGATCGCCGGCCGCCAGCTTTCGTTTCAGTTCGCGGCGGGAGACGACGGTGTAGTTGATTTCGCGGCCGAAGGTCTTCTCCAGTTTACGCGCGGCCATAGCCAGATCGGCCGCCGGCGGTTGTCCAATGATGAGAACGTCGATGTCGCTGCGCGAATCATGGCCGCCTTTGGCGAAGGAGCCGTAGATATAGGCGGCGTCCACGCCGGCCACGGCATTTAGCACTTTTGCGGCCGTAGGGACGACTCCGACTGTCTTGAGCAGGATGGAAGCGACTTCTTTATAAAGAGGGTATTCGCGGTTGAGCGAATAGTGCCGCTGATTGCCGCGAAGCTCCGAACGAAAAAGCCCTTCGCGTTGGAGGCGGGCCAGCTCTTTGGAGAGATTGGTTGGGTCGACGGCGAGGAGGGCGGCTAATTCCCGCACGTAATGGGTGGCCGCCCGGTTGGCGAAGAAGTAGGAGAGGAGTGCGCGCCGGAGGGCCGAGCGGAGAGAAATCATCGTGGTTTGATATTACCACGATTGTGGTAGAGAAATACTACATTGGAGAAGGCCCGATCCGTCGATGCCCGTGACTTCGGAAATTAAGCCGGCGCTGGAGCCGGCGGTGCGAGCGCTCGAGAGGGCGGGCGCGCGGCTGCATCCCGGCTGGCCTTCGGGCTTCTCGTTCCGGGAAATGTTTTCTACCTGCCTCGCGATGCCGATCGCATATAACTTCAGTATTGCGCCGCCCGGCGAGCAGGCGAAGCGACGCGCGGAACTCGCCGCTCGGAAAGAGGATGAGAACGCGCGCGCCTCGCTGATCGATTTCGCGTCGCGGCACCGCCATAACCTGCGTAGGATCGCGTTTCGCGCGGCTTGGCAGCGGTATTTCCAGAACATGGACGCCTTCCCGCTGCCGGTGCTTCCGGTACCGGCGTTCCCGCACGATCCCACCGAGAAAGCCAGCCAGAAGCTGGAGACGCCGGAGGGGCCGCAGCCGTAGATGCAAGCCTTACTCGCGTATGCGAGCGTAGCGAGCCTGACGGGTTGTCCGGCAACCGTTGCGCCTGCGGGAAAGGCGGCAAAGGGGTTTCCAGTGGGCATCCAGAATCTCGAGCCCTATCTTGAAGATGCGACGCCGATGCGGCTCGCCGGACTTCTTGCCCAAGAGAATGGCGGCTTTACTGGGCCTCCCGGCCACTGAGCCCATTGGCGCAGAAGATGTGCAGGAGGCGCTGGCGGACGCGGGCGTCGAGCCGAAGACGATGGGGCGCGAGGAACTGCGGAAGATCGGGGTGATGTTGGGATCGAGCGGAGGGAGCCAGGAATTCACCGAGGACTTTGCCGGCCTCGGCGTCAGCCTCTTCGACCGTTGGCTGCCGGTGTCGTGCAGGTTCACGATCCATTCGCCGCCACCCGGTCACTCTTCCCGCAGGGCCGCCATGGGGTCCAGGCGCGCCGCCCGCCGGGCTGGGAGATAGGCGGCGATGGCGGTAGCCGCGGCGAGAAGAATCGCGGCGCCGGCGAGTTGCCAGGGATCGTTCGGGCGCACGCCGTAGAGCAAGCTGGCGATGAGGCGGCCCGCTCCTAATGAGACCGCGAGACCGGCGGGCAGTCCGATGGCCAGCAGCGCCACCATGTCGCGCATGATCAGCCAAACCACGCGCCGGCGGCCCGCGCCGAGGGCGATGCGGATGCCGATCTCGCTTTTGCGGCGCGCGACCGCGTAGTTGGTGACGCCGTAGAGGCCGACCATCGCCAGCAGCAACGCCAGCGATCCGAAAATCGCCGCCAGCAGCGCGACGATCCTTTGCTGCAACAGCGATTCCTTTACTTGCGTTTCGAAGTTGCGTGAACTCCAGCGACACGCCGCGGTGGACGCCCAGGATCGCAGCGCGCGCCGACGGGATCAGCGCTTCCACGGGGCCGCTTGTGCGGAGCTCGAAATGAATGGCCGGTTCAGGCTCTTTATCCTGAGCCCGACGCGAGATAGGCCGTCCTAACCGTCTTCTCGCCGATCCTGGAATAGTCGGAGTCTTTCGCGATCCCTATCACCTCGTACACGTCCTTCGATTTGCCGGGCGCTCCGATCCGGTCGAGGCCGATCGTCTTCCCGATCGGATTCCCGGCTCCGAAGAAATGCCGCGCCGTCGATTCCCCGATAATCATCGCCAGCGGCGCATTTGCGTTGTCGCGGTCGTTGAAATCGCGGCCCAGCCAACAGGCGGCGTCTTCATCGTCCGGAAATAATCCGGCGACACGGCGTTGAGGTATACCAGCGTATCCAGAGGCGACTTGGCGGCGAAGCCTTCGGGATGCGTAAATCGAATACGCATTTGATCCAGCGGAACAAATTCCGAGCTTGCCGCCGAGACTACTCCCGGCGTCGCCCGTAGCCGGTCGAGAATCTCCCCATAAACGCGGACCCGTTCGGCCTTCGGAATCGCGTCTTGAGAAACGCTGACCGTCAAAATTCCATGCGGATCGAAGCCCGGATTCACCTCCAATAGATTTTCCAACGTCTTCAAAAACATGCCGGCGCCTACCAACAGCACCAGCGAAAGCGCCACCTGCCCCGCCACCAGCGCCTTGCCCAAGTGAAATCGCGTCGAACCGGGAACCGCGTTCCGCGCACTCTCTTTCAGCGCTTGGTTCAACTCGATCCTCGTCGCCCGGAGCGCGGGAGCCAGTCCGAACAACGCCGCCGTCAACATCGCAACCGCGGCGCCAAACCCAAGCACATGCGTATCCGGCGAAACGTCAATCTCCAATGGATGGCTCTGGGTTGAAAGCATTTGAACCAGGAAGCGGCTCCCCCACCACGCCAGAAGAAATCCTCCCGCCGCGCCCAGGATCGAAAGCAGCAGACTCTCCGTCATCAGTTGCCGGATCACTCGCGGGCGGCTTGCTCCAATCGCCATCCGCACAGAGAATTCGCGCTGCCGGGCGCTCGCTCGCGCCAACAACAAATTGGCGATATTGGCGCACGCGATCAACAGCACCAGTCCTACGATCGTCATCAACGCAAGCAGCGCCTTCCGGTATTGGTTCCTTATAGCGGAGAATCCCTCTCCCGCGGGGCTCAGCACCAAAGAACTACTTAGATACTCGTTCCGATACTGCGCCTCGAATTCCGGTGGAAGCGTCGCTCGGAAAATCTCCGGCGCGATCACGCTCATGCGCGCCTGCGCCTGCTCGGTCGTCTCTCCCGCGCGAATCCTCCCTATTACTCGCAGCCAAATAACGTCCGCACCCAGGATCGGCTGGCAACCGATCGGAATCGCCACCTCGAACGGGTGATCCACATTCAGACCCGTAAACCACGGCGGCGTGACGCCGACGATTTCGAACTTATGACGGTTCAACCGCACCGTCTTCCCAACGATGTTGGCATCTCCTCCAAAATTGCGCTTCCAAAACCCGTAGCTGATCACGGCCACCGGCCCCGCCGTCCCTCCGCCGTGGCGATCGTCGTCCCCCGTGAATAACCTCCCGCGCAATGGCGCAACGCCCAGCACCCGGAAATAATCGCCGCTCACCCACAGCCCCTGCGCGAAATGGCTCTCTCCTCCCTCTGCCAAGTCGAACCGAGCCTCCGAATACGCCAGGCTCCCTGCGAGCGCCGTTTTGTGATCGCGCACCTGTTCCCAAATCGGATTCGTGAGAGTGCCGAAGTCGCCCATATGAACCAGCACCAGCTTCCGCGGATCCTCCACCGGCAGCGTCCGCAGCATCACCGCGTTCACGATGCTGAATATCGCTGTGTTGGCGCCGATCCCCAACGCCAGCGAAAGCACCGCCGCCGCCGCAAATCCCGGATTCGCCCGCAGCGCCCGCAGACCGTAGCGCATGTCCTGGCCCAAACTATCCAGCCATCTCCATCCCCACGCCTCGCGGCTTCTCTCGCGCTCCAGCGTGGAGTTGCCGAACGCCCGCTGCGCACTGGCCCGCGCCTCGCGTTCGCTCATTCCGGCTGCACGCTTTTCTTCCACCCGCAGTTCCATGTGCAGGCGCATCTCCTCCGCCAGATCGTCCTCGAACCGCGCCCAGCCAAAGAGGAACCGCAGACGACGCCAAATCTCACCGAGCCAGGAATTCTCCATCGGCAGCCACCCGCTTATTCTTCCCGCAGGGCCGCCATGGGGTCCAGGCGCGCCGCCCGCCGGGCTGGGAGGTAGGCGGCGATGGCGGTAGCCGCGGCGAGAAGAATCGCGGCGCCGGCGAGTTGCCAGGGATCGTTGGGGCGCACGCCGTAGAGCAAGCTGGCGATGAGGCGGCCCGCTCCTAACGAGACGGCGAGACCGGCGGGCAGACCGATGGCCAACAGCGCAACCATGTCGCGCATGATCAGCCAGACCACGCGCCGGCGGCCTGCACCCAGGGCGATGCGGATGCCGATCTCGCTTTTACGCCGCGCGACGGCGTAGTTGGTGACGCCGTAGAGGCCGACCATCGCCAGCAGCAGCGCCAGCGATCCGAAAATCGCCGCCAGCAGCGCGACGATCCTTTGCTGCAATAGCGATTCCTTTACTTGCGTTTCGAAGTTGGTGAACTCCAGCGACACGCCGCGGTGGACGTCCAGGATCGCCGCGCGCGCCGACGGGATCGAGCGTCCGGCGACCCGCTCGTCCGAAGCATAAGTAGATTCCCGGTCCCGGATCTTTATCTTGGCCCGATGCCAGAAACGCCGTCCTCCGCGTCTCCTCCCCAAGCCGCAAATATTTCGCGTCCGATACCACTCCCACGACTTCGAAGATGTCTTTCGCGCCGCCCGGTTCGCGAAGCCGGTCCAGGCCGATCGTCTTGCCGATCGGATTCGCACGATCGAAGAAGCGCCGCGCCGTCGATTCGCCGACAATCATCGCGAGCGGCGCATTCAAATCATCGTGATCGGTGAAATCGCGGCCAGCGAGCAGCGGCGTCTTCATCGTCTTGAAATAACCTGGCGACACGCGATTGAGAAACACCATCGTGTCTTCGCGGGATTTCGCCGCGTAGCCTTCCGGGCATGTCCACTCGTCCATCCCTCGCCGCTGATGGGGGGAATCGCGTCGCTCGCCGCCGACACGACGCCCGGCGCCGCTCGTAGACGGCCGAGCATCTCCTCATAAACGCGGACCCGTTCGCCTTGCGGAATCGCCGCCTGCTGGACATCCACTTGGATCGTCAAGATGTTATGCGGATCGAAGCCCGGATTCACCGCCAACAAATTCCCCAGCGTCTTCAGGAACAAACCCGCGCCAACCAGCAGCACGAGCGAAAGCGCCACCTGCCCCGCCACCAGGGCCTTGCCCAGGTGAAACCGCGTCGACCCGCCAATCGCGTTCCGCACGCTCTCCTTCAACGACTGATTCAACTCGATTCTCGTCGCCCGCAACGCCGGCGCCAGTCCGAACAACACCGCCGTCAACACCGCAACCGCGGCGGCGAACCCAAGCACATGCGGATCGGGCGAAACGTCGATCTCCAACGGGTGGCCCTGGGTCGAAAGCATGCGCACCAGGAGACGGCTCCCCCACAACGCCATAAGAAACCCTCCCGCCGCTCCCAACATCGAAAGCAGCAGGCTCTCCGTCATCAACTGCCGGATCACGCGCCGCCGGCTCGCCCCGATCGCCATCCGCACCGAGAATTCCCGCTGCCTCGCGCTGGCACGCGCCAACAGCAAATTGGCGATGTTGGCGCACGCGATCAACAGCACCAATCCTACGATCGCCATCAACGTTAACAGCGCCGTCCGGTATTGCCGCCCGGTTTGCGAAAATCCCACTGCCGCCGGACGCAGAACCAGCGAATTGCTTAAGTATTCCTTCTGATCCCTCCCCTCGAAATCCGCCGGAAGCGTAGCCCGGAAAATCTCCGGCGCGATCGCGCTCAGTTGGGACTGCGCCCGTTCCACCGTCTCTGCCTTGCGAACCCGGCCCAGGATTCGCAGCCACCAATTGGCCCGCTCGTTCAATGCGCTATGGTCCGTGTGCAGGATCGGCTCGCAGCCAATCGGAATCGCCACGTCGAAAGACCGATCCACATCAAGTCCCATAAACCAAGGCGGCGTAACGCCCACGATCTCGAACTTGTGCCGGTTCAACTTCACGGTCTTGCCGAGAATGTTGGCATCCCCTCCGAAATTCCGCTTCCAGAATCCGTAGCTGATCACCGCTACCGGTCCTTCCGCCCCACCGCCGTGGCGATCATCCTCCGTCGTGAACACCCTTCCGCGCAGAGGCGCCACGCCAAGCACCCGAAAATAATCCCCGCTCACCCAAAGCCCTTCGGCAAAATGGCTCTCCCCTCCATCGGCCAAGTCGAATCGGTCTTCTGAATACGCCAATGTCCCAGAAAACGCCGTCCGATGATCCCGCAATTGTTCCCAAATCGGGTTTGTCAGAGCTCGCCGTTTTCGCCCTGTTTAATCTGCACCAGCTTCCGCGGATCTTCCACCGGCAGCGTCCGCAGCATCACCGCGTTCACGATGCTGAATATCGCGGTGTTCGCGCCAATGCCCAATGCCAGCGAAAACACCGCCGCAGCCGCAAACCCCGGATTCGCGCGCAGCGCCCGCAGACCATAGCGGACATCCTGGCCTAAACTATCCAGCCATCGCCAACCCCACGCCTCGCGGCTCTTTTCGCGCTCGAGCGTCGCGTTGCCAAATGCCCGGTGCGCGCTGGAGTGAGCTTCACTCTCGCTCATTCCAGCGGCGCGTTTTTCCTCCGCCCGCAGTTCCAGGTGCAGGCGCATCTCCTCCGCCAGATCGTCCTCGAATCGCGCACCGCCCAAGAGGAACCGAAGCCGCCGCCACATTTCACCGAGCCAGGAATTTTCCAATCGCCGCATGGCCGCCTCTTAAACCGTTTGCAGGATCTTCCGGATCGCCCCGCTCACGCGCTGGTATTGCTCCATCTCCGCATAGAGTTGCTTCTTTCCAGCCACCGTCGGCCGGTAATAGCGCGCGCGCCGGTTTCCGGCCGTCACGCCCCACTCCGCCTTCACCCAACCCTTCACCAACATGCGTTGCAGCGCCGGATACAACGACCCCTCCTCCACGCGCAGCACCTCTTCCGACACCTGTTGAATGGAGTTGGCGATCTCGTAGCCATGCATCTTTCCGTGCCGCGCCAGCACTTTCAAAATCAGCATGTCGAGCGTCCCCGGAGGAATCTCGTCGCGCTTCGCGTCTATTGCCATAGTTAGACTATGGCAAGGATCGCGTCTTCTGTCAAGATCTTTTTTCACGCGCCCGCGAGTCGTTATACTTGTCGCTTGGGCTTCTCCAACTGGTTACTGGCCGATCTCCAACTGCCCAAGGGAATTCACGGCAAGCCGGAGCCGGTGCATCCGTGGTGGCGCGTCATGTGCCTGACGGGCGTGGATTATTTTTCCACGCTCGGCTACCAGCCGGGCATCGCATTTCTCGCCGCGGGCGTTCTTTCACCGCTCGCCACGTTGATACTTGTGCTGGTCACCCTCTTCGGGGCATTGCCGGTATATAGCCGCGTCGCGGAGGCGAGTCCCAACGGCCAGGGGAGCGTGGGGATGTTGGAACGGCTGTTCCCTGAATGGAGCGGCAAGCTCTTCGTCCTCGTTCTCCTGGGCTTTGCGACGACGGATTTCATCATCACGATGACGCTGTCGGCCGCGGACGCCTCGGCGCATCTGATCGGGAATCCGTTCACGCCGGAGGCGATGAAAAGCCAGATGGGCGTAACGCTCGTCTTGCTCGTAATTCTCGGCGCGATTTTTCTCAAAGGGCTTCAGCGAAGCCATCGGCGTCGCGGTGGTTCTGGTGGGACTCTACCTGGCGCTGAATGTTGTCGTCGCGGCGGCGGGCGTCCGCGAAGTGCTCCTCCATCCGCAACCTGATCCCCGATTGGAAGCACGCCCTGTTCGCTCAGCACGGCAACCCCTGGGCGATGCTCGGGATCTCGCTGGTGCTGTTTCCCAAGCTGGCTCTCGGTCTTTCGGGCTTTGAAACCGGCGTCGCGGTGATGCCGCTCATCGCGGGCGAGGGCCTCGCGGGGCGCATCCGCAACGCGCGCAAGCTGCTGTTCACCGCGGCGGCGATCATGAGCGTCTTCCTCATGATCACCAGCTTCGTCACGACGCTGCTGATTCCGCCGGCGCTGTTTCAGGACGGCGGGGAGGCGAACGGCCGCGCGCTTGCCTATCTCGCCCACAAGTATCTTGGCGGCGGCTTCGGCACGCTGTACGATTTCAGCACCATCGCGATTCTCGCTTTCGCCGGCGCATCGGCCATGGCCGGACTGCTGAATCTGATTCCACGGTACCTGCCGCGGTTCGGCATGGCTCCGGAGTGGGCGCGGGCCGCGCGTCCGCTGGTGCTGGTGTTCATGGGCGTCGCCTTCGGCGTCACCCTGCTCTTCCACGCCAATGTGGACGCACAGGGCGGCGCTTACGCGACCGGGGTGCTGGTTCTGATGACCTCGGCCGCGGTGGCGGTGACGATTTCGCATTGGAAGAAACCGAGCGGCCTGGCGTTCCTTTTCGTGTCGCTGGTCTTCGTCTACACGACGGCGCTAAATGTTTACGAGCGGCCGGAGGGGATCAAGATCGCCTCGGTGTTCATCTGCGCCATGGTGGCCACTTCGCTGCTCTCCCGAGCGCTACGCTCGACCGAGCTACGCGTGGCGGAAGTGGATCTCGATCCGCAAGCCGCGGCGTGGATCGCCGAAGACGAGGATCAGGTGATCCGTCTGATCGCGCGCCGCAGGCGCACCGACGACGCCGCGACGCTGGCCCAGGCGGCCGACGAGCTGCGCTCCATCCATGGCCTCGACGCGAAGGAGCGCGTGTACTTTATCGAAGTGACCCTGGGCGACGCCTCGGAATTTGAAAACGTTCTCCACGTCACGGCGGAGAAGCTGGGCGAGTCCGTCGTCCTTCGCGCCGACAGTCCCGTTATCGGCAACGCCATCGCCGCGCTGCTGATTTATCTGGAAAACCTCACCGGCAAGGTTCCGCACGTCTACTTCCGCTGGACGGAGGGCAATCCGATGTGGAACCTGCTGCGATTCCTTATCCTCGGCCAGGGTGACGTTGCGCCGATCACGCAGGAAGTGCTGCGGCGGGCGATCCCCGACGCCAAGCGCCGGCCCGTGGTGCATGTGAGTTGAGGCGGCGATGCGACTCCTGCTGGTATTGATGACTGTCGCCGCTTTCGCGCAGGACGCGGCCCCGAGCGGCGAGGAACAGGACCGCATTCTTCTGGCGATGCAGCGCTATGCGGCCCAATATGTTTCGAACCTCCCTAACTTCCTCTGCGACCAGGTGACGCGCCAGCTTGACGCCGGAACGAAATCGAAGCGCTGGCACAAGGGCGATACGCTGGTTTCGAAGCTCACGTTCAATCAAGGCGAAGAGCATCGCACGCTCGATACGGTGAACGGGAAACCGGTGAAGCCGGGGTCGTCGCATTTGCGGACGCCGCTGGTGACCGAAGGCGAGTTCGGCATTCTGCTGAGCCGCGTTCTGGGGCCGGAGAGCGAAGCGGTTTTTACGTGGCGGGGATGGGAGACGCTGCGCGGGCAGCGGCTGGCGGTGTTCGACTACACGGTGGACCGGGAGCATTCGACGTTGACGCTGCGGCTGAGCGATCTGGCGAAGGCCGTCATTCCGTACACCGGGTCGCTCTACGCGAACCCGGACAACGGCGCGGTGTGGCGGATCACCGACGACGCCACGGAGATTCCGGCTGAACTGCGAACGCGCGAGATCTCGACGGTGATCGATTACAGCGAGACCGATATCGGCGGTGCGAAGTATCTGCTTCCGGTGGAGGCTTCCGTATCGCTGCTGCTGGAGGGGAAGCGGGTGCGGAACGAGATCGAGTTTCAGGACTACCGCAAATTCGCGGCCGATTCGGTGATTACTTTCGGGCCGCCGGACGGGGACGCGACGAAGCCGCCGGCGCCTCCGAACCGATAGGAAAGTTGAGCCGGCCACGGCGCAATACTCTAGATGAGCATCGCTATGGCCGGCCTTGGCTTCGACGTTGGCGCCCTGTTTGAGCGCCGCTTCAAGCCGCGCCCGGCCTCTCGCGCACGTGGCCGGGCGTGGAGAGCGGAGCGCAACGCACCGCCCAACGTCGTTTACATTCCGCGGCCTCCGAAGCGCCGGACGAGCATCAGACGCTCATGATCGGGGAGGGACGCCGGCCCGATAGCGCCTTGTGCGGCGGGCGAGGAGACGTCAATGCCGGCTGCCCCGTTCGCCGGCGCCGCTAGATAGCCGTGAACTTCGCCGGTGTTCGTCACGGCCAAGCCAACGATCTCTCCGCTGGAATTGATGGAACAGGCGATCAACAGATACAGGGGCGAGTTGGCGGGAATCAGGCTGTTGAGGTCGTTCATCACACCGTTCTGCCGAAGGTATGCACGCGGGTTGAAGTTAGCGTCCAGCGACAGGCCAACGATTTCGCCGCCGTCGTTGATGCCGAGGGCGACGCTATTCACGTCACCGGCAAGCGTGCCGAGGTCTTCAATTCCCGTCTCCCTGGTCCATAGAAAAGCGTGAAAGTTGGCGTCGCCGGCCAGATCCGATTGACCGACGACGTGACCTTGGTTATTGAGGTTCAGAGCGAGATTGCCGAACCCCTGCCCGGTTCCGCCGAGATTGCCAAGGTCGATCACCGTGCCTTTCTCCCAGAGCAAGGCGTGAAGAGGCAAAAGATTTTCGAGGATACTCGGATTAAATGCCGAGCATTGGCCCGATGCGCCGGCAACTTGGCCGTATTCGTTGATCGCGAAGGCGGCTCCATCGCGGTCTCCGTCGAGCGTAACCAATTCGTGAATCTTGCCATTCGTCCACGTGACCGGCTTAAAGTGGAAGCACTTGAGGGGCTGTGCAGCCTGGGTCAGGCGTGTCATTTTCCGCCAGACCGGCCATTTCCCCGTATTTGTTGATCTGGTTGACGACGCCGTTGTTGCCTCCGAGCGTCGGCAGCGCAGTCATCGTGCCATCTTGCCACAAGAACGGCAAACAGGAATTCCCGGCTGAGGGGAGTCCCAGCGCCTGGAAGCCGCAAAAGTCTTCCCCTCTGGGATCGAGATCGGACGTTTCCGCTTCCCCCGCGGCTTGGCCCGCTCCGTTGACGCCAAACGCCACGCTGTTCGCGCCTCCGAGCCCCGGTTTGGCGATGTCCTTCTTCAAATTCCTGTACCAAAGTACGGCATTCATCGCGCCGCTCGGAGCGGCCGCCGCGCCTCCGATCAGGCCATTGGGCGCTACGAAGAACGGCTGGCCGGGCGTCGCGCCCACGGCGCCGAGGTCGGTGACGGTGTAGTGTGCTGTTTGTGCCATGGCAAGCGGGGCGAGTAAGCTGCTTGCGATCCAAATCAAGATCTGTTTCATGTTTTTCTCCATTTCAGTCAGGCGCGGGATGCGCCCATTCAGATAGGCGTAGAAGGGGAGAAGCAACTATCACGCGTGGGAGGGAAATTGGAAGAACCGGCGCGGCGGGTTGCGGCAAGTTTCGGAGACGTTGGGGCTGCGTGGCAAGATGCGTTGCCGTGGATCGCCCGAAGAATCGGGTCGTCGAAAATAGCGGCATTTGCGAGGATTGGACTTGCCCTGATTGCCGCATCCGCGTCGACAGGAAAGGCGCGGCGCCGCCTTGCGGGAAGGCGGCGCCGTCGGACCGGCTTACGGACCGACCACGCTGGTGAGTTTGTTATTGATGCCCATGACGATGCACACGACCTGGCCGGTGCCGAGCGCCCCGCAGGCGGGGATCCCAATTCCGGTTCCGCCGACTTTGACCCACCCTTCCCAACCGGATCCGTTATACACATCGGCGTAGAAGGCGCTGTCTAACTCACCGATCACGCCGCAGACCACCAGTCCGCCACCTTGCGTGGTGCAGCTCGCGTTGTTGCCGACCGTCCCGCCCAACGCACCGAAGGCGGTCCAATTGGAGGGCGTCCACGTTCCGCCGAGGAATTCCGCGCCGTAGATCATTCCCGAGTTGTAGGCCTCGGCAAAACAGGCGACTTTGCCACCGGAGTCCACGGAAGAGCACATGGGGTCGCCCGCAGCCTCTCCGCCAAGGTTGAGGAAACCCTCCCAAGCGCCGGCGGTGTAGCGATTCGCGACCGTTGCGCCGTTCGTAGTGACAAAGGCGCAAATTACGCCGCCCACGTTGTCGGTGGCGCAACCGGGGGCCGAGACGGCCGAGGTCGCGACGGTCTTAAAAGCGCTCCACGAAGTCCCGTTATAAATCGAGTACGTTAGGCCGCCCGTGGCGCTACGCGCCGCGCACAGTACTTCTCCGGGGGTAAGTTCCGCGCAGCTCGGCGCGGAGAAGAGCTTCGCCGCGACCTGCGCCGGGGTGGTCCAGATTGATCCGTTGAAGACGGTGGCGAGAAGATTTCCATCCGAAGACATCGCCGCGCAGATTACGTCGCCGGAGCCGTTCACGGTGCAACTTGGATTGGACGCGGCCGCTCCCGTCAGGCTCGTCCACGTGCCCCATGCGGACCCGTTGAACTCGTTCACCATGATCTCGCCTCTCCCGCTGCGCACGGCGCATACCGCTTTGCCGCTCGAGGCGAAAGCGCAAGAGGGGTTGCCGAGGCCGGTGGCATTTCCCGTCGAAATGAAAGTGCCCCAGGAGGCCGAAGCCGGCGGGCAAGATGCCATCCCAGCGAATAACATCAACACAGGTATCGCGGTTCGTTTCATAGTTGTTTGTCCTTCTCTATACGATGTGAGGCTAGGGGACCGCCTGAAAGGAGGTAATTCCGTAACTGTTAGTCCCGCCGCCCCACGTAACGATCCCGATGTAGTCGATATCGCTGGCGTCGAGGGCGCTTGGTTGAAAGCTCGAAAACGGAAACTCCAAAGAGGTTTCATTGACCTGGGGCGTCAGAGACGTCTGCGCGGCATACACTGCGCCGCTGTGGGTCCATACGGTTACGTCCACACCCAGGACTTCCTCGGTGGCGACGCCGGCAAAGGTCAACCGGAAGGCGGAATACGCTGCGAGGTTCAGGCCCAATGGCGCGGGCGTGGTTGCGTTAGCCCACCCGTAGTAAATCTGCACGCCGGGCACGACGCCGAAACCACCATCCACGATCCAAATGCCTTTTCCGATGTCGAGCGTACTCCGTTGCCCGTATGGATTGGCCCCGATCACAAAGACTGTTTCGCGGGCCGGGCCTAGCGGATCGCCGGCGGCCAATGGTGCAAAATGGATGTCCTGCGACTGGGCGGTCGTTAAGGATACGAGGTAGTGGCCCGACTTAAAATTGTCGAGCGTGAGCGGGTTGGCCGCGCGGATGGCGGGCGGCGAGCACGAGGGCGGCCACGGCCACGAGCGCGCGGGAGGCGGACGGCAAGGCTTGTCCCGCGAAAAATCTTTCGAAAGCGGTCATTTTCATAGGTGTCTCCATTTCGGTCGGGCGCGGAATGCGCCTATTCAGATAGGCGCAGAAGGCCGGATGGAAATATCACGCCAAGGGCTGAAAATCGAAGGGCCGGGGGCGGCGGTATAATTCAGCCGGTACGCGATGCAAAGGGAGGCACAACCCGGCGAGGCGGCGGTGAGCGACATCAGCAAGCTACTACGCGCATGGAGCGACGGAGACCAGAACGCGCTCCAACGGCTGACCCCTATCGTTCATGGCGAACTCCACCGGCTGGCGCGCCGCTATATGAGACGCGAGCGGCCCGGTCACAGTCTGCAAACTACGGCGCTGGTGAACGAGGCGTACATGCGCCTGTTGGACTATAAGCGCATCGAGTGGCAGGATCGCGCTCATTTTTTCGCGATTTCGGCCCAGTTGATGAGGCGCATTCTGGTGGAACATGCACGGCGCCACAACCTGAAACGCGGCGGCGGCGTGCCGCACGTATCGTTGGATGAAGCCGCTATCGTAGGTGGCGGCCGGGCCGCGGATTTGGTGGCGCTCGACGACGCGATGAACGAGTTGGCGCGGCTCGATCCGCGCAAAGTGCAGGTGGTCGAAATGCGGTTCTTTGGCGGACTCAGCGTGGAAGAAACAGCGGAGGTACTCAAAGTGTCGCCGGTCACGGTGATGCGCGATTGGAGCACCGCCAAGGCCTGGCTCTATCGCGAGTTGACCGGCGGAACGGCCGATGGATTCTGAACGGTGGGAACGGGTCGATCGTCTGTTTCAGGCCGCGTTGGAGCGTTCGGCGGGCGAGCGGGACGCGTTTCTGCGGCGGGCGTGCGAGGGCGATGAAGCGCTGGAGCGAGAAGTCCGGTCGCTGCTTGCTTCGCAGCGGGAGGCGGAAAGTTTCCTGGAGAGTCCGGTCATGGAAGTGGCGGCGATGGCCCTGGCTCACCACCAGAGCGAAGACGCGGCCCGAAGCGACCGCTTCCCGATTGGCCGGACGGTATCCCACTACCACATTGAGGAACTGCTGGGCGGTGGCGGGATGGGCGTCGTCTACAAGGCCGAGGACAGACGGCTTCGGCGCTCTGTCGCGCTTAAGTTTTTGTCGGACGAATTCGCTCGCGAGCCGGAAGCCGCGAATCGGTTCCAGCGCGAGGCGCGCGCCGCCTCCGCCTTGAATCACCCGAACATCTGCACCATTCATGACATCGGCGAAGAGGACGGACGATCGTTCCTGGTCATGGAGTACCTGGATGGCCAGACGCTGAGAGAACGCATCGGTTGCCGTCCGTTGGAGATGGACAAGCTGACTTCGCTGGGAATCGAGATCGCCGACGCTCTGGACGCGGCGCACACGGCGGGCGTCGTCCACCGCGACATTAAGCCGGCCAATATTTTCATCACGCGGACAGGCCACGCCAAGATCCTCGACTTCGGACTGGCTCGATTGGCCGCGCCGGGAAGCGCCGCGGAGCCGATAACAAAACCGGGCGCCGCCATGGGAACGGCCGGCTACATGTCGCCGGAGCAGGCGATGGGACTACCTTTGGATGCGCGGACCGACCTGTTTTCCTTCGGATTGGTGCTGTACGAAATGGCTACTGGCGCGCGTCCCGTGACTGCGGCGCGGCTCAGCGCCGATGTGACGCCGGAGTTAGAGCGCATCATTTCCAAGTGCCTGGAGAACGACCGCGAGCTACGCTACCAGCAGGCTTCGGAAATTCGCGCCGACCTGCAACGCCTGAGGCACGACTCGGGTTCAGGGCGGGCGGCAACCGGCGCGCGGCGCCGCGTACGACTCCGGCTGTCGATCGCCCCGATCGCCGCGGCCGCGTTGACGGTCCTCGCCGCGGGTTATTACTACTTTCACCGCGCGCCAAAACTCACCGACAAGGACACGATTGTCCTGGCCGATTTCACGAACACGACGGGAGACCCGGTGTTCGATGGGACGCTGCGCCAGGGGTTGGCGGTGCAACTTGAACAGTCGCCATTCCTCAAGCTGGTCTCCGAACCGCGTATCCACCAGGCGCTGCGATTGATGCGCCAACCGGCGGATGCGCGTCTTACTCCGGAGCTCGCCCAGGAAATTTGCGAGCGGACCACGAGCGCCGCCGTGTTGGATGGTTCCATTGCCCGCCTCGGAAGCCAGTACGTGGTGGGGTTGCGCGCCAAGAAGTGCGCCAGCGGAGAGCTCCTCGATGTGGAGCAGGCGCAGGCGGCCGGGAAAGAAGACGTCCTGAACGCCCTGAGCCGGATCGCCAGTAAATTCCGAACGCGAGTCGGCGAATCCCTCGCAGCGGTTAAGGAACACGATACTCCGCTGGCTGAGGCTACCACGCCGTCGCTCGAAGCCTTGAAAGCCTATAGCGCGGGCATGAAGACCGGCCTCTCCGGTTCTTTCACCGGGGTGCCATTCTTCAAGCGGGCCATTGAAATCGACCCCCAATTCGCGGTGGCGCACGCCGCGCTGGGACTCATGTACGGCGATATGGGAGAGTCCAGCCTCTCGGCGGAGAGCACCACCATGGCGTATCGGTTGCGGAATCGCGCCAGCGACCGAGAGAAGTTTTTTATCACCGCTTCTTACGAACTTCACGTAACCGGGAACCTGGAGCGGGCTCAACAGAACTGTGAGTTGTGGGCGCGAACCTATCCCCGCGACGTACTTCCCCACGCCTTCCTGTCCGGGATCATCTACGACGGATCCGGACAGTACGAAAAGGCAGCGGAAGAGTCCGCGAAGGCTATCGAAATCGATCCGAACCTGGCCATCGGTTACTCCCAGCTTGCCTTCAACGACACTTACCTAGGCCGGCTGGGCGAAGCCGCCACGCGCCCTCCAACAGGCCTCCGCACGGAAGGTCGAAATCGGGGACTTCGTGGTCCAGCGCTACGACATCGCCTTTTTAAAAGGCGACGCGGCCGGAATGGATCGGGAAGCGGCGCTGGCGCTGGGAAAATCCGGCGTGGAAGACTGGATATCAGACCACGAGGCTTTTGTCGCGGCATATTCCGGCCAGTTGCGGGAGGCCACAGAGGTTATCGCGTCATGCGGCGGAACTGGCTCGGCAAGCGGGTCAGATGGACAGGGCGGCTCTGGATGAAACCGGGCACGCGCTGTGGGAAGGCTTTTTCGGGAATGCGTCCGCGGCGAGGCGGAGCGCGATGGCCGCGCGTCAGATTTCGAGTAGCCGGGAAGTGGAGTACGGCGCCGCATTTGCATTGGCCTTGTCCGGGGATTCTTCCCGGTCTCAAACACTGGCGAACGATCTGGAAAAGCGCTTTCCTGAAGATACTTCGGTCAAGTTCAGTTACCTGCCGGCTCTGCGCGGACTTCTCGCGCTGAACCATCGCGAGCCATCACGGGCCATCGAACTGCTGCAAATCGCCGTCCCCTATGACCTGGGCGCGCCGCGTAGCAGCTTTCATGGGTTTTTCGGGACGCTCTATCCGGTCTATGTGCGTGGCGAGGCGTATCTGGCCGCGCGGCGAGGGCGCGGAAGCCGCCGCGGAATTCCAGAAGATTCTCGATCACCGCGGGATCGTGGTCAGCGACCCCATCGGCGCGCTGGCGCACCTGCAATCGGGCAGGGCGTTCGCTTTGTCGGGAGAGAAGACCAGAGCAATGAGCCGCCTACCGGGATTTCCTGACTCTCTGGAAAGACGCCGACGCCGACATCCCGATCCTTAAGCAAGCCAAGGCGGAATACGCCATGTCTGCAGTGAGCGACGAATGAGGAGCTTTGCGGCGCGGCGGAAGAAATGCCAGTTCATGTCCGGCTCGCCGCTCAATCCTGAGCGCAAGAATTCTAAGTCGTCCCGGCGTGGATTCGCGCCAGGAACGGTGAACCTGGAGACGAGGTCGGATTAGGTGGACGCAAGTTTTTTTCGATTCGATCGCGAAATTCTACGGTGATGGTGATGACACGCAAGATTGTTCGGGCTTTCGCCTATTCCGTTTTCTGCGAGCAAACCGCGGAAGGCGGCTATGTGGCGTCCGTCCCGGCTATGCCCGGTTGTCACACTCAAGGTGAAACGCTGGAAGAAACCGAGCGCAACGTCAAGGAAGCGATCACGTTGTATCTGGAGAGCCTGGCGGATCATGGGGAAGCGATTCCGGAGGAAGGGCCATCGTTCCAAGGAAGAGTTTTTGTTCCCTCGCCTGTTCCCGCTTGATTCATGGCCAAGCTCCCATCCCTGACCGCGCGCAGGGTGGTCCGGGCATTCAAACGCGCCGGATTCGTGGCGGACCGGCAAAACGGGAGCCATTTCATCCTGAAACGAAGGTTCTAGCCGTGGCGCCAATTCATCCCGGCCCGACGCTTATGGAACCTCTGCTACGAGCCATCGTCCGGGATGCCATTATACGTATCGATCGCCTGATAGAATACGTACGTATGTCCAAGCTCACGCTGAGTGTCGATAAGGGCGTCGTTTCCCGCGCGAAACAATATGCGAAGCAGCAAGGGGTGTCGGTGTCCGAGATGGTGGAGGGATACCTTGCCGCGGTCGTGGCGCTGCCAAACGCAGGGCTAAGGGATCCTCCGATTCTGCGATCGCTGAGAGGGTCGCTGAAGAAGGGCGATGTCGAAGACTACCGGCGCCACTTGGCGGCCAAATATAAATGAGGCACACGCTGGTCGATACCAATGTCGTGCTGGACGTTCTGTTGGACCGGCATCCACACGCGGCGGGGAGCGCGGCGGTTTGGGCGGCGGTGGAAGCGGGTGTTTCCAAGGGATTCCTGGCCGCTCACGCCATCACGACGATCCATTACCTGGTTCGAAAGGAATTAGGGATCGCAAAAGCAAGGAGGACTATTTCGGCGATGTTGCGGGTATTCGAGGTGGCCGCCGTCGAAGGTGCAGCGCTTCAGGAAGCCCTATGGTTGCCGATGTCCGACTTTGAGGATGCGGTGATGGCGGCGGCGGCGCAGGCGGCCGAATGCGATTTTATTGTGACGCGGGACCCGAAGGGGTTTCGCGGATCTCCGATCCGGGCCTTGACGCCGGAGGCTTTCTTGCCGCTGCTTGGCGAGAAGTAAGGCGAGCGGCCGTCGCCGCGCTACCAGGCGACGCCGCGAGAGCGGAGTTCGGATTCGATTTGGGGGGCGGAGTGGAATTGGACGGCATCTAAGCCGAAGCGCCGGGCGCCTTCGACGAATTCGGGGATGTCGTCGGCGAAGAAGCATTCCTCGGGGCGGCAGCCGGCGCGGCGGACGGCTTCGGCATCGTGCGAGAGGACGGAATGGTGGAAGAGGGCATTGCCCGTTGCCCGGAGGACGAATGGAATGGCGAATTGATTTCGGGTGGGTGCATCCGGGTGCGGGCTGCCGCTGGCCGGAACTCGATTCGGAAACTACGTCCGATACCTCCAAAAGGGGCCGCAGAGCGCGCGGCGCATTGGGATGGTGTACAATTTTTGACTGCGGCCACGTGTGGGGGGCTTTCTTCAATCTGGGCGGCTGGCGAGCATGCTGCGGTGCCCGCCAATTCGCCGGAGTCCGCTATTCGGTGGACATCCGTTCCGGAGGGGAGGTGGGGAAGCATTGGGAGGGGGGAGAAGGAAAAGAAAATGAGGCGTGACGCGTTGTACTCCACTGTGAGGCGCGATCTGTGGGCAGTCGCTGCGGTGTTGTTCTTTCTGGGCTGCGGGCCTACGTTTGCTCAGGAAACTGTGTTGTACAGCTTCAAGGGCGGGTCGGACGGGGCGGTCCCATTGGGGGCGTTGATTCGCAGTTCGACGGGCAGCCTTTTCGGGACTACTTCGGAACAAGGAGGTTGCGGAACGGTCTTCGAGCTGGATACGACCGGGCAGGAGGTTCCGCTCTATAGCTTCACATGCGGGACCGACGGGGCGAATCCGCAGGCGGGCTTGGTCCGCGATGCGGCAGGCAACCTCTTTGGGACTACCGTCGGCGGCGGAAGGTTCGGCGAAGGAACGGTCTTCGAGGTGGATACGACCGGCAAGGAAACGGTGCTGTACAGTTTTACGGGTGGGGCCGACGGGGCGGAGCCGTGGGGTGGGTTGATCCGTGATGCGGCAGGCAGCCTCTACGGGACAACCTTCGTGGGCGGCAACTCCGGCCTAGGGACGGTCTTCATGCTCGACGTGGCCGGCAACGAAACGGCGTTGTACAGCTTCGCGGGCGGGGCGGACGGGGCGCTCCCAATGGCAGGTCTAGTCCGCGACGCGGCAGGCAACCTCTACGGGACCACTGTGGGAGGCGGCGGCACGGGAAACGCGGGAACGGTCTTCAGCGTGGACACGAGCGGCAAGGAAGCGGTACTGTACCGCTTTACGGGAGGCGTGGACGGGGCGATTCCACAAGCGGGCTTGATCCGGGATTCGGTGGGCAACCTGTACGGGACTGCCTTCCTGGGCGGCGAGTTGGACTACGGAACGGTCTTCAAGCTCGAAACGAGCGGAGCGTTGGCTGTACTGCACACATTTACAGGCGGAAGCGACGGGGCAAAGCCAGGCGCAGGTTTAATCTTGGACGCGGCGGGCGACCTTTATGGCACCACTTCCGCCGGCGGGGCTTCCGGCAGCGGAACGGTCTTCGAGGTGGACAAGGCCAGCAACGAAATCGTGCTGTATAGTTTCGCCGGAGGAACCGACGGGGCAGACCCGGCGGCAGGCTTGATCCAGGACGCGGCCGGCAACTTTTATGGGACCACGGGCGCTGGCGGGGCTTACGGTTTCGGAACGGTGTTTGAGGTCCAAGCGCCTCCGGGCCCCGCTGTCCAATTTACGCCTACCTATCTCGTGTTTCCCGGCTCGGGAAGCACTTTGCCGTTGACGGTCACCAACTCCGGCACGGCTCCGCTTACTATTACCCTGCCGCAAGCATTTAGTGGATTTAACAGCTATGATTTTGCGGTGGCTACCGGAACGACCTGTACCAATGGCACGATCGTCGCGCCGGGAGGGTCTTGCATTATCAATGTTACCTTTAATCCTTTGACTACGTCGGCCGAGTCGGCTGTTTTGTCGGTGTTTGACGATGCGAATGATAGTCCTCAGACAGTACCGCTGAGCGGCGGAGCGCAACTCGCGAGTTTGTCGCCGGATCCGGTTCCTGGTTCTAAGTCGGCTCAGGTCATTACTCTTACGGGAATGGATTTTGAGACGGGAGCGGTTCTTAACTGGCAGGACCTTACCGACGGCACGAATGGAAGTGTTCCGCCGCTTTCTTTGAATGGCAGCGAGATCACCGCATCGAAGACCTTTGCAAATGCCACCGCAGCCTGGCAATTTCAAGTGGCCAATCCAGATGGGTCGCTGTCAAACTGGTATTCTTTCGAGGTCCTGGGCAGCCAGTATGCCTATGTCGAGGACGACTATCCCTTTCAAAACGCTACCATCGACGGACACGACCCGTACGGGTTCCTGTTTCGCGAATGTACGTCTTATTTGGCATGGCGAATGAACCGCGATGCCGGAACCACTGATCCCAGCTATCCGTATTTTTTTAACACGATGGATGGCAGGGTGTGGGGCAACGCCAATAATTGGTACGCCAATGCGTTAGCGCTCGGATACAAAGTGGACAACGTGGCCCAGGTGGGAGCGATTGCACAGTGGGTAAGTGGTTGCGGCAAGAAGTGTTCGAACGGACATGTAGCTTATGTGGAACAAGTGAATCAACAAGACGGCTCGATTGTCGTGTCGGAATACAATTTCCCGGAGGAAGGCGCACTGAACCACCAGTTCAATGTTCGTACTATCGCCGCTAGTTCGAAAGTGCCCCCGCAACATTTCATTCACGTCCTCTATCTGAAGTTGAGCACCGACCTGCTGAACTTCGGGAATCAAGTTGTGGGTACGCCCAGTTCCCTGCCGGTGACGGTAACAAATCCAACAAGTGAGTCGATACCTGTGACCGGTATCGCCATCGCGGGCGGGAATAAGGGCGACTTCACTCAGACGAACACCTGCGGTTCGACGATTCCTCCATCGGGCGGCTGCCAGATCACGGTTACGTTTACGCCCACGGCGCAGGGACCGCGGTCCGCGATCGTCAATGTGCGGGATACGGCGGGGACGCCGATCAAGGAGACCATCACGTTGATGGGCGCGGGAACATAGGACATGCCAGCGATCTTCTGTTTTAACGGGGAGGCCGTAGCGCTTTGGCGGCGATACGTATCGGTTGCCTGATAGAATACGTACGGATGTCCAAGCTCACGCTGAGTGTCGAGAAGGGCGTGGTTTCCCGCGCGAAACGATATGCGAAGAAGCAAGGGGTGTCTGTGTCCGAGATGGTGGAAGGATACCTTGCCGCGGTCGTGGCGATGCCCAACTCAGGCCTAAAGGATCCTCCGATTCTGCGTTCGCTTAGAGGGTCGCTGAAGAAGGGCGATGTCGAAGACTACCGGCGCCACTTGGCGGCCAAAAATAAATGAGGCATGCGCTCGTCGATACCAACGTCGTGATGGACGTTCTGTTGGACCGGCGGCCGCACGCGGCGGGGAGCGCGGCGGTTTGGGAAGCGGTGGAAACGGGTGTTTTCAAGGGATTCCTGGCCGCTCACGCCATCACGACCATCCATTACCTGGTTCGAAAGGACGTGGGGATCGCGAAAGCTAAAGGAACTATCTCCGCGATGTTGCGCGTCTTCGAGGTTGCGACGGTCGACGGTGCGGTGCTTGAAGAAGCCCTGCGGTTGCCGATGTCCGACTTTGAGGATGCGGTGACGGCAGCCGCGGCTCAGGTGGCCGGATGCGACTTTATCGTGACTCGGAATCCGAAGGGGTTTCGCGGATCTGCGATCCGGACGCTGACGCCGGAAGCTTTCCTGCCGTTGCTTGGCGAGAAGTGAGGCGGATGGGGATGTCTGGTGGGAACCGCTTCCTGACGGTCGCGGCTCGGTAAGCTTGGCGTTGATTTCGCAATGGTTACCGACTGCGCTACCAGGCGACGCCGCGGGTGCGAAGTTCGGATTCGATTTGGGCAGCGGATTGGAATTGGACGGCGTCTAAGCCGAAGCGGCGGGCGCCTTCCACGAATTCGGGGATGTCGTCGGCGAAGAAGCATTCCTCGGGGCGGCAGCCGGCGCGGCGGACGGCTTCGGCGTAGATTTCCGGGGAGGGTTTCAGGGCTTTGGCTTCGTGCGAGAGGACAAGGTGGTGGAAGTGGCGGAGGAATGAATAGTGGCTTGCGATGTAGTCGAAGTGGATGGGGTTGGTGTTGGAGAGGAGGATGAGGGGATAATTGCGGCTTAGGGCGGCGAAAAGGGATTCGGGGATTAGGATATCGGGGAGGAAAATGCTGGACCAGATTTCCTCGAATTCGGGGTAGGTGAGTTGGATCTCCAGGAGCGCGGAGAATTCGGCGACGAAAGGCTCGGGAGCGAGCTGGCCGGTTTCGAGGCGGCGGACGATGCCGGAGGAGCGGAGGCGTTGGCGGAGATCGTCGAGCGAGAGCGGGCACAGCGGCGCGAGTTTGGCGTAGGCGCGGCGGAAATCGAAGGCGACGACGACATTGCCCATGTCGAAGAGGAGGGCGCGGGTGGAGGAAGGCATCCGGCGGCTTCATGATAACATCAAGGATTGTCAGGCTCCGGGCTTCGTGCAATGGACGGCCGTAAACCCCGCCAGATCCGGAAGGAAGCAACGGTAGCGGTTTAGTCCGTGTGCCGCGGATTACCCGGGGTCTGGCAATTCCCGCCTCATGTATCAGGTCATCGCGCGCAAGTACCGGCCCAAAACCTTTGGCGAACTGATTGGCCAGGAGCATGTGCGGACGACGATCGAGAACGCGATCGGGCAGAAACGGATCGCGCACGGCTATATCTTTTCCGGGCAGAGGGGGACGGGCAAGACGACGGTGGCGCGGATTCTGGGGCGGTGTTTGAACTGCGTGGAGGGGCCGACGGCGACGCCGTGCGGAGTGTGCGCGAGCTGTTTGGAAGTGGGCGCGGGAAGCTCGGTGGACGTGATCGAGATCGACGCGGCGTCCAACCGCGGGATTAACGAGATGCGCGAGCTGCGGGAGAACGTGCGGTACCGGCCGGCGCGGGACCGCTATAAAGTGTTCATCGTGGACGAGGCGCATCAGATCACCAGCGAGGCCTTCAACGCGTTGTTGAAGACGCTGGAGGAGCCGCCGGAGTGGGTGGTGTTCGTGTTGTGTACGACGGAGACGCACAAGATCCCGGCGACGATCGCCTCGCGCTGCCAGCAGTTCAGTTTCCGGTCGGTCGATTTCGCGGAGATCGCGGGGCGGATGGAATTTATCTGCAAAGAAGAGGGGATCGAGGCGGGACCGGAGGCGCTGGCGGCGCTGGCGCAGGCGGGCGAGGGGAGCGTGCGGGATTCGCTGTCGGCGCTCGATCAGGCGATCGCCTGCTGCGGGAACAAACTGGACGCGGCCGAGGTGCGGGAGCTGTTGGGGATGTTTTCACTCGACAGCCTGGGAGCGCTGGCGGGGGCGTTGAAGAGCGGCGATGCGCGGGCGATGCTCGACATCGTGATGGAGCTTGAGCGGAACGGGCGCAGCTTGCAGCATTTCGCGCGGGAACTGGCGCGGTACTTCCGCAATTTGCTGGTGGCGAAGGTGGCGGGCGCGGGGACGAGATTGATCGCGGCGACTGGGGACGAGCAGCGGAGGTTGAAGGAGACGGCGGAGGGGTTTAGCGAAGAGGATCTGACGCGGTTTTTGCAGATCGCGCTGGACCTATATAAGGATGTGCAATTTTCGCTGCAACCGAGGCTTCATTTGGAACTGGGTCTGCTGCGGATGATCCACGCCGGGAGGATGGTGGAAGTGGAGGAGGCGTTGGCGGCGCTGGGGACGCGGCCCTCGACGCCGGCGCCAGCCGCGGTCGATTCACCGAAGGCTCCGGTGAAGACTGGGGATTGGAAGGCGCGGATTCACGCGGCGCTGGCGGAGATGGGGATGCAGTTTACGGCCGACGCGGTGGAGCATTCCACGGTGGAGGAATCGGGCGGGGAGCTGCGGTTCGTGACGCCAGAGGAGTTCAGCTTCGCAATGAGCGAGCGGGATTTGAAGAACGCGGCGGAGAAGGCGGCGGGGCGGACGATGAAGATCAAAGTGACGGCGGGGCGCCCGGCGGTTGAGGCTGTGGCGGCGGCGCCGAAGGTGGACGAGCCGGCGGGACGGGCGTTGGAGCATCCGGAAGTGCGGAGATTTCAGGAGACGTTTCCGGAGGCGAAGGTGCGGGCGGTGCGAGACTTGAAGGAGTAAGAGAGACTCATGAAACTACCGGGAAACATGCAGGCGATGATGAAGCAGGCGCAGGCGATGCAGGAGAAGCTGGCACAGGAGATCGCGCAGATCCGCGTGGAGGCGTCGGCGGGCGGGGGCATGGTGACGGTGAAGATGGACGGGAAGAAGAACGTGACCGCGGTGACGATCGATCCGGAAGTGGCGGGCGACGTGGAGATGCTGCAGGACATGGCGATGGCGGCGTTCAACGAGGCGTCGAAGAAAGTGGACGCCGAGAGCCAGGCGAAGATGGGCGGAATGCTGGGCGGGATGGGTTTGCCGCCGGGGCTGTTCTAGCGATGGCCGATTTCGCCGAGCCGCTGGCGCGGGTGATCCAGGAGTTCAAGCGGCTGCCGGGGATCGGGCAGAAATCGGCGCAACGGATCGCCTTCCATTTGCTAAGGGCGCAGCGGGAAGACGCCGAGCGGCTGGCGCAGGCGGTGCTGGACGTGAAGGACAAGCTGGCGCTGTGCGCGGAGTGCAATAACATCAGCGACGGCGAGCTGTGCATGTACTGCCGCGATCCGAATCGCGACCACGCGTCGCTGTGCGTGGTGGAGGAGCCGCACAACATCGTGCCGGTGGAGACGACGCGGCAGTTCCGCGGGGTGTATCACGTGCTGCAGGGGACGATTTCGCCGTTGAAGGGGATTGGGCCGGAGCGGTTGAAGATCGCTGGGTTGCTGGAGAGGATCGACAAGGGGGGCGTTACGGAGGTGATTCTGGCGACGAACCCGACGGTGGAGGGCGAGGCGACGGCGATGTATCTGGCGCGGCTGTTGAAACCGCTGGGGATGAAGGTGACGCGGATCGCGATGGGGATACCGGTGGGGAGCGACCTGGATTTCGCCGATGAAGTGACGATGGCGAAGTCGCTCGAAAACCGGCGCGAGATGTAGCGGGGAGGGCGCGTCATACTAAAAGAGAGGCCGGAACAGAGGGGAACGATTTTGTTCGACGCGAATGCCTATGGCGAAAAGGTGGCGGGAATTCTCGCGGGCGGCGTTGGAGCGTTGCGGGGCGTGAAGGCGGCGGATTTATTTCCGGAAGCGCGGGCGCCGGAGGCGGCGTTGAGCGGGTTGTGGTTATATTTCTCGCGCTTCGAGGAGGGGCACAAAATCGCGCAGGAAATCGCTACGGTGGACGGCAGCTATTGGCACGCGATCGCGCACCGGATGGAGCCGGACGCGGCGAACGCGGCGTATTGGTTCCGGCGGGTGGGCAAGCACGCGTGTTATCCGGCGGTGGCTGAGGCGGCGCGGGAGATCGTGGCGCGGCTGCCGGGCGCGGGATTCGACGTGGGCGCGGAGTGGGATGCGCTGGCGTTCGTAGATTTTTGCGAGAAGGCGCGGCGGATGCCGGGGACGGAGGCGGAGCGCGCGGCGGTGGAGATTCAGCGGGCGGAATGGCGGGTGTTGTTCGATTATTGCGCGAGGCCGGTAAGTTGATCCGCAAAGCGGTGCTAGGTTTGACGGTGGTGGCGGCGCTGTTGATTGTGTGGTCGCTGGCGCGGAAGAACACGGCGCCGGAAGTGAAGTTCGTGAAGGTGAAGAGGGAGACGCTGACGAGTTCGATTCAGACCAACGGCAAGGTGGAACCGATCGAGTGGGCGTCGGCGCGGGTGACGATTCCGGGGACGGTGGAGAGCGTATTCGTGCAGCGGGGGCAGACGGTGCAGGAGGGCGAACCGCTGGTGGCGCTCGATAGCCGGCAGGCGGACGCGATGTTGGCGGAGGCGACGGCGCGGATCGATCAGGCGAAGGCGGAGGAGAAGCTATTGGCCGATGGAGGGCGGCCGGGGGAGATATCGGATCTGGAGAACCGGTTGGAGCGGGCGAAGCTGGATTTGGCGACGGCGAAGAAGGACGCGGGCGCGTTGCAGCGGTTGTTCGCCAAGGGGGCGGCGACGAGCAAGGAAGCCTCCGACGCGATGGAGCTGGTGAGGCAGGACGAGTTACTGGTGCGGTCGCTTGAACTGCGGAAGGCGAATCTGATCGCGCCGACGGATCTGAAAGTTGCGGAGGCGAAGTTGCGCGAGGCGGAGGCGGCGGCGGCGGTGGCGCGCGAGAATCTGGCGTTGAGCACGATCCGGTCGCCTATGGCGGGAACGGTGTATCAGTTCGATATTCACGCCGGAATGTATTTGGGCGTGGGGGAATTGGTGGCGAACGTCGGGCGGCTGGACGAGGTGCGGGTGGTGGTGTATGTGGACGAGCCGGATCTGGGGAGGGTGCGGAAGAACGATCCGGTGGTGACGTCGTGGGATGCGCTGCCGGGAAGGCAGTGGAAGGGGCGAGTGGACAAGCCGGCGGTGCAGGTGGTCGCGCTGGGATCGCGGCAGGTGGGCGAAGTGGGATCGATCGTGGAGAATCCGAATCACGATTTGCTGCCGGGGACGAACATCGACGCGACGATTCAATCGGGCGTGGTGGAGGGGGCGTTGACGATTCCGAAAGAGGCGGTGCGGCGGCATAACGAGCAGACAGGGGTGTTGTTGCTGAAGGGCGACCGCGTGGTGTGGAGGCCGGTGGAGTTGGGCGAGGCGACCCTGATGCGGACGCAGGTGAAGAGCGGGTTGAGCGACGGGGACGAGGTGGCGGGACCGACGGATGCGCCGCTGGAGGATGGGGCGAAGGTGAAGGCGGTGCTGGGGCCGTGAGGAGGCGGAGCATTCTTCTCGCGTCGATCCCTACGATCGTGCGGTTGCGCGCTTCCTCGGCGCTCTCAACCGCCGAACGTTCGTTCACGCTGGAGTATCGAGGGACGGTCCAGGGCATACCGGCGCGAGCGAACGTGGTGGAGCTTTGGATGCCGGTGCCGCACGACGATCCGTACCAGAAGATCCGCGGACTGATGATTACGTCAGCTTACCCCTATACGGAGGCGATGGATGGGGAAGGCAACCGGATGCTGCACGTGGCCGTGGCGCGTCCGGGCGGGAGTAACATTGCGGTGAGTCTGCGTTTGGAGGCCGTGCGGCGGGAGCATCGGCAGTTACTAACTTCGTCGAATGCGGGGCGCGGCGCGAAAGAGGAACCCGCCGACGTGAGGCGATGGTTGAAACCGGACCGGTTGGTTCCTCTGGACGATACGATCCGAGGAATGGCGCGAGCGGTTGTGGAGCAGGCGGGGGCGCGGAGCGATCTGGAGATGGCGCGAGCGATTTACGACCACGTGGTGGCGACGGTGAAGTACGACAAGACGGGCAAGGGCTGGGGGCGGGGCGATATCTATTACGCTTGCGAAACGCGGCGCGGAAATTGCACGGATATTCACGCGATTTTTATCGGGTATTGCCGGGCGATGGGGATTCCCTCGCGGTTCGCGATCGGTTTTCCGTTACCCGCCGAGCGAGGGCGGGACAAGATCGCCGGGTATCATTGCTGGGCGGAGTTTTACGCCAAGGGGATTGGCTGGGTGCCGATCGACGCATCGGAGGCGGCGAAGAATCCGGGGAAGCGCGAGTATTTTTTCGGGGCGCACGACGAGAACCGGCTGGAGTTTACGCGGGGGCGGGATCTGGTGCTGACGCCACGGCAGAAAGGAGCGCCGCTGAATTATTTCATTCATCCGTATGCGGAGGTGGATGGGGCGGAATTTGCAGGGGTGACGGAGGAAGTGTCCTACGCGGACACGGGAGCGCGTTGACGGGAACCGCCAAACATCGGCGCGCCGGGAGAGTCATAATACTCTGTGATCGCTTAATGCGGGTTGGAAGGAGAACGGCGATGTTGCAGACGGCTACGGCGGCCAGCGTGGAATGGGACGCGGGGAAGAAGCAATGGAGAGTCCGAATCCAATTTGGAGACGAAGTGATTAAGCGGGCGCTCGATTCCTGCCCGCGCGACGCGGACGAGGAGACCTTGCGCTCGCGCGCTATCGAGACGGCGAAGGACGAGGGCTACGCGGTGGAGGCGGCGCAGGTGGGGATCGTGCGGTAAGAGGATCCGCGCCGAGGCGGTCCGCGAGAATATCGATATAGTCGAACGGTGCGGGTTCGCCGCCGCCGGGCACGCCTTCGAGACGGATGCGATCGCCGGGCCGCAGGGCGATGCCGGAGATTTCGCGGCGCGTCGAGGACGAGCCGTCGATTTTCGAGGTGGGAACGAGGCCGGAAGCGGACCATTCGTCCACGGTCTGGTTGCCGACGAACAGGCGGAAGCGGGAGACGCCGTTGTTTTGATCGAAATATTCGACGCGGAGGGTACGCCATCCCGCGGCGCCTCGGTATTCGAAGCTGGCCGAACAAGTGGACGAGAGGCACGAAACGGCCTTGCCGCCGGAAGCGGCTTCCCACGGCACGACGTCGACGATGCGATAACCATCGAGCGTCATGGCTTCGGCTTCGGTGCGGCCAGGGTGGCGGCCGACGCGGCCCTGTTTGTCGGGAATGCCCGATTCCTTGAGAAACCACGCGTGACGGCGTCGCGCCAGACGTCGGCTTGGCCGGCCTGATAGCGAAGTTGAGCGAGGACCTGTTCATAGCGCTCGTCGTCGATGCGGCCGTGAAGGGACTGCCATTCGGGCACGAAGGCGGCGGCGACGGCTGCGCCTTCGTAGTGCGAATCATAGATCGATTGGATGACGGTTTTTCCCGAGTGCAGGGTGTGGGTGTAGGGGACGTGGTGGAAGAACAGCAATAGATCGTCGGGGCACGTGGAGGGAGTGGAGAAGAGGCGTTGCACATCGGGGCTGTATTGGCCGAGGAAGCCAGTGCCGGTGGAGACAGTGCGGTCCATGCCGACGCCTTTTTCATCGGCGCGATGCCACTGGCCCCAGCCATTGCGCTCGGAGGCTTCGACGGCGACTCCGTAATGGTTGCCGACGATGTCGGTGAGGGTTTGCAGCCCAAGCGGGCCGGTGTAGTCCTCGTAGGCACGCCAGGATTCAAGGAGCATTCGGGGGATGATCGCGAGAACTTTCGGATCGGCTCCGAAGGTCAGGCGAGTCCATTCGGAAGCGATGCTCGCGGAGGAGAGATTGGGATTCCAGGCGAGTCGGCCGAAGGCGTAGAGATTGGACTGGGACATCTGGTTGCCGAACCAGTTGTCGTCGAGGCCCACGTTGACGACGCCGATGAAGCCGCCGGTGGGGCGATGGAAGATGCGACCGGCGGCGAGGGCCTTCACTGGCGTTCCGGAGCCGCGGACGCGTTCGTCGAAATCGAGAACTTCTTTCCACTGCGGGGCGAGGAAGACGAGATGGCGGGCTTGACCCATGTACTCCTGAGTGATTTGGAGCTCGATCGCTTCGTTGGTTTTTTCGAGCGCGCCGAAGAGCGGGCGAGGCGGGTTCGCGGACTTGAAAATCGATGGGGCCGTTCTTGATTTGGACGACGACGTTGGAATCGAACTGGCCGTCGAGCGGCTGGAAATTGTCGTAAGCGGCGCGGGCGCGGTCGTTCTTCAGGTTGCGCCAATCCATGTGGTGGTCGTAGACGAAGCCGCGATAAAGGAGCAGGCCGCCGTGAGGTCGCAGCGCGCGGGCGACGACGTTGGCGGCGTCGGCGTGGGTGCGGCGATAGGCGGAGGGGCCGGCGCGGCCTTCGGAATCGGCCTTGAGCACGAAGCCGGCAAGATCGGGGATGGCGCGGTAGATTTCATCGGCGCGGGCGCGCCACCAGGCGGCGACGGCGGGATCGAGCGGATCGAAGGTGTCGAGACCGCCGGCGGATTTGGGGCTTCCGAAATCGACCGGAAGGACGACGGCGACGCCCCAGGGACGAAGCGCGGCGGCGATGCGGGCGATCTGGGGAATGAATGCGGAGGTGAGGAGGCGGGGGTCGGCGTTGACGTTGCCGATGGCGCAGGCGTCGATGCCGAGGGAGGCGAGCAGGCGGCCGTATTCGGCGACACGAGAGAGGTCCGGGCGCGCGTGGCCGGATTCCCAGAAGATGGAGCGTCCGCCATAGCCGCGCTCGATGGAGCCGTCGAGATTGTCCCACTGATTGACCCAGCGGATGGGCGCGTAGGGGGTTTGTCTTTCATCGAGTGAGTCGATCGATTCGCCGAGGGCGATTTTCCGCAGGAGGGAGAAAGCGCCGTAGAGAACGCCGCGATCGTCGCCGCCGGCGACGACGGTGTAGCGCAGTTTGCCTACGGCGACGGTTTTGAGCCAATAGCCGTCGTGAACGGAGAATGCGGCGAGGGGAAGTTGGGGGAAGGCGCGGGCGAGCTGGCGGGCATCGCCGGCGACGATGGCGTTTTCGATTGGAAGCGCGGGTTCGACGCGGAGGGTGCGGCCCAACATGCCGCGGACGCCGCGGATGATTTCGTCGCGCGCGCTTTGAGCCAGAGTGGCGCCGCCGGCAAGGGAGATCGCGGCCGGAACGGATTCGCGAGCGCGGCGCAGAGAAGCGCCTTCGAGCGGCGCGTAGCGAAGCCACATGCTTTCGCCCGTCTCAGCGTGAAGGATGAAGCCGGCGGCGAGAATCAAGGCGGGAAGCGGCGGTTTCGGCATGCATCCACCATGTTAGTGGGGCGGCAGACAACGCGGCGAGCGCGTCAAAAAACGCAGGGAGCGGGTCAAAACGCCCAGCCCTTTGCGGCGAACCGGGATGGGGACCACGTCAAAAGGCGCGGCGCGCCCAAGGTGGGTAAATTGGTTTGGGAATTGCTGAACCGAACAAGACGTAGGAACAGGAGGGCCTGGTGGACGCATCCCCCGGGCATTCGAACGCGGAGCTTTCCGAACACGAGCGGGAGTTGGAGCTCGAAGTGCGCGAGCTCGAGCGCCGCGTCTCCAACCTGGAGCGGCGCGCGGGGATAGCCGTACCCGTCCCGGCCGCAGCCGCGGCGCCCGTTCGCGGGGCGCTTCCGGATCTGCCGGTGTTCGCCGAGGCGGTGCCCATATTGGGCAGAGCGCTGCTTGGCATCTCCGGAGCGTATCTGCTGCGGGCGCTGACGGAGCTTGGCGCGCTGCCGCGAGCGGCCGGTGTCGCGGCGGGAATCGTGTACGCGGTGGTGTGGCTGTGGCTTGCGGCGCGATTGCCGAAAGAACGCGGCGTTGCGATCGTCGTGAACGGGTTGACATCGGTGGCGATTCTCGCGCCGTTGTTGTGGGAAGCCACTATCCGGTTCCACACGCTCTCCTCCGGAGCGGCGGCTGTGGTGGTGGCGGGATTTTCGCTCGCGGGACAAGCGCTTTGCTGGAGGAAGAACCTGGCGGCGCTTTGCGGAATCGCGACGGCGTCGGCGGCGCTCACCGGCACGGTGCTGATGATTGCGACGCACGATCTGGCGCCGTTTACGCTGGCGCTGCTGGCGATCGCCGGAGGAGTGGAGATTGCGGTTTGCCGGGACCGTGCGCCGGGATCGCGATGGTTCATCGCGGGCATCGCCGACATCGCGGTGGTGATATTTGCCGTTCTGATCGGCCGCGGCGAGGGTCTTCCGGAAGGATACGCGCCGGCCCCGCTATGGCTGAGGCTCGCGGCGGAGGCGCTCCTTCCGATTGTCTATGGGGCGAGCGCCGCCCACAGTACGCTGTTCCGGCGCCGGATATTTACGGGCGCGTTGGCGACGCAGGCGGCATTGGCGCTCGCGATCGGACTGGGGAGCGCATTTCAGAGCGTCCGGGCGGATGGCGCGGCAACAGCGGCGGTGGCCGTGCTCGCACTCTCGTTGAGCGCGGCGTGTTATGCGATCGCCTTCGTGTTCTTCGGGCGCGAGCGAAAACTAAATTTGCGCGTCTATGCAACTTTTGCCTTCCTGCTCGGGTTGGCCGGAAGTTACCCGCTCGCGTCCGGAGCGGTGCTTGCGGCGATTTGGGCGGCTTGGGCGCTGGGGTGCTGCTGGACCGGTTTGAAGATTTCGCAGCCGTTGCTCGGCTTACACGGAGCGATCCTACTGCTCGCCGCGGCCGTCGTCTCGGGCGCGGAAGTCCAACCGGCGGCGAGGCTATTTGGCGTAGGGAACACGCCTGTCTCTTTAGTGACGAGCGGCATCGTGGCTATCGCGGCGTTGTTGTCCTACGTGGCGGTGGCGCGGATTTCGCCGGACCGGGTGGCGGCGCTTTTGATATCGGGAAATCTGGCATGGATCGCCTCGGGAATGGCGGCGAGCGGCTTGACAGCCGCATGGCAAGGGCTTGCGGGAGGTCAAAGCAAAAGCGTTCCAAACGCCACCTTGGGAACCGCGGCTCTCATGCTGACGTCGCTGGTCATGGCCTGGAGCGGCGAGAAATTGCAAAGGCGGGAATTAATCTGGCTGGTCTATACGTTCATGGCCATAGGCGGCGCGAAGCTCCTGGCGCTGGATCTTCACTTGGACAACACTTTGCCGCTGGTCGTTTCGCTCCTGCTGTATGGAGGGACACTGACCGGGCTGCCGCGAATCCTTCGAAAAGGGAACTTGGTGAAACCGTAGCGCTGCGATCGAGCGTTTCCTGAAATGGCATAAAATGTGCTGTGAGCGGAGATCGAATTCGAAAAATTGAAAGGAAACGGTTGATGGGATTCAACGATCGCGCACAGCAGCGGGGCCAATTCGAGAATGCGGAGCCGGAGGGTCAACCTAGACGAACGTGGTTGTCGTGGCTGCTGGGAGGAGGCGCGCTGGCATCCTTCGCGTCGTTCTTCTACCCGGTGGCTCTGTTCCTGAATCCGCCCAAAGTTACGGAGGTCGCGGTGAACGAGGTCGACGGCGGAAAGGAAGAGGATTTAAAGCCGAATATGGGAAAGATCGTGAGGTTCGGCAACAAGCCCGCGCTGCTGGTGAGGGTGAGCGATACGGAGTGGAAGGCGTTTTCGGCGGTCTGCACGCACCTGAACTGCACGGTCCAATACCGGCCTCCCACGAAGGACATCTGGTGCGCCTGTCATAACGGCACTTACGACCTGAGCGGGCGGGTGATCGCCGGTCCGCCGCCGAAGCCGTTGGAGGAATATGTGGTGAATCTGCGAGGAGACGACGTAATGATTTCAAAGCGGGCCTGAACGACCATGACCGGAAAAACGTACGCTTGGCTCGACGACAGATTGGGTCTCAGCGCGATTCGAAAGGCGGTCGATCACAAAACGGTGCCGGTACATTCGGCCACCCGGTGGTACTATTTCGGCGGAATCACGCTGTTTTTGTTTGGAATTCAGGTGGTGACGGGCACGCTGCTGTTGTTTTACTATCGTCCCACGGTGGCCGAGGGATTCGACAGCGTGCGGTTCATCATGACGCGGGTGGAGTTCGGTTGGCTGATCCGGTCGATTCATAGCTGGTCGGCGAATTTGATGATCTTCGCCGCGTTCGTGCATATGTTCAGCGTGGTGTTCACGCACGCCTACCGGCCGCCGCGGGAGTTGACGTGGGGGAGCGGCATCGTTCTGCTGGGGCTGATGCTGGGTTTCGGTTTCAGCGGCTATCTGCTGCCGTGGAATCAAATCTCGTATTTCGCGACGAAGGTGGGCGCGGACGTGGCGGGAAGCACGCCAATCGTGGGCGGAACCATCGCGCGCCTGTTGCGAGGCGGCGACGACGTGGGCGCGCCGACGCTGACGCGCTTCTTCGCGCTGCACGTGATGGTGCTGCCGCTGATCACGGCGGGGCTGGTGGCGTTTCACGTGATTCTGGTGCAGAAGAACGGCATGAGCACGCCTCCGTGGATCCCGGTTTCGGGCGTGCGGCAGATCAAGTTTTTTCCGAATTTTTTCCTGCGGGAGGCGATGGTCTGGTACGGAGCGCTGGCGGTTCTGGGCGCGCTGGCGGCAATTTTCCCCTGGGAACTCGGGGTGAAGGCGGACCCGTTCGCGTCGGCGCCGAAGGGCATCCGGCCGGAATGGTATTTTCTTGCGACCTTCTACACGCTGAAGCTGATTCCGAGCCACGTCTGGATCTTCGAAGGCGAGATTCTCGGGTTAGTGGGCTTTGCGGTGCTGGCGGTATCGTGGGCGCTGCTTCCGGTGTGGGGTGTGACGCGCGTGGGCGAGGCCCGCACGCGGCTGGTGACGGGAGCGGGCATTTGCCTGATCGCTTATCTGGCGGTATTCACCGCATTAGGGTACTACAAATGAGAGCCTTGGCCGCCGTTATGTTACTCGCCCCGGCCTGGTTGTCCGCGCAGGCGGCGAAAGACAGTTGCGTGGAGTGCCACGCGGTGATGGACGGTCCCATCCAGCGGCCGGCGCTGCTGATCAAGAACGACATCCATACAGCCAGCGGGTTGGGTTGCGCCGATTGCCACGGCGGAGACCGGACCAGCGACGATCCGACGGTGGCGATGAGCAAGGCCAAAGGTTTCATCGGCAAACCGAAGCGGGCCGCGATTCCGCAGCTCTGCGCGAAGTGCCACAGCGATCCGAACTTCATGCGGCGATTCAACCCGCAGGAGCGCGTGGACCAGTTGGAGCTTTACAAGACCAGCGCCCACGGGAAACTACTGGCCTCGGGCGACGAGAATGTCGCCACCTGCATCGATTGCCACAGCGTTCACGACATCCACGCGGTGAAGGACGTGAGGTCTCCGGTCTACCCGCTGCAGCTTCCGGACACCTGCGGGCATTGCCACAGCGACGCGCACAAGATGGCGAAGTATAAAATCGCCACGAACCAATTGGCGGAATACAAGACCAGCGTCCATTGGGATGCGCTGAAGACGCGGGGGGATCTGTCGGCTCCCAATTGCGCGTCCTGCCACGGGAGCCACGGCGCGAAGCCGCCGCAAGTGGAGTCGGTGGCCGCGGTGTGTGGAAGCTGCCACGTTTTGTTCCAGCAAAACTACGATAAGAGCGTTCACCAGCCGATCTTTTCGGCGGCGTCGGGCGGCGGCGGATGCGTGGTTTGCCACAGCAATCACGCGATTCATCAACCGACGACGGCGATGCTGGTGGGATCGAAGGCGGTTTGCGCGGGATGTCACGATCCCGGCACGCAGGGCGCGAAGACGGCGACGCAGATGGCGCAGTGGATCGATAATTTGGGTGCGGCGTTGAACCGGTCCGAGGACACGCTGGCCGAGGCCGACAAAGCGGGCATGGAAGTTTCGGAGGCGCAGGTGCGGCTGCTGGACGGGCGCGAAAACCTGGTGAAGGCGCGGCTGGCGATGCACACGTTCCAGCCCGATGAGATGCGCAAGCCCATCGAGGCCGGGATGGCGGTGGCCAACGAGACGTTGCGCGCGGGCCAGGCCGCGCTGCACGAGAAGGACGTCCGGCGCATCGGGCTGGCGATTTCAGTGTTTTTTATCTCGATTACCGTGGTGGCGATCTGGCTGGCGATCCGCCGGCTGGAAGCGGACGGGTCGGGATATGTCGACGCCCCGGCGTCAAAATGATAGTTGTTAGAAGAGGAGAAATATGAAAACGATCGCAATAGGATTTATCGCCGCTTGTGGAATTGCTTGGGCCGGCGCACCGGAAGGAAAAACGGTATTCGCCGAGAAGTGCCAGGCGTGCCACGGGCCCGACGGGGAAGGCAAGCCGGCGATCGCGAAGATGTTTAAGGTGGAGATGCACCCGCTGGGGTCGAAGGAAATCCAGGACATGTCCGACGCCGACATTAAGAAAGTGATCACGGGCGGGCACGGGAAGATGAAGCCGGTGACGGGACTAAGCGGTGGGCAGGTGGACGATGTCATCGCGTTCGTGCGAACGCTGAAAAAATAGCGGCGGAGGCCGGGCGCTCGCCGTGGCAGTGCCGGCAAAACGGGATCAGAACGGCTTTCCCGTGGACCGCCCGTCCTGCGCGGTGGCGAGTTTCTCCAGTGCGAACAGGCGGGTGCGCATCGGCCTCAACTCCTCTTCGCCAAGTTTTTCCGCACAACCCTCCACGATCCTTCTCCCCTCCTCGAAGAGAAGACGGCGGAACTCCGGATCGGGGCGCGTCCCTGCGATATCGGCGAGGGCGCGAAGCATTCGCAGGCTAACGGCGACATCCGATTTTGAGTAAAGCCGGATCTGCTGAAAAGCGGATTTCAACAGCCCGTCAAAATCGACCCACGGGATCATCACCCGGGGGATGCCGGGCGGATCGTAGAGGACCGAAGACGGCGTCTCGCGGGCTGCCACGCGGATCAACAAGCGGCTCAACTGGTCGACGCAGGAGACGGCCGTGGTCGGATCGTTTACGGCGGGAGAGATGGCCTTCAGCGCGATATCGACAATCTGCAAGATACCGAACTCAACGTCCTGCTGCAGGGTTCGCGATGGGCCGAGGTCAAACGCGCCGAGTATCTCTCTTCCGCTCGCGGCGGATAGACGGGCCGCCTTGTAGACCAGGACCAACGGTGCGCCCGCGGGAACGAATTGACCAACCCGCCGGACGGCGCGGATCTTGACATGATGGTGCTTTGCCAAGGCGACCAAACGAACGGTGTCGATGAACCGGATGTAGCCGGACGTCTCGCTGAGCAGAGGTACGTCCCAGGTCTCAACTTCACGTGGTTCATTTTCAAATAATCGCAGGCTTGCGCGCGGGCTGGGCATGACATCGTCGATAATGCCTTCGGTTTCCGTGGCGATCCGATCGACGATATGGCTGACGCTGATCGCTTGAGAAATGTGATGGATGAAGTACAGCAGCCAGGCCACGCAGACCAGCGCGAGCAACATCGCTCCGGACACGGTCAATACCGGCGCAAACGGCTGCGGGAGGGTCCGTGCGGCGGGAAGCGCCGCCATACAGTAGCAAAAGGTGCCCAGAAAGACGCCGAGCGTCCATTGGGTTACGCGATCTTTGGCGAAGCTGACGATTATTCTCGGCGAAAACTGCATGGACGCGAGCGTAAGGGTCATCAGCAGGATCGCGAAAACAATGGACACAACGGTCATAATGGAGGTCGCGATCGAGGAGAGAATGACCTGCGCAACCTGCGGAACGGAGTGGGATGGGAATAGAACCGATGGCACAAAATCGCTGAGGGCGGGAAACGTCTCCTCCAGCCAAGACAGCAACGCGCCGGCAAAACCGAGCGTTAGCGCAATGATCAGCGGGCGAAGCAAAAATCCCCCGCGCAAGTTGTACATTGCCCGGCGGAGCCAGAATGGCAGTCGTTTATCCATGGTGCGGTATTTGTCCCAGTGTATTCGCAGTCCGGAGCCGCTGGCGTCTTTATAGATTCTTCATGTTATTAACGATGACTTCTTCCTGCCTTGCGGCTAAAGTAGAGACAAGGAATGACGCAGCACATTCGCCCGGTCATCCTCGGCGCAATCTTACTCACATTGTTGACCGGTTGCATCTTTCCATTTGCACTATTCGCATTGGGGCGCCTGTTGTTCGGCGACCGGGCGGAGGGAAGTCTGCTGACTCGGGGCGGAGTCGTTATCGGGTCGCGGCTGATCGGCCAGGATTTCACCCGGCCCCAGTATTTTCACCCGCGGCCTTCGGCTGCCGGCGCGGGTTATGACGGAACCTCCTCCGGCGGCACGAATATGGGCCCCTTGAATCGCAAGTTGATCGACGATGTCGGGCGATTGGCGGGGGAGTATCGCAGAACCAACGGATTGGCGCCCGGCGCGGAGGTCCCCATCGACGCGGTGACGCGTTCGGGGAGCGGGCTCGACCCGAACATCAGTCCACAAAACGCAGATTTGCAGGTGAGGCGAGTGGCGCACGCGCGCGGCGTTAGCGAGGGCGTGGTTCGCCGTCTGCTGGCGGGCTGCACCGAAGGGCGGCAGTTGGGGTTCCTGGGCAGCCCCAGAGTATGGGTGCTCGATCTGAATCTCGCGCTGGATCGGACAGCCCCTCTCGCCGGCCGCTGACAATCTTATGCGCTGGGCGGAATACATCGTTTTTCTTGCGATCGTCATCGGCCTCGTCCAGCCCGTTGGCCTCTATCTGGCCGCGGTGTTCGAGGGAAAGCCCACCTGGCTCGATCCTGTGCTCCGCCCAGCGGAATCGCTTCTGTACCGGTGGATGGGGGTCCGCGCGGCACGAGAGATGTCCGCCCGTAGATACACGCAATGTTTCCTGTTCTTCAGCGCGGCGGGAACCGGAGGGTTGTTTCTACTGCTGCTTGCCCAACGCTGGCTTCCGGGCGGCCCCGCCGACCGTTACCTGACCACGCCCATGACTTGGGACCTGGCGTTGAACACCGCGATCAGCTTCTCCACCACGACGACATGGCAGGCGTATAGCGGCGAAACGACCGCTCGCTACGTGACCCAATTGCTCGGTTTCGTTTCGCAAAATTTCCTCGCTGGCGCGGCGGGCTTGGCCCTGGGAATCGCCTTCATCCGCGGGTTTGCCCGGGAACGTTCGGCGGCGGTGGGCAATTTCTGGGTAGATCTGGTCCGAGCGCTACTTTGGATCCTCCTGCCCGCGGCGCTGGTGGGAAGCCTCGCCCTGATGTGGCAGGGCGTGCCGCTCAACATGGCGCCCTACACGCAGTCCCACACTTTAGAAGGCGGAGTTCAGACCATCGCACAGGGACCGGTGGCAGCCCTCGAGTTTATCAAGAACCTGGGGACCAACGGCGGCGGTTTCTTCAATGCCAACGGCGCCCATCCTTACGAAAACCCGACTCCGTTAGCGAATTTCCTCGGGATGCTGGCCATCGCGGTGCTACCCGCATCGCTCACGATCACGTTCGGCCGCATGACCGGCAGGCCTCGCGCGGGATGGGTATTGCTGGCGGTGATGATCGTGTTGTTTGCGGGCGGCCTCGCGCTGTGCGATTTCGCCGAAGCCGCACCGCCGCCACAACTCGCTGGCCTACATGTGTCCGGCGGGAACATGGAGGGGAAGGAAGTGCGGTTCGGCATCGGCGGTTCGGTGCTCGCCGCCGTGGTTACGTCGAACGGCGCGACCGGCTCGTACAATTCGATGCACGGTTCCTACCAGCCCCTGGGCGTGCTGGCGCCCCTGGTGAACATGCTGCTCGGCGAGATCGTCTTCGGGGGCTTGGGAACCGGATTGTACAGCATGATCATGATCGCGCTGGTTGCCGTGTTTCTTGGGGGGCTGATGATCGGCCGCACGCCGGAGTACCTCGGGAAGAGAATCACCGCCGCGGAGACGAGGTTGGCGGTGTTATATGGTCTGCTGACGCCAAAGGTGGTACTGGTGTTGACCGCGGTGGCGCTCGCCACAAACGCCGGCCGGACTGGGTTGGCGACTAACGGCGGGGCGCGAGGCTTTACCGAGGCGCTCTTCGCCTACGCCTCCTGCTTTGCCAATAACGGTCAAAGCATGGCCGGTCTCAGCGCCAACAGCGTGTTTTATAATGTGACCACCGCCATCGCCATGCTGGCTGGGCGATTTGGCCTCGCTGCGTTGGCGATGGCCCTGGCTGGGCGATTCGCGGCGCAGCGGCGCTGGCCGACCACTTTGGGCACGCTGCCTAGTGATTCCGTCATGTTCGGAATCCTGGTCCTCGGGACGATCCTGATCCTGGGAGCACTGAGTTTCCTGCCCGCCTTGGCGCTTGGGCCGATCGCAGAGGCGCTACCGCGCTAACCGCGAATACAATTCGCAGGCTCCATCGTGTCGCGGCGTGATAACCGGCCAATGGAGCCTGCGAATGCGGGCTATGAGACGCGCTGGGGCGATTCGACGGGGAAGCCGCGTTGGCGCCAGGCGACGAAGCCACCTTCGAGAGGGCGGACGCCGGGTACGCCACGGCGGAGGAAGAGCAGCGCCGCACGGGCGCTGGTGGCTTCGTTCGGTCAAGAACAATAGAGGATGATTTCGCGTCCGATGGGGATGCGGGAGGCCTGTTCGTCGAATCGATCGAAGTCGATACGGACGGCGCCGGGGATGCGGGCCGGGTCGGCTTCGACTTCGATGGCGTGGCGGAGATCGACGATGGCGGGGGGTTCGTCCGACAGGATCAACTCCATCAACTCCTCGGGCTGGATGCGGGCGACGCGAAGGCCGCGGATGAAGCGGCGGCGTTGATAGAACTTCCAGGAGAGCCACGCGGCGAGGAGGAGAAGAACGAGGGCGAGGAGCCAGCCGCCGGCGTGGCCGAGGAAGAGGCCGACATCTTCAAGTTCGGCCTGGAAAACAAAGCCGAGGATGAGATAGGCGCTGGACCAAAGAAGGCCGCCGGCAAGGTCGACCGCGACAACGCGCAGAAGGGGCAGGCGGGTCCAGCCGGCCATCGTGGGGGCGAAGGCTCCGAGGCCGGGGACAAATTTCGCGAACAGAAGGGTGGTATGAATCGAAGCTGGTAAAAGCCGCGTCCTAATTCATCATGCGTTGTGTGACAAGGACAGCGGCGATGGTACCGATCGGTACGGTTCTGGGCCGCAACACCCCGTTCGTGTCGCATCTTCGCTTGACCTTAAGAATGCCGCGTGATAGGGCGCGAACGTCAAGGGCTATGGGGATGGCCCAACCTACCAAGCTGCGGTGTTCGTCGGGGACGAAGCGGTCTTGTGTATCAGGAGGACAAATATGACGAAGTTTAGCTTTCGCCTTGTTTTAGGAGCGGCGATATTCTCGTGCGCCGCTTATGCCGGCTCAGCATATCAATCCGGCGACGTATTCGCGGCAGTCGGCAACGGCTTGGTCGACGAATTCACTCCCACTGGCACGTTGGTGCAGGTCATCAACGATGGTAGCGGCTCCGCATTTACAACCGGCATGGCGTTCGATTCCGGCGGAAATCTTTTTGTAACGAACTTCAGCAACGGCACGGTTTCGAAGCTCGATAATTCGGGCAATATCATCAATAGCAGTTTCATCACCGGTTTGACGAATCCGGAGTCGCTTGCGATCTCGAACGCGGGAAACATTTTCGTTGGCGACGCCGGAACGAACAAGATCAATGAGTATAACAGCAGCGCGGGCCTGCTCAATTCGTTCACGGTGGCTACCCAAAGTCGCGGTACGGACTGGATCGATCTCGCCCCCGATCAGAAGACGATCCTTTACACTTCCGAAGGCACGTCGGTTCTGAGTTACGACACCAGCACCTCGTCGCAGAATCCAAACTTCGCCAACGGGCTACCCGGATCGAACGCATACGCTTTGCGGGAGATCGGAAGCGGCGCGTTCACCGGCGATGTGCTCGTTGCGGACAGCTCAAATGCATTGCTCATCGGCACTAGCGGCAACATCCTTCAGACCTACAATTTGCCCGGTAATGGCGGAGGCGATTTTTCCTTGAATTTGGATCCGAGCGGGAATGCTTTTTGGACGGGAGACTTTAGCACCGGCCAGATCTGGGAAGTTAACATCGCCAACGGGAGTATCATGAGCCAGTTCAATACCGGTTCCAGCGCGTTGTTTGGCATTGCGGTATTTGGCGAATCCGGGCAGCCCGGCACGCCGGAACCCGGCACACTCGTCCTTCTGGGCGGCGGTTTAGTGGCTTTGGCCGCTTCCCGCAAGTTTGTGCGGCGCGGACGAAACTAACGACTGGTTGTTTGTAGCTTATTCGTTTTCAGGCGGGAGCTAATTGGGCTTGGCGTGATTAGTTCCCGCCTTCGCTTGGAGACGCCCCTTGGAGACGAAACGCCTCGACGAAATCGTTGCGGGAGCGCCGAGTTTATATTGCGCGCTCATTATGTGGCTGGTTATCGCGTTCGCGGCCCAGGCGGATACTATCGGGGCTCTCAAGCAGGCAACCACCCCTTCCGCCGAAGAATTTAACGCAGGGGTGCAGGCTTACAATATGGGCGATTTATCGGAAGCGCGCAAACGCTTCGAAGAGAGTTCACGGCTGGACGCGCACAGCCCGTACCCGGTGATGGGATTGGCGAAAGTAGCGATCCGTCATGGAGACACAAAGACGGCCGGCGTATTACTCAAGAAGGCCACAGCTCTTGGACAGCACAACCCCGAGGTACTGACGGCGTGGGGACACTACTTACTTTGGCAAAAGCGGTATGAAGAGGCGCGCGCGGCGTTCGACCGGGCGATCGCGGCGGATCCGAATTTCGTACAGGCCCACATTGAACTCGGCGACACGCTGCTACTGAGCAAGCGTCAACCTAGCGAGGCGGCCGACGCATACAGATCGGCGATCGCCATCGACCCAAAAAATGCCCGAGTTCATTATTCGCTTGCGAACGCACTCGCGAAATCCGGCGATCTCGATGGAGCGGAAGCGGAGTTGCGGCAGGCGGTTCAATTAGAACCGAGTAACGCCGAGTTGCGCCGGGCGTACGCGGATTTTCTATTCCGGCGACGAAAGCGGCAGGCCGCCTTGGAAGCCTATAGCGAGACGCTCAAATTGACGCCCCGGTCGACGGAGGCGCGGTTGGCGCGGGGCGATCTGCTGTTTGAGCAGGGCGAAGACGCAAAGGCGTTGGCCGAATACGAAGAGGCCCTGAAGATCGACCCGAATTCGGGCGTCGCGCACGCAAAGGTTGGAGTGGTGGAGGAGCGCCAGGGTAATTTCGAGGAAGCGGAAAAATCGTATGGAACGGCGCTTCGTCTGGATTCTAATTCGGCTCTTGCGTCAAACAACTTGGCGTGGCTCGCCGTGTCCAGGGGAGGCGACCTCGACGCGGCCTTGAATAATGCGAGTAAGGCGGTGGCGCTCGCTCCCAACGTGGGACAGTTCTACGACACGTTGGGATGGGTCTACCGGGCGAGAGGGCGGCGTGACAAAGCCATTGAGGCGCTGACGCATGCGGTTAGTTTGCAACCTTCGGATCCGTTATGCAACTATCACCTGGGTATCGCGTACGCCGAGAACGGCCAAAGGAAGGCGGCTGAAGCGGCGCTCGCCAAGGCAGTTGCGGCGAACGGAAATTTCAGCGGCGCAGACGATGCAAGGAAACGCTTGAAGGAACTTCAGAGCCGAGCGGCTCATTAGGTTCGTCGTCAACATTGCGGCGGGCGCTGGCCGCAACCGCCGCCGGGAAGAGTGAGTAGTGACACTGTCAGAGCGATTTATCGGACTGCCCGCGCAATCGGCAAATCGGCGCCGTTTAGCTTTTGCGGCGTCGATTTTCGTTCTGGCGCTGGGAGTCAGATTGACGGTGGCGTGGGAGGCTGGCTTCTTCGAGCGGCTCGCGCCGCGCACGGAGGCGGAGGCCATCGCCCTTTCAGTGGTCGAGACGGGCGAATATAGCAACCCCTTCCCGAACTTTACGGGACCGACCGCTCACTTAACGCCCGTCTATCCGCTTTTTCTAGCAAGCATATTCGGGCTTTTCGGAACGGGTTTGTTGGCCGAGGGGGTAAAAATCTGCCTTACTTCCTCCGCTTCGGCTTTTCGATGCGCTTTGTTGCCACTATTCGCAATAGACGCCGGATTGGGTCCCAGGATCGGTGTAGTCGCCGGTTGCCTAAGCGTAGCCTACATTGGCGCGTTGGATACCGAAATCAGGGGCGGTACGGACGGCTCATGGCTTGCCCTTTCAGTCTTGATTATCGTTTGGGCGAGCGTGAGGATCTGGCGCGACGAGAGGTGGAAAACGCGGACTCCATGGCGATTCTTTTTGCTCTGCGGATTCGCAGCGCTGTTGGATCCCAGCGTGTTGGCCGTCATTGGCGGATTTGTTCTCGCTGGGCTCGTCGCGTGCGCATCGGGATGGCGCAAGCGTTACTTACTGCAAGCGACGCTGCTTACCTCGACGATCGCGATGTTCCTGCTGCCATGGGCGGTGCGGAACTACCTGAGTCTCGATGCCCCGATTTGGACGCGCAGTAATTTCGGGATGGAATTTTGGATTTCCAACGGCCCCGGCAGGACATTCGATTTATCGAGTAATCCGGGGTTCCTGCGGCACCCGTCCAATTCGCCGGCTGAGGCCGCCGAGATGGCGGAACTGGGTGAGGTTCGGTATAACCGGCTGAAGTTCCATGAGGCGATGGACTGGGCGCGGGCTCATCCAACGGTGTTTCTTGGCCTTACCGCGCGGCGATTCGCGGCTTGGTGGTTTCCGCCCGGTTCGAATCCGTTCATTCGAAGCGCACGTACGGTCTTCAGCCTCGTTGCTTTGCTGGGTTTCTACCCGCTATTCCGCCGTTTTCCTCTGCCCGGCTGGCTATTCCTTTTGACCTGGATCACTTTCCCCGATATTTACTACTTGATTCAGTGGAGCAGCCGATATCGCTTCCCCATCGACTGGCAGTTGTTGGTATGCGCCTCGGTTACTCTTTCGATCGTGTATATGAAACTCGCGAGAATGGGCGCATGGCAAACGGCTCCGTCGTTGGACGCGCCGGAAGAGACCGGCGTTGGCACGAAGGCGCAAATATGAAACCAGCGGTATCGCACCGGCCCAGGGTGTCGCGCCCGGAGTCCGCGGGCGCGCCGGCTCAACGGTTCTTAGGCGGCCGGAGGGATTTCAATCTCCCTGGCTACGGTGGAGGGCCTGGGTACCGGCTCGCCGAACTCGCGGAGGGTTCGCATGTGACCTTGAATCGCCTCCCGAATATTTCGATCCGTTTCCTCTAGAGTGCCGCCCGTTGTGATGCAGCCAGGCAAATCCGGGACGTATGCGGCCCAATTGTTTTCCGCTCGCTCGAAAATGACTGCGTATCTTTGGCTCATTGTTTCTTCTCCAATCCAGCGGCCTTGAGGATGGACTTCAGCGTACCCATAGGAACGTCGTCGCCTGGGTTCCCGGGAACTGTAACTACGTTCGGTTTCGACGGGTGCTTGAAGTGCCGATGACTCCCCGTGGTCCGGACGTGACGCCAACCATCCGACTCTATGTACCGCACCAAATCCCGAACCTTCACCAGGCTCTATCGTATCGCGGCCACCGGGGCTCCCGAGCGGGGGCTATGAGACGCGCTGGGGCGATTCGACGGGGAAGCCGCGTTGGCGCCAGGCGTGGAAGCCGCCTTCGAGAGGGCGGACGCCGGGTACGCCCCGGCGGAGGAAGAGCAGCGCCGCACGGGCGCTGGTGGCTTCGTTCGGTCAAGAACAATAGAGGACGATTTCGCGTCCGATGGGGATGCGGGAGGCCTGTTCGTCGAAGCGATCGAAGTCGATGCGGACGGCGCCGGGGATGCGGGCCGGGTCGGCTTCGACTTCGATGGCGTGGCGGAGATCGACGATGGCGGGGGGTTCGTCCGACAGGATCAACTCCATCAATTCCTCGGGTTGGATGCGGGCGACGCGAAGGCCGCGGATGAAGCGGCGGCGTTGATAGAACTTCCAGGAGAGCCACGCGGCGAGGAGGAGAAGAACGAGGGCGAGGAGCCAGCCGCCGGCGTGACCGAGGAAGAGACCGACATCTTCAAGTTCGGCCTGGAAAACAAAGCCGAGGATGAGATAGGCGCTGGACCAAAGAAGGCCGCCGGCAAGGTCGACCGCGACAACGCGCAGAAGGGGCAGGCGGGTCCAGCCGGCCATCGTGGGGGCGAAGGCTCCGAGGCCGGGGACGAATTTCGCGAACAGAAGGGTGGCCGCGCCCCAGCGGGAGAAGGTGGATTTCGCACCGCTGATGCAGGAGTCTGGTTCGAGCGAGATGCGGCAGAGGAGGTTAAGGATGGATGCGCCACGGTAACGGCCTAGGACGTACCAGATGGAATCGCCGATGAGGGCGGCAAGCGAACAGAGGGACCAGGCGGTGAGGAAAGAGAATTTGTGTTGGGCGATGAGCGCACCCATGACCAGCAGTACGGGAACGGCGGGAAGAGGGATTCCGGATTGTTCGATGAGCACGCAACCGAAGAGGACGCCGTATCCGTGGCGGAGGAGGAACTGGGAAAGAACGTGCATCTGGCCTAAAGGATCTCAGGGTTGGGCGAAAAACTTCACCATTGCGGCGGCGATGTCCGGAGCGGCATCGGGTCCGACGGAGTTCACCTCGCCGTACCAGCGTTTGGGGGCGCCATTGAGCCACGGGGCTTCGTTATCCCACTCGGCTTTGGGAATGATGTAGCCGATTTCGTCGTTGGCGAGGCCGAACAACATGCTGAACGGAGCGTGCATTAATTGTTTGATGGCGGGTTCGGCCGGAGCGTCGCGGAAATCGGCGCCGGAGTAGCGCTCGATGCCGCCGACGCTGAGCTCGGGATAGAGTTCGCCGGGGACAAGGGCGATTTCAAGAAGGGTGGCATCGCCGGCGGTGAAGTGGATGGCGCCGACGGGAACGGTCGTTTTTAGATCGGAGGTGAATTGTTTGCGGCCTTTGTAGACGCCGGCGGCGGAGGCGGCGAGGAAGCCTTGGTTGGTGGTGAGGATTTGGATGCGGGATTGGTTCGAAGTGTAGGAGGTGAAAGCGGCGGGAGTTGCGTCCTGGAGTGAGTCGGCGGCGAGATCGGCGACGCGGCGGCCGATGATTTCGGCTTTGCGAAAGGTGTTTTCCGGAGCGAGCTTGTGGGTGGCGGGATCGAGGACTTTGGCGCCGAGCGGGGATTGCATGCCGCCGACGGCTCCATTGATGAAGACGGCGATGCCGCCGAGACGGCGTTCGAGTTCGGTGCGAAGGAAGCCGGAATAATCGGAGGTGATAGCGGTATTGCGCGAGCCGAGGGTCTCGGGATGGTTCGCCCAATTGACCAGCGTGGCGATGGGTTTGCCGTCGACGCCGGTGGCGGAGAGGACGATGATTTCAGCATCGTGGACGACGGGCGGGCGGGAGTCGTCGATGAAGGTGTCGAGTTCGGCGGGGTGGGTTTTGGCGAGGCGGAGAGTGGCGGGGCGAAGGGCGAGTACGGCATCGGCGGCGGCTTGGGCGGTGCGTTCGACGACGAACGAATTGTAGGCTTCGTCGATGCCGCTGACGCCTTCTTTCGGACCCCAGAGGCCCATGGTGTCGGGGCCTTCGTGGACATGAAGGGAGGCGACGGTGAGGTTGACGGGGTGGCCGAGTTTTTCATTGACCGATTGTTGGATGCGGTCCACGTCGTCGGAGAAGAGGCCGATGAGATCGACGCCACAGAGAACGAGGGGCGGAGCGGAGGCGACTGGGTTCGAGGGCGAGGCAGCGGGCGAAAAGATCGTCGTGAACGGACTTGGCGACGCGGTTGTTTCCGAAGCCGGCCATGTAGACCGGGGAGAATTTGGCGAGATCGGGCGTGAGGATTTGGGAGGCGGCGCCGGCGCGGAGGGCGGCGTGGGCGAAGGGGATGGAGAAGACGGCGCAGAGGGCGAGTCGAAGCATGATTTGAAGGGTCCGATGCGAGTGTAGCGCAGAGAAGCGCGGTGAATGTGGTACTTTATCAGCAGAAGTTCCCGCTGTTAGCGCGTCCCTCATTTTTCCAAACGAGGTTGAGATGTATTTCCCAGCGATTCGCGGGGCTGTAATTTTCATTTTGATAAGCGTGGCGGCGGCGGGTGCGGGCGCGCCCGCGTTTGGGCCGCTGCTGGTGAGCGGGAACCTGGGCGGAGGGACCGGCGCGGTGAGCGAGGTGCTGGCTTACGACCCGGTGCGCGGAGGGTATCTGGGAGTGTTCGCATCCGGCGGGAGCCTGAGCAGCGCGCAGGGACTGGCCTTCGGGCCGGATGGAAATTTGTATGTGGCGAGCGCGCAGACGGGGGAGATTCTGCGATTCGACGGGACGACGGGGACCTATCTGGGAGTGTTCGCGCAGGCGCAGGAGCCGGCGGGGATCACGTTCGGACCGGATGGGAATTTGTATGTGGTCTCCGACATCGAGAACGGGGTGGTGCGGTTCGACGGAAGGACGGGCGCGGCGATGGGCGTGTTCGCCTCGGCCAACGGAAACTCGATGAACAATCCGTTCATGGCGGTGTTTGGGCCGGATGGGAACCTCTACGTCAGCAGCCTGTTTAGCGCGCAAGTTTTGCGTTTCAAGGGAAGCACCGGCGCATACCAGAACGTATTCGCCACGGCGAGTCCGACGGCGGGGCCGACGGGCCTGCTGTTTACGCCGGACGGGCGATTGTTGGTGAGCGACTCATTTAACGAGCAGATCTTGAGCTTCGACGCGTCCACGGGCGCGTCGAAAGGCGTGTTCGCGAGCGGCGGGCCGTTGACGGGACCGAGCGGGTTGTCACTGGGGCCGGACAACGAGGTTTATGTGGCGAATCCGGTGGGGCAAAGCGTTCTGCGGTACGCGCTGGCCACGGGTAATCTGGTGGACACGATTCTACCGGCGAACCCGGCCGGGGCTGGGGCGGCGAATTTTCTGGTGTTCGCGCCGGCGCCGCCGCCGCCGGCGATCAACTCCGGGACGCTGGTGGATGGAGTTTTGAACGCGGCGAGTTTTACGGGAGGGGCGATCGCGCCGGGAGAGATTCTAACGATATTCGGGACGGGGATGGGTCCCGCGGGGAAAGGGTTTTCCTATCAAGTGGACGCGGCGAGCGGGAACATCGCGAGTTACTCGGCGGGGACGCGGGTGCTATTCGACGGAACGCCAGGGGCGATCCTTTACGCGCAGGCGAATCAAGTGAGCGTAGTTGCGCCGTTTGAGTTGGCCGGGAAGCCGAAGGTGAATATTCAAGTGGAGTATTTGGGGCAGGCGTCCGCGGCCTTAAGCGAGACCGTGGCGGCGGCGGCGCCGGGGATTTTCAGTGTGGCGCAGAATGGCGTGGGGCCGGGGGCGATTCTGAATCAGGACGGGGTGACGGTGAATTCGGCGGCGCATCCGGCGGCGAGGGGGTCGGTAGTGGCGATCTTCGCGACGGGCGGAGGGCAGACGAATCCGACGAGCCTGGATGGGCAGTTCGCGCCGGCGAGCGCGCCGGTGCTGGCGGCTTCATCGGTGACGGCGACGGTGGGAGGGTTGGCGGCGAAGGTGACTTATAGCGGAGGATCGCCGGGGTCGGTGGCGGGGTTGTCGCAGGTGAATGTGGCGATTCCGGCGGGTGCGGCGCCGGGGGCGGACGAGGTGGTGTTGACGATCGGCGGAGCGGCGAGCCGGGCGGGCGTGACGGTGGCGGTGGAGTGAGCGGGGAGCCGTTGGATTCGCCCCGGAATTAGCTATACTCTCCATCAGAGCGAAGGCGGCTCGAGCTATGGGCTTCCGATTTTGGACAGCGAGTCTGTTCCTTGCCTCGTCAGCGGCGCTTGCTTCCGGCGGCGCGACACTTTCGGGAATTGTAACCGAGGTTTCCGGCAAGCCGATGGAGGGAGCCACTGTGCTCGTCTACCGCGCCGGAGTCAAGAAAGGTTACAGCACTTACTGTCCCACCTGCTACGTCGACTGCGGCAAACGTACGATCACCGGTCCATCCGGATCCTTCACGATCCCGAATCTCAATCCCGATCTGTGGTTCGACGTGGTCGTGGTTCGCGACGGTTACGCCGCCGACTTACTGAAGAGAGTGGACCCTTCGAAAGGGTCTATGGCTCCGGCCGCACTCACTCCGCGGGCGGCCGTCGGCGATCCGGCTCGCGTGGTGCGCGGGCGCGTCGTAGACTTACACGGAGAACCGTTAAGCGACGCGGTCATCGAGCCGATTGGGCATCTCCGTGGCCGATTGGAACGGCCAGGGTCCAGCCAGCACCTACGGAACGATCGACGGACTGGAACTCTTTGCGGTGAGTAATGGGAAGGGGGAGTTCGAACTCGCCCACAGCGAGGCGGCCACGGGGATGCTGCTGCTGATGGAGGCCCGCGGGATGGCTCCCAAGATGGCTGCGCTTGCGACGGGAACGGAGCGTAAGACGATCCAGGTTTCCGACGGCGCCGTCGTTCGCGGCCGTCTCATGGACCACGGCAAACCGGTGGCGGGCGCGGAAATCGGCTTGATTCCGCGTGAAAAAGGCGGCTTTGGCGGGAACCTCGCGATCAACGGAAATCCCTACGGCGAACTGCGAGTCGGCACGCGAGAAGACGGAACGTTCGCGATCGCCAACGTGCCCTCACCGGTTGAGTGGTACGTCTACGCGAAGATGGAGTCCATCGCCGCGCGCGGGGCGACGGAGCCGGTCGAGTGCGCAACGAGGCGCGACAACGAAGTGGTGGATGCCGGCGACATCCGGATCACGCCCGGCCATCGCGTTCGCGGCAGGGTGACGCTTAGCGACGGCTCGGCCATTGCGGAGGGGATGAGGGTCATCATTTCCTCCGACCGCGCCTTTGACAGTCAGGCGGCGGTCATCGGCCAAGACGGGAGGTTTGGATTTATCGGTGTCGCGGCCGGCGAGTACGAGATTAACCCCGCCGTCCGGGGCTACCAATTGAAACGAGACGAGCCGGTATACAAAACCATGATCGACAGGGACATCGACGATCTCGCGATTGTCCTGGTCCCGGCCGGGCGCAAGTAAAGCCGTGACGCGCCGGTTCCGCCTTAGAAGATGATCTTGGCGGCTAACTGGACGTTGCGCGGGGCGCCGGGGCCGATGCCGGGAGCGCCGAAGGAGACGTCGTAGGTGGATCCCACGGTTCCGAGATTGCTGCCCTGGACGTTGTTGGCGGGGCCGCTGTAGTTGACGAAGTTGAAGACGTTGAAGATCTCGGCGCGAAGCTGAGCCTGAACGTGTTCGGAAAGCCGGAAATTCTTGAACATCGAAAAGTCAATCTGGTGAGTCGAGGGGCCGTAGAACTGGTTGCGGAACTCATTGCCGTAGGTGCCATGAGTGGGAGCCTGGAACGCGGCGGGATTGAACCAGTAGTACAGACTCTGGGCGCGGTCGGAAGCCGGCACGCCGGAAAAGGGGCTGCCTACTACGTTGGCGCGGTCGGCGTTTTCGCCGGTGCCGCTCGAATCGTTGCCGGAGTAGACCGTGAACGGAGATCCGGTGAAGAAGGAGAACAACGTATTCAACTGCCAGCCGCCGAGGAGGAGCTTGTATTTGGGCGGCTCGGGGAGCGAGTAGGCCATGAACATGGAAAACGAATTTCGGATGTCGAAGTCGGAGTTGCCGTAATCGCACCGCAAGCAATAGCTGTTCTGAGGGATGATGCCGCGGGCATAGGAAAGGTCGTCCATGGAATGCCCGAGCGTGTAGCTGAGCTTGGTGGTGAAGCCGTGAAAATCGGTGGTGCGCAGCGACCCGAGCAGGCCGTTGAAATGCCCGTTGCCGACGGACTGGACTTCGTTGATGGCGCCGAGATTGGGGAATTGGCCATAGAAGGGCCGCGAAGTAACGGCTTCGGGGGAACCGATCGGGATCTGGTTGATATCGACGGTGTCGGGTAAGTGGCGGCTCAAACTGCCGGAGTAACCGATCTCGCCGACGACGTTCTGAGCCAACTGATATTGAACGTTTAGGGTGGTGTTCATGCTGTAGCCGGTGACGAAGTGCTGGCTGACGGAGAAGCCTCCGTAAGGCCCGGTGGATGAAATTCCTCCAAAAATGGGATTGCCAGCGGTGAGAGTGATCGGCGCTTGATTGACCAGCGTGAGGACAGGCGAGGTTCCGCCGATGTTTTCGTTAATCCCCGTCGCGGCGCCATTGGGCGCGGAGCTATTGCCGAAGTAAGCGACGTTGGGAACCTGATAGAACATGCCCCAACCGCCGCGGATGACCAGCTTGCCGCCGGCCTTCGGTTGGTAGGCGAATCCGAAGCGAGGAGCGAAATCGTGTAAGTCGCGGGGCCAGAGGCCGCCGATGCCGTGGCCGGCGTAGGTGATGCCGCCGCTGGCGGGGATGAAGGTGGAAACGAGGTTCGCGGGATTGTCGATGGGGCTTTGATAGACCCAGTTCAATCCGTAGTTCAGAGTCAGGCGGGAGGTTACTTTCCAGGTGTCCTGGGCGAAGAAGGAGAATCCATTGAGATAGTAATTGCGCTGCTGATTGCCGTAGGCGACGCTAGCATGCCCGATACCTACACGGCCGGAGAGGAAATCGGCGAGTGCGTTGAGCGAACCGGCGTACGGAGAGCTGCCGACGCCCCAGGTGTCGCTTGGATTGGTAGCGGCAAAGGGCCCCTGGGTTCCATCGAAGGTGAAAGTGCCGGGAGCGTTGGCATCGTAAAAGACATCGAGGCGCGAACGGCGGTAATCGCCGCCGAAGCGGAACTGGTGGGAGCCAACCGTGTAGGTGAAGGTTTGATCGATGTGGCCGGTGGTGTCGATGCGGCCGAGTTGAGGTGTCAGTCCGACGGAATCGAATCCGGAGATGTTCATATCCGGGGAGCCAAAATCGGTGGGATTCGTCACGCCGGTATTCAGCCCGAGCGCGGGCATGTTGAATCCGTGGTTGGCGTCGCCGAAGACTTGCTTGAAGTAATTGACTCCGGCCAAGGTCTGGGCGACGAAGGCCGGGGTGATGACCGAGTTATAGACCACCGAGAAGTTGTGCATGCGGCTGGGCGCTTCCTGAAAGTAGTAAGGCATTGCGGAGCCGACGTATTCGGTTTGATTGCCGGTGCCGCCGAAGTAGCGGATGGCGATGTTGTTGCGGTCGTTAAACTGATGGTCGAGCTTGATGACGCCGTTGTAACTATTGGAGAGGTTGATGCCGGCTCCGGCGTAATTTTTCAGCGTCGCGGGACCGGTGAGGCTGTTGGCTGGCCAGAGGTTGTTAATCAGGTTTAGCGCGAGCGGGCTGACTGGCACGCCATCTTTAGCCATAATTTGCGACGCCGCGGCGACCCACGCGGCGGAGGGAGTGGTACCGGGCGCGGTCAAGGCCTGCCGGTAGTTCTGCTGCTCGTAATTCATGAAGAAGAAAGTATGGTTCTTCACGATCGGGCCGCCGAGCGAGAAGCCTTCCTGATTGTTTCGCAGCATCGCGTTGGGAGTGCCGGGCTGGGTGAACCAGTCGTTGGCGGCGAAAGCTTCGTTGCGGTTGAAGTAATAGACGGAACCGTGGAAGTTGTTCGTTCCCGATTTCACGACGACGTTCAAAACGCCGCCGGAGTTGCGGTTCTCCTCGGCGCTGCTGCCGCTTTGCAGGGAGAACTCGTCGATGGCGTCGATCGGGAGCACGACGCCGGCGATGCCGGAGACGCCGCCTTGATTAACGGAATTGATGTTGTGCCAGAGGTCGTTATTGTCGGCGCCGTCGATTTTCCAGTCGATGCCGTTGAAGCGCGAGCCGTTGAGGGAGCCGTTGGCATTGGCGCCGGGGTTGAACTTGAGCAACTGCGTGAAGTCGCGGCCATTCAGCGGAATATCGAGGATCTGCTTGGTGCTGATCAGACTGGTCTCGGCCGCCGAGGCCGTTTCGATGGCGACGGACATCGCCTGCACTTCGACGGTCGTGGCTAGTTTCGCCACTTCGAGCTTCACGGCGATGGTGCTGATCTTGCCGGCATCGACAACCAAGCCGGAGACGTGAACCGTGTCGAAACCCGCTTGGGTGACGGTAATGTCGTAGTTGCCGAGCGGCAGATCCTGGAAGACGAACTCGCCGGAGGACGAAGCGACGCCGTCGCGCGTCAATCCCGTGTCGGGACTTACCAGCTTGACCGAAGCGCCAGGGACGGCCGCGCCGGAGGCGTCCGCCACGGTCCCGGAAATTCCACCGCGGAAGGTTTGAGAGAACAGTGGCGCCGCGACCAAAACGGCCAGAAGGAAACTTACCGATGTGAGCCTGCCAGTCATAAACTCTCCTCTTTTCGAAGTTGAAGTCTACGGGCGAACGTGGCCCCCCACCAAGCCGAAACGCCGGCTAGTTCCATTTATTCTACAGAAGAGTTTGGCGGAATAGTAACGGGAAATTTATTTTTGGGACTCCGCGCGCGAGATTCAATGAAGTCCACGTGGGAGAATTTCGGGAGCCGCGGGCTCCCGGCTACGGCCGATGGCGACCCGGCTCAGAGATCTTCAGGGCGAAGCCCCGTGTCCTTGCCAATCTTCGAGAGCGCGGCTGGGCCGGCTTCTTCGCCGTCGTGGAAACAGAATGTAAAGTTGGGCGAGGACGCGCGTTGCGCGCCAGGCGCTGACGCGGCGAAGTGGACTAGCGGTTCAGGGCGTCCTCTCCACCGCCGACCATGTCAGCCAATACTTGTAGGGCTATCGACTTCACCTTTCGCACCGCCTCTTCCTCGCTGGCGCCGTAGGCCATCACGCCTGGAAGGTCCGGCACAGATGCAAGGATTCGCCCATCCTCCTCCCGTTCCAGTTCGACGCGGATTGGCTGAATCTCAACCATGACTACACCCTATTGAAGCGAAACACCTACACCCACCAGGCGGCGGCTGGTTTGTCGCGGATGATGATGGAGTTGAGAAAAGCCGCGGCTTTGGTTAGGCCTTCGTCGGGGGACATGAGGGAGTCCTCGTGTTCGATGGAGAGGACGTTGTCGTAGCCGTACATGCGGAGGGTGGAGATGAATTCCTTCCACCAACCGAAGGCGTGGCCGTAGCCGACGGTGCGGAAGATCCAGGAGCGGTTGCGCTCGTCGGTGTATTTCTTGGTGTCGAGCACGCCGGTTTTGGGGAGATTTGCGTCGTAGATCTGGGTGTCTTTGGCGTGGACGTGGAAGATGGAGTCGCCGAGGACGCGGATGGCCTTGATGGGATCGATGGACTGCCAGAACATGTGGCTGGGGTCGTAGTTGGCGCCGATGTTCTTGCCGGTTGCGGCGCGGAGCTTGAGCAGGGTTTCGGGGCTGTAGGCGACGAAGCCGGGGTGCATCTCGATGGCGATTTTCACGCCGTGGTCGGCGGCGAATTTGGCGTGCCTGGTCCAATAGGGGATCACCTTTTTCTCCCACTGCCAATCGAGAAGGTCGAGAAAATCGGGCGGCCAGGGGCAGGTGACCCAGTTGGGGAATTTGGCCTTGTCGCTGTCGCCGGGGCAGCCGGAGAAATCGATGACGACGGAGACGCCGAGCTTTTCGGCGAGGCGGACGGTCTTCTTACTAACCTCAGCGTGGAGCTTGCCGATGGCGGGGTCCGGATGGAGGGGGTTGCCGTGGCAGCTTAGGGCGCTGATGGTGAAGCCTTCGCCGTCGAGCTTGGCTTTGAACTCCTTCAAGTCGCGGACGCTGTCGAGCAGGGCGAGTTGAATGTGCGGATCGCCGGGGTAGTTGCCGGTGCCGAGCTCGACGGTGGAGATATCGAGCGATTTGAGTTTCTCGATGACTTTGTCGAGGGGGAATTGCGCTAGAAGCGCGGTGAAAACGCCAACTTTCATGGTTGAGTGCGTAGCTCCTTGGATTCGCTATCTAATTTCTATAACCTGCCGGAAGGTTTGGTTCCGGCGTCGCTCGATTGGGTTTTTGAGCCGGGCAATTCGGGCGGGGGCTTGGGAAGTTCTTTGCGCGGCAGCATGGCATCACGCGTGGCGGCGTCGTAGACGACGGAGGCGATAACGGCGGCGGCCTGCATCATGTCGGAGGCCTGGATGTGATCGTAGGTGTCGATGTCGGAGTGGTGGGTGAGGGCGAAGTAATCCATCGGGTCCTGGATGAACTGGAAGCCGGGCAGGCCCACGGCGTCGAAGGAGAGATGATCGGTGCCGCCGGTGTTGCGGATGGTGATGGTGGAGACGCCGAGATCGCGGAAAGGGGCGAGCCAACGGTCGAAGACGGGGCGCATGGCGTCGTTGCCTTGAAGGTAAACGCCGCGGATTTTGCCGGTGCCGTTGTCGAGATTGAAATAGCCGGCGAGTTTGGCGTGGGCGTCGGTGAGCTTCATGGTTTTGGGGTCGCCGAAGTGTTCCTTGACGTAAGCCTTGGAGCCGAGCAGGCCCTCCTCTTCCCCGCTCCAGAGGGCGATGCGAACGGTGCGGTCCATTTTCAGGTCGAGCGATTTGAGGATGCGCATGACCTCGATCATGACGGCGCTGCCGGCGCCATTGTCGGTGGCTCCGGTGCCGGTGTGCCAGGAATCGAAGTGAGCGCCGATCATGACGATCTCGTCTTTTTTGGAGCCGCCGGGGATTTCGCCGGTGATGTTATAGGAGTCGATGTCGTTCTTGGTGGAATCGGCGGCGAGGCTTAAGCGGACTTTGACGGGGACGTTTTTGGCGAGCAGGCGGGCCATGCGGTTGTACTGTTCGGCGGTGACGACGAAGGTGGGCGGAGCGAGCGGGTATTTCGATTTATAAGAGCCCGCCGCTTCGGCGAAGAGCATGCCGGCGTGAGCGCGGTTGTCGGCCTGGAGGACGCCGAGGACGCCTTCGTCTTTGAAGAACTGGCCGAACTTTGCGCGTTGGTCGAGGAGTTGATCGTAGAGATCGTCGAAGACGGCGGGAGGAAGGCTGCGCATGTAGGCGCGGGCTTCTTCCGGGTCGTCGGGGATTTCGATATGGGTGGGATCGACGTCGACTTTCGGGGAGGGGTCGGGGGCTTTGGCCATGTCGCCAAGTTGCTTCTCGTCGTAGCGCTGGAAGGGAGCGGTGGTCCAGGGCTTCAGCTCATCGACGGCGGAGACGAGAACGACTTTGCCTTGGAGCTTGCCCTTCCATTTGGCTTCGAACTTGTCGATTTCCTCCTGATTCTTCTTGATGTTTAAGCCGCGGCGGCCACGGCCAAGAGGAGCCAGGATGGCGTCGCCGGTGACGGGGCCGGCGGTGGCGCTGCTCCAGGCAAGCGGCGCGGCGGTGAGGGAGGCGTAGCGAGGCTCAACCATTTCCAGCGAGGATTGTTTTAACGACCAGCTTCTTCCGAAGTCCCATTTTTCCAGCTTGACGTCTTCGAGGCCGTATTCTTTGAGACGCGCAGCGGCCCAATGGGCGGCTTCAAGGAACTCAGGCGAGGCGGTAAGGCGGGGGCCGTAGCGGTCGGTGAGGAAGGAGAGAGTGTCCATCACTTTGGAATGGTCGAACTCTTCGGAGCGGATGCGGTTGACGGTGGTGAGATCGACGCGCTCCTGGGGGACGGCGGGAACGGCGAGGAGCAGGAGGGCGAGGGGGGCGGCAATGTGGCGGCGCATTGGCCGATTTTATCGCACTTGGCGGAGGATTATCCGGTCGATGGCGGGAGCGCGAGGGAACGCGCCCCGGTCGATGTCGCGGCTTGTTGAGCGGGCTCTGGTGTAGACGAGGTGTTGTATGAAATCGCCGGTCACGTCGTCGTGGAGGTGGGCGTCGTCGACCGGCACATTCCCAACTTTAGATAGAGTCCAGGTAAATGGCGGGTTGCGCCTTATGTTCCTTGCGCGCGGCTGGAAGCCCTCGACGCCACGCGATCGATGTTCCTGCGAATCACCATTTTGTTTCCTATTCGTGTCGCAACGCCCGCACCGGGTCGATGCGAGACGCTCTGCGCGCAGGACCCCAACTGGCCAGGACCGCAACGGCCGCCAACAGCAATCCGGCACTGGCGAGGGTTAGTGAATCGGTTGGCTTGAGTCCAAAAAGCAATGAGCTCAACAAGCGAGTAAAAAGCAGTGTCGCGCAAAGGCCGGCGCCAACGCCCGCAAGAGCCACGCCCATCGCTTCGCCAAGAATCATCCGAAGCACTTGATCCGCTCGGGCGCCGAGCGCCATGCGAACGCCAATTTCGTTGGCTCGTTGGGACACTCCAGCAGCCACCACGCCATAGACTCCTATACTTGCAAGCACAAGTGCGAGGATCCCGAAGCCGGAAGTTACCGTGGCGAAGCTTCGTTCCGGCGCAAGGGCCGCGTCAATCTGCTCTTCCTGCGTGCGCACTTCAATCAGGGGCAAGTCCTTGTCTACCGACTCGACAGCGCCCCGGACGGCTGCCGCAAAATCTTTTGGATATCCTTTCGTGCGTACTTCGAACGTCATGCTGCCGGTTGCCTCTTTCTGTTGCGTGTACAAGACGTAAAAGGCCGGAGCATCGTCAGCGCGAATCCACGCATACTTCGCGTCCGCGGATACCCCCACGATCTCAATCTGCTCCGCTCCCTCGCGCATACGGAAAATAGCGCCAATCGGGTTTTTTCCGGCAAACATTTTTTGCGCCAATGCCCGATTGACGACTGCAACTCCGGGAGAACTTGAGCTGTCGCGGGGATCGAACGAGCGGCCGTAAAGAATCGGTATACCCATCGTGGTGAAGAAGCTTTGGCCGACGGAGTTAAACGGAACGTACTCCGTCTGTCGTGCAATCCTGGGCTGGCCTTCCAGCAGGAAATCGCTGTCTGAGCCGCTTTGCGCCAGCAGGGCTTCCCGAGACAGCGTGACCGACTCCACGCCGGGAAGCGATGCGATCCTCTCCTCAACCCGATGGAATACCTCGATGTTCTTCGGGGCGGGATAGCGCTTTACCGGAGGTTCAATCGCGAACAATAAAAGACCCTTCTTGTTGAAGCCGGGGTCAAGGGCGTTCAGGTTCGCAAGCGTCCTGACAAACAGCCCCGCGCACACAAGCAATAGCATGCACAGGGAGACCTGCAGAATTACCAGCATCTTGCCGGTAAAGCCTCCGCGGTGGCGGGTCGCCGTCGTTGCACCATCCTTGAGACCGGCATTCACACTGGTACGGGTTGCTTGCCATGCGGGCCCCACTCCGAAGCCAAGGCCAGTAAGAACAGAGATAGCGAGGGTGAACGCGAAAACCCGCCAATCGAAGCGCGTGCCAAGAGCAACAGGGCCCCAGGCGGACGACAAAAGATGAGGAAGGATATTTCGTCCGAGAAAGCCGAGCAGCAGCCCCGCCGATCCGCCCAGCGCCGAGAGACACAGACTTTCCGTGAGCATCTGGCGGACCACACGCCTTTTACTTGCGCCCAAAGCCAAACGTACGCTGATCTCGCGGTTACGCGATGAGGAGCGAGCCAGCAAGAGGTTCGCTACGTTCACGCAGGCCAGCAGAAGCACGAGACCCGCGAGCGCAAGAAGGAACGGCATCGAGTGTTCAAGCTCCTGCGCCGCGTAGTTCCATCCCCGGCCTCCGGGAAGAAGAAACAGCGGCGGTACGGAGCGGCCGGCCGGAACCGTCATCGTCGATCGGGCTGCCTGATTCAGGCTCACAGCGAGGGAAGCACGCGCTTGATCATTGGAAATGCCCGGTTGCAATCGCCCCATGATCTGAATCCACCATGTGTCGGCGTCGGAGAGCAGTGAACCCTTTTTTTGGGGAAAGATGGCCGGCTGCATGCTGAGGGGCAGAAACAGGTCCTGAGGCGTATGCACATGCGATGCGCCTGCGAAGCTTTGAGGCGCGACACCGACGATCGTGACCGGCGTCAGGTTGACGTCGATAGTCTTGCCGATGACGGAGGGTGAGCGATCAAACCGCCGCCGCCAGAACGAATCGCTAATGACGGCAACTGCGCCCGAACCCGGCACAGCATCATCCATCGGCTCGATTGGCCTCCCTTGGACCGTCCCTACCCCGATGGCGTGGAAGAGGTTGCCTGAGACAAGCTCCGCGGTAACCACTTCCGCATGGCCATCGATCGTTGCGGAAAGATGTTCGAACTGGTTGAGGTCGACAAACGCGAACAAATCGCCGAGGCTATGATCGCGGTCGCGCAGTCTTCGATATACGGGATAAGAAAAGGAAGCGATTACAGTGCGCCCTTGCTTGTCTGTATAGAAGTCACCCCAGTCCTGCCAAACCGCGGATCGGCCGTCCTGAGTATAGGCGAGAAGGCGCAACTGATCCGGATGAGGAACGGAAAGCGCATCGAACAGGGCGGCCTTAGAAAGGGTAAAGATCGCAGTGTTGGCGCCAATACCCAGCGCCAGCGAAATGATCGAGATTGCCGTGACGCCGGGACTCTTCGCGAGCATACGCAGGCCGTAACGCACGTCCTGGACGGCTGTTGTAGGCCATAGAAACGCTCGCGCCTCCCTTTGGCGCTCTTCGAGCAGCGCCGTGTTGCCAAACTGGCGCCGGGCCGCGGAAGCCGCATCCGCCCGGATCATGCCGTGGCGAATAAGCCGCTCCGTCAGGAGTTCAATGTGCGTCTGGACTTCGCCGGCGAACTCGCGATCCGCCTTTCCTTGAACGAGCAGCCCGCGGAGTCTGGATATGATTCTAAGAATCGAAGAGATCATGCCTGTTTTTCACCCGCCAGACTCAGGACGCGCCCGATTACGCCGGATATTGTTTCCCAATTCGCCGTTTCAACCGCAAGTTGTTTGAGTCCCCGCTTGGTTATCGAATAGAACTTGGCCTTCCGGTTGTTCTCCGAAACGCCCCAGCCGGAATCGATCCAGCCCCGCTGCAGAAGCCGCAACAGAGAGGTGTAGACAGTGCCCTCATTCAGCTTCAACACCTGTTCGCTGATCTGTTCGATCCGCCGCGCGATCCCAAATCCATGTTGTGGACCGAGAGCGTGAAGGGTTTTCAGGATCATCAGATCGAGTGTTCCTTGCAGGACCTCGGATTTGTCAGCCTTGGCGATCGCTCCTTTGGCCATTGCAAAGAAGATAGCACGACTCCTGTGAAATGTCCATAGGAGGTGTCGGCCGAGAGCGGCCCAAGCGAAGCCGCCTATCATTCGATAGACGAGCGATGGAAGCAGTCCCCCATCTGGCGTGCCCGCCGGACTGGATCAATCGCCGCCGGGCCGTCACCGCTTCACGGGAGTTCGCACCGAGCGCTTGCGACAGCGCGGGCAGGCTTCGGTCTAATAATTGACGCGCCTCCGCGTTCCTTTGCTCGGCGATGAGGCAAGCCGCAAGATCGCTCTCGGCGGAAGCGATCTGCCATCCGGAACCAGTGCGGCGCCTCACGTCGAGCGCCTCCCTGAGGAATGGTTCGGCTTCCGTGGGCCGTTTTTGGTTCAGGAGGAAGAAGCCGAAGCCGGTCAGCTCGGCTGTGAGCAGTGACGAATTTCCACGCAACCGATCCTGCGCCTGCCGGTAGATTCGCTCCGCGTCGCGGTTTCAGCGTTTGGCGGCGTTCAGCCGCGCCATATAGTCGAGCGCCTCTCCGGTCTCGAAATTTACACGGCGACAAATATTGTGGCCCAGTTGTCCACCAACCAAGCCGCGGGATCGTTCCGGCTCACGGTGAAGACCGATAGCGGACAGACGGCGGTGCTCGATGCGACTCTGGGCGCCACTGGCCCACAGGGCGCGGCGGGTCCGCAAGGTCCGGCGGGTCCGCAGGGCGTGCCCGGCGCCACGGGAGCGCAGGGGCCGGCCGGTCCCCAAGGGCTGCCGGGGCCAGGGTCGATTCTTCAGTTTTATCAGTACTTAGACAACCTCTCCGCTAGCTCCAATAACAACTATTATGTGAGCTGCAATCTGGGCGGCGTGGTGGTCGGTGGGAGCTGTGGCAGCGCGGAAGCCAACCCGGCATCGTACTACATCACGGTGAATGGGTCCGGCCTCAGCGGAGATGGATCGAGTTGGATCTGCAAACCGTCGAACATCGATCTCTTCAGCTCTCATCCGGTGGCCTATGGGGCATTGTGCTCCTATCCCGCGTCGACGCCTAGCAACAGAATGACAAAGCCGGCGCCGCGGCAGTCGCAACCCACTCCGAATCCCGCGCCGCGTGCGCATTAGAGACGGGCTTCGATCCAGCGGAGGGTTTCATCGAAAGAGAGGAGGCCCGTGACGCTGCCGAGGGCGGAGACGCTGAGGGTGCCGGCGGCGTTGGCGAAGCGGGCGGCGGAGGGCAGGTCGAAGCCGCGGACGAGAGCGGCGAGGAACGCGCCGGCGAAACAGTCGCCGGCGCCGGTGGTGTCGAGAACCGGGACGGAGAAGCCGGGTACGCTGTGTTCCGCGCCGGGCGTATATACGGCGCAGCCGCTTTCCCCTAACTTCACCACAACGCAGTGTGGGCCTTGGGCGAGGAGAGCGCGGGCGGAAGACGGGGAATCGGAAAGGCCGGTGAGATGGAAAGCTTCGGCGGCGTTCACGAAGACGACGTCGACGCATGGAAGGCAGGGGGAGAAGACGGCTGCCCATTCGCCTTGGGAATCCCATCCGGCGTCGATCGAAGTGGCAAGCCCGGCGGCGCGGGCGCGGCGGAGGATCTCTGGGGCGTTGCGGCGGAGGCCGGGGACGCCGAAGGGATTGCCGAGGTGGAAGCGGGAGCAGCCTTGGATGAGAGCGGGGGTAAATTCGAAGGGCGACAGGAACGCTTCGCGGCTGGCGCCGGGGCAATGGAGGAGCGAGCGGGCGCCGTCGGCGCGGACGAGGGCGACGGTAGAGGGAGTGGGGAGCGTGGAGCGGATCAGGAAAGAGGGATCGACGGGGGCTTCGGCGAGCAGTGCGAGGATGCGGGCGGCGGCGGGGTCGGAGCCGATGACGCCGGCGATTCGGGACGGGACGCCGAGCTTGCCGATGGCGTAGGCGGTGTTTGCGCCGTTGCCGCCGAGGTGCTGTTCGATGGACTCGACCCAATGGCTGGCGTTCCAAGGCGGGTGTTCGGGAACGGGGCGGACCAAGGTGTCGAGAACGAGATTGCCGCAGCAAAGAACGCCGGGGATTCGCGAGGGCATTGGGTGGCGGGATTAGCGAGGTGCGTTGGCGCGGCCTTCGGCGACGGCTTCGATGAATTGGCGGGAGACGGGCCACTCGCCGGAAACGCGATCGCCATCGTGGTGGAAGGAACCGGAGGTTAACATGCCGGTTAGACCTCCGGGGTCGGGCGCGCTATGTTCGCGTTGGAGCATGCTCTGGAGGCCGGCAGTGGCGTCCTCCAACTGGGCTTCGAGAACGGTGGCGGAAGAAGGATCCTTGCAGGCGACGTCGATATCGAGAGCGAGTTTGTTCGATCGCGCGGTGAGGGCGAGGACGACTTGGCGGGCATCCTGGAGGGCCGAGGTGAAAGGCCGGGCGCGATCGGGAATGAGTTGGGAGGACTGCAAGGCCGAGGCGGGAACGATGGTCCAGGCGGGTTGCGAAGGGAGGGAGCGGGCGGTGGTCGAAGCGCCGTTGACGATGCGAGCGGCGGCCGAACCGTCGGCGGCGACGGCGAGGGCCATGAGATTTTTGCGCACCGGATAGAAGGAGATGTGGCGGCCGGGGCGGCTGCCGTCGAGGCGGCAAAAGCTTTTGCCGCAGGAGCCGCCCTGGCGTTTGACGTAGGCGATGAGAGCAGTCCAGTCAAAGCGACCGCGGAGGATGAAATATTCGTCGCCGCTTTCAAACGAAGCGGCGACGGCATCAAGATCGGAGCGGTAATCGAAATGGGTTTCATCGACGAAGGAGCGGTAGTCGGCGTCCTGGACGGTGGGCGAACCGGCGAGGAGATCGAGCAGGCCGGAGGCGCGGATGGCGGCGACGTCGATATAGACGAGGGTGGAATCTTCGCGCGGGAGGAAGGAGACGAGCTCGGGCGGAGTGGCGCCGGCGCCGAGGCGAAGCCAGTAAATGAGCACGAGGATACCCGTACACAGAAGGGCGAGGCCCAGGACCAGTTGCGCGGGATGAAGGCGGAGACGCACCAAGGGACCGTGATTACAACGCGAAGACGGCTTCGGGCACGCGGGAGGTCTTCCAGAGTTGAATGTAGGGTTCGAGCTCGCGCATGAGGCGCTCGAACTGGGCGAGGTCGAGCGACTGGGCGCCATCGCTGACGGCCTTGTCGGGAGCGGGATGGACTTCGACCAGGAGGCCGTCGGCTCCGATGGCGACGCCGGCGCGGGAGAGGGCGGGCACGAGGCTGCGCTTGCCGGTGGCGTGGCTGGGATCGAGGATGACGGGGAGGTGGGTGAGTTCGTTGAGGGCGGCGATGGCGGCGATGTCGCAGGTGTTGCGGGTGACGGTTTCGAAGGTGCGGATGCCGCGCTCGCAGAGGACGACGTCGGGGTTGCCGTGGGCGACGACGTATTCGGCGGACATAAGAAGCTCCTTGACGGTGGAACTCATGCCACGCTTGAGCAGCACGGGGCGGCCGCACTTGCCGAGCGTTTTGAGCAGGGCGAAGTTCTGCATGTTGCGGGCGCCGATCTGGAGGATGTCGGCGTATTCGGCGACGAGGGGAACGTCGCGGTCGCTCATGACTTCGGTGATGATGCCGAGGCCGGTGGCGGCTTTGGCTTTGGCGAGGAGTTTGAGGCCCTCCTCTTCGAGGCCTTGGAAATCGTAGGGCGAGGTGCGGGGTTTGAAGGCTCCGCCGCGGAGGAGTTTGGCGCCGCAACGGGCGACGCCCTCGGCCGACTGCATGATCTGTTTTTCGGATTCGACCGAGCAAGGACCGGCCATGACGACGAATTCGCCGCCGCCGATCTCGACGCCGTTGGCGCGGACGATGGTGCGGGTGGGGCGGAATTCGCGGCTGACGAATTTGTAGGGGGCGGAGATGCGGACGGCTTTCTCCACCTGCGGGAGGGCTTCGACCGATTCGAGACAGGCGGTGACATCGCCCATGCCGACGACGCCGATGACGACGCGCTCCTCGCCTTCGATGGAGTGGACCTTATAACCGAAGTCGCGGATGCGTTCGCAGACCTGCTCTACTTCTCGCTTGGTGGAGTGCAGCTTCATGGAGATGATCATGTTCGTGTCTCTTTGGGTGGGGCGATCAAAATAAAAAGCCCACTCCTTCGAGTGGGCCGGTTTCCTTCAGACTGACTTCGTACCAACGCCACCCGTTTTGGATTCAGGCCCGGTAAAAGGACCAAAATCGAAACGAGTTGGGATAGGTAAACGTCATGAAATTCGAGTATACGGCGGGAACGGGACCGATTGCAAGAGGGGTTGCCGCGGCGGAGTGGGATCTGCCACACTCGAATTTCATGCGAAGTTCACACTCGGGAGCCCGGGCGGCGGTTTGTGCGCTCCTGATGTTTCCCCAAAGCCACGCGGCTGCCCGGCCGGATGGGGACACCTTCACGGCGAACGGAGGGTCACCGGCGGGAACGGAGACGCTCGATTTCGCGATCGAATGGCGGTTGTTCAGCGCGGGAACGGCGAAATTGAAATCGACGCCGGAGGGGGCGGAGGACAAAGGGAAGTGGCGGTCCAGCCTGCATTTGGAATCGGCGGGGGTGATCGCGGCGTTTTACAAACTGGCCGATCAATACGACGTGCATCTGGAGGATGGTTTCTGCGCCACCAGCAGCGTCTTCTCGGCGCAGGAAGGGAAGCGCAACCGCGAGACGAGAGTGGCTTACGACCGGACGAAAGGGCGGGCGACATACGTCGAGAAAGATGTGACGAAGAACACCATTCTGCACGCGGGACAGACGGACACGCCGGTCTGCGTCAGCGACGTGGTGGGAGCGCTGTACCGGCTGCGGACGATGAAGCTGGACCCCGGGCAGACGGTGCGGCTGGCGATTTCCGACGGCAAGAAGGCAGCGCAGGTGAGGGTGGAGGCGCGCGACCGCGAGGACGTGGAAACGAAGTTGGGTAAGTTCAAGACGGTGCATTACGACGTGAACATCTTCAATGGCGTTTTGTTCAGCCGGCGGGCGCAGGTGGAGGTGTGGCTGAGCGACGATGCGCGGAGGCTTCCGGTGCAACTTCGGGTCCACTTGCCGATCGTGATCGGGACAATCACATTACAATTGGAGAAGGAACAAAAATCGTAAGAGGCGTGCGATGCGGATTTTGCGATTATGCCCGTTGATGTTGGTGTTTGCGGCGATGGCGCCGGCGGCGGGGCCGAGTAATAGCCTGACTGTGGCGCAACTGACGGCGTTTATCAAGTCGTCGGTAGAGTTAAAGCAACAGGACAAACAAGTTGTCCTGTATTTGAAGACGGTGAAGCTGAGCGAGCAATTGGACGACCGGACGGTGGAGGAATACCAGGGGCTGGGCGTCGGGCCGAAGACGCTGGCGGAGTTGGAGCATTTGCGGGACGAATCGGCGACGTTGAGGAAAGCGCCGCCTCCTCCGGCGGAGAAGCCACCCCCGACGCCCGCGCCACCGCCGGATTCGATCACGCAGGGAAAGATCATCGACGCGGCGCGCGAGTACGCGTTGAGTTACACGAAGCAGTTGCCCAACTTCTTATGCGCGCAGGTGACGCGGCGGTATTGGGATCCGGCGAGTTCGGGAAGCTGGGGGCAGTTGGACACGATCACGCAGAAGCTGAGTTATTACGATCAGCAGGAACACTACGACATGATCAGCGTGTCGGGACGTGGAAACGACGACCCGCCCCTGAGCACTCTAGGCGGAGTGACGTCATCGGGCGAATTCGGATCGCAGATGAAGGAGATTTTCGATCCAGGGTCGCACGCCGATTTTTCGTGGGATCACTGGGGGAAGCTGCGTACTAAGATCCAGTTCGTGTTCGCTTACCGGGTGCCGCAACAATACTCGCATTACCGGATGACTTATAACAATACGATGGAGATCGTGCCTGGGTATCAGGGGTTGATTTATATCGACAAGGATACGGGGTTGATTTCGCGATTGACGCTGGAGCCGGTGAATATTCCTTCGACGTTTCCTGTGCTGAGCGCGAAGACGACGCTCGATTACGACTACGCGGAGATCGGGGACAGCCAATTTCTGCTGCCGCTGCGAGCGCAGTTGATCTCGACGCAAAACACGCCGCAGTATGCGAGGCTGAGCACGCGCAACGACATCGAATTCCGCTTGTACCGGAAGTTCGGAGCGGAGGCGAAGATCACGTTCGCCCCCGACGCGCTTCCCGACGACAAGGTGAAGGAAGAGCCGGCGGACAACGGGACGGCGCCGGTGACGAAGCCCGTGACGAAGCCGCAAGCGCCGGGGCAAACGAAGCCGCCGCAGTAGCTGCGCCAGCCGAGCATCTGGGCTTGGGGGGTATCATGAAGGGGTGAATCTCACTATTGACTTGGATCGCGAAGAGGATGGCCGTTGGATCGGAGAAGCTGTTGAGCTTCCGGGCGTGATGTGTTACAGCCAGACGCGGGATGAAGCGATCAGCAACGCCGAACGCTTGGCGATCGAGGTGATCGCAGACCGTATCGCTCACGGCGAGCTTCCTTCGTCGGCGCTCGCAGTTTCCTTGAGGCTGGACAGCAAGGTTTCACCGCTGCGGCGGCTATGATGACGTGGCTGTGCAGCGGCACTTTGAGGATGGATCCATCGCCGGGCATTCCGGAGCGTTCAACAACGAACCGCACGCCAGCATGGCGGACTGCGATAAGTTGATTCTTGGACGGCAATTCGGACGCAGTAATACTTCAACGATTTTTATGGGCGCGTAACATTGTTACGCCAACGATACGTTCGCAAGGAAGCCGCTACTGTTTCTGCTTTGCCGCTCCGATCCGACTTACTTTCCTTCCTTCTTTCCTTTGTTTCCACTTATAGTGCAACGTTGCTTTTTTACGAAGATCAAAAACCCGTTCAGGTAACCTTGAAACGGGATAGGGGCCGCGTCAAACGCGAGCGGCCAGCGCCCACCTTTTAGCATTCGCGATCTCCAGTGCCTAGGTTGGAGTCCGCTTAGCGAAGGGCTACGAAGATGATCAGTCGTGCCCCCTCTTGGTTAGACAATAGCGCGAGGGGTGGAAAAAGCGAGGGGCGGATTTCGCGAATGGCGTATAAAGTATTGAAGAATAAGGGAAAGAAATATTTTTGGCGGCCGTGACTGGCAATTCGGAGGGGATCGTGGGGGCGGCGGCACGACTTCAATGGGTCCGGCTACTTTCCGAAGGGACACTTCCTGACGCGGACGGCTGCTACGGCGCTAGGGTCTCTGCCAGCTCGGTCCGAAAATTCGCCGCTTTGTCCGGTTGACTCAACGCGTCGTATATTGTCGCGAGGTCCTGGCGCGCGGATTTAAGCCACGTCACCGACGGGCTGGTTTGTTTCGTGAGAATTCGATAACCGGCGAGGGAATGTTCTTCCGCTTCGGCGTAGCGCTTCTGACGGACCAGGGCGCGGCCGAGCTTGATCTGCGCGATGCCGGTATAGAGGTGATCCTCCGAAAGCGCCGCGGTAAAGCGCGCGATCACGTCACGGTAAATCCGCTCGGCGCGAGCGTAATCCTTTCTGTCCAGGTAGACGCTGGCCAGATTCGAAAGGGACAGGGCGTACAAGTAGTGACGTTCGCCATAGGCGGCCTTGTAGATATCGGACATGCGGCGGAACTGGGACTCGGCCTCTTTCAATCGACCGCGCTGCAGGGCGACGCTGGCCAATTCATTCAGGACGCCGGCGACACGGGGGCTTAGTGGGCCATAAGAGCGCTCCTGAATGGCGAGCGCACGCTCCAGCAAGTTTACCGCTTCGTCGAAGCGGTTCTCGCGAATGAGGGCGCGGCCCAGCATGGTCAGGTTGGAGGCCGTTTCGGGGTTGTCGGCGCCGAACCAAGAGGTATCGATGGCGAGGGCCTGGCGGTAAAGCCGTTCGGCTTCGGAGTAGTCGCCGCGCTCATAGCGGACGGCTCCGAGGTTGACGAGGTCGGCGGCGACAAGAGGGTGGTGGTCCCCGAAGAGTTGGCGATGGAGGGACATGGCGCGGCGGCTGAGAGCGTCGCAGGCGTCGTAATTGCCGGCGTAGAATTGCGTGTCGGCGAGCTCCTTAAAACTGGCGGCAAGATCGGGCGCGGCCGATTCCATGCCGGATTGGAGCCGGATGGCTTCCTGGAGGACGGGAATGGCTTTACTGTAAGCGCCGCGGGCCTCGAGCACCTTCCCGAGGGCGGCGGTGGCTTTGGCGACGGCCCCGATATCCCGCGGGCGAGCTTGCGAGGTTTTCGCTAGCGCCTCGCGAACTAAGCGCTCGGCCTCGTCGAGGCGAGCTTGATCGACGCGAAGGAGGCCGAGCGCAACGAGACTCTCGGCGACGGCGGGATCGCCGGGGCCGAAGAGAGACCGGCGCTGTTTAAGAGCGGCGCTCAACAGGGGATCCGCGCGGTCCGGGTCGCCCAGCTTGCGGTAGATGTCGCCGAGGGTTTGGTAGATCTCGGCGCGCTCCTCGGGGTCGCGTTGGAGGGACTGCGCTTCGCGGACGCCGCGGTCGATGAGCGTGACGACGCGGAGGCCATCGGAAGGCGCGGCCGAGCTATCGCCGCCTTCAAACAGATTGAGCATGAACCGCTGAACGCGCTGCGTGCGGGCGGCCGCGGCGAGAGTGGCGTTTCGCGCCGCAGTCAAGCGGACGGTGAAGAAAGCGACCAGGGCGACGATCGTGACAAGCACGAGCAGCGAGGCGTAGATGGGGCGCCGGTTTCGACGGACGAACTTTCCGCAGCGGTAGCGAACGGTGTCGAGCCGGGCCTCGAGAGGCTCGTGTCGAACGTAATGATCGACGTCGCGGATGAGGGCCTCGACGGAACGGTACCGGCGCGCGGGGTCCTTATGGATGGCGGTGAGACAGAGAACATCGAGGTCGGCCCATCCGCTCTTACTCAGCGCGAAGGGAGGCGAGGCGGCGACGGAAGAGGGTTTCGCCGCGTCCTGTGCGACGATCATCCGCTCCGCTTCCCCGGGCGTGCGATTCGAGAGGTCCAGGGGAAGGCGGCCGGTGAGCAATTCGTAGAGAACGACGCCGAGGGAATAGACATCGGTGAAGACTCCGATGGGTGCGCCAAGGATCTGTTCGGGCGCGGCGTAGGCCGGAGTCATGAGCCGAACCGCGGTACGCGTGGAGTCGGCGGGCCGGTCGAGATTATCCAGATGCCTGGCGATGCCGAAGTCGAGCAACCGCACGCTTCCGTCGGGCTTTACGAAAATATTGGACGGCTTCAGATCGCGGTGGATGACGGCATTGGCGTGCGCGTACCGCACCGCCTCGCAGACATCGCGAAAGAGGCGGAGCCGTTCGGCGAGCGGGGATTCGTTGGTCCGGCAGTAAGCGGTGATGGGCGCGCCGTCGACGAATTCCATGGCGAACCAGGGCGTTCCATCGGGGAGGGTGTCGGCGTCGTAAAGCCGCGCGATGGAAGGATGGTTCAGTTGCGCGAGCGTGCGTTGCTCCTCGGCGAAGCGAGCGCGGCGGGAGGAGGAGAGCCACGCATCGCGAAGGAATTTGATCGCGACCCGATTGCCGAGATCTTCTCTTTCGGCGAGGAAGACGACGCCCATCCCACCTTCCCCGAGGATTTTCCCGAGACGGTACGGTCCGATTTCGCGGGGACCGGCGGTAGCTGCGCCGAATAGGCGTTGGGCAAGGCCGGCGACGCCATCGTCGAGAAGGGGGGCGCCTTGCGCGTCGGCTTCGAGCATCCCGAGGACTTCGGCGGCGAGCTCGCCGTCCTCACCACAGGCGGCGCTCAGGAAGGGCCCCTGTGCGGCGGACGGCAGATCGGCGGCGGAGTGGAACAACGTTTGGATTCGACTTAGGCGGGCGGCGTCCATGCCACTTCCGGTTATCGCGTCCGGCGAAGGCGATGCGCCAGCCATGCCTTGGCGGCTCTCCAGTCGCGGAGGACGGTGGCGGGAGAAATCTGAAGCAACTCGGCGGTCTCGGCAACGTCGAGGCCTCCGAAGAAGCGGCTCTCGACCAACATTGCCTGGCGAGGCTCCATCTGTTCGAGTTCCCGCATGGCGTCCTCCAGCGCCAACAGGTCTTCTTCGCAAGAGGCGGCCTCGAGAGATCCATCGAAGGCGACGAAGACGGCTCCGGAACCCCGGGCGCGCTTGGATGCGTTGCGGCGCCGGGCGGCCTCGACCAACACCTGGCGCATGGCGCGGGCGGCGATCCGCTTAAAGTGGAGGCGGGAGGTGGTGGCCAGATGCGGCGAGTTGGCCAGCTTCAGCCAAGCCTCGTTGACTAACGCGGTGGGGCTGAGGCTTATATGAGGATCGCCGCGCTTGACTGAGGAAGCGAGGCGGCGCAACTCCTCGTAGGTGACGCTGAAAAGGTCGTCCAAAGCGCGGCGCTGTTCGATCGACGCGTCCAGCGGATAGAGCCTGGAAATCGTTTCCTTGGGAGTACTTCGCGTCCGCATGGCGGCAACCCCCGCCAATCTTCGCTACGCACCGGTTGGACAGATCGCGAAACGGGAGGGATTGGCGGAATGTTAGCACCTGGGGAGCGAACGGCGCAACGTCTAGAAGGTCCAGGACTCCGTGGAGTTCAGCCAAGTTGGCGGGCACCGTTTGGCGCGATGCCCGCGAAGACGGCCGTCATTATGGGGCGGCGGGGATGGTGAGCAAGAACTGCGATTTCAGCGGAACGGTGCTGCTTGTTGGAAGCGGCCTGCCGAACTGGCCATAGGTGTTATTGCCCCACGCCCAGACCGTGCCGTCGCTCTGAACGGCGACGCTGTGCTCGCTTCCTCCCGCCGCTACAAGGCCGGTGGTCAGCTTCGCAACCTTGACTGGAACGGATTCGTTGGTGGTGTTGCCGTTCCCAAGTTGTCCGCTGGAGTTGAGGCCCCAGGCCCAGACGATGCCTGCGCTTTTGACGGCAATGCTGTGATTGTCGCCCGCGGCGATCGCCACCACTCCGGTGAGGCCGCTGGCGAGCACGATATTGGGCCTATAGCCGGTGCTGCCGTCGCCGAGTTGGCCGTAGCCGTTGTAGCCCCAACCCCACACAGTGCCATCGCTCTTCAAGGCGAGGCTGAAATACTGGCCGGCGGCGATCTTGAGGACGCCGGTCAGGCCGGCCACTTGCACGGCGTTGACGCGGTTGGTGAACGTGCCGTCGCCGAGTTGGCCATAGTTGTTCAAGCCCCAGGCCCACACGGTTCCGTCGCTCTTGAGGGCCAGGCTGTGATCGGCGCCGGCGGCAACGGCGATGACTCCGGTTAATCCGACGACGCGGACCGGACTGAGGCGTTGCGTGGTGGTCCCGTCGCCAAGTTCGCCATAGCCGTTATAGCCCCAAGCCCAAACGGTGCCGATCGACCTCAAAGCGAGGCTGTGGTATTGTCCGGCGGCGACTTGAGTGGCGCCGGTAAAGCCGGCGATGGCGGCGGGGCTGGGACGGTTGGTTTGCGTGCCGTCGCCGAGCTCGCCGTTGGCGTTGTAGCCCCACGACCAGACGGTTCCGGCGGTGGTGACGGCGAGGCCGTGGTACCAGCCCGCCGCGACTCCGGAGGCACCCGTAACTCCAGCCACCTTCACCGGAGACGACCGGTTCACGGTGGTCCCGTCGCCGAGTTCGCCATATTCGTTCTGGCCCGAGGCCAGGATCGTACCGTCTCCTTTGAGCGCCAGAGTATGCGCGGCCTTGGCGGTGACGAGGTTTGGAATCGTGCTGGGCGGAGGCCCGACGGGTAAGGGCACGCAGGCCTTTGTCGTGACGGGAATCAGAGCTGCCCGCGGTGGTGCCGTTGCCAAGCTGGCCATACGTGTTGTCACCCCACGTCCAAATGGATCCGTTGCTCTGAATGGCGACGCTGTGGGCGCTGCCTCCGGCGACATGGGTTGCGGTGGACAGGTTGAGAACCTGGACCGGCGTGTCGTGATTGACGGTATTCCCGGTGCCCAACTGACCGCTGGAATTCAAGCCCATGGCCCAGACCGTTCCATCGCTTTTGACGGCGAGGCTGTGGTTGTCGCCGGCGGCGATGGCGACGACGCCGGTGAGTCCGCTGGCCTGCACGATACTCGGGCGGTAGCCGGTGCTGCCGTCGCCCAACTGGCCGTATCCATCGTAGCCCCAGCCCCAGACGGTGCCGTCGCTCTTTAGCGCGAGGCTGTCGTACTGGCCGGCGGCGATGGCGACGACGCCGGTCAAGTTCGCGACCTGAACGGCGTTGACGCGGTTGGTGAGCGTGCCGTCCCCCAGTTGGCCGTAGTTATTCAGGCCCCAGGCCCACACGGTTCCGTCGCTCTTGAGGGCGAGACTATGATCGGCTCCGGCCGCAACGGCGGTGGCGCCGCTTAGCAATACCACTTGGACAGGAGTGAGGCGCTGTGTCGTGGTGCCGTCGCCAAGCTCGCCGTAGCCGTTGTAGCCCCAGGCCCACACGGTTCCGTCGCTCTTCAGGGCGAGGCTATGGTATTGGCCGCTCGCGGTGCCGGTGACGCCGGTGATTCCAGAGATGGAGAACGGGGTGGGACGATTGTTTTGCGTCCCGTCGCCCAGTTCGCCGTTGACGTTGTAGCCCCAGTCCCACACTAGGTTGGTGGTGGAAGCGGTGACGCTGTGATACCAACCGGTGGAGACTTTCGCGATGCCCGACACTCTAGCGGCGACCGGAACCAGGCGATTGACGCTGGTGCCATCGCCTAATTCGCCGTTCTCGTTGCGCCCCCAGACGCAGACGCTTCCGTTGGCTCTGAGTTCCAGGCTGTGCGTTTCGGTGGCTACGATCACGGTGGGCGAGAGGTTGCCGGCGGAGGCACCGGTGTCTACAGAAGCGGCCAGAACGGTTTCGCCGGTACGGGCGTTTGGACCGGATGGGCTGAACACGCCGGAGGCGGCGCCGGCGGACAGGGTATCCGCGGTGACGATGGCGACTGCCCAGCCGGATTCGATGGCGACGGGCGTTCCGAGCAAAGCCATAGCGGCTTCTTGTGGAGGACGCGGTTACCTCTATCGAAGACGCAGCGACCTGAACGGACCGGTTTTGGCGCGAGTTGCCGGGCCATTCCACTTGCGCGAGCGGCGCTCCATCGGAGAGGCGGCGCTCGACGCCGGCGTAGGCCGGGTCCGCGACGCTCATTGGCCGCGGGGCGGATTCCGCCGTTTGATGCGCGGACGCTCCCCAGACCCAGATCGTTCCCTGTTGATCTTTCGCGTATCCGAGGCCCCCTACTGTGGCGATCGACTCGATTCCGGCGAGGCCGCGCACTTGGACGGGAGCGGCGACGATGCGGCGAGGATCGCCGGGGACGATCTGGCTCCAGTTGGAACCAAACGCCCAGACGGCGCCGTCGGCGCGCAACGCGAGCGTGGACGCGGAACCGGCGGCAACGCGAACGACGTTCGTGAGACCGGCTACGGGTTGCGCGGTGGGCCGCGAGACGAAGTTGGCGTCGCCGCGTTGGCCTTGATCGTTCGCGCCCCAGGTCCACACCGATCCGTCCTGCTTCAAGGCGACCGAGTGGCGATTGCCGGCGGCGATGTCGATTACGCCGCTGAGGGTGTTCACTTCGACCCAACCGTTGTGGGCTTGCCTATCTCCAGCGCCAAGCTGTCCCTGGGTGTTATCGCCCCACGCCGACACGCGGCCTTGGCCCGTGAGAACCAATAGATGACCGCCGGTCTCGGGCAGCGCGAGTTTTTGGGCGCCGTCGATCGCGCCGATGGAGCCAAAGGAGTATCCGGATGTTCCGGCGCCGGGCTCCCGAAGCAGATAAATCTGGCCGGCGCGAGCGGGCGCGGCCGCCGCGAGCAACGAGAAAATGGACGCGCTGAAATAAGCGCAGGCCGCCAACGAATGAACTCCGCGATTTCTTGACACGATTTTGCCCCTCCCAGGATGAATGCTGAACGTCTCTACCACGCATTGCGCAGAAAGGCGGGGAAAACCGTCACGCGGACGGCGAAAGCCAGTAAAATACCGATTGTGATCTGGCGTTGGCCGTTCATTTTCGTCCTGACGGCGCCGCTTCTCATGGCCCAAACGCCGCCGGACCGGCGCGGGTTCTGGGACGATCTTTTCCGCAAGGGCCAGGTTCATTTCAACAAGGACGCGAGCAAGTTGCTGCAGTATGCGATCGCCGGACGGGAGCCTGGCGTCGCGATCGATCTTGGAATGGGCGAGGGACGCAACGCGGTTTTTCTCGCGTCGAAGGGATGGCGGGTAACCGGAGTCGACTTCTCCGAAGTGGCGGTGAGGCAGGCGAAGGCGCGCGCGGACGCCGCCCATGTGTCCATCCGTGCGATCGTCGAAGACCTGGACCACTTTTCATTGGGCCACGCGAAGTGGGATTTGATCACGCTTTTTTATATGCACGCCTGGTTTCACGAGTCCAGGCAAAACGTGCCACGGCTGCTGACCGAGGCATTGAAACCGGGCGGACTATTGGTCATCGAGGGCTATGCAGGCGACAAAGGGGATTTCCAGGCGAACGAACTACTGAGCGATTTCGAGGGTCTGAAGATCTTGCACTACGAGGACGCGATCGACGAGGCGGATTGGGATCCGGGGGAGAAGAGCCACTTGGTTCGATTCATCGCGGAGAAGGCCGGGCGTTAAGCCGGGGACATTTCCCAGGCTTCGAAGGAGTGGAGCGCGGAGCGGCCGCTGATGATTTCGAAGCCGAGACTGGAGGGCAGAGTGGGGTAGATGCGGCTGGTGAGGCAAACGGTATCGTTCGCGAAGACTTCGAGGATGGAGCGGTCGAGGAAGAGGCGCAGGCGGAGCGGGCCGGCGGGAGGGAGGGTTATGGCGTGGGGATCGCGCTCGGTATCGGGGCTGAGGCTGGAGGCGGTGCGGTCGATGGCGAGTTCGCGGGTGGAGGGAGTGTAGGTGAGGAGGGTGCGCTCGCGGCCGTCGGGGGAGGCGCGCAGTTCGATGGCGATGGGTTTGTCCGATGAGGAGAATTCCAACGACACCTCGAACGAATCGCCGCGAAGGTCTTCGGGTTTGGAGATTTTGCGGCCACGGAGCGTGGTGAATTCGGGGATGGGCTTCATGACGAGGAGGCCGCTCGAATCGAGATCGAGCAGGCGGGGGATGGATTGGGAGCCGGCCCAACCGGCGGCCTTTTGCGCGGCGACGGTGCGGCCTTCGGGGATCCAGCCGAAGACGAGGCGACGGCCGCGTTCGTCGAGAAAAGTTTGGGGGGCGTAGAGATAGCCGCCGTCGTCGAGCGAGCCCATTTTCTCGGCGATGAAGCGGCGGTTTTCATAGCGGCCGGTCCAATAGAAGGGCTTGCGGATGGGGTGGTCGGCGGAGACGAACAAGACCCATTTGTCGCGCAGGGGGAAGAAGTTGGGGCACTCCCAAATGACGCCGTCTTCGGGGCGGGCGGCGGTTGCGAGCGGATGGAGGTAGGTCCAGTGGGCGAGATCGGAGGAGCTGTAAAGCAGCACCGCGCCATTGCCGTCCTTGAAGCCGGAGCCGATGGCCATCATCCACTCCAGGCCTTCGCGCCATACGAATGGATCGCGGAAGGCAGTGACAGCGAGGCCTTCGGGGGGATGGGCGATGACGGGGTTGGCGGGAGAGCGGTGGAATTCGGTGAGGGTGTCGTTACAGGTGATGATGTTCTGCGTTTCCGGCGAGACGCCGGTGTAGAAAATAGTGGGAACGCCGTTGTTGAGGCGGCAGCAACCGGAGAAGACGCCGTCCTTGTCGGGGCCGCCGGGGACGGGGGCGAGGGCGACGGGGAGATGACGCCAGTGGACGAGGTCGCGACTGGTGGCGTGGCCCCAGTGCATGTCGCCCCAATAAGCGCCGTTGGGATTGTACTGATAGAAGAGGTGGTAAAGGCCGTGGTGTTGGATGAGGCCGTTGGGGTCGTTCATCCAGTTCTTGGGCGGCATGAAATGGAAGCGGGGACGCAGGGGGTCTTCGCCGGCGGCGAAAGCGGCCGTGGAGGCGAACGCGGCCGTGGCGAGCAGTTGGCGGCGGGTGATCATGGGATTTCCTGAAGAGCTTGCTGAGTCTTCTTCCAGACGATATCAGGATCGGGGGGATCGGCGCGGACGATGTGTTTGGGTCCGGGGCCGGAGGGCCGCCAACGGTCGAACATACGTTCGGAGGGGAAACCGGCGAAGATGCCGATCATCGGGATTCCGAGAGCGGCGGCGGCGTGGCCACCGGCAGAATCGTAGCCGGCGTACAACTTGCTGCGCGCGATCTGGGTGGCGAAACCGGAGAAGGAACCGTTCCAAGTTTCGATGTCCGCGCCGGTGGAGCGGGCGGCTTCGACGGCGCGCTCGACACGCGCGGCTTCTTCCCCGCCCGCGCCTTTGTCGATGAGGACGGGGCCGCGGAGGGCGAGGGCGCGGAGGAGATCGGGTTCGAAGGCGCCGCCGATGCGCTTGGCGGGATTTTCGCCGACGCCGAGGCTGACGGTGACGGAAGCGGGAGGCGACTCGATGGCGGGAGGAGCTATGAAAGGGCGAGCGCCGGAGACGCCGAAGGTTTGTTCGGCCCATCGGGCGGCGAGGGCGCTGAGCGGCTCGGGGCCATCGCCACCGAAGGCGCGGCTTTCGAAGAAGAAATAATTTTGTTCGAGGCAGATGGGCAGCAGGCCGAGCTGGGTGAGGCGGGAATCGGGATCGACGACGATGGTTCCGGGGGCGGAGCAGGCGGCGGTGAGCGGGACGTGGACGGCGAAGCGTTGGGCGAGAGTGCCGCGCTCGTAGGAGATGGGGAGTGATGGATGCCCGGGGCGGCGGCGAAGAGTTCGTAATTTTTGTGCGGCCCGGCGAAGACGATGCGCGCTTCGGGGAACGCGCGGCGGGCGGCGTCGAGCAGGACGCTGGTGACGGCGATGTCGGCGCCGAGGGTGACGCGGGAGAGGACGAGGACTTCGCGGACGGCACGCGGGTCGCCTTCGAAGCGCTTGGGGCGGCGGATGCGCTCGTAGCGGTCACGAAGGTGATCGGGGTGGAACTCGCCGGTGACGCGGGCGATCACCTCCGAAAACAGATCGGCGTAAACGTCGCAGAGGCGAGGCTCGAAGAGATCGGCGAGGCGCTCGGCGACGATGCGAAAAAGAAGATGGCCATCTCCGCCTGAGAGCAAAGTAGAAAGAAGGTCTTCCGGCCACGGAGCGCCGACGCAGGCAGTGGGCCAGAAGATCTTGCGCCGCGTTTTCAGGCGAGATACTTGCCAACCAGAAGCTCCAGCTTTTTGCGCGTGGCCGCGGGGATGGTTTTGGGATCGGTGATGAGCGCGTGTTTGAGAGCCGAGCCGCACTTGCACTCGCGGGCGGCGGGCATCGCCGCCACGGCGGCGGAGACGAGACGGGCGGCGCTTGGCGGCGTTGAGGGTGAGGTTGGCGACGATGTCGGCGACGGTGACGGCGTCGTGGGCGGGATGCCAGCAATCGTAATCGGTGACCATGGCGACGGTGACGTAACAGATTTCGGCTTCGCGGGCGAGCTTGGCCTCCTGCAGGTTGGTCATGCCGATGACGTCCATGCCCCAGCTTCGATAGAGATTGGATTCGGCTTTGGTTGAGAAGGCCGGGCCTTCCATGCAGAGATACGTGCCGCCGGATTTGGCTGTGATTCCGATCGACGAGGCCGAGCGCGCGACGTGGGCGGAGAGCTGCGGGCAGATGGGATCGGCGAAACTGACATGGGCGACCAGGCCTTCGCCGAAGAAGGTGGAGACGCGGCCGCGGGTGCGATCGACGAACTGATCGGGGATGACGAAATCGAGCGGGCGATGTTCTTCCTTGAGCGAGCCGACGGCGCTGAGGGAGAGGATGCGTTCGACGCCGAGCGACTTCAGGCCCCAGATATTGGCGCGAAAATTCAGCTCCGAAGGAGAGATGCGATGGCCGCGGCCGTGGCGGGCGAGGAAGGCGACTTCCCTGCCCGCGAGCGTGCCGACGACGTAGGGATCCGACGGCGCGCCCCAGGGTGTTTCGACGGCGATTTCGCGTTGCCCTTCGAAGCCGGGCATGGAATAAAGCCCGCTGCCTCCGATGATTCCGATGGTTGGTGACATGGTTTATAAGTTCAGGCTTGGATCAGTTCGAGCAGCACGCCCGCGGCGGAAGAGGGGTGGACGAAGACATAGGTATGGCCGCCGGCGCCGGGACGCGGCTCATTGAGAAGGCGTGCGCCCGAAGCGCGGAGGCGTTCGACGGCGGCGTTCAGATCGGCGACTTTGAGGGCGACGTGATGCAGGCCTTCGCCGCGTTTGTCGATGAATTTCGCGATGACGGAATCGGGTTGCGTGGCTTCGAGGAGTTCGATGCGGGAATCGCCGGCGGGGAGCATGGCGACGGTGACGCGTTCGTGTTCGACGGTTTCGCGAGAAGAAGCTTCGAGGCCGAGAGTGCGATAAAAGCGCAGCGCGTCGTCGAGGGAGCGGACGGCGATGCCGAGATGATCGATGCTAGGGGCGGCCATGGGAAAGAGATTCGATCCAGGAATCGACGATGGAGTAGGGGTCCTGGCGATGCGCCGCGACGTCTTCGGCGGCGGCGGCGAGTTGCGATTCGGGGATGCGTTCCGACAATCGCTGGCGCAACATTTCGCGCAGGCGGAGGGTCCACAAGCGGACGGTGCGATCCTGGGCCGGGGAATATTTCAGATACCGTTCGGCGGCGGAGAGCGCTTCGTCGATTCCCTTCCCTTCGCTGGCGACGGTGTGGATCACGGGCGGCATCCAGGCATCGGGGCGCATGGCCAAGCTGAGGTTCGCGCGGATCTCGCGCTCGAGGCGATCCGCGCCGGGTTGGTCGGATTTGTTGACGACGAAGACATCGGCGATTTCCATGATACCGGCTTTGATCGCTTGGACGCCGTCGCCCATGCCGGGCACAAGAACGACGAGGGTGACGGCGGCGAGGCGGGCGATTTCGACTTCGTCCTGGCCGACGCCGACGGTTTCAACGAGCACGTAATCGAAGCCGGCGGCGTCGAGGAGAAGCGCGATATCGACGGTGGCGGGGGCGAGACCGCCGAGGCAGCCGCGGGTGGCCATGGAGCGGATGAAGACGCCGGGGTCGGCGTGATGGGCGGTCATGCGGATGCGGTCGCCGAGGATGGCGCCGCCGGTGAAGGGACTGGTGGGATCGACGGCGACGATGGCGACGCGTTTTCCGCGTTCGCGGAGGAGGCGGGCCATGGCATCGACGAGGGTGCTTTTGCCCGCGCCGGGAGGGCCGGTGATTCCGAAGATGGCGGCGCGGCCGGTGTGGGGAAAAAGTTCCTTGAGCAGCGCGATGGATGAGGGCGCGCGATTCTCGACCGCGGTGCAGGCGCGGGCGAGCGAGCGGATGTCGCCGGAGAGGATGCGCTGGGCGAGAGCGGAAGCCACTTAATCGCTCTTAAGAAGCTGCCGGGCGATGACCAATCGCTGAATTTCGCTGGTGCCTTCGCCGATGGTGCAGAGCTTGACGTCGCGGTAAAATTTTTCGACGGGATAATCCTTGATGAAGCCGTAGCCGCCGTGGATCTGCAGCGCCTCGCCGGCGACGCGGACGGCCATTTCGGAGGCGAAGAGCTTGGCCATGGCGGATTCGAGGGTGACGCGGTCGCCGCGGTCCTTCATCCAGCCGGCGCGATAGGTGAGGAGACGCGCGGCGTCGATTTCCGTGGCCATGTCGGCGAGCTTGAACTGGATCGCTTGAAATTCGGAGATGGGGCGGTTGAATTGCCGGCGTTGTTTCGAATAGCGGAGCGCGGCGTCGTAAGCGCCTTGCGCGACGCCGATCGAAAGCGCGGCGATGGAGATACGGCCGCCGTCGAGGATGCGCAGGCTGTCGACGAAGCCCTCGCCGAGATTTCCAAGCAGTTGCGACGCGGGAAGATGGCAATCGGAAAACAGCACTTCGCCGGTGGCGCTGGCCCTCATGCCGAGCTTGTCTTCTTTCTTGCCGACCTTAAAGCCGGGCGTGTCCGCTTCGAGGATGAATGCGGAGATGCCGTGCGAAGAGGCGGAGCGGTCTGTGACGGCCATCGCCACGCAGACTTGCGCGTAGTGAGCGTTGGTGGTGAACGTTTTGCCGCCATTGAGCACCCAGCCGTCGCCGCTTCGAACGGCGGTGGTGCGGGTACCGGCGGCGTCGGAGCCGGCTTCGGGCTCGGTGAGCGACCAGCAGCCGATCCATTCTCCGGTGGTGAGTTTCGGCAGATACTTGCGGCGCTGTTCGTCGTTGCCGGCCAGAAAAATATGATTCGTGCAGAGAGAATTGTGGGCGGCGACGATGAGGCCGACGGAGGGATCGACGCGGGCGAGTTCCTCGACGACGATCGAATATTCGATGTAGCCGAGGCCGGCGCCACCGAATTCTTCGGGGAAAATAGCGCCGAGAAAACCGAGTTGGCCGGCTTTCTTGATCGTCTCGAGCGGGAAGATCTGCTGGTCGTCCCATTCACGGACGTGTGGGGCGATTTCGGCTTCGGCGAATTCGCGGACCGATTTTCGGAGATGGGTTTGCTCCGGAGTGAATTGGAAATCCATTCTGGTTGTTTTTAGAAACGCGAACCAAGCGGCGCGTACTTAGACGATCTCTTCCCGTTCCGGGGACCAGCGCATCGTTTTTTGGGCGCGATAGCTGTCGACGGCCATGCGGCAGGCGATGGCGACGCGGTAGCCGAGATCGAAGGGGCAATTCGGCGGGTCGCCGGAGCGGATGCAATCGAAGAAATTTTGCATGTGGGCGTTGGGCGGCGTGCGCGTGGAACCGAGCATATCGGAAGCGCCGGGTCGATTGACTTTTTGGGGCGAGTAACGGATCTGGGAGGCGCGCGCGATGGTTCCGTCGGTGCCGAGCGCGCTCTCGTTCACTCCCGGATCGTTATTGCCGAAGCCGCTCGACCAACCGATGAGGATGTCTTCGGGCTGTTCGAGGTTCACGCTCATGGTATCGGGCACTTCGCGGCCGTCTTTCCACAGAAAGAGGCCGCCGGTCATGGTGACGGCGCGGGGAATTTGAAGATTCATCGCCTTGTACCAAAAACAAAGCTGGTGGCACATGTTTTCGTAGACGTTGCCGCCGGAATAGTCCCAGTAGAAGCGCCAGTTGACATAGCGGTTGGCGTCGAAGGCGCGGGCCGGCGCTTCGCCTTCGAAGGAGTTCCAAAGAATATTTTCGGGCGTCATATCGGGATACACGGGGCGGGCCCATTGCGGCTTTCCGTGCGGAGTGTTGCGGTACATCTCCATGACGATAGCGGTGACCTTGCCCATGGGAGCGGAGGCGGCGAAACGCTGGGCGTCGATCATCTGCCCGGAAGAGGTCCACTGATGGCCGATCTGGACGGTGCGCTTACCGGCGGCGAGATACGCCTTCCTCATGCGCTTGGCGTGATCGACATTGAACGCCATGGTTTTTTCCTGGTAGACGTGTTTGCCAGCCTCAATCGAGTGGACGAAGTGCTCGCAGTGGAGATGCTGAGGCGTGGCGACTATGACGGCGTCGATGGATTTGTCCTCGAGCATGCGGCGGTGATCGAGATAGGTTTTGGCCTGGGGCGCGAGACGTTGCGCGGCCTCTAGGCGGCGGGTATAGATGTCGGCGACGCCGGCGAACTCGGCGCCGGGACACTCCAGGGCGAGCCGCATCAGCTCCGAGCCGCGGTCGCCGGCGCCGATGATGCCGAGACGGATGCGATCGTTGGCGCCGAGGACGCGCTTGGGGAGCGCGAGCGTTCCGGCGAGACCGGTGACGGCACCGAGAAATTGACGGCGAGAGTCCATGGAGGAAGCGGTTCCGTTTCTCCGGCGCCGCCGGGATTGAGTGAAAAAGTGGACGATCCCCGCGGGCGGCGCATCCGGTTGATAATGGGTAGTTCCATCTTAGCATCGCCGGTTTCCAACAGATTGCTTATCGAACCCTCATGTCCCCTGGAGATGGCCGCGGCGGTTGCCGATGCGGCCCGCGCGAAGCGGACCCTTCGCATATTCGGCAACGGGAGCAAGGACGGGATGGCCGGCCCGGTGGAGCAAGCCGATGTTACGCTGAGCACGGCGGCATTGCGGAGCGTATTGAAATACGAGCCGCGCGATTTGACGATCGGCGTGGAGGCGGGAATGCCGTGGAACGCTCTGACGGCGTTGCTCGCGAAGTCGCGGCAGGCGATTCCGCTCGACCCTTCTTTTTCGGGGACGGCGACGGTGGGTGGAGTGGTTGCGGCGAACGTTAGCGGGCCGCGGCGCCGGCTGTACGGGAGCGCGCGGGATATGGTGATCGGCATGAGATTCGCCACGCTCGACGGGAAGCTGATCGAGACCGGCGGCATGGTGGTGAAGAACGTCGCCGGTCTCGATATCGGCAAGCTGATGATCGGTTCGTTCGGGACGTTGGCGGCGATCGTTTCGGTGAACTTTCGCGTTCACCCGATGCCCGAGGGAACGAGGACGTTCCGATGGGAGTTTAAAGACGCGGAAAAAGCCGCGGAGCGGAGCGGGGCGATTCTGAAGAGCGTGTTGCAGCCGATGGCGATCGACATCCTCAAGCGGGGCGGCCGTTATACGCTGCTGGCGCAAGCCGGTGGATCGCCGGCGGTTTTGGGGCGGTATGCACGGGATCTGGAAGGTGGCGAGGGGATGGACGGCGATTCGGAGCGTCAGGCGTGGCGGGAGATCCGGCAGTTCACTCCGCTGTGGCTGGCCACGTATCCGGCAGGCGCGGTCGTCAGGGCTTCATCGAAATTGAGCGAGGTGGAGAGGGTGTTGGAGGCGATGCCGGAGACGGCGGTGGCGCGGGCGGGAACGGGCGTTTGCCATGGCTATTTCCAGGAGGCGGAGGAGGCCGGGCGGTGGATGGAGGAGCGCCGCGTGGGGACGGCGGCGATCGAATTCGCGCCCCAGGCGTTTCGCGAACGCGAGGTGCTTTGGCCCGCTCCGGGGAACGAATTCGCCATCATGGAATCGATTAAGAACATGTTCGATCCGGACCGATTGTTAAATCGAGGGCGGCTGTATGGACGCATCTGAACCGGTTGAATTCGACCGGCCGTTGCAGGCGGATCTGGACCGCTGCGTGCATTGCGGGCTGTGCTTGAACGCGTGCCCGACCTATCGCGAACTGGGAGTGGAGATGGATTCGCCGCGGGGGCGGATTTATCAGATGGCGCAGGTGGCGGCGGGCGCAGGGATCGGCGAGTCGTATACGCGGCATATCGATTTGTGCCTGGCTTGCCGCGGATGCGAGAGCGCGTGTCCTTCGGGCGTGCAGTACGGAAAATTGATCGAGGCGGCGCGGGCCGAGATCGAGAATCGCATCGAGCGGCCGTGGCGCGTCCGGCTGCTCCGGCACCTGGTGTTTGAGAAGCTGCTGCCTTCGCGGCGGGCGCTGAACGCGGCGGGGACGCTGCTGCTGATTTACCGCGAGTCGGGAATGCAGCGGCTGGCGCGGGCGAGCGGCTTGCTGAAACGGTTGGGGCGGTTGGGCGAGGCGGAGGCGATGGCGCCGCGGGCGGAGTTTCCTTTTTTCAGCCGTTACTACGGGAAGGTTTTGGCGGCGGAGGGGGAGCGGCGGCATCGCGTGGCGTTTCTGGGCGGCTGCGTGGCCAACATAGCGTTCGCGCGATTGAACGAGGCGACGGTGAGGGTTCTGCGCAAAAACGGCTGCGAGGTGTCGATCCCCGCCGGGCAAAGCTGTTGTGGAGCGCTGCACGTTCATGCCGGAGTGCGGGACGCGGCGCGGGAACTGGCGAAAAAAAACATCGAGGCGATGGTGGAGGGTGGCTATGACGCCATCATCACCAACGCGGCGGGCTGCGGTTCGACACTCAAAGAATATCCCGATCTGTTTGAGCGCGATCCGGAATGGAAAGAAAAGGCGCGGCGTTTTTCGGGGCTGATAAAAGACGTTAACGAGTTCCTGGCGTCGATCGAATTGAATCCGCATTTAGGGGAGATCGCGGCGACAGCGACGTATCAAGATTCCTGCCACCTGGCGCACGGGCAGAAGATCCGAAGCGCGCCGAGAAAGTTGCTGGCGGCGATTCCTGGACTGAAGCTGCGGGAGATGGCGCTGGCCGACTTGTGTTGCGGGAGCGCGGGCATATACAACGTGGCGCAGCCGGAGATGGCGGCGGCTTTGCTCGCTGGAAAGATGGTACACGTCGAGGCCACGGGCGCGGAAGTGATCGCGACGGCGAACCCGGGTTGTATGTTGCAGCTCGCTCTGGGAGTGCGCAAGCGGGGGGGCGGGCAGAGGGTGGTTCACGTGGTGGAGCTGCTGGACGAGGCATACGCTCGATATGCTCCACATCACCAACGGTGAGAGCGTCGGGCTGGCGCAGACGGGGTTACCGGGCGCGGTTCTGTTCTGGCGGGACGCGCTGCACGACGGGCCCGTCCCGGCCGGATTGCCGCTGCGCGAATTGAGCGAGATCAGGGCGCGTTTCGTAGCTAAGAGCCACGGGTTGAAGCCGGCCGCCGTGATGCGCCAGTTCGCCGCGCGGGACCGGGCGCTTGAACAATGCGAGCGCCATGAGGAAGTGGCGCTGTGGTTCGAGCACGATCTTTACGATCAACTGCAATTGATCCAGATTTTGGATTGGTTCGCGGGCACCGGTCCCGAAACCACGCGTTTGACGCTGATCCAGACCGACGAGTATCTGGGACCGATGCCGGCGGAGCGCCTGGCGAAGCTGTTTCCGGCGCGGAAAAGAGCGACGCGCCCGCAGTTGGAGGCGGCGCAGAAGGCATGGCGCGCTTTTCGCGCGGCGGAACCGAGTGGAATCGCGCGAATGGCCGGATCGGGCGTCCGCGCATTGCCGTACCTGGGCGACGCGCTGGTGCGGCATCTGGAACAGTTCCCGTCTGTCGAAAACGGACTTTCGCGGAGCGAACGGCAGGTGCTGGAGATTCTATCCTCGGGTCCGAGGCGATTCGCGCCGCTCTTCGCCGCAAGCCAACGGCGGGAGGAGCGGATTTTCTTGGGCGATTCGTCTTTTGCGGCATACCTTACCGCACTGTCGCGCTGCCGGGCGCCGCTGATCGTTCAACGCAGGGAGATGTGGGCGCTTACCGAGACGGGTGCGCAAGTACTGGCCGGCGAGCGGGATCACGTAGAGCTGAACGGGATCGACCGTTGGCTGGGCGGGGTTCATTTGCGTCAGAGGGCGGCGTGGCGCTGGAACGGCGAGAAACGAACTGTCTCGATTTAGCGGCGAGCCGGCGCGGCGGGAGCCTGTGGGGACACCGGGAGGACTTCCGGCTCCGGTTCCACCTTTTTCGGACGGGCGTCGAGGTGAGTGACGATCAGCGACTCGCGCAGGCGCTCGCCTTTGGGAGTATGGGGTTCGAGGCCGCCGAGCAGCACTTCGCGGTCGCCGATCTCTTGCGATGCGGGGAGATATTTTTGCAGGTAGTTCTTGATGCGGTCCTGCACGAGGCGCTGGGTGGACTTCATGAGGAGAAAGAGAATCTGATCTCCCGGGGTCTTCGACAACAGCAGCCAGAGCTTGGAGGGTTTATTGAGTTTCGGCGATTTCAGTTCGCGCTCGAGCTTCTTCGCGCGCGCCTCGAGGGACTGCCAGGACTGAAGATCGGCCTTCTTTAAGCCCAGACGTTTGACGAGCGCGGCCGTCTCCTTAGGCTGCAATTTCGCGGTCAGCAGGTAAAGAAACATTCCGAGGGGCTGATAGTCGAACGGCGCGCCGAAGGGGACCAATTGGCGCATCTTGTGGAGCTTCTGAAAGGAGGCGAGGTCGAGCTTGCCCTCGGCGAAGGCGGGCGAGAACAGACCCACCAGTTTTTCCTCGTGCAGCAGATGCAAAAGCTCGCCGGGGTCCGGCTCTTCGGCGATCTGGCGAAGTTCCTCGCTCAGAACTTCGACGGGGATGCGGGTTTCGATAGCGGCTTCGCGCGCGTTGTCGTACTGCGATTTGGTCCGCTCCTCGATGGTGAAGCCGAGCCGGACTTTGAGGCGGAGCAAGCGGAGCACGCGCGAGGGATCGTCATAAAGAGTGTAGGGACCGACGGCGCGAAGCTCCCTGCGCTCCAGATCGCCGCCGCCGTTCGTGGGATCGATGAGCAATCCGCGCGAGCCTCTGGAAAGAGAGAGGGCGATGGCATTGACCGTAAAATCGCGGCCGCGCAAATCCTCGTGGATGGTGGCCGCCTGGACCTGAGGCTTGGCCCCGGGCTTGCCCGGTTTCTCGTGGCGGGCCATGCCAATGGTGGTCACGACGCCACCGGGAAACTCCAGCCGGGCGACCTTGCGATGCTCGTCGGTGTCGAGAATTTTTGCGCCGCTGCGCGCCTCCAACGATTTGGCGAGCTTCAGCGCGTTGCCCTCGACCGTGAAATCGATCTCGCGCATGGGGAAGCCGCCGAGCATGTCGCGCAAGGCTCCCCCGGTGAGAAAAAGATTGACGTTGGCTTGCCCGGCTGCCGCCTGTACTTCCGCCACCATCCGGCTCTGAGCGGAGTTGAGATGGTTGTCGAGCATGAACATGTAGTCGCTCATGGCTTACGCTTTCCCGCTTTCAAGGTTCCCGCGCAAAACGGAGTGCGGCGCGATCGGTACCTGGTTAATACGGCGGTGCGCACCGGCCGGACCGCCAGTTTGGAGATTCATTTCGTTCCTATTCGGCTCATGGACCATCAGGCTCTGGGATGGCGCTCGTCCACCGTCCGGCGCAGGTGGGAGCGCAACACATGGGTATAAATTTGCGTAGTGGCGATGTCGCTATGCCCCAACATGGTTTGCACGCTACGCAGGCCGGCGCCGCCTTCCAACAGATGGGTGGCGAAGCTATGGCGGAGCACATGGGGAGACAGATTGTGGAACAGGCCCGCTCTTCGGCCGTGCGCGGCAAGCAACTTCCAGAATGCCTGGCGCGTTAACGGGCCGCCGCGCGCGGTGACGAACAAATGGGGACTAACCCGGCCGCGAAGCAGCGCGGGACGGGCGTGTTCGACATATCGCCCGACGGCGGCGAGGGCCGGCTTGCCGACGGGAACCATTCGTTCTTTTCCGCCTTTGCCGAGAACGCGGACGACTCCAAATCCACTATCGAGCCCGGACGCGGGCAACTGGCATAGCTCCGAAACGCGTAGTCCGGTGGCATAGAGGAGTTCCAGCATGGCCCGGTCCCTGAGGCCGGTGGGTTTCGATTCGCCGGGCGATGCGAGCAGGCGATCCAACTCGCTTTTATTCAGATATTTCGGGAGAGTTTGCCATTGTTTCGGCAGGATTAGAGCCGGAGTGGGATCGATCGAGAGCCCATGTTCGTCCACGAGAAACGCGCAAAAATTCCGCAGGGTGGTCATGTGGCGGGCGATCGACCGGGCGGCGAGGCCGCCGCGGAAGAGAGAATCGACGTAGGCGCGAAGCAATTCCACGTCGAAATTGGCATCGGGGCTTCCGGCCATTTTTGCCAAGAATACAGTAAACCTCTCTAAATCAATACGATATGACGCTATGCTGTTCACCGAGAGGCCCTTTTCGACGCGGCAATAGTCGAGGAAGGACCGGACCCTGGCGGAGAGGAGCGTCTGTGACCGCATTGTGTCAATGATACAATAATCGCGAAATTGTTTGGAAGCGAACGATTGACGAAGAGGGAAACACCGCTGGCCTTGGCTGGATCCACGAATAAAAAGGTCTTGATTTCGCGTTTCGAACGCGAGACGATATCGGGTTTTGTCAATCCCGCGACTTGGCTGCAACCCGCGGGGTTGGAGTTGTTGACGACGGAGGGGGCAGTTGCGCTGGTGCCGTACGGGGAAATCAAAGTGGTGAGTTTTGTGCGCGATTTCGACCAGGAGGCGGCGCGCCGGGAGCTGCGGACGTTTGGATCGCGGCCGAAGTTCGAGGGGCTGTGGGTTCGTCTTCGGCTGCGCGACGGGGACTGGATGGATGGGGTGATGCCCAACGATTTGTTAGCGGTGGAGAGCGAGGGATATTCGATGATCCCGCCCGATCCCGACTCGCAGAACCAGCGATTATTCGTGCCCAGGGCGGCGATTTCGGAGATTCGGGTGCTGGGGGTCGTCGGCGGCGCGCAACGGAGGCGGGCGCCGCGCGGGAAGCCCGGCCGCGAGGAGAAGCAACTTCGAATGTTCGACGAGACGGGGTAAGACTGGGAAACGCTATCCGCGCCAACCGCGTCCCACTGATATAGATCCGAAGGAATCGACATTTGACGGGAACAGCCACGGCCACAACCTACGAGAGTCTCTATGCGGAGCGGGTGAATCCCCAATGGGTGAGGTTGTTGGACGTTCTTCAAATGAACGTCCGATACGAGCGTTGCGAAGGCGCGGAGTTGCACACCGCGGACGGGCGGCGGATCATCGATTTCTTGTCGGGCTACTGCGTTCACAACGCCGGGCACAATCATCCGCGGATCATCGCGGCGCTGAAGGCGGAGTTGGACCGGCGGGGACCGGGAATGTTGCAGAGCCACGTGCCGGAGCTTGCCGGGGAATTGGCCGGTCAGTTGTGCGAACGTGCGGGCGGGGATTTGGAGAAAGTGTTCTTCGCCAGTTCGGGCAGCGAAGGAGTGGAGGCGGCGATCAAGTTTTCGCGGGCGCACACCGGGCGCGACGGACTGCTCCACGCAGAGGGCGCCTTTCACGGACTGACCTGCGGTGCATTGTCGCTGATGGACGATCCATTTTGGCGGAAGGGATTCGGGCCGTTGCTTCCGGGCGTGGAGAGCGTGCCGTTCGGCGATGTCGCGGCGCTCGAAGGGAAATTGGCGACTCGGAAATTCGCCGCTTTTATTGTGGAGCCTTTGCAAGCGGAAGCGGGGATCCGTTTGCCGCCCGCGGGTTATTTGGAGCAGGCTCAGGCGCTGTGCCGGCGGCACGGATCCTTGTTCGTTTTGGACGAGGTGCAGACCGGCATGTATCGCACGGGCCGGTTCCTGGCGGGTGAACATTACGGCCTCGATCCGGATATGGTTGTGATGGCGAAAGCGCTAAGCGGAGGCTTGGCGCCGGTGAGCGCGTTGTTGATGACCGGTCCGGTTTACCGTTCGGTGTACAGCTCCCTGAAGCGCTCCATCGTCCATGCAAGTACGTTCAGCGAAAACAGTCTGTCGATGCGGGCGGGCTTGGCGACGATCGACGTTTTAGAGAGCGAAGGGCTGGGGAGGCAGGCGGCGGAAATGGGGGAGTATCTGCGCGCCGGGTTACGCGACGCCCTCGGCGGCTACGAAATGGTGAAGGAGACGCGCGGCCTCGGGCTGCTGAACGGGATCGAGTTCCAGGCGCCGCGGAAGATGTCGCTTCGCATTCCGTTCGAGGCGTTCATGAAGATTCATCCGGGCATGTTCGGACAGGTGGTGGTGATGCGAATGTTCCGCGACATGGGCGTGTTGACTCAGATTTGCGGCAATAATTTTATGGTTCTCAAAGTGGCGCCGCCGTTGATGGCCGGACGGCGGCATGTGGATCATTTCATCCGGTCGATCCACGGCGTCGTCGAGACGATGCATTCCTCGAGTTCGTTCTGGACGGAAGCTTTGGGTCTCGCCCGCCGGGTGGTACACGTTTAGCCGCGTCGGTGGCCCTGGCCCTCGCTATGATTCCGTTCTCCATCGCCGCGATGCTACTGATGCAGGGTCCGGCGGGCTTGAGTCCGCTCGATACGGCCTATCGCCAGATGTATAATCTCGAGTTCGCGGGAGCGCACCGGACGCTGAGCGAGTGGGAGCGGACGCGGCCGGACGATCCGTTGGGTCCGGCTTCGAATGCCGCCGCGTATTTGTTCGCCGAGTTCGACCGCCTGCGAATCCTTCAATCGGAGTTTTTCACCGACGACGATGCGTTCAAACATCGGGCGAAGCTCGCTCCGGACCCGGCGGCGCGGCGGGCTTTCGACGCGGAGATGGAGAAGGCGGCGAGGATCGCCGGACAAATTCTGGCCCGCTCCCCGGAAGATGAGAACGCCCTGTTCGCCAGTATCCTGAATCTCGGACTTCGCGCCGATTACGACGCGCTGGTGGACAAGCGCTATCTCGCGTCGCTCGAGGACATGAAGGAAGGACGCGGGATCGCCGAGAAGCTACTGGCGCTCGATCCCCGCTATGGCGACGCGAATCTAGCGATCGGCGTGGAAAATTATTCGTTGAGCTTGAAACCTGCGCCGTTGCGCTGGCTGCTGCAACTTGGCGGCGCGCAGACGGGCCGCGACGTCGGGCTGGAAAAGATACGTCTGACGGCGGAGGGAGGCCATTATCTGAAACCCTACGCCCGCCTGTTGCTGGCCGTGGCCGCGCTGCGCGACAAAAAGCTCGAAGAGGCGAAAGGAATTTTGCTCGAGTTAACACATGAATTTCCGGGGAATCGGCTCTATTCCGAGGAGCTGGCAAAGTTAAAGTAACCGTTCGATCCTTCACCGCATCCCAAAGCAGACCATAACCGATGATCATCGCCAGCGCCGCGAGCGCCTTGCCGCCAAATGAATACCCGCAGAGCGAGCTGCTCCAGGCGATGCTGCGCCATTGGGCGCCGAAGCTGGATAACCCGGCGTTTTTGGAGCGGCTGCACGCGCGGACGGGGGTTAGCACGCGTCGGCTGCTGCTGCCTTTGGAAGAGTACGAGACGCTGACGTTCGGGGCGGCGAACGGACATTGGATCGAGGCGGCGGTGGAGTTGGGGCAACAGGCGCTCTGCCACGCCTTGACCCGCGCGGGGATTGGCGCTTCCGAGATCGGCGCGCTCTTCTTCGTTTCGGTGACGGGCGTCGCGAGTCCGTCGATCGACGCGCGTATGGTCAACCGAATGAATCTGTCGCCCCATGTGAAACGCATCCCGATATTCGGTTTAGGATGCGTGGCGGGCGCGGCCGGAATCGCCCGCGCGGCCGATTACGTTCGCGCGTTTCCCGGTGAGGTAGCGGCTCTTGTCTCGGTGGAATTGTGTTCGTTGACGCTGCAGCGCGAAGACCTCTCGGTGGCCAATCTCATCTCGGCCGGGCTGTTTGGCGATGGCGCGGCGGCGGTGCTGGTGGCGGGAGCGGAACGCAGGGCCGCCGGCCCGCGCATCCTCGCCACGCGGTCGGTATTTTACCGAGGCACGGAACACGTGATGGGTTGGGACATTTCGGAAAAAGGCTTCCGCATCGTGCTGTCGCCGGAAGTGCCCGAAGTGATTCTGCGAAACCTGGGCGCCGACGTCGATGCGTTCCTGGCCGGCGAGGGCTTGGTCAAGGCCGACATCGGAAGCTGGATTCTTCACACGGGCGGCCCGAAGGTTTTGGAAGCTACGGCTCGGGCGCTTGGCCTGGACGACGGCGCGCTCGACGTCTCGTGGCGCTGCTTGCGGCGCATGGGGAATCTTTCCTCCGCCTCGGTGCTGGTCGTTCTCGAAGAGTACATGATGGATCGCCGGCCGGAGCCGGGAACCTACAGCGTCTTAGCGGCCATGGGTCCCGGATTTTGTTCGGAACTGGTGTTGCTGCAGTGGTGATATGACGCATCGAGAAACCGACGTACTGATCGTGGGCGGAGGACCGGCGGGGCTTGCCGCGGCGATCGCGGCGAGGGCGCATGGATTGCGGGTCGTTGTGGCCGAAGCGGCGGTTCCTCCCATCGACAAAGCCTGCGGGGAGGGGTTGATGCCGGACTCTTTGGCCGCCTTGCGCGGTCTTGGGGTGACGATTGCGTCCGCGGATTCGTACCCGTTCCGGGGCATTCGCTTTCTTGGCCAAGGCACACGAGTGGACGCCAGTTTTCCTTCCGGTTGCGGAATCGGAGTGCGCCGGACGGTGTTGCACCAGCGCCTCGCCTCCCATGCGGAAGCGGCGGGCGCCGTTCTCGCCTGGGGCCGGCGCGTGACGGATTTGAGCGAGGACCGCGCTGTCGTAGGCGGCGAGGAGATTCGCTTCCGGTGGATCGTGGGCGCGGACGGGGAGCGATCGAAGGTGCGGCGCTGGGCCGGCCTCGACAGCCATCGCCGGAATTCGCGCCGCTTCGGGTTTCGCCGACATTACCGTATGGCGCCGTGGACGGACTGCATGGAGATTTATTGGGGCGAGAAACGCCAGATCTACGTGACGCCCATAGCGCCAGGCGAGGTCTGCGTGGCGCTGATTTCGCGCGATTCGCACTTGCGCCTGGAGGAAGCGCTGGCCGGCTTCCCAGTGCTCCGCCGGCGACTCTTGCGGGCCACGCCGTCTACCGAGGAGCGCGGGGCCGTGTCCGCGACGCGCCGGCTTCACTGTGTAGCCACGGGCCGCGTGGCGCTGATCGGAGACGCCTCCGGGAGCGTCGACGCGATCTCCGGCGAAGGACTGTGCCTGGCGTTTCGCCAAGCCGTACCGCTGGCGCGTTCGCTCGCCGGCGGGGACTTGCGAGCCTACGAGCGCGAACACGCCAGTCTGATGCGCCGGCCGGCGTGGATGGCGGGCTTGATGTTGTCGCTGGATCGTTATCCCAGGCTGCGCGGCGCGGTTCTTCCGGCACTCGCGGCGAGGCCGAATCTCTTCGCTAAACTCCTGGCGATGCATGTCGGCGAGTTGCCTCCGATGGATTTTCTGCTTCGAAACGCCGTGCCACTGGGGTGGGGCGTATTGTCGGCCGGCCTCCAGCGGGAGGAAGGGTGAGCGGCGCGCCGCGGGTTTCGCTCGCGCTGGCGCTCGCGGCGGCTAGCGGTCTGGCCGCGCAGCAAGTGGCGGTGGATTTCGATCCGGCGCAAACGGAGATTCATTGGACCGTCGATTCGACGCTGCACACCGTTCACGGAACTTTTAAGTTGAAGCGCGGGGCGATTCGGATCGACAGCGCGACTGGGAAAGCGGGCGGCGAAATTGTGATCGACGTGGCGAGCGGCGAAAGCGGCAACGGCTCCCGCGATCGGCGAATGCAGAGAGAAATTCTCGAAACCGGACGCTTTCCCGAGGCCGTTTTCACACCGGACCGCGTCGGGGCACGTTTCCTTCCCGACGCCGCCACGCAGCGAGTGGACGTTCATGGCAGCTTTCTTTTCCACGGCGCGCCGCACGAGATGACGCTCCCTGTCCAGGTAATCCAACAGGGTGGAAAGCTAACCGCCTCCACGCATTTCGCGGTGCCTTATGTCGAATGGGGACTAAAAGACCCGAGCAAATTCGTGCTCAAAGTAGCTCCTCGCGTCGATGTGGAAGTGGCCGGCGTGGGCCGCGTTCACGCGCCGTAACGAGGGCTATTTTCCACGCAGGTAGGCATCCTGGCCGGTGAGCCAATCCTGTCTGGGCGGGCTGAACACGTCCAGGTCCACCGTATCTTCGAGCGCCGTCGCTTTGTGGGGAACGTTCGATGGAATGAAGAGAACTTCGCCCGCTCTGAGGAGCAGCGTCTTGCCGTCCAATTCGAACTCCAACGCGCCTTCGAGAATGTAGCTGAGTTGTTCGTTGTCGTGATGGTGGGTGGGCACGACACCGCCTTTTTTGATGAACACCTGGGCGATCATCATGCGTTCGCCGGTGAAGAGCTTGCGCGAAATGGTATCGCTGAGGGTCTCAAGAGGGATCTCGTTCCAGGATTGATGTTTCATAATTTCGCTTCAGATTTCGCTCCGCTTGAAACGCTCCGCCAGACGATCGCAGGCGCGCACCGTCAACGCCATCATGGTAAGCGTGGGATTCTGGCAGGCGGAGGAGACGAAGCCGGAAGCGTCCATGACGAAAAGATTCTTCACGTCGTGAGTTTGATACCAGGGGTCGAGAACGGAGGTTTTCGCGTCCGTTCCCATGCGCGCGACTCCCACTTCATGGATGGCCATTCCGGGCATCTCCAGCCGGGATTGCAAGGTGATGTTCGTCGCGCCCACCGATTCCAGCATTTCCGCGGCTGAGCTCGCGGCGTCCTCCATCATGGCCTTCTCGTTGGCGCCGTGCGTCATCGAAATGCGCAGCGCGGGGATGCCCCAGGCGTCGCGAAGATTCGGGTCGATCTCGACGAAGTTATCCCAGCGCGCCAATGATTCTCCAAACGCGCCAAGCGACACTTGATCGACGCCGTGCCGCACCGCTTCCTTGTATCCGGCGCCGAAACCGGGAGCGTTGTAATGAAAGCCCGCGCCGCTTCCGCCCTGGTAGCCATAGCCGCGGATGAAACGCGGATGCCTGGGGCCGCCGGCGATGTTCCGGAACCGGACGAGATAGATGCCATTCGGGCGGTCCGGCGAGTTCATGTCCGGCAATCCGTTAATTCCGGCGAGATCTCCGCTGGCGCCGCCGCCGACGCAGTGGTCCATCAGATAATGCCCCAGCGCGCCGCTGGAATTCGCCAGGCCGTTGCTGTATTCCGCAGTAGCGGAATTGAGCAGAATGCGCGTCGATTCGAGCGATTGCGCGCATAAGATAACCGCCTTCGCTTTGATCTCAACCGCCTTGCGGCTCTCGCGCTCGATGTAGGTGACCCCGCGCGCCTTGTTGGAGTGAGAGTCCATCTCGACGTGGCTCACGACAGCGTTGGGAATCAGAGTGCAGTTCCCGGACTTGACCGCGTCGGCGACGGTGGTGAACGGGCTGCTGAAATAAGAAAACGTCGAGCAGCCGCGCTCGCACGGTCCGCAGTAGTGGCAGGCGGCGCGGCCATTGTGCGGCTGGGTGAGAATCGCGGTGCGGCCGATCGTCACCGTGCGTCCGAATTTGCCGTTGACGCGGTCGCGCAGCAGGGTTTCGCCGCAGGTCATTTTCATGGGCGGCAGAAATTTTCCATCGGGCAGAGTGGGATTCTTTTCAAGCGCTCCGCTGATGCCGACATATTGTTCGACGATGTCGTAATAGGGGGCGACATCGGCGTAGGAAATGGGCCAATCCGCGTCGTAGCCGTCGTGGCTGAAAGCCTTGAAGTCGAGGTCGCTATAGCGGTAGCTCTGGCGGCCCCACACCAGAGTGCGTCCCCCGACGGCGCGAAGACGCTGCCAGGTGAATGGCTTGTCCGGCGGCGTGCTGTAGGGGTTGTCGATGTCGTCTACGAACCAATCGTAGTTGTACTCCATGCAGGCGTAGCATTGCTTCTGCACCGGCCTTCGCCGCGCGACCTCGGGCGAAAGATTCCGGTATTTCAGCTTGTACGCGGGCAGGTGTTCGGTGAATTCGCGCGGCGACACCTTTCGCCCGGCGTCGAGCAGAGCGACTTTCAATCCGGCTTCGGCCAAGCGCTTGGCCGCCCATCCGCCGGTGGCTCCGGAGCCAACCACTACCGCGTCGTATGTTTCGGGCGCCGCCACAATTTGAAACATTTCTTACGAGTCCTTTGCGTGGGCCGAGGCGCCGTGCTCACAGCCGGCGAAAACGCCGTGAATCATGTTGCCGTCCCAGCCGAGCGACTTCATGCCGATCTCCGAAGAATAAAAAGCTTCGGAGATCCACTCCTTCAAACGCTCGAAATGTTCGTGACCACCCGCGCCGGGGATCGCTTCGCCGGTCCAACCGCTGGCTCCCATCGGATACGCCAGGAATTCGAGCAATTCGACCTGGGCCTCCGCCGGGGCGTTCACGAAGGCGGCGCCGTAGCGGCGTTGGCTCTCGCCGTCGATCCAGGAAAGACTGTTGACGAAGGATTGTTGACGTTCGCGGGATTCGGCGGCAAGAAGCAGATCGATAAACCGATTGACCTGGGCCGCCGTTGCGCCCGGCGTGGAGGTGGCGGGAATGACGAGGTCGGCGAACGCGACGAGGGTATCGTTCTGATGGGCGTCCAAAAAAACGGGTTTCCAGCCGGGCGATGACAGATCGGGAGGTTGCTCGCCGGGATGCGTGCGGCTATCCGCAGTCTGGCCGGAGAGGGGCACCTGAGCCTCGGCGGCGGGTTCGAGCGCGGCGGCGGCGCCGGTGATCAATGCCGACTTGAAAAGTTCGCGCCGATTCACAAAGCTTGGCATGCACGCTCCTTACTTGGGATGCGAGACACTATCGTATCACCGGGGGACGAATCCGGCGGATGACAACGTATTAGTGTCATGATGTTACCGCAGGGAGGCCGATGAGTTTCAACGCGGGCGACGTGGTCGGAGATTACCGGGTAATCGGCACGCTGGGCGCAGGCGGCATGGGCGAGGTGTATAGGGTCCAACACGTCATTTCTCAACGCGAGGAGGCGATGAAAGTGCTGCTTCGCGACCTGGGCGAAGATCCGGCCAGGGCGGAGCGCTTTTCCCGCGAGATCCAGCTTCACGCGCGTCTGAATCACCCCAACATCGCCGGAATGCACACGGCGTTCCACGTCGGGAATCAGCTTCTCATGGTGATGGAGTTGGTGGAAGGACAGAGCCTCCGTTCTTTAATGCGAGGGGCGGGCGTGGGGCTTTGGCAAGGCGTGGACATCATCCGCCAAGTGCTGGCGGCGTTGGCGTATTCGCACGAAATGGGCATTACTCACCGCGACATCAAACCGTCGAACATTATGCTAACGGTGCAAGGCCAGGTGAAGCTGCTCGACTTCGGGCTGGCCACCGCGGCGGGAGATCAACGGCTGACGCGGACGGGGGCGATCGTCGGCTCGCTGCACTATATGCCGCCAGAACAGATCCGGTCGGAGGCGGTGGACGCGCGTTCGGACATCTACTCGGTGGGAGCGACGCTTTGGGAGATCACCGCGGGTAAGGTCCCATTCGAGGGCGGGAGCGATTATGCCATCATCATGGGCCACCTGGAGGACAATCCGGCGCCGCCACGCGATAGCCGGACGGAGGTTCCCGACGCGCTCTGGAGCGCATTATTGAAGGCGCTGGCCAAAAAGCCGGAGGATCGTTTCCAAACGGCGCGGGAGTTCCACGACGCCTTGGGAGGATTGCGGGAGGGGAGCTCCACCATCGCCGCGCGCGCGGTAGGCGCCTTCGCCGATACGCGAACGATCCAATCGCAGGCGCAGGTACGCACCACGGCGGCGGATCCAGCGCTTCTCGACGAGATTTCCAAGCATCTTGCGGTGTACGTCGGACCGATCGCCCGCGTGCTGGTGAAGCGCGCCGCGCCCAAGGCCTCGGGTCTCGACGATCTTTATAAGAGCCTCGCCGCAGAGATCGACTCCGCGCCGGACCGGGAAAAATTCCTGGCCACGCGGAAGCGGCGTTCCTGAACCATACGGGCAAGGATATAATCCGCCCATGGTTCGTGCTTCGTTTTTCATTTTCCTTTCCGCCGCTATGATTTCCGCTCAAGACGGCAAGCTTCGCGTGATCGCCTTCGGCGCCCATCCGGACGATTGCGACATTCGCGCAGGCGGCACGGCCGCACAGTACGCCGCGCTCGGCTACGCGGTGAAGTTCGTTTCAGTGACCAATGGCGACGCCGGCCACCAGACGGAAGGCGGCGGAGCGCTGGCGATGCGCCGGCGCGCGGAGGCGATGGAATCGGCGCGCCGCCTGGGAGTGACCTACGAGGTTCTGGACAATCACGACGGCGAGCTGCTGCCGACGGTGGAGGTTCGCGGACAGATTATCCGCCGTATTCGCGAGTGGAAGGCCGATATCGTGCTGGCGCCCCGGCCGAACGACTACCACCCGGATCATCGCTACACCGGCGTGCTGGTGCAAGACGCCGCCTACATGGTGGTGGTGCCCAATATTTGTCCGGATACGCCGGCGCTGCGCAAGAATCCGGCGTTTTTCTATTATCAGGACCGTTTTCAAAAGCCCGCGCCATTTCGGCCGGACGTGGCGATCGACATCGACAGCGTGTTCGAGAAGAAGCTTTCCGCCTTCGACGCCCAGACGTCGCAATTTTACGAATGGTTGCCTTGGGTGGATGGACGGCTGGCCGAAGTGCCGCAAGATCCGGCCGCGCGCTTGAAGTGGCTGCCGACTTATTACAAGGATCCGATTACGACCGCAGTCCGCCGCGCTCTGGAGAAATGGTATGGGCCGGGGCGCGCGGCGGCGATCCTGAGCACGCCGAAGCGTTTGAGTTGTGCGAATACGGCGCGCAGCCGGACGACGACGGGCTGAGGCGTTTATTCCCGATGATGAAATGAAGCGGCGCTCAACCCTCGAGCAGCTTCAGCGCCTTGGACAGGCTGACGAACATGCGATTGAAAGACGCGGTGAGCGTGGCGACTTCGTCTTTGCCTTTGACGGGCAGTTCCGGCACGTCCACTTCGCCCTTGCTTACCCGGTCCGCCATCGCCGATAGGTTTCGCATCGGGCGAATGACGACGAACACGAGCGCGATATCGATCAGGGCCATGGTGACCAAAAAAATCGAAGCCAGATAAATCAGCAAGGAACGGAAGGCGCGCTCGGCGATTTGTTCGGGCAGCGACATCGGCACCGACACGATCTGGGCTCCGACGATTTCGCCTTCTTTCCATCCGAAGCCATTACTGAAGCCGTAGGAGGCGAGCATCGATTTCGGCGCGCGTTCGGGCAGGCTGTGGCACTCAAGGCACGCCGGCTTGGCTTGAATCGGGTGCCCTAAATACAAGGCCTCGCCGGTGGGCGTATGGCGCTGGCTGATCAACGTTTTCTCCGCCGGATTATTGCGGAAGTAGTTAATGACGTCCGCTTCCCAATCCACTGCGCGGTCCCTCAGGTTCGTTGGATTTAGAGTCGCCTCGCGGTACGTGTATTCGGGGTACTGCTTGCGGAGGAAATCGAAACTGGTGGTGGCGGCGAATGCCGGAACGGTCTGGGGGAGGAAGGTGTCGCTGTGCTTCAGGCGCCGCTCCAAAAGCGGCTTGATCTGCTCGCTGGTGTAAGTGCGCATCGCACCGGCGGACTCCATCATTAAGGCCGCCTGGCGTACCACCTGGTCGCGCGCGTCCTGCATTAGGAATCGATAGGATCCGTATCCGGCCACGGCAAGTCCGGAACCGAACACCAGGATGAAGATCAAGTTGAACTTCGCCAGCAGCTTCATCGAAAGTTGGCGGTCTCCCTGCCGCGATTTTTTAGTCTATCATTCGATGCACGCTCATCTCCGCGAAGACCGAAAGTGATAGGATCGGCGGAAAGGTTTATGAGTTCTCTTTCGTGGCCCAGGCGCATTGCGCTCGTTCTGGCCGCCCTGTTCTACACTGGCGCCGGGATTCTGCATTTCACCAAGCCGCAGTTTTATTTGCGCATCGTGCCGCCGTACATTCCCTGGCACGCCGCGATGGTTCAAATCAGCGGCGCGGCGGAAGTGCTGGGCGGCATCGGATTGTTGGCGCCGGCGACGAGGCGGATGGCGGCGTGGGGTCTGGTGGCGCTGTTGATCGCCGTGTTCCCGGCGAATCTTTACATGGCCATAGACCCGCCGGGCGCGGGCGCGGCCGCTCTTTCACCCGTCGTGCTCTGGGGACGCCTGCCGTTGCAAGCCGTGTTCATCTGGTGGGTGCTGTGGGCCTCACAACCATCGCACCGGACGTCTTATGCTTGAAGACTACCCGATATGAAAATTCTAATCGTGATTCTCCAGATACTTCTCTCCGCGGCGTTCTTGGTTGCCGGAGGCGCGAAATTTGCCGGCGTTCCCGCCATGGTTCAGGCATTCGACAAGCTGGGATTTGGACAATGGTTCCGCTATCTGACCGGGTGCCTGGAGATCCTCGGCGCGGTTGGACTCTGGATTCCGCGCAGGTCCGTGTTCGCTGCGCTTATGCTATTTTGCGTCATGGTGGGAGCGGTGGCGGCCCACCGGCTGCGGCTCGGAGGCGACCCTAACCCCGCGCTGCTGCTTTTGGCTTTATCGTGCTGGGTGGTGTGGCTGCGGCGTGGCCAGCTTCGGGCCGCGTTCGCGCGGAACCAATAAGCCCGCTCCGTTCAAGGGCGCGACTTCGACGAATCGCAGCCGCTCCATTCGCGATGGTCGCGCTGCAGCAATTCGTCGGCTTCGGGAGGGCCCAGGTCCCGGCGGCGTAATTAGGGAACGACCGTGGCGGCAGCGCTTCCCAAACGTCCTGAATGGGTCCCACCACGTTCCAGGCCGCCTCCACCATATCCGATCGCTGGAACAACGTGGCGTCGCCCAACATGCAGTCGTATAACAGCCGCTCATAACCGGTGTTGGAAGTGGTTCCGAAGTAATCTTCGTAATGGAAGGCCATGTCCACTTCGCCGAGGCGGACGATGGTGCCGGGAATTTTCGCGCCGAAACTCAGCGAAATCCCTTCGTCCGGCTGCAGGTGCAGCACCAGACGGTTCGGCCTCAGGCTTTCGACCGAGGTTTTGCGAAACAGGACAAACGGCGCGCGCTTGAATTGAATGGCGACTTCCGTCACGCGCTTCGGCATACGCTTGCCGGTACGGACGTAGAACGGCACGTCGGCCCAGCGCCAATTGTCGATGAAGAGCTTCAACGCGACGTAGGTTTCGGTGCGCGAGGTGGGCGAAACGTCCGGTTCGGAACGGTAAGCATGCACTTTGGCGTCGTGAAGCATGCCCTCCCCATATTGGCCACGAATCGTCCGGCTCAACACGTCCTCCGGGGTCATCGGCTGGATGGCCTTGAGGATTTTGGCTTGTTCGTCGCGAACGACGTCGGCGTCGAACGAAACGGGAGGTTCCATCGCGGTCAAACAAATGAGCTGGAAAATGTGATTGGGGATCATGTCGCGCAGAGTGCCGGCATGATCGTAGTAGCCGCCGCGTTGCTCGACGCCCACGGTTTCGGCGACGGTGATCTGGACATGGTCCACATAGCGGCGGTTCCAGATCGGTTCGAAGATTCCGTTTGCGAAGCGGAAGACCAAGATATTCTGGACGGTCTCCTTGCCGAGGTAATGATCGATGCGATAGATCTGTTTCTCGTGAAGCACATCGCGCACTTCCTGGTTCAGCTTCTTCGCCGACTCGTAATCGCGGCCGAAGGGTTTCTCGATGATCACCCGGCGCCAACCGCCCTGGCTCTCGTCGGTCAACCCCGCGGCGCCCAGTTGCCGGACGATCGTCGAAAAGAACTCCGGGCCGGTCGCCAGATAGTAAAAATAGTTTCCGGAGGTGCCATGCTCGCGGTCCGCGCGATCGACGAATTCCTTCAATTGCGAAAACTTTCCCGGATCGTTAAAATCGCCGGCGATGTAATAGATCCGCTCTTCGAACCAGCGCCAAAGCTCGGCGTCCACGGGACTCGTGGCGAACTCGGCGATCTCCGCGGTTAAGGTTTGGATGAACTGTTCCTGAGTGAAATCGTTGTATGCGAAACCGACGATGGCGAAATTCCGGGACAGGAGACCGTCTTTGGCAAGGTTGTAGAGCGCCGGAAGCAGCTTGCGTTTCGTTAAGTCCCCCGACGCGCCGAAGATCACCATCACGCACGGATCGCCGGGCTTGGGATGCGCTTCGGGCGTGGGGCCGGACGAATTTTTGAGTTCCATTCTCGCGAGAATCTCCGGCGCGCCGTTACGCCAGGGCTTGCCGCACAGCTTCCGCCAGCGCTGTCAATCCGGCCTCCGGAGAGGCGAAATGCAGACGCAGGGCGCGACGCTTGCGATCGGCGAGAACCTGGAAATCGCCGCGCGCTTGAGCGGCCTTCACCACGCCGAAGGTGAACTTTTGACCCGGCACGGCGAGATCGCGGTTGTCGTCGCAGGTCAATTGCAGAAACACGCCGCTGTCCGGACCGCCCTTATACGCCTGGCCGGTGGAGTGCAGAAACCGCGGACCGAAGCCCAGGCAGGTGGCGGTTTTCTTGGCGTCGCGGACGGCCTTGCGGATGGCTTGCAGCGCGTCCTCGTGTTCCTGAGTCATCGGAAGGTAGGCGAGCAGTGCGAAGTAGTCGCCGGTTTTGAGCCGGTTTAAGTGGGCTTTCACATAGGCACCGAGCGATTTTTCCGATGCCGTCGAGGTCAGCGCCGCGGCGTTGGCGGCGTCGGCGAAAAGACTCACTCCGCCGCCTTCGAAGAACGGCTTCTCCGCGGGCAGGGAACCCTTTTCCTCGTACTCGCCAGTTAACTTGCGCGTTGCGATTTTGCTCGCTTCGACGTCGGGTTGGTTGAAGGCGTCGATGCCGATAATCGACCCGGCGACGGCGGTGGCGAACTCCCAGCGGAAGAACTCCTGGCCGATGTTGTAAAGGTCAGTGACGGCGATGCGAATCACCGGCTGTCCCGATTTCTCGATGGCGTCGACCGCCGCATCCTGGGCCGCATCGGGTGACGATTCCATCCGCAAATACGCGAACAGGCGATCGGCCCCGTAGACATCGGGGGGGCCAAGCGGTTCGCGGTCCACGGGAATGATTCCCTTCCCTTCCTTGCCGGTCGATTCGGCCAGCAACTGTTCCAGCCACGCGCCCAGATCGTGAATCGCCGGCGAGGCGACGATCGTCACCTTGTCCCGCCCGTGAATGGCGGCGGTCCCAAGGATCGCGCCCAGAACGGCGCCGGGATTTTTCGCCACCGGCAGACAGGAGGAACAGGAAATGGCCATGACGTCGGCCTGGTCCAGAAAGCGCGGGGCGTCGATACCCATCACCGCGGCGGGAACCATACCGAAGTCGGAGAGCGCGGAATAGCGGCCGCCGATGCTCGAAAGTCCGTGAAAAATGTGGCGGAAACCGTCGGCCGCGGCGACTCGCTCCATCTTCGAACCGGGATCGGTGATGGCGATGAAATGGCTGGCCGCCTTCTCCGCGCCGAGCTTCTCTTTGGCCTTCTCGAAGAAATATTGCTTGAAGATGTTCGGCTCCAGCGTCGAGCCGGACTTGCTCGAAACGATGAACAGGGTTTTGGCGAAATCGATCTTTTCCTCGATCGCCCGAACCTGGGCCGGATCGGTGGAGTCGAGTATCCGGAGCTGCGGAAATCCGCCGATATTGCCGAAGGACAGCGCCAGCACTTCGGGGCAAAGGCTGGAGCCGCCCATGCCGAGCAGAAGCGCATGTTCGAACCCAGCGGCTTTCACGTCGGCGGCGATGTCCTTCAAGTGGGCCGGATGCGAAAGTTGATCCTCGGTGATGCCGAGCCACCCCAACCACTCGCCCTCGTCCGTTCCGGTCCACAAACGGGCGTCGCGCGCCCAGAGGCGACGCACTTTACCGGTGATCTGCCACTCTTCGAGCGCGGCGTCCACGTGCTTGGCCAACTCGGCGGGCAGCGCATAGGATTGGCGATTCACATCGGAGCCGATGGCGATCCTGCATTTACGATCCACGGCGTTCAGCAGCTTGTCGAAGGCGTCGGCGAACAACTTAACGCCCTGCTTGACGAGATCGTCCGTCACCGCCCGCATGGAAATGCCGGCCTTGGCCAGGGCTTCCATGGTGTCGTGCGCGGCCATGACGTCGTCTTCGAGACTGGCGCGGGCCTTGCCATGATCGCGAAAAGCGTCGAAGGTCGCTGGCGGAATGGTGTTCACCGTATCGGGTCCGATGAGCTCTTCGATATACATGACGTCGGAGTAGCTCGGGTCCTTCGTGCCGGTGCTGGCCCATAAAAGCCGCTGAGTCTGCGCGCCTTGCGCGGCGAGCGCCTCCCAACGTGGTCCGGAGAACAGTTCTTTATAGCGCTGATAGGTGAGCTTGGCGTTGGCGATCGCGACTTTGCCTTGCAGACCCTGCAAGAAGGGCGTGTTCAGAGGGGTCCGTTGCCGTCTTCAGGCGCGCCTTGACGATGCCGTCGATCGAGGCGTCGATGCGGCTGATGAAAAAACTGGCGACGCTGGCCATGCGGCCGAGGTCGCCTCCGGCGGCGCGGAATTTTTCCAGGCCGGCGATATAGGCAAGCGCCACGCGCTCGTACACGGCTTGCGAAAACAGCAGCGTCACGTTGACGTTGATGCCTTCGCCGATGAGAGTTTCGATGGCCGGAACGCCGGCTTCGGTTCCCGGAACCTTGATCATCAGATTCTCGCGGCCCACCGCTTTCCACAAGCGGCGCGCCTCCTCGATGGTTCCACGCGTGTCGTTGGCGAGGAAGGGCGAGACTTCCAAGCTGACATAGCCGTCGCGGCGCCGGGTCCGGTCGTAGACGACGCGCAACACTTGGGCCGCATCCTGAATATCGCGAATGGCGATCCGCTCGTAGAACGCCATCGGATCGACGTCGCGTTTTTGCATCTCTTCGATGACGTCGCTGTAATCGCTGCTGCCGGTGATGGCCTTTTCAAAAATCGCCGGATTGGAGGTGATGCCTCCGAGGCCGTCGTTGTCGACCATCGTCTGCAATTCACCGCTGGTGATCAAGCTGCGGCGAATAAAGTCGAGCCAGACCGACTGGCCGTGCTTGGCGAGATCTTTCAGGCGGCTGGTGGCCGCCGGGGCGTTCACTACGGGCGTTGAACTCATGAAGCGTTTCTCCTCGAATGCCGTCGTTGTCAGTAGCGAATTCCGCGACCTGGATTACGCGTGGTTCCGGGCCTCGATCGCAAGCACCTTCTTCAGACGGCGCACATGCCGCTCTTCGTTGCTAAAACGTGCCTTCACGTAAACGGAAACCAGTTCGCGGGCCACTTCCACTCCAGTGATGCGCGAGCCGAGCACAAGGACGTTCATATCGTCGTGCTCGACGCCCTGATGGGCGGAATAGTTATCGTGGGCGATGCCGGCGCGAATACCGCGGATCTTATTCGCGGCGACCGAGGCTCCGACGCCGCTGCCGCAAATTAAGATTCCCCTTTCGGCGCGCCCGTCGAGCACCGCCGCGCCGACGGCTTCGGCGTAATCCGGATAGTCCACCGGATCGGTGTTGTAGGTGCCGACGTCCACGACTTCGTAGCCGCCGTTGCGCAGATCGGCGGCGACGACGTTCTTCAGATCGAAACCGGCGTGGTCCGATCCAACGGCGATCTTCATGCGCCCTTCACCTTGGCGAGTTCTTCCTTGGCGGCGGCGTAAACGGCGTCGGGCGTGAACCCGAATTTTTGTTGCAGCGCCTTCAACGGAGCCGAGGCGCCAAACGTCGTCATGCCGATGTTTCTCTGGGCGTAGCGGGACCAGCCGAGCGTCGAGCCCTGTTCCACCGACACGCGCGCCTGGACGGCGGGGGGCAGCACCGAGTTGCGGTAGGCTTCGTCCTGGCTTTCGAACAATTCCCAGGAGGGCATGCTGACCACTCGCGCCGCGACGCCTTCGGCGGTGAGTTTTTCAAAGGCTCCGACGCAAAGGCTGACTTCACTGCCGGTGCCGATCAGGATGACTTCCGGCTGGCCGTTTGCCGCATCGCCAAGGATATAGGCCCCCTTCGACAGGCCGGCCGCGGAAGCATACTTGGCGCGGTCGAGAGTGGGCAGCGCCTGCCGCGACAGGACTAAGACGACGGGTTCGTGGCGAAGGTTCAACGTGACGCGCCACGCCTCGGTGACTTCGTTGGCGTCGCCCGGCCGCAGCGTAATCAATCCGGGGACCGCCCGCAACGAGGCCAGTTGCTCCACCGGCTGGTGAGTCGGTCCGTCTTCACCCACGCCGATGGAATCGTGCGTGAAGACGTAGATCACCGGGATCTCCATCAATGCGCCGAGACGGATCGACCCGCGGGCGTAGTCGCTGAAGATCAGGAAAGTCGAGCCAAACGGCCGGACTTTGCTGAGCGAAAGGCCGTTGACGATCGCGCCCATGGCGTGTTCCCGGATGCCGAAGTGGAAATTGCGGCCGCCGGGATTCTCGGCGGAAAAATCCCCCGCGCCTTCGAATGTCAAACGAGTTTTGGTGGAGGGCGCCAGGTCGGCCGCGCCGCCGATTAACCAGGGAATCGTCTTCGCCGCGGCGTTCAACACCTTAGCCGAGGATTCGCGGGTGGCGAGGCCTTTGGGGTCGGCGGGGAAAACCGGCAAGTCCTTGTCCCAGCCCTCGGGAAGCTGGCGGTGTTGCATACGGAACAGCTCGGCCGCCAGATCGGGATATTGCGTTTCGTATTCGGCGAACTTGGCCATCCAGGCTTCCCGCTCGGCGCGCCCGCGCCGCCGCATGGTTTCGTCGAAATGTTCGTAGACGCCGTCGGGCACCAGAAACTTCGCGTCCTCGGGCCAACCGTAATTGCGTTTGGTGAGGCGGATCTCCTCTTCCCCCAATGGCTCGCCGTGCGCGCCGCTGGTGTCCTGCTTGTTCGGCGCGCCGTAGGCGATATGGCTATCGACGATAATCAGCGAGGGACGGACGGCTCCGCGCACCGCGTCAAAGGCCCGGCTCAGCAAATCGAGGTCGTTAGCGTCGGCGACACGGGTGACGTTCCAGCCATAAGAGGCGAAACGCGCGGCAACGTCATCATTGAAAGCGAGGCTGGTGTTGCCCTCGATGGTGATGTGATTGTTGTCGTAGATCCAGCACAGGTTGGGGAGGCGCAGGTGGCCGGCGAGGGACGCGGCCTCGCTGCTGATGCCTTCCATCATGTCGCCGTCGCCGCAAAGGGAATAAACGCGGTAGTCGAACATCTCGAAGCCGGGACGGTTGAAATGGCTCGCCATCCAGCGCGAGGCGATGGCCATGCCCACGCTCGTCGCTACGCCCTGGCCGAGAGGGCCGGTGGTGGTCTCGATGCCGGAGGTCCAGCGGTATTCGGGATGTCCGGGGCATTTACTGTCGAGTTGGCGGAAATGGCGGATATCGTCGAGGGTGACTGCGAGGGCTCCCAAGGTCTCGTATTTCGGATTCACCGCCTTAACACGGCATAAATGGAGGATGGAATAGAGCACCATCGATGCGTGGCCGGCCGAAAGCACGAAGCGGTCGCGGTTGGGCCAGATCGGATCGTCGGGATCGAAACGCAAATGGTCCCGCCACAGGCTGTAAACCACCGGGGCCATCGCCATCGGAGTGCCGGGGTGGCCGGAATTGGCTTGCTGCACGGCGTCCATCGATAAGGTGCGGATGGTGTTAATGGCGAGCTGGCTGGCTGCGCCGGCCTCTGGGACGGAGATCGGATGGGTGGGAAGAGACATTCAGGGCACGCTGCTCCTTGGACGGGAAGGCCCTCTTGGCTCAAATGGGCGTCCCGTCAAAATTGTAGCCCACGCTCCGGGCTGGCGTCAGCGCCACCGTGCCGGGCGGAATGCGGCTCATGATTCGTGAGTTGCACGCCGATAAGTGCCTCGAAGATGATTTCTCTAAAACAATCCGTCAGCGAACTAGACCAAATGGCCGCGCTACAGCGGGCAGCATTAGAATGTCATCACGGCGTCGTTCGTTTGATGGCCGAATACGCCATTGAGGTCAGTTCCGACCTCGCCGTTCGTTACCGCGAACAAATTAATTTACTTGGCAAGCGATTCCGATCGGCGGAGGGGCCGTCGGCCATGGCGGAAGTTCAGCGCGATCTGGCGGAGGAAGCCCGCGTCTATTATGAGGAGTCCACCCATCGCATTGGGCGGCTCCGCGAAGACTTCGGCAGCGCCGCGCGCGCCCTCAGCGAGTTGGTGAGCAGCATCACCAGCAACAACGACGATCACGAAAAGCTGCTGGAAGACGAACTGGGGGAACTGGCGCATTTGTCGATGATGGCCGACGCCGTCGAACTGCGCCTGGGGCTTCAGAAAACGACGGCGAGGCTAACCGAGTACGTCAAGCGGATCCGCGCCGACAATCGTTTCGTGATGGCGCAGTTGCGCGACGAGATCCGGACCCTGCAGGACCAAGTCCAGTCGCTTGAACATCAAACCAACCGGCCCCCGGCCGGCGAGGACGCGGATGCCGAAAGCCTCCAGGATAGCGCCAAAAAGTGGGTGGATGAAGGCCGCACCTTTAGCGGCCTGTTTATCTGCCTCCCGGCCAAAAGCGGACCGCGGACGCAAGCGGCAAGCGGCGAAACGCCGGACGTGCGGGCAACCGTCGAAGCCGCCCTGCCGCCCTCGGCCAAGATGGGTTTCTGGAGCGAAGGAGTGCTTTGCGCGTTGGCCGACGTGGACAAATCGACCATGCTGCGCGTCTCCAAGAACCTGCAGCAAAGCCTGGCCGCTCGAAGCGGCGCGGTGTTGCGGCCGCCTTGGACGACCGTACCGAGCGGTGTGGTGGATTTCCGCTCCGGAGACACCCTCCCGAGCTTCGTTCATCGCGCCAATAGCTTGATCGCCGCGCTGCGATCGAGCGGCTGAGACCACCGGCACACTCCGAAAACTTTTTCCGGACCCTCCGCGGCTCCAACGGCGTACTTGCTGTCAGGATCACAAGAAACGAGGCTCCATGAAATTACTCTCTTTAGCCATGCTGGCGGTACCCGTCGCTCTGGCCGCGCAAACCAACCCGCTGCTTCCGCTCGATTGGGAGAAACTCTCCGCAAACGCTACCGAGCGCGTCGAGGTCACCCTTGATGGGAACATGTTGCAAACGGTCGCCGGGTTTCTTTCAAGCGGCGAAAACGACAGCGACAACGCGGAGGTGAAGAAACTCCTTGCCGGCCTGAAGGGCGTCTATGTCCATTCCTACACCTTCGGCCGCGATAACGCGTATCCCAAAGAAGATCTCGACGCCGCGCGCGCCTCGCTAAAAAGCGCCCGTTGGAACCGCATCGTTCAGTCGGTGAGCCACGAGAACGGTGAAAATACCGAGATCTACCTGAAGACTCTCAACTCTCCCGACGACGTTCCGGGACTGGTGATTCTGTGTGCCGAGCCGCGCGAGTTGACGGTCGTGCATATCGCCGGGAAGATCGACCCCGAACAGGTGGGAAAGCTCTCCGGCAAGTTTGGGATTCCGGATCTCGGGGAAAAACACGGCGGCAAAGCGTCGAAGGAATAGATGCGATGGGGCGCTGGGCGGTGGTGTTGCTTCTCGTCCCGCTTGGCGCGGCGGCGGGCGATTACGGTTTCGATTCCCTCGCCGGCCAAATCGAGCGCGCCTACCACGTAAAGCCACAACACATCCGCCTACTCGGAGCGGCGCGACTCGCGGCCCGCCCGGCGCGTTCCTTCGGAGGGAGACCGTTTCACTTGGCGGTGTTCGAAAATCTGCCGGAAGATCGGCCGCGGCTCAAACTGGAGCCGCCGGGCATGGGTTGGCAATCGATGGTGCGCTCGGAAACGCAGCCGGGGCGCGAGACGGTATGCATCTATGCGCGCGCCGACGGAAACCGCATTCGCGTCCTGATTCTCAGCGAAGAATCGGATGAAATCACGCTGGTGGAATCCGAAGTCAAGCCCTCCGAATTCGCCCGCCGCCTTCGCGACGACGTCAACGGCCTTGGAGCCGGCGACGACGACGAATGAGGCCGTTCTACGACGCCGCGGCGCCTTTCACTTTTTTGAATATTCGCTTGAGTTTTGCCATGGCCTGGTCCACTTGGCGCTCGGTGACGATGTAGGGAGGCAGGAAACGCAGGACGGTTTCGTGGGTGCAATTGATCAACATCCCGGCCTCGAGCGCATCGAGGACGATCTGCTTGCCGGGAATATCGAGTTCGACACCGATCATCAGCCCTTCGCCGCGCACTTCTTTGATGAAGTGGTGATGGTGCGCCAACTCCCGCAGGCGCATCCGGAAATAGGCGCCGGTGCTGCGGATCGAGGGCAGCAACTCGTCCAGAATGTCCAGGAACTCCAGCGCCACGCGGCAAGCCAGCGGCCCTCCGCCATAGGTGGATCCGTGCATTCCCGCCGAGATCGCCGCGGCGGCTTTTTCGTTAGCGACGATGACCCCCAGCGGAATTCCGCAGGCGAGCGGTTTGGCGGCGACCATGATATCGGGCAGCACCGCGGGATCGGCGAGTTGATAGGCGAAATGCGTCCCCGGCCGACCCACGCCGCACTGAATTTCGTCGAACACCAGCAAAGCGTTGAAGCGGTCGGCCAACTCCCGCGCCTTGCGGGCATACTCGGCGGTCGTGGGGTGAACGCCGCCTTCGCCCTGAATCCATTCCATGACGATGCCCGCGGTCCGTTCGCTCACCGCCTGCTCGAGGGCGGCCAGATCGTTGGGAGGCACGAATCGCGGCCCCGGAAGCAGCGGCTCGAAATCGGCCCGGTACTTCGGCTGGCCGGTGATCGAAAGGGCGCCGAGCGTGCGCCCGTGGAAGGAGTTATCGAGTGAGATAATCTCCAACTTCGAAGCATCGACGCGCCGCCCATGCGCGCGGATCATCTTCAGAGCCCCTTCCATTCCTTCCGTCCCGGAATTGCAGAAGAACGTGCGCCGGAGACCGCTAACGGAGGCCAGCCGCTGAGCGAGCCGGCCTTGATATTCGTGGTAGTAAAGATTGGAGGTGTGAACCAGGCGGCTGGCCTGTTCCCGGATGACTCGCGTAATACGGGGATGGGCGTAGCCGAGCGCATTTACGCCGATTCCGGAAATCAGGTCGAGGTAGCGCTTGCCGCCGGCGTCGAAAACATAGCAGCCACGCCCGCGTACGAGAACGACGGGCAGACGCGCGTAATTCTGCAGGAGATATTCCCGCTCCAATTCCCGAACTTCGTCGGCGAGCTTGTTTCCGGCCTCGGCGGCCGCGCTAATCGGCATACTTCATGATAAGCGCGCGGCCGCGGACTTCAGATCCCGCGCCAGGAGGCGATGGAAAAGATGCTCGCCCGCCTCGCGCCGGGCGGACAGGCGTCCGGCGGCATAGGCCCTCGAACCGAGACCCCGTTGCACGGACTCGCAAATCCCCAAGTCCTCTTCTTGCACCGTATCGCTCACGGCGACACTCGCGGCGTTCCGCGCCTCGGCGGCGGGACCGGCGCCGGCGAAGTAGAAATCGAAGTCTACCCTGGTTCTGTCGATGCCCAACGGAACTACCAGATTCGTATCCATCACTCCTTCGTAGACGTTGATCGTGAAGTTCGGATAAAGCCAAAAGTAATAAGCGCGGTCCCCGCCGCGCGCCGCCGACACCGCGGCGTCTTCGTCCGAAGCCACCATGGGGCTCGATTGCAGCGAGTAGTTTTCGCCGGTTTCGATGGTGTAATGCGCGTAGTCGAGGACGCTGTTCAAACCCTTGTGCAGGTGCGGAACGTGATAGCCGCCGTCCAGATAGTTGTCGACGAAGACCTTCCAGTTGCAATCGAGCGTGTAACTTTTCCGCGAGTATGGGGTTAGACGGTCCAGTTTCAGGGGCGCCACCAGCCCCTTCATCTGGCCGAGAAAATCTCCCAACGGTGGCGCATGCGCGTCGAGCGTGGCGAATACGAAACGTTCCCATTCCTCGACGCGTACGGGAACGAGGCCGTTTTGCCCACGGTCGAAATTGCGGACCCCCTGAAATTCCGGGGCGCCTTTTAAGGTTCCGTCGAGCCCGTATTTCCAACCGTGATAGGGGCATTGAAACGACTGCGCGCGGCCGCAAGGCTCCGTCGCCACCGCGGCCGCATGATGGCGGCAAACGTTGAAGAAGCCGCGCAAAACGCCATCCGTCCCGCGCGCCGCCAGCAGCGGTTCGCCGGCGATCGCGGCGGTGAAGTATTGCCCCGGCGCCGCCACTTGATCCATGCGCCCGATGGCTTGCCAGGCGCGTCCGAAGACGGCCTCTCGTTCCAGACCCGCCACAGCCTCGTCCGTATACCAGGACGCGGGAATGGTGAAGGCGTCTTCCAGAGGGGCGCATTCGTCGTATCGCGCGAGAATGGCGTCAAGGCTTGTATGCATTCCAGCTAAACCGTCACCCAGCCGCGCGTTTGGGAGCTTTCCAACACTTTTTCGAGGAGCCGCATGCCCAGTTGTCCGTCGGCGAACGTTGGATACTCGACCGGCGCCGCGGGATCGGCCACGCGGGCGTAGAAACGCTTGAACACCTGCTTATGGGTGTCGTCGTAGCCTTCGCTGTGACCGCCGGGAAGATCGGCGTAAGCGGCCGCGCGCGGATCGAGGAGCGAAGGATCTTTGATAACGATTTGATTCGGGCTGTTGCGATGGCCGATCCAGAGTTCGTCCGGCCGCTCCTGATTCCAGGCCACGCCGCTCTTGGTTCCGTAGATCTCCAGAGCGAATTTATTCTTGCAGCCCGCCGACATCTGGCTGACGGTAAACGCGCCCCGCGCACGGTCTCCCAGATGAACCAGCACCGCTCCGAAGTCGTCGGTATCCACCGGCACTTCCTGGTAGTCGCTTGGGTTGAGCGTTTTACCGGAGAACGTCTCAACGGAACCCTTTGGCCGCTTGCGTGTTCGCTGGAAGGTTTGAAGGTCGGCGCACAGCGCGCTAATCTTCAAGCCGGTAACGTGCTGAATGGTGTCCATCCAGTGGGAACCGATGTCGCCCATCGCCCGTAGCGCGCCGTTGTCGTGGGCGTTCACCCGCCAATTCCAGTCGGTGTCGTATAGCAGCCAGTCCTGGGAGTACGTCCCTTGAACGATCAGAATATCGCCCAGGTCGCCGTTCTCGCGCATACGGCGCATCTGTTGCACCAACGGATAGCAGCGCAGATTATGCTCTACGCAATTGGCGAGGTTTTTGTTGGCGGCGATCTCGACGAGCTCCCGCGCTTGCGTCTCGGTCACGGTCAGGGGCTTTTCGCACAACACGTTCTTGCCCGCCTCCAACGCCGCCTTTGAAATGGGAAAGTGCAACGCGTTCGGCGTGAGAACATGGACGGCATCGAGCGTTTTGTCCGCCAGCAGGGTTTTAAAGTCGTCCGTCGCGGCGGGGATGCCGAACGCGTCGGCGAAGGCCCGCGCTTGAGCGTGGTCGGAGGCCGCGACGCCCACGATGTCTACGTTCCCCAGGCGGCGAATGCCATCCGCGTGGACCTTCCCCATGAAACCGGTGCCGATCAGGGCCGTTCGTAATCTGCGCATTGTTCCGTTCCAAAACCTTTCTTCGCTTGGTTGAATTAGGATGCTGGTAAACTGAATTCTACCGGAATGGTTGTTCGAATACGACTCGCGCGGGAAGGAGGAAACCGCCACGAGCCTTTGCAAGGCCAGGCGGCTTTCGCCGTGCTCGCAGCGCTCCTGCAACCGGCGGCGGTGATGGCGGGCGTTTTGGCCTTTTGGCGTTTCGGCGCGGATTTGCAATGGACCAGCGAATTCGCGATCTCTAGCGGCCTTCTCTCCCATTGGCAGGTCTGGCTCGCCCTCTTCGCCGGGCTGGAATTTCTGGCCGTCGCGCTCAACCGCACGAAACGGAAGCGGACGTCGATGGATGTGGAAGCCTCCGCTTCCGACGCCTCCGTGCCTTCTCCCCTCGCTAAATCCGGCCTATAGCCCACCTTAGTACGAAGCGGCAGTACGATGCGGTTCGACGAGCTGCAACGTTTGGCGAGGAGATTGCATCTATTTCCTTGAGAGAGGTCAGCAACATGTCCGTTTCGAGAATCGCCGAGAACATTCAGCCGCTTTGGAATTGGGCGGGAACCGCGAGCTCGATTCGCCTTCCGAAGGCGAACCCGAGCGTCCGGCGCTACCTGATAACCAGCGCCGACGTAGTCTCGTTTGTCCTCGATCCCGCCGCTCTCGCCGCCTTTTCTCTGGGGCTGTGGCGGCTAGGCGCCGATCTGAACTGGACCGGCAGCTTCTTCATCGGCAACGGACTTTTTTCGCATTGGCAAGTTTGGCTGGCCCTCGCCGTGAGCGCTAAACTCATTCGTTTCAGCTTGCGGCGCACGTTGGACCGGCGCGTACCCGCGAGGATTCAGATTCGTCCCTAATCCGTTCTGTTATCCTAATGTCCAGGGGCGATTTTTAGTCCATGGCGTATCGCGGTCGAACACGGACCCTTCGCGTTCTCTCGGCGAGCTATTTTCCACCGGGCGTAAAGTGGCTGCTGCTGGCGAACGTGGCCGTCTTCGTGGCGACGTTCCTCGGACAGCGACTGGCCGTAATACAAGAGCTGTCGCGACTCCTCGCGCTGACGCCGCGCGCGGTGGTCGATTATTTCGCGGTGTGGCAATTAGCCACATACATGTTCCTTCATGGCGGATTCAGCCACATCATTTGGAATATGCTCGCGCTGTGGATGTTTGGGGCCGACATCGAGCGAGGCTGGGGAACACGGCGGTTTCTAAAGTACTATTTCGCGTGCGGAATCGGAGCGGGGGTGTGCGTGGTGATCGCCAACTACGCAGCCGGAACGCCGGACACCTCGACCATCGGTTCTTCCGGGGCGATCTTCGGAATCCTGCTCGCCTTCGCCATGCTCTTCCCCACCCGCACCATTCTGTGGGGTTTTCTCATTCCTATTCAGGCGAAGTATTTCGTAATGATCGTCGGCGCGATCGCGTTCCTCATGTCCATGAGCGGGGGCAATTCGGGAGTGAGTGAGTTCGCCCATCTCGGCGGGCTGCTCACCGGTTATTTGTATCTAAAAGCCGGCCGCTTGCGTCTGAACCCGATAGGGTCGTTGCAAAACGGTTATGCCGATTGGAAACGAAGGCGCTTGCGGCGCAAATTCCACGTCTATATGAAAAAGAACCAGCCCGGACGCAATCGCCCCTTAGAGTGATATGAGCATTGCAAGAAGAGTTTTCCTTAGCGGCGTCGTTCTCGCATTCTGTTCCGCTTCGGCGGCTCTGGCGCAGGACGAGCCGGCTCCCCAATCCTCGGAAACGGTAGCGAAGCCGAAAAAGAAAGACGCCTCCGCCCCGGACGATACCCAGCAGCAGCCGATTCCGTCGAAATTTACTCACAAGGAAGGCCAGCCGCAATCGGAGGCGACCTTTAAGAGCGAAGCCACGACGGTCACCGTCGACGTCGCGGTGCTGGACAATAAAGGGCATTTCATCCCCGGGATTCCTCAGGGCAATTTCCGCGTCCTTGAAGACGGCGTCCCGCAGCAGATCTCGAGTTTCGGCTTGACGGACGCTCCGATGACCGTCTGCCTGCTGATCGAGTTCAGCAACCTGTTCCAGCAGTTCTGGTCGGAGGGCTGGTATCAAACGCTGGTGGCCGCGTTCGGTTTCGTGCAGACGCTGAAACCCGAGGATTACGTGGCCGTGATCGCCTACGACTTGAAACCGGAAATCCTCTCGGATTTTTCGACCAACCGGGAGAAGACGCAGGAGGCGCTGAACCGCCTTCAGATCGCAGGTTTCTCCGAGTCCAACCTCTTCGACGCGCTGGCCGATACCGAGACGCGCATGGAGAACATCGAAGGACGCAAGGCGATCGTGCTGATTGCATCGGGCATCGATACGTTCAGTAAACTCACGTTCGACAAAGCGCGCAAGGCCATCCAGTCGGCGGGAGTGCCGGTATATGCGATCGGCCTTTTGCAGGCGATGCGGGAATACCTCGACGCGCAGAATATGCTCGGATCGATCGCCCGCCTCGATTTCCTGCAAGCCGATAATGAGATGACGACGTTCGCCCGCGAGACGGGCGGCCAGGCCTTTTTCCCGATGTTCTATGGCGAATTCCCCAACATCTTCAACTCCATCAACCAAGCGCTGCGCCATCAGTATACGCTCGGATACCATCCGACGAATCAGGCCCGGGACGGCGGCTACCGCAAGCTGAAAGTGGAACTGGTGAATCCGGCCACCGGGGAACCGCTGCGCGTCGTAGATCAAAAAAATCATCCCATCAAATATCAGGTGATCGCCAAGGCCGGATACAAGGCCCCACGCGAGGTGGAATAGCGCCACCCGAGCGCGCCGCTCCCGCTTCGCGACCATAAGAACGGCGGCGAGTCAAGCACTCTATTTCGCGAGTTCCCAAGCGCATAGGGATCGATTGACACCGTGGTTACGATTGGGTTACCGTCGTCGGTGATTTGCTCATGAAAGAATCCCTGCCGCCGAAAACAGCGCGAATTTTGATGGTGGACGACAACGGACTCGGACTGGTGGCCCGCAAGAGCGTGTTGGAAGAGCTTGGGCACCGGATTACGATCGCATCCACGCCGATGGATGCACTGGACGAATTCGCCAATCATCGATTCGATATCGTGATTACCGATTTTAAGATGCCTTCCATGAATGGCGTGGAGTTGCTCGGGAAGTTCAGGAAAATCCGGCCGGGCGTTCCATCCATCCTCCTATCCGGTTTTACCGACGCCCTCGGTCTCGACGAAGCGACGACCGGCGCCGATCTGGTCATTCAAAAGAGCGCGCATGAAGTTTCGCAGTTGATCCGCGGCGTAAACCGCCTTTTGAAATCGCCGCCCAAGAAGCCCGCGCAGCCCGACCGCCCTCCTTTAAAGGCGCGGAAAAAGGCGAGCGGAGAATAGACGGCGCTCCCGCGAGGCTTTCGCCCTGGGCGGTTATAGTAGTAGCTTATGCCGTGTTTTCCGCGCGTGGCCGCGGCGCTCCTGTTCTTTAGCTTAGCCGCGGCGCCGGCGAAAACGACGGGCCGCAAGACGCGAAGCGGATCGAACATTCCTCCCGGACGAAACGCCGCCGTGCAACGCTGGATGCGCGGCTTGTCGCTGCACGACAAAGTCGCTCAACTCGTCGTCATGCCCTGCTACGGGGAGGCGATCAACGTCCGCTCGAAGACTTTCCGCGAGTACCGGCGCCTGGTCCGCGACGTTCACATCGGCGGGCTGATCGTGCTGGGCCACTCCGTTCACGGCTCGATCGAAAACGCCGAACCGTACGCCATGGCGGTGTTTCTGAATCGCATGCAGAGACTGGCGAAGGTTCCTCTGCTGACCGGGGCCGACCTGGAGCACGGCGCGGCGATGCGCGTTCAGGGAGCCACTCCCTGGCCGCAGAACATGGCGTTCGCCGCGGCCAACGACATCGCCGCGGCGCGCTACGAGGGCGCCGCGACCGCTCGCGAAGCCCGCGCCCTTGGACTGAACTGGATCTTCGCCCCCGTCGCCGACGTCAACAGCAATCCGGATAATCCCATCATCAATATCCGCTCCTATGGCGAAGATCCAACCGTCGTCGGCCAGTTTGTCAGAGCGTATATCCAGGGAGCGCATTCGGATCCGAAGAACGCCGTTCTCGTAACCGCGAAACACTTTCCCGGCCATGGCAACACGTCGGAGGACAGCCATATGGGTCTAGCTCGCAACGACGAAACGCGCGAACAACTGGAACGCATCGATCTCCCTCCGTTTCGCGAAGCGGTGAGCGCGGGTGTGGACGCGGTGATGACGGCGCACATGGCCGTGCCGGCGATCGAACCGCAGCCGATTCCTTCCACCGTTTCCCAGGCTGTCCTCACGGGCCTGCTCAAGGACGAACTGAAATTCACCGGCCTCGTCGTCACCGACGCGATGGACATGCAGGGGTTGACACGGTTGTACCATCCCGCCGAGGCGGCGGCTCGCGCGATTGAGGCCGGCGCCGATGTTCTGCTGATGCCCAAGAGCGCGGATGAGGCCATCCGCGGCGTGATGAGAGCCGTGCAGGAGGGGAAGATCACCCGCAAGCGCCTAGACGAGAGCGTCGCTAAAGTGCTCGCGGCCAAAGTCCGGCTCGGTTTAAACCGCAAGAGCCAAGCGAACCTGGACGGCATCGGCGAAGTCTTCAACGCGCCCGAGGACGACGAGCGCGCGCAGCAAGTAGCGGACGAAGCGGTGACGCTGGTGAAGAATGCGAACTCGCCGGTGCCGCTGAAAGCGTCCGCCGGCGTTTGTTTGACGGTACTCGCCGAAAGCCGGCGCTCTCACCAGGGCCAACATCTCGCCGACGAGTTTAAGACCCGCGCGCCGCAGATGAAGATCCAGATTCTCGACCCCGCTCTGAGCGCGGCCGACCTGGACCAAGCCGCCGCGCAGACCGCCGGGTGCGCGGTCAACGTGGTCGCCGCCTACGTCACCGTCGCCGAATACCGCGGCAACACCGCACTGGCGGGCGATTACCCGGCGCTGGTGAACAAACTGATAACCGGCGCGGCGCCAGTGGTGCTGGTGGCTCTCGGCAACCCGTACATCGCGCGAGCCTTCCCCGGCGTCGCCGCTTATCTCACCACATACAGCACCGTCGCAACATCGGAAACTGCCGCCGCCAAGGCGCTTTTCGGTGAGATCGCCATAGGAGGAAAGCTGCCCGTGACAATTCCCGGTTTCGCCAAATACGGCGACGGCATCGCCCTCGCCTCCGCAAGCGAAGCAACGAAAGGAGTGGAGACGCAATGATTGAAATCACCTGGCTGGGCCATGGTTCGATGAAGGTACGCCTGGAGTCGGGCGAGGTATTGGTTTTCGATCCGTGGGTCGAAGGAAATCCGAGATATCCAAAGAGCCATGCCTTCGACCGCGTCGACACCATCCTGGTTAGCCACGGCCACTTCGATCATATTCACGACGTGATTCCGCTGGCGACGAAGTTCGCCGCCAAGGTGATCGCCATTCACGAGACCTGCTTGTGGCTGGAATCGAAGGGCGTCAAGACCTGTAGCGGCATGAACAAGGGGGGAACGCAGCCGGCCGGAGCGTGGAGCGTGACGATGACTCATGCGGTTCATAGTTGCGGCATCCAGGATGGGGACCGCGTGGTTTATGGCGGGGAGGCGGCGGGCTACGTGGTCCACCTCCCCGACGGCCGGGCTTTCTACTTCGCAGGCGACACAAACGTATTCTCCGACATGGCGCTCATACGGGAGTTGTACTCGCCTTCGCTTGCGTTCCTGCCGATAGGAGACTGGTACACGATGGGGCCGCGCGAAGCGGCGCTTGCGTGTAAATTACTCGGCGCGGAAACTGTGATACCCATGCACTTCGGGACGTTTCCCGCGCTCACCGGAACGCCGTCGGCGCTGGCCGGACTGCTCGCGGCGCAAGATTCCGCCACCAAAGTGACTGCGCTCGAACCGGGCGTTCCGGTGAAATGGTAGGTGACGCAGATGTTCTCCTGGCTCTTTTCCGATCCACTGCCGCCCGGCGCCGGCGCGCCCGATTTCACCCTTCCGGACCAGGACGGCAAGCCGGTGACGCTGTCGCAGCTTCGCGGAACGAACGTAGTGCTGATCTTTTATCCCGGCGACGAAACCGCCGTCTGCCGTAAACAACTGTGCGAGTTTCGCGACCGCTGGACGGAGGCGCGCTCGAAGAGCGCCGTCGTCTTCGGAGTGAACCCGCAAAGCGCTCAAAGCCACGAGGAGTTCCGGACACGCCAGAGACTTCCTTTCCCCCTGCTCGTCGATAAAGGCCAGAAAGTGGCCGCCGAGTATCACGCGAACGGATTGATCGTCAAACGGACCGTTTACTTAATTGGGAAGTCCGGCGCGATCCGCTTCGCTCAGCGCGGCAAGCCTTCTCCGGACGATGTGCTCCGCGCAGCCGAATGAGCCGGCGTTCCGGGCTATCATTGACAGATTGAAACCCCCTCCGTTTTATCCGTTGCTCGACACCGGAATCCTCGCGCAACGCGGCTTCTCCGTCGAGGCCGCGGCGGAAGCCATCCTCGAAGGAGGCGCCCGAATTCTCCAATTGCGCCACAAGACGGAGTTCAGCCGCGACACTTTGACCGCCGCGAACCGGATCGCGGAGCTTTGCCATCGCGCCGGAGCGCTGTTCGTCGTAAACGACCGCGCGGATATCGCCCTGCTCACCGGCGCCGCGCTGCATTTGGGCCAGGACGATCTTCCCGTGGAGGCCGCGCGCAGATTGCTAGGCTTCCCGCGCGCGATCGGCCTTTCCACGCACAATGAGGGTCAACTTCGCCAATCCCGCGACGCTCCCGCCGACTACGTCGCGCTCGGCCCGTTGTTTTCCACCGGCACCAAGCGGAATCCCGATCCGGTGGTGGGGCTGGTCGAATTCGCTCGCCTGCGCGCGTTTACGCTTCGCCCACTCGTAGCCATTGGCGGCATCACGCGCCTGAATGCCCGCCAGGCTATCGCCGCCGGCGCGGACTCCGTGGCTATCGTCGCGGACCTGATTCCAGAGGACATCGGCAAGCGCAGCCTGCGCGCCAGAACGGAAGAATGGCAACAACTGCTGAGGAACTAAAACCCGGCCTGGTGAAGGGCCTTGGACTGTTCGACTCCACCGCCCTCGTGGTCGGCACCATGATCGGCTCGGGTATCTTCATCGTCTCGGCCGACATTGCGCGCCAAGTGCGCTCGCCCGGCCTGCTGCTGCTCGTATGGGCCGTCACCGCTATGGTCACCCTTGCCGCGGCGCTCAGCTACGGCGAGCTCGCCGCTGCAATGCCCCACGCGGGCGGCCAGTATGTTTACCTGCGCGAATCGCTCGGGCCATTGAGTGGATTTCTTTTCGGCTGGACGCTTTTCCTGGTGATCCAGACGGGGACGATCGCCGCCGTGGCCGTCGCCTTCGCGAAGTTTCTCGGCGTTTTCGTCCCGTGGATCTCCGCCAGCCGCTACCTGTTTGGCGCGGGGCGTCTCGGCGTTAACACGCAGCAATTCGTGGCGATTCTCCTTTTGGTGACGCTCACCTACCTCAATACGCGGGGCGTTCGTGCCGGCTCGGCCGCTCAAAATATTTTCACCGCGGCGAAAGTGACCGGCGTCGCCGGCCTCATCGCGGCAGGGCTTTTCTTCGGACGCGATCCGCAGGCGATCGCTCGCAACTTTGGAAGCTGGCACGCTTTCTGGGGCGATACCGGATGGTCGCTCACCGCGATTCGCATCGTCGGCGTGGCCATGGTCGGCTCGCTTTTCTCCGCCGACGCCTGGAACAACATCACCTTCACCGCCGGGGAAGTGAAGAATCCGCGCCGGAACTTGCCCCTCTCGCTCGTGCTGGGCGTAGGCATCGTCATGGCCCTCTACATGACTCTGAACGTGGTTTATTTGAGCGTTCTGCCGCTCGAAGGCATCCAAAACGCGCCGGAAGACCGCGTCGCAACCGCCGTGGCCGCCGGTATCTTCGGCCCCATCGCCGTGAAACTGATGGCGCTCACGATTATCCTGTCCACCTGCGGTTGCGTAAATGGCTTGATATTGATGGGCGCGCGAGTTTACTATGCCATGGCGCTCGACGGGCTGTTTTTCGCCCGCGCCGGCAAGCTCGATCCCGTCCGTCACACACCTTCGGCGTCGCTCATGATGCAATGCGCCTGGGCCTGCCTTCTGACCCTTTCCGGACGATACGGCGATCTTCTCGACTATGTCATCTTCGCGGTTCTGCTTTTTTATATATTGACGATCGCCGGCATCTTCGTCCTGCGCGTCAAGCGGCCTGGCATGGAGCGGCCGTATAAAGCGATCGGGTATCCGGCCTTACCTGCACTCTACATCCTCTCGGCTGGTTTGATCGAACTCCTTTTGCTGTTTTACAAGCCCAACTACACTTGGCCGGGCTTGATCATCGTGCTGTTAGGCATTCCGGTCTACTATGCCCGGCGCCGGCGGCCGCGGTCTTAATCGCGCCGGCTGCGATGATAGCCGCCGCCATGCGCCCCTAGATCGATGATCACCGTGACGACCAACACCACCAAGTAGATCCCGTCGATGGGTCTTCCTGTGTTCACCATCCAGGCGTAGACCAATGTTGTCCAAGGCAGGAAAATAAAGCCCAGGACGGGAATCAACAGGCCGTGATAAGTGCGCGATAGAAAGTGGGTGAAGAAAAACAGGTATAGCAGGCCCAGGCGAGGGCCAAGCAGGAGAACCAGCAGCACTGGGCAACACATCCCAAAATTGTACCGCTACCTTCCCCGCCTCGCTCGGACTCGCCTGGATTCGGGGGCGGCTTAGTTTCCCCCGCCGGTCGTCGATTGGTCCACGGCGGTGAACAAGTTCGACAGCGCCGCGTTGACGGTGGATTGGATCTGCTGGGCGCCCGATCCGGTTTGTGACACGGTGATCGTCGGCGCGGAAGCCGTGTTGCCCTGCACTGCCGAAGCCAGCGCGTTCAACAGGTTGCCTTTGAAACCCGGACCGGCGGCCTGTGCGGCCGTGTCCAGCTTTTTCACGATCTCGCTCTGCACTTGAGCGAACTTAGTGGGGTCGCTCGCCTTCAACTGCGCCAGCTTGTCGGCGAGAGCGTTAAATTTTTGGCTCACCGACGTAACATCGCCGATGTAGTCCTGGCCGTTCGACGACGTCGGGGGACCAGGGGGAATGCCAACTGGCGGTAAAGTGTTGTGATTCGGTGGCACAACCGTAGGCGGTTGCATCATAACATTCGAAATGTTCATGGCTGTATAGCCCTCCGTCATTCTTATCGGCAATCGCCGGGCCATAACTGGGCCTTCCCGGGAAAAAGTTCCTCTGAGAATATTCCCTCATTCCGCCTACTTCGTCTCAATGCTGCATAAACCGGCCCTCCTGCCGATACGTAGTGAGGAGATGGGATCGACGGCTAGCGGCGGCGATGGAGCGGAGAACTGTCCTTGGCGTCCGCTTCCCTTTCTTTATTTGTTGCGGACCCTTGGCTGGCGAAGCGGGCGCCTTCAGCTACTCCTCGCAATCTGGGCGGCCGTTTCCATCGCGGGCGCCTACTCCTCCGTCTACCTCACTTACGACGGCCCCGCCGCCCCGCCCATTCATGGCTGGCAGCCGTGGCTCACTCTCTCTCCGCCCGTCATTATTTTCGACCTTCTCCTCTTCGGCCTGGGTTTCGAGTGGGCCGTCGTCCCGGCATTTATCGCGGTGCTCGCTGCGGCCCTTGGCGGCGGCATCTCCCTTCATTGGAGCCTGGTTATCGCCCTATCGCTGCCCGTCGGTCTGGCGATTCAAGCGCTGGGTTATCGCGCGTTCTCCATCTCCATCGACCTGCGCTCGACGCGCTCCCTCGTCTGGTTCCTGGGCCTGTCGGCGATCGCCACGGCCGCCGGTTCCACCGGCGCCTTCGTTTGGAGTGAAGCGGCGAACCTGAAAGCGACCGACACCTTCGAGATCTGGCAAGGATGGATGCTGGGGACTTTTCTCGGTTCGCTGGTATTCGTAGCCCCGGTTCTCCGCCATGGCGCAGCCCGCTGGTACCGGCTGCGCGCCCGTCTGTTCCCGGAGCCAGCGCGAGCCGAGTCTTCCTTCGAGTTCATGGTCCGATCCATCGCCGCGGCGGGCCTGGTGATCGCGATCTTTCTCGCCACCGCCGGCCAGCTTGCCACCGCCCGGCTCCACGATGTCCTTCGCCGCAACCTTCCTCCCGACATTCGCTCGGAGATCTGGGACGCGGTGGCCAGTTGGCGCGTCGGTTCGATCAGCGTCGTCGTTATGATCATCGCTATCACCGTTGGCGCTCTCGCCCTCGCTCATTGGTGGGCAAGACGCTGGGAGCTCCAATGCCAGGTACTCACCGAAGCGACGCGCCGGGCCGAAGAAGCCTCGCGCGTGAAAAACGATTTTCTCGCGATGATCAGCCACGAGCTCCGCACTCCCATGAACGGCATCCTGGGAATGCACGAACTGCTGTCTTCCACCGCCCTCACTCCGGAGCAGTCGCGCTACGCCGGACTGGCCTCGGATTCGGCGCGGCATTTGCTCGGCCTGCTCAACGATCTCCTCGATCTATCTAAAATCGAGGCGGGAAAGCTCGATATTCGCGACGAGCCGTTCGACCTGCGCCAGCAGATCGCCCACGCCACCGATTTGTCGGCCGCAAAGGCCGCCGCCGCCAACCTCGATTTTTCCGTCACCATCGAGGAAGGCTTGCCCGCCGTCGTCTCCGGCGACGACGACCGCCTTCGACAGATCCTGGTGAACCTGCTCGGCAATGCCATTAAGTTCACCACGCGCGGCTCGGTGTCGCTATCCGTCACGCAAGTCTCCCGGTCGGCGGCCTCTCTCACCCTCCGCTTCTCGGTCGAAGACACCGGCCCCGGCATCGCCCCCGAGACCCTGCCCGGTCTGTTTCACCCGTTCACGCAGGGCAATTCTTCCTTGAGCCGGCGCTACGGCGGCACCGGCCTCGGCCTCTCCATCTGCCGCGAGCTGACCCGGCGAATGGGCGGCCATATTTCTGCCGACAGCAGGCTTGGCGAAGGATCGAAGTTCACCTTCACGCTGCCTTTTCGCCTGGCGACGGAAGCGGCTCCAACCCCTTCGCGCGACGAAGCGCCGCCCGCCGCTTCCGTTGTTCCGGGCCTTCGTGTCCTCCTCGCCGAGGATAATCCGATCAACCAGATCGTGGCCGCCCGTTTCCTCGAACGCCTCGGATGCGTCGTCGATATCGCGGCGGATGGGCGTCAGGTGATGGAACGCTGGCGCCCCGGCCAGTACGACGTCGTTCTCATGGATTGCCAGATGCCTCATATGGACGGACTGGAAGCCACTCGCGCCATTCGCTCCCGCGAATCCGCCGCGTCGCGCACGCCTATAGTCGCCCTCACGGCGAACGCCATGCCGGAGGATCGCCGCCGTTGCCTTGAGGCGGGGATGGACGATTATCTCGCGAAGCCGATTTCTCTGCTCGATCTCCAAGACGCGCTGGCGCGCGCCATTCCCGTCCCGAACGGGCGCGGCGTCTCACCTTCGCGTTAGAATAGGACCAATGAGCGAAACGATTGTCACGCCCAAACCGGGCCTTTGGAAAGCCGTCAACCTCGGCGGCGCTACCTTTGTCATCACCAAACCTAAGCGCAATAAAGCCAAGCTACGCCAGTCCCGCCTTAAAGGAACCGTTCGCGGCGCGCGTAAATAGGCACACTCGCCGTCCGATCCCGCCATGCCATGGCTTGGGTTAGTCTTTCTTCTGTTCCTGGCGCAGGCCGACACGACGCCGACAGCCCTGGTCTATTCCGATGTCCTCGAAAACTCCGGCTCGCCGATTTCGCTGCCGTTTCATTGTGGCGAGCGGGAAATTCAAATGGCCGGACTCGATTGTACCGAGGACGTTCCCTGCCCCGCGTTCCTGGAGCTGAACGGCATCGATGCGGCCGGGGATAAACTTTTCCTCGCCGGCGACTTTCACACTCAGAAGGCGACGCTGTTCTCGGTTCTCCTTGAAAGCTTCGACCGCGGCGCGACTTGGCGCGAGCCTTACGAACGCCTTCGCACGGCGACGCTCGACCAAGTCCAGTTCGTCGATCTCGCTCACGGCTGGGTGTCCGGTTGGAACGGTAACGAAGTTCCGCGCGATCCTTTCTTCCTTGCCACCGGCGATGGCGGGAAGACCTGGATCAAGCGGCCTATCTTCGACGATCAGCGCGCCGGCACCATTGACCGGTACCGCTTCGATTCCGCCACCACGGGCACGCTTCTACTCACCTCCGGCGCCGAGATGCGCCACCAACTTTACGAGACCATGACGGGCGGCGGCGAGTGGTCCCTCCGCCACGAGAGCGACGCTCCCATCCCCTTCCCCGGCGAGAAGCTGAATTCCGGCGGCCATAGCTGGCGGCTTCGCGCCGATTCGAAGGCCAACGCCTACGCCGTCGAAAAGGCCACCGGCGATTCCTGGACCGCCGTGGCTCGCTTCCGCGTTGCCGCGGGCGAATGCACGGAGTGAAGACTCCTTTGGCCGGAAAGCGCCACGCCGATCCCGTCGAACTCGAACTCCTCCGTCACCTTCTCGCCTCCATCGCCGACGAGATGGGCGTGGTTCTCCGCAAGACCGCTTTTTCGGCCAATATCAAGGAGCGCCGCGATTACTCGTGCGCCATCTACGACGCCGCCGGCGAGACCGTCGCCATGGGCGACCACATGCCGGTGCATCTGGGTGCGATGCCTCTGTCGGTGGCCGAGGCCATCCGCGCGTTTTCCTTCTCGCCCGGCGATGTCGCGATCCTGAACGATCCTTTCCGTGGCGGCACGCATTTGCCCGACATCACCGCCGTCTCCGGCGTTTTTCTCGGACCGGGTAAGCGGCCGTCCTTCTACGTCGCCAATCGCGGCCACCACGCCGACGTCGGCGGCATGAGTCCCGGCTCGATGCCGTTAGCCACGGAGATTTATCAGGAAGGCATCCGCATTCCTCCTATCCTCCTGATCCGTCGAGGAGAACTCGACCGCCCGTTGATCGACCTGATCCTAGCCAACGTCCGCACGCCCGTCGAACGCGAAGGCGATCTGCTCGCGCAATGGATGGCCATCCGGCGCGGCGAAGCGCGTCTGGGCGATCTGGCTTCCCATTACGGTCTGGCCAAGCTTCACGCGAATGTCCGCGCCTTGCAGGATTACAGCGAGCGGAGGATGCGCGCGGCGATCTCCGGTCTGCGGCCCGGCCGCTACCGGTTCGAGGATTTTCTCGACGGAGACGGCATCGGCGATCGCGCTCTCAAGATCGCCGTGAGCGTCACCCTCGGCGGCGGCCGCGCCATTGTCGATTTCACCGGCTCCTCGTCTCAGTCTCGCGGCTCGGTCAACGCCAATCGCGCCATCGCCGTTTCCGCTACGGCCTACGTCTTCCGCTGCCTCCTTTCCGGCGACGTGCCCTTCAACGCGGGCCTTCTCCGTCCACTCGAAATCGTCGCGCCCGCGGGAACCGTCGTCAACGCCAATGCCCCGGCCGCGATGGCCGCGGGCAATGTCGAAACCTCCCAGCGCATCACCGACGTCGTGCTCGGCGCCCTCGCCCAGGCCGCGCCCGGCGCCATCCCCGCCGCAAGTTCCGGCACCATGAACAACCTCACGTTCGGCGGCTGGGACGGGATCCGCGGCGTGCCGTTCGCCTACTACGAAACCATCGCCGGAGGCATGGGCGCGTCGTCCCGGTTCGATGGATGGAGCGCCGTACACACCCACATGACCAATAGCTGGAACACGCCCATCGAAGCCTTCGAACATCAATACCCGGTCCGCATCCGCCACTATCGCGTTCGCTCGAATTCCGGCGGCGCCGGCGCTCGACGTGGCGGCGACGGCATTGTCCGCGAGTTCGAGTTTCTCGTCCCCTGCCAAGCCACCATCCTCTCCGACCGCCGCTCCCGCGGAGCTTACGGCCTTCAAGGCGGCGAACCGGGGCAGCCCGGCCGGAACGAATTGATCCGCGGATCGCGCAAAATCGCGCTCTCCGCCAAAACGAGCGTCGCCCTCCTCGCAGGAGACATCCTTCGCGTCGAGACTCCCGGCGGCGGCGGTCATGGCGCGGTGAAGACCGGTGTGATAGAACTACGAGATCGTGGATTTATCCCTCCATCTGCTCAACGACAAACCTGAATCGCAATCCTATTTCGAATCCGTCGTCAAACTCGATCTGGTGGCCCGGCTCAAGACGCTGGAGTCGCGCGCTCAACGCAAAGGCATAGAAGCCCTGGACCCTTCGAAGAACCGCCTCATCGCCATCGGCATGGAACTGGACTCATCCGGGCAAAAGGTCAAGAAGGATCACTATGGCGTTTTCAACCTCGCCTGGCAAGCCGCGCGCCATCCGGAGTGGGCGGAACAGATTCGCCTGGAAGTCGACGCGCTTCGTAACGCCATCCGTCAGGCTCACGGCGCGCCCCTTCAATTTCTGATTTGGGCGGGCATGGGCGGCTCGGCCGAAGACAAGCACATGTATCAGGCCTTGGGATTGCTAAAGGGGCGCCCGCGCTGTTACGTGCTGGATTCGACCGACCCCGCCAAGCTTAAGCACATTCTCGAAGACATCCAGCGCCGCTCCAAACTCGACGTGGCGGCGGCGCTGCGCCGCACGCTGGTCGTTGGAATGGCCATGGGCATGACCTCGTACGAACCGGTGGTCAATCTGGAACGGCTCGCCGCGCTTTACGACCGGCACGGCATCGACTCCCACGCGAACTTCATCTACCTGACCGTGCCCGGATCGCTTCTCGACCAGTTCGCCGCTCCTCGCGGTTACCGCCGCGTCGAGCTTCAACTCGACCGGGCCAACTCCACCGCCGGCCGCCACTTCAGCCCTCTCACCCGAGGCAGCCTCTACCCATTGGAACTTTGCGGCGCGCCACTTGACGCCTGGATCGCCGCCACCGATCTCACGCGGCAAGATATCGCCACGGCGTGGCGGCTCTCGGCATTTCTTCACGCCCAAATCGGCGCGGGCCGCGACAAGGTAACGCTGATGCTCCCCAAAGTCTGGACCGGCGCCGCGTTGTGGACCAAGCAGGAGTTCGAGGAAAGTCTCGGCAAGAGCGAAGCCTGGGGAATCAAAATCGTCATCGGCGAAAAGATCCGCATCACCAACTACAAATCGCCGCGCGAAGCCGCGCAGGACCGGGTCTTCCTATCCATCCACCACCAGGGCGATGCGGCCGAATCGCGCGCGAAGGCCGCCTCGCTTCGCCGCGCCGGTTATCCTCTCGCCACCCTCACCCTCCCCCGCTCGACCGTTCTTTCGCGTTATATGCAGTTCATCCACTACGCCGTCTTTGGCCTGGCGTGGCTGCGCGACACGAACTTCGTCACTCAGCCTGGCGTCGAACTCTACAAAGCCATCGCCAACCGACTCTATGCGGACGCATTGAAAAACGGAGGTATCGAGAAAACCGCCGCCTGGACCGCGCGCCTCGCCTCGCCGCGGCAATCCAAATGGCGCGCACGGGTCACGCTGCATCACAACGGCGTCAACGCCTCCGGGCGCACCGCTCCGCGCATTTACGCCGAACTCCTTGGCGCCGCGCTCATGGCCGGAGCCGGTTATGCCGAGCTGACCTTCTTCGGCGATACTCGTTATTCGCCCAAAGGCCACTCCCTCCTTCTGACGCTCAACCGCGCCGCCGAGGCGCTTTTCCGCGCCAAGGCCAAGATCCCCGTCGACATCTACGAAGGGCCGGCGATGAATCACTCCTATCATGAGATGATCATTGGACACGGCCGCTGCTTCTCGACGATCCTGCTGGCCGAATCCGTCGAACAGTCGCGCGAAGTCGACTACCCGTCCGATTACCACCGCGCCCAGTTCTTGGCGACGATCCAGGCGCTCGAGGATCGCGGCCGCGCTGTCACCGCCATCACCCTAAAGGATCTGGAAGCGCCCACGCTGGACGCTCTGGAGGAATTCTTTCACCAGGCCGCCGCCAGCTTACACTAGAGTTTGATCCGCTCGCCTCCGGCCGCGCGCCGAGAGCGATCCTTCACGAATGGCAAAATTCAAACCTAAAAAAGACAAGGCCACGCCCGCCCCGTCCAATCGCGCGGCCATCCCTTGTCTTGTCCTTGTCCTGGCCGGCATTCTTTTGCTCGGCCTTCTTTTCTACGCCACCATCCAATCGAGCGGATCATGAGAATCGACGAGCGTCGAGCGGACGAAATGCGGCCGGTGCGCATCGAAACCAACTACCTCAAAACGGCCGAAGGTTCGGCGCTCATCGAAGTCGGCGACACGCGCGTCCTCTGCGCCGCCTCCGTCGAGGACTCCGTTCCCGCGTTTCTCCGCGGAGGAGGGTTGGGCTGGGTAACCGCAGAATATTCCATGCTCCCTCGCGCCACTTCCACTCGCACGCCGCGCGAGATTGTCAAAGGCCGGCCGTCCGGCCGCACCATGGAGATCCAGCGCCTCATCGGACGCTCGCTCCGCGCGGTCGTCGATCGAAAGGCGCTCGGCGAGCGCAGCGTCGTCGTCGATTGCGATGTGCTCCAAGCCGACGGAGGCACCCGCACCGCCAGCGTGACGGGAGCTTTTGTCGCGCTCTCCATCGCCCTGAACAAACTGCTGAAACGCGGCGCCCTCAAAACGAACCCGCTGCTCGATCATGTCGCCGCAACCAGCGTCGGCATCGCCGGCGGCGTCCCTTTGCTCGATCTTTGTTATGAGGAGGACTCGGAAGCCGAAGTGGACATGAACGTCGTCATGACCGGAGCCGGGCGCTTCATCGAGTTGCAAGCCACCGCCGAAAAGACTCCGTTCGACGACGACCAACTGTCGCGGCTACTCTCCCTCGGCCGGCAAGGCGTCCGCGATTTGATCGACATCCAGAAACGCGCGATCGCCGCTCCGTGACTCTCTACTGCGCTACAAGCAATGCCGGCAAGCTCCGCGAATTTCGAAGGACGATTCGCGAGCCGTTCATTCTTGAAACGCTGCCCGGCCTCGAATCGATAGAGCCATGTGAGGAAACCGGGGCCACGTTTGAGGAAAACGCCGTCCAGAAGGCCATCTATTATTCGAAGGGCTTCGACGGCCTACTCTTTGCCGAGGACTCCGGACTCGAAGTGGAAGCTCTCAACGGCTCGCCCGGCGTTTATTCCGCTCGCTTCGCCGGTCCGGGGGCGACCGACGAAGCTAACAATGTTCGACTGCTCGAAAAAATGCGCGGCGAAACGAATCGCCGCGCGCGTTACGTCGCCGTCGCCGCCCTGGCCCGCAACGGCGCCGTCATCGCCACATTTCGGGGCGAGGCAAAAGGGCGGATCGTCGAAGCGCCCCGAGGCGCGAATGGCTTCGGTTACGATCCGCTCTTTTACTTTCCTCCGTTCGCCTCCACCTTCGCCGAGGCGCCACTCGATCAAAAACTCGCCGTGAGCCATCGCACGCAGGCTCTCTCGGCGATGCTCGCCTTTTTACAATCGCGCGAGTTGTAAACCCGTCTTAGTTGGAGCCGCTGGGCGCTTCGCCGGTCTTCTTCGCAGCTTGAACCGGGGCATCACCGAAGATCAACTTCGTCGTGGTACCGGCCAGCCGAATCTCCTGCGGTTGGTTGGAATCCTCGTTAACGCTAACCGTGGTCGACAGGAACTTCTGGGTTCCCTGCTGAACCCGGACGGGGACTTCGACGATTTTCTTGCCCTGTTTGAAAACGACCGTGTTGTCGGCAACTTCGAGTTTGCATTCACCCGCCTTCAGATCGATCCCGTTCACGGAAATCGGTTTGTAGAGCTCGACGCGATAGCTATTGGCGGCAAATGCCGCCGTTGCGCCGAAGAGAACTGTCGCAAGTAGTACTTTTTTCATGGGTGAATCCTTGGGTCCCGATCAATAGGGACACTACAATGTTAACCCGTTTGCCCGTCGATGTAAACCTTCAGAATCAATGAGTTATAAGAATTCAACCGTTAATCAACCGTTGTTTTTTGGGTTCGGACGATTTCGACAAACGGTTGCGCCGGCGGGAAGAACTGATATTGTAATGTTTCACGAGGAGAACGAACATGATCGACACGCGCACGCGCCGGAGCTTTTTCACATGGGCGCGGAATCTGGCCGGGGCGGGCGGGGCGGCCGCACTGGCTTTTCCGTCGGTTGCTGGTACGGTCGCCAAAGAGGCCGCCGGCCATGCGGGCGAGGACTATTACGAGAAACTCGGCGTAACGAAGATCATCAACGCCGCCGGGACCTACACGACGCTGACCGCTTCCACCATGCCTCCCGTGGTTCAAGCCGCCGTCGCCCGCGCCGCGAAACACCCCGTCCGTTTGCTGGAACTCCAAAAAGCCGCCGGCGAATACCTCGCCAAACGCTTGCAGTGTGAAGCGGCTGTGGTCACCGCCGGGGCCGCGTCGGCTCTTACCCTTGGGACCGCCGGGTGTCTCACCGTCGCCAACAAAGTTTCAACCCGCGAGATTCCCACCGCCATGGATGGCTTGAAGAACGAAGTTGTCGTTCAGAAGGCGCACCGTTACGAGTACGACCACGCCCTGCTCAACTGCGGCATCCGCTTCGTCGAAGTGGAGTCGATGGAGGAGTACCAAAGCGCCTTCACGCCGCGCACGGCCATGGCCCACTTTTTCAATGCCGCCGAAGAAGGCCGGATCGGCCGTGAAGATTGGATCCGTGTAGCTCACGAGCACGGCGTTCCCTGCTTCAACGACGCGGCCGCCGACGTGCCACCCGTTTCGAATCTTTGGAACTACACCAAAATGGGCTTCGATCTCGTCACTTTTTCCGGTGGAAAAGGCATGCGCGGTCCACAGAACGCCGGGTTGCTTCTTGGGAGGAAAGATCTCATCGCCGCCGCCGCCGAAAACAACAGCCCCTACTCAAACACTGTCGGGCGCGGCATGAAAGTCGCTAAGGAACAGATCGTCGGCATGGTGGCCGCCGTCGATTGGTTTCTCTCCCAGTCCGACGAGGGAATGGAGGCCGAATTCCGCAGCCGAGCCGATCGCATCGCCGCTCGTCTGAAAAACATCCCGTCACTGGAAGCCAAAATCTTCGTCCCGCCCGTCGCCAACCACATCCCGCATCTGCTGCTGCACTACGATCAAACCCGCGTGCATATCACTCCTCATGAAGTCGCGCACCAATTGCGCCACGGCTCGCCCAGCATCGAACTGAATCCCGCCACCGGAACGAAGGAAGCGAGCGCCGGATTGCCCGCCGACGGCAATAGCATCGTCGTCGGAGTGTGGATGTTGGAGCCGGGCGAGGACCGCATCGTCGCCGATCGCCTGCACGAGGTTTTATCGAAAGCCTCGAAGCCGTCGGCCTGAGCCATGGCGGACATCGAGCGGCGTGGATTCCTCGGCGGCGCGGTTGCCGGAGCGCTGTCCGGCGGGTTGGCCAATGCACAGACCGCGGCGCCGGCCCCTTCATCGGGTCTGGTCGTCGAACGGGCGGCCGAAGGTACGCCCCATCGCGGCAAAACGTTGGCGCTGATCGCGCCGCATCTGGATGACGGTCCTATTTTCGCTGGAGGAACGATCGCGAAACTTCTGCGCGAAGGCTACTCCGGCTATTTCATCCGCACCAGCAACGACGAAAAGGACTCGTATTCGTCCAGTTTGGGGGAAACCGTGCTGGCGAACGAGCGCGACGTCGCCGCGTTCGTCAAAACCATGGGCCTGGTGCGCCACTTCGATTTGAGTTATCGCAATCATCGCATGGACGACGTCGCCCGCACGGAACTCCGCGGTCGGCTAATCTTTCTTTTTCGCCTGTTGAAAGTGGATACCGTTTTCAGTTACGACCCGTGGGGTCACTATGAAGAGAACCCCGATCATTACGTAACCGCCCAAGCGGTGGAAGCGGCCTGCTGGATGGCTGGAGGAAAGCTGGACTTTCCCGAACACTTCGCCGCCGGTCATAAGCCGCGATCGGTCTCGGAGAAGTACTATTTCGCCCGCGGGCCGCAACTGGTGAATCGCGTGGTCGATATCGCCCCGCTGATGGAGATCAAACTCGCCGCCATTCGGAGTTGCCGGACGATGATTACGCACATGGTGAAGGATCTGAACGAATCCCTCGCCGCGCGAAAGGTCCGGATTCCGGCGCTGTCGGGACCGGAGGCGGCGGCCAACGACGAATTTGTCCGCGCCGCCTTCGAAGCCCGCGACAAGACCGTCGGCGAAAGACACGGATTAGCCTACGCCGAGGAGTTCCACTACATCGGCCCGGACCGGTCGCTCGACGATTACATCGCCCGCAACGCCGTACCGCTTGGCGCCGCGGCCCCTTAACGGGCCGCCGCCGTCAATCGTTTGCTCTCCGCTTCCACCGCCCGCATCACGCGCATCAGATTGCCCCCGTAAATCTTGCGGATATCCTCCGCGCTATACCCTTTTTCGAGCAAAGCCCGAGTCAGGTTCGGCCACTTCGATACATCCTCTAAGCCCCGCGGCGCGCATTCGATGCCGTCGAAGTCGCTCCCGAGTCCCACCGCGTCGATCCCGCCCACCTTCACGGCATGGTCGATATGCGCCACAACGTCGGCGAGCGTCGCCGGAGGCATGTTCGATGGCACGCCTTCTTTCGACGGATGCGTTTCGTCGTACTCCAACGACTTTGGCGACAGAAACGCGCAGTAGAAGTTGATCTGCATCACCCCGCCTTTTTTGGCCAGCGCACGGATCATGTCGTCGGTCATATTGCGCGGCGCCGGATCCAGGGCGCGGCACGACGAATGCGATGCGATTGGTGGAGCGCTGCTGGTGGCGATCACGTCCCAGAAAGTCTTATCCGCCACGTGCGAAATGTCCACCATCATGCCCAGCCGGTTCATCTCATGAATCACCTGCTTGCCGAAGGGCGTCAGCCCGTCGTGATGCGCAACGCCCGCCGCGTTCATATCGCCGGAGGAATCCGCCCACCCGTTGGTATTGGTATGCGTCAGGGTCATGTACCGCACGCCCAGCAGATAATAATCGCGCAGCAACCGCAGGCTGTCCTCGATCGCATGCCCGCCCTCGATGCCGAGCAGCGCCGCGATCTTTCCCTCTTTGTGTATCCGCTCGATGTCATCCGCAGTCAGCGCCAGCGCGAAGTCCTTCGGATGCCCGTCGATGATGTCGTGGCGGACCGTGTCGATCATCTCTAACGCCCGGCGCGCCGAGTGGTTGCCGTTTACATAACTTTTCGAGACGTATACAGCGAAGAACTGCGCGCCCATGCCGCCGGTGCGCATCCGCGCGATATCGGTCATCGTGGTTTTGTCGCCCGTGCCGCCGATGTCGTATCCATCGACCGTCCGGCTGGTGATGTCGTTATGCGTGTCGATCAACAACGCCGAACGATGCACGCGCGTCACCTCGGCGTCGGACACGGTCTTCGTCTGGCTCCATGCGAAAAGAGAGCCGAGCGCGGCGGCAACAAGCGCGAAAGGAATTTTCATGGTTGAAACCCATGTTGCCACAACCCCGCGGCGCATCGCGGTTCTTAATACGCGCAGTGGCTCAATCCGCGCTTTTCGAGATACCGTTGGTGATACTCCTCGGCGCGCCAAAATTCCTTCGCCGGCACGATCTCGGTCACCACAGGCCGCCGCAGCCGCTTCGATTCGTCCAGCTTCTTTTTGGACTCCCGCGCCGCCTCCGCCTGCTCAGGCGTGTAGAAGAAGACGGCCGAACGATATTGACTTCCATGGTCCGGACCTTGCCGGTTCAGCGTCGTCGGATCGTGGTTTTCCCAAAAAACGTCCAGCAGCTTTTCGTATTCCACCACCGCCGGATCGTAAGTGACTTGCACCACCTCGGCGTGACCCGTGCGATCCGTGCAAACGTCCTTGTAAGTGGGATGTTCGAGCGATCCGCCCATGTAACCAACCGCCGCGTCCACCACGCCCGGCACGCGCCGGAATGTCTCCTCCACGCCCCAAAAACAGCCCGCGCCGAATGTCGCCGTCTCCATAGTGGCCCTCCGCTTCAGATGTAACAGGAAACGGCCGCGACTTCAACTTTGCCCGGGTGTTCAGCGCGCGAATAGCGTCATCTCGTGAATCGACCACCACTCGCTGGGACTTCCTTTTTCCAGACGCACACGCAACCAGCGCAAGCGGACCGGATCGGCGAAGTAATCCCGGACGGCGTAGGTGTCGGATTGATCGATAAAAGGGATGCCTTTCCAAGACCGCCCGTCGAAGGAACCCCAGAGCGTAACGTCGTCCGGAGCGCCGTGCGGACTGTTGAAACTATCGAGCTTCAAGTGATTAAACCAGACGGTCCGTCCGGCGTCGATATCGAGGGTCATACCCGCCGTGCGGGGCCTTCCCGTGTCCCAACGCGTCGCCGGATTCCCATCGATGGCGTCCTCCACGTTCTCCGGATGGCAGCAGACGTGAATCATCGAAGCCTCCAGCGGCATAGGACTGAATTCGAACAGCCGCGGCAGCAGCCCAATCGCGGCGACGATCGCCAGATAAACCGCCGCCCAACGCCACGGAACGCGGACCCGCCGCGAATTCCGCGATGGCGAAAAACGCCGCGCCGGCCAGGACGGGGAACAACACCTTGGCATAGTGCGCCGACCCAAACCGCACCGTCAATCCGGAGACCGCGACGAAGGGCGCATAAATTGGCGCCCACCCCGCGACGACAGCCAGGAACAAGATCGCCACTCTTCGTTGGGAACGCCACAGGAAAACCAGGCCGCCCGGCGCCAGAACGCAGATAGGCAGAGTGGCCACCAAAGAACGAGCATAGGAAAGCTTCTCCCCCTGAAAGAGCAGTGGATCGACGAAATATCCGTAAAGCTTGAAGGGCAGCGAGAAAAGCGGGCTGGAACCTTGACCGAGCGCCGCGTAGAAATAGGTCCCTAGCCAGCTTCCCGAGAGCCTCTCGTTGACTGTTAAAACCACGGCCATCAAGGATGCGCACGATAGCGCCGCGCCGCCCAGAAATCCCATCGGCGGGCGCCGCGTGCGCCACCACTTTTCGCCGGCCGCCGCGGCGACGAGGCAACCTCCGATCGCCACATCCACCAGCCGGGCGGCGAACAGGATTCCCACTGCCGCGCCCGCCGCCACTCCCCACTGAAAAGTCATTTCGCGGCACACGACGATGTACAAAACAACGGCGAGCGCGCAGGCGCAGGCCGACGTGGTCCAGGGAATCTCGAACAGCGGCGCGGCGAAGGTGGCGAGCACGATGGCTGCGAGCAGCCTCATGCTCGCGCTCGCAAGAAACGCTCCAAACACGCGCCAGCAACAATAAACGAAGACCACGAACAGGATCAGATCGAGCGCGAAGAACGGATCCTTTGGATAGAGCCACCAGGTAAGCCAAGCCAACCCCGGATAGCCCGGAGGATACTCGAAACGGCCGAGGCTTCCATGCGGGATGGAAGTGACCATGTTGTAGTATTCGCTTTGATCGTGCCATCCGGCATACCAGCCCAATGGATGGGCGGCGGAGGGATGCAGCGGATCGCCGAGATACACAAAGACGAAAAGCAGCGCGGAGTAGGCCGTCAAAAGCCATGGCGCCGCGCCGGGGGGAACGGCGGCGGACTTCACGTTCCAAGCACCGCCGTGGCGCCGCTCACGGCTCGCGCGTCCACGCGTTGTCGATAGTCCGCCAAATTCCGCTCGGATTTCCGTCGCGCAGTTCGGCGGGCAAAGCCTCCTGCGGGAAATTCTGATAGCACACGGGCCGGGCGAAACGAAGGATCGCCGCCGTGCCGACGGAGGTAAACTTCGAGTCTGTCGACGCCGGATAGGGCCCGCCGTGATTCATCGCCGCGCACACCTCCACGCCCGTTGGATAGCCGTTGAAAATCAGCCGCCCCGCCTTGGACTCAAGAATGGACACCAGCGAGCGATGAGTCTCCAGGTCCGCCGGCGTCCCTAAAACCGTTGCCGTCAGGCTTCCTTCCAACCGCGACGCCACCCGCTCCATCTCCTCGTTCGATCCGCATGCGACCATCACCGTCGAAGGCCCGAACACCTCCTCCCCCAGTTCCGCATGCTCGAAAAACGCGCGGGCATCCGCCTCGAATAGCGCGGGTTTTGCTTCGGTTTTCGCGGCGTCCGCAAGCGTTCCGGACTCCGTCGTCTTTATCCCTCCCACTTCCTTGAGCGCAGCGACGCCCTTCTCATAGGCTCCCAAAATCCTGGGATAAAGCATCGTGCCCGCGGGCGCCGCCGCGAACAGTTCGCGCAACCGGGCGGCCATACTTTCAAGCGGCGCGCCGGCCACACCCACGATCAATCCCGGACAAGTACAGAACTGCCCCACGCCCAGCGTTACCGATTGTTTCAATCCCTCGGCGATCGCGGCGCCCCGCTCCTCCAGCGCGCCGGGCAATACGAACACCGGATTCACGCTGCCCATTTCGGCATACACCGGGATGGGTTCGCGCCTTCCCGCGCCCGCGTCGAACAACGCGCGGCCCGCCAGAAGCGATCCCGTGAATCCAACGGCGCGAATCGACGGATGACGCACCAGCGCTAGGCTCACCTCCGGCGTTGCGCCATGAATTAGCGAGAACACGCCCTCCGGCATGTTGCACCAACGTGCCGCGGCGAGGATCGCCCGCGCCACCATCTCCGAGGTCCCTGGGTGCGCCGGATGCGCCTTACAGACCACCGGATTGCGCGCCGCCAACGCCGAAGTCGTGTCGCCGCCAGCCACCGAAAACGCCAGCGGAAAGTTGCTCGCGCCAAAGACCGCAACCGGGCCGATTGGCATCAACATCCGGCGCACATCCGGTTTCGGGAACGGCTTCCGCCCGGGATCGGCGCGGTCGATCCGCGCGTCCACCCAGGACCCTTCGCGCACCAGCGCGGCAAACATCCTGATCTGGCCCACCGTGCGTCCGCGCTCGCCCGTCACCCGGTCCCGCGGCAATCCCGACTCGGCCACGACACGATCGAGCAACGGGTCGCCGAGTCCGACAATTTCCTCGGCAATGCGCTCCAGAAAATCCGCGACTTCCGCAGCCGAGCGCTGGCGATACTCGTCGAAGGCCGCCTGAGCCAGCCGTGCCGCCGCGTCCACCTCCGCTGCGGTAGCTTCGTAGAAGGCGGGAGCCAGTTCCCTTCCTTCCTTCGGATCGTAAGCCAGTATCGCGGGCCGTCCTTCCGCCGAGAGACGGTCACCGATAATATTCTTTCCGTGTAGTTCCATGTAATTTTCGCTAACTTGCTACGCCACCGTATTCACTAGCGTACCGATGCCGTCGATCGTAATGGCGATCGTGTCCCCCGGCTGCAATGAAAAAGAATCCGGAGGGACGATGCCGGTGCCGGTGAGCAAAAAACATCCATTGGGAAAACTATTGTCGCGAAACAAGTACTCGACCAGTACCGCCGGCTCCCGCTTCATCTCCGCCAGCGTCGTCCTCCCTTCAAAGCATCGCTCGCTCCCGCGATCGATGTCCAAATGGATCGTCGCCGTCTTCGGCGGCGGTTCCTCCGCCACAAGAATGCACGGCCCCAGCGCGCAGCAACGGTCGTAGACCTTCGCCTGCGGCAGGTACAACGGATTCTCTCCTTCGATATCCCTCGAGCTCATGTCGTTGCCCACCGTGTAACCCACAATGCGCCCCGACGGAGTAACTACAAGAGTCAGCTCCGGCTCCGGAACGTTCCACCGCGAATCGCGCCGGATACGCACCGTCTCCTCCGGACCGGCGACGCGGTGCGGCGTGGCTTTGAAGAAAAGCTCCGGACGCTCGGCCAAATAAACGCGGTCGTAAAAATCGCCGCCTCCGGCGCCCTTCGATTCCTCGATCCTCGCGCTCCGGCTTCGATAGTAAGTGACGCCCGCCGCCCATACCTCTTGCCGTTCGATCGGCGCTAGCGCGGGCGATGGCATGGCATCCACGGCGGAAAGTCCACGCACCGCGCGGACGAGGTGCTCGCCCAAATCGTCGCGCAAAAGAAGATCCTTCGATTCCGCCGCCGGCAGGGCGAATATCCCCTCGCCGGCGCCCACAAACCATCCCCCAGCTGTCTTGAATAATTTCAATTCCTCGCTCCTACTTGCCATTCACGATCAACCCGGGTTGCAACACAGAGACCTCAATCGTCTTCGCGGCGTACTTTCGCACCGCGGCGCGAATCTTCGCCGCATCGCTTACGACGACGAAGGTCAATTCCCGCCCTCCATAGTGCTTCTTCGCGGCCGCGTTGGCCTCATCGAGCGTCACCGCGTCGAGGCGTGAGAATAGCCCATCCACCTCGTCCTTCCCCAGCCCGTTCGTCTCTAAATCGCCCAGCGTGCGCGTAAGCTCTTCCGCCGTCTCCAGGCGCCGCGTCGGATATTGGCCCATCAAATACGCTTTGCCCGCGGCCAGCCGCTCCGGAGTCAACCCGTCGCTCGATAGCCGGTGCAACACCGTCAACGCCAGATCGATCGCCTTCTCCGTCGTCGCCGTCTTTGTGTAAGTGCGAATCAAAATGCTCCCCGGCAACCGCGGCGTCTCCACCTCGGACGCCGCTCCATAGGTCAGGCCCGAATTCACTCGCAGCTCTTCGTTCAACATGGAGAGAAACTGCCCGCCGAACACGCTATTCACCAGCATCAACTTCACCCGGTCGGGATCCGTGCGGGCGATGCCCGTCTGCGCGACGATGAAATACGTCTGTGTCGCGCCCGGTTTGTCCACTAATAATAGCCGCGCGCCGGCTTCCGGTTTGGCCTGGGGCGAAGCCGCCGCGATCCCGCGAAACGCCTCCCCGGCCGCCAAGCCGCCGAATGCCCGCTCCACCAACGGGAACGCCGCCGCCGCATCAAAGCCTCCGGCGATTATCAGCGTCAGGTTGCGCCCCGTGTGGAACCTCCGGTGGTAATCGACAACATCGGCCCGCTGGATTCGGTTTAGCGTCGTCTCATCCGCCGGGTGTCCGTACGGGTTCGAGGGGCCGAAAAAAAACGCCTGGAAGTATCCCATCAACGCCGCCTGCGGATTGTCCTTCACTGCTTTCGCCTCGTCCACGCGGGCGGCGATTCGCTTGCGCACCTCGCTCTCCGGAAACGTGGGATGCAAAACCGCGTCGGACAGAAGATCGACGGCGGCGCCGAAATCTTTCGACAAGAATTCCGCCGACAACGCCGACGCCGAATTCAACGGCTGGTCCGGATGGGCGTTCAGCGTTCCACCAAGCGAATCGAGAGCGTCGGAAAACTGCGCCGCCGAATATTTGTCCGTCCCGCTCCGCAGTAACTCCGCGGCGAGTGACGATAGCCCCGCCAGCGCCGGTGGATCGGACTCGACGCCGCCGCCGATCAAAAGCCGAAAGTCCACCAGCGGAACGCCTTTCACCGGCATCATATCCACCACCATGCCATTGGCGAGCGTCTTGCGAACGTAGGCCGGCAGCTTCACTGTCTCCGCGCCCGCCGGAAGCGCGCAGAGGGCCAAAGCGAGTGCGAACGCGCTGCCTATTCACCGGCTTCCCCCTTCCCGGCTTCCGCTTTCTTGCCCGGCAGAAGCGTCGCTACCGAACGGTTCTCCACGCCAAGATATTTCTTCGCCGCGCTCCGCACCTCCGCCGCCGTCACCGCTTCGATGTTCTTGTCCACCTCGAACGCCTTCGAATAGTCGCCGTCGAACACTTCGTACTCGCCGATCAGATTCGCCCTTCCGCCGATCGTGGCCATGTCCCGATAAAACGAAACCAGCCGCTGATTCTTTGCCTTGCGCAGTTCGGCATCGGAAACGCCGCTTTCCCCGAGTTTCGCCAATTCCTCCGTCAACGCCTTCTCCACGCGAGCCGTTTCCACTCCGCTTCGCGGCTGAACGACGAGTACGAGCAGCCCGGGATCGAGACTCGGCTCCCGGAACGATTGCACCGAAAAGGCCAGTTCGTCGTCGTGTACCAAACGCCGGTATAACCGCGAGCTTTCACCCTCGGTTAGCAGCGCTTCGAGCAGCATGAGCGCCGGAGTCTCCGCCGATTTAAACGCCGGAACATGAAATGCCATCATCGTCATGGGCAATTGCGCCGGCTTAACGAGCGTCACGCGACGTTCCCCCTTCTGCTCGGGTTCGATCGTCCGCACCGGCGGCGGCGGCGCGTGGCGTGGAACCGGTTCCATATATTTTGCGGCCAACACCGCCACCTCCGGCTCCGTCACGTCGCCCACAACCACAAGCGTGCAATTGTTCGGCGCATATCCCATCGCGAAGTGCGCTTTCAGATCGTCCATCGTCCAGGCTTCGATGTCGGACGGCCAGCCCACCACGGGCCAATGATAAGGATGCGCGATGAACGCCGCCGCTTGTAACTGCTCGGCTAGCGCGCCGAAGTTGCTGTTGTCCACCGAACTCCGCCGCTCCGAATAGACCACCTCCCTTTCAGAGGCGATGATCTTCGGATCGAAACTCAGGTCCCTCATCCGGTCCGATTCCATATCGAACATCAAGTCCAGCGCGCTTCTCGGAAACCAATCCGTGTATACGGTCACGTCCGCCGAAGTGTACGCGTTGTTTTCCCCGCCATTCTTCTCCATCTGAACATCGAATTGCTTCGGCCCGTACTTCTTCGCGCCATTGAACATCATGTGTTCGAAGAAATGCGAGATGCCGGTGATTCCCGGCCGCTCGTTTCTCGAGCCGACGCGAAAGAACAGATACATCGCCACCGAGGGGATGCGGTGATCCTCCTCCACCAAAACCCGCATACCGTTTCCGAGCGTCCGGCTCGAAACCGGAGTGAACTGCGCCAAAGCCATGGCCGAGAACGACAGGAACCCACACAAAACGCGCATTGCGATAGAGTAACATCCCCGGCGTTCCCCTCGGTAGCGTTGCCTAAGTGAAAAGAGTGCCTCCGAATAATCCATTTTTTCTTTAGAGTTATTCCCTATTCATCCGACATACTAATCAGAACCCGATGCAAATTCTGAAACTTGCCGCGCCGTATTTCCTCGTCCTGGCCGCTGCCGCGAACGCGCAAAATCCGCCGCCCATCGATCTCTGGTACTGGCATCATAGCTACCTGACATCGCCCGCCGCCGTGCAGTCGAGCGAAGCCTTGATCGACCAGGCCGTCGCCGCGGGTTACACCGGCGTCGCCTTCTGGGACAGCAGCTTCAGCTTCATGTCCGCTCCGTTCTGGCCTCCGCAAAACGTCGTTTATTTGCAGGAAGTAATGAACTACGCTGCGGCTAAAGGCTTGAAGATCGCCGGCACCGTCGCCCCCTACGGTTACTCGAACGACGCCTTGCAAAATAACCCAAATTGGGCCGAAGCGCAGCGCGTCTTCGGGTCGCAATTCAAGGTAAATAGTACGGGGAACTCCCTACAATTCTTAGATAGTTTTCCCGGCCTGGCGAATCCCGGCTTCGAAGATGGGAGAACGGCATGGTTCGGACTGCGCGACGCGGGGATGGGAGTGGACTGCACAGTAAGCCATAGCGGCCGTTGTTCCGGTATCATCCAAAACGCCCCTGCCAACGCCCGCTTCTGGCAATCTATCACCCTGATTCCCTGGCGGCAATACCATCTCCGGCTATTTTTCAAGACGCAAAGTTTTCACGGTTTCACTCAAGCCGACGTCCTCGACACGGTTGACGGAAACGCGGTTCGCCTGAACGCAATCTTCAAAGTTTCGAGCACGCAGAATTGGACCGAGGTGGATTACACCCTTAACAGCCAGGCCAGCAGCTCGGCATATATTTATTTCGGCGTATGGGGAGGCTGCACCGGAACCATGTGGTTCGACGATATCCTGCTCGAAGAAACGTCTCTGATCTTCGTCACCCGCCGTGTCGGGACCCCCGTGAGCGTCTACGATCCGCAAAATCCAACCCACATCTACCGCGAAGGGACCGACTACAACCACGTCAGCGATCCGGAGATGGCGTCCCGCACGCCCTTCACCAATCTTTATCATCAACCGCCCACCATCGGACTTCCGGCGGGGACGCAACTGAAACCGGGCCAAGTGGTCGCCATGAACTCCTACTCCGTTTCGCCAATGCCCTATGCCGGAGTTCAGGTGGGCATGTGTTTGACCGCTCCCGGGACGTTGAATTGGCTGGCCAAAAACGCCGCGGCCGTCAATGCCGCCCTGCCCACGGGGGCCGGGTATTTCATGCAATACGACGAGATGCGCCAGATGAACTCCTGCGCCACGTGTAAGGCGAAACAGATGACTCCCGGCCAGCTCCTCGCCTGGCACGTGGGCCAATCCATTCAGCTCTACGATTCTCTTCGTCCCGGCGCGCCGCTCTATGTCTGGAGCGACATGTTCGATCCCAATCACAACGCGCACGCCGATTATTACGACGTCGAGGGTGACATCGCGGGATCGTGGCTCGGCCTTCCCGCCAGCGTCACCGTGATGAACTGGAACTTGCAAAATCTGGCGGTATCGCTGAAGTGGTTCTCCGGCCTCAATCCCTCTCAACCCGTCGCTCATCCACAATTCATCGCCGGTTATTACGACAGCGGCAACGGCGCGGCCTCGGCCACCCAGGAACTTGCGGAAGCCGCCGGCGTTCCCGGCGTTCAAGGATTGATGTACACCACCTGGATCGACGACTACTCTCAATTGCAATCGTTCTCCATCGCCGCCAAGGCCGCGTGGCCGGCGTATCTCCGCAGTGTCGGCCTCGCGCCGGTTCGATGAAGCGCCGCGGGCCGTCGATGCGCGGTCTATAGCCGCCCGAACTTGGCCACCGCTTCGCGGATCGATTTGTATTTCTCGATCACCGCGTACATCGAGTGCTCCGTCTCGTCCAGTTGCTGCGCCTTCGCCAGCACCTGCGCCGCCTTTTCGAGCGGCACCACCACCACGCCGTCCGGATCGGCCGACACGATGTCGCCGGGATTCACCAACACCCCGCCGCAGGTGACCGGGACGTTCACTCCGGCGAAACGGTAATGATTCACCGTCGTCGAAGGGACCACGCTCCGGCTGAAAACCGGAAACTGGAGCTTGGCTATTTGCGCCGTGTCGCGCACTCCCCCGTCCACCACCGCTCCCGCCAGTCCGCGGTATTTCATCGCCGTGGTCATCAACCCTCCAATGCCCGCGTAGTTTGTCCCGTTCTCCACCACCATCACGTACACCGACCCGGCGGGCGCTTCGTCGATCGCCTCCAGCATTCCTTGCAAGGCCTTCGACCCCTCGCCGTTCTCTTCTTTTTTCAGCATCACCGTCACTGCCGGTCCGGCGAATTTCGACGTTTGCAGCGGCCTCATGTCCGCCGTCATATAAGCTTTCTGGCGGTATAGTTGCTCCATTGCATCGGCCACCGACGCCGCTTCCGTCAGCCGGTAGCCGTCAATCAACGAAGCCGGTTGCTCGGCTCCGCGCGATCGCGCCGGATGGATCGCCATCAGCCACAACGAAGGCAACAATACGGAAGCGAACGCAATCGAACCGGCAATTCGTGTTTTCATAGAATCTCCACATCTTTCGGGTGTTATATCATGATGGCATCTCCCCCTTATGAATAGGCGCACGTTTCTCCATCTGGCCGCCGCTTCCCCTTTGCTCGGTAACGAACCCCGGCTGCCCACCTATCGCATCGTCAGCGATTACCCGCACTCGCCCGATCCCGGAATGCCCGGCCCCTACCGCGGCCAAGTGGTCCGCGTCCACGCCGAGGATTCCATCGACACCGCGACCGATGTCGTGAACGCCGCCAAGGCGCGCCAAATGCTTTCCGCCGGTATGCGCGCGCTCACCGGCGAAGCGAGCGACGCCGCCGCTTGGTCCCGCTTCATCTCTCCCGCGGACGTGGTGGGCATCAAAGTCAATTGTTCCGGCGCGCCAAAAATGTGTTCTAACCCCGCCATCGTCGCCGGCATCGTCGACAACCTTACCGCCATCGGCGTAAAACCCCAGAACATCTATATCTATGAGCGTTTCGAAGATCAGATGCGCTCCATCGGCTACGACAAATACGTTCCCGCCGGCGTTCACATTTTCGGCGCCGAGGGCTCCCGCGGTTCGATCGCCAACTACGATCCCTATGTCTACGTCAACGCCGATTTCTTCGGCGAAGACGACACGCGATCCAACATGGTGCGCCTGGTCCCGGAAAAGCTCACCAAAATCGTCAACGTTCCGAACATGAAGGAGCACCAGGCGGCTGGCGTCACCGGATGCCTGAAGAACATCGCCTACGGAAGCTTTTCGAACGTCGCCCGCTCCCACCGCAGCGAAATCACCAACACCTATTCCTTCATCGGAACGCTGGCTTCCGTCGAGCCCCTGCGGTCGAGAACCGTCTTGCAAATCATGGACGGCTTGCGCGGCGTCTGGCACGGCGGCCCGTTCCTGCACGATCCCAAGTTCGAGTTTTTTCCAAAAGCGATGATGTTCGGCACCGATCCCGTCGCCATCGACCGCTTGCTGATCGACGAAATCGAAGCCAAACGAAAGCAGGAAGACGCTCCGTCCCTCTTTGACCGCTCGCCCTCCCGCATTCGTTCGAGCGAAGGCTTCGACAAAAACTTCAACCACTTCATTCGCGAACCGGGTCACGTCGAATACGCCGGCCGCCTAGGGCTGGGCGAATACGAGAAAAACAAAATCCGCGTGAAGGCGGTTGAGCTTTGAACGCTCTCGCCGCCGCCGCGATTTTGCCAACTCTCTTCTGGACCCTGGGACCGGACACCGCTTCCTCTCTTCAAGATGCGCGCATCGAACAGATCGCCGTCCCCGCCGGCATGGCGGCTGCCTGGAAAAATTCCACCGGCATCTCGATCCGCACCGCCGATCCACGCGACCTTACTAAGCTCCTCCCCCCTCCGTCGGATATCACTACGACGAGGCGGCCGCGAGCTCCACACCTTGGGTAAATTCGAATGGCTGGAAATACCTACGAAACCCCAAAGGAACTTTCTATTACGAAATCCCCGGACCGGGCGCCGCCCTCGCCGCCGCCGAGGCCTTCGCCTACGGAGGCCACGCGCTCCTCCACACCGACGCCGCCGGATTGAAGCCCCTTGGCCGCATGCTCGAATTTCTGAAAACCGTTCCGCCGATGGACTCTCCGTCGCTGGCCAATATCGGCTACATCGACGACGGCACTCCCGCTTCCGGCGAGCTGATGAATCTCCTGGTCCGGCGCAACCTGATGTTTCGCCTTGAATCCTCCCCGGACCCCCATCTCGACCTGAATGTCCGCTACGGCGCGGGCGACTACGCCAAACCGTCGAATGGCGACCCATCTGCGCTCGCCCAAAAAGTCCGTTCCGATCTTACCGACGACAAACGTCTGGTCCGCATCTTTGGCAGCGAAGTGGTAATCGCCCGCCTAACCGGCTCCGCCGTCCGCGTCCGCGTTCAACTGTTGAACTACGCCGCCGCTGCGCGCCGCGTCCAGGAGATCCGCGTCAGCGTGAAGGGCCGTTATCCCAAACATGCCCTCGCGGTGGCCGGCGTTCCCGATGCCGCCCTCGCCGATTACAAGGTGGGGGAGGACTGCACCGAATTCACCATCCCATCGCTCAAAGAGTACGCCGTTGTCGACCTTTCCCGTTAAACACTCATGACAAAGACATCGAATCATTTCTGGAACACCGCGAAACTCTCCTTGTCGCTCCTCGCCGGAGCCGCCGCGCTCATGGGACAAACCCAATACGACTTACTCCTCCAGGGCGGCCATGTCATCGACGCCAAAAGCCACGTCAGCGCCATTCGCGACGTCGCCGTCCGCGACGGTAAGATCGCCGCCGTCGCCGCGCACATCGAACCTTCCACCGCGCTCAAGGTCGTCGATGTCTCCGGGCTGTACGTCACGCCCGGCCTGGTGGACATCCACGTCCACGTCTATGCCAGCACCGGCGAGAAAGGCTCCTATGCCGGCGACAATAGCGTCTTTCCCGACGGCTTCACCTTCCGCTCCGGCGTCACCTCCGTCGCCGACGCCGGAAGCTCCGGCTACAAGAATTTCGACGACTTCAAGACTCACATCATCGACCGTTCGAAGACCCGCGTCCTGGCCTTTCTCAATATCGTCGGCGCCGGCATGCGCGGACCCAAGTTCGAAAACATCCTCGCCGACATGCAACCTCAGCCCGCCGCCGAGATGGCGCTGAAACATCCCGGATTAATCGTCGGCATCAAAACGGCCCACTACATCGGACCCGAATGGACCCCCGTCGAGCACGCCGTCGAAGCCGGGAACATCGCCAAAATCCCCGTCATGGTGGACTTCGGCGAAGATCATCCGGAACGCCCTCTTGCCGATCTGGTCACCAAGAAACTTCGTCCCGGCGATATTTATACTCACTGCTATTCGGGCCTGCGCCACGAGTTGGACGCCTCCGGCCATGTGAATCCCGGCATGTGGGAGGGACGCAAGCGCGGTGTCATCTTCGACGTCGGCCATGGCGGCGGCAGCTTTGCCTGGCGCGTCGCCGTGCCCGCCATTCAGCAGGGTTTCCTACCCGACTCCATCTCCACCGATCTCCATATCTCCAGCATGAACGCCGGCATGAAGGACATGATCAACGTGATGAGTAAGTTCCTCGCCATGGGCTTATCCTTGGACGACGTCGTCGCCCGCTCCACCTGGAATCCGGCGCGGGAAATTCATCACGAGGAACTCGGCAATCTCTCCGTCGGATCCGGAGCCGACGTAGCCGTGTTGCGGTTGGCGAAGGGCAAGTTCGGCTTCACCGACATGTACGGCGCGCGCATGGACGGCGACGAAAAACTCACCTGCGAACTGACGCTCCGCGACGGCCGCGTCGTCTACGATTTGAATGGCATCACGCGCCCCGATTGGAAAACGCTTCCCAAGGACTACAAATTCACTTCCGATCCCCGCTGGGACGCGTTAACCCCCAACCGGCGCAAGAGCTGACCGGCTAAGGCAGAGCGAAAGCCACAATATTGCCGCCAGCCGCCATCGCGATATACTGCTTCCCTCGAACCGAGTAAGTCATCGGCGAGGCGTGTAAGTGCTGGTTCAGCGGAAAATGCCACAACGGCTTTCCCGTCTTCGCGTCCAGCGCCGAGAACGCCCCGTCGTTGTCGCCAAAGAAAAGCAGTCCGGAAGCGGTTCCTAATATCCCCGCCCAGGACTCGCCCGGGCCGCTCTGCTCGTACTCCCACGCGATTTTGCCGGTTTGCAGATCCAGCGCCCGCAGATATTTTTTCGGCTCCTGATCGTGAACGCCGCGCGCCGCGCCGCCATAGAACGACTCACCCAACTTCCACCACTCCGGCGACTTACTAAATATATTACACTTCTCCAGCGCCATTAGATAGAACAACCCGGTGACTGGGTTATAAACCGTCGACATCCAATTCGACGCGCCGTCCATCGAAGGACAAATGTTCGTCCCTTCCACCGTCGGCTGCCAGGCATCGCTCAAAATCGGCCGCCCGTCCTTCCCGATCCCCTTGGCCCACGTCAGCCTCTTCACGAACGGCGATGCCGCCAGAAACTCCCCATTCGTGCGGTCCAATACATAAAAGAATCCGTTGCGATTGCCTTGCAACATCAGCTTCCGCGGATGGCCATGATACTCGGCATCCACCACCATCGGAGTCTCGGCGGAATCCCAATCGTGTAAATCGTGAGGGGTAAATTGGAAATACCACTTCAACTCGCCGGTCTTCGGCTGCAGCGCCAGCACCGAATCGGCGTAGAGATTATCGCCCTTGCGTTCGTCGCCGTTGAAATCCGGACACGGATTTCCCGTCGTCCAGAAGAGCGAATCGGTCTCGGCGTCGTAAGTTCCCGTCAGCCACGTCGAAGCGCATCCGTGTTCTATGGCGCGGCCAACCCAGGTCTTCGCCAGCGGCTCTCCCGGCAGCGGCACCGTCCAGAATTGCCACACTCGCTCACCCGTCGCCGCCTTGTACGCGGAGACAAAACCGCGTATGCCCTCGTCGCCGCCGGAGACCCCGGAAACCACCAGATCGCCCACCACTAGCGGCGCCGAGGTCGATCCGTATTGTTGCCCCGCCGGAGCCATCTCCGTATCCCACAGCAGTCCGCCCGTCAGCCGGTGCAGCGCGAGCAGGTGCGCATTATCGGTCACGATGAAAACGCGGTCGCCCAAAATCGCCACGCCGCGATTGATGCCGCTCGATGCGTCGCCCACCAGCGCCTTGCTGCGCGGACGGCTATAGCTCCAAATCTCGCGCCCACTCGTCGCATCGAGCGCATGAACCGTGTTCACCGTGGTGACGTACATCACTCCGCCGGCCACAACCGGCGTCACCTCCAGGCTGCGCCCGCCCGACACCGGAAACATCCACTTCGGCGCCAGATGCGCTACGTTCTCCGCCGTAATCTGCTTCAGATCGCTGTAACGGTTCCCGCCGATGTTGCCGTGATACGTCGGCCACTCGCCTTCCTTCGGATGCGCCACTTCGTTCCACGTGACCGCGCCCGGCAGTGGCTTCTCCGCCAAATCGGCATCCACGCCGGAAAGTTTCGCTGGCGCGTGCGCCAAAAACGCCAGCAGATTCCGGGTGTCTTCCTCGCTCGCCTTAAGCGCCGGCATCGATCGAACCGGCCTCGCGGTCAACCCTCCCGATTTCCTCGCGGCGCAGGAAATACAACCGTCCGTCGAAGTCCTGCAACTGCATGTCGAAGCCGCTTTCGTTTCGAATGAAGCCATGCACCGCGCGCCCGGAACGCAGCTTCACCGTCGCAACCTCATACCCTCGCACGCGATTCGCATTGGGTTTCGCCAGCGCCCGCTCCAGTTCCGCCAGAGTCATTCGATGTCCGGCGCCGGTAAGGTCCGGGCCTTTTACGCCTCCTCGCCCCGCGATCATGTGACAAGCCGAGCACCCTCCCGCACCGAAAAAGAACGCCTGCCCCGCCTCCACATCGCCGGCGATTTTTACGTCGCCCGCCGGTTCCACGCGGGAACGTACAAAGGCCACCAATTGCGTCATTTCTTCGTCCGGAACCTGAAACGCGGGCATGCCCAGCATCGGGAATCCCGTTGCGGATTAGGTCCCGCACGGCCTGATCGGACTGCACGCGCTGACGGTCGCCTTGCCCAACTCCAGGCGCCCGCTCGCCTCCCATTCCATCGGCGCCATGACAGCCTGCGCAACGAACCTCGAAACGTTTGTGTCCGGCCTCGACGGGATCGTCCGCGGCAATGGCGGCGGAAGCGAAAGAAACCAAAAGAAAGAATTTGAGCATCTTACTTGGAAAAGATCAGGGTACCGAAATTCTCGGGCACGTGATTGGGATCGCGATGCTGGACGCACGTGGGCTGCCAGCAAAGGAAGTGCCGCTGAGGGTCCGCACCAAGGCCGCCGATGCGGTACAGATTCACCCGCCAGCGGCTTCCCGCCGTCACCGCCTCGCTCGTCACGGCCTTCAAGCGGAATCCGCGCGGCCGCGTACCAGATCTTCGATTTTTCGTCGATCCGCGCCGCCGTCTTCCATCCCGACCGCCAGCTCTGGTCGTAGCTCTCATGATCCAAATCGATCGCCAGGTCGATCCAATCGCCCGTCGGCGCGATTTCGAATTCCCGGTAATGCCGGATATTTTTCCAGTCGCTGCCAAGAAACATCTCCACCACGTCGCGGTCCCAAAGCTTATTGCGCGGCCCGCCGCCCTGCGCCGGCAAGAACAGATTTAGTACCTTGTACGGACAGGAAAATAGAATATATACGTCGCTATCGGTCCAGAACGCGCGGATTTCCGTGCGCAACTCCGGGTACTCCAGCACGCGGCTGCAATCCTTCACGATGGCGCTTCGCGCCGCCGTTTTCCACGCCGCCGATTCGGGGTCGGCGTTGAAATCGGGCGATCCCTTCACATAGGGAATCGAAAGCGACGCCGTCGGCGGAACCACCTGGCACGGCTCCTGCGCCTGCAGCGAAACGATACCGGCGGCGATGGCGAAAGCTTGGCATACAAAAAGTGTTTTCATGTCTGGAATCCCCCGGCGGGAAGTTGGGATAAGCGCGATACTACCATAGAGAGGCGGCCCGGCGCGCCCGAGCTCACTTTCCCCCTGCAAAGGCGCGTTTTATGGTATGAAAGTGGGTTACCCATGGAAAACGAACTCGACGGAAGAAATCGCAACCTCGCAGCCGGCTCTTTGAGCCGGAGGCAATTATTTCAACGTGGAGGAACGATGGCCGCGGCCTGGGGCGCTTTCGGCGCCGCCGGAGTAGCCGAAGCCTCGACGCTCAACATCGGAAGCGGCATGTATGAATCCATCGGCGTCAAGCCGCTCGTCAATTGCCGCGGCACGTTCACCATCATCAGCGGCTCGCTGTCCCTCCCCGAGGTCAAGCGCGCCATGCTCGAAGCCTCCCAGCATTACGTCGACATGGATGAATTGATGGAGGCCGTCAGCCAACGTCTGGCCGAAATCACCGGCGCCGATTGGGGTATCGTCACCGCCGGTTGCGCCGCCGCCATGACCCACGTCACCTCCGCCTGCCTCGCCGGATGCGATCCGGAAAAGATGCAGCACCTGCCAAACCTCGCCGGCATGAAGAGCGAGGTCGTCATCCCCGCTTACTCCCACAACGTCTACGACCACGCCATCCGCATGTTGGGCGTGAAAGTGGTCTTGGTAGGCGACGCTTCCAAATTAGAGGAAGCCTTCAACGAGCGAACCGCGCTGGTCTACATCCTGGCCGGCCCAGGCGATGAGGGCCCGCTCGGCACGCACGCGATTTCCGCCGTCGCCAAAAAACGCGGCGTCCCCGTTCTCGTCGACGCGGCGGCGGAAATGTTGACCATCCCTAATATCCATCTCCAGCGCGGCGCCACCATGGTCGCCTATAGCGGCGGCAAATGCCTGCGCGGCCCGCAGAGCGCCGGCCTCTTGCTTGGCGATAAAAATCTTCTCCAAGCCGCCTGGGCCAATAGCGCTCCGCACCACGCCTTCGGACGCTCCCTGAAAGTCGGCAAGGAAGAGATCATGGGCATGCTCGCCGCTGTCGAAATGTGGCCGAAACGCGACCACAAGGCCGAGTGGGACCAGTGGCAAGGGTGGCTTGATCACATCTCCTCGGAAGTAACGAAGGTCGACGGCGTCACCACCAAAGTTCGCCAGCCCGAGAGCTTATCGAACCACGCTCCGGAGTTGGTCATTCAGTGGGACGGAGCGAAATTGGGAATCACCGGACGCGAAGTGGCCAAGACGCTGCTCGCCACCGAACCGCGCGTCGCTCTCGCCGGCTCTCGCGGCGCCCGGCCGCACACGATGGAAAGCTCCGTCACCGTGATGCCCTATATGATGATGCCCGGCGACGACAAAATCGCCGCCGAACGCCTGTACGCCGTTCTTTCCAAGCCGCCCCACTTCGAAAATCCCGCCGAACCCCAGGGACAACTGGCGAACGTCGCCGGCCAATGGCAGGCGCAACTGGAGTTTCTCCGCGGCTCGGCCTCGAACGTCTTCGTCTTCGAACAGAACGGCGCGGCGCTGAACGGAGTCCACGACGGCGAGTATTATTCCGGAGATTTGCACGGCGAAGTCGAGGCCAACGAAATCCGCTTCCGTAGTTTCCGCCGGGCCGAAGGCACCGAGCTGTCCTACGAATTCACCGGCAAAGTGGACGGCGATTCGATGGAGGGGACTGTGAATATGGGCGAATACGGCGAAGCCCGTTTCGCCGCGAGGAGGCATAAATACGCATGAAAAACACCACCAACGACAAAGGATCGAATATGACCAAGAGTAATCGACGAGGATTCCTAGGCAAAGGATTGACCGTCGCCGCGGCCGGCGCCGCGGTGGCCGCCACTGGAACGATGCCGGCGTCCGCACAGGACAAGCCAACCAAAAAAGTGCTTTGGCGCGATGGCAAAAAGCCCGACAAGACCCCGCTCTTCAGCGGCACCGTCTCCTTCGGAAACCTGCTCTTCATCTCCGGCGTCGGCGCCCACTTCGAGGGCGACATCAAGGCCCACACCAAGCACGTTCTCGACGAAATCCAGAAACAACTCGAAGCGAACGGCTCCTCGATGAGCAAAGTCCTGAAGTGCAATGTGTATCTGAACGACCTCAAAGACTACGTCGGCATGAACGAGGAGTTCCAGGGCCGCTTCGGCGACGAACCGCCCGTCCGCACCACCATCGCCGCCGCCGGAGGCATTCCGGGCAAATCGCTGGTTGAGATCGACGTCATCGCCTGCATCTGATGCGCTCGCGCATCCGCTGGCTCTTGATCCTGTGGATGTTCGCCGTCAGCGCGATCGCCTACCTCGATCGGGTCAACATCTCGATCGCCGGCCAAGCGATCGCCGCTGAATTTCATCTCGACAACGTCCAGCTCGGCTGGGTATTCAGCGCCTTCGTCCTCGGCTATGCCTTATTTCAAGCGCCCGGCGGCTGGCTCGCCGACCGCATCGGCCCGCGCCGCGTCCTCGCCCTCGGCGTCGTTTGGTGGGCCATATTCACCACCGCCATCACAATCCTCCCCGCCGGCGTCCCGGCTTTGCTCGCCCTGCTCGTCGCCGTCCGCTTCTTCCTCGGCATGGGCGAAGCCGTCGTCTACCCGGCCTCCAACTGCGTCGTCTCCGCCTGGATTCCCTCTTCCGAGCGCGGCATCGCCAATGGCGTCATCTTCGCCGGCGTCGGCTTCGGCGCTGGCGTCACGCCGCCATTGATCGCTTATCTCCTGCTCCACTACGGCTGGCGCTCGTCCTTCTGGGCTAGCGCCGCCCTCGGCCTCGCCGCCGGCGCCGTCTGGTTCGTAATCGCTCGCGACCGTCCATCCCAACATCCCTGGATCACCCCCGCCGAACGCGATTTCATCGAAGCCGGCCTCCCTGCCGCGCCCGCCGCAGGCGGCTCCGGACGACTCTCCCTGCCCGCCATCCTCGCCAATCGCGACGTCCGGCTCGTCACCTTCAGCTACTTCTGCTACGGCTACGCCGCCTACATTTTCTTCAGTTGGTTCTTCATCTATCTCAGCGGCGTTCGCGGCCTCAATCTCCGCCAAAGCTCTTACTACACCATGCTCCCGTTCATCGCCATGGCCATCGGTTCGCCGCTTGGGAGGCTGGATCAGCGACCGCCTCACGCTTAGCCACGGCGCCCGCGTCGGCCGCTGCTTCGTCGCCTCCGCAGGCATCGGTCTTTCCGCGCTTTTCATCGCCGCCGGAACGCTGGTCGCCGACGCCCGCCTCGCCAGTGTTGTCCTCGCGGGCGGCGCAGGCGCGCTCTATCTTTCGCAAAGCTCGTTCTGGTCCATCAGCGCCGACATCGGCGGCGAAGCGGCCGGCGCCGTCTCCGGCGTCATGAACATGGGCGGCCAACTCGGCGGCGCGCTCACCGCGTCTCTAACTCCCGCCATCGCCAATCATCTCGGATGGAACGCGTCGTTTCTTACCGCCGCCGCCCTTTGCGCCGCCGGCTCCTTGGTCTGGTTGCTTGTCAAGCCCCCGCCGTCGCGGCCCGCTAATTCTGAAATGGCAGATACGGCATGAATCCGCGCGCCTTCGTCCGTAGCCGGTACACCGAAGTCGTCGCGGTGATGTACAGCGTCCCATAGTCTGCGTCTCCCCAAGCCAGATTCGCGGGCTGCTCCGGAACCACGATCGTCCCCAGATGATTCCCCTTCGCGTCCCACACCCAGATGCCCTCGGGACCTGTCACGTACAGATTCCCCGCGCGATCGATGCGCATCCCATCCGGCACGCCGCTCGAAGGCGGTCCATCTTCCTTCCCCAACACCCGCCCGTTGCGCAATCCCCCGCCCGCCGCGAAATCGTAAACGCGAATCTCGCGCCGGTCGCTGTCGTCCACATACAGCAGCTTCCCATCGGGTGAAAACGCCAGCCCGTTCGGCTGCACCATTTCCTTCGTCAACAGCTTTACCGCGCCGTCGACGCTCAACCGGTATACGCCCTGATAAGCCAGTTCCTGCTTCTCGCCCTTCGGCAAATCGAACGTCGGATCGGTGAAATACAGCGCGCCATCGGGTCCTATCACCACGTCGTTCGGGCTATTGAACTTCTTCCCTTCATACGTCGCGGCGAGGACGTCATACTTCCCGCCCGGCTGAACCGCGATCAACGCGCGCAGATAACTCGCCGTCGTAATCAACCGGTGCCGCCGGTCGAACGTGCTCCCATCCGGATCTCCCAGCGCGATCTCCTTCTCCCGCCGCCCATCGGGATACACGCGATAAATGAAATTTTGAACCTCATCGCTGACATACACAAAACCCGAAGGATCCCAAACCGGACCCTCCGTGAATCCGAAACCCGTCGCGATGCGCGTCATTTTGGCGCCATGGTCGAAAAGCTTCCAAAACGCCGGTGAAAGCGCCTTCAGCGCGAACTCCCGCTTGGGCGCCTCCTGGGCATTCAAAATAGAAAAACCTGCGCCAGCGAGCGCCACTACTCTCGTCGCGATGCACAAACGCCTCATAAACTCCGCTCCTTCGGCCCGTTCCGTAGCGGCGCCGTCCCATAACCCAGGGATTTGGAAATCGTATTGCTCGCCTCGCGCACTAAAGAGGCGAACACCCGCAGCCGTTGCCGGTCCATGCGCGCCGCCGGACCGGTGACGCTGAAGGCCGCAACGGCCCGCCCGGTCTCGTCCCAAACCGGTCCCGCGATGCACTTGATGTGCGCCTCGTGCTCCTCGTTATCTATCGCGTAACCTTGTTTGCGCACCAATTTCAGTTCTCCTTGCATGGCCGCCGCCGAACCGATCGTCGAATTCGTGTACCGCGTATACTCCAGCTTCGAAAGCGTCTCGGCCTGCTCCTGCGCTCCCATGTACGCCAGAAATATTTTCCCCATGGCCGTGCAATGCAGCGGCACGTTGGCTCCCACCCGCGAAAAGATTCGCAGCGGCTCCGGCGATTCGAACTTGTCCACATATACCGCCGTCAATCCGTTGCGGATCGTCAAATGCACCGTTTCCCGCGTCTCCCGGTTCAGCTCCTCCAGCGTTCGCTGGCTCGCCCGCCGCACGTCCAGGCGGTTGATCGCCGCCCGGCCGAGCGACACGCAACTCATTCCCAAATGGTAATTGCCCTTCTCGTCCTTGGCGATGTAGCCCGATTCCTCCAGATTCACCAGAAACCGGTGTACCGTGCTCCCATGCAGCTTTGTCGCCCGCGAAATCTCCGTCGCGCTCAGACTGCCCTCCGCTCCGGCGAGCAGGGCAAGGATGTTCAGCCCGCGGCGCAGCGCGATAATGCCATATCGCGGCGCCGCCTTCTTGGCCGGACTGGTTTTGGAAACGTACGGAGTCGCCATTTTGAGTGAAGTCGTTTAGTGGGTGACATCCCATTTTACACAATGAAAGTCCCACTGGAAGCGTCGCTCCGGGCCGGAATGAACGGGGGTTTCGCAGAGTGAAAACTGGCTCCCGTTCCGTGACGCGCAAACGAAAGAAAACACAAGCAGGTGACAGATTCCCTTGACACGCGCGCTGTTTTCTGATTAACTGCTTCAATCCACATCGTTTGAGGGGGTTCCGCTATGGTTCGTAAAAATCTGCTTTTCGCCGCCCTGTTCGCCGCTTTCTTTGCCGCTAATGCGTTCGCCGACGTCACCGGCTCCATTCTAGGAACCGTTCGCGACAGCTCGCAAGCCGTTGTCGCCGGCGCGCAGGTCGTCGCCCTGAATATCGACACCAACTTCAGCAAGGAGTCCGTCTCCTCCGCCGACGGCGAATATCGCATCCTCGCGCTGCCCGCCGGCAATTATAAAGTGACCGCAACCGCTCAGGGTTTCGAGCAGTTCGTCTCAACCGGCATCGTGCTTACCGTCAACGGCCAACTCCGCGTCGATGTGAACCTCCAGGTTGGAAGCGTGCAGCAAGCCGTCAGCGTCGAGGCGAATCCCGTCCAGGTGGAGACCGAAAGCACCCAACTCGGCCAGGTGATCGATTCCAAGAAAATGCTTTCGCTCCCGCTCAACGGCCGCAGCTTTATCGACCTCCTCGGCCTCCAGGCCGGCGTCGCTCCCACCACTTCCGGTTCGATTCAGCAGGACCGCCCCGTCTCCGGCATCCTCTCGGCCGGAAATGTCAGCGTCAACGGCGGCCGCGAAACCGCCAACGCCTTCCTGGTGAACGGCGGCGACGTCAGTGAGGGCCGCAACAACGGCGCCGGTCTCATACCCGTCATCGATTCGATCCAGGAATTCCGCCTCATCACCAACAGCTTCGACGCCGAATACGGCAAGTTTAGCGGCAGCGTCATGAACGCCATCACCAAGTCGGGCACGAACGGCTTTCATGGCAGCGCCTTCGAGTTCCTCCGCAATGACAAGTTCGACTCCCGCAACTTCTTCGATCCAACCAAGGCCGAGCTTCGCCGCAATCAATACGGCTACGCCGTCGGCGGCCCGTTCTATAAGAACAAGCTCTTCTGGTTCACCGACTACCAGGGAACTCAGCAGGTATCCGGCGCAAGCACTGGAAACGTCGCCGTCCCTTCCATGGCTCAACGCGCGGGCATTTTCGGCAATGGCGCATTCGTCGACGCCAACGGCAATCCCACCACCGTCCAGGGTGGCTATTGGGCCGGCGTGCTCAGCCAGCGCCTCGGCTACGGCGTCCGCAATGGCGAACCGTATGGCGGCTGCACCGATCCCGCCAATTGCGTCTTCCCCAACGGCGTGATCCCGCAAAGCGCCTTTGCCAAACCCGCCATCGGAATCCTTCCCTACATTCCGCTCCCCAATCAAGCCAACGGTCTCTATGCCAACGCCAGCCAGAAAAACACCGTCGCCGACAATAAAATCGGCGAGCGCGTCGACTTCGTCAACGACATGACCGGAAACTGGTCATTCTACTATCACTATGACGACACCACCGTGAACGACGCCCTCCCCAATTCCGGCGCAAGCGTGCCCGGTTTCCCCGCCATCACCCCTTCCCGGGCTCAGGAAATCGTCATGAACAACATCAAGACCTTCGGACCGACGCAGGTGAACGATTTCCACCTCAGCTTCTTCCGCACCTCCACCATCACCAACAAGCCGGAGGGTAGCTTCGCCAGCCTCTCCAGCCTCGGCTTTCGTTACCGGCGCCGGAACCCTCGGCATCATCCCCTCCGGTCCGGCCGGTTTTCCGCAAACCGTTCCGCCCGAATACTTCAACAATTTTTCCATCGGGGTTCCGACCCTGACCACGTTTCAACCCAATAACACCTGGCACGCCTCCGACGGTTTCTCAAAAGTAGTCGGCAACCATAGCCTGAAATTCGGCGGCGAGTTCCGCTACCTTCAGATCAATGAGCGCAACACCTGCGCTCCCAACGGCGACTTCACGTTCAACGGCAGCGAAACCGGCGTCGATATCGCCGATTTCCTCATCGGCGCTCCCGTCGGCTATAACCAATGCAGCCAGCAAATTCTCGACTCGCGCACCCGCTACGGTGGCGCCTACGCCCAGGACTCCTGGAAAGCGCGCCCCAACCTCACCTTTAACTTCGGCCTCCGTTGGGAAGTCAGCATGCCCTGGTACGATACTCAGGGCAAGATCGAAACCATCGTCCCCGGCTTGCAGTCGACACAATTCCCCACCGCACCCAAGGGCTGGGTCGTCCCCGGCGATCCCGGCATCCCGAGCACCCTCGCTCCCACGCGCTATAACAACTTCGCTCCCCGTCTCGGCGTCGCCTACTCGCCCGATTTCTCCGACGGCATCCTCGGCAAAATCTTCGGCGGACCCGGCAAAACCAGCATTCGAGCCGCCTACGGCATCTATTACACCTCCATCGAGGATCTCAACCTGTTCTACGAAGTCGGAGACGCCCCCTTCGGTCAGTATTGGACCAGCCCTCAACCCACGATGTTCGATCAGCCGTTCCAGACTCGTGCCGACGGAACCTCTCAAGGCCAACGCTTTCCGTTCATCTTCCCCACTCCGGGCAGTCCGGCCAACAAGACCCTCGACTATTCGATTTACCTGCCTATTTCCTACTCGCCCGGATATTCCATCCACAACCAGATGCCGTACTCGGAAGACTATAACTTAACTATCCAGCGCGAGCTGTCGAAATCGACCGTACTTACTCTGGCCTACGTCGGCACCCAGGGCCATAAGTTAATCTCCCAATACGACGCCAATCCCGGCAGTCCCGCCCTTTGCATGCAACTCAACGCCATGGGCGCCACCCCCACCTGCGGCCCCAATGGCGAGCAAACAACCTATACTTTGCCCAATGGATCCCAGGTCTTCGGAACCCGCACCGCCCTGGGGCCGGCGTTCGGCGTAGGAAACAGTTACACCGCCAATATCGCCAACTCGAATTACAATTCCTTCCAGGCTTCGGTCGAGCGCAAAGCCTCCGATGTTACTTTCCTTCTCGCCTATACTTATTCCAAGTCCATCGACGATTCCTCCGGGTTTGGCCAGTGGGTCAACTTCACTAACTACGCGCTCAGCCGTTCCCTGTCCGCCTTCGATCTAACTCACAATTTCGTGGCGAGCTATAACTGGACGGTGCCTTTCGACCGCGCTTTCGGCGCCGCGCCCAAACGCATTACTCAAGGTTGGAACATAGTCGGCATCAGCCGCTTCTCCACCGGCTTTCCCGTCGGACTTAGCCAAGGCCAGGATTTGTCGCTGGTCGGAAGCGGCTCTACCGACGTTCCCAATGTCGTCGGCCAAGTCCAAATTCAGAATCCTCGCAATGCCGGACCCAACGGACCCAATACCTACTTTCTGCCGGGCGCCTTCGCCTCCGGCCCACTGGGCGGCTTCGGCAACGCCAACCGCCAATTCTTCCACGGCCCGGGCATCCTCAACACCGACTTCGCCCTCTCGAAGGACACTCCGATCACCGAAACCACCCACATCGAATTCCGCGCCGAGTTCTTCAATTTGTTCAACCACGCGCAGTTCAACAACCCCAACGGCAACTTCACGAGCAGCCTCTTCGGCGTCGTCACCAGCGCCCGCGACCCCCGCATCGGCCAATTCAGCATGAAGTTCCTCTGGTAGGATCGTGTTTCATGGGGGAGTTTTCCTCCCCCATCGACGCGATACGATGTCCCGTTCTTCCGTTTTCATTTTTTCCCTCTGCGTCGTGTGCGCACTGAGCGCCGGATCGGCGAACGCCCTCCTCCAGGAGGCGATCGCCGCGTCCAGGCAACATCGCTGGGACGCGGCGATCGCCCTCTACCACCAGGCTCTCGCCCTCGACCCCTCCGACGCCGATACTCATTACAACCTCGCCCTCGCCCTGAAATACAAAGGCGATGCGGTCGCCTCCGCCGCCGAGTTCTCCGAAGCGATTCGCCTGAAGCCAGACTGGTCCGCCGCCCACTTCGGCCTCGGCGCAGCCGAGCACGACCGCGCCCACGACGCCGCCGCCAAACTCGAACTGCGCCGCGCCCTCGAGCTCGACCCCGCCAACGCCGCGGCCCGCCTCTACTACGGTTCACTGCTCCTAGACGAAGGCGATGCCGCCGAAGCTGTGCGGCAATTGGAACAGGCCGCCCGCGCCAATCCCCGTCTCGCGTCCCTCGACAAGCCCCTCGGCCGCGCCTATCTTCAAAATGGAGATCCGGCCCACGCCATCCCCGCCTTCCGCCGCTACCTTCTCGCTTCTCCGGCCGACGTCGAAGCTCATTACTATCTCGGCACCGCGTTGGGCCAACAAGGCGACGCCGCGGCCGCCGCCACCGAATTCCGCCGCGCCGTTTCTCTCGCTCCTTCCTTCGGCCCCGCCCATGAAAGCCTCGGCATCGGTCTTCGCCGCCAAGGCGACGCCGTCGGCCGCGTTACGCGAATTCCGGCAAGCCGCCCGTCTCATGCCGGACAACCCCATCGCACTTTGCGATCTCGGCCTGGCGCTCAAAGCCGCCGGCGATCTCGATGGCGCCATCGCCTCCTTCCGCCAGTCCCTAGCCCTTCAACCCGATTTCGAGCGGGCGAAATACGCCCTCGGAATCGCGCTCCAAACCCGCGGCCGCACCGCCGAGGCCTCCGCCGAAATGCGCGAAGTAGCTCAAGCGCATCAATCCCGCGCTCAACTCGCTCAAAGCAAGAAATTCATCCTCGATGGCATCGCCGCGCTCAAAAACGGCCACCCGGCCGATGCCCTCTCCCGTTTCCAGGACTCCGCCAAGCTGACCCCCGATCTACCCTCCAGCTATTACTATCAGGGCGTCGCCTTCGCGCGCCTCTCCGACGCCGAGCGCGCGGCCGAATCTTACCGCAAAGCCATCGATCTCAAACCCGATTACGCCGAAGCCCTCCGCGACCTCGGCGTCTACTACGCCCGGACGGGCGATTCGGCTCAGGCCCTCCAACGACTGCGGCAGGCCGTTCTCGCCGATCCCGATCTCTCCGACGCCCGCTACGATCTCGCCCTCGTCCTCGCGCGCACCGGAGATCCCGCCTCCGCCGCCCGCGAATTGAACGACGCCCTTGCGCTCGATCCCTCCAACCTCGACGCCCGCATGACGCTCGCCAATCTCCTCGCCGGCCAGGGACAATTGGACCGCGCCGCCGCCGCGTATCGCGAAATCATCCGCCGGTCGCCCAATTTTGCCGAGGCCCATAACAACCTCGGCTTGCTCTGGCTCCAATCCGGCAAGACCGCCGAGGCGCGCGCGGCGTTCCGACGGGCCATCGACCTTAAGCCCAACTACGCCGCCGCCCATCTGAACCTTGCCCTGGCATTGCAACGTTCCGGTGAGACCGCCGCCGCAAGTGCCCAATTCGACCTCGCTTACCGCCTCGATCCCGCTCTACGCGATTCTCCTTCGCGTGGTCCGTAAGCAAGCGCCCCTAATGTAATTCCCCTATTGTGCCGAATACAACGGTCGGGGAGAGGTTGTTGCATGGCCATGGTGTCGCTGAAGCGTTATCTCACCGGTGAAAGGGCGGATCCCGCCGCGCTCACGGCGGCGCTCTTGCGTTTCGTCCAATTGACTTTTCAGGGCATCGAACTGAATGCCGTCGAAGGCGACAAGTTCGAGTACCAGACGTTCCGCGACGAAATTCATTCACTGGCCGCTCGCCTCGACGCCGGTGCCGACCCGGGACAATTGCTCGTCCTCGCCGGCGAATTCAACAAGTGCGTGGAAGCGTATCATCGTTCGGTGAACCGCTTCATCCGCTTGCAAAGCCACGAATACTTCACGATCGTTTCGATGCTCACCCATATCGTCGGGGACGTGTCCGGCGCCACCGAAACCTCCGTCGCCCGCCTTCATACCATCGAACACAAACTGGAACAGGCCGCCGGATCCGACGATATTCGCGCCGCCCGCGCCCAACTGGCGGAGTGTCTCGAAGGCATAAGAAACGAGCGTACCCGCCAAGTCGCAGCGGCTTCAGACATCAAACGGAATTTGGAACTCGCCGTCGAACAATCGGCTACCCGCCTGCGCGAAAGTGCGGCGGAACCCGATGTCGACTCTTGCACCGGCTTGCCCACTCGCCGTTCCGCCGAGGCGGCGATCGCCGAATGCATGGGCACATCGCGCCATGTCTACGCCGTGCTGTTCGTCCTCGACCGCCTTCAGTCGATCAACCTTCGCTACGGTTATGGGGTGGGGGATCAAATGCTCGTCAGAGTATGCGCCGATCTCGACCGCCAACTCGGCACCGCCGCTCCTCGTTTCCGATGGGGCGGCCCGGCCATTCTCTTCCTTCTCGATCGCCCGGATCCATTCCCCGCGGTGCAGTCCGCCATGAGGCGCATCGTCTCGCGGCGAATGGAAGAATCTTTTGCCATCGACCAACGCTTCATCTCTCTTACGGTCACGTATTCTTCCGCCATCGTCCCTTTGTTCCAAGGCGTTCCGGCTCGCGAAATCCACTCGAATCTCGACCAGTTCGCCGCCGCTTCCCAATTGCACCCGCACCCAGCCGCGCCTTGATCTCCCACACCGGCGCCTAGCCCGCCGTAAACCAACACCTCGCCCATCCTGCGTCGGAGCGAACACTTCCCCCTGCGCGACGGTCGGAATTCCGAATTTCGGTGCGTTGCCCAACGCGTCTCGATCGGCGTTCTGGGTGTCCCGCGAAGCGTTCCGAATAGAGGAGAATGAGGACTGTGGCGACGTTGCACGAGCTTGAAAACTTCTTCCCTCGCTTTCGAAAGGCGAATGAGCGCAATTGTTGAAGTGGATCGTTCAGGATCTCGGCGACGACTTCCCAGGTATCGACGCCCGGCCCGAGGTTTCCGGAGGAGAGCCATCCATTGTTAGGACCCGGATTCCCGTCTAGCTTCTCGAGCAAGCCAAGCGGCTCGGAACCAGCGAACAAGCGTAAGCGTCAGACCAAGTGCAGGGTTGCTGAATCGTGTGGGTTGTGATTCTGACCCGCGAAAGCGGGATCAGATCCGGGCAGCGGCCCATGCGGCGGGGGTCAGCTGACTGACGCGCTGAACCGATACGTTAGCCAGGCCAGGTAAGATCGAGGCGAGGTATTCGCGAACGGGTAACCCGAGTCGGCGGCAGCTTTCAATGACGGACAGGATGGCGGCTACCTTCGGTCCAGCCTGCTCGCTGCCGACGTGGATCCAGTTCTTGCGTCCCAGGGCAACACCACGCATCGAGTTCTCCGCCAGGTTGTTGCTCAGTTCCAGTGCCGGATGTTCCAGAAACCGGGTGAGCTTATGCCAGAGCGAAAGCGTGTAGCAGACCGCTTTCCCTAGCGCACTGGCGGGCAGTGCCGCGATCTGCGCGGCCTCCATCTCTTCTTTGATGATGGCGATCAACGGCCGAGACCGATGCTGGCGCAGTGCTTGGCGCTCCACATGCGTCATGCCCGCATCACGGGCCTCCGCGTCAATCAGAAATAGTTCGTCCATCCTCTTTACCAACTGCCCGGCAACGCGGTCGTCCGGATTCAGTTTGAGAGCCTCGTACACCTTCCTGCGCGCGTGCGCCCAACAAGCGGCGTGTACCAGCTTCAGCCCACCCGTGTGGTCATAGGCGGAATAGCCATCGGTCTGAAGAATACCTTCGAACTGTCCGAGAAACAGCTTTGGACCTTCCCGTCCGCGTCCCATCCGGAAGTCGAAGACGACACTTCCTCCCGGCGTTCCGTATTGCCAAAAATATGCCTGATGGTTTTTCCCGCTTTTGTCGCGCGTTTGCACCCCCACGGTCGTCTCGTCGGCCTGAATGTAACTTCCGCCGACTAACTCCCGGCCCATCGCCGCAACAATCGGCAGGAGTAACCCGCCCACGCTCATCACCCATCCATCCATCGTCGCCCGGCTGATCGATACTCCCGCTTCCCGCTCCAGAATCACGCTCTGCCGGTACAACGGCAGATGATCGCTGTACTTGGACACCAGCGTGTCGATCACCACCCGGTCGCTCGCCAGACCTTTGTCGACGATCCGCTCCGGCAGTGGCGCCGCGCTTACGCCTGCGGCACAACCCTTGCAGGCGCGCTTCTCGCGTTTGGTGACCGTCACGAAATACCGTGCAGGCTCCACATCCAGTTGTTCGCTCCGCTCGTAGCCGATCACTACCGTATCCTTGCCGCAATTCCCGCAGACGCATTGTTCCGGCGTCGAGGCGACGATTTTTTCCACGCGAGGCAGATCGGCCGGCAGTTGCTGGCGTCCCGGATGCCGGGCGCTCATTCGTGTCTTCGCCGTTAACGGCGATGGAAGGGGCAGCGGCTCGCGATGACTCTCCGCTTCCACCTCCGCGGCGCTGACTCCCGGCTCCAGTTCGAGCAACAGCAACTGCGCATCGTTGAGCGTCTCGCTCTTCGGACCGTATTTCCGGATCAACTCCAGCCGCAGACGCTCTTCGAGCGAACGAATCTTAAGCTCAGCCCACTGTAGTTGCTGCGTTGCCTGCGCGAATTGCTGCGTCAGCAGCACGATCTGTTCGGCTTCGGAACGGGGCGGTGTGGGAAGCGATGGACTCACGGGGCGGCTACTCCAGGATAGCCGGTTTGCGGGCCAATTAAAACATATTTGCGACTATTTGTTTGAAATATTTTCAGGCCGCCGCGCGATTCACGCGATACCACGCGCGGGCCCTGGTTTGCGTCAGATCGATGCCGCCGAGCAGCAGCGTGAGTTCCTCGGCACTGAGGATCATTTTCACTTCCTCGCCTGCGGCTGCGGGCCATCGGAAGCGTCCCTTCTCCAGGCGTTTGGCGCAGACCCAGAGTCCGCTGCCGTCCCAGAATAACAGCTTCAGCCGGTTGCGTTGCGCATTCGAGAACAGAAAGACATGCCCGCTCAGCGGATCGCATGACAACCGGTCGCGCACCAGCCCGTACAGACCTTCAAAGCTCTTGCGCATATCCGTCGCTCCGGCGGCAAGATAGATTCGCGTGGCCGGTCCGATGCCGAACATGATCAGGCCTGCTCCAGCACGGCCATCAGTTGCCGCAGCGTGCCCGCGTCGAACCCGCGTCTTACTTCAATCCGGCGACCGCCGGAGAGAAGCACCGACAACTCAGCGCCGCATGCGTCGTGTCCGGCTACTTCCACGGCGACCCAACGCCGCACTTCGGCGCCAGCCGCGCTCTGCTTGCGGTATCGAGTCACGTAGCGAGCCAGAGTCTTGAGGGGCAGGTCTAGCTGCCGGCAGAACGCCTCGCGGGTTAGCCCGCTCGCTTCGTACTCCGCTGCCAACTGGTCCGCTTCGGCCCGGCTTCGATGCCGCCGATGCTGTCTTCCCGATTCCGCATTGGTGTTGGTCACCCTACCACTTCAGCAGTTAAACCGCGCACTTCATAGATGGGGTTGCTCTGACGCTTACGAACAAGCCTTGCTGATGGCGTACCCGGCCCTCCGCGCCGAGGACCTCGCCAACGCTTGGGCGTAAGTGCGATCGCACGCGCCTGAGATTGAGACGCAAATTCGGGAAAATGAGGCCGCCTAATGGCGCTCCTCAATTCGAACGAGAACCTGCCCGCGCAGGTGATTCACGAATTGCGGCGGCTGGGACACGATGTTCTGACTCCCTTCGAGGCGGGCAACGCCAATCGTGCCGTCCCGGATTCGGAGGTGCTGGCATACGCCACTTCGCACCGCCGAATCCTCGTTACGCACAATCGGCTACATTTCATCCGGCTTCATCAACGGAACTCGCGGCCATGCCGGAATCGTCGTTTGTACCTATGGCGCGAATTCCCGGCGTCAAGCGCAGAGCGTACACGACGCGATCGAGCGGGAGCCGGACGCCGCCGGTACGCTCATTCGCGTGAACAGGCCCCGCTGAATGCGGCGCGTGGGCGTTCTATTACGATACCCCTGCTGTGTAAGAATGAGCGGCCGTGGACATCAAGCTAGACCACCGCAATCTCAACCTGTTCCATCATTTCGGAGATAACGCCGAAAACGAGAACAACACAACCCGGGCATTCCTAATTGCCATCACCCGCTCGCCGTGGAGTCCAGTGTAGTGGACCCCTTTTTTTGTCCAAAAAACGGGGTCCACTACAATTCGAGGCCACCGAGAGCCACCAAAAGAAAAACAATTGCAAAGCCAAATTGGTTATGATGAGCCCAGTTTCCGTCGACCAAACAGCACTTTTCGGCACGCGAAAAAGGATCATGTTCGCAGCTTAAAGACCGGGCGTGAGATTCGTGATGATCCGAACTTCGCCGAAACGATTCGCCGGGATTCGCGCATAGGGTCTCTTCATTTGAATCGAGGGCGAAGCCTTTAGTCGAAGTCGCCTTACCGGCCCGAGTCTCCGCTGGTCTGAGTTACGTCGTGTATGTTCGCCCTCCAAGGTCCACCGGCCTGCCAGGAAAGTGCTGCTTCCGTTTCGATCGTGACGGCCCGCATGGGAGGCGAGAGAAACTGTCGAATTGCGATGACCACGGCGGGAAACGCGTCGGGCATTTCGATGCCGGTTCGTTGCATGAACGCCCGCCATTGCGTTTGCTTCGACGGATCGTCAGACAGTTCAGTAAGCAAGATGTCCACACCGTCGGCGTCGAGCCGCGTGGCGCGCCGTTCAAACGTCGAACGGATTGCATCCCCCAGCGCTCCCGCCGCGAACGGGAATGTTCGCGCAAGGAACCAAATATCGAAGAAGTCTTTCATTCGACTATTGAGCATCCCAAGGCTGACGATCGCCTCCAGCTTCTCGGCGATGACGCTGTTCATCGGATACGCCAGAATGCGTGGCGCGCACATCGGCAGCAAGGTCGGATAGTCAAGCAAACTAGGGCTCACGGCGTCACCGAATCCCACATCGACCTGTATGGGTATCCGGACGTTTTGGAGGTGGGCGAGGAATTTGACTCGGACGCCTTCATACCGCTGCTCTTCCTTGATCTTCGCGGCGCTTGCCGTTTCTCCGGAAAATACGATGCCATCCTCCGGCACTCGAATGTCGCACAGTTCGCGAAACACCGCCAGGCAGCGTTCAGGTGAAGGATCTCCGCGGCCCAGCAGATCGAGATCTCTCGTTGGCCGATGCGGGGCGTCTGCCCAGACCTGGAAGAGCATCGCGCCCTTCAGAATAAAGTGATCGCGGTACCTGGATTGGCTAAGGCGATAGAGCAGGCGCTCCAGTGCATAACGAGTCAGAATGAGGCCAAAATCCTCGCGATTGCGGGTCGCGACGTTAAGGAGCTTCTGGCGAATCGATGCCCCTATATTGCGGGGACCGCCGGAGTTCAAGTGAGAGCCTCCATGTAAGGCTTCATCACATTCGCTACCCGGCAGACCTTGGCAGCTTGCCACAGGTCGTCCATCGTCGCCTTGCGGTTTCGAATGCACTCGCGGAGAGCTTCCAGCGCAACATCGAGACCGATCTTGTTTCGGTATTTGAAGCAATCCGCGACGGTCTTCGCGATCGAGAAAACTCGCGTGGGTACGCCTTCGATGGCATGCATTTCCTGACCGAACTCAAGGGATGGCTTGGAGAACCGCACGATGCGCATTCGCGGGTAATCCGAACGCGGCCGGCGATCCTTCTCCCCAATAGCCATCCAGATCTCAAAAGGGTCTTGGGTCCCGATGTCATGAAACCGCAGCGCCGACAGAAGACAAATCACGCCCCTTGGTGCGCGTTTCGCGGCCTCGGCGAAAGTGTGCCGTTCCGTCACCAAAGCGTCGGCTACGGTGTAGAGCCCACGTCCCGACCGAACCACGGCCCCGCTCTTCTCTGCGAGCCTGAGATATTGCCGGGCGATTCCGTGGGCGTCGAGATCGCGAGGACGCAGTACACCAGCGGACTTGGCGAGTTCGGCAATCTTGGAAATCGGTCCAGTAACTGGCACGCTTCTCATTTTACAATATGTCGGGGCTTGTCTGAAAACCCCGACGTTCCGGGAGGAATTCACCGCGAACTTCCACTGCTACGGCGAGCATACCGTCTCGCCGCTCGGCGAACCCCGTCTCTCGTCCACTCTGCCCCGTTCTTCACCATGCTGCCCGTCGATAACGTCAGGGAAGGCTTTCTTTCCTGGGATTCCTATCGCCCACTCCGCGATGCTCTTCCTGATCGGGTGAAGCCGCTCTTCGTTCTGGCGTTTCATGTCGGGCGCGGGCCGGGCGAACTGCTCAAACTCGAATGGCGGCAAGTGGACTTCGGCCGGAAGGAGCTTCGTCTGAAAAGGAGTACAACCAAGCACCGCCCACCGCGAAGCCTGCCGTTTTACGCAGACACGGAGAAGTTCCTGCGAATATCTTGGGAAGTCCGATCAGACGAAGCAACTACAATCCTGGTCGAGGACGATGGCCCTGATAAGCCAGGCACGACCCAAAAACACGCAAATTCAGACCCAAAACAGCACCACAACAACCACTATCTTATTGAATCTATCTGGTGAGCCGGGCGGGGCTCGAACCCGCGACCACCGCATTAAAAGTGCGATGCTCTACCAACTGAGCTACCGGCCCCCTCGGACGAAATAAACTTCAAGAATACCATGCGCCCCGACTACGCTACACTGGTTTCCAGGAGTTCTCCCATGCTGCTTCGGATCGGTCTTTTTGCCATCGCCGCCAGCACCGCATGCCTGCTGGCCGAGGAACCCGTGCCCGCCCCGCCTCCGGCCGCCCCGGATTCCTATAAGGTCGCCCCCGGCACCCACATCCCGCTCAGTCTCATCAACAGCGTCAGCACCAAAAACGCCGCCCCCGGCGACCGCGTTTACCTCCAAACGGCGTACCCGATTCTCGACCACGGCAAGATCGTCATCCCGCCCGGCAGCTACGTCGCAGCCACCGTGACCCAAACCAAGCGCCCCGGCCGCGTGAAGGGCCGCGGAGAAATGTATATTCGCTTCGATTCCCTCACCCTCCCCAACGGCGTCACGCGCGACTTCCGCGCCAGCCTCAGCGCGCTCGACGGCATGGCCGGCGAAGAGTTGAACAAAAGCGAAGGCAAGATCAAGAGCGGCGGGAATAAAGGCGGCGACACCCAAACCGTGGCCGAAGCAGCCGGAGCCGGCGCTTCCATCGGCGCTCTTACCGGCATGGCCACCGGACACTATGGCATGGGCGCGGGCATCGGAGCCGCCGCGGGAGCCGCCGCCGGATTGGCCGCCGTCCTCCTCACTCGCGGTCCCGACGCCGTGCTCGAACGCGGGTCCACCGTCGAGATGGTCCTCGACCGCCCCCTCGAATTTCAACCCCGCGAAATCGATTTCAGCGGCGCACCGCCCAGCGCCGCCCTCGCCAATGGCCCCGGCCCGCAACGCCGCCCGTCCAGAGGCATCGGTCTGCCCGGCCTTCCCTACTAGCCGCGTCCGTGTGTAAATTCGGTTCGCCGTCCGCCTCCCGCGCATCTCATATAATTGAGCGTGAAGAAAGCGTCAGCCCTCCCCGTCCGCGTCCTCGCGGCCGACTCCATCCAAATCCGCGGCGCGCGCGTTCACAACCTTAAGAACATCTCCCTCGACCTCCCTCACAATCAACTCACCGTCGTCACCGGCGTCTCCGGCTCCGGCAAATCCTCCCTCGTCTTTGACACCGTCTATGCCGAGGGCCAGCGCCGCTACGTCGAATCCCTCTCCTCCTACGCCCGCCAGTTTCTCGACCGCGTCGAAAAACCCGCCGTCGATGAAATCTCCGGCCTCGCTCCGCCCGTCGCCATTCGCCAAAAAAACACCACCCGCAATCCCCGCTCCACCGTCGCCACCTCCACCGAAATCTACGATTACCTCCGCCTCCTCTACGCCCGCGTCGGCCGCAGCTTCTGCCCCACGTGCGGCGCCCGCGTCGAGCGCGACACCGTCGACCAGGTCGCCCATCAAATGCTCGCCCAGCCCGAAGGCTCCCGCTGGTACGCCCTCTTCCCCGTCGTAACCGCCGGCGGCACGGCCGCTCTCCGCGACCATCTCTTCGATCTCCGTAAAAAAGGCTTCAACCGCCTCTTCCAACAAGGCCGCACGTTCGAATTCTCCACGCCCGAATCCCTCCTCGACATCGACTTCGAAAAACCCCTCTTCGCCCTCGTCGACCGCCTCGCCATCGGCCCCGATCTCCACCAGCGCATCGTCGATACCGTCGAAATCTGCTACCGCGAAGGCGGCGAAATCGTCTTCTCTCAAGCCGCCGCCGAACCTCCGTTAGACCTCCGTTTCTCCGAACGCTTCGCCTGCAAACGCTGCGGCACGGAACTCGCCATCCCCGAAGCCAGCCTCTTCAGCTTCAATAACCCCATGGGCGCGTGCCCCCGCTGCCAGGGCTTCGGCAACACCATCGACTACGACATGGACCTCGCCATCCCCGACAAATCCAAGTCCATCGAAGAAGGCGCAGTCGATCCCTGGACGAAGCCCCAGTACCGCCATTTCTACACCGGGCGCTTCCAAAAAGCCGCCGCCAAAACCCAACTCCGCCAACACGTTCCCTTCTCCTCGCTCACCGCCGAGGAAAAAAACTTCGTTCACGAACAGATCCAACGCTTCTTCGCCGAAGTCGAAACGAAAAAGTACAAAGTCCACGTCCGCGTCTTCCTCAGCCGCTACCGTGGCTACGCCGAATGCCCCGAATGCCACGGCGCCCGCCTCCGCAAAGAAGCGCTCAACGTCCGCGTCGGAGACAAGAACATCGCCGAACTGGTCCGCCTGAACATCGCCGCCGCCCGCGATTTCATCCACGCCCTCCAGCTCTCCCCCGAGGAAGAAGCCATCGGCTCGAAAATCCTCCTCGAAGTCCGCCAGCGCCTCGAGTTTCTCCACAACGTCGGCCTCGACTATCTCACTCTCGACCGCCTCGCCTCCACTCTCTCCGGCGGCGAAGCCCAGCGCATCCAACTCGCCACCTGCCTCGGCTCCCGTCTCGTCGGAGCCTGCTACGTTCTCGACGAACCTTCCATCGGCCTCCATAGCCGCGACACCGGCCGCCTCATCCGCATCCTCGAAGACCTTCGCGACCTCGGCAACACCATCCTCGTCGTCGAACACGACGCCGACGTCATGCGCGCCGCCGACCGTCTCGTCGATCTCGGCCCCGGCGCCGGCGAACTCGGCGGCCGCGTCATCTTCGAAGGCACTTACGCGCAAGCCCTCGCCCCCGGCAGCGGCTCCCTCACCGCCCGCTATCTCAGCGGCGAACTCTCCGCCAGCCGCGTCCAACCGCGCCGCCATGTCGATCCCAAACGCGTCGTCCGCTTCCTCGGAGCCTGCGCCAACAACCTCAAGAACATCGACGTCGCGATCCCCCTGCGCATGATGGTCGCCGTCACCGGCGTCTCCGGCTCCGGCAAATCCACCCTCATCCACGAGGTCGTTTTCAAGGCACTGCAGCGCCACATCCACCGCGGCCTTCTGCTCGCCACCGGCGAATTCGCCCCGCCCGAGCGCGTCTATTGGAAGGGCGTCGAGAATGCCGGACTCGTCCGCGAAGTCGTCCTCGTCGATCAAACTCCCATCGGCCGAACCCCGCGCTCGAACCCCGCCACCTATATCAAAGCCTTCGACCTCATCCGCGATCTCTTCGCCTCAACCCCCGAAGCCGCGCGCCGCGGCTATACCTCCGGCCACTTCTCCTTCAACATTCCCGGCGGCCGTTGCGAGGTTTGCCAGGGCGATGGCACCGTCACCGTCGAAATGCAGTTCCTTGCCGACGTCGAGCTCGTCTGCGAAGAATGCAACGGCGCCCGCTACAAATCGAGCGTCCTCGACATTCGCTATCGCGGCCTCAACATCCACGAAGTTCTCCAACTCACCGTCAAAGAAGCCCTCGCCTTCTTCACTGGCGTCCCGCGCCTCCTCGCCAAGCTGCAAGTGCTCGACGACACCGGCCTCTCCTATCTCCGCCTCGGCCAATCCGCAACCACGCTCAGCGGCGGCGAGGCCCAGCGCGTCAAACTCGCCGCCCACCTCGGCCAGTCCTCCTGCGAGGGCCTGCTCTTCATCTTCGACGAACCTACCACCGGCCTCCACTTCGAAGACATCGCCAAGCTTCTTTCTTCCTTCGAACGCCTCATCCACAACGGCGCCAGCATCCTCATCATCGAGCACAACCTCGACGTCATCCGCAGCGCCGATTGGGTCATCGACCTCGGCCCCGACGGCGGCGACGCCGGCGGTTTCATCGTCGCCGAAGGCACGCCCGAGCAAATCGCCGATGTCCCCGCCTCCTTTACCGGCCAATATTTACGACACTGGGAAGACCATGCCTCAAACCCCACACGTTGAATCGCACTTCACCGGCAACGAATTCGTACGCGACGTCGTCATCGGCATGGCCGACGGCCTCACCGTCCCCTTCGCCCTCGCCGCCGGCCTTTCGGGCGCCGTCGCCGCCACCCACATCGTCGTCGTCGCCGGCCTCGCCGAAGTCGCCGCGGGATCCATCGCCATGGGCCTCGGCGGCTATCTCGCCGCCCGCAACGACGCCGAGCACTACGACAGTGAATTGCAACGCGAAACCCGCGAAGTCGCCGAAATCCCCGAAGAGGAAGCCCGCGAAGTCGTCGCCGTCTTCACCTCCTACGGACTCACCCGCGAGGAAAGCCTGCCCATCGTCGCCTCCCTTCGCCAGCGCCCCGCCGCCTGGATCGATTTCATGATGCGCTTCGAGCTCGGCCTCGAAAAACCCGACCCCCGCCGCGCCCACCGCAGCGCTCTCACCATCGCCCTCTCCTACATCGCCGGCGGCCTCGTCCCGCTCGCCCCCTACATCATCTTCGCCCGAGTCAACGAGGCTCTCCTCGCCTCCATCGCCGTCACCCTCGTCGCCCTCGCCGCCTTCGGCTACGTCCGCGGCCGCTACACCGGCCTCCCGCCCCTATCGAGCGCCCTCCGCACCACCGTCACCGGCGGCCTCGCCGCCACCGCCGCCTTCCTCCTCGCCAAAGCCATCTCTTAATTCCAACACCGTGCGCCCAGTCCGCGGGCTGTGTCGACTTTTCGGTGGCTCCAGCTTGGCGTATTCCTCCTTGGCCGGTCTGAGGATGGACATGTCGAGGCCGGCGTCTTTCCAGAGCGGGAGGAAATCCTGATAGGAATCACCGGCCTTTGCCGCATCGCTCGAAAGGCGCGGAGGATTCTCAGGGTTGGAGGCCGTTGCGGGAAAGCCTGCCCGAACACAAGAAGGCCAGCAGTGGAACGGCGGCTACTGCTCGTCGTGCCGGATTCGTTGGGTTTTCCAAACGCACTCGAAGCGCGGCGCGCTCCCTTACGTTCCCGTCCCCGTCAGCGAGACGGTTTGCGGGCTGTTGTTCGCGCTGTCGTTCACGTTCATGACTGCGGCGCGAGTGCCCTTCGCCGTCGGCGTAAACGTAACGCTGATCGTGCATTGCGCCTTCGCCGCTAGGCTCGCGCCGCAAGTGTTGGTCTGCGCAAAGTCGCCGGGGTTTGCGCCCGTGAAGGAGATGCCCGAGATGGCCAGCGACGTGGTCAGGTTGTTGGTCAGCGTCACATTCTTGGCCGCGCTCGTCGTCCCCACGGTCTGAGCGGCAAAGGTGAGCGACTTGGGCGAAACCGCGGCTTGTAGGACCCCGGTCCCCGTCAAACTTACAGTCTGTGGACTATTCGGAGCGTTGTCGGTTACCGTGAGCGTTCCGGTGCGCTTCCCCGTATTGGTAGGTGTAAAGGTCACACTGATCGTACACTTTCCCTTCGCCGGGACGCTATTCCCGCAAGTATTGGTCTGCGCATAGTCGCCGCTTGCCATGATGCTCGAAATCGACAGAGTCGTGCTGAGGTTGTTGGTCAAGGTCACGGCCTTCGCGGCGCTCGTCGTGTTCTCGGCCTGAATGCCGAAGCTCAACGACGTTGGACTGAGCACAACCCCCAGTGTGCCCGTTCCGGACAACGCCACGGTTTGAGGACTATTCTCCGTATTATCGTTCACGTTGAGTATTGCCCTTCGCGCACCGGTTTGGGAGGGAGTAAACGTCACATTGATCGTGCATCGGCTCCCCGGGGCCATGCTCGCGGGGCAATTATTGGTCTGGGCAAAGTCGGTCGCATTCGCTCCAGTGAAGGTAAAGGACAAAATCGTCAGCTTCGTGTCCCCATCGCTCGTCAGGGTCACTTTCTGGCTGGCGCTGTGGGTGTTAACCACTTGATTCCCGAACGGCAGCGAAGTCGGGGAGAGGCTGGCGCCCGGATCGATGCCCAGTCCGGTTAGCGGGACGGTCTGCTGAGTGCCGTTAACTCCATTGTTGTTGTCTGTAATCGTGACAGTCCCGTTTCGGGTCCCCGTTACGGTCGGGGTGAAGGTCACGTTGATCGAGCAACTGCCTCCCGCCGCCACCAAGTTTCCGCAATTATTCGTCTGGGCAAAATCGCCGGCGGCGGTGATGCTCGAGATCAGCAGGTTCCCGGTGCCGTTATTGCTAAGGGTCACGGTCTGCGGCGGGCTCGTGTTCTGCACGAAGTCGCTGCCGAAATTCAGGCTGGTGGGCGAGAGCGTTCCCACTGGCGCTACTCCGGTTCCGGTCAGGGTCACGGTCTGGCTGCCACCGGGAGCGTTGTCCGAAATGATCAGGCTTCCGTTACGCGTCCCGATCGCCGTAGGCGTGAACGTCACCAGGACGTGGCAGCTCGCGGAGGGCAGTAACACGCCCGGACAGTTGTTGGTCTGGCTGAAATCTCCGCTGGTGGAGAAGCCGGAGAACGTGACCGCGCCCGCGCCGGAACTGGTTACGGTGACAATCTGACTGGAGCTGCTCGAACCAACCAACTGGCTGGCGAAAGTCAGGCTGGTGGGCGACACCTGCACCGCGGGTCCCGATACGGCGCCGTTTCCAGACAGTGCCACGATGGCGGTCCCTCCAAAATTGTCGGTGGCAATCGTCAACAAGCCGGAGCGGGGACCTAGCACAGTCGGAGTGAAGGTCACTTCCAGGCTGCAAGAAGCGCCAGAGGCCAATGTGCCCGGACAAGTGTTCGAACTCAAGGCAAAGTCGCCGGAGACGGTGGCTGCCCCTACGGTCAGCGAAGCTACGCCGGAATTAGAGAACGTCAATGTCAGAGGCGAACTGGTGGAGCCGACGGCCTCGTTGGGAAAAGCCAGTCTGCCGGGTGCCAACGACGCGACCGGCACGTTCAGGAAGTTGTAAGCGACCGACGTCGACGTTCCCGGCGTATCGGCGAACAGATCGGGTGCTCCGTCGCGGTTCAGATCGCCTGCGGCGATGCCACCCGACGGGCTGCCCAGCAGGAACGACGACGCGAAGGTGCCGTCCGCGTTGCCATAGAATAAACGGATGAGCCCGTTCGTGTAAGGATAGACGAGCATCGCCAGATCCGTTCTTGTGTCTTGGTTGAAATCGCCAGCCGTCATGGCGATGGTGTCGACATTTTCGATGGCCGCGCTGGGAGCCTGGAAGGTTCCGTCGCCGTTGCCCAGATAAACGAAAGCGCCGGCCGCCACATCGAGTTTGCCATCCCCGTTAAAGTCCCCCAGGAGAACGGGAGAACCAGCGCCGGCGGTGCCGTAACGCTTAGGGGCCTGAAAGGTCCCGTCGCCATTGCCAATCAGAATGCACAGTGAAGGAGGGCAAGGCGCGGCGATATCCGGCTTGCCGTCCCCGTTGAAGTCGGCGACGATAAGTCCGATGCCGAAGCCGGAGTAGCTGTAGTCGATCGGAGGTTTAAACGTGCCGTCGCCGTTGCCTAGATAAATAACCAGGCTGGCGCCATTCTCTGCGGTGAAGGCCACGTCGAGCTTGCCGTCGCCGTTTACATCCGCCGCCGCCATGGCGAGCGCATATATATTTGACGTCGTAACGATAGGAGACTGGAAGCTTCCGTCGCCATTCCCCAGGTAGATCGCGAATGTGAGCGTGGTGCTAGCGGGACCGTTGATTGCAAGGTCGAGCTTTCCGTCGTTGTTGAAGTCGCCGATGGCGATGCTACCGCCCATGGGAGCGCCGGGCGTGAATAGCGGCGGTTGAAAGGTCCCGTCGCCGTTGCCCAACTGCACCACCAGGCCAATATTGGGGTAAGCGCTGCTGTAGGAGATCTCATCAAGGTTCCCGTCCCCATTCACGTCGGCCAAGACGGTTTGCGGTCCAAGCACCGCGGGAACCGTGGAAACCGTACCCGCGCTTGCGAAGCTTCCGTGATTTCCGACGGAAAGGTAGAGCCAGCCGCCTTTGTCGATGGCGCCAATGTCGAGTTGTCCGTCGTTGTTGAAGTCACCCGCCACTGCTCCGGCGGGCGAGAGTCCCAGCGGTACGGTAACGGCGGGCTGAAAGCTGCCGTCCCCGTTCCCCAGCAACAAGCCTGAGGGCACTACGAGCGCATCCACTTTGCCATCCTGGTTAAAATCGGTCGCGATGATCTGAATCGCACTCGCGCTCACTGGAGTGTTGAACGCGAAAGTGAAAGTGCCGTCGCCAACGCCCAGATAGGTCTCCAAAAAATGATAGCAGCCAGTGCGGCCGCAAGAGGTAACTACGAATGCCAGGTCGGGTTTGCCGTCACCGTTGAAATCGGCCACCGCCGGCGTCTGCCCTGGAGCTGAAATGGTTCCCGCCGCGATGAATCCTCCGGTGCCATCCCCCAGGTACGCCTGACCACGGCTGGAGTTACTCAGCAGAACGTCAAGCTTCCCGTCGCCATTAAAGTCGGCCGCGTTGACGTAGGAATAAGAACCAAAAGCCGCTCCCGAGAGCGTAAAATTTCCGTTGCCATCGCCAAGGTAGAGCCCGCTGGCGCCGCTGGCGACGAAAACGTCGAGTTTTCCATCCTGATTAAAATCGCCTATAGCCAACCCGCTCGCGGCGATGCCCTGCGGGACCGGGCTTTGGAACGTTCCGTCGCCATTCCCCAACAACACTACAAGGTTGGTACCCGTGGCGACTGCCAAGTCCGGATTTCCATCGAGGTTGAAGTCGCCGATCGCGATCTGGCCCGGAGCGGACACGGGGTAATCCGTTTTGGCGGCGTAGGTTCCGTTCGGCTTCGATAGAAAAACGGAAATCGTATTATCGCTGGAGTTCGAAACAACAAAATCCAGCACGCCGTCGCCGTTAAAGTCACCCTGGGCAACCGCACTCGGCGTTCCCCCGGCCTGCAGCGTGGCCGTACCAAAGCTGAAATTCTGAGCGTGCGCCGAGCAGGGTGCCGCTAGCGCGAGAATTAGAGCGAAAAGGATCTGGAGTCCGCGGGACAACGCGGTCTCTTGCAACGTTCGGCGCGCACGACGAGTATCCTTCATACGAAACCCCCTAATTCCTAATGTGTTGGTCCGCGCCGCAGCTTCTTTCATGACCCCCAAACAGCGCGCCTTAGTGTACCCCGCAATACATATTCGAGTCAATGTGAACCACTTTTCCCACTTTTCATCGGCGAATCTGCACAGTGGTGACCAGCCCCTGCAATTGAGGCATAGGGAAGCTTGCAGCCCAGCGGTCAAATCCCGACCACGTGCCAAACAAGCGGGAAAAAAATCGGCCATGAATCGCCGCGGCGGAGGAGACAACTTCGCCAAGGTCGGCTGGAGCGCGCAGTCGTACCGATGCCCCGAACCCCGTGACGATCGAGTTTGCAAAACGCTCGTAAAATAAAACTATGGGCGCAACCCTCGCGCTGGTCCTCTTCCTCGCCTGGCAAAGTAATTTCTACTCGAACGGCATCAAAGCCCTCGAAGAGAAGCGCTACTCCGACGCCGTCGGCGATCTCACCAACGCCGTCGCCGCCGAGCCGTCCGATTTCACCGCCCACTTCAACCTCGCCCTCGCCCTCAGCCTCACCGGCAAAAACGCCGAAGCCGCCGCCGAATACCGCAAAACGCTCGAACTCAAACCCGGCCTCTATCAGGCCCAATTGAACCTCGGCATCGTTCTCCTCCGCCTCAATCAACCCTCCGATGCCAAGGACCCGCTCGCCGCCGCGGTCGCCCAAAAGCCCCAGGACTTCCGCGCCAATTACCACTACGGTGAAGCTCTCCTCGCCTCCGAAGACTATCCCGGCGCCGAACGCGTCTTCACCGCCGCCTCCGCCGCCGATCCGAAATCCGCCGGCGCCGAGCTCGGCCTCGCCCGCGCCCTCGCCAAACAGAATCGCCTCGCCGACGCCGCGCCGCATTTTCAAAAAGCCGCCGCGCTCGATCCGAAATTCCACGACGAGCTCCTCGAACTCGCCTCGCTCTACGAGTCCGCCAAACAATTCAACGAAGCCGCCGCCCTCTACGCCCAATTCCCCGCCGACCCCGCCGCCACGGAGCACCTCGGCGAAATGCTCCTCGCCTCCGGCAAACCCGCCGACGCCATCAAGCAATTCGAAGCCGCCGTCGCCGCCTCGCCCACCACCGCCAACCGCGCCGCCCTCGCCGACGCCTACCTCGCCAATCGCCAGCCCGCTCAGGCCCTCCCCATCGTCCAACAACTCCTTCAAACCGACCCCAATAATTTCACCCTCCTCATGCTCAGCGGCCACATCCTCCGCGACCAGCGCAAATTTCCCGACGCCTCCGCCCAGTTCATTCACGCCACGCAAATCGACCCCGCCTCCGCCGCCGCCTGGAACGACCTCGCCGTCGCCGCCAACCTCGCCGGCAACGACACCACCGCCCTCGCCGCCCTCGACCGCCTCCGCGCCCTCCACGCCGAAAAACCCGGCCATCTCTACGAACGCGCCATCATCCTCGATAAGGTCCACGACCTCAAACCCGCCCTCGCCGCCTACCGCGAATTCCTCTCCGCCGCCGCCGGCAAATATCCCGACGAGGAGTTCAAATCCCGCCAGCGTGCGCGTATCATCGAAGACGAGCTGAACCGCCGATGAAACCCGCCGCGCCGCTCCTGTTCCTCTCGCTGATCGCCATGCTCGCCTCCGCCGCCGATCTCGCCGCCGTCAAGGCCGAACCCGATCCCAACCGCCGCTCCGAACGAGCCCTCGAAAATGCCTCCCAAGCTCTCGACGAGGCCCGCAAAGCCGCCGCTTCCGACGATGCAAAAGCTCTCGCCGCGGCGTTCCACGAAATGGCCGAATCCGCCGACGTCTGCCAGGACTCGCTCGCTCATTCCGGCAAAGATCCCCGCAGAAGCAAATACTATAAACAGGCCGAACAGAAGCTCCACAACCTCATCCGCCAGTTAGCCGGTTTCGCCGACACTCTGCCCTCTCGACCAGCGCGACGAGGCCGACGCCACAAGGCAACACCTCCAGCAAGTCCACGACGCCATCCTCGAAGCCGCCCTTGGAAAGAAGTAACGCCATGAAATCCTCCTTCGCCCTTCTCGCCTGTCTCCTCCTCCCGGCCATCCCCTCCCTCGCCCAGGAGCGCGACTTCCTCTCCGCCGACGAAATCGACCAGATCCGCGAAGCCCAGGACCCCTCCCTGCGCATCAAGCTTTACCTCCAGTTCGCCAAAGAACGCATCGGCCTCGTCGAAAAACTCGTCTCCGAATCCAAGCCCGGCCGCTCCCTTCTCATTCACGACACGCTCGAGGACTACGAAAAAATCATCGAAGCCATCGATACCGTCGCCGACGATTCCTTGAAGCGCCACCTCCCCATCCAGGAAGGCGTCACCGCCGCCGCCGCCGCCGAAAAGAAAATGCTCGCCTCTCTTCAAAAGATCGGACGACATGCCCCTCAAAGACAAACCCCGTTTCGAGTTCGCCCTCGGTCAGGCCGTCGACGCCACCCAGGACAGCATCGACCTGTCGAGCGAAGACGTCGGCAAACGCTCCACCGAAGTCGCCGCCCAACAGGCCCACGAGGCGAAAGAACGCGAAGAAGGCATGTCCGACAGCGAGGTCGCCGCCAAGAAGAAGGACGAGAAAGCCGAAGACACCAAAAAACGCAAAGCCCCGTCCTTACTCAAGCCCGGCGAAAAAGCCCAGGTCCAATGAACGCAAAACTCGCGGTGCGTTGTTCGATCCTGATCCTGGCCTCACCGGCGCTCCGCGCCGGAAGTTCGCCGCCGGTAATACAACTGAAAGCGATCACGAAGGATGTGCTGAATAACGCGACCTCCGCTTCCGCGGTTCGGGGCGCCACGCCGCGTCTGACTGACCTCAAACACGGATTGCGCGATTGGGTGGAAGCCCATCTGGCCAACTACGGCGAAAACATTCCGGCCGAGGAATTACGCGGACTGTTAAACGCCGAACTCGACGGCGCGGGACTTCAGGAAGAAACGGAGACGAACGATTTCGACGCGATCAATCCTTTCGCCACCGTCGAAAGCATTACGCACCCGGATGGCATTGGGAACTTCCTCGGCATCACAACAGGCGTCGGAATTCAATGTGGCGACGATGAATCCGCGTACCTCTACGAATGGACCGGAACGTGGACCCGGCGCCTTTCGGTCGAACAAAACACCTATACGGAAAAGGCGTATAGGCCGCAGACCGAGGTGACGCTCCATCTATCGACGGCGGATCCGGAAGGCAAACGGACGCTGCTCATATCGGGGATCAATCCCGGGTGCGCGTCATTTTGGCAAACCTCATACAACCGCGTGTATCGTGCGTCTACGTCGAAGGAGCCAGTCAAAGTGCTGGATCTGTCCCGGATCATCTACCTCGGAGACGATCCTCCGAGGCAGCTTAGGACGGAACCGGATAGCATTACGATTCAGTTCCCAGTCCGGTCAATCGACATCAGCTCCCCTCGAACTTATATCGCCCATTATGAAATCGTCGGCGACAAAGCCATTCGCGTCGATCCTATCGCGCTCCGGCCCAACGATTTCGCTGAGGAGTGGATGAGCCTCTCGTGGGAAGACGCGGCGAAATGGTCGGAATCGGCCCACACCGGTTCGCTCAAATCCTGGCATTCCAAATTCTCCCCTGCCGAGAGCGTTTTCGGCGACCCCGCGCCCTGGCGCAAGTGCGGCGGCGGTCTCTATCAAATCGGTTATAGCGGCCTGGAACGAATGGAATCGGAACCCATCGAAAAAACCACGCCGATCGGATCGGCGTATTTCCTCGTCCGCGACCTCGGCCAATACCGCTTCCGCATGGTAAACATCTCGGACCGGGAGTTTGACGGATGCGGACCCGAATACCAGCCCGACGATAAGGTCCCAACGCTCTTCCCCGCGCCGCAATCCCGTAAATAGCCCGCTATGAACATCCTCGTCATCGGCGGCGCCGGCTTCATCGGTTCGTTCCTCGTTCGCGATCTCGCCAAGCAAGGCCACAACGTCACCGTCTATCCATCGCGGCCTCACCACCCCAGCTCCGGCAAACGTCATCCTCGGCTCCCGCGACGAACTCCCCACTCACCGCGCCGCCTTCGCCCGCCTCCAACCCGCCGTCGTCATCGACGTCATCTTAAGCAACGGCCGCCAAGCCGCCGCGCTCATGGACACCTTCCGCGGCATCGCCGGCCGCATCGTCGCCCTCAGCAGCCAGGACGTCTACCGCGCCTGTGGCATCCTGCATGGCTTCGACGACGGCCCTCTGCAACCCGTCCCCCTCACCGAGGACTCCGAGCTTCGCCGAAACCTGAACCCCTACCCTCCCGCCGCACTGCAAATGCTCAAAGCCACGTTCTCCTGGCTCGACGACGAGTACGACAAAATCCCCGTCGAGCGCGCCATCCTCGGCGATAAGGATCTCCCCGGCACGGTCCTTCGCCTCCCCATGGTCTACGGCCCCGGCGATCCGCTGCACCGCTTCTTCCCCACCCTCAAGCGCATGGACGACTCCCGCCCCGCCATCCTCATCCAGGAAGACGCCGCCCTCTGGCGCGGCCCGCGCGGCTACGTCGAAAACGTCGCCGCCGCCATCGCCCTCGCTTCCACATCCCCTCAAGCCTCCGGCCGCATCTACAACATCGGCGAGCCGCAGGCGTTCACCGAATTCGAGTGGACGCAAAAAATCGCCGCTGCCGCCGGCTGGCATGGAAAAATCGTCACCCTCCCCAAAGACGCCATGCCCGCCCATCTTCGCGTCGCACTACAACAGCGCGCAGCACTGGTCCGTCAGCACACAGCGTATCCGCGACGAACTGCACTTCACCGAACCCGTCCCCCTCGACATCGCCATCGCCCGCACCGTCGCCTGGGAGCGCGCCAACCCTCCCTCGCCCATCGACCCCGCCCAATTCGACTACGCGGCCGAAGACGCTCCAACATGAGCTACCCCGGCGATCTCCGCATTCCAATTCCATCCCCCGATCTCATGCGCGAAGGCTCCGTCTTCCGCGAACGCCTTCGGAGCCAGAAAGCTCGAATCGCGATTCCCGACTACGGCTGGTATCCCTACGACTCTCTCGCGCTTCTACCCGAGTTCCTCGAACTCCTGCGGGACGATCTCCCCGAAATTTGGGACCTCGCCATGCAACAAGGCGTCCTCGATCTTGGCTGCGGCGACGGCGACCTCGCAGCCTTCTTCGCTTCGCAAGGAATCTCCGCCGACGCCGTCGACCACGCGCCGTCCAATTACAACCAAATGCGAGGAGTCCGCGCGCTGGAGCCCGTTTTTCATCCGCTTCTGCGCGCCTACGACATCAACATCGACTCTTACTTCGAACTGCCTCGGCCGCATTACGGATTCATCGCCTTCCTCGGCACGCTCTATCACCTGAAAAATCCCTTCCTCGTACTCGAGAAGCTGGCAACCGCCGGTTGTTACTGCCTGCTAAGCACTCGCATCGCACAATTGACCGGTAACTCCGGCTTGAGAATCGAATCGGAGCCATTAGCGTACTTACTCGATCCGCGCGAGATCAACGACGACTCAACCAACTTCTGGATCTTCTCCGAGACCTGCCTGCTCCGCCTTCTTCACCGCTCTGGATGGTCCGTCCGAAAGAGCATCCGGATCGGCTGCCTGAAAGATTCGAATCCAACGGATCCTCTCGCCGACGAGCGTATCGTCTTCCTTCTCCGGAGCCGCATACGCTTCCCCGAACTACACGTGCGGCCGCTCGACGGCTGGCATGAAATCGAAAACGACGCTTGGCGCTGGACCGCTCGCCAATTCTCGCTCGAAGTCACCCTTCCGAAGGATAGGGCCGCCCGCGAGTTCGCCCTCAAGCTCATTGCCCCGGAAGCGGTGTTATCGGCTGGACAGATCGTCGATTAACGTGTCACGTCGGAGGAATCCCGGCAGGCAAGCTCACCTGCTGCGAACCCGGGGAGATCGAGTTCCGCGGAACTTTTCCTCCGCGAAATCATCGCGGCGAACGCCTCAAACTGGAGTTCGCCGTCGACTCCGGACTTCTCTCCTCAAGACGATCGCCGCGACCTGGGCATCGTGGTGCCGCTCTTGGACGCGACCCACGCCTCGACCCAGCGCCTGCCCTTCCGCATTTCGTAGCCGCGGCCCCTACGCCGTTCGCATCGCCTCCGACTTATCCCCGCTCAGCGCCGCCTGCGCCGCCGCCAACCGCGCGATCGGCACCCGGTATGGCGAGCACGAAACGTAATTCATCCCCACCCGGTAGCAGAACTCCACCGAACTCGGCTCCCCGCCATGCTCGCCGCAAATGCCGATCTCCAGGCCCGGCTTCGTCTTCCGCCCCAGCGCGATCGCCATCTTGATCAGCTTGCCCACGCCGTCCTGGTCGATCGCCGCGAACGGATCGTTGCTGAAGATCTTCAGGTCCTCGTACTTGCGCGAGAACTTCGTATAATCGTCGCGCGACATCCCCAGCGTCGTCTGCGTCAGATCGTTCGTGCCGAAGCTGAAGAACTCCGCCTGCCGCGCGATCTCGTCCGCCGTCATCGCCCCGCGCGGAATCTCGATCATCGTCCCCACCATGTACTTCAGGTCCTTCATCCCCGCCGCCGCCAACACTTCCTTCGCCACCCGGTCGACGATCTCCTTCTGCAGCTCCAGTTCCTTCTCGAAGCCCACCAGGGGAATCATCACCTCCGGAATCACCTTCACGCCCTTCTTCGCCACTTGCACCACGGCCTCGAAAATCGCCCGCGCCTGCATCTCGGTGATCTCGGTGTGGATGATCCCCAACCGGCATCCGCGGAAGCCCAGCATCGGGTTGAACTCGTGCAGATCTTCCACCCGCTTCAACAACGCCGCCACGTGCTTCTTCAATTCGCCCACCGTCACGCCATAAGTCGCGGCCATCTTCTTCTTGGCCGCCGAGTCGGCGTAAGGCAGCACCGCCGCGTCCACCATCAGGTTCTCGCGCTTCGGCAAAAATTCGTGCAGCGGCGGATCGAGCGTGCGGATCACCACCGGGAATCCGTCCATCGCCTGGAACAGCCCGGCGAAATCTTTCCGCTGCATCGGCAGCAGCTTCTGCAGCGCCCGCTTGCGCGTCTTCTCGTCATCGGCCAAAATCATCGCCTGCACGTGCGGCAGCCGGTCCTCGGCGAAGAACATGTGCTCGGTGCGGCACAGCCCGATCCCTTCCGCCCCATACGCCCGCGCCACTTTCGCGTCGCGCGGAATATCGGCGTTCGCCCGCACGCCGAAGCTCCCGCGGAACTCGTCCGCCCATCCCATGAACTTCGCGAACACTCCCGACTTCGGATCCGGCTGGGTCGTCTTGGCCTGCCCCAGGTATACTTCCGCCGTCGTCCCGTCGAACGATAGCCAGTCCCCTTCCTTCACCACCACCGCCTTCTCGCCCACCTTCACCGTGAACTGATTCTTGCGCTCTTCGATGTGGATCGAACCCGCGCCCACCACGCACGGCAGCCCCATCCCGCGCGCCACAACCGCCGCGTGGCTCGACTTGCCGCCCACCGCCGTCAACACGCCCTTGGCCACTTCCATGCCGTGAATATCGTCCGGCGTCGTCTCTTTGCGAATCAAAATCACCGGCCCCTGCTCGCCGACTTCACCACCGCCTCGTCGGCCGTGAACACCGCCCGCCCCACCGCCGCGCCCGGCGACGCCGCGATCCCTGTCGCGATCTTCACGCAGCGTCTTCAACGACGCCTGGTCGAACAGCGGATGCAGCAGTTGATCCAATTGCTGCGGCGCCACGCGCTGGATCGCCTCCGCCTTGCTGATCATCCCCTCTTCCACCAGTTCGGCCGCAATCCGCACCGCCGCCGCGCCCGTTCTCTTTCCGTTGCGCGTCTGCAGCATGTACAGCTTGTGGTTCTCGATCGTGAACTCGAAATCCTGCATGTCCCGGTAATGCTTTTCCAGGTTCGTCGTGATCTCGCGCAACTGCCCGAAGGCGTCCGGCATCACCTTTTCGAGATCCGAAATCGGCGACGGTGTGCGAATTCCCGACACCACATCCTCGCCCTGCGCGTTCACCAGGAACTCGCCCCAGAACGTCTTCTCGCCCGTCGCCGGATCGCGCGTGAAGCCCACGCCCGTCGCCGATTCGTCGCCCATGTTTCCGAACACCATCGCCTGCACGTTCGCCGCCGTGCCCAGGTTGTCGGCGATCTTTTCCATCCGCCGGTAAGCGATCGCGTTCTTGCCCCACCACGAACGGAACACCGCGTCGCGCGACATGCACAACTGCGTCCAGGCGTCCTGCGGAAACGGCTTCCCCGTCTCCTTCTGCACCAGCTTTTTATAATCCTCGATCACCGCTTTCAGATCCTCGGCCGTCAGCGCCGTGTCCAGCTTCGCCTTCGCCTTATGCTTGCGCGCGTCGAAGATCTCGTCGAACTTCGCCATGTCCATATCCAGCGCCACTTCGCCGAACATCTGGATAAACCGCCGGTAACAATCGTAGGCGAACCGCGCGTTCCCGCTCTTGGCCGCCAGCCCTTCCACCGTCTCGTCGTTCAACCCCAGGTTGAGAATCGTGTTCATCATGCCCGGCATCGAAAACTTCGCGCCGGAGCGCACGCTCAACAGCAGCGGATTCGCCGCATCGCCCAGCTTCTTCCCAAACTGCTTTTCCAACTTCTTCAGCGCGCTCTGAATCTCGGTATCGATCTCCTCCGGCACCTTGTTGCCGTTCTCGAAATAGAGGTTGCAGACCTCCGTCGAAATCGTGAATCCCGGAGGCACCGGCAGCCCCGCGCGGCTCATCTCCGCCAGTCCCGAACCTTTGCCGCCCAGGACGTCTTTCATCTTGCCGTCGCCGTCGGCCGTCCCGCCGCCAAACGAGTAAACGTGTTTTTTGCTCATGATTATGTCGATTCCTGAAATTTACGCTTTGTCCGTTACGATCTCCGAGAAATCGGCGATCGTCGAGAATTCTGTAAGAAGGTTACTTAACAATGTTAGCCGATTGGTCCGCACCCGCGCGTCTTCGGCGTTCACCAATACCTCGTCGAAGAACCGGTCCACCGCCGGCCGCAGCGCGCCAATCCGCGCTTCCATCGCCTCGCCCGCCGTCCGCCGCATCTCCGCGTGCAGATCCCGCTCCGCGCCCGCCTCCAGCAGTTCCTCGCGGTACGCCGCGCCGCCGCCCGAAAACTCCGCCTGCTTCAAAATATTCTTGATCCGCTTGAAACTCGCCGCCATCGCCTCAAACCCCGGCGTCGGCCTCAGCGCCTTCACCCTCCGCAGCCGCTCTTCCACATCCGGCAGCCTCTCCCACCCCGCCGCCATCACCGCATTCACTTCGTCGTATTTATACCCGCGCACCTCGCGAAAATAATACTTCACCCGGTCCGCGAAAAACTCACCCAGCGCGCCCTCTTCCCGCAATGGAAGTCCGGTCTGTCCCTCCGCCAAAATCCGCACCACCCCCTGCGCCGCCCGCCGCAATCCAAACGGATCCTTCGATCCACTCGGCATCATCCCCACCCGGAAACACTCGCGCAGCGTGTCCAGCTTATCCGCCAGCGCCACCATCTGCCCCGCCTCCGAGCCCGGAATCTCATCCTCCATGCTCACCGGCTTGTACTGCGTGTAGATCGCCCGCGCAACACCCTCCGCCTCGCCCTGCTTCTCCGCGTACAACCCTCCGACAACGCCCTGCAGATCGGTGAACTCCTTCACCATATCCGTCGTCAAATCGCACTTCGCCAACCGCGCCGCCCGCTGCGCGTTCTCATCCCCGCCCAACTCCTTCACCAACTCCACCACCCGCAGCGTCTTGTCGTAATACGATCCCAGCTTCGCCTGAAACGTGACGCTCTTCAAATCCTCCAGCCGGTCCTCCAGCTTCCGCTTCAGATCGTTTTCCCAAAAGAACCGCGCGTCGTTGAACCGCGCCCGCAGCACCCGCTCGTTCCCATGCTTCACCAATCCATCCGGGTCGCCGCTCGTATTCATCACCGCGACGAACCGCGGCGCCAACGCTCCGCTCTGGTTCTCCACGGAAAAATATTTCTGGTGATGCCGCATCACCGTGCTCAAAATCTCTCGCGGCAGCTCCAAATATTCTTCGTGGAATTCCCCCAAAATCGCCGTCGGATATTCGGTCAAATAAACCAGCGTGTCCAGCAGATCCGCGCTCTCGCGCAGCCGCATCCCCGTCCCCGCCAACAACGCCGCAATCCCCTTCTCAATCCTCTCCCTGCGCTTCTCCGCCGAAAGAATCACCCCATGCTCTTCCAGCCGCGCCTCGTAATCCCCAATCGTCACCGGAATCGCCGCGTTCCCGTGCAGCCGGTGCCCCCATGTCCGATTCCCCGTCTTCACCCCCGCAATCTCAAACGGCGCAACCGCATCGTCCAGCAACGCCACCAACCACCGGATCGGCCGTATAAACCGCGCCCCGCTCTTCCCCGTCCAATACATCGTCTTCGGCCACGCGATCCCCAGAATCAGCCCCGGCAACGCCTCCGCCAGCACATCCGCCGCCGCCCTCCCCGCCACCTTCTTCCGAAAACTGAAGTACTCCCCCTTCGCCGTCGCCTCCACGCCCAGCGCGTCCACCGTCGTCCCCATCTTCTTCGCAAACCCCGCCGCCGCCCCCGCTCCCGCCGACTTCGGCGGCCCCATCGCCAGCTCTTCCTTATCCGCCTGCCGCTCCACCAACCCGTCCGCAAACAACGCCAGCCGCCGCGGCGTCGCATCCACCCGGCTCACCTTCCCGCCCAGCGCGTTCCCATCCAGCAGCGCCTGAAAATCCCGTTCCATCTGCTTCAGCGCCGGCGCGATCATCCAATCCGGAATCTCCTCGCACCCGATCTCCAACAAAAACCCGCTCACGCCGCCGCCCCTTCCGCGCTCTGCGCCATCCACATCTGCGCCACGCCCACCGCCAGCTTCCTCACCCGCGCAATCACTCCCACCCGCTCGGTCACGCTGATCGCCCCGCGCGAGTCCAGCAGATTAAAAAGATTCGAACACTTCAAAACCTGGTCATACGCCGGCAGCACCGGAAACCGCCCCTTGTCTTCGTACTTCTCAAACGCCCCAATTAACCTCTGACACTCCCCCTCATGAATCTCGAACAGCTTCCACAACGCCGCCACGTCCGCCATCTCGAAGTTGTAAACGGAGAACTGCTGCTCGTCCTTCCATCGCACGTCCCGGTACTTGAATCCCCGCGTCCACTCGATGTCGTACACGCTCTCCACACCCTGCAAAAACGCCACCAGCCTCTCCAGCCCATACGTGATCTCCGCCGGCGCCACGTCCAAATCCACTCCTCCGCACTGTTGGAAATACGTGAACTGCGTAATCTCCAATCCATCCAGCATCACCTGCCAGCCCACTCCCCACGCCCCCAGCGTCGGCGACTCCCAGTTGTCTTCTTCGAACTTAATATCGTGCTTCCGCAGGTCGATTCCGATCGCCTCCAGGCTCCCCAAGTACTGATCGATCACATCGGGCGGCGCCGGCTTCAAAATCACCTGCAACTGCTGGTGCTTGTATAACCGGTTCGGATTCTCGCCATAGCGCCCATCGGCCGGGCGCCGGCTCGGCTGCACATACGCCACCCGGTACGGCTTCGGCCCCAACACGCGCAGGAACGTCTCCGGACACATCGTCCCCGCTCCCACTTCCACATCGTAGGGCTCCTGAATAATGCAGCCCCGCGCGTCCCAATATTCCTTCAACCGGAACAGCGTCCGTTGAAACGTGTGCGCCCCGTCCACTTGTGAATCGCTCATAGCCATCCGTTCACAGCGCCTCGAAAATCGGCGCCGTCAACAATTTCCTCTCGATATGTTCTTCGATCGACCGCGCCAGCGCGCGCCGCAAATCCGCCGCCGTCTCGCGCGTCCACGCCCGCGGAGCCAGCCCCGCCAGCGGCGTCGCCAGCATCTCCTCGGCGATCTCCCGCGTCTCCTCGCTCACCCGCACCGGCGGCAGAAACCCCGCCAGCCGCACCGTCCACAACGAATAATAGGTCGCCGCCGCCCACACGCTCGTCCCTCCGCGCAACCCCTCCAGCACCGCCAGCAACAAACGGAACTGCCGCTCATTCACTTCCTCCGGCGGCAACATCTGCTCGGAAATCTCCGCCAGATAATCCATCGCCACGCTCGTCTCGAAATCCGGCGCGCCCGAAAAGGGAGAATGAATCAGCTCGCAGGAATTTAAATTCACCAGTTCGCGATTTTCCCGTTGATAATATGAAACCGCCGCGTGCGAGAGCCGCTCCAGCCCGGAGCCGAAATTTTTGTTCGGACGCCGCGCTCTTCGCGCCACCCCGCGCAATTTGCCCCCATCCCGCGTGAAGAAGCTCACCACTAAATCGGCCTCTCGAAACGGATAGGAGCGAAGCACGATGCTCTCGCTCACACGGACGGACATGCTCTGGCTGCGGCGCTAAGGTTTCAGCGTATCATAGCGCCCGCCGCGCCCTCCGCCGCATACGCTACGCTATCTTCATGGCCGCGCCAGCACACACGCCCCTCCCCCGCGAAATTCGCATCCTCGGCCCCGACGGCGCCTCCCGTCCCATAATTCTTGAACGAACCCGCTTAACCCTCGGCCGCTCCACCGCCAGCGAACTCTGCTTTGCCGAAGACGCCGGCCTCTCCCGCCAGCATCTCGCCTTCGAACCCGCCGGCGATTCCTGGATCGTCCGCGACCTCGGCAGCAAGAACGGCACCCTCGTCAACGGCCAGCGCATCGACGCTCCCCACCTTCTCCGCGCCGGCGACCGCATCTCCGCCGGCCACCTCGTCATCGAGTTCGGCGCCGCTCCCGCCCCCGCCAATACCGTGATCTTCGTCGAACCTCCCGATGTCGGCTCCGGCGGCGACAGCACCGTCATCACCAGCCTCTCCGGCGTCCTCAAAGACGACCCCGAAAGCGCCCAGGGCCTCGAATCCAATCCTCAAATCCACGCCCTCATCCGCGCCGGCCGCGAGCTCGCCGGCCATCGCCCCCTCGCCGAACTCTTCACCCTCATCATGGACCTGTCCATCGACGCCGTCGGCGCCGCCCGCGGCGTCCTCATGACTCTCGAAGGCGACGAACTCGTCGTCCGCGCCGCCCGCGGCGACGGCTTCCTCATCAGCAACACCGTGCGCGACCGAGTTCTCCGCGATAAATCCTCCCTCCTCGTGCGCGACGCCCGCCTCGACAAGCTGTTCAAGGAAAGCATGAGCATCGTCGAACAGCAAATCCGCAGCATGCTCGCCGTTCCCCTCCAAACCGACGACCGCGTCATCGGCCTCATCTACCTCGACTCGCCTCACTTCGTCCACGAATTCACCAAGGAGGATCTCAGCCTCCTCACCGTCATGGCCAACGTCGCCGCCATCCGCATCGAACACGCCCGCCTCGCCGAAGTCGAAGCCACCGAGCGCCTCCTCGCCCGCGAAATGTCCCAGGCCGCCGAAATCCAGCGCCGCCTCCTCCCCGCCGCCGCCCCTCTCGTCGCCGGCCTCGACCTCGCCGGCTACAACGCCGCCTGCCGCACCGTCGGCGGCGACTACTACGACTTCATCCCCTACCCCGACGGCCGCGCCGCCCTCTTCGTCGCCGACGTCGCCGGCAAAGGCATGCCCGCCGCTCTCCTCATGTCCAGCCTCCAGGCCCGCGTCCAGGTCATCTTCGACGAACCCGGCGAGCTCGCCCAGCGCGTCACCCGCCTCAACCGCGCCATCGCCGCCAACTGCCCCGGCAATCGCTTCATCACCTTCTTCGCCTGCGTTCTCGACCCCAAAGCCGGTACTCTTACGTACTGCAACGCCGGCCACAACCCGCCCATTCTCATCAAGCCCGACGGCAGCTCCCAATGCCTCGGCGGCGGCGGCATCATCCTCGGCATCCTGCCCGCCGCTTCCTACGAGGAGTCCATCGTCGCCTTCGAAACCGGCGATGTCCTCGTACTCTTCAGCGATGGCGTCACCGAAGCCTGCCCGCTCGACCGCGACGAGGAATTCGGCGAACTGCGCCTCGCCGAGGAAGCCGCCGCCCTCCGCCACCTCCCCGCCGCCTCCATCGCCGAAGAACTCATCGCCAAGGTCAACGCCTTCACCCGCGGCGCACCCGCCGCCGACGACGTCACCCTCGTCGTCGCGCGGTCGACCTAACCCCGAATCGCCGATCCTTCGCAAAGCCCGATGTATAACCTCCACTCCACCAACAACTTACGAAATAACCGCGTCGGTCGGAATCGATTCGCCGACCCCCTGCGCGAAACCGTGCCGAAACCCAGTCACAACGCCCCAGAAAACTTATATCTCCCTCCCCCTCAATACCTTACAGCCAATTCTCTCCAACCCTCCCCTCGCTTTTCCCACCCCCCGCGCTATCGTGTAACCAAGAGCGAGACGACTGATCATCTTCGTCCTCGCCGCTAAGTGGTTTCCATTCTAGACAAGGGAGATCGCGAATGCAAAAAGGTGGGCGCTGGCCGCTCGCGTTTGACGCGGCTCCCTATCCCGTTTAAGGGTTACCTGAACGGGTTTTTGATCTTCGTAAAAACGCAACGTTGCATTAAATTTTTTGGAAACAAAGGAAAGAGGGGAAGTAAGCAGGTCGGATCGGAACGGCAAACCGGAAACCAGCCACGGCCTTAATGGGACGATGGAACCATACCCCTGAGAGTAGCTATCGCATAATCTGATAGCTACTTGCCTTGCGGAACAGAATCCAATGCACCATCCTAGAAATAACTACGCCTACGCTAGGGCGCTACACGCGGAAGATTTTCTATGCGCAAGATTGCGACACTTTTCGAGGTACTTTCCGTCGTTGCCGCCGCCGGTTCGGCCACGGCCGCGATGACCGTGACTCTCGACGGATACCCATACGGCATCACGGACGGCCAATACTACGTCGGCGAGGCCGTCCTCACGATTGACGGCCTCAATTACATTGGCGTCTCCTACGATGTCAAGGGCGCGGCCTCCATAGGCCAGTCTTGGAATGCCGACGCGTACGGCATGGCCGACTTGAGCTCCGGCGCTTACTTCACCAAAGCGCCCGTGGATAAATACACCAAAGCCTATGAGCAGGTTTCGTTTCTATCCAATCTTTTCGGTCCTGGCAATATAAACCAATGGGTCGACATTCAACACACCATCTGGAGTGTCTTCGATCCCGCCTATACCGCCGATCCTTCCTTGATCGCCGAGGCCAATAACGCCATCGAAAACGGTTATGCATTCAGTAGCTTCCGCTATCTGGACTCGCCTCCAGGCACGAACCCCCGCGTCCAAGGCTTCATCGTCGACTCTTCCAACATCTGCCTCTGCCCGCAACCGGAACCGGCCACTTGGTTCCTTCTCGGCTCCGGCATCCTCTTTATAGCCGTCTTGGGCCATCGCCGCCGCGCTGCCACACCGAATTTCTAATTTCGCTTCGATCGCCTCTTAACCGTAGTCAAACGACCCTCCTTCGCGCTGGCCGTTTTTCTCTGAGCGGTACATCTCCAATTCGTTAAGCGAAAACCTGGCATCGGCAAAAAAAAACTCGCTATGACCCCCGATTCGCGACGCCTGGCTCAACTCCATCCTCGTCTCGCCATTCAATCCCAGTGATGCGGCCTCTGCCGCACCTATTTCCAATTCACGCTTCACTCGTCCGTTTGACCAGCCCAACGTTCCGCGCCCGCCGCTGTCTGCCACCTCCACGCAGCCGGCGGCGTCATCCTCGCCGTCGCGCGGTCCACTACATTTCTTTCAACTAGGGCGAACATTACCAGTCAAATCCTAGGAATATATTCCTGGAGAGTTTTATCCGATCGTCTACTTCCTAAGGCATTTCACTTAGTTACTGGTACGTATGGACCTTGCGAACAGCTTTTCAATGCTTTACTATTTAAGAGGTTAGTGTTATCAGAGGAGGAGTTTTTATGCGCAAATTCGCACCGCTTTTCGCGGTACTTTTCGCCGTTGCCACAGCCGGTTTGGCTAACGCGACGGTCATGGTCACGCTCGACGGCTACCCCCAGGGGATCACCGACGGCACAAGCTTTGTTGGCCCGGCCAATCTCACCATCGACGGCACTGAATATTCGGCGGTCTGCTATGACGCGCTGCACTCTGCCTCGATCAATGAAACCTGGAATGCCGACGTCTTTGGCATGGTCGATTTGAACCTCGGCGCCTACTTTATCAACCAGACCAACTACGTCACTAAGTATGAGCAGGTTTCGTATCTTTCGACGCTGTTCTCCCTCGGCAATGAGAACCAATGGGTGGACATTCAACACACCATCTGGAGCGTCTTCGATCCCAGCGGCTATACGGCCGATCCGAACCTGATCATCCAGGCGAACAACGCCATAAATTCCGGGTACGACTTCAGCCCCTTCCGCTACATCGATTCGCCTCCGAACTCGAATCCGCTGGTCCAGGGCTTCATCGTCGATAACCCCAATATCGGTCTCAACCCCGGACCGGAACCGGCCACTTGGTTCCTTCTTTGCTCCGGTTTTCTCCTGATGGCCGCCTGGAACCTTCGCCGCCGCGCCGCTTCGCGCAAAGCTTAGGTTCGCTTCAGCCGCTTTCAAACGTCAAAAAGACGACCGGCCTTACCGCCGGTCGTTTTCTTTTAGCGGTACGTCTCTAACTCCGGCGCTTCCAAGTGCGGCGAGTGATTGAATCCGCCCAGGGAAAACCTTGCTCCGGAAAAAATGAATTCGCTGAAGCCGCCATTCCGCGACGCCCAACTCAATTCCATCGTTTTCTCCGCGCTCAATCCCAGCGCTTCCCGCATCGCCACCGCGACCGGCCCGCCGGAAGTAAACACCACCACGCGGCTATTTTGTCCCGCCTCCCGCCGCACATTTTCCAATCCCCGCCGCACTCGCCCCATAAATTCCGCCCACGTCTCCACGCCCTCCGCCTCCACTTCGCCTCGCGCCCACATTCGCATCACTCTTTGAAATAGTTTTTCAAAGGCTCGCGCCGCCTCCGCCGGCTCGATTTGCCGCTGGTACTCCAGTTCCATGGCTGCAATCTCCTCGTCCCGTCTCACGAGTCCCGGAAGCGCCATCCGCATGACTTCGAAGGCCGGATATTCGTCGAATTCCGCCATTTCGGCCGTTTCCCCAACCTGCGCCAGCGCCCCGGTTCTCGCATGCCGTTTCGCCGGCCCGCAAATCGCCCGATCGAACCGCACCCCCGTTCGCGCCCAATATTCCCCCAGCGCCACCGCCTGCCTCTCGCCGATCACCGAAAGGCGGTCGTAGTCCTCGCTCGCGCCCGGCCGGAACGAAGCCTGCCCATGCCTCACTAAAACCAATCGGCTCATAGCTTTCCAATCCAACGCGGTAAATTCTGGTTAGTACCGCCACTGTTACTACCATTACTGTACATGCTTGCCATCCCTACATCCCCACCCTATCCTTAAAGGGTAAGTTTCCACCCCCACTTAAGGGCCCAGGTTCGCCTCGGCCCTTCTTTTTTGCCCCTTCCCTCCCCGCCGTTCGATAAGATCGTTCCGTCATGATCACCCACGCCCTTCGCCATCTGGCCCTCGCCTCGCTCGCCGCCGCCCTCGCCTCCGCTCAGCCCGCCCTTTCCGTGAAATGGGAAGAGCTAACCGCATCCGACTTCGTCAAAGCCATCGACGCCTCCAAAGGCGTCTGCCTCCTTCCCTTCGGCATCCTCGAGAAACACGGTCCCCAACTCCCCCTCGGCACCGATCTCATCGATGTCCGCTACGCCTCCCTCGACGGCGCCCGCCAGGACTACGCCGTCGTCTTCCCCGAATACTACTTCGGTCAGATCTTCGAAGCCCGCCACGAACCTGGCACCGTCGCCTACAGCGCCCGCCTCCAACTCGATCTCCTCTCGGAAACCACCGCCGAAATGGCCCGCAATGGCTGCAAGAAAATCATCGTCGTCAACGGCCACGGCGGCAACAACAGCCTCCTCCCCTACTTCGCCCAAACCCAAATGGCGGCGCGCCACGACTATGTCGTCTACATCTACCAGGGCGAACGCCCCGCCCCCGGCCGCCCGAAACTGCACTCCGCCTTCGACAGCCATGCCGGCGAAGGCGAAACCTCCCATGTCATGATCGCCCGCCCCGATCTCGTCCATCTCGACCGCGCCGCCACCGAATCCGGCGCCGACCTTCAACGCCTCGACCTCCCGCCGGGAATGTATACCGGCATCTGGTGGTACGCCAAGTTCCCCGACCACTACGCCGGCGACGCCACCGCCGCCAACACGACGCTCGGCAAATTCGACATGGACGCTTGGGCGCAGGGCATCGCCAACGCCATCCGCGCCGCCAAATCCGACACCGTCACCCTCCGGCTCCAAAACGAATTCTACGAAAAAGCGACGCACCCCCTCGACACAAAACAGTAGCGGCGCTTTACTCGGCCCGCAGCGCCTCCACCGGATCCACCGCCGATGCGCGCCGCGCGGGCAAATAACTGGCAAGCATCGCGGCCGCCAGCAAAACCATCGCCACCGCGGCGAAGGTGAGCGGGTCGAGCGGACTGATCCCGAACAGCAGCGACTTCATCAGACGCGTCAGCCCGATCGCCGCGGCCAGCCCTGCGATCACGCCGATTCCCGCCAGCGCCAGTCCGTGGCGTACGAACATCCTCTTCAGCTCGCCCTGTTGCGCTCCGAGCGCCAGCCGGATCCCGATTTCGCGCGTGCGCTGCGACACGGTATACGCTATCACGCCATAGATGCCGATGATGCCGAGCACCAGCGCCATCGCGCCGGCGATCCCCAGCATCGCCAATGTAAAAGACGTCCGCGCCAGCGATTGATCGTAGATATCCCGCATCGTCCTCACCGACGCCAGCGGGCAGACTCGCATTCACCGACCACACCGCCTGCCCGATCTGCTTGAGAAACCCTTCGCTGCCCGTTCGATCGCTGCGAATCACGAAGGTGACCGTGCGGATCGCCTCGAGCCCCTTCGGGCCGAAAAGACCTTCCATCATCGGCGGCCAGTACACGATTTCCGGCGCAGTTTCCTGGACGCCGTTCTCGCGCACGTCCTGTACCACGCCGACCACCTCCCGCCACGGCTGGCGCGAAAACTCGCGGATGCGTTTCCCGATCGCCGCCCCCGGCGTGCCCCACAACTCGCGCGCCAGACTCTCGGAAACCATCGCCACCGGCCTCTGCCCGTAGACTTCGGTCCAGGTCAGCTCGCGCCCCGCGATCATTCGCGTGCCCGCCGCATGGAAGAAGCCGGGCGAAACATACTTGTACAGCCGCAGCGGCGGGATTTCGTCCGCCGGATATGTTTTGCCCTCGGCGTAGATGATGTCCCAGTTGGCTTCGAAACCTTCCATCGGCATGTCGCTCCCGAACCCGGCCGAAGTCACGCCGGGAATGGCCGTCAGCTTGTCGAGGATGTCGTTCTGGGTTCGCGTCACCCGCTCCGGCGCGGGCACCAGCGAATCGGGAATGGAGATGCGCAGGGTCTGAAGACTCTCCGGATGGGTGAATCCCGGCTCGACCGTTCGCAGCGCCTGGAAGGTCCGGATCATCAAGCCCGCGCTCACCATCAGTACCAGCGCCATGGCTACTTGCGCCACGACGAGAACGTTGCGCGCGCGATGGCGCTCCCGGCTCACGCTCGACGTCCGTCCCGCGCTCCGCAGCGCCAGTGAAATTCGCGGACCGGCGTATTTCAAGGCCGGAATCATGCCGAACAGGAAACCGGAGAGCACCGAAAGAAGCAGCGTGAAAGCCAGCGCCCGCGCGTCGAGGGAAATTTCATTCAGACGCGGCAGATTCGCCGGGCCGATGGCCACCAAAAGACGCACGCCCGCGTCGGCGAGCAGCACTCCCACCGCGCCGCCCGCCAGGCCGAGCAGCACGCTCTCGGTCAACAGCTCCCGCACGATCCGCCCGCGCCCGGCGCCGAGCGCGGCGCGAACCGCCAGTTCCTGCTGCCGCGCCTCCGCCCTCACCAGCAATAGATTCGTCACGTTCGCGCAGGCAATCAGCATCACCAGGCCGATGGTCCCCATCACCACCCAAAGCACATCGGCGACATTGCCGGTCACCTCTTCTTTCAGAGGAACGATCGCCGGCGTGATTCTCCAAGTTTCGTAAACTCGCGAGTGCGTTCCCGACCCGTTCGTCCACGAATTCATCCAGATTGGCACCATTCGAGCCATGTCGGCGTTGGCTTGCGCCAGCGTCGCTCCCGGCTTCCGCCGCGCGATGCCTCGAAATCCGAATCCCGCAAGGATCAACTTGCCGCGGTCGAAAGCAAGCGGCACAATCAGGTCGAAATCCGCATCGACGATTCGAAAACCTTCCGGCATCACGCCGACGATTTCGAGCGCACGCGAATCCACCGTAATTTCGCGGCCGATCACCGCGGGGTCCTTCCCAAAGCGCCTCCGCCAATAGCCGTAGCTGAGCATCGCCGTGACGGGGCGCCCCGAAAACCCGAAGGCATCGCTGCCATGCGGAATCTGATCCGCCGCCGCGAGCCATCGCCCGCGCGCCGGTGGAACGCCGAGCGTCTGCAGCACGCCATCGCTGACGAGAACCGCGCGGACCTGTTCCGGCTGGGCCAGCCCGGTGACGTTCGCCGTGGCGGGAGTCCACACGCCCATCGATTGAAACGTGCGGTTGTGCTCGGCATAGGTGAAATACATGGAGGGCGAAAGGCGCAGGCCGTCGGTGAAATTCGCGAGGCCGGCCGCTCCCGGAGCCACCTGCCGCAGCGCCACCAGTTCTTCCGCCTTCGGATAATTTAACGGCCGCAGCAGCACGCTATTGACGACGCTGAAAACGGCCGTATTGGCGCCGATTCCGATCGCGATAGTCAGTAACGCGACTGCCGTGAAAACGGGATTGTGGCGCAGCGCGCGGAGCGCATGCCGGACGTCCCGGCTCAGCGTCTCTAACAATTGAATCGTGTTCATACGGTAAATCTCCTCTCGGATTAAGGCGCTGTTCCCGAACTTCCGGAGGGCCTTCGCCCGGGCCTCGCCGCGTGGCATTCCCCGGGCCATGTTCTCATCGGTCTCAATCTGTACGTAGGATTCGATTTCTTCCAACCGCTCCCGATCCCATTTCGCCCGCCGGAAATAACGTCTGAAGCCCATCGCGTTTACTCCGGAACGGGCTTCAGGATGCGGCCGATCGCCCGCACCAACTGCTCCCAACGCGTCGTCTGCGCGATCAACTGTTTCTTGCCCGCCGGCGTCAGCCGGTAATACTTCGCCTTGCGATTGTTGTCCGAGGTTCCCCAGAACGAGGCGATCCAGCCCCGATCCTCCAGCCGGTGCAAGGCCGGGTAGAGCGACCCATGTTCAATCTGCAGCACCTCCTCCGAACCGCGCTCTATCGCGTGCGCGATCGTGTGCCCATGCGCCGGTCCAAGAACCAGCGTCTGAAGCACCAGCAGATCGAGCGTTCCTTGGAGCATCTCGCTTTGAAGCGGGGATTCACGCCTTGGCATAAGTCTCAGTGTACTCCACTCGGTGATCTACCTAAGCGGCACAGTAGGTATACGCAGCAAATCGGACGGAGTTCCGAAATAGTTCAAGAGATCGTCTACCCAGCGATTTCAGGGCCGAAGCCCGGTTCCGGGAACCTCACCGCCCTCCGCCCGCCCCGCGCAGCGCCGCCTCCGCCCGCTCGGTTTCCCCCGCCGTCCGCGCCCACTTCTTGGCGATCCGCGCCTCCTCCCGCGCCTCCTCCCTGCGGCCTGTCTTCCAATATCCTTCCGCCATCGCCAAGTAATGCGACACCGCCATTACCCTCCACAGTTCCTCCAGCGCCGCGCAACGGGTCGTAGGGGACCTTCAGGCCGCGTCGCGGACTACTACGGTCATCTGCTTACCCAGAGCCGCGAGGGCCGCTTGGATTTTTTCCGCCTTCGAAGCATGCTCCGGATCGAGCATCCGGCGGATCACTCGCTCGTGGACCCCAAGGCGGCGCGGCAGTTCGGAGTAGTTGACTTCCTGGTCGCGCATCGCCAAATAGAGCGCCAGCTTCGGCGCGAGCCACAGCGGCACTGGCACCAGACGCTGACCACGCTTGGCGGCAGAAGGCGCGGGGATCTCCTCCCTACGGGATAACCGGATTGAGAGATCCGATCCGAGAGCATCCACGGCTTCTTCCATAGCCTCACGATCGTCTTTGCCATCGGTGGCGACACGCGGGAGATCGACGAACTCGACCAGAATGCGGCCGTCGCCGCCGGCCGTGAATCTTGCGGGATACGTAAAGGCGGACATTGGTTCACCTCTCATAGGTCATGCGGATCGATCTTCAGGTCCCGGCATTATCCTCGGACAATTTTGTCCGACTGTCAAAAGAAATTAGGCGCCGCTGCGGGAGGCTGAAAATCCGGCCGCGACCTGCCGCCCCTCGATCACCCGATCCACACCGAAACTAGATAGTGAGGCAGCGGCCATGATCGTTAACCCCGATATACCGGATTCCGTCGCAGCGAGCTTGCGCCTTCCGGTGCCCGAGATTGAGCCGCGCCTTCGCGCCGAGCTTGTTTTGGGGCTCTGTGCCCAGCAGATGTTTTCGCCGATCTCGTCGCCAGCCGCGAAATTCCCCGGGCATTACTCGGAGGAAGAGCCGGCGCAAGACCCCGAGTATGCGGAAGGCGGACAGCCGCTTATCCCGCCTTACCGGATCGCGGCTTGCCCTCCCGCCCCTCAGTCAGCGCTCGCCCAAGCAAAGTCTTGATCACCGCCTGGCGGCTAATATTCAGCCGGGCCGCCCTTTCATCGAGCTCGCGCAACATGCCTTGAGTCAAATCGACGTTCACCCGGCGAACAGGTCTGACCACGGTGAACTTATTAGTGAAGTACGAGGAAATGTCCTCCCCGCGCGAGGCCATCTCCGCGATCTCGTCGGCGGTCCGGGTTTTCTTAGACATTTTCGGCATAGCATCGTTCTTCCTGCTTAGTCGCTTTCCAGGCGGTAACCAGGTGGTAGTACTCGCCCTCGGCGTCGCGTCGAATCTCGAAGACCACCGAACAGAGCCGGCCGCGGCACCAACCGATTGCGCGAAACTGTTCCGGATCGTCGTTCTTCCGATCAACCAGGTAGCCCTGGTCGAATATGTCCCGCGCTTCCTTCAGACTGACGCCGTGTTTCCGTTTGACCTCCCGGCTCTTCTCTCTATCGAACTCGAACCGCATCGCCCATATATAACGGTTATACCATCACGACGAATCGCCTTCTTCCACGAGGATACACGCTCCATGTCGCCGCTTCGCTCACCGCCCTCCGCCCGCCCCGCGCAGCGCCGCCTCCGCCCGCTCGGTTTCCCCCGCCGTGCGCGCCCACTTCTTCGCGATCCGCGCCTCCTCCTTCGCCTCCTCCCCGCGCCCCGTCTTCCAATATCCTTCCGCCATCGCCAGGTAATACGCCAGCGCCTGATCCGGCGTCACCGCCTTCACCCTCCGCAACTCCTCCACCGCCGCCTCATACTGCCCCTGGTCCATCCACAATCGTCCTAACTCGATCCGCGCCGCCGCGAAGTCCGGCTTCAGCCACACCGCCCGCTGCAGCGCCGTGACCGCCTTCCCATCCGGATCGCCCGCCGCCCGCTCCAGGCGCGCCAAGTCGAAGCACATCCTCGCGTCCTTCGTGCCCTTCTTCACCGCCAATTCAAAGTGGCGCCGCGCTCCGCTCTGGTCCCCATTCGCCCACGCCCGATAACCCAACGACTCATCCACTTCCGGCCGCTCCGGATACCGCCTCTTCAGCCAATCGAACTCATCCACCGCCTTGCCGTCCTTATGAATCGCCGACCACAAGTCCGCCTTCGCCAACCCCGAATCCAACTCCGTCATCGCCGCCGTCACCGGCTCCAACGCCGCAGCGCCCGCCTTCACACGAAACTCCAGACCCATCAACCGCCGCCGGTCCAGATACGTATGCAAGTCGCTCTCCACTTCCCCAACGGTCTTCCCCAATTCTCCGCGGCAAGCCTGCTCCATGCTCTGTCCCGCCGATAGCCCGGACACGAAACTCGCGAACCGCGGCCCATACTCCGGCGAGAGATACAACATATGCGCCAGCGCCCAGCTCTCGGCGTAAAACATCCCCACATCGCGCGGTTCGTTGTATAAATCCGACCCCCGCCCCGCCGCCGTCAACGCCCGCAGCGGAATCCAGCGTCCCTTCCGCAACTCTTCCACACGCCCCGCAATCACGTCGCCTACTATGAACTTCCCCGCCCCCGCCGGCCGCAGCGTCGAATACACGTCCGCCCATCCTTCGTTCAGCCACACCGGCAGCTTCAACCCCGATTCGTCCACCATCAAATGGGTGAACTCGTGAATCGCCACCGGATAGTATCCCGCCGCGATGCCTTCCATCACGATGTAATTCCGCCGCCGGTCCGTCGCGTAATACGCCACGTCCATCTCGCCCGTCCGGTACGGCTCGAACTCCTCCGCCGAATGAAACGCCACGATCCGCACCGGCTTGTCCGTCGTCTTATGCAGCGGGCTCGCCTGGAGAAAGAAGTTCCTCACTTGCTCGAAGTAAAGGATCGCCTTCCGCCCTTCGGCCGCTGTCGCTGTCGTAACCATCTCGAAATGCGGCGTGGTCAATCGCGTCCAGCTTCCCGTCAAACCGGAGGGCGAGATCGCCAACCACAGCAAAACTAACTTGCGCATCCTACTTCCAGTCAATCACGATTCTTCTTCGTTTACGCGAGCCGCGATTGCCTGCGGGTGCAGAACGCCTATCGAGCGGCGGCCGCGGCATACCGGGGCGCGAATTTGCCCAGACGCTCACCGGGCGAAAAGCCTTACTCCGGAGCGGGGAGAGCTTTGATCTGAATCGAATGGGTTTCACGCGGGGACAGACTCAACTCCGCCGCCCGTCCAAGATTCGCGCGAACGAAATCGGGATCTCCGCCGAGGCCTTCCGCGAGGCTGCGTGAATGCCAGCAGGCGATAGTTGCCGGGCGGCATGCCGTTGAGCGTGAAGTTGCCGTTCTGATCCGTAGTTGTGATCAGAAGGTCGCTGGGCGCCAAGCTTGCCGGCAGCGGCGATGCGGCGAGGATTACCGATGCGTCGGCGACCGGTTGATTATCGCTGTCTGAGACCTGACCGGAGACGGATGGTCCGTCGGCTCCGAGAACGATGCGCAAATCTCCGCTGCCTGCGCATTACGGGTTGGCGGGTTGCGTCGCGGTTGCCCATGGCCGCTTCTTTGACGTAGTAGCCGAGGGGAAGATTGAAAACATCGAGCCAGTATTCGGCCCGCACCGCGGCCGGGAAGACGAAGCTCCCGGAGGAGTCCACGCTGGCGGAGGTTGACTCGCCATATACGCCGATGCTGTCGGTGTGCCGAAGAGCGGCGAAGATTTTCGATGGGAAAGGATCGTCCGCTTTCGCCTCCGCAACCGTTATTTTGCCGGCTACCGATAGGGTGGGCTGGAGATAAATAGGAGGGACCCGCACGGGCGAGCCGGACATGAAGAAGTCCTCCGAGGCGTAAAGCACTTGTGCGCCACTCGGTCCCGGAATCGAGAGGAAGGACCAAATCCGGTAGGAGCCGGCCCCGATTCCGCAGACTTCGATTTCCTCTCCGGACTTCACGTTGCCGCGGGCGATTGTCGATTGACTATCGGGATAATTCTCCGAGATCATGACGGCGAGCGGCGCGGTGGTCTCCGTGGCGCGATTGTTCACTACGGCGGACGTTACGCACGCGGTCCTCGCCTTGAGTAAGACGATGTCCAGACCTTCCTGCTTGAAACCGGCGCGCAACACGACCGGCGTGGCGGAAGTCCAGGATTGCGAGCTTGCGTATACGGTAGCTACGTTCGAAACCACGGGCTCGTACTCTACGTCTTCCTTCCCCACCGGACGCCGCCGCTTACGGATCTCGAGCGGCTTTAGCGTCGCCTGCAAGTAATATCGCCCTGGTGCAAGACGGCCAATGCGGAATTCGCCGAGGTCGTTGGTGCGCGCGCTACCGGAGTTGAGCCAGAATGGCCGTCCGCGCGCGTATCCCTTGGAAATTAACCTCGACATGGCCGCCAACTACGGGATTCTTGTCGCCATCCAAAACGCGTCCGGCGACGATCGCCTCCGGTTCCAATGCGAGATCGATGGCCTTAAGATCCTCTCCAGCCGCGATGCGGACGCGTCTCTCCGCCAATGCGTATCCGTCGCCGGGTTTCACCATGATCCAGTAAGTACCGGGCGGAACCCCGCTGATCCGATATTCGCCGCTTGCGCCGGTCGGAGCTTCACCCGTTCCGCCGCGCGGACTCGTTACGACGGTCACATTGCGGATGGGGACGTGAGTTGCGGCATCGGTGATTGTGCCCGAAATCGTCGAGAGCGGCGGCGTGGTGTTTGGGAAAGGAGCGCGGCCGCACCGAGGACGGCGATGGCGATTCTCATTGATGTTCCTCCCAACGATCTTCGAGCTTGAGGTCCAGGTGCGCAGCTGGCGCCGGGCTTCAGCGCGACGGCGGTTGTCAGGTCGCGGTGGTCCAGCCAGAAAGCGGGATCGGATAGCGGCTCGACCTTCGAGCTTGGGACGGCGATGGCGCGATAGCGGCCCGGTCCAAGTTGTTCGAAGTGGTAACGGCCCTCCGCATCGGCCACGGCGAACCGCGCCTTTTGAGGTTCCACGCCGGCAAAGGGATCCTCCGGCACCAGCACGATGGAAGCGGGGGAGTGGGTATCGTCCTGGACCATTCCTTCAAGGCGGCTGGACCGCTTTGTAAGAATCAACTCCAACCGGCCCGCACCGTTTAGCTCGACTGTCTGGTTCTCCACGAGTTGGCTTCCAACACGCAGTTCCTGGAAGAAACATCCGCTCCTTATGCCGTTGGCGGCGACGTGATATCTGGCGGGCGGGAGCGCGGAAAAGTGAAAGCGCCCTTGACCGTCGATGGGAGCGGCTGGCAGTGGGCTGAAGGGGACGGGGCTTAGCGGTTCGATGGAAACCGACGCGCCGGAGTAACAGTTGGGATCGTCCTCGCCGCGTACGGCAAAGGCAACTTGTCCGTCCAGGGCAAATCCCTTACTCAATGGGACGTCGATGTTAGTAACTTCCTGGGAAACGACATCGAGATGCACACGGCCGTATAAGGGGTCGCGGCCTAACAGAGGTCCGAAGGCGGCGCGGCCCATGGCGGGGCCGGCGGCGACGATCTCGTAAGATCCCTCCGGCACGTTTTCGAATCGAAAGCGGCCATCGTCGCCAGTAGCGGCGGTTTGAAGCGGTACCGAGTAACCAGCCGCGGAAAACAGCGATAAGGCAATCTGTCGTTGCGAAGCGTCCGCAGGCAACCCGGTAACTCTTCCGCTAACCGGATAACCGGCGGTCTCGAAGACGGTAACATCGACAGAATCCCTGGTCTCTCCAGCGTGCAGGGTGATCGGCGTAGCCTTGTCTAATCGCGATGTGCCGGGGAAATACAACGGGGCGAGAAGCTTGCCGCTCGCTCCTCTTCCAGGAATCGCGACGATCCAATATTTGCCCGGCGCAAGATCGTAAAGACGATAGTTGCCAAGATCGTCGACGGGCGAGAAAGGACCGCCAGGGTCCGGCCGCGGCGTTCGTCCTTCGCCGCGATACGCGGCCGCAAGAATCCGCGCAGATCTCACCGGGCGGCCGGATGCGTCCAGGATGCGGCCGGTAATCGCTCCACACTTGGTGAGTGGCAAGACAAGGCTCGCGCCATCTCGACCTATTAGCTCGGGGAACCGGTCGACATAACCGGACTTTGCCGCGAAGAGGACGTAGGCGCTTTTATCCACGTCGTTGAAAGCAAACTGGCCTTCGGCATTCGAAGACGCCTCGGCGACGGCGTCGTCTTCTCCAGGCGAAAGAAGCCGGACCGCCGCGCCGGGAATTGGCGCTCCGGAAGTGCTATCGATTACGGTTCCCCGAATGGCTGCGTGGCAGTCATTGGCGACAAGTATGCATAATATGAATGTCGCTGAACGCATAAAGAGTCAGGCCGCTTTCCAGGCTAATCGAACGGCTCTCCGGTTAACGCTGTCAACTTCGCTTGAGTGGCAAGCGCATACCCAATCGCCTACAGAGTACGCCTCCATCCGGGAGAATTCAAGGTGAGACATGCCCAGCACCTCGATGAACCGCCCGTCCTTAGCAGGCATCGCGCTTGTCAGGCCGGGCAGAGCACGACAATAGAAGTTCGAATGCGGTCGGGCGGCGCAATGATTAGAATCTGTGGTAATTACTAAGTTGTGGGGCGAATTGGGCGTAATGTTTTCCCCGGAGATGTTGTCGACGATCGCCGGGCCATCCAATTCTCGCAGACTAAAGTGCGGGGCCTCCGAATCGGGGGCAAGGGCGCCTCGGCACTTCAGCGAAGTCGTATGCGCTGTTCTGCGCGGGCTTATGTGTTTGGGCTCGCGTGGACGTGCCAAGCGCGGCGGCGGCGGACGGGGCTTCGGTCCCGTCCGTTTTTACTTTTCCGCTCGTACAGACTTCGTTTGAATGAGCAGGCAGCCTGTAGCCGTTGACGGCTGCGCACGGAACGGGTCAAACGCGGGCCCGCTGCGCTCGTTAACGCGGGCCGTCGGGAACCGATGACGGCCACCGTTAGATTTCGCCAAGCCAGTCCGGTGTGGCGATGGATTGCCAGCGGACGCGGATGGCTTCGAATTGCGCGGCGGGGAGCGGGCCGTCGGTGAGCAGGGCGGCGTTCTTGCGCCAGCGTTCTGGGTTGCGCGTTCCGACGATGGCGGTGTGGACGCCGGGGACGGCGAGGGTGAAGCGGAGGGCGGTGGAGACGGCAGGCGTCGAGATCGGATTTTAAAAAATCGTAGTCGAGTTTCAGGAGACGGTCCCAGTAAGTGTGGTGATAAGGGTCGGCGGGTTTGGCGCCGGTTTTCCACGCTGCGTTGGCGATGGGGCGCTTGGCGATTACGCCCATTCCTTTTTCCCGCGCCAGGGGGATGGTGTTGGCGATCGACCATTGGTCGGCGATGCTGACGGAGGTTTGGAGGGTATCGAAGGCGCCGCATTCGACGGCGTAGCGGGCGGCGGCGCTGTCGCCGCTGTAGCCGATAAACCTGGTTTTGCCGGCGTCGCGGGCGCGCTGGAGCACTTCGATTACAGCCCCGGCCTTCAGCGTTTCTTCGGGGCAACTGTGCAGTTGGAGAAGATCGACGCGGTCCGTGCGGAGGCGCTTGAGGCTTCGATCGATGGATTGAGTGAGGGTTTGCGGGTCCCAGTCGGGAGTGGGGAGGCCGGAGGCGTGGCCGGTTTTGGTGAAGAGGAAAAAATTCGGCGCGGCGGGCAGCGACCGCCTTGCCGATCATTTCTTCGCTGGCCTTATAACATTCGGCGGTATCGATTAGATTGAGGCCGGCGTCGAGAGCGGCGTTGAGAAGGCGATCGACTGTCGATTGCGCGGCATCCTGAAAGCCGATCTCGGCGCCGCCGTAGCCGAGGACGGTGACTTCCATGCCGGTCTTGCCCAGTTTGCGTTTTTCCATACTCCACTGTCATAGCAGAGGCGGCGCGGGAAGAGAAAGAACCGCCTCTGTTACACTGGTCGATTGGCTGGATTCCGGCCAGCGAAAACATGAAAATTCACGAGTATCAGGCTAAGGCGATCCTGGCCAAATTCGGCGTTCCCGTGCCCCGAGGCGAGGTGGCCTACACGGTGGAGGAGGCGGAGGCGGCGGCGAAAAAGCTGGGCGGCAGCGTGGTGGTGAAGGCGCAGATCCACGCCGGCGGGCGCGGCAAGGGCGGCGGCGTGAAGGTGGCCAAGAACGCGAGCGAAGCGGCGGCGCTGGCCAAGCAGATTTTGGGCATGACGCTGGTGACGCACCAGACGGGGCCGGAAGGCAGGCTGGTGCAGCGGCTGCTGATCGAGGAAACGCTGCCGATCGAGCGCGAGCTGTATTTGGGGATCGTGCTGGACCGCGCGCTGGGAAAAACCGTCTTCATGGCTTCGCCGGCGGGCGGGATGGACATCGAGGAAGTAGCGGCGAAGACGCCGGAGCTGATTTTCCGCGAGGCGATGGAGCCGGGGATGGGGCTGATGGGATTTCAAGCGCGGAAGCTGGCGTTCGCGATGGGCGTGCCGGCGGCGAGCGTCCCGGCGGCGGCGGCGGCGATGATGGCTCTGGCAAAGGCCAACGACGAAGTGGACGCTTCGCTGGCCGAGATCAATCCATTCATCCTGACCAAGGACGGAAAGGTGTTTGCGCTAGACGCGAAAATTACGCTGGACGATAACGCGCTTGTACCGGCACAAGGATTTGTTGGAGCTGCGCGATCTGAACGAGGAAGATCCGCTGGAGGTGGAGGCGTCGCGGTTCGGGTTGAACTACATCAAGCTGGATGGGACGATCGCCTGCATGGTGAACGGCGCGGGGCTGGCGATGGCGACGATGGACATCGTGAAGTACGCGGGCGGGAGTCCGGCGAATTTTCTGGATGTGGGCGGCGGAGCCAATGCCGAGCAGATCCGCAACGCGTTCCGGATTCTGTTGTCGGACGCGGGCGTGAAGGCGGTGTTGATCAATATTTTCGGCGGCATTCTGCGCTGCGACACGCTGGCGACGGGGGTGGTGAGCGCGGCGCGGGAATTGGGAATCCGAATCCCGGTGGTGATCCGGATGGAAGGAACGAACGTGGAGAAGGGGCGCGAGATTTTGCAAGCGTCGGGTTTCAATTTCACGGTGGCGGAGGGGATGAAGGACGCGGCGGAGAAAGTGGTGGCGGCGGCGGAAGGGAAGAATTAAGATGAGCGTCCTGGTGGACAAAAACACGCGGCTGATGGTGCAGGGATTTACCGGCAGGGAGGGGACGTTCCACGCGCAGGCGGCGATCGATTACGGCACGAACGTGGTGGGCGGGGTTACGCCGGGCAAGGGCGGGCAAAAACATTTAGACCGTCCGGTGTTCGACACGGTGTACGACGCGGCGAAGGCGACGGGGGCGAACGCGACGGTGATTTTCGTGCCGCCGCCCTACGCGGCCGACGCGATCATGGAAGCGGTGGACGCGGGGTTGGCGCTGGTGGTTTGCATCACCGAGGGGATTCCGGCGGCCGATATGGAGCGCGTTTGGGCTTACATGCATGGGAAGGCGACGCGATTGGTGGGGCCCAATTGTCCAGGGGTGATTTCGCCGGGTAAGTGCAAGATCGGGATTATGCCGGGGCACATACACATGGAAGGACACGTGGGCGTGGTGAGCCGCTCCGGGACGTTGACTTACGAGGCGGTGGGGCAGTTGACGAAGCTGGGCATCGGGCAATCGACGTGCATCGGCATCGGAGGCGATCCGATTATCGGGACGAGCTTCACCGACGCGATCCGAATGTTCAACGAAGACGCCGATACGCACGCGATCGTGATGATCGGCGAAATCGGCGGGAACGCGGAAGAGATGGCGGCGGCCTACATTCACGAGCACGTGAAGAAGCCGGTGGTGGGATTCATCGCCGGGCAGACGGCGCCGCCGGGAAGGCGCATGGGCCACGCGGGGGCGATTATTTCCGGAGGGTCGGGCAAGGCGTCGGATAAGATCGCGGCGATGAAGGCGGCGGGGATCACGGTGTGCGAATCGCCGGCCGACATGGGCGCGAACGTGAAGAAGGTTTTATAAGAGGGGAACGAAAAAGAAGCGAATGGAACGAACGTTTGGAATGATTAAGCCGGACGCGGTGGCGGCCGGGCACGCGGGAGCCATTTTGAGCTTAGCCGAGAAGGCCGGGTTCAAGATCCGCGGATTGAAGATGGTGCGGTTGGGGAAGGCGCAGGCGGAGGCGTTTTACGCCGTTCATAAAGCGCGGCCGTTTTACGCGAGCCTGGTGACTTTCATGACCGAAGGGCCGGTGGTGGCGATGGTGTTGGAGCGCGAGGACGCGGTGAAGCAGTGGCGCGACACGATGGGCGCGACGAACCCGGCGAACGCGGCGGAGGGGACGATTCGCAAGCTATACGCCGAGAGCATCGAGCGCAACGCTGTGCATGGGTCGGACGCGGCGGAGACGGCGGCGGAGGAGATTCCGTTCTTCTTCAGCGCGGCGGAGTTGTTGTAGAGGGAAGCGCGAAGGTGAAGAATCCGCCGCCGGCGGCGATGGTGACCATTTGCTTGCCGCCCGCGACGTAAGTCATGGGATTGGCGGCGATGGCGCCGCCGAGATTGATCCGCCATAGCTCCTTGCCTGTGTCGGAATCCAGGGCGAAGAAATAGGCCTCCATATCTTCGCGCTCGCGGTTGATCCAGCCGCCATTAGCGCCGAAGAGGACGTGGCCGGCGGTGGTGAGCACGCCGGACCAGGGCTTGGTATGCACCTTGTACTCCCAGACGCGATCGCCGGTTTTCGGATCGAGAGCGCGAATGGCGCCATGGCCGGGATCGCTTGCGATGTCGATGTCGGGCACGCTGCCGACGTAGCGGTTGCCGGCGGTGTACTTGGGCTCGCCCTTGAGATAGAATCCCTTGTTCTCCCAAACAGTTAGATAGAACAACTTAGTAAGTGGGTTGTAAGAGGGCGAGTACCAGTTGGTCGCGCCCTGCACTCCGGGCCAAAGGGTGACGCCCTCTTCGCTGGGCATGGTGTTGGGCAGGCGATCGGGGCGGCCTTTGGAATCGAGGCCTTTGGCCCAGGTTTGAGTGGCGAAGGGCTTGCCAAGGAGGAATTCGCCGGTTGCGCGGTCCAGGACGTAGAAGAAACCGCCGCGATGCGCCCAGTAAATCAATTTGCGCGGTTTCCCGTTCCAATCGGCGTCGACGAGGACGGGAATCTGCACGGCGTCCCAATCGCAACCGTCGTGAGGGACGAATTGAAAATGCCATTTGAGAGCGCCGGTGTCGGGGTCGAGGGCGATGGCGGAGTCGGTGTAGAGATTGTCGCCGGGACGGACATCGGCGTTCCAATCGGGCGAAGGATTGCCGACGCCCCAGATGAGTAAGTTCAACTCAGGATCGTAGGAGCCGGTGAGCCAGGTGGGTCCGCCGCCGTGTTTCCAGGCGTCTGCGCCGCCCCAGGTTTCGTGGCCCTTTTCGCCGGGCGCGGGGATGGTGTCGAAGCGCCAGCGGCGCTTGCCGGTTTTGACGTCATAGGCGTCGAGGAATCCGCGGATGCCGTATTCGCCACCGGAGATTCCGGTGATGACCATGTCCTTTACGACGAGGGGAGCGCCGGTGATGCTATAGCCGTTCTTGCCTTCGGCGACGGGAACGTCCCAGAGGACGGCTCCGGTTTTGGCGTTCAAGGCGACGAGATGGGCATCGACGGTGCCGAGGAAGAGGCGGTCGCCGAGGATGGCGACGCCGCGGTTGACCGCGTCGCAGCAGACATTGATTTTCGAGGGAAGCGCCCGGCGGTAGTGCCAGAAGGGGCGTCCGGTGGCGGCATCGAGGGCGAAGACGTTGGAGGGCGGCTCGGTGACGTACATGACGCCGTCGACGACCAGCGGCGTGGCTTCGATGCGATGGCTGGTGGGCATTTGATAGACCCACTCCACTTTCAAGTTCGCCACGTTGCCGCGGCGGATCTGATCGAGCTTGCTGTAGCGCCAGCCATTGTAAGCGCCGGAGTAAGTGAGCCAGTTTTGCGGCTCGGAGGCGGCGTGGACGAGGCGTTCGTAGGTGACTTGAGCGGTGAGGGGCGCCATCGCCAGTGCGGCGAACAGGGTGAGCGTTGGCTTTGTCATTGCGGATTGCTTGGGAGTTTGAGCGAGGCGAGATAGGCGACGAGGTCGTCCAGATCGGCCGGTGTGAGCGCGGATTTGTAAGAGGGCATGATGGAATCCTTGTCCAAGCCGTAGTCCTTGAATTCGCTGCGCGGGATGGAGACGAGGCCGCGCGAGGGGTCGAGGATCTGGATCATATAGGTGTCCTGGTTCAACATGAAGCCGGACCACGATGCGCCGTCCTTGGTGACGATTTTCGCTACCCAGTATTCGGGAGCGACGGCGGCGTTGGGGTCGGTGATGGACTGGCGAAGGTAGTCCGGAGAGCGTTGCGATCCGATGGTCGAAAGGTCCGGGCCGCGCACTCCGCCCTCGCCGCGCGCGAGGTGGCAGCCGATGCATCCTTTGTCGCGGAACAATTGTTCGCCATGGCTGGCGTTGCCCGAGACCGGCGCGGAAGGGGCGGAGGAGCTGAGCGAGCGCACGAAGGCGACGACTTGCCAGAGCTGCGTGCCATCGAAGAAGGCCGAGGGCATCGCGGTACCAGCGATGCCCTCGCTGATGGTGCGGTAAAGGGCGGCGTCGGAGCCGCCGTGAAAGAAGACGCCGGTGGTCAGGCTCGGGCCGAGTCCGCCCTGGCCATTCCGGCCATGACAGGAGGCGCAGTGGGAGCGGAAGATTTTCGCGCCGGCGACGCGGTCGGCATCGGAGGCGCGGGGATTGACGGATTGGGCGGAGAGGGTGGCGCAGAAGGCGAGAAGGCACGCGGCTTTGGAAGAGCGTTTGCGGAGGGGGTCGACCGGGACCATGATCGGACTCAGTGTATCATCGGGGATCGCCGCGAATTGCCAGGCGCCGCCCCTTGGCGGAATTGGTGAGTCCGAACTCGCGCGCCGAACCTTGAGATTTCAATGGACAGGGCCGACACGATTATCTATCCGGGGGAGTTTCAGGGCGTAGAGCGAGGCAGCTCCGACGGCCGTGACGATCGAACCTGCGCCCCAGGACTCCGGTTTGTCCGAGAATCGGCGGGGGAGCTTGCGAATGCTCCCCCGCTTCCGCACAACCCGTCGGTATTTCCTCGACAAAAAGCGCGGCCGCCTATTGCAGGGCGGCCGGCACTACGGTCTGGTAGATCCCGGCCCAGCCGGCCGCCGCGGTGGCCATGCTCACGGTGATGGCGAGCGATTTGCCGCGAAAGCCGTCGCGCTCGATACCCATCGCGGTCACCGGCAGGTGCTCCTGCGTGAGAGGGTCGACGGCGGAAGGATCGATCGAGGTTCCGTCCATGGCGGTCTGGGCCACGATGGCGATCCGCGCCTTCGCTGGTCCTTTGCGAAGGTAGATTCCGTCCACAGGGTTCACATACACGCCGTTCACGATTTCGCCGTTTCTGGCCTTGAAAGCGGTGTGAAACTTCCCATCGGTCAGCGTCCCGTCGACCATTCCGGACACGGCCACGAAAGAGGCGGAGCGCCAGCGCGCCGGTTCTCCATCCTCGGTCGAGCCGCCGGTGCCGGGGACGAAACCCGAGAAATTCCAGTAGACGAAGTCGTTGAACGTGTTGGGCGCCTTTGCGACCGTGTAAGTAACGCGGGTGACGGCGTCGTAAACGAAAATGCCCTGGTGCAGCGGAACGGTCGTCGCGAAGCCGTTCGGATACTGCTGCCGGCAGTACGCCAAGAGGTCCTTGTTTCCATCCGCGGGACACTGCAAAATCAGCGCCTTGGTCTCGGACCCCCATGCGCCCCAGAAGCCGACGAAGCGGCCGTCGAAGGAGAGGCCCTCACCCAGCTTGTTGAACACGGCGCCCGTTGTCTCGTTGGGTACCGCGCCTCCGATCGTGGCCAGCGCGGTGAGAGGAGGCGCCGCCCCAGTCAGTGGCGCCAGATAGATTCCGCCCATGGTCGGATTGTCCTCGTTGTCGAGTCCGGTGAACACGGCCTTGCGGCCGGCCGCGCTGGGCGGGGCGGTGGAACCGAACAGCGTGCCGGTATTGGGGATAAACATCGTGGTATCGGCAAGCAGAACCACGGGCCCAAAGCCGCCTGTGGGCGCGTTAATCAAGTCGCGGTAGTAGACGCCGGTCCGTCCTACACCTTCCAGCGTGTAGTTACCCTTGAACACGATCGTACCGACGTTAGTCACCGCCGGAGCGCCTGGGAAAACGTCAAACGGGATCCCGATAGTACCCGGAACCTCGAAGAACGAGAAATCGGGCACCACGCCTAACTTACTCGCGCCGGTCATCAGGTACCCGAAGGGGTTGGTGTAGATGCCGGAAGTGCCGGCACGAGAGTCTGTGCCGTCCGAAAGAGTGTATTCCCACACCGGCTGATGGTTTCCGCGCGAGGCGATCGTCTTCGACCCAATGGCGATGCGCGGGAACGACGGTGACTCGATGAACGTCGAGGAAAGATTGTTCGGATAGGGCACCGAAGTATTGCGGTCGAAGATCGCGATCAGAGGCGTCCGGGCGGACATATCGCGAGTGAAGACGCCCTGAGCGGGCTCTCCCGAGGTCCCGCCCTTGCTTCTTGCGCGGAACACGACCAGTTGGTTGAGATTCAGCGAGGGCTGGTTATAGCTGTTGAACATCCTAGTGTCCCCTGGGACGGTCACACCGTTATTCACCACGACCTGCCACTCGAAGTTCCCCGGTAGCGGCGCGTCCAAGTCAGCTCCGCGACCAACATTCAATCCTAGCGTCGATGCCCCAAGCAACATTGCGAGGCCTCGCAGCCAATTCCAATTCCATTTCATATGATTCCTCCTGTGGACCCGTGTTATGGTGTCCGGGAGAGGGAGACGGGCCCTCTCTCCCTTCCCGGACTTCGTCGCCGAGGGCGATTGGATGTGTCAACTTACTCAATCTCGAGACTCCGCGGTATCTGGCGTCACGGGACGTGTCCTCATTCCCGGCACCGCTGGGCGCCGGTTGCGGCCGCCCTCGAATCGCTATTGCGAAACGGCTAGATACAACTGCTGCGCGATAGGAACGGCATTCACGGTGAAAACCACCGGCGCAAAGCTATTCGACGGTACATTCGGAACCACCACGTTGAACTGATAGACGCCTACCAAGGTGGGAGCTAGGCCGGCGTACGGCACATCCGCGGTCGCGCCTCCAATCTTGACCTGCAAGATATTGGTCAACTGAGTCAGGCCTGTCGCGATCTGGCCCGGAGGGGTCACCGGCGAAACTTCACCAAGGCCGATTCCCCACATGGTGATCGTCTCGCCGGGGTGCGCCGCCCGCGTTACTACTCCGGGGAGCGTACCTGGAGGCAGAACGAACGAGTAATCGGCGAATTGCGCGAACACGTATTGCAGCCCGCCCACGACGAACGACGCGGGCGCCAGCAGTCCGGGCTGGATCGCGCTCACCGAGATGGAATAAGCCTGCGTCGATCCGGCGCTATTGGTGAGCACCAACGGCAGCGTGCCCGCCGCGACGTTTGGAGCCAACACATTCACTTGCCCGGGGCTTGTGTAGCCGACGAATGCCGGCTGTCCGCCGATGGTGACGCTCACTCCGTTGAGAATTGTGGGCGCGGTATTTCCGGTGAAATCGGCAGCGGTCCATCCGCCGGTCACGGCGGCCAGATTCGCTCCATAGATCTCGACCCAGGAACCAGGCGCGATGGATGAATATCCGCCGAACTCCGAAGCGCCAATGACTCCGTCGGGGAAAATGGACGGCAAGGCGGGGACGCCGGAAGACGACAGTATCAGCGAGAGATTATCGGCCAAGCCATCATTATCGCTACCGTCCGTTCTGGTCATCGTCATCGTGATCCGGACCATGCGCGCGCCGGCCGGGATCTGACCAGTCGATATCTTTTGGAGCAGACCGGTCTGGTTATTGCGGTCGGCGGCCGAAACCGGTCCGAGCGTAACAGTGGAAAGGATCGTCGCGTCCCATTTCTTGAAGTCCGCCTTCAGGACTGTGTTGTCTCCCTGGCTGGCGAAGCCGCCCAGCCATGCCATTAACTGATAACTGACATTGCCGCCGTCGATCAGACTGGCAGCGGCGGAAACGTCGATGTCCTGATAAGCGGAGGATAGGGCGTTGTTAATGCCACCCCAGAAGTAGTTGCCGCCCGCCTTTGGCGGAAGCATCGTTGCCCCACTCAGGTCTCCGCCGCTGTCACTGTAAGAATCGGTGCTGAAGTAGGCTGTCCGCACCCAGTTCGGCACATCGCCCGCAATCTGTGTCGATGTTCCCGCCAGGGCCGCCTCGGCTCCTGCGTTGGAGATAATATTGTCACCCAGAATCGTGCCCGGAGCGCCAGGATTGTTCAGCACTAACTGAAGCACGTCCGCATAGGCGTCGTTCGCGGCGCCGCCGGAGCGGTTGAATTGCAGCGCGACACTCATCGTGCGCGTCCCCGCCGGCAGATTGCCGATCTGGCGGCGAAAATAGAGCGCCGATGTGGTTGCCTTATCGGTAGCGGCTATTGGCCCGAGAGTAATTACACCAAGCGTGCTGGCATTGACGCCGAGAAAGGTAACCGTCAGCGCCGAGCTGCTGTCACCGCGGCCTCCGAGATAACCGGAAAGCGCGTATGTGACATTACCGGTATCGATATTGGACGCGCCGCTGGACACATCGATCGTCTGGTTGAGCGTGGAAATGGCGGTGTTGAGTCCACCGGCGAAGTAGTTATCCCGGTGATTGGCGGGAATGATGCCGCTCGGGACTAAGTCGTACGCGGATGAGTAAGTGATCACTCGAGGCGAACCCGATTGCGTCCAGCCGGGAATCGACGCGGGGACGGTTGTCCCGTCGGTGCCGAGGCCGGTTTCCGCTCCCCCATTGGCGATCAGGTTCCGATCGAAGAACGTTTGCGCCCCAAGAGGGGCATAGCAGAACGCGCACACTAATACCGTCGATAAGCCACAACGCTTCAGCATCGTGTGGTCCTTTCCGAGGCGCCCGTATTCCAGGCCCTCGTTGTTAAACGAATTGCACGCGTTCTGCCAAAACGCCGGTCATCGTTCGGTTATGCGGATGAAGAGAATGAAGCTTAGCCAAACGTGGCGCAGCCGCGGGATCTGGCTCCGCTTGCGCCGATTGACGCAGCCTTCCGTCAGTGGCGCCGCCAACTTCCGTTCAAAACTTACGACGGCGTACTAATTTTCATTCGCATCCGGCGTATTGCGCATCTGTGCCGGCCAGCTATTCGGATCGACCTTCGACGACGTCGCGAACCTCCGTCGGCGACGCCTCCGCCCACGGGCCAAGGGTCGCGTGAGTTTACGGCAGCGCCTCCAGCAGTTGGGCGATGTCTTCGGGGCCGATGTAGAAGTGGGGCGAGGCGCGGATCCAGCCCCTGCGGGCGGCGGCGGCGATGCCGCGTTCAAGAAGGCGGGCGACGACTGCCGGGGAATCGAGGCCCGGCTTACGAAAACTTACAATGCCGGAGGCGGATTCGGGGGTGCGGGCGCCGAGGATTTCGTAGCCACGGGCGGCGACGCCTTCGGCGATCTGCGCAGAGAGGGATCGGACGGCGGGGGCGATGTTTTCGATGCCTACGTCGAGCAAAAAGTGGATGGAAGCGGAGAGACCGAAGCAGCCGATCGTGTTGAGGGTGCCGCACTCGTAGCGGCCGGCGTCGGGGCGGAGGGCGGTGTTGTGCTCGGAGTAATCGTTGTAGTTGGCGACGTTGGTCCAGCCGAATTCGACGGGCTCGATTTCGTCCAGGCGCTCGCGGCGTACATAGAGGATTCCGCAGCCTTCGGGGCCAAGCATCCACTTGTGGCCGTCGGCGGCGAGGGCGTCGATTTTGGCGGTTTCGACATTGAGCGGGAAAGCACCGAGGCCCTGAATGGCATCGACGAAGAAGAAGACGCCAAGGCGGCGGCAGATCTCACCGATTGCATTGACATTTGCCCGGAAACCGCTGATATATTGGACGAAACTGATGGCGAGTAGCCGCGCTCCGCGGCACGCCGTTTCGATGCGCTCGAGCGGGTCGGTGTAATGGAGCCACTCGATTTGCACGCCCTTGGAGGTCAGGCGCTGCCAGGGAAGGTAGTTGGCGGGAAATTCCTCCTTGAAGGCGACGATCTTGTCCCCGGAGTGCCAGTCGATGCCGAGGGCGACGGTGGCGATGCCTTCGGAGGTGTTCTTGACGAGGGCGATTTCGTCGCGATGTGCTCCGAGAAGGGTGGCTGCGCCGGAGCGGAGGCGCTCGTAAGCTTCAAGCCAGCCGTCGTAGTGGAGCGCTCCGAAGCTGGAGGCGTCATCGGCCAGACGCTTCATGGCCTCCGACGCGGCGAGGCACAGGGGCGCGACGGAGGCGTGGTTGAGATAGACCAGTTGGCGGGTGACCGGGAACTGGTCGCGGTACTGAAGCCAAATCGGCTGGACGGGGGCCGGCGCATCATCCAATTTGAAACCCATTCTTTCGACTATACGTAAAATCAATGAAGGACTATACTGGAAGTCAGTAGTTCGTCCGTGAAGGAGCCATCCATGCGACGCAATTTGTTCGTAAGCATCCGCATCCTGCTTGCTTTCGTCATCGCCGTACCCATTTTCGCCGACAACAAGAAAAACGACCCCGACGAGATCGGCAATCGGGACGTGGGCAAGGGCGTTAATTTTTACTCGCTCGACAAGGAAATCGCTCTGGGCAAGGGCTTGGCGCAGGAGGTGGAGAAGCAGGCCAAGATCATCAACGATCCAGTGATCTCGGAATACGTGAACCGCGTGGGGCAGAACCTGGTGCGGAATTCCGACGCGAAGGTGCCGTTCACGATCAAGGTGATCGACAGCGAGGACGTGAACGCGTTCGCGCTGCCGGGCGGATTTTTCTTCGTGAATTCGGGGTTGATCCTGAAGGCGGACAACGAGGCGGAGCTGGCCGGGGTGATGGCGCACGAGATCGCGCACGTCGCGGCCCGGCATGGCACGCGGCAGGCGACGCGCGGCGAGCTCGCGCAGCTTGGGATGATCCCGCTGATGCTGTTCAGCTATGGATGGGCGGGCTATGGCATGTACGAAGCGGCCAGTGTCTTGGTGCCGGTGGCGTTTCTGAAGTTCTCGCGCGGCTTCGAGGCGGAGGCGGACATGCTTGGCTTGCAGTACATGTACAAAGCCGGCTACGATCCGACGGCGTTTGTCGATTTCTTCGAGAAGATCGAGACGCTCGAAAAGAAGAAGCCGGGCACGATGTCGAAAGTGTTTTCCACGCATCCGCCGACCGAAGACCGCATTAAGGCGGTGCAGACGGACATCAATACGATGCTGAAGTCGAAGCCCGAGTACGTGCTGACCACGTCGGAGTTCAACGACGTGAAGGGCCGATTGGCGCTGATGCATAACCGGCGGCGGATCGACGACGTGAAGGATCCGAACAAGCCGACGCTGCGGCGGACGCCGGGTTCCGGCCCGATCGATGCCAGCGATGGCACGGGCAGCGGAACCAAGAGCGACGACGACGAACGGCCCACGCTGAAGCGGCGGCCTTCGGACTCGTCGCCGAACTAGACGGAATTGGCGCTTTTCATTTTCGCCCGCTTCGAACCGGCGCCGGGAAAACATCGTCAATTGCTGGACGAGTTGACGCTCATTCTGGAGCCGACGCGCGCCGAGGCCGGTTGCGTTCGAATCAACCTGTACGAATCGACGCGCGAGCCCTTGGCCTACTTCATTCACTCCGAGTGGATCGACGACCGGGCGTTCGAAGCACACGCGGAATTGCCTCATATGCGGCGGTTCCTGAGTCTAGCCGGAGAACTTCTCACGCATCCGGTGCAGGCTGAGCGCACGAGGCAAATCGGTTGACGGGCGCCTTACTCGACGAAGCCGATCGAGCGAAGCGTCTTGGCGGGCTCGGCTTCGTCGAAATTGCCGACATCGGCTTTCTGGCGGCCGTTGACCAAGGCGACGCCGTAGGGGGCATTGACGAACTGGAATACATCGCGGAGAGGCTTGACGTCGAGCGATGTCCCGGCCTTGAGGCCGGTGTCGTGGAGGAAGTCGGCGGCAAACTGCGGCTGGCGGATGGGGATGGCGACGACGCTGGTGTCCTTCCAGTTGAGCTTGGCCATGCGGCGGGCGGCGGCGTCGCAGTGCATGCATTCGGGGTCGTAAAAGAAGAGGAAAATGCGGCCTGCGGCGAGGGAGCGGGGCGCGCCGTCGACGGTGACGGTGTCGGGGGCTTTCAGGCCGGTTTGACGGGCGGAATTGACGCCATAGGCGACTCCGGCGAAGACGGCGACCGCGCCGAGGATCATGAGCGCGACTTTAAGATTGCGCGCTTTGCGGGACCAGACACCGGCGACGATGGCCATGAGCAGCATGACCGCGTCGCCAAAGAAGAAGCCGGGGCCGACGGCGCGCTTGACCAGCGGGAAGCAACTGCAATCCTTGCCCACCAGCGCGCCATAGTTGGCGCCGATGTAAACCATGAAAGCCACCAGCAGCAGGCCGATGAGCAGGCTGCCCCAGCGGCGGAAACGGGGGACGAGGATCAGCACGCCAGCGAAGGTCTCGCCGATCCCGAGCAGGATGGCAAAAGGAAGCGAGAGCGCGGAGGGGACGCGGAATTGTCCGAGTATTTGCGACCAGGTGAACGGGTCGGTTAGCTTCCAGCTTCCCGAGACGATGAAGAGAAGCGCGAGCACGAGCGCCGCGGCGGCGCTGATTCCGTTCTTCCAGGCGGGAAATTCAAAGGAGGGGTTGGAGGAAGTTTCCATCCCCGGATAGCCTGCGGAGGATGCCGCACCAAGTTCCATATCCATCCAGTTTAGTCCGATTTCGGAAGCGTGGCGATTCGGGTCTAATTGCGGGCGGCGGCGAAGGCGGCGGAATCGGCCGCCACGGCGGTGTCGATCGGGACGGGCGGCGGCGCGGCGATGGGCTGGAATTTCACAGAAACCAGTTTGGAAACGCCGGGCTCCTGCATGGTGACGCCGTAGAGGGACTGCGCGGCTTCCATGGTGCGCTTGGCGTGGGTGATGACGACGAACTGCGTCTGGTCCGACATCTCCTTCAGCAGGCGGGTGAGGCGCTCGATGTTGGCTTCGTCGAGCGGCGCGTCCACCTCGTCGAGAATGCAGAACGGGCTGGGCTGATAGCGGAAGATGGCCATCAGCAGAGCCATGGCGGTGAGCGATTTCTCGCCGCCGGAGAGCAGCAGAACGTTTTGGAGCTTCTTGCCCGGAGGCGAGGCGACGATGTCGATGCCGCTCTCGGCGAGGTTGGTTTCGTCGGTGAGGCGCATTTCGGCCGCGCCGCCGCCAAACAGCGTTTGGAACATCTCGCGGAAGTTGGCGTTGATGGCCTCGTAGGCATCCGAGAAGCGCTTGCGGGTTTCGACGTCGATTTCCCGGATGGCCTTTTCGGTGTCGCGAATGGAGTCCAGCAGGTCCTGGCGCTGGGCGTTGAGGAAGTCGTAACGCTGCTGGGCCTCCTGGAACTCTTCGAGCGCTTGCGTATTCACCGGGCCGAGGGCTTCGATGCGGTTGCGCAGGTCCTGGTATTTGGATTCGGCCTCGTCCAGGGCGCTATCGTCGAGAACCGTCTCCTCGCCCAAGGCGAGTTCTTCGAGCGGAGCGTTCAGTTCCTTGCGGCTGGTTTCATCGAGAAACTTCAACTCCGATTGCAGACGGACCAGGGACACTTCGATCTGCCCGCGGTTCTCCTGCGCGGCTTGGGCGTCCAGGCGGAGTTGCTTCAGCGTCTCGTCGAGGGCGGCGAGTTTTTCGCGGGATTCGGTTTCTTCGCCGGCGAGGCGGACGGCTTCGGCGGCGAGGGTTCCGATCGATGCCGCAAGCTCGCCGGCGCGGGCGTCCAGGTCGAGATTGTCGGACAGAAGGCGGGCGCGTTCCACTCCTAATCGCTCCATCTCCGACGTGAGTTCCTGGCGGCGCGCGGCGAGTTCGCGCAGTTGATGCTCGCGGCGGCCCTGTTCGGAGCGGGCGGAACGGCGGCGCTCCTCAAGGCCGGCCATTTCCGCGCGCAGCGCCGAGTGTTCCTCGCCCAGCCGCGCCGCTTCCGATTGCAACCGATCGAGCTCGGCGCGCGCCTGTTCCAAGGCTTGTTCCTGTTGTTGCCGGGCGGCGTCCTTCTCGGCGGCGGCGCTTAGGCTTTGCTCCCGCTGCGCGTGCGAGCGCTCGGCTTCCATGCCCAACCGGTCCAATTCCAGACGCGACACCGAGAGCCGCTGCTGCGCGCGGGAAAATTCCTCGGCGAGTTTGCGCTCTTCGTGGCCGAGCGCGAGGGCTTCCTTTTCCTGGGTCTGTTGCGCGGCGCGGGCGGAGTCCAGACGTTCGGCTAGCGCGGCGATCTCGCCCTCGAGCGCTTCGAGAGACCGGGTGGTTTCGGCCACGCGCCGGGTTTTTTCGGCGGCTTCCTTCGTCAACTCGCGGAGCTCGCGCTTCAGTTGCAGAGGACCGCTGCCGGTCTTCTTGCCGCCACTGACGGCGTGGCCGTGATAGCTGACCCCATCGGGAAGCAGGAAGTAGCCGTCGGGAAATTCAACGGCGAGGTGCTGCGCGGCTTCATGATCTTCCATCAGGAAGCATTTGCCGAGGCGCGGGAGCAGGCCGGCGGGAGCCTGGGCGAGGCCGTTGGTGAACCGGATGTGATCGCCGAGGAGACCGCCGACGCCGAGGCGGGAGACGATTTCGGCCGATTGGGAAGACGAGGAGACAGAGGCTTCCGCTTCGGGATGAACCAGGAACGTGGCGCGGCCATCCACGTCGCCCCGCATAAGATCGATTCCTTTATCAGCTTCTTTCCAATCGTTTACGACGACGTACTCAAGTTCTTCGTGAAGAAATTCTTCCACCGCCCGCTCGTAAGTCGAATCGACCTCGATAAAGTCGGCCAGCACGCCGGAGGGACGGAAACCATCCACGCCGCCCCGCTCGATGGCGGTAAACAATCGCTTTACACTGTCGGTTGTATATGTCCGATGGGAAAGGACTTCTTCAAGCGAGATCCTGCGCGCGTCGGTCTGAGAAGATTCCGCACGCAGGGCGTCCAGGCGCTTTCGCGTTTCCCCGGCTTCGGACTTGCGGGTGGCCAGACGATCCTCTATGGAACGCTTCTCTTCGGCGACGGTGGCGAGTTCCAGTTGCCGGGCGGCGATCTGATTCGAAAGGTCCGCCTTGCGCAGGTTTACGCGGTCGATTTCGGAGGCGGCGCCGGCTTCTTCCTGACGGGAGCGGTTTGTGTCGCGATCGATGGCGACCAGATACTCGTCGAGTTTGGCCAGTTGATTTCTGAGATTGGACGCTTCGCCGAGCAGGCGGAGCACCTGCTGGCGGCCAGATTCGAGTATGCGGCCGCGCTCCTGAACCGCTTGCAAGATGCGGTCGCGTTCGGCGCCCTTAGCGGCCAGGCGCTCGCTTCCCGATTCGGCATCGCGTTCGAGGCCGGCAACGCTTTCGACGAACGCGGCCAAGTCGGCCTGCTGCCGATCGCGGCGCTCTTCGACTTGGGCGGCTTCGGTTTCGTCTTGTGCCAGGCGGGCGTCGATGGTGCCGGCTTGCTTGGCCTGATGATCCAGGCGGCCGCGCGTGCGCTCGTCTTCGATGCGCAACTCGGCCAGGCGGGCGCGGACCCCGGTCAATTCTTTTTCGACGGCGTAGCATTGGTCGCGCAGAGCGGCGTTGTCGCGCTCCTTCCCGGCGACCTGGGCATTGAGGGAATGCACTCCGGCCTGAGCCTGGTTGAGATCGAGCGCGGTCTTGGCGGCTTCGCGCTCCAGCACGCGAAACTTGCCGGTCAGGGCGCGCCGGAGGTGCCGCACCATTTCCGTCTTCAGTTCCTCGTAGCGCTTGGCTTTGGAAGCCTGGCGCTTGAGCGAGTTCACTTGCCGGCCGACTTCTTCCAGGATGTCGAAGACGCGGTTCAGGTTTTGCTTCGCGCCTTCGAGCTTGGCTTCCGAGAGGCGTTTTTTCGTCTTGAAGCGCGTGATGCCGGCCGCCTCCTCCACCACCGCGCGGCGGTCCTGCGGGCGATTGCTGAGGATCTGCCCGATGCGGCCCTGCTCGATGATGGCGTAGCTCTCCGGACCGAGGCCCGTTCCCAGGAAAAGGTCCTGGATGTCGCGCAGGCGGGCGGCGCGGCCGTTGATAAGATACTCGCTCTCGCCGTCGCGGAACAACCGGCGAGTGACGGTGACTTCCTTGGGGCCGTGTCCGTTGGTGGGGACGTGCGGCAGATGGCCATTGCCGTTGGTCTCGACCGGGGCTTCGCCATTGGCGGTTACACCGGGGATCGGAGAAGAACCGTTCACGTCGAGCAGGGTCATCGTGACGCTGGCCATGCCGAGGGGTTTTCGCTCGCGGGTGCCGGCGAAGATGACATCTTCCATCCGCGCTCCGCGCAAACTCTTGGCCGACTGCTCGCCCAGGACCCAACTCATGGCGTCGCTGAGGTTCGACTTGCCGCAGCCGTTCGGTCCGACGACGGCGGCGATGCCCGCTCCGTGGAACCGCATCTCGGTCTTATCGAAGAACGATTTGAATCCGTGGATTTCGACGCGCTTTAGTTTTAGCAAAACAACAACTCCCCTTATTGTAGGCGTTGTCTCGGGGGATGCCCTGATCGTAAGCGAACTGGAGGCAAAAGTAAAGCGGGTACACCACTAAATTTAGACGGCCTTTTAGAATCACCACTACCGCTAGGGGTAAGCGAGAAGACGGGCCGTTGGACTTACCGTGCAAAATCCGATGGTACACTACGGATGAATTCGCCGATGGGGCAGCCGCCGATTATTTCGTGGCCCGAGGGGAAGCGCTTTGCTTTCACGATTTTCGACGATCCGGATTCGCAGCCGTTGGCGGTGAGCCGGATAGTTTATTCGTTCCTGGAGGAGCTGGGATTCCGCACAACGAAGGCGGTTTGGCCGTTGGGCGATTTTTCGGAGCCGAATTCGCCGGGTGAAACTTGCGCCAGCCCGGAATTTCTTCGGCACGCGCAGGAGCTTCAGGAGCGCGGATTCGAGATCGGATTCCACAACGCCACGCGGCACTCGGTGGAACGCGAACAAACGATTCGCGGTCTGGACCGGTTCCGCGAGTATTTCGGGAGCGATCCGGCGTCGATGGCGAACCATTACAATGCCGAGGCGATTTATTGGGGACCGGCGCGTTTGACCGGGTCGCGGCGCGCGATCTATGAACTGGTAACGCGCGGGACGACGTCGGGAAAGCATTTTGGAGAAGTGGAAGGGCATCCGGCGTTTTGGGGCGACGTGTGCCGGGCGCGGATTCGATACTGCCGCAATTTCGTATTTCGCGACATCGATACGCTGAGGGCGTGTCCGTGGATGCCGTATACGGACCCGCTGCGGCCGTATGTGAACGAGTGGTACGCGGCGTCGGAGGGCGCCAATCGCGCGAGCTTTGTCGAATGCATCGGGGAGGCGAATCAGGACCTGCTGGAGGAGCGCGGCGGGGCGTGCATCATGTATACGCATTTCGGCCATGGATACGTGGAGAACGGAGCGCTGCACCCGAGGTTCCGCGAATTGATGACGCGGCTGAGCCGCAAGGGAGGATGGTTCGTTCCGGTGACGGCGCTGTTGGATTATCTGAGGGAGCGGAACGGGCCGGTGACGTTGACGAATGCGCAGCGGCGGAGTTTCGAAACGAAGTGGCTGCTCGAAAAGATTTTCCACGGGACGTCTTAGAACCACTCGCGCGCCATGGCCATCGACATCAGGGAATTTTCGGCGGAGGACGTAAAAGCGGCGCGGGCGTTTAACCAGCGGATGCGCGCGGCGAAGGCGGCCACGGATTTTCTGTTGCCCGAGGACGCGCCGGTCTTAGAAGACGCCCGGATGCGGCACTACATAATCCGGGACGGGGAATTCGCGCGCGGGGGATTTCTGCGCCTGGACCAGCGCGGCTGGTTGAACGGCGCGGAGTGCCGGGCGGTGAATTATCAGAGTCCGCTTTCGGAGGGCATCGCCAATAAGCGGTTCGGGATGGTGGCGGGGATGATGTTGCGGTTCATGGAAACGCAGGGGGATTGCCAGTTCATGGTGGGGATGGGCGGCGAGGACAAGCCGCTGCCGAAATTGCTGAAGGCGGCGGGCTGGCTGGCGCGGCCGGCGCCGTTTCTTTTCAAGGTTCACAGAGCGGGCCGTTTTTTGACGGAGCTGCGGATGCTGCATCGAACGCCTGCGCGGTCGCTCGCGGTGAAGGCGGCGGCGTGGAGCAGGGCTGGGCGCGGCGGGCGTAATGTTATTGCAGCGGCGGGGATGGGCGGCGGCGGCGACGCGGACGGGTTCACCATTGAGATGGTGACCGAGTGGGGCGGGTGGGCCGATGCGATTTGGGACCGGTTCCGGGCGTGTTGTTCGTTCGCGGTGTGCCGGGACCGGCGCGCGCTGGAAGCGATGTACGATTTGCGGCGCGACCCTCGATTGCTTGTGGCGCTGGTGCGCAAGAGCGGCGAGCCGGTGGGCTGGACGGTGAGCTATTTGACCGCGATGAGGGATAGCGAGTATTTCGGGAACCTGAAGGTCGGCGCCATTCTGGACGGGGCCGCCGCGCCGGGCGACATGCGGGCGACGGTGGAATTGACGGACGTGTCGCTCGCCTCGCGCGGAGCGGACCTCACGATCACCAACCAGACGCACCGGGCGTGGGTGGCGGCTTATCGCAGGTGCTGGATTTGTGGAAGGACCATCCAACTACGTCGTCGCTGTGTCGAAGAAGTTAGTGAAGGCGGTGAGCGCGGCGCCGGATGGGGCGGAGCGGATGCACATCACGCGTGGCGACGGGGACGGGCGGATTCATCTGTAGCGCCGTTGCCGCCGTCGAATCCGGTATAGGACGCTGAAGAGGGATGGAAACGGGAGCGCTACGAGCGGAAATCGACGGACAGATCGCGGCGGGGGAAACGCAGCCTTCCTCGGCCGCGTTGGCGCCGCTTTGGGTAGCGGCTCTGATACCGGCCCGCGCTGACGCTGTACCGGCTGGCGATCTTGCGTTCGTTCACCATGGAGCCGTTGATCCCGCTATTGCGGGCGGGGGCGTTCGCCGGCGGCATCGATCTTACGGTGCATACCGGAGAGTTCAACGTCTACGCTCAGGAATTTTTCGCGCCGGACAGCGCGCTGTACCGGTTCCGGCCGCAGTCGGTGGTGCTGGCGATTGAAACGCGCGCGATCGCGCCGGGCCTTTGGCACAGCTTCGGAGCCGGCGAGCCGGAAAGGGATCGCGCGGCGGGGCAACTGCGTGAGTGGATCGCCGCGTTCCGGCGCAACAGCGAGGCCAGCCTCATCGTTCACAATTTCGAACGGCCGGCGGCGCCGTCGCAGGGCATCCTCGACACGCAAACCGATGGGGGCCAGAGCGAGGCGATCCAAAAGCTGAACGCCGAACTGGCTGCGATGGCGCGCGAGAATGCGGGCGTCTTTGTATTGGACTACGACGGGCTGGTGGCGCGCCACGGCCGCGACCGCTGGCACGATTCGAAGAAATGGCTGACGGTGCGATTGCCGATGGCGGCGGCTTACCTGAACGACATGGCGCGGGAGTGGCTGCGGTTCCTGCATCCGCTGTCGGGCCGGATCGCCAAGGCGCTGGTGGTGGATCTGGACAATACGCTCTGGGGCGGGGTGATCGGCGAAGACGGAATGGAGGGAATCGAGTTGAGCGCCGAGCATCCGGGCGCTTATTTTCAGGCCGTGCAGCGCGTATTGTTGGATCTGTATCATCGCGGGATTCTGCTCGCCATCGCCAGCAAAAACAATCCGGCCGACGCGATGGAGGCGCTGGAGCGGCATCCGGGAATGCTGCTGCGTCCGAAACATTTCGCGGCGATGAGGATCGGCTGGGAGAGCAAGGCGAAGGCGATGGGCGAGATCGCGGACGAGCTGAATATCGGCGTCGACGCGCTGGCGTTCTTCGACGACAATCCGGTGGAGAGGCAGCATGTGCGCGAGGAGGCTCCCTCGGTGACGGTAATCGAAGCGCCGGCCAACGCCTCCGATTACGCGCGCGCGCTGCGGGAATGTCCGTTCTTCGAGCGGCTGACACTGTCGGAGGAAGACAAGCGGCGGGGCGAACTTTACGCGGTGCGGCGCGAGAGCGCGGCGCTCGAAAAAAGCGCGGCCACGCCGGAGGATTTCTACCGTTCGCTGGAGCAGGAAGTGGAGATTCGTCTGGTGGATGGCGCTTCGCTGGCGCGCGTGACGCAACTCACCCAGAAGACGAACCAGTTCAACCTGACGACGCGGCGCTACAGCGAACAGGAGATTCTGGCGGCGGCGCGTCAGGGGCGGCAGGTTTATGCGGTGTGGGTTCGGGATCGCTATCAGGACAATGGATTGGTGGGTGTGGCGATGGTGGATGTAGCGGGACGGGGCGGCGGAGATCGACACGTTTCTGTTGAGCTGCCGCGTGATCGGGCGGACGGTGGAGACGGCGATCCTGCATCACATCGCCGCGCAGGCGCGGGAGCGGGGCGCGAAGAGGCTGCGGGGCTGGTTCTTGCCGACGAAGAAGAATGCGCCGGCGAAGGATTTTTACGCCGATCACGGATTTTCAGAGACGGCGCGCGAGGAGACGGGAACGCTGTGGGAGCGCGATCTGGAGGCGCCGCTTCCCTGCCCCGAATGGATCCGGCTGGTCGTTCCAAAGGAGGCGATCCAATGAACGATGCGATCTTCAAACGCGTCCGGACGGCGGCCGCGGACGTGCTGGACGTGCCGGCGCAACGCATCACGCCGGAAACGTGTCCGCAGGAGATGGAAGCGTGGGACTCGGTGGCGCATCTCAATCTCGTGCTGGCGCTGGAGCAGCAGTTCGAGATCGAGTTTTCACCGGAGGAGATCGAGCGGATGAAGAGCGTCGGCGCGATCGCCGGGATTGTCGAAGAGAAGACGGGCGCGCGGTAGGTTGCTTACTACGCGCGTTACGGGACCAGTACGATCGGTGCGCGCCAGAATGCGGCCTTTTGCCCGCCTGGGTCGAGCACCGTCACTTGTTACGCGTAGTTGTCCGGGGTCAGTCTGTCGAGAGGAATTTCGAAGTGCAGAGGGATCGTCTTCACGCGGATGTTCATGGCTTCGGTAACTTCGATCCAACCGGCTTTCCTTCCGCCGCCGCGCCGCCGGTGGGGATCGCTGCCGGTTGCAGATTCGCGCCTCCCTTCGCCGCCACCAGCGCCTAGATGGCAACAACTTTCGTCTCGCGATGCAGCGTCATATTGAAGCGGTCCGCCAGCAGGGCTCGCAACATCTCCGGAATCCGATCCTTCGACGGGCCGGCGGGTAGCTTCGCCACGATGTCGAAGCGCGCGCTGCCGATCCACTCCGGCCCCTGCACCTGAAACTCCTTCACGCGATTGGCGGCGGGAATGCAGTCCTTCGGCGCGACATTGCCGTAGCGCAGCATTCCTGCGTTGACGTTCATCGCGATCCGCATCCGGCCCATCGGCATCGGCGCCGGGGGCTTGATCGACGCCACTTCAAAGGCGATCGCGGGAGCGGGCTGCTAGCCAAATGCCGACGAGGCTGGTAAAAGCGATGCGCACATAATCCACGATTTCATGTCTCCAGTTTGCGCCAACCGGCATGTTCGCCACCCCAAATGTATGTAAGAAATGTAAAGGGATTACCGGCTCTGTGGATTTTCCAACGACCGCGCGGATTTTTGCGACCTTTTTTAGCCGGTGCAGAGTTTCTGCAGGCGCGCGGTGGCCTCGATGAGGTTCACGGGGCGCCACATGATTTTTACCACTACGCCGCCATCCTTTGTGGGGGCTTGTTCAGCCTTCTCACGGTCCGATTGGCCCAGGGTCTTGCCGGACAGCAAGTAGTTCTGTTCGTAAATCTCCGCCGCGCGGCGGTCGAAATCGATGCGCTTGGTCCCAGTTCCGTCAAGCATAAAACCGGCGAGCTGGGATTGAATCTCCAGAAGATAACCGGGAAGGAAAACTTTTTCCGTCGGACTTCTTGTCGTTCACCCATTCGATCAAATCGAAGCGATTTTCGGCCTCCGGCCCGATGTTGGTTTGGTAAATGAAGCCTTCGAGCGGGTCGCGAGCCGAGGTGCGGTTCGCGCTCAGGAACACGTATGCGTGACCAACGCCCTTGCCGATGACGTCGATGCGAACCACAAAGTAACCGCGAGTTTGTTGCATCTCGAGGAAGGCCTGCTTCATGCGCGCATTGTCGGCGATGTCGATTCCCGAGCTGGGCGTGTCCCGCAAGCCGTCTCCGGTGAGGATTTCGCACATCCGGGGGGCGCTGTCGCCGCAGCCCATGGGGGCCTGTTTCAGATACTCGAGCTTGGTACGCCCCCAATTGTCCACGAGCATACTGACCTCGACGATTTCGTCGTCGATATTCTTGAAGCGAAGCATGGCGTCGGCGTTGCTCCAAGCCGTGACGATCGTATGACGGAGAGATTCGTTGAGTGGGTCCGGCATGTAGTTACTCTATGTCCAATCTAAGGGAATTACAACTGAAAGGCGCCTTACGCCCTCCAGGCCAAGGGCGCGTGGGAACGGGTGGTCTCGACACGGCCGCCGCGGGCGCCGTTCTCCCCGCTGGCCGCGCTCCTGGGCAAAGACGATCATTTTTTGATCGGCCAGCCATTGCATGCGCCGCGCCGCCAGCATCGGGAAGACGATCGCCGCAAACATCGGCGCTTCCTCTCCGAGGCTCGACAAAAGGCCGCGCCGTCCTCTCCATTCAAACGCCGCGGCCAACGGCGCGCCCTGATGCGCGAAATCCATTCGAAGCCCCGTCTTGGAGCGGCCGCAGCCGCCACCGACTACGCATAAAGAATACGGCTGCGCCCAAACCCCATGTTTCGATCGTTGGATCCACACGCGGTTGTGACGCGGCTCATCGCATCGGGCAAGTTCCCTTCCCAATGCCGGCACTCCGATCCTTTAACAGTGGACCGCTTCGGCTGTAAGTTCGGCGCCGGGCGGTTCGTAACGGCGCAACTGAGCGTGGAGGATGCCCCGGAGCCCGCGTTCCACGGCGCTTCTCAACCGGGATTTTCTTACGTGGCGGAGGACACTCCATCCCCACCCGGCCTCGCTCCAAACGTCCATCGAATTTGACACGCCGCTCGAAATCCCGGTAAACTGAAGTGTTTGTTGAGATGCAAGGGAGATAGTCTGTCTGTATGAAAACCCAATTCCCGTCCAAAGGGGAAGTGGTGCGCAAGTGGCACGTGATCGACGCCGAACAAGCGGTTCTAGGGCGTTTGGCGAGCCACGCGGCGATGCTGCTGATGGGCAAGAATAAGCCCATCTACACCCCGTTTTTGGACACCGGCGATCATGTGATCGTCATTAACGCGGAAAAGGTGAAACTCACCGGCCGCAAAGAGGAACAAAAGCTGTATCGCCGCCATTCCGGCTACCCCGGCGGGCTCACCGAAACGAAGGCGCGCACGGTGCGGAAAGTGCGTCCGGTGCGCATGGTGGAAGAGGCGATCTCCGGAATGCTGCCAAAGAACAGTTTGGGCAAGCAGATGTACCGGAAATTAAAAGTTTATGCCGGCGACAAGCACCCGCACCAGGCGCAGCAGCCGGTGGCGATGGCGCTGGCCGGACGGTAGAAAAGGAATTTGAAAGTGGCAGCTTCTTTAGTTCAGCATTGTGGCACCGGCCGGCGGAAGACCTCCGTGGCCCGCATTTTTCTCCGCGCCGGAAGCGGCGCCATCACCGTCAACGGCCGTCCGATCGACGAATATTTTCCCAGCGAGTCCGCCCGTTCCCTGGTGCGCCAGCCATTGCTTGCGGCCGAGTTGGCGGATAAGTTCGACATCCTGATCCTCGCCCACGGCGGCGGCGTCCTGGGCCAGGCGGGCGCGGCCCGGCTGGGCATCGCCCGAGCGATCATCGAATTCAATTCCGAGTTGCGCGGCAAGCTGAAGCAACTCGGCCTGCTGACCCGCGATCCGCGCGCCCACGAGCGGAAGAAGTACGGACAGAAGGGCGCTCGCAAACGGTTCCAATTCTCCAAGAGATAACGGCCCTCGACGGCCGCCCTGGAAGCGATTCGCGTTTCCGGGGCGGCGTCGGCGCCGCCATCGCCATTCCGATTTTCCCTGGCGCGGGCAAATTCCGCTTTGGGCCGCCCGCCCGCCAGGAAGCCGGGGTGAAACCGCAACCCAATTCCGAGGCATAAGGAGGAACTTTGCCGTCGATTTCCATGAAAGAATTGCTCGAAGCCGGCGTTCACTTCGGGCACCAGACCAAGCGCTGGAACCCCAAAATGAAAGAATACATTTTCGGGGAACGCAATGGCATTTACATCGTCGATCTGCAGAAGACGCTGAAGCTGTTCAAGGACGCCATGCGTTATGTGGCGGAGGCGGCGGCGCAAGGCAAGACGGTGCTGTTTGTCGGAACCAAGCGCCAGGCGCAGGAGGCGATCTCGGAAGAGGCCACGCGCTGCGCGCAATACTACGTGAATCAGCGCTGGCTGGGCGGGTTGCTCACCAACTTCACCACCGTGCAGCGCTCCATCAAGCGCCTGAAAGAACTCGACGCCTTGGCCGACGACACCGGCTATGAAGGCCGCGCCAAGAAAGAAGTGGGCCGCCTGGAGCGGGAGCGCAAGCACCTGCAGCAGAATCTGGCGGGCATCAAAGATATGCCGGGCCTGCCCGACATCCTTTTCGTGGTCGATTCCAATAAAGAAGCGATCGCCGTGAAGGAAGCGCGCAAACTGGGCATCCCGGTGGTCGCGGTGGTCGATACCAACTGCGATCCCGACGAAGTGGATTACGTCATCCCCGGCAACGACGACGCGCTCCGCGCCATTCGGCTGTTCACCAATAAAGTGTCCGACGCCGTCATCGAGGGCCGGGCGCTGGCCACCGAGCACGACTTCGTGGCCGAGCGCGTCGTCACCGACGAGACGCCCGCGCAGGAGGAGTTCTCCGCCTACAGCCATTTCGATCCGCAGCAACTGGATCAACTGATGTCGGAGAGCGTATCCGACGAAGACCTCCCGTCCACTTCCCTGCCGCGCAAGGGGCCGGTTTCCGAAACTCCGGCCGAAACGCCGGTGCCGGTCAGCACCACGCAGGGCGAGTAGTAGCCGCGGCACGCACGCAATCGAATCGATCGAATAGGAAATATGGCCGAAATTAGCGCGCAATTAGTCAAAGAACTCCGCGAACGCACGGGCGCGGGCATGATGGAGTGCAAGAAGGCGCTCGTCGAAACGGGCGGCGACATCGAGAAGGCGATCGACACGCTGCGCAAGAGCGGGATCGCGTCGGCGGCGAAGAAGGCCAGCCGCGCCACGCGGCAAGGCGTGGTCGGCAGCTACATTCACCCCGGCGCCCAACTGGGCGTGTTGGTGGAGGTGAACTGCGAATCGGACTTCGTCGCCCGCACCGACGACTTTCAGAACCTGGTGAAGGACCTGGCGATGCAGATCGCCGCCGCGGACCCGCAGTTCATTCGCCGCGAAGACGTGACTCCCTCCGCTCTCGAAAAGGAGAAGGAGATCCAGCGGGCGCGGGCGCTCGCCGAAGGCAAGCCGGAGAAAATGGTGGACAAGATCACCGAGGGGCGCATGAACAAATTCTTCGAGGAGATCTGCCTGTACGAGCAGCCGTTCATCAAGGAAAACACCACCACCGTCGGCGATCTGATCAAAGCCGCCGTTGGGCGAATGGGCGAGAACATCTCCGTCGCCCGTTTCGTTCGTTTCAAGGTCGGCGATAGCCAGGCGGGAACGCCCGCCGAAACGCCGGTGGCAACGCCGGCCTAGCCCGGACCGGCGCGATGGCCCGCTTCCAGCGAATTCTTTTGAAGCTCAGCGGCGAGGTCCTCGCCGGACCGAATTCGTTCGGCATCGCGCCGGATCGCGTCCAGGCGCTGGCGGCCGAGATCGCCGAAGTGAAGCGGACGGGCGTGGAGATCGGCCTCGTCGTGGGCGGCGGCAATTTCTTCCGGGGCGTCGCCGCGGCCGCCAAGAATATGGACCGCGTCGCCGGAGACCACATGGGCATGCTGGCGACGGTCATCAACTCGCTCGCGCTCCAGGACGCGCTGGAGAAGGCCGGCGTGCCCACTCGCGTCATGACCGCCATCGAAATGCACGAGGTGGCCGAGCCTTACATCCGGCGCCGGGCGATCCGGCATCTGGAAAAAGGCCGCGTCGTCATCTTCGCGGCCGGCACCTCCAATCCCTACTTCTCCACCGACACCGCCGCTACTCTTCGCGCGCTCGAAATTCACGCCGAGGTCGTCGCCAAGGCGACGAAGGTGGACGGCGTCTACGACAAGGATCCGATGCGCCACGCCGACGCGGTGCTCTACAGCGAGGTCAGCTATCTCGACGTACTGGCCAAGTCGCTCGCCGTCATGGACGCCTCCGCCGTCGCCATGTGCCGCGACAACCAGATGCCCATCCTCGTTTTCAATTTGAACGTGTACGGCAATATAATGCGAATGTCGATGGGCGAGCCCGTCGGCACGCTGATTCATTGACGCTATGAAAAACGAACCTCAATCCGCCCCCGCCGCGACGCCCTCGTTTCAATCGGTAAAGGAATTGGAGGCGCACGCCAAAATGCGCATGGAGAAGGCTCTCTCCGACCTCCAGCGCGACATGGCCGCCGTCCGCACCGGCCGCGCTTCGGTGAGCCTGCTCGATGGAGTGAAGATCGAGTGCTACGGCACGACGATGGCGCTCAACGCCGTCGCCACTCTCCACGTTCCCGAGCCGGCGCTGATCACCGTTCAGCCCTTCGACGTGTCTCAGATCGCCGCCATCGAAAAGGCGATTCGCAGCTCCGACCTCGGCCTGAATCCCGGCAACGACGGCAAGCTGATCCGCATCCCAATTCCGGCCCTCACCGAGGAGCGGCGCAAGGACATGGTGAAGCGCATTCACCATATCGCCGAGGACCACCGCGTCGCCCTGCGCAACGTCCGCCGCGACACCAATGAGTCGGTGAAGAAGATGCTGAAGGACAAACTAATCAGCGAAGACGACGACCGCCGCGCCCACGACGAAATCCAGAAGCTCACCGACGCACATATCCAGCGGCTGGACCAGGCGGCGAAGGCCAAGGAAAAAGAGATTCTGGAAATTAAGTATGATGACGGCCAACTGAACGTCCACTTGACAATCGGCGGCGCTTACTCGCGCGCCATCGCGTAATGCACCACCGGGGTCACAACCAGCGATAACACCATCGACGCGATGATGCCGCCGATGACGGCGATCGCCAGCGGCTGGAGCATCTGCGATCCGGCGCCCAGGCCCAGGGCGAGCGGGATCATGCCCGCCATCGTCGCCAGCGCCGTCATCAAAATTGGTCTTAAACGCCGCTCGCCCGCGAGAATCATCGCCTCCTCCGGCTTCGACCCCTGCCGCCGGAACTTGCCGTCGGCGTCGAGCAACAGGATGCCGTTCTTGGCGACGATGCCTACCACCATAATCAAACCCATGAAGGCCGAGATGTTGAACGTCGTCTTGGTGATCAGAAGCGCCAGGAAGACTCCCGACGTCGATAACAACGCCGACGAGAGTATCGCCACCGGCGCGGCGAAGCTGCCGAACTCGAACAACAGCACGGTGAACACCAGTAAGACTGCCAGCACCAGCACGACGATCAAATCGCCGAACGCCTGCTGCTGCTCCTGATAGCCTCCGCCGTATTCGATGCGAATCGAGGGCGGCAAACCCACTTGACTTAACGCCTTCTTCACACCGACGATGCCCTTGCCGATATTGACGCCCTCCAGGCGCGCGGTCACCCTCGCCACGCGTTGCAGATTCTCGCGGATCACCTCCGTCTGCCCCGGCTCGGCCACATAGGTCGCAAGCGAACCGAGCGTCGCGGTCTGGCCGGTGGCGCTCACCAGCAGCGTCTGCTGAATCGTGTCGAAGGACGCCCTGGCCGAAGCGGGGAAACGCACCCGCACGGTATACGGGCGGTCGCCGATCACCACCGGATTCGGCGCCGGCTCGCCTTGCAACATGGCGCTGGCGTCGAGCTCGATCTCCTCCGGCGTGAATCCGGCCCGCGCCGCCACTTCTTGCTTCACCTGGAACAACGCGGCCGGTCCGCTGATCGTGTTCTCCACGCCGTTCAGCACGTCCACCACGCCCGGCACTTTCTTGATCGCGTCGCCGACCTTCGGCGCCCACTCCCCAAGAATCGCCGCGTCGGGCGAGAAAAGCTTGATGACGATCGGCTCCGGCGCGCTCGTCAGGTCGCCGATCATATCCTGCAACAACTGAATAAATTCCACGTCGAGCGTGGGCAGCCGGGCGTTCACCTTTTCGCGCACCTCCGCCATCACCTCTTCCACGCTCCGGTCGCGTTTCCGTTTCAGCTTCACCGAAATGTCGCCGCGGTTGGCCTCGGTCACCGTGGCCAGCCCGAGTTGCAATCCCGTCCTGCGCGACGTGCTCTCCACTTCCGGAATCTCGTTGAGGATCTTCTCCGCCTGGAGGATCATCTTGTTGGTGTCCTCGAGGGAGGCGCCGGCCGGGGAGATGTAATCGAAAATGAACCCACCTTCGTCCATCTCCGGAAGCAGCCCGGAGTCGAGCGCCTGATAGCAGAAATAGGAAGCGCCGATCAATAGCACCGTGGCGCCGATGGTGGCCAGGCGGTGCTCCAGCGCCCATCGCAGAACCTTTTCGTAAAAGTCGATGACGCGGCCGAGAAATCCCTTGCGTTCGCCGCCTTCGACGCCCTTGCCGCCGCTCCGCCGCACCAGATAGAGGCTCAGCGTGGGCGTCCACGTCAACGCCAGCCCGAGCGAGGCGAGCAGCGCCATCGCCACCGTAATCGCCAGCGCGCGGAAGAAAACCCCCGTCACGCCGGTGATCGAGATGAGCGGGATGAACACCACGATCGGCGTAATGGTCGAGCCCACCAGCGGCACGCGAATTTCGCGGATCGCGCTTCCGATCGCCTCCGTCCGCGATTGCCCGCTGTCGCGATGGAGAATGATATTTTCCACCACCACGATCGCGTCGTCGATCACCAGCCCCACCGCCGCCGCCAGCCCGCCCAGCGTCATCAGATTAAACGTCTCGCCGAAAGCCTTCAGGGCGATCAGCGTCAACGCGACGGTCGCCGGAATCACCATGCCGGCGACGAGCGAGCTTCCCCAGTCCCGCAGGAACAGAACGAGGATCAACGACGCCAGCACCAGTCCGATCAGAATCGCGTCGCGCACGCTCTTGATTGAATCGTTCACCAACTCGCTCTGGTCGTAGAACGTCTCCAGCTTCGCGCCCTTCGGTAGCTCGCGGCGGAGTTGGTCCACTTCGTCGCGCACCTCTTGCGCCACCTCCACCGTGTTGCTGTCCGGCTGGCGGTTGATGTTCAGCAGCACCGCCGGCTTGCCGTTTGCGGTGACGATGGTGTAGACGGGCTTCACCGACGGCCCGACGTTGGCGATGTCGCCGATGCGCACCGGCAGGCCCGCCGCGGTGCTCTTTACAACGATCCGCGAAATCTCCTCCGGCGTTTTCGCCTGCCCGCTCACTAGCCCTAGGACAAGCTGGTGTTGGCTTTCAAACAACCCCGGCGAATCGATCAAGTTGCTGCGCCGCAATGAGTCGACCACTTCGGGCACGGTGATCGATGTCCGCAAAAGCTTCGCCGGATCGGGTTCCACCAGGAACTCCGGCTCCTGCCCGCCTTGCACCACCACGGTGGCCACGCCCTTCTGCCGGTTCAAGCGCGGCTTGATCTGATACGTGGCGATCTCCCACAGCCGCGTCTGCGGTATCGTGGCCGACGTCAGGCTGTATCCGATGATCGGAAACGCGGCGAAGGTCAGCCGGTTCGCCGTCAACTGTGTCGTCGGAGGCAGCGACGTTTGCACTCGCGCCATCGCCGCGTTCACCAGCTCCAGCGTCCGGTACATGTCGACGTTCCAATCGAAGAAAAGGTCCACCTCGGCCTGGCCCCGGCTGGTGATCGATTCCACGCGCCGCAATCCCTGCACCGACCGCAGCGCCTCCTCCACCGGCCGCGTGATCACCACCAGCATCTGGTCGATCGGCATCACGCCGTTGTCCGCGCCAACGACGATGCGCGGAAAATTCGTCGATGGAAACACCGCCACCGGAATCGACAGCGCGAGATAAATCCCCACCGCCACCAACGTCACGATGACGAAAATCACCGGCTTGCCGTGGCGCGCCGTCCAGTGTTGCTCGTCCGCGCCCTCTTCCGGCGGCCCTTTCTTCAGCTCCTGGCGTTCAATCATGGCTTCCGGCGTCCGGTTTCGCTTCACCGACGACGATCTTCGCGCCGTCTTCCAACCCCACTCCGCCCGCAACGATCACTTTCTCGCCGGCCTTCAGGCCGCTCACGATCTGCACCTTGTCTTCGGCCCGGATTCCCGTCTCCACTTTATGCTCGTGCGCCAACGAATCCGCTCCCGCCACCAACACCGTCAATTCTCCCTCGTGGCTCGAAAGCAGCGCCGTCAAAGGAACCAACACCGCGTCGGGAACCGTTTCCGCGCGGATCTCCACGCGCACCGTGCCTCCAGGCTTCAACTTCTCGTCCGGATTCGGAGCCACCACCCAAACCTCCACCGTCGTGCTGTTGGGGTTCACCGCCGGGCTGATGACGGTCACTTTCCCATCGGCGTCGGCGCCGGGTGAAACGATTTTGGCGCCCATCCCCAGCTTCAAATGCGCCGCCTCGCTCTGCGGCACGTTCGCTTTGGCGATCACGCTCGATATATCCATCACCGTCAGCAGCGGCGCTCCGCTGGAGGCCATCTCGCCCGGATAGAGCGGCCGGTCCGCGACGACACCCGCGATGGGGCTACGGATTTCGGAATAGCCAAGCTGCGCTTCCGCCGCGCCATAACGCGCCTTGGCCGCTTCCAGCGCGTCCTGCGCTCCCCGCGTTTGCTCCTGCTTTCCCACGCTTTCGAGCGTATCGAGCTGTTTCTTCGCGATGTCGTATTGGCTCTTGGCCTGCGCATACGCCACGCCCGCCTCGTCCACCAGCCTTCGCGCCAGCGCGCCTTCCTTCAACAATTGCTGCCGGCTCTCGTATACCTTCCTCGCCGCATCCAGGCCCTCTTTTGCCGCCTGCAGATCCGATTGCGCCTTGGATACCTCGATCGGCAGCGAGCTCGCCGTCGTGCTCCGGTACGAGGACTCCGCCTGCGCGTAGAGGCTCTTGTTCTCACTCACCGCCGCTTCCAGATCGCGGTTCTCCAGCACGGCGACGAGTTCGCCTTCCTTGACGTGATCGCCGCGGTTCACCAGAAATTTGCGAATCGGCGCGCTGATTTTCGGCGTGACGCTCGATTGATGGATGGGGAAAAGCTGGCCATCCGCGGTCACCACGCGCTGGATCGGCCCCTTGCGACGCCTCGGCCACTTCCACCGGAGCCGCCGCCGCGGCTCTCCGGCTCCGCGGGCTTCGAACAGCCCGAAACAGCATCGTCAAGGCCGCCAACCGCCGCCGGAAATATGGTCCGTTTTCTCATTCGCTCTAGATCCCCGTCAATGTCTGAAGCGCCGCCAAGGAAATCCGGTAGCGGTTCAATCCGTCGTCGTATCCGTTCCGCGCCTGGGCCAGGGTCGCTTGCGCGTCCGTCACTTCGAGCGCCGTCGCCTCGCCCGCTTCATACCGCAATATCGTCAGCCGCAAGCTCTCCGCCGACAGATCGAGCGACCGCTTCAGCGAATCCACCTGCGATTGCGCCGACGCCGCCTCCTGATAATACGATTCCAGATTCGCCAGCAGTTGCCGCTGCGCCAGGCTCAAATCTCTCCGCGCCTGATCTTCTCTCAGCTTCGCCTGCCGCACCCGGCTGCTTGTGGCGCCCCAATTCCACAGTGGAAACGTCAACGACCCCTGCACCGACGAACCCAGTTGCCGGGCGCCGCGCTGTCCGTAGATGGCGATCGTATTGGCGTCGATGCCATAAAAATAATCCATGCTGAACACCGGCAGATAGCCACCGCGCGCCGAAGCGAGGCCGTAGCTTTCGGCCTTCAACGATGCCACCGCTGCGCGAATCTCCGGATTCTTCCGCGCCGCCAGCGTCCGTACTTCGTCCATCGGCGCCAGCGCCGGAGCTTGTTCCAGATCGTCCGCCACCGCGTAATCCTGGCCGAAATCGGGAAACAGCAATACCGCGAGCGAGATCTTCGCCTTCGCCGCCGCCAGTTGCGCGTCCTGCAGATCCCGTTGCCGCTGCTCCTCCGTCAACTGCGCCTTCACCACGTCGGCCCGCGCCGCCTCGCCGCCACGCTCCTGGTCGGTGGTGATCGTGACGAATTTCTTCGCCTCCTCCAGGCTCTGCCCGGCGTGCGCCACCTTCCGCCCGGCCGTCACCAGAGCGTAATAGGATTGCGTCACCACCGCCGTCAGCCCTCGGGAGGCGATCTCCCGCCGGGCCGCCGCCGCCGCCTCCATCGCCATCGTCCGCTGGTAATCGCTATGCTTGCTGAACGACAAATCCTCGCGCACGTCGGCCTGGCTGTTGTACACATGCACGCCGTCGTTGGCCACGTAGACGAACCCCCCGATGCCGTTGCCCTGGGTGTAGATGTACTGATTAAAATAACTCAGCGCCGGCAGCAGCGAGGCCTTGGCCTGCTTGCGGTCCTCCCGCGCCAGCGCGGCGTTGGTCACCGCCGCCTGATAGACCGCGTCGTTTTTGCGCGCCATCTCCAGCGCGGTTTTCAAGTCGATCTGCTTCACGTCAACCCCGGGCGGACTCGCGCCGTCCTGAGCCACCGCGCCGCCGCCCGCCAGGGCCGCCATCAAGAAAATTCCGGGGATGATTCGTAAACGCATGGGAACGATTGGAACCCACGGGCCCGCTTAGCGCGCTCCCGAAGACTCAGTACACCAGCCTATTCTGAAAATTCGGTGAAGTGGGAGGCGCACCGCCGGTCAGAGGCGGCGCGGTTACTCGGATGACTGCCTACGCGCCTTCAAGGTCCTGCTGTCCGGTTTGCCCTCAGGGCCGGTCGTAGTTGTCGGGTTCGACATCGGGTACTTTGTCCAGCGCGCCAAGGAATTTATCGCGGGCGCCGCGGGCGGCCCGCTGCTGTAGCCGTTCCCATGCGGACAGATGTGCGGCGAACGCCGATGCGAAGACTTCGCCGACGGAAACCTTTTGCGCCGTGGCGATCTCAACCGCCTTTCGGTATAACTCGTCGGGTACGCTGACGCTGACGCTCATTGGCCTTCTCTCGATAATTTCAGGAATTCGGCTGGCGTCCTTACTACCACGCCAAATTTGTCCGCCCCCACGAAGTCCTTCTTGTTGTGGGTGACGATCATGGCCCGGCACTGGACCGCCACTTCTAGAATACGCTCGTCGTCCGGGTCCCGCAAACTTGGCCGCAGGCAAAGCACAAACGGAACCAGGTTGGAAGTTTTGAAAACGTAGTCCAGGAAATCGTCGATTTCCGGCTCGGTGATTCCCAGAAACATGCCACGGCGTTTCAGAACATCCTCATATTCCAGCGCCAGAGAGACGGAAATATTGAGCCGCCAGCCGGCCAGGCCGATTGACCGGACCAAAGCGTACGACGCGCCCTGCTTGGAGCGCAGAGCGGCTACGAGGACATTTGTGTCGAGTACTATCTCACGCGCCATGGATTGTTATGTATTGAGTAACTCCGGGGACGTGGCCCGCCGCGTTTCCGCCTCAATCGTTAATGCCACTATTAGCTTAGAAAGAAGTTTGTATTGTATTCTATCCGGCGGAAATTGGGCAAAGGCATGAGCGCGCGAAGATGTTGCGCCGATTTTAGGAGACCGTCTGGCAGGTACGCTGACGATCCCGGCGTAGCTTATCGCGCGCTGACACGATAAGAAAGGAGACTTAGCGATGGCCATTCGAGACCACGTATCGAGCAGCGGGAACGTTTTCGCAGACCTAAATCTTCCAGGGGCCGACGATCTGTTAGCGAAGGCTGAACTGGCCGCGAAGATTATCGCGGAGATCCAGCGGCGGCGGTTGACACAGACTCGAGCCGCGGCGACTCTCGGAATCGACCAGCCTAAGATCTCGGCGCTGAGACAGGGAAAGCTGTCCGCGTTCTCCATTGAGCGATTGATGCGGTTTTTGCGTCTACTGGGGCACGACATCGAAATCACCGTCAAGGCGGGCACGAAGTCGCGATCGATGGCCAGACTGCGCGTGGCGTAAGGACGTTCTCCCCGGACTGCCCTTCAGCCAGCCGGACAACCGTTCCTTTCACGCCTTGACCGGAACCCAGAGTCTCGAGACCGCCCATCCCCGTGTTCGAGTCGAAATATTCGCCGTAGCGTTCGAAGAAGGGCGCGTCGGCCGCCTCGCACCCCGACTCCGGCAGCCACTTGTTCCAGACGGTGTTCCAGGTGCTCCGGATCGTCGAGATGTGGTCCCGGTGGGAAAATACCAGATATTTTTGCGGGGCGATCCGTAGGCGGCTCCAATCCGGCGGAAGCCCGGAAAAGCCGGCTACTTCGACACCGCAGATGTAATCGAAGTTGCCCTCGTCGTCGTTGTTACAGCACACGCCGAAGGCGGTCCGGCTAGTCTGTCCGGGGATATTTCCGAAGTGAGGCAGAAACCGCTGCCACTGCGCGGGGATGCCCGCGCCGGTTTCACGGGAGTAGCGTTCGGCAAGGCCTCCGATGAGCAACACCTCGCCATCCTCGAATCGAGGGGCATCTATCTCGGTCAACCACGTTTCTTGCATTTTGATGGGCTCCAAAAGTTTAACGTTTTCCAGGTGGCGTTGTCCGCGAACGGCTTCGGGCGTAAGACCGAAGCGGTCGCGAAATGCGCGAGTGAATGCCTCATGAGAGTTGTATCCCGCCTCGAGGGCGACGGCCAAAATATCCGGCGCGCCGTTCGCTAGCGACCGGGCCGCTTCGCTCAATCGGCGGCCCCGGACATAACGCATGATCGAATAGCCCGTCGCTTCGCCGAACGCCCGCGTCAGGTGGAACCGCGATACCCCGGCGGCGCGCGCGATTTCCTCCAGCGCGATCTCGCCCGCGAAGTGGCGTTCGACGAACCAGAGCGCTTTCCCCACGGGAGTCATTCAATCTCTCTCAAGAGCACGGACCCAGTATCCCCGCTCTTAAAGCCGTTCACTTGACCGGGATTGCTCCGGCGCCGCTGCCTCTTACAGAGAATCTTCAGATTGCCGGGTTACGATGGAAATCGCCGATGCAGATTCTTGTCGTCGAGGACGAAACACGTCTGGCCAATCTCCTGCGCCAGGGCCTGGAAGAGGAAGGGCACTCCGTCGTCGTCTCCGGCAACGGCCGCGACGGTCTCTCCATCGCCCAGGCCCATCCCTTCGACGTCATCGTTCTCGACATCATGCTGCCCCAGCTCGACGGAATCGCCGTGGCCCGGCGCCTGCGCGAGTCCGATAACCGCACGCCCATCCTGATGCTCACCGCGCGCGACGCCGAAGCCGACATCGTTTCCGGCCTCGACACCGGCGCCGACGATTATCTCACCAAGCCGTTTTCCTTCGACGTGCTCCTCGCGCGCCTTCGCGCCGTCGGCCGCCGCGGCCCCATTGCCCGCCCCGTCGTCCTTCACGCGGGAGGATTATCGCTCGATCCCTCCACCCGCGAGGCCACCCGCGCCGGCCGCCGCGTCACTCTCACCCGCACCGAGTACTGCCTGCTTGAAATGCTGATGCGGCGCGCCGGCGGCGTTGTCCCCCGTGATAGCCTGATTCAAGCCATCTGGGGCTTCTCAAGCGATGTGGAGAGCAACACCCTCGACGCCTTTGTCCGCCTGCTGCGCGCCAAAATCGAAAGGAGCGGCGAGCCGAAACTGATCCACACCGTGCGCGGCGTGGGCTACTGTTTGCGCGAAAGCGAATGAAACTCGCGGGATTGTCCATCCGCATCCGCCTCTCGCTTTGGTACTCGGCCGTTCTGCTCGCCGGTCTCCTCGCCTTCGCCTTCGTCCTCTGGTTCGCCGTCCGCGCCAGCCTTTTCCACTCCCTCGACGACGCCCTAGAACAACGCGTCCGCGGGGCCATCGCCGTTCTCGAGGAAGAGGGCCGCGCCGCCTCGCCGCTTCCTTCGATTCGCGAGGAGCTAGGCGAATACGCCGACTCGGTTCCCGAAGGCCGCCTGCTCGAAGTGCATGGCCCCGATGGCCAGCGTATTTTTCCGCAGGACGCGATCCCTCCCCTTAAAAAACACGCCTACCGCATCCTCACCCGCACCGATTTCGTTCAAGGCCGCCGCTATGAAGTCCGCGCGGCGGCGTCGCTCGAGAGCATACGGCGCCTCCTCGCCGGTTTCCGGTGGCTGCTGTTGTGGTCCATTCCAGCCACTCTCCTGCTCGCCTCCGCCGGCGGATACTTCATCAGCCGCCGCGCGCTGCAGCCGGTCGACGAAATCACCGCCTCCGCCCGCGTGATCGGCATCGCCAATCTCTCCAGCCGTCTTCCGGCTACCGGCGCCCACGACGAATTGGCCCGCCTCGCCTCGGCCTGGAACGAAATGCTGGCGCGGTTGGAGGCCGCCGTCAACCGCCTCACCCAGTTCACCGCCGACGCCTCGCACGAACTCCGCACGCCCGTCGCTCTCATCCGCACCACCGCCGAACTCGCCCTGCGCCGTGAACGCTCCAACGAAGAATATCGCGAAGCGCTTCGCCAGATCGTTCATGAAAGCGAGCGCGAGTCCAAACTCATCGAGGACCTGCTCACCCTCGCCCGCGCCGACGCCGCCGGATCGGCCTTTCCGCTCGAACCGCTCGACCTCGTTCCCCTCGTCCGCGAAGTCTCCGCCCAGGCCCGCCTCCTCGCCGAAGCGGCCGGTCTCCGCATGGAAGTGTCGCTCCCGGCCCATCCCGCGCCCGTTCGCGGCAACCCCGCCGCCCTGCGAAGACTGGTCCTCATTCTTCTCGATAATGCGATCAAGTACACCGCGCCCGGCGGCGCTGTGACCCTCTCACTCGCCGCCGCGCCCGCCCCAACGCTTGCCATTCGCGACACCGGCATCGGCATCGCTCCCGACGTTCTCCCCCATATCTTCGAGCGCTTTTACCGCGCCGACGCCTCCCGCAATCGCGACGCCGGAGGCAGCGGCCTCGGCCTCGCCATCGCCAAATGGATCGCCGAGCGCCACCACGCGTCGATCGATGCGCTCAGCGTCCCCGCCCAAGGCTCGGAGTTTACCGTGCGCTTTCCCCCTTCTCTTTAAGGCGTTTTTCAGATCCGGTTGGCACACTGGAGCCATGAAGAAAGCAATCCTCGCGTCCCTGTTCATCGCGGGCGTTTCCATGGCCTTTGCCTCAGAGAAACGGGTCCGCCTCCAGGATCTTCCCGAAGCCGTCCAAAAGTCCGCCGCTTCCCAAACCAGCGGCGCTGTCGTTCGCGGTTACTCGCAAGAGACCGAAAACGGCCAGACGATGTACGAAGTGGAAACCACCACCGCCGGCAGGAGCAAAGACCTCCTTTTCGACGCCTCCGGCAACGTCGTGGAAGTGGAACAGCAAGTGGATATGGCAAAACTCCCCAGTTCCGTTCAAGACGGGCTGAAGAAAGCCGCCGCCGGCGCAAGAATCACCAAGGTCGAATCGGTGACCAAGGGCAGCCAGGTAAGTTACGAGGCGGCTACCGTCAAAGCGGGTAAGCGCGGCGAAGTGGCCGTCGACTCCGAAGGCCGTCCCGCTCACTAAGCGCGCCGCTTCTTCGCTTCGTTCTCGGCGATCCGCGCCTTCACCACTTTTTTCACCAGCGCGGCCGGCAGCGGCTTGTCCAACGGGAAGCGGATGGTGCCTTTGGAAGTCTCGAATTTCTTGAGTTCGTTTTTGAACGCGGCAACCACGGTCCCACTCATCGGGAACAAGCTGCAGTGGTCCGAAAACGCGGCGAATCCCAGCAGCGGTCCTTTGTATTTGAACGTCGGAATACGATAACTAATCGACTCCGTGGCCTCCGGCGGCACAGCGGACCGAATCGTCGCGCGAATACGGATCAGCGTGCCGCGTGCAGGTTCGGGAACGCCGGCCAGATATTCGTCCACGTCTTTTGGTGCAGGTTTCATATTTCCTCTGTTGACTCCCGGCTCGCGAAAATATCGCCGCACCCGCGGCCCGGCCATCTCTACCATTCTCGATCAGCCTGTAATGAAAAGTCACATCCGCTTAACCCGGGTGTCTTCAGGTGGTGTCTGAAATGTGCTTCGAAAAATAGAGCTTAAGGTCTCCGCTTGGCGTCGAGAACGAGACAGATCGCTGCGCCTAGAAATCCGACAACCATTCCGGCGTATCCGAGGCCGGCGGCAATCATTATATGCTCGCTGACTTCAGACGACCAGCGAGGCACTCCATAAAGAGATGCATAAACAAGGTATGGGAGAAGAAGAGCAGCAGTGCAAAAGACTGCCACACGCGCGAACGTGGAGCAATATGGCGCGATCCGAGGAGCTATCCAATATAGAAGCGCCAGCAGCGCTAACGGCCAAAGCGGTCTAAGGCTCATTTACTTATCGCCTAAGTTTACGCCAACGACCCATATTCGAAGGATCTTTCTGAGCGGCGGCGAGAGGTGCTGCGGCGATGCCATCCCGGCGGAGACGCGCAGATCGAGGCGCTGCTGGCCAGCGCCGAAGCTTTTGCCGATATCTACGACGGCATGAGCTTCACTCCGCCGCACTTATCGACCATCCGCGCGCGCACGCTGATTGTCCAAGGCGATCGCGATCCGTTATATCCGGTTGAGTTGTCTGTCGATATGGCGAGGGCGATTCCGCGATCGAGCCTCTGGGTTGTTCCGAATGGCGGTCACGGTCCAGTCATCGGAGAACGATGGCCCGAGTTCCTAAAGACGGCATCCGGCTTCCTGGCTGATTGACGCCGAGCGCTCTTCCGCGACACAACGACAGTGCGCCATCGTCTCAGCAGCGAAGCTAAGAAAGAGCGATAATCTGGACATGGTTGGAGGGATGGCTTTAAGCGTTCGCGACAAGCAGGGTATCAAGGCCCGGTATTCGGAATACGAGCAGATCGCCGCTGCATCGCATTGCCGATTCGAACCCGAATTCGTGCTCATTGAATCGGTTGAATCATTCGAGTTCGACCCACGGATGTTCGACCAGATTCCCTCGACGTAAACGAGGAGCCGCCGCGCCCGGTTATCCTTGAGGGGAACGATGCCTCCCCGATTTCCACGGCAACGCCGCCATCGCCCGGACGCTTCTCGACATGGCCCGCACCGGCCGCATCCCGCAAACGCTGCTCCTCTCCGGCCCCTCAGGCGTCGGCAAAGCCACGTTGGCCCGCCGCTTCGGCGCGGCCCTGCTGCCCGATTCCGCCTCCATTGAAAGCGACGACCTCAGCCTCCCCGCCAACGCCGGCATCGTCGCCGAACGCGAAAAATGGACCTCCGAGAAGCGCAACGAAGATCCGCTGCTGTTCTCCTCCCACCCCGATTTCGTCACCTTCCCGCCCGACGGGCCGCTGCGCCAGATCACCATCCAGCAAATGCGTCTTGCTCAAAGAACGAGCGCAATTTCTCCCCCTCCGCGGCGCCCATCGCGTCTTCCTCATCGACCAGATCGACCGCGCCAACGAGCAAGCCGCCAACTCGCTCCTCAAAACGCTCGAAGAGCCTCCCGCCCATCTCGTCCTCGTCATGACCGCCGAAAACGCCTACGATCTACTGCCCACCATCCGCTCCCGCGCGGTGATGTTCCATCTCGCCCCGCTGACGCCGAAGAGATGCTCGCCTTCCTCGCCGGCCGCGGGCTCGACGATCCCAAACGCCGCCTGCATCTGGCCGCCGGAAGCCCCGGCATCGCCGCCTCGCTCGATCTCGAAACGCACGACCGCCTGCGCGCCGTCATGCTCTGCCTGCTGCGCGTCTCCTCCGGCCTCGCCCAATTCTCCGAATGGGCCAAAGCCTCCGAGGCCGCCTCCGCCCGCAAAGCGGACCGGCTCGAACAATACCTGGAGGTCTTCTACACCTTACTCGAAGACCTGCTGCTTCTGCAAAACCAAACCGGCTCCCTCCGCAACGCCGATCTGCAATCGGAGCTGGCCGCCATCGCCGCGAAAGTATCCGTTCGCCTGGATTCGCTCGGCGACGGCGAAAACGGACCGCCTGCTCCATCTCGTCCGCCGCAACATCCAAAAAACCCTCGCCCTCGACGCCCTGGCCGTGGAACTCAGCCGCCCCGCCGTCGTATAATGATAGAAACGCCCGGCGAACGGGTCTCACCCTAAGTTTCATCATGTTCGATACTCTCTCTGAAAAGCTGCAACGGGTTTTCAAGAATCTCCGTGGCGAAGGGAAGCTCTCCGCCGAAAACATGGAAGCCGCGCTGCGCGAAATCCGCGTCGCGCTACTCGAAGCCGACGTACACTTCCGCGTCGTAAAACAGCTCATCGAAGGCATCCGCGAAAAAGCGATGGGCCAGGAAGTGCTCGACGCCTTCTCGCCCGGCCAGCAGGTGATCAAAATCGTCCGCGACGAGCTGATCAAGATGCTCGGCAGCCATCAATCGCGCCTGCGCTTCGCCAACGAACCACCCAGCGTCATTATGATCGTCGGCCTGCAGGGATCGGGCAAAACCACCAGCGCCGGCAAGCTCGCCCGCTGGCTGTCGAAGAACGGGCACAACCCGATTCTCGTTTCCGTCGACGTATACCGCCCGGCCGCGCGCCAGCAGCTCGCCGTCATCGCGCGCGAAATCAAGCTCCCCATCTACGCCGGCACGCCGGAAGAAACGAAACCCGCCGAACTCGCCCGTTCCGCCCGCCGCGAAGCCGTCCAGACCGGACGCGACGTCCTCCTCGTCGACACCGCCGGCCGCCTGCACATCGACGAGGAACTGATGCTCGAGTTGCGCGAGCTGCGCGATCAACTCTCCCCCAGCGAAATTCTGTTCGTCGCCGACGCCATGACCGGCCAGGACGCCGTGAAATCCGCCGACGCGTTCCATAAAGAACTCGGCATCACCGGCGTCATCCTCACGAAAATGGATGGCGACGCCCGCGGCGGCGCGGCTCTCTCCGTCCGCTCCGTCACCGGCCAGCCGCTCAAATTCGTCGGCCTCGGCGAAAAGCCCGACGCCTTCGAACCCTTCCATCCGGACCGCGTCGCCTCCCGCATCCTCGGCATGGGCGATGTCCTCTCCTTCATCGAGAAGGTGGAGGAAACCATGGACCAGAAGAAGACCGAGGAGATGCAGCGCAAGCTCATCGACAACGAATTCACCCTGGAAGATTTCCGCGACCAACTCCGGCAAATCCGCAAACTCGGGCCGCTCGAATCGCTCCTCGGCATGATGCCCAACGTCGGCCCGATGAAAGATCTGAAGAACGTGAAAGTGGACGACGGCGAGATCACCCGCATCGTGGCCATGATCGATTCCATGACCGCCCGCGAGCGCGCCAACCACATGATCATCAACGGCGCCCGCCGCCGCCGGATCGCCAAAGGGCAGCGGCACCACCGTTCAGGATGTTAATAGCTTGCTGAAGCAATACACGCAGGCGCGAAAAATGATGAAGAGTTTAACCGGCGGAGGCTTCCTGGGCAAGCGCCTGGGCAAGTTCAAGCTGCCGATGCTGAACCAATGATTCGCATCGCGCGCCCCGGTTGTGGTCAGATAAGAAATAGGAGACGGAATGTTAATGATTCGCCTGGCGCGTTTCGGCGCCAAGAAAAAGCCATCCTACCGGGTGGTTGTCATCGAGAAGGAACGGGCGCGCAATAGCCGCTCGGTCGAAACGGTCGGTTTTTATAATCCGGTCAGCCAGCCGCAGGTGGTGAAGCTGGAGCACGACCGCATCGCCCACTGGATCAAGAACGGCGCGCAGCCCTCGGAAACCGTTGGCCGATTGCTCAAGAAAAACCCCGCGCCGGCCCCGGTGGCCGAGCCCGCCGCCTAGTTCCGGCTCCGGCTCACCGTGGCTGAAAGCAACATGAAGCAGCTCGTCGAAGACATCGCCAAAGCCCTGGTCGATCTCCCCGATGAAGTGTCCGTCCACGAAGTGCAGGGCGAGCAAGTCACCGTTCTCGAGCTTCGCGTAGCCCCAACCGACCTCGGCAAGGTCATCGGCAAGCAGGGCCGCACCGCCCGCTCCATTCGCACCTTGCTTGGCGCCGCCGGCATGAAGCTGAATCGCCGCTTCACGCTGGAAATTCTGGAATAATCCCCTGTCCGCCGTCGCCGTCGCCCGCCTCCTCCGCCCCCGCGGCATCAAAGGGGAGATCTCCGCCCTGCCCCTGACGGACCGCCCCGAACGCTTCGATTCGCTCACCCACGTCCTCGCAGGCGATCGCGCGCTTGAGATCGAGAACGTCTGGTGGCACGGCGAAAAACTCATCCTGAAATTCGCCGGCGTCGATTCCATCTCCGAAGCCGAAACGCTCGTCGGCCTCGAAATCGAAGTTCCCGCCGAGGAGCGGGTCGCGCTGGAAGAGGGCGCGTACTTCCACTCCGACCTCATCGGCTGCGAACTCCGCGACCGCTCCACCGGCGCCTCGCTCGGCCTCGTTCACGAAGTTCTCGACAACCCCGGCCAGCTTCTTCTCGACGTCCGCGCCCCCGATGGCCGCGAGATCCTCGTCCCCTTCGCCCGCGCCATCTGCGTCCGCATCGACATCGCCGCCCGCCTCATCGAAGCCGATCTTCCCGAAGGCCTCGCCACTCTCAACCGGACGCCCGGCGGCGCATGACCTTCCACATCCTCACCATCTTTCCCGATTTCTTCGACGGCCCCCTCCGCTACGGCGTCGTCCCGCGCGCCGTCGAATCGGGCCTCCTCGAAATCCGCCGCCACGATCTGCGCGTCTGGACCGACGACCGCCATCGCACCGTCGACGACCGCCCGTTCGGCGGAGGCGAGGGCATGGTCCTCAAACCTGGCCCCATCTTCGCCGCCGTCGAGTCCCTCTTCCCCGAACGCACCCCCTGCCCACCGCGTGCTCCTGCTCTCCGCCCAAGGCGCGAAGTTCGACCAGGCCGCCGCCCGCCGCCTCACTTCGTACAGCGAGATCCTTCTCATCTGCGGCCGCTATGAAGGCGTCGACGAGCGCGTCGCCGAACACCTCGCCGACGAGGAGCTTTCCATCGGCGACTACGTTCTCAGCGGTGGCGAACTCGCCGCCGCCGTCGTTCTCGATTCCGTCGCCCGCCTGCTCCCCGGCGTGCTGGGCAACGAGGCCTCCGCCATCCAGGAATCCTTCGAAGCGCAAAGGGTGTGGCGCGAACCGCCAGACTCACCATCGAACGAATCGCGCCGCACTCCGTTTTGCGCGAGTTCCTTAAATGACGCGGGCGTCCTCGACTGCCCCCACTACTCCCGCCCCGCCGATTTCCGCGGCTGGAAGGTTCCCGAGACGCTTCTGAACGGCAATCACGCCGAAATTCGCGAGTGGCGCCGCCGCGCCGCCCTCGCCAAGACCTCCAAAAACCGTCCGGATCTATTACAATAGTATTTTCGCTACTTTCGTTTTCCCAGAGGATTCCCCATGCAGACTGCGATCATGTCCAAAATCGTCGCCGCGAATAAGCGCACCGACATCCCCGAATTTCGCCCCGGCGATACCATTCGCGTCCACGTCAAAATCAAGGAAGGCGATAAAGAGCGCCTCCAGGCGTTTGAGGGCACCGTGCTCGCCCGCAACAACACCGGCGGCCTCGGCGAAACCATCACCGTGCGCAAGGTCAGCTTCGGCCACGGCGTCGAGCGCATCTTCCCCGTCCACGCGCCCGTCGTCGATCACATCGATGTCGTCCGCACCGGCCGCGTCCGCCGCGCCAAGCTGTACTACCTGCGCGGCCTGAAGGGCAAAGCGGCCCGCCTGCGCGAGCGCGAATAGCCGGACGGCCCGATGCCGGCCTCGCCAGCCTGCCGTAATCTTTTCGAACGTCAAGCCTCCGCGCTCGGCTATCGTGCCGTCGCCGGCGTCGATGAAGTCGGCCGCGGTTCGCTCTTCGGTCCCGTCTACGCCGCCGCCGTCGTTCTCTCCCCTCGCCGTCCCATCCGCGGTCTCCGCGACAGCAAGCAACTCACCCCGGAGCGCCGCGAATCCCTCGCCCCGCTCATCCGCGAGCGCGCCGTCGCCTGGGCCGTCGCCGCCGTCGACGCCTTCGAAATCGACCGCGTCAACATCTACCAGGCCTCCCGCCTCGCCATGAAACTCGCCGTCGAAAAGCTCGACCCTCCCTGCGACTATCTCCTCGTCGACGCCCTCACGCTCGACCTCTCCATGCCCCAACTCCCCCTCATCCGCGGCGACGCCCGCTGCCGCTCCATCGCCGCCGCCTCCATCCTCGCCAAGGTCGAACGCGACGCCTGCCTCGCCGAATGGGACCGCGTCTTCCCCCAATACGGCCTCGCCCGCCACAAAGGTTACTTCACGCCCGAACACGTCGAAGCGCTCCGCATCCACGGCCCCACCCCTCTGCACCGCTTCAGCTACGCCCCTGTCCGCGAGCACTGCCCGCCGTCCATGTCCACCGGACGCCCCGAGCAACTCGTCATGTTCGAAGCCGGAATGGCCGCATGCCAATAGATCCTCCGCCCGCCGTCGAAGAGTCCACGCCACCGGCGGGCTCACCCCCATACCACTGGCGCCATAAACTCGGCGCGCTCCTCTTCGTCATCGTTTGCTTCGAACTCGGCGCCTTCCTCGTCGTCTTCCCCTGGCTCGATGCGTGGGACGTCAATTGGTTCGCCGGTTTTTCCCCGCGCGTCCACGCCCTTTGGATGAACTACTACGTCCGCGGCGCCCTCAGCGGCCTCGGCCTCGTCGACCTCTACATCTCCTTCGTCGAAGTCTTCCGCCTCCGCCGCTTCGCCTCGCCGCGCACGTAATCCGATGCGCCGTTCCTAAGCGTCCTCAGCGCTGTTGCTGACCGCGGGCGGCGGACGCGCGATCCTCTGCATGGCGCAGCAAGGCGTCGAGATCGGATCGGGAATAGTATTTGCCGCCCGCGACTACCGATTCGATCTCGCGCGTGTGACGGATCGATTCGAGCGGTTCGACCGCAGCAGTACCAGATCGGCCGTCTTGCCGGTTTCGACGCTCCCTTCGGTCGCCGCCTCGCCGCGCCATCGCGCCGCATCGATCGTCGCCAAGCGAAGCGCGTCCGCCGGCGTAAGCCCCGCCTTCACGAGATTCTCCAATTCCTCATGGATTGACCACCCCGGAATCATATAGCTGTTATCGACTCCGCAATCGGTTCCCGCCACCATGGGCACGCCTGCCTATGGGCGGCAACTACGGCCCGTTGCTCGCGCTTATCCACTTCGGCCAGGATTTCCGGGACGCGGCCCTGCGCTCGGCGCGCGCAACCCGAGTTCCGGATCCGAGCTCTCCCATCGGCTGGAAACAGAAATGCTTCCGGCGGCGGGTCGAAATCGCGCACCTCAAGTTCTTCAGCAACCCGCATCAAAACGGTCGAGTCGGCGTAACCCAGACTTGCTTGGCGGCCATCGTCCTGTAGACCCTTTCCTCCTCTTTCGGATCCTCCATGTAAAGCCACCGCGAGTAGACTTCCGGGGGGCGCATCGCCCACGGCGTGCCCTTTCTGGCCACGTACTCGCGCCCGTATGGTTCGAACTCGTCACGTTTGGCCGCTATCAGAAATTGGGCATGCTCGATACCGTCCTGCCCGAGGCCGACCACCTCCTGGAGAGAGAGGTTGAAAGCCGTATGGCCGATCACCTTCAGGTGGTTCTTGTACGCCTCGTCGACCACCTCCCAAGCCGCCGGTGAAACGTTTGCGAATAGACCTTCACGAAGTCGGCGCCGCTCTGTTTCATGGCGAACGGCCTCGCGCTCCAATGACGGAGTCTTGGCCCCGAGAGATTCCTCCACGCGGGCGGTATCTGGTCGAAATTGCGGCCGGCCGTCAGGATGCGAGGCCAGGTGCGTTTACCGGAATGGATCTCATCGCGCCAGCGGAGGACGGAATCGGCGAGATCCCCACCCATCTCGCGCACGCCGACCACGCCGTTGGGGAGAAATAAATCGAGCAATGCGGCGTTTGCATCCACCAGAGGAACGTCGGGCTTGCGCATGTCGCTGCGCAGATGGATGTGCATGTCCCAGAGGCCGGGGATAAGATAACGGCCTTCACCGGGGATTCGGACCGCCTGCGCTGGGATAGTCGCCGAATCGGACGAGCCGGCGGCGGCGATTCGGCCGCCGGCGATCAACACCGTCTGATGGGTGCGGATCTCGCCTTTCACCACGTCAACCACGTTGACGTCGACGATGGCAAGTGGCGCCACCGTTTGTGAGTGGGCCCGCACGGCCAGACATAGGGCAAGCACAGCGGAAGGGATCGCGCGGCGCTTCATAAATTGACGCTTAGTATAGCAGGCGTCGAGAGCCCTCGCCTCCGAAGGGACGCGGTTCTTCAAGTCATTCCGCGTCGGGTTCAGCCAGACGAACAGAAGCCCTTCGATCGCCGTTCCGATGGATCGGGAAGAAGGAATGAGCGAAACTCTGTGCGGTTCGCGCATCGCCGCGCGGCATGGGACGCCCTGCCTGGATCGCTTCAACGATGCAATCCCGAACTTCCATGTAAGCCTCCATCCCGGCCGGGTTTCCAATTCGAAAATAGCTTACTCCGCTTCCGGGTTAAGAACGGGTCGCCAGTTCTGGCCGCGTAGTTCTTCGCACAGCGTAAATCCAAGCCCCGAGGATGTTAAACTCCCCTCATGGGCCGAGTCGAGGAAATTATCACCGCCATCGCCAGTCTGCCCCCGGTGGAGTACCGGCGCATCGTCCAGTGGTTTCGCGTGCGCGAACAAATGCGCTGGGATGGCCAGTTGAATTTCGACGCCCGCGCCGGCCATTTCGAGTTCCTTTTCGAAGAGGCGAAGCGCGAATCCGCGGAAGGCGTTCTTCGCCAGTGGCCGCCGGCGGAGTGAGAACCTCTGCAACGCGGCGTTTCCGGGAATTGTTCCAGGTGCTGCCGGAAGAAGTCCAAAGTCTTGCCGTCCGGAACTCCGGACTTGTGGCTGCGGGATCCGAATCATCCTCTACTCCGTCTCCAGCGTTTACCGGGAGGCGAAGGCCGCTTCTGCGTTCAGGCCGGCGAACTCCACCGCGTTCTCGCCGTGCAAACCGCGGAAGAGACGATCTGGGTCTGGATCGGCAGCCACGCCGATTACGACCGGTTGACCGGCTCTTGAGTTACGAGCACCGGCTTAATATCGACGATGGGAGTGCCGTCAATCGCCTCCAGACCTTGCACCTGAACCCGCCCGTCCGCGCTTACGCTCAGAACCTTTGCACGGTGCAGTCCGATCGGGTTGGGCCGGTCCGGAGAACGAGTCGCAAACACGCCGGTCAACGTATTCCGCCTGCTCCCTCGCGGGTACACCTTGAGAACCGAGCGCCGCGCTTCATGGAGCCAAGTGAGGATCCAAATGTCTTGCCCCGGCTCGATGCCGTCCAGGCAGTCGAAAAACTCCGGTTCGATCTCCAGTACCGCATCGGGCGCGCCCTCCCATCCCTGACGCGGAGCGCCAGTGCGCTCCTTGAGCGGGGAACGCACATAGCCGACCGGTGAAATGTCGAAATGCTTCTTCGCGGTGTCCATCACTACATCCCCGCGTGGATCGTCCATCCGTCCGGCGTAGAAAGAACCATATTCCGCCCGCAGTCCAACCCCGCCGGAACCACCGCGGCCACGGGGCTCGCACGACAGACATATCGACAATGTACCGTGAACTCCCGCGTCTTCGGCTTCGTGCCGCTTTAAGCTCCGGGCTCGGTTCAATTTCTCCTCCAGCCATCCTTCGGGCGCGCCCCATCGCAAACTCGCGCAAGCGGCCTTAAACTATTGCTATGACGTTCAGAGTCGTTTTGGAAATCGATTCCGAAACCGGTGACTACTCGGCGGTCTGCCCCGAACTCCCCGGCTGCGCGTCCGCGGGCGCCACCGAAGCAGAAGCCCGCGCAAACATCCGGGGGGCCATTGAACTCTATCTGGCGCCGTGGATATCGATCTGACTAAAGATACGAAGCTGGTCGCGGTGCGCCGCGCCTCGCTTCGGACCAAGTGATCGGAATTCCTCACCTCGACGCTTTTCCGGCGGTTAGACAGTCCCTTCGCACCATTTTGGTGCATAATGGTGATCATGAGGACCGCCAACAAAACCGTCCGCCAAAGCGTAAGTCTGCCGTCCACGGTTGCCGCGCGCGTCCGAAGCATGGCGAAAGCCCGGAAGCTCAGTGCAAACCGTATGCTGGTGGAGCTTATCGAGCACGGCATCGACGCGGAAAAGCGCAAGCAGCAGGAGTTTTTCGAGCTTGCCGAACGATTCCGAAACACGGCCGACCCTGAAGAAGCCAAACGCCTCGGAGATCGACTGGGCCGCATGGTTTTCACTGGTTAATGCCCAAGATCGAGAGTTGGGATAACGTGCCTGCCTCGATTCGCCGACACTTGATCGACCGGATGCGCGACCGCGAGATCGGCATCGCGGATCTCAATCGACACCGCTTCTGGATCGAATCGCGGCCGGAAGCGCCAGTAGGCGGATGGTACAAGGATTTCGGATCCTTCAAGATCTGCGGCGAAGGATCCTATCCCAAGACCTTCCTGCTTCGCGGCCAGGCCGCAAGAGGCGAGGCGCTCTGACGCCCCGCCTTTCGCGCCTACCGCTGCACGCACTCCGGATGCCCGCAACTGCAAACGATGTCCGACGTCTTCGCCTCCCCCTCGCAATAGGTGCTGCAGTATTTACTGCCTTCCTTCGCCGCGCAATGGCAGCTCGGATGGGCGCATTTATCGGTGGTAGAAGTTCCTTGTGTCATGCCCGTTAGACCCCGCCGCGCGGCGCGCGTTTCAACCCCGGCGTTTCCCTCCCGCCATCACCATCCGCACGTCCATCACGTTCGTCCCCGTCGGCCCCGTCTTCACTAAATCCCCCAACCGTTCGAAAAACCGGTACGAATCGTTCGACTCCAAATACTCCCGCGCCTCCATCCCCAACGCCCGCGCCCGCTCCATCGTCTCTCCATCGGCGATCGCCCCCGCCGCATCCGTCGGGCCATCGGTCCCATCCGTACCGGCGCTAAAAATCGCCACATCCTCCACTCCGTCAATCTCCATGGCCGCCGCCAGCGCGAACTCCTGGTTCCTCCCTCCCAGCCCCTTCCCGCGCACCGTCACCGTCGTCTCCCCGCCCGACAACACGCACGCCGGCCGCTTCGCCGGATGCCCGCTTGCCGCGATCTCCTTCGCCACCGCCGCGTGAAACCGCGCCGCCTCCCGCGCTTCCCCGTCCACCATCGTCGAAAGAATCAGCGTACGGTATCCCAACTCCCGCGCCTTCCCCGCCGCCGCATCCATCGCCAATCGATTCCCTCCCACAATGACATTCCTCACTCGCTCAAACACCGCGTCCCCCGGCTTCGGCGTCTCCTCGATCTCCCCGCGCGCGCCCCGCTCCAACCGCTCCCGCACGGTCGCCGGACACTCCTCCCAAACCGCGCGCCTCTTCAAAACGCCCACCGCGTCGGCGAACGTCGAGCGGTCCCCCACCGTCGGCCCGGACCCGATTACGTCCAAATCGTCGCCGATCACATCCGAAAGAATCAGCCCGATCACCGTCGCCGGAAACGCCAGCCTCGCCAGCCTTCCGCCCTTGAAGTCCGATAAATGCTTGCGCACGGCGTTCATCTCATGAATGTCCGCACCACTGTTCAACAACAGCGTCGTCGCCCGCTGCTTGTCCTCCAAAGTCACCGGCGCCGCCGGCAAAGGCGCTAGCGCCGACGCGCCGCCCGAAATCACGCACACCAGCAGGTCGCGCTCCCCCGCCCCGCGCGCCATCTCCGCCATCCGCCGCGCCCCATCCACTCCGCGCTCATCGGGAATCGGATGCCCGCACTCATTCACCTCCACCCGCCGCGTCCGCGCCCCATGCCCATACTTCACGTTCACCAACCCGCCCGTCACCGCGCCGCCCAACACCCCTTCCACCGCCCGCGCCATCGCCCCCGCCGCCTTCCCCGCCCCAATTACATAAACATGATCGAAGCGCTTCAGCGAATACCGCCGCCCTCCCACCGTCAGCGCATCGCCCTCGCGCCGCAGAAACCGCCGCACCGCCGCCGCCGGATCGGCCGCCACCACCGCCGCGCGAAAAATCCGGCGCGCGTCCCGCTCCAGCCTCCCCATCAGAATATCGGCAGCTTCAGAATCGCCGACACCACCGCCGCCGGATCGTCCCCGCCGATCTCCACCCGGAAATCCGCTCTCTGATACGCGGCCCGCCGCGCGAAATACAGATGCTCCAATTTATCCCCATCCCTCGCCAGCGGCCTCTCCGTAGTCTCCCCGATCCGCTGCCTCACCAGCGCCAAAGGGCAATCCAGCCACACCGTCACGCCGTTCTCCTGCACCGTCACGAAATTATTCTGTTGCGAGAACGCGCCCCCGCCCAGCGCCAGCACCATCGGCCGCCCGGTTTGAATCGTCTTCACCCGCTTCAGAATCGCCTGCGTTTCCAACTTGCGGAATTCCGCCTCGCCCTCGTGCTCGAAGATATCGGTGATCGACTTCCCGCGCCCCGCCGCGATGTCTTCGTCGATATCCACGAACGCCCACCCCAGCTCATACGCCAGCGCGCGCCCCACCGTGCTCTTGCCGCTCGCCATGAAGCCGACCAGATACAGCCCCGGAGTCCGTTTCAGTTTCAGAATCATGCGGCCGGTTCGATCATCCGTTCCATTCTCCGCTCTACCACGCCCGGAAACAACCGCGCCAGCGTCACCAGCGCCCGCCCCACCCGCGGCGTATTCACCGTCCGCGCGCCGCGCTCCACCCCGCGCGCGATCGCCTCCGCGCATTCCCCGGCCGTGATCGCAAAGCGCCGTCCTTTGCGCACCGCTTCCGGCGGTCCTCCCGTGAGCGCGTGGTTTTGAAACTCCGTCCTCACGTATCCCGGACAAACCGCCATCGCGTGAACGCCGTCCCGCTTCAATTCCATTCGCAATCCATCCGTCAGCGATCCTAGCGCGAATTTCGACGCCGAGTACAACGTCATCCACGGCAGCGTCACCTGCCCTCCGATCGATCCCACGTTCACGATCGTCCCGCATCGCCGCCGCCTCATCCCCGGCGCCACCAACTGCGCCATCTCCAGCGCCGCGAAAAAGTTCAATTCGAACATCTCCCGCGCCCGCTCCATCGGCGCCTCCCACGCCGCGCCGTACATCCCGCATCCCGCGTTGTTAATCAACACGTCGATCCACCCGTAGCGCTCCACCGCCGCTTCGACCACCCTCCTCCGGTCTTCGGCCCGCAGCAAATCCCCCGCCACCGTGAACGCCGCCCCATCCACCGCGCGCAGCTTATCTTCCCTCCGCGCCGTCAACGCCAGCCGCGCCCCGCGCCGCCCGAACGAGGCCGCGCACGCCGCCCCAATCCCCTCCGACGCGCCCGTAATCAGAACGATTTTTCCCTCTAACTTCATCGCCGGAATTTGCCGCTCCCTTCGGGCAAAGGCCATAATAGTACACATGGAACGGGAGCTGTTGCCGTTGTTTCCGCTACAACTCGTGCTCTTTCCCAAGGCGCCCGTCTCCCTCCACGTCTTCGAGGAGCGCTATAAGGAAATGATCGGCGAAGCCATCGCCTCCGGCCGCGAGTTCGGCATCGTCCAGGCCGGCGAGCGCGGCATCGTCAACACCGGCTGCACCGCCACCGTCCAATCCGTTCTCAAAACCTACCCCGACGGCCGCATGGACATTCTCGCCGTCGGCCGCCGCCGTTTCGAAATCTTCGGCCTCAACGACGAAAAGCCTTACCTGCGCGGCGCGGTCGATTTTTTCGACGACGAGGAGTTCGATCCCGTCCCTCCCGAAACTCAGAAGAAGGCCCTCGACGTCTTCGAAGATCTGCGCGATCTCAAGGCCGGCGAGATCGATCCCCCCGACGCCAAGGACCCTCAGTTGAGCTTCCAACTCGCCCAGCCCGTCCCCGATCTCGACTTCCGCCAACTCCTCCTCGCCACCCGCTCCGAAGCCGAGCGCATGAAACAAGTCGCCGATTTTCTGTCCAGCTACGTCCCCAGGGAGCGCGCCGTCTCCCACATGCGCGAAACCGCCCCGCGCAACGGCCACGGTAAGTGGCCCGCCGGTTTCTGATGCCCGCGCCCGTCCGTTTCAACCTGCTCATCGACGCCGACGACACGCTCTGGGAAAACAACATCTACTTCGAGCGCGCCTTCGACGATTTCTGCGATTTCCTCGCCCACTCTTCGCTCACTCCCGCCGAAGTCCGCGCCGTGCTCGATGAAATCGAAATCGCCAATAACAAGGTCCACGGCTACGGCTCGCTCAACTTCGGCCGCAATCTTAGCCAGTGTTACCGCCATCTCGCCCAGCGCCACATCCATCCCGAAGATCTCGACACCGTTATCGCCTTCGCCCAACGCATTCTCGACCAGCCGCTGGAAATCATCGACGGCGTGCCCGAGACCCTAGCCTATCTCGCCGCCCGCCACGATCTGACTCTGTTCACCAAGGGCCATCCCGACGAACAGAAACTGAAGATCGACCGCTCTGGCCTCGCCACTTACTTCACCCACACCGCCATAGTCAAGGAGAAGGACCGCGCCGCCTACGAATCGTTAGTGGCCGGGCGCGCCCTCGACAAAGATCGAACCTGGATGATCGGCAATTCCCCTAAGTCGGATATCAACCCCGCCCTCGCCGCCGGCCTCCGCGCCGTCTTCATCCCCCATGCCCGCACCTGGACGCTCGAACGCGAAGACCTCGCCACCGGCTATGGCGACCGCCTCCTCTATCTCTCCGATTTCCGCAGCCTGCGCGACCGCTTTTAAGGAAACCACGGCCGATTCCCCAGGTATTTGCGTTGAACCCCGGAGCCTATTCGGGAGCGTCAATCGGCGTCAAGGACCAGCACCGATGAGGTGCCTAACGGAACTTAGCTTCGCGGCGCCATTGATCGAAAAGCGCGAAATCAACGGGTCGCAAGCGCCATTCGCAGTCGTCCGTCGTTGGTGCGGTCGACGAAATAGCGCTTCACCCCATCACCCTCCACCACCGCGGCCCCGAAGTTCGTCGCCGCCACTAACTTCCCACCCACCCGTATCAGCCGCACCGCAATGTCCGGAAATTCGATCCGGCGCAGCGCACCGGATTGCCGGTCGTATCGCAGCAGCCCTCCGCTCTCTCCTCCGTACTCGCCATACTTCGCCAGCGCCATCCATGCCGCGTCCGGCTCCACATAAATCGCCGACACCGACGAATCGGCGATCTCATGCGGCTCGAAGATATGGAACCGGCGCTCCTTCGTATTGAAATAGCCGAACCCGCCGACGCCCGTGCTGCCCTCCCCATCGTAGAAGCTCTTGCCAAACCAGATTCGCCCATCCTCCCGCTGCCATGGGCCAATGGAATCGTCAATCTCGAATGCCTGCGCGACGGCTGCGCTAGACGCATACTCAGGGCGCGCGGCGGCAAGGTGATCGACGGTAGTTCGCGGAAGCGCGGGAACACCAACCGGAGGAGGCGCGTTGTCGTTCTCAATATAAATCACGCGGCGTTCCTCCATGCCTTCCGTCCCAATCGATGTCCGTACTCGACCGATCCACGGCCGCGCCTCGGCCTCGCCGAGCACACGGAAAGCGGGTTCTCGATCCGCCCTGTATTCCACCGCGATCAGCCGCTGCGTGTCGGAGCCGACGAGCACCGCGCTCCCGGCGCCTTGGAAACAGCGGTACATCGCGAACGGCCGATACGAGAACTGCCCCAACAATTTCTTCGCCCGCACATCGTAAACCCACTTCTGATTCGGGAAACGCTCTGACTTATCGCCTTCGCAGGAGATTACCGAGTCGGTCGCAGTAACTCGCTCAACGCGCGCGGCGCAGTCCCGAAACCCGGACTTACTCCCGAGCGAATACACCCGCTCCGGCCGCGTCTTCTCTTGCAGAAATAACCCGATCTTTCGGTCTTCGCTCCACATGGTCCACGAGGTTTGTTCGAGCGGTGAGGCCTTCGGACTGCCGATCGCAATTACCAGATCCAGCTCCTCCGTCACGCCCGCTCGCGCCAACACTCCGAAATGCGCCAAACCGGCGTCCGCGCGTTTGAAAACTCCGAACGCCGCCGAATCGGATGAGATCGGCGCGAACGCCGGAGATATGCCATCGCTTGTCCCAAGCTGCACGGGCCGCGCATGCGGATCGACCAGCGAAACGGAGAAAATACGACGAGTACACTCCGGCAGCACGGTACCCGCGGACGAGACTCCTCCACAAGGAGCCGAGGCCGATCGGCACGAAAACGCCAGCCGGTTCCCGTCCGGCGACCACGACGAATGCGTGCATGACCAATCCGGATCCGACGTGATTTGCCGCCGCCCGGAACCATCCGCATTCATCAGAAATATCTGTTCCCGCCCACGCGCATCCACGAACTCGTCGAACGCGATCCGCCTTCCGTCGGGCGACCATGCCGGCGATCCGCCGTCGAGGAGCGGATCGGTAAGGCGAATGTCGTTCGATCCGTCGGCGTTGGCGGTATGGACCGCCCACTGCGCCCGCGGCTGTTCTACCGAAAATGCGAGCTTCTTTCCATCCGGAGACCACGCCTGAGTAGACGCGTTTGGGATCAATAGCCGCGGTTCGCCGCTACCGTCCGCCGGTACAAGGAACAGTTGGAACCGAATCGGTTCGGTGCGGGTCCCTGGGAGATTTTCTAACGAATCCGGTACCCCGGAAATGGCGAACGTCTTCCCGTCCGGCGACCATGCCACCCCATCGATCACCGACGCCATCCGCCGAACGGTATGACGGTTGCCGCCATCGCGATCCATAACGCAAAGCTCCACGGAGTGATAAGTTTCGAATCCCTTTTTCTCCCCGTACGCCGGTTTCGTTCGCGGCCCGGAATCGTGGATAAATACGATCCGCCGTCCATCGGGCGACCAAGCCGGTCCATAGCTGCGCCCGTCGTTCGTTAACGCCTTCAATTGAGTCCCATCGCCGCTCATCGAGTAAATATCCTCCACTGGCAACGGAGGCCCGCCATCCGGAGCGTGCGTGAAAACGATGGTTTCTCCTTGTTGCCCCTGGCCCGAAGCGGTCGCTCCCAACAAGAAAACGAGGACGGGCGCCAATAACATCCAGCCCCGCCGCGGGGCGCGGCGTACCCGGCCGCCTCCGGCGTCTCGGAATAACCCGGGAGCGAAACGCGGCAATTCGGAAACCATAAAAACGTCGACACCCCTTTCTTCCAGTTTGTTCCAGTACGTTCGCGAAAAGGAATCGCCAAGATCGGCCGGCGTCCCATCACCCACGCCCGGCTTCGACAGCAAACCGCCCCGCGTCACACCGTCCTCATTTCATCCATCCTCCATCCGGCCACCGCGACCGCGAACCCCGCGCCCGTGTAAGCTCTCACGATTTCTCCGTAATCCGCATCTCCGTGCTTCAATCCGCGAAAACCGGCCGGACGAAGGGTTGCGCGGATTGGCACTTTCTCCGCTGGCCGCCGGGCGATATCGCGCACTCGCAGGTTTCGCTTACTGAATGTTTCAGAAGAAAAAGCGGTAACTACGGCCACAATTGCCCTCCATCGCACTTGGTACAGCCCGTGCGATGGGAAAGTTAGCCGCCCGGACACTCAGCGAAGGCGACCCGGCCGGCTGGAAAGAGTGAACCATGAGATTCATCATAGTAACCGCGCTAGTTTTAACGCCCCTATGCGCCAAAGACAACGAGCCCGCCAAGCGGCTAGGGGAAGCGGCCGCGGTGTTTTCCGAGGTCATGACAGCGCCGGATAAAGGCATTCCTCAGGAATTACTTGAGAACGCCCACTGCATCGTGATCGTGCCGGACCTCAAGACAGCGGCATTCGTCTTTGGCGGGAAGTATGGCAAAGGGTACTTGTCCTGTCGAAACAAAGGCAATAGGGGTTGGTCCGCGCCGGGCACGGTCCGCATTGAGGGCGGTAGCGTCGGGTTCCAGATCGGAGGCTCTTCGACCGACTTGATTATGTTGGTAATGAGCGAGCGGGGAGCCGACAAATTGCTCTCCAGCAAGTTCACTTTAGGGGCGGAGGGCTCCGTCGCGGCAGGTCCGGTGGGACGCACGGCGACGGCTCAAACCGACGCCCAAATGCACGCCGACATTCTTTCGTGGTCGAGATCGCAGGGGTTGTTCGCCGGCCTTGCGCTGGAAGGCGCGACCCTGCGCCAGGACCTCGACGATAACACCACTCTGTACGGCAAGAGGCTGGAGAACCGGTATATCGTGACCAAAGGAGTTCATGCGCCCAGGGCGGCCGCGAAACTACTCGCTCTGCTCAATCGCTACTCGGCCCGGGAGCGCAAGGACTAGCCGGAATCGGCGGAAAGCTCTCCGCCCCTCGGCCGCATGACGGCGTGGGTCGCCTGCTATTCGGAGCAACCCCGCAACATTCGTGGGTTATCCCGGATTCCAATATGGCGGACGTTTGTTCATGCGGGTTGGCCGGTCGCCCAAACGCTCGGCGGACAACTGGTATCATATCGTCGATCCTTACTTCGCTTACGCCCGCGAACGGTTTACCCAGAGGCGTTTAAAAAGCGCAGTCACGCCGAAGGATAGATTCGCGGGAGTAACCATGAACAAAACGCTAGGATTGATTCTAATTGGGCTTGGGTTAGTTGGTCTTGCGTGGGGAGGATTTACATATACGACCAGGGAAAAGGTGGTCGATATCGGGCCGATTCACGCGACTCGCGAAAAGACACATAACATCCCACTGCCTCCGATCGCGGGAGCGGTGTTGCTCGCCGGCGGCATTGTCCTTCTGGTAATGGACAGGAAACGATAACGTTCCGGCCTTCGAACGGCTTTTAGGGAATCCGCGCCAAAGTGAATCGCGCGCTGGCGGGCCGGCCTACGCACTTTGCCAGGGTGTAGAATAAACTCCACGCTCGTGAAGCGAGGGGGGAATTCAAATGGCCCGAAGCAAGCAACCCGCCTGTGACCGCCGCGATTTTCTGAAGGGCGCCGCAACCGGCGCGGCCGCGTTGCTGGCAAAGCCTCCCGCCGCCGAAGCGCAGCAGGCCGAACCCGAACGGGCCATGGCGCCGCCTCCCTCCGCGCGGCAAATCGCCATGGAAACCGCCCCTCCGCCTCCCCGCGCGGATCTCTACACCACCGATCGCCCCGGCGCCGACTTCATGGTCGACGTCCTGAAAAGCCTCGGGTTCGACTACATCTGCGCCAACCCCGGGTCCAGCTTCCGCGGTCTTCAGGAATCCTTCATCAATTACGGCGGCAATCGCGACCCCGAATGGATCACCTGTTGTCACGAGGAGTCCTCCGTGGCAATGGCCCACGGTTACTTCAAAATCGAAGGCAAGCCGCTGCTCATCATGGCCCATGGCACCGTCGGCCTCCAACATGCCTCGATGGCGATTTATAACGCCTATGCCGACCGCGTTCCCGTCTTCATCGTCCTCGGCAACGAGCAGGAAATCAACTTCCGCCGCGGCGACGTCGAGTGGAAGCATAGCGTGCAGGACGCCCCCGCATTGGTTCGCGATTTCACGAAGTGGGACGACTCTCCGGCGTCGCTCGGCCACTTCGCCGAATCCGTCGTCAAGGCTTACAAGGTCGCCATGACTCCGCCCATGGCCCCGGTAGTTATCTCGGCGAATGGCCAACTTCAAGAAGAGCCCATGGCCGACCGCGATCGCCGCACCCTCCATGTCCCGAAGCTTACTCTCGCCTCTCCGCCGGCCGGAGATTCCGGCGCGGTTGCCGAAGCCGCGCGGATGTTAGTCGACGCCGAGAACCCCGTCATCTACGCCGGGCGTGTCGCGCGTACGCCTAATGGCATAAAACTGCTGGTGGAACTCGCCGAGACCCTGCAAGCTCCCGTCCAGGACCGCCGCCTCCGCATGATTTTTCCGTCAGCCCATCCGCTGTACAACAGCGGAAGCATCCCGGACGCGGACGCGATCCTCGCTTTGGAAGTCGCCGATCTTTGGTTTGCCACACACCGTCAAACTCCCATGAACCGCACCGGCATGGTGAACCGGTCGCTGATCAAACCCGGAACGAAACTCATCACCATTACATCGGAAGACCTCTTCAGCCACAGCAATTACCAGGATTTCGGCCGCTATGCCGAGGTGGATCTGTCGCTCGCCGCCGACGCCGAAGCGACCCTTCCTTCGCTAATCGAAGCCTGCCGGAAACGCATCACACCCAGTCGCAGACAGGCCATGGAGGCGCGCGGCAAGCGCCTCGCCGAACGCCACAACGAGAATCGCGATCGCGATTTCGACGACGCCGCATACGGCTGGGACGCAAGCCCAGTCAGCACGGCCCGCCTGTCCGCCGAGCTATGGAATCAGATCCGGCATGAGGATTGGTCTCTCGTTTCCGAAACCGTCTTTGTCAGTAACTGGCCGGGGAGACTATGGGATTTCGACAAACCCTATCAATACATCGGAGGACAGGGCGCATACGGGATCGGTTACGGCGCGCCGGCCGCCGTCGGCGCCGCTCTCGCGAACAAGAAGCACGGCCGTCTCAGCGTCAACATTCAATGCGACGGCGATCTCAACTACGCTCCTGGCGTTCTGTGGACGGCCGCGCATCATCGCATTCCCCTCCTGACAATCATGCACAACAATCGCGCCTATCATCAGGAAATGATGTATCTGCAGGATATGGCCAACCGCGCGCAGCGCCGTCCCGACCAAGCCCAGATCGGCACGGCGATCACGAATCCGAATATCGACTATGCGCTCATGGCCAAAGCATACGGAATGTACAGCGCCGGCCCCATCGATAACCCCAACGACCTTGGGCCCGCGATCAAGGCGGCCATCGAGGTCGTCAAGCGCGGCGAACCCGCTCTGATCGATGTAGTAACTCAGCCGAGGTAACCCACATGACTCGGATCGTCTTACTTTCTTTCGCTGCCGTCGCAACGGCCTTCGCTCAGCAGAGCGCCTCGCCTCCCGACGGCGACGCGGCGAACGGCAAAATCCTATTCACCAAAATCGGCTGCTACGAATGCCACGGTTACGCCGGCCAGGGCGGCCGCGCCGGAGCGCGCATCGTGCCCAATCCATTCCGAGTGCAGGATCTGATTCGCTACGTCCGCCGCCCCGCGGGCGAAATGCCGGCCTACACCGAGAAAGTAGTGCCCGATCGGGATCTTGAGAGACATCTACGCCTACCTCAAGTCCTTCCCTCCGCCCAAATCGGTCAAGGAGATCCCGCTTCTCAGTAACATCAAGGAGCGCAAATAGCCGCGCCGGCCAAAAAGCTCCACCGCACATCCTGCGGTGGAGCTTGGCCGGTTCGACCCGCGCTTAGCGAACATTCAGAGCGGGGACGATCAGCAAGGCCATGGTCTGGCCACTGCCTTCCGAGGCGATTTCGCGCTCCAGTTTGGACGGCGCAATGTTCCCGCAGACCGCGTCCGTCTTGACCGCGGCCAGGAAGTAACGATCGCCCGCCTTGTGGAACACGAGCACGTTCTTGTCCCCCACGCGCCGGTATGCCTTCTCGCCGCCGGGCGCCAGCACGACAATCGTCTCGTGGGTTTCGACATTCCGGATCGACATCAGGTCGCCTGTCGGGGAAGCCTCGGACATGGTGTACTCGCCGGCCGGCAGCGTGGTGTTCTGCACGGTGAATGCGAATGGGATGTCGGCAGTTGCTCTGGTCTGTGCGCAGAGCCCGCTGGCCCCCAGCAATGCAACCGCGCCGACGCTCAGAATCATGGTGTTTAACGTTTTCATTGAAGTGGCTCCTTTGTTCTCCTCTAAGTTCGTTTCTCAGTGGATCACGGCGGATAAGAATGCAAGCGCTCCGCCAAACCCGATACCGCTCGACGTTTTAGCGCAAGTCTCTGATAATCCAGCCGATTGAAACCCAAGCCGAACCGCGCCCGCCCTCCATTCCGTCCGCCGGATTGAATATCCAGGTGAATCGGGTAACCAAAAGGTGAACAATAGAGGATGTGACAAACCCCAGGCTCCTCGTGATCGCCGGCCCGGAGCTTGGCGTCAGTTATCCGATCGCCGTCGACTCGTTTGCCATCGGGCGCGACGTTCAGAACCACCTCTCCCTCGCCGACCCGTCGGTTTCGGGCGAGCACTGCCTCATCCTCCGCCAAGGAGACGATTTCCTGATTCGCGATCTGGGCAGCTTCCACGGCACTCTCTTAAACGACGCGCGGGTAACCGAGCGCGCGCTGGCAAACGGGGATCGCATCAAGATCGGCGGGAGCCTGCTGCGATTTCTGGCCGGTGGGGAGATTGTCTGCGAAGAGACCGGCGCCGGCATCCCCGCCATCGAGATCCCCATCGGCCAGGCCGAGCTTCCCGCGGCGCTGGAGAATTCCCGCGATCTGCAGACTCTTCTGCGCATGAGCATCATGCTGCACTCGTTTCACGCCCTCTACCGGGTGCGCCGATCGCCCGCCCGCGAGACCCTGGAGCGGCACGTGCTCGAGTTCATCTTCGAGGCCATCCCCGCCAGCCGCGGCGCCATCCTCCTCTGCGAAGAAGGCCTGAGCGATCCCGCCTTCCTCTCCCTTCGAAGCCGGGAATCGGCGCAGCACCGGCCGGTGGTCGTCAACCGCGCCTTAGTCCGGCGCGTCACCGAGGAGCGTTGCGGATTGATCGTCGAGAATCCCGAAGCCGCGCGAACCGCCGGCGCCGTCCCCGATAACTCCGCCGCCCTCCTGTTGGCGCCGCTGCTCATCCGCGAGCAAGTCTGCGGCATCGTCTATCTGGAAGGCGCGGCGTTTCGAGAGCCGCACCTGCAACTGCTCGTGGCCTTCGTGCAAATCGCCTCGATGGCCCTGGAGAACGCCTTCCACCTCGAATGGCTCGAGACCGAGAACGCGCGGCTGGAATCGGAACTTCACCCCGGCCATCACATGATCGGCGACAGCCCCTGCCTGCGCGACTTGCAGCGCAACATCCTCCGCGCCGCGCAGACCAATTCCACCGTCCTGATCGTCGGCGAAACCGGCACTGGCAAGGAACTCGTGGCGCGCGCCATGCACCAAAACAGTCCGCGCGCCGGACACCCTTTTATGGCGGTGAACTGCGCCGCGCTGGCCGAGACGCTGCTGGAGAGCGAGCTGTTCGGCCACGAGAAAGGAGCATTCACCGGAGCCTTCGCCCAGAAGAAGGGACGCCTGGAAGTGGCCGCCGGCGGAACCGTTTTCCTCGACGAAATCGGCGAGATGCCATTGCAGCTACAAGCCAAGCTGCTGCGCGTGCTGCAGGAGCGGCAAATGGAACGGGTGGGCGGCACGCAGCCCGTCAAGCTGGATATTCGGCTCATCGCCGCCACCAATCGCAACCTCGAAGCGGAGATACACGCGGGAAGGTTTCGCCAGGATCTTTATTACCGTCTCAACGTGGTGACCCTGAAGACGCCGCCTCTGCGCGAGCGCCAGTCCGATATTCCCGCGCTCGCGATGCACTTCGCCTCGAAATTCGGCGCGCAATGCGGCCGTCGCATCGGCGGCATCTCGCCGGAGGCCGAGGCGTATCTTATGCACTACGACTGGCCGGGCAACATCCGCGAGTTGGAGAACGCCCTGGAGCGCGCCGTCGGTGCTCGGCTCAAGCGACATCGTTCAACTGGAAGACCTGCCCGAAAGCATCCGCGAGATCGCCCGCCCCGCCGACGTAGTCCGTGCTCCCGGCTTGCAAGACGCCATCGATCGCGCCAAACGCGAAGCCATCGCCCACGCGTTCCAGCAAGCCAAGAACGACCACGCCGGCGCCGCCAAGTTACTCGGCATACATCAGAATTATCTCTATCGCTTGATGCGGAATCTGGGGATGCGGTAAATCCCGGAGACCGGCCCTCGGTCTGCAGGATTAATCCGCCGCGATTCTCGCACGCCGGGCCTCGGAAGGATCAGAATGGGAAACATGCCGCTCCTGGACCGGATCACGTGGAACCCGAATCAGATGAATGGCCAGCCGTGCATTCGTGGCATGAGGCTGACGCTGCGCCGGGTCGTGGAGGCCGTGGCGATCTATCCGAACCGCGACGACCTGTTCCGCAACTATCCCGAGCTTGAGCCCGAAGACGTTCGCCAGGCTCTGACATTCGCCGCCGCCAATCTTGAGGACAGTGCCACGGAAAGCAACGCCGCCTGACGCGCTCTCCATAGGCCTGGTCCTGGTAGGGCCGAACCCATCCAACTATCGCCCGTCAACCCTGGGACTTCGCGATCAGCTCCCGAACCTTCGGCACGAGGGCGCGAGGAACATTCATGACCGTCTCGGAGGGCTCCAGGCCAGCCTCGTCCTCCGCACCGGCCTCGTCATCGGTCTGTTCTTCGTAATGTGCGAGCACCCGTCGCACCCTGCCCTCATCCCATCCCTCTGGAAACTTGTTCTGGTTCATTGGTGTTTCTTCCTTCGGCGCTGGCGATACGCCGCCAGCGATTTCCCTGTCAGTACGTAGATCATAAATATGGAGTCCGGCTCAGGCTCCGGAACGCAGGCGACGCGTACGGCTCCGCAGCCTGCCGTCGTATCGCGGCTGAGCGTACAGCGGCTATTCGGCGCGCGATCTTAGCCGGAATCCGCGCTGGGATATAGAATAAGAAGTAGCACAATGCGGGCGCTTCTGCGACGCGTGAGTCCTTCTTGGTTCCAGTTCCTGCTCAGGCCTATCTACCACTCTTTCTATCGAGCGGTTTTGAAATGCCGGTGCTGGTATTCCGACCACACCTCCAGTCCCATCGCGAGCATTGACCGAGAGGCATGGGGACGCCAAATTCCGCCGGCGATGCTGCGATATCGGGTCGACGAGAGTGCCGATCCATCCCTCTTCTTCCGGGTAGGGAGAGAAACTGCCGATAGACTAGCCGCAAGTCTGCGGCAATTCGGGTTCGACCTTGAGGGACCCTTCAGCGTATTGGACTTCGGGTGCGGATGTGGCCGCACTTTGGGATGGCTGTTGAATCGCTTCCCGGCGGTCCGCTGGTATGGAACGGACATCGACGCGACAGCCATTGAGTGGTGCCGTCGTAATCTCCAAGGAGCCGATTTCCACATGAATCACCAACTCCCCCCTACGGACTTCGATCAAGGCTGTCTCGACGTTGTCTACGCAATCTCGGTATTTACCCACATCGACGCCAACCAGCAGAGCGCATGGCTCCGGGAGTTCCATCGAATCCTGCGCCCGGGGGGGGGGGGCGCTATTTACCGTCCACGGCAAGAGCACATGGGTCTCTCTGACCCCGGAGAAACGGCAAAGGCTCGAACGGGACGGTTTCCTGTTTGAGGTCTCGCGCAAGCTTCGCGGAATCGTGCCGGATTGGTATCAAACCGCGTTCCATACCGAGGACTACATCCGGCATATGTTGGCATCCAGCGGCTTCCGAATTCAATGCTACGAACTCGGCGGCCTGGGCTTTCACGACGTGGTTTTAGCTACACGTCTGCCTGACGGAGAGACAGAGGAACGGGAGGCGGCAAGCACGAACGCTCGGAGCTAAGTGCCCTCCCAAAAACCAGCCCAAGAAATTACCTCACCCCCCTGCCTGCGATCACTTCCCCGCACCCGCTCGCTCACCAGCGTCCTCCCATCTGCTATACTCCCTCCGGAAATAAGATGTTACACCCAACTTATAGCCCGGCTGCCGCGTCCCACTTACTCCAATCCGCCCTCACGGATCGCCCGCTAAAAACTCGCCCTTCCGTCACCCCACCCAATCCCCAAGTAAGTCGCCCACTTACCGGCGAATTATGACCCCTCGTGACGCAACCGCTAAGCCCTTCCAATCAATTTCGCCCTCACCCGGTCGCGGTAAGCCATCGCCTGGTGCAGAACCCGCCGGAACTCCTCCGCGTCGATGTCGCGCTCGCAGCACGCGATGAACAGCGTGCCGTCGTCCTTGAAGTCGCCCGCCCACTCCATCACGCGCTCGTCGCTCCAATCCTCCCGGTACTCCCGCATCTTCGCGTCCGGCATCCGGTCGAAATACGCCCGCAAGTTATAGCTCGTCTCGTCCGGCCGCTCGTCCACAAACGGCTCCTGCTCGAAATTCCAAATCGGTTGCTCGACAATGCTTCCCATCGCCTCGTTTCTCCCTTCTCAATTCGCGGTGTTGCCGGACTGCACGCTCGCCTGCAGCCGCCGCATGCCCTTCAACCAACGGTCGTAATCCCCGGCCTTGCGCTCGAAGTAAGTCTTCACTTCCGGATGCGGCAGAATCAAAAACTTCTCCTCCGCCAGCCCCCGCACCACCGCCTCGGCCACCTGCTCCGGCTCCAGCGCCGTCTCGCGCAAAAACTCCCCGTTGCCGAAATCGGCCTCCTCCAGCATCCGCGTCTTCACCCCCTGCGGACACAGCGCCGACACCTTCAACCCGCGGTCCCCATAAGTGATCGCCAGCCATTCGGCGAACGCCAGCGCCGCGTGCTTGGTCACCGAATACGGCGCCGACCCGATCTGCGCCAGCAGCCCCGCCGCCGAAACCGTCTGCAACAGATACCCCTCGCTCCGGCTCAACATCGACGGCAACACCGCCCGCGCGGCGTAGATGTGCGCCATCACGTTCACTTCCCAAATCCGCGTCCACTCCGGGTCGATCACTTCTTCCCCGCCCGGAATGCCGATCCCCGCGTTCGAACAAAACAGATCGATGCGCGCGTGCTTCCCCAACACGTCCTCCACCATCTCCGCCAGCTCCGCTTCTTTGTCCACGCGAATCGCGTACGCCTTCCCGTTGGCGATGCCCGCCGCAACGTCCTTGGCGCCCTTGCCATCGCAATCGGCCACGCCCACAAACGCCGCGCCCTCCGCGGCGAATCGCCGGCACAGCGCCCGCCCGATCCCGTTCGCCCCGCCCGTCACCACCACCACTTTGCCTTCGAGTTCCATTCAGCCCCTCCGTTTCTTGCCCCTGCTTCCGCGCGCGGCACGAAACCGCCGTACTCACCCGGCGTATTTCCCCAACTCCCATTTCGCCACCGATTCGCGATGCACTTCGTCCGGCCCGTCCGCCAAACGCAGCGTCCGCGAATTCGCCCACGCCTTCGCCAAGAAGAAATCCTGGCAGACTCCCGCTCCGCCATGCGCCTGGATCGCCCGGTCCAACACCCGCAGCGCCACGTCCGGCGCCACCACCTTAATCATCGCAATCTCCGCCTTCGCCGCCTTGTTCCCCACCGTGTCCATCATGTACGCCGCTTTCAAAACCAACAGCCGCGCCTGTTCGATCTCCATCCGCGACGCCGCGATGTCCGCCCGGATCGTTCCCTGCTCGGCCAGCGTCTTCCCAAACGCCACCCGCCCGCGCACCCTCTGGCACATCGCCTCAAGCGCCCTCTCCGCCACGCCGATCAATCTCATGCAGTGGTGAATCCGCCCCGGTCCCAGCCGCCCTTGCGCGATCTCAAACCCCCGCCCTTCGCCCAGCAGCAGGTTCGCCGCCGGCACGCGCACGTCGCGAAATTCGATCTCCCCGTGCCCGTGCGGCGCGTCGTCGAACCCATAGACGCGCAGCATGCGCAGAATCTTCACCCCCGGCGCGTCCATCGGAATCAGAATCATCGATTGCTGCCGGTGCTTCGGCGCGCTCGCGTCCGTCTTCCCCATGAAGATCGAAATCTTGCACCGCGGATCGCCCGCTCCCGACGACCACCACTTGCGCCCGTTCACGACGTAATCGCCGCCGTCGCGCGCGATGCTCGCCTGAATATTAGTGGCGTCCGACGACGCCACATCCGGCTCCGTCATCGCGAAACACGACCGGATCTCGCCCGCCAGCAGCGGCTTCAGCCAACGCTCCTTCTGCTCCGCCGTGCCGTATCGCGCCAGCACTTCCATGTTCCCCGTGTCCGGCGCCGAGCAATTGAAAACCTCCGGCCCGATCGGCGACCGCCCCATGATCTCGCACAGCGGCGCGTATTCCAGATTCGTCAGCCCCGCCCCCAACTCGCTCTCCGGCAGAAACAGATTCCACAGTCCCGCCGCCCGCGCCTTCGGTTTCAACTCCTCCAGCACCGGCGCCGGACGCCATCGCTCCTCCCGCACCTGCTCTTCGAACTTCGCCTCGTTCGGATAAACGTTCTCCTCCATGAACGCCAGCAGCCGTTCGCGCAGCGCCTTCCCCTTGGCCGAGTATTCAAAATCCATGCGGGTTCACCGCCCCTTAAAATCCGGCGCGCGCTTTTCCAGGAAATGCGCCACGCCTTCCTTGAAATCCTCGCACTGCAAACTCGCCACCATTTCTTCCTCCGCCGTCTCGAACGCCTCGCCCAGCGTTTGAAACAGCGCGTCGTAAACCTGCCGCTTGATCACCTTCATCGACCGTGGCGACACGCCGTTGGCCAACTCCAGCGCATACGCCCGCACGCCGTCGAGAAACCCCTCCTGCGGCAGAACGCGATTCACCAGCCCCATCCGCAGCGCTTCCGCCGCGTCGATCAGCCGCGCCGACAACAACAAATCCAGAGCGTTCGCCACGCCCACCAACTTCGGCAGCAGCCACGCCACGCCGTATTCGGCGATCAACCCGCGCCGCGCGAACGCCGTCCCGAACCGCGCCGTCTCGGAAGCGAAACGCAAATCGCAATATAGAGTCAGGATGAATCCCAATCCCACCGCCGGCCCATTCACCGCCGCGATCACCGGCTTGGTCAGCGAAGGAAAATACGAGTATTTCTTTTGAAAATCCTCCCGCACGCCGTTGGCGGCCGCGCTATTCCCGGTATTCCGCAGAAATTCCCCGCCCTCCTGCCGAGTCAATCCTTGCGAAGCCATGGTGTTCAACAGCGACATATCCGCGCCGGCGCAGAAGCCCCGGCCCGCGCCGGTCAGCACGATCGCCCGCACGCCCGCCTCGCCCTCGGCCTCCATCATCGCCGCGCGCACTTCCTTCTCCATCGCCGCCGTCCACGCGTTCAACTTATCCGGCCGGTTCAGAGTGATCGTGGCCACGCGCCCGCTTACTTCGTACAGCGTCTCTTCGCCATCCATGACGCAGCGATTATATCAGCCCCTCGCGCACATCTCCCATCCCGCTTCCGCCATCGCCTTCACCCTCTCGCCGAAATTCCGAAACCGCTCGTCGCGCGTTTGTCCCGCGTGGAACCGGTAGTAAATCTGCTGAATCACCACCGCCAGTTTGAAGATCGCGAACACCCGGTAATAGTCCGCCCGCGAAACGTCGAACCCCGTCCCTCGCGCGTACCGCTCGATCAACTCCTCCGCCGTAAACCATCCCGGCGCCTCCGTCAAACACGCCACCGCTCCCAGCGCCGTCGGCGGCGCCCAGTAACACAGCGCCACTCCCAGATCCACCAGCGGATCGCCGATCGCCGACATCTCCCAATCGAGCACCGCTTCGATCCTCCCCGGTTCCCGGGCGTCGATCATCACGTTGTCCAGCTTGTAATCGTTATGCACCAGCGCTGGGCCTTGGGACGCCGGCATCCGCGCCGCCAGCCACTCCACCATCCGCTCCATCGCCGGAATCTCTTCCGTGCGGGACCGCGCCCAGCGCTCCGCCCATCCCCGTATCTGCCGCTCCAGAAATCCTTCCGGCTTGCCCAGCCCCATCAACCCGTTCTTCTCAAGATCCACCCGATGCAGCTTCACCAGGCAATCGACGAAGCCTTCGCTCACCCGCCGCTCATAATTTTCAAACGCCGCCAACTCCGGCGGAATCGATGTGCGCGCCACGATGCCATGCCGCCGCTCCATCACGAAAAACACCGCGCCGATCACCGAGACGTCTTCGCACAAGTGATACACCCGCGGCGCCGCGTCGAAGACCGGATGCACCGCCTTCAAAAACGCGAACTCCCGCGCCATGTCGTGCGCCTTCGGAGGCACCGGCCCCAACGGCGCGCGCCTCAGCACATACTCCCGCTCCGGCGTCCGCAACAGATAAGTGAGGTTCGAATGCCCGCCGGGAAACTGCTCCACGGCCAGTCCGTCCTCGACGCCTTCGATCCGGCCCTTCAAATAAAACGAAAGCGCCCGCGCGTCCAAGTCCTCCCCTGGACGCACGGGCGCTGTGTCGGCTGCGGGCATGAAGCCTATTCTATGCCCGCCGCGCGAAACCTAGCGCGAAGCCCGGCGTTTGCGGAAAAACGCCGCCAAGCCCACCAAACCCAAACCGCACAGCGCCATGGTTCCCGCCTCCGGCACCGGAGCGCCGTACGTGCCGATTTGGCTCCAGCCGTTGGCGGTCATCGTCGGATACCCGTTCAGCGCGTGACTGAAATCCACATACGTCGACTGCACTCCGCCGATCGTCACCATTACCCGCGGAGCCGCCTCCGCCGCTCCGTTCGCGCCGGTATCGAAATTGAATCCGTTGGTCTGCGCCAGGATCACATCCTTCCCGGCCGCCACCACGAAACTCCCCCACAAATCGTAACTCAGGCCGCTCGCGAAGTTATTCACGGTCACATCGCTTACGGTGATATCCGTCGATCCGTTGTTTATGAACAAAATCGCGCCGGAATTCCACATTCCCGCATTGGATTTTCCGATCATGGAGACGTCGGAAATCCCTTGCCATGGGCTAGGAAAAAACGGGTTGACGCCCAGATTATCGGCGTACCCCACGTCGATCGTCAGCCCGTCGGCGAACGCGGGCGACGAAGCGAAGGCCAACAGGGCGGCCACGCTCGCGCAGATGACAATATTACGATTACTCACTCTCTTATCCTCCGATTCGAAAGCACCTTACGCTATATTGTACTGCGGAAATGGAATCAACTAAGTAAATTCGCGGTTTTATGGTACCGGACTAATGGAATATCCGAGGCCGGGCGGCGCCGGCATGGGCCCGCGCGCGTTTTCGAGAAACACTCCCGCCTCCAGCAGCGTCTCTTCGTCCCACGGCCGCCCTACCAGTTGAATACCCACCGGCAGTCCGAATTCATCCAATCCAAACGGCACAACCAGCGCCGGCATGCCCAGCAGGTTGAACGGCGTGGCCGGCATCATCGCCTCGAATTGGCTGATCTCCTTCTGCGGCGTCGAATATTTGCGCTGGCGATGATGGAACGCCGTCGTCCCGCACGGCGGCAACAGCAGCACCGGCGTCTCCTCCATCTGCTTCAGCATCGATTCGCGCAGTTGGTCCCGCAGCGCCAGGCTCTCCACCAACTGCTTCGCCGTCGGCTGCGGTTCCTTCAGCGCCCGCTCCAGAAATTCCGTTCCCGTCCAGTGCGCCTCGCTCTCGCGGCCGGCGATGATCTCCTGCGTGAACGGCGCGGGCAGAACGCCGAAAAACATCCACCACAGGTTCGGCGTCCGCTCCATTCCCTTCATTTCGAACGCCTCCACTTCGAAGCCGATCCCGGCCAATGTCTTCGCCGCGCCTCGAACCGCGTCGCGAATCGCCGTCTGCACCGGAACGTTATAAAAGCCCTCCATCACTCCGATTCGCAACCCCTTCACGTCCGGGGTGCGCAGCGGCACGGGCGCCGAGAACGGATCGCGCCGGTCGTACCCGCCAAAACTTCAAACAGCATGCGCACGTCGGCCACCGTGCGCGCCATCGGCCCGCCCACGCCCAGCAACCCTCCCGGATGACTGATCGCCGGAACGTGCCCCGCCGCCGAACATCGTCCCGGCGTCGGTTTCAATCCCGCGATCCCCGTGAAGTGCGCGGGAACCCGGATCGATCCCCCTCCGTCGCTGCCGATCCCTCCCGCCGAACAAAACGACGCGATCGCCGCCGCTTCTCCTCCGCTCGACCCTCCCGGCGTCCGCTCCAGATCCCACGGATTATTCGTGCGCCCGATAATGTAGTTATCCGATTCGTAATTTCCGAGAAATTCCGGGCAATTTGTTTTACCGAGCGGAATCGCCCCCGCCGCCCGCAGCCTCGCCACCGCGGTTGCGTCTTCCACCGCCGGAGTCAATCCCAGAAATTTGCTGCCGCATCGCGTCGGCAATCCGGCCATATCGAAGCTGTCCTTCACCGTCACCGGAACCCCATGCAGCGGCCCGTCGAACTCCCCACGCATCTGTTTCGCCTCCGACTCCCGCGCCGCCGCCCGCGATTCTTCTTCAATCTGAATCACGAATGCGTTCAACCGCGGATTCTGTTTCTCGATCTGCTTCCAGTGGGCGTCGACAAGCTCCACCGGAGACAACGCGCGCGAGCGAATCTGTTCCGTCATCGAGCACAGCGTCAGGCGATTGGGCATCCCTACATTGTAGAGGGCGAATCCACCCGCCCCGCCGCCGCTACAATAGACTTCGTGGACGCACTTTCGTTCCCCGAAGCGCGCGCCTGTGTTTTAACTCAGGTGAGCCTCTCCAGGCCCCAGCCGGCGATCGAAGACGTCGCGCTTCTCGAAGCCTCCGGCCGCGTGCTCGCCGAATCGATCGCCGCCGACCGCGATTATCCCCCTCTCGACCGCTCCGTGCGCGACGGCTTCGCCCTGCGTTCTTCGGATCGTCTCCGCGAATTCCGGGTCGTCGGAGAGGTCCGCGCCGGCCAAATCTACGACGGCGAATGCCGCGCGGGCGAGGCGGTGGAGATCATGACCGGCGCCCCCGTTCCCTCCGGCGCCGATAGCGTGGTGATGGTCGAGCACGTCCAACGCGAGAACGGCGTCGTTCGTATCGCCGACCCTCCGTTGCCCGGCGGCAACGTCAATCCGCGCGGCGCGGAGGCCCGCCGCGGCGATCCGCTTCTCGAACCCGGCCGCCGTCTCGGTTTCGTCGAAATCGCTCTGCTCGCCGCGGTGGGCAAGGCCCGCGTGAAGGTCTACGCCCGGCCGCGCGTCGCCATCGTCTCTACCGGCGACGAGCTCGTCGCCGTGGACGAGGCCCCAAAGGACCATCAAATTCGCAATTCCAACGCCTATTCGCTCGCCGTTCAAACCGTGCGCGCCGGCGGCACGCCGTTAATTCTTCCCATCGCCCGCGACGACTGGGAATCCACCCGTTCGGCCATCGCGCGCGGACTCGAAGCGGATCTGCTCCTGCTCTCCGGCGGCGTCTCGGCCGGCAAATACGACATTGTCGAAGGCGTGCTCGCCGAATTCGGCGCCGAGTTTTTCTTCGACCGCGTGCGCGTTCAACCCGGTCAGCCCCTGGTGTTCGGCCGCGCGCAAAATAAATTCTTCTTCGGCCTGCCGGGCAATCCCGCCTCCACCATGGTCACCTTCGAGGTCTTCGCCCGCGCCGCCGTCGAATTGCTCGGCGGAGAGACCGCGCCGCGCCTTCCCCTGCTTCGCGCCCGCCTGGCAAGCCCGTTCCGCCACAAAGGCGGCCTCACGCGCTTCCTTCCCGCTTGCCTTTCCCCCGATGGCGAGGCGTTAACCCCGGTGCCGTGGAAAGGATCGGGCGACGTGGCGGCGCTCGCCCGTTCCAACGCGTTTCTCGTGGCCGAACCGGATCGGGAAAGCTACGACGCCGGAGATTGGATTCAAGTGTTGCCCCGATGAAAAAAACTTCCGAAGAAAAGCCCCCCTCCCTCTCCCATTTCGACGAGGAGGGCGCGGCGAGCATGGTCGATATCTCGCCCAAGCATCCCACCAAGCGCACCGCCCGCGCCCACGCCTTCGTGCGCATGAAGGCGGAGGTGATCGAGCGGCTGCCCACGAATCCCAAAGGCAATCCGCTCGAAATCGCCCGCGTCGCCGGCATCTGCGCCGCGAAAAAAACTTCCGAGCTGATCCCGCTCTGCCATCCGCTCATGCTCACGCACTCCGACGTGGAGGTGCGCATCGAAAGCGAAGGCATCCGCATTTTTTCGAGCATCTCCACCACCGGCCCCACCGGCGTCGAGATGGAGGCGCTCACCGCCGCCGCCGTCGCCGCCCTCACCGTCTACGACATGACCAAAGCGCTCGATAAAAGCATCGAAATTCAGGACCTTTATTTGCTAGAAAAAACCGGCGGGAAGAGCGGCGATTTTAAGCGGTCATGACGATCGCCGCGGCCGTATTGACCATCAGCGATTCCGCCGCCTCGGGCCTGCGCGCGGACGTTTCCGGCCCGAAGCTTCGCGAACGCATCGCGCAACTGGGTTGGACCACCGCCATTCACGAAATCGTCCCCGACGAACCCTCCATGATTGCCGCCCGCGTCGCCGCGCTCGCCGCGATGGAGGAGATCTCGCTGGTAGTGACAACCGGCGGCACCGGCGTGTCCGCTCGCGACGTCACGCCCGAGGCCGTCCGCCCCATCGTCGAACGAGAGATCCCCGGCTTCGGCGAACTCATGCGCTCCGAAGGCCTGAAAAAGACTCCGCTCGCCCCGCTCTCGCGCAGCTTCGCCGGAACTTTGGGAACCACGCTCATCCTCTGCCTGCCCGGTTCGCCGAAGGGCGCGGTCGAATCGCTCGACGCCGTCGCGCACCTGATTCCCCACGTCGCCGCTCTGCTGCGCGGACATACAGAGCACGAGGATGCGAAACTGAAGACATGATGAGGGAGTCTCCATTGCCGATTAAGGTTTTATTCACGCTCTGCTTTTTCGTTCCCGCCTTCGCCTGGCAGAACCAGCAGCAGCCGGGCCAAACCGCGCCCGAGCAGCCCGAATCCATCCGCACGACGGTGAACGTCGTTCTCGCTCCAACCACGGTCACCGACAAGGAAGGCAACTTCATCGCCGGTTTGCAGCCGTCCGATTTTTCGTTGTTCGATAACGACAAGAAGCAAAAGCTTTCCCAGGACGTTTCCGTGCATCCGCTCTCGATCGTCGTGCTTGTCCAAGCCAACAACGAAGTTACAGAGGCGCTGCCGCGAATTCAAAAGATCGGCAACCTTATCGGCGAAATGGTGGTGGGCGACAACGGCGAGGCGGCTGTCATGGAGTTCGACCACCGGCTTCAAACCTTGCTCAACTTCACTTCCGATCCCGGCCAGATCGGCGACGCCTTCAAGAAGCTCAAGCCCGGCAGCTCCAGCAGCCGCATGATCGACGCCGTCTCCGACGCCATCAAGAAACTGCGGACCCGGCCCGACGACCGCCGCCGCGTGATTTTGCTAATCAGCGAAACTCGCGACAATTCCAGCGAAAATCACGTGCGCGAAGTCTTGACCGAGGCGCAATTCGCCAACGTGGCGATTTACTCCATCAACATCTCGCACCTGGTGGCCGAATTGACGAAGCGGGACATTCCCCCCGGCCCGCCACCGATTCCCATCACCGCGGAAGTGGGACGGCCCGGCGCGGCGATGACTCCCTCCACCGTTTCGCAAAACCGCGATTTGGGCAGCGTCATTCCCGCCTTCACCGAGATCTTCAAAGGCGTCAAGGGCATCTTCGTCTCCGATCCGATGGACGCGTTCACGAAACTGACCGGCGGCCGGCAATATTCCTTCGTCAAGGAGAAGACGCTGGAGCACGATCTCATCCAACTCGGCCAGGAACTGCACAATCAATATTTGCTGAGCTACCATCCCGACAACCTGAGCGACGCAGGCTATCACAATATTCAAGTGGTCGTGGATCGTCCGGGCCTGCAAATCCGCACGCGCCCCGGCTATTGGAGCGCCGGCGGGCAGTAACGATCAACTGGCGCGCAGGGCGTTCATCGGGTCGTTGCGGGTTGCGCGGCGGGCGGGAACGTAGCAGGCCAAGGCCGACGCCGAAAGCACCACCAGACAGGCGATTCCGATGGTGAGCGCGTCGGCCGCGCCCACGCCATAAAGAAGGTTGGCGAGCAGGCGGCCCAACCCGAGGCCGCACAACGCTCCTACGGCCGCTCCGGCGATGGCGAGTCTCATCCCCTCGCCGAGCACCATGGTGAGCACGTCGCGCGGTTCGGCGCCGAGAGCCATTCGCACTCCGAATTCGTGGCTGCGCTGATTGATCGAATAGGAGACGACGCCGTAGGTTCCAATGGCGGCGAGCGTCAGCGCGAGAAAGGCGAATAACCCCACGAGAAAGAGCGCAAAGCGGGACGTCGAATACGATTCGCCGGCAATTTCGTCCATCGGGCGCATGTGAGCGACGGCGAGATTGGGATCGAGTTCGCGAACAGCCGATAGAAGTTCATTGCCGAGCGCCCTCGGATCCGATTTCGCTTGAACGACGATGGACATGTCTCTCATGGATGTGGGCGACTGGAGCAACGGCCACCAAAAAGCGGGCTCCGCGCCGTCGCTCGCCGGGGTGTCTTTGACGTCTCCGACGATGCCGACGATCGTCAGCCAGTCTTTTTCTTTCGGGTGGTCGTCAAACGTGATCCGCTTGCCGAGTGCGTCCTCGCCCGGCCAATAGAGCCGGGCGAGCGCCCGATTCACGATGACGGTCAACGGCCCATCCATGTTGTCGTGGGCGTTAAAGAAGCGTCCCTCCAATAGCGGAATGCTCAGCGCGCGAAAGTAACCGGCGGTGGCGGCGTGATACCGTCCGTGGAAATCCTTGCCGGGAGGCGGCTTCTTCCCTTCAATGTCGAAGCCGGCGTTATCGTCGTAGCCGGTCCAGGGAAGGTCCGACCCCACTCCGGAAGCGTTCGCGCCGGGAAGAGATGCCAGCCGCGTCGCGAGCCGGTCGTAAAAACGGATGACCGACTTGGGATCCTTATAGGTCCCTGACGGCAGTGAAATGCCGGCGGTGAGGACTTCGCTGGAGCGAAAACCCGGATCGGTGCGCAACAGATTCACGAAGCTGCGCAGGATGAGACCCGCGCCGATGAGCAGAACGCAGGCCAGAGCGACTTCGCTCGCGACGAGATGTTGCGCAGACGGAGAGAGCGGAGCCACTGGTAACGGCGCGGCCGCCGTCGTGAAGCGAGCGCACGAGGTCCGTCTTCGAAGCTTGCAACGCCGGAGCCAGGCCGAACAGCACGCCGGTGGCGATCGCGATCGACAGCGCGAACAGGAACATGCCGCCGTTGACCTGAATGTCGGTGGAGCGGGGAAAATCCGCGGGCAGGAACGAGACCAGCGCGCGAACGCCGCCGATGGCGACTAGCGCGCCCAAGACCGCCCCGGCCAACGAGAGTAGAACGCTCTCGGTGAGCATTTGGCGGATCAGCCGGGATCGTCTGGCGCCCAACGCCGCGCGCAGCGCGATTTCGCGTTGCCGGATGGCGGCTCGCGCCAGCAGCAAATTCGCCGAATTCACGCAGGCGATCAACAGGACGATCCCCACCGAGCCGAGAAGAATCCACAGCAGGCTCTGGCTGCGTCCGACGATTTCAACATGCAGCGGGACGGCGAGCACGCGCCATCCTTGATCTCCTCCGTGTTCGCGGCCGAGTTGGACCATGATGGCGCTCATCTCGGCTTGGGCCTGCGCGGGCGTCACTCCGTTTTTGAGCCGCGCCACGCAGTCGAGAAAGTGCGAGCCGCGTTGGGATGGATTGCCGTCGAACGCGAAGGGCGTCCAGACGTCGACGGTCTCGCCATAGGCGACCGAACGATAAGCGTTCCCCGGATGCTCGACGCCGGGCGGCATCACGCCGACGACGGTATAAGGGATGGCGTCGAGAAGGATCTTCGCTCCAAGAATATTCCGTCGCGATGCGAAGCGGGTTCGCCAAAGCCGGTTGCTGAGAATGGCGACACGGTTGTTGGCGGGCAGTTCGTCTTTGACCGTGAACTCGCGGCCCATCGCGGGATTCAATCCCAGCACGTGAAAGAAGCCGGAGGTGACCGAAAATCCGGGCAAGAGAACCGGCTGGCCCGCGCCGGTCAACTGGAGGTCGGAATGCACGTAAGCGGCCATGGACTCGAACGAACGGGAACGATCGCGATAGTCGCGAAAATCCCAGGGGTTGAAGGGGAACTTCGGAAAATCGGCTCCACTTAGGAACATCCGGACGAGGCGATCGGGCTTGGCATACGGCAGAGGCCGGAACAAAACGCCGTCAACGACGCTGAAGATCGCGCTGTTGGCGCCGATCGACAGCGCCATCGTCAGAACGATGACGACGTAGAAACCGGGGCTGCGAAGGAATCCCCGCAGGGTGTGGCGCAGGTCTCGCAGGACGTCTTCTATAGGATTGGTTCGGCGCATATCGCGGCATTCCTCCTGGATTTGTGTCACTCCGCCGAGCGTGCGCAAGGCGGCAAAACGCGCTTCGGCGGGCGGCATGCCGAGCGCTAGATTTTCTTCGATCTGTTGTTCCAAGTGAAAGCGAATTTCTTTGTCGAGTTCGCGCTCGACCTCCGCGCGGCGAAAGAGAGAGCGCATCCTTATGCGAACGATTTCCCATCGGCGGCCGAGGTTCACGGTGCGAGTTCCTCAAGCCAGGCGGACGATCAGGCCGACGGCGTTAGACAAGCGTTCCCATTGGGCGAGTTCGAGCTTGAGCTGCGCTGCGCCGGCGCGGGTTAACGAATAGAACTTGGCCTCGCGCCCGGTTTCGGTGTCGCGCCACTCGGAGCGAATCCAACCCTGGTGTTCCAGGCGATGGAGAGCGGGATAGAGCGCTCCCTGCGTAACCTGGAGAGCGTCCTCGCTCACTTGCTGGATGCGTTTGGCGATGGCCCAGCCGTGCTTCGGCTCGATGGAGACGATTTTAAGGATCAGCAGGTCGAGGGTGCCCTGGATGAGATCGGATGGTCTACTCATGATGTTCAGGCCGATGCCTAAGTAAGTTATACATCATGCCTAGACGGATTACAATAGGAAATTAGCCGGCGTCGTAATAAAGGAACGTTGGGAAGCGGGTGATCGGGAGCGCCGGCGCGTTTGACGGCGACGCAGTAGGTTTGTTCGCCGCGATAGGCGGTGTTGAAGCCGTTTTCTTCGAGGAAATTCCAGACCGGCAGGTGTTCGCTGAATTTTTCGATGGGTTCGGTGAGGAGGGTTTCCACTTCGAAGCCGGCGGCGCGGACGGCGTCGCGCAGCTCGTAGGCGGTGTACTCGCGCATGTGCTGGATGTCGGGCGCGGCGCCGGGAACGGGGCGGGTGTACTGATAAAAAATCTGCGGGTTGTTGTAGCCGTGCAAGGCGCGCCAGACGCTGGTGAGGCTGGCAATGTTGGGCGTCGTGAGCAGCAGGCGTCCGCCGTCTTCGAGCACGCGGCGGCATTCGAGCAGCAGATGCATGGGGTCGTAGATCATGTGCTCGATCAACTCGCAGGCGAGGACGGTTTCAAAGTGGCCGTCGGGATAAGGGTAGACGTCGCGCTCGGCGTCGAACAGATCGACGGTGCAATCGAAAGGGCGGTTGCCGAATCTCTGCCGATTTCGATTCGCTTTGTCCGAGCGGGCCGTAATGCGCGCCGCAAACCTTGTTATACCCGCGCAGTTCACCAAGCACGGGGGTGATCTGCATGTAGCAGCCGAGTTCCAAAATGCGGCCGGAGGTCCGCGAACGCGGAGTCAATTCGAGCGTGCGGGCGAGTCGCTGGATGTGAGTGGCAAGGTACGCCGTAGACGCGGGGCTGCCCGGCTGGACGCGCCGGAGAGCGGCTTCGGCGGCGGCGTAATCCGGACCTCGAATGGGGAGCGGCATGGGGTGCGCGGCGGCCCGGCCCACACGGTAGCGGCGGTTCAAGTAAGTATTCAAGCGGCGCAGAGCGGCGCGGATGGTGCGGAGGGCGAAGGGCAATTCGGGCGGCACGGCGGGACGGCTCATTGGCCGGACACGTTGAGAAGTGCGCTATTGCTCACGGCGTCGCCTACGACGATGGTAACCGGATAGGTGCCGGTTGCGAGCGGAGGGACGACGAGATTCACTTGCGCGAGGCCGGCGTAACCCGGAGCTAGGCCGGCGAATTGGACAGTGGCGGGCTGGCCGCCGACGGTGGCGGTGACCTTGGCCGTGGCGGCGGCCAAGGGATTGGTGGGAGCGGGATCGCCGGCGTGGACGGTTGCATTGACGGCGCCGAGTCCGGTGAAGAACAGGGAAATCACGCTGCCGGCTTTGGCCGGCGTGTCCGGGTTGACGTCGTCGTCGGCGCCGGTAAAAATGCCGGGCGCGGCCGCGCTGACTTGCATTGCGAAGGGAGCGGAGGAGGCGCCGGCGGCGGTGACGACGACGCTCGCGCGGCCGAGCGGGGTAATGTAGGGAATTTCAGCGTTGATCTGAGTGGGGGAGACATAGAGCAGGCGGGCGGGCAGGCCGTTTACCGTCACATTTGTGTCGGCGAGGGAAGTGGGCAGAGGGACAGCCGAGGCGGATGCGGTGGCCGGCGACAAGCCGGCGCCGAAAAGGGAGACGAGCGCGCCGGGCGCGGCGTTATCGGGCTCGAAGCTGCCGGCGTTGGTGGCGGCGGCGACGACGGGGGCCACCGGATTCAGCAGGCCATACGCCACCAGTGCGTTCGCGGTTCCAAGGAAAACCTTGCCGTCGGCGACGGTGGGCACGGTGAATTCCACCCACGAGCCGGGCGCGTCGCCCGGCACGGTGTCGCTGCTATAGAGCTGTTTGGAGAGATTGGCGGCGTCATAGGCCTGGAGCGATCCGGCGGTTTCATAAGGCGAGATCCACACGATGCCGTTGGAGTCCCCACTGGCCGACACGCTGGGAATCGCGCCGAGCCGGATGGATTGAAACGCAGAGGAGGAGGCGGGCGCGGCGCCGACGGTGGCATTGGAAATCGAGTAGGCGCGGAGGGGCGAATATTCGGTGGCTATATAAAGATAGCCGTTGAAATAGGCCATGCTTCCGAAAAGGGAATGGCCGAGTTCGGGGAGCGACTGAACCGCGAGGCTGTCCACGTTGTACTGCGCGTGGCCGAGGTGGTCGCGATCGAGGAGATAGATGCGGCCTTCTTTCCCGGCGCCGGCGATGAGGTGGGGATGTTCGGCGTTGCCGGCCGAGTCGGGGAGGAGGAGCGGTTCGGAGGAGCCGACGTCGATGTCGTTGAGGTCGAGGAACGCCTGGTTGAACGGGGTGAAATAGTCGGCTAGGGCCATGTTGGGCGCGGCGGAGAAGCGAAGAAAGCTGTCGCCGAAATTCGTGCCACCGTCGAAGTCGCCGTTCGCCGACATGTGATAGATGTTGCCCTCGGCGTCGGCGGCCGGGCCACCGCCGGCATTCCAGAATGAGCCTTCCTCTCCGTTTGGAGTGACGTTGAAGACGGAGACGAGGGCGAGACTCGACGCATCGTAGGCGAGCATCCAGCCGTGATAGGGTTCGATGTCGCAGTTGGAACCCCACGGCGTGTAGACGACGCCGCGCGAGAGGAGCAATGCGCCGCGCTGTTTGTATTGGAGCGGAACAAAGCCGGGCGTCTGGATTTCGACGGGGCTGCCGGGCTTCTCGGCGCCCGTCGAGGCGCTGATGGCGTGGAGGCGGAAGACATAGCTCGGTCCGGCCTCCTTGGTTTCGGCGACCAGGTAAATGGTGAGCGTGGCGGGATCGATGACGGGAGTGCCGGCGATGCCCAATTCGATTCCGGCGACGAAGCAGTTTACGTCGCCGGCGGGCACGGTCGTGGCGGAGTTGGCGGCATCGAGAAAGCTGACGTGCCACAGCGGGGCGGCGTTGGCGCCCGTGGCGCTATCGGCGTCGAAGGCGTATAGGCTATCGTGCGCGGTGGCGACATAGACGACGTTATGAATGCCCTTACCCGGCACATAGACGGCGGGCAGATAAAGCGGTTGGGCAAGGACATTGCCATCGACGGCTTGAGTGAAGCGCTTGCCGAACGCGCCGGCTTTGACGTTTGAGGGAGAGAGAAGAACTTCGCTCAGGTTTTGGCCGGTGCGCGCGTTGTCGTTGTGATAGGTAACGACTTGGACTTGGGCGCGGCACACCCCGAACACCAGCAAGAGGGTAAGTTTTCTCAAGCGATTTGGGCCTTGAAGTCGAGTCGATTATTTTAACAGCGAAGTCGAGGGAATTGTTGGGCGGAAGAAAGGTCTTTACATTTCGTCAAGGATCACCGGCTCCATCGAGGGATTGTGCAGGCCGGTGGCGTCGCAAAGCTGTGATGGTTCAGCGGAATCTCGGGCAGGAAGAGTCGGGGTCCCGTCAATCCCAAATCTATTAGGTTATATGCGCATAGCGTCGCCTTCTGAGCATTCTTCTTGACACGAACCATAACAAATGTTATGTTTTATGTACCATTTATGGCTCTCTAGGCGATGACATGAGCACGCAACATAATAGCCATAGCAAGACTGCCGGTCGACAGACGGCCGGCCTCCTGGCCGGTCTCTACGACCGGCCGCAATCGACATTCACGCTTGCGGATGCCCAGGAGATCACCGGCCTCAGCTCTCACCTGGCGAGCAGTCTGCTGCACAAGGCCGTCCGCCGCGGGCTTTTCTCGCGCCTGAAACGGGGCGTGTTCGTCGTCGTTCCACCGGAACTGGGCAGCGCATCGGGGTATGCAGGCGATCCTTATCTAACGGCAAAAATGCTGGCAGGGGATACTCCGTGCTTCATCTCGCATGGTTCGGCGATGGAGATACATCGCATGGTGACGCAGCCCCAATTGGCTGTTTTCGCGTCCAGTTCAAAGCGCCTGCGAAACCGGACACTCCAAGGCACGGAATTCCGCTTTGTCTACGTCCAGCCTGAGCACTATTTCGGCACGATGAAACACTGGGTGACGAAGCAGGAGTCCGTTGAAGTAAGCGACCTTGAACGCACGGTGATCGACGGCCTCCGCCAGCCGGAATATTGCGGCGGCGTCACCGAAGCCGCCAAAGGCCTGTGGATGCGATATCAAGATATGCAGGCAAAAAAGCTTGTGGACTACGCGCTGCGCATGGCTACCGGAGCCGTGATACGCCGCCTCGGTTATCTGCTGGAGCTCTACAGGGTCGCGCCCGAAAGAGAACTGGCACGGCTGCGGGATGCACTTACCGAGACCTATGCTCCGCTCGACCCCATGCTGCCGGGGGAGGGGACGCACTTGCGCCGCTGGCGGCTTCAACTGAACGTCACGCCCCAGGAACTCGAATCGGTCCGGGCGAGCTGAATGATCCCACAGCGCAACCTGCCACTTCTCGCCAACAGGCTGGCCAAGGAGGGCGGCCGCCGCATTCCCGAGAGCGTGCTTGAACGCGACTATTGCGTTGCGTGGTTCCTGGCGGCGCTCGCTGAATCGGACCTCAAGGCGGTGCTTGGGTTCAAAGGCGGTACTGCGCTGAAGCGCTGCTATTTTGGCGGCTATCGGTTTTCCGAGGATCTCGACTTTACGCTTACCGCGCCCGTGACGCCCAGCGAGGTGAAGACGCGGCTTGAGCCGATTTATGCCGCTGTACGCGAGGCTTCGGGCATTGTATTCGGCTTTCATCGCGAAGACCGTCAAAAGCACGAAAACAGCTACACGTTCTATCTGCGGTACGAAGGGCCGTTGCCCAGGGGCAGTGATGTCAAGGTGGACATCACGCTCCGCGAGGCGCTCGTCTATCCGCTCTTGGATCGCCCGGTTCTGCGCGGCTACGAGGAATTCGCGGACCTGCCGGAGAACCGGCTACTGCGCGTCTACTCGCTGGAGGAAATTGCGACCGAGAAAACCTTGGCGCTCGCCGGCCGGGCGCGCAACGAACCGAGGGACCTCTACGATTTATGGCATCTCACGTCGAACGTAGGTATCGAGCTTGGCGCGCTCGCGGATGGGATGCGGCACAAACTTGAGTTTCGCGGCAGGCCGTGCAAAGGCCTGGCCGAAGCTATCCGCGTCAAAGAGGCCCGGCTGAAGGCGCTATGGGACAACCGCCTTGGGTATCAGATGGCGGCACTGCCAGGGTTCGATGAGGTGTTCCGCGCCGTGCAGCGGACTCTGCGTCAAGCGGAACTGCCCTAACCATCGCGCGAAAACATACACACTTGGCATGGGCTTAGCAGCCTGTGGTAGAAGTCGGAATTTTTCATGATTCGCATAATGGGCTTAGCGAGACCTTCACAGGCGCGCTACAACGCGTCGCCGACGGGCGGTTGACAGTTTGGGTACCCCCGGACACCGGCCAAAATCCGCAGTTTTCTCAGGAGGGTACTTCTACCACAGGCAGTTAAGGCTGTCCGCATCGTACCGGCCGCCTAAATGGATTGATTTCACGGCGGAATCTTCACATGCGATCGGAGTGGCGAACTGGAAGTACGATTCAGCCATTGGGAGCCAAAGCTCAGGCTGCGTAACTTACACAAACGCTCCCGACGGCCCGTAGCTTTGTAACGCCTCGTCGCCGAGCTTGCGGCCGGGGACGAGGTAGTTTTGGACGTAGTCCTTCACAGCGTCTTCGAGGGGGGTAAGCGGCGCGGCGTAGCCGGTGGATTGAAAGCGGTCCATGACGGCGCGAGTGAGGTATTGATATTTGGGGCGGAGCGTTTCAGGCATCTCGATAAATTCGATCTTCGGATCGCGGCCCATGGCGGCGAAAATGGCGTGGGCGAGGGTGAGCCAGGAATGAGCCACGCCCGAGCCGATGTTGTAGAGCCCGCCGGCGGCCTCATGCCGGGCGAGATGAACGGTCATTTGGACCGCGTCTTTCACGTAAAGAAAATCGCGCCGCTGGCAGCCGTCGGCGAATTCGGGCCGGTAGCTTTTGAACAACTGCACGGCGCCGGTTTTCGAAATCTGGTGGAACGCTTTGTGGACGACGCTGCGCATGTCGCCTTTGTGATCCTCGTTGGGTCCGAAGACGTTGAAGTATTTGAGGCCGGTGATGCGGTGGAGAAAGCCGCGGTCGCGCGCGTAGCAATCGAAGCGATGTTTTGAGTAGCCGTACATGTTCAGCGGACGGAGAGTGTCGAGATCGCGCTCCTCGCTGAGGTTCTCTTCGAGCGAGCCGTAAGTGGCGGCGGAGGAGGCGTAGAGGAAACGTGCGTCGTGGGCGAGCGCCCATTCGGCGGCCATTTTGGTGTACTCGTAGTTGTTACGGATCAAATAAGAAGCGTCGGTTTCGCCGGTGGACGAGCATGCGCCGAGGTGGAAGACGGTGCGGATGTCATCGGGCATTCCAGCGCCGGTGGTCATGCGGCGGGCGAGTTCCTCGGCTTCAAGATAATCGACGAAGCGGAGGGCGGTGAGGTTTTTCCATTTCTCGGATTTGCCTAAGCGGTCGGCGATGAAAATGTTCCGGTAGCCGGAGCGGTTGAGTTCCCAGACGAGGGCGCTGCCGATGAGGCCGGCGCCTCCGGTGACGAGGATGGCGCCTTGAGCGAGATCGCGCATCGGGCTAGAGACGCTCGTCGGCGGCGACGCCAAGCGTGACGCGGACCGAGAGAGAACGGCCGTCGCGGAAGACGGTGAAAGTCATGGTGTCGCCGGCGCGTTTGCGGGCCATTTCGCGGGTGAGGTCGTCCTGGCGCTCGATGGCCTTGCCGTCGATGGCGGTGATGAGATCGCCGCCGACTTCAAGTTCATAGTTGCCGATGACGACGGTGTGGCTGCCGCCGCGGAGTCCGGCGCGGGCGGCGGCGGAACCGCGGCCGACTTCCTGGATGAGCAGGCCGCCGCCGGCGGGAAGATCGAGCGCCTGGGCGTAGGAGCCGGCGATGAAGACGGTGGTGACGCCCAAGAACGGCGGCTGGTAGGAGCGGCCGGCGCGGTAATCGGTGAGCATGCGCTTGGCTCGGTTGATGGGCATGGCGAAGCCGATGCCGATGTTGCCGTTGGGGCCGAGGATAGCGGTGTTGATTCCGACGACGTTGCCGCGGGAATCGAGCAGCGGGCCGCCGCTGTTGCCGGGATTGATGGCGGCGTCGGTTTGAATCAGGCCTTCGAGCGGGCGGCCGTTTTCCGATTGAATGGTGCGTCCGATGGAGCTGATGATGCCGGTGGTGAGCGTGCCGTCCAGTCCGAACGGATTGCCGATGGCGAGGACTTTTTGGCCGACCTGCACGGCGTCGGAATCGCCGAGGCGAAGGATGGGAAGCGGCTTGCGCGGCTCGATTTTAAGGAGCGCGAGATCGTTGACGGGATCGCGGTCGAGCAGCCGGGCGCGGTAGTGCGATTGATCGGGGAGAGTGACCTCGATGCGGCTGGCGTCGGCGATGACGTGGTTGTTGGTGAGAATGCGTCCGCCGCTATCGATGAAGAAACCGGAGCCGGTGTCTTTGGAGGGATAGACGTCGAAGAAAAACGAGCGCTGGTAAACGGTGCTGGTGATATTGACGGTGGCGAGATGGGCGGTTTTATAAATGTCGATGTTGTTTTGCTCGTCGGGGCTGAGGGCGGCCGCGTGGGAAGACGCGGGATCGCTCCAGGCGGCGTCTGGCGCCATCGACGGTTTCCACCAGATGGACCGGCGCCCAGGTGTGGCGCGAGGTGAAAAAGACAAAGGCGGCGACGAGGAAGAAGGCGATCCAAAAAATCCGTTTCATGATTGCAAGCTCCGCAGCGACTGGTACACTTTTTCCACTTCCTTTGCGGTCTCCTCTTTCGAGCGCGAAGTATCGACGACGAAGTCGGCCACGCGAAACCTCTCCTCGTCGGATGCCTGGCGGCGAAGACGCGCTTCTACTTCGACGGCGCTGAGGCCGCTTCGTTTGATGGTTCGCTCAATTTGCGTTTCGAGCGGACAGACGGTGACGATCAGGCGATCGAACCGCTTATAACTACCAGTTTCCACCAGGATGGCCGCTTCCACAACCACGATGACGCCGGGGTCGCGTTGGCGGGCGGCGGCGGCAAGCGAATCCTGGCGCCGGCGCACCGCCGGGTGGACGATGGAATTAAGGCGTTCGAGGAGATCGGGATGGTTGAACACCACGGCCGCCAGGGCGCGGCGGTCGATGGCGCCATCGGGGGCGAGGATGGCGTTCCCGAAGGCTTCGACGACGGCCGGGTACGCTTCGCCATCGGGCATGAGGACGGCGTGGCCGAGTTCGTCGGCCTGGATGAAGACGCAGCCAAGGGATTCGAGAATGCGTCCAACGAAGGTTTTGCCGCTGCCGACGCCGCCCGTGAGTCCTACGAGAAGCATGGGACGGGTTGGCGGGGAGCGGCGTGGAGTTCGGCGGCGCGGACGGTGTTGGACATGAGCATGGCGATGGTGAGCGGGCCGACGCCGCCGGGGACCGGCGTGATGGCGCCGGCGATTTCGGGGCCTTCGATGGGGTGAACGTCGCCCAGGAGGATGCTGCCTTTTTGGTCGAAGCCGCGCAGTTTTTCGGGGGCGCGCGCGTAGATGCGCTCGGCCTCGGCGCGATCGGTGAGGCGGTTCATGCCAACGTCGATGACGGTTGCGCCGGGGCGTATGAACTCCGCCGTGACGAGCGCCGGACGCCCGATGGCGGCGACGAGAATATCGGCGGTGCGCGATTCTTCGGCGAGGTTCGGCGTTTTCGAATGGCAGATGGTGACGGTGGCGTTTTGATGGAGGAGGAGAAGCGCCATGGGCTTGCCGACAATGTCGCTGCGCCCGATGACGACGGCTTTCTTGCCGGCGATGGGGATGCGGTAGCGTTTGAGCAGTTCGAGGATGCCCGCGGGAGTGCAGGCCGTGGGGCCGGGGACGTTGGCGACGAGGTTGCCGACGTTCCATGGGTGGAAGCCGTCGGCGTCTTTGTAGGGCGAGATCGCGAGGAGGACGCGGTGGGCCTCAATCTGTGGCGGCAGGGGCATTTGGACGAGGACTGCGTCGATGTCGGGGCGATGGTTGAGGCCCTCGACGATGGCGAGAAGCTCGGCCGTGGTAAGCGAAGCGGGCGGGCTGATCTGTTCGCTGAAGATGCCAAGATCGTGGCAGGCTTTGACTTTGGCGCGGACGTAGATTTGGGAGGCCGGGTTGTCGCCAACGAGGACGACGGCGAGCCCGGGAGGGCGGCCGGCGAGGGCGAGAGAATCGACGCGCGGTTTCAGCTCGGCGAGGATTTCATCGCGGATCCGTTTGCCGTCGAGGAGGGTGGCGGGCATACATTGGTGAGGATAACAGGCGCGGGCGGCGCCGTCGCCCCAGCATGGAATGATGGAAGGAAGCGAGGGAACCGAAATGAAGACCGTCGACTTCGAAAGCGAACTGATGCCGAATGGGCACATTGCCGTTCCGCAAGAGTTTGCGTCGCAAGTTCCGGCTGGGGAACAGATTCAGGTCGTTTTGCGATGGGGCGTCTCCGAGGGTGACGCGGATTGGTGCGCTGCCGGGCGGCGACCTTTCGAGGCGGCGTACGCTGACGACGACTCGGTCTGCGAACAATTGATTCATGACGCTTCGTCCCGCTGACGTTGTCGTGGTCGACATCTTCGTATCCGCTCAATTAACGCCGAACGCGGCGTACGTTCCCGGCGCTTGATGAGGATGAGAGACCGCTATCGCGGGAGGGAGCGTGTGGCGGAGATAGTCCCGTGTTGCCGCACTTGCGGTTTTCGCATGCATTGAGGGGCATCGAAATCCATTTCAAGCCCGAGCAGGAAACACAGCTTTCTCAAATCCCCCCCACGCCGGGACCAACGCCGGGCGATTGGTGAAGGACGAGGCTTTGCGTCTGCCTCGGGAAGAGGCGAGCTTTCGCTCCGCAGTGCGGGAGGGTGTCGCACAGGCTGACCGGGCCGAGCTCATTGAAGAAGAAATGGACGCCCGCCTCGAACAGATGTTGGTCTCACAAGAAAGCGTATCCGCTGGACGCCAGCCGCCGCGGCGGACATGCAGAGCGTCGGCGGTTACCTCCGAGCCAAACATAATTGAAATCCCGAAGCCCCAAGATCGCGGTCCTTCGAAAAACCCGATCTATAAGCTCCACGCCACCAACAACTTACCAAATAACCACGTCGCCAGGAATAAACTCTCGCACCCGCCGCGCGCAGCGCCTTCTCGTCCCTCGTTGCCGCGAAAGAGAAACGGGGCCACAGGCCAGTCACAACGCCCCGAAAAACTTATATCTCCCTCCCCCTCAATACCTTACACCCGATTTCTCCGTTCCGCCGTCTCGGTTTTCCCACCCCCCGCGCTATCGTGTAACCAAGAGAGGGCACGACTGATCATCTTCGTAGCCCTTCGCTAAGCGGTCTCCATTCTAGACAAGGGAAATCGCGAATGCTAAAAGGTGGGCGCTGGCCGCTCGCGTTTGACGCGGCCCCTATCCAGTTTAAGGGTTACCTGAACGGGTTTTTGATCTTCGTAAAAAGCAACGTTGCACCAAATAAGGAAACAAAACAACAAAGGAAAGTAAGTAAGTCGAACAGGAACGGCAAACCGGAAAAACACCAAGGGCATCCTCGCGAACGTCTCGTCGGCGTGACACAGTTACGCGCCCAACATCTATTGAAGTATTTCTGTTAACCCAATGCCGTATTCCGAGCTAGTTATTCACCACCCGAACGGTCACGCCCATTCCCTTGCGCGCGCGCAACTCTCCCACCAGGCCGCAATGCTGCGTCGGCAGGTCCCGATACAGCCCGTCCGGCGTTTTGACGCTCCGCACATCGGTGGCCCGGCAAAGTGCGGCTAATCCCGGCGAAATCCGAATTCATCCGCTAGTACCATTATTCTTCCACCGGCAGATGGGTCATTCACGTCCGGACGACGGCATAGCGGTCTTCGCCGGCCTACCCTACCGTTTCTGGAGTTAGCCAGGATCGTACACGCCAAGGATCGCTCCGGCGTTAACATAGAATCCGATGAACGGCACTGCTTTCCGCGTCTCGGCAAGAGAGTTCGCGTAAACTACGAGCCTTCCGCGGGCCAAGTGCGGATCGCATTACTCCCGTCACATACTCCAAGAGATCCGGTCGCGGTGTCAAAACGGCCGCGCCCCTTCTTCACCTTGCGTTCTTGTGCCGATGGAGGAAGCGGCTCTGTCAAGCGTTTGCCGGCCATTGCTTCATAATCTTCAGCGTCTTTGGCGCCACAATCCCCACCGCGTTTCACTAAGTGACGGCTCAACTCCGGCGTACCGCCAAATATGGCCTACGCTATCGTGACGCAGCGCTCGTACGGCAGTGTCGTCGCTGTCCGAATTAGTTGGCTAGCTGAACGGATCAGCGCGGCCTCCGTGCCGGCCCGCGACTGGCCGCTCCACCGGTACATTGGGCCGGTCACGCCATGCCACATTCTTTTTTCCCACTTACTTTCTAGCGATTACCCCTCCTCCCCCGTGTCCGGCGATCTTGCTCCCCTTACCCTGATCGCAGCATGAGCAAGGTAATTCTCGCCTATAAAAACTTCGCCGCGAACCGGAACATCAGCCACATCGGCCTCGGCGTGTCCGCAATTAACACCGCGAAGGTTCTTCGCCTCCAAGGCATTCAAGCCGAGGTGTGGCCTATCGTCTCGCCCGCCGACCTCGCCAAACGCCTTTCTACAGAGAATGTCGGGCACGTCGTCATCTCCGCGCCCTGGATTCCCACCGCCGACTTACAGAATCTCTCCAACACTTACCCCGACGTCGTCTTCGCCATGAACTGCCACTCCAACGTCGGGTTCCTGCAGGCCGACGCCAACGGCGTCAAACTCCTGCGCGAAGCCATGGAACTCGAAACGGGCACCTTCAATTTCCACGTCTCTGGCAACAGCGCGAAATTCTGCCGCTGGACGCGCGCCTCCTTCGGCGTCCCCTGCACCTACCTTCCGAACCTCTATTACCTCGATCCGAACGCCAAGAAAGCCAACCGTCCTCTGTGGCGCTCCGGACTTCTGCGCATCGGTGCCTTCGGAGCCACCCGTCCGCTTAAGAACTTCATGAGCGCCGCCGGAGCCGCTCTCGAAATCTCCCGCGACCTCAAGGCCGATCTCGAGCTTTGGGTCTCCGCCGGACGCACCGAAGGCGGCGGAGACACCATTATCCGTGCCGCGCGTGCCCTGCTCAATGGCGTCCCCCACGCCAAGCTAATCGAAAACGGCTGGCAGTCCTGGCCCCAGTTCCGCCAGACCGTCGCCAACATGCACCTGCTCCTGCAGCCCAGCTACACCGAGTCGTTCAACATGGTCACCGCCGACGGCATCGCCGAAGGAGTCACCTCCGTCGTCACCAGCGCCATCGACTGGGCGCCCGCTTATTGGATGGCCGACGGAGACGATGTCTGGGAAATCGCCCGCATCGGCCGCCAGTTACTCGCCGACCCACAGGCCCCTCAGGACGGCCTCGACGCCCTCGACGAACACAACCGCGGCGGACTCGACTCCTGGCTCGCTTTTATCAAGTAATTCGAAAAGGAACACCACTTATGACACAAACGAACAACCGTAACTACGGCTGGCGCCCGGATCTTCCGGATCACCGCGATCGCGTCTTCTCGGCTCCCGTCGCGCAGCCGCAAAGCCTTCCCGCCAAAGTCGATCTCACCGCGCTCTGCCCTCCCGTCTACGATCAGGGCCAGCTCGGAAGCTGCACCGCCAACGCCATCGCCGGCGCCATCGAATTCGAGCAGCGCAAGCAGAACATCCTACGCTTCGCTCCCTCCCGCCTGTTCATCTATTACAACGAGCGCGCCATGGAAGGCACCACCGGCTCCGATAGCGGCGCCATGCTCCGCGACGGCATGCGCTCCATCAACGTCAAGGGCGCATGCTCGGAAACCGTTTGGCCCTACAACGAAAACGAAGTGCTCAATCAGCCGCCGCCGGGCTGCTACCAGGCCGCTCTCATCCACCGCTCCCTGCACTACGCCCATGTCCCGCAAACCGTCGAATACATGAAGACCTGCCTCGCCGCCGGCTTCCCCTTCGTCTTCGGTTTCTCCGTCTTCGACAGCTTCGAAAGCGACCAGGTCGCGCAAACCGGCATCGTCCCCATGCCCGACCCCAGCGAGTCCCTGATCGGCGGCCACGCCGTCCTCGCCGTCGGCTACGACGAATCCACGCAGCGCTTCCTCGTCCGCAACTCCTGGGGGCCGGGCTGGGGCATCAACGGCTACTTCACCATGCCCTACGCCTACATCGCCAGCCGTAACCTCGCCTCCGACCTCTGGACCCTGCGGGTGATCGAGTAACATGCCGCTAAGTGAGGGTCCCCATTCCGGGGGCCCTCGCCTGGCCCTTGCCCGGCGTGACGAAAAACGTGACGAAACTGTGGACGCAAATGCCTTACACCACCAACATACAGTCTCCGTAAGAGTAAAACCGGTACCCCGCCTCCACCGCGTGACGGTAAGCCGCCAGCGTCTTCTCCCGCCCGGCGAGCGCGCACACCAGCATCAACAGGCTCGACTTCGGCAAATGAAAATTCGTCAACATCGCCCCCGTCGCCTGAAACTCGAAGCCCGGCGAAATAAACAGATCCGTCTCGCCCGTTCTCCCGCGCCATGCGCTTTCCACCGCCCGCACCGACGTCGTTCCCACGCACACCCTTCGCCCGCCCGCCCGCATCCTACGAAGACTCTCCTCGCCGATCGAGAAGCTCTCCTCATGCAACTTCACCGCCTCCACATCCTCCACGCGCAGCGGCTGAAAAGTCCCGAGTCCCACGTGCAGCGTCACATGCGCGATCTCCGCCCCCGCGTTCCGGCACGCCTCCAAAATCTCCCCCGTGAAATGCAACCCAGCGGTTGGAGCCGCCACCGATCCCGCCTCCCGCGCGAATACCGTCTGATACCGTTCCCGGTCCTGGGCAACATCGCCCCGCTTGATATAAGGAGGCAGCGGCACGTGCCCGATGCGCTCGAACAACTCGCGCAGGTCCCCGCCATAATCGAATCGCAGCGTCCGCTCGCCAAATTCTCCGCGCGTCAAAACTTCCGCCTCTACTTCTCCAAACCGCGCCCGCTCGCCCACTCCCATCCTGCGTCCCGGCTTCACCAACGCCCGCCACGTTCGCCCATCCCCGCCCTCGGCGCGCAGCAAAAACACTTCCACCTCGCCCCCGCCCACGCGCCGCCCCAGCAACCGCGCCGGAAACACTTTCGTATCGTTCAAAATCAGGCAATCGCCCGGCTTCAAATACTCCGGCAGATCGCGAAACAGGCGGTCTTCCCAAGTCCCGCTTGCCCGATCCACCACCAGCATCCGCGCACCCGCCCGGTCCGCCAATGGCGTCTGCGCAATGCTCCCCTCCGGCAAATAATAATCGAACTCGCTAACTCGCAACCCTTAAAATAACAATATGCTCGTCCTCGGCATTGAAACTTCGTGCGATGAAACCGCCGCCGCGGTCCTCGATTCCGATGGCCGCACGCTATCCTCCATCGTCGCCTCGCAGTTCTTCGCCCACGGAAAATACGGCGGCGTCGTTCCCGAGCTCGCCTCGCGCGAACACCTTCGCGCCATCGTCCCCGTCGTCCGCGATGCACTCTCAGAAGCCGGCGTCTCGCTCGCCGATCTCTCCGCCATCGCCGTCACCGCCGGCCCCGGCCTTATCGGTTCGCTCCTCGTCGGCATCACTTACGCCAAGGCTCTCTGCCTCGCCACCGGGCTCCCGCTCATCGGCGTCAATCACATCGAAGGCCACATCCACGCCGTTCTCTTCGAATATAAAGGCGAAATCGAATTCCCCGCCCTGGCCTTAGTCGTCAGCGGCGGCCATACCCATCTGTATAAAGTCCCTGAAGATCTCAGTTACACGTTACTTGGAAAAACGCGCGACGACGCCGCCGGCGAAGCCTACGACAAAGTCGGCAAGCTCCTCGGCTTCCCTTATCCCGGCGGCCCTTTCATCGACCGCCTCTCGCCATTTGGCAATCCCGACGCCGTCAAATTCACCCTCGCCAAAATGAAAGGCAACACGCTCGACTTCAGCTTCAGCGGCCTCAAAACGGCCGTGCTCCGTTGGGTCGAAAGCCACGATATCGCCGCCGAAATCGACGCCCGCCGCGCCCTCGTGAATCCATCACTTGAAGAACTCCGCGCCGCGACGCCGCAACCTACACTCGACATGCTCGCTTCGTTTCAAAAAACCGTCATCGCCGAACTGCTCCGCCGCGCGGCCGCTTCCGCCGAACAAATCGACGCCCGCTCCATCGTTATTTCAGGGGGAGTCGCCTCCAACGCCGGCCTCCGCCTCGCCGCCCCCGCCGCCGTCCACGGCATCCCCGTCTTCTTCCCTTCGCCGGGATTGTCCACCGACAACGCCGCCATGATCGCCGCCGCCGCGTTCCCAAAACTCCTTCGCCGCGAGTTCAGCGATCTCTCCCTCCAAGCGGATGCGAACCTCTCCATCGCATAATCGAATCAGACATGGCAACTCCTCCCGCAACCGAACCCTCCCGTCCGCCCATCCCCGGCATTCAAAATGTCATCGCCGTCGGATCAGGCAAAGGCGGCGTGGGCAAAACCACCGTCGCCGTCAATCTGGCTATCGCCCTCAGCCGCCAAGGCAACCGCGTCGGCCTGCTCGACGCCGACGTTTACGGCCCCAACGTTCCTTTGATGATGGGCGTTCGCGCGCAACCGCAAGCGATCGGCGAACGCATTCAACCCATCGAGAAACACGGCCTTCGCGTCATGTCCATGGGCTTTCTCAATCCGGGCGACAAGCCGCTCGTCTGGCGCGGCCCCATGCTCCACAGCGTCATCCAACAATTCCTCCGCGGCGTCGATTGGGGTGAACTCGACTATCTCGTCATCGACCTCCCTCCCGGCACCGGCGACGTTCAGATCACTCTGATCCAAACCGCCCCGCTCACCGGAGCCGTCGTCGTCACCACCCCGTCCGACGTCTCCCTCGAAGACGCCCGCAAAGCCATCAATATGTTCGAGCAGGTCCGCGTCCCCATCATCGGCGTCCTGGAAAACATGAGTTTCCTCGTCTGCCCTCACTGCAACGAACGCATCGACGTATTCAGCCACGGCGGAGGCAAACGCACCGCCGAATCCATGAACGTCCCGTTCCTCGGCGAGCTTCCGTTTCATCCCGAAATCCGCATCGGCGGCGATTCCGGCAACCCCATCGCACTCGGCGGCGTTAACGCTTCAATCGCCGAGTCTTTCACCTCTCTCGCAACACTCATCGCCCAACGCTCCACCGAACTCCGCGCCCGCAAGGGACCAACCGTCGTAATCGAAGACTGACCGCATCCCAAGGGACGCGCTGGCGTACCTCGAATTCTTACTCCGCGCGCGCGAATTAGCGGAAACACGATAAGATTGAGGTGAGGAATCCCCACCCCATTTGCATGCCCGATTCAAGTAGCCCCACGTTTGGGATCAACACCTGGCTCGAAGACGAGCTCTATCAGAATTACCTTCACGATCGCCGCACCGTGGACGAAAGCTGGAAACAGGTTTTCGAAGGAAACGGCCATCCGGCCGCGGCTCCCGCCAACGGAATCGCCGCTCCGGCCGCGCTCGCTTCCGCTCCCCTGAAATCCGCGCTGCCCGCCCATCAAGCCGTCGCCGGCGAACAATTAGTTCCCCTCCGCGGCGCGGCCTTGCGCATCGCCGAGAACATGACCGCCAGCCTTACGCTGCCCGTGGCCACCTCGCAGCGCGCCGTCGCGGTCCGGTTGATCGAAGAAAATCGCGCCGTCCTCAATGCCCATCGCACGCGGGAGAATAAGAGCAAAATCTCCTTCACTCACATCATCGGCTGGGCCATCGTCGAAGCGCTCCAAACCAATCCCGCGCTTAATCACGCCTTCGCCGAAGTGAACGGCGAAGCGTTTCGCGCCGTGCGCGAGCGCATCAACCTTGGCGTCGCCGTCGATGTCGCCGGCAAAGACGGCTCGCGTTCGTTGAAAGTGCCGAATATCAAGGACGCCGCATCGCTCGGCTTCGATGGCTTCCTCGCCGCCTTCGATTCCGTTGTCGCCCGCGCCCGCGACGGCAAACTCACCCTCGCCGATTTCGAAGGCACCACGATTTCGCTGACCAACCCCGGTACCGTCGGCACCTATAGCTCCGTGCCGCGTCTCATGCCCGGCCAAGGGGCGATCGTCGCCACCGGCGCTATCGATTATCCGGCCGAATATCGCGGCGTCTCCGAATCCACGCGCGCCTCGCTCGGCATTAGTAAGGTCATGATGATGACCTGCACTTACGATCATCGCGTCATTCAGGGCGCCGAGTCGGGAGTATTTCTCGCGCGCATTCAATCGCTGCTCGAAGGCGGCGACGGGTTCTACGAGCGCCTGTTCGCGGCCCTCGGCGTCTCCGCCGCTCCCGCAAGATGGGAAACGCCAGCCGCCCCGCGCGCCGCCGCGCCGGTCGCCAGCGACGAAGCCGAGAAACAAGCCGCCGTCATTCAATTGATTCACATGTACCGCGTGCGCGGGCATCTCATGGCCGATCTGGACCCACTCGGTCTCGCCAAGCACACCGCGCAACCCGAGCTCGCTCTGGAAACCTACGGGCTTTCCTCCATCGACCTCGACCGCGAATTCCAGAGCGGCACTCTCCAGGTGAATCATCACCGGTCCCGGCGCGCGACCTTGCGCGAAATCCTCGACACGGTGCGACGCACTTACTGCGGAACCATCACCTGCGAGTACATGCAGATTCAGCACTCCGGCGAGCGTCAATGGCTGCAGGATCGGATGGAGCCGGAGGTAAACGAGTGGCCGCTCGAAAAGTCCGTTCGCATTCGCGCCCTGCAACGCGTCATCGAAGCCGAGGAGTTCGAACATTTCCTCCACACGCGTTTTATCGGACACAAACGTTTTTCGCTCGAAGGCGGCGAATCGGCTATCGCCATTCTCGACGAACTGGTCGAACGCGCGGCGAAATCCGGCGTTCGGGAAATTGTCATCGGCATGGCCCATCGCGGACGGCTGAACGTTCTGGCCAACATCGTCGGCAAGTCCATGGTGCAGGTCTTCTCGGAGTTCGAAGGCGGCGACCCGGATTCCATTCAAGGCTCGGGCGACGTGAAATATCACTTGGGCGCCACCGGCGTCCGCAAAACTGGATCGGGCCACGACGTCGTTCTCTCCGTCGCTTTCAATCCCAGCCATCTCGAGGCCGTCGATCCGGTGGTCGAAGGCATCGTGCGCCCCAAGCAGGACCGCATGGGCGACACGCAACGCACCCGCGTGATTCCTTTGCTGATTCACGGCGACGCGGCTTTCGCCGGGCAAGGCGTGGTGGCCGAAACGTTGCAGCTTTCGCAACTGGAAGGCTACACCACGGGCGGCACGGTGCATCTGGTGATCAACAATCAGATCGGCTTCACGACCAACCCGATCGAAGCGCGCTCGGCCACTTACTGCACCGACATCGCCCGCGCCGTGCAGGCGCCGATTTTTCACGTCAACGCCGACGATCCCGAGGCTTGTCTCCGCGCCGTGCAACTGGCCTACGATTTCCGCCAGCAGTTCAGCAAGGACGTCGTCATCGACATGGTGTGCTACCGCCGCCACGGCCACAACGAAGCCGACGACCCCAGCTACACCCAGCCGGTGATGTACAAGAAGATCAAGGACCATTCGTCGGTGGCGGTTCTTTATTCGAAGCGATTGATGGAAGAAAAGCTCGTCGACGCCGCGCAGGTGGCCCAGATGCGCAAAGCCGTTTCGACGAGGCTGAACGAAATCTACGACGCCGCGAAGCAGACCACCGAGCGCTATCGCGTGGACGAGATGAGCGCGGTCGATCTCGACCGGCTGCCTCGCACGGAACCGATCCACACCGCGATCGATCGAAGTGCGGCGGCGCAAATCCTCAACGGCATCACGTCGTTTCCGGCGGGCTTCACCGTCCATCCGAAGTTGAAAGGCTTCCTTGAAAAACGGCGGCAGGTTCTCGACGGCGCGCCGATGGATTGGGCCACCGGCGAGGCGCTGGCGTTCGGCAGCCTGGCGCTTCAAGGCACGCCGGTCCGTTTGAGCGGACAGGACAGCGCCCGCGGAACGTTCAGCCAGCGGCATCTGGAATATTACGATTACGAAACGGGCAAGCCATATATTCCGATGCAACATCTGGCGCCGGATCAAGCCAAATTCAACGTCTACGACAGCTCGTTGAGCGAGTTCGCGGTGATGGGATTCGAATTCGGATTCAGCGTGGCCGATCCGCTGACGCTGGTGTTATGGGAAGGGCAGTTCGGCGATTTCGTCAACGGCGCGCAGATCGTGATCGACCAATTTATCGCCACCGCCGAAACCAAATGGGCGCAGCCGTGCGGTCTGGTGCTGCTTCTTCCGCACGGGCAGGAGGGCCAGGGTCCGGAGCATTCGAGCGCGCGCATCGAACGATTCTTACAACTCTGCGGCGAGGACAACATGCAGGCGGCGAATTGCTCGACGCCGGCGCAATACTTCCACATCCTTCGCCGCCAGATGTACGGCGGCCCGGACGGCGGAGGGATCCGCAAACCACTGGTGATCTTCACTCCGAAGCGCATGTTGCGCAACCCGAAAGCGTCGTCGCCGCTGGACGATGTAACCAGCGGATCGTTTTTGGAAGTGATCGCCGACACCGCGATTCCGGCGGCAGGCGTGAAGCGCGTTCTGGTTTGCTCGGGCCAGGTTTATTACGACGTACACGCCGGCCGCGAGGAGCGCAAGAGCGAAGACACGGCGATCGTGCGATTGGAGCAATACTATCCGTTCCCGGACGCGAAACTGCGCGAGGCGTTGAAGATGTATCCGGCGGCGGCCGACGTGCGTTGGGTGCAGGAGGAGCCGCGCAACATGGGCGCGTGGCGTTTCGTGCGCGAATATTTCCGGCCCATTCTCGAAGAAACGGGGCGCATCGTGGGCTATGCGGGAAGGCCGGAGAGCGCAAGCCCGGCGCCCGGATCGATGAAAGCGCACCAGCGCGAGCAGGCGGAGTTGATCGAGGCGGCGTTCTCGGCCGAGCTGCCGGCGGTGGCGCCTAAACGCCGTCGATCTTCACGGCCACGTAAGTAATTTGCTTGCCCGGCGCGAGTAACACCTGGTGCGGCGTGTTCACCGGGATGTGAACGACGTCGCCGGCGGCGATGTGGTTTTTCGCGCCGCCGCTGATGGAGTCGCCGCGAATTTCACCGGGGCTGACGGTTTTGGAATTCGGGATGGTGCCGCCGACGACGAGCGTTCCTTCGCCGTTCTCGACGATGAGGATGTCGATTTGTTTTTCGTGCAGCTCGGCGAGGCCGGTCCCTTCGCGGTGCGCGACCATCAGCGCGTGGTTGCCGTACTTGGCGAGCGATTCGGTGGCGACCTTGTGATCGTCCACCTTGGGCGAGAGTTTTTGACCCATGCCTTTCAGCTCCGCGCTTTTCCAGATTTGAAATCCGGCCGGCGTTGCGGCGAAAAGGGAGACCGCGGCCAAGACCAATAGAAAGTTCTTCATGAGGGACACTGTATGACAACGGAGCGGCGATGTCTACCGCGCGCAAGGGCAGGGCTTGCCGTGAAATAAACGCCACCGCTCCCTCACGGTCACGGCTCGGAAAGCGCTTACCGAGTCGTGACCGTGAGGGAGCGGTGCTACTCGGCGCGAAGGGTGACGGCGGGGTCGATCGCGGCGGCGCGCCAAGCGGGGGCGAAGGCGGCGAGCGCGGCGGCGGCGAGTTGGGCGAGGAGCATCGCACCGAGCACGACGGGGTCGAATGGGCTGGTGCGGTATAACTCCGATTCGAGCACGCGGGAGACGGCGAGCGCGCCGGCGATTCCGAAGAACGCTCCGAGGGCGACGGGTTTCATGCCGAGTTTTAAAACGAAGGCGAGGATGTCGCGGCGAGTGGCTCCGAGCGCTCCGCGGATGCCGATTTCGCGGGTGCGGCGCGTGACCTGATAGGAGACGGCGCCGAAGACGCCGCTCAAGGCGAGCAGGGCGGCGATGGCTGCGAACACGGCGAGCAGAACGGCGTGGAAGCGCGGTTGTGACGAAGCTTGTGACACCACTTCCGTCATCGTCTTGACTTCCGTCACGGGTTGATCGGGATTGAGAGCGCGGATGCGGGCGCGAATGCCGGGGGCGAGGGAGAGCGGATCGCCTTGGGCGCGAACGACGAGCGACGTATACGGCGCGCCCTACATGTCTTCGCGATACGGGAGAAACAACTCGCCCGCGGGTTCGCCCTGGAGAGCGTCGAAGCGCACGTCGGAGGTGACGCCGACGATGGTGAGCCAGTTGGACGGGTGAGGGCTGTCGTTGCGGGTGACGTGTTTGCCGATGGGATTTTCTCCGGGCCAATAATGACGGGCGAGGGCTTGGTTCACGATGGCGACGCCTTGGGTGTCGTGTTCGGTGAAAGCGCGTCCGGCGGCGAGGCGAATTCCGATGGCGGCGAAATAATCGGGGCTGACGGAACGGAAGGCGATGGAGAATTGGCCGTCATGCGATGCGGAGTCCGCGCCTTCGGCGGTGAACGTCGTGGTGGCGGCGATGCCGCCGAGCGGCAGTATGGTGACGATGCCCGTGTGGGTGACGCCGGGCACGGTCGAAACTTCGGCGAGAACGCGAGAGTAATATTGCGCCTGCTTGTCTTTGTCTTTGAGCGAGGGCGGAACGCCGACGTGGGCGGTGAGGACATGGTCGGGAGCGAAGCCGAGATGAACGTCGAGCAGGCGCGAGAGGCTGGTTAACAGGAGACCGGCGCCCGTGAGCAACACCATGGAGAGCGCGACTTCGAAGGCGATGAGAACGCCGCGTCCGGGCGGCGCGCGGCGGGGAGTGGCGCGGAGGAGTTGGAAGGCGGGCGGGAGGGCGCAAAGGATGGAAGTGAGAAGGACGACTGCGACGGCGGCGATCAAGGCGGGAGCGTGGATGCCGATGCCTCCGGCGGTGAGAGGGAGTTGGGCGGCGAGCGTTTTCGAGAAGACACGGAGCAAGATCCAGGCCAGAGCGACGCCGAGAGCGCCGGCGGCGGTTCCAAGCAAGAGACATTCAAGGAAGATTTGGCGCACGAGACGCCAGAGGCCGGCACCGAGGGCGGCGCGGATGGCGAACTCATGGCGGCGGGCGGCGGCGCGTTCCGGAAGAAGATTGGCGGCATTTGCGCAGGCGATCAACAAAATCAGGCCGGCCGCGCCCCAGAGGACGAGCAGCGCCTGGCGGTATTCGCGGGTGAGGCGCTCGGTGTAAGGAACCAAGCCGGCGTGAAAGCCTTCGGGCGTTTCGGAGCTGGGCGGCAAGGCGCGAAGGGCGTCGTCGAGTTGGCGTTGAGCTTGTTCGACCGTGACGCCGGGGCGCAATCGAGCGATGACGTTGCCGGTCTCGTGAGTGTCGCGAAGAGGAACCCACGCTTGTTGGAAAGACGCGTCGAAAACGAACTCGGGACCCATGACGCCGACGACGGTGTAGCCTTGGCCGTCGAGGAGAATCTGACGGCCGAGGACGGAGCGGTCGCCGTGGAATTGACGGCGCCAAAGGCGGTCGCTCAACAGGACCACGGGAGCGGCATCGGAATGAAACTCCTCGGGACGGAACCAGCGGCCCGCTTCGGGCGAAACGCCGAGGAGGGGGAAAGTGTCGCGGGAAACTTCGAGGGCGAAGAAGTCCTCGGGGTTCGGGACGCCGGTGAGGGTGAGTTTCGTCCAGATGGAAGCGGCGGTTTGGGAGAAGGCGGGAACGCGGGTGGGCCAGACGGCAAAATCCGCGCGGCGGAAGCCGACGGGTTCATCCTGGCGATTGAAGGCTTGAACTTCGACGATGCGATCGGGATCGCGGAAGGCGACGGGATGGAGAAGCGCGCGATCGACGATGCTGAAGAGGGCGATGTTGGCGGCGGCTCCGATGGCGAGGACGGCGACGACGAGGAGCGGGACGTTGGGGTTCTTGCGAAAGGCGCGGAGGATGGGAGTGAAGTCTGTCATGAGAACCGGCCCTTCTCCAGATTCGCAAGATGGGTGCGCGGAGGGACGGAGCGATAATAGCGAATAGATGCAGATGCGCCGCGGCGGGCTCCTGGTGTTTTTGGGGTGCGTGGCGGGGTTGACGATTGCGCAGGCGTACGGCGCGGAGCCTCTGGCGGTTCCAACGCTCAGCGAGGCGGGGGTGCGCGCGCTGGACAATGGCAAGCTGGCCGAGGCGCTACGGGATTTTCTTGCCGCACACCGAGCGGAACCGAAGAACGCGGATGTGGCCCTTCATCTTGGGCTGACTTATGCGCGTCTCGGCAGGTACAGACAAGCGGTTCCCCCGCTGCGGTTTGCGGTTTCGGCGGGGAAGCCGGCGGACATGGCGCTCTATTCGCTGGGTGTTTCGTTGTATGAAACCGGGGACTTCGACGGCGCGGCCGCGCAACTGGAGCGCTTACACGCGAGGAACTGGCAACATCCGGATGAGGTGCTGTACTTACTGGAGGAGAGTTACCGGCGCGGCAAGCGGCCGCGGGAGGCGAATACGTGTTACTTGGAAATGGCGCATAAGTACCCAGGTTCCGCGTATCTTGGGAAGCTGATGGGGTTCGCTTACGGCGAGCGTGGGGAGGATGACCGGGCGCTGGCGGAGTTTCAGCGAGTGTTAGTGAAGGCTCCTACGATCGGCGAGGTGCATCGGGCGATCGGGATCATTTATTTGGACCGGAACGATCCGGCGGAAGCGGCGCGATGGTTTCAAGATGAGTTGCGATTGAATCCGCGCGACACGGCTTCGCATTATTATCTTGGGGAAATCGCGCGGAAGGATGGGCGACTGGCGGAGGCGGCGGCCGAATATAAGAAGGCGATCGTTTGCGATCCGCTCGATGCGGATGGACATTTGGGGATGGGAATGTTTCTGGAAGCGGAACGTCGGAAGACGGAGGCGCTGAGGGAATTCCGCGAGGCGGTGCGGCTGCGCGCGGACAGCATCCAGGCGCATTACGAGCTTGCCCTGTGCCTTCAGAGGGACGGACAAACGAAGGAAGCCGCGAACGAAATGGAGACGGTGAAGCGGTTGACGGCGATCGAGAACGCGAAGGCGACGGCGGCGTTGGCGAGCGGCCGTTAAGAGGGCCGCGCCCCGCTATGGAATGGTGATGGAGTAAACGTTCAGGCCGCTGGCGGTGGGGACTAGTAAGTAGGTGTTGTTTCCGACGCTGAGGATGCCGCTGAGGCCGTACTGGGTGAGCAGGGGATAGACGAGAGGTTTGGCGGGTGTGCGGGCGTCGACGAGGAGGAGCGTGGCGGGGCCGGTGGGATCGGTGGCGGGAGGGTTATCGACGATGGCGAAGAAGCTGCCGCCGAGGCCCTGGCCGTAGAGCGAGCCGGAGGTGGAGTAAGTGGTGACTAGCGTGGCGATGGGTTGCGGCGACTGGATGTTGGTGATGTCGACCGTATTGAGAGTAAGTGTTCCGGTGAGGCTGAAATCGACGCCGGTGGCAGTATTGACGATGCCGGGATTGCGATGGTTGGCGGTGTTGCCCATGATGAGCAGCAGGTTTTCCAGGCCCACGTAGTTGTATTGGAAGGCGAAGCCGGTGAAGATGGCGGAGTGCGAGTCGGTCAATTGACCGACAAGCGTGGGGTTGGAGGGACTAGCTAAATCGACGACGAAGAGAGCGCCGTTTCCGGTGGTGGTGTTAGAGCCGGTGGCGGTGGTGGTGGTGACGTAGGCGGTGGCGGGGGATTGAGCGACGACGAGGGCGTTGGGCTTGAGGGTGGATGTGGAGGTGGCGGTTCCGGTCGGTTGGAGTGACGCCGATTAGGTTGGGGTACGAGGGCGAGGAAAAATCGTAAACGATGAGGTCGCCGAACTGGCCAGTGATGTAGCCGGAAGAGTTATAAGTGAACCAATTGGTGGAGGAGACGCCTTCCATGCCGAGGAAACTGAGGTTGGCGATGTTCGTATATTGCAGCGACTGCACCTGGGCGATGAGGGTTGGCGCGAGAGGGTTGGCGAGATTCCAGACAATATAAAAAGGAGTAGCTCCGGGACCGACGATATCGGCGAGGAAGGGCGAGGTTGGGTTATTCGAGTTAAGATTCAAGGCGCACGGGCCGCCGTTGGCGTTGAGCTGGACGTCGCCGAATTCGCCAAGATACGTTGGAGCGGTCGCTGTGAAGAGAGATTGAGGACGGCGATGCGATTGACGCCACAGACGTAGGCGTAATTGCCGAGCGTGGCGACTCGGCTGGTGGAGCTATTCAGGAAGCCGACTTGGCCGACTAGTTTGAGGACGGCGGGAGGCGCACCGGTTGCGGAGCCGGAGACGGCGATCTGCGCGGAGGCGCCGACGATGCCGCCGATGGTGACGACGACGGGATAAGTTGCGGTGGCGAGGGTTTTGGGAATTTGAATATTGGCCTGCGCGAGGCCGGCGAAACCGGGGGAGAGGCCGATGAATTCGACGGTGGCGTCGACGCCCCCGACGGTGGCGGTGGTGGTGGCGGTGGCGGTGGCGAGAGGGGAGGCGGGAGCGGCGGCGCCATCGGCGACGGGGTTTTTGACGGCTCCCTGACCGGTGAGATAGACGATGATAGTGTCGCCGGCGATGGCGCGGTTCTTAGTGGAGATGGCGTGGTAAGTGGCGTCCTGGGCGGCGGCGTTGTTGGAGGAGTCCTGGAAAATGCCGGGAGCGGCGCTCATGACGAGGAAGCCGAAGCTGTTGCTCTGGCCGCTGCCGTATTTGACGGAGAGTTGGGCGACGCCGGCGGCGAGGGCGCGGGGAACTTGGAAATTGATTTGAGCGGCGGAGACGTAGGCGAGCGGGACGGGGCTGCCGTTGACGAAGACGGTGGTGCCGTTGAGGGAAGTGGGCAGCGGGAAGCCGGGGGCGTGGGCGGTGGAGCCGGCGAGGTTGGAGCCGAAGATGGTGGCGAGGGAGCCGGGGGCGACGCGCGGGCCGAAGCTGGCCGCGTCGGTCACGGCGCTGATGGTGACTTGGGCGGGGGCCGCGGCGGCGAAGAGAAAAAAGAGGAGCAGGGTCCGCCGGGGGAACATGATTTTAGTATCGCGCAGGGGGTTGGGGTGGGAGACGGTCGACACCAAGTAGCGGGAATCGCCAAACTTGATTCGCCTTGCGGATACCTTCCGCAAGTCCCAGGTTTCGCGGGGGTGCCCCGCCGGGCTGCGGCTCAGGCCGTTCACCACTCGGGTCTCCCGGCGAACTGGCTTTCGGCGAGAGCGGACTTGGTACAATTAAACCGGCGGGGTCATCGTGGCAACGATTAGAGGCACCGGGAACAACAATCCGATGAGCACGAAATTCCGCTTCCGGCAGCACGACAACATTGGCGTCGCAGATGCCGAACAGGATCATGCGTTCCTGCGGCAGTGCTTTATTGACACCGGGGCGATTTCCATCCTTTCGAATTCGAATGATCCGCGACGAATCGTGCTCGGGAGAACTGGCGCCGGGAAGACGGCCCTCCTTTTGCACTTTTCGGAAGCGACGGAAAAATTAATCGAGGTCAAGCCGGAAAGTCTTGCCCTTGCATACATTTCAAATTCAACCATGCTCCAGTTCGTCCACGGTCTCGGAGTTAACCTAAATATCTTCTTCAAGTTGCTTTGGCGACACGTTTTCACCGTGGAAATTCTCAAGTCTCATTCCCATCTGGATACTGAGCGAACTACGCAGAATTTCATTGAGCGAATTACGGGTATCTTCGGTGGAAAAAATCAGCGGCACGTGCAAGCGCTTGAGTATCTCAAAAAATGGGGCCGCACCTTTTGGGAAGAAACGGACTACAGGATCAAAGAGCTAACGACTAAGATTGAGTCAGACCTGAAGGCGTCAATTGATGGAGCGAAGCTTGGTGTTCCCATCAACTTCGGCGGCGGGGGATCGTTCACCGAAGAACAGAGGCACGAGATTGTTCACCGTGCCCAACATGTGGTCAACGATGTGCAGATCAGGCAGCTGTCGGACATGATTGAGTTGATCGATGAGGTTTTGGATGACCCAACTCGTCCCTACTTCATTGTGATCGATCGGCTCGACGAGGATTGGGTTGAAGACAAGCTTCGATTCTTGCTAATTAGGGCGCTCATCGAGACAGTCCGTGCGTTCGGCAAGGTGCGAAATGCGAAGATCATCATAGCGGTGCGGTATGATGTGCTTGAGAGGGTTGTCCGGCTGACGCGCGACGCTGGCTTTCAAGAGGAAAAGTACGAGACTCTATATTTGCCGATTGAGTGGACCAAGGCGAGTCTTGTTGGTCTCTTAGACGCCCGAATTGACAAGCTAGTGAGGTCACGCTATACGACAGCAACTGTCACGCATAAAGACCTGCTGCCCGCTCACATAAACAAGCAGCCGAGCATTGATTACATCCTTCAACGGACGCTGATGCGGCCCCGCGACATTATTCTGTTCTTCAACCTGTGCATCGCCCAAGCGAAAGACAACGCTAAGATCAGCGCCCATATGGTTCGGCAGGCTGAAGCCGAGTTCTCGCGGCTCAGGCTGAGGTCCCTTGCAGATGAATGGGAGTCCGACTACCCGAGTCTATTGGGCTTTGTGGATCTTCTGAAAGGACGGCCCCCGCAGTTCGCATTAGAAGACGTCAGCGACGAAGACTGTCTGGAGGTTTGTGTGCATCTCGATGATGAAAAGCCCATCAAGGACGATGAATTGTCGCGCGCCGCGTCCCGCCTGGTCAATGGAACGACCAACGACTACGAAGGGTTCAAACGCGGCGCGATGGCTGCGTTTTATAAGGTCGGCTTGGTGGGTTTGAAGCTGGAGCATCACGAGGGCGTGGCATGGTCGATCAGCAGTCGGCGCAGCGTTTCTGTTTCCGAGGTTCGTCCGGGGACGCGCGTTGCGATTCATCCATGTTTTTGGCGGACGCTCGGCGTTCGGGATGCGGCGAGTGGCTCCACGTAGAACGTAACAGAGTGCGCGAAAGGTCCTTCTAGACGCTCTTGCAGCCGCGCATCTAGTTTCACTTGGACGCGTCGTCGGCTACCCGTACAAATGGTTCGGTCGGGCCGTCGATGGCCAGGAGATTGCCTTGATACGTGAGCGTACTTTGAAGCCGTCGACTTGCGTGGGTGGGGCGGTCGCGGTGAGGACGCTGGATGAAGTAAGGCGGTTCGGGCGGCTTAGCTGGCAGAGGTGCTGTAACCGCTGTCTAAATTTGGGTTTGGCAGTTGAGACGTCTTCCATTCTCGGGAAATCGTGTCGCGTACGATGGCGGGGGTTTTAGTGGTGATGGCGCGGTAAGTGGCGTCCTGGGCGGCGGCGGATCGCGAACGCAGGCTGTCGTCCGTGCCGGCGTGAGACTGCCGCTGGACGAAAATCTCTCGCCGCGTGGGTCGCGGCGTTGGGCGAAGTCTATCCGGGGATGGCGCATGTGCGGGATCTCGGGCTGAAGCCCGCGCCGGATCCTCGTCTGTGGCTCGTCGCGAGGTATTCGGTCGGGTGTGTCGAATCAAGTGTAGTGGCGGCTCCGATCACGATGATTCCGCCGTCCGAATTCGCAAGCGAGGTGACGTCCGCCGCGAGTTCTTGTTTTGCGTGATTCCGATTTAACTGATATGGCGCTTCCTTGAACTCCACGTCGGACGTCTCAGCCGCTTCGGCCAGGGCTTCGAGGTTACCGGACGCAAGATGGCTGCAACGTCTTCATCCGTGAGGGTCTTCGTCGGAAAATCCGGGCGACTCGATCTTGGCATGGGCGGTGCGGCTGCCCGTCATGAAGTGGCGCATCCGGGATACCACCAAACATCACGTCGCCCGCCAGCAATTGACCTGCGCGATAACGATATACTCAAGGTGTCATGGCAAAGACGCTGATCGAGACACCGTTTCCTTCGACGGCTGAGGTTGCGCGGAAGCTCGGTGTGTCTGGAGATCGGGTGCGGAGCGTGGAGCGGATGGTGTTCCGCAAGGCCGTCCGGAAGGCTTCCGGCAAGACGCCGATGAAACGGGTGAAAGCCCCTTCGGCCCGGGGGTAGGGCCTCGCGCGGCTGTGCGAAGCTCCTACCGGCGAATAAAACCCGATCCACGGTTTGCGTTCTTGAACGTTCCTTTCGATGAGGACTTTGAGCCGCTGTACCTTGCTTTTATCGCCGGACTCAGTGGATTCGGACTGATACCGCAGGCGGTCTTGCAAATTCCGGGCAGCCAACGGCGGCTCGACCGGCTGACCGAATTGATGTCGACCTGCCAGTATTCGTTTCACGATATTTCGCGCGTCGAGCTTGACGATAGAAGGCCGCGTGTTCCCCGATTCAACATGCCGTTCGAGTTGGGCGCGGCCGTTGGAATGTCCGAACACGGCGGCCGCGATCACTTCTGGTATGCCTTTGAGGCGAAGCCGTATCGTGCATTGAAAACCCTCAGCGACCTGAACGGAACCGAAATCTACATCCATGGGGGGACGGCCATTGGAGTCTTCCGGTGCCTTGCGAACGCCCTCGCGCGCACCGAGCATAGGCCGACCGTTCCGGAGTTACAAGCGATTTACCGCGACGTCAGAAAGGCCGGCAGGAGAATTCGGCGCGAGCTGGCGACTCGCTCGCTATACGATACGCGGCCTTTTCTGGACCTTGTGATCGCGGCGAGTTTGAGTGCGCGGCGACGTATCGCTTCGCTTCGCGATTCCGGTTCGTAATCCGATGGGCGCGCCGCCCGGATGGATCTCCAGCCGCGTTCCCGCTCCCCACCAAACGCAAGCGGCTATACTGGAAATGTCGATTCGTCCTCCCGCATCCCCGCGCAGCGGAGGAACCAGGAAAGTGAGTTTTTCGATGCGATTTTACCCGGCGGCCATTGCCGTCCTCGCCCTTGCCGCCGTCGCCGCACCCGCCCAAACGGCCAACTCCGACAAGGCCGATTCCTACTATCACTACTCGCTGGGCCATCTTTACGCCGAGCTTGCGGGCTCCTACGGCAGCCGCGGCGACTACTTCGACAAGGCCGTCGACAACTACTGGCAGGCGATGAAGGAAGATCCCAGCGCCGGCTTCATCGCCGAGGAGCTTTCCGACTTCTTCATCCAATCCGGCCGCCTCCGCGACGGCGTCACCCAGGCCGAGGATCTGCTGAAGAAAGATCCCGCCAACCTCAACGCCCGCCGCGTTCTCGCCCGCGTCTACATGCGCCTCATCGGGGACCGCCAGCACAACCAGATCGACGAGGCGATGGTGAAAAAGGCCCTGGAACAGTTTCAAAAGATCGTCGCCTCCAACCCCAAGGATCTCGAATCCTGGATCATGCTCGGCCAGTTGGAAAAATTAACCGGCGACTCCAACGGGGCCATGGCCGCCTACCAGAAAGCCCTCGCCCTCGACCCCGACAATCAGGACGCGCTGACCGGGCTCGCGCTGGTTTACTCCGATCTCGGCGAGAACACCAAAGCGGCCGATCTGCTGAACAAGGTCGCCCAGAAAGATCCGTCTCCGCGCACGCTCGCCGCCCTCGCCGACACGTACGAGCGCATGAAGGAATACTCGCTCGCCGCCGAAACCCTTCGCCACGCCATCGACCGCAACCCCGACGCCAATCCCGATCTCAAGCGCGCCCTCGCCCAGGATCTGCTGCTGGCCGGCAAGGAAGACGACGCGCTGAAAATCTACCAGGGCCTCATCGCGGACGATCCTCGCGACGCCCAGTCCTATCTCCGTATTTCCCAGATCTACCGCGAGAAGCGCGATTTCCCCAAAGCCCACGAGGCCGCCGCCAAAGCCCACGAGATCGATCCCACCGACCTCCAGATCCGCTATAACGACGTCAACCTTATGGAGGCCGAAGGCAAGCTCCCCGAAGCCATCGCCACCCTCAACGAGATCCTTTCGAACACGGCCAAGAAGGAATACACCGATCCCGAGCGCTCCAACCGCGGCATCCTTGTCGATCATCTCGGCTTCCTCTACCGCTCCAACGAACAATACGACAAAGCCGTCGACGCTTTCCGCCAGGTGGCCCAGCTCGATCCCGAATCCGCGCCGCGCGCCGAGGCCCAGATCGTCGATACCTACCGCGCCGCGCGCAGCTTCGATAAAGCCGTCGACGAGGCCAACGCCGCCATCGCGAAGTATCCCACCAGCCGCGTCGTCGCCGAGATGCGCGCTTCGGTCCTCGCCGACGTCGGCCGCTATGACGAAGCCATCGCCGCGACCAAGAAACTGATGGACGGCAAGAACGACGCCGCCGTCGATATCGACCTCGCCCAACTCTACGACAAGGCCAAACAATACGACGACATGGCGCGCGCCCTCGACGCCGCCGAGAAAGCCAGCCCGTCCAAGGAAGACCTAATCAACGTCCACTTCATCCGCGGCGCCATGCACGAGAAGCTCAAGAAATACGACCAGGCCGAAGCCGAGTTCCGCAAGGTGCTCGATCTAGATCCGGCCAACGCTTCCGCCGCCAACTATATCGGCTACATGCTCGCCGAGCGCGGCATCCGCCTCACCGAAGCCCGCGATTTCATCAACAAGGCCCTCCAGCTAGATCCCAACAACGGAGCGTATCTCGACAGCCTCGGCTGGGTCGATTACCGCCTGAACGATCTCTCCGCGGCCGAATCCAATCTCCGCCGCGCCCTGGAGCACATGTCCACCGATCCCACCGTTCACGATCATCTGGGCGACGTCCTTTTCCGTCAAGGCAAAATCCGCGACGCCATCGCGCAGTGGCAGAACTCCGTCAAACAGTGGCAGAACAGCGCGCCCGGCGACCAGGACCCGGAGGAGCTCGCCAAGGTCCAGAAGAAACTTGAAAACGCCCGCGTCCGCCTCGCCAAGGAATCCCCGTCCGGCGAGCCGACCACGCACCCGTAAGCTTATGGTCCGAACTTAACCGTCGACTCCGCTCCGTACTTGTGATAGTTGCGGAACTCGATGATGTTCCGGTCGCAATTGGGCGTCCCCCGCTGGCACATTAGCACTTCGGCTTTCACCGGCAGCAAGACCCGCTGCGTGCCGATCGCCACGAAATCGTAGTCGATGGTCATCTCCGCGTGGTCCACGGGAAAGTCCTTCGGCAGGTCCAAGGCCTCTTCCTCGATGCGCAGCGTCCGCGCCTCTTTTTTGTCCACCCAGATCGATCCGCGGTAGGCCGGGTCGTAATGCTGCCCGCCGGGAATGATTCTCCAGTGCGAACGCGGCTGTTCCACGGAGAAGTCGTAAATCTTGGCCGACAACCCGGCCACTTGCCCGTCTCCGCTCGCCCGGAAATTCGCCGCCGTCGCCGGGGAAAAAAGATCCGCCAGCATGGTCCCGAACTCGCCCTGCGACCACGCTCCGTCGCCGCCCTTCGCCGGATCGACCTTCGACGGCCGCCCGTTGATCGAGATATTCTCGTACCGCTCGCGCCCGTCCTCGTAGATCACCTTCGCCGACACGACGTCCTGCGCGTGCCAATCCGCCGGCCGGGTGTCGCTCACATAGCGGGTGGTGAACTGCTCGCAAAGAAAATTCGGCAGCTTCCCCACCCACTCGTTCGCCACGTCCCTGGCCCTCTCGATCAACGGTGCGTTGGGATTGGCCGCCGGCGCCGGCCCGTTTGTCACCAGCCTCGCCGGCATCGGCTCCGAGGATTCCTTGGCCATCGCCACGGTCTTCGGCGCGATGGGGTTGCCCGCGGCGTCCCGCTCGATCTGCTTTTCCAAATCGTCGTCGCTCTGCCGCTTTTTCGGAATGCCGCGCTTCAGCGTGGGCGCTTCTTCATCCGCGCCCGCCGCCGTCACCGGCGCAGGCGCCGCCGAAGCTTCCGATTCCGCCGGAGCGCCCGCCGGCGCGTCTTTTCCCGCGCTCGCGCCCGCCATCGCCGTAACCGGCGTCTCGCGATGCCCCGCCTTCACCAGCTTCACCCGCAGCGCCGAGAACGATCCCTTGTCGTCCTCGCTGTAGGCCACCTCCACTTGGTCTCCCACCTCGATTCCGTCCAAGGCGATCGCCGCCCCGCCCGCGTTCACGTATTTCGTCTCGGGTTGAAGCTGGTACTCGATCACCCGCTTGTCCGCCGCCTCCACCGAGATTGTCTTGGCCTGCTTCTCCGCCACCGTCCCGCTCAGCTTTGGACTGTCGTCGGCCTGCGAGTCGTCCTTCTTCGCGTCTTTCTTTTTCTTGTGCGGCATGGGAATGCCCGGCACAGTCCCACCCGCGCCGGGCGGGTAGCTTCCCGGCGGATACGCTCCCGGCGGGTAGCCTCCAGGCGGGTATCCTCCCGGATAAACTTGCCCGTCCGCCGTCCACGCGGCCAACGTCACCGCAGCCAGTCCCAAAGTGAGCGCTCTCATGTGCCCTCTTGGACGCAACGTCCTATTGCAGCCGTTTCAGTTTCTCATCGAGAAAATCGAGCGAAGCCCGCAAAACCACCTTATACCGCGGATTTTCCACGCGATCTAAATCGTTCAGAATCCGCGTTCGCGACAACTCCAGACCGTCGATCTCCCTTACCTTCGCCATCTGCTCGGCCGTCGGACCTGGCTCCACCCTCCGGCTCCGGGTCTCGGCGGCGGATTCCACTTGCATCTCGACCGATTTGCTTTCCCATCCTCGGGCCATAGGAATCCTCCAGTTTTCGTTTGTTCGCCTCTATTCTACTCCTTCCCGCGCCTCCGCAACCCCTTTTCGAGCCATTTCCATTCCTGCCGCGCCGCCTTCCCCACGCCGATCGAAAGCGCCAGCGCCGGCGAAATTCCCGAGAACGCCCCGCCCATCGCATACATCGCCCACGGCGAAAACCGCCTCTCGTTGGCGATCGCGAACACGCTCTCCCATCCATCCGGCTCCAGCTTCATCCGGAAACGCAGCAATCCCCGAAAGTTATAAAATCGTCCCGCATGCGCCCGCGCCAGCCGCATCGCCGCCCTCACCCACCATGGATTCGCCCGCATCGCCTCCGTTTTCTCCCACGCCAGCGCCACCAGACCCAACGTCGCATAGCTCCGCCCCTCCGCGGCGAATCGCCGCATCGCGGCATCGATTAGCAGCTCGCTCGTGCCGTTCGGCGCCTCCGGTTTCCGCGCGATCTGTTCCACCAGATATCCGTTCCGCGGCCCGACCGGCGACGCCAACAGGAACGCCACCGTTTCCCCGCGTCTTCGCGCCGCCAGAAGCACCCGGTCCGTCATCACGCCTTCGAGCGTCTGAGGCTCCGTCAGAAAATGCAGCGGCGGAAGCCTTCGCATCTTCAGCCACTCCTCGACGCACCGCCTCAATTCCGGCCGCTTCGCCGCTTCCCCGTTCCCCACCGCTTCGATCCGCACCTCTTTGTTCCGCGCCCGGTTCAACTGCGCCCGCAGCGATCCACGCTTGTTGACGATCCTCTCCCACCCCGCCGGGTTCCACTCCGGCTGCGCCCCGATGGCGATCGACGAATGCTCTCCATCGGCCAGCGCCGTCCTCAACCGCTCCTCCGCGCACACCCAACAAACCCTCCGCCCCCGCTCGCGTGCGAATCGTTCGAACTCCTCCGCCGCCTCCCGCAGATTCTCTTCCGGACACGCCGGCGCCCCCGCCGCCACCAGATAACCGCCCCGCCGCACGTATCCAACCACGGCCGGCAACCGCGGCGCGAACCAATGCCCGATCCCGGGATTCAGGATCTGGTAACTCGTTGTGTTCCAGCCGTAATCGAGCGCCAGCTTCCGCGCCCGCTCGTCGTCGCGCGGCAATCCTTCGCCGCCGTTCTTCAACGCGTACTCGGCGCCGCCGCCGCTTTCACCGCTTTCAATTTCGCCCGCTCTCCTTCCGGCAACCGGTCGTAAAGCGCCGTGAACGCCGCGTTCGTCCATCCGAACCCGATCTCGTTCGAGTGGTACCCGTATAGAATGCCCCCCGCGATGTTAGACCCGCCGTGAACCACATCGTATTTCTCGACGATCGTCCCCGTCCCCAGATACACCTCCAGTACCAGCTTCAGAAACTTCACGCTGACTCGATCGGCCTCGGCGTTGTATCCATACCGCCGCAATCCCTCCACCGCGAGTAACTCCAGCGGCGCCCATCCGTAAGGCGAGTCCCACTGGTCGCCGCTGTGATTCGTGCTGGTCGTCAATCCGTCCATCGCCTCGAACATCGGCAGGTTCGCTACGATTCGCGCCGCCTGCTCCCTCGTCGCGATCCCCGCCCACAACGGGTAAAACGTAGACAGATACGGATACCGCCGCCGCTGCTTCGTCTGAAAGTTGTAATCGTAAAATAGCCCGTCTTTTTCATCCCACATCAGCGCCCGCATCCGCTCCCCGCGCGCCCGCGCCCGCTCCCTCCATGCGCTCACCTCGCCGTTCCGCCCGAGGATCGTCAGGATATCGGCCGTCTGCTCCTCCATCGAATACAGCAGCGAATTCAGGCATACCGGATCGTAATGGACGATGTCTACGTTGAACGGCCCAAAGCGGCTCGACGGATCGAATCCGCTCTCGCGCATCGACCGGTCGCCCCGGTAAAACAGCGCCGTCAGCTCGTTGGTCCGCTTGTCATAATACTGGCTTACGTCGTAATCCTTCACTTCGTGAGTCCGGTAATACTCGCGGATCGTGTCGTACTCCGTCTGCCCCTTGTCGTTCAACTCCGCCGACACCGCTTCCGGCGCCGGACCGTCGCCCGTGTCGTAATACCGCTCCAGACCCGTCTCTTCCGTCAGGTGCGGAGCCGTAGTCCAGAACTGGTAGTATTTCTCGATGAGCGGAATCGCCCCGGCAAGCCAGGTTTTGTCGCGAGACTTCTGAAACACGTTCAGTAACATCTGCGTCAAAAACGGCGGCTGGGACCGGTGCCGATAGTAAGTGCGATTCGCGTTCAGGATCTTCCCGTAGTTGGCGATTTCGTAGAGAAAGTTATCCGCCATGTCCTTCGCCAGTTCCACGTGGCCGTCCCGCAACAATCCAAGCTGGATAAAGTAACTATCCCAGCCGTACATCTCGTTGAAACGCCCGCCCGGCACGACATATGGTTTTGGCAGATACAGCAACCCTTGGACAAGGGGATCGCGCCCGCCCTCCGGCAGCCTTCGAAACTCGATCTGCGAGAAATCCCGAGCCGCCATGTCCCGCCGGACGCGCGTCTCAAGAGCCGCCAGATCCTCGCCGTCCGGCACATAAACCGGCCACTTCCCATCGGGAAGCGCCTTAAACTTCGGATCCACCGCCGCCTTCGCCAGATCTTTATCGGACCGCTCCAGCGTCGTCCAATTCTCCCGAATATACTTCTCGATCGACGCCACCGGATCGGCCGAAACAATCCCCCGCGCCGACGTTGTATCCTGCCCCACGGCCACCCCCGCCGCCAAGACGGCGACAACAATAATCCCTTTCACCGCCATCGCCAGTCCAGCATATCGCAACGGAAGTCGCTTGGCCGGACGGGATCCACGCCGCCGCGCTCGGGCCTATTCTATTTAGCTACTCCGATCTCGATCTTCGCCGCCCCCGTCACCCGGTCCGCGCCGCCGTAATATCCAATCCACTCGATCCCGCGCCCATCCGTCCCGGCGCTCACCGCGCCCTCGAGAAAGATCACGTTCGGCACCACGCCCTTTTTCTCCCATTCCATTTCCGGCTTCATGAACGGCCGCGCCGCCCGCGCAATCAACCGCGCCGGATCGTGCGCGTCGAACAGCGCCCAGGCGGGCGAATAGACCAGATCCTCGCTCGCCCCGTTGTACAGCAGCACGATTCCCGCCCGCGTCATCACCGGCGCCGGTCCCGGTTCCATCACCCGCGCGTCGAACGCTCCTTCGCGCCGCTTGAGCACCGGCTCGCCGCTGGCGTCCGCCCAATGCAGCAGATCCGTGGAACTCGCCACTCCCATGTAATCCCGCGCCTTCCCGTCCGCGTCCGTCTTGGTGCCCAGGTAATACATCCACCACCGGCCGTTCACCTTCCGCGGCAGGATCGCGCCCGACTTCGTCCACCCCGTGTTCCATCGCCCGCGATAGGCCGGCAGAATCACTCCCTGCCTCTTCCAATGCAGTAAGTCCCGCGACGTCGCCAAGCATAGCTGCGCGTCGTGTCCGTTATAGCCGGTGTAAGTCAGATAGTAAGTGCCGCCGATGAACACCACCCGCGGATCTTCAACCCCTCCGCCCTTTTCATACGCCGTCTCCGGCTCCAGCACCGGCTTCGCCCGCACCGTAAAATGCAACCCGTCCGCGCTCTCCGCATATCCGATCCGCGAAATGCCCTTCTCATCGCGCGCCCGGAACAGCAACACGGTCTTCCCACCCGCCTTCACCGCCGCCGGATTGAACGCCCCGCCGCTCCACCAGGCCCGCCCCGGACTCAGCACCGGCCCCGCCTGCATTCGCTGGGCTCGCACGGTGATGGGCCCGTCCTGCGCGCAGACGGGCCACGCGACCAGCGCCGCCAGCAGAACCCAATTCACTTCAACATACCGAGCTGCCACATCAGGAAGCTCATCACGTCCGTTTCGTCGTCGATTCTCTTCGTCACCGGCAGCCCGGCGCTGTGCCCGGCCTCGGTGTCGTAGTGCAGCAGCACCGGCTTCTTACTTCCCGTTGACGCCTGCATCAGCGCGGTCATCTTTCGCGCGTGCAGCGGATCCACTCTCGTATCCGAATCGCCCGTCACGAACAGGATCGCGGGATACTTCTCTCCGGTCGTGACATGATGATACGGCGAGTACTTATAAATGTACTCGAACTGCTTCTCGTCGTCGGACGACCCATACTCCGGCGTCCACCACTTCGCCACCTTGAACATGTGATACCGCACCATATCGAGCAGCGGCACCGCGCACACCACCGCGCCGAATAATTCCGGCCTCTGCGTGAACGCCGCACCCATCAACAACCCCCCGTTCGATCCTCCGACGATCCCCAGCCGCGCCGGCGTCGTGTACTTATTGGCGATCAAATACTCCGCCGCCGCGATAAAGTCGTCGAACACGTTTTGCTTTTTGCCGAGCATCCCGGCCCGGTGCCACGCCTCTCCGAACTCCGCCCCTCCGCGCAGATTCGCGCTCGCATAAATCCCTCCCTGCTCGATCCAAAACGCCGCCCGCGCCGAGTAATTCGGCGTCTCCGAGACGTTGAATCCCCCGTAACCGGTCAACAGCACCGGCCGGTTTCCGTCCATCTCGAGTCCCTTCCGGTACGCCAGGAACATCGGAATGCGCGTCCCGTCCTTCGACGCGTACCAGACCTGCTTCACCTCCACCGCCGCCGGATCGAGCGGAGTCTCGTTCCGGAACCACACCTCTTGTCTTCCCGTGCGCACCTGATAGCCGTAAACAGTCATCGGCTGCGCAAACGAGGTGAAGGTGAAGAACGCATCCTCCGAATCCGGCCGCCCGTATGGTCCCATCGCCGTTCCCAGCCCTGGCAGCGCGATCGTCCGCTCCAGTTTGCCGTCGAAGGCGTGTATCTCCAGTTTCGAACTTACATTGTCCAGATAATTCAACGCAAGCTTCCCGCCCACCACCTCGAAGCTATCGAGCGCAACCTTCCGTTCCGGGATCACCTCCCACCAATGCTCCATCGCCGGATTCTTCAGGTCGGCCACCATCAAACGCCCGTTCGGAGCCTTCCAGTTCGTCTTCAAATACATCCGCTCGCCGATCGTCACCGGCTCGAAATTGGCGTCGATCCCTTTCACCACCGTCACCACCGGCCCCTTCTCGCGGATGTTCTGAACATACACTTCCGCACTGTTCCAACCATGCCCCACGACATAGGTCAAATAGCGGCCGTCCACCGACAACTCGCAACTTACGAAATCCTCCGCGGGCGTCCCTTTGCCGAAGATCTCCGGATCGCTCTCCGGCGCCGCTCCGATCGAGTGATGGTAGACGCGGTAACCTTCCGCGGTGAATTTCGAATAGTAGAACCCGCTCTTATCCGGGGCGATCGCCACGCTTGAGTATCTTGCCGCCGGAAACCGCTCCTGCAACAGATGCATAGATCTCGTGTCTATCAGCGTCAGCGTCGTCTCGTCCTTGCCCCCCGCCCGCAATCCATAGGCCAGGAGCTCTCCATCGTGCGACACGCCCAGCATCTCCACCGACGTCGAATGGTCGGGACTCAGGGGATTCGGGTCCGCCAGCACCGTGTCCCGCGGCGGAATGCCCGCGCGCATGTACAGCACCGCCTGGTCTTGCGCAGCCATCCGTTTGGTGAAAAAGATCCTCCCTCCGCGCTCCAGCGGCGCACTTACTTGGTCCACTTGCATCAGCGCCCGAAGCTGCTCGCGAATCTTATCGCGGCCGGGGACCGCGCCCAACACCGCCTTCGTGTAACCCATCTCGGCCGCGATCCACGCCCGCGTCGCCGCGCTGTCCTGATCCTCCAGCCAGCGGTACGGATCGGTGATCGTCACCCCGTGAATCGTCTCGGTCACATCGTGCCGTTCGCTCGCCGGAGGCGCAGGCAAACTCGCGGCCAAAAAAATCCCTAACGAGGACATCACCATTGCGGTCATGCCACATTCTACCCGCACATCGTCCCGATGCGCGCCGCCTTCACCCTCGCCGCAGCGCCCGGATTGTCGCCAGCGCCGCGCTATCCCGCGCGTCCACCGCCGCCCGCGCTCCCGGTCCGTCGAACCGGTATGTCGTCCGCGTCATCGGCCCCTTCACCGTCAAACTCGTTTTTCCGGTGTATTCGAACGTCACCGTTCCGTAAATCGCCCTCGTCACCCGCGTCGTTCCCGGGTGCATTTTCCCGTTCGGGACCGGCTTGATTTGCGCTTGTCCGCAACAAGGCATCGCTTTGTTCTCCTCTCTCCGGCTCTTCAAAATACACCGGCGTTTCCGGAGCCGCGCGCTCCATCAGCCGGTTCAAAAAAATGGCCGCCGCGGATAGCGACGGCCACAACAGAAGCTTCTCCCGCCATCCCCTCCCGAGCGCCAGCGCCACCGGCGCCGCCACCCAAAGACTTAGGCAGTAGAAACATCCAAAGAGTCCGGAAAGGAATCGCCCCTCCATCCCCTCCCGGAATCGCGCCAGCAGACGGAACGGTCCGTCTTCGGCGGCCCACAGGTGAGTGAGCCGCCAAACCGCCAGCGCTCCGAGAAGGAAGCCGTACCACTCCATTCCGGACTCAAGCCTACAGCGACTTCAGCAGGCAGAACCCCACCGAGGACGACGCGAAGTTGTGCGCCCCCCACGCGCTGTTTACAATGCTGCGGTCCCACACGTCCAACTGAACCACGTAGCCGCAGGGCTGCATCGTGCTCGTATTGAGCGTCCATACATCCCCCGGAGCCGGCGCCGTCGGCGTAAACGCGCCGCTCGGCGTAATCGGTCCCGCGAACGGTTCCGTACCCAGGCCGTAGGACCCGAAGTTAGCGTCCGTCGCCACGAAGTGCCCCGCGAGCACCGCGCCCACGGCGAACTTGCCGCAGTCGCCGGAGCTATCGATATGCACCGTCGCCACCGGAGCCGTGTTGTCCAACTGAATCGTGTGAATGTCCGGAATCGATCCCAACACCGGGTTGTCCGACATGTCGGCGATCTCCAGCTTCACCTGCCATTGGTCGTCGCCGCCGCTGGACCAGTTACCCAGCAGGTTCTCGATGTTATTGACGTACGTTTGGTATTCGAAGAAGTTACTCGCGTCCGGCGAGCTGAGATACGTCGTTCCGTCCCAGCGCGTCAGCCACAGCGGAGTGGCCACGTCCTGCCACGAGCCGCCGGAAGTCCGCCGCACCTGGATGCGGTACTTGTATCCCGGAAATTCCGGACCTTGCACTTCGACGACGCCTCCGAACGGGCACTGCCGTCCCAACGCGTCCGCCAGCAGGTTATTCCCGGCAAAGCGCGCGTTCAGCGTGGTCAAGCCCGTCCCGTCGATCTCGCTGGTCGGAATCCCGCCCAGAATGCTGATCGTCGGCGTCAGCGGATTGGGAACCGTTCCCGGCTGGATCTGCACATGCGTATCCAGCAGATTTCCCCAGTAAGTCAGCGCGTTCGGATTCGTCGTCGACGGCGGAACCGCCCAGGACAAAACCGCCCGCACCCGCGCCACTTTCGGCTTGTCGCAGGGTAGGCGATGTTCGCTCAGATCCACCGGCAGAACCGCGTTGTAACTCAGTCCGTCCACCGGAATCGTCCCGACGTCGTGAACCTGCACCGGCACGGTTCCCATATACTCGTACTTGCACGTGTCGTCCCAATCGGCCCAGAACGCCACATACTCCGTGCTCCCCGCCGTGCAAAGTCCGCCGCCATATCCGAAGCCTTGCTTAATGTGCAGCGTGGCCACCAGCCGCGGAAACGCCGGATCGCCTTCCAGTCCCACGCAGTCCAGTTGTTCGTAGCTGACGTTGGCGTTCACTTCCGCCAGCGCCGCCATCGCCGCCGCCCAATCGATGCCGGCCGCCTTCCAATTGGCGAACCCCGCCATCGCGAATTCGGCGTTTCCCGCCTGCGCGTGAATCGCCTGGCTCAACTCCGGGAATCCGAACCGGTGCGATGGCACCGCCACCGGTCTCCCCGCCGCCGTCGGCGCCGCGTACAGTTTTGCCAAATCCGCCAGATGCAGTGGGCCCGGATCGGGCAGCGGAATCGGCGTTTTCGCCACTGTTGCGAGCGCCGCCGGCGGAATGTATTTCACTACTTCTTTGTCGAAAACCGGCGCCAGTTCCTCAAAGAGGATCGGCCGCGGCCGGATCTGCACGTGCCTGTCGATTACGTTCCCCCAGACCGGCACGTAAAACGGGTCGCCCGCCGTCGGAATCGCGCCCCACGACAGAATCGCCCGCGCCAGCGGCAGCACGGGAAAGAAACACCAGTTCGACTTCGGTTGTATCTGCACCGACGCCGCGAAACTCAGCGGCTTCTCCGATATCTGCGCGCAATCGTTCGCGTTGGCGATGTCGTTGACATGCACCGCGACGAACCCCGCGTCTTCCCACCCGGACCCGTAATCCAGGAAGAAGCGGACGTACTCGAAAGACCCGCTCTGGCACGGTCCTCCGTCGTAACCCGCCGGTTGCTTGATCTGGATCACCGCCTCCAGAAGGCTTGTGTTCGGGTTATACCCAAGACACGTCGCCTCCTCGAAGCTGGAGTTGCTCAAAATCGGAAAAACCGGTTTGAACGGACTCTCTTTGAGGTTGCCAAAATAATTTGGGTTCGTCGCGATTAGCTTGTGAAACCCGGTTCGCTCAATCTGCACAGTCGAAGCCGTTGAGGCTTTCGTAGTATCCATGTTGCTCCCCTCGCGTTGATTAGTGACGCGAGACCGGCAACCGTTTCACACCGTGCCGTCTTGCGGCGAATCTAACTCTCGTCCGCCGAAGGACCGTAGCACCCCGGAACCGGGATCCCGTTCAGCCGTAAGTAAACCCCCAATTGCGCGCGGTGGTGAATCAGGTGGTTCATGCCGAAGCCGCGCACCACGGCCGCCTTCGGCATGGTGAAAATAACCTTGCCGCCGCCCAGCAGGGACCAGGGTTTTCCGAAGTCCTCGTCCTTGGCCGCCTCTAGCGCCGCCCGCGCCGCCGCCGCGTTCTTGTCGAACGCCGCCACCAATTCCTCCGTGGTCGTGCAGACCGGCATTTGATAGCCGGCCTCGCCCGGCGGCGCGTAGTCGAACGAATCGTTGGTCAAAGTCAGCGCCGTCCAATTGGGCAAATCGGCGACGTGAACCGCCAGACGCCCCATCTCCATCGATTTCTCGTGCGGCTTCCAGCCGAACTTATCCGCCGGCACGCGCTCCAGCGTCTTGCGCGTCGCGATCGCTTCCTGGTCGAACTCGGCTAACATCGATTGCCCAATAGACATGTTTGGTCTCCTGGAAGATCATTACAACACGCCGGCGAGGGCCGCGCGCAACTCCGCCTCCGTCATCGCGCCAGGGTGGTACAGGCGCACGATCCCCTTGCGGTCGATCAACACGATCGTCGGCGTCGTGCTCGCCCCGTAACGCAGAAAATTCGCCGTGCTCAGCGGCGCGGGCACATCGATGAGCGGCGCGTAGAACCGCTCCCGCACCGCCTCGATGTATTTCAACTCCTCCTCCGGCGCGGCCGTCTCCTTCGCCGCCGTGTACCCGTATAATTGCGTCGGCCCGCACAGCGTCAGCCCCTTGAACGCGTACTCGCTCCGGATCTTGGCCAGCAGCGGAACCTCCGCCCGGCAGTCCGCGCACCAATGCGCCCAAAAGTACAGCAGCACCGGCTTCCCGCGCAGCGAAAGCAGCGTCCGCGGCTTCGGCCCCAAATATCGATCCTCGATCAAGCTCCGGCGCCGGACGCCCCGTCAACCCGATCATGTTCACGTTCTTCTGAATCCGCGGCCCGATGGAGGAAGCGCCATACGCCAGCGCCTCGCGGTGAAGATACGCCAGCGCCGCCGTCCGCTCGCCGCGCCCCGCCATCGTCTGCGCTTTCACCTCGATCGCCGCGCCCAGCGCCAGCGGCAAATGCGGCTCCGCGTCCAGCGGCCGCTTCTTCAACTCCTCCGCGCAAAGCGCCAGCGTCTTCGCCGCGTACTCATCCGCCTGCGCGTAGTGCTTGGCGTCGAACGCCGCCCGCCCCAGCCAAGACATCGCCTCCACCATCTCCGGCGTCGTGCCGTGCTGCCGCTGGTAATCTCGCAGCACCGCTTCCGCCGCCGGCAAATCCCCCCGCGCCAGGGCCGCCCCGAAATCGTCCGCCGCGCCCAATCGCAACCCGGCGGCGAGCAGCGCCACCACAAGCCAGCGCGCCGCCGTCGTTCCTTTCACCATGCCAGCAATCGCCCGCCGTCCACGGTCAGCGTCTGCCCCGTCATATACGAGGATTCCTCGCTGGCCAGCGTCACCGCGATCTCGCCAATCTCCTCCGGCTGCCCCAAATGCCGCACCGGTTGCATCGACATCAGCTTCTTCGCCCGCTCCTCGTCCTTCCAGAAAAACTCGCTCAGCGCCGTCTGCACCAGCCCCGGCGCGATGGCGTTCACGCGCACGCCCTTCGGCCCGAATTCCACCGCGTAGGACTGCGTCATCATGATCAGCGCCGCCTTCGTCATGCTATACAACAGGCTCTCGTACTGCGGCCGTATCCCGGCGATCGAAGCGATGTTGATAATCGCCCCGCTCCCGCGCTCGATCATCCCCGGCGCCACCAGCCTCACCAGCCGGTACGCGCTCTTCAGGTTCACCTCCACCATCTTGTCGAACTGCCCGTCGTCGAAGGTGAGACATGGCCCCTGCGCCACGTTCGTCGCCGCGTTGTTCACCAGAATATCGATTTTTCCGAACTCGCTCCGCGCGGTCTCAACCATCCGCTCCAGGTCGTCCGTCTTCCCCACGTGGCACGCCATCCCCGCCACGCGACCGGCCAGCCCTTGCAAGCCGGGCGACCGCGGCGTCCACGCCCTCCCGCTTCCGCGAACAAATCAAAACGTCCGCGCCCTCCCGCGCAAACGCCCGCGCGATCGCCTCCCCAATCCCGCGGCTGCCTCCGGTCACGATCGCCGCCTTGCCCTGAAGCCTGTTCATCGGTCTCCTCGCCGCGCGCCCTTACACGCCGAACAAATTGTGGACGTAGGCGAGACTCGCTTCCAGATCTTCCCGCTCCAGCTCCGGCCCCCGCTCCCAGGCGTAATCCGGAACCGCGTGCCCGCGCTCGGCGATCGTCAGGAACCGGCTGAACGACGCCGCCGGCACGTCTTCGTACGCCTTCCAGAACTCCGGCTTCCGCCACGGAAAAACGCGCGGCCCGAACACGATGCTCTCAAGCGACAACGCCGCGTTCGGGCAAAGCTCGGCGAACTTCAGCATGTAATCGCGAATGCCCGAATTCCCCTCGCCCATCCGCACCCACGTCACCGCCGCCCCGTCGGGAACGTTCCACACCGCCGTGTCCCGCGTGTGGCTGGTCAGCGCGTACGGATGCAGAATCTCCAGCGTATAGTGCGGGTCCTCCAGCGTCCACAGCGGATTGCCCGCGTCCAGACACACGCCCACGAAATCTTTCCCCGCTTCCTCCACCAGCGTCCGCAGCTCCGTCGCCAGCATGTCTCCCGCGTGATTCTCGATCGCGATGCGAACGCCATGATCGGCCGCATAGGAGCGCACCGAGCGCAGCACTCCCACCATCGCCTCGATGTGCGGCGTCAGCGGCCCGCTCTTGCGGTCCTCCATGCTGCCCAGCACCGCGCGCACGATCTTCGACCCCGCCAGCGGCGCCGCCGCGATCATCCGCGATAGTTGCTCCCGGGCCGTTCCTTGTTTGGCGTCGAACGATTTCGACGTCGGGCAGATCGACCCCATCCCGATCTCCACTTCCAGTCCCAACTCCGCCGCGTGCGTGCGAATCTGGCCCAGATTCGCCGGATCGAGGCTCCCTAAAAAACGCGGCTCGGAAAAATGCACCACCTTCACCCGCTGCTTCGCGCAGTAATCCAGATACTGCGTTGGCGTCCACTTCTGGCTCCGCAGGCTGAACAGATCGATGCCCAGCTTCACGGGCGCCGCCGCGGACACCGCCGCCGGAGCCGCCAACGCCGCCGCGGCCGAAACGAGAAAATCGCGTCGCGTCATGATCGGGACCTTTCATTCTACTGAATGGCGAGCGTCGCCGCGCTCTGCGACGGAATCCCCCCCACGCTCACCACCACCGGCACGGCCGGCCCCGGCGCCGCGCTCGCGGGAATGCGGACGTTCACCTGCATGAATCCCGCCGTGCCGCCCGGCGCGCCTCCCGCATAAATGACTTCCGCCGTCTGGCCGCCCACCGTCGCCGTCACCGGCAGTACGGCGCGGGAAGAATTTCCAAAGCGAGCTTCCCATCCACGCCCGGTGGATTCGTTTGTCCCTCGCCGGTAAGATAAAGCGACACCACCGATCCCCGCGCCGCCGGCGCCTCCGGCGAATTTTTCGTCTGCCCGTCGCTGTTAAAGGCCGCCGCCTCGCCCGTCCCCTGTTGGTTCCGCGTGAAGATACCCGGCGCCGCTGCCGCTACCGCCACCGCAAACGGATCCGACCGCCTCCCTTGATACTGCACCTGTACATGCACCGTGGACACATTCGCCGAAATGTAGGGTACGATCGCCGTGCATTGCCCCGCCGATACATAAACCACCGGCGCGGGAACGCCGTCGAAGAGGATCTCGTCTCCGCCGATCGACGTGCTCAACAATCCCGCCGGTCCAAGCGTGAGAAATTCACCCCGCTGCGGCCCAAGGCCCGTTCCGAAAATCGTCACCATCTCGCCCGGCGCCGCCGATGCCCGGTACGATGCCGCGTTCACCACCGCGCCCACTTGAGGCTTCGGAACCGTGAACGCGCTCTCCGCCGCCGGCACTTCGAACAGCGTCATCGAATACGCCGGGTAAGTGGCCCTCCAACCGCTGACCACTTACGGAAACGTCCCCCTGCCTCACAATCGCGTTCAGATTCGCGCCGCTGTATTGGTAAACGCGCGCCGTTCCCTCCGGCACAAAATTCGCCAGGCTCAAATCGCTCGTAAGCGCGCCCGCGGTCTTGTTAATCGCCACCACCGTCAGCGTCTGGTCGCTCCGCTGCCCGGCGAAGATCGAAAGTCGATCCGGATTGCCCGTCGTCGCCCAAACGCTCGTCTCCCCGAACGCCGACCCGATTCCATCGTAATTCCGGTAAATGGCGAACGCGAACCGCCCCGGATCGGTGGCCCGCGGTGGCCCCCACAACGTCGCCAGATCCAGCGCCTCGCGTCCGAAGATGCCCAGAATGTCGGCTTCCGCCAATGCGCCGTTGATGTCCTCCAGCCCTCCCCAGTTGTATTCCGTGATTGCGATCTTCGTCCCTGGGTAATCCTTGCTCACCCAATCGCGCATTCGCGGCACCAGCGCCGGAGCCTCGTTGTCCGTGGCCCCCACCGGATAGTTCGGGTCCCAGAAAGCCCGCGTCGAAGTCAACCGCAGAGCCTGCGTCGCGGCATCGCCCGCCGGGGCGAGCGAAATTCCACTCGGCGCGATGTAGCCGTGTACATCCAGATAGTCAAGCAGCCGCAACCCATGTTGTTGTTCGTACTTACTCATCTGTTGCAGGTAATACTCCACCCAAGCCGTGCCGCCATGCGCATTGCGATCCACCGGGTTGCCGTTATAAACGTAGTTCGGCCCCGTGCTCCACCCGGAAACGAAATCGAGCGCCGAGTAAAAATATCCGGACCAACCCGCCGGCACCGGCCCGCTCACCAGCGCGCTCGCATCGGCCGTCTTCACCGCCGCCGCGAACTTCAGGTTCAGGCTGGTCATCTCGTCGTAAGTCGCCGGATTGGGATGTATGTCGTGATGCACCGCCATCCACCACTCCGGCTCGTTGTCCATGCTCCAAATCGCCACGCCTCCCTGATTCGCCGGCCCATAGCGTTTGACCAGGTACTGTATCCACGCTTGATAAAACGCCGCGTCCGACGGCGCGCTGGTGTCGTGCGGGTCCGTGCCCGTCAACCATTGCTTGTTGAGTTGTCCATTTCCGCAGTCCGGGTTGTACGGATCGACGCTGTCCTGCGGCCCGTATTTAGCGACGCTGAAGCTGCATGCGTGCCCCGGCCCCTTCGTGGTCCAACCCATGACCGGGATCGTCGCCATTGTCGCCGTCCCCGTGCGATGGTTCTGTTCCAGATACTTATCGAAATACGACCCGTCCGGCAGCGAAGCCGCGTTCGCCACGCCGTAATCGTAATTCTCGAAGAAGTAATCGCTTCCGCTGTTAAAGTTGTCCCATCGCCAGTTATACCGGCTGGTGGCGTCGCCCCCGAAGCGCCGCGCCGCGATGCGCAGCGAAGCGGGAAGCGCGTCGCCGGCGAAAAGATTCACGCTTCCGTCGGCCTCATATTCGTTGACGCCGTAGATGCCGGGGCCGATCGGGTGGCGCGACGCCGCCACATCCACCGCGAGCGCCGGCCCCTGCGCCCAACTCGCTCCGCTCAATGACAACGCGATCAACGTGTGCGCCCAACGCCCCTTCACCGCTTCGCACCTCCCTTACTTTGCGCTGAACCGGAACTCCGTCGTCGTTCTGTAAACCTCGCCCGGCTTCAACTCCGTCGTCGGAAACGACGGATGATTCGGCGAATCCGGAAACCGCTGCGTCTCCATACAGAACGCCCCGCGCCGCGGATACACCTTCCCGCCTTTCCCCTTGTCGTGACCGCTCAGCATGTTTCCCGTATAAAACTGCAGCCCCGGCTGCGTCGTGTAAACCTCCAGCGTCCGCCCGTTCCCTGGCTCGGTCACCCGCGCCGCCAGCGCCAGCTTCCCTCCGCCGCCGTTCAACACCCAATTATGGTCGTATCCCTTGCCCAGCCGCAGTTGCTCGTCGTTCTCTCCGATCCGCTCGCCGATGCGATGCGGCGTGCGGAAGTCGAACGGCGTCCCCGCCACCGGCTTCAATTCCCCCGTCGGAATCAACCCCGCGTCCACCGGATTGAACCGGTCCGCGACGATCGTCGCCACGTGATCCAGAATATCGCCCTCGCCGGCCCCCTTCAGATTGAAGTAAGAATGATTCGTCAAATTCACCACCGTATCTTTGTCCGTAGTCGCCCGGTAATCGATCCGCAACCCGCTGGGCGTCAACCGGTAAGTCACCGTCGCGGTCAAATTACCCGGATATCCCTCCTCTCCGTCCTTGCTCAGGTAAGTGAACTCCACCCCTCCCGGAACTTCGCGCCCCTTCCACACCACCCGGTCGAACCCCTTCACCCCGCCGTGTAAGTGGTTCGCGCCGTCGTTCAACGCCAGCGTGTACTCGTGCCCGTCGAGGGAGAACTTACCTTTTGCGATACGGTTGCCATAGCGCCCCACCACCGCACCGAAATGCGCCGAGCCGCCGATGTATCCATCCAGCGTGTCGTAACCCAGCACCACGTCGGCCATCTTGCCGTTCCGGTCCGGAGTCTTCAACGAAACCACGATCGCTCCATAGGAAGCGATCGCCGCCTCCAGCTTGCCGCTCGCTAAAGTATAGAGTTCCACCTTCGTCCCGTCCGGCGTTTGTCCGAAAGGCTTCCTCTGCACCGTCGCTCTCCCTTGCCCCAGAATAGTCGCCGCTCCCATCGCCATCAACCACGGAATCCGTTGCACACCCAAACCCATGTCTCTCCTTTCGTCCGCCCAGCCACCCTCCGCCAAACGATATCATGTTGACTCAACCATGCGCCGCCTCATTTTCGCCGCCCTATTCTCCCTCGCCGTCTCCGCCGCCCAGTCCATCCCCCTCTGGCCGCACGGAGCGCCCGGCGGAAGCGCCGCCACCGGCCCTGAACGCGACTCCACCACCCCACGGGACCCTCTCATCGTGGGACGCCGAGCCACCCGCCTCGCCAATGTCTCGAGTCCCGAACTCCTCCTCCGGCGCCCTCCCAAAGATAAAGACACCGGCGCCGCCGTTCTCATTTGTCCCGGCGGAGGATATTCCGTCCTCGTCATCGACGTCTCCGGCGAAGAACCCGCCGCCTGGCTCAATTCGATCGGCGTGACCGCGGCAATTCTCAAATACCGCGTTCCCCAACCGCGCAACGCTCCTCCCTACGCCGCCCCCTTGCAGGACGCCCAGCGCGCCATGTCCATCCTTCGTTCCCGCGCCGCCGAATGGGCCATCGATCCGTCCCGTATCGGAGTCCTCGGCTTCTCCGCCGGCGGCCACCTCGCCGCCGCCCTCAGCGATAACTTCGAAAAACGCACTTACTCCGCCATCGACGCCGCCGACCAAGCCAACATCCGCCCGGCCTTCACGATTCTCGTTTATCCCTATCTCGCCCGCGACACCTCCGGCCGTGAAATTTCTCCGGAGCTCGCCGTCACCTCCCGCACTCCTCCCGCCTTCTTAGTCCAAACCGAAGACGACCCCGTTCATGTCGAGAACAGTCTGTTCTACTATCTCGCCCTCAAGAACGCCAAGGTTCCCGCCGAAATGCATTTGTTCAGCACCGGCGGCCACGGCTACGGTCTGCGTCTAACGGCGGAGCGCGTCGGCACTTGGCCCGCTCTCGCCGAACAATGGCTCCGTTCGCTGAACATACTCGACTCGGCAAAGCGCTAGAAAATCAATTTCACCCCGAGCTGGATCGCGCGCCCTCCGCCCACTCCGTTCACGCCCGTCCCGCTCGACAACGTGCTTGTCACATATCCGAAGTTACTGCTCCCCAGTGAATTCCCCGGATTGTTAAACTGTGGCGTATTCGTGAAGTTAAACGACTCGCCGCGCAACTCCAGACTAAACCGCTCGGTCAACCGGAATGTCTTGAACAGCGAAAGATTCAATCCGAACATCCCCGGACCGGTGATCGAATTCCGTCCGACATTTCCGAACGTCAGCGCCGCCGGCGCCGCGAAACTCGATTGGCTGAACCACGGATTCCCGATGTTAATCCCCATCGGATAAGTCACCGGCGCGATCTGATTCGGCGATTGCCCTTCGCCCGGCGCATTCAACCCCGCGCTGCTATAGGTTAGGTTCACCGGCAACCCGGAATAGATACTAAGAATCGCCGAAGTCTGCCACCCTCCGAGCACCGCCGACGCCACGCCCGAAGTTAGCCACCGCTTTCCGCTTCCGAACGGAAGCTGGTACACATAGCTCTGCACGAAGCTGAATTCGCGGTCGAAATCCGTCCGCGCATAATTGCGGCGCGGATCGATGTAGTACATCAACCCACCGTCGTCGTCGCCCTGGAAGTCCATGCCCTTACTCCAGGTGAACGCCGTCGTCACCAGTAACCCGCTCGTGAACCGCCGGTCCAGCTTCACCTGAAGGGCGTTATACATCGAAGAGAATCCCTGAAAGTATTGATTTGTGTTTGCCGTCCGTGGATACTCGGGCTGTCCCTTCGTCCCCGCGCCGATCGTCTGGCTGGCATTCAGGTTCGCCTGCGCCGATGTGTCCACGCCGTGATTGCCGACATAAGCCACGTCGAGCGTGAAATGGAATGGCAGCGCCTGTTGCACCGCCAAGTTCCATTCCTCGACATATGGGTTCTTGTAATTGAGCGGGATCACGAAAAACTGCTGCGCGGCGAGCGTTCCTTTCGTGCCCACCGGGATGATTCCGTTCGAAGGCACCGCGATCGGCACCGGCGCCGGGAATCCCGCTTGAAACGTCGCCGTCGCTCCGTTGGCGAGCACCGCCGGCCCGAAAGTGCTTCCGCTTGGCTGATAGCTGTTGTTGGCGCGCACCGGAAAATTGTACGCGTAAGTGTTATCCGGATACGGCGTGTAACTGATGCCGAATCCCGCCCGGATCACCGTCGAATCGGTCGCCCGGTAAGCCAGGCCGAGACGCGGCGCGAAATAGGTGTACCGCGTCTGCATCCCCAGGTTCGAGGCGTTTCCTCCCACGCCGGCCACCACCAACGTATTGTTCACCGGATTGTAGTTGGAAAATCCTCCGGGAAACGCCGGCGTGCCCGGCGGATAAAACTCCCACCGCAGCCCCAGGTCCAGCGTCAGCTTCGAGGAAACCTGCCATTTATCCGCCGCGAACAGAAAGAATTGCCAGGCGCGGTACGCCGGAAAATACGTGTTCACATCTCGGCCTACCTGGCTCGGAACATCCAGCAGAAAGCTTGCGAAATCGTTGCCGAACCCGGTTTTCGCGCCGGGGATCGAGGTCTGCGGCTCGCTAAACGTGTAGTAGCCGCGCGGGCTGAACGTCTGGTCCTGCAAAAGGTCGTCCCGCACCCGCCGCAAATCGGCGCCCCATTTGAAGGTGTGATTCCCGGCGATCTTCGTCCACGTGTTCACCGTATCGATGTTCGCTTCCGCGCGAATCCACGGCAAGCTCGCCGAGTATCCAACCAACGGGCTTGAGAACCCTCCGTTGATGTTGATCCCCACCATGCCGCTGGTGAACGGGCTGATGTTCACTCCGTCGATGCCGATGTTAGCCGCGTCGTTCTTGCCGTAATCGGAAGGCAGCGCCTGGTTATGATAATGGGCCGCGCCGAAACGCACCTCGGTCAGTAGCGTGGAGCTGAAGATGTGATCGTAGTTCAAACCGGCGCTGTAAGTGTTCTGCGTGCCCGTGCCTTCAAACGCCCCCTGCGCCGGCCCTCCGCCCTGGCTCCCGAACATCGGCGCCTGGAAAATCACCGGCCGTGCAAAGCTGAACCGCCCGCTCAAACGATCGCTGTCGGTGATGTTGTAATCGATCTTGGTGTCCATCGAATCCGTCGTCTTCTCAAAAGGCAGAAGCGCGAAAAAGTTGTTGCTCGGGCTACCCGGTTTGAAATTTTCGTTCGTCCCCGGCAGTAACCCCAATATCTTTGCCGACACGGGATTGATCATGCTCGCCGGAATCTGGTTGTTCGGAAATGGCGTGCGCCCGGTTCCGTCCGGATTCCCGGTAAACGGGTTGTAGATCGCCGTTGGCGCGGCGCTCAGGTCGCCCGTCCGGAACGCGGCGGAGGGAATCGTCGCCAGGTTCGTGTTCGCCTCGTGATCCATCACCCGCAAATAATCGGCGAAGAAGAACAGCTTGTTCTTCTTGATCGGCCCGCCGATGTCGGCGCCGACGTAGTTGTACGCGATGTGCCCCACCGAAGGATTAAAAAAGCTCCGCGCGTCCATGCCGCTGTTTTGCAGAAATTCGAACGCCGCCCCGTGGAATTCGTTGGTGCCCGATTTGAGAATCACGTTCGTCACCCCGCCCGAGGCCCGGCCCAGTTCGGCGTCGAAATTACTCGTCGATACGTCCACCGTTTGGATCGCCTCGATCGGCGGAATCAGAATCTGCAGCAGACCCGTGCGTTCGTTATCGTCGATCCCCTCGATCTGATAATTGTTGCCCATGCGCAGTTGGCCGTTGACCTCGGTCTGCAGCGAGCTCGACGCGTTGAAAAACTGCGAGTGTTGGAATGCCGCCGGCGTCGTTCCCGGCACCAGATTCAAAAGCGTCTGAAAATTCCGGTTCACCCCGAGCGGAGAGTCGGCTAGCAGCACCGTCTCCATCTTGCGCCCGGTGTCGGCGCGGTCGGTCTCAAGCAGCGTTGTCGTTCCACTTACTTCGATATGCTCGGCGATATTTCCCGGCTGAAGCCTCGCGTCCACGCGCGTGCTCGTGTTCACCAATAGCGAGACGCCCGGTTGTGTCTCCGTCTTGAATCCCGCCATCTCCACGGTGACGCTGTATTGTCCGGGCGGCAGATCGGGAAACGTGTAATTCCCGCTTTCGTTCGTCTGGCCGGTATGACTGACCCCGGTATTGACTTCGGCGATGGTCACCTTCGCGCCCGCCACGACGGCTCCGGTGGCGTCCGTGACGGTTCCCAATAGCGTGGCGTTCACGGCTTGGCCGTAAGACAAGGTAGCAATCGAAAACACAAGCGCGCACAGAGCGCTATGTCGCAACGCGGACATGTCGAACCCCCTGTTCTTTTCCCTAATAGTAGGTCCTCGAACCGGGCGTGTCAACGAAAAAAACGGGCTACTCCCGTAACATCGCCAAATAGACGGCGGCGGGAACCAGCAGCAGCGCGGCGCCCATCGCCAGCGCCAACACGCCGTGCCCGGCGAGTAGCGCGGATGCAAAAGTAACCACCTCCTGAATCTTAAGGCCGCCAATCCTCCCCAACACCGTCTGAAACCACGTCGAGGTGGCCCCGAAACACGCGCCAAGCAGCCCTACCGCGCAGCCGAACGCGATCACCTGGGCGGCCGTGATTGGCCGGCCCGCCGCCTCGGCCGCCTCCCGCCGCGCTCTCATTTGGGCGCGCCACCACACGCGGCCCGAATCCGGAACCGCCGCCGCCCGCATTTCTTCGCGCGCGCCGTCGATGGCCCCCGCAATGGCCGCCACATCGGCGCACATCGGGCATCCCGCCACATGGGCCAGCAGCGAAGCGTCCACTCGCTCCGGCCACCGGCCCTGAACTACCGCCGCCAGCACCTCCGCTTCGAATTCGCACTCCTCCGCTTTCACGGCTTCCCCCCTTCCCGCGCGCGCCCCAACAGCGCCGCCAGCTTTCGCCGCGCCCGAAATAACAGCGGCTTCAAGCTCGCCGGACTCAGACCGAGCGCGTCCGCGATCTCGCGGTGCGACGCGCCCTCGGCATACGCCAGCCATAACATCGCCCGCTCGCGCGGCTTCAGATGCGACATCGCGCGCGTGAAATCGGCCGTCCGTTCCGTGGCGCCCGCGTCGTGGCCGGAGGAAACGCTTTCGATGTCGTTGCCCGCCACGCTGAACGGGACGCGCGTCAGCCTCCGCCGCCCCGCGTCCCGCGCCAGGTTCGTCGCGATGCGATACAGCGAATTGCGGCGGTGCGTTTCGCTGTCGTACGTCGCGGCCGCGCGGAGAAAGCGATAGAACGTTTCCTGAAGCAGATCGTCGGCCAGTTGCCGGTCGCCGGTGACCCGCGCCAGATACGCCCACAACCCCCGCGCCGTCCGCTCGTAGAAGGCCCGGAAGGTCTCCTCGTCCATCACGAAATCCGCGCGGGCGTCGTCGCTGGCGATCTCCCGCCGCATGTCGGTAAACGTCGTCTCACGAAACATAAAAGCGCGATCGGTTTCTTCCCGGAATTGTATCCATTAAGAACCCGGCAGCTCGGCCCGCGCCGCCGGAGACGCCGGATCGATCAATCCAAGCCGCCTCGAAATCGCGTAGGAAACGATCGCCGACACCACGAACCCCAGCCCCAGCGCCATCCCCAGAACGCCCAGCGCGTGCAGCGGCTGCCCGGCGCCGTCGGTCACTTGCCCGCTCACCACTTGAAGGCCCACCCCGCCCGCCATCAACACCACGCCGCCCTGCACCGACCACAGAATCCGCCCCATTGGCGCTCCCACGTTGCGTGGAGCCGCGTCGAGCGTGATCGGCGACGACTCCAGAAATTTCGCCCCCGCCGGCGACTGGATGTACGCCAGCAAATCCTCGTTCGCCGTAAACCGGTCCAGCAGTTTCGTGTGGACATCCGCCTGCAATTTGGCGATCCGGCTCCACCTTCGCGCATCGACGAACGTCCGGATCAACCACACCAGCAGGGAGATCCCCATGCCAAACCCGGCGAACACGCCCAGGCCGCCTAACACGTCCTTCCACATCTCCAGCACCTGCGTCGCGTGGTCTTGATTGACTCGCGGACCGGAGCCGTCGCCCAGGTAAAACGAAGGATTCCGCGCGATCTCCGGATGCGCGTTCAGAAAGCTCACCAGCGCCGGGTACGGCCCCAGATAGGTCTCGTTCCCCAGCAGGCTCGCATCGAGCGCCAGCACGCCCCGCAGCGCCGGCGGATAGTGTTCCAACAGCGCCGACAGTTCCTCCCGTGTGCGTTGCGCGTCCGGCTGCTCCACCGTCACCACCGCCGGATGTTGCGCCACTGCCTGCGCCCGCCCCGGCGAGACTCCCAACACCCCCATGCACAGCGCCACGATCCCCACTCTCATGCCTCGCCCCATTCGCTCCCGCTTCGTCATCTTGCGAATTCCTCTCTGCCGCATAGTTACGCGCCGCGTGGCGGAAGGTTAACCCGAAATCCGGCGCGCGTACGAGAATGGAATCGTGCCTGGCGTGCGCATGGACAAATGGCTTTGGGCCGCGCGATTCTTTAAGACCCGCTCGCTCGCCTCCCGCGCCTGTGAATTGGGCCGGATCGAGTCCAACGGACACCCCGCCAAGCCCGCGCGCGAGGTCCACGCCGGCGACCGTTTGCAGGTGCAAAACGACGGCGGCGTTTTCCAGATCGACGTCCTCGCCCTCAGCGAAATGCGCGGCCCCGCCTCCGTCGCGCAGACCCTCTATGTTGAGACCGAGGCGAGCCGGGAGCTGCGGCGCAAGCTGGCCGAGGAGCGCAAAGCCGCGCCGAATTTCGAAGCCTGGCGCGAAGGCAAACCATCCAAACGCGACCGCCGCGAAATCGACCGCCTTCGCGGGAGACCTTAACGCCGCCCCTTCGGAACCTTCCCGATTCGTCGATCCCCGGCCACGATCAGCTCACACGCCCGCAGCGCCGCCGCCTCGAAATCCGGCGCATCCACCGGTAGGATCTGCCAGCCCGTCACCCCCTTGCCCAGCACCTGGATGGATCGCATGTGCGGAAATTCGCCCCGCAAACTCTCGTGATGCTCCGCGGTCGTCGCCAGCCAAACCCCGTTGTCCGCGGTCGCCCCATCCTTGTCTCTCAATGCAAATACGATCTTGTCCTCGACATAGACCGCCAGGCACCCGAACATCGGCCGCGTCCGGGGCGACATCGCCGCGATCGCATCCAGAACAAAGGCGTGCGGCACGGGCTTACTTCGCCGAACTGGCGCCAGCGCGTCCTTCAGCCCGCGAGTCTCCGCATTTCCACCACGCATCGCCATGGAACGTAGGATACCCGGAATCGATATCCGCCACGCGCACGGTGGCCCCTGGACAGCTCTTCATCGCTGGTGGAGAGCACGGAGTTGGTGACTTCGGCCAAAGCGATGTACAAGGCGTCGAGCAATTTCGGAGCGGGGAACGAATCGCCGCGTTCGGCTAGCGGTCCGTCCGTCAAAAGCTCCACAACCATGGAAGCATCCGGAACGATCATCCGGCATCCCGCAATTCCCGCAGCACGCGCGCGGCGCTCCGTTTGGTCGAAATCGGCCCGGCTTGCTCAGTGCGTTTCAGCCACTCGCGCATGGCCGGCCGCTCCGCAGCCCGCTCCAATTCCCTCTTGATGAACTCGGAGAGGCGCATGCCTTCGCTAGCGGCGCGCGCCTTCAGTGTGCGGTGTACCCGTTCGGGGACGTCGCGTACCTGAATCGTCTTCGACATGTTGTCACCATACAAAACATGTGCCGCGCATGTCCATGACGGAGCCCGGCGTCCGCCAACGAAAGGAATCGTCAACTCATCGAACCCGGCCGATGCATTACAAAACGCGGAATTTCTCCGGGATGCGATCTTCTCGTCGGGAAAGAGGTGGGATAATGAGAGCCTTCCGTACATGCTGCAGTTGGAACGAGTCTGGGAAGACCGGAACCGAACGCCTGTCTTGCTGGTTAGCGGGACGATCACAGCCGCGGTCGCCGCGGTGGATTGGTGGACGAAGCCTTACGTTTCGTTGGGTTTCCTCTATTTATTTCCCATCATCCTGGTCGCCGCTTTCATCCCGCGGTGGGCGGTGGCGTTGCTGGCCGCCTGTTGCGCGGTGCTCGCAGAGGTCTTCAGCTCGCTCGAGCCCTCGCTCGTCCGGTTAAGCTTCGAGACACTCGCCCTGGTCGGCTCGGGTTTGTTCGTTTCCGAACTCATCCGCAATCGCCGCTTAACCCTCGAATCGCAGGCGAGGCTCAAGGCGCTCGTCGAAACCAGTCCGGCGGCGATCATGACCGTCGACGAGCGCGGATTCATCGAACTCGCCAACCGCGCCGCCTGCGAGTTGATGGCGCCGCGCGACGGAATCCTCATCGGCGCGCCGATCGCCGCCTTTCTGCCCGAACTCCATCACGCGCTGCGTTGGGAAGAAGCGCCCCAGTTCCGCGCCTCCATGCAATGCCGCGGCCACCGGGGCAATGGGGAATCTTTCACCGCCGACGTCTGGTTTTCCACCTATAAAGAAGGATCGGCGCCAAAACTCGCGGCCATCATCGCCGACGTCACCGAAGAGGCGGCGGCCTCGCAACCGTCGTTCGGCGAACACGACGAACGCATCCCGCTCAACACGCGCGAACTGGACGCGCTCCGTCTCTTGGTCCAAGGCCTGTCGAATAAGGAAATCGCCGCGCGGATGGATATCTCCGAGAGCACCGTCAAGAATACCTTGCAACAGCTTTTCGCGAAAACGAACGTCCGCACCCGCGCCCAACTCGTCCGCGTCGCCCTCGAACAGTATCGCGAAGCACTCTAATCGAAAGATTTGTCCGTGCGGATGACTTCGCGCATCCGCGCGATTCCTCGTTAACCATCGGGAAGCGAGCCTCTCCCAAAAGATTATCGAACGTCCGCCGTTTTGGAGGCAAGATCGCTGGCCTCCATTCCGAACGCGGGCTACAGTCGAATTGCCGCCGGTTTTTTCCTTCCGTACGGTACCCGATCCGCACACCATGAAGCGCATACTCTCGATTCTAATCGCCGGAAGTGTTACAACGCAGCTGCCGGGTCAGACCTCATGGACATGGGAGCAGGTAAAGGAAAAGTTCGAGACCATGAATCCGACGCTGAAGGCAGACCAGCTCAACATAGATGAATCGCGAGCCGCCGAAATCACGGCGTATCTCCGCCCCAACCCGGATTTTACTCTTTCGACGGATGGGACCCAACTCTCTCGTTATGAAGGAGTCTGGCGGCCGTTCGCCGGCACTCAGTTTGGACCTGCCTTTAGTTATCTTCACGAACGCCAGCAGAAGCGGGAGTTGCGGCGCGACCAAGCCAAAGAATTCACCGCCATCGCGGAATCGAGTTATCTGGACCAGGAGCGCACGCTGGTGTTTAATCTGCGGACCGCCTTCGTGCAAACTTTACAGGCGAAGGAGGTTCTCCAGAACGCCAGGGAGAACCTCGACTATTGGGACCGCGAGCTCGCCATCAGCCGCCAACGCTTGAGCGCCGGCGACATCGCCCAAGTCGATTTGGACCGCCTGGAGCTTCAGCGGGTTCAGTTCGAATCGGACTTCGAGACGGCGATGGTGAATCTTCGAACAGCTAAGATCCAGCTTTTGACGCTTCTGAACGATCGGACGGCGATTGAGCGGTTCGACGTCTCCGGCCCGTTTGATTTTACCGAGGAGCTAAGGCCGCTGGATGAATTCCGGAATATTGCGCTGGAAACGCGGCCGGACCTGAAAGCCGCCGTCCAGAACGTGCAAGCCGCCAGGATCACGCACCGGCTGGCCGTTGCAAACGGCTCCGCCGATCCGACCTGGAGCGTGTGGACGACGCATAACCCTTCCTTCAACAACCCGTATGACAACAACTCGGTCGGCGCCAGCGTTTCGATTCCATTGCGTATCTTTGATCGCAATCAGGGTGAGAAGGCGCGCACGCAGGTCGACATCGGGCGGAACGAACGATTGCGGGACGCAACCGAGGCTCAGGTTTTCAATGACGTGGATTCCGGCTACTGGACGCTGGTCGGCGCGGTCAACCTGCTCCGGCCGTACAAAGCGAAGTACCTGAGGCTGGCCGCCGACACCCGCGACAGGATTTCCTTCTCTTATCAGAACGGCGGCGCGTCGCTCCTCGATTACCTCGATGCCGAAAAAGGCTACCGCGACGTCCGCTTGGCATATCTGAATCTGATCGGCGCTTACTTAACCGCGGCCGCGCAAATGAACTTGGCCGTGGGACGCGAGGTATTGCAATGACCCGTTCGTTTGTTCTCGAAACCGCATTGTGCCTGAGCGCCTGTCTTCTCGCGGCCGCTTGCGCCCACAAGGAGCCGGGCAAAGAGAATCCGCGCGACGCCACCGGCCCCGTCCCCACCGCCGTCGTGCCCGATCTCGACGCCAACGATTTCACGGTGGATCATCCGGAACGCTTTCCTCTCGCGGCCGCCGGCGAGCATACCGCCGCGCCGGAGCTGAACGTAACCGGAGTCGTCAGCCCCGACATTTCGCGCCAGGTGCCCGTCCCCTCGCTCGCCACCGGACGCGTCGTCGAAATCGACGCCCGCCTCGGCGACGAGGTGAAGAAAGGCCAGCTCCTGTTTAAAGTGCGAAGCACCGACGTCTCGGGCGCGTTTTCCGATTACCGCCAGGCCGTCAAGAACGAGCAGCTCACCAAGATCCAACTCAACCGCGCCAACCTCCTCTTCTCTCACGGCGCGATTCCGAAGGCCGGCCAGGAGATCGCCCAGAACGCCGAGGACGACGCCATGGTCGTTCTGGAAACCGCGAAGGAGCATCTCCAACTGCTCGGCTCCGACCCCGAACGTCCCACCGGAATCGTCGGCGTCTTCGCTCCCGTCTCGGGAACCATCACGGACCAGCAGATCACCGCCCAATCCGGCGTCCAGGCTCTAACGCCTCCGAACCCGTTCACCATTTCCGACATGTCCCACGTCTGGATTCTTTGCGACGTGTGGGAAAACGACATGTCCCAGGTTCACATCGGCGAGTTCGCCGACATTCATCTCGCCGCCTATCCGGACCGGCTTTTCAATGGGCGAGTCGGCAACATCCTCCCCATCGTCGATCCCAACATCCGCACGGCGAAGGTCCGTCTGGAAGTGGAGAACTCCGGCCTGATGCGTCTCGGCATGTTCGTCACTGCGACATTCCACGGACGAACGGCGGAGCGCCGCGCCACCGTGCCGGCTGACGCCGTTCTGCACCTGCACGACCGCGAGTGGGTCTACACGCCCCTTCCAAACGGCCACTTCCGCCGTCTCGAAGTGGTTGAAGGCAGCCTCCTGCCCGGCGATCTCCAGGAAATCGTCCGCGGCATCGCGCCCGGCGATCGCGTTGTCTCGAACGCTCTTGTCTTCCAAAACACGGTGGAGCAATAGATGATCCGCAAGCTTGTCGATTTCGCGCTCGAAAATCGATTCCTCGTCTTGGCCGCCGCCATCATCCTCTTCGTCTGGGGCGGAATCGCGTTTCACCGGCTCCCCGTCGAAGCGTATCCGGATGTCGCCGACAACTACGTCGAGGTCATCACCCAGTGGCCGGGAATCTCCGCCGAACAGATCGAGCAGCAGGTCACCATTCCACTCGAAATCGTAATGAACGGCATCCCCGGCGTCACTCATCTCCGCTCGTTCTCCCTCTTCGGCCTTTCCGATCTCAAGCTCGTCTTCGACGACGCCACCGACAACGCCTGGAACCGCGAGAGAGTCCTGGAGCGCCTATCCCAGGTCACCCTGCCGCCCGGCGTCGTGCCGCAAATGGGAACCGACTGGAGCCCGGTCGGCCAAATTTATTTCTTCACGCTCCACAGCACCAACCCGGCCTACGACGTCATGGAGCTGAAATCCATCGAGGACTGGGTCGTCGAGAAAAATCTAAAGCAGGTTCCCAATATCGTCGACGTCGCCAGCTTCGGCGGCCCGACCCGCGAGTATCAGGTCCGCGTCGATCCAAACAAGCTGATCGACTATGGCCTCAGCCTCGCCCAGGTCGAGCAGCAGCTCGCCAATAACAACGCCAACGCCGGCGGCAGCTTTATCGAGGCCGGCATGCAGCAGATCGACATCCGCGAAGTCGGCCTCGTTCGTGACACCCACGACATCGAAAACACCGTGATCCTCGCGAAAAACGGCACTCCACTCCACATGCGCGACATCGCCGTCGTCGCCCAGGGTCCCAAGATCCGCCTCGGCCAGTTCGCCCGCGCCATCCGCCGCGAGGACGGAAAGCTCGTCGACAACCCCGATGTCGTATCGGGCATCGCGCTCCTTAGAAAAGGCGCCGACGCCGACGAAGCCCTGCGCGGCCTCCACGCCAAAGTCGCCGAGATGAACGAGTCACATCCTTCCCGCCGGCGTCAAAATCGTCCCCTTCATCGACCGCAGCGACCTCCTCGAATTCACCACCCACACCGTTCTCCACAATCTCCGCGACGGCATCATCCTCGTCGTCATCGTTCTCTTCCTCTTTCTCGGCAACGCGCGCGGCGCGGTCATCGTCGCCCTCACCATTCCCTTCTCGCTCCTGTTCGCCGCCACCTGCCTCGGCCTGAAAGGCATCCCCGCGAATCTCCTCTCGCTCGGCGCGCTCGATTTCGGCATGGTCGTCGACGGGGCCGTCGTCATGGTGGAAAACATCATTCGCCATCTGGGCCGCGAGAACGGCAGCCGCACCGTGAAACAGAAGATCTTCGACGCCGCCCACGAAGTGCAGCGCCCGGTGTTTTACGCCATCGCCATCATCATCACCGCCTACTTGCCCATCTTCACGTTGCAGCGCGTCGAAGGGCGCCTGTTCAAACCCATGGCCTGGACCGTCGCCTTCGCGCTTTTGGGAGCCATCGTCTTCTCCATCGTCGTCGCTCCCGCTCTCGCCAGCCTCTTCTTTCCCCACGGCGCGCGCGAGTGGCATAACCCGGTGGTCGTTTGGCTCACCGCCGGTTACCGCCGCGCCCTTCGCCGCGCCATCCGCATGCGCGTCGTCACCGTCGCCGTCGGCGTCGCCAGTCTCGGGATCGCCATCTATCTCGCCGTCGGCGGCGTCATCGGCTCCGAGTTCCTTCCCCATCTCGATGAAGGCGCTCTCTGGGTGCGCGGAACTCTCGCGCCCAGCACCGGCCCAACCGTCGGCATACGAATGTCCGACCAGGCCCGCCTCATCCTTTGCTCCTGGCCCGAGGTAACCCAATGCACCAGCCAGGTGGGACGCCCCGACGACGGCACCGACACCACCGGTTTCTTCAATACCGAATACTTCGTCGACCTGAAGCCCAAGGAACAATGGCGCCCCGCGTTTCACCAGAATAAAGACGAACTCATCGCGGCCATGAACCGTGAGCTGGAGAAAATCCCCGGCGTCATCTGGAATTTCTCCCAACCCATCGCCGACAACATGGAGGAAGCCGTCAGCGGCGTCAAAGGCCAACTCGCCACGAAGGTCTATGGCGACGACCTCAAAGTTCTCGAGGAGAAGGCCGGCCAGATCGTCGAGATCATGCGCCAGGTCCGGGGCATTCAAGGATCTCGGCGTCTTTCGCGTCCTTGGCCAGCCCAACGACAATTTCGAAGTGGACCGCCTCCAGGCCGCGCGCTATCAGATCAACGTCGCCGACGTTCAGGACGCCATTCAGACCGCTGCCGGAGGCAACGCCCTCACCCAGGTCTTGCACGGCGAGGCGCGCTACGACCTCGTCATGCGTTACTTGCCTCAGTACCGCGGCACGAAGGAGGCCATCGGCGACATCCGTCTCCTCGCCCCCACCGGCGAACGCGTCTCCCTCGCCCAGCTTTGTAAAATCGAGGAGCGCGACGGCGGCTCGGAAATTTACCGCGAGGGCAACGAGCGCTATATCGCCATCAAATACAGCGTCCGCGACCGCGATCTGGGCGGCGCGGTCGAGGAAGCGATCAAGAACGTGGAGGCGAAAGTCCAACTGCCGCGCGGCTACCACATCGACTGGGAGGGCGAGTACGAAAGCGAAAAACGCGCCGAGGCCCGCCTGCTGATCATCGTGCCGTTGACCGTCGTGCTCATCCTCATCATCCTCTACACGATGTTCCGCTCTTTCAAGTGGGCCGGCCTGATTCTCGTCAACGTCATGCTCGCCCGCATCGGCGGCCTGCTCGCCCTCCTCGTCACTCACACCAATTTCAGCGTCTCCTCCGGCGTCGGCTTCCTGGCTCTGTTCGGCGTCTCGGTGCAAACCGGCGTTATCATGCTCGAATACATCAATCAACTCCGCGCCCGCGGCCACACCATCGAGGATTCCGCGGTCGAAGGGGCGGTCTTAAGGCTTCGTCCCATCATGATGACCATGCTCGTCGCCACCCTTGGACTCCTGCCCGCCGCCCTCTCGCACGGCATCGGCTCCGACTCCCAGCGCCCCTTCGCCATCGTCATCGTCGGCGGATTGATCTCCGACCTGCTCATGAGCATCTTCCTCCTTCCGACTCTCTACGTCTGGATGGCCGGCCGTCATGATGTCCTGCCCGAGCCGGAGGCGGAATTCGATGAGGCAGTTTAACGTGGCATTCGTCCGTTCAAGGCCCTTCCACCGTACTTTGACGCCCTCCTTGCGCGCAATCGTCCCGCCAACAATTTCCACGGTCGTTCGACATGAATAAGGAACAGGTACGAAATCGAATCGAGGAAATCGGAATCATTCCCGCCATCCGCGTCTCCTCGGCCCAGGACGCCCTCTTCGCCGCCGAGGCGGTTTCAAGCAGCGGCATTCCCATCGTCGAAGTGACGATGACCGTCCCTGGAGCCGTCGAAGTCATTGCGGAGCTGGCCCGAAGTAACCCCGATCTCGTCGTGGGCGCAGGTACGATTTCGGATCTCGAAGCCGCCGGCCGCTGTCTCGACGCGGGCGCGGCCTTTCTCACCAGCACCGGTCTCGATCTTGAAATCGTCGAGTTCGCCTTGAAAAACGACATTGTCGTCTTCCCCGGCGCGTTGACTCCCTCCGAAGTCATGACCGCGTGGAAATCCGGCGCCGATTTCGTCAAGGTCTTCCCCTGCTCCGTCCTCGGCGGCGCGCGTTACATCCGGGCGCTCAAATCCCCGTTCCCCGCCATTCCTCTCATCGCCTCCGGCGGAGTCAATCAGCAAACCGCCGCCGACTTCATCCACGCCGGCGCGGTGGCGCTCGGCATCGGCCGCGATCTTATCCAACCTGGCGCGATCCAGCGCCGCGAACGCGGCTGGATTCGCGAACTGTCGGGGCGATACTTGAAGATGGTCCGCGACGCCCGCGGCCATCGATAGCGGAGCCATACCGCCGGCATCCCGACAGGGCCATTTGTTCACGAAGCCCCGATCACCGCCTGAAGCGGCGACGCTGAGCCGCACGGCCGGCGCGCATCCCGGACTTATGCGGCGAAGGAAAGACCGATGGAAAGAATGACCGCGGCCTCCACTCCGATCTTGGCCGGAGGCGAAGAGGAAGGCCGCTGGTGGGCGGGCATCGAACATATGCCAGCGGTGATGGCGTGCGGCGCAACGCGCGAGTCCGCGATTGGCCGGCGGCGTTCCTGAAGTCGCGGAAGACTGCAACCGCCGCGCCCAACTCGAACGGCGTGTTGAATCTGGGAACCGCGGCCTGCGCTCGTCAAGCTCGACGCGCGGGTAACGAAGTGCGCGGATCGCGGCCGGTTGCCAGCAGAGTATATTATAATTGACATATAGTTCTTTTTACATTACACTGAGGATGTTTTGGATTACATAGCGAAGGGATGACTGAGGATGTCTTATCGAGAAAAGAGCGTTTGGGGATCGTTGATTGGAGTGATGGCGGTTTACGGTTGGTATTTCGCGATGCCGCCTTCGGCGGGGCGGCTGATCCTGGCGGTGATACTGCTGGTGGCGGTCGAGGTGATTTATCACGTTGCGCTGGCGTTGAAAACGAAGCCCGAAGCCAAGGACGAGCGGGACCGTACGATCGAAGCGAAGGGGTACCGGAACGCGTATCTGGCGCTGGTGAGCGGCGTGATTGCGCCGATCTTCATCCCGCTGCCGGCGGCGATGGCGGCGCAGATCGTTCTATTGGCGTTGGTGGTGTCGGAGGTGGTGAAGTCGGTGACGCAACTGTATTGCTACCGGAGAGGCGTTTAAGATGAAGAAGACCGGCGTCCGGAATAAGATCCGTACGCTGCGGTTTCACGCAGCCGAGATGACGCAGCAGGCGCTGGCCGAGCGGGTGGGGGTGACGCGGCAGACGGTGATCGCGATCGAACAGGGGAAATATTCGCCGTCGCTGGAGGTGGCGTTCCGGATGGCGAAGGTATTCGGGGTGCCGCTGGAAGAGGTGTTTCAGTATGAGCCGGAGGAGGAATAGGGAACTGCGCGTCGCGCGCGGTATCTTGAAATTGGGCGCATCCATTCAGCGCCCCAATAGCGAGAGCCATGCGAAAGAGAAGATCGTTCAATCCGAAGCGAAAGCTCCGTCCACGATTGGAGAATCGGGACCAGGAAGAGGTTTTCCGGCAACTGTCGGCCCGGGCTCGATATGGCGGAAATCCGGAACATAAAAGGAACCCGGGCGATTTTGGTCTGGATCCGCCGAGCTTGCCGCGTCTCGGGAAATCGCTGTGCGACGATTCAAACGTCATGAGCCGCTTCGAGGCGCTCGAATTGCTTCGATCCGGAATCGAGAGAGGGATCGTTAGCGTGAGCACGCGGGGCGAGTGGCCGCGGAACGTTTGGGCGGTTACAGGGGACGGGCAACCGATGGAAGGGCAACTCGAAGGGGAGGGCGTCTACCACGGATACCCGATGCCGCGGGACGACCCATTCCGGGACGAGATTCTCGCGCGGTGGAAATAGCCGATGACGACGGACTTCAACATTGGCGCCAAGTGGTCTCCGGGCGGCGACGGCGCGCCGGAGCTTAGCCACACGGCGGCCTTCCTCCGAATCGAGATCGGAGGAAAGCTGGTCACGCGAAACGAAGATGAATGGTCTCAGTCGTTGCGGGAGGACGTCCGGCTTTCCGCATATCCGTTAGCGCTCTGGCTCGCATCGTCGTGGTGGAGGCTGCGGTGGGAGCCGGAACCGGGCGCGCCGAGGCTGTCGTGGCGAATGGCCCATCATATGGCCGCGGCGGGTTACGGTTTTCTATGGCCTCGCTTGACGTTGGCAAGCGATGGCGAGGCGATCGAAGCTGTGAGCCGGCCGTCGGCGACCGGGTGTATGGAGCCGGTACGATATCTAGCCGATTTCCGTGATGCTATCCGCGCTACGGCCTTTGAGCGCGCCGTCGACCGGTTTATGAATCTTACGTTGGCGAGACTTGAAGCGACGGGAGTAACGAAGACGGAATTATACGATCTGTGGGCGGAGGTTTTAGAGGAGCGCTCCGATCCGGGCCTCTCCAGTTACCGGAAGCTTGAGGCTCAATTGGGCTTCGAGCCGGACGATGCGCCGGCGGAGCTGATGAAGAGACTGGCCGGCCTTAGCGACGAAATCGGTAGCGGCGCGGTGGGCGAGCTCGCTCCGGCGTGCGCCGGAGACAGGCCGGAGTTCTTACTCGAAGAGTTACTTTCGTTCGGCAAATCGGGCGGCACAGAAGGAAGTGTCGCGGCGCCGGTGGCATTGCACGCGCTCCTGGACGATACCGAGTACAAGGATTCGGAACCCTGGGTGCGAGGAAGGCTCCTTGCCGAGAAGGCGCGTCAAATATGGGGACTTGGCGGGGAGCCGATATCCGACGCCCGGCTGGCTGACTTGATGGGCGTTCCCGGACAAACGTTCGCCAAACGGGCCGTTATGCCGTCCCGTCCGCAGATTGGGTTGGCGATCCGGCACGACGAACGTCTCCGCCTGTTATTTCACCGGCGAAATCGGCCTGGGCGGCGATTCGAGGCGGCCCGTTTCATGGTGGACCACGTGGTGAGTCCTCCAGAGGAGAGGTGGCTTCTCTCGGCGGGGACGGGCACGGCCAGGCAGAAAGTCCAGCGTGCCTTCGCGGCCGAGTTTCTCTGCCCGTTCGGAGCGCTTGAGGAGTTCCTGGCGGACGATTATTCCGCGGAGACGATTGAGGACGCGGGGGACCATTTCGGCGTATCGGGACTGGCGGTGAAAAGCCAATTGGCCAACCATGGGCGCATCCCGCACGATGCGGTCGCCGCATAACTAACCCGGAATGGCGAGGGAGGGATGGCCGCTGTTGGTGATCGCGGGGCCGACGGGGTCGGGCAAAAGCGGGCTGGCGGTGCGGGTGGCGCTCGAGTGCGGCGGGGAGGTGGTGAACTGCGATTCGATTCAGGTTTACCGGCACTTCAACATCGGGGCGGCGAAGTTGAGGATCGAGGAGCGAAGAGGCATCGCGCATCATTTGATCGACGTCGTGGAGCCGGACGAGCTGTTCACGGCGGGGGATTACGCGCGGGCGGCGCGGAGGGCGCTCGATGAGATTCGGGAGCGGGGGCGAGTGCCGATCGTCTGCGGGGGTACGGGGTTGTATTTGCGGGCGCTGCTCGATGGGTTGTTCGTGGGGCCTGCGCGGGACGAGGGGTTACGGGCGCGGTTGATGGAGCGCGAGGGGCGGCGGCGAGGCGCGCTGCACCGGATTCTGCGGCGGCTGGATGGGGCGGCGGCGGCGCGGATTCATCCCAACGATGTGCAGAAGACGCTGCGGGCCCTGGAGGTTTGTCTGAGCGGGAAAACGATGAGCGAGCATTGGGCCGGAGGGCGCGAGGCGTTGGAGGGGTTCGAAGTTCAGCGAGTGATTCTGGAGCCGCCGCGGGCGGAGTTGTACCGGCGCATCGAGGAGCGGCTGGAGCGGATGTTCGACACGGGGTTGATCGAGGAGACGGAGCGGATTCTGGCGATGGGATATTCGGCCGAGTCGAAGCCGTTCGCTTCACTTGGATACAAGCAGGCGCTGGAGGTGGTGCGCGGCGCACTGACCCGGGAGGAGGCGATCGAAGAAGCCAAGCGCGAGACGCGGCATTACGCCAAGCGGCAGGCGACGTGGTTCCGGCGCGGGCCGGGCGAGCGCATGGCGGGCTTTGGAGACGAGGAGGCGGTGGAGGAAAGAGTTGTGTCTATGGCGCGGGCGAATCGGAGATAATCGAAGTATGCGTTTTTGGGCGATTGCGATTTTCGGGACGGGTGCGTTCGGTGGTGCGGCGTTTGGAGCGACGAATCCGGCGGCGGCGGCGGTGGTGGAGAACCCGCCGGTGGTGATCGAGGAGATCATCGCGAAGGTCAACGGCGAGATCGTCACCAAGGGCGACGTGGCCAAGGCCGACCGGGATATCGAAGCGGGACTGCGCAAGGAAGGGCTGGAAGGCGCGAAGCTGGACGAAGAGGTGAAAAACCGCGAACAGAACGTGCTGCGGGACAAGATCGACCAGTTACTTTTGGTGCAGCAGGGCAAGGATTTGAGCATCAACGTCGATTCGGAGTTCAGCAAATACATGGCGGAGCTGCAGAAGAATTCCAAGATCGCCGACCCTGACAAGTTTCACGAGTACGTGCGGGAGCAGACGGGGATGACGTACGAGGACTTCGCGCAACAAGCGAAAGACGGGATCATGACGCAGCGGGTGATCCGGCAGGAGGTGGGGAGCCGGATCAGCGTGAAGCGCGAGGACGTGGAGGCCTATTACAACGCGCACAAGACGGATTTCGTGCGGAAGGAGCAGATTTTCCTGCAGGAGATTCTGGTTTCGACCGAGGGCAAGGACCCGGCGGGCGTGGCGGCCGGGGAGAAGAAGGCGAAGGATCTGTCGGCGCGGGGAAAGAAGGGCGAGAAGTTCGCGGAGATGGCGCGCGACAACTCCGACGCGGTGACGGCGCAGCAGGGCGGCGACCTGGGCGGATGGCAAAAAGGGCAACTGGCGCCGGAGATCGAGACGGCGACATGGGCGCAGCCGAAGGGGTTCGTGACCGATCCGCTGAAGGTGGCGAACGGATTTCTGATCCTGAAGGTAGTGGATCACCAGAAGGAAGGGCAGGCCGCGCTCGAGGACGTGTACAACGACATCATGGAGAAGTTATATTCGCCGAAGATGCAGCCGGCGGTGCGCGAATATCTGACGAAGCTGCGGACGGCGGCGTTCCTGGAGATCAAGCCGGGTTACGTGGATTCGGGGGCCGCTCCGGGGGTGAGCACGGCGTGGGTGGCGACGGCGGAGTTGAAGCCGGAGACGATCACGAAGGAAGAAGTGGCGAACAAGAAGCGGCGCAAGAGGCTGCTGGGCGCGCTGCCGATTCCGGGGACGACGGCTTCGGGAAGTTCGAAGAGTTCGACGAAGTGACCCGATGAAATCGCCTTATGTGAGCGATCTGGAAGCGAACCAACTTATTACCGCGACATTCCTGGTTCTTTCGAAAGATATCCGGCAGAGGAAGACGGGCGAGCCGTTTTTGTCGCTGGTGCTGGGCGACAGGACGGGCGACATCGAAGCGAAGATGTGGGACAACGTGGGCGAGGTGATCGACACATTCGACCGCGACGATTTCATCAAAGTGAAGGGGGCGCTGCAGGTCTACCAGAACCGTCCGCAACTGACGATCCACAAGATGGTGAAGGTGGACGAGAGCGCGGTCGAGTTCGCGGATTACTTTCCGGTATCGAAGCGCGATCCGGCGGAGATGTACGCGGAGCTGATGGGGATCGTGGCGGGGATCGGGAATCCGCACCTGCGCGGATTGTTGGAGGCGTTCTTCGCCGACGAGGCGTTCGCGAAGGCGTACCGGACGGCGCCGGCGGCCAAGAGCGTGCATCATGCGTTTCTCGGCGGGCTGATCGAGCACGTTCTGTCGCTTTGCGCGTTGAGTAAGTTCACCGCCGGGCACTACGGCAACATCGACCTCGACTTACTATTGACGGGAGTGGTGCTGCACGACGCGGGGAAGCTGAGCGAGCTGACTTACGAGCGCAGCGTGGGATATAGCGACGAGGGGCAGTTGCTGGGGCATATCGTGATCGGGCTGCGGATGCTGGAGGCGAAGATGGCGAAGCTGCCGGACTTCCCCGCCCCGCTGCGCACGCTGGTGGAGCACATGGTGGTGAGCCATCATGGGGAGCTCGCGTTCGGATCGCCCAAGCTGCCGCAGTTTCCCGAGGCGATGCTGCTGCATCATCTGGACAATCTGGATTCGAAGATGGAATGCATGCGGGCAATGCTCGAAAAAGATACCAACGCCGAAAAGTTGTGGACTCCGTACTTTGCGCCGCTGGAACGGTCGGTATTGAAAAAGGACCGGTTTTTGGGGGCGAAGGCGGCGGAGAAGCCGGTGAAGGCCCCTCCCGCGCCTGCGCCCGCGCCGAAGCAGGGCGGACTGTTCGGATCGAAATTGCAGGACGCCCTGGCGCGGGAGAAGTAAGCGCCCGTCGTGAAATAACGGTATCAATCCATCAACTCCGCTCCCTCGCGGTCGCGGCTCAAAAAGAGCTTCCGAGCCACGACCGTGAGGGAGCGGTTGGCACGGTTATTTCATGCCGAGCTCTAAGTACGTGGCCGTCACTTGCCGACGGCCACGTACAGAGTCTGGGTTCCTTTGACTCCGCAGAGGTTCAATCAGATCGGCGTGAGATTGCGGCCGGGGTCGAGCCGAAGAGCACCTCCAGTTTCGTGGTCAGGGCGTTCTGTGCCGTAACGAGGGTTCCGGAGGGGAAATTGGGCATGACGGTTGGCTTCCCCCCAAAAACCGTCGACCCCGGAATGATCGAAACGGGCGTCTTCAGATCCGTTCCCGCCGGTCCCGCTTCGGCGTTCCCGTTGACAATCAGGTTCGTCCCAAAAATGCTCTGCTGGCCGTAAGCCAGCGGCCCGGAAGCCGGCAGGACCGTCAGAAACAACAGCCGTCCGAGATTCCCCATTGCCATAGCCCTGCGCCGTCCCGCATCTATCTGCGCGGCGGCGGCGGTTTTCTGTCAATTTATTTTTGGCGCGCGGCCGGACCGGCGTCCTGGCGCGTTCGAGGGAAGCGAATCGTTTTCCCGGCGGAGTGTCGATTCCGGGGATCGCCATTCGACATAAGGATGTGGGGACGCAATGGAAAAAAGATCTTGACGGGCGGCCGGAGGCGGCGTATAGTTAACTCTGTGGTTAATTAACCTACTGGTTTATTACAGATGACCTCCGACCCGCTCAGCGCCACTTTCGCGGCACTCGCCGATCCAACCCGGCGGGCGATTTTGGCGCGGCTGGTGACCGGGGAAGCGTCGGTGACGGAGTTGGCGGAGCCGTTCGAGATGAGTATGCCGGCGATTTCCAAGCACCTGAAAGTGCTGGAGCGGGCGGGGCTGATCGCGCGAGGAAAGGAAGCGCAATGGCGGCCTTGCCGGTTGGAGGCGCGGCCGCTGAAGGAGGTCGCGGATTGGGCTGGTCATTACCGGCAATTCTGGGAAGAAAGTTTCGATCGCCTGGACGAATATTTGCGGGAATTGAAGAACAAGGAGAAAAAACATGGACGCAAGCCAGGGAAACGTTAGCACCGCGCTGGCGCAGGATTTTACGATGACGAGGGTGTTCGACGCGCCGCGGAGCCTGGTGTTCGAGGCGTGGACGAAGCCGGAACACCTGGTTCATTGGTGGGGGCGGCGAGCGTTCACGATGCCGTTCTGCGAGATCGACGCGCAGACTGGTGGAGGGTTTCGCCTCTGCATGCGGTCGCCGGAGGGCGTCGATTATTGGGTGAAGGGCGTTTATTACGAAATGATCGAACCGGAGCGGATCGTCTTCGCGTATGCTCTGGAGAATGAGGAACGGGACCACGAGGCGTTGATGACCGTGACGTTCGAGGAACACGGCGGGAAGACGACGTTGCGGCTGGTGCAGGAGTTGTTCGACGTAGCCAAGGCGCGCACCGGAGCGCAGGTGGGTTGGATCGAGGGAATGGAGCGGCTGGCGGAGTACGTAGCGGGCAGAGCGAGGGAGCATGCATCATGACATTTTTCAGCGACTTGAAATTCGCGGCGCGCTCGCTGGCGCGGAGCAAGGGGCTTACGGCGACGGTGGCGCTGACGCTGGCGCTGGGGATTGGGGCGAACGCGGCGATTTTCAGCCTGGTGCGGGGCGTGCTGCTGCGGCCGCTGGCGAACCGCGACGAGAACCGGCTGATCTATATTCGCCAGAGCGCGCCCGGCCTCGGCCTGGAAAACGCGTTGTTTTCCGTGCCGGAGATTCGCGATCTGCAGGCGCGCGTCAAGACCTTGAGCGAGTTTGGCGATTTCTCGACCATCGGCTTCACGATGTCGGGACTGGGAGAGCCGCGGGAGGTGAGAGCCGGCGTCGTGAGCGGATCGTACTTCAAGGTGATGGGGCTGCATCCGGTGCTGGGGCGGCTGCTGGACATGCGGGACGACGGGCCGAACGCGGCGGGGGCGGCGGTGCTGACGTACCGGTTCTGGACGACGGGACTGAAGAGCGACCCAAGGGCGATCGGCAAGACCGTCCGGCTGGGATCCCGCACGGCGACGATCGTGGGCGTGCTGGAGCCGTCGGTGCCGTATCCGGCGGAGACGGAGATTATCGCGAACGTCGTGACCAGCCCGCATCATTTGTCGGCGACGATGGTGACGGGGCGGGTGCATCGGATGACGGAGCTTTTCGGGCGGCTGGCGCCGGGCGCGACTCTCGAACAGGCGCGGGCGGAGCTGCGGACCGTTTACGGGACGATGATGAAAGAGCATCCGGAGGCGTACTCGGCGAAAGCGGATTCGCGGATCGACGCGGTGCGGCTGCGCGACCAGATCACGTCGCGGGCGAGGACGGTGCTGCTGGTGCTCTTGGCGGCGGCGGGGCTGGTGTTTATCATCGCGTGCTCGAACGTGGCCAACCTGATTCTGGCGCGGACGGTGAGGCGCGAAGGGGAGCTGGCGATCCGGGCGGCGCTGGGGGCAAGCACCGGCGCGCTGCGGCGGACGCTGCTGGCCGAAAGCCTGCTGCTATGCGGCGCGGGGGCGGCGCTGGGAGTGCTGAGCGCGCGGCCGATGGTGGCGGTGCTGGCGCGCTACGCCTCGCGGTTTTCGGTTCGAGCGCTCGATTTGACGGTCGATTCCAGCGTGTTGTGGGTGGGGGCGCTGTTGGCGGTGGCGGCGGCGGCGATGCTGGCATTCGTGCCGCGCCTGCCGGCGAGCGGCGCATCGAGCGGCGGCGGTCTGACGAGCGGAGGCGTGCGGATCACGGGCGGGACGCGGCGGCGGTTGAGGGCGTTCGCGGTGACGCAGATCGCGGCGTCGTTCGTGCTGCTGGCGGGGGCGACGATGCTGGTGAAGACTCTGCTCACGCTCCAATCGGCGGAGACGGGGTTCGACATGCACCATGTGCTGGCGTTGAACGTGCCGGTGGTGTCGTATGGGCGGACGCCGCCGCAGATCGTGAGTTTTTATAAAGAAGCGATCCGGCGCGTGACCGCGCTGCCGGGCGTGGATCAGGTGGCGGTGGGCACGGTGGTGCCGTGGCGGGATGCGGGCACGTTCGGCCCGGGGTTTGAGTTCTCCGGCGACGGATACGTGAAGGGACCGGGAGAAGACTACCCGCGCGGACGGTTCCGGACGATTTCGCCGGGGTTTTTCGCGGCGTTGGGCGTTCCGATTCTCGCCGGACGCGACTTCAACGAAAGCGACCGGCAGGGCGCGGATCCGGTGGTGATCGTAAGCCAGAGCGTGGCGCGGCGGATGTTTCCGGGCCGCGATCCGATCAACCGCCATATCATGTGGACCGATCCGATCATGAAGTTCATCGACATCAGCCCCGCGCCGCGGCGCATCGTCGGAGTGGCGGCCGATGTGGACGATGAGAACGTGGTGCCGGGACCGGCGCTGACGATCTATCATCCGTTCGATCAGCAGGAGATTTGGGGCGGGCGATTGTTCGTACACACGCACGGCGATCCGTATGCGTTGGCGGCGGGGATCACGCGCACGATTCGCGACGTATCGGCGGACCAGCCGGTGGAGCGGGCGGCGACGCTGGCCGACGTGCGGGCGGAGGTGCTGACGCCGGACCGGCTGAACGCGCTGGTGTTCGGCGGCTTTGCGGCGGTGGCGCTTCTGATTGCGGTGGTGGGCGTGGCGGGCGTGCTGGCGTTTTCGGTGAGCGCGCGGACGCGGGAGTTCGGCATCCGGCTGGCGTTGGGATCGCAGCGGCGGCATTTGCTGGCGGGCGTCGTCGCCGAAGGAGCGGCGATGGCGGCGGCGGGGGTGGCGGCGGGAGCGGCGGCCGGGTTCGCGCTGGCGCAACTGGCGACGGGCTATTTCCAGGAAGTGCGGATGCCGGGCGCGGGGACGCTGGCGGGCGCGGCGGCGGTGCTGTTGGTGGCGGCGGTGGTGGCCTCCGCGCTGCCGGCGGCGCGCGCGGCGCGCGTGGACGTGATGCAGGCGCTGAGGGCGGACTGATGACGGCGGCATCCGAGGACCGGGGTCTCGTCTTCACGCGCGTGTTCGAGGCGCCGCGCGAGGCGGTGTTCGAGGCGTGGACCGACGTGGAGCGGTTGAAGCGTTGGTGGGGGCCGAAGGGATTTACCAATCCGGTTTGCGAGTTCGACGCGCGGCCGGGCGGAGCGATTCGAATCCACATGCGCGCGCCGGATGGGGTGATTTATCCGATGACGGGGGTAGTTCGGGAGATCGTCCCGCCGGAGCGGCTGGTGTTTGCGAGCGCGGCGCTCGATGAGAATGGTGATCGCGCTCTTCGAAATATTGAACACGGTAACGTTCGAGGATGCCGGCGGCAAGACGCAGTTGACGGTTCACGCGAGGGTTACGATGGAGACGGCGGAAGCGGCGCGGTATCTGGCGGGGATGGAAATGGGCTGGAGCTTATCGCTCGATCGGCTGGGCGCGGAGGTGGAACGATGAACGAATTCGCTATCTCACGCGTCTTCGATGCGCCACGGGAGCGAGTGTGGAAGGCTTTTACCGAGGTCGAGCGCCTGATTCAGTGGTGGGGGCCGAAAGGCTTCACCATGGATACGGCGAAGCTCGACTTGCGGCCGGGAGGGATGTTTCATTACTGCATGCGGGCTCCGAATGGCCTGGAAATGTGGGGCAAATTCGTGTATCGCGAGGTCGCCGCACCGGAGAAGTTGGTCTTCGTCAATTCTTTTTCGGATGAAAAGGGCGATTCGACCCGTAACCCGTTTAGCCCGGCGTGGCCCATCGAAGTTCTTAACACAATGACGTTGTCCGAGCGCGACGGCAAGACGACGCTCACGCTCTCGGGAGGCCCGATCAACGCGACGGAAGAAGAGCGCAAGACCTTCGACGCCTCGCACGACTCGATGAGGCAGGGCTTTGGAGGAACGTTCGACCAACTTGCCGAATACTTGGCGAAGGGCTGAGATTGGTCCGCGTTAAACGATGACCAGGCCGCGACGGATGCCGCGCATGACGGCTTCGGTGCGGCTGCCGGCTTCGAGCTTGCCCATGATCGAAGAGATGTGAAATTTGACGGTGTGATCGGAGATGTGCAGGGCGGCGGCGATTTGCTTGTTGCTCAGGCCGTCGGCCATACGGCGCAGAACGTCGATCTCGCGGGGAGTGAGGGGTTCGGCCGGCGAGTCTTGAGCGGGGCGCGGGCCGGCGAGAATGGCGGGGAGATCCTCGGGCGGAAGGACGGCCAGACCGGAGGCGACGGCGGCGATGGCGGCGGCGATCTGTTCGGGAGGCGCGTCGTCGGGCAGCACGGCGCGGGCGCCGGCGCGCAACGCTTCGGCGAGGGCGCCGGGTTCGTGGCCGCCGGTGAGAACGACGCAGGGCGGCAGGTGAAGTAGGGCGTCTTCGAAGTCCGGGGGCAGGCGCTCGGCGTGGACGAGCAGGACGTCGATCTCCGGCCCGTCGGGGAGGCTGTCGATCGCCGACACATCGGCGAAGACGCCCACCACTTCGAGGGCGGCTTCGGAGGCAAGCAGCGACTGGAGACCGGCGCGGGAAACGGCCCGCGAGGCGACAATCGCGACTCGAATCACGCGGCCTCCGATCGGCGGACCTCCAGCAGGGCGACGACTTCGCGCTCCGCTCCGCCGTTGCGGAGAAACCGCAGCGGCAACGGACCGGGCGCGGCGTCCTCGACGGCATCGCCGAGATCGTCGGGCGAACGGAAGGAATGGCCGTTTGCGGCGATCAACAGATCGCCAACGAGGATGGATGCGGTTTCCGCGGCGCTTCCGCGCGCGACCTCGAGTACTTTCAAACCAAACTCGCGCCCGGCATTGCCGGTTCGGCGCAGGGGGCGCACGGTGACGCCAAGCATTGGGGCGGAGGAATCGCGGCGCAGGAACGCGGCCACCACGTTGGCTGGAATCGCCAGGCCGAGACCGCTGGCGATCATGGTGTTGACGCCGACGACGCGGCCGTGAACATCGGCCAGCGGTCCACCGGAGTTTCCGGGCGCGAGACGCACATTGGCCTGCACCCAGGGACGGCGGCCCAAACCCGGAAGCGGCCCCAGGGCGTGAACGACGCCGGTGGTGAGCGCGCCGGTAAAACCCAGCGGGTTCCCCACGGCGATCACCAGTTCCCCGGCGCGCAGCCCGCCGGAATTCCCGATCTCGACGCCGGGCAGGCTCTTCGCGTCGATCGTCAAGGCGGCCAAGTCCAGCCGGCCGTCGACCGAAGTGATCTTAGCGGGGTAGACTCGCCGGTCCCACAACTCGACGGTTGGACTCGCCATGGAGCGGGCGACGTGGGCGTTGGTCACGATCACCCCCTTCGCGCTCCAGACGATTCCCGAGCCGGCTTCCCGCCGCCCGGCGGCCCGAACGGCGACCGTACACCGCCGCAGCGCTTCGGCGATTTCTCCGAATCCGGGTAGTGTCATTTTACTCGCTCCCGGAGCGCTCGCCGAGGGTGACCTTGACCTCGCGCCGCGCGCCTTTGCTTAGGAGCACGACATCGAGCGCCGCGCCTACCGGTTCCTTCGCCAGGACGCCGAGCACGTCGGCGGGGTCGGTTGCGGCCACTCCGCCGATTTCGAGGAGGACGTCGCCGATCGTCAAACCGGCGGCGTGGGCGGGACTGGCCGGCTCTACGCTCATCAGCATGAGGCCGCTGGCGTGGCCACCGGCCGCTTTGCGCCACTCCTCCGGCAAGGCTACGGATTGTAAACCTACGCCGAGATAGCCGCGGCGCATGTGGCCCGATTCGAGCAGCACGCGGACGACACGAGCGATGGTGGAGACGGGGACGGCTATGGGCGCGAGACGCGTCAGGCCGCCGGTGGCCATTCCGATCAGTGCTCCTTCGGCATCGACCACCGCGCCGCCGGCCGAGGCGGGATGCAGATCGATATCGAGCCGGACAAGGCGATCGAGCCGTCCGCCGCGCCATGTGTTCCAGGCTCCGGCGGCGGCGCCGATCACGCCGAACTGCGCCGTGACACCGGGAGTGCGGGCCCGGCCCACAACCAGCGCCAACCGCCCGGCGGCGATTTTATCCGCGGCCGCACTCGGGGGACTGGCCGTCGCGGCGCCTTCGATTCGCAGCACCGCCAAGTCGGTTCCCGGATCGCGGCCGGCCAGGTCCGCTCGCGCGGTGGCGCCATCGGGCAAAATAACTTGAATTTCATCCGGCGTGCGGATGGTATGGTGCGCCGTCACGACGACGCCCGGCTGCCAAAGCACGCCGCTCGAACCAATACGAGGCCTGGCCTCGACACCGGCGACGAAACGTCCCGCCCGCTCCACCGCTTCGGCGAGCCGATCCGATAAAGCCGTTAATGAATTTTCCATTTCCCAATCACCTCTGACTTCAGGATGCTCCCAGGATCGGGCGGCGCGCATCGGGCATTTGGGCGGGTTCGTCCCGGAATTTCTTCCAGGGAAATTTTTTGTGAGGGAATTTGCGGACCGGTGTCGCTTATAGGGGTGAGAGCGCAATACCCAGTCTGGAAACGGACGCGCGATCCAACAAAAAAAAGGAGACAGTACTATGAACCGCCAATTAAAATCTCATCGGACCGCAGTCCTTCTAGGTTGCGTCGCCGCATCGCTCACGCTGGCCACCGGACTACAGGCGTCCGATTACGAGCCATTTCTTCCCAGCCCCGTGCAAGTGGTATCGACGATTCCGCCCAACGGCGACGTGAATCCTTATGGAGTGGCCTTCGTGCCCACCGGGTTCCCCGCGGGCGGCCTGCTGCACGTGGGAGACATCCTGGTATCGAACTTCAACAACAGCCAAAACCTGCAGGGGACGGGGACGACGATCGTGCAGTTCCGGCCCAACGGGACCAAGACCGTATTCTTTCAGGGCACGCCGCCGATGGGGCTTTCGACGGCGCTGAAGGTGGTGAAAGCCGGATACGTTCTGGTGGGCAATTTCCCCACGGCCGACGGAACGTGCGCCACGGCGCAGCCGGGATCGCTGTTGATCATCGACAAGAACGGCAACCTGGTGTTCAACTGGTCGGATCCTTTGATGGTGCAAGGCCCGTGGGACATGACGGTGACCGACGGCGGCAACAACATTCAGGTCTACATCTCGAACGCGTTGACGGGTACGATCAGCCGGTTGAACATTCAGTTGGTCCCCTCGATCCAGGTGAATAGCGCGACTCTGATCGCCAACAACTACATGCACCGGTGCGATCCGGCGGCCCTGGTTGTTGCGCCGACCGGTTCGGTGTATAACGCGGCGATCGACACGCTGTATGTGGCCTCCACCGAAGACAACGCGGTGTTCGCGGTGCCGCACGCCAGCACGGCCAGCAGCCCGAACGGCACGGGTATGATCCTCTATCAGGACAACGCCCATTTGCATGGCGCGCTGGCGATGGCGGCGGCTCCGAACGGCGATCTGTTGGTAACCAACAGCGACGTGATCAACCCGGATCCGAACCAGCCGAGCGAGATCGTCGAATTCACCACCAGCGGAGTTTTCGTGAAGGAGATCCCGGTGGATCCGAATCAGGGTGGATCTTTCGGACTGCGCGCCACCGGCGGCCCCTCCTCGACGAGCGCGAAGCTGGCGGCGGTGGACGACAATCAATCCACGCTGATCATCTGGACGCTGCCGGTCGACTAATCGGAAGACCGCGTTTCGTTCCTCTCAACCGCCTGGCTCTTCGGAGCTGGGCGGTTTTTTTTCGTTTGCGGACTTTGTAGGGGAAAGGGACGGAATTGGCCGGCGGAACGTTCGCGGCCCGGAGGGGCGCAGATCGCCGCCGGACTTACTATTGGCCGTGTAACTGGGTTATCGTGGGCGTGCGTCGCCTGTGGTTCGTTTCCGGTTTGCGTTCCGATCCGATTTACTTTCTTTCCTTCTTTCCTTTGTTTCCTAATAATATGGTGCAACGTTGCGTTTTTACGAAGATCAAAAACCCGTTCATTTGCCCTTGCACGGGTTAGGGAGCCGCGTCAAACGCGAGCGGCCAGCGCCCACCTTTTTGCATTCGCGATCTCCCTTGTCTAGAATGGAGACCACTTAGCGGCGAGGACGAAGATGATCAGTCGTCTCGCTCTTGGTTACACGATAGCGCGGGGGGTGGGAAAAGGACGATGGGGGGAAGGCGGGGATGGGGTGTAAGTTATTTAGGGAGAGTCAGATAGAAATATTTTCGAAGCGTTGTGACCGCGATTTCGGAAGGGTGGTGGCGGGAGGGAATGGCGCGTCCTGTTTAGCTAGACTTCCGTCCCCTCCGTCACGCTTGCGTCACGATTGCGTCACCATGGGGGGGTGACTCGGATTCGGGTAGTGTCCTAATTTGGGCGCTGGCGCTAATATGCGTCGTCGGATGCCTCGTTACGGATCAGAAAAATACCGCTCGCCGGAACGCCACGGTTAACCTCGAAAAACCTGGACCTGTCATTTTTCCGAAAAACCTCATACAGCGCGCTCGTCTGATAAACAGCTGGAGAGTCTCCGAACTGATAGTTAGCGCAAACCGCCACGGCGAGGAGAATGTATTTGGTGGTCCCCGGCGCATTCGAAAGATAGTTAACCGATTTGGCATCGACGAGGCCCGCCGCGCCACCGTACCAATCGTAGGGTTCTTCGGGGAATAGCATTCTCTCAAGGGTTCGGCTCCTTAGCCGTCCCATTTTTGGAAAAGTCCGCACAGAACCGTTTCTTTTCTGCGTAGATCACGTCGCTGTATCCGTTCTTCCAAAGAGGGAGGAGCAGTTCAAAACCGACAGTCATCTTGGCTGGCGAACTCCCCACATTCTTGAGCGATATCTTCAGTTGGAACGTGGCTTGGGATTGCCCGGTCGGCCACGTGCGCGGTTGTCGAAAACTGAGAGCCGGAATCTCTGGGCCTTCGCCGCTAGTATCTACGTCCATGATTTTTATCCACGGACGAATACCCGACACGGCGGTGTTGGCTGCGCTCTTGGCGGCATCAGCCGACACCTTGGCTTGATCTACCAAGTTGCGCGTCCTATCTGCCTGATCTTTCATCCGATCAGCCAAGTCTTTCGTGCGGTCCGACTGTTCCTTCATTCGATCCCCCAAATCCTTCATTCTGTCAGCTTGATTCTTCGCCTGAGCGGCCAGTTCGTGAGTGTCGCTGCTCCCATCTATTACCTCGTACAGCGTGAAGCCGCCTACAAGAGCCAGAACGACAGTGAAAATCGCAATCCAGACGGTAGCATTAGCGGTTCTCCAAGCCGCTTTTTCCTCGGGTGTCTGAGCTTCATACTTGGCGCGGCGCTCATGAAGTTTGCGTTTTACATAGCTGACGCCCCATATGGTTCGAACACGTGGGAATGGAGGTCGCTCTATCTTGGGTGCGGCCTGTGCGCCGCCGTCTGCCTCTTTTTTTCCGTTTGGATCTTCCCGGACATGATCCGCGCCAGTATCCGCCATACGAAAAATGTATCACAAAAACTATTGCCTCCTGCCGTGTTTTCGTATTACAATAACTACATGGCAAACGTCTCTCTGCCGACAAGCAAATCGCGGTCATCTCTTCCCTCTGCGAAGGTTCGAGCATCCGCTCAATCGAGCGCATCACGGGGGTTCACCGGACACGATCATGCGGCTTGGCGTGAAGGTCGGGCAGGGCTGCACGGCCCTGATGGACGCCAAGATGCGGAATCTCGATTGCCACGGCTGGAGATGGACGAAATCTGGGGCTACGTCGGCAAGAAGGAAAAGCAGTTCGCCCCGGCGACGATCCGCAGTTCGGCAACGTCTGGACGTTCTGCGCCATCGACGCCGATACGAAGCTGGTTCCCGCCTTCCATGTGTCCGGTGATCGCGACGTGAAGCAGCGGCTACCGCTTTCGTAGCTGACGTTGCCGACCGGATGAAGAACCGGGTTCAGATTTCAACCGATGGCCTTGCAGGCTTACGTGGACGCGATTGAATGAGGCGTTCGGAGGCACAATGTCGATTACGGCCAAATCATCAAGACATACGGCACGGAAGAATCCGTAGAAGCCCAACGCCGCTACAGCGCCCCGAAGATCACGGCGAGCGAAAAGAAAGGCGTCTTCGGATATCCCGATTGGGATTTGATCTCCACGAGCTACGTTGAGCGCCTGAACGCCACCACGCGGCTGCACATGAAGCGGCTGGCACGTCTGACCTACGCCTTCAGCAAGAAGCGCGAAAACTTTGAAGCGGCTGTCGGGCTGCACTTCGCCTATTACAACTTCGTTCGGCGCCACAACACGCTGCGCTGCACTCCCGCGATGGCGGCTGGTGTTGAGCCATCATTCTGGAGCGTTGGCGATCTGCGTTGAGGCGGCGGCGTGACGCACATTCAGGAGCTTCGGGACGTGATTCACCACCTGCACGGCGCGAAGGCGAAGCATCTTGGAAAGCGTCCCGGTAACGGAGATCGTTTCAGGGTAAAACGGTATGGGATGGCGTTGTCGAAGTTTTCCGCCTGCAAGGGCCATCCGAAGACCGACAGAGGTTTATGCTTGGATTCACGCAGACAGATGATCCAGCGCACCCGAAGCGCCACGTAACGGTACTGCATATTCCGCCCGTGGTGTCGCCGCAAACCGCCGTCCAAGCCGCAATCGTCCAGGAGTTCAAGGAACATGGCAAAGCAAACTAAGCCAGAAGATCGGACGCCCGAAGCTCCCGAAGGGCGAAGCCAAGGGCCGTATCGTGCCGATTCGCTTCAACGCTGAAGACCTGAAGCGGATCGAATCGGCCGCGAAAGCCAGCCATGAAACCGTTTCCGAATGGATTCGCGGCGCTGTCACAATGGCGATGGAGGCGCAATAGGAGATGCCTTTCAAATTAGGGCACTACCTGGATTCGAACCGGAGCAGCCGGGCTCGGGTAGACGAAGTGTCGGGACGGCGTCGAACGCGCAGTGCCACCGGACGGGAGCGTCATGCCGGATGTGGGGCGTGTCGTCGGTGAAGCACTCTAGAGTCCAACGCCCGCGAACCGTGAGGACGCCGGACCCTCACTTCGGGCGGCGGACGGCCCTTACCTTCCCGCCCGCTCCTCCACCGCAAAAGAATCGATCGCGGCCATCGGATTCCAAGCCCGACACGCCGGCGCCGGCCGGCATATCGAGTTGCTCCAGGACCTCACCGGTCCGAGGATCGATTCGCCTCAGATCGCTTTCGTCGCCTTCCCAGGCTCCGTGCCAAAGCTCTCCATCGATCCAGGTGACGCCGGTGACGAAGCGGCTGCACTCGATGGTGCGGAGAATCGCCCCGGTCTCGGGATCGATCTGATGGATCTTGCGGTCCCGATACTGGCCCACCCACAGCGTGCCTTCGGCCCAGGCGAGCCCGGAGTCGCGGCCGCCGCCGGGCGACGGAATCGTAGCGAGCACCGTGCCGGTTTCCGGATCGATCTTCCGGATACGATCCTCGGCGATCTGATAAAGGTGGCGGCCGTCGAAAGCCGTTCCGGCATGGGCGGGGACATCGATGGAGCGGAGCGTCTTGCCGCTGGACGGATCCAGCGCGTTGAGTTTGTCTCCGGAGGCAAACCAGACTTGGCGGCCATCGTAGGTGACGCCATTTACTTTTTCGGCCCCCGGAAAGGGTCCGTATTCGCGAAGGATTTTGGCGGCCGATCGCTTCATGTTTCCATCTTAGTCACCCGGCAGCGGAGCGGGGAGTAACAATGTCGTCGTGAATCCTGGTACGGGAGGAGTTATCCAACGGCGAGCCCGGGCGCGGCCGAACGCCTGGACTCTGCCGGCGGCGGCGAGCGAGTCGAGCGCTCGCTGCACGGTGCGCTGGCTGGTACCCATTGCCAGCGCCAGGGCCGAACTCGACCAGGATTCGCCGTCGGTGAGAAAGGCAAGCACCGCCCCATGCTCATGTTCGACCGGCCGCGCGAGTACGACTACCTCGCGCGCATGGCACGGCTCCAGCAGGAAGCCGCGCTTGGTCGCGCTTACCGTGGCAAGTGTCCGTAGCATTCCGCGCAGGCGCCCGATTTCGACACGCAAGCGGGCGCGGTGCGATTCGTCCGCGAATTTCGCTCCGAACGCGCGAGCAAGGAGGACATGCCGAGGAACGTCCCCTGGCCAGGCTTCGCCGAGCGCGCGCGCCAGTTCGAACAACACGGGACGGCTGGCGAGCGAAACCGCCGTGCCCGCTTCACGCACGACATAACGGCACGCATCCACGACGAGCGCTTTGGAGGTGCGCAGCGCTTCGACATCCGCCAGCAGCAGGGTCCGCTCGGCGCCGCTGACGATCAGGCGGGCGGCAGGCGTGTTCAGCAACAGGGACGCAGTTTCCACCTCGGCCATAAGCGCGGGGATCCCGGCCTGGCTGGCGGCCAGCGTGGCGCGGGCGAGCGCCCCGCGCGCCGCCATGGTTTGGAGGCGCCGCAGTGCGATTCCGGCGGCCAGCAATTCGTGGACGGCCTTCAATGCGGGCGGCAAGTTCGTGGGATCGAGCCGCGCGAGTGCGCGCTCGGCCTCGTCGAGGCGACTGATCAGCAGGAGGCGCCGAACCTGGAGGTACCGCGCGTGCGCGGCGTTGAGCCGGTCGCCATGGGCTTCGAGCGTCGCGCAAGCCGCATCGAGCGACTTTACCGGCCAGCTCAGATCGCGCGAGGCGAGGGCGATCTCGGCTTCGGCGACCAGGCACCTGGCGCGAGCCACAGCCTCTCTCGGGGTGAAAGCGCGGGCGGCGCTTCGCAGGAGAGCCTTGGCCCGGACCAGATCGCCCAACTGCGCCATCGCGATGCCGCGAAGCGCCAGTGCGGGCGCGTCGTCGCGCAGGGAGACCCGTTTTAAGGCTCCGAGTGGATCGCCGGCGGCGAGGGCGCGCGCCGCGGCCGTGATTAGCGAGTCCATGGCGATCCGGGGCGCGGCCGGCGCTGAAATCCCGCCACACTTGTCACTCCCAGCATTTCAACATTCCAGGCTAAGTTTATCTTGTGAGCACCAAGCACCAGGTTGTATCGAGAACGGAGAGAAGCGGCAAGAGTCACAACGAAGATGCCGCAAATATCGAAAGACCGGCTCCGATCTTTATCGGCAGATGGACGCCGAAGATCCTCTTTTCGCTGAAAGAAAAGCCCTGCCGGCACGGGGAGCTGGGCCGCAACGTTGGGAACGTTTCCCGGCGCATGCTGACCCGAACTCTGCGCAATTTGGAATCCACGGGATTGATCGCCCGTCGCGCGACCAGATCGAGGGCGAGGGCCTTCGAGTATTCATTGACCAAGCTGGGAAGGACGATCATCGCGCCACTGCGGGGTATGTGCCGTTGGGCCGAACGATACGGCAAAGACGTGAGCGCCGACGTGCATCTTCGGAAAGCCGCCCGCAACGTTTAGGTACACGTATGTTCCCAATTGCGTTCGTGGCCGGGGAGTGGCAAGCTGAGGCCGTGCCGATCCCGCGGGAGGGTGAAGATTTTCGAAAAACACAGCCATCCGTCGAAACGGGAGCTGCAAATTAAAAGTCCAAAGGAGGGTATATGTGCCCAGCATGCATCGCAAGCGCGGCGGTAATGGTTGCCGGAGCCGGATCCACGGGCGGAATCCTCGCGGTAGGCATCGGCAGGATCAGAAAGTTAGTCAAAGCGAATCGTCTCGGTTTGTTTCGGAAAAATAAAGGAGAAATAAGATGGCACCAAGCAATGAGAGAGACAAGCAACACGGGAAAGAGCATCGGGCGATGAAGACACCGCCGATCGTTTCGCAGCAGGAGTGGGAGGCGGCGCGGCAGCAGCTCCTGGTGAAGGAGAAGGCGCTCACGCGCTCGCGAGACGCGCTTGCCGCCGAACGCCGGCGGATGCCTTGGGTGGCGGTGGACAATAAGTACGAGTTCGACGGACCCAAGGGCAGAGTAAGCCTGCTGGATTTATTCGAGGGCCGCCCTCAGTTGATCGTCTACCGCGCCTTCTTCGAGCCGGGGGTATTCGGCTGGCCCGAGCACGCCTGCCGCGGATGCTCCCTGGGCGCCGATCAGGTATCCCACTTGGCCCATCTGAACGCCCGCGATACCACCCTTGTTTACGCCTCACGCGCGCCGCAGGCGGACATCGCGCGGCTGAAGGCGCGGATGGGTTGGGAGATGCCCTGGTACACCATCACCGACAGCTTCGACACCGACTTCGGCGTGCATGAGTGGCACGGGCATAATGTTTTCTTCCGCGATGGCGAGCGGGTGTACCGTACTTACTTCGTCAACAGCCGGGGCGACGAGGCGATGGGGACCACCTGGAATTATCTGGACATCACGCCGCTGGGACGTCAGGAGACTTGGGAGGACTCGCCGGAGGGTTACCCGCAGACGCCGCCATATAAGTGGTGGAACTGGCACGACAACTACGACGCCGAGGCCTCGACCGACCCGAAGTGGGTGGATATACTAACCGATCCTCAAGGAGCGGCCTCCCGAAGGCGCGACGAAGAGGCGAAAGCCTGACCTCGGTTGGCAAGGGAGAGGACGATGACAGACCTCATGAGAGATGACCTTGGCGCTCCCAGGGCCGTCGACCGGGCCGCCTTTGAAGCCGAATTGGACGCATTACGGGTTCGAGAGAAGGCGCACACGCGGGAGGGCGACGCGATTGCGGCGGCCCGCCGGCGGCTCCCGATGGTGGAGGTGGATGGCGCGGCAGGGCTTATTGGCGAACGCGGCCCGGTGACACTGTTGGACGCGTTTGAGGACGCCGGAGGCCGATCGCTTACTACTTCCATATGAAGAGTAAGAAGTAAGTGTGCGGGTTGCCATCCTACGACCTGCTTGCGCGGCTCGCCGTGGATCTCCGATTCGCTGGCCGCGGTCTTGGGCGTGCGCTTATTTCGGAGGCCTTTCGCATTAGCCTGGCTGTGGCAGATGAGGTGGGTTGTCGCTGCATCGTCACGGACGCTTAGTGCGCCAGCCCAAGCTGGCAGGACTCCGCGTCTCTGTGCCTCTCCGGTGAAATGCTTCCCCCACTTCAGCCAACCGATGTGGCAAAATAGACCGCTATGCCTATCCTCGATACTCCCGAACAACTGTTGGCAGCGCTTGGCAAATCCCCCTTCTCCACCGACCCCCTGGCAGATCTGGCGCGCGAGGGTTATACGCTCGGCCCGGAGTTGACCCGCCATTGGCATTCAGTCCTCGAGGGCAAGAAGCTCGCTCTTCCGCCGCCGGGAGTCACGCCGGTCAGCTTCCCAGGCACACTCACCTTTCAACAACCTCCTGTAATTACGGCGCTGGCGCAGCCGGCCCCTGGGAACTATGACGTATTGGCCGGCCTCACCTTCGCGGCCGCGAACACAGCCATTGACGCCGTTTATCAAAGCGGAACCATCCCGCACGAGATCGCCCTCGACCAGTTGCTCTCCGTCACCGAACTTCAGGTGTTGGCCGACTTTTTCAAGGTCGATCGCCCGGGCGGCCAGCCGACGCGTCTGAAGATCACCTCGACCCCGACCCTTGCCGGCACGACGGACAGCAAGTCCGTAGTTGCTCTCCTCATTCCGATTGAGCTCGATTGGATTGAAATCCTGAACTTGCAAGGGACTCAAATCCCGAAGCTCATCACCCAGGCGACAGGCACGCTGCAATTGACCATGACACCGCTGGCGTCAGTAGTTCAGCTCCCCGAGCCCACGATGACCATCGGAGTCCAACTACTGGACGCCACAGCGAGCCCCCCGCCGATAGCCCCAGGCTCACCCTCGACCCCGATTCGCCAGTCCAGTTGCCAGACCCGGCAGTCGACCAGTTCGGAACCGCCGCGATCATTCAGAACGTTCTCGCGAAGCAGTTTGGAGGCAGCCTGAACGTCTCCGTGAGCGGAGCTTTTAACTTAGGCACGGGAAGCCTCGTACTCAATCACGCCGATGTCGTATCGAAAGGAGGAATGTTCCTTGCCGGCTTGCAGATGGTGGGAACCGGCACGACCGGCCCTACCGATCCTACACAGCTTATGAGCCTGCTACCCAGTGGCGCGAATCTCTACCTGAAAGTTCAGGGCTCGGTCGTCAACGCCCTGCTCCAGAGCGCTCTCCAGAGTGGACAATTGACGGCCCAAGCCCAACAGACGCAGAGCAACGCCTTTATCGACTCAGCCAGCGCCACATTCCAGAACAATGAGCTTGTGGTGCAGGTGGGAGGCTACCTCTATGACGAATGCCCTGGGGGTGTGAATCTTAATTTTACGGATACCCGCACCGTTTCGCTCACCCTACTGGATGGGGGCTCGCTCAGGATCTTTCAATCCGACGATGTCAGCATCAACCAAGCCAGCAATCTCGTGTGCCTCCTGACCACGCTGGGATTGGTCGCGTTCGCCCTTATCCTTCCAGCGGTGATGGTGGGCTGGTTGATTGGGTTTGGCGCATTTCTTATCGCCAGCGAAGGTATCTTTGGTCTCGCCGAGCTCATGGCCGGACAAGCCGGCGGATTCAATTCCACCCTCGTCAATCTGACGCAGCCGATTCCCGATTCGAACTTCTTGCCCACTTTAACCGGCGGTGACTTTCAAATGTCGGACGGCGGGCTGCTGATCGCCACGACCGCCGGCACCCAGCCCGATACGATCAACGCGATCATCTACGTCCGTTTTCTGGCGCCCGCCGGCGGGATTGAGGCCGGCGCAACGAAACCACTCGCGGGAGCAAAGGTGGAATTGATGGCCCAGGTTGTGCCTCCGCCGCCCGGCGCCTCACAAGTTCCCCCTGGGTCGTCCAGCGGGCTAGGCAAGCATCGCGTCACCGTCAGCTATACTTACATACCGCCAACTTCAGATCGGCAACTCGCGGTGGGGCAGACCGATTTTACCGGCGAGGTCCGCTTTGGTCTTCTCGCGAGCCAGCTCGCCACCGGGGCTGGAGAGGTCAAGGAAGAAAGAACGTTCTTCGACCCCGACGCGGACCGTTTCATCACCCTTCCCACGCTAACGCCGGTTATCGTAGCCAAACCGGATCTCTATTTCCGGGTAACCATGCCGGACGGAAGCGTCGCCGATACGCGTCAAATTCCGGGCGGCCTGCTCGTGAGCTCCGTTTCCTCGCAGGTAGGAACGCTCGCGAACCCGCTCACGTTGTCCTTCGGCGGCGTACAAGTGATTGGACAGGGAGGCACTAACGTCTGACCTTGGCCCTCACTTTCCCGGAAAGAAGGCGGCCACCCGATCCTTCAGCGTGAACTCCATTCCTATCGTCACGCGCCTTACCCCTCGGCACCCGAAGTAAGCGCGGTCGAACACGGTATCGCCCGCCACCGCCGCGTTCAGCGACGGAATATACACAAAGCCGTTTCCCGGTCCATCGCCTTGCATGCCGCCGGTAATCGGAAATTCCGGTCCTTCGGGTCGGCCGCGCTTCTTCTAATCCTGGTCGCTTTCGCGCTGCGCCCATACATTTAGACCGAACTACTCTTCAAACGATTTGAGCCCCCTGCCTACTCGGATTTCGCGGGAAAGGACGGGCGGGGCGCCGAAGGGATTTGTCATTCCAGAACACAGTCCGCGGAAATAGGTCCCGCAAGCCGGCTTGCTTTCATCCGAGGGTCTACAACGTTGCGATGATCGCGTCACGTGTCACGCCCTTGTGCTGGGCAACGACGCGGAGGATTGAAATGAGCGTTCCGAACCGGACCGGGTCGTGTTCGGGAATTGCGATTGGGTGGTGGGCCGGTTCCGGGGTCGCCATTGCTCTCGCCGGCATAGAGTAACGGCGAGATTAACGCCGGAGACGCCGCGAGGGATCTTCATGCCACGGACAAGATCTCGTCACGGACCCAGTGGAGGCGAACCCGCTCGGGCGGCGGTTGGTCGAAGAAGAACGCCGCCGTCGCCTCAAGCACGTTCTCGCGCAACTGCTGCCAGGTATCCGCCTCGGTAAAGATGTTTTCGGTAAGGCACTCCGCGCAATAACCACCGTCCGCCTCCTGAACGACTTCGAACACCAATTCCGCCATACCAATGGGATACGGCATGGGTTCTTCCGGCTATGGTTCATCACTCCCCGGGCTTCTCGCACCCCATGCGGAGTCAAGTTCGCGAGAATTTTGAGGACAGCGGGTTCAATATTTCTAGGATGGTGGCCTATTGCGAACGAAGTGGTCGTCATCGCTCGCGGATTACTCCTCAGCGGCGCCCACAGCGGAGGGTTCTATAGTTTTTACTTTCGTCGTCCGTCGGCATGCCGAACTTGTGGGGTCGTTCGCGTCTTCTGGCGTTTCTGTCGGCGCAACGTCAACCTGGGTGTGCCTTCCCGACCCAAAAGGGCGAGCGAGCGGCTATAATCACCGGCGGAGGGCTACGGTCTAATAGAAGTAGAGGTCCCTTGGCATGAGCGCGATACAGCCGAAAATCCTAACGTGGGCACGAGAGACGGCCGGACTGTCGCCCGAGGATGCCGCACACGTCCTCGGCCTCGCCAATGCACGAGGAAAGACCGGCAGGCAGCGCCTTGAGAGCATGGAACTGGGCGAGGAGGAACCATCGCGCTCACTCATCGGCAAGATGGCAAAAGTCTACCACCGATCCCTCCTCGTCTTTTACCTGGCAGAGCCTCCGCGGAAGGGTGATCGGGGACAGGATTTCCGGACCTTGCCGGGGCAGGAGAGGTTCAACCCGGACCTTGACGCGCTTGTGCGTGATATCAAGGCACGGCAGGGGCTCATCCGGTCGATCCTCGAAGACCAGCAGGCCGAGCCCTTGGACTTCATCGGTTCGACGACGATGGAAGCGCCCGTCACGGCAATCGCAGCACGAATCGCCGAACGCCTCAAGTTTAACCTAGGGCGATATCGCGCCACCAAGAGCGCGGATGAGGCGTTCGCGTATCTCCGAGAAACGATCGAGGCGAGCAGTGTATACATTCTCCTCCTCGGGAATCTAGGGAGTTACCACACGAACTTGCCCGTGGACGTATTCCGGGGGTTCGCGCTCGCCGACAAGATCGCGCCACTCATCGTGATCAACGACCAGGATGCACGAACAGCATGGCCGTTTACAGCCGTGCATGAGCTCGCGCATCTCTGGCTCGGACAAACCGGGATTAGTGGAACGGACACGGAGAACCAGATCGAGCGATACTGCAACGACGTCGCCGGAGAATTCCTGCTCCCCGCAATCGAACTGCGGCAACTCGCGCCATCGTTGCATTTGAGCGTCGCTAGCCTCGCAGAAGAGATCAAAACTTTCGCGGAGGCATACCGCGTCAGCCGGCAGATGGTCGCGTACAAGCTCTACCGGACCGGCATGATCGGCAAGACGATGTGGGCCGCACTCGACGAGCGTTTCAGGGAGGAATGGCAAGCATACAAACAGCGCGAAGTGGAGAGGACCAAGAGTGTCGAAGGAGGACCGAACTACTACGTCCTTCGCCGACATCGCATTGGCGACGCGCTCCTCGGCCTCGTGCGCCGGGCGCTGGATGAAGGAACAATCACATATACCAAAGCCAGTCGTGTACTCGGGGTGAAACCCAGGAACGTGGAACCCCTACTCTCAATGCGAGGTGGGCGCTAAGAGCGGTGGTGTACCTCTTCGACGCGAACGTCCTCATCACCGCTAGCAAGACGTACTACCCCATCGATCAGATACCGGAATTCTGGGACTGGATCGATCATCAAGCAACCAACGGCTGGATCAAACTCCCGGTGGAAATCCTTGACGAGGTACTCGCGGGCAGCAAAAAAGAAGACCTCCTCCTCGCATGGATGACCGACCACAAAGACGTCCTACGCTTGAAGGAAGCTGTCGATCCCACAATCCTCAATAAGGTCGTCACGGAAGGATACGCACCAGACCTCACCGATGACGAACTCGAAGAAATTGGGCGTGATCCCTTTTTGATCGCATACGCCCTCGCAAAACCCAACGACCGATGCGTCGTTACCGTAGAAGTCAGCGCACCAGGAAAACGACGACAGAACCGACGAGTACCCGACGTATGCGATACGTTCGGCGTAACGTGCCTGAACCCCTTCCAAATTTATCGATCGCTCGGATTCAGTACCGCATGGAGGAAATAAGGCTGAGCGCTTCATTTCCGGCTCTCTCTTCCGCTCGAATTTCGCATTACGAAAGGGAAGCCGGCTTGCTTTCATCCGAGGGTCTACAACGTTGCGACGATCGCGTCACGCGTCACGCCCTTGTGCTGGGCAACGACGCGGAGGATTGAAATGAGCGTTCCGAGGCGGACCGGGTCGTGTTCGGGAATTTCGATTCGTTGGTGGGCCGGTTCCGAGGTCTCCATAGCTCTCGCCGGCATAGAGTAGCGGCGAGATGAACGCCGGAGACGCCGCGAGGGATCTTCATGCCACGGACAAGATCTCGTCGCGGACCCAGTGGAGGCGAACCCGCTCGGGCCGCGGTTGGTCGAAAAAGAACGCCGCCGTCGCTTCAAGCACATTCTCGCGCAACTGCTGCCAGGTATCAGCCTCGGTAAAGATGTTTTCGGTAAGGCACTCCGCGCAATAACCGCCGTCCGCCTCCTGGACGGCTTCGAACACCAATTCCGCCATACGCATAGGATACGGCATGGGTTCTTCCGGCTATGGTTCATCACTCCCCGAAACCCGCGATCCTCCGTCTTAATTGCCGACGATGCGCGGGGGGGCCGCGGCGCGCCGCCTTGGGTCATTCCCCACGAATGCCCGCCGGGGTTCCGTTGCGGGAGGAGGCGCGGGAGGGGATGGAGAAGGCGGGCCAGAAGCGGGCGGGGAGCGAGGCGGGGGACATGTCGCGATGGAGGAAGATGTGGCGGGTGTGGCCGGAGGCGATGGCGCGGGGGCCGGCGGAGATTTCGTATTCGAACTGGACGATGCGGCGGTTGGCTTCGCCGATCGAAGTTGCCACGGTGATTTCGTCGTCGTAGCGGGCGGGGGAGAGATAGCGGCAATTGGCGCCGACGACGGCGAGCAGAAGGCCCTCTTCGAGTTCCATGTCCCGATAGCGGATGCCCACCGCGCGGCAGTATTCGGAGCGGCCGACTTCCATCCAGACGAAATAGTTGGCGTAGTAGGCGACACCCATCTGGTCGGTTTCGGCGTAGCGGACGCGGAAGCTGGTTTGGTGGGAGGTCATGCGAGACAGATTATAGCGCGGGGCCGGCGAGGGGCCGTTCTCGGAAAATGGGCGAAACCGGGGAGGGGCGGGAAGGGTCTGATAGAACAAGAGCCTCTGTTAGTATTGGGGACGTGCGCGTAAACGTGTTGTTTTTCGGTCCTTTAAGGGACATCGCGGGGAAGGCGGAGGAGAAGATCGACGTGGCGGAGGGGACGACGCTGGGATCGATTTTCGACCGGTATGCGGATGCGTTTCCACGAATGAAGGCGATGGCAGGGAGTATCGTACTGGCGCGCAATCAACGATTCACGAGGCGGGAGGAGCGGGCGGCGGAGGGCGACGAGATCGCGTTTCTGCCTCCGGTGAGCGGGGGAACGGGAGTATATACGCAGTGGATCGAAGACGAGGCGGAGGGAAATTTCTACGCGCTGACGCGGGCGCCGATCGAAGCGGCGAAGGTGGGGCGGAAGATTCTGCGCGGCGAGGACGGGGCGCTGGTGAATTTCGAGGGCGTGGTGCGGAACAACACGCGGGGGCGGGCGACGCGGTTCCTCGATTACGAATGTTATGAGGCGATGGCGGTGAAGACGATGGCCGGGATCGGGAGGGAGATCGCGCGGGGGCACGCAATTGGGCGCATCGCGATGGTTCACCGATTGGGGCGGATGGAAATTGGAGAGACGAGCGTGCTGGTGGCGGTGACGGCGCCGCACCGGGTGGCGGCGTTCGAGGCGGCGCTCGAAGGGATCAACCGCTTGAAGAAGACGGTGCCGATCTGGAAGAAAGAACACTTCGAAGACGGGGAAGTGTGGGTGGATGGCGAGTGGGACGAATCACTGCCGCGGCTGTAGTCTGCGGGCTGGCGATTCCGGCGTTGGCGCAGTGGCCGACGGTGGCGAAGCCTCCCACGGCCAAGCCTCCGGCGGCGAAATCGGGCGGCGGCGAAACCCCGGTATTCCGCAGCGACGTGAGGCTGGTGAGGCTGCAGGTGACGGTGAAGAACGCGGCGGGAGGGCTGATCGGCGGCTTGGACAAGAGCGACTTCACGGTGAGCGACGGGGGAGCGGCGCAGGAGATCGCGGTGTTCGAGCGGAACACGGCGCTGCCATTGTCGGTGTCGATGCTGGTCGACACAAGCGGCTCGACGGGGAAGGACCTGGATTACGAGTTGGAGAGCGTGACGCGATTTTTCCGGGCGCTGCTGCGGGAGGGGAACGACGAAGATACGGCGGCGCTGTATTCGTTTAACTGGCAGGTGATGCTGCACGCGCCGTATACGCGGCAGATCGTGAAACTGGAGCGGGGACTGCGGGCGCTGCGCTCCGACGGCGGGACGTCGCTTTACGACGCGATTTTTCTGGCATCGCGCGATATGGAGGGGCGGGACGGGCGGCACGCGATGATCCTGGTGACCGACGGGGGGGACACGACGAGCACGAAGGATTTCGACGCGGCGCTGGAGGCGGCGCAGCGGGCGGAGACGGCGCTGTATGCGATCGTGGTGGTGCCGATTCCAAACGAAGTGGGGCGGAACATCGGAGGGGAGCACGCGCTGGCGACGATGGCGGCGCGGACGGGCGGGCGGATTTTTATGCCGGCGCCGGGCGAGGAGCTGGACCGGGCGTTCGACGAAATTCTGCGCGAGCTGCGGACGCAATATCTTTTGGGTTATTACCCGAAGGGGACGCCGGCGACGAAGAACAAGTTTCACACCGTGACGGTGGCGGTGCGGAAGCCGGATTTGCGGGCGATTACCCGCAGCGGATACTATGGAGAGGCGGCGCCATAGCCGTCCTTCCAAATGGCTTCCAAAGGGGCAAAATCGAAAGTGCGCGCGCCCGCGCAGACGTTCGCCGAGGTGGGGTATTTGAAGCGACTGGTGGAAGACGGCGCGCGGGTGAGGGTGAAAATGGCGGACGGCGGGGAGTTCGAGGGCATGGTGGAATTTTTCGACACCCATTTCATCCGGTTAACGCGCGACGAAGGGCCGAATTTGTTTCTCTTATAAACACGACATTCAATATTTGTACGAAGATTCCGGCGAATGAGCGGGTATCTGGACACGGCGGTGGAGATCGCTCGCGAGAGCGGAGCGTTGTTGAACGATTTTCTGGCGCGGCGGATCGGATTCGAATTGAAGGGGGACTTCGACCTGGTGACGGAGGCGGACCGGAGTTCGGAGCGGCTGGTGGTGGAGCGGTTGCGGGCGGCGTTTCCATCGCACTCGATCGTGGCGGAAGAGGGCGGCGGGGGAACGGGATCGGCGCCGGAATATGTGTGGTATGTCGATCCGCTGGATGGAACGACGAACTTCGCCCACGGCTTTCCGGTTTTCAACGTGACGCTGGCGCTGGAGCGGGCGGGCGAGATGGTGGCGGGGGTGGTGTTCGACCCTACGCGCAACGAGCTGTTCACGGCGGAGGCGGGCGGAGGCGCGTGGTTGAACGGCGAGCGGATTCGCGTGTCGGGAACGAAGAGGCTGGAAGACGCGCTGGTGGCGACGGGATTTCCCAGCCGCAAACGGCACGCCAACGTGAACGTGCATTACTACTATCAACTCGCGATGCTGACGCATGGAGTGCGGCGGGCGGGAGCGGCGGCGATCGATTTGGCCTATGTCGCCTGCGGGCGGCTGGATGCGTTCTGGGAGTTCGGCCTGAATCCGTGGGATGTCGCGGCGGGATTACTGCTGGTGAAGGAAGCGGGCGGCGTCTGCAGCGACATGCGCGGAGGGCCCTTGTCCTTGCGCGGTCCGCATCTGCTGGTGGACAACGGGGCGATCCACGAGGAGACGGTGGAATTGTTCGACGAAATTTACCACGGACAATTCCGGCATTCGATGCCGGAGATCCCGCGGGAACGAGTAATATCGCGCCGCGCGAAGAGCAAAGGGAGCGGCGTAGTACTATAAGGTTCAGCCCGGATCGTATTCGAGGAGGCATTTTTCTTACATGTGGAATAAAAAGAAAGAAGACGAATATCCGCCGAGACCGGCTGCAGCGCCGGCTCCGGCAGTACCAGCGAGGGAGAATTCAACCATGTCAACCAGCACACCGTACCGGCCCGAGACTACGGAACCGAAGGGTTCCGCTGTGATTGGAAAGTCCGTGATGATCAAGGGCGAGATCCATAGCAAAGAGGATCTGACCATCGACGGAGAAGTGGAAGGGACGGTGGAGTTGCACGAGAACCGTTTGACGGTGGGGCCGAATGGGAAGGTGCAGGCGTCGGTGAAGGCGCGGGAGATTATCGTGCTGGGGACGATCCTGGGCAATGTGGACGTGACGGACAAGATCGACATTCGCAAGGACGCCAAGCTGGTGGGCGATATTCGCACGGCGAGGATCGTGATCGAGGACGGCGCATATTTCAAGGGCAGCACGGATATTGTGCGGGCGGACGCCAAGCCGGCTCCGAAGGTGCAGGCCGCGGGCGCGGGTTCCGTTTCGGCGCCGGCGCCCGTCCCGGCGGCACCGGTGGCACACGCGCCGGTGATCGCGGGCGAAGCGAAGCGGTAAATTTAAGAGATCGATGGCCGCGGGGCGACGGCGCCCCGGCCATCGGCGTCCGATCACGTGGCGGCTCAATCCCGGAACAGCAACGGCCTGGACCAGTTCATGACTTCGATCCAGGACCGTTCGGACCTGACGATCCTGGACATGGCGGGGGCGAGCCAGAATAACATCGATTTTCTGACGTCGCTGGGCCACCGGCTGTATTCCGACGATATCCTGCGAACGCTGGACGAGGCGTTTGGCGGCGACGATTTCGTGGCGAACCAGAACGACGCGCGGCGCACGGCGTTTTTCTTCGAGCAGAGCCTGGATTTTCCCGAAGAGCACTTCGACGGAGCGTTGTTATGGGACACACTGCAATTTCTGGCGTCGCCGTTGTTGCAGCTTACGGTGGACCGGTTATATCGCATCCTGCGGCCAGGGGCGTATCTGCTGGCGTTCTTCAACGCCGACGAGAAGGTGAAGACGGCGGCGACGTGTTCCTATCGCATCGCGGACCGCAAGACGCTGCTGCTGGCGCCGCGCGAGCGTATACGGCCGGTGCAGTTCATGAACAACCGGGGGATCGAGAAGCTGTTCCAGAACTATCAGTCGCTGAAGTTTTTTCTGACGCGGGATCATTTGAGGGAAGTAATCGTTAGGCGATAGACTGGCGGGGATGCGTGCGATTGCGGCTGTATTTTACGCGGCGCTCTTTGCCGGCGGACCGGCGTTTGGCCAGAGCCTGAAGACGAAGCACTTGATCCTTCTGACATCGGACGGGGTGCGATGGCAGGACGTTTTTCGCGGCGAAGATCCGATGTTGATGGACCAGCCGGGAACGGGCATGAAGCGCGCGAGTCCGCTGGGGCAGGCGCTTTGGGCGGAGAGCGCGAGCGAGCGGGCGCGGCGGTTGATGCCGTTCTTCTGGAGCACGGTGGCGGCGAAGGGCGTGGTGTGGGGCGACCGGGACGCGGGGAGCGCGATGGCGGTGACGAACCGGTATCACGTGTCGTATCCGGGGTATTCGGAGATTCTCACCGGGCGGGCGCAGGACGATCTGGTCAAGAGCAACGACAAGATCCGCAATCCGGTGGAGACGGTGCTGGAATTTATCCAGAGGAAGAAGGGATTGGGAAAGGACGGCGTGGCGGTGTTCGCTTCGTGGGATGCGTTTTCATTCATCTGCTCGAAACGGGCGGACGCATTGTTTGTGAACGCCGGATACAGCGCGCCGAGTTGGGCGAAGCAGCCGGCGCGGGTGAGCGAGCTGGGGCGGATGCAGTTTGAGGCGCGCAGTCCGTGGGACGAGGAGCGGCACGATCTGTTCACCTTCGAGATGGCGCTCGATTATTTGAAAAGCGTGAAGCCGAGGGTGATGTACATCGCCTTCGACGAGACGGACGATTGGGCGCACGACCGGCGGTACGACCGGGTGTTGGAATCGCTCCAATATTTCGACCATTGCCTGGAGCGGGTGTGGACGTGGGTGCAGCGCTCGCCGGAGTACCGGGGCAATACGACGCTGATCGTGACGACCGACCATGGGCGGGGCAAGACGCTGGCCGATTGGCACAGCCATGGGGAGAAGGTTCCCGATTCGCGGGAGATCTGGGCGGCGGCGATGGGGCCGGACACGCCGGCGAGGGGCGTGATTCACGATGGCGTGGAGGTTCATCAGCGCGATCATCGCGCCGACGATGCTGAAGCTGATGGGGATCGATCCGCGCGAGTATGCGGGGGTCGAAGGGACGGCGATCGCGTTGGCGTTGCCGGATGCGGCGCGTTAATCGTAGAGGCCGCGAGCGGCGTTGGCGCGGATGCGGAGAAGATCGGCGAAGGAGCGGAGGCCGCTTAGCGCGCTCACCTTGGTGCCTTCGACGTTGCGCCAGTGGACGGGGACTTCGACCACGGTCAAGCCGCGGCGGCGGGCGATGTAGAGATCCTCGACATCGAAACTGAAGCCGTCGAGACGCTGGCGCGGGAAGATCTGGCGGGCGGCGGAGGAGTGGTAGAGCTTGAATCCGCACTGGGTGTCGAGAAAGGGCAGGCCGGTGACGGCGCGCATGACGAGGTTGAAGAATTGGCCGGAGGCTTCGCGGAAGGCGGATTGACGGACCTCGACGAGCGAGCGGTCCAGAGCTCGGGAACCGATGGCGGCGACGGAGGAGGAGGCTTTGAGACGCTCGAAGAGGGTGTCCAGTTCTTCGATGGGCGTGGAGAGATCGGCGTCGGTGAAAAGAATCCAATCGCCGGCGGCTTTCTGCATGCCGTGACGGACGGCGTAGCCCTTGCCGCGATTGCCAGGATTGCGCAACAAACGCACGCAAGGATGTTTTAGGGCGAACTTCTCGACGAAGGCGGCGGTGGAATCGCGGGAGCCGTCGTCGACGACGAGGATTTCGGCGAAGGCGAAGCGGCGGGCTTCGAGCCACGCGAGGAGACACTCCAGCGTGGCGGGAAGGCGAGCGGATTCGTTGTAGGCGGGAACGACGATCGAGAGCGACTGCAACCGTCAATTATAATGCGAAGAAGGCGTTTGTTCGCCGGTCCTACCCATTCAGGAGCGTCAATTTGTCATCGGAAGAAGGAATGTTGGAGCAGCGCCACGCGCGTCTGGCGGGCATCGAAGCGTTGGGCTTCCGGCCTTATGGACAGCGCTTCGATTTCACGCACACGGCCGGGCAGGTGTTGGAGGAATACGGATCGAGGAGCGCGGAGGAGTTGGCGGCGGGGCGCGTGGCGGTGAAGATCGCCGGGCGGGTGCAAACGATCCGGCGGATGGGGAAGGCGGCGTTCGCGCACATCGCGCAGAACGGCGAGCGCGTGCAGATTTACGTCCGGAAGGATTCGATTCCGGAGCGGGACTATGCGCTGTGGGAGCTATTGGACCTGGGCGACATCGTTGGCGTGGAGGGATATTTATTTCGCACGCGGACGGGGGAACTGAGCGTTCATGCCGAGAAACTGGAGTTTCTGGCCAAGACGCTGTTGCCGATGCCGGAGAAGTGGCACGGGCTGGAGGACGTGGAGACGCGGTACCGGCAGCGGTATCTGGATCTGATCGCGAATCCGGAAGTGGCGAAGGTGTTTAAGACGAGGGCGAAGATCGTGCAGTCGCTGCGGCGGCAACTGGAAGCGCACGGATATCTGGAAGTGGAGACGCCGATGATGCAGCCGCTGTATGGAGGCGCGGCGGCGCGGCCGTTCACGACGCATCACAATACGCTGGACGTGGATTTGTATTTGCGCATCGCGCCGGAGCTTTATTTGAAGCGGCTGGTGGTGGGCGGGTTGGAGCGGGTGTACGAGATCAACCGGAACTTCCGCAACGAGGGGATTTCGACGCAGCATAATCCGGAGTTCACGATGCTTGAGTTTTATCAGGCGTACACCGATTACCACGGCATGATGGACTTGACGGCGGAACTGCTGCGGCAGGTGGCGATCGACGCGACCGGCGGGACGGTTGTCGATTATCAAGGGACGCCGATGGATTTCGGAGCGGTGCGGCGGATGACCATGAGGGAAGCGGTGGGCGACGATTCGCTGTCGGGGGCGGCGCTGATGGAGGCGTTCGAAACGCGGGTGGAAGCGGGGCTGATGCAGCCAACGATGATCTACGATTACCCGACGGAGGTGTCGCCGCTGTCCAAGCAAAAGGCGGACGATCCGGCGTTTGTGGAGCGGTTCGAGATCTACGCGGCGGGGATGGAGATCGGCAACGCGTATACGGAGCTGAACGATCCGCAGGAGCAGCGGCGGCGGTTCGAGAAGCAGCGGGAGATGGCGGCGCAGGGCGACAAAGAGGCGCACCAGATGGACGAAGACTATATCCGGGCATTGTGTTACGGGATGCCGCCCACAGGGGGCGAGGGGATCGGCGTGGACCGGCTGACGATGCTTCTGACGAATTCGCGATCGATCCGGGACGTGATTTTATTTCCGCTGCTGCGGCCGGAGGGCGAGATCGGCATAGCCGGGCGTCTGCGCAAACTGACGTGAGGGGCGGATTCGAACTGTTCGTCGCGCGCCGCTATATTCGCGCCAAACGCAAGCAGGCGGTGATCTCGGTGATCACGGTCATCTCGATCGCGGGCGTGGCGGCGGGGGTGATGGCGCTGGTGATCGCGCTGGCGATTAACAACGGATTCCGCAACACGCTGCAGCGGAGCCTGCTGGGGGCGACGGCGCACGTGAGCGTGATCGAGCGGGAGCCGTCGTACGGCATTCAAAATTGGCGCGAGCTGACGCCGAAGCTGCGGCGGTTGGCGCACGTGGAACGGGCGGCGCCGAGTTTGTATGGCTACGTTTTATTGAGCGGGCCGCGATTGTCGAACGGAGCGGAGCTGAAGGGCGTGCCGCTCGATTCGCCGCCGGATATTCTGTTTCATTTGAAGCAGGGGAACTTCGGCAGGCTGGGGGATACTTCGGGGCTGCCGGGAATTATTCTGGGCGCGAAGCTGGCGGACAGCACGGGGATGATGCTGAACAGCGTGGTGAAGGTGATCAGCCCGCAGGGGGAGTTGACGCCGTTCGGACCGACGGTGAACACGTACCGGTTCCGCGTGGTGGGGATTTTCGAATCGGGGTTTTACGACATCGACGCCAACTGGGCGTTCACGAGTCTCAAATCGGCGCAGGAGGTGTTTTCGCTGAGCGACGTGGTGAACGCGATCGAGATGAAGCTGGACGATATTTACGCGGCGCCGGAGGTGGCGCGGGCGGCGGAGAAAATCATTGGGCCGAAGCTGATCGCGAATACTTGGATGGAGCAGTTTCATCAGATATTGGGCGCGCTGCGGATGGAGAAGACGGTGACGGCGGTGACGATCGGGCTGATTCAGGGGATCGCGGCGCTGAATATTTTGATCACGCTGATCATGATGGTGATGGAGAAGAATCGCGACATCGCGATTTTGATGTCGCTGGGCGCGCGGCGCGAGCAGATCCGGAAAATCTTCGTGGCGCAGGGGTTGATGATCGGGGTGGTGGGGACGGCGATCGGGCTGGCGCTGGGGTATACGCTGTCGCATTTCGCGAATCAATATCACTGGCTGCATCTGGATCAGGACGTCTACGCGGTGAGCTTCGTGCCGTTCGAGGCGCATGCGCTGGACGGGTTTTGGATCGGCGCGGCGGCGATCTTTGGTGAGCTTCGTGGCGACGCTGTATCCGGCGCGGACGGCGACGAAGATCGCGCCGGCCGAGGCGCTGCGGTATGAGTGACGCGCGGCGCGGGAAGCGGCGATCCGATCGTCATGCGAATAGGGATCGACGCGTATCCGTTGTTGCTGCGCAGCGCGGGCGTGAAGAATTATCTGTATCACTGGATCGCGGCGTTGATGCGGGCTCCGCGGGGCAACGAGATCCTTCCCTTCCCGTGGCTGCGCGAGTTGGGGCCGCTGGTGCATGAAGGATCGACGCGCAGCGCGTGGGAAACGATTCCCCGCATCGCGCTGCTGTTTTTTCTGAATCTGCCGGGGAATCCGGCGGCGGATTGGATGACGGCGAACCTGGACGTTTTTCACTTGTCGAACCAGATCCGGAAGCGGCCGCGTCATGCGCGCGTCACGGCGACGCTGCACGATCTGACGTGTTGGATCATGCCCGAAGTGCATACGCGAGGGCAATATCGAAGCGGACGGGCGGTTCGCGCGTGCGGTGTTGACGAAGGCGGACCGGTTGATCGCGGTGTCGGAGAATACGCGGCGGGACGCGATCCGGATATTGAAGATCGACCCGGAGCGGATCGAGACGATTCATTCCGGCGTGCCGGGGAGTTACTTCGACGCCAAGCCGGCGAGGAGTGAGAAGCCGTACCTGCTTTATGTGGGGACGATCGAGCCGCGGAAGAATATCGACCGGTTGTTGGACGCGTGGATGTCGTTGAAGGCGCCGCTGCGCGAGGAGTACGATTTGCTGCTGGCGGGGCCGGCGGGATGGAGCAGCGAGCACACGATGGCGCGGCTCGGCGAGGGGTTGCCGGGCGTGCGGTATGTGGGGTATGTGGCCGAGGACGAATTGCCGGGGCTGACGGCGGGCGCGGCGGCGTTTGTGTATCCGTCGCTGTATGAGGGCTTCGGGTTTCCGGTGGCGCAGGCGATGGCGGCGGGCGTGGCGGTGGTGACGTCGACCACGTCGTGTTTGCCGGAGGTCGCGGGCGAAGGGGCGTTGCTGGCGGATCCGAAGAGCGTGGCGGAGATCGGCGCGGCGCTGGAGCGGGTGATGACGTCGGAGTCGTTGCGCGAGGAACTGGGACGCAAGGGCCGGGAGCGGGCGGAGCGCTACCGATGGGAGCGGTGCGCGGCCGAGAGCATCGAGTTTTTCAAAAGAGCGGCAGGCGGGAACGGAGTTTGCTGAACAGCCGGGCGCGATGGAAGAGGTACTGGCTGTGTTCAAACGAACGCGGGCCGGCGCGGCGAAGGTTCCTCCAGGCGGCGAGGCATTCGGACCAATCCAACGCGAGGGGACGTTTTGGCTGGAGGCCTTCGCGTTCGTAGTAGGCCCAGTTTTTTCCGGCGGCGCGGGCGGAGCGTTCGATGTGCGTCCAGGTCAAGCGCGAAGGGAGGATGATGTGGTTCACGACGGCATCGGGTTGATAGACGATGGAGTAGCCGAGGCGGGCGATGCGGCATTCGGCGTCGAGTTCTTCGCCGCCCGCTTGGTTGCGGCCGCGGCGGCCGAGCGCGGTGCGGAAATATCCGGCGCGGGCGAGGGCCTCTTTGCGGAAGGAGGCATTGGCGCCGTAGGGATATTCGGCGAGGGTGGAAAGGATTTGCGCTGCCGGATAAGGGGGAGAATAGGCGCTGTAATAGCCGGCGAAGAGGGGCGTGTACCAGGCGGGAAGCGACGGCGGGAGAGTGAGGTCGATGCGGCCGCCGACGCAGCCGGCGCCGGGAAACATGCGATACGCGGCGAGGAGTTTTTCGAGCAGATCGGGCTGGGCGATGGCGTCGTCGTCGATGTATGCGAGAATGGGCGACTTGGCCGCGCGGGCGCCTGCGTTGCGGGCTTGGGACAGGCCGGGATTGGGGCAGAAAACGCGGCGGATGCGAATGCCTTCGTTCATGGCGGCGAGGGCGCGGAGCACGGCGGGAGTGTGGTCGGTGGAGGCGTTATCGACGACGACGATTTCGCCGCGCGAGGCGGGCAGGGTTTGGCGGCGGGCGGCCAGGAGACAGCGGGGCAGGAGATCGGCGCGATTGTGAGTGCAGACGATGAGTGAAATTTCGGGCACGGATTTATTCGAATTTTTCGCGGAGAAGTTTGGATCGGGCAAAGGGTTCACGAGCGAATATATACGGTACTTCGAATGGTCGCAAAACGTGAAGCTGCGGAGCGCGGCGGATTGGGAGGCGCTGGACGCGACGCGGCGCATGTGGCTGGACTTCGCGTTGTCGACGAACCGGCGCGGCGAAGCGCTGATGGATTTGCTGGAGACGCGGGGGCCGCTGCGGGGGCGGCGGTATTTGGACATCGGATGCGGGTTCGGCGGGTTTCTGGTGGCGGCGGCGCGGCGGGGCGCGGTGTGCGCGGGCGTGGAGAGCGATCCGCTGCGGCTGGAGTTCGCGCGGGCGAACACGGCCGATTGGGGCGTGGACGCGCTGCTGGTGGAGGGTGAGCCATTGGCGCCGGGTGTCGCGGAGCGGCTGGGGCGGTTCGACGTCGTTTCGATCAGCGACGGGATGGAGCGCGGTGGAACGCCCGGAGCGCTGCTTTCCGGCGTGAGAAAGATGGTGAACGAAGGGGGGTTGGTTTACGCGCAGTTCCCAAATGGCGGGGCGATCCGGGCGGTGGAGAGCGACGGGCGTTTCGGATTGTTCGGCATGACGCTGCTCGCCGGCGGCGACGCGCGGCGGTATCACTGGGAGCATTTCCATTGGCAGTATGAAGGCGGCGATTATTATTCGTTCGACGAGTGCCTGCGGTTTTTCCACGAGGCCGGATTTCGGGCGGAGTTGGTGAATTCGGTTTGGCATCCGGCGAGCGCGATGAGCGAAGCGCCGGGGATGATCGCGGCGCTCGATGCGGCGAGGGAGAAGTTTCACGACCCGGACCCGAGGCTTCACGAGAAGATCTGCGAGGCGTTTGCCGAATACCGGCGAAAGCTGGACGGCGATCTGGCGCGGCTGCCCGAGGAGGAGTTTCAGAAACTCTACTTACGAAGCTTCTGGACATTTTCATGTAAGCCGGTTTAGAAGAGCGTATATTGAGCCGAGGAGAGATTCCATGCGACGATTATGTGCCGGATTTGCGGTGGGGCTTGCGGCGTTTGCCTCGATCGGATGGGCCCAGGAAGCCGGGCCATACAAAGTGCTGAAGACGGCGAAGACCGGAGGCGAGGGCGGCTTCGACTATGTTTACGCCGACGACGCCGGAAGGCGGTTGTACGTTCCGCGGACCGGGACGGCGGCGCACATCGCGGTGTTCAATCTGGACTCGCTCGCCCCGGTCGGGGACATCGCCAACACGAATGCGAGGGGAGTGGCGGTCGACCCGAAGTCGCATCACGGATTCGCGAGCAGCAAGCCGGTGGCGATGTGGGATACGAAGACGCTCAAAATGATCAAGACGATCGACGTGGACGGAGGGCCGGATGGGATTCTGTTCGACCCGTTCAACCGGCGCGTTTGGGTTTTCAGCCACCGTGCGCCGAACGCGACGGTGATCGATGCGGAGAGCGGAACGGTGGCGGGCACGGTGGACCTGGGCGGGGCGCCGGAACAGGCGGTCACCGACGGCAAGGGGCATTTGTACATCGATCTCGAAGACAAGGACAAGATCGCCGTGGTGGACGCGAAGGCGTTAAAAGTTACGGCCACCTACGATCTCGCGGGCAAGGGCGGAGGGCCGGGTGGGCTGGCCTTCGACGTGAAGAACGGCATTCTGTTCGCGGCGTGTCACGAGCCGGCGGTAATGGTGATCTTGAGTGCCAAGGACGGCAAGATCCTGACGACGCTGCCGATCGGCAACGGCGTGGACGGCGCCACGTTCAACCCCAAAACCAAGGAGGCGTTCAGCTCGCAAGGCGACGGGACGCTGACGGTGATTAAGGAAACCAGCCCGGCGAGTTTCGAGGTGGAGCAGAACGTGAAGACGATGACGAGCGCGAAGACCTTGACGCTGGACGGCAAGACGAACCATATTTTGTTGATCGCGGCGGAGTTTACTCCGCCCCCGACGCCTCCGCCGGCGGGACGACGGAGCCGGGGCCAGATGGTGCCGGATTCGTTTTCGATTCTCGTGGTGGGCAAGTAGGCGGAGTTATTCGCCTTTTCGGATTGAACCGTCCGTTAAATCGATATGGACGGTGGCGCCTTTGGGGGTGTGATAGGTTAGACGGCGATTGTCGGGCGAGAAGTCGAAGCTTCCTCCATCGAACCACTGCGGGGTTTCGTCGGTCCCGCCCTGAGGGATTGCATCGGGGCCGCCCGGAAGCCAGAGTTCTTTCAGGGAAATCGACTTGATGAAGACGCCGTGATCCGGACCTATGCCCATCAGATCGCCGATGTGATCCCTTCTGCGATAAACCTGAACCGCCGTTCCGCCGATAGTTGCCATCGGGCCAATTTGAAGTAAGACGAGAAACTCGCCGTCGTCGGTGATCAGCGGAACGGGACACGCCGGTTCGGAGCGCAGGTTGCGCAGGTCGAGAATGACGCTCCAACTCAGCCGGTCCGTCCAATAAGTGGCCGGCGCGGACAACTGATCCTTCGCGTTGATGAAGTTCTCCTTCGGGTAAATCCGCAGGGCGATTTGCCCGGGCTCTTCCACGCCCGCTTCGGATGGAACCTCGCTCACTACGAGAAAGTTTCCGTTATTCGACATGCGCGCTTTCATGGCATGGAAACGGCGGACCGCAAAACGCGGGCATGGCGCACAGGAAAGGCAGAAGGGCGATGGGGACGATGGAGCGCATCTTGTAATGGCCTCAGGCACAGTGTCCCAGATTCGTGGAGGGCCAAAGCGCGGCGTTTGCGGCGGCGAGGAGGGGATAGGCGAGCGCATCGGCCGATGGGGCGGAGAGCGAGGCGGCGGGGAAGCGAACGCGGTCCTCTTCGGCGATGGCGTGGAAGATGTGTTGCCCGGTGGCGAACGGAGCGGGGTCGATTGGGCCGGCGGTGAGGAGGATGGCTTTGCGATAGGCGCGGGTGACTTCGTAGAGGTACTCGCCGCCGGCCCTCACTATGTGGACATTGTGTCCACGATCGCGATAGGCGAGGGCGAGTTGCGCGAAGTAGGGGTGGCGGCCGGCGAAAGTGATGTCGAAGGGTTCCAGGAAGAACTGGCGGCGTTTCTTATCGAGCGGCGACACGATCGCGGGAGCGGTGGAGGATGCGGAGTTCGGCGGCGCGGGAAGTGAGCGACGCGGGGTGGAGGCGGTATTGGTACAGCGGGCCGGCGACGCCGCGATGGGCGACGCGGAAGAGGGCGTTCATGCGCAGCCAATAGTCGTAGTCTTCGAAGCCGAAGCAGGCGGCGTCGTAGGGGCCGAGGATTTTCGCGGTCCAGGCGCGGTAGAGGAAGCAAGCGCCGATGTAGTTATTGTGGTTGTAATTCAACTCGCCGGTGTCGTGCGGCAGATGAATGACGCCGGAGCCTCGGGGCGTTTGATAGTCCCAATAGAAACGGCGGTTGCGGAGAGGAGGCCGGCTTCATCGATCAATTCTTCATCGGCGTAGACCATTTGCGCGGCGGCGTTCGCTTCGAGGTATTCGACCAGCGTCGCGAGCATGGCGGGCAAAAGGCGGTTGTCGGCGGAGATCCAGGTATAGTATTCGCCTCGGGCGCAGGCGAAGCCGGCGTTGAGGGCGGAGGGCAGCTTACGATTGTCCTGGCGAAGGACGCGCAGTCTGCGGTCGGCTCGGAAGCGGTCGAGAATGGACGGAGTGCGATCGGTGGAACCGTCGTCGACGACGATCAGCTCCAGCGCGGAGTAAGTTTGCGAGAGGACGCTTCCGACAGCTTCGGCGACGAAGTTTTCGCCGTTGAAAACGGGGAGGACGACGGAGACAAGGCCCGCGCGGCAAGGGGTAGAGAGGCGTGAGAAATCGAGCGAGAGGCCGGCGGCGAGGCGGGCTTTGAAGCGCTGGAACGGAGGGTAACCGTTGGCGGCGGCCCGAGGCATTCTCCTCAAGAAGCGGCGCGGACGCTGAGCATTTCGGCGCGGCGCCAATAGGATTCGAAGAGGCCGTGCATGGCCTCGCACATGCCGGGATGTTCGAACATGACGGCGGTCCAGGCGGGTTTGGTGACGATGAGATCGAGGAGAGCGATCATCCCTTCGCGGCCGTCGAAGAGGGCGAGTTTCATGGGCAGCGATTGCGCTTCCCGCACTTCTACGCCGGCGGCGGAGTAATCCTCCAGCCGCTGGCGATGGGATTCGTCGAGCGTGCCGGATTGGATGAGCAGGCGGCACTTGACGCCGCGCGCGCGGGCCTGTTTGACGAGTTGCTCGTCGAGAGGATCGACGGCATAGGGCGGGCGGGAGAATTCGAGGTAATCGTGGCGCACTTCGGAAAGCATTTTGCGGTATTGCATGGCGATTTGGCCCGGCTCGCCGACGATGCGCAGATAGTCGAGCGTGCCGCGGCCGCCCTGGCCTTCGGCGTACGCTCCGGCGAGGTCGTCGACGAGGCCGCCGGCCAGACGCGCTTGTCCGGTTAATTCCTGCTGGAGGTTTTCGGCGCGGCGGGCGAGGTAGTTGGGAATCGCCAGGGCTGGCTCGACAGCGGAAAAAAGTTTGGTCTTCTCCTGGACGACTTGAGCGAAGCCTTTCTCCACGAGGCTGTCGAGCACTTCGTAGATCTTTTGGCGCGGGACATGAGCGCGGGCGGCGAGCTCGAGCGCCTTGAACCTGGGATGTCCGATCAGCACCAGGTAGGAGCGGGCCTCATAGGCGTTGAGGCCCAATTGCTGAACGCGGCGCCAGAATCTCTGAAAATCCATCTCCGGCAATTCTTGTGTCATCTCCATGCTCATGGACGTTGGAATGGAAGCGTTTCCTCGACAGAGCATATCACGGCGATCCGGACGCAATCGGGGCGTTTGATACAATCGCCGTAGGCTGGAACCGAACATGTCAGAACTTCCACGAACGCTAGGCCAGCTCAACCAAAGCCAATTTTCCCGCCTTCGCCTCGAAACGCGCACCGTGAAAGACGAATTGCGCGAGAACCTGATCTGCAAGCTGCGGCGGCGCGAGACGCTGTTCCCCGGCGTCATCGGATTCGAAGACACGGTGACGCCGCAAGTGGTGAACGCGGTGCTGTCGCGGCACAATTTTATTCTGTTGGGCCTGCGCGGACAGGCGAAGACGCGGATCGTGCGGCTGTTGACAACGCTGCTGGACGAACATGCGCCCTATGTGGCGGGGTGCGAGATTCGCGACAATCCCTACCGGCCGATCTGCAAACGCTGCCGGGAGCTGATCGCGCAGGAAGGCGAGGCGACGGCGATCGCCTGGCTCGGCCGCGAGGAGCGCTATGTCGAAAAACTGGCGACGCCGGATGTCACCATCGCCGACATGATCGGCGACATCGATCCGATCAAGGCGGCGCGGCGAGGGCAGAATATTTCCGACGAGCTGACCGTGCATTACGGACTGATGCCGCGGGCGAACCGTGGAATTTTCGCGATCAACGAGCTGCCGGACCTGGCCGGGAAAATTCAGGTGGGGCTGTTCAACATCATGCAGGAAGGCGACGTGCAGATCAAAGGGTACCCGGTGCGATTGCCGCTGGATATTCTTCTGGTGTTCACGGCGAACCCGGAGGATTACACGGCGCGGGGCAAGATCATCACGCCGCTGAAAGACCGCATCGGCAGCGAGATCCGCACGCATTATCCGCTGTCGGTGGAGCAAGGGTTGGCGATCACCAAACAAGAGGCATGGACGGAGCGCGCCGCGCCCGGGAGCCTGCGCGTGCCCGCTTATATCGGCGAGTGCGTGGAGCAACTGGCGTTTCTGGCGCGGGAGGACAAACGGGTGGACAAGCGCTCCGGCGTTTCGCAGCGGCTACCGATTTCCGCGCTCGAAAACGTGATCTCAAACGCCGAACGGCGGGCGCTGGCGGCGGGCGAAGACGTCGCCGTTCCGCGCGTGCTGGACATTTACGCCGCGCTGCCGTCGATCACGGGAAAACTGGAGCTGGAGTATGAAGGCGAGTTGAAGGGCGGCGACCACATCGCGCGGGAGCTGATCCGGAACGCGGTGGGCAAGGTGTACGCGGGTTATTTCGACGGCGTGAATCTGGCGCCGGTGGTGCAGTGGTTCGAGCTGGGCGGTTCGCTGAAGCTGAGCGAGACGACGCCGTCGGAGACGATGGTGAAGCAATTGGGCAACATCCAGGGCCTGTTGGAGAAAACCGCCGCGCTCGGGGTGGGCGCGGGCGAGCCGGACGCGGTAAAGGCCTCGGCCGCGGAATTTATCCTGGAAGGATTGTATGCGCACCGGCGCTTGAACCGCAACGAGGAGCGCGGCTTCGTGGCCGACGAACGCAGGCGCGAAAGCGCGGAGCGGGAAGAGCCGAAGCAGAAGCCGAAACGCCAGTTTAACTAGCGCCATACGGGCGGTGGAGTGAAAGCCATGAAGTGGGTCCGCTATTCCAAGTTCACCGGCGACGATCTGGACATCGACGCCGAGGATCTGCTGCGCGCGCTCTCCGATTTTCTGTTGTCGAGCGGATTTCAGAATCCGTACATGCAGTTCAGCGAGATGAACGAGCGGTCGCTCGAAGATCTTAAAAACGCCATTCTCCAGGCGCTCGAAGGGGGCGAGCTTTTCGACCCGGAGCGGGCCGAGCGCATCCGGCGGCAACTGGAGAACATGTCCGGCGAACAACTGGACGAATTGCTGGAACGCATGGTGGAGAAGCTGGTGGAGAGCGGGTATCTGAACACGGAGGCCGATCCCGAGCAAAGGAACGGGCCGGGTGGCGAGGGCGACGCGGAGCGCAAGGTGAAGGTGGAGGTGACGGACAAGTCGATCGACTTTCTGGGGTATAAGACGCTGAAGGATCTGCTGGGGTCGCTGGGACGTTCGAGTTTCGGAGCGCACGACACGCGCGATCTTTCGACCGGCGTGGAGGCGAGCGGGGCGGCGAAGATCTACGAGTTCGGCGATACGCTGAACCTGGACGTGAGCGAGACGCTGTTTTCGGCGATGCGGCGCGAAGGAGTGAAGCTGCCGCTCGATCTGGAATACAGCGATCTCCACGTGCGGCAGGCGGAATATCAGAGCTCGTGCGCGACGGTGTTGATGCTCGATTGCAGCCATAGCATGATTCTGTACGGCGAGGACCGCTTCACGCCGGCGAAGAAAGTGGCGCTGGCGCTGGCGCATCTGATTCGTTCGCAGTATCCGGGCGACAGCCTGCGCTGCGTGCTGTTTCACGATACGGCGGAGGAGCTGCGCATCTCGCAACTGGCGCGGGTGCAAGTGGGGCCGTACTACACGAACACGCGCGACGGGTTGATTCTGGCGCAGCGGTTGCTGGCGCAGGAGCGCAAGGACATGAAGCAGATCGTGATGATCACCGACGGCAAGCCCTCGGCGCTGACGCTCGACGATGGGCGGATTTACCGCAATGCGTTCGGCCTCGATCCGCTGGTGATCTCCAAGACGCTCGAAGAAGTGGCGCGGTGCAAGAAGCAGGGGATTTTGATCAACACCTTCATGCTGGCGAGCGATTACGGGCTGGTTCATTTCGTGCAGAAAGTGACCGAGCTGTGCCGCGGGAAGGCGTACTTCACCACCCCGTACACGTTGGGGCAGTATCTGTTAATGGACTATATGAACCGCAAAACGCGCACGGTTCATTAGCGCCGCATAAAGGCGTTCACAAGATTTCGAGGGGGCCTCGAAAGCACTCTAAGCCTCTTCGTTTTAACGGCATAGCCATTTCCCAACGCATGCCTGGCGGGCGGTTTCCGGCTTGCCCCGATCTACACTGGAGCCGTTCGTGAAGCTTTCAGTGGGAGAAAACAAATGTCGAATGCAGGACGGCGCCCGGCGCGCCTTCGCCGGAATCTATCTATTGGCGCAGTGCTTGGCTTGTCGATGGCGCTCGCCGGAACGGCTTACGCCGGGCCGCAGTTGACCACCATTCAGGACACGCTCTTCAACGCCGATGGAACGCTCTTCAACGGATCGATCTCCATTAGCTGGCCGGCGTTCACCGCGGCGGACCTGTCGGCGATCGGCGCGCAGACTCTGACGATACCGGTGGCCAACGGTTTCTTCAGCGTTCAACTGGTACCCACGACGACCGCGGTGACACCCGCGATGTACACGGCGGTTTTCGAGAGCGCGGGAAAGAATCAATTCACCGAGACGTGGGGAGTGCCGTTGAGCGCCACGCCTCTGACGATTCAAGACGTGCTGACGTCGCCGGGCCAACTCGGCGGTGGCGGCGGCGGAGGAGGAGGGCAGATCCCGATCAGCGACGTGATCGGCCTGGCGGCGGAGTTGAGCCTGCGGCCGACGATCGGAAGCTCCTTCGCGGTGGGAAGGACGGCGGTCATCGATGCGCTGGGCGAGATCGACGGGGCGAGCGGCAATGCGACCGATTGCGTTCATGTGGACGGCTCATCCGGCGCCTGCGGCGGCTCGCAATCGGCTCCGATCGCCTTCTCCGACAACGAGATTCCCGGTGGCGCGATCAACGGAACGAACGCCGTGTTCACTTTATCCAACGCTCCGGCGCCCGCCGTCAGCCTGAGTCTGTTCCGCAACGGAATGCTTCTGCGGCCGTCGCTCGATTATTCGCTGAACTCCGCTTCGATCATGTTCACCCTGACGGCGATCCCGCAAACGGGCGACTACCTCCAGGCCTCCTACCGCTACGGCGGGACGTTGCCGGGCGTCACATTCGTGGATCAGGAAACGCCTTCGGGAACGATCGACGGCGTCAACGGCACGTTCACGCTGGCCAACCCGCCGAACCCGTCCACCTCGCTGACGATCTATCTCAACGGCCTGCACATGATGCTGGGCGTAGACTTCTCGTTCAGCGGATCGACCATCACCTTCTTCAGCGCTTCTACGCCGCAACCCGGCGACGTTCTGATCGCCGACTACCGAATGTAGCGGCGGTCAGGGTTCCAGATACTTTTTCAGATCGGGGTTCAAGAGCGCTTGGACGTCGGGATCGTTCCAGTTGGTGGAGTCGACAAGGCGCGGCGGGAGGGGCTGCATCTTGGCGACGTGACCGCCGTGGATGGCGGCAACCGCCGACTTCACGGCGACGTAGCCCATCTGGAACGGGTCCTGAACGACCAGCGAATCGATAACCCCGCTCTTCAAGTCGCCGGCGAGGGCGGGGCTCCAATCGAAGCCAACCAGCTTCACCTTGCCCCGCCGGCCTCGAAGAGCCTGCGCCGCGCCGACCGTGCTCGATTCGTTGGAAGCGAACATGCCGGTGAGTTCCGGATGGGCGGTGAGCATGTTCTCCGACACCGTTAAGCGATTTGGCGAAATCGGCCATGCCATAGCGCTGGTCGACGATCTCGATTTTTGGAAATTGAGCGGACATAAGATCGGTGAAGCCCTGCTCGCGGGCTTCGGTGGAGGCTGCGCCCGGCTCCACTTTCACCATGGCGATCTTGCCCGCGCCGTCGAGGATCTTTCCCAGGCGCGCGGCGGCCATTTGACCGGCGGCGTAATTGTCGGTGGCCACTTGGGTGACGAAGTTCGGAGTATCGACGCCGGAATCGAAGATGACGACGGGGATGTGTTGCGCCGCCGCGCGATCGACGACGGAGGCCATAATCCGTTTGTCGATGGGGGCGAGGGCGATGGCGGCGACGTGGCGGTTAATCATCGACTCGACGATCTGGATCTGCCCGGCGTAGTCGGTCTCCTCCGCCGGGCCGTTCCAAAGGATCTCCACCTTGGCTTCGCGCGCGGCCTTGACGGCGCCGCCGTGGACGGATTGCCAGAAGAGATGAGCGCGGCCTTTGGGAATGACGCCGACGACGACACCCTGTTGCCGTCCGCAAGCGGCCGCGAGCAGGCACAGAACGAGCGGGCAGAGCGGCGCGTATTTGGCCAGGAACGGGAACTTACCCACGAACGCTGGCCGCCGGGATCTTGCGCGTCATGTCTTTCAACTCGGCCAGGCTTTCGTGGCCGATGGTGAAGCAATCGATGCAATCCTGCGCCAGGGCGAATTGCAGGCTTTCGTCGGCCTTGTTCCGCAGTTTGCCGGCGCCGAGAATTTTCATGCCGATCACGCCCTTTCCCGAGGCCTTCATCCCATGGAGCACGCCGAGGACGGTGGCCGGCGGGGCGTCCATATACACTTGCGCCGGATTGATTCGCGCCAGATCCACTTCGACCCACGGCGAGGCGGCGGCGGCCTTCAGCGCGCCGAGAGTGTGGCAGGAGGTTCCATGCGTGCGGACAATGCCCTTTTCCTGGGCTTCCGAGATCACCGCCATCGCGCCTCGCTTGCGTTCTGGCCAGTCGTCTTCGAGCATGCAATGGAGCAATAAGGATGTCGATGTAATCGGTGCCAAGCTCCGAGCGGAAGCGGTCGAGGTCGGCGCGCATCTCGGCCTCGGTGGAGGCGTGGGTCTTGCTCAGAATCGTGACCTTTTCGCGCGGGACGCCTTCCTTGAGCGCCATCTTCACGTTCTTATGTGTGCCGTATTGATCGGCCGTGTCCCAGAACGTCAGGCCCATGTCGTAGCCGGACTTGAGCAGATCGGCAAACCCTTTGTCACCGAGCTTGCGCGTTTGATTGGAGCTGCCGCCGACGCCATCGGTGCCGCTGCCCATCGCCAGACGCGTCACGGGCACTTTGCGCGGGCCGAGAAGAATCTTGTCGGTGGCGAATTTCTTGGTTTCCGAAGCGAAAAGACGATACGGAAAAGCGTTGAGAGCAACGGTCCCCGCGGCCGCGTGGTGAAGAAAGTGGCGCCTGTTCATCGTGTCTCCAATCAGAGCAACCCTATCATAATGGAGAACCGCCGACAAGCGCCGCGGGGGATGAACCGGTTACTTCCTGGGCATGAGCACGGAGTCGATTACGTGAATGACGCCGTTGGAGCAAACGATATCGGTCTTGACGACCTGGGCCTTATCCACCGTCACCTTGCCATCTTTAGCGACGATCCGGAGGGGCGCGCCTTCGACCGTGGGAGCTCTCATCGTATGGACGGCCGCGGCCATCACGGTACCGTTCAGCACGTGATAGAGCAGGACTTTCTTGAGCTCCGCCGGATCGGCCAGGAGCTTGTCGAGAGCGCCGGGGGGCAGCTTGGCGAAGGCTTCGTCGTTGGGCGCGAAGACGGTGAACGGGCCGGCGCTTTTCAGGGTATCGACGAGACCGGCCGCCTGCACGGCTTTGACGAGGGTGGTGAAATTGCCGGCGGCGATGGCGGTATCGACGATGTCTTTGTCTTGCGCATGGACAGCCAGCGGCGCGCAGGCGCAAACCAGGCCGAGAGCGAAAATGCGGAGTGTTTTCATGGGAAACCTTTTTTCGAATGGAATTGCAAAGAGCTTGCGGTTATTAAGATGTGCCGGGAGCGAGCGGGATTTATTTCCCGAGGGCGGTGACGAAGCGCGCGAACTCGCTCACCTGAGGTCCATCCGGCGGGTAAGCGGTCATCTCCACTTCGATGTCGGCGCCAAGCGGGGCGAAGGCGAAGGTGCCGCGCTCCAATTCGGCGGGGCTGAGTTCGTAGGTGTAGTATTGGCCGGCGTCGTGGATTTCGAGAGTGGCGCGCGAGGATCCGCGCAGCGAGCGGGACTGGCGATTCCAAAGGACCGCTAACGACCCAGGGGCGCTCGAGAGGCGCAGTCCCAGCGAAGGCGCGGCGGGGAGGATTCGGAGAGGGAGATCGGGGCGCAGTAGAGCGAGGCACGCGAGCGCCGCAAAAAGCCAGCCGAGGATGGCCGCCACGAGGAACCGGCGGCGGCGCGAAGGGCGGTCTTGCGGTAAATCCGCGGCCAGGAGAAGGTTGGGCGAGGGCGGCCACGGGTGCGCGGAGCGCCCATAGAACCGCGCCGCGCTTCGGCGGCCATCCAGGCGCAGGGCCAAGGCCACCTGCCAGGGTTCGGGAAACAGGCGGCGGTACAGTTCTCGGCTGGGTTCGGAGAACTCCAGCGCAGAAGAGTTTCGGGCGAAGAAGCATCCGACGGGCTGAAGAGACTGAAGCGGTTCCTGGCCCTTGGCGTCGCGCAATACGGATTCGATGCGATCGGAGTCGCCGTGGAGGTTGTCGAACACACGGCCGCGCTTCGGTTCGGGGTTTCCGGCGCGCCATGCACGCACGCGGAGGAAGGAGCCGTCGGAGGTTCCGAAGAGAACGCCGCACAGTCCGCCGTGTTTCGACCAGTGGGAGCGCGCCGCCGATGCGGCGATTTCGCGCAAAATAGCCCGTGGGCAATCGAGAGAGAGGGGCGGCGCGTCCATGATCGTGCAGCAACCAAACTATCACGGGCGAGCCGGCGGACTTACACGCGGCGCAGGACGCGGGCGGGGAGAGTGAACAGCGCCCAGATGAATTCCAGCACGCCGCCCACGACAATGCCTACCAGGCGGAAAGGCAGCAGCACCAGCCAGATGAATGGATAGAGGATCAACGCGAGAAAGGCGATTGGCCAACAAACCACCGCCAGCAGACACCACAGCAGGAAGGTAAACATTCGAGTCTCCCATGCAAGGATACGCCAAAGCCGCCTCGGGAGTTCCCTCGCCGATGTTATAGTTGAGGCGCATTGACAATGGCGGCCAGTCTCGTATTGCTGGCATGGTCCGCGGCGGCGCAGCCGGCGGCTCCACGGGTGGTTGCGGTGTCGGTTTCGGGCGTGATCCAACCGGTGACCGCCGAAATTCTCTCGCGCGCGGTGGAACGGGCGCGGGCCGAACACGCCGCGGCCTTGTTGATTCGTCTGAATACACCGGGCGGACTGCTGGAGGCGACGCGCAAAATCGTGGAGGAGTTGGACGCGTCGCCGGTTCCGATTATTACGTACGTAACCCCCGGCGGCGGGCGCGCGGCGTCGGCGGGTTTCTTTGTGCTGGAGGCCGGCGACATCGCCGCGATGGCTCCAGGGACCAACACCGGCGCCGCTTCGCCCATCGTCCTCGGAGGGCAGATGGACCCGGTGCTGCGGACCAAGGTGGAGAACGACTCGGCGGCGCTGCTACGCACGCTCACCTCGCGCCGCGGCCGCAATAGCGACTTGGCCGAAGAGACCATTCGCAAGGCGGTGGCGTTTACGGATAAGGAAGCGCTGGACCGCCATTTGATCGAAGTGGTGGCGCCGACGGAAGGGGCATTGCTCCGCGACATCGACGGCCGGGAGGCGATCCGCTTCGACGGAGGGCGCGTCACGCTGCATGTCGCCAACGCGGCCATCGAGGAATTCGAGCCGACGGCGCGGGAGAAGCTTCTTTCGTCGATCTCCGATCCGAACATCGGTTTCATATTGTTGATTCTCGGCGCGCTGGGATTATATGTCGAGTTTTCGCACCCAGGCCTCATCGTTCCGGGCGTATTGGGAGCGGTTTTGGCTTTACTGGGGCTGTCTTCGCTCTCGGTTTTCCCGATTAGTTGGATCGGCGTGGCGCTGTTGATATTGTCGCTGGCGCTCTTCGTATTGGAGGCGAAATTCGCTTCGCACGGGATCTTCGGCGCGGGCGGCGCGGCGGCGATGTTGCTGGGAGCGCTGATGCTGGTGGATGGGCCGCCGGAAGCGCGCATCCGGCTGAGCACGGCGTTGGCGGTGACGATTCCGTTCGCGCTCATCACGATTTTTCTGGTTTCACTCGTCATGCGCGCCCGCTCGGCGAAAGTGGTCACCGGTCCCGCGGCGATGCTGAACCAGACGGCGATCGCGCGAACGCCGCTCGATCCGGCGGGGACGGTGATGGTGCGCGGCGAGTATTGGAACGCGGTGTCGAGCAGTCCCGCCGCGGTCGGAGCCCAGGTGAGGATTACCGCCATCGACGGGCTGACGCTAAGCGTGGAGCCGATCGAGGGCGCCGCCGAACGCGCCGGATAAGCATCGACTATAGTTACAGAGAGAGTTACGCCATGCCCGACTACGCGTTCTTAATTCCAATCCTGATCGTTGTCATCTACCTGCTCCGCTCGATAAAGATCCTCGCCGAGTATGAGCGCGGCGTGATTTTCCGGTTGGGGCGGGTGTTGAAAGTGCCGAAAGGCCCCGGCGTGATTCTGGTGTTCGCCCCTATCGACCGCATGGTGCGCATTTCGTTGCGGGTGGAAGCGATGGAAGTTCCTCCGCAGGACGTGGTGACGAAGGACAACGTCACGGTGAAAGTGAACGCGGTGGTTTATTTCCGCGTGGTGGACCCGAACCGGGCGGTACTGGAAGTGGCGAATTTTCTTTATGCCACGTCGCAGGTGTCGCAGACCACGCTGCGCAGCGTGCTGGGAGAGGTGGAACTGGACGATCTGTTGGGCCAGCGCGAGAAACTAAACGTGCGGCTGCAATCGGTGCTGGACCGGCACACCGACCCGTGGGGCATCAAGGTAAGCATGGTGGAAGTGAAGCAGGTGGATCTGCCGGAGCAGATGATCCGGGCGATCGCGCGCCAGGCCGAGGCCGAACGCGAGCGCCGGGCGAAGATCATCCACGCCGAAGGCGAATATATGGCCGCGGAAAAGCTGGGCATGGCGGCCGAGGTGATCCAACGGCAGCCGGCGGCGATTCAATTAAGATACCTGCAAACGCTGGTGGAGATCGGCGCGCAAAACAGCACCACCGTCGTCTTCCCGTTGCCTATCGATATAATTTCCTCAGTGACCCGCGCGTGGCGGGGAAACGATGGCGCGCCGGCGAAGCCGGAGGAATCGAAAGGAACCGCGTAAAAACCCTTGGCAAGAAACGAAGACGGCGATTTTGAATTGATTCTCGGCAACGGGCAACTGCTGAGCTTGTTCGTGATATTGGTGGTGCTGCTCGGGATCTTTTTCTCGATGGGATATATCGCGGGTAAGAACGGCGGAGGGGCCGCGGTGGCGACGGCGAAACCGGCCGATGCCGGAGCGGATAAGCCCGCGCTCCCGGACACGGCGGCTCAACCGCCAGCGACGACGGAGAAAACCAGCGCCGCTGGGGCTGAAGTAGCGGCGCCAAAGGCCAGCGCCGCCGGGCCTCCGCCGGCTGTGGAGACGAAGCCCGAGCCCGATACGGGGCGAGCCGAGTTGAGCGATCCCGAACCGGGCCAGACGTTTCTCCAGGTCGTGGCCACCGGGGAACATGACGCTCGCGCTATTTCGCAAACGCTTCAAAAAAGTCAATTCCCCGCGCGCCTCGCGCCGGGACCGAAGGGACTGGTGAGGGTTCTGGTGGGGCCGGTGAACGGCGCGGCCGAACTGGCCAAGCTCCGGACCGAACTCGAAGCGAAGGGTTTCAGCAACCCCTTCGTGCAAAAATATTAGCTTGCTGGTTCAACTGGAGCCTAAGCCCGCCGCGCCGCGCCTGCCGGAATGGCTGCGCGCGCGCCATACGAATTTTCCCGCCGTTCACGAGTTGAAAACGGATTTGCGGCGGCTGAATCTGCATACGGTCTGCGAGTCGGCGCGATGCCCGAACATGCACGAATGTTTCGCGCGAGGCGCGGCGACGTTCATGATCCTGGGCAATCTTTGTACGCGCGGTTGCGGGTTTTGTTCGGTGCCGAAGGGGTCGCCCGCGAAGAGGGAGTTTACACTCGACGCCGCCGAGCCGGAGAATGTGGCGCGCATGGCGGCGGCCCTGAAACTGCGGTACGTCGTGATCACGTCGGTGAATCGCGACGAACTCGACGACGGCGGTTCGCATCACTTCGCGCGGACGGTGCGGGAAGTGCGGCGGGCGCTGCCGGAGGCGCGGGTGGAAGTGTTGACGCCGGATTTCAACGGCGATCTCCATGCTGTCGCGCGCGTTCTGGAGGCCGGCCCGCACGTCTTCAATCACAATATGGAGACGGTGGAGCGCCTCTACCGTAAAGTCCGTCCGCAGGCGAATTACCGGCAATCGCTCACGGTGCTGCGATTCGCCAAGAGCCATCGTCCCGAGGCGCTGACCAAGTCCGGACTGATGGTGGGCCTTGGGGAAACGCCGGTGGAAGTGGAGGCGCTGCTCGACGATTTGCGCGGCGCCGGTGCCGATGTCGCTACCATCGGCCAGTATCTGCAACCCACGCGGCGAAACCTATCGGTAGCCGAGTATGTGGCGCCGGGCCGGTTCGAAGCTTATCGCGAGTATGGCGTGCGGGCCGGATTCAAAATGGTTTTCAGCGGGCCGCTCGTGCGTAGCTCCTACATGGCCGAGCGGGTGAATGAAGAAGCGCACCGCGCCTAAGAGCGGCACGGCGGCGAATTTCGCGCTGGCGCTGCTGTCGGCGGCGATGCTCGTTTTGCTGTATCCGCGGTTCAACCTCGTTTGGCTGGCGCCCTTCGCGCTAGCGCCGCTGTTGATCGCCGTCTCGCGCGAGCCGAGGATGCTGTTCCGCTTTCTGCTGGGCTACGCGGCGGGCATCGTCTATTGGTTCGGCGTTTGTTATTGGATCGAGGCGGTGCTCGATCACTACGGCGCGATGGGACCGTGGGCGGGATGGGGGACCTTCCTGCTTTTCTGCCTGGCCAAGGGCCTGCACCTGGGAGTCTTCGCTTTGCTCGCCGCGGTGTTGACGCCAAAGCCTTACGCGATTCCCGCGGTGGCCGCGCTATGGACGGGGATCGAGCGCACGCACGGGCCTCTGGGGTTCGCCTGGCTCACGCTGGGCGATGCCGGAACGTCGATGGGACTGCCCATGCGCCTGGCTCCCCTCACCGGTGTCTACGGCCTGTCGTTCGTTTTCGCGATGTTGGCCACGGCGTTGGCGCTGGTTGTCCTGCGAAGAAAACGGCGCGAGCTTTTGTGGCTGACGCCGCTCTTGATCCTGCCGCTGCTCCCGGCGCTGCCCGCGCCACAAGCGGGCGACCATACGGCGCTTCTGGTGCAGCCCAACGTGCCCGAAGACTTCGATTGGACTCCGGAATCGTTGCACGGATTCGAACGGACGCTGCTCGACCTTTCCCTCGGCGCGTCGTTGAAGTCGCCGGCGACAATCGTTGTCTGGCCGGAAGCGCCCATCCCGCTCTACTACGATCTCGATCCCGGGATTCGGATGGACACTCAGGCGCTGGCCCGCGCGGCGCACGCCAATTTTCTGTTCGGGAGCGTCGGCGCTGCGAAGAACGGCGATCCGACGAATTCGGCGATTCTGCTCGATCCGCACGGCCGGTTTGCGGGGCGCTACGACAAGAATTACTTGGTGCCGTTCGGCGAATACGTCCCGCCCCTGTTCGGGTGGGTGAACCGAATCACGCGGGAAACCGGCGACTTCGCGCCCGGCCACGGCTTCCCCGTTCTCCCGATGGACGGCCACAAGACCGGCGTGTTCATCTGTTACGAATCGGCCTTCCCGCATCTGGTGCGCCAGTTCGCGGCCGAAGGCGCGGATCTGCTGGTGAACATTTCCAACGACGGTTACTTCGGCGCAAGCGCGGCGCGGGAGCAGCATCTTAAATTAGTGCGCATGCGCGCGGCCGAGAACGCGCGTTGGATCCTGCGCGCGACCAACGACGGCATCACCGCCGCCATCGATCCGGCCGGCCGCATCGCCTCGACAATACCGCCGTTTGAAAGGTCTGCGACGGCGGTGTCCTACAGCTACCGCGCGCAGCCATCTTTCTATTCGCTCCACGGCGACTGGTTCGCATGGGGTTGCCTGGGATTCGCTCTGCTGGCGCTCGTCGCTTCTCAGTTCCCAACGTATTCGAAGGCGGGATAGGAGATCGGGTGGCGGAAGGTCAAACCAGCCTGGCCCACTAAACGCCGGGGCGTTCGATTGTGACAAGATAGTGGAGGCGAGGGGCGGGATGGTCTAGCCGCGATGCGGTCCGTTAAGCCGGAATCGCGCGGAACGGTTAGATCCCTGAAAATACAGGGAGATTTCTCGATGAACCTCGGCGTGTACCGCCCGCCCCGGATTTGCGTCGTAACGATCGCGGATCGGTCACAAATCCTCAACTTTAGGCATATTTTTTTCGCCCTCTTGGACCCTCAATGGAAAAGGAGGGTTTTCGATGAAGCTCAACGTTAAGTCCCTGCCGCTGATTTGGATCGGAACGATCGCGGCCCAGGCGCAAATTTCCAACTTCCAGCACATTGTCATTATCGTCCAGGAAAACCGCTCGCCGGACAATCTATTCCAGGGCCTGTGCAAGCGGGCCTTCCAGTGCAGCACGCGGCCCAACTCTTCGCAATACAACATTCAGACCTCCAACTGGCGGGACGAGTTCGCCACCGGAGGGGTGAGGCAGCCGGGGACCGTCGTTCTGGCAGGCGCATACGATCTGAATCACGACTACCCCTCGTTCGTAGACATGTGCGATGTGGACGTGAGGACAGGACAATGCAAGATGGACGGCGCCGGCAAGATTCCTTGCGGCGGCACGTCGTGCCTTCCCTTTCCGCAGTTCCGGTACGTGGACAATTCCACCGGAATTCTGAACCCCTATCTCCAAATGGCGAAACAATACGGCTGGGCAAACTATATGTTCCAGACCAACCAGGGACCGAGTTTCCCGGCCCATCAATTTCTCTTTGGGGGAACTTCGGCTCCCAGCGCGGCCGACGATGCCGCCGGTATTTTCGCCTCGGAGAACATGTCGATAACCAACAACAGCGCCGGATGCATCGCCGAGGTGGGCACCACGGTAACGTTGATCGACCCCAAAGGTGAGAATAAGTGGATGTATCCGTGCTTCGAGCATTCCACGGTCTCGGACTTGATGACCTCCGGATTCACCTGGAGGTACTACTCTCCCATCGCAGGCTCGATCTGGACGGCGCCCAATGCGATTCAGCATATCTGTCAGTCGAGCGGTCCCGGTGGAAATTGCACCGGGCAGGAGTGGAACGACAATGTGGATCTTACGCCGTCGGACGTATTGAATGACATCGGCGCTTGCCAGCTTCGTTCGGTCAGTTGGGTGATTCCCACGGGCGCGAATTCGGATCATGCGGGAGTGAACGACGGCGGCGGACCGTCGTGGGTGGCCTCGATCGTCAACGCCATCGGCACCAGCAATCGATGCGACAATCACACGGGCTATTGGAACAATACGGCCATACTGATCACGTGGGACGATTGGGGGGGCTGGTACGACCACGAGCGCCGGTCTTCCTGGCGCAGCCGCAGGGCGACTACCAGTATGGTTTTCGCGTCCCGCTGCTCGTCGTCTCCGCGTACACTCCGCGGGGGTTTATCGAAAATAAACGCAACGACTTCGGCAGCATGATACGGTTTGTCGAACACAACTTCGGCATCGCGGAGGGCGCGCTTAATTTTGCGGACGCCCGCGCGAAATACAATCTGGCCGATTTCTTCAACCTAAGCCGGCCGCCGCGTTCGTATCAATTCATCCAGGCGCCGAAGGACGCGAATTTCTTTCTAAACGACAAGCGGCCCCCCACCGGCCCGGACGACGAATAACGTAACTCGCCGTTTATTCGAAGGCGGGGCGGTCAGTAAAGCAGGAACGCCCACAGCGTATCCCCGGTCGCGGCGATCAGATATTGATGGCCGTCCAGCAGGAACGTCTGCGGAGCGTTCGACACCCCGCCGATCCGCGTGTGCCATAGCGGCTTCCCGGTGGCTATATCGTGCGCCACGAGATTCCCGGAGCCATCGCCGGCAAAAAGCAGCTTTCCGGCCGTGGTCAATAATCCTCCCCCGCCTCCGCTGCCGTAATACGGGCGTTTCCAGGCGATTTTCCCGGTCGCGTAATCGATCGCCGTGAGAAAGCTTCCGCCCGATCCGACATCGGCCTCTTCCTTCCCGCCGAGGCCCATCGATCCCCTGGGATCGACGTCGGTGAGATAGAAGAGCGAAAACCCGTTGTCCTGCGCGACATACAACAATCCCGTATCCGGCGAGTAAGAAGCGGGCTCCCAGTTCGTCGTTCCGTCCGAGGTCGGCGACACAAGCGATCCCGCCACCGTCGCATCTTTCTCCGGATCGTATACCGGACCGCCCTTCTCGTTCACACCCTTGGCCCAGTTTGTATACAGACCATACTTACTGGTCACCAAATGTTCGCCGGTTACTCGATCCAACGTGAAGTAATATCCGTTGCGGGCGGCGGTCAAAATCAGCTTCCTCATCTTTCCCTGGAACATCGCGTCGACGAGGATGGGTGTCTGGGCGGAGTCGTAATCGTGCATGTCGTGAGGCGAGGTCGAGTAATACCAGGCCATTTTTCCGGTGTCCACGTCGACCGCGACAAGCGCGCAGGTGAATAAGTTGTCGCCGGGGCCGCGCGTGCCTGTCGTAAACGCCGGCGTGGGATTGCCCGTGCTGAAGATGTAGAGGTTGGTCTCCGGATCGAAAACGCCGGGAACCCACGCCTGGCCGCCGCCGTGCCTGGCCGCGTCCACGCTGCCCCACGTGTCCATCCCCGGATCGCCCTTCTTCATCGGCACGGTGATAGAATTTCCACTGCACATTCCCGGTTTCCGGATCGAACGACTGGACGAACCCCGGCGCGTCGATGTCGTTGCCCGTGCCCACCAGGACGTGGTTGCCGACAATCACCGGCGCCGGCGTCGAGAAATATCCTTGCGCCAGATCGGCGATTTCCTTGTGCCACTTTTCCTGGCCGGTCTGCGAGTCCAGGGCGACCAGATAGTCGTCGGGCGTCTCCATGAACAGCGTCTTGTGCCACATGCCCAAGCCGCGGTTGCCGATGTGCGTGCCGCCTTTCGTCTTCCAGAAATAATGCCAGCGTTCGCTGCCATCGCGCGCGTCCACCGCCCACGCATTGTCGGGCATGGTGAAATACAGTACGCCATCGACCTCGAGGACGGAGGCTTTAATCGTCCCGCCGCCGATGGAGATGTCACCCGGCCCTTCGCCCCCGGTGATGACATTCGGCCTCCGGCCAAACCGCCCGGCTTGTCCAAGACCGGGCGTGACGCGGGTCGACCATGCCAGCGTCAAGTTCTTCACGTTCGATTGATTGATCTGATCGAGCGCGCTATAACGTTTGCCGGAGTAATCTCCGCTATAAGTGGGCCAGGAGTCCTTAAGTGGCTTCCGTAGCTCGGCGGGATCCACGCCAGTTTGACCTATCGCGATGGAGGGAGCGAGCAGGAACGGGATGGCCAAGAACAGGTTGTCCAATTTCATTTCAAAGTCACCAGGTATGCGGTTACGTCGTGTATGTCTTTGTCGGTGTAAACGGCCATCAGATCCCGGTGAGCCTTCATCGGATCGTGGACTTCCACCTTGGGCGCGTCGCCGTCGCGGCGGAACGTGCGCACATCTCCATCGGCGAGGCTCAGCGTGATCAGAAAGTCGTCGATTTCAAGGAGCTTGCCGTCGACCGTTTCTCCGGACGGCAGGGTCACCGATGCGGTCGGGGTACGCGGGTCCGCCGCGCCGGGCGCCGGCATCCTGCGTCTCCGCCCGCCGCCGGCGACCCAGGTGGTTTGCAGCGTCTTAGGGTCGGCGATCTTCGCCGCGATCCCTTGCAAATCGCCGGTCGCGGAATGGCAACTCGCGCACTTCGCGGCGAAGTAAATCTGGCCGGCGCCCGCGTCGCCGACGAGGATGCTAGGCGCTTCTTTCCCAACCGAAGGAGGTTTCCCCTGAGATCCGATGGTCTCGACGACGCTCCGAATATAAGCCGCCACGGCCCGTCCGTCCTGCGGGCTGATCGGAATGGCGGGCATACCCGCGTCCTGACGGCTACCTTGGATGATGGGGAGAATCAGTTCGCCGTTTTGATCGCTGAGCGCGACTTGCGACCGCAGCAAATTCGGTCCGCCCAGGTCGCCGCCCCGCAGGTCCGCGCCATGGCAGGCGGTGCAGCTCACGCTGTACATCGCCTTCCCATGCGCGATTTGCACAGGGTCTCCCGGCGGCCTCTTCTGTCCTGGAACGAAGCCCCCGAACCGGCGTCCGCCGGCGGCGGGAGGCGCGGCGGCCGGCGGTGGTCCCTGGGCGAGAGCGGAAACGGTAACGGCGATCGCCATTCCGGCCAGAGGGAGCCGTCTTCGGCGGGGCATCCAGGAGCGTTGTTGGGGCATAGGCTCGAATTAAGTATTGTACGCGAAGAGCGTTCCGTGGCCCGATCCCCCGGTTTGGCGGTACCGGCGCTCGCGCCCCGCTACAATGGAAGTAATGTTTGCCGCGCCAGTGGCGCTGTCGAAACTCGCGGACCTGGAGCTGGCGATTTCCTCGATTATTCGCGGCAAGGCCGAGGCCATCCGGTTGGCGCTGGTTGCGCTGCTGGCGCGCGGCCATTTGCTGATCGAGGACGTTCCCGGCGTGGGGAAAACTACGCTCGCGCATGCGCTGGCCCGCTCCGTCGATTGCAGCTTCCACCGCCTTCAGTTCACCTCCGATATGCTGCCGAGCGACGTGTTGGGCGTCACCATCTACAACGCGCACACCGAGGAGTTCGAATTCAAGCAAGGTCCGGTGTTCACCAACTTTCTGCTGGCCGACGAAATCAACCGCGCGACCCCCAAGACGCAATCGGCGCTGCTGGAGGCGATGAACGAGACGCAGGTGACCATCGAGAGCCGCACCTACCCGCTGCCGGAGCCATTCATGGTGATCGCCACGCAGAACCCCTCCGAGCACCATGGGACGTATCCGTTGCCGGAATCGCAGCTCGACCGGTTTCTGCTGCGCCTGCGCATCGGCTATCCCGATCGCGCGGCCGAGCGGATGATCGTCCGCAACGGAGACGCAGACCGCGCCGGACCATCCGCGCCGGTGATCGCCAGCGAAGCGCTGCTGGGTCTTCAGGAGCGAGTGCATGCCATCGCCGTCGACGAGGCGCTGGTGGAATATATGTTGACGATCGTCGAAAAAACGCGCGATCACGAGGCGCTGTCACTCGGCGTAAGCCCGCGCGGCGCGCAGGCGTTGTTCCGCGCCTCTCAGGCGCTGGCGATGATCGAAGGCCGCGATTACGTGATCCCCGACGACATGAAACGCCTGGTGGCGCCCGTGTTCGCGCACCGCGTTTTAGTGAACTCCCGGGGATCGCTATCGCAGCGTGGAGCCGAGCATGCCGAACGCATTCTGGCCGAAATCCTCACCCAGGTGAACGTTCCTTTGTAAGCTATGAAAACCGCGATCATCGGCCTGCCCATGGTAGGCAAAACGTCTCTATTTAAGATCCTCACCGGCGTGCATGAATCGGCCCGCGTCGGTTCGCTCGAAGCGCGGGCGGGAGTCACGAAGGTGCCCGACGCGCGGCTGGAGGCGCTGGCCACGATCTTCGATCCGCCGAAGATCACCCACGCCACGGTCGAATATCTGGACTTCCCCGCCGTCTCGAAAGAAGCGCTGCGCGACCCCAGCTACCTGGCGAGCCTGCGCACCGTGGACGCGCTGGCGCACGTGCTGCGCGTGTTCGCGAGCGACACCGTTCCTCACGAGAAAGGATCGGTGGACGCCGTCCGCGACGCCGAGGACGTGGATGTCGAGCTGATCCTCAGCGACCTGGTGGTGATCGAGAAACGTCTGGAGCGCCTGGAGAAGGACCGGAAGAAAATCAAAAACCCGGAGATCGACCGCGAGTTCGAATTACTGGAGCGGTGCAAGAAGGCGGTCGAAGAGAACCACGCGTTGCGCAGCCTGGAATTTTCGGCGGACGATGAAAAGCGAATTCGCGGCTTCCAATTCCTTTCGCAGAAGCCGGTGCTGTTCGTTCTCAATATCGGCGAAGAAGACGCCGGGCGGCTGAGCGAGGTGGAGGAAGAGTACAGGAACGGCCCGCTCGCCAACCGTCCCCATACGGCGGTTACGGCTATTTGCGGCAAGGTGGAAGCGGAGCTGGCCGAGTTGCCGCCGGAGGAAGCGGCGGAATATCTGTTGAGCTATGGGTTGAAGGAATCGGCGCTCCACCGATTGATTTCCGCCACCTACGCGCTGCTTGGATTGATGTCGTTTTTGACGGCGGGAGAAACCGAGGTGCGCGCCTGGACGATCCCGATGCGAAGCACGGCGGTGAAGGCGGCCGGGGCGATTCACAGCGACTTCGAGAAAAAATTCATCCGCGCCGAGGTGGTGAACTGGCAGGCGCTGATGGATCACAAAGGCTATCCCGGCGTGCGGGAAAAGGGACTGCTGCGGTTGGAAGGCAAGGAGTACATCGTCAAGGACGGCGACGTGCTGGTAGTCCGGCACGGCTGAGGCGCGGGTTAGGTTCGCGAAGGCGTGGCTTGAGTGGAGGCGAGTTCCTCGGCCAGCGCTTCGAGGAAGGCCAGCGCCTGGTCGCGAAGGAAAAAATGGCCGCCGGGAAAAAGCCGCATCGAGAACGATTCGCGGGTGTGGGACTTCCACGCCTCCAGATGTTGGACGGTCACTTGCGGATCCTGCCGCCCACCGAAGGCGCGAATGGGAATCGGCAACGGAGCGCCGGGATGGTAAATGTAGCCTCGATAGGCGCGCGTGTCGGCGCGCAGCGCGGCGCTGAGCGGTTCGGAAAGGCCGGCCGCCGCGCTCTCGGGTCCTCTCAGTTGGCGCAATTGATCGAGCAGTTGCGCGTCGGAAGGCTCCAGGGGCGGGACATGGCCGAGACGGAAGCGCGGGGCGCGGGCGCCGGAAACCAGCAGCGCCACGGGCAACGGCAGACGCTCGGAGTGAAGGCGGCGCGCCAGCTCGAAGGCGAGCGGCGCGCCCATGCTGTGGCCGAAGAACGCGAACGGCCGGCCGCCCAGATGGGGGCGAAGCGCCGCGGCGAGGGCGTCGACGAGGTCGTCGAAGGAATCGATCGGCGCTTCGGCGGACCTCGCTTCTCTTCCGGGGAACGCGGCCGGCGCCACTTGAATCCCGGGGCCCAGCACGGCGCGCCAGCCGCGGAAGAACGACGCGCCGCCCCCGGCGAAGGGAAAACAAAATAGCCGCAGCCCGGCGGAAGAAGGAGCTTCGAGCGATGGAAACCAATCGCCCGGTTTCGCCGCGGCGCGCCTGCTTTTCAAACGGAGCGCGAGGAGTTTTCGCTTGTCTCCGGATAGTTCGCGGGGTGCAATGCGCGGCGCGGAATCACGCTTGGCAGGCGCCTCCAGCGCGGCGGCGAGCAGGCGTTCGAATGGCTCCACGTTGAGAGACGCGGCGTAGGCGAGGGCCGCTTCCCTGCCCCGCGCCGCAAGCTCCTCCCAGTGCTCGCGGCTGGAAATCAGACGCGTCAACGTCGAAGCCATGGGCCGATATCCTGATTGGGAACCTCGGCCGTGGGGACCATATTCTCATCGAGCTTCGCGCTGTATTTGACGATGGGACGGACCGGGAGCAAATACGGCACGCCCATCATCGCCTCGCCGAGGCCTCCGACGTCGCTTGCGAGCACCGGAACCCCGTGCAGCAGCGATTCGATCACCATCCGCGAGCGCGCCTCCGCCCATAGCGACGGGATCAGCACCACGCGCGACCGCTCGAGAATTCCCGCGATGTCGTCCACCGGATCGAGAATCGCGACGTTGGGCGCGGCGCTGGAGTTTTGCCAAGTCCTCCGCGTTGGTTCCCCAGCTTGGCACGGCGGCGAACTTCACGCCGGGCATCGCCTGGGCCAAGGCGAGGAAGATCGCGATGCCTTTGGTGGCCGAGGGATTCACCATCGTTACGAATTCGTTGTCGAAGCTGCCGCAGACCGGCCATGGACCCGGTTCGAGCAGCGAGATGGGGACATGCAAAGCCTCGGCGCCGCCCCACCGTCCGATATAGTTTGCGACATATTCGCTGACGCCGACAAGCGAGTCGGCAAGACGAAGGGAAGCGGCCTTTGCGACGCTGGGGAAAGCGCAATCGGGACCGAAAGGCAACGGCAGCGTGGCCCGCGCCAGATAGACGATGCGCGGACCTTGGTGACGCAGTGCTGCTTCCAGCATCAGTTGCGCGGGATCGTCGGTGGAGGCGATGACGATCTCGGGTGCGAAGGAGGCGAGTTGGCCACTGAAGTATTCGCGCAAATTCGGATGATTGGCGGCGATGTGTACTTCAACGCCGTTCAGGCGCATTAACAGGACGCCGGAGCCGGAGGAGAGCACGGGCACCCCGCGCGCGGACAACTCCCGCACCAGGTCTTCCTGCGCCTTCGATCCGTGTGCGCCGGTGCGCGCGACGACGCGGCAGTGGTGGCCGCGGGCCGCCAGCGCCTCCATCAGAAGGCGGTTGGAGCGGTCCCCGCCGCCATGCGACGGATAGTAAGGAGAATTGTGCGCCAGGAGAATTTTCATCGCGCTCGTTTCCGCAAGCGTTCGAGAAGCAGCGCGCGTTTGCCGGCGCTGAGATCGGCGGGATTCGGAGGTTGGGAAACGGCGGAGGGTTTCCGCGGCGAGAGGGCGAGGAGAAAGCGCTCGAACTCCGAAGCGTCGAGCGATTGGACGAAATCGAGCGCGGCCCGGCGGGAATCGACGGACTCGGTTTCGTAAAGCGCGGGGTTCGCCAGCAAGCCGGAGAGCGCCCCGGCCCAGGCATCGATGTCCTGCGGCGGAACGATGGCAAGCGGCATGTGACGGTCGTCATAGCCGCCCGCGAAGCGCTCGATGGGGCGCACCGGCAAGAGAAAGCCGGTGCCCAGCTTCGATTCGCGCAAACCGCCTTCATTCGCCGCCAATACCGGAATACCTCGCAACATCGCCTCCACCACGATCAGTCCGAAGCCCTCGATCCACAGCGAGGGCACAAGTAGAATACGAGTGCGCTCGAGCATTTGTTCGATGTCGCGGCATGGAGCGAGCCAGGTGAAATTAGGCAACGCTTCCAGTTGGCGGCGCGTGGCGGCGCAAGTGCCCCAACCGGGCAGGGCGGCGAAAGGGACATCGGGGAACCGCCGGGCCAGAGCGGCGAAGATGGGCGCGCCCTTCATGTCGCAGGGATTGATCATCGCGACGGCGCCGCCGTTCGACCCACCGAGATCCCGGAAGGGCGGCCGCCCATAAATCGGCGGATGAATCACCGCGGCCCGGCATCCGGCGTGTTGGTGGATGTATTCGGCCGTGAAACGGGCGATGGCGACAACGCCGGCCGACGACGGCCACTAACTCCGCGGATTTTCGATCGGGGTTCCAGGCCGCGGGGCCGAACGGAAAAAACTGCGGCGTGTGGGCCAGATAGACCACGCGGCCCGGCGCGGAACGATGCGCCTCTTCGAGCAGCGAATGGCTCAGATCCTCGGAAGAGACCAGCACCCAGTCCGGATGAAAGCTCTCGATTTCTTCGCGCAATGCGGATCGGCGCCGGGCGTCGGATACGGCGATCAGAGGAATATCGAAGGGAGGACCACTTTCGAATCCGGCTTCGCTGCCCGCGACGATCCGGCACGTATGTCCCGATTCGGTGAGACGCGCGAGCCACGCCAAATTGCCGCGCGTGGAGCCGCCGCGGGGAGGGTCGTAGGAGGCGCTGGAGGCGAGCAGCAGCCGCATCAGCGCTCCGGCGGATTTCCTTCCTCGGCTTCGAGCAGCGCCCGCACTTGATCCTCCGGCATGGCCTCGATCTCCTGGAGCAGCGCCTCGTATTCTTCCGGCGAAACGGCGCCCAGTTCGCCCAACTCGATGACGCGGGCCAACTCGGCCACGGTGAGCGGGCCGCCATAGACGACGTCGAGCGATAGCTCCACGCCCAACTCGCGCCGGATCCGCGAGAGCATCTCGATCGCCACCAGCGAATGCCCTCCCAGATCGAAGAAATGATCGTCGCGGCCGATGGCCTCGATGCCCAGGAGGCTCGACCAAATGGCGGCGATGGCCGCTTCCACGCCTTCGCGCGGGGAGGAGGAATCCGGAGCCCTGGCCGCGCTGGTCGTGGCGCGCCGGCGCCGTTGCATCGCTTCGAGAATTGAATCGACATCGCGAAGCTCGTTGGCGATCCGCGCGTAGTCGATAGTGCGGCGCGCGAGGGTGGGGATCGCCGGCGCGGGCGATTGCGAAGCGGCAGGCGCATCCGCGGACGGCCGCCATTCCGCCGCCGCCGCGTCATCGGAGGAAAGCGCAAAAGCGGCGCCGCTCTCCCGCTCTTCTCTCGCCGCCCCCGTCAGGCTTTCGAGAAACTGGAGCGCCGGAGCGTTTCGAGCCGCGGGGGTGAAAGGAATCTCGACGCGGGCGACGCCGCGCTCCTTCGCCAATTCTCCCAACCGCGCCACCATGCGGTGCTCCACGCCCCGGCCGAGCGCGCGGCAACTTAACAAAAAAGTCTCCGCCTGGAGCCGAGCGTTCGCCACGCGATAAAGCAGAACACCCACCAGCCCGTAATCTCCAAAGCGATCCGAAACATCCACCGCGAGACACTCCAGATCCCCGGATCGAAGAGCGGATCGAAGTTCGGCTTCGGTCCTCCGGACAGTGGAACAGTTCATCTGGTTCGTCCGCTGGATAAGCTGCGCCACGCGCGGCAGTTCTTCCGGCCCGGCAGCGCGGATGGTCACTTGAAGATCGAGACCGGCGACGAACTCGGCCAGCGTTCCGGCGCGGCGCTCCGCCCGTTGACGCTCCGCCCGCTGCGCGTATTGGCCTGCACGCTGGCGGTCGGCCTCGGTGACGCCGGGGCGGTCGAAAGCCCAGACATGTTTCAGAAATCCGGCGATTGCGGCGTCGTCCTTCGGCAGCGGCAGCGCGGCCACGCCGGGGCAATTCGCTTCCACCTCGGCGCACTCTCGCCGGTCGTCGTCAATGAACACCACGCTATCCAATCCCACGCCCAACTCGCCCGCGATCGCCCTCAAACTGGCCGGCTTCGGCTCCCATCCGATGCGCCACGCCGACAGATGTTCCGGACGCAGCGGCATCTCCGGATGCGCGGCGAACGTTTCGAAAACGTCGCGCTCGTTGTTCTTGCTGGCGAGCGACAGCAGCATCCCCGCTTCGCGTTGCGCCAAGGCGAACTCCTGCAGCGCGCGGTGTCCCGGCTCCACAACGACGCCGGAAGGCCCGTCCTCCCCGCAAACGCCGCGCCAAAGTGTGTTGTCGCAGTCGAGCGCCAGCACTTTGAACGGCGCCGTTCGCAGAGCGTGGACGCGCCGCGCGATCCAGGTCCCGAGCGCCGCGTAGAAGGCCTTGGAATACGGCACGGCGCCCAGAGAATCCGACACCTCGTCGTGAATGTCTGCGACCGGATACAGGCTAAGTATTTCGCGCCACGAACCGAACTGCACTCCCGGAATCGAATGGAAAAGCCCCTCCCATCCCGAACCTTCCGTCGGTGGAACCGCGCCCGGCGACGGCGGGCAGGCGGCCACGATCCAATCGGCGCCCGAGGAGCTATCCCGGATTCCCCGCGCTAGACGCGAGAACTCGTCCGGTCCGGCGGCGGCCCAATCGCTTTCGCGCAGGAGCACGGCGTTGATCCCCCCGGAGTTGAGGTTCAGCGGGCCGCCGGCATCGAGGATGGATTGGAAAATCTGATTAAAAGGAGCGAAGCGGACGGGGAAGCCCAAGTCCAGTTCGTCGAACCAAAACGCGAGGCTTTCCCCGACGGGCTCGGCCGTGAACGTGGCGGCGATCGCAATCGACGGTGGCGGACCCGTCCGATCCGCGGACGAGTCGCGGCCCGCGGCGGCCGATGGCGTTTGAACTTGGCTCAGAGTGCGGCTCCGGGATTCAAAACCCAGAATACCCGTTCGCGGCGAGGGGCGGCAATCCCGGCGCCGGTTCCGCCTCGATCAGACCGCCACGGCGAAGCGGCGACCGACTCCGTTTTCGGCGAACCCATCCTCGGCGCACTCCCCCGCGGCTTTGGCGCTACGAGGAAATTCCCGCAAAATGGAGCGCGGCGCGGCCGCTTCCGCGCTCCTCTGAGTCGTGCCCGCAGCGGTTTTCGCACTCCGGTGCAGGTGCCGGTGCCCCATGTCGGTCAGCGTCAGCTTGGCCTGCGATTTGATATTGCGAAACTGATTCGCCGTCAATTGCAACTCCCGGCAGATGCGTTCCTTGGAATGATCCTCCAGATAGAAACGCCGCAGCACTTCGCGGTCGAGCGGAGACAAGGCGCGCAGCATATCGCGGACCAGCCGCAGCTTCTGCTGTCCGTAGACGCGCTGCTCCAGGTTCGTCGAATCGGGAACGTCCATCCCGTCGAGCACCACGTGCCTCGTCCGGCTGCGCACCCGCATGTCGATTTTCGTATAAGTATGGAAACGGGCGACGGCGGTCAGAAACGCGGTCAACCTTTCCGGATTGCGCAGGCGTCCGGCCTGAATCGCTTGTACTACGGCCAGATAAATATCGTGCAAACTATCCTGCAAATCTTCCGTCCCAAGCTGGCGCATGAGAAAGAACGTGAAATTCTTCACCAGCCCGTAAAGCTCTTCAAGCGCGCACTCTTTGTTGTCCTTAATATTCTCAACAAGTTCCACGAAATGATCGTTAGAAGCGCAAAGGGTGTGGCGCGCACCGTCAGACTCGGTAGACAGGAACGCATCGCTCCGCACTCCGTTTTGCGCGACTTCCTTAAATGATCCGGCTTCGGCGGGCGAACCGCATTCCACCGGACGGTTAATGGCGTTTATCATGCTTCCCAAATATAGACTCCGGGGCGCATAAATATGAATTCTAATAAATGGGTATTTTTCCGAGGGCAAAACCCTAGGGTGTCCTAGGGTCTTTCACGTATCTCGCGCTCGCAGGCGAATTAGACTGGATATAGGGGTAAAGCAGTGTTATTCTGCTTTTGCCGACAGGCCCCCCCAAAGCAGCATGGCATCTTCGAAGATCGGCGGATTTGTTTCGGCACTGCGTGGCTCGGGGTTTCGTCTCGATTCGATCCTTCCGACAAACGAAAAAGAATTCCTGTCGGGCAATATATGGCTGCTGGTTACATCGCTGGCGATGATCGCCTGCTATGGCTTTAATCTTCCGAATCCCGGACTCTTTTTGATGATCGCGGTGGTTCACTCCGCGATGACGGGTGGATTGAGAGCGGGGCTGGCCAGCGCGTCGCTGGCATCCCTATTCGCGGCGATTTACCTTTCCTCGCCGGGCAATCTGTTGCATTACGCCGACGCGGACCTCGTCCAGGTTCTCGGCCTGGCCTCGGCGAATTTCGGCGCGGTGGCCATGATCTATTTTTTGCGCCGACACGAGCAGGCGGTGATGGGAAGGCTGGCGCGCCACGTCCGCGAAATCAGCCGCCGCATCGACGCCGAAAAGACGTTCCAGGCGCTGGCCGACGACGCCCCGGTTCCGTTGTGGATGGCCGACGCGGAGGGAAAGCGATTTTACTTCAACCGCGAATGGCTGCGCTACACGGGCGCAAGCCTGGAAAAACTCGCGGGCGACGGCTGGCGAAGTTTAATCCACCCCGCCGATCTGGCCAACTGCGCGGATCGCTACGCTCTCGCCATCCGCCACCGCGATAATTACGAAGCCGAGTACCGGCTGCGAACCGCCGCCGGCGAGTATCGCTGGATGGGCGATCTGGCCGTGCCCAGGATGGACGAGGAGGGGAAGCTGCTGGGTTATTTGGGCAGTTCGGTGGACCGCACGGAGCGCAAGCGCGTGGAGACCGCTCTCCATCAGCTCTCGGGGCGGTTGCTCGAGCTGCAGGACGACGAGCGGCGCCGCATCGCGCGCGAGCTCCACGACACCACGGCGCAGAATCTGGCGGCGATCTCCATGCATCTTTCGGTGCTGCGGGACGGCTCCGGACAGGTGGACGCCAAATACCGCGCGTTGATTTCGGAGAGCCTGAGCCTCTCCGAGCGGTGCTGCCAGGAGATCCGGACCGTGTCGTACCTGCTCCATCCGCCGTTGCTCGACGAACTGGGGCTGGTGTCCGCCCTGCGCTCCTACACAACCGGATTCGAGCAGCGAACGGGGCTGGAGGTGGAATTGAAGATCGGCGAAATCGGAAGGCTGCCGGTCGACATCGAGACCACCGTCTTCCGTATAATTCAAGAGGCGCTGACCAACGTACACCGGCACTCGGGAAGTCCCGCGGCGGAGGTGCGGGTGATCCGCGATCCGCGGGAAGTCCGCTTGTCGGTGAGCGACAAAGGCAAAGGCATTCCCGGCGATAAGCTAAAATTGCTGGGAGAAGGCGCCAGCCTCGGGGTGGGCGTCGCCGGCATGCGCGAGCGCGCCAGCCAATTCGGCGGTAACCTGCGCATCGCCTCCAGCGAACAAGGGACGACGATCACGGCGATTCTGCCTTACGGAGGGTAGCGATGACGGATGGTGGCGCGAAGACGAGGATATTAATCGCCGACGACCACGAAATCGTCCGCCGTGGCCTGCGCGCGCTCATCGAGTCGCAGGCGAACTGGGAAGTGGTGGGCGAGGCGGTGACCGGCCGCGAGGCGGTGGAATTGGCCCGGCAATTCGTTCCGCAAGTGGCGGTGTTGGACGTCAGCATGCCCGAGATGAACGGCCTGGAGGCGACGCGGCAGATCCTGAAAGCGCTGCCGCAGACCGAGGTGCTGATTCTCACCATGCACGAGTCCGAACAGGTGGTGCGCGAGGTGCTGGACTCCGGCGCCCGCGGGTACGTGCTGAAGTCCGACGCCGGCCGCGACCTGATCTCCGCCGTGGAGGCGCTGCGCCAGCGGCGGCCGTTTTTCTCCTCGCGCGTCTCCGAAATGCTGCTGCAAAATTACCGCGGCAGGCAGGAGCGCCCCATCGGGAGCGACCCGCCGCGCAGCCGGTTGACGGCCAGAGAGCGCGAGATCGTGCAACTGCTGGCCGAGGGCAAGACCAATAAAGAAGTGGCTTCTTCGTTGAACATCAGCATCAAAACCGCGGAAACCCACCGCACCAATATCATGAACAAGCTCGACCTGCACTCGGTGACCGAGTTGGTCCGCTACGCCGTCCGGAACAACATGGTGGAGCCGTAGCCGGAGGCTTAGCCCAGCAGTTTTTCCAATCTGGACCCGCGCACGAGAATCGTCTCGTCGCGCTCGGGTCCCGTGGAGACGCAGCCGATTTCCACCCCCGTTCGCGCGGCCAGAAATTGCAGGTAGTCCTGAGCCCGCGCCGGCAAATCCTCCTGCCGGGTCAAACCGCGCGTCGGCGCCATCCACCCCGGAAGCGTCTCATAGACCGGCTCGATCGCCTCCATCACCCCGAGCGTGGCGGGCATCCCCTCCACTTCCTGGCCCGCCACGCGATAGGCCACGCCCACGCGAATTTCCGGCATCTGGTCCAGCACGTCGAGCTTGGTGATGATCAGGCTGTCGAAGCCGTTCAGCGTCGCCGTGTAGCGAAGCAGCGGCACGTCGAACCAGCCGCAGCGGCGCGGGCGTCCGGTGACGGAGCCGAATTCGTTGCCGGCCTTGCGGATGCTTTCGCCCAGCTCGCCCCGCTCCTCGGTGGGAAACGGCCCGCTCCCCACGCGCGTGATGTACGCTTTCGACACGCCGATCACGCCGTCGATGGCCGTCGGCGGCACTCCGGCGCCGGTACACGCTCCCCCGGCGGTGGCGCTGGAGGAGGTAACGAAGGGGTAGGTTCCGTGGTCGATGTCGAGCATCGTCCCCTGCGCGCCTTCAAACAACACCCGCTTGCCGGCGCGGATGGCGCCGTTCAACAGCGCCGACGTTTCGCACACCATGGGCCGGATCGATTCCGCATAGCCGCGGTATTCGTCGCGGATTTTGGCGTAGTCGATGGTCTCGTGGATGCCGAACGTTTGCGCCAGCAGTTGCTTATCTTCGGCCAGCGTTTCATACAGGGCTTGAAACGCCGCCGGCTCGTAGAGGTCGGCGATGCGGATGCCCCGCCGCCCGATCTTGTCCTCGTAACAAGGCCCGATGCCGCGCGACGTGGTGCCGATGGCGATGCGGTCCGGCCGGCCTTCCGACATCTTCTCGACGATGCGGTGGAACGGGAAGATGACGTGGGCGCGATTGCTGATCGCCAGTTGGCTTCTAACATTCACCCCCATCGCTTCGAGCGACGCGATTTCGGCCACCAGCGCCGCCAGATCGATCACCACTCCGTTGCCGATCACCGCTTGAATCCCGGGGCGCAGAATACCGCTGGGGATCAGTTTCAGTACGAATTTCCGCTCGCCGATAAAGACGGTGTGCCCGGCGTTATGGCCGCCCTGATACCGCGCCACAATATCGAATTTTTCGGCGAATAAGTCGACCACTTTGCCTTTGCCTTCGTCGCCCCATTGCGCGCCCAATACAATCAAATTGCTCATCGTTAGGCTCAAAACTTCTTATTGTACCCGTTACGGCGCCACCGCCACGCAATCGACGTCGACAAACGCATCTTGCGCGGACGAGTTCTTCCCGCCCGTTACCCTCACCGTCAGAACGTGCGCCCCGTCGCGCGGCGCCTCGTAACGGGCTTGCGACCGCCAGGCGGTGACACTTGCGTATTCATCCAGGACGCCGTAAGGAGCGCCGTCGAGGAAGATCGCGGCTTTGCCTCGATTGAAGGCCCGCGTAAAAACATACACGACGCCGCGGCCGGTGAAGGGAAACCGGAACGACGCGCCGGGCGAGTTCGAATAGGAGACCGTACCCTCGTAGGCCGCCGGAAAGCGCCGCTCGTGCAGCCATCGGCCGGTGAACCGCACCCCTCCATCGGCGTCGTCCACACAGCCGGAGGGAACCGGCTGCGGAGCGGACGCCGCCGGGACGGCCGGCGCTTTCCGGGACCGCGGCCAAAACGGCGCCGGTGGCGGGATCGCTCCAGATGCGGCGCGGGGCGAACGCCCGCGCGATGGATTCGTCTTGCGGCAACGTGGCGAAATAGTCGAATTGATCCAGCTTGGCGCGCGCCGCAAGCGCCGCTCCATTGAACGATTCCACCGGCGCCAGCCACGTGTCGTGAAGGGCGCGCCGGTAGAATTCCAGTGGCGGCGCCAGGAGGTAAGTGGTTCCCACGCGCGCCTGCATGCGATTGTCGCGCCTCGCCGCGTCCTGAATCCGGTGAAACAGCTCAAGAGTGTTCCGGTCGAATCGCCATTCGGAATAAGTCGTGAACTGGATGGCGGCCAGAAACCACAGCGCCAGCGCGCCAGCCGCGATAACGTAAACGCGCTCCAGCGCGGTGGCGGCCCACGGCGGGGTTGTGACGCATGGCGCGATCGCGGCGCAGAAAAGCGGAACGGCGAGCATGAGATAGATCCCGCTGCGCGCCACCGGATAGAGAACGCCGAACACCGAATGAGCGGCTGCGAGGCAGACCATCGATAGACCCAGTTGGACTCCAAGGAACAACGCGAAGCGGAGAGACTCGGACGCAAACGCGAGGGAGGAACGCAACTGGAACAGTAGGAATAACGCGGCGGCCATCCCAGCGGAGATCGCGCCCCAGCGCGCGATGCCGAGTATCCACAGCTCGGCGGGCGTCGGATCGGCCAGCAATCCGGCGACGTCGAATTTGCCCGAAGAATAAAAAAGCACATGGCCGGCGACGCTATCGAAGGAGGCGCGAACGGAAGCCGCGCCCAGGATGAATGGCCGGTGGTTGTGGAGAAGCGGAAGCAGATCGATGAGGAGAAAAACGGCGAGCGCCGGCGCCACAAGCGATGCCACAAGCCGTCCGGATGGGCGTCGCCAACTAAGAAGCGCAAAGGGTGCGGCGCGCACCGTCAGACTCCGTAAGGAACGGATCGCGCCGCACTCCGTTTTGCGCGAGTTGCTTAGGACGGCTCCGAGCGCCAGCAACTCGGGAACCGCGGCAAACGCGAAGCTCAGGTTCGCGGCCACGGACAGTCCGGCGAAAAGGCCAGCTTGCATCGCTTCTTGCAGCGCCGGCGGATCGTCGCTCTGCCGCAACAAACGGAGAGCGAAATAAACGCTCGCCATCCAGAACGCCGAGGCGAGACCATAGCCGCGCGCGGCGGATAGATAGTCGAGCAGGAACGGGTTCAGAGTAAGTAGCGCGTAAGTGGAAAGCAAGACCGGCGGGCGCGGGCACAGGAGCGCGCAAACGCGGTAGGCTGCCCACAAATACAGTGCGCCGCCGGCGAGCGAAGGCAGCCGCAGCGAGAACGCCGACAGCGGCAGGACGCTGGTGGAGATGTGGCAGAGAATGGTGTGCAGGACGTGATGATTGGCGTCGAACACTCGCCACATCCACCAGAAAGGGAGCGAGGCGAAATCGTTATACGTGGTGGCTTCGTCCACCGTGACGCTCTGTGTCGCGGCGCGATAGACGTTCCCGGCGAAAACGAATGCGGCGAGAATGCTGGCGGCGCGGCGCGTGGGAAGGCTCCGGCTAATCTTACTGCACCGCCATCGTGACCGCGTTTTGCGCGGGGACGCCATCCACGGCAACGGTGACCGGAACGGCGGCGCCGGCAGGCGTGTTCATCGGCACGCGAACGTCGATTTGCGTCAAGCCCAGCACGAGACCGGGCGACGCGCCGGCGTAAGTCACCTCCGCCCGCACGCCTCCGATGAAGACCTCCACGCTAGAGGCCAGTCGCGGGGGATTCGCCAAGGGGGCGAGCGATCCCGCGCCGAGCGTGTTGGACACGGCGCCGGCGCCGGTCACATAGATCGCCACATACCCCCCGCGCGGCGCCGGATCGAGTGGCGTATTGACCGATAGCGACGGTTCGTTCAAAATCGCCCCGGATCCGGCGGGCGAGAAGATCGCCGGCGCCGATCGGGCGACGGGCGCCATGAACGCGTAGCTGCGGCCGTTCGGCGCGTGAACGGCGATGGCCGTTTCGCTCCGGCCGGCGAGCGAGTTGGGAGCGACCAAGTTGATCTGGCCCGGAGCGGCGTATAAGAGCGAGGCCGGCACGCCGTCGAACGTTACTTCCGTCCCCGCCAGCGCGGCCGGGAACGCGCCATCGGCGCCGGGCGAAGCCGTCACCGCCGTCTCCGGACCGATGCCGTTGCCGAACAGCGTGACAAGCTCTCCCGCGCAAATCGGCCCGCCGCGAAAGCTCGCCGAATTCACCACCGTCCGGATTCCGGCCGCACCCGGCAATAACCCGTACTCGACGATCTGATCCGGATAGGTGATCGTGGCGCCGGACGAGATAAACACTTTGCCGTCGGCGACGACGGGGTTGGCGAATTTCATGAACGTGCCCAGCGGATCCCCGGCGTTCATGTCGCTGTTCCAGAGTTCCCGCGCCACGTTCGCCGCGTCGAAGGCGCGCAGCGTTCCATGTCCCGGAATGCCTTGGGCGCCGTTTGTCGACGTGGCCCACAGAATCCCCGTCCCTGGCGCACCGCCGCTTGAGGAAACGGCGAGGCCGCTGAAGGGAGACGAGTCCGGCGCGGTCGAATTGAACGCGAACGGACTCGTCTCGAATACTCCGTTGGCGAAACGGAACGCCCGCAGCGGCTCCTGGTACGCCCACAGAAAAAGCGTCCCTCCCGAAGGCGCGCTCATAAACGCCGAGTTGAACACCGCGAAACGGTCGCCATCGGTCGCCTGGAACGTCTGGACCGTCTGGCCGTTTAAACTCGATTGATGCCCCAATCGGTCCCGGTTCAATAAATAGAGCACACCCTCTTTCCCGATGGCGTAGAGCAGGTCGGTTCCGGGAATCAGGACCGGGCCGTTCGATCCCAGGTCGGTATCGAAAGCGTTGAGCGAATCCCAATCGGACGGCGTGAAATAGTCGGCAACTGTAATAAGCCGATCGGCGCCGGTGGAGGCCAGCCGCAATACGCTTTGACCCCACGCCTGCGACGCGTCGTAGCCGCCGTTGCCGGTGCTCAGATAGATGTCGCCCGCGCCGTCGGCCGCCAACCCCCGGCCTCCCTGCCAAATCGACGATCCTCCCTGGTTGGGGCTGGTGTTAAAAACTCCCGTTTGCCGCGAAAGGTCCGATGCGTCGTAGGCCATCAGCCAGCCATACCAAGGTGGCGAATCGGCGTGCGAGCCAAACGCCACGTAGACCGAACCGTTCGCCAGCAGCAGCCCCGGCCGCTGAAGATGCGCGTTGGGATCGAAGCGAAGCGCTCCGTCTCCGCCGCCAACGGCCGCCTGTATGAGGACCGGGCCATTGAATTTTTCGCTCCCGTCGGCCAGAGAGAGGGCATGAAGATAGTACGCGTGGTTCGCCGGACCGCCCGTGTAGACCGCTAAGTAGATGGTCCCGCTTGCGCGGTCGATTACGGGCGTGCTCAGGATCCCGATCTCCGGCTCGATGTCCGTGTAAGCGCCGGGGTGCCCCGGAAGATCGTCGAAGTCGGCGCTGCGGACGGACGGCCCGAGATTCAATTTCCATATGGGAACTCCGGCCAGATCGTTCGCGTCCAATGCATACACGCTGTTGTGCATCGTCGCGACGAACAGTACATCCACCGGTGCTTTTCCAGGGATTTCCAGCGCGTGAACGTAAAGCGGCTGGGCATATATTTGGCCATCGACGATGCGGGCCGCCACTTTGCCGAATTGCGCCGGATTGACGTCGTTCGGATTGAGAACGTTCTCGTTCCCGGTTCCATTCGTGCGATCGTTGCCGTAGTTGGCGGTAAGAACGTCCGCCTGCGCCGAAGTACCGGGCCAAGGCACACCTGGGATGCCTAGGAAAAATACGAGAAGGATTCGCATCGAGGATGGTGGGTCTCTCTTCAAGATATATCCTTTCCCCGCGCGATACGAGGCCCGCCGCGCAATTCTTTTCGTGTAACCGATCGCCTCGCGGCCGGTCTAACTTTTGGACGTGGAAGACCGGCGCTTTCGCTGCGAAGAGACAAATAGCGCGGCGATAACGACCGGGCGCGGACTCAACGCGGGCCACGGCCAAACAGTACTAAAAGGAGTTCGATATGGCAGGAAAAAATAAGGCGGTTTTCGGTATTTACAAGACCAGTATGCATGCCGAGAAGGCCGTTGATCGAATGATCGCGGCTGGCTTCTCGAACAACGACATCTCGGTTCTGCTTCCCGATCGGCAGAGCTCGAAGGAATTCGCTCACGAGAAGAACACGAAGGCGCCGGAAGGCGCGGCCACCGGCGTAACGGCGGGCGGTGTCGTGGGAGGAACCCTGGGCTTGCTGGCCGGCATCGGCGCGCTTGCGATACCAGGCGTCGGACCTCTCATCGCGGCGGGCCCGATTATGGGCGCGTTGGCCGGTCTCGGCGTCGGCGGAGCGGTGGGCGGATTGGTCGGCGCGCTCGTTGGCATGGGCATCCCGGAATACGAAGCCAAGCGCTACGAAGGCCGGGTGAAGGACGGTGGAGTTCTACTTTCCGTTCATTGCGATACCTCGGATGAGATCTCGCGGGCCAAGAAGCTTCTTGAGCATACGGGAGCGGAGGACATCTCCTCCAGCGGTGAGAAGAGCGTAAGCTCTCATGGGGTGGATTCGGACACTCCGGCCACGCACGCCGCCACGGCGGGATACAAATCGACGAAAGTCTAGATCCAATCTCGCGCCGGGCGGCCCTTGTGCGTCGCTCCGGCGCGAGAGTTTTTCAACGGGGAAAAGAAAGGAAACGAATGTCGATAATTGCTTGGATCGTGCTAGGTCTGCTGGCGGGTTTTATAGGCAGTAAGTTAGTCAACAAATCGGGCGAAGGATTCTTCCTCGACGTATTACTAGGCGTCGTCGGCGCTGTGCTCGGCGGATGGTTGTTCAACGCCTTCGGCGCCTCGGGTGTGACGGGCCTGAATTTATACAGCCTATTAGTGGCCGTGGCCGGATCGGTCGTGTTCCTGGTGGTATATCACGCCCTCTTCCGGCGCAACATATAAACCCCCCGATTAAGCGGCGGCCAAAACTTTCCGGACCGGCCCGCGCCGGAACGGTTCCCGTTCTCCGTATGTCAACGAACGCCAAAGCCATTCGAGCGGGCCGAAATAGAATCGCCGCATCCACAATTGCGAAAACACGAATACGGCGGCCCAAACCGCCAGCACGATCGCCTGCCCGCGCAAACGGTCCACCTTGGCGAACATTCCGAAACCGTGGCCGTAGAAGATCGTCGTGCAAATCAGGGTCTCGAGGATATAGTTGCTAAACGCCATGCGGCCCATGTTGGCGAACGTCTTAACGGCGCGGCGGATGCCTTGGATCTTGCAAGCGATCATTACCAGGCAAATCCATGCGAGAGCGATTCCAAGGCTTCCCCAATAGTTGAATTGCGAGCCGGTGAAAAACGAGTAATGAAGATCCCATTGCGCCTGGAAATTATAATGAACGCCCAGTGCGATCAAGGGAAGGCCGAAGAGTAACCCGCCCAGTCCGAGATTGCGGTAAGTCCGGACAGGCAGGGAGCCGGTGATCATGCCGCACTTATACAGGCCCATTCCCACCAGCATCAAACCTCCCGCCCGCCAAAGGGTGAGGAAAAGCAAGCCCTGCGTCTCACCCATAAGAGAATCGGCCGCGCGCCAGGGCATTTGCGCCAGCCATCCTCCGCGGTAGGCAGCGATCTCGGCCGCAGCCTTCGCCGCCGAAGGCTGCCAGATTCCCTCGCGCAGTCCGTTCACGGTCTCGGCCGGCCAATACCGAATCGACCACCCGTTCGCCAGAGAAAGCGCCGAACCGATTCCCACGACGATCAGGCCCGCGATGATCAGACGTTGCGGGTCCAGTTTTCGCAGGCGGTACACCGCCAGCCCGCAGATGGCGTACGACACCAGGATGTCGCCCGACCAGATTAAATAGGCGTGCAACAGGCCGAAAACCAATAGCCACAGGCTCCGCCGCAGAAACACCGGAAACGGCCTAGCCCCGCGGGCTTCGATGCGCGCGGTGAAAAGGACCATGCCCGCCCCGTAGAGCATGGAGAAGATCGACATGAACTTCTCGTCGGCGAAGACATGCGTCGCCAGCCAGACCCAATAATTGCTCCCCGTCAACGGCCCGGTGGCCGTTGGATTCATATACGCCGCCCCGATCTGGGAGAAATCCTGAATGTTCATCGCCAGGATTCCCAGCACGGCGACTCCGCGCAAAACGTCGAGCGCCAAGATCCGCTCGGCCTCGCTGGCGGGTCCGGCGGCGATTTTCCCTCGTTCGGCCATGCTCTACAATACGATGACGGCGGCGGCCGGGTTTCGTCCTGTATCCTGAAAGTATGTCCTTCCGCGTCGCCGTCGATTACCGCCCGCGCGGCGATCAAGCCACGGCCATCGCCCAGCTTTCCCGCGGCGTCGCCGAAGGGGAGCGCCACCAGACGCTATTGGGCGTGACCGGCTCCGGTAAAACCTTCACCATGGCGAAGGTGATGGAGCGCGCCGGACGCCCCGCCCTCGTGCTGGCGCACAATAAGACCCTCGCCGCGCAGCTCTATCACGAGTTCCGGACGTTCTTCCCCGACAACGCCGTCGAATATTTCGTCAGCTACTACGATTACTACCAGCCCGAGGCCTACATCCCTTCCGGCGATATTTATATCGAAAAGGAAGCGACCATCAACGACGAGCTGGACAAGCTTCGGCTGTCCGCCACCCGTTCGCTGTTCGAGCGCCGGGACTGTATCATCGTCGCCAGCGTCTCCTGCATCTACGGCCTCGGGTCGCCGGAGGCTTACTACGGAATGCTGCTGATGCTCAAGAAAGGCCAGAAAGCCTCGCGCCAGCAGATCGTCCAACGTCTGGTCGAGATCCTCTACGAACGCAACGATCACGATTTCCGCCGCGGAACGTTCCGCGTCCGCGGCGACACCATCGAGGTTTTTCCCACTTACGACGACTACGCCTTCCGTATCGAGCTGTGGGGCGACGAGATCGAATCGCTCAGCCAGATCGATCCTCTGCTTGGCCAGGTCCGCCGCACGTACACGCGCCTTCCCATCTATCCGAAAACGCACTACGTGCTTACTCCCGACGCGCGCGAGCAGGCGCTCAAGAGCATCGAGCTGGAACTGGAATGGTGGAGCAAGGAACTGGAGAGCGGCGGCAAGCTGATCGAAGCGCAGCGGCTTCGTCAGCGAACGATGTTCGATCTGGAGATGATCCGCCAGATCGGCTATTGCCACGGCATCGAAAACTATTCGCGCCACTTCACCGGCCGCCTGCCCGGCGCCGCTCCGCCGACGCTGCTCGACTATCTCCCGCAGGACGCCATCGTCTTTATCGACGAAAGCCACCAGACCATGCCCCAGTTGCAGGGCATGTACCATGGCGACCGTTCGCGCAAGGACACCCTGGTGAACTTCGGCTTCCGCCTGCCCAGCGCCCGCGACAACCGGCCGCTCACGTTCGAGGAGTTCGAAAACCGCGTCAACCAGGCCGTCTATGTCTCGGCCACGCCCGGCCCTTACGAACTGACCAAGTGCAACGGAGTGGTCGTCGAGCAGATTATCCGCCCCACCGGCCTGGTCGATCCGGAAATCGACGTCCGCCCGATCCGTGGACAAGTGGACAACCTGCTTGAAGAAATCCGCGCCCGCGCCGAGCGCGACGAACGCGTCCTGGTGACCACCCTCACCAAGCGCATGTCCGAGGATCTCGCCGAATATTACGCCGAAGCCGGAGTCCGCTGCGCCTATCTCCATTCCGAAGTCTCCACTCTCGACCGCGTGAAGATCCTTCGCGATCTGCGTCGCGGCGTATATGATGTTTTGATTGGCGTGAATCTGTTGCGTGAAGGACTGGATCTGCCCGAAGTCTCTCTCGTCGCCATCCTCGACGCGGATAAGGAAGGATTTTTGCGCTCGGCCGGCGCTTTGATTCAAACGATCGGACGCGCCGCCCGCCACCTCAGCGGCCGCGCGATCCTCTACGCCGACAAAATCACCGGAAGCATGGAACGCGCCATGGGCGAAACCAACCGCCGCCGCGAGGTGCAAAGGCAATACAACGAAGAGAACGGCATCACGCCCCAATCGATCGTTAAACCGATCGACATGAGCCTGGTCGCCATCGCCGAGGGCGACTATGTAACCGTCCCGATCGATCCCGGCGAACCCGCCGAAGACCTGACTCCGGAGCAACGGGAGAAATTCCTCGGTGAACTGGAAGAAAGCATGCGAGACGCGGCCCGCCGGTTCGATTTCGAAAAGGCCGCGCAGGTCCGCGACCGTATTAAGGCCCTAAGAACGGGCGCCCTCTATGAACCCACACTCGCCAGCCGGTCTCGTAGCGTCGGGTAGTGTCGTCGAGTCGCCGTTCGCGCGGCTCCCGGCGCTGCTTGACCGCCTCGGCCCGGTGAAGTCGGGCTCGCTCCGGTTGGCCAGCCGCGTCTCGAACGGCCTCGGCGCCGGTCACCCGGTTTCGCGCTACGAGGATCTTGTCGATTCGCCGATCGTCGTCATCGTCGCGCCGGACGCCGAGGTGCCCAAGTTGGCCCTCGAGCTGGCCGGCTGTGGCATCGTCTGGCAGGGCAAGACGGCATTGCTCGCGGGCTCGTGGCTTACCTCGGCTTGCTTGGCGCCGCTCGCCGCTCAAGGCGCGGAGACCGGCACTCTTTGCCAGGCCGAATCTCCCGCGGAGCCGCGCTGCCTCGTCGAAGGGACGCGGGCCGCTGTCAACGAGGCCAAGCGTCTGCTTGTCGACAGCGGCTTCCGGATTCTCGTCGTGGAGCCGGAGAATAAGCCCCTCGTCCTGGCCGCGCTAACTTTCGCGGAGGCTCTGATTTTCCCGCTGATGGCCGCCGCCGAGGAATGCCTGAGGGCCGCCGATGTCCCATCGCTCGAGGCCGGCGGCATCGTTCAAAGGGCGGTGGCGCGGGCCGCGCGGGCCTATGGTAAGTCCCGGCGCAAGGCGTGGGACGGCCCGCTCGCCCGCCGTAACTCCTCCCTCATGCGCAGCCAGCTTGAAGCGGTTCGGCGCGCCGATCCGCGCACCGCGGCGATGCTTTCTCAATCGGCGCTTCAGGCTCTCGAATATTTTGGCGCGGATACGGACTGGTTTCCCGTTCCGGCCGCCCGGTGACGATCGCCCCATGATTTGCCGATTCCTCCCGCTCCTTTTCGCTCTGGCGCCCGCGCTCGCCGCCTCCGGCGCGACAGCCGCGGTCCGCGGCCTCCCCTCCGGCGCGACGAACGCCTACTATGCCGGCAATCGCTCCCCGCTTCTTCCAAGCCCGTTGATCAAGCTCCCCGCCGGCCGCGTCTCGGCCGCCGGTTGGCTGCGCCGCCAACTGGACCTGATGGCCGGCGGCTTCACCGGCCACCTGAACGAGGTGAGTAAGTTCTGTAAGTACGACGGCAACGCCTGGACCGATCCAAAAGGCCAGGGCACATTCGGCTGGGAGGAAGTTCCTTATTGGCTCAAAGGGTTCGTCGATCTGGGCTATTTGACCGGCGATGTTCGCATTCAAAACGAGTCCCGCCGCTGGATCGAGGCGGTGCTGAAGAGCCAATTACCCAACGGCTACTTTGGAAGCCGGGCGAATCTGGCCGATTCCGATGTCGGGCGACAAGTTACTCGACTTATGGCCTAACATGGTCATGTTATACCCGCTCCGCACTTACTATGAGGCAACCGGGGACGCGCGCGTGCTGGCTTTCATGACCCGCTATTTCCATTGGCAGACGACCATTCCGCTCAACCGTTTTCTTCCCTCCAGTTGGCAGAAATGGCGCGGCGGCGACAATCTGGACAGTATCTATTGGCTGTATAACCATACCGGCGAAGCGTGGCTGCTCGATCTCGCCAGGGTGAACCACGAACGCACCGCCGATTGGACTGGGGGCATCCCGACATGGCATGGCGTGAACCTCGCCGAGTGTTTCCGCGAGCCCGCCGAGTATTACCAGCAGAGCCTCGACCGCCGCTATCTGGATTCGACTATGCGCGATTACAATGCCGTCATGGACTTATACGGCCAGTTCCCCGGCGGCATGTACGCCGCCGACGAGAACGCCCGTCCCGGCTTCTCCGGCCCGCGCCAAGCCGCGGAAACCTGCGCCATGGTGGAGATGATGAACAGCTCGGAGATGCTGCTTCGCATCACCGGCGATGCCGCCTGGGCCGATCACGCCGAAGACGTCGCCTTCAATTCCCTGCCCGCCTCGATGACCGCCGATCTCAAAGCGCTGCACTATCTCACCGCCGCCAATCAGGTTCAATTGGACCGTTCGAACAAATCGCCGCTCATCGACAACAGCGGCGATCAGTTCTCCTACAATCCTTACCAATACCGTTGCTGCCAGCACAACGTCGCGTTCGGCTGGCCTTACTTCACGGAGAATCTCTGGCTCGCCACACGCGGCAACGGCCTCGCCGCCGCCTTCTACGCGCCGGGAAAAGTTACCGCGAAGGTGGGCGATGGCGTTGAAGTCACCATCGTCAACGATTCCAATTACCCCTTCAGCCCCGATGTCACGCTCCGGGTAACATCGGCGCGCCCGGTTCGTTTCCGCTGTCTCTGCGTCTGCCGGCCTGGTGCGCCGAGCCTACGCTGACGATCGATGGATCGCCAGTCGCTATTCCCGCCGGAAAGGAAAACTGGGTCACCGTCACCCGCACATGGCAAGCTGGCGATGTCATCCGCCTGCGCCTGCCCATGGAAATCCGCGTCCGGCATTGGCCGAAGAATCGCGGCGCGGTGTCGATCGAGCGGGGCCCGCTCACTTACTCCTTGAAAATCGCCGAGCGCTGGAGCCGGTACAACGACGATCCGCAATGGCCCGCTTACGAAGTTTACGCCGCATCGCCGTGGAACTATGCGCTGGATCTCAACGGCAAAGATTCGCTTCGTTTCGTCGAGAATCCGCATCCCGGCCCTCAGCCGTTCGCGCCCGAGGAAACGCCGTCCTCGATTCGCGCCCGCGCCCGTAAAGTGGAGGAGTGGAAATTAGAGCCGGACGGATTGGTAGGGCAAATTCAGCGTAGTCCGGTGCGCACCTCCGCACCCGTCGAGGAGGTAACGCTGATCCCCATGGGCGCGGCGCGGCTTCGCATCGCGTCGTTTCCGGAAGCCGCGGCGTCTGGGGAGCCAGGAACAATCTGGCGGGAAAATCCTCCCGTCGCCACCGCGTCGCACGCTTGGCATTTTCACCCTCCCAGCGCAATGGACGACGGCGCGGTGGGCGCGTCGTCGGGCGACGCCGGCGTTCCCTGGTTCGTATGGTGGGATTGCTTCGGCTCTTCGGAGTGGGCGGAGTATTCGTTCTCCAATCCGCGCCGGATCGATGCCGTGGAAGTCTATTGGGCCGACGAAGGCGACCCCAGCGCCGGTGGCGTGGGCGCAGGCTTGCGTCTGGCCCTGCCGGGCGACGGCGCGGTCCGGGTGCCGCAATCCTGGAAGCTGGTTTATTGGGATGGCGCGGCTTGGAAATCCGTTGCGAACGCGTCGCGTTATTCGACGGATAAGAACGGCTTCAATCGCGTGACCTTCGACCCCGTTTCCACTACGAGACTGCGCGTGGAGGCCCAACTGGAGCGCGGGAACACGGCGGGAATTATCGAGTGGCGCATCGCGCCTTAAAATCGCGGGACGGCGATCGATCGCCGTCCCGCCGCACGGAAGCTACCGCTTCCCGGCCGCGTGAGCCTTCTGATCGTGAGTGGCGTACCAGGCATCCACTTGTTTCTGCGCCTCTTCCTTGGCGATGCCATAACGCTCTTGCACTTTGCCCACGAAGTTCTCGCGCTTCCCGTCGATGTAGGTCAAATCGTCGTCGGTCAACTTACCCCATTTTTCCTTTACGGAGCCAGTCAATTGCTTCCACTTCCCTGCCATTTGATCGCTATTCATTTCGATTATCTCCTTTTCGATCCGCCGGCTATCTTGCCGGCGATTTGGTAGTAGCAGTCCGTGTGCCAACCGCCCATCCGCGCGCGGATTCATTTGTTTACCTCTTCCGGGATCCGAGCCGTGTAACGTAAATGTTGCATGGAAGGCAATGTTTGCCGACGCGCAAGCGGGAGCAGCCCTTGCCTATAAAAGCATTGCGGAGTTGTTCAACTTTGGCACTCCGCTTGCTCCGCACGAAGCCAGGAGGAATTAAGGACCGATATGCTCTGGACCATCGCTGTAATCCTGGTTGTTCTTTGGCTTCTGGGTGTGGTGACGTCGTACACCCTCGGAGGATTCCTACACATCCTGTTAGTGCTCGCGATCGTTGTGGTTTTGATTCGGGTGATTCAAGGGCGGCGAGTTTTATAGCGGAGCTTTCGCGCGGCGCCGAAGAGGCCGAACCCAACTAACGACAACGTAACTAGCCCACTGGCCGCGAGCGCCGCTATCCTCTCCGGGCCGCCATTGTAAGTCACTTCCACGTTGCATGGGCCATTGCATTGGGGTGCAATGGCCATCAATCCGAGAGCGTCGGCGAAGACCCTGCGCTCGCTCCCGTTCACTTTCGCGCGCCACCCTGGAAAATAATTCGTCTGCACCGAGATCGCTTGTCCCGGATGCGCCGACGTGCGAACGGTGAACGAATTCATGCCGTGCCATTCCATCGCCGCCAACGGCAACGAGGGGTCTTCGGTCGCCTGGACATAGGGGATCAGCGGATCGACGTCGATTCCGTTCACCGGCCTTCTCGTCGCCAGCGCGCTCTCGGGGACGACGTGGGCGAGGGAGTCCGAACGGCGCGGCACCTGATATACGGTCTCGCCGTCCTCGCGCCACAGCACCGGCAGAACGCCTTCGAACTTATGCGGATTGGCGAATGCCACGTAGTAATCTTCCGAGGTCTGGCGCGGAACGTGTATGGCCGATACTCCGAAAGCCCGGAGCCAGAGGATGGAAATCTCCGCGTCCCGCGACCCGGTGTTCATGCCGGAGCCGATGACGAAATGGGCGATCTGCACAAGAAAATTCGGCGTGTTGGGGTCGTGTCCGCCATGCATCTGCGCTACGTCGGTGAACACGTTGAACCAGAACGAGCGCTGCCCGCCGATGAACATCCGTTTCCCGCGCATGTGCGGCGTCCGCCCAATGCGCCACTTTGTATTCCGGCGTGTTCCGTATCTCGATTGGAACGATGAGCTGACGGGCATAGCGGACGTAATGAATCGTCTGGCGGTATGCGAAAAGGGCGAGCAGCACGAGAAGGGCGATGCGCCCGGCCCGCGGCAATCGGTCGAATAAGAGTCTTCCGCCGAAGCCCAACAACAGGCAAAAACACAACTCCATTTCCACCTGATAGCGATGAGGCTGGGGGAAGACGAAGACGTTGAAATAGAATGCCAGCGCCGGAATGCCGAAGAACAACCACGCCGACAAGAGCGCGAAGGAAAAATAGTCCGGGGCGTTCCATCGCCGCGCCGCCAGCCACAAGAGCGCCGCGCCGGCGGCGAGAATCGCCAAGCCAATCAGCGAGCGCACCGTGAAGCGGTAGTCTCCTCCCACCAACCGCGAGTTCACGCGGATCACTTGCAAAAGCGACGGCGGGATTGCGGGCGAAATCCACAAATACGCGGAAGCGCCGATCGCCATTAAAAGAATAGTGTTTTTGAGAATCCGTTCGCGGTTCACGACGGCCAACAGGCAGCCAGCCATGAGAACCAAATCCACCGTGCCGAAGGCGTTGGACAGCATCACCGCCGCAGTCGTAATCACACCGAGGACGAAGTAGCCGGTCCCGCCGCGCTTCAGGGCGAGATAAAGGAACATCGCCGCGAGCGGGAGAAACGCGACGGTGGTAATGTGCGGGTCCTCGCCGTAGTAACTAAGAATCTGCAGGCGGCGCGCGTTCCAAATGTTTCCACCCATGTCCGGGCGCAGCATAGGGAAGAACCACACGCACGGCGAGACAAGGGAATAAGCGAGGGCGGCGAAGAAACTGGCCGCGGCTTGTTTCGACATCGTCCGGGCCATCAGGAAAAGCGTCACCGGCCCCAGGCAATAGAAGAACGCGCCCACCTGATGCAGAGCGAGAGCCGGCGAGAAGCCGCCGATCCTGGACCACGCGGCCGCCAAGGCGGGAGTGAGAGGGAAATAGGTGTGTTGGAACGGCATCCCGAGATCCCAAAGCGGCCACCAAAGTAGACTGCGCGGATGGGCCGCCATGACGCGGGCGATCGCGATGAACGAGCCTTCGTTGGTTTCCAGATGCGTCTTGAATTCGGTGAGGAAGAGCCGGTGCGCGATGTAGACGTTCAGCGCGAACAGAAGCGCGCAGGATGCGGGGACGGCGAAGCGTTCGTAAGCGCGCTGCAAGGTCATTTCGTGGACGGGGAAGTTAACAGTGTAAGCCACGGGCGCGGACTGCGAATGTTGTACCCTGAGGCTGATGAACTTGTCCCATGACAATCCCAAGCGCGATCTTCTGCGCCATGCGCTCGCCACGCTCGCCTACCGCGGCGGGAAGGCGGTTCGCGGCGCGCCGGAGTCGTTTGCCGGCTTTCGCGCTTCGGAAACAACGCGCACGCCGGCGCAACTGGTGGCTCACATCGGCGACGTGCTCGAATGGACGCTGCGGCTTGCCGACGGCAACTACGACTGGCGCGAGGCCGCGCCGCTTGCCTGGGAGAAAGAGATCGAGCGGTTCTTCGCCGCGCTGGCCGCCGTGGACGCCCGTCTCAAGTCGGCGGAGCCGTTGAAGGCGCCGGAAGAGAAGATCTTTCAAGGCCCGATCGCCGATGCGCTCACGCACGTCGGCCAGATCGTCCTGCTGCGGCGTCTGGCGGGTGCGCCGATGCGAAGCGAGAATTATTTCCAGGCGAAGATCGCCGCGGGGGAAGTGGGCGCGCAACAGCCCGCCCCGGCGTTCGAGTTCGATTGATCGAAGTGCGCCGCGAGACGCTGCTGGATTTTTTCGACGACTTCGCGGCGTGTCGCGCCGAGTTCCTCATTCACGACGATGGCTTCCGGACGCGCCGCTATACGTATGCCGAAGTTTCGCGCCAGGCGCAGGCGTTCGCGCAACGGTTAGCGCGGGAGGGGATCGGCGCGAACGACAAGGTGATCTTTTTCGGCGAGAACCGGCCGGAGTGGATCGTCGCGCTGTGGGGCTGCCTGCTGGCGGGCGCGGTGGCCGTGCCCATCGATTACCGCTCGCCGCTGGAGTTTCTCGAACGGGTGCGGGAGAAGGTTCACGCGAAATTAATTCTCGCCGGCGACGAGGCGCCCCGGCCCGCGGAGAGCGGCGCGTTGGTGTGGCCGTTCTCGACCCTCGGCGGGGAATGCGCGGGGCCGGCCGTTCGCTTCGCGGCGCGCGCGGAAACGCTGGCCGAAATCATCTTCACCTCCGGCGCGACGGCCGAGCCGAAAGGAGTGACTCATCACGCACGCCAACGTGCTGGCGAACATCGTTCCGGTGGAGCGCGAGGTTTATAAATACCGGAAATGGGCCAAGCCGTTCGCGCCGATTCGATTTCTGAATTTATTGCCGCTAAGCCACATGTTCGGGCAGGCGATGGCCACGTTCATCCCTCCGATGCTCCCGGGAGTGGTGGTGTTCCTGCGCGGCTACAACCCGGCCGACATCGTACGTCAGATCCGTACGCGGCGGATCTCGGTGCTGGTCTCGGTGCCGAAAATTCTCGAAGTGCTGCGCGAATATTTGCTCCATCGGTTCCCCGAACTGGCGCGCGTCGACGCCCGGAAAATGCATTGGACCACGCGCTGGTGGCGGTACCGCAAAGTTCACAATTTGTTCGGGTGGAAATTCTGGAGCTTCATCGCCGGCGCGGCGCCGCTCGATCCGGAGCTGGAGGCGTTCTGGTCGAGGCTCGGATTCGTCGTCATCCAGGGCTATGGGCTGACGGAGACGGCGCCGATCGTTACGCTGAATCATCCCTTCCACGCCAAGCAAGGCAGCGTGGGGAAGCCGATCGGAGGCGTCGAAGTGAAAATCGCCGCGGACGGCGAAATTCTCGTGCGCGGCGCGAATGTGACCAGCGGTTACTTCGAAGCGCCGGAGGAATCGGCGCGCAGTTTTGAAAACGGGTGGTTCCACACCGGCGACATCGGCGCGATGGACGAAGGCGGCGAGCTGAAGATCTTAGGCCGGAAGAAAGAAATGATCGTCACGCCGGAAGGGTTAAATGTTTTTCCGGAGGACGTGGAAGCGGCGCTGAAGCACGTCGCCGGCGTGCGCGACGCGGCGGTAACGGGCGACGACCGCGTGCATGCGGTGCTGATTCTCGAAGAAGGCGCCGACGCGGACGCCATCGTCCAGGAGGCGAACCGGCGGCTGGCCGACCATCAGAAGATCCGGAGCGTCGCGGTGTGGCCGTACGCGGAGTTCCCGCGCACCGAAGGCACCGGGAAGCTGAAGCGGCGGGAGATCGCGCGCGGCGCGGGTCCCGGCGAAGACGGCTACGGATGCAAAGTACGATCCATGGACAACGGCTGGACACGCTGACGTCGCTGGAGCGGGTGGAATTGCTGGTGGCGCTGAACGTGGACGAGGCGTCGTTGGCGGACGCTAAGACCATTGGCGATCTGAAGCCGGATTCGGCGGCGCCGGCGGCCGAGGCGCCGTTTGAATTCCCGCGCTGGAACCGAAGCGCGCCCGCGCGCCTGCTGCGGAGAATCGCTCTACCGTGTTTTCTGCTCCCCTTGACGAGAGTGTTCGCATGGGTGAGAGCGGAGGGTCTGGAAAACCTGCGCGGCATCGACGCGCCGGTGATCTTCGCGCCGAATCATCAAAGCCATCTGGACGTGCCGGCGATTCTGGCGGCGCTGCCTTCGAAGTGGCGCTACCGCGTGGCGCCGGCGATGTCGAAGGAATTCTTCGACGCCCATTTTCATCCCGCGCGGCACACGCTTTCCGAACGCTTCACCAACGGGCTGAATTACTACCTGTCGGCGCTCTGCTTCCAGGCGTTTCCGATTCCGCAGCGGGAAGCGGGGACGCTCGACTCGTTGCACTACATGGGCGAGATCGCCTCCGAAGGCGGCTGCGTCCTGATTTTTCCCGAAGGCAAGATCACCGAAGCGGGCGAGATCAACGCGTTCCGTCCGGGCGTGGGGATGCTGGCGGCGCGGTTGAAGACGCCGGTGATTCCGGTGCGCATCGAAGGGCTGAATCGCGTGCTGCCGCGCGGGGCGAAGATGGCCCGGCCGGGAAGGGTGACGGTGAAGTTCGGCGCGCCGCTGCTGTTGAACGGCGACGATTACGCGGCGCTGGCGCGGCAAGTGGAGGAGGCGGTGCGGGCGCTGTGAGCGAGGCTATTTTTTCTTGAGATCGAGCGCGGCCGAGTTCATGCAATAGCGCAGCCCGGTGGGGTTCGGACCATCGGGAAAAACATGGCCGAGGTGAGCGTCGCACTGCGCGCACAGAACCTCGGTGCGAGTCATGCCATGGGCGCGGTCGGTCTCGGTCCGGATGTTTTCCTTCGACGCCGGCTGCCAAAAGCTGGGCCAACCGGAGCCGGATTCGAACTTGGTGGAGGAATCGAACAGCGGCGCCCCGCAACAGACGCAGTGGTAGACGCCGTCCTCGTGCGCGTCGGCGTATTTGCCGGTGAAGGCCGGCTCGGTGCCCTTCTGGCGGGTGACGTGGTACTGCTCCGGCGTAAGCTGCTTCTTCCACTCGGATTCGGACTTGGCGATTTTTTCCATTTTCGGCTCCTTCTTCATTGTAGGGCCGCGAGAGCCGCTGGACGCCCGGATTGCGATGTCATAAGCTATATTCAAATGTTCCAAATCCAGCGCACACCTCAGATCTACGACGTCGTGATCATCGGTTCCGGAGCGGGCGGCGGGACGGTGACGAAAGTGCTAACCGACATGGGAATCTCGGTGGCGCTGCTCGAAGCCGGTCCGATGCTCGATCCTTCGAAAGATTATAAAGAGCACATGTGGCCCTACCAGGTGAGCCACCGCGGGACGGGCGACGGCGGAGCGGCGTACTTCGGCCGGAATCCATACTCGTTCGGCTATTTCACGGCCTCCTTCGGCGGATGGCAACTCGAGGGCGAGCCGTACACGGTGGCGCCAGGCAACAAATTCGACTGGTTCCGTTCGCGCATTCTGGGCGGGCGGACAAACCATTACGGGCGGTATTCGTTCCGCTTCTCCGATTACGATTTCAAGCCGTACACGCGCGATGGTCTGGGGACGGACTGGCCGCTGAGCTATGACGACCTGGCGCCGTATTACACCAAAGCGGAGACGTTCATCGGCGTGACCGGATCGAAAGAGAACATCCGCAGCACGCCGGACGGCGTGTTTCAAAATCCGCCGCCGCCGCGCGTGCATGAGTCGCTGGTGAAGCGCTCTTGCGAGAAGCTGAACATTCCGTGCATCCCGAACCGCATGGCGGTGATCACCAGCGCGCACAACGGCCGGCCGTCCTGCCACTATTGCGGGCAGTGCGGACGCGGGTGCATGACGGCGTCCAACTACGCATCGAGCAACGTGCAGGTGATTCCGGCGCTGAAGACCGGCAAGCTGAAGCTGTTCACGAACGCGATGGCGCGCGAGTTGATCACCGACGACGAAGGCAAGGTGACGGCGGTTTCCTATGTCGACAAGACGACGCGGCAGGAGCGGACCATCCGCTGCCGCACGGTGGTTTTGACGGCGAGCGCGTGCGAATCGGCGCGGCTGTTGCTGAATTCCAAATCGTCGCGATTCCCCAACGGGCTGGCGAATGGCTCGGGTCACGTGGGCCGCAACCTCACCGACACGGTGGGCTACGACCTCAGTGCTCGAGTCCCGGCTCTCGAAGGGATGCCGAAATACAACTCCGACGGCATGGGCGGAATGCACATGTTCGTGCCGTGGTGGAACTGGGAGAAGAAGGGGCTCGATTTCCCGCGCGGGTATCACATCGAGATCGGCGGCGGATTCGATATGCCGGAAGTGGGCAATTTCCACGGCGTCTGCGCGGAGCACGAAGGCTACGGCGCGGGGCTGATGGACGCGATTCAGAAGGACTACGGAACATGGGTGGGACTGTCGGGCCGCGGCGAAATGATTCCGAACGAAGGGTCGTTTTGCGAGATCGATCCGGACGTGGTGGACCGCTTCGGCATTCCCGTGCTGCGCTTCAATTTCAAGTGGAGCGAGTACGAGTACCGGCAAGTGAACCACATGCACGAGACCTTCCGCTCGATTCTCGAAACGATGGGCGGCGTGGTGGATGGACCGAAGCATTTGGAAGATCCGTCGAAGGAAATTTCAATCGGCGGGCGGATCATTCACGAAGTGGGAACGGTGCGCATGGGCGAGAGTCCGAACAATTCCGTGCTGAATCAATACTGCCAGGCGCACGAGGTGAAAAACCTGTTCGTGGCCGACGGAGGGCCGTTCGTGAGTAACTCGGACAAGAATCCGACGTTGACCATCGTGGCGCTGGCGTGGCGCGCGTCCGAATATCTGGCGGAGGAAATGAGGAAGAACAATGTCTGATCTAACGCGGCGGGGCATGCTCCGCAATGTGGCGGCGGCGACCGCGGCGTCGGCCTTTACTCCGGCGATGGCGCAGAAGGCGCGGGAGATGGCGGCGGGCGAGCGGGCGTCGACGGGAGGGTACCAGCCGAAGGGCCTGAACGAGCATGAGTACAAGACGCTGCAGAAGATCGCCGACTGGATTATTCCGGCGAGCGATCAATCGCAGGGAGCGCTGAAGGCGGGCGCGGCCGATTGGATCGATTTGCTGTCGAGTGAAAATCCGAAGATGCTGGCGATTTACAGCGGAGGAATCGCCTGGACCGATAGCGCGATGCGGCGGCTTCACAAGACGGATTTCTTGAGCGCGAAGCCGGAGTGGCAGCGCGAATTGCTGGATATCATCGCGTATAAGAAAAATGAAAGTCCGCAATTCGGCCCCGGTATCCGGTTCTTCGCGTGGGCGCGCAAGATGGTGGTGGACGCCTATTACACCAGTCCGGCGGGGATCAAGGAACTGGGCTACATGGGAAATACGGCGGTGGCGAAATTCGAAGTGCCGCCGGAGTGCATCGACTACGCGCTGAAGCACAGCCCGGCGTAGATGAGATTTGGGACCGCTTCCGCGCAAGCGGTCCCCGGTTTCGCTGTCGAGGCGAATATTCGGTTGTCAAATAGCCGGGACATTGGGTTCGTTTCCGCATTTTTTATTGTAATTGCCGCCGGAACGTCTATTTCAGTGGTTGTTTCTTTCCACACCCATCGAAGTGTAGCCGATGGCGCGGAACGGCGTATTATGAAACGATTACGGATTACGCGATCGGCGTGATCCGGCTTTCGCTCCTGCCACGCCCTCTTAACGCCCCAGGGAGCGCGAACACCACGCTTTCAACCGCTCCGCGACGGATACCTCCAGTACTTGGGGCCTGAGCGATTGCATCTGCTATACTTCTGAGCGCTAAAAGCTATGCAATGCTTTGTCTTACTGACCGTCTTGGTGGCCACGGCGGCTGCGCAGGAGTTTCGGCCCGACATTCCCCGCACCTGGGCCGACCAAGACGTCGAAACCTTCGAACTCCCGCTGGCCCAGCGCGACCGCTCCCCGCGCTACATGAACTCCGCCGATTATTACGCACTCACGCCGCGCATTATCTATCGCAGCTACCCCGTCTACGCCCCTGGCCGCGAACCTGCCGGCTACCGGGAATGGCTGCTCAATCGCGAGCCCGAGATTATCTTCGATGCGGCCAAACTTAAGACCAAAGAGGATTGGATTCAGGCCGGGAAGATCGTCTTCGACTCGGGCGGCCGCATTTTCCCCGCTCCGGCTCAGCCCGAAGTCGATCCCTGGCTCCCGGTTTCGCCCGATGGCGTCCTACCCTACTTCCGGCCCGGCTACACCTATATCATCCGCAAGAAAGGCGTCCTCGAAATCCAGTCCAATGCCTGCGCCAACTGCCACGTCCGCATCATGCCCGATGGCTCTTTTGTCTACGGAGCCCAGGGGGTAAAGGAACGGCCCGCCACTCCCGAACAGATCGCACGGCTGGAAGAACTTCCGGACTTAAGACTGTCGCGGAGGAAGGAACTCGACTTCGTCTTATACGGAGTGCCGTGGCTCCAAAGCAAGGAAGCCTACCTCAAGGAGAACACCCGCGAGCGTCTTCTCCGGATCCTGAAGGCCAGCCATCCTGGGACCATGGCGCGCCAGGGGACCAGCGCGATTTATCAGGTCCGCGTGCCCTCGCTCGTCGGCGTGCGGGATCTCAAGTACCTCGATGCGACCGGGCTCGTCCGCCATCGCTCCATCGGCGACCTCATGCGCTACGCCGTCCTCAACACCGGACTCGATACCCTCGCCCACTTTGGCGACTTCCAGCCCAGCCCCGGCCCTACGCCGTTCAGCAACGACTCCGGCATGCGCTACTCCGATGAGCAGCTCTATGCCCTCGCGCTCTATATCTATTCGCTCCAACCGCCGCCGAATCCGAATCCGGTGAACGACCTTGCGCGCCGCGGCCAGCGCGTCTTCCAGCAACAAGGGTGCGCGGGCTGCCATACCCCGCCGCTGTACACCAACAACAAGCTCACTCCCGCGCTGGGATTTCACGTTCCCGAAGACCTGCGCCAGACGAATGACATCCTCGATGTCTGCGTCGGCACCGATCCGAACCTGGCCCTGGCCACGCGCCGCGGCACCGGATTCTACAAGGTCCCTTCTCTGCGCGGGGTCTGGTATCGCTCCGGTTTCGGCCACGCCGGCCAGGCTGAGACCCTGGAAGAGTGGTTCGATCCCGCGCGCCTGACGGACGGATATGTTCCCAAAGGCTTCCATATCGATCCCGGCCCCATCAAGGGCCACGAGTTCGGCCTTAAGATAGTCCCGCCCGACAAGGCTGCCTTAATCGCCTTTTTGAAGACGCTGTAGTTGGGTTCCGGAAGTGGCCGCGCCGAACAGGCGCAGGAAGTTCCCTCCGCCGATTTTTCCGATCTCATCCGGGGTGAATCCGGTTTTCAACATCGCATCGACGACGGCATAATAAAACCCGGCCGTTTGCCCCGGCCATGCCTGATTGGTGCGTTCGCCGGCCCGCGCATGCTGTTGACCGCCAGGCCGGCCGCCGGGCTGCGTGAGCTTGGTATCCGTTCCGATGCATATATGATCGGCCCCGATGACATCGACCAGCGCCCGGATGTTCCGCGCATAGTCCAACGGCGTATCGGCCAGATGCGTCCAGACGCCGATCACGCCTCCGGCATCTGCGACCAATTTCGCCTGCTCCTTGCCGATGAGTCTTGGGCGCATCATCCGCGCCATGGACGGATTGCTCCCGCGCGCGACCTGAGCGCGGCTTCTGTGGATTGCATATTGGCATGCGCGAGATAGACGAGAATACCCAGCCGGTTGCAATCCTTTGATGACGGACGCTCCGAATGCGGTCAATCCGCCGAAGCGCGGAGGATTGGTGTAGACATCGCCCAGCGGCGTCGACGCGTCGCTGTCGTGAAGCAGTCCAAAGTGCCGCAAGCCTCGTCGATAGGCTTCTTCCACCCGCTCAAGATGGCCTTGAAGGAAGTGGGCGCCTTCGACCGCTTGGATGACCGTTGGCTGGCGATGCCGATGGGCGCTGTCGACGTCCGCCGGAGTGAGGGAACGCTTCATGCCATTGCGCTCCAACTGCCGGTCCATCGACGCGAGCCCTTTGAGAAACCGGTCGTACGCGTCGCCGGGTTGGTAGTCGGTCGCAAAGGTCATGCAGATGGCCGAGAGGCCGGACCGTTTCATCTCGCCGGCCAGATCGATGTCCGGACCGGGCATTTCGGCGGCGGTGAGGGGAACGTCGATGTGATTATGGGTGTCGATCCCAATCGTCGCCGCGACGATGCCGGCCACCCGCGGATCGGTCCCATCCGCCGCCCAACCAAGGCGCGGGCGCAGCATCGCCGCAACGCCCGCTGTCATCGCGGCGGTGGAAAGAAATTGCCGCCTCGATCCGCTTTTGTGAAATTCCATCACGGGTCCCCTCCCTTATCCGCTCGATTGATCCAATGACCGCACTCATCGATAAGCCCATCATAGTCATTGAGGCTCGTCGAGCGACGCGGGTTGAAGCATACGGGACGGCGCGCTCGCTTGATGTTCTGCATCGAACCCCGCTACTTCCACCCCGCGAAGTACAGCACGATCCCGCCCAGCACTCCGCGGCAAGGAATCGCGGAGCGTTCTTCGCGCGACCTGTACTGCGAGCTGCGCGGTAGTCCCCGCCGCACCGGCCTCCACGAACGCCGGTTCTCCCTGCCGGCCGCCGGCGGAGCCATCCGTGGTTGAGATGCCCGCGGCGAGCTTGATCGCATGCCAGGCGGCAAACAGTACCCACGCACAGTTGGACACCACGATCATGCGGTCCGCCCAACCATCCAGCGCGAGCACGCCGGGCGGCAACGTTTTCGGCGCATGTTGGGGCAAATGTCCATGATTGACCCGCGCCATTTGCATCGTCATGACTGCCAGTGTGCCCACGAGCAGGACGACACTGATCCAGCTCAGATTCGCCACCCACAGCAGCCGTGGCCGTACCGTGCGCCAGTTTTCGTTATGGCCCAGAGCGACACTCAGCAGCACGGCTGCAATCGGAAAACCGATGACCCCAAACAGACCGGCGATTCCATGCCCCACTTCGTGGGTGATGTCAAAAACGGAAGCCATCGCCTCGCCAATACCCGCGAGGATCAGAAGCCACAAGCCCACCTTTCCGGCGCCGGTGCGAACCTCGGACCAGATGGCGGCCGCCAGCGCCCATGAGCCGATGCCCCATGACAAAAACATCAGCGACAGCACCCACGGATAGCGGCCGAACGCGTATTCACTGATCACGCGCCAAGAGGGCGAAAATTCCGGACTCAACAAATGCAGGGTAGCCAGAAGCAAGATCGCCGCACCGGTCGCGAGCATGGCCAGCCAGGCTGCCAACGCCCCGAACCGCGGCGGATTGGTCGTCGAAGAAACCTTCGCCGGCATGAGCGACCTAAATCATCCCATCCAGCCGCGCATAGCTCGCTTCCATTCCGCTCTCCATTCCCGTTGCAAGCATGGCGGCGCGCGTCTGTGTATCGGGCAGAGTCATGCGCAGGGTCATCAGCGTGCCGGCGCCATCCGCATCGAATCTTGTTTCTACGCGATTGTCGGGCGTAGCATCTGGCAGGTGCATCCGCTCGACATGAACGATCCGGCTGTACGGCTCCAGTTCGAGGTACTCGCCCGTAAGATGGAATCCGTGGCCTTTTCCATCCGTCCACTCGTAACGGATCTTGCCGCCCGGCTTGGCGTCGCTGATGCAGACCGGCATCGTCCAGCCTTCCGGGCCGAGCAGCCATTTTTGAATTAATTTGGGATCGGTGTGGGCACGGTATACCGCTTCGGGAGGCGCCGCGAATCGCCTAGTCACGACCACGTGAGTATCGCCTTCCGTCTTGAGCGTCAATTGGTTCATCGTTTTTCTCCTTTTCCTTTCTTCCGTTGTTCCATGCCGGCCAGAACGGCGTCTAGCCGCTCGTAGTTTTTCTCCAGCGCTTCGCGCAACATTGCGAGCCACTGGTCCATTGCTTCAATTCCGGCCGATGCGAGACGGCGAGGACGCCTCGTGCCATCCACGCGGCGTGCGACAAGTCCCGCATCCTCAAGCACCTTTAGATGTTGGGAGATCGCCGGTTGTGTCATCTCGAAGGGCTTCGCTATTTCCATCACACTCGCCTCGCCCTTGGCGAGCCGCGCAAGGATCGCCCGGCGCGTTGGATCGGCCAAGGCGGAAAAGGCGGCATCGAGGTTCAACGTCCCTTTCATAACACTTAGCTTATATAACAACTGACTTATTGTCAAGAGAAAACTTTCTCGGCCCTACGCATCGTCCACCGCGCACAGCAGGGCCTTCAAATTAAGTTCGTCAGAAGAAATCGCGGATGGATTCCGGCTCAGGCAACTTGCCAAGTGAGTGATAGAGTGCAAGTTCGAGGCAGCGGAAGGTGCGGAAACCGTAGGATTTTCTCATGGTGACTTTAGCCTTGTTGTTCAGACCCTCGACAACTCCGCTGGAAAGCAGCTTCTGGGCCCGGAAATAGTTGAGGATCCGTTCGCGATGTTGGCGGAGTGACCTAGCGATCTTCTTCATGGGCTCGATGCGCGAGCGCATCACTTGCCGAAACGAGTCATCGAGGAACTTTCTGGCCCATGCGGGCGATTTGTAATCCCAGAGCTGCTGAAAGGCTTCCTTAAGAAGGTAAGCACGGGTCGCACGGCCACTTCGATACTCTTCTTGCCGGCACTGAAGTGGGCGCGCTCGTAGATAAAACCTCGAAGACGATGGCAGCGGTTTAGAATCGTGATCAGTTCCATGGCGCGGAAGCGGGGCGCCGGCAAATTCCCTTCCACCGCTTTGGCAAGTCTCAGCGTCCGCGACAACCGGCCAATGTGGATACCGAAAGGCAGCGAAATCCTGCGTCTGTAGGCGTACCTCCGCCCTGCTCCCGGAACGATTCCCGAGATGCGACTCGACTTACTCGGTCTGCGGCTACATCGTTGCAATCAGCTAGAAATCGTGAAGGGCGGGTCCCATTTTCGGACACGTGAACCCCGAAATCGACCACCGGCTGACCTTACCGTTCAACAGAATCAAGCACCTACTTTAGGAAGTCAACCTGCATCAAAGGGGCAGGAAACCACATGCGAGGCGTCCTTGAAGACCTGCGGTATGCGATGCGTGTCCTCCGCCGGGCCCCGACCCTGACCGCGGTCGCAGTGCTTACTCTGGCGCTAGGTATTGCCGCTATAACGACCGTCTTTGGCTGGATCGACGGAATGGTGCTACACCCGTTCCGCGGCGCTAGGGACGACGGACAACTCGCGGTGCTTGAGTCCGTCAGTGCCAGCGGCATGCAGCATCAGGTTTCGTACGCCGACTTCCTGGACTTCCAGGGAAGCCTCCGCAGTATCTCCGGATTGTCGCTGAACCAAAAGGGCCCCGCCTCAATCGGCGAGGGAGAAAAGGCCTATTCCGCGTGGTACGAAGGGGTCTCCGGAAACTACTTCGACGTCATGGACGTAAAGCCGATCCTCGGTCGCGCGTTCGCTCGCGACGAATACGGCGACCGGGCGAAAGCGTTCACGGCAGTCATCAGCTATCGCGTGTGGAAGAACTATTTTCATGGCGACAAGTCCGTCCTCGGCCACACCGTGCGGATCAACCGGTACCCGGTCACCATCGTCGGGGTAGCGCCTCCGGAATTTAGCGGCGATTTCCCGGGAGTGGCGCTCGACGTCTGGGTTCCCGTGCCGCTGGCCGGAGAACGCGAGCGCGATGCGCGGCACTTCCAGGCCATCGTCAGGCTCAAACCCGGCGTCAGCGTTTCGGAGGCAAACGCCGAGGCGGCGACGGTTGCCGCTCGCCTTGCCCGTGGCTTTCCGAAGACCAACCAGGGGATCGGCGCCCGGATCGTACCGATCTGGAAAGCGCAGGAGGGGGCGTCGAGTATTGTGGCAGGGCCGATGGCCATCCTCGGTGCGGCGTGTGTACTGGTGCTGCTGATTGCATGCGCCAACGTCGCCAATCTTCTACTGGCTCGTTCCACAGCCCGGCAGACGGAGTTCGGCATCCGCGCTGCGCTGGGCGCCAGTCCAGGTCGTCTAAGCCGCCAGTTGATTTTTGAAAGCCTGCTTTTGGCGGCCTTGGCAACGCTTGCCGGGTTGCCGCTGGCTCTGTGGGTTGAGAATGTGCTGATCTATTTCGTACCGCCCACAGGAGTGCCGGTGAGTTTCAACGTACAGCCGAGCGCCCGGGTGTTTCTGTTTGCCGCTCTGGTCTGCTTGGCTTCCGCGCTGATTTCCGGGATTCCGCCCGCGTTTCAGTTGGTGCGGCGCAGCCTGGTGGATGCGCTGAAGCAAGGTGGAAGAGGCGGTACACGGAGCGGGCACGCGCAGCGCATCTCCGGGGCGCTGGTGGTGGCCGAGACGGGGTTGGCGCTCGTGGCTCTGGTGACACTCGGACTGTTTGTTCGGAGCCTTTATGGGTTAGAGAACACTCCGGCCGGTTTCAATCACCGCAACGTGACGGTGGGACGTCTTTTTCTGTCGACGAACAACTACACGCCCAGCGAGGAGCAGGAGTTCTCGCGGCGGCTCCGCGAGCACTTGCTGGCCGCGCCAGGAGTGACAAGCGCCGCCTATTCCGACTCCATCCCGCTCGGCTTCGGGCTGGGAAAGTGGAACAGCATCGTGGTGGAAGGGTATGCGTCGCGGCCCGGCGAGAACCTGGATGTGCATCACGCCTCGGTGTCGCCCGGCTATTTTGACTTGCTGAGGATCCCGCTTCTCGCCGGCCGCGATTTCCGGGACGAGGATAACGATAACGGCACCGCGCGTCATGATCGTCAACGAGTCTTTCGCACGGCGCTTTTTCGACGGGCGCGACCCCGTGGGGCGCCGGGTGCAGATTTACGGCAAACCGTTCAAGATCGTAGGAATGGTCAAGGACAGCAAGTACTTCAATCTGTCGGAAGCGCCGCAGCCATACTTCTACATGTCCTTCGACCAGATGCACTACGGCAGTGGCGAAAACGGAGTGGCCCTCTACGTTCGGACCGACCGTGACGCGCGTGATCTCGTCCCCGTACTCCGCCGCGAAATGTCTGCCATCGATCCAAATTCCACCGGCCTCACGGCCATGCCCTTGTCGGATTACATCTCGGCTGCCTGGTTTGGGTCGCGGATCGCCTCGTCGTTCCTCGCAGTGCTCGGCACCATTTCCATGCTGCTCGCCGGGGTAGGTCTTTATGGAGTTATGGCTTACTCGGTAAGCCAACGGACTCGGGAAATCGGTATCCGCATGGCGCTGGGGGCCGACCCTGGGGGCGTGCTTAGGATTGTCATGAGAGAGGGCTTGCTGCTGGCTTTATTGGGGATTGCCGCCGGTCTCGCCATCGCCCTGGCAGCGACCCCGCGGATCGCGCCTCTGCTTTATCAAGTCAGTCCAGCCGACCCTGTGAGCATAGCGGGGGCAGCGCTGTTCCTGATAGTGGTTGCGGTACTCGCGAGCCTGGTCCCAGCGCTGCGAGCCACGAGGGTTGACCCGATTCGCGCGCTCCGCCAGGAGTGACCGGCTGCGCGCTGGTGGCAGCGCCAGCGGGTTGCGCCGGCTACGAGAGTCGAACTTCGCGGCACGATTCGACCATATCAGTGACCCACAGATTCCTCTGACGAGGCTCAAATTAAGTTTGGGTTTGGATGGATTGCGCGCTTAACGCCGCTAACGTTCGCTTCGACGAATAGCTAGCATTCTGGACACGCCGGCGCAGCGCGAAGGCAGGCGCGATGTACGCGGTGCAGGCCCGGGATATCGCTAGTGACTCGCAGCGCCATTCACGGATGGACCCCGACACCCCGACGACGGTTCCGCGGGTAGGGGCGGAGAAAGAATGCCGACGTTCCAATTCCAGGCCGTATCGCCTTGGGCGCGACGGCGGCAGACGACCTCTTCGTGAAGCTCATACATGCCGGGCAACAGGTCTGTGCCGGGCCGCGGGACCTGGCCGAAGGCCATAAAGGCTTTACCATTCGCAAACGGTTGCCAGGGCGGCTGCCCCGCGGCGGCCGGGGACCCTGTGCGGACAAAAGCCGTCCAATAGCCGGTCATCGCCTCGGCGAAACGCTGTTCCTGGGGCGTTACCGGCAACGCCGGCCAGCGCGGCGGCGTGCGATCGGCGGTACCGAAAATGTAGGGCAGTTCGCTGCCGTGGAAAGCGTGCAGGTCTTTGGCATCCGCCGCCGGATAGCCATGGTCGAAAAAGTAGAGATACGAAGGTACGCCGATGGCGGCCTGCTTGGCGGCGATGCGTTCGGCCGTCCAACCGTAGATCGCGTCTCGCGGCTCGGCGAGGATGCTCCCGGCGAGGTCGGACGATGGATAAAGACGTAGAAATTCATCGGCCAGCGAGCCGTAGCGCTCGCGGATTGCGTTCTCATAGGCAGCCGCGTTGGCAGGTGGAGGCGGCGCGAGAAACCGCAGCGAACGGATTTCACCACTGTTGAATCCAACCAGGACGGGCACACGCGCCTGCTCACCGCGATCGAACACATCGACCAATTGGCGCGGCAGCACATGTCCATCGATCGTCCCGAACGGGAGGTATCCAGCGAGCGGCGCCCGCTCCGTGATGGTGTCCGCGGCCATAGCCCGAAGACCGGCGACGCCGTCCACGCCCAACTTGGCAGCCAGCCGGACGCCAATGGCCTCGGCGGGCTCCTCGCCGAACCGCTTGTCGCGGAGCTCGGGAGTGGAGATCATATAGGCGCTTTGCAGGATTGCCTTGTGGAAGAGGCCGCGCGCCTCGGGTGAAGCCATCAGGTAGATCACGCTGAGCGCACCGGCGGACTCGCCCGCGATGGTTACATTCCGAGGATCTCCGCCGAACGCGGAAATGTTGCGCTGGACCCATCGGAGCGCCTCGATCTGATCGAGCAGACCGTAATTGCCGGAAACGCCGTCGGGCGACTCGGCGCTGAGTCCAGGATGCGCCAGGTAGCCGAGAGCGCCCAACCGGTAATTGATGGTCACCACGACGAGGCCGCCTTTGGCCATGACAGAGCCATCGTAAATCGTTTCGCTGCCGGCGCCGCCGGTTAACGATCCGCCATGAATCCACACCATGACGGGAGCGTTGTGGGCATGGGCCGGCGTCCAGATATTGAGCGACAGACAATCCTCGCTCATGCTGGCTGGTGGATCGGAATAGATGCTGGCGGCTCGCGGTTGAGGCTGGTAACAGGCGGGTCCGAACCTGGTGGCATCGCGCACGCCCCGCCAGACGGGCGCCGCGACCGGGGGCCTCCAGCGCAATTGCCCCGATGGCGGCGCGGCGTAAGGCAGCCCCAGAAAAATGTTCAGGTCCCCCTGGGCCTGGCCTCTCACCACGCCGGCGGGAGCGCGCACCAGAGGGGAGTCCCGCGCAAAGGCTGGATGCGAGACGCCCGCGATCAAACTCACTGTCAATACGAGACACACGGAGGCCATCGACTGAGCATCCTTCCTTGGGAACTTTCGTTCACGGTAACGCATGTGCGAGCGCCAGGTAAAGTGGCAGGGAACGAGTGACACGCTACTCGGAGGACGGGTTCGCGCGCCTCCCGGTCAGTCCGTCTCTTCTGGAAGCGCGCTTAGCTCGCGATGGATCGCGGGGGCGAAGGAGAGCGGGCGGGAACTCCAGAACGTGGACCAGGCGAAGCCGCCGAGCAGCAGCGTGGCGTAGATGTAGGGCAGCACCGAGTAGGGTCCGGCGGGGACCGGGTACAGGCTGCCGAGCAGCGCCGCTCCCATGGCCGCCATCGCCAGCACGGAAATGCCGATGGCTTGTTTCGTCAGGAGGCCTTTGGAGCGGAGGTAGATGGGCGCGGCGGCGGAGACAAGTATGTAGGCGGTGACGAAGCCGAACGTGGCGAGGGTTCCGACGAGGCCGTAGGTTTCGAATAGATCGGCGCCGCGGAGCGTCATGATTGCGGCGACGAGAAAGGCGACCAGGGATGTAACAAGAACGGCGCGGTGCGGCGTGCGATTCTCTCCATGCGCTTCGCCGAGCAGGGAGTGGAGCGCGCCATTGCGTCCCATGAGAAAGAGGACGCGGGCGGCGGCGGTAATGCAGGCGAGGAAGCAGGAGAAGAAGCTGAGGACCGCGCCGAGGTCGGTGAGCGTGCCGACGATGGGCGGGAGTCCGGCCTTCTGCGCGAGGAGGTGCAGCGGGGCGGGATTTTTATCGAGCGACAGCGCCTCGCCATGAAAGCCGAGCACCTC
>CAWGKC010000018.1:0-10773 GCA_963823105.1 uncultured Acidobacteriota bacterium
GGAGGGGCTGCGAGGGGCGGCCGAGTTTTTTCGGTATGAAGCGATGGCTGGTATTGGCGATCGTCGCGATGATTGTCGTGTCAGCGATAATCGCACTTCGCAGCCGGGCCGCATCGGAAGCAATGAGGAAGCGCGAAGCGGGCTACCAATTGGCTCTCCAGGCCTACTCCCGGGTCCTCAGGCCGGGCATGAGCCGTCGGCAAGTCGAAGACTATCTTCACGGAAAGGGCACGGTCTTCGAACAGGTGTGTCGCGTCGAGGACCGGACGGCGTTCGCCGATCTGGTTCGAATAGGGGAAGAGGATCACCCTTGGTACTGCAGCGTAAACTACGTCTACGTCGCATTTCAATTTGCCGCGACCGAAGGTCACCCTCCGTTAAAAGCCTACGATTCGGACGTACTGAAGGACGTCGGGATTCTTAGCCAGCTTGGCGGGTGTCTATGAGGCGGACGCAGCCTCCGGAACGTGTCGCTGCCGGAGCCAATGCGATTCCCGAACCCTACGCGGGGAACTATTTTCCCCCATCGCGCCTCTAATCATCGTGAAGCGATCGCTTGTCATCGTCTTTCTAATGGCGGCCGGAGCCGTGATCGCGCGACCGTGTGAGTGTGGCTCCCCGATGCCCGCGTGCGCGTACGTCGCGGCCGACGCCATCTTTGTGGGACGCGTGTCGTTCACCAACGACGACCGATCCGGAACCTTCTTACAGGCGACTCTCGTGCGTTTCGATGTCGAGGAAATCTTTAAAGGAATTTCCGCGGGAACGAAACATGTCTGGGTCGATCCCGGCAGTTTCACCAGTTGCTATGAGAAGTATCACCTTGGCGAGCGCTATCTGATCGTTGCTCAACGCAGGAGCCACCTGCCGAGTAATTTCGCCGCGATGACATTGGCGCCGGGCAAGGCGAATGACAAGGCCTTTCCGCCCGGCATCGATCCCGCCCGGCCTCCGATAATTTACTGGGCGCCGGAATGTTCGGGCTCTCGATCGGCAGACCGTTCGCCGCACATCGACATGGATTACGCGATGCTGCGGGCTTATCGCGCCGGGCAGCCACTGCCGCGCGCGTTCGGGCGCGTGTATCTGGATCCGTTTCGAGGGTGGCCCGAACTGAACGGGCCGGCGCTGCCCGGTGCGCGAGTTACGCTCACCGGCAACGGAAGGATGCTTCGTACAACAACGCGCGCGGATGGCACGTTCGCCCTCCGTGACGCTCCGGCGGGCGTATACAACGTCGTCGCGGAATTGCCGCCGTTCGTGCCCGCGCAGCGGCGGGCGGTATTAATCATACCCGAGACCGGCTGTGGGTCCGTGGATTTCGCTCTGCGGACCACGACCGAATTGCATGGCGTAGTTCTGGACCATGACGGCCGGCCGGCTGCAAGGATTCCCGTGGAAGTGGATGTCGTCAGCGCCGGCCACGAAAAATTTCCTGCCGCACTGAGCGCGGAAACGGATGCCGAGGGGAAGTTTGCGGTCGTGGGGATTCCGGACGCTGAGGTACGCCTCTCCTATGGCAGTCGTCACCCATCGACAACGAGCGTTCCGTTTCCGCTGGTTTACTATTCGGATTCGCCGTTTCGTTCGGGCGCCCGTACGCTGAGATTTCGCGATGGAGAGAAGCGCAGCGGATCTGGTGCTTCGGCTCCCGAATGCCCCGGAAATCGTCCGGGTTGCGGTGAAGGTTGCGCGGGCGGACGGTCGCGCCGTGGACGGGGCGTTCGTTGGTGCGCTTCTCGACGGCGACTACACCGAGATCGTCAAGACCGGAGCGGCTGGCGTCGCCGAATTGCCGTGCCTACAGGGGCTTCGATATCAATTGGATGCTCATGTCCCCGCAGATCGCACTCCTGGAAAAGGTGTCTTTCGAAGCCGACCGGTTCCCTTCGTCTGCGGCAAAAAATCCGGTCTTCTCGCGCTCACATTGAATCGCTAAAAACGTGTCCGGGCTGCCCTGAAGCTGCCGGCTTTTCGGGAATAAGAACCGATCCCGTGACGCGCGGGATGCGGCTCATTCCGCAACGGTAATACGCTGAATGCCCACGAACTCCAAAGTTTTTTCGGGCGCAATCGCCACTTCCAGACACAATTCAGCGGCCTCGCGGACACGCTGGATCACTTCGTCGAGGGACTTGGCTTGTGTATGGCACCCCGGAAGCTGTGGGACGGAAGCGACGTAGTAGCCTGCTTCGTCCCGTTCGATCACGACATCGAACTGGCGTTGCATGGAGAATCCTCGTTCTTTATTCTAGCCGACCCCGCAGAACGACTTTGAAAGTGTCGCGTGTCCGGGCGAGGGGCGAAGTTGGCATTCGGCGCAAACGTCCCCTCCGGATGCGACATAATGAAGCCGTCCATGGAGCGCACACTATGAGTTCGAATGTTCCCCGTCGAAGTTTTCTGACCGCTGGTGGGTTGTCGATGGCCGCTCTCGCGGTTGCCAAGGCGGAGCCTCAGGCAACCGGTTCCGGCAATGCCGCGGCGGCGGGAGAGCGCATCCGGTTCGGCATGATCGGCATCGGCATGCAGGGTTCGGGGCTGCTTGACAATGCCATCAGCCTGCCGGGCATCGAATGCGTCGCCGCCGCCGATTTGTACGACGGGCGGCACACGCTGGCCAAGCAGATTACGGGCAATCCGAATCTGTTTACGACGCGGCGCTACGACGAGCTGCTGCGGCGGAAGGATATCGATTGCATCGTCGCGGCCGTGCCCGACCATTGGCATCAGCGCGTCGTCGTCGATGCGTGCAACGCGGGGAAGGACATTTACTGCGAGAAGCCGATGTCCCACACCATCGCGCAGGGGTTTGCGATGGTGGAGGCGGCGGAGAAGAACAACCGCATTGTCCAGATCGGGTCGCAGCGGGTGAGTTCCGCGCTCTGCGCCAAAGCGCGCGAGCTATACGCCGCGGGGACGATCGGCGACGTCGAGATGGTGGAACTGACCTACGGGCGCAACAGCCCAAACGGGGCGTGGATCTACCCGCCACCGCTCGATCTGTCCCCCTCCAACGTCGATTGGGACACGTGGCTCAACGATGCGCCGAAGACCGCGTTCAGTCCGGAGCGTTTCGCGCGCTGGCGCTGCTGGAAGGAATATGGCACGGGAGTGGGCGGCGACCTGATGGTGCATTTGATTAGCGGCATGCTCTTCACGCTGGGTTGGAACGAGGCGCCGCGCTCGGCTACCGCGCTGGGCGGCATCTTCCGCTGGAAGGACGGCCGCAACATGCCCGATTTTCACGCGGTGCTTTTCGACTATCACGGAGTCCCCGTCTACGTGCGGCTCGATCTGGGCTCCTCCACGCCCGAGATCGCCCGCTTTCTGGGGCCGAAGGGCGTCATGGAGGCGCAGGGCAACAACCTTCGCGTCTTTCCGCAAACCGGGCAAGACGAGGAGCCAAGTTATTACTCGGGCGGTTTCCCGGCCGCCATGCGCGCCGAATATGTGAAGCAGTGGAACGACGAGCATCCGCGTCATCTTGGGAAGGAGCCGCTTACCGGCGACCTGGCGATCGACGGACCGGATTGGGACGACGTGAAGCCGCACTTGTGGAACTTCTTTCAAGCGACGAAATCGCGCAAGCAAGTGGCCGAGAACGCCGTCTTTGGCAATCACGCCGCCATCGCCTGCCACATGGCGAACGAATCCTATTTCCGGAAGAAGGCCGTCTACTGGGACGAATCGTCGCGCCAGTTAACGACGTGAACGAGGCGTCGATTCTTCCGGCGGACGCCGGTGTGCCGAACCGCGGGGGCTCGGGCGTTTATCACCTTCGGTCCGTGCCGGCTGGCTCCAGTAATTTCCGGTTCCGGCCCTCGTGGCCCATCGCATGGCGCTCCACCTCGTCCACGCCGGAAATGGTGATCGTGAATCGTCCATTGTCGCCACGCTTCACATAGTCTTTGCCTCTCAGATACCACAAGGCCGCACCCAGATGCTCGCGAGGACAGCCGAGGAGATCCTCAAATTCGATCACCGACATCGTGGCCCGTTCGGGGTCGTGAACGGTTTTGGCGTAAAGGAGTTCGAGGATGCCCAGCCGCTTGCGCCGCTCCGCCTCGGGCCCATTGGCCGCCTCGGCCCGATCGAAGATCTGCCAGTGGAGCTGTTTGGTTGCGCGGTAGCGCGCATCGTAGCGGGCGCGTTCTTCGGGATTGCCGAGGATTCGATGCGCCTCGCAGAGCCTGAGAAAAGTCTCCTTATCGCCGGTTTCAGGCGAATCGGGATGAAAGCGCTGGGCGAGAATCCGGTATACGCGCTGGACGGTATCCGCGCCGGCGTTGGGGCTTAACTGCATGACCTCATAGCAGTCCATCTCGTCGGCGGAGGCGCTGGCCGGTTGCGAGGCGCCGCCGGGTAAAGAGTCCCGCTCATCAAACTCCAGACCGGCGTGGAAGCCCCCGTCGACCCGCGCGGTACACGATCGTACGGTGGCGGAATTGACGTCTTCGCTACGGCTCCCGCCGAGCTTGCCCCGGATGACGACCAGGGCGCCGATGGCCAGCGGCGTCAGAACCGAAATCCTGATTCCACCTTCGGAGATGTCGAGAAGGTCCGCGGTCACCCACTTGGGATTGCCCATGCGATCTTTGAGTTGGAGCCGGATGATCTGCGCGCCGGACTTTTGGCGGGTCGTTTTCCGGCGCTGCGCTTTTTGGGTAGCCGCCATAGTAAATCCGATACCCGGACATCGGCGCTTTGGGGTCCGGGCATTAGTCCAAACCGCGATTTCAGGGCCGAGCGCGGACGCCTTAATACAGAATGCGTGCGCGAATGGCGCCGGGGACTTCGTCGGGGCGGCGCTTGAGTGACTGGGTTTCGGCGCGCTCGCCGGTTTCGATGTCGATGACGACGTAGCCGATGCGAGGGCTGGCTTTCCGGTGGGCGGGAGGCGGTGGGACGGATGCGTGATCGGTGTTCGCTGAAGGGCGCGCAAGGTATCGCATGTCCCCCGCGCGCCCGCGAATTTAAATATTCAATCCGGCAGTGGCTGTTCGATCAAGGTAGCGTCGAGTCCACCGTGAGGCGCGTTCCCGTAATGCTTCCCGCGAGGTGGTCGACGTGGTTTCCTTTCGTATCGTAGATATCGATCGTAAAGGCGCCGGAGTAGCTATCTCCACTGGGAGACAGCGTGACCTGCTCGCGGATGTTCACATAATTGCTCAGCGCCTGGGTTGCCGCGTTATAGCTCAGAGCAAAGTGGTTGAGCTCATACGCCAGATAGCCGGTCTTTCCCCACACGCCCATGCAGAAATTCTGCGTGGCCGGCTCATGCATGCCGGAATTGAGTATCTCGGTTCCGTCGCTGTGCCATTCGCTATATCCGAAGTCGACTACCGCGCCGTCCGGGATCGAGGGACTGTGGCTGGTGTTCCCTTTGGACAGGAATTGAACCTTCCACAGCCCGATGATCGACACGCTCGATGCGCCGCGCTCAGCGGGGCTTTCCGCTTCGGCCGATGGCGCGAGCTCGCGTGAATGTCCCGTCGGCTGCGGGAACTCGAAGGGGCCTTGCAAGTTCGTGATATCGCCGCAACCCGCGCTTGCATTGGAGACAAGCAGCGTCGCGAAGATCCCAGCGCCTAGGGTTATGTTAATTGCTCGAGAGATTGTTTTCATAAAGTTCCTCTTTCTTCCGCGAGTGATCCCGCGTACAATCTCAATAGCGCAATCCGGAATGAAAAACTGGAACCGCCGCGGGAAATATTTTCAGAGGGGGCGCCGGGCCGGGAATCAAGCTCCGCCGCTCAACTCGGTCAACAGCCAGGCCCGGGCCAGCTTCCAATCGCGCATCACGGTGTCGGAAGAGACTTTCACGACCTCGGCGGTCTCTTTCACGCTTAGCCCCCCGAAGAACCGAAGCTCCACGATCCTCGCTTTGCGCGGATCCATTTCGGCCAACGCATCCAGGGCATCGTCGAGAGCCAGAATTTCGCGCGCCTGAGCTTGCGCCACGTCGAGCGACTTGTCCAAATCCAAAGTCTGCGCCTCGCCCCCGCGCTTGGCGGCCATCCTCCGGCGGGCCCGATCCAGCAGGATTCGCCGCATCAGCGTGGCCGCCACGGCGAAAAAGTGGGCGCGATGTTGCCAGTCCACGTCCCGCGCGTTCACCAGACGCAGGTAGACTTCGTGAACCAGGTCCACGCTTTGCAGGCTGTGGCCGGGGCGCTCATTTTGCAATAGACGCGCGGCCACGCGGCGCAGCTCGCGATAGACGCGCGGAGTCAATTGGTCCAGTGCTTGAGAATCGCCGTCCGCCCACGCGCGGAGAAGCTGCGTGGTGTCGGCGCTGGATGAGTCGGCCATAGGGTTTCGCGTTGGGAAGTATAAAGCCGCCGCCGTACGGTAAAGTACTTTGCGACTTCGGATAAACCCCTTTCCATCAATAGTATAACTGGCACGCGACCCATCATTCCATAAATCAAGCAGCCATTCCAACCCCGGTCAAAGTCGCGTAACATGTAAAGACCGATTGGAATTCGGAGGGGATGACACCGGAGCGATGGCGCCAGATCGAAGATCTCTACCATGCGGCGCGGGACTGTAGTCCCGACGGACGGGTGGTTTTGCTCGAATCGACGGACCCGGAAATCCGCTCTCGCGTAGAGCGAATGCTTGCGTTGGATTCCGGTGGCCAGCTTCTCGATCGGCCGGCGGCCAGCCTTCTTCACGCCTCCGCGAAGACCATTGCAACCTCGGGAGCGCAACTCGGCCCTTACAGAATCGAGGCTCCCATCGGGGCCGGCGGAATGGGCGAAGTATTTCGGGCGATCGATACGCGGCTGGGCCGGGCGGTGGCGATCAAAACGATGCGCCGGACGTTCGGGGATCGTTTCGAGCGCGAGGCGCAGGCGATCTCCGCGCTGAACCATCCTCACATCTGCACCCTTTACGACGTGGGTCCCGACTATCTTGTGATGGAGTTGCTAGAAGGCCAAACCTTGAAGGAGCGAATCGCGTCCGGTCCATTATCGAACGAGGAAGTGTGCTCGATCGCCATTCCAGTCAGCGAAGCGCTTGAGGCCGCCCATTCCCGGAGGGTCGTGCATCGCGATATCAAGCCCGGTAACATCTTCGTGACGAGCCGGGGGATCGTGAAGATCCTCGACTTCGGGCTGGCAAAGACGATTCATGTCCTGGAATCCGATCCGGGATCGAAAGAGACTTCGGCGAACTCAAGCACCGCCGTTGGAACCGTGTCCTATATGTCTCCGGAGCAAGCGCGTGGCAAGGAGGTAGACGCGCGCACGGACTTGTTCTCGCTCGGCGTTGTGCTGTATGAGATGGCGACGGGGCTGCTGCCGTTTACCGGTAGCAGTTGGGCGGACATCGGCGACGCTGTTCTGAACGGAAATCCAAAGCCGGCCAGCGAACTGAATGCGGAGCTGGCGCCGGAGTTAGGGCGAATTATCGAGAGAGCGCTCGAAAAGGACAGGGACGCGCGGTACCAGACCGCCTCCGATCTGCACGCGGACCTGGTGCGCGCCCGGCAGCGGCTGGAATCGGGAGCGGCGATCGCGAGCGACGGTGTGCCGGCAGCCCGCCAACGGCGCCCCTTCTATCCGATAGCAGGGCTGATAGCCGCGGCTTTGCTGATGGTTGTGTGGGGAGTGCGGTGGTTTTATTCCGCGAAAACTTTGGCCACCGATCCCGCCGAGTACGTACAGTTAACGAATTTCACCGACTCGGCGACGGCGCCTAGTTTGTCGCCCGACGGCCGAATGGTGACCTTCATTCGCGGAGGGGAGCCGTTCTTGAGTACCGGCCAGATTTACGCTAAGTTACTCCCCGACGGCGGGCCCGTACGACTGAGCGACAGTCCCGAGCCCAAGTACGGACCCGTATTTACGCCCGATGGGTCGCGAATTGCGTATACGCAAGTTACCCTCTCCGGTGGTTTTCTTTCCTGGGACACCCTGACGGTTCCGGCGCTCGGGGGCCGGCCAATGACGTTTCTGCCGAATGCCTCCGGTCTCACGTGGATCGACGATCACAGGGTGCTGTTTTCCGAGATCAAGACGGGCCTCCATATGGGGATCGCGACTGCCAGCGAAAGCCGGGCCGATTCGCGGGAGATTTATTTTCCGGCGCACGAGCGCGCGATGGCGCACTACTCTTACTTATCTCCAGACCATAAGTCGCTACTAATTGTCGAGATGGATGGAGCGGGTGGGTTCCAATCGTGCCGCCTGACACCCTTTGACGGAAGTTCGGCGGGTCGCGCTGTGGGCCCTCGGGGAGCCTGCACCTCGGCGGGCTGGTCTCCGGATGGAAAGTGGATGTACTTTGGCGCTTCGGTCGGAGCGCGCGCGCACCTTTGGCGCCAGAGGTTCCCGCACGGAACGCCCGAACAACTTACGTTCGGCCCGACCGAAGAGGAGGGCATCGCGGTCGCGCCCGACGGCCGGTCGCTCGTCACTTCGCTCGGAATCCGTCAAAGCGCGATTTGGATTCACGACAGCGGGGGGGATCGCTCCATTTCTTCCGAAGGCTTCGCCGACGATCCGAAGCTTTCCGCGGATGGTAAGCGCGTTTATTACCTATTGCAGAGCGATTCCGCATCGTCTTCTCACGAGTTGTATTCCATGGATCTAAACTCGGGAGCGGCCGGCCCCCTTTTGCCTGGCGTGTCTCTTACGTCCTACGAATTTTCGCGTGACGGGAAGGAGGTTGTATTCACGAAAAAACAAGGACGCGCCGATTCCGAGATTTGGCTGGCTTCTCTCGACCGCCGCACCCCTCCCAGGCTGGTTACCCGCGCTGGCGATTCGGCGTTCTTCGGCACGGATCGAGAGTTGATTTTCCGGAGCCTGGAGGAAAAGGCGAACTTCCTGGATCGGGTCGAGAAAGACGGAAGTGGACGGAGGCGAATCTCAAACACACCGATCGATGGCCTACTTGCCGTTTCTCCCGATGGCGGGTGGGTTATCGCCCCCTTGTCGGTGCGCGCCCAGGACCCGTCGCCAAAAACGGTCGCGCTACCTGTCGATGGAGGGGCTCCGTAAGGATCTGCGCCGTCCCTTGTCCGGTACGATGGTCCCCCGACGGAAGATTCCTTTACGTGACGATTGGAGGAGCGCTGGGCGCAAGCTCATCCGGAAGGACCTACGTTCTCCCGATTCCGGCCGGGCGGCAGTTGCCGGACTTGCCCTCTACCGGGATCGAACGCGCCAACTTGCCGCGTGCGCGAAAGATCGAACGAGCGAACATTTTTCCCGGACCCAACCCATCGACTTACGTTTTCACGGAGACTCGATTGCAACGCAACCTTTTCCGGATCCCGCTGCATTGAAGGCGGCGCCATCGATCCGCAGGCTACTGCGAGACGGTTTTTCGCGGGGCGCTATCGGTTCCCGAATGCTTCCCGTCCGGCTGGGGGCGATCAAGCGGAGCGGGGCATTTGATTTCTCGCGGCGATTCGAGGCACTGGGCGGGTGCGCGAGTTAAGCAGCGCGGTCCCGCCTTAATACAGAATGCGCGTGCGGATGGTGCCAGGGACTTCGTCGAGGCGGCGCTTGAGTAACTGGGTTTCGGCGCGCTCGCCGGTTTCGATGTCGATGACGACGTAGCCGATGCGAGGGTTGGTTTGCAGGTATTGGCCGGCGATGTTGATGCGCAGCTCGGAGAAGATGGCATTGATGGCGGAAAGGACGCCGGGCTGGTTGCGGTGGGTGTGCAGGAGGCGGTGTTTGCCGGGGTGCTCCGGGAGGGAGACCTCGGGGAAATTGACGGCGAAGAGCGAGGAGCCGTTGTTGCTGTACTTGATAAGCTTGGCCGCTACTTCCGTGCCGATGTTCTGCTGCGCCTCCTCGGTGCTGCCGCCGATGTGGGGAGTTAGTAAGACGTTATCGAGGCCGCGAAGGGGAGATACGAACTCTTCGCCCGCGCCCTTCGGTTCCTTGGGGAAGACGTCGATCGCGGCGCCGGCCAGGTGTTTCGTTTGCAACGAGTAGACGAGCGCTTCGATGTCGACCAACGTGCCGCGGGCGGCGTTGATTAGCCGCGCGCCCTCCTTCATCCACGCCAGTTGTTCGGCGCCGATCATGCGGAAAGTTTGCGGCGTCTCCGGCACATGGAGCGTCACGATGTCGGCGGCTTCCAGCAGGGCAGCAAGCGTGGGCATGGCGCGGGCGTTGCCGAGCGCGAGCTTCGTCTCGATATCGTAATAGACCACGTTCATGCCGAAGGCCTCGGCCAGTACGCCCACTTGCGTGCCGATGTGGCCGTAGCCGACGATGCCGAGGCATTTGCCGCGCACCTCTTGCGAACCGGCGGCGGTCTTCTCCCACAGGCCGCGATGGGCGGCGGCGTTGCGGAACGGGATGCCGCGCAGCAGCATCACCACCTCGGCCAGCACCAGTTCGGCGACACTTCGGGTGTTGGAGAACGGAGCGTTGAAGACCGGAACGCCGCGGGCCTCCGCCGCGTCGAGATCCACCTGATTGGTGCCGATGCAGAAGCAGCCCACGCCCATCAGGCGCGGGGCGTGTTCGAAGACCTTCGCCGTGAGATGCGTCGCCGAGCGGATGCCGATGAAATAAGCGTCGGCGATCGATTCCAGGAGCTTGGCTTCGGGGAGCGATTTCTGGTGATATTCGATTTCGGTGTAACCGTCGGCGCGGAAGGCTTCGAGCGCGGTGGGATGAACACCTTCGAGAAGCAGAATCTTGATTTTATTTTTGTCGAGGGACGTCTTGGTCATTGCCGGGGGGAAACTTCCAGTGTCGCATGGAGCGCCGGTGGCGCCCCCGGTTCCGGCCGCCG
>CAWGKC010000019.1:0-76466 GCA_963823105.1 uncultured Acidobacteriota bacterium
ACGGCGTTGACAGACGGAGCCTTCTCGCTCGGGTTCTCCGCCTACTCCGGTGACTATGCTTTCGTTCACCAGCCGGTCCGACAGTTGAGTGCCGCTCCCGCTTCCTCCCTCGAAGCGCAGGTGTTCGCTCACCGAGGCCCTGACACCGTGTATCTTTCGCGCAAACAGCTCCGGAAGTACGGCTCCGTGGCAGCTCGCCCGTTAGGAACCAGCTTCAAGGCTGCCCATTGGGACCAAGTACTGGACGGCTTGGTTATCTTTCGCAAAGAACACCCTCCCGCATGGCTCAATCGCTGAAATAGAAATTTGTAACGCGAAGTCGCGGAGACTTCGACATCAGCGACGGCCTCCTTGGACCGCCGCCCTCGGAATCCACCAGCTGCGCTAAAACAGTGATCGAGATGGATCGCGTGCCGCCACAACCCGTCAAGGATCCGCCCAACCTGATCCGAACCGGCGTGTTCTCGCTGGATCGTCTATTGAGCCATATCGATCCAGGGACGGAGGAGGAATCCGAAGAGTTCGTACGCTGCATCTATGAGCAGCGCCATATTGACCTCTCCTCCGATCGCAACGGCAAGACTGGTCGTTGATACAGACGTCGCCAGCTTTATTTTCAGCCTCGTCGGAGAAATCTGTGGGTCACCGATACGCTCCAATGGGCGCCGGAAGCTCGGCTCGCGCAGCCCGCGAACCCGATGTGGGATAGCGCGGCTTCAGCTTTTCCTGTTCGTAGCCAGTTGCCTTTCGAACTAGTTTGCCCTCTTCGGTAAACGCTACGCCGTTAGCGAGGATCGATTATGGAAGCCAGTCAAATTTCCCGATCCACCATCGTCATCCATGAATGGGCTATCCGTTCCTTAACAGAAGAAGCCATCATCATGCCGTGATGATGTAGTCAGAGTAGTCAGAGCACGCCGCGGCTCAAAAGCCCTCGATCATCCAGACATTCATGGTCGAGTTTCTACCAAGCAGCGCCAGGTAGCGGCCGTCCGGGGAGGGGACGCCGCGGGTAGCACGCTTCATTGGGCTGTGTTCCCACACCTTACTGGCGTTGCCCTTCATGTCCACATAGAGCAAAGCATCACCGGCGTCCGTTGGACTGGAAACAAACAATCCCTTCCCATCCGCCGACCAATCCGCGTATTGCCCGAACGCCTTCCAACCCTTTACGTTGAGATCGAGCCGGGCTCCGCCGTCCAACGGCAGAATGTGAATCGGCCCCTCTGATAACGTATTCACAGTTGGAGGCCTTTCCAACATCTTGAGGATCGCGATACGCGAGCCATCCGCCGACAGATTCCAAACGAAATCGGGATCGTTGGGATCAATCGCAAACCGCGTCAATTCCCGGCCACGACCCTTCACCGGGTCAAAGGCCGTGAAGACAATCTGCCGGGCGTCTCGCGACCGTTCCGCAATCGCGCATAGGTCTGCCGGAGATCTCGCGCACCGCGGCGCATCTACCACGCCTTCCGATGTCAGCACCTCCTGCGGTGGCCCTCCCGCGAGGGGAACCCGCATCACTCGCGTCAGACTGGAGCCGGCCCTCTCGGGATAAACCATGTAAAGGATCCAGGCTCCATCCGGGCTGACGAAGGGCGCCCAGGCATTATCCGATCCGGTCGCGATCGGTTCGGCCGCGTCCGCACCCATCGTTTGTTTGTAGATCCCAAGACGGCCGTCCCGGTCGGAATTGATCAGCACGGCTTTGCTGTCCGGAGTCCACGCGTCCGCATGGTTGTAGCCGAAGTTCGTCGTTATCTGCCGCGGAGCAATGGTTGTCCGGTCCGTTCCAAAGCCTGCCACGTACACTGAGCCCCAACCTTCGTCTTTGATGAACGCCAGACGTTTGCCATCCGCGGTCAGGCTGAAATTGCTGAGCAAGCAGTATTGCCAATCGGTGAGACGCTTCAGTCCGGATGTTTTTGCCGTGGGATCGGCGGTCCGTGATATCCACAGATTGCCTCTCTGCCCAAGGGCGCTGACGGAACCTCGCCCCGCGCCCGATTCGTTCAGCGAGAGAATCATCCGGCCGTCGGGCAGCAGCATATAGCCCCGCAGTCGCCGGCCCTCGAACGAATCGGCAGCTTCCGCGTAAAGGATCGCAGGCAACCCACCTTTCAGGTCGCTACTCTCGATCTTGACCTCAAAACTGTTTGCCGCTTCATGATACTTGATGTAGGTCAGCCGGCGGCCGTCGGGCGTCCATCCGGGCCAATCGAAACCGGTGTTGTCATCTTCGGCCTGCAGGAGTTTCTTTGCGTTGGCTCCGTTGGAATCCATCTTCCAAATCTCGCGGTAGTTCACCCGGCCAAGATTTGTCGTAAACGGTACCCACGACCCATCCGGCGAGACGTGGCCGGGAAGGGCATCGTCGCGAAGCTTGGTTATCGGGCCTCCCAACGCGGACAGCGTCCAGATGCCCGGCCGCTGCTGGCCGGCTAAAACCGCCCCGATCAGCAGATGAGTGTCATCGGGGAACCACATTGAATCGCCGATGTCCGCTCCGCGAAACTCCTCCGGCAAAGGAATCGTCCGGGTCTCGCGTGTCGCCATCGCCATCAGATGCAGGCCTTTGGCATCGTGAAAGATCAGGTACTTCCCATCCGGCGAGATCTCCGCGGCTTCCACGGGGCTCTCGTTCGAGTTGAACGTGACTTGGCGCATCTTCAGTTCAGACACGGATGGCGCGCGGCCGAGCCGCCAATAGATTGCCCCACTCACCAGCACCAACGCGAGCGCCGCCGCCCCCAGACGAGTACGGGACAATCGGGGCCGCGGCCGCGTCGCCGCCACTCCCGATTTCTCCAGTTCCAACTCGCGCCTAAGACGCTTCAGGTCGGTGCCCATCTCGGCAGCGCTCTGATAACGCAACAAGCGATCCTTCTCCAGCAGTTTGCTCAATATGTCTTCAAGTTTGGCTGGAACCTCGGGGTTCAGTCGCACCGCCGGTGTCGGACAGCGATTCAAGATGGCGTCCTGGACAGCAGCGGATACCTCGCCTCCGAATGCCCTCCGCCCGGTCGCCATCTCGTACAGCACTAATCCGAGCGAGAAGAGATCGCTGCGTTCGTCCGCCTCTTTTCCCAGTAGTTGTTCGGGCGCCATGTAATGCAGCGTGCCCATGGTGGTTCCGGGCTGCGTGACCTGGGTTGCGGTCGCCTCCCCCCCTTCCGGCCCAGGTTCGATCTTCGCCAGGCCGAAATCGAGCACCTTCGCTGTGCCCTCGCGCGTCAGGAAAATATTGGCGGGCTTGATATCGCGGTGGATGATTCCCTTCCTATGGGCAGCGTCCAGCGCACCAGCGATCTGAATGACGGCCTCCAGCACTTCGCGGATTGGCATGGGGTGTCCGCCAATCCGTTCATTGAGCGGCTGACCTTCCAGCAACTCCATCACGATCACCGGCTGGCCCGCCCATTCTTCGACCTCGTAGACGGTGCAGATGTTCGGATGATTCAATGCCGAAGCGGCCCTCGCCTCGCGCTGAAATCGCTGGTGCATCTGCGGCGATGCCTCTGCCGCCCGCAACGGCAGGAACTTCAAGGCCACCTCACGGCCAAGCCTGAGATCCTCGGCGCGGTAGACCACGCCCATGCCGCCACTCCCCAGTTTTTGGAGGATGCGGAAGTGGGAGACGGTTTCGCCGCTGAGATCGCTCGGATCCGGCTGAGAAACTTCGTCCGGAGCCATGTCAAGGATGACAGGTGGCTCCCGGAGTGGTACGGCGGGATGAGTCTCAACCGTCCCGATGAAGCGGTAGCCCCGCCGCGGCAGGGTCTCGATATAGACCGGCTCTTCCGCCGGTTCGCCCAATGCGCTGCGCAGCCGTTTGATAGCCGCATTGATGCTGTGATCGAACTCGACGATGGTGTTGTTCGGCCAGAGCCGTTGCCGGATGTCGTCGCGCAGCACCACTTGGCCAGGGTGATCGAGCAGCATGAGCAGGATCTGGAAGGACTGGTCCTGAAGGCGAATGCGGATTCCGTGTTTGCTCAATTCGGCCGCTCGAACATCCAGTTCGAAGGGTCCAAAACGCAGAAATCTCGCCCGTTCCATTCTGATCCGCCTTTGACTGCTGCACCAGTCTACACCATCAACTCCTCGTAGTTGAATGAGTTAGCCGGTCACCTCAAAGTCACCCAGATGCCCGACTCGTTGCATCGAAGCACTCGCAAGAAGACCGCACACTGCCCTCCAGCCGCGCAGCCTGCGGCCGGAGGGCGAAATGAGAATTCAAGCAAACCTGCCGATCCTTGCGGTGATCATAGCGTTCACGTGGGGAGCCGTACCCGGCTGGAGCCGCTCCGCGACAAACGGACCTCGGCCAACCATCACGCTTCGGGTGGTCAATGAGGGTGGCGTTGACCCACGGTCCCTTGTTCTGGCGAAAAAAGAGGCCGTGAGGATTTTCGACCATTCTGGAGTCGGCCTGATATGGCTAGACTGTGAATCCGGGCGGGCGGAATGGGGGAGCGCCAATCCCTGTCAGCGGGACCGCGGACCCGCCGAATTCTGGATGCGCATTGTGAACCGCAGACCGCCCACCGCTTCCGCGGACATGCTGGGTTTCACCGATCTGGACGAAAGCCTGGGTACGGGTTCAGCGGGCATCTATTACCCGGCAGCCGCTGAAATGGCGAAGAAGTGGCCGGTCCGGGTTGGCGAGATCCTCGCTGCGGCCATCGCTCACGAAGTGGGTCATCTCATCTTGGGGGCCAATGCGCACACTTCCCGCGGCGTAATGTACGCCCATTGGGGCCCAGAGCAGTTTCAGCTCATCGGTATCAGTGAGTTGAACTTCACGCGGGATCAGACAAAGCTGCTTCAGGCGCGAATTGGAGGCCTTCGCCGAGTACGGTTGCCGACGGTAGGACAATGAAGACAAACATCACTCGTCGCCGCGATGACTGTATATCAGCCCTCGCGGACAATAAACGTGTGGCCAGCCGCCAAACCCTTCTGGTCTGGTATAGTTCCCTGGTCGCGCAGCGTTTATCGATCCCGCGGCTCGCGGGTCTGGAGCGGTTTATGGTAGAGATTCGCCGCCGCCCGCTTCCGCGCCATGGAACTGATCACGATTCTAAACCGCTGCCATCGTTTCCGAGGTTTTGTCTACCAGCACGCCCACTTCAGTGCCGACAAGAAGAGTATCGAAGTGGCCGTGCGACCGCGCAAGGGTTCGGCCGCAGTCTGCTCGCGCTGCCATTTGCCGGCGCCCGGTTACGACCAACTCGCCGAACGGCGCTTTGAGTTCATTCCCCTGTGGGGGTTCCTCGTCTTCCTTCTGTACACCATGCGGCGCGTCAACTGTCGCCGCTGCGGCATTGTGGCTGTCGAAGAAGTTCCCTGGGGCGACGGCAAACGCACACTCACCAAAGCCTACATGCTCTTCTTAGCCCGTTGGGCGCGGCGACTGTCATGGAAAGAGACGGCGGAGGCCTTTCGCACCTCCTGGGACAAGGTCTTCGACGCGGTGGAACACGTCGTCACCTTCGGGCTGGAGCACCGGGTGCTAGGCCAAATCGATGCGATCGGCGTCGATGAGATCCAATATGCCAAAGGCCACAAGTACTTGACTCTGGTTTATCAGATCGATCTCGACGTCACGCGCCTGCTTTGGGTGGGCAGCGAAAGAACCATCGAATCCTTTCGGGGATTTTTCACCGTCATCGGCGACGAACTGGCGTCGAAGATTGTGTTCGTCTGCTCCGATATGTGGGAACCCTACCTAAAGGTCATTCGCGAGAAATGCTCCGAGGCGCTTCACATCCTCGATCGTTTTCACATCGTGGCGAAAATGAACAAGGCACTGGACGAAATCCGAGCGGGAGAATCGCGCCGTACAGCGAGCGAGGGCGGCGTGCCCGTGCTGAAGAAGTCGCGCTGGCTGCCGCTCAAACGCGACGAGAATCTGAAGACGGAACAGCGCTTCCGGTTGCGCGATCTGCTCCGTTACAACCTGAAGACCGTACGTGCTTACCTTCTTAAGGAAGCCTTTCAGCAGCTCTGGGATTACAACTCGCCCGCATGGGCCGGAAAGTTCCTGGACGACTGGTGTCGGCAAGTGATGCGCTCGCGCATCGAGCCCATGAAGAACATCGCCCGGTCACTCCGCCAGCACCGCGAACTGATCCTCCACTATTTCCGCGCTCAGAAGCTGCTTTCCAGCGGAGTTGTCGAGGGTCTGAACAACAAGGCTAAAGTCACCATGAGAAAATCCTACGGTTTCCGCACCTTCCGCTGCCTCGAACTTGCGCTCTATCACTCACTTGGCAAGTTGCCCGAGCCGGAATCGACCCACGAATTCTTCTGACGAACCCAAAATTAGAACGCCCGCCCGCGGGCCCCGAAATGGCCCCGGAAACCCCTCAGCCGTTTCCTAACCGCACGGAGATTCCGAAACCGCGGCCCCGCGGTCCGCATCCTTATTAGTGGAAGCGACAGGGAAAGGCTCCTCAATCCCCTAAAGAAGCGGTCCTTTCCTCCGATAAGTGGTCCGTGAGAGGAGCCGCCTTGCCGTTTCTGAAACAGGCAGCCGGATACGCGCTGCTGGCGCTCGGGGTAATCGGTTTCCTTCTCCCGTTTATCCCGAGCCTTCCTTTATTCCTCGGCGCCGCCGCCATTCTCGGTCACGATCACCCCATTATCCGCCCTTGCCGTGAACGCCTGCTGGTTTGGCGCGAGATATTTCACTTCCGGTTCAGGCTCTTGATGAACCTGATGTCCGCGTCCAGAAAATCGTAGTCGCCCAGGCGCTCCAGCGCCTCCCACCGGATCTCTTCAAACGCCAGATTTTTTGGCTCGCCCGCGAATCGGTCCACAGAATAGAAGATCAACTGAATCGTCGGCCGTTGGGGATAGCGGTACTCATATCGCGTGATTTCCGTGCCGATCTCGGCTTCGATCCCCAACTCTTCCCGCAATTCCCGTTGCAAGGCCTCGCGCGGCGCCTCCCCCGGTTCCACCTTTCCGCCGGGGAACTCCCATTTCATCCCGTGCCGGCTATCCATCGGGCGCTGGCCTATTAGAATCAATCCGTTAAGGCGAATCACCGCCGCCACCACAGCCAACGGCGACCGGGACGCAGATGCAGCCATAATAAGAGGATACGGAATCTACGGTGTATAGCGATCTGTTTCTCGATCATTTTCGCAATCCGCGCAATGTCGGCCAATTGCCCGCCCCCGCCGTCACCGTCGAAATCGAGAATCCGGCCTGCGGCGATATCCTTCGCCTCTCGGCCCGTTGGAAGGGCGATCACATCGCCGAAGCGCTTTATCAAGTGCGAGGCTGCGCCGCCTCCATCGCCGCCGGATCGGCGCTCGCCGGTTGGCTACCGGGAAAAACCCGGTCGGAAATGTCGGAGTTGAAGGCTGGCGATCTGGAGGCCGCCGTGGGGGGATTGGCGCCCGAATCGCATCACGCGGCCGCGCTTTGCATCGACGGAGTTCGCGCCCTACTGCGAAGCGCCGGCGCCTGAATCCCGCACGTAATCGCCGATCACCCGGTTCACGTAATTGCGCGTTTCCGCGTACGGCGGAACGCCGTGGTATTTCTCCACCGCGCCCGGCCCCGCGTTGTAGGCCGCCAGCGCCTTGGCCACTTCGCCGTGATATTTAATCAGCAGCTCGCGCAGATAAAGCGCGCCCGCATAGACGTTTTGTTTCGGGTCGCGCGCGTCGGCGTTCATCCCGGCCGCGGTCGCGGGCATCAACTGCATCACTCCGAGCGCGCCCTTTTTCGATACGGCATCGGTATGGAACGCCGATTCGGCCTTCGCCACGCTGCGCACCAGCGCCTCGGGAATCTCCGCGTATTGCGCGGCCTGTTTCACCAACGCCTTCGGGTCGGCCGGCGGCACGATCGCCGGCGGAGCAGCGGCGGGTGCGGGCGCTGCCGTTTCCTCGGCCTCGAAACGGACAATCTCGCCAGCGGGGATTTCGATGCGGCCTCCGCCGGAAACCAGCGCCACCGTATCGCCCGTCCGTTCGTGCCGGTCCGCGTGCAGGCGGAAACCGCTCGTCAATACGGCGTATTCGCCGGCATTGGCCGCCGCCGCGCTCAGGCACACCGCTAGAATCCAACGCATCGTTCGCTACCAGTATGACGAATCTCCAGGGCGAATCGTGCAACGATAAAAGTTTCATGACCACCCTATCCCATCTGGAATGCAGCCTCTGCGGCAAGCGGCGCGAGGCCGGCCTCGTTCACAACCTCTGCGAATGCGGCGGCCCGCTGCTGGCGATCTACGATCTGGAAAAGGCCGCGCGGTCCTGGCGCCGCGAGCGTATGGCGGGAGTCTCCGTCCAACATGTGGCGTTACGCGCGGGTGCTGCCGGTGAGAAATCCCGGGGCTGTGATCACGCTCGGCGAAGGCTGGACACCGCTGGTGCGGACGGCGCGCCTGGGAAAATCGCTCGGGGTCGAGCGATTGTGGGTGAAGGACGAGGGGCTCAACCCAACCGGCTCGTTCAAGGCGCGCGGCCTCTCCTGCGCCGTTTCGATGTGCGTGGAATTGGGAATAAGGAAAGTCGCGATCCCCTCCGCCGGCAACGCGGCCGGGGCGATGGCCGCCTACGCCGCGGCCGCGGGGATCGAGGCGCACATCTTCATGCCCAAGGACGTGCCCCAGGCCAATTTCATCGAATGCAAAGCCGCCGGCGCGCGGGTCACTCTCGTCGATGGCCTGATTAGCGACTGCGGCAAAATCATCGCTCAGCGCAAGGACGCCGAAGGCTGGTTCGACATCAGCACATTGAAAGAACCCTACCGCGTCGAGGGGAAGAAGACGATGGGCTACGAATTAGCCGAACAGCTCGACTGGCGCCTTCCGGACGCCATTTTCTATCCCGCGGGCGGCGGGGTCGGGATGATCGGAATGTGGAAAGCGTTCGGGGAAATGGAAGCGATGGGATGGTTAGGCCCCGAGCGGCCGAAAATGATCGCCGTGCAAGCCGAAGGTTGCCAGCCGATCGTGCGCGCCTTCGAGCGCGGCGAAACCGAGAGCCGTTTTTTTGAAGGCGCCGAAACCGTGGCCAGCGGATTGCGGGTTCCAAAGCCGCTCGGCGATGTGCTGACGTTAAGGGCGGTGCGCGCGAGCCGGGGAACGGCGATCGCGGTGAGCGACCGCGAGATGCTCGACGCCGGCGTGGAACTGGCGTCGCAAGAAGGAATGTTCCCCGCGCCCGAAGGCGGCGCCTGCGTTGCGGCGCTGAAGAAACTGCTGGCCAATGGCTTCCTGAAGCCGGAGGACGAGATCGTCGTTTACAACACCGGCTCCGGCGTAAAGTACCTGGAAGCCTATTCGCCGCGCTTCCCGCGATCCTCGATTTCCGAATACGACAAACTGGGCGGCCTGATCACCCCGCGCTAAGGGCCCCGCGCTTCCAGGAAAATTCGGAATCTGCTTGACAGCCCGGTTCGCGCCGGCAGATAATTCAATTTGACCGATTCAAAACGAATCATACAAACTGAAGAAATACACGGGTCCGCCGCGATCGTTTCCATGGCGAATGACATTCGGGGATCGTGCGCGATCGTCACCAAAATCGCCAGGGCGGACCTGAAATCCCGCCTGGACAATTGCCAGGCGGGAATCGGCGCCATCGAACACGGCGTTCTCCGGCATTTATCCAACGGCTTCGGCTCGATGGCCGAGATCAGCCAATTGATGGGAATCGCGCCGTCGACGCTGGTGTATGTCGTCGACGGCCTGGTGAAAAAAAAGTTGGTGCGGCGCCGGAAAGACCCGGCGGACCGGCGCCGCGAACCGCTAACGTTAGAGAAAAGAGGCGCGGCTCTTTTCAATAGCATCCCGGCGATGGACACAAGCAGCGTCCTCGTGAAGAGCCTGGAATGCATGACGGCATCCGAACGGCGCCAGCTCCTCGAACTGCTGGGCCGGTTCGTAGCGGGTTTGCCGGCCATCGGCAAACAAGCGAAAGGAGACTAAATCATGAACAAAGCGCAATGGGCGCTGCTTATCACCTTCGCGGCGAGCTTTTACAGCGTCGGCACGATCTGGATGACGCAGTTCGGCTGGCGGCTCTGGACCTATGTGGCCCCCGCGGACTTTGCCGCCTATCACGCCGCGTGGTGGTCGATGATCAAACCGGTTATTTTTCCCGTCGAGGCGGTCGCGGTATCCGGTTCCATCGCGATGATCTGGTGGCGCCCGGAAGGGGTCGACGCGATGTCGGTCGGGATCAACGTCGCTCTGCACTTGATCGTCTACGCCCTCACAGCGGCCTTTTGGGGGCGGTGGCAAGCGCAAACACATTACGCAAGACTGCCGGATGGATCCCTCTATCCTATGTATGCACGCGTCATGAGCACCCATTGGATTCGCGGGATTTTGGTCACCGCGAACGGATTGCTGCCGTTTTGGATGATGATCGAACACCTAAGGGGAATCAAATGACCGTTTCACGCGCGCTTCGATGCTTCTTGATTCTGGCGTTCTTACCGAATGCCTTCGCCGCCGATGTCACCGGCACATGGAAGGGGCCGATGTCCCAGGGCGGGCAAGCGGTCTTTACGCTCAAATCCGACAGTGACTCGGTTTCCGGAACGATGCTCAATCAGTCCGGAAAGGAGAAGCCGATTCGCGACGGCAAGTTGAAAGGCGATTCCATTTCGTTCGCCGTCGACGACGAATGGCAAGGGATGCCGACGACTCTGCTCGTGAAGGGTACGGTTTCCGGAGATGAGATGCGTTTGCGCATCGACACCGACAACGGATATTGGGGGACGGACGCGGTGGTGAAAAAGCAATGATTCGAATCGCAAGGTAGTCCGGTCCGTCGGGCATGCCGGACCGGTAAACTTGACTTATGCTCAAACGTTTTGGCCTTTTGGCGTTAGCGGGTTTGGCGGCGCTCGCGGCGGCTCGCGGCCAGACCATGAAGACGCCGGACATCACGAAAACTCCGACGCTTTTTGTGGTTCCTTACGCGCATCTGGATACCCAGTGGCGATGGGAGTTTCCGCAGACGATTAGCGAGTACTTGTTAAAAACGATGCGGGTCAACTTCGACTACATCGACAAATACCCGCATTACGTTTTCAATTGGACGGGCGCCAACCGATACCGCCTGATGAAAGAATACTTTCCCTCCGACTACGCGCGGATGAAAAACTATGTCGCCGCCGGACGCTGGTTCCCGGCGGGTTCGTCCATGGAGGAGGGCGACGTCAATCTGCCCAGCGCCGAAGGCATTCTCCGGCAGATTCTTTATGGCAACACCTATTTTCGCAACGAGTTCGGCAAGGCGAGCACGGAATACATGCTGCCGGATTGCTTCGGCTTTCCCGCGTCGCTCCCCAGCATCCTGGCGCACGCGGGGTTGAAGGGTTTCTCCACGCAAAAGCTGAGCGCGGCGTGGCAACCGGCTCCGAAAGTGGGAGGGCCGGATTCGCCGGAACAAACGCCGGAAGGCATTCCATTCAACGTAGGCGTCTGGATCGGCCCGGATGGAAAATCGATCGTCGCCGCGTTAAATCCGGGAGGCTACGGCAGCGATGTTTACACCGACTTGAGCAACGCGCCTCCACCGCCGCTTCCTCCACCGCAACTTACGGCGGAGCAAAAAGCGCGGATGACGCCGCGCCAGTTGCGCTTTATCGAACGCCCACGCGAGCTCGAGCAGGATTGGATCAAGCGGGTCGAACTCGATGGCAAAGTAACCGGCGTCTTTGCCGACTACAAATACGTCGGCACCGGCGACATCGGCGGCGCGGCCCGGGAATCGACCGCCAAGTTGCTCGAAGCCATCGTCACCAAGAGCGAAACGATTATGCCGCCTCTCCCACAGATCCGGTTCGGTCCCCGGCGAGATCAAGAAACTCCCCCTCCGCCACCCGGACCTCCGGTGCAAGTCGGAACCGGGCCGTTGCATATCGTCGAGGCGACGGCGGATCAGATGTTCAATGCGATCACACCGGCGATGACCTCCCGGATGCCGCGCTATCAAGGCGACCTGGAACTGATTAACCATTCCGCCGGCTCGCTGACCTCGCAGGCTTACCATAAGCGCTGGATCCGCAAGAGTGAAGTGCTGGCGGACGCCGCCGAAAAAGCCTCGGTCGCCGCGCAGTGGTTAGGCGGGAGATCGTACCCGCAAAAACGGCTGAATGGCGCGTGGAGGTTGGTGATGGGCGGCCATTTTCACGACACTGCCGCCGGCACCGCCACTCCGCTGTCCTACCAGTTCGCCTGGAACGACGACGTCATCGCCTTGAACCAATTCGCGGGTGTGTTGACAAGCGCGACGGAAGCGGTCGCATCGGTGATGGATACCCGGGCCAAGGGCGTCTCGATCGTGGTGTTTAATTCCCTGAACATTCCTCGCGAGGATCTCGTGGAAGCGGATGTTTCGTTTCCCGGTGAAGCTCCGGAGTTCGTGCGGGTCTTCGGCCCCGATGGGAAAGAGGCGCCCGCGCAACGGGAGGGCGGTAAGGTTCTATTCGTAGCGAAGGCTCCGCCGGTTGGCTACGCCGTTTACGACGTCCGGCCTTCCAACCGTCCCGGCATTTCGCCGTCGCTCAAAGTGACTGAATCGACGCTTGAAAACGCACGCTACGCCGTGAAACTCGACCGGAACGGCGACGTTTCGAGCGTCTTCGACAAGAGCTTGAACCGCGAGCTGCTCTCGGCTCCGATTCGCCTCGCCATCTCCGAAGACAAGCCGCGGCAGTGGCCGGCCTGGAACATGGATTTCGATCAGGAGCGCGCCGCGCCGCGCGCCTATGTTGGCGGAACGCCGCAAATCCGAATCAAAGAGAACGGCCCTGCCCGCGTTTCGATCGAAGTAAACCGCGAAACGGAAAACTCCAAATTCGTCCAAACGGTGAGTCTGGCGGCGGGCGAGGCGGGCGATCGTGTGGAATTTCGCGAGGCCATCGATTGGAAGACTTTGTCGGCCAATCTCAAAGCCGTCTTCCCGCTGAGCGCCTCCAACGAGAACGCGACCTATAACTGGGACGTCGGCACACTGGAGCGGCCCACCGAGAACGAGAGGCAATTCGAAGTCGCCTCTCATCGCTGGATCGATCTCACCGACAAAACAGGCTCCTACGGCGCGACGATTCTCACCGATTGCAAAAACGGCTCCGACAAGGTGGACGATCGCACGATCCGCTTGACGCTGATCCGAACGCCCGGCACGGATCGAAGCTTCAGCGATCAAGCCAACCAGGATTGGGGTCATCATGAAATCGTGTTCGGTCTCGCGGGGCACGCCGGAGATTGGCGGCGGGGCCAGACCGATTGGCAGGGCTACCGGTTGAACGAGCCGCCGATTGCATTCGAAAGCCCGAAGCACGCCGGCAAACTCGGCGGAAGTTTTTCGCTTCTCCACATCGACAACCCGCGCATTCGCGTGATGGCTCTCAAGAAGGCCGAAATGAGCGGCGAGACGATCCTCCGGTTGGTGGAAATGGACGGCAAATCTCAGCCGGAAGTGAGCGTTTCGTTTGCCGGACCGATCGGCGCGGCGCGCGAGGTCAACGGCCAAGAGCAACCGGTTGGACCGGCGACGGTGCGCGGCGGCGCGCTCGTTACTTCGTTCACGGCTTATCAGCCGCGCACGTTCGCCTTACGGCTCGCCGCAGCGCCGGCGAAAGCGCAGCCGGTCCGGTCCGCTCCGGTCGCGCTGACGTATGATTTGGCGGTTGCCAGCGACGACGACACCAGAACCCGTGGCGGCGGATTCGACGGCAAAGGCAACGCGCTGCCCGCCGAGATGCTGCCCGCCGAACTCGACTTTCACGACGTACATTTCAAGCTGGCGCCCGCCAAGACCGGCGCAGCGAATGCGATGGTGGCGAAAGGCCAGACGATCGCGTTGCCTTCGGGACGGTACAACCGGGTCTACATTTTGGCCGCCTCCGCCGCCGGCGACCGGAAGGCGGCGTTTAAAATCGGCGAAATGCCGGTCGATCTGAACGTGGAAGACTGGGGCGGATTCGTCGGCCAATGGGACACGCGGATCTGGAAAAACGAACCCGCCCGCGATTGGGCCGTTTCGGCGAATCACGCTCCATGGCCTCCCGCGGCCAATTGGCCCAAGGGATGGGAGCCGGAATATCCGGGCGACTACGTTGGACTGGAGCCTGGTTTTATCAAACGGGCCGGGATTGGCTGGTACGCGTCTCATCATCACACGGCCGATGGCTTGAACGAACCGTATCAATACTCGTATCTTTTCGCGTACGGGATCGACTTGCCGGCGAACGCGAAGACGATCACGCTGCCGAACGACGACAAAATCAATGTGCTCGCGGTGTCGGTGGCGGAAGAGCATTCGGAACTCAAGCCCGCCCAACCTCTCTACGATACGCTCGGGCGGATGGAGGCGCCGCGAAGGCAATAGGCGCTAAGGTCCCTCAGTGGTTCTCCCGGCGACAAGGCGGCGAAAAACCTCATTGCAGCCGCCCCCGATTGGGCGCAGGCTGGGATTAGAGCTATGAGCGCGGCGATCGATCTATCCCTGTACCGAGAACCGCAACTGCACAGCGTGCCGCGGGTGCCGGAGACGCTTGGCGACCTGGGAATTCCGGGGTCGGTCATCGAGCAGCTCGTGCTGAAAATGCTTCTTCAGCGCGGGGAGCTGTCGGCGTGGGATCTGGCCACGGCGCTGGGCTTGAAGTTCAGCCTGATCGACGGGCCGCTGGAAACGCTGAAGCGGCAGCATTTGACTTCGGTGAAACGGGCGCAGGGATTGGGCGCGGTCACCTCCGTCTTCGAGTTGAGCGAAGAGGGGCGGAGCCAGGCGCGGGAGCATCTGGAAACCAACCAATACGGCGGCGCGGCGCCGGTGCCGATCGAACAATACGTCGAACAGGTGCGGCGGCAAAAGCAGAAGGAAGGATGGCTGACGCCGGACAAGCTGGCGAACGCTTACCGGCGCATGGTGGTGACGCCGAAAATTCTTTCTCAAATCGGGCCGGCGGTCAGCGCGGGGAAATCGCTGCTGATCTATGGGCAGCCGGGAAATGGAAAAACGTTTCTCGCCGAGGCGCTCGTGAACCTGGACGACACGCCGGTTTATATCCCGCACGCCGTGTTTTCCCAGGGCCACATCATCCGGGTTTACGATCCGGTGCAGCATCAGCGCATCGACGACGTCGCGCCGGAGGCGGCGCTGACGAAGGGATCGCTCTACGATGGGCGTTGGGTGAAGTGCCGGCGGCCGTTCCTGTCGAGCGGCGGCGAGTTGTCGATGGACATGCTCGACCTGAGCTATAACCGGACCTCGAAAATCTACGAAGCGCCGTTCCAGATGAAGGCCAACAACGGCATCTACATGATCGACGATTTCGGCCGCCAAAGCGCATCGACGGCGGACATTCTCAACCGCTGGATTGTGCCGATGGAGCGAAGGATCGATTACCTGACGTTCCTGAGCGGTGGAAAGATGACCGTCCCGTTCGAGACGTTCCTGATTTTTTCGACCAACCTGAAACCGCAGCAGTTGGGCGACGAGGCGTTCCTGCGCCGCATCCAATACAAGATGTTATTGCGCAGCCCGGAACCGGCCGAGTACGCGCAAATCTTCGAGGAGTTTTGCCAGGCGCGCGAACTGCCCTACGACAAATGGACCGTGGAACGGTTCATTCGGAAACACTATTTGGCGACGGGGAAGGCGTTCCGGCGATGCCACCCGCGCGACGTGATCACGCACGCCATCGATCTAATTCAATTCGAAAACCGGCCGCAGAAGCTGACCGAGGCGCTGCTCGACGAAGCGTTTGAGAGCTGCTTTACCGAGGACGTGGAAGAGTAGGCGCTAGCGGCCTGAAGACCACTTGCTTACGCGCGCGGCTCGGAAGTACCGGACGTCGAAGAATAGGCGTCAATCGTCCAGGTGGAAGGTGCCGACGAAGGCGCTGCGCTTGTCCGGGCTGGACCACACGGTGCCGAGCTCGCTGCCGTGAAAATCGTGGGCGACGGTGTAGGCGGCCATGGCGTGATCGATCTTGGTTAGCGGAGGATACCAGACGGCTTCGTTGTGGCAGATCTGGTCGCCGTCGTTGAGAGGACGCGTTTCGAGTTTCGCTTCCGTGCCGGCCGTCATGCAGAGCTTGCGGCTATGGACGCTATTGCCGGCCATCGTGAAATCGATCGGTTGCGAATCGACACGAACAACATCGGAGAGCAGATCGCCGCCCATGCGTTGGGCGAAATTCTTCAAAGCCACGCGTTGTTCGGCGTTCGCGCGCGAATCGACGATGATGACCGATTTCACCGGATACGCCGAAGCGGTGACATCGCCGAGAGTGTTGCTGGCGTGGAGAACGCCCATGACCGAAAGGCCGTCGAGCGAGACGCCTTGATATTCGCCTTTGTCGATCTTCCAGCCCATCACGGCGAGATCGCCGGTGAGGCCGACTTCGGAATTGGCGAAACAGGGGCCTGTATAGACGTCGGCGGTGCGGGCTTCGACGTACTCGCCTTGGATATTGGTGGCGGGGAGGCTGGCGGCGAACACGGGGGCGGCCAGCAAGAGCGATAGCGAAGTGAAATAACTGGTTCGCATAACTTTAGATTAGCAGTTGACCGGGCATGGCTAGAACGGGTGGTAGCATTTTCGCGCGGGATTGCATTCGTAATCGTCGGCGATTTTTCCGTCGGGGCCGATGCATTGCTGGGTCTTCTGGCACCAGAAGAGGCGGTCGTTGGAGTGAGGGACCGAGGGGTCCCATTCGGCTTCGATGTACATGCCTTTCCAGCGAAGATGATCGCAGCGGTCGTCGTCGAGTTCGGTGAGAGAGGAGCGTTCCTGCATTGTCCTCCTATGTTTACGCCTTCACGGCGGCGAGCAGCGCGCGCTTGACGGCGACGCGGGCAAGCTGGACTTTATATTCGTTCTGGCTGAGCGGTTTAGCGCCAGCGACGGCGGCATCGCCCGCTTTTTTCGCGGTCTCTTCGGTAATGCGTTTGGCCGGCGAGAGAGTTGGCGGCCTCGGTTGCGGCCCACGGGGTGGGAGCGACATGGCCGAGGTAAATGCTGGCGTGGTCGACCGTATCGCCTTTCATGTGAAGAGCGACGGAGGCGGCGGCGAGCGGCCAATCGAGAGCGTCTTTTTGGCGCACTTCGTAGGTTGCGTTCTTGACGCCGGTGGCGTGAGGGATGAGAATCTCGGTGAGAATCTCGTTGGGTTGAAGAACGATTTCGCGGGCGTTCTCATCGGCGGGCGTTACGAAGAATTTGTCGACGGCGACGGTGCGGGCGCCGGAAGCGGAGACCAGTTTTACGCTGGCTCCGAGAGCGGCGAGGGCGGGTCCGAGGCTGGAGGCGCTGACGAAATACGCCGGGCCTCCGCCGAAGATGGCGTGATAGCGATTCTCGCCGTCGGGGACGAGGCTCTTGCCGTCCTTCATGGCGAGCAGGCCGTAACCGGCGCGGTAATACCAGCAGCGCGGACGCTGGCAGAGATCGCCGCCGGCGGTGCCCATGTTGCGGATTTGCGGGCTGGAAACGCCCATCACGGCTTCGTGGATGGACGGATATTCGGAGCGGACGACGGCGCTCGATGCAAGCTCGTCGAAGGTGACGGCGGCGCCGATGCGCAGGCCGTGGGCGGTTTTGGAGACGCCGCCGAGTTCCTTGATGCCTTTGACGTTCACGACGCGTTTGGGCGACTGAACGAATTCCTTCATGAGGCTGATGAGGTCGGTGCCGCCGGCTAAGACCTGGGCGTCGCTCCATTGGGAACCGAGAAGAGGGAGCGCTTCGGCGAGAGTGGCGGGGCTGGAATATTCAAACGGCTGCATTAGGAATTCCTCCCATTGGCGGCCAAGGCGGCCAGGACGCGGTTCGGGCGTGAGGGGGACGGACGGGACGCGGACGCCGATGGCGTTGGCGACGGCGTTGCCGATGGCGGCGATGCCGGGAATGGTGGGCGGCTCGCCCAGTCCGATGACGCCGCGCTTGTCGTTTTCGGCGTTGATATCAAGGTGGACGACGATGTCACCGATGTCTTTGATCCCGGCCAGCTTGTAAAACTCCATGTCGGGATTCATGATGCGGCCGAGGTTTTGGTCGGCGATGCGTTCTTCCATGAGAGCGCCGCAGACGCTCATAATGCAGGCGCCGAGGATCTGGCTCTCGGCGGTTTTGGGATTGACGATGAGGCCGCAGTCGTGAACGGCGACGATGCGGTTCATCTTGACGACGCCGGTTTCGACATCGACGCTGACGTCGGCCATCTGGACGCCGGCGACGCCGCCGGTGGTGAGGCCTTCGCGCTCGGCGGTGCGGGGATTGTTTTCGCCGGTCTCGGAGATTTTATTGGTGCCGAGCTTGCGGCAAGCGGCGTCCCAGGTGAGGCTCTTCGACGAATCGCCTTTGACGACGATGCGGCGGTCGACGGCTTGGAGATTATCGGGAGTGGAGCCGAGGGAGGGCGCGGCGGCGGCGAGCAATTTCGCCAGCGCGGCGACGGTGGCTTTGCGGGTGGAGGCGGAGACGCCGCCGACCGTGGTAGAGCCGCCGGAAGCGCCGGAAGGCGGATAATTGCTGTCGCCGATTTTGACGGTGATGGCGGAGACGGGAAGGCCCAGCGTTTCGGCGGCGACGATGGCGATGACGGTGCGAGTTCCGCTGCCGACATCCTGGCTGCCGAGTTCGATTTGGACGCTGCCGTCGGGGTTGATGGTGGCGAGGCATTTGCTGCCGTGGCCGGCGCCGCCCCAGGTTCCGACACCGAGGCCGAGGCCGCGCTTGATGGGGCCGGAGCCGGAATCGCCGCGCGGGTGCCAATTCTTTTTCCAGTCGATCAACTCGGCGCCTTTGTTGAGTTGCGAGGTGTAGGCGGCGGCGCGGGCGGTGAGCTCGGCGTTCTTGAGGAACAACTCGAGCGGATCCATTTTGAGCTTTGCGGCGAGGTCTTCGAGGGCCGAGCAGGTGAGGTAAGAAGCTTGCGGATGGTTGGGAGCGCGCCAGGCGCGGGCGCTGCCGGTGTTGGTGGAAACCGCGGTGTGATTGACGCGGCGGTTGGCGACTTTGCGATAGACGTAGGGGAACAGATCGGCCGAGAGGCCGCCGCCGGCGAGGCCGCCGGTGGACCAGGTATCCGATTGCCAGGCGGTGATGGTGCCGTCCTTCTTGGCGGCGACTTTGATTTTGCCGTAGGCGGAGGGGCGGTTGCCGGCGATGAGCAGTTCGGTTTCGCGGTCGAGGAAAATGCGAACGGGTTTGCCGCCGCTGGCTTTTGAAAGCTGGGCCGCTTCGACGCCCCAGACATCGGAGGGGAACTTGGAGCCGAAGCCGCCGCCGATGTGATCCATATGAACGTGGATGTTGGCGGCGGGAACGTTGAGAGCGCGGCCGATGTCGCCGCCGATGCCGGAGACGTTTTGGGTGGAGGGCCAAAACTCGATTTTTTCGCCATTCCACGCGACGGCGGAGCCGTGCGATTCGAGGCAACAGTGGGTGATGACGGGGATGGCGTAGTAGCCTTCGCTGACGATGGCGTCCGGATTCCTTGAAGGCGGAGTCGGGATCGCCGGTGACCTGTTCGCCGGCGGCCTTGGCGCGATTGCCGGCTTTGGCGAGGTCGTCTTCGCGGACGAGATGCGGGAGGACTTCGTAGTCCACCTTGATGAGGCGGATGGCGTCGTTGGCGGTTTCCTCCGTGACGGCGGAGACGGAGGCGATTTCCGTGCCTTGCCATTGGACTTCCTTGCCGGCGGCGGAGATGACGCGAACGGCGGTGACGCCGGGAAGTTTTTCGGCGGCCGAAGTGTCGATGCTCTTGACGCGGGCGTGGGCGTAGGGCGAGGTGAGAAGGGCGCCGAACAGCAGGCCGGCGGGCTTGACGTCGCTGTTGTATTTGGCGGCGCCGCTGGCCTTATCGATGCCGTCGAGGCGGTTGTGGGACTTGCCCATCACGCGCCGGGTGTCCATCGGCGGCCAATGAAAATCGAGTGCCGGATTATCAGGCATGAGCGCCTCCCTTCATTTCTTTCGCGGCTTGCAGGACGGCTTTTCGAATTCCCATGTAGGTGCCGCAGCGGCAGAGATTGCCGCCGAGGCCGGTGCGAACTTCGTCGTCGGTGGGATTCGGGTTGTGATCGAGATAGGCTTTGGCGGCCATGACGAAGCCGGGCGTGCAGTAGCCGCACTGCTGGGCGTCGTGATCGACGAAGGCCTTGGTGACCGGATGGGGATGGGCGGGAGTGGAGATGCCTTCGAGCGTTTCGATGCGTTTGCCCTGCGCGTCGATGGCGAGCAGTGGTGCAGCTATACACCGCTTTGCCGGAGACGATGACGGTGCAGGCTCCGCAGGTGCCGCGGTCGCAGACGCGTTTGGAGCCGGTGTATTCCAGATGATTGCGAAGCGCGTCGCACAGGGTGGTGCGCGGTTCGAGGCTGAGCCGGTGGGGCTTGCCGTTGATATTGAGGGTGACCGGAACGGCGTTGGGGCCTTCGACTTTGGCCGTGGATGCGGCTTCGGCTTCGGGTTCGAGAAGGCCGGTGGTGAGGACGCCGCCGCCGATTCCCACGCCCTTCAGGAATCCGCGCCGGGAAAAATCTACTTTCTCTTTCGGAACCTGGGGTTCTTTCTTTTCGCTCATGCGAACCCTCCTTTTCGGGTGGATACGAATGAATATATCACGGTGACGGAGACCGGGGCATGAAGGCTTCTGTCACGGTTGTGTCACGGGGTTCCGTCACGTTTTTCCGGGGGCGGGGAAGGGCCGTGGAATTGGAGGGATGGAAGGATGTGGCGTGCGGACGCGGGGACGGGATGTTGTTGTTTGGCGTGCGAGGACGATGGGAGAGTGCAAACGCGCGAGGCGGTGCGATCCAAGCGAGCGAGAAGAGCGCGAGGAGGAGGATCGCGAGGATGAGAGACATCGGCATCTGGAGCGAGGATAGCGGATGGGGCGAGCGAGCGGGCGTGAGATTGGCCGTAGGAGATTGAAAGGGCGGGAGAAATAAATCGGTGGGCGCGGTGATGGCGGAATCGGAGAGACGGCGGTTGCCGGCGGCGCGGGCGATGTCCATTTTTGAATCGTTGCAGGTGCGCACAGAATTTACCGACCGCCGCCACATTTCTGGCCGCTTGAGCCGCTTACTTGACAGAAAAGTTTACGGTTTGTAAACTAGACTGTGCGGATCATTGGCAAACCGGCGATTTTCAAGTTTGCCGAGAGGCATCGCGACGCGCTGGTGCCGCTGATGAACTGGTATCAAATAACCAAGAGGGCCGACTGGGGAACCTTAGCCGAGGTGAGGAAAGATTTCGCGCACGCCGACATCGTTGGTCGAAGGACCGTATTCAATATCCACGGGAATCACTACAGGTTGATTGCACGAATCAACCACCGGAGCAAACGCGTTTTCATTCTTTACATCCTTACCCATGTCGAGTACAGCAAGGGAGACTGGAAGCAATGAGCACGACGACTGAGATCAAGGATTCGGTATACGCTAAATTGTTAGCGAAATCTCTCCCCCGGCCGATTCGCTCGGAGCCCGAGCGTGCGCGGTTTGCCGAAACGCTGCTCGCGCTCGACGACCGCGACGACCTGTCACCCGAGGAGGAAGCGCTCGCCGAAGTCCTGACGCTCCTCATCGAAGACTACGAAGAGAAGAATTACCCGCTGCCTCAAGTGTCGCCGAACGAGTCCCTGAAGGCGCTTATGGCGGAACGTGGATTGAAGCACAAGGATATATGGCCTGTGCTGGGCAACAAGGGCGCCGCCACTGAAGTGCTGAGTGGTCGACGGTCCATCAGCAAGACCCAGGCAAGAAGGCTGGCTGAATTCTTTCACGTGCCGATCGACCTCTTCGTGTAAACGCCGGTGAATCGTCGCGAAATCGCCGATGCCATTTCATCGGCTCTCCCAAGGAGATCCTATTTGAGGCGGCTACGGCGTTAACGTGCAAGCCGCGCTAAGGGGCATAATCGCCCTTGTTGCGCGTGCGAGTTTGACCGGTTCCCGGCGCCGGTGACATTGGCTCTCCGAGGGAGGCGCTGCAGGGAGGATGCCGCCGATCCGGGAGGACCGGGCGATCCTCATCGCGCTCGTGAAGTAAGCGGACTTGGGCGGCTCAGGATTCGAATCGGGGGGGCAAGGCACCTGAGGGGGCGCGAACGCGCGAGGCTGTGAGATCCACGCGAGCGAGAGGAGCGCGAAGAGGAGGATCGCGAGGCTGAGAGAGATCGGCATCTGCAGCGAGGATAGCGGATGGGGCGAGCGAGCGGGTGCGAGATTGGCCGTAGGAGATTGAAAGGGGGAGAGAAATAAATCGGTGGGCGCGGTGATGGCGGAAGCGGAGAGACGGCGGCGGGAGAAATCGGGGAATTCATCGAGCGCTATGGTCGGGGTTGCCGACGGTGCTTACAAGATGTTTTCGACCGCCGTCAACATCGTGGCCATCGCCGCGCGCTGGCGTAATTATTCACCGTCGTGTGCCGCAGGGCCGCTTGCTCGATCGGCGTGCTTCTATGTGTTGAGCCGTGAGATCAACTCGCCAGCAGTTGCATTTCTTCGAGCTGTACTGGCTGGATCTCGACAGCCATTCGCACGGCTTGGGCGAGGAGTTCCTTGATATCGGAGGTGGGCCAGAGATCAGGACTGTCGTCAGGGAGGCGGATCGAGCCAACGTCGAAACGACGGCATCTCGGTCTGCCGGTAGAATCGGCAGCAGAGCGTTCCTCGGCGCCAGCCGTGACGGCGATCTCATCCCCATCGTCGACACTGGTAAGTGCGGCGATCACATAACGGTCAAGACCGTCCGGCGCGGTCCAGGCATGTATCGTTCGCTGCCAACTACCATGGCGCTCGCCAAACGGATCAAGCTCGTGGAAGGACGCGGCCCGGCCAGCTTGATCCATGAGTAACCGCATTGCGACGAGCCTGGGATCATCCGCCTGGTGAATCTGGGCCATTCAAATCCTTAGCTCTATTACACCACGGGGAGCGGCCAGCCCACGACGATGGCATTCGCCGGAAATCCAGACGCAAGCAGATATTCGAGTCCGCCGCCGAGCAAAACGCGCCGGGGACCGCGAACATCCGAAAGACGCATCGCATCGAGGAATAGGACGAACTCCCGGCGTGCCGGCGTTGGCAAAGCCAGCCATGAAATCACCTCGGTTGGCGAGTAAGGCGTGGGCGTTACAAAGTGCAATGAGGAAGAGCCGGTCGTGAACTGCCGATATTGTTTGCGCAGGAGGTATCGAAGGAGGTATCGGCCACCCAACTCAACGGCAATGTCCGGGCCGGGGCGCGCTGGCATCGCCGAAAAAGGAGTGTGCGAGGGGTAAACGATAGCGGGCCGGTGGGCAAGCATCTCTTCGTCGAGGCGCGTCGCAATCGCGCTGCAAATGGCCATATCGAGATCGTACCGCGCGGCGCCCGGTGTGGCGCCGGCAGCGGGAAATTAAGGAGCTGCTATGAAGTCTACTTCTTGCATCGTCCTCGAGATGTTCTTTGCCTTGAGTGCAACGGGTAAACCTGGAATGGCAAGGTGATCGATCTCATGTGCCAGCATCAAACCGCGGCCAGGCATAAGCGCGGTTGCGCGTTGAACTGTGCCGGTTCGGGTTTCGGCCTGGTGACGCGGCCGGCAACGCAAAGGCCGTTGCCGCGCTGAGGGCGAGCAAAAAGGATTCGGATCTGCGCGCGAATGTGACGGGTGAGTTGACGGGACAAGTGATTCAGGTGGATTCGCTGGATCTGGAATAGGCGACCGGGATTCACGGGCCGTTCGGATTTCAGCGGTGAAGCCCTTAGCTTTTCTCCGGTTTTCCGTTCCGATCCGATTTACTTTCTTTCCTTCTTTCCTTTGTTTCCTAATAATATGGTGCAACGTTGCGTTTTTACGAAGATCAAAAACCCGTTCAGGTCACCCTTAAACTGGATAGGGGCCGCGTCAAACGCGAGCGGCCAGCGCCCACCTTTTTGCATTCGCGATCTCCCTTGTCTAGAATGGAGACCGCTTAGCGGCGAGGACGAAGATGATCAGTCGTCTCGCTCTTGGTTACACGATAGCGCGGGGGGTGGGAAAGAAGAGGGGCGGCGAAAAAAAATGGGCTGTAAGGTGTTGAGGGGGAAGGGAAAGAAATATTTTTGGAGATGGTGACCGCGATTTGGCGGATGGTGGCGAGGATGGACGATATGACTGTAGATGGCGTGCCGCAGGCTTATTCCCGTTTTCGGGCTCGTGATTCTTTCGCTTGCCTGCGCAAGTCTTCACGCGGCAACGCCTTCTGTTCTCACCAGCGTTTATACGATTAAGCATCTCACGGCGGCGGAGGCGGCGAAGCAGCACCCGGTTTGGCTGCGCGCGGTGGTTACGTACAACAAGACGGGCCGCGACGGCAACGTGTACTGCATTCAAAACTCCACGGGAGGTATTTTTCTTGAGGCGCCGGATCGGGCCTTGACGGGAAAGCCGGGGGACATTGTGGAGGTTCGCGGCATGGCCACGGCTTCGACCGGCTATGCGCCGGCGGTCGTTGAGCCGGCGATACGGGTCGTCGGCAAGTCGCGTTTGCCTCGACCGGTTCGTCTCAGTTTCAGCGTGCTGAGTTCGGGCGCGAGCGACGGATTGTTCGTAACCGTCACAGGCGTGGTCCGCTCCGTCGCTACAACGGACGGTTCGCCCACGCTCCGCTTCGATACCGGAAATGTCGTTGTGGATGTCTTCGTGCCTGAGATGACACGCAAGGAGTTAGAAGGTCTGGTTGGTTATACGCTAAAAATCGACGGGGTATGCAGCAATATATTCAACGCCAAAAATCAGTTAAACGGCGTCGAGTTCTATGTGCCACGGCGAGAGAACGTCATCGTGCTAGAGCGGCCGGCCAGCGATCCGTTTCAATCCCCGCCGGTGCGGATCGACAGCCTTCTCGTCTTCTCCTACCGCTCGGAAGGATCCAAGCAGCGAGTCCATTTGCGCGGCGTTGTGACCTATGCCCAGGATCACGTAGTGTACCTATGGGACGGCACCGGCGGCATTGCGATGGAGACAAGTGGAGCGACGCCGGTGAAACAGGGAGACTTACTGGACGCGGCCGGTTTCCCGGCGGTCGGGAGTTATTCACCGGTATTGACGGACGCCGCGATCCGTGTGGCCGGCACAGCCCGGCAGCCGGCGCCGATCTCCTCTACGGCGGAGGAAGCGCGCACAGGACAGCACAATGGAGAGCTCATCCGCATCACCGCGCACTTGGAAGGAGACGAGTCTCACCGTGACAATTCGATGCTTCTGCTCGAATCCGGCGGGGCGCATTTCGTGGCGACCTTTCCCAGCCGGGCGAGCGCCTCGGGCCTGAAACTGACACCCGGGAGTATCGTGCAACTGACCGGAGTTTGCGCGGTCGAGGTGAATGAGGATAAGCGGCCCATCTCGTTTCGCGTTCTTCTACGCTCCGGCAGGGACGTAAGTATAGTGCGCGTCGCGCCATGGTGGACGCTACAGCGTTCTCTCGTTCTGGTGACGACCCTAGCCATCGGCGGGCTCATGGGGCTCGTTTGGACGCTATCGCTCCGGCGGCGTGTACGGTTACAAACCAAGGAACTGCTGGAGGCGAAACAGGCCGCCGAGGCGGCGGACCGGGCGAAAAGCGAATTTCTGGCCAACATGAGCCATGAAATCCGCACGCCGATGAACGGCGTACTTGGCATGACCGAGATCGCGCTCGGCACGGAGCTGACCGCGGAACAACGCTTCTACCTGGAGACCGTGAAGCGTTCCGCCGGCTCCTTGCTGACGGTGCTGAACGACATTCTCGATTTCTCGAAGATCGAGGCGGGGCGGCTGGAACTCGACCCGGTGCGGTGCGACATTTGCGATCTCGTTGTCAGCTCCGTTAAGAGCCTGGCTGTTCAGGCCGAAGCCAAAGGCCTGCGCCTAAGCTGCGACTTTGACGAGAACGTTCCCGATTACGTGATGGCCGACGAGGTGAGACTCAGGCAAGTTCTGGTGAACCTCGCCGGTAACGCATTGAAGTTTACCGAGCGTGGCGGGATTGAAATTAGAGTCGCGGCCGTGTCGGCGATTGCGCGCACTGTGGAGCTACGGTTTTCCGTAATCGACACCGGAATCGGCATTCCGGAGAACAAGCTGACAAGCATCTTTTCTCCTTTCACACAAGCGGACGCCTCCATTGCCCGCAAGCACGGAGGAACCGGACTCGGCCTGACGATCTCGAGCCGGCTGGCGTCCTTGATGAAGGGCCGGCTTTGGGCGGAAAGCGAGGAGGGAGCCGGTAGCCGCTTTCACTTCACCGGTGAGTTCGAGGTGGTGGAAGCGATCTCCACCTTGACTCCTTGTCCTTCCGAGAAACTGCGCGGACTGCGCGCTCTCATCGTGGATGAGCAGGATACGAATCGCAAAAGTCTCGAAAGGACTCTGGCGCGTTGGGGAATGGTCTGCATAACCACCGATTCGCCGATCGAGGCGCTAAGTAAGATCAAAGAGGCAGCCGTGCAACGCGAGCCCTTTGCCGTGGTGGTCGCCGCTTACCAAGTGCGGGAAATGGATGGACTCGAACTGGTAGGGCGAATCAGGGAAGGGGGATTAGCCGATCGGCTCCCGGTGGTAATGCTCAGTTCCTCGCTTGCGCTATGCGATGCGGGAAGAGCCCGCGCGCTCAGTGTCACATCGCACTTGACCAAGCCGGTTGGCCGCTCGGAATTACTCGACGCAATCCTTAAGAGCCTTGGTCCCACGGAAACGGCAGCGCCATCCAGCGGCTTGGTTTCCGCAGGGGAGGCAAGCCCGCCGCGGCCTCCACGGATATTGCTCGCCGAAGACAACCGGGTGAATCAGGCGGTTGCCACGGCGCTGCTCAAAAAGCAAGGTTATCAGGTCACGGTGGCCAACAACGGCCAAGAAGCGCTTCAGATGCTGGCGAGCGGCGAAGCGGAATTTGACGCGATTCTGATGGACGTGCAGATGCCGGTAATGGACGGATTCGAAACCACGCAGACGATTCGCCGCCGGGAAGAGGCAAGCGGCAAACACATTCCGATCATCGCGCTTACCGCTCACGCCATGAAAGGCGATCGGGACCGTTGTATGGAAATCGGCATGGACGGTTATGTATCGAAACCGATCCGGATCGAGGAACTACAGCGCGAGCTCATTGCCGCGCTGGGGCTTAGACCGGCTGAATGCGTGTTGTAGAACACGTCCGGGGGCGCGGTTTACGCTGCTGAATGGAGTCAAATCCGCCGGGCAGGTTGTGGGCTCGGCTCTGTTGGACAGGCTGATGCGACGGGTTGGTTTCATTGCGACGCCGATTGCGGCGCCGGCAGCGGACAACTGGCCTGTTCCTCCCCTTAAGTGCGATGGATGAAACCGGGAGCGCGACGGCGATCGATCTCAAGTGCTGGCATCAAACCGCGGCCCGGCACGGACGCGGTTGCGCGTTGAACTGCGCCGGCTCGGGTTTCGGCCTGGTAATGGCGGCCGGCAACACAAAGGCGGTTGCCGCGCTGTAGGCACGCAAGCAGGATACGGATCCGCGCGCGAAGGTAACGGGTGAGTGAAAGGGAGAAGCGATTCGGGTCGACTCGCTGGAGTTGGAGTAGATGACGGGCGCGGGCGCGAGCGGGGATGGCAGAATCGGAGAGATCGCGGTGGTTCAGATTTTCGGGGTGAAGGATTCGCAGGCGGCGCAGGCGCCGGAGCTATCGTGCGGTAATCTGGGTTCAGATGCCGGCGGTACGAACACGAATGGACCGGAAGCAAACGAAGGATCCTTCCCCGGAGGCTCCGGCGTTGACGCTCACCGTGCGCGGTCCGGGGATCGAGGGCGGTAGGGTTTCCATTTCCGATTTGATGAAGATTTGCCAAGGCGCTCAAAATGCGGTGAGGCGGCAGGCTGAGGCGCTGAAGGGACGCGGTACGCTTCATCGGGGTCCCGTCTCGGAGCAAATTCGGAATGAATGCACGTTGGAGTTGATCGCAATTCGGGCGGGGAGCACGGCGCTCGATTTTGCGCTTCAGAAGCCGCAAACGACGGCTCCCCTCCAAGGAGTCCGGCCGTCCGGAGGAGTGGCGATCGAAGAACTTACGCGCGCGATTCAATCGCTCGCGGATGGCAACGAAAAGCGAGATTTAGATCCCGGCGTTCTTCAAAGCCTGTATGAACTTAGTTCCGTGGTCGAGGCTGGACGCATCACGGAGCTGGAGTGGATAGCGCCCGGATCCGGCCGGGAGGAAGTCAAAGCCGTGATCAATGAGAAAATTCGGGATCGCGCAGGCGCTCAGTTGAGCGGGCCGCGGTTCAGAGCCGCCCAAATCGACGGAGTTTTGGATATGGCGGACTTCAGCCACAAGGATCGGAGGTGCCGAATCGATCCGGCAATCGGGCCTTCCGTGACCTGTTCCTTCGGGCCGGACCACGAAGGCGACATCCTGGCACTTTTACGACAGCCGGTCCGGGCGACTGGACTTGCCAGGATTCAACCTCGCTCCGATCGAGTGGACTCGCTGGAGATCCAACGCATCGAGGCGCTGCCTTCGTTGTCGTTGGGCGAGGATCATTTTATTCTCTCGCCGGACATTCAACAGTTGGCCGCATCCCAGCATATCGGCCCTTTTCGCGATGCCGGCGCGCTTGGCGGGGTTTTGACCGACGAAGAGGTGGAGGATTTCGTCGCGGAAATCTATCGCACGCGCGGCGGCGGCGGTTGAGCGAAGCTTCACGAGTTGACGCCGCGCTCCTAGAACCGACGTGTTTTCGTATCTCATGAGCGGCGGTCGATCTGCGCGGTTTTACCGTCCGCATGTAGAGGGGAAACTCGTCGCAGTCTCGTTTATAACGGTTGGCGAGTTGTTTTTCGGGGCCTATCGGAGGAAGTGGGGGCCGGAAAGAATTTCGGACCTCGGAAACCGGTTGAGATCGGTAACAGTCGTTCCCTATGACGAGAAGATTTGCCTGACTTATGCCGAGCTCAAGGCGGCGATGGAGTCGAGCGGAAAGCCCATGGCCGATAACGATCTTTGGATTGCCGCCTGCGCATTGCGGCATTCGATCCCACTCGTCTCGAATAACGATAGGCACTTCAGGGGCGTTCCCGGCTTGGTGCTGATTTCGGAGGCACAGGCGATCAGGGAGCTTCCATCTCAAACGACGATGGGCGAGGAGACTGCGACTTCCGCCACTCCGCCGCCAAATTCCGGTTCTGAAGGGGAGAAAGATCCTACGCGCTAACTTTCGCCGCGGCCAAGCCGGTGCGAGGCCGACGCGGGAGCGAGAAGGAGGGTAGCGGATGGAGCGAGCGGGCGAGAGCGGTGATGGCAGAATCGAAGGGATGGCGGTGGTTCAGATCTTCGGGGTGAGGGACTCGCAGGCGGCGCGGGCGGCGGAGCGGTTTTTTAAAGAGCGGCGGGCGGAGATGCAGGTTGTGGATTTGAAGAAGAAGGCGATGGCGGCGGGGGAGATCCAGCGATTTATCCAGCGGTTCGGTTGGGCGGGGTTGATCGACACCGAAAGCAAGGCGTATGTCGACGGGGGGTTGAAGTATTTGAAGCTTTCCGATGCGGAGCTGTTAGGGCGGATCGAGAGGGAGCCGAAGCTGCTGCGGTTGCCGCTGGTGCGGGCGGGGAACCGGTTGAGCGTGGGGAGGGATGAGGAGGCGTGGAAGGCGATGCTGACGGGGAGTGGCGGGGGCTGACGTCTTTTCGCTTCCCCGGCGCGTCATGGAAGATATGGGGGCGTTGCACCGTCCGATCATGCTCGTCCTCGTGCTCTTCGCCGTCGCTCCGCTGAACGGCGAGTCTTGTTGGGGCGAGGCTTCCGGGGCGCGGCGGATGGCGTTCGTGGGCCGGCGGAATTCCGTCAACCAGATCTACCTTATGGATGTCGACGCCTCGGGCACCGGCGCGAACCCGGCCCGGCTCACCCGCGACGGGGATCCGGAAAACTATCCGTCGTGGTCGCCCGATGGAGGACGGATCGTTTACCAGCGCGATTTCAACGGCTCGGCGATCTACATGATCGACGCGGACGGCACGGGCGAGCGGCGGCTCTCGCCGGCGCCAGGGTTCGACGTCACCCCAAGCTGGTCACCCGACGGCGCGAGCATCGTATACGTAAGACTGCACGCGGCGCCTCAACCCAACCACCCGCCGATGACCGACATTCGGGTCATGAACGCGGACGGCACGGGCGATCATGCCGTTTTGGCGAATACGGTCTTCAGCGTGGAACCGAGGTGGTCCGTCAACGGCCAACTGGTCTTCATGAGCATGATGAGCGGCAGCGAGCTGGAAATCTACGCGATGAACGTGGATGGCAGCGGCCTCAGGCAGCTCACCAACGCGGCGAACAATGGCGACCCCGTGTGGTCTCCGGATGGAACCAGAATTACGTTTGGATCCGATCGCGAGGGCGGAAACACGCTGAACATCTTCGCGATGAACGCGGACGGCAGCCACCTGGAGCAGCTCACACACTTCGACGCGCCGTATGAGGCCGGCGACACGAATTGGTCGAGCGACGGAAGCAAGATCGCCTTCGAATACGACATTAACGGGATGAAGCAGTCCGATCCCAACGCCTATGCGGAGGTGTGGACGATGAATGCGGACGGCAGTGGAGAGACCAGCACGGGGGTGCAGTGTAGTGGCGCCGGATGCGCGCCGCGCTGGCAGCCGCGCCTCTGTCAACAGGAGCGCTTCGAGCCGAAGCGGGCGCCGAGGTAGCGAATGTGAATTGGAACGGCTGGGTCCTAATCTTTGCCGAACGCCTTGCGCAGCGGCCACGTTAGCGCGCGGCCGATACGGAAGGACGGGGACTTCATCATGGCGGCGATCACTTGTGTGGTTTCTTTCTCGCGCTCGTATAGGAAGCGGATTTGCGCGTCGCGCCGGGCGATCAGGATTTGCAGCTCGTGCGCGTCCTCGGACGAGAGCGTGTGGCCGGCTTCGAAGCGGGAAGGCAACGCGCGGGGGATGTAGACGGTTCCGTGCGATGGGGCGGTTTGCTCCGGCGGTCTTTCTTTCGTGTAGAAGTAAACGGCGATGGAGCGGCGGGAGAGTGGCTCGGCGCCTTCGGGCAACTCGATACGGGAGAAGCCGTGCCAAGACGCTTCGGTGGTTGCGAAGATTACGGCGCGATTGAGGAGAGGCAGAACCTTTCGCGATGTGGGTTCCTCCTCCGCCCACGGGTCCTGGCGCAGTTCCAGGCAGCCGCCCCAGGACGCGTCCCAGCGCGGATTCAGGAAGACGATGAGATTCAGGCGGCGATGGAGAGCGCGGGAGGGGTGGAAGTTGAAATCGACGTGGAAGTCGAGATCCTGGCCGGTGAGGTTTTCGTGCGTGCCGCCGCCGGCGTAGCTGGGGATCGTAGACGAGATGCGGGATGCCGGTGACGCGGCCGGTCCAATCGAGGAACTCGCGGGAACGCATGAGGGCGTCGAAGGCGCGATAGGAGGGGCCGAGCGCGGGCACTTGCGACACGACGGCTTTGCGGCCGGTTGCGCCGGTTTCGTTGCGCGCGGCACGCTCGTCGAAGGCCGGGAACTCTTTGAGCAAGCCTTCGCACAGCGCGGGATCTAAGAAGTTGTCGATGACGACGTGAGGGAAGGGGCGCGCCCGCTCGAATTCGCTCCGCAGTTCGGCGGCGTTGTTTTGCACCGATGCGCCCAGGGGCGAAAGCATTTCCTCATCCTATCCGACCGCGGTGTCCCGCCTGCGCCGGGGGAAGTTTGAGGCGGCGGGCCACTCGAACCGGCCTGGGGATGGGACACAATGAATTTACAGCGAAAGGCGAACGGTATCTTCCCCGTTCGATTCACCATGGAGAGGGCCGGTAGCGGGCGGCAGGTAACCGGGGGATCTATGACGATAGGCTTTAGGACTTCGGGGTCCGGGCACGCGCAGGATGGCGCCGGTACGCCATGCTGACGCCTCTGTCCAAGCCGGCGAATCCGCCCGTTCCGGTGTTTCAGATGCATGACGTCACGAAAGTTTACCGGGTGGGAGACGTGGAGGTACATGCGCTTCGCGGCGTCGATCTGGAGTTGTATCCGGGCGAGTTTGTCGTTGTGCTGGGGCCGTCGGGGAGCGGGAAATCGACGTTGCTCAACATTCTTGGCGGCCTGGATGTGCCGACGAGCGGCGAGGTCCGCTATCTGGATCACAACCTGACCGCGGCGGGCGACGCGGAGTTGACTCGATTCCGGCGCGAACACGTGGGATTCGTCTTTCAGTTCTACAATCTCATCCCCAGCCTCACAGCGCTCGAGAACGTAGCGCTCGTCACCGAGATCGCCGAACATCCGATGGAGCCGGCCGGGGCGCTACGCCTGGTGGGGCTGGGCGACCGCCTCGATCATTTTCCGGCACAGCTTTCGGGAGGGGAACAGCAGCGGGTGGCGATTGCGCGGGCCGTCGCCAAACGGCCGGACGTACTGCTGTGCGATGAACCGACGGGCGCTCTCGACTATGCGACCGGCAAGCTTGTGCTGGAGGTGCTCGAACTCGTCAATCGCGAGGTGAAGACGATTGTCGCCATCATCACCCACAACGCCGCGATCGCCGGAATGGCCGACCGGGTGGTGCGGGTGAGCAGCGGAGCGATCGCGGAGATTCAGCGCAACGCCCAACGAATCTCTCCGTCGGAGCTGTCCTGGTGACCGGCATGACCGCGCTGCATCGAAAACTGATCCGCGACCTCGTCCACATGCGGGGACAGATGTTCGCAGTCACCCTGGTCCTGGCGTGTGGGATCGCGACTTATGTGACGATGCGATCGGCGTTCGTCTCGCTGGAGGCGGCGCAATCGGAGTACTACTCCAAATTTCGATTCGCCGACGTCTTCGCTCACGTGAAACGCGCGCCCGATTCTGTAGCGGCGGACCTTGCGGCAATTCCCGGGGTCGCCGCGGTGCAAACGCGCGTGGTGATGGACGTCACGCTGGACGTGCCGGGCCTGGATGAACCGGCGACGGGCCGTCTGATATCGATTCCCGGGCGCCGCGCCCCGATGCTCAACGACCTATTCCTCCGGGAAGGCCGATATATCGAACCGGGCCAACGCGGCGAGGCGTTGATCAGTGAAGCTTTCGCCTCCGCCAACCGGCTGGCTACCGGAGACACCATTGACGCGGTGATGAACGGAAAGTGGGAGCGGCTGCGGATTGCCGGCATCGCTCTCTCGCCGGAATACATCTACGAGATCCGGCCGTCGGAGGTGTTTCCCGACAATCGCCGCTTCGGAGTGCTGTGGATGAGCCGCGACGTTCTCGGACCGGCATTCAACATGAAGGGCGCGTTCAATGACGTGGCGATTTCGCTGACACGCGGCGCGGACGAGCGCGAGGTCATCTCGCGAATGGATCAGATGCTAGAGCGGTACGGCGGCCTCGGAGCCTATGGCCGTTCCGATCAGCTCTCGTTCCGTTTTCTCACGGACGAACTTGGCGAGCTGCGGGCGTACGGTTTGGTTCTACCTACGTTGTTTCTATGCATCGTGGCGTTCCTGTTAAATGTTCTGCTTTCGCGGTTGGTGGACACGCAACGAGGCCAGGTGGCGGTGCTCAAGGCGTTCGGTTACACCAACTCTGAAATCGGCTTCCACTATCTGGAACTGGCGCTGGTCGCGGTTACGAGTGGCACTATGGCGGGCGTAGGCTTGGGCCTGTGGCTTGCGTCCGAATTGATGAACATCTACGCGCGCTACTTTCATTTCCCCGCTTTGCGGCTCCAGGTTGACGCGGGTCTGATACTTACCGCGGTGGGGATCGCGGCGGGTGCGGCCTGCCTTGGGGCGATCGCCGCCGTTCGCCGCGCGGTTTCTCTCGCTCCAGCGGAGGCGATGCGTCCGGAACCGCCGGCCACTTTCCGGCCGGGATTGCTGGAGCGCATCGGAATGTGGACGTTGCTGTCCCCGGCCTCCCGGATGATTGTGCGCAATTTGGATCGCCGCCGCTGGAGGGCGGTTTTCTCGGTCCTCGCTGTGGCGCTCTCGGTGGCGATCGTCGTATCCGGCCGCTATTCCATCGATGCGGTCGACCGGCTGGTCTCCATACAGTTCCAGATCGTCCAACGCGAAGATGTTACGGTGGTGTTCCAGGAACCTCGTCCGGCGCGAGCGCGGCACGAACTGGCGCAGCTTGCCGGCGTGCTCCGGGTGGAACCTTATCGTGAAGTCGCCGCGCGCTTGCGCTTGGGACACCGCTCGCGCCTGGTTTCTGTGTTGGGGTTAGCTCCCCGTGGCGAGTTGCGCCGCCCTGTCGACGCGCAACTCCATCCCGTCGAACTGCCGCCGGACGGCCTGGTGCTGAACACGAAACTCGCCGAAATCCTCGCCGCGCACCCCGGAGACGTCGTCACGGTCGAAGTTCTTGAAGGCGCCCGGCCCGTGCGTCAGGTTGCCGTGGCGGCTCTCGCGGACGAGCCCGTTGGACTCGGAGTTTACATGGACGTCTCGGCGCTCCATAGGATGATGCGTGAGGGAGATACGATTTCAGGCGCCTATATGAAGGTCGATCCCTCGATCGCGGCCCAACTGTACTCGGTCTTGAAGCGCATTCCCGCCATCGGCGGAGTCGCCGTGCGCGAAGCCATGCTCGCCAGTTTCTGGAAAGCGTTTGGCGATTCGATCTGGGTCTCTACGGCATTCCTGGCCGGCTTCGCCACCGTCATCGCATTTGGAGTGGTTTATAACGGCGCGCGGATCGCGCTTTCCGAGCGCGGCAACGAGCTCGCCTGTTTGCGAGTACTGGGTTTCACGCGCGCGGAAATTGGGCGCATTCTGCTGGGCGAACAAGGGCTGTTAACACTGGCGGCCATCCCCGCCGGCTTCGCGCTCGGCTTCGCTTTGTCGGTGATGCTGTCGCGATTCTTTTCGCGCGAATTATTCCGTCTGCCCTTGGTTGTGAACGCGGGAACCTATGCCTTCGCCGCGATCGTCATTTTGGCGGCCGCGATTTTCTCCGGCTTGGTCGTAGCGCAACGGCTGCGGCGCCTGGATCTGACGGCGGTATTGAAGTCCAGAGAGTGAGGATCGTTATGAGGCGAATCGTCAAGCGGGTTTTCATGGCTCTGGCCGCCGTTGCGGCGGTCATTCTGGTTGCGCTGGCGTTCCGGCCGAAACCGGTGGAAGTGGAGGCGGCCCCGGTGGTGAAGGGGCCACTGCAAGTGACCGTCGACGAAGATGGCGAAACGCGCGCGCGCGACCGCTTTACCCTAGCCGCTCCGATTGCCGGCCGTCTCTCGCGGATCGCTCTTCGCGAAGGAGACGAAGTGGGACCGGAAACCGTTCTTGCCACCATCAGTCCGCTCCCACTCGATGCGCGGGAAGTGGCCGAAATTCGCGCGCGCATCCAATCCGCCGAAGCGCGCGCGCGCGAAGCCGAGCAGCAGCAGGCACGCTGGGAAAACGATCGGGCGCAGGCGCTGCGCGAGTTGAACCGCGCGCGCCAACTCGCCAAGGAACATATCGTGGCGCAGCAGGAGTTGGAGCAGGCGGAGAGCAAGGAAAGCGGCGCCGCCAAAGAAGTGGAAGCGGCGAAGTTCCGGGTCCAGTCGGCGGCGGCGGATGTCGAGCGTGAAAAGGCCGGCCTGGTCTCGATCGAGGCTCAACAGAGCCGGGCGAGCAAGCTGGTGGCGATCCGTCCGCCGGCGCGCAGCCGGATTCTGCGCATATTCGAAAAGAGCGAACGGGTGGTCCCCAACGGAACGCCGATCGCTGTCCTGAGCAATCCGAACAAAATCGAGATTGTCGTGGATCTGCTGTCGTCCGACGCGGTGAAAGTGAAGCCGGGGGCGCCGGTCCTGATCGAGAACTGGGGCGGGCCGGCGCCGCTGCGCGCCAGGGTGCGAACCGTAGAGCCGTATGGATTCACGAAAGTTTCGGCGCTGGGAATCGAAGAGCAACGAGCCAATGCGGTCGCGGATTTCATCGATGCGCCCGTTGGCCTCGGGGACGGTTATCGAGTGGATGCGCGCATTGTGATTTGGGAGAGTCCGAATGTACTGAAAGCCCCGGCGAGCGCCCTATTTCGGAACGGGCAACAGTGGAGCGCGTTTGTCATCGAGAAGGGCCGGGCTCGCCTGCTGCCGGTGGAAGCGGGCCACCGGAACTCCTCGGAGGCCGAGATCCTTAATGGCCTTAACGAGGGAACGCAGATGATATTGCACCCGCCGAACGATCTGAAGGATGGCGCCCGCGTGGTCGTCCGCGGCAAATGAAATCGCAAGGTCCGGCGTAAGGAGGATCGAGCGGGAATGTGTCGAGAAGGGCTGGACCTGAGCGAACCGTTCCCCTAGCGGCCGTAGGCGGCGCCGGAGTAAACGAGGGCGGCGGGGGATGAAGGCTGGGCGGGTTGAGCGTAATAGCCTTGATCGCGCAAGTTGCGATAGACGGCGCCGGCGACGCCGGAGGCGACGGGGCCGTTGACGGCGTGGCCGCCGGTGAGGAGGACGACGACGACGACTTTGCGGCCTGCGATTTCCTGGAAGGAGCCGAACCAGCCGAGGTGAGTGGGAGAGCGGTTATCGGTGCAGGTGCCGGTTTTGCCGAAGATGGGTTGTTCGGGGTCGAAGATGGCGCGGCGGGCGGTGCCGAAGGCGACGGCGCCCATCATTCCGGGGCGCACCGCGGGAATCGCTTTTTCGATTTCCAGATGGCGCTTGACGCGGGGAATGAACTGGTCGATATCGTCCTGGCTGCGCGGGTATTGCAAATAATAAAGCGTGCCTCCGTTGGCGACGGCGGAAACGAGCGCGGCTAATTGCAGCGGAGTGAAATAGAAGCCTTCGCCGAAGCTGGTCATCATCCCCAGACCGTCGGAGGGAGGAGCTTCGGGGAGCGGGGAGACCTGTTCGCCCGCGATGTTGAGGCCGGCCTTTTCGCCGAGGCCGAATTGGCGGGCGTAATCGGTGATGCGGTCGAAACCGAGGCGATCGCCGACGGTGGAGAAATAGACGTTATTGGAATGGGCGAGGGCGTTGGTGAGATCGATTCGCGAGCGGCGGCCGATGTGCATTTCGGAGTCGGGATCGATGACGCCTTCGCTGAGGCCGGCAAGCGAGGCGACGATTTTGATGGTGGAGCAAGGCTCGAAGCCTTCCTGGAAGGCGAGCTTTTGATTGACGATGGAAAGGATGCGGCCGGAGGAAGGATCGGCGACGACCACCGAACCGTTATAAGGGCCGAGGGCCTTGACGGCGGCCTGGCGAACCAGCAGATCTTCGCCATCGACGAGATCGCCGAGGGTGGAATCGGCGAAGGTGGGAGAGAGCCAGGGGTTGAAGGCGGCGCGGCGATGGCGGGCGCGGCCCGCGGTGGAGGTGAAAGAGACTTCGCGGAGGGTGGCGCGATTGGACGGCGTGGCGACCGCGTTGTGGTGGAGAGAAGAGTGGCGGCGGTGGGTGGAGGAGGCGGTGGGCGCCGGAGCCTTGGCGGCCACGGCCGTCGTGGACGCGGTGTGGCGGCGATGGTGTTTTTTTGCGGCGAAGGCGGCCGGGGCGAGGGCGCAGACCAACACGAGCAGCACTGGGAGCGGTCGAATCATGCTAAAAACTCCTCCGTAATGCTCATCGGCAAGGCCATCCTTCTTATTATCACCCACTATCTCAGTACGAACCGTTCGGGCTACCTCTCCCGAATAAAACAGATAAGCCTCATTATGTCCTATGATCGGGGTCCGGTCAATAGTTAAGTGGCTGGCGGAAAAGAGAAAAGGGACAGGGGCGACCCGGAGAGTGGTGAGTCGCCCGCATCCCTCAGCGCAGGGAGAAGGATAAAGGTTAGCGTTTGACGAGCCGGCGCTTGGCGGCGAGAAGGCCGGCCGCGCCGAGGAGGAACAGGCCGAAGGCGCCGGGTTCGGGTGTAGGCGAGGTCGTGACGATCTCGAATGCCGCTTCGCCATGGGAGAAGGCGGTGGCTTCGGCGGCGATCATCGCGAACGAGAGGGTGCTCATACCCGGGCCGAGGAAAAACTCGCCGTGGCTCGCCAGCGGATCGTTCAGGCAAGCGAGCGGATCGTTGCCGCAAGTGCCGAGATCGTAGACGGGAGCGGTGGTGTCGCCAAGCACCGATGTTCCGTTAAAAACGGAAAACTGACTGGCATGCCCGAACAAGCCGGTGACGATCAATTCGGCGCCGCTCGTGCCGGCCGTGAAGGTCCAGGGCGCGGTACCGGGGTTGTCAAGCACCGTTCCCAGGGAACCGGTGAAGCTGGGAGCGTTATAGAGCGGCGTTCCCGTTGGCCCGCCCCACTGGACGGCATACCATTGATTGGAGACGATGGAGTCGCAAAAGGCCGCTGGCGCGCCCAAAGCCGCCAGCGCCGTGAATGCCACGAACCCGAAGAGTTTATGGTTCAAACCAGTTTCCTCCCGATATAGAGAAACTTCCGTTCCCGGTGGCCTACACTTCAGGCTTAGCTTCCCATCCCCATAGGATTGTATCACCGGATCGGGCGAATTGGAAGGAAAAAATTGGGGTGGTTCCGGAAAATCCAGACGCGCGGGAGCACGAAGGAGAAAGGGACGCGGGCGACCCTGGGGTGGTGGTGGATCGTCCCGCGTCCTTTCAGCCAAGGAGCAAGGAAACTGCGCTAGCGCCGGAGGAGACGGCGCTTGGCGGCGAGAAGGCCGGCCGCGCCGAGGAGGAACAGGCCGGCGGCGCCGGGTTCGGGGGTGGCGCTGTTGGGAGTGAAGATCTCGAATGCCGCGCCGCCGCTGGTGAAGCCATTCGCCTCCGCGAACATCGTCATGGAGATGGTGCTGAGTCCGGGGCTGAGGAAGAAGTAGCCGTGGCTGAGGAGGGGATCCTGCAAGCAGACGATGGGGTCGTTTCCGCAGGTGTGACCGTCGTTGGCCGGAACGGAGGTGATGCCGAGACCGGTGGCTCCATTGAACACGTTGAACTGATCGCCGTCGATGAACAGATCGGTGACGATCAACTCGGCGCCGGAGGCTCCGGCGGTGTAGGTCCAGGAAGAGGCGCCGGGATTGTCGAGAACGGTGCCGGCGGAGCCTACATATCCAGGAGCGTTAAAAACAGGCGATCCGATACCGCCATTCCACTGGATGGCGTACCACTGATTGGCGACGAGGCTGTCACAGAAGGCGGATGGCGCGGCCAGAACGACGAGCGCGGCGAAGGCCGATAAGCCGCAAAATATGCGTTTCAATGAGAATCCCTCCTCAGTTGCTTGTACACCCACGTTTCGCCGAAGTCGATCAACCCGGATTCATCCGGCACCTGAAAAGTGTAGCATCGCATACATCGAATTGAAAGAGGAAATAAGGCCCTGGAGAGCCGGAACCGCGATTTTTCGGTACTAGAACCGTTCTATGAGTTTAGGGGCTTGGCTTCACGTCGAATCGCCCGAAAATGAGGCCGAGGTCGCGGCGATCTCCCGGAAAATGAGTGACTCGATCGACGGCGAGGGTGATTTTGATGAGGTAGACGCCCGTGACCTGCGGGGGGAGGGGAACGGCTTCGACGAAGGGGTGGCTGGGTGGATCGAGGGCGATGGTTCCGGCGGGGATGCCGTTGGCGGCGACCGATAGGTGGACGGGGCCGCTGGCGGCGACGGCGGGCGGCAGGAAGCCGGAGAGGACGAGAGACTCGCCAGGGCCGGAGGGGCCGGCGATTTCGAAGGTGGCGGAACGGGGCATCCAGCGGAAGCCGTTTTCGATGGGGAACCATTCCGGCCCGAGGCGGGAGGTATAAAGTGGATCGCCGGCATCGACGCCCCATCGGTTGAGAGTGAGAAACTGCGCGGCGAGGATTTTCTTGTAGGCTTCGGTGACGTCGAGGAGGCCGGAGGAGGAAACCGATATGACGATGGCCCGGTTCTGGCGGAGAGCGTTCAACGCTTCGCTGGCTGGGGCGATGTAATCGGCGATGCCTCCCCACTCCGGGTGCGGGGCGATGTCGCGTTCCGAGCCTGGGGCGAGATAGACGCGGCCAATGCCGAGCAGTTGGAAGGGATGGTCGCCGAAGCCGGCCCAGAAGAGGTTGTCGCTGACGTTGTCGAGCAGGATCATGCGGTCCGGATGGGCTTTGTGAACGGCGTCGAGGCCTTGGAGGAGGACTTTCATATTTTTGGCGCGCGCGTAGTACCAGCGCAGGTTGACTTGAAGATCGGTGAGGGAGAAGAACAGATAAGCGGCGGCGAGGATAGCGGCGAGGGAGAACGGAAGAAGCTGCCGGGTGGAGACGGCGGAGGCGATGGCCCAGGCGGCGAGGAGGGCGAGTCCGGTGAGAGGGAGGGTGAGGTAGTAGTCCTGGATGTGGTTCTTGAGGGGAAGAACGGGGGCGATCAGCAGGACGAACCAGAGGAGGAAGAAGAGGCCGAGGGGGTCGCGGCGGCGGAGTTTCCAAATGGCGAAGGCGAGGAGGGCGAGAGTGAAGGCGAGAGAAAGGGCGAGGCCGAGGGGCAGGGGATGCCAGTTGCGCGCGTCGGGGCGGAAGGCGGCGAAGGCCATGAGCCAGTAGACACGGAAAGTGGAGAGGACGCTCGCGTCGAAATAGAGGCGATAGAGAGGATCGGAGGAAGGTTTGACGAGAGCGAAGTGGGCGGCGATGAAGGCGATGGACGGGAGGAAGAGAGGCAGGGTCTGGCGGAAGTACGAGCGGGCGAGGAGGAGCGAATACGCGGCGGCGAGGGCGGGGAAGACGACGATGTGCTCGAGGGCGCCGAAGCCGAGGAGGAAGCAAGCCCAGAGAGCGAGGCGGTCGGCGCGGCGGCCGGACTCGATATGGCGGAGGAGGAAAAAGAAAGCCGAGAGCAGGAAGAAGGCGCAGAGGAGTTCGTTGTAGGCGGAGCTCCAGGACATGGCCTGCGCCATGGAGGCGTTAGCGCACCAGAGAATCGGGGCGAGGAACGCGGCGAGGCGGGAGCGCGTAAGGCGGCGGGCGATGAGCGAGAGCAGGGCGAGGTTAGCGAATTGCGTGAGGAAGGCCCAGGCGCGGAAGGGGATGGCGTTCAGCCCGAAGAGGCTGGAGAACACCATGAAATAGAGGCGCTCGCTGAGGGTGCGGACGGTGCCCTGGGCGAGCGGAGCGAACAGGGCCCAGAGGAGGTCGCGGAAGCTATGGACCTGGAGGCGGAGGCCGAGCCAGGCGAAATCGTCGGAGGTGAACCAGGTTTTAAGGGCGTACCAATTTACCCAGAGGCAGAAGAGCATGGGCACGGCAAGCGCGGCCCAGCGCCAGCGGTTGGGGGAGGCGACGGACGGGGATGGAGGGGAGGGCGCCGTCACTCTCCTGACATTATCGGATAGCGATGGCGGAGACGGGTAAGGATTTGTCTAATCGACGTCGAGGAAGGCGGGGTTGCGAAGGGCGGAGGCTCGTTTTCGGGCTTTCGAAGGCGAGAGACATGGCGACGAGGCCGAGCTCGCGGCGGTCGGCGCCTTCGGGGGGCAGTATTTTGTCGAGGGTGAAATCGACGGTGACGGCCTCGCCGGTGAGAGCGGCGGCAGGGACTTCCTGGCGGTAAGTAAAATCGCCGGGAGCCGAATATGTTTCGGGGGGAAGAGTGAGGCCATTGACGGCGGCGTAGAGGGTGAGCGGGCCGAGCTTGCGGATGGAGACGTCGGGAACGTTGAATTTGAAGACAAGCTGGGTGGGTTTTTTCCCGGCGGGGGAAGGGAGGACGGCGGAGAATTGGCGGGCGGTCCAGCGCCAGGAGTTGCCTTCGGGATCGTAGAAGCCATGCACAAGTTGGACGGCGGCGCGGGGGTCGGCGACGGCGAGGTGGGAGGATAATTGCGGGCTGCCCATGGCGACGGGGTCTTGACGATGGCGGCGCTGGCGCTTGCAGGCGGCGGGGAAGAAGGCGAGGAGGATGGCGAGGGAGAGGGTCAGTCGCCGCATGCTTCCACCTGGACGAGGCAGCTATAGAAGACCGGGCCGCCGCCGATGTCGGTGAGGCGGTCGGAGGTCAGGTCGTTGATCTGTTCCCGGTGCGGGGAGAGTTGGCGCCAGCGGACGGAGGGAGCGCGGACGACGCCGGGGCGGACGGCGGAGGACTCCTCTGTGGGGGCGACTTCGGCGGTGAGGCGGCACGAGCCCCGGTCGTTAAATATCCGCACCAGATCGCCGTGGGCAATGTGGCGAGAGGCGGCGTCGGCGGGGTGGATGTGAACGACGGCGGTTTGGCGGTCCACCTCCGGGCGGTTGCCGAAGGTGGAGTTCATGCTGTCATCGTTTTTGGATGAGATCAGTTCGAGCGGGTAATGCGCGAGCAGAGCGGGCGAACCCAGGCGCGATTCCTCCGGCGGGGTGTAGCGCAGGGAGGCGGCGTCGAATTCGCACTTGCCGGAGGGCGTGCCGAAAGCGCCATGGACGAAGGGCAGGAAAGGTTCGCCTTCGGGCGAGACGTTGAGGCGGACCCAGCGCTCGCCTTCCAGGCGTTCGAGCGTGATGCCGGCGAGGAAGGGGTGGCGCGTTTTAAGCAAGTTGCGGATCATGTCGTCCTCCGTGTCGCGGAAACAGGCTTCGGAGAATCCCATTCGCTCCGCTAGTAATGTAGACACGGCGACGTTGGATTTTGTTTCACCGGGAGCGGGGAGGGCGGGGCGGGCAAGTTGAAGATAGTAGTGTCCGTAGGCGATGTAGAGATCGCTGTGTTCAAGGAATGTGGTGGCGGGGAGGAGGACGTCGGCGAAGTTCGCGGTGTCGGTTTGAAATTGCTCATGCACGACTACAAAAAGGTCCTCGCGCAGCAGGCCTTGTCTGACCAGATTTTGCCTGGGGGCGACGGCGGCGGGATTGGAATTGTAGACGAACAGACACTGGATGGGAGGGTCGTTTAATTCCGTGAGGGCTTTTCCGAGCTGGGACATGTTGACAAGGCGGGCCTCGCGGCCGAGCGGGGAGCGGGACTGCAGCTCGGGCATTTCGAGGGCTTCGGTATTCAAATGGAAGGCGCCGGAAGTGGAAAGCTGGAGACCGCCTCCGGGTTCGCGCCAGGAGCCGGTGAGGGCGGGGAGGGCGGCGATGGCGCGGACGGCTGCGCCACCGCGCTCGCTGCGCTGGATGCCGTAGTTGAGGCGGATGACGGCGGGGCGGACGGTTGCGTACTCGCGGGCGAGCGATACGATGTCCGCCGCGGGAATGCCGGTGAGGGCGGCGGCGCGATCGGGAGGGTAATCGAGGGCGAGGGCGCGGAGGTCTTCGATGCCGGCTGTGTAGTTTTCTATATAGGATGCGTCTTCGAGGCCTTCGGCGAAGATGACGTTCATGAGGGCGAGGGCGAGCGCGGCGTCGGAGCCGGGGTAGATGGGGAAGTGTTTGTCGGCGAGGCGGCCGGTGCGGTTGCGGATGGGATCGATGACATAGAAACGCGCGCCGCGGCGGCGGGCTTCGACGATGAAGGGCCACAGATGGACGTTGGTGCCGAGGATGTTGGCTCCCCAGGCGAGGATGAGGCGGGAGTGGACGAACTGCTCGGGCTCGGTTCCATAGCGATGGCCGAGGGTGGCGCGGAGGGCGGCGGTGCCGGTGGAGGAGCAGATGGTGCGGTCCAGCCGCGAAGCGCCGAGGCGGTGGAAGAAACGGTGGTTCATGCCGGAGAAGTTGAGTTGGCCCATGGTGCCGGCGAAGCTATAAGGAAGGATGGCTTCGGGGCCGGGCGAGGCGGAGATGGATTTCAGGCGAGATGCGATGGTGTCGAGCGCTTCGTCCCAGGTGATGCGGGTGAATTTGCCCTCGCCCTTGGCGCCGATGCGTTTTTGAGGATAGAGGAGGCGATCGGGCGAGTATTCGCGTTCGAGATAGCGGGCGACTTTGGCGCAGAGGAAGCCCCGGGTGACGGGGTGAGAGGGATCGCCCCGCAGGCGGCTGCCGCGGCCGTCTTCGACATCGATTAAGAGGGAGCAGGCGTCGGGGCAATCCAAGGCGCAGACGGAATGGCGCGTCCCTGGCAAGATTCGATTATAACGCGGGGCGGCGGCGTTACCATGGGAGTGGAATGCCGCTGGTACCTCCTTACATCGCGTCGTTGCAGCCTTACGTGGCGGGGCGGAGCGCGGAATCGGTGCAGCGCGAATATGGGCTCGCGAGCGTGGCGAAACTCGCCTCGAACGAGAACCCGCTGGGGCCGTCGCCAAGGGCGATGGAGGCGATGCGGGCGGCGGTTGAGGGGTTGAATATTTATCCCGACGGAGGGCTGGCGCTGCGTGAAGTTCTGGCGCGGAATTTCGACGTGAAGGTGGAGAACGTGGTGGCGGGGAGCGGGTCGGAAAGCGTGATGTCGAACATCATCCGCGCGTTTCTTTGCGACGAGGACGAGGTGTTGACGACGGAAGCGGCGTTCATCGGGTTTCAGGTGCTGGCGAAGTCGCGCGGCGTGGCGTACCGCACCGTGCCTTATCGCGAGTGGCATTACGATTTGCCGGCGCTAGCTGAGGCGATTAACGAGCGGACGAAGATCGTGTATCTGGCGAATCCCAATAATCCGACGGGAACGATTTTCACGCGGCAGGAGTTCGACCGGTTTTATAAACACGTTCCGGAGCGGGTGCTGATTATTTTGGACGAGGCGTATTTCGAGTACGCCAAGGACAATCCGCGGTATCCGGACTCGATGCATTACCGCTATGACAATGTGATCACGCTGCGGACGTTTTCGAAAGTGTACGGCCTTGCGGGGGCGCGGATCGGGTATGGGTTCGCGCACGAGGAGCTGATCGCGAATTTGTTGAAGGTGAAGCTGCCGTTCGAGCCGTCGGCGCTGGCGGTGGCGGCGGGGATCGGGGCGCTGGCGGATAAGGAATTTCTGCACCGGTCGCTTGAGTTGAACGCACGGGGGTTGAAGTTTTTATCGGGCGCGCTAAGAGAGATGGGGTACCGGGTGGTGCCTTCGGAGGCGAATTTTTTGATGGTGGAGTTGAGCGACTCCGAACAGGCGGAGCGGTTGACGGGCGAGCTATTGCGCGAGGGCGTGATTATACGTCCGCTGCGGGCGTTCGGGCTGCCGCAGTGCGTGAGGATTTCGACGGGGACGGACGAGGAGAACCGGCGCTGCGCGGCGGCGTTCGAGAAACTGGCGGCGATGGCTGGAGTTTAGGTGGTGTCCTAATTTGCCGAGTGAGCGTCTTGTCGCATAGAGGAGGGCAAAGGAGAAAATGAACTCGATTGGCAAGCCAGTGCCGGAGTTGCCGGTCGCCGATGTCGAACGCGCGCAACAGCATTATAGAGATGCGCTCGGCTTTGAGATTGGATGGCTTTACCCAGGCAAAGGGATTGGGGCCGTGACGCGCGGCGACGTGGCGATATTCTTTCGGAAGCGGGAGCCGCCGTTCGAACCCGCGATTCACTGGGTGTTCGCCGAAGATATCGATGCGTCGTACGAGGAACTGAAGTCGTTAGGTGCAAACATCGTGGATCCTCTGGAAAGAAAGCCTTGGGGGTTACGGCAGTTCACCGTAGAGGATCTGGACGGAAACCTATTCTATTTCCACCATGACTAACTGAAAGCCGCATTCAAAGTACGGCACTAGCGGAGTTTAAAGGAGATGCAGATGGCGCAGATTGCGGAGACGACGAAGCAGGCTGAGAGCGCGAAGGATTTTCTGCCGTTGAACGGGACCGACCATGTGGAGTTTTATGTGGGCAACGCGCGGCAGGCGGCGTATTATTACCGCGCGGCGTTTGGGATGAAGCTGGTGGCGTATCGCGGGCCGGAGACGGGGACGCGGGACCGGGCTTCGTATGTGGTGCAGCAGGACAAGATTCGCTTCGTGTTGACGACGGCGCTGCAGCCGGATTCGCCGATCGCCGAGCATGTGAAGCTGCATGGGGACGGAGTGAAGGCGATCGCGCTGTGGGTGGACGACGCGGAGGGGGCGTGGCGGGAGACGACGCGGCGTGGCGGGCGATCGATCGAGCCGCCTACGGTTCATAAGGACGAGCAGGGGGAAGTGCGGACGGCGTCGATCGCCGCGTACGGAGATACGGTGCATACGTTCGTCGAGCGGTCCGGGTATCGCGGCGTGTTTTTTCCAGGGTATAAAGCGATGCCGGAGGACACGGTGGCGAGGCCGGTGGGGTTGATGCATATCGACCACATGGTGGGCAACGTGGGTTGGGGGGAGATGGACCGGTGGGTGAATTTTTATCGCGACGTGATGGGGTTCGAGCTGTACCAGCATTTCGACGATAACGACATCAGCACGGAATATTCGGCGCTGATGTCGAAGGTGATGGCGAATGGGAATGGGCGGGTGAAGTTTCCGATCAACGAGCCGGCGGAGGGGCGGAAGAAATCGCAGATCGAGGAGTATCTGGAGTTTTACCGCGGACCGGGGGTGCAGCATATCGCGATGGCGACGCACGATATTGTCGGCGACGGTGGAGACGCTTCGGGATCAAGGGGTGGAGTTTTTGCGCGTGCCGGAGACTTATTACGCGGAGCTGGAGGGGCGCGTGGGGAAGATCGAGGAGCCGGTAGAGCGGTTGCGCGAGTTGGGGATTCTGGTGGACCGCGACGAAGAAGGCTACATGCTGCAGATTTTCACGAGGCCGGTGGAGGACCGGCCGACTCTGTTTTACGAAATCATCCAGCGCAAAGGGAGCCGGAGCTTCGGGAAGGGGAATTTCAAGGCGCTGTTCGAGGCGATCGAACGCGAGCAGGCGACGCGCGGGAATTTGTAGCGCGGGGCCCGGTTAGATGTCGTAGTAGAGCGAGAACTCGTAGGGGTGCGGGCGCAGGCGGACGGCGTCGGCCTCGTTTTTCTTTTTGTATTCGATGAAGGCTTCGAGGAGCTCTTCGGTGAAGACGTCGCCCTTCAGGAGAAAATCGTGGTCGTCTTCGAGGCAGCGCAGGGCTTCGTCGAGCGATGCGGGCATGGAGGGGACCATCTTCATTTCCTCGGGCGAGAGATCGTAGATGTCTTTGTCGAGCGGCTCGCCGGGGGCGATTTTGTTGAGCACGCCGTCGAGGCCGGCCATGAGCATGGCGGCGAAGGCGAGGTAGGGATTGGCGGAGGGATCCGGCGGGCGGAACTCGACGCGCTTGGCTTTGGGGCTGGCCGAATACATCGGGATGCGGCAGGCGGCGGAGCGGTTGCGGCGGGAGTAGGCGAGGTTGACGGGGGCTTCGTAGCCGGGGACGAGGCGCTTGTAGCTGTTGGTGGTGGGGGCGATGATGGCGGAGAGGGCGCGGGCGTGTTTGAGCAGGCCGCCGATGTACCATAGCGCCATGTCGCTCAAGCCGGCATAGCCGTCGCCGGCGAACAGCGGCTTGCCGCCGCTCCAGATGCTTTGATGGGTGTGCATGCCGCTGCCGTTGTCGCCGAAGAGGGGCTTGGGCATGAAGGTGACGGTTTTGCCGGCTTTGTTGGCGACGTTGCGCACGATGTATTTGTAGAGCATCATGTTGTCGGCCGATTTGACGAGGGTGTCGAAGCGCTGGTCGATTTCGCATTGGCCGCCGGTGGCGACTTCGTGGTGATGGCACTCGATGTCGAGGCCGCAGGCGATCATGGTCTCGACCATTTCGCCGCGCAGGCCCTGGTAATGATCGGTGGGCGGGACGGGGAAATAGCCTTCCTTATAGCGGGGCCGGTAGCCGAGGTTGTTTTCGGCGCGGCCGGAGTTCCAGCGGCCTTCCTCGGCGTCGATGAAGTAGAAGCCCTGGTGCTGGTTCTGATCGAAGCGGACGTTGTCGAAGATGAAGAACTCGGCTTCGGCGCCGAAGTAGGCGGTGTCGCCGACGCCGACGTTTTGAAGATAGAGTTCGGCCTTGCGGGCGATCCAGCGCGGGTCGCGGACGTAGTGCTGGCGCGTGATGGGATCGATGACGTCGCCGGTCATGATGAGCGTCTTGATGGAGGTGAAGGGATCGACGAAGGCGGTGGCGGGGTCGGGGATGAGGAGCATGTCGCTCTCGTTGATGGCCGCCCAGCCGCGGATGCTGGAGCCGTCGATGCCGAAGCCGTCTTCAAAGGAATCGTCGTCGAGGGCTCCGATGGGATAGGAGATGTGGTGCTGCAGGCCGGGGATGTCGGTGAAGCGCAGGTCGAACTGTTTCACTTCGTTCTTGGCGGCGAATTCCAAAACTTCTTTAGGGGTCATGTTTTCTCCGGAATCGAACAGTGTATCGCTGTGAGCGGGGGAAAGGGAAGTGGGGTGCGGCGATTTTTGGCGTACGCCGCCGCGTCCGCCGGCCGTCCACCGCCCGAACGGAAGCGACGCTGCGTCGCCAGCGGGCCCACGCAAAGTGAAATTTAGCGGATATCCCGCCAGACCTTCGCCGTCACGAACATCGCAAGGTGGCGCACGTTGGTCGTGGCGATCACTACATCCTCGGCACGCGCGGCGAGCGTCGATGCCTGGGCGGCGAGAATCATGCCGGCATCGAGCGATGCGTCCTGGCCCCTTTGACCATTGCCATAGTGGTGATCGGAAGATAAGCGAGAACCTGGCGAGCGCCGTCGAGACGGGCGAGACCCTTCGTGCGATCCGCACGAATTAATTCCCGCCGCACCTCGTAATCGGCAATCTCCGGGATCACCACCCGATCTCCTCCCCGCACCCGCGAGGCGAGCCAAAGCTTGCATTCCTCGTTATCCGGAGAACTTCGTGGATTCGTAATCATTCCAAGTGGACCGGCGTCCAACAGAATGATCGACCTCATGCAAACAACTGGTATCCCGCGGGACGTTCGCGATCAAGGCCCCGTCGCAGGCACTCGAACGTCTCCCGCTGTTCGGATTCGTCGTCGCGCATCCATTGATCGAACAACCGGTCCAAAGCGGCCGGGTCGTTTCCGCCCGCGACGCTTTCGTCCGTCGCAAGGCGGACGTTCGGATCGGCGCCGGTGGTGTTGAGCATTTCATCTTGAGTTTAATGCAAGACCGACCAGTATCGCGGTGTCCCGTGACGTCCCCGGCGCAACTTCCTCCCACGCTCACGCCGAGTGCAGCGCCGCCACCTCATAGTCGAGGACGCCGGGGACGGTGAACTCGACCGTCCCCCGGTCGACGCGGAAAGGCAGCCTCGTCCCGGCGCGGAGCAGTTCGACGCGGCCGATGCGGGCCGACGGAGGGAGGCTCAGGCGCACCTTCTGCGGGCCGATGGGGAAGAAGTCGCGGATCCAGCCGCGGTGCATGGCGGGGTTGGTGTAATTAAGGATGTGGACGGCGAAGCCGGCTTCCGTTTCCCAGGCGAAGCTTTCGATCACGCCGGCGCCTTCGATGGTCACCGGAGGATTCGGGCCGGCCACCCAGCGGATGGAGTTCTGAAGCAGGCGCGCGAGGTCGGTATGGCCGGAGCGCCACATGGTGCGCTCAATGTCGCCGGGAAAAAAGACGCGGCGGCTGGCGCCCTCTTCGCGGAGGACGACCGCGGGCTCCGTCGTGCGCGGCTGAAGCGGATAGGACAACTCGGGAGGGTAGGCGACGAAGCCGGGCACGACGGTGAGAACGGGGTCCGCGACAGGGGCGAGCGGCACGCGGTTTTCCGCGCCGGGAATCCAGTGCGTGCCGGAGAAGCCGGCGAGAATCGGATGCGCCTTCTCGATGCGCGCGAGATAGGCGTTGCCGTTGGTGCCGATCGACCGCGCCCGCTTTGCGGATGCCGAAGACGGAGGCGAGTCCGAAGTCGGCGCGAGGCTGGTTGCGCTCGGTGTAGAGGCTGGTTTCAAACGTCGCCAGCAGCCCGCCTCCGGCATCGGCGTAGGCGCGAAGCTGCTCGCATTGGCGGTCGCTGAGAAGGGCGGTGTTGGGAAGCAGGAGCGCGGAGTACTTGGAAATGTCCGCCGCGGCCAGCTTGTCCTCATGCACGAAGTCGAACAGGAAACGGCCTTCGAGCAGGGCGTAATAGAGGCCGTGCATGTACTGCGACATCAGCGCGCCGCGGGGCGGTTGGTAGAAGAGGTTGGTGCGCTGGCCGATGACGACGCCGATGTTGGCGATCGAGCGTTTGTTGGCGAAGTGGACGTCGTGCTTCGCCATCCAATCGAAATATTCGCGCGCCGGGGCGAGCCAGCGGCGGTCCTCGCCCATGCCGTCCTCGGCGCCAATGAAGTCATGGTACGGCGCGAGACCGGCGGCCAGCGTTTCGTTGAACCACATCCGCTCCTCGCGCTCGGATTTATAAACGGTTCGCCAGCGCGGCGTGCCGGTGGACCAGGCGCCGGTGACGTTGGTGGAGAGTTTGCCGCCCTGCACGGCGTTGCAGACGCGGCCCTGCAGAGTGCAGCCCCAGATCGGTGTATCGTCGCCGCCGCGCCCCTGGTTGTCGCACTGAAACCACTCGCAGATGGCGCCGAGTTCGGCCAGATTGACGGTGCATCGCAGGTTGCCGCCCAGGTTTCCGAAAAAGTAATTGGCAGCGCGCTTCTCCTTGGCGATCGCATCGTAAAGCTTCCACAGATAGAGCGTCCGTTCGTTGAACTTGTCCCAGTAATCGGGAGTGCCGGAGGCGGGCAGCGCGCGGCACTGCGCGCAGTGGCAGACGGGCAGCGACCCCAGCGGAGGCCAGGCGTTGGTGTACAACGCATCGACGTCGTAAAGCGTATTGATCTCCTTCATGATGGCCGGCATGTAGTCGGTCATGTACGCGCTGAACATGCAGGTGCGGAAGAGGCGCGGGTCCTCGGTGAGCGGGACGGGCTTGCCTTGCGCGTCGCGCTGGAACCAGTCGGGGTGGGCCAGCAGCGCGTCTTCCCAATTGAGGTCCGGGCTCATGCGCGCGACTACTTGGAGACCGCGTTTCTTGGCGGCGGCGCAGCACTCGCCGAAGAAGTCGCGCTCGCCCAGGAATTTCCCTTTGCGGTGGAAAGGAACGCGCGTCTGGTAGAAGGCGAGGATGCCCGTGACACTGACCAGGACCGCATCCACTTTGAGGCTGGCCCAATAATCGGCCCACTCCTCGACGTTCATGACCACCGGGTCGTGCTCGGTCATATTCAGTTGCCCGATCCGGCGAATACGACGGGACGAGGGAAGCGCGGCGGCGGGAGAGAGCAGGGAAGCGGTGATGGCGGCGGCCGGAACGGCGATCAACTCGCGGCGGTTGAGGTCCATGGAAAACTCCTTGTGCGAGGCGGCGGCCGGAGCACGAGGCGCGGCCATTCCCCGTCGTTTGAAAGTTTATCGAATGCAACCGAAAACGCGAAGCTTCCGTCTAACGTCCATCGAAGGAGGATACGTAGATGATCAAGCGCCGGTGTCTTGCATTTTGTTTCCCTGGAATCTGGATGGCCGCCATCGCCGCCGACGGGCAAATCCCGCGGACGATCGTTCTCGCGCCGGTGGGCCTTGCAGCAACCGAAACCGCACAAATCAATATTGTCAGCTCGGCCGCCGCTTATCCAGGCGGCGCCTTCGTCACGACTTGCCAGGCATCGGTTACATTCTATGGCGCCGATGGTACCGCTCTCGGCGCGGCCACCGATCTCACCGCCGGCAACACGGCGCAGGTTCTATCGGCGAAACTGCCCTACGCGGCGACCGGCGCTACAGGCGCGCGAACCGCCATTAGCGCCCGGATCGCGCTTACCCCAGCCCCCGCTGTTTCCTCCACCCTCGCCCCGCCAATTCCGCCGTGCGCACTCGCCTACTCGCTCGAAACCTACGACACCGCGACTGGAGTCACGCACGCCTACGTATCGGGTGAAGCCGCGCAGTCGGCAATCGCGGCTTCCGCCCGCGGAAGCGGACCCGGCAGTCCTCGTTAGGGAAAACTGTCCGATAATATCCTGTATCACGGCAACATCAAGTAGAGTTCGTGGCGTCCATCGAGTGCTCTTCGCGGCCTTGATCGAACTTGTTTTGAGCGCATCGGTGTATGCGCAGCAGGTTGCGGACCCTTATTCGATGGGTATGAAGATCGTCGGCGGGAATGGCTGTCCAGTCTTTGTCGATGGCGTCGTTCCCGGCTCGCCCGCGGAACGCGCCGGAATACGCCCTGGCGACAAAGTATTGGCGGTGGACGGTACGCAAGTAAATGACGTCGCACAGACCGCCCGCCTCATCCAGTCGAATGCCCCGACGAAAGTTTCCCTGACGCTTTTGCGCGGCGACAAAGAAATCGACGTGGCCGCCGAGCGCGAAAAGCGTTCCCTGATCTATACCCGGAACGGGCAGAAGATGATTTCCGGAATGTTCTTTTCTCCCGATACCACACAGGCGGAAGTCGATCGAATGCTGGCTTTCGATGGCCGCCGCTTTGTCGCGAGCGTCTTTCCCACTCATTACCCAGCCAACCCGGAGACATTCTATGCCGGGTTTGAGATTTTCCTGCTACGCGATCCCGCGCAAGCGGCGGTCGGCGGAATCGAGGATGGGCCGGCATCGCAAGCGGGGGCGCACTGGGGCGATGTCCTGCTCTCGGTGAATGATGTGGCCGTTGCCGGGAAGACGCCATCCGAAATCGAACGAATGTTTTCGGCCACGGAGCCAGCGCCGATGCGCCTCCAAATCGACCGGCTCGGCGCCGTCAAAACGCTCGAATTCCATCTCGAAGAAGCGGGGGAGATCGCACGGCAAAACGGGAAGCGATTCGCGCAAGGGCAACTCGTACCGATTTGGGCGACCGCTGGGGACTTGCACTGCTTCCTTCACTGATCGATGAGGTGTTCCAACCGGCCGGGTGGATCGCCCCTGGCCGTCCCTAATTCCGACAATCACAAGAATTTACGGATCAACGCTATGGCATGTGTTTTGCCTCGCCGGGTCGAAGCCAGGGCGTCCAACGCTCTCGCTCGCTCCCACTGTGCTAAACTCAAAAACCGAAGCAGGAAACCGGGCCGCGAGCCGCATTTCGGATCGCGTCCGCCTCTCCAAGCGCTTCCGACTCGATTAGGAGACTTTACGCCATGAATCTTCGTCCGCTGCACGACCGCGTCCTGATCCGCCGCCTCGACAACGATAAGGAAACCAAGCACGGCAGCATCATCATCCCCGACTCCGCCAAGGAAAAGCCGCAGCAGGGCGAAGTCGTCTCCGCCGGCGATGGCAAGGTCCTCGAAACCGGCGAGCGCGTCGCGCTCGAAGTCAAGGCCGGCGACCGCATCCTCTTTGGGAAGTACTCCGGCGCCGAGGTCAAGATCGACGGCGAGGATCTCCTCATCCTGAAGGAAGACGAGATTCTGGGAGTCGTTTCGAATGCCTAAGTTTTTCCGCGCGGCGTTGCTCGCCGCCCTCGGCGCCGGTCTTGCCGCCGCGCAGGCCAAAATCGGCATCGTCAATTCCGCCCGCGCCATCTCGGCCACGGCCGAAATCAAGAAGGCGCAGGCCGATCTCGAAGCGCGTTTCAAGCCGCGCCAGGACGAACTCGCCAAGCTGCAGCAAGACCTTCAAACCATCCAAAGCCAGTTGCAGGGCGGAAAGCTCAGCCAGCAGGGCCAACAGGAATTGACCGCCGACGGCCAAACCAAGCAGCGCGAGTTCACCCGCAAGGAACAGGATCTGCGCGACGACGTGGACCGCGAGCGCCAGGACATTCTCGGCCGCGCCAACGCGCGCATGCAGGAGGTGGTCAAAACCATCGCCAACGATAAGGGCCTCGACGCCGTCTTCGATTCCTCCACCATGGTCTTTTTCAAGCCGGCGCTGGAGCTCACCGACGAAGCCATCGCCGCCTACGACAAAGCCTATCCTGTAAAGTAAAGATAGACGCGCGGCATGGGAAGCTACCTCGAAGCATACGGATCGCAGGAAGAGTTGCGCGCGAAACGCGTTCGCCTCGTTAAGATCGTTTCCATCTGCGCCATCCTCGCTTTCGTAATCGGCGCGATTCTCTATTCCTCCTTCCGCAATTACAGCGAGGAGAGCCAGGTAAAAGCCTTCCTCCGGCTCCTGCGCAACGGCCAATATCAGGACGCCTACATCATGTTCGGATGCACCGAGCAGACGCCCTGCGCTAACTACGCGTTTCCCCAATTCCGCGACGATTGGGGCCCGCAAAGCGCCCACGCCGACGCCGCTTCCGCCTCCGCCGGCGATGCCGAATCCTGCGGCTCCGGCGTTCTCGTCCAGGTCAACTACCCCCATGCCGAAACCGTCGCCCTTTGGGTGGAGCGCGGTAGTAACACCATCGGTTTCGCGCCCTGGAAACAATGCCCCGGACGCCATTGGCACATCGGCGCGTTCTTCAAATCCCTCATCGGAAAATAGATTCGCAATCCGATCTCCCGCTCACCGCAGATGGGCGTACTCCGCCTTCGCTTGCTCGAAAATTGGGATGTCCGGGTCGGCGTCTTTCCAGAGAGTCAGGAAATCCTGGTAGGCGGCTGACGCTTTCGTCGTCTCTCACGATGAAACGAACGCTCTGCCTAATTGCAAGTGCGCCATTGCGCCGATAGGGTCGATGGCCACGATCCCGCGGTGATCGGGAATCTTCTGAAATTCCGCGCGTCGCCACGCGGCCAGATACGCCTCGCCGCGCACATACACCGGATAGAGCGTCCCGAAGAACCCGTGAAAACTGCAAGGGAAGCGCCCCCCGGGAAGCGACTCGTAAGTCGCCGCCGAAATGGAACTGCCAGTCGGATTGGATAAGCGAATGCCAGGAATCCGAGCCGGCGTTTTGGGCGTCATGAGATCTCCTCTTCCGCGCGTCGCGGCAAATGCTCGCCGGGATTTCCGCCGATCGTCCCGCTCCCCCCCTGCCGTATTTCGCCTCGGGAAGGATTGCCATCCTGCCGCTGAAGTGGTTGCACCATCCGGACGATCGGTTCGGGACGCCGCCCCGATCGCCGAATCCCAACATCTTAGTCCTGGGCCAGTTCCAGCCTATCGGAACTGCTTAGTATAAACTCGGCTCTCAACCACTCCCGAGTCTGTGCCGATGGATCGAAGCTGTGCCCCGTTGTCGCCGATCACAAAGTCTGCGTGTACCGTCGAACCAAAGGGAGATACGTTGAGTATCATGGTGCCCGTACAGTCCGGATTTACCGTATACGTTCCCTGAACCGTCACCTTGGCGATGTTGCCGTTTGAGCTTATGGTTGCGGTTGCGTTCGTGTTACCGTTCCCGTCGAAGGTCTGCGTACCGACTTCGGCGAACGGGCCCGCATAAGGGGCTGGGACATAGGAATCGAGAAGCGTTCCCGTGCCGGTGTATGCGAAGCTGCCCCGTAGGGTAATGTTTGAGCATTCTTCCTGCGCAACCACGCGTTGCGCATAGAACATGGAAAGCGCCAGAACCCCGGCCACTTGCCAGCGAAGCAAAATTCTATTCATCGCGAATCTCCTTTGGTGTCGATCGATCCGGTTTGCCGGTTCCAATCCGGCTCGCCTGACACGAATAAGGAATCGCGGGCTGTAGGTTACAGGCGTCCAAGGCGAAAGGCGTACACTAGCTGATGCGACTCTGGTCCAGATGCCAAACTGCCCGCAGTGCGGAGAGGAATTGGATTCCGGCGATCCCGCGGGATTGTGCCCTAATTGTCTGATCCAGGGCGCTTTCGATAGTTCGGTTGGCGCCGGCGAGTCCCGAACTCAGACCATCGACACCGCGATGGCGGCAGCCGGCGACGACGATTTCGGCCGCTATCGGATCCTTCGATCGTTAGGCGAAGGGGGCATGGGCACCGTGTACCTGGCCGAGCAGCGCGAACCCATTCGGCGCTATGTAGCCCTCAAAGTCGTAAAACTCGGGATGGACACGAGCCAAGTACTCGCCCGCTTCGCCAATGAGCGTCAGGCCCTGGCGATCATGGACCACCCGAATATCGCGCGGATCTTCGATGCGGGCGCCACGCCCCAAGGCCGGCCTTACTTCGTCATGGAGTACATTGAGGGCCTACCCATCACGCAGTACTGCGACGGCAAGCGGATGACAATCGGCCAACGGCTGGAACTCTTCCTCGATGTGTGCCGCGCCGTTCAACACGCGCACCAGAAAGGCGTGATCCACCGCGATCTCAAACCGTCGAATGTGCTGGTGACGGAACAGGAGGGCACACCGCTTCCAAAGGTGATCGACTTCGGCATCGCAAAAGCTACCGATCGGTGGGCCGTGGAGAGCACTCTGTTAACGCAGTTCGGCCAGATGGTGGGCACGCCGGAATACGCCAGTCCCGAGCAGGCGGAGGTGATGACCGGAGACGTCGGTGAGACCTCCGATGTGTATTCGCTCGGCGTCTTATTGTACGAGTTGCTGATCGGCGTTGTCCCTTTCGAAGCGGCCGAAATGCGGCAGGCGGGTTTAGCCGGGATGCTCCGCATCATCCGCGAACAGGAGGCTCCGCCGCTTTCGCGAAAGCTGACGGCCATGGGCGCGGCGGCCGCCGAAATCGCCGCGCGCCGCCAGACGGATCGGGCCTCTCTACGCCGCCTGGTAGATGGCGACCTGAATAACATCGCGATGAAGGCTCTCGAAAAAGTCCGGGAGCGGCGTTACGCTTCGGTCGCTGAGTTGGCGGCCGATATCCAAAGGCATATTGAGGACCGGCCAGTTCTGGCCTCGTCGCCGGGCAGATTGTACCGGGCGCGCAAGTTTCTCCGCAGGCACAGGCCGGCGATTTTCGGTGCAGCCGCCGGGCTCGCGTTGATCCTGTTGAGCGGACTTACGGTCTGGTCGCTGATGCACCGCGACTCTTCGCCAAAACCCAAGTTGGCAAACAAGGGCACAATTGTTCTGGGCGAATTCGCGAACGCGACGGGGGATCCGGCATTCGACGGGACGCTTCGCCAGGTAATGGCGGAGGAACTTGGGAAGTCGCCCTACCTCAGCGTACTTCCCGATGCGCGCATGAACCAGACCCTCCGCCTGATGGTCCGGCCGGTGGATACGAAACTCACCCCGGACATTGCCGCCGAGATCTGCGAACGGACAGGAAGCGCGGCGGTGGTGGAGAGCTCGGTCACAAGCCTCGGAAACCAGTACTTGTCGAGCTTGCACGCAAGGAATTGCCGAACCGGAGACGTTTTGGACGAAGAGCAGGCGCTGGCGGCGAAAAAAGAGGACGTCTTCAAGGCGCTAGGGGAAGTGGCAAACCGGTTCCGGACCTGGGCCGTCGCATCGCTTCCGAGCGTGGAAAAGGAGCCCAGTCTTCCGGCCGAAGCCACCACGCCGTCGCTCGAGGCCTGGAGGTCCTATAGCGCGGCAATGAAGGCACAACAGCGTAGCGCACAGACAGCGGAAGCCATCCCACTTCTGAAGCGGGCCATTGAGATCGACCCGCAATTTGCGATGGCGTATGCCCACCTGGGCCGGCTATACGCCTCCTTCGGGGAGTCCGAACTGGGAGCGCAGAATATAGCCAAGGCTTATGAACTACGGAATCGGGTTAGCGATCTGGAGAACTATTTCATCACTTTCAATTACCACCGGCAAGTAACCAGAAACCTGGAGTCGGCGCGGCAGACTCTTGAATCGTGGACCCAAAAGTACCCCGGCGATTTCATGCCGCACGGATTTTTGGCGGCCTTCACGACGCAGGGGTCGGGCCATTACGACAAAGCCGCGGAAGAAGGGCTAAAGGCGATCGAACTCGATCCGGATTACTCCATAGGTTACGTAAATGTGGCTTTTGCCTTCATTTACTTGAGCCGCCTGTCAGACGCCGAGGCAATACTTCGTAAGGCATCCGAACGTAGGATCGAAACCATTGAGTTCTCGCTATGCCGGTACTTTATCGCTTTTCTGAGGAGCGACCAGGCGGCAATGGAAAAGGAAACCCAACGCCAGGCAAAAATGGAAGCCCAAGGATGGTTTGAGCACCAGGAAGCTCTGACGATGGCGTATCGGGGGCGCCGGAAAGAGGCTGCCCGATTGTCGGACCGCGCGGTGAGCCTATCTCGCCAGGCGGGTTTGCGCGAGCGGGCCGCCCAGTTTGAAGGCGCTCGCGCGGTATGGAGCGCGCTGTTCGGGATTCGACAGGAGGGACAAGGAAACGCGGTTGCGGCGTTGTCGCTTTACCGAAGCCCGGACGCCGATTATGGACCCGCCTTTGCGCTGGCGCTGCTGGGCGGCTCGGCGCAATCTCACAAGATCGAGGTGGACCTCGCAAAGCGCTACCCGGAGGATACATCTGTCCAGTTCAGTTACCTTCCCGCGTTGCGCGCGCTCGAAGCCCTCAACCAGGGAGACCCGGCGAAAGCGCTCGAAATAACCCAAGTGGCAACTCCGTACGACCTCGCTGTTCCGGGTACGGCGTTCTACGCGGGCGCCTTCTTCGGAGCGATGTATCCGGTCTACGTGCGCGGCCTCGCTTACTCCCGGATGGGCCGCCATCGCGAGGCCGCGGCCGAGTTTCAAAAAATTCTCGATCATCCGGGTATCGTGCTGAACGATCCGATCGGACCCATGGCGCGGCTCCAACTGGCCAGAGCGTTGGACGCTTCCGGAGATCGCGCGAAATCGGCCGCGGTCTACAAAGGTCTCCTCGCGCTCTGGAAGGACGCCGATAACGATATTCCGGTCGTCCAGGAAGCTAAGGCCGAGTCCGCCAAGCAACTATAATTCCCAGTAACTTTTCAGGACGGATTCCTTATCCTATTTAGCGGAACGCCCGCGAGGATGAGACCATGACGAACGGCCAGACCATGCACACGCTGCCAGGATCATCCCAGTTTCCGACGACGCAGTGGGCTCTGGTGGTCGCTGCCGGCGATCCACAGCGGAAAGAAGCCCGGTCCGCTCTGGCCGCTCTATGTGAGAACTATTGGTATCCGTTGTATGCCTATCTGCGCCGGCGCGGTCATTCGGCCGATGAGGCGCAGGATCTCACGCAGGAGTTCTTCGTGCGCGTGCTGGAAGGGCGATATCTCGATCGCGCCGACCCGGAAAAGGGCCGGTTCCGGTCCTTTATGTTGACCTCGCTGAAGTTCTTTGTGGCTGACGAAGAAGACCGCCATCGGGCGCGCAAACGCGGCGGCGGGGTGCTTGTGCCGCTTGAATTCCCTTCTGGCGAAGAGCGCTACCAACGCGAGCCTGCGCACGATGAGACGCCGGACCGGATCTTCGAGCGGCGCTGGGCGCTTTCGGTGCTCGACCGGGTGGTTGAGAGATTGCGGAACGAGTTCGTTCATCACGGCCGCCCGGAGCATTTCGAGCGGTTGAAGATGTTCCTTCTCGGGCAGTCCGACGCGCCATATGCCACCCTGGCACGCGAAATGAACACGTCGGAAGGAGCGCTCAAGGTGGCCATTCACAGGATTCGCAAGCGGTATCGCGAACTCTTTCGCCAGGAAATCGCGGATACGGTCGCCGATCCCGCGGAAGTGGAGTCCGAACTCCGGTATCTGGCGGCCGTGCTGACGAGGAAATAGAGCCGGATCGGTGTGGTCGGAACCCAATGCGCCAACCAATTTCAAATAGAAAGCAAGGCCGTCGATCCTCTTGGCTTCTCGTGCCAGCCCAAATTCTCAGCCCCTTGCGTGATATGTCCTTCTCGTCAGCTTCACTTATCTGGACAGGCGGATGCCGCGCCCAACCGAAATGGAGACACATATGAAAATGACCGCTTTCGAAAGATTTTTCGCGGGACAAGCCTTGCCGTCCGCCTCCCGCGCGCTCGTGGCCGTGGCCGCCCTCCTGCTCCCGCCCGCCATACACGCGGCCAACCCGCTCACGCTCGACAATTTTAAGTCGGGCCACTACCTCGTATCCCTGACGACCCCCCAATCGCAGGACATCCATTTTGCACCGTTGCCCGCCGGCGATCCCCTAGGCCCGGCTCGCGAAACAGTCTTTGTGATCGGGGCCAATCCATACGGGCAACGGAGTACGCTCGACATCGGAAAAGGCATTTGGATCGTGGATGGTGGTTTCGGCGTCGTGCCCGGCGTGCAGATTTACTACGGGTGGGCTAACGCAACCACGCCCGCGCCATTGGGCCTGAACCTCGCCGCGTATTCCGCCTTCGGGTTGACCTTTGCGGGCGTCGCCACCGAGGAGATCCTGGGTGTGGACATCACCGTATGGACTCACAGCGGCGCAGTGTATGCCGCGCAGACGTCTCTGACGCCCCAGGTCAATGAAACCTCTTTGGAGTTTCCGTTTTCGAGCTTTCAACCAAGCGCCCTCGACGCCAGCGATATCGACTACATCGGGATCGTTACGTGGGGCGGCGGGACTAACAGTTACGGAATTACCTCCTTTCAGGCGGTCCCGTAGCCTCACATCGAATAGAGGCCGCAGTCATCCTCGAAGACAACTACAATTATTTGGATCTTAGATCAAGGTAAAACAACTATGAAACGAACCGCGATACCTGTGTTGATGTTATGCGCCGGACTGGCATCTTGCCCGCCGGCTTGGGCCTCCTGGGGCAGCTTCATTTCGACGGGAAATGCCACCGGCCTTGGCAACCCCTCTTGCGCTTTCGCCTCGAGCGGCAAAGCGGTATGTGCCGTGCGCAGCGGGAGAGGCGAGATCATGGTGAACGAGTTCAACGGGTCCGCATGGGGCGCATGGACGAGCCTGACGGGAGCGGCCGCGTCCAATCCAAGTTGCACCGTGAACGGCTCCGGCGACGTAATCTGCGCGGCGATGTCTTCGGATGGAAATCTTCTCGCCACCGTCTTCAACGGATCAATCTGGACCACCCCCGCGCAGGTCGCGGCGAAGCTCTTCTCCGCGCCGAGTTGCGCGGAACTCACCCCCGGAGAAGTACTGTGTGCGGCGCGTAGCGCCTCGGGCGGCCTAACTTACTCGATCTATAACGGGACTTCCTGGAGCGCTTTCAAGACCGTCGCGACCTCGGCCGTCTCGGCCCCCGGTTGCGCCACCGACAACGTGGGCGGCGTAATTTGCGCCTTTGTCACTACGAACGGCGCAACGGTCGCGAATCGCTACACCGCCGGCGCTTGGGAGGGTTTCCTCAACCTTGGCGGAGAGGCTGCGGGCGACCCCATGTGCTCTTCCGTGGACTCCGGTGGCAAAGTCGCCTGTTTTGCCGAGGCCTACAACTCGGGAATGATCTACGGCGCGGAATTCCTCGGCGGAACGTGGACGCCCTCCAATTGGACCGCGTTCGGCGCCTTGGGCGGCACCGTCGGCAACAACGCGAGCTGCACCACGCAAGGTGGCGGACTAGTGGTCTGCGGCGTGATCGGTGAGTTGGACAGCGCCTTCTACGCCGATGTGTATAACGGATCCGGTTGGGAAGGGTGGGTCAAAGTCGGTGGAACCGGTATTGGCATTCCCGCCTGCGGGGCGCTCGGCGCGGGCCAGGTCGTGTGCATCGTGATGGGCGTCAATAACAAACTGACCAGCGTGGTCGGTCCGTAAGCCGGTCCGACGGCGCCGGACTGAAATGGATCGACACATCAAAACAATCTTGACTTCGATTGCCGCGAGCGGTATGCCCTTGCCGCGGACGTGAATAGCGTCGCCCTCGGCACCAGCGGCAGAGGCGAGATCGCCGGCTTGTCACTCGACCCGAACTTCGACTCGCACCCGTACGTATGGCGGAACGGCGTCACGACCGGCCTAAACAGCCTCATCCCCCGACTCGCCCCACTATCTGTCGATCGCCTGTTCTATCAATTCCAGCGGGGAGATCGTTGACTTGGCCGTGACGAGTGCCGGCGGAGTTCCACTGCCCGCCTCGGAACGTATCACCGGGCCGGCTGCCGTCCCCAACCAGTACCGCCAGATGCTTATCCTGCGCTTGGGGGCGGTGGAAGGTAAACACCATTGCGCTCCCCGCGTCACGCCCGGCCATCGGAGGGACTGGCCGGGCGGCGCTCAATTTCAAGCGTTATAAAAAAACATCCCTCCCGACCTCGTAGCGAGCCCCTCCTGTTGCATCGCCAAACCCCTTGCTGACAAAATAACCAGGGTCGTATACAATCCGAGATTCCGGAGGCGTCATTCATGCAAATGCGCGTTCTTGCTTTCGTTCTGGCCGGTGGGAAGGGCACCCGCCTTTTTCCGCTCACGAAGGAGCGCGCCAAACCCGCCGTCCCCTTCGGCGGACGCTATCGCATTGTCGATTTCGTTCTCAGCAATCTCACCAATTCCGGCATCCATTCCACCTACGTTCTCGTCCAGTTCCGCAGCCAGTCCCTCCTCCAGCATCTGCGCGAAGGATGGGAAGCCAGCAGCCTCCTCCGCAGCCACTTCATCATCCCCGTCCCGGCGCAAATGCGCTCGGCCGGCGAGGATTGGTACCGCGGCACCGCCGACGCCATCTATCAAAACATCAATCTCATCGAACAGGCCGACCCGCATCTGGTGGTCATCTTCGGCGCCGATCATATTTACCGCATGAACATCCGCGAGATGATCGAATTCCACGTCAACAAACGCGCGCAGGTCACCATCTCCGCCATCCCCGTCGAAAAGGAGCAGGCCATTGAGTTCGGCGTCATCGAAACCCGGGAGGACGGCGCCATCGCCGGATTCCACGAAAAGAATCCCGACGCCCCCACGATGCCGGGCGACCCCAGCCGCGTCTACGCCTCCATGGGTAACTACGTATTCTCGACGAAGACCCTTCTCCAGGAGCTCTACGCCGACGCCGCCCGCGCCGAAAGCAGCCACGATTTCGGGCGCGATATTCTCCCCGGCTTGATCGGCCGCGCCGAAATGTTCGCCTACGATTTTCAAACCAACCGCATCCCCGGCGACGCCGCCGGCGCTCCCGTATATTGGCGCGACGTGGGAACTCTCGACGCCTACTTCGAAGCCAGCATGGATCTGCGCAACGTCGTTCCCGCGTTGAATCTTTACAACCGCCAGTGGCCTCTCCGCACCGCCGGTTATTCCGACGCTCCGGCGAAATTCCTTTACGACGCCGAGGGCCGCCGCGGCCACGCCCTCAACTCCATCGTCTCCGGCGGCGCCATCCTGTCCGGCGGCCTCGTTCGCGGATCGGTCATCGGCCGCGGCGTGCGCGTCCACTCCGGAGCGTATGTGGAGGACTCGGTTATTTTCGACAACTGCGACATCGGCCGCCGCGCGAAAGTCCGCCGCGCCATCCTCGACAAAAACGTCCGCGTGCCGGAGGACGCCGCCATCGGCTACGACGCCGAGCGCGACCGCCAGCTCTACCACGTCACCGAAAGCGGCATCGTCGTCGTCGAGGGCCATCGCTCCACCACCGATATCGCCACGGTGACACTTTAATCATGCAATCCCTTCAATTGGTAGCGAAGCGCCGGCTGGAGGCGCGCGACATCGCTCCGCCACCCGATCCCGGCCCCGGCGAGCTTCTCGTCCGCATCCGTTCGGTCGGCGTCTGCGGCAGCGACATGCACTGGTATCTCGAAGGCTGCATCGGCGCGAACCTCGCCGTGTACCCGCAGATCCTCGGCCACGAACCGGCCGGTGAAGTCGCCGCCATCGGAGCCGGCGTCACCGCGTTCCAGCCGGGAGACCGCGTGTCGATCGAGCCGACGCTCAGTTGCGGCCACTGCGAGTACTGCCTGCTCGGCCAGCACAACAATTGCGTCCGCAACACCTTCATGGGCGGCCCGCAAGCCCAGGGTCTGTTCCGCGAATACGCGCTGGTCCCGCAGCACAACGCCGTCAAGTTCCCCGGGGAGTTCAGCTTCGCCAAAGCCACTCTCATCGAGCCGCTGGCCGTCATTATGCACATGCTCGAGCTGGTCTCCATTCGCCCGCCGGACACGGTCGCCGTTCTCGGGGCCGGTCCCATGGGCATGCTCGCCGCCTCTGTCGCCCGCGCCTGCGGGGCATCGCAGGTTTTGGTCGCCGACAAGCTCCCCCACCGCCTCGCCCTCGCCCGCGGCATGGGCGCGACGTTCGCCGCGGACATCGCCCAATTCCCCGCCGCCGTGGGCGATCTCACCGGCGGCCGCGGCGTGGACATCGCCATCGACGCGGCCGGAATGGCCCAAACTATCAACACCGCGCTCGCCGTTCTCCGCATGGGCGGAACGCTGGTGCAAATCGGGATCCCCATCGAAGCCACCTTGCCCATCCACGTTCACGCCGCCATGGCCAAGGAGCTGCGCATCCAGACTCTCAAACGCTCCAACCATCGTTCCGCGCCCGCCATCGCGCTGCTCGCCTCCGGCGCCGTCGGCGACTCCCTGATCACGCACCGCGTTCCGCTCGCCGACACACCCGCCGCCTTCGAGACTCTCGCCGATTATCGCGATGGCGTCGGGAAGATCGTCGTCGAAATGCCGGCATGAATTTTCTCGCCATCGATCTGGGAGCCGAGAGCGGCCGCGCCATGCTCGGCGCGCTCGATCGAGGCCGGCTCACGCTCGAAGAACTCCACCGCTTCCCGAATACGCCGGTCCAACTGCCCACCGGGCTTCACTGGGACGTGCTGCGGCTGTTCCATGAAATTCGCCAGAGCTTGCTCGTCTGCGGGCGCCAGCGCTCGTTCTCCCTCGACGGCGTCGCCGTCGACACCTGGGGCGTCGATTTCGGCCTCCTCGATGCGCACGGCGCGCTGCTTGAAAACCCGCGCCACTACCGCGACGCGCGCCACGCGGGAATGCTCGAAAAAACGATTGCCGCCGTGCCCCGCGAGCGGATCTTCGAGCAGACCGGCATCCAATTCCTGCACTTCAACACGCTCTGCCAGTGGTACTCGATGCGCCTCGCCGGCTCACCCGCGCTCGGCGTCGCCCGGCATCTTCTGTTCATACCCGATCTGTTCAACTTCTGGCTCACCGGCGTCATTCGGGCCGAGCTCCACCATCGCCAGCACCAGCCAGTTCCACAACCCCGTCGAGAACCGCTGGGCCGTGCCTCTGCTGCGAGGAATTCGGTCTCGATCCGGGCCTGCTGCCCGAAGTCGTCCCGCCCGGAACGCCGCTCGGTCCGCTGCTTCCCGAATTGAATGAGTGGTCGGGCTTCTCCCGCCCCGTTCCCGTATATGCCACCGCCGGCCACGACACCGCGTCCGCGGTCGCCGCCGTCCCCGCCGAAGGCTCCGGCTGGTGCTATATCAGCTCCGGCACATGGTCGCTGCTCGGCGCCGAGATCGATGCACCCGTCATCGATAAGGACTCGCTCGCTCTCAACTTCACCAACGAAGCGGGCGCGGGCGGCAAGATTCGTCTTCTCAAAAATCTCGCCGGTCTTTGGTTGCTCCAGGAATGCCGCCGCGCCTGGGCATTGGAAGGCCGCGAGTATAGCTACGAGCAACTGGCCGCCATGGCCGCCGCCGCGCCGTCCACGGGTACGCGCATCGATCCCAACGCTTTTTCGACGCCGGGCGATATGCCCCGGCAAATCGCCGCGCATTGCCGCGCGACGGGTCAAACGTGCCCGGAAGGACACGGGGCCATCGCCCGCATGATTCTCGAAAGCCTGGCCGAGGCGTATCGAAAAACGATCGACGACCTCGAGCGCCTGATCCGGCGCCGCATCGAAGTGGTTCACATCGTCGGCGGCGGCTCCCGCAATCGGGTGCTCAACCAACTCACGGCGAACGCCACCGGGCGCACCGTCGTCGCCGGCCCGGCGGAGGCGACCGCGGCCGGTAATGTTCTCGTTCAAGCGATCGGCGCGGGCGCGGTCAGCGGTCTCGACGAACTCCGGGCCATCGTCCGCCGTTCGTTCGCGCTCGAAACGTATCGCCCCGAGGCCTGAACCGCCGTTCAGGCGAAATCGAGTTCCTCCCGGTCCACATAGCACCACCCCCAGTTTTCGCCGGGCTCGATGGACCGCATGATCGGGTGTTTGGTGGAGTGGAAATGCTTGGTGGCGTGTTTATTTTTCGAGGAATCGCAACATCCGACGTGCCCGCACTCCAGGCATAGCCGCAGGTGAACCCAGGTGTCGCCCATTTTCAGGCATTCCTCGCAGCCGCGGGTGTGGGGCGTCACCTTATGTATATGATCGAGATGCGTACAGGCCATTTCCATATTTTTGCACCCGCGGCGGCCGCTGTGTCGTAATGATAGTCAAAGAGTGTTGATGACGGAGCGCGAAATCGGGGAGGCGCTCGCCGGCGCGGCCGGCGGGGACGGGGACTCGTTCGCCTTTCTCGTCCGCGAACACCAGTCGATGGTCTTCAGCCTGGCGTACCATTTTTTGCGGGACGCGGCGCGGGCGGAGGATCTGGCGCAGGAGACGTTTCTGCACTTGTACCGGAATCTGAAGTCGATCGAGTCTCCGGGGCATCTTACTCATTGGCTGCGGAGGGTGATCGCGCACCGTTGCATCGACGAATCCCGCCGCCGGGTACGGCAGCGCGGGACGGTGGCGCTGGAGGCGGTGGCCGAACCGGCCGCCGAGCGGAAGGAGCGCGATCCGCTGCTGTCGGACGCTCTGCGAAAACTGGTGGCGGCGCTTCCGGAGCAGCAGCGGGCGGTGGTGGTGCTTCGGTATCAGGAGGAAATGGACCTGGACGAGATCGCGGGGGTGTTGAACATACCGTTGAATACGGTGAAGAGCCGGCTGCACCGCGGCCTGGAGTTTTTGCGGCGGAAGGCGGACAAATGGAAGAGCGCATCGAAGGACGGACGGGCATGAGCGGGATGGACGAGGAACTACGGGAAGCGCTGGGGCGGCGATCGCCGGCGGAGGGATTCGCGGACCGCGTGATGGAGCGCGTGCGGCGCGAAGGCTCTGTGGCCGAGATCCGCGGACCCGCGGCGCGGCCGGTGCATTCGTGGTGGCGCGCGGCGGCGATTGCGGCTACGATCCTGGTGCTGTTTGGCGTTGGCACGATGCGTTATGAAAAACAGCGCCGGGAACGGGAGCGGGCCGAAGCCGCCAAGGATCAACTGTTCACCGCGCTGCGCCTGACCGCCGGAAAGCTGCAAATGGCGAGGGCGCGCATCGTCAACATCGGGTACGAGCACGATGCGGAAGGGGCGGGGAATCTCCGCCAATAGGAATCACGCGTGAAGACAGCCGCTATATTATTTTCGATCGCCTTCGCCGCCGCTTCGCTCGGCGCGCAGGAGATCGATCTTTCGTCGCTCGACAAATTGGCGAATCGCGCCAAGGAATCGAACACGATTTCGCTCGACGGCGACAGCCTGAAAACGGCGTCGAAATTCTTAAGCGGCGACGACCCGGATATGCAGAAGGCCAAGGCGGTGGTCGAGGGATTGAAGGGCATCTGGGTGCGCAACTTCGAATTCAAGGGCAAGGACGATTACGGGAAGGGCGATCTGGCGCCGATCCTGAAACAACTGAAAGCCGCGGGCTGGTCGAAGATCGTCGATTCGAGGGACGAAAACGAGACGACGGAGATCTTCCTTCATAACGAAAATCAGAAGACCGTCGGACTGGCCATTGTGGCGCAGGAGCCGAAGTCGCTGACGGTGGTTCTGATTTCCGGCAGCATCGATTTGGACCGGCTTGGGAAACTGAGCGGCACGCTCGGGATTCCGGACATCGAACTGAAGCACAAGCCGAAGCCGGCCAAGGACGAAGACTAACTTTCGAATTCCCCCGCCATTTCCATCGCCAGCCGCTCGCGCTCGGCGTTGAATTCGCAGCCGTAGAGCGAGATCACCGAGAGCAAATACATCCAGGTTAACAGCGCGATGAAGGCGCCGATTCCTCCGTACAGCAAATTATAATTGGCGATGTTGCGGACGTACCAGGCGAAGCCGAGGGTGCTGAGGAACCACAGAACGGTGGCGACCAGCGCTCCGGGCCACACCATGCGCAGGCGCATGGGGCGGTTGGGGCCGAGAAAATAAAACAAGATATTGACTCCGACGAAGGTGGCGAAGGCGGTGCCGAGGCGGATGAAGCGTCCGGCGACGATCACCCATCCGCGCAGATCCTGGGCGTCGACGCTGCCGCTGAATCCGTGGAGAAAAGCCCGCTCGTAACGCGCTCCGAAAAGGACCAGCGAGGAGGCGAGCAGGGCCGGGAGCGCCGCGCCGAAAACCAGCGCGATGGCCGTGCCGCGTTCTTTCAAAAACGGCCGGCCGGTGGGCAACCGGTAGGCGGCGCGAAATCCTTCCATCAAACTCACCATGGCGCTCGAGGCGGCCCAGGTGGACAGCAACGTCGCGCCGATCAACAAACTGGCGGGCCGCTGGCCGCGCACGATGAATACCTCGCGGATCATGTCCTCGGATCCTGGCGGAACGGCTTCGAACAGGAACCGCGATAACACGCGCGTCACGTCCTCGGACTTGGCTCTGGCCAGGATCGCGGCGACGGAGGTGAGCACGGGAAAGAAACAGAGCAGCGAAGAATAAGCCGCGCCTTTGGCGATGCCGAAACAATTGTCCTCATAACTGGCGGTGAAGGCGCGTTGGAGCGTGCTCCAGAACCGCATCCAACCGCCGGGCTGAAACAAGTACAGTTTGGGAGGGTTCGCGGTCATGGAACCACGGCCTTGGATTCCAACTCCGCCCAACGCTCATAGAGGGATGTAACTTCGGCCTGCGCGATTTGGAGGGCGGCGAAACGGGCGGATACGATAGCGGGATCGGAGCTTCCTTCGACGTTGCGCATCTCCGCTTCGGCGGCGCGCAGGGTTTCCTCCGCGGCGAGGATGCCGGCCTCCATTTGTTCCCACTCGCGTTTTTCCGAGTAGGAGAGTTTTTTCGCGGGCGGCGTTTCTTTTTTGGGCGCGGCGGGTTTGGCTCCCTCGCGCGGCGGGCGGGCGTTTTGCTCGCGCTCCCATTGTGAGCAATCGGCGAAGACGGCGGAGCCGCCACGGCCGTCGAGTCCGACGATGAGGGAGGAAACGCGGTCGAGCAAATAGCGGTCGTGGGTGACGAGGACGACGGCGCCGGGAAAATCGGCGAGGCTATCTTCGAGGACTTCGAGAGTGGGAATGTCGAGGTCGTTGGTGGGCTCGTCGAGGAGCAAGGCGTCGGCGGGCTCGAGCATCATGCGGGCGATGAAGACGCGGGCGCGCTCGCCGCCGGAGAGCCGGCCGACGGTGAGATCGAGCTGATCGTTTTGAAAAAGAAATCGCGCGGCCCAGGCGGCGACATGGACGGGCTGGCCTTGAAATATGATTCCGTCGCCGTGCGGCGCGAGGGCGCGGCGGAGGGTGATGGCGGGGTCGAGCTGTTCGCGGTGCTGATCGAAATAGAGAATGCGCACCCCGTCGGCGCGGCGGATCTCGCCGGAATCGGGCTCCAGGCGATGGGCGAGCATGCGGAGGAGCGTGGTTTTGCCGCTGCCATTGCCGCCGAGCAGGCCGAGCCGCGTGCCGGGCGAGAGCACGAAGGAAAGATCGCGGAAGAGAAGGCGGCCGCCGAGGGATTTCGAAACGCCCTCGACTTCCACGAGGCGCTTGGTGCGGCGGCCGGTGGCGCTGAAATCGATGGAGACGGCGCGGGTGGCGGTTCGGGCGTTCACGTCTTCGAGGGTCTCGATCATGCGTCCGGCGGCGTCGATGCGGGCTTTCGATTTCGAGGTGCGGGCCTTGGCGCCGCGGCGGAGCCATTCCACTTCGCGCTCGACGCGATTTTCGAGCGACTGGCGTTGCTTGGCTTGGGTTGAGGCGAAGCCGGCGCGGCGCATCAGGAACTCGCTGTAGTTGCCGTTGACGGCGAAGAGGCCGTTGGGATAAGAACGGCGGATCTCGATAATTCGGTTGGCGAATCGTTCGAGGAAATAGCGGTCGTGGGTGACGACGAGGCTTGAGAACGGCGCCGAGGCCAACGATTTTTCGAGCCAGAGAATGCCGTCGAGATCGAGGTGATTGGTTGGCTCGTCGAGGAGCAAAAGTTCCGGATCGCGGATCCACGCGGCGGCGATGGCGAGGCGCTTGCGCCATCCGCCGGACAAGGAAGCGATGGTTTGGCTATCGTTGGTGAAGCCCGCTTTTCCGAGAGCGACGCGGATGCGGATCTCGTGCTCTTCCTGGGTGTGATGGGCGGCGGCTTCGATCGATTCGAGATAGCCTCCGACGGTGGCGTCCAGCGGAAGATCGTCCTGCTGCGGGACGTAGCCGAGCTTGAGGAGTTTGCGCGGCGCGACGATTCCGCCGCCGGGGGCGAGTTCGCCGGCGAGTATTTTCAAGAGGGTCGATTTGCCGGAGCCGTTCGGGCCGATCAAACCGATGCGGTCGCCGTCGGAGATGGTGAAGGAGAGGCCTTCGAAAAGGCGGCCGGAGCCGAACGACATCGACAAATCCTGGCAGCCGAGCAAGAGTGGCATGGGAGAAATCTAGTTTGACAGACGGCGCAGGAGGCTGGCCTTGACGGCGGGCCACTCCTGGAACGTCATGGAGTAATAGGCGCTATGGCGGATGCGGCCGCCGGGCATGAGCATGTGGTTGCGAAAGACGCCTTCTTCGGTGGCGCCGAGGCGAAGGATGGCCTGGCGCGAGCGGACGTTGAGCGAATCGGTTTTCCATTCGACGCGAAGGCAGGCGAGGGTTTCGAATGCATGGCGCAACATCAGGTATTTGGCCTCGGTGTTGACGGCTGTGCGCTGCCAGGGCGGGGCGATCCAGGTGTAGCCGATTTCGACGCGGCGGTTGAGGCGGTCGATATTTAAATAGCGGGTGGCGCCGACGACTTCGCCGGCCTCGAGCGAGACGGTGGCGAAGGGGAGGGACACGCCGCGGTCGCGCTCGGCGAGGGCGTCTTCGACCATTTTGCGGACGTCGCGTTCGGAGCGGATGCGGACGGGCATCCAGGTCCAAATGCTTTCATCGAGCCCGACGCGGCAGAGGCAAGGGACGTGAGTTAGCGACAACGGCTCCAGCCGCGTGAAGCGGCCGGCGAGAGTGACGGGTTGAATATCCATTCCTAATTCGACGGAGCGGCGGACGCGCCGCCGATGCGGGTGCCGATGGCTTCGCCGGAGACGATCAACTCGACGCGCCGGTTTTGCTGGCGCCCGGCGGCGGTGTTGTTGGTGGCGACGGGATGATCCTCGCCGAGGCCCAAGGCGCTGAGGTTATCGCCGGCGATGCCTTGCGAGCGGAGATAATCGGTGACGGCGAGCGCGCGCTTCTCCGACAGGCGCTGGTTGAGGGCGGCGGTGCCGGTGGAATCGGTGTGACCTTCGGCGGCGAGGCGGAGTCCGGGGTGGGCGAGGATGATGCCGGCGAGGCGGGCGAGGGTTTCGCGCGTGCCTTGCTTCAGGGTGTATTTGCCGGTGTCGAAGAGAACGTCGGCCATGGTGACGACCAAGCCGCGGTCGGTATCGCGGGTCTCGAGCACGGCGTTCAACTGGGCGAGCAACTGGGCGCGAAGCTGTTGTTTCTCGCGCTCGGATTGCTCGGCTTGTTGCCGAGCCTGTTGCGCCGCGGCGTCGGCCTGTTCCGCTTGCAGCCGAGCCTGTTGGGCCGCCGCGTCGGACTGTTGTTGTGCCGCCTGGGCTTTGGCCTTCTCCGCGTCGGCCTGCGTGGCGGCCAGTTGCGCTTCCAGCCGCTGTTTGTCCGCGGCGGCCGATGCCGCCTCGGCTTGCGCGCGTTGAGCGTCCGCCTGGAGCTTCTGCTCCTCGGCCGTCTTGCGCTGGGCGTCGGCCTGCTGGCGGGCCAGTTGTTCGGCATCGGCGCGTTTCTTCGCTTCCGCTTCGCGCGCGGCGGCCGCCTCGCGCTCCTGGGCGAGGGCTTCTTCCTGTTCGCGTTTGACGGCGATGGTGCGGGCGTCCTCGGCGGTTTGGGCGGTCGCGCGAGCGATCATGATCGCCGGCTTGCGCTGCTTGCGTTTCAAGTAACTCTCGGCTTGGGCGAGAGAGGCTTGCGCTTTCTGGAACGTTTCGGCGGCGTATTTGGCGGCGCCTTCGGACTTGGCGATTTGGACGGCGTTGCGCGCTTCGTAGATCTCGACGGGGACCTTGGGGTCCGGGGTCAATTGGAGGGTGTTGGAGATTTTTTCATACTCGCCGCGCTGGAGCAATTCGTATTTGGCGTCGACGGTTTCGATTTGTCCGAGCGTGTCGGAGCGAACTTCGTTTTGCATGACGATGACGTCGCTTGGCTGGGTGACGGCGAAGTAAGGCTCGGCGGTGACGATCATCCCGAAGACCTGGAGATCGCTGGTGACTTTGAGACTGCTTTTGCCGCCACTAACAAGGACCTCGCCGAGATTCTTCGGCCGGCCTTCAGGGGAAATGGCCCATAAGACATAAGTAAGATACTCGGCGCCGAAGTGGCTGGCGGGTCCGATGTCTTTGAAGTTCGCGTCGATACTTATCGCTCCCTGGCGGGAATCGACCTTCGCCGTGCCTCGGGCATTGGGCATGTCGGCGGTGCCTGCAAACGCGACCTCGGTGGATCCGCTGCGATGGCGGTAATTGATGGCCTTAATCGATTTGGAAACGGACGTGGCGCGGAATACGGGGGTATCGGCTTGATCCGGCGCGGGCGATTGCGCCATGGCGATCGCGGCGAAGGCAACGGACACTAGTAATGTTTTCATCGATGGGACTCCTCCAGGAACCTATTCTTTATCGTAGCGGATCGGGGAGGGTGACGATAGCTTGGGACGCAATTAAAAAAGCGGGGCTTTTGCGTCACGATGGCCCGCGGAAGGCCTGAAAACAAGGGGTTTCGAGCGAGCGGGGCGTGACGCATGTGCGTGACGGAGGGTAGGGTTTTCCTTGGCGTGGATGAGGGGTGTCCGGCGCGGGCGGGCGTGCGCGGATTGCGAGATGGACGGAGCGTGGGGTTCATTTGAGTTCTTCTATGCGGAGGGAGTGTAGCAGGTGGGGGAAGGCGGGGAGGCCGGAGCGGGAGGGGAAGTGGCTGAGGGCGGGAGGGTTGAGGAATTTTCGGGGCGCGTGACTGAGTTTATGCGGGAGTGGGAGATATAGTACCCGGAAAGTGAACGAAAGCAGAAAGCCGTTGTAGGAAAGCGAAGTGTTCGATTACACTGACGGAGTTTGCTTCGCGGCGATTAAGGCGGCGCAGACGGGGGGATCTCTTGCCTAGAATCCGTTGGACTGTTTGTGTCTTCGCGGCGGGGCTGAGCGCGCAATCGCTTCAGGTGTCGCCGAGCGCCGTCTCGTTCGGGACGATCGCGGTAGGCGGCACAAGCGCCGCGAAGAGCGTGAAGGTGAGCAATGACGGCACCGTCGATGTCACCTTCACGGGGTTCAGTTTGGGCGGGACGAACCCCGCGGACTTTGCGATCGCCTCGAATACGTGTCCGGCGACGCTGAAGCCCGGGGCCGATTGCAAGGTGGGCCTGGTGTTCGCGCCGGTCGCCGTGGCGCTGCGGACGGCGTTGCTGCTGATTGCGGATAACGCTTCGGGGAGTCCGCAAAAAGTTGCGCTGACGGGGACGGGAACGGCGGGGGGCAATTTGAATTTCTCTCCGCAAAATCTTCAGTTTTCGCCCGGCGCAGTCGGCCAAGCGCAGAGTCCAGTCTGGCTTTTTATCGAGAATTTCAATTCGAGCGCGGTGACGATTCAAAGCATCGGCGTGTCCGGGCGAGACGGCGGCGATTTTCCGATCACATTCGACAATTGCCCTCTGGCTCCGCAGTCGCTGCCTCCCTTTGGCGGGTGCTCGCTGGCGATCACCTTCACTCCGTCCGGGCTTGGACTACGCGTCGGAACGCTGGCGATCTCAGTCGCCGGCCAGACCGCCCCGCAGTTCTTCCCATTGGCGGGTGTCGGCCAAACGGCGAAGCGAACGCTTACTTTCAGCCCGCCGGTTGTAGTCTTCAATCCTACGCCGCTAGGCGCGTCCAACCTGGGCTCGGTCGAGGTGGGCAACTCGGGTAACTCACCCGTTCAACTTCAAGCGGTGGACCTGCGGGGCGCGGATCGCATGGACTTCTTGCCTTATAGCGGCGGATGCTTGGCCCCTGGGACGATCCTCCCGGCGAATGCCTGCAATGAACAAGTAGAGTTCGTGCCAACCGTCCAGGGTATCCGGCTGGCTTCGCTTCTGTTCCGCGACAACGCATTGGGCAATCCGCAGACGGTTATTCTGTTTGCCCAAGCATTGGCGGGCACCGAATTACTGAATCTCTATCCAAGCGGGAACGTGTTCCCGCCGACCGGCGTCGGATCGTCCGAGCTCTTCGGGTTCAACATCAACAACGTGGGCACGCAGCCGGTCAGCATCGGCCAAATTTCGATCTCGGGTGCGAACGCGCAGGATTTCAGCGTCTCGTTCGCCTTGTGCGGTTCCTTGCCGCTGACCCTGCCTCCAGGCGGTTACTGTAACGCCGACGTGACGTTCACACCTTCGACGACCGGTGGCCGCGCGGCCGAACTGGACGTCTCCGGAAATTGGCCTGGAGGCCAGATTTCCGCGGCGCTCACCGGCCAAGGGCAGACGGACCTTTTGCGTGTCATAGCCGTAGGCGCTCCGGCGAATTTCTCTACGGTGACCGTTGGCGGACAATCCTACGGACATATTCAATTTTTGAACGCAGGTAATATCAACGTCAGCTTTTCGCCCTTCGTCCTACACGGTTCCGATGCGGGGGAGTTTTCCATACTTTACGATGGCTGCGGCGGCATGACGGGAGAATTGCCGCCTCAGCAAAGCTGCTTCGTCGACACCGGCTTCTCTCCACAATCGACCGGGGTTCGCGCGGCGACGCTCAACTCGGAGGAAAATTCCGGCGCGGGTTCGCAGAGCGTCCTATTAGTGGGGGCGGGATCGCTCGCGGGCGATCCGCTGGGAGCGTCGATTAGCGGGCAGTTGTCGAGTGTCGTGGGTGTTGCCAGTCAGCCGGTAGCCGTTTACTTCACGAATAATTCGCCGTCGCCGGTAACATTGGCGGGACTTACACTCGCGGGCGGCGACGCGGCCGATTTCTCGATCTTCGAAAATTCGTGTAACACCGGGCGCATACTAGGTCCGGGCAACTCCTGCACGGTCTACGTCGTCTTTACTCCAGGGGCGGTTGGCGCTCGCGTGGCGAGCCTTCAACTATCGGCCAACGCCACGAGCGGCCTCGCCATCACGCCCATTGCCCTCGTTGGCAAAGGGCTCCCGCAATCGAAGACGTTGAGCGTGCCGTCCTGGCAGAGTTTTCAGCCGGTTCCCGTCGGCTCGTCGAGCCAATTACTCGTGACGATCAGCAACGCGGGATCGGAGCCGGTGTCGTTGACATCAATGACCCTCGTGGGCCGGGATTCGGCCGATGTCACGATTCTCAATTCTTCGTGCAACACGCCCGGCGTCCTGCCCGCCGGCCAGTCTTGCGACGTCAACTTACAGTTCACTCCGACGGCCACCGGGCCGCGGATCATGAGTCTTCGCTTAGCCGACGACGCGACGGGATCGCCACAGTTCGTTTCGCTCAATAGCGTCTGCCTATCGTCTCAACTCTCTCTGACCTTCAGCGCGAATCAGATCTCATTCGGAACGGAAGTTCCGGGGACGACGAGCCAAGCGATACCGCTGTACCTCTTCAACACCGGGAACGTTCCCGCGAACATCGCGAGCTTCTCGCTGGCCGGCGGGGAGGCAGGAGACTTTTCCTTCGACGCCTCAAGCTGCCCATCAACGCTACCCGCGTATGGGTCCTGTCAGTTAAGTTTCGCGTTTTCTCCGTCGAAACTAGGGATTCGCGCCGCCGAATTTTTGGCCGACTACGGGGCGCCCGCGGGGCCCGCGTCGCTATTCCTGACAGGTGACGGCGTCACGGCCGTTCGCAGCGTCGGTTTCAGTCCAGTGCCAGTTAACTTTGGAGACGCCGTTGCGGGAATGACCGTCACCCAAACGGTCCAGATCGATAATTTGGGAACCGCGACGGTGACCGTGAACGGATTCAAGATCGCGGGAGCCGATGCCGCCGATTTCTCCGTTCAATCCAGCACTTGCACGACAGGCAGCGGGCAAATCCTACCGGGCCAAAGTTGTTCGGTCACGCTCGGCTTCACGCCGGCCGCGACCGGCCAGCGCCAGGCGGTGCTGAAGGTTGTAGACAATGCCGCGGGCAGCCCGCAAAGCCTGCCTTTGGCGGGTTTCGGCATGGCACCGAGCCTTACGCTAGAGCCGGATCCCGGCGCACTGCAATTCGGCGCGGTGACGGTCGGAAATACTTCCGGCCCGCTGCCTCTGGAACTCTTCAACACCGGCAACGCTCCGGTGGCCATTTCCAACTTCGCCATCGCGGGATTGAACGCGCTCGACTTCGAGGTAGTCTACAACGGTTGTGGTTCGTCGCTCGCAGCCGGCGAATTCTGCACCTTGTTAGTCGCTTTCACGCCCTCTGAGACCGGGCCGCGCTCGGCGCAGCTTCAGGTGCGGGACGACGCGGTGGGGAGTCCGCAGGCGGTGCAGCTTACTGGGACGGGACAATAGCGGGGCGGCGATCTACAAGACACCTTCCGGCGCCAATACATGAGTTTCTTTACGCCGGCGGATAAGCACGGTAGGATGATGGAGATCGATGTGCGGCCCGGCGGCCCGGGGTACGTGAACTAGCATCCATGACTCGAAGCGAGTTTCTACGCCGGCTCGTGCTGAATGAAATCTGCGACGACGATTAAAATCTGGAAAGGATAAACAAGTGGTTAGTCAAGAACGGCGTGCGGCCCGCAGTGGCGGTCGCCACGACCGACGTTGTCCAGGGCTTGGCCGACCCGATTGAGTCCGTCTTGGCGAGGACATATCTGGTTCGACCCATGGCGTGTAAACCAGACGAAATTGCGGGCGTGCCGCCGCTTGGCGAAATTGAAGACTACTACTTCTGGGCCACGCCAAGAGGGTGGATCTTCAGGCTTCGGATCGTAGCTGGCGCCCTTTTGACGACAAGGATGAGCTTCG
>CAWGKC010000020.1:0-87213 GCA_963823105.1 uncultured Acidobacteriota bacterium
CGGAGGGCCGGTTTGATCCGGCTGGGTTGGATGATTGCGCTTCGGGGTTCGATGTCGCTTGCGATGGGTTTATACCGAGCGAAAGCTGGGGAGGGTTGGCGGGATGCGATTCCGTCTATGTCAATGGGTTCCAAATGCCAAGCCCCAGCGATTTCCTTCCCGTCGTTATTGTGGAGAGCTTTGCCCCGACGACTCCCACCTGCGGTCAGGTTCTCAATCTCTCGATGAACAATATAACCAGCACCGCGCGAGATCTGCTTGGCGTGACGAGTTTCTTTGAAGATGAGCGGCGGCGGTGCCGGCTGGCGGGAGTCTCAGCATCACAATGTTGTCGATCTGGACTGGAATAGATTGGACGTTCGAAACCCGCGCGAATTTAACGCCGAGGCAAGCGGCAGCCTTTTACGGGAGGGAGAATATTCCGTCGACATTCCAGGGCGTCGTAACCGGCCCGACAGGGAGCCAGGTCTGGAGCAATGGCCAGCTCGCAAGCAATTTCGCGACGCAATTGAAAGGTATTTTGGCCGGAAGCGCGACAAGTTCGCTCTGCAACGGTTTGAGTGACGCCTATGCTATCGCTGTTGGGGTAGTTAGTGGCTATATACCGAACAACGTACCTGGAGCGTTTCAGTTTGCGTCCGGCAATGTCGTTCCCGGGCATGGCACGGGAGTTATCGAAAGTCCCGTCGCAACGTTCGGGAACTTTACCTTCTATCGGCCCATTTATCCATAATTCCATGAGGTTTTGGCGCTCCTTTATGACGTGTATGACGTGCTGTTTGTCGCTATGCGGCTTCATGGCGTTCTGTCTGGCGTCCGAGTTCGACGGCACCTGGCACGGGACTTACAACGGTCAGCCGGCGGCTTTGCTTCCGGATAATACCTTCCCTGAGACTGTGAGCGAGTTCGAACTGCGGTTGATCGACCGGAATGGAAAGATCACCGGTGAGTTTCGGGACGGTGGCGAGCACGGGGTGTGGGTGCGGATAAGGAACGGCAAGCGGTTCGGTGAACGCGCTTGTTTCGACGTAGTGCGTGGTCGCGACGACATGCGGTGGTGCGTTCAGGCGGCAAGTGAGAAGCTCGCCGGTGCTTGGAGTAGCGGGCCCCAAGGCGGCCCACTCCTGAGAGGAGCGGGTGTTGGGGCACGTCTCTTTACGATCGACGGATTTAAGACCAGCGGATCGAAGCGGGAGTGATTTTGGACAAGGGAACGGGCAGGTGCTGCAGCCCTGGTACCTGTTCACCCGATTCCGTCTCCTACTTCACCTGGGGCGCGCGCCGAGGCTCAACCAATCCCGCAGAACGCTTGGGGCTTCACCACCTACTGGAGTGATGCGGCGACCTGCTTCGATTATGCCAGCAATGGGTGTTATGACAATGTGACGGGGCGGTTTATGACGGTGGATCCGTATGGGTGAGCGCGGTGGCGGGTGATCCTAAGTCAAGTATGCGTATGTGGAGAGGGATTCGCCGAACGGGGTGACGGAGGCGTTTTGGCCGTGGGGGGAGGAGCGGGGGACGGTGACGGGGAACGACCGGACGAAGTGGGGGACGTATTGGAGGGATTCGGAGAGTTCGCTGGATTATGGGGTGAATCGGTATTATGACAATGTGACGGGGCGGTTTATGACGGCGGATCCGTATGGGGGGAGCGCGAGTGCGGGGAATCCGCAGAGCTGGAATAAGTACAGTTACGCGCTAAACGATCCGGCGGGCGGCACGGATCCGTGGGGGTTATGCACGGTCGTTGGTGCGGGCATCAACATGTCTCCTGCCGATCCCCTAGGGGCGTTCAGTGGCCTTCAATCGGCGCTTGGCGCGATTGCGGCGTATCCGTATGCTGGCTTGACGCCTGTGGGCGCTTTTGGAAGCGTCATCGAACAACGGCAGGGCCCTAATAGCTCTACTCTCGTTGAGCTTAGTGCACTCGTGGACGCGCTTGACCAAAATGTGGGCGCGATCGATGTCGTGGTATACAGCGGTGGTGCGCAGGCGTTCGTGACCGCCTTCGGAATGCTCTCGGCATCCGAACAGAGCCGGATCGGCAGCATCCTCTACATTTCGCCGGGCACTGCCCTGAGCTCCTTGGTCGTCACAAAGAATCCGGATAACACCTCGGTCGTGCTGGGATCGGACTGGAACGATAAGAAGGCAAGGATAGGTACCCTTATCCCACAGGGTGTTGACGTCACAAATACCCAGTGCGACCACACCAATCTCGGTTGTCTGTTGAAGGCGGCGACCGGGCAATTAGCCCACGACATACTCGACGGCGAGTGTCCGAGCTCTGATGTGTTTTATCTTTCCCCATCCGGAGGTGGCGGAGGTGGCCAATCGGTACGCCGGCTGTTGTACGATCCCGCCGGCTCTGTGGACGGCGGGGGCGTACGGTGGTTTCCGCTTCCGGGCGTGCCGGAGGCTCTGGCCGCTCCGCCCGCGTTTCCGCTGGGCGGGGTTCCGAGGGTCGGCTACGCGTTCGGACTCGGCTGGCTCCATGCGTAAAATTTCGAGCCGCCGCATGGTCGGTGTGGGTTTCGCCTGGGTTGCTCAATCGATCGTCGCTCTGATCCTACCGCTCGCGATGTTGGTGATCGCGGTCGGCCTAGTGGAAGATGGACATCCGCTGGGCGACGCCCGGGCCGTTCAATTCCTCAACTCGCTGGAATTCGTGGTCCAGACTCTTTTCGGGTGCGTGTGTGGATACTTGGTTCGTGGCATTTTCCCGAGCGCGGCGAGCGCCGGTCGCTGGGTTTGGCCACTTCCCGTCGCCGTTTTCCTGTTCGTCGCAGTCGAAACGGCGTTGAGAGCTCCCAGCGACTTCCCTGGCCTGTTTGGGCGGGGACCGGGCGAGGCCGTGCTGGGCGCTATTTTTGTGACGGATCCGGCGTTGGCCTCGGTCGGATACTCGCTAGGGGTGATCTTGCCCAGGCGTAGTTCCGGAAAACGGGGAGTCAGCCCGTCGCTGCTCTAGCGGGAGTTTGGGCTGGCAGCGACCGGTGTGTCCTGTTTTTTGACGGACGTTCCGGCGCCGCTGGATGGTTGGTTGCGCTGTCGGTCGCTTTTTCTCCCTGCAAGTGTTGGCGGCGTCGTGGTGTTGCGGCGGCCATGAGTGTGTCCAGGCTGGACAGTGTGCGTCCAACCTGGACGCGTGACTAATTTCGGAGAGTAAGCTACGGGAGTTAGCAAGGCGAAATCGTGCCACGACTCAGTAAGCCATGTCGGAGCTATAGGTGGATGACTCGCCGGGGTAGCACGTTAGCTGAGTTTATGCGAGGAGCAAGTCGACTTTGGCAACGGGCACTGTCTTTCGTTTTTGCGCCGCCGATCGTTTCGTTGGTGAGTTTGATCGTTCCGCCTGGTCCACTTTGTTCGTCTAATTTCGCCCAGCCCGTGGACGCTTATGCGGACATGTACAGTTACACTGCTGCGGGGCTGGTGGCGGCGAACGGGATGCAGGTCACGCGGCAGGTTCCGGACAAGAATTATCAAGGGGTGATTCAATATACGAATAACAGCTTTCTGGCGAGCGCGGGGTATGTTTATGACGGGGAGGGCCGCGTGACGTCGATGAGCTACCCGGACAGCCGATACGATGGGGCGGCCGTATACGGTGGCGCAGACGGGCGGACAGACGTTCGTGACGCAGGCGACGTATGGGCCTTCGGATGAGCCGGCGAGCGTGACGGCGTTCGGGGTTGCCTACGGGTGAGCGTACAACTCTATGCTGCAGGTGGCGCAGAACGGGATTCAAATGACGTATGGGTATCCGGCGACGGATGCGACGTTGAGGGGCGGCCCGGCGTAGTATACTGCGGGCGTGCGGACACTCTGCCTACCGTTGGTGGCGCTGGCAATGGCAAGTGGCGCGTTTGCGCAGGAACCGTCCGGGCGCGCCGGCCGGTTTTACGGACCGCTGGCCACCGGAGTCTGGGCGGTGAAAACTCCTCAAACGAACGATCGGCCGCTATTCGCTGGAGTTCTTCCTCAAACTTTTGTTTTAGCCCCGCCAGGGGCCTCGACATGCTCGGTTCCTCTGCTGGAGGCGCAAATTCCCAAGGACATCCACTTCACAATCAAACAGGTTCCCGCGCGCCTGGAGAATGTGGAGCCGATGCCGCACGCGATCGCTCCGGCGCCGCCCTGCGATCCTCCGTCTCGCCGCTGAGACCTCCTTCCCTTACCGGCAACACACTTAGCGGACCGCGTCTGTCAGGCGATACCCTATAGACGATGTCCCGCTTACTCGGCCTCGTTCCTTGCCTCTCGTTTCTCGCCTTCGCCGCCACGGATACGCCGCCCGCCGTCCGGCTGGACGATTCGGTGCGTCCCGTTCGCTACGCCGCCGATTTAACGCTCAACCCCGGTGCGACGGCGTTCTCCGGGTCCGTACAAATCGAAGTGGGCGTCGCCAAGCCGACTTCTCTGATTTGGATGAACGGAACGGGAATTCAAATCGAGGAAGCGACGGTGACCGCGGGCGGCAAAACGATGCCCGCGACGGTGGTTCCCGGAGGGACGGATTTCCTGGGATTGCGCGTGGCGAATGAAGTGCCGGCGGGCGCGGCGAAGATCGCTATTCGCTATCGCGGGACGATCAGCACCAAGAGCAGCGCCGGTATTTTTCAGAGCAAGGATGCGGGAAACGAGTATCTGTTCACGCAGTTCGAATCGGTCGACGCGCGGCGCGCTTTTCCATGCTTCGACGAGCCGGGATTCAAGACGCCGTGGCGTTTAACGCTGCGCGTGAAGAAGGAACTGTCGGCGTTCGCCAACACGCCGATGGCGTCGGAAACGGACGAGGCGGGCGGCATGAAGAAGGTGGAATTCGTCGAAACCAAACCGCTGCCGAGTTATCTGGTGGCCTTCGCGGTGGGGCCGTTCGAGACGGTCGACGGCGGCGCGGCGGGACGAAACCATACGCCGATTCGAATTATCGTTCCGAAGGGCAAGGCCGGGCAGGCGGCGTACGCCGCGCAGATCACCGGAAAGTTGCTCGACGAATTGGAAAGATATTTTGGCATGGCCTATCCCTATCCCAAGCTGGATGCGGTGGCCATCCCGCTGACCTTCGGTTTCGGCGCCATGGAGAACGCCGGATTCATCACCTACGCCCAGACGATTATCCTGGCGGATCCGGCCGTCGATACCGACCGGCGCCGCCGTGGCTATGCGGGCGTCGCGGCGCACGAAATGGCCCATCAGTGGTTCGGCGATCTGGTGACGTTGGCGTGGTGGGACGACACGTGGCTGAACGAGGCGTTCGCCACGTGGACGTCGTCGAAGATCCTCGCCGAATGGAAACCGGAGTGGAATTCGCGCTTGCAGGATCTGGGCGGAAAGTTTAGGGCAATGGACGAGGACAGCCTGGTGACCGCGCGCCAGATCCGGCAGCCGATCGAAAGTAAGGACGACATCGCCAACGCCTTCGACGGGATTACCTATCAGAAAGGCGCGGCGGTGATCCGCATGTTCGAAACTTGGGTGGGCGAGCAACGCTTCCAGCAGGGCGTGCGCGCATATCTGAAGCGCTACGCCTACAAGAACGCCAACCTCAACGATTTTCTGGACTCGATCGCCGGCGCCGGACAGCCCAGACTGACCCAGGCGTTCAAAACGTTTCTGGAACAGCCGGGCGTGCCGCTGGTCTCTGTCGCGCTGCGCTGCGACGGGCCGCCCACGGTTGCCATGAGCCAGAAACGCTATCTTCCGTTGGGTTCCAAGGGTGACGCGGCTAAGCTTTGGGAAGTTCCGGTTTGCGTCGGGTATCCTTCGGCGGCCGGCGAGACAAAAGAGTGTTTCCTGTTGGACAAGCCCAGCGCGGAATTCCGGCTGACGAAGACGGAGACGTGCCCGGCGGCGCTGAACGCCAACGCGGGCGCGGCGGGTTACTACATCGCGGATTACCAGGGCGATCTGTTGGCGAAGCTGCTTTCAAACGGCGATGCACGGCTCGATCCGGCCGAGCGCCGGACGTTGCTGAACGATCTTCAATCGCTGGCCAATGCGGGCGACATTCCGCAAAGCCGGGCGCTGGCGGCCGTGCCCTCTTTCGCTAACGCGCCGGAGCGGGAGATCGTCGCCCAGGCCCAGCGCGTGGTGGCCGGGACCAGGCCGTTCCTCGATCCAGCGCTGAACGCCAACTACGCCCGGTTCGTCCGCGAGGTTTTCGGCGAACGGGCGCGGCAATTGGGCTGGAGCGCCGCGCCGGGCGACGATGCCGAAACGCGCCTTTTGCGCGCCGACCTGGTTCCTTTCGTCGCCGGACAAGGCGAGGATCCGGCGCTGGTCGCGCAGGCGCGCAAACTGGCCGGCGCATGGCTGGAGACGCGCACGGGCATCGATTCCGACATGCTGGGAGGGGTTTTGACCACAGCGGCACGGTTCGGAGACCGCGCCTTTTTCGACCGGCTGGTGGCGGGCCTGGAGAAAACGACGGACCGACAACTGCGCGGGCGCATGATTGGGGCGCTCGGCTCGTTCCGCGATCCGAAGATCGCCGAGGCCGCGCTCGATCTGCTGATCCATTCGCGGATCGATATGCGCGAAACGGCCTTCCTTTTATTTGGCCCGTTGGGAGACCGCGCGACGGACCGGTTGCCGTTCGAGTTCGTCAAAACCCACTACGACGAGATCGTCGCCAAGGCGCCTACCGGAGGGGGTTTCGAATTCGGGGCGTTTTTGCCGGTGACCGGGCGGGCGTTCTGCGACGAGCCGTCGCTGAAGACGTTCGAGGCTTTCTTCGGGGAGAAGTCGAAGAACTTCACCGGCGGCCCGCGAAATTACTCGCAGACGGTAGAGGCGGTGCGGCTCTGCATCGCGAAGAAAGCGGCGCAATCGGCGGACATCGACCGGTTTTTTAGAGAGAAGTAGCGGCGGCATTTATTCGCCGGTTGGCAAAATTCCGCCGCCGCATAGGGAGGCCGGAGGACTGGGCGTTGGGAAGCGATGGCTGACCGGAGGGACGGGTGTTTTTGGCCCATCGCTTGCTCAGAGGTCTACCGTATGGTAGATGCAACCTCGAACCAAATCGAACGGTACATGGATTTGTTGAGCGCCAGGCAGAAGCTGGTGGCTTCGAACCTGGCCAACATCGACACGCCCGGATACCACACTAAAGATATCGACTTCCACGCGGAAATGGTGAATGCGATGGGCGGGGGCGCTCCGCATGTACAGGAGGTGGAGGGCTTGCAGGTGCGCAACGACGGCAACAATGTGAGCCTGGACCGCGAGTCGCGGCTGCTGGCCGAGAACGCTTTGAAGTTCCGTGTCGCGGCCGCTTTGGAACTGTCGCATGTCAAAATGAAACGCATGGCGATTCAGGAGAGTGCCCAATGAGCTTATTCAGCGCACTTTCGGTGAGCGCGTCGGGGATGGACGCGCAGCGGACGCGGGCCGAGCTGCTGGTGCAGAACCTGGCCAACGCCGAGACGACCCGGACGGCCGAAGGCGGGCCGTACAAGCGCAAGGACGTGGTGTTTTCGGCCAATCCGGCGGAGGGCGGATTCGCGGCCGAGTTTCAAGGCGCGTTGGGGTCGCAGACGGGCGGAGTGTCGATCGACCAGATCGTCGAGGACACGCGGCCGCCGGAGCGCCGCTATCTGCCGGGCCATCCGGACGCCGACAAAGATGGGTACGTCTCGTTTCCGAACGTGAATCCGGCCGAGGACATGGCCGATTTGATGAGCGCCAATCGCGGCTTCGACGGAAACATCGCGGCCATTGCGGCGGTGAAGGATATGATCACGCAATCGATCCAGATGTTGAGCGCGTAGGAGACTCATCATGTCGATTCCAATCTCGCTTCCCTCCATTCAACTCCCGGCGCTGGCCGCCGTGTCACCGGTTTCGGCCGTGGAGCAAGGCGCCTCGGCCACGGCGGCGTTTCAATCGCTGTTGACCGACGCCATGGAGAACGTCGGCAAGACCCGCCAGGACGCCAACGCCACGGTAAACCGGTTTCTCTCCGGCGAAGGAGAAGAGATACACAACGTCGCATTGGCGATCCATAAATCGGAGGCGGCCTTTCAGATGTTCACTCAGGTCCGCAATAAGGTTATTTCGGCGTATCAGGAAGTAATGAGGCTGCAGCTTTAGCGGGATTTTGACGATAGAAAGGCCAGATTCCCGCACATGGATCAAATTAAACGGCTGCTCGACAGTCTCACGCTCAAACAGAAAGTATGGACGGGGGTGGTGGCGCTCGCCTCCATTCTGATGGTATATAGCCTCGTCCACTGGCAGGAGGAGCGCGATTATAAGCCGCTCTATACCGATCTCGCCGCCGACGACGCCGGAGCGGTTCTGGCCAAGGTCCGCGAGGCGGGAGTACCATTCCGGTTGGCGGAGGGAGGAACGACGGTCCTGGTGCCGTCGGCGCGGGTAGCCGAGATGCGGCTTCAGTTGGCGGCGGCGGGGATTCCCAAAAGCGGCCGCATCGGTTTCGAGATCTTCGACAAAACGAATTTCGGCGCGAGCGACTTCACCGAACAGGTGAACTTTCACCGTGCGCTCGAGGGCGAACTCGAACGGTCGGTGATGGCCATTAACGGCGTGGAGCTGGCTCGGGTTCACATCACCTTCGCCAAGGACTCCATCTTTACGGAACAACGTCAAGCGGCGAAGGCGAGCGTTCTGGTGAAGCTGCGGCCCGGCGTCACCTTGCAACCACAAAACGTCTTGGCGATCACCCATTTGATGGGCAGCGCGGTGGAGGGGTTGTCGCCGGACGCGGTGAGCGTCGTCGATATGCGGGGGAATTTGCTGAGCCGTCCACGGGCCGCGGCTTCGCCCGAGGATGGCACCCCTTCTCCGGAAGCGTTGGAATACCGGCAGGCGGTGGAGCGCGATCTGACCGGCAAGATCGCTTCCACTCTCGACCCGCTGCTTGGCAATGGACATTTCCGCAGCGGCGTTTCGGCGGAATGCGATTTTTCGAGCGGCGATCAAAGCGAAGAGACCTTCGACCCCACAAAATCGGTGATGACGTCCTCTCAGAAGACCGAGGACGTGAGCGGCGGAACGACCTCCACCGGAATTCCCGGCACGGCGTCGAACCTGCCGAGGCCGACGTCCCGGCCGGGAACGGGCCGGCAGCCGACCGCCCGGCGGACCGAAAATATCTCTTACCAAACCAGCCGCACCGTGCGCCGCGTTCACCTTCCGCAAGGGACGCTGAAACGCCTCTCGGTGTCCGTGCTGGTCGACTACGGGGTGCGTTGGCAGGGCGCCGGCGCGGCGGCGAAGCGGTTGGTCGAGCCGCCGACGCCCGACAGACTCAAAGCGATACACGAACTGGTGGCGGCGGCGATCGGCCTGAACGTCCAACGCGGCGACCAATTGGTGGTGGATGCGCTGCCGTTTGAATCGACCTTGAACCCCGAAATTCCGGAAGCGGCGCCCAACGCGAAAAAACCGTCGGGCCTTCCTCCATGGCTGGATAACCTTGTCCAAAACCACTCCAGCCTGTTACTGGACGTGGGCGGCGCGGTATTCGTTCTGATCCTCGGCCTCATTGCCATCCTGTTCATGCGCAAGCGCGCTCCCGCCCCGGCCACGATGAATGGACAACTGGCGAGCCCGGCGAGGGCGGCGGCCTCGTACAAGGAAATCGCCGGAGACCCGCTGGAAGACGCGGGCCGCCAGATGGAAGGCAAGCTCCATGAGCAGCAGGCGCTGCGCGAGCGTCAGGCGCAGGAAGTTTTGAACTCGTTGAAACTTCCCTCCGTATCGACGAAGAAAACCGAGGTGCTAACAAAGCATTTGGCCGAGGAGGCGAAAAAAGACTCCACCGGGCTCGCCCATGTCGTGAAGACGTGGCTCAACGAGGAAGAAGCGTAATCGCCGGGCCGCAAGCAAACGCATGCCACAGATGACCGACAGCTCCGAAAAATCCGCGCCGGCGAAGATTCGCGGCACGCGCAAGGCTGCCATTCTCATGGTGCTGCTCGGCGACCAGATCAGCGGCGAACTTCTCAAACAAATGACCGAGGAAGAGGTGGACGCCGTCGGCCGGGAAATCGCCAAGCTCGGTTCGATTTCGAGCGGCGACGCCGAATCGGTGCTGGAGGAAACCTACGAGATGTCCGTGGCGCAGTCCTACATGGTGAAGGGGGGAATCGACTACGCGCGGAAAATGCTGCAAAACGCCTTTGGCTCCGATCAGGCCAAGCGCATGGTGGACCGACTCGTTAAAATCATCGGCAACGAGCAAATCAGCTTCGACGCCCTGCAAAAAGCCGATCCGCAGCAACTGGCCAAATTCATCCACAGCGAGCATCCGCAGACGATCGCGCTGGTCCTGTCCCACCTCAACCCGTCGCAGGCGGCGAATCTGCTGTTCTCGCTGCCGGGCAACATGCGCGCCGACGTCGCTCTACGAATGGCCAACCTGGACCAGATCTCCCCGGAAATCATCTCGAAAATCGCCGCCATTATCGGGCTGAAATTGAAATCGTTGGGCGAATTCAGCCGCGAGGCGTACGGCGGCGTCCGCGCCGTGGCGGAGTTGTTCAACCGGCTGGATTCGACCACCAGCAAGGAGATTCTGGAATCGATCGACGACACCGACGCCGGACTCGGCGCTACGATCCGCCATCTGATGTTCGTTTTCGACGACCTCCTTTTGCTGTCTTCGGAGGCGATGAAAGAAGTGCTGAGCAAGGCCGACCGCAAGATTCTCACCGTCGCCCTCAAAGGCACGAGCGATCAACTCAAGTCTCATTTCCTGGCGGCGATGTCTCAGCGGGGCGCCGAGATGCTGCGCGAGGACATGGACGCGATGGGCCCGGTGAAGATCAGCGACGTGGAAGTGGCGCAACAGCAGATCATCGCACTCGTCCGCCAACTGGAAAGCGAAGGCGTGATCAGTCTGAAGGGCGCGGTGGGCGAGCAATATGTCATCTAGGGTTCTCAAGCCGGACGCGACGGCCGCGCCGATGGCGTGGCGGCGGCTGCGCGGAACGGGAGCGGGCGGCGAGGATGGCACGGGAGCCGCGGAACGTTTGCCGAACCAATCGAGCGCTCCGGCGCCGGACGCGAGGCAGGAACGGGAAATCGCCCAACGCATCGCGGAAGCCAACCGGCGCGGCTTCGCCGAGGGAGAAGCGCAAGCGCGACAGGCCGCCGCGGCGCAGTTCCAGGTGGCGATCGACGGTCTCGTCCGCTCGGCGGCGGAAGTCGCCGCCCTTCGCCCGCGCATCCATCGGGAAGCGGAAGCGGACCTGGTGCGGCTGGCGGTAGCCATTGCGCGGCGCGTGTTACGCCGGGAATTGACGGTCGACCCGGAGGCGCTTCTCGGCCTGGTGAAGGCGGCTCTCGAAAAGCTCGATCTTCGCGAACTGAACCGCATCCGCACCCACCCCGCCACCGCGCCGCTGCTCGAACGGACGCTCGTCGGCGCCGCGCTGCCCGCTCGCATCGAGGTGCTGGCCGACGCTTCGCTCGAACCGGGCGCCGCGATCTTCGAGACCAGCCGGGGGACGCTCGATTCCTCGGTCGAAACTCAACTGGTCGAAATCGAGCGCGGCCTCACCGACCTCCTGGAGCGTCCCGCGTGAACGTCGCCGCTTATCTTAAAAAGCTCGAACGGATCGATGCCTGCCGCTGGAGCGGGCGCGTCACAGGCCTCACCGGCCTCCTGGTGGAATCCGACGGACCAGCCGCTTCCGCCGGCGATCTTTGCGAGGTGATCTCCTCGAACGGCGCCGCCGTTCGCGCGCAAGTGGTCGGCTTCCGTAACGGCCGTTTGCTCTCGATGTTGCTCGAAGACACCGGCGGCATCCAACCGGGAAGCGTCATCGTCGGTCGCCCGGCCGAATCGGCGGTTCCGGCCGGTCCACAACTTTTAGGCCGCATTCTCGACGGATTCGGGCGCCCCATGGACGGATTGGGTCCGATCTCGTCGACGGAGATGCAAAGCCTCAATGCCCCGCCGCCCGGCCCGCTCGAACGGGAACCGATCTCGGAGCCGCTGGTCACCGGCATTCGCGCCATCGACAGTCTGCTCACGTGCGGGAAAGGCCAGCGCATCGGCATCTTCGGCGGCAGCGGCGTCGGCAAAAGCACGCTACTCGGGGCGATGTCGCGCCAAAATTCGGCCGACGTCAGCGTCATCGCTCTGATCGGCGAGCGCAATCGCGAAGTGCGGGACTTTATCGAGCACGAACTGGGACCGGAAGGGCTGAAGCGCTCCGTGGTCGTCGTCGCCACGTCCGACCAGCCGGCGCCGCTGCGCATCCGGGCCGCCAGCGTCGCCCTCGCCGTTTCCGAGTATTTCCGCGACCGGGGCAAGGACGTTCTTCTGGTGATGGATTCGGTGACGCGTCTGGCGATGGCCCAGCGCGAAATCGGACTCGCGGCCGGGGAACCGCCCAGCCAGAAAGGCTACACGCCGTCGGTATTCAGCCTCCTGCCGAAGATCTTCGAACGCGCGGGCCGCTTCCGCCGGGGATCGATCACCGGCTTCTTCACGGTGCTGGTGGAGGGCGACGACTTTAACGAACCCATCTGCGACGCCGTTCGCGCCATACTCGACGGCCACATCGTGCTCAGCCGCCAGCTTGGCTCCGCGGGCCACTATCCGGCCATCGACATTCTTCAGTCGGTGAGCCGCCTGGCCTCGCGCCTGGCGACGCCGGGCCACAAACACGCCGCGGCCAAAATCCGCGAAGCGCTGTCCGCCTACGAGCGCTCCGAGGATCTCATCAATCTGGGGGCGTACGTCTCCGGCGCCAACCCGCGGCTCGACGCGGCCATCGCCGTGCGCGAGCGGCTGCTCGATTTTCTAAAACAGGACGCCGCCCTAAACGCCCCGATTGACGAGACGCTGGCCAAAATGGACGATCTGGCGAGAGCCATCCCATGAAACGATTCCACTTTCCGCTCCAGACCGCGCTGCGGTGGCGCAACGAACGGGCGCAAGCCGAGGAGATGAAGCTCGAACGGCTGATCGCCGAGCGCCAAGCCCATGAAAAAGCGCTCACCACGCTGCTCGACCGCCGGGCGCGGGCGGAACGGTCGGTTTTGGAAGCGCCATACGTGGAAGCGTGCGATCTGTCCGCCCTCGACGCGTTCCGTCTGCAGGCCAGCGCCGAATCGGTGCGCATTCGCGCGCGCGCCGCCGCTTGCGACGCCCGCATCGTAACCCAGCGTTTGGCGCTCGTCGAAGCCCGCCGTCAGGCCCGACTGCTTGACAACCTGCGCGAGAAGCGGCTGCACGAGTGGAGCCATTCCTTCGACGCCGAGTTGGAACAGAACGCGGGCGAACTGTTTCTCGCCGCTCAGGTGCGCGCGCGCGATTGAGTGAGTTATCGGCGTCAAGCGGCCGGCTTGGCCAATCCCGCGTCAAGAAACTTCAGGAACTCCTTTGGATCCCGGGTCAGCTCCGGAAACGTCGCGAGCACCTTCCCATCGGCGTCGAGAATCGCGTAATAAGGAATCGCGATGGTTGCGAATTTCTTGTTTTCCAGATCCTGATTGCGATCGGAGGCGGGATCCAGGCCGTCGGTGAACAATTGCACCAGCACGAAATTCTTTAGCGCCGCCTGAATTTCCGGCCTCGGCAGCATATTGCGTTCCATCCAGTGGCAGTTGGTGCAGGCGTGGCCGCTGAAGTTCACAAACAGGGGTTTACCCTGTTTCCGCGCCTCGGCGAGGGCGGCCTGGTAGTCGTCCTTTAACCAGACCACCGGCGGCTCGCCGCCCGATCCCAGACCGCCGGCGCGCGCCGAAGGAGCCGGCACATAGGCGTCTAATTCGCCCAGGGGCGCGCCGAACATGCCCGGCACGAGGCTGATTGCGAAAATCAGGATCACGGCCGCGGTGAGCGCGCGCCCCACCCCCAGTTTTTCGTCGGCGCGAATCCCTTCCATGCGCAGCAGCCCGAGCAAGTACAGGCCAGCCAGCGTTAACAGAACGATCCAGGCGGCGAGGAATCGCTCCCGGGTCAGCCAGCCCAGTTGCAGCGCCTCGTTCGTTTTGTTCAGATAATTCACGGCCGCCGCCAGCACCAGGAACCCCAGCACCACCTTCACCCGCACCATCCACCCGCCGCTCCTCGGCAGCTTCTGCAGATACGAAGGGAAAATCGCCAGCAGGAAAAACGGCGCTGCCAATCCGGTGGCGAAGGCGAACATGCCGAATACCGGCTGCAGGCCTTGCGACTGCACGGAGGCGACGAAAAGCGGCCCGACGATCGGACCGATGCAGGCGAAGGAGGTGAGGGTGAAGGTCAGCCCCATCACCAGCGTCGCGCCGTAGCCGCCGCCGTCCGATGCCGCGTTCAGTTTGGTCAAAAGCCCCGAGGGCAGCGCCAGCTCGAAGGCTCCCAGAAGGCTCAGCCCGAAGACGACGAACACCGCCGTGATAAACCCATTTACCCACGGGTTCGAGCCGAGGACGACCACGCCGAACGGCCCGGCAATGGCCTTGGCCAACCATCCCAAGCCGGTGAATAGAACGACGATGCCCAGGCAAAATACCGCCGCATGCAGCAGTCCGCCCTTGCGAGCGGTCGCCGTTTGTGCGCCCGCGGCCGGCTGGCGATTCAGAAAGAACGACACAGTGATCGGGATCATCGGGAACACGCAGGGAGTGAATATGCTTGCCAATCCGAGTCCGAACGCGGTCAAAAGAAAACTTCCTAAATCCTGGGCGTCGGTGCGCGCCGGCGCTGGGATCGGAGGCGGGGAAGATGCGGGCGCGCCCGGCGCGACCGGCTTCACTTCCGTGTAGCCTGCGGGAATCGCCACCTCTGCGGACGGCGCCGCCGCATCCACCGTCAACGTTCCCACCGCCGTCTTTTTCTTCGGCGGCAGGCAGATCTTGTCGGTGCAGGTTTGATAGCGCACCTGCGCGGTCAAATCCGCCGGTCCCGGCGCAGCGCCCTTCTTCAAATCCACTTCGAACAGAAATACCGCGCGGTTCTCGAACGTCTCGGTGTCAAGCTGGAAGTTCGGATCGAACTTTCGCTCCGGCTTCGGTTGAAACAATCGCGACGCCTCGATCACCGGGCTTTCAGCCAGCGCGATGCTCGACGGATTCGGCCCTCCCGGCGGCGTGGTGGGGGAATAAAGATGCCAGCCCGGCAAGAGAACCGCCGTGAGCCGGCCCAGGACTTTGCCACCGGGCGGCGCGGACTTGGCGTCGAACGCCAGCGTCCACTGCACGGGATCGGGCGCCGCCGCGCCGCAAAGCGCCGCTCCGCCGAGTGCGGCCAGAACCAGCCCGAAAAAACGAGATGCCATCGATATTCGCCCTAAGACGCCCATAGGAGAATCCCCTCGGGCCTTCATTTTAATCCGCGGACGAGGACGCCAGACGATCGGCGCGGAATCCCACCTCGCGCTCGATGCGCTCGTTAATGCGGCCCTCGGCCAACTCGACCGCCACGCGGATGCCGTTCTTGATGGCGTTGGCGTTGCTGCGCCCGTGGCAGATGATGCACACGCCGCGCACGCCCAGCAGCGGCACGCCGCCGAATTCGGAATAGTCCACGCGCTTCTTGAAGTCGCGGTATGCCGCCCGCGACAACACATAGCCTATCTTCCGTGTGATCGTCGCTTCGAGCGATTCCTGGAGCATCTGCTTGATCATGTCCACCAGGCCCTCGCTCACCTTCAACGCCACGTTGCCGATGAAGCCGTCGCAGACGATTACGTCCGCCTTGCCCGAATAGATATCGCGGCCCTCGACGTTGCCGATGAAGTTCAGCGGCAAGGCCTTCAACAGCGGCGTCGTCTCGTGCGTCAGTTCGTTGCCCTTGTGCTCTTCCTCGCCGATCGACAACAGGCCCACCGCCGGCCGTTCGTTGCGAAAGATCACCCGCGAATAAATCTCGCCCATCACGGCGAACTGCGACAACATGCGGGCGGTGGAATCGACGTTGGCGCCGACGTCCACGACAACCACCGGCTTGCCGGCGAGCGTCGGAAACGCCGACGCGAGCGCCGGCCGGTCGACGCCGGGCAGCATGCCTTGGGTCATCTTCGCGGTTGCCATCACGGCGCCGGTGTTGCCCGCTGAAACCACTCCCTGCGCCACGCCGTCCCGCACCAGGCGCGAGGCGACACGGATGGAACTATCGCGTTTGTTGCGAACGGCCTTGGCCGCGCTCTCCTCCATCGTGATCCACTCGCTGGCGTGGTGGATGCGAATGGGAAGATCGGCCGCGCCCTCGTGCTGCTCGAGTTCCTTGCGGATCCGGTCCTCAACGCCCACCAGGATGAGGCTGACCGCCATCGAACGCGCGGCGCGTATCGCTCCCTCCACTTCCGCCTTCGGGGCGTGATCGCCGCCCATTGCGTCGACGGCGATGGTCACCATGGTTTTTGCGGGCGCATGCGTCTTATTCGGAGGCGACTTCGATCACTTCCCGGCCTTTGTACTGTCCGCAATGCGGGCACGCCCGGTGCGGCATCTTCGGCTCGTGGCAATTCGGGCATTCGGCCATCCCGGCCGCGCGCAGCGAATCGTGCGCGCGCCGCGTCGACGTGCGCCGCTTGGAGTGTCTTCGTTTCGGATTCGGCATCTCTGGTTCCTCTTATTTCAAAAAATCGTTTTCGCTTAAATTTGTTTTAACGCGGCCCAGCGGTCGTCGGAGGGCTTGGCATGGCAATCGCACGGTTGCAAGTTGCGATTCTGCCCGCACACCGGGCACATCCCCTTGCAATCCTCCGCGCACAGCCGCCGCATGGGGAGCGACAGCAAGACGTACTCGCGAAGGACGTCGTTCAACTCGATCCCGTCGCCTTCATAAAACGCCACGTCGCTCTCGGCTTCGTCGACGGCGATCTCTCCGCCTTCCGGCGCGGCGAAGCGGGCGGGACGGTAGCCCAAATCGAAGTCCCCATCCACGGCCACGGCGGCCGGCTCCAGGCAACGGTCGCAATCGGCTTCCATGTCCACCGAAAGGTGGCCATGAACGCGGATCTCTTCGAGCAGATCGCTGGACAATTCCGCTTTCCCCGAAGCCTTCAGCGGCCCTTTCTGGCGCACCCGTGGACCGAGGTAGTCGATGCCGCCGGAGGGGACCTCCACGGTGAACTCGATGTCCTTTATTTCCAGTTCTTTCAGGCTGATAAACACACACACCCCGGCCTCGGCGACCAGACGCAAAGTCTTAGTATAGCAGGGCTTGCGCTCCGCACGCACTTCGGTTTTCGCGCCCGCTCAAACGCCCGGCCGCAGCCAGCGGCGGATACCCGCGTCGTAGACGAATCCGCCCAGCAAGCCGCCCAGCAGCGGACCGGCGATCGGCACCCAGTATTCGTTCGTTCCGTCGGTGATCCCGTTGTGGCGGAATCCGGCCGCCACCGTGAACAGCCTCGGACCGAAGTCCCGCGCCGGATTGATGGCGTAGCCGTGCATGCCGCCGAACGACATGCCGATGACGACGACCACCAAGCCGATCAGTATGGGCGCGAGCGCGCCCGCCGGCTGATTCCGTTCGTCCGTGATGGCGAAAATCATTAAGTAGGAGCAGAGCCGTGCCGATCACTTGATCCAGAAATCCGGCCGAGAGCGTAGCGGGGAAGGCCGGGAAAGTGGTGAAGATTCCCGCCGTGTGATCGAGCGCCGGATCGGCCTTGAGAAACGCCAGCCGGTAGTTCCAGAACACGATCGCCGCCGCCACGAACGCCCCCGCTGTTTGGGCCAGGCAATAGGGAACGACGCGCCGCCAGGGGAATCCGCGGAAGGCCGCCATCGCCAGCGTCACCGCCGGGTTCAGATGCGCCCCGCTGATTCTTCCGGCGACGTAAATTCCCATGGTCACTCCCAGTCCCCATGCGAGGGTGATGTTGGTGTAGCCGCCGTTTACGACTTCCCCCGGCACGCCGTTTCCAAAGAGGGTCACCATCGCGACGACGCCATTGCCGAAAAGAATCAGCACCAGCGTCCCCAAAAATTCGGCGATCGTTTCCGCGGCGAGACTTGGCCCCATGAGCGCACGATTCTATCACAGCCGTCGGGATTGCCCGGCTACGGCGGCGATCGACGCGTTCATCCCGCGATTTCGATTTGCTCGATATGCGGTGTCGGATCGGGAACGGCGTCGCCGTGCATCCGCATGCCTTCGATGTGGAACTCAATCGCCTCCCGGATCAGTTGACGCGTTTCTTCGAGCGTCGCGGCAGCGGCCACGCAACCCGGAAGATCGGGGACATGGGCGCTGTAGCCGGTGGCGGTCGGCTCGAAAAAGACGGTGTAGGCGCTCATTTCAATCCTGCCTGCTTCAGTATAGAGCTTTGCGTCTTTGGATCCAATTCAGCCGATGGTCGATCGGCGATAGACCATTCCAGTTTTATCCGGGGGAATTCGGGGCCTTCTGCGACGATGATTTTAGGAACCGCACTTGGATCAGCTCCCATCCGGACAATTGCCCGATCCCGCTCCAGCGGGTCCCGGCATGGTGAAGGGCGCGCCGGAACGCACGGGGGATGCCGCGGCGGAAAAGGCGTTAGTCGATGCGATTCTCCAGCGCGACCGCAAGGCAACGGCCGAATTGGTGGCGCTGCACGCCGATGCGGTCTATCGCTACGTACGGGGCCGCCTGATTCCGCACGTCGATCTGGCCGAAGACCTGGTGCAAGAAACCTTTCTCGCGGCGTGGGAGAACCTGGCCCGTTTCCGAGGCGACGCGCCGTTGCGCAAGTGGTTGCTTGGGATCGCCAGGCACAAGGTCGAGGACTATTATCGCGCGCGGCTTCGCGAAGCCGCCCTTCCGGATGAAGAGGACGAGGAACCGCGGCTGGAGACCGAGCCGCTGGACGTTATGTTGGACCGTACTCGGGCCCAGCGGAGAACGAGAGAGGTGCTGGCGGAGTTGCCGGAGAGCTACAGAGTGGCCTTGTTGTGGCGTTATTGGGAGCAACGGAGCGCCCGCGAGATCGCGCAGGCAACGGCTAAGACCGAAAAAGCGGTGGAGCGCCTCCTGGCCAGGGCGAGAGAGCAGTTTCGAAAGAGGTGGAACGATGGCCGATAGGGATAGGGATATGGAACGGCTGGGAGCCATCGAACCGGAGGAGACGCGCGCGCCCTCGCGGCTGAAAGCGAAAATCTACTCGCGGCTGCTGGCCGAGCAGGGCAAGGACGGAAAGTTGCGGGGGCTCGCCGAAACGGTAGCGAATGGCCGCGGGCTCTGCGTCTGGGAACAGTTGGTTCAGATTACTCCTGGCGGGGGATCCATCGATCATTGGAATTTCTGCGCGGTTTGCCACGCGCGCCACTTGGCGGAACGATTCGAAAATCCTCCGCTGCCGTGGCGGAATTGCCCGTATTCGCATTTCGGCGATTCGTGAGCGAGCGCCAAAATAAACTTCGGTTTGGAAAGGGGGATTGGGCGGGCGGGCGCGACTCACCAGCCAGGAGTCAATTTCCATGAAGCCTTTCACTTTTGCGATAACGACAATTATTCCGGCTTTCGCGATTGCGACGGCGGCCTACGCCACGTGCCCGCTGGGCCAAGTTTACGTAATGACCAATACCGCCGCTGGGAATGCGATCGAGGTGTTTCAGCGCGCCCCAAACAAGCCGCTCTCACTGGTACAGACCGCGATGACGGGAGGCTCCGGTTCCGGCGCCGGACTGGGGACGCAAGGGGCCATCGCGCTTTCCGACGACCAGAACTGGCTCTTCGCCGTGAACGCGGGCAGCAACGAGATCTCCACTTTCTTCGTGGACGAATCGGGACTGGTGCTCACAAACAAGGTCGCCTCCGGCGGCACGATGCCCGTGAGCGTGGCCACACGCGGGCCGCTGGTCTACACGGTGAACGCAGGGTCGGGGAATATTAGCGGATTCTGGAGGACCGGGGGCCAACTGGCGCCGATCGCCGGTTCCAGCCAGCCCCTCAGCACGCAAAACGCCGGACCTGGACAGATTGCTTTCAGCGACGATGGCGACTTTCTCGTCGTGACCGAGAAGAACACCAACCTCATAGACGTGTTCCCCGTCAACGACAACGGGGTCGCGCAGCCGCCCAGCTATGAGCCTTCGACGGGCCAGACTCCGTACGGCTTCGCGTTCACGTATCGCGAACGGATTGTGGTTTCGGACGCCGTCGGGGGAGCCACGGGCGCCGGGGCGATGACCAGCTACAAGCTGGGACCGAACGGGCATCTTTCGGTACTGAGCGGGTCCGTGCCCGACGAACACACCGCGCCGTGCTGGGTCGCGATCACCGGCGACGGCGTGTACGCGTACACCACGAATACCGGCGACGGCACGGTTTCGAGCTATCTGATCGGTCCCACCGGAACACTCAGTTTACTCACCGGTCCAGGCTACACCGCATCCTTGGGAAGCGGCGCCAAGCCGATCGATTTGGGTTTGAGCGGAGGCAGCCGTTTTCTATTCGTTCTCCTGTCCGGAACCCAATCCATCGCCACCATCAAGGTAGGCGACCATGGCATGCTCATCCCGGCGGGGACGGTTTCGGACCTGCCCGCGAGCGCGTCGGGACTGGTCGCTCAGTAGCTGACGCCCATTTATTAGGCCGTATAAGAACGGCTCGCGAACCGCCGGCGTACGGGCCTCTCGCCGGCGGCCGCTCACATCATCGCGCAACCTTTCCGATGAGGAAGGGTTAGCAACGATTAAGGAAGGGGCCATGATCCATCGAATCACTCTGAGCGCGGTCTTCGTATTTACCCTAGGACAGGTCTACGGCGCGACAAATGCGCCGCCGGTTTCCATGACGCCGGAAGCGGCGGCGCGGTTTTTGGAGCAGGCCACCTGGGGGCCGGCGCCCGCCGACGTGGCGCATCTGCAGCAGGTGGGATATCAAGCTTGGCTGAACGAGCAATTCGCCGCGCAGCCGGGGACCTTCCCGGCGCCGGACATCAATCAAAAGGGCATCGCGGCGTTTCAGGACGCGTTTTTTCTGAACGCGATTCACGGGCCGGATCAATTGCGGCAGCGCGTTGCGTTCGCGCTGAGCGAGATGTGGGTGGTGTCGGCGGCGGACGAAAACAGCACGGCGTGGATCACTCCCTATTGGGAGCTGCTGTTGAGCGACGCCTTCGGCAATTATCGCGGCGTGATGAAGGACATGACGCTCGATCCGGGCATGGGCCGTTATCTCAACATGGTCAACAACGACAATGCCAATACCCAGACGGGAACGACGCCGAACGAAAACTATGGGCGGGAGTTGATGCAGTTATTCACCCTCGGCGTGAATCTTCTGAATCCCGACGGCTCGCTCCAACCCGATTCTTCGGGCCAACCTATTCCCACTTACTCGCAGGCGGACGTGGTGAGTATGTCGCGGGCGTTGACGGGATGGACTTATCCGCCGAAGCCCGGCAGGACGACACCGACCTCCGCTGGGAGGCACAATCCGGAATACTATCTGGGCGCGATGGCGGCGGTGGACGCCAACCACGATCTGGACGCAAAGACGCTGCTGAACGGGACGCAACTGCCGGCCGGACAAACCGCGGAAGAAGACCTGGACGCGGTGCTGGACAATCTGATGAACCATCCCAACATCGGCCCCTTCGTGGCGAAACAACTGATCCAGCATTTGGTCTCGAGCAACCCCAGTCCGGCGTATGTGCAGAGAGTCGCGAGTGTGTTCGCCGAGGATGGGACGGGACAACGAGGCAATCTGCAGTCGGTGGTGCAGGCGATCCTGCTCGATCCGGAGGCGCGGGCCGGAGACGATCCCACCCAAACGGCCGCGGGCGGCGGGCATCTGCGCGAGCCGGTGCTGTTCGTCACGACCATATACCGCATGTTGAACTCCGGCGTGTCGAGCGGCTATCCAGGGTCGCATTTACCGGAATCGCTGGGGCAGGAATTGTTTTACGAGCCGAGCGTGTTCAGTTATTTTTCTCCGCAATACCGGATGCCGGTGACCGGACTGCCCGCGCCGGAATTCCAGATTCACAGTTCCGCGACGGCGGTGACGCAGGCGAATCTGGCGGCGGCGCTTGTCGAGGCGAGGGCCGATAAGCACGCGGACTTCGATTTTTCGCCCTATCTCGCGGTGGCGGAGAACAACGACGCGCTGACGGCGCTGCTGAACCAAACGATGCTGCATGGAACGATGTCCGCGGCGTTGAAGAACGCGATCGACGGAGTGTTAATCTCCGGCGGAAGCGCACGGACGAAGGTGAAGAACGCGATCGCGCTGGTGGCGGCGTCGCCGGAATTCGCCGTCGAGAAATAACGAAAGGAAAACCTCATGCCCTCCAGAAGAAGCTTCATACAGCTAACTTGCGCGTCGGCGGCCACGCTGGCAATGCGCCGGTTCGGATTGATTACGGCCATGGCCGGCACGACGGCCGCGTCCTCGGGCGATTATAAAGCGCTGGTTTGCGTGTTCCTGTTCGGCGGCAACGATGGCAATAATATGGTGGTGCCGGCGGCGGGAAGCGCGTTTTCAAGTTACTCGAGCATCCGCGGGCCGATCGCCCTACCGGCGTCGTCCCTGCTGCCGGTGGCCGGGCCTTCGGGACAGGAGTTCGGGCTGCATCCTTCTTTGAAGGAACTACAGGCGTTGTATGGCGCTAACGAACTCGCGCTGGCGTTGAACGTCGGGCCGCTGATTCAGCCGTTGACCAAGGCGCAGTACACGGCCAACTCCGCGCCGACGCCGTCGAATCTGTTTTCCCACGCCGATCAGCAGCGCGAATGGCAGACCTCGATCCTGAATGGCAATCCGACGTCGGGGTGGGGCGGACGGGTGGCCGACGCGATCTCGCCGATGAATGCGCCGGCGACGTTTCCCACGTTCGTGTCGGTGGCGGGCAACACGATGCAGGGAACCGGAGCCGGGACGAGAGCGGCGACCGTGAATCCCGGCGCACCCCTGGGATTGCAGGCCGGGAACGTGGCGGTTACCTCGGCCGTGGAGCAACTGTTGACGGCGACGAGCGGAGTGACGCTGGTGCAGGCGGCGGCCTCGACGCTGTCGAACGGCCAAAGCGACGCGAACACATTGAGCGCCGCGTTGTCGGGAGGGAAGCCGTTGACGACGCAGTTTCCGAAATCCGCGCTGGGCGCGCAATTGGAACAGGTAGCGCAGATCATCGCGGTGCGGAACGCGATGGGGATGAAGCGCCAGATTTTCTTCTGCGCACTGGGAAATTTCGACACCCACGCCGGACAATTGAATACCCAGAGCGCGCTGCTGGCGCAGTTGAGCCAGGGGCTGAACGCGTTTTATCTGGCGACGCAGGAGATGGGCGTGGCCGAGCAAGTGACGGCGTTCACCGAATCCGATTTCGGACGCACGTTGAGCCCGACCTCGAACGGCGGGAGCGATCACGCGTGGGGGAATCATCACATCGTGCTCGGCGGCGCGGTGAAGGGCGGCGCGATGTATGGCGCGTTTCCCGCGCTGGAGCTCGGCGGCCCGGACGACACCGACACGCGCGGACGCTGGATTCCGACGACGGCAATCGACCAATACGGGGCGACGCTGGCGTCGTGGTTCGGCGTGGCGCCGGCGAGCCTGCCCGCCGTGTTTCCCAACCTGCCGAATTTCGCCAGCCAGAACGTGGGCTTCTTCGGATGAGCCCGCGGGCCGTGCGGGCTATCCTGGATGTAGATGCGGTTTTTCGTTTTTCTAATTGCCCTGCTTTGCGCCGCGCCCCGCGCCGGAGCGGCGGGAACGTTTCTTGTCCTTCCGTTTTTTAACCTGACGAACTCTCCGAATCTGGATTGGATCGGCGAGAGCGTGGCGGAGACGGTGCGCGAGGCGGCGGCTTCGGAATCGGTGCTGGCGCTCGACCGCGAGGATCGCGAGGAGGCATACCGGCGGCTGGGGCTGCGGCCGTATGCGCGGCTGACGCGAGCGTCGGTGTTGAAGCTTGGCCAGACGCTCGACGCGGACCGCGTGCTCTATGGCTGGTTCGAGCTTACGCCGCCGGAGACGGTGGAGGGGAAAACGCCGGCGACGCGCGGGACCCTGAAGCTGACGGCGCGGTTTCTGGATCTGAAGAATCTGAGCGAAGGGCGCGAGTTCAGCGAAGTGGGAGCGCTTGAAGATCTGGCGGCATTGCAGAGCCATTTGGCGTGGCAGGCGGCCGAGTTGCTGGCTCCGGGGACGACGCCGCCGGAAAACGAGTTTCGCGGGCAACATCCGCAGGTGCGCGTCGACGCGCTCGAATACTACATTCGAGGGCTGCTGGCGGTGAGCGCTCCGGAGAAAGAGAAGATGTTCACGCAGGCGGCCCGGCTGGACGCCAAGTTCTCCCAACCGAATTTCGAATTAGGGCGGCTCTATTGGCAGGACCGCGAGTACCGGCAGGCGACCGAATGGCTGGCCAAGGTTTCTCCCGGCGACCTGCACGCTCACGAGGCGAATTTCCTTCTGGGCTTGTCGCGCTACGAACTGGGCGACTTCGCGGGGGCCGAAACGGCGCTGACGCAAGCGGCGCGCGGAGTGCCGTTGGGCGAGGTGTTTAACGACTTGGGCGCGGCGCAATCGCGGCTGAACCGGCCGGAAGCGCTCGATAATTTTCAAAAGGCGATGCGCGGAGATGAAACCGATCCCGTGTATCAATTTAACGTGGGCTATGCGCTTTGGAAGAAAGGCGATTTTACGGGCGCGGCGGAACGTTTGCGCGCGGCGTTGAAACGCGATCCCGACGACCGCGACGCGCCGCTGCTTTTGGATCTGTGCGCCAAGCGCCGGGGGCCGCAATCGGGAGACCCGCGGACGGAGGCATTGGAGCGCATCAAGACGAACTTCGAAGAGAGCGCCTACCGCCAACTGAAAGCGGTTTTTCAGCCGAAGGGCGGGTAGAACGCCGCGGCCCGGGAAGGCGGCGCCCTTTCGGTTTATAATCGATTGACCATGTGGGAAGCCCACGGCATTTCCGATCAGGGCTGCGTCCGGGAAAATAACGAGGACGCGTTCTATATCGAGCCAAACCGCCTGTTTATCGTCGCCGACGGGATGGGCGGCGCGCAGGCGGGGGAGCGCGCTTCGCGACTGGCCATCGACACGGTGGTGGAGACGATGCGGGCCAACGGCGCGCCGGATCTGGAAAGTCTGAAGCGGGCTGCGGAAGAAGCGAACCGGAAGGTGCGGGAACAGGCGGCCGGCGACGGGGCGCTGGAGGGGATGGGCACCACGCTTGTGGCGGCTATTCAATGCGGCGAAGAGCTGGGGTTCGTAAGCGTGGGAGACAGCCGGGCGTACCTTTACGACGGCGCGGGGTTGCTGAACATTACCGAGGACCAGAGTTGGGTGAACGAGATCGGCCGGCGCCTGGGCCTGGACGAGAACAGCCTACGCGTTCATCCCATGCGCCACATGCTGACGATGGCCATAGGGCTGACGGCCAACCTGCGCGTGAACGCGTATTCGCTGCGGCCGAAGGCGGGAACGCAGATTCTGATTTCGAGCGACGGCCTTCACGGCGTCGTGGCGAGGGATCGCATCGCGGAGGTGCTGGCTGGCGATGGGACGCTCGAAGACAAGTGCGGGCGGTTGATCGAAGCGGCGAAACTGGCCGGAGGACCGGATAACGTAACGGTGATTCTGTTGCGCTGGAACGCCGGTTAACGCCGCGGTTTCCGGGTCTTCAATCCGCTGAGAGTATTCCCGGGGGCGGCGCACGTAGTAGTACGTGAGGCTCGGTATTTTATCCCCGTTTACTTTGGCCGCCTGGGCTGCGTTGGCGCTCGTCGGCGCCCCCTGCTTCGGGGCGGCGATTTTGCAACTGCGCGTGGTGGAAGGCGAGGGCGCGGTGAGCGCCGTCGGATCGCGGGGAACGCGTGGCATTACGGTCCAGGTGACCGATGAAACTGGAGCGCCGGTGGAAGGGGCCGCGGTGAGCTTTCGCTTGCCTGCGGAGGGACCCGGAGGAGCGTTCCCAGGGAACCTGAAGTCGACGTTGGTGACGACGCGGCCGGATGGGAAAGCCTCGGTGTGGGGCATGCAGTGGAATCGCGTAGCCGGACCGTTCGAGGTTCATATCACGGCGGTAAAGGATAAGGCGCGGGCGGGAATCGTTTGTCAGCAGTATCTGAGCGACAAGGTTCCCGTCCACGCCGGGGGAAACGGGACGTTCGCGCCGGACCATCATTACAAAAAGTGGCTGATCGCGGCGGGGCTAGTGGGAGCGGGCGTATTGGGCGGAGTGGCCTTCGCGGGACGGAAGGGGCAGGCGGCGGCGCCGTTATCGACCACCGCTTTGGGACCGCCTTCGATCGGCGCGCCCACGATCACGGTGGGTCCGCATCCTTAGCGGGAGACATATCATGCTGCGATTCCTTTGGATTCTGGCTGTGGGAACGGCGCTGATGGCCCAATCGGGTTTGAACGTGCCGCAAACTGGCTGGATGTTGGACGGCAAGGGCGCGCTGCGTCCGGTGATGGGCTTCGGCGGCAATTTCTGGCTGGGCGGATCCGCGGCGCCGGGGGCGACGGCGGCGGCCTTCGGGGCGCAGGGGGGATTTGTCCAGCAAGGGAAGACGGTGACGGTGCTGGACGCGTCGGGGAAGCCGGGCTTGCGCGTGCAGAGTTCTATGGCGGCGGCGGTTTTCGGCTTCACTCGGTGGGGAGTTCCAGCGCTGGTTTACGATCCGGATGGCGGCGAGTTGCTGCGTGTGACTGGAAGCGTGGCGGAGAAGGTTCCGGGCAGCTTCGCGTGCGTGCTGGCGGTGGCCGAAATCGACGGGAACGACGCGTTGGCGGTCGCGGACGAGAAGGACGGTTTGTGGTTATCGCGCGTCGCGTTGCGCAGCGGAGCGGTGGTGTCGCGGCAGGCGCTGCCGGGGGTGAGCGCGCCGGTGCTGATCGAAGGCGACGGGACGCTGGTGTTCGAACGCGGCGGGAAAATGGTGATGCGCGCGGCCGGAGGCGCCGAGCGCGAAGTGGCGATATACTTTCCAGGCCGGCGCGATGACGCCGATGGGCGATGGCTGGATCGCGGTTTTCGAGAAAGACAGTAAACGGCGGTTTGGATTAAGGATCGTCGCGGGAAGGGAGCGGTTGGACCCGCTGCCGGAGGAGGCCCGCTAGATGCCGCGCTTCGGGTGGGGTCTGTTGCTGCTGCCGGCGGCGTGTTTGGCGCAGGTGCAGTTGACGCAAAATGGCGCGCCGGTGGGCTTCACGCTGAAATTCGCGACGATTCCGGCGAATCAATCCGAGTCGAGCGATCTGGCGATCACAAACGTGGGGACGGCCAATGTGGAGATCGTGACGTTGGCGCTCAGCGCCGCCGAGGGCGGTTTCAGCGCGACGGGCAGCCTGACCGGGAATCTCGGCGAGACGTTGAAACCGGGACAAAGCGACAGTTTCGCGATCAGTTTCGTCCCCACCTCGCCGGGAAACTATGCGGGCACTTTAATGATCGAAACGCAGGTGGGCGCGGCGGCCGCCACATACACGACGGTATCGCTCTTGGCGACGGCCGGCGCACCCGTGGCGCCTCCGCTGAGCGTTGCCATCGCCTCAACCGACTTCGGGAAGGTGGCAATGGGACAGAGCAGCTCGCAGGCCGTCACGCTGGTCAATTCGAGCGGCGCGGCGATCCTCGTGAAGCCCATCACCGTCACCGGAGCGGGATACTCGCTGCCGGCGCAATTTCCGGGGACGCTGACGGTGGCCGGCGGGAATTCTGCGACGTTTCAAGTGGTCTTCACGCCCGAGGAACCGCACGAGTTGAACGGGACGCTGACGGTCGGCACGCAAACGTTCCCGCTCACCGGGAGCGGATATCTGGTTTATCCGACGCCCTCGCTTCAACTCAGCTCGCCGGCGCTTCAGAGCCGCCAGTCGCCGAGCGTGTCGATTCAACTCTCCGCGCCCGCGCCGCTCGATGAAACGTTCCAACTTCAGATGTCCTTCACGCCCAGCGCCGCAAACGCCAGCGGGGATTCGGCGATTCAGTTTATGTCGGGCAACCCGGTGAACGCCGCCGTCACGGTGGCGCAGGGCCAAACGGCGAGCGAAGCGTTGACCTTTCAAACGGGAACGACCGCTGGAACCATCCTCTTCACGCTCACTCCGCCCACGGGCGCGCCGGTCACGCAATCGTTCCCCATCGCTTCGGAGATTGTCGGCATCGACGCGGCGACGGTGGTGGCAGAGAGCACGCAGATTATTTTGAGCGTCACCGGATTCGACAACACGCGAGCGGCGTCTCAGCTTCAATGCACGTTCTACGACGCCAAGGGCAAAGCCATTGCGCCGGGCGCGATCACGGCCGACACGACGGGCGCCTTCGCGCAGTACTTCGCGGCGAATGGGACCGCCGGCGGCGCGTTTGGGTTGCGGATCGCTTACCCTGTGACGGGCGACGTGACGCAGGTGGCGAGTGTGACATTCCAAATCACGAATCCGGCGGGAACGACGACGGCGCAAACGCTGACGTTTTAAGATCCGGCGGACGTGAACGGGAATACAATAGCGGGATGGGGACACCGCGCGTTGTTTTCCTTTCCATGGCGATAGCGCTCCCTTCCGCGGTCGTTTGCGCAGGCGCCGGAGGAGAAACCGGCGGCGAGTTCCACGACGATCCGGACCACGGTTCAGGAGGTAGTGCTCGATCTCATCGTTCGCGACAGCCGCGGGCGCGAGGTGAAGAATCTTAAGCCCGCCGACGTCGAGATTTACGAGGACGGAGTTCGCCAGGAGATCCGGTCCTTTCGCATGGTCTCGGGAAAAGAAGTCATGAAGGAGGCGGGCTCCGAGGGGAAGCGGCCAGCGGGGGCCGCGCTGCCGGAGAACCCTCTTCCGGCCACCAACCTCGTTTGTCTGGTGTTCCACAATCTCGATCCCAACACGCAGGTGATCGCCATCGACGCGGCGCGGGAGTTTCTGAAATACTCGCTGGAGCCGAACACGTGGGTGAGCGTTTTCAGCCTGGATACGGAACTGCACGCGCTGGAGCCGTTCACAACGGACCGCGCCGAGCTGCTGAGGACGGTGAACGGCATAGGCTCGGGGCAGCCGGTGGATTTCACGCAGATCGCCAACGCGGTGTTGAACGACTCTCCCACCGTGACATCGATCCAAACGACGTTCAACGGCAATCCGGCCAAAGGCGGAACGGTATCGTCCACGCAGCAGACGACAGGCGGGGAGTTGAGCTCCCGCGCGGTGGTGGGCGCGGACGTGGCGAATGGTCCGGCGGCGCGGGCGCAACGTGGCGAAATCGCCTCGCAGCGTCGCGAATTCGGCGCGATCGCGGGCATGCAAGCGCTGGACCAGATGAACGACATGATCGCCAAACTAGGCACGCTGCCCGGCCGCAAGTCGGTATTGTTGTTCAGTCCGGGCCTGATGTCCACCGGCGATCCGGATCAATTCAGCGCCATGGTCAAGCGCGCCAACCTGGCGGGGGTAACGGTGTACGCGGTGGACGTCAACGGACTGACGAACAACTCTACGGCCCTGGCCTCGGACAACGCGGTGAGCCACACCGCATCCCTCAGCGCGCAACAGGGGCAAACTTCCGGCAGCGCCGCGAACAGCATGGAGCGAATGCGCCAGGCCGACTACACGCTGCAAGGGGTCCGCACCTCCGACACGCAGGCCACTCTGCGAGCCTTTTCGGATGGCACCGGAGGATTTCTGATCGGAAGCACCAACGATTTTCGCAAGTCCTACGAACGGGTGCTGGAAGATCTGGACACGCATTACGAAGCGATTTATCATCCTTCCTCGAACAAATACGACGGGCGTCTGCGCACCATCCAGGTGAAGACGCTCCGCGCGGGACTGACGGTGGAGAGCCGCTCGGGTTATTTCGCCATTCCGGCGCTTGGCGGCGCGACGGAATTGAAGCCGTATGAAATGACCGCGCTCGCCTCGCTCAATGTTCAACCCCCGCCCCACGCGTTCAATTTCCGGACGGCGGCTTATCTATTCCGTCCGGGCGAAAAGGACGGCCAGCGCGGTTTCGTCTTCGAAATTCCCGCCGCGGATTTCACCTTCACGCCGGAGCCAGCGCTCAAAAAGCAAAAGATGCGCGTGTCGATGCTCGCGCTGATTAAGGATGGAGACGGCCAAGTGGTGGATAAATTCAGCGAGGACTACTCTTATGAGGTTCCGGACGCGGAGGTGGCGCAGGTGAAGGGGAGCATGATCACGTTCACGCATCCGGCCGAGTTGCCTCCAGGGCTTTTTTCCGTGGAAACCTCGGTGATCGACGGCGAGAGCGGCCACGCCTCCACGGCGAAACTCGTGTTCAACAATCCGGCGCGCAAGGGCCTTGGACTGAGCAGCGTAATGCTGGTGCAGCGGCTGGAACCGGTGAACGGAACCGCGGGCGCAGCCGACCCGTTCGAGTTTCAGATGGACAAGGATCAACGCCGCCGCGTGGTTCCCGAGCTGCGCAACGCGTTCACGCCGGCGGCGAAACCGGCCGTTTACTTCGTCGTCTATCCGGACAAGGCCGTGGCGGGAAAGCCGGAGATTCAGGTGGAGTTTTTGGTGGACGGGCACGTGCTGGCCAAGCAGGACGCCGAGCTGCCGGCGCCGGACTCGACCGGAGCGATTCCGATGGTGGTGGGCGCGGTGGCCAAACCCGGCCATTGCGAACTGCGCATCACGGCGCGGCAGGGGGAGCAGTCCACGATGCAGAACCTGTATTACACGGTGGTGGCGCAGTAAGGCGGACCGGTTAGTCCGGATACGGCGCGCCGGCGCGCGCTACGCGGATAGTGTGATCGGTGAAAGTGGAGTGGCCTCCGGGCAGTTCCACCTTTGGCATGTGGCAGGAAACGCAATTGGCCTTTGAAACGGGACAGGTCTTCCACGACGTCTTCGCGGCGGCGGCCGTGGAATGGCAGGCCAGACACTTGGGGTCGTAGCTCGAATCCTCGCGGACAAGATCCTGGTGTGGGTTGTGGCAGGCGGTGCAGGCGATGCGGCGATCGTTACCGAGGAAGCACTTGCTGTTGGCCAGCCGGTAGGGTTGGAATCGAACGTTGAGCGGTCCCCAAAGGCGCATGCGCACGACGGAATCCCAAGTGCGGTGACACTGGCCGCAGAAGCTCGACGTGTCTTCGGCGGTCATGCGGGAGAGGCGCGGAGGAATCGGACCGGGCTTGCCGGAGGTGAGCGCGCGCATGTGAGCGTCCGCGCCGGCGTGGCAATGCCCGCAGTCGAGACCGGGCCGGAGCGAATCGAGCGCCAAACGGCCGTCGCGGACGGCGTCCGTGGCGTGGCAATTGAAGCAAGCGGTGATTTCGTCGTTTGAGGTCTGGCGTCCCATCGCTTCGACCAGATTGGCGGGACGCAGGCGCTCGCTGCCCATGGTGATGGCCAGCCCGGCGATGCGCGGATAAAAGCTGACGAGGCTTTCGTAGAAGCGTCCTTCACGCTCCAGCACGAACGTTTGCATGCCGACGCCAAAGGCGTACTTGATGGGGAGTGTCAACGACCCGGCGCCGTCGCGGACGGTATAAGTGCCGGCGCCGTCTTTGCGCTCGATGGAATACGTGAAGCCGTTCTTTTCGAATTCGAGTTGCGGATGCGCTTTCAGCGTTTCCTGATCCGGAGGAAGTTCGATGCCGATTCCCATGGGCGTGCGCGGCTGGGTTCGCGCTTCGGCGGGATGGCAGGAAGCGCAGGAGGGCGGTGAGGCGTGTAGCAGAAGGGCGAACGGGATCCAGAGGAAGGCGGCTTTATTTCGCGGCACGGGGATCCGTCGTCCGGGCCATCTCGATTGACGCGCGGCGTTCGCGGCGGGCGGCGTCGAGGCGGCCAAATTTGGAATCCGCGCCGGCCAATGCCAAATGATATTCGAGGTTCGACCGATCGAGTTTCACGGCCGCCTCGAGATGGCCGACGGCCGCGGGGTTGCCGGAGCGCGACAACAGCAGGCCGTACGCGTAGCGGGCCATCGCGGTGGAAGGGCCGGCGGAGGCGGCTTGGCGGGCCAGGGGCAAAGCGGCCGCGTCGTCCCCGGAACGGATCAAGGTAAAAGCGATCATCGCCAGCGCGTCGGGACTGCCGGGGTTCACCGCGAGTTCGCGCTGGAAGGCCGCGGCCGCCTCCGCGGGGCGCACGGCAAGCAGGAAAGTCCCGGCGAAATAGTTCACGCCGGACTCGTCGGGGAAATTCTTTTTAAGGATTTCGAGTCCGGCCTCGGCGCCGGGAAAATCGCCGGCCATCCATTGATAGGCGATCTTGCCGGCGGTCCGAAAGAGGTTCAGCCCCGAGGGCGGGACGTCGCCGGGCAGCATCGGGCGGCGCAAGGAGGTGAGGCCGAGCGCGATGGTCAGAGATGGATCCTGCGAGCCTTCGCGGACCAACGGCAGATAGTCCTGCAGAGCTTGGTCGAACAGGCCGAGGCGGGTCAGCGCGAGCGCCTTGTGAAAGCGCAGCACCTTCTCCATGTCCGGAGGCAGACCACCCAAGGAGAGGCCGCGGCCGATGTGAGCGAGAGCGTCTTCGAAGTGGCCGGTCTCGAACTCGCACAGCCCGAGGAACGACCATCCGGGGGCGGCGCCGTCCTGGAGTTTGGTGAACCGGGCGAAGTCGGCGCGGCCTTCCTCGTAACGGTCCGCGTCGTAGGCGAGCGTCCCGAGAAACCACCATCCCTCGGCCCAGGATGGATTGAGCGCGACCGCCTGTTTATAGAGATCCGCGGCGCGCGCCACGTCGTTCGATTCGCGCGCCTGGGCGGCCTTCGAGGCGAGCTCCTCAAACGTCGCGGCGCGGAGGGAAAGAGCGATTGCGAGGAGCCACGCGATTCTCTTCATGGAAAGGTATTCCCAGCGGATTGATCCCCAATTTATCACGCCGCGCCTAAGCTAAGCTGAGGGTTGCTTCGACGCTCCTTAATGAAAGCGCGCCCGTTATGGTTCATGCTTGTGGCGCTGCTTGCGGCCGCGCCGCCGGCCGGTCCTATTTCGTTCGAAGAAATCGCCGAGCGCGCCGGGGTGCGCTTCACCTCCAACAGTTCGCCGACGCCGATGAAGCACCAGCCCGAGCCGATGGTGGCGGGCGTGGCCATTTTCGATTACGACGGCGACGGTTATCCGGACCTGTATTTCGTGAACGGCGCGGCGATGCCGTCGCTCGTGAAGACCGGCCCGGAATATTGGAATCGCCTCTACCGTAACAACGGCGATCTGACGTTCACCGACGTGACGGAGAAGGCCGGCGTCGCGGGCGCGGGCTATGGGATGGGCGTCGCGGTGGGCGATTACGACAACGACGGGCGGCCGGATCTATTCATCGCCAACGTCAATTCGAACCAGTTGTTCCACAACAACGGCGACGGCACGTTCACTGACGTGACGGCGAAGGCGGGCCTCGCCGGCGGCGTCTACGCGGGCCGGAAGATGTGGTCGACCGGCGCCGCGTGGGTGGATTACAACAACGACGGCAAGCTGGATCTTTTCGTCGCCAATTACTGCCAATGGGACCCGGACCACGAGCCGCCGTGCGAGATCAACGGGCAGAGGGTCTCGTGCAATCCGCGGTTGTTCAAGCCGCTGCCGAACAGCCTCTACCGCAACAACGGCGACGGCACGTTTACCGACGTTTCGGAGGAGACGGGCATCGCCGGGCATCCGGGGCGCGGGATGGGCGTGGCGATCGCCGACTACGACAACGACGGCTTCATGGACATCGTGGTGGCCAACGACGACGCGCCCAATCAGCTCTTTCATAATGTCGGCGGCAAGCGGTTCGAGGAAGTGGCCGACGAGGCGGGCGTGGCGTTGGCGGAGGGGGGCAACGCGATTTCCGGCATGGGCGCCGATTTTCGCGACCTGTTCAACCGCGGCCTGCCGGACATCTGGATCACGGCGATGGAGAAGCAGACGTTCCCGCTTTACAAGAACCTGGGCCACGGTCAGTTTCTGGAGGCGACGTCGGCGGCGGGCCTTGGCCTCGCGACGGCGGAAATGTCGGGCTGGTCGAACGCGATCGTCGATCTGGATAACGATGGATGGAAGGATCTGTTCGTGGCGCGGTCCAACGTCATCGACAATGTGGCGCTGTTCACGCGCAGGCAGTATGCGGAACCGAACTCGGTATTCCGCAATTTGGGCAATGGGAAGTTTCAGGACGTCAGCGTGGGAGCGGGGGCGGCATTTCAGATTCCGGCGGTTTATCGCGGCGTGGCGGCCGGCGACCTCGACAACGACGGGAGGATGGACTTGGTGCTCTCGGTGCTGAACGGCGGGGCGAAGATTCTTCACAACACTTCTCCGGGCGGCAATCATTGGCTGACGCTGAAGCTCGTCGGGACGCGGAGCAATCGCATGGGCATCGGCGCGAAGATTCGCGTCACAGCGGTGGACGGGGCGGTCCAGTACAACCACGCGACCACCAGCACCGGTTACGCTTGCTCCAGCGATCCGCGGGTTCACTTCGGTCTTGGAACGTCGCCGGCTGCGAAGGAGATCGCCATCGACTGGCCGAGCGGAATTCACCAGACGCTGCGCAACGTCGCGGCCGGCCGGATCGTCACCATCACCGAGCCGGCGCGGTAACACCGGGTAGGCTAAGCGGATCTTCGAGCGATTTCAGGCGGACGAACTCGGCCTTTTCGCGCAGGGCGTCGGCCTTGCGTCCGGCCAGGCGGTAAGCTTGCTCCAGATAGAAATGGGTCTGGGCGTTGGCGGGCTCGAGCTTGACGGATTCCTCGAAAACGGGGATCGCCTTGGCCGGTTGATCCATGGCCAGAAGCGCGCGGCCGGTTTCGGCGTCGCTGAGCCAGCGGTAGCCCGCGGGCGCCAGCCGTCTCGCCGTCGCGGCGTACTCGATGGCTTGTTCCGGCGCCCCTTGGCGGGTTTCCAGAAACGCGGCCACCAGAAGCGACGGCCAGTGCGAAGGATTGGCGGCGATCTCCTGGCGGAACTCGGCCAGCGCCGCGGCTTGGTCCAGATCGAGAAGGAACAGGCCATGCGCGTAGTGGACTCCGGGTTCGCTGGGATATGCCGCCAGCAGCCGCTTGAAACCCTCCTCTGCCTGTTCGGGGTGGTGACTGGTGGCGGCCCAGAGCGCTTTGCCCGCCATCTCGACGACGGCGCGGCGCGGCGGCGGCAAGGTGGACAGCGGGCGCGCGTCGGCCAGCGCGCAAAGGCCCACAGCCTCGACGACGGGTTGCGAATCGACCTGATACTTGGTGAGCGGCTGCAATTGCGCCATCGCCTTATCGAAGAGCGACGAACGTATGAGGATGAGGGCCGCTCGCTGCCGCGCGGCGGTTTCAAAGCCGGTGTTCGATCCGAGGCCCAATTCCTCGCCTTTGCCGATGTCGCGCAGCGCCTCGTCGAACTGGCCCAGCTCATATCGGCAAAGACCGGCGAAGGCCCAAGCGGTGCCGTTTTTCGGCGACAGCGGGATGCCTTTTTCGAAGGCGGCCAGCGCGTCGGGGTAATGGGCGAGGCCGTAGAGCGCGCCGCCATAGTAGAACCAGCCCTCGGGCCACTCGGGACGCAGAGCGAGGGCTTGCTTGTAGAGCGTGGCCGCCTTGGCGGGGTCGGAATCGAGCGCGGCTTCCGCCGACTTGGCCAGATCGTCGAAGTTGGCCGAGGTCTGCGCGAGCGCCAGGAACGGCGACAGGGCGAGGGCCAGCGCGGCCCGGCGTGCGATGGGGAACCTTATTCTTCGAGAAGCCACTTTCCCCCCTAGCCTAGCGCGGCTATGCTGAGAATGGATGCGTCGCGCCATCGTCATCGCGCTGATTTACGGACCGGCTTTCGCGCAGACTTCGGCGCCGGAGCAATTGTTCCGCGATGCGGTGGCGGCGCAGCGGCGAGGCGACGACGGGGAAGCGATCGCGAAATACCGCGAGCTGCTGCGCGTTCAGCCGGGCGTGCCGCAGGTGCGGGCGAACTTGGGCGCGGCGCTGGCGCATCTGGGACGATACGACGAGGCCATCGATCAATACCGGTTGGCGCTCGACGCGAATCCCGGTGAAGAGCGCCTGCGGTTCAATCTGGCGTTGGCCTATTACAAAAAGGGCGATGCGGCGAAGGCGGCGGCCGAGCTTCAATCGCTGCACGCGAAAGCGCCCGGCGACGCGCGCGTGGCGGCGTTGCTGGGCGATTGCTATGGCCGATTGGGGCGCGACGCGGACGCCGTAGCCGTGCTTCTCGTGGCCGAGGACGCGCATCCCGAAGACCTCGACGTGGCATGGGCGTTAGGCGCCGTTCTGATTCACGAAGGGCGGCTCCGCGACGGTCTGCGGCGCGTGGAAGCCGTCGCGGCGGGCGGCAAGAGCGCCGAAGCGAATTTGCTTGCCGGTCAAACGCTGGTGCGGCTGGACGAATTCGAGGCTGCGCGAGTCTACGCGGCGGCGGCGCTGCGGATGAATCCGCAACTGCCGGGAGCCTACACGCTCAGTGGCCGGATTGAACAATACCTGGGCGATTATACGGCGGCGAAGGCGGATCTGGGAAAGGCGCTCGAAGCCGATCCCGGCGACTTTCAGGCGCACGTGACTTTGGCGGCGATACTCAATTCCGAGCGCGACCTCGACGGAGCGGCCACGCATATCGGAGTTGCTTTACGATTGCAGCCCGAGTCGCCGCTGGCGCGCTATGAACTGGCGCGGTTGGAGCGCACCAAGGGCGAGTTGGATGCCTCGGCGCGGGATTTTGAAAGGGCCATCGCGGCGAATCCGGGCTGGCTTCAGCCGCATGTCGAACTGGCGGCGCTGTATTACCGGCTCAACCGGCCCGAGGATGGGGCGCGCGAACGGGCCATCGTCGACAAGCTGAGCGCTGGCGGATCTAATGCGCGGGTTCCTTCACCGTAATGACGCGGTCCACCGAAACGTCGTGGAGCGTTTGCGCCGTTCCCGAAGGCCAGCGGATCTCGACCGTGCCGGCCATCGTGTCGCCGCCCTAGCCCGAAGTGGACCGGGCCGTCGCTTGAAGATGCGTAGCACACGCTGGTTGTCTTGTGGTTGTATTGCGAGCCGCTCTTGCTGGTCAGTTTAACCGTCGCGCCAATACCCTCGCGGTTGCTCCGCGTCCCTTCGAGCGTCACATCCAGCCAGTGCGCGCCCCCGGGACTGCGATTCATCCATATTTCCGCGGGCGCGCCCAGCGCGGTCGCCACGACGTCCAGCCGGCCGTCGCCGTCGAGATCGCCGACCGCGCAACCGCGATGCCGCGCCGGCGCAGCGCCGGTCAAGCCCGCCTCAGCCGTGAAAGCTTGCCATTTGCCGCTGGCGCCGGGATTGCGGAACACGGTGTTGTTTTGATCGACGGTGACGCCAGGCAACGGGAGCGAGACGACATCGCCTCGCGTGACGAACAGATCCTTCCAGCCGTCGTTGTCGAAGTCGGCGATGGCCGCGCCGAAGCCGGCCATGGGCATTGACTGTTCGCGAATTCCGGCCGCCGCCGTGATGTCCCGAAACTCCCGGCCGGCGATATTCTTGAGCATCGGAAACGTTTGCTTGCCGAGCGCGACATAGGCGATGTCGGGATAAGCCGTCGTTGTCGAGATCGCGGAAATCGAGACCCATGCCGGAGATGAAGTTACCGTCCTCGACGAGCGCGGTATTGGTTTGGAAGGCGATCTCTTCGAACTTACTCCCGAGATTGTGGAAGAAGAAATTGTAGTAAGTGTCGTTGGTGACGAAAATATCGGGCCGGCCGTCGCCGTCGAAGTCGGCTACGGCCGCGCCCATTCCCTTGCCAGGGTGCGCCCGCAAGCCCCATCGTTCGGAGACGTCCTCGAACGTGCCGTTTCCCTTGTTCAGGAAAAGTTGGTTAGGGACGGCGCGGTAATGGCTGGGATTGCAGTACTCGGATTGGCCTCCGTGAAGGCACTTCGGCTCGGTGGCGAAATCCCACTGGACGTAATTCACAATGAATAAATCGAGTAATCCGTCGTTGTCGACGTCCACCCATGCGCCGGCGACCGCCCAGGGCGGGCCGAATCGGGGATCGGGACGATTCAGGCCGGCTCTTGCGGTGACATCGGTGAAGGTGCCGTCGCCGTTGTTGTGATAGAGCGTGTTGCGATGGACGCCCGCGACGAAGAGGTCGGGATGGCCGTCGTTGTCGTAGTCGCCGGCGGCGGCGCCGATGTCGTAGCCCGCGCCAGCCACGCCGGCTTGCGCTGTGACGTCGGTAAACACGCCGTTGCCGTCGTTGCGAAACAGGCGATTGCGGTATTTCGGATCGTCCTTTGTAAGCGTGTCGATCTTCGCGCCATTGGTGAAGAAAATGTCCGGCCGGCCGTCGCCGTTGTAGTCGAAGATCGCTACGCCGCCGGCCATCGCGGCGGGGGCGTGGCGAAACGGCGTTTCGTCGTTTTCCAGGCGGAAGGCGATAGACGCCAGCGAGAATCGAATCGGCGGCGGAGTGGGAACGGCGGCCGCGTAAAAACACCCCGCCAAAAGCGCCGCCGCGATCCACCGAAGACGCCGATTCGCGGCGAGGCGAGCCATTAATGCTAAGAATACCTCCGCCGGAACCGCCGGGCGGTTAGAACATGTACTTGACGGCGAACTCCAACACGCGCCGGCCGACTGCGAACGTAGGGCTTCCGGTGGTGGCGACGTTCTGATTGGTTTGCGCCAGAGTGCCGTTGGCATTGGCGAACTTGAGCGTCAGGTCGCTGTTGGTGCCGGGAGCGTTGAATTGCGGCAGCGGATGGTTGAGGAAATTGAACGCATCCAGCCGGAATTGCAGTTTTTGGCGCTCGGTGATGGAGAAATTCTTGTACAGCGAAAGGTCGCTGTTGAAGAACGCGGGCCCCTTGATGTAGGGCCAAATCACGTTGCCGATCTGTCCCGGTTGCGGGGGAGCGAAGCAGCCGGGATTGAAGTACTGTCCCGATTTTAGGTTGTTGCGCGGATCGCAGGTGAGCACTGGAAGAAGGTTCATCCCATTGGTGCCGAGAAACGACTGAGCACTGACGCCGTTGCCGTTCAAGGTGCCATAGCTGGCGTTCAGATCTCCATTCGCGTTCGGCTGGATGGGCGCGCCGCTTTGCCATTGCGTAATGCCGGACAATTCCCACCCGTTCAAAGTACCGGCGAGGAATTTATTTCCATGAACTGCATCGGGCAGATTGATGACGTAGGCGGCGTTAAAGATGTGGGTGTGATCGTAACCGAGGACGCCGTAATTGGCGGCGAGGTTGTACGGATTGTTGGCGACGCCGTTGCCCGCGCCGTTATCGGTTTGGCCATCCCGGATTCCCAGCACCTTGCTGAAAGTGTAGTTTGTCGTGAAGGTGGCGCGGCCGGTCTGCTTCTGCCAAGTCGCGATGAAGGCGTTGTAGTTGGAGTAGCTGCCGTGAGACACCAACTGGATGCCGGTGTAATTGTGCAGCGGGTAATAGTCGTTGGTGGGGAAGCTCGAACTGGTCGGGTTATTGACGACTCCGGTGAGCGGGTCGGGGCCGAAGAAAGCGCCGACCGGGATCTTGTCGACGTTCGAAAGTGCGCTGTCGAGCAGCATATCGCGGCTGCGGCTGCCCGAATATTGCAATTCGACCAGGGAGTTGCCGGGAGCGCGCTGGGAGATGGTGAAATTGTAGGTCATGGTGTACGGCGTGCGGCCGTCACCCTCCTGGAGCGCGCCAACGCTGGTTCCCAGTCCCGCGGGGCCGAGCGAAGGAGAAAACTGGTTGAAGGAGTTATAGCCGACGCAACAATTCCAGGTGGTCGCTTCGGACACGACGCCCAGCGGAGGGGAGTAGCCGCCGCTGGCGTCGTTGTAAGAAATTTGGTAACGGTAGACGCCGAATCCGCCGCGAAGAACCGTTTTGCCGGTGCCAAATATGTCCCAGGCAAAGCCGAAGCGGGGTTCGTAATAGAAAGCCGGCGATGTGAAGCCGGAAAGGGGGACGTTCGAATTCTGACCGTGCCAGGTCAGGCCTGTGAAGGCTCCCGCCGCCGACGTGTTGTTATACGTCGCGGGATTCCAAACCGCGAGACCTTGTGAGCCTCCCGGCGACCATTGGCCCATGTGGTCGAAGCGCAGGCCAAGGGTCAGCGTCAGCCGGCGATTCACTTTCCACTGGTCGTTCGCATAGAAGGAATACTGGTGATAGTAGAAATTCGCCACGGGGGCGGAGCTGTCTTGATAGAAACCGGTGAGGCGGCCCATGGCGAAGTCAGCGGCCGGGTTGCCGGAACTGTTTGCGCCGTAATTCTCGAACTCAAGAACGCCTTGATTGGCGTGCAGGAAGTCGCTGGCCGTCTGCTGGTTTTGGGCAAAATCCCAATAGAATCCGAATTTCAGCGTGTGAGTGCCCACGACCTTAGTCAGGTTGTCGGCGATATTCGGCGCGGCGGAAAGCTTGCCGAAGTCGCCGCCCTGGAACTGCTGGCCAAAAGTGGGCGCGAAATAACCGGGGACGGTATTGCTCCAACTGAGCGTATTCGGAAGCTGCGGCGAATACGGGTTCTTGAACAGTCCGGTCATGTTGAATCCGACCTTCGCCGGGTCGACGGCGCTGGGGTTCGCCAGCGAAATGGGATTGATGAAGGTGGCGTCGGCGAAGATAAACTCGTTGGTGAGCGTCGGGGAGAACGTGTGGACCAAGTTTGCGCTGTAGGTTTGGGAAACTTGTGGCGCGGGCATCGCCGAGGGATATGGCAGTGCGTTTCCGGTGGCCCACCAGACGCTGATGGGATTGTTGTCGAGCTCGTCCTGGCGGTTCCAGGAGAAGAAAAATTTCGTATTCTCGCTGATGTTATAGTCGCCGCGAAGACGAACTTCCCATCGATTCACGGGCGAGTTATTGAGGTACTGATAATTCGCCCCGATCGGACTCGTCGCCGGGTTGATGTTCGGCTGAGGCATCGTCTTATACAAGCGCCGCGGAGTTCGGATCGAGCAGCGAGGCGGGGATCATCCCTCCGGGAACAGTGACACCGTTCGTGCAACCCTTTCGGGCAAGGCGTCGCGTTGTCCAGGCCGAACGATCCATTGGCGAAGGTGTTTCCGAGAGTTTGCAGGTAAGCGGGGCTGAAATTGCCCTGCATCATTTGCTGCGTAGGAATAAAACGCTGGATCAGCGAACCCTCCGGCTGCTGTTTCATATACTCGTATGCGCCGTAGAAAAACAGCTTGTCGCGATTGTGATTGAAGTTCGTGCCGGGGATGATCACCGGGCCGCCGATGTCGCCGCCGGGATAATAATAGGAGTCCTGAGGCGCTTTGACGCCGCTCGCCTTCAGGTACGCGTCCTCGGAGTTGAATTGGCCGTTGCGGGCGTAGAGATAGGCGTCGCCGTGGAACTGGCTGGTGCCGCTTTTGCCGATGGCTTGAAACGTGATGGGGCCTTTGGCGAACTCCGCGCCGTAGGCGGATGTCATGATGGTGAACTCGGCGATCTGATTTTGATTGATGTTCGAGGTCTGCGTGCCTTGATTGCCCGGGTCGAGAAGATTCGCGCCATCGGAGGTCATCGTCATGCCGCCGTTGGGCTGAGTTCCCTGGGCGCTGAACTGGCCGATCGGTCCGCTGTTGCTCTGCGTGACCAGGCTGCTGAACATGGTTTGGCCCAAGCCGGTGCTCATACCCATACCCGGCATGATTTTGATCAACTCCGCCGCGTCGCGGCCCTGGATCGCCAGTTCGTTAATCATATGAGTGTTCAGGGTTTGACTGGATTGGCCGGTATCGGTGGGGACGACGGCTTCGGAGGCGGAAACGACCTCAATGGTCTGTTTGGCGGAGGCGACCTCGAGGGCGATATTCGGCAGCGTCAGGTTCGCGGCCTGCGTGAAGATAATGTCCCTCTCCTCCCAGGCGTTGAATCCGGGCGCAACGATCTTCACGGTGTAAGTGCCCGGCTGCACCGCGGCGAAATTGAAGAAGCCGGACGCGCCGGAGACGGTTTGCCGGCCGCTGTTCGTGGCTTGGTTCGTCAGAACCACGGCCGCGCCGGGAATCACCGCTCCACTCGTGTCGGAGACGGTCCCGTTAAGCGAGCCGCTGGAGTTCTGGCCAAGAACTGAAGCCCGCGAGGCCAGTAGGATCGCTAGAAACGCGACCGCGACGCGGCAGGCATTTAGCGAACGGAAATCAGACGCTTCAATGCATCCTTGCGATGAATCGTGAAGTCGAGACATGGACCTCTCCCCATTTACTTAAACTGGTGCCAAACCGCCCGCCAGCGGGCAAATCGGGCCAACCACAAACCGTCACATCGAGTTGCGACACTAAAACCGCTGAACCGATGCAGCGTAATCGCTTTGTATTACAAAAGAGAGTAAGGCAAAATTCGCTGGCTGTCAATACGAGCACCTACGATTTGTGGGTTGGCGAAGGGGAAATCACCCGTAACGAGACCCGTCCAGGCCAAGTAACCACTTACTTTGGTTATGCTTAGAGGAATCGGCGGCGAAATTATGGGGAATGCGAGAATTATTGACGGAGGGTTAGTGGCGGGCGCGCCGCGGCATCGATTCTTGTAAAGAAGGGTCTCCGGATTTCCCCGCGACCGCGGCGGCGATGGACGCGGATACCCGTTGCGGAACGGGGCTCGCTTCGGCCGTGTTCGTTAGTGGAAGAATCCATCGGTGGTCAAATAAGGAGGCGTTGAAAACTGTTGGCGAAGAAAGCCGCGCGTGGGCTCGTGTTGACCGCTGAACGGCGTCCGGCCTCAGCGGCGATCAGGCCGTACGCCAGGGCAGCCAAGTCCGCAACGATCCCTGCTCGCGCGGCGGATAGGGAAGGCGACTGGGGAGATACCGGCGGCCCACTTGAGCGGATGGCGCCGAATACTATAGCGGAGACGATCGCTTTCTATCGCCGCCCTCGCGCGTCGCTCGGAAACGGCGGGTACGTTCTGCGCGTCTCTACAGACGGCGGTCGCCGCGGCTCCGGGGAATCGGATACTGGGCGCCCCAGGGCCGGAAAGACCCAAGGATGGCGAATACTCGCCGCTTAGATGGGCCGTCTCCGGCGGCGGCTCCTTAACGTACAATCGGATCGTCGGCGCAGCGGAAGTAGACATATGGCTAACGAAACCGAAGAGACACGAAAGTTACGAGTGCGTTCCGTCGATAGCATGATTGTGGGTACCTCAACAGCGCTTCCGGCCGGCGACGAACGCCCCAGACTCAGCACGCACCAAAAGGCGCTGAAGATTAACCTGGACCCGCTTCGCTACGGGAGCTTCGCGGAGATCGGCGCGGGGCAGGAAGTGGCCCGGTGGTTCTTCAAGGTGGGGGCGGCCGCCGGCACCATCTCCAAGTCCATGTCCGCCTACGATATGGCGGTTAGCGACGCGATTTATGGCCGCTGCAAGCGGTATGTCTCTAAAGAGCGGCTGCAGCAGATGTTGCAGCACGAACACAATTTGAACCTGGAGCGTCTGGGGGATTCGCGCGGGGACACGACGGCTTTTTTCGCGTTCGCCGACACGGTCGCCGCCCGTAATTTTCTGGGCACGAATGAGTGCCATGGCTGGATGGGAGTGAGATTTCAAGCGCAGCCGCGGGACGAAGACAACCAGATCAACATCCACGTCCGCATGTTGGATCACGAAAATAGTTTGCAGCAGGAGGCGCTTGGAATCGTCGGCGTGAATCTTCTGTACGCGGCCTTTTTCCTGCACCACGCGCCTCAGGCGATGATCGAGTCGTTGCTCGATAACCTGACGACGGATCGCATCGAGATCGACATGATCGAGTTTTCCGGCATCGAGTTCCGCCGTGTCGATAGCCGGGTGATGAGTCTTAAGCTGGTGCAGTTGGGGTTGAGCGGCGCGGCCATGTTCGGGCCGTCCGGCGACGTGCTGCAACCTTCGGAGGTGCTGCACAAAAAGCCGATTCTCGTCGAGCGGGGCAGCTTCCGGCCCGTGACCAAAGTGAATATCGATATGGTCAACGGCGCCCGCGAACGGTTTGCCGCCGAGCCCGAGGTGAAGGGGGACGAAGTCGTCGAGTTAATGGAAATCACGATGAGCAACCTGCTCTCGGCCGGGGATATCGACGTACACGACTTCCTGGCGCGGGCCGACCTGCTGGAGGCCGCGGGTAAGACGGTGCTGATTTCCGATTACTCGGAATACTTCCGGCTGGCCGCCTACCTCACGCGGTACACCAACGAGCCGATCGCGCTCACTATGGGTGTGAGCAGCCTGAAGGAATTGTTCGAGGAGCGCTATTATTCGGGTCTCGAAGGCGGAATTCTGGAGGCTTTCGGCAAGCTGTTCACCAAGAATTTGAGGATTTACGTCTATCCCCTGCTGGACCCCGTTTCAGGGCAACTGATCACCGCGGAGAACCTGCCGATGCCGCCGGATCAATGTCACCTTTACCGGCATCTGTTGGAACGCGGCCGAATCAAGCAGCAGGATAATTTCGACCGGAGCGTGCTTCACATCTTTTCACGCGACGTGCTGAAGAGGATCAAGGCGCGCGACGCTACGTGGGAAGAGATGGTCCCGCCGGATATCGCCGGGGTGATTAAGCGGCGGCGTTTTTTCGGGTATCGGGAAGTGGACGAGGGAGATCGGGATTTAGTGCGCCGTTAGAGGCGCCGCTTTGCGCTGCCGCTCTTCCGTCGCCTTGCGCTGCTCCTCCAGCGCCTTCCATACCGCCGCGTTCGCCGGCCAGATCGTATAATCCCGCATCGCCATGCGCCGCGGCGTCCCGTGCATCGCCGTCAGCGCCGCGTCGAGCTCCAGCAGATCGGCCCGCGGCAGCGCCAACTCGTGCTCCTCCGGCTGATACATCGTCCCGATCGGATAATCGGAATACGGCGTGCGCCGCTCTTCGATGTGGTTGCCGATCACGTGCGCCACCACCTTTCCCTCCGTGAAATTCACCAGCCGCCGGACGCTTTTCACATAGTCTTCGAAGTTGATTTCATCGACATAAAGACGGCCGGGGTACAGCGAGTCGCCGGACAGCAGCACCCCCGTCTGGCGGTCGTAAAACGCCACGCTCAGCAGGTCGTGTCCCGGGATCGGCACTACATCCAGTACGCGCTGGCCCAGATCCACGCTGCCGGCGGTCTCCGGCCAACGCGCGATTCCGTAGAACTTCTCCATGCCATTCCGCTCGAGCGGCGCCATCGTCACCGGCATCGATGGATCGTTCAGCGCGCGAAGCTGGGCGTCGCCGCTGACGTGGTCTCCGTGTCCGTGCGTGTGCGCCACGATCAAGTCGATGCGCGCGCGTCCGTTGCGCTCCAGCCATGTCCTCACCGTCGCCTGAACCATGCGCGCGATGTCGTTCTTGCCGGCCCCGGTGTCCAGCAACAGCGCTCTGTCGGCTCCGAAAAGCAGAAATACAAATGGCTTCTCGTAGTTGGTGCAGCCCGACTCGCGGATGATGAAAAAATCCGGGTTGTACTCCTGAATCTGCCAATCGGGCGTTTCAACGCAATTCGGCCCGCCCGTCCGCCAAGTCATCGGCAGCACGCCGCCGCGCACGCCGCCGCCGTCCGGCTGGCTCACTTGCGCTCCCCCCACGGCCGTCAAAGCGGTCAACAGAAGCGCAAAGGGCGCGGCGCGCACCGCAATCCTCCGCAAGGAACGGATCGCGCCGCACTCCGTTTTGCGCGTGTTCCATAAAAGCAGGCATCGCCCGCTCGGAAAGTTCAACGCCCCGCCCACGCCAGGCCGTCGGCTCCCTTGCCGACATCGATCAATTTCGCCACTTTCCACGTCGCCGTATCGATCGCCGCGATCTGGTGGCTGGAATCGCAAGATACATACGCCACCTTATCGTCGGGCGAGATCAACACTTCCTGAGGCGCCTTCGGCACCTCGATCACGTGCGCCACCGTCAACGTTTTAAGATCCACCACGGCGACCTCGTTCTTCCCGGCTTGCACCGCCACCACCAGCCAGCGTCCGTTGCGCGTGGGCGCGGTCCCGTATCCGGTGCCCGGCAGTGGCACCCACTTCTTGATTTTATTCGTCGCCGTGTCGATCACCGCGAGCTGAGGCTTGGTTTGGTCGGAGGTGAACACCATGCTGTCGTCCATCGAAATCGCGATGCGCTGCGTCTCCTTCGAAATCGGCAGGATCGCCAGCGTCTTGTGGCCCTCCATGTCGAGAACCGAGACCGTCCCCGGCCCGACGTTCGCCGTGTATCCGCGCTTGCCGTCGTGCGAAACCGCCAACATGTGCGACTCCGGTTGTCCGGTGGGAATGGTGCCGACGATCTTCAGGCTATGCGGATCGACGATGCTGATCGTCTGGTCCAGCTCCGTCGTTACATAGAGCAATCCGTTCTTCGGTCCGAAAATCGGGCAATGCGGACGGATTCCCTTTCCGAAATCCAGGCTGCCCGTCACTTTTTGCGTCCCGAGGTCGATCGCCACCATGTTCCGGCCGTCCGTTCCCGGCTTGCCGACGCCCGAGTTTCCGTAAATCGGCACGTACGCCGTCTTCCCGTCGGGCGAGACGATCACCTCGTGGCCGGTAATGCCACCCTCGTCCACCGCCGCCAATTGTTTGCCCGACACCGGGTCGACGATCCCCAGCGTATGTTCGCCTTTGTTGGCGACGATCAACGTTCCGGTCTTCGGCGTTCGAGCCGCCGATCTGGTTCCTATGGCAAGCACGGCCCCTCCGAGAATCAACAGCGAGAAAATTGAAATCCGATTGCGCGGCATGATGGTCTTCTTTCCGGTACTCGTTTTGAGCGATTTCAACTTATCACAAGCGGCGCCGCGCGAGAAAGCGCGCCGCTCACGCCGGATACAATTCCACCTTCTTGCCCGCCAACGAAAGATTCTCGCGAATGAACGTTTCGTCCCATAAATTCGAAACAACGGCGGTCAAATGCGGGTTCTGCAGCGCCCACAAATACGCCTTCATCGGCGGCTTCATGTCTCCGTGAACGATCCGGTTCAGCTTGTCGATGCGCCATTGCGGCACCGGCTGCAGTTCCTTATGATGCGTGGCCACGGCATGCGCCGCTTTCATCGCGATGATGCCCATGTTCTTCGCCGCGGCGTCGACGATCGCCTGGTCCAAATACCCCGCGTCGATCACGTTGTAGGCCATCATGATCGCGTCGTAGTGGCCCAACTCCGCCGCTTTGCGGAGCACCCCCGCCGCGTCGTTATGCGACGTGACGCCCAAAAACCGGACCTTGCCCTGCTTCTTCAATTCGAGGAACGTTTCGTAGATGTGCGGGTTGTCCAACTCTTCCGCCGAACAGGCCCCGTGCGGGCACATCACCGTATCGAAGTGATCCGTCCCAACGCGCTTCAGGCTTCCTTCCAGCGACTCCGTAATCACGCGCCGGAACGACTGGCTGCCTTCCACGCGGTTAGCGTAATCGGGCATCATCGCGTTGCTCAGATACGTCGGCGGGAACTGGCCGCGCTGACCGGGAAAGTAGTCCAGATAGTAGCCCGGCTTTTCCGCAAGGTTCGCGCTCCGCAGTTCGTCCACGCGTTTCATGATCGCGCGTTGTTTATCCGCCGGCAGCCCGTCGAAAATCTCCTTGTACATGCGGTTGCGCGTTCCGGAAAACGCGCTGATCTTGGTCGTGAGAAAAACCTGGCCGCGCTTGACCGTCGTACTCAACAGCCTGCCATAGGCGATCTCGCAATCTCCGTCCCCATACGCCGGCGCCATGTCGAGATAGTTCAGCCCCATCTCCACCGCGAGAGCGACATGCTTGTAGTTGTCCGTGCGAATGGGATCGCCTCCGCAGACGATCTCCGACACCATCAAATTCGTCCGTCCGAATCGCCGGTACGCCATGCCCGGCTGCCTGTTTCGCCATTCCAGCCCGGCGGCGGTTTGAGCGCTCCCTCGTCGCTGAAAGGCCAGCCCGGCGATCGCCGGCGCGGCCACGGACTGTAAAAACGCCCGGCGCGATCCGTTTTCCATGATTGGACGTCCTCCTTCGCCTCGCCAATGTTTGGATTTCATGTTATCAGGGCCGCGCTCACGGGAGCGACGCGTCCGCTTGGAACCCGAATCGAGCTATTCGGGATAGATGAAGCACTGCCGGCCCGCGCCGTGGACCCGGTACGGAGGCCGGGGCGCTTCGGATCTATCTTCGGTCGAGAAGGTGGCGCACAACTCGAAGCGGCGCTCTTCCAAAGGATCGCCCTCTCAGCTTCAGTACACGCACAGATTCCGCGCATCACGGCATCTGAACGGACCTATCTTGACTTCACTTGCGGAATGCTCGGGTCACGCGCAGGCCTCTTCTGTGCTGCCGAAACTGCTTCTTCTTCGAACAATATGTCCGCGTCTATCTCACTGATATGGTGTTTGTCCAGCGTTGGTCGCGCTAGTCTTGCGAACTCCCGGTCATAGACTTCACTGTTCCGGCGCAGAGAGGCGCCGGAGCCAGGCGTGATGGGCTTAGCGACCGGAACGACGTGATCGGCGTATTTCATCGCTCGTTGGTGTGCTGATACAAGCTCAAGATAAATCCGTCGTCGCTCATCCGCTGATCGGGAGGCGGCATTCGCAATCGTGGCGGCGGGCGCAAGCAACCCGGCATCGCGCGGTTTCGGTTGCGGCGTCTCCGTCTTACACGATGAAACTGCAATCACAAGGACGAGTAACGGGGTGACCGTCAGAATAATAAACCAACGGCGTGCAGACATCATAGCCCCTCCTCTCAATTGGATAACCGTTTGGTCCCGCCGATCAGCCAACAACCAGTCTATCGATACCAACTGGATGGCATGAGCAGCATGAGAATAGAACGAGCCACAAGATCGTGTTTTCAGCGCCGTCTGGCGTATTCGTGATTGAAGAAGCCGGCATCTTCGAGAACGATGAAGTGACGCGTATTCACGCGGCAAGATTGCAACAAGAGTGAATCGCTCGACCGGGAAACTATCGCGCAATCCCGCAGCCCGGCGCCTTACCCGGGGATCGAATTACCCAACGAGTAATCCCGAAAGGGCGGAAGGAGCCGCCGTCTCCAGCATGACCTGCCCGCTACCCACTTGGCGAGTGCGTTGCCCGCTGAACGGCCCGTGGGTACAATCTCTAGTGGGAACGGGGGGATCGCGGGAATGCTCGAGCCCGATGAACATTTCGGTGAAGGGCGAGTACGCGCTGCAAGCGGTGTTCGATCTGGCCGCGCATTCGGCGGAGGGGCCGGTGAAGATCGGGTCGATCGCCAAGCGATGGGAGATTCCTCAAAAATTTCTGGAATTGATTCTGGCGGGATTGAAGCAAGGCGGATTCGTGGAATCGCGGCGCGGCGCCGAGGGCGGGTATCTGCTGGCGAAGCCGGCCGAAGCGATCACCGTGGGCGAGGTACTGCGGTTCGTGGAGGGTCCGCCAACAGGAAAGATGGGCGACCGCAAACGGGACGATCCCTTCGCGGCGATGTGGCGGAGGGTGGACGAGGCGGTGTCGTCGGTGATCGATCGCACGACGTTCGCCGAGATGCTGGCGGCGTGGAAGGAAAGCCGCGCCAAGTACGTGCCGAACTGGGACATTTGAATCATGCGAAGCGGGATATTCGACGACAATTCGTTAAGCATCGGGGGCACTCCCCTGGTCCGGCTCCATCGGGTCGCCAACGGCGCGCCGGTGCGGCTGCTGGCCAAAATCGAGGGACGCAATCCGGCGTACTCGGTGAAGTGCCGCATTGGCGCATCGATGATTTGGGACGCGGAAATGCGCGGGCTATTGACGCCGGGGAAGGAGTTGATCGAGCCGACCAGCGGCAATACCGGCATCGCGCTGGCCTTCGTCGCCGCCGCGCGCGGCTACCCCATCACTTTGACGATGCCCGAGACAATGTCGCTGGAGCGGCGCAAGGTGCTGAAGGCCTTCGGCGCGAATCTCATTCTCACCGAGGGCCCCGCGGGCATGGCTGGGGCGATCCGGCGCGCCGAGGACATGTTTGCCGCCGATCCCGGCCGTTTCGTCCTTCTGCAACAATTCCAAAATCCCGCGAATCCGGAGATTCACTTCCGCACCACCGGGCCGGAGATTTGGGAAGACACCGCGGGCGAGATCGATGTGCTGGTGTCGGGCATCGGCACCGGCGGCACCATCACCGGCGTCTCCCGTTACATTAAGAAGGAAAAGAACAAGCCGATCGTCTCGGTTGGAGTGGAGCCGATGGGCAGTCCGGTGATTACCCAGACCTTGGCGGGTCAGCCAGTGAAACCGGGTCCGCATCGAATTCAGGGGCTGGGCGCCGGTTTCATTCCGGGCACTCTCGATCTCTCGTTTGTCGACCGAGTGGAACTAGTGACGGACGAGGAAGCGTTCGAGATGGCGCGGCGGCTCGCCCGCGAGGAAGGGATATTGGCGGGAATTTCCTGTGGCGCCGCCGTTGCCGTCGCGGCAAGGATCGCGCAGGAGCCGTCCATGCGCGACAAGACCATCGTCGTCGTGCTGCCCGACTCCGGCGAACGTTACCTCAGCGGAACGTTGTTCGATAAGGATTAAGCGGCGGGCTTATGAATCGCTTTTGCGGACGTGGATGGCGCCGTCGCCGGTGCGAATCACAAACGGCGGACCGCCGCCGTTAATTTTCGCGCGGAACGAGGAGCCGCGCTTTTTGTTCGACATCGTTAACGGAAGCTCCACCGTTATGTCACCGTCTCCGGTGTTGGCTTCCAGGTCGCATGCCATGGCGCCGTCCATTCGGATTTCCACCGATCCGTCGCTCGTCTCCACGCGCCAAGGTCCGCCCATCGTGGAGCCTTTGCCGGCTTTCAACTCCACATGGCCGTCCTTGGTGTGCAGATTCAGCCGGTCGAAACGCCCGCCGATCGCCAAACGCCCATCCGAGGTTTGAGCGTCGAGGGAGCCGTCCATAAGTTGAGCCTCGATGCCGCCGTCGCCGCTGGACAACCGCACGTCTCCGCCGAATCGTTCCGCGGCGATCGCCCCGTCGCCGGTGTGGATTGTCGCGCTGAGTTTGCGGGGCACGGTGAGATCGATGTGGGCGGAACGCTCGCCGATGCCGAAGAATTCTCTCGGCGTCGTCACGCTGATATCGACTCGGTCTCCGGTCTGGTTCTCGACGATGACGGCGCCCGATGGGCCGATGCTCCAGCCGCGGGTGGTGACCCGGGCTTCGATCCAATTCACGTCGCCGCCGCGAACCGTCACAGAGGCGTCCGTCGCCTCCACGCGCAGGCTGGCCGATCCGGTCAAGGCGTATTTTTTGCTCCATTCGCCGCCGGAAACGGCGCCGGCGGCGAGTACGAGAGCGAGAGTGCGGAGGGCAACGGTAAGCATTTCTTCTTTTTACTACCAGGACTACGCTTATAGTACCGTCAAAGTTCCGGATTGTGCGTTTGCTATTGTAGGCCATCCCGCCGCGGGCTAGACTGGGAAGGCCCATGTTCCGCCTTGTCGTCCCGCTTTTCTGCATCACTTCCGTTTTTGCGTTTACGCCCGCGCCCACCGCGCGCCTGCTCTCGCCCTCGGCCCCAACCATTGATACGGACCAGCCAACGATCCGATTGCAAGGCGTCGCCGAAGGAGGAGCCGGCATCGTCAACGTCGTCTGGTCTAACCAGTACGGCGATCGTGGCGCGGGGAAGCTGGAAAATAGCGGAAGCGGGCGCTCCGTGCGTTGGACCATCGACGCGGTCCCCCTAAAAACCGGCCCGAATCGAATCACGGTTTCCGTTGTGGATGCGGAGAACCGCGCCGTTCCGTTGCAACTGGCGGTTTTCCGCAAAGCCGCGGCCGGTGCTCGTGGGGAGTCGCAAGGCGTCCATAGCGGAATCTGGCGCGGCCGGACCGTTTTCTACGAGATCCGGAATGGAATGGCGGTTGTCGAGGGAGACATCGTGCTCGGGTCCGCGGAATCGATGGTTCCCAACTCTTCCGCTTTCACCGGCTCGAAGCTGGGCGCGGCCGACCGCCGCCTCCGTCCTCACTCCGAGGGAAACGCACTCGATTATTTGAGCCAGCTTTGGCCCAACGTGGGCGGTGTCTACGAGGTCCCTTACGTTCTCCAAAACGGACCTTCCAGTCTTGCGACGGCGGCGATCGACGCGTTTAACCAAGCCTTCAACGGTCTGATTCAGTTTGTGGCGCGGACGTCGGAGGCAAACTACGTCAACATCGACCTCGATCCGAATTTCTTTCCCGGCGAGGGCCAATCCTGGGTGGGTATGAAAGGCGGCGAACAGACGCTCACATGTTCCACCGAATGCACGGTGGCGACGATGCTCCACGAAATGGGCCACACCGTCGGCCTGTTGCACGAGCACCAGCGGCCGGACCGTAACAAGTATGTTACGTTCACCCAGGCCAACGCCGATCTGCCCAACGTCGCCGGCAATTTCACGCTGTACCCATTCGACGAGCAGACGCTCGGCCTCTACGACTACGCGTCGATCATGCATTACGGCGCATTCGATTTTACGAACGCCGGGCTACCGGTGCTGGAGTCGATTCCCCCCGGCATCCCGCTAAGTAATTCGTCCGGCTATTCGGCGGGAGATCTCGACCAGGTTCAGCGGCTCTACGGCGCGGCGGCTTCCGCGGTTACCGTCACCACCAACCCGGCGGGCCTGCAATTTATCGCCGATGGCGTAACCTACACCGCGCCACAATCCTTCCCTTGGACGATCGGATCGACGCATACGCTCGATCTGCCTCCCGACCCGCAGCAATCCAATCCTCCCGACGGTTCGGTTTACGTTTATGGCAAGTGGAGCGACAGCAACGCACGTACTCATAAGGTCACCGTTTTCGGCGGAATCGGAACGCTCTCCTCGCCCGCGAATCGGCCCTCGGTCACGGTCTACGAGGCGAACTTCATCCACCTGCAGCCGTTCGCCTACTCCGTTTATCCACCCGGAGCGGGCACGCTGACGCCCAATCCCGCGCCCGTTTCCGAGTATGGCGGCGCGTTTTATACCGACCGCCAACTGGTGAGCCTGACAGCCACAGCCAACGCCGGCGAGAATTTCTACGACTGGTTCAACCTTCCCTATCCCGCCTCCGACAATCCCAAGCAGTTCTACATTCAGGCCCCCTACACCAGCGCCCAGGCGGTGTTCACCTCGACGCCGGTGACGATTATCGGGGAGTCCATCACCGGGCCGAACACGTGGAACCCGCTGCTCGAAGCCAGCGTCGATGGCGCCCCGACGCCCTTGCCTGCTGGTTTTTCGCAGACCTACCAACCTTCCTGGACGCCCGGTTCCACGCACACGCTGGATGTCGCCTCCACGCAGTCGCCGGTCACCACCAACGTTTTCTACACATGGGACGCCTGGAGCGATGGCGGGAGCCAGTCCCACACGATTCAACAGGTGAATTCGGGAACGCAAACGATCTCGGCCTCTTTCACTCCATCCTATTCCGCATACAGTCTGGTGAATCCCTACTGCGGCGGCAGCGTGACGTTCACGCCGGTTGGCAATCCCCTCGGCTCGTTCGTGTCGTTTCCCGATGGCACGCTCGTTTCCTCCGCCGCCGCCGCGAACCCCACGTACCCCGGCATGATCTTCGCCGGCTGGTCCGGCAGCCTGACCGGTGCAGTGAACCCGGATTCGACCACGATTCACGAGCAATTCGTTCCCACGGCGAATTTCAACGCGACCTCGACTCCCATCGCCATTTTGAGCTTCCGTCCGGCGAACGCCGTCGCGAACGGGAACGCGATGAACCTGACCATCAACGGCGCGGGCTTCACCGCCAGCACCTATACGTACTGGAACGGCGGCTACCGCTCGAATACCTTTGTAAGCCCCGCCCAATTGACCATGCATCTCAGCGCCGGCGATGTGGCCTCGGCCGGTGGCCAGGACGTGTTCGTGGGCAACTATGTCGCGAACCCCCAGAACCCGAACGATGTCTGCGGAGCCACGTACGAAGCCACTTACGATGTTAAGGCCACCGACGGCGCCTCGGCGCTCTTGCAAATCGTCAAGTCGCACACCGGCAACTTTAAACGGGGCGAGACCGGCGCCCAATACACATTGGCCGTGTCAAACGCCGTCAACGCGCAACCGACCAGCGGCAAAGCGATTGTGACCGAAATCCCGCCGAAATCCTTGACCGTAACATCAATGAGCGGCGTTGGATGGACATGTGCCGGGACGTCCTGCAACCGGTCCGATGTACTTTTGCCGGCGCACGCCTATCCCTCGATTACGGTGACGGTAAACGTGGCCTCCAACGCCCCGGCCAGCGTCACGAATGTCGCGACCGCCTCTGGTGGCGGATCGCCGGCGGCGACCGCTCAAAATAAAACCAAGATTTTGCCGTAGTCAGGAGACTTCGGGCGGTTCTCCATACGCAAATTGGTCGAGGTGCAGAAGTTGCAACCCTCCCGAGTAGGTCCTCCGCCGCCAGGAACGCGGGTCCATCGTCGATGGCGTGCCGTCTAGAAACAATACCGGCACGGCGACATCCATTTTGGCGGCAAGCGGCTCCTGCGCGCCTGTTGGGCGGCCTGTTTCCCATGTTCCATTTCGAGGTGAATCGGCGGTAACCTGTTCGGCTGGTTGGTGTTGCTGCGGGCCGTTGGCTTGCAGGAGAAGGCCCTGGGAGGGCAACTGCTCGATTTCCTCGCCGCGCCCAGCCTCGATTACATGATTCGTCCATTGGGTCAACGGCAAGCCGCGAAAGCTGATGCGTTCCTGAACGATCAACACGTCGCCTCCGAGCCCGGCTTTATTTTTTCGCAAATATCGCCGCTCTTCGACACGAATTTCGCGATAGAACTCGTCCAGCGCCTGGCGCTTGGCGTTTTCTTCGATCGCCTTGGCTTTGTCGGCGAACATCCGTTGGGCGCTCTCCAACATGCCGCGTGCTTCCGCCGCCGCCGCCCGCTCCTTCGCCAGAGCGTTGCCCATGCGCGCTTCCATTAGCATCCAAACCAGCATCGAAGTGCCGATGGCCACGAAAAACGGGAGAATGATCCAAAGTAACTCGTCCAACTGCATTTCATTCGGTCTATCGGCATACGGCGGAAAAACCTTAATCCGCCCAAGCCGCACAGGCCTAAATGGATTCGCTTTGCGAGCCGTCTACCTTGCGGAAACTCACGACGGCGGCGAATCGTTTCCACCGGTATGCCGGATCGCGGAACCCCAGTAACGAGCCGAAACACGATAGGATCGCCCGGAGCCGGTATCCGATCCCCGCCGCCATGCCATCGTGTTTAGCGGCGAAAGTGGCGATGCCCGATACAAGGTCCGCCGACAACAGAGCGCGCGAGCCGGCGTCGAGCGGGGGCGCCGCGCCCTCGTGGCGCACTGCCCGCGCCGGACCCAGAACCAGGATCTTTTTTCCCGCCCGGCGGATCTGATAGCTTAGCTCGGCGTCGGCCAGGAACTCGCCATAGCGTTCGTCGAAGTAGTTTAGTCCTTTAATGAAATACCTTCGGGCGAGAAGCGCGTCGAGCGACGCCCATTCGACGCTCACCGTCGCCGCCGGCGGATCGATTTCCTGCGGCGGGTCGGGAAGATCGCGCCTCCACGCGGCAAAAAGAGCGGACGCCGTCGGGAACGGGAAACAGCGAATCGCCGCGGCGCCCTCCGGCGAGGTAACGAACGGACACACGGCGACGGCCTCGTTTTCCGCCTCCAGGCACGACGCCAGAAGAGGAATCGCCTCGGGCGACATTTCCACCTCCGGCGACAGGAACAGCAGCAGTTCGCCCGCCGCGGTTCGCACGCCGATGTTGAGCGCCTTGGTCCTGCCGAAGTTGCGGGGCAGCCGCAGGAAAGTGGCATTGGGAAATTCCACGTCCAGCCTCGGGCTCTCGTCGGAAGACCCGTTGTCCACCACCAGCACTTCCATCCGTTCCCGTTCCCGCGAGACCTCGAGCGCCGCCAGACAGCGCCGGAGCGCGGCGGCGCGATTGTTTGAAATCACCAGCACCGAGACGCGCGGCGCGGCCGGCCCTTGAGCTTGTTCCATGCGAAAGAAAAGGATACCGCACCGGACGAGAGCGAATGGTTACGAATGAGTCTTAAAACCACAACTCTGCTAAATGGCAAAGCTATGGCTTATTCTTGGTTTTCCTGGGTTACGATGTGAACGATGCCATTGGCGTCACCGCTCCAGCAACCGGCGGTTCCTAAACGCTTGCCGACTACACGCGGGCTACCCGCGCGCCGATTCCCACTTTGTGCAGTTTCAAGGAGCCGGCGCGCCGTCCACGTGCGCGTGACGAGCGGATTGGCTCCGATTGCGACGCTCGCGCCTCCGTCTCACAAAGGGTCCAATTTGAAATGTTAATCATACGAGGTTGAGCGGTTGCCCACGACACTTGGGCTATGCTACAAACGAAACGCATGGACAAGACCATCCGCAAGTACACCGACTTCGATGAGATGAAGGCCGACGAGTATCGGTACTGGCAGAGCCGTCCCGTGCATGAGCGGATGGACGCGGTTGAGGAAATGATCCAGACCGCCTACGCACTCAAAGGTTGGGAGATCGAGCCGGATGTACCAAGACTACAAAGACCTTTTGTCCGCCTTCCATGCCCATGGCGTTAGATACCTCGTTGTGGGTGGATATGCCGTTATCTTTCACTCACAGCCCCGCTTTACGAAGGACATCGACCTTTTCATAAAAGCAGACCCCGCGAACGCGCAAGCGACCTACGCCGCGCTCGCCGAGTTTGGCGCAACGCTCCAAGGCATTCGCCCGGAAGACTTCGCAGAGCGCGGCAGCTTCTTTCGTTTCGGACGTGACCCGCGCGGCTTCGATATTCTTCCCGACATCCCCGGCGTCGATTTTGACGCCGCATGGGAACGACGGGTTGAAGGCGTGATTGACGCGAAAACCGGCCTCAAGGCGTTCTTTATTTCGAAGGACGATCTTATTGCCGGGAAACTCGCTTCCGGTCGAACCCGCGACCTTGCCGATGTTGAGGACATCCGCAAGGCGGCAGAGAGCCAACGGCCAGAGGCAAAAAAAAGGCCCCCGGAACCGGCCGGCCCTAACTGACGGCCCACGTTCCAAAGAGGGTAAGTCTTGCGACATCCCCGGCGTTAACCAGAAAACGCGGGGAGCTTTTTACTTTCATCCATTCATGCTATGAGCCTTCCCTTTAACGGAGGCATAAGCATGACGCGCCCTTATCGAATTTCCGAGGAAGCCCGCCGCGAACGAGCAGAGCGCATGAAGCGGTTGCACGCTGACCCTGAGTTTGAACAAAAACGTATCGTCGCAATCGGGAACAGATTATCTCCGAAAAAATCGATGTTCCAGAATGGGTAAGTGCCGGGATTCCACCTCTGCCTTGATGTTTTTGCCTTTTTAACCTTCTTCGGGTAAGGTCTGCCCATGACACAGACGACCATCGACAACACGCTGTTTTTGGAAGTCCTGAGAAAAAGTCAGGCTGATGTCTCGCCTATACGCGAAGACCGCGGCCAGCAGCTTATCTCTCTCCCCGTGCAGATACACAATTTGCAAGGCGATCTTTTGCGCCTCGGCAAAAATGTGATGCACCGGCTGGACCGCATCGAACTCCTCCTTGAATCGACGGACGCCTGAGCAAAAACCCAACGTTCCAGAATGGGTAAGTTTTGGGAACGGCAGGCCATGGACGCGACCCGGAGAAGACTCCTGCCTATGGCCCTCCGCCGTTTCCTCAGCCAGTAGCGGAGCATCGAAGAAATGTATCGTTGGTCGGGAGTGCGCCTATTAGCAAATTTCTGGTTACCCTGTCGTTCCTCTTCGTCGGTGCGGTTTGTCCGTAAAGCAACAGCAAAGCAGTCGCAAGCGGGATGGTCGTATCCATCGGCACGGGATCGCCACGGCAGGTATCGCATTTTACAAATGTTCCGAAGAAACAGATCGACCTTCCCACGGCGCGCATTCGCTACGCGCAGAGCCTTGAAGCGATGTTCCGCGCTTCTGCCAGCATCAAATGGGACAACATTTCGACACTAAGCTTAAGAGGCTTGCAGAGGATTGAACTGCTCCCCTATTCCAACGAAGAGCAGAAAGTAATCGACCGCATCGGTTTGGGCTGCATCGAGAGGACTGCTTGCACCGTGCGAAAGGCATCATTCACCTTTTCCGACAAAACCGTCGCAAACGTGTTTATCGATTTAAACTCGTTCGACGAGACGCCGCGGTTCGCAGTTCGCGACGCCGATCGGTTATATGATCTCGCGGACTATACAACGAAGGCTGTAACGATCAGATAGCTCTCACAGCGGCCCGGAAGCATCCCGTGTTCCGCAAAGGGTAGGTTTTGCAACGCTCGGCGAGGCCAATGAAATCAGCCCTTTCAGAGCCTCACAATTAAGTCTCAAATCCGAACGCACGTCGTCGAGTTGGGCCACGAGGGGCTCATCATCGGGGCTAAGCAGGCTGCGCGGTCGCGATCCCGCCGAAAATCGCAAATCTCCGTCTCAATAAAAAGGCTGCGATTTCGGCTCTGACAGCGGCGCCGGGCCGTCAACACCGCGCAACCTTACCGGCATGAGTTCGGGATGCATCCGCTGTGGCGGTGCAGGGTTTGCCGATCGCACCCAACCAGCAAATCTGCTGTTTCGCAAGCAGCTGGACTGACCTCCGGCGGTGGAGACATGCATTCGCGGCAAAGATACGGTATTAGTCACAACGATCGCGCGGCGTCGAGGGCGGCCACCAACGCCTCCACATCGTCTTCGGTGGTTAGAAAATTTGTGATGCAAGCCCGTAGCGCCGCCGTCTTACCCGCGAGCACGGTTGTCGAAATCCAGGCCGCGCCGGAGGAGACCACGCGCATGGCGATGGCGGAGGGATCGGCGCCGCCGGGATCGTTGAAGCAAACCACCGGCAGCGGCGTGACGTTTTCTATTCGCCAACTTCCGTCCGCGCTCAGGCGTTCCCGCAACCGTTCTCCCATGCGCGTCTGCCGGCGGATCGCTTCCGCGTAACCCTCCCAGCCCGCGGCGAGCAATGCCAGGAAAACTTTAGCGCCGGTGAATCGCCGCGACCATTGCATCGAATGTAGATGCGGATCGACGACGTCCAGACCCTTCGCCTCGCGCGGCATATAGGACGTTTCGGTGCGGAAAGTCCGGTCCAGACTCCCTTCTCGCCGCGTCAGGAAAATGCCCGCGCCCATGGGCACGCTCAACCATTTGTGCGCGTCGAAGGTGATGGAATCGGCGCGTTCGATGCCCGCGAGTAGCGGGCGCAGTTCCGGCACGAACGCCGCCCCGCCGCCCCACGCGGCGTCGGTGTGAAACCAGATCCGTTCCCTCTCCGCGATGGCCGCGCATTCCGCCAACGGGTCGATGACGCCGGCGTTGGTCGTTCCCGCCGTCGCCACCACGAGAAACGGCGCGTCGCCCGCGGCGCGATCCCGCTCGATCGCGGCGGCGAGCGCTTCCGGTTTCATCTTCAGCCCGCCGTCCACCTCGATTTCGCGCACCGCGGCAGTTCCAATGCCGCATAGCCGCGCCGCTTTCAGCAAGGAATGATGGCTCTCGGCCGAGACGTACATCACAGGCTGGGCGGGCAGCGCCCGAACGCCGCCGCGCGGGAAATCCGGAAAAGCTTCGGTGAGTGCCGCCAGCACGGCCGTATGGTTGGCCTCCGCGCCGCCGGAGCAGAACGTTCCGTCGGTGCGCGCCGGATCGTAGCCGAATCGTCCGCCGAACGCCCGAATTAAGTGGTTCTCCACTTCGATCGCCAGCGGGCTGTGGCTCCAGGCGGCCATTTGCGGATTGAAAGCCGCCACCAGCGCGTCGGCGGCGATGCCCATCGTCGCCGGGGCCGGATTGAATAGGCCGAAATAGCGCCGGTGGGGAGTGTGCGTCTGGTATTTCGCCAGCCCCTCGCTCAGAAACCGCAACGCCGCCAGCGGCTCCATCGGCCGCTCGAAATCGCAACCGGCGAGCAGATCGCGGAGCTTCCGCGGATTCAATTCCGGAGTGACGCCGCCTTCGTCGACGGTCGTGATGTAGCGCTCCACAACCGCCGCTACTTCCTCCCAGATCGCTGCCCGCTCGATGGCGCCGAAGCGCAGCCGGTCTCCGCTCAACGCTCGTTCTCCACGCTCGCCAGCCAACCCGGATCGATCCGCGCCCGCGCGCCGCTTCCGTGCGCCGGGAACGACAATTCCGACGGGTCCCTCCCCGTCTCGATCCAGTGCAAAGTCCGCTTGCCCGCGCCGTCGTCGATGTCGAGCGGAACCCAGGCGCTGAAATCCGGCTCCGCCGGCCGTTGCTCCACGCGCACCGTCAATCGGGTTCCCCGGACTCGCGAACGGAGCGTCAGCGCGGGAATCCCCGTTCCATAAACCCAATTATCGAAGAAGCTCTCCAGCGCCGGGTCGGGCTCTCCCGGAGGAGCGAACTCGCGGCATAGCGCGCGGAACTCTTCGTTGGTCAGCGGCGTCTTCCGGTAACGCTCGCAGGCCGCCCGCAGCATCGCCAGAAATCGCGCGTCGCCCAGCCGCCGCCGCAGCATGTGAATGATCCAAGATCCTTTTTCATACGTGATCACGCGCCACGCCTCCGGCGCTTGAGAGGTGCGCAACCGCGTTCCCCACACGATCGGCCCGGCCGATTCCAGCGTCAGGCCTCTCTCGTCCGGCTTCAGCAGATCCTTCTTGTAGCTCTCCAAAACCTCTTCCACCGCCTTCGCGCCTTTGCGCTTTTCCAGATACAGCAGCGCCGAGTAATTGGCCAGCGACTCCATCAGCCAATCGTCTTCCGCTCCGCCGGGAATCACCAGATTACCCCACCATTGATGGGCGATCTCATGCGCCTCCAGCAGATCGGAATAGAACGTCCGCTGTTCTTTGCTCCGCATCGCCTCCGGCCGCTGCGACGGATCCAGATACGCCAACGTCGACAAATACACCAATCCCGGAAATCCTTGGCCGAAAGTGCCGGGGATCGGCGAAATGACGATCGATTGGATCGCGGGCGGCCCGAATTCGGAGACCATAAACAGGAATGTCGCGGCCGTGCCATTGGCCAGCTCCAGCAGATTGTCCCGATTCGCCGTAAATTCGCCCGGCGCCAGGTCCCGCCCGGAGAGGATTTTCGGGGCGGCGACCGAAACGGATTCCTTCACGCTGGAGCTGGGCCGGTTGGCGCAGATCTCGAACGTGAAAGGGCCGTGTTTCGTTTTTACCCGCTCGTATTCGCCCAAATTGAATCCGGCGAAGCGAATAGGCGCCGACGTCGTGCTCCGGCTGATCCGCCACGCTCCCTCGGTCCTCGTTTCGACCGTTTCGCCTGTGCTCACCAGCGTGAGATTCTTCGGATAGCGGAACGTCATGTCGAAAAGCGATGGCGTGAAATCGTTCTGCGGATACCACGTTCCGCGCGCGGAAACGAAGTACACTCCATCTCCGGTGCGCGTGACGACATCGCCCCGATGGTGGAATTCCAACTCGTGTTCGCCGGGCGAGACGGCGACTTCGGGCACTACCAGGAACTGGCCTTCGTCCTGAAATTGCGCGAGCAAGCCCGTCGGCGGCGGAGGATCGAACACTTCCATCGGGTGGCCGTCGAGCGAGGCGCTGGCGACGCGCATCCGCGAAGACACCGTGAAAGGAATCGCGCCGGAAAGGACTCCCTCGGTATGGATCGCGATTCGCGTCGTGACGTTCATGGAGAGATCGGGATCGACTTCGGCGTCGATGCGATACCCCTTCGTAAGCAGAGTCTCCGATTCGCTCTCCGCGGCCGCCGCCCGGCGCTCGCGAAACGACGTCCACACATCGAAAAAGCTGTGGCCGTCGCGCACCGCGATCTGTCCCATCGAAATTCGCGCCGAGGCTCCGTCGCGGATCGCGTCGAAGGTCCCGAGTGCGGAGCCTTGCGTGGCGACGAGGAATACTCCCCGCTTCCGGTCGCCGGAAAGCAGATCGTAAACCAGACGCACCTGGAAGTTTTCATAGGCGCCGCGAAGCGCCGGCGTGGCCCGCTCCGCCAACGCCGCGCTCACCTCATCGCTCGCCGCCGCCGCGCCGGAGTCCGTCAACGCTTTGGCGATCTCCTCCGCCGTGTTATCGCTGAACGCCATCAGAGCCGAACGGAAATGCGCGTCCAGATTGGGCGCGCCCGTGAAATGGACCAGCGAGAGCCGCTCCGCGCGATTGGGCGGAAGCAGCAGCATCTCGGCGTCTCCGCCAGCGGCGTCCGCCGCGAAATAGGCCCCCGGCCGCAGCCCGTTCACCGGTTTGGCGAGAATCAGAAACCCGGCGTTCAGATATAGGCGCAGATCGCCCTTCGCCAGGCGCAGTTCGCGGACCCGGTAACAGGCGCCGGGGTCGAGCGAGGATTCCTGAAGCTGCCGCGCCAGATCGTGGGCGCGATTGTCGAGCGCCGGCGCCGGCAGCGCCGCCAGCATCGCGATAAAAAGAACGCGCCGCACGGTCCTTTCAGTTTAATGCCGCGGGGCGTCTCGCGGTGCTGGGTAGTGCCTGGAAAGTGCGTCGATCCAACAATCAGAAATGCTTGAAACCGACCCTGCGACGACCAACGTCAAAACCCTTCAGTCTGTCAAGGGGGTAATCTATGGAAGTTTCATGCCGTTCGCTTGCTATCGCGGTAACGCTGTCCCTGTTAATTCTGTGCTCGGGTTGCGCAACTCAGCATGGGAGGGAAATTATTCCTGCCGGGTTCCATCCCAGCAAGACTATTCTGGCCGCTCCAAGTGTGGTGCCAAGTGGCACGAAGCATTTCGCACGAGTGCCATAGCGTTTTCACGTTACATCGAGGGGGGGAGATCCGGTTTTTAGGCCGGCAATTCTCCCACATCCCAGACGTGATCCGTGATTCCGGCTTCCATAGCGGGCGCGATGCGGATCGTCCGATGCAGACGGCAGAAATTGTAGTAGGCGAAATACAGACATAGCGCGGCCAAGTGGTTCGCCCACTTTTTTGAGAAACCATTCGATACGCGCGTGAACCGGCGAATATTAGCTCTCATCGTCAGATTCCGTCGCAGCACATGCGACATGCAGATACGCTCAGGATCAGGATTGCCGACGACTGGGGCTATCTCCGTGCTGGCGACTTCGGCCGGTGCAATGAAGGTGTCACGTCAGAGTAATCAACGCACGCCTCAGGCGCTACCCGACGGCGGTACCAAAGATTGACAATGTTCGTTATAGCTGTAAGAGTGGAAGCAAGAGGGCGCCGCGCTATGAATGTTTCGCTTACCCCGGAACTCGAGAAATTCGTCAACGACAAGGTCGAAACCGGCCGCTATAATTCCGCGAGCGAGGTCGTGCGTGAAGCGCTCCGGCTCCTCGAAGAACGCGACTTGGCGCGCACTGCCCAGCTTGCGGGGTTCAACAAGGAACTTGGCCGCCGCCTGGACAAGCTCGACCAAGGCCAGCGCGTCGAACCCGCTGAGGCTCGCGCCCGCCTCCAGCGCAGATCCGATCAGCGCCGGAAAATCATAGCGTGAGGTATGTCCTCGGCCCGGATGTCGGCCTCGATCTCGACGACATTTGGGAGGCGCGACGATCTTACCGCCCATCCTGTGCTGTTGTTGCCCGTGGGCGCCTGTCTTGCCGTCTATCGATGGAGATTGTGGCCGTAGCCCAGGGCTCGCGCGACATTCCCAGCTTTCTTCAACGCAGGCTTTCCCATTAATCCTCGCGTGACCCTCGTCGTGACGGTGCGACCCCGGCTATAAATCGATGACCGCTTCCGCCCATCCCAGCGGCGAAAACACCTGCAGCGTGATGGGCGGCGCAGGATCGGCCGCGGCCATGTATTCGAGTTCGTAGCTCGATCCCGCTCCGGCCGGCGCCACCGCGTCGCGCGCCGAGTAACGCGAAACGGAAAGGCCATTCTCGACGACGACGAAATTCAGCGGGCGCAGCCCGGTGACGCCGGTTCCGTCGGTTCGCTCAATCGTGAAACCGATCTCCAACGAGCCATTCTCCAGGCGCCGGCGATGCAGCGGCGTGACGCCCCAAGCTTGGCCGGCGAGGGAGGCGGCCCGCTGTTTCTGAATTTTTCCCATGGCCTTGAATGCGTTTGAGCCGACCAATCCGGTTTGAGCCATCAGCGGCACCACGCTTTTCAAGAAGCGCGGATCGCCGCTTTCGCCAATCGCCCAAACGCTGGAGGCGCGCAGCGCGGGGTCTTCGGAAACCGTGCCTTCGGCCATCAGCGCAACGCTCTCGGTGTCGCCCAATCGGTACAGGCCCACCATTCCGTTGCCGGCGGTTCTGGGATGCTTGTCGCGCGCCGCGCCGAGCATCACTTCGCGCGCCCCTTCGAACTCCACGCCCCAAAGCGATTCGATCGCGTTCGCGCGGACACGGGCGTCCGGTTCGTCCTGGATTCGCGCGATCCATTTCGGATCCCGGCTCCGGCGCCCCACCAAAAGCGCCGCCTTGGAACGGATGCGCGGGCTGGCGTGCCGCAGCAGAGGAGCCGATGCCGTCAGTACCCGCGCGCTGTTGGACACTTCCGCCATCACTTCCAGCAGCCGCAGGCCGGCGATTTCGGCCTCCGCGGTCGCGCTGCCGTTTTCCAGAATCAACCGCACAAGCTCCAGGTCCGTCATCGGATCCAGCTTCATCAACATGCGAAGCAGATTCGCCGCTTCGGTCCGCGAGAAAGACGCCGGATCGCACACCCGTTTCAGCAACACCCCGGAACGGACCAGCAGGTTGATCAAATAACGGATGCCGTCGCTCCATTCCCCTTCCCGCAGAATGGGAAGCGCGGCCTGAAACAACGCCTCTTTGTCCTGATAGGCGTACTCGCGCAGCGCCCGCGCGGTTCCGTTCGGGTCGGTAGGAAAGGCTCGAGTGAGCGCCTCCACCGAAATAGATTGGCAATTCCCCATCGACAATGCTTATCGGAGTCTCCGGGGAAAGCCTTAAATGAACATCTCCTCGTCGCTGGTGGCCTGAGACACGCTCGGCCGGTTCCCCCGCGCCAGATAGCCCAGCGCCACCCGGATTCCCGTAGCGATGCCCTGCAGTTCGTGGATCGGCCGCATGATGCCCCCATGCACCGTCGCGATCGTTTCGTGCGCGCGGCTCACCGTGTCGTCGATCACCATCTCCACCCGATCCATCTGCGCCTTCGCGCGGCCGGTGGCGTCGCTCACCACCTCTTCCACTTTAACCAACTGATTCCGCGTCGATTCGAGAATCGCATTGGCCTTAGTAGTAATCTCCAGAATCTGTTTCCTGCTCATGTCGACTCCGGCGCGCGTCGAATCGACCAACGATTCCACTCTCGGCGCCAACTCGATCACCTTCTCCTGGACGCCTTTGCTCGTCCGGTAAATGCCCACCAGCATCACCGCCTGAACCAGCATGCTCACCGCCGCCAGTCCCACGAAAATGGTCATTACAAGAATCAGAGTCTGTTGATCCATGGCCCCCGGCCCTCTATACTTCCCCGGAACCCGCCGCCGCCGCGCGCATCGCTTCGCGGTACGCCTGCTTGCCCGCTTCCACCGCCGCCGCCACTTGATCTTTCTGGCGGTTCACCACCGTCCGGCCCTTTTCCACGGCGTCGCTCACCGCTTCCTTGCCGCGCTCCATCGCCTCCGTTGCCGAGTCCCGAAGTTCCTCGCCGCGCCGCCGCAGATAATCCGTGCCGTCGTCGGCCCGGTTCTTCAGCAGATTGCGGGTCTCTACGCCGCTTTGTGGGGCGAAAAGAAGCCCGGCCGCCACGCCCAGTCCAAGACCCAGAAAGAAATAGGGAAATTTGCTATCGTCCGCCATATGCATCCTCCTTGCGCGCCAATCTTTTTCCGCGTGGCGTCGCGCCTCCACGCCGACGCCTCCAGAATAGCAGGAGAAGCCTCCGCCGAATACTTCGCCGCCACCGCGATCGGAATGAAATTTTTCTCCGCCCTCTGCTACTGTTTCTCTTAGATGCAATCGCGAAAGCCGAAAGCGTTGGAGGAGCCGGCGTTGTTCGAATATGCCGTGCGCTCGCTCGCCTCCCGCGGCCAATCGTTGGGCCAAGTGCGCGACAAACTGCGCCGCCGCGCCGCCCATCCCGGCGATATCGAAGGGGTGCTCGCCCGTTTGAAAGATCTCGGCTATCTGAACGACCAACGCTTCGCCGAATCCTTCGCCTCCGGGCGCCTTCAAAACCAGGGTCTCGGCAAGCTTCGCGTGTTGCGCGAGTTGCGCCAGCGCCGCGTCGCCCCCGCGCTCGCCGAGAAAGTGGTCGGCGAAACGTATCTGGAATCGGACGAGACCGCCTTGATCGGCGCTTGGCTGGAGCGAAAGTATCGCGGCAAGGATTTATCGCAATGGCTAAAAGAGCCGAAGAATCTCGCCTCCGCGTTCCGGCGTATGCGCCTGGCGGGCTTCTCGCCGTCGGCGTCCATCCAGGAGCTCAAGCGCCACGCCGCCCTCGCCGCCGGCATAGAAGCTCTCGCCGAGGAAGACACCGGCGAAAGCCCCGTCGAGTGAATTTACTTGCGCAACCGCTTCCTGACGGGCCCCGCTCGGAAATGGCGTTTCCGAGCCGCGCGCGTGAGCGAGCGGTTTTATCGCGACGTTCAGAACTGAACTTTCGGATTCTGCCGTTGTCCCGGCTCGGTTTTGAAATAGGCGTCGTTGCGCTGGAAGCCGAACATGCCGGCAATCACGTTGTCCGGAAACAGCGAGATGTCCGTGTTGTAGCGCTGCACGGTTTCGTTATACTTGCGCCGCTCGATCGCGATGCGGTTTTCCGTGCCGGCCAGCTCGTCCTGTAACCGCAGAAAATTCTCGTTCGACCGCAATTGCGGATAGCTTTCCTGCAGCACCAGCAGCCGGCCGAGCGTGGAATCCAACCGCCCGTTGGCGTCGATCTTCTCCTGCGGCGAATGCGCCCCGAGCAGCGCGGAACGGGCGTCGGCGATGTCCTTGAACACCGTCTCCTCGTGCTTGGAGAAGCCCTTCACCGTCTCCACCAAATTCGGTATCAGATCGGCGCGCCGCGTCAACGAGACATCCACCTGCGACCATTGCGCGCCGATCGACTCCCGTTCGGTCACCAAGTTGTTGTACGTTGTCTTCACCGTCCCGAAGACGATCAGCCCACCCACGAGCAGAACCGCCAGAATTACGATTAATGCGAGTTTCATATTCCCCTCATCCTCTCAAATTCCTGCTTCAACTACTATGAACTAAGCCCATCCACATGCCGTACCGCGGCCTCGATCTGCCCTAAGTAATCCGCGAACAATTCCGCCGCATGTACCGCGTCCGGCTTCGCTTTGCCCTCGCGAATGTCGAGCAAAGTCTCGAATGGGCCGGGCTTCACGCCTATTTTCGGCAGCGCCGCCGCCACCTCCCGCTTGCGCCCCGAGACTTCGATGCCCGACAGCAGCATCGCGTGGCGGATCAGGACGGCGAACGTGGATACCGAATCGACCATTAAATTCGTCAGCGCCTTGGGATCCTTAAGCGCCCCCGCCGCCTTGTCGCGCAACCGGAAAAGTTTCGTCCGCAGTTCGTGCTCCACCTGCGCCCGGTAGTAAATGCGGCTCACCTCCAGCCCGGCCACCACATCGGCGCCATGCAACACCCTTCGCCGCTCCATCATGTCGTGAAACTCGATGGCGAAACAGTCCGTGGAGGTCCGCACCTCTTCTTCCGTCATCAACAGCGGCGCCGGATTCCCCGTCTCGCGCCACCACCGCAACACCGGATCGCACGCCGCGAGTTCGCTGGGAGTCACCCGGCTCAGCACGCACAACACGTTGAGATCGGAAAACTTGCCGTGATGTTCGCCGCCCGCGGCCGATCCGTAAAGAATCACCGAAATCAACCGGTCTCCCAACGCGCCCGTCAATTTGGTTACGAGTTCCTTCAGCCGTTGTTCCATCGTTCCCTCACCAGTCGCTCGACGCTCCCCCGCCGCCCGAATCTCCTCCGCCAAACCCGCCAAACCCGCCGCCGCCCGAGCTGCCGCCGCCGAAGCCTCCACCGCCCCAACCGCCGCCTCTGCCTCCGCCCCCCAGCAGATTCCCCAGCAGCATTCCAGTGAGGAATCCCCAGAACCCTCCGCCCCGCCCTCCGCGCCCTAGAAACAACAGGAGCGCGAAAATCGCAAGAATCAGCCAAAACGGGAATCCCGAACCGCCGCTCCGCCGCCCTCTGCGCACCGGCGCCTCGGTTTGGCCGGCGTCGAGCGAAACGCCTTTCGCCGCGGCGATCTTCGCGCCCATCTCCTGCGCTCCGTCGAACATCGCCTGCCCATACTGGCCCGCGCGCAACGCCGGCCGCATCGCCCGCAGCGTGCCGCCGGCGAATCCGTCGGGCAGTACCGGCTCCAGCCCGTACCCCACTTCCACCCGGCTTTTGTGGTCCTTAATCACCAGCAGCAAAAGAACGCCCTCGTCCTTCCCCTTCTTCCCCACGCCCCATTGCCGGAACAGGCTGTTCGTGAAATCCTCGATCGGTGCGCCATCGAGCGTATCGATCGTCACCAGCGCCATCTGCGCGCCGGTGGCCCGCTCCACTTCGCCGCAATATTGCTCAATGCGCTGTTTATCCGCTGGCCCGACGACATGCGAGAAATCGCTCAGATACCCTTCCGGCTTCAGCGTCTTCAGGTCCAGCGCCAGCGCCGGAGCGAGCAGCGCCAACGAGCAGGCGGCTAACCGCGCCCACAGCCGCCATCGAAAGTAAGAAGGGTTCGGCAATCAGCAGACTAGTTCATCGCGGCGCAAACGGAAATCCCCGAGATTCCCCAGCACCGCCAGCGTAATGTTCTTAGGATCGAAAAATTCCTGCGCCAGCTTCTGCACTTTCTCCGCCGTCACCGCCTCGATACTCTCCAGCATCTCGTCCAGCCCGAAAAACCGCTTGTAGTATAGCTCCTGCCGCGCCAGATTTCCCATGCGGCTGGAAGTCGATTCCAATCCCAGCATGAACGATCCCTTCAAATTATCCTTCGCCCGGCGGATCTCCTCGTCGGGAATCGGGGCTTCCTTCAACGCGCGGAACTCGGCCAGAATCAATTCCACCACCTTCCGCACCGACTCGATGGACGTCCCCGCGTAGATCGCCAGACACCCGGCGTCGCTGTACATGCTCAGCTCCGAGAACACGGCGTAAGCCAGCCCCAGCTTCTCCCGCACATTCTGGAACAGCCGCGAGCTCATCCCTCCGCCCAGCACGGTGTTCAGCGCGTAGCAGGCGAAGCGGTCCTCGTGCGCCAGCGGATGGCAGGGCACGCCCAGATACATATGAACCTGTTCGAGCGAGGCCTTGTTGCGGAACATCAGCCGCGCGTGCGCGGCCGGCTTCGGATCCGGGTCCTTCACCGCGGTCCTCTTCAGCCCTTCGAACTTCTCCCGCGCCAACTCCACCAGCTTCTCGTGCGACAGGTTCCCGGCGGCGGTGATCAGAATATTCGTCGGCTCATACACGCGCTGGTAGTATTCGTCCAGCATGTCGCGGTGAAATTTTCGCACCGTGTCTTTCGTGCCCAGGATCGGCCGCCCCAGCGGATGATCCTTCCAGAAATTGCTGGAGAAGATCTCGCTCAGCAGATACTCCGGATTATCCACCTCCATTTTCAGTTCTTCCAGGATGACGCCCTTTTCCTTCTCGATATCCTCCGCGCGAAACAGCGGATTCAGCACCAGATCGGAAAGCACGTCGAAAGCCAGCGGCACGTGCTCGTCCAGCACCTTCGTCTGGTAACTCACCATCTCTTTCGCCGTGAAAGCGTCCAGGCCGCCGCCGATCGAATCCACCGACCGCGCGATCTCTTCCGCCGAGCGGTGCTTGGTCCCTTTGAAGACCATATGCTCGATGAAATGCGAGATGCCGTTCTCTTCCACCTTCTCGCGCCGCGATCCGGTGCCGATCCACACGCCGGTCGAAACGGACCGCACATGAGTCATGCGTTCGGTGATCACCCGAACGCCGTTGTCGAGCGTTGAAACGTTGATCTCCCGCTCTTCGAGCGAGGCGCCGTTGTTGAGGGAAATAGTGACTGGGGCCATGCGAATACTGCTGCCTATATTCTACCCCGGCCGTTTCCTAGGGAATTCTCGAACCCCCGAATTCTCTGGGGTGGTATAATGCAAAAGTGGCGCAACCTATTGTAGGGATGGAACTTGCAGACATCCAGGAGGCTCTCGGGACCGGCGTCCCCGCCTACCGCGCCAAGCAGATTTACCAAGCCGTTTACCGCCAACGCGTTCCCGGCCTCACCCAGATTTCGACGCTTCCCAAGCCGCTTCGGGATTCTCTCGCCGCCGCTCATCCCCTGGGCCTTCCCACTCCCGCCGCGCGCTATGAATCCTCCGACGGCACCCGCCGCTACCTGCTCTCGCTCGAAGACAACCGCACGGTAGAGACCGTTCTCATGCCGGAGCCCGGCCGCGACACCATCTGCATTTCGAGCCAGGTGGGCTGCCCCGTCAACTGCCGCTTCTGCCTCACCGCTCTCATGGGCCTGGAGCGCAACCTCACCGCCGGCGAGATCGTCGGCCAGGTCGTCCATGTCCTTCGCGACAATGGCCTCTCGCCCACCGATTCCCGCCTCAACCTCGTCATGATGGGCATGGGCGAGCCGCTGCTCAACCTGCCCAACGTGGTCAAAGCCACGCGCATTCTCACCGACCCCGATGCGTTGGCCATTTCTCCGCGCCGCATCACTCTGTCCACCTCCGGCATCATCCCGAAGATGGAAGAACTGGGCCGGGAGCCGGTTCGCCCCAAGCTGGCGATCTCTTTAAACGCCTCGACGGAGGAGCAGCGCCGCGAGCTGATGCCCATCACCGGCAAATATCACCTGAAAGACCTGATCGAAGCCTGCCGCGCCTACCCGCTCCGCCCATGGGAAAAGCTGACCTTCGAATACGTCCTACTGAAGGACGTGAACGATACCGAAGCGGACGCCCGCCGCGTCGTGCGCCTGTTGGCCAAGCTCGATTGCAAGGTCAACCTGATCGCGTTAAACCCCGGCCCCGGCATCCCCTACGGAACGCCCGACCCAGCCCGCGTCGCCTCGTTCCAGGCGATCGTCCGCCGCTCGATCCCCTGCTTCCTCCGCAAACCCCGCGGCCGCGACATCTTCGCCGCCTGCGGCCAACTGAAGCGCATGGACGACACGCGCCCGGCGAACTAATCGGCCGATCGTGCCGTCGCGATTGCGCTTGACGTGTGACAAGTATTACTTTACGTTGTATCCTCATGATCGGGGGCTTCAAGCATCGAGGTCTGAAGAGACTCTATGAACAGGGTGACGGGAGGGGAATCCGCCCCGATCTTTTGGAAACGGTCCAACGAATCCTTACGGCTCTCGACAGCGCCGCCACTCCGCAGGCCCTGGATCTTCCTCGTTACCGCCTTCACGCGCTTAAAGGAGAATTGAAGGGGTTCTGGTCCGTAACGGTCCGGGCCAACTGGCGCATCGTGTTCCGCTTTGAGGGAACCGACGCTTGTGACATTGAACTCATCGACTATCACTAGGAAGGAAAAAACTCGCCATGCCCATGAAAAACCCCGTGCATCCCGGTAGCATCGTCCGGCACGATTGTCTTGAGCCTTTGGGTCTGTCCGTGACCGCGGGTGCAAAGGTCCTCGGCGTCACCCGCCAGGCGCTGAACAACGTCGTGAATGGCAAGTCCGGCATCAGTCCGGAAATGGCCATCCGGTTGACCAAGGCGTTCGGAAGCACGGAGGAAACGTGGCTGCGGATGCAGCTTGCCTACGACCTCGCGGCGGCCCGAAAGAATGTAAGCGCCATTAAAATCCGGCGTCAGCACGTCGAAGAACTGCGCGTCCCATAACGCCGCTGAAAGTGTGATTCCTTTCCCGTCCGAACACTGCTGACTTTGCCGTCTTACTTTAGAAGTTATTGTTCGAGCACACCGTCACACTTTGCTGGTAGAAATTCCTCCCAGCGTCAGGTACTTACCTGGTCTCGATAGTTCCATGTCAGTCGCTGTTGTCCAGTCACCCTTGCCAACCCGAGGACGGCGTCAAAGCGGACCTCCCGGTCAGGGTCGGCAAGGGCATACTTCAATGGTGGCACCGTCTTTTTGGTTCCCACATGCATAATGGCCGTGATCGCGGCCCGGCGCGTTTCGACCTCTCCTGCCTCCAACAAGCTCGTTAGAACCGGAAGCGCCTCCTCCTGGGCAACCCCTTCGGAGATGCCGACCCGCAGATTGTGCAGCACGTAATCCGGCAGATCCGGGCTATTACTTAATAATGCCGATTCCGCCGCCTGTAGGCCAACTATGTTGCCGCGGGCCAGGAGGCTCCGAGAATATCAAAGCGTATCGCCGGGTCCGAATCGTTGACATCGCCCAGAAGTGCGTTTTCCACTGATTCCATCTTCCGAATGCTTCGCAGAGCGCACGAGCGCCTCCGACTTTTCGTTTCGGCTCCCCGGCGGTCAAGACATCCCCGAGCTCATGCACGACCGCGTCGAGCGGCACCGCGGCACTCTCCGGCCCGCCGGTCGTTGCGGTGCTGGGTACGGTCGGGTACGCGGAGTCTGTAAAGGCCCATTGGTCGCCAGCCCGCACGAGAAAACAAATTCGATAGGCTGGCACAGGCACACCGTGGTACGCAGGATCGAAGAAATCTTTCGGCCGTTCGTAACGGACAGTCATGGACGTGCCGGGCGGATGACCTTTCAGGACAGCTCTCACAGTAGACACTGAGGGTAAATTCCGAAGCCGCGATGGCTTCATTATTCCGGCGAATCACGGCATCGCGGACGCCAACCATCCGAACGAACCCCGCGACGATCAGTTCGGAACGATCGACGATGCCGGCGACATCGATCGCAGGCCCAGGCGCGGCAGATGCGCTCAGAATCGAGACCGCGACGCAGCGGAAGGAAGTGAGTATAGAACGTCATCGTTGAACCCAATTGAAATCCGGGAATCAGGGATTCGGCGATACAATCCCAGCGCGGAGCGCATGGTCCTGGTACTTCTGTAAGGTATCGCTCTGCACGCGACCGCCGATCCCAGGGGCCACGCTGCCCATGTACCAGTCCCGCCCCCAGTGCTCAACCATAATGGTTCCGCTGGATTTCCAGGAACCGTCTGTCTCCGCGGGTCCCCACGCGGACACGCGCCTCCCACCGCTCCGCATTTCCTTCCCCCCTCCCGCTATTCTAAAAAGAACGTGGCCAAACTCACCGCCAACGCCAAAGCCGCCGGTTGCGCCGCCAAGCTCAGCCCCAAGATTCTCGACCAGGCCCTGCGCCGCCTTCCGCGTTGGAAAGACGAAAACGTCCTCGTCGGCTACGACACCGCCGACGACGCCGGCGTCTATCGCCTTTCGCCCGATTGCGCGCTGGTCCAAACACTCGATTTCTTCACCCCCATCGTCGACGACGCCTACACCTTCGGCGCCATCGCCGCCGCCAACGCCTTGAGCGATGTCTACGCCATGGGCGGCCGTCCCATCACCGCCCTCGCCATTCTCTCCTATCCGGCCAAGGGCGACATGGACGATCTGGAGCAAATGCTGCGCGGCGGCGCGGACAAGATTCACGAAGCCTCCTGCGCCCTCGTCGGCGGCCACTCCATTAACGAAGACGACATCAAGATCGGCTATTCCGTCACCGGTCTCGTCCATCCGGAGCGCTTTCTGGCCAACGCCGGCGCCCGGCCCGGCGACGTTCTGATCTTCACAAAGCACATCGGCACCGGCGTCGTTTCCACCGCCGTCAAACGCGGTTTCGCCGCTCCCGAGCACGCCCGCGCCGCCGAAGCGTCGATGTTGACGCTCAACCGCGCCGCCTGCGAAGCGATGCTGACCCTCGACGTCCATGGCTGCACCGATGTCACCGGCTTCGGCCTCCTCGGCCACGCCCGCGAGATGGCACTCGCCAGCGGCGTGACGCTCGAAATCGATTCTTCCGCCGTGCGCTTTCTCCCCGGAGCGCTCGATTACGCCCGCCAAGGCGCCATCCCCGGCGGCGCCGCCAACAACCGCGACTTCGTCTCCTCCTGCGTCGAAGGCCAATCCCCCTTCGACGATCTGCTCTACGATCCCCAAACCTCCGGCGGCCTCCTCATCGCCCTCGGCCCGGAAGACGCCAAAGAAATGGAACGGCTCTACCCGCCCGCCTATCGCCTCGGCCGCGTCCTTCCCAGAGGATCGAAACCCCTCCATGTCCTCTAACGCGAAACCCGCCAACCCGATCATCGTCGCCCTCGACGTCCCCTCCGCCGCCGAGGCACGTTCGCTCGTCGATGCCCTCGGCCATTCGGCGGACTTTTACAAGGTCGGCCTGGAGCTTTACGCCGCCGAAGGAATGCCCTTCGTCCGCGAGCTCCTCGGCCGCGGGAAGCAAGTGTTCCTCGATCTCAAGCTTTACGACATCGCCGAAACCGTGAAACGCGCCACCGCGGTAATCGCTTCAAGCGGCGTCGACATTTCTTGACCGTCCATGGGAGCGTTCCTATCGTCCGCGCCGCCGTCGAAGGCCGCGGAACGGCGCCGCTCAAAATCCTCGCCGTCACCGTTCTCACCAGCCTCGACCGGCAGGACATCGCCGGGGAGGGCTTCTCTCAAACCGTTTCCGAACTCGCCGCCCTCCGCGCCCGCGCTTGCATGGCCGCCCGCGCCGACGGTCTGATCTGCTCGCCCCTCGAAGCCGCCGCCCTCCGCGCCATCGCCGGATCCGGAAGCGATCCTCCTCACCCCCGGCGTCCGCTCCCCCTCCGCCGATTCCTCCGGTCAGAAACGCATCGCCACACCCGCCGAAGCTCTCGCCGCCGGGGCTAATTTCATCGTCGCCGGCCGCCAGATCACCCGCGCGCCCGACCCCCGTCAGGCCATCGAGCGGCTGAAAACCGAGATCGCCGAGGCCGGTTTGTCCTAGGTAAATACGTGCTTTCAGGCCGCAATCGCCCGGCTTTCAATCCCACCGTTCTGGGAACCGTAGTACGAACCGCTGCCCAACCGTTGTAACTCCCCCTTGACTCTTTCCCCGACCTATGAAAATATCTTGTAGCTTCGCCTCGTTACTTGTCTCATTTTAAGGGGAGTCCAGGAAAGGGTCTGTCATGAGAAAAGTGCAACCGTGTCTGTTGCTCCTCGCGGCCGCCGCGGGCAGCGTCTTCGCTCAAGCGCCCACCGGCCAAGTCGGCGGCACTGTTTTCGATGAGACGGGAGCCATCATTCCCGGCGCCACCATCTCGCTGACCAGCCGCGATACCGCCGCGGTCCGCACCATCTCCTCCAGCACCGAAGGCACATACACGTTCCCCTCCCTCATATCCGGTCCCTACGAACTTCGCGGCGCAGCCCCCGGCTTTCGCACCATCGTCCAGGACGTGACGGTCGAAACCGGCGCCATCACCACCGTCGACCTCCACATGCAGCTCGGCCAACCCAAGGAAGTGGTCCAAGTCGAAGCGGCCACCCCGCAGCTCGACTACGACAAACAATCGGTGGACGGCGTCGTCACCCGCGCCCAAATCGACAGCCTGCCCTTAAACGGCCGCAGTTTTCTACAATTGGCCGAGTTGGAGCCGGGCGTCGGCGCCAGTTACGCCGGCGTCGGCCAGTACAACCGCCAGTTCGACGTCAGCATCCTCGGCCGCGGCTCGGAATCCGTGCGCATCACCATGGACGGCGCCACCGTGAACGATTCCATCACCGGCGGTAGCCAGCAGAATTTCTCCCAGGACGTCGTCCAGGAGTTCCAGATTTCCTCGGCCAACTTCGATCTCTCCACCGGCATCACCGCCGGCGGAGCGGTGAACATCGTCACCCGCGCCGGCGGCAACGACTATCACGGCGCCGGCTATTTCTTCTTCCGCGACCATAACATGGCCGCCTATCCCTATCTGGAGCGCGACCCCCACAACACGAACCCCTTCTTCGCGCGCAGCGACCCCGGTTTTTACCTGAGCGGCGCCGCCATCAAAGACAAGCTCTTTTTCTTCACCAGCTTCGAACATGTCGACCAGCGCGCCGCATTCAGTTCCTTCCCCACCGACCCCCTCTTCGTCAATTTCGCCTCCTACGCCACCAGCCCCTACATTAGCAAGCAGTTGAGCGAGCGAATCGACTACCACTTGAACGAAAAACACTCCATGTTCCTGCGTTATTCCCACGACGGCAACAACGGCTACGCGCCCAGCGGCGACGGCACCCAGCCGTCCAACTGGGGCGTGAACCGTAACTACGCCGATTCCGGAGTCTTCTCGGTCATCAGCGCTCTCTCGCCCACCAAGACCAATGAATTCCGGTTTTCCATGACTTACTGGAATAACAGCAAAGATACTCCCACCTCGGCCCAGTGCCCCGCTCCCTGCTTCGGCCTCGGAGGTCCGCAGTATCAGATCGTCGGCGTCGGTGGTTTCCAGATCGGCAACGACGCTACCAACACCCCGCAAAGCCGCCTCGACCGCCGCTTCATCTTCGACGATAATTTCTCCTGGCAACACGGCTCCCACAACATCAAGTACGGCGGCGAGTACGAGTACGAGCGAGCCTTCGGCACTTACGCCTACGCCGATCCCGGCGGCGTCGTTCTTTATTCTCCGGAGATCGTTCAGTTATTCAATTCTCAGGTTCCCGGCCCGTATCAAATCAAAATCCCCTCGTCCTTCAATACGATGGCCGACATTCTGCAATTGCCCGTCGCCGGATTCGAGTTGGGCATCGGCGATATCAACCAGCCTCCATCCTATAATCGCGGCAACGCCGACCATAACAACCGCACGCACCTGTTCATCCAGGACAACTGGAAGATCACCCCGAAGCTCACCCTCATCTACGGTTTGGCCTGGTCCTATGAAAGTAACTTGCTGAACTACGACCTCACCAAACCGCAATACCTACAGCCCATTCTCGGAGCCAACGGCTTGGGCCACGAACAGAATCGCAATAACAATTTCAGCCCGGCGCTTGGCTTCGCCTGGAGCCCCGGCCACGACAACAAGACCGTCATCCGCGGCGGCGCGGGCATCTATTACGACACCATGAACCTGGAGGTGCGCCTCCTCGAACGCGCCGCGCTGGGCCCCCTCGGCACCGGCCGCGCCCTTCTTCCCGATTCGCTCTTCCTGCCCGCGCTCGACCAGGCCTTCGGCATCAGCGCCGGATCCCCGCTCCCCGTAACCTCGTTCTCTAACTTCCCCACTATTTTTACCGGCGCCGATTTCCAGGCCGCTCTGCCCGGCATGCAAGCCGCCGCTACCCAGATCCTCCACATCAATCCCACTAACACCAATCTCGCCATTCGCAACATCAACGCATTCAAAACCGCCCCCGGCCAGGACATCTTCGTCAACGATTTCCGTCCCCCTTACTCTCAACAGGCCAGCCTTGGCGTCCAGCGCCAGGTTACCGACGACATCACCGTCAGCGCCGACTTCGTTTACCGCCATTTCCTCAACGAGCGCATCCGCGGCGCGGATCTCAATCACTACTACCAGACCGCCGGCCCGGTCATCCCTCAATGCACCGGATCGCAAGCGCTGAATCCTCTCGCCGAGTGTTCCACCGGCCCCATCAATTTCGATATCAGCGGCGGCCGCTCCACTTACAAGGGCCTTCTGTTGAAAGTAAATAAGCGCATGACGCACAATTTCTCCTTCCTGCTCTCCTATGCCTATCAAACTCTCGACGGTTTCAACGGCATCGTCAACGAATACAACTGGGACGCGAGCAACGGCCCGCAGATGGGCCATAACAGCCTGACTTTCTCCGGCGCTTACAACCTTCCCTGGGGTTTCACCATCTCGACCGTCACCACGTTCGCCACCCAGGGGCCGTTCGAGCCCACCATCCCCAATGTCGATCTCACCGGTAACGGCACCAACGCCGATCTCCCTCTCCCCGGCGTCGGGTATAACCAATTCGGCATCAACCTCGGAACGGGCGCTCTCGCGCAGTACGTCTCCCAGTTCAATCAGAAATACGGTGGAACCGTCACCCCGCGCGGACAAAACGTCCCCACGATCACGCTGCCCGCTCATTACAGTTTCGGCCGCAATGGCACTTCCGAGGATTTCCGCCTAACCAAGACCTTTAATCTGTACGAGGATCGCCTGAAGCTGAACCTTTTCGGCGAGGTCTTCAACGCGCTGAACTACGCCAATCTCGGCGGCTTCAGTGGCAATCTCACGTCGCCCTTGTTCGGCCAACCCACCAGCCTCCCCAGCCAGATCCTCGGCTCCGGCGGCCCGCGCATCTTCCAGGTCGGCGGCCGCGTCGAATTCTAGCCGAACAACTGAAATTCCGAAACTCCAAATCGCCAGTCACAACGCTCAAAAAAATCTCTATCTCCCTCTCCCTAAACATCTTACACCCCATCCTCGCCATCCCGCCCATCGTCCTTTTCCCACCCCCCGCGCTATTGTGTAACCAAGAGCGAGACGACTGATCATCTTCGTCCTCGCCGCTAAGTGGTTTCCACCCTAGGCACTGGAGATCGCGAACGCAAAAAGGTGGGCGCTGGCCGCTCGCGTTTGACGCGGCTCCCTAACCCGTGCAAGGGCAAATGAACGGGTTTTTGATCTTCGTAAAAACGCAACGTTGCACTAAATTCTTAGCAAGCAAAGAGGAGAAGAGCAAGTAGAGCAGGATCGCCGGCGGAACCTGTGTTACCCGCGCCAAATTTGTTGAGGCATTAGTGTCTCCGAATTTCCGTCCAGGAATCGAGCGAACGCTCCACTTGCAATTCACCCGCAAATCTTCTTAGAGTGATTCAAAGGCTCGCGACGCGATCCTGACCGCTCGAAAGGAGACCCGAACGTGGGCACGACGGAAGACCATCGCGAGTTGGGTATGGATCGCCCCATCGCCCGCCGCGATTTCCTCAATGGAGTCGCCATCGGAATCGCCGCCCTCGGCTCGCTCGCTCAAGGCGAGCCACCGGAACCGTACGTCGATCCTCCCTCGCGCGCCGGCCTGCGCGGCAACTACCCCGCCGCCATCGACGCCTTCGAGCCCATCCGTCAAGGCAAATACGCGCATGCGTCCGTTCCCGAATCGGGCGCCGCTGAAGAGTACGATCTGGTCATCGCCGGCGCCGGCATCTCCGGCCTCTCCGCCGCCTATTTCTATCGGGCCGCGCTCGGCCCCGGCCCCCGAATCCTGATCCTCGACAATCACGACGACTTCGGCGGCCACGCCAAGCGCAACGAATTTCAATACGGCGGCCGCACTCTCATCGGCTTCGGCGGCACGATGGGCATCGAAACCCCCTACCCCTATAGCTACTGCGCCAAATCTCTAATCCGCGACTTAGGCGTCGAGGTCGAGCGTAATCCGGAATTTTCCAACCGCGAACTGGAGCGCAAGTACGGCCTCGCCGCGGCCACATTTTTCGACAAGGAACACTTCGGCCAGGACCGCCTCGTCAAAGGCAACCCCCATCTGCCAAGTTTCTTCGCGCAAGCGCCGCTCTCCGATGCCGCGCGAAAAGATCTCGTCCGTCTGCACGGGAAAAACCCGGACTACATGCCCGGCTTGAGTCAGTCCGGCAAACGCGCGGCACTGGCACGGATGAGTTACCAGGATTATCTTACTAACATCGCGAAGTTGAGTCCCGACGCGCTGCCATTTTTCCTCGGCAGCGGCGGCCGGAACAACAAGCGTGTGGACACCACGCCGGCGCTCGAAGCGGCCATGCACGGCTTGCCCGGCTTCAACGGACTGCATCTGGAGTTCGAGGAGACCTTCAACGAAGGTTCCTACCTATTCCACTTCCCCGACGGCAACGCCTCCATCGCAAGGCTCCTGGTGGGCAAGCTCATCCCGGCCGCGTTCCCTGGCCCGCAATCCATGGACACCGTCGTCGCCGCCCGGCTCGACTACGCCAAACTCGACGATCCGAATTCCAACACGCGCATCCGCTTAAGCAGCCCCGTCGTGAACGTCGAACACGAGGGTAAGCCGGATCGCTCCGAATGGGTTCGAATCGCCTACCGCAACAACGCCAAGCTCACCGGCGTCCGCGCACGATACGCCATCCTCGCCTGTTACAACGCCCTGATTCCTTTTTTGATGCCCGAAATTCCCGCGCCCCAAAAAGAAGCGCTGGCCTATCCGGTGAAGGTGCCCATGCTGTACACCAACGTCCTACTTAAGAGATGGACGGCGTTTCAAAAACTGGGCGTCTCGCGAATCGGCGCGCCGGGGATGTATCATCCCAGCACGTTCCTCGATCCCGGCTCGACCGTCGGTGGATATCAAGGAGTAACTACGCCGGAAGAACCTATCCTCTTTCACATGACGGCGAATCCCAACCAACCCGGCCTTCCCCGCAAGGAACAAAATCGCATCGGACAAAAGGAATTGCTCTCGACGTCCTTCGAACAGTTCGAACTCAAAATCCGCCGGCAAATGGCGCGCATGCTCGCCTCCGGCGGCTTCGATCCCGCCGAAGACATCGCGGCGATCACGGTGAACCGCTGGCCGTATGGCTACGCCTACACCTACGACACGCTCGCCGATCCCGACGTCCCTCCCGAACAGCGTCCGCACATCCTCGGACGCCAGCGCTGCGGCCGCGTCACCATCGCCAATTCCGACGCAGGCGCCGCCGCCTTCACCAACCAGGCGATCGACGAAGCCAATCGCGCCGTGCAGGAGTTACTCGTGCTCCGGGGCCTGACCTGAGTGGACATGACCCTATGGTTACTGGCGTCGACGCTGGCCTTCCAGCCGCCCGCCCAACCCCTCCCCTACAGCCATAAAACGCATCTCGCCCTCGGCCTGAAATGCGCCGGTTGCCATCCCAATCCCGAGCCCGGCGATCGCATGGAGTTCCCCGCAACGGCCACATGCATGACCTGCCACGCAACCATTGCCACCCACAAGCCCGCGATTCAAAAGCTCGCCGAATTCTCCAAATCCAAGCGGCCGATTCCTTGGACGCGCGTCTACGTTCTTCCCGCGGGCATCTATTGGAACCATCGTTCGCACCTCGAAGCCGCACTGCCGTGCGAAAGCTGCCACGGTGACGTCGCGCGAATGGACACGATGGCGAACGTCACCAAAGTCACCACCATGGCCGGCTGCATCGACTGTCATGTCAAGAAGAAGGCCGGCGCCGGCTGCGAATTTTGCCACGAGGGAAAATGACGGATACTGGAAAGTTAATTCAAACTGCGAGGTGAATGGATGGATGTTTCGCGACGCCGGTTCCTCGGCGCGGCTGGCGCGCTTTCGCTGAGCCCGGCGCTTCTCAAAGCGCAGGCGGGCCGCGAGACCGCCGATTTGATTTTGTTCAACGGCCGCATCGTCACCGTGGACCCTGCGTTTTCGATCCGCCAGGCGATCGTCGTACAGGACGGACGGATTCTGGCCGTCGGCGGCAACGAGCTTCGCCATCGCTATAACGCCGCCCGCTCCATCGACCTCGCCGGACGCACCGTCCTCCCCGGCTTCTTCGACACGCACATCCACCTCGCGGGTCATTCCAACCGTTATCTCGATTTTCGCCGCACGACATCGCTGGTCGAACTGAAGCAGCAGGTCGGCGAGAAAGCCAAGGAACTCGGCCCCGGCGAATGGATCACCGGCGGCGATTGGGACGAGTATCATTTCACCGAACAGCGCAAACCCCTCCGCGCCGATCTCGACGCCGCCGCGCCGAATAACCCCGTCGTCCTCATCCGCGCCGGCGGTCATAGCTCGGTAGGCAACAGCAAAGCCCTCGAACTCGCCGACATCAACAAAGCCACGCCCAACCCAGACCGCGGCATCGTCGAGAAAGACGCGAACGGCGAACCGAACGGCGTCATCCGCGAGCGCAACGACCTCTACCTGCGCCTCGTTCCTCCCGACAAACCGCAAGACCTGCGCGAAAGCCTGTTCGAGAACGTGCGCGAACGCCTCCAACTCGGCATCACCAGCGTCATCGAAGCCGGCGCCTCCATCCAACCCGATCTCGCCGGCTCCTACGCCGAGTGGGAGCTTCTCTACCAAAAACACGGCGCCGATCTCCCGCGCGCATCCATTCAAATCGCCTACCCCTCCGAAGCCGGCCACGCCAAGGAGGGCGCCGCGAAGCTGAAGGAATTTGGCCGCAAGACCGGCGACGGCGACGAGCGCCTTCGCGTCGGATCGATCGGCGAAATGTTCGCCGACGGAGGCTTCACCGGCCCCACCGCCTGGTCGCTCGTCGACTACAAAGGCCAGCCCGGATTCCGCGGCCGCGCGTTCTTCACTCCCGAACAGATCCGCGCCAACATCGAAGAGGGCCACAAGCTCGGCTGGCAATTCGGCATCCACGCCATCGGCGACGCCGCCATCGCCATGACCGTCGATGCGCTCGATTCCGTGCTCCAACAGTACCCGCGCAACGACCACCGCCACTACCTCTGCCACTTTACCGTTCTCCCTCCCGAGCGGACACTCGACCTCATGGCGCAGAGACAAGATCCTCATCGCCCAGCAGCCTAACTTCACTTACAACCTGGAACGCCGCTACTTAGACACCCTGGAGGGCAATCGCCTGGCCACCGTCAATGCCATCGCCACGCCGATCAAGCATGGGATCTACATGGCCTTCGGCAGCGACAACCTCCCCGTCGGCCCGATGGTCGGCCTCTACGCCGCCGTAACCCGCAAAGGCGAAAGCGGCGCTGTATATGGCCCCGGCGAGGCCGTAAGCATCCAAGACGCCATCACGATGTACACCCGCAACGGTGCATTTATCACGCGCGAAGAGAAACTCAAAGGCACGCTCGAAACCGGCAAACTGGCCGACATGGTCGTGCTGCCCGACAACCCGCTAACCATCTCCCCGGCCAAGCTCCTCGACCTGAAAGTGGACATGACTCTCGTCGGCGGCCGCGTGCTCTACGATCGCTCGCAGAACGGCTAACCGGATCGTCTGAACGGCCGGCAAGTCCGCCCGCTCATCTCAGGTCGGTTTCTTCCGCAATACCCATGTGGTCATCGAGCGTTGATTTTGGACAACGTGGTCTTCAAGGGTTCGGCGAGTTCGGCGCCTAACCGTTCGGCGGTCGCGCCGAGCAGCGCCTCGTCCACCAGATACCGCTCCGAACCATCCGGCGACTTGTGGCGGCGTCCTCGGATACGTTCCAATTGGCTCTCGATGCCGATCGAAGATCCGAGGCGGCAGAAGAAAAGCCCGCCGGGCTTCAGAACGCGCCAGGATCCCCGCAACATGGATTCGAAGTGCGCGTCGTCGCGGGCAAAATGGAGGACGGTGTTGCTCACCACCACGTCCGCGCAGGCATCTTCGAAAGACATATGTTCAACGGATTCGACTCGAAAATTCGACGCCGGAAGTCCGGGCGCAAGCAAGCGGGCGAGGGAGCGTACGCCCGCCACCGCTTCCGGGTCCGCGTCCACGGCGTAAACTTCGTAACCTTCCCGCAGGAAGTAAACAAGGTTACGGCCGGAACCGCAACCGGCATCCAGGATTCGCATTCCTGGGGAGATGTGCCCTTTCAAAAGCTGGTCGAAAAGATAGATGTCGATCTGGCCGAACTGCTCCTGGAGCGTGGGCATACTTTCAACCCTAACCTATTAGCCCCCAATTACGGCACAACGACGATCCCCGCGTAAGTGACGTCGTTCTCAAGATCCCACGTCTTCTCCAGCTTCAGCGTGGCGGCGTCGTAAACTTCGATGTCATACCCGGCGCCGTAAATGTATAGCTTCTTGCCGTCGCTCGACATTCCGAAGCTGAACCGCGTCCGGCAAGGCACTTCCGCTTTCCGCGCCACGCGGTTCGTCGCCAGATCGAACGCCCAAAACTCGCAGCGCTTATTTTCATAACCTCCGTCGGCGATGACCGTGTATGCGAACTTCTTGTCCGGAGTAACCTGCAGTCCCGCCATGCCGGGCGGCGCGGGGCCGATCGGAGTGTAATTCACTTGCCGCGTCGCCAGATCCATGCGCGCAAGTCCGAACACCCGGTTGTGGACGACCGGGTCGGTGGAAGTGAAGATCGACGTGTGCATTCCCGGCTGGCCGATCGAATCCATCTCGCCCCCCAGTTGCACGGTTTGCATGCCCGCGAAATCCGGCTGCGCAAGATCCATCCGCTCGACGACCTTGAAATCCGCCGTCTGGAGGATCGTGAGCTTCGGCCCGAACTGGTACAGGTATTTTCCATCGGGAGAAACCTCGAACGCCAGCCGGTTGGCCTGTTCGTCCTCGCGCGGCATGTCCGCGGTCCGCACGATTTTCCCCTGCGCCAGATCGATCGCCGTGTACTTGGATTTCGCCACTTCGAAGTGCTCCGGAAATCGATCGATCTCCTTCGTCACCGTGTAGAACATCTTGCCATCGGCGTCCGCCGCGCCGCCGCGGAACCGGTACTGCGTGGTTCCCGTATTCAGCACGAAATGTTTTATCACCTTGCGCGTGGCGACGTCGATCACTTCGATTCCGTTGTGATCGATGGTAGTAACATAGATCGTCTTGTGATCCGGCGCCAGACGGATCGACATCGGCGTTCCGGTCACCAGCGGGATGCGGTCCACGATGCGGCCCTCGGACTCGTCGAACACCAGCACGGCCGCCGGATAGGCCGGAAGATACAGCGTCCCCGCGCACGCGGCGCTCGCCAGCAGCGCCAGCGGCGCAAGAAGTCGGTTCATAAGTCTCCGCTCTCCATTCCAGTTAGTGGCAGCACGTCTTCGCCGGAGGCGGAGGCACATCCATCGCCGGGCTTCGCTCGAAGAATCCATCGGGACGGAACTGGAATCCAAGCATCGCTACCGGCATCACCGGCCAGTCCTCCGGCCGCGGCACGTGGTTGTGCGCGAAGACATACCACAGCGCGATCTCGGTATCCGCCACGTTTCGATTCGCCTCGGTCCACTTCGGTAGACCGTCTCCCTCCGGATGCTGATTCGGATATTCTCCGGCCGCGAACCGCTCTTTCGGATGATACGGCGTCACCCAAAGATGATTCGCCGTGAACCCCGCCCGCCGCATCACCGCCGCGTCGGGCTGCACGAACGGCGGACAGTTTTCTCCCGGAACCAAACGGTAACCCACCGGCCGCCCCAGCCGGTTCTTCTTGCCCGGATTCACCACGCGCCAGAAACGCGCGGTCGCCGAATTCACCCTCCGCCGCGCTTCCTTCTCGGTGGCGAACTCCGTCACCTCGGCCACGAACGCATTGCCGTGCGGATTGTCCCCGCCCGTCGGCACGCCCACGCTATTCACTTCCTGAACCGAATTCCGCGCGCCGTCCACGCTCGTCACTAGACGCGCCGCGAAAATATGCTGATGAAACGGCGCGTTCAACCGCGGCGCGATCTCCACTCCATAGGCCGGCTCTTCGCCCGGCGCCAGCGTCGTCGTATTCAGGATGCCCGTCAGCTTGATCTCGCATTGAATGGATCCGTCCTGGTAAAAATACCAGTAGAATCCATACTCATAATTCCCGACCGTGGCGATGAACGACACCGACAGCCGCCGCGACCTCCGCACCTCCGATTGCCCCGTGCGCCAGTCCGTGTGCTTCCACAGAATGCCGAAGTCCTCCTCGTGCAGGCACACCGCGTTCTTAAGCGGCGTCACTTTGCCGTGGCTATCCACCAACGGAAAATCGAAGTAATGGATCACGCCCAGGCAATCGCAACCGAGCGCCAGCGAATTCGCCAGCATCCCCAGCCCGTATTCGCCGATGTCGAACGCGTTCTTGCGGTAATACTGCTCGCGCGGATCGCCATAGGGAACCACCATTTCGCAAATCGACGCGCGATAAAGAATCGGCCGTTCCACGCCGTCGTCGTCATAGGCGATGGTATGCAGCACCAGCCCTTCGCGCGACGTGAACCCCACGCGAAACTTCCACTTCTGCCACTGCACCTCGTTGCCCGTCACCGTGAAGCTCGGCCCTTCCGGCTGCACGATGTCCACCGGCTTCAGATCCTTCCGCATGTTGGGAATATACTCGCGCGCCCAATTGCCGCTCTCCGGCGGCAGCGGCGCGATGGGGTATTCCTCGATCCGGATCACCTCCATTTTGTAGAGGTCCACCACGATCACCATGCTGTCGATCGGCCGCGCATAGCCGTTGTCCTTCGGCTCGGAGCGCACGAAGCACAGCGCCCGCATTCTCCGCAGCCCCGCGTCCTCCGGCAACTCCGTGCCATACATTCCCGCCGACCACGGTTCCACCATCACCAGATTCGCGTCCGTCACGCCGCGCTTCCGCAGCGCCTCCTGAAACAGCGGCGAGCGCCGCACCGCTTCCTCGCACTCGCTGAACTCATCCAGCAGGATCGAAGGCTGAAGACCGCTCGGCAGCTGCGTGACAGACTCGACGGAGTTCCCCGCCAGATCCACCACCGCCTCGTACGACGCCCGCCGCCGCGATCCAACAGAACGGCCAGCGCCTTCCTCTCAAACGGCGCTCCCGGTCTTGTGTTGTTCGACCAGCTTCTTCGCCGGTTCCGCCAGCGTCAGCGACGCGATGCGCACATCGCCTTCCATGCGTCCCGCGCGCGCCAGAATTCGAACGGCCTCTTCCAACTCGGCGGCCGACAATGGATCGAGCGGATGCCTCGCCCCCTCCACTCCGTTTGCCGATGGACCCGTCCCGTGCTTCGGAATCACGTGCTGGACGCCCGTTGGTGTCGCCATTTCGCCGCCTCTTTCGCTCTCGATAAACTGCTGCGCGATCTCATCAGCGACGGAGCTGACCCGCGGAGAAGCGTTCGTCGAACGCGCGGCTCCGCTTCCACCTGATGCTAGTATAAGCGGATGGAACTTGGCAACACCCCGGTCAGGTTTGTAAAACCCGCCGCCCCGTCCGCGCCAGAGTCTTCCAAACCCCACTCTTATGGACTAAAATCCGCCGCGCTTTCGCCCAGCGAGACGCTTGGCGCAATCGGTCGCCGTCATCGCGCCCACCGGCGCCCCCGTCATGACCGTGCCTCTCGTTTTCGCCCTCGCCGGCCAAGGCTGCGCCATCGCTTTTCTCATCTCCACCGTCACCGTTTTGTTGGTGGCGCTCAACGTAAACCAATTCGCCCGGAGTCTCGGCCTCGCCCGGCTCTCTCTACACCTACATCACCGATCACATGCATCCGAGGTTCGGCGTTCTCGCCGGATGGGCGTTGTTGATCGCCTATGTCGGCACGGCCGCCGCGGTCAGCGCCGGCGTCGCTAACTATGCCAACGTGATCCTGCGGGATCGCCTCGGCGTCCAGGCGCTTCCCTTGTTGTTGATCGCCGCTCGTCGCCGCCATGGCCTGCTACCTGGCCTATCGCGACGTTCAAATCTCCATCCGCCTCATGCTCTGGCTGGAAGCCGCATCGGTGGCTCTGATTTCCGCCGTCGCCGCCGGCATCGTCGTCCAGTCATGGCTGGCATCTCGACATCGGCCAGTTCACTCTTCATGGCGTGACGCCGGAGAAGCTTCGCCTCGGCCTCGTGCTGGCCATCTTCAGCTCCGTGGGATTCGAAAGCGCAACCTCGCTCGGCTCGGAAGCCCAGAATCCGTTGACCACCATCCCGCGCGCCGTCAAATGGAGCGCCATCCTCGCCGGCCTGTTCTTCTTCCTCTGCGCCTAC